>NZ_LMLH01000001.1:0-442500 GCF_001421885.1 Pseudomonas sp. Leaf48
CATAGAATTTGGCTTGTATTCGCTTTGGTTTTTCATCAAGGCAAACAATACCCGAGCTAATTTTCTGGCAAGTATCACCAGCGCCTCAGTTCCTTTCAGACCTCGCGCCAAATAGCTTTGGTAGTAAGGTTTCCAGGTCGCAGAACGGCTTGCGGCCATGGCACTGTTATGAAATAGACGTCGAAACTCCGAGTCRCCTCGTTTGGATAAGCAGCGTCGCTGATCTTTTTTGCCTGATTGCCTGACTCGTGGATCCATCCCCAGAAAAGCAATGTAGCCGTCACTGTCAGAAAAYTCCCCACGCATGAAGGCGGTTACCGCTGCSGTGGCTGTCAGTACACCTACCCCCTCAACGGCTTGACAGCGTTTTACCTGAGCGTCCATGCCCGCTTCACTGATGATGCTCCTCAAGAGCGACTGGATGTCTTTTTCAGTCCGCTCAATATTGGCCARATAGTTCGCCAGCGCCTCCTTGAGCAAGGGTTCATCTTTCCAGCTTTGCTTGAGCGCAACTCGATGCTGAACGAGTTCGGCCCTGCGGCGCAGCACGCTTTTGAGTTGTGTGTAAGCCTTGGGCGGYGGGTTCCAGATTCGTAGCCGGTCGGACTCCTTGCTCAGATAGCGCGCCAATAGCACTGCATCCAGGGCATCTGTTTTAGCTCGAATACCTATTCCATCGCGATATCGGTTGAGCCGAGAGCCATCAATGACGTAAACGTCATGGCCCATCTCATGGGCCATTTCCGTTGCATCAAGGTGATAGGTATTGGTCGCCTCRAGTGCGATGGCGCTGTTTGCAGGCAACTTCTTAAGCCACTGCTTGAGAGCAGAGCGCTCGTTTGTAACAACCTGGGTTTTCTGCTGATCGGCTCGATAGACAACGATCTCGGCCTTTGCGACRTCCACACCAACGACCACCTGCGAATTCGAGATTGTCATGGCCCATCCTCCGAGCTACGGTTTAAAGGCTTGTTGGGGTTCACCGTTGCGCTGGCTTGCTTCTATCGTCGGTCCGAGCCGATGCATTCCTTATCGGCGCATTAGGTGAAGGGGTGGGACGATGTCTCCCACGGTCTGTACTGGTCAGAGTCAGAAGCGAGGCTTTAGTCCCACCCACCCCTTCAAGTCTAAACATACAAGCGGGCTTGCNCGATGCATTCCTTATCGGCGCATTAGGTGAAGGGGTGGGACGATGTCTCCCACGGTCTGTACTGGTCAGAGTCAGAAGCGAGGCTTTAGTCCCACCCACCCCTTCAAGTCTAAACATACAAGCGGGCTTGCCCGCGAAGAGGCCATCAAACTCACTGAAAGCCCCAAGCATGTGCCCAAAATGAAAAAGGCCGCGATCCATTGGAACGCGGCCTTTTTCGTATCTAACGGTTCAACTCAAACCGCATCCAGCTCCGGCTCATCCGCCTGTTCGTTAACAGTCGCCTTCACCTGATCATGCCGACGAATGTACTTCCAGTCCGCCTCGTCGATGTAGATGCCGGCCGGTCCGCTGCCGCCTTCCAGATCGATGGCGACACTGGCGCAGACCTGCGGCTTCACACTGGCCAGGATCGGCACGAAGCCCAGTTGCAAGCTGGTTTCCAGCAACGCCGCCTGGTTTTTCTCATCGATGTCCGCAGCTTCGTCGAGGTAGTAGGGCAGACGTACGCGACCGGCCTGGTCACGGTCCATCAAGTGCAGCAACAAGTACATGTTGGTCAGCGCCTTGATGGTCATGGTGGTGCCGTTGGAGGCAGCGCCGTCGATGTCGGTATGAATCACCGGCTGACCGTTGACCTTGGTGATCTCGAACGCCAGCTCGAACAGATCCTTGAGACCGAGCTGGTTGTGGTTGGCCGCCACCAGTCGCGCCAGGTACTCCTTGGCCTCTTCGTTCTTGTTGTCCTGCTCGGCGCTCTGGCTCAGGTCGAAGACGGACAGGGTTTCGCCTTCTTCATACTGGCCCGCGCTGTGGATGATCTGGTCGATGTGCTTGAGCGCTTCCTTGTTCGGCGCAAGGACGATGCGGAAGCTCTGCAGGTTGGACACCTGCCGCTTGTTGATCTCGCGGTTGAACAGCGCCAGCTGGTGTTCAAGGCTGTCGTAGTCGCTGCGAATGTTGCGCAGGGTCCGGGCGATGTCGGTCACCGCCGCACGACGGGCCTTGCCCAGGGTCAGGGCTTCATCAGTACGGTGCGCATAAGCGTTGATCAGCAGTGACAGACGGCGCTCCATGTCGTCTTCGCTGTCGAACTTGGCCACGCCCTTGAGGCGTACCTGTGCGTACAGGGCTTCGATCTGCCCGTCGGCGCGCAGCAGGCCTTGCCAGCTGTCCTGATAGTCGTTGAGCAGTGGCAGCAGGTTGTCCATGGAGTCGTCGACCGGGTCCATGAACGGCGTACCGAACGGCAGATCCGCCGGCAGCAGCTGACGACGGCGCAGAGCGTCATCGAGGGTGCGTTGCTTGGCTTCCATGTCGCCGATCTGCCGCCCGACCAGTTGCAGCTTGGCCGACAATTGCTGGACGCGTTCGGTGAAGGCGTCGCTGGAACGCTTCAATTCGTCCTGGGCCGCCTCCATCTGCGCCAGCTGTTCCAGCTTGTCGCCTTCTTCGGCGCTCAGGGTTTGGGCGCGGCGGAAATCTTCCAGGGCTTTCTGCGCGTCCAGCACCTGCTGGTACAGCGCTTCGGTCTGGGTTTTGCTCGCGGCGCGGTCGGCGGCCACGGCCTGTTGGGTCTTGAGTTGCTTGAGTTCTTTGTCCAGACGCTCTTTCTGATCGCGCAACGCTGCGCGGTCAGCCAACGCCTGCAGCGCTGGCGGCTCGATGTGCGAGATGTCGATGGACAGGCCCGGCACTTCGAAGCGTTCGCCTTTGAAGCCGTCGAGGATCAATTCCATGGATTTGACCCACTGACCGTCCTCGTCCAGCGTGATGCCGTGTTCGCCCAGCGGCAGGCTGAACAGTGCGCTGTTGAACAGGCGCATCAGGCGTTCGACATCTTGCTGCGAGAACTCTTCGCGCAGTCGGGCGTAGCTATTGTTGTCGGCGTGATCGAGTTGTTGCTTCACCGATTTCAGGCGTTTTTCCAGATCGCGCAAACGCTCTTCGAGGTCTTCGGCAGAGAACTGCCGCGACTGGGCCAACGCACCGGCCAGTTCGTCGTGGGCGTCCTTGGCTGCCAGCAGCTGCTGCTCCAGCACCTTGACGTCATCGACCAATGCGAAGCGATGCTTGAGCACTGACAGTTCGCCAAGCCAGCGCTGGATGCCGGTGATTTCCCGTTCCAGACGCATCAACTCTTGGGTGCCACCGCGCTGATCGTTTTGCAGGGCGTCCTGCTCGTTGCGGTAGTGCTCGGCCTGAATGGTCAGCTCTTCCTTGCGCGCGCTGGCGTAATCCGACCAGGTACCCAGCAGGGAGTCGAGCAGTGGCGAGATCCGGTGCAGTTTGCCGCGCAGGATGTCGCGCTGCTTCACGCCATTGGCCAAGGCTTCGACCAACGGGCCGGCGGCGACCAGCGAGTTGTAGTCCTGCTCCATGCGGCGCACGTCGCGGAAGGCCTCTTCACAGGCGGCGATGTAATCGACGCTGCCGGAACGCAGGCTGTGCTCGAAGGCATCGAGGAACAGCTGCTTGAGCTTGGCCGCAGTGATCTCGCGCATGTGCAGCAGGTTGATGAACAGCGCACGGAAGGTCTTCAGGCTTTGCTCGCTGGTGGAGCGCAGCGGGATCAGCGTCAGGTCCAGCGGGATCGAAGTGTGACCGCCAACCAGCAGGCGGCGCAGTTCATCCGGTTTGAGCTCATAGGCTTTGAGGCCTTCGCGCTCAAGGTTGGTGAACAGTTCCTTCTGGCGCAGGCAGGTATCGTTTTTCTGGTAATGGGCCAGGTCCAGCTTGCCAGCATAGGCAAAGAACTGGTGACCGAAGCCGCCACCCGGGCCGCGACCGACCACACCTATCACGTGCGGGCCGTGGGGCAGGTTCACTTCGACCAGGATGTAGCTGGTATCCGATGCGAAATAGAAGCGCCGGGATTGTTCCAGGCTGTATTTGCCGAAACTCATGTCCGACATGCGCGCCAGGATCGGGAACTGCAGGGCGTTGATCGAAGCGGATTTACCGAGGTTGTTCGCGCCGTAGACTGACAGCGGCTCTTCCAGCGGAAACAGGCCAAGGCTGTAGCCGGCGGTGTTCAGAAGAGCAAAGCGGCGGATGCCGTAACGTTCATTGCTCATGCGTCGAGCTCCTGTTCTTCGGCGATGGCACGGGCCAAAGCGTCTTCTTCGCTTTCACCCTCGAATTCACTGAGGTCCAGCGGGTCGTCGGTCTGCAGCAGTTTTTCGTCGCTGTCTTCGTCGATCAGCACAGGCACCGGCAATGGCAGCACGCTATGCAGGCTGGCCGCCAGGTCACGGTCCTGCTGTACCGACAGGCAGACATCGAGGAAGCGGTGCATCGGCGGCAGGAAACGGTACACGCCATTTTCTTCGCCGGCGAAACCGAGCTGGGTCATGCGGCGCATGATTTTTTCTTCGAGTTCTTCCTGGGTCTGCACTTCGGCCTGGATGAACAGGTCGCGGTACTTTTCCAGCAGCGACGGCAACTCATCGCGACCGAGGCTGCCGCCGTCGAGCACCGCGATCGGGTCGCGGCCCTGATCGGCCAGGTGCTCGACGAGGATGAAGGTGAACAGCGCCAGACGCTGGGCAGTCTTGTTCACCGCCGCGGCGGCGAGGTCCGGCACGAAGTAGTAGAAGCCACGGGTGTCGCAGACCAGTTCGAAGCCCAGGGCCTTGAACAGCGTGCGGTACTGGTCCTGGAAATTCGACAACTGTGCGTACAGCTCCGGGTCGCGGCGGCTGACGTGGTAACCCTTGAACAGCTCGCGAAAGATCGGTGCCAGCTGGGACAGTTCGGAAAGATCAAGATGCATTGGGGGTGCTCGCAGAATTCTCGATGGCGTCGTCGCCGACCGAGAGCAGGGCGAAGGAGCGCAGGCTGACCTGGTGCTCGTGTGTGTGGTACTCGCGACGTTCCAGACGCTCGCGCCGGAAGCGTTTTTCCCGGGACAGGCGCGAGAACCAGTACAGCAATTCGTCGGTGGCGCCGTCCGGTTCCTGCTCCAGCAGCCAGGTCATCAGGTCCGGCATCGGCAGGGCGTCCTCGCAGCGCTCGAGCATTTCCCGAACGGTACGAGGCGCGCGCGGGGCTTCACCTTTCTGGGTCTTGTGAGCCTTGGGGAAACGCGCCGGTTTCGGTTCGAAATGGGCCAGGGCATAAACGTAGGCTTCGACCTGGCTGGCACTGCCGAGGAAGGTACTTTGCGGGCGGGTGAACATCGGCATCGCGGCTTGCGGCACAGCATCGATGCCTTTACGGCGAATGGCCGACAAGGCCAGTGCTGCGCCACGGGTCACGGCGTTGTGGCGTCGCGCTTCTTCACGCAGCGGCAGCAGCAGCTCGCGGGCGTGACGCAGGGTCAACTGGGCGCTGGTCTGCATTTCGAGGATGCGCGCGTGGGTGCGCAGCAGCATGTCATCATCGACCAGATGGCCCAGGCGTTGCTGCTCGCTGAGCATCTTCAGCAGCACGGTTTCGACCTTGCGCACGCCTTGTTCGAAGGCGCCATCGGCGTTCACCAGATCAATCATAGGCTCGACGTATTCGTCCCAGGTCGCCAGCACTTCAGCATAACGCTGACGCAGCGGGATCTGCCGGTCGCTGGTTTTCGCCCGTTCGGCGACGGCTACCAAGGCCTGTTCGTCGTTGTCGAGCTTCTTCAAAACGTCGCGAACGCGCATGTCGAGCAGGCGCAACTGGCGCGCCAGGTCGTTGCCATCGCGGATGTCGAAAGCGTCCTGGATGTAACCGGCCAGGCGTTCGAGGTGGCGCAGGTAAGCTTCAATCTCCAGGCACAGACCCAGACGGTGCTCACGGCGCAGGTAGGCGAGGAAGTCGTGGATCTGCGCATTGAGTTCGAAGCGGTTCGGGCTTTTCGCCACCGGAACCAGGATATCGAGGCGGATCCACACGTCCAGCAGGCTGGTGATGTCCTGCGGCGTACTGTCGAGTTGCTGGGCGGCCAGTTGCGTGCGCAGTTCGTTCAGGCTCAGTGTGCCTTGGTCGAAGTGCTCGCACAGTGGCTCCAGAAGTGCCCAGTGTTCAGCGAGGGCGCGCAAGACGCGCTTGGGTTCGATCATCGGAATGGCCGGCTGCTTGGCGATTAAAAGCGGCGATTGTACTGCATCGGGAGCAATGCGATTCACTCTCGGGACAGGCTGTCGCCATTTTTCATAAGTGGACTATCGGTGAAGCCAATCGATCAACTGCGGGCGATCTTCAGCGAAGGGCGGTAGAATCGGCGCACTATCAGTTATCCACAAGTGGCCGACCTTTGCTTATCGAGTCCCGTCGTCGCGCTTATCTGGCCGCCATGCAGGTGGTCAATTGGCTTCCGCGCACCGAATTGCCCTTTGCTGCGCCGTCGCGGCCCGAGCTGCTTGAGATACCAGAGCCGCTGGTCGTCGTGCCGCTGACTCCTGCAGCGACGCCTGTGCCTGTGGCCAAAACAGCCGCCGAGCCGACTGCCGCGCCAGTTGAGCGGGCGAAGATCGAAGTGCCTCGTCCTTCACTGGCCAGCACGCGCACGGGCGCCAAGCCTGAAGAAGAGCTGGCCCCGGTCGTGGTCAAGGCGCCGGTGGTGCCGCCTCCCCGTTTTGCCCTGCAATTGCTGCGGGCCGGCCGCTGCCTGCTGCTGGTGGAGTTACCCACAGGCGAATCCTTCCAGACCCGCGATCCGGCTTACCTGCTGCTCAAAGACATGCTGCGCGCAGCCGGCCTGCCGGACAGCCCGCAAATCGTTGGCGAGCCGGTGCGCTGGCCCCTGCTGGCCCGGGGCTCGATGGATCAAGGGCCGGAAGCGGCCCGTGATTTTGTGCAAGGCTTCCTTAGCGTGCGAATGGAAGAGTCACCCTGTGTCTGTCTGTGGTTGATCGGCCTGCCCGCGGTACGGTTTGCCGGTGAGGCGGATGCCGAGGCGTTCAACCGCGAGTTGCAAATCGAAGGGCTGGGCTCGGCGTGGGCGTTGCCTGGCCTGGAATCATTAATGGAAGAGCCACAGCGTAAGGCTGATGTCTGGCAAGCCATGCGTCGGCTGATGGCGCGCTGGAAAGAATCGAATGAGTGACGCTGTATCGTTCCGCCCGATGACCGAGGCGGACCTGGAGCCCGTGCTGAAAATCGAGTACGCGGCGTATAGCCATCCCTGGACCCGCGGGATATTCCTCGACGGCCTGGGCAAGTATCAGATCTGGCTGATGTTCGAAGGCCAGCAGCAGGTGGGGCACGGGGTGGTGCAGATCATCCTCGATGAGGCACATCTGCTGAACATTACCGTCAAGCCGGAAAACCAGGGACGTGGCCTGGGGCTGACCTTGCTTGAACATCTGATGGCGATTGCCTACAAGGCCGATGCGCGGGAGTGCTTTCTGGAAGTGCGTGACAGCAATACCGCGGCGTTCAAACTGTATGAGCGATATGGTTTCAATGAGATCGGTCGGCGCCGTGATTACTATCCGGCGGTGGGTGGGCGCGAAGATGCGGTGGTGATGGCCTGTACCTTGGTGGATTGAACCAGAAAGCATCGCGGGCTCGCCCGCGATGACGCCCTCACTGGTGCCAACAATCAACGCTTGCGATCAAGCGGATCCCGCTGCGCCATCTCCGCCTCATCCAGCCCGTTACCTCCGCCGATATCGTCTTCATCAACCACGCTCAAGTCCCAATCGGCCCGACCATCTTCGCCTGCTTCACGGGCATCTCGCGCCCCGTCTTCGCGGATCAGGGTTTGCGGGCTCATGTCGTCATCGGTGGGTTCATGGTCATCGGTCGAGGCACCGGTCATGCCGGCTTCAATAACGCGCTGGCGGGGCATAAGCTGCTCACGCTCGCCCTCTGGCAATTCATCACCGATCCTGGCGCTGGGTTCTTCTTCGTCAAAATCCAGCTCATGCATCGAACCCATGCGATCTTCGTTGTCATCGATGGGCTCAGGTTGCACCGCATCGTATGGACGTCGTGAATCAGTCATGGCAATTCCTCATATACTGTGGGCCTTACAAGGGTGGACCCACCGTACTCATGAGAATTCCACCGGCGTGGAGCCGAGATAGAAATCAGGGACATTTTCCACTCACGCACGTGACCCCGACGGACGGTTGTCTGTCAAAGCTGCGCATCATTCACGAGGCTACATCCCATGAACGAATTACAAGATCTGATTGATAACAACGAGCGCTGGGCTGACGCAATCACTAAGGAAGATCCTGACTTCTTCGCCAAGCTGGCCCGCCAACAGACTCCGGAATTCCTGTGGATCGGTTGTTCCGACGCCCGGGTGCCGGCCAACGAGATCGTCGGCATGCTGCCGGGCGATCTGTTCGTACACCGCAATGTGGCCAACGTGGTGCTGCACACCGACCTCAATTGCCTGTCGGTGATTCAGTACGCGGTTGATGTGCTCAAGGTCAAACACATCCTCGTGACCGGTCACTATGGTTGCGGCGGCGTGCGTGCTTCGATGCAGGATCGCCAGTTCGGCCTGATCGACGGCTGGCTGCGTTCGATCCGCGATCTCTACTACGAAAAGCGCGAAGAGCTCGCCAAACTGGCCACCGAAGAGGAGCAGGTCGACCGCCTCTGCGAACTCAACGTGATCCAGCAAGTGGCCAACGTCGCCCATACCAGCATTGTGCAAAATGCCTGGCATCGCGGGCAGAGCCTGTCGATCCACGGTTGCATCTACGGCATCAAGGACGGTCGCTGGAAAAGCCTGAACACCACCATCAGCGGCTTCGAGCAACTGCCGCCGCAGTATCGCCTGCGCCCGGTCGAGGCGCAGTAAGGCTTACAAACTTCTGATCAAAGGCTGATTGCACCCGCGCGCAGCAGGTGCAATCAGCTTTCGCTTACGGCATCACTGGCGGGGTATACGTCAGTGTCGTCCCCAGTGCCCACAGCAACACCAGTACCAGCGGTGTGTGCACCAGCAACTGTACGAACGAGAAACCGATCAGGTCCCGCGCCTTCAACCCCAGCACGCCCAGCAATGGCAGCATGTAGAACGGGTTGATCAGGTTGGGCAGGGCTTCTGCGGCGTTGTAGATCTGTACGGCCCAGCCCAGGTGGTAGTTCAGGTCGTTCGCCACTTGCATCACATACGGCGCTTCGATAATCCATTTGCCGCCGCCGGACGGAATGAAGAAGCCGAGGATCGCCGAGTACACGCCCATCAGCAGTGCATAAGTGTCATGGGACGCGATGCTGACGAAAAAGGTCGAGATGTGATGGGCCAGGGTCTGCGCATCGGCACCTTTGACCGTGGTCATCAGCGCGGCGATGGAGCCGTACAGCGGGAACTGGATCAGCACGCCCGTGGTAGTTGGCACTGCACGGGATACGGCATCAAGGAAGCTGCGCGGACGCCAGTGCAGCAGGGCGCCGACCATGATGAACAGGAAGTTGTAGGTGTTGAGCCCGGAAATCGCGGTGATTGCCGGTTTGACCGAGAACTCGTGGAACAGCCATCCGGCGGCCAGCAGCACCAGCAGAATGATCAGAAGCGGACTGTATTCCAGCCATTCACCGGGTCGGGTGCGCGGTTGCAGCGGTGGCAGGCTGAAGCTCGGGTCCACTCCGCAGGCGCTGGCGTCTCGTGCGGTGTTCGGGCCAGGGGCGGTGGCGTAGGCAACGATCACGGAAACGATGATCAAGGTCAGCAACATCACGCCGGACTGCCAGAGAAAGATTGTCTCGGTGAATGGGATTACACCGGTGATCGCCAGGATCGACGGCGGCAGGCTGGCCGGGTTGGCCTGCAATTGCGCTGCGGACGACGACAGGCCCAGGGCCCAGACTGCGCCGAGACCCAGGTAGACAGCGGCACCGGCGGCGCGGTAGTCCATTTTAAGGTCGGTACGGCGGGCCAGGGCGCGCACCAGCAAGCCGCCGAATACCAGCGACAGGCCCCAGTTCAGCAACGACGCGACCATGGATATCACCGCCACCCAAGCCACGGCGGAACGGCCGTTTTTCGGGATCCTCGCCAGGCGGTCGATCAGCTTCACAGCAGGTGGTGAGCTCGCGACCACGTAGCCACCGATCACCACGAACGCCATTTGCATGGTGAACGGAATCAGGCTCCAGAAGCCGTCACCGAAGGCCACGGCGGCATCGGTGGGTTTGGCGCCCATGGCCAGGGTAGCCACGACGACGATAATCACTGCCAGCGCGGCAAACACCCAGGAGTCGGGGAACCAGCGTTCGGCAAAACCTGAACAGCGCAGGGCAAAGCGGGCAGAGCGGGTATCTTCGATATCAGCGGCCACGGGGGTACCTCGTATTGTTATGTTTGTTGTGGTCTTCGGGCGAGTGAGGCCCGTCTGGAAAGGCGCCAACCTTAATTCAACCCGATTTTTTTTGCGGGCCTGTTTTGTGGCTATGGGACTTTGGTCTAACGGGTTGTCCATGGGCACTTTTGCGTAGACCATGGGCGCCTTGGTTTATTGCCCGCACCAGAGTTCTTTTCATGACTGCCAACACCGACTCGCGCCCGGCGCCCTTCAACCGCTCGGACTACAAGACCCTGGGGCTCGCCGCCCTCGGCGGGGCGCTGGAAATCTACGACTTCATCATCTTCGTGTTTTTCGCGCTCACTCTCAGCCAGTTGTTCTTCCCCCCGGAAATGCCCGAATGGCTGCGCCTGCTGCAAAGCTTCGGGATTTTCGTCACCGGTTATCTGGCGCGGCCATTGGGCGGTATTCTGATGGCGCATTTCGCCGACCGGTTGGGGCGCAAGAAAGTCTTCAGCCTGAGCATCCTGATGATGGCGCTGCCCTGCCTGCTGATCGGCATCATGCCGACCTATGCGCAAATCGGCTATTTCGCACCGTTGTTGCTGTTGCTCCTGCGCATCTTGCAGGGGGCGGCAGTGGGTGGTGAAGTCCCGAGTGCGTGGGTGTTCGTCGCCGAGCATGCCCCGGCGGGGCATCGCGGTTATGCCCTGGGCTTTTTGCAGGCGGGGCTGACCTTCGGCTACCTGATCGGCGCATTGACCGCGACCTTTCTGGCGCAGGCATTTACCCCGGAGCAAATTCTCGATTACGCCTGGCGCTATCCATTCCTGCTGGGCGGCGTATTCGGCGTGATCGGTGTCTGGTTGCGTCGCTGGCTCAGCGAAACCCCGGTGTTCATGGCCATGCAGGCGCGGCGCGAGGCGGCCGGTGAGTTGCCACTGCGTACGGTCTTGCGTGAGCATCGCCTGGCCGTATTACCGGCCATGATCCTCACCTGCGTCCTGACCTCGGCGGTGGTAGTATTCGTGGTCATCACTCCAACCATGATGCAGAAAACCTTCGGCATGACCGCCAGCCACACCTTTGCCCTGAGTGCCTTGGGCATCGTGTTTCTCAATATCGGTTGTGTACTCGCCGGGTTGCTGGTCGATCGTATCGGCGCCTGGCGCACCGTGATGCTGTACAGCCTGTTGCTGCCGCTGGGCATCGGCGTACTTTATTCCAGCCTGATTCTCGGCAGTGACTGGATCGGGCTAGCCTATGCGGTGGCCGGGCTCGCTTGCGGGGTAGTCGGCGCGGTGCCTTCGGTGATGGTCAGCCTGTTCCCTGCGCGGATTCGGGTCTCGGGCATTTCATTTACCTACAACATCGCCTATGCCGCCTGGGCGAGCATTACGCCGCTGTTGCTCATTGGTCTGATGCCATGGAGTCCGTGGATCTGCGTGATGTTCTGCGCAGTGATGGGCGCGGTGGGTGCGGGTAGCGCGGTTTACTTCGCAAACCGAATCCCAAGCGTCGCCGGATGTCCGGCTACCGGCGTGGTGTGAGTGAAGGGCCGTGGCGGCGGAGGCGGGGACGGTGATCTTTGCCCGTGGGAGAATCCATGAGGATTTGGCCTGCATAAAAAAGGGCCTGCCATCCGGTAAGCCCTTTCTCGTTCGTGCATACGACTCAATCCCCTAACGCCTGTCCCTCACGCCGGGGATCGGCGCCCCCCGTCAGCGACGCCTTGCCCTGGGCATCCTTCAGCCGAACGATCGCCTGGGTGCCGCTGGTCATGTCGATCTCGGTCACGACGTGCCCCTTGTCTTTGAGCGCCTGAATCAGCCCCGGGCTGAACTGACCGAGCTCCAGTTCAGTCGGGCCGTTGCGGCTGCCGAAGTTGGGCAGGTTGATGGCGGCTTGCGCATCCAGGTTCCAGTCGAGCAGGCCGATGGTGGATTTGGCGACGTACTCGATGATCTGCGAACCGCCGGGCGATCCGATGGTGGCGAGGAATTCACCGCTCTGGCGATTGAAGACCAGGGTCGGCGCCATGGACGAGCGGGGGCGTTTGCCGGGCTCGACGCGGTTGGCGACTTTCTGCCCGTTTTCTTCGGGGATGAACGAGAAGTCAGTCAGTTCGTTGTTGAGCAGAAAGCCCTGCACCATCAGGTGCGAGCCGAACGCCGATTCGATGGTGGTGGTCATGGACACGGCACCGCCGGCGTCATCGACGGCTACCACCTGCGACGTGGAAATGCGCAGAGGCGAGCGATCCGGCGCGTAGGCCACCTGAATGCCAGGCGGGGTGCCGGGGCGGGCGGTGCCCATGCTGCGTTCGCCGATCAGGGCGGCGCGACTGGCCAGGTAGGTCGGGTCGATCAGGCCTTTGACCGGAACGGGTACGTAGTCGGAGTCGGCCACGTACTGCGCACGGTCGGCATAGGCCAGGCGCTCGGCTTCAGAGATCAGGTGCACGGCTTCAGGTGCAGGTTCGCTACCGGCAGGTGCGCTGGTTTTGACCGGTTTCAGCGCTGCAAGGGCCAGATGCCTGTCGCGAGTCTCCAGTGCCTGCAGCGTGCCGAGGATCTGCGCCAAGGCGATCCCGCCTGAAGATGGTGGTGGCATGCCACAAACCTGCCAGCGTTTGTAGTCGGTGCACAGAGGTGCGCGTTCCTTCGCCTGATAGCGGCTGAGATCGTTCAGGGAAAGACTGCCAGGGTTGGCGTGGCCCTGCACCTTGGCCACGATTTCCTCGGCGACCGGGCCGGTGTACAAGGCATCTGGACCTTCGTTGGCGATACGTTTGAGCACCGCGGCCAGCGCCGGGTTCTGCAGATTGGTGCCGACTGCCTTGGGGCTGCCATCGGCATTCAGGAAATACGCCGCCATCTCCGGCGAGCGCCGTAAGGACGAGTCTGCAGCAATTAATCGATGCAGGCGTGGGGAAATGGCAAAGCCTTGCCTGGCGAGTTTGATCGCCGGTTCAAACAATTGCGCCCAAGGCAGGCGCCCGTGTTTTCGATGGGCCAGCTCCAGGGCGCGCAAGACCCCTGGTGTGCCCACCGAGCGGCCGCCGATCTGCGCCTGGGTAAACTCCATCGGTTGCCCGTTGGCTTGCAGGAAAAGCTTCTCGGTGGCGCCAGCCGGTGCAGTTTCGCGGCCATCGTAGGTGCGCACGGACTTTCCGTCCCAGAGGACGATCAGAGCGCCGCCGCCAATGCCCGAAGATTGCGGTTCGACCAGGGTCAACACAGCCTGCATCGCAATCGCCGCATCGATGGCCGAACCACCCCGACGCAACATCTCCCGGCCAGCCTCGGCCGCCAACGGGTTGGCCGCTGCCGCCATGTATTTCTCCGCGTGGCGGGTGCGCAGGTCGGTGCGGTAACCGGAGGCGCTTTCCGGTGCGGACGGTAAAGTCGGCGCCGAAGCGTTCTGGCATGCGGCAAGGGTCAGTGCGCTGGCGATCAATGCCAGGGCTGACAGGCGAAAGCGGCTCAAATGCGGGGCTGAGAACACGCGGGGCACTCCGTCCGTTGGATAAAGGATCACTGGACTGTATCGGTCGAAAGGGAGGGGTGCAAACCGGCGCAGAAGCCGTCAGAGAATTCCGGTGGCGGCGACGGGGTTTCACAAGGGTTTGGTTGCGTACCTGACAGATCTGGGATCGGGCGTTGCCGGCGGTGTAGGAGCGAGCCTGCTCGCGATGGGCTCAAGAGCGCCGCGTTTAACCAGCTAACACACGTATTCGTTAACGACCATCGCGAGCAGGCTCGCTCCTACAGTCGGCATAAACAGCAGGCATAAAAAAACGGCCTACCTTTCGGTAAGCCGTTTTTAGTACTTGGTGGCTACACAGGGACTTGAACCCCGGACCCCAGCATTATGAATGCTATGCTCTAACCAACTGAGCTATGTAGCCAAGTGGCGCGCATTATTCACCGGTAACGGGGATGCGTCAAGCATAAATCTAAAATATTTCTCTGCGCTTTCAATTGTTTATCAAAATCTGCCCCTGAGCAGCGGCGAAAGCAGCGAAAGCGGCGATCGGAGAGCGGGACACTCGTTTCAACTCAAACGGAATCGCCCGGTGTTGTCGCTCAGTGCCTTGCTGCCATGACTCAAGGTATCCGCTGTCTGGTTCACCGCACGAGCCCCTTCGAGCAAACGCACCGCGGCTTGGTCGACCTGCTGGATATTGCTGCTGACCTCGTCGGCGGTACAGGCCTGTTCTTCCACTGCCGTGGCGATTTGCGCCAGGGTATCGGTAACGCTTTGCACGGCGCTGGCAATTTCCCCAAGCCGTTCGCCCAGGCCTGTGACCGCGTGGGCATCGGACTCTGCCTGGCCGCAGGCAGCTTCCATCAGGCTGACAGCTTCGTTCACCGTACTGCGCAAACTGTCGACCGTGCCGGCGATTTGCGCGGTCGAAGACTGGGTGCGCTGCGAAAGGCTGCGTACTTCATCGGCCACTACCGCAAAGCCGCGCCCTTGTTCACCGGCACGGGCTGCCTCGATGGCGGCGTTGAGTGCCAGCAGGTTGGTCTGCTCGGCAACGCCGCGAATGGTATCGACCACCAGTTGGATCTGCTGCCCCTGCTCACTGACCCGGCCCAATGCCGCTGCCGTCTCGTTCAGGCGGTGATTGAGTTGCTGGATGCTCGCGGTGGTGCGCTGGCTGTCACGGCTGCTGTCGGTGGCAATGCGTCGGGTGTGCTGAGCGCTGTCAGAGGCCTGTTCGCAACTGTGAGCCACCCCTTGGGAGGTCGCGGCCAGTTGCGTTGCTGCTGCGGCGATCTGGCTGATCTGCAATTGCTGGGCTTCGACTTCACCCAAGGCACCACTGGAATGATGATTGAGGGTCTGTACTGCGTTGCTCAATTGCAGGGTCTCGTGATCGACCCCCTGCAGGCTGGCGCGTAGCTGCACCACGGCGACATTCAGCGCAGTGCTGATCACTGCAAGCTCATCCCGGCCCTGAACCGCTACCTGCACGCTCAGATTGCCGTCGCGCAAGGCCTCGGCAAGCACGGTGATTCCGCTGGCACTGCGGCGGATCGAAGACTGCAAGCAGGTGAACAGGTAAAGCGCGGCCAGTAGCAGGAGGCTGAACACGCTCGCGACCATCGTGAACTGGCGGATGGCCGAGTCGTGGTAGTAGTTCAGGCGTTGATCCAGCGACTCCAGTGATTGCAGGCGCAAAGCAGCGAGGTCGGCGAGCAGGGCGTCCAGACTGCGCTCGAACTCTTCCGGTCTCAGAGTGATGCTGGCGCCGAACACTCCGTCATCCAGAACCTTGAGGCCTGTGTCGAGGTGTTTGAGGCTGTCACTGTATTGTCCGGCCCAGGTTTGCAGCTCGCTGGGCAGCCGTGCTTCGAGCACGCTAGCGGTTTTAACCATCTGCTCCCGGGCATCACCGATGCGGCTGCGCAAATCACGCAGTTGCAGTCGGCTCTGCAGGGTGAATTGTCCCGATACCACCGACGCCTGACCTACTGCCGCCAGTTGGCCGACCCGTTCGATCAGATCCGGTGCGTGCTGGGTGGAGATCTGCGTCAGCAGATACGTTTCCAGCCACGGCGCCAGGGTCAGGCGATTGTCCATGGCGATCTGCTCGCGCAAGGCGTGCAGGGCGCTCATGGCCTTGGTGAAGCGATCGTAGCCGTCCGGCCACCAGCCGACGTTGCCCAGGCTTTTTGAGTCGAGGCCGTTGAGGGTGCTTTGCAGGGCTTGATAGCGGACCAGGGTTTCGCCTTCGGCGCCTTCTTTTTGCAGGGCGTTGCCCAGCTGTGAATTGGCCTGGGTGACCGCTGGCTGCACTGCATCGAACGCAGCCATGGCGGCGAGGGTGGCTGGCGTTGGTTGTCGATTGGTTTCCGTCGCGCGCCAACGGGCAGCACGGTCACGCTGGGCGGCCAGCAGATTGTCGAGCGCATCGAGGGCGAGCAACTGACGCACGCCGGCCCGTTCACCGGCGATCAGGCTCAGTTTGTCGCGATAGTCCAGACCGATCATCCACAGGCTGCCGGCCAGCGGCAGGATAAACAACAGAAACAACAGCTGGAATTTTCGAGCGAAGCCAAAACGCCCCAGTAATCCGATCCCCGGTGATAAAAAAGCCTGCATGCCCCAAGACTCCTCTGGACACCACGCACCATCTGCGTGCGTCGAGGCTGTCGCGCGCTCGACCTGTGCCCTTGTAATAGGCCTCGAAAGTTCACCCGCGCCAGCTCTGTGGGCCGACTCTGTAGCGAAACTTCCCATTCTCGGTCCCCTTTGTGAGGGGCCGCGTTCAAGCAGACAAACAAGGCAAGATTCAGACCATGGCTTTGCGCCACTAGTTATCTCGAAGTGATATTCAAGTTCGTTAGCTGGCTAAGGGGATGGCGCTGCCACGGGGAAAAATGGCACATTGGTGCTCCTGCCCGTTTGCACCCATCTGTTGTACGGAAACTCTCATGGCTATCAGCAACGCCCAGACCGGTTCAGCGCCGGCCACTTCCCAAAGCAGTCCCCTGGTCATGCGCATCATCGGCGCGGTAGCACTGGCGCACTTGATCAACGACCTGATTCAGTCGGTGCTGCCGTCGATCTACCCGATGCTCAAGGCCAACTATGGCCTGACGTTCACCCAGGTCGGCCTGATCACTCTGACCTTTCAGCTGACGGCCTCACTGCTGCAGCCGTGGGTCGGTTATCACACCGATCGCCATCCCAAGCCGTGGCTGTTACCGGCAGGTACCGTCTGCACGCTGGTCGGGATTGTAATGATGTCGATGGTCGGCAGCTTTGCCCTGATCCTGCTGGCGGCGGGCTTGATCGGAATCGGTTCTTCGACCTTTCACCCGGAAGCTTCTCGCGTGGCGCGACTGGCCTCGGGCGGGCGCTACGGGCTGGCGCAATCGACTTTCCAGGTTGGCGGCAATGCCGGCTCGGCATTCGGTCCATTGCTGGCGGCGGCGATCATCATTCCCTACGGCCAGGGCAACGTGGCCTGGTTCGGTCTGTTCGCGGTGTTTGCGCTGTTCGTGCTCTATCGCATCAGCCGCTGGTACGCCAATCACTTGAACCTGTTCAAGCTCAAGCAGGGTCAGGCGGCGACTCACGGCCTGTCCAGGGGAAGAGTGATCAGCGCGCTGGTGGTGCTCGGGCTGCTGGTGTTCTCCAAGTATTTCTACATGTCCAGCCTCACCAGTTACTTCACTTTCTACCTGATCGAGAAGTTCGACCTGTCAGTGGCCAGTTCGCAGCTTCATCTGTTCCTGTTCCTGGGTGCGGTAGCGGCGGGGACATTCTTTGGCGGACCGATCGGCGACAAGATCGGGCGCAAGGCAGTGATCTGGTTCTCGATTCTCGGCGTTGCGCCGTTCACCTTGCTGCTGCCCCATGTCGACCTGTTCTGGACCAGTATCCTCAGCGTGGTCATTGGCTTCATACTCGCTTCGGCGTTCTCGGCGATCGTGGTGTACGCCCAGGAGCTGGTGCCGGGCAATGTCGGGATGATTGCCGGGGTGTTCTTCGGCCTGATGTTCGGCTTTGGCGGGATTGGTGCTGCGTTGCTCGGGTATCTGGCGGATATTCATGGCATCGAGTACGTGTACTACTTGTGCTCGTTCTTGCCGTTGTTGGGGATTTTGGCGATTTTCCTGCCACGTACCAAAAAGACCTGACCCAACAAAAATCCCCCTGTGGGAGCGGGCTTGCTCGCGAAGGCGGTGTGTCAGTTGGTATAACTCTTACTGACACACCGCCTTCGCGAGCAAGCCCGCTCCCACAATGAGTTGGTGGTGTTGCGGGCAAATATTCCAGGCACAAAAAAGCCGCGTATCAAACGCGGCTTTTTCTTGAGCGATGTTTTACACGTTGAAGCGGAAGTGCATCACGTCGCCGTCTTTGACGATGTAGTCCTTGCCTTCCAGGCGCCATTTACCGGCTTCCTTGGTACCGGCTTCACCCTTGTACTGGATGAAGTCGTTGTAGGCGATCACTTCGGCGCGGATGAAGCCTTTTTCGAAGTCGGTGTGGATCACGCCAGCGGCTTGTGGTGCGGTAGCACCCACGCGGACGGTCCAGGCACGGACTTCTTCGACACCGGCAGTGAAGTAGGTCTGCAGGTGCAGCATTTCGTAACCGGCGCGGATCACGCGGTTAAGGCCAGGCTCTTCGAGGCCCAGGGCTTCGAGGAACATGTCTTTCTCTTCACCGTCGTCGAGCTCGGCGATTTCCGCTTCAATCTTGTTGCAGACCGGAACCACCATGGCGCCTTCTTCTTCGGCGATGGCGCGAACCACATCCAGGTGCGGGTTGTTCTCGAAACCGTCTTCAGCGACGTTGGCGATGTACATCACCGGCTTGGTGGTCAGCAGGTGGAAGCCCTTGATCACCGCTTTCTCGTCGGCACCCATGTTCTTCATCAGGCTGCGCGCCGGCTTGCCTTCGGTGAAGTGCGCGATCAGTTGCTCCAGCAGGCCTTTCTGGACCACTGCGTCCTTGTCGCCGCCCTTGGCGTTGCGCGCGACTTTCTGCAGTTGCTTCTCGCAGCTGTCGAGGTCGGCGAAGATCAGTTCCAGGTCGATGATCTCGATGTCGCGTTTCGGGTCGACGCTGTTGGAGACGTGAATCACGTTCTCGTCTTCGAAGCAGCGGACCACGTGGGCGATGGCATCGGTTTCACGGATGTTGGCCAGGAACTTGTTGCCCAGGCCTTCACCTTTCGATGCGCCGGCGACCAGGCCAGCGATGTCGACGAATTCCATGGTGGTCGGCAGGATGCGCTTTGGATTGACGATGGCTGCCAGGGCATCCAGACGCGGATCCGGCATCGGCACGATACCGCTGTTGGGTTCGATGGTGCAGAAGGGGAAGTTCTCGGCCGCGATCCCGGATTTGGTCAGGGCGTTGAACAGGGTGGACTTGCCGACGTTAGGCAGGCCGACGATGCCGCAATTGAATCCCATGGTGTATCCCCTCGGATTAGAGTCAGGCCTTCTGGCTGTGCAGGTTTTTCATCGCGCGGTTCCATTCACCGGCGAGGATATCCGGCAGCACGCCGAGGGCAAAGTCGATGCTGGCATCGAGTTTTTCCTGTTCGGCGCGTGGCGCACGACCCAGGACGAAGTTTGAAACCATACTGGCAACGCCCGGGTGGCCAATGCCAAGCCGCAGGCGATGAAAGGTATTCTGATTGCCCAATTGCGCAATGATGTCGCGCAACCCGTTGTGACCGCCATGGCCGCCGCCCTGTTTGAGCTTGGCGACGCCCGGAGGCAGATCGAGTTCGTCGTGCGCCACGAGGATTTCTTCAGGCTTGATGCGGAAGAACCCGGCGAGAGCCGCTACGGCTTGGCCGCTACGGTTCATATACGTGGTGGGAATCAGCAGACGAACATCCTGACCCTGATGCGAATAGCGCCCGGTCAGGCCGAAATACTTGCGGTCCGCCACAAGGTTCACGCCTTGTGCGTTCGCGATGCGCTCAACAAAAAGGGCCCCTGCGTTATGCCGGGTCTGTTCGTATTCAGCGCCTGGATTACCCAGACCAACGATCAGTTTTATGGCAGTCACGATAGGGGCCCTTCCTTGGAGTGGTGGATAACATCGCCGCAATCTGGGTGTGCGGCGAAAGTGGACGAAAGTTGCTCATTTACCATTATGTAAACTCCGCGTTCTCGCCCGCTTTCTCGCTACGTTCCAGTCCGCGATGTTACTTGATCACTCCAGCGTGCAGAGTGAATTACTCTGCAGCGCCTTCTGCAGCTTCTGGAGCAACACGTGGAGCGTGAACGTTGGCAACAGCCTTGTCGTCACCGTGAGCCAGAGCAACAAACTCAACGCCTTTAGGGGCTTTGAGGTCAGACAGGTGAATGATCGAACCGATTTCGGCGTTAGCCAGGTCGACTTCGATGAACTCAGGCAGGTCTTTCGGCAGGCAGGAAACTTCGATTTCCGAAGTAACGTGCGAGATTTCGCCGCCTTTCTTGGTCGGTGCTTCTTCGTTGATGAAGTGCACTGGAACGATAGCGGTCAGTTTCTGGCCAGCTACTACGCGTACGAAGTCAGCGTGCATCACGTGGCCTTTGGCCGGGTGACGCTGCAGGGCTTTGATTACGACGTTTTGCTTGGTGCCACCAACGTTCAGCTCGATGATGTGGCTGTAAGCCGCTTCGTTTTCGAGCAGTTTGGCAACTTCTTTGGCCAGCATGCTGATGGATTCAGGGGCTTTTTCGCCACCGTAAACTACAGCTGGAACCAGGCTTGCGAGACGACGCAGGCGGCGGCTCGCACCTTTCCCCAGGTCGGAACGCACTTCAGCATTCAGGGTAAAATCGTTCATGTTGTATCTCCAAAATAACCACATTCGCCCCAGCGTTTGCGACCAGCGCTAAAGGCGATATGGGCAAAAAAGCCCCGCCCCGACAGGAATGCCGGGGCGGGGCGCTTTTCGTCAACGAGAAGTTCGAGAAGGGCAGGGCCCTTAGCGGAACATCGCGCTGATCGATTCTTCATTGCTAATGCGGCGAACCGCCTCGGCAACTACCGGTGCGATATCCAGTTGACGGATACGCGCACAGGCTTGTGCTGCAGCGGACAGCGGGATGGTATTGGTAACCACCAGCTCGTCCAGCACGGAATTTTCGATGTTTTCGATCGCCCGACCCGACAGCACAGGGTGCGTACAGTAGGCGAAAACCTTGGCAGCGCCATGCTCTTTCAAGGCCTTGGCCGCGTGGCACAGGGTGCCTGCGGTATCGACCATGTCATCGACAAGAATACAGGTACGCCCTTCGACATCACCGATGATATGCATCACTTCAGAGTGATTGGCTTTCTCACGGCGTTTGTCGATGATCCCGAGATCCACGCCCAGGGATTTGGCAACAGCACGTGCACGCACGACACCACCAATGTCCGGGGACACGATCATCAGGTTTTCGAAGCGCTGATCTTCAATGTCATCCACCAGAACCGGGGAGCCGTAGATGTTATCTACCGGAATATCGAAGAAACCCTGAATCTGGTCAGCATGCAGATCAACCGTGAGAACACGGTCGATGCCGACTACGGTAAGCATGTCAGCCACGACTTTCGCGCTGATAGCCACACGTGCGGAACGCGGACGGCGATCCTGACGGGCATAACCAAAGTAAGGAATAACAGCAGTAATACGAGTAGCCGAGGAGCGGCGGAAGGCATCAGCCATCACTACCAGTTCCATCAGGTTATCGTTGGTCGGAGCGCAAGTCGGCTGGATAATGAAGACGTCTTTACCGCGGACGTTTTCATTGATCTCGGCTGTAATTTCGCCGTCGGAAAACTTACCGACAGAAATGTCACCGAGAGGGATATGCAGCTGACGTACGACACGCCGAGCCAGATCGGGGTTAGCGTTCCCCGTAAAGACCATCATCTTGGACACGCGCAGTACCTAGAGGCTGAGGGTAACCTGGATGAGTATAGAAAATGGCAGGGGCGGCTGGATTCGAACCAACGCATGGCAGGATCAAAACCTGCTGCCTTACCGCTTGGCGACGCCCCTGTATCTGTTGCAACGATTACCCAGTAATCGGTTCCTTTAGAGCAGACTTTGAAGCTTGCGATGCAACATCGAAATGTTGCTTCCTTTTGCTACAAACCCTGTAAGGGTCTCTGTAAGAAGGGCCGAGACTTTATCAGCTTCAGCTTTGCTTGGGAAGCCCCCAAACACACAACTTCCAGTTCCGGTGAGTTTTGCTTCGGTAAATTTACCTAACAAATTCAAAGCGTTACGTACCTCTGGATAACGCCTTGTTACCACCGGCAAGCAGTCATTTCGACTGTTTCCCTTGGGAACGGGGCGCACTTTAATGGGCGGCGAGTTACGTGTCAACAACGGATCGGAAAAAATTTCTGCCGTACTTACAGATACTTGCGGTACCAGCACCAGATACCACGGTTCTTCCGGGTCGACAGGGGTCAGTTTCTCCCCGATACCTTCGGCGAAAGCGGCGTGGCCACGCACGAAAACCGGGACGTCGGCGCCGAGGGTCAACCCCAGGGCGGCCAATCGATCCTCATCCCAACCCAGTTGCCATAGATGGTTCAGTCCGAGCAATGTCGTAGCGGCATTCGAGCTGCCGCCACCGATGCCGCCGCCCATGGGCAGGATTTTCTCGATCCAGATATCGACACCCAGCGCACACCCGGATTGTTTCTGAATTTTTTTCGCGGCCTTGACGATCAGATTGCTGTCGTGGGGGACGCCTTCGAACTCGGTGTGCAGGTGAATGACGCCGTCATCGCGCAGGGCGTAGGTGATTTCGTCGCCGTAATCGAGGAACTGAAACAGCGTCTGCAATTCGTGATAGCCGTCTTCACGGCGACCGGTGATGTGCAGCATCAAATTGAGTTTTGCCGGAGAGGGCAGAATCAGTCGATTGTCCGGCATGTCATTGCCCCAGTTTGCGCGGTTGCCAGGTCTTGATCACCAGGGTGACGTCAAGATCGGTGCCGTGCAGCTTGATCCGCTCGGGCAGCCAGTAACCATTGAGCTGAGTGTATTGGGTGTATTCCACCTTCCAGCCATCCTGTTCCAGGCCGGCCAGGCGACTGTCGGCATCCAGGGTCAGGCGACTCTTGCTGTCAGGCGCGGGAAGTCCGCGGACCCACCAGGCCAGGTTGGACACCGGCAGCTTCCAGCCCATCTGTTCTTCGAGCAGGACTTCCGGGGTCGCAGCCTCATAGCGGCCCTGGTTGGCAACTTCCAGCGAAACCTTGCCCGGGCGTCCGGTCAGTCGAGCCGCGCCACGACCCAGCGGGCCGGAAAGGCGGATGTCGTAGTAATCCTGGCGCTGCAGCCAGAACAGCGTGCCGCTGCCTGAATCCTTGGGCGCGCGAATGCCGATCTTGCCGTCGATCTGCCAGCCATCAAGGCCCGCAAGTTGGTCTTTGTGCTCGCGCCATTGGGCGGGGTTACCATGACCCTCGACCGATTCACGGGCACCGAAACCCGCGCAACCGGCGAGCAGGGCGATGAAGCTGAAAACGATAATGTGGCGCAAAAACATGATTTTAAAGAGTCTCTGATCCGGTCAGGCGTTTGATGGTGCTGCGTAGCGCAGGGCTGTCAGGCTGGTCCTTGAGGAATTTGCCCCATATTTGCCTGGCTTCGCGCTGTTTGCCGTTGGCCCACAGGACTTCACCCAGGTGAGCGGCGACTTCCTGGTCGGGGAAGCGTTCCAGGGCTTGGCGCAGCAGGCGTTCGGCTTCGTCAAGATTGCCCATGCGGTAATTCACCCAGCCAAGGCTGTCGAGTACCGCCGGGTCTTCCGGAGTGATCCGGTGTGCCTGTTCGATCAAGGCTTTCGCTTCGGCATAACGGGTCGTACGGTCAGACAGGGTATAGCCGAGGGCGTTCAACGCCATGGCATTGTCCGGGTCGCGCTTGATGATCAGGCGCAGGTCTTTTTCCATTTGTGCCAGATCATTGCGCTTTTCCGCCTGCATGGCTCGGGTGTAAAGCAGGTTCAAATCATCCGGGTATTGTTGCAGGGCTTGTTCCAGGACTTTCCAGGCCTTGTCGCCCTGGTTGTTGGCGGACAGGGTTTCGGCTTCGATCAGGTACAGCTGGATCGCGTAATCGGGCTGTTCCTCGCGCTCTGCCGCCAGCTTGCTTTGGGCTTGGGCGGTTTTGCCGTTGTTCATGAGGATATCGGCCTGGCGCAATTGCGCCGGGAGGAAATCGTTGCCTGGGCCGACCTGGTCGTACTCGATCAGTGCGCCCTGCGGGTCATTGCGTTCCTCGGCGATTCGACCGAGATTCAAATGCGCCGAGTCGACGTGGCTGTCCCGCGCGATCAAGTCTTGCAAATAGCCCTTGGCCTCGTCCCAGGCCTTGGCTTCCAGGCAGACCAGTGCCAGGGAGTAACGCAAATCGTCGTCCTCCGGATACTGCTGGACCAGGCTCGAGAACTCGACCTTGGCGTCATCCATGCGGTCCTGCTCAACCAGCATGCGCGCATAAGTCAGGCGCAGGCGCTTGTCGTCCGGATACTTCTTGATGCTTTTTTTCAGTAGCGGCAGGGCTTCGTCGCCGCGATCCAGGGATTGCAGCAGGCGTGCACGCAACAGGATCGGCGCGATTTCGTCGTCTTCGGGTGGATGGTCTTCCAGCAGGGCCAGCGCACCCTTGGGGTCACCGTCCTGTTGCATCAGCAATGCCTTGCCGAAAATCAGCTGACTGTTGTTCGGGTGGCGCAGCAACAAATTGTCGAAACTTTTCATCAATCCGTTGCGGGTGTCCTGGTCGGTGTCGGCCGCAGACAGCGCAAGGAAATCGAAGTGGGTGTCGCCCTTGCCTTGCAGGACTTTCTCCATGTAGACCATGGACTCGTCATAGCGCCCTGCACGCGCCAGTTGCACGGCTGCGGCCCGTTGCGCCTCAAGGTCATCCGGGGCGTTTTTCGCCCAGATCAGTGCAGTGTCCAGGGCGGGCTGATCGGCGCCCAGGTACTCGGCAATGCGAAATGCCCGCTCGGAGATGCCCGGGTCCTGGGTGTTGATGGCCTGGGTCACATAGTTGTCCAAAGCCAGGTCGTAACGATTGCGCTGGCCAGCCAGTTCCGCGCTTAGCAGGCTGAAGACGGTATCTGCGCTGAACGAGCTATAGACCTTGGGCTTTTCAGGGACCGGGGTGCTGTCTTCTACCGGCGCAGCACCGTCCGGCGCCACGGGTGCCAAAGCCTGGCAGCCGCTGAGGAAGACAAAAGCGAGGAGCAACGCGGAGGATCTATTCATATAAGAGGAGGACGACTAACCTGCGGTCGGATCATCATGACACAAGCTTTCGGCCAAACATAACCGCCCCGGCAATTTACCCACGGACCCAATGCCCGGCCTTGCGCGATGCCTGTCTTGACGCGATGCCCGGCCCGGGCGTGCGCGGTGCCACTGTAGGAGCTGCCGCAGGCTGCGATCTTTTGCTCTTCTACCCATGTAAATGGATTCGATCCAAAGCCCGGCTCACCGCCAACTCCCCCAGCATGATGACCTGCGCGATACCCAACAGGGTATTACGACTCGCCCCTTCCGGCGGCTGTGCGCAAGTTAGTAGACCGGCAAGGGTAAGCAAAAACCGGCGCGCCCGAGGACGCCATGCGCACAGCTACCATCAAATGCAGGCGAATACCTGACTGATGATGCACATGCGACCGCTTAACCTTGCCCGGGCTACTAAACCCGATCACTGGCAATCAGTGACACGAATCAAGTTACCTAGGGGCCCCAGGGCGCACAAGCCGGCGGATTCTGGCGTAACCGTAGGCAACGGCGCAAGGTGATGTAGCTTTCGTGAAGTAACCTCGAAGACGTTTAAACAAGTACCGGTTCGCTCGCAAAAACACTGCAAACAAAAGCCAACCCCCCCCTCGCCACAACCAATCGGCAATTCCGTACAAAACCTGACAGACCTGGCGCGCCGCCATCCCAGACCGATCCTACGTTCCTTCGGGACATTTCCTATTTCTACGATTTCGAGCTTCCAGAAGACTGTCGGACCGTTATCGCTCTGAATTAACCGAGCATGAATCTGATGCCCCGGGACGTGTGCATCTCTCTGGTTGACCCCTTTTGCAAAACAAGGAGCGACATGCAACATGGCCAGTGTTCTTCATCGACTTTTTGGGCTCCACAAGTACGACACCACTTCGCGATCTGATGCAGCGCAGGTCTCTGACTTACCCGAGCCTGATCGCCATTCTTCCCCCACATCCCCTTTGGCAGAGCCTGCCCCCAGCACACTGCGCCCCGTGGAAAACTGGTGCCATCCGTTCAAGGACATGCGCGATCCGCTCATGCAACTGACCCACTTGGCCAAAGCGGTGGCCGGATATTACCCACTTGGAAACGCCGGCATGTGGCACGGCGGTGTGCACTTCGACAAAGGCACCGCCGGAACCCTGCAGCAATCCAGCGTGTTTTGCCTGGCTGACGGGGAGGTGGTGGCTTACCGCATCGATACGCATTCGCCGAGAACCGCCTACTTCGACAAAGATAAAACAGTCAAAAAACCCTTTTCGCGCAACTTCGTGTTGGTTCGCCATCACCTCCAACCGCCGAAGATTCAAGGCAGTCAGGACATTCCACCGAGCCTGACTTTCTATAGCCTCTACATGCATCTGCAGGATTGGGCGAAGTACCAGCAGGATGCCAACCTCGCTCGCCCGCCATTCTGGCCCGAGCGTGCGACCTTTCGCGTCAAACAGACGGCAAACGACGCGCGCCCCGAGCAGCCCGAGCAGCGTGGATTGAACGTGTACAACAAGCGGAACGGCAAGGTCATCGACTTTCTGCCGCGAGGAGCCGAAGTGGCTATCAGTGGCACCGGCGAGTTCCGCAGGTTGGAGAGCAGCCTGGGACCGGCGAAGTTGCTCAAACCGGACGGTTCGATCAAAGGATATGTCGCCGCCCGGTTGCTCATATACCCGGACCGCAAGGAAACTCGCGTGACGAAGGCAGTGAACGTCCGGGCTGAACCGGTGATTGCAGGTTCAGATAACATCCTTTTCGTGTTGCCGGTTGACTCGCAAGTCACGGTCAGTGGGGCTGGCGAGTTTCGCAAGCTCGAACGCATTGATCAGTATGTGCATTTTGACTCACTGGAAGGCGCCATTGAGCCAGTAGAGACCGATCAGATAGTGGTGCTTGATCAGCCTGTTGCAATCAAGGCGGGTGACTTGATCGGCCACCTCGGTCTGTATCAGGACGGCGGCGTAAGTCAGCCGGATGAGAAACTTCACCTGGAAACCTTCAGTGGTGATGACGTCGAGGACTTCATCGATGCCTGTCGGGAGTGGGCCAAACGCCTGCCGGAGAAAGACAAAACCTGGCTGAAACTCCCCATGGGCACGCCCGTCGTGCCCCTTGAAGGAAATAACACGGCTGCGCTATTGCAGGCGTCGAGTAAATCCAGCCCGCGCAGTGCTGCCGATTTGCTGGTCCCCAAAAAATTGCTGGATGGACTGCCGGCAAATCAAAAAATCCACGTGCCCGCGACTTCGACGCGCAAAGCGCGCACCTGGTATCACCTGAAACATTTGCTTCACGACGCCGACAACAATCTTCTTGATGGCTGGGTGTGCGATGAGCCGGACGTCACGTCTTGTGTCAGCCCGTGGGCTTGGGACGGCTACGGCGTCATCGTCGACTACAGCAGACCCAAACACATGCTGGCTTCTTTTCTCAGCACCGTCGGCCGCTTAAGCGAGGAGGAACGCGAGCGCTATCGTGCCATTGCCGAAAAAGACGACAAGGGCCCGATGAAAACGCGGTTGTACGAAGTCATCGGTCGCAAACCCGACGGCACGCTAACGGCTGATGAACTGAAAGCGGCCCTAGAGCGCCCGGCTGACGCGCAGTTGATTTCGCAGATGATCCTTTACAAGGAAAGCGAGTGGTTTCAGCAGCCGAAGATATGGGACGCACTGGATGAGCTGCTTGGTCATAGCGGCTCGACCCCGCACTTGAATTGGATTGCGGAGAAACAGCGGATTGCGCAGATGGGGTGGTGGAGGGAGGTAGCGGAAAAGGTGGGATTGCCTTCGTGGGGGAGTGCGTATCACTTTCATCCGATTGGGTTGGTGGGTTTTTTCAGCAGCAATCGATTTAAGTTTTCTCTTAAAGTCATGAAGAGTATTTACCCAAAGCTTAGTGAGGATCGAAATGGTGATTTGATAAAAATTGCTGACGAGTTAAACGCAAACTTGGAATTTTTTAAGTTGGATACTCCGTTGCGGAGGACTCATTTTTTTGCGCAAATCAAACAAGAAACAGGAGTGGATCTATTAGTTGAAGAGGATTTTACGTACGAGATTGGCGCACTGACTGGCTTGTTTAGCTATTTCAGAAGCAATCCTGAGGAAGCAAGGCGGTACGGATATAAAGTGAAGGATGGAAGAGTTAAGGAGAACGGGGTTCCTATGACCAGAGTCGATCATGAAGCTATCGCCAATGGCGCTTATGGCGGGCGTACTGATCTTGGTAATCGTGGGATTGCGACTGGCGATGGATGGAAGTACAGAGGGCGGGGGTTGAAGCAGTTAACAGGATTAGATAATTACATGCAGTTCCAGCAATGGCATTCAAGGTTTTCGGGGCGATGGCAGGATGGTTGCGTTGACTTTGTTTCGAATCCAGACCTATTGCTGGAGATGAAGTATGCAGTTCGTTCTGCGGCAAGTTTTTGGTTGAATAATAAGCTGTACGAAATGGCGGATAAGGGTGGTGCACCGGATGTGGTGGACTTAATAACTGCTGTTGTAAATAAGTACACAAATACTTATGGGGAAAGAAGGGCGAATTTCAAGGATTTGTGGTCTGAGGGGGTTTTAAAGTGAGAGGTTTTTTAATTCCTGGTCTGATCGCAATGTTGTTTATCCAGTTAAATGCTTGGGCGAGAGATCCATACGTGGATATAAATGAAACTATGTGCGTGGAGGGGGAGGATATTTATATTAGTTGTGCCTTTGATGTCAAGCGGAGTCGGTATGATTATATAGGGAAGGTTGCGTCTATCTGTGCAAAGGGGAATACATCTCCAGATGCTGGATATGTGCAATATCGCTTTGGGAAACCGTCCTATGGCTCCGGTCAGGCAAAAATCGAAATGCAGTTTCCCGAAAAGAGAGTTCCACCAAAAGAAATTTTCACCATCTATACATCGGTAAATTCTGAAACTATTGGGAGTGCGCTTCGGTTTGTAAGTGGCAAGTATCTCTATTCATTTGAACGTTCGTCAATGTTAGGTTACGAAGTCGTTGTCAGAAAGCAAGATGAGAAGGTTTTCAATAAGAGTTGCACCCTTCCCGGTGTAAGCTACCTTGTTGATGGCGCATATCAAGGCATTCAGACGATAGATCTTGGCCAAAAAAAAATACCCGGTGCCAATAAATGCAGCGGCATTGGTCTTCGGGAGGCTTATAGCTCTATGGAGCTAGATAGAGTGAATGCATGTATTGTCTACACAAAAACTAATTTGCAAGCAGACGCGCATTTGTTTCGCGAGACTGATGGGATATCCCTTTATTCAGTTGTTTCATCTGAAAATCCAACGCTTGTTTATGAATTTCCATACTTGGGAGCCGGAGGAGTAATCACTGACGCATTTTTTCTTCCTGTTGGTGACGGGGGAGAAGAGCTGTTGTTCGTCGTACATCGCATGGAGATGCCCAAAATATGGGATCCGGCAAGCGACATTTACGATGTAAGTGTTTTTAGGTTGGAGGCGGATACTCTAACTCTGGAGAAGAAGCTCACTCGTTTTTTTCATTTGGGTGGGGATGAGGTCGATAAGCAAGGGGGAACTACGTATGAGTATCCGTATAAGGACAAAAAAAGTGTTCAGAAGACGGCGGCGTCACCTTTGTTTCAAGCCATTCTTGCTGGCAAAGTAATCAACGGTTCCATCATAGAAAAAACATCTCTTTATGAAGGCGGTTTGGAACCGTTGCTGCAATATGCGCCAAAGATGTATTTAATTAAGGGGGACAAGGTTTTAGTGGAGGATTCGTGGGGCGGATGGTGCAAGGTCTCATACCAAGCGAAAGTTGAAATAATTACAAAGTGGGTACAATGCAAGTCGATAAATTTTTCGGCGAGTTAGGTGAAGTCATGCCAATCAGACTGGATAAAATACCTCCCCTCGCACCGCACCCCCAGCGTCCTCGATTTTTACTTTGGCTGGGTCTGTTGTTGGTCTGTTGTTTGCTGGGAATGGCAGGGACGCTGTTGTTCGGTGACGAATCATTACCTGAGCGACGTTCGGATTTCTGGCCGTTGGCCTTGGGCACCCCTTTCCTTGTGTGGTGCGTACTGGGATTCGGGCGCGTGCTGATTTACGTTGGTCAACAAGGCGTCGCCGATGGTTGGGATGACGCTCGCGAAAAAGATTTGCACGGGATGATGCGTCGGGGGCGTCGCTCGCAACAGGTGTTGGGCGTGAGCGTGCAAACGGCCCTTGCAGAACCTGCGCAAGGTTCGGAAATGCAACTGGATGCTCTGCTGAGTGGGGCGACGGTGTTGAAGTCGCAGGCGTCGAGGATGGATGGAAAGACACTTCGCCATAGTTGTTTGTCTTGCGATGCAGATGAAAATCCGGAAGCCATATTGCTGAGTATCTGGACGCAGACGCTCGCCGATCTGGCGCCAACCCTGGCGCAGTTGCCTGCCGATCAACCCTTGGCCCTGTTGCTGGATGTCGATACCAGTTTGCCGGAGAAACAGTGGCGCCGTGTTTGGCGACAGGCATGGCGAGAATCCGGCATTCGCCAGCAAACGACTCCAGTTGATGGCCGCGGTCTGACGGCACTGGACCAGTGGCTTGACCAGCGTATCGATGATCGGGCGATGCTGATGGTTGTGGCCGTGCAGTTTGCGCCGCAGCAGCCTGAAGGCACGGCAGAAGTTGCCGTCGGGTTGTTGTTTGGCAACCGTCTGACGCAAGCCACGTTACCGCCGATAGCCTACCTTCACCGACCGGAGCAGGAGCGCAAGCCCACCTCCGGTGATTTGCTTTACGCTACGCGCCAGGCGCTTGATTGGCTGCCGCCTGAATCGAGATCAGTCCAGCAGGTTTGGCGAGCGGGTATTGATGCTCGCGGGGCGGGCGCCATTGCCAGCGTGATGGTTAAAGTCGGCATGCCAGTGAATGGATCGGGTGTGTACGACATTGATGCAATGCTGGGTCATCCAGGCTGTGCTTCACCCTGGTTGGCCATCGCTGCCGGGACGCAGGCGATTCGGCGTGGTGCCGGGACGCAATTTGTCTTCAGTGGTGGCGCGGCTGCGGCTGGTCTGTGGGGCACGGCGTTGATTCCCGTGTCGCCAGTTTTGAAGCAGGTGTCTTGAGGGGAGGGGGGCTGGCGGATGGGGTTTATTGGCAACCAGAAGAGTATCTCGCCGGAAACAGTGCGCGCAGGAACTGAAAGTCAAAAATCGCAGCCTGCGGCAGCTTCTGCAAAAGCCGAAACGAGAACGGATCGCAACCTGGGGGGGCGTCTACCGGGCTGATAGATATCGAGTAGTTGTTCTCCATGTGTCGAAGTAGGACAATTGCCGGCTTCACGTCACCATCAGCGACTTTGAATGGCCTTCCTTGCACTCGGTATTAACCACAAGACTGCTTCAGTAGACGTCCGCGAGCGCGTGGCTTTTACCCCTGAGCAGCTGGTTGAGGCCCTGCAGCAGCTCTGCCGACTCACCGACAGCCGCGAAGCTGCGATCCTCTCCACCTGCAATCGCAGTGAACTTTATATAGAACAGGATCACCTGTCGGCAGATATCGTGCTGCGCTGGTTGGCCGAATATCATAAGTTGAGCTTCGAAGAGCTGCGCGAAAGCGCCTATGTGCACGAAGATGATGCGGCAGTTCGTCACATGATGCGGGTGGCCTCCGGGCTCGATTCGCTGGTGCTGGGTGAGCCGCAGATTCTCGGCCAGATGAAGTCGGCCTATGCCGTCGCCCGCGAGGCCGGCACCATCGGGCCATTGCTCGGGCGGCTGTTCCAGGCCACCTTCAATGCGGCCAAGCAGGTGCGCACCGATACCGCCATCGGCGAAAACCCGGTGTCCGTGGCGTTTGCCGCCGTCAGCCTGGCAAAACAGATTTTCAGCGACCTGCAGCGCAGTCAGGCCCTGTTGATCGGCGCCGGTGAGACCATCACCCTGGTTGCCCGTCATCTGCATGATCTTGGCGTAAAGCGCATCGTGGTCGCCAACCGTACCCTGGAGCGCGCGAGCACCTTGGCCGAGCAGTTCGGTGCCCATGCGGTACTGCTGTCGGACATTCCGGCGGAGCTGGTGCGCAGCGACATCGTCATCAGTTCTACCGCCAGCCAGCTGCCGATTCTGGGCAAGGGCGCGGTGGAAAGTGCCTTGAAATTGCGCAAGCACAAACCGATTTTCATGGTCGATATCGCCGTACCACGCGACATCGAGCCAGAAGTCGGCGAGCTGGACGACGTTTACCTCTATAGCGTCGACGACCTCCATGAAGTGGTCGCCGAGAATCTCAAAAGTCGTCAGGGCGCAGCCCAGGCGGCGGAAGAGATGGTCGCGGTCGGTGCCGAAGATTTCATGGTCCGCCTGCGCGAATTGGCAGCGGTGGACGTGCTCAAGGCCTATCGTCAACAGAGCGAACGCCTGCGCGACGAAGAGCTGCAAAAGGCCCAGCGCCTGCTGGCCAACGGCAGCAGCGCCGAAGAGGTGCTGGTGCAACTGGCTCGCGGCCTGACCAATAAACTGTTGCACGCACCGAGCGTGCAGTTGAAAAAGCTCTCTGCCGAAGGTCGCCTGGATGCGCTGGCGATGGCCCAGGAACTCTTTGCCCTCGGTGAGGGCCCATCGGATAGCTTTTCGGATAAAAAACCGCAATGAAAGCGTCACTGCTCAATAAGCTGGACATCCTCCAGGACCGTTTCGAGGAACTGACCGCCTTGCTTGGCGATGGCGAGGTCATTTCCGATCAGAATAAATTCCGCGCCTATTCCAAGGAATACGCGGAAGTCGAACCGATTGTGGCTGCCTATAAACAGCTGCTCAAAGTGCAGAGCGACCTCGAAGGTGCCCAGGCACTGCTCAAGGACAGCGACCCGGACATGCGCGAAATGGCCGTGGAAGAAGTCCGCGAGGCCAAGGAGCAGTTGGTCACTCTGGAAGCCGATCTGCAACGCCTGCTGCTGCCCAAGGATCCGAATGACGGGCGCAACGTGTTTCTCGAAATCCGCGCCGGTACTGGCGGTGACGAGGCGGCGATTTTCTCCGGTGACCTGTTTCGCATGTATTCGCGTTATGCCGAGCGTCGCGGCTGGCGCGTGGAAATCCTCTCGGAGAACGAGGGTGAGCACGGCGGCTATAAAGAAGTCATCGCCCGGGTTGAAGGCGATAACGTCTACGGCAAGCTGAAATTCGAGTCCGGCGCGCATCGCGTGCAACGGGTTCCGGCGACGGAGTCCCAAGGGCGCATCCATACCTCGGCCTGCACCGTGGCGGTGCTGCCCGAGCCGGATGAACAGGAAGCCATCGAGATCAATCCGGCAGACTTGCGGATCGACACTTACCGCTCCTCCGGTGCTGGCGGCCAGCACGTCAACAAGACCGATTCGGCGATCCGCATCACCCACTTGCCGTCCGGTATCGTGGTCGAGTGCCAGGAAGAGCGTTCGCAGCACAAGAACCGTGCCCGGGCGATGTCCTGGCTGTCGGCCAAACTCAACGACCAGCAGACCAGTGCCGCCGCCAACGCGATTGCCAGCGAGCGCAAGTTGCTGGTCGGTTCCGGTGACCGCTCCGAGCGTATCCGCACCTACAACTTTGCCCAGGGCCGGGTCACCGATCACCGGGTCAACCTGACGCTGTATTCCCTCGACGAAATCCTCGCCGGCGGAGTTGATGCGGTGATCGAACCGTTGCTGGCCGAGTACCAGGCCGATCAGTTGGCGGCAATAGAATGACGATCATTGCCAGCTTGTTGCGCGCTGCCGATTTGCCCGACTCGCCCACGGCGCGCCTGGATGCCGAACTGTTGTTGGCCGCGGCACTGGGCAAGTCCCGCAGTTTCCTGCACACCTGGCCCGAACGCATCGTCCCGAGCGAGGCTGCGCTGACGTTTGCCGAGTACCTGCAGCGTCGTCGTGGCGGCGAACCGGTGGCCTACATCCTCGGGCAACAAGGTTTCTGGAAGCTCGATCTGGAAGTGGCGCCACATACGCTGATCCCGCGCCCCGACACCGAACTGCTGGTGGAAGCCGCACTGGAACTGTTGCCGGCCACCCCCGCCAAAGTGCTCGACCTTGGCACCGGCAGCGGCGCGATTGCCCTGGCCCTGGCCAGCGAGCGACCGGCGTGGAAAGTCACTGCCGTGGACCGGGTGCTGGAAGCTGTCGCCCTGGCCGAGCGCAATCGCCAGCGTCTGCACCTGACCAACGCTACGGTGTTGAGCAGTCACTGGTTCAGCGCCCTGGTGGGCCAGCGTTTTCAATTGATCATCAGTAATCCGCCGTACATTGCGTCTGCCGATCCTCATCTGGTGGAAGGTGATGTGCGCTTCGAACCGGCCAGCGCCCTGGTGGCGGGCGTCGACGGGCTCGACGATTTGCGTCTGATCGTCGCCCAGGCCCCGGATCACCTTGAAACCGGAGGCTGGCTGATGCTCGAACACGGGTACGATCAAGCCGGGGCAGTGCGCGACTTGCTGCAGAGCCGCGGTTTTGAAGAGGTCCACAGCCGCACCGATCTGGGCGGTCACCAACGCATCAGTCTGGGGCGCCTGCCGTGCTGAATGATCAGGAATTGCTGCGCTACAGTCGGCAGATTCTGCTGCAACACATCGACATCGACGGTCAGTTGCGACTCAAGGAAAGCCGCGTGCTGATCGTCGGGCTGGGTGGCCTGGGCGCGCCAGTGGCGTTGTACCTGGCTGCCGCCGGAGTGGGTGAGTTGCATCTGGCGGACTTCGATAGCGTCGACCTGACCAACCTGCAGCGCCAGATCATTCACGATACCGACAGCGTCGGCATGAGCAAGGTCGATTCGGCGATCAAGCGCCTGAGCGCGATCAACCCCGAAATCGGCTTGATCGCCCATCGTGCGGCACTCGACGAAGACTCCCTGGCCGCTGTCGTGGCTGGCGTGGATCTGGTCCTCGACTGTTCCGACAATTTCTCCACCCGCGAAGCGGTCAACGCCGCTTGCGTGGCGGCACGCAAACCGCTGGTCAGTGGTGCGGCGATTCGCCTTGAAGGGCAGTTGTCGGTGTTTGACCCGCGTCGCGAGGAAAGTCCGTGCTACCACTGTTTGTATGGGCATGGCAGTGAAGCCGAATTGACCTGCAGCGAAGCAGGCGTGGTCGGGCCGCTGGTGGGGCTGGTCGGCAGCCTGCAAGCCCTGGAAGCGTTGAAGTTGCTGGCCGGTTTCGGCGAGCCGCTGGTGGGGCGCCTGTTGCTGATCGACGCACTGGGCACGCGCTTTCGAGAGCTACGGGTCAAGCGAGATCCGGGCTGCAGCGTCTGTGGGTCGAAACATGCGTGAAGCGCCGATCGGCGTGTTCGACTCCGGCGTCGGCGGGCTCTCGGTACTGGCCGAGATCCAGCGTTTACTGCCCAGCGAGACGCTGATGTACGTCGCCGATTGCGGGAATATTCCCTACGGCGAGAAAACCCCGGAATTTATCCGACAGCGTTGCAGCGTGATGGCTGACTTCTTTCGACAGCAGGGTGCCAAGGCCCTGGTGTTGGCCTGCAATACGGCAACCGTTGCCGGCGTCGCCGACTTGCGGCGCGACTATCCGCAATGGCCCATCGTCGGCATGGAGCCTGCGGTCAAGCCGGCCGCCGCCGCGACCCGTAGCGGCGTCGTCGGTGTGCTGGCCACCACCGGCACCTTGCAGAGCGCCAAGTTCGCCGCGTTGCTTGATCGTTTTGCCACCGATGTGCGGGTTATCACCCAACCCTGTCCCGGTCTGGTCGAACTGATCGAGAACGGTGACCTGCACAGCGCGGCCCTGCGTCAGTTGCTTGCCGGTTACGTCGAGCCGCTGCTGGCCGCCGGCGCTGACACCCTGATCCTGGGCTGCACTCATTATCCGTTCCTCAAACCGCTGCTCAAACAGATGATCCCCGAAGACATCAGCCTGATCGACACCGGTGCCGCTGTCGCCCGGCAGTTGCAGCGCCTGCTCAGCGAGGGCGATCTGCTCGCCGACGGACCTGCACGTCCAGCACAGTTCTGGACCAGTGCCGACCCGGCACATTTCAGAAATATCTTACCAATACTGTGGAATACGTCCGGCATTGTGCGTAGCTTCGACAGGTAGGCACATTCCGGGGGAAAGTAAAGTCGGAGTGAACTCCTGATTGAGCGCCGACTTCTATAGCTTTGATTGCTGGGCACCAAAAAACCATACGAAATCGTTCGGAAAGGGAAGTTTCTAGTGAAGCGACTATTCTGCTTGGCCGCGATTGCGGCCGCACTAATGGGGCAAAGTTTTACCGCGCAGGCGACAGGTGTTGAGTTCTCGGTTGGCCAGACCGGCGAATCAACCATGACTTACCGCCTGGGCATGCAATCGGATTGGGACCAGAGCTGGTTACAGAGTGATGTCGGTCGTTTGACCGGCTACTGGAGCGGCGCCTACACCTACTGGGATGGTGAGGAGACCTCGAGCAACCACAGCCTGTCGCTCTCCCCGGTGCTGGTTTACGAATTTGCCGGTGACAGCGTCAAACCCTATGTCGAATTCGGCGTCGGTGTGGCGTTGTTCTCCAGTACCGAAGTCGAAGGCAACGATCTGGGCAGTGCCTTTCAGTTCGAAGACCGTTTCGGTGTCGGGCTGCGCTTTGCCGGTGGTCATGAAGTGGGTGTTCGTGCAACTCACTATTCCAACGCCGGGATCACAAGTCCAAACGATGGTATAGAAAGTTACGCGTTGCACTACACCATGCCGCTGTAAGACGAGACTCGATTAAATGTGGGAGCGGGCTTGCTCGCGAAAGCGGATTAACATTCAACACTGATGTGACTGACACACCGCTTTCGTCGCAATGCCGTTGGGAGCAAGCCCGCTCCCACATTCTCGTTTAGCGATACGCCGTAGAAATCCCCTGGCGCTCCTCGATGCATTCCGGCGCCCCCATCTCGAACTCCCGGCAGATCAGCGGGCGCTTTTCGTAGATGGTGCACATCATCGTGTTGCGATCCAGGGCTGCGCACCAGCCGTCATCCAGGCGCAGCATGACTTCCCCGCCCCAGTCATCGGTATCGATGAAGCGTTCAGGCACACCCGTGTCGGTGATCAGCATGACTTCGAGCTGACAGCAGCAGGCTGCACAGGTCGAGCAGGTGATTGCCGGGTCCGCGATTTGCGTGTGGGGGATGGTATTCATGGCGCGCAGTGTAAGTCAGTCATCGGCTGCTGTGTAAAAGCACTGACGGACGCCCGTCCGGGCGTTCACGCATCGCAGCGACCTCATGGCTGCGTCACGGGGTGAAAGGTCGTCGGGATGGTTTATGGCCGGTCCATGATCGGCGGATTACTGCGCACGATGCGATTGCCGATCGCCAGTTTTACCCGTGCAGGCAAGTTGGAAAGTGGCCAGAGGGTAGCCATGAACGCTGCGGGGAAGGCAATTTCCGCCGGGCGCTCGTTGAGTTTTTCGAAGAGGTATCGCGCGGCTTTGTCCACCGTCCAGCTCAACGGCATGGAAAAGTCGCGGCTGGCGGCCAGCGGCGTTTCGACAGTGCCAGGGTTTATCACCGTAACGTCGATGCCTTCCGGGGCCAGCTCAATGCGCAGGGAGTCGAACAGGTAGGGCAAGCCGGCCTTTGAGGCGCCATGAGCTTCCGCTCCGGGCAAGGGCAGGTAGGTGACCGAACTGGCCATGCCCACCAGATGCGGTGTGGTGCCGGCCCGCAACAGGGGCAGGGCTGCTTCGGCACAAAAACTGCTGGCCAGCAGGTTGGTACGTATCAAATGCTCGACGATCGATGCGTCGAACTGCCTGGCGTCCACGTACTCGCAGGTACCCGCATTGAGGATGAGCGTGTCCAGTGAGCCCCATTGCTCTGCGATCTTCTCGCCGATTTCGCGTACGGTCTGACTGTTGGTCAGGTCCCCGGCCACCACCAGCACTTGTCCTGGAAAACGTTGCGCCAACGCATTCAGTGGCGCTTTCGAGCGGGAGCTGACAGCCAGTTGCGCGCCGGTTTTGAGAATTTCTGCGGCCAGTGCGGCGCCAACACCGCTGCTCGCTCCGGTCAGCCAGTATCGTCGTGCGGGTGTTCGACTCATTCAGATCTCCTTTTCTGCCAGGCGGCAGGGAGGGCCGCCTGGCGCAGTCGTTTTTTTGCCAACTTGGCGAACCGTTGAAGGCAACTACTCATAGTCACTGCCGACCGGATCGGCGCAGTCTTGTCGTGATGGCAGATTCCTGAAGGCGCTCAGGGCACGCTCGCGGGACGTGCTCAGATTGACGATCGGTGGCGGGTAGTCCGCGACACCAAACAAGCCACGCGCAGCAGGGTTGTGCACATCCTTTCGGTCCAGTTCAGTCAGCTGCGCAAGCCAGTGCCTGATGAACACGCCATTCGGGTCGAATTTTTCCGACTGGCTCAGCGGATTGAAAATCCGGAAGTAGGGCGCGCAATCTGTGCCGGTTGATGCGCTCCACTGCCAGCCGCCGTTGTTCGCGGCCAGGTCACCATCGATCAGGTGACGCATGAAAAAGCGCTCGCCTTCGCGCCAGTCGATCAGCAGATTCTTGCTCAGGAACATTGCCACCACCATGCGCAGGCGGTTGTGCATCCAGCCGGTTTCGTGCAGTTGGCGCATGGCGGCATCAATGATCGGCAACCCGGTGCGTCCCGACTGCCAGGCCGCAAGGTCCGCGGGGGCGTCGCGCCAGGCCAGGGCTTCGGTTTCCGGGCGGAACGCGCGGTGCCGGGAAACCCGTGGGTAGCCCACCAGGATGTGTTTGTAGAACTCGCGCCAGAGCAATTCGTTGATCCAGGTAATTGCACCGGGTTTGCCGCTCTCGAACTCGCCGTGATTGCTTTGCAGGGCGGCGTGCAGGCATTGGCGTGGCGAGATCACACCGGCGGCGAGGTAGGCCGAGAGTTGACTGGTGCCGGGTTTCGCCGGGAAGTCCCGGTCGCTCTGGTAGTGCTCGATCCTGGCATCGGTAAAGCTGTCGAGGCGTCGTTGTGCTTCAGCCTCGCCGGCCGGCCATAGGTTGCGCAAACTGTCACTGGGGGGCGCAAAGCCTTCGATATGTTCGGGGATCAGGTCGCTGACAATATTCATCGACGGTTGCGCCAGCGGCGCACGCACCAGGCCCGGCAGCGAATGGTGCAGGCGGTCGTAACACACCTTGCGGAACTGGCTGAAAACCTGGAAGTAAGTACCGGTCTTGGTCAGCACGCTGCCTGGCTTGAACAGCAACTGGTCGAGGTACGCACGAACCGTAACGCCTTCGTTGGTCAACGCCCTGTCTACGGCAGCATCCCGCCGGCTTTCATTGACGCCGTATTCTTCGTTGAGGTGCAGCGTATCGATCTGCAACTGCCGGCACAGCTCCAACAGAACGTTCGGCGCGTCATCCCAGCGTGTGGCCTTGCGTATCAGCAGGGGAATGTTCAACGCGGCCAGCGCATGGCTCAACGCGCGCAGGTTACGCAGCCAGAAGTCCACTTTGCAGGGCGCGTCGTCATGCTCCAGCCATTGCTCCGGGCTCAATAGATACACCGCGACAACGGGGCCACGAGCAGCCGCGGCCGAGAGGGCGGTGTTGTCATGTACGCGCAAGTCGCTGCGCAGCCAGATCAATTGCATTTTGCAGTCCGCTCGATTCATCAGATGAGCCCACACTGAATCAGCGCCCGATGTGCCGATAACGGATCTTCGGCCAGGTACAAATCAGCGATACCGGTGGTGCTTGCGGACAACTCGGCGTGGTGGATGCATACCGTTGGTCCGGCAATCATTTTTGTGCAGCCCACGCCTTTCAACAGTCGCGGCAGCTGTGCCAGGTTCATGGCCTTGCTGGAATACAGCAGGACGCCACGGGGTTGTAGATGTTCGACGGCCAGCGTTAGTTCACCGGCAGGCAGCGGCCAGTCGAAAACTTCCACCGGGCAATCGGCACTGCTGATCAACCAGGCGGCAAGCCACAAATGAGGCTCCAGTGGCAGGTCCGAATGGTTGATCAACAACAGTGGCGCGGTGCGCAACTGGCGATTGTTATGGTAGATGCGCGCACCGAATTTGCTACGCAGCCAGGAATAAAAAAACACCCGCTCCATCTGCGCACCGAACTGGCCCTGCCAGCGCTGTTCCAGAACCGCCAGCAATGGCATCAGCAGTTGCTCGCACAGCGTTCGCGGCGGATACAGCGCCATCGACTGATTGACCGTGTCATCAACGACGCGCTCGTCGAGTCGGGTGACCGCTTGCACCAGTGTTTGCAGCAATATGTGCCAATCGTTGTCAACGGACTCGCTGAACGCCAGCGGCGTGTCGAGCAGCTGTTTGACCTGGCTGACCGCCACGCCGCGATTGAGCCAGGTAAGAATGTTGTGGATGCGTTCTACATGTTCGGCGCAGAACAGACGATGTCCTTTGGGCGTGCGTTGCGGGACGATCAGACCGTACCGCCGTTCCCAGGCACGCAAGGTCACGGCATTGACTCCGGTTTGGCGTGCCACCTCGCGAATCGGCAACCAGCCATCGTCCAGGGATTTTTTGAAGTCATCGCCAAGGTCTTCGCTGGCGCTGGTATCGACAGTGTTTTTCATTAAATGGCATTTCGCAGGCTGAGATATTCCGGATACGGTTGCAGGTAAACCTGCTGTGCAATGTATGGGTCCGGGTGTTGGCGAAAGTAATGCTTGAGCAGCGTCATCGGCACCACCAGCGGCACGATGCCCAGGCGGTATTGACTGATGACGTACTGCACTTCTTGTTTGTCCTCGGCGCTGATCGCCCGTTTCAGGTACCCGCTGATGTGTTGCAGGACATTAGTGTGAGTGCGGCGAGTGGCGCATATTTTCAAAGCAGCCATCAACTCGCTGAAGTATCGCGGGCCGATTTGTTGCGGATCGGTGTCGCCCATGCTGCCCAGCAGATTACCCAGCACTTTGTATTGCACCGGGTTGTGGGCCATCAGCAGGTACTTGTAGTGCGAATGAAACTCTGTGAGTGCGCGCCGGGTCAGGCCTCGCCCCAGCAATTGCTGCCAGGCGCTGTAGGCGAACACTCGGGTGATGAAGTTCTCCCGCAGCACCGGATCGTTGAGCCGGCCGTCCTCTTCCACAGGCAAGTCGGGGTGCAGGCTGCAGAAGGCCCGAGCGTAAATCCCCTGGCCGTCATCGCCCTGCGAAGCGCCATTGGTGTTGTAGACCTTGACCCGATGCAGCCCGCAGGAAGGAGATTTCTGCATGAAGATGTATCCGCAGATGTCATTGAGTTCCGCAGCCATTTTCCGGCCATAGGCGGCCAGCGGTTGGGTCGCGTCGAGAGACTGATCGACCGAGCCTCTGGCTTCGGGTTGCTCGGCGCGTCCTACCAGCCTGATCGGCTGGCGTGGAATGCCCAGGCCAATGGCGACTTCCGGGCAAACCGGGATGAAGTCGAAGCAGTCAGTGAGGGTGCGGGTGCACAGCCGGGATTCCTTGTGTCCGCCGTTATAGCGCACATCGAACCCCATCAGGCAGGCGCTGATGGCGATTTTCGGTCTCGCGGGAGTGGGGAGCATCGGCGTACCTCGAATCTAAACCTGTACAGCCAGGAAGATCTGTACAACATTGTTACATCTTAGATTCGAAGCTGTACAAGTCAAACTATATGTACAAGTTTTTTGGGTCGATCAACGCCCCCTGTAGGAGCAGCCTTCGGTAGCTCCTACACGACCATACGTATTCGCATACACACCCATACACCTGCGGCAACGGATCATTGCAGATGCTCATGCAACCGGCGGGCGGCTTCCTGGCCGCTGAGCCAGGCACCTTCGACTCTCCCGGACAGGCACCAGTCGCCACAGGCATACAGGCCCAGGTCGGCGTCGGCCAAAGTGCCCCATTCGTGACTGCTGGCGGGGCGGGCGTAGAGCCAGCGATGGGCGAGGCTGAAGGTAGGCGCGGGCATGGAGTCGTGCAGCAATTCGGCGAACGCACCATGCAATTGTTCGATCACTGCCTCTTTAGACAGGTCGATGTGCTGGCGGCTCCAGGCGCTGTTGGCGTGCAGCACCCAGGTATCGAGGCTGTTGTCGCGTCCCGGTTTGCTGCGGTTGCGGGCCAGCCAGTCGAGTGGGCTATCCTGGACGAAGCAGCCTTCCATGGGCGTTTCCAGCGGCGTATCAAAGGCGAGGGCGATGGCCCAGGTCGGGTCCATTTTGACCCCGGCGGCGGCCCCGGCGAGTTTCGGCGCGGAGGCCAGCAGCGCCGTGGCCTGAGGGGCTGGCGTAGCGACCACGACATGACTGAACGGCCCGTGGGTGAAGCCTTCGGCGTCCTGCAGGTGCCAGTGTTCTTCGCCGCGATAGACCTCGGTGATCCGGCAGGCGAAATGCACCTCCAGGTCGCCGAGCAGGGCGCGGGTGATCGCGCTCATGCGCGGCGTGCCAACCCAGCGTGTCTGCTCGTCCGGCGACAGATTGAGCTGGCCGCCATGGTAGGTGTACAGCTGTGGTGTCCATTCGGCTACCCAGCCGTTGACTTGCCAGCGCTGAACTTCTGTTACGAAGCGGCGATCGCGGGCAGTGAAATACTGGGTGCCCATGTCCAGCGCACCCGCATCGCTGCGTTTGCTCGACATCCGCCCGCCACTGCCGCGGCTTTTATCGAAAAGTTGAACCCTGTGCCCGAAGTCCGTCAGGGCCTGGGCGGCGGAGAGTCCGGCAATGCCGGTGCCAATGATTGCGATAGGTACAGTCATAGGGGCCTCGTTTACCTTTCTGTACAGACTACGCCGGGCTTTGAACCTGTACAATATTGTTTTTTGGTATAACTTTTAGCGTTCTCGTTCTGACAGCTTGGCCTATTGTTAACCATAGCGCCTGCTCGATACCAAAGATCCCTGCTTATAAAAATAGACTAACGGACAGGGTAAAACGCCACGCGAGGAACAAGTCATGCACATATTGCTGACCGGCGGTACTGGTCTGATAGGACGTCAGCTCTGCCGGCTGTGGTTGAGCCAGGGACATCGTCTGACCGTCTGTAGTCGCAAGCCTGAAACAGTCGCGAAAACATGCGGTGCTCAAGTGCAGGGGATTGCCCGGTTGGAGGACGTCGGGCAGGAACCGGTAGATGCCGTTATCAATCTGGCGGGTGCGCCGATTGCCGACCGGCTCTGGACGCACAAACGCAAAGCCGTGTTGTGGAGCAGCCGTATCACGCTGACCGAAACCCTGCTGGCCTGGCTTGAGACTCGAGAGCACAAGCCACAGGTGCTGATCTCCGGTTCCGCAATCGGTTGGTACGGCGATGGCGGTGAGCGCGAGTTGACCGAAGAGTCACCGCCAGTCATCGATGATTTCGCCAGTCAGCTGTGCATCGCCTGGGAGGAGACCGCCCAGCGCGCGGAAGCCTTGGGCATCCGCGTAATCCTCATCCGTACCGGGTTGGTGTTGTCGGCAGAGGGCGGCTTTTTGTCGCGGCTTACAATGCCGTTCAAACTGGGCTTGGGAGGGCCGATTGGCAGCGGCCGGCAATGGATGCCGTGGATTCACATCAAGGATCAAATCGCCCTGATTGATTTTCTTCTGCACCGCAATCAGGCCAGCGGTCCATATAATGCGTGCGCGCCTGCACCGGTGCGCAACCGCGAGTTCGCCAACACGCTAGGCAGTGTGCTGCATCGTCCGGCGTTCATGCCGATGCCGTCCTTCGTGTTGAAGGTAGGCCTGGGCGAGTTGTCCTTGTTGTTGCTGGGCGGCCAGCGGGCGACCCCGATGCGTTTGTTGCAAGACGGTTTCATCTTTCAGTTCACGGATTTGCGCGCGGCGTTGGACGATCTGTCCAGCCGCCTTTGAAATAGGATGTTGCATGACCGATCACGCATTGCTTCTGGTCAATCTGGGTTCACCTGCCTCCACCTCGGTGGCGGATGTACGCAGCTACCTCAATCAATTTCTGATGGACCCGTACGTGATCGACCTGCCCTGGCCGGTGCGGCGTTTGCTGGTATCGCTGATCCTGATCAAGCGTCCGGAGCAGTCGGCTCATGCCTACGCCTCGATCTGGTGGGAGGAGGGCTCGCCACTCGTGGTGCTCAGCCGTCGCCTGCAACAGGCCATGACCGCTCAATGGCATCATGGCCCGGTCGAGTTGGCCATGCGCTACGGCGAGCCGTCGATCGAGTCTACGCTGGTGCGCATGGCCGCAGCGGGGCACAAACGAATCACCCTGGCGCCGCTTTATCCACAGTTCGCCGACAGCACCACTACCACTGTGATCGAAGAAGCCAAGCGTGTGCTGCGGGAGAATAAACTCAATGTGCAGCTCTCGGTTCTCCAGCCTTTTTACGATCAGCCGGAGTATCTCGATGCATTGGTGGCGACAGCCAGGCCACATCTGCAGCAGGATTTCGATCACTTGCTGTTGAGCTTTCACGGTTTGCCGGAGCGGCATCTGAAGAAGCTCAATCCAGGACACTGCTTCGAGGGCGGCGGCGACTGCTGCGCCGGTGCGCCAGCGGAAGTGGTCGCCACCTGTTATCGCGGCCAGTGCCTGCGTACTGCGGCAGAATTTGCCAAGCGCATGGGATTGCCGGACGGCAAGTGGTCGGTGTCGTTCCAGTCGCGTCTGGGGCGGGCGAAATGGATCGAGCCTTATACCGAAGCGCGCCTCGATGAACTGGCCAAAAATGGTGTGAAAAAGTTGTTGGTGATGTGCCCGGCATTCGTCGCCGATTGCATCGAGACGCTGGAAGAGATCGGTGATCGCGGGCTGGAGCAATTCCGTGAGGCAGGCGGCGAGGAGTTGGTGCTGGTGCCGTGTCTCAACGATGACCCGCAGTGGGCGCGGGCGTTGAGTACCTTGTGTGAAAGAGCGCCGTTGTCACTATAGGAACACAAACTGTGGCGAGGGGGCTTGTCGGACCGCCGCACCGCCGCACCGCCCCGTTCGGCTGCGAAGCAGTCGTAAACCCGGCAAACGCATTGTGTCTGGTGCAACGCGTTTGCCGGATTTAGGGCCGCTTCGCGACCCAACGGGGCGGTGCGGCGGTCCGACAAGCCCCATCGCCACAGGGATCGAGTGAACTATTAGAGCAACGGCTCATCCGCCTTCTTATGCTTCCAGCCGTCATTGCCCGGCAGCAACAGGTTCAAGCCAATCGCCACCACCGCGCACAGCGCAATGCCTTTGAGGCCGAAGTCGTCGGGGCCGGTGCCGGTGCCGATCAGCACGCCGCCAATTCCGAATACCAGGGTCACCGAGACGATCACCAGATTGCGCGCTTCGCCCAGGTCGATCTTGTGGCGGATCAGCGTGTTCATGCCCACCGCGGCGATCGAACCGAACAACAGGCAGAGAATCCCGCCCATCACCGGCACCGGGATGCTTTGCAGCAGTGCGCCGAACTTGCCGATGAACGCCAGGCTGATGGCAAAGATCGCCGCCCAGGTCATGATTTTCGGGTTGTAGTTCTTGGTCAGCATCACCGCGCCCGTCACTTCGGCGTACGTGGTGTTGGGTGGGCCGCCAAACAGACCGGCTGCCGTGGTGGCAATGCCGTCGCCGAGCAAGGTGCGGTGCAGGCCGGGCTTCTTCAGGTAATCGCGACCGGTCACGCTACCCACGGCAATCACGCCACCAATGTGCTCGATCGCGGGCGCCAGGGCGACCGGGACGATGAACAGAATTGCCTGCCAGTTGAATTCGGGAGCAGTGAAGGCGGGGATGGCGAACCAGGGGGCGGCGGCAATTTTCGCCGTATCGACCACGCCGAAGTAGAACGCCATGGCAAAACCGACCAATACGCCGGAAATGATCGGCACCAGGCGGAAAATGCCTTTACCGAACACCGCGACGATCAGGGTTGTCAGCAGCGCCGGCATCGAGATCAGCATCGCCGTCTGGTAATGAATCAGTTCGCTGCCATCACCGGCCTTGCCCATCGCCATGTTGGCGGCAATCGGTGCCATGGCCAGGCCAATGGAAATAATCACCGGACCGATGACCACCGGAGGCAGCAAACGGTCGATGAAGCCGGTTCCTTTGATCTTCACGGCAAGGCCGAGGAAGGTATAGACGAAACCTGCCGCCATCACGCCGCCCATGGTCGCGGCCAGGCCGAACTGGCCCTTGGCGAGAATGATCGGGGTAATGAAGGCAAAGCTCGATGCCAGGAACACTGGCACCTGACGCCCGGTGACGATCTGGAACAGGATTGTCCCCAGGCCGGCTGTGAACAGCGCAACGTTCGGGTCAAGGCCGGTAATCAGCGGCATCAATACCAGGGCGCCGAACGCCACGAACAGCATCTGCGCGCCGGACAGCACCGTGCGCCAGAGCGGATCGTTGAACTCTTGCTGCATGGTCAAGCGTCCTTCTGCTTGGTGCCGAAGATCTTGTCACCGGCATCGCCCAGGCCCGGGATGATGTATCCGTGTTCGTTCAGTTTTTGATCAATGGAGGCGGTATAGATGATAACGTCCGGGTGAGCCTTTTCTACTGCGGCGATGCCTTCCGGGGCGGCAACCAGCACCATGGCGCGGATCTCGCGGCAACCGGCCTTCTTCAGCAGGTCGATGGTGGCAACCATGGAGCTGCCGGTGGCGAGCATCGGGTCGATGATCATTGCCAGGCGTTCGTCGATTTCCGGAACCAGTTTTTCCAGGTAAGTGTGCGCCTGCAGGGTTTCTTCGTTGCGGGCCACACCCACGGCGCTGACCTTGGCGCCCGGGATCAGGCTGAGCACGCCTTCGAGCATGCCAATGCCGGCCCGCAGAATCGGTACTACAGTAATCTTCTTGCCGGCGATTTTCTCGACCGACACAGTGCCGCACCAGCCTTCGATATCGTAGGTTTCCAGCGGCAGGTCTTTGGTGGCTTCATAGGTCAGCAGGGCACCGACTTCCTGAGCGAGCTCACGGAAATTCTTCGTGCTGATGTCTGCGCGGCGCATCAGGCCAAGTTTATGACGGATCAGCGGATGGCGGATCTCGAGGATGGGCATGGGAAAGGCTCCGGCGGCGGGCAAAAAAACCGGCCTAGATTAATCTATCCGAGGGTGATGTCCTATAGACATAAAGTACGTTAGTCCATAAACGCTTGATCTGGCCGGGCTTGATGCGTACCTTTGCCCGCTTTTCCTGAACCGTCCCCCCCTTAATCCCCTGGAGAGCCCCATGTCCGCTGATCTCGAGCATATCCGTCAAGTCATGCGAGAGGCTGACTGCCTGTACACCGAGTCTGAAGTCGAAGCGGCCATCGCCCGCGTCGGTGCACAAATCAACGACCAGTTGGCCGACAGCAACCCGGTGGTGTTCTGCGTGATGAACGGCGGGCTGATTTTCTCCGGGAAATTGCTGACCTACCTGCACTTCCCGCTGGAGGCGTCGTACCTGCACGCCACCCGCTATCGCAACGAAACCAGCGGCGGCGACCTGTTCTGGAAAGCCAAGCCGGAAGTTTCGTTCATCGACCGCGACGTGCTGATCATTGACGACATCCTCGACGAAGGTCACACCCTGGGCGCGATCATCGACTTCTGCAAACATGCCGGTGCCCGTGCCGTGCACACCGCGGTGTTGATCGACAAGGACCACGACCGCAAGGCCCGTCCGGACCTGAAAGCCGATTTCGTCGGCCTGCCGTGCATTGACCGTTACATCTTCGGTTACGGCATGGACTACAAAGGCTACTGGCGTAACGCCAACGGGATCTTTGCCGTTAAAGGAATGTAAACGATGGCGACGCCAAGCTTTCTTGATCAAACACTGTTTACGCAGTTGGCCGAAAAAGCTGCGGCTAACCCTCGTGGGCGACAGCACCACAACTTCCATCAGATGGAAGAGGCTTGCCATCGTATGGCGGTGGCGTTGCAGCCATCCACGTACATCCCGCCTCATCGCCATCTGGGAGAGAACAAGGCCGAAACCTTGCTGGTCCTCAAAGGCCGCCTCGGTGTGCTGATTTTCGACGAAACCGGTGCCGTGCTGAGCAAGACAGTTCTGCAGGCCGGTGGCGACTGTGTGGGCGTGGATCTGCCAACCGGCGTATTCCACGGCCTGGTGGTGCTGGAAGCCGATAGCCTGATGTTCGAATGCAAGGCTGGCCCTTACCGTCCTGTTGGCGAGGGCGAGCTGGCTCACTGGGCTCCTCGTGAGGGCGAGCCTGGCGTTGCCGAGTATCACGCCTGGATGCGCGCGCAGTTCGACTGATGACCCCGACTTTGTAGGAGCGAGCCCGCTCGCGATGGACCTGAGAACGCCGCAGGGTGTCAGGGCGCCAACATAATCGTTGACGACCATCGTCGGAGCGCCGCCCGGAGCATGCTCGCTCCTACAGGGGGGGCGGTGTCTGCAGAAGTTTTTTTTACTCCCATGCTAGAGTGCCCGGCCCCGCCCTCCGGAGCCTGCCATGAGTGTTTTGATCCGCTGCTGCGCCGCCCTGTTGTTGACACTCAGTCTGCCTCTGGCCGCCGCCCCGGCGCCGATGCACAGCCAGTTCCTGCCGCCTGACGACCTCACTTTGCGCGCTGCCGAGCCCGAGCAGCAGCAATTGCTGCAGGTCACCGATTATTCAGTGGTGGTCGGCGCTCAGCGCCAATCCAGTCAACAGCCGATTCCGATCACCTCGCCGCTGTTGATTCGCCTCAAGGGCAAGTCCCTGAATAAAGGCGCGACGATCAATCAGGTGCTGGTCAATTTCGATGGGGAGAGCAAGAGCCTGAAAAAGCCGGTCTACGACGAGCAGAGCAAGACCCTGACGCTGTACTACCCGCTGGCTCAGTACCGCGTGGTGATCGATTTGCTGCGCAATGACACGGTGTACTGCCAGTTTCTCAGTTACGCCAACGGCCATGTCTGGGCCGATCTGCACACTGGCAGCATTCGTCCGCGTTGAGCCCCGAGCCTGCACGGGGGTAAACTGCCCGCCCCGTGTAATGTCTGCGAGCTGGAGTCGGCAATGCGTAAAGATAAGAAACAAGTGATTGGTGATGAGATCGGCGATGAGCAGATCAAGTTGTTCCTCGATTTCGAACCGGTCGACGCGACTTCTCCGTCCCTGCACAAACTGATCAAGGCTTATCGTGGCCTGCGTATCGACGATTTCGAGCGGTTCCTGACGTTCTTCGTCGAGGCCGGTTTTGACGTCAACGGCAAAGACGAGCACGGCAACGACTTCATTGCCCTGATCAAGGATCAGCGCAACGCGCCGGAGTACATCGAGCTGATCGAGAAGGCTCGCGCCTAAAACCTGCTCACAGAGGACCGGCAAAAAAAACGCCCCGATGGGGCGTTTTTTTTATGCGGCCGTATCAAGCGTAGCTTTCGGTCTCGCTGCTGGCTTCAACCAGTTCCAGGGCAACGTTGTTCTGCGCGTTGATCTTGCGATACAGCGCCGCGTCACTTTCCAGAACCTTTTCACGGGCGGGGAAGATTTCCGCCAGTTTGCCAGCCCATTCGCTTTTGGCTTTGTTCGGGAAGCATTTTTCGATCAGCTCGAGCATGATCGAAACCGTCACCGATGCGCCTGGCGAAGCGCCGAGCAGGGCGGCAAGGGAGCCGTCCTTGGCCGCGACCAGTTCGGTACCGAACTGCAGGATGCCGCCTTTCTTCGGGTCTTTCTTGATGATCTGCACCCGTTGGCCGGCCACTTCCAGGCGCCAGTCTTCGGCTTTCGCTTCAGGGTAGAAGCGACGCAGGGATTCCAGGCGCTGCTCCATCGACTGCATCACTTCGCTGACCAGGTACTTGGTCAGGTCCATGTTGTTTTTCGCCACGGCCAGCATCGGGCCGATGTTGCCGGCGCGAACCGACAGCGGCAGGTCCATGAACGAACCGTGCTTGAGGAACTTGGTGGTGAAGCCGGCATAAGGTCCGAACAGCAGGGACGTTTTGCCATCGACCACACGGGTGTCCAGGTGTGGCACGGACATCGGTGGCGAACCCACGGCGGCCTGGCTGTAGACCTTGGCCTGGTGGTGCTTGACCACTTCCGGGTTGTCGCAGCGCAGCCACTGGCCGCTGATCGGGAAGCCGCCGAAGCCTTTGCTTTCTTCGATGCCCGAGGCCTGCAACAGCGGCAATGCCGCGCCGCCAGCGCCGAGGAAGACGAATTTGGCGTCGACTTCACGGGTATTGCCGCTGTTGACGTCCTTGATGCTCACGGTCCAGCCGCCGTTGCTGCGCTTGAGGCTGGTCACGCGCTTGCAGTACTTGACCTGGGCATCGGGTGCACTGGTCAGGTGCTTGAGCAACTGGTTGGTCAGGGCGCCGAAGTTCACGTCGGTACCATTGATCACGCGGGTGGCGGCAAGGGTTTCGCCTGCATTACGCCCCGGCATCATCAGTGGCATCCACTGCGCCATCGTTGCCTTGTCTTCGGTGTATTCCATGTCGGCGAAGGCGTGATGCTTGCTCAGCACCTTGAAGCGTTCCTTGAGGAAGGACACGCCGCTGTCGCCCTGTACGAAACTCAGGTGTGGCACCGGGCTGATGAACGTTTTGCACGAGCCGAACGTGCCTTTTTTGGTCAGGTACGACCAAAACTGCTTCGACACCTCGAACTGGGTGTTGATGTGTACGGCTTTCTTGATGTCGACGGTGCCATCAGCCGCCTGGGGCGTGTAGTTCAGCTCACACAGCCCGGCGTGACCGGTACCGGCGTTGTTCCACGGGTTGGAACTCTCCGCGGCACCGGAATCCATCAGCTCGACAACTTCCAGCTTGATCGCGGGGTCGAGCTCTTTGAGCAGTACTGCAAGGGTGGCACTCATGATGCCGGCCCCAACCAGTACTACGTCGACTGCTTCGTTATGCGCCATTTAACGCGTCTCCAAAATCTGCAGCACCAAATTGACGGCATGGCTGCCAGGCGTTCCGGGGCGAGTCAGTGATGCCCCTCAAACTCATGGCAGGATCGCCATGTCCGAATCTTCGCAATTTTTCGCAACTTCGACGGACGCTACCTGCCGGGCCTATGAGCCATATAAACTCATTTCAGCGCGCGGGAGGCAATTCGACTTATGGTCGATACATCCGTTTGTGCAACCAAAATCCGTAGCGGACAGGCTTCAGGCTCCGGTGTTCGAGGAATACTCGGTCCTGTGTCGTTGGGCTGATGTAGACGCTAATGGTGCATGTTCAGACGCAAAACTATTCATTTGCTCGCCACACTCTTGTGAAGTTGTGAAAACCCGTTTTTTTCACGCTCTTTTGAAGACGTGAACCTCAAAAAAGGGCTGCCCCAGCCTGGCACCGGGCCCGGATGGTTTGCCGCCACGGGATTCATGGCAGGCAAAAACGGGCAAACAGCTCAGTGACCGAGCGTAATGGCAGCTCTGCAGATTCGCGAAAAGAGGAGGTTTTGCTCAGGGAAACAGCAAGCGCACCCGCTTCACTCGATCTGTGTGGGCGGCTCTCTGTGGGCGGTGCGGGGTGTCAATACAAGCGTATTGACGATGCTGCGAGGCCCGATCAGGAGACGTCCTTATAATCGGGGGGAGATTGTATCTAAGAAACGCAGGGAAATGGTCGTGTTTAATGACTTTTATTAGCCGTTTGGTCAGGTGGCCAGCAGTTGCCGGGCACGTAGTCGTGGTTGCTGCTGTTGTTGAGCGACGCGCGCGCTTGCAGGCAGGGGCTGATTCAGCCAGTTCAGGCGCACTTCTTCGATTTCGACCCAGCCATCGCCCATGGGTTGCAGGCTGCACTGTCTGAACGCCTGGCAGTGGCCATTGTGGTCGAGCAGGGCGAAGCAGCGATGCAGCGGGCGTGGCGCGAACAGCGACATCAGATAGCGCATGGGAAAGTACCTTTGGCGATTGTCCAGAAGACTGCCTTCTAGCCGTTACGTGCAAGTGTATGGACAGTGACAACTGTGTGACAGGAACCGCTGCCCGAAAGGTCTGTCAGAAATTTCAGTAATCACTGTGCGGCGCTGGTTCCCCGCAGTGGCGCACCGCTATACTGCCGGCCTGTTTTATGCCTGATTCTGGAGAGAAGAGCATGTTGCAACGCCTGTTGTTCGGTTTGATCACTGTGACCAGTTTGACCCTGGTCGGCTGCGCCCACAGCCCGCAACAACTGAACCCGGAACCAAAACTGACCACTCAGCTGGCGCCGGTCGGTCATGGCCAGCCTGTCGTGGTGCGTGTGGTCGACGGGCGTCCGTCGGCAACCCTGGGCACCCGTGGCGGCCTCTATCCGGAAACCAGCGCGATCACCGTGCAGGGCGCGCAGATCCTGCCGAAACTGCAGGCTCAGGCCGAAGCTGCCGTGCGTCTGCTGGGTTTCACCCCGACGACCAACGCCATGAACGCACCGCAGCTGACCGTGACCCTGGCAGAACTCAAATATCAGTCGCCCAAAGAAGGCATGTATGTGACTGAAGCGACCATCGGCGCCACCTTCCGCTCTGATGTGCAGAACGCCAATCGCCGTTACAGCGGTCGCTACGGCGCTTCCCTGGACCAGCGCTTCGGTATGGCGCCCAATCAGGAAACCAATACCAAGCTGGTCAGCGATGTGTTGAGCGATGCGTTGACCCGTCTGTTCAAGGACCCGACCGTGGGTCAGGTTCTCGGCGAATAACGGTTCGCTGGATGTAAAAAAGCCCGGTGCCAGTGATGGCCCCGGGCTTTTTCATGCCTGTTGGTATTGCGGGTGCCAGCTACAGGGGGCAATCAGGCGGCTTCGGAATAAAAATCCAGCACGCTCACGCCCGTCAGCAAATCCGCTTCCGGCAAGTCCGCATGCTGATGCCCACCCAGGGCGCAGTACACCAGCCAATGGCGATCCTGCACGTTGAAGGCGAGGCTGCCAACAAGGGTTTGTTGCTCGTCGTTGTGAGCGATGAGGTAGAGGCGGTCCTGGTTCTCGGCGTGCAGCATGTCGCATTCCATGTCGATTTAGAGGCGTGCATGGTGGTTGATGCAGATGACAGCGTCGTGACTCAGGACAGCAAAGGCTCAATTGTTTCGTTTTTTGTCGGAAAGCCAGGGCATGGTCGCAGGCTTTCGGTAGAATCCGCGCCGCAGTCGCAGCTCCCGCGTCTGCCACACTGGTTTTGCTCGAGGTTTGTGATGTCGCTGCATTTGATGACGCTGTTTACTGCCCATCCCGCCAAGTTGATCAATCTGCTGGCCTTGCTCTTCGCCTTCCCGGGCGGCTGGTTGCTGCACGCCACCCGTCGTCGCGAACTGCGCGCGATGGCCAGTCTGCAGACGCAGCGCCAGAGTCGTGCCAATGAAGAGCCGATGCTGGATTGGGCGACCTTGCGCATGAACCGGTTTTTCTACTGCTTCGGGTTTGCCTGCATGGGGCTGGCGTTGCTGGTGTCGTGGATCAGCACGCAGGTCTGACTTGTGATCCTGTATTGAAAAAAAACGGCGCCATCAGGCGCCGTTGTCGTATCCGCGATTACAGCGGCAATCGCGCCTTCACCCGATACTGATTGCGCACCGGCGTCGCATATTGCAGCACCAAGAATGGCCGATGCTCGGCGGGGCAAGCATCCAGGCGTTGCTGCCATTCTTCCTGGGCCTTGGCCAGTTCATCGGCGCCGAACACTTCGGCGGCTTTGGGCACCTGCAGTTGCGGATCCGCGTCTTGCCATTGTGCATACGCCAGGTAGTGCACCGGGAACAGGCGATAGCCCCCCAGAATCTGCTTGTCCATCTCGACCGCAAGTTGCTTGGTGTCTTCGAACAGTTCGGTGATTGGCGCTGCGAAGTTCACATGCACCCGGCCCTTGTAGCCGGTGATGCCCTTGGCGATGCTCACGTCGTCCTCGCCCGGCACTTTTGTGTAGCTGCCGGTGGTGGCGCGGATGTACAGCTCGCGGGCCTTGGCCTGGTCGCACGGGTCGTATTCGTAGCTGATCGATACAGGCGTGAGGTTCAGCGAACGGATGACCTCACCGAACGGCTCATCCTTGCGGCTCATGTGGAACATCTTGAGGATCGCCGACTCGGTACGGTCGTCGCCGTCCTTGGCACGGCCTTCGGCCTGGGCGATCCAGATCGAGGCGCAGTCGTTGCGGATCGAATGGTTGATGTACGCCGACAACAGTTGATAGGCGGCCATCTTCTCGCGACGTCCGGTAATCGAACGGTGCACGATGAAACTCTTGTTCAGGCGCATCAGGTCGCTGACGAAGGGCTTTTGCAGCAGGTTGTCGCCAATCGCGATGCGCGGCGTCGGCAGGCCGGCGTGGTACACGGCATAGTTGACGAAGGCCGGGTCCATCACGATGTCGCGGTGGTTGGCGATGAACAGGTACGCGCTGCCGGACTTGAACTGCTCCACGCCGGTATAAGTGACGCCGTCGGTGGCCCGCTCGATGGTGTGGTCGACGTAAACCTCGACTTTATCCTGCAGCGTGGCGACCGAATGCACACCGGCGAACTCACGGCGCAACCGATGAGCTATAAGAGGTTTGAGCGCCCAGCCTAAAGCGCCAGCGAAACGCGGGAAGCGGAAGTGGGTGAGGATATCTAGAAACGCCTTGTCGCCGAGCAGCCGGTCCAGCACCGCTGGGACTTCGCTGTCGTCGTAAGGTCGGATGGCATCGAATTCGCCCATCATGCTCTCTTGTTAGAAACGGCTAGGGTAAGTAAAGGTTTTGATCGAAAACCGGCAGGGTACGGTCTGAAAAAGTAGCCAGACAAAAATAGCCCTGCAAATAGACCGGCGATTATACGCACAAGTCACCTGGGAGACCGCGATGCTGGAAACCGAGCGCTATGAATGTCCGTATTGTGGTGAGCCCGCTGAGGCCGTCCTGGATTTGTCCGGGGGCGATCAGAACTACATTGAAGACTGCCCGGTCTGTTGTCGGCCGATCCGGTTCACGCTGCAAACCGATGGTCAGGAATGGATGCTCGAAGTTCACAGTGAAAATGAGTGAGACTCCTTTATGCAGCGAATCTACGAACCGGAAAACCTGATGGAAGGCGAGTTGCTGCAAGGCATGCTCGCCAGCGAAGGTATCGAGGCGCATCTGGTGGGCCGCGATCTGGTGGGGGGCAGTGGTGAGTTACCGATCTTCGGCCTGCTGGGACTGGCGGTCGATAACGACCAGGCGCAATACGCCCGCGAGCTGATCACCGCGTACAATGCCGCGCTGCCGCTGTCCGGGGATGAACCGGAGAGCTTCCTCGGCACGCTGGTCTGTTAGGCTGGCGTTCGTTTGATCAAGAGTCGTGCTGCCCCATGTGTGGACGTTATGCCCTGTTTCGCTGGAACCCCGCCTTCGCGGCCCTGCCAGGCTTTCCCGCCGACCAGAAGGCGCAGTGGAACATTTCCCCCAATGATTCTGTATTGATGCTGCGTGCCGGTCTCGACGGTCAGCGTGAGTTGGCGCGCGCGCGTTGGGGGCTGACACCGCCCTGGCTGACCGACCTGTCCCGCACGCCGGCCCATGCTCGCGCGGAAACCGTGGCCGAGCAGCCGATGTTTCGCCAGGCGTTGCGCGAGCGCCGCTGCCTGCTGCCGGCCAACGGTTTCTACGAATGGCGCGGCACCACGCGCAAGCGTCCGTACTGGCTGACACCGGGGGAGGGTTCGTCGTTGTTCTTTGCGGCGATCTGGGAAGCGTATCCGGTACAGGAACAAGTCTGGCTGAGCACAGCGGTGATTACCCAGCCGGCGGCGAGTCAGCGGCGGCCGTTGATTCTCGATGAGGCAGGGCAGGCTGCGTGGCTTGACCCCGAGACACCGCTGCATGCCTTGCAGGCATTGCTCGCCAGTGAGCCTGCGGCATTGCGCGAGCGGGTGCTGGCAAACATGGTGAATGATCCCAAGCTCAATGGGCCGGAGTGTCTGACTCCGGGCTAGGTGGGGCCGCCGAAAAGATCGCAGCGTGCGGCGATTCCTTCAGGGTGTTCCCACGCTCAACTCAACAAATGTGAATTTTTTCTCCGGGCAATGAGAGCTTTAGCCCAATTGCGCGTCTTAATTCTATTGTATCTGGCGTCAATACATCTCCACGCCTAGGATACGCGGCATGTTTTCAGGGAGTTTTTTGATGAACAAGACATTGGCTTTGTGTGCGCTGAGCACAACTCTGCTGCTCGCTGGATGCCAGTCGGTCAATACCACCAGCGGTGGTGCGGTGGGCGTCGAGCGCAAGCAGTACATGTTCAGCATGTTGTCCTCGCAAGAGGTCGACCAGATGTACGCCCAGTCCTATCAGAAGAGCGTCGGCGAAGCGTCCAGCAAAGGCGTGCTGGACAAGACCAGCAACGATGCCCGGCGCGTTCAGGCGATTGCCGACCGGCTGATTGCCCAGGCGCCGAACTTCCGTCCGGATGCAGCCCAGTGGAAATGGGAAGTCAACTTGATCAAGAGTGACCAACTCAACGCCAGCTGCGGGCCTGGCGGCAAGATCTTCTTTTACAGCGGACTGATCGACAGCCTGAAGCTGACCGACGATGAAATCGCCGCGATCATAGGTCATGAGATCGCCCACGCGCTGCGTGAGCATGGCCGTGAAGCCATGTCCAAGGCTTACGGCATCGAAATGGCCAAGCAGGGCGCCGGTGCCTTGCTCGGCTTGGGTCAGGATACCCTGGCGCTTGCTGATACCGTGGCCAACTACGGCATGACCCTGCCCAACAGCCGCGCCAATGAAAACGAGGCGGACCTGATCGGCCTCGAACTGGCCGCCCGTGCCGGGTACAACCCGAATGCCGCGATCACCCTGTGGAACAAGATGAGCAAGGCCTCCGAAGGTTCGCCACCAGAGTTCATGAGCACTCACCCGGCTTCTGCGAGCCGTATCGCTTCGTTGCAGGCGGCGATTCCGAAGGTTATGCCGCTGTATGAACAGTCCAGGAAATTCTGATACTTAATTTGTCCTCAGTAACGCCTCATCGCTAGCCGGCTAGCTCCCAAAAACAGGTGAGCGACGCCAATCCATTGTGGCAGCCAGCCTGCTGGCGATGAACGATAACTCGGTGTTACTGACTCACAGCATCAAACCCAGCCGCTACTCTGCATCGCTTTGTACACCGCAACGATCGCCAGGATGAAGAACGCCGAAGCCGCCAGGCGGCGGATCAGCGTCAACGGCAATTTATCCGCGGCAAAGTTACCCGCCAGAACCACCGGTACGTTGGCGATCAGCATGCCCAGCGTGGTGCCGATGATCACCAGCCACAGTTCCGGGTATTGCGCGGCGAGCATCACGGTCGCGATCTGGGTCTTGTCGCCGATCTCGGCGAGGAAGAATGCGATCAGGGTGGTCAGGAAGGGGCCGAACTTGCGAGCGGTACTTGCTTCGTCGTCATCCATCTTGTCCGGCACCAGGGTCCACAGTGCGGTTGCGGCAAAGCTGATTGCGAGAATCCAGTGCAGCCATGTGTCGGAGAAGAAGCCGCCGACCCAGGCACCTACCGCACCGGCAGCCGCATGGTTGGCAAGGGTGGCGGCGACGATGCCGGCGATGATCGGCCAGGGCTTGCGGAAACGTGCTGCGAGGATGAGCGCGAGCAGTTGCGTCTTGTCGCCGATTTCGGCCAAGGCAACGACAGCGGTAGGTACGAGTAGTGAATCCAGCATCAGGGGTTTTCCTAAGGGGCGGGTCGACACGGCTATGACACGTACAGCCTTCCCGCCCCGGGTAAGGTGTTCGTGTCATAGGTCTTGTCAAACCCTGCGATCCGCCTGATGCGGACGTTGGGGTCGCATACGCCATGGTCTGAGGACCAAGTATGTTGACGTATGCCGGACGAGCATGGCGCTCGTGGGAGACTACTCCCCTAGGACGGAGCGGATTCTGCCTATGCAAAATCCATTCGGCAAGCCTTCTTTTTCGAGGAAGTATTAACCGCGCTTGGCCCGGTAGATTCGAAAACCCTGTCCCTCGGCCTTGATCGCGCAGACGCCGAGATGCTCCTCGATCAGTGGCTGATACTTCAGGAAGCTATTCGCCACCAGTCGTAGTTCGCCACCGTTTTTCAGATGTTTAGCCGCTTTTCGCAGCAAGTTCTCTGTGGCGAAATAATCGGTGTGGACCCCGACATGGAACGGCGGGTTACTCAGAATCGCGCTCAGACCCATGGGTGCGGCATCGATGCCGTCACCGGTAATGACCTCGGCTTCCAGACCGTTGGCAGCCAGGGTCAAGCGGCTGCTGGCGGCGGCAAAGGCATCAACGTCCAGCAACGTCACCTGATTGTGCGGGTAACGGCGTTTCACCGCCGCACCCAGAACCCCTGCACCGCAACCGAAGTCCAGCAAGTGGCCGCTTGGCAGTTTGTCCAGGTGTTCGAGCAACAGCGCGCTGCCGCGATCCAGGCGGCCGTGGCTGAATACGCCGGGCAAGCTGATGACTTTCAGCGGGCCTTCGGCCAGCGGCAACTCATAGGTTTGCGCCAGGCTTTCCAGCGGTTTGGCTTGTGGCGCATTGGCTACGGTGACCAGCCAGAGCTGGCAGTGCCGCGCGCTGTCGAGCTTGCGTGGCTTGCCGAACGGGTTGAGCTGTTTGGCTGCGCCTTCGATGCCGCTTTTTTTCTCGCCGACCAGGTACAGCTCGCGACCGGCCAGCCGCGACGCGAGTGCGTTGAGGATGTAGTCGGTCAGGTCCTTGGACTTGGGCAGAAACACCACGGCACTCTCGAATACACGCTCAGGCGCGTTCACGCCAAAATGGCTGCGCTCGGCAAAGCGTGCATCCAGCGCGGCCTGATCGCCGGCATGCCAGCACCAGCCATGGGCGTCGGGCAAGCGGCCCAGCAAATCATCGGCGGGCAAACCGGCCAAAAGCACCGAGCCCTGGAATAATTCGGCCTGACGAAGCAGTACTTCACTGCGCGGATCCATAACTGCTCCTGTGAAAAAAAGTGCCGCAGTTTATCAACTGACGACCCGCAGCGCCTTACCGCTGAAGTATCCCAAGGCGTTTTCGGTCAATTGGCCAACGATTCTCTGCCGTGCTTCACGGCTTCCCCAGGCGTTGTGCGGGGTGACGATCAGGCGCGGGATGTCATGGGCCAGCAACGGATTGCCGTTGTTCGGCGGCTCCACGCTCAAGACGTCAGTGGCAGCGCCACCCAGGTGGCCACTGCGCAAGGCGTCGGCCAGTGCCTGCTCGTCGATCAGGCCACCGCGGGCCGTGTTGACCACGAATACGCCGGGCTTCATTGCGGCCAGTTCGCCGGCCCCAATGAAGTGACGGGTGTGTTCGTTGAGCGGGCAGTGCAGGGTCAGGGCGTCGATCTGTGGCAGCAGTTCGTCCAGCGGCAAGCGATCCGGCCGGGCAGGGCGCCCGGGAATCTGCCCGAGCAACACGCGCATGCCGAAGGCTTCGGCCAGCCGTGCGACGGCGCCGCCCAATTCGCCATGGCCAAGCAAACCCAGGGTTTTACCTTCCAGCTCGACGATCGGATAGTCCAGCAGGCAGAACTGTTTGGCCTGCTGCCAGCGACCTGCGCCGACGGCTTTCTGGTAGTCGGCCAGGCGCGTGGCCAGGTTGAGCAGTAGCATGATCGTGTGCTGGGCCACCGATGGCGTGCCATAGCCCTGGCAATTGCACACGGTAATACCATGGGCGCGGGCGGCCGCGAGGTCGACGTTGTTGGTGCCGGTGGCAGTAATGAGAATCAACTCAAGCTCGGGGCTGGCCGCCATGGCCGCCGCATCGATGAGGATTTTATTGCTGATGGCCACCGTAGCGCCCTTGAGGCGATCGATCACTTGCTCCGGTGACGTCTGAGCGAACAACTGCAGCTCACCGAAACAAGCGCGCAGGGGGCTCAGATCAAGGTCGCCGAGGTCCAGGGAAGGATGATCAAGGAAAACGGCGCGGTGAGTGTTCGTCATCAACTGTACCTTTTGTGCAATGAACTGAAGGCGTAATCTGCCGAGCCTACCAGATGAAATAAATAGTTACGCTTGGCCTTAAGGAGCTTCAATGTACTGGACAGAGTTCTTGACCGTTGCCCTGATTCACTTGTTGGCAGTGGCCAGCCCGGGCCCTGACTTCGCCGTGGTGGTGCGTGAAAGCGTGACCCACGGTCGCCGCGCCGGCACATGGACGGCGCTGGGTGTGGGCACGGCGATTTTCCTGCATGTCGGTTATTCACTGCTGGGCATCGGCCTGATCGTGTCCCAGTCCATCATGCTGTTCAACGCCTTGAAATGGGCCGCCGCCGCTTATCTGCTGTACATCGGCTTCAAGGCGCTGCGTGCACGGCCGGCCAAGCCAGTGGCGGACGATCTGCACAAGGAGGCCGGCGAGCGCACCGCGCGTGGGGCCTTCACTTCAGGGTTTGTCACCAATGGTCTGAATCCGAAAGCCACGCTGTTTTTCCTCTCGCTGTTTACCGTGGTGATCAACCCCCACACGCCGCTGTCTGTGCAGGCCGGTTACGGGGTTTACCTGGCGGTGGCGACGGCAGCCTGGTTCTGCCTGGTGGCGATGCTGTTCAGCCAGCAGCGCGTGCGCGCCGGTTTCGCCCGCATGGGCCACTGGTTCGACCGGACCATGGGTGCGGTGCTGATCGCAATCGGCGTGAAGCTGGCGTTTACCGAAATGCATTGATCCAATGCGCAGCCACCGCCATTGCTGGCAAGCCAGCTCCCACAGAAATTGAGGTCGCGCGCGCAAGGAAGTTGTGCGCGCGCAGATCTGTAGGAGCAAACTTGCTCGCGACGAGGCCGGTACAGCCGCGACTGCGTCGACAGACACGCCGCCTGATGAGCCAGCTCAAGTGGGTGAACAATACGCGACACTTGATGGCGCAACGCTAGCATTTGCGAGGTTCTGCAAATCATTCCTTTGGCTGATTTGGCTGACGATCAGGAGCACTACAGTGCTAGCTTTCAGCCACGACCGTGCAGTCAGGAAAAGGGATTATTATGTTGCAGACTCGCGTTATTCCCCCAGCCGAAGGCGCTTACCAATATCCACTGCTGATCAAGCGGCTGCTGATGTCTGGCGCACGTTACGAGAAAACCCGCGAGATCGTTTACCGCGACAAGTTGCGCTACAGCTACCCGACCCTGATCGAGCGGGTCGCCCGGTTGGCCAATGTGCTCACGGCGGCGGGAGTCAAACCCGGCGATACCGTGGCGGTAATGGATTGGGACAGCCATCGTTACCTGGAATGCATGTTCGCCATCCCGATGATCGGCGCGGTGATCCACACCATCAACGTGCGCCTGTCGCCGGAGCAGATCCTCTACACCATGAACCACGCCGAGGACCGCTTTGTGCTGGTCAACAGCGAGTTCACCGGGCTGTACCAGGGCATCGCCGGGCATCTGACCACGGTCGAGAAAACCCTTCTGCTGACCGATCTGCCGGAAAAGACTGCCGAGCTGCCGAACCTCATTGGCGAATACGAAGAGTTGCTGGCGGCCGCGAGCCCAAAATACGACTTCGAGGATTTCGACGAAAACTCGGTCGCAACCACCTTCTACACCACCGGCACCACGGGTAATCCCAAGGGGGTGTACTTCACCCATCGGCAACTGGTGCTGCACACCATCGGCGTGTCGACCATCATGGGCGCGATCGACAGCGTGCGTCTGCTGGGCACCAACGACGTCTACATGCCGATCACCCCGATGTTCCATGTCCATGCCTGGGGGCTGCCGTATGTGGCGACCATGCTCGGGCTCAAGCAGGTTTATCCCGGCCGGTATGACCCGCAATACCTGGTAGAGCTGTGGCGCAAAGAGAAGGTGACTTTTTCCCACTGCGTACCGACCATCCTGCAGATGGTCCTCAATGCCAAGGCGGCGCAGGACGTCGACTTCGGTGGCTGGAAAATCGTCATCGGCGGCAGCGCGCTGAATCGCTCGCTGTACGAAGCGGCCAAGGCCAAAGGTATTCAGTTGACCGCCGCCTACGGCATGTCGGAAACCGGGCCGCTGGTGTCGTGCGCGCACCTGAACGACGAACTGATGGCCGGCAGCGAAGACGAGCGCACCACCTACCGGATCAAGGCCGGTGTGCCAGGGCCATTGGTGGAAGCCGCCATCGTTGACGCCAACGGCAACTTCCTGCCAGCCGATGGTGAAACCCAGGGCGAACTGGTGCTGCGCGCGCCGTGGCTGACCGAAGGCTATTTCAACGAGCCGCAAAAGGGCGCGGAGCTGTGGGCCGGTGGCTGGCTGCACACCGGTGACGTAGCGACCCTGGACAGCATGGGGGTGATCGACATTCGCGACCGGATCAAGGACGTCATCAAGACCGGTGGCGAGTGGATCTCCTCTCTGGATCTCGAAGACCTCATCAGTCGCCATGTGGCGGTACGCGAAGTAGCAGTGGTGGGCATCGCCGATCCACAGTGGGGCGAGCGTCCGTTTGCCTTGCTGGTGCTGCGCGAAGGGCACGAAATCGGGGCCCGGGAACTCAAGGAACACCTCAAGCCATTTGTCGAACTGGGGCACCTGAGCAAGTGGGCGATTCCGAGCCAGATTGCCCTTGTTACTGAAATTCCCAAGACCAGTGTCGGCAAACTCGACAAGAAGCGGATTCGGGCCGACATCACTGAATGGCAAGCCACCAATAGCACCTTCCTTTCGACGCTTTAAGTCTCTTCTGGCGTGTCCGAAAGGACACGCCAGCCCCACCAAGCAAGCGCTTGGCTTGTCAAATCCGTAATTTCAGCCATCCTTGCCGAGCCGACGTGTGTCGGACTGGCGAAAGGACTGTTCCAGAGTGGCTGGCAGCTGCAAATCACACTTTAGAGGGATCAAGCACTACAACCTGCTGGCTATAGTCCGTGCATGGATTTTTAGAAACGGAGCAACCGCACGAACAGGGGCGATGCAACTTTGGAATGACTTTGGGATGCCATGGCTCCCGGTTATCCCAAGGCGTTTTTAAAAGTGCTCACTGCCATAAAAATAAAATGCACATGGAGTAGCGTCGATGACATCAGTAAACCAGTTCTGGCGCCGGGCGAAATTGCCTTTGGCCGTCAGTCTTGCCTCTACGCTCGCCGGGCCAGCATTCGGCGTCAGTTTCAACGTTGGTGAAATCGAAGGTCAGTTCGATTCGGCTCTGTCGATCGGTGCCAGCTGGTCTACCGAAAGTGCCAACAAGAACCTCATTGGCGTCAACAACGGCGGCCAAGGCCTGTCCCAGACCTCCGATGACGGTCACCTGAACTTCAAAAGCGGCGAAACCTTCTCCAAGATCTTCAAGGGTATCCATGACCTTGAATTGAAATATGGCGATACCGGTGTTTTCGTCCGTGGCAAATACTGGTACGACTTTGAGTTGAAAGACGAAAGCCGTCCGTTCAAGGACATCAGCGACGACAACCGCAAGGAAGGCGCCAAGTCCGCCGGCGGCCAGATCCTCGACGCCTTCGTCTACCACAACTACGCCATTGCCGATCAGCCGGGTTCCGTGCGTCTGGGCAAGCAGGTGGTGAGCTGGGGTGAAAGTACCTTCATCGGCGGTGGCATCAACTCGATCAACCCGATCGACGTGTCCGCGTTCCGCCGTCCGGGTGCCGAGATCAAGGAAGGCCTGATTCCGGTCAACATGTTCTATGTGTCCCAGAGCCTGACCGAAAACCTCTCGGGCGAAGCCTTCTACCAAATTGAATGGGACCAGACCGTCGTCGACAACTGCGGCACGTTCTTCTCACAGCCAGACATCGTTGCTGACGGCTGCAATAACAACCTGCGTGTGCTGAACAAGCGTTCGCAGATTCCGGCCATTGCCCTCGGACCTTTGGCCGCCAACGGCGTCGACGTCAACAATGAGGGTGTTCTGGTACGCCGTGGCGCGGACCGCGATGCCCGTGATGGCGGCCAGTGGGGCGCGTCCTTGAAGTACATGTTCGACCCGCTGGACACCGAGTTCGGTGCCTACTTCATGAACTACCACAGCCGTGCGCCAATCTTCAGCGCCACCGGTGCGCCGCAGTCGGTCTACAACACCGCAGCAGGCCTGCCAGGTCCGTTCGCCGCGCTGGCGCCACTGTTGGTGGCAGGTAATTCGCAATACTTCATCGAATATCCTGAAGACATCCGCCTCTATGGCCTGAGCTTCTCTACCACCCTGCCTACCGGTACGGCGTGGAGTGGTGAGGTCAGCTACCGTCCGAACGCACCGGTGCAGCTCAACTCCACCGACATTCTTTTCGCCGGTGTCCGTCCTATCGGCAATAACAACCCGAACAACCCGTTGACCAACGCATCGCTGCTTACCGGTGTGCCGGGTCAGGACCTGCACGGCTACCGTCGCAAGGAAATCACCCAGTTCCAGACCACCCTGACGCACTTCTTTGATCAGGTGATGGGCGCGAGCCGTTTGACCTTGGTAGGCGAAGTGGGCGTGACCTACGTCGGCGGCCTGGAAAGCACCTCCGACGTGCGTTATGGCCGCGATCCGGTCTACGGTCCGGGCGAGTTGCCAGCCACTGGCGCGCTCGATACCTGCGTGGCGCTGAACAGCAGCACCATTAACGGGGCCGGCCCGGGTACGCCGACCAACAACCGCAGCCGCAACTGCGACAATGAAGGCTTCACCACCTCGACATCCTGGGGCTACCGCGGTCGCGCCATCTGGGAATACAACGACGTGTTCGCCGGTGTGAACCTCAAGCCTAACGTGGCCTGGTCCCATGACGTGGAAGGTTACTCCCCTGGCCCTGGCGGCAACTTCGAGGAAGGCCGTAAAGCGGTAAGCCTGGGTGTCGACGCCGAATACCAGAACACCTACACCGCGAGCCTGGCCTACACCAACTTCTTTGACGGCAAGTACACCACTGTGGATGACCGCGACTTCGTTGCGCTCAGCCTCGGCGTGAACTTCTAAGCACTGCATTTTCAGGACGAACACACATATGAAAATAACAAAGAGTCTGTTCCACGCCGGTGTTCTGGGGCTTTCGCTGCTGGCGACCAGCGTCATGGCGGCCGTGCCGGCAGCCGAAGCGGACAAACTGGGCAAGAGCCTGACCCCGATGGGTGCCGAAATGGCGGGTAACGCCGACAGTTCGATCCCTGCCTGGAAACCCATGGCAAAGAACGCCGGTACGGTCGACAGCAAAGGTTTCCTGTCCAATCCATACGCCAGCGAAAAGCCGTTGTTCACCATCACGGCGCAGAACGTCGACCAGTACAAGGCCAAGCTCGCCCCGGGCCAGTACGCGATGTTCAAGCGCTACCCGGAAACCTTCAAGATGCCGGTCTATCCGTCCCATCGTGGCGCTACCGTGCCCGATGACGTATTCGCCGCCATCAAGCGCAACGCCACCAACACCAACCTGGTGTCGGGCGGCAATGGCTTGGAAAACTTCGAAACCGCGGTGCCGTTCCCTATTCCGAAGACCGGCGTTGAAGTCATCTGGAACCACATCACCCGCTATCGCGGTGGCAGCGTGACCCGCCTGGTAACCCAAGCCACGCCGCAGCCGAACGGCTCGTTCAGCCTGGTGTATTTCCAGGACCAGTTCGTGTTCCGCGACAAGATGAAGGACTACGACCCGAAAAACCCGGGCAATATCCTGTTCTACTTCAAACAGAAAGTGACCGCGCCGGCTCGTCTGGCCGGTGGTGTGCTGCTGGTGCACGAAACCCTCGACCAGGTTAAGGAACCGCGTTCGGCGTGGGTCTACAACGCCGGTCAGCGTCGTGTGCGTCGCGCCCCGCAAGTGTCCTATGACGGACCGGGTACCGCAGCCGACGGTCTGCGTACTTCCGATAACCTGGACATGTACAACGGTGCACCGGATCGTTACGACTGGAAACTCGAAGGCAAGAAAGAGATGTACATCGCCTCCGACAGCTACAAACTCGACGATCCGACCCTCAAGTACACCGACATCATCAAGGCCGGTCACATCAACCAGGATCTGGCGCGTTACGAGCTGCGCCGGGTGTGGCATGTGGTCGCCACCTTGAAGGAAGGTCAGCGCCACATCTACGCCAAGCGTGACTTCTACATCGACGAAGACACCTGGCAAGCTGCGGTGATCGACCACTATGACGGCCGTGGCCAACTGTGGCGCGTAGCCGAGGCACATGCCGAGAACTACTACGACAAGCAAGTGCCGTGGTATGCCCTCGAAACCCTGTACGACCTGCAATCGGGTCGCTACCTGGCCTTGGGCATGAAGAACGAAGAGAAGTCGGCGTATGACTTCGGCTTCCAGGCAACCACCAGCGACTTCACCCCTGCCGCCCTGCGCCAGGATGGTGTGCGCTAAGGTGACATGAGTAGAGGCCGCACCCTCTGAAAAACGCCCCGACTGGTTCGGGGCGTTTTTTTTTGACGTTGAAAAAGATCCTCGTTTTACCTGTAGGCACTGTGTAGGAGCTGTCGAGTGAAACGAGGCTGCGATCTTTTCGATCACGACGCGCAAGACTTTTTGTAGCCATTTGTAGCAATTACCTTCATTCCCTCGCCGATTACGGCTAGTCTGCGGACATCTGCAACGCCGCCACCGCATTTCAAACAAGAGCCGGCTATGACTGATTTGGCTATACCCCCAGGTTCTGCAACCGTTGCTGTCGCGACACTGGACGGGCGTTTTTTTCGCCCGCCATTGCCCGACGGCCATGTGCTGCGTCCGCGCCTGTGCGAGCGCCTGAGCGCTGGGCTGGGTGGCCGGTTGTTGCTGGTGAGTGCGCCTGCAGGGTTCGGCAAAAGTTCTTTGGCGGTGGAGTTCTGTCAGGCATTGCCGGCTCACTGGCAAAGCCTTTGGCTGGGCCTGAGCCCGCGAGACAATGACCCGGGGCGTTTTCTCGAACGCCTGCTCGAAGGCCTCCAGGATTACTTTCCGGACCTGGGCAGGCAGTCTCTCGGGCTGCTGAAAATGCGCCAGCGCCATCAGCCGTTTGCCTTCGAAGAATGGCTGGACGGGCTGCTCGACGAACTGTCCGAACATCTGTCCATTGCGACGCCATTGCTGCTGGTGCTCGACGATTATCATCTGGCCCAAGGGCCGGTTCTGGATCGTTGCCTGCAGTTTTTCCTCAACCATCTTCCCGATGGCTTGCTGGTGATGGTCACCAGTCGGCAGCGCCCCGACTGGCATCTGGCGCGGTTGCGACTGTCGCGGCAACTGCTGGAGTTGCATGAGCAGGATTTGCGCCTGACCCACGATGAAGCCTTGAGCCTGCTCGATCGCCACAGCACTTCCTTGCGCGGGGAGGCGCTGGAAAACCTGATCCAGCGCAGCGAAGGCTGGGTTGCAGGCTTGCGCTTCTGGCTGCTGGCGGCCTCCGAAGCCGGCACCGATGGTGCGTTGCCCCAATCGTTGCATGGCGGGGAAGGGCTGATCCGCGACTATCTGCTTGAAGAGGTGATTGATTGCCTGCCTGCCGAGGTCCAGTCATTTCTCTATGACACCGCACTTCAGGAGCGTTTTTGCAGCGAACTGTGCGACGCCGTTCGCGACGCCCATGACAGTGCCGAGATCCTGCGATTCCTGCTGGCCCATCAGGTGTTCCTGGTGCCCCTGGACGAGCATGGTCACTGGTATCGCTATCACCATCTGTTTTCCGACTTGTTGCGCACACGGCCAGCCTCCCAGTCGATGGTCCCGGCGGCCAGCCTGCACCTGCGAGCGTGCCGCTGGTTCAACGCCCAAGGGCTGCTCGACGAAGCGGTAGAGCAGGCCTTGCGTGCCGGCCATCTGGACGTCGCGGCGAATCTGGTACAAAACCTCTCTGAAGAACAACTGCTGGCCGAGCAGAATGTCGGCATGTTGCTGCGCTGGAAAATGGACTTGCCCGACAGCCTGCTGATCAGCACGCCGCGCCTGATCGTGCTCTACAGCTGGGCCTTGGGCATGGCATGCCAGCTGGACGCCGCCGAAGAACTGGCCAGTCATTTGAGTCGCTTCCTGCCTGCACCGTCGGCGACCGCGCAAAGGTCCATGTTGGCGCAGTGGCTGGCGTTGAGTGGAATCATCGCCCGCGGGCGCGGCAATCGTGAACTCACGCTGCGTTATTGCGGCGAAGCGCTGGAAAGCCTGCCGTGCAAGCGCTACGGACAACGCCTGATGTGCCTCTCGACCTTGTCCAACCTGGCCATTGCCGATGGCGACTTGTGGCGTGCGCGGGGCCTGAATCGGGATTCGCTGGAATTGGCGCAACGGGTCGGCAATCCACTGTTCGAAGCGCTGGCCCACTACGACCGCGCCCGTGTCCTGCAGGCGCGGGGGGAAGTCTTTCGGGCGCTGGAGGAAGTCCGCCAGGGTTTACAGCGACTTCAGGGACTTTCCCCGCAACGTCTCTATGCCGTTCGCGCACGACTGACCCTGTACGAAGGCTTCCTGTTGGCGCAGCGACTGCAGCCACAAGCAGCCCGAGTGCGTTTACAGGCCGGTCTGAACGAGGCGCGGGCCTGCCGCGATATCAGCGTACTGATAGGTCACTGTGTCATCGCCAGGGTTGAAGGCAGCAGCGGCGAATTTGCCAAGGCCTTTGCCGAACTGGCCGAAGCCGAACGACTGATGCATATCTGGGATGTCCCGCCGATTTACTATCTGGCGATGATCACCTTGGTCAAATGCGAACTCTGGCTTGCCCAGGGACGCACCGATCTGGCCGAAGCCTGGCTGTCACGATTGGGGCAGACCTACACCGGCGAGCACGCGGCGTCGCCCCCGGAATTCCACCCGCAGTTGCCTCTGCATATCGAATTGCAACAAGCCTTGCTGGAGGTTATTCAGGGTCAACCGATGCTGGCCGAAGGGCGTTTGAATGCGCTGCTCGAACATGGCCAGAAAACCGGTCGGCAAATGCTCAGTACCATGGCGCTGACTCAGAAAGTTGCGTTACTGCTGGGCAGCGGGCGCGAGCCCGAGGCACGCAAGGCCCTGGCTCAGGCACTGGACGTCGCAGGCGGAGGTGTGCTGCAACCCTTTGAAAGATTGCTGGCCGAGCATTCGGACTGGCTGCGGGCTCAGTTGCAACTCTGCCCGCCGACACCTGTTTCACAAAGCCTGATGGAAAAGTTGCCCATTATGGTCGTTCGCCCCGCAGTGGAAGCCAGTGCGACGGCAGAACAGCTCAGCATGCGTGAACTGGCGGTCCTGCGCCTGATCGCCCAAGGTTGCTCGAATCAGGAAATCAGCGATCAGCTATTTATCTCATTGCATACGGTCAAGACCCACGCCAGCCATATCAACAGCAAGCTTGGGGTGGAGCGGCGTACGCAGGCGGTGGCGCGAGCGAAGGAGCTGGGGGTACTGAGTTAAGGAATTCTTCACGTTTCACATCCTGGGCGATGGACCGATACTCAAGTATGCGAAAATCGCCCGTCCCCGTTTATTCGAGCAGGCTCTGATGTCCCAACAACCTTCCCTGATCCGCGAAACCTTCCCCGTCGGCCCTTTGCAGTGCAACTGCACGATCATCGGCGATCCGGTGACGAAAAAGGCGATTGTTGTCGACCCGGGTGGCAATCATGAACTGATCCTCGCGCGGCTCGATGCCCTGGGCCTGAAGGTGGTCAGCATCATCCACACTCATGCACACCTGGATCACTTCCTGGCTTCCGGTCAGCTTAAAGAGAAAACCGGTGCGACCCTGCATCTGCATAAAGAAGATCAGTTTCTCTGGGATAACCTGGAAATGCAGTGCCAGATGTTCGGCGTTCCCTACACCCCGGTGCCATCCCCGGACCGCTGGCTGGCCGATGATGAAGAACTGGCCTGCGGTTGCGGAGTGGCGCTGCATACGCCGGGTCACACGCCGGGTTCCATGAGCTTCTGGTTTTCAGACGCTAAACTGCTGATTGCCGGCGACACCTTGTTCCGTCGCGGAGTAGGGCGCACCGACCTGTGGGGCGGCGATCAGGCGACTATCGTGCGCTCGATCAAGCAGCGGATTTACACCCTCGACGAAGAAGCGACGGTGGTGACGGGGCATGGTCCGGATACTCGCCTGGGCGACGAAATGCGCGAGAACCCTTTTGTACGGGCTTGATTTGTAACTCACGGAATTTTTATCGCATCTAATGATCAAACGCCCGCAAAGGCCGATGGTCCATTGCACCATAGAATGCAAAGTAGGAGCTTTTCATGTTCACCAAGCGTCGTTTGATTATTGTCGCTACCGCTGTGGCCTTGCTGTCTGGCTGCGCCTCGCCTAACCCTTACAATGAGCAGGGGCAGGCTGATGGCGGCTCCCAGGGCATGAGCAAGACCGCCAAGTACGGTGGTCTCGGCGCACTGGCCGGCGCTGTGGCGGGTGCCGCCATCAACCACGATAACCGTGGTAAAGGCGCGTTGATCGGTGCTGCGGTGGTCGGTGCTTCTGCTGCCGGCTACGGTTATTACGCCGACCAGCAAGAAAAGAAACTGCGCGCCAGCATGGCCAATACCGGTGTTGAAGTGCAGCGTCAGGGCGATCAGATCAAGCTGATCATGCCCGGCAACATCACTTTCGCCACCGATTCGGCGAACATCGCCCCAAGCTTCTATCAGCCGCTGAACAACCTGGCGGGCTCGTTGAAAGAGTTCAACCAGAACCAGATCGAGATCGTCGGCTACACCGACAGCACCGGCAGCCGCCAGCACAACATGGACCTGTCCCAGCGTCGCGCCCAGAGCGTGGCCACCTACCTGACTTCGCAAGGCGTCAGCGGTGCCAACCTGAGTGCCCGTGGCGCCGGTCCGGATAATCCGGTTGCCAGCAACGGCGATACCAATGGCCGGGCGCAGAACCGCCGTGTCGAGGTCAACCTCAAGGCGATCCCGGGCCAGCAGTATGGTGCCCAGCAGTAAGGCTGGATTTCAGCAGTACCGTTGATGTCTGATTGAACCCCAGGCGTAAACAGAGCCCGCCCGATCCATATCAGATCAGGCGGGCTTTTTTGTGTTGCCTGTCTGGCCTCTTCGCGGGCAAGCCCGCTCCCACAGGGAACTCTGTCGTACACAAACCTTGTGGGAGCGGCGGTGCGACGATTCGACTTGCCCGCGAAGAGGCCAGTGTGGGCAACAGAAATATCGGATCAAAAACTAAAAAGCCCCCGGACAATCACTCATCCGGGGGCTTTTTGTGTCGCGCGAACCTGGTTACTTCTTCAGGCCATAATGCTCATCGAGCATGCCCGGCGCATTCGGGGCTTTCGGTGCGTAGTCGCGTGGCGGTTCCTGATTGCGCGGTGGCGTCAGGCGCTCGCGTGGTGCTTGCGTCGCATCGGCGTGCAGCGAGGCCAGCAGGCGTTGACGGGTCTGCTCGTCCAGGGCCAGGCGGTTGGCGCCCTCGGCGAGATGATCCTGCACTTCCTGATAGCTCTGGGTCAGCTTTTTAACCAGTGTTGCCGTGCTGTTGAAGTGTGTGACCACCTCATTCTGATAACTGTCGAAACGTTCCTGAATATCGTCCAGCTGGCGTTGTGTGCTGCTAGGCACGGCATTCGGCGCAAGGCGAGCGATCAGAAACCCAATGGCGACACCCACAACCAGGGCAAGAGTCGGTAACAACCAAACTAAGAGCGAGTGTTCCACGAGTCCTTCCTCTATAAACGGCTTTGCTTTACGTTAACGGCTCGAACCTGCGCTGTATACCGCGATTCACTCGCAATAGATTGGCACAGACAATTTGCTAGACGAGTCGACCCGATTCGAGGTCACGGAGTTCCTTCCTTGCTTATGCGCGAAACACCTGTAGTGATTGACGGGCCGGTCGGCCAATTGGAAGCCCTTTACCTGGATAACGAGCAGCCGCGTGGCCTGGCGCTGATCTGCCATCCGAACCCGGTGCAGGGCGGCACCATGCTCAACAAAGTGGTCTCGACCCTGCAGCGCACCGCGCGCGATGCCGGTTTGATTACCCTGCGTTTCAACTACCGCGGCGTCGGCGCCAGCGAAGGCTCCCACGACATGGGCACCGGTGAAGTCGACGATGCCCAGGCGGTGGCCGAGTGGTTTCGGGCCAGACACCCGGACTTGCCGCTGACCCTGTTCGGTTTTTCCTTCGGTGGTTTTGTTGCAGCAAGTCTCGGCGGGCGCCTTGAGGCCAAGGGCGAACAGATCAAGCACCTGTTCATGGTCGCACCGGCGGTCATGCGCCTGGGTGATCAGGATCAACTGCCGCAGAACGGCGAACTGACCCTGATCCAGCCGGAAACCGACGAAGTCATCGATCCGCAAGTCGTTTATCAATGGTCCGACAAGCTCGAACGCCCCCATGAGCTGCTGAAAGTGGCAGAATGCGGACACTTTTTTCATGGCAAGCTGACCGATCTCAAGGATCTGATCCTGCCGCGTCTCTCGAATTGATTGCAGTCTGACAAGCGATTACCCATGACGACTCGTACCCGTATCCTCACCGGCATCACCACCACCGGCACGCCGCACCTGGGCAACTACGCCGGCGCCATCCGCCCGGCGATCGTCGCCAGCCGTGACAGCAATGCCGATTCGTTCTACTTCCTGGCCGACTATCACGCCCTGATCAAATGCGATGACCCGCTGCGCATCCAGCGCTCGCGTCTGGAAATCGCCGCGACCTGGCTGGCCGGTGGCCTGGATGTGGAGCGCGTGACCTTCTATCGCCAGTCCGACATTCCGGAGATCCCCGAGCTGACCTGGCTGCTGACCTGCGTCGCCGCCAAGGGCCTGCTCAACCGTGCCCACGCCTACAAGGCCTCGGTGGACAAGAACGTCGAGACCGGCGAAGACCCGGATGCCGGCATCACCATGGGCCTGTACAGCTACCCGGTGCTGATGGCGGCGGACATTCTGATGTTCAACGCGCACAAGGTGCCGGTCGGTCGCGACCAGATCCAGCACGTGGAAATGGCGCGGGACATTGGCCAGCGCTTCAACCACCTGTTTGGCCAGGGCAAAGAATTCTTCACCATGCCTGAAGCGCTGATCGAAGAAAGCGTTGCCACGCTGCCAGGCCTCGACGGCCGCAAGATGTCGAAGAGCTACGACAACACCATTCCGTTGTTCAGCAGCGCCAAGGAAATGAAGGACGCGATTTCGCGGATCGTCACTGACTCCCGCGCACCGGGCGAAGCCAAGGATCCGGACAACTCGCATCTGTTCACCCTGTTCCAGGCGTTCGCCACTCCTGCCCAGGCCGACGAGTTCCGCAGTGAACTGTTGCAGGGCCTGGGTTGGGGCGAGGCGAAGAATCGCCTGTTCCAGTTGCTGGACAACGAACTGGGCGAGTCCCGCGAGCGCTATAACCAACTGATCGAGCGCCCGGCTGACCTGGAAGACATCCTGCAGCACGGCGCGAAAAAGGCCCGTGCGGTTGCTACGCCGTTCCTCAACGAGCTGCGTGAAGCGGTTGGCCTGCGTTCTTTCGTGGCCCAGACCCAAGTTGCAGCGACCACCAAGAAAAAAGCTGCGAAAGCCGCGCGTTTTGTCAGCTTCCGCGAGGACGACGGCAGTTTCCGTTTCCGTCTGCTGGCTGCCGATGGCGAACAGCTGCTGTTGTCGTGCAATTTTGCCGACGGCAAGACCGCCGGTCAGGTAACCAAGCAACTGCAAGCAGGCCAGCCACTGGACGTGCGCAGTGAAGCGCTGAGCTTCAGCGTCTGGCTGGAAGGCCAGTGCGTGGCTGACAGTCCCGCCTTCGCTGATAGCGCGGCGCGCGACGCTGCAATCGAAGCGTTGCGGATTGCTCTTACGCCGGTTCAGGACTAATCAACGGCTCGGCCCGATCAAGGGCCGATTGCCATTCCCCGGGGCCATCGCTACAGTGACGGCCCGTTTTTGTTGCCTTGCTAACGAATTATGACGCCCCTAGAACGATATCAAGCTGATCTGAAACGCCCGGAATTCTTCCATGATGCCGCGCAGGAAACTGCCGTGCGTCATTTGCAGCGCCTGTACGACGACCTGGTCGCCGCCGAGCAAAACAAACCGGGCCTGCTGGGCAAGCTGTTTGGCAAGAAGGATCAGACCCCGGTCAAGGGCCTGTACTTCTGGGGCGGCGTCGGTCGCGGCAAGACTTACCTGGTGGACACCTTCTTCGAGGCGCTGCCATTCAAGGAAAAGTCTCGTACTCACTTCCACCGCTTCATGAAGCGCGTGCACGAAGAGATGAAGACCCTGGGCGGCGAGAAAAACCCGCTGACCATCATCGCCAAACGTTTCGCCACCGAAGCCCGGGTCATCTGCTTCGATGAGTTCTTCGTTTCCGACATCACCGACGCCATGATCCTCGGCACCCTGATGGAAGAGCTGTTCAAGAACGGCGTAACCCTGGTCGCGACCTCGAACATCGTGCCGGACGGCCTGTACAAGGACGGCCTGCAACGCGCTCGTTTCCTGCCGGCCATTGCGTTGATCAAACAGAACACCGAGATCGTCAACGTCGACAGCGGCGTCGACTATCGCCTGCGTCACCTCGAACAGGCCGAGCTGTTCCACTATCCTCTCGACGAAGCCGCCAACGAAAGCCTGCGCAAGAGCTTCCGTGCGCTGACGCCGGAATGCACGGCGGCGGTCGAAAACGACGTGCTGATGATCGAAAACCGCGAAATCCGTGCCCTGCGCACCTGTGATGACGTGGCCTGGTTCAACTTCCGCGAATTGTGCGACGGTCCGCGCAGCCAGAACGACTACATCGAACTGGGCAAGATCTTCCACGCCGTGCTGCTCAGCGATGTCGAGCAGATGAGCGTCACCACTGACGACATCGCCCGACGCTTCATCAACATGGTCGACGAGTTCTACGACCGTAACGTCAAGCTGATCATTTCCGCCGAAGTCGAACTCAAAGACCTCTATACCGGCGGTCGCCTGAACTTCGAGTTCCAGCGTACCCTCAGCCGCCTGCTGGAAATGCAGTCCCACGAATTCCTGGCGCGGGCGCACAAGCCTTAAGCAATTCGCAAACAAAAAAAGGGCCTGCAAATGCAGGCCCTTTTTTGTGCTGAAAGCAATCCACCAGGGTCACCACAATACTGTGGGAGCGGGCTTGCTCGCGAAAGCGTCGTGTCAGTCGATATCAATTTATCTGGCACACCGCATTCGCGAGCAAGCCCGCTCCCACAGTGGAAGTGTCAGTCTTTTGAGAGATAACTCGCCAGCGCATCCTGTCGCTGACAACCGACTAACAGCCACAATAGAACCCTGGCTTTGCGCGGGCACAGAAGTCCTGCCATCGATGCGCCTTTGCGGATCAGGTCCATCTCGCCACCGATAAAGCCATAAGTGGACCGTGCGGTAGAGCCGGATCCGGTCCGGGTTGCAATAATGACCGGGATTTTTCCGGCGATAGTTTCGATCACCTCGGCCCAGTTCTCGGGAACATGCCCTGCACCAAATCCCGCGATAACGAGACCGTCGTAGCCAAGTTCGAGAATGCTTTCCAGCATGAGGCTGTCTGCAGAAAGCGACGCTTCCAACAGGGCGATTTTCTGTGTTGTCTGCTGTGGCAGCGGTAAAACCTTGCGCTGGGCTGGCGGGCGCAAATAGTGGATGGTGTTTTCCACGAGCATGCCAACAGGCCCCACGATGGTAGAGGAGAAAGCCTGCAACGCTAACGAATCGGTTTTGCGGACGGCGCTCGCGCAGTGAATCTGCCCGTTCATGACCACCTGAACGCCTCGTTGCCGGCTGTTCGCCGCCAGGGCGACCCGGCAAGCGTCCAGAAGGTTTGCCGGCCCATCGGCCCCCGCATTGGCAGCGGAGCGCATGGCGCCGGTCAGGACTAGCGGCTGATCGTGGGCCCACAAATAATCGAAAAAAGTGGCCGTTTCTTCGAGGGTGTCTGTGCCTTGGGTAATGACGACACCGATCGCACCTTGTTGGATTTGAACGTTCGCCCAGGAAAGGACACCCAGCAGGAACTCGAAATCCAATGAGGCGCTTGGCAACAGGCCCAGGGTTTCAACGCTGACCCGTGCCAGCGTCGCCAATTCCGGTACCGACTCCAACAGTGTTTCGCCAGTGACTGCCGGGACGATTCCCTCACCGGCGTTTCTGGCCTGCATGCTCACAGTGCCACCCAGGGCTGCGATGGCCAGTTTAGGCAGATCCATGTAATACCTCGCTTGCTCGTTATGGAAAGTGGCTGTACCCGGACTGAAGTCCGCGATACAGCCGCAAGGCCGCGTGCGTCAGTTGGCTATCAAGAGTCCGATGAATGGAACGATCAACAAGGTGCTGATGGCCATGGACAGGACGTTACCGATGTAACCATGCATATCGGCAGGTAACCTTCTGGCAATCGCATAAGCCAATGGTGGCGCAATCAGGGCGCCCAGCAGCGCACTCATGACAATGACCTGCCAACTGCCGCCATAGGTCAGAATCGCCGCCGGCACCACTGAGACCAGTGGAACGTAGGTGGGGTACCAGCCGTGCAACATCCATTGCCGACGCCAGATCACCACGCCTATTGCCGAGGTCAATGCCTGTGCGCCGATCAGCTGTGGCAACAGACCAGAACCGTAAACCGGGCTCAACGGGTTCAGGGTGTAGGCCAGCATTGCCCCCAATAGCAGGCCGAGGCTTGCCAGTTCATTGCCAAAGAACGGCGCTTCCGAAAAGTCGGCCAGGACTCGCCGCAGGCTCCAGATAACACCGTAGTCCGGTGCTTTGGTGGGTGGTGGAGGCGGGGCGCAAGGCTTCGTGGATGCTTGCGACTTCATCAGGCTTGGGAGATATCGACAGAGCAGAAAGGCAAAGACACTGGCGACAGCCATTCCCAGTACGTTGCCGATCACCGCTGGCAATCCGAGTGGATTGCAGACGTAGTTGACGATCAACAAACACATCGGGGTGACGAACACCGCGCCCATGAGCGCTCCGTTGACCGTGACCTTCCAGCCTCCGCCAAACATCAGCACCATCGCTGCCGGTAACGAAACAAAGGCTGCGAACGTGGGTTGCCAGGTGGTGGCGGTAACCGTCCACCCCCACAGCAGGTTGCTCAGCAGCAGTCCGAGCAACGAACTGGTGATCAACCACGGCCAGAGTCCGCTGCCGTAGGAAATGGCAAAACCTTGCCAGGCTTTCCCCGTTCGATTCGCCCAGTAAGCCAGATAGGCGCCGGCCAGCAACCCGATCGAGGCGAACTCGTGTTTGTAGAATGCAACCTCGCTGATGTCCCCCAATACCCAGCGCAACCAGGCGCTCGGTTCGGGAAGGCCGGACAGCATGTCGCCGTAGCTTGGCCAATGCGCTGCCCAGGCAGAATGGTAGGTGAATGAAAGCCAGATAATCAGCACAATCGCGCCAAGTATCAGCACAAGGATCGCCGCATCGAGGGGCGACTTGCGCGCAATGTGGCTATTTCGGGAAGTGCTTTCCATCCTTGCACCCCCATTAACGCGGCAGAGATGGATGTTGGGTGTAGCCGAGCATCTGGTCGTACAGATCGGTTCGACGATCGCGATGCAGATCGTTCAGGTCGTTCCAGATCGGGGCGCTGCGGGAGCTGGTGAGATCGATATCGGCCAACAGGATTTCTTGTTTGTCCGCCGAGGCAACTGCACCAATCGGCCAGCCATTGGTGCCGGCAATCAGCGAGCAGCCGAGATATCGAGCCCCGCGCTCTTCGCCTATTCGGCTGGCTGCGGCAATGAACACGTTGTTTACATGTGCCGCTGTCATGGTCAGATAAGACGCCATGCACTTGCCCGCCTCATCAAAAAGCGGCGGTGGCGTCCAGACCCAGTTGTTCAGGCTGCAAATGATGTCAGCGCCTTGCTGGCTCAGAATTCGCGGCACTTCCGGGAACCAGATATCCCAGCAGATCAGTAAGCCGATGCGTCCAATCGGCGTATCGAAAACCGGAAAGCCCAGATCTCCTGGTGTGAACCACAGTTTTTCCTGGTTCCATAAATGGGCCTTGCGATACTTGCCGATGAAGCCGTCAGGGCCGACAAGAACGCCAGTGTTGAACAGCCGCATGCCGTCGCGCTCAGCCAGACCGGCGACAACGTAGACCTTGTGCTGGCGCGCGAAATCAATCCAGGTTTTCACGCTCGCGCCACCGGGGACCAACTCCGAGTGGTCAAATGCGTCCTGTCGATTTTTGAAGAAATAGCCGGTGTTCGAGAGTTCAGGCAGAACGATAAGATTGGCCCCGCCGCTTACAGCTTCCAGCGCCAATTGCAGGCTGCGATGCAGATTGCCCTCACGATTTTCCACGCCGACCTGCGGGTCGAATTGCACGACTGCTACACGAACAGGGCTTGTTGGCTCACGCATTGTTGATGACCTCTTTTTATTGTTATTCACGCTGTTGAAATGCGTGGATATAAGAGGTCAATCAGGAGTTCTACGTATGTCGGCCACTTCCGTTTAGGTTGTAGTCCGGGTCCCGAACAGGGCCAATGCACGTCGTGCCTGGTCGTTGTGAAGCTGCCGCAGGCTGCGATCTTTTGATCTTGCTTTTTAAAGACAAAATCAAAAGATCGCAGCCTGCGGCAGCTCAGGGGTTATGTGAACGCAATGAGGTTCAGGCCGCCTGCAGAAACTGCTGCCGATACTGGTTCGGCGACAGCTCGGTGTGTTGGCGGAACAGTCGCGCAAAGAAGCTGGCATCGTCGTAGCCGACTTCGTAGCTGATGGTCTTGATGCTCTTGCGGCTGCCGGAGAGCAGGCCCTTGGCGGTTTCGATGCGCAGGCGTTGCAGGTAGTGCAGCGGCTTGTCGCCGGTGGCGGTCTGGAAGCGGCGCATGAAATTGCGGATGCTCATGCCGTGTTCGCGAGCGACGTCCTCGAAGCGGAATTTGTCGGCGTAGTGCTCTTCGAGCCAGTGCTGGATCTGCAGGATGATCACATCCTGATGCAGCTTCTGCCCGCCGAAGCCGATGCGTCCCGGCGAGTAGCTGCGCTGGACTTCGTAGAGAATGTCCCGGGCTACGGCCTGGGAGACGTTGGCGCCGCAAAATCGCTCGATCAGGTAAACGTACAGGTCGCTCGCCGAGGTGGTGCCGCCGGCGCAATAGAGGTTGTCGGCGTCGGTCAGGTGCTTGTCCTGATTGAGCTGCACCTGGGGGAAACGCTCGGCGAACGCATTGAAAAAGCGCCAATAGGTGGTCGCTTCCTTGCCATCGAGCAACCCGGCTTCGGCCAGCCAGAACACGCCAGTGGCTTCGCCGCAGAGCACGGCGCCGCGGGCATGTTGCTGGCGCAGCCAGGGCAGGACCTGTGGATAACGTTTGCTGAGGGAGTCGAAGTCGTCCCAGAAGGCGGGAATGATGATGATGTCGGTATTTTCCAGCCCGCCATCTACCGGGATCTTCACATCGCTGAAGGTATTCACCGCGTTGCCGTCGGGGCTGACCAGCCGGGTTTCGAACGCCGGTGTCAGGCCCAGGCCCAGCTGTTTGCCGTAGCGCAGGCTGGCGAGGTGGAAGAAATCCTTGGCTTGCATGAGGGTAGAAGCGAAAACCCGGTCAAAGGCCAGGATGCTGACGCGCCGCAGGGGCGTGGAGGCTTGGTTAGACATAATTCAACTTTATTCTTATAGGGGAAAGTGGTCACCAGACGGCTGGATCGTCTTATTTTTTGTCGGATGTGTCCAGTGTCCTGTATCGGTAGCGGGGCTTAGTCTCTGAAGGCTTATTCCTTCTAAAAATAAAAGAAAGGTGCCGCATGATTCCCAGAACCTTGTTCAGCTCCGAGCACGAACTTTTCCGTGACAGCGTGCGAACCTTCCTTGAAAAAGAAGCAGTGCCGTTCCATGGGCAATGGGAAAAACAGGGCTACATCGATCGCAAACTGTGGAACAAGGCGGGGGAGGCGGGGATGCTTTGTTCGCACCTGCCGGAGGAGTACGGCGGTCTTGGGGCGGACTTTCTCTATAGCGCAGTAGTGATCGAGGAAGTAGGGCGTCTGGGCCTTACCGGCATTGGTTTTTCCCTGCACTCCGACATCGTTGCGCCCTACATCCTGCATTACGGCAGTGAAACGCTGAAACACAAATACCTGCCAAAGCTGGTGTCCGGCGAGATGGTCTCGGCCATTGCCATGACCGAGCCGGGTGCCGGTTCCGACCTGCAAGGGGTGAAGACCACGGCGGTGCTCGATGGCGATGAGTACGTGATTAACGGCTCGAAAACCTTCATCACCAACGGTTACTTGGCGGATCTGGTAATTGTCGTCGCCAAGACCGATCCGAAGGCCGGCGCGAAGGGCACCAGCCTGTTTCTGGTCGAGGCCGATACGCCAGGCTTCGACAAGGGCAAGCGCCTGGAGAAGGTCGGCATGAAAGCGCAGGACACCTCGGAGCTGTTCTTTCAGGACGTTCGTGTGCCCAAGGAAAACCTGCTGGGCCAGGCCGGGATGGGCTTCGCCTATCTGATGCAGGAACTGCCCCAGGAGCGCCTTACCGTGGCGATTGGCGGGCTGGCTTCAGCCGAGGCCGGTTTGCAATGGACGCTGGATTACACCCGTGAGCGCAAGGCATTCGGCAAGTCGATCGCGGACTTTCAGAACACCCGATTCAAGCTGGCGGAGATGGCGACCGAGATTCAGATCGGTCGCGTCTTTGTCGACCGCTGCCTGGAGCTGCATCTGCAAGGCAAGCTGGATGTGCCGACGGCGGCAATGGCCAAGTACTGGGGCACCGACCTGCAATGCAAGGTGCTCGACGAGTGCGTGCAATTGCACGGCGGCTACGGGTTCATGTGGGAATACCCGATCGCCCGGGCGTGGGCGGATGCACGGGTGCAGCGGATTTATGCGGGTACTAACGAGATCATGAAGGAGATCATTGCGCGCTCTCTTTGATCTGCGGTGAATTGGCGGGCGCCATCGCGGGCAAGCCCGCTCCCACAAGGTCTGGCGGTGTTCAAGAAAAATGTGAACGACACAGAACCTGTGGGAGCGGGCTTGCCCGCGATAGGGTCTATGAATCAGTCAAGGAGCCGGATTCGGATGATCCTTGTGAATCGCCTCGATCCCTTCCAGCACTTCTTCCGACAGTTTAAGTTCCAAACTGGCGATGTTGCTGTCCAGTTGCTCAAGCGTGGTCGCACCAATGATGTTGCTGGTCACGAACGGCTGCTGCGTGACGAACGCCAATGCCATCTGCGCCGGGTCCAGGCCGTGCTCACGAGCCAGCGCCACATACCGGCTGCACGCCGCTTCCGATTGCGGGTTGAAATAGCGGCTGAAGCGGCTGTAGAGGCTCAGGCGACCTTTTGGCGGCCGAGCGCCACCTTCGTACTTGCCCGACAGGAAACCGAACGCCAGCGGTGAGTAGGCAAGCAGGCCGCATTGCTCGCGGATGGCGATTTCCGCCAGGCCGACTTCGAAGCTGCGGTTGAGCAGGTTGTACGGGTTCTGGATCGACACGGCACGCGGCCAGCCACGGGCTTCGGCCAGGGCGAGGAAACGCATGGTGCCCCACGGTGTTTCGTTGGACAGGCCGATATGGCGAATCTTGCCGGCTCGCACCTGTTCGTCCAGGGCTTCGAGGGTGTCTTCCAGGGGCGTCAGGTTGGCTTCGGTCTGGTGCTTGTATCCCAGCTGTCCGAAAAAGTTGGTGCTGCGCTCCGGCCAGTGCAGTTGGTACAGGTCGATGTAGTCGGTTTGCAGGCGCTCGAGGCTGGCGTCGACGGCTGCGGTGATGTGCTGGCGATTGTGCCGCAGGTTCTTGTCGCGGATGTAGTCGATGGTATTGCCGGGGCCGGCGATCTTGCTGGCCAGGATCCAGTCGGCGCGGTCACCGCGGTTTTTGAAGTAATTGCCGATGTAGCGCTCGGTAGTGGCGTAGGTTTCGGCCTTGGGCGGTACCGGATACATTTCGGCGGTGTCGATGAAGTTGATCCCGGCGCTCTTGGCCCGGTCAATCTGGGCGAAGGCGTCTGCCTCGCTGTTTTGCTCGCCCCAGGTCATGGTGCCGAGGCAGAGGGCGCTCACGTTCAGATTGGTTCGGCCTAGCTGGCGATAGTCCATCGGGTGCTCCTTGGGCAAAACAATCATAAAAGCAGGTTGAATTATTTTTCGCAATCTGCATAATTGCGCACCTCTTTCTGCAGTGGAAGTGATGCGCCGCCGCCGAAGAATCTTGCCGTTGAACGGACGCGCCGACCCGAGCCCCCGAAAGCGTCTGTATCCGGCTGCCTTTGACTTGTCAAAGTACGCACTATTCAGTAAGATCCGCCGTCTAATTTACAGGGCGGCCCCTGAGGCTATAAAGAATGAAAACTTTTACTGCTAAACCGGAAACAGTAAAGCGCGACTGGTTTGTCGTCGACGCTGCTGGTCAGACCCTGGGTCGTCTGGCCACCGAAATCGCGAGCCGTCTGCGTGGCAAGCACAAGCCTGAGTACACTCCTCACGTTGACACCGGCGACTACATCGTCGTAATCAACGCTGAGCAGATCCGTGTTACCGGTGCTAAAACCACTGACAAAATGTACTACTCCCACTCTGGTTTCCCGGGCGGTATCAAGTCGATCAACTTTGAAAAGCTGATCGCCAAGGCCCCTGAGCGCGTGATCGAGACCGCGGTTAAAGGCATGCTGCCTAAAAACCCACTGGGTCGCGACATGTACCGTAAGCTGAAAGTCTATGCGGGCGCTGCACACCCACATACTGCTCAGCAGCCCCAAGAACTGAAGTTTTAACGGAATAGTACATTATGTCGGCGACTCAAAATTACGGCACTGGCCGTCGCAAGACCGCAACCGCACGCGTTTTCCTGCGTCCGGGTACTGGTAACATCTCCATCAACAACCGTTCGCTGGATAATTTCTTCGGCCGCGAAACTGCCCGCATGGTAGTTCGTCAGCCGCTGGAATTGACTGAGACTGTCGAGAAGTTCGACATCTACGTCACCGTGATCGGCGGTGGTGTAAGTGGTCAAGCTGGCGCAATCCGCCACGGCATCACTCGCGCTCTGATGGACTACGACGAGACTCTGCGCAGCGCCCTGCGTAAAGCCGGCTTCGTAACCCGCGATGCTCGTGAAGTTGAACGTAAGAAAGTCGGTCTGCGTAAAGCGCGTAAGCGTCCGCAGTACTCGAAGCGTTAATTCGCTTCCACGTTCAAAAAAGAACGCCCAGTATCCTCACGGAGCTGGGCGTTTTTTTATGCGTGCGATTTATTGAAGATTTGCGCTGTGACAACTTGCCACATCCGCAGACGCCCTATACTACAAGGCTTGGGGGTGATGGGCTCCGGTAATTACCTTGTCAGAATTGGGGCTTTTCATTACCATTCGGCAAAATTTTTATAAGTACATAGATTTACTTAGTAGATGCCTGATTTAACAGGCCACAAAGCTGATGGGAGAGGACTGAATGAGCAATGACGGCGTGAATGCAGGCCGGCGTCGCTTCTTGGTAGCAGCCACATCCGTGGTGGGTGCTGCAGGAGCGGTGGGGGCTGCGGTCCCGTTCGTGGGGTCATGGTTTCCCAGTGCCAAGGCGAAAGCCGCAGGTGCACCGGTGAAAGTGAATGTCAGCAAAATCGAGCCAGGCCAGCAGATGATTGCTGAGTGGCGCGGTCAGCCGGTGTTCATCGTCCGCCGTACACAGGAAATCCTGGGGAATCTGAAAAAGATCGAGGGCCAGCTTTCTGACCCGACCTCCAAGAACTCGACACAACCGACTTACGTTGATCCGGAAACCCGTTCGATCAAACCTGAGGTTCTGCTGCTGATCGGTATCTGCACGCACCTGGGTTGCTCGCCGACATTCCGTCCCGAAGTGGCACCTGCCGATCTGGGCAAGGACTGGGTAGGCGGATATTTCTGCCCTTGCCACGGTTCCCACTACGATCTGGCTGGTCGCGTCTACAAGTCGCAACCTGCGCCTTTGAACCTGCCAGTTCCCCCGCATTCCTATGAGACCGATGACATCATTGTCGTTGGCGTCGATACGGAGAAAGCGTGATGAGCAAATTCATGGATTGGGTTGATGCGCGCTTTCCCGCCACAAAAATGTGGGAAGACCATCTCAGCAAGTATTACGCTCCGAAGAACTTCAACTTCTTCTACTTCTTTGGCTCCCTGGCGCTGCTCGTTCTGGTCAACCAGATCGTTACCGGTGTCTGGCTGACCATGAGCTATACCCCTTCGGCGGAAGAAGCCTTTGCTTCCGTCGAATACATCATGCGCGACGTCGAGTACGGCTCGATCCTGCGTCTGCTGCACTCCACTGGCGCTTCGGCGTTCTTCATCGTGGTCTATCTGCACATGTTCCGTGGCTTGCTCTACGGTTCGTACCAGAAGCCGCGTGAGCTGGTGTGGGTCTTCGGCATGCTGATCTACCTGGCATTGATGGCTGAAGCCTTCATGGGTTACCTGTTGCCGTGGGGTCAGATGTCTTACTGGGGCGCCCAGGTAATCATTTCGCTGTTCGGTGCGATTCCGGTCATCGGCGACGACCTGACCCAGTGGATCCGTGGTGACTACCTGATTTCCGGGATTACCCTCAACCGCTTCTTCGCCTTGCACGTCGTGGCTTTGCCTATCGTCATTCTTGGCCTGGTAGTGCTGCACGTTCTGGCACTGCACGAAGTCGGTTCGAACAACCCGGACGGTGTGGACATCAAGAAATACAAAGACGAAAACGGCGTACCGCTGGACGGCATTGCCTTCCACCCGTACTACACCGTGAAAGATATCGTCGGCGTGGTGGTGTTCCTGTTCATCTTCTGCTCGATCGTGTTCTTCTTCCCGGAAATGGGTGGTTACTTCCTCGAGAAGCCGAACTTCGAGCAAGCCAACCCGTTCAAGACGCCTGAGCACATTGCCCCGGTCTGGTACTTCACACCGTATTACGCGATTCTGCGGGCGGTTCCGGACAAGCTCCTGGGTGTTATCGCCATGGGCGCGGCCATTGCCGTGCTGTTCGTCCTGCCCTGGCTGGACCGTAGCCCGGTCAAATCCATGCGCTACAAGGGCTGGATGAGCAAGATCTGGCTCTGGGTGTTCTGCATTTCGTTCGTGATCCTGGGCGTGCTGGGCGTACTCGCTCCGACTCCGGGTCGTACGTTGCTGTCGCAGGTATGTACCTTCCTGTACTTCGCCTACTTCATTCTGATGCCGTTCTACACCAGGCTCGAGAAGACCAAACCGGTTCCGGAAAGGGTGACTGGCTGATGAAAAAACTATTTGCTGTTTTGATGCTTGCTGTGTTGCCAGTGTTCGCTTTCGCAGCTGGACAGGGTGGCCCGGAGCTGGAAAAAGTCGACATCGACGTTTCCGATAAAGCGGCCATGCAGGATGGTGCACGTACGTTCGCCAACTACTGCATGGGTTGTCACAGTGCCAAGTTCCAGCGGTATGAGCGTGTTGCCGATGACCTGGGCATTCCCCACGAGTTGATGCTGGAGAAGCTGGTTTTCACTGACGCCAAGATCGGCGATCACATGAACATCGGCATGCAACCGGCGGATGCCAAGGCCTGGTTTGGCGCGGCGCCTCCGGATCTGACCCTGGTTGCCCGGGTTCGCGGTACCGACTGGCTCTACGGCTACCTGAAGTCGTTCTACGAAGATCCGTCGCGCCCTTGGGGTGTGAACAACAAGGTCTTCCCGAACGTGGGTATGCCTAACGTCCTGGTCGGCCTGCAAGGTCGTCAGGTAGTCGGTTGCAAACAGGTTCAGATCGTCGAAGACGGCAAGAAGCAATATGATCCGTTGACGGGCACGCCGCTGACTCATGAAGCGTGCGATCAACTGACCATCGTGCCGAAAAGCGGTGCTCTGACCGAAGAGCAGTTCGATGAGAAGGTCAAGAATCTGGTAACCTTCCTGGCTTACTCGGCTAACCCGGTTAAGCTGCAACATCAGCGCATCGGTACATACGTTTTGCTGTACCTGGCGTTCTTCTTCGTATTTGCCTACTTGCTCAAGCGTGAATACTGGAAAGACGTGCACTGATAAAGCTTCAAGCTATTGCTGTTAATCGCGCGCGCCCAAGGGCGCCTCTGAAAGTGTAGCGAGCCTGGTGATCCAGCCGTTGCGAGAGGCGCCCTCTGGGCGCGCTCGTTTTTCCGTATCCGATAATTTCTACAAGCGAGGAGGATCGCCATGGGCGTGACCAATCGGTTGGCCTGTTACTCCGACCCCGCCGACCACTATTCCCACCGAGTGCGCATCGTACTGGCAGAGAAGGGTGTCAGCGCCGAGATCATTTACGTGGAAGCTGGACGCCAGCCACCTAAACTGATTGAAGTGAACCCTTACGGCAGCTTGCCCACCCTGGTCGATCGTGACCTGGCGTTGTGGGAGTCGACCGTGGTGATGGAATATCTGGATGAGCGTTACCCGCACCCGCCGCTACTGCCGGTTTATCCCGTGGCGCGTGCCAACAGCCGTCTGCTGATTCATCGAATCCAGCGTGACTGGTGTGGTCTGGTGGATCTGATCCTGGATTCGCGGACCAAGGAAGCGGCTCGTGCCGTGGCTCGTAAAGAGCTGCGCGAAAGCCTGACTGGCGTGTCGCCATTGTTCGCCGACAAGCCGTTTTTCCTCAGTGAGGAACAAAGTCTGGTGGATTGCTGCCTATTACCCATACTCTGGCGCTTGCCGATTTTGGGTATTGAACTGCCGCGGCCTGCCAAGCCGCTGCTTGATTACATGGAGCGCTCGTTTGCGCGTGAGGCTTTCCAGGCGAGTCTGTCTGGTGTCGAACGCGATATGCGCTAAGGCTTAAGGAGCCGTTATGAACTCCAGTCGTCCTTATCTGGTCCGCGCGCTCTATGAGTGGATTGTAGATAACGATTGCACCCCGCACATGCTGGTCAATTCCGAGTATCCGTCGGTGCAGGTGCCCCAGGGTTTTGCCAGTGACGGGCAGATTGTCCTGAACGTGTCGCCACAGGCCGTGCGTCATTTGCACATGGATAACGAGGCGGTCAGCTTCGAGGGGCGCTTTGGTGGCGTGCCGCACACCCTGTACGTGCCTATCGCATCGATCCTTGGCATTTACGCCCGGGAGAATGGCCAGGGCATGGTGTTTGATCTGGAATCGTCTGTAGATGACGAGGAAGAGATCGAGCCCGATGATGATATCCCGCCACCGGACAGTGAGCCGCCGCGTCCAAGCGGAAGGCCCAGCTTGAAGGTTGTGAAGTAATAAAAAAGGCGATCCGGATGGATCGCCTTTTTTATTACTGTAGGAGCCGGCTTGCTGGCGAAGGCGTCGGATCAGTCAATATCAATGTCGCCTGATACACCGCCATCGCCAGCAAGCTGGCTCCTACAGGCTCGCCCGATCAACATTTATCAATCGATGTACTCAAACAGCTTCACAATCTTCTGCACGCCGGAAACGCCCTGTACCAGGTTGGTCGCCTGTGCGGCTTCCTGTTTGGTCAGCAGGCCCAGCATGTAGACGATGCCGTTTTCAGTGATGACTTTGATGCGCGAGCCGGGAATGTTCGCATCGGCGAGCATCTGCGCCTTGATCTTGGTGGTCAGCCAGGCGTCGTTCTGGCGTGCCAGCAACGAAGAGGGGGCAATGACTTGCAGCTCGTTATGGACCTTCTTCACGCGCTGGACGGCGGCGGCGGCTTGTTCGGCCTTGGCCTTGAGGTCTGCGCGCGGCGTTTGCCCGGCGAGCAGCACCACCCCGTTGAAGCTGGAGACGACAATGTGCGAGTCCTTGTCCAGGCCAGGGTCGGCCTTGGCAATGTTCACGCCGACCTTGGTGTCGATCAGGGAGTCGTCGATCTTGCTGCCGAGTGTACGAGTGCCACGGTCATCATCAATCGGTGCTTCGCGGCTGGCATTCACCACCGAGGTGCAGCCGCTGATGCCTAGGCACAGGGTCAGGGCCAGTAGGCCAAGGCGATTAGGGGTCATTCTTCACTCCCGAACAATTGGCTGTCGATCAAATCACAAAGACAGTGGATCGCCAGCAGGTGGACTTCCTGGATACGTGCGGTGACGTTGGCCGGTACGCGAATCTCGACGTCTTCGGGCAGCAACAGGGACGCCATGCCGCCGCCGTCACGACCGGTCATTGCTACGACAATCATTTCGCGATCATGTGCGGCCTGGATCGCTTGAATTATGTTGGCCGAGTTACCGCTGGTGGAAATGGCCAGCAATACATCGCCCGGCTGGCCGAGTGCGCGAATCTGCTTGGAGAAGATTTCGTTGTAACTGTAATCGTTGGCGATCGAGGTGATCGTCGAACTGTCGGTGGTCAGGGCAATGGCAGGCAGGCTCGGGCGCTCGCGCTCAAAGCGATTGAGCAGCTCGGAAGAAAAATGCTGGGCGTCGCCGGCGGAGCCGCCGTTGCCGCAGGAAAGCATTTTGCCTTCGTTGAGCAGGGCGTTGACCATGACCTGGCTGGCTTGCTCGATGTGCGGTGCAAGTACTTCCATCGCCTGTTGCTTGGTGTCGATACTGGCCTGGAAAAGCTGGCGAATTCGGGATTGCATGTCCATCTGTGTGACCTTAATTAGCGCGGCTACCTGGCACATGAATGTGCAGCCCGCAAAGCAAAGAGCAAAAGTGTTGGGTGGTGGCGTTCGGTTCGGTCTGCAAGCGTTCAGCCGTCGAAGGCATTCTGCAGCCAGTTCAACTGATCGAGGTTGCTATCGATGGCGACCACGTCGAAGCGGCAAGGGGAATTGGCCCAACGCGATTCGCGCTGAAGAAAATACTGCGCGGCAAAAATCAGTTTCTGCCGTTTGCGCCCATCGATGCTATCGAGCGCGCCACCCCATTGAGTGTTTTTTCTGTAACGGACCTCAACGAATACTACTGTATCGCCATCTAGCATGACCAGATCAAGCTCGCCGCGTTTACACAGCCAGTTCTGCGCCACCAGGCGCAGACCTTGTTGTTGCAGATGCTCGAGCGCGTGGCGCTCGGCATCTTTACCGCTTTGCTGGCGTGACCTGTCGGGCATCAGCGAGGAGTGTCCGGCAGGCGTTGAACCTGGCCGTTGACGAACTCGGCCCAGGGCAGTTGACGCACCACACGCTGGCTCTGGGTCATGCCCAGACTACCCGATTGACCTTCGATGCGGCTGTCTGGCAGGGCCTTGAGTTGCCCCAGTCGCGGCGCCAGGCGATAGGCGTCGACGCCCATGGCGTACAGGCGGCCCAGGCTGCCGGCGGCTTGTGGCCATTGGGCTGCGACCTGGCGACGCAGTGGGTCATTGGCGTCCAGCAACCAAGGCGTTTCGCAAAAGCGAATGCCGTTCATGTCGTTGTACTGGTTCACGTCACCACTGGCGCTGAATACGTGGGAGGTGGCGTAGACCGGAACGTCGCCAGCGTATTGGAAGTTAAGGGTCGGTTTAATCTGCTGCGCCTGTTGCGGAGTGGCGGCCAGGAAGATGAATTCAATGTCCTGGCGGCGCGACGGCTGGGCGGCAACCTGGGAGCCAACGGTGCTTTGCAGGCTCTTGGCGCGGCCTTCGCTCTGGCGCAGCTGGAACATGTCGGCAATCTGCTGGGCCAGCTGCACTGGCTGGTCGACGCGTTCGGTGGCGACGATGGTGCCACCGTTGGCTTGCCAGTCCTGGCTGAACGCCTTCAGGACGCGGTCGCCCCATTCGCCTTTCGGCACCATGATGGCAGCGCGATGCAAGCCATCGGCACGGGCGCGGCGAGACACTTCGCGAGCTTCGTCTTCAGCCGCCAGGCCAAACTGGAATAGCTGTGCCGGGCCTTGCTCGCCTTCGCTGTAGTTCAGCGCCAGCGTGGTGATCGGCAGTTGCGGGCGAGTGCTGAGCTGTTTGACCAGCGGCTTTTCCAGCGGCCCGACGACCAGTTGCACGCCATCGGCCTGGGCCTTGCGATAGAACTCATCCATGGAGGTCAGGCGCGAGCTGTCGTAGAACTCGATGGCTGGCGGATTCTGCCCGGCTTGTTGCGCCTGGTAGTGAGCAGCCATGAAGCCGTCACGCAGCGCTTTGCCGACATTGGCCAACTGACCGTCCTGCGGCAGGAGCAAGGCGATCTTGCTCAGGGGCTGGCTGGCCAGCTCCTTGAGTTTGGTCAATGGCAGTGGCAGCTGAATGGCGGCCGGGTGTTTCGGGTTCTGTGCGCGCCAGTTATCAATGGCGGCTTGCTGTTGTTCCAGGGTTCCGGCGCTTTTCACCGCCAGTGCCAAGGCCATCCAGCCGCCGAGGTCGTCGGTGGTGGTGGGCTGCAATTGATCGGTCGGCAGCGAGGCGATCAAGGTCCAGATGGCTTCGTGGTTTTTGCTGGCCGCTTCACCGCTGAGCATCGGCGCGATAAAGATGCGTTCACGGGCCGCGGCCAGGGTTTGGCCATCGGCTTCAAGGGCGCGGGCGCGAACGGTGCCGGTGCGAACCTGTTGGTCCTCGGGCAGTTCGCCAAGACGCTGCAGGCTCGGGTGGCTCAAGGCGGTCAGTGCTGCCTTGGGCTGGTTGCGGGTCATGGCCAGTTCGGCCGCCAGGGTGCTGGCGAAGACCTGCGGGCCTGGCTTGAGTTGTTCGACCGGCACTTGTTGCAGGATTTGCGCGGATTGGCCGGCATTACCCTGGCGGTAAGCCAGGTCTGCCGCGCTCAGGCGCAGCAGGGCCGCATCTTCCGGCGATTTGCTCTGAGCGGCTTTGGCAAGCAGTTGCTCGATAGACGCATCCGGGGTCCGTGGAAGTTCGCCAAGGCTGGAGGAGGGCGAGCTGGCGCAAGCCGCCAGCAAGGCAGCGAGGCAGAGGGCAGATAACAGCCGCAGGCAAGCGATCATGTAAGCGTTCCTGATACTCGATCAAATTAGCGTGGAATTGTACCCAAGCACTGGCCGGGGCGCGATGTTACTGGCGTGAATCGATCAATTTAGCTCAAGCAAATATTGCGCAAGTGCACAAAACGTCGTTAAAACAGCGGATAGCGGCACGCATTGCAAGCGTCGCTACGCGGTACAATGTGGCTTTTTACCGAACATGAGGTATGCGTTTTGACTGCTCCAGGTGCTTTGAATTCCGCTGCTGGCTCGCTTTATGTGGTGGCGACGCCCATCGGCAACCTGGATGACATCAGTGCGCGTGCGCTGAAAATCCTGCGAGAAGTGGCGTTGATCGCCGCAGAAGATACCCGTCATTCCCAGCGACTGATGCAGCATTTCGGTATTTCCACCCCGCTGGCGGCCTGCCACGAGCACAACGAACGCGATGAAGGTAGTCGTTTTATTACCCGTCTGCTCGCTGGCGACAATGTGGCATTGATTTCCGATGCCGGCACACCACTGATTTCCGATCCGGGTTATCACCTGGTGCGTCAGGCGCGGGCTGCGGGCATCAATGTGGTGCCGGTTCCTGGTGCCTGCGCATTGATCGCGGCTTTGTCGGCAGCGGGTTTGCCGTCTGACCGATTCATTTTCGAAGGTTTCCTGCCGGCCAAGGCGGTGGGGCGCAGGGCGCGTCTGGAACTGGTAAAGGAAGAGCCGCGCACGCTGATTTTTTATGAGGCCCCGCACCGCATCCTGGAATGCCTGCAGGACATGGAGCTGGTTTTTGGTCCGCAGCGGCAGGCATTGCTGGCGCGGGAATTGACTAAAACCTTTGAAACACTCAAGGGCTTGCCGCTGGCTGAGCTGCGTGAGTTCGTGGAGTCCGACAGCAATCAGCAGCGCGGCGAGTGTGTGGTGCTGGTGGCGGGCTGGTCTGCCCCGGAATCGGAAGATGCCGTCAGCAGTGAGGCGATGCGCGTCCTCAACCTGTTGCTCGAAGAAATGCCCCTCAAGCGTGCGGCGGCTTTGGCGGCGCAAATAACCGGCGAGCGCAAGAATGTCCTGTATCAGATTGCCCTCGATAAGCAGAAGGCTGAGTAAAACCCGACGTGCAGGCGTGCTCAAGGGCGTTTAGCGCTTGTTCTTCGGCCTCTGTGCCGTTAACCTTCGCCGCGGAGAGTCGATCGGACAGTCGCTGCCCTCTATGAAAATTAGGGGGGGGAGGAAAGTCCGGGCTCCATAGGGCGAAGTGCCAGGTAATGCCTGGGAGGCGTGAGCCTACGGAAAGTGCCACAGAAAATAACCGCCTAAGCGCTTCGGCGCCGGTAAGGGTGAAAAGGTGCGGTAAGAGCGCACCGCACGTCTGGCAACAGTTCGTGGCTAGGTAAACCCCACTTGGAGCAAGACCAAATAGGGTCCCAAGGCGTGGCCCGCGCTGGGACCGGGTAGGTTGCTAAAGATGTCCAGTGATGGCCATCGTAGACGAATGACTGTTCAAGACAGAACCCGGCTTACAGATCGACTCTCCACCTTTTTTCTTTCCTCTGCTTAAATCATTAGGCAGGGTGTGGTGATGGCACTTTAGTCAGCACCGGCGACACTCGCGGTAGCTCGTTTCTCCCTCTTTTCAGAATCATAGGCAGGAGGGTTCGTGATACCGATTAGCTTGTGCAGGTAAAACCTCCAGGCGACTCCGTTTCCCCCCGTTTCAGAATCGTCGGCAGAGCACTTTCGTAATACCGAAAAAATCTTACTCTTAATAAATTACTTTAACTTCCGAACGCAGCCCCCTGTGCTGATTCAAGTTATCGGGCGGTTTCATCCGCCAGATTCTCGTTACCCCTCCTTTTATGCTCCTAAATCTCAGTTCTGTAAGGGTTTTCCTTTACCGCGCGCCTTGACGGTGTGGTGGGCGCATTCCTATAGTGTGCGCAAGTGGCGGAAAGTGGCATGAAGTGGGTTTTTTGAACTCAAAACGCTAGAATTTGGAGAAACGCTGACGTGTTTCGCGGAGCCAACGCTATCAGTCTCGATGCAAAGGGCCGTCTCGCCATGCCGAGCCGGTACCGTGACGAGCTCGTTTCGCGTAGTTCCGGTCAGCTGATCGTCACCATTGATGCCGTTGATCAATGTCTGTGCGTTTACCCGCTCGATGAGTGGGAAATCATTGAAACCAAACTGCGCGCACTGCCTTCGCTTCGCGAAGAGAACCGCCGCCTGCAACGTTTATTGATCGGTAATGCCGTCGACCTCGAACTCGATGGCAGCGGTCGTTTTCTGGTTCCACCGCGTCTTCGTGAATATGCCAAGTTGGATAAGCGCGTGATGTTGGTGGGGCAACTGAACAAGTTCCAGTTATGGGACGAGGATGCCTGGGATGCGGTTTCTGCCGATGACCTGGCTGCCATTCAACAACCGGGCGCGATGCCTGATGAACTGCGTGATTTGATCCTGTGACTATTGATAGCGGCTTTAACCACATCACCGTACTGCTTGACGAAGCCGTCGAGGCTCTCGCTGTACGCCCTGATGGCTGCTATCTGGACGGCACGTTCGGACGTGGCGGACACAGCCGGCTGATCCTGAGTCAGCTTGGCCCCGATGGTCGGTTGCTCGGATTCGACAAGGATCCACAAGCGATTGCCACCGGGCAGACGCTAGCGGCCGAAGACGGCCGCTTTGTCGTTGTGCAGCGCAGCTTTGCCGAACTCGGTGCGGAAGTCGCCGAGCGCGGCATGAACGGCAAGGTCAGCGGTGTCCTGCTTGACCTGGGTGTGTCTTCGCCGCAGCTCGACGACCCGGAGCGCGGTTTCAGTTTCCTCAACGATGGCCCGCTGGACATGCGCATGGACCCGTCCCGCGGGATCAGCGCCGCCGAATTCGTCAACACCGCACCGGTGGAAGAAATCGCCCGGGTGTTCAAGGAATACGGCGAAGAGCGGTTCTCCGGTCGCATGGCCCGTGCCGTGGCCGAGCGTCGCGACATCAAGCCGTTCGAGCGAACGGCCGATCTCGCCGAAGTTTTGAAGGTTGCCAACCCGGCGTGGGAAAAGGGCAAGAACCCGGCAACCCGCGCATTCCAGGGGTTGCGCATTCACGTCAACAACGAGCTGGGCGATCTGGAAGCCGGCCTCGAAGCCGCGCTGGAATGCCTGGAAGTCGGTGGCCGCCTGGTCGTCATCAGCTTCCATTCGCTGGAAGACCGCATCGTCAAACTGTTCATGCGCAAGCTGGTGAAAGGCGAAGCCGACAACCTGCCGCGCAACCTGCCGGTTCGGCATGTAGCTTTCGAACCGAAAGTCAAAGTCCATGGCAAAGCGCAGACGGCCTCCGACGCCGAACTCAAAGCCAACCCACGTTCCCGTAGCGCTGTCATGCGTGTGGCGGAGAAACTGCGGTGAGCAAGCTTTTCGCCAAGCCACTGCCCGGCGGAAGCTTTTTCATGCTGCTGTTGTTTGTCGGCGTGCTCGTGTCGGCGATCGGCGTGTCTTACAGCGCACACTGGAATCGCCAACTGCTCAATACGCTGTACGGCGAATTGAGCGTACGGGACAAGGCGCAGGCCGAGTGGGGCCGGCTGATTCTTGAACAGAGCACCTGGACGGCCCACAGCCGTATTGAAGTGTTGGCCACCGAACAACTGAAAATGCGCATTCCGGGCGCCGCCGAAGTGCAGATGGTGGCGCCATGATGAAACTCGAAGGGGCACTCTTTCCCTGGCGGTTCCGCGTGGTGTTGGGCTTGCTCGGCATCATGGTGGTGGCGATTGCCTGGCGCATCATCGATCTGCAGGTGGTCGACCGTGACTTCCTCAAGGGCCAGGGCGATGCGCGCAGCCTTCGTCATATTCCGATTCCGGCGCACCGTGGTCTGATCACCGACCGCAACGGTGAGCCCCTGGCCGTCAGTACCCCGGTCACCACGCTGTGGGCCAATGCCAAGGAAATGCAGCTGGAGAAAGGCAAGTGGCCGGCGCTGGCCGCTGCGCTGGGCCAAGACCCGAAAGCCCTGACCGAGCGCCTCGAAGCCCAGGCGAACAAGGAATTCATCTATCTGGTGCGTGGGCTGACGCCTGAGCAGGGTCAGGCCGTGCTCGATCTGAAAGTGCCAGGTGTCTACGGCATTGAAGAATTCCGGCGTTTTTACCCGGCCGGTGAGGTCACCGCCCATATGGTCGGTTTTACCGATATCGACGATCACGGGCGCGAAGGTATCGAACTGGCCTATGACGAATGGCTGGCCGGCGTCCCCGGCAAGCGTCAGGTGATCAAGGACCGGCGTGGCCGGCTGATCAAGGATGTCCAGGTCACCAAAAACGCCAAGGCCGGCAAGCCCTTGGCGTTGTCCATTGACCTGCGCCTGCAATACCTGGCCAACCGCGAACTGCGCAACGCGATCATCGAGAACGGTGCCAAGGCTGGCAGCCTGGTGATCATGGACGTCAAGACCGGCGAGATTCTCGCCATGGTCAACCAGCCGACCTTCAACCCGAACAACCGTCGCAACCTGCAACCGGCGATGATGCGTAACCGCGCAATGATCGACGTATTCGAGCCGGGTTCGACCATGAAGGCGATCTCCATGAGCGCCGCGATTGAGACCGGCCGCTGGAAACCGACCGACACTGTCGAGGTGTATCCGGGCTCCTTGCAGATTGGCAAGTACACCATCAAGGACGTATCCAAGACCGAAGGCCCGGTGCTCGACCTGACGGGCATCCTGATCAACTCCAGTAACGTCGGCATGAGCAAGATCGCGTTCGATATCGGTGGCGAGACGATTTACCGTCTCGCACAGAAAATCGGCCTCGGCCAGGACACCGGCCTCGGTTTCCCGGGTGAGCGTGTCGGCAACCTGCCGAACTACCGCGAATGGCGCAAGGCCGAGACCGCGACGTTGTCATATGGCTACGGTGTTTCCGTGACTGCCATCCAGTTGGTCCACGCCTTCTCGGCCCTGGCCAACAACGGTCGCCTCGCGCCACTGACCCTGATCAAGACCGACAAGGCGCCGCAAACCACCCAGGTACTGCCTGAAGCGGTCGCGAAAACCATGCAAACCATGCTGCAACAAGTGATCGAAGCCCCGCGCGGTGTGTTCCGCGCGCAGGTGCCGGCGTATCACGTGGGCGGCAAGTCGGGTACTGCGCGCAAGACTTCGGTCGGCACCAAAGGCTACGCCGTAAACTCCTATCGCTCGCTGTTCGCCGGTTTCGGCCCGATGAGCGATCCGCGTTACGCCATCGTGGTCGTGATCGATGAGCCGAGCAAGGCCGGTTACTACGGCGGCCTGGTATCCGCGCCGGTGTTCAGTCGGGTGATGTCGGGCACCTTGCGCCTGATGAACGTTACCCCGGACAACCTGCCACCTACTCAACAAGCGAACGCAACACCGGTCGTTCCGCTGAAAGCCAATGGAGGGCGCGGCTGATGTCTCTGAGCCTGAACAAGATATTCCCTCATGCCGGCCACGATCTGCTCATTCGCGAGCTCGCGCTCGACAGCCGCAAGGTGCGTGCGGGTGATCTGTTCCTCGCCGTACCGGGGGGCAAATTCGATGGCCGCGCGCACATTGACGACGCCTTGCAGCGTGGTGCCGCCGCCGTGGCCTATGAAGTTGAAGGCGCCACGGTATTACCGATCACTGATATACCGCTGATCCCGGTCAAAGGCCTGGCAGCGCAACTGTCGGACATCGCCGGGCGTTTTTATGGCGAGCCAAGTCATCATTTGAATATGGTCGGCGTGACCGGCACCAACGGTAAAACCAGCGTGACCCAACTGGTGGCCCAGGCACTTGACCTGCTCGGCCAGCATTGTGGTCTGGTTGGTACCCTCGGCTGCGGTTTCTACGGTGCGCTGGAAAGCGGCCTGCATACCACGCCGAACCCGATTGCCGTGCAGGCGACGTTGGGCGATCTGAAAAAGGCCGGCGCCAAGGCCGTGGCGATGGAGGTTTCTTCCCATGGTCTGGACCAGGGCCGTGTGACGGCATTGGCGTTCGATGTGGCGGTGATGACCAACCTGTCCCGTGACCATCTGGACTACCACGGCACCATGCAGGCCTACGGCGAAGCCAAGGCCAAGCTGTTTGCCTGGAATGATCTGAAATGCCGGGTGGTCAACCTCGATGATGATTTCGGTCGGCAGTTGGCCGCCGACAAGCGCGAGTCGCGTCTGATCACCTACAGCCTGGAAGACTCCGGCGCCTACCTGTATTGCCGTGAAGCGCAGTTCGACGATGAAGGTGTGCGCGCCACACTGGTTACGCCCCAAGGCGAACACCACCTGCGCAGTACCTTGCTCGGTCGCTTCAACCTGAGCAACGTACTGGCGGCTGTCGGTGCCTTGCTGGGCCTGGATTACGCGCTGGACGAAATCCTCAAGGTGCTGCCGAAACTCGAAGGCCCGGCCGGTCGCATGCAGCGTCTGGGTGGCGGTTCGCAACCTTTGGTGGTGGTCGACTACGCCCACACCCCGGATGCGCTGGAAAAAGTATTGCTGGCCCTGCGTCCCCACGCCAAGGGCCGTTTGCTGTGCCTGTTCGGCTGCGGCGGTGATCGCGATCGCGGCAAGCGCCCATTGATGGCTGAGGTGGTCGAGCGTCTGGCCGATGGCGTGCTGGTTACCGATGACAATCCGCGCACTGAAGACCCTGCAGTGATTTTCGACGACATCCGCGCCGGTTTCACCGCTGTGGATAAAGTGACCTTCGTTGCTGGACGCGGCCAGGCCATTGCCCAGCTTATCGCCGGCGCTTCGGCGGATGACGTGATTGTCCTGGCCGGTAAAGGTCATGAGGACTATCAGGAAATCAACGGTGAGCGCCATGCCTTCTCCGATCTGGTCGAGGCCGATCATGCCTTGACCGCGTGGGAGGTGGCCCATGCTTAAGGCCTTGAAGCTGAGCGAACTGACCGGGGCGCTGAATGCTCGTCTGCTGTCCGCCGATGCCGTTTTCGACGGCGTCAGCATCGACAGCCGCGCGATCCAGCCCGGTCAGCTGTTTATTGCCTTGAGTGGTCCGCGTTTCGACGGCCATGACTATCTGAATGAAGTCGCAGCCAAAGGCGCCGTGGCGGCGCTGGTCGAGCGTGAAGTCGCCAACAGTGCGCTGCCGCAATTGCTGGTCAGCGATACCCGCCAGGCCTTGGGCCAGTTGGGCGCGCTGAATCGCGCGGCCTACACCCAGCCAGTTGCGGCCGTCACCGGTTCCAGCGGCAAGACCACGGTCAAGGAGATGCTCGCGAGCATCCTGCGTACCCGTGGCCCAGTGCTGGCGACCCGCGGCAACCTGAACAACGACCTCGGCGTGCCGTTGACCCTGCTCGAACTGGCGCCGGAACACACCGCCGCCGTGATCGAACTCGGTGCTTCACGCCTGGGTGAAATTGCCTACACCGTCGGCATGACCAAGCCGCATGTGGCGATCCTCAACAATGCCGGGACCGCCCACGTGGGTGAGTTCGGCGGGCCGGACAAGATCGTCGAGGCCAAAGGCGAGATTATCGAAGGGCTGGGCGCTGATGGCGTCGCCGTTCTCAATCTCGATGACAAGGCGTTCGGCATCTGGAAGACCCGTGCCGCCGGTCGCAAAGTGCTGACGTTTGCGCTGAGCAATCTCAGCGCCGACTTCTACGCCAGCGACCTGGATCATGACGTCCGGGGTTGCCCGGCCTTCAATCTGCACAGCCCTGAAGGCGTGGAGCGCGTTCAACTGAACCTGCTCGGTACCCATAACGTCGCCAATGCCATGGCCGCCGCCGCTGCCGCGCACGCCCTGGGCGTGTCGCTGTCCGGCATTGCTGCCGGTCTTGGCGCGGTGCAGCCGGTCAAGGGGCGTACCGTTGCGCAACTGGCCAGCAATGGCATGCGCGTCATCGATGACACTTACAACGCAAACCCCACCTCCATGTGCGCAGCCGTTGATATACTGGCCGGCTTTTCCGGCCGCACCGTTCTGGTGCTCGGAGATATCGGCGAGTTGGGCGACTGGGCGGAGCAGGGCCACCGTGACGTGGGCGAATACGCCCGTGGCAAGGTTGATGCGCTCTATGCCGTTGGGCCAATGATGGCTCACGCCGTGAACGCTTTCGGTCCACAAGCCTTTCACTTCAGCACTCAGGCCGAGTTGATCAAGGCCCTGGGCGCCGAACAAGACACAAACACCACCATTTTGATCAAGGGTTCGCGCAGCGCTGCGATGGAAAACATCGTTGCCGCTTTGTGCGGGTCCAGTCCGGAGAAACATTAATGCTGCTGCTGCTAGCGGAGTATCTGCAACAGTTCTACAAAGGCTTCGCGGTCTTCCAGTACCTGACCCTGCGCGGGATTCTCGGTGTGCTGACCGCGCTGGTTTTGTCGCTGTGCTATGGCCCGTGGATGATCCGCACTCTGCAGAACCGTCAGATTGGTCAATCGGTTCGCAACGATGGCCCGCAGTCGCACCTCTCCAAGTCGGGTACGCCGACCATGGGCGGCGCGCTGATTCTGTCGTCCATCGGTGTCAGCACCTTGCTCTGGGCCGACCTGACCAACCGTTACGTCTGGGTCGTGCTGCTGGTGACCTTGCTGTTCGGCGCCATCGGCTGGGTCGACGACTATCGCAAAGTGATCGAGAAAAACTCCCGTGGCCTGCCGAGTCGCTGGAAGTATTTCTGGCAGTCGGTGTTTGGCCTGGGTGCGGCGATCTTCCTTTATATGACTGCTGCCACGCCGGTGGAAACCACCCTGATCCTGCCGATGCTCAAGGACTACAGCATTCCTCTGGGCGCAGGCTTCATCGTCCTGACTTATTTCGTGATCGTCGGTTCGAGCAACGCAGTCAACCTGACCGACGGCCTCGATGGCCTGGCAATCATGCCGACCGTGATGGTTGGCGGTGGCCTGGGGATCTTCTGCTACCTGTCGGGTAACGTGAAGTTCGCCGAATACCTGCTGATCCCTTACGTACCGGGCGCGGGTGAGCTGATCGTGTTCTGTGGCGCGCTGATCGGTGCCGGCCTGGGTTTCCTCTGGTTCAACACCTATCCGGCACAGGTTTTCATGGGTGACGTCGGCGCACTGGCGCTCGGCGCAGCCCTGGGCACCATCGCAGTGATCGTCCGTCAGGAAATCGTCCTGTTCATCATGGGCGGCGTGTTCGTGATGGAAACCCTGTCAGTCGTCATTCAGGTTGCCTCCTTTAAGCTGACCGGTCGCCGCGTATTCCGCATGGCGCCGATTCACCACCACTTTGAACTCAAGGGCTGGCCCGAGCCGCGCGTGATCGTCCGTTTCTGGATCATCACCGTGATTCTCGTACTGGTCGGCCTTGCCACCCTGAAGCTGAGGTAGAAACTCGTGTCTCTGATCGCTTCTGACCACTTCCGCATCGTTGTCGGCCTCGGCAAGAGCGGCATGTCCCTGGTTCGCTTCCTGGCGAACCGGGGCGTGGCGTTTGCTGTGGCCGATACGCGGGAAAATCCACCGGAACTGGCCACGCTCAGGCGTGACTATCCGCACGTGGAAGTGCGTTGTGGCGAGCTGGATGTCGAATTCCTGTGCCGCGCCGACGAGCTCTACGTCAGCCCCGGCCTGGCGCTGGCGACCCCGGCCCTGCAGGCTGCTGCTGCCCGTGGCGTGAAACTGTCCGGCGACATCGAGCTGTTCGCGCGTAACGCGAAGGCGCCGATCGTGGCCATCAGCGGCTCCAACGCGAAAAGCACCGTGACCACCCTGGTCGGCGAAATGGCGGCTGCGGCCGGCAAACGCGTCGCCGTCGGCGGCAACCTCGGCACACCGGCGTTGGACCTGCTGGATGATGACGTCGAGCTGTACGTGATGGAGTTGTCGAGTTTCCAGCTGGAAACCACCGATCAACTCAACGCCGAAGTGGCGACCGTACTCAACATCAGCGAAGACCACATGGACCGCTACAGCGGCCTGCCGGCCTATCACCTGGCCAAGCACCGGATTTTCCGTGGTGCGAAGCAGTTTGTGGTCAACCGTCAGGATGCGCTCAGTCGCCCATTGATAGGCGAGGGCCAGCCGTGCTGGACCTTCGGCCTGGGTAAACCGGATTTCAAGGCCTTTGGCCTGCGCGAAGAAGGTGGCGAGAAGTACCTGGCCTTCGAATTCCAGAACCTGATGCCGGTGCGCGATCTGAAAATTCGTGGCGCGCACAACCAGTCCAACGCCCTGGCAGCGTTGGCGCTCGGGCACGCAGTCGGCTTGCCGTTCGACGCCATGCTCGCGGCCCTGCGCAACTTCGCCGGCCTCGAACATCGCTGCCAGTGGGTGCGTGATCTGGATGGCGTTGGCTATTACAACGACTCCAAAGCGACCAACGTCGGTGCCGCTCTTGCAGCCATCGAAGGCCTGGGCGCGGACATCGACGGCAAGATCGTGCTGATCGCCGGTGGCGACGGCAAGGGCGCTGAGTTCAATGACCTGCGTGATCCGGTGGCGGCCAACTGCCGCGCCGTGATCCTGATGGGCCGCGACTCCGACAAGATCGGTGGAGCCATTGGCGACGCCGTACCGCTGATCCGCACCGCTTCGCTGGTCGACGCCGTGGAGCAATGCCGCGCTGCCGCGCAACCGGGTGATGTGGTGCTGCTGTCACCGGCCTGCGCCAGTTTCGACATGTTCAAGAACTACGAAGACCGTGGTCACCAGTTCGTCCGCGCCGTGGAGGATCTGGCATGAGCCTGCTGAGCATCATCAAGCCTTATCCGTCGCCGCTCATCACCGGGCGGGGCATCGACCTCGACTTCCCGATGCTCGCCGGCTGCCTGACCTTGCTCGGCCTGGGGCTGATCATGATCGCCTCGGCATCGACCGAAGTGGCGGCGGTGCAGTCCGGCAGCGCGCTCTACTACATGATTCGCCACCTTATTTATGTCGTGCTCGGTCTTGGCGCCTGCATCGTCACCATGATGATCCCTATCGCCACCTGGCAGCGCCTGGGCTGGATGATGTTGCTGGGGGCATTCGGCTTGCTGGTGATGGTGATCATCCCGGGAATCGGTCGTGAAGTGAACGGTTCGATGCGCTGGATCGGCTTCAGTTTCTTCAACGTTCAGCCTTCCGAGATCGCCAAGGTGTTCGTGGTGATCTACCTCGCTGGCTATCTGGTGCGTCGCCAGAAAGAAGTGCGGGAAAGCTGGATGGGCTTCTTCAAGCCGTTCATCGTCTTGCTGCCGATGGCAGGGCTGTTGCTGATGGAGCCGGACTTCGGTGCCACCGTCGTGATGATGGGGGCCGCAGCGGCGATGCTGTTCCTTGGCGGGGTCGGGCTGTTCCGTTTTTCCCTGATGGTAGTGCTTGCCGTCGGCGCGGTGGTGTTGCTGATTCAGATGCAGCCGTATCGAATGGCGCGCCTGACCAACTTTGCCGACCCCTGGGCCGACCAGTTCGGTGCCGGCTATCAGCTGTCGCAAGCATTGATCGCTTTTGGTCGCGGCGAATGGCTGGGCGTTGGCCTGGGCAACAGCGTGCAGAAACAGTTTTACCTGCCCGAAGCCCACACTGACTTCGTGTTCTCGGTCCTGGCCGAAGAACTGGGGGCCGTGGGTTCTTTGTGCACGGTCGCGCTGTTCGTTTTCGTCTGCATTCGCGGCATGTACATCGGCTTGTGGGCCGAGAAGGCCAAGCAGTTCTTCGCCGCCTATGTCGCCTACGGTTTGTCGTTCCTGTGGATTGGCCAGTTCCTGATCAACATCGGAGTGAACGTCGGCTTGCTGCCGACCAAAGGCCTGACACTGCCGTTCCTGAGCTATGGCGGTAGTTCGCTGGTGGTCTGCTGTGCCTGTCTCGGCTTGTTGCTGCGCATCGAATGGGAGAGTCGGACTCATCTGGGCAGCGAAGAGATGGAGTTCCATGAGAGTGACTTCGCCGAGGAGCCGAACCATGGGCGCTAACGTCATGATCATGGCCGGCGGCACCGGTGGTCACGTATTCCCGGCGCTGGCTTGCGCCCGGGAATTTCAGGCGCGCGGCTACACCGTGCACTGGCTAGGCACACCACGTGGAATCGAGAACGATCTGGTCCCGGCGGCCGGTATCGAACTGCACCGGATCAACGCCAGCGGCCTGCGTGGCAAGGGCAAGCTGTCCCTGCTCAAGGCACCGTTCATGTTGCTCAAGTCGATCTGGCAGGCGCGGGCGATCATTCGTCGGCTACGGCCGGTGTGCGTGGTCGGCTTTGGTGGTTATGTGACCGGTCCTGGTGGTGTTGCCGCCAAACTGGCCGGCGTGCCGGTGATTGTTCACGAGCAGAACGCCGTCGCCGGTACCGCCAATCGGTTGCTGGTGCCGTTGGCCGCCCGAGTCTGTGAAGCGTTCCCCGACACCTTTACCCTGTCGAACAGCCGTCGGACCACCGGTAACCCGGTGCGCACCGAGCTGTTCCTCGAAACACCGCGACCAGCCTTGGCCGGTCGCAAGGCGCGTTTACTGATCCTGGGCGGAAGTCTGGGCGCAGAGCCGTTGAACAAGTTGCTGCCTGAAGCCCTGTCGCAAGTCGCCGTCGACCTGCGCCCGGAAGTGTTCCATCAGGCCGGCAAAAACCACGATGAAGTGACTGCAGAGCGCTATCGCGCGGCTGGCGTCGAGGCGCAGGTGCAGCCTTTCATCAAAGACATGGCCCAAGCCTATGGCTGGGCCGACCTGGTGGTGTGCCGCGCAGGCGCGCTGACCATCAGCGAACTGGCTGCCGCCGGTCTGCCCTCGATGCTGGTGCCCTTGCCCCATGCGATCGACGATCACCAGACCCGCAATGCCGATTATTTGGCCCGTGAAGGCGCTGCCTTCCTGATGCCACAAAGAACGACTGGCGCAGCGGATCTTGCCGCTCGCCTGACAGAGGTCCTGATGCAACCACAACGTCTCAACGATATGGCCACTGCGGCACGCCGCCTGGCCAAACCCGATGCCACCCGTAACGTGGTCGATACCTGTCTGGAGGTGGTCCATGGTTGAGAATCAGAAAGCCATGCCACAACCGGAAATGCGCCGTATCCGTCGCATCCACTTCGTCGGTATCGGCGGCGTGGGCATGTGCGGGATTGCCGAAGTGCTGTTGAACCTGGGCTATGAAGTGTCCGGTTCCGACCTGAAGGCTTCGCCGGTCACCGAACGCCTGGAATCCTTCGGCGCGCAGATTTTCATCGGCCACCGTGCCGAGAATGCCGCCACCGCCGACGTGCTGGTGGTGTCGAGTGCCGTGAACACGTCCAACCCGGAAGTCGCTACCGCGCTGGAACGCCGCATCCCGGTGGTGCCGCGCGCCGAAATGCTGGCTGAGCTGATGCGCTATCGCCACGGCATCGCCGTCGCCGGTACCCACGGCAAAACCACCACCACCAGCCTGATCGCTTCGGTGTTCGCCGCCGGCGGCCTGGACCCGACCTTCGTCATCGGTGGCCGCCTGAACGCTGCGGGCACCAATGCCCAGCTCGGTACCAGCCGTTACCTGATCGCCGAAGCCGACGAAAGCGACGCCAGTTTCCTGCACTTGCAGCCGCTGGTGGCCGTGGTCACCAACATCGACGCCGATCACATGGCGACCTACGACGGTGACTTCAACAAACTGAAGAAAACCTTCGTCGAGTTCCTCCACAACCTGCCGTTCTATGGTCTGGCCGTGGTGTGCCTGGATGATCCGGTGGTTCGCGAGATCCTGCCGCAGGTCAAACGCCCGGCGGTCACCTATGGCTTCGGCGAAGACTGCGACGTACGCGCCATCAACGTTCGCCAGCAAGGCATGCAGACATTCTTTACCGTCCTGCGCCCTGAGCGCGAGCCGCTGGATGTCTCGGTGAACATGCCGGGCAACCACAACGTACTCAATGCCCTGGCCACCATCTGCATCGCCACTGACGAAGGCGTCAGCGATGAAGCCATTGTTCAGGGGCTGTCGGGATTCCAGGGTGTCGGTCGACGCTTCCAGGTCTATGGCGAACTGCCGGTCGAGGGCGGCAACGTGATGCTGGTCGACGACTACGGCCACCACCCGACCGAAGTCGCGGCAGTGATCAAGGCCGTACGCGGTGGCTGGCCGGAGCGCCGTCTGGTGATGGTTTACCAGCCGCATCGTTACAGCCGCACTCGTGACCTGTACGACGATTTCGTCAATGTACTGGCCGACGCCAATGTGTTGCTGCTGATGGAAGTCTATCCGGCCGGCGAAGAGCCGATCCCGGGGGCCGACAGCCGCAAGCTGTGTAACAGCATCCGTCAGCGCGGCCAGCTTGATCCGATCTATATCGAGCGTGGGGTCGACCTTGCACCGCTGGTCAAGCCGTTGCTGCGTGCCGGCGACATCCTGCTGTGCCAGGGCGCGGGTGATATCGGCGGTCTTGCACCGAAATTGTTGAAAAGTGAGTTGTTCGCCGGCGCCGTGGCGGCGTCGGTCGAGGGGAAGTTGAAATGACTGCTGCCTACACCAACCTGTTCTCCACCATCGCGCCGAAAGATTTCGGCCGTGTAGCCGTGCTGTTCGGCGGCAAGAGCGCCGAACGTGAAGTGTCGCTGAAGTCGGGTAACGCTGTGCTCTCGGCGCTGCAAAGCGCCGGCGTGGATGCGTTCGGCCTCGATGTCGGCGATGACCTGCTGCAGCGTCTGCTGAACGAAAAGATCGACCGCGCCTTCATCATCCTCCACGGTCGTGGCGGTGAAGATGGCAGCATGCAAGGCCTGCTCGAATGCCTGGGCATTCCGTACACCGGCAGCGGCATCCTCGCTTCCGCCTTGGCCATGGACAAACTGCGTACCAAGCAGGTCTGGCACAGCCTGGGCATTCCAACGCCACGTCACTCGGTACTGAGCAGCGAGGCCGATTGTATTTCGGCAGCGACGGAACTGGGCTTCCCTTTGATCGTCAAACCGGCCCATGAAGGTTCAAGTATCGGTATGGCCAAAGTGACTTCCACGTCGGAATTGATCGACGCCTGGAAAGCGGCCAGTACCTACGATTCGCAAGTGTTGGTCGAGCAATGGATCCATGGTCCGGAGTTCACCATCGCCACCCTGCGTGACCAGGTGTTGCCACCGATTGCCCTGGGTACGCCGCACACTTTCTACGATTACGACGCCAAGTACATCGCCAACGATACCCAGTACCGCATTCCGTGCGGGCTGGACAGCGCCAAGGAAAAGGAACTCATGGACCTCACGGCGAAAGCTTGCGAGGCGCTGGGTATCGCCGGTTGGGGCAGGGCAGACGTGATGCAGGACGCCGACGGGCAGTTCTGGTTCCTGGAAGTCAACACCGCACCGGGCATGACCGATCACAGCCTGGTGCCGATGGCGGCCCGTGCCGCCGGTCTGGATTTCCAGCAACTGGTTCTGGCCATTCTGGCCGAGAGCTTCGGCAAGCAAGAGCCGCGAGGTTAAGACCATGCAAGGCGCACAGCTACGTCATCAGCCTACCGCACCGACCGGCCGCAAGCCGGTACCGCGGGGTGCCAGCCGAATGGTGGCCAAAGAGCCGATGTCCGCGCGCCTGCCCAAAGCCAATTTCGGTTTTCTCAAAGCGTTGTTCTGGCCGGTGCTGCTGGTGGCGCTGGGGTTCGGTACTTACGAAGGCGCGCAACGGTTGCTGCCGTATGCCGATCGGCCGATCACGAAGATTAACGTGCAAGGCGACCTGAGTTACATCAGCCAGCAAGCGGTACAGCAGCGGATCGCCCCGTTCGTGGCGTCGAGCTTCTTCACCATCGACCTGGCAAGCATGCGCACCGAGCTGGAACAGATGCCATGGATTGCCCACGCCGAAGTGCGGCGGGTGTGGCCGGATCAAGTGGTGATCCGCCTGGAAGAACAGCTGCCGGTAGCCCGTTGGGGTGACGAGTCGCTGTTGAACAACCAGGGACAGGCGTTCACCCCGCGCGAGTTGGCCAATTATGAACACTTGCCGCAGTTGTTCGGTCCACAGCGGGCTCAACAGCAAGTGATGCAGCAGTATCAGGTGCTGAGCCAGATGCTCAGGCCACTGGGTTTCTCGATTGCACGCCTGGAGTTGCGTGAACGCGGCAGCTGGTTCCTGACCACCGGCCCCGGCAGTGCCGGCCCGGGGATCGAACTGCTGCTGGGACGCGGCAAGCTGGTGGAAAAGATGCGCCGCTTCATTGCCATCTACGACAAGACGCTTAAAGAACAGATTACGAACATTGCGCGCATCGATCTGCGCTATGCCAACGGCCTTGCTGTTGGCTGGCGGGAACCTGTAGCGCCCACGGCAGCCCAACCCGCTGTCGCGAAGAATTAAGAAGAGGCAGGACCCATGGCAAACGTGCAAAGCGGCAAAATGATCGTCGGTCTCGATATCGGCACATCCAAGGTGGTGGCGCTGGTAGGCGAAGTTGCGGACGACGGCACGCTGGAAATCGTCGGGATCGGCACCCATCCGTCCCGTGGCCTGAAAAAAGGCGTGGTGGTTAACATCGAGTCCACCGTGCAATCGATCCAGCGCGCCATCGAAGAGGCGCAGCTGATGGCCGGTTGCCGCATTCACTCGGCATTTGTCGGCGTCGCCGGCAATCACATCCGCAGCCTGAACTCCCACGGCATCGTGGCAATTCGTGATCGCGAAGTCAGCTCGGCTGACCTTGAGCGTGTACTCGATGCTGCCCAGGCCGTGGCGATTCCGGCCGACCAGCGTGTGCTGCACACCCTGCCGCAGGATTACGTGATCGACAACCAGGAAGGCGTCCGTGAGCCCCTGGGCATGTCCGGCGTGCGTCTGGAAGCCAAGGTTCACGTGGTTACCTGCGCCGTCAACGCCGCCCAGAACATTGAAAAGTGCGTGCGCCGCTGCGGTCTGGAAATCGACGACATCATTCTCGAACAGCTTGCTTCCGCGTATTCGGTCCTGACCGATGACGAGAAAGAGCTCGGTGTTTGCCTGGTGGACATTGGTGGTGGCACCACTGACATCGCGATCTTCACCGAAGGCGCGATCCGTCACACCGCAGTGATCCCGATTGCCGGCGACCAGGTGACCAACGACATCGCCATGGCGCTGCGCACGCCGACCCAGTACGCCGAAGAAATCAAGATTCGCTACGCCTGCGCCCTGGCCAAACTGGCTGGCGCCGGCGAAACCATCAAGGTGCCAAGCGTTGGCGACCGTCCACCGCGCGAGCTGTCCCGCCAGGCCCTGGCCGAAGTGGTCGAGCCGCGTTACGACGAGTTGTTCACGCTGATCCAGGCCGAGCTGCGTCGCAGTGGCTACGAAGACCTGATCCCGGCCGGCATCGTGCTGACCGGCGGTACCGCGAAGATGGAAGGCGCCACCGAGCTGGCCGAGGAAATCTTCCACATGCCGGTCCGCCTGGGCGTGCCCCATGGCGTCAAGGGCCTGGATGACGTGGTGCGCAACCCGATCTACTCCACCGGTGTCGGCCTGTTGATGTACGGCCTGCAGAAGCAGTCCGACGGCATCTCGTTCTCGGGCATCGGCAGTCGCGACAGCTACAGCAACGAAGAGCCGCAGGCTCCATTGCTCGACCGGCTGAAGAAATGGGTTCAAGGCAATTTTTAAAACAGTTTCAAGCGACACGCAGTAAAAGCAGCAAAAAGCAGTAGGCGAAAAAACTAGAGAACGTAAAGGAGAGGGAAAATGTTCGAACTCGTAGACAACATCCCCGCAAGCCCGGTCATTAAAGTCATCGGTGTTGGCGGTGGCGGCGGTAACGCCGTGAATCATATGGTCAAGAGCAACATTGAAGGCGTTGAGTTCATCTGCGCCAACACTGATGCCCAGGCGCTCAAGAGCATCAGCGCGCGGACCATCCTGCAACTGGGTACCGGCGTGACCAAAGGTCTGGGCGCTGGCGCCAACCCTGAAGTAGGTCGTCAGGCCGCTCTCGAAGACCGTGAGCGCATTGCCGAAGTCCTGCAGGGCACCAACATGGTGTTCATCACCACTGGCATGGGCGGTGGTACCGGTACCGGTGCTGCGCCGATCATCGCTGAAGTGGCCAAGGAAATGGGGATCCTCACCGTTGCGGTGGTGACCCGTCCGTTCCCGTTCGAAGGCCGCAAGCGCATGCAGCTGGCCGACGAAGGCATCCGCCTGCTGTCCGAAAGCGTCGACTCGTTGATCACAATCCCCAACGAGAAGCTGCTGACCATCCTCGGTAAAGACGCCAGCCTGCTGTCGGCTTTCGCCAAGGCTGACGATGTACTGGCCGGTGCCGTTCGCGGTATCTCCGACATCATCAAGCGTCCGGGCATGATCAACGTCGACTTTGCCGACGTACGTACCGTGATGAGCGAAATGGGCATGGCGATGATGGGCACTGGCTGCGCCAGCGGTCCGAACCGTGCACGTGAAGCCACTGAAGCGGCCATCCGCAACCCGTTGCTCGAAGACGTGAACCTGCAAGGTGCACGCGGCATCCTGGTGAACATCACCGCAGGTCCAGACCTGTCCCTGGGTGAGTACTCCGACGTGGGTAGCATCATCGAGGCGTTTGCTTCCGAGCACGCGATGGTCAAGGTCGGTACCGTTATCGATCCGGACATGCGCGACGAGCTGCACGTGACTGTTGTAGCAACCGGTCTGGGCGCTAAAATCGAGAAGCCTGTGAAGGTCATCGACAACACCGTCCATACATCGATGGCTGCACAGCCACAACAACAGGCCCCTGTTCGTCAGGAAGCTCCAGCGGTGAACTACCGTGATCTGGACCGTCCGACCGTCATGCGCAACCAGGCTCAGGCCGGTGCTGCGGCTGCCGCGAAGATGAATCCGCAAGATGATCTGGATTATCTGGACATCCCGGCATTCCTGCGTCGCCAGGCCGATTGATGAAATGTATCAGGGCTATGAAGGTGATTGGTGTTCAGCAAAGGCGCGGTCTGATATCATCGCCAGCCTTTGTTGATACCAGTTCGCAATTTGCGCTGAAGCGGCCCAAGCCATGATTAAACAACGCACACTGAAAAATATTATCCGTGCCACCGGTGTAGGTCTGCACTCCGGGGAGAAGGTATACCTGACCCTCAAGCCTGCGCCGATCGACACCGGCATCGTCTTTCGCCGTGCGGACCTCGATCCGGTGGTCGAGATCCCGGCTCGAGCGGCTAACGTCGGCGAGACAACCATGTCGACGACGCTGGTCAACGGTGACGTGAAGGTGGATACGGTGGAGCACTTGCTCTCGGCCATGGCTGGCCTGGGCATCGATAACGCCTACGTCGAGCTCTCCGCGTCCGAAGTCCCGATCATGGATGGTAGCGCTGGACCCTTCGTATTTCTGATTCAGTCGGCCGGCCTGGAAGAACAGGACGCCGCCAAGAAGTTCATCCGCATCCTGCGGGAAGTGACAGTGGAAGACGGCGACAAGCGCGCCACTTTCGTCCCTTTCGAAGGTTTCAAGGTGAGCTTCGAGATCGATTTCGATCACCCGGTTTTCCGTGACCGCACACAAAGTGCAAGCGTGGATTTTTCCAGCACTTCGTTCGTAAAAGAAGTCAGCCGCGCCCGTACCTTTGGTTTCATGAGTGATATCGAGTACCTGCGCAAGCACAACCTCGCACTCGGCGGCAGCGTGGAAAACGCTATTGTGGTCGACGCGGATGGTGTACTGAACGAAGACGGCCTTCGCTATGAAGACGAATTCGTGAAGCACAAGATCCTTGATGCAATTGGTGACCTCTACCTGCTGGGCAATAGCCTGATTGGTGAGTTCAAGGGCTTCAAGTCCGGCCACGCACTGAACAACCAGCTGCTGCGCAAGTTGATTGAGCAGACAGATGCCTGGGAAGTCGTGACCTTTGAAGACGCCAGCACTGCACCGATCTCTTACATGCGTCCGGTTGCGGCCGTGTAAGTAAAAAACCTCTCTAGTTTTTAAAGGCTGCCTTCGGGTGGCCTTTTTTTATGTCCTGATATTTCTGATCGGAAAGCTCCACAACAAAAAAAGCCGCTGATGGCAGCGGCTTGGAGACAACTTTTGCAACGGGAAGAGCCGATGAAAAGTGTCGGGGGAAACTGGAGTGGACAGGTTTAATCAGCTGTCTTTTTCGCCCATAGGCTGGGCCTGGAGGCTGGATGCTTGCGGCGCCCGGGTGGCGTCGGGTGCCTTGGCCGTCATTTCAATCTGGTGCTCTTCGAACGCTGCCGCTCGCGAGGCGTTGTGCGCCACGAAAGTCTGCGATTCTTCCGCCATCGCCAATGGCGACAGGAACAGAGAGGACAAAACGAAAGCGCTGGCAATACCCATACTGTTGGACATCTTTAAAACCTTCCTGCCTGGCAGGTGCTGTTTGGTCCGGGCAAAGATAAGGATGTCGGGCGCAGGGAAAAAGAGCGGATTCATGAAAGGACTGTTGCAGCAGGGGCAATAGTGAGCTTGGGCTCGCACACAAAGGAAAGGGTTAAACGGGAAGATGAATGCCGAACGTATTCATCCCATGGTCACTGTGCACAAACACATCCCCGCCATGCATCAAAGCAATCGCCTTGACGATCGCCAGTCCCAGTCCATGGTTGTGACCGCTGTTGCTGCGTGAAGCATCGACCCGGTAAAAGCGCTCGAACAGTCGTGGCAGATGTTCGCCGGCGATCGGCGAGCCGGGGTTGGCCACGCCAATGCTGACCTGGTGCTCTTCAATCGCGATCCGCACCTGGATCACCTGCCCGGGGGCGGTGTGTTGCACCGCGTTGTTCAACAGATTGATCAAGGCGCGACGCAGGTGGGCGATTTCGATCCGTACCTGCGCATCGCCACTCACCTGTACCTGAACCTGGGCATCTTCGAGGATGAAATCCAGGTACTCCAGGGTGGTGGCCACTTCATCGGCCAGGGATGTAGAGGTCAGTTTGGTCGCCTTGCTGCCCTGATCGGCGCTGGCGAGGAACAGCATGTCATTGATGATCGAGCGCAGGCGTTCAAGTTCTTCCAGGTTCGATTGCAGCACTTCGAAGTAATGCTCCGCGGAACGGCCACGGGTCAGCGCGACCTGAGTCTGGCCGATCAGGTTGGTCAGTGGTGAGCGCAGTTCGTGGGCGACATCGGCATTGAACGACTCAAGGCGCGAGTAGGCCTGTTCGACCCGTTCCAGCGTCGAGTTGAACGAGCTGACGAACTGATTGAGCTCCGGCGGCAGCGGCGACAGGCGCAAGCGTCCGGCACGCAGGGGAGGGGCCAGGCGCTGGGCTTCCTGAGACAATTTGATCAACGGCTTGAGCCCGATCCGCGCCACCCAGTAACCCAGTGCCGAAGCCAGCAGCACGCCGACAATCGCCAGGCTGATCAAGGCAATCAGCAGATGGTGCTGGGTTTCCAAAAAGGTTTCGGTGTCGATGGCGATCATGAAGCGCAGCGGCGGGCGCTGATCTTTGGCGGGGAATTGGCTGACCAGCACTTTCAGCGGATAGGGACGGTTCGGCAACTGCATGTCGCGCATGCCCAGCGGCCCTTCGGCGAAGGCGCGGATCTGCGCTGTCGGGTTGCCGTACTCATACTGGGGATCGCCGCTGGTGATCCAGAAACTGATGCGCTTGTCTTCTTCACCCAATAGCTTGAGCTTGTTGTTGATCTTTACCCAATGCTCCGGCGTTCCATAACGGCCCACCGTGGATTCGAGCACGCTGTAACGCGCGTCCAGCTCTGCTTCGGGCAGCAGGCCCAGGCCTTTATCGACCTGCTGGTACAAGGCCCAGCCGATCAACAGGAACACCAGCAGCGCCACCAGCGTGAACATTCCGCTCAGGCGCAAGGCAATGCTGTTACTGGACACCACGGCTCTCCAGCACATAACCCATGCCGCGAATGGTGTGTAGCAGTTTCTCCTCGAACGGCCCGTCGAGCTTGGCCCGCAAGCGTTTGATCGCGACTTCGACGACGTTGGCGTCACTGTCGAAATTGATGTCCCAGACCATTTCGGCAATGGCGGTTTTCGAGAGGATTTCCCCCTGGCGACGGGCCAGCACGCTGAGCAGCGAGAACTCCTTGGCGGTCAGCTCCAGACGTGTGCCGGCACGGGTGGCCTTGCGGCTGATCAAATCTATCCACAGGTCGGCGATGCTCACTTGCACCGGTTCATGGCCGCCGCTGCGCCGGGTCAGCGCCTGCAGGCGGGCCACCAGTTCAAGGAAGGAAAAGGGTTTGCCCAGGTAGTCGTCGGCACCATCGCGCAGGCCCTTGATGCGGTCTTCAACGCGCTCGCGGGCGGTGAGCATGATCACCGGGGTTTGCTTGCGCGCCCGCAGGGCACGCAGCACGCCGAAGCCGTCGAGGCCCGGCAGCATCACGTCTAGGACGATCACCGCGTAGTCGCTTTCCAGCGCCAGGTGCAGCCCCTCGACCCCATCCCGGGCCAGGTCCACGGTGTAACCCTGTTCCGTCAGGCCGCGGTGCAGATAATCCGCGGTTTTTTCCTCGTCTTCGATAATCAGAACGCGCATGACCCGCCTCAGTCTGTGGTCGCCAGCGACGGCTGGGGTGCGGCCGCCGGTGGGAGAGAGTGCCGATGGAACAGCCGCTCAAGCCATAAGTATATGACCGGCGTGGTGAACAGCGTCAGTGCCTGGCTCACCAGCAGGCCGCCGACCACCGCGATCCCCAGGGGTTGGCGCAACTCGGCGCCAGTGCCGTAGCCGAGCATCAGTGGCAGGGCGCCGAGCAGGGCGGCGAGGGTGGTCATGATGATCGGCCGGAACCTTGTGATACAGGCCTTGAAGATCGCTTCTTCCGGCGACAGGCCGCCATTGCGTTGTGCTTCGAGGGCGAAGTCGATCATCAGGATGCCGTTCTTCTTGACGATGCCGATCAGCAGCACCAGGCCAATCAGGGCCATGATCGAAAAATCCTGGCCACATATCCACAGCATGATCACCGCACCCAGGCCCGCCGAGGGCAAGGTCGAGATGATCGTCAGCGGATGCACGAAGCTCTCGTAGAGCACGCCGAGAATGATGTACACCGCCACCAGTGCCGCGAGAATCAGCCACGGCTGGCTGGCCAGCGAACTCTGGAAGGCCTGGGCCGCGCCCTGGAAGTTACCGCTGATGGCGGCGGGCATACCGATGTCGGCTTTGGCCTGGTTGAGCATGATCACCGCGTCGCCCAGGGCCACACCGGGCGCCAGGTTGAACGACAGGTTGGCGGCGGGGAACATGCCGTCATGGGCGATGGACAGCGGGCCGCTGGTCGGCGCATCGAATTTGGCCAGGGCCGACAGCGGCACCATTTCTCCGCTCAGGGGCGAGCGCAGGTAGAAATAGTTGAGGCTTTCGGCCTTGCCGCGTTGTTTGGTGTCCAGTTCCAGGATCACGTTGTACTGGTTGATCTGGGTCTGGAATTCATTGATCTGCCGCTGACCGAAGGCATCGTACAGCGCTTCGTCGACATCGCTGGCGGTCAGGCCGAAGCGTGCCGCCGCGCTGCGGTCGATGCTGATATGAGTGATGCTGCCGCCCAGTTGCAGGTCGTTGGAAATATCGCGGAAGGCCGGGTTGCCGCGCAGTTTTTCGGTCAGGCGCTGGGTCCAGGTGCTGAGGGTCGCGCCGTCGTTGCTCTTGAGCACGTATTGGTATTGGGCACGGCTTGGGCCGGAGCTGAGGTTGATGTCTTGTCCGGCACGCAGATACAGCACGATGCCAGGGACTTTCATCAGTTGCGGGCGAATCCGGTCGATGAATTCGCTGGCGGAAACGTCGCGGTCGCCGCGTTTTTTCAGGGCGATCCAGAAGCGGCCGTTGGCGATGGTCTGGTTGCTGCCGGAAACGCCGACCGAGTGGGAAAACGCCTGAACAGCCGGGTCTGCGGCGACGATTTCGGCCATAGCCAGGTGCTTTTTCACCATGTCGCCGTAGGAAATATCTGCTGCCGCTTCAGTGGTACCGAGGACGAAGCCGGTGTCCTGAATCGGGAAGAAACCTTTGGGGATGAAAATGTATCCGCCGATGGCCAGGGCGAGCGACAGGCCGAAGACGCCGATCATGAATTTCTGATGGGCGAGGGCGCGGTGCAGGCCCTTTTCGTACCACGCCAGCAGACGCTCACCGAAGCCCGGCTTGCTATGGGCGTGATGAACCGGAGCGCGCATGAACAGCGCAGCCAGGGTTGGCGCCAGGGTCAGGGACACCACCACCGAGATCATGATGGTCGACGTGGCGGTCAGGGCGAACTCCTTGAACAGTCGCCCGACCACGCCTCCCATGAATAGCAGCGGAATGAACGCCGCCACCAGCGAGAAACTGATCGAGACTACGGTAAAGCCGATCTCGCCAGCACCCTTGATCGCCGCTTCGCGCATACCGTCACCGGCCTCGAGATGGCGGTGAATGTTCTCCACCACCACTATCGCATCGTCGACCACAAACCCAACGGCCACCACGATCGCGACCAGGGTCAGGTTGTTCAGGCTGAAGCCCATGACATACATCAGGGCAAAGGTGGCGATCAGCGACACACCGAGCACCGCCGAGACGATCAGGGTCGCCGATAGCTGGCGCAGGAACAGCGCCATGACCGCCACCACCAGCATGACCGCGATCAGCAGGGTAATTTCCACTTCATGCAGGGAGGCACGGATGGTCTGGGTACGGTCGATCAGTACCTTGACCTGCACCGAAGCCGGCAGCATGGCTTCCAGGCCTGGCAGCGCCGCCTGGATGCGGTCCACGGTCTCGACAATGTTGGCACCGGGTTGGCGGAAAATCACCAGGTTGACCCCCGGTAGCGAGCCCGCCCAGGCCTGGACGTAGGCGTCTTCCGAACCGTTGACGACTTTGGCGACATCCCTGAGGTGAACCGGGGCGCCATCCTTGTAGGAAACGATCAGCTCGCTGTATTCCTCGGGGTGGAATAACTGATCATTGGTGGACAGCGTTGAAATGCTCGATTCGCCGTACAGCGCACCCTTGGCCAGGTTAAGGCTGGTTTGCTGGATCGCCAGGCGCACGTCCGCGAGGGTCAGGCCAATGGCAGCCAGTTTGTCGGCGGACACCTGGACGCGGATCGCCGGGCGTTGCTGACCGGTAATCGAGACCTGGCCCACTCCGTCGATCTGGCTTATCTGCCGGGACAGCAGGGTTTCGGTGAGGTCGCTGAGTTCCGGGCCGGGCATCAGGTTGGAGTTGACACTGAGGATCAGCACCGGGCTGTCGGCCGGATTGACCTTGCGCCAGGTCGGCAGGTTCGGCATGTCCTTGGGCAGCTTGCCGGCGGCGGTGTTGATGGCCGCCTGAACTTCCTGGGCGGCGGTGTCGATGCTTTTATCGAGGGTGAATTGCAGGGTCAGGTTGGTCGAGCCCAGCGCGCTGCTCGATGTCATCTGGGTAACGCCGGGGATAGCGCTGAACTGCACTTCCAGCGGTGTGGCCACCGACGAAGCCATGGTTTCCGGGCTGGCACCGGGCAATTGCGCCGCCACCTGAATCGTCGGGAACTCCGCTTCCGGCAGCGGTGCGATCGGCAAGCGAGGGAAGGCAATCGCGCCCAGCAGCACCAGGGCAAAGGTCAGCAGGATAGTCGCCACCGGGTGATCGATGCACCAGGCCGAGATGGAGCCCTTCATGGAGTCGACTCCGATTGCACCACCTGCGGCGGATCCGTCAGCACCTGGACGACTGAACCGGGTTTGAGCCGCGACTGCCCGTCGCTGACCAGGCTGTCACCGGCCTGCACGCCCTTGATGATGTTTAGCCGGCTGTCCTGATAGACCATCTGCACGGGAACGGTTTCGACTTTGTCGCCCTTGAGCCGGTACACGAAGTGTTGATCCAGACCCCGTTGTACGACGTTGGGTGGCACCACCAGGGCATCCTTATCCAGCGCTGTCTGAATCTTTACCGTCACCAGCAGGCCCGGCCAGAGTTTCTGCTCGGCGTTATCGAACTCGGCCTTGGCGCGGATGGTGCCGGTGTTGGCGTTGATCTGATTGTCGATCAGGGTCAGGTGGCCTTCGCCGAGCAGGTTGCCGGTTTCGCCGTCGGTGTCGGCACCGATGTAAGCCTTCACCCGAGCGTGTTGAGGATCGTTGATCAGACCCTGCAGGGTCGGCAGCATCTGTTGCGGCAGGGAAAATTCCACGGCAATCGGGTCGATCTGGGTCACGGTGAACAGACCTTGGGCGTCGCTCATGCGCAGGAAGTTGCCTTCGTCCACTGTGCGAATACCGACGCGACCGCTGACCGGTGAGCGAATCTGCGTGTAGGACAGTTGCACCTCGGCGGAATCGATCGAGGCCTGGTTGCCTTGGGCGGTGGCTTTGAGCTGGTTGACCAGCGCTTGCTGCTGGTCGTAGGTCTGCTTGGAAACGCCGTCGTCGACACTCAGCAGTTTGTAGCGCTTGAGGTTGACCAGGGCGACTTGCAGTTGTGCCTGGCTTTCACCCAATTGCGCCCGTGCGAGGTCGAGGCTGGCGCGAATTGAACGGTCATCGATGGTCGCCAGCAGGTCGCCTTTTTTCACCAGTTGGCCTTCCTTGACCAGTACTTTGGTGAGGATGCCATCGATTTGCGGACGGACCACCACGCTGTGCAGGGACAGCACCGAGCCGATGCCACTGACATAGCGCGGTACGTCTTTTTCGGCGACGCTGATCACGCGCACGGGGATGGCGCTGGTTGTGGCGAGTTTGGTTTTGGCGGGCTTGCTGGCGTACCACAGGCCCAGCGCTGCCAGGACGATCAGAAGGGCGACGAGCAGGGCGGGGTTTTTCTGGATTCGCATGCGAGTGGGGCGCCGGGGGAGTGATGGCAGGTTTATACCTCCTTTATAAACCTGTCTGGCGGTCAGCAGGGTGACTGCTAACTGACGGCGCTGTCAGTTTCGTTTGCCTTGGCTGTCTCAGAAGCGATGCAGGCTTCAAGGCAGATCGCCAGCAAGCCGGCTCCTACAGGGGCGCGGTCATCCTTAATTGGCTACCCGGACTCCGGCCATGCTCCCGCTCAATTCATACGCCGCCAGCTCCGCCTGATGCGCCGCCAACAACTCCGGCAAAGACCCACGCAGGTACTCGACCCAGGTCTTGATCTTCGCATCCAGGTACTGCCGCGACGGGTAGATCGCATACAGATTCAGTTCCTGCGAACGATAGTTGGGCATGACCCGCACCAGCGTGCCATTGCGCAAGCCGTCGATCGCTGCATACAACGGCAAAACACCGACGCCCATGCCGCTGGTGATCGCGGTTTTCATTGCATCGGCGGAGTTCACCAGGAACGGCGAGCTGTTGATGGTGACCATTTCCTGGCCGTCAGGGCCGTCGAAGGCCCATTTTTCCAGGGGGAGGACCGGGCTTACCAGACGCAGGCAGGCATGGTTGAGCAGGTCACTGGGTTTGTGTGCGCAGCCATTGGCTTTGACGTAAGCCGGTGAGGCGCAAACGATACTGTAGGTGATACCCAGGCGCTGGGACACGAAGCCCGAGTCCGGCAGTTCGCTGGCAAGGACGATGGACACGTCGTAGCCCTCGTCGAGCAGGTCCGGGACGCGGTTGGCCAGGGTCAGGTCGAAGGTCACGTCCGGGTGGGTCTTGCGGTAGCGGGCGATGGCGTCGATCACGAAGTGCTGACCGATGCCGGTCATGGTGTGCACCTTCAACTGACCGGCGGGGCGGGCGTGGGCGTCGCTGGCCTCGGCTTCGGCCTCTTCGACATAGGCCAGGATCTGCTCGCAGCGCAGCAAGTAGCGCTTGCCGGCTTCGGTCAAAGCGATGCGCCGGGTGGTGCGGTTGAGCAGGCGGGTTTGCAGGTGGGCTTCCAGGTTGGAGACCGCGCGCGAGACGTTAGCCGTGGTGGTGTCCAGTTGCACGGCGGCAGCGGTAAAGCTACCGGCCTCGGCCACGTAACTGAAGGCGCGCATGTTTTGCAAAGTGTCCATGGGGAGCTCTCGGATGCGATGGCAAATTGTGACACGAAGTTTCAGAGGGGGTGACCCCCTACAAAGGGATTATCTCGCTAACGGTAACAAAGATTCACAGGAATCCCAGCTTATCGCCATTCGGGCCGACCAATAGAATTGCGCAACTTGGCAACTGGGGCTCGACCGCCGCATAACCTGTGGGAGCGGGCTTGCTCGCGAAGAGGGCATCATATTCAACACGGATGTTGACTGACAGACCGCCTTCGCGAGCAAGCCCGCTCCCACAAAGGCGGATCTCCGGTTTCCAGAAAATCTCATGGCTCCCCTCTATCTTCAGGAAATCGCAGCAGTGCCGCGTCGCATCAGCAGAGCGCTTGAACCGCTCAGTGTTTTGGCTTTAACCCTGGCAATCAGCGGCTGCATCGGAACCGGAGGTATTGCCCCACAAGGCAAGGCGCTGGAGGCCAGTTCACTGGCCACCGACGAAGCCATCCAGAGCGCCGCCCAGGATGCGCATTGGCCCACCGCACAATGGTGGCAGGCCTATGGCGATCCGCAACTGAGCCACTGGATCGAGCTCGCCGTGCAGGGCAGTCCGACCCTGGCCATGGCCGCCGCGCGGGTACGTCAGGCCAGGGCAATGGCCGGTATCGCCGAGGCTGCCGAGTCGCTGCAGATCAATGGCGAGTCCACCCTCAAGCGCCACAACTGGCCCACCGATCAGTTCTACGGGCCGGGCGAGTTGGCCAATTCCACCACCTGGGACAACAACGCCGCCCTGGGCTTGAGCTATGCCCTGGATCTCTGGGGCCGCGAAAGCAATGCCAGCGAGCGTGCCGTGGACATGGCGCATATGACGGTCGCCGAAGCACGCCAGGCCCGGCTCGAACTGCAGAACAATATCGTACGAGTGTACATCGAACTGTCATTGCATTACGCGCAGCGGGACATCGTCCAGGCAACACAGCAGCAGCAACAGCAAATCCTTGAGCTGGCGCAGCAGCGCCTGAGCGGCGGCATCGGCACGCATTTCGAAGTCAGCCAGGCCCGCACGCCGCTGCCGGAAAGTCATCGCCAGCTTGATGCCCTGGACGAGGAAATCGCCCTGAGCCGCAATCAGCTCGCCGCCCTGGCAGGTTTCGGCCCGGGGCAGGCCGCGCAGTTGCAGCGCCCGATGCTGTCGCTGGATGCGCCATTGAAACTGCCGTCGTCGCTGCCGGCGCAACTGCTCGGCCAGCGTCCGGACGTGGTCGCCAGCCGTTGGCAAGTGGCGGCGCAAGCGCGGGGCATTGAAGTCGCCCATGCCGGTTTTTATCCCAACGTCGATCTGGTCGGCAGTCTCGGCTACATGGCCACCGGCGGCGGGGCGCTGGAGTTCCTCACCGGCAAGAAACTCAACTACAGCGTCGGCCCGGCGATCTCCCTGCCGATCTTCGACGGCGGGCGGTTGCGCGCCGAACTGGGGGAAGCCTCGGCCGGATATGACATTGCCGTAGCGCGATACAACCAGACCCTGGTCAATGCGCTGAAGAATATCTCCGACCAGTTGATCCGCCGCGAATCCATGGACAAGCAGCAAGCCTTCGCCGCCGAATCGGTGGCCGCTGCGCAGAAGACCTGTGACATCGCGTTGATCGCCTGGCAGCGCGGGCTCACCGATTACCTCAACGTGCTCAACGCCCAGACCCTGCTGTTCAAGCAGCAACAAGTCCAGCAGCAGGTTCAGGCTGCGCGGTTGAGTGCCCATGCCGAACTGGTGACGGCGCTCGGCGGTGGCTTGGGAGCAGGCAACGATGTACCGAACGACAGCCAGACCCAAGCACCGAAAACCCCGGCTCTACTTAAGAGCGTCGTGAATTGAACACAAAACCTGTGGGAGCGGGCTTGCTCGCGAAGAGGGTGTGTCAGTCGACGGTTATGTTATCTGACACCCCGCTTTCGCGAGCAAGCCCGCTCCCACAAGGACCGAGTTCTCGCCGCACGATTTTTGACCTTTGAGCAGAATTTGATGACTCCCTTGCCCGCACCTTTGCGCTGGCTGTATTCCCTGGAATGGCGCCGGGGCTTCTTCGACTGGGCACGCAGCGATGGCGTGACCTGGGTCTACATCTTCAAAGTGCTGTTCGCCGCGTTCCTGACCCTGTGGCTGGCCATGCGCCTGGAGTTGCCGCAGCCGCGCACGGCGATGATCACCGTGTTCATCGTCATGCAGCCACAAAGCGGGCAAGTGTTCGCCAAGAGCTTCTATCGTTTTCTCGGCACCCTGGCCGGGTCGGCGGTGATGGTGGCGCTGATTGCCTTGTTCGCGCAGAACACCGAACTGTTTCTTGGCGCGCTGGCGATCTGGGTCGGTATCTGTTCAGCCGGTGCCGCCCGTTGTCGCAACTTTCGCGCCTATGGTTTCGTGCTCGCCGGCTACACCGCGGCGATGGTTGGTTTGCCCGCCCTGGCGCACCCGGATGGCGCATTCATGGCGGCGGTCTGGCGGGTATTGGAGATCTCCCTGGGCATACTTTGCTCGACACTGGTCAGCGCGGCGATCCTGCCGCAGACCGCCAGTGCGGCGATGCGCAACGCCTTGTACCAACGCTTCGGCGTGTTTGCCCAGTTCGTCACCGACGGCTTGCGCGGGCGCAGTCAGCGCGAGGCTTTCGAGGCCGGCAACGTGCGCTTTATCGCGCAAGCGGTGGGGCTGGAAGGGCTGCGCAGTGTCACCGTATTCGAAGACCCGCACATGCGCCGACGTAACGGCCGGCTCAGTCGGTTGAACAGCGAATTCATGGGCATCACCACGCGCTTCAACGCCCTGCACCAGTTGCTCGAACGCCTGCGCAGCAATGACGTCGACCATGTCGTGGCAGCGATCAAACCCGGCCTGCACGAACTTGCCGAGGTGCTCGACGGCTTTAGCGGCCGCTCCCTGACCACGGCCGATGCAGCCCGTCTGGTCACGGCGTTGACGACCTATAAGGAGAGCTTGCCGGCCCAGGTCCGCAGCCTGCGCACGCTCTTTCAGGAGAGCGGGCCGAGTGACGCCGAGTTGCTGGATTTCCACACGGCCTATGAATTGCTCTATCGCTTCGTCGACGACCTGCACAGTTATGCACAGACCCACGCATCGCTGGCCGAGCACAGTCACGAGCGCGAGCATTGGGACGAACCGTTCACCCCGCAAACCAACTGGCTGGCCGCTGCGGCGTCGGGGATTCGCGCCGCGTTCATCCTGTTAGTGCTGGGCAGCTATTGGGTGGCTACCGCCTGGCCAAGCGGGGCCACCATGACCCTGATTGCTGCTGCCACAGTGGGCCTTTCCGCCGCCACGCCGAACCCGAAACGCATGGCATTCCAGATGGCCTGCGGGACGTTTCTGGGAGCGCTGATTGGCTTTTTCCAGATGTTTTTCATCTACCCATGGATCGACGGTTTTCCATTGCTCTGCGTAATGCTCGCACCGGTGATCGTACTCGGCTCGTTCCTCACCTCGCGGCCGCAATATGCCGGCGTCGGCCTTGGGTTGCTGATCTTCTTCAGCACCGGTTCGGTTCCGGACAACCTGACCGTCTACAACCCCTACACCTTCATCAACGACTACATTGCCATGGTCTTGGGCATGCTGGTGTGCGCGGCGGCGGGGGCAATTATTCTGCCGCCCAACAGCCGCTGGTTGTGGCGACGGCTGGAACAGGATCTGCGCGGCCAGGTGGTGTATGCCATCAGCGGCAAACTCAAGGGCCTGGCGTCGAGATTCGAAAGCCGCACCCGCGATCTCCTGCATCAGGCCTACGGCCTCGCGGCGGGGCAGCCGCAAGTCCAGCGCGACTTGTTGCGCTGGATGTTCGTGGTGCTGGAGGTCGGCCACGCGATCATCGAGTTACGCAAAGAGCAGGCGATCCTGCCGGTGCATCCGGCGTATACCGAAACCCAGCCATGGCGCCAGGCGATCCGTGTCATGGGCCGTGCGCTGGTGCGGCTGTTTCTGCAACCCAACAGCAGCAACCTTGAACGCGCACTGGTTGCCGTCGACCACGCAATCAGTTGCGTGCAGGCCACCGATGAACCCTTCGCCCCGCACTTCGATACCTCGGCGTTGCGGCGGGTGAAGAGCTATCTGCACTTCATCCGCACCTCGTTGCTCGACCCGCAATCGCCGCTCGCCGGCTACTCCAACGCCATCGCCACTGCCAAGCCCCAAGGACTTGCACATGCCTCGTGAAATCGCCTTCCACGGCGTGTACATGCCGACCATGACCCTGATGTTCTTCATCGCGGCAGCGCTTGCCTGGGCGCTGGACCGGTTCCTGTCCGGATTCGATCTGTACCGTTTTTTCTGGCACCCGGCGTTGCTGCGCCTGAGCCTGTTCACCTGTCTGTTCGGCGCCATGGCGCTGACTGTCTACCGTTGACTCTCTATCACTGAGAATGCCCCGATGAAAAAGTTTTTCAGCCTGCTCGCGACCCTGCTGGTGCTGGCCCTTGCGCTGTGGATCGGCCGCACCCTGTGGGAGCACTACATGAACACGCCGTGGACCCGCGACGGCCGTGTGCGCGCCGATATCATCAACGTCGCCGCCGACGTCACCGGCGAAGTGGTGGACGTGCCGGTGCGCGACAACCAACTGGTGAAGAAGGGCGATCTGCTGATGCAGATCGACCCCGAGCACTATCGGCTGGCGGTGAAACAGGCCAAGTCGCTGGTTGCCTCACGCAAGGCAACCTGGGAGATGCGCAAGGTCAACGCCCATCGCCGTGCCGATATGGACAACCTGGTAATCTCCCGGGAAAACCGCGACGACGCCGGCAACCTCGCCGACGCGGCCCAGGCCGATTACCAGCAGGCCAAGGCGCAACTGGAAGCCGCCGAACTCAACCTCAAACGCACCGAAGTGCGTGCCGCGGTGGATGGCTACGTGACCAACCTCAACGTGCATCGCGGTGACTACGCGCGCATCGGCGAAGCGAAGATGGCTGTGGTCGACATGAATTCGTTCTGGGTCTATGGCTTCTTCGAAGAAACCAAACTGCCCCATGTGCGTGTGGGTGATAAAGCCGACATGCAACTGATGAGCGGCGAAGTGCTCAAGGGCCATGTGGAAAGCATCTCGCGCGGCATCTATGATCGCGATAACCCGGAAAGTCGCGAGTTGATCGCCGACGTCAACCCGACGTTCAACTGGGTGCGCCTGGCACAGCGGGTGCCGGTGCGGATACACATTGATGAAGTGCCGCAGGGGGTGCTGCTGGCGGCGGGGATTACTTGTACGGTGGTGGTCAAGTCTGCGGCCGGTGACTGACCCCGAAGGCAAATGACACAGTGACCAGGGGGCCTGCCTGTGGCCAAGCGGTTTGCCTGTGGCGAGGGGGCTTGCCACAGAAACCCCGCCAAGCCACAGCGTTTGCGTCAGCCTTGGCAAAACGTCTCGTGCAAGTGCCGCCAGACCACCTTGCCATCCGCCTGTTTCTCGAACACCACGGTCGAGCGGCGATCCGAATGCTGACCGGTCGCGTCGGTTTGCTGCTCGCGATAACTCAGGGTCGCGCCGCCTTCGTGCAAGGCAATACCGCAAAACTCGCTGAGCTCGATGCGAAAGCCCAGCTTCTTTCCGCCAGCCTGGGTGAACAATTCGTTCAGCGCGTCGAAATCCAGCACCCTGCCCAATGGCGATACCATGGAAAATTGTGGTGAGAAGCGTGCCAGCAGTTGTTCGAGTTCCGACGCATCACGCTCCTCGGCCAGCCATTGTTCGATGGCTACGTGAGCCTGGATCACTTCGTCGAAGTATTGGGTGTAGTCGGTCATTTTGTTTCCTGGAATTCTGATGGTGTCTGTTCTGGTGTCATCGCGAGCAGGCTCCCACAGTGATTGATGTTGAACACAAAACTTGTGTACGACATCAATCACTGTGGGAGCGGGCTTGCCCGCGAAGGTGTCGACCCGGTCTCAGAGCTGCCCGCGCAAGCCGAACCGCTTCATCAATCCTGATTCCAGCAAGCCCTTGGGCACCAGCGCGGCCAGTAGCGGCAACGCCCGGCTACCATTGCCCAGGCGCACCAGCCGAGGCGGCTTGCTCTGCTGTACCGCCTTTAACAGGCCAGCCGCAAACTCACTGGCCGGAGTCGGGTTGTCCTGCGAAGCCCGGGCCCGCGCACGAATGCCTTCGCGCAACGGGAACCAGGGCGATTGTTCGCTGATCAGTTGCTCGGCTTCATGTCCGGCATTGCTGGCAAAACTGGAGGCGATGGCACCGGGCTGGACTTCCATCACGCGGATACCGAACGGCGCCAGCTCCATGCGCAAGGCATCGCTCAAGGCATGCACAGCGGCTTTCGACGCGCAGTAGGCACCGGCGAACGGCGTGACCAGAATGCCGGACACACTGCCGATATTCACCACCAGCCCTTTGGCCCGGCGCAGCACCGGGAACAGTGCGCGAGTCACGCCGACGATCGCGAACACATTGGTTTCGAACTGACGCTGCATGGCCTGCACGCCGCCGTCCAGCAATGGGCCCATGGCGCCGTAGCCAGCGTTGTTGATCAGCACATCAAGGCCACCGTGTAGCTGGTTGATTCGTTCTCGCAATGCTTCAAGTGCCGGGCCGTCGTTGACGTCCAGCTGCACTGCGGTAAATCCTGCGCCAGACAGTGTTACAACATCTTCAGTCCTGCGCGCAGTGGCCCAGACCTCATAGCCAGCAGTCTTGAACACATCGGCCAGGGCGCGGCCGATGCCGCTGGAACATCCGGTAATCAACGCAACGGGCATGGCGCGGTCCTTGTGCAGCGAAAAGAAGAGGCGATCAGTCGGAGAAACTACCTTGCAAACGCTCGGCGCGAAACTCCAGGGTTTGCGGACGATAACCGGGCCGCAGTGGCGGCATGGGCAGACAGTCCTCCCAATTACCGCCAGGCAGTAGCTCGCCAGGGCCACGATAGCGTGGCGCGCTGTATTGATTGTCGGCGAGGTTGACCGTGTCGCCCGGCGCATAAGCGGCGACCCGCCAGCGCAATTCGGTCAGCGGTACGTCATTGCCATTATTCATGGTCAATTGCAGCGGGCGGTCAGCGGGACAGAGCTGCGGGGCGTAGCTGATGCGCAATTCCAGCCGTTGCAATTGCTTGAGCTCGCGGTGGTCCAGCCAGATGACCCAGGTGGCGACGATTCCCAGCCCCACGGCGGCAGCCATGGAAACGGGCAGGGCTTTGGCCGGGTAGCGCAGCAACAGAATCAGCCAGGTGATGACCAGCAGGATGCCGATGAACATGGGCGCGCAAACCTCGAGAGTAGAGGAGGTCATCCTACCTAAGGGTGGGTGGGGTTGGCGATGGGGCCGGTCGGAGCATTACAAAAACCTGAAAGAAAAAGCCCCCGCCCAGCCCACTGCGGATAGGGGACGCAGTGGGCTGAACGAGGGCTTCTTGTTTTGCCGGGTGTTACTGCGCGATGGTCTTCACCGAAACCCCACGCTCGATTGGCGTCGAGCGCCCGTAGATATCTTCAAACCGCTCGATATCGTCCTCACCCAGATAGCTGCCCGACTGCACTTCAATGATCTCCAGCGGGATCTTCCCCGGATTGCGCAAACGGTGCACCGAAGCAATCGGGATGTAAGTCGACTGGTTCTCGGTCAGCAGGAACACGTTTTCATCGCAGGTCACTTCAGCCGTGCCGCTGACCACGATCCAGTGCTCGGCGCGATGGTGGTGCATCTGCAGGGACAGGCACGCGCCCGGCTTGACCGAGATGTGCTTGACCTGGAAGCGCCCGCCCATGTCCACCGAGTCATACGAACCCCACGGACGATAGACTTCGCAGTGGTTCTGGGTTTCGCTGCGGCCCCGTTCATTGAGGGTGTTGACCATCTGTTTGACGCCTTGGACCTTGTCCTTGTGGGCGATCATCATGGCGTCCTTGGTTTCGACGACCACGATGTTTTCCAGGCCGATCACCGACACCAGCTTGCCGTTGCCATGGATCATGCAGTTCTTGCTGTCCTGGATCACCACGTCGCCCTTGGTGACGTTGCCGTTGGCGTCTTTGGCATTCACCTCCCACAGCGACGACCAGCAACCGACATCGCTCCAGCCCGCGGTCAGCGGTACGACGCAGGCGCGTTGGGTTTTTTCCATGACCGAGTAGTCGATGGAGTTGTCCGGGCAGCACGCGAAGGTGGCTTCGTCGAGGGTGATGCTGTCGGCGTCCTGCGGGCTGCGTTCCAGGGTCAGCAGGCAGGTGTCGTAGATGTCCGGATCGTGCTTTTTCAGCTCTTCGAGGAAGCGGCTGGCGCGGAACAGGAACATGCCGCTGTTCCAGAAGTAACCGCCGGACTGGACGAACTCGGTAGCGCGTTTCACGTCGGGCTTTTCGACGAAGTGCGAGACGCGGCTGACGCCTTCGGGCAGCAGCGAATCGTTGGTCGACTTGATGTAGCCGTAGCCGGTTTCCGGTTTGGTGGCCGGTACGCCGAACAACACCATCTCACCGTTTTCCGCAGCGACGGTGGCCAGTGCCAGGGCGCGCTGCAGGGCTTTCTGGTCTTCCAGCACGTGGTCGGCTGGCAGCACCAGCATCAACTCGTCACGTCCTTCGCTGACCAGCATCATCGCAGTCAAGGCCACGGCCGGCGCGGTGTTGCGACCGAACGGTTCCATCAGGATGCGCTGGGTTTCCAGTTTGCGCGCGGCCAACTGCTCGCTGACGATGAAACGGTGGTCCTTGTTGCAGACCACGATCGGGGTGTCCATGCCTTCGAACACCAAGCGCTCCAGAGTCTGCTGGAACAGGGTGTGTTCGCCGGTCAGGGCGAGGAACTGTTTAGGGAATTGCTTACGGGAAAGCGGCCAAAGACGTGAGCCACTACCACCTGACAAGATCACCGGAATCATATTGTTTACTCCTTGAAAATCGATTGGTTAGAGCTACGAACGCTGTGTCGTTTCACTCTTGTTCTTGTTTCGTGTCCGGACTGACACCTCGGTCCAGGTGGGAGCGGGCTTGCTCGCGAAAGCGGTGGGTCAGTCAACATCGTCGTTGAATGTGAAACCGTATTCGCGAGCAAGCCCGCTCCCACAAGGGGATCGGGGTCAAGCCGGGAAATTTGTTAGCGCGTCGATACCGGGCGTTTTACCCAGACCGGCGACAGGCTGCTGCCGTTGCCGGTGACGTACAGCACGGCGGCTTCACCACGTTCCAGGGCGACGGGTTTCACGTCGCCGACTTTGGTGGCGCCGTCATAGAGCGCCAGGCTGACTTTCACCGGGTTGATTTCACGTTCGCCGCGCCCCTTGGGCGCAACGTTCGGGACCACGTCGGTCTTGCCATCGGCGGTTTTCAGGGTCAGCGCCTTGTCACTCAGGTTTTGCACGCGTACCAGGGACTTCTGCTTGTTCTTGAACGGCGGCTCTTCGATCAATTGCGGTGCGCCGCTAGCGTTGTTGACCAGGGTGTAATAGTGGTCGCCGGCCAGTTTCACCGGCAGGCTCTGGCTACCGACCTTGGCGCTGTAGTCGCCGCCCGGCATGAAGCTGAAGTCGCTGCTGGACAGTGGCGCGACGTCGCTCAGGTTGGTGCTGCCGACGGTGGCGCTGACTTCGGCGTTGCTGGCGTTGTAGATGCGCACGAAGGTCGAGCCTTTCGGTGCGGTCGGGCCGTACAGCGCCGAGTCACCAGCGGCGAAAGCCTGGACTGACAGCACGCTGAGGCCAGCGACCAGAGCAATGCGTTTTGCGAGACGACGAGGAGTTGTAGTGAAAGTCATGGTGTACCTCTCTTTCAGTTTTGCGCCCGGTCGGGCGTCTCGGATTTAGTGTTGATTGCGACGTTTTGCTGGCGCGCGCCGGCTTGTTTAAGCTCTGCGACCCACTGCGGGTCGGCGTCGCCGATTTCGTTGTTCACAGGCAGATATCGTTCAGGAAACTCCCAGATCAGCACCTGTGGCGGGCTGTTCTTGAAGGCATCGCTTTTCAGGTAGCTGAGCATCGGCAGAATCGGGCCGTGGCCGTCTTCGGCGTAACTGACCACGTCGCTGTGCAGCGCTTGCTTGAGCGCGCCGACGAAGTTCCAGTTCGGGTTGGCGCTGTAGCTGGTACCGATCAGGGCCACCGGCACTTCGGTGTTGGCGAACAGCGCGTCGTCACCGGCAGGCGGGTCGCCGGCGGCGACGGTGTTGCGCTTGCGCAGTGGCTCTTGCGCCGGCATCAGGTTTTCGAACAGCGGGTCCAGCGGCAGGAACAGACGCAGGTCGCCCTTGTGGGTGACTTGCTCGGCCGGCTCGGTGACGAAGTTTTGCGGTTCGCCGCTCAGCGGGTACTGGTCGGCGATGACTCTGGCCAGGCGGTTGGCGGCGACTTCGGCGCCTTCCGGGGTCCAGTGGGTGTCGGTGCGCAGGAACACTTGCTGGCCGTTTTTCTTGGCGGCCTGCAATGGGCCCAGCAGGTCCGGAGCCGGAATCCGCTCGGCCGCCAGGCGCTGATGGAAGTCCTGGTACAGATTGGCGTGGATGCTGGCCGGTTTCACCTCACCGAGGTGTTCCGGGTACAGGCGTACCTTGGCCGGCACCACCGCCATCACCAATTGCACGCCTTTGGCCTTGAGGGTCTGGCGCACGCCTTCGACCAGCGCGTAGTTGCCTTGCAGGTTCAGCTCTTCGTTGACGATCGGGTTGAATTCTTCATCGCTGTACAACCACTGGTCGCGACCGAGCACTACGCCCGGACGACCTTCGTTGAACAGTTTGAAGTCCAGCGCCGCCCAGAGATTGGTGCCCAGGCGCTTGATCGGAAACTCTTCGTCGTAGTGCGTCTCCACGGCCTTGGTCCAGCGACCGTTGAGCACCGTCGCGTCGGCGTTGGTGCTGAAGCCGAAGAAGCTGCGAACCGACCACAGGCCCAGGACCAGCAGGGTCACCAGGAACAGGGCGATGTAGAAGATGCGTAATGAGCGGGTCATGGTCAGATCCCTCAGAACTGGAAGTAGAGGAACGGCGAGAAGCTTTGCGCCGAGAGTTTGAGAATCGAGGCGATGAACAGCAGCAGCACCAGCGCACGCATCACGTAGCGCGACCAGTCGGCGGTCCAGTAGGCTGGTTGCACCTGGGCTTCGACGCCGACGGTGTAGCCAGGCTGGTGGATGCTCGCCGGGTTATCCCCAGGTGCTGCCTTGATCAGGCCAGGTTCGGTGGCGGCCGGGCCGTCGCTGTCGACGTTCACGGCGGTTTTGGTCTTCACCGGTGGCTGGTTGCTGTAGAAGTCGCGCAGACCGAAGAACGCCAGGGTCACGTAGGCCACAACCAATGTTGCGATCTGCAGGCCGGTGAGGCTGGCCTGGTTGAGTTCCGACAGTGACCAGTCACCAAAGCTGAACATTGCGCCGTACATGCGGCCGGCAACGTGCAGGTTTTCCGCGCGGAAGATCACCCAGCCCATCACCACCAGCAGGAAGGTCAGTGCCCAACGGATCGGGTTGATGCTGCGCGGCGAAGTGTTCAGGCCCAGGGCCTTTTCAATCGCCAGCCACATGCCGTGCCATGCACCCCAGACGATGTAGGTGATGTTCGCGCCGTGCCACAGACCACCGAGCAGCATGGTCAGGAACAGGTTGCGATAGGTCATCAGCGTGCCTTTGCGGTTGCCGCCCAACGTGATGTACAGATAGTCACGCAACCAGGTCGACAGGCTGATGTGCCAGCGGCGCCAGAACTCGGTGATCGACTGGCTGATGTACGGCTGCTTGAAGTTTTCCATGAAGCGGAAACCCATCATCAGGCCCAGGCCGATGGCCATGTCGCTGTATCCGGAGAAGTCGAAATACAACTGCGCGGTGTAGGCGAGGGCGCCGAGCCAGGCATCACCCGTGGTCGGGTTTTGCAGGGCGAAGCAGTGGTCGGCCACCACCGCGAGGGTGTCGGCGATGAAGACTTTCTTGATGAAACCCTGCATGAACCGCGTGCAGCCCTCGGAGAATTTGTCCAGGGTGTGGGTGCGGTTGTTGAACTGGTCGGCGAGGTCGCGGAAACGCAGCACGGGACCGGCGATCAGGTGTGGGAAGATCGCCACGAAGGCCGCGAAGTCGATCAGGTTGCGGGTCGCGGGGGTGTCGCCACGGTAGACATCGATGATGTAGCTGATCGACTCGAAGATGTAGAACGAGATACCGATCGGCAACAGCACGTGGGTCAGGATGAAGGGCTCCAGGCCCACCGAGGTCATCATGGCGTTGATGCTGTCGACGCCGAAGTTGGCGTACTTGAAGTAGCCGAGAATGCACAGGTCGACGGCCACGCCGAGCAGCAGCCAGCGCTGCGCCGGTTTGGTCCTGACCCCGGCGGCGCCGACTTTCAGGCCGATCCAGTAGTTCCACAGCGTGACCGCCGCGAACAGTGCGAGGAAGTCTACGCGCCACCAGGCGTAGAACACGTAGCTGGCAATCAGCAGCAGTAAATTGCGATAGCGTTGCCCGCTCAAGTAGTACAAGCCGAGAAAGATCGGCAAGAACAGAAACAGGAACACGTTGGATGAAAATACCATCCCGATCTCTCCATGTTTAACCAACAGTCAAGGGCCAAAGCCCCCCCAACCCCCCCGTGATAGTGGAGGGGTGAAACGGTGTTTCCTTGAAGGTTGTGGGTGGCCTTCAGACCTTACCCTCACCCCCCGCCCTCTCCCGGAGGGAGAGGGAGCCTGATCCCGGTTGCTGCAAAAATTGAGACCGGCTCGGTATTTCGTGTCGCGGTAAATTGCCCCATCGAAAGCGGGTAGCCTCTCCTCAAGTAGGCGTCTGATCCCGGTCGTTTTCAGAACCTGAGATCGCCTCGATCTTTCAGGTCGGCGGAGCTTGCACATCCCCCTCGGTCAGTCCCCTCTCCCTGTGGGCGGTCCGACGTTTCGGGAGGGTTAGGGTGAGGGGCTTTTGCCTTTCGCCTTTCACGAGCCCTTACCCTTTTCATTCGCCGGGTCGTAGACCCTGGTCAGATCCCCGCCGAGGCGGAAGGTCTTGAACGGTTGCATGTCATGCTTCTTCTCCAGCACATCCGGCGCACAGGTGTAGAGGGTGCAGAACGGTTCCAGCCAGGCAAATTTCGAGTCGACCTTAAGGTCAGTCATGTCCTGTTCCTTGCCGTTCTTCTCCTCGAACTCATCCGGGTCTTTCACCCCGGCGAGCACGCGATCACCCAGGCGTTTCAACGCACCGTTGTTTTCCTGACGCAGATCCACACCGTTGACCTGAGCGAAACTGGCGATCATCGCCAGCGGCGGCAGGGCGTAGTTGTGGTAGGCCAGTGCCCGTTGCTGACGCTTGAGTTCGTTCGGCAGGTAGCCGTCGGCGTCGACCTGATTGGCGCCGACCTTGTATTCCTTCACGGCCCAGTCAAACAGGTCGCGGCGGTTGGTGGCGACGGAAGTTGCCATCACCGACCAGGCGGCCCAGTACGAGTGGTTGTTGGTTTTTTCCAGCGGCAGATTGTCCCAGTCGCTGACCACCTGATCGGCCATCTTGCTGAACCACGCTTCGATCAGCTGCGACTCTTGCTGATGGTTGGCCAGCGGATGGGAGTCGGAAAACTTCAGGCGGATGTAGGACGACGCCATGCTGCCCAACGCCCATTTGCGCATCGACTTGCCGGTATGGTTGAAGTCCTTGGACATCAATGCATCCGCCTTGGCCCAAGCGGTCAACCAGGTCAGGGTGCACTCCAGTTGTTCCGGGCGACCGTCACGCATGAACTGCATCACCCGCTTGCTGGTGCCGCGCTCCATTTTGGTGATGTCCGCAGTACTGTCGCGGAAAGCTTTTTCCGACTGCACGTTCAGGGTCGAACGGGCCTTGTCCGAGCCTTCGTACTTGCTGCGAAACTGCAGCGAGCCGGTGTACGGCGTCGGCACTGCATCGCAGCCTTCGCTCTTGTCGCCGGTTTTGACTTTCTCGATCGGCGCAAAATAGCCCTGTGGCGGACGCAGTGGCGCAGCAGCTTGCGTAGCGCCGGCAAACATCGCCAGGCTCAGTAACGTCGGAGCCAACAGATTTGCAAGTTTCGGATTTCGCATGGCAGACCTCATTGCCCGGCCGAAGCGGTACGTTGCTCCGCGCCCGGGAATACGTTGCGTTTGCAGATTTTCGCTTCGACTTTCTGTGGCGTGGTGGCGTTTTCAGGCCCCTGGATTTCGACGGCCAGCAGGTTCTGCGAGGCCCAGTCTTCATCCGTGCGCAACTCGAAGGCGAAACGCCCGTCGGTGTCGGAGGTTTCCGGTTTGTCGATCTTGATGTCCTCGTGGCGTCCGTTCATGTACCAGAGGGTGGCTTGCAGGGTTTTCACCGAGGTGTCGGCGAAGCGGATGTCGACCTGGTGGTTGCCGTTTTGCAGGTTCAGGTTTTTGCTGTTGACCATCAGTTCATTCTTGCCCGGCTTCAGGGTGGTGCTGCCGGACATCTGCGCATCCTTGCCTTCGCAACCGTTGTCCAGCAGCGCCATCATCTGGCGGTAGATGGTTTCCTGGTCGAGGCGATACAGGGGCGAGAATTCCCAGATGAGAATCTTCGGCGGGTTTTTCTGGAACTCTTCGCTGCCCAGGTACTGCAGCATCGAACCTTCCAGGCCACCGCCAGGGAATGCCACGTTGAGGATGTCGGCGCCGATGGCCTCTTCGAGGAAACCGGCGAAGTTGTAGTTCTTGCCGCTGTGGCTGGTGCCGACCAGGGTAATTTCCGGGTTGCCGGAATCGCCGAACAGGTCGCCATCGCCCGCTTCGCCTTTGGGCTCGGTGGTGAATTGATCCATGTACTGGATCGCGTAGCTGGTGCCACAGAGTTGACCGGCCATGTTGTGCAATGTTCCGGTCTTGCCCATGCGACCCGACTTGTGGGTCTCGAATTCACGCTTGGGAATGTCGGCGAAAGCCGGGATCTGCTTGACCTTCTCAGCGACGATTTTCGCTGTGCGCTGGGCGCCGTACGGCGTCCAGTGCTGATCGCCACGGAAGTAGAAATCGTGGGCGGGCAGGGTGTCGGGCAGCGACTCGTTGGTCAGCGGCGACAGGTCCGGCACCACGTAACCCATCTGCGCAAAACGGCCGAGCATGGTCTTGTAGTTCTTCAGTGCCTTGTCGAAATCGAAGCTGGCTTTCTCCGCCGGGTTCAACTTGTTGCGGTTCACCAGGCCACGGGTCGGCTGGTAAACGACCACCAGTTCCACGCCTTTGCTCTTGAACGCATCGTGCAGTTGCTTCATGCGCTTGTAGCCGGCGGGGGTGGTGTCGAATTCGGTGCGCAAGTCTTCTTGCGTACGGAACAACCAGTCACCCTGGGCCTGCACCAGTGTGGTGAAGTTCTGCTGATAACGCGTGGTGTAGTTCTTCGCGTCGTGGGCCGCCGGGCACAGACTGCAGCAGGGTTCGGCGCTGAACTTCGGTGCCTGGATATCATCGGCGCGCGCGCCGCCGCTGGCCGCGAGAATGCCGGCGGTCAGGGCCGACAGGCTGAGTAATTTGATCAGGTGTGGGTGCATAAAATTATCCTCAGTCCTGCATTTCGGTCTGGCGTTCGACAGGGTCGATCAGCACGGCTTTCTGCTGGCGCACCAGCAGGTCGAGAATTTCATCCTGGCGCTCACCGAGAATTCCCGAGAAGCTGATGCCGCTGGATTTGGTCGGGGCGAGCATGGACACGCGATACAGCTCGACGCTCAACGGCGAGTCGATGGACAGCGGGCCGCTGCCATTGGCTGCCAGTTCACCGCCGACCACGATCAGCGACACCTGGGCGTCAAACGGGTCGAGCTTGATGTCACGGTCGGTGTTGCTCAGGTCCTTGATGTGGCCGTAGACCCCGGTCAGGCCGTTGGCCATGGCGACGTTTTCGTACAGACGAATGTTCACGCTGTTACGAATGCGGATGCCGTGGCGGCGGTTGCTGACGACCTTGTTGCCCCACAGCAGGTTGTCGGCACTCTCGTAGAGGGTGATGCCGTCGGTGTGGTTCTGGTAGATCTCGTTGTGAGCGATCAGGTTGTTGACGCTGTTACGGTCGATCACCAGGCCCGACAACTTGTTGTCGTAGCTGCGGTTGTTGAAGATGAAGCTGTCGTTGACCTCACGGGAAATAATGATCCCGTGCTTCTTCTTGGTACCAAACACCGTGTTGTCGGCAATGATCAGACCGTGGGAACGGTCGTGTGGGTCGATGCCGTAGACGATGTTGTCTTTGTAGGTGTTGCCCTTGACTACGAAGTCGCGGGTTTCATAGCAGTAGAAGCCGTACCACATGTCCGAGAACTCGGAACCGACGATCCAGCCGGTCGGCTCGGGACGCTTGAGTACCTTGGCCATGTTCGGTGTGTATTGGGAAATACTCACGCCATAGGACTTACTGTTGGCGTAACCGAAACTGGCGATCTTGCTGTTGGCGATGTAGGTCTCGGTACCGCCCCAGGACAGCAGGAAAGGACGGAATTCCTTGGCCGACTTGAAGGCCGCCGGGCCGTTTGCCTTCTCGCTCCAGCCAGTGATTTTGGTATCGCGCACGAACAACTGGCCGTCGTTGACCAGGAACGAACCGGCCTCCTGGGACAGGCGCAACTCCTGGGTCTGCTGGTCGATTTCGAGTATGCCGTGTTGGCCGACCACGATCGGCAACTTGGCCAGGAACACCCCCGGCGAAGTTTCGCTGAAGTACTGCTTGGGCAGCTTCTTCGCCAAGTCCTTGAGGTTCATGTAGCCGTCGTCGATGAAGATCGCCTGCGGAATGCCGTGCTGGCGCACCACCCACTCGGCCATCTTGTTGTCGCCGCCGATGAAGTCCTTCAGGGCGTCTTCCTGCATCATGCGGCGCACGCTGATCTTGCCGGCCTTGCTGCGCACCACTTTTGCTGCGACAGCTTCGGCGGTGTAGCCGGACACATCCGGCAGTTTTGGCGTGGCCAGTTCCAGCGGTGCGATAGGTGCGCTGCTGACGGTGTAGGTCTTGGCCTGTTGCAGCTCCTTGGCCACGGTCGCCTGCTTGCCTGGTTGAGGAGCTGCCGGCTCCACATTGGCGAAGGCAGTCGCGCTGGCCAGCAGCATCGCGCCGGCCAACAGGCTGATCGAGCCTTTTCTGGCTTGATGATTCATCTGGGGGACTCCCTTCGCAATGTGCATCAGAAGCGCCAGATCACGTCGATGAACGCGCGGTGCATGTACGAGTCGACATCCTTGCCGTAGGCATCGCCGGGCTTGAACACGCCGCCGCGCAAGCGCACCAGGGCCGCTGGCTCATCGATCGACTGGCTCAGCGACGCTGGCAACAGGCCTTGCTTGAAGTACTTGGTCACCACCAGGTCCATTTCCTGACCGAGGTCTTTTTCGCCATCGGCCAGCGGCAGGGAGGTGCTGGACAGTACGGCGCCAGTGACGTCGTCGGTGTTGTTCTGCACGGCGTCGATGCCATTGCTGCCGACTGGCTTGTTGCCGTCGACGCGCCAGAATTTGTGATAGATCAGGCTGGCATCGTATTCGTCGTTGAGCATCCACGAACCGAACAGCGTGGCGCTCTGCATGTTGCTCATTTCGCCACGGAAGGCTTCGCCGAAACGGTGCACCCGCGAGCGGGTACCGGTGTAGTTCGAACGGTTGCTTTCCAGGCCATTTTGCTCGTAATCCTCGCTGGCGCGGGCATACGCGGCACCGACTTGCCATTGCGGATCGAGGCGCAGGCGCACGCCGATATCGGTGGCCCAGCCATCGACATCGCCGCTGCGCTTGGCTTGCGCGGGAGCCGTGCCATCGGCGTTCAGCGGGTTGACCGTATCGCGATCACCGCTCATGCCGGTGATGCTGCCCCAGTAGTTGACGGTGTTGGTGTTGCGCCAGTTGTAGGCATCGCTGTTGGCCTGCAGGCCCAGCCAGCTGATGTCACCGTTCTGTTTTTTGTCCAGCGAATCGGCGGGAACGCCGGGTTCGGCATAGTCGAGTTTGCCGTCATCGTGGGTGTGATGACCGCGAATGCCCGCCCAGTGACCCGGTGTCCACTGGTACTCGGCATCGGCGTAGACGTGCAGGCGATCCTTGTCTTCGGGTGCCAGCTCTTTCAGGTCGGTGCGGTACTCGCTGAAACGTTCGGCGATACCGGCGTTGGCACGCAGCAGGGTGGTGTCGAAGGTCCAGTTGAGCGCTTCGATGTTGGTGTCGCGCCATTGGCCGTCGTCATTGTGCAGACGCTGGCGACCGAATTTGAGGATCTCGCCAGGGTAGGGCGTGAAGCCGCTGTAGCCGACCCAGAATTCGCGCATGGCCAGATAGTTTTTCTTGGTCTCGCGATCACCGTTGTCAGTGGTCTCGGCGCCATCGGATTGCTGCAGGGTATCGGTCTCGATGATGTCGGTAGACGTCACCGCCTGACCCATGGCGAAGGCGCTCCACGCGCCGCTTTCGCCATACACCCACGGACGCAGGTCGAGGCCGACGCCGTTGACGTCGCCACCGCGCTGGGTGCCCAGGTCACGGTCGTCTTCGGACTGGCCGGTGATCTTCACGTCCAGGCCGAAATTCTTGGTTTCTTCCGTCATCGCAGCGAGTGTCGGGCAAGACCAGATCAGCGCGAAGGTGAGGCCGATACCGGCCTTCATGAATGGATTCAATTTCATAGGGATTCCTCGCCGTCTTCTTCTTGCAGGGCGTGCAGTTGCAGCGTGTTCTGGCTCAAGGCACCACGAACGCTCTGTTCTTGTTTCAACAGGCGTTGGGCCTCGGCGAGCTGCGCAGGCGGCAGTTGGGCTTCGAGTGTTTGTGCAAGCTCGGTGGCTTGCGGGGTGTTCTGCGCCTTGGCCAATTGGCTGAAGACGTACGCATTGAGTGGGTCAGGCTTGGTGCCTTTGCCTTGGGAAAACAGTTGGGCGATGGCGAAGTCGGCGCTGTTCTGGCCGTTGCGCGCAGCGGTCAGCAGGTGATCCAGTGCCTTCTGCGGATAGACTTTGCCCAGGTAGCCACGGCGGTAGATCTGGCCGAGGTAATAATCGGCGGCGACTTCGCGGCCGACGGCTTTCTGGAAGTGTTCTTCGGCGACCTTGGCATCGGCCGGGACCATTTTGCCTTCGTAGTAGAGCTTGCCCAGCAACAGCTCCGCGCGCGGCTGATCGGCGGCGCGGCCGTTGTCGAGGTACTTCATCATCTGGTCGACATCGCCCAGTTCAGGGAAGTCGTAGAGCAGTTGTGCGAGGGTGACCCAGGATGCAGGGTAGCCAGGAGCGATGGGTTCGAGCAGCGACTTTGCGGTTTTTTCGTCAGGCGTACCCAAGGTCGAATCGGCGAGGACGCGGGCGACGCTATCCACACGCTGAGCGGAAACTTTGCCGAGGGCGTGACCGGCCTGCATCTGCTTGATCAGCTCGGCCTGTTGTTCAGGCTGGGCTTTTTTCTGGTAGACCGTGGCCAGTTCGACGTAGCAGATGTCGGTGGTGTTGAGGGCAGCCTTGCAGATCTTTTCCACGTCATCCAAATGCTGGTCGTAAGTGCCCTGGGTGCGATACAGCAGCACCTGCGCCAGGCCCGCTTCCGGCTTGCCTTCAGCGCGCCATTGGCTGATCTGCTGCTGGGCATTCACGTTGGGGAAACTGTGCGGGTATTGCAGGTACAGCATCGCCAACGGGATCAGGGTGTTGCCTTCGCCAGCGGCCGAGGCTTTTTTCAACAAGGTCTCGGCTTCGTGCTGTTCGGCTTCGGTGGAGCCGGGCTTGGCCACCAGCAGACGACCCAGACGCGCCTGGGCCCGCGGTGAAACGCTGGCGGCGGCGCGGTAAGTCGCCTCGGCCTGTTTCATCTGCGCCGGGTCGCGACTGTCGACCTGGATGTCGGCCAGACCAACCTGGGCTTCGCTGTAGCCCAGGTCTGCCAGTTGCTGATAGTTCTGCGCCGCCAGCGCGGTATCGCCACGCTTGAGGGCTTCATTGGCCAGGCGCTGGTCGGGCAGGCCGGCGCAACCGGCGAGGCTGACTGCCAATGCAACTGCACACAGTGAACCCATGTGGGAGCGGGCTTGCTCGCGAAAGCTGTGTGTCAGCCGGCATTGATTTTGAATGTCGAACCGCATTCGCGAGCAAGCCCGCTCCCACAGGGGATGTGGTGTGTTCACAAGATCTGGCGTCGTCACGTGCATCTCCTCCGGTTACAGACCAGCAGCCATGGCTTTGTCGATCAGCCAGTTCAGGTTCGGGCCACGGTCGCTGCTCACTTCCACCGGGCGGCCGGCGAGGGTGCTGTCCAGGGCGTCGTCCGGCTGGATCAGGACGCGGATGTCGGAGGACAGGTCGGCGCTTTTCAGGCTGGTGCTGCTGACGATCTTGCCGGTGCGGGTCTGGTCTTCGCCGGCGATCTGGAAACGCACGGCGGTGCCCGGGCGCACGTCACCGAACTGGCGGTAGGAGAAGCGTGCTTCGACATTGGCTTCGCTGTTGCGTGGCACCAATTGGAAGATCACGTCACCCTTGCTGGCGTACTGACCGTCGGCGACCATTTGCTGGGCCACGGTGCAGTCGCACGGCGAGGTCAAGGTGCCGGTCATTTGCTTGCCGAACAGTTCTTCAACCTTGGCAGGGGCCAGTTGATCGTCTTCCAGATGACCCTTGAGCACGTCGAGCATGCTGGTGCTGAAGGTCGCCAGCGGTGCGCCCTTGGCGGCCACGCCGTCGGCTTTCACCAGGCTCTGCACGGTGCCGTCGCGCGGCATGGTGATGTTCACGCCCGGCACGCTGACCAGACCAGCCTGGGCGTGGCTGACGAAGTACATGCCGTATACCGACTTGAAGATGAAGCCGAACGCGGCCAGGCCCACCACGAAAATCCCCAGGCTGAACGTCACGGCTTTCATGCGTCCGAAGGCGGTCATGCCGTGGCCGCCGTCCTTGATCTTGCGCGCCTTGGTGAAGTTGTCGCGCTGCAGGGTCGCCAGCACTTCGCCGATGGTGACGATGTCGCCGGCCAGGTGCGAAGTGATCAGGTGGCGCAGGGTCGAGATGTCTTGCGGTTCCAGGTTCTGGAACTGGCATCCGGTACGACCGGTCTCGCGATCGTAGGAGCGCACCTGCAACTCCACGTCCATGGCCAGGCCGAGGTTGTCGATGACGAATTGCAGACGGGCCTTGTACTTGTCGCCGATCTTCAGTGGCAACTGACCGGCATTGAACGCCAGGCCACCGGCGGACAGGTCGATCACCCGGGCTTCGACCGGAGTCCGGTCAGGGCCGAAGAAACGCAGCTTGGCCGGGATTTTCACGCGGGCGTGCTGGCGCTGGGCTTCGGATTCATGCACTACGTTGGCGTTGACGGCGGTATTCATAAGGGCGATTTCCTGGTTAATTCAAAAAGGGGGCGGTCAGACCATCATCAGCAGCACGGCGACAAAAATGCTGCCGGCGGAGAAGGTCATGGTCCGAGACGACCAGGTGTTGAACCAACGTTGAAAGCTGGCGAGATCACGGGTCAGGGCAGTGGGCTGGCGGGTCCAGGACTGTTGGTCGAGGCGGAAGAACACGTAGATCTTCACCAGCGCGCCGACGATCTGGTTGTAATAGAGAATCGCCGGGTAGGCCGGGCCGATCCGGTGACCGGAGCAGGACAGCAACAGGGTCAGGATCAGGCGAGTGATGCCGATCCACAGCAGGTACACGAGGATGAACGCGGTGCCGTACTTGAAGCTGGCGATCAGTGCCACGGTCAGGCCCAGCAGGGAGGTCCACATCGACACGCGCTGATCGAACAGCACCACCGAGGTGAACGCACCGAGGCGTTTGACCCCAAGGCCGAGGGCCCGGGAGTTCTGCCGCAGGTTGTTGCCGTACCAGCGGAACATCAGCTTGCGGCTGGCCTTGATGAAGCTCTTTTCCGGCGGATGTTCGACGGTGTTGATCGCAGCGTCAGGCACGTAGAAGGTGTCGTAGCCCAGGCGCATGAGGCTGAACCAGCTCGACTTGTCGTCGCCGGTCAGGAACTTGAAACGACCCAGGCGCCAGTGTTGCAGCGAGTCGCTTTCCACGTCGGCGATGAATTCCGGGTTGGTCACCACGGTGGCACGGAACACCGACATGCGTCCGGTCATGGTCAGCACGCGCTTGGACAGGGCCATCGAGCACATGTTGATGTGACGCTGGGCAAAACGCAGCTTGTGCCATTCGCTCATGATGTAGCCGCCACGCACTTCGCAGAATTCGTTGGTGGTCAGGCCGCCGACGTTGCCGAACAGCTGGAACCACGGCACGGTCTTGCGCACCACGCCTTCGCCGAGCACGGTGTCGCCATCGATCACGGCGACCACGGCGCGGTCATCCGGCAGGTGACGGGAGATGGCGCGGAAACCGAAGGCCAGGCCGTCGCGCTTGCCGGTGCCGGGGATGCGCACGAAGTCGAGCTTTACGTGCGGTGGCGGGTTCATCCGCTTCCACAGGCTCTTGACCAGCAGTTCATCGGACATTTCCACGATCGAGCAAACCACGGTGGTCGGCAGGCCGCAGTCGATGGCTTCGCGGATCACCGAGCAGTAGACCTGTGCGGTGGTCAGGGCGTCGATGCGGAAACTGGTGACCATCAAAAACACATGGGATGGGTCAGCCGCTTTGCCCAGCTTGCGCACTTTGCGTCGCAGGTGCGGGTAGACCACGTAGAGGAACAGCATGCCGCGCAGGAAGTGCGTGGCACCCATCGAGTAGCGCCAGATGCCGACGATACCAATCAGGAAAATAAAGTCCTTCGACTCGGAGTCGAACGTGGACACAGGCAACGCCATGGCGATGCCCATCAGTAAACTCAAATAAAACAGCCAACCGGCGGCCTGGAGTAGGCCGTGTTTTAGCCTGTGCATAATCGGAATCCTAAAGTCAGTTGCAAGTCTCGCGCCCCCAGCAGGGACCGGCTTGCCGGCGATGGCGATCTCAGGTAGGCCATCGCTGGCAAGCCAGCTCCTGCAGGTTTGCGGTGATCCTGTAGGAGCCGGCGCCCGCTACGGCTTGCCGGCGATCAGCGCGAAGCGCTTACAACCCGCCGGTTACCAGCAAATGCCTTCGGTGCGACCGCTGACGCTGGTGGCCTTGGACATGAAGCCGACCAGGTCGATCACCTGCTTGCCGTGCGGTACGTCCTTCACCAAGGCGCGGAATTTCTCGTCACGGTTACCGAGGATGATCACGTCGGAGTTGTTGATCACGGCGTCAAAGTCGGCGTTGAGCAAGGACGAGACATGGGGAATCTTCGACTCGATGTAGTCCTTGTTCGCGCCGTGGACACGGGCGTATTCGACGTTGCTGTCGTAGATGCTCAGGTCGTAGCCCTTGCCGATCAGCAGTTCCGCCAGGTCAACCAGCGGGCTTTCGCGCAGGTCGTCTGTGCCGGCCTTGAAGCTCAGGCCCAGCAAGGCAACTTTGCGTTTGTCGTGGCTTTCAACGATGTCGAAGGCGTTCTGCACCTGGGACTCATTACTGCGCATCAGCGAGTTGAGCAGCGGCGCTTCGACATCCAGGGAACCGGCGCGGTAGGTCAGGGCGCGCACGTCTTTTGGCAGGCACGAGCCGCCGAACGCGAAACCCGGGCGCATGTAGTACTGGGACAGGTTGAGGGTCTTGTCCTGGCAGACCACGTCCATCACTTCGCGACCGTCGACGCCGACCGCCTTGGCGATGTTGCCGATCTCGTTGGCGAAGGTCACCTTGGTGGCGTGCCAGACGTTGCAGGTGTACTTGATCATCTCGGCAACGGCGATGTCCTTGCGGATGATCGGCGCGTCGAGTTCTTCGTACAGCGATTGCAGGACGTCGCCCGACGCCTTGTCGAACTCGCCGATGACGGTCATTGGCGGCTGGTCGTAGTCGGCGATGGCAGTGCTTTCGCGCAGGAACTCAGGGTTCACGGCAACACCGAAATCAACACCGGCCTTCTTCCCGGAGCAGTCTTCGAGAATCGGGATCACCACGTTGGCCACAGTGCCCGGCAGCACGGTGCTGCGAACCACGATGGTGTGGCGGGTGGTCTTGTCACGCAGGACAAAACCGATTTCGCGGCACACGGCCTCGATGTAGTTCAGTTCCAGGTCGCCGTTCTTCTTGCTCGGCGTACCGACGCAGATCATCGACAGGTCGGTGTCGCGAATCGCCTCGGCGAAGTTGGTGGTGCCGCGCAGACGACCGTTCTGGATACCTTGCGCCAGAAGTTCGCCCAGGCCGGGTTCAACAATCGGCGATTTACCGGCATTGATCATGTCGATCTTGTCTTTGGCAACATCGACGCCAACGACGTCATGGCCCCGTGCAGACAGGCAGCCGGCACATACCGCGCCAACGTAACCCAAACCAAATATGCTGATGCGCATCGCATTTACCTCTCTATTATCAAGCCTGTCTTTATCAGGCCATTAAATGGCCGGAGTTAATGGTGTTCAGCGGTAATAGTGCACTCGCAAGTGCGACTTGCAGGCGTCGCAATGCCGTGTGCAGGCATACAAAGTTCCGAGTGTCTAAATCGATGCACTCAAGATGTGCGTAACCAGGCCTTGTTATTATGATTTGCCCTGTTATGCAGCCAGACTTCTTGGAAGAAGTTCCAGGCGCAAAGGTACTGCACGCTCGATGTCAGGCCGAAAGCCCGTGAATCAAGCGGTTGGGTGCTCAGGCGAGCACGTTATAGGGGCGCGGCCTTGGCCTTTTAGGGGATAGGCATTAATGCATATCTCCAGTCTTTCCTGTGTTGACCACATCAGGGATTAGTCAGCGTTAGTTTGCGCCGCAACTTTGCTGGCTCAATCACTTCTCTTCGTAAGTTATCTCGTACAGCCTCGGCGATAATCGTTACCGGTGGTATGAACTGCGCATCAGGACGAAGTTCCAGCCCATCCATCGGTGAATCTGAAATTTCTTGAAATATTGATGAAGATGGCACTGCTCTCAAATTGATAGCACTGGGCGTTTGGCCCTTTATATATAGGCGGAGAATTGCGGCGGATAGTTTTTTGCCACTACTGTTAAAAAATGTCAGTGCCACTACGGAAAAAAATGATTGAAGTCGAGTGAAACTAATTTAAGGAAAATCGGTGATGATTTTTTGACGCCAATAGAATGGCGATCAGGCGGGGGATTGTCGGACGATCAATGGGTGGCGCATGAGGGTTCATTCCCATGCGCCGATGCTTTGCATCACTGCGGTGCGTGGTCGCGCAAAAACACCAGATTGTCCGGTTTGGACTGTTCGGCGCTGTAGCGATAGCCTTGCACATCGAACTGCGTCAGTGCGGCCGGGTCGTTGATGCGCTCTTCAATGACGAAGCGACTCATCAGGCCGCGGGCTTTTTTCGCGTAGAAGCTGATGATTTTGTACTGGCCGTTTTTCAGGTCCTTGAACTCGGTATTGATGATGCGTGCGTTCAGGGCGCTGCGTTTGACCGCTGAGAAGTACTCGTTGGAAGCCAGGTTGAGCAGTACGTCATCACCCTGGTCGGCCAAGGCTTCGTTCAGCCATTCACTGATCCGCGTGCCCCAGAAAGCATACAGATCCTTGCCCCGGGCATTGGCCAGCTTGGTGCCCATTTCCAGGCGATAGGGTTGCATCAGGTCCAGCGGACGCAGCAGGCCGTAGAGGCCCGAGAGCATGCGCAGGTGTTTTTGGGCGTAGTCGAAATCGGCTTCGCTGAGGGTTTGCGCATTCATGCCGGTGTACACATCGCCCTTGAAGGCCAGCAGTGCCTGTTTGGCGTTTTCCGGGGTGAAGGCTGGGGTCCAGCTGCCGAAGCGCGCGGCATTGAGCCCGCCGATCTTGTCGGAGACGTGCATCAGCTCGCTGATCTGCGCCGGGGTCAGCTCGCGCAATTGTTCGATCAGCTCCTGGGAATGGTCGAGGTATTGCGGCTGCGTGAAGCGCTGGGTCGCCGGCGGTGTTTCGTAGTCGAGGGTTTTGGCGGGGGAAATCACCATCAGCATGAAGTCGTCTCCTTTAATCGTGGCGGCGATTCTAGGGGGTTGTCGGTGACGACTCCAGCTATCAAGTCCATAGGTGATGACCGGTTCACCACAAACCCGTGGGAGCGGGCTTGCTCGCGAAAGCGCTATGACTTTCAACAAAAACGTCGACTGATACACCGCTTTCGCGAGCAAGCCCGCTTCCACAGTGGTTCGGTGTTGCTGCGGGAGTTGGTAGCGGATCAGCTATAGTGCCGCGCGGGTTTTGTTATGGAGACATCCCATTGCGTATCGCTTTTGTATTCTCAGCCTGGCTCCTGAGCTTCGGGGCCATGGCGTCACCGGGTGATGTGGCGACCCTTGATCGCAGCAGCTGGCCTGAACAAATCAGCAACCCGACGCTGTTCGACGTCGCTTCACGCGCCGAAATCCTCATGTTCGCCCGTGGTCTGCTGGCCAGTGAATCCCTTGACGAGCCCGCCCTGGCCCAGCGCCTGGGCCTGCGCACGGTCAACATGGAGTCGGTCAATCGCGTGCGTCAGCGCATGTGGCAACGCCTGCTGAGCAACTATAACTTCGCCCAGCAGAGTTGCGACCAGGACGCGTCCTTCTGTTTTCTGGTCGAGGACATTGCCACCTTGCGCGAGCAGGCCGGCAAGTTTCAGGTCGGCAATGACAGCTATTACATGAAATGGGCCGAACCGAGTCGGCTGTTCCATAGCCAGTACCTGGACGAACAGTTGCGCAAGGCTGCGCTGTTCCCGCAAACCAGCAGCGAAGTCGATCATTTTGGCGACTATGAGCGAAACGGCGAACAGATGCATGACCGGCTGTTTCTGCTGACCTTCGACAGTGCCGCCAACGTCAGACCGGACAACACCGAATGGGCCACCGACTACCTGCGCAAGTCGAACCTGAGCGGCACCTTCTTTGTCCTCGGCAAGGATATCCAGAGCCGACTGACCGAGTACTCTGTAAGCAGCCTGCAATCGGTTTACTCGACCCAGTGCGTTGGCGTACAGGGCTGGGAGTATCGCTCCCACAGCCACTGGCAGGACTGGCAGGATTCGGTGCGACGCAGTGTCGAACTGGTGAAAAGCAAATTGCCGGAGAACTTCGTGCCGCTGTTTCGCCCGCCCGATGGGCAACGCCGCTCCGATGCCGAACCTTTCTTCAAGTCCCAGGGTGTGGAAGTGGCGCTATGGGACATCGACGCCCAGGACGGAGCCGGCAAGCTCAAGGGCAACCAGAGTGCGCAACGGGTGCTGACCCTGATGCTGCTGTGGCGCCACGGCGTGATCAATTTCAATGTGAAGCAGGATGCGGTGAAAGCGGCGCTACCCTGGCTGCTCACGCAAACGGCACCCATGGGGATCGGCTGGGAAGACTGTCAGGACGGTTTTCGCTGAAAACGCCAAAAGCCCGGAAACATTGGGCTTGGGGTGAATTTTGGAGGGGATTCGTTGCAGGTTGACTTCCGACTGTAAACGGGTGGTGGCGGTCCGCCAAGTGTTATTGGTCATTCTGAAAAATAAACTTCAAAAAAGCGTCAAAGTACTTTTTTCTGTCATGGGTTTTGGAGTATTACGAAGACAGACCGCCGAAACCTGCAACACAGGTGGCGTCTTCCAAGACCCCGCTTGTACGCAGAACACTTGAGTCCCCGCAGGTGTATTCGGCAGTCACTTCGAGGCGCAGCACCGTCAGGGTATTGCGTCGAATGGCTCCCACAAAGGTGACCGAGTATGGATGATCACGGACGTAGCTCTTCTTCCAACCAGCCAATCCTTTATGTGCTCGATACCAACGTATTGATCCACGATCCAAACGCGCTGCTCAACTTCGAAGAACACCACGTCGCCATCCCGATGACAGTGCTTGAAGAGCTGGACAAGCTCAAGAGCGGGCACCACAGCGTTGCCGCCGAATGCCGCCAGGCCATCCGATTGATCGACAAGACCCTGGGCGATGCCTCACCCGAGGACGTCGAGCAGGGCGTGCCGATCCAGCGCGGCAAGAGCGGGCCGAAGGGTTTGCTGTCAATTCTGATGAGCAAGCATGCCGAGCCGAACCTGATTCTGCCCGAGCACCTGAACGACAACAAAATCATCAACCAGTTGATCGACCTGCACGCGCGCGATCCGAAGAAACCGGTGGTGCTGGTCACCAAAGACATCAACATGCGTCTCAAGGCCCGGGCCTGCGGGATTGAGGCTGAGGACTACAGCACCGACCAACTGGTCGACGACGTGTCGCTGTTGCCCAACGGCTACCACAACATGACCGGCTCTTTCTGGGACCGCGTGAGCAAGGTCGAAACCCGCCAGGATCATGGCCGCACCTGGCACCAGGTACAATTGATCGACAACCTGCCGGCAGTGCACATCAACGAGTTCATCATCGACGAACAGGGTTTTGTCGGCTGGATCAAGGAAATCGCAGAAGACAAATTACTGATTCTCGACCTGCATCAGGAGCCCCTGTTGCACCAGGAAGCCTGGGGCCTGAAACCGCGTGACATCTACCAGAGCCTGGCGCTGTACGCCTTGCTTGATCCGGACATCCATTTGGTCAACCTGTCCGGTGCCGCCGGCTCGGGTAAAACCATCCTGGCCCTGGCCGCCGCTATCGAGCAGACCATGGTCAGCAAGCGCTACCGGCGCATCATCGCCACCCGCAGTGTGCAGGGCCTGGACCAGGAAATCGGTTTCCTGCCCGGCACCGAAGCGGAAAAAATGGAGCCATGGCTGGGCGCCATCACCGACAACCTCGAAGCCTTGCACATGGATGACGAAAGCACCCATGGCAGCGTCGACTACATCCTCAGCAAAGTGCCGTTGCAGTTCAAATCCCTCAACTACATCCGGGGCCGCAGCTTCCAGCAGAGCCTGATCCTGATCGACGAATGCCAGAACCTCACCCCGCACCAGATGAAAACCATCATCACCCGTGCCGGCGCCGGTTCCAAAGTGGTGTGCCTGGGCAACCTGGCACAGATCGACACCCCATACCTGTCCGCGACCAGTTCCGGGCTGACCTACCTCACAGAACGCTTCAAGGACTTCCCGAACGGGGTGCACATCACCCTGCAAGGGGTACCACGCTCGATCCTGGCCGAATACGCCGAAACGCATCTGTAACCGTTCACCCAGACCGGGCGGCCTTCAAAAGCCGCCCGGTTTTTCATGCCCAACCCAAATCAAATGTGGGAGCGGGCTTGCTCGCGAAAGCGGTGTATCAGTCACTATAAGTGTTGAATGACACTCCGCCTTCGCGAGCAAGCCCGCTCCCACATTGGTTCTGTGGTGTTCATGCAATCTAAGGTGCGGAAAATTGACCCACGGGTTTACAATCGATTCTCCTGATCAGGAGTAACCCCGTGCTGACTCATCTCGATTCCCAAGGTCGCGCCAACATGGTCGACGTCACCGAAAAAGCCGTGACGTTCCGCGAAGCGACCGCTCAGGCGCTGGTGCGCATGCTCCCCGAAACCCTGCAGATGATCGTCAGCGGCGGCCACCCCAAGGGTGATGTGTTTGCCGTGGCGCGCATTGCCGGGATTCAGGCAGCGAAGAAAACCAGTGATCTGATTCCGCTGTGCCATCCGTTGATGCTGACGGGTGTGAAAGTCGAGCTCAGTGCCGAAGGTGACGACAGCGTGCGCATCGTCGCGCGCTGCAAGTTGTCCGGGCAGACCGGCGTCGAGATGGAGGCTCTGACCGCTGCAAGCGTCGCAGCGCTGACGATCTACGACATGTGTAAGGCCGTAGACCGTGGCATGACCATCGAAAGCGTGCGTCTGCTGGAGAAGGTCGGCGGCAAGAGCGGGCATTTCCAGGCGGAGCAGCCATGAATCTGACTGTGAAGTTTTTTGCCCGTTATCGTGAAGCGCTGGGCGTCGACTCGGTAAAGGTCGAAGGCCATTTCACTACGGTCGAAGATGTGCGTGCCTTGCTGGCTCAGCGTGAAGGCGCTGATGTGTTGAGCGAACAGAACCTGATGTGCGCGCGCAACGAGGACCTGTGCCAGCTCGACGAACCGGTGAGCGATGGTGATGAAGTGGCCTTTTTTCCGACCGTGACCGGGGGCTGAGCCATGGCGATCCGCGTGCAATCGACAGCGTTCGACCCGGGTGCCGAAGTCAACGCCATGCACGATGCCAATGTCGGCGTCGGTGCGGTGGTGAGTTTTGTCGGCTATGTGCGCGACTTCAATGACGGGCTCGATGTGGCCGGGATGTTTCTCGAGCACTATCCCGGCATGACTGAAAAAGCCTTGGGCAAGATCGCCATCGAGGCTGAACAGCGCTGGCCGCTGCTCAAGCTTGAAGTGCTGCACCGCATCGGTGCCCTGGAACCGGGCGAGCCGATTGTTTTCGTCGGCGCGGCCAGCGCCCATCGCCAGGCGGCATTCGACGCCTGCGCCTTTGTCATGGATTACCTGAAAACCCGTGCGCCGTTCTGGAAGAAAGAAAACACCAGTGACGGACCGCGTTGGGTGGAAGGGCGTGACAGTGATCATGCGGCGGCGGATCGCTGGAAGCAGTAACTCCAGCGGTGATCTCGAGGACGCTATCGCGGGCAAGCCGCGCTCCCACAGGTGTTGTGTCGTGCGGACATTTTGTGACCGCCCCGATATCTGTGGGAGCAAATGTCTTCCCCTGCAATAGGCAACATAGACTGGCACAAATCCCGGCAACGCCATAAATCCCTGTGGGAGCGGGCTTGCCCGCGAAGAGGCCATCCGCCTCACCCAAGAACCTCTTGATTCACCACCCGACCATTGGCCGGCGCGGGCTGCATTTGCCCGATTGACGATTTATACATAAAAGTCCAGTATGGAATTATAAGTACAAAAAAGGCTTTCACCCGCTTCAGCTTTTTCTTCTGTCTTGCCAAACCAACAACAATCGCGAGAAAACGAACATGAAGAAACTCCCCCTCATCACCGGTCTGGCCCTGAGCCTGTTGGCGTGCAGCTCTGTGTTCGCCGCCGAGAAAACCCTGCGCATCGGCATTGAAGCGGCCTATCCGCCGTTCGCCTCGAAAACCGACAAAGGCGAAATCGTCGGTTTCGACTATGACATCGGCAACGCCCTGTGCGCGCAGATGAAGGCCAAATGTGTGTGGGTCGAAGGTGAGTTCGACGGTCTGATTCCTTCCCTGAAAGTGAAGAAAATCGACATGGCGCTGTCGTCCATGACCATCAACGAAGACCGCAAGAAGTCGGTGGACTTCAGCCACAAGTACTACTTCACCTCGTCGCGCCTGGTGATGAAGGACGGCGCGGTGGTGGATGACCAGTACGCCAGCCTCAAGGGCAAGACTGTCGGCGTGCAGCGCGCCACCACGACCGACCGTTACGCCACCGAGGTGTTCGAGCCCAAAGGCATCAACGTCAAGCGCTACAGCAACAACGAAGAAATCTACATGGACCTGGCCGCCGGCCGCCTCGACGCGATTTTTGCCGACACCATTCCGCTCAATGACTTCCTGTCGATGCCGCGCGGCAAGGGCTATGCCTTTGTCGGGCCGGAGCTGAAGGATCCGAAGTATGTGGGTGAGGGTGCGGGCATTGCGGTGCGCAAGGGTAATACCGAGCTGGTCAGCGAACTGAATACAGCTATTGATGGCATTCGCGCCAGTGGCGAGTACCAGAAGATTTCGGACAAATACTTCAAGTCGGATATCTACGGCGACTGACAGTTCGCTTTCGCGAGCAAGCCCGCTCCCACAATGGATCTCTACCAGGCACAGACTTTGTGTTCGACGCAGAACCAGTGTGGGAGCGGGCTTGCTCGCGAAGAGGCCAGATAAAACAATACAAATCCCGGGGCTCTAGCCCTTCAATTCCTTCAATTCCTTCAAATGCTTGTACACCGTCGCCCGCCCCATGTTCAGCACATTGGCCACATAGTTCGACGAACTTTTACCCTTGAACGCGCCTTCGGCATGCAACGCCAGCACCAGTTCGCGTTTGTGGTCGCGGGTCAGCAGGTTCAGGCTCAACTGGCGTTCGCGCAGCCACGCATGAAGGAAGGTGTTGATCCGCTCCTGCCAGTCGTCGCGAAACAGTGAGTCCGGTTGCGGAATCAGCTTGGTCGGTGACAGGAACAGATCCAGCGCGGCTTTGGCATTCTCGAACAGTGAGATGTTCAGGTTGATGCACAGCACGGCCAGCGGATGCCCCGCGCCGTCACGCAGCACAGTACTGAGGCTGCGAATTTTCTGACCATCCCAGTTGAGCTTCTCGTACGGCCCGATGTTACGTTCGCTGACATCGTCGCTGAGCATGTCTTCCAGCGCCGAGTCATCACCGATTTCCCGTTTCGACAGGTTATTGGCGATGTAGTCGACCTTTTGCGTGCGCAGGTCGTGCAATACCACTTCGGCATGGGGAAAGAACAGCGTGGCGATGGCGTCGGCGATCGCCCGGAAGTTGTCCATGGCACTGTGGTTCAGGATCGAGTCTTTTTCAGGGGCGTTCATCAGTGGAACTCCAGGCAGCATCAACGCCCCGTGAAAGGGGCGCTGAAAGTGTGCCGTAATCAGGTCGACACGTCATCCGGGGCGCAAGGTCAGCCCAGGCGAGCGGGGGAGAGCATCTCGGCGTTCAGGCCGAAACGGCTGAGCGGTTCGGGCAGCGCTTCGCCACGGACCAATGCCGCGCTGGCCTGGCCCATGGCCGGCGAGGTCTGAATGCCATAACCACCCTGTGCCGCGACCCAGAACAGCCCCGGTACCTTCAGATCGAAACCGCACAACAAGTCGCCGTCACTGACGAAGCTGCGCAGGCCAGCCCAAGTGCGGGTCGGGCGGCGGATGGTCAGGGTCGTGGCTTCTTCGATCTGGTAGATGCCCATGGCGATGTCCAGCTCTTCGGGCTGCACGTCGTGAGGTTCCACCGGGTCGGCGTTGGCCGGCGAGCCGAGGAACATCCCGGCGTCGGGCTTCATGTAGAAGGATTCGTCGAGGCTGACCAGCATCGGCCAGTGGTGAATGTCCAGGCCTTCGGGGCCGGCGAAGATGAACGCGGCGCGGCGCTTGGGTTGCAGGCCCAGGGGTTGGGCGCCTGCCAGTTCAGCGATCTTGTCGGCCCAGGCACCGGCGGCGTTGATGATGATTGGCGCGCTGAAGGTCTGGTTGCCGGTCTGGACGTGCCATGTACCTTGGTCGTCGCGGCTCAGGCTGACGACTTCACTGTCGGTATGCACTTCGCCCTGGTTGCGGCGAATACCGCGCAGGTAACCCTGGTGCAGGGCGTCGGTGTCGATGTCGCTGGCGGTCGGGTCGTAGATGGCGCCGTGGACTTTCTCTCGGCGCAGGATCGGCAGGCGCGTGCAGGCTTCGTCGGCGCTGAGCAATTGCATCTGCGGAACCGTGGCTTTCGCGCTCAGGTACTGATTGTTCAGTTCGGCCGGGTCACCAGTGAAGTCCACGGTCATTTCACCGCGCGGGGTCAGCAGCGGATGTTCGCAGAAACCGTTCGGCGGATTATCGAAAAAGTCCCGGCTGGCCTGGGTCAATGCACGAACCTGCGGGGTGCCATAGGCTGCGGTGTACAACGCAGCCGAGCGTCCGGTGGAATGGTAGGCCGGATGGGATTCGCGTTCGAGCACGACCACGCGCCCGTGCTGCGACAGCCAGAAACCGGTGGAAGCGCCGGCAATCCCGCCGCCGATGATGATGAAATCTGCCTGGCTCATGAACGTCTCCTGTAGAACGCAAATGCCGAATTAATAGTGCTTTCCTTGGTGGGGGACGATTTTGTGGCGAGGGGGCTTGCCCCCGTTCGGCTGCGCAGCAGCCGCGAATCCCACTGCATTCGGTCTTTCTGAATAACAGCAGCAACTGGTTGTGGGGCGGCTTCACCACCCAACGGGGGCAAGCCCCCTCGCCACAAAAAGCCCGCTTCACTGGAGCGAGGTTTTTCAGTGCATCAATTGGTAAAGCGCATTGGCCAGTGCAATGTCTTCCAGGCCCAGGCCGATGGAGCGGAAGAACACGTGGCGGTTGTAGTCGGGACGCTGCACTGTTGCACTCAGCAGGTCGGGCAGGTCGCCAACGATCGTGCCCTTGTCCCAGCCATGTTGCTCGCCGGCAATCAGCATTTCACCCGCCGAGCCCGGTGTGGTCACGCGGTAGTCACAGAACACCTGCATGTCGTTGAGGCTCTGCGGCGGAACTTCATGGGCGCGCGGGGCGTTGGTGCTGATAGAAGTGATCAGCGCCGGTTTGCTCAGGGTAGACGGATCGATCACCGGGCCGGCGGACGAGGTGCAGAGCATGACCACATCCGCGTCTGTGATGGCGGCCTCACGACTTTGCGTGATGGTCAGGCGTGGCTCGATAGATTTGAGCAGACTCACCGTCTCAGGGTCTTCGTTCAGGCTCGGCGAGTACAGGCTGATGCTGTGCCAGTCGCGCAGGTTCTTTACATAGTGCAGATGCGCCTGAGCCACTTTGCCGCTGCCGATGATCGCCAGGCGCCTGGCGTTAAGTGGCGCCAGGGCATCGACCGCCACCGCAGTGGTCGCAGCGGTACGTGCAGTGGTCAGTTCACCGGCGTCACACAGCAGCAGCGGCTGGCCGGTCTGCATCGACATCAACAGGGTCCACGCCGTCACCAGTGGTCCTTGTTCGCCCACGATGTACGGCGAAGTCTTGATCCCGTACACGCCATCCTCGGCCAAGACGCCCAGGTAGTTGATGAAGTCCCCGGCACCCTGTGGAAACTCCACCAGTTGCTGCGCCGGCTGCACCGCTTGCCCGGCCGCCAGCTCGCGGAACAGCTTGCGCAGAATCTGCGGTACATCGACCTGCGCCAACAGTTCGCGGGCCTGAAGCTGGGTGATCACATGGGGCGTGCTGGACATGGGCGGCTCCGGAAGTGGGGTGTAAACTAATTTGTCTATTATGGACTTTTAGATATGGCGCACAATATCCGGACGAAAAAAAAGCGCAGTCCGTTTCCGGCTGCGCCTTTTTCTGCAAGTCGGCCGTTACGGGCGCTTGCGCTCAACCGGCCGCAGTAGATGCGTCGGTGGTGTTTCACAGCTGATCTTGCGCCCCAACTTCTCTTCGATGGACGGTAGCTGGTAGGAGTCGTCTTCACCGGCAAAGCTGATGGACACACCATCGGCACCGGCACGACCAGTACGGCCGATACGATGCACGTAGTCGTCCGGGACTTCCGGCAGGGTGAAGTTGATCACATGGCTGATGCCGTCGATGTGAATGCCGCGACCGGCCACATCGGTGGCGACCAACACGCGGATCTTGCCCTCGCGGAAACCTTCCAGGGTCTTGATGCGCTTGTGTTGCGGCACGTCGCCGGACAGCTGCGCGGCATTGACGCCGTCACGCACCAGGCGCTCTTCGATGCGTCGCACTTCATCCTTGCGGTTGGCGAACACCATCACCCGCTCCCAACCGTTGTCGTTGACCAGGTTGTAGAGCAGTTTGTATTTGTCGGCCCCGGCCACTGCATAAATATGCTGCTCGACGTTCTCGTTGGCCACGTTGGTGACTTCGATTTCGACGATGGAAGGATCAGTGGTCCACTGCTTGGCCAGGTTCATCACGTCGTCGGTGAAGGTCGCGGAGAACAGCAGCGTCTGGCGCTCGTTCTTCGGCGGGGTCTGGCGAATGATCTGGCGTACCTGCGGGATGAAGCCCATGTCGAGCATGCGGTCGGCTTCGTCCAGCACCATCACTTCGACCATGTCCAGGTGCACGTCGCCGCGCTGGTTGAAGTCGAGCAGACGGCCCGGCGTGGCGACGAGGATGTCGCAGTGGCGGGCTTCGAGGTGTTTGAGTTGCTTGTCGAAGTCCATGCCGCCAACAAAAGTCATGACGTTGAGGCCGGTGTACTTGGTCAGGTCGGCGGCGTCTTTGGCGATTTGCACCACCAGCTCGCGGGTCGGGGCGATGATCAATGCCCGAGGCTCGCCCATGTAGCGCTCTTTGGGCGGCGGGGTCTGCAACAGCTGGGTGATGATCGATATCAGGAACGCCGCGGTTTTACCGGTGCCGGTCTGGGCGCGGCCGATGGCGTCTTTGCCGGCGAGGGTGAAGCCCAGCACCTGCGCCTGGATCGGCGTGCAATACGGGAAGCCCAGGTCCTGGATGGCGTGCATCAGTTCAGGGGCGAGTTTGAAATCGTGGAAGCGGGTTTTGCCTTCCTGGGGTTCGACGACGAAGTCTTCGAGTTTCCAGGGAATGACCGGGGCCTTTGGCTTCGGTTCGCGGCGCGGTTTGGCCGGTTTCGGCGCTTCGCTGCGCGGCTGCTCGGCCGCGGCTGGCACGGCAGGCTGTGCGGCCGGCGCGGTCGTCGGCTCGTGTTTCGGTGCCGCTACAGGGGCGGACCGACCAGACTGATGACCGTCGGTACGGTGGCTGGGGGTGTGAGACGGAGCGCTGGGGACTGGCGCGAGTTGCTCAGTCTCGCTTTTACCGAACATTTTCTTGAGTGCTTTGAGCACGGTCATCTCATCAATTGATTAAGGAATGTACGCCGGCCAGTGTAATGCAAGAATCGGGCGCGGCGTAGTGGGATGATCAAAGGGCGTTTTTAAACATGAATGTTCAGCGCAGGCGCTCGGCAAGCCAGGTGCCTATGTCGCGGATTTCCTCGGGTAACACTTCGTGCCCCATTGGGTATTCCTGCCATGTCACGGTGACACCACGTTGCTTGAGATGCTCGTAGGCACTGCGGCCCATCGAATTCTGTACCACGTCGTCGTATTGGCCATGCAAAACAAGCGCAGGAATGCGCTGCTGGCTGGCCGACAATTCAAGTTCGTCACTGAAGGTCGGTGCATAAGTAGAGAGGGCAAGTACGCCACCCAGTGGTCCCTGCCATTTCATAAACGCGGTGTGGAACACTACGGCGCCACCTTGTGAAAAACCGGCGAGGAAGATGCGCGAAGCGTCTATTCCGCTGGTTTTCTGCTCTTCGATCAACTCGATGACCCGGTTCGAGGACGCTTCCAGTTGCTCGCGGTCAATCGCGCGCGCGGGGCTCATGGCCAATATGTCGTACCAGCTTGGCATTTCGTAGCCGCCGTTGATGGTGACGGGGCGGTGCGGTGCCTGCGGCAGGACAAAGCGGGTTGTCAGCAAGGTTTCCTGCAGGGCTTCAGCCACGGGAAGGAAGTCATAGCGATCGGCGCCCAGGCCGTGCAGCCAGATTACGCAGGCGTCTGCCGGCTTGACGGGTTGAAGAATCAGGGGCTCGGTCATGTCTGCTCCAATTTAGTGCGTTCGCTCTCATTCAGTGCGTGGTCTGAGTGCGCGTCTGGTTGATCCGTTAAGAAGATGTCGCAAGGGTACAAGTTTTGCTATTGACCTGTCCTTGATTGGCTTCGGAAAGCGGTGTGGTACGGGCTTTGCTATAGGGAAGCGGTGCAACCCATCTCGCGCCCGGCGGTAACACTATCAGTCTACTGCTGGCCGCGGGATAGCTAAGAATCCGGTGATGGATGTTCGCCAAAGGCCGATACGGGCTTCGCGAACGTGAAAGGGCTACAGCCCGTTCGGCCGATTGGTGAGAAGTGAGTACTCCATGATGTGGATTTTCTCCTACTAGACTCATAGCTGGCGTCTTACGTCGGTTGACCCCAAAACAAGCCAACCCCGGGTCAACTACGCCTCAAAAGGGTGCGACTGGACTCACGCTCCGACACAACAAGAGCAAAACTGGAGGTTTGAATGAAGATGTTGAAATCCACCCTGGCTATCGTGACTGCTGCTGCAGTACTCGGTGTCAGCGGGTTCGCTCAGGCGGGCGCAACCCTGGATGCAGTGCAGAAAAAAGGTTTCGTACAGTGTGGCGTCAGTGATGGTCTGCCAGGCTTTTCGGTTCCGGATGCTACCGGCAAGATCGTTGGTATCGATGCTGACTACTGCCGTGCTGTAGCGGCTGCCGTTTTCGGTGACGCGACCAAGGTCAAATTCAGTCAGTTGAACGCCAAGGAGCGCTTCACCGCGCTGCAATCTGGCGAAATCGACATCCTCTCGCGCAACACCACCATGACCAGTTCCCGTGACGCGGGCATGGGCCTGAAGTTTCCTGGCTTCATTACTTACTACGACGGCATCGGCTTCCTGGTTAACAACAAACTGGGCGTGAAGAGTGCCAAGGAACTGGATGGCGCGACCATCTGCATCCAGGCCGGTACCACCACCGAACTGAACGTGTCCGACTACTTCCGCGGTAACGGTCTGAAATACACCCCGATCACCTTCGACACCTCCGACGAAAGCGCCAAGTCGCTGGAATCCGGTCGTTGCGACGTGCTGACCTCCGACAAGTCCCAACTGTTCGCCCAGCGCAGCAAGCTGGCTGCGCCGAAGGACTACGTGGTTCTGCCGGAAACCATTTCCAAGGAGCCTCTGGGCCCGGTCGTGCGTAATGGCGACGACGAGTGGCTGGCCATCGTGCGCTGGACTGGCTACGCCATGCTCAACGCTGAAGAAGCCGGCATCACTTCGAAGAACGTCGAAGCTGAAGCCAAAGGCACCAAGAACCCTGACGTTGCCCGTCTGCTGGGTACCGACGGTGAGTACGGCAAAGACCTGAAAGTGAAGAAAGACTGGGTCGTGCAGATCGTCAAGCAAGTCGGCAACTATGGCGAAGTGTTCGAGAAGAACCTCGGCAAGAGCACCCCTCTGGAAATCGACCGCGGGCTGAACGCCTTGTGGAACGCTGGCGGCATTCAATACGCACCACCAGTGCGCTGATGGTTCTATCACCCGGTGGGCCAACCACCGGGTGATGTTCTGTTCCATTATTTGCGGGGCACTTCATGCAAAATTCAATCGGCGCACCAAAGCAGAGGCTCAGCCTCAGCGATCCACGAGTGCGTGCGTGGGTATTTCAGATCATCACCATTGTGGCGGTGGTCTCATTAGGCTGGTTTCTGTTCGATAACACGCAAACCAACCTTCAGCACCGGGGCATTACTTCCGGTTTCGACTTTCTTGAGCGCAGTGCCGGTTTCGGCATCGCCCAGCACCTGATCGACTACACCGAAGCGGACAGCTATGCCCGGGTGTTTGTCATCGGCCTGCTCAACACCCTGCTGGTGACCTTCATCGGCGTGATCCTGGCAACCATCCTCGGTTTCATCGTCGGTGTGGCACGCCTGTCGAAGAACTGGATCATCGCCAAACTGGCGACCGTGTACGTGGAGGTTTTCCGTAACATTCCACCACTGCTGCAGATCCTGTTCTGGTACTTCGCAGTGTTCCTGACCATGCCGGGGCCGCGCAACAGCCACAATTTCGGCGATACCTTCTTTGTCAGCAGCCGCGGCCTGAACATGCCCGCAGCGTTGGCGGCGGATGGTTTCTGGCCGTTCGTGGTCAGCGTTGTCGTGGCCATCGTCGCCATCGTGCTGATGAGCCGCTGGGCGAACAAACGCTTTGAAGCGACGGGCGTGCCGTTCCACAAGTTCTGGGTCGGCCTGGCCCTGTTCCTGGTGATCCCGGCGCTGTGTGCGTTGATTTTCGGCGCTCCAGTGCACTGGGAAATGCCGGAGCTCAAGGGCTTCAACTTCGTGGGTGGCTGGGTACTGATCCCGGAACTGCTGGCCTTGACCCTGGCCCTGACGGTGTACACCGCAGCGTTCATCGCCGAGATCGTGCGTTCGGGCATCAAGTCGGTCAGCCATGGCCAGACCGAAGCGGCCCACTCGCTCGGCCTGCGCAACGGTCCGACCCTGCGCAAGGTGATCATCCCGCAAGCCCTGCGCGTGATCATTCCACCGCTGACCAGCCAGTACCTGAACCTGGCGAAGAACTCCTCGCTGGCGGCTGGTATCGGTTATCCGGAAATGGTCTCGTTGTTTGCCGGTACGGTGCTGAACCAGACCGGGCAGGCGATCGAGGTGATTGCGATCACCATGAGCGTGTACCTGGCGATCAGTATCAGCATTTCCCTGCTGATGAACTGGTACAACAAGCGCATTGCGCTGATCGAGCGGTAAGGAAAAGCGCATGACGACTCATACTTTCAAACCTGACATGCCGCCACCGAACCGCAGCATCGGTGTCGTGGCGTGGATGCGCGCGAACATGTTCTCCAGCTGGCTCAACACCCTGTTGACCCTGTTTGCGTTCTACCTGATCTACCTGGTTGTACCGCCGATCCTGCAATGGGCGATCCTCGACGCCAACTGGGTTGGCACCAGCCAGGCCGACTGCACCAAGGATGGCGCCTGCTGGGTGTTTATCCAGCAGCGCTTCGGCCAGTTCATGTACGGCTACTACCCGCCGGAACTGCGCTGGCGTGTGGACCTGACCGTGTGGCTGGCGGTCATCGGCGTGGCACCGCTGTTCATCTCGCGCTTTCGCCATAAGGCCGTGTATGGCCTGAGCTTCCTGGTGCTGTACCCGATCATTGCCTGGTGCCTGCTGCACGGCGGCGTGTTCGGCATGACCCAGGTGGCGACCAGCCAATGGGGCGGCCTGATGCTGACCTTGGTGATTGCCACCGTCGGCATTGCCGGTGCGTTGCCGCTGGGGATTGTCCTGGCACTGGGCCGTCGTTCGAACATGCCGGCGATTCGTGTGGTCTGCGTGACCTTCATCGAATTCTGGCGCGGCGTGCCATTGATCACGGTGCTGTTCATGTCTTCGGTAATGCTGCCGTTGTTCCTGCCCGAAGGCATGAACTTCGACAAGCTGCTGCGAGCGCTGATCGGTGTGATCCTGTTCCAGTCGGCCTATGTGGCCGAAGTGGTGCGCGGCGGTCTGCAAGCGATCCCTAAAGGTCAGTACGAAGCGGCTGCGGCGATGGGGCTGGGTTACTGGCGCAGCATGGGCCTGGTGATTCTGCCGCAAGCCCTGAAGCTGGTAATTCCTGGCATCGTCAACACCTTCATTGCGCTGTTCAAGGACACGAGCCTGGTGATCATCATCGGCCTGTTCGACCTGCTCAACAGCGTCAAGCAAGCCGCCGCCGATCCGAAATGGCTGGGTATGGCCACTGAAGGCTATGTGTTCGCGGCCCTGGTGTTCTGGATTTTCTGTTTTGGTATGTCGCGCTATTCCATGCATCTGGAACGCAAGCTCGACACTGGCCACAAGCGTTAGGAGTTCTCTGTAATGAGCGAAGCAATCAAACAGCCTGTGAGCCCTGAAGGCATTATTCAGATGCAGGGCGTCAACAAGTGGTACGGCCAGTTCCATGTGTTGAAAGACATCAACCTCAACGTCAAGCAGGGTGAGCGTATCGTCCTGTGCGGTCCGTCGGGCTCTGGCAAATCCACCACCATCCGCTGCCTCAACCGTCTGGAAGAGCATCAGCAGGGCCGCATCGTGGTCGATGGCGTGGAGCTGACCAACGACCTCAAGCAGATCGAAGCGATCCGCCGTGAAGTCGGCATGGTGTTCCAGCACTTCAACCTGTTCCCGCACCTGACCATCTTGCAGAACTGCACCCTGGCGCCGATGTGGGTACGCAAGATGCCCAAGCGCAAGGCCGAGGAAATCGCCATGCACTACCTGGAACGCGTACGCATTCCGGAGCAGGCGCACAAGTACCCGGGGCAACTGTCCGGTGGTCAGCAACAGCGTGTGGCGATTGCCCGTGCGCTGTGCATGAAGCCGAAAATCATGCTGTTCGACGAACCGACTTCGGCACTCGACCCGGAGATGGTGAAAGAGGTACTGGACACCATGATCGGCCTGGCCGAAGACGGTATGACCATGCTCTGTGTAACCCACGAAATGGGCTTCGCCCGCACCGTGGCCAACCGCGTGATCTTCATGGATAAGGGCGAAATCGTCGAACAGGCTGCGCCGAACGACTTCTTCGACAACCCGCAGAACGACCGCACCAAGCTGTTCCTGAGCCAGATCCTGCATTGATCTGATTCAAGCGTGGAAATGAACCCGGACTTGTTCCGGGTTTATTTTTTTGTGCCAAAAAACACTGAAAATCAACCGTGGGAGCGGGCTTGCTCGCGAAAGCGCTGGATCAGTCGAAATCATCGTTGGATGTCAAACTGCTTTCGCGAGCAAGCCCGCTCCCACAGGATTTGTGGTCGACAGGTCCACTGTCGACACAAAACGTGTGCGGTTGCCCTCCAGTTCAATGTTGACTAACATGTCAGGAAATTCATCCTATGATTGGATGAAAGGGTGAATCCAATGTCAGTCATTTCTCCATTAGTTAAACGATCCTTGGTTGATCAAGCGCTGGATCAGTTGCGTCAACGCATCAACCAAGGCGTGTGGGTGGTGGGGCAGCGCTTACCCACCGAACCCGAGTTGTCCGCAGAACTGGGCATCAGCCGCAACACCGTGCGTGAAGCCATGCGGGTGTTGGCGTTTTCCGGGTTGATCGAGATACGTCAGGGCGACGGCAGTTACCTGCGAGCGGTGGTTGATCCGCTGGATACGCTGAAAGCCTTGTCCCGCTGTTCCCACGAGCAGGCTCGGGAAACCCGGCACATTCTTGAGGTCGAAGCCATTGGCCTGGCGGCGTTGCGACGCACCGATGAAGATCTGCTGGCCTTGCGCGAGGCACTGGGTGTCAGTGGCAGTCACTATCACGGCGACCTCGACACCTACATCGCTTGCGATCTGGTGTTCCACCGCCGTCTGGTGGACGCCGCGCACAATCCGACCCTCAGCGAGTTGTATTGCTACTTTTCCAGCGTCGTCGGCGCGCAGTTGCGCCAGACCTTGAACGTCACGCCCCGACGCCAGGAAGTGTTCGACCTGCATATCGAGTTGCTCGACGCCGTCGAACAACGCGATCCGGAGCGGGCCAAAGCCCTGTCGAGGCGGTTGATCAATGAACCTTGAAAACGAGAACACCATGCCGAGCAATTCAGGCAACACCGCTCAACCCAAGCGCACCGCAGAGCTCGAAGAGCTGCTGATCGACGCCGAGGTCGATGACGAACAGGTCCAGCCGGCTCAGCCGCTGCTGCGCCGGCCGTGGCTGTTGCTGCTCGGGCTGATTCTGGTGGCGCTGAACCTGCGCCCGGCGCTGTCGAGCATGGCGCCGATGCTCAGCGAAGTTTCCAGGTCCCTCGGCCTGTCGGCATCCCAGGCCGGTTTGCTGACGACCTTGCCGGTACTCTGCCTGGGTCTGTTCGCGCCATTGGCACCGGTGCTGGCAAGGCGTTTTGGTGCCGAGCGGGTGGTGTTGGGGATTCTCCTGACGTTGGCCGGTGGAATCATCCTGCGCAGTTCGTTCGGTGAAATCGGCCTGTTTGCCGGCAGCGTGTTGGCGGGGGCGAGCATTGGTGTGATCGGCGTGCTGCTGCCAGGCATCGTCAAGCGTGACTTCCCCAAGCAGGCCGGGACCATGACCGGCGTCTACACCATGGCCCTGTGCCTGGGCGCCGCGATGGCTGCCGGCGCAACGGTGCCGCTGAGCGAGCATTTCGACAAGAGCTGGGCCATGGGCCTGGGCTTCTGGGTGATTCCGGCGTTGGCGGCGGCGATTTTCTGGCTGCCGCAAGTTGGCCAGAAGCACGGCGCGCATCACGTCGCCTACCGGGTGCGTGGTCTGTTGCGTGACCCGCTGGCCTGGCAGGTGACGTTTTACATGGGCCTGCAATCGTCCCTGGCCTACATCGTATTTGGCTGGTTGCCCTCGATCCTGATCGGGCGCGGCCTGACGCCGACCCAGGCCGGGCTGGTGTTGTCGGGCTCGGTGATCGTGCAACTGGTCAGCTCACTGGCCGCACCGTGGCTGGCCACGCGCGGCAAGGACCAGCGCCTGGCCATTGTGATCGTCATGGCGTTGACCCTCGGCGGCCTGTTCGGTTGCCTGTATGCACCGATCGAAGGATTGTGGGGCTGGGCCATTGTGCTCGGGCTGGGGCAGGGCGCCACGTTCAGCCTGGCGTTGACCCTGATCGTGCTGCGCTCGCGCGATTCCCACGTGGCGGCAAACCTGTCGAGCATGGCCCAGGGCTTCGGCTATACCCTGGCGTCCATGGGGCCGTTCGCGGTCGGTATCGTGCATGACTGGACCGGTGGCTGGACGGCCGTGGGCTGGATCTTCGGCGTGATCGGCCTCGGCGCGATCCTCGCCGGTCTCGGTGCGGGGCGATCGTTGTACGTTCAGGTGGAAAGCGAAAAGATCTGATTCCCGCACACTGTCGGTATTCGGTTCACGAATGCCGATAGTGCACAGTGCATTTGTTGACTATGGTGCAGGCAATCCTTATTAACGCTTGGACCCTGCCCATGACTGACGCCCATAACGCACTGATCACCCGGTTCTACGAGGCCTTCCAGCGCCTGGACGCCGAGGCCATGGGTGCCTGCTATACCGATGACGTAGTGTTCAGTGATCCGGCGTTCGGCGAACTGCGCGGGCGGGATGCCGGTGACATGTGGCGCATGCTCACCACGCGCGCCAGGGATTTCTCTCTCACCTTCGATAACGTCCGCGCCGACGAACGCGCGGGTAGCGCCCATTGGGTGGCGACCTATCTGTTCAGCCAGACTGGCAATACCGTGGTCAACGATATCCAGGCGCGTTTCGTTTTCCGCGACGGCAAGATCTGCGAGCATCACGACAGCTTTGACCTGTGGGCCTGGTCGCGTCAGGCACTGGGTTTCAAAGGGCTTTTGCTGGGCTGGACGCCCCTGGTGAGAAACGCTGTTCGTGCCCAGGCATTGAAGGGGCTGAAGGCATTCCAGGCCAGTCGCTGATAAGATCGCGGCTTGTCCTTTTCAAGCCTTGATCGTCACGTGAGCAGCCCGAGCCAATCCCCTGTCATTGCCGCCGAACCGACACCGGTCAGCAAACCCTGGTTTGTCTATCTTGTGCGCGCCGCCAATGGCTCGCTCTACTGCGGGATCAGCGATGATCCCGTGCGCCGCTTCGCCAAGCATCAAAGTGGCAAGGGCGCGCGGTTCTTTCTTTCCAGCCCGGCCATGGCGCTGGTCTACACCGAAGCCTGTCGCGATAAAAGCGAAGCCCTGCGTCAGGAACGCTTGATCAAGAAACTCAGGAAAAGCGCCAAGGAGTGCCTGGTGGCCAGCGCTGCCAGCGCCTTATCAATCTGATTGATCAGTTGCCATCAGGCAGATCTGTAGGCTGCTATCCGATTGCGCGCTAAGCTGCTGCTTCCTTATCAGTGCGGCGGAGCCGAGCATGTCCGAGTTGATTCTTCATCATTACCCGACGTCCCCCTTCGCCGAAAAGGCCCGCCTGCTGCTGGGCTTCAAAGGCTTGTCCTGGCGCTCGGTGAAGATCTCGCCGGTAATGCCCAAGCCCGATCTCACGGCTCTCACCGGCGGCTATCGTAAAACCCCGGTGCTGCAGATCGGCGCGGATATTTATTGCGACACCGCGTTGATCGCCCGTCGCCTGGAGCAGGAAAAAGCCCTGCCGGCATTCTTCCCCGAAGGTCAGGAAATGATCGCCGCCAGTTTCGCCACCTGGGCCGATTCGGTGGTGTTCCAGCATGCGGTCAGCCTGGTGTTCCAGCCGGAATCGATCGCGGTGCGCTTCGCCAGTTTGCCGCCGGAAGCGATCAAGGGATTCATCGCTGACCGTGCCGGTTTGTTCAGTGGCGGCAGCGCGACCCGATTGTCCGCCGAGCAGGCCAGGCATCAGTGGCCGACGATCATGACGCGCCTTGAGCAGCAGCTGCAGCGCGAAGAGGGTGATTATCTGTTCGGTGAGCCGTCGATTGCCGACTTCGCCCTGGCTCACTCGTTGTGGTTCCTCAAGGCGACGCCTGTGACCTCGCCGCTTGTGGATAACTATCCGGCGGTTGCGGCCTGGTTGGTGCGTGTGCTGGGCTTTGGTCATGGGGCGTCGAGCGAGATGACCTCGAAAGAAGCGCTGGACGTTGCCCGCAACGCTACGCCGGCAGCTTTGCCGGACGAGTCGTTCGAAGATCCGAATGGTTTCACCGCAGGCCAGCAGGTGGTGATTGCCGCGATCGATTATGGTGTCGATCCGGTGGCCGGTGAGTTGTTGTTTGCTGGCAGCGAGGAATTGATCCTGCGTCGGGAAGACGAACGTGGCGGCGTCGTGCATGTGCACTTCCCGCGGTTCGGTTTCCGTATCGAGGCTTGCTGATCAACTGTAGGAGCGAGCATGCTCGCGATGGTCGTGAACGATAACGCGTGAATCCAGATACCCAACGGGGTTCTCCGGTTTTTCGCGAGAGTGCTCGCTCCTACAGGATCATTTCAAAGCGGCGAGGATCGCATCCGGGTCGTAGCCGCGAATCAAGGTCCCGTTCACGTCGATGATCGGAATCCCGCCGCCGCCCAAGGCCTCGTAGTTCTTGCGAGCCACGGCATCCTTCTCGATATCGACTTCCTTGTAGGGAATGCCTTTCTGATCGAGAAAGCGCCTGGTCAATTTGCAGTAACCACACCACTCAGTGGCGTAGAGCACCACGTTGGCCCTGGCCTGGGTCTGCTCCGACACCACCTGCGCCGGATTGAACACCCGCTCGATCTTGCCCCAGTTCTGATAAACCACGACCACCAGCAGGATCAGCAGGACTTTCTTCAGTACACCGCCGAGCATCAGTTGCGTCGCTTGAGCTGGTCGGTGAGCGAAGTCGGCAGGCCCTTGATGACCAGGGTGCCGGCCTCTTCGTCGTACTCGATCTTCGAGCCCAGCAGGTGCGCTTCGAAGCTGATCGACAGGCCTTCGGCGCGCCCGGTGAAGCGGCGGAACTGGTTCAGGGTGCGTTTGTCGGCCGGGATCTCCGGCGACAGGCCGTAGTCTTTGTTGCGGATGTGATCGTAGAAAGCTTTCGGGCGCTCTTCGTCGATCAGCTCCGACAGCTCCTCCAGGCCCATGGGCTCGCCGAGCTTGGCCTGGCTGCTGGCGTAGTCCACCAGGGTCTTGGTTTTTTCACGGGCATCGTCTTCAGGCAGGTCTTCGCTTTCAACGAAGTCGCTGAAGGCTTTGAGCAAGGTGCGGGTTTCGCCCGGGCCGTCGACGCCTTCCTGGCAGCCGATGAAGTCGCGGAAATACTCCGATACCTTTTTGCCGTTCTTGCCTTTGATGAAGGAGATGTACTGCTTCGACTGTTTGTTGTTCTGCCACTCGGAGATGTTGATCCGCGCCGCCAGGTGCAACTGACCCAGGTCCAGGTGCCGGGACGGGGTCACGTCCAGTTGGTCGGTCACGGCCACGCCTTCGCTGTGATGCAGCAGGGCGATGGCCAGGTAATCGGTCATGCCTTGTTGATAGTGAGCGAACAGCACGTGACCGCCCACCGAGAGGTTGGACTCTTCCATCAGTTTCTGCAGGTGTTCCACCGCCACCCGGCTGAATGCTGTGAAATCCTTGCCGCCCTCCAGGTACTCCTTCAGCCAGCCGCTGAACGGGTGCGCCCCGGACTCGGCATGGAACAATCCCCAGGCCTTGCCTTGTTTGGCGTTGTAGCTCTCGTTGAGGTCGGCAAGCATATTCTCGATGGCGCTCGACTCGGCGAGTTCAGAGTCGCGAGCGTGTAGAACTGCTGGTGTGCCGTCGGGTTTTTTGTCGATCAGGTGGACGATGCAATGGCGGATCGGCATGGGCTTCTCGGCTGAATGAAGAGAGGAGGGCATGCTCCCCGAAAAAGCGCTCAGTGTACCGCAACCATTGGTTTTGGCGCGGGATGAAGGGCAAATCCGGGGCGACCGGTGGTCCTTATGCTGTTTTTTCCTGTTTTAGCACAAGAAAGCTGACCAAATGGTTCGCTAGAGGCGGATATTTCCACCTCTCTGTGCTAGCTTTGCCCGGTCTTGCGCGAAGTCACTGCGTTAAGCGTGCAGTCAGCAATTGTCAGGTCGAACCAAACCCTGATTTCGGAATCTATAACCCGGATCCCGAGGTTATTTACCCGAGGGTGCCGGATCCAAAAGATCGGGCTCGATGGCTGACACTGCACTCTGCAATCCATATGAATTTGATAGGGAAGGAACACTACATGGCTCTTACTAAAGACCAACTGATCGCCGACATCGCTGAAGCTATCGACGCGCCGAAAACCACCGCGCGTAACGCTCTGGACCAACTGGGCCAAATCGTTGCTGATCAGCTGGAAAACGGCGGCGAAATCACTCTGCCAGGTATCGGCAAGCTGAAAGTGACTGAGCGCCCTGCCCGTACCGGCCGTAACCCTTCGACTGGCGCTGCCATCGAAATCGCTGCCAAGAAAGTGATCAAGCTGGTTGTGGCCAAAGGCCTGACCGACGCTGTCAACAAGTAAGACTTGTTAAAAAACCGTGCGCCGGAGCGATCCGGGCACGGTTTTTTTGTGTCTGCGATTTGCCTCAAGTACCTCTAAACCATGTGGGAGCGGGCTTGCTCGCGAAAGCGGTACATCAGTCAACTTCAATGGTGACTGATGTACCGCTTTCGCGAGCAAGCCCGCTCCCACAGTTGGACGACGTGGGGCGGTGACTCAGTTTTTGCTTGCCCAGCGCCCGCGCCAGGTCTGTTGCTGTGCTTTGGTCTGGAACGTCCAGGCGACAAAGCGACTCTGTTTTTGCCCCTGGGACATTTCCACCACCTGGCTTTCCAGCGCCCCAGCCTTTTTCAGGGCAGTCTGGATCGCCGGCAGATTCGATGCCTTCGACACCAGGGTGCTGAACCACAACACCTGTTGCCCCACTTGCACGCTCTCGCTGATCAATTGTGTGACGAACCGCGCCTCGCCACCTTCGCACCACAACTCCGCCGCCTGACCGCCGAAATTCAGCACCGGCAGTTTGCGTTTCGGGTCGGCTTTGCCCAGTGCGCGCCATTTACGCGTACTGCCGCGGGTGGCTTCCTCCAGTGACGCGTGGAACGGCGGGTTGCACATGGTCAGGTCAAACCGCTCGGCGCTCTCCAACAGGCCACTGAGGATCTGCTTGGGATTGCCCTGCTGGCGCACCTGGATGGCCTTGTTCAAACCGTTGGATTGAATGATGGCCTTGGCTGCGGCGATGGCAGTCGAGTCAATGTCCGAGCCGAGGAACTGCCAGCGGTAATCGCTGTAACCGATCAACGGGTAGACACAGTTGGCACCCATGCCGACGTCCAGCACCTTTACGGCGGCGCCCCGAGGAATCTCACCGTCATTGCCACTGGCCAGCAGGTCGGCGAGGAAGTGCACGTAATCGGCACGCCCAGGTACCGGCGGGCACAGGTAATCGGCAGGAATGTCCCAGTGGGCAATGCCATAGAATGACTTGAGCAGGGCCCGGTTGAACACCCGTACCGCGTCCGGGCTGGCGAAGTCGATGCTTTCCTTGCCGTATGGATTGATGATCACGAACTTTTTCAGTTCCGGGGTGCTTTTGATCAGCGCCGGAAAGTCGTAACGACCCTGGTGGCGATTGCGCGGGTGCAGGCTGGCCTTTTCCTTCGGTGCAACGGCTGTGGCCGGGGTCTTCGGTTCGGGCTTTTTGCGCGCAGGCTTGGGGGGACGTGGGGCGGTCATGGGTGTGGTCGATTCGGGTATGGCTGAAAGTGGCGAGCATTGTCCCACATAATCAGATACACGCGCGGCTGTCCGGAATCGTCCGCACCAAAATCGCTGACCTGCGTTGACTGTTGCTGATTGCGCAACGTCGTAGATTTTCCAGGTATAACAAAGGTGGTGCGCACGAGTGACATTCAAAGCATGGACAGTCGATTAGACTTCACCCGGAAAGCCCAGGTATGGCGCGTTACGCTCCAGTATATTCAAAGTCAGTGTAACACCAGCACTTGAGGTGAGTATTATATGAGGTGGTTCGTTATCCCAGCTAAATTCTATCGCTAACTTGTTCCCGCTTCGAGTCTGCAGGATTATCTCTTCTTTGTTGCTGGCTAGATTGTCGAGCGTCAAAATTTTTCCATAGCCATTCAGGATGTTGAAGCTGGTAGGGACGTCTGCTGTGCTGGTTGTTATATAACAGGGGTTTCCATGGATTGTGAATAGGTAATCGTGTTTTTTCTGGTCGAGTCTGGCGATCTCGTCGAGGGTTCTTCCGAAGTGTTCACCTTTAGTTCGGACATAGATGTTGTAGTAGTCGCCTTCACAGCGGAAATAAAATATAAAGGCAGCGTCATTGTCATCACCCAGCATTAACACCGGTAGGCCATATGGCCGTCCAATAATTAGCGGTTTATCCCATAATGCCAGTGTTGCAAGAAAAGATTTTTGTCGAAGTGTGCTCATAGTGAAATTCCTTTTCAGCTATAAAGTTATATAAGGTTTTAATGGTGTTGCCAGTGCATTTATAGGTTATTAGATTTCATCCGGAAAGCCCAGGTACGGCGTGTTGCGTTCCAGGATATTCAAACTCAAAATCATTTGATGATCTATGGTCGGATTTAAAGGGTGCGATATTCGTAGGGGGAAGTATCCTTCGCGGCTCCAATCAACTTCAAGAAACAGTCGTTTTCCATTTCGAGTTTGCAGGTATATATTTTCATTGTTGCTTGAAAGACTGTCGAGTGTGAGGGTTTTTCCATCAGTGTTCAGGATTGTGAAACCCGTAGCTTTTGCACTGTTCGCTATAATATACTGGTCGTTTATGTCTAGAGTCTTTCCGAAATGGTTGCCTTCGGAACGGATATAAATGTTGTAGAAATCACCTTCGCAGCGAAAGTAAAAGATAAGGGCGGTGTCGTTGTGTTCGCTCACACTTAATGTGTCGTTGTTGTACGAGCGGTGAATGATCAGTGGTTTGCCTTTCAATGCCAATGTCGCAAGAAATGACTTTTGTCTGAGTGTGTTCATAGTGGAAATCCTTTTCAGCTATAAAGTTATGTAAAGATTTAATTTTGTTGAAAGATAAACTAAGGTGCGTTGCGCTCTAAAATATTCAACTCGAGGTTCAGCTTGTATTGGCCAACCGTTGACACCCTTTGTGGATCGTCTCCCCAGACAATTTCGGTTTTTAACTCCTTGCCATCCCGGGTTTGCAGACGTATCACTTCTTTGTCGTTTGTCAGGTTATCGAGTGTCACGACTTTCCCGTCAGCATTCGTAAGATTGAACGTGGTTGGGTTGTTCGTGGTAGCGACTGTAAACACCACACCGGCCAAATTGATGGTTGGCCCTAAATGGTCATCTTTCGACCAGGCGTGCAGGGTGTAATGACCTTCTTCATAACGGAAATACACGACGTCGGCGACCCCGTTCTCGACGAGCGTCCATACCGGTGTATTGCCATTATGGGAAACCATCGCCAAGGCATTATTACCCGTATTCAATGTTGCGAGAAACGATTTGTGTTGTTGGGTACTCATACTGAGATTCCTTTTTCAGTGTTTTAGAATTTGCAGATAGTTCAAAGTCACTGCCAATCACAGCTTATCCATTTTTTATGAATAAGTGGCCTGATTAAATATTAAGTAATCATCCATAAAAAACGCCCCGATTATCGGGGCGTTTTTTGTACTTTATAGCCAGGCATTCAACAGCAATTTACAAACTTGCGATCCTTGCATGCTGTTCTGCCAATTTTCCCAAAGCCTGTTCGGCTTCGGCCAATTTGGCGCGTTCTTTCTCGATGACTTCGGCTGGCGCCTTGTCAACGAAACCGGCGTTGGACAACTTGCCACCCACGCGCTGCACTTCGCCTTGCAGGCGCTGGATTTCCTTGTCCAGACGCGCAAGCTCGGCACCTTTGTCGATCAGGCCGGCCATCGGCACCAGCACTTCCAGCTCGCCGACCAGTGCGGTAGCGGACAGTGGTGCTTCTTCGCCAGCAGCGAGTACGGTGATCGACTCGAGGCGCGCCAGCTTTTTCAGCAACGCTTCGTTCTCGGTCAGGCGACGCTGATCCTCGGCGCTGACGTTTTTCAGGAACAGCGGCAGCGGTTTGCCCGGGCCGATGTTCATTTCGCCACGGATGTTACGCGTGCCGAGCATCAGGCCCTTGAGCCATTCGATGTCGTCTTCGGCTGCCTGATCAATGCGTGTTTCATTGGCCACCGGCCAAGGCTGCAGCATGATCGTCTTGCCTTCGATACCGGCCAGCGGCGCGATGCGCTGCCAGATTTCTTCGGTGATGAACGGCATGAACGGGTGCGCCAGACGCAGGGCGACTTCCAGTACGCGAACCAGGGTACGGCGAGTGCCGCGCTGACGTTCGACCGGTGCGTTTTCGTCCCACAGCACTGGCTTGGACAGTTCCAGGTACCAGTCGCAGTACTGGTTCCAGATGAACTCGTACAAGGCTTGTGCGGCCAGGTCGAAACGGAACTGGTCGAGTTGACGGGTCACTTCGGCTTCGGTGCGTTGCAGTTGCGAAATGATCCAGCGGTCAGCCAGGGACAGCTCGTAGGCTTCGCCGTTCTGGCCGCAGTCTTCGCCCTTGTCCAGCACGTAGCGCGCCGCGTTCCAGATCTTGTTGCAGAAGTTGCGATAGCCTTCGACGCGGCCCATGTCGAACTTGATGTCGCGACCGGTGGACGCCAGCGAGCAGAAGGTGAAGCGCAGGGCGTCGGTGCCGTAGCTGGCGATGCCTTCGGCGAATTCGTCGCGGGTCTGCTTCTCGATCTTTTTCGCCAGCTTCGGCTGCATCATGCCGGAGGTGCGTTTCTGCACCAGGGCTTCGAGCTCGATACCGTCGATGATGTCCAGCGGGTCCAGGACGTTGCCCTTGGACTTGGACATCTTCTGGCCCTGGCCATCGCGCACCAGGCCGTGAACGTACACAGTCTTGAACGGAACCTGCGGCGTGCCGTCTTCGTTTTTCACCAAATGCATGGTAAGCATGATCATCCGGGCAACCCAGAAGAAAATGATGTCGAAGCCGGTGACCAGTACGTCGGTGGAGTGGAATTTCTTCAGGAACTCGGTCTTCTCCGGCCAGCCGAGGGTGGAGAAGGTCCACAGGCCCGAGCTGAACCAAGTGTCGAGAACGTCATTGTCCTGTTGCAGGGCAACGTCCGGGCCGAGGTTGTGCTTGGCGCGCACTTCGGCTTCATCGCGGCCTACATAGACCTTGCCAGACTCGTCGTACCAGGCCGGAATCCGGTGACCCCACCACAGCTGACGGCTGATGCACCAGTCCTGGATGTCGCGCATCCACGAGAAGTACATGTTTTCGTATTGCTTGGGCACGAACTGGATACGGCCGTCTTCAACGGCGGCAATCGCAGGCTCGGCCAATGGCTTGGTCGACACGTACCACTGGTCGGTCAGCCATGGTTCGATGATGGTGCCGGAGCGGTCACCTTTCGGCACTTTCAGGGCGTGATCGTCGACGCTGACCAGCAGGCCGGCGGCGTCGAACGCGGCCACGATCTGCTTGCGCGCTTCGAAACGGTCGAGACCGGCGTATTCGGCCGGGATCTTGCCGTCGATGGTTTCGTTCAGCGTGCCGTCGAGGTTGAACACCTGGCAAGCCGGCAGGACTGCAGCGTTCTTGTCGAAGATGTTCAGCAGCGGCAGGTTGTGGCGCTTGCCGACTTCGTAGTCGTTGAAATCGTGAGCCGGGGTGATTTTCACGCAGCCGGTGCCGAATTCAGGGTCGCAGTAATCGTCGGCGATGATCGGGATGCGGCGGCCAACCAGGGGCAGCTCGACAAATTTGCCGATCAGGGCTTTGTAGCGTTCGTCGTTCGGGTTCACCGCGACGGCGGAGTCGCCGAGCATGGTTTCCGGGCGAGTGGTCGCGACGATCAGGAAGTCGTTGCCTTCAGCGGTTTTCGCGCCGTCAGCCAGCGGGTACTTCAGGTTCCACAGGAAACCTTTCTCGTCGTGGTTTTCCACTTCGAGGTCGGAAATCGCCGTGTGCAACTTGGTGTCCCAGTTGACCAGGCGCTTGCCGCGGTAGATCAGGCCGTCTTCATGCAGGCGCACGAAAGCTTCTTTAACCGCTTCCGAGAGGCCGTCGTCCATGGTGAAGCGCTCGCGGCTCCAGTCCACGGAGGAGCCGAGACGACGGATTTGACGGCTGATGTTGCCGCCGGACTCATCCTTCCATTCCCAGACTTTCTCGAGGAATTTCTCGCGGCCCAGGTCGTGGCGACTCTGGCCTTTGGCTTCGAGCTGACGCTCCACCAGCATCTGTGTGGCGATACCGGCGTGGTCGGTGCCCGGCTGCCACAGGGTGTTGCGACCCTGCATGCGGCGGAAACGGATCAGGGCGTCCATGATCGCGTTGTTGAAGCCGTGACCCATGTGCAGGCTGCCGGTGACGTTCGGCGGCGGGATCATGATGGTGTAGGACTCGCCCGCGCCTTGCGGGGCGAAGTAATTCTCTGACTCCCAGGTGTTGTACCAGGAAGTTTCAATGGCGTGCGGCTGGTAGGTCTTATCCATGCGCGGCGGGACCCTATTGGCATTTATTCAGGAAAAGCCGGCAAGTATAGCGGGGATGAGCGCATGCGCGTAGAGCGAGGTGACGGTGGGGGGGAATAATTGTGATGGTTTGGGGGGATGTTTTGCCCTTGCGGACGCCATCGTCGGAACGCCGAGTTCCGACGATGGCGAACTATCAGGCAACCCGATTCAGATCATTATGCCGCGTCTCCTTCAGGCACAGCACCGCAATCAGGCTCAGTACCGCCGCCCCGGACACATACCCGCCGACGTAACTCAAACCGCCCATTGCCACCAGTTTCTGCGCAAAGAACGGCGCCGCCGAAGCCCCGACAATACCCCCCAGGTTATAAGCCGCCGAAGCGCCGGTATAGCGCACATGGGTGGGAAACAGCTCCGGCAACAGCGCGCCCATGGGTGCAAATGTCACACCCATCAGGAACAGTTCGATGCACAGGAACAACGCCACGCCCCAGGTCGAGCCCTGGGTCAGCAGTGGTTCCATGAGGAAACCGGACAGTACCGCCAGTACCCCACCGATCATCAACACCGGTTTGCGCCCGTAGCGGTCGCTGGCCCAGGCCGACAGCGGCGTGGCGGCAGCCATGAACAGGACGGCGAAGCACAGCAGGCCGAGGAAGGTTTCGCGGCTGTAGCCGAGGGTCGATACGCCGTAGCTCAGTGAGAATACGGTGGAAATGTAGAACAGCGCATAGCACACCACCATTGCACCGGCACCCAGCAATACGGGCACCCAGTACTGGCTGAACAACTCGACCAGGGGGAGTTTCACCCGTTCCTGGCGCGCCATGGCGTTGGCGAACACTGGCGTCTCATGCAGCTTGAGGCGCACGTACAAGCCGACCATCACCAGCGCGGCGCTGAGCAGGAACGGAATGCGCCAGCCCCACGAGCGGAACTGCTCGTCGTCCAGCGTCATGGCCAGGGTCAGGAACAGACCGTTCGCCGCCAGAAAGCCGATGGACGGGCCGAGCTGCGGAAACATGCCGAACCACGCGCGTTTGCCCTTTGGCGCGTTTTCCGTCGCAAGCAATGCCGCGCCACCCCATTCGCCACCCAGCCCCAGGCCCTGGCCGAAGCGCAGCACGCAGAGCAGGATCGGCGCCCATGCTCCGATGCTGTCGTAGCCCGGCAATACGCCGATCAGCGTGGTACACACGCCCATCAGCAGCAGGGAGGCGACCAGGGTCGATTTGCGCCCGATACGGTCACCGAAGTGACCGAACAGCGCCGAGCCCAAGGGGCGAGCCAGGAAAGCGATGCCGAATGTGAGAAACGCCGAGAGCATCTGGGCGGTGCCCGACGTCTGCGGAAAAAACACCGGGCCAATGACCAAAGCGGCGGCGGTGGCATAAACGTAGAAGTCGTAAAACTCGATGGCCGTGCCGATAAAGCTCGCAGTGGCCACGCGGGTGGCGGAGTTTGTCGGTTGAGCGGGTGCGGAATCGCTGTAAGTCGTGCTGGTCGTCATGCGGTTATCCCTGACTGTCATGTGCCCCGATGGAGCGAATTATTATGGTCGAGTACCCAGGGATGTGGGTGAGGGCGCGGTCGCTGTTCCAGGTAGGAACAGTCGGCGGTTGCTTGCGGATCTTGCAGGTGTCAGGCCGGAAATTGCGAGGTGCGGGGTAAGCACGGGGCCGGCGGGGCTTGGGTAAGCGGTTTGATTATAGGAAGGTGGCTAACGAATCAACAAGAGCAAAAAGATCGCAGCCTCGCTTCGCTCGAAAGCTCCTGCAGGGGAACGCAATGCAGGCTGCGATCTTTTGATCTTTATCTATCGAACGGTGGCGATAGCAGGGGCGGAACTGGTCTGCCAGATCAGCACCTGGGTAACGCGATTGTCCTCGGTCTCCAGGATCTCCAGCCGATAGCGGCCGATCCTCAGGCAAACGGCGCTGTCGGGAATAGTCTCCAGCGCCTCGGTCACCAGACCGTTCAGGGTTTTCGGGCCGTCGCTGGGCAGGTGCCAGCCGAGGCTCTTGTTCAGCTCGCGGATTGACGCGGCGCCATCGATAAGCAGGCGTCCATCGGTTTGCGGGTGGATGTGCGGATTGTCCAGGCTGTGCTGGCTTTCGAATTCGCCGACGATTTCTTCGAGGATGTCTTCCAGGGTCACGATGCCCAGCACTTCACCGTACTCGTCGACCACCATGCCCAAGCGCCGCTGCTGTTTATGGAAATTGAGCAGTTGCAGTTGCAGCGGCGTGCTTTCCGGTACGAAGTAGGGTTCGTGGCTGGCGGCCAGCAGCGCTTCTTTGGTCAGGCTGGCGTCGGGCAGCAGATGCAGGATGTGCCGGGTGTTGAGCACGGCTTCGACCTGATTGATATCGCTGTGGAATACCGGCAGGCGCGTGCGTCTGTTGTTGCGCAGTTGCTCGATGATCTCTTCGATGGAGTCGTCGAGGTTGATCCCGTCCACATCGCTGCGCGGCACCAGGATGTCATTGACCGTGATGTTGTCCAGCGCATGGATGCCCGAGAGTGCATGAGGGCGGTTTACCGGGTTTTCCGGGACGTCGTTGCGCTCGGTCGCAACCTCGTCCTCACTCTGTTGCACGACTTTGGCTTTGCGGGCGAACGGTCGCATCAGCAACTGGCTGATACCGTGCAGCAGCCAGGCGGCCGGGTAGATGATTCTCAGCGGCACGCGCAGCAGATTGTTACCCTGGGCCAGGATGGTCTCGGGGTAGCGGGCGGCGAGGGCGCGCGGCAGGTAATCGGCGAACACCAGCACCATGGCGCCAGCACCCAGGCAAGCAATCCATGGACCATTTTCGGCCCAGGTGAACAATGCCAGCAAGGTGCTGATGATCACCACCAGCGCACGGCATAGGGTGTTGCAGAAGATCAGGCTGACCAGGGGGAAACTCAGTTTCGCCGGTGGTTTGTCGCTGGAGCGTGTGGCGATGCGCTGGGCCAGCAAATGCTGGTGCGCCGCTTCGATGGCAGTGAAAAGCCCCGACCATAAGATCAGCAGGGCAATTACTGCAAGCATCGGCCCTATGGGCAAGTCGTCCATTTATGCGCCGCCCGTCAGATATGCAGGATGTATTCGCGAACCAGCTTGCTGCCGAAGTACGCCAGCATCAACAGGCAAAAGCCGGCCAGGGTCCAGCGGATCGCCTTGTGCCCGCGCCAGCCGAGGCGGTTACGGCCCCAGAGCAGCACGCTGAAGACAATCCAGGCCACGCAGGCCAGCAAGGTTTTGTGCACCAGATGCTGGGCGAACAGGTTCTCGACAAACAGCCAGCCGGAGATCAGCGACAGCGACAGCAGCGTCCAGCCGGCCCAAAGGAAACCGAACAGCAGGCTTTCCATGGTTTGCAGCGGCGGGAAGTTCTTGATCAGGCCGGACGGGTGCTTGTGCTTGAGCTGGTGGTCTTGAAGCAGCAGTAGCAAGGCCTGGAATACCGCGATGGTGAACATGCCGTAGGCGAGGATCGACAGCAGGATGTGGGCGAGGATACCCGGTTCTTCGTCGATGACCTGTACGGTGCCGGCCGGGGTGAACTGCGCCAGCAGCGCGGTCAGGGCCCCGAGCGGGAATAGCAGCACCAGCAGGTTTTCCACCGGGATCCGCGAGCAGGCCAGCAGGGTCAGGGCAATGACCGCCGCCGCAATCAGGCTGGCGGCGCTGAAGAAATCCAGGCCCAGCCCCATCGGGGTTATAAGGTGGGTGACCAGGCTGGCGCCATGGGCCAGCACGGCAAGCACGCCGAGCAGAACCAGCAGGCGCTTGTCGGCCTTGGCCCTGGTGGCCAGGCGAGTGCCTTGATAGAGAGTCGCAGCGGCATACAAGCAGGCGGCGGCGAGTGTCGTAAGCAAACTGGGTGACAAGGGGAGCATAAATCCTGTTAGGCAAGCCCGAAAGGCACTGAGTTTGGCATAGAACCCACATGGCACGAAAGACCGCACAAGCCTGACGGCGAGGTGTCCGCCGGGCGCAGTCTTCGCTATAATCCGCGACCTGCCCACGCCGCAGGCTCGCCGAGCACAGTTTTAGTCCGGTGCGGGCCGCCATTATCCCGGTCTACACAGGGCCTGAAAGGATCGCGCAATGTTTGAAAACTTAACCGACCGTCTCTCGCAGACGCTGCGCCATGTCACCGGCAAGGCCAAGCTGACCGAAGACAACATCAAAGACACCCTGCGCGAAGTGCGCATGGCGTTGCTCGAAGCCGACGTCGCCCTGCCGGTGGTCAAGGACTTCGTCAATTCGGTCAAGGAGCGCGCAGTCGGCACCGAGGTGTCGCGCAGCCTGACGCCGGGTCAGGCCTTTGTGAAGATCGTTCAGGCCGAGCTGGAAAGCCTGATGGGCGCGGCCAACGAAGACCTCAACCTGAGCGCCGTTCCGCCAGCGGTCATTCTGATGGCCGGTTTGCAGGGCGCGGGTAAAACCACCACCGCCGGCAAGCTCGCGCGCTTCCTTAAAGAACGCAAGAAGAAGTCGGTCATGGTCGTGTCCGCGGACGTTTACCGTCCGGCGGCGATCAAGCAGCTGGAAACCCTGGCCAACGACATCGGCGTGACCTTCTTCCCGTCGGATCTGAGCCAGAAGCCGGTCGACATCGCCAACGCGGCTATTAAAGAAGCAAAACTCAAATTCATCGATGTAGTCATCGTCGATACCGCCGGTCGCCTGCACATCGATGAAGAGATGATGGGCGAGATCAAGGCGCTGCACGCCGCGATCAACCCGGTCGAAACCCTGTTCGTGGTTGATGCCATGACTGGCCAGGACGCCGCCAACACGGCCAAGGCCTTCGGTGATGCGCTGCCGCTGACCGGCGTGATCCTGACCAAGGTCGACGGCGATGCCCGCGGCGGTGCTGCCCTGTCGGTGCGTGCCATTACCGGCAAGCCTATCAAGTTCATCGGTATGGGCGAGAAGAGCGAAGCGCTCGATCCGTTCCACCCTGAGCGTATCGCTTCGCGCATCCTCGGCATGGGCGACGTGCTCAGCCTGATCGAGCAGGCGGAAGCGACGCTCGACAAGGACAAGGCCGACAAGCTGGCCAAGAAGCTGAAAAAGGGCAAGGGCTTCGACCTCGAAGACTTCCGTGATCAGCTGCAGCAAATGAAGAACATGGGCGGCCTCGGCGGGCTCATGGACAAGCTGCCGAACATCGGTGGCGTGAACCTGGCGCAAATGGGCAATGCCCAGGGTGCGGCAGAGAAGCAGTTCAAACAGATGGAAGCCATCATCAATTCCATGACCCCGGCCGAGCGCCGCGACCCTGAGATGATCAGCGGTTCGCGCAAGCGCCGGATCGCCATGGGCTCCGGCACCCAGGTGCAGGACATCGGTCGCTTGATCAAGCAGCACAAGCAGATGCAGAAGATGATGAAGAAATTCTCCGCGAAAGGCGGAATGGCCAAGATGATGCGCGGCATGGGCGGTATGTTGCCCGGCGGCGGCATGCCAAAGATATAGTGCTCTGTTAAGCCAGTACTGCTCAATTTGGGCGGTGTCTGGCGTCCTCATGCGGCGTTGCCGCTCCTTGAGGGCACCAGCCACTCGCCAAAATTGAGCGTACTGGCCTAACAGAGCACCAGAATCCGCGCCGGTCGTCGCACCGGCGCAGACCCCGCAAGGACGCGGGATCAACAGCAAACCCGCACTTGGCGGGAGCTGACCGGCCGTTTTCATTGACGGCTCTATATGCAAATCTGCACGGCATGCCATAGGCGCCGGAAAAAGTCATTTGCAAAAGTCCGGATATTCCTTAGAATATGCGGCCTTTCGGGCACCCATGCCCGCTGTGCATTTAGATTTGCAGCACCGACTACAGGAACGATGTTCACATGCTAACAATCCGTCTTGCCCTTGGCGGCTCCAAAAAGCGCCCGTTTTACCACCTGACCGTAACCGACTCCCGCAACCCGCGTGACGGTTCCCACAAAGAACAGGTTGGTTTCTTCAACCCTGTTGCTCGTGGTCAGGAAGTTCGTCTGTCCGTGAACCAAGAGCGCGTAGCCTACTGGCTGAGCGTTGGTGCACAACCTTCTGAGCGCGTTGCTCAGTTGTTGAAGGAATCTGCTAAGGCTGCGGCCTGAGCAATATGAACGCGACGCCAGCTGTTGCTGATGATTTGATCGTTATCGGCAAAATTTACTCGGTACACGGCGTTCGCGGCGAAGTGAAGGTGTATTCCTTTACTGATCCGATCAAGAACCTGCTGGACTACAAAACCTGGACGCTCAAGCGTGACGGCAATGTAAAGCAGGTAGAGCTGGTCAGCGGACGCGGGAATGACAAGTTCCTGGTCGCAAAGCTCAAGGGTCTCGATGATCGTGAAGAAGCTCGTCTTCTGGCCGGTTATGAGATCTGCGTGCCGCGCAACCTGTTCCCTGAACTGACCGACGGCGAGTACTACTGGTACCAGCTGGAAGGTCTCAAGGTCATCGACACCCTCGGGCAACTGTTCGGGAAGATCGATCACCTGCTGGAGACCGGCTCGAATGATGTAATGGTGGTCAAGCCTTGCGCTGGCAGCCTGGATGATCGCGAACGCCTGTTGCCCTATACGGAGCAATGCGTGTTGGCCATCGACCTGGCCGCAGGCGAGATGAAGGTGGATTGGGACGCGGACTTCTAAGCGTGGCTAACTTGCGCGTAGAAGTGATCAGTTTGTTTCCCGAGATGTTCTCCGCCATCAGCGAGTACGGCATCACCAGTCGTGCGGTGAAACAGGGGCTCTTGCAGCTGACCTGTTGGAATCCGCGAGACTACACGACGGATCGACATCACACTGTGGACGATCGCCCGTTTGGCGGTGGTCCGGGCATGGTGATGAAGATCAAGCCCCTGGAAGATGCTCTGGTTCAGGCCAAGGCAGCAGCCGGGGAGGCGGCGAAGGTAATTTACCTGTCCCCCCAAGGCCGTCAACTGACTCAGTCGGCGGTACGCGAGTTGGCGAATCTGGATGCATTGATCCTGATTGCCGGCCGCTATGAAGGCATTGACGAGCGTTTTATTGATGCTCATGTCGATGAAGAGTGGTCGATTGGCGACTATGTACTGTCTGGCGGCGAGCTGCCGGCGATGGTCCTGATCGATGCGGTTACACGACTGCTGCCTGGAGCTTTAGGGCATGCGGACTCCGCCGAGGAAGATTCCTTTACGGATGGTTTGCTGGATTGCCCGCATTACACCCGACCGGAGGTGTATGCGGATCAGCGTGTTCCCGACGTATTGCTAAGTGGCAATCACGCGCACATCCGGCGTTGGCGTTTACAGCAGTCCCTTGGTCGGACCTATGAACGACGCGCCGATCTTCTGGAAAGCCGCTCGCTTTCTGGAGAAGAGAAGAAGCTGCTCGAGGAATACATCCGCGAGCGGGACGATAGTTAACAACGTATCGATGGTAGATCCGACGATTTACCTTAGGAGCACAGCATGACTAACAAAATCATCCTTGCACTCGAAGCAGAGCAGATGACCAAAGAGATCCCTACCTTTGCCCCGGGCGACACCATTGTCGTTCAGGTGAAAGTGAAGGAAGGCGACCGTTCGCGTCTGCAAGCGTTCGAAGGCGTAGTTATCGCCAAGCGTAACCGCGGCGTAAACAGTGCATTCACCGTTCGTAAAATCTCCAACGGTGTTGGCGTAGAGCGTACTTTCCAGACCTACAGCCCGCAAATCGACAGCATGGCCGTTAAACGTCGCGGTGACGTACGTAAAGCCAAGCTGTACTACCTGCGTGACCTGTCCGGTAAAGCAGCTCGCATCAAGGAAAAACTGGCTTAAGTCCAGCTTCCGATGCAGAAAAAAAGCAGCCTGCGGGCTGCTTTTTTGTTGCCCGCAATTTATCTTCGTTGGCCGTATTAGCGGTCCCTCCTGAGCCTTTATGCCAGCCATCGAACATCCATTGATAGACCAGTTCCTCGACGCCCTGTGGCTGGAAAAGGGTCTGTCCGACAACACCCGCGACGCCTACCGCAGCGATCTGGCCTTGTTCAATGGCTGGTTGCAGGAAAAAGGGCTGGAGTTGATCAACGCCGGGCGCGAATTGATCCTTGATCACCTCGCCTGGCGCCTGGAGCAAAACTACAAGCCTCGCTCGACCGCACGATTTCTTTCCGGTGTGCGTGGGTTCTATCGCTATCTGCTGCGGGAAAAACTCATCGCCGTCGATCCTACCCTTCGCATCGACATGCCGCAGCTGGGCAGGCCGCTGCCCAAATCCCTGTCAGAAGCCGATGTGGAGGCGTTGTTGAAGGCGCCGGACCTGAGCGAAGCCATAGGTCAGCGCGATCGCGCCATGCTGGAAGTCCTTTACGCCTGCGGCCTGCGGGTGACGGAGTTGATCAGCCTGACGCTGGAGCAGGTCAACCTGCGCCAGGGTGTGCTGCGCGTGATGGGCAAGGGCAGCAAGGAGCGACTGGTGCCGATGGGCGAGGAAGCGATCGTTTGGGTCGAGCGCTACCTGCGCGATGCCCGCGTTGAATTGCTCGGTGGACGCCCCAGCGATGTGTTGTTCCCCAGCCAGCGCGGCGAGCAGATGACCCGCCAGACTTTCTGGCACCGAATCAAGCATCAGGCCAAAGTCGCCGGGATTGGCAAGTCGCTGTCGCCGCATACCTTGCGCCATGCCTTCGCCACGCACCTGCTCAATCACGGGGCGGACCTGCGGGTGGTGCAGATGCTGCTCGGCCACAGCGATTTGTCGACCACCCAGATCTATACCCATGTGGCCCGGGCACGATTGCAGGACCTGCATGCCAAACACCACCCGCGCGGCTAGCACGGTTACCGAAATTGAAATGCTGACCTGTGGCTAGGGGGTTTACCCCCGTTCGGCTGCGCAGCACTCGTAAACCGGTACTCACGGAGCAACCCATTTAATCCGGTGGTAGATTTTTGGGGTTGCTTCGCAACCCAACGGGGGTAAACCCCCTCGCCACAATAATGGGTGTCAGTTAGCAAAGTGGTGTCTTTGTTACCCGCATTCGGCCACACCGGCCTTATGTGGTAGGCTTGAGCGGTTTGCACGATGGGCGGTTATGACCCGGTGTTTCGGCACGGGCGTTCTGGTCGTCCCATATGTTCGCCTTCAGGAGTTCTCATGCGTCTGACCCAGATTTTCGCCGCCGCAGCCATTGCGTTGGTCAGCACCTTTGCCGTCGCCGACGACGCGGCCGACAAAGCCATCCGTAAAAGCCTGGAAAACCTCCAGCTCGAAGTACCGGTCGAAACCATCACCGCCAGCCCGCTGCCGGGCCTGTACGAAGTCAAGCTCAAGGGCAGCCGCGTGCTTTACGCCAGCGCCGATGGCCAATACGTGGTTCAGGGCTACATGTTCCAGCTCAAGGACGGCAAGCCGGTCAACCTGACCGAGAAGACCGAGCGCCTGGGCATCTCCAAGCTGATCAACGACATCCCGGTTGCTGAAACCGTGGTGTACCCGGCGATTGGCGAAACCAAATCGCACATCACCGTATTTACCGACACCACTTGCCCGTACTGCCACAAGCTGCACGCCGAAGTGCCCGAGCTGAACAAGCGCGGCATCGAAGTGCGCTATGTGGCGTTCCCGCGCCAGGGCCTGGGCTCGCCGGGTGACGAACAGTTGCAAGCGGTCTGGTGCTCGAAAGACAAGAAAGCCGCCATGGACAAAATGGTCGATGGCAAGGAAATCAAGGCCGCCAAGTGCGATAACCCGGTTTCCAAGCAGTTCGCCATTGGTCAGTCGATCGGCGTGAACGGCACACCGGCCATCGTTTTGGCCGACGGTCAGGTCATTCCGGGCTACCAGCCGGCGCCACAAGTCGCCAAACTGGCGCTGGGCGCGAAATAATTTCGCATCGTCACGGGTAACCGTTGGCGATCATGGTCCGGTGTCAGTTTTGCCGGGCCATCAATAGAGAGTCGCGAACATGCGGCTGTTTTCACGGCCGGCCTCGAGTCGGCCGTTTTATGGGGAGTTCACAGTGAAACCGGTCAAAGTAGGCATCTGTGGGTTAGGGACCGTCGGTGGCGGTACCTTCAACGTACTTCAGCGCAACGCCGAGGAAATTGCTCGTCGTGCCGGGCGTGGGATCGAAGTGGCGCAAATTGCCATTCGCACGCCAAAGCCTCAGTTCCAAACGACCGGTATTGCGATTACCACCGATGTCTTCGAAGTGGCCACGAACCCTGAGATCGACATCGTTATAGAGCTGATGGGCGGCTACACCGTTGCCCGCGAGCTGGTACTCAAGGCCATCGAGAATGGCAAGCATGTGGTCACCGCGAACAAGGCATTGATTGCCGTTCACGGTAATGAAATTTTCGCCAAGGCCCGCGAGAAAGGCGTGATTGTCGCGTTCGAAGCGGCAGTGGCCGGTGGCATCCCGGTGATCAAGGCGATTCGCGAAGGCCTCTCGGCTAACCGTATCAACTGGGTAGCGGGCATCATCAACGGCACCGGCAACTTCATTCTCACAGAAATGCGTGAGAAGGGCCGTACCTTTGAAGACGTGCTGGGCGAAGCCCAGGCTTTGGGTTACGCCGAAGCCGATCCGACTTTCGACGTCGAAGGCATCGACGCAGCCCACAAGCTGACGATCCTCGCTTCCATCGCTTTCGGCATTCCGCTGCAGTTCGACAAGGCCTACACCGAAGGCATCACCAAGCTGACCACGGCTGACGTGAACTACGCCGAAGCCCTGGGCTATCGCATCAAGCACCTCGGCGTGGCCCGCAGCACTGCAGCCGGTATCGAGCTGCGCGTGCACCCGACGCTGATCCCGGCCGATCGCCTGATCGCCAACGTCAACGGCGTGATGAACGCGGTAATGGTCAACGGTGACGCTGCCGGCTCGACCCTGTTCTACGGCGCTGGCGCCGGCATGGAACCGACCGCTTCGTCGGTCATCGCCGATCTGGTGGACGTGGTTCGCGCCATGACTTCCGATCCGGAAAACCGTGTACCGCACCTGGCTTTCCAGCCGGATTCGCTGTCGGCTCACCCGATCCTGCCGATCGAAGCCTGCGAAAGTGCTTACTACTTGCGCATCCAGGCCAAGGACCATCCTGGCGTGCTGGCCCAGGTCGCGAGCATCCTGTCGGAGCGCGGTATCAACATCGAATCGATCATGCAGAAAGAGGCCGAGGAACACGACGGTCTGGTGCCGATGATCCTGCTGACCCACCGTGTGGTGGAACAGCGCATCAACGATGCGATCGCCGCCCTGGAAGCCCTGGCGGGGGTAGTCGGTCCGGTCGTGCGTATCCGCGTCGAGCACTTGAACTAAATAATAACAGCGGCGAGCTGTAAGCCCCCAAGCGGCAAGTTGAAGGCAGTTCAGCTTTAACTTGTCGCCAATAGCTTGAAGCTCAAAGCTAAAATCGAAGGTTTGCCCCTATGCGCTACATCAGTACCCGCGGCCAGGCACCGGCCCTGAATTTCGAAGACGTCCTGCTGGCAGGTCTTGCCACCGACGGCGGTCTGTACGTCCCGGAAAACCTGCCACGTTTCACCCAGGAAGAAATCGCTTCCTGGGCCGGCCTGCCTTATCACGAGCTGGCCTTCCGAGTGATGCGCCCGTTTGTTACCGGCAGCATTCCCGATGCCGATTTCAAGAAGATTCTCGAAGAAACATACGGCGTGTTCGCCCACAGCTCCGTGGCCCCACTGCGTCAGTTGAACGGCAACGAATGGGTACTGGAGCTGTTCCACGGCCCGACTCTGGCGTTCAAGGACTTCGCCCTGCAACTGCTGGGTCGCCTGCTCGATTACGTGCTGGAAAAGCGCGGCGAGCGCGTGGTGATTGTCGGTGCCACTTCCGGTGATACCGGCTCGGCTGCCATCGAAGGTTGCAAGCACTGCGAAAACGTCGACATCTTCATCCTGCATCCGCACAACCGTGTGTCCGAAGTGCAGCGTCGGCAGATGACCACCCTCTTCGGTGAGAACATCCACAACATCGCCATCGAAGGTAACTTCGATGACTGCCAGGAAATGGTCAAGGCGAGCTTCGCCGACCAGGGCTTCCTCAAGGGTACTCGCCTGGTGGCGGTGAACTCGATCAACTGGGCGCGGATCATGGCCCAGATCGTTTACTACTTCCACGCCGCCCTGCAGTTGGGTGGCCCGGCGCGTTCGGTGTCGTTCTCGGTACCGACCGGCAACTTCGGCGACATCTTCGCCGGTTACCTGGCACGCAACATGGGCCTGCCGATCAACCAGTTGATCGTCGCCACCAACCGCAACGACATCCTGCACCGCTTCATGAGCGGCAACCAGTACGTCAAGGAAACCCTGCACGCGACGCTGTCGCCATCCATGGACATCATGGTGTCGTCGAACTTCGAACGCCTGCTGTTCGACCTGCACGGTCGCAATGGCGCGGCCATTGCCGGCCTGATGGATTCGTTCAAGCAGGGTGGCGGCTTCAGCGTCGACCAGGAACGCTGGACCGAAGCCCGCAAGCTGTTTGACTCTCTGGCCGTGGATGATGCTCAGACCTGCGAAACCATCGCCGAGGTCTACGAGCAAACCGGCGAGGTGTTGGACCCGCACACGGCCATCGGCGTCAGGGCGGCACGGGAATGCCGTCGTAGCCTGGATATTCCTATGGTGGTCCTGGGTACGGCGCATCCGGTCAAGTTCCCCGACGCGGTGGAAAAAGCCGGTGTAGGAAAAGCGCTACAACTGCCTGCACATCTTTCTGATTTGTTTGAGCGTGATGAGCGTTGCACCGTGTTGCCAAACGACCTGAAGGCCGTACAGGCCTTTGTCAGTCAGCATGGCAACCGCGGCAAGCCTTTGTAACAGGCTGATACTGTCACATTTTGAAGCCCGTCTACTGACGGGCTTTTTTGTTCCAGCATGCATACTTGTCATGTTTCGCCCATGAAGGAGAGGCGAGTGAATCACGAAGGACGGGGTAATGCTGGTTTCAAGAGGGTTCAAATCTGCCGCGCGCTGGCTGTTGTTAATGGCTGTTCTCGGGGCAGGGCAATGGGCGGTGGCGGCACAGTCGGGCAAGCCCCGTGCGTCAGATACCGGTACCTTGATCAAACTGGATGCACGAGAGCGGCAATGGCTTGCCGAGCATCCACGAGTGGTTGTCGCGTCTAAGCAGTATCCACGTTACCTGTTCAGGGACGCGGAGGGTCGGTGGAGTGGCTTCAACTACGATGTTCTTCAGCGCATCAGCGCCATGACGGGTCTGCAATTTGTCTATGACGAGTCGTTTTCCACCGGCCAGTTGCTGGCCAGGCTGGAAAACGGTGCGGCTGACATGAGCACGATCCTGTCAATGAATGATGAGCGTAAGGCACTCCTGGACTTCAGTCACGCCTTTGGCGGCGCAGCCTGGGTATTCGTCGGCCGTGCGCAGGCGCCTGTGGTGGAGTCGCTGGAACAACTGAAAAAAAGGGTGCTGGTGCTACCCAGCCAACATGCCCTGGAGCCCATCATTCGCCGTGACTTTCCGTCCATCGAGGTGCGTACGGTGAAAACCTACGCCGAGGCGAGGGCATGGGTCGAAAGCGGCGAGGCCTACGCCACTATCGAAAACGAAATCACCGCCCGGCTCTACCCGCCGGGCCAGCTCCAGGTCGGCCATGCAGTGGAAGGCACCTGGGCCGGTGATTATCTGGCGGTACGCAAGGGGCAGCCGCAGTTGTTGAGCATTCTCAACAAGGCGCTGGAAGCGTTCCCGCCCGCCGAGTTACGCGCGATACGGCATAAATGGTTCGAGACCCTGGCTCCTGCGCCACGACCCTCGACCTGGCAGCGGCTGAACCGGGAAAGTGGTTGGGGGCTGTTGCTGGTCAGTGTGCTCGCTGTGCTGTTGCTGCTGTGGAGTCGGAGGCGTGCGGTACTGGCGCGCCAGCGTCCGAGCGCCGAGAAAAAACTGCGCGATAAACTCGCCTTTCAGAATGCATTGATAGATGCCATGCCCGACCCGATGTTCGTCCGGGATCTGCAGGGGCGCCTGGTCATGTGCAACAAAAGTTATGAGGATGTTTTATCGACCCGCTTCGATCTGATTCAGGGGCGTCAGTTGACCGAAGTCGACGTCATGCCCAGGCACACCGCTGAACTGCTGCATAGCGAACTCATGGCTCAGTTGGCTGCACGCAGGGCGCGCTTCTGCGAGCGTCAATTGATGTTCAAGGATGGCATGAGGAACATCTATCAATGGTCGGTGCCGTTTTACAGCGCGGACGGGCAGTTGCGGGGATTGTTGGGAGGCTGGGCCGACATTGGTCAAAGGAGCCGACAGAGCTGATGCCGGCGTTTTTTCTCTGTCATGTTTGCCGTGCATGCTCTGTGGATGTGACGTACAGGTTCGCCTGCGCCCAGTATCCAGAACTTTCTTCTCGCGCCGGTGGTCATTTACTTTAGACACACCCCAGGCATGTTGTTTTCGAACTATTGAGTGGTGATCGGGATGGAAAGTATCAGCCTGTTGCTCGGCGAGGCGCTGAGCCCTTATCAAGTCATATTGACCCCGTCAGGTATCCATGGCGAATGCAGGGTCAGCCTGAAGAATCCACTCGGCGCCATCGTGGTGGAGCGGGAATTCAATCAGGCGCAGTTGAGTGACAAGCGTCTTTTGACCGATGTGGTCGATGGATTGCACCGCGACGTGCTGATCGCTGAAGGACGCCTGGAGCCCTGTGTTATCGCGGCGTTGCGTAATGCAGCCCAAGACAAGCTGCTGGCCAGCCGCAACTGAATCGATGTTTGCGGGAACCTTCCTGCGCGCAGGTCAGTCAGACCTTGTAACAGCAGGATCAAGCATTGTGCTCCGATGCTTGGCGCCTGCTGCTACTGGTCTTTAAGGCCAAGTTTGACCCGGGTCGTCTCCCCACTTCTCGGGGTTTCTTTTGCCTGCGATTTGTCATGGCTGGTGCTTGTTGTCGAAAAACTCCGCCAGATCAGATGGCGCCGTCTTTACGCAACTGGGCGATCTGCGACGCGTCATAGCCAAGTTCCTGAAGCACCAGTGCATTGTGCTCACCCAGTTGTGGCCCGACCCATTCGCATTCACCGGGAGTCTCTGAGAGTTTCGGTACGATTCCCGGCATCTTGAAGTCTTTGCCATCCGGCAGCTTGGCCTGCAGGAACATCTCCCGCGCCAGGTACTGCGGATCACTGAACATGTCTTCGGCGCTGAATATCCGGCTGGCGGGCACGTCAGCCTGGTTGAGCAGCGCCAGCACCTGGTCCAGCGGCAATGAATTGACCCAGCGATCGATGACCCCATAGATCTCGTCGCGACGGCTGTCGCGGCCATCGTTGCTGGCAAGTTGAGGATCGTCAGCCAGGTCCTCCCGACCGATGATCAGCATGAAGCGTTTGAAGATCGCATCGCCATTGGCGCCGATCTGCACGTGCTTGCCATCTGCGCTGGTGTGGATAGAGGAGGGGGTGATGCCCGGCATGATGTTACCGGTGCGTTCGCGGATGAAACCGAACACATCGAACTCCGGGACCATGCTTTCCATCATGGCGAAAATCGCTTCGTACAGCGCCACGTCCACCACTTGCCCCTGTCCACCGTTGACCTCGCGATGACGCAGGGCCATCAAGGCACCAATCACGCCCCAGAGCGCGGCAATCGAATCGCCAATGGAAATTCCGGTGCGTACCGGCGGCCGGTCTTCGAACCCGGTGATGTAGCGCAGGCCACCCATGGATTCACCCACCGCACCGAAACCGGGCTGATCTTTCATCGGGCCAGTCTGGCCGAAGCCCGATAGTCGCACCATCACCAGCTTCGGATTGAGTGCATGCAGCACGTCCCAGCCCAGGCCAAGTTTTTCCAGGATGCCAGGGCGAAAGTTCTCGATCAGGATGTCCGCTTCGCCAAGCAGTTTTTTCAGAATGGCCAGGCCGTCAGGATGCTTGAGGTTGAGCGTCAGGGACTTCTTGTTGCGTGCCTGAACGAACCACCACAAAGAGGTGCCTTCATAGAGTTTGCGCCATTTACGCAGCGGGTCGCCGCCGTCCGGGGACTCGATCTTGATCACTTCGGCACCGAACTCGGCGCAGATTCGTGAGGCAAAGGGGCCGGCAATCAAGGTGCCCAATTCGATGACTTTCAGACCGCAAAGCGGTTTGGAGGTGAGCGGCATACGAAATCCTGTAGGACAAAGGCTTAGCGAATACTGCGTTTTAACATAGCCGACTGTCAGACGCTCCCGCTTGATCGCCTTCGATTCGTGGAATGCCCGTCGCATCGGTTAGACTTGCCGCCTTTCCTCGTATCAAGAAGCCCGTTCATGGCCCAGCCGTCCACGACCTACAAGTTTGAACTGAACCTCACCGACCTTGACCGCAGCGTCTATGAGAGCGTCAAACAGACCATCGCCCGCCACCCTTCGGAAACCGAAGAGCGCATGACCGTGCGCCTGCTGGCCTACGCCCTCTGGTACAACGAGCAGTTGTCGTTCGGCCGCGGTCTGTCAGAAGTGGACGAGCCGGCCCTGTGGGAAAAAAGCCTGGATGACCGCGTGCTGCACTGGATCGAAGTCGGCCAGCCTGACGCCGAGCGCCTGACCTGGTGTTCGCGTCGCACTGAACGCACCAGCCTGCTGGCCTATGGCAGCCTGCGCGTCTGGGAAGGCAAAGTGGTTCCGGCAGTAAAGAATCTGAAAAACGTCAACATTGCCGCTGTGCCTCAGGAGGTCCTGGAGACGCTGGCCAAAGACATGCCGCGCGTGATCAAGTGGGACGTGATGATCAGCGAGGGGACGATTTTCGTCACCGACGACCGTGGTCAGCACGAAGTCCAGTTGCAGTGGCTGGCCGGTGAGCGCGGCTGATTTTTCGCCGTTGCACAGCGTCATCCGGTTTTATCCTACGTATTGAAGAGAAGCACCTGTCACCCCATGCGCATTGAACCTCGCCAGCTGCCCGACACCCTGCCATTTCTCGGTGATATTCCGCCGTTGTTGACCCGCCTGTACGCAGCGCGGGGCGTGCAATCGGAGGCTGAGCTGGACAAGAGCCTGGCGCGGCTGATTCCGTTCCAGCAGCTCAAGGGCATCGATGCCGCCGTGGACTTGTTGGTGACGGCACTCGAGCAGCGCCAACGGATTCTGATTGTCGGCGACTTTGACGCCGATGGCGCAACGGCCAGTACCGTGGGTACGTTGGGCCTGCGTCTGCTGGGTGCGGCGCATGTCGATTACCTGGTGCCCAATCGCTTCGATTACGGCTATGGCCTGACCCCGGAAATCGTCGAGGTTGCGCTGACCCGCGATCCGCAATTGCTGATCACCGTGGACAACGGCATCTCCAGCGTCGAAGGCGTGGCGGCGGCGAAAAAAGCCGGGCTCAAGGTGCTCGTCACCGATCACCACTTGCCCGGTGATGAACTGCCGCTGGCCGATGCCATCGTCAACCCGAACCAGCCCGGTTGCGCTTTCCCGAGCAAGGCTCTGGCCGGCGTCGGGGTGATTTTCTATGTACTGATGGCCCTGCGTGCGCGGTTGCGCGAGTTGGGTTGGTACGTGAGCAAACCACAGCCGAATATCGGTGAACTGCTGGATCTGGTGGCGTTGGGCAGCGTCGCCGACGTGGTGCCGCTGGATGCCAACAACCGGATCCTGGTGCATCAGGGCCTGGAGCGGATTCGCGCAGGGCGCGCCCGGCCGGGTATCAAGGCGATTCTTGAAGTGGCCAAGCGTGATCACACGCGAATCACCTCCACCGACCTGGGTTTCATTGTCGGCCCGCGCCTGAACGCGGCGGGGCGTCTGGATGACATGAGCCTGGGCATCGAGTGTCTGCTGACCGACGATGCGGCGACCGCCGGTGAAATGGCGGCACAGCTGGACGGCATGAACCAGGACCGCAAATCCATCGAGCAGGGCATGCAGCGTGAAGCGCTGGCGCAGCTCAAGGATTTGCCGGTGGAATCGATGCCGTTCGGTTTGTGCCTGTTCGATCCCGAGTGGCACCAGGGTGTCATCGGCATCCTCGCCTCGCGTATGAAAGAACGGTATTTCCGTCCGACCATCGCCTTTGCCGATGCTGGTGATGGCCTGCTCAAGGGGTCGGGGCGCTCGGTCCAGGGGTTTCATATTCGCGACGCCCTGAGCGTGGTTGCGGCACAACATCCAGATCTGATCACCAAGTACGGTGGCCATGCGATGGCCGCCGGGCTGACGCTGGCGCAAGAGAATTTTCCGTTGTTCGCCGAGGCCTTTGACGCCGAGGTGCGCCGGCAACTGCGCGAAGAAGACCTGACCGGGCGCCTGCTGTCTGACGGCACCCTGGCGGTGGAGGAGTTTCACCTGGAACTGGCCCGCGCCCTGCGCCACGCCGGCCCGTGGGGGCAGCACTTCCCCGAGCCGCTGTTTCACGGGGTGTTTCAGTTGGTCGAGCAGCGTGTCGTCGGCGAGCGCCATCTCAAAGTCGTGCTGCGCAGCGAATGCGGTTCGGTGAAGCTCGATGGCATCGCTTTCGGTATCGACCGCGATATATGGCCGAATCCGACGATCAAGTGGGTGGAACTGGCCTACAAGCTCGACCTGAATGAGTTTCGTGGCAATGAGACGGTGCAGTTGATGATTGCCCACATCGAACCTCGATAGGCCGCTGCACACCTTTTGTGGCGAGGGGGCTTGCCACAAGATCTGAGCTTGAAGAGTTGTTTCAATTCTTGAACCCTCCCACAACCCCGGTTGTCGACTAGGCTCTAATCACTGCTTGATTGGCCTTGTGACGTCTTGTCGAATTTTTTGCCCGCGGGGGCGGGTGTTGTACCTCTTTCCTGTCACTCGTCGACTATTCAAACAGAACCTGGAGCCTGCCCACTGATACGAGAGGTGCCCCATGAGTCTGCTGCTTGAACCCTATACCCTTCGCCAATTGACCCTGCTTAACCGCATCGCGGTATCACCGATGTGCCAGTATTCCAGTGTCGACGGCCTGGCCAATGACTGGCACCTGGTCCATCTCGGCAGCCGTGCGGTCGGCGGGGCCGGGCTGGTATTTACCGAAGCCACGGCGGTCACCGCCGACGGGCGCATTACCGCCCAGGACCTCGGCCTGTGGAATGACGAACAGATCGAACCCTTGCAACGCATCACCCGCTTCATCGCCGCTCAGGGCGCTGTAGCCGGCATTCAACTGGCGCATGCCGGGCGCAAGGCCAGCACCTATCGGCCGTGGCTGGGCAAGCATGGCAGCGTGAAGCCGGATGAGGGCGGCTGGACTCCAGTCGGACCTTCCCCGATAGCGTTCGACCCGCAGCACACCCAGCCGCGCAAACTGGATGAAGGCGAGATCGCTGAGGTGGTTCAAGCCTTTGTCGATTCCGCCAAGCGCGCCCTTACAGCAGGTTTCAAAGTGGTCGAAGTCCACGCTGCCCATGGGTACCTGCTGCATCAGTTTCTTTCACCGTTGAGTAATCAGCGGCGTGACCAATACGGTGGCTCGTTCGAAAATCGCATTCGGTTGGTGCTGGAGGTGACCGCAGCGGTGCGTGCGGTGTGGCCTGAGGAGTTGCCGGTGTTCGTTCGTGTCTCGGCCACCGACTGGGTAGAGGATGGCTGGAACCCGGATGAAACCGTGGAGCTGGCCCGTCGTCTGAAAGATCTCGGCGTGGACCTGATCGACGTCTCGTCGGGCGGGACGGCGGCAAATGCCGAAATCCCCATAGGGCCCGGTTACCAGACCCGCTTCGCCGAGCGTGTGCGCAAGGAGTCAGGCATCGCCACCGGCACGGTCGGCATGATCACCGAGCCGGCCCAGGCCGAGCATATTTTGCGCACCTGCCAGGCGGATATCATCTTCCTGGCTCGAGAGTTGTTACGCGACCCATATTGGGCATTGCACGCGGACGATGATCTGGGTGGGCGCAAGGCCGTCTGGCCGGCGCAATATCAGCGGGCGACCCATCGTGAGCAGCCTATTCACGAGTCAGACCTGCGCGACTGAAGTTGGTAAATCGAAAAAGCCCCTGAATCGTGAGGTTCAGGGGCTTTCGTTTATTCCAATGATCAATCAGGCCGCTTCGATCTTGCTGCGGTTCTGTTCGACCTTGTTCAGGTAGTCCTTGAGCTTGTCCTGCTCCGCTGCCGTGGTGAATAACCCGAGCTTGCTACGGCGCCACAGGATGTCGTGGGCGCTGCTTGCCCACTCTTCACTGCACAGGTAATCGATTTCGCGGGTGTAGAGACCGCCGCCGATGTGCTCGCCCAGGTCGCCGAGGTCTTGTACGCCTTCGAGCATGCGCCAGGTGCGGCTGCCGTAGGTGGTGGCCCAGCGGCGGGCGATTTCCGTCGGGACCCAGTCGAACCGGTCACGGATACGCGAGCTCAAGGCCTGCGGGGTGGTCATGTCTTCACCGCCCGGCAGTGTGGCAGTAGCGGTCCAGCTAGGCTGCATGTGCTTGAAGTACGGAGCCAGTTGCGCCAGCGCCGACTCGGCCAGCTTGCGGTAGGTGGTCAGCTTGCCACCGAATACCGACAGCAACGGCGCTTCTTCGTCAGAACCCGACAGCGCCAGGGTGTAATCGCGGGTGACCGCTGACGGGTTGTCGGACTCGTCATTGCACAGCGGCCGCACGCCGGAATAGCTGTGCAGGATGTCTTCGCGACCGATCTGTTTTTTGAAGTGGGCATTGACCACGTTCAACAGGTATTCGGTTTCGCTGTCAGTGATGGCCACCTTCGCCGGATCGCCGGTGTACTCGCGGTCGGTGGTACCGATCAGGGTGAAATGATTCAGGTACGGAATGGTGAACGCAATGCGCTGATCTTCGTTTTGCAGGATGTGCGCGTGTTCGCCTTCATAAAGTTTCGGCACGATCAGGTGGCTGCCCTGGATCAGGCGGATGCCGTATGGCGACTCCATTTTCAGGTCGTCGCGGATGAATTTTGCGACCCAGGGGCCGGCGGCGTTGACCAGCGCCTTGGCGCGGATGGAAAACAGGCTGCCGTCGGCGCGCTCCAGGTGCAGGTGCCACAGGCCCTTGGCGCGCCGAGCGCTGACGCAGCGGGTCTGGGTGTGAATGTGGGCGCCTTTTTCCCGGGCCGCCATGGCGTTCAGGACCACCAGGCGCGCGTCGTCCACCCAGCAATCGGAGTATTCGAAACCTTTGGTGATTTCGCTTTTCAACGCGCTGTCCGGGCCGAACTTCAGGCTTTTCGAGCCTTCCAGTTGTTCCCGTTTGCCCAGGTTGTCGTAAAGGAACAGGCCGGCGCGGATCATCCAGGCCGGACGCAGGTGTGGCCGGTGGGGCAGCACGAAGCGCATCTGCTTGACGATGTGCGGCGCCTTGGTCAGCAGCACTTCACGTTCGGCCAGGGCTTCGCGTACCAGGCGGAATTCGTAATGTTCCAGGTAGCGCAGGCCGCCGTGGATCAGTTTGCTGCTGGCCGACGAAGTGTGACTGGCCAGATCATCCTTTTCGCAAAGGAACACCGAAAGCCCGCGGCCCGCGGCATCCGCTGCGATGCCCACGCCATTGATCCCGCCACCGATGACGGCAATATCGTAGACCTCGGCGAGTGGGGGCGTAGGCAGGGTAGAAATGGGCATCGGCAAGGCCTCGGGCTTTTTGATTTTCTGTATTTGAATTCGAACATGAATGTTCATATTCGAAAATATTAGCCGATAAAGACGCGCGCAACCAGTCCGTTTCGATTGAGAATACTCATCGAAGGAGGGTTAAAGGAAAATTTACGAACATTTTGATGCGCGTTAAGGTGCAAGAGTGATTCTGTATGCACGATCGCCTTCGCAAGCAAGCCCGCTCCCACAGTGTTCAATTGTGTTCACAGGTTTTGTGATCGACACAACACCTAAGGTGGGAGCGGGCTTGCCCGCGATGGCGGCGCAACAGGCGCCGAAGATCTGGGGGGCTTAAACGACTTCCAGGCGAATCTTGTGTTGCGTCAACAATTGCGCCAATGCCGGCGAAGGCTGCTGATCGGTGACCAGGCAATCAACCAGGCTGATCGGGCCCAGGCGAATCATGGCGTTGCGCCCGAACTTGCTGGAGTCCGCCGCCAGGATCACCTGTCGGGCGTTGGCAATGATCGCCTGGGACACCCGCACTTCCTGATAGTCGAAGTCCAGCAGGCTGCCGTCTTCGTCGATGCCGCTGATGCCGACCAGGGCGAAGTCGACCTTGAACTGGTTGATGAAATCGACACTGGCCTGGCCGACCACGCCACCATCGCGGCGCACGTTGCCCCCGGTCAGCAGCACATCGAAGTCGTCCTTGGCGCTGAGCATCGAGGCCACGTGCAGGTTGTTGGTGATGATCTTCAGGTGGCTGTGGTTGAGCAGGGCCCGGGCAATCGACTCGGTGGTGGTGCCGATGTTGATGAACAGCGAGGCATGGTCGGGAATCTGCGCGGCAATGGCTTCGCCAATACGCTGCTTTTCATCGCGCATCTGATCGGCGCGCATGGCGTATGCGGTGTTCTCGACACTGGAGTCGTAGGCGGCGCCGCCGTGGTAGCGACGCAACAAATTGGCTTCCGCGAGCTGATTGATATCGCGGCGGATGGTTTGCGGTGTAACAACGAACAGCGTGGCCATTTCCTCGATGCTGACATAGCCGCGCTCGCGGACCAGTTCGAGGATTTGCTGCTGACGGGGAGGCAGATTCATGGGGCTTCCTTTGGGCTGCCGGGCAAAATTTGCCCATGATGCCGCAGGAATCCGCTCCCTACCAGTTACAAGCCTTTACAAGTTCTCAGACGGACTTATTCAGCACTTTCGTGGGGCTCCCAGTCGCGGGTCCGGCTGACCGCTTTTTTCCAGCCTGCGTAGAGTTTTTCCTTCGCGGCCTCCTCAAGGGTCGGCTCGAACTTGCGCTCGATGACTGCCTTGCCACGCAGTTCTTCCAGGCTGCCCCAGAAGCCACAGGCCAAGCCTGCCAGGTAGGCGGCGCCGAGTGCTGTGGTTTCACGCATTTGCGGACGCTCGACCTGGGTGCCGAGAATGTCGGCCTGGAACTGCATGAGGAAATTATTCGCTACCGCGCCGCCGTCCACGCGCAGGGCCTTGAGGCGTTCGCCGGAGTCTTGCTGCATGGCGTCGAGCACGTCGCGGGTCTGGTAGGCAATCGACTCCAGCGCGGCACGAATGATGTGGTCCACGCGCACGCCACGGGTCAGGCCGAACAATGCGCCACGGGCATACGGATCCCAATACGGCGCGCCCAGCCCGGTAAACGCCGGCACCAGGTACACGCCGTTGCTGTCCTTGACCTTGTTGGCAAAGTATTCGGTGTCGTGGGCGTCGTTGATGATCTTCAGTTCATCGCGCAGCCACTGCACCGTGGAGCCGCCATTGAATACGGCGCCTTCCAGGGCATAAGCCACCTCGCCACGCGGGCCGCAAGCGATGGTGGTGAGCATGCCGTGACTGGACTTCACGGCTTTGTCGCCGGTATTCATCAGCAGGAAGCAGCCGGTGCCGTAGGTGTTTTTCGCCTGGCCAGGCTCAACGCACATCTGGCCGAACAGGGCGGCTTGCTGGTCACCGGCGATACCGCCGATGGCGATGCCGCTTTTGGTGTGGCCATAGATTTGCGACGAGGGCTTCACCTGCGGCAGCATCTCCCGCGGTATATCCAGTAGCTCCAGCATCTTCGCGTCCCACTCCAGGGTGTGGATGTTGAAGAGCATGGTGCGCGAGGCGTTGGTGTAATCGGTGACATGCACCTTGCCGCCGCTGAATTTCCAGATCAGCCAGCTGTCGACGGTGCCGAACAGCAGTTCACCGTTGCGCGCGCGTTCGCGGCTGCCTTCGACATTGTCGAGGATCCACTTGAGCTTGGTGCCGGAGAAGTACGGGTCGGTGACAAGGCCCGTGGTATCGCTGATGTACTGCTCGTGGCCGTCGCGTTTGAGCTGTTGGCAGATTTCCGTGCTGCGCCGGCATTGCCAGACGATCGCATTGTAGATCGGGCGACCGGTGTTCTTGTCCCAGACCACGGTGGTTTCGCGCTGGTTGGTGATGCCGATTGCAGCCACCTGGTCATGATGCAGGCCGGCTTGTGCCAGGGCTTCGACCATGACGGCACTCTGGGTGGCGAAGATTTCCATCGGGTCGTGTTCGACCCAGCCGGCTTGCGGGTAATGCTGTGCGAATTCCCGTTGGGCGGTGCTGACCACGTTCGCATCGCGGTCGAAAATGATCGCGCGGGAGCTGGTCGTACCCTGATCGAGGGCAATGATGTAGTTCTTATTCTGGGTGTCGGTCATGTCGATTGCCTTAGACGAATAAGGGAGTGAAGTCTGGCGCGTGCTCGAATGGGCAGGATCATGCGCCAACGGTATCAAGAAGTTCGTGGTTTGCCGTCAATGGCCGTAGATGCATCCTTTGTAGCAGGTATGGCGCTGGGCAGATGACGGGCAATCAGCCCGCGATAAGCGGCAGCGCCGAGGCAGGCACCGACAATCGGTGCAAAAACCGGAATCAGGAAATACGGAATGTCGCGTCCGCCAGTGAAGGAAATTTCACCCCAACCGGCAAGGAAAGTCATCAGCTTGGGGCCGAAGTCGCGCGCGGGGTTCATCGCGAAACCGGTCAGTGGCCCCATCGAACTGCCGATCACCGCAATCAGCAGGCCGATCAACAGGGGTGCCAATGGGCCTTTGGGCAAGCCGTTGTTATCGTCGGTCAGGGACATGATCACGCCCATCAGGATGGCGGTAATGATCACCTCGACCAGGAAAGCCTGGGCGGTGGACAGCGCAGGGTTGGGAAAAGTGGAGAACACCGAGGCCAATTCGAGGCTGGCCTGAGTGCCACGAACCATATGGTGGGTTTGTTCGAAATCGAAGAATAGATTGCTGTAGAGCGTGTAAACCAACATTGCGCCGCAGAAAGCACCGGCCACTTGGGCAATGATGTAGAAAGGCAGTTTGCGCTTTTCGAAGTCAGCGAAAATGCTCAGGGCAATACTCACGGCAGGGTTCAGATGAGCCCCGGAAACTCCGGCGGTCAAGTAGATCGCCATGCTCACACCGATGCCCCAGATAATACTGATTTCCCACAAGCCGAAACTGGCACCCGCGACCTTGAGCGCGGCAACGCAGCCTGTACCGAAAAATATCAGCAGCGCAGTACCCAGGAACTCGGCCATGCATTGGCTCGAGAGTGACGGTTGTTGTAAAGCCGTTGTCATTGAAACCTCAATTCTTTTTGTTGTCTGGCGCTGCTTTCCATCATGGTCAAAGCGCGTTTTTTACCGGGGCAGGATCCCCATCCTGGTCCCGGTTTGATGCTGGGTGCTGCAGTGCGTAATTTGTATGGTTTTCAGAAACGAAAAAATATAGACAAGAAACACTGCTGTCAAAGGTCGAAAGTGAACTATTTGGCACAAAGAAACTATTCGTCGCATGGATGAACGAATCTCCGGGGTCCACGTTTTTCTCGAATGTTGAGGATTGAAGCCCTTGGCAGGCTGCGGATTCAGGCGCGCTATAGAGCCTTTTACTGATCAATGTCCTAGAATCCGGCGCAGGATTTTTCTTCTGCCGCCCAGTCTGGAGCTGTCATGACCCCCGCATTGGATTTGTTGAAAAAGGTTCGGGCCGAACACCGCGTGCACAGTTACGAACATGACCCCAAGGCCGCCTCCTATGGGCTGGAGGCCGCGGAAAAACTCGGCCTCGCCCCGGCGCAGGTGTTCAAGACGCTACTGGCGGCCAGCGAGAAAGGCGAGTTGTTGGTGGCGGTCGTGCCGGTGGCTGGAACCCTGGATTTGAAAGGGCTGGCCCATGCAGCCGGGGTGAAAAAAGCCGAAATGGCCGACCCGGCCGCTGCCCAGCGGTCCACGGGTTATCTGTTGGGGGGGATCAGTCCGTTGGGCCAGAAGAAACGCCTGCGCACCTTCATCGACAATTCGGCTCAGCCTTTTGCCAGCATTTTTGTCAGTGCAGGTCGGCGCGGGCTGGAAGTTGAGTTGGCACCGGCCGTGCTGGCCGAACATACCCAGGCGAAATTTGCCGATATCGGCCGCGCTTAAGGCGTGCTGTAGGGTGAAAATCAGGCTGCTCTGTCACTGGTGCCGGTTTGCCGGGCATAGCATGCTGGGTGATCAGACAAGGGGAGAAGGTTATGCAGCTTGAATTTCATCAGGTCGATGCATTCAGTGATCGGCCGTTCAGTGGCAACCCGGCCATGGTGTATCGGCTCGATGCCTGGCTCGCCGATGAACTGATGCAGAAAATTGCCGGTGAACACAATCTCGCTGAAACCGCCTTCGTGGTACGCGAAGGGCAGGGCTGGCACATCCGCTGGTTTACCCCGACGACTGAAGTGCCGTTGTGCGGGCATGCGACGCTGGCCAGTGCGTATGTGCTGTTTGAAGTCTATAAAGAGCCGGTCGAGCGCCTGGACTTCACCAGCAAGTCCGGCCCCCTGAGCGTGACCCGCGAGGGCGGGCGGTTATGGTTGGACTTCCCGGCCATCTTGCAGACGGAATTAGCCGAGACCCTGGACGTCGAGCGTGCGCTCGGGGTGAAAGCCGTTGAAGTGCTCAATTCGAATGAGTTGTTTGTAGTGCTGGAGTCCGAGCAGGCCGTGCTCGATTGCCAGCCAGACATGGCTGCCCTGGCGAAACTGCCGTGGCTGGGCGCGATTGTCACAGCCCGGGGCAAGCAGCACGATTTCGTTTCTCGCTACTTCGCTCCGGCGATTGGTATCAATGAAGACCCCGTGACGGGGTCGACCCATTGCCTGCTGATTCCGTACTGGGCGAACCGGCTGGGCAAGTCGCAGCTGACGGCTTATCAGCGTTCTGCGCGCGGTGGCGAGTTGTTCTGCAGGCTGGAAGGGGAACGGGTGAAGATTGGCGGGAACGCGACGTTGGTGGCGCGTGGAACGCTGATGTTGGGCTGACGCAAAACGACTGTAGGAGCGAGCCTGCTCGCGATGACGGTATCAGATGCAACTGAGATGTTGGCTGATCTACGCTATCGCGAACAGGCGTACTCCTGCCGGGATTGGCATTGTTTCAGTTGGCTGCGCTGTAACGGCGTACACCTGATTCAACCGCGGGAATCTGCGCAGCGGTACTGCCGGACGCCTGGAACAGCACCAGATGTTCGGCTGCAACACGAATGCCGACATCCACCCCGACCTGATGATCGACATGGCTGGGGAAAATCGACTCCAGTTGCGCGCCGGTAGGCAGTTGCAATCGATACAGGGTCGATGCCCCCAGGAATGTCTTGCCGGCAATTCGCGCCTTCAGGCCGCTGTCCGGCGCATAGACGATGTCGTCCGGGCGCAGCAACACGTCCACGGCACCGCCCACCGGCCAGGTATAGGCACGATTGCCGCGCAACTCACCCAGTTCAGTCTGCACCGACTCCGGGCTGCTCAACTGGCCGCGAATGAAGTAGCCCTGGCCAATGAAACTGGCCACGTACGGCGTCAGCGGTTCGTGATAGAGGTTGTAGGGCGTATCCCACTGCTCCAGGCGGCCTTCCTTGAACACGCCAACGTGATCGCTGACAGCGAAGGCTTCTTCCTGGTCGTGGGTTACCAGAATGGCGCTGGTGCCACGGGCCTTGAGAATGTCGCGTACCTCATGGCTGAGCTTGCGTCGCAGTTCGCCGTCGAGGTTGGAGAAGGGCTCATCAAGCAGCAGCAATTGCGGCTCCGGTGCCAGCGCCCGAGCCAGTGCAACACGTTGCTGCTGGCCGCCCGAAAGCTCATGGGCAAAGCGTTTGCCCAGGCCTTTCAGGTTGACCAGTTCCAGTAACTCTTCGGTGATGCGCTCTTTTTGCGGGTGCTTGCGAATACCGAAGGCGATGTTCTCGGCCACGCTCAAGTGCGGAAACAGAGCGTAGTCCTGAAACACCATGCCGATGCGACGTTTTTCCGGGGCCATGGTGAAACCGGCGCGGGAGATGGTCTCGCCCGCCAGCTGGATTTCACCTTCGTGCACGGGCTCGAAACCGGCAATCGCCCGCAGGGTGGTGGTCTTGCCACACCCCGAGGAACCCAGCAGGCAACCAATGTCGCCTGCGTTCAAATGCAGATTGAGGTTCTGTACGACGCGCTGGTCCTGGTAGCCGCACGCGAGGTTGCGCAGGTTGAGCAGTAAAGTCTGGCTCATGCGTGGTGATACGCAGGCTCGACGAGAAATTCGAGCAGGGCCTTTTGTGCATGCAGGCGGTTTTCGGCTTGATCCCAGGCCACCGAGCGCTTGTCGTCGAGCAGGTCGACGCTGATCTCTTCGCCACGGTGCGCAGGCAGGCAATGCATGAACAGGACATCTTCTGCGGCCAGATCGAGCAGGGCACGGTTGACCTGGTACGGTGCGAACAACTTGAGACGCTTGGCGGTTTCCTCTTCCTGGCCCATGGAGGTCCAGACGTCGGTGCTCACCAGATGGGCGCCACGTACGGCATCCTTTGGATCGCGCACGACAGTGACACGGTCGCCCGCCTTGGCCAGGAACAGCGGATTGGGTTCGTAGCCTTCCGGGCAGGCCACGCGCAACTGGAAGTCGAACTGGATCGCCGCTTCTATATAGCTGTTGCACATGTTGTTGCCGTCGCCGATCCAGGCCACGGTCTTGCCCTGGATCGAACCGCGGTGTTCGAGGAACGTCTGCATGTCTGCCAGCAACTGGCACGGGTGCAGGTCATCGGACAGACCGTTGATCACAGGTACGCGGGAATTGGCGGCGAACTCGGTCAGGTTGCTGTGGGCAAAGGTCCGGATCATCACCGCATCGAGCATGCTCGACATGACAATCGCGCAGTCGCCGATCGGCTCGCCACGGCCCAGCTGGGTATCACGGGGCGACAGGAAGATTGCCTGGCCGCCAAGCTGGATCATGCCGGCTTCGAACGAAATGCGGGTGCGGGTCGAAGCCTTCTCGAAAATCATCCCCAGTACACGGTTCTTCAGGGGCTCGAACAGCACGCCGCGGTTGCGCAGGTCCTTGAGCTCAACGCCTCGGCGGATCACGCTGACCAGCTCTTCGGGCGTGCAATCCATCAGGGAGAGAAAGTGCCTTGCGCTCATCATTGACTACCTTTTTGCTACAAACCGCAGATGCTCAAAGCCTTGTTTAACGGAACAACGGGCGAGACCTGCGGCGTAAGCCGCACGGGGCGACGAAATAGGGGAAGGCGCGATCTTATAATTAAATGTCGCGTCTTACCAATAGGGCTACAGTTTTTAGGGAATTTCAGAGGGGCTACGGGATCACCGCGGTAGCGCTTTGAAGCCTGTTTCCTGATAGCAACCAGGCATTTGTACACTGGCTTCGCGGGGCTTGGCAATCAAGCGGCGCGGGGAAGAGTCGGTTGCGGTGGTTATTTGACCCCGGGGTTCGGCAGGCTCGACCGTCTGTCGCCGCCCTGAAATATTTGCTAATGCAAAGTGCTGGGTTATAAATAAACATCGAGCGACGCAGGAAGCCCCCCTGATGGAATCCAAAGAACAGCTGTTGATGGAACTACTGGGCCTCACCGCACGCTCGTTGACCCACCTCACTGCATCGGTGACGACGATGTCGTTCGAATTGCTGCGCAGTGAAGACGAGGTAACCCGGGCTGCCGGTCGCCATATGGTGGACCGCATGGCGACCATCAGTGCCGGGCTCGACGAGCACTGGCGACTGATTGGCGAATTGACCGGGGTACATGGTCCTCACGAGCCGATCGAACCCCTCAAGGCAATCCCGTTGCACATGCCGCCCAGGTTGCCTTCGAACTGATCCCGGGTAGCCATCGGCTGGCCTGATAACCGCCGATTCACAAGACAAACGTCGCTGGCGTGGGGGCGGGTCTGGCGCCATAGTTTTGTTTCCGCGGCCGCCATTGCCCGCCCAAGACAAGACAGAGACTGGCCATGACCAAGACTCTCCATCACCGTGCATGCCATTTGTGTGAAGCCATTTGCGGCCTGACCATCGAGACCACCGAGGCCGAAGACGGCAACCGGCAGATCACCTCGATCAAGGGCGATCCGCTGGATACGTTCAGTCGTGGGCACATCTGTCCCAAGGCTGTTGCCCTGCAAGACATACAGAATGATCCGGATCGCTTGCATCAGCCGATGCAGCGGGTGGGGAATGAATGGCAACCGATCGAGTGGGAGGATGCCTTCAAGCTCGTCGCCGAACGCCTGGCACAAATTCAGGAGCGTCACGGGCAAAACGCCGTGGCGGTCTATCAGGGCAACCCGAGCGTGCACAACTATGGGCTGATGACCCACAGCAATTACTTTCTCGGTCTGTTGAAAACGCGCAACCGCTTTTCCGCCACCTCGGTCGACCAGTTGCCGCATCACTTGACCAGCCATTTGATGTACGGCCATGGCTTGCTGCTGCCGATCCCGGACATTGATCACACCGACTTCATGTTAATCCTCGGCGGCAATCCGCTGGCCTCCAATGGCAGCATCATGACCGTGCCGGATGTGGAAAAACGCCTGAAGGCGATTCAGGCCCGTGGCGGTAAAGTGGTGGTGGTCGATCCACGCCGCAGTGAAACGGCAGCGATCGCCGATCAGCATCTGTTCGTGCGCCCCGGCGGCGATGCGGCGTTGTTGTTCGGGCTGCTCAATACCTTGTTCGCCGAGGGCCTGACCCGCGAAAGTCATCTGCCGGTGGACGGCCTGGATGCAGTGCACGAGGCTGTCGCGACGTTCACCGCCGAAGCCATGAGCCCGCTGTGCGCAGTACCGGCCGAACAGATTCGGCAGTTGGCGCGGGATTTCGCCGCGGCACCGACGGCCGTGTGCTACGGCCGCATGGGCGTCTCGACCCAGGCATTTGGTACGTTGTGCCACTGGGTGGTGCAGTTGATCAATCTGGTCACCGGCAATCTCGATCGAGTGGGTGGTGCGTTGTGCACCGAGCCGGCAGTGGATCTGGTGGCATCGACTTCGGGGGGGCATTTCAATCTGTGGCAGAGCCGGGTGTCCGGGCGTCCGGAATATGCGGGCGAGTTACCGGTGTCGGCACTGGCCGAAGAGATGCTTACAGAGGGGGAAGGGCAGGTCAGGGCGCTGATTACCGTGGCGGGCAATCCGGTGCTGTCTACACCCAATGGTCGACAGTTGGAGCAAGCGCTCGATGGTCTGGAGTTCATGCTCAGCATCGATCTGTACATTAACGAAACCACGCGTTACGCGGACCTGATCCTGCCGTCCACCTCCGCTCTGGAGAACGATCATTACGACACCACGTTCAATATGTTTGCGGTGCGTAACGTCAGCCGCTTCAACCGCGCGATTCTTCCCAAGCCAGTGGGCGCGTTGCACGACTGGGAGATTTTCGTCGGCCTGGCCAAGGCGTTCGCCGCACGAACCGGCAAGGAGCTGAAACCGACCATGGCGCCGGCGCAGATGATCGATCGCGGTTTGCGCATGGGGCTTTATGGCGATGCTTCGCAGCACCGGCTTTCATTGGCAACCTTGTTCGATCACCCTCATGGCGTAGATCTTGGAGCGCTCAAGCCTAACCTCGCTCCACGCTTGAAAACTGCCAACCAGCGCGTCCAGGCTGCCCCCGCCGAGATTCTCGCCGACCTGGCCCGCTTTGCGACCTTGCAGGCGCCGGCTGCCGATGAGTTGCTGATGATCGGCCGTCGCCATGTACGCAGTAACAACTCGTGGATGCACAACTATCACCGCCTGGTGAAGGGCAAGCCGCGCCACCAGTTGCTGATGCATCCGGATGATCTGGCCAGTCGCGGGCTCAGCGACGGGCAGCGGGTGCGGGTCAGCTCGCGGGTCGGCGTGATTGAAGTTGAAGTGCTGGGCAGCCCGGATATGATGAAGGGAGTGGTCAGCCTGCCGCACGGCTGGGGCCATGCGCGTCCGGGTGTGCAAATGAGCATCGCCAGCGGACAGCCAGGCTCCAGCGCCAATGACTTGACCGACGAGTGTCAACTCGATGAGTTGTCGGGAAACGCGGCGCTCAATGGCGTGCCGGTGACCGTGGCGGCGGCCTGAATCAGTCTGACGGAGAGACCGAGCAGGGTGCTCGGCTTTCCGTTACAATGCGCCACCGTGCCGACCCGTGAGTCGGAAAGTTCAGCCGAGGTGCTCCATGGATATCATCGAAACGATTAAAGAGCAGATTGCCAACAACACCATTCTGCTTTACATGAAAGGCTCGCCGAATGCCCCGCAGTGTGGCTTTTCCGCGAAAGCCGCGCAGGCCGTGATGGCATGTGGCGAAAAGTTTGCGTACGTGGACATCCTGCAGAACCCGGAAATCCGCGCCAACCTGCCAAAATACGCCAACTGGCCAACCTTTCCACAACTGTGGGTCGGTGGCGAGCTGGTTGGTGGTAGCGACATCATGACCGAGATGGCTGCAGACGGTTCGTTGCAGACCACCATCAAGGCTGCTGTTGAAGCTGCTGCTGCCAACAAGTCCGAAGCCTGATTCGCTTTTTGTAGGAGCGAGCAGGCTCGCGATGGAATAAAGAGCGCCGCGGGGAACCAGACTCCCCGCGTTATCGTTTACGCCCATCGCGAGCTGGCTAGCTCCTACAGAAGGCAGCAAGGCATAAAAAACCCCGCCACTCGAAAGAGGGCGGGGTTTTTTTATTGCATCGAGAGAATTTACTCGTCGTCACCCATCTGCGATTGCAGGTAGTTCTCAAGACCGATTTTATCGATCAGGCCCAATTGGGTTTCCAGCCAGTCGATATGTTCTTCTTCGGACTCAAGGATGTCCTCGAGCAGTTCGCGGCTACCGAAGTCGCCGACGGTTTCGCAATGGGCGATGGCCACTTTGAGATCAGCGTGACCGGTGCGTTCGATACGCAGGTCGCACTCAAGCATTTCCTTGGTGTGTTCGCCGATGTGCAGCTTGCCCAGGTCCTGGACATTCGGCAGGCCTTCAAGGAACAGAATGCGCTTGATCAGCTTGTCCGCGTGCTTCATCTCGTCGATGGATTCGTGGTATTCGTGCTTGCCGAGCTTGTTCAGGCCCCAGTCTTCATACATGCGCGCATGCAGGAAGTACTGATTGATCGCGACCAGCTCATTGGCAAGGATCTTGTTGAGATGCTGGATGACTGTAACGTCGCCTTTCATGGTGGGGTCCTGTCCTTTATTAGCTGACTATAAAGTAGAGTTTGAGCCCGGTAGTTCTTAGTGTCAAACGTAACTTATTGAAACTTAAGTGAAAATTAATCGGAATAAGAATGTTTTTGTTCCGCGTCTAAAGCATAAGTAATTGATTTTCAGGCATAAAAAAACCGGACATAAGTCCGGTTCTTTGAAAGAGGTTATTTATGCAGCGGTAAATTCTACAGGAAAAGGAATCGCAGCCTGGGCCGTTTGCAGTTTGGTCAGGGTCTCGCGAACCACTTCCTTGGCCAGGCAGGCACATTTGCCGCATTGACTGGCGACGCCGGTGGCAGCCCGGACTTCCTTGTAGCTGCAGCATCCTTCATAGATCGCATCGCGGATTTGTCCGTCGGTAACGCCAGTGCAGAGGCAAACATACATAAGGGAAGACCGTCGCTGGTTTATGTCTCGATTGCGATGGATCTTAATGTTAACGAGAATGATTGTCAAAGTGCTTTGAGAAGGGTTTTTGACAGGCCTGACGAACGGTTGGCCAGTGACGCGCCGTCAACCGAAATACCCTTCGTCCTTTTTTACACCTACGGGAGAAACCGTTACGGACAGGCCAAAAACGCAGTGTATGATGACCGGTCTTTTCGAAATGGGTTCGTGTCACAGGGCTGTCGCCTGAGGGTGGCAGGCTGATATGAACCTTTTTCTTCAACGCTTTTTCACCAGGAGATATCCAATGAGCGTACTCGTAGGCAAACAAGCCCCTGACTTCACCGTACCGGCCGTACTCGGCAATGGCGAAATCGTTGACAGCTTCACCCTGTCCTCGGCTATCAAAGGCAAATACGGCCTGGTGTTCTTCTACCCGCTGGACTTCACCTTCGTTTGCCCGTCCGAGCTGATCGCTCTGGACAACCGCATGTCTGAATTCAAGGCGCGCAACGTTGAAGTGGTCGCTGTGTCGATCGACTCGCACTTCACCCACAACGCCTGGCGCAACACCCCGGTAAACGATGGTGGTATCGGCGCGGTTCGTTACACCATGGCTGCCGACATCAAGCAGGAAATCATGAAGGCTTACGACGTTCAGTCCGCTGACGGCGTAGCGTTCCGTGGCGCATTCCTGATCGACGATAAAGGCGTTGTCCGCTCGCAGATCATCAACGACCTGCCACTGGGCCGTAACATGGAAGAGCTGCTGCGTCTGGTCGACGCTCTGCAATTCCACGAAGAGCACGGCGAAGTCTGCCCTGCCAACTGGAAAAAAGGCGACAAGGGCATGAACGCTTCGCCAGAAGGCGTTGCTGCTTACCTGACCGAGCACGCTGCCGCACTGTAAGGCGCGTTGCGGGTAAAAAAAACCGGCCTTCGTGGCCGGTTTTTTTATGGGCGGGTTTCAGGCCCCTGTAGGAGCGAGCAGGCTCCTACAGAGAAAACCCTCAATCGTCGAAATCTTCCCAGCCGCCCATTTGTTTCCAGCGATTGACGATGCCGCAGAACAGCTCGGCCGTCTTCTCGGTGTCGTAGCGCGCCGAGTGCGCCTCCCGACCGTCGAAGTCGATATCCGCTGCCTGGCAGGCCTTGGCCAGCACGGTTTGACCGTAGGCCAGACCGGCGAGGGTCGCGGTGTCGAAGCTGGAGAACGGATGAAACGGGTTGCGTTTCATGTCCAGCCGCGCAACGGCGGCGTTCAGGAAGCCCAGATCGAAGCTGCTGTTGTGCCCGACCAGGATCGCCCGTTTGCAGCCGTTGGCTTTCAGCGCTTTACGCACGCCACGGAAGATATCGTTCAGGGCCGACTCTTCACTTACGGCCATGCGCAGTGGGTGGTCGAGTTTGATCCCGGTGAACTCCAGGGCTGCCGCTTCGATGTTCGCGCCTTCGAAGGGCTCGACACGGAAGAAGTAGGTGTGATCAGGGTATACGAAGCCCTTTTCATCCATCGCGATGGTGGTCGCGGCGATTTCCAGCAGGGCGTCGGTGGCCGAGTTGAAACCACCGGTTTCTACGTCGACGACAACTGGCAGGTAGCCACGAAACCGTGCGGCCATCGGGTGACGGGAACCGCCGCCACCGCCTTGACCTTCCTGTTCGTCGTCGAAATGGTCTTCACTCACGCGTGTTCCTCCAGCAGGCGCCAGCGCAGTTTTTCACCGGCGCGCAGCGGGATAACGGTCAGCTCGCCAAACGGCAGGCTGGTAGGGGCGGTCCATTCTTCACGGACCAGGGTGATGCGATCGGTGTTGGCCGGCAGGCCATAGAAGCGCGGGCCGTTGAGGCTGGCGAAGGCTTCGAGCTTGTCCAGTGCATTGCGCTGTTCAAAGGCTTCGGCATACATCTCGATCGCCGCATAGGCGGTGTAGCAGCCGGCACATCCGCAAGCGGCTTCCTTGGCATGCTGGGCGTGGGGCGCCGAGTCGGTGCCGAGGAAGAACTTCTCGCTGCCGCTGGTGGCGGCGTCGAGCAGGGCTTCCTGGTGGGTATTGCGCTTGAGGATCGGCAGGCAATAGAAGTGCGGCCGAATCCCGCCCACCAGCATGTGGTTGCGGTTGTACAGCAGGTGATGAGCGGTGATGGTCGCGCCGACGTTGGTCGAAGCCGAATTGACGAACTGCACGGCGTCAGCGGTGGTGATGTGTTCGAACACCACTTTGAGCGTCGGGAAACGCTCGACCACACGGCGCATGTGCTCATCAATGAAGATTTTTTCGCGGTCGAACACGTCGACATCGCCACGGGTGACTTCACCGTGGATCAAAAGCGGCATTCCAACTTCGGCCATGGCTTCCAGCGCAGGGAAGATCTTGTCGATGCTGGTAACGCCAGAGTCCGAGTTGGTGGTCGCGCCGGCCGGGTACAGTTTGGCGGCATGCACGAATCCGCTGGCCTTGGCCTCGCGAATTTCTTCTGGCTGGGTGCGATCGGTCAGATAAAGGACCATCAAGGGTTCGAACGGGCTGCCGGCCGGACGGGCAGCGAGAATCCGCTGGCGATAGCCGTCGGCTTCGGCCGCATTGCGCACCGGTGGTACCAGGTTGGGCATGATGATGGCGCGACCAAAGGTGCGCGCGACATCCGCGACGGTATTGGTCAACACGGCACCATCGCGAAGATGAATATGCCAGTCGTCGGGACGCAGCAGGGTCAGGCGGTCGGACATGAGGGGATTCCAGGCGGGTCAAACTCAGGGGAATGCTACCGGAAAAGACTCTTGCAGGCACTCGCTATCAAGTTTTGTGGCAAGCGTCCGATATCCAACAGGTATGCCGTAATGTCGGTCTTTCAGTAGTAGAAGCCAGTGGAGCCTGCCGTGCGCCAGCGTTATTTTGCCTTGCTCAGTGTGTTTGCCAGCCTTCCCGCGATGGCGCTGACTTTCCAGACACCTCTGGAAAGCATTGAGTGGCGGGTCGAAGGGGACAAGTTCGAATGCCGCCTGGCTCAGCCGGTCGCCGATTTCGGGGCGGGCGAGTTCGTGCGTCGCGCCGGCGAGCAGGCGACATTTCGTCTGAAAGCCTACAACCCGATGATCGGCGGCGGTTCAGCGACTTTGCTGGCAGCAGCTGCGCCATGGCAGCCGGGGCGTGGCGATATCAATCTGGGTACGGTGAGAGTTGGCAGCGGCGATGTGCTGTTCAACAGCTCGCAGACTCAGGCCGGGCGTCTGATCAGCGGCCTGATCGACGGCCGCAGTCCGGTGGTCCGGCACACTTCGGGTGATGGTCGGGTGTCGGAAGTCCGCCTGTTGCCGGTCAGGTTCACCAAGGCCTTTGCTGATTACCAAGGCTGTGTGGCCAAGCTGTTGCCTCAGAATTTCGAACAGGTGAAGCGATCCGCTGTGGGCTTTCCCGGTGGCGGGATTGAACTGGATGCCGCAGCGAAAGGCAGACTGCAGGTGATGGTGGAGTACATGAAGGCCGATCCGACGGTCAATCACATCGAGCTCGACGGCCATTCCGATAACGGCGGCAACCGCCTGACCAATCGTGACCTGTCACGGCGTCGGGCCCTGGCGGTCATGGACTTCTTCAAGGCCAACGGCATCCAGGAGTCGCAGATTACCTTGCGTTTTCATGGCGAGCGCTATCCATTGGCTCCGAACAACAGCAATGCCCACAGGGCGCAGAATCGCCGGGTCAATGTGCACCTTGCGCGGGTAGCCCCGATTGAAAAACCGGCCCCGGAAATCACCGCCTCGGCGACCACCGCTTCAGCGTCTTGATGCTGTTTTTTCGTCGCCAGCTCGACATAATCTGTCGCTTCGTCGTCATAAGCTGTCGCGCCACTGTAAATTATTCTGCATGAGCGGTAGACTGCCCGGCTTTCCGTAGAACCCCGTGGAGTGATGGCATGGCGGACGTAAACAAGGTCGTTCTGGCGTATTCCGGCGGCCTGGACACTTCGGTGATCCTCAAGTGGCTGCAGGATACTTATAACTGTGAAGTGGTGACTTTCACCGCTGACCTGGGTCAGGGCGAAGAGGTCGAACCTGCACGCGCCAAGGCTCAGGCCATGGGCGTCAAAGAGATCTACATCGACGACTTGCGCGAAGAGTTCGTGCGCGATTTCGTTTTCCCGATGTTCCGCGCCAACACCGTTTACGAAGGCGAGTACCTGCTGGGTACTTCCATCGCTCGTCCGTTGATCGCCAAGCGCCTGATCGAAATCGCCAACGAAACCGGCGCTGACGCCATTTCCCATGGCGCCACGGGCAAAGGTAACGATCAGGTTCGCTTCGAACTTGGCGCCTATGCCCTCAAGCCTGGTGTAAAGGTTATCGCCCCTTGGCGTGAGTGGGACCTGCTGTCCCGCGAGAAGCTGATGGACTATGCCGAGAAGCACGCGATCCCGATCGAGCGTCACGGCAAGAAAAAATCCCCGTACTCGATGGATGCCAACCTGCTGCACATCTCCTATGAAGGCGGCGTGCTGGAAGACACCTGGACCGAGCACGAAGAAGACATGTGGCGCTGGACCGTTTCCCCGGAAAACGCACCAGACAAGCCGCAGTACCTGGAACTGACCTACTGCAACGGCGACATCGTTGCGCTGGACGGCGTCGAGATGACTCCGGCTACCGTGCTGGCAACGCTGAACCGTATCGGTGGCGAACATGGTATCGGCCGCCTCGACATCGTCGAGAACCGTTACGTTGGCATGAAGTCCCGGGGCTGCTACGAAACTCCAGGCGGCACTATCATGCTGCGTGCCCACCGTGCGATCGAGTCCATCACCCTGGACCGTGAAGTGGCTCACCTCAAAGATGAGCTGATGCCAAAGTACGCCAGCCTGATCTACACCGGTTACTGGTGGAGCCCTGAGCGTCTGATGTTGCAACAGATGATCGATGCCTCCCAGGCCCACGTGAACGGCGTTGTGCGCCTGAAGCTATACAAGGGCAATGTGATCGTTACAGGTCGCAAATCTGATGAGTCGTTGTTCGACGCCAACATCGCGACCTTCGAGGAAGACGGCGGTGCCTACAACCAGGCGGACGCTGCGGGCTTCATCAAGCTCAACGCCCTGCGCATGCGCATTGCTGCAAACAAAGGCCGCAAGCTGTTCTGAGACCTTTGAAGTCGTGATGGAGTGTGTGGCCTCGTTGCGAGGCCACACATCCGAAATGGGGGCTCTGTGTCTGCCATTGCGATCCTGTTCCTGCCTGCTCGCCCTTTCAGGCTTTCGCACTTTTATTGGTCTTCAACCGCCATGGTTGTCGTGTGCCTATCCTTCAGCCTGGGTCGATAACTGCCAGTCGTTGTGAGTACAAGTTGTACACGACGGGGTAGGTGGTGTTGCCTCTGGTTTTCTGTTTCAGGTGTTTAAGAACACTCGCCTTCAGTAAATTCTCCGATTCGGTACATGTGATAAACATGATCACCTGCGCCGCTTTATCCTGTGGCACCCGGATGCTCTCCAGTAATTCGCTGACCTCAGCTTTTTTGCTGGTTCCGCGAACGTCAACTATGTGCAGCTCTTTCGCTTCTTCCGGCAACTGGATGTGGTTCGGGGCGCAATGGGTTGCCTCCAGGGTGATCTCCACAGGCGGGCCTTGGGCATTGCAGGGCGATGTGACCGAAGTCGCTCCATTCATCGAGGTGCTCGAGAGCGATTCTCCAAACTGTCGCTTGGCGACGTTGTTCTCCGAGTCCACGGCGTGGTCCGTTGCCTTGACGAAGTGTTTTTCATCGTCAAAGTCCGAGGGGGCATACAGTGAGCGGTAGTTAAAGTTTAGTGTGGCAAAGAAAAGCAAGAGCAGGTAAAACGGAAAACTGATCAGGAACCAGACATACAGATCTCTTTCGTCGTCGTCGAGAAAAGGCAGGGTAACGGCTGCTGAAGTTTCGGAAAGTGTCGCAAACATCGCAATAAGGGTCATTGGGTTGGTGATTTTTTTTTGAAATTTTTTCATGTTTGTTTGCTCTCTGAAGTTTGGGTCACCTTGAGTTTATAATAAGGCTCGGTGTGGAGGGGCGTTTGCGAAAGTAATTGCGTTAGTAATTATGTGATTTGCCAGTGGGTGCCGGTATTGCGTATGCAGTGCTTTTGTTGTCTGTCTTTTCTGTCTGATGTGCCATTGTCGTGAGTATTGATAAGTTACTTGCTTTTAAGCGTGATCGCGCAAGTGAGAGTGATTACTCTGATGTGAGTATTGATTGTGGTAGTGTTCGTTGGTTTTCAGTATTTTGGAGGAAGCTAATATCCATACAAGGTTTATGAGTCTGGCTATCGAGAATTTTGGGTGTAAATAGATACAAAAAATTTTCATGAAACGGTCGATGTTCAAGGAAATCCAGTTCTCAGCAGGGGTCGCTTGACGGTTTTTTGTAAGATAAATCCGTAATGTTTGTAGGGAACGTCTCTCGCTGCGACTGGCCGGGAGGTGCGGCATGCCATGGGTGAAACGACTAGGCTATTGTGCTGGCTCTCAAAATTCGAACAGCGAAATTGGACTTGCCCATGAATAAAGTGCTGATCGTGGATGATCACCCCGTCATTCGTCTTGCGGTGCGTATGCTGATGGAGCGTCATGGCTACGAAGTCATTGGAGAAACGGATAATGGAGTGGATGCTTTACAACTGGCTCGCGAACTTTTGCCGGATATTGTGATATTAGATATCGGCATTCCCAAACTCGATGGTCTGGAAGTCATCGCGCGACTATCATCTACCGCAATGCCGATAAAAGTGTTGATATTGACTTCCCAGGCACCGGGGCATTTTTCCATGCGCTGCATGCAGTCGGGGGCTGCCGGCTATGTTTGCAAGCAACAGGATCTGACCGAGTTGCTCAGCGCCATAAAAGCAGTCCTGTCAGGCTACAGTTACTTTCCGAATCAAGCCTTGCATACCGTGCGCTGCAGTCTGGGAAACGCCAGCGAAGCGGATATGGTGGATCGTTTGTCGGGGCGGGAAATGATGGTCTTGCAGCAATTGGCCAGAGGCAAGACCAATAAAGAAATTGCCGATGGGATGTTCCTCAGCAATAAGACCGTCAGTACCTACAAAACGCGCCTGTTGTTGAAGCTGAACGCGCGTTCCCTGGTCGATCTGATTGAACTGGCACAGCGCAACGGCCTGGTGTGACGACGTCGTGGTAAGGTCGGGAAGGGGGCTGCGGTCGATTTTATGGGGTGGGCATTAAGTAAAAAGCCTCCGTTGCGGGGAGGCTTTCAAGTGTCATAAATCAAAATCGTAATCGGCCAATTGCTTTTGCAGTCGGCGCTCCTCCAGCAGATTGTCGATGGTGCGGCGTTTGTCCAGGTTCGTTTTCGCTACTTCAACCACCGGGTCGGTGTCATCGCTTTCAGTGGCGGCGAAGTCGTCCTCTACGTCCAAATGCTCTTTGCCAGTACTCATTTAGTTACTCCAGGCTAAGAAGGCCTTTGGCGCTCCTTATATCGACAATCTCCCGGCGGGTAAAAAAGTTTTTTTCAATCGGCAATCACCAATCGCAATAGAGCCTCAATCGTCGGAGGTTTTGTGCTTGTATTCGCACAGGTCTTCGATCCGACAACTGCCGCAGCGGGGCTTGCGCGCCAGACACACGTAGCGCCCATGAAGGATCAGCCAGTGATGGGAATCGAGCAGGTAATCTCTGGGTACGAATTTCATCAGTTTTTTCTCGACCTCGACCACATTTTTTCCGGGGGCGATGCCAGTGCGGTTGCTGACACGAAAGATATGGGTGTCCACAGCCATGGTCAGTTGACGGAAAGCAGTATTGAGCACCACGTTGGCGGTTTTACGCCCGACCCCGGGTAGTGCTTCGAGCTCTTCGCGGGTTTGCGGTACTTCACCGGCATGGCGCTCCACCAGCAAACGGCAGGTCTCGATCACGTTTTTCGCTTTGCTGTTGTACAGGCCGATAGTCTTGATGTACTCCGACAGGCCCTCTACCCCCAGGGCGTAAATGGCTGCCGGGGTATTGGCGACCGGGAACAGTTTTGCGGTGGCCTTGTTGACGCCGACATCAGTCGACTGAGCGGACAGGATCACGGCAATCAGCAATTCGAAGGGCGAGGAATAGGCCAGTTCGGTCTTCGGTTCCGGGTTGTCTTCATGCAGCCTGCGGAAAATTTCCAGACGTTTTGCGGCATTCATTTGCAGTGGGTTTCCTCGAAAACGGTCAGTGTGAAGGGGCGGGGCGCAAGGCTTGCCAACCGGCGATCAGCAGACCCAGCAGAATGAATCCGCCGGGTGCCAGCGTGGCCAGGCGCAGGCCGCCGTCGGCTGATAGCACCCAGGCCTGCCAACCCGGCTGTGCGCCTGGCAGCCATGACAGATGGTTACCGAGTGTTGCGTTGCCGATGAGTTCGCGCAGCAGGCCAAGGCCGATCATCAACGTGCCAAACAGAATGTACAGGCGCAGACGCTCGGGCCAGGTGGTTTGAAAGTGCCCGGTGTCTTGCAGCACGACGCACTGCAAGGCGATCAATGCACCATAGAGCCCCAGGTGCTGTTGCCATTGCAGTGCCCAGGCCTGCGCTGCGATCTCTACGCAGCTGCAGAGCGTGGCCGCCAACAGGATGCTGGCCGGCAGATGCGCGGTCGAGACCAGCCGGGGCCGTAAAACGCCGATTCCCAGCCCAAAGAGATTGACCACAACGATGAACATTAGCCACAGCCCAAACGCGGCTACCAACGAATCGGTGGCGCCGATCAGCGGCACCAGCATCAAGGTGTTCAGCAGGGTCTCTGGTCTATTCATGGGAAGAATCCCCGAGCAGTTGTTGCCGGTGTTCATCGAAGTAGCGCAAGGCGTCGTGAATGGCATTTATCACCGCTCTTGAGGTGATGGTCGCCCCGGCGATCTGATCAAATTGGCCCTGATCCTTTTTCAACGCCCAGCCACTGTCGCCGGGCTCAGTTCGGGACTTGCCGGAAAAAACCTTGAGCCAGTCATTTGGCCAATCCGCAATCTTTGCCCCGAGCCCGGGCGTTTCCGCCTGTTTGAGGGTTTTGACCCCAAGCAACCTGCCGTTGCTATCGATGGCGATCAGCAGTTCGATGGTATTTTCATAGCCCGCAGTCTGGCTGCGCAGCAACACTGCATGGGGTTGCTCGGCCTTGCTCGCCAGATAACCTCCCAGCAACCTGCTATTGCCCAATGCCGGGTCATCGAGCTTGAGCGGGTGTTCCAGCGGCTGATTGTCATAGCTGTCTGGCGCCAGCAGGTCCAGCAGGTTGCGGCTGTCGATCAGGCGTTGCCCGGCCGCGATCCGCGGCGCGCTGCTGAATTGCACAAACCAGGTCGCGCCAAGGCCTGCGCCAGCCAATAGCAGCACAATCGCAACACTCGATGCGCGGCTCATGGTGCAACCGATTGCTGTCTGGACAGTACCAGGCGTTCCAGCGCCGGTACACACAGGTTCATCAACAGCACCGCAAAGGCGATGCCGTCTGGATACCCGCCCCAGGTGCGAATCAGATAGGTCAGCAGGCCCACCCCTGCGCCGAACATAAGTCGTGCACCGGGGCTTCTGGCACCGGAAACCGGTTCGGTGATGATAAAGAACGCCCCCAGCATGGTCGCACCGGTGAGCAGGTGAAACAGGGGAGAGCCATGGGAGTCGGAGCCCGAGCCGTTCCAGCACACAAGGCTGATGATGAACAGGCTGGCGAGCATGCCCACTGGCGCATGCCAGCTGAACACCCGGCGTTGCAGCAGAAACAGGCCGCCTGCCAGAAAGGCCAGGTTCACCCATTCGACACCACGGCCACCAAAGTGGCCGAATGCGGGGTTGCCGGCGAACAGTTCGTCCATAGTCAGGCTTTTATTGATCCGCAGGCTGTCCAGCGCCGTGGCCTGGACCCACGCATCCGGCGCCAGGCCGTAGCCGAACACCTGCTGCATACCACCCAGCAAGTCCATGCCATGGGATGACGGCCAATGTGTCATTGATTGGGGGAACGCGAGCATGACCAATGCAAAGCCGAGCATCGCGGGGTTGAACGGATTTGAACCAACACCACCGTACAGATGCTTGCCAAAGAGCATGGCGACCACGCCAGCACTGATCGTCAGCCACCACGGGCAGTACGGTGGCAAGGCCAGGGCCAACAAGGTTGCGCTGACCAGCGCGCTGCCGTCACTCAAGGTTGGTTTGAGCGGGCGCTTGCGCAGTTGCAGCACGGCCGCTTCGACCGACAGTGCGGCAACGCCTGCCAGAGTCAGGTTAATCAACACGCCCCAGCCATACATCCAGAACGCCGCGAGCACTCCCGGCAGGGTGGCCAGCAGTACCAGCTTCATGGCCTGCTGCAGGCGATCGTCAACCGCTTCAAGGGCTGGCATAGGCATCCACCTGGCGCTCGGCCTCGCTGATCGCGTGCTCCAGGGCCGCGATCTGGTGTGCCGGCGTCTCACTGCCTTGAGCTTTCTTGAGTTCGGCGCGGCGCATGGCCAACTGGATTTTGGCCCGTTTCAGTTCTGCATCCTTCGACGCCGCAGGTGCAGCGGGGGTAGGCGCCGGTACTCGCGGCAGCGTGCTTTCCAGCTGCGCCAACGTCTGCTCGGCGGCTTCGAACTGCTGTTGCAGGACGACCAGTTGAGACTGCTGCTCGAAGGTTGGCGGATGGCCGAAAGCCTTCAGGGATTTATGCAGTTGCGCCCGGCTCATCGCCAGGTCGATCCTGGCTTTTTTTAGCGCCGCGTCTGCGTTGGCGGCTTTTTGCGCACGAACACGTTCGAGGGCGGCCTGCACCGGGTCAAGCGTCTCCACGTTGGGTTGTGCGGCGCGTTGCATACGGGCTTGGCGCTCAGCGAGCTTGTGTTGCTCTTCGCGCAACAGCCGGGCGTTGCGCTGCTCGAAGCGGCGCCGGGCATGATTTCGTTTGCTGGCGCGTGCCTGCTGCTCGGCAAGGGTAAAGGCCAGGCCGCCGACTACCGGCAGCGTGGTCTGTGGCAATGGACGCATCTCGATGCAATCCACTGGGCATGGCGCCACGCACAGGTCGCAGCCGGTGCATTCATCGATGATCACGGTGTGCATCAACTTGGCTGCGCCGACGATGGCGTCGACGGGGCAGGCCTGGATGCATTTGGTGCAACCGATGCATTCGGCTTCGCGGATGTAAGCGACCTGTGCAGGCGCCGACCCGCGGCTGTGATCCAGTTCCAGTACGGGTACTTTGAGCAACTCGGCCAGGGCCGCGATGGTTTCACTGCCGCCGGGCGGGCACTTGTTGATCGGCTCGCCGCTGGCGATTCCTTCGGCGTAGGGTTTGCATCCGGGATGCCCGCATTTGCCGCATTGGGTTTGCGGCAAGAGCGCATCGATGCGTTGAATCAGACTCATGTTTTGATCAGTCCGCTGAATCCGAGAAAGGCTACCGCGATCAGACCGGCGCTGATCAGTTCGATCGGCAGGCCACGAAAGGGCAGGGGAACATCGTTGTCGAGTGTGCGTTGACGCAAATCGTTGAATAGTACCAGCACCAGCCAGAAACCCAGTCCAGCCCCGAGACTCAAGGCTGCTGCGTGAAAAAGACCCTTATCTTCCCTGGCGTTGAGTAATGTGAGGCCCAGCACGCCTGCATTGCCCAGCAGCAATGGCCAGAGGCCCTCGAACGACAGCGTCGAAAATACCCGTGCCAGCAGCTTCAACAACGGAGCGATCAGCAGCACGCTCAGCGGCAGGAGCACGAACAGACGCAGGGAGGTTAATTCCAGTGGCACCAGGAACCAGTGGTACAGCGCATAGCCAAGTATGCCCACGACCAGCATCAGGCACGCTGTCGAGATGCCCAGCGCATGGACCTGGCGGCGTTCGCTGCCCAGCAGCGGATCTACGCCCAGCGGCCAGTGCAACACGAAGTTGTTGATCAGGGCGGTGCTGATAAGCGTAAGCAGGATTTCGGTCATGGTCGTGCCGGCAAGAACGGGGCTTTTCAACGCAGTGATCTAAAAAGCTTAGGCATTATCCGGCATGGGCGAAGGGTGGGCCAGACATGAAAATCCCACAGTCGCGCCAGGCGCGACTGTGGGATCGATTTACCACGGGTTTTACTTGATCCGCTGACCTGGCTTGGCACCGCTGTCAGGGCTGAGCAGGTAGATTTCTTCGCCGCCGGGGCCCGCCGCCATCACCATGCCTTCGGAAATGCCGAACTTCATTTTGCGCGGCTTGAGGTTGGCAATCATCATGGTCAGGCGACCATCGAGTTTGGACGGGTCCGGGTAGGCGCTCTTGATGCCGGAGAACACGTTGCGTTGCTCGTCACCGATGTCCAGGGTCAGGCGCAGCAGCTTGTCGGCACCTTCCACGTGCTCAGCCTTGACGATCAGGGCGACACGCAGGTCGACTGCGGCGAAGGCGTCGAACTCGATTTCCGGCGACAGCGGGTCCTTGGCCAGTTCGCCATTGCCGGCAGGTGCGGCGCCGCCGGTGTCGGTCTGGCTGGCGGTCAGGTCTTCCTTCGAAGCGTCGCTCATGGCTTGTACCTTGACCGGATCGATTCGGGTCATCAGCGGCTTGAACTCGTTCAATTGATGGTTGGCGAGCCAGATTGCGTGGTCGTTCCAGGTCAGCGGCGCGACATTCAGGAACGCTTCGGCGTCGGCAGCCAGCAACGGCAGGACCGGCTTGAGGAAAATCACCAACTGGCGGAAGAGGTTGACGCCCGTGGCGCAGATGGCCTGGACTTCATCCTGCTTGCCTTCCTGTTTATTCAGCGACCAGGGTGCCTTGTCGGCGATCCAGGCGTTGGCACGGTCGGCCAGGCCCATGATTTCGCGCATGGCGCGGGCGAAGTCGCGGGCTTCATAGGCGTCGGCGATGCCTGGCGCAGCGGCCAGGAAGGCTTCGGTCAGTTCCGGCGCGGCGTTGGTGTCGACCATCAGGCCGGCATTGCCCTTGTGGATGAAACCGGCACAACGGCTGGCGATGTTGACGACTTTGCCGACCAGGTCGGAGTTGACCTTCTGCACGAAGTCTTCGAGGTTCAGGTCCAGGTCATCGACACCACGGCTCAGCTTCGCCGCGTAGTAGTAGCGCAGGTATTCCGGCGACAGATGATCCAGGTAGGTCCGGGCCTTGATGAAAGTACCGCGGGACTTGGACATTTTCTGACCGTTGACAGTCAGGTAGCCGTGCACGTTGATGCCGGTCGGCTTGCGGTAGCCGGCGCCTTCGAGCATGGCTGGCCAGAACAGGGCGTGGAAGTTGACGATGTCCTTGCCGATGAAGTGGTACAGCTCGGCGGTGGAGTCCTTGCCCCAGAACGCGTCGAAGTCCAGCTCCGGCGTGCGGTCGCAGAGGTTCTTGAAGCTGGCCATGTAGCCGATCGGCGCGTCCAGCCACACGTAGAAGTACTTGCCCGGTTCGTCGGGAATTTCAAAACCGAAATACGGCGCATCGCGTGAGATGTCCCACTGTTGCAGGCCGGCATCCAGCCATTCGGCGATCTTGTTCGCCACGGCGTCCTGCAGGGTGCCGCTGCGGGTCCAGGTTTGCAGCATTTCCTGGAAGTCCGGCAGCTTGAAGAAGAAGTGCTGGGAATCCTTGAGCACCGGGGTGGCGCCAGAGATCGCCGACTTCGGATCCTTCAGGTCGGTGGGTGCGTAGGTCGCGCCGCATTTTTCGCAGTTGTCGCCGTACTGGTCTTCGGTGCCGCATTTCGGGCAGGTGCCCTTGATGAAGCGGTCGGCCAGGAACATTTTCTTTTCCGGGTCGAAGTACTGGGTTATCGAACGCTGGGCAATGTGCCCGGCGTCGCGCAGCTTCAGGTAGATCTGGCTCGACAGCTCACGGTTTTCTTCGGCGTGAGTGGAGTGGAAGTTGTCGAAATCCACCAGGAACTCGGCAAAGTCGGCGCTGTGTTCAGCCTGGACGTTGGCGATCAGTTGTTCCGGGGTGATGCCTTCCTTTTCCGCGCGCAGCATGATTGCCGAACCGTGGGCGTCGTCGGCGCAGACATAAATGCATTGATTGCCGCGGTGCTTCTGGTAGCGCACCCACATATCGGTCTGGATGTATTCCAGCATGTGGCCAAGATGGATCGAACCATTGGCATAGGGCAGGGCGCTGGTGACGAGGATCTTGCGTGGCTCGGACATGGGGCTCGGCTACTTGATGAAACGGAGGTCGGCCACTATAAAGCGCCGGCGCATATTTTTCACCCCTGCGGCCCAGGGAGTTGTGTTGCAAACAGGCTTTGAGTGGCGAGTGATTTACCTGTGGCGAGGGGGCTTGCCTGTGGGGAGGGGGCTTGCCTGTGGCGAGGGGGCTTGCCCCCGCTCGACTGCGCAGCAGTCGCATTTCCGCAAGCAAAGAGTTTCTGTCAAGAAAAGCCGGGGCGGCTTCGCCACCCATCGGGGGCAAGCCCCCTCGCCACAGGCAAACCCGCTCCCCACAGGCAAACCCGCTCCCCACAGGCAAGCCCCCTCCCCACAGGCAAGTCCCCTCCCCACAGGCAAGCCCCCTCCCCACAGGGAACCCCCCCCCGCCACAGGAATGCGTTCGCGACAATTGATCTTCGGACATGCCGACAAGAGGGCAGAACGGTTAGGATACCCGTCTGATTTTCCAGTCTTGTTATCGGAGTTGCCCATGAGCGCCGTCAATCGCGCAGCGGTGGAAGCCGTCCTTCGCCAATACACCGACCCCTATCTGAACCAGGATCCGGTCAGCGCCGGTTGCGTGCGCAATATCGAGATCCAGGGCGAGCGCGTCAGCGTGCAGCTGGAACTGGGTTACGCCGCCGGTCTGTTCAAGAGCGGCTGGGCGCAGATGTTGCAAATGGCCATTGAAGGTCTGGATGGTGTCAGCGCTGCCCGCGTCGACATCACCAGTGTGATCGCCGCGCACAAGGCCCAGGCCCAGATCCCGGGCCTGGCCAACGTCAAGAACGTCGTGGCCGTGGCGTCCGGCAAGGGTGGTGTGGGCAAATCCACCACCGCCGCCAACCTGGCCCTGGCCCTGGCCCGGGAAGGCGCCAAGGTCGGGATTCTTGACGCGGACATCTACGGTCCGAGCCAGGGCATCATGTTTGGCATCGCCGAAGGCACCCGGCCGCAGATCAAGGACCAGAAATGGTTCGTTCCGATCCAGTCCCATGGTGTGGAAGTCATGTCCATGGCCTTCCTGACCGACGACAATACGCCGATGGTCTGGCGCGGACCGATGGTCTCGGGCGCCTTGTTGCAACTGGTGACGCAAACCGCATGGGGTGACCTGGATTACCTGGTGATCGACATGCCACCAGGCACCGGCGACATTCAGCTGACCCTGGCGCAAAAAGTCCCGGTGGCCGGCGCAGTCATCGTGACCACACCACAGGATCTGGCTCTGCTGGACGCGCGCAAGGGCGTGGAGATGTTCCGCAAGGTCAACATCCCGGTGTTGGGCGTGGTGGAAAACATGGCCGTGCACATCTGCTCGAACTGTGGACATGCCGAGCATCTGTTCGGTGAGGGCGGCGGGGTGAAACTGGCCAATCAATATGGCGTCGAGCTGCTGGCCTCGTTGCCGCTGGCGATGGCTATCCGCGAGCAGGCCGATGGCGGCAAGCCGACGGTGATCGCCGAGCCGGACAGCCCGATTGCGCTGGTCTACCAGGAACTGGCCCGCCACGTCGGTGCGCGGATCGTGCTGCAGGAAGCTGCGACGCCGGCGATGCCGAACATCAGCATCAGCGACGATTGATACCTGGCAGATAGACGCTGTCTTAATGTGGGAGCGGGCTTGCTCGCGAAAGCAGTGTGTCATTCAACAGATAAGTTGACTGATCTACCGCTTTCGCGAGCAAGCCCGCTCCCACAGTTGCTTCGTGTCGGGCGTTAGATACGCAACCCGCCATCCATTTCCAGGATCCGACCGGTGTAGTAGTCGTTCTCGAAAATATACGCCGCCGAATGGGCGATCTCTTCAGGCTTGCCCATGCGCTTGAGCGGAATCCCGGCGGTCATCTTTTCCAGTGCATCGGGCTTCATGCCCAAGGTCATTTCGGTTTCAATGAAGCCCGGTGCAATGCCGGCCACGCGAATGCCGTAGCGCGCCAGCTCCTTGGCCCAGGTCACGGTCGCGGCAGCCACACCCGCCTTGGCGGCGGAGTAGTTGGTCTGACCGACGTTGCCCGCGCGGGAAATCGACGAGATATTGATGATTGCGCCGCGGTTTTCCAGCTCGATCATTTTTGCCGCCACTTCACGGGTGCACAGGAACACGCCGGTCAGGTTGACGTCGATGACCGCTTGCCACTGGGCCAGGCTCATCTTGGTCATTTCGCCGTCCTTGACCTTGAGCAGCAGGCCGTCGCGCAGGATCCCGGCGTTGTTGATCAAGCCATGGATCGCACCGAAATCTTCAGCGACCTGAGCGACCATGTGGGTCACTTGCTCTTCGTTGGCGACGTTGCACAGGTAGGCGCGCGCTTCGACACCCTTGGCCTTGCAGGCTGCCACGGCGTCGTCGAGTTTTTCCTGGTTCAGGTCGACCAGCGCGAGTTTCGCCCCTTTACCCGCGAAATACTCGGCCATGGAGCGGCCTAAACCCTGGCAACCGCCAGTGATAATGATTACTTTGTCAGTGAGTTGCATTCGCAATGCCCCGGTAAGTCTGGGTGTTTTTAATAGGCATCTTCTCCATCACGCCTACCTTGGCACATGAGAACCTGCCCCCAATGGTGTGCTGGTACGTTGACCAGCTGCTGATCCGTTTTTCTGACGGATTCTTGTTAAGGAGTCATAAATTGAGCGTCGAAACGGCTAAGCATGCACGAGATTTGCTTCTCAAGGAATACCGCGGGGTGCTCTCCACGCATTCCAAGTCGATGCCCGGATTTCCATTTGGCTCGGTCGTTCCATACTGCCTGGACCCGCAGGGCCGGCCGTTGATTCTGATCAGCCGTATCGCCCAGCACACGCATAATCTGCAAAAAGATCCGAAATGCTCGCTGTTTGTCGGTGAACGTGGCGCCGAAGACGCACAGGCTGTCGGCCGCCTGACCTATCTGGCCGAGGCGAAACAAATCGAGGACGAAGCTGCGATCGAAGCCGCCGCAGAGCGCTATTACCGCTACTTCCCTGATTCACAGAACTATCATCAGGCCCATGATTTCGATTTCTGGGTGCTCGAGCCGGTGCGCCATCGTTATATCGGCGGGTTCGGGGCGATTCACTGGGTCAACGACCTGACGCTGGCCAATCCGTTTGCCGGCAAGGCCGAGGTGAGCATGGTCGAACACATGAACGCCGACCACGCCAAGGCAATCGCCCATTACGTCGATCTGGCAGGGCTGCCGAAAACCTCCCCGGCGCAGATGGTCGGTATCGATGCCGAAGGCATGCACCTGCGCATCGGTCAGGGCGTACACTGGTTGCCGTTCCAGGCTCCTTGCAACACGCCGACACAAGTCCGGGAAGCCTTGGTTTCTCTGGCTCACGCTCAACATTGGCCAAAAAATGAAGCGGCTGACGCTTGATTTCACGCAATGGCGACGTCATCTACGTTGAACTGGCAAGGCATTCTTGCGTTGAGGAACCATTTGATGCGCCCTTTTTTGTTGCTCTTTCTGCTGTTCCCGGTGTTGGAGCTGTTCGTATTCGTCAAGGTGGCAGGGGCTATCGGGTTTTTCCCGGCCTTGCTGTTAGTCATTCTCGGCTCGATGTTTGGTGTATTCGTGCTGCGTATCGCCGGGCTGGCCACGGCGCTGCGCGCTCGGGAAAGCCTGAACCGTGGCGAGCTGCCCGCCCAGACCATGCTCGAAGGCCTGATGCTGGCGTTGGCCGGTGGCCTGTTGATCCTGCCGGGTTTCATCAGCGATGTGATCGGCCTGATCATGCTGCTGCCGTTCAGTCGCCGTCTGCTGGCCAATAAAATGCGCCAGCGCGCCGAGGAGCAGGCCATGCGTCAGCGCGCTTTCGCCGACGACCTGCAACCACGCGGTGGTCCTGCGCCCCGTGAGCCGCTGGGGCGTGAACCGGACGTGATCGAAGGCGAGTTCGAACACCGCGACCCCAAGTAAGACATCACGGCACACGGCACCTTCGGGTGCCGTGTTCATTTGCGCGGCATCGACATGAAAAATTTTCGATCCACGCCCTTGTAATAAGCTTATGCGCCCTTATGTAACGGTCACCGCAAGGTTTCTGGTGATCACGCCAGACAGACTTCCGCGGTTCGCTTGACGAACCGCACCCGGCAACGCCGGACTTTGTTAAACCCGCCGGGAATACACCGGCCGATGAAAACCACAATTAGGAGAGATCGACAATGAAGCTTCGTCCTCTGCATGACCGCGTCGTCATCCGTCGCAGCGAAGAAGAAAAGAAAACCGCTGGCGGTATCGTCCTGCCAGGTTCGGCTGCTGAAAAAGCCAACAGCGGCGAAATCCTCGCTGTAGGCACCGGCCGCGTACTGGATAACGGTGAAGTGCGTGCACTGTCCGTGAAAGTGGGCGACAAGGTTGTGTTCGGTCCTTACTCCGGCAGCAACACTGTGAAAGTCGACGGCGAAGACCTGCTGGTAATGAGCGAGAACGAAATTCTCGCCGTTGTCGAAGGCTGATTCCCCGCTCATTTTCCCGTTACTACAAAGTATTTAAGGAATATCGATCATGGCTGCTAAAGAAGTTAAATTCGGCGATTCCGCCCGCAAGAAAATGCTCACCGGTGTCAACGTCCTGGCTGACGCAGTAAAAGCGACCCTGGGCCCGAAAGGCCGTAACGTGATCATCGAGAAGAGCTTCGGCGCTCCGACCATCACCAAGGACGGCGTTTCCGTAGCCAAAGAAATCGAACTGGAAGACCGTTTCGAAAACATGGGCGCGCAGCTGGTCAAAGACGTTGCCTCCCGTGCCAACGATGACGCAGGCGACGGCACCACCACCGCTACCGTTCTGGCTCAATCGATCGTCAACGAAGGCCTCAAAGCCGTCGCTGCCGGCATGAACCCGATGGACCTGAAGCGCGGTATCGACAAAGCGACCATCGCTATCGTCAAAGAGCTGAAAGCCCTGTCCAAGCCATGTGCTGACACCAAGGCCATCGCTCAGGTAGGCACCATCTCCGCCAACTCCGACAACTCCATCGGCGACATCATTGCCGAAGCCATGGAAAAAGTCGGTAAAGAAGGCGTGATCACCGTTGAAGAAGGCTCGGGCCTGGAAAACGAACTGTCGGTTGTTGAAGGCATGCAGTTCGACCGTGGCTACCTGTCCCCGTACTTCGTCAACAAGCCAGAGACCATGGTCGCTGAGCTGGACGGCCCGCTGATCCTGCTGGTCGACAAGAAGATCTCGAACATCCGCGAAATGCTGCCAGTGCTGGAAGCCGTTGCCAAAGCCGGCCGTCCACTGCTGATCGTGGCCGAAGACGTTGAAGGCGAAGCCCTGGCGACTCTGGTTGTGAACAACATGCGTGGCATCGTTAAAGTCGCAGCCGTCAAGGCTCCAGGCTTCGGCGACCGTCGCAAGGCCATGCTGCAGGACATCGCTGTTTTGACCGGCGGTACCGTAATCTCCGAAGAGATCGGCCTGAGCCTGGAAAGCACCACCCTGGAACACCTGGGCAACGCCAAGCGCGTTACCCTGTCCAAGGAAAACACCATCATCGTTGACGGTGCTGGCGTTGAAGGCGACATCCAGGCGCGTATCGCTCAGATCCGTGCTCAGGTTGCCGAAACTTCCTCGGACTACGACCGTGAAAAACTGCAAGAGCGTCTGGCCAAGCTGTCCGGCGGCGTTGCAGTGATCAAGGTTGGCGCTGGTTCCGAAGTAGAAATGAAAGAAAAGAAAGCCCGCGTTGAAGACGCCCTGCACGCTACCCGTGCAGCCGTTGAAGAAGGCGTGGTACCTGGCGGTGGCGTTGCCCTGATCCGTGCTCTGCAAGCACTGTCCGACCTGAAAGGCGACAACGCCGATCAGGACGTGGGTATCGCTGTTCTGCGTCGCGCTATTGAAGCGCCGCTGCGCCAGATCGTTGCCAACTCCGGTGACGAGCCAAGCGTGGTTGTCGACAAGGTCAAGAACGGCGCTGGCAGCTTCGGCTACAACGCTGCTACTGGCGAATACGGCGACATGATCGAAATGGGCATCCTGGACCCAACCAAGGTAACCCGTTCGGCCCTGCAAGCTGCAGCCTCGATCGGTAGCCTGATCCTGACTACCGAAGCTGCAATTGCTGACGCACCGAAGAAAGACAGCGGTGCTGGCGGCGGTATGCCAGACATGGGCGGTATGGGCGGCATGGGCGGCATGATGTAAGCCAGCCTTACCCCTGTACTAAAAACCCCGCCTGCGAAAGCAGGCGGGGTTTTTTATTGGGTGTTGGTTCGGCTGCAGATCGTGTTACGTCCATTGCGGGCAAGCCCGCTCCCACAAGGGTCAGCGCTAACCCCGTGGGAGCGGGCTTGCCCGCGAATGCGTCAGGTCAGGCACCGACTGGCTCGGTCTTGCCTGCAAGTTCAAGTTTCACCGCCGGGCGATACAGAATCCAGTAATACGACCCCAGACAAATCAGCCAGCAAAACACCGCCGTCCAAATGTTGTGCGAAAAGAAGTGCGCCCCCTGCATCATCCGGCCGATGGAGAATATCGAACCCAGAGTGAAGGCGAAGACAAACGCCGCGCGGGCTATGCGCGGACGGCGATCACGCAGCACAAAGAACAAGGCAAACAGCGTGAAACCGGTTGCCGCATGCCCGCCAGGCCAGCAGCGGCCCGGCTTGTCCGTTTGCGGCCGCGGGCTCAACAACTCGCTGTAGGTTTCGTGACCACCGAACTGCTCGAGACTCCACGGGCATTGCACTGCCGTCACCGCTTTCATGGGCGTGACAAAGGCGGTCGCCAGGCCCAGCGACAGCACCAGGCAACCCAGTTCCCGTTTGAAGGGCTTGAGCCTGGTCAGGAACAACGAGCCGATGAAACCGATAATGGCAAACACCGAGAATGCGATGACCACCTGCTTGGCCCGGTCATGCAGGATATCTTCCAGAAAGTAACTGTGCCGACCGATGAACTCACCCGCGACCGGATCGTAGAACAGCCTGGCCAGGTCCATGTCCAGCGAAGTCAGTTCGAGCAAGACCAGAATGATCGCGGTAATGGCGGGAATCCCCAGGCACACCCAGACATTGAGCGGGCGAGAGGCAGGGCGGGTAAGGATCGAAACCATGGCAGTTCCTTGAGGCGAAGTGTTCGGAGAATGCGCAGCCGCACGGAGTGTCACCCCGGCCCTGTCGGCAACCTGTGAATCGATAGTGAAAAAGTCGTCAAGGCCGGCACTGGCTCATTGGTGGGATTAATAGCCCGACGCAGTCCTAGCCGTGAGCCACACTTGGCCTTAAGCTGCGCGAGCCATGAAGGCTGTTACTGTGTACGGAGAGATGCCGATGCGAATTCTATTGGTTGAAGACAACCGCGATATCCTGGCCAATCTGGCCGATTATCTGGGGCTCAAAGGCTATACCGTAGATTGCGCGCAGGACGGTTTGTCGGGCCTGCACCTGGCGGCCACCGAGCATTACGACTTGATCGTGCTCGACATCATGCTGCCCGGTATCGACGGCTACACCTTGTGCAAGCGCCTGCGCGAAGACGCCCGCAGCGACACGCCAGTGATCATGCTCACGGCTCGCGATCAGCTGGACGACCGCCTGCAAGGCTTCAAATCCGGAGCCGACGATTACCTGATCAAACCGTTCGCCCTGTCTGAACTGGCGGCGCGTATCGAGGCGGTCATGCGCCGGACCCAGGGTGGCGGCCGCCGCACCTTGCAGGTCGCCGACCTGAGCTATGACCTCGATACCCTGGAAGTCACCCGCGAAGGTCGCTTGCTGAAACTCAACCCGGTCGGCCTCAAGTTGCTGGCCGTACTCATGCAAAAAAGCCCCCATGTGCTGCGCCGCGAAATTCTCGAAGAAGCACTGTGGGGCGATGATTGTCCGGACAGCGACAGTTTGCGCAGTCACGTCCACCAATTGCGCCAGGTCATCGACAAGCCGTTCACCAAACCGTTGCTGCAAACCGTGCATGGCGTGGGTTATCGCCTGGCCGAGGGCCGTGATGGAGTTTAAGCAGAGCCTTGCTCAACGGATCATCATCGCCTTTGCGCTGATGAGCGCACTGGTAGCGGGTGCTTTCGCCGTGGGGATTGTCTTCACCGTGCACCTGGTGGAAGAAAAACTGATTTCGGCTGGACTGGGCGGCGATCTGCGGCGTCTGTTGCTGATGGACAATGTGTCGGACTGGAGCCATCGCCCGGAGCCGGACCAAATATTTTATTTCAGTGGCGGGCCGGGTGACTTTGAGCTGCCCAGGGATCTGCGCCACCTGAATCCCGGTTTTCACGAAGTGTTTCGAGAGCATCTTTCCTATCACGCCATGGTCGAAATCGTCGACGGCCGGCATTACGTGCTGTTGCAGGATCAGAGCGATTTCGAAGAGCGTGAGCGGATTCTGTTCGCCGTGGTTCTGGTGGGGTTCGTGCTGAGCCTGGTGCTGGCGGTATTTCTTGGCTGGGTTCTGGCGCGTAAAGTCATGGCGCCGGTAGTGCGTCTGGCTCGTCAGGTACGCCATCGCGATCAATTGCTGGGGCTGGCACCGCCGTTGGCACCCGATTACGCCGCCGATGAAGTGGGCGAACTGGCCGTTGCCTTCGACGCCACCCTCGGGCGCTTGCGCCAGGCATTGAACCGCGAGCGATTGTTCACCAGTGACGTCAGTCACGAATTGCGCACACCCTTGATGATATTGGCCAGTTCCTGCGAACTGCTGCTGGAAAATCCTGGCCTTGACCAGCGTGGCCGCGCTCAGGTCGAGCGTATTGCCCGGGCCTGTGCAGAGATGCGTGAATTGGTGCAGACCTTCCTGATGCTGGCTCGAGCTCAACATGAAGATGCCAGTATGTCGCCGCAACAGACCTTGAGCGAGGTGGCCGATGGTCTGGTCAGCCTTTGGCGCCAGCCGATCGAAACCAAAGGGTTGAAAATGATCTTTGAGCCAGGGGCACCGCAGAGTATCCGTTACAACGCAACGCTGCTGCATGCGGTAATGGGTAATTTGCTGCGCAACGCGCTGCACTACACCGAAAGCGGGTTCATTCGCCTGGCCCTGATGGACACGGGCTTTGTGGTCGAAGACAGTGGTGTGGGCATTCCCGAGGAAAAACGTGAGGCAATGTTCGAACCTTTCGTGCGGGGCAATGAAAAACGCGGGGAGGGGCTGGGGCTGGGCTTGTCATTGGTGCAGCGGATCTGTGAAAACCAGGGCTGGAATGTCAGCCTGGCCAATATGGAGCCCAACGGCTGTCGGTTCCAGGTTGACCTGACTCAATCCACCTAAACTTTTCTGTGAGTAATTGAGTTTGCTATGTAAAACTCCGTAATGATTCAGGGTCTCCATCAACACTTTTTTCACAAGGGCATGACCTGAAGCTGACGCGTGGCTACTTACGGTGGCGTGATCAGATGGCAGGAGACTGTGATGACGGACGGCCCGATTAAATTAGAATTTTCCGAAAAGTACGACGATCAACATGCGCAACGTTACCTGCGCAAACATCAGGATGGGCTTGGGCGTCGATTGTCCCACTGGCGTGATGAGCAGTTGGCGCGCAAGGCCCTGTCACTGGCAGGCGAACCGGGTCTGGTCCTGGATTTGCCTTGCGGTGCAGGGCGTTTCTGGCCATTGCTGGCAGAAAAAGCCAACCGTGCAATCATCGGTGCGGACAATTCCGAATCAATGGTGAAGACTGCAACTCAGGCCCAGCCGCCGGAAGTGGTGAAGCGGGTGCAACCCTTGCACACTTGCGCATTTGACATTGCCTTGCCTGATAACGCCGTCGACAGCATTTTTTGCATGCGTTTGCTCCACCACATCGGTGAGGCGGAGCATCGAATGAAGATATTGCGCGAGTTCGAACGTGTCAGCCGCGACAGCGTGATTCTTTCGTTGTGGGTAAATGGCAATTTCAAAGCCTGGAAGCGCAAACGCGCGGAGAAAACCCGTGGACAGGAGGGTTATCAGAACCGCTTCGTGCTCCCGGTTTCTACCGTAGAGAAAGAATTTCGGCAGGCGGGTTTCCGTATTCAGGAACGACTGGACTTTTTACCGCTCTATGCCATGTGGCGAGTTTACGTATTACGCAAGAGGTAACGGGATGGCAGTGCAGTGTGCAGCAGAAAAGGAAGTCGCTCCCCAGGAACGCTTCGATTATTTTTGGAGCCAGCGCGGTGAGTGGGTAGAAGAACCCAACGTTCGCCGCGGTGGTGAAAGTGGCGTTCAGCGTGTCTTGGGCAGCGACGGTCAACTGCTTTATGTGAAGCGTCAGACGGGGCATATCTATCGCAGCTTGCTGCACCCGTTCGGTCGGCCCACTGTGTTGCGCGAGCGTGATGCACTGACTGTCATGACCGCGCTGGGTGTTCGCGTTCCGCAAATCGTGTTCAGCGGCGCACAGCGCGATCCAGTGCACCAATGGCGCGCCTTGCTGGTGACCAAGTCCCTTGACGGCTTTGAGGAAATTGAACACTGGTACGCTGGGGGAGGCCGCGAGCGTCATGGTGAGGTCGTGCATGATCGGGTGTTGAAGGATTTGGCCGAAAACCTGACGCGTATGCACAAGGCCCGCTGGCAACACAGTTGCCTTTACATCAAGCACGTGTTTGTTCGCGTCACCGGTGAAGGTGACTCGGCCAACGTCGAGGTTGCCCTGATCGATCTGGAGAAGTGCCGGCTGCGTCTGACTGCACGGCGCGCCGCTGCACATGACATGAAGCAGTTGCGTCGCCATTCGTCGTTCAACGCTGCAGACTGGAAGAAGCTCGTCTACTTTTATCAGGCGGCGTTTGGCAGCGCTATCAAGGGTTTATAACAATGAAACTCGAAATTGCACGAGGTTTGTTTTTAGTTGGAGCCTTGGCAGTTGCGTCTCTCGCGATGGCGGCCTGGGAGCAACCCCGCACCCAGGTCCTCAGCTCGATGAGCGCAGAAGAGCATTGTCCGGTACCACGGGTTGCGAAGGCATCCGTGGCCACTCAACCCGATCATGATTTATTGCTCTTCATGTTCGGGCTTGCTCAAGGATTGAGGCCGCAAAGTTGATCCGATTGAAGCCAAAATAAAGGCCTCGCACTGCTGCGAGGCCTTTTTTTTACTCGTCTGAATCAAGGTTTATCGGGTTTTGCCAGCAGCGTATACACACACGGCAAGACGAACAGCGTGAACAAGGTCCCGATGGACATGCCCGTGGCGATCACCATGCCGATGTCGAAGCGGCTGACGGCACCCGCCCCCGTGGCAATGATCAACGGAACCATGCCAAATACCATCGCCGCAGTGGTCATCAAGACCGGCCGCAGGCGAATGGCAGCGGCTTCCTCCACGGCTTCCCGCGCGGTCAGGCCCTTGTCCTTGCGCAGCTGGTTGGCGAATTCGACGATCAGGATCCCGTGTTTACTGATCAAGCCGATCAACGTCACCAGGCCAACCTGGGTATAGATGTTCATGCTCGACCAGCCCAGGAACAGCGGAATCAACGCACCACAGATGGACAGCGGCACGGTCACCAGGATGACCAGCGGGTCGCGGAAGCTTTCAAACTGCGCGGCCAGCACCAGGAAAATGATCGCCAGTGCCAGGGCAAAGGTGACCCACAGCGCGCTGCCTTCCTGCACGTACTGTCTCGATGCGCCGGCATAATCGAAGGTAAAACCGATCGGGGCTTCTTCCTGGGCGATCTGGCGCACCAACTCGATGGCTTCACCCATGCTGACCAGCGGCACGCCGGAAAGGATGGCCGAGTTGAGTTGCTGGAACTGATTCAACTGCCGAGGGCGCGCGCGATCAGAGACGGTAATCAGGGTCGACAGGGCCAGCAGTTCACCCTTGTTGTTCTTGACGTAATAGTTGTTAAGCCAGTCCGGGTTGTCGCGGAAGGGCCGTTCGACCTGGGCGATGACTTTGTAACTGCGCCCCTCAATGGTGAACCGGTTGATCTCCGCTTCGCCCAGCAAGGTTGCCAGGGTGCCCCCCAGATCCTGCATGGAAACCCCCATCTGCGCCGCCTTGGCGCGGTCGATATCCACCACCACTTCGGGTTTGTCGAAGGCCAGGTCGACATCGGCAAAGGCGAACTTGCCGGAATCCATCACGCGTTTTTTCACCCGCTCGATCACTTGCAGCAGCAGGTCATAATCGTTAGCGGAATTGATGACGAACTGGAACGGCAACCCCTCGCCGGTGCCCGGCAGGGAGGGCAGGTTGAAACCGAAAACCTGCAGCCCGGAAATGCTCGCAAGTTTGCCCTGGACCTCGGGCAGGATCTCCATCTGGGTCCGGCTACGGTCGTTCCACGGCTTGAGCAGGAAGCCTCCGACACCCGATTGCACACCGTTGAAACCGTTGATCTGGAACGATGAGTAATACTCGGGGAACGCCTTGAAGATCTCGATGAACTCGTCGGTGTAGGTGTTCAGATAGTCCAGGTTGGTCGGTTGCGGGGCGTTGGCCAGCATGAAGATGATGCCCTGGTCCTCGTCCGGCGCCAGCTCCGTCTTGGTGAACTTGAGAAACACCGGAATCAGGCACAACACGATCACGGCGAACACCAGTACGACAGGTCGCGTATTGAGCGTGCCGTGCAGCATACTCTGGTAGCGGCGCTTGAGGCTTTCGAAAATCACGTCCAGGCGGTGGGCCAGGCCGCTAGGGTTTTCATCGTGGCGCAGCAGGAAGGCGCACATCATCGGCGACAGGGTCAGGGCGATGATGCCGGAAATCACCACGGCCCCGGCCAGGGTCAGGGCAAACTCCTTGAACAGCGCCCCGGTGAGCCCGGTCAGGAAGCCGATTGGCGCATACACGGCCGCCAGGGTGATAGTCATCGACACCACCGGCATGGCGATCTCCCGGGCGCCTTCGATAGCAGCGTCCAGGGGCGTCTTGCCTTCTTCGATGTGCCGGTGGATGTTTTCCACCACCACAATGGCGTCGTCCACCACCAGGCCGATGGCCAGCACCATCGCCAACAAGGTCAGCAGGTTCAAGGAGTAACCCATCATCTGCATGAAGAACATCACCCCGATCATCGACAGCGGGATGGTGACCACCGGGATCACCACCGAGCGCAGTGCCCCGAGGAACAGGAAGACGACGACTATCACGATCAGCACCGCTTCGAACAACGTCTTGACCACTTCGTCGATCGAGGCCTGGATGAACAGCGTGGCGTCGTAGGCAATTTCAGCCTTGAGGTTGGGCGGCAACTGGGCTTCCAGCTCCGGCATGATCTTGCGCACTTCGCGGATCACATCCAGCGGGTTGGCGGCCGGGGTCGCCTTGATGCCGATGTAAACCGAAGGCGTGCCGCCGAAGGAACTGATGGTGTCGTAGTTTTCCGCGCCCATCTCGACCCTGGCGACATCGCTGAGCAGTACGCGGCTGTCGCCATCGACCTTGAGGGGGATTGCCCCGAAGGCTTCGGCGGATTTGAGCTCGGTATTGGCGTTGATGCTGGTGACCACGTACTCGCCTTTCACTTCACCGGCGGCAGAGAGGAAGTTGTAGCGGCGCACTGCATCGGTCACGTCGCTGGCGCTCAGGCCGAACCCGGCCAGCTTGACCGGGTCCAGCCACAGGCGCATGGCAAACACCTGGTTGCCGAGAATCTCGGCTTCGGCCATGCCCGGCAGGGTCGCCAGCTTCGGCTGGATCACCCGGGACAGGTAGTCGGTAATTTGTGGATTATTCAGTTCCTTGCTGAAGAAACTGATGTACATGAGTGCCGAGGCGTCAGCCGACTCCTTGCTCAGTACCGGGTCTTCGGCGTCTTGGGGCAGCTGGTTCTTGACCTCGTTGGCCTTGGCCAGCAGTTCGGTGAACAGACGGTCGCTGTTGGCGCCGATGCGGGCGTAGATGGAGATCACCGAAAAATTCTGGCGACTCACCGAGGTCATGTAGTCGATGCCCTCGGCGCTGGCCAGGCTCTGTTGCATCGGCTGGGTGATGTAGCCCTGGATGGTCTCGGCGTTGGCCCCGGGGTAAGCGGTGGTTACCGTGATCAGGGCGTTTTCCATTTGCGGGTACTGACGCAGTGGCAGTTTGCTCCAGGCCTGGAAACCCAGTAATACAATCAGCAGGCTGACCACGGTTGCGAGCACCGGGCGACGGATGAACGGGTCGGTAAAAGCCATGGCGGTTCCTTGATCAGTCCGCGCCTGGCGGGCCGTTCTTCTTGGCTAGGGTCTTGTCGTCGCTGATGGCAATGTGTGCGCCGTTGTCCAGTTTGATCTGGCCGGCGGTGACCACTGCTTCGCCCTTCTGCACGCCCTTGGTGATCATCACCTGCCCATCACGACGTTCGCCGGTTTCGACGTAACGCCGTTCGGCGATGAGGATCGGCTGGTCTTTGTCGTCTTTTGCCAGGCTGCCGTCTTCGGCCTTCTTCTGCACGGCGACATACACCGAGTTACCGTAGAGTGTGTAGGTGATCGCGCTTTCCGGCACAACGATGCGCGGCAGGGGATTGGGCAACAGCACCTGCAGGCTGGCGAACATCCCTGGCAGCAGCTTGCCCTCGGGATTGGCCAGGGTTGCACGGACCTGCACGTTGCGGGTGCTGTTCTCCAGCTTCGGGTTGATTGCACTGATGGTGCCGGGGAAAGTCTGCTGCGGGTAGGCTGCGACAATGACTTCTATCTTCTGGCCGATAGCGATCTTCGGTACCGCCTGCTCGGGCACGAAGAAGTCGGCGTAGAGGCTGCTGAGGTCTTGCAGGGTTGCGATCATGGTGCCGCTGGCCACGTAGTCGCCGACATCCACCTGGCGAATGCCGATGGTCCCGCTGAACGGTGCCAGGATGCTTTTCTTGCCGAGCGCCGCCTTGAGTTGATTGACGGTGGCCTTGCTCTTTTTCAGTACCGCCGAGAGACGGTCGAACTCGCCTTTGGAAATGGCCTGGCTGCCGACCAGTTGACTGCCGCGGGTGTAATCGAGCTGGGCAAGTCCGAGATCGGCCAGGGCGGTTTCCAGCAGGGCGCTCTCCACGGCGCTGTCGAGCTTGACGATCGGCTGGCCGGCCTTGACCGTCTGCCCGGACTGGAACTGCACATCGGTGACGGTGCCGTCAGTCTCCAGGCTCAGGTCTACTCCTTGCAGCGCCTTCAGCGTGCCGACGGTGGGCAGGCGAACTTGCCATGGCCGCTCGGTGGCGGTAGCCACGGCGACGCTGATCGGCGGTTTAGGCGCCGAGAAGCTTTGAATCATCGTGTAGACGGAGAAGGCCTTGTAAGCGCCCAGGATCACCACGATCAGCAAGACAACACCCAACATGATCAGCATGCGGCGACGCAGCATATTTCCAGTTCCTTGGAGAAATCAGGTGAGACAGTAGGGCACATTACCGCGAGTCGGTGGGGGAATCCAACTGGCACTTTTTACGAGTGGCCCCGCCGATGACTGCTAGCCAGGGAATAGAGCGGCTGAACACAAAACCCGGGAGGCTTGCTATGGGAGGGGGCCTGCTTGTGGCGAGAGGGCTTGCTGTGGTGAGGGGGCTTGCCTGTGGTGAGGGGGCTTGCCTGTGGCGAGGGGGCTTGCCTGTGGCGAGGGGGCTTGCCCCCGTTGGGCTGCGCAGCAGCCCTAAAAACGGAGAGCACGATGTAGTGGTTTATCTAAAAAACCCGCGGTGGTGGTTATGGGGGTGGCTTCGCCACCCATCGGGGGCAAGCCCCCTCGCCACAGGCAAGCCCCCCCACAGAAGGCAAGCCCCCCCACAGAAGGCAAGCCCTCTCACAGAAGGCAAGCCCCCCCACAGAAGGCAAGCCCCCCCACAGAAGGCAAGCCCTCTCACAGAAGGCAAGCCCCCTCACACAAGGCAAGCCCTCCCACAGAAGCTCAGACTAGATGAAGATGGTTGTCCCAGAGACCTGCCGGAAGCTCCAGGGGTTTTGCCAGCAGCTCGGACTGGCGACAATCGTAGTAGCGGCAACGTCCCTGGCCCGAGGTCACGACGAAGCCATCGGCCACCGCACCGACTCCGGCGCAATCGGGCAAGGGTGCGTCCAGGCGTACTTCGCCGCTGTCCAGGTCCCAGATGAAAAAGCGGTTACCCCGTGGTGCAGTCAACGCCACCAGGCGCAAGTCGCTGTGCACCGCGACACTGGCGGTGTAGTGCCCCATGGCCTGCAATTGGTGTTCCGGCACCGGGAACGCGACAAAAGGCCGGCCGGGGCGCTTGATCGCCAGCAGCTCCGACGACTCATGGGCCGCCCCCATGAATTGCTGACCGGCGACGATGGTGCCGTCGCTGGCAATCCCCAGGTGACGCACGCTGTTCATCTGCTGGGCGAGGGTTTCCTTGCTCAGCAGTGTGCCGTCACGCTGCATCAGCACCAGGCTCGGCTCCATGGCGTCGAGGTTCATCTCGACCCGGCTTTCGGCCTCGGTGCGGATTCCGCCGTTGGCCACTACCAGGGTTTCGCCGTCGGGCATCCAGGACACCTGGTGCGGGCCGATACCGTGGGTGGAAATCTCACCGCTGTGCACCAGCCGTGCGCCTTCGAACTTGTACACACCAAGCAAGCCGCGACCCGGCTCGGTGGTGTCGTTTTCGGTGGCATACAGCCAGTCGCCGCTCTGGTGAACTACCGCGTGCCCGTAGAAGTGCCGGTTCGGCTTTGACGTCACGGTTTGCAGCAGCGAACCGTCGCGCAGATCGATCAGGTAGCTCTCGGTGCCCGGGCGGCGGGCGACAAACAGCGCAATCGGCTGAGTCGGGTGGTTGATGATGTCGTGGCAACGCTGGCCGACCTGGGTGGCAAACACCCGGGTGCCATCCAGTCGATAGCCGACGGCGTAGTGCTTGCCGTCGGTATCGTCCCGCGCCGATAGCAGCAGCGGGCTTTTATCCTTTTGCTTGAACAGCGTCCAGCCGCCCAGTGTCACTGCTCCCAGCAGCAAGCTACCTAAAGTCAGAGCCTGACGTCGCAGCATGGCACTCGTCCTCATCAGTCACCATCGTTGGCGTTGAAGCCCAGTTGGATGCCCAGCGCCTTGGCCAGCTCGCCTTCGTGCAGGCGGTGGACGACGTTGAGGCTGTCGTAGAGCTCGTTGAGCTGCTGGCGACCGGCATCGTCACCGAGCATATCGGTCAGCGAGCGCTGGTTGCCGGCGAACAGTCTCAGCGAAGCGGCATAAGCGGCGTCGATCTTGTCGGCCAAGGGTTTCTGCTCGCTCGGCAACAGACCGCGCAGGCCTTTGTTGTCGACACCTTCCCATACCGTTTTGGCGGCGGCGAGGCTGGCTTCGAGACTGGCCAGGGATGATTGGCTACGCCAGGCATCGGCCTGGAACGGCTGCGGCACGCCCTTGCTCTGGCGGCCCATCGGCGTGCCGAGCTTCTTCTTCAAGGTGTCCAGGGCGGTCACTTGCACGCGCAGCAGGTCAGCAATGGCTTCGTGGGAGTCGGCGTAGCGCTGATTCGGGAATTTGCTCATTTGCGCGAGCATGCCGTCGGTGTTGTTCCAGCTTTGCAGGATCTCTTCGGCCAGTTGCTTCTGACGCTCGCCGATCGCGACCAGCAGGGGGCAGAACCTGGCTTTCTGTTCAGCGTTGGCAACATCGGGCTTGCTGTCGAACAGGACGTATTCATAGGCCGACAGGCCTTGCACCACAACGCTGGACTTGGCCAGGGTGGCAGCATCGATCTGCGGTTGCGCGGTGACCAGTTGCTCGACCTGACGGCCCACCAGGTTTTTCTTGTCCGGCCAGAACTGTACTTGCCAGGCACGGTTGCCTTCGGCCAACGGCCCGATCAGCAAAGGTTGCAGTTCGGCCCAGGCTTTTTGTGCGTGAAGGAAGTCGGCGCGGGCCGTTTCCAGGGTTTGCTTGCCCTCACAGTACGCGAGAGCGCTGACGGCCAGCTGGCGGTCGGCCTCAACCCAGCGGGTGTAGGTCGGCAGGATCACCGATTTGGCGATCGCCGCCGAAGTGACCGCTTGCGGGTCCTGGGGCGAGCAGGCGCCCAGGGCGAGGGCGGCGAGGCTGGTGAACAACAACTTGGGACGGAACATGTCGGGCTCCCGCTGAAGGAATGCGTATTAAAGGGAATTCAAAAACGCCAGCAGCGCAGCACGCTGCCCGGCATTGAAAGACAAAACCTGTTGCTGCGCCGCTGTCGCTTCGCCGCCATGCCAGAGCACCGCTTCGAGCAAGTTGCGGGCACGGCCGTCATGCAGGAACTGAGTGTGGCCACTGACCGCCTGTGTCAGGCCGATGCCCCACAACGGCGGGGTGCGCCAGTCGCGGCCACTGGCCTGGAATTCGCTGCGGTTGTCGGCCAGGCCTTCGCCCATGTCATGCAGTAGCAGGTCGCTGTACGGGCGAATCACTTGATTGGCCAGTTCAGGTTCGGCGGCGTTGGCGGCAGTAGTGTATTTCGGTGTGTGACATGACTGGCAGCCAGCCTGATAGAACAGATTTTTGCCGGCCAGCACTTCAGGCGCGCTGACGTCACGGCGGGCCGGTACGGCGAGATTGCGGCTGTAGAACAGCACCAGGCGCAGGATGTTATCGCTGACTTCCGGCTCGCCATTCGGGCCGTTACCACTCGGCGCCTGTTTGCAGGCGGTTTGCGCGTCGGTGCAGTCATCAAAGGGTGTCAGGCTGGTCGTGAGGCCCATATCACCGGAAAACGCGTGGACATTCTGTTGGTTTAGGTTCGGTTGGCCGGCTTTCCAGCCAAACCGCCCGAGTACGGTTTTCTGTTGGACATCATCCCAGACCCGGTTCGGGCGTCCGGCGATACCGTTTTTCTCCTTTGCCTGCGCCTCGGCGTTGGCCAGGATCGCCTCGTCGGGGATCGCTTCGAGCAGGCCCAGGCCAATCATCGGCGGCGCTACCCGTGCAGAAAAACGCGTGTCGGGATGCATCGGGCCGTAGCCCAGTTGGCTGATGTTCAGGCTTGGCTTGCGCAATATCACTTCGGTGCCGTCCTTGAAGTGAATCGGCACGGGTGTGTAATCAACCCGCACTTTGCCTTCCGGTGCCACGCCGGGGACGGCCATGTCCTGGAATTGGCCACCGTAGACCGGTTCAGGCAGCACGCCGATCTGTTCGATTACCTTGGCGTAGGCTGGGTTATTGGGAATCGACAGGCGCACCAGCATCGACACGGCGTTCTGCGCCCCGGGCTCCGGCGGGTGACCGCGGCCGTCCTTGATGTGGCAACCCTGGCAGGCATTGGTATTGAACAGTGGGCCCAGACCATCACGCGCGGTGGTTGTCGCCGGAGCGATCACCCAGGGATTGCGGAAAAAGCTGTTGCCGACGCTAAAGTCCACGCGCCGGGACGGCGGCAGGTTGGCCGAGGGCAGGGAAAAGGCATTCTGATCGCTCTTGCGCACGGTCGCGCTGCCACCGGAGCGGGCTTCGCCGGGTTCGGCTTCGGTGAAACGCGGGGCGTCATCGCAGGCACTCAGGCCCAGGGCCAGAAACAGTGCGGACAAGCGAAGAGGCAGCGAGGGCATCAGACATCCTGCAAGACAAGCAAAACAAGGGCGCAAAGTCTAACAGGGCAGGGGAGATTGAATAAGAGGAATTATCGTTTGGTTGATGTGGGGCAGGGGATTTGCGCAACAGTGATCCCTTGTGGGAGCGGGCTTGCTCGCGAAAGCGGTGTCACATTCAACAATAGTGCTGACTGACACACCGCTTTCGCGAGCAAGCCCGCTCCCACATTGATGGTGTTGCGCCAGAATAAAAAAGGCGACCCGCAGGTCGCCTTTTTTCACTCAGCCAGCGTTGATCAGAACTCGTGATCAGCGTTGTCCGGGTTCAGGTCGCTGATGCCCAGCTTGCCAGCGGCGGCTTCGATCGAACCGGTCTGCTTGACCAGGGCGGCGATAGCGTCGCGAACGATCTGGTTGCCAGCGGTGTTGCCGGCGGCGATCAACTGGTCGTAGTGCTCACCCTTGTTGGCGTGGTCGACGATCACCTGCATCTTCGCTTCGGTGGCTGCCAGGTCGGCTTTGAGCGCGGTGTCGGCAGCCGGGTCGGCTTTGGCCACCAGGGACGACAGGCTGGCGCCGGTCATTTTGCTGCCGTCGACGCGGGTGTATTCACCCAGGTAGACGTTACGAATGCCTTTGGCATCGTAGAACTGCGAGTTGTGGGTGTTATCGCTGAAGCAGTCGTGTTCGTCTTCAGGGGAGTTGGCTTCCAGGGAAACCTTCATGCGCTCGCCCGCCAGTTCGCCCAGGGACAGGCTGCCCATGCCGAACAGCATTTTGCGCAGACCGGATTCAACCGGTTCGGCTTCCAGGGTGGCACGGTAGTTGTCGGCCACGTTGGGCTTCCAGTTACCAACCATTTCTTCCAGGTCGCTAACCAGCAACTGGGTCACGGACTTCAGGTAAGCACGGCGACGATCATTGTGACCGCCGGTTGCGCCTTTGCCTTCCAGGTAGTCGGAGGCTGGACGGTTGCCGGCGCCAGGGCCGGTGCCATTCAGATCCTGGCCCCAGAGCAGGAATTCGATGGCGTGGTAGCCGGTGGCGACGTTGGCTTCGGAGCCGCCCAGCTCGTTCAGGCTGGCGAGCTTTTCCGGGGTGATGTCTTTGACGTCAACCTTGTCTTCGCCGACCTGGATTTCAGTGTTGGCGATGATGTTGGCGCTGGCACCCGGGTTGCCCAGGGCGTGTTCGTAGGATTTGTCGACGTAGTCGATCAGGCCTTCGTCCAGTGGCCAGGCGTTAACCTGACCTTCCCAGTCGTCGATGATGGTGTTGCCGAAGCGGAACACTTCGCTCTGCAGGTAAGGAACACGAGCGGCCACCCAGGCGGCCTTGGCGGCCTTCAAAGTGTCGGCGTTCGGCTTGGCGAGGAAGGCATCAACGGCGGTTTGCAGGGTCTTGGCAGTGGATTCGGCATCGCTGTAAACGGCAAAAACGATGTCGGCGTAATGGGCGACAACGGCTTTGGCGGCGGCTTCGTCGACCTTGCTGGCAGCGGCAGGTGCGACGGCTGGAGCAGCCGGTGCAGCAGCGGCGCTGGCAGCCGGCGCAGGCGCGGCAGCAGTTTCTTTGTCTTTACCTTCACCGCAGCCGGCGAGGGAAATAGCGATGGCCAACAGACTGGCGGTAGCCAGAGGCATACGAATCATGGCGAACATCCTGCTTCGATAGGGGGTTGAATGGCGCCTTGAGCGCGCAAAACTGCGACATAATGCAAATCTTTCGCATTATGTGTAAAGGGTTGTACCTGTAAATATTTCTTATTCACACAGGGGCGTGCTTCACCCTGCAGGAGCATGCTCGCTCCTACAGGGGTTACAGAATTACCGCGTTGCTACGCTGCGCCTGTTTCAGGTAAGCACTCAATTCCCGTGCCGACAGCGGCTTGCTGTAGTAATAGCCCTGACCTTCGTGGCAACCTTCGGAGATGATGTAGGCCTCCTGCTCGGCGGTTTCCACACCTTCGGCAATCACCTGCATGCCAAGGCTTTTACCCAACTGGATGATGGCCCGGACGATGGTCGCATCGTCGTCGTCATCGAGCAGGTCCTGAACGAAGCTCTTGTCGATCTTGATCTTGTCCAGGGGCAGGCTTTTCAGGTAGCTCAGGGACGAGTAGCCGGTCCCGAAGTCGTCGATGGCAATCAGTGCCCCGGAGCGGCGCAGACTGAGCAAGTGCTGGGCGGCGGTACTGATGTCTTCCATCAGGCCGGTCTCGGTAACTTCCAGTTCCAGGCTGCGTGGAGGCAGGCGGTACATCTGCAACAGGTTGTTGACCACCCTTGGCAACTCGGCGTGGTGCAGTTGCACCGTCGACAGATTCACCGCCATGCGCAAATCGTTGAAGCCCTGGTCATGCCAGTCGCGCAGCTGCTTGCAGGCCTGGTCCAGTACCCATTCGCCAATGGCAATGATGGTGCCGTTCTGCTCAGCCAGCGGGATGAACAGGTCTGGCGGTACCAGCCCGTGCTCGGGGTGCTGCCAGCGAATCAACGCTTCGACACCGACTACCCGATGATCGCGGTAGCTGATCTGCGGCTGGTAGAGGAGGTAGAACTGGTTGCGGGTCAGGGCATCGCGCAGGTCTTTTTCCAGTTCGCGCCGGCGGCGCATTTCGGTATCGACACTGGCAATATAGAACTGATAGCGGTTGCGCGAGCGGGTCTTGGCCAGGGTCATGGTCTGCTCGGCCTTCTGCAACAACTTCTCGGTGCTGTCGCCGTCCTCGGGAAACAGAGTGATGCCGATGGTGGCACGCAGGCGGATTTCCTGATGATCGAGGGCGAACGCCGCTTCCAGATCATCAAGAATGCTTTGCGCCAGTTCGGCGGCTTCGTAGGGTTGTTCCAGATCGGCCTGCACCAGGGCGAACTGGTCGCCACCCAGGCGGGCAAGGGCACCGAGGCGACCACTATGTCCGCGCAGGCGGTCGGCCAAGGCCAGCAGTAATTGGTCGCCGGTCTGATAGCTGAACTGTTCGTTGATGCCCTTGAAGTCGTCGAGGCCTACACACAGCACAGCGACCCGGCGTTGCAGCTTGCCGGCGTCGATCAGGATCTTGTCCAGTTGATACTGCAATTGCTGCCGGTTCGGTAAACCGGTGAGAAAGTCGTATTGGGCCATGCGCAGCAGGCTGTTTTCCGCTTCATGACGCAGGTGAGTATTGCGCTCGATGGATTCAAGCAGCTGATTTGCCGTGTTGATCCAGATGCCCAGCTCGTTTTTCTCGTGCCCCTTGAGCAATGGGATTTTGTGCTCGCTGGGGCGATCCGGGTTGATTTCCGTGAGGTGCTTGATGATCCGCGACAACGGCTTGGTCAGCAGCCAGTGATAAACCAGGTACAGCACAAGCCCCATCGCCAGGGCGCGCAACACGCCGGAAATGAAGATGATCACCGAGCTGACGATAAAACCTTGCCCGTAGGTGGCGGTATCGAGGGTAATGCTCAGGTCGCCGTAATACTCACTGTACGGCCCGCGACCCACCAGTTGGGTGGTGAAAGTGCGTTCCTTGCCAAGAATCAGGTCGGTCAGCCAGCGACTGCTCGATTGCTGCAACTCGCGGGTTTTTTGCGCGAGCATGGGCTCGTTGGGGTGGCCGATGGACGCCTGGCGTACGGCGTCATCCTGAAACAAGCCCTCGATGACCTGCATGCCCATTTCCCGGTCCAGGCTATAGACAGCCTGGGTCGAGGGGTCGCGAAACATATCGAGGATGCGCTCGGCATCACCGGCGACGGCCTGGCGTGTTTTATAGGCATCGAAAACAATCTGCGCGCAGCTCAAGACTACGCCGACGATCAATGCCGACAGGAGCACAACCCGGAGCAACTTCACCGACAAGCTGTTCTTGAGTTCCAGCTTCAAAGGGCTATTCCTTGTTCCGTGCGGGCAGCATCAAGTTGCATTGAGTATTGGCAATCCCGTAGGGGCAGTCAAAGGGACAATCGGCCACAGGCGGGTTTGCCTGCAGCCTGGCCGATTTTTCGTTGCCCTGAGCCATTTGCCTATTAGTACTGTGTCGGTTGTCGAGTCCTTCAACTTGAGGGGCTGGGTGGAGAAAATTTCCATTTGGTTGATGTTAGACGTCTGTGGCTGTGCGGCAAGAGGCGCGCGGCTTGTTTCATTGTGGGAAATTGGCTTGGGTTCGATAGCGGCATGACGGTCGCGATGTGGGGCATGATTTACCTTGCATGGCGGCCTTGTAACCGATCTCCTCTTGCGGCGATCCCGAATTCTTGTGGGAGCTGGCCTGCCGGCGATGACGGTCTGCGAGCCGACCAATCCCTCCCGGATGTACCCGGAAAAATGTGAGGCTTGCTCGCAAAGAGGCCCCACCAAACCGCAAAAAAACCGGGCAATAAAAAACCCGGCTGAAAAGCCGGGTTTTTTGACTGGCGTCGGACTTAAGCGGTGAAGGTCTTGCCTTCGAACTGCTCAGCCACGAATTTCCAGTTGACCAGGTTCCAGAACGCTTCGACGTACTTCGGACGAACGTTGCGGTAGTCGATGTAGTAAGCGTGTTCCCAGACGTCGCAGGTCAGCAGCGGAGTGTCGCCGTTGGTCAGCGGGTTGCCGGCGCCGATGGTGCTGGCCAGGGCCAGGGAACCGTCAGCCTTTTTCACCAGCCAGCCCCAGCCGGAACCGAAGGTGCCGATGGAAGTCTTGCTGAACTCTTCCTTGAACTTGTCGAACGAACCGAAAGCAGCGTTGATCGCGTCAGCCAGTGCGCCGGTTGGTTGACCACCAGCATTTGGTGCCAGGCAGTTCCAGTAGAAAGTGTGGTTCCAGACCTGAGCGGCGTTGTTGAAGATACCGCCCGAGGAAGTCTTGACGATTTCTTCCAGGGTCTTGCCTTCGAACTCGGTGCCTGGCACCAGGTTGTTCAGGTTCACGACATAGGTGTTGTGGTGCTTGTCGTGGTGGTATTCCAGGGTTTCCTTGGAAATGTGCGGCTGCAGGGCGTCGTGTGCGTAAGGCAGCGGCGGCAATTCGAAAGCCATGATGATTCTCCTAATCAGGTCAGTTGCGGTGAGCGCAAGGCCGATCACGGGCGGCCAGACTAGCGCCGGGGAGTTTGTACTCTTTGCGGCGCAGGGATTCGGATCATAGCACCGGGGTGGCGGCATAACCACGCAACAACTGTGTGGAATAGAGGTTCCAGGGCTGTGCGGAACAATTTACCCGGCGGTAATCAACTGGACGGCTACGGCAAACATCATCACCGCCACCAGCAGGTCGAGAATTCGCCAGGTACTCGGTCGAGCCAGCCACGGAGCCAGCCACGCCGCGCCCAGCGCCAGGGTGAAAAACCACAGCAGCGAGGCACTGGCCGCGCCCACCACATAGGCGCCGGGTTCGGTTTGTTGGGCGCCGAGTGAGCCGATCAGTAAAACGGTGTCCAGGTAGACATGCGGGTTGAGCAGCGTTACCGCCAGGGCGCTGAGCATCACCGCCCGCAGCGAACGCACGGTCTGGTTTTCTCCTTGTTGCAGGCTCTGGCTGGAAAAAGCCCGGCGCAGCGCCTGGCTGCCGTACCACAATAGAAACGCCGCGCCGCCCCAGCGAGCTATGGCCAACAGCGTCGGATTTTGTGCCAGCACCGTCGCCAGGCCGAATACCCCGGCGGCCACCAGCAATGCATCGCAGGCCACGCAAAGCGCGGCCACCGGCAGGTGATGTTCACGCCGCAGGCTTTGCGCCAGAACAAACGCATTCTGGGTACCGATTGCCATGATCAGTCCGAAGGCCACCAACAGGCCGTTCACGTAGCTTTGCCACATATCGTTTACTCCGCGTTGGCCGCCAGGTTCCGCAACACCTGAAGGGCACGGTCGGCGTCGGCCTGGCCGACGAACAAATGGTCGTGGTAATAGCCGGCGATCACGTTGCAGCTGATGCCGGCGTTGCCCAGTGCGCTGGCAAACGCGGCAGTCAGGCCGACGGCTTCCAGGGCCGAGTGCACGTTCAGGGTGATCCACGCAGCCACGTAGTCGAAGCTGAATCCGGCTTGTTCGGCGCGGGAACGTTCGAGAATCACGGTCAGACCTTCCTGCTCGCGAAAGCTGCCGACAATCTCCAGACCTGCCGGCAAATGGCCGTCGCGCAGGGTGCAGAACACATATTCGCCAGCGTTGAGTTGCGGGCTCATGCTGCGCAGCAGCGTTGCCAGTGAAGTTTCGCCAGCCATGGGGTAATCCTTGTTCAGAAGTTCATGCTGGTCATTCTCCGTTGGAAGCCTGTATAAGAAAAACAAATCATGCTGATCGCTCATTAGGAAAACTGATGTTCGACTACAAATTGCTTTCCGCCCTGGCCGCAGTGGTCGAGCAGGCCGGTTTTGAACGGGCCGCGCAGGTGCTGGGTCTGTCGCAATCGGCGATTTCCCAGCGCATCAAGTTGCTCGAAGCCCGGGTCGGGCAACCTGTGCTGGTGCGGGCTACTCCGCCCACGCCGACGGAAATCGGCCGGCGCCTGCTCAACCATGTGCAACAGGTGCGCTTGCTTGAACGCGATCTGCAAAGCCTGGTACCGGCACTGGATGAAGAAGGCTTGCCGGAGCGCCTGCGGATTGCCTTGAATGCCGACAGCCTGGCCACCTGGTGGGCGCAGGCGGTGGGGGAGTTCTGCGCGCAACAACACTTGTTGATGGATCTGGTGGTTGAAGACCAGACCGTCGGCCTCAAACGTATGCGTGCCGGAGAAGTGGCGGCTTGCCTCTGTGCCAGCGAGCGCCCGGTGTCCGGGGCGCGCAGTGTATTGCTGGGGGCCATGCGTTATCGTGCGCTGGCCAGCCCGGCCTTCATTGCCCGGCACTTTCCCGAGGGCGTTCGCGCTGATCAGCTGGCTCGAACCCCGGCGCTGGTATTTGGCCCGGACGATTTCCTGCAGCATCGCTATCTCGCATCCCTGGGGGTCAACGGTGGATTCGAACACCATCTCTGCCCATCGTCTGAAGGCTTTATCCGCCTCACCGAAGCGGGACTCGGCTGGGGGCTAGTCCCGGAGCTTCAGGTGCGCGAGCAACTGGAGCGCGGGGTATTGCGCGAACTGTTGCCAGATAAACCGATCGATGTGCCTTTGTACTGGCATCATTGGCGCAATGGCGGTGAGTTACTGGGTTTGCTGACCGATCAATTGGTGCTCGCGTCGAAGCAATGGCTGGTGCCCTGGGTGCAGCCTTGAGCGTCAAGCTGCGAGCGGCAAGTAAAGCGCGTGTGCACTGTTTTAACTTGCGGCTTGCAGCTTGACGCTTGCAACTGCATTTCTAGGAGCAATAAATGAAGATTCTGGTTACCGGCGCAAGCGGCTTCATTGGCGGACGCTTTGCGCGTTTCGCCCTGGAGCAGGGCCTGGACGTACGGGTCAACGGTCGCCGGGCCGAGAGTGTGGAGCATCTGGTACGTCGTGGTGCCGAGTTCATCCAGGGCGACCTGAGCGACCCGGAACTGGCACGCGAGCTGTGCTCGGACGTCGAGTCCGTGGTGCATTGCGCCGGAGCGGTGGGGTTGTGGGGACGGTATCAGGACTTCCATCAAGGCAACGTCCAGGTCACCGAGAACGTTGTCGAGGCCTGCCTGAAACAACGGGTTCGACGGTTGGTGCACCTGTCATCGCCGTCGATCTATTTCGATGGCCGCGATCATCTGGGCCTGACGGAAGAACAAGTACCCAAGCGCTTCAAGCATCATTACGCCGCTACCAAGTACCTGGCCGAGCAAAAGGTCTTCGGTGCCCAGGAGTTCGGTCTCGAAACCCTGGCCCTGCGCCCGCGTTTCGTTACCGGTGCTGGCGATATGAGTATCTTCCCGCGTTTGCTGAAGATGCAGCGCAAAGGGCGCCTTGCGATCGTCGGCAATGGCCTGAACAAGGTTGATTTCACCAGCGTGCAAAACCTCAACGAAGCCCTGCTCAGTAGCTTGCTGGCCAGCGGCTCTGCCTTGGGCAAGGCTTACAATATCAGTAACGGCACGCCGGTTCCCCTGTGGGACGTGGTCAATTACGTCATGCGCGCAATGGAAGTCCCACAGGTTACCCGCTACCGTTCCTATGGCTTGGCCTACTCCGTTGCGGCGCTTAACGAAGGCGTCTGCAAGCTATGGCCGGGGCGTCCCGAGCCGACCTTGTCGCGCCTGGGCATGCAGGTCATGAACAAAAACTTCACCCTGGACATCAGTCGCGCCCGGCATTATCTGGATTACGATCCCAAGGTCAGTCTGTGGACGGCGCTCGATGAGTTCTGTGGCTGGTGGAAGGCTCAGGACATTCGCTGATACTCAAGTCACGGTCGCTTTCTGAACCGATGGCCGGCGTTCAGGGTCAATCTGTGCGGCTGTGGGGTTTATACTGCGGCGCATCAAGCCATCACGTGTTTCACAAAGGTTGATTGAATGTCCATGCGTAACGATGCCCACGACGACTTTGACGATGTACCGAGCTTGCGTGCAGACGTTCTCGACGACGATGAGTTTGTGCCCACTGTGCGCAAGGTCGTGCATGCGCGCACGGCCCCGGTGGTCAAGGTCAAGGCGGCGAGCACCGGCCCGCTCTGGGCGCTGGTTGGCGCCTTGTTCATTGCTTTTGCCGTTCTTGCCTGGTGGAGCTTTCAGCAGATCTCACTGATGGAGCAGCAACTGGTGGCGACCCAGGAAAGCTTCGCGCGAATCAGTGAGGAAGCGGCAGGGCGCTTGCAGGATATTTCCGGCAAGGTGGTCGCCAGCCAGACCAGTGTCAGCAGCGACAGCGAAGCCCTGAAGCTGCAAATCAGACAGCTGGAAAGCAAACTCCAGGATCAGAATGCGCAGCAACTGGGCGTTGCCGGCCAGGCGTCGGAGCTGGACAAGCGTCTGGCACAGATGAGCGCGCAAACCACCGATCTCGATAAGCGCCTGGCACAGATCAGCGCCCAGAACACCGAGCAGCAGAGTGCCAACGGTCAGTTGCAGGCGCAAGTCAAAGCATTGAGTGGCGACCTGGCGGCACTCAAAAGCGCCTCTGCCGACAGCGAGAAGCTCGACGCGCAGATGAAAAGCCTGGGGGCCGATATCGTCGCACTGAAGAAACAGGGCAATCCGAGCGCTGCCATCGAGCGTCTCGAACAAGAAATCATTGTACTCAAAAGCGTACAGGACAATCGTCCAGCCCCGGCTCAGGGCGCGACCAATACCGCCGAATTCGATGCCTTCCGCGGCCAGGTAACCCGCAACATCAACACCCTTCAGGCGCAGATTCAGAATCTTCAGCAGCAACTGCGCGCCCGGCAGTAAGTAGTCAGGTCTTTCCGGATGCGCCGGGAATGATTGGCTGACAACACTCAATACCCATACATGCCCCATTGCCGTCTACGCTCTTGTAACACCAATGAGAACGAGGGATGGGCAATGGGGTTTGTGCATAAATTCGTCTTGCTGTGCGGCATGCTTTTAATGGGGCTGGGCCAGGCGCAGGCCGCCGCGACAGAGAAGGAAGACAGTCAGGCGGCCATCGCCTTGCTGGAAAAAGCCCTGGCCTACTATCACCAGAATGGCGACAAGGCCTTCGCGGCATTCAGCCGCCAGGGCGAGTTTGTCGACAAGGATCGTTATGTCTTCGTGGTTGACACCAAGGGCGTGATGCTCGCCAGCGGCGGACCTTCTGCAGCACTGATAGGCCGGGACGTGTCGGAAACCCTGCCCCCGGACTTGCAGAAAACCTTCAAGGACGCCCTGAAAGTGCCGGAGGGCAATGGTATCCAGCAGGGGGAATATCGCTGGCAGAACTGGTCGGACGGCAAGGTCGAACGCAAGCGCGTCTACTACCAGCGCATTGGCCAGCGCATCCTGGCCGTCGGTTATTACCTGCCACGGGCGTCCGCGGAGCAAGCCATGGCGCTGCTCAACAAAGCGGCGATCGATCTGACCAAGGACGAGAAGGGCACCCTGACGGCGATCAACTCACTCAAGGGCGGCTACCTGCAGGATGATTTGTACGTGTTTGTCGTCGACCTCAATACCCGGCGTTACGTCGCCCATGGCACTAACCTGCGGCTGATCAATACCGACTTCAGCAGCATCAAGGATCCAGAAGGCAATCCGGTGGGCGAGCCGATCCTGGCGCTGATGGCCAAACAGGACTATGGCGAATACGAGTACCGCTGGAAAAACCCGGTGACCACCAAGGTCGAGAACAAGCATGCATACCTGAAGAAGGTCGGGCATTTTCTGGTCGCAGTCGGGTATTACAGCCCTTGATAGTTTGCTGTTTGTCATGACGCATCCGCGAGCAAGCCCGCTCCCACAAGGACTGCGAAAATCCTGTGGGAGCGGGCTTGCCCGCGAATAAAGGCGACTCGCTTTACCTATCGAGCCTTGTCCTCACGCCCGCGCAACAACATGTTCGGCATGGCAATCGCCGCCGCCAGCCCCAGCAACGACACCGCTGCACTGACCGTCAGCAAATGCCGGAATGTCAGCAACAGCTCGGCGCGCAAGGCGTTCTGGGCGTCTCCCGGTGCAGCGTTCAAACCGTCCAGCAAGACGTTCCCCGAATGCCCTTCGGCGATCAGCGCGGAGCCAGCCAGGTGGGCGAAGCTCGAGTCCTGCAGCAACGCCAGCAGCAGTGCCGACATCAGCGCCACACCCACCGCGCCGCCCAGCGAGCGGAACAGATTGGTGGTGCTGGTGGCGACGCCGATATCCCGTTGCTCCACAGAGTTCTGCGTGCCCACCAGAGAAGTCGGGAACTGCATGCCGCCGGCGATCCCGCTGAGCAACATGAACAGGCTGCTCAATACCAACGCCTGTGGCGGGGTGAACGCCATGCCCAGGATCGAAATCGGCATCAGCACTGCACCGGTGAGTATCATGGGTTTGTAACGACCGGTCACCGAGGTGCGGCGGCCGGCGAAATAAGCGCCTATCGGCAATCCGATGGCCAATGGCAGAAGGTGCAGGGCGGCGCTGTCGGCCCCGGCGCCGGTCACGCTCTGGAAGCGCAACGGCATCAGCACGATCAGGGAAATGGTCTGGAAGCTGGTGAAAAAAATCGTGCACCAGCACAGGATCGCATTGCGATTGGCAAACAGATGCATGGGCAACAACGGTTCCCGCGCCCGCCGTTCATGGGCGACGAACAGCGCCAGCACCAGCAGCGCACAGGCGAGCAGCGAGAGTACTTGGCTGCTGCGCCATGAATGACCCTGGCCAACCTGGGTGATCCCGAGCAACAACGCCGTCAGGCCTATGACCATCAGCAGGGTGCCGAGATAATCGATGATCGGTTTGCGCTGGGGAATGGGCAGCCCCACCAGTGTTCGGTTGGCTACCAGCCACGCACCCAGGCCCAGCGGCAGGTTGATCAGGAACACCCAGCGCCAGGACAGGTATTCGGTCATATAGCCGCCGAGCACCGGCCCCGCCACGCTGGCCACCGCGTACATGCTGCTGAAATAGCCCTGGTAACGACCGCGTTCCCGGGGCGGCACGATGTCGCCGATGATCGCCTGGCTCACCGAAATCATCCCGCCAGCACCGATGCCCTGGAAAATACGCGCCAGCACCAGTTGTTCCATGCTCTGGGCCATGCCGCAGAACACCGAAGCCAGGGTGAACAGAGCCATGCCGAACAACATCAGTTTGCGCCGGCCGTACAGGTCGCCCAGTTTTCCGTAGATCGGCACCGCCACGGTCATTGCCACCATATAACCGGAGATGACCCAGGCGAGCAGGTTGACGTCCTTGAACTGCGCGGAAATGGCCGGCATCGACACGGCAACGATGGTCTGGTCCAGTGCCCCGAGAAAGATCGCCAGCATCAAAGCGACCAGAATGCTGCGGATCGCCGGTTTTGGCGTTTCAGGCTGGTGGAGATTGGTCACGGGAAAACCTGCGGCAGTAATTGACCTGCAAGCCGCCAGGCGAGCAGGGAATGCTCGCCAGTGTAAGTCGATAGCAAGCTATTCGATAGTCTCGTACGGAAGGCCGACGTAATTTTCTGCAATGGTTTTTCGGCCGGCCTCGGAGCCGATGAAGTACTCAAGCTCTGACTCGACGATGCGCTGGTCAAAGGCGTCCTGATCATCGAAACGATGCAGCATCGAAGTCATCCACCAGGAAAACCGCTCGGCTTTCCATACCCTGCGCAGGCAGATTTCGGAGTACTTCTCCAACAAATCGAGGCGGTCTTCGCGATAAACCTTGAGCAGAATATTAAACAGCGTACTGACATCGCTGGCCGCCAGGTTCAAGCCCTTGGCGCCGGTGGGCGGGACGATGTGCGCCGCATCACCGACCAGGAACAGCCGCCCGTACTGCATCGGTTCGACCACGAAGCTGCGCAACGGCGCGATGCTTTTTTCGATGGACGGCCCGGTGATCAGCTTGTTTGCCAGGTCTTGGGGCAGGCGTAACTTGAGTTCGTCCCAGAAGCGTTGGTCGGACCAGTTGTCGACGTGATCGCTGGTCGGCACTTGCAGGTAGTACCGGGTGCGCGTCGCCGAACGCATGCTGCACAGGGCAAAACCGCGCTCATGGCGGGCGTAGACCAGTTCTTCGTGGACCGGCGGGGTATCGGCGAGGATTCCCAGCCAGCCGAACGGATAGACCCGCTCGAACACTTTCAGGCAGTCGGCGGGTATGGACTGGCGCGCCACGCCGTGAAAACCGTCGCAACCGGCGATGTAGTCGCAGTCGAGGCGCCAGGCCTGGCCGTCCTTCTCAAACGTGACAAAGGTTTCTGCGCTTTTCATGCCATGGGGAACGACATCGCCGGCCTGGTAAATTGTCTGCGCGCCAGCCTCCCGACGAGCGGCCATCAGGTCGCGGGTGACCTCGGTCTGGCCATAGACCATCACCGTTTTTCCACCGGTCAGGGTGTTCAGATCGATGTGTACCTGACGGCCGTCGAGGGCCAGTTCAAAGCCGCCGTGGACCAACCCTTCGCGGTCCATTCGCTGGCCCACGCCGGCCTGGCGCAACAGCTCTACCATGCCCTGTTCGAGGACTCCGGCGCGGATTCGCCCGAGCACATAGTCGGGGCTCTGGCGTTCGATAATGACGTTGTCGATACCCGCGTTGTGCAGCAACTGGCCGAGCAGCAAGCCTGATGGGCCGGCACCAATGATGGCAACCTGGGTTTTCAGCGTTTTCATTGTTTTTATGACTCGCAAGCTTCACGCGACCAGGGCCGGTGAATGATTTTTATGGATCGAACGCTTGCATTTTTCCCTTGCGGGTCTGTCAATTGAAGGTGAAAACTGAGCGGATACCTGTACATTCTGCCAATCAGTGCGATTATCGCCCGCCATTTACTCGAGGCCTGGATTGACGTCATGAACAAGCCTGACCTGCCTTCGATTCCCGTGTTCAAGCTCTACGGTGAAAGCCTGGATTGGCCAACCCCGGACTTGCTGCACTGCGAAACCATTTCCAAACGCAGCCGCGAACATCATTGGCAAATCAAACCCCATCGCCATGCCGATTTATGCCAGTTGCTCTTCGTATTCAAAGGTCAGGCAGAACTTGAAATCGAAGGCAAACGATCGCAACTGACAGAACCGGCCATCCAGATCCTGCCACCGCTTTCGGTGCATGGCTTTCGTTTTTCCGAGGACGTGGAAGGGTTCGTGGTAACCCTGGCGACGCCACTGATCACCCATTTGCAAGGGCAGCTGGGGCAATCGGTGAATGCCCTGGCCCAGGCCGAAAGCTACCCGGCGGGCGAGAATGGCGAATACCTCAACAGCCTGTTCAGCGCATTGCACACTGAATACACCAGCCATGAGCCGGCGCGGGAAATGCTCATGCATTCGCTGGTCAGCGTGATCATGGTGTGGGTCAGTCGTCAGGTGATCCAGCGACGTACCGCACTTGCGCGACCACAGCGTGCGCGGGAATACCTAAACGGGTTTATTCAACTGGTGGAAGAGACTTATCGCCAACACGTCAAGGTCGAAGACCTGGCCCACCGCCTGGGGATTTCGGTGTCCCATCTCAATGGCACCTGCCGCGAGCTGGCGGGGCAACCGGCATTGCAGATCATGCACGAGCGTCAACTGCTGGAGGCCAAGCGCTTGCTGACCTATACCAGCATGACCATTTATGAAATGTCCGACGTGTTGGGATTTTCGGATCCGACCAATTTCACGCGGCTGTTCCGCCGTCGAGTGGGCATTTCGCCCAAGGCGTTCCGCGACCGCTTGAAGGCCGAACAGGACAAGGACAGCTGACTCCCGTCCTACCGCAGGGCGTTGAGCGTCGCGTTGTGGGGAACGCAGCGCTCGAAGTAACAGCTCGAGTATTCACGGGGCAGGTCGCGCAGTTGTTCCACGCGCCAGGCGGCAGCGCCATACAACCCGAGCGTGAACGCGCAGGTGATGAGAATCGCAAGGTATCTTCTTGTTTTGATGTTCATGGCGTTGACCTCTGAACGAATACCCTCGGGTATTACTTTGAGCATAGGTCAGGGTCGGTGAGTTGTGTAGGAGTTGCCGCAGGCTGCGATCTTTTGATTTTAAAACCCGGCATCCCACTCCGGTTCTTGCGCAAATCTCACCACCAGAAAATCCACCAAGCTGCGCAGCGCCGCAGGCATGTGCTTGCGTGAGGCGTACACCGCGTACACGTTCAACTGCCGGGGCTCGACGGCAGGCAGCAAGCGAATCAGCTCGCCGCTGTGGATATGCACCCCGGCCTGATACGTGGGCAGCATTGCCACCCCGGCCCCGGCCAGGGTGGCGCGTAACAGGGTACTGGCTTCGTTGGCGCTGATGTTGCCTTGCACCGGCACAGATACCTGCTCGCCGTCCTGCTCGAAATGCCAGAGGTTTTTGCCGAAGTAGGAATGGGTCAGGCAGTTATGCAGGCTCAGGTCCTCGACCCGTTGTGGCGCCGGATGTTCGCGCAGGTAGGCGGGAGTGGCACAGACCACCGAGCGACAGACCGTCAGCCGGCGAGCGATCAGGTTTGGGTCCAGGTCGTTGCTGGTGCGAATTGCCAGGTCGATACGTTCATCCACCAGGTTTACCGTGCGGTCGAGCATCTGCATGTCGATGCTGACGCCGGGGTAACGCTTGACGTACGCCGCCATGGCATCGGCCAGTTGCGCCTGGCCGAACGACGTGCTGACGCTGATTCGCAGCAGGCCGCGCGGAGCGTCATCCGGTTCGCTGACGGCGGCTTGCATGTCGCTGGATAAATCGAGCATCTGCCGACAGCGCGGCAGTATTTCGCTGCCGGCAGCGGTCAGGCTTAATTTGCGCGTGGTGCGATGCATCAGACGCGCGCCGATCCAGTCTTCCAGTTCGGCCAGGTACCGCGACACCACCGGCCGTGACAGCTCCAGATGATCGGCGGCAGCGGACTGGCTACCAAGATCGACCACAGTGACGAACACCCGCATTGCTTGTAGACGATCCATGATTTGCCCGATTTTAGAAACAAACTATGTCAAAGGATCGCATTTTTTGTACTGAAGTACGCAATTAAGCTCTGTTGCATCGCCATTCGGACAACGGAGCAACAGATGATCGGTTTCACCACTCTCAAACGCGTTTTACTGGCCAGCGCCGCACTTGGCTTCGGTGCCCATGCCGCAGCGTCGACATTGACCCTGGACGTCTACAATCCCGGCGAACAAGCGATTTTCCCGGTGACCTCTGTACTGGTCAGCGGCGACAAAGAGGCGATTCTGATTGATGCGCAATTCGGCAAATCCCAAGCTGAAAAAGTGGTGGAAAAAATCCGCGCCAGCGGCAAGCTACTGACCACTATCTACATCAGCCACGGCGATCCGGACTACTACTTTGGCCTCGATACCCTGACCGCCGCATTCCCCAAGGCCAGGGTGCTGGCCTCGCAACCGACCGTCGAGCACATCAAGCACTCAGTCGAGGGCAAACTGGCGTTCTGGGGCCCGAAGATGGGCGCGGACGTACCGGCCAAAACCATCGTGCCGGATGTGCTCGAGGGCGACAGCCTGATTCTCGAAGGGCAGAAGCTGCAGGTAGTCGGTCTTGACGGCCCGCAGCCGGATCGCAGCTTCGTGTGGATTCCGTCGATCAAGGCCGTGGTGGGTGGTGTCGTGGTGGCGCAAAACATCCACGTCTGGATGGCCGACACCCAAACTGCGCAGTCCCATGCCGATTGGCTGACTACGCTGCATTCGATCGAAACCCTGAAACCGAAAACCGTGGTGCCGGGTCATTACCTGGGTGAGAGCGCGCGCTCACTGGCGGCAGTGCAGTTCACCGCCGACTACATCAAGGCGTTCGACGAGGAAACTGCCAAGGCGAAAGACTCTGCCGCGCTGATCGGCGCCATGAAAAAACGCTACCCGAGCCTCGCTGAAGAAAGTTCTCTGGAACTGAGCGCCAAAGTCGCCAAAGGTGAGATGAAGTGGGGCGAATGACAGAGGCTTGAGATGATCGTTCCCACGCCCGTGAGAACGATCAGGGCTGCTTCAACGCGCCTGCGCCTGCGCCACCAGCCACCCCATCAGTTCACGCAATTTCGGCGAAGGTGCGGGTTTGTCGGGGAACACGATGTAGTACGCCAAACCGGTTTTCACCTTCAGCTCAAAGGGCATGACCAGCCGCCCGGCATTCAGGTCATCGCCGATCAACGACCAGTCGCCAATCGCGACACCCGTCCCCTGGGACGCCATCGACATCGCCAGGTCCAGTGTTTCGAAATGCTGGCCCTTGCTGACATTGGTCAAATGCACATCTGCTGCCTTCAACCAGGCCTTCCAGTCCCGTTCGTCGCGGGTCGGGTGCAACAACAGGTGCTGTTGCAAATCGGTCGGTGCCTGCAACGCCAAGGGACCTTCGAGCATGGGACGGGAACAGACCGGCGTCAGTTGTTCGTCGAACAGGTGACAAGACGCCAGTGCATCGTCTGGCGGTGCGCCGTACATCACCGCCGCATCAAACTGCTCGCGATGAAAATCCACCCCGTGCTTGACCGTGGTGGTCAGTTCCACCGGCACATCCGGGCGCTCTTTCTGCCATTGCAGCAAGCGAGGCAGCAACCAGCGCATGACACAGGTCGGCGCCTTGAGTTGCAGGGTTTCGCGAGTCTCGCCGATCTGCTCCACGGCCTCGTCGATCAAACCGAAAATCTGCTGCACCCGTGGCAGCCATTCCCGTCCCTCGGTCGTCAGTTCAAGGCCCCTGGCCTGGCGGATGAACAGCTCATAGCCCAGATGATCTTCCAGCCCGGCGATCTGTCGGCTCACCGCACCTTGGGTGATGTGCAGTTGTTCAGCGGCCCGGGTGAAGTTGCAGCACTGCGCGGTAATCAGAAAAGTGTGCAGCGCCGGCAGGGGAGGCAGTCGTTTCATGGGTATCCAAGGTATGACGTGAGGACATGGCTAGTATGACTTTTTATCCATTGTTGCGCCTACGTGTCGCCCGTTCCAATGAGGCCATCCCCGGGTCATGTGGGAGCGGGCTTGCTCGCGAAGAGGGAGTGTCAATCGACATCAATGTTGTATGACACAACGCTTTCGCGAGCAAGCCCGCTCCCACAGCCCGGCGTCTCAAACGAACAAGAAGGGCAATTCACATGGCGACGTGCGGCGAAGTATTGGTCAAGTTACTCGAAAACTACGGGGTCGAGCAGGTGTTCGGCATTCCCGGGGTTCACACCGTGGAGCTGTATCGCGGGCTGGCTCGTTCGAGTATCAACCACGTGACTCCGCGCCATGAGCAGGGTGCCGGTTTCATGGCCGATGGCTATGCTCGCACCAGCGGCAAACCGGGTGTCTGCTTCATCATCACCGGCCCAGGCATGACCAACATCACCACGGCGATGGGGCAGGCTTACGCCGATTCGATTCCGATGCTGGTGATCTCCAGCGTGCAATCGCGCAGCCAGCTGGGCGGTGGTCGCGGCAAGCTGCATGAGCTGCCGAACCAGGGCGCGCTGGTCGCCGGTGTCGCCGCATTTTCCCATACCCTGATGTCGGCCTCGGAGTTGCCGGGTGTGCTGGCCCGAGCCTTTGCGCTGTTCCAGGCCGGTCGTCCGCGCCCGGTGCACATCGAAATTCCATTGGACGTGCTGGTCGAAGAGGCCGACGACCTGCTCACCAGTATCCCCGTCAACATCGACAGTGCCGGTGCTTCGCCGAGCGCTGTTTCGCGCATGACTCAATTGCTGGCTGGTGCCAAGCGTCCGCTGATTCTCGCCGGTGGCGGTGCGATCAATGCGGCCGCCGAACTGACCGAATTGGCCGAACTGCTGGACGCACCGGTGGCACTGACCATCAATGCCAAAGGCATGCTCGAATCCGCTCACCCGTTGCTGATCGGTTCGACCCAGAGCCTGGTCGCTACCCGCGCGCTGGTCGCCGAGGCCGATGTTGTTTTGGCCATCGGCACCGAACTGGCCGAGACCGACTACGACGTGACCTTCGCCGGGGGTTTCGAGATTGCTGGCCAACTGCTAAGGGTAGATATCGACCCGGACCAGACCGTGCGCAACTATCCGCCGCACGTGGCGCTGGTGTCCGACTCACGCAACGCCGCCCGCGCCTTGCTCAGCGCGTTGTCGCACAAATCCCTGGCCGAGCGCCGCAACGATTGGGGGCAGGTGCGTGCCGCGCGATTGCGAGAGGAGCTGGCGGGCACATGGGATGCAGCGACCCTGGCCCAGACTCGTTTCCTCGAAACCGTCTTGCATGAACTGCCGGATGCAGTATTCGTCGGCGATTCGACGCAACCTGTGTACACCGGCAACCTGACCTTCAACCCGGAGCGCCCGCGCCGCTGGTTCAACTCCTCCACCGGCTACGGCACCCTCGGGTATGCCTTGCCGGCGGCCATCGGCGCCTGGCTCGGCGGCAGTGCCCGCAACGGCGCCCGCCCGCCGGTGGTATGCCTGATCGGCGACGGCGGCCTGCAATTCACCCTGCCGGAACTGGCCAGTGCCGTTGAAGCGCGTACCCCGGTGATCGTGCTGCTGTGGAATAACCAGGGCTACGAAGAGATCAAGAAGTACATGGTCAACCGTGCCATTGAACCTGTGGGTGTCGACATCTATACCCCGGACTTCATCGCTGTGGCCAAGGGCCTGGGCTGCGCTGCCGAGCCCGTCGACGGTGTCGAGCAACTGCGCGCTGCCTTGCGTGTGGCCGCCGATCGCCAGGGTCCGACCCTGATTGAAATCGATCAGGCCCAGTGGATGCAGGCGGTATCGAAATGAGTTTTCCAACCACTCTGGACGGTCTGTATATCGACGGCCAATGGTCGGCCGGCAACGAACATCTGCGCGTGATCAACCCGGCGACCGAAGCCCTGCTGACCACCGTCAACGGCGGCGATGAGCGCGCCGTCGATCAGGCCGTGAGCGCGGCGAGCAGCGCTTTCGCCGCCTGGTCGAAAACCAGCGGGGCCGAGCGTGGCGCGATCCTGCGCAAAGTCGCTGCGGGCGTGCAGGCCGGTCGTGAACAGCTGATGCATTTGCAGTCGAGCAACAACGGCAAACCGCTGTTCGAGGCGGCGATCGATGTCGACGATGTGATCGCCACGTTCGAGTACTACGCCACTCTCGCCGAAGGGCTGGATGCACAACAGGACAGTGCCGTAGAACTGCCGAGCGAGGATTTCAGCGCGCGCCTGCGCCGCGAGCCGTGCGGTGTGGTCGGCCTGATCGTGCCGTGGAACTTCCCGATGGTCACCACCGCGTGGAAACTCGCCCCGGCCCTGGCCGCCGGCTGTTGCGTGGTGCTCAAACCTTCGGAAGTGACGCCGCTGCCGGAGTTGGAGTTGGCGGCGATCATCGCCGAGGCCGGGTTGCCCAAAGGCGTGTTCAACCTGGTCTGCGGCACTGGCCTGGCGGTCGGTGCACCACTGTCGGCGGACCCGCGCATCGCCAAGGTGTCGTTCACCGGCAGTAACGCAGTCGGCGTGCAGGTCATGCAGCGGGCGGCGGAAACCGTCAAGGGTGTGAGCCTGGAGCTGGGCGGCAAGTCTTCGCTGCTGGTGCTGGCCGATGCCGATATTGATTTGGCGGTGGAGACAGCGTGCGGGGGTGGTTTCTTCAACGCCGGGCAGATGTGTTCGGCCACCAGTCGCGTGCTGGTTGCCGATGAGTTGTTCGATGATTTCATCGCTCGCTTGAAGACTCGCGCCGAAGCGATTCGCGTGGCGGCCCCGTTCGATCCGGATGTGGAAATGGGGGCGCTGGTCAATCAGGCGCAATACCAGCGTGTGCTCGGTCACATCGATCGTGGCCTGAGTGCTGGCGCCAAACTGGTTTGCGGCGGTAATCGTCCGGCCGATCTGCCGCGCGGATATTTTTTGCAGCCGACGGTATTCACCGACGTGCCTCTGGACAGTGCGCTGTGGTGTGAAGAGATTTTCGGCCCGGTGATTTGCGTGCGCAGTTTTGCCAGCGAGGCCGAGGCGATTGCCCTGGCCAACGACAGCCAGTTCGGTCTGGTCGCCAGCGTGGTCACACGCAATGCCGAAGCGGCGGATCGCGTCGCCAACGCTTTGCAGGCAGGGCTGGTATGGATCAACGCACCGCAAGTGATCTTCCCGCAGACCGCCTGGGGCGGCTACAAGCAGAGCAGCATCGGCCGTGAATTGGGGCCATGGGGCTTGCAGGCTTTCCAGGAAATCAAGCACGTGATCCGCGCTGTTTGACACCCCCTTTGTAGGAGCGAGCATGCTCGCGATGGACGTCAACGATAACGTGGGGTCCTTGAATGAACGCGGTGCCCTTGCGCCCATCGCGAGCCTGCTCGCTCCTACAGGAAGCCATGCACCGGCGTCATGGCTTCAATGAGTTTTTATCGATAGTCAGGTGTTTTGCACGACCTCAGGATGAAGCCGTCGAGTCAGCTCAAACCCCGTGGATTCGGGGGTTGGAAGCTGATATGGCGGCACAGACGCAATGATTGCGACCAACCTCATACCTACAAAAACAAAGGGAGTCCGTAATGGGCGAGCACGATCTGAACAGACGTCAATTCATCAAGACCGTGGGCGTAGCCTCGGTTGCCGCGGCCGCCATGAGCCTGCCGTTCGTCAAGGCCAACGCCAGCGACACCCGCTTTCAAGGCAAGACCTTGCGCCTGCTGACCTGGTCCGATGACACCGGCCTGGCTGCGCTGCGCAACATCGCCGCGACCTTCGAAGACAAATACGGTTGCAAGGTTATCGCTGACCGCACCGGCAGTACCTCGGAAATGGTCGCCAAGCTCAAGGCCGCGGGTGACCGTCCGCAGTACGACATCATCACCCTGGCGGGCGTTGGCGCCGAAGGTCTGGCCGCCGCCGATCTGCTGGAAAAACCTGACCTCAATCGCATTCCCAACCTGGTCGACGTACCGGAGAAATACCGTACCGGCGCCAACGGCCACGGCATCGGTTACCTGCTGTGGTGCAACAGCCTGGTCTACAGCACCCGCACCCAGAAAGAAGCCCCGACCAGTTACGCCTCGCTGTGGGACGCTGACGCGGCGCCAAACATTTTCCTGCCGCCGCCGAACTGGACCGAGGCCATGGACCTGATCATCATCGCCGCCAAACTGGCCGGTGGTGACGAGCACAACATCGAACCCGGCTTCAAGAAACTCGCCGAGCTCAAGGACCGCGTGGTAACCCTGGGCGAGAACCCGAACCAGATCGCCGAGCTGTTCCGCACCGGCTCGCTGGACATGGGCGGTCTGTACGCCCCAGCGTTCTTCCCGAAACAGATCCGCGACCCGAATTACGGCCTGGGTGCCACGTTCGGCATGAAGGAAGGTTTCTATACCGACCTGATGCTGTCGGTGATGCCGAAGAATCGTCCGGGCGACACCGACATGGCCTATGCCTTCATCAATCACTCCCTGGATCCGCTGGTACAGGGCAAGATGGCTGAAGACATCTACAACGGTCCGGTCAACGCCAAGGCGATCATCTCCGCCGAAGCGCGCAAGAGCCCGTACATCCTCACGCCGGAGCAGATTGCCGAGAAGGCGATCATGCACGACAACGCCTTCCTGGCCAGTGTGCATGACCAATGGATTCGTCGTTACACGGAAATCTTTTCTTCCTGATCGCGTGACGAACACCGGCTCTTTGGAACACCACAAATCCAATGTGGGAGCGGGCTTGCTCGCGAATGCGTCAGCACATTCAAACATCCATGTGTCTGACACACCGCTTTCGCGAGCAAGCCCGCTCCCACAGGGTTCACGGTGGTTTTGAAGGATGTGTTCTTCAGCTGCTTTCCATTGACGAGACCTTTGCTATGGAACACCAACCTTTGACCCATTCGGTCAGCGCCGCTGAGTCGCGCCCGAATCGGGGTGTTTCGCCGACGGCGCGCGCCTGGTTTTTTCTCTCGCCGTCGATGTTGTTTCTGGGGGTGCTGATTGCCGCCAGCCTCTTGGTGCTGCGCATGAGCGTGGGCACCAAGGGCGCGGAATGGTCCGGGTTCAGCCTGGCCAGTTACGCCCAGTTGCTCGAACCCTACTACCTCAAATCCCTGATGCTGACTCTGCGCCTGGCGCTGATCAGCGCAGTGATCGCGGTGGTGCTGGCGATCCCGGTGGCCTACACCATGTCGCGGCTGACCTCGCCCTTTGTGCGGCGGATCTTCCTCGCGGCGGTGCTGTTGCCATTGCTGGTCAACCTGCTGCTGCAAAGCTACGGCTGGCTGGTGATTCTCGGCCCCGGCGGGATGCTCAATCAGGCTCTGATGGGGCTGGGCCTGATCAAGCGCCCGATCATGCTGCTCTACAATCAGAACGGCGTGCTGATGGGCCTGGTGCAAACCGCTTTCCCGCTGGCCGTGCTGCCGATTGCCAGCGCCATGCGCGGCGTCGCCCGCAGCTACGAAGAAGCCGCTGCTACCTTGGGTGCAAGTCGCTTCCAAGTGTTCCGCCAGGTGGTGCTGCCGATGAGTCTGCCGGGGATCATCACCGGCGCGACTCTGGTGTTCGCCTACAACGCCAGCAGCTTCGTGGTGCCCTTGCTGCTCGGAGGCCGGCGAGTGCCGATGCTGGCGGTGATGGTGCATGACCAGATCGCCCCGCTGATGAACTGGCCAGCCGCATCCGCCGCCGGTGTGGTGTTGATCGTCACGACGCTTGCGATCATGACCTTGTCCGAGTTCATCACCGGCCGTCGCCGTCGCATGCTGGAGGCTTCGCAATGAGTACGCTGATCAAGAAACGCCAGTCGCTGTTGCCAGGGGATACCGGCAAGTTCGCTGGCATTCTCTCGGGCTTCATCCTGCTGCTGGCGGTGCTGCCGATCCTGACCATGATCGTCATGTCGTTCAGCGGCGCGTCGAATCTCGACTTCCCGCCGAGCAGCTACAGCCTGCAATGGTACAAGGCGGCCTGGCACACCTTCGTCTCGCCGGATGCCAGCGACGTGCTGAGCCTGGGCAAAGCCATGACCACCAGCTTGATGGTGGCGTGCCTGACCATGATCTTCGCGACGATCATCGCGGTGCCGGCGGCTTACGCGCTGACCCGTTGCGAGTTCCGCGGCAAGGCCGTGGCCCTGCAGCTGATGTCGTTGCCGCTGGTGTTCCCCATGGTAGTGCTGGGCCTGGCATTGCTGCTGGTGTTCGACAGCCTGCCGTTCCAGATGACGACGTCGCGCCTGGTGATTGCCCACGTGATCCTGGCGTTGCCGTTCGTGGTGAAAAACTGCACGGCGGCCATGCTCTCGATCGGCAGCGAAGTCGAAGAGGCCGCGCAAATGCTCGGTGCTTCACCGCTGCGGGCAATTGTCGACGTGGTGGTGCCATTGATGAAGTCGGGGATTCTGGCGGGCATGCTGCTGGCGTTCATCGTCTCGTTCAATGAATTCACCGTGACCTATTTCCTCTACACCATCGACGTGATGACCGTGCCGATCTGGATGTACAGCCGCACCGTGTCTTCGCTCGACCCAACCGTTTTTTCGTTTGCCGTGCTGATCGTGTTGATCGACTTTGTCCTGATTTGGGCACTCGAGAAGCTGGTCGGTGAAGGTGGCGTTTCGTTCTGATTTCTTGAGGTGATTCTTATGTCTGGTCTGATTCTGGAAAACGTCGAGAAACATTACGGCTCGGCCTGCGCGGTAACCGATGTGAACCTGCATTTGCCCGAGGGCAAGCTGGTGTGTTTCCTCGGCCCTTCGGGCTGCGGCAAGACCACCTTGCTGCGCATGATCGCCGGGCTTGAAACCCTGACTGGTGGTGAGATTCGCCTGGACGGCGAGGACATCGGCAACACGCCGGCGCACCTGCGTAATTTCGGCATGGTGTTTCAATCCCTGGCGCTGTTCCCGCACATGACCGTGGGGGAGAACATTGCCTATCCGCTGAAACTGCGTGGGGTCAGCAAGGCTGAGCAACAGACGCGGGTGGTGGAGTTGCTGGAGTTGATCCAGTTGCAACAGATGATCGATCGCCCGGTGGCCAAGCTGTCCGGCGGTCAACGCCAGCGTGTGGCAATTGCCCGGGCGATCGCCAACCACCCGAAAATCCTCCTACTCGACGAACCGCTGTCGGCGCTGGACGCCAAGCTGCGCGAGTCGATGCAGGTTGAAATCCGCCAGCTGCAACAGCGCCTGAACATCACCACCATCATGGTCACCCACGACCAGCGCGAGGCCATGACCATGGCCGATATCGTCGTCGTACTGGGTGAGCACCGGGTTCAGCAGGTGGGTACTCCGATAGAAATCTACCGCCACCCGGCCAACGAGTTCGTCGCCGACTTCATTGGCTCGGGCAACATCTTCCCGGCCACGGCGCTGGGCAATGGCAAGGTCAGCCTGCCGGGCGGCGATGCGTTGCAAGTGCCGATCTGCAGCAGCATCCTGGTGGGCGAAAAAGTGAAGATGCTGATCCGCCCCGAAGACTTGCAACTGTCGGCGCCTCAGGCAACAGCCGGCAACCGCTTGTTGGGCAAGGTGACGTTCGTGCGCGATATCGGCGCAACCATCGAGACCACGGTGGAATGTTCCGGGGTGTCGTTTACGGCGTTGAGCACGCCGTGTCAGGGGATTGGTTTGAGCATTGGGCATCCGGTGTCGGTGACTTTGCCGGTGGAGGCTTGTCGGGTGCTAGGCGCCTGAATTGAGTTGGCAGTCAGAGCTACCCCTCACCCTAACCCTCTCCCGGGGGAGAGGGGACTGACCGTGGGTTTCTCCAGAAATACGGCGACCTGAACCTGTTGTGCCGAATCCCAAATCGACTCGATCTTTAAGGTCGATGGATAGCGTCAGACAGCTCGGGCGGTCCGAGGTTTCGGGAGGGCTGGGGTGAGGGTGAGGAAATGATGCGATCCAACCGTGTCATGCCGAATCCAAAATCGACTCGATCTTTAAGGTCGATGGATAGCGTCAGACAGTTCGGGCGGTCCGAGGTTTCGGGAGGGCTGGGGTGAGGGTGTGGAAATGATGCGATCCAACCGTGTCATGCCGAATCCATAATCGACTCGATCCTTCAGGTCGACGTATAGCGCCAGACATCTCGGTCGGCCCCCTCTCCCCTTGGGAGAGGGCTGGGGTGAGGGTAGCCGTTAGACACTCAACCGCAACCGCGCCAGATCCCGCAAAGGCGGTGCCCCGAACAATCGGCTGTACTCCCGGCTGAATTGCGACGGGCTTTCATACCCGACCCGATACCCCGCAGCCGAAGCCTCCAACCCCTCCGCCAGCATCAAGCGCCGCGCTTCCTGCAAGCGAAGTTGCTTCTGATACTGCAGCGGGCTCATCGCCGTCATCGCCTTGAAGCGGTGATGCAGGGTCGACACGCTCAGGTTCACTTCTTTGGCCAGATCATCGATGCGCAACGGCTGTTCGTAGTTGCCGTTGAGCCATTTGATCGCCTGGCTGATGCGGTGGCTCTGACTGTTGGCGATGGCGATTTCGTACAGCCGATGTCCCTGTTGGCTGCGCAACAGCCGATAGAGAATTTCCCGACGGATCAACGGCGAGAGCATGGCGATGTCTTTCGGTGTGTCCAGCAACCGCGCCAGGCGCAGCACCGCATCGAGCATGGCAGCGTCGAGCGGTTCGACATACAGCCCGCGGCCGGTGGGCCGGGTGGGAACGCCGATGGGGCCGGCATCGGCGATCAGCGCGCTGATCTGCGCCGGGTCAATGTCCAGGCGCAGCGCCAGGATCGGCTCCTCGGTCGAGACGTCCACCACTCGCCCGCTCAGCGGCATGGAAACCGAGACCACCAGGTAATTCAGCGGGTCGTAATTGAAGTATTCGTTGGCCAGCTGAACTTCCTTGCGCCCTTGGGCCATGATGCACAGCGCCGGTTGCGCGAGCACCGGGGCGAACTCATGGGATTGGCTGTGGCGGGACATGAACAGCGAGTCGACAGCGGTGGCGTAGCTGCCATCTTCGGCGGTGTTGCGACGGATGATTGCCGCCAGTTCCGCACGCTGCTTTTCCCTGTCGGCGTCCAGCGGGGGGTTAAGGTGTTCGAGTGACGACATGCGCGGCATCCTCGGCAAGGCACAGGTGTTGGGACAAGAGCATAAGTTTGTGCAAGCGGCAGCGGTAGACACATCCTGCCAAATGCTTGCCTGATTCTGCATGGGGGTGTTTTTTGCCCCGGACATGAGCGCATGCCGACAGGGAAACTTGCTTGAAACTCGTATGACAGAATCGTGACCGGGTGCTTCCCGTTGCGCAGGTGGCCGAAGCAGTTTCGCAGGATTGTGCAACGCGCCGGCAGGAATCGACTAACGGCACCTGTGCCGCGGCCCTTAACCTTTGATCCTGTCGCAGCTCGTCCCCTGGCTGCCACGCGACTCCCCGGGAGGGTTGAACATGTCAAAGCAGATCCCCGTCAGTCATATGGCCTTCGTTCGGGCGCGCGCCGGGCGTTCGGCGGAACTCGGCGTTCGCCTCAGCGCCCTGATCGAACCATCCCGCGCAGCCCCGGGATGCCTGAACTTTGCCTTGCAGCACTCGCAGTGCGATGCAGACCTGTGGCTGGTATCCGGCTTCTGGATCAATCAGCAGGCCATGACCGCCTATTTCAGCACGCCGGCGATGGAGATTTTTGCCGAGCTGGTGCAGGAACTGGTGGTCAACAGCCTGGATTTTCATACCTTCAAGGATGTGTCGGCGGCGCAGGCCCTGCACCCGTGCACGGGGTCGGTACACAAACTGGCTGGTTGAAGGTTTAATGGCAGCATTCTCAACCAGGCAGGATCCGCGATATGGCACGCAAAGCCTTTGAACACTTCGAAGCCGTTTCCGCTGTAGTACCGGGCGAGGGTGGTTACCACGCCGCTATCGCCGTCAAAGCGCTGGGTGGTTCCGGCGCCCCGCGTTTTCACAAGGTTCTGCAAAGCCAGACCTTCAGGACCGCCCATGAGGCCGACGAAGCAGCCGCCAAAGAGCTGACCCGCCTCAAGGACGTCAAGGAAAACACCGACCTGCTCTGGTAGTTCTTACCGCGTCGGGCGATGCATCTTGAACAACGCCTCAGGCCCCAGCTGGAAGTAGTCGGCCGGCCCACCGCCGCGCAGAATCGGCTCTGCCGCGGCGGTGTCGTACACCCCATCCTTGAGCAGCCACTTGGCGATATGCACGGCGACCACTTCGCCAAGAATCAGCCAGCTCGGCACTACGTTCCCGTCCGCGCGCTGCAACTGAATGATCTGCGTGACCTTGCACTCGAACGACACCGGGCTTTCGGCGATCCGTGGCACCGAAATGACTTTCGAGGCGACGGTGGTCAGGCCGGCCAGCTCGAACTCATTGACCTCAGGTCCGACCGGAGCACAGCTCTGGTTCATCTGCTCGGCCAGTGGCCGGGTTGCCAGATTCCAGGCGAACTCTCCGGTCTGCTCGATGTTATTCAGGCTGTCTTTGCGCCCGACGCTGGAAAAACCAATGATTGGCGGGATGTAGTTAAAAGCGTTGAAGAAACTGTAGGGTGCCAGATTCAAGCGACCATTGGCGTCCTGGGAGGAAATCCAGCCGATGGGGCGAGGGCCGACGATGGCGTTGAACGGGTCGTGGGGCAGACCGTGGCCGTTGGCAGGTTCGTAAAAGTGAATATCGTCGGACATAGGGTGGGATTTCCATAGCTATCGGGAAGACGTGCATGGTGCAAGTACGCGCCGCAGATTTCCAGCGGGATTGAGTACTTGAGCTGATGAGATCCAGTGGAGCGGACTTGTGTCGACACAATGCAAAAGGGGGCAGACCCGCCAAGGTCTGCCCCCTTTGTTTGGCCGTCAGCGCACTCAGTCAGTGGTAATCCGCGAATGCTTGCGGGTGTCTTTCATGGTGATGTACACCAGCAACGACACGGCAATACATGCGGTGACATACCAGTAGTAACCGGTTTCCATGCCGATGCTCTTGAACCACAGCGCGATGTATTCAGCGGTGCCGCCGAAGATCGATACGGTCAATGCATACGGCAGGCCGACGCCCAGGGCGCGGATTTCGGTGGGGAACAGTTCGGCTTTGACCACCGCGTTGATCGAGGTGTAGCCGCTGACGATGATCAGCGCTGCCATGATCAGGAAGAACGCACCCCACCAGGTCGTGATGGTGTGCAGGGTGGTGAGGATCGGCACGGTGAACAGCGTCCCCAGAACACCGAAGGCAATCAGGATCGGCCGGCGACCGATTTTATCCGACAGCCCGCCAATGACCGGTTGCAGGCACATGAACAGGAACAGCGTGGCGGCGGAAATGGTGGTGGAGTCGGAAATGCTCATGCCGACGGTGTTCACCAGGTATTTCTGCATGTAGGTGGTGTAGGTGTAGAACGCCAGGGTACCACCCATGGTCAGGCCGACCACGGTCATCAGTTCTTTGGGATGGCGCATCAAGGTGCGCATCGCGCTTTCCTTGGCCTTTTCCTTCTTGGTGAACGACTCGGTTTCTTCCATGCCGCGACGCAGGTACAACGCTACCACGGCACAAAGTGCACCGATGGCGAACGGAATGCGCCAACCCCAGGCGTACAGCTCCTCGGTGGTCAGCAGGTTCTGCAGGACGATCAGTACGCCCAGTGCTATGAGCTGGCCGGAAATCAGGGTCACGTACTGGAAGCTGGAGAAGAAGCCACGGCGTTCCTTGGTCGCCATCTCGCTGAGGTAAGTGGCGGAGGTGCCGTACTCGCCACCGACCGACAGGCCTTGCAGCAAGCGGGCGAACACCAGCAGGATCGGCGCGCCGATGCCGATGACTTCGTAGCCTGGGCTCAGGGCGATCAGCAGCGAGCCGAAGCACATCAGGTACACCGAGGCCATCAGGGCCTTTTTACGCCCGACCTTGTCGGCATACAGGCCCATCAGCCAGCCCCCGATCGGACGCATCAGGAAGCCAACCGCGAAGATCGCGGCGGTGTTCAGCAGTTGTGCGGTGGTATCGCCTTTGGGGAAGAAGGTCTTGGCGAAGTAGAGGGAGAAAGCGGCGTAGACGTACCAGTCATACCACTCGACCATGTTGCCGACGGAACCGCTGAAAATCGATTTGATGCGGCTGGAGGTGGTTCGTTCTTTTGTCGGCGCGGCAGCCGACCCACGGGGCAGGGTATTGGAGTTATCCATTGAAGGATCCTTCGTTTAATTATTTTTTGTGGAGCGCGCGTAAACGCAGCCTGCAGGGGCTATAGCAGGAGCTGTGCCAACAGAGAGAAGGCCGGTTTACAGGGGGGTTGTCGTGTGGGTGAGCGGAAATCCGCTTATTGGTAGTTGAGTGCGAGCGGAATATTGCTCATACGACTTCCGGATCTTTATTGTTTGCACCGGCTTCATCGCGGGCAAGCCCGCTCCCACAGTGTCCCGTGTGTCCACAAATGATGTGATCGCCCGCAAAACCTGTGGGAGCGGGCTTGCCCGCGAAGAGGTCGGTCCTGACGCTACAAGAACATCTCTCTAGTGAGTCCATGCCGCTGCATCTTTTCATTAAAAGTACGGCGAGGCAGTTGCAACTCTTCCAGTACCGCCTTGACGTCACCCTTGTGCCGGGTCAACGCCGCGCGCAGGCATTGCGCTTCAAACGCTTCCTGCTGCGCTGCCAGTGACTGACCGGGGTCGATACCGAGCGGCTCCGGTTCACCCAGCCCCAATACCTGTCGCTCGGCGGCGTTCGCCAGTTCGCGCACATTGCCCGGCCAGTCGTGGCTCAGTAAATGGCTCAGCTGCGGGCCGCCCAGTGGCACGAATGTGCGCCCCAGGCGCTCGGCGGCGCTGCGGGCGAAGGATTCGTACAACAACGGAATGTCTTCGCGACGGTCGCGTAACGGCGGCAAGCGCAACTCGGCAACATTCAACCGATAGGCCAGGTCTTCGCGAAAACGCCCGGCCCGTGCTTCGTCGAGCAGATCTGGTTTGGTCGCGGCGATAATGCGCAAGTCCACGCGGATACTCTGGTTCGAACCCAGTCGCTCAAGCTTTTGCTCCTGAAGCACACGCAGCAGTTTCACCTGCTGCGCCAGGGGCATGCTTTCGATTTCATCGAGAAACAGCGTGCCGCCGTCCGCGTATTCGAGCTTGCCGATGCGTTTGCCCTGGGCGCCGGTGAACGCGCCACTTTCGTGGCCGAACAACTCGGCTTCAAACAGTTGCTCGGGGATGGCCGCGCAATTCAATGCAACAAAGGGTTTGCCCGCCCGCGGGCCGAAGTCGTGCAGGCAACGGGCGACCAGTTCCTTGCCGCTGCCGGTTTCGCCTCGGATCAGCACGTTGACCGGCAGCGCCGCCAGGTCCAGCACTTGCCGGCGCAAGGTCTGCAAGCTGCGGGACACCCCAAGTAACGTGGCGTCGAGTTTGGCGCGGTTGTCTGCCTGTTCATGCAAGGCTCGGTTTTCCAGTACCAGCCGGCGCTTGTCCAGAGCGCGGCGCAGGCTGCCGAGCAGGGTCTCGGGGCTGAAAGGTTTTTCAAGAAAATCGTAGGCGCCATCGCGCATCGCATCGACGGCCATCGGCACATCGCCATGGCCCGTGAGCAGGATCACCGGCAAGTCGGCATCGCGGCGCTGCACCTCGGCCAGCAGTTCCAGGCCGGTCATGCCGGGCATGCGCACATCGCTGAGAATTACCCCGGCGTAATGCCTGGGCAGTTGCGCCAGACATTCATCAGCGCGGCTGAACAGCTGCACTTCGAAACCCGACAGGCTCAGCCATTGTTCGACGGCGCTGCGGATGCTGCTTTCGTCGTCGACCACCATTACTGAGTTGAGCATGAGCCATGGGCCTCCAGGTCGATGGGCAAGGTCAGCGAAAACACGGCGCCGTTGGTGTGATTTTCTGCGCTGAGGCGGCCACCTGATTCGTGAACGATAGCGAAGGAAACGGCCAGCCCGATGCCCAGGCCATCACCCACCGGTTTGGTGGTGAAGAACGGGTCGAATACCTTGGACAGGTTTTCCTGCGCAATGCCATCGCCATTGTCGATGACGCTCAGGCGCCACAATTTTTCCTCGGCTTCGAGACGGATTTCCAGACGCTTGCAGGGTTTATCCTGCATCGCATCCAGCGCGTTGCGCAGCAGGTTGATCAGTACCTGTTCGAGGCGAATCGCATCGCCACGCACCCAGGCCGGACGCGTCAGGTGCAGAACGGTGCTGACCTGTTCGTCGCGTAGCCGGGTGTCGAGCAGTTGCAACGATTGGTCCACGACCGAGGCCAGGTCCAGGCGCTCGCGCAAGCCACTGGGGCTTTTGCGGGCAAAGGTTTTCAAGTGGCCGGTGAGGGCGGCCATGCGTGTCAGCATCTCGTCCAGTGGCTTGAGTGCCTTGTACGCTTCGTCGACCCGGCCATGGTCGAGCAGCAGGCGCAAGGTCGCCAGTTGCATACGCTGAGTAGTCAGGGGCTGGTTGATCTCGTGGGCCAGGGCGGCGGACATCTGGCCAAGTGCGGCAAGTTTGGCTGATTGCACCAGACCTTCCTGAGCCGTGCGCAGGTCGCGAGTGCGCTCCTGCACCAGTCGTTCGAGTTCTTCGCGACTGCGCTGGCGCAGTTTGGCCAGACGCCAGCGCTGATTGAGAAACAGCAACAGAAACACCAAAGTCAGCCACAGACCTGCCGCTGCGAGCGCGGCGTTGCGACTGTCTTCGAAGGCTATCTGCGGGCGACGCAGCAGGTGCAGCGTCCAGCCTTCGGCGCTCAGCGGCAGGGACTCCCACAGATAGTCCGCCTTGCCGTCCGGCCCATCGACCCGCACCAGCTCACTGTTGTCGTCGAAGCGTCGCAGCGATTCATAATCCAGCGGCGACAGCGGTTGTTTGTCGTATTGGCGGGTAGCCTTGAGTTCAGCGTGATCGCTGTCGCTCAGTGGTTTCAACAGGCGGTAGCGCCAGCCCGGCTGATTAGCGATGAAGACGATGCCGCGGGCGTCGCTGACCAATAGCGTGTCGCTGCCCTGGCGCCATTCCCTTTCGAGCTCGGGAAATTCCAGTTTCACCACCATCGCCCCGAGGAACTGGCCGTCGTCGTTGCTGACGGCGCTGGACAGGAAATAGCCCGGTATGCCGCTGGTAACGCCCACGGCGTAAAAGCGTCCTGTGCCCTGGGTGCGGGTCTGGTTGAAGTAGGGGCGAAATCCGTAATTGTGACCGACGTAACTGCTGGGCAGGCGCCAGTTGCTGGCTGCCACGGCCAGGCCTGTGCGGTCGAGCAGTTCCAGCGTGGACGATTCGGCCGCACCGTTGATGCTTTCCAGTTTGCGATTGAGCAGGTCCTGTTGTTCGGCACTTACCGGGCCTTTGAGCGCCTGGCGCAATTGCGGGTCGAGTGCCAGCACCGCTGGCAGGGCGCGGTAGCGTTCGATCAGGGTATGCAGGGACGTTGCGTACAGCCCCAGTTGCTGATTGGCCCGGGCTGCGTCATCGACCAGTGACTGGCGCACGGTTTGACGAACGGCCAGGGTGGCTGCGAGGGCAGCGCCCGCGATAATCAACACGGTATAGAGCGCCATGCGCAAAGGGCGAGATGACTCAAACATGTTGGGCATCAAATATGTGTACGGAGGGGGCGCACCATACCATGGGCCCGCGCCGTCATCCCACAAAAGCGGCTTATGCAAAATGAGGCAATAAAAAAGGCGACAGGGTAATCCCCCTGTCGCCTTTTCGGGTTGCTGGAAGCGCTTACTGCACTTCTACCGCCAGGCTTTCACTGATCTTTTTCTGCCAGATGGCAGGACCGGTGATGTGTACCGACTCGCCATTGCTGTCGACAGCAACAGTGACCGGCATGTCCTTGACGTCGAACTCGTAGATCGCTTCCATGCCCAGTTCGGCGAAAGCTACAACGCGGGATTTCTTGATGGCTTGCGCCACCAGGTAAGCCGCACCGCCGACTGCCATCAGGTAAACGGCTTTGTGGTCCTTGATCGCTTCGATTGCGGTCGGGCCGCGCTCGGATTTGCCGATCATGCCCAGCAAACCAGTCTGCTCGAGGATCTGACGGGTGAACTTGTCCATCCGCGTGGCAGTAGTCGGGCCAGCCGGGCCAACCACTTCTTCGCGTACCGGATCAACCGGGCCGACGTAGTAGATGAAGCGACCTTTCAGGTCCACCGGCAGGGTTTCGCCCTTGTTCAGCATCTCGACCATGCGCTTGTGCGCAGCGTCGCGACCGGTGAGCATCTTGCCGTTGAGCAGGACGGTTTCGCCCGGCTTCCAGCTCTGTACTTCTTCTGGCGTCAGGGTGTCGAGGTTGACGCGACGGGCCGACGGGCCTGCTTCCCAGACGATTTCCGGGTAGGCGTCCAGCGGTGGCGCTTCCAGCGAGGCCGGGCCGGAACCGTCGAGCACGAAGTGCGCGTGACGGGTAGCGGCGCAGTTCGGGATCATGCACACCGGCAACGAAGCGGCGTGGGTCGGGTAATCCATGATCTTCACGTCGAGCACGGTGGTCAGGCCACCGAGGCCCTGGGCGCCGATGCCCAGCTGGTTGACCTTCTCGAACAGCTCCAGACGCATCTCTTCGAGGCGGTTCTGTGGGCCGCGAGCCTTCAACTCGTGAATGTCGATGGATTCCATCAACACTTCCTTGGCCATGACGGCGGCTTTCTCGGCGGTGCCGCCGATGCCGATGCCGAGCATGCCCGGTGGGCACCAGCCGGCGCCCATGGTCGGAACGGTCTTGAGCACCCAGTCGACGATCGAGTCGGACGGGTTGAGCATGGCCATTTTCGACTTGTTCTCGGAACCGCCGCCCTTGGCCGCCACGTCCACTTCCACGGTGTTACCCGGAACGATGGAGTAGTGGATAACGGCAGGGGTGTTGTCCTTGGTGTTTTTACGAGCGCCCGCCGGGTCGGCGAGGATCGAAGCACGCAGGACGTTTTCCGGCAGGTTGTAGGCGCGACGCACGCCTTCGTTGATCATGTCGTCCAGGCCCATGGTGGCGCCATCCCAGCGCACGTCCATGCCCACGCGGACAAACACGGTCACGATGCCGGTGTCCTGGCAGATCGGGCGGTGGCCGGTGGCACACATGCGCGAGTTGATCAGGATCTGCGCGATCGAGTCGCGGGCTGCCGGCGATTCTTCACGCAGGTAGGCCTCGTGCATCGCCTGGATGAAATCAACGGGGTGGTAATAGGAAATGAACTGCAGGGCGTCGGCAACGCTCTGAATCAGGTCGTCTTGCTTGATCACGGTCATGAGTCGCGCTCCTCTAAAAGACGGGAACATTCAATAAGGTGCTTGCAGCTTGGGTGTATCGGTCGGTTGCAAGCACCTTTCAAGGCACGCCGGGGCTGCTGGCGCGACGCTAAAAAGGCGCGGCAGTATAGCGCGCCTCGCAGGCCTGCACACGCGCCACCAGTCAATCGTTGGTCGCATAAGGGCGCAAGATGTTGGCAGGTAACAAGCGGCAGCAAAGGAGCCGTGAATGTGTGCTGTTTTCTGGGTCATGGTTTTGACGTCAGATTATCGGCCCTTAAATGAATGGTCATTTATCCGGAGCGCCACTAAAGTAATACCCGGCCTGTAGAGTAGGACACTCAAAACAGCATTCCTTCGCACGGTGAGTCAACGATTGACCCATAACGCCATTCAACGAGTTTTACTCAAACGCTTTGCCCTCGCCGCCGGTACCTATGCCCTGGCTTTACTATTGCTGTGGCTGGCATTTTTCACCGGCCACTACGATGCGCCATTGGCCAGCGTCGCCATCGGCAGCGCATTGGTAGTCTTCAGCCAGCTTGTACTGTTCGCGGTGTTTTACAGCGGGCGTAATCTGCAGCTTTCCGACCCTAGCCTGACCGAACTGCAAGTATTGCTGGGCCTGGGCTGGCAAACCTGGTTGATTGCCCATCTGGATGAGGCGCGCGGCGCCTTCCTGGTGTTTTACCTGCTGATTCTGATGTTCGGCCTGTTCCACCTCTCCCGCCAGGCCTTCATTCGCTGTGCATTGCTGGTGTTTTCAAGCTTCAGTGCGATCACGCTGTGGGAGGGCTACCACTTTGAACTGGCCGACCCGGCGCTGGCCGTATTGCAGGTGTGTGTGCTGTTCATTGTGCTGGTGTGGCTGGTGCTCTATGCCAGTCATGTCCAGGCTTCGCGGCAACGTATGCGTCAGCGGCGTTTTGCCCTGCAGGCGCATCAGGACACATTGCGCGGCATGATGCGTCAGCTCGAAGATCTGGTGGCCACCGATGAACTGACCGGGTTATTCAATCGCCGGCACTTCCTGCGTCTGGCTTCCCGCGAGCTGAACGCCATGGACACCGGTGTCGCCCATGGCCTGGCGCTGATCGACCTCGACCATTTCAAGCGTATCAACGATGTGCATGGCCACGCCGCGGGTGATCAGGTACTGCAAGCCTTCGCTGGAGTGGCTTCCGCCTGCCTGCGTGAGGGCGATGTGCTGGCCCGTTACGGTGGCGAAGAGTTCGTGGTGTTGCTGCCCGATTGTGATACTGATCGCCTGACCGCTTGTTGCGAGCGGCTGCGTATCGCCTTCACCGATGTCGAGATGGTGGGGTTGAATGTACAAAGCCTCAGTCTTAGCGCGGGTATGACTTTGCTGGAACTCGGCGATGACCTGGACGAGGCCTTGCAGCGCGCCGATCAGGCGCTCTATCGCGCCAAGCGTGACGGTCGTAACCGCTGCGCGGCGGCGTGGGAGAACGCCGATGCCTGAGCTGCGGGTCGGTGAGCGGCAATGGTCGGTGGAGGAGGGCAGTAATTTGCTCGACGCGCTGAATCGTAACGGCGTGACGGTGCCATACAGCTGTCGCGCCGGTAGCTGCCATGCGTGTCTGGTGCAATGCGTGCAGGGTTTGCCAGGCGATAATCGCCCCGATGCCTTGAGCACCGAGCAGCGTCAGCAGGGCTGGCGCCTGGCCTGCCAGTGCCAGGTGATCGAAGACCTGCAAGTACACACTTTTGACCCGCAACAGGATGGCCGCCCGGCCGAGGTCGCTGCGGTCGATTGGTTGAGCTCCAGCGTATTGCGCCTGCGCCTGTCGCCTCAACGCCCGTTGCGCTATAGCGCCGGCCAGCATCTGGTGTTGTGGGCCGGTCACGTTGCGCGGCCGTATTCCCTGGCTAGCCTGCCGGAAGAGGACCGTTTCCTGGAGTTCCACCTCGACTGCCGCCAACCCGGGGAATTCAGTGACGCTGCGCGTCAGTTGAAAATCGGCGACCCACTGCGACTTGGCGAGTTGCGCGGCGGGGCATTGCATTACGATCCCGACTGGCACTTGCGGCCGTTGTGGTTACTGGCATCCGGGACAGGCCTGGGGCCGTTGTTCGGCGTCTTGCGTGAGGCCCTGCGACAGGAGCACCAGGGTGCTATCCGTGTCATTCATCTGGCCCATGATGCCAACGAGCATTATCTGGCCAAACCCCTGCAAGCCATGGCCGCCAGTCGGCCGAACCTCAACATCGAACTATGGACCCCGGCCGGGTTGCCCGCGGCTTTGGCGCAACTGCGCCTTGTTTCCCGACAAACCCAAGCCTTACTCTGCGGGTCCCCCGACAGTGTCGACGCGTTTGCCCGGCGCTTGTATCTGGCGGGACTGCCGCGCAATCAACTGCTGGCCGACGTATTCCTGCCTCGCGGTTGAACGCTGAATTTTCAGACGCGAGACCTTCCATGACCGATGCCATCCAGATTGAACGCGAACGCGGCCTGCTGACCCTGCGCCTGAATCGCCCCGACAAGAAAAACGCCCTGACCCGCGCCATGTACAGCCACCTGGCCGAGGCCCTCAATCAGGCCGATAACGACCCTGACATCAGGGCCGTACTGATCACCGGTTCCACCGAGTGTTTTACCGCCGGCAACGACATCGCCGACTTCATCCAGCAACCACCGGGCAATCTCGACAGCCCCGTGTTTCATTTCATGCTCAACCTGCTTGAATGCCGCAAGCCGGTGGTCGCTGCCGTGGCCGGCGCGGCGGTGGGCATTGGCACGACGATGTTGCTGCATTGCGATCTGGTCTACGTCAGCCGTGATGCACGGTTGCGCATGCCATTCGTGAATCTGGGCCTCTGCCCGGAATTCGGCTCCAGCCTGATTCTCCCTCGCCTGCTCGGCCAGGCCAAGGCGGCGCAGTTGTTGCTGCTGGGTGAGGGTTTTAATGGTGAGCAGGCGGCCGCGTGGGGCATTGCGTCAGAAGCGTTGGGCAGTGGCGAGGAGGCGCTGGCCAAGGCGCGGGAGATGGCATTGCGCTTCGAGGCGCTGCCACCCGAGGCGGTGCGCATCAGCAAGCAACTGATGAAAGCCCCAGATCGGGAGTTGCTGCGCAAGGTGATAGAAGAAGAGGGCGCATTGTTCACCCAGCGGCTGAAGTCCCCGGAAGCGTTGGCGGCCTTGACCGGTTTTATCAAACGGCATTGAGGACTTGATGCGATCATTCCCACGCAGTGGGAACGATCAGCAAAAAGCCCCGCAATTCACATGGCGGGGCTTTGTTTTTTCAGCAACCGGTCACTCAGACCTGAGGATCGCCAACGTGCAGGATTTTCATCCCGTTGGTGCCGCCGGTGGTGTGGTAGCTGTCGCCCTTGGTCAGGATGACCCAGTCGCCTTTTTCCACGACGCCGCGCTTGACCAGCTCGTCGATCGCCTTCTGGCTGACTTCATTAGGCGCCAGCGAAGCCGGATCGAACGGAATGGTGTACACGCCACGGAACATCGCCGCGCGAGCCTGGGCTTCGCGGTGTGGGGTGAAGGCGTAGATTGGCACCGAAGAGCGGATGCGCGACATGATCAACGGCGTGTAGCCACTTTCGGTCAAGGCAATGATCGCCTTCACGCCCGGGAAGTGGTTGGCGGTGTACATGGCCGCCAGGGCGATGCTCTGGTCGCAGCTTTCGAAGACCTTGCCGATGCGGTGGCTGGAGGTCTTGCTGGTCGGGTGCTTTTCAGCGCCTACGCAGATACGCGCCATGGCCTGGACGGCTTCCAGGGGATACAGACCGGCAGCACTTTCGGCCGACAGCATCACGGCGTCGGTGTAATCGAGCACGGCGTTGGCCACGTCGGACACTTCGGCGCGGGTCGGCATCGGGTTCTGGATCATCGACTCCATCATCTGGGTCGCGACGATCACTGCCTTGTTGTGGCGGCGGGCGTGCAGAATGATTTTCTTCTGGATGCCCACCAGCTCGGCGTCGCCGATTTCCACACCCAGGTCGCCACGGGCAACCATCACCGCGTCGGAGGCTTTGATCAGGCCGTCGAGGGTTTCGTCGTCGGCCACGGCTTCAGCGCGTTCGATCTTCGCCACCAGCCAGGCAGTACCGCCAGCTTCGTCGCGCAGTTGACGGGCGTATTCCATGTCGGCGGCGTCACGTGGGAAGGACACCGCGAGGTAGTCGACTTCCATTTGCGCAGCGAGCTTGATGTCGGCCTTGTCTTTCTCGGTCAGGGCCGGTGCGGTCAGGCCGCCACCGCGACGGTTGATGCCTTTGTGGTCCGACAGCGGGCCGCCGATGGTCACGGTGCAGTGCAGTTCGGTGGCGGTAGCGGTATCGACGCGCATCACCACGCGACCGTCGTCGAGCAGCAGTTCGTCGCCCACGCCGCAGTCCTTGACCAGATCCGGGTAGTCGATGCCGACCACTTGCTGGTTGCCTTCGGTCAGCGGATGGCTGGTGGAGAAGGTGAATTGATCACCGATCTTCAGCTCGATCTTCTTGTTGGCGAATTTGGCGATACGGATTTTCGGGCCTTGCAGGTCACCTAGCAGGGCGACGAAGCGACCGTGCTTGGCAGCGAGGTCACGGACCAGCTTCGCGCGAGCCTTATGCTCGTCGGGGGTGCCGTGGGAGAAGTTCAGGCGGGCGACGTCCAGGCCAGCCAGAATCAGCTGTTCGAGAACTTCCGGCGAGTTACTGGCCGGGCCAAGGGTGGCGACGATTTTGGTACGACGGACGGACATGCAAAGACTCCTGAGTTCAAGCGCTGAGTGAGGCTACTATGCTCTCGAGGTGTAGTCATTGTTCGTTTGCACTACTTTTTTTGAGGCACCTGGTTTTTTGGAAGAACCTGGTTTTTGAGTAGAACCTGCTGATTGCCTTCTTTATTGACCCCGGCAACTTTGCTCGTCTCAGCCTGAAGATTTCCGTGCGCAGGTCGATACAGCGTTCAAGACAGGAGATCCCCCATGCGATTCATGCTCATTGCTGCCCTTGCCCTCAGTGTGACGGGCTGCACCCGTTGGTCGATGAACCATCATCTCAATAATGCCTACAGCGCCTATGACCGGGGCAATTGCGAGCAGGTGACGCGGGAGCTGTCCAAGGTCGAGCGGGCCAGCCGGGCGCGGCCTTATGTGTGGCCGGAGGTATCGATGTTGCGCGGCCTGTGCCTGGAGCGAACGATGATGTTCATCGATGCGGCACAGACCTATCAATTCATCATCGCTACTTATCCACAAAGCGAATACGCCTACCGCGCCCGTGCCCGCCTGGAAACCTTGCAGAGCCTGGGCCACTACCCGCTGCGCAGTGCCGCCGCGGTACGTCCGACGCAGTTCTGATGGTGGTGAGCAGCCAATGGCTGGCTCCCCGGCGCTGGTGAGCTATAGTCGAAGAAACCGGTTTGAGAGCCCGGGCTCCAGACCGGGCATCACCTGTGACCGGCACAAGTAATCCACAGCATCGTAATGACTGATGCATCGGGAACGGGGAGAGCGGGCATCGATAAATCCAGACCCGTTCCGAAGCAGTAGTGCGGCTCTGCTTAAGAGCCTTGCATGGCGAATCTCACATGTTCACCCATCGCCGGATTGAGCGGCATCAGCTGCCGTATTATCTCAAAGTGTTCAACAGCGTCACTGGCAAACCCATAGGTTTCCTGGGCAACGTTTCCAAAGACGGGCTGATGCTGATCAGCCAATTGCCGATGATGATCGGCGCCGATTTCGATTTGCGCCTCAAGCTTCCTGCCAGCAAGGACTGCACGCCAGTCATCGATCTGCGGGCGCGCTGCCTGTGGTGTCATGAAGACGCAACCCCTCAGCACTACGACGCCGGATTCAGCGTTCAACAGGCGCCGCCGGAGTATGGGCAACTGGTCGAGGCGCTGAGGCAATACTTCAGCTTTCAACCGTTACCGGCGTCTGTCTGAAGGCACTGTGAGCGCAGCGCCTGCGTATTGGCACGCCATGACAGGACCTGGTCGGGATATCCCTGTTCGATGCTGGCAGCCTCGCCGGGGAACACGACATAACTATGTATTGCATGAGAGTGCGTACAAGGTGCTCCAATGACAAGATTGCTGGCCGGGGCGGGATGTGAACGCCTAGACTTTGCCGATCTTCAGTTCAGGAAGCGCCCGTGACCTCCATCTTCTGGTACGACTACGAAACCACTGGCATCAATCCCCGTTGCGACCGACCTTTGCAAATGGCCGGGTTGCGCACGGATTTTGATTTAAATGAGGTAGACGAACCGGTCAATCTTTACTGTCGACCCAGTGACGACATCCTGCCGCATCCAGCGGCCTGCGCGATTACCGGGATTACCCCGGCAATACTGGCCGAACACGGTTTGAGCGAAGCGGATTTCATGACCCGGGTACATGCCCAACTGGCTGCACCGGGCACCTGTGGCGCAGGGTACAACACCTTGCGTTTCGACGACGAGATGACTCGCTATAGCTTGTACCGAAACTTTTTTGATCCCTATGCGCGCGAATGGCAGGGCGGCAATAGCCGCTGGGACCTGATCGATGTAGTGCGCGCAGCCTATGGCTTGCGCCCTGATGGCATCCATTGGCCGACGGATGAAGAAGGGCGGGTAACGCTCAAGCTCGAACGTTTGACTGCTGCCAACGGTATTGACCATGGCAATGCCCACGAAGCGCTGTCTGACGTTCGCGCCACAATCGCCCTGGCTCGGCTGATCCGGGAAAAACAGCCAAAACTATACGACTGGTTGTTCCAGCTGCGCAGCAAGCACAAGGTGATGGAGCAGATTCGCCTGCTGCAGCCGTTGGTGCATATTTCCGGGCGCTTCTCTGCGGCACGTCATTACGTCGGCGTGGTGCTGCCGCTGGCTTGGCACCCGCGCAACAAGAATGCCTTGATAGTCTGTGACTTGCACCTGGACCCCCAGGGCCTGTTCGATCTTGATGCCGAAACCTTGCGCCAGCGCCTTTACACCCGCCGTGAAGATCTGGCGGAAGACGAATTGCCGGTACCGCTGAAACTTATCCACATCAACAAATGCCCGGTGGTGGCGCCATTGGCGGTGCTTCGCCCTGAGGATCAGCATCGTCTCGGGCTGGATATGGCTTTGTATCAACAGCGTGTGCTGCGGCTAAACGACGCGCAGAAAGTTTGGCAGGATAAAGTTTCGGCGATTTATGCGCGGGAGGATTTTTCTCAAAACCAGGACCCCGAGCAACAGTTATATGACGGTTTTATTGGCGATCGGGATCGGCGTTTATGTGAACAAGTCAGAACCGTGGATCCGGCACAATTAGGTCAGGATCAGTGGCCGTTCGATGATGAACGTTTGCCTGAATTATTGTTTCGATATCGCGCACGTAACTTTCCAGACTTGTTGAGTAGCGAAGAACTGGAGCGCTGGAGAATATTCTGTCAGAAGCGTCTGTCGGATCCTGAATGGGGAGCGCCAAATACCCTGGAAAGTTTTCTCGCGGCCCAAAGCCAGTTGAACCTTACTGCTACTGCGCCTCAGCGAGAGGTACTGAGCGAGTGGCAGGGGTATGTCCAGCAATTGCGCCAACGTTTGAATCTTTGAGATCGAATAGCCGCAGGTTGGATTTCGCGCATAAAAAAACGCCAGCATTTGCTGGCGTTCTTTTATCGTCACGGATCCGTCTGCGACAAGCTTTGCGGCTTAGCCCAGCAGGGTAGCCCAGCCTTCAACCACATCACCGCCCCACTTGGCTTTCCACTCTTTCAGAGTTTTGTGGTTGCCACCTTTGGTCTCGATGACTTCGCCATTGTGCGGGTTTTTGTATTGTTTAACTTTGCGAGCACGCTTGGTGCCAGTAGTTTTTACTGCGCCGCCGCGTGGTGCTTTGGTTTTGGACTCTGGATCCAGCAGCGCGATGATGTCGCGCAGGGACTTGGAGTATTCACCCATCAGGGTGCGCAGTTTGCCTTCGAATTCCAGCTCGGTTTGCAGTTTGTCGTCTTGGGACAGGTTCTTCAAACGGGCTTGCAGCTCTTTGATAGCTTCTTCGGTGGCGCGATATTCGTTGATCAAGGACATGGTGACTACCTTATGTAGGACGCTGGATGGCAGGTGACAGTGCGGCAATAATAGTCAGGGTGTTTCATCAAGTAAACAATTAACCCCGGTTTTATTTATTTTAGTTGCAGTGCAAGCGAGCGCATTGCCTGAGCATTTTAAAAGTGTGCCCCGATCCTTTACGAATGTTTACAAACAACAACCGCAATGGACAATCAAGAGCATCCGCGCGGGCAGGCGCGAAGCCGATCACCCGAGCTTGCGTGCGTTCTGCCCAGCCTGGGCATCATCAATACTGCAGTTTTGCTGCGTAATCGCTAGAATGGCGGCCTTTGCGAAGTTCTGGAGTTTCCCCCTCATGCGCACTTTTCGCCTGGTGATTTCTTGCCCGGACCGCGTCGGCATCGTTGCCAAAGTCAGTAACTTTCTGGCGTCACATAATGGCTGGATCACCGAAGCGAGCCATCACTCGGACAATCTCAGTGGCTGGTTCTTTATGCGTCACGAAATTCGTGCCGACTCTCTGCCATTCGGTATTGAAGCGTTGCGCGAAGCTTTTGCCCCGATCGCCGAAGAATTTTCGATGGACTGGCGCATCACCGATACCGAACAAAAGAAACGTGTCGTACTGATGGCCAGTCGCGAGTCGCACTGCCTGGCCGATTTGCTGCACCGCTGGCATAGCGATGAACTGGACTGCGAAATTTCCTGCGTGATTTCCAACCATGATGACCTGCGCAGCATGGTGGAGTGGCACGGTATTGCGTATTACCACGTTCCGGTCAATCCACAGGACAAGCAACCGGCGTTCGCTGAAGTATCGCGCCTGGTCAAACAGCACGATGCCGAAGTGGTGGTGCTGGCCCGCTACATGCAGATCCTGCCGCCGGACTTGTGCAGCGAGTATGCGCACAAGGTCATCAACATCCACCACAGCTTCCTGCCATCATTCGTTGGCGCCAAGCCCTACCATCAGGCTTCCATGCGTGGTGTGAAACTGATCGGTGCTACCTGCCACTATGTGACCGAAGAGCTGGACGCCGGTCCGATCATCGAGCAGGACGTGGTACGCGTCAATCACGGCGACAGCATCGAAGACATGGTGCGTTTCGGTCGTGACGTCGAGAAGATGGTTCTGGCCCGGGGCCTGCGTTATCACCTGGAAGACCGGGTGCTGGTGCACGGCAACAAGACCGTGGTGTTCTGACAGCCCAACGACAGGGTTGAAATTCGAAGGGCCTGGGCGTTCAATCGCTTCAGGCCCTTCGCCGTTTCTGCACTGAGGACATGAACATGGCTGATCCGTTGGACAAAGCCACTTCCAAAGCACCAGCCACATTGGGCGAAGGCTGTTTGAGTCGCTACGACCCTGATGATCTGAGTGCTGAAGACGGAACCGATTTTCCTGGGGCTGCCCAGTTGTGGGAGCAACTGCAACAAGAGTCTGAGGACAAACTTACGCCTCCTTGAACCTCATGAACTTCTTCAGCAATGGCCGCCCGACCATCAGCAAAAATACCGGGCCACCCACCAGCAAGTAAAAGTAATACGTCACCGCGCGCCAAATCAGAATCGCCGCAGCCGCTGTCGATTTCCCCACCATGGGCGCCAGCAACGCCGCCGAGGTCAATTCCGCCGCCCCGGCACCACCGGGCAACAGGCTGAATTGCCCCGCGCTCAGCGAAAGCATCTGGATCAGAAAACTCCAGGCCCACTGCAAATCCGCTCCCAGGCCCCGTAGCGCCAGGTACAGCACGCTGTAGCGCAACCCCCAGTGCAGGCAGGTCAGGGCGAACACCATGATCAACGTCTGAAAAGGTAACCTGAGGGTGTCGGTAAAAGCCGCCAGAAAATGCAGGAGCTTTCGTGCCCAGCGCATTCGGGTGCTGCTTTTAACCTTCAGGCGCGCCAGCAAACGACCGCTATGACGAATCAGCAGCCGATGATAGCGGGCCAGCATCACGCAACTGAACAACCCGCCGAACATAGAAATGGCGCTCACCATCAGCAACCACTCCATGCGTTCGCTGAGGTGCTGGAACAGTGCGTAAATCAGGATGCCGCTCAGTGCGCAGAGGAAAAACAACAGGTCACTGAGCTGGTCCATGGCAAACACTGCGCTGCTCCTGGCCGGGCGCACGCCGTGACGGGCGAGCAAGCCCATGATGGTCAGCGGTCCGCCGCTGCCGCCAGGAGTGGCGCAGTAGGCGAATTCGGCAGCCATCACCACGCCAAGGCTTTTCAATGGACCCAGCTTGTCGCGCTGGTCGGCGAGCAACAGGCGCAAACGCAGAGTATTGATAATCCAGCACAGCAGGATCATGGCGAACATGATCAGCAGCCAGTTCAGCGGGAAGCCCTGCAGTCTCGACCACGTCTCGTTACCGCCCAGCAACAACGGAATCAGCACCGCAGCGAGCAGGCCGACAACCAGCACAATCACCCGACTCATGCGGCGCGGCCAAAACAGTGGCTGTGCTGCGCCAACCACTGCGCCTTGGTCAATGGCACACGTCCGTCCTCGAGCAGGCGCTGGAGAGTTTGCAGCCAGTATGTGCGGGAGAACTCATGTCGCATGTCCACCGGGTGCAGACCAAGGCGAATTACGGGGGCATCCTGCCAGCGCTGCTCACGGCGATCGCTGACAATCTTCGATATTCCCCGCCGCCAGGCACTGCGGGCACTCCACACCAGCCCCGGGGCATCAATCGCCGTGAATTCTGGCAGGCGATATAAATGCTGCGCATCGCTGGTGTAACTCAACGGGAGCTGGCGCAGCGCGTCCCGGGTGCCTTCGCTCATCAGCCAGGCAGGCGCGACGAAACCCTGTAGCGGCCAGTCGTAGCGTTGGAACAGTTCGACACCGGCGTGGAGTCGGCTGAGGGCTGCTTCCCGGGACAAGCTGTAAAACTCGCCTTCGTGGGTGTAGATCCGGCGCATGAACCAGTCGCGGGGATTGCTTGCCCTTGGACCGTCATCACAATGGAAATAGCCATGCAGGGCCAACTCGTCGCCCCGCGCGATCCGTGTGCCGAGCAGGCGGCGCATTTGCGGATGGGTGTCCAGATCGCTGTGACGGTGGAAGTCCGGTACCACCAGCCAGGTCATCGGTATGTCGCCCAAGGCATCGACGGCTTCGACGAACGGCTGGTAATCACTCCAGGTCGGCGGCGCGACGTCATGCAGCACAAGTAACAGGCCGCGATTGTTCATGGGCTCAACCATTAGCCGTCAGCGGCCAGTGACTGCCCAGTACGGCGTGGTAGTGCCCCAACAGACTATCGACCACCGCGTCCCAGGCGTAATGCCGTTCGACATGGCTGCGAGCCTGTCGACCCAGTACCGCGCTGGCGCCATTGAATAATTCACGCACTGCATTGGCCATTGCTGCGGGATCGTTGGGCGCGCAGAGCAGGCCGCATTCTTCGGTGACAATCTCCTGAAAGGCACCGGCCGCCACCGCTACCACCGGAATGCCGCTGGCCATGGCTTCGAGGATCACCAAGCCAAAGGTTTCCTGATCTCCGGCATGCAACAGCGCATCGGCACTGGCCATCAGCCGCGCGACCTGGGCGGCTGGACGAAACCCATCGATTACCGTGACATTACCCGGCACCGCGGCGGGCATCGACGAACCGACCAGCAGCAGGTGATAGCGCCGGCCCAGGCGTTTCATGCAGTCCAGCAGCACCGGCAGGTTTTTTTCCTTCGAGCCACGCCCCGCGAAGATCAGCAAATGAGTATTTTCATCAATGCCCAGTTCGGCCCGCAGTTCCGGATCCCTGGCACTGGGATGGAAGGTTTGCAGGTCGACCCCCAGCGGTTGCACGAAAACGTTCTTCACCCCCAGCCCGACCAGCTTGTCGGCCATGATCCGGCTTGGCGCCAATACCCGGTCAAAGTTGCCATAGAGCTTGCTGACATAGGCTTCGACGTTGGTCGTCACCCAGTTGCCCATGCGATTGCTCACCAGCAGCGGCAGGTCTGAGTGATAAAAACCGATGACCGGGACATCAAGTTGCCGACGCGCATCAAGCGCCGCCCAGGCGGTGAGGTAGGGGTCGCCGACTTCGATCAGGTCAGGTTGCAAATCGTGCAAGACATTGCGCCAGGGCGCGAGGCGAAGAGGGAAGCGATAGCCTTTGCCGAAGGGCAGGGCGGGGGCCGGAACCTTGTAGATGCCATCCTGTTCACTCAAGGATGATCCGGGAATCAGCAAGCTGTGGCGAATGCCTGGCCTGATGCCCAGGCGACGGTGCTTGGCATCCAGATAAGTTCGCACGCCCCCACTGGCAGGGGCGTAGAACATGGTTATGTCAGCGATATGCACGGTGAACATCCCTCCGGTCCGGTCCTGGTACTCCCTTGGTTGACCTTTATGAAGAATAGATGTTCGGTTGGGGTTTTGCGGGTGGGGGGCAGCCGGGCTGTATATAGAGTTCTTGATGGCCTCTTCGCGAGCAAGCCCGCTCCCGCAGATTATCTGCGTCGTACACAAAACCTGTGCCCGATGAGGATCCCTGTGGGAGCGGGCTTGCCCGCGAAGAGGCCCGCAAGAGCGCCTTAAATCCGGAAACTGCCCACCAACTGCTTCAACCGCGCCGCCTGCTGCTCCAGATCCGAGCACGCCCGCAACGTCGACTGCAGGTTTTCCACACCTTCCTGGTTCAGCGTATTGATCTCGGTGATATCGACGTTGATCGACTCGACCACCGCCGTCTGCTCCTCGGTCGCAGTGGCCACCGATTGGTTCATGCCGTCGATTTCACCGATGCGCAGTGTCACGCTGTTGAGGCGCTCGCCCGCCAGGTTGGCGATTTCCACGCTGTCCTGACTGTGGCGCTGGCTGTCGCTCATGGTGCTGACCGATTCCCGGGCGCCGACTTGCAGCTCCTCGATCATGGTCTGCACCTGTTGCGCCGATTCCTGGGTACGGTGCGCGAGGTTGCGAACTTCGTCCGCCACCACGGCGAAACCACGACCCGCCTCACCGGCACGGGCGGCTTCGATCGCGGCGTTGAGTGCCAGCAGGTTGGTTTGCTGGGAAATGCTGGTGATGACTTCGAGGATTTGCCCGATGTTCACGGTTTTGTTGTTCAGCGACTCGATGTTGGTACTTGAGGCACTGAGCATGCTCGACAGCTGATTCATCGCGACAATGCTGCGGTCCACGACTTGCTGGCCGTCTTCAGCCAGGCTGCGGGCGTCGCTGGCCTGTGTCGATGCCTGCGCGGCGTTGCGCGCGATTTCCTGGGTGGCGGCGCCGAGCTGGTTGATCGCTGCCGCCACGCTGCTGGTGCGCGAGGCTTGCTGGTCGGAGTTGAACATCGACGAGTTGGAAGCGGCCACTACGCGCAACGCCACTTCGTTCACTTGCCCGGTCGCCGAGGACACTTCGCGGATCGAGGTGTGGATACGCTCCACGAAACGGTTGAATGCGGTAGCAAGGCTGCCGAATTCATCGTTGTTCTCGATGGTCAGGCGTTTGGTCAGGTCGCCTTCGCCGTCGGCAATGTCGGCCATGGCGCGGGTCATCACGTGCAGCGGCTGGATCAGGATGCGGATCAACATGCCCAGCAGGGCAATGATGATGGCCACTGCGATAACGGTGGCAACGACCGCCGAAGTACGGAATTCGCTGAGCATCGAGAAGGCTTTTTCCTTGTCGACCGACAGACCGATGTACCAGTTGACCGAAGGCAGACCTTTGATCGGGGTGAAGGAGACAATGCGTGTCTTGCCGTCGACCTCTACCTCGGCAAAGCCGCTGCCGATGCGCGGGGTATCTTTCGGATAGGCCTCGCTCAGGGATTTCATGACCAGCGCTTTGTCCGGGTGAACCAGGATCTTGCCGTCGGCACTGACCAGAAACGCATAACCCATGCCGTCGAAGTCACGGGCGCTGAGGGTGTCGATCAAGGTTTGCAAGCTCAGGTCACCGCCCACCACTCCGACACTTTGTCCGGCTTTCCTCGAGGCCGTGGCCATGGAAATGATCAGCTGCCCGGTCGCCGCGTCGATGTAGGGTTCGGTCAGGGTAGGCGTGCTGCTGCTTTCTGCACCTTTGTACCAGGGGCGAACCCGCGGATCGAAGCCATCAGGCATCTTCGCATCCGGACGAATGGTGAAGTGCCCGGTGGCGTCACCCAGATAGGTCGCCATGAACGTCGACGTCAGGGCTTTCTGTTCCAGCAGCGCCGATACGTTGGCCTGCTCTGGATTGATCGCAATATTTTGCGAGAGGTTGTCGATCAGCAGAATGCGGCCGGTCAACCAGGTCTGGATATTGTTGGCGGTCACATCGCCCATCTCGTTGAGATAATTATCCAGGTCCTGGCGAATGGCATTGCGCTGCAAATAGTCGTTGTACAGCGTAAATGAGGCGAAGGCGGCAATCACGATAAGAGCCGCAGCTAGCAGGATCTTATGGCTGAAGCGCAGATTTTTGTTCATGGCTTGAGGTTCCGCTAAGGTCTTAATGTCCAGTGCGTGCTTTTTATAAAAGCGCGCGGATTGGGCAGTGTTGAAACAAGCTGATATTTCCGTCTTTCCTTAGGGGAAATGTCCTACTCGATTTTCAGACTGGTCTGTCGTTACCTCTATCGGCCGTGCAGGATTAAAGATTAACCATGGGTGACCAAATGCCTGATTCATTGCAACTCGTTATCGGTGCCGACCTCGCCGGTCAGCCGATTGCCCAGGCAATGCGCCTGGCGAACCGCCACGGTTTGATTGCGGGTGCCACCGGCACGGGCAAAACCGTCACGTTGCAACGCTTGGCCGAAGCCTTCAGCGATGCCGGAGTGGCGGTGTTCGCCGCCGACATCAAGGGTGACCTTTGCGGTCTGGGCGCTGCCGGCACCCCCCAGGGCAAAATTGCCGAGCGCATCGCCGGGATGCCATGGCTGAACCACAAGCCTCAGGCATACCCGGTGACCTTATGGGATGTTCACGGTCAGTCAGGTCATCCATTGCGCACCACCCTGAGTGAAATGGGGCCGCTACTGCTGGGAAGTCTGCTGGAGCTGACGGACAGTCAGCAGTCGGCGTTGTATGCCGCATTCAAAGTCGCCGACCGCGAAGGCTTGTTGCTGCTGGATCTCAAGGATCTGAAGGCGTTGCTCAATCACCTGCGCGACAACCCGCTGTTGCTAGGTGACGACGCCGCGCTGATGACAACAGGCTCCAGCCAGGCGCTGCTGCGGCGCCTGGCGACCCTGGAGCAACAGGGCGCCGAAGCCTTGTTTGGCGAACCGGCGTTGCAGCTCGAAGACATTCTGCAGCCAACCGCCGACGGTCGCGGGCGAATTCACCTGTTGGATGCCAGTCGCCTGGTGCACGAGGCACCAAAGGTCTACGCGACCTTTCTGTTGTGGCTGCTGGCCGAACTGTTCGAGCAACTGCCGGAGCGCGGTGATGCCGACAAACCGTTGCTGGCGCTGTTTTTCGACGAAGCGCACCTGCTGTTCAACGGCACGCCCCAGGCGTTGCGTGATCGCCTGGAACAGGTCGTGCGCTTGATTCGTTCCAAAGGTGTGGGCGTGTATTTCGTGACCCAGTCCCCGGGTGACTTGCCGGATGATGTGCTGGCGCAGTTGGGCTTGCGTATCCAGCACGGGTTGCGCGCGTTCACCGCCAAGGAACAGAAATCCCTGCGCGCGGTGGCTGAAGGTTTCCGGCCGAACCCGGCGTTCGACAGCCTGTCGGTCCTCACCGAGATGGGGATTGGTGAAGCCCTGGTCGGCACTCTGCAGGAAAAAGGCACACCGGCAATGGTCCAGCAGGTGCTGGTGGCACCGCCGCAATCGCGCATCGGGCCGCTGAGCGCCGCAGAACGCACCGCGCTGATCGCCGGTTCGCCATTGCAGGGGCGTTATGACAAGCCGATCGATCGCGAGTCAGCCTATGAAGTGCTGATCGGGCGCAAGGGGCTGGCGCCTGAGGCCCAAGCCGCGCCCGAAAAACCGGCGGCTGCAGAGCCGAGCTTCACCGAACAGGCCGGGGAGTTTCTCGGTACGGCGGCAGGGAAGGCGCTGAAATCGGCGATGCAACAGGCGGCCAATTCGCTTGGCCGACAGTTGGTGCGCGGCTTGATGGGGTCGTTGCTAGGCAGCAAAAAACGCAGGTAGCGAGTGGAAACAATCTAACTGTGGGAGCGGGCTTGTTCGCGAAGGCGGTGTGTCATTCAACATTGATGTCGGCTGACCCACTGCCTTCGCGAGCAAGCCCGCTCCCACATTGGATTTGTATCAGGTCCTGGGTCTGGCATGCGCCGCCAAACGCTCCAGCGCCGCCCGCAGATTGGGGTCACTGATACCATCGGCCGTGGCCTGAATGGTCGCGGCCGCATCAACGGACAAATCCATCGTATGCCCGGTCGCGCCTCGCTGAACGGTAGGCGGCTGCACCTTGAACAGGATGCGCGTCAGATTGGCGAACTCGTCGAACATCTGCAGTTGCCGTTGCAGGCGTTTTTGCTGGTAACGCAGGCGGGTGGCCCAATGACCGTCGGTGACAATCAGCAACAAACTGCCTTCGCGCCAGGACGCGACATGACAATGCTCACGGGCAGCAGGCTGCAACTGGCTTTCCAGCAGGCGTTGTAAATGCCCCAGGCGTTGTGCGTGACCGAGAATGGCTTTGAGCGGCTTGGCTTCGCGAAGCAGAACGGCGGGTGCTCTGGCCGTAAGAGGGCGAAATGCCATGATCAGACACCTGAAGTAACAGAGGCGCCATGGTAGCAGAAAGCAGGGAATGCACCTGCCCCATTGCTTTGCGCGCGCTTTACCCATTAAATCAACAAGTAACTTCTGCCATGAGTGGGTTGAAGTTCAGCAAAACGCCCCTATTTTAAGTGAGCCCCGTCACAGCGCTGTGCCAGCATCGTGGAATAACGCCACTTTCCTCACCACCGTTTCCGGGTAGAATGCTCGTTCGCATGCGGCCATGAGGGCTGCACGGGCGACTCACGGGGCCGCCCTCCATCCCTTTAGTGTGGAAGATCCTGCCGATATGTTTGCGCCTTTGTTAAAGAAACTTTTTGGAAGCAAGAACGAGCGTGAAGTCAAACGCATGCTCAAGACGGTGCAATTCGTCAATGCCTTCGAAGAGCAAATGGTGGCCCTTTCGGACGATCAATTGCGTGCCAAGACAGATGAGTTCAAGGCCCGCTTCGCCAAAGGGGAAACCCTCGACAAGCTGCTGCCAGAAGCCTTTGCGGTCGCCCGCGAAGCCGGCAAGCGCGTCATGGGCATGCGCCACTTCGATGTCCAGCTGATCGGCGGCATGACCTTGCATGAAGGCATGATCGCGGAAATGCGTACCGGTGAAGGCAAGACCCTGGTGGCAACGCTGGGCGTTTACCTCAACGCGCTGTCCGGCAAGGGCGTGCACGTTGTGACGGTGAACGACTACCTGGCCCGTCGTGACGCCAACTGGATGCGCCCGCTCTACGAATTCCTCGGCCTGACGGTCGGCGTGGTCACGCCGTTCCAGCCGCCGGAAGAGAAGCGTGCTGCCTACGCTGCCGACATCACCTACGGCACCAACAACGAATTCGGATTCGATTACCTGCGCGACAACATGGCGTTCAGCATGGAAGAAAAATTCCAGCGCGAACTCAATTTTGCCGTGATCGACGAAGTCGACTCCATCCTCATCGACGAAGCCCGTACCCCGCTGATCATTTCCGGTCAGGCAGAGGACAGTTCCAAGCTGTACATCGAGGTCAACAAGCTTATTCCGCAGCTCAAGCTGCACGTCGAAGAGGTGGAAGGCGAAGTGACCCAGGCCGGTCACTACACCATCGACGAGAAGAGCCGTCAGGTCGAACTCAACGAAGCCGGTCACCAGTACGTCGAAGAAACATTGACCAGCATCGGCCTGTTGGCTGAAGGCGAAAGCCTGTACTCGGCGCATAACCTGAGTCTGTTGACACACGTTTATGCCGGTCTGCGCGCGCACAAACTGTTCCACCGCAACGTCGAATACATCGTGCAGGATGGTCAGGTTGTCCTGGTCGACGAGCACACCGGTCGCACCATGCCGGGCCGTCGCTTGTCCGAAGGCCTGCACCAGGCCATCGAAGCCAAGGAAAACCTGAACATCCAGGCCGAAAGCCAGACCCTGGCGTCGACCACCTTCCAGAACTACTTCCGTCTGTACAACAAGCTGTCCGGCATGACCGGTACCGCAGACACCGAAGCGTTCGAGTTCCATCAGATCTACGGCCTGCAGGTCATGGTCATTCCGCCGAACAAGCCGTTGGCCCGTAAGGACTACAACGACCTGGTGTTCCTGACCGCCGAAGAGAAATACGCGGCAATCGTCGCCGACATCAAGGAAAGCATGGCGGCCGGTCGTCCGGTGCTGGTGGGTACTGCGACCATCGAAACCTCCGAGCACATGTCCAGCCTGCTCGTGAAGGAAGGCATCGAACACAAGGTTCTGAACGCCAAGTTCCACGAAAAGGAAGCCGAGATCATCGCCCAGGCCGGTCGCCCGGGTGCACTGACCATCGCCACCAACATGGCCGGTCGTGGTACTGACATCCTGTTGGGCGGCAACTGGGAAGTGGAGGTTGCCTCCCTCGAAGACCCGACCCCTGAGCAGATCGCCCAGATCAAGGCCGACTGGCAGAAGCGTCACCAGCAAGTGCTCGAGTCGGGTGGTTTGCAGGTGATCGCCTCCGAGCGTCACGAATCGCGTCGTATCGACAACCAGCTGCGTGGTCGTGCCGGCCGTCAGGGTGACGCCGGTTCCAGCCGCTTCTACCTGTCGCTGGAAGACAGCCTGATGCGCATCTTCGCCTCTGACCGGGTGAAGAACTTCATGAAGGCCCTGGGCATGCAGCCAGGCGAGGCGATCGAGCACCGCATGGTGACCAACGCCATCGAAAAGGCCCAGCGCAAGGTTGAAGGCCGCAACTTCGACATTCGTAAGCAACTGCTCGAGTTCGACGACGTCAACAACGAACAGCGTAAAGTGATCTATCACATGCGTAACACGTTGCTGGCCGCGGACAACATCGGTGAAACCATCGCCGACTTCCGTCAAGACGTGCTCAACGCTACCGTCAGCGCACACATTCCGCCGCAATCGCTGCCTGAGCAGTGGGACGTGGCCGGTCTGGAAGCTGCATTGCAGAGCGATTTCGGCGTGGCATTGCCGATCCAGCAGTGGCTTGACGAAGACGATCACCTGTACGAAGAAACCCTGCGCGAGAAGCTGATGCAGGAACTGATCGCTGCGTACAACGAGAAAGAAGACCAGGCGGGCGCCGAGGCGCTGCGCACCTTCGAGAAGCAAATCGTTCTGCGCGTACTGGACGACCTGTGGAAAGACCACCTGTCGACCATGGACCACCTGCGTCACGGCATCCACCTGCGTGGTTATGCCCAGAAGAACCCGAAGCAGGAATACAAGCGCGAGTCGTTCACGCTGTTCTCCGAGCTGCTGGATTCGATCAAGCGCGACTCGATTCGTGTGCTGTCGCACGTGCAGGTTCGTCGCGAAGATCCGGTCGAAGAAGAGGCGCGCCTGCGTCAGGAGGCCGAAGCACTGGCGGCACGCATGCAGTTCCTGCATGAAGAAGCTCCAGGCCTGGAGCAGCCGGAAGTGTTGGGCGAAGAGGTCGATGTGGCCCTCGCCGCCGCACCGGTACGCAACGAGCAGAAGCTGGGCCGTAACGAATTGTGCTACTGCGGTTCGGGCAAGAAATACAAGCATTGCCACGGGCAGATCCAGTAAACCCGTTTCAATCGCTGAAATACCCGCGCCGCGACCGGCTTATGCCGTCGCGGCGTTTTACCATTTCAATCACCGTTTTCCTGAAGCGGTGCTGACTTTACTCATTGAGGAGCGCATTCATGGCTGTTGGTCTTGGTCCTTTGCCAACGTTGCACCCGGTTGCCGGTTTTGAACTCGGTATTGCCTCGGCCGGCATCAAGCGTCCGGGACGCAAGGATGTTGTGGTCATGCGCTGTGCCGAAGGCTCGACCGTTGCCGGCGTGTTCACCCTGAACGCCTTTTGCGCAGCTCCGGTGATCCTGGCCAAGCAGCGTGTGCAAGGCCCTGTCCGTTATCTGCTGACCAACACCGGCAATGCCAACGCCGGTACCGGCGAGCCAGGCCTGGCGGCTGCCGAGCGCACTTGCGCGAAGCTGGCCGAGCTGACCGGTGTGGATGCCAGCCTGGTGCTGCCGTACTCCACGGGTGTGATCGGCGAGCCACTGCCGGTCGAGAAAATCGAAGGCGCGCTGCAGGCCGCCCTCGACGACCTGTCGATCAATAACTGGGAAGCTGCCGCCACCGGCATCATGACCACCGATACCCTGCCCAAGGGGGCCAGCCGCCAGTTCCAGCATGACGGCGTGACCATCACCGTCACCGGCATCAGCAAAGGCGCCGGGATGATTCGTCCGAACATGGCGACCATGCTCGGCTACATCGCCACCGACGCCAAAGTTTCGCGCGATGTGCTGCAAAACCTGATGCTGGACGGCGCCAACAAGTCGTTCAACCGCATCACCATCGATGGCGACACCTCGACCAACGACTGCTGCATGCTGATCGCCACCGGTCAGGCGGCGCTGCCGGAAATCACCCGCGCCGAAGGTGAGCTGTTCGCCAAGTTGAAGCAGGCGGTGTTCGAAGTGTGCATGGACGTGGCCCAGGCCATCGTTCGTGACGGCGAAGGCGCGACTAAATTTGTCACCGTTGAAGTCAACGGCGGCGGCAATCATCAGGAATGCCTGGACGTTGGTTACACCGTGGCCCACTCGCCGCTGATCAAGACTGCGTTGTTCGCCTCCGACCCGAACTGGGGCCGTATCCTCGCCGCCGTCGGCCGTGCCGGCGTACCGGACCTGGACGTGAGCAAGATCGATGTGTTCCTCGGTGAGGTGTGCATCGCCAGCCGTGGCGCGCGTGCTGCGACCTATACCGAAGCCCAGGGCGCGGCGGTGATGCAGCAGGAAGAGATCACCATCCGCATCGAGCTGGGTCGCGGGGACTGCAGCGAAACCATCTGGACCACCGACCTGTCCCATGAGTACGTGAAGATCAACGCCGAATACCGTACTTAATCCGGCTAGAGACCGAGTCGGCCCGTTCGCGAGCAAGCCCGCTCCCACATTGGACCCAGCCGTACACAAATACAGTGTTCAGTGAAAATCTACTGTGGGAGCGGGCTTGCTCGCGAAGGCGGACGGCCAGTCTCTACCTGGACTGAATCGTTCCTTTCATCAAAAGGTCCCGAACATGAGCCTGCACCTGATCATCGGCGACAAACTGCTTTCCTCCTGGTCCCTGCGCGGCGCCCTGGCCCTGGATCTGACTGGCGCCCCCTACACCGAAGAGCTGATCAAGCTGAACCAACCCGACACCCGTGAGCGCTTGCTCAAGCATTCGCCGACCGGCAAGGTACCGCTGCTGCAAACGGCTCGCGTCACCATCGCCGACTCATTGGCGATTGCCGAATACCTGGCGGAGCAGTTTCCTGGCGAACAACTCTGGCCGACCGACATCGTCGCCCGTGCTCAGGCCCGATCCGCCTGTGCGCAAATGCACAGCGGCTTTTTCGCCATGCGCAACCATATGCCGTTCGATCTGAGCCACGACGCACCGCTGAACCCGGTGCCGCCTGAAGTGAGCGCCGATATCGAGCGTATGTTGGCGTTATGGGCTGAATGCCGTGCCGTTGCCACCGAAGCCGGGCCGTACCTGTTTGGTCGCGTGAGCCTGGCCGATGCGTTCTTCGCCCCGATCGCCGTGCGCCTGCGTACCTATCAGGTATCGCTGCCGGCTGCCGACGAAGCTTATGTCGAAACCCTCTACCAATGGCCGGCCTTCAAGGCCTGGCAGAAGGCAGGACTGGAGGAGATGCAACAGTGAAACCTGTACACGTCGCCGCCGCCGTCATCCGTGACAGCAGTGGCCAGATCCTGATTGCCCGCCGTGCCGATACTCAGCACCAAGGTGGTCTGTGGGAGTTTCCGGGCGGCAAGGTCGAGGCCGATGAATCGGTAGAAACCGCGCTGGCCCGTGAGCTCCATGAAGAACTGGGAATTGTGGTCGGTGCGGCGCGTCCGCTGATCAAGGTCCGCCATGATTACCCGGACAAGCAGGTGTTGCTTGATGTCTGGGAAGTCTCGGCGTTCACCGGCGAACCCCACGGCGCCGAAGGGCAGCCGCTGGCCTGGGTTGCGCCTCGCGACCTGTCGAGCTATGAGTTCCCGGCAGCGAATCAGCCAATTGTCGCCGCAGCGCGGTTACCGGCACAGTACCTGATCACTCCCGAGGATCTGGAAACCCCGGCCTTGTTGCGCGGTATCCAGAAAGCCATTGCCAGCGGCATCAAGCTGATTCAGCTGCGGGCACCGAACGGCTACGATCCCAAGTATCGCGACCTGGCGGTGGATGCCGTGGGCCTGTGTGCCGGCAAGGCGCAGTTGATGATCAAGGGGCCGTTCGAATGGCTGGGGGACTTTCCGGCTGCCGGTTGGCACATTACTTCTGCTCAGCTGCGCAAGTACGCCGCTGCCGGCCGGCCGTTGCCCGCATCGCGCTGGCTGGCGGCTTCATGCCATGACGCTGAAGAGCTGGCACTGGCGGAGCAGATGGGGGTGGATTTTGTGACGCTGTCACCGGTGCAGCCGACCTTGACTCATCCGGGGGCTGAGCCGTTGGGGTGGGAGCGGGCTTCGGGCTTGATCGATGGCTTCAGCAAGCCGGTGTTTCTGTTGGGCGGTGTTGGCCCGGCGGAGCAACAGAAGGCTTGGCAAGCAGGTGCACAAGGTGTGGCGGGGATTCGGGCGTTTTGGCCTGAAAGCTGATTCTGTGCCCATGCAGCCGGCCTCTTCGCGAGCAAGCCCGCTCCCACATTAGATCGAGTTCTTATTGGAGAAATACGATCCACTGTGGGAGCGGGCTTGCTCGCGAAGACGGCCTGACAGGCATCGCCTAAACCCCAGGCTTCGCCGCCGCTTGCCAGAGAATCTCCGCAATCCCCTGACGCTTGGCAATCAACCGCGCCACCACAAACAACAGATCCGACAACCGATTGATATACGCCAAGCCAACCCCGGTCAGCGGCTCGATCGCATTCAATTGCTGACACCGCCGCTCGGCACTGCGCGCCAGGCTACGGCAGACATGGGCCTGGGCAATCAGCGCAGAGCCTCCTGGCAGAATGAAATTTTCCAGCGGCCCCAACTCTTCGTTCCACACATCGATCGCCGCTTCCAGCCGTTCGATTTCCAGCCCATTGAGCGCCTGATACACCGGCATCGCCAGTTCACCACCGAGGTCGAACAATCGATGCTGACACGGCGCCAGCACCTCGATCACTTCATTCAAGCCGGGATACTCGGCACGTTGCGCCGCCAACCCGGCAAGCAGTACGCCAACCTGACTGTTCAGCGAATCGACTTCGCCAATGGCCTCGATCCGAGGGTGGTCCTTGGGCACGCGACGGCCGTCGCCCAGGCCGGTCTCGCCTTTGTCGCCGGTGCGGGTGTAAATTTTCGACAGGCGAAAGCCCATGGTTACCTCGAAAGCTGTTTGATTTCCTGGGAGACAAGCGGGGTGCCGCTCGCCAAGGGCAGGCGCAAGGTGAAACAAGTGCCCTGGCCCACGGACGATTGCACTTCCATCTGGCCCTTGTGGTTGTTGGTGATGATGAAGTATGACACCGACAGGCCAAGGCCAGTGCCCTGGCCGATTTCCTTGGTGGTGAAGAAAGGCTCGAAGGTGCGTTTACGTACGTTTTCGGTCATGCCGATGCCGTTGTCCTCGACCTGGATTTCCGCCCAGGGCGGGTTGAGCCGTGTGCGCAGAATGATCCGCCCCGGCTCACTGTCGTCTTCACGCTGGTGGATGGCCTGGGCTGCGTTTTTCAGCAGATTGAGCAGCACTTGCTCCAGTTCGTTGGCGGTGCCGGGCACCGGGCCCAGCGCGGGATCGAACTGACGAATGATTGCCTGGCCCTTGAAGTCAAAACCGATGGCCAGGTCGAAGTCGTTACCGGCGATTTCAACGGCCTGGTCGATCAGCGCCGGCAGATCACAGGGGGCCATTTGCCGGGTGCTGCGACGGCTGAAGCTGAGCATGTGGGTGACGATCTTTGCCGCCCGGGCCCCGGCCTGCTGGATGCCGTCGAGCAACTGTGGCACTTCGCGCACTTGCAGATACTGGTTGACCGTCGCCAGATCGATGCCTGCCTGCTCGGCCATTTCGAGATTCTTCGGCAGTTCCGGTGACAGGCGGCGACGGATGTTCTGTACGTTGTGCAGGATCGCCCCCAAGGGGTTGTTGATTTCGTGGGCCATGCCGGCGGCCAGGCCGCCCACCGATAGCATTTTCTCCGACTGCACCATCATTTCTTCCAGCGACAGGCGCTGGGTAATGTCGTCGATCCGAATGACCACGCCACGCCCGGCGCCGCCCATTAACGGGTAGAACGTCAGGGCGTAGTGGCGGGGCTCGTCGTCCTTGACCCAGGTAACACGTTCGATTTTCGCCACTGTATGTTGTTCGACGGTTTGCTTGAGCTGGGGTAAAAACGGCTTGAGCGGTTCGAAAGCGAGGTAGATCGGCTGATTCAAGGCTTCATCCAGGCGGGTCCCGGACAGGGCGCTGGCCTCCTGGTTCCATTGGGTCACGTAGAGCTGCTCGTCGAGGGCAATCAGCGCCGACGGCATGGAGTCGATGATGCTATTGAGGTAGTTCTGGAAACCGGTGAGCTTCTTCTCGATCTTGCTGCGCACCTGGACTTCGAGTTCCAGCTTGCGGTTGGTATGGCGGGTTTCCTCGGCGAGCCCCTGGGCCTGGTCATAGGCTTGCTGTGAGTCGTCCCGGGCCCGTTTGAGCTGCTGCTCCCTTGCCTCGATTCGCGAGAGCATGGTGTTGAAGGCTTCGGCGAGGCTGCCGATTTCGTCGTGGTTGCCACGGGACGCGCGCAGGGCGTAGTTCTCTTCGCGGGTCACCTGTCGGGACAACTCTTCGAGTTGATGGATCGGCCGGGTAATCAGACGCTTGATCTGGCGGGCAATCACCAGCCACAACAGCACACTGAAGATCAGGATGCCGAGGCTGGCGGTCAGGGTTCCGGTGTAGAACGCCATCGGCAGCTCACTGCTGGCCACCAGCAACAGGTGGCCGGGCGCGGCGCCGGGGCGGGGCAGGGTGATGACTTGATTGCTGCGAAACTCGGTGGTCTGCCAGGCTTCGATGTGCCGGGAATGTTTCGGCAGTTCGAGTTTGTCGCCGTGCTGCAGCTGCGCAAGGCGTTCACCTTTGCCGTCGTATATCGCTGCCGCGCGTAGCGGAGAATAGCTATTGAGTTCATTGAGCAGGCGTTCGGCGCTTTGCGGTGACTCTACAGCCTCTGATGCCAGGCTCGGGTTGGAAACCAGTCGGCCGATGGTCTGCAGGGCCTGGGGCGCCATGCTCGCCTGGGAGATGTAGTAGGCGGCGCTGATAAACGTCAGGTTGGCGACCAGCAGAACAGTGGTCAATAGCACCAGCAGGGCGGCCAGCAGTTTCTGACCGACAGGCAGGTTTTCGAGGCGCTGGCGCAATGGCATCAGGTTGATCGCTGCAAAGGAACAAGTGGCCAGCGTAGCCGCTGCTCAGTCGCTGGGCAATCCAAGGCGGTGCAGATGATCGATCAACCTTGCTTCAAGCCCATTGAGGTGGGGCAGATTCAACTGGTGACGGGTTGCAACTTTGCAGGCGTAGCCCAGCAGGTAGTTGATCTCGGTACGGCGCTGACTCGCCACGTCCTGGTGCATCGATGAGAAATTGGCGGCGGTTGCCTGTATCACCCGTTCAACTTCCTGTTGCAGATTCTCTGCCGCGGCCGGCTGGCCGCAACGCTCAAGCAACTCTGTCAGTTCGCCGCACAGGGTGGCGACCTCACAGTGATGATCTTGCAAACCGCCATTGCGACAATCGTGAAGCACTGTCAGTGGATTGATCGCGCAGTTGAGGGCGAGCTTTCTCCACAGTCGCGTGAGAATTTCGGTGCTCCACTCGTGCGGGATGCCGGCGGCGTTCAGATCGTCCAGCCAGATGGGCGCCACTGGATGGCTGACGTCTCCCAACCAGGTAAAGCCGTGCCCGGCGAACACCACTCGCCAGTCGCCGTCGCGAAATGCGCCTTCGGTACTCGACGCGTAAACACAGCGCGCCTGTGGGACCTGCGCCGCCACGGCGTCCTGACTGCCAAGACCGTTTTGCAACAGGATCAGCTCGGCGCCGGGTGCCAGGCGTGGAGCCAGACGGGCCACCGCGCTTTGCGCATCGTAGGCTTTACAGGCCACCAGCAGGCGGTGGATCGGTTCGCTGCTGTCGGGTGTCTCGGCGGGCACGGCGTAGCGTCGGGCTTCACCGTTTTCTACCAGCGTCAGCCCGCCGGCCGCCTCATAGGACCGCAACCGCGCGGCGTCGCGCAGTATAAGGCGGACCGGGGCTGCGGCCCGGGCCAGACGAGTCGCCCATAACGTGCCGAGGCTGCCGGCGCCCAGGACATGCCAGGTAGTGGACATCAGCTTTTTGCTCTGTTTAAGGCGCGCATCCGAGGCTCGCAGTGAATGATGGGAAAGACCCGTTATAATCAGCGCGGATTTTAACCGCAAGCCAGGCGTGTTCCACCGACGCGCCTTAATATTTGGAGAGATTACATGCCGTCGTTCGACGTGGTATCCGAACTGGACAAACACGAAGTCACCAACGCGGTCGAGAACGCCGTCAAGGAACTCGATCGTCGTTATGACCTGAAAGGCAAGGGCAGCTTCGAGTTCAAGGAAAAAGACCTGACCGTCAACCTCACCGCTGAAGCGGATTTCCAGCTTGAGGCGATGATTGAGATCCTCAAGCTGGCGCTGGTCAAGCGCAAGATCGATGTGCAGTGCCTTGAGGTCAAGGATGCTTTTGCCTCGGGCAAGCTGATGAAGCAGGAAGCCGTCCTCAAGGAAGGCATCGACAAGGAGATGGCGAAGAAAATCGTCGCTCACGTCAAAGACGCCAAGCTCAAGGTCCAGGCCGCCATTCAGGGTGAGCAAGTGCGCATTACCGGCAAGAAGCGTGACGATCTGCAGGAGGCCATTGCAGCGCTGCGCGCCAAGGAGTTCGGGATGCCGCTGCAGTTCAACAACTTCCGCGACTGACCTTCGGGGTGGGAACCTCTCGGCGTTTTTGGCGTCGGAGGCCCAAGCAACGGCAGAAACGATTGAGCCCGTAGCGGTTCGATCTTTCTGCCGCTTTATTTTTCGCGTGCCGGATAGCCGCAAACAGTAGCCGGAAACAGGAGTAAGCAGATGGACTTAAATGCCGAAGTAGACAATCTGGTCAAGGTGTCCCAGACCTGGATCCCGATGATCATGGAGTACAGCAGTCGTGTGCTGCTGGCCGTGCTCACCCTGGCCATTGGCTGGTGGCTGATCAACAAGGTCACGCAAAAACTCGGAGGCCTGTTGGCGCTACGCAACGCCGATCTGGCGTTGCAGGGTTTTATCAGCAGCCTGGCCAACATCATTCTCAAGGTTTTGCTGATCGTCAGCGTGGCGTCGATGATCGGTGTGGAAACCACATCGTTCGTGGCGGCAATCGGTGCCGCGGGCCTGGCCATTGGTCTGGCGCTGCAGGGCAGCCTGGCGAACTTCGCCGGTGGCGTGCTGATTCTGTTGTTCCGTCCGTTTCGTATCGGTGACTGGATCGAGGCCCAAGGTGTTGCAGGCACCGTCGACAGCATCCAGATTTTCCACACGGTACTGCGCACTGGCGACAACAAGACCATCATTGTGCCCAACGGCAATCTGTCCAATGGCATCATTACCAACACGAACCGTCAACCGACCCGCAAAGTCGTATTTGATGTGGGTGTCGATTACGAAGCGGACCTGCAAAAGGCCCGTCAAGTGTTGCTGGATCTGGCCAAGGACCCACGTGTGCTGACTGATCCGGAACCTCAGGCGGTGATTTCGACCCTGGGTGACAGCTCGATCACTGTATCGCTGCGTGTTTGGGTTAAAACTGCCGATTACTGGGATGTGTTGTTCATGTTCAATGAGCAATCCCGTGATCGCCTCAGAGATGCCGGCATCGATATTCCATTTCCACAGCGCGTTATTCGTGTGGTTCAGGAATCTGCCGTGCAGTAATACGGGTAGTCGTCACTGCCTGACTTTGTGGTCAGGCAAGCAATAAAAAAAGGCCCATCCGAAGATGGGCCTTTTTGTTTGTTACCGCAAACTAACTGGATGCGATTACAAAACCGACAGCGGGTAGTCGACGATGAAACGGAACTCTTTCACGTCGCCTTCGCCCTGGTCGGCGTTAGCGAAGTGCCATGCCTGACGAATACGGAAGGACAGGTCTTTTGCCGGGCCAGTCTGTACAACGTACTTGGCTTCGAAGTTGGTTTCGTTGTGCTTGCCATCTGCACCGTACAGGCCAGCGTAAGCGCTGTTGGCCGGAGTGTTGGTACCGTCGATGTCCCAGCCTTTCACGTAACGGGTCATGAAGCTCAGACCTGGAACGCCGTACTCAGCCATTTTCAGGTCGTAACGAACCTGGGCAGACTTCTCGTTTGGTGCGTTGAAGTCAGAGTACTGGATGGAGTTGGCGAGGAAGATCGAGTCGCCACCGCGGTTGTTCTTGCCCACACCGATGTAGTCGAACGGAGTGTCGCCGTTGACCTTCTGGAAGCCCAGGGTAATGGTGTGTGCTTTCAGGAACGAGAAAGCAGCAGCCAGGGAGAACGTGGTGTTGCTGATGTCGCCGGCTTTGGCATCACCAGTGTCTTTGGTGTTGTAGATGTTACCGTCCAGGTTCAACGACTCACTGTCGGTGAATGGAATGGTGTAGTTCAGGTTGGCGTAGTACTGGTTCCAGATGTCTTCCAGCTTGGCGCCGTACAGCGATGCGCTCAGGTTGTCGGTGAAGCCGTATTTGCCACCGAAGTAATCGATTTTGTTGGCTTCTTCACCAGCGTAGGTTGCCCACAGGCCACCGTCACTGGCGTTTTTGTCCTGGCTGCTCGCCGAGTAGAAGTGACCGGCTTCGAGGTCAAGGTCTTTGATCTCGCTGCTTTGCAGTTGGATACCGGTTGCAGTTTGCGGCAGGATACGGGAACCGCCCACAGCGAACACTGGAGCAGTGCTTGGCTGCATTTCGCCGACTTTCAGCTCGGTTTTCGATACGCGGAATTTAACTGCGCCGCCGGCTTTGCCCTGGCTGTCGTTAACTTCGCCATCAGCGTCACGGCTCATGTTGCCGGTGCCGCCGGTGCCGTCGCTACCGTCCAGTTTGATTGCCAGGTAACCGAATGCATCAACGCCAACGCCGATCAGGCCCTGGGTGTAACCGGAGCTGTAGTTGCCCCAGATGCCCTGGGTCCAGTCTTTCTGGTCGTTGCCGCCATCTTTGTTATCACGGTTGAAGTAGTAGTTGCGAACCAGCAAGTTCAGCGTGCTGTCTTCAACAAAACCTTTGGCTTCAGCCTGGTCACTTACGAAAGGTGCGGCCGTAGCCAACTGAGTACTGGCTGCTGCTGCAACTGCCAGTGCGATCATGCTCCACTTCATCACGCGCATCGTGATTTGCTCCTTTGGTTTTAGAAGAGTACTGCCGTCCCACCTGTTTTATTATCTGGGCGGCTCTTTCTTTTTGTGTCGGCGCAAACTTATATCACGCCGACAATGTTGGCGATACTTGCGCATCCATCCTTTCGGCTTCTTTACGACCCTGTCGCAAAGAGCTTGGTAGATGTCGCAAATCTACAACCCCGACGCATCCGGGTTGACAACGTCAATACTTTTTTTCTGAATCTGAGTGCCAAAAAGAGTCCCTGGTGAAACGCTGAATCTCCCTTGGGCTACCCTGCCACTGTGTTATTTGCCTTCAATGAATCCACTTCCAGCGGATGCATCGCAGGCGATGTGGGTGTGAATGCAACAAACGTGCACAAATCATGAATCTGTTGCCAATTTTTTCTGATGCTCCGCCAAATGCCGTAAAGACCTCATGAAACCGGGGGGATCAAGGGGGCGTCGTTATGGCTTGACGTCGAACTTTGCATCATGTTGCGCAGTCGGGTCGAAACCTGACACGCAAAAATGTTACCGGTTCACACCGCCAGTGGGTATTCGGCGGATGTCGAAGCATCCAGCGTAGACCGTCTGTGCGATTTTGGTGCAAAAAATTTCAACGCTCGTGGTGAATTTACCCAGAATACCCATGGGTGTGAAGCGAACACTTCCTTATTGTTCAGTCATTTGCACACTTTTTTTCACAAGATGGTTCTGATGTGGTGCGTCCTGGCAAAAAGTGTTTCAAGTCGGGGCGCGGTTGTGGGTTCCGGTTAGACCTTTGCAGGGTTCGTCGTGAAGCCGGCTGCGTTCGCAGGTATGCTGCCGTCCAGTCGCTTGGTGCGCGATCCTTCGGGAGGGGCGCTAAGCTGAAAATGATGATCCGACCGGAGTGCGCACAGTGTTCGCCCTAGATCCACGACTTCAACAAGACACATTGCCGATCGGGGATTTCCCCTTGTGCCGGCTGCTGCTGTCCAATGACTCGAACTATCCCTGGTTCATCCTGGTGCCTCGTCGTGAGGCTATCAGCGAAATATTTCAGTTGGATGTCGCAGACCAGCAGCTGCTTTGGCAGGAAACCAGCGCTCTGGCGCAAATACTCAAAAGCTTGTTCGACGCGGACAAGATGAACGTTGCGACCCTGGGCAATATGGTCAGTCAGTTACACATGCACGTCATCGTACGCACTCAAGGGGATGCCGCCTGGCCGGCTCCGGTTTGGGGCAAACACCCGGCCAAGCCCTACGCTGGCGAGCAAATTGCGGCTATTCGCGAACGTTTGCGTCTGGTGTTGACCAATGACTTTACGTTTCTGGAGGTTTGAGCCATGAGCCTGGAAGAACGCGTTACCGATCTGGAAAGCCGCCTGGCTTTTCAGGATGACACCATCCAGGCATTGAATGATGTACTGGTGGCGCAACAACGGGTGGTCGAGCGCCTGCAACTGCAGATGGCCGCGCTGCTCAAGCGGCAAGAGGAAATGGTCGGGCAGTTCGACTCGTTCGAGCAAGAGGCGCCTCCACCGCATTACTGAAACCCGGGTAATAAAAAACCGCGAACAGCCTGGCTGTTCGCGGTTTTTTTCAGCCCTGGATCAGCGTCGCGGCAGAGCGGCGATCACGTCCTCGGCTTGCAGGCCCTTGTCTCGATTCATGACCGAGAACTCCACGCGCTGGCCTTCGACCAGGACGCGGTGGCCTTCACCACGAATGGCCCGGAAGTGCACGAAGATATCGTCGCCGGAATCGCGGGAAATAAAGCCGAAGCCTTTGGAGGTGTTGAACCACTTGACGGTGCCGGTATCACGGTTGCTCATGTCGTAGCTGGATGACGCGGCTGCCGGTGACGATTTGTAGAAACTGATGGCCAGGTGCAGGGTTACGGCGATCAGGGCTGCGACCAGACTGAACAGGACGGCAGGTTGACCGGCGATTTCCGGCATTGGCGCGATCAATGTCAGGGTTTGCAGGACCACGGCGAGAATCAGCAGGGCGCTGACCAGATTTTGCAGTTGATGGCGCGGACCTTTGTTCCAGTAAGGGATAACCGGAGCAAGAGTGAGGTTGAGCAAGCCAAAAAAGGCCAGGTACAGAGCATCGGGTTGTTGCAGGTAAGGCAAGCCTTCGGATTGCAGGCTCGGGATAAAGGACAGCAGCAAGGCCGCTGCACCTATCAGCAGGTGGACGATTTTCAACATTTTGATTAACTCACGTTAAGACAGCTCACAAGGAAGAGCTGATGGCGCACGGTTCGCTTCAGAACAATAAGAGGCGTTGGACACGTACCCGGTATCAGCCTATGCGCCACGCCCGAAAAAAAGGGCACTGACGACACGCTGCCTATTTAACAGCAAAGCTGCAAGCTACTCAAATCAAGGCGTCCGGCGGTGTATGGGGGGCGATTTGTCGCAGCTTGCCGGTCATCTTTGGTGTTCGAAGAGCAATACAACGAATTGGCCCTGGCGGTCGATTCGATTGCCGAGCGCATTCGCCCTGGCGGTCGATTCGATTGCCGAGCGCATTCGCGCCCTCGGGTTTCCTGCTCCCGGTGCCTACTCTGTTTATGCGCGGCTCTGCTCTATAAAGGAAGAAGTGGGCGTGCCCGCCGCCGAGGACGTGAGCCGGCAACTGGTCATGGGCCAGGAGGCTGTAACTCGTGCGGCGCGGGGACTCTTCCGTTGCTCGACAAGGTCAGTGACGAACCCACGGCTGACCTGCCTTCCTACCCTGCCAATACCTTGCTTGTTGAAGGAGTGAGCGCCGCGATGTGTGGGAAATGTCCTGGAGTAGGACGTGCTCCATGATCGCTCTCTTGTTGTCGGCTTCTCCTACGTGGAGGGTCATAAAGTCATCTGGATATACCTTTGTCCCTGCGTTTTTATAGGTCGACAGACAGTTGCTCTTGTAAAGATGCAGTGATGGCAAAGGAGTGTCAGCGATATGGTTTATGGCAGAAAGGACGAGGATATAAGGATTGATCCGTTTGTCCGTGAGTTCGATATGGGGCTGGTCCGGCCCCTGTCCCGATCGGTACGTTTGAATGGCTTCGCGACCTGTTTGCGCCTTGAGCAGGTTTACTGGGATATTCTGGCGGAAATGGCCCGGCTCAATCGTTGCACCATCAGTACCCTGTTGTCCCACGTGGACCGCGAAGTTCACTTGCGTCATGGCGGGGTGAAGAACTTCAGCGGTCTGGTGCGGGTTGTCTGTGTTGTACACAGCCTCAGGGAAGGGCGATGCATGGCAATGGCCTAGCGGCGTAGTTAAAGCGGCAGAGTGTCGGTCTGTGCAGTCTTACGGCTGCACAGGCAGCATTTAATGGATATAATCCCGCTCTTTGCCGCGAAACCCTGCGTGTGCGGTAGCAATCTGATCGCCGAGACAACCTCCATGCCGATGTACGATTATCAATGTGCTTCCTGTGGTCATCAGTTGGAAGCCATTCAAAAGATCAGCGACGCACCGCTGGTCGACTGCCCTGCCTGCCAGGCGCCAGAGCTGAAAAAGATGCTGTCCATGCCGGGCTTTCGCCTGAGCGGCAGCGGCTGGTACGAAACCGATTTCAAGACCGGTTCCAAGAAGAACCTGGCCGGCGGCGATAAAGCTGACTAAGGTCTGGAACCTGAGTTGAACGACACGTGAGCTTTTGCATCACCCGGCGTCTTGATCAAAGGCGAGGCTGCTGCAGGATCTCCACCGAATTTCGAATTACGAGAAGTGAAACCACTACCATGATGCGCAGCCATTATTGCGGCCAACTGAACGAAAGCCTGGACGGCCAGGAAATTACCCTTTGCGGATGGGTCCACCGTCGCCGTGACCACGGTGGGGTGATTTTCCTCGATATCCGTGATCGTGATGGTCTGGCGCAGGTAGTGTTCGATCCGGACCGCGCTGAAACCTTCGCCGCCGCCGACCGCGTGCGCAGCGAGTACGTCGTGAAGATCACCGGCAAGGTCCGCCTGCGTCCGGCGGGTGCCACCAACGCCAACATGGCGTCGGGCATGATCGAAGTGCTCGGCTACGAGCTGGAAGTGTTGAACGAGTCGGAAACCCCGCCGTTCCCGCTGAACGAGTTCTCCGACGTCGGCGAAGAAACCCGCCTGCGCTATCGCTTCCTCGACCTGCGTCGTCCGGAAATGGCCGAGAAGCTGCGTCTGCGTTCGCGCATGACCACCAGCATCCGTCGTTTCCTTGACGAGAACGGCTTCCTGGACGTCGAAACGCCAATCCTGACCCGCGCCACCCCTGAAGGTGCGCGTGACTATCTGGTACCGAGCCGTACCCACGCCGGTAGCTTCTTCGCCTTGCCGCAATCGCCGCAGCTGTTCAAGCAACTGCTGATGGTCGCCGGCTTCGATCGTTACTACCAGATCGCCAAGTGCTTCCGTGACGAAGACCTGCGTGCCGACCGCCAGCCGGAATTCACCCAGATCGACATCGAGACCAGCTTCCTCGATGAAAAAGAGATCATGGGCCTGACCGAAGAAATGATCCGCAACCTGTTCAAGGAAGTGCTGGGTCTGGAATTCGGCGAATTCCCGCACATGACCTTCGAAGAGGCCATGCGTCGTTATGGTTCCGACAAGCCGGACCTGCGTAACCCGCTGGAACTGGTGGACGTTGCCGATCAACTGAAAGAAGTTGATTTCAAAGTGTTCAGCGGCCCGGCCAACGACCCTAAATGCCGTATCGCCGCCTTGCGCGTTCCAGGCGGGGCGAGCATGCCACGCAAGCAGATCGACGATTACACCAAGTTCGTCGGCATCTACGGTGCCAAGGGCCTGGCTTACATCAAGGTCAACGAGCGCGCCGCCGGTGTTGAAGGCCTGCAATCGCCAATCGTGAAGAACATCCCTGAGGCCAACCTGAATGTGATCCTCGATCGCGTCGGTGCGGTCGATGGCGACATCGTGTTCTTCGGTGCCGACAAAGCCAAGATCGTCAGCGAAGCCCTGGGCGCGCTGCGCATCAAGCTCGGCCATGACCTCGACCTGCTGACCTGCAAGTGGGCGCCAATGTGGGTTGTCGACTTCCCGATGTTCGAAGAAAACGACGACGGCAGCTTCAGCGCCTTGCACCACCCGTTCACCGCGCCCAAGTGCACCCCGCAAGAGCTCGAAGCCAACCCGGCTGGCGCTCTGTCCCGTGCCTACGACATGGTTCTGAACGGCACCGAGCTGGGTGGCGGTTCGATCCGTATCCACCGCAAGGAAATGCAACAGTCGGTGTTCCGTCTGCTGGGTATCAATGAAGACGAACAGGAAGAGAAATTCGGCTTCCTGCTTGACGCCCTCAAGTACGGCGCGCCGCCACACGGTGGTCTGGCCTTCGGTCTGGACCGTCTGGTGATGCTGATGACCGGCGCCCAGTCGATCCGTGAAGTGATCGCCTTCCCGAAAACCCAGAGTGCTGCGGACGTAATGACGCAAGCACCGGGTGTGGTGGATGCCAAGGCACTGCGCGAGCTGCACATTCGTCTGCGCGAAACGCCTAAGGCTGAGTAAGGCTGACCTGAAGGCGCATCTTCGGATGCGCCTTTTTTCTATCTGTAATGGTCGAAAACAGATCGGGATTTTTGTTTGCCGGCTGGCGCGTCATGGCGCGGCGGGCAATGTTTCAAAGAGAATACGGAGCGAGTTATGGCAGGTCATTCCAAGTGGGCGAACATCAAGCACCGCAAAGAACGTCAGGATGCCAAGAAGGGCAAGATTTTCACCAAGTGGATTCGTGAGCTGACCGTCGCTGCCCGTCAGGGCGGTGGTGATCCAGGTTCCAACCCACGTTTGCGCCTGGCCCTGGACAAGGCCCTGGGTGCGAACATGAGTCGCGATATCATCGATCGCGCGGTGGCCCGCGGTGCCGGCGCAGCCGATACCGATGATATGGTCGAACTGACCTACGAAGGTTACGGCCCGGGCGGCGTGGCGGTAATGGTCGAGTGCATGACCGACAACCGCAACCGTACAGCGGCAGCCGTTCGCCACGCATTCAGCAAATGCGGCGGCAACCTCGGTACCGATGGCTCGGTGGCCTACCTGTTCGAGCGCAAGGGGCAGATTTCCTTCGCCGCCGGCGTGGATGAAGATGCGCTGATGGAAGCGGCCATGGAAGCCGATGCCGATGACGTGGTCACCAACGAAGACGGCTCGATTGACGTGTTCACCTCGTTTGCCGGGTTCTATTCCGTGCGTAACGCGCTGGAAGCGGCCGGGTTCAAAGGTGATGACGCCGAAATCGTCATGCTGCCGACCACCAGTGCCGAACTGGATCTGGAAGGTGCCGAGAAAGTCCTCAAGCTGATCGACATGCTCGAGGATCTGGATGACGTACAAAACGTCTACTCCAATGCGGATATCCCGGAATCGGTGGCCGCACAGCTCGGCTAATGCTAACGAAGTCCGGCGAGGAAGCGAACCTGCGTGGTGAGGTAACTCATGAGGTGAGGTAACTCATGAGGTGAGGTAACTCATGAGGTGAGGGGGCTTTTGTGGCGAGGGGGCTTGCCCCCGTTGGACTGCGTAGCAGGCCCAGGTTTCTGGGGCCGCTGCGCGACCCAACGGGGGCAAGCCCCCTCGCCACACAAGCCCCTCACTACAGCCCCTATCTACAGCCCCTCACTACACAAAGCCCCTCACTAATCAGGCTCGCTCCCACATCTATTATTCGTGTATTAAGTATCGTGGTTTTACTTAACCCGCAGGCGTTATGACTTTAATTCTTGGTATCGACCCCGGTTCGCGCATCACCGGGTATGGTGTGGTGCGTGACACCGGCCGTGGCTGCGAATACGTGGCTTCGGGCTGCATCCGCACTGGCGCCGGCGAACTGCACGAGCGTCTGCAAATTGTCTATCGCGGAGTGCGCGAGATCATTCAGACATACCACCCCGTGACCATGGGCATCGAAAAGGTGTTCATGGCGCGCAATGCCGATTCCGCCCTGAAGCTGGGGCAGGCCCGTGGCGCGGCCATCGTGGCGGGTGCGGAGGAAAGCCTGGAGATCGCCGAGTACACTGCAACCCAGGTCAAACAGGCGGTCGTTGGTACTGGTGCGGCCAACAAGGAGCAGGTGCAAATGATGGTCATGCACATGCTGAAGCTCACCAGCAAGCCGCAAATCGATGCTTCCGACGCCCTGGCCATTGCCATTTGCCACGCTCACACCCGCTCCAGCCTGCTACCTCATGGCCTGGGAGCTGCACGCAGTCGTGGCGGGCGCCTGCGTCTCTGATAGCATCAGCAATCATTTTTATCGAGCGAGGGATTTGCGCCTGATCTGTCGGCGTCATTTCCTCGCTCTTTCAGTCGCTGGCCCAGAGCTGGCCAACGCTCAAGGATTTGTAACGTGATTGGACGTTTGCGCGGCACCCTGGCTGAAAAGCAGCCTCCGCATCTGATTCTGGATGTGAACGGTCTGGGCTATGAACTTGAAGTGCCCATGACGACGCTTTATCGACTGCCGTCGGTCGGTGAACCGCTGACCCTGCACACCCACTTGGTCGTACGCGAAGATGCGCAATTACTCTATGGTTTTGTCGGCAAGCGTGAGCGAGACTTCTTTCGCGAGTTGATCCGCCTCAATGGCGTAGGGCCGAAACTGGCCCTGGCCTTGATGTCCAGTCTGGAGGTCGATGAACTGGTGCGCTGCGTGCAGTCCCAGGACACTTCGGCGCTGACCAAGGTACCGGGTGTGGGCAAGAAAACCGCCGAACGCCTGCTGGTTGAGCTCAAGGATCGCTTCAAGGCCTGGGAAACCGTGCCGGCCATGTTCGCCCTGGTGCCGAACCAGCCGGATGGTCCTGCCCCGGTGAACACCGCGGAAAACGATGCAGTCAGCGCGCTGATCTCCTTGGGTTACAAGCCGCAGGAAGCCAGCAAGGCGGTTTCTGCAATCAAGGAGAAAGGTTTGAGCAGTGAAGACATGATTCGCCGAGCCTTGAAGGGAATGATCTAAGTGATTGAAGCAGATCGTCTGATCGCCGCCACACCGGGCCCGCGTGATCGCGAGGAAGTCCAGGACCGGGCGATTCGTCCTGTCAGCCTGGCCGAATACATTGGCCAGCCGACCGTTCGCGAGCAGATGGAGTTGTTCATCCAGGCTGCCCGTGGGCGTAACGAGTCCCTGGACCACACGCTGATTTTCGGCCCGCCGGGTCTGGGCAAGACCACCCTGGCCAACATCATCGCCCAGGAAATGGGCGTGTCGATCAAGAGTACCTCGGGGCCGGTGCTGGAGCGCCCGGGCGATCTGGCGGCGCTGCTGACCAATCTCGAGCCTCATGACGTGCTGTTCATCGACGAAATCCATCGGCTGTCGCCGATTGTCGAAGAAGTGCTATACCCGGCCATGGAAGATTTCCAGCTCGACATCATGATCGGTGAAGGCCCGGCGGCGCGGTCCATCAAGCTTGATCTGCCGCCATTCACCCTGGTCGGCGCGACCACGCGCGCGGGCATGCTGACCAATCCGTTGCGGGACCGATTCGGCATTGTTCAGCGTCTGGAGTTCTACAGCAACGCCGATCTGTCGACCATTGTCAGCCGTTCGGCAAGCATCCTCGGTTTGCCGCTGGATCCTGAGGGCGCCTTCGAAATCGCCCGGCGGGCCCGTGGTACGCCGCGGATCGCCAACCGTTTGTTGCGCCGGGTCCGCGATTTTGCCGAGGTTCGTGCCAAGGGCCACATCACCAAGCCGATTGCCGATCTGGCGCTGAACCTGCTGGATGTCGACGAGCGTGGTTTCGATCACCAGGACCGGCGTCTGTTGTTGACCATGATCGAGAAGTTCGACGGTGGTCCTGTCGGAGTCGATAGCCTGGCTGCCGCCATCAGTGAAGAGCGTCACACCATCGAAGACGTGCTGGAGCCTTACCTGATTCAGCAGGGCTACATCATGCGCACGCCTCGGGGTCGAGTAGTGACGCGGCATGCCTATCTGCATTTCGGCTTAAATATTCCGTCACGATTGGGCGAAATGCCCGTGGTAGACGAGTTTCTTGATGCCGCGGATGATTAATTAACTTTGCGCGCTGATTTTTTCGGGCAATGTAGGGTCCCAGGACCGTACTTTCGCGAGAAAGCCGCAGAACATTGAAAAACAGTTGCCTGTCCGGATTGGCAACCTGAGGAGTAAGCACTAGAGTATGCGCGCGCAAAACGGGCTTGACCTTTTCGCACATCGTTGTCGCGTTTATTACGAGGACACCGATGCGGGCGGCATCGTGTATTACGTCAATTACCTCAAGTTTATGGAACGGGCTCGAACCGAGCGGCTACGAGAACTGGGCTTTGCCCAATCGCAGCTTGCCGGGGAGGACCTGTTGTTCGTCGTGCACTCCAGCGAAGCGCGCTACCACGCGCCGGCGCGACTGGATGACGAACTGCTGGTAAGCGCTGAAGTAATCGAATTGAACCGTGCCAGCCTGCGCTTCAAGCAGCAGGTCAGGCGGGCTACGGATAATGTGCTGCTCTGTGAAGGGCAGTTTCTGGTGGCCTGTGTGCGCACTGAAAGTTTAAAACCCCGGGCCATTCCCGAAGCTCTACGAGCGGCCTTTGCCGACGTGAGCGGCGCGGGTACACACTCAAAGCAGGAGATAAAGCGTGGAAGCTAACGTCGTCGACCATTCCTCCATGTGGAGCCTGGTCAGCAATGCCAGTATTGTGGTGCAACTGGTAATGCTGACCCTGGTAGCCGCATCGGTGACCTCATGGATCATGATCTTTCAGCGCAGCAATCTGATACGCGCCGGTCGACGTGCCCTGGAAAGCTTTGAAGAGCGTTTCTGGTCGGGTATCGACCTGTCCAAACTGTACCGCCAGGCCGGCAGCAACCCGGACCCTGATTCGGGTGTCGAGCAGATCTTCCGCGCCGGCTTCAAGGAGTTCTCCCGTCTGCGTCAGCAGCCAGGCGTAGATCCGGAAGCTGTCATGGAAGGCGTGGCTCGTGCCATGCGCGTAGCCATTTCCCGCGAAGAAGAAAAGCTCGAGCAGAGCCTGCCATTTCTGGCCACCGTCGGTTCCGTCAGCCCGTACATCGGTCTGTTCGGCACCGTGTGGGGCATCATGAACTCCTTCCGTGGTCTGGCGACCGCCCAGCAAGCGACCCTGGCCACTGTGGCCCCGGGTATCGCCGAAGCCCTGATTGCCACCGCGATCGGTCTGTTCGCCGCGATTCCTGCCGTTATCGCTTACAACCGCTTCTCTGCTCGCAGCGAAACCCTGCTGAGCCGTTACTACACCTTCGCCGATGAATTCCAGGCGATCCTGCACCGCAAAGTGCACACCAGCGAAGAATAAGCAGGTAATTTCCAATGGCTTTAATCGCTCGAGCTCGACACAAGCGCAAGCCGGTTGCCGAGATGAACGTGGTGCCTTACATCGACGTGATGCTGGTGCTGCTGGTCATCTTCATGGTGACCGCGCCGATGCTCAATCAGGGCGTGAAAGTTGATCTGCCCAAGGTTTCCAGCGAAGCCTTGCCGCAGGACAACAACACCCAGGTCCTGACCATTTCGATCAAGTCTGACAAGACCTACTACTGGAACCTTGGCAGCGAAGTCGACACCGAAAAGCAGCAGGATCGTGCCATGACCCTGCCGCAGATGACTGACGCCGTGACCAAGATCATTCGCGTCGGCAACGAAGGCGGCAAGCGTACCCAGGTCTTCATTCGCGGCGACAAGAGTGTCGATTATGGCTCTGTCATGGGCGCCATGGGCGGATTGCAGAAAGCCGGTGTCGGTAATGTCGGCTTGATTACCGAGGCGCCCTGATGCAGCAACAGCGAGAGCCCTCCGCCTCGGAAAGCTACTTCTGGCCTAGTGTCTGGGCGATTGGCTTGCACGTGCTGGTGTTCGGCATGCTGTTCGTCAGTTTTGCCTTTACCCCTGAGCTGCCGCCGGCCAAACCGATTGTCCAGGCGACCTTGTACCAGCTGAAATCGAAAAGTCAGGCAACCACCCAGACCAATCAGAAGATTGCGGGTGAGGCGAAGAAATCCGCCGCGCGCCAGACCGAAGTCGAGCAGCTGGAGCAGAAAAAGGTTGAGCAGGAAGCGGTGAAGGCTGCGGAACAAAAGAAAGAAGAGGCGGCTCAAAAGGCCGAGGAAGCCAAGAAGGCCGACGAGTCGAAGAAAGCGGACGAGGCGAAAAAGGCTGATGAAGCCAAGAAAGCCGACGAAGCGAAGAAGACCGCCGAAGCCAAGAAGGCAGAAGAGAAACAATTGGCTGATATAGCCAAGAAGAAATCGGAAGAAGAAGCCAAGAAGGCTGCGGAAGAAGAGGCCAAGAAAGCGGCCGCTGAAGAAGCGAAGAAAAAGATCGTCGAAGACGCGAAGAAGAAAGCCGCGGAAGACGCCAAGAAGAAAGCTGAAGCTGAAGAGGCGAAGAAGAAAGTCGCCGAAGACGCGAAGAAGAAAGCTGCTGCCGATGCTGCGAAGAAGAAATCGCAGGAAGCGGCACGTAAATCCGCCGAAGACAAAAAGGCCCAGGCCCTGGCAGATTTGCTTTCCGACACGCCGCAGCGTCAGCAGGCCCTGGCTGATGAGCAGGGCGACGAAGTCGCCGGTGATTTCGACGACCTGATTCGTATGCGTGCAGCGGAAGGCTGGGCTCGTCCACCTTCGGCCCGCAAAGGCATGACGGTCGTATTGCAGATTGGCATGTTGCCTGATGGTACGGTGACGTCGGTCAGCGTGGCCAAGTCCAGTGGCGACGGTCCGTTTGACGCTTCGGCTGTAGCAGCGGTGAAGAATATTGGACGTTTGACAGAAATGCAGGGAATGAAGCCGAGTGATTTCGCTCAGTATCGTTCATTCAAGATGACATTCACGCCTGAGGATTTAGCTCCGTGAGAAACCTTCTACGAGGAATGCTAGTCGCTATCTGCTGCATGGCAGGGATGGCGATGGCAGATGAGAAAAACATTCTGGTCACCAGCGGCAGTGATCGGGCTACTCCGATCGCGGTCGTGCCGTTCGGTTTCCAGGGCGGCAGCGTGCTGCCGGACGACATGGCGGAAATCATCGGTAACGACCTGCGCAACTCGGGTTATTACTCGCCGATTCCAAAACAGAACATGATCAGCCAGCCGAGCCAGGCCAGCGAAATCATCTTCCGTGACTTCAAGGCACTGGGTGCCCAGTACGTCATGGTCGGCAGCATTGTTCCAGCCGGCGGTCGCCTGCAGGTGCAATACGCGCTGTTCAACGTCGCGACCGAGCAGCAAGTGCTGACCGGTAGCGTCTCGGGCGGTGTCGATCAACTGCGCGACATGTCGCACTACATCTCCGACCAGTCGTTCGAAAAGCTCACCGGTATCAAGGGGGCGTTCTCGACTCGTCTGCTGTACGTGACGGCCGAGCGTTTTTCCGAGAAAAACACTCGCTACACCTTGCAGCGCTCGGACTATGACGGTGCCCGCGCCGTGACCCTGCTGCAATCGCGCGAGCCAATTCTCTCGCCGCGTTTCGCTCCCGATGGCAAGCGCATCGCCTATGTCTCGTTCGAGCAGAAACGCCCGCGTATCTTCATGCAGAACATCGATACCGGTCGCCGCGAGCAGATCACCAACTTCGAAGGCCTCAATGGTGCACCTGCCTGGTCGCCGGATGGCAATCGCCTGGCGTTCGTGCTGTCCAAGGACGGCAACCCGGACATCTACGTGATGAACCTGGGTTCGCGCCAGATCACTCGTGTCACCAACGGCCCGGGCATCAACACCGAACCGTTCTGGGGCAAGGATGGTTCGACCATCTACTTCACCTCAGACCGTGGCGGCAAGCCACAGATCTACAAAACCAGCGCCGGTGGTGGCGGTGCCGAGCGTGTGACTTTCGTCGGCAACTACAACGCCAACCCGAAGCTTTCGGCTGACGAAAAAACTCTTGTAATGATTCACCGGCAAGATGGTTTCACCAATTTCAAGGTGGCGGCCCAGGATTTGCAGCGCGGTAGTGTAAAAATCCTCACTGATAGCACTCTGGACGAGTCGCCTACTGTCGCGCCCAACGGCACCATGGTAATCTACGCCACCCGCCAGCAGGGCCGGGGAGTCTTGATGCTCGTGTCCATAAATGGACGCGTGAGGCTCCCGCTTCCTACCGCACAAGGCGAAGTCAGAGAACCGTCCTGGTCCCCTTACCTGAACTGACGCGGCGCTATACGTTTTACTTAACACACTGGGGTTCATTAGGAGTTTCACGATGGAAATGCTGAAGTTTGGTAAATTTGCTGCGCTGGCTCTCGCCATGGCTGTAGCTGTAGGTTGCTCGTCCAAAGGCGGCGACAATGCCGGTGAAGGCGCAGTAGATCCAAACGCTGGTTACGGCGCAAACACTGGTGCAGTTGACGGCTCCCTGAGCGAAGAAGCTGCTCTGCGCGCTATCACCACTTTCTACTTCGAATACGACAGTTCGGACCTGAAGCCAGAAGCCATGCGCGCTCTGGACGTTCACGCCAAAGACCTGAAAGCAAACGGCGCTCGCGTTGTTCTGGAAGGCAACACCGACGAACGTGGTACTCGTGAGTACAACATGGCACTGGGCGAGCGTCGTGCGAAAGCCGTTCAGCGCTACCTGGTACTGCAAGGCGTTTCCCCAGCTCAGCTGGAACTGGTTTCCTACGGCGAAGAGCGTCCAGTTGCTACCGGCAACGACGAGCAGTCCTGGGCTCAAAACCGTCGCGTCGAACTGCGTAAGTAATTCGATATGCGAACGTGCCGTCGTGCTGTAACTGTTCTGGCTCTCAGCCTCGCACCGCTTGCGGTGTGGGCTGCGGTTCCTGTAGTCGAGGACAACTCCGGCTATAACAATAGCGGGAGCAGTTATCCGCCTGCAGGTTACGGTACGAACGGCGCCTATGCCGGGGGAGGGGTTTCGACCCCTGTCTCGGCACAGGGCCAGCTGTTCAACCAACTGCAACAAATGCAGGATCAGATTTCGCGCCAGCAGGGTGTGATTGAAGAACTGCAAAATGATGTATCGCGCATGAAGCAAGAAAGCCTGGAGCGATATCAGGATCTTGATCGGCGCATAGGAACCGGCGTTGCACCAGCCGCGACTCCTGAAAATTCTTCCACCGGTGGCGATTTGAACGCACCCGGTGCAGCAGCTGGTGCAGGGGTAGGCGCAGCTGCCGCTCAAGCACCTGCCGCGGGTGGCGAACCGGCGGATCCGGCGAAGGAAAAGCTCTATTACGATGCTGCCTTCGACCTGATCAAGGCCAAGGATTTCGACAAGGCCAGCCAGGCTTTTGCCGCTTTCCTGCGCAAATACCCGAACAGCCAATACGCGGGCAATGCCCAGTACTGGTTGGGCGAAGTGAACCTGGCCAAAGGCGATCTGCAAGGTGCAGGTCAGGCGTTTGCCAAGGTTTCGCAGCTGTATCCAAAACACGCCAAAGTGCCTGATTCGCTGTACAAGCTCGCTGATGTAGAGCGCCGCCTGGGTCATACCGACAAGGTCAAAGGCATTCTGCAGCAGGTCGTGTCCCAGTATCCGGGCACTTCGGCTGCTCAGTTGGCCCAGCGTGATCTGCAGAAAATGTAAGGGCTGCTTGAGCCGTTTTGAAGAAACCCGCGCTTGTCGCGGGTTTTTTCGTTAGAATTCACGCCCTTTTTATGAAACACGCTTTTTGCGGCCTGCGCGTTGGCGGGGTCTCTTGAAGTGCCTGACGGAGGCGGACAGCCTGTTTAGCTGTTACGCCCGTGGCGACTATGCAAGACACATTGAGAATTACCGAAGTTTTCTACTCGTTGCAGGGTGAAACGCGGACTGCCGGCCTGCCCACAGTTTTTGTGCGCCTGACCGGTTGCCCATTGCGTTGCCAATACTGCGACAGCGCCTATGCCTTTACAGGTGGGACTCTGCGCACCCTCGACGATATCCTCGAGCAGGTTGCCGGTTTCCGCCCGCGTTATGTCTGCGTCACCGGTGGCGAGCCACTGGCGCAACCCAATGCCATCCCATTGCTCAAGCGTTTGTGCGACGCCGGTTACGAAGTGTCACTGGAAACCAGTGGCTCTATCGATATCTCGGCGGTAGATTCCCGGGTCAGTCGCGTTGTCGACCTGAAAACCCCGGGTTCGAAGGAAGCACACCGCAACCGTTACGAGAACATCGAACTGCTCACGCCTAACGATCAGGTGAAGTTTGTCATCTGCTCGCGTGAAGACTACGACTGGTCGGTGTCCAAGCTGATCCAGTACGGTCTCGACCAGCGTGCCGGCGAAGTCCTGTTCTCGCCAAGCCATCATGACCTGAATGCTCGGGACCTGGCGGACTGGGTGGTAGCGGACAACCTGCCAGTGCGTCTGCAATTGCAGTTGCATAAATATCTTTGGAATGACGAGCCGGGGCGCTGATATGACTGAGCAACTGAACACTAATGAAAAGCGTGCGGTCATCTTGCTGTCCGGTGGCCTGGACTCGGCAACGGTCGTCGCGATGGCGCGTGCCGAAGGCTATAGCTGCTACACCATGAGCTTCGACTACGGTCAGCGCTCTCACGCTGAGTTGTACGCCGCCGAGCGCGTTGCGCGGGATCTCGGTGTGGTCGAGCACAAGGTGATCGGTCTCAACCTGAACGGCATGGGTGGCTCAGCGCTGACTGACAGCAGCATCGACATTCCGGAAGAGTTGGGCGAGGGCATTCCGGTGACTTACGTGCCAGCGCGTAACACGGTGTTCCTGTCCCTGGCCCTGGGCTGGGCTGAAGTGCTCGGCGCACGGGACATCTTCATTGGTGTTAATGCGGTGGATTACTCCGGTTACCCGGACTGTCGTCCCGAGTTCATCGAGTCGTTCGAGCGAATGGCCAATCTGGCGACCAAGGCCGGTGTAGAAGGCAATGGCTTCCGCATTCAGGCGCCGCTGCAAAACCTCAGCAAGGCGCAAATTGTTCAGGCTGGCGTGAAGCTGGGTGTGGATTACAGCCTCACCGTTTCCTGCTATCAGGCTGACGACAATGGCCGCGCTTGCGGCAAATGCGACAGCTGCCGCCTGCGCGCTGAAGGCTTCGTGGCGGCCGGAATCAGCGATCCAACCCCTTATTTTTGAATTATTTTAAAATAGGTGTTGAATAGTCCTTAAAAATCAGTATTATACGCGCCACCACACAGCGGGTCGTTAGCTCAGTTGGTAGAGCAGTTGGCTTTTAACCAATTGGTCGTAGGTTCGAATCCCACACGACCCACCATATTTGGCGGTTTAGAAAATCCGGAAGGCCCACGAAAGTGAGGATTTCCGGGTTTTTTTTTGCCTGCGATTTGCGCTTTCGCCGCTCCCGGCCAGCGCTGCGCCGCTCAGGCCAGAATCATCTTTTGCATCCTGCGGTTATTCTGTAGCCTTGCGCATCTTCAAAGCTCTGATGATTACTCACTCTCCCGGCGGTACCCTCAAGGGTCTGGAGCCGGGGTGTATACTCGACTTTCGCGCTTAAGCGCCTGCAGGTCTTGCGAACATGACGCAGATTTCCGAACGCCTTCTGGTTCAAGCCCACCTCGACGCCAAGCAGCCCAAGCCGCTGACCGCTGACGAAGAGGCTTACTACCGCGCCGCCATCGCTGCCGAGCTCAAGGCTCAGGACGCGGTGCTGGTCGCACACTTCTATTGCGATCCGGTGATTCAGGCTCTGGCCGAAGAAACCGGTGGTTGCGTTTCCGACTCGCTGGAAATGGCTCGCTTCGGTAATGCTCACCCGGCCAAGACCGTGGTCGTCGCCGGTGTGAAATTCATGGGCGAGACGGCCAAGATCCTCAACCCTGAAAAACGCATCCTGATGCCGACCCTGGAGGCGACCTGCTCGCTGGACCTGGGTTGCCCTGTGGACGAGTTTTCGGCGTTCTGCGATCAGCACCCGGAACGTACGGTGGTGGTCTACGCCAACACTTCGGCGGCGGTCAAGGCGCGGGCGGACTGGGTGGTGACTTCAAGCTGTGCGCTGGAGATCGTCGAGAGCCTGATGGATAACGGCGAAACCATCATCTGGGGCCCGGACAAGCACCTGGGTACTTACATCCAGCGCAAGACCGGTGCCGACATGCTGCTGTGGGACGGTGCCTGCATCGTCCACGAAGAGTTCAAATCCAAGCAGCTCGAAGACATGAAGGCGCTGTACCCCGATGCTGCCATTCTGGTGCACCCGGAGTCGCCCACTTCGGTGATCGAGCTGGCGGATGCCGTCGGCTCCACCAGTCAGCTGATTGCAGCGGCACAGAGCCTGCCGAACAAGACGCTGATCGTCGCCACTGATCGCGGCATCTTCTACAAGATGCAGCAGCTTTGCCCGGACAAGGTGTTTATCGAAGCTCCAACGGCGGGTAACGGCGCGGCGTGCCGCAGTTGCGCGCATTGCCCGTGGATGGCGATGAACACCCTTGAGCGCACGCTGAAGAGCTTGAAGGAAGGGGCGAATGAGATCTTTGTTGATCCGGCGCTGATTCCGCAGGCGATTCGGCCGTTGAAACGCATGCTTGATTTCACTCAGGCTGCGCGGATGAAACTGGCGGGGAACGCCTGAGATCTACCAGGCAGGTCGCATAAAACTGTGGGAGCGGGCTTGCCCGCGAAGGGGGCGTATCAGTCGACTTCGATGTTGTCTGACACGCCCCCTTCGCGAGCAAGTCCGCTCCCACATTGGTTTGTGCTTGCTGGAAATTACTTGGTCTTCTTGGGAATGCGCACCAGCTGGGTATTGGAGTACATGTCATGCCAGCTGCGTTTTTGCTTGTCGAGCAGCGGCCAGAAGAATCCCAGGCCCACGCACAGCAACGACGCGATCGACACCACAAAGCGCAGCAGCGCCTGCCACAGGCTGATGGATGAGCCATCGGCATTCTGTACGCGGATGCACCAGACCTGCATGCCCAGCGTCTGGCCGGTATACGTCCAGAACTTGGCGAAGAAACCGAACAGCGCGAACAGCAGGATCGTCGAGAGCAACGGGTCACCGTCCAGCGCGCCAGCTTCGGTCAGGGTGCGCATCCGCTCTTCGCCGATGATCGCCATCTGCACCATCTTGTAAACGCCGCTGGTAACGATCAACAGGGCCGTGCACAACAGGAAGTCATAGAACATCGCAGCCAGACGACGACCCAGGCCAGCGGCGGGAAAGTCGCCCTGGGGAGTAAGCAGGTGTTTCGACATGGCGGACTCTCGGCGAAAAAAGAAGCCATTTTACGGATTTACGCGCACAAAAAAGCCCCTGATGTCAGCATCAGGGGCTTTTTCGTTACAGAAGATTAGGCTTCTGCTTGTACTTCGTCAGCCTGCATGCCTTTCTGGCCCTGCACAGCGATGAAAGTCACTTTCTGGCCTTCTTTCAGGCTCTTGAAGCCGTTGCCCTGGATGGCGCGGAAGTGGACGAACAGATCCGGACCGCTTTCAGGAGTGATAAAACCAAAACCTTTCTCGTCGTTAAACCACTTGACGGTACCGCTCTGACGTTGGGACATTTCTTATTTCCTTTGACGCAAAAATTGATGACAGTCTCTTTCTCATGAAAGAGTACTGGGGCTGGTTGCAGGAGAGTAAGAAGACGTCGAACGGGATGTAGCTAACTTGTAGGCTACTGCCCAGGTCACGATTCCAAGCGACCCATGCAAACACAGTGAACAAACTCTACGCCAACTACGGGAGTAAAAACAAGCCCCCGCGAGGGCCCGTATTTGCTCAGGTTGATGGCATTTAGTCAGTTCACTAGTGGAGCCTTATTCACTAACGTTGTTCAATTGTTTTCGATCGTTATAAGCAAAGTTCATAATCGAAGCTTAGAGCTAAAACCATGCACTATTTTATGGCGATTGCGTTACACATTAGTGCGCTGTTAACGCAATCGCGTTACTTATAGGAACAATTAATCAGCCACGGTAGTAGCGTTGTGGAACAAATGGCATTTTGCTTACAACCAAAGGCACCTTTTTCCCACGTACGATCGCCCACACGGGAGTGTCCAGCGCAGTGTAGGCGCTGTCGACGTAACCCATGGCCAGCGGCGCACCCAAGGTCGGTCCGAAACCACCGCTGCAGACGCTGCCGATGATCTCGCCCGCTTCATTGACGATCTCGGCGCCCTCACGCACCGGGGTGCGCTCCTGCGGTAACAGGCCGACACGCTTGCGGCTGACACCTGATTGTTGCTGAGCGAACACGTTTTCGGCGCCAGGGAAGCCACCGGCCCGCGCACCATCGGCACGGCGAGGTTTCGAGATCGCCCACAGCAGGCTGGCTTCGATTGGCGACGTTTCGGTGTTCATGTCGTGGCCGTACAGGCACAGGCCCGCTTCCAGACGCAGGGAGTCGCGTGCGCCCAGGCCAATGGCAGCCACTTCCGGTTCAGCCAGCAGCGCGCGAGCCAGCGCTTCGGCGTTGGCGGTCGGCACGGAGATTTCGAAACCGTCTTCACCGGTATAACCCGAGCGGCTGACGAAGCAGTCCACGCCCAGCAGTTTTACCCGGGCGAACTGCATGAAGGTCATTTTTGCAGCTTCTGGTGCCAGGCGCGCCAGCACGGTGACCGCCGCCGGACCTTGCAAGGCGAGCAGCGCACGTTCTTCGAACAGCGGCTCAATGGTGCACTGGTCGCCGATGTGTTGGCGCAGGTGCGCCAGGTCCTGATCCTTGCAAGCGGCGTTGACCACCAGGAACAGCTCGTCGTTGCCCAGGTTGGCGACCATCAGGTCGTCAAGGATGCCACCGGTCTGGTTGGTGAACATGGCGTAGCGCTGCATGCCCACCGGCAGGTCGATGATGTCCACCGGCACCAGGGTCTCCAGGGCCTTGGCAGCGTTGGCACCGGTCAGGCGGATCTGGCCCATGTGCGAGACATCGAACAGCCCGGCTTGATCACGGGTGTGCTGGTGTTCCTTCATCACGCCCAACGGGTATTGCACGGGCATGTCATAGCCGGCGAACGGCACCATGCGCGCACCGAGTTCGATGTGCAGAGCGTGCAGCGGGGTTTTCAACAGTTGTTCGGTGGACATATTCAGCTCCTGAAAAAGTGTGCAGACGTGGTGAGCACATCAGCACTCGATAATGTTGACCGCCAAACCGCCACGGGCGGTTTCCTTGTATTTGCTTTTCATGTCGGCGCCGGTCTGGCGCATGGTGCGAATGACCTTGTCGAGGGAGACGAAGTGTTGCCCGTCGCCGCGCAAGGCCATGCGCACGGCATTGATGGCCTTGACCGAACCCATGGCGTTGCGCTCGATGCAGGGCACCTGCACCAGTCCGCCGATCGGGTCGCAAGTCAGGCCGAGGTTGTGTTCCATGCCGATTTCCGCGGCGTTCTCCACTTGTTGCACGGTGCCGCCGAGCACCTCGCACAAGGCACCGGCGGCCATGGAACAGGCAACGCCGACTTCACCCTGACAGCCGACTTCGGCGCCGGAGATCGAGGCGTTTTCCTTGTACAGAATGCCGATGGCCGCAGCGGTCAACAGGAACCGCACCACGCCGTCGTCAGTCGCGCCGGGGATGAAGCGCATGTAGTAATGCAGTACCGCCGGAATGATCCCGGCCGCGCCGTTGGTCGGTGCCGTCACCACGCGCCCGCCATTGGCGTTTTCTTCGTTGACCGCCAGGGCGTAGAGGTTGACCCAGTCCAGCACCGACAGCGGATCGCGCAAGGACGATTCGGGGTTCTTGCACAATTGTCGGTGCAGCGCGGCGGCCCGACGCTTGACCTTCAGGCCACCGGGCAGGATGCCTTCGTTACGGCATCCGGCCGCGACGCAGTCTTGCATGACTTGCCAGATGTTCAGCAGGCCGGCACGGGTTTGCGCTTCCGGGCGCCAGGCGCTTTCGTTGGTCAGCATCACCTGGCTGATCGACAGTCCGTATTTGACGCAATGACCGAGAAGATCCTTGGCGCTCTTGAACGGGAAGGTCAGGGGCGTGGCGTCTTCGACGATACGGTCGGCGCCGGCGGCGTCTTCATCGACGACAAAACCACCGCCCACTGAGTAATACTCGCGGCTGCGGATTTGCAGGCCTGCAGCGTCGAACGCGCGGAAAATCATGCCGTTAGGGTGATAAGGCAGGGGTTTGCGAATCATCGCCAGGTGTTCTTTCTCGTTGAACGCAATGCTGTGTTCACCGAGCAGGTTCAAGCGTGCGTTGCTGCGAATCTCTTGCAGGCGCGCAGCGACGGTTTCCGTGTCCACGGTATCCGGGTGTTCGCCTTCCAGGCCCAGCAGCACGGCCTTGTCACTGCCGTGGCCCTTGCCGGTGGCGCCGAGCGAGCCGTACAGCTCGACTTTGACGCAGGCGGTTGAGGTCAGCAGGTTCTCGCGACGCAAGCCTTCGGCAAACCGCGCAGCCGCGCGCATCGGGCCGACGGTGTGGGAACTGGAGGGGCCGATGCCAATCTTGAACAGGTCGAACACGCTTAACGACATGGTTGTTCTCCGGTTTCTTGTTATTGGATATCGACGCAAATCTTGTGATGAGACTGGACCCTGTGGGAGCGGGCTTGCTCGCGAAGGCGGCGTAACAGGCAGCACATCTGGCGCCTGACACACCGCCTTCGCGAGCAAGCCCGCTCCCACAAGGGGAAGGCGGTGTTCTTGAACAGTGGGGGCGAGTAAACCCACCCCCTCATTCGTTTAAGCGTAGCTTTCGATCGACGGGCAGGCGCAAACCAGGTTGCGATCGCCAAACACGTTGTCGACGCGACCGACCGGCGGCCAGTACTTGCCTTCGATCAACGACGCTACCGGGTAAACCGCTTGCTCGCGGCTGTACGGATGCGTCCACTCGCCAACGATTTCCGCTGCGGTGTGCGGGGCGTTCTTCAGCGGGTTGTCGTCCTTGTCCAGGGTGCCGTTTTCCACCGCGCGGATTTCTTCGCGAATGCGGATCATGGCGTCGCAGAAACGATCCAGTTCTTCCTTGGACTCGCTTTCGGTCGGCTCGATCATCAGTGTGCCGGCCACCGGGAACGACATGGTCGGGGCGTGGAAGCCGAAATCGATCAGGCGCTTGGCGACGTCATCAACACTGATGCCGCTGCTGTCTTTCAACGGACGCAGATCCAGGATGCATTCGTGCGCCACCAGGCCATTGCTGCCGGTGTACAGCACTGGGTAATGCTCTTCGAGGCGACGGGAAATGTAGTTGGCATTGAGGATCGCCAGCTGCGAAGCGCGCTTGAGGCCGGCGCCACCCATCATACGAATGTACATCCAGGTGATCGGCAGAATGCTCGCGCTGCCGAACGGTGCCGCGCATACAGCGCCTTCCTTGCGTGCCATGTGGGCGTGGCCCGGCAGGAACGGAGCCAGGTGCGACTTGACGCCGATCGGGCCGACGCCCGGGCCGCCACCACCGTGTGGAATGCAGAACGTCTTGTGCAGGTTCAGGTGCGACACGTCGCCGCCGAACTTGCCTGGTGCACAGAGGCCGACCATTGCGTTCATGTTGGCGCCGTCGATGTACACCTGGCCGCCGTTGTCATGAATGATGCCGCAGATTTCGCGGATGCCTTCTTCGAACACGCCGTGGGTCGACGGGTAGGTGATCATCAGCGCGGCGAGGTGTTCGCGGTGCTCGATGGCCTTGGCGCGCAGGTCTTCGATGTCGACGTTGCCTCGGGCATCGCAGGCGGTCACGACAACGCGCATGCCGGCCATTTGGGCGGTGGCAGGGTTGGTGCCGTGGGCTGACGACGGGATCAGGCAGATGTCGCGGCGGTCTTCGCCACGGCTCTGGTGATAGGCGCGAATCGCCAGCAGACCTGCGTATTCGCCTTGGGAACCGGCGTTAGGTTGCAACGAGATCGAGTCGTAACCGGTGGCGGCGCAGAGCATCGCTTCCAGTTCATCGGTCAACTGCTGGTACCCAGCACTTTGCTCGGCTGGGGCGAATGGGTGCAGGGCACCGAATTCGGCCCAGGTCACCGGGATCATTTCGCTGGCGGCGTTGAGTTTCATGGTGCACGAACCCAGCGGGATCATGGTGCGATCCAGTGCCAGGTCCTTGTCCGCCAGTTTGCGCAGGTAGCGCATCAGCTCGGTTTCCGAGTGATAGCGGTTGAACACCGGGTGGCTGAGGATTGGCGACTGACGCACCAGGGCGGCCGGCAGAGTGCTGGCGACCGAGCCGGCGAGGGCGGCGAAGTCCGGCAGTGCCTTACCGTCGGCGAAGATTGCCCACAGGGTTTCGATGTCGGACTGGGTGGTGGTTTCGTCCACCGACAGACCCAGGCGTTCGCCATCGACCACACGCAGGTTGATGCGCTGGGCGCGAGCCTGGTCGTGCAGGGCTGCAGTGTTGGCAGCGGTGGCGAGGGTCAGGGTGTCGAAGAAGCTTTGCTGCTCGACGTTCAGGCCCAGGGCGGTAAAGCCTTTGGCCAGGATCGCGGTCAAGTGATGCACGCGATTGGCGATTTGGGTCAGGCCTTTGGGACCGTGGTACACGGCGTACATGCTGGCGATGTTGGCCAGCAGTACTTGCGCGGTGCAGATGTTGCTGGTCGCTTTTTCACGACGGATGTGTTGTTCGCGGGTCTGCATGGCCAGGCGCAGGGCCGGCTTGCCGAAACGGTCCACGGAAACACCGACCAGACGGCCCGGCATGTCGCGCTTGAACGCATCTTTGGTGGAAAAGTACGCCGCGTGCGGGCCACCGAAGCCCAGCGGCACGCCGAAGCGTTGTGCACTGCCGATAGACACGTCGGCACCGAATTCGCCCGGCGGGGTCAGCAGGGTCAGGGCCAGCAGGTCAGCCGCCACGGCCACCAGCGCGTTGGCGGCGTGGAAGCGCTCGGTCAGTTCGCGGTAGTCGAACACGTCACCGTTGCTGGCCGGGTATTGCAACAGGGCGCCGAAGAAGGCGCTGACATCAGTCAGTTCGTGCTCGTCGCCGACAACCACGTCGATGCCCAGCGGCTCGGCGCGGGTGCGCAGTACGTCGAGGGTTTGCGGGTGGCAATGCACGGAGGCGAAGAACTGGTGGCTGCCCTTGTTCTTGCTCAGGCGCTTGCAGAAGGTCATGGCTTCGGCAGCGGCAGTGGCTTCGTCGAGCAGGGAGGCGTTGGCGATCGGCAGGCCGGTGAGGTCGCTGATCAGGGTCTGGAAGTTCAGTAGCGCTTCGAGACGGCCCTGGGAAATTTCTGGCTGGTATGGGGTGTAGGCGGTGTACCAGGCCGGGTTTTCCAGGAGGTTGCGCAGGATCGGCGAAGGCGTGTGGGTACCGTAGTAGCCCTGGCCGATGTAGGTCTTGAACAGTTGGTTCTTGCCGGCGATGGCCTTGATCGAAGCCAGCGCGTCGGCTTCGCTCAAGCCGTCTTCCAGGCCGAGCACGCTGGTGCCCTTGATGCTGTCGGGAATGACGCTGGCGCTCAAGGCTTCCAGGGAGTCGAAGCCGAGGCTGTTGAGCATCGCTTGTTCGTCACCGGCGCGAGGGCCGATGTGACGGGCGATGAATTCGTTGGCGGTTGTCAGGTTGACTTGAGTCATGTCAGTGCTCCTCAGGCTTCGGCTTGGGCTTTGATCAGGCGGTCGTAGGCGTCCTGATCGAGCAGTTGAGCGACAGCCGAGGCGTCGCTTGGCTGGAAGCGGAAGAACCAGCCTTCGCCCAGCGGATCTTCGTTGACCAGCTCAGGGTTGGCGTCCAGCGCCGGGTTCACTTCCAGCACTTCGCCGTCCAGGGGCATGTATACGCCACTGGCTGCTTTGACCGATTCCACGGTGGCGGCTTCGGCGCCTTTGTCGTAGGACTGCAGCTCGGGCAGTTGAACGAAAACCACGTCGCCCAGGGCGTTCTGTGCAAACGCGGTGATGCCGACAGTTACGCTGCCGTCAGCTTCGGTGCGCAGCCATTCGTGATCTTCAGTAAAACGCAACTCGCTCATGGAAACTCCTGGGGGCCAGACTGGTCTGGTGGATGCTATTGAATGCTGGGGCGGTGCCCGGTTATGCAGGAGTACTTAGCAAGAATGCGGCCAGAATTGATAAATTCGTTATTAATCAATGACTTGTAAGTATGTGTCGGGCGGAAAAATTCAATCACTGTAGCGAAATCGATACGGCGCGGGCACGAGAAAAAAGCTGAGGCGGATCAAAGCCTTGCACAGCCGTGATCGGGGAGAGGTGTAGCGATATCGTTCCACTGTAGCGCTTTCAGTACAGGTGGAGGTCGCTTTTGGAGAGATTTTCCGACGGGACACAGAACTTGTGGGAGCGGGCTTGCTCGCGAAGGCTGTGTGCCAGTCAACATATTCGTCGACTGATACACCGCCTTCGCGAGCAAGCCCGCTCCCACAGGGTTCGCGTGAATCAGAGATGAACGGTTTCAGGCCTTGTTGGGAATCCCGTACTTGCGCAGCCGATGGGCGATAGCGGTGTGGGAGGTTTGCAGGCGGTTGGCCAGTTGGCGGGTCGAGGGGTAGCTGGCGTAGAGTTTTTCCAGCAGGGTTTTCTCGAACTCCTCCATGGCCTGTTCCAGGCTGTCGACTTGCTGGTCGTTCTGGCGGGCCACCGAGGTGCCGGCGATGTCGAGGTCGCCGATGTCCACCAGAGTGCTTTCGCAAATGGCCGCGGCGCGGAAGATCACGTTCTGCAACTGCCGCACATTGCCCGGCCAGCGATTACCCAACAACGCCGGATAGGTGCCCGGTGCCAGGCGGCAGACCGGGCGCTGGATCTGTGCGCAGGCCTGCTGCATGAAATGGCGGGCCAGCAGCAGAATGTCCTGGCCGCGTTCACGCAGTGGCGGAACCTCGACATTGAGCACATTGAGGCGATAGAACAGGTCTTCGCGGAACTGGCCTTCGCTGACCATTTTTTCCAGATCGCGGTGGGTTGCGCTGAGGATCCGCACGTTGACCTTGACCTCGCGATCACCGCCGACCCGGCGAAAACTGCCGTCGTTGAGAAAACGCAGCAGTTTCGCCTGCAAATACGGCGACATCTCGCCGATCTCGTCGAGAAACACCGTGCCTTGGTTGGCCAGTTCCATCAGCCCCGGCTTGCCTCCCCGTTGCGCGCCGGTGAAGGCGCCCGGGGCATAACCAAACAGCTCGCTCTCGGCGAGGTTCTCCGGCAACGCCGCACAGTTCAACGCCAGGAATGGTGAACTGTGGCGTGCGCTGATGGCGTGGCAAGCGCGGGCCACCAGCTCTTTGCCGGTGCCGGTTTCGCCCTGAATCAGCAGCGGTGCATCGAGGGCCGCTACGCGCTGGGCGCGGGCCTTGAGGGTGCGGATCACCGGGGATTCGCCGAGCAGCGCGTCAAACCCTTCGGCATGATCATGGTGCAACGCCGACAGGCGCTCGCCGATGCGGTTCGGTTGATACAGGGTCAGCAGGGCACCGGCATCGGTGATTGGCGTGGCGTCGAGCAGCAAGGTCTGGCCGTTGACGGTGATTTCCCGCAAAGGCAGGCGGAAGCCCTGTTCGAGCAACGCATCAAGCAAGGCCGGGTCGTTGAACAATTCAGCGATGCTTTCCCCGGCCGGTTCACGGCCGTACAGGGCGATCAATGCCGGGTTGGCCAGCAACACCTTGCCGGCACTGTCCAGCGCCAGCACCGGGTCGGTCATGGCCGCCAGCAAGGCATCGAGCTGCAAATGCCGACGCTGGCCGGGCAGGATATCCACCACCGTCACCGCTTGTACGCCGCGCACGCTGAACAGGGCATCGCGCAGCTCTTCGAGGACTTGCGGGCTCAGGGTCGGGGCGTCGATGTAGACATTGGGCGGAACCATCTCCACCGCATCCAGATTGAGATTGCGCCCGCCGAGCAGGGCCAGGACTTCCTGGGTGATACCGACGCGGTCGATGAAGCTGACGTGGATACGCATGGGGCGTTTTTGGTTCTGAGGTGCGGAGGGTGGCAATTATGCCTTGGTGCGCAGGGAAGGTGAAATTCAGCGCAGGACTTGGGGGGGGGGTGATACGACCCATGTGGGAGCGGGCTTGCTCGCGAAGGCGGTGTGTCAGTCACTATCTGAATCGACTGGCACACCGCCTTCGCGAGCAAGCCCGCTCCCACAAGGTCGGGGGTTATTCGAAGTGCTCGGGGTTTACCGGGTCGCCGGATTTCATGTTCAGCTGCTCCCGGATGTCTTCAAACATCATGTCGTAATGCTTGTGTACCGACGCAATGGTGCTCTTCTCCTTGGGAATGCCGTACTTCTCGGCGATTTTTGTCACGTTGTTGGCGAAGTTGTACGCTTCCTCCTTGGGCAGGAAGAACGGCTCGCTCATGTCCTTGCCCTGAATGTTGCCATGCATGGTGAACTGGATGCCTTTGTCCCCTTTGGGGCCCTTACTGACTTCGTAGTCGATGTGCAGGTTGTAGCTGACATCATCCGGGGTCAGTGCGTGACGCTCGATGTGTAAATGACCTGGCTCAAACTGTGCCATAGACGTCTCTCCTTATGAGTAAGTAATGCCAGGTGTCGCTGTGCTGATTCGGGTGCCGGCGGTGCCCTGGACGATGGCTTCAATGTCCGAGAGTGAGCCGATGACCGCGACTTTTCCAGTATGGCGCGCAAATTCGCAGGCTGCCTGCACCTTCGGCCCCATGGAGCCGGCGGCGAAGCCGAGTTTTTCCATTTCATCCGGGTGAGCCTGGACGATGGATTTCTGCGTCGGTTTGCCAAAGTCGACAAATGCAGCGTTGACGTCGGTGGCAATTACCAGCAAATCACCTTCAAGCTGTTCGGCCAACAGCGCCGAGCACAGGTCCTTGTCGATCACCGCTTCCACGCCCTCGAGCTTACCGGGGCTGGTATACATGGTCGGGATGCCGCCACCGCCGGCGCAGATCACGATGCTGCCTTTTTCCAGCAGCCACTTGATCGGGCGGATTTCGAAAATTCGTTTCGGTTTCGGGCTGGCGACCACTCGGCGATATTTATCACCGTCCGGGGCGATGGCCCAACCTTTTTCGGCGGCCAGTTGTTCTGCTTCGTCCTTGGCATACACCGGGCCGATGGGCTTGGTGGGATTCTTGAACGCCGGGTCGTCGGCATCGACTTCGACCTGGGTCAGCAGGGTCGCGAAGGGCACTTCGAAGTCCAGCAGGTTGCCCAGTTCCTGTTCGATGATGTAGCCGATCATGCCTTCGGTTTCAGCGCCGAGCACGTCCAGCGGATAGGGTGAAACCGGGGTATAGGCCGCCGCTTGCAGTGACAGCAGGCCTACTTGCGGACCATTGCCGTGGGCAATGACCAGTTGGTTGCCGGGATGGATCTTGGCGATCTGCTCGGTGGCGATGCGGATGTTGGCGCGCTGGTTGTCAGCGGTCATGGGCTCGCCCCGGCGGAGCAGGGCGTTACCGCCCAGAGCAACGACGATACGCATGGTGCATGTCCTTCTAAGCAAAGAGTTTGCAAGTAACGCGGTCTCCCGGTTGAAATCGGGCCAGTGTGGGAGCGGGCTTGCTCGCGAATGCGATGTATCAGAAAACAATGATGTTGACTGACACTGCGCATTCGCGAGCAAGCCCGCTCCCACATTTGACCCTTTTACTTCAGTGGGAGCCGAATCAGCCGTTAGAGGTCAGCCAGGGTCGACACCAGAATCGCCTTGATGGTGTGCATGCGGTTTTCCGCTTGCTCGAAGGCGATGCAGGCCGGCGACTCGAACACGTCATCGGTCACTTCGATGCCGTTTTTCAGGTTCGGGTACTGCTCGGCAATCTGTTTGCCGATCTTGGTGTCGCTGTTGTGGAACGCCGGCAGGCAGTGCATGAACTTGGTGCGCGGGTTGCCGGTGGCCTTCATCAGTTCGGCGTTGACCTGATACGGCAGCAGTTGCTGGATGCGCTCGGCCCAGGCTTCGACCGGTTCGCCCATGGATACCCAGACGTCGGTGTGAATGAAGTCCACGCCCTTGACCGCGGCTTTCGGGTCTTCGGTGAGGGTGATGCGGGCGCCGCTTTCTTCACCGTACTTTTTGCAGCGGGCTACCAGGTCGTCCAGCGGCCACAGGGCTTTCGGCGCGCAGATGCGCACGTCCATGCCGAGCTTGGCGCCGATCAGCAGCAGCGAGTTGCCCATGTTGTTGCGCGCGTCGCCCAGGTACACGTAGCTGATCTCATGGATGGGCTTGTCGGCGTTTTCACGCATGGTCAACACGTCGGCGATCATCTGGGTCGGGTGGTATTCATCGGTCAGGCCGTTGAACACCGGCACGCCGGCGAACTTGGCCAGCTCCTCGACGATTTCCTGCTTGAAGCCACGGTACTCGATGGCATCGTACATGCGCCCCAGCACGCGGGCGGTGTCCTTCATGCTTTCCTTGTGACCGATCTGCGAGGAGTTCGGGTCGATGTAGGTGACGTTGGCGCCCTGGTCGTAGGCTGCAACTTCGAACGCACAGCGGGTGCGGGTCGAGGTTTTCTCGAAGATCAGCGCGATATTGTTGCCTTTGAGGTGTTGCTGCTCGGTGCCGGTGTACTTGGCGCGTTTGAGGTCGCGAGACAGGTCGAGCAGGTAGCGCAATTCGCGAGGGGTGTGGTGTTCCAGGCTCAGCAGATTGCGGTTATGAATATTGAACGCCATTTTGCTTCTCCTAAAAAGTATCGGTTGTCCCCCTGGCCGCGCTTGCTTTGGGGCAGCGCGGGCCAAGGTTGTCAGGTTAGTAGTCGATCGGGTCGCGGATGATCGGGCAGGTCATGCAGTGACCGCCGCCACGGCCGCGGCCGAGTTCTCCGGCGCTGATGGTGATCACTTCCACACCTGCCTTGCGCAGCAGGGTGTTGGTGTAGGTGTTGCGGTCGTAGCCGATGACCACGCCCGGTTCCACCGCCACCACGTTGTTGCCGTCGTCCCATTGCTCGCGTTCGGCGGCGAAGCTGTTACCGCCGGTTTCAACCACACGCAGCTCCTTGAGGTTGAGTGCCTTGGCCACGGTGTCGAGGAAGTTGGTTTCCTCGCGACGAATGTCGATACCGCCCGGCTTGCTTTCGTCGGGACGCAGGGTGAAGGCGACGATCTGGTTCACCACTTCCGGGAAAACGGTTACCAGGTCGCGGTCGCAGAAGCTGAAGACGGTGTCCAGGTGCATTGCCGCGCGGGATTTCGGCAGGCCGGCGACTATCACTTTCTCTACGGCTTTTTTCTGGAACAGATTCACCGCCAGTTGGGCGATGGCCTGGCGCGAAGAGCGTTCGCCCATTCCGATCAACACCACGCCGTTGCCGATAGGCATCACGTCGCCACCCTCCAGGGTGGAGTTGCCATGATCCTGGTCCGGGTCGCCGTACCAGATCTCGAAATCGGCTTTGGTGAACTCGGGGTGGAATTTGTAGATGGCGGTGGTCAGCAGGGTTTCCTGACGGCGTGCCGGCCAATACATCGGGTTGAGGGTAACGCCACCATAGATCCAGCAGGTGGTATCGCGGGTGAACTGGGTGTTGGGCAGCGGTGGCAGAATGAAGCTGGTGTGGCCGAGGAAGTTGCGGAACATCTCGATGGCCTTGCCACCGAAGCTGTCCGGCAGATCGTCACCGGAGACGCCGCCGATCAGGAACTCGGCGATATGGCGCGGCTCCAGGCTGCGCAACCACGAGTTGGTTTCATTGATCAGGCCAAGGCCCACCGAATCCGGGGTGACCTTGCGTTGCAGAATCCAGTCCAGGGCCTCGGGGATGGCGACGATATCGGTCAGCAGGTTGTGCATTTCCAGCACGTCGATATTGCGTTCACGCATTTTGGTGACGAAGTCAAAGTGGTCGCGCTTGGCTTGTGCCACCCACAGCACATCGTCAAACAGCAGTTCGTCGCAGTTGTTCGGGGTCAGCCGCTGATGGGCAAGTCCTGGGGAGCAAACCATGACTTTGCGCAGTTTGCCGGCTTCGGAATGGACGCCGTACTTAACTTTTTCCGTGGTCATTTCAGTGATCCTCCAGATGACAAAACAGTTGCATTACAGGGTCAGGAAGCCGTCATAGAGTCCGTAGGCCGCCACCAAGGCGCCCACGACGACTGCGGCGAACATAAGCTTCTCGACGTTGGTGAAAACCGGTTTGTTGAGTTCCAGCTTGGCCTTGGCGAACAGGATCACGCCGGGGGCATAGAGCAAGGCGGAGAGCAGCAAGTACTTGATACCGCCGGCATACAGCAGCCAGACCGCATAGATCAGGGCTACGGCGCCAATGATCAGGTCCTTGCGCCGCTGGCCCGCGGCGCCTTCATAGGTTTCGCCACGCACTGCCAGCAGCAGGGCATAGGCCGCAGACCACAGGTAAGGCACCAGAATCATCGAGGTGGCGAGGTAGATCAGCGACAGGTAGGTACTGGCGGAGAACAGGGTGATGACCAAAAACACCTGGACCATGGCATTGGTCAGCCACAGGGCGTTGACCGGTACGTGGTTGGCGTTTTCCTTGCGCAGGAACTCCGGCATGGTGTGGTCCTTGGCTGCGGCGAACATGATCTCCGCGCACAGCAGTACCCAGGACAACAGTGCACCCAGCAGCGAGATGATCAGGCCGACGCTGATCAGTATCGCGCCCCAGGGACCGACGATATGTTCCAGCACGGCGGCCATGGACGGGTTCTGCAGTTTGGCCAGTTCCGGCTGAGTCATGATGCCCAGCGACAGCACGTTCACCAGCACCAGAAACAGCAGCACGGTAACGAAGCCTATTACCGTGGCTTTACCCACGTCGCTGCGTTTTTCCGCGCGGGCGGAAAAGATGCTTGCGCCTTCAATGCCGATGAACACCCACACGGTGACCAGCATCATCTTGCGCACCTGATCCATCACGCTGCCCAGGTCCGGGTTTTTCAAGCCCCAGATGTCAGCAGTGAAGATATCCAGCTTGAACGCGAACAGGGCAATCAGCATGAACAACAGCAGCGGTACGATCTTGGCGACGGTGGTCACCAGGTTGATGAACGCCGCTTCCTTGATCCCCCGCAGCACGAGGAAGTGCACGGCCCAGAGCAACACCGACGCACCAATCACAGCTGCTACGGTGTTGCCTTCGCCGAAAATCGGGAAGAAATAACCCAGGGTGCTGAACAGCAGCACGAAGTAGCCCACGTTGCCCAGCCAGGCACTGATCCAGTATCCCCAGGCGGACGAGAAACCCATGTAGTCGCCGAAGCCGGCCTTGGCGTAGGCGTAGACCCCGCCGTCCAGATCAGGTTTGCGGTTGGCCAGCGTCTGAAAGACAAACGCGAGAGTCAGCATGCCGACGGCGGTGATCGCCCAGCCAATCAAAATCGCGCCGACATCAGCACTGGCGGCCATGTTCTGTGGCAGAGAAAAGATCCCGCCACCAATCATCGAACCAACGACCAGCGCCACCAACGCGCCGAGTTTCAGTTTTCCGGGAGCTTCCGACATTGCATGACTCCATGCGGGAGAAAAGAGGCAGCAGACTAGGTCTGTTAGCCATTCAAACAACTGATTCAGATCAGTGCTTGTTCACATTCCGTTGCTAACTCCGAGACGTTGCCACGCGCTGGAGCGACTCGCTGAAATGCCTGTTCCAGAGGCCTCTGTAGTGTTTGATAAACTTTTTATAGTTACCGCGATTAATGAAGCTAGTTCTTTTTGGTTAATCCGCAAATTTTCCCGGATCTCTAGTACAAATTCGGCATGCCTGCAGAAAATGTTTGAAGAAAAAATTATAAGAGTGTTTTTTATGAGATTGTTTTTATATAAAGAGCTTTGGTTGGCGTTATTCGATAAAGGTTATTACGCTTTCCTACATAGTTAACGCCCGTTATATGACGATTTTGCGGCGCCTTGCCGCTCCCCGGGATCTGGAGACCGCATGTCGCAACCGACGCAAAAACTTCGCCTGAACGCATTGATCGCGCTGGTAGTGGGGTCGATGATTGGCGGCGGGATCTTTTCTCTGCCACAGAACATGGCGGCCCGCGCCGATGCCGGTGCGATCCTGATCGGCTGGGCGATCACAGCCGTTGGCATGCTGACCCTGGCCTTCGTGTTCCAGACCCTGGCCAATCGCAAGCCCGAACTGGACTCCGGGGTGTATGCCTACGCCAAGGCCGGGTTCGGCGACTACCTGGGGTTTTCCTCGGCCTGGGGCTACTGGATCAGCGCCTGGCTGGGTAACGTGGGCTACTTCGTGCTGCTGTTCAGCACCCTCGGTTATTTTTTTCCGGTGTTTGGCGAAGGCAACACACCAATCGCCATCGCCTGCGCTTCGTTATTGCTGTGGACCGTGCATTTTGTGGTGATGCGCGGAATCAAGGAGGCGACGTTCATCAATCAAGTGACCACGGTGGCCAAGATCGTGCCGCTGATCATGTTCATCGTCATTGCCGCCGTGGCGTTCAAGGCGGACATTTTTACCCGGGACATTTGGGGCCACAGCAATCCGGAGTTTGGCAGCGTGATGGACCAGGTGCGGCACATGATGCTGGTCACCGTGTTTGTATTCATCGGGATCGAAGGCGCCAGCGTCTATTCAGCCCGGGCAGAGAAACGTTCGGACGTGGGGCGGGCGACGGTCATCGGATTTATCGGAGTACTGGCGCTGCTGGTGCTGGTGAACGTGCTGTCACTGGGGATCATGAGCCAGCCGGAGCTGGCGAAGCTGCAAAACCCGTCGCTGGCCGCCGTGCTGGAGCATATCGTCGGCCCGTGGGGTGCACTGCTGATCAGTGTCGGTCTGGCGATTTCACTGTTGGGTGCCCTGTTGTCCTGGGCGCTGCTGTGCGCCGAAATTCTCTTCGCCACGGCGAAAGACAAGACCATGCCGGCGTTCCTGACCCGGGAAAACGCCAACCATGTACCGGTCAATGCATTGTGGCTGACCAATGGGATGATCCAGCTGTTCCTGCTGATTACGCTGTTTTCCGCCGGTACCTACACCAGCCTGATCTACCTGGCATCTTCGATGATTCTGGTGCCGTATCTGTGGTCGGCGGCCTACGCGTTTTTGCTCAGCGGGCGCGGTGAAACCTACGAACAGGCTGCGGTCGAGCGCAGCAAGGACCTGGTGATTTCCGCCATCGCCCTGGCCTACGCCGTGTGGTTGCTGTATGCCGGCGGATTGAAGTATCTGCTGCTCTCGGCGTTGCTGTATGCCCCCGGGGTGATCCTGTTTGCCAAGGCTCGACACGAGCAGGGCAAGCCCCTGTTCACCCTCGTGGAGAAAGGCATATTTACCTGTGTGATCAGCGGCGCGGGCCTGGCGGCCTACGGCTTATATAGCGGCTTGTTGAGTTTATGAGGTTGCGGCTGGCCTGCCAGCCGGCCCGGGATAGGCCGGCGGTTTTTTTCGTTGAAGGTCGGACCGCCGCATTGCCCCGTTGGACTACGCAGTAGTCCCGGATTACTGTTATGGGGCCGCTTCGCGACCCAACGGGGCGATGCGGCGTTCCGACAAGCCCCCTCGCCACACAAGCCAGCTCCCACATGTGCCTCGTTAATGCGATTGATGAACGACGCTAATTGCTGTGGGGGCTGGCTCGCTCGCGATGGATTCAGGTGCGAGCGTTCATTGTCGGAGCGCCCCCCGGAGCAAGCTTGCTCCTGGCAAGCAGCCGTTAAACCCGGAACTGATCCATCAGTTTCATCTGGTGCGTGGTCAAGGCGTTTAGCTGGCCGCTGATCTGCGCCGATTCGGTGGCCTGGCCGGTCAGGGTTTCGGTGACGGTGCGGATCGCCGAGACGTTGCGGTTGACCTCTTCGGCCACGGCGCTTTGCTGTTCAGCGGCACTGGCGATCTGCAGGTTCATGTCGCTGATCACAGTAACGGCGTCACTGATTTTGCCCAGAGCCTGAACCGCCTGCTGGATCTGTCCGGCATTGCTGTGGGCCTGGCTCTGGCTCGAATGCATGGTAGCGACGACACCGCGGGTGCCGCTCTGGATGCGTTCGATCACCAGCCGAATTTCTTCGACCGAATCCTGGGTACGCTTGGCGAGGTTACGCACTTCGTCGGCGACCACCGCAAAACCGCGACCGCTTTCACCGGCGCGGGCAGCTTCGATCGCCGCGTTGAGTGCCAGCAGATTGGTTTGTTCGGCGATGCTGCGAATCACTTCCAGGACCGAGCCGATCTGTTCGCTGTTGACCGCCAGCGCTTCGACCTCCGTCACCGCCTTGCTGACTTCGTTGGCCAGTTGATTGATGTCATGGGTGCTGCGCTCGATGATCGACATGCCGTCGCGCGCCGACTGATCGGCACCCCTGGCGGCATTGGCGGCGTTCGATGCACTGTTGGCAACATCATGGGCCGTGGCGCTCATTTCGTTGGACGCGGTGGCCACCTGGTCGATTTCGCGGAACTGTACCTGCATGCCTTCGCTGGTCTTGCGGGCGATTTCCGAAGATTGGTCGGCTGTGCCGCGGGCGTCGGTGATGCTCTGCTTGATCTGCGCGATGGTCGGTTGCAGCTTGTCGAGGAAGCGGTTGAACCAACTGACCAGTTCGCCCAGTTCGTCTTTCTTGCTGTAGTGCAGGCGCTGGGTCAGGTCGCCGTCGCCGCTGGCAATCGCCTTGAGCATTTGCGCCACGCTATCAATTGGCCGGGTGACGCCGGACGCGGTGAGCCAGATCAGCAGCAGGCCGACCAGACCGGCAGTGATCGCCACCGTCAACGCTTTGATCGTTCCGCTTTGCTGAGCGTCATCGAGCAGCGCTTGCAGCTTCTGCGAGTCGGCCAGCAGCATCTGCTTGGGCAGGTCGATCACCACGGCCCAGGGTTTGGCGTCAGGAATCGGGCTGACCGGGTATACCGCGCGGATCAGGTCTTCCTGATGCAGAATCTTCGGCGTACCGTGACCGAGTGATTGCAGAATGTCCTGCCCTTGAGCACCGAGGGTATCGCCGATGCTCTTGCCTACTTTCCCGGCGTCGACGCTGTAGGCAGCCAAAACGCCAGTGCCGGAGACGATGAGCATGTGCCCCGCGCCGTTGAACAGTTCCCGCTGAGAATTGACGACAGCTGCTTGCAGGACATCGAGGGCGATGTCGATGCCGACCACACCGATCGCCTTGCCATCCACCAGCAGCGGCACGGAAATGCTGGTCATCAACACTTCCTTGTCACCAACGGTATCGGCATAAGGGTCGAGCAGGCAGGTTCGTTTGCTGTCCCGCGGGCAGGTGTACCAGACGTTGTACGGTGTACCGCTGAGATTCAGGGTGGTTTTGGTCAGGTCCTCCTCGACCATGATTGTGTTCAGCGCGTTCCCCCCGGCACGGCTCCAGTAAGTGGCGAAACGACCCGCCTCGTTGGATTGACGGGCTGCGTCGTCGACGAATTCACTGTCCTTGCCGTCCAGGCCATTGGGTTCGAACGCCAGCCAGATCCCCAGCACTTTGCCGTTGCGCTCGAAAGCGCTTTTGAGGCTCTGGTTCAACTCTTCACGCAGGGCGCCGGGCTCAAGGGCGCGCTTGGTGGCCAGAGCGCGCAGGTCCTGGATCTGATCGGCCAGTGCGGTCACCACGGTCAGGGTTTCACCAAAGGCTTTCTGCACCCGCACCGCTTGTCCGGCAGCCTTGGCCTGGAGCAGATCCTGCACGCTGGCGGTGAGCATTGTGCTGCTGGAATCACTGACCAGTTTGTCGTTCTGATCGGTCTGGTAGATGTTCATGCCCACTATCAATGCGACTACACCCAGCAGGCACAGACCGGACAGCAAGACGATTTTCAGGCGGATGGACAGTGAGTCGAACATAGGGCGAACTCGCGAATGAATGAAGGGTTGGCCGTGAGCCGTTGCGGCTCCACACGCTAAATCCATTTAGCGCCATTCAATGCTCATCGGCTTGACAGTGAGGTTGCATGAGTCGCGTCCCGATGAACGGTAACAGTTGATCGTTTGCGCGGAAAAATGTGCCGAAATGAGGATAGAAAACGAGTAAAAATCGCGGTGGGGTTCAGGAGGGTTGCGGCAGCGATTCCGGACGTGACCAGATCCACAGATTGCCCAGGCTCATGCCGGCGATGGCCAAGTAAACCGGCCAGCCGTGATCGAGCATCACCAACATCACCGTGGCGCACAGCAGCATGCTGACCGTGGCGCTGATCTTTGCCCGGCGCGTGATGATCTTGCCGTTGCGCCAGTTAATGAGGATGGGGCCGAACAGACGATGGTTTTCCAGCCAGGCGCTCAGGCGCGGCGAACTTCGGGTAGCGGCCCAGGCGGCCAGCAGGATGAACTCGGTGGTCGGCAGGCCGGGAATGACGATGGCGATCAAGCCGATGCCGAGGCTGACGTAAGCCAGCAAACCGAAGAGCAGGCGGGTGAGTTTTGAGGTGGCGGGCATGGGCTCAGAGGAGTCGGGCTTGATCGGAATGCTACAGACTTGAACCAGCCCCTGTGGGAGCGGGCTTGCGCGCGAAAGCGGTGTATCAGTCAACATCTTCACTGGCTGACACGCCGCTTTCGCGAGCAAGCCCGCTCCCACAAGGGGAAGGTGTCGGGTCAGGCGGCTTCGGTGGTGTACGCCTGCTCGAGCAACACGGTAAAGCGGTTGAACGCGTCGATCGCACCTTGTTCCACTTCAGCTTCTTCCTCGGCGCTGAACTGGAGGCCATCAAGGGTCTTGATAAAGCGCTTCCAGCCTTCAGCACGACCGCCGGCCGGTTCGCCGAGGTGTCGGGCGCCGAAGGTGTCGCTCAGGCCAAGGCTCACGGCACGCTTGATCAGGAACGCGGCGCCCAGCTTCGAGCCCTCCGATACAAAGATCCAGCCCAGTGCCCGGGCTCTGCTCGGGTTGTGCAATGCACCGGCGACGGGGTCCGGCACTTCGGTTTCCAGGTCCGCGAGGTCAGCCTTGGCCTCATCGGCGCGGCAACGGGCCGGCAGGTCCGGGACTATCGCGGTGAGTTCAGCATCGTTGTACAGCGACACCAGCTCCGACTGGAACAGATACTGCGCCACCACGAAGCGGGCGAAGTTGGCCTGGGTTTCGAACGGCGAGTGGGCTTTGACCAGGGCGTCGAGTTTGCTGTGCGGTTCGTGGGTGATCTGGTTCAAACGTAGCGAACGCAGGTTGGAGCGTTGAGCGGTGTCCTGGGTGGTCATGGCAAATCCTTGGGAAAGAAGAGGCGCTTGGTAACGAGACGAATAAGCTGGCGCCTGACAGTAAAAAATCCCCGGCGGGCGGTTTCCTCAACCGCCGCCGGGCGCGACCGGATCAGATATCCCAGATCAGGTTGATCGCGAAGTTGCGACCCGGCTGGGTCAAGCGATCCAGGTTGGCCGGTTGCGTCACCGAGGCTTCGCCGACACTGTCGTAGCCGCGCACGTCATCCCACAGCCAGTACTTCTTGTCGGTCAGGTTGTAGACGCCGCCGCTGACGGTCACATCGTCGGTCACCTTGTAGAAGGCGCTCAGGTCCACAATGCCGAAGCCCGGGGTCTTGAACTGGGTGCTGGTGCCGTCCGGGGTCTTGAAGCTGCTGCTGTCGACGCGATCTTTTTTCTTCACCAGGGTCCAGCTGAGCAGGCCGCCATAGTTGTCCTGGTCGTAGCCGAGGCCGAACACGCCGGTCAGCGGGTTGACGCTGTTAAGCGGCTCACCGTTGTCGTCATTGCGACCGTAGGCATAGGCCACCGAGCCCTGGGTATACAGACCCTGGGGTGCGCCGAAGGCATCGAGGTTCAGGCGGCCCTTGATTTCAGCGCCCTTGATGGTGGCGTGTTTGATGTTGTTGCTCTGGAAAGTCATCTCGGTGTAGCCGGGAGTGATGGCGTTCTCGTCAATGAAGTCGCGGTATTTGTTGTAGAACACCGCCACATCGAAGGTGCCCGCTTCGAACTGGCCACGCAGGCCGGTTTCATAACTCTTGCTCTTTTCCGGTTCCAGATCCGGATTCGGTGCGACCTGATAGCCGCCGGCGAGGTTTTCGAACCGTCCATACAACGCCTTGGCGGTTGGTGTACGGAAGCCTTCTGCGTATTGGCCGTACCAGGTGTAGTGATCGTCGAAGCTGTAGGTGGTGCCGAATTTCGGCGACAGTCGATGCCAGGTTTTGGTTTTGTCGCTCACTTCGCCGTTACGGCTCTGGTCGGCGGTGGCCAGGAACTCGTCGGTAATATGCGGCTTGAGTTCGGTGTAGTCGTAGCGGGCGCCGGGCAGGAAGGTCCAGTTGCCCCAACTGATCTGATCCTGGGCAAACAGGCTATAGCTATTGATGGTCGGGTCCGGGAAGTCGCTGGCGGGTGTCAGCGTGTCGGCAGCGCTGGGTGCACCGATGAGTCGGCAGGCTCCCGCTACGGTCAGGCAGGTGCCGGTACCGGTACGCAAGCCGGTGACTTTGTCCTGCTTGATGGTGGTGCCGTAAGTGACGAGATGGTCGGTGTCGGCGATGGCAAACGACTTGTCAGCCTGGGCATCGAATACCCATTGGCGATCCTTGTAATTGGTATCGCGGTTACGCAGCACTGTTCGAGATGGCGCGTAGATTTCTTCGGTGCTCTGGTCGGTCTTGGCGATCTGGTAGTTCAGCGACCACTTGATGTTGTCGGCCAGTGCGCTGTCCAGACCGAAGCTGTGCTGCAGGCCAAAGCGTTCGCGGGTGATGGTGTCGTTGCCGGTGCGAGCTTTATAGAAGCCGAAACCGCGTCCGGCGTTGAACGGGCCGCCCACAGCGCTCAACTGATTGGTATCGCGGTCATCCTTGTACTTCTCGTACGTCAGGCCGAAGCGTGCGTCGTCTGCGTAATTCCAGCCCAACTTGGCCAGTACGTTGGTTGTGCGTACGTCCTGGGGGTTGGCTTCGGTGCGGTTCAGGCCCGTACCGCCGGTTTCGCCGTAGGACTCTGTTTCATGGCCGTTGCGCTGACTGAGGTGTAACAAGCCATCGAACTCACCGGTGCGGCCAGCCACTGTGCCGGAGGTCAGCCAGCTGTCGTCGGCCGAGCTATAGCCGGTTTTCAAACGCGCGCCGACATCCTTGCCCGGTTTGATGATGTCGTCCGGATCCAGTGTGTAGTAGCTGACCGCACCGCCAATGGCATTGCTGCCATACAACACGGACGCAGGGCCGCGAAGGATCTCCACGCGCTTGACGATTTCCGGGTCGACATAGTTGCGGTTGGTCTGGGCGTAGGGGCCGTTGAAGAAACTGTCGGGTACTTGTACCCCGTCGATCTGGGTCAAGACGCGGTCGCCATCGATGCCGCGAATGTTGTAACCGCTGATACCGGCGCGCTGGCCTGTGCCGCCCACCGACACACCAGGTTCGTAGCGCACCAGTTCCTTGATGGTATTGACGTTGTTGCGGTCGAGATCTTCGCGGGTGTAGACGGAGACCGTACTCGGCACGCTGTTCACATCTTGCTCATTACGGGTGGCACTGATGGTCACCTGTTGCAGATTGAGCGTGCTGCCACCGCTGCGCTTTTCCAGGACAATGCTGTTACTGCCCAGTTTGCGATAACTCAGGTCGGTTCCCACCAACAGGCGCTCCAGGGCCTTGTCCGGTGACAGGGAGCCGCGCACACCCGGTGAGGCCACACCTTGCGCCAGCTCGGCGGAAAATCCGACCTGCCAGCCTGTTACCGCAGTAAATGCATTGAGTGCCGACACCAGTGATTGCTGGGGAATGGCGAACGCGTAGTCGCCCATTTTGCGGGTCTGCTGTTCGGCGGTGGTGGCGGCCATCAGCGACGGGGCACCGGCCATCAGGATGGCCGCGGTCAACAGCGACAGCACGCGCGAAGGTGAAGAGGCTGGGCGGGTAAGGCGAGAGGACATCGATAGCGCTCCGTGTCGCACGAATCTTTATAGGTGCTGATTGGCATGCTGAGATGCGAATCAATTGCATTGGCTATAACGAGACGTACGGCGTTTGGCTATCGAGTAAAAATAATTCTCATTCAGTTAAGAATGACCAGGGCCGGGTATTCCTGGAGTTTTGCCGAGGTGATGTGGGCCAGCGAGCGAACCACGTCCAGCGGTTGGTCGAGGCGGTAGTTGCCGGTCACGGCGACATTGGCCAACTGTTCGTTGTTGTTGATGATCCAGCCGGGGTAATAGCGACCAAGTTCGGCCAGCACCTGGTTCAACGGGCAGTTTTCAAACACCAGTCGACCCTGGACCCAGGCCAGTTCGGTGGCGGCATCGAGTTTGGTCGGCCGGTCAAAGCCGTTGGGGCCGATGCGGATACTTTCCCCGGCGCTCAAGCGCAGCCGCGCATTGTCACGGGTGGCACGCAAGTCGACATCGCCACGTTGCACCCTGACCTGCGCCACGCCGTCGAGGTAACGCACGGCGAACGCAGTGTCGTGAACACTGGCCTTGACCGGCCCGGCGTCGATTTCCAGAGGCTGGCTTCGGTTGGCCTGCACTTCGAAAAACGCTTCGCCCTGATACAGGCGGGCAATCCGTTGTTGATCGTTGATGGTGCTGGAAAACGCCGTGCTGGTATTGAGCAGGACCTTCGAGCCGTCTTCCAGCTGCAGGCGCTGGCGCTCGCCGACCACGGTCAGGTGATCGGCCTGCAGGCGCACCGGCAGGTTGCTGAAACTGAACAGTCCGAGTATCAACACGGCGGCAGTGGCCAGCGGTTTCCAGTGCGGATGCAGGCGCCTGAGCAGGGTGACTTTCGCTGGGAGCACCGCCAGGTTTTGCGCGCACTGCGCCACTTGCGGGCCATCCCAGAGCGCCTGGGCCTTGGCGAACGCCTGTGCATTCAACGGATCGGCGTCCAGCCATGCCTGGAACTGGCGGGTCTGCTCCTCGTCGGGTTTGCCGAGCACGATGAGCCAGTCCAGGGCCTGATCCATCGCAGTTGCGGCGTCCTGTGCCTGGGCGGGCGCAGGGGAGCGGTGGTTGTCCGTCACGGTGTTTCCTCGGCAGTGTCTGTGCACGGCTGTTTTTAGTGAGGCGTAAGGGTAGCAAAGCCCGATTATCAGCGCAGGCGATCCCGGCAGATAGCGAAAAGACCTACAGAATCAGTCGCCATTCAAACGTTCGGCAACGCCGATGCAAATCGACATGATCAGTTTCAGCTCTTTTTGCACGGTGCTCAGCGACACGTTCAACTCGTCGGCGATTTGCTGATAACTGTGCCCGTGCAAGCGGCTGAGGATGAATATCTGCTGCTGGCGGACGCTGAGTTCACTGAGGCTCAGGTTCAGGCGCTCCAGCAGTTGCTCGGCATGGGCGGCGTCTTCGGCGCAGCTGGCAGGGGCGGCGACGCTGTGCATCACTTCCTGGGGAACGTCTTCGACCATGGTGCGCGAATGGATGCGGCGGGCGCGCAGATGGTCCAGCGCCAGGTTGCGCGCCGTCTGGAAGACGAAGGGCTCGAGATGATCGATCGCCCGTTCGCTGAGCGCCCGGGTGACCCGCAGGTAGGTTTCCTGCAACAGGTCCTCGGCGGTGCTGTGATTGTTGACCATCCGTTCCAGCGTGCGCAGCAGGGTCGTGCGCTGGGCGAGGAAAACGTGGTTGAAGCGCGATTGACTCACGGGGGAACCTGATCCATTTCGATTTGAATGATAATGCTTATCATCCGCTTCGGTGGTCAAGCACAGATTTGTGAAAGACTACGCACCCCTGTAGGAGCGAGCCTGCTCGCGATGAGTGCGAAGGCACCGCGTGCCTCCAGGCAGCACGTGTAATCGTTAGCGACCATCGCGAGCTTGCTCGCTCCTACAGGATTTTTGTGGGAGCGAGCCTGCTCGCGACAGGTAAAGTCATTGCGCGTTACACAGCGCCAGGCAGTTATCGAGCATGCGGTTGGAGAAGCCCCATTCGTTGTCGTACCAGGCCAGTACCTTGAGCAGCTTGCCGCTGACCTTGGTGTGGTTGGCGTCGAAAATCGACGACAGCGGGTTGTGATTGAAGTCGCTGGAGACCAGCGGCAGGGTGTTGTAACCCAGGATCTTGGAGTGCCGGCTGGCTTCTTTCATCAGCGCATTGACCTCCTCAGCCGTTGCGTCGCGCTTGAGCTGTACAGTCAGATCCACCAGCGACACATTGATCACTGGTACGCGCACCGCCATGCCGGTCAGCTTGCCTGCCAGTTCCGGCAGCACCAGGCCGACCGCTTCAGCGGCGCCGGTCTTGCTCGGGATCATGTTCTGGGTGGCGGAGCGGGCGCGGTACGGGTCGCTGTGGTAAACGTCGGTCAGGTTCTGGTCGTTGGTGTAGGCGTGAATAGTGGTCATCAAGCCGCTTTCGATGCCCAGTTCCCGATGCAGCACCTGCGCCACCGGGGCCAGACAGTTGGTGGTGCACGAAGCATTGGAAATAATCTGGTGCGACTGGCGCAGAATGTCGTGGTTGACCCCGTAAACCACGGTGGCGTCGGCGCCCTTGGCCGGGGCCGAGATGATCACTTTGCGCGCGCCGGCCGTAATATGCGCGGCGGCTTTGGCCCGGTCAGTGAACAGACCGGTGCATTCGAATACGACATCTATCTTTTCCGCGGCCCAAGGCAGGTCGGCCGGGTTGCGAATCGCGCTGACGGCGATGCGGTCGCCGTTGACTGTCAGGCTCTCCTGGTCGTGCTGAACATCGGCTTCGAACGTGCCGTGAACGGTATCGTATTTCAGAAGATGCGCGTTGATCGCGCTGTCGCCCAAGTCGTTGATGGCGACGATCTGCAGGTCCTGACGATAGCCTTGGGTATAGAGTGCTCGCAGGACGTTACGACCGATGCGGCCAAAGCCATTGATTGCGATTCGAAGAGTCATTGATCAGCGCCGCCGTAATTTTGTTGTTGGAATTACAAGATTATTCGCAAAAAAATAGAAAACAAGCGTTTTTAATGGCAATATTTTATTCAATCTACAACGAGTGACCTGAATAAACTGGTCCGACCGATCAAGAAAACCGTCTGTCATTGCATCGACACCCGGCTTTGATCAGCATAGACAATCAGGTCGCCACATCCGTTAGCCTGGAGTTCTACACATGCATCCCCGCGTCCTTGAGGTCACCGAACGGCTTATCGCCCGTAGCCGCGCCACGCGTGAGGCTTACCTTGCGCTCATTCGCGGTGCGGCCAGCGACGGTCCGATGCGCGGCAAGCTGCAATGCGCCAACTTCGCCCATGGCGTGGCCGGTTGCGGCACCGAAGACAAGAACAGCCTGCGGATGATGAACTCCGCGAACATTGCGATTGTTTCGTCATATAACGACATGCTCTCGGCGCACCAGCCGTACGAAGTGTTCCCTGAGCAGATCAAAAAAGCCCTGCGCGAAATCGGCTCGGTCGGTCAGTTCGCCGGTGGCACCCCAGCCATGTGCGATGGCGTGACCCAGGGCGAGCCGGGCATGGAGCTGAGCCTGCCGAGCCGCGAAGTGATCGCGCTGTCTACTGCCGTGGCCTTGTCCCACAACATGTTTGACGGCGCACTGATGCTCGGCATCTGCGACAAAATCGTGCCGGGCCTGATGATGGGCGCTTTGCGCTTTGGTCATCTGCCGACGATTTTCGTGCCGGGCGGGCCGATGGTCTCGGGCATTTCCAACAAGCAGAAAGCCGATGTGCGCCAGCGCTACGCCGAAGGCAAGGCCAGTCGCGAAGAGCTGCTGGAGTCGGAAATGAAGTCCTACCACAGCCCCGGCACCTGTACCTTCTACGGCACTGCCAACACCAACCAGTTGCTGATGGAGGTCATGGGCCTGCACTTGCCGGGCGCGTCCTTCGTCAACCCGAACACGCCATTGCGCGATGCCCTGACTCGCGAAGCGGCGCATCAGGTCACGCGCCTGACCAAGCAGAGCGGCGATTTCATGCCCATCGGCGAAATCGTCGACGAGCGCTCGCTGGTCAACTCGATCGTCGCCCTGCATGCCACCGGTGGCTCGACCAACCACACCCTGCACATGCCGGCGATCGCCATGGCGGCGGGCATTCAACTGACCTGGCAGGACATGGCCGACCTCTCCGAGGTGGTGCCGACCCTGAGCCACGTCTACCCGAACGGCAAAGCCGACATCAACCATTTCCAGGCCGCCGGCGGCATGTCGTTCCTGATCCGCGAACTGCTGGAAGCCGGGTTGCTCCACGAAAACGTCAACACCGTGCTGGGTCATGGCCTGAGCCGCTACACCAAGGAGCCGTTCCTCGATAACGGCGAACTGGTCTGGCGCGAAGGCCCGACCGAAAGCCTCGACGAAAGCATTCTGCGTCCGGTCGCTCGCGCGTTCTCGCCCGAAGGTGGCCTGCGGGTGATGGAAGGCAATCTCGGTCGTGGCGTGATGAAGGTGTCCGCCGTTGCCCTGGAAAACCAGATCGTCGAAGCACCGGCCATGGTGTTCCAGGATCAACAGGACCTGGCCGATGCCTTCAAGGCCGGCTTGCTGGAGAAGGACTTTGTCGCCGTGATGCGCTTCCAGGGCCCGCGTTCCAACGGCATGCCGGAGCTGCACAAGATGACGCCGTTCCTTGGCGTGCTGCAGGATCGAGGCTTCAAGGTGGCGTTGGTGACCGACGGCCGCATGTCCGGCGCTTCGGGGAAAATCCCGGCGGCCATTCATGTCAGTCCCGAAGCTTATGTGGGCGGCGCTTTGGCACGGGTGCAAGAGGGCGATATCATCCGCGTCGATGGCGTCAAAGGCACTCTTGAACTCAAGGTGGACGCCGAAGAATTTGCAGCGCGTACGCCAGCCAAGGGCCTGTTGGCCAACAACATCGGCAGCGGACGCGAACTGTTTGGTTTCATGCGCATGGCCTTCAGCTCGGCGGAGCAGGGCGCCAGCGCCTTTACTTCTGCCCTGGAGACGCTTAATTGAAACTGGCTTTGGTTGGTGACATCGGTGGCACCAACGCTCGTTTTGCGTTGTGGAAAAATCAGCAACTGGAATCGGTCCAGGTGTTGGCGACGGCAGATTTCGCCAGCCCGGAGCAGGCGATCAGCCTCTACCTGAGCGGGCTGGGCCTGGCGCCGGGGTCGATCGGCTCGGTGTGTCTGTCGGTGGCAGGCCCGGTGAGCGGCGATGAATTCAAGTTCACCAACAATCACTGGCGCTTGAGCCGCAAGGGTTTTTGCCAGACCTTGCAGGTTGAGCAACTGTTGCTGGTCAACGATTTCTCGGCCATGGCATTGGGCATGACCCGCTTGCAGCCGGGTGAGTTTCGCGTGGTTTGCGAAGGTACGCCGGAGCCATTGCGCCCGGCGGTGGTGATCGGTCCGGGCACTGGCCTGGGCGTGGGTACGTTGCTTGACCTTGGCGAAGGGCGCTTCGCGGCGTTGCCGGGGGAGGGTGGTCACGTCGATCTGCCTTTGAGCAGCCCACGGGAAACCCAGTTGTGGCAGCACATCTTCAACGAGATCGGCCATGTCAGTGCGGAGACTGCCTTGAGCGGTGGTGGCTTGCCGCGTGTGTATCGGGCCATCTGTGCGGTGGACGGCCATGAACCCGTTCTCGAAACCCCGGAGGCGATCACCGCTGCCGGGCTGGCTGGCGACCCGATTGCCCTGGAAGTGCTTGAGCAGTTCTGCTGCTGGCTCGGCCGCGTGGCCGGCAACAACGTACTGACCACCGGTGCGCGCGGCGGCGTGTACATCGTTGGCGGAGTGATTCCGCGGTTCGCCGATTTCTTCCTCGAAAGCGGTTTCGCCCGCTGCTTTGCCGACAAGGGTTGCATGAGCGATTACTTCAAGGGCATTCCGGTGTGGCTGGTGACAGCACCGTATTCCGGCTTGATGGGCGCAGGGGTAGCGTTGGAGCAATCAATCCCGGCCTGAAACACGATCAAAATGTGGGAGCGGGCTTGCTCGCGAAGGCGTCGTGTCAGTGATATCAATATCGCCTGGCACGCCGCCTTCGCGAGCAAGCCCGCTCCCACAGTTGTTTCTGTGGTGTCTGTGAAATCGATGCTTAAGGCATAATCCGCCCAATTCAAACAACAAGGACGCCTCCGTGAGCTCAGTCAACAAGTCGATTTTGTTGGTCGATGACGATCAAGAGATACGCGAGTTGCTGGACACCTACCTGACTCGCGCCGGGTTCCAGGTACGCACTACGCCCGATGGCGCCGGTTTTCGCCAGGCGCTGAACGAGGCGCCGAGCGATCTGGTGATCCTTGATGTGATGCTGCCGGACGAAGACGGCTTCAGCCTGTGTCGCTGGGTTCGTCAGCACCCGCGCCAGGCCCAGGTACCGATCATCATGCTCACCGCCAGTTCCGACGAAGCCGATCGCGTGATCGGCCTTGAACTGGGCGCCGACGACTACCTCGGCAAACCGTTCAGCCCACGAGAGCTGCAGGCAAGGATCAAGGCATTGCTGCGCCGCGCCCAGTTCGGCCAGGAGCGTAACGGCGGTGAGGTGCTGGCCTTCGATGACTGGCGCCTGGACATGGTCAGCCATCGTCTGTTCCACGTCGATGGCGAAGAAGTGATTCTCTCCGGCGCCGATTTTGCCCTGCTGAAACTATTCCTCGATCACCCCCAGGAAATCCTCGATCGCGACACCATCGGCAACGCTACCCGCGGCCGGGACCTGATGCCCCTGGACCGTATCGTCGACATGGCGGTCAGTCGCCTGCGCCAGCGTCTGCGCGACACCGAAAAACCGCCACGGCTGATCCGCACCGTGCGTGGCAGCGGCTACCAACTGGCAGCCAATGTGGTTGCCAGCAATGGCCACTGAGTTTCTGCGCACACTCGCGGCCAAGGTACCGATGCCACGTTCGCTGCTCGGGCGCATGTTGCTGTTGACCTTGCTGGCGGTGTTGTTTGCCCAGACGTTGTCGAGCGTGATCTGGGTCTCGCAATTGCGCGCCACGCAGCTTGAAGGCCTGGTCACCAGTGCGCGCAGCCTGGCGCACTCGATGACCGCCAGCGTCAGTTACTTCCGTTCGTTGCCGGTGGCGTTTCGGCCCTTGGTGCTCGACCAATTGCGCAGCATGGGCGGCACCCGGTTCGTGGTGACGCTCAACGACAAACCGCTGGGCATGGAATTGCTCCCGATCACCCCGCGCAAAGAGGCGGTGATCAACGCAGTGGACCAGGTATTGCGCCAGTCCCTCGGCCAGGACACGGACATTTCGGTGGCCTTCGTCAGCCCCGAAGACCTGCGGATTTTCAATGGCGGCCTGAAGCTCGACGAACTGCCGCGCTCCTGGGCGCATTACGCGCTGACCCTGGAGCCGGTGAACCCGCCAGTGCTGGTCACGCAGATCCAGATGGCGCCGGGGGAATGGCTGTACATCGCCTCGCTGATGCCCGAGCCCTACACCAGCCTTGAAGAACAGGGCCTGCCAGCGCAGCAGGTATGGTTCATCTTCCTCACCAGCGGCTTTCTGCTGTTGTTCATTGGCTTGCTGGTGCATTGGCAGAGCCGGCCGCTCAAGCGCCTGGCGCGGGCGGCGCGGGATTTGTCACTGGGGGCTGACGTTGAACCGGTGGCCGAGGGCGGCGGCAGTGAAGTGGTCGAGGTCGGGCGTGCCTTCAACACCATGCGCGAGCGGATCAGCCGTTATCTGACCGAGCGCAGCCAGTTGTTCAGCGCGATTTCCCACGACCTGCGCACACCGATTACCCGCCTGCGCCTGCGAGTCGAATTGCTCGAAGATGAAAAGCTGCAAGCCAAGTTCGGCCGTGACCTGGATGAGCTGGAACTGTTGGTCAAGGGCGCGCTGCAATGTGTGAAAGACACCGATATCCACGAAAACATCGAGCCGGTGGATCTCAATCACGTGCTCGATTGTCTGGTGGAGCCGTATCTTGCACCCAACGGTAATGGCCGCGTCACCCAGCAAGGGCGGGCGCTGGCGGCGTATCCAGGCAAACCCCTGGCGCTCAAGCGCTGTATCGGCAACCTGATCGACAACGCCTTGAAGTACGGGCAGAACGCGCACCTGCACATTGATGACGATGACAGTGCGTTCATCCTGCATGTCGATGATGAAGGTCCGGGTGTGCCGGAGCAGCGACTGGAGCAGGTCTTCGAACCGCACTTCCGCCTGGCCGGGCAACAGCAGGGGTATGGGTTGGGGCTGGGCATTGCGCGCAACATTGCCCATAGCCATGGGGGTGAGGTGAGTTTGCAGAATTTGCGCGAGGGGGGGTTGCGGGTGACGTTGCAGTTGCCTCGATCGGTGGATTGAGTTTTCGAAGTTTGTGTTTAATCCGAAATCGCTGCCCTCACCCTAGCCCTCTCCCGGAGGGAGAGGGGACCGATTGGGGGATGCTCCAAAATCCATCGACCTGAAATTTTTGTAGCGAATCCATAATCGACTCGATCTTTCAGGTCGATGGAGAGCATCAGACACCTCGGTCGGCTCCCTCTCCCTCCGGGAGAGGGTTGGGGTGAGGGTGCTTTTAAAAAGCGATTTGTCACTGCATGGTGACAATCCATGCCCCCTTCGTTACAAGCCCGCCACCCCCCGTTGTTTAGACTGCCCTCCAGTCATAACAACAAAAAAGGCACCCCATGGACACCTTCCAACCCGCTTTCAGCACGTGGCTGAACGCCCCGGCCCACCAGCAATGGCTTGCCACCGAAGGCCTGCGCCTGCTGGCTTTCGCCAAGGCATCAAGGCTCCCTGAAGGCTTCGGCAACCTCGACGAGAAGGGTCGTCTCGCGCCTGACGCGCAAGCCCAGACCATGAACACCGCGCGCATGACCCACAGCTTTGCCATGGCCCACATCCAGGGCCTGCCAGGGTTTGCCGAGCTGGTGGATCACGGTATCAACGCGCTTCGCGGGCCGTTACGCGACGCGGTGCATGGCGGCTGGTTTGCCGTTGCCGAACATCGAGACGGCAACACCGGCAAGAACGCCTACCTGCATGCCTTCGTGGCGCTGGCCGCCAGTTCTGCGGTGGTCGCGCAACTCCCCGGTGCGCAAGCCTTGCTCGATGATGCCATCGATATCATCGACACTTATTTCTGGAGCGAAGAAGAGGGCGCGATGCGCGAGTCTTTCAATCGCGACTGGAGTGAAGAGGAGGCGTACCGAGGCGCCAACAGCAACATGCACGCCACCGAAGCCTTCCTCGCCCTGGCCGATGTCACCGACGACAACCGCTGGCTGTGCCGCGCCCAGCGCATCGTCGAGCGGGTGATTCACGAGCAGGCGGCGGCCAACGACTACCTGGTGGTCGAGCATTTCGATCGCGACTGGCAGCCACTGCGCGACTACAACCACGACAACCCTGCCGACGGTTTCCGTCCCTACGGCACTACACCGGGTCACGGCTTCGAGTGGGCGCGGCTATTGCTGCACCTCGAAGCGGCACGGGTACGCGCCGGCATGCTCACTCCGGGCTGGCTCGCCACGGACGCGCAAAAACTTTTCGAGAACAACTGCCTGCACGGCTGGAATGTCGATGGCGCCCCAGGGATTGTCTACACCCTCGACTGGGACAATCGCGCGGTGGTCCGCCATCGTCTGCACTGGACCCATTGCGAAGCCAGCGCTGCCGCCAGTGCCCTGCTCAAGCGCACCGGCGATGAGCAGTACGAGCAGTGGTATCGACAGTTCTGGGAGTTCTGTGACAGTCATTTCATCGACCGTTGCGATGGCAGCTGGCACCACGAACTCGACCCGCAAAACCGTCCCAGTGCCGATATCTGGCCCGGCAAACCCGACCTTTATCACGCCTGGCAAGCGCTGCTGATTCCGCGTCTGCCTCTCGCGCCAAGCATGGCCAGCGCCTTGGCGCAGTTGTCCCAGAGCGGTTCTATGTAACCATGCTGTGACATTCACACGTCCCTTCGTTACCTGCGCGGGGATGACTCCTGTTTAAAATCCTATGCAGCGCAAGCACCAGACTTGCATGCATAACAACAAGAAAGGTACTTCTAGATGAATGCGATTTCTCGCCTTGCTACTGTCATTTCTCTCGTCTCCCTGTCTGCGCTCCCTCTCATTGTGCTTGCCGCCGAATCCAAAGGTTCCGTGGAAGTCGTTCACTGGTGGACCTCGGGTGGTGAAAAGGCAGCGGTCGATGTGCTCAAGGCCCAAGTCGAAAAAGACGGGTTCGCCTGGAAGGACGGCGCAGTCGCTGGCGGTGGTGGTTCCACGGCCATGACCGTACTCAAGAGCCGCGCCGTAGCAGGCAATCCGCCGGGTGTTGCACAAATCAAGGGTCCGGATATCCAGGAGTGGGGCAGCACTGGCCTGCTCAGCACCGACGCGCTGAAAGACGTTTCCAAGGCGGAAAACTGGGACGGCCTGCTGTCGAAGAAAGTCTCCGATACCGTGAAGTACGAAGGTGATTACGTCGCCGTGCCGGTGAATATTCACCGCGTCAACTGGCTGTGGATCAACCCTGAGGTGTTCAAGAAAGCCGGGATCGACAAGGCCCCGACTACCCTCGAAGAATTCTATGCCGCCGGTGACAAGCTCAAGGCCGCCGGCTTCATCGCGCTTGCCCACGGCGGTCAGCCTTGGCAGGACAGCACCGTATTTGAAGACATTGTGTTGTCGGTGATGGGTGCCGATGGCTACAAGAAAGCCCTGGTCGACCTGGATCAGAAAACCCTCTCGGGCGCCGAGATGACCAAGGCTTTCACCGAGCTGAAAAAGATCACCACCTACATGGACCCGAACCGTGCCGGTCGTGACTGGAACATCGCTGCCGCCGAAGTGATCAACGGCAAGGCCGGCATGCAGATGATGGGCGACTGGGCGAAGAGCGAGTGGACTGCCGCGAAGAAAGTAGCGGGCAAGGACTATCAGTGCGTGGCCTTCCCGGGCACCGAAAAAGCCTTCACCTATAACATCGACTCCCTGGCGGTGTTCAAGTTGAAAGCTGATCGCAAGGGCGACATCGCCGCACAGCAGGACCTGGCCAAGGTCGCGTTGGGCACCGACTTCCAGAAAGTCTTCAGCATCAACAAAGGCTCGATCCCGGTTCGCACCGACATGCTCAATGAAATGGACAAGCTCGGTTTCGACTCCTGCGCGCAAACCTCTGCCAAGGACTTCCTGGCGGACGACAAAAACGGCGGCCTGCAACCGAGCATGGCGCACAACATGGCCACCACCCTGGCTGTGCAAGGCGCGATCTTCGACGTGGTCACCAACTTCATGAACGACAAGGACGCAGACCCGGCCAAGGCCAGCGCCCAACTGGCGTCGGCTGTCAAAGCTGCCCAGTAATTCCTGACACAGCCTGACCCAATGTGGGAGCGGGCTTGCTCGCGAATGCGCACTGACATTCAACATTGATGTCGATTGCCACACCGCTTTCGCGAGCAAGTCGGAGCGCCGAACCGCCGCTCCCACAGGGGATCACTGTGTCGGTTCATTCCCTTCACCTGGATTATCCCGATGAGCTCTGTGGCGGTTTTCAGCAAAGCCTCACCGTTCGATGCGCTGCAACGCTGGTTACCCAAGTTGGTACTCGCGCCGAGCATGCTGATCGTGTTGGTTGGTTTCTACGGTTACATCATCTGGACGTTCATTCTGTCCTTCACCAATTCCAGCTTCATGCCGAGCTACAAGTGGGTCGGCCTGCAGCAATACATGCGCCTGATGGACAACGACCGCTGGTGGGTCGCGAGCAAGAACCTGGCGCTGTTCGGCGGCATGTTCATCGGTATCAGCCTGGTGCTGGGCGTGTTCCTCGCGGTGCTGCTGGACCAGCGCATTCGCAAGGAAGGCTTCATCCGCACCGTGTACCTGTACCCGATGGCGCTGTCGATGATCGTCACCGGTACCGCGTGGAAATGGCTGCTCAACCCAGGCCTGGGCCTGGACAAGATGCTGCGTGACTGGGGCTGGGAAGGCTTTCGTCTCGACTGGCTGGTGGATCAGGATCGCGTGGTTTATTGCCTGGTGATCGCCGCCGTCTGGCAAGCCTCAGGCTTCGTCATGGCGATGTTCCTCGCCGGCCTGCGTGGTGTCGATCAGTCGATCATCCGTGCCGCGCAAGTCGACGGTGCGAACCTGCCGACCATCTACCTGAAGATCGTGCTGCCGAGCCTGCGCCCGGTGTTCTTCAGCGCCTTCATGATCCTTGCGCACATCGCGATCAAGAGCTTCGACCTGGTCGCGGCGATGACCGCCGGTGGCCCTGGCTACTCGTCCGACCTGCCGGCGATGTTCATGTATTCCTTCACCTTCAGCCGTGGCCAGATGGGCATCGGTTCGGCCAGCGCCATGTTGATGCTCGGCGCCGTGCTGACCATCCTCGTGCCGTACCTGTACTCCGAGCTGCGAGGCAAACGCCATGACTAATCAACTCGGCAAACCAGCCCTGAGCCTGAGCCGCATCGCCATCTACGCAACCCTGTTGCTGGCCGCTGCGGTGTACCTGATCCCGCTGATCGTTATGCTGCTGACCAGCTTCAAATCCCCGGAAGACATCCGCACCGGCAACCTGCTGAGCTGGCCGACCGTGATCGACGGCATCGGCTGGATCAAGGCCTGGGACGTGGTCGGCGGCTACTTCTGGAACTCGGTGAAAATCACCGTGCCGGCAGTTTTGATCTCGACCTTCGTCGGTGCCATGAACGGCTACGTGCTGTCGATGTGGCGCTTCCGTGGTTCGCAGCTGTTCTTCGGCCTGTTGCTGTTCGGTTGCTTCCTGCCGTTTCAGACGGTGCTGCTGCCGGCCTCGTTCACCCTCGGCAAGCTCGGCCTGGCCAACACCACCACGGGCCTTGTGCTGGTGCACGTGGTCTACGGCCTGGCGTTCACGACGCTGTTCTTCCGCAACTACTACGTGAGCATTCCGGATGCGCTGGTCAAGGCCGCAAGGCTCGATGGCGCGGGCTTCTTCACGATCTTCTGGAAGATCCTGCTGCCGATGTCGATTCCGATCGTGATGGTCTGCCTGATTTGGCAGTTCACCCAGATCTGGAATGACTTCCTGTTCGGCGTGGTCTTCGCCAGTGGCGATGCCCAGCCAATTACCGTGGCCCTGAACAACCTGGTCAACACCAGCACCGGGGCCAAGGAATACAACGTTGATATGGCCGCCGCGATGATCGCCGGGCTGCCGACACTGCTGGTCTACATATTCGCTGGCAAGTATTTCCTGCGTGGGCTGACGTCCGGCGCGGTCAAGGGGTAGAAGATGGCAACTCTCGAATTACGCAACGTCAACAAGACTTACGGGCCGGGTTTGCCGGACACCCTGAAGAACATCGAACTGAAGATCGATGACGGTGAGTTCCTGATTCTGGTCGGCCCGTCCGGTTGCGGTAAGTCCACATTGATGAACTGCATCGCCGGCCTGGAAACCATCAGCGGCGGCGCGATCCTGGTGGACGACGCCGACATCAGCGGCATGAGCCCGAAAGACCGCGACATCGCCATGGTGTTCCAGTCCTACGCGCTGTACCCGACCATGAGCGTGCGCGACAACATCGCCTTCGGCCTGAAGATTCGAAAAATGCCGATCGCGGAAATCGACGAAGAAGTCGCTCGGGTATCCAAACTGCTGCAGATCGAACACCTGCTCAGCCGCAAGCCCGGCCAGCTCTCCGGTGGCCAGCAACAGCGCGTGGCGATGGGCCGTGCGTTGGCGCGGCGGCCGAAGATTTATCTGTTCGACGAACCGCTGTCCAACCTCGACGCCAAGCTGCGGGTCGAGATGCGCACCGAAATGAAACTGATGCACCAGCGCCTCAAAACCACCACGGTCTACGTGACCCACGACCAGATCGAAGCCATGACCCTGGGCGACAAAGTGGCGGTGATGAAGGACGGGATCATCCAGCAGTTCGGCACGCCGAAGGATATCTACAACAACCCGGCCAACCTGTTCGTGGCGAGCTTCATCGGCTCGCCGCCGATGAACTTCATCCCCCTGCGCTTGCAGCGCAAGGACGGTCGTCTGCTGGCGCTGCTCGACAGCGGCCAGGCCCGTTGCGAGTTGCCGCTGGGCATGCAGGACGCCGGTCTCGAAGACCGCGAAGTGATCCTCGGCATGCGCCCGGAGCAGATCGTGCTGGCCAATGGCGAAGCGAACGGTCTGCCGACCATTCGCGCCGAAGTCCAGGTCACCGAACCGACCGGGCCGGACACCCTGGTCTTCGTCAACCTCAATGACACCAAGGTCTGCTGCCGCCTGGCACCGGATGTTGCGCCAGCCGTTGGCGAGACCCTGACCCTGCAATTCGATCCGGCGAAAGTGCTGCTGTTCGATGCCAAGACCGGGGAGCGCCTGGGGGTGGCCGGTGTACCGAAAGCCGAGCCGCACGCTGCCAACGTAGCGCAATTCAAAGGCCGCTGAAGAACAAGTGTGGGAATGCGGTTGTGTGGGAGCTGGCCTGCCAGCGATGCAGACGACTCGGTTCAACGTCGAACCGAGTTGATGCTATCGCCGGCAGGCCAGCTCCCACAAAGGCCGGTTCCTGCAGGGGGATATGCGGTGCGCGGCCTGTCGCGCATCGCAACTGATGTAACCGCGTTAGAAAAAGAAAAGTTAATAACAAAAAAACGAGGATTTAGGGATGACGAAGAAGAACAACGCTCAGCTTATCTGCCAGTTGTCAGCGGTAGCGGCAATGATGCTGGCCGGCAGCGTGCACGCAGCTGATGCGTTCAGTGCCGACTCCGAATGGATGACCGGTGATTGGGGTGGCGAGCGGACCAAGCTGATCGAGCAGGGTATCGACATCAAGATGGACTATGTCGGCGAAGTCGGCGGCAACCTCCATGGCGGCTTCAACGACGACAAGACCGCGCGTTACGCCGACCAGTTCGGCCTGGGCGCGGCACTGGACCTGGAAAAACTGTTCGGCTGGGACAACACCCAGGCCAAGATCCAGCTCACCAACCGTAACGGTGAGAACATCTCCAACGACCGCATCGGCGACCCGCGTGCCGGCACCTTGAGTTCCTCCCAGGAAGTCTACGGCCGTGGTCATATGGTTCGTCTGACCCAGTTGTGGATCAAACACCAGTTCCTCGACGGCAAACTGGACGTCAAGGCCGGTTACTTCGGCGAAGGCGAAGACTTCAACACCTTCCCTTGCGAGTTCCAGAACCTGGCGTTCTGCGGCTCCCAGGTGGGTAACTGGGCCACCAACATCTGGTACAACTGGCCGGTCATGCAGGCCGCTGTCCGGGTGAAGTACAACTTCTCGCCTGAGTGGTATGCGCAGATCGGCGCGTACAACCAGAACCCGTCGCAACTGGAGCACGGTAACGGCTTCAAGCTCAGCGGCAGCGGTACGGAAGGCACGGTGTTGCCGGTCGAACTGGTCTGGTTGCCGAACCCGAACAGCCTGCCGGGTGAATACCGTGTCGGTTACTACAAAAGCACCGCCAGCGCCGATGACGTCCTTAAAGACGACAACGGCAATGATGCGGCAACCAGCGGCAACGCCTATCGCAGCCACAGCAGCAAGCACGGTTACTGGTTCGTTGCCCAACAGCAACTCACCAGCCATAACGGTGACAAGTCTCGCGGTCTGAACATTGCGGCCAACGCCACTTTCCACGACAAGGACACCAACTTCGTCGACAACTACCAGTCGCTGATGTTTGTGTACAAAGGGCCGTTCGACGCCCGTCCGAAAGATGACATGGGTATCGGTTTCTCGCGTATTCACGTTAACGAAGACGTGAAGAAAAACTCCGAGCTGGTCAACGCTGGCAACGGTGTCACGGACTACGAGAACCCACTGTTCGCACCACTGCGTGACACCGAGTACAACTACGAGCTCAACTACGGTTTCCATGTAACCAACTGGCTGACCGTGCGTCCTAACTTGCAATACATCACCCATCCAGGCGGTGTGGAAGAAGTTGATGACGCGCTGGTGGCCGGCCTGAAAATTCAGTCGGTGTTCTAACGCTGTTGCGATAAGCTCCCCCTCTATGTGCGCATTTTTGCGGGCAGCCCAGGCTGTCCGTTTTTTTTTGCGGGGAGCGCACCCCGGTGACGATGTTTTTCAGGACAGTGGCACATGCTTGAGCATCCGCTACAACGCTTCTTCAAAACCCTGCGTGAACGACCGGTGTTTGCGTGGGAGCGCTATCAAATGCGCGACGTGCTGGTGATCGATCATCCGCTGTGTCAGGCGGTGTTCAGTCGGCAGGGCGCGCAGTTGCTGCACTTTCAGCCCAAGGGGCAGAAACCCTGGCTGTGGTGCGCGGCGAAGTGGCCGCAGGTCGGTGCCATTCGTGGTGGTGTGCCGGTGTGCTGGCCATGGTATGGCCGGCATCCGAGCGAAAACGCCTGGCCGTCCCATGGCTGGGCGCGGTTGCTCGACTGGAAGTTGCTCGACAGCAATAGCGACGACGATGGCGTGCGCCTGCACTGGCAATTGAAGCTGTGCGACTGGCAGGTTGACCTGCACGCGCATCTGGGTGAGCGCATGGATCTGCGCCTGAGCACTGAGCATCAGGACGACATGCCGTGCCAGCTGAGCCAGGCTTTGCACGCCTATTGGCGTATTGGTGATGTCGGTGAGGTAGCGCTGTCTGGGCTCGAAGGTGCGCAGGGTTATGACCAGTTGAGCCGGCAGGTTTGTCATCAGGAAGGCGAGTTGCGGGTCGATGGGGGTTGTCAGCGGGTGTTCCAGCATGACGGTGAATTGCAGTTAAACGACCATGCCTGGGACCGGGCGTTGTGCATTGATACCGGGGATACGGCAGACACGGTGGTGTGGCATCCCGGCTCGCGGCCGTTGCTGGGGGTGAGCTGGAACGAGATATCCGAGTTTGTTTGCGTGGAGGCGGCGAGTGGTGGCACTGACAGCCTGAGCCTGGCGCCGGGAGAACGGGCGCATTTGAGTTTGCAGGCGCGGGTGGGGGTGTAGGTGTGTCAGTGAGGTGCGGCCCTCACCCTAGCCCTCTCCCAGTGGGAGAGGGAACTGACCGAGGTGTCTTGCGTTATACATCGACCTGAAAGCTCGAGTTGAACTCAGGTTCTGAAAGGCATTTGACCAGCTCGCTCCACATTGACCTGAATGCCCGGTCGAACTCAGGTTTTGAAAAGCATGATATCGGCTGCCTCTCCCTCCGGGCGGTCCGACGTTTCGGGAGGGCTGGGGTGAGGGCAGCTTTTGAAACCTCAGTTGAACTCATCCCCTACCGGATACCGGCTGGCATTCAAACTCTCCTTGATCTTGCGCAGATGCGGCTGGAAATCCACTCCACGACGCAAGGTCATACCAGTAGCGAGCACATCGAGCACCGTCAGCTGAATGATCCGCGAGGTCATCGGCATGTAGATGTCGGTGTCTTCCGGCAGCGGAATGTTCAGGCTCAGGGTACTGGCCTTGGCCAGTGGTGAATTCTCGGCGGTCAGGCCCAGCACCGACGCGCCGTTTTCCCGGGCGATGCGCGCCACTTCCACCAGTTCGCGGGTGCGCCCGGTGTAGGAAATGATCACGAACAACTCGCCGGTATGCGCCACCGAGGCAATCATGCGCTGCATCAACACATCGGCATGGGCGGTGACGGCGAGGTTGAAGCGGAAGAATTTGTGTTGCGCATCCAGCGCCACCGGGGCCGAGGCGCCGAGGCCGAAGAAGTGGATTTGCCGGGCCTGGATCAGCAGGTCGACGGCGCGGCTGATCAGGTTCGGGTCCAGCGCCTGGCAGGCGCTGTCCAGCGAGGCAATGGCGCTGCCGAAGATTTTCCGGGTGTAGGCCTCAGGGTTGTCATCGGCTTCCACGGCCCGGCTGACGTACGCCGCGCCGCTGGCCAGGCTCTGGGCCAGTTGCAACTTGAGCTCGGGATAGCCGCTGACGCCGAACGAACGGCAGAAGCGGTTGACCGTCGGTTCGCTGACTGAAGCTGCCTGGGCGAGGGCGGCAATACTGAACCGGGTGGCCTGCTGCGGGTTGAGCAGGATCACCTCGGCGACTTTGCGTTCGGCCTTGTTCAGCTCTTCAAGGCGATTCTGGATTTGTTCCAGTAAATTTCGCACGCGGTCCATATGAGTTTCCTTGATTCACCGGCGTGGATAAAGCGCGCGGCTAATGCAAAAAGGGCCTTTGGTGAGGCCCGTAACGGTGGCCTATCCTACTGTTGGCTCCGACTGACCACCACTCGGAATCTGTATTTTGCGAAAATGTTGTGGTTATTACTACATTTTCCCTTGAGTGATGCCTTGAAAAAAGGTATTTGTAGCTTAACTTGATAAAAGAACAAACATCATGCTCTCGATTACGGTTGAACCGTGTACCTTTGCCTTGTTCGGTGCCCTCGGCGATCTGGCGCTGCGCAAGCTGTTTCCGGCCCTCTATCAACTTGATGGCGCAGGCCTGTTGCACGAGGACACGCGAATCATCGCCCTGGCCCGTGAGCCAGGCACCGAGCAGGAGCACCTGGCGTTCATCGCCAGCGAGCTGCGTCGCTACGTCGGCGCCAAGGACCTGGACGAAGCCGTGGTCGAGCGTTTTCTGGCGCGCCTGAGCTATCTGCACGTCGATTTTCTCGAGGCCCGCGACTACGTGGCCCTGGCCGAAGCGGCCGGCAGTGCGCAACGGGTCATCGCTTATTTCGCCACGCCAGCAGCGGTGTACGGCGCGATCTGCGAAAACCTGGCCAAGGTTGGCCTTTCGGAAAACACCCGGGTGGTCCTGGAAAAACCTATCGGTTCGGACCTGGAATCCTCGCGCAAGGTCAACGACGCCGTAGCGCAGTTCTTCCCGGAGAACCGCACCTACCGCATCGATCACTACCTGGGCAAGGAAACGGTACAGAACCTGATCGCCCTGCGTTTTGCCAACAGCCTGTTCGAAACCCAGTGGAACCAGAATTACATTTCCCACGTGGAAATCACCGTGGCGGAAAAGGTCGGCATCGAAGGTCGCTGGGGTTACTTCGACAAGGCCGGTCAGCTGCGGGACATGATCCAGAATCACCTGCTGCAACTGCTCTGCCTGATCGCCATGGACCCGCCGGCGGACCTGTCCGCCGACAGTATCCGCGACGAGAAGGTCAAGGTCCTCAAGGCACTGGCACCGATCACCCCGGAAGGCCTGAGCACACAAGTGGTTCGTGGCCAGTACATCGCCGGCTACAGCGAAGGCAAGCCAGTGCCGGGTTACCTGGAAGAGCCCAATTCCAACACCCAGAGCGACACCGAAACCTTCGTCGCCCTGCGGGCCGATATCCGCAACTGGCGTTGGGCCGGCGTGCCGTTTTACCTGCGTACCGGCAAGCGCATGCCGCAGAAGCTGTCGCAGATCGTCATTCACTTCAAGGAACCGTCGCACTACATCTTCGCCCCCGAACAGCGCCTGCAGATCAGCAACAAACTGATCATTCGCCTGCAACCGGACGAAGGCATTTCCTTGCGCGTGATGACTAAAGACCAAGGCCTGGACAAGGGCATGCAGCTGCGCAGCGGTCCGTTGCAGCTGAATTTTTCCGACACCTGGCGCAGCGCACGGATTCCCGATGCCTACGAGCGGTTGTTGCTGGAAGTGATGCGTGGCAATCAGAACCTGTTTGTCCGTAAAGATGAAATCGAAGCCGCGTGGAAGTGGTGCGACCAGTTGATCGCCGGGTGGAAAAAATCCGGTGATGCGCCCAAGCCGTACGCGGCCGGGTCCTGGGGGCCAATGAGCTCCATTGCTCTGATCACGCGGGACGGGAGGTCGTGGTATGGCGATATCTGATTTGCAACTGCCGCAGGGTGTCAGTGCCCACGGCTACAAAAGCCCACAGCTGCTGGCCGAAGGCCTGGCACTTAACGTGGCTCGACAACTGAGCGAGGCGATCGACGCCAAGGGGACTGCAACCCTGGTGGTGTCCGGTGGACGCAGCCCGGTGGCGTTTTTCCAGCACCTGGCCAAGCAGGCGCTGGACTGGTCGAACGTGGTGATCAGCCTGGCGGACGAGCGCTGGGTACCGGTCGAGCACGCCGACAGTAACGCTGGCCTGATCAAGCGTTACCTGCTGCAGGGACCGGCGGCTAAGGCCCGGTTTCTGAGCCTGTACAGCGCCAGCGCCAACCTTGAACAGGCGGCCGAGCAGGCCGACCGTTTGCTCTCTGAGTTGCCGGTTATCGACGTGCTGGTGCTGGGCATGGGCGATGACGGGCACACCGCGTCGCTGTTTCCCGACAGCCCGAATCTTGTTGAGGCTTTGAAAGAAGACGGCGTGCGTCGCTGCTGGCCAATGCTGGCGCCGACCGTGCCGCATCAGCGCCTGACCATGAGCCGTGCGCTGCTGACATCGGCCAGGCACAAGATTCTGTCGATTAGCGGGCAGTCCAAACTGTCCACCCTCAATACCGCACTGGCCGGTGACGATGTCGCCGCAATGCCGATTCGCGCGTTTCTGCAACCTACGTTAGAGATTTACTGGTGCCCATGAGCCAAGGAACAGCCGCTATGACAATCCCATCCCCGACCGTTTCCATGGCGGATAAAGTTGCCCTGATCGACAGCCTCTGCGCCAAGGCGCGGATCCTGCCGGTGATTACCATCGCTCGCGAGCAGGACGTTCTGCCGCTGGCCGATGCCTTGGCGGCCGGCGGCCTGACCGCCCTGGAAGTGACCCTGCGTTCGCAGTTCGGCCTCAAGGCCATCCAGATTCTGCGCGAGCAGCGTCCGGAACTGGTGACCGGTGCCGGCACCGTGCTCGATCGCCAGATGCTGGCTGCAGCCGAAGCGGCTGGCTCGCAATTCATCGTCACCCCGGGCATTACCCGCGATCTGCTGGAAGCCAGCGTCGCCAGCCCGATCCCGCTGTTGCCTGGCATCAGCAACGCATCGGGCATCATGGAAGGCTACGGTCTGGGTTATCGCCGCTTCAAGCTGTTCCCGGCTGAAGTCAGTGGCGGTGTAGCGGCCATCAAGGCCCTGGGCGGACCGTTTGGCGAAGTGAAATTCTGCCCGACCGGTGGTGTGGGGCCTGGCAATATCAAGAGCTACATGTCGTTGAAAAACGTCATGTGCGTGGGCGGTAGCTGGATGCTTGATCCGGAGTGGATCAGGAACGGCGACTGGGCCCGCATTCAGGAATGCACCGCCGAGGCCTTGGCGCTGCTGGACTGAGTGCTTCACCCGACACTTCGTTGTGTGTACTACGGCTTTACGGTGCGCTTGGTCGGCGCACCGTTTTTTTTGCCCGTAAATAACCTGCAGGAAATTTTATTTCGCCTGACCCGCCGCCATCGCGGGCAAGCCCGCTCCCACAGGTTTGTAATGCTAGCCGCGATCATTGTAGGAGCGAGCATGCTCGCGAAAAAATCAAGGGCGCTGCTGCGCATCTGGTTTACGCGTCACCGTTCACAACCATCGTCGGAACGCCACCCGGAGCCGGCTCGCTCTTGCAGTGGGGGGATCAGCGTAGTTCTTTGAGTGCCGTGACCAACTGCGTCATGTGCTCGGCAGTGGTGGTCAGTCCTGGGGTAATGCGGATGCACGGCCCGCACGCCGCGCCACTGCGCACCACGGTGAACAGGTTGTAATCACTGAGCATCCGTTCGACCATCACCTGTTGATCGGCCTGTGCGGTAAAACGCATTGAGGTAATGCCGCAATACAACCGTGGATCAGCCGGCGTCAGCACCTCGATACCCGGCAGCTCGCGCACTTCGCGCACCCACAGATTGCGCAAGTACTTGAGGCGCGCGCCCTTGGCAGCCGCGCCACCCATGGCGTGATGCTCTTCGAGCACCAGCGGCAACGTCAGCAACGCTGGAATGTTGGGTGTGCTGTACGGGGTACGGGCGCGGATGTCGGTGGCCGGGAAATGCATTTCGCCCATGTCCGGGTCGATATCCGCCAGGCGCTCGGGAGCGATATAGAGAAAGCCCAGGGTCAGCGGCGCGCCGATCCATTTGTGCAGGTTGTAGGCGGCGAACGCGATGCCCAGTTCCTCGAAATCGAATTCGAACTGGCCCAGCGCATGGGCGCCGTCGAGGATCACATCGATACCTTGTTCTTTCGCGGCGCCGGCAATGGCCTGCACCGGCATCACCAGGCCGGTGCGGTGGGTGACGTGGGTCAGCGCCATTAACTTGAGGCGTGGATAACGGGCGAATGTTTCCCGGTAAGTGGTGAGGAGGGTGTCGAAACTGGCAGGGTGCTGGTGTTCGATCTCGATCACCTCGACACCGCGATGTTTCGCCAGCCAGCGCATGGCGCTCTTGACCGTGTCGTATTCCAGATCGCAAATCAGCACCTGGTCGCCCGGTTGCAGTCGATTGTAGTTGCGGATCAGCGCCTGCAGGCCGTCCGAGGCGTTGCGGGTCAGGGCGACGGCCTCGCCGGGCATACCGATCAAGTTGGCCACCAACGCCTGTATTCTCAGACTATCGCCCTGTTCGAATCGCTGACGAACATGCACCGAATTACCTCGGTTGATCAGCTCGATGTTGTGCAGATATTCCTCGACCACCGTGCGCGACATGCGCCCGAAGTAACCGTTCTCCAGGTTGATCGGGCCGCGTTCGACATCGTAGCGGTCGGCAAAGGTCCGCCAGAAGGCTTCATCACGGGCACGGCGGGTGTTATCAGGCATGGGGCTACTCGATGAGGGGGGCGGGGCAGTGCATCAGTGGCGCGGGGCAGGCTTGCCATGTTTGGCGCGCAGCGGTTCCAGCAAGTCCGACAAGCCGTTGTGATCTATTTCTTGCATCAAGGCCAGCAGGCCTCCCAATTCTCCATGGGGAAAACCCTCACGGGCGAACCAGTTCAGGTAGGGGCCAGGCAGGTCTGCGATGATTCGACCCTTGTATTTGCCGAAGGGCATTTGCCGGGTTATCAGCAGTTCGAGTTTTTCAGGGTTCATCGCGTGGTCATCTTGATTCGGTCAGTCTGGAAAATACAGGCATTCTGCATGCAGGCCAATTGACAGTTCATGCAAAAAAAACGGATACAGAATTTTCATTGAAGCATAACTTGTTGATAAATAAGTAATATATAAAAGAATCCAAGCTGGCATGCAGGGTGCACTACTCATTGCATCTTTCATCAACCGCAAGGAATTGAAAAATGACCGACATGAATAAAGAAGCCATCTCTGTACTCAACGACCTGATTGAAACCAGCAAGGACGGTCAGGAAGGGTTCAAGACTTGCGCCGAAGACATCAAGCAGCCTGATCTCAAAAGCCTGTTTGTTCAACGTTCCGCCGATTGCGCCACCGCAGCAAGCGAGTTGCAAGCGGCCGTGCGTTCGATGGGCGGTGATCCGGAAACTTCCACCAGCGTCAGTGGCGACTTGCACCGTCGCTGGGTCGACGTGAAGGCGATGTTTACCGGCAAGGATGAAGAAGCCGTGTTGAACGAAGCCGAACGCGGCGAAGACCACGCGCTGAAGGCATATCGCGACGCCATGGAAAAAATCAACAAGCACAACCTGGTAGGTATTCGTGACCTGGTTGAACGTCAGTATCACGGCGTGCAGCGCAATCACGACCAGGTGAAAGCCCTGCGTAACCAGGCTCGTGCACGCTCGTAAGCGTTCACCGCTTGTAAAAAAAACGCCAGCTAGCCTGGCGTTTTTTATTGGGTGGGCAGCCAATGCGACGGCAACTGTGGCGAGGGGGCTTGCCCCTTATCCACAGAGCCCCCTGGCAACGCCCATCCACTGGTCAACCAATACTGATTGCCGGCAGCGTCGTCAGCGTCACGCTCTGCTGTTTGCGCGGGGCGAGGATTTCCGCCTCGCCGTCCACCACCAGCTCATCGCGTTGGTTGAACACGCGGGTGGCGATGCGTACTCGAAACTTCGGCAGTTTTTCGAGGATTTCCAGGCGTACGGTCAGGGTGTCGCCAATTTTCACCGGCTTCTGAAAACTCATGGTCTGGCCGATGTAAATGGTGCCTGGCCCAGGCAGTTCGCAGGCTACCGCAGCACTGATCAGCGCACCGCTGAACATGCCGTGGGCGATGCGCTCCTTGAACATGGTGCCAGCGGCATACTCGGCATCCAGATGTACCGGGTTGTGGTCGCCGGACATCGCTGCGAACAATTGAATGTCGCGCTCTTCAACGGTCTTGCTGAAGCTGGCGGTCTGGCCCACTTCGAGGGCTTCGTAGGGGGTGTTGGTAACCTGGGTCATCTGTCTCAATTCCTGTGACGAACAAAAAAATCCACAAAAAACTATTCGCAGCGGTGTGGTCGCGGCGTACTCAAGGCCTGCTCGATCCAGTTCAGCACATCGGCGACGATCTCATCGCGGTTGGTTTCGTTGAACAGTTCGTGGCGTGCCTGGGGGTAAATGGTCAACTGCAGGTGCTGGCTGCCGGCTGCACGCAATGCATTGGCCAGATCAGTCAGACGTTTGCCATCGCTCACCGGATCACATTCGCCGCCGATCACCAGCAACGGCAGCCCCGGATCGATCTGCGCGAGATTGGACGCTTTGCTGATTTGCTGCAACCCACCGAGCAAATCTATCCACAGCTGATTGGTGCAGCGAAAGCCGCAGAGCGGATCGTTGGCGTACAGGTCGACTTCTGCCGGATCGCGGCTGAGCCAGTCGAACGCGGTGCGAGCAGGTTTGAATTTTTTGTTGAACGAGCCGAATGACAGCCATTCGATCAATGCGCTGCGCCCCTTTGGCCCCTGGCGCAGGCGTTCTAAACGGGCGATTTGCCGCGCCGCGCGATACAGCGCCACGGGCTGGAAATTCGAGCCACTGAGAATCGCCCCATGCAGGCTGGCGCTGTGGTGCAACAGGTAGGCTTGAGCAATGTAGCTGCCCATGCTGTGTCCCAGCAGCACGATCGGCACACCGCGATGTTGTTGGCCCAGGTGCTGGTTGAGGCTCGCCAGGTCGCTGACCACCTTGCACCAGCCATCATCGTCGGCGAAATGCCCCAGCGTTCCCGTTTCGGCAGTTTTGCCATGTCCGCGCAGGTCCGGCGCGCATACGCCATAGCCGTGTGCGCAGAGTTTTTCCGCCAGTCGCCTATAGCGACCACTGTGCTCGGCCATGCCGTGGGCCAGCAGAATCACTGCCTTGAGACCGCCTTCGGGCAGCCACTGGTTGACGTACAGACGGCAGTGGTCACTGATGGTCAGCCAGAAAGTGTCGTGGATCATCGCGATTCCTTTGCATGGGCTGCGACTGGGAAACAGCCTGGTTGCTTTATATAGCCCATCCTTCACGGGGCGTCTGATCAGGCTACCCCACGGCGGGAAGATTCACACGATCAATGACGACTGTGGGCATATTTGCCTGAATCGTCATAACTGCTAGTGTCCGTGGAGCTCCGCTTTTCGCTTTCTGCTTTTTGAGGGATCACAGAGAAATGACAGAAAAGCGGCCCCGGATAGATTCAGGTAAAGAGGACAAGAACAATGCAACCTGATTTCTGGAATGACAAACGCCCGGCCGGCGTGCCCCTGGACATTGACCTGGGCGCCTACAAGTCGGTGATCGAGGTGTTCGAGCGTTCCTGCAAAAAGTTTGCTGACCGCCCTGCGTTCAGCAACATGGGCGTCACCCTGACTTACGCCGAACTGGAACGCTACAGCGCCGCCTTCGCCGGTTACCTGCAAGCCCATACCGACCTGGTGCCGGGCGATCGCATTGCGGTACAGATGCCTAACGTCCTGCATTATCCGATCGCGGTGTTCGGCGCCTTGCGTGCCGGGCTGGTCGTGGTCAACACCAACCCGTTGTACACCCCACGGGAAATGCGTCATCAGTTCAAGGACTCCGGGGCCCGGGCGCTGGTGTACCTGAACATGTTCGGGCAGAAAGTCCAGGAGGTGCTGCCCGACACCGATATCCAGTACCTGATCGAAGCGAAAATGGGTGACCTGATGCCCGCTGCCAAGGGTTGGCTGGTCAACACCCTGGTCAGCAAAGTGAAGAAAATGGTCCCGGAGTATTCCTTGCCCCAGGCCATTTCCTTCAAAAGCGCGCTGCGCTCGGGCCGAGGCCTGGGCATCAAGCCGCTGAAAGTCAGCCTCGACGACATCGCCGTACTGCAATACACCGGCGGCACCACCGGCCTGGCCAAGGGAGCGATGCTCACCCACGGCAACCTGGTGGCCAACATGCAGCAGGTGCGGGCGTGCCTGGAGCAGTTCGGCCCGGACGGCCAGCCGCTGTTGCGCGAAGGGCAGGAGGTGATGATCGCGCCGCTGCCGCTGTACCACATCTATGCGTTCACGGCCAATTGCATGTGCATGATGGTGTCGGGCAATCACAACGTGCTGATCACCAATCCGCGGGACATTGGTGGCTTCATCAAGGAACTGAAAAACTGGCGGTTCTCGGCGCTGTTGGGGCTCAACACGCTGTTCGTCGCGCTGATGGAGCATCCGGATTTCAAGACCCTGGACTTCTCCACGCTCAAACTCACCAACTCCGGTGGCACTGCGCTGGTCAAGGCGACGGCTGAGCGCTGGGAGCAGTTGACCGGTTGCCGCATCACCGAAGGCTACGGCCTGACCGAAACGTCGCCGGTGGCCTGCACCAACCCCTACGGTGGTCAATCGCGGCTCGGCACGGTCGGCCTGCCGGTACCGGGCACCACGCTGAAAGTCATCAATGATGAGGGCGTCGAGCAAGCTTTGGGTGAGCGCGGCGAGTTGTGCATCAAGGGCCCGCAAATCATGAAGGGCTATTGGCACAAACCCGAAGCCACCGCCGAGGTGCTGGATGCCGAGGGCTGGTTCAAGTCCGGTGACATTGCGGTGATCGACCCGGACGGTTTCGTGCGCATCGTCGATCGCAAGAAGGACATGATCATCGTCTCGGGTTTCAACGTGTACCCGAACGAGATCGAGGATGTGGTCATGGCGCATCCCAATGTCGCCAACTGTGCGGTCATCGGCGTGCCCGACGAGCGCTCGGGGGAGGCGGTGAAGCTGTTCGTGGTCGCCCGTGAGGCCGGGGTCAGCCTTGAGGAGCTGAAGGCTTACTGCCAGGAAAACTTCACGGCGTATAAAGTCCCCAAGCACATCGTATTGCGCGAGTCGCTGCCGATGACGCCGGTGGGCAAGATTCTGCGGCGGGAGTTGCGTGATATCGCCTGATCGGTGAATGGCCGCGCTTTGCGCGGATCGCGGGCAAGCCACGCTCCCACAGGTTTCGTGTCGTTCACTGCATTGTGAGCACGCAGAACCTTTGGCAGCGTGGCTTGCCCGCGATGCTTTTGAGGCGGGATAAGCCGCTATTTACTGGGCTTCCAGAGCTTTATAGAATTTTTGCTCTAAAATGACTGCTTGTTATTCTTGAGTCACAAATGTGACCGTAGAGGCCGCTTTTGGCTCTAGTCGACCCTTGGCAAAGCTGCTACTCTCGGCGCGCTTTGTGACTTCTCGGCCTGGATAAAAGCCAGATTTACCAATGACCAAACACCAATAATAATCGCATCAAATGCGGTGCTGAATTCGCGTTGCTGAGGAGTGGGCTTCCATGAACGAAGACTTTTGGAAGGATAAGTACCCAGCTGGGGTTGCTGCCGACATCAATCCAGACGAGTATCCGAATATTCAGGCAGTGTTGAAGCAATCCTGCCAACGCTTCGCCAACAAACCGGCATTCAGCAACCTGGGCAAGACAATCACCTACGGTGAACTGTACGAATTGTCCGGTGCCTTTGCCGCTTACCTGCAACAGCATACCGACTTGCAGCCTGGCGATCGAATCGCCGTGCAACTGCCTAACGTGTTGCAGTACCCGGTTGCCGTCTTCGGTGCTATCCGCGCCGGGCTGATCGTGGTCAACACCAACCCGCTGTACACCGCGCGGGAAATGGAACACCAATTCAACGACTCCGGTGCCAAAGCCCTGGTCTGCCTGGCCAACATGGCGCACCTGGCAGAAACCGTAGTGCCGAAAACCGGCGTCAAGCACGTGATCGTCACCGAAGTGGCTGACTTGTTGCCGCCGCTCAAGCGCCTGCTGATCAATAGCGTCATCAAGTACGTGAAGAAGATGGTGCCGGCCTATCACTTGCCAAAAGCCGTCAAGTTCAACGACGTGCTGAGCAAAGGCATGGGCCAGCCGGTGACTGAAGCCAATCCGGCCAGCGGTGACGTCGCGGTACTGCAATACACCGGCGGCACCACCGGCGTTGCCAAGGGCGCGATGCTGACCCACCGTAACCTGGTGGCAAACATGTTGCAGTGCAAGGCGCTGATGGGCTCCAACCTCAATGAAGGTTGCGAGATCCTGATCACGCCACTGCCGCTGTATCACATCTATGCGTTCACCTTTCATTGCATGGCAATGATGCTGATCGGCAACCACAACATCCTGATCAGCAACCCGCGCGACCTGCCGGCGATGGTCAAGGAACTGTCGAAGTGGAAGTTCAGCGGCTTTGTCGGTCTGAACACCTTGTTCGTGGCCCTGTGCAACAACGAAGGCTTCCGCAAGCTGGATTTCTCGGCACTGAAAGTCACCCTGTCCGGCGGCATGGCCCTGCAACTGGCGGCGGCCGAGCGCTGGAAAGCGGTCACCGGTTGCGCCATCTGTGAAGGTTACGGCATGACCGAAACCAGCCCGGTGGCGACAGTGAATCCAATCCAGAACATCCAGATCGGCACCATCGGTATCCCGGTTCCATCGACCCTGTGCAAAATCATCGACGATTCCGGCGTCGAACAGCCGATGGGTGAAATCGGTGAACTGTGCGTGAAAGGTCCGCAGGTGATGAAGGGCTACTGGCAGCGCCAGGACGCCACCGATGAAATGCTCGACAGCGAAGGCTGGCTGAAGACCGGTGACATCGCGTTGATCCAGGCCGATGGTTATTTGCGCATTGTCGATCGCAAGAAAGACATGATCCTGGTCTCCGGTTTCAACGTTTACCCGAACGAGCTGGAAGACGTGCTGGCAACCCTGCCTGGCGTGCTGCAATGCGCGGCCGTCGGCATACCGGATGAGAAGTCGGGTGAGGCGATCAAGATTTTCATCGTCGCCAAACCGGGTGTGACCCTGACCAAGGAGCAAGTGATGGAGCACATGCGCGCCAACGTCACCGGCTACAAGGTCCCGCGCGCCGTGGAGTTCCGCGATGCGTTGCCGACGACCAACGTTGGCAAGATTCTGCGTCGTGAGTTGCGCGATGAAGAGTTGAAGAAGATCAACGCGAAGAAAGCCACCGCGTAAAACAAAAAGCCCCGCAGAAGCGTAATGCTGTTCACTTAAGCTGGGGCACACGCATGTGGCGAGGGGGCTTGCCCCCGTTCGGCTGCGAAGCAGTCGTAAAACCATTGCACACGGTGTATCTGGTACGCCTCGGTGGCAGGTTTTGGGGGCGCTTCGCGGCCCAACGGGGGCAAGCCCCCTCGCCACAAGGTGTATTGCCCCAGCTTAAGTGAACAGCATTACCGCAGAAGCGGGGCTTTTTTGTTGGTGCTCGGCTCACCCCAACCCTCCCGAAACGTCGGGCGCCCCAAGGGGGAAAGGGAGCCGATCCCCATGCACTTCAACACTTGAGTTGGACTCGAGATTTCAGGCTGAAGCATCTCTGCCAAGCAATGCACTTCATCACTAGCGTTCGACTCGGACTTTCAGGTCGAAGCAACTTGCGCAAACAACCCGGTCGGTCCCCTCTACCTCTGGGAGAGGGCTAGGGTGAGGGCTGGATCTAAAGTTGAAATACTGTGCCAGGGCAACCCTCAACTCGTCATCACTGCTTGAACGGCGCGAAATTCACATTGGTCCCCGCCGGACGCATGTCCTGCAGATAAGAGTCCTTGTCCGCACTCAACTCCAGGCTCAAAGCAGCCTTGCGCTTGCCCTCGTTACGCACCACCAGGCCCTCGAGCTTCTCGCGCAAGAACACCGTCGGCACTTTCAGGTGCAGCAGCTCGTCGGTGTCGGGCGTGTGCATCAGCAGGTGAATCCACTCGTACTGACCAATGGCCAGGCGCGCGACCGGGATATCGAACCACCAGATGTTGCGGTTGCGGTTCAATTCGGTGAAGTGGCAGTTGTTGACGCCAAGCACAGCACCGCCAAGTTCCTGGTTTCTGCGGGCAATGGCCTGCTTTTTATCGAGTTTCATAACATTCCTACGGGATTGGATCTTCAGCGCCATGGCCTGAATACGTTGCGCATTCTCAGGGGTTGGCCGAAAAACATAAAGCCCAACCTGAGCGGATCGATGAAATGTCGCAGTGAAAATAAATGAAACTCCCCGCAATCGCCTTCGGTCAACCCTGTGTAACCACTTTTCCTCCATTGAATGTTTGCAGGAGAAATACCATGAGCAGCACAGGCGATAAGGTAAAAGGCATGGCCAACGAAGCAGCCGGTAACGTCAAGCAAGGCGTCGGCAAGGCCACCGGTAATGACAAGCTGCGCGCCGAAGGCGTCGTACAGGAAAAGAAAGGCGAAGCCCAGCAAGCGGTCGGTAAAGCCAAGGATGCTCTGAAGAAGGGTGTCGACGAGGCTTGATCCAGCCTTTGAGCAGTCAGAAACGGCCATCTGCGGATGGCCGTTTTTGTGTCAGCCTGAACTTGCGACCGGAAATTGTTTCAAAGTCGCCAATTGGGCTACTTTGATGTAGAAAACGGCCCTTGAGTCGCCACGACTTCCACCCGATTGCGGCGAAAGGAGACGCTAATGATTTTTCCGGACATGAAAAACCTGCCCTTGCATCGTGTGATGCTGCGCACGGTCACCGAGTTCGTTGACGACGAAATGTCGACCTATGCCTCGGCGCTGGCCTATCAAATGCTGTTTTCGCTGTTTCCGTTCATTCTGTTCCTGATCGCCCTGATCGGTTTTCTGCACCTGCCGGACTTCTTTTCCTGGCTGCGCCTGCAATCGGAGCTGGTGCTGCCACCCCAAGCGCTGGAACAGGTCAACCCGGTGATCGACCAGTTGCAGCAGTCCAAGGGCGGCCTGCTTTCGGTGGGTATCGTGATTGCCCTGTGGACGGCCTCGGCCGGCGTGCGGCTGATGATGAGCGCGATGAACGCCGCCTACGACGTGGTCGAAGGCCGCCCGATATGGAAGCGCTTTCCGTTGTCGATCATCTACACCGTGGGCATTGCCGGCATGCTGCTGATCGCCGCTGCGCTGATGGTGCTGGGGCCACAGGTAATGGGCTGGATCGCCTCGCAAGTCGGCCTCGAGGATTTCATCGTAACCCTGTGGACCATCGCCCGTTGGCCGGTGATCGTGATCTTGCTCATGGTCGCGGTGGCATTGATCTATTACGTCATGCCCGATGTGAAGCAGGAATTTCGTTTCATCACTCCAGGCTCTGTACTGGCGGTGGTGGTGTGGATCATCGCCTCCCTGGGCTTCGGGCTGTACGTTAAGGAGTTCGCCAACTACAACGCCATGTATGGCAGTATCGGGGCGATCATTGTGCTATTGCTGTACTTCTACATTTCCGCCGCCGTACTGCTGCTCGGCGCCGAGATGAATGCAGTGATCGAGCACATGTCCAACGAAGGCAAGGAGCCAGGGGAGAAAGTCCCCGGCGAACACGGTCCGGGCCATGAGCCTAAACACCACGTGTCGGGATTGGGCCGCGATCACTCGCTCAAGCCGACCACCACAGACGAAGCCTGAGCATGATTCGTGAAATCCTGAAAATGGGTGATGAGCGCCTTCTGCGCATCGCCCCGCCGGTACCGGCCGAAATGTTCGACAGCCCGCAACTGTGGCAACTGATCGATGACATGTTCCAGACCATGGAAAGCGTTGGCGGGGTAGGACTTGCCGCGCCGCAAATCGGCGTCGACCTGCAATTGGTGATCTTCGGTTTCGAGCACAGCGAGCGTTACCCGGACGCCGAAGCAGTGCCGCAGACGATCCTGATCAATCCGTTGATCACACCGCTGAACCCGATGCTGGAAGAGGGCTTCGAAGGCTGCCTGTCAGTGCCCGGGCTGCGTGGCGCGGTGGATCGTTATCAGCACATCCGTTATGAAGGTTTCGACCCCAAGGGCGAGCCTGTGGTGCGCGTTGCCAGCGGATTTCATGCGCGGGTGGTGCAGCATGAATGCGATCACCTGATCGGCCGCCTGTACCCGTCGCGCATCACAGATTTCAGCAAGTTCGGCTTTACCGAAGTAATGTTTCCGGATATGGATCCCAACGCCGACGACTGACACAGTTCCCAAGCCCGACACAAAAACCTGTGGGAGCGGGCTTGCTCGCGAATGACGGTGTGCCAGTCACCATTCATATTGACTGCGCCACCCCATTCGCGAGCGAGCCTGCTCCCACAGTGGCGCAGGGCTCCAGCCCCATCGCAATCATCGGCTTGCTGCGCGCATAGCGGCTCAACCGCTCAACCATCGCGTAGGGCATCTGCGGATCGAAACTGAAGCCACGACGCTCATAGAACCCACGCAAATCCGGATGACAGAACAGCCATACCGGCTGTTCAACATCCTTCACCGCCGCGGTAATCAACGCAGCGGCAACGCCCTGTTCACGACAGGCCGGGTCGACGAACAACCCGGTCAACCAATGCCCGCCCGCCACCGGTCGCAAACACAGCGCGGCAACGATTTCATCCCGGCGCGCCACCCACAGTTGAGCATCGCGGACCGCTTTCATCGACGATTGGTGGGCGCGATAAAACTTGTTCATCAACGGCCATAAAGGCTCATCGAGCCGGGTGTACTGGGTATTGGGCATGGTCTTGGACAGTCGGTACATAAAGCGGGTGATTATAAAAGAACGCAGGCCCGAGGATAGGTGTATACCTGATCTCACATCCCTATGAGTGGAGTACGCATCATGTCCAAAGGCCTGGATTCAAAGAAGTCGGCGAAGAAAAAACCGGTGAAAACCGCCATTGAAAAGCGCGCGGACAAGAAAGCCAAGAAAGTGGGCGTGTTCGGGCACTGATTGCGCACTGACTGATCGCTCCCATCGTTTGTGGGAGCGATTCTCCTGAAAAATATCTGCAGGATTTGCCAAGGCCATCGCACGCATTCAACATCCCTGTGAGCTGAAACAGCGCCTTCGTTATACCTCCCAGGCTACAACTCTGTAGCCATCGCCGGCAGCGCCTTCCCATAGATATAAAAAACTCCGCTGAATCGATTTTGTCCTTGTGATGGCCGATTAGTGGCCTTGCAAGCCTGACTTTACTGTCTATGATCACTGTAACTAACTATGTCGGCCGTTTCTGCGCGCGGGTGTGTTGGTCGTAAACCATGCCGACAGAGTGCGCAATTGAAGGCACCGTCATTTGATGCCAAGGAGTCGTGCGTTAGATGGATTTTTTTGTAGATATGTTAGGGCTGGCCCGCGTGCGGGCTATCAAGAGAAGGATGTCTTGATCAGAGTGCCGTTCCAGGCACCCTCCGATTGATCATCATTTATCACCTGACCAATCCTTCTTTTTGAAGGGACGCGTGTACCTGTTCCGTGGAACGTAGTGGTGGATGTGAAAGACCAGCAACTTTCATTAATCAAAAGATCGCGCTTAAGGTGATACGACAATGTTCAACCTACATCACAAGGCTGACCTGCTGGAAATCGAACGCTTCAGCGGTGCACTGAGCGAGGCCAATGCCAAGTTGGCCGCAATCAGCCGTTCAATGGCGATGGTCGAGTTCACCCCGGAGGGCATCGTCATCGATGCCAATGAAAATTTTTGCAGTGTGATGGGTTACGGCGCTGAAGAAGTACGCGGCAAGCATCACCGTGTTTTTTGCGAAGAAACGTTCTACCGCAGCGAGGACTACGCCAAGTTGTGGCGTGACCTGGCGCGTGGCGAACCGGTCAGCGGGACCTTTCTGCGCTTGAACAAGAGCGGCAAGGAAATCTGGCTGGAAGCCAGTTACATGCCGGTGTTCGGTGCCGATCGCCAGGTCAGGAGCGTGATCAAGGTCGCCACCGACATCACCACCAGGGTCAACACGGAACACGAAAACGAAAGCACGCTCTCGGCGCTCGGGCGATCCATGGCCGTGATTGAATTTACCCCGGAAGGCAAAGTCATCACCGCCAACGAAAACTTCCTCAACACCATGCATTACTCGCTCAGCGAAGTCATGGGCCAACACCACAGTCTGTTCTGTCATCGTGCCGAAGCCGAGTCCCAGTCCTACAGGAATTTCTGGGCTTCGCTCAATCGTGGCGAATACCACTCCCATCGTTTCGAGCGAAAAAACAAGCAGGGTCAGACCGTCTTCCTCGAAGCGTCCTACAACCCACTGTTCGACGCCAAGGGTCGGCTGTACAAAGTGGTCAAGTTTGCCAGCGACATCACCAACCAGATGACCACCCTGCAAAACGCCGCCGATTCGGCCCACAGCACCTCGGTGCAAAATGACGCCTGCGCGCAGAAGGGCTCCCAGGTGGTTCAGCAAACAGTGCAGATCATCCAGGATATTTCCAAGGATCTTAACGAAGCGGCGGTGAGCATCGATGCCGTGAGCAAACAGTCCGACATCATCGGCACCATCGTGCAGACCATCCGCGGCATTGCCGACCAGACCAACCTGCTGGCGCTCAACGCCGCCATCGAAGCAGCCCGCGCGGGCGAGCATGGGCGGGGGTTCGCGGTAGTGGCCGATGAAGTCCGCAGCCTAGCGGCGCGCACCAGTCAGGCGACCCTGGAGATTGTCGATGTGGTGCGCAAGAACCATGACCTGTCGATGAGCGCGGTGTCGAGCATGCAATCGAGCCTGAGTCGAACCGGGCTTGGTGTTGAACTGGCGAACGAGGCGGGGGAAGTGATCCTGGAAATCCAGCAGGGCTCGCGACATGTGGTCGATGCAATCAGCCAGTTCAACTCGACGTTGCAACTGAACTAGCCCGGTAACCACTGTAGGAGCGAGCACGCTCGCGATTGACTCAGATACACCGCGGGGGCACCAGACGCCCCGCGTTATCGTTAACGACCATCGCGAGCGKGCTCGCTCCTACAGGGGAATGCGGTCGACTACTGTAGGAGCGAGCATGCTCGCGATGGACTCAATATCACCGCGGGGAATCAGGCTTCCCGCGTTATCGTTAACGACCATCGCGAGCGGGCTCGCTCCTACAGTAAATAGCGTGGTATTTTGCGGCTGATCAAGGCAGGCCGTTGCAGCCATGTTTGAGAAAGCCCGGACGCTGCGCCAGACGCTGGAAATACTCATCGACCGCCGGGTAGTCGGGACGCTCTATCGGTGTCATCAGCCAACGGTTGACCGACAATCCGATCACAATGTCGGCCAGGGTAAACCGTGCCCCGGCGACATAGGCCTTGGTGGTCGCGAGCTGGTGTTCGAGGATGCCCATCTTCTGATTCCAGCCACGGATGCCCACTTCAAGGCGATGCGCGTCCTGAAACTCCGGGTCCTTGCGCACCAGGGACATGAACGCATAACTCCACGACGGGTTGAGCTCGGTGGCCTGCCAGTCCATCCACTGCTCCACCCGCGCGCGCGCCACTGGTTCGGTCGGCAACAGATCGCCGTGATGGTGATGGTGCTTACCGGTCAGGTATCGGCAGATGGTGTTGGATTCCCACAGCACGCCGGCTTCGTCGATGATCACCGGCACCTGTGCGTTGGGGTTGAGTCTGAGAAACTCGGGACTGTGGGTCGAGGCAAAACCGCTGCCCCAGTCCTCACGTTCGTAGCAAAGGCCTAGTTCCTCGCAAGTCCACAGGACTTTTCTGACGTTGATCGACGAGGCTTTACCCAGGATTTTCAGTACAGGTTCCATGGAGCTACTCCGTTAGCGAATCAGGGCTTCAGGAGCTTAATAGTGTGCCTGCAAACGGACGACATCAAGCCTGCTTGCGCCGTTGCGGACCACCACGGGAAAACCACTCAGGTGCTCTCGCGTACCTTCAGCTCAAACCCCATGTCCTGCACCGGCCTGGCCACCGTATTGCCGGCCATCAATGTCAGCATCTGCTCCGCCGCGCGCCGGCCGATGGCTTCGCGCGGGGTGCTGATGCTGCTCAGACGCGGGACCATATGTTCGGACATGGGCAAGTCGTTGAAGCCCAGGATCGCCACTTGTTCGGGAATCTTGATCCCGCAGCGCATGGCTTCGAGCAAGGCGCCCTGGGCCAGGTCGTCGTTGCCGAAGAAAATCGCATCCACGTCGGGGCGGCTGTTGATCATCTGCAGGAACAATTCACCGCCCAGGCCCACGGACGAGGGGCGCGGTGTCAGTACTTCCAGATCCGGGTCGTAGCGCCCGGCCTTTTGCAGGGCGCGGCGGAAGCCTTCGCCGCGCAGCAGGGTACGTTGATCCAGTTGCGCGCCGATGTAGGCCAGGCGCTTGCGCCCGCGAGACAGCAGATGCTCGGCCGCCGTTTCGCCGGCTGCGAGTTGCGAGAAGCCGACGCAATTGAGGCCCGCCGCACTGTCGAGTTCCATCATGTACACGCAGGGAATGTTGCTGGCTTCGATCATCCGTCGCGAACTTTCGGTGCGGTCGAACCCGGTCAGCAGCAAACCGCGCGGCTGGTAGGCCATGTAATTGCGCAGCAGGTTTTCTTCTTCGTCGCGCGAGTAATGGAAGTTGCCGATCAGCACTTCAAAGCCCTTGGGGCGCAATACCTGATGAATGGCTTCCAGGGTGTCGATGAACAGCAGGTTGGACAGCGACGGCACCAATACCACCACCGAATGGCTCTGGGCCGAGGCCAGGGCGCGGGCGGCGGGGTTGACCACGTAGTTGAGTTGCAGTGCCGCTTTCTGCACTTTTTCCACCAGCTCAGGGGCTACCGTGCTGACGCCGCGCAAGGCGCGCGAAGCGGTAATCGGGCTGACGCCAGCCAGGCGCGCGACCTCGTTGAGGGTAGGGCGGCCAGTGGTGCGGGTATTTTTATCGTTTTTAGTTGGAGTCATCGACGGCTTGCCAAACAATATTCAAGGCACTAAGGTAGCGCTGTCTCGATGCAGCTGCAATGCGTGGGCGAGGGTTGCCTGATTCTCGCTTTTTGGTGTTGGGAAACGAACCTGCTGCAACCCATAAAAAATGACAAGAAGGCGTCGGCAACTTCTGCTTTTGAACTAGTGTCATAACTGGCAAAGGTAGCGCTGTCTGCGCGCTGAGGTGTTACATGAATCATCCCATCACCGCCCTGGTCATCATGGGCGTTGCCGGTTGCGGCAAGACGTGCGTCAGCGAGGCCTTGTGCCACTTGAGCGGCGCCACTGCCATTGAAGGCGACACTTTCCACCCTGCCGCCAACATCGAAAAGATGAGCGCGGGGACCCCCCTGAACGATGAAGACCGTGCCGGCTGGCTCGACAGCCTGTGCGATGAGCTGCGTCGTATCGACGCCAAGGGCGAACGCCCGGTGCTGACCTGTTCGGCGCTCAAACTCATTTATCGTGAGCGCCTGCGCAGTGCCCTGCCGGGTCTGGGCTTCGTGTTCCTCGAACTCACTCCTGAAGTCGCCGCCGACCGTGTTTCACACCGCCCCGGCCATTTCATGCCGTCGACCCTGATCGACAGTCAGTTCGCCACGCTGGAGTCGCCCATTGGCGAGCCGATGACCCTGGCGCTGGATGCCTCGACCTGCAGCGTCGACGAACTGGCCCTGCAAGCGCACCGCTGGTGGCTGGCAAACGGCCTGAAGCAGGCAGTATGACTGTGCTTGCAAAGACAGCGCTGTCCTCACGACTTCTGATTAACCCGCTTTAATAACAACAACAACCAGGAGACACCCCTAATGTTTGGCATGTCCCACGAGACGTTCCTGCTGCTAGATGCAGTGGTCACGGTCATCGGGCTTATCGTCCTGATCACCAAGTTCAAGTTGCACCCATTCCTCGCACTGATCATTGCCGCAGCCTTCCTCGGGCTGACCTCCGGCATGCCGATCGGCACCATCATCAAGGCGTTCCAGGACGGCTTCGGTGGCGTGCTTGGTTTCGTCGGTATCATCCTGGCGCTGGGCACGATGCTCGGCAAAATGATGGCCGAATCCGGTGGTGCGGATCAGATTGCGCAGACGTTGATCCGCGCCTTCGGTAAAGACAAGGTGCAGTGGGCGATGATGTTCGCCGCCTTCCTGGTCGGCATTCCGCTGTTCTTCGAAATCGGCTTTGTACTGCTGATTCCGCTGGTGTTCATCGTTGCTCGCCGCACCGGTGTGTCGATCATCAAGATCGGTATCCCGCTGCTGGCCGGTCTGTCCGCCGTACACGGCCTGGTGCCACCGCACCCGGGCCCACTGCTGGCCATCGGCGTGTTCGGTGCCGACATCGGTAAAACCATTCTTTATGGTCTGATCGTTGCGCTGCCAACCGCCATCATCGCCGGCCCGATCTTCGGTACGTTCATTGCCAAGCACATCCCAGGTCATCCTAATCAGGAACTGGTGGATCAACTGGCGCGCGAGTCGGATTCGGCCGATCTGCCGAGCTTCGGCATCACTCTGGTGACCGTGCTGCTGCCGGTGTTCCTGATGCTGCTCAAGACCTTTGCCGACGTGGTGCTGCCCGATGGCAACATCTTCCGCGCTTTCATGGACCTGATCGGTCACCCGATTTCGGCGTTGCTGCTGGCATTGCTGCTGTCGCTGTACACCTTCGGCTACAAGCAGGGCATCGGTTCGACGCAGATGATGAAATGGCTGGATGCGAGCCTCGCGCCGACCGCCGCGATCATCCTGATCATCGGTGCCGGTGGTGGCTTCAAGCAGATGCTGGTCACCAGCGGCGTGGGTGACGTGATCGGCCACATGGCAGTGAACGCACAGATTTCGCCGATCCTGCTGGCCTGGCTGGTGGCGGCGGTGATTCGTATTGCTACAGGTTCAGCGACCGTGGCGACCATTACCGGTGCCGGTATCGTGGTGCCTGTGGTCGGGATGATTCCTGGCGTGAACCGTGAACTGCTGGTACTGGCGACCGGTGCGGGTTCGTTGATCCTGTCCCATGTGAACGATGCCGGATTCTGGCTGGTGAAGCAGTATTTCAACATGACCGTGGCAGAAACCTTCAAGACCTGGACGGCGATGGAAACCATCCTGTCGGTGGTTGGCCTGGGCTTTATCCTGCTGTTGTCGTTGTTCGTTTAAGCCGATTGGCAGACACAAAAAAACCGCAGCGATGCGGTTTTTTTGTGGGCAATTCATGTCAAGGCTGAACATAAAACCAATGTGGGAGCGGGCTTGCTCGCGAATGCGGTGTATCAGTCAGCATAGATGTTGTTTGACATACCGCATTCGCGAGCAAGCCCGCTCCCACAGTTGTTATGTGTCAGGCGTTGGATTTGGCGACTAGCCCATCAGCCCGGAACATGCCGCGAATCCCGCGTACGGCCTGGCGAATGCGGTCCTGGTTTTCGATCAGCGCGAAGCGCACGTGATCATCGCCATACTCACCGAAACCGACACCCGGCGAGACGCAGACCTTGGCCTCGGCCAGCAGTTTCTTGGCAAATTCCAGCGAACCCAGGTGCGCGTAAGCCTCGGGAATCTTGGCCCAGACGTACATCGACGCCTTCGGGTTCTCGACCATCCAGCCCAGTTCATGCAGGCCCTTGACCAGCACGTTGCGCCGTTGCCGGTACTGCTCGGCGATGTCGCGCACGCATTGTTGATCGCCTTCCAGCGCGGCAATCGCCGCCACTTGCAAGGGGGTGAAGGTGCCGTAGTCGTGGTAGCTCTTGATCCGTGCCAGGGCGTTGACCAGCTCCGGGTTGCCGACCATGAAACCGATGCGCCAGCCGGCCATGTTGTAGCTCTTGGACAGGGTGAAAAACTCCACGGCGATGTCCTTCGCGCCCGGTACCTGCATGATCGACGGGGCCTTCCAGCCGTCGTAGACGATGTCGGCGTAGGCCAGGTCGTGCACCACCAGAACGTCGTACTGCTTGGCGAGGGCGATCACGCGTTCGAAGAAGTCCAGTTCCACACATTGCGCGGTAGGGTTGGACGGGAAGCCGAGGATCATCATTTTCGGCTTCGGAATCGAGCCGCGAATCGCCCGTTCCAGTTCAGCGAAGAAGTCCACCCCGGGCACCAGCGGCACCGAACGCACCTGGGCGCCGGCAATCACGGCACCGTAGATGTGAATCGGGTAGCTCGGGTTGGGCACCAGCACGGTGTCGCCTTGGTCCAGGGTCGCCAGCATCAGGTGCGCCAGGCCTTCCTTGGAACCGATGGTGACAATGGCTTCGGTTTCCGGGTCGATGTCGACCTCGTAGCGTTGCTTGTACCAATTGGAAATTGCCCGGCGCAGGCGCGGAATGCCCTTGGACGTGGAGTAGCCGTGGGTGTCTTCGCGCTGGGCGACGGTTACCAGTTTTTCAACGATGTGCGGCGGCGTGGCGCCGTCGGGGTTGCCCATGCTCAAGTCGATGATGTCTTCGCCACGACGACGGGCGGCCATCTTCAGCTCGGCAGTGATGTTGAAAACGTAGGGGGGGAGTCGATCTATGCGCGCAAAGCGGCGCGGCGAACCTTGTTCGGCCATTGTTGCCTCGGATAACGTAAGCGCCCGGAACCGTCCGAGCGACGCTGGTCACTGTGGTGACCTGTGGCGGAATGTACGGTCAGCTGTGGCAGACTGTCCAGCCTCCACGTAAACAAATTTTTCCGAAGGATAGGGTTCGATGGAATTTACCAGCGGCTTCTTGCTGAGCCTTTCGCTGTGCCTGGACATCGGTGTGGCCAACATCGCGATGATCACTTTGGCGATGCAGCGCGGCTATTTTCAAGGCTTTGCCCTGGGGCTGGGGACCTGCGTCGGCGACTTGATCTACGCGGTGCTGGCGCTGGCCGGCATGACGGTGTTGCTGCAATACGAATCCGTACGCTGGGTGTTGTGGATCGGTGGCTCGGCGTTGCTGGTGTACTTCGCGGCGAAGATGATTTATTCGGCCATTCATCACGAGGCGGTGCTGGCGCAATCGGCGCAGGTGGGGCACAACTCCCATCGCAAGGAGTTCCTGCGCGGGATTTTCCTTGCCATGTCATCGCCGAGCGCGATTCTCTGGTTTGCGGCGGTGGGCGGTACGTTGATCGCCCGTTCCGGCGGTGGTGGTGCCCTGAGTTCTGCGCTGTTTCTCGGTGGTTTCCTGTGCGCCGGGTTGTTGTGGTCGGCGGGACTTTGCTTCGCCGCCAGCCACGGCGGCAAGCTGCTGGGCGATAAGCTGCTGCGTTACTCCTACATGGCATCGGCGGCGATCTTCTGTTATTTCGCGGTCTACGTGATCCTTTCTGGCTATAACGAGTTCGTCGGTGCCGGCGCCGTCGAGCAGCTGCACGCCCTGTAACTGGGCGAATCGGCTTGGGCTTCTATACTCCCAGCCGAACCCACTTTTAAACGCCAGGAGTCGAATCATGGATGAGCAAAAAAGCGTCGAAGTGTCTGAACCACGCTTCGAACATGGTCACTTCCTGTTGATCGCAGGGCTGGGCGAACGGTTTACCCAGCAGACCACCGCAGGCATTCCCGCGCTCTGGGAAAAATTCATTCCGCACATCGGTCAGGTCCCTGGTCAGTCAGGTGAAGTGACCTACGGCGTCTGTTGCAATTTCGACGGCAAGGGTGGCTTTGACTATGTCGCCGGGGTCGAGATCAGCAAGCTCGACGATTTGCCCGAACAGTACCGCTGGGTAGAGGTTCAGCCCCAGTATTACGCGGTGTTCGAACACAAGGGGCCTTTGAGTACCTTGCCGCTGACCTTTCGCTACATCTTCGACACCTGGCTGCCGCAGTCGGGGCATCAGACGGTGGACGCCCCGGAGTTCGAACGCTACAGCGAAGACTTCAACCCCAGGCTCAACACCGGCAAGCTGGAGATCTGGCTGCCGATCAAGGGCTGAACCCGCATCGAGAGACGGGGTGGCGATTCGTCTCTCGATGTCGGGGTGCTGCTGATTTATCATCGCAGGCCTTGTCCCCGCTGAATCCGAGCTGCCATGCACACCGTCATCCACAACGTCACGCCCGCCGATCTGGACCGCTGCTTTGCCATCGAAACCGTTGCCTACGAAGGCGACGAAGCGGCGACCCGGGAGAAAATAGCCACTCGCATCGCCACCTGGCCCGAGGGGTTTATCGTGGCTGAAGTGGACGGGGTGGTTGCCGGATTCATCAATTCGGGCGCGGCGTTTCAGGTGGAAATGTCGGATGAAGAGTTCAAGGAAATGGTCGGTCACGACCCGGACGGACCGCACGTGGTGATCATGTCGGTGGTGGTACACCCGGATTACCAGGGCCAAGGGCTGGCCAAGCGCCTGATGGGCGAATTCATCGAGCGCATGCGTGCGCTGGGCAAGGTCAGCATCAACCTGATGTGCAAGGAACGGCATATTCCGTTGTATGCCGGGTTCGGCTTTGCCTACATCAAACCTTCGGCCTCAGACCATGGCGGCATGGCGTGGCATGAGATGGTGCTGAGCCTCTAAACCTGACGCCGATTTCTTGTGGGAGGGGGCTTGCTCCCACAGTGGTGCTGTGTTGGGTCAGTAATATTTGTTGAGGGCATTACTCGTTCAAAACACCAATCCCATCCGCCGCTCATAGCCAATCCGCCCCCGGTACGCCTCACCGCTGTCGACGAACCCGAACCTGGCATACAGGGCAATCGCCGCCTCGTTTTCGGCATCCACCGACAATTCCAGCCCCCTGATTTCCGGCCAGGCCTGGCGCGCCACTTCGGGCAGCGCTTGCAGGCATGCCTTGCCATAACCCTTGCCTTGGGCGCTTTGGTCGACCTGCAGGGCATGCAGGGTGGCGCTATGTTCGTCTGCCCAGGCCGGCAGCACCGGCGGGCGCTTGAGCAGCAGAAAGGCGACGGGTATGTCTTCGGCGAGCAGGGCGAAACCCTTGACGCCAGGGCCGGGCCGGGACAGCAGGGTGTGCAATGCACCATGGATATCGCCGCTGAACCTGACCTGTTCCTTATGCACTTCGATGGCCTCGACCTGCTGGCGCTGCAGCGCATTCAGGCTTTCATAGGGCACGAGTCGGGCGGCCACGGGTGCATCCTTTTTCAACACAAATTGTGTCTCGGATTCTAGCGAGTTTGCCTGGGTGGGTTATTTTTATTTGCGCTGTCGATTTGTGGTTACGGCAGACGACTAAGGGTGTCTTCAAACAAAAAACACGGAGAATCACCATGAGCGCTCAAGCCCAGATCCAGCAACTGATTGAAACCTACCGCCAGGCTGTCGAGTCCAAGGATGTGGATAAAATCATGGCGTTTTACGCCGACGACATCGTCTCCTTCGACGCGGTCAAGGCCCTGCAATTCAAGGGTAAAGAAGCCTATCGCGCGCATTGGCTGGACTGCATGAAGATGTGCCAGGGCCCGCATATTTTCGAATTCCACGACATCAGGATCGAGTCGGGCCAGGAAGTCGCTTTTGCCCACTGGCTGACCCATTGCGGTGGCACCAACGACAAGGGCGAAACACAGGCCTGCTGGATGCGCGGTACCGCCTGCTATCGCCAGCAAGCAGGGCAGTGGTACATCGTCCACGAGCACTGGTCGGCGCCGTTCGATATGCAGAGCGGCGCGGCCCTGTTCGACCTCAAGCCCTGATCGTCGCTTTTTTCGCCAAAGTGCCCAGCAGCGACCATAGTTGATCCTTCGATTGCGGAGACGTCCATGAAGTACCTATGCCTGGTTTACAGCGATGAGCACCTGCTGCATTCGCAGCCGCAAAGCCCGAAAGACGAAGAGTGCCTGGCCTATGCCGAGGCGATCCAGGGCAGCGGCCGGATGATCGCCGCCGAGGCGCTGGAGTCGGTGCAGACTGCCACCACGGTACGCATGCGTGGCGGCAAGCTATCGATCACCGACGGCCCGTTCGCCGAAACCAAGGAGCAACTGGCCGGCTTCTACCTGATCGATGCCAAGGACCTCAATGAAGCGATACAGGTGGCCGGCAAGATTCCGGCCGCCCGTGTCGGCAGTGTCGAGGTGCGGCCGGTTCGCCAACTCAATCCCTGAAAAGCAGTGACCAACAGGAGCCTTTGCATGAGCTTTAAACGACCGATGGCGTTGATGATCGCAGGCACGCCCGACTGATGCCGGGCGTGTCGGTAGCGGCTCGGGTCGAGCAGGTTTACCGCGAGGACTCGCGGCGGATTCTGGCGACCCTGATCCGCTTGCTGGGGGACTTCGACCTCGCCGAAGAAGCCTTGCATGAGGCGTTTTTTATCGCGGTCGAGAGCTGGCAGCGTGACGGTGTGCCGGACAATCCGCGCGCCTGGCTGGTGTCCACCGGGCGTTTCAAGGCCATTGATGCCTTGCGTCGGCGCGCTCGTTTTGCCGCTTCGCAGCCGATGTTGATCGCGCAACTGGAGGCGCTGGAGCAGACCGACTGGAATGATGAAGACGTGGAAGACGATCGCCTGCGGCTGATCTTCACCTGCTGCCACCCGGCCCTTTCGGCGGACGCGCAAGTGCCGCTGACCCTGCGCGAAGTCTGCGACCTGACCACTGAAGAAATCGCCCGGGCGTTCCTCTCGGCGCCGGCCACCATCGCCCAGCGTATCGTGCGCGCCAAGGCGAAAATCCGTGACGCGAAAATCCCCTATCAAGTGCCGACCCTGGCGGAACTGCCCGAGCGTCTGGACAGTGTGTTGCGGGTGATTTACCTGGTGTTCAACGAGGGGTATTCGGCGTCCCTCGGGGCGCAACTGACCCGCGAGGATATGACCCGAGAGGCGATTCGACTGGGGCGTTTGCTGATGGAGTTACTGCCCGAGCCCGAGGTGATGGGCTTGCTGGCGTTAATGTTGTTGCATGAGTCGCGGCGGCCGGCCAGGACCTCCGCGGGCGGTGAGTTGATTGTGCTGGATGAGCAAGACCGCTCGCTGTGGGACGCCGGGCTGATTGCCGAAGGTTGCGGGTTGATTGAGCGCGCACTGACGATGGGGCGCTTTGGACCTTATTGCCTGCAGGCGGCGATTGCGGCGGTGCATGCCGAGGCGGCGACGGCCGCTGACACCGACTGGCCGCAGATAGTCGGTTTGTATGACGTGTTGTTGCGGGCGGTGCCTTCACCGGTGATCGAGTTGAATCGAGCGGCGGCGATCTCCCAGCGGGATGGGCCGTTGGCGGGGCTCAGGCTGGTCGAGGGAATTCTGGATCGTGGTGAGCTTGGGGATTACCACCTGGCGCATTCGGCGCGGGCGGAGTTTTGTCGGCAGTTGGGCAGGGTGGACGAGGCGCGTGTGGCGTGGGAGCGGGCGTTGGAGTTGACGCGGTTGGAGCCGGAGCGGCGGTTTATCGAGGAGCGGTTGCGGGGTTTGGATCGGCGGCCCTCACCCTAGCCCTCTCCCAGGGGGCGAGGGGACCGACCGAGGTGTCTTAAGCTATACATCGACCTGAGATTGCGAGTTGAACTCAGGTTTCGAAAACCTGAAGATCGGCTACCCCTCCCTTTAGCTCCCCGCCGGCGCTGGCGGTGGCGGGGGGGATACACAAGTTTTGAGGTTGCGACCACCCCCTGTGGGAGCGTGGCCCGCGATAAGGGCCGCAGGACCTTCACTCCAGCATCTGGCTCAATAGCCAACTCCCCGCCGGCCCCGGCGGCTGCAGCCGTGACCATAAGGCATCCACCGACACCGTTTTCGGCCAGCCGCGCACGACCAGTTCCTGCAATGTCCCCGGGCCGAACCGCTCCACCAGCCAACGTGGCAACGGCGCCCAGCCGAATCCGCCCTGGGCCATTTCCAGCAGCATCAAGTAACTGGGCGCTGACCACACGCGTCCCTTGGCGCGGTTTACATAGGGATTGACGATGGTTGCCAGACGCAACTCGCGGTGCTGGCGCAGCAGGTCCTGGTCGACGCTTTCCAGTGCCGCCAACGGGTGTTGGGGGGAAACGAACAGGGCGATTTCCGTGCGTTCGTCCACCGTCGAACTGACCAGATCCAGCGGATAACTGTCCTGCATTTCGGCGAAGGCCACATGCGCCCGGCCGCTTTGCACCAGGCTAATCAGGTCATCGCATTCGGCAATCAGGCATTCGAGTTCCAGGTCCGGGTAACGTTGTTCGAACGCACTCAACGCCGCTTCGAAACGGTTGGACTGGTAGGTATCGGACAGCGCCACGGTCAGCTTCGCTTCCACCCCTTGGGACAATTGGCTGGCGGTCATTTCCAGACGGCTGGTGGCGTCCAGGATTTCCTCTGCCCGGCGCAGCATGACGTGCCCGGCGGCGGTGAGGCCGGGTTTGCGGCTGCTGCGGTCAAACAGGGTCAGGTTCAAGTCGATTTCCAGGCTGGCCACCGCCGCACTGATGGTCGACTGGCTGCGGCCCAGCTTGCGCGCTGCTGCGGAAAAGGAGCCTTGGGTCGCCGCCTGGACAAACGCCAGCAACACTTCGTGGGAAGCCATGAACTATCGCCTTGATCGATGGTTATTGGTTATGAAGTATCGGTGTGGTGGCAGATCATGGCAACCATCGTCACTCAAGGAGTTCGGCCATGAGCGCCAGCAAATCCATTACAGAACGTATTCTCCAGGCCATCGGTTTCGAACTGCTGGCGATCCTGATCTGTACCCCGTTACTGGCCTGGATCATGGCCAAGCCGATGCTGGAGATGGGCGTGGTCACCGTCATCATCGCCGCCCTGGCACTGGCCTGGAACGTGGTATTCAACGGTCTGTTCGATCGTGCACTTAAACGCCTTTCCATCGCCCACAACGCCTGGGTGCGGGTGGTGCATGCGCTGCTGTTCGAAGGGGGGCTGGTTGCCCTGGGTGTTCCGCTGATTGCCTGGTGGCTGAATGTCAGTCTGTGGCAGGCGTTTTTGCTGGATATCGGGGTGCTGCTGTTCTTCCTGCCGTACACCTATGTTTATCACTGGGTGTATGACGTGGTGCGGGAGCGGGTGGTGATGGGGCGGGAAGTATGCCAGTAACCTTTGGCAACCGAGCAGGTAACCCTTGTGGGAGCGGGCTTGCTCGCGAAGGCGGTGTATCAGTCAAAACATGCGTCGACTGACACACCTTCGCGAGCAAGCCCGCTCCCACAGGGGATGTTTTTTTCTTCGGGATCTGCTCCTGCCTTGGGCAAGAGCAGGGTCGCGTCAGACGTGGAAATAGCCCACGCATGAGTCAAACGGCAAGCGCTTGAGTTCGATCTTGTTAAGGTCCAGCACTTCGCGCAGGGCCTTGGTTTCGCCCGGGAAGTTGCGGTAGGCCACTTCGTCCAGCACCACGATGGCGCCTTTTGGCATGTACGGCAGGAAGGTTTCCAGCGCGACTTTGGTCGACTCGTACAGGTCGGTGTCGAGAATCAGCATCGCCACCACCAGGTCAGGACGGGTCTTGACCCACTCCGGCACGGTCTTGACGATGTCACCCTTGACCAGCTCGCAACGCGGGATGCGGTTGACCGGGCGCAGCAGGTCGTTGGCGTCGATCATGTCCTGGATCAGCGACTGGTCGGTGTCGGAGAACATGGTTTCGTTGACGTCGGCCGGGTCTTCTTTCTTGTCGATGCTCTGGAAACCTTCGAAGGTGTCGAAGCCGACGATCGAACGGTTGATCGCATACGGTTCCAGGATCATCGACAAGTGCATGTACAGCATCAGCGAGTTGCCCTTGTACACGCCGCACTCGATGATCGCGCCCGGTACTTCGGCGACTTTCTTGAACAACTCCATGCGCGACAGTGCAGCGGTGACGCCGATGCGGTTGGCAAAGACGAAAGGCGCGTCGGCCACGTACTCGGCGTCAACACGCTTGAGGACGTTGGCGCGGGTTTCGTTGTACTGGGCCTCGGCGGGCGTGATGCGACGCTTGGTCATTGCTCGATTCCTTGGAAATTCGAAAAGTCGTGTGCGTGGAAATAGTCTTTGAAGCCTGCGCCGACGTCCGGGCACGCGCTATCGACGTTGATGGCGCCGCGGTTGTGCTTGAGGTCGTCCAGGTGCATCAGGCGGAAGTCCACGCTGAAGCGGGTCTGATTGGTGTGGTTGGCAACCGTGCCGTGCAGGTGCGATCCGGAAAAGATCAGCATCTCGCCGGTGTTGCCGGCAATGCGCATTTCCGATGCAGTGTTGATCGCTTCCAGCGGCACCGGGTGCACACGGACTTCCTCTTTGAGGTTTTCCTTGGCTTTGTGCCGCTGGTTGTTGATCCAGTCGTTGAGGCTCCATTCGCTGGAGGTGTTCTTCACCGGTACGTCGAAGTAACCGGCGTTGATCATCATGGTCTGGTCGGGGCTGATGGTGTGCACCGGCATCCAGGTGTTGATCTGGCAATCGACGCTGCCGTACCAGGTGTCGCGGTGTGGCTTGTAGGCGTAGCTGACACCGGCGTGCAGGTATTCATAGTTGGGTACTACGCGGATGCGTGGCACGTCGAAAATGTATTCACGAGGGTCGACACCGATTTCGTCGATGAACGACAGGATCAAGTCCTTGGCCCGTTGGCTATTGGTGAACTGGCCCTTGAGGCGGGTGACCAGAACCACGAACTCTTCCACCGGCATCAGCGTGTGCAGGGCCTGGTGGTTGGTCTCGCCGTCGAAGGCGGCGGTAATGCTGTCCTGAGCGAACGCACACAGCTCTTTGGCGGCGCGCAACTGCGTGTTCAGGAAAATATCACCGGCATAAATGGCTTCTTTGAAGTCAGCTTTGTGTTGCAGCTGATTGATGTACAGATTCACGATTCCTCTCCTGAATACATCGAGTCTCTAAAGAATCGGCAACACGTTAGCAAACTGAAGGGCAATCTGGCGGGTGGCGGATTAATTAAGGGCTAATCCCCTGAATTTGCGACGAAATGCCTTCGCGAGAGAAAAAATCCCGGCTCGCAAAGGCCGGGATTGATCAAACCCGGCGTAACCCCCTGTAGGAACTGCCGCAGGCTGCGATCTTTTGCTCTTGCTCTTAATAATCCTGGCGCTTGCGAAACGCCCAGCGCCCGGCGATCACGGTAAAGGTCGCCACCAGCGCCACCAGGATCCAGAACCCTTGCGGATCCTGGGAAAGCGGCACGCCGCCAACGTTCATGCCAAAGAAACCAGCGATGATGTTGATCGGCAGCGCCAGTACTGTCACCACGGTCAAGGTGAACAGCGTGCGGTTGCTCTGTTCGGTGAGGTTGGCGGCGATTTCTTCCTGCAGCAGCTTGATCCGCTCGCCCAGCGCGGTGAGGTCGTTGATGATCAGCGCGAACTCTTCGGTGGATTTGCGCAGCTCCTTGACGTCTTCCTTTTGCAGCCATTGCGGCGGTCGATTGAGCAGGCGCAGCAACGAGCCGGGCTCCAGCGCCAGCAGCCGTTGCAGGCGCACCAGCACCCGGCGGTTGGCGCCCAGTTCGGCTCGGTTGGTCGACAGGCGCGAGGACAGCAACTCGTCTTCGATCTGGTCGACGCTCAGGCTGGTCCTGCGCACAATCTGAGTCAGCACTTCGCCCTGATCGCGCAGCAAATGCACCAGCAACTCCAGAGGTGAACGGAAACACTCGCCGGCCTTCACCGACGAGCGCAACTTGTCCACCGAGTGCAGCGGTTGCAGACGGGCGCTGATGATCAGCCGACTGCGGGCGCAGACCCACAGCGTCGAAACATCCGAAGACGCCATGCTGCTGAGGTTGAACACCACATCGTTGACCACAGCCAGCAACGTCGAATCGACATGCTCGATACGCGTCGACTGCGAGCCTTCGTGCAGGGCCTCGAAAAACTCCTGGGGCAATTGCAGATGGCTCTTCATCCAGCGCTCGCACGCGGCGTGGGCGAGGTTCAGGTGCAGCCACAGAAACTGCTCGTCGTCCGGCGGTTGTTGCAGGCAGCGCAGCGCCTGCGCCGAGTCGATCTCCCGACCGCGTTCGCCAGGGCTAAAAATGAATCCGTACAGCAGGCCGAACAGATCCGGGTCGCGATGGCTTTGATCGATGCTGTGGTTCATGAAGGCTCGCAAGAGAGGCGCCTGTCGCGGGTGTTACAGGTTCACTTGAGCGGCATCATGACAACGGCGGATGACTGTTTTGTGACAGAAAATAATTGCAAACGGTCGTATCTTCTGGGAATCGGGAAACGGCTGACACCGTCAAAAAGGCTCTCCACCCAATACAGATAGCACAAAACCTGCAGTAGCCGGCTTGCTGGCGATGGACTCAATCACGCCGCGTATTTCCGGTTTGCACGCGTTCGCCGGCAAGTCGGATCACCGCACCGCAGCTCTCGCAGGAACGCGCATACGAGTCGAAAATGCTGACCCGCAAACCAGTGACCAAAAAAAAGCCGCACGATCATGAGATCGCGCGGCTTTCGGGGTGTGGCTGAATCAGTTGTCTTGCTTGTTTTTCAGGACTTCGCCAGTGGCGGCATTCACGTCCACGTCCCACTCAACGCCTTTGGCGTCACGCAATTCAACTTCGTACTCGTAGCTGTTGAAGTGGTTGTCCAGATCGCTGTCGGTGATCGTCGCACCCGGGTGCAGCTTCATCACGATCTGGTTCAGTTCTTCCAGCGGCTTGATCTTCCCGTCCTTGACCAACTGAGGAATCTGATCGACAGGAACATCGGCTTGGGCCAGGCCGGCGGTGAGGGTCAGGGCGGCGGCAGTGAACAAAGCAGTCAGGGTCTTCATGGGATTCTTTCCTTGGTTGAACTGTTTAAGTGAGATCAGGTTAGCCTGTGTAACTTAATCCACCCTTAAAATGCCCGGCATGTCCTGAATCAATCCCCGGGCAACGCAAAACCTGTGGGAGTGAGCCTGCTCGCGATGGGCTCACCTCGGTCCAGCATCAATACCCATTATTGAGCAGCACCTGCTCCACACCGACTACTGCCGGGCGTTTATAGAACTTCAACAACTCACCGGCCCGATTGGTAAAGATGCCATCCACCCCGGCTTCCATGACCTTCTGATAATCCACCACATCATCGACGGTGTAGACGTGCACCAGCAGACCTTGGTTGTGGGTGTACTCATTCATCCACGGCTGCACCAAATCCGAATAACTCTGATCGCCACCCTGGGTCAGCGCGGCGGACGGACCGGTACCGATCGCGCCCTGGGCCTTGGCGTAGTCGACCCAGCGCTGGAATTCGGCTTTGTCTTTCGGTTCCTGCTTCGCGTAGTAAGCCGCTTTGTCCTTATCGCCGGACTCGGCAAAGGTCACCTTCGACTTGGGCTCGATACTGCCTTCGCCAACCCACAGCAGCAGGATTTTCGGCACGTTCGGCATTTCCTGTTGCAGCAGTTCCAGGCTGCTTTTTTCGAAAGTTTGCAGCACCACCTTGCCTTTGCCCTGGCCGACCGCCAGGGCACTTTTGCCCAGGGTCGAACCGTTCGGGCTCAGCCAGCCACGGTCCTGGAGTTTGTCCTTGAGATCACGCTCGATGCCGGGGAACTGCTTGGGCTCCTTGGTCTCGATGTACAGCCCCGGTTTGTGCCGCGGGCTGCCCTGGGCGATATCGATGATTTCGTCCAAGGTCAGGATTTTCAGGCCGGCGAAGGCCGGGCGTGCGCGCTCCGGGTAAGCAGTATTGAACCAGCTGCCGGCGTCGAGGGTTTTCAGTTCGGCCATGGTGAACGCGTTGGCCGGGCTGTCCTTGCGCTCGGGGAATTTGCTGGCGACGTCAGTGGTGCGTTGCAGGTTGTTGTCGTGCAGGGCGAACAGCACGCCATCCTTGCTGCGTTGCAGGTCCAGTTCCAGATAGTCGGCGCCCAGGTCGCGGGCGGCTTTGTAAGCGGCGGCAGTGGATTCCGGGGCATCGAACGACGCGCCCCGGTGAGCGATCACCGCCGGGTGCGGGATACCCAGGTGGCTGGCCAGGGCCTTGGGGCTTGGCTCGCTGGCCGCCTGTGCCTGGCCGAGGGCGAGCAGCAGACCCAGCAGCAGGGCACTTTTGTTGAAGGTAAGGGGCATGTTCGAGTTCCTTTCGCAGTGGCTTTTCAAGAAGGTCTCTTTTAACAACTGAGCGCAAAGGGCGCTATCGCAGGACCGACACAAACCTGTGCAAAGCAGAATTTTTCAGCGCTTTTGTGCGGTTATTTGCAGTACTCTTGGCCAGGCCATTTCCCCGCAGAGGGAAATCCTGTCTGCCTGCCTCGCGTGTAAACCTTTATGACTTTTTTGGGGTTTACCATGCGCATCACTTCCCAGCTCATCTGTCAGGCCGCCGATCAACTCAATGGCTTCGTCGGCCTCAACCGCAAGACTGGCCATTACATCGTGCGCTTCAGCGAAGACTCGTTCGGCATGGACGTGGCGGACGACGGCATCATTCCTGCCAGTGAATTCGTCTGGGCCCCCGGCCCCGAACAGACCATGACCCTCAAGCGCGAGTTGATCCAGCTGTTGCTGGACCAGAACATCGACGAGCGGATCAACATCACCGAGCCGTTGCGGGTGTACATGAATCGGCGGGAAGTGCCGGAGATAGCGGCGGTGCGCAGGGTGGTGCGGGGTTGATGCTGTTGTGCTGACGGGGCTGGCCCCATCGCGAGCAGGCTCGCTCCCACAATGTCCGTGTCGAACACAAAAGCCGTGGACGCCACTGAACCTGTGGGAGCGAGCCTGCTCGCGATGGCGGCCTCAAGCACACCACATCGTCTACAGGCTAAACCCTTACCGCTCCAGCATCCGCGCAGCCGCCTCGGCCTTTGACGAGTTGGGGCGGGCGTTGAAACCGGCGTAAAAACGATCAGGTTTTCGGCGCGTCCTTGCGCACGAAGTGTTGATGCATTTCCGACGTCAGGCTCTCGATGCGCTCGGTCAGGACCTTGGTCATTTCCGTGAGACGAGTGTTTTGCTCAAGCAGCTCCAGTAGTTGCGCGGTGTTCTGTGCCGCCTGTGCCTGACGCTCACTGTTGGCGACCGCCAGCGCTTCGCGGTGTTGCGCATCGGCTTCAGACAGGGCTTTGTCCCGCGCCGCCTGACGGGTCTGGGCCAACAGAATCAAGGGCGCGGCGTAGGCCGCTTGCAGGCTGAACGCCAGGTTCAGCAGGATGAACGGATAGACATCGAAGTGCGTCACGCCAGTCAGATTGAGGCAAATCCAGACCAGCACAATCAGCGTTTGCGCACCGAGAAAGGTTGGTGTGCCGAAGAACCGCGCAAAGGCCTCGGCGCGCAGCGCAAACTTGTCATTGCCAAAGGTCGGCGCCAGATGGGCGTGGTGGCGGTGGAAGCGCAGGTGATCCACCGGCGCTGCAGTTGCGGTGTCAGTAGGCTTGCTGGTCATGGCGTTCTCTGATCGTGCTGGGGCTGGGCTTAACTATAACCGTCGTGCGAGCTGGCTGTTGCCAATCCACAGCTGCACGTTCGATCTCAGCCACTGAGGGCAGGTGCCTGAGGGACGGAAGTTGAGCAGCAGGTTTATGAGGATTAAAGAGAGCATCGGGTAAAACAATTACAGAGCCGGACGAGTATTCCGACGAGATCCGAAGCCGAGTGATGACGGACATTTCCAGACGCTTCTGTAGGCTGGAAAGCGAATGAGCTCATTCATTCACTAACGGTCGTCTACAGGGATCTCTACTACATGGAAGTAACAATTAAAGGCTGCATGACGCGGCTGGCTCAGGTTGTTTTGCTGTCGATCGCGAGCGTAACCCACGCTCAAACATCAGGGCTGGAATATTTAACGGTCGATGAACTCGGCTCCAACATGGAGCAAGGTCAGCTCACAGCTGTGGCGCTTGTACGCCATCTGCAACAGCGCATCGAGGCGCTGGATAAAAGCGGGCCGGCGATCAACTCGATCATCGAACTCAACCCCGATGCACTGGCCATCGCCGAGTCCCTGGACAAGGAGCGAAAAGCCGGGCATGTACGCAGTCCACTGCATGGCATCCCGGTGCTGCTCAAGGACAACATCGACACCTCTGACGAAATGCAGACCAGCGCAGGTTCGTTGGCACTGGTTGGGCAACCCGCCGCACAGGATGCCTTCATCGTGCAGCGACTGAGAGCTGCCGGGGCAATAATCCTGGGGAAAACCAACCTCAGCGAGTGGGCCAACTTTCGCGACCCCGCCATCCCCGATGGCTGGAGCGGGCGAGGCGGGCAAACCAAAAATCCGCACCTGCTGAGTGAGACGCCGTGCGGCTCAAGTTCCGGCTCCGCCGCAGCTGTCGCGGCCGGTTTTGCGCCATTGACGGTCGGCACAGAAACGGCCGGCTCGATCATCTGCCCTGCGTCGCTCAACGGTGTGGTAGGTCTCAAGCCTACCGTGGGTTTACTGAGCCGTAGTGGCATCGTTCCAGTGACGCATAAACTCGATACACCAGGCCCTATAACCCGCACGGTTCGCGATGCCGCATTGCTTCTGAACGCCATGACTGGCATCGACCCGGCTGACCCGATCAGAAGACCTCCAGGCGTCGATACAACGGACTATACGGCTCTGCTACGCGCTGATGCTTTGGTGGGGCGCCGTATCGGTTTCCCGATGAAGTTCGACAATAGCCCCGAAGGGCTCGAAAGTGATCCGCAGTTTTCCCAGGCGCTGGAAGTCATACAGGCTGCCGGCGCCAAATTGATTCCTGTAGAACTCGTTGATCCAATATCAGAGCGGGTCGAAGAGGCGATGTGGATGGGCATCAAGCGTGATCTGCCTCGGTATCTGGCGACACGCACCGCACTGGCTGCACCCACGCTGGAAGCTATCGTGCAGTTCAACGAGGACACGCCTGGCACCATGAACTACGGACAAACCACCCTGATCGCGGCCAGCGCCGTTGATTTTGACGAGAACACCTACAACGACCTGTGGCAGAAAATCCAGAACGAAAACGCGACGGTCATCGATGCTTTATTGAAAACCCATCAACTGGACGCCTTGGTGCTGGACGTAGGCTCCCCCGGCTTGAACGTCATACCGCTTGCAGGCTACCCCGGCATCATGATGCCGTCGGGCATCGACGCCGATGGCCTGCCAACCTCAGTGTTTTTCTACGGCACCCGCTGGAGCGAAGCCAAGCTATTGGCGATGGCCTACGGTTACGAACAAGCCTCACACGCACGACAAGCACCGGCTTTCAAACCCTGATCATGCATTAGGCAAACACCACTTCAATACGACCCTCTTTGCGAGTGCGGGGGGCCGATTTGACAACGATTTGCACATCGCGCCCGAGGAGTAACAGGCACTCCATCATCTTGGCCTCACTCAACCATCGCAAAATCCGCTCGCCCCACCGGGTTCGGAGTGGTCCCTCTCACATTCATCCCACGCCCCGGCGCAAATCCCGGGAAGAACGCCAGCCCTTCAGACTCGAACCGATACGCCAACGCCAACCGCGTGACATCCAGCACCTCCTTGCGCGCCTCAAAGCGCTCAATGGCCTCCACCGAAACCCCGGATTCACGGGACAACTCCTCCACACTCCAGCCCAGCATCGCTCGGGCCTGGGCGCAGTGGGCAGGGGTGAATTGGAAGAGGGCGATACGTTCCAGGGTGATTTTCATCGCTTGAGAGGCCATGGTGTTCTCCGGGCTCGAGAGTGCTGATTCAAAATATACTGTGTTTTTGTACAGTTGTTTTGAGGCGGAATCAAATGGATTTTTGTTTTCTACGGTTTCGCGTCTTTGCTCCTGACGAGCGGTCATGTCGCCCTGATGGCGACATGGAGCATGCGGACCCGAAGTGAAAATGAGGGTTGGTTCATCATGTTTTTTTCGCAACAATCAGCGTGCCGATGTCCAAATCTTTGAAGGAGGACGTCATGTCGATTGCTGAAAGTGACTGGAGAAAATTCAAGGCGCTTCGCCAGATTGCCCTCGATCGCTTTTGTCAGGGGGTTCTCGCCGATGCCAAGGCAATCGCCCAGCATGGGGCGCTTTCAGCTCATGCTCGATATGGCATGCTCTACGGTTTGATTCAGGACCGTAACAAGGACATGTACCGCGCCTTCGACGCGAACAGCCAATCCCGTTCCAGTGCGCTCAGAGGCTTGAGCTTGATGGTTAAGCATGACTTGCTCTCCGAGGCGGAGCTATCCGTTCTCAGTGAAGAAGCGCGGGATTACATCTCGGAAGCCGTTCGCCAACCTTATGAGCTTGAGTGGGTCGACGAGATCGTAATATGTCTTCTACAAACGCGACCATGCGCTTTACCCCAGGGAGCGCGCTGTGGCGTGGAAATCGGGGCCACGTTAGGATTGTGCTCTTTTTGGAGACGCTCATGTCGGCACCAATTTTTGCTGCAGCCCAATGCGCCGTTCGTGCTGGCGATATCAGTGCCAACCTGACGCTGCACATGGATTTCATGCAGCACGCCCGCGAGCAGGGGGTGGGGCTATTACTCTTTCCCGAGTTATCGCTCACAGGATATGAACCTACCTTGGCTGAAGCCTTGGCGCAGGATATAGATAGCCCACTTCTCTCCCCCTTGCGACACCTTGCGCGGGAAGCCTCCATGACCACGGTAGTGGGTTTACCGTTGCGTCTACCCGGTTATGACAAACCGCTAATTGCAGCTTTCATACTCCACCAAGATGGCTCGATTGGTGTCTATACCAAGCAGCATTTACACCCTGGCGAAGAGCAATTCTTTAGTGCGGGTAATGGGGGCGATTTGATGCTTATCGCCGACTTACCCATAGCCCTATCGGTGTGTGCTGATTTCAGTCACCCGGAACATTCATCACACGCTGCAAAACAAGGCGCGCAGTTGTATGCCGCTAGTGTGCTCATCGGTGAAACTGGTTATTCACGCGATAGCTCGCTATTGCAGAACTGCTCAAAGCGTCATGGAATGGCCGTGCTCATGGCGAATCATGGTGGCCCGACCGGTGGGTGGGCTGCTGCTGGGCAGAGCGCGTTTTGGAATGAGCAGGGTCGATGCGTTGCGTCCACGGACGGCGTGGGGAACCGGTTGCTGATCGTCTCGAAACAGCTTCATGGGTGGCAAGGTTTCGAAACTCCAGTATCCGTTACTTCCTAAATTCGGTGATGCGTTTGGTCGATCATTGGCTGGGTCGATACGCAGGCCTTGATGAGTCCCGTGTTCAAGCCGCTCTTGAGCGACGCAAGGAAGTGAAAAGGGAAATCCGGGCGCTTGAAGACCAGCTACGACAAACGCATGAATCGTAGCGGTCGTCAGCCCGTAAGCCCTGGAGCCTCGCGCACAATAAAGTGATCCAGGTTCTCGATGTTGGCACTGAACACCCCGAACGTCTGCTCGGGGTTTTTCTTGCTCGGCACCTGCTTCAACTCCGGCGTCACCCCATAAAAGAAACAATACAACTCCCGCCCACTGTCGACGGCGTGCTTGATCTCCTCCAGGAACGCCTTGCGCTTGCGGTAGGTGTCGATCAGCTTCTTGTTCAGGTAAACATTGACCGAGTAAGGCTTCTTCTCGAACCAGACCTTCTTCTCGAAATCGATGCGAAAGCTTTGGGTGTAGTCCTTGATCTGCTTGATCTTGCCCCAGTAAATCAGGCCCTTGTTGTCTTGCAGGTATTCGATCTTTTTGAAGAAGGAAGCGTAGGGCGCCGTGTGCTCACCGACCTTCAGCGGCATGCGCTTGAGCAGGTCTTTGTCTTCGAAGTTGGAGACGAAGCACTCCACCGGGTGGGCGAAGATGCTGGTTTTGTCCGGCGCCGAAGGGTGGGCGGGATGCCCAGTGTCGCTGTTCGCTGAAGGTATTGCAGGCTCATCCCTTTGCATATCTGCTGCCGCCGCCGGTTGTGACGGCTTACGCACATAGGCACGCCGAGTCAGTAACAACTCCGACGGAAAATGTTCCTCGCGACTGTCAGCCGTTTCCGCATCGTCCGCCTCTTTGCCCGATGCTGGTGCCCTCAGACTGACATAAGGACAGCCCTCGACATGCCGCGTGCTCGGCAGGTTCTTGAAGTGCGGAGTGCGCACGTAATTCACGTTCTTGGCGTTGAAGGTTCCCAGCTCGTTCGCGACGTCGAAGACCAGGCGGCAGGCATCGTTGGGGCACTGGAAATGTTCCTTTGCGGAATCGAACGCCATGGTTTCGTCGAAATTGAGATCGCGTACGTCATAGATCGACAGTTTTTCGTCGAGGCTGAGGCAGTAGGCGAGGTCGAATTTCATGGTGGGTTCCAGTTTCTTTAGGTGACCAGCTTCCAGTGGTGGCGCATTCGAAGCAATAGCTACAAAGAGATCTCTTGGATATCACCGAGTCTTCATCGTCGTGTCTATGTGGCTGGCTTGCGGGGAGCGAGTCTGCTCGCGATGGCGTTGGTGGATATGGACCATGAGCTAAATCCGTCGCCGGAGTCCCCCGTGGAGTTCGCCCATGGAGCTTCTGCTTGATGAGTAGTGGTCGAATGCTTCCAATCTCCGCAGCAGAACCGCTTCTCTGTACTGCTTTACCCGTGATGCCAATGTAGTTACCGTTGTAGGATTAATCTCCTGCGCCTGTAGCCTGTTTCTATCGTCGGGTTCTGATTCCTATCACCACCTACCGACATTGATCGAGCCGCTACCACGCAATGCCCATTTTTTGCTCATGTAGCCAAGGATAGCGACTCGATGACTTCGCCCGCACTCAATCAGATCTTGTTTGGCCCACCTGGTACCGGGAAGACTTTCGCCACTATCGAGGCGGCGCTAGAAATCCTTGCTCCGGAGTTTCTTCAAACCAACAAAGAAAACCGAGCTGCACTGAAAAAACGCTTTGATGAGTTAGCTGCGGATGGACATGTCGAATTCGTCACATTTCATCAAAGCTTCAGCTACGAAGACTTCGTCGAAGGACTGCGCGCGGAAAGCGGAGACGACGGGCAATTGCGCTATGACGTTGTCGATGGTGTGTTCAAAAATTTGTGTACCACTGCCAGCGCAAAAGTCACCCAACAAGCGCCAGCGCCTATGGACATTGAGCGACGTCGTGTCTGGAAGATGTCGTTGGGGAACATTCACGGAGGCGATGCGTACATTTTTGATGAGTGCAAAGACAACAATTACGCCTTGCTTGGTTACGGCGGGAACATTGATTTCAGTGGATGCGAGAGCAGAGAGGACATAGCCCAACGCTTCGCAGAGGCAGGTGAAACTCTACCTCAAAATGCTTATGGGATTACCGCTGTTCACAGCTTTCTACTGAAAATGAAAATTGGCGATTTGCTGGTCGTGACCGAGGGTAATACAAAGTTTCGGGCGATTGGTGAGGTGACTGGCGAGTACCGTTGCTTAAACCGCGAAGATCAAGGCTTCGAATACGGTCAATGCCGTTCGGTGAAATGGCTAAGAATTTATGAGCCGTCCTTGCCGCATGATCAGCTTATGAACGGAAAATTCACTCAACGCACGCTTTACGAACTAAGTTCTGGGTCGTTGGACCGGAGTAAACTTGCTCAACTGCTGGGGGCTAAATCTCCGGTTGTTACCGAAGAGCTTGGCTTGAATGGGCTGTTTAAGCTGGGTGAAAGCTTCGGAACTGGATACGTTGTAACTCATGCTTCCGACGATATAGTGGAGCTAAGCAAGCCCAAAGGTAATCAGTTGCCTGTAGGTATGAGTATCTTGAGTACGCTTGCAGGCTACGTGAGAGAAGGCCGTTTATCGATTGCAGATATACGTAATCGACTTCTCTTTAAAAAAGTACCGGAAACCAAACTGGATCCGCATCTGGTCAATGGTTATCTCAATATTTTGCCTGCCTTGGTGGAGCGATTGCTGGAGGCGTCGAGCACACGCCCGGCAAGGGCGGCAATACCTCCGCGAAATGATGCCCGCGTATTGATCATCGACGAAATAAATCGCGGCAATATCTCACGAATATTTGGTGAGTTGATCACGTTAATCGAGCCTTCTAAGCGGGCGGGAGCAGACGAGGCTCTGATAGTGACACTGCCGTACTCGAAGCAGCATTTCAGTATTCCAAGCAATGTTTATCTTATTGGCACAATGAATACCGCTGACCGTTCATTATCTGGCCTAGATATCGCATTGCGTCGTCGTTTCACTTTTCGCGAAATGCCGCCTAAGCCTGAACTGCTGGAAAATATTACCGTGGGTGGACTTTGCATTGGTCAACTTCTAAAGGTGATGAATCAGAGAATCGAAATGCTGCTAGATCGAGATCATTGTCTGGGACATGCTTATTTTATGCCCTTAGATAGTGACTCTACATTGGAGCGATTGGGACAAATTTTTCGTGAGCAGGTTCTCCCGCTTTTGCAGGAGTACTTTTTCGAAGATTGGCAGAGAATTCAGTGGGTACTCAACGATCATCGTAAATCCGCTGAGAATTGCTTTATCGAACAGCCACCATTCAAACCCAATTTGTTGTTTGGCGAGGAAGTGGCATTCAGTAACGAAAATAACCAATGGATGATCAATGAAGAAGCCTTTGCTCGGATCGAGTCCTATTGGGGGATCATTGATCATCAGGCGGTACTTCCAAAGCTGCAAGACTCTATCGAAGCTGAAAAAGGCGATATCCAAGTTCGTCAGCTTGAAAGTGGTTCAGTTGAAGTTTTACAGGGTGGGAAAGTCATTCGTCCCTCTAAACCCTTACTGCGTGAACTTGCGGCGGAGCATAGCGTGACAACTCACTATTCAAGCGGTCGTGAGTTAAATACTCGTCAACTTGGTGTAGCAGTTATCCGAGCACTGAAAGGCGTGACGGCGTGAAACCCATCGTCACGGTTCGCGAATACGCGAGGCTGACGACGGATAACGTCGCCGTGCCAACGTTAGATCTTGCTCAGGTATCAGTTTCAGCCTTTGACTGGTTATGCAGGTTAAGTGCTTTTTTCAGCAAAGCCGGGGCAGGGCTGGTCCAAATCGAAAACCGTTGCTTACTCAAGCTCGACAACTACGTTGGCGTATTGGAAACGCCCTGTGGTACGCGCCTTGAGATTCTTCCCAAGCATTTCGAGCGAGAGGATTGCATCAAGCAAAGCAGAGCGTTGCTGAGACGCATGATCCAAGCTTCCCTAAATTTGCCCACCCGCGAAGTCGGTGCGGCGGATCTACAAGATTTCGATGCACCGTTGAGCGAATGGATCATGGGTCGATTTTTATTGGCTCTGGATCACTTGATCAAACGAGGGCTGCGTTTCGATTACCAGCGGGTAGAGGAAGAACAACGCTTTCTGCGTGGTCAGTTGGATGTGGTCAAGCAAATGCGGCAGCCACCTGGGCGTCAGCACAATTTTCAGATACGCCACGATATTTTCTTACCCGACCGCCCGGAAAATCGCTTACTTAAACTCGCGTTAGATCAGGTCTGCAAAGCCACCAAAGAGCCTCTTAACTGGCGACTAGCGCATGAGTTAAGAGGTATGTTGTTAGAAGTACCGACAAGTCGTAACGCGCAACACGATTTCAAACAATGGAGTAACGAGCGACTGATGGCGCACTACGTACCAGTGAGGCCATGGTGCGAATTGATCATCAAGCAGCAGATGCCTTTAGCGGTCGCAGGGGATTGGCACGGCATGAGCTTGTTATTCCCTATGGAAAAGCTATTTGAGCGTTATGTAGCTGCGAGCCTAGATAGGGATCTATTTCACGATGCTCGACTGGTCACCCAGACGCATAGTGAACATCTGTGTCGGCATAAGGGTAAAAATTTCTTTCAGTTGCGGCCGGACCTGATGATCCACCATCAGCAGAAAAGCTGGGTACTCGATACAAAATGGAAGCGGCTGAATTCCTCCGGAGAGAATAAAAACTACGGATTGAAACAATCGGATTTTTATCAGTTGTTCGCCTATGGTCATAGGTATTTATTAGGTGATGGGGAGTTGGTGCTGATCTACCCAAGACAAGCTGCATTTGATGCCCCCTTGCAGGTGTTCGAGTTCGCTCCACAACTGAAGCTCTGGGTGCTGCCATTTGATTTGGAACAGGGCATCTTGATTGGTGGGCCAGAGGGATTGCCGCTGCAATCTCAGTGGTTACAAACGGCGAGTGGGTAGTCGATTGGACGTTCGACTAGCAAGATCAGAATAGGGTGCAGAAGGTTGCACCCTTTTTGCGAGGCCTGTTAAAGCAGGAAAAACTGCGAAACCTTCCGCCACCATGACGTTTGCTGTTGACCCAGCAGTAAACAAGGCATATCCCGCAATCGAATCCAGGGCTCATCCCGCCATTGCAGCAGGCTCAGAGACATTTCTGGCCACTCGAGCAAACTCAACAAAGGGCGATCGGTATTTTCTGGCTGCTCTGCATCACGTAAGGCCGGCACCACTTGATGAGTGATCCACTCACGCAGCAAGCGATTTCCTGGCGCATAGTGATACACCAACAGCGCGTACACACCGGACTCGCTGAGCATCATCTGCTTTGCCGGTTGCCGGTAATACTCAATCCACAGCGATCGGTACTGGTCTTTGTCTAGTTTGTTGACCATGCGCTCACTTAGATAGAAACCCATCAAGCGTCCGATATCGCGGGCACAAAACCATGGTTGGTTTTCCAGGAGGAGGGCGTGGAGAGGAAGGTTGTGGCGGGTGAAGGCTGTTACAGAGAAGAGATCAGACATAACCGATCCCCACAATGCGGAGAGTGACGAGATGGTTGTACTCAGGCATATCCATTACCTCTACGTTGGACTATGGCGGGCTTAACCCCAACGTAAAGTGGACATAAGAAGCTCCAACGAGCAAAAAGCCACACGCAGCCGTAAGATAAATCACCAGGGGTGACTACTTGTCTGTGTAATTGGCTAGCTTTCTACGTTGGGCGTTTCTTAGGCACCTAAGTAGAGCTTAGGGACGTTTCAAATATTGATCAATACGGATGGATCTGGGGTTGCTGTAGGAGCTTTTGCATTTGCTGAGAGTGTGAGTAAGAGTTTTCCTACCCCACAAAAAAGCCCCGATCAGATCGGGGCTTTCAGATGTTCGATTTGCCGATTCAAGTCGTCAAATCGCGGCTAACTCTGGGATCAATCCCAGCTCAAAGCCCCACCAGTCTGATACTCAATTACCCGAGTCTCAAAGAAATTCTTCTCTTTCTTCAAGTCCATAATCTCGCTCATCCAAGGGAACGGGTTTGTAGTCCCCGGATACTCTTCCTTCAGACCAATCTGCGACAGGCGACGGTTAGCGATGAACTTCAGATAGTCTTCCATCATCGCCGCATTCATGCCCAACACCCCACGAGGCATGGTGTCGCGAGCGTATTCGATTTCCAGCTGAGTGCCCTGCAGAATCATCTGCGAAGCTTCTTCCTTCATCTCGGCATCCCACAAGTGCGGGTTTTCGATTTTGATCTGGTTGATCACGTCGATGCCGAAGTTCAGGTGCATGGATTCGTCGCGCAGGATGTACTGGAACTGCTCGGCGACGCCGGTCATTTTGTTGCGGCGGCCCATGGAGAGGATCTGGGTGAAGCCGCAGTAGAAGAAGATGCCTTCCAGAACGCAGTAGTAGGCGATCAGGTTGCGCAGCAGTTCTTTGTCGGTTTCGACGGTGCCGGTTTCGAACTTCGGATCGGAGATGGAGCGGGTGTATTTGAGGCCCCAGGTGGCTTTTTTCGCGACCGATGGGATCTCGTGGTACATGTTGAAGATTTCGCCTTCATCCATGGCCAGCGATTCGATGCAGTACTGGTAGGCGTGGGTGTGGATCGCCTCTTCGAAAGCCTGGCGCAGGATGTACTGGCGGCATTCCGGGTTGGTGATCAGGCGGTATACGGCCAGGACCAGGTTGTTGGCGACCAGGGAGTCGGCGGTGGAGAAGAAGCCGAGGTTGCGCATCACGATGCGTCGCTCGTCGTCGGTCAGGCCTTCCGGGTTTTTCCAGAGGGCGATGTCGGCGGTCATGTTGACTTCTTGCGGCATCCAGTGGTTTGCGCAGCCGTCCAGGTATTTCTGCCAGGCCCAGTCGTACTTGAAGGGTACGAGTTGGTTGAGGTCGGCGCGGCAGTTGATCATGCGCTTTTCGTCAACGGCGACACGGGCGGAGGCGCCTTCGAGTTCGGCGAGGCCTTCGGCGACGTCGAGAGAATCCAGAGCAGCCTTGGCGCGGGCTACTGCGGCGGAGTCAGCGGCGGTCACGGCGCGTGCTTCGAGGGCGGCGGCACCGCCGGCGCTGTCGAGACGGTCCATGTTGGCTTCGGTGGCGTGGCCAGCGTTGGCGCTCTTGACCGCTACTTCCGTGTCTTCTTTGTCGAATTCGTCCCAGCTCAGCATGACGTGTCGTCTCCTGCGTGAGGGCCAGAGTGCCCGTGTGAAAATGGTTGGTTGGTTTTTCACACGGCCGTACTGGCCGCGTTGGATCTAAAGGAAATCGTTTCTTGCGGCAGCTAACGCAGGCAATAAAACAGAATTTTGTACGGGGTTCCGAGAGCCTCTGACGGGCGCGGAAATCGGTAAAGATCTCTGCGTGGGCTTCAGACTGGCTATTGATCCCTGTAAGGGGATATTGCAGGCCCGTTAGGGCGGCATTATAGGGAAATTTTTGCCGTCGTGGTGCGGCGAATCGGCCTACAGATCGGTCGAGAGGACGGGTTTTTCGGTCGGAGCGAGGGTTTACAGGGCTTTGGGGGCCATAGATTTTTTTTCGGGGAAAAGGGCGCTTATTGGTTTTTGCTCAAAAAACAACCAAAAACCGGGTTTTTCACTACATCTTGTGTTTTTGCGAGCTTTTCGATGTATCCAGACACAACCGAGCCCGACGGGAAGCCGGGCTGCGAAATCGCCTCGATTTAGAGCGCGGGCGTTGTTGCTCAGCCATTGGAGCAGCCATTGCCCATCATGCTGTAACGCAGGATATGCCGTTGACCCTTGGAGTCTTCGTATTCCATTTTCATCGGCACCACTTCGCATACGTTTGGGGTTTCGCTCATGGAGATTACTTTGGCGATGTCCAGGTTGGTGGAGTAAGTGTATTCCTCGATGACCGGTTGTTGCTGTGCGACATCGGTCGGGGCTTCGTCGGCCATGGCGTTCAAGCACAGGCTGCCCAGGGCCAGAACTAATAAAGCTTTCATCTGCTTTTACCTTTCTTGGGTCGAATGGGGTCACGCAACCTTTTTGGGGTTGCGTGCGGATCTGATTACTTGGGTTTGGGTTAACTGCCTTCGTGGGGGCTGTAACTTGGTTAACTCGGTTTGCCGGTTTGGCGGGGATGGATTTTAGGGCTGGGGGGTGCATTCATATAGGTGGGCTTTTGATAAACACTTTTGACAGATTTCGTAACAATCCCTGGAATCCAATTGGGTACGTCTGCGAGGGGCCGGTTTGCTGTTGATATTGGTGGCGCTGTGCGTCAGGTAGGCCGCCATCGCTGGCAAGCCAGCTCCCACAGGGTTTTGGAGGCATCCCCTTCGTTGGGGTGCGACAGGAAATGCTCGGTTTGGCTGGCTGGGTAACTATTCAGGACATTTTGTAGGGCCTTGTTACTACCATCGTCGAATGGTTCTATGGGGCCGGCGCGACTACAACTGGGTCATACAAAAACAACTATTCCACCGAGGTAAGAAAGATGAGTGCGGCTTCCCTGTATCCCGTTCGTCCCGAGGTTCTGGCCAATACGCTGACCGACGAGGCGACCTACAAGGCCATGTACCAGCAGTCCGTCGTCAACCCGGACGGCTTCTGGCGCGAGCAAGCCAAACGCCTCGACTGGATCAAGCCTTTCACCACGGTGAAGCAGACTTCCTTCGACGATCACCATGTCGATATCAAATGGTTTGCCGATGGCACCCTGAACGTTTCCTACAATTGCCTCGACCGTCACCTGGCCGAGCGAGGTGACCAGATCGCTATCATCTGGGAAGGCGATGACCCTTCCGAGAGCCGCAACATCACTTACCGCGAGCTGCACGAGCAAGTCTGCAAATTCGCCAACGCCCTGCGCGGCCAGGATGTGCACCGTGGCGACGTGGTGACTATCTACATGCCGATGATCCCTGAAGCCGTGGTCGCCATGCTGGCCTGTACCCGGATCGGCGCGATTCACTCGGTGGTGTTCGGTGGTTTCTCGCCGGAAGCCCTGGCCGGTCGCATCATCGACTGCCGCTCGAAAGTGGTGATCACTGCCGACGAAGGCATTCGTGCCGGCAAGAAGATTCCGCTCAAGGCCAACGTCGACGACGCGCTGACCAACCCGGAAACCAGCAGCATCCAGAAGGTCATCGTGTGCCAGCGCACCGGTGGCGACATCAAGTGGAACCAGCATCGCGACATCTGGTACGAAGACCTGATGAAAGTGGCGGGCACCGTTTGTGCGCCGAAAGAGATGGGCGCCGAAGAAGCGCTGTTCATCCTTTACACCTCCGGTTCCACCGGCAAGCCCAAGGGTGTGCAGCACACCACTGGCGGTTACCTGCTGTATGCGGCCATGACCCACGAGCGTGTGTTCGACTACCGTCCGGGTGAAGTCTACTGGTGCACCGCTGACGTCGGTTGGGTCACCGGCCACACCTACATTGTCTACGGCCCGCTGGCCAATGGCGCGACCACGCTGCTGTTCGAAGGCGTGCCGAACTATCCGGACATCACCCGGGTGGCGAAGATCGTCGACAAGCACAAGGTCAATATTCTCTACACCGCGCCGACCGCGATCCGTGCGATGATGGCTTCGGGCACTGCCGCTGTGGAAGGTGCCGATGGCAGCAGCCTGCGCCTGCTGGGTTCGGTGGGCGAGCCGATCAACCCGGAAGCCTGGGACTGGTACTACAAGAACGTCGGCAAATCCCGTTGCCCGATCGTCGACACCTGGTGGCAGACCGAAACCGGCGCGACCCTGATGAGCCCGCTGCCGGGTGCTCATGGTCTGAAACCGGGTTCTGCGGCGCGTCCGTTCTTCGGCGTGGTGCCGGCGCTGGTGGACAACCTGGGCAACATCATCGAGGGCGTGGCCGAGGGCAACCTGGTGATTCTGGATTCGTGGCCAGGCCAGGCACGTACGCTGTATGGCGATCACGACCGCTTCGTCGATACTTACTTCAAGACGTTCCGTGGCATGTACTTCACTGGTGACGGTGCTCGTCGCGATGCCGATGGTTACTACTGGATCACCGGTCGCGTGGACGACGTGCTCAACGTGTCTGGCCACCGCATGGGTACCGCCGAGATCGAAAGCGCGATGGTCGCTCACCCGAAAGTTGCCGAGGCAGCGGTGGTGGGTGTGCCGCATGACATCAAGGGGCAGGGCATCTATGTGTATGTCACCCTTAAAAACGGCGAAGAGCCGAACGAGCAATTGCGCCTGGAGTTGAAGAACTGGGTGCGCAAGGAGATCGGTCCGATTGCTTCACCGGATGTGATTCAGTGGGCGCCGGGGCTGCCGAAGACTCGTTCGGGGAAAATCATGCGGCGGATTCTGCGCAAGATTGCTACTGCTGAGTACGACGGATTGGGAGATATCTCCACCTTGGCCGATCCGGGTGTGGTGCAGCATTTGATTGATACGCACAAGACGATGAATGTGGCGTAAGCGTCGCGTCTGAGTCGCTCAGAGCCCTGCCCGGCATTGCGCCTGGCGGGGCTTTTTAATGTCTGGGGATTGTGTGTTGGTTGTGCCGGCCTCTTCGCGGGCAAGCCCGCTCCCACAGGGGGTTGTGGTGTGCGGATGATCTCTGTCCAGCTGTATGAAACTGTGGGGCGGGCTTGCCCGCGATAGCATTCGGTCAGACACCACTTAAACAGTAGCCAATAATTATCGGCTTTGTACGTAGGGCTATTCCTACTGTTACCCCGCGATTGCTCAGGTTACTGAATGTGTAACCGCATCGCGCCGATCCGGGGCATTGGGAAACGCATAGCCCTGATCCAGGGCATCACAACCACGGATAATAAATAAGATCCCACGCTACGCTTGCCGGATTAGAAGGCTTTGCCAATAATAGGCCCGCAATTTGCAATGTTGATTGGTTCACTCCCTTTTGCTCTTGCATGATTTTGCATGGGCTGTCAACGCGCCTGACGGCATTCTCGGTGCTTCTGTAACTAGTTGTCGCATTGAAGAAATATCGGCCTCGGGCCTGTCGTTAGAATGCCGATCACTCGCTCGTCGTTGCCGGTGTTGAATTCAACGCTCGTATCCCGGGACGCAGCATTGCTTTTCGGTTCTACTCATTCGCATATTGGGCTAACGCTCACTCTGCCGTTTCAGCCCTATACCGATGGAGTCCCAAGATGAAGAAACTCGTGCTGCTTGGCGCCCTGGCACTGTCCTCCGTGCTGTCCCTGCCAACCTTCGCCGATGAAAAGCCTCTGAAAATTGGTATCGAGGCGGCTTACCCTCCGTTCGCTTCCAAAGCGCCGGACGGCAGCATCGTTGGTTTCGACTACGACATCGGCAACGCCCTGTGCGAAGAGATGAAGGTCAAGTGCGTTTGGGTCGAGCAAGAGTTCGACGGTCTGATCCCGGCGCTCAAGGTGCGCAAGATCGACGCCATCCTGTCGTCGATGTCGATCACTGAAGACCGCAAGAAGTCCGTGGACTTCACCAACAAGTACTACAACACCCCGGCCCGCCTGGTCATGAAGCAGGGCGTTCAGGTCAGCGAAGGCCTGACCGAGCTCAAGGGCAAGAACATCGGCGTGCAACGTGGTTCGATCCACGAGCGTTTCGCCCGTGAAGTCCTGGCCCCGCTGGGTGCCGAGATCAAGCCATACGGTTCGCAGAACGAAATTTACCTCGACGTGGCTGCCGGCCGCCTCGACGGCACCGTGGCAGACGCTACGCTGCTGGAAGACGGCTTCCTGAAAACCGACGCTGGCAAAGGCTTTGCGTTCGTCGGCCCGGCGTTCACCGACGTCAAATACTTCGGTGACGGCGTAGGCATCGCCGTGCGCAAGGGCGACAAGGCTGAGCTGGACAAGCTCAACGCCGCCATTACTGCCATTCGCGAGAACGGCAAGTACAAGCAAATCCAGGACAAGTACTTCGCTTTCGACATCTACGGCAAGTAACCCGTCCAGGCGACAAGTCCGAAATGGCGCAAGCAACAGAATCTCTGCGGTTTGCGCCATTTTTTCATCCCAACTTCCGAGGACCTGAATCATGTTGAAAGGCTACGGGGCTGTCATCCTCGATGGCGCTTGGCTGACGCTTCAGCTCGCCTTGTCGTCCATGGCCCTGGCCATTGTTCTGGGTCTGATCGGCGTGGCGCTGCGCCTGTCGCCGGTGCGCTGGCTGGCCTGGCTGGGCGACCTGTATTCCACGGTAATCCGCGGCATTCCCGACCTGGTGCTGATCCTGCTGATTTTCTACGGTGGCCAGGACCTGCTCAACCGCGTCGCACCGCTGCTCGGTTTTGACGACTACATCGACCTGAACCCGTTGGCCGCCGGTATCGGCACCCTGGGCTTCATCTTCGGTGCGTACCTGTCGGAAACCTTCCGTGGCGCCTTCATGGCGATCCCCAAGGGGCAGGCGGAAGCCGGCATGGCTTACGGCATGAGCAGTTTCCAGGTGTTCTTCCGGGTACTGGTGCCGCAGATGATTCGTCTGGCGATCCCGGGCTTTACCAACAACTGGCTGGTTTTGACCAAGGCTACTGCGCTGATTTCGGTGGTGGGTCTGCAAGACATGATGTTCAAGGCCAAGCAGGCGGCCGATGCCACCCGCGAGCCTTTCACCTTCTTCCTCGCGGTGGCGGCGATGTACCTGGTGATCACCAGTGTGTCGTTGCTGGCATTGCGTCACCTTGAGAAGCGCTACTCGGTAGGCGTAAGGGCGGCTGATCTATGATCTTCGACTACAACGTCATTTGGGAGGCCATGCCGCTGTACCTCGGCGGCCTGCTGACCACCCTCAAACTGCTCGGGCTGTCGCTGTTCTTCGGCCTGCTGTGTGCGTTGCCCCTGGGCCTGATGCGGGTTTCGAAGAACCCGGTCGTCAACATGTCGGCCTGGCTCTACACCTACGTGATCCGCGGCACGCCGATGTTGGTGCAACTGTTCCTGATCTACTACGGTCTGGCACAGTTCGAAGCGGTGCGTGAGAGCTTCCTCTGGCCGTGGCTGTCCAGCGCGACCTTCTGTGCGTGCCTGGCGTTTGCTGTCAACACCAGCGCCTACACCGCCGAAATCATTGCCGGCAGCCTGCGCGCCACGCCGAACGGCGAGATCGAAGCGGCCAAGGCCATGGGCATGTCACGCTTCAAGATGTACAAGCGCATCCTGCTGCCGTCGGCCCTGCGCCGGGCGCTGCCGCAGTACAGCAACGAAGTGATCATGATGCTGCAGACCACCAGTCTGGCGTCCATCGTGACCCTGATCGACATCACCGGTGCCGCACGCACGGTCAACGCCCAGTACTACCTGCCGTTTGAGGCGTACATCACCGCCGGCGTGTTCTACCTGTGCCTGACGTTCATTCTGGTGAAGCTGTTCAAGCTGGCCGAGCGCCGCTGGTTGGGCTACCTGGCCCCGCGGAAGCACTGATATGGAACGCATCGATCATGTGTTGCCGTGGAGCCACTTGGGCAGCGAACGCCAGATCTCGGTGTTTCGCTTCGGCAGTGGCGAGCGCAAGGCCTACATTCAGGCCAGCCTGCACGCCGATGAACTGCCGGGCATGCGCACAGCCTTCGAGCTGAAAAAGCGCCTGGCCGAACTCGAAACCCAGGGCTTGCTCAACGGTGTGATCGAACTGGTGCCGGTGGCGAACCCGCTGGGCTTGAGTCAATTGCTCCAGGGCAATCATCAGGGGCGTTTCGAGGCGGGCAGCGGCAAGAATTTCAACCGCGACTTCGTCGAGCTGAGCGCGCCAGTGGCCGCTGCGCTGAACGGACACCTGGGCGATGACCCGCACGCCAACATTCGTTTGATTCGCCAGGCCATGAGCGATGCACTGGCCGCGCTGCCACCGGCATCCAGCCAGTTGCAGGGCATGCAGCGCATCCTGCTCAGCCATGCCTGCACCGCTGATGTCGTGCTGGACCTGCACTGCGACGCCGAAGCGGCGCTGCACATGTATGCCTTGCCGCAGCATTGGCCGCAGTGGCGTTCACTGGCTGCGCACCTGAACGTGCGGGTCGGGCTGCTGGCGGAAGACTCCGGCGGCAGTTCCTTCGATGAAGCCTGCTCGCTGCCATGGCTGCGTTTGTCGCGTCTGTTCCCGGATGCGCAAATTCCACTGGCGTGCCTGGCGACTACCATTGAATTAGGTGGCCAGGCCGACACCGGCCGCGCCGAGGCCTGCGCCCATGCTGAAGGCATTCTGGCGTTCCTCGCCGGGCAAGGCCTGATCAGTGGCGAATGGCCACAAGCTGCGCAAGACGCTTGCGAAGCGATGCCGTTCGAAGGCACCGAATTGCTGATGGCACCCCATCCGGGGGTGGTGAGTTTCCTGCGTAAACCCGGTGAGTGGGTTGAAGCCGGTGACGAGATTTTTGAAGTGATCGATCCGTTGGCGGATCGGGTCAGCACGGTGTGTGCTGGTACGTCCGGGGTGCTGTTTGCCATTGAGCGGCTGCGTTATGCCCAACCCGGTTTCTGGCTGGCCAAGGTGGCGGGGCGCGAAGCGCTGCGTCACGGGCGCTTGCTCAACGACTGACTGACTGTTTTTGTGAGAACCGACCGCATGTACAAACTTGAAGTCCAAGACCTGCATAAACGCTACGGCAGTCACGAAGTGCTCAAGGGCGTGTCCCTGAAAGCGGCAGCCGGCGATGTGATCAGCATCATCGGCTCCAGTGGCTCCGGCAAAAGTACTTTCCTGCGCTGCATCAACCTGCTGGAGCAGCCGCACGCGGGCAAGATTTTGCTCAACAACGAAGAGTTGAAGCTGGTGGCGAACAAGGACGGCGCGCTGAAGGCGGCTGATCCGAAGCAGTTGCAACGCATGCGTTCGCGCCTGTCGATGGTGTTCCAGCATTTCAACCTGTGGTCGCACATGACCGCGCTGGAAAACATCATGGAAGCGCCAGTACACGTACTGGGCGTGTCCAAGGCCGAAGCCCGCGAGAAGGCCGAGCACTACCTGAACAAGGTGGGCGTGGCGCATCGCAAGGACGCTTACCCGGGCCACATGTCCGGCGGCGAACAACAGCGAGTGGCGATTGCCCGGGCGCTGGCGATGGAACCGGAAGTGATGCTGTTCGACGAACCGACCTCGGCCCTAGACCCGGAGCTGGTGGGTGACGTGCTCAAAGTCATGCAGGCCCTGGCTCAGGAAGGCCGGACCATGGTCGTGGTGACCCACGAAATGGGTTTCGCCCGTGAAGTGTCGAACCAGTTGGTGTTCCTGCACAAAGGTGTCGTTGAAGAGAGCGGCAACCCGCGTGAAGTGCTGGTTAACCCGCAATCGGAGCGTCTGCAACAGTTCCTCTCCGGCAGCTTGAAGTAAACCGAACTCCCGTTGCGCACCGGGATAGTGCATGCTTCGCAACCTGGATGCCGGCCCAATCCCCTGTGGGAGCGGGCTTGCTCGCGAAAGCGGTGTATCAGTCAACATCGTTGCTGTCTGAACCACTGCTTTCGCGAGCAAGCCCGCTCCCACATTTGATCTTTGCTGGTTTCGGGATTTGCGTACATTTGCGGGCTAGCATTGGCCCATGCCTTCATCACTGTTCTTCGTTTCGGATTGCCCGCCCATGACTGCCCATCGAATTGGTTTCCTGATTTGGCCCAGCACTAAAGCTCTGACGCTGGCGCTGGCTGAGGAGGCCTTGCGTGTTGCCCAGCGTGTGCATCCGGACGTGGTCTACGAACTGTCGTTCTTGCAGGCCGAGCCACCGGTCGAAGGCGCCTGGCAATTGCCCGGTGAGGCCTGGACCGGCAAGCTCGAAAACTTCCAGAAACTGTTCCTGCTCGCCGATGAGCCGCCCACCGCATTGGCGCCGGCGCTCAGCAGTGGGCTCAAGCAACTGGTGCGTGCCGGTTGTGTGATCGGCGGTTTGTCCGCGGGTGTTTATCCGTTGGCGCAACTGGGTTTGCTCGACGGTTATCGCGCGGCCGTGCACTGGCGCTGGCAGGACGATTTCGCCGAACGTTTCCCGAAGGTCATTGCCACCAGTCATCTGTTCGACTGGGATCGTGATCGCCTGACGGCTTGCGGCGGCATGTCGGTACTCGATTTGTTGCTGGCAGTACTGGCCCGCGATCACGGCGCGGAACTGGCCGGTGCGGTGTCGGAAGAGTTGGTGGTCGAGCGCATCCGCGAGGGCGGGGAGCGTCAGCGCATTCCGTTGCAGAATCGTCTCGGCTCCAGCCATCCCAAGCTCACGCAAGCCGTGCTGCTCATGGAAGCCAACATCGAAGAGCCCCTGACCACCGACGAAATCGCCCAGCACGTGTGCGTGTCCCGTCGGCAGCTGGAGCGCATCTTCAAGCAATACCTCAACCGCGTGCCGAGCCAGTATTACCTGGAGTTGCGCCTGAACAAGGCCCGGCAGATGTTGATGCAGACCAGCAAGTCGATCATCCAGATCGGCCTGTCTTGCGGCTTCTCGTCGGGGCCGCACTTCTCCAGCGCTTATCGCAACTTCTTCGGCGCCACGCCGCGGGAAGATCGCAACCAGCGCCGCAGCAGCAGCCCGTTCGAGTTGTCGTCGGTGCCTCCGGAGCGCGGATAGGTTTCACCCATAAGCTGATCGAACGCCATGGGGTCGGCAAACCCCATGGTCTCGGGCAGGCGTGCTATCAGGTTTCATTCGGGATTGACTGGTACGCCATTCACCGGCACCGGGATGTTGGCTATCCCATCGATCTGGAGATCATTACCGGTTCGACGGTAATAATCGGCAATCAGCTGGAGGCTGTCAGCTGTGAATGGATTGCCGCTGAAGTCAAATCCTGCACCGATATCGGCATTGACCTCCAAAAGGTCGACGGGCATCTCGGTAATTGCGTTAAAGCTCAAGTCGGCGTCTACCCGGATATCGTTACTGAGCAATCCCCCCGGAATCTCCGTGAGCCCACAACGGCTCAGGTTCAATGACAACTGCGTCATGTTGCTCAGATCGGGTGCGAGCCCCAAAGGGTTATTCCTCAGGTTGATCAGCTCAAGGCGCGTCATTTCTGCCAACCCATTGCGGGTTTGTTCGGTCAGGGTGATGCGGCATTCAGGCAGGCTCAGCTCGCTCAGGCTTCGCATCCTGAACACGCTGTCGGGGATGTTATCCAGTTGGTATCCGCGCACGGTCAGGCGCTCCAGGTTGGGAAAGTACTCCAGGAACTGGCTCGCTCGCGGGGCGATGTGACCGGTGCTGGTGAGCATCAGTTCAGGGACATGGCTGAAGCCGGCTGTCAGTACTGGAAGATCACCCATAATCGGCAGCGTCGACACGAACGCGAACTCGCTGGCGGCCGCATTGACTGTGGGTATTCGGCGCCAGCAACGTTCAAGGTCTTGCTTGAACTGATCCCTTTTGACGTGCTCCTGGTACATCTCATCGGCCGTGAGGGGCGTACCGGTTTCAGGATGGACGTTGGGAACGTCGTTCGACCATACGGTGAGGTCGCTGATCATGTCGGCAAGCTCGGCCTCCTTGCGCGCCAGAACGGTCCGACCCTCCGGCAACGTGCCAGGCAAGCGATAGATATAGTCACTCGCTTCTTCTCTATCCAGCCCTGGGTACAGGTCTCTCACTCGATCGATGTCCACCTGTTCGGCGAATACCCCAAGGTCCCGTCCGGTTTGACCGAAGTAGATTTTGATGCGCTCGCGGGAGGTGGCAGACAGCGGATTGTTCGCAAAATCAAAGCCTTCGCTGATGTCGCCCGGCAGTTCAAAGATAAAGGCGGGCAGTTCACTTATCTGATTGTCATAGAAGATGGCGGTTCGAAGTCGCGGGCAATTGCGCAGTCCCGCGGGAATGCTGGTGATGCCGGTACTGGAAAGGTCGATGTAGGTCAGTTTGGGGAGCGCGTCTACCTCGGGGGCGAAACCAAGCGGGTTGTTTTCCAGGTCGAGTACCGACAACTCATGCAACTGGCCAAGGGATGCCTGATCTGCGGGAGTGAGGGCGATGCCACAATCACTCAGGATCAATTCGTCCAGCCCGGTCATGTTCGAAATCGTTTGGGGCATGCGGTTCAGGACAAAATTACGCATTTCCAGGCGACGCAAGCCAGGGAAACGCCCAAGGAAAGGTTCGATCCCGCGCGCCGCACTGCTGCCATTGAGTGACAGCATGGAGATGTGACCGTAGTCGGCGCTCAAGGTCGGCAGATCGCCGAGTATCGGCTGGGAAAATACAATGCTGTAGCCGTGATCTGCGCCCGCTTCGGCGTCATACAAGTCGGTCTCTTTGCGCCAGCCACGCAGCAGTTGCTCGCGCAGCAGTCTGCGGTTCTGTATTTGTGCGGCTGTTTCCAGCGGGCTGAGTCTTGCGTTGGTTTGCGGATGAAAGGCTGGTGGGTTGTTAGCCCAGATTTGAAGGTCGTTCAATAACTGGAAATACTCGTCGCGCAGACGAGAAAGCTCCGCGCGCGGGCCCGCGGGGTGACCTTGCAGTCTTTGAACCAGGGCCTGATTCTCCTGTGGGGAAAGCCTGGGGTAAAGCTCGCGCACTCGTTCTGCCAGTGTTCGGGGTACTTCGCTCCTGAGGCGGGGATAACCGTTCGTGCCCAATAGGCGCAGTGTGTCTATGGGGGGGGCCGGAATGGGTGGGTGCGCAATCGCCGTTCGAAGCTCCGATCGTTGCAGCGGGGAATCGTGTATGGCCCGCTGCAGTTTGTGTCCTTGACCGATTTGATAACCCAGCGCCTGGCGCTCCGCGTCAGGCAAGGCCTGCAAGACACTGGTGTAGAAATCCGAGGCCCCATGCAGTTGCTGCCCGCGGTCGTCAAACGTCTCGAAGGTGCCGGACTTCTGTCGTACCAGCACTTTTTGTATGGGCGCATCCTGAGGGCCGATGCTGTCTGCCACGGGGGCCTCATAAAACTGATCGCGGATTTCCAGGCGTACCTCGCGGGACCAGCCGGGCAGTGTTTCCAGGCTTCGGAGCATCAGTGTGTCGGTGTCCGGATTTGCGACAGCGTCGAGATCCAGCCCTTCGTAGGCGCGGGTGACGCGCACTTCCTGCTCGGCAAAACTCGCGAGCCGTTCCAGCCTCTCGGGTAGGTGGCCTTCACTGATTTGCAGCAGTTCGGTGCCCGTGGCGTTGTTGACAAGTTCCTGCGCCACGATTTTCGGTAACTGCGGATGAGCCTGCACGATGTCTTGTACGAAGGGGTCGTTGCTTTGCTCAAGGGCTTTGTAATGAGCGTCAAAAAGTTCGGATTTATTGTCCCTGATGATTTGCGCCAGCTTCTTTCTCAGGGCGTGGGTGCGGCTTTCAAGGGCATTGAGCGGATTACCGAACGCTTCATTTGTCGACAGGTTGAGCTTGCCTTCGTTGAGTGTTTGAAGCAGCGTCTTGAGAACGTCTCCATCGATCAACTGGTCTTGTCGCAGGTCGATCGGGGTTAGATCGTCCCGGGTCGAAGACTCCCAGGCCAACTGCCCTTGCTCATCCCAAAGGCGCAGTCTGCTGCGTTCAGGCAATAGTCCGCTTTCGTTCAGGATTCGAAGTTGGGTCGCGGGGTCGGCATTCAAGTATTGCTCAGGCTGGTCACTGGCCAGCTGCTCAGAGACGCGCTGCAACTGCTCATCGATGGTAAAGCGCTCGAGCGTGTCGGCGAGCAGCGGCGGCAAGGGTTCCTGATTGACGTGCATTTTGCGCAAGGCGTCTTCAGAGCTGCCGCTGATTTCTAGCATGCGTTCTCGTTGCGCGGGGGAAAACGACTCGACCCTGTGCCCGATGCGGTCCAGTGATGTGGCTTTATCCCACTCCATCGGATGTTCCAGCTCGGTTTGCCAGGCGCCATCACCATTACCCCGCAGAATCGGCTTGTAAGCATCGGCACGGGTCGGGTGCTCAATCTGATGGTTCTGGGACAGTGGGTCTTTGCTGACAACGAAGTGCTCGCCTTCGATGGGCAGAATGTCTCTGCCTTCATGCTGATGCAAGCCCAGGCTATTGGGCCTCGAGCTCTCTGGCAGTGGGATTTTCTGCTTGTAGGTCGTCAGGTCGAGCTTCCAGTAAAGGGTTTTTCCGCCAGGACCTGCAACGGGTTTGAACCGATCGATGAATGCTACGATTTCGCGAGGAAGTACCTTGCGGAACTCGCCGATGACAATGGCGCCACCCACTAAAAACATCCCCAGCTGGATGAGCGATTCGGCAGCGCCCATCACGTGTTCAAAGGCTTCGGCCGTCTGGCCCTCGGCCCATTCGATGATCCCTTCGAAGGTTTCATCGAGCATCTGCCAGGCCATGTACGCGAGCATCGCCTCACCCAAAAAAGGTATGAATGGCAGGAGTACGAATGAAGCGACCTCCAGGATCGATTTGGCGGTGCTGGCCACCGAATCCAGGAATGCCCAACGAACCCGTTGATCGACTTGCGCGGTAGGGATGGCGATGGCCCGTGCATCGTTGAGGATCTTGTTCAGCCGGCTCTGATAAAGGTGTTGCCGCAGGTCGCCCTCGATGGGGGTGGCTGCCAGGTTCAGATTGGGGGCCTCCAGCGGCGTCTCTCGCCAGGTGGGTAAACTGCTGCCGGGCTCAGGTGTATGCCACTGGATTTGAGCCAGGCTGGCATTGAGTTGACCGAAGAAGTGGCCTCTGCCTTCATGCGGGATGAACCGGCTGAAGAAGCGCTGGTAATCGGGGTTGCGCAGTTGCCGCGCTAGCTCCCTGACAAAATCGCTCGTTGAAGGGTATTGCTTGATCGGGTGCTCAGGGTCATCCGGGACATACACCACAATCTGTGCAGTGTCGCGGGTCTGTTCAAGTTGTCGGGAGAAAAGCAAAACACCGGTGAGCGGCGTGGACAGGATCGACAGCTCGTGACAAAGCATGGAGGTGCGGTTCAGTCGCAGGCCTTCCAGGCCATCCATCAGGCCTTTGATCATTAGCGCGTTTGCCTCTTGAACGTCCCTGTTCATTCGGGCGAACAGCAGCGCAGCCTTTAACGCCGCCTCCTGGCTTTCATCGACGTGGCGGCGCAGCACGGCAGCGGCGACTGGATTGGTTACGCCAAGGTTATCTTCGAGGTATTCCTGATATTTGCGCCCGATGTCCAACTCCCGGCACAGTCGGGTAAAGCCCGCGATGCCAACCGTCTCTTTGAGGCCGGCAATTGTCTGGAAATGACCCAGTTCATCGGGTTTGGTAATGAATGAGGAGTCCGCTTCATAAGCCTCTTCAAGGGTTTCACTCTCCTCAAAATTGTGCAGCGCGGCGTCCAGTAGCGACACTGTCCAGATCCGGGCGGCGCCCAGTTGTAGAGGGATGTACAGACGCAAGAAGGTTTTACGTACATCCAGGTTCGGCAGGTCGAAGCGCTCATTCAACGCATTGACCAGCAACGGCTCGGCAAAACCGGCGGCGTCCTGCAGTTTCTCCAGTATTCGATCGACTTTGTTCTGTACGGTCCACTGCTGCGCAATGAGCGCTCTCAAAACTGCATGCGAAGCGGCGGGCAGGTGCTTGAAGTGCTCGGGCATCCCTGGTCGAACGCGGCTAAATGCCTGGCGTTTTACCGGGATCGCCTCGCCAAGCCAGCGCGGCACGCTATTTTGCAGGGGCGCATAGTGCTCGTCGGGGTGTTCGCCGGGAAATGCGTGGGCCGTTGCTGGTGTTGACAGGTTCTGTTCTGAAGTTGGCATTGTGATGACCCTCGAGGGATTAAATAAGCCTCAATGGAAAACGATGCCGATGATCGGGGGGTGGTACATATTTATAGGGTGCAGGTGACGCTGCCTATAAATCGCCGGGGCAGTTAAACTGCGCCTTTGCGACCCTATATGTCGCATTGCCGTAAACCCGGGAAAATCCGGGGTTTGCGCTATAAGAAGTTGTCGCTTGGCGGCAAGGCCGGGCTGAAAACTGTCCTTACAATCCTCACCAAGCTCGCCAGTTTCAGGCGAGTGTTTTCTCTTCAGGAGACTCCGATGTCCGTTGAGCACGCTGCGGTACAACGCGCCGATTTCGATCAGGTAATGGTTCCCAACTATGCGCCTGCCGCATTCATTCCTGTGCGTGGCGCCGGTTCCCGCGTCTGGGACCAGTCCGGTCGCGAGCTGATCGACTTCGCTGGCGGGATTGCCGTTAACGTATTGGGCCATGCGCACCCGGCGCTGGTCGGTGCCTTGACCGAGCAGGCGAACAAGCTGTGGCACGTGTCCAACGTGTTCACCAATGAGCCGGCCTTGCGCCTGGCCCACAAGCTGATCGATGCCACCTTTGCCGATCGCGTGTTCTTCTGCAACTCCGGCGCCGAAGCCAACGAGGCCGCCTTCAAGCTGGCCCGTCGCGTCGCTTTCGATCGTTACGGCAGCGAGAAGTACGAAATCATCGCAGCGCTCAACAGTTTTCACGGCCGTACCCTGTTCACCGTGAACGTCGGTGGCCAGTCGAAGTACTCCGACGGTTTCGGCCCGAAGATCACCGGTATCACCCACGTGCCGTACAACGATCTGGCCGCGCTGAAAGCCGCCATTTCCGACAAGACCTGCGCCGTCGTTCTGGAGCCGATCCAGGGTGAGGGCGGCGTGCTGCCGGCTGAACTGGCCTACCTGCAAGGTGCCCGTGAGCTGTGCACCGAGCACAACGCGCTGCTGGTGTTCGACGAAGTGCAAACCGGCATGGGCCGCAGCGGCAAGCTGTTTGCCTACCAGCATTACGGCGTGACCCCGGACATCCTGACCAGCGCCAAGAGCCTGGGCGGCGGTTTCCCGATCGCAGCGATGCTGACCACCGAAGAGCTGGCCAAGCACCTGGTCGTCGGCACCCACGGCACCACCTACGGCGGTAACCCGCTGGCGTGCGCCGTTGCCGAAGCCGTGATCGACGTGATCAACACGCCTGAAGTGTTGGCCGGCGTCAACGCCAAGCACGACAAGTTCAAGACCCGCCTTACGCAGATCGGCGAGAAATACGGCCTGTTCACTCATGTTCGTGGTCTGGGCCTGTTGATCGGTTGTGTGTTGAACGACGCCTGGAAAGGCAAGGCCAAGGACATCTTCAACGCCGCTGAACAAGAAGGCCTGATGATTCTGCAAGCCGGCCCGGACGTCATTCGTTTCGCCCCGAGCCTGGTGGTGGAAGACGCCGATATCGATGCTGGCCTGGATCGCTTCGAGCGCGCCGCGGCAAAACTGACGCAAGCCTGATAGACCCTTCGGCGCCTGATTGTCAGGCGTCGAACCTGATTTTGTATGCCGGCCCCGCTTTTCTGTAGGAGCGAGCCTTGTGGCGAGGGGGCTTGCCCCCGTTGGGGTGCGAAGCACCCCTGAAAACAGTCGGCGCGCTAATCAATCAGAACGCATTGACTGTTTTCGCGATTGCTTTGCAATCGAACGGGGGCAAGCCCCCTCGCCACGCAAAGTAGCTCCCACCGTTGACTCTGAGTTGTTTCAGGGATGGCCCGGGATTTTTTCTTCTGTAAGTTCTGAGATAAAGGAGTGACACCATGCTGGTGATGCGCCCCGCGCAAATGGCTGATCTGGGCGAGGTACAGCGTCTGGCTGCGGACAGCCCGATTGGTGTCACTTCCTTGCCGGATGACGTTGAACGCCTGAGCGACAAGATCGCCGCGAGCGAAGCCTCGTTCGCCGCCGAAGTAAGCTTCAACGGCGAAGAGAGTTATTTCTTCGTCCTCGAAGACACCGCCACCGGCAAACTCGCCGGTTGCTCGGCCATCGTCGCGTCGGCCGGTTATTCCGAGCCGTTCTACAGCTTTCGCAACGAAACCTTCGTGCACGCCTCTCGCGAGCTGAAGATTCACAACAAGATCCACGTGCTCTCCCAGTGCCACGACCTGACCGGCAACAGCCTGCTGACCAGTTTCTACGTGCAGCGCGAGCTGGTGGGTTCGCCGTGGTCGGAACTCAATTCCCGCGGCCGTCTGCTATTCGTGGCCAGCCATCCCGAGCGCTTTGCCGATTCGGTGGTGACCGAGATCGTCGGTTACAGCGATGAAAACGGCGATTCGCCATTCTGGGACGCCATCGGCCGCAACTTCTTCGACCTCAACTACGCTGAAGCCGAGCGTCTGTGCGGCCTGAAGAGCCGGACGTTCCTTGCCGAACTGATGCCGCATTACCCGATCTATGTGCCGCTGCTGCCGGACTCCGCTCAAGAGGCGATGGGCCAGGTGCATCCACGGGCGCAGATCACCTTCGACATCCTGATGCGTGAAGGCTTTGAGACCGATCACTACATCGACATTTTCGACGGCGGCCCGACCTTGCACGCCCGCGTCTCGGGGATCCGTTCGATCGCCCAGAGCCGTGTGGTGCCGGTAAAGATCGGCGAGCCAGTCAAAGGTGTCGGTCGCCAGTACCTGGTGTCCAACGCCCAGTTGCAGGATTACCGCGCGGTGATGCTCGAGCTCGATTACGCGCCGGGCAAACCCGTGACCCTGGACCTGGAAGCGGCCGAAGCCCTGGGTGTCGGCGAAGGTGCCAGCGTGCGCCTGGTAGCCGTTTAAAACGCCTGAGTTTCCTGCAAAGCAGCGAGTTTCACGGGTGGCGCAAGCGGCCCGTTTGAGGAGATAGCATGATCGTTCGTCCCGTACGCAGCAGCGATTTACCCGCTCTGATCGACCTGGCCCGTAGCACCGGCACCGGCCTGACCACCTTGCCGGCCAACGAAGAGCGTCTGGCCCATCGGGTTGGCTGGGCCGAGAAGACTTTCCGCGGCGAAGCCGGGCGGGGCGATGCGGACTACCTGTTCGTGCTCGAAGACGACAATGGTCGCGTGGTGGGCATTTCCGCCATTGCCGGCGCCGTCGGCCTGCGTGAGCCTTGGTACAACTTCCGGGTTGGCCTGACCGTCAGCGCCTCCCAGGAGCTGAACATCTACCGCGAAATCCCGACGCTGTTCCTGGCCAACGACCTGACCGGCAACTCTGAGTTGTGCTCGCTGTTCCTGCACGCCGATTACCGCACGGGCCTCAACGGCCGCATGCTGTCCAAGGCGCGGATGCTGTTCATCGCCGAGTTTTCGCAGATGTTCGGCAACAAGATCATTGCCGAGATGCGCGGTGTGTCCGACGAAGCCGGGCGTTCGCCATTCTGGGAAAGCCTGGGCCGGCACTTCTTCAAGATGGAGTTCAGCCAGGCCGATTACCTGACTGGCGTGGGCAACAAGGCGTTCATCGCCGAGCTGATGCCGAAGTTCCCGCTGTACACCTGCTTCCTGTCGCCGGATGCGCGCAACGTGATCGGTCAGGTGCACCCCGACACCGAGCCGGCGCTGGCCATGCTCAAGAGCGAAGGCTTCAGCTATCAGGGCTATGTCGACATCTTCGACGCAGGTCCTGCGATCGAGTGCGAAACCGGCAAGATCCGCGCGGTGCGTGACAGTCAGGCGCTGGTGCTGGCCATCGGCACGCCGGGTGACGACGCAACGCCGTTCATCATTCACAACCGCAAGCGCGAAGACTGCCGGATCACTGCCGCACCCGCACGTCTGGCCGCCGGCACCCTGGTGGTTGACCCGTTGACTGCCAAACGTCTTCAACTCAACGCCGGTGACCAAGTGCGCGCCGTGGTGTTGTCCGCTGCACGGGAGTCGAAATAATGAAGTCGCTATACATTGCAGGTGAATGGCTGGCGGGTCAGGGCGAAGCCTTTGAGTCGCTCAACCCGGTGACCCAGCAAGTGCTGTGGTCCGGTGTCGGCGCCACCACTGCCCAGGTTGAATCGGCTGTGCAAGCGGCGCGACAGGCGTTTCCGGGCTGGGCCCGAAAAACGCTGGAGCAGCGCATTGCCGTGCTGGAAGCCTTCGCCGCCGCCTTGAAAAGTCGCGCAGACGAAATGGCTCACACCATTGGCGAAGAAACCGGCAAGCCGCTGTGGGAAGCCGCGACCGAAGTGACCAGCATGGTCAACAAGATCGCGATCTCGGTGCAAAGCTACCGTGAACGTACCGGCGAGAAGAGCGGCCCGCTGGGCGACGCCACCGCCGTGTTGCGCCACAAACCCCACGGTGTGGTGGCGGTGTTTGGTCCTTACAACTTCCCTGGTCACTTGCCCAACGGTCACATCGTGCCGGCGCTGCTGGCCGGTAACAGCGTGCTGTTCAAGCCTAGCGAACTGACGCCGAAAGTCGCCGAGCTGACGCTCAAGTGCTGGATCGAGGCAGGGCTGCCGGCGGGCGTGTTGAACCTGCTGCAAGGCGCGCGGGAAACCGGTATCGCCCTGGCGGCGAACCCGGGTATCGACGGCCTGTTCTTCACCGGCTCCAGCCGTACCGGCAATCACCTGCACCAGCAATTCGCCGGTCGTCCGGACAAGATCCTTGCGCTGGAGATGGGCGGCAACAACCCGCTGGTGGTCGATCAGGTCGCCGACCTCGACGCGGCGGTGTACACCATCATTCAGTCGGCATTCATCTCTGCCGGTCAGCGTTGCACCTGTGCCCGCCGTCTGCTGGTGCCGCAAGGCACCTGGGGCGACACACTGCTGGCGCGTCTGGTGGCGGTCAGTTCGACCATTGCGGTCGGTGCTTTCGACCAGCAACCGGCGCCGTTCATGGGCTCGGTGGTTTCCCTCGGCGCGGCGAAAGCGCTGATGGATGCCCAAGAGCATCTGTTGGCCAATGGCGCTGTGGCGCTGCTGGAAATGACCCAGCCACAGGCTCAGTCGGCCTTGCTGACCCCAGGCATTGTGGATGTCAGCGCCGTGGCCGATCGTCCTGACGAAGAGCTGTTTGGTCCGTTGCTGCAAGTGATCCGCTACGCTGATTTCGAGGCCGCGATCGCTGAAGCCAACGACACCGCCTACGGCCTGGCGGCCGGCTTGCTGTCGGATTCCGAGGCGCGTTATCAGCAGTTCTGGCTGGAAAGCCGTGCGGGTATCGTCAACTGGAACAAGCAATTGACCGGCGCCGCGAGCAGCGCACCGTTCGGCGGCGTCGGAGCCTCGGGCAACCATCGCGCCAGCGCCTACTACGCGGCGGATTACTGCGCGTACCCGGTGGCCTCGCTGGAAACACCGAGCCTGGTGATGCCGGCCGCTTTGACGCCTGGCGTGAAGATGGCGTAGCGCCCATTCGCGAGCAAGCCCGCTCCCACAGGAGTTGCGTCGAACACAAAATGTGTGAGCACCTCTGAACCTGTGGGAGCTGGCTTGCCAGCGAAGGCCGCGACTCGGTCTAAAAGAATTGTTACCTGAGCCTATAACAACAGATTCTCGTGGAGCCTCGCTGATGAAATCCTATGAAGTCAATTTTGACGGTCTAGTGGGGCCGACCCATAACTACGGCGGCCTGTCCTACGGCAACGTCGCGTCCCAGAGCAACAGCCAGCAGTCCTCCAACCCCAAGGAAGCGGCGCTGCAAGGCCTGGCAAAAATGAAAGCGCTGATGGAAATGGGCTTTCAGCAAGGCGTGCTGGCGCCGCAAGAGCGCCCGGATGTGGCCGCGCTGCGTCGCCTGGGTTTCAGCGGTAGCGACGCTCAAGTGATCGAGCGCGCCGCCAAAGAAGCGATGCCGCTGCTGGTTGCCAGTTGCTCGGCGTCGAGCATGTGGGTGGCCAACGCCGCCACAGTCAGCCCGAGCGCCGACACCGCTGATGGTCGCGTGCATTTCACCGCCGCCAACCTCAACTGCAAATACCACCGCAGCATTGAGCACCCGACCACCAGCCGCGTGCTGGGGGCGATGTTCGCCGATCAGAAGCACTTCGCCCATCACGCTGCCTTGCCAGCCGTGGCGCAGTTCGGTGACGAAGGCGCGGCGAACCACACGCGCTTCTGCCGCGAGTACGGCGAAGCCGGCGTCGAATTCTTCGTTTTTGGTCGCAGTGCATTCGACACCCGCTACCCGGCACCGCAGAAATACCCGGCGCGCCAGACCCTCGAAGCGTCCCAGGCCGTTGCTCGCCTGCACGGCTTGAGCGATGACGGTGTGGTCTACGGCCAGCAGAATCCGTCGGTGATCGATCAGGGCGTGTTCCACAACGACGTGATCGCCGTGGGCAATGGCGAGGTGTTGTTCTATCACGAGGACGCCTTCCTCGAGACCGAAAAGATGCTCGCTGAACTGCAGAGCAAACTCGCTAAAGTCGGTGGGAAGTTTCAGTCGGTCTGTGTTCCGCGTTCTGCGGTCAGCGTCGATGACGCGGTTCGTTCCTACCTGTTCAATAGCCAGCTGCTGTCGCGTCCTGACGGCTCCATGCTGTTGATCGTGCCGGAAGAATGCCGTGGCAACGAGCGCGTCTGGCAGTACCTGCAAGGTTTGACCAGCTCCGGCGGCCTGATCCGCGAGGTCAAAGTCTTCGATCTCAAGCAGAGCATGCAGAACGGCGGTGGCCCGGCTTGCCTGCGGCTGCGCGTCGCACTCAACGAAACCGAACTGGCGGCCGTCAACCCAGGGGTTATCATGACGGCACCGTTGTACGGCACACTGACCGAATGGGTCGAAAAGCACTACCGCGACCGCATGGCCGAAAGCGATCTGGCGGACCCGCAGTTGCTGCTTGAGTGCCGGACGGCACTGGATGAACTGACGCAAATCCTTAAACTGGGCGCGGTTTATCCATTCCAGATCAATTGATCGTCGGTGCGCTGCCCTGTGTGGCCGCGCGCCGTTTCATCTCCAATGAGAGCGTAAAGACATGAGCGATTCCCTGCAGCTGATCCTTGAAGACACCGACGGCACGCAACTGGAAACTTCCTGCACCCGCGTCGCGGTCATGTGGCAAGGCAAGGAGCTGTGGATTCAGCAGGACGGCCGTGGCCAGCTGCTGATCGGCGTGGACGTTGAAGAAGGCGACGAAGAGTACGCCAACCTGCTGCTGCGCCCGTTGGCGACTAATCTGGTAAGTCTGCAACTGGAAATGGAACCGGCTGACCTCGGCGACGACGAGGACCACGTGCACGGCCCGGATTGCAACCACGACCATTAAGGAACCGCTCTATGCTCGCCCTCGGCAAACTGCTTGAACTGACCCTCGCCGGCCGCGAACCGGCGGAGAAGACTCAACTGACTGTCGAAGGCGTGCGGATGCGCTGGTTGAGCGAAGGTGCGCTGGAAGTCCGGCCACCGCAAGCGCGTGACAACGGCCTGGACCTGCTGCTGTCGGCGGGCATCCATGGCAACGAAACAGCGCCGATCGAGTTGCTCGACCGCCTGTTGCACGACATCGCCCGTGGCGACCTCAAGCCGCGCGCTCGCATTCTGTTCCTGTTCGGCAACCCCGAAGCGATTCGCAAGGGCGAGCGTTTCGTCGAGCAGGACGTCAATCGGCTGTTCAACGGCCGTCATGAACAAAGCAGTGGCTGCGAAGCCCTGCGCGCCTGTGAACTGGAACGCCTGGCGGCGAGCTTCTTCAGCCTGCCGGATCGCCAGCGCCTGCACTATGACTTGCACACAGCGATTCGCGGCTCGAAGATCGAGCAGTTCGCCTTGTATCCCTGGAAAGAAGACCGCCAGCATTCGCGTCTGGAGCTGGCACGTTTGCGCGCCGCCGGCATGCAAGCGGTGCTGCTGCAGAACAAGCCGTCCATCGTCTTCAGTTCCTACACCTACGACAAGCTCGGTGCCGAGTCCTTCACCCTTGAACTGGGCAAGGCGCGGCCGTTCGGGCAGAACTCGGGGGTCAATGTTTCCTTGCTGGAAAACCGCCTGAAACAGATCATCGAAGGCACCGAGCCGGAAATGAGTGAAGAGGCGCTCGATGGTTTGCAGCTATTCAGTGTGGCGCGGGAAATCATCAAGCACAGCGACAGCTTCCGCCTGAACCTGCCGGTGGATGTCGAGAATTTTTCCGAGCTGGAAGTGGGTTACCTGTTGGCGGAAGACATCGCCAATACCCGCTGGATCATCGAAGAGCAGGGCGCGCGGATCATCTTCCCCAACCCCAAGGTGAAAAACGGCCTGCGTGCCGGCATCCTGGTGGTGCCGACCACCGACGAAAACCTGGCTTAAGACCAATACAAAACCCATGTGGGAGCGGGCTTGCTCGCGAAGACGGATTCACATTCAACGCATTCGTTGAATGTAAAATCGCTTTCGCGAGCAAGCCCGCTCCCACATTTGATATGGGTGAAGCGAAAGACTTCACCCATATCACGGGTTCGAGTTTTAGACAGCTACCGCACGCGGCTCGGTGCGACGCAGCGCACGTATCTTGTGCAGGGTATCGGCACAAGTCTTCGCCGCTTCCTGGCCTTTATGCACGAAATGCTCGAAGAAGAACTTCTGATGTTCTTCGCCGGCATGGAAGTGGTGCGGGGTCAGGGATACCGAGAACACCGGCACTTCAGTTTCCAGTTGCACCTGCATCAGGCCGCTGACCACCGACTGGGCAACGAACTCGTGACGGTAGATCCCGCCGTCCACCACCAGGGCGGCGGCAACGATGCCAGCATAACGACCTGTCTTGGCCAGCAACTTGGCGTGCAGGGGCATTTCAAAGGCGCCGCCGACTTCGAAGAAGTCGATGTCGGATTCCTGGTAACCCTGGGCAATCATTTCGGCGACGAAGCCTTTACGGCTCTGATCGACAATATCCTTGTGCCAGCAGGCCTGGATGAACGCTACGCGCTCGCCATGATGGTGTTTGCTTTTGCTATCGATTGCGGTGGGTTGCATGTTCTGACTCCTGTTTGTGTGAAAAACAGGGCTTATGAATCGAATGGGATTCAAGGGTACGCACGAGCGCAAAAAAAGCCTGCGGGCGGCCCTTCGGTGTCAATCCCGTTCTCTCTTCATCCGGACTATGACCGTCGGCCCCGGGATCACACCGGGTCTGCTGACCTTGTCGTCATGCACAGCCATTGCCGTGCCTGTCGCCAAGCGCTCGCGGGCTATGCGCATTGCGCGCAATTACCGCCGGTGGGGAGTTGCACCCCGCCCTGAGAACGTTTTTGCCGCCATTATGTTTGGCTGCGCAGCGTTTTTATCACATATTTGCGGTATGCGCATGGCCAATACCGGTCAGTCGGGGTGTACAACCTGTGGGAGCGGGCTTGCTCGCGAAGACGGTTTAGCATCCAACGCAAATGTTGACTGTCAGTGCGCCTTCGTGAGCAAGCCCGCTCCCACATGGATTGTGCTTTCCTGACTTTTCCTCGTTCAAGGCTTGATTATTGGCCGGCATGCCCGCAGTAATTCTTTCCTGAAAGGGATTTCCCCCTGCTTACCGAGGCCAGATTCATGAGTGTTATTGATCTTCGCAGCGACACCGTCACCCAACCTTGCGCCGGCATGCTCGAGGCAATGACCAAGGCCGCCACCGGTGATGACGTGTATGGCGAAGATCCGACGGTCAATCAGTTGGAAGCCGAACTGGCCCGGCGCCTGGGTTTTGCCGCGGCACTGTTCGTGCCGACCGGCACCATGAGCAACTTGCTCGGCCTGATGGCCCACTGCGGTCGCGGTGACGAATACATCGTCGGTCAGCAAGCCCACACCTATAAATACGAGGGTGGTGGTGCTGCGGTGCTCGGCTCGATCCAGCCGCAGCCGCTGGAAGTGCAGGCCGATGGCTCGCTGGACCTGTCCCAGGTGGCGGCAGCGATCAAGCCTGACGACTTTCACTTCGCCCGCACGCGTTTGCTGGCCCTGGAAAACACCATGCAGGGTAAGGTTTTGCCCCTGGATTACCTGGCTCAAGCGCGCAGTTTTACCCGCGACCACGGGTTGCAATTGCACCTGGACGGCGCACGGCTGTACAACGCGGCGGTCAAGCTGGGTGTGGATGCCCGGGAAATCACCGCGCATTTCGATTCGGTCTCAGTGTGCCTGTCCAAAGGCCTGGGCGCACCGGTCGGTTCGGTGCTGTGCGGCTCGGCCGAGCTGATCGGCAAGGCCCGGCGCCTGCGCAAGATGGTCGGTGGCGGCATGCGTCAGGCCGGAATTCTCGCGGCGGCAGGCCTGTATGCGCTGGATAACAACGTAGAACGCCTGGCCGATGACCATGCCAACGCGCAAATGCTGGCCGAAGGCCTGCGCGGGGCGGGGTTCGAGGTCGAGCCGGTACAGACCAACATGGTTTACGTCGCCATGGGCGACAAAGCCGAGGCCATCAAGGCGTTTGCCGCCGAGCGCGGGATCAAGCTCAGCGCGGCCGCACGTCTGCGCATGGTTACGCACATGGACGTCAGCCGCGCGCAAATAGAGCAGGTCGTCGCGGCATTCGTCGACTTTTCCCACAAGTAACAGGGTTAGCGGTCCAATTGACCGTTTCTATCGTATAAACACGCTGTACCCCGCGCGCAGGGCCGATATAATGCGGCCCTTTGCCGTCGCTTCGTCTGTTGACGTTTCGAACAGGCCTTTGGCCGCAGCCTCCGTGGAAGAACCTAATGAAAAGCGCAGAAATCCGTGAAGCCTTCCTTCGCTTCTTCGAAGAGCAAGGCCACACCCGTGTAGCCTCCAGCTCTTTGATTCCGGGCAACGACCCAACCCTGCTGTTCACTAACGCGGGGATGAACCAGTTCAAGGACTGCTTCCTGGGCCAGGAAAAACGTGCGTACACCCGTGCGACCAGCAGCCAGAAATGCGTGCGTGCCGGTGGCAAGAACAGTGACCTGGAAAACGTCGGTTATACCGCTCGTCACCACACGTTCTTCGAAATGCTCGGTAACTTCAGCTTCGGTGACTATTTCAAGCACGACGCGATCACCTTTGCCTGGACCTTCCTGACCGGCGTTCTGAAGCTGCCGAAGGAAAAGCTCTGGGTCACCGTCTACGCCTCTGACGACGAAGCGTATGACATCTGGACCAAGGAAATCGGCGTGCCGGTCGAGCGCATGATCCGCATCGGCGACAACAAAGGCGCGCCATACGCCTCTGACAACTTCTGGACCATGGGCGACACCGGCCCGTGCGGCCCGTGCACCGAGATTTTCTACGATCACGGCGACCACATCTGGGGTGGCCCACCGGGCTCGCCGGAAGAAGATGGCGACCGTTACATCGAAATCTGGAACAACGTGTTCATGCAGTTCAACCGCACCGCCGATGGCGTGTTGCATCCGTTGCCAGCGCCGTCGGTGGATACCGGCATGGGCCTGGAGCGGATCAGTGCGGTGATGCAACACGTCAATTCCAACTACGACATCGACCTGTTCAAGAACCTGCTGAAAGCCTCTGCTGAAGCCATCGGTTGCGAGAATGGCGATCAGTCGTCGCTCAAGGTTGTGTCCGACCACATCCGTTCGTGCGGTTTCCTCATCGCCGATGGCGTGCTGCCGTCCAACGAAGGTCGCGGTTATGTACTGCGTCGGATCATCCGTCGCGCCTGCCGTCACGGTAACAAGCTGGGCGCCACCGGCAGCTTCTTCTACAAGATCGTCGCGGCGCTGGTTGCCGAGATGGGCGAAGCCTTCCCGGAACTGAAGAAGCAGCAGAGCAACATCGAACGCGTGCTCAAGGCCGAAGAAGAACAGTTCTCCAAGACCCTGGAGCATGGCCTGAAGATTCTCGAGCAGGATCTGCTCGAGCTCAAAGGCACCGTGGTGCCGGGCGACGTGGTGTTCAAACTCTACGACACCTACGGTTTCCCGATGGACCTGACCGCGGACATCGCCCGCGAGCGCAGCCTGACTGTCGACGAAGCCGGTTTTGAACGTGAAATGGAAGCTCAGCGTGTTCGCGCGCGTTCGGCCAGCTCGTTCGGTCTGGACTACAACACCCTGGTCAAGGTTGATGTGGCCACCGAGTTCACCGGCTACAAAGACACCAGCGGTTCGGCGAAAATTGTCGCTATCTATAAAGAAGGCCAGTCGGTCGACGTCTTGAATGAAGGCGAAGAGGCGGTAATCGTTCTGAACCAGACGCCGTTCTACGCTGAATCCGGCGGCCAGATCGGCGACTGCGGTTATCTTCAGGCGGGCAGCGCACGTTTCGACGTGCGCGACACCACCAAGACCGGCGGCGCCTTTCTGCACCACGGTGTGCTGGATTCGGGTAGCCTGACCATCGGCGCGCCGGTGGAAACCCACGTGGATGCCGAGGTGCGTCATGCGACTTCGTTGAACCACTCGGCCACCCACTTGCTGCACGCCGCATTGCGTCAGGTATTGGGCGAGCACGTTCAGCAGAAAGGTTCGTTGGTTGATAGCCAGCGCCTGCGCTTCGACTTCAGCCACTTCGAGGCAATCAAGCCGGAACAGCTGAAGGCCCTGGAAGACATCGTCAACGCCGAGATTCGCAAGAACTCCGCCGTCGAGACCGAAGAAACCGATATCGAAACCGCGAAGAAGAAGGGCGCCATGGCGCTGTTCGGCGAGAAGTACGGCGACGACGTGCGCGTGCTGAGCATGGGCGGCGATTTCTCGGTCGAGCTGTGCGGTGGTATCCATGCCAACCGTACCGGCGACATCGGCCTGCTGAAGATTATCAGCGAAGGCGGTGTGGCATCGGGTGTGCGGCGTATCGAGGCAGTCACCGGTGCTGCGGCACTGGCCTACTTGAACGCGGCAGAAGAACAACTCAAGGAAGCGGCCAACCTGGTCAAGGGTAGCCGCGACAACCTGATCGACAAGCTGTCAGCCGTGCTGGAGCGCAACCGTCTGCTGGAGAAACAACTCGAGCAACTGCAAGCCAAGGCTGCCAGCGCTGCGGGCGACGATCTGTCGGCCCAGGCCCTGGACGTCAAGGGCGTGAAAGTGCTGGCCGTGCGTCTGGACGGTCAGGATGGCAAGGCGCTGTTGGCGCTGGTCGATCAACTGAAAAACAAACTCGGCCGCGCAGTGATCCTGCTCGGCAGTGTCCATGAGGAGAAGGTCGTTCTGGTTGCAGGCGTAACCAAAGACCTGACTGGCCAACTCAAAGCCGGTGATTTGATGAAGCAAGCCGCTGCGGCAGTGGGCGGGAAGGGCGGTGGTCGTCCAGACATGGCGCAGGGCGGCGGTACCGACGCTGGCGCACTGGATGGTGCATTGGCCCTGACCGTTCCATTTGTAGAGCAGGGTCTATAAGGCAGTGTTTGCGGCCGGCAGTCTAGTGGCTGGCCGCAACGCTGTTTGAGTGATTATTTGGGCGCCCTTCATGGGCAGAGGCGGCTTTGAAATGGCTTTGATCGTACAGAAATTTGGAGGCACCTCGGTCGGCACTGTCGAGAGAATCGAACAGGTCGCCGACAAGGTTAAGAAATTCCGCGATGCGGGCGATGACCTGGTGGTTGTGCTGTCTGCAATGAGCGGCGAAACCAACCGTCTGATCGATCTGGCCAAGCAAATCAGTGGTGACGGCCAGCCAGTTCCCCGTGAGCTGGACGTGATCGTTTCCACCGGTGAACAGGTGACGATTGCCTTGTTGGCCATGGCGCTGATCAAGCGCGGCGTGCCAGCGGTGTCCTACACCGGCAACCAGGTGCGGATTCTGACGGATAGCGCTCACAATAAAGCGCGTATCCTGCAGATTGATGACCAGAAGATTCGCGGTGACCTGAAGGCCGGTCGTGTAGTCGTTGTCGCCGGTTTCCAGGGCGTCGACGAGCACGGCAACATCACCACCCTCGGTCGTGGCGGTTCCGACACCACGGGCGTGGCCCTGGCGGCAGCCCTGAAGGCTGACGAGTGCCAGATCTACACCGACGTCGACGGCGTCTACACCACCGACCCGCGTGTGGTGTCCGTGGCCCAGCGCCTGGACAAGATCACCTTCGAAGAGATGCTGGAAATGGCCAGCCTCGGTTCCAAGGTGTTGCAGATCCGCGCAGTCGAGTTCGCCGGCAAGTACAACGTTCCGCTGCGCGTACTGCACAGCTTCAAGGAGGGTCCGGGCACCCTCATTACTATTGATGAAGAGGAAACCATGGAACAGCCGATCATTTCCGGTATCGCTTTCAACCGCGATGAAGCCAAGCTGACCATCCGTGGCGTGCCAGACATCCCGGGCGTTGCTTTCAAGATTCTCGGCCCGATCAGCGCCGCGAACATCGAAGTCGACATGATCGTGCAGAACGTTGCGCACGATAACACCACCGACTTCACCTTCACCGTACACCGCAATGACTACCAGGCCGCGCAAGCGGTGCTGGAAAAAACCGCTGGTGAGCTGGGTGCCCGTGAAGTCGTGGGCGACACCAAGATCGCCAAGGTCTCGATCGTCGGTGTCGGCATGCGCTCGCACGCAGGCGTCGCCAGCCGCATGTTCGAATCCCTGGCCAAGGAAAGCATCAACATCCAGATGATCTCGACTTCGGAAATCAAAGTCTCCGTAGTGATCGAAGAGAAGTACCTGGAACTGGCTGTGCGCGCTCTGCACACGGCTTTCGAACTGGACGCACCGGTCCGCCAGGGCGAGTGATGCGTTTACCAATGGGCGCGGTCTGACCGCGCCCTTTGTTTTTTTGAATGGCGTGACCCAAGGCTGTTCTTTTGCTCGCGCTGGTCAATACTCAGGCATGTAGGGCTGCGACCGCTCCGGTTGTGGGTCGAGTGCCTTTTTTTTGCAGACTGTAGTCCCTGAAATGAAATGCGTGAGGAGAAAGGTATGCTGATTCTGACTCGTCGGTGCGCAGAAAGCCTGATTATCGGTGATGGCGAAATCACCGTGACCGTGCTCGGCGTCAAAGGAAATCAAGTGCGCATCGGTGTCAACGCCCCTAAAGAGGTTGCGGTCCACCGTGAGGAAATTTACCTGCGTATCAAGAAAGAGAAGGACGAAGAACCAAGCCATTAATTTTTATCGTTTTTTATGTTTGCAAACGGGGAAAAGGTTGGTTAAGATACGCCCCGTGTTGCGGAGAGCTGGCCGAGTGGCCGAAGGCGCTCCCCTGCTAAGGGAGTACACCTCAAAAGGGTGTCGGGGGTTCGAATCCCCCGTTCTCCGCCATTATTTGCGTAGTACGTTGTAATCTGGCTTCTTCGGTAAGTTGTTGAAATTACTAGAAAAAGTGTTTGACATAGAGATTAGACGGCCTATAATGCGCGGCAACAAATGCACTCGTAGCTCAGCTGGATAGAGTACTCGGCTACGAACCGAGCGGTCACAGGTTCGAATCCTGTCGAGTGCACCATTTAAGAGTTGTTTGCAGCAATGCAGGTAACTTGGCTTCAACCAGTTGTGATCTGGTATAAAAACACAACTTGCACTCGTAGCTCAGCTGGATAGAGTACTCGGCTACGAACCGAGCGGTCACAGGTTCGAATCCTGTCGAGTGCACCATACAACAGAAAGCCCGCATTTATTGCGGGCTTTTTGCCGTCCGGGATTTGGCTTTTCCCGTGCTGCATCCCTTCTCATCGAACTCGACTTCGACCTGCGCGCTGCGACCAGGCTTCGCACCATAGCGATAACTTGTCGTCGAGTTGCGAGCACTGATCCTGTCCGGCTTGCCGAGGGCGCTTTCGACGTCCTGCCGGCTCATGCCGGCGACTATGCGCTGATTGATGATCGCCTTGCGGCGCTCCTGGGGGCTGATCAGGTTTGCGCAGTTTTCCTCTGTCTGGCCGATCACGACCGGTTCTCTGTTGTTGATTTTCATGCTGGGTGTTTCGCGGGCTTCGGCCTCAGGCAAGAGCGCCTTGTTGCTGCTGGACGGGGAAGGGCGCACATCCTGAAGCGAGGCGCTTTCGCCGGCAATGCAACTGAGTGTGGTAAAGGTGATGTGGCCATTGGCAGCTTCGCAACGCTGAACGACAGTGGCGGAGACCGCGGGCGGCGCGCTGAGCATGGCAAGCAGTAACAGGTATCGCGCATTCGATGGCATTGAGCGCCCTCCATGACGTTCGCGCTCTAGGGTAGCTGGCAGAAATTTCGGTGCTGGTGTGTTTTCTTTGCAGAATGAGTCGTCGCATTTTCATGGATCAGGATTGCGCTCAAGTTTGTTTCGCAAGCGCTTGTTTCAGACCGGGATTTTTTAGCGTTTTAAACCGTCAGGCGGTGTATCATTGCGACCGTCAGCCCCGCCGGGGCTTTTGGAATACTTCCATGGACTTACCCAGTAGTTACTCAATACCCCGTTTTACCAATCATGAATTGACTGATTGATTCTTCCGGCGCACCCCGCTGCTGGGAGTGGAGTTCGCCTATGTCTGAAGTTGAAGTAAAGAAAACGCAGGAAAGCTTGCAGGATCGCCTGGCCCAGGTGATCGAATTGCTGCAGCGCCAGCGAGTTGTCGAAGACCTGACTCACCGCCAGGAAGGCCCGCATCATGACCGGGTCGAGAACCTGGTTCACCGGCAGAACCTCGTCGAGTTGCAACGCAAGCTCGATGATCTGCACTCCGCCGACGTCGCCTACATCCTTGAAGCCTTGCCGCTGGACGATCGTCTGACGCTCTGGCAACTGGTCAAGGCCGATCGCGACGGCGACATCCTGCTCGAAGTATCCGACTCGGTTCGTGAAACCCTGATCGCCGACATGGACGATCACGAGCTCCTGGCTGCGGCCAAGGACATGGATGCCGACGAACTCGCTGACCTGGCCTCCGAGCTGCCGCGAGACGTCGTCCACGAGCTGATGGAGTCGCTGGACCAGCAACAGCGCGAGCGCGTCCGTTCGGCCCTGTCCTACGACGAGGAGCAGGTCGGCGCATTGATGGACTTCGAGATGGTGACCATCCGTGAGGATGTCAGTCTCGAAGTGGTGTTGCGTTACCTGCGTCGTCTCAAGGAGCTGCCGGGCCACACCGACAAGTTGTTTGTGGTCGATTACGACGGTGTCCTCAAGGGCGTGCTGCCGATCAAGCGGTTGCTGGTCAACGATCCGGACAAGCAGGTAGCCGAAGTGATGGCCAGCGATCCGGTGAGTTTTCACCCGGACGAAGATGCCTACGACGCCGCCCAGGCGTTTGAGCGTTACGACTTGATCTCGGCCCCTGTGGTCGACAAGAACGGCAAGCTGATCGGCCGTCTGACCATCGACGAAATGGTCGACCTGATTCGTGAAGAGAGCGAAAGCGAAGTTCTCAACATGGCGGGTCTGCGCGAAGAAGAAGATATTTTTGCCTCGGTCTGGAAGTCCCTGCGTAACCGTTGGGCCTGGCTGGCGATCAACCTGATTACCGCGTTCGTGGCCTCTCGAGTGATCGGGCTGTTTGAAGGATCGATCGAGAAACTCGTGGCTCTGGCCGCATTGATGCCAATCGTGGCGGGTATCGGTGGCAACTCGGGCAACCAGACCATCACCATGATTGTCCGGGCCATGGCCCTGGATCAGGTGAATACCGGCAATACCTCCCGCTTGATGCGCAAGGAACTGGCGGTTTCCTTGATCAACGGTGTGATCTGGGGTGGGGTTATCGGTGTCGTGGCCTTTCTGCTGTACGGCAGTTGGTCCCTTGGGGTGGTCATGACGGCCGCCATGACGCTCAACCTGTTGCTGGCGGCGCTGATGGGGGTGCTGATTCCCATGACCCTGGCACGCCTGGGGCGCGATCCTGCGATGGGTGCCAGTGTGATGATCACGGCAGTCACGGACAGCGGCGGCTTCTTCATCTTCCTCGGGCTGGCGACGATCTTTCTGCTCTGACCGGCCTTGCCACAAAAACCCGCTCCGGCGGGTTTTTTTGTGCCCGAAATCCAGGCAAAAAAAAGCCAGCGATTAGGCTGGCTTTGGGCGTTCGGGTTGGATCAGGAGGCGTCGGCGGCCATTTCGGCGTCGTGCGCGATCAGCGAAACAAGGGCGTTCTGCTGGCGATGGGATAGTTGGCGAAAGCGCTGCAGCAACTCGCGTTCGTGCAATGACAGCTCAGGGCTGTCCAGGCGCATGCTCAACTCTTCTCCCAGTGCGCCTTCCTGAATAAGACTCTGCTCAAGGCGCGCAATGATCTCGGAGTTCATACTGCGATGATGATTGCGAGCCACCTCGGCAATGCGTTCACGCATTCCGTCTGGCAGACGTACGACGAACTTGTCAGCCGTACGGCTGGAATAAATTGCCTGTTTCAATGGGCGCATATATTTAACCGGTTTAGTTCAGGGGAGCGGTTTTGGGGATTGACCGCAGGATGTCTGGTAGGACAAGCACTATGGCCAAATGTTCAACCTGAATTGATAGAGGCGCGCATCATGCCTCAAATTAGCCATACCATTGGCGTCAATTCTGTGACAAATATTGAGCCGGGTAAAGGCGTTCTGCCAGCACTGATTATCAGAAATGCGGACTGGTTTGAAAAGTTCGACCGGTTCTGATCGCCTACTGCATTAGCGGCCGGACCAACGGTTGGCAAAAAGGGGCGGGTATACGAATTCGGCCACTGTTCCTCCACCTTTACAGGATAGTGGCAAATGGCCGATTTGCTAGGGTTGGCACTATAGGGGTGGTGAATTCAGGACGGACGGCTGGCGGGCGGGCGTGGTGTCAGCGTAGCACCGGATCGAACTTGATCTTGCGTCCGGCTATCAGTGCCAGCACGAACAATGCTGTGAACAAACCGCAGGCAATCAGGGGCAGGGTGATGACCATCTCTTCGGTCAAGGACAGATGAAGAATGCCGCTCAGTAGGGCGAGGATGAAAAATCCTGCGGCTGATTTGGACATGTGTTGCTCCTGATGGGGAATCAAAATACCAAACGTTCAGACGACGGCGCCCGCAGCAGGGTGTTCTCCTGGCTGACGTCCTGACCGGCAGAGCCGCGGTCGCTCATCACCGCCAACTGTGGTGCTTTTTGCAGCTGCAGGAAATGCGGAATGCGTTGGGCCACCACCGCCTCGACTGCACCGTTCTCGGGAATAAGTTGCAAACCCACTAAAACCGTCAGAGCGATCGCGTTCGCGAGTAAAAGGACGCTGTTCATCGAGCTGGCCTCCGTCGTTCTTCTGAGAACAGCAGAAGCAGCTCGCATGCCAGAGTCTATCGGCATTTAAATGCTTTAAAAACAATCAATTAAGATATTTGCCGGGCAGGCGGGGGTTGCAATTTGCAATGATGGCTTTTTGCGGTGATGCAAATTGCACGGTAAACAAGTCAACATCGGAATGGGGCTGCTGCCTACACTTAAAAAGCCTACGGACGACATGACAAAAGCATGCCTGGCCGTTAACATGCACGCCGTCTATCGCTGCGCGATTCTGCGCCGGCGACTTGTGTCTCAGTAGCTCAATTGGATAGAGCATCCCCCTCCTAAGGGGAAGGTTGGCAGTTCGAACCTGCCCTGGGACACCAATATTTACTGATGGTTAGCACTGAAATTTGCTGATCAACGCGACTCATGCCAGCAAGGTAGCAGCGCAAGTAAAAAGGCCCCGGCTTCACAGCACGGGGCCTTTCTCGTTTTCAGCCTTCAAAAATTCCGGAACCTGGTCAGCAGGTTCCGGATTTTTCTGCTGATCAAGGATTCGTCAACTTTCTGAGCTGAACAGCCTTGATCAATTGTTACGGTCGTTCAGCACCTTGGTTCGATGAGGGGCTATTCGCCCCCCACGCTCAAAGTATGAAGTCCGAAGTCGAGAGGCTGGTGACACCGGTGATCTGAATGGCGAACTCGGCGGCGTTGTCCGCATCCGTGTTGCCGTAGAGCACGCCATTGGC
>NZ_LMLH01000001.1:447500-449501 GCF_001421885.1 Pseudomonas sp. Leaf48
CCTACAAGTGCCGAGCATGGGAGACACACGGCGGGTGCTAACGTCCGTCGTGAAAAGGGAAACAACCCAGACCGTCAGCTAAGGTCCCAAAGTTATGGTTAAGTGGGAAACGATGTGGGAAGGCTTAGACAGCTAGGAGGTTGGCTTAGAAGCAGCCACCCTTTAAAGAAAGCGTAATAGCTCACTAGTCGAGTCGGCCTGCGCGGAAGATGTAACGGGGCTCAAACCATACACCGAAGCTACGGGTATCACTTAGGTGATGCGGTAGAGGAGCGTTCTGTAAGCCTGTGAAGGTGAGTTGAGAAGCTTGCTGGAGGTATCAGAAGTGCGAATGCTGACATGAGTAACGACAATGGGTGTGAAAAACACCCACGCCGAAAGACCAAGGTTTCCTGCGCAACGTTAATCGACGCAGGGTTAGTCGGTCCCTAAGGCGAGGCTGAAAAGCGTAGTCGATGGAAAACAGGTTAATATTCCTGTACTTCTGGTTATTGCGATGGAGGGACGGAGAAGGCTAGGCCAGCTTGGCGTTGGTTGTCCAAGTTTAAGGTGGTAGGCTGGAATCTTAGGTAAATCCGGGATTCTAAGGCCGAGAGCTGATGACGAGTGTTCTTTTAGAACACGAAGTGGTTGATGCCATGCTTCCAAGAAAAGCTTCTAAGCTTCAGGTAACCAGGAACCGTACCCCAAACCGACACAGGTGGTTGGGTAGAGAATACCAAGGCGCTTGAGAGAACTCGGGTGAAGGAACTAGGCAAAATGGCACCGTAACTTCGGGAGAAGGTGCGCCGGTGAGGGTGAAGYACTTGCTRCGTAAGCCCACGCCGGTCGAAGATACCAGGCCGCTGCGACTGTTTATTAAAAACACAGCACTCTGCAAACACGAAAGTGGACGTATAGGGTGTGACGCCTGCCCGGTGCCGGAAGGTTAATTGATGGGGTTAGCTAACGCGAAGCTCTTGATCGAAGCCCCGGTAAACGGCGGCCGTAACTATAACGGTCCTAAGGTAGCGAAATTCCTTGTCGGGTAAGTTCCGACCTGCACGAATGGCGTAACGATGGCGGCGCTGTCTCCACCCGAGACTCAGTGAAATTGAAATCGCTGTGAAGATGCAGTGTATCCGCGGCTAGACGGAAAGACCCCGTGAACCTTTACTATAGCTTTGCACTGGACTTTGAATTTGCTTGTGTAGGATAGGTGGGAGGCTTTGAAGCGTGGACGCCAGTCTGCGTGGAGCCATCCTTGAAATACCACCCTGGCAACTTTGAGGTTCTAACTCAGGTCCGTTATCCGGATCGAGGACAGTGTATGGTGGGTAGTTTGACTGGGGCGGTCTCCTCCTAAAGAGTAACGGAGGAGTACGAAGGTGCGCTCAGACCGGTCGGAAATCGGTCGTAGAGTATAAAGGCAAAAGCGCGCTTGACTGCGAGACAGACACGTCGAGCAGGTACGAAAGTAGGTCTTAGTGATCCGGTGGTTCTGTATGGAAGGGCCATCGCTCAACGGATAAAAGGTACTCCGGGGATAACAGGCTGATACCGCCCAAGAGTTCATATCGACGGCGGTGTTTGGCACCTCGATGTCGGCTCATCACATCCTGGGGCTGAAGCCGGTCCCAAGGGTATGGCTGTTCGCCATTTAAAGTGGTACGCGAGCTGGGTTTAGAACGTCGTGAGACAGTTCGGTCCCTATCTGCCGTGGACGTTTGAGATTTGAGAGGGGCTGCTCCTAGTACGAGAGGACCGGAGTGGACGAACCTCTGGTGTTCCGGTTGTCACGCCAGTGGCATTGCCGGGTAGCTATGTTCGGAATAGATAACCGCTGAAAGCATCTAAGCGGGAAACTAGCCTCAAGATGAGATCTCACTGGGACCTTGAGTCCCCTGAAGGGCCGTCGAAGACTACGACGTTGATAGGTTGGGTGTGTAAGCGCTGTGAGGCGTTGAGCTAACCAATACTAATTGCCCGTGAGGCTTGACCATATAACACCCAAGCAATTTG
>NZ_LMLH01000002.1 GCF_001421885.1 Pseudomonas sp. Leaf48
CCAGCGTGTAATCGCGCTGACTGCGCCTTTTCCCCGAATCCATTGCTCCCTCCTGAAAATAGGTCAGAAGGTGTAAACCTTATTCAGGACGGGACAGAGCGCACAAAAAAAGCCTGCAAATGCAGGCCTTTTTTTGGCTTCGTTACCCAGATTTCTTGCGAATCCAGTAGAGGTAGGTGCCTGCCTCTTCGTGCTGCGCGATCAGCTCGTGGTCGAGAAAAACGCAGAACTTGGGGATATCGCGACGGGTCGACGGATCGGTGGCGATCACCTTGAGCAGGCCGCCGGGCACCAGGTCACGGATGTGCTGGTGCAGCATCATCACCGGCTCCGGGCAGTTGAGGCCGGTGGCGTCGAGGGTGCCGTCTACCGGCGTATCAAGCATTTCACTCATGATTTACTCCTGAAACTTGCCGGCATTGTCGCGCATAGCCGGGTGTTCGGTCATCTGTATCGTGGCTAGGGGGCTTGTCGGAACGCCACATCGCCCCGTTGGACTACGCAGTAGTCCCATAACAGTTTTGGACCCATAACAGTTTTGGACCCATAACAGTTTTGGGGCCGCTTCGTGGCCCAACGGGGGCAAGCCCCCTCGCCACAAAGGCTCTCCCACAGGGGGCCGTGTGAATCAGCGGGATTTGGGCTTCTTCACGTCCAGGCGGCGCAAGTGGCAGGTCACTTCTTCACGGTCGTGATACAGCTGCTTGCAGCCGATCTCGACCCGGATGCCCCGTGCCTTGAAGCCGTCGGCAATCCGTTCCAGCAAGCGTTTCACTTCGGCATAGCGCTGCTTCATCGGCAGCTTCAGGTTGACCACTGCCTCGCGGCAATGCCCATCGCCAATCCACTCTTCCAGCATCGCCGCGTTACGCGCAGGTTTTTCGACGATGTCACAAACCATCCAGTCCACCGGCTGCTTGGGCTTGAAGGTAAAACCATCAGCCATCAAGTGTTGCACCAGCCCGGTGTCCATCAGGCTTTCGGCCATCGGGCCGTTGTCGATGGCGGTCACCAGCATGCCGCGATTGACCAGTTGCCAGGTCCAGCCACCGGGGGCGGCACCCAGGTCGACGCCGGTCATGTCGCCGTGCAGGCGCTCGTCCCACTGATCCCGTGGAATGAAGTGGTGCCAGGCCTCCTCCAGCTTCAAGGTTGAGCGGCTCGGTGCCTCGCGGGGAAACTTCAGGCGCGGGATGCCCATCGGCCACATCGCCGAGTTGTTCGACTCGGCCAGGCCCATGAATACTTCCCGGCCGCTCTTGAAGGTCAGCAGCAGCCGCGGTTTGTGCGCATCTTCCACCAGTTTGCCGGCGGCCATCAGCGCCTTGCGCAGGTGAACTTCGAACTTCTTGCAGAAGTTCGACAGTTCCTTGCCGTCGTTGGTATCGACCATTTCCAGCCACAGGCTGCCGCACAGCGGGAAGTCCGCCATGTGCGCAAGGATTACACTGATACGGTCGGTTTCCGGCAAATCGATGAAAATCCCCCGGGCCCATTGGCGCGGGAAGATCAGCTCGGCGAAACGCTGACCGCGCATCAGGCGCTCGGCGCCGTCTACTTCGGTGCAGACAAATTCGGCGCAGGCGCTGGCAGTCTTGGCCTTGGCATACCCGGCCACATTCAGCCGTGCGGCAAGGTCGGAAATCTCGGAACAGACTTCGCCTTCGAAGCCCGGCCGGCAATGCATAAAGAGGGTGTTCATTCTTACTCCTGGGCAGATGGCGATAAATTACGCCGCTGCGCGATGCCCAGACGTTGCGTTGAAGCAAAGCCTGTCACGAAAACCCGCGCATGATAGCCGACTTCGCAACCCCGGACTTGTCGATAGAGTCCAGTTATTAGCCAGCTAATGAAAACAGGGCTAGGTTTAATGCTCTGTCCGTCCCCTCAGTCCGTAGCCGTGCGGACTCAAAGGAGTGATCGTAATGCCGTCCCTCGATAGCCTGAACACCCTTGAAACCCTGCAAGTCGATGACAAGACTTACCACTATTTCAGCCTGCCGCAAGCTGCCAGGAGCCTTGGTGACCTGGACAAGCTGCCGATGTCCTTGAAAGTGCTGCTGGAAAACCTGCTGCGCTGGGAGGACGAAAAAACCGTCACCGGCGCCGACCTCAAAGCCATCGCCGCATGGCTCAAGGAGCGTCGCTCCGACCGCGAGATCCAGTACCGCCCGGCGCGGGTCCTGATGCAAGACTTTACCGGCGTCCCGGCCGTGGTCGATCTGGCCGCCATGCGTGCAGCAATGGCCAAGGCCGGCGGTGATCCGCAGCGCATCAACCCGCTGTCGCCGGTGGACCTGGTGATCGACCACTCGGTGATGGTCGACAAGTTCGCCAGCAGCAGCGCCTTCGAGCAGAACGTTGACATTGAGATGCAGCGCAATGGCGAACGTTATGCCTTTCTGCGCTGGGGCCAGAGCGCCTTCGACAACTTCAGCGTGGTGCCACCAGGCACCGGGATCTGCCACCAGGTCAATCTGGAATACCTCGGCCGCACGGTCTGGACCAAGGACGAGGACGGCCGCACCTATGCCTTCCCCGACACCCTGGTCGGCACCGACTCCCACACCACCATGATCAACGGCCTCGGCGTACTCGGCTGGGGCGTCGGCGGCATCGAAGCGGAAGCGGCCATGCTCGGGCAACCGGTATCGATGCTGATTCCGGAAGTCATCGGCTTCAAACTCAGGGAAGGCATCACGGCCACCGACCTGGTGCTGACTGTTACCCAGATGTTGCGCAAGAAAGGTGTGGTGGGCAAATTCGTCGAATTCTACGGCGACGGCCTTGCCGACCTGCCGCTGGCCGACCGCGCGACCATCGCCAACATGGCGCCGGAATACGGTGCAACCTGCGGTTTCTTCCCGGTGGACGACATCACACTGGAGTACCTGCGTCTGTCCGGCCGCCCAATCGAGACCGTGAAACTGGTCGAGGCCTACAGTAAGGCTCAGGGCCTGTGGCGCCTGCCGGGCAAGGAACCGGTGTTCACCGACAGCCTGGAACTGGACATGGGCAGCGTAGAGGCCAGCCTCGCCGGACCGAAACGCCCGCAGGACCGTGTGGCGCTACCGAATGTCGCACAAGCGTTCAGCGACTTCCTCGGCGTCCAGCTCAAACCCACCAGCAAGGAAGAAGGTCGCCTGGAAAGCGAAGGCGGTGGCGGCGTGGCAGTGGGCAATGCGGACATGGCGGGCGAGGCGGACTACGAATTTGAAGGCCAGACCCACCGGCTGAAAAACGGCGCCGTGGTGATTGCCGCGATCACCTCCTGCACCAACACGTCCAACCCGAGCGTGATGATGGCGGCCGGGCTGGTGGCCAAAAAAGCAGTGGAAAAAGGCCTGCAACGCAAACCCTGGGTGAAAAGCTCCCTGGCCCCGGGCTCGAAAGTGGTCACCGACTACTACAAGGCGGCCGGGCTGACGCAATACCTCGATCAACTCGGTTTCGCGCTGGTGGGTTACGGCTGTACCACCTGCATCGGCAACTCCGGCCCCCTGTCGGAACCGATCGAAAAAGCCATCCAGCAAGCCGACCTGACAGTGGCCTCAGTGCTGTCGGGAAACCGCAACTTCGAAGGCCGGGTGCATCCCCTGGTAAAAACCAACTGGCTGGCTTCCCCGCCACTGGTGGTTGCCTATGCGTTGGCGGGCACTGTGCGCATCGACCTCAGCAGCGAGCCGCTGGGTACCGACCAGAACGGCAAGCTGGTTTATTTGCGCGACATATGGCCGAGCAGCCAGGAAATCGCCGAGGCGGTGGCACGCGTCAACACAGCGATGTTCCACAAGGAGTACGCCGAAGTGTTTGCCGGTGACGAGCAGTGGCAGGCGATCGTAGTGCCGCAAGCCGCCACTTACGTCTGGCAGGCGGATTCGACTTACATCCAGCATCCGCCCTTCTTCGATGACATCGGTGGCCCGCCACCAGTGGTCAAGGATGTAGCCGGTGCCCGCGTCCTCGCCCTGCTGGGAGATTCGGTGACCACTGACCATATCTCTCCGGCCGGCAACATCAAGGCCGACAGCCCGGCGGGCCACTATCTGCGCGACAAAGGCGTGGAACCACGGGACTTCAACTCCTACGGCTCCCGGCGCGGCAACCATGAAGTGATGATGCGCGGTACCTTTGCCAACATCCGCATTCGTAACGAAATGCTCGGTGGCGAGGAAGGCGGCAACACCTTTTATATTCCCACCATGGAAAAAATGCCGATCTACGATGCCGCCATGCGTTATCAGGCGGCAGGCACACCGCTGGTGGTGATCGCCGGGCAGGAATACGGCACCGGATCGAGCCGCGACTGGGCCGCCAAAGGCACTAACCTGCTCGGTGTAAAGGCAGTCATTGCCGAGAGTTTTGAACGTATCCACCGCTCCAATCTGGTGGGCATGGGCGTTCTGCCGTTGCAGTTCAAGCTGGATCAGAATCGCAAGAGCCTGAACCTGACCGGCAAGGAGTCCCTGGATATCCTGGGACTGACCGGCGTCGAGCTGACACCACGGATGAACCTGAACCTGGTCATCACCCGTGCAGATGGCAGCCGCGAGAAAATCGAGGTGCTTTGCCGGATCGATACGCTTAATGAAGTGGAGTACTTCAAGGCGGGAGGGATTTTGCACTACGTGTTGCGTCAGTTGATTGCGTCCTGACCCTGCACTGACACAAACACCGCCTTCGGGCGGTGTTTTTGTTGGGGTGGGCCGCTCTATAATCGCGCCTTTGCTCGGCAAGCGAAGATTCACCAAACCCGGTGAGATCAACTCGACCGCAGTTTTTGACCCAAGGACTTTGAATGATTGCCCTGCCATGGACCTGCCTGACCCTGCTCTCCCTCGGCTATGGCATGGCCCTGGCGTACGGCCATCTCGGCTGGCTGGCGGCGATTTCCGTGGTTTTGCTGTTGGTCGCAGGCTTTGCCGTGCGCCAACAACAACTTCAGTTCGGCCGCTGGCTCGGCCATGGCCTGTTCATCTTTCTGGCCTTGGCCCTGGCGATGCACTGGCTGCCCGGTTTCTACAATGGTCGCGTCATTCCTGCCCAGCGCTTCACCGACAATGCCGTGCCGTTTTCCATGTACCTGAACCTGGACAAACCCCTGATCGGGTTCTGGCTGTTGCTGGCCTGCCCATGGATTATCAGTCGCCGCTCGCTACGACGCAGCTTGTATGCCAGTGCGCTGGCCCTGACCTTGAGCGCCGTGCTGGCTCTGGGTGGCGCGCTGCTGCTGGGCGTCATCGAATGGGCACCAAAATGGCCGGAGCACGCCTGGTTGTGGCTGCTCAACAATCTGTTGCTGGTGACCCTGGTTGAAGAGGCTCTGTTTCGTGGCTATATCCAGGGCGGCCTGACTCGATGCTTTAAAGATTTGGCCTACGGCGAGAACCTCGCCCTGTTTCTTGCATCCCTGCTGTTCGGCCTGGTGCATGCGGGAGCGGGCTGGCATTGGGTGCTGTTGGCGAGTCTGGCGGGAGTCGGCTATGGCCTGGCCTACCGTTTTGGCGGCCTGGCGGCGGCCATCGCCACTCATTTCGGCTTGAATGTGTTGCACTTCGCACTGCTCACCTATCCGATGCTCGCGAGCTGACGCAAGGGTCGTTTTGCGACGCACCGCTGATTTTCGAAAAAAATCTCATTAAATCGCCGAGGTTGCCGATACAGCACTTGAAAGCCTTGCGGACTAATAAACCATGCGTAACAACCAGCCCATTACCCAGCGCGAGCGGACTTTCCCGGCTCAGCAACGGTTGATTTCCACCACTGATGCCAAGGGCGTGATCAGCTACTGCAACGACGCCTTTGTCGAAATCAGCGGCTTCTCCCGGGAAGAACTGATGCGTGCACCGCACAACCTTGTTCGTCATCCCGACGTGCCGGCCGCAGTCTTCACGCACATGTGGGGCACACTCAAACAAGGCTTGCCATGGATGGGCATTGTCAAGAATCGCTGCAAGAACGGTGACCACTACTGGGTTAACGCCTACGTCACACCGATCTTCGAAGGCAATCAGGTGATCGGTTACGAGTCGGTGCGGGTCAAGCCCACCGCCGAACAGATCCGCCGTGCCGAAGCGCTCTACCAACGCATCAACCAGGGCAAGTCGGCCATTCCTTCCAGCGATAAATGGCTGCCGATCCTGCAAGACTGGCTGCCGTTCATTCTGGTCAGCCAACTGAGCTTCATGATCGGTGCGTCACTCAATTCCCATTGGGGCTTTGCCCTGGCTGCCGGCCTCTCGGTGCCATTGGGTTTGCTGGGCTTGAGCTGGCAACAGCGTGGTCTCAAGCGCTTGCTGCACCTGGCCGAACAAACCACCTCCGACCCGCTGATCGCCCGGATGTACACCGACAGCCGTGGCGCCCAGGCGCGCCTGGAGATGTCGATCCTCAGTCAGGAAGCCCGTCTGAAAACTTGCCTGACCCGCCTGCAGGACACCGCCGAACACCTGAACGACCAGGCCAGACAGTCCGACGCCCTGGCGCACAACAGTTCCACCGGCCTTGAGCGTCAACGGGTGGAGACCGAGCAAGTGGCCACCGCCGTCAACCAGATGGCCGCGACCACCCAGGAAGTCGCCAGCCACGTGCAACGCACGGCCGATGCAACGCAGGAAGCCAATCGCCTGACCGGTCGAGGTCGCGAAATTGCCGGGGAAACCCGCGAAGCCATCCAGCGCCTGTCGGTGGTGGTCGGTGAAACTGGCGTGACCGTGACCCAGTTGGCCAAGGACAGCAATGAAATCGGCGGCGTGGTCGACGTGATCAAGGGCATCGCCGACCAAACCAACCTGCTGGCCCTCAACGCCGCCATCGAAGCGGCCCGTGCCGGCGAGATGGGACGCGGTTTTGCCGTGGTGGCCGATGAAGTCCGCCAGCTGGCGCAACGCACCAGCGAGTCGACCGGGCAGATTCACGCCCTGATCGCCAAGCTCCAGCAAACCGCCGGCACCGCCGTACAGACCATGGAAGCCGGGCATCGCCAGGCGGAAGAAGGTGTGGCGCGGGTGCTCGAAGCGGACCAGGCACTGGTGGGGATCAGCGAAGCGGTGGCCAACATCACCGACATGACCACCCAGATTGCCGCCGCGACCGAAGAGCAAAGTGCCGTGGCCGAGGAAATCAGCCGCAACATCAGCAACATTTCCGACCTCGCGGACCAGACCTCGGAGCAGGCACAGAACTCGGCGTTGTTGAGTGAAGAGCTGACCAAGACGGCGAACACCCAATATTCGCTGGTGGAGCGGTTTAACCGCTGATAGGTCTGAAGGGACAAAGAACCCGGATGGCGCAAGCTTCCGGGTTTTTTGTTGTCGCTCTGAAGGGCGTGTCGCCAACACGGAACTCTTCGCCGACAAACCGGCCCCACACATATTGGGGTGTGAATGCGATCTACTATCGCATTCAAAATCCCTCCCCCTCACCCCAACCCTCTCCCCCAAGGGGGGCGAGGGGAAAGGGAGCCGATCTTCATGCTGTTCAAAATTTGAGTACGACTCGAGATCCCAGGTCGATGTAACCCGAGTAATCACCTCGGTCAGTCCCCTCTCCCACAGCAGGAATGGAAAGGGAGCCGATCTCCATGCCATTCAAATCCGGAGTNAACCCGAGTAATCACCTCGGTCAGTCCCCTCTCCCACAGCAGGAATGGAAAGGGAGCCGATCTCCATGCCATTCAAATCCGGAGTTCAATTCAATATCTCAGGTCGATGTAACCCGAGTAATCACCTCGGTCAGTCCCCTCTCCCACAGCAGGAATGGAAAGGGAGCCGATCTCCATGCCATTCAAATCCGGAGTTCAATTCAATATCNTAACCCGAGTAATCACCTCGGTCAGTCCCCTCTCCCACAGCAGGAATGGAAAGGGAGCCGATCTCCATGCCATTCAAATCCGGAGTTCAATTCAATATCCCAGGTCGATGTAACCCGAGTAATCACCTCGGTCAGTCCCCTCTCCCACAGCAGGAATGGAAAGGGAGCCGATCTCCACGCCATTCAAATCCGGAGTTCAATTCAATATCTCAGGTCGATGTAACCCGAGTAATCACCTCGGTCAGTCCCCTCTCCCCCTGGGAGAGGGCTAGGGTGAGGGCTACACCTGAAGGAACGCAGCAACCCGCCCCGCCGCAGTCGCCAAATGCTGCTCATGACTAAACCCCGAAGCCTTCAACGGCTTCAAATCATGATCCCCCGCCACCAGCCACATCACCTCGATACTCGGCGATAACGAATAACCCCCGACCGCCTCCCGATTGCCCAGCGCATCCCGTTCGCCCTGCACAATCAGGGTTCGTGTCTTCAGCCCCGGCAAATGCTCGACCCGTGGCTTCTCTGGTTTACCCACCGCATAAAACGGATACCCCAGGCACACCAGGGCATCAGCACCCAACTCATCCGCCAGCAAACTGGCCATCCGCCCGCCCATGGACTTGCCGCCAATGGCCAGACGCCCGGCGACATGACGTCGCACCTGGGCATACACCTCGCGCCAGCACTCCAGCAGTTTTGCTGCCGGGTTCGGCGGGCGTTTACCGCCATCGACACGCCGCTGAGCCATGTAGGGAAACTCGAAGCGCAACACGTTGACGCCATGCGCGGCAAGGCGCGCAGCCATGTCGCTCATCCAGTCACTGTCCATCGGTGCGCCGGCGCCATGGGCGAGAATAAGCGTAGCCGAGGCCGGCGCTGCAGCGGCATTCCACAACCATCCATGATCCCGCACGCACTGCGCCCATTGATCCCCGTCAATACTGGCCTTGTGCTCTTTGTCCATGCTTGCCTCGCTTTTAGTCTGCCTATAACTCCAGGCGAAGGGTGCACTGCATTGCGCGAGCGCGATCACTTCGGCTGAACCGTGGATGGGGAACCATGAACACTTCTATCAGTACCGCCTACAACTACAAGGTGGTCCGCCAATTCGCCATTATGACGGTGGTGTGGGGCATCGTCGGCATGGGGCTCGGAGTTTTTCTCGCCGCCCAGTTGGTCTGGCCCGAACTCAACTTCAATCTGCCATGGACCAGCTTCGGCCGTTTACGCCCGCTGCACACCAACGCGGTGATCTTCGCGTTCGGCGGTTGCGCGCTGTTCGCCAGTTCATTCTATTCGGTACAGCGCACATGCCAGGCGCAACTGTTCGCGCCAAAAATCGCTGCGTTCTGCTTCTGGGGCTGGCAGCTAGTCATCCTGTTGGCGGCGATCACCCTGCCGCTCGGTTACACCACGTCCAAGGAATACGCCGAGCTGGAATGGCCGATCGATATCCTCATCACCATTGTCTGGGTCGCCTACGCGATCGTGTTCTTCGGCACGATCATGCAGCGCAAGACCAAACACATCTATGTGGGCAACTGGTTCTTCGGCGCGTTCATCGTCACCGTGGCAATCCTGCACATCGTCAACAATATTGAGTTGCCGGTGAGTTTCACCAAGTCTTACTCGGTATACGCCGGTGCCACCGACGCCATGGTGCAATGGTGGTACGGACACAACGCCGTGGGCTTTTTCCTCACTGCCGGTTTCCTCGGGATGATGTATTACTTCGTGCCGAAACAGGCCGAACGCCCGGTGTATTCCTATCGCCTGTCGATCGTGCACTTCTGGGCACTGATCACCCTGTACATCTGGGCAGGTCCCCACCACCTGCACTACACCGCGCTGCCGGACTGGGCGCAATCGCTGGGCATGGTGATGTCGCTGATCCTGCTGGCTCCAAGCTGGGGCGGCATGATCAACGGCATGATGACCCTGTCGGGTGCCTGGCATAAGTTGCGCAGCGACCCGATCCTGCGCTTCCTCGTGGTGTCCCTGGCGTTCTACGGCATGTCGACCTTCGAAGGTCCGATGATGGCGATCAAGACCGTCAACGCCCTCTCCCACTACACCGACTGGACCATTGGCCACGTACACGCCGGCGCCCTCGGCTGGGTAGCGATGATTTCCATCGGCGCGCTGTACCACATGATCCCGAAAGTCTTCGGCCGCACGCAGATGCACAGCACCGGCCTGATCAACGCGCACTTCTGGCTCGCGACCATCGGCACCGTGCTGTACATCGCCTCGATGTGGGTCAACGGCATTGCCCAGGGCCTGATGTGGCGTGCGGTGAACGAGGACGGCACGCTGACCTACTCCTTCGTCGAAACCCTGGTGGCCAGCCACCCAGGCTTCGTCGTGCGGCTGGTGGGCGGCGCGATCTTCCTCAGCGGCATGTTCCTGATGGCCTACAACACCTGGCGCACCGTGCGGGCCTCCCAGCCTGCCGACGTCGCCGCTGCCGCGCAGATGGCCTGAGGAGTCCGCCATGAAACACGAAACAATCGAGAAAAACATCGGCCTGATGCTGCTGATGATGATCCTGGCCGTGAGCATCGGCGGCCTGACCCAGATCGTCCCGCTGTTCTTCCAGGACGTGACCAATAAACCGGTGGAAGGCATGAAGCCCTATACCGCGCTGCAACTGGAAGGGCGTGACATCTACATCCGCGAAGGCTGCGTCGGTTGCCACTCGCAGATGATCCGGCCGTTCCGCGCCGAGACCGAACGCTACGGGCATTACTCAGTGGCCGGTGAAAGCGTGTGGGATCACCCGTTCCTGTGGGGTTCCAAACGTACCGGTCCGGACCTGGCCCGGGTCGGCGCTCGCTACTCGGATGACTGGCACCGTGCGCACTTGTACAACCCGCGCAACGTGGTGCCGGAATCGAAGATGCCGGCCTATCCGTGGCTGGTGGCCAATCCGGTCGACAGCAGTCAGACCGCAGCCAAGCTCAAAACCATGCGCACCCTCGGCGTGCCGTACACCGACGAGGACATTGCCGGTGCGGCCGAGTCGCTCAAGGGCAAGTCGGAAATGGACGCGTTGGTCGCCTACCTGCAAGTGCTCGGCACTGCGATCAAGAGCAAGAGGTGAGCCATGTTCTTTGAGTTAAGCATTGGAATGATCCGCGGCCTGGGTACGGTCGTGGTGTTCGTGGCCTTCGTCGGCCTGACGCTGTGGGTGTTCAACAGCAAGCGCAATCCGCAGTTCGCCGAAGCGCGCCTGCTGCCATTCGCCGATGAGCCACAACCCGACATCACCCACGATCGCGCAACAAGGAGTACCCGGCCATGACCACCTTCTGGAGTATCTGGATCTGCGTACTGACCATCGGCAGCCTGATCGGCCTGACCTGGCTGTTGATCGCCACCCGCAAGAGCGAAACCAAGGGCAGCGTCGACCAGACCATGGGCCATAGCTTCGATGGCATCGAGGAGTACGACAACCCGTTGCCAAAATGGTGGTTCATGCTGTTCGTCGCCACCCTGGTGTTTGCCGTCGGCTACCTGATCCTCTATCCGGGACTGGGTAACTGGAAAGGCATCCTGCCCGGCTACGAAAACGGCTGGACCGGCGTGCATGAATGGGAAAAGGAGATGGACAAGGCTGACGCCAGGTTCGGACCGATCTTCGCCAAATTCGCCGCCATGCCCGTGGAAGAAGTAGCGAAGGACCCACAAGCACTGAAAATGGGCAGTCGCCTGTTTGCGTCCAACTGCTCGGTGTGCCACGGCTCCGATGCCAAGGGTGCCTTCGGCTTTCCCAACCTGGCGGACAGCGACTGGCGCTGGGGCGGCACCGCGGAAACTATCAAGACCACCATCATGGGTGGCCGGGTGGCGGCGATGCCGGCCTGGGGTGAAATCCTCGGCGAAGAGGGCGTGAAGAACGTCGCCGCCTATGTCCGTCATGATCTGGCCGGCCTGCCACTGCCGGCCGACAGCACAGCGGATCTGCAAGCCGGACAGCAGGCGTTCAACAGCACCTGCGTGGCTTGCCACGGGGCAAACGGCCAGGGCACCGAAGCCATGGGCGCACCAAACCTGACGCACCCGGCCGGGTTTATCTACGGTACGAGCCTGGCGCAGCTGCAACAAACCATCCGCCATGGTCGCCAGGGCCATATGCCGGCGCAGAACGAATTGCTCGGCAACGATAAGGTGCAACTGCTTGCAGCCTACGTGTATAGCCTTTCGAGAAGTGATGAGCAGTTGAGCGAAAAGCTTCAAGCTACCAGCAGCAAGTAAAGGCAAAGCAAAGCCGCAACTACGGGCTCTAACCTGGAGCTTGTAGCTTGCGGCTCGCCGTTACGGCAAAGCTGCTTCTTTTTGTCGCACCCTCCCAGCGTCTTCCTTTCGGTTCCCCGGATTCGGGTCTAAGCTTGCCCGATGCGGACCGGCAAGCAGCGGGTCCAGGTCGACCTTGACTGATGTGTTCGACGATTTCGTCCGAGGACAGGCCGCAAAGGCCGGTAAAACCGGCTGTCGCGCCAATTGCCTTTGGTCGCTCGATCGTTGCGTTTGAACACACCCCGTTACATCCGACCTGAACCCCTCGCCTTTTGATTGCACCGGGACATTTTGCCCTTGGGCTATTTTGTCCTTACGCGGCGCATGGAAAGGCCGCAGAATCAGCATTTGAAAGCATTGACCAAGGTCATGGCGCGTTGCAATGACCCCCTGCTTTCTCCATACTTGCGGCCGATTTTTAATCCTAATAAAACACCCAAACCGTGGAACCTTAGAATGAGCACAGCAATCAGTCCGACTGCTTATAACTATAAGGTAGTCCGCCAGTTCGCCATCATGACGGTGGTCTGGGGGATCCTTGGCATGGGGCTCGGTGTCTTCATCGCCTCGCAACTGGTCTGGCCGGAGTTGAACTTCGGTCTGCCATGGACGAGCTTTGGACGCCTGCGCCCGTTGCACACCAACCTGGTGATTTTCGCCTTCGGTGGATGTGCACTGTTTGCCACCTCTTATTACGTCGTCCAGCGAACCTGCCAGACGCGACTGATTTCCGACAGCCTCGCGGCCTTCACCTTCTGGGGATGGCAAGCGGTGATCGTCGGTGCCGGCATTACCTTGCCTTTGGGTTTGACCACCAGCAAGGAATACGCCGAACTGGAATGGCCCCTGGCTATTCTGCTGGCCATTGTCTGGGTCACCTACGCTGTGGTGTTCTTCGGCACCATCGTCAAGCGCAAGACCAAGCACATCTATGTCGGTAACTGGTTCTACGGTGCCTTCATCCTGGTGACGGCGATGCTGCACATCGTCAACCACATGTCGCTGCCGGTCAGCCTGTTCAAGTCCTACTCGGCCTACGCCGGTGCGACTGACGCGATGATCCAGTGGTGGTACGGCCACAACGCCGTGGGCTTCTTCCTGACCACCGGCTTCCTGGGGATGATGTACTACTTCGTGCCGAAACAGGCCGAGCGTCCGATCTACTCCTATCGCCTGTCGATCGTGCACTTCTGGGCACTGATCACCCTGTACATCTGGGCCGGTCCCCACCACTTGCACTACACCGCTTTGCCGGACTGGGCTCAGTCCCTGGGCATGGCAATGTCGATCATCCTGCTGGCGCCAAGCTGGGGCGGCATGATCAACGGCATGATGACCCTGTCGGGTGCCTGGCATAAGCTGCGCACCGACCCGATCCTGCGCTTCCTGGTGGTGTCCCTGGCGTTCTACGGCATGTCGACCTTCGAAGGTCCGATGATGGCGATCAAGACCGTGAACTCCCTGTCGCACTACACCGACTGGACCATCGGCCATGTACACGCCGGTGCCTTGGGCTGGGTGGCAATGATCTCGATCGGCGCGGTCTACCACATGATCCCGAAACTGTTCGGTCGTGCGCAGATGCACAGCACTGGCCTGATCAACACCCACTTCTGGCTCGCGACCATCGGTACCGTGCTCTACATCGCTTCGATGTGGGTCAACGGCATCACCCAGGGCCTGATGTGGCGTGCAATCAACGATGACGGCACCCTCACCTACTCGTTCGTCGAAGCGCTGCAAGCCAGCCACCCGGGCTTCATCGTCCGCGCCCTGGGCGGTGCGTTCTTTGCTGCCGGCATGCTGTTCATGGCTTACAACGTATTCCGTACCGTACGTGCCTCGAACCCGGCAGAAGCCGAAGCCGCCGAACAGATTGCCGTAGTTGGAGCTCACTGATGAAGCATGAAGCAGTCGAGAAGAACATTGGCCTGCTGGCCTTCTTCATGGTCATCGCCGTCAGCATCGGCGGCCTGACCCAGATCGTTCCGCTGTTTTTCCAGGATGTCACCAACAAGCCGGTCGAGGGCATGAAGCCCCGCTCCGCCCTTGAACTGGAAGGCCGGGACGTTTACATCGCTAACGGTTGTGTCGGCTGCCACTCGCAGATGATCCGTCCGTTCCGTGCTGAAACCGAACGCTATGGCCACTACTCCGTTGCCGGTGAAAGCGTCTGGGACCACCCGTTCCTGTGGGGCTCCAAACGTACCGGTCCAGACCTGGCCCGTGTCGGCGGTCGTTACTCCGATGACTGGCAGCGTGCGCACTTGTACAACCCGCGCAACGTCGTGCCTGAGTCGAAAATGCCGGCCTACCCGTTCCTCGTGGAAAACAAGCTCGACGGCAAGGACACCGCGAAGAAAATGGAAGTCTTGCGCACGCTCGGCGTCCCTTACACCGACGAAGACATCGCCGGTGCAAAAGACGCCGTGAAGGGCAAAACCGAAATGGACGCGCTGGTGGCCTATCTGCAAGGCCTGGGCACCATCATCAAAAGCAAACGGTGATCTAAATGGATATCGGGATGATTCGTGGCCTGGGCACCGTTGTTGTAATGGTGGCCTTCATTGGACTGGCACTGTGGGTGTTCAGCCCCAAGCGCAAGTCGGAGTTTGAAGACGCGACCTTGCTGCCTTTCGCGGATGATCCCGAAGCCATCAAGCACGTCGAGCAAGCTTCTAGGAGTAACAAAGAATGACTACATTCTGGAGTCTGTACGTCACAGTCCTCAGTCTCGGTACGATCTTCGCCCTGACCTGGCTGTTGCTGTCGACCCGCAAGGGCCAGCGCAACGAGCAGACGGACGAGACGGTTGGGCACTCCTTCGACGGGATCGAGGAGTACGACAACCCGCTGCCGAAATGGTGGTTCATGCTGTTCGTGGGCACCATCATTTTCGCCCTGGGCTACCTGGCGCTGTACCCGGGCCTGGGCAACTGGAAAGGCCTGCTGCCAGGTTACAACTACCTGGATAACGAAAAGCAGACCGCGTTCGCCAACGGCCAGACCGGCTGGACCGGCGTTCACGAGTGGGAAAAGGAAATGGCCAAATCGGACGCCAAGTTCGGTCCTATCTTCGCCAAGTTCGCTTCCATGCCGATCGAAGAAGTCGCCAAGGACCCCCAAGCCCTGAAGATGGGTGGCCGCCTGTTCGCCTCCAACTGCTCGGTTTGCCACGGCTCCGACGCCAAGGGCGCTTACGGCTTCCCTAACCTGACCGACGCCGACTGGCGCTGGGGTGGCGAACCGGAAGTCATCAAGACCAGCATCATGGGCGGCCGTCATGCCGTCATGCCGGCGTGGGCTGAAGTGATCGGCGAGCAAGGCGTTGCCGACGTCGCGGCTTTTGTCGTGACCAACCTCGATGGCCGCAAGCTGCCGGAAGACGCCAAGGCTGATCCGGTTGCCGGACAGAAACTGTTCGCCGCCAACTGCGTGGCTTGCCACGGTCCGCAAGGCAAAGGCACCCCAGCGATGGGCGCGCCTGACCTGACCCACCCGGGTGCGTTCATCTATGGCTCGAGCTTCGCGCAACTGCAACAGACCATCCGTTACGGCCGTCAGGGCCAGATGCCTGCGCAAGAGCAAATGCAAGGTAACGACAAGGTTCACCTGCTGGCCGCTTACGTCTACAGCTTGTCTCATGGTGAGAAGGCTCCGGCGGAAGATGCCCAGTAAGGCAAACGCTTGAAGCAATAAAAAACGGCCCCGTCAGTCACTGACGGGGCCGTTTTTTTGTGCAGCAAACAACGCTAATACTGAACCTCGACGACCGCCTCAAGCTGGCGACCCGGCCAGTAATTGCCCTCGACACGATTGACCGTCAGTGCTTGCCTGTCCGCGGAAATGGATGCGATCAGATATGTCTGCCGGATTGCCGAACCGCTGAGAAACACCGGCACATTGCCGAACCGGTCGGACGCATTCCAGTACCGTCCCGAGTGCCAGTGGTAGTGTCCGGCAAACACCGCTGTCACCTTGTAAGCCTGGATCATGGTTCTGAACCGTTCGATCTGCTGCTCACTGCCCATCCAGCCCCGCACCTTGTGCATATTCAGAATGATGATCCGGCCTTGTTGCCGGGCTTTTCGCAGGTCCCTTTCCAGCCAGTCAAGCGCGTCTGTGATCCGCACTTCCAACGGACTGATCAAAGGTGTCCCGGAAAAAAACGTCACGCTGTAAGTCGGCTCATTATTCAACTGCACCAGATGCACGTCACCTATGGTCCTGGAGTACGCCAGACTGCCGTAATAAACATCGGTACGACCTGACACACGCACACCAAAGTCCATGCTGTCTACTTTGCCCCAGTACCGCCCTTTGAAATGCTCGATACTGGTTGCGGCGCAACTATTCAAAAAGCAATTAGCCAAATTCTTTTCATAGTCGCGCTTACCCAACCCATAGTCATAAACGCCCTCCAGTTTCTCCTGCAGAATCGGCATTACCACCGAACGCTGCCAGCCACGACCGTACATTGTAAGGTCGCCATTGATCATGACTGGCACTTGGTCAGGGCCACCAGAATTCCTCCTGAAGTCGGCGATATCCGAATACTGGGCTTCGATCAGAAACTTTGAGCGCTTTTCTCTCTCCGAGTCGGATTCGACCCGCCCGCTCTCAGTGGCCTCGGTCCGAGGGTATTGCGGGTTGGAGGAAAAGACCATGTGCAGTGGGGAATCATTCTTTTGCGCAGAGTGCGACAGGAACGGCACGATCCAGAGCAGCACCCCCAGCAGCAGGCTGGTTTTTTTATTTGACCACATAGAAATCCATTTCCATTCAAACCAGCAAATAACTACCCATTACGGTGCCAGACCATCTGGAATAACGTGCACTCAGGGTAATAAAACTAACGCAAAAACCCAGCAGCGACCAACCCATCGACGCCCAAAATAATAAGCACAAATTACGATATGAACGGCCTATTACAACTTACAAATTGAAATCAATCCTTATTCGACGAAATCAACAGTAGAAGCTAACTTAAAAGATGGGTCACTGAAAAATCCATACCAAATTTACGACCCAAAACTCATTCAACTGAACAAGGAAGTTTGACCATGTCCGAGCAAAACATTACCGATATCGAATCCGATCATATCGAACAGCAAACTGAAACCGAAAACCCACCTTGCGCGCAAGCTGACAAATCCACGACTCCAACGCGCAAACCCAGGTCCATTATCGACAGGGCTAACAGCGCTCCCAGCCAGGGCGGGAACCACACAGGTGGAATAGACTCCCTGGGCGGCGGTCGCCTGCCTTGAGCATCTCCAACCCTGGAGATTGAGTCGCGCGCATCCGGATTGCAGTACCCACGTACTGCAATCCCTGGCAAGGCCAGGCCATTTGGGCGCAAGATCAATCGTCTATAGTCAATTGACCTGCATCATGATTTGTTACATTTGCTACACCATCCAGGTTTTTTCCCCAACGCGACCAAAGGTCGCACCCGCAGGCTAGAGCGACAGGCGTATCATTGCGCCACTGCAATACCCCTTTTTGACCGCGGTCGGCACGTATCGACCGAGGCATTTTTCCACTGCCGTGGGATGCAATGATGAGCAACCAGATTCCGGTACACGACGTCACGCCACCCACCAGGAACGCCAACAACAGCGTCGACCTTTACGCCTCTCGAGAAAAAATCTACACCCGCGCCTTCACGGGGCTGTTCCGCAACCTGCGGATGGCTGGCGGTGCCGCGCTGTTCCTGCTGTATTTCGGTACGGTATGGATCAATTGGGGCGGACACCAGGCCGTCTGGTGGAACGTACCGGAACGCAAGTTCTTCATTTTCGGCGCCACCTTCTGGCCCCAGGACTTCATACTTCTGTCCGGCATGTTGATCATCGCCGCCTTCGGCCTGTTCTTCATCACCGTCTACGCCGGACGGGTCTGGTGCGGCTATACCTGCCCGCAAAGCGTATGGACATGGATTTTCATGTGGTGCGAAAAGGTCACCGAAGGCGACCGCAACCAGCGCATCAAGCTCGACAAGGCGCCGATGAGTGCCAACAAATTCCTGCGCAAGTTCAGCAAACACAGTCTTTGGTTGCTGATCGGCTTCGTCACCGGCATGACCTTCGTCGGTTACTTCTCGCCGATCCGTGAACTGGTGATCGACTTCTTCACCGGCCAGGCCGATGGCTGGTCGTATTTCTGGGTCGGGTTCTTCACCCTCGCCACCTACGGCAATGCCGGCTGGCTGCGCGAACAAGTGTGCATCTACATGTGTCCGTACGCACGCTTCCAGAGCGTGATGTTCGACAAGGACACCCTGATCGTTTCCTACGATCCGCGCCGTGGCGAAGGCCGTGGGCCGCGCAAGAAAGGCGTCGACTACAAGGCCCAGGGCCTGGGTGATTGCATCGACTGCACCATGTGCGTCCAGGTCTGCCCGACCGGCATCGATATCCGCGATGGCCTGCAAATCGAATGCATCGGCTGTGCCGCCTGCATCGATGCCTGCGACGCCATCATGGACAAGATGGACTACCCGCGCGGGCTGATCAGCTACACCACGGAGCACAACCTGTCCGGACAGAAAACCCATAAACTGCGCCCGCGCCTGATCGGTTATGCCCTGGTGCTGCTGGCGATGATCAGCTTGCTGGTGACCGCGTTCCTCATGCGTTCGCTGGTGGGTTTCGACGTCAGCAAGGACCGCGTGTTGTATCGCGAGAACGCCGAAGGCCGGATCGAAAACGTCTACAGCCTGAAAATCATGAACAAGGACCAGCGCGATCACAGGTACGTGCTGGAAGCCACCGGCCTGCCGGATCTCAGGCTGCAGGGTCGACGCGAGATCAAGGTCGCGGCCGGCGAGATCGTCAGCCAGCCGGCGGAGCTGTCCGTCGCGCCGGAAAAACTGCCGTCGAGCACCAACGAGGTGAAATTCATCCTCAAGGATGCCGATGACGACAGTGTTCAAGTTGAAGCCAAGAGCCGGTTCATCGGCCCACAAAATCGTTGAGAGAATTGATCATGCCCGCAGCAAACGCCGCAAGCCCCTGGTACAAGCACCTCTGGCCGTGGATCATCATCGGGATCCTGGCCTGCTCGGTGGCCCTGACCTTGTCCATGGTGACCATTGCGGTGAAAAATCCGGACAACCTGGTCAACGACAACTATTACGAGGCAGGCAAAGGCATCAACCGCTCCCTGGACCGCGAACTGCTGGCCCAGACCCTGCAGATGCGCGCCAGCATTCACCTGGATGACGTCACCGGCGAAGTGGATTTGCGCCTGAGCGGCATCAGCCAGCCCAAGACCCTGGAACTGAACCTGATTTCGCCGACCCAGCCGGAGAAGGATCGCAAGATCACCCTGGCCCGCAGCGACAGCGAGCAGGGCCGCTACATTGGGCAACTGAGCGACAAGATCGAAGGTCGACGTTTTGTCGAATTGCTCGGCACCCAGGACGACCACATCTGGCGCATGTTCGAAGAAGAGCTGGTCAGCCATGACAAGGATCTGTTGCTGGGCGACGAGCCGTTGCAGGGCGCGGAAGACCTGAAGAAATAAAGCCGCGCTTCGCGCATCGCGAGCAAGCCCGCTCCCACAGTTGATCAATGTCGTGCAAAGATTTTGCATACGCCCATGATCCCTGTGGGAGCGGGCTTGGTCCGGGCGGCGTTCCGACGAAGAGGCCTTACTTGACGACAGAGATCCTGCGGCATTAATGAAAACCCCATGACCACCCCACTCCCCTGCTACCACTGCGCCCTGCCCGTCCCGTCCGGCAGCCGCTTCACCGCCGTCGTGCTCGGGGACACCCGCGAATTCTGCTGCCCGGGATGCCAGGCCGTGGCCCAAGCCATTGTCGCCGGTGGGCTGGAAAGCTATTACCAGCATCGCAGCGAAGCCTCGGCCAATCCCGAAGCGTTACCGGTGCAACTGGTGGACGAACTGGCGCTGTACGACCGCGCCGACGTGCAGCAACCCTTTGTCCGCCACGAAGGCGAACTGGCCGAAACCACGCTGCTGATGGAAGGCATCAGTTGCGCCGCCTGTGGCTGGTTGATCGAAAAACACTTGCGCGCCCTGCCGGCGGTGGCCGAGGCGCGCCTGAACCTGTCCAACCATCGCCTGCATGTGCGCTGGGCCGACGCGCAATTGCCCCTGAGCCAGGTGCTCAGCGAACTGCGTCACATCGGTTACGCCGCACACCCCTACCAGGCCGACCGCGCCAGCGAACAACTGGCCAGGGAAAACCGCCTGGCCCTGCGTCAACTCGGCGTTGCCGGGTTGCTGTGGTTCCAGGCGATGATGGCGACCATGGCGACCTGGCCGGAATTCAACATCGACCTCAGCCCGGAACTGCACACCATCCTGCGCTGGGTCGCACTGTTTCTCACCACCCCGATCGTTTTCTACAGTTGCGCCCCCTTCTTCAAAGGCGCCATGCGTGATCTGCGTACCCGCCACCTGACCATGGATGTCTCGGTGTCGCTGGCCATCGGCAGCGCCTACATCGCCGGGATCTGGACCTCGATCACCGGGGTCGGCGAACTGTATTTCGACGCCGTCGGCATGTTTGCCCTGTTCCTGCTCGCCGGGCGCTATCTGGAGCGCCGGGCCCGGGAACGCACGGCCGCCGCCACCGCGCAGTTGGTCAATCTGTTGCCCGCCTCGTGCCTGCGCCTGGCGCCCGATGGCCAGAGCGAACGCATTCTGCTCAGCGAACTGCGCGTAGGTGACCAGGTGCTGGTCCATCCGGGCGCCATTCTTCCCGCTGACGGCAAGATCCTCGACGGCCAGTCAAGCGTCGACGAATCGCTGCTGACGGGCGAATACCTGCCGCAACCGCGAACCCTCGGCGATGCCGTTACCGCTGGCACCCTCAATGTCGAAGGCGCACTGACGGTCGAGGTCCAGGCCCTCGGCCAGGACACCCGCCTCTCGGCGATCGTGCGCCTGCTCGATCGCGCACAGGCCGAAAAACCACGCCTGGCGGAAATTGCCGATCGCGCCGCGCAATGGTTCCTGTTGCTGTCGTTGGTCGCTGCCGCCGCCATCGGCCTGCTGTGGTGGCAGCTCGACCCGTCCCGGGCCTTCTGGATAGTGCTGGCGATGCTCGTGGCGACCTGCCCCTGTGCCTTGTCCCTGGCCACTCCGACCGCCCTGACTGCAGCGACCGGCACCCTGCACAAACTCGGCCTGCTGCTGACCCGCGGCCATGTGCTGGAAGGCTTGAACCAGATCGACACGGTGATTTTCGACAAGACCGGCACCCTCACCGAAGGTCGCCTGGCATTACGTTCGATTCGCCCTCTCGGTGCGCTGGACAGCGATCAATGCCTGAGCCTCGCCGCCGCCCTGGAAAACCGCTCCGAACACCCGATCGCCCGAGCCTTCGGACGCGCGCCTCAGGCCGCCGACGAGGTTCACAGCACCCCGGGCCTTGGCCTGGAAGGGGTGGTCGGCTTGCAACGCCTGCGTATTGGCCAGCCCGGTTTTGTCTGCCAGCTCAGTGGCGCCGAAATACCCGTTATGCCTGATGAACCCGGGCAATGGCTGCTGCTCGGCGACAGTCAGGGGCCGCTGGCCTGGCTGGTGCTCGACGACCGCTTGCGCGCTGATGCACCGGCGCTGCTGGCGGCTTGCAAGGCCCGAGGCTGGCGGACGCTGTTGCTGTCCGGCGACAGCTCGCCGATGGTCGCCAGTGTCGCCGCGCAACTGGGCATCGATGAAGCACAGGGCGGCTTGCGCCCTGACGATAAGCTGCAGGTCCTGCAACAACTGCATAAAGAAGGTCGCAAAGTGCTGATGCTGGGGGACGGAGTCAACGATGTGCCAGTACTGGCCGCCGCCGACATCAGCGTCGCCATGGGTTCGGCCACCGACCTGGCGAAAACCAGCGCCGACGCCGTGTTGCTGTCCAATCGACTCGACGCACTGGTGCAGGCCTTCAGCCTGGCGCGCCGCACCCGTCGGGTGATTATCGAGAACCTGCTGTGGGCTGCGCTGTACAATGGCCTCATGTTGCCGTTCGCCGCGCTCGGCTGGATCACCCCGGTGTGGGCTGCTGTCGGCATGTCCATCAGTTCGTTGACCGTGGTGTTGAACGCCCTGCGCCTCACCCGCCTGCCCGGCGCGCCGGATGCCCACGCCACGCCAGAAACCCGCCCGCTGCCGGCCTGAGCCGCGCGAGCATGGAGTCCAGATGCCAGCTCTCTACGTGATGATCCCGGCCGCCCTGCTGCTCGTAGCCATCGCCGTCTACATTTTCTTCTGGGCGGTGGACAGCGGCCAGTACGACGACCTTGACGGCCCGGCCCACAGCATCCTCTTCGACGATCAGGACCCGAAGCACACCGCTGCCGTCGACGAGGCCAGCGGCCATCCGGCCAAACCGGACGACAAGGCGCCACCCCATGCTTGAACTGGCGCCACTGCTGGTGTCTGCGGTAATTCTCGGCCTGCTCGGCGGCGGGCATTGCCTGGGTATGTGTGGCGGCCTGATGGGCGCGTTGACCCTGGCGATTCCCAAGGAACAGCGCAGCCGCCGCTTTCGCCTGTTGCTGGCCTACAACCTGGGGCGAATCCTCAGTTATGCCTGCGCCGGATTGCTCATCGGCCTGGCCGGCTGGGCGGTGGCCAACAGCCCGGCGGCGTTGATAATGCGCGTGCTCGCCGGCCTGCTGCTGATCGCCATGGGCCTGTACCTGGCCGGCTGGTGGAGCGGCCTGACCCGCATCGAAAGCCTCGGTCGCGGCCTGTGGCGACATATCCAGCCCGTGGCGAACAAACTGCTGCCGGTGTCGAGCGTACCCCGTGCGTTATTGCTGGGCGCTCTCTGGGGCTGGCTGCCTTGCGGCCTGGTTTACAGCACATTGCTGTGGTCAGCCAGCCAGGGCAATGCCCTGGACAGCGCATTGTTGATGCTCGCCTTCGGGCTGGGTACCTGGCCGGTGTTGCTCGCCACCGGCCTGGCCGCCGAACGCGTCACGGCGCTGTTGCGCAAACGCAGCGTGCGCATGGCCGGCGGGTTGTTGGTGATGCTGTTCGGTATCTGGACCTTGCCGGGGCCGCATCAGCATTGGTTGATGGGGCATTAAAGGGCAAGATCTTTTGACGTTTAGACTTTGATGCAAGTCAAGATGCCCAACCGCTCCGCCCACTAGACTAGCCGAAAAATGCCAGTCCACCCGGGGGGAACGCCCGCATGATGCTCGACGCCATTCGTTGGGACACCGATCTGATCCACCGCTATGACCTTGCGGGACCGCGCTACACCTCCTACCCGACCGCCATGCAATTCAACCCTCAGGTGGGCAGCTTCGACCTGTTCCATGCGCTGCGTGAGAGCCGCAAGGCCCAGCGACCTCTGTCGCTGTACGTACACGTGCCGTTTTGCGCGAACATCTGCTACTACTGCGGCTGCAACAAAGTCATCACCAAGGACCGCGGCCGTGCGGCCCCCTATTTGCAGCGCCTGGAGCAGGAAATCCAGCTGATCGCCCGCCATCTGGACCCCACGCAAAAAGTCGAGCAACTGCATTTCGGCGGTGGCACTCCGACCTTTCTCAGCCACGACGAACTGCGCCAGCTGATGACGCATCTGCGCAAACACTTCAACCTGCTCGATGACGACTCTGGCGACTACGGCATCGAAATCGACCCTCGCGAGGCCGATTGGTCGACCATGGGCCTGCTGCGCGAGTTGGGCTTCAATCGGGTCAGTATCGGCCTGCAAGACCTTGACCCCGCCGTACAGCGCGCGGTCAATCGCATGCAAAGCCTGGAAGAAACCCGTGCGGTGATCGACGCAGCCCGCACCCTGCAGTTTCGCTCGATCAACATTGACCTGATCTACGGCCTGCCGAAACAGACGCCGGAGAATTTCGCCCGCACCGTCGAAGAAGTCATCAGCCTGCAACCGGATCGCCTGTCGGTATTCAATTACGCGCACCTGCCGGAGCGCTTCATGCCACAACGACGGATCAACGTCGCCGAACTGCCAAGCCCGACACAGAAACTGGAGATCCTGCAACGCACCATCGAACAGCTGACCGCTGCCGGTTACCGCTACATCGGCATGGACCACTTCGCCCTGCCCGACGATGAACTGGCGATCGCCCAGGAGGAGTCAACCCTGCAACGCAACTTCCAGGGTTACACCACCCATGGTCATTGCGACTTGATCGGCCTGGGCGTATCGGCCATCAGTCAGATCGGCGACCTTTACTGCCAGAACAGCAGCGACCTGAGCGAGTACCAGAACGCACTCGCTTCATCGCAACTGGCAACCAGCCGCGGCCTGCTGTGCGACGCCGACGATCGCCTGCGGCGCGCGGTCATCCAGCAATTGATCTGCCAATTCAGCCTGGAATTCAGCGAGATCGAGCAGGTGTTCAACATCGATTTTCAAGGCTACTTCGGCGAGCTCTGGCCGCAACTGCAGGACATGGCCAACGACGGGCTGATCGAACTCGATAGCGACCGAATCACAGTATTGCCTGCCGGGCGACTGTTGGTGCGCTCAGTGTGTATGGTCTTCGACGCATACCTTGCACAACACGGCTATCAGCGGTTTTCACGAGTCATCTAGACTGGCGTGACAAAACCGCCACAGGCTGGCCTCAATGTCCTTGGGTGGGTTACCCTTACACCTAATGTGTGATTTCCCACAAGGATTGAAGAAATGTCCGAGCCAGTCAAACTGCGCACCCACACTCAGGCACACTGCAAGGACTGCAGCCTCGCGCCTCTCTGCCTGCCACTTTCGCTGAATCTGGAAGACATGGATGCGCTGGACGACATTGTCAAACGGGGCCGCCCGCTGAAAAAGGGCGAGTTTCTGTTCCGCCAGGGCGATACCTTTGATTCCGTCTACGCGGTACGCTCCGGCGCCCTGAAAACGTTCAGCCTCAGTGATTCCGGCGAAGAACAGCTCACCGGTTTCCATCTGCCAAGCGAATTGGTCGGCCTGTCAGGCATGGACACCGAAAAGCACCCGGTATCGGCACAAGCCCTGGAGACGACCTCGGTCTGTGAAATTCCGTTCGAACGCCTCGATGAACTGGCCATGCAACTGCCACAACTGCGTCGCCAATTGATGCGTGTGATGAGCCGCGAGATCCGTGACGACCAGCAGATGATGCTGCTGCTGTCGAAAAAGACCGCCGACGAGCGCATCGCCACTTTCCTCGTTAATCTCTCGGCGCGCTTTCGTGCCCGGGGTTTTTCTGCCAATCAGTTCCGCCTGAGTATGTCGCGCAACGAAATCGGCAACTACCTGGGCCTGGCCGTGGAGACCGTTTCCCGCGTCTTTACGCGCTTCCAGCAGAACGAATTGATCGCCGCCGAAGGCAAGGAGATCCGCATCCTTGATCCTATCGAGCTCTGCGCCCTGGCCGGTGGCTCGGTGGATAGCTGATACAAATCATTGCGGCTGAGCGAAACGGTTCAGCCGCCGTTATACTGCGCCGTTTGCAGCCCTGCCAGGACTCTTCGATAATGGTCTTCGACTCTTTCGACATCAAATCCCTTATCCGCCCGGTCATCGACTTTCCGAAACCAGGCGTGATCTTCCGCGACATTACCCCGCTGTTCCAGTCGCCAACGGCCCTGCGCCTGGTGATGGACAGTTTCGCCCACCGTTACGTCGAGGCCGACTTCACCCACATCGGCGCCATGGATGCCCGTGGCTTCCTGATCGGCTCGGTGCTGGCTTATCAGCTGAACAAGCCGTTGGTGCTGTTCCGCAAGCAAGGAAAGCTGCCGGCCGACGTACTCGCCGAGGGCTATGCCACCGAGTACGGCGAAGCGTTCCTTGAAGTGCACGCCGACAGCCTCTGTGAAGGCGACTCGGTGGTGATGTTCGATGACCTGATCGCCACCGGTGGCACCCTGATTGCGGCGGCAAACCTGATCCGTCGCATGGGCGCACGGGTGCACGAGGCAGCGGCGATTATCGATCTGCCGGAGCTGGGCGGGTCGCAGCGCCTGGAAGACATGGGCATCCCGACTTTCTGCCTGACGCAGTTTGCGTTGAGCGATAAGTAAGCGGCGCCTGGACTGCCCTCTTCGCGAGCAAGCCCGCTCCCACAGGTTCTCTGGTGTACATCAGAAGTGTGAACGACCAAGCCCCTGTGGGAGCGGGCTTGCTCGCGAAGAGGGCAGTACAGACACCACACCTACAAGATCAATCAAAGCCCCATCTGCTTGCTGATGATCTCGTTCATCACTTCCCGCGTCCCGCCGCCAATCGACAGGATCCGGTTATCCCGATACAGCCGCTCCACCAGACTCTCGCGCATATACCCTGAACCACCGAGGATCTGCACCGCATCGGTAACGATCCGGTCCGCCGTGTCCGTGGCAAAATTCTTGGCCATGGATATTTCCTTGATGACACTCTGCCCCACCGCCATTTTCGCCGCCTGGCGATAGGTGAACTCCCGGGACACTTCCAGGGCCGTAGCCATCTCGGCGAGGCGATGCTTGATCACCTGGAACTTGCCAATCGGTTTGCCAAAGGCTTCGCGTTGACGCGCCCATTTCAGGCTTTCCTCCAACGCAAGCTGCGCGGTCATGTTGGCCATCAGCGCCAAGGCCAGTCGCTCGCTCTGGAAGTTACCCATGATGCAGGCGAAGCCCATGTTCTCACCGCCGATCAAATTGCCTGCTGGCACCCTGCAATCGTCGAAGAACAGCTCAGCGGTGTCCGACGCCCACCAGCCCATTTTCTTCAACTGGCGGCCCACAGTGAAACCTGGCGTACCCTTCTCGATCAGTAACAGGCTGATGCCGCCAAAACCCGCTGCACCAGTGCGCACGGCGACTGTGTAGAAGTCGGCGCGCACGCCGCTGGTGATAAAGGTTTTGCTGCCACTGACGCGGTAGCAATCGCCGTCACGCACGGCGCGGGTTTGCAGATTGGCGACGTCGGAGCCACCACCGGGTTCGGTTACGGCCAGGGCACTGATTTTCTCCCCGGCCAGCACCTGCGGCACCACTCGGTCGCGAACTTCAGGTCGGGCCCATTTGAGTATCGGCGGCAGGCCGATATCCAGCGAACCGAGCCCCGCCACCAGGCCGCCAGAGCCACAGCGCATCAACTCTTCGCTGGCGGCGATCTTGGCGAACAGATCGCCTTCATGGCTCCCACCCAGGACCTCGGGGTAGCCGATGCCGAGTATTCCCGCCGCGCCGGCCTTGAGGTAGAGATCACGGGGAAAGCTCTCGGCTTCTTCCCACTGGTCGATGTCAGGAAGAATCTCGCGCTCGACGAAACGTCTGACGCTGTCACGGACCAATTGGTGGCTGGGGTCGAAGTATTCCTGCAAGGCAGACATCGGCGAGCTCCACTGAAGGGTTCAGTGAAGTTAACCGAGCGCTTGCTTGGTTTTCAACTGGATTTGTGTGAAACAGCGCAACCGAGTCGCCTGCATCGCTAGCAAGCCAGCCCCTACAGTGACTCTGGCAGTTCATGCTAGTACGAACACCAAAGAACCTGTGGGAGCTGGCCTGCCAGCGATCGCGTCGGCCGGGCCAACACCAATTACAGAGTGATCGGCTTACGCCCGGCAAACGAATGCGCCAGCGTCCCGCCATCCACCAGCTCCAGTTCACCGCCCAGCGGCACGCCATGGGCGATACGCGAAGCGATCAGGCCTTTGCTGCTCAGCAGTTGGGCAATGTAGTGCGCCGTAGCCTCGCCTTCCACCGTCGGATTGGTCGCGAGAATGACTTCGGCAAAGGTGCCAGCCTCTTCGATGCGCACCATCAACTGCGGGATCCCGATTGCCTCCGGCCCCAGTCCGTCGAGAGGTGACAAGTGACCCTTGAGCACGAAGTAACGACCACGGAAACCGGTCTGCTCCACCGCATATACATCCATCGGCCCTTCCACCACACACAGTAAAGTGTCGTCACGCCGGGTGTCGGCACATTGCGGGCACAGGTCGTCTTCGGTCAGCGTGCGGCACAAGCGACAGTGCCCGACCCCTTCCATGGCCTGGCTGAGGGCCAGCGCCAGCCGCGAGCCGCCGCTGCGATCACGTTCGAGCAACTGCAACGCCATGCGCTGGGCGGTTTTCTGACCCACCCCCGGCAACGTTCGCAGGGCATCGATCAGTTGGCGAATCAAAGGGCTGAAGCTCATGGTGAAAAAGTCCGACAAAACAACGAGACGCGGTTTATACCCGCGCCTCTGATTTGCGTCAAATTACCGCGTTGAATATCAATCCCGGCAGACTCGCACCACCAGCTTGCCGAAGTTGCGCCCTTCCAGCAGGCCAATGAACGCTTCGGGCGCCTGCTCCAGCCCATCGACCACGTCCTCGCGGAACTTCACCTTGCCATCGCGCACCCACGATGCCATGGCGCTGAGGAATTCCGGCTGGCGATCGCCGTAGTCATCGAACACGATAAAACCCTGGATACGCACGCGCTTGGTTAGCAGCGTGCACTGCAACAGGGGCAAACGGTCCGGTCCGCTCGGTGCTTCATGGGCATTGTAGGAAGCAATCAGGCCGCACAGCGGAATCCGCGCCTTGGCATTGAGCAGCGGCACCACCGCATCGAAGACCTTGCCGCCAACGTTTTCATAGTAAATGTCGATTCCGTTACCGCAGGCCTTGGCCAGCTCATCGGCAAAGTCCGGGCTCTTGTGGTCGACACAGGCATCAAAGCCCAGCTCTTCGACGACATAACGACACTTGTCCGCCCCCCCGGCGACGCCAACCACGCGCAGGCCCTTGATCTTCGCCACCTGGCCGACCACCGAGCCCACGGCGCCGGATGCGGCCGCGACGACCAGGGTCTCGCCGGACTTGGGCTGACCGATGTCCATCAGGCCCATATAGGCAGTCATGCCCGGCATGCCGAGCACGCCCAAAGCCATCGATGGACTGGGCAATCCCGACGGCACCGGGATGATGCTGCGCCCGTCGCTGATGCTATGGCTTTGCCAGCCTGTGGCACCGACCACCAGATCACCTTCCTGGAACTTGGGATTGAGCGAGCGCTCGACCCGGCTGACGGCGCCACCGGTCATCACTTCGCCGATTTCCACTGGCGCTGCGTAGGACGGCGCGTCACTCATGCGACCACGCATGTAGGGATCCAGAGACAGGTAGACGGTCTTGAGCAGCACCTGACCGTCAGTCAGGTCCGGCAGTGCCACCCGCTCCAGACGGAAGTTCTCCGGCGTCGGCGCACCTGTCGGGCGCGAGGCCAGGACAATGCGTTGATTGAGGGTCATGGGGTCGGACATGGTGGCGTCTCCTTTGATCGATGGGATTCGGTGATATAGGGAGCAGACCTTTGTAAGGGTATCGCGTTCGATGTTTCTGGAGTAAGACCGGGGCGACTTCTTCGCGAGCAAGCCCGCTCCCACAGGGATCACCGCAACCCTCCAACAGCCGGAAACAAAAATGCCAGGCGCGATGCCTGGCATTTTTTGTATCTCATCTGTCGCCTGAAGGCGAATCAGAATGGCAGTTTCATGCCCGGTGGCAATTGCATGCCGGCGGTCATGCTGCCCATTTTTTCCTGGCTGTTGGCTTCGATCTTGCGCACGGCGTCGTTGACGGCGGCGGCTACGACTGCTTCGAGCATTTCCTTGTCGTCTTCGCTCAGGCCTTCGACCAGGCTCGGGTCGATGCTCACGCTCTTGACGTCGTGACGACCGGTCATGACCACGGTGACCATATCGCCACCGGCTTTACCGGTGACTTCGGCGTTGGCCAGTTCTTCCTGCATCTTGGCCATTTTTTCCTGCATCTGCTGCGCCTGCTTCATCAGGCCGGCCATGCCACCTTTCATCATGGGAATCACCTCAAAAGTACTTGGATCAAAACAGCGCCCGGCCGATCGGCCGAGCGCTTTCAGTTATTAGCCCTGAGTGACCAGGGCGTCGACAGGTTCAATAGTATCGTTACGGATCACCGCACCGAACTGCTGCATCATTTGCTGGATGAACGGATCACCGTGGATCGATTCTTCGGCCTCGCGCTGACGGTCGGCGCGCCGGCGCGAAGCCGCCTGTGCCGGGGTTTCCTGCTCGGGCTTGATCAGCTCGATGCTCAGGGTCAGCGTGCGTTGATGATACTGGTTCAATGCTTCGTTAAGACGGCGCTGCTGGGTCGCGTTGAACAAGGCGCTGTGGGCCGGGTCCAGGTGCATCAGCCAATTGTCGCCATCCACCGCGATCAGCGTGCAGTTGGCGGCAATGCTGCCGGTCATGCCGGAAATCGGCAGTTTCGGGAACAGCTCCAGCCATTGCAGGGCCAGGCCTGTGGCCGGCCTCGCGGCGGGCTCAGGCTCGGGCTCCGGCGCAGGGTCAGCGGCATGCTCGCTGGCCAACTCGTCAAGGTAACTGTAGGCCGAATCCATGTCCGGCTCGATGTAGTCTTCGTCCAGCGGGGGCTCGTCATCCAGATCCATGCCTGGCGTGGCGGCGTCGACCTGGGCGACCGTTGGCTCAGGAATTGGCGTGGCGGCCCACTCCGGCGCATCCGGCACCACGCTGTCCGGCGTCGGTAACGGCATAGGCGGCAACTCGGGCTGCTCGCTCGCGGTTTCCAGAACCGGCTCGACCGCTGGCTGCTGAACGGGGGCAGACTCGACCGGGTCGTTCCACGGCAGGTCGATAACTTCCTCGACCACGACCGCTTCAACCACGGGCTCGGGCACCACGACCGGTGCAGGTGCAGGTGCAGGTGCAGGTGCAGCAGGTTCAGGCACGGCAGCCGTTGCCACCACTGGTTCAACGGGCGCAGCCGCCACCGGTTCGACCGCCGCGGCGACTACCGGCGCAGTCACCTGCGCGGCAGCCACGGATTTGGCGGAATCAACTGTGGCCTGGCTGATCCCCACTGGCTTTAGTGGCTGTCTCGGGGCATCTGCGGTGTCTGCCGGGCGGAAGGCCAGCATCCGCAGCAGGACCATTTCGAAGCCACCTCGCGGATCCGGTGCCAGTGGCAGGTCGCGACGACCGATCAGGCCCATCTGGTAGTAGAACTGCACGTCTTCGGCCGGCAGAGCCTGGGCCAGGGCCAGCACCCGGTCGCGGTCGCCGTGACCGTTGTCGACGCCTTCGGGCAGGGCCTGGGCGATGGCGACACGATGCAATACGTTGAGAATTTCCGACAGCACGCCATTCCAGTCCGGACCTTGTTCAGCCAGGTGACGCACCGCTTCAAGCAAAGCCTTGGCATCACCTTCGATCAGCGCATGCAGGACGTCATAGACCTGACCGTGATCGAGAGTCCCGAGCATCGCCCGCACATCGGTGGCCATGACCTTGCCTTCCCCGAAGGCAATCGCCTGGTCGGTCAGACTCATGGCATCGCGCATCGAACCATCGGCAGCGCGGCCGAGCAACCACAGCGCGTCGTCTTCAAATGGCACGTTCTCGACCCCGAGGACGTGGGTCAGATGCTCGACCACACGCTCCGGCGTCATGTTCTTCAGGGAGAACTGCAGGCAACGCGAGAGAATCGTTGCAGGAAGTTTCTGCGGATCTGTGGTGGCCAGAATGAACTTGACGTAGGGTGGCGGCTCTTCGAGCGTTTTGAGCAGTGCATTGAACGAATGACTGGAGAGCATGTGCACTTCGTCGATCAGGTAGACCTTGAATCGACCACGGCTCGGGGCGTATTGCACGTTATCGAGCAACTCGCGGGTGTCTTCGACCTTGGTGCGGCTCGCGGCGTCGATCTCGATCAGGTCGACAAAGCGCCCCTCATCGATCTCCCGGCACACCGAGCACTCGCCGCAGGGCGTGGAAGTGATACCTGTCTCACAGTTCAGGCATTTGGCAATGATCCGCGCAATGGTAGTCTTGCCGACCCCGCGGGTCCCGGTAAACAGGTACGCGTGGTGCAGCCGCTGGCTGTCCAAGGCATTGATCAGAGCCTTGAGCACATGGGTCTGGCCGACCATTTCGCGGAACGAGCGCGGACGCCATTTACGTGCAAGAACCTGATAACTCATCGAAAACCGTCGCAACGAAAGAAGCAGAAGCGGCTAATGCTAGCGGAGCAAGGCACAAATTGCATCCGGTGCGCTCCTCAATTCTGGCTAAGCTTCACTTTGCGGACATTTAACGGGGTGTTTATGCGGCTGGTGCTGGGGGCAATGCTGTTAATCAGCCTGGACGGCATGGCCGCGGACGCACCCTTGCGTTTCGTGGTGCCCGATAGCTGGGCCATGCCCATGATGCAGTTTGAACAAGATCGCCCGACCCAGGGCATCCTGCATGACCTGATGCTCAGCCTCGCGACTCAGGTCGGCTTGCCTGCCGAATTCCACGTACTGCCTCGCGGCCGCATACAAACCGCCATGGAGCATGGCGAAGTCGATGTGCGCTGCTACGTTGTGCAAACATGGCTGACCGACCAGCCAGGCGATTACAGCTGGAGCATCCCGCTCTTCACTCAGCCCGACCTGCTCGTCTCCCGACAAGCCTCGACTGCCCCGATAAACCCGGCGGACTTGTCGGCACAACCCATTGGCACCGTACTACGTTACAGCTACCCGACCCTGCAACCACTGTTCGACGCCAAGCGCCTGGAGCGTGACGACGCGCGCAATCAGCAGTTGGTGCTGGACAAGCTTTTGGCCGGACGCAATCGCTATGCCGTCAGCAATCAATGGAGCCTGGACTGGTTCAATCAGCGCCTGTTGCCGCAACAGCAGTTAAAAGCCGTGGCAGAACTGCAGGAGTTGAAACTGGGCTGTTATGTGCGCAACGACCCAAAATTGCCCGTGCAGCGCATTCTGGGCACACTGATGCGGATGAAGACGTCCGGGGAGATTGACGACATTATCCGTCTCTATATCGGTGGCGAGCCAAAGGCAACACCGTAAACCTTGAGAGTGAGCCTGCCTTCATAAATCGGAAACGACAAAAAACCACCCTGGACGAAGTCCGTGGCAGCGAAACGTGAAATATTCTTGATACCGACAGCGCGCGAGAGGACCTCACGCGGCGTTAAGGTGGTAACCCCACCAGCCACACCCCGGCACACAATGTTCCCGCTGTGGCTGCTTCCTTCCGGATCTGACCAGGTGGCATGCCAGCATGCTCGCTGATCGTTGCGGGCCTTACGGGGTAAGGGTTTCAGGCTTATGAGGTTGCTAGATATCTACCGTGCGAACTCCCTGCACGAGCAGTAAAAAACTCGGGGTGTAGCCAGCACTGTCACACTTTGCTGTCACACTTTGGTGTCACACCCATGGCCTACCTGATTAAACGCGGGGCGCTCTACTACCTTAATCTCAAGCTGCCCAAGCACCTCTTTCCGAGGTGTCACACTTTACGTCTGAGCCTGAACATTCGGCAGCGGCAGAGTGCCCTGTTCCTCGCTGCGTCACTGGCTCAGCAGGTTCACATACATCTAAATGAACACCCCCTAGAAGACCTCCTGACGCTCCGTGAGCTGTGCTCGCAATGGCGGGATGCTGCACCAACGCAGACCATCCAGCCTGCCCCAAGGAAGGCACCAGCGGCTACCGTGAATCAGCCCAGTGACGGTCCTACCCTCGCCACCTTATCCAAGCTCTATATAGAAGAAGGAAAACGTGGAGGCACGTGGCGTGAGGTCAGCACGCACGAAGTCGAACGCACACTACGGGATTTGTTCGAACTGATGGGCGACATGCCCGTGAAAGCATTCGACGTCCAGCAAGCCCGACTGTTGAAAGATCGTCTGAGTCGCTGCCCGCAATACTTCGGTTTACGCCCCGAGTACGAGGGTAAGACCCTGAAACAGGTGGTTGAGTCTGGGGCCTCTTACAAGACCATCACCGCTGTTACCGTAAACAATCGCTTACGCAAACTCTCGGCATTCATGAACTGGTGCAAGACAAATGGATACGTAGCGGACAATCCATTGATGGGACTTAAGGTCATGACCGGGTCTGCGAAGGAAGCCCGGTTGTCCTTTGATCGACATGATCTGACCATCCTACTGGATGAGGCTGCACTCAAAGTCGAAGCCCGCAAGCATCCATGGCGTTACTGGTTGCCGCTCCTTGGGCGAGCCACCGGAGCACGGTTGGAAGAACTTTGCCAGCTGCGGGTGGATGACTTCATCGAACAACAGGGCATCCAGTGCATCCGCATCGATGACAGTCGCGAAGGCCAGAACCTCAAGAACTCCAGCAGCCGACGCATTCTCCCCTTGCACCCTGCCCTGATAGAACTGGGGATAATCCTGCATGTTGAGTCAGTCCGGGCGACTGGGGCAGATCGTCTGTTCCCTGAACTTGAAGCAGTACGGGGAAAGCTAGGGCATGCACCGTCAAAATGGTTCAGTCGCTACAAGAGCAGGCAAGGGCTAACAGATCCAAAGAAGACGTTCCACAGCTTCCGGCATACATTGATCGATGAGCTGCGGAACGCAGGGGTACAGGACTCGCTAATCAAGCGCATTGCAGGACACGAAGACAGTGCAGTCACGTTTAGTATCTACGGAAGTCGGACCCCATTGAAGGCAATGGCAGAAGCCCTTCAACACATCAGCCTGGATAGTCACTGACTTCATGCACAGGCTGTGTCGTGTGCCCCAGCCTGAACCTTGTCAATCGAAATACTCCCGCTGGATCGTCAGCAGACCTTGGTGGACAACCGAGGACTCACAACGGTGAGTATTGGGGCTTTATTTCAAAACGGCTGGACCACCATTGTGGTCCCAGCTATCTTACCTCGTACCCGCTTCTTTCTTCATGCCTACTCGCCACTACCGCAACAAAGGTATGCCCTCATGCGTATTAGCCGCTTTCATACCCAAAACGCAGATTAGAACAGCACAAGCTAAAATACAGTCAAAGCACAACAAAAATACCGAGCGAACATGGACGAACTTACCTTTGCATCAGAACTTGTCAAAGTCCTAGCCTGGCCAACAGCAACAATTTTATTGGCGACCACGCTAAGAAAACCCATTATGGGCCTCATCCCACTAATGAGAAAGCTCAAGTACAAAGAACTTGAACTTGAATTCTCACAGGAAGTTCACGCATTGAAGGCGGAAGCCTCGCCCATCATTGGCACTTCAAAGAAAGATGAGCTGCCCGCCGCCAATCTTAAAGCACTCAGCTTAGTTCCCCTATCAACTCGTGCAGCTATTATGGAGGCATGGATTGATGTCGAAACAGCTGCTACAGAAACTGCAAGCTCCTTTTGGAACCAGTCACCCGATGAAACAATGCGCAACTTCCCTAGACTAGGCGAATACCTGCACGACTGCAAAGTCATCGACAACAAACAACTAAGCATCTACAAAAAACTTCAACAGCTTCGCAATAAAGCAGCTCACATGGAAGAGCTACACCTAAGCGAGGAAGACGCTAAGTCCTACATCGCGATGGCCTACAACCTAGCCCACCACATTAAAACCTTCACGACACAGAAGCCGCATTACTCGGTGGTCAATTAGGAGCAGAGCTATGGCCTTAGCAGAGTGGTTCAGTACGTTTTGTTACAACATCAGAACACAAGATGGCGGCACCATTTCAAGTCGATACAAGAACATTACTCGCCGACTAAACAATGATTACTGGAATACATCATCAGATGTAGCTCATGGATTGTATCTTGGCTCTTATGGGCGAAACACCGCAACCCAGGGCTTTAGCGATTTAGACGTGTTATTTGAGTTACCCTTTGCAGTGTACCAACAGTACAACAATCACATCGGAAACGGCCAATCTTCCTTACTTCAGGCAGTCAAAAGGAGCATCGAGCAAACATATCCAAATACGAGCATCAGAGGCGACGGCCAAGTGATACTCATTCCATTTACTGATGGAATTACCTTCGAAGTGCTACCAGCTTTCGTTAATACTGATAACAGCTATACGTACCCTGACGCGAACAATGGTGGGCGATGGAGGGTCACGAACCCAAAACCAGAGATCGCTGCAATACGAGCACGAAACACTAGCAGCAATGGAAATTTAGTCCCCCTATGTCGAATGATGCGAGCCTGGAGAAAAAAATGGGACGTCCCGATTAGCGGCTTGCTGATTGACACACTGGCATATCAGTTTATTGATACGTGGGCACACAAAGACAAATCGTACTTATATTATGACTACATGTGCCGTGATTTTTTCCACTTCCTAGCAAACCAGGACAGCAACAAAACTTACTGGACAGCACCTGGCAGCGGTCAGCACGTGTACGCTACAGGATTATTCCAATGGAAGGCCACAAGGTGCTATAACATAGCACGCGAAGCGATAGAACATGAAATGGCCACCCCAAAACGAGAGTGGTCAGCAAAACAAAAATGGAGAGAAATATTTGGAACCTCATTCCCAGACTAACGACACTCCACAATCAAGAACGATTCTTGAGGGGCAGCTACGCGAATGCTATGGGCGAGTTGTATACTCTCATAAGACGCATGAAAAGTGTGCAGACATCCTTTTAACCCGACTCTCCAGAATTAAGCTATGGCAGCTTATCCTGTCAGCCTTAACAACAGGTGGTTTCGTCGCTGCGGCGTTTGGCGGAGATAAAATTGCTGCACTTGCCGGCATGTTAATATCTACCATATTGCTCGTATTAAACGCCTACACAAAGAACTACGACTTAGGCGAACTCTCTCAAAAGCATCGGCAAGCGGGTGCAGATTTGTGGATTATCAGGGAGAAGTATCTTTCTCTTATCACGGATTTACGCATGGGTGAAAAGCCCATCGGAACCCTACAAGGTGTAAGAGATGACCTATTGGAGCAGCTACATGCTGTTTACTCTGGAGCTCCAAGCACAACGTATAAAGCATACAGAAAGGCACAAGAGGCGCTTAAGAAACTCGAAGACATGACGTTTTCGGATGAGGAGATTGACGCATTCCTACCGAAGGAGCTTAAGCGAGGCTAACAATAGAAGCGTGGCTACTATTCATGATGGCTCGCGATATAGGCCATCTAACTTACTGCTACCTCCGGAAGCCGAATTAGAGACTAAACAGCGAGATTTGCGGAGGGCCCATCAGACCATCGCCCGGTTGATCATTCTGCACCGTGATAGCTCCATTGAGCTTGCCACTCTGAAGGTCGAACATGAGCGCCTACGATGGACGCTGAGTGACGCTTGCCGGCGAGAGAGTGAACGGGAAACGGCACGGATGGGCTATGCCTGCGGCGATCACACTAAGGGCACGGCTCCAGGTCTACCGTGTGATGTTGGCAAGTAAGGGAATCCGTCGCGCCTGTAGCCGGACAATCTCTGCGGGTACGGTGGGCTGTTTATTCACCAAGCTCTCCAACCCCATAATGTCCATGTCAATCCAAAACAAGACGATGGCATCGACAAATTCTGCTAACAACTCAACCCGCCATTGAACGGAATGAACTGATGGGTATCGCTCAGGACACAATTCCGGGTGCAGCTTGAACAGCTTCCTCGAAGAATTACCATCGCCATGACGGCACGCATTACCCAAGAGCTGAAGCTTGTTCAGAGTGACGTACGAATCGAAGGCGGTGAGGTCAGTTCCACGAATATACTGAAACAGCTTGTTTGTCCTTTCACCCCAAGGCGAATGCTCCAGTTCGGCCGCCGTCACACCCACGATTCCCAAGGTGCTAACGCAGTTACCAAGGTAGCGGCGAAGCTGTTGCTCCCAGAGCGATTGGATTGACAAACAGAATGCCATGTTCGTCTTATTGATCAGGTCGCGGTGATCATGAGCCATGAAGCCGGAAATCACCAGATCATCACTGCTCTCCAGCTCTCGTTGTTTTTGACTCAGAGCTGACAGCGACGGCTTCACAACAAGAGTAAAAAACTCTTCGGCAATGTCACCGTTTCTATAGGCGTAGGCATCAGCCCAACCGTGCTTCCATGCGTGAGGCGTTGTCATCGTCAATCCCTTGTGTCGTTGCAGAGCCGATGATTTTACCAGCCAAGACCGCTTTCCACAGGATCTTGGCGCCCCGCCGCGAAACAAGTGCAACTCTCGGTACGATCCAGATTCCGGCTTGGAAAATAAATGGGCACTTGGGCGTGAGAATCCACAGAAACCGCCGCATCGCTTAGCAGCCCGCTACCCGCCCATCCAGAATCGCGAATGAATACAAAATAACATTCCGAGTTGTTAAAGAGCGGTGATGCAGCGTGGTTGTGTGAACATCTTTCTTCCCTCGTGGACTGTTCGCACTACGTTGATGAATGTGTTTGTCACTTGTCTACTGCTAACGCTCTAGGCTTTCACCTGACCAAGAACGTAGGTCCCTACGGGCTTGCTCACCACCATCACCCTGTTCCAGTGACGCTTCACCGTGGCAATGCCAATGCCTAGCTTCTCTGCTGTCTCAGACTGACTGCACCCTTGCTCCCTCAGTTCGAGAACATCACGAGTGGTTGACTGAGCTTCCGGCCTACCAAGCTTCTTACCTTCCTTCTTGGCTCGCTCCAGCCCCGCTTGTGTCCGCTCGATCAACAGGTCACGTTCGAACTCAGCTACTGCCCCAAGCACCTGCATGGTCATCTTCCCTGCTGCACTAGTGAGGTCTACCCCACCCAGAGCCAGGCAGTGAACACGGATGCCATTCGAGGCCAAATGCTCAACCGTCTGACGTACATCCATTGCGTTACGACCCAATCGGTCAAGCTTGGTGACGATCAGCACATCACCGCTCTCCATACGATCTAGCAGCTTCTGGAAGCCGGGGCGCTCCGTTGCGGCGATGCTGCCCGAGATTGTTTCCTCAACCACCCTACCCGCTTGCACATCGAAGCCAGCATTCTTCACCTCTTGTATCTGGTTCTCGGTGAACTGGCTGGCAGTGGAGCAGCGTGCATAAAGGAAAGTGCGGGACATGGCGGGCGGCTCCTTGCTGGTATCGGTTAAGGTGGGATCACGATACCGAGGGATCATCTTTATGTCAAGGCTAGTTTGATGATACCGATTCAAGGCCCATTTGCCGGGATCGTTTAACGGTCGTTTGTTGATACGAGCGCCCTACTCCCCTCGGAGCACTCGGATAGCACTGGCTATGCCTTCAGCGTTCGAGTCTAGGACTTGCAGGGCTGTCACTGCGCTGTCTGCCACATCTACAGAGCCCCGCTCAGCCACCCACTTGGCGAGTTCTTCAATGGCAGCACCAATCCCGTTCTGACTGATCGTCAACAACTCTAGGGCGTTGGCAATGGCTTCGTTCTGTCTGACATGGCGATCTTCCTTGAGAGCTGGAACCAGCAGCCTAGACCAACTCAGGGCATCTGAGGATATCAGGCGTCTGACCAAGGCACAGGATGCAGATCTTCTTTCGCCATGCACGAATCCAACGATTCAGACCAGACATCGTCAGTCTGTTGCGAAAACCCAGCGACTAGCGCTCACACAAGGCCTTGCCTAGCTTCCAGCATCTACGAGCCCCAAAAAATGCGGGTTCCAGCGGTGGGCACCCTCTTCGCTCCAGGTCATACATGTGATTGGCGTAGGGTTTCGGTAGGGTTTAGAGGGGGTTTCCGTGATGTCTTATTCAACCGTCTTCGTTCGAACCGAAGGGAAGACCATAGGGATCGTGAATTGAATCCTTGATTCTTTCCCGGCCTTCTCCTTCATATCTCCACCTACGTTTACCCCGAACGAGGCGACACCCACTTTCAACCCCGCCTTTCCCTGCGTCTCTCCTTCTGTGGACACAGCCACGTCGAAAGTCACTCGCTCTACAAGTCGGCCTTCCGAATCATTCCTCTCCGTTGTACGACCAAACCCCTGAGCAGCGTTCGAGTACGTGGTAAGCCGAGTGGGGTTGACCACTGCGTCTGTGTCTTTCAGTGCCTCACTTGCAGCCAAGATCCCTTCTGCAATCTGGGTCAGGCTGGTAGAGATGAAATCCTTGAGATCCATGGTGATGTCCTTGTGTTGCGGAATAGGTAAGCACAACACCAGCGTAGCAGTGACAGTGGGACTTTCACTGACCACTGTCTAAGCTGATCACATCGCCATTAACGGCCTGAACTACAGCAACAGGGACAACAGGTATGAACGACTGGCAAAGGATGTGGGTTGTGGTGAGCCTGATACTGGCGATACTCATTGGCTGGTATGCGTACCTGCTACTGCCCACTGAATGGGGAATCACGAACAACTACGATTCAAGAGTTGAACAGTTGACACGCTACCTGAAGGAATCCTTAGAACAGGAAAATGCTTATCCCGGTCGGGGTGAGTACATCGCCAGCTTGAGAGAAGACATTCGTAAAGAAAAAGAAAACCTCCCACTAGAACTTGCAAAATTACCCAAGGAGCGAAGGGAGCATGTAACTTTTGCATTCGGCATTTGGCTAGCGTTGAGTGTGGGGCTGTACATCGCTGGCTGGCTAGTTGGATGGATCTACCGGGGCTTCCGCCCTAAGAAGGCTTAACCCTTTCCATCGCCACTGTTGTGAACTTCCGTTCACTGGCAACACTGTTCACAGCTCACGCTGTGGGGCTAGTCAGCGCTTCTGCACTGTAGGATGCCGTATAGAGCAATTGCACAGAGCGGAGCTCTAAACAGCATACCCCTTAAAACGTTATCCCATGGTAGGCGGCAGCCTTGAAGTTGCAACCGAAAGAGATTGGCGGATGAATTGATATACATCAATCCGCCTACACTCATGAACTGCCGTTCATCGCAGGGAACACCGTAGACCTTCCGCTCTTGCACAGACACAAAAAAACATAACCACAATCCAGCTTCGCTGTTGCCCTTGATCTTCTTTACTGTGCAAGACGAATGCGTGAGCATTAAGGGTGATCCCCCTGTCAGCGACGCTGACGATAGTACCACTCAAGCGGAAGCCTACTTTCTCACTTGCTGGGGATACATACGTATCTATATTCCCAGCTACACCATCAGGTTATCGCCTCTCTAAGAGGTATACAGTCGTGAAGTCCCTTCACCGTGCACCCATTCCCAAGGTAAATCTAATCAAAGGCAAGACTCCCTCGGAGAGGCAGTCCATCTCTCCGCTTCCGCAGAGAGATTGCTCTATGATACATGCGGCGGAAACTGTACCCCCCTATGCTGCCAGAACGAACGCTTCATCTCGCCACTTCCTGATGGTCTTCGGTGACACGCCTGTTTCTCGTTCGATTGCCTTTATCGGAGTTTGCTTTGCCAGCAACGACAGTACTTCACTCTTCCTGGGGTGCTGCTGTCGCGCCGTTATCGCTACGACATTGCTAGTAGGCGAAAAGCCTATTGCCTCATCGGCCTCGTACTCTTCAGCGCTCTTGAACTGCGTTAGGGTGCGTAGATCGTAATGCAACTTAGCGAGTTCTTCAGCACTCGGCACAATCAACTCATCCTGATCCTCCCATGCACATGGTTTGGGCTCTGACTCTATGCCCTCCATCTCTCTGTAGAGTGAGCGAGGCCGCTCATCCATCATCCATGGAATAATCAGCTCAATCGCCTTTACGTAACGTACGGCATGTCTCTCACCGAGGTGCAGTAGCTCCATTACCGTTTCTGTCGTTACGACGGAGAGACTTTCCAAGACGACCACAAGTTTACGCACAGACAATGGCATCGATTTTCCGCCCACGCCAATAGGGCGATCATGCCAGTCTAACCGTGCAATTCCTTCAATGGTCTCCAGTGCAAAGACAGGGTATCGGCCCCAGCATGTAGTGCAACCGATAAACCCGAAGAACGGATTATCAATGGACTTGGGTTTCCGTCCTGTGGCCATCTTGGGGGCTTGTTCAATCCTGGTTTTTTCTTTCAGCTTCGGAGCATTGTCGACCAGCCACTTGTCAGCATTGGCTGCAATACGTGCATCTAGAGCTTCAAGTTCTGCCGAGGTTAATAGATTGGACGCGGAGCTGGGCTTGGTGTTGTGGATTGTGCTTGTAGTCGAATTCAAAGCGAGTGTGTGCTGCATGGTGGGGCTCCTTGTTCAAGTTCATGTCATAGGCAGTTCCTCTCAGGTAGTGCCGGGTTTGGTTGTCAAATAGCGCCCGTCGCAGCAAGTGACTACGACGGCAGCATTGGAGCTTTTTAGTCGTGGATATGGTGCGTACAAGTGCGGAGTCGTTGAATAACACGGGCATCAATCCGCCCTTCATACGTATCTGCCAACTCATTGCAATACATACGATGAGCGGCCTTGTACACCTCGAAGGCTTCGATAATGTTGCGGAACTTTCCTAAATACACTTGTTTGCCATGCATCGACAGGCGAGATTTAAAACCCTCCCCTCTGGTCGATAGAGTTACACCAATCGGAAGCCTCCCTCTCTGACTTCGAGTATCTCGGAAGATTTGATTGATCACCCTCGGAACTAACGAGCAGAATTCTGGCGCGTACACGGTATTGAGCGGATCAAGAATATCCTTGTCCAGTTCCATGTCCTTCTCATACGCATAAGGCTGACTCACAAACCAATCTGCAAACTCTTGGAAGTCGCGCCATTTAGGGCAAACAGTACAGCCAGCATATGTAATAGCTTCAGACTTGTAGCACCGTCTCAGCATGTCTTTCCATCGCTGATATGACCGGCATGTCGTTTCGTAATGCGGCATGCCCAATGCCCTGCGCCTTTCCGCTGAATTGTAGCCAACGCCACATACTAACCTACCGCTTCGCGGAGGTGAGAAGAGTGGAGCCTCTTCACCCAATGAGTAGTCGAGATGGATGCCGAAGAATTCCGGGTGTACGTAAAATGTTTTGATGTTGAACTGTTCATTGCTGTGTTTCATGAGTTCCTCCTAGTAGTAGATCGTGAATTACGGGCGTAAAAAAACCGACTCAAGGTCGGCAGCGTCGTCATCGTTCGATCTTCCGGAAAGGAATGAACTCTGTTAGCGTCGGTGCTTGGCCTCTTTTCTGGGTTTGATCATTTGTGGGCGATTCATGGTTATTCCCGTAATGTTACTTGACCGTCGGTGGTGGTCAGCCAATGTCGGGGCGAAAAAAAACCGCATTACGCGGCCAGAGTTACATTCGATTTGATCGATCATTTTCATGATTGGATGCGTTCGCTGTGTGCTCTCTGGTTTTGCCTCGTGATTGTTTGGTCGCCTCGTTGGCGACGGGGCGAACTATATGCTGAAGGCAACACTGATGTCAAGCTATTTGACATACTACTACGCTCTTCGTCATCCAGTGCCTCGGTAACGGTGGGTTGTTCGGTCTTATCGCCCTACTTGGAGTTACAGTCCCCATGGAGGTATCTTGCAACACCTCCACCATCCGTTTGCAGCCCAACTGACTAACAATAGACATTCGCCGATACGCAACTTGGGAGAGCGGCGGACCGATGAAACACGGAATTCGAGTTTTAGGCGATTCCGGCAGGTTACTGGTCAATCGTCGCCAGAAGAGCCGATCTCCAAGAGCGCCGCATCATTGCCTAAAGGTACGCTGACATATGGGGTCCCGTCCTCCATCGGCCAAGGACAGATCTGAACTGTCCAAAGTAGGCGTTCTACATGCCTGCTGAGCGCAAAGATGTTTTCACTCGTGAACTGACCATCGGCATCATACAAATTACGGAGATCACGAGCGAACAACTCCAACCAAAAGTTCAAGTCATAGGCTTTCAAATCACCCGGTAAAGATGAGCCCGGGAATACATCTTGAGAGGGCAGGCCATCTCGATGTCCTAGCCACTGCGCCGCATGCGTCAGGACAAAAGAGATATGCGGCAAAGCTTCGCCGAGCAAGTTCTCCAAACTATTGCTGACTCTGTAGGCGAGCCTAGCCTTAGCGATCGCTTCGTGCGCTGCTGCTAAACTATCCCTGACTAAGGTAGCGTAGCGCTCACCAGCCTTAGGATCGCAGAACGCGCTCTCTCTTGCCCCGAAATAGCTACCTGGCGCTGCTGAGACACTTGAGTGGAGCATTCTGGTGATCTCGTCGGGTGTTGCCACCGAGATGCCTTTGAGTTGCGCCTCGTAACGCTCGGTGTGCCCGAGGTCAGCTAGCATATTCAAAATCAGGTGGATGGCAGACGTCCGATTATCTTCGTCATCAGAGAGCAGCCAGTCAGCGATCACGGAGTCAATTACGATATGTGACTTGGACTCGCCTCCACGAAACACCTGGACGGACTTAGCGACCGGGCGACCGTAATCGCGAGGCTGGCTTTCGCTGGGGCTAATAGCTTCGTCGCCACGATCAAGCCCCAGCAAGGCGGCAGGATAGTCGAACGCGAACGTAATGCCATCAAGGGTCGCTAAGGGAATGCCCCTGCCCATCTCGTGGACGATGACCTTGATTATTTCGCCGAGTCTAGTGGCGATTTCAGAGTCTGCGAAGTCCAAGCAGGTTAGCGAAAAGGAGAACGACGCAAGGTCCTCAGTTTCACTGACTCGAGGCTCCACTGGGATTCCGCTTACTTTCACACCTCCGGTACGTCGCCGAAAACCCGACAGCGCCTTGTCGACACTAGCCCGGATCGCCTTAGCAGGTCTTTGTCCGATCAAGTCGGAAAGGCCTGCACCATCGTCGGCGCAGCGCGAGATAAAAAAGCTGTCGCTGCAAGCGACGCTTCCAGCGTTCAGGGACTTCACCTCAATGGGTGCTTTGACCCCTGCCCAACCGACGAGAATCCGATCATGCGAAAGAGGCAGGATTACAAGCTCAACCTTTTCCCGATCACTTAACAGCAGCGGCGCGAAATCCTGCCCCTTCTCACGCGCCAGCACAACACAGTCAGGCAGCACCGCTCCCACGACCTCTTGAGTGCTCCACGATAACTCCGCCAATCTCTCTTCCCAACGACTGTTCTGAATGGCTTCCAGCGACTTATTGTGGGCCTCGCGGATCTGGACCGGGATATTCTTCGTCATCTCAGTAAGTGCCTGAACAATCATAGGTCCGGCCCCCGCAAAGAACGAGTCGAAGCGCTCCCGAGACATGAAGCTGAGCATCCGGCGTGCAAGAGGATGCGGAATAGCTAGCGCGTCGAGGGGGAGCGACTTTAAAGCGTCGTCGACCCCGCCTTGGAAGGCCGCAGCACCGCCAAGCTTGTCCAAGTCGATATGGTCCCGTACGACGTTCGGGTCGGAGAGCACTGGAATTGCTGCATTGAAGATCTGCACCGCACCTTGCTCGAATACTGATCGCACATGAGCGGTTCTTAACATCAGATGGGTCGTTAGACGCGCTGCAACTTTTGGGTCAATCGGCTCATCAACCGGCGCTCTTCTCAATGCCGAAAGCTCACCATCAAGTCCGCCTTCAATCGCCGTAATCACGTCGTCCAATGTCTCTACGCCATCAGCTCGGAGCTTGGAGTAAAAATACTCGCCTACCCCGACATCTCGTATCCCGACTAAACGCGCCCGGGCACCACGTCGATGCAGCCAAGTACGCTCAGCGTCGCAATGTGGGTCGTAAAGGAAACCACGCTGAAGAAACCGTGGGACATAGTGCTGACGCTTTCCGGCCATAACGTTCTGTTCGCCTCCCTATCTAGTGATGTTGACCATCCTGACGGAAAATCTATGGTCAACACAAATGCAACTAGCGGCCTAGGGTAAGGAGTCGAGGCTGGCAAATGATGAAGGGCTAGAAAAAGCATTACCCACTAGGGGCGTAGGCACGATTAAAGAACTGGGCGAGAGAAAAATGATCAAGGTAAGATCGTCAGCACAGTGCACCACTTAGGTGTACCTAAACGCTGTCACACTTCGAGATTTTTTACTGAAAAATCCTTGAGGATTCAAGGACTTAGAGATAGGTGGTAACCCCACCAGCCACACCCCGGCACACAATGTTCCCGCTGTGGCTGCTGCCTTCCGGCTCTGACCAGGTTCACGGGTAATCGTTGCGGGGGGACCGATGGGGTCACCATAACGACGCTCACCTGTCGGCGAGCCGCGCCATTGTACCTATCTGAGACGAAGTTACAACTGTTCGGACGGATTAAAAAAAATGAGTCGCTTCAAGGACATGCGCAGAAGTGGAAAGATTGTCCGAACGCGGCCCGCACGACGGCTGCGCCTACAGATCCTGCAGCACCTCGTCCGCCCTGCCGCCTTCCTGCTGGATCACCAGGTGGATGAAGTGCAGCTTGGCGATCACCGCCGGCGGCAGCACGAATGGATAGAAATCCGGCTGCCCCATGCTGCGGGACAGTTCGTTGAGCATTCCGGCCAGTTCGATCCATGCGTTGACGAACGCCAGAAATGCCGCGCCCCCGGGGTGTTGCGGGTCGTAAAGGGTGCCAGGCGCAAACGGCTGGAAGTCGAGATCCAGCTCCCTGGCACTCATGCCGAATCCCTGTGCCGTGTCCACCGCGTCCATCATGTGCAGGTAGTGGGCCCAGGTTTCCGCCCAGTCTTCCCATGGGTGCATGGTGGCGTAGGCGCTGACGTAATGCTGTGGCCAGTCCGGCGGTGCGCCCTGCTGATAATGCCGCTCGAGCGCATCGGTGTAGCTCGTACGCTCGTCGCCGAACAGCCCGCGAAACGCCTCCAGCCAATAGCTGCCTCCGATCAGTCGATCCCAGTAGTAATGCCCGACCTCGTGACGAAAATGCCCGAGCAGCGTGCGATAGGGCTCGTGCATCTGCACCCGCACCTGTTCGCGGTGAACGTCGTCGGCTTCGTTGATATCAAGGGTGATCAGGCCGTTGGCATGCCCGGTGGTGGGCGGTTTGCCGTCGAGGTCGACGCCGATAAAATCGAACGCCAGCCCGGCCGTTTCGTCCACGGTTTTCGGGATGACCTGCAGGCCCAGGCTGATCAGTTGCGCGACCAGCCGTCGTTTCGCGGTTTCGACCTTGCACCAGCGTTCGTGATTTTGCGCGATCGTCAGGTCGGGAATGGTGCGGTTCAGGCTGCAGGCGATGCACAGCAGGTCGCGACCGGTGTCCGGGAGCAACCAATTGCACGCAGCGGGCGAATCGAGGTTGGCACAGCGGCGGAACAAGCCCGCTTCGGGGTCGGCATCAAGTAACCAGTTGTCCGGCTGAACGCCGGGCTGCAGCGAGGATAGACGGCCGAGTTGTGGCTGATAGCCCAGGGCGGCCGAACAGGCCAGGCACTGACTGTTGCGGAAAAACAGCGACTGCCCGCAACGACAGGGCCAGACCTTGCTGTTGCGCGAATTTTGCGCCGTGAAGGGGGCGCTGATTCGCGAAGTCAGCTGTTCGAAAAAACGGTGCATGGCGATCTCTCCCTGGGGCTTGCCAAGACTAGATCATTGCGGTGAGCGGATCGTTCCCACGCTTTTTTGTGGGAATACTGCCTCGGACGCTCCGCGCCCGCAGTGACGCAGAGCGTGGGAACGATCAATTACACAGAAATGCCGTGGGTCTGCAGAAAACCGACAAACGCTTCTTCGTCCAGCACTTTCAATCCCAGCTCATTGGCCTTGGTCAGCTTCGACCCGGCACCGGGACCGGCAACCACGCAGTGAGTCTTGGCCGACACCGAGCCTGCGACCTTGGCTCCCAGGCTTTCGAGTTTGTCCTTGGCGACATCGCGGCTCATCAATTCCAGCGAGCCGGTCAGGACCCAGGTCTGCCCGGCCAGCGGTAAACCTTCGACGACTTTCTTTTCGCTTTGCCAGTGCATGCCGAAAGCGGCCAGCTGCTGTTCGGCGGCCTGCGCCAATCGGCGATTCTCTTCGACTGCAAAGAACTCTCGAACCGAATTGGCCTGCTTCTCCGGCAGCGCCTGGCGCATGTCCAGCCAGTCCGCGTCGATTACCCCTTGCAGGGAGCCGAACCTGTCGGCCAGTTTCTGTGCCCCGCCCGGCCCTACCGAGGGAATGTGCAACTTGTCGAGAAAACCACCCAGGGTGGTGCTGGCGGCGAACTCGGCGCCCAGCTCGCCCTGATCCTGAATCTGCAAACCATGTTTGAGCAGGTCGGCGATCACTTGCTGGTTGTGGGCATCCTCGAAGAAGCTGTGGATCTCGTGAGCAACTTCCAGACCGACATCCGGCAAGTACGTCAGCACTTGAGGCAAGGCTTGCTGCACTCGCTCCAGCGAGCCCAGCGAGCGCGCCAGGACCTTGGCCGTCTCTTCGCCGACATCGGGAATCCCGAGGGCGTAGATGAATCGAGCCAGACCTGGCTTCTTGCTGTCTTCAATGGCGTCCAGCAGCTTGTTGCTCGATACCTCGGCGAAACCCTCCAGGTCGACAATGTCGTCGAACTTCAGGGCATACAGATCAGCGGGCGAACTCACCAGACCTTCATCCACGAGCTGCTCGACGCTCTTGTCGCCCAGGCCTTCGATGTCCATGGCACGGCGGGACACGAAGTGAATGATTGCCTGCTTGAGTTGCGCACCACAGGCCAGCCGACCGACACAGCGGTACACCGCACCTTCGCTGACGGTCTCGCGGCCTTTGCTGCGCTTGACCAGTTGCGTGCGTTCGACATGGGAGCCGCACACCGGGCACTGCTCAGGAATCTGCACCGGTCGCGCATTCTCCGGGCGGCGCTCGGTGACCACTTGCACCACTTGCGGGATCACGTCGCCGGCGCGGCGGATGATCACCGTGTCGCCGATCATCAGACCCAGGCGCGCCACTTCATCCATGTTGTGCAGCGTGGCGTTGGCCACGGTGACGCCCGCGACCTTGACCGGTTTCAGACGCGCCACTGGCGTGACAGCGCCGGTGCGGCCGACCTGGAATTCCACATCGAGCAGCTCGGTGAGCTCTTCCATGGCCGGGAATTTATGCGCGATGGCCCAACGCGGTTCGCGGGCACGAAAACCCAACTCACGCTGCGAGGCAATGCTGTTGACCTTGAACACCACGCCATCGATTTCATAGGGCAATGCGTTGCGACGTTCGCCGATATCGCGGTAGTAGTCCAGGCACTCGCCGATGCCGTGCGCCAGCTTCAGTTCATGGCTGATGGGCATGCCCCAGTCTTTCAGCTGCTGCAGATTACCGATGTGCGTATCGGCGATATCCGCGGATACCTGGCCGATGCCGTAGCAGCAGAATTCCAGCGGGCGGTTGGCGGTGATCTTCGAATCCAGCTGGCGCAAGCTCCCCGCCGCCGCGTTGCGCGGGTTGGCGAAAGTCTTGCCGCCGACTTCCAGTTGCGTGGCGTTGAGCCGCTCGAAACCAGACTTTGACATGAATACTTCACCGCGCACTTCAAGGGTCGCCGGCCAGCCGGTGCCCTGCAGCTTGAGCGGGATATTGCGTACGGTGCGCACGTTGACGCTGATGTCTTCACCCGTGGTGCCGTCGCCACGTGTCGCGCCGCGTACCAGCACGCCATCCTGATACAACAGGCTGACCGCCAGGCCGTCGAGCTTCGGTTCGCAGCTGTACTCCACCGCAGCGCCGCCACCGAACAGATCACCGGCCGGCAGATCCAGACCTTCGGTCACCCGGCGATCGAACTCGCGCATGTCGGTTTCTTCGAAGGCGTTGCCAAGGCTGAGCATCGGTACTTCGTGACGCACCTGGGTGAACGCCGACAACGCCGCACTGCCCACTCGCTGGGTCGGCGAATCGCTGGTGACCAGCTCCGGATTGGCCGCTTCAAGGGCTTTGAGCTCATGGAACAAGCGATCGTACTCGGCGTCCGGGATGCTCGGTTCGTCGAGGACGTGGTAGCGATAGTTGTGCTGATTCAGCTCAGCTCGCAATTCTAGAATGCGGTTTTTCGCGGCGGTCATGGGTGTTCTCTCTTAAAGCAAAAGAGCAGCCGAGGCTGCTCTAATCTTATCTGCGATCTCTTGCCTTTATCGTTTCTGGGTCAAGGCGCGGCGCTCGAACTCGACGATGCGCTGACGGTAATGCTCGATCGTCTGGGCGGTCAGTACGCTGCGCTGGTCGTCCTTCAGTTCGCCGTTCAGCTCCTGGGACAGTTTGCGTGCCGCTGCCACCATCACATCGAAGGCTTGCTTGGGATGACGCGGGCCAGGCAGACCGAGGAAGAAGCTCACCGCCGGCGTGCTGAAGTGGTCGATGTCGTCCAGATCGAATACGCCAGGCTTGACCGCGTTGGCCATGGAGAACAGCACTTCGCCGTTACCCGCCATGCTTTCGTGGCGATGGAAGATGTCCATTTCGCCAAAGCGCAGACCGCTTTCCAGAATGTTCTGCAACAATGCCGGGCCCTTGAAGCCGGCGGCGTCACGGCAGATCACACTGATCACCAGCACTTCTTCGGCTTGCGCCTGATCTTTTTCGCTGGCCGAACCACCCACCTTGGTGTCATCCGGGAAATCGTCGTCACGGCTGCTGAAGCTCGGGCCGCCGTCCAGGTCCAGGCTGAGGTTCATGTCGCCCTGGGAAGGCTCGCCATGCCCACGCTTGCCACGCTTGGAACCCGACTCGCGAGGTTCACGGGCCGGCATGCTCACCGACGGCAGATCCTGCTCGTCGAGCTGCGGCTCTTTATGCGTATCCAGCACGCGCGGCGGGCCCAACAGCTCGGCGCTGGTGTCCTCGTCGGGCAGGTTGGACAGATTTCGATCCAGGCGGAATTTCAGTTTTCCCTTGCCACCGCGCATGCGGCGCCAGCCATCGAAAAGAATACCGGCAATGACAATGATGCCGATGACGATCAGCCACTCGCGCAGACCGATTTCCATGTAATCCCGTGCCTCTATAAAAAATGCTGAAAAATAAGGGGTTTACAACCTGTAAACCGCTTTAAAACGTGGCGCCAACTCTATGTTCTGACAGGCGTTTTGCCCACGTATACGAAAAATTGACATTAAACTAGCACGACCAAAGGCAACTTTACACCGTCTACCACCTTGGCTTGCGCGAATATGTCGAATTGCCAGCAAGTCAAAACCAGTAAAAAAGTCCGATAGACCGCAATTCCCGTCCTTCAACCTGCGGTTCAGGCGTCCACCATCGCCATCGCCTCCTCGACATCTACCGCCACCAGACGCGAACAACCGGGTTCATGCATCGTCACCCCCATCAGTTGATCGGCCATTTCCATGGCGATCTTGTTGTGGGTGATGTAGATGAATTGCACCGTCTGCGACATTTCTTTGACCAGCCTTGCGTAGCGTCCAACGTTAGCGTCATCCAGTGGTGCGTCAACTTCATCGAGCATGCAGAACGGCGCCGGGTTCAACTTGAAGATCGCAAAAACCAGGGCCAATGCGGTCAGGGCTTTTTCGCCACCGGAGAGCAAATGGATGGTGCTGTTCTTCTTCCCGGGCGGTTGCGCCATGATTGTCACCCCTGTATCGAGTAGATCTTCGCCCGTCAGTTCCAAATACGCGCGTCCTCCACCGAAAACTTTTGGGAAAAGCGCCTGTAAACCGCCGTTGATCTGATCAAAGGTATCCTTGAAGCGGTTGCGGGTTTCCTTGTCGATCTTGCGAATCACGTTCTCGAGCGTCTCGAGGGCTTCGACCAGATCGGCGTCCTGGGCATCCAGATAACGTTTACGCTCCGATTGTTGCTGGTATTCGTCGATGGCCGCGAGGTTGATCGCGCCCAGGCGCTGAATCCGCGCGGCAATGCGCTCAAGCTCTTCTTCGGCGTCTTTCTCGCTGGCCTCGGGCGTCAGCGTGGCGAGCACGCCATGCAGGTCGTAACCGTCTTCCAGCAATTGATCCTGCAAAGTCTTGCGGCGCACGGTAAGGGCCTGCCATTCCATGCGCTGCTGCTCGAGCTGGCCGCGAATCAGCTGCGATTGCTGCTCGGCCTGGTTGCGTCGTTTCTCGGCGTCGCGCAATTCGCGGTCGGCGTCTTCGAGAGCGATCTGTGCGGTCTTGAGCTCTTCGTCGACGCTCATGCGCTTGTCGAGCAATTCTTCGAGTTTCAGGCGCAGCTCTTCCAGCGGCGCCTCGCCCTCCTCCAGATTCAGGCTCAATTGCTCGCGCTTTTCGGTCAGGCGTTCGGACTGCATTTCCAGCCGCTCGAGCGCCTGGCGCGTCGAGTCGTGCTGGGCCTTGAGCGAGCCCAGGCGCACGGCCAGTTGATGAGCGTGATCCTTGTGCTGGCGCGCCTCCTGACGCACCCGGTCAAGGCGCTCGCGCAAGCTATCGCGCTGGGCCAGCAGCAACTCGCGCTGCTCGGTGTCCAGGGCCATGCTGTCGAGGGCTTCCTGCAATTGCAGGCGGGCCTCGCCGATGTTTTCGTGCTCCAGGGCGCGCTGCTCGTCCAGCTCGATGAGCTCGTCGTCGAGGCGGGTGCGGCGCAGGGTCAACTGCTCGGCCTTGGCTTTGCCGGCGGACAACTGCGCCTTGAGTTCGCCCTGCTGACGCGCCTCGTCCTGAAGCAGGCGGCGCAAATGCTCGCGACCGTTTTCCTGTTGACGCTGTTGCGCCCGCAGGTTTTGCAGTTGGGCTTCCAGTGTTTCCACTGCGGCCTCGCGCTCTTCGCGCTCAAGGCTCAGTTGCTGGATTTCCTGACCACGGGCCAGCACGCCGCTTTCCGCTTCGCTGGCCCGGCGCACACGCAGGAAGTGTCGACCGACCCAGTAACCGTCGCGACTGATCAGGCTCTGGCCCGCGGCCAGTTGAGCGCGCAAGGCCAGGGCCTGCTCCAGACTGTCGACTGGCTTGACCTGCCCCAGCCAGGGCGACAGATCAATCTGCGCCTCGACCTTGTCAAGCAGGCTGCCCGGCACCCGCACACCATCGCCGGCGGGACTCAGCAAGCGCAGATCGCCCTGGGCAAACCCGGACAGATCGAAATCGTTGAAATCATCCACCAGCACCGCTTGCAGGTCGGCGCCGAGCACGGTTTCCACCGCCAGCTCCCAGCCCGCCTCAACCTTCAGGCCTTCGGCCAGGCGCGGACGATTCGCCAGGTTCTGCTCGCGCAGCCATTCGGCGGTGCCGGTGCCAGGATCGAGCGCGGCTTGCTGCAGAGCTTCGAGGGACGCCAGGCGACCGTTGAGTCGCTGCAAATCGCCTTGGGCCTGCTGTTGCGCCGACAGCGCCTGCTGCAGTTCCTGTCGTAATTGCTCTAGCTTTTCGACCTGCGCTTCTTCGCTGGTCTGCAAATCCTCGAGCGTCGCTTCGGATTCAGCAAGCTGCTCGCTGAGCTCCATGATCGCCGCGTCTTCCGGGTCGGCCGACAGCAAGGCGCGTTCCTCACCCAGACGTTTCTGACGATCGGCCAGGCGCTCCAGGCTGGTTTCCAGCTGCTGGATCCGCGACTGCTGCACTTCGGCCTGACGCCGGGGTTCGGCGGCGGTGAGGTTGAAGGTGTCCCACTGCTCCTGCCAGCCATGCATGGTGGTTTCGGATTCTTCCAGCGCGGCGGCGGCCTCTTCGGCGGCGGCACTGGTGACTTCCTGCTCGGGCGTGAGCATGTCCAGCTCTTCGCCCAGGGTCAGCAACAGCGTGCGGTCGTGGCCCAGGTGGGATTCGGTTTCCAGGCGGGCACGCTCGGCCTCTTTCAGATCATCCTGCAACTGGCGCAGGCGTTGCTGACCATGCTGGATACTCTGCTCGACCCGGGCGATGTCGCCGCCAACCGAATAGAAGCGCCCCTGCACCAGATTGAAGCGTTCGGAGAGGTCGTGGTGGCCGTCGCGCAAGCGTTCGATGCTCGCATCGGCATTGCGCTGTTCGGCCACCAGGGCTTCGAAGGAAACTTCCTGGTTGCCGATGATCGCTTCGCGCTGGCCGACCTGATCGTTCAGCGCCTGCCAGCGCAGGGCTGACAGCTGGGCTTTGAGCTGTCGCTCCTCGCCCTTGAATTCCTGATACTTCTTGGCGGCCTCCGCCTGGCGGTGCAAGCGTTCGAGCTGACGCGCAAGCTCTTCGCGCAGGTCGGTCAGGCGCTCAAGGTTTTCGTGGGTGCGGCGGATGCGGTTTTCCGTCTCGCGCCGGCGCTCCTTGTACTTGGAAATGCCTGCGGCTTCTTCGATAAAGTTGCGCAGGTCTTCAGGCTTGGACTCGATCAGCTTGGAGATCATCCCCTGCTCGATGATCGAGTAGCTGCGCGGGCCCAGGCCAGTGCCGAGGAAAATGTCGGTGATGTCGCGACGCCGGCATTTGGTGCCGTTGAGGTAATAGGTGGTCTGGCTGTCGCGGGTCACTTTGCGGCGGATGGAAATTTCCGCGTAGGCGGCGTACTCACCGAGCAAGGTGCCGTCGGAGTTGTCGAACACCAGTTCGATGCTCGCCTGGCTCACCGGCTTGCGGCTGGTCGAGCCGTTGAAGATGACGTCTGTCATCGACTCGCCGCGCAGGTTTTTGGCCGAGCTTTCGCCCATCACCCAGCGCACGGCGTCGATGATGTTCGACTTGCCGCAACCATTGGGTCCGACCACCGCCGCCATGTTACTGGGGAAGTTCACCGTGGTCGGGTCGACGAAGGACTTGAACCCCGCCAGCTTGATGCACTTTAGCCGCACGCTCAGGCGTCCGTCAGCGCGCAGATCACCAAATCGCAGCTGCGCTGGGTGTAAGCCGTCAACACTTCGCGAATCTGCGCAACGTCACGGGCGATCACGGCGGCGAGCAAGCGATCGAACAGATCGAGGAATTCGCTCATCGAAGCCTTGCGCTGATCCAGGGCGAGAAAATACGCGCGGCTCATGGCCGGTTGCAGATTTTCCACGGTTTCCTGCAGATACGGGTTATTGGCGAAGGAGTACGTGGCGCGCATCACACTGAAACTGTCATCGACGAAGGCATGGATGTCCTGGCGTTCGTAGCTGGCCGTGAGGTGCTGCTGAATCTGCACGAAGGGCGCCAGGTCCGCCTGGGCTTTCCAGCCACTGGCCACGGCGTTGGCGAGCAGAATGTACATCTCGCTCATCAGCGTGCACAGGCTCTGTACCTTGTGCGCACTGAGCTCGGTCACATGGGCGCCGCGCCGCGGCAGGATGGCGATCAGGTGGCGTCGCTCGAGGATCAGCAACGCCTCACGGACCGAACCGCGACTGACATTGAGCGCCAGCGTGACCTTCTGTTCCTGGATGCGCTCCCCGGGCTTCATTTCGCCACGAATGATGCGCTCGGCGAGGTGGTGAGCAATTTGCTCGGCGAGGCTGTCCGGCGCCTTGAACGTCATGGTTGTCCCTTCAAACTCTTCGATCTGCACAAGCGGCGCAGTGTAGCGCAATTGCCAGGCCATGGCGGAGTGCCCGTCGGGTGGTTTTTGGCACGATTCAAGCAAAAAAGCAGGCAGATGAACCAGGGTCAATACTGAACAAACAGGTTGTTAACCGCTAAAACGATCTTTCCTGACCTTACAGTCAGAAAATCATTGACCGGAAAGTCAGACCTGCTAAATTCGGTTCAATCGGTTAACAACAATAATGAGTCTGCGAGGCCATCCGTGATCCAGTTTTTACTAAACCAGGAACTCCGTAGCGAGCACGCCCTGGACCCGAACCTGACCGTGCTCAATTATCTGCGCGACCATGTGGGCAAACCCGGTACCAAAGAAGGCTGCGCCAGCGGTGACTGCGGTGCCTGCACAGTGGTAGTCGGTGAGTTGCAGACGGATGACGAAGGCCGTGAGCACATCCGCTATCGCAGCCTCAACTCGTGCCTGACGTTTGTCTCCTCCCTGCACGGCAAACAACTGATCAGCGTCGAAGACCTCAAGCACCAAGGCCAATTGCACAGCGTGCAGAAGGCCATGGTGGAATGCCATGGTTCGCAATGCGGCTTCTGCACCCCCGGCTTCGTGATGTCGCTGTTTGCCCTGCAAAAGAACAGCGATGCACCGGATCAGCACAAAGCCCACGAAGCCCTGGCCGGCAACCTCTGCCGCTGCACCGGCTACCGGCCGATCCTGGAGGCCGCCGAGCAGTCCTGCTGCGGCAAACAGCCGGACCAGTTCGACGCCCGCGAAACCGAAACCATTGCCCGCCTCAAAGCCATCGCCCCGACCGATATCGGTGAGCTCAACAGTGGTGACAAGCGCTGCCTGGTGCCGCTGACCGTGGCCGATCTGGCCGACCTCTACGACGCCTATCCACAAGCCCGTCTGCTGGCCGGCGGGACCGATCTGGCACTGGAAGTCACCCAGTTCCACCGCACCCTGCCGGTAATGATCTACGTCGGCAACGTCGCCGAGATGAAGCGCATCGACCGCTTCGACGACCGCCTGGAAATCGGCGCCGCCACCGCCCTCTCCGATTGCTACGAGGCCTTGAAGGCCGAGTACCCGGATTTCGGTGAACTGCTGCAACGCTTCGCGTCCCTGCAGATCCGCAATCAGGGCACCCTGGGCGGCAACATCGGCAACGCCTCACCTATTGGTGACTCGCCACCGCTGCTGATCGCGCTGGGCGCGCAGATTGTGCTGTGCAAAGGCGACACCCGCCGCACCCTGGCGCTGGAAGACTACTTCATCGATTACCGCGTCACTGCGCGTCAGGAAAGCGAGTTCATCGAGAAGATCATCGTGCCGCGTGCCAGTGCTGAAAAACTGTTCCGAGCCTACAAAGTCTCCAAGCGTCTGGACGATGACATCTCGGCGGTCTGTGCAGCCTTCAACATCCGCCTGGAAAACGGTGTGGTCGCCGAAGCCCGCGTAGCGTTCGGCGGTATGGCAGCCATCCCTAAACGCGCCGCCGCCTGCGAAACCGCGTTGCTCGGTTCACCATTCAATAACGCAACGGTGGAACGCGCCTGCGCAGCCCTTGCCGAAGACTTCACACCACTCTCGGACTTCCGCGCCAGCAAGGAATATCGCCTGCTCAGCGCGCAAAACCTGTTGCGCAAATACTTCATCGAACTGCAAACACCGCACATCGAGACCCGGGTGACCGCTTATGTCTAATCATCACGCCGTAGAGAAGACCCAGGCCGAACTGGCCGAGCTGTTCGCCAAGGACCTGACCACTGGTGTCGGCCGCAGCGTCAAGCACGACAGCGCCGCCAAGCACGTGTCCGGTGAAGCGCAGTACATCGACGACCGGCTGGAATTTCCCAATCAGCTGCACGTTTACGCGCGCATGTCCGATCGCGCCCACGCCCGGATCATCAGCATCGATACCCAGCCGTGCTACGCCTTCGAAGGCGTGCGCATTGCCATCACCCACGAAGACGTACCCGGCCTGAAAGACATCGGCCCATTGCTGCCGGGCGATCCGTTGCTGGCGATCGACACCGTGCAATTTGTCGGTCAGCCGGTACTTGCCGTCGCCGCCAAGGACCTGGAAACCGCACGCAAGGCGGCGATGGCCGCGATCATTGAGTACGAAGACCTGGAGCCGGTGCTGGACGTGGTCGAGGCCCTGCGCAAACGCCACTTCGTGCTCGACAGCCATACCCATCAGCGTGGCGATTCGGCCACCGCGCTTTCTACCGCAGCGCACCGCATCCAGGGCACCCTGCACATCGGCGGCCAGGAACACTTCTACCTGGAAACCCAGATCTCTTCGGTGATGCCCACCGAAGACGGCGGCATGATCGTCTACTGCTCGACCCAGAACCCCACCGAAGTGCAGAAACTGGTGGCCGAAGTGCTGGACGTGTCGATGAACAAGATCGTCGTCGACATGCGCCGCATGGGCGGTGGTTTCGGCGGCAAAGAAACCCAGGCGGCGAGCCCGGCCTGCCTGTGCGCCGTGATTGCACACCTGACCGGCCAACCGACCAAGATGCGTTTGCCACGGGTCGAAGACATGCTGATGACCGGCAAGCGCCATCCGTTCTATGTCGAGTACGACGTGGGCTTCGACAGCACCGGGCGCCTGCATGGCATCAACCTGGAGCTGGCGGGCAACTGCGGCTGTTCGCCGGACCTGTCGGCGTCGATTGTCGACCGGGCGATGTTCCATTCCGACAACTCCTACTACCTCGGTGACGCGACCATCAACGGTCACCGCTGCAAGACCAATACCGCGTCCAACACCGCCTACCGTGGTTTCGGTGGCCCGCAAGGCATGGTTGCCATCGAAGAAGTGATGGACGCCATCGCCCGTCACCTGGCCCTCGATCCGCTGGCGGTGCGCAAGGCCAACTACTACGGCAAGACCGAGCGCAACGTCACCCATTACTATCAGACCGTCGAGCACAACATGCTCGAAGAGATGACCGCTGAACTGGAAGAAAGCAGCCAGTACGCCGAGCGTCGCGAAGCGATCCGTCGCTACAACGCCAACAGCCCGATCCTGAAAAAAGGCCTGGCACTGACCCCGGTGAAATTCGGCATCTCGTTCACTGCCAGCTTCCTCAACCAGGCCGGCGCCCTGGTGCACGTCTACACCGACGGCAGCATCCACCTGAACCACGGTGGTACCGAAATGGGCCAGGGCCTGAACACCAAGGTCGCGCAAGTCGTGGCGCAAGTGTTCCAGGTGGAAATGGATCGGGTGCAGATCACCGCGACCAATACCGACAAGGTGCCAAACACCTCGCCGACTGCCGCTTCCAGCGGTGCCGACCTGAACGGCAAGGCGGCGCAGAACGCTGCTGAAACCATCAAGAAACGTCTGGTCGAATTCGCAGCGCGGCAATACAAGGTCAGCGAAGAAGACGTGGAATTCCACAACGGTCACGTGCGGGTCCGCGATCACATCCTGACCTTCGAGGCACTGATCCAGCAGGCGTATTTCGCCCAGGTGTCGCTGTCGAGCACAGGGTTCTACAAGACCCCGAAAATCCACTACGACCGCAGCCAGGCCCGTGGTCGTCCGTTCTACTACTTCGCCTTTGGCGCGGCGTGCTGCGAAGTGCTGGTCGACACCCTGACCGGCGAATACAAGATGCTGCGCACCGACATCCTCCACGACGTCGGCGCCTCGCTGAACCCGGCCATCGACATCGGCCAGGTCGAGGGTGGTTTCATCCAGGGCATGGGCTGGCTGACCATGGAAGAGCTGGTCTGGAACAATAAGGGCAAGCTGATGACCAACGGCCCGGCCAGCTACAAGATCCCAGCGGTCGCGGACATGCCGCTGGACATGCGGGTCAAGCTGGTGGAAAACCGCAAGAATCCGGAAGACACGGTGTTTCATTCCAAGGCTGTGGGTGAGCCGCCGTTCATGCTTGGCATCGCCGCCTGGTGTGCGATCAAGGATGCCGTGGCGAGTTTGGGTGACTACAAGCATCAACCGAAGATCGACGCGCCGGCGACGCCGGAGCGGGTGTTGTGGGGCTGCGAGCAGATGCGCCAGTTGAAGGTGGCGAAGGCGGCGGAAGCTGAGCCGGAGTTGGCTTCACTCTGAGACCGAAGTGCGGCCTTCGCGAGCAAGCCCGCTCCCACAATGGATCTCCAGTGGGCACAAATTTTGTGAACGACAGAGATCAAAATGTGGGAGCGGGCTTGCTCGCGAAGAGGCCGGTACAAACAACAGAGATGTTGAGGTGAAACATGTACAACTGGATCGACGCCCTCGCCGACCTGCAAAATCGCGGTGAACCCTGCGTGTTGGTGACCATCATCGAAGAGCTCGGCTCGACGCCGCGCAATGCCGGTTCGAAGATGGTCATCAGCGCCCGCCAGGCCTTCGACACCATCGGTGGCGGGCACCTGGAATACAAGGCCATGCAGATCGCCCGCGACATGCTCGCCAGCGGCAAACAGGACACCCACCTGGAGCGCTTCAGCCTCGGTGCGAGCCTGGGCCAGTGCTGCGGCGGCGCCACCGTGCTGCTGTTCGAACCGATGGGCCAGGTCCAGGCGCAAATTGCCGTGTTCGGCGCCGGCCATGTCGGTCGCGCATTGGTGCCATTGCTGGCCAGCCTGCCCTGCCGGGTGCGCTGGATCGACTCGCGTGAAGACCAATTCCCCGAGCAGATTCCCCATGGCGTGCGCAAGATCGTCAGCGAAGAACCGGTAGACGAAATCGACGACCTGCCCGTCGGCAGCTACTGCATCGTCATGACCCACAACCACCAGCTGGACCTTGAACTCACTGCCGCCATCCTCAAGCGCAACGATTTCGCCTACTTCGGCCTTATCGGCTCGAAGACCAAGCGGGTGAAGTTCGAACATCGCCTGCGCGACCGCGGTTTCGACAGCAGTGTCGTGCAACGCATGCGCTGCCCGATGGGCATCGGTGAAGTCAAAGGCAAGTTGCCCGTGGAAATTGCCATCTCCATCGCCGGCGAAATCATCGCCACCTATAACGCCAGTTTCGGCCAGCACAGCGCCAGCGCCGAACCGATTGCCAAACTGTTGCCCGTGTCACGCCGCAGCCAGGCCGCCAACCTGAAAGCGTCGAACTGACTGCCTCATATTAGAGAATGACCATGCCTCTGACTCGCAAAGCCTACCGTGCCGCCATCCTGCACAGCATCGCCGACCCTGCCGAAGTCGGCATCGAAGCCTCCTACGAATACTTTGAAGACGGCTTGCTGGTGGTCGACAACGGCCAGATCAGCGCCCTGGGCCACGCCAGCGAACTGCTGCCGACCCTGCCGGCGGACATCGAGATCACCCATTACCAGGATGCGCTGATCACTCCGGGCTTCATCGACACCCACATTCACCTGCCGCAAACCGGCATGGTCGGCGCCTACGGCGAACAACTGCTGGACTGGCTGAACACCTACACCTTCCCCTGCGAAAGCCAGTTCGCCGACAAGGCCCATGCCGACCAGGTCGCGGATATTTTCATCAAGGAACTGTTGCGCAACGGCACCACCACCGCGCTAGTCTTCGGCAGCGTGCATCCGCAATCGGTGAACTCGTTCTTCGAAGCCGCCGAGCAGCTCGACCTGCGGATGATCGCCGGCAAGGTGATGATGGACCGCAACGCCCCGGACTACCTGACCGACACCGCCGAATCCAGCTACCTCGAAAGCAAAACGCTGATTGAGCGCTGGCACGGCAAGGGCCGCCTGCACTACGCGGTCACCCCGCGCTTCGCGCCCACCAGCACGCCGGAACAGTTGACCCTGGCTGGCCAGTTGCTGACTGAATACCCGGATCTGTACATGCAGACCCACATCAGCGAAAACCTCAAGGAAATCGAGTGGGTCAAGGAGCTGTTCCCGGAGCGCAAGGGCTACCTGGACGTCTACGATCACTACCAGTTGCTCGGTGAACGCTCGGTGTTCGCCCATGGCGTGCACCTGTGCGACGCCGAATGCGCGCGATTGGCCGAAACCGGTTCGGCGATCTCGTTCTGCCCGACTTCGAACTTCTTCCTAGGCAGCGGCCTGTTCAACCTGCCGATGGCCGAGAAGCACAAAGTCAATGTCGGCCTGGGCACCGACGTGGGTGGCGGCACCAGCTTCTCGTTGCTGCAGACGTTGAACGAAGCCTACAAGGTCATGCAGCTGCAAGGTGCGCGCCTGAGCCCGTTCAAATCCCTGTACCTGGCGACCCTCGGCGGTGCGCGGGCACTGCGCCTGGAAGACAAGATCGGTACCCTGTTGCCGGGCACCGACGCAGATTTCCTGGTGCTCGACTACAACGCCACGCCGCTGCTTGGGTATCGCTTGCAGCAAGCCAAAAACATTGCCGAGACGTTGTTTGTGTTGATGACCCTGGGGGATGACCGGACGGTACTGCAGACCTATGCAGCGGGGAATCTGGTGCATCAGCGTTAAGGTTTTTCGGGCATAAAAAATCCCCCGCCGCTTTTCAGCCCGGGGGATTTTTATTGCCTGTCAGACCGTCTTCGCGAGCAAGCCCGCTCCCACAATTGAGCTGTACCGAACACAATACTTGTGCACGACATAGAACCAATGTGGGAGCGGGCTTGCTCGCGAAAGGCGCGACTCGGTCCCACCTATAACTTGGCGGTCGACCGCCCTGGCTTCTTGGTCTGCAGCAAATGCGAAAACACCGCATGCAAATCATCCGACGCGCTTTCTTCGTCGAGGTTGAGTTTGCTGTCGATGTGATCCATGTGATGCATCATCAGGCTCACTGCCAGCTCAGCGTCCCGGGCCTCAATCGCATCGATCAGTTGGGTGTGTTCGTCATAAGAGCAGTGGGAACGGTTACCGCTTTCGTATTGGGCGATGATCAACGAAGTCTGGGACACCAGGCTGCGCTGGAAGCTGATCAACGGCGCGTTTTTCGCCGCTTCGGCCAGTTTCAGGTGGAACTCGCCCGACAGACGGATACCGGCACCACGATCGCCACGGGAGAAGCTGTCGCGCTCGTCGTTGACCATCTGCCGCAACTCGGCGATCTGCTCGGCGGTGGCGTGCAAAACAGCCAGCTCGGTGATTGCTCGCTCCACCAGACGCCGGGAGAAAAACACCTGGCGCGCCTCTTCAACACTCGGGCTTGCGACGACGGCGCCGCGATTGGGTCGCAGCAGTACCACGCTTTCATGGGCCAGGCGCGACAGCGCGCGGCGAATGATGGTGCGACTGACCCCGAAAATTTCCCCCAGCGCTTCTTCGCTCAACTTGGTGCCGGGCGCCAGGCGCTGTTCGAGGATGGCCTCGAAGATATGTGCGTAGACAATATCGTCCTGGGTACCGCTGCGACCGGCTTTGCCTGCTCGCGGTTGTTTCTTTAGGGGCTGCAACTGTTCGTTCATGGGCACTCGAGTCGGGAGAACTGCGGCGAATTGACGGTGACTGTAATACGGCACAGTGGGTCGCTGGCAAGTATCGCGTAAATAACACCGCGATTGTACACAATGAATGGTGGCAACACGACTGTACGGCTGAATGTCACCTCGGCTGTATTGCAACGTCGGGTTACTTTTGAGTTTAGGCTTTATCGCACAATCCGCTCCCACAAGGTTCAGTGTTGCTGCGGAAATCTTCACCTGCATAGGAACACCCCCGTCATGAACGACGCCACCCACACGCAATTGCGCCCCCTGGCCGACACATCGCCCTCGGCCATCGTCGCCGGTTTCATCGCCATGATGACCGGCTACACCAGTTCGCTGGTGCTGATGTTCCAGGCCGGGCAAGCGGCTGGCCTGACCAGCGGGCAGATTTCCTCGTGGATCTGGGCGATTTCCATCGGCATGGCGGTGTGCTCCATCGGCCTGTCCCTGCGCTATCGCACCCCCATCACCATCGCCTGGTCGACGCCTGGCGCGGCCCTGCTGATCACCAGCCTGGGCGGCGTGACCTACGGCGAAGCCATCGGCGCCTACATTACCTGTGCGCTGCTAGTGATCATTTGTGGGCTGACCGGCAGTTTCGAACGCTTGGTCAAGAAGATCCCGGCCTCGTTGGCCGCGGCCCTGCTGGCGGGGATTCTGTTCAAGATCGGCAGCGAGATTTTCGTCGCTGCCCAGCATCGCACCGCGCTGGTGTTGGGCATGTTCTTCACTTACCTGGTCGTGAAACGCCTGTCGCCTCGCTACGCCGTACTGGCCGCCCTGCTGATCGGCACGGCATTGTCAGGGTTCATGGGGCTGCTGGATTTCAGCGGTTTCCATCTGGAAGTGGCCACACCTGTCTGGACCACGCCACACTTCTCCCTGGCCGCAACGATCAGCATCGGCATCCCGCTGTTCGTGGTGGCCATGACCTCGCAGAACATGCCCGGCATCGCCGTACTGCGCGCCGACGGCTACAACGTGCCGGCCTCGCCACTGATTACCAGCACCGGTATCGCCTCATTGTTACTGGCGCCATTCGGCTCCCACGGGATCAACCTGGCGGCGATCAGTGCGGCCATCTGCACCGGGCCGCACGCTCACGAGGATCGCAACAAACGCTACACGGCTGCGGTCTGGTGCGGGATTTTCTACGGGATCGCCGGGGTGTTCGGCGCAACGCTGGCGGCGTTGTTTGCCGCATTGCCCAAGGAACTGGTGCTGTCGATCGCCGCGCTGGCACTGTTCGGTTCGATCATCAACGGTTTGAGCATTGCGATGAGCGAAGTGAAGGAGCGCGAAGCAGCGCTGATTACCTTCATGGTCACGGCATCGGGGTTGACGCTGTTTTCCATCGGTTCGGCATTCTGGGGGATTGTGGCGGGGGTTTTGACGTTGTTGATTCTGAATTGGCGCAAGGCCCTGTAAGAACGAGCGTGCTCCGGGCGGCGTTCCGACGATGAACCTGAGAGCGCCGCGGGGGTGTCAGGTTTCCAGCGTTATCGTTGACGACCATCGCGAGCGTGCTCGCTCCTACAGAAAAAAGCAAAAAAAACGGCGACCCTCGGGTCGCCGTTTTTTTAGAACATCAAGCTACCGGATTGATCGGCTTTTCCGGGTACCAGACGTCCAGCAGCGGGCTGACTTCAACGCTGGTCAGCTCGGTGCGGCCTTTGAGCCAGGCTTCAACGGCAGCGCGCTGTTCAGCGCTGACCGAGCCACGCTTCTGCAGGCAAACCAGACCGTAGTCGTCGCCGCCAACATAACCCAGACCGTTGGCTTCCATGGCTTCTTTGAGGAACGCGTCGAGGAAAGCATCAATGGCTTCATCAGCCAAATCTTCTTTGAAATCCAGGTTCAGTTCGAAACCCAGCTCTTGAAATTCATCGACGCACAATTTTTTGCGCAGACGCTGGGAACGGTTAGTCGCCATTGGAACAATCCTCTTAAGTAATAACGGGCGGCACTTTAGCAGTTTAAGCGGCCGATTGCCCGACTCTCTGGACCGGGACTGCTACCGCCGGTAAAAAAATAGCGGTTTAGAGGGCCAAGGCACGGCACAAGTCAGGACACCTTGGGGCATAATGCCGACACTTTCATGACCATTGAGGGAATTTATCTTCATGCCCTCGTCTTTTTCCCCCTGGCTGTAGGGTTTTATTACAGATGATCAAATCTTTGCGTCCCTTGTTCCTGGCCAGCCTTCTTCTTCCCCTGGCCCTTCCCGTTTGCGCCGCCAGTATCAACACCGCCCTCACACCCAATGTCGAAAAGGCCCTCAAGGCCAGCAAGCTGCAGGACAACGCCCTGTCGCTGGTGATGATCCCGCTCACCGGCCCCGGTACCCCGACCGTGTACAACGCCGACGTGTCGGTCAACCCGGCATCGACCATGAAACTGGTCACCACCTACGCGGCCCTGGAAATGCTCGGCCCGAATCATCAGTGGAAAACCGAGTTCTACACCGACGGCACCCTCAGCGGCGGCATTCTCAACGGCAACCTCTACCTCAAGGGTGGCGGTGACCCGAAGCTGAACATGGAAAAGCTCTGGCTGCTGATGCGCGATCTGCGCGCCAATGGCGTCACGCAGATCACCGGTGACCTGGTGCTGGATAAAACCTTCTTCGTCCAGCCGCAACTGCCGGAGTTCAACGACGACGGCAATGACGACAACAAACCGTTCCTGGTCAAACCCGACTCCTTGCTGGTCAACCTCAAGGCCCTGCGGTTTGTTGCACGCAATGACTCGGGCAAGGTGCTGATCTCGGTGGAACCGCCGATTGCCAGCATCCGCATCGACAACCAGGTCAAGGCCATCAACGGCAAGCAATGCACCGGTGGCGTGCGTTACAACCCGGTCCCCCAGGCCGATGGCACCATGACCGTGACGGTCGGCGGCCAACTGGCTGAAGGCTGCAGCTCGCAGACCTACCTGTCGCTGCTCGACCACGCGACTTACACCGCCGGTGCCGTGCGCGCGATCTGGAAGGAACTGGGTGGCAGCATCCAGGGCAAGGATGTGCTGGCGCCAACACCTAAAAGCGCCAAGTTGCTGGCCCGTGCGTTTTCCCCGGACCTGGCGGAAATCATCCGTGACATCAACAAATACAGTAACAACACCATGGCCCAGCAGCTGTTCCTGAGCCTTGGCCAACGCTACCGCACCGACGCCGACGGCGATGACGCCAAGGCGGCCCAGCGTGTCGTGCGCCAGTGGCTGGCAAAGAAAGGCATCACCGCGCCGCACCTGGTGATGGAGAACGGCTCCGGCCTGTCCCGTGCCGAACGGGTCAGCGCCCGCGAAATGGCCTCGATGCTCGAAGCCGCCTGGCACAGCCCGTATGCCGCCGAGTACATCAGCTCGATGCCGATTGCCGGCACCGACGGCACCATGCGCAAACGCCTGAAGACCACCGCGATGCGCGGTGAAGCCCACGTCAAGACCGGCACCCTGAATACCGTGCGGGCGATCGCCGGCTTCAGCCGCGACGTCAACGGCAATACCTGGGCGGTGGTAGCGATCCTCAACGACAAGGCACCGTTTGGCGCTTCGTCAGTGCTCGATCAGGTGCTGCTGGACCTGTATCGCCAGCCAAAGCTGGCACAGACCGCCTCGACTCTGTAAGCACCCCCGAACCACTGTAGGAGCGAGCCTGCTCGCGATGGTCATTAACGATAACGCGGGGAATCTGGTTCCCCGCGGTGTTCTTGAGTTCATCGCGAGCAGGCTCGCTCCCACAGTGGGTCAGAGGGCCGCGCTCAGCTGATTAACGCGCCATGATTTTCCAGGCACGATGGATCTTGGCGTTACGAGCAAAATCCGGGTCGATGGTCTTGGCAGTGATTTCTTCCACCGCATAGCGCTCGCTGAGGTTCGGCTCCAGCTCGAACTTGCGGAAGTTGTTGGAGAAATACAGCACTCCACCGGGCGCCAGACGGGCCATGGCCAGGTCGATCAGTTGCACCTGGTCGCGTTGCACGTCAAACACACCTTCCATACGCTTGGAGTTGGAAAACGTCGGCGGGTCGATGAAGATCAGCTCGTACTCGTCACGGCTGGCTTCGAGCCAGGCCATCACATCGCCCTGCTCCAGGCGGTTCTTGTCGGAGAAACCGTTCAGCGACAGGTTGCGCCGCGCCCAGTCCAGATAGGTTTTCGACAGGTCGACACTGGTGGTGCTGCGCGCGCCACCCTTGGCGGCATGCACGCTGGCGGTCGCGGTGTAGCAGAACAGGTTGAGGAAGCGTTTGCCCGCGGCTTCTTTCTGGATGCGCATGCGCATCGGCCTGTGGTCGAGGAACAAGCCGGTGTCGAGGTAATCGGTGAGGTTGACCAGCAGCTTGATGCCACCTTCGTTGACCTCGACGAATTTGCCCTGTGCCGCCTGACGCTCGTACTGTTTGGTGCCGCTCTGACGCTCGCGGCGCTTGACCACCACGCGGCTCTTGTCGATGTTCAAGGCCTGGGGAATTGCAGCCAGGGCATCGAACATGCGCGCCGAGGCCTTTTCCGGATCGATGGATTTCGGTGCGGCGTATTCCTGAACGTGGACCCAGTCGTGATACAGGTCGATGGCCATGGAGTATTCCGGCATGTCGGCATCGTAGACGCGATAGCAGTCGATGCCTTCACGCTTGACCCACTTGCCCATGGCCTTGAGGTTCTTCTGCAGGCGATTGGCAAACATCTGCCCGCCTTCGCTCAGGCGTGGCTGCTCGATCACCGGTGCCGGTGCTGGCGTCGGTTTGATCGGGTTGCCGTTTTTGTTGTACTTGCGCTCTTGCGGCTCGCTTGGGGCCTGATCGTAGGCCGCCTGCTCGCGCTCGACCTGGCGCTGCTCCGGTGTACGACGTTCGCCGGTGACGAACTGATCCGGCAGCACCTTGATCAGCAACAGCTTGCACGGCAACGCGCCGTTCCAGAACGAATACTGTTTGTGGCTGCGGATGCCCATGCGCTTGCCCAGATCCGGTGCGCCGGTGAACACCGCCGCCTCCCAGTTCAGGCAGGCCTGACGCAGACGTTCGCCAAGGTTCTGGTAGAGGTAGAGCAGGCTCGCCTCGTCGCCCAGGCGCTCGCCATACGGGGGGTTGCAGATCACCAGGCCTTTCTGGTTCTGGTCCGGGCGCGGCTCGAACGTCGCCACTTCACCCTGGTAGATCTTGATCCACTCGCTCAGGCCGGCGCGCTCGACATTGTTACGCCCTGGCTGAATCAGGCGCGGGTCGGCTTCGTAGCCACGAATCCACAGCGGTGGCTTGGCCAGGCCGGCAGCGGCACGCTCGGAGGCTTCTTCATGGAGTTTTTTCCACAGCGCTGGAACGTGGCCCAGCCAGGCGGTGAAGCCCCATTGCTCGCGGCGCAGGTTCGGCGCGATATCGGCGGCAATCATCGCCGCCTCCACCAGGAACGTACCGACACCACACATCGGGTCGGCCAGGGCGCCGCCTTCGGCCGCGATGCGTGGCCAGCCGGAACGGATCAGGATCGCCGCCGCAAGGTTTTCCTTCAGCGGTGCCGCGCCCTGCTGCAGGCGATAACCGCGCTGGTGAAGGCTGTGGCCGGACAGATCGAGGGAAAGGATCGCCTCGCCGCGATCCAGGCGCAGGTGAATGCGCAGGTCCGGGTTGAGCTTGTCAATGGACGGGCGATCGCCCTGCGGGGTGCGCAGTTTGTCGACGATCGCATCCTTGACCTTCAATGCGCCGAAGTGGGTGTTGTCGATGCCCGAGCCATGGCCGCTGAATTCGACGGCCAGGGTGCCGTCATTGAGCATGTGGTCTTGCCACTCGATATCCAGCACACCGTGATAGAGGTCTTCTGCATCCTTCATCGGGAAACGCTTGAGCACCAGCAGCACCCGGTTCGCCAGGCGCGACCACAGGCACAGGCGGTAAGCGGTTTCCATGGTGGCCATGCCGCGCACGGCAGAAGTGTGCTCACGCGCTTCCTCAAGGCCAAGCCCGATGGCTTCCTCGATCAGCAGGCCTTCGAGGCCCTTGGGGCAAGTGAGGAAGAGTTCGAAACGATCGGACATGGGAATTCCAGAACCTTTAGCGAGTGACCGGGCAACGCATTGCCGGTCCGGTTTTGTATCAGGCGCTTTTCTAGAAGAACGCCCGCGTGGCACGAAGGTGTGCCGTTCCACCCTTGCTGCCCGGGTTAAATGAGCTTAGATGCAAAGACAGATAAAAAAGTTGATGCCACAAAAAGACATAATTCGACCCTTCGTCGAATAATCGCCCTCGGCAACGGGAGACATTCTCACTAAGGATTAAGCCCATCATTTTTGCAGGGGGCCGATCATACCGGGGTTTGGCTCACAACGACGGGTTAAACATCGAGTTGCTTAGTGCCATAGCACATTAATCGTTACTTCCTTATGACAAAACGATCATTCCCTCGATGTGACGCATTGGTTAGAACTCATCTCAGGTTGGCGCCGCAACGACGCCAACACCCTTGGCTCGTCACGCCGGCAACGAGCCCCAACGGCAGAGTATTTCTGCCAGACCTCGATCGAGGTCAACGCGATGAAAACAGTCAACAAGTGAGGGCTACACCCTATGAGAAGACTTAAGCGTGATCCGTTGGAAAGAGCATTTTTGCGCGGATATCAATATGGCGTTGGTGGCAAATCCCGTGAGCTTTGCCCATTTACTCTACCGTCGGTACGTCAAGCCTGGATTAACGGCTGGCGAGAAGGACGCGGCGACAACTGGGACGGTATGACCGGCACTGCGGGAATCCATAGACTCAACGAACTTCACGCCGTCGGCTAAACACAGGGCACAACACTCCGACACGACAATCTGAATCAGTATCGAATTAACCACGCACGTCCCATCCGGACGGCGGGCTTCGGCCCAGGGGCTCCTTAAAGGAGCCCTTTTTTGTGCCTGCCAAAAACTCAGCGGCAAACTATTGTGGCGAGGGGGCTTGAGTGAACAGCATTACGCTCCTCCAAGCGATCAGCGCAAGGCGGCGATGGCGTCCACGGATTCACGAATCAACGCCGGCCCTTTGTAGATGAAACCCGAGTAGATCTGCACCAGGCTCGCACCCGCGCTGATTTTCTCCGCCGCGTGCCGGCCTTCGGTAATGCCGCCCGCCGCGATGATCGGCAACTGCCCACCCAATTGCGCCGCCAGCACTTTCACCGTGTGGGTGCTCTTGTCGCGAACCGGGGCGCCAGACAAACCACCCGCCTCATCACCAAACTCCATGCCTTCGACGCCTACGCGGCTCAGGGTAGTGTTGGTGGCGATGACCGCGTCCATGCCGGTTTCGATCAGAGCCTGGGCAACTTGCGCGGTTTCTTCATCGGTCATGTCCGGCGCGATCTTGATCGCCAGCGGTACATGTTTGCCATGGCGCAGCGCCAGCTCCGCGCGGCGCTCGGCCAGGTCGGCGAGCAATTGCTTGAGAGAGTCGCCAAATTGCAGGCTGCGCAGGCCCGGGGTGTTCGGCGAGCTGACGTTTACCGTCACATAGCTGGCGTGGGCGTAGACCTTGTCCAGGCAGATCAGGTAGTCGTCGACCGCACGCTCGACCGGGGTATCGAAGTTCTTGCCGATGTTGATGCCCAGCACGCCCTTGTACTTGGCCGCCGCCACTCGGGCCAGCAGGTGATCGACACCAAGGTTGTTGAAGCCCATGCGATTGATGATCGCCTCGGCTTCCGGCAAGCGGAACAACCGCGGTTTCGGATTGCCCGGCTGTGGACGCGGGGTGATGGTGCCGATTTCGACAAAACCGAAACCCAGTTGCGCGAAGCCGTCGATGGCCGCGCCGTTCTTGTCCAGGCCGGCCGCCAGACCCACCGGGTTGGGGAAGTCCAGGCCCATGACGTTCACCGGGACCTTCGCCGGCGCCTTGCACAACAAGCTGTTGAGCCCCAGGCGTCCTCCTGCGCCGATCAGGTCCAGGGACAGATCGTGGGAAGTTTCCGGGGAAAGTTTGAACAACAGCTGACGGGCCAGGGTGTACATGGGCAGGTCGGACTCAGGGCTACGAAAAGTGGGGCAGATTATAGCCGCGCATCAGGGTTGCAAGCGAGGCGCACGAGAAAATCAGCCAGCGATGGCATATGCCTTGCACCTCTACCGGAATCAGCACCCTTGCCAATGGCGGGATAGGTGCAAGGACGATGGCGTCGTCACCCGGCCTCGCGGACGCAGTGGCCTGGGGCGATGCCTTTTTTTTGAAGGTGCCATAGCAATGAACGAACCCTCAACCACCCCCTTGGCCTGGGTCAACGGCAGCGACGCTCCGGAAAAGACCGAAATCAATCTCGGTTTCATGGCCCTCAGCGATTGCGCATCGGTTGTGGTCGCCGCCACCCAGGGCTTTGCCCAACCCTATGGGCTGACCCTTAACCTCAAGCGCCAATCCTCCTGGGCCGGCCTGCGGGACAAGCTGGTCAGCGGCGAACTGGATGCCGCCCACAGCCTGTACGGCCTGGTGTATGCCGTGCACCTGGGTATCGGCGGCGTGGCGGCGACGGACATGGCGGTGCTGATGGGCCTCAACCAGAATGGCCAGAGCATCAATCTCTCCCACGGATTGCAGACGCAGGGTGTGAGCAGTCCTGAAGCACTCGAACGGCACGTGCACCAAACTCGCTCAAAACTCACCTTCGCCCAGACCTTCCCCACCGGCACTCACGCCATGTGGCTGTATTACTGGCTCGCCAGCCAAGGCATTCACCCATTGCAGGATGTCGATAGCGTGGTAGTGCCGCCACCGCAAATGATCGCGCATCTTCAGGCTGGGCGAATTGATGGTTTTTGCGTCGGCGAGCCCTGGTCCGCCAGCGCGGTGCAACAGGATCTCGGTTTTACCCTGACCACCAGCCAGGCGATCTGGCCCGATCACCCGGAAAAAGTCCTTGCTTGCACCCGTGCTTTCGTCGAGCAATACCCCAATACCGCGCGGGCGCTGGTGATGGCGATTCTGCAAGCCAGTCGGTTTATCGAGCAAAGCCAGGAAAATCGCCGCAGTACGGCGCAGTTACTCAGCGCCGCGCAATACCTCGACACGCCACTGGAGTTTATCGAGCCGCGCCTGCTCGGCGACTATGCCGATGGTCTCGGCAACCGCTGGCAGGACCCGCACGCCCTGCGGTTCCACGCCAATGGCGAGGTCAATCTGCCGTACCTGTCCGATGGCATGTGGTTCATGACCCAATTCCGCCGCTGGGGGTTATTGCGCGACGATCCGGACTACCTTGCCGTAGCCCGACAGGTGCAGCAACTGGACCTGTATCGGCAGGCCGCCGATGCCGTCGGCGTTGCCGCCACGGACAAGGAAATGCGCCGCAGCCAGTTGATTGACGGCAAAATATGGGACGGCACAGACCCGGCCGGTTATGCCCGTGGTTTCAAGCTGCACGCGATGAGCGACAGCACGCCGCTGCTCGCCAGCCACTGACAGGAGACTGCAAATATGTTGCGAATCCTGCTGATCAACGACACGGCGAAGAAAGTCGGGCGGCTGAAAGCGGCACTGACGGAAGCCGGGTTCGAGGTGATCGACGAATCAGGCCTGACCATCGACCTGCCCGAACGCGTCGAAACGGTGCGTCCGGACGTGATCCTGATCGATACCGAGTCACCGGGGCGCGATGTCATGGAGCAAGTGGTGCTGGTGACCCGCGACCAGCCCCGGCCAATTGTGATGTTCACCGACGAGCACGACCCCGGCGTGATGCGCCAGGCCATCAAGTCCGGGGTCAGTGCCTACATCGTCGAAGGCATTCACGCACAGCGTTTGCAGCCCATTCTCGACGTAGCCATGGCGCGTTTTGAAAGCGATCAGGCCCTGCGCGCTCAATTGCATGCCCGGGACCAGCAACTGGCCGAGCGCAAGCGCATCGAACTGGCCAAGGGCCTGCTGATGAAGATGAAGGACTGCAACGAGGAAGAGGCCTACACCCTGATGCGCCGCCAGGCCATGAGCCGCCAGCAGAAGCTGATTCAGGTCGCGGAGCAGATCATTGCCATGAGTGAGTTGTTGGGCTGAAGCCTTGTGGTGGATGTCCTGCCCCTCGCGAGCAAGCCCACTCCCACATTTTTCCCAGTGGGAGCGGGCTTGCTCGCGAAGGACGCACCTCAGCCCCACCTGTTGGCACAAATCTGGCTAAGCAATAACCACAGGTAACCAACGGCGGTTGCCCCACCTACGACAAAGACGTCGCTCACCCCGTTTGCCCAAGGCGAATCGGGTGGCGGCGTTTTTTCGTTCTGGCCCCACAGCTCGGGGTCGGTGGTGCAGCCCACAGGCGCCCCACCTGCAAGCTCCTGACTCCTTCTCGAGACTCTTCACAGCTGAGGTGCGCGATGAATTCAAGCTTCTGGAAATCCGGCCATACCCCGACATTGTTCGCGGCCTTTCTCTATTTCGACCTGAGCTTCATGGTCTGGTATCTGCTCGGCCCACTGGCGGTGCAGATTGCCGCTGACTTGCACCTGACCACGCAACAACGAGGCCTGGTGGTGGCCACGCCGATCCTGGCCGGTGCCATATTGCGCTTTATCATGGGGATGCTGGCCGATCGCCTGTCGCCAAAGACTGCCGGGCTGATCGGCCAGGTGATCGTCATCTGCGCCCTGTTCGTCGCATGGAAACTCGGCATCCACAGTTACGAGCAAGCCCTGTTGCTGGGCCTGTTCCTGGGCATGGCCGGTGCGTCGTTCGCTGTCGCCCTGCCCCTGGCGTCGCAATGGTATCCACCGCAGCATCAAGGCAAGGCCCTGGGTATCGCCGGTGCCGGCAATTCGGGCACCGTATTGGCAGCCTTGATCGCCCCGGTGCTGGCGGCGGCATTCGGTTGGAGCAATGTGTTCGGCTTTGCCCTGATTCCGCTGATCCTGACCCTGATCGTTTTCGCCTGGCTGGCGAAAAATGCGCCCGAGCGGCCCAAAGCCAAATCCATGGCCGACTACTTCAAGGCACTGGGTGACCGCGACAGCTGGTGGTTCATGTTTTTCTACAGCGTGACGTTCGGCGGTTTCATCGGCCTGGCCAGCGCCCTGCCCGGCTACTTCAACGACCAGTATGGCCTGAGCCCGGTGACCGCTGGCTACTACACCGCTGCCTGCGTATTCGGTGGCAGCCTGATGCGCCCATTGGGCGGTGCCCTGGCTGACCGTTTCGGCGGCATCCGCACGCTGCTGGCGATGTACACCGTGGCGGCGACTTGCATTGCCTTGGTCGGTTTCAATCTGCCAAGTTCCTACGCCGCTCTGGCGCTTTTCGTCTGCACCATGCTCGGTTTGGGCGCAGGCAACGGCGCGGTGTTCCAGTTGGTACCGCAACGCTTTCGTCGGGAAATCGGGGTAATGACCGGCCTGATCGGCATGGCCGGCGGCATCGGCGGGTTTGCTCTCGCCGCAGGCATGGGCGCGATCAAGCAGAGCACCGGCAGCTATCAACTGGCGCTGTGGTTGTTCGCCAGCCTCGGCATCCTCGCCTGGTTCGGCCTGCATGGCGTAAAACGGCGCTGGAGAACCACTTGGGGCTCGGCCGCCGTAACCGCGGCGCGGGTCTGACGCTGCCATGGGCCTGCAACTGAGTTTCGCCGAAGCCAGTGCCATCGGCCCTCGCGATGAAAACCAGGACGCCCTGCGCCTGGTCACGCCCGCTCCGGCACTGGCGGCGAGCAAAGGTTACCTGTTCGCCATCGCCGACGGTGTCAGCCAGTGTGCCGATGGCGGCCTCGCCGCCCGTTCGACCTTGCAGGCTTTGGCACTGGACTACTACGCCACGCCGGAAACCTGGGGCATTGCCCAGGCGCTGGATCGCCTGCTGCTGGCGCAGAACCGCTGGCTGCAGGCCAATGGCAACGGCCAACCGCTGTTGACCACGGTCAGTGCGCTGGTCATGCGTGGCAGGCGTTTCACCCTGGCCCATGTCGGAGATTGCCGGGTTTATCGCTGGCACGCCGACCAGTTGCAACGCATCAGCGAGGATCACGTCTGGGACCAGCCGGGCATGCAGCACGTGCTCAAACGCGCACTGGGGCTCGATCAGCATCTGGTGCTGGATTTCCTCGATGGCGAACTGCGCCAAGATGAGAGTTTCGTGCTGCTCAGCGACGGCGTCTGGGCCGTGCTCGGCGATACCGCAATTGCCGCGATTCTGCGCGACCAACCGGATTTGCACAGCGCCGCGCAAACCCTGGTGAAGGCCGCGCATCTGGCCGGCAGCGAGGATAACGCCAGCGCCTTGCTGGTGCGTGTCGATGCGCTCGGTGAGGCGAGCATCGGCGACGCGTTGATGCATTTGCAGCAATGGCCGCTGCCGCCGGCACTGAAACCCGGGCAGCTCTTCGAAGGCTGGCAAGTCGAAACAATACTCGGGCAAAGTCAGCAATCGCTGCTCTATCGGGTACGCGACGCCCAGCAACAACCGTGGCTGCTGAAAACCCTGCCGGGGCGAATGCACGACGATCACCAGGCCGGGCAAGCATTACTCTCGGAGGAATGGTTTCTCAAGCGCGTGGCCGGACGGCATTTCCCTGAAGTCCATGCCGCCAGCCAGCGTCAGCATTTGTACTACGTGATGCGCGAATATGCCGGGTCGACGCTGGCACAATTGTACGATCAGGGCGGGCCGCTGCCGCTGGCCCAGTGGCAGGAACTGGCCGAGCGCTTGCTGCGAGCGGTCGGTTTGCTGCATCGCCGGCAGATTCTGCATCGCGATATCAAACCGGAAAACCTGCTGTTGGCAGACGACGGCGAATTGCGCCTGCTGGATTTCGGTCTCGCCTACTGTCCAGGGCTCTGCGAAGACCGCCCCACCGAACTGCCCGGGACGCCGAGCTACATCGCCCCGGAAGCGTTTCTTGGCAACCTTGCGACAGCGCAGCAGGACCTGTACTCCGTCGGCGTTACCCTTTACTTCCTGCTTACCGGGCATTTTCCCTACGGCGAAATCGAGGCATTCCAGCACCCTCGTTTCGGCCAGCCGGTCAGCGCCGGGCGCTATAGACCAGACCTGCCGGAGTGGATTGCCCAAAGCCTGGAGCGGGCCGTGGCTGCGGATCCTGATCAGCGCTTTGAAACGGCGGAAGAATGGCTGCTGTTGATGGAACAGGGCGAGCGGCGCAGCTTGAACGTGCGGCCAAGGCCACTGCTGGAGCGCGAGCCGCTGAAGGTGTGGCGGACGTTGGCGCTGGTGTCGCTGGTGGTGAATCTGGTGCTGCTGGTTTTGCTGTTTCACGGCTGATAGCGCTGAACCATCAACCTGACGCTCCACGAACGAGCAACACGCTTCGAATCAGTGCACAAAACACTGCAATCATTTCGACGAATGCCCCCCTAACTCAATAAATCCGCGGTCCAGCAGCACTTGGCACAGCCGCTGCATTACCTTTTACACCACACATAAAGCCCAGCCTTCAACGACGAATGCTGCGCTTCCCGAGAGAACGGGACCAGGACAAAGGCGTCCTCGCTAGGCAACTAGCGGGACGCCTTTTTTTGTTTGCGCAAAAATTTGTCGAGCAAGACCTGAACAGCCCTGATGAGGCGAGTCTGAGCTCCCGGAGAACCTGATGAAAAAACTAAAACTGGTGATGATCGGCAACGGCATGGCCGGGGTTCGCACCCTGGAAGAACTGCTCAAGCTGAGCAATGAGCTGTACGACATCACGGTCTTCGGCGCCGAACCGCACACAAACTACAACCGCATCCTGCTGTCACCGGTGCTGGCCGGCGAGCAGACTTTCGAAGAGATCGTGCTCAATGACCTGGACTGGTACCTGGAAAACAACATCAAGCTGCTGCTCAACCGCAAAGTGGTGGAAATAGACCGGGTCAAACGCCGGGTCATCGCTGAAGACGGCAGCGAGGCCGAGTACGACCGCCTGCTGATCGCCACCGGTTCGACCCCTTTCATCCTGCCGATTCCAGGCAACACCCTTGAGGGTGTGATCGGCTACCGCGATATTGCCGACACCCAGGCCATGATCAACACCGCAAAAACCCACAAGCACGCAGTAGTGATCGGTGGTGGCCTGCTCGGCCTGGAAGCCGCCAACGGCCTGATGCTGCGGGGCATGCATGTCACCGTAGTGCACCTGGGTGAATGGCTGCTGGAGCGGCAACTGGACAAGACCAGCGGCCAACTGCTGCAATCGGCCCTTGAAGCGCGCGGCCTGCATTTTCGCCTGTGCGAGCAAACCAAGGCCCTGCACGATGCCGGCAATGGCCGGGTCGGCTCGGTTGAGTTCAAGAACGGCGAGATCATCCCCGCCGACCTGGTGGTCATGGCCGCCGGCATTCGCCCCAACACCGCACTCGCGGAAAAATCCGGGATTCCCTGCAACCGCGGGATTCTGGTCAACGACACCCTGCAAACCTATGACCCACGGATCTATGCGATCGGCGAATGCGCCAGCCACCGCGGCATCGCCTATGGCCTGGTAGCACCGCTGTTCGAGCAGGCCAAGGTCTGCGCCAACCACCTTGCACAACTGGGTTTCGCCCGTTATCAGGGCTCGGTGACCTCGACCAAACTGAAAGTCACCGGCATCGACCTGTTCTCCGCCGGTGACTTCATGGGCGGTGAAGGCACGGAGACCATCACCCTTTCCGACCCGATCGGCGGGGTCTACAAAAAACTGGTGATCAAGGATGACGTGCTGGTCGGGGCCTGCCTGTACGGCGATACCGCCGATGGCGGATGGTACTTCCGGCAAATCCGCGAGAACCACGGCATCGGTGAAATCCGCGATCACTTGATGTTTGGTGAAAACGCTATAGGCGACGTCGGACATCAGGGCCAGGACAAGGCCATGAGCATGGCTGACAGTGCCGAGGTCTGTGGCTGCAACGGCGTATGCAAGGGCACCATCGTCAAGGCGATTCAGGAGCACGGGCTGTTCAGTGTCGATGAGGTCAAGAAACACACCAAGGCCGCCAGCTCCTGCGGCTCCTGCGCGGGCCTGGTGGAACAGATCCTGATCAATACCGTGGGCGGCGCCGCCGACGTCAAGCCGAAAAGCGAAAAAGCCATTTGCGGCTGCAGCGACCTCAATCACGGGCAGATCCGCCAGGCCATCCGTGAGCAGCACCTGCTGACCATTGCCGGCACCATGGGCTACTTGAACTGGCGCACGCCGAATGGCTGTGCAACCTGTCGCCCTGCGCTCAACTACTACCTGATTTCCACCTGGCCGGGCGAGGCCAAGGACGATCCGCAATCACGCCTGATCAACGAACGGGCTCACGCCAACATTCAGAAAGACGGTACCTACTCTGTAGTGCCAAGGATGTGGGGCGGAGTGACCAATCCTTCCGAATTGCGCCGCATTGCCGACGTGGCAGACAAATACAACGTGCCCATGGTCAAGGTTACCGGTGGGCAACGCATCGACTTGCTGGGTATTAAAAAACAGGACCTGCCAGGGGTCTGGAAGGATCTCGACATGCCGTCCGGCCACGCCTACGGCAAATCCATCCGCACGGTGAAGACCTGCGTCGGCAGCGAGTTCTGCCGCTTTGGCACGCAGAACTCCACCCAACTGGGCATCGAGCTTGAACATGACCTGTTCAACATGTGGTCGCCGCACAAAGTGAAACTGGCCGTCTCCGGTTGCCCGCGCAACTGCTCGGAAGCGGGTATCAAGGATGTGGGAATTATCGGTGTGGATTCCGGTTGGGAGATGTACATCGGCGGCAACGGCGGGATCAAGACCGAGGTCGCCGAGTTCTTCGTCAAGCTCAAAACCGCCGAAGAAGTACGCGAGTACAACGGCGCATTCCTGCAGCTCTATCGCGAAGAGGCCTTCTATCTCGAACGCACCGTGCACTACCTGCAACGGGTCGGCATGGAGCACATCAAGAAAGCCGTGCTGGAAGATCCACAACGCCGCAAAGCGCTCAACGAGCGTCTGCAGTTCTCCCTGTCGTTCGAGCAAGACCCGTGGAAAGAACGCCTGCAACAGCCATTGCTGAAGAAGGAGTTCGACGTCATCCCTGTGAAGAACCTGGAGGTGCTGGCATGAACTGGCTGGATATCTGCGCACTGGAAGAAATCAACGCCCTGGGTTCGCGAATCGTCGCCGGCCCGAAAGGTGACATCGCCATTTTCCGTACCAGCGACGACGAAGTTTTCGCCCTCGATGACCGCTGCCCGCACAAGGGCGGGCCATTGTCCCAAGGGTTGATCTACGGCAAGCGGGTCGCCTGCCCGCTGCACAACTGGCAGATCGACCTGGCAAGCGGCGAAGCCCAGGCGCCGGATATCGGCTGCGCCCACCATCATCCGGCACGGGTCGAAAATGGCCGGGTGATGCTGGCCCTGGACGCAAGCTGATGAACCGCCAGATCACCGCGTCCACCTGCTGTTACTGCGGGGTCGGTTGTGGGGTGCTGATCGAGCATGACGGCGAGCGCATCCTCGGCGTCAGCGGCGATCCGGCCCACCCGGCCAATTTCGGCAAACTGTGCAGCAAAGGCTCAACCCTGCACCTGACGGGCGACCTCACGGCCCGGGCCTTGTACCCCGAATTGCGTCTGGGCAAAGGCCTGGCCCGCGCTCGCACCGATTGGGACAGCGCCCTCGATCATGCCGCCAGCGTGTTTGCCCAAACCATCGCCGAACATGGTCCGGATAGCGTGGCGTTCTATATCTCCGGGCAGTTGCTGACCGAGGATTACTACGCCTTCAACAAGCTGGCGCGAGCGTTGGTGGGGACCAACAATATCGACAGCAACTCACGCCTGTGCATGTCTTCGGCGGTGGTCGGCTACAAGCGCAGCCTGGGCGCAGACGCACCACCTTGCAGCTACGAAGACCTCGAACTGAGCGACTGCGTGATGATCGTCGGCAGTAATATGGCCTACGCCCATCCGGTACTGTTTCGTCGCCTGGAAGAAGCCAAATCCCGCCGTCCACAGATGAAAGTCATCGTCATCGACCCACGGCGTACCGACACCTGCGATCTGGCTGACCTGCATCTGGCGATTCTGCCGGGCACCGACGTCGCCTTGTTCCATGGGATCTTGCACCTGCTGCTGTGGGAAGACTGGATCGACCGCGATTTCATCAATGCCCATACCGAAGGTCTGGCCGAACTCAAAAGCCTGGTGCGCGACTACACGCCGCAAATGGTTTCGCAACTGTGCGGCATCGGCATCGAACAACTGCAGGAATGTGCCCAATGGGTCGGGACCTCGAAAAGCTTCCTGTCGCTGTGGTGCATGGGCCTGAATCAATCCACCGCCGGCAGCGCGAAAAACAGTGCGCTGATCAACCTGCATCTGGCCACCGGGCAAATCGGACGGCCTGGTGCAGGTCCTTTCTCGTTGACCGGTCAGCCAAACGCCATGGGCGGGAGGGAAACCGGCAGCTTGTCCAACTTGCTGCCTGGTCATCGCGAAGTTGCCAATCCTGAACACCGTGCTCAGGTAGCGTCTTACTGGGGTGTCGAGCAACTCCCGGAGAACCCGGGGCTCAGCGCCATCGAACTGTTCGAGCAGGTCGGCAACGGCAAAATCAAAGCCCTGTGGATCGCCTGCACCAACCCGGCGCAATCGATGCCGGACCAGAGCGCCGTGCGCGAAGCCTTGCAAGCGTGCCCATTCGTGGTGTTGCAGGAAGCCTTTCGCACCACCGAAACCGCAGCGTTCGCCGATCTGCTGCTGCCCGCCGCCAGCTGGGGTGAAAAAGACGGCATGGTGACCAACTCCGAACGGCGCATTTCCCACGTCCGCCGGGCCATCGCCGCACCGGGTGCAGCACGGCCAGACTGGGCGATCACCGTAGATTTCGCACAACGTCTGGAAAAACATCTGCGTCCCGGCCAACCCGGTCTGTTCGCGTTTGAAACCCCGACTCAGGTGTTCGATGAATTCAAGCAACTGACCCATGGCCGCGACCTGGACCTGTCCGGTATCAGTCACGACCTGATCGACCGTCTTGGTCCGCAACAATGGCCCTTCCCTGTGGGTGCCAGCGAGGGCACGGCCCGGCTGTATATCGACGGAATTTTTCCGACCCCCAGCGGGCGGGCGCAGTTTGTTGCCGATCCCTATCGCGCCGCCAAAGAACAGCGCGATGCGCGTTTTCCGCTGACCCTGATCACCGGCCGCCTGCGCGATCAATGGCACGGAATGAGCCGCACTGGCACAGCTGCACAACTATTTGGCCATGTCAGCGAAGCCGTTTTGAGCCTGCACCCGGATGAGTTGCGTCGGCATCGCCTGCAATCCGGAGATCTGGTCAGCCTGAAAAGCCGTCGCGGTGCGGTGATCGTGCCGGTCGGCAGCGACGACAGCGTACGCCCCGGCCAGGCTTTTCTGCCGATGCACTTTGGTGACCGTTTTCTCAAGGGCGGCGTGAACAGTCTGACCCTTGCCGCTTTCGATCCGTTGTCAAAACAGCCCGAACTCAAGCACAGCGGCGTACGCCTGGAGCCTGTGCAACTGCCATGGCAATTGTTCGCCCTCATCGAAGGTGACGTTCAACGGCATTTCGAGGCACTGCGCCCACTCTGTGAGGCGTTTTCCTATGCCAGCCTCAGCCTCGCAGGCCGTGAACGCCCAGCACTGCTCATACGCGCTGCCAGCACGTCAGCGCCGCCGCCACAGCTATTGGCAGACATTGATCAGTGCCTGGAATTGAACAGCGGGCCGGTGCTGGCGTACGACGACCCGCGACGCTCCATTGGCAAACGGGTGCGCATCGAGAATGGCCGCATCACCGCGATTCGCCTGGCCGGTGAAACCCTCGCCCAGCACTGGCTGCAAGGCCTTTGGCTCGAAGGAAGCGCCGACGAACAGCTGCGTCGCTGGTTGCTCGCGCCGCTGAGCGTACCACCGGGCAATGCCTTGGCATCAAACGGCAACAAAACCCTTTGCAACTGCAAGAACGTCAGCCAAAACGCGATTTGCGCCAGCATCAGTCGTGGCCTGGACCTGCAGGGGCTCAAACAGGAACTGGGCTGCGGTACGCAGTGCGGGTCCTGCATTCCGGAAATCAAGCGATTGCTGGCAGTCTCTGCCCAGCCGATCGCCGTCAACTCGTGAGGAGCAACACTATGAGCGCAAAAGTCTGGCTGGTGGGTGCGGGCCCTGGCGATCCGGAATTACTGACCCTCAAGGCGGTACGCGCATTGAGAGAAGCGCAAGTGGTGCTGATCGACGACCTGGTCAACAACGCGATCCTGGAGCATTGCCCTCAAGCGCGGATCATTGCGGTGGGCAAGCGCGGTGGCTGTCGCTCCACGCCGCAGGCATTCATTCATCGATTGATGCTGCGTTATGCCCGCCAAGGCAAATGCGTGGTGCGGCTCAAGGGGGGTGACCCGTGCATCTTTGGTCGTGGTGGTGAAGAAGCGCAATGGCTGCGCGAGCAGGGAGTGGAAGTCGAGCTGGTCAACGGCATCACCGCCGGGCTTGCTGGCGCGACGCAATGCGACATCCCTTTGACCTTGCGCGGCGTTGCCCGCGGGGTAACGCTGGTGACCGCTCACACCCAGGACGACAGCAGCCTCAACTGGCAGGCATTGGCCCAGGGCGGTACGACCCTGGTGGTTTACATGGGCGTGGCGAAATTGAGCGAGATTCGCGAGCAGTTGCTGGCAGGTGGAATGGCGGCGGATACGCCAGTGGCGATGATTGAGAACGCCTCCCTGCCCCATCAAAGGGAATGCCGGAGCAGCCTTACAGCAATGGAAGAAGATTCCTACATCTTCCAACTCAAGAGCCCGGCTATCCTAGTGATCGGTGCTGTGGCGGCCCATGCAGAGTCCTCTCTGTGGGAGCGTGACGTGCCCGCGATGAAGGCCTGCCAGCCAGCCTGAACCTGTCCGACTCAGCTTCGGTTGATCAAATCGCAGGCAAAGAAAAGCCCGGCCTAAGCCGGGCTTTTCTCAGAGCTGCGAGCTAATTACTTAGCTTGAGCTTCAACCTGCGCTTCTACGCGACGGTTTACAGCGCGGCCAGCGTCAGTTTTGTTGTCAGCAACTGGGCGGGATTCGCCGTAGCCAACAGACTGAACGCGGGACGATTCAACACCGTACTGGTTGGTCAGAACTTGTTTAACGGCGTTTGCACGACGCTCAGACAGTTTCTGGTTGTAAGCGTCAGGACCGACGGAGTCAGTGTGACCTTCAACAGTAGTGGTGGTGGCTGGGTACTGCTTCATGAAGTCAGCCAGGTTCTTGATGTCGCCGTAGCTGTTTTCTTTGACTACCGACTTGTCGAAGTCAAATTTGACGTCCAGCTCAACACGAACAACTTCAGCAACTGCTGGGCAGCCGTCAGCGTCAACAGTTACGTTGGCTGGGGTGTCCGGGCACTTGTCAACGTTGTCGCAAACGCCGTCGTTGTCGCTGTCGGAGCAAACTTCTGGAGCTGGAACCGGAGCAGCAGGCTTGTTGCCGCCACCGAAGTTCACACCGATACCGACGCTAGGAGCCCACTCGGTGTTGCCCTGGTCGATGTTGTACTGAGCTTCAACGCCGGCACGGGCGTAGAAGTTGTCGGTGAAGTACAGCTTGGCACCGCCGCCAACGTTGGCGAAGGTGGAGTGGTTACGACCGCCCGAGCCGTTCTGGTCGATGCTCTGGTGGGAGAAACCGCCCGACAGGTAAGGACGCAGCATGTCGCCTGGGTTGTTGAAGTGGTACAGGCCGTCCAGAGCTGCGTTCGAGCCCTTAACGTCCTGGCCGTCGTCGGTCACAGCGTTGTGGACTTCGTCGTAGGACAGACGCAGTTCAACGTCGTCAGTCAGGAAGTAACCGATGGAACCACCCGGCAGGATGCCGTCGTTCCGGAAGTTACGGTCGGTATCGAAATATTGCTTCTTCGCGTAGCCTTCGATTTCAACTGCGCCTTGGCCTTGTGCCAGAGCGCCGAAGGAAGTGGCGGCAATAAGAGAACCAATGGCCAAGCCCAAGGTGTTTTTCAGTTTCATCCGTTAAATCCCCATCTGGTGATTGTGAAGCAGTCCCGCAAACCGGGGGACAACTCGGCGGCAAGTCTAACAGAACTTGCCTACACGTAAGAGATATTTGCGCTGAACTAAGTTTCAGCAATGCCTGCAAATTTCTCACGCAATTTATCTAGAGCACGTTTGTACCGCATTTTTGTCGCACTCAATCCCATATGCATGATATCCGCGATCTCTTGAAATTCCAGTTCTGCGACAAATCGTAGCACCAGAATTTCACGGTCAATCGGATTCACATACACCAACCAGCGATCAAGTCCACCCTTTTCCTCGGGTTTCGGCGCCTTTTCTTCGGACGCTTCCTCAAGGGGGTCAAGACTTAATGCGTCCATCAAGCGACGCTTTCGCCGTTCTTTCCGATACTGCGTGATGCACTCGTTGTACGTGATGCTATAGAGCCATGTCTTGAACTTCGATTTACCTTCGAAGTTCTTCAGGCCATACAGCACCTTCAACATGACCTCCTGACAGACATCGTCAGCATCGCGATCGTTCCCAAGATATCGTGCACACACGTTAAATAATGTTCGCTGGTAACGCCGCATCAGTTCTTCGTAGGCGCGCGTCACGTGAAACAGCTCGGTATGCGAGCGCGCGACCAACTCCTCATCAGAGAGCTCGCGGGGGTCGTAGCGCGTGGATAACGATTGGGCTTTATTCAAAACAAGTCGGGCCGACAGTTCAGGTCAATGTCCGCCGCAGCGCCAGCGTCAGCAGGCAATATGCGGCGGCATACATTAGCAGGGTTTGCCGGGTTAGCGGCTACTCACATGCTGCTCAAGGAGGATCCGATTGGAAAGAGAGACTAGCTCACCCTCATCGGTCAGCAATGTGGTTTTAACCGTGCCGATCTCTTCGATCTGGCCTTCGACCTCGCCAACACGTACTTGTTGCCCAACCTGATACAACTCACGCACATAGATTCCCGCAAGAATCTGTCCAGCTATTTCCCGGCTTCCCAGCCCCATTGCCAGCGCTACTGCCAGACCAACGGTGATCAAAACAATCACAATCACATGGTTGAGCAGGTCAGTCTTGACCTCCAACTGGCTGATCGCGACCGAGATGCTGATGATAATCACCAGGCCCTGAGCAATTCGCCCTAACCCGGAAGCGTAGTCCAGTCCTACGCCTTCTGCCGCACCGCGTACCAGCCCATTGGCCAGTTGCGCCAGCAAGACACCCACCAGCAGCACCAGCGCCGCACCGAATACCTTCGGCAAATACAACGCTAGCATATCCAGCGTAGCTGAAACTCGCTCAAGTCCAAGGGATTCTGCGGCAGAAACCAGAAAAATAAGCAGAACGAACCAATAGACGATTTTTCCGATCAACGTCGAGATCGGTACCTGAAGACCCGCACGGGACAGCAACTTGGTCAGGCCAGTACCGCCCATCAGGCGATCAAGGCCAAGCTTGGCGAGCAACTTGGACAGCAACGCGTCCAGTAGTTTAGCCACGACGAAGCCCAACAGCAGCACAACCAGGGCGCCGAACAGGTTCGGGATGAAGTTCGCAACCTTGGTCCACAACGCAGTCATTGCAGTGACGAGGCTCTGAGTCCAGAGATCAAGTTCCATATTCAATCAGCCTTATCAGCGGTGCGGGCGGCAGGTTTACGTAAACGGGATACCGGCGCGACATGGGCCGATCCATTATTCAAGGCGATCATCAGGGCGGGCAACCAGCGGCCCAGCAGACTGAACAAATCACCGGCGCCGACCTGGCGGTTGGCGGTTTTCAGCACGCGACCAAGGCACGCATCGTCGTCCCGGGTGGAGGGTGATGCATTGAGCATGTCGCGTAAAGACTGTTCAAACGGATCGTGCATACGCACCTCTCGTGATGTCTGTGAAAGACGCGGCCAGATTTGCCCGGGTCACATGACTCACCTTCAGACCCACCGCAAACGCCGAAATAACCACCACTGCCCCAGCGCTACCGAGATCATCATCAGGCACGCAACCATGAAGCCATAGGGGCTCTCGGAGAATGGAATTCCGCCGACGTTGATCCCCAGAAGACCGGTAAGAAAACTCATCGGCAAAAAAATCCCGGTGATGACACCAAAGCGATACATCGTGCGGTTCATGCGCACGCTCAATCGTCGGTCTTCAGCCTCCAGGACCAGCCCCACCCGCTCGCGGGTCAATTCCAGCTCCTCGAGATAACGAGTCAGGCTGTTGTTCAATTCGTTCCAGTAATCGCCATCGTCTTCGACAAACCAGGGCAATTTTATCCGTGTCAGCTGGCCAAAAATATCCCTTTGCGGCGCGAGAAAGCGTTTTAACGCGGCGGCCCGACGACGGATCTGCAAAATCGCTCCGTGCTCCGGGGTATACCGTTCGTCGGCATCGAGTTTTTCTTCTTCCCCGTCGACCACTTCGGAGAGATCGCTGACCAGATCCTGCACCTTGTTGGTGAGGTACTGCGCCAGGTAAAGAATGAGTTCGGAGGCAGTTTTCGGCCCCTTGCCAGCCTCCAGCTGCACCAGCAACTCTTCGGTGGCGCGCAATGGGCGCAAACGCAGGGAAATGACGCGCCGGGCCGAGCCGAAGATCCGAACCGAGACCATGTCTTCCGGCTCGGCGCCAGGGTTCAGATTAACCCCGCGCAAGAACAGCAGCAGTTCGCTGTCGGACAGTTGCAACAATCGCGGCCGAGTGTTCTCTTCCAGCAACAGATCGCAATTGAACTCGCTCAGGCCACTGGATTTACGCAACCAGGTATGGGTTTGCGGATGACTGCGATCCCAGTGCAGCCACAGGCTTTCATGGGCCTGCAACTGCAAGTCGTCGAGTTCAGTCCGGGCTATCGAACGCGCGCCGCCTTTACCGTCCAGCACCAAGGCATGCACCAGGCCCCATTGCGCGTTGTCTTCCTCGAACATCCGCATTCCTTTGTTGATCGGACTTTATTCAGGCATCTTGAGCGGGCTTGGCGAGATGATCACGCCGTTGTTGTCCGCATAAACGTACTGGCCCGGGTGGAAGGTTACGCCCGCGAAAGTCACGGCAACGTTGAGATCGCCAATGCCGCGCTTGTCGGTTTTCATTGGGTGGCTGGCCAGCGCCTGAACCCCCAGGTCGGTTTGCGCGATCACGTCCACATCACGGATGCAGCCGTAGATCACCATGCCTTCCCAGCCATTTTTGGCCGCCTTCTCGGCAAGCATGTCGCCCAGCAGCGCGCGACGCAGAGAGCCGCCACCATCAACCACCAGGACTTTGCCATTACCCTTGAGTTCAACCTGCTCCTTGACCAGCGAGTTGTCTTCGAAACACTTGATGGTCACGATTTCGCCGCCGAAGGAATCACGGCCGCCAAAATTGCTGAACATCGGCTCCAGCACCTGCACCAGCTCCGGATAAGCGTCGCACAGGTCAGGCGTGAGGTAATGGTTCATCGAGAAACTCCTGTAAAGAGGAAGACAGCACGAACATCAGTGATGACTCAGTCACTGAAAGTGACCAGAACAGCTCAATCCGTCATATCTTAGCCGCAAGCCGAACAGAGCGAAATGCCCTTGTTAGAGCGGCAGACTCAAATCACCTTGGAAAAATCCGCTTTTTCAGCCATCAAGGGTGCCTGGGGATCGGCAAGCCAACGCGCTACCAACGGCCAGACTTCATTCTGGGCGGCCTTGCTCACCAGCATTTCGACGTGACCGAAATTGTCAGCAAAACCCTGTTCATGACCCAGATTGATAAATTGCTTGTGCTCAGAACCGACCTGATCGAACAACTTGCGACAGGCCCACGCTGGGTCCTGATGGTCACCGGCCGCACTCATGGCCAGCACCGGCACCTGGACGCTGGCCAGACCGGCCCACCAATCCTTGTCCGCATCGCCAAAGCGCCCGAACAGGCCAAACCAGCGCATGCTTTCCAGGGCCAGGCCGATCGGCTCATCCTCCGGACCGCGCTTGAGCCGCGAACCTGACAGTTGGGCAAAACGCTTGAGAATGAAGCGACCGCCCCACTCCACGGGTGGAATCTTCAACGGCCAGTAGTTGCGGCTGACTTGCGTACCAAAAAACGCCGCCGAGGCCACCACTGGCTCACCGATATACTCGCCGCCCAATGCAGCTGCCAGGGTAGTACCCCCCAGCGAATGACCGATCCAGTGCGGGGCCTGCCCACTCTGCTCGCGCACGAACGCGCCAATGGCGGGCAGATCATAGCGCGCGTAGTCGGCGACACGATTGTTGCGGTAGTCCTGATTACGCCGAGACAAGCCGTGACCGCGCATTTCGGCGATCCACACGTCAAATCCCAGGCGAGCCAGATAAGCGCCGAGCCCAAGCCCCTTGGGTGAAAACCAGAACCGGCGATTGGAAAAGCTGCCGTGCAACAGGATCACCGGCACGCCACGGCAGGCGGGTTCATCAGCCATGCCGAGGCGGGTCACAGCCAGTTCGACGGTACCGTCAGGGCTGTTACCGGGTTTCAAACGATAGACATCTTCGCTCAGATCACCGCGTCGTTCGGCGCTGATCAGGGCGACAGGAAACAGGTTGCTGCTGCTTTGCATAATCTCTTGCACAAAAAAGGGCGGCATCCGGAGGAGCCCGCCCTGCTTGAACTTCTAATGGGCCGCTCAATGTGGGAGCGGCCCGTTCACACTACATCAAGCCTGCGCTTGACCTTCAGCCAGGAAGAACCAGGTTTCCAGCACGGAGTCAGGGTTCAACGAAACGCTTTCGATGCCCTGCTCCATCAGCCACTTGGCCAGGTCCGGGTGGTCCGAAGGACCCTGACCGCAGATACCGATGTATTTGCCGGCCTTGTTGCACGCAGCGATGGCATTGGCCAGCAGCTTCTTGACCGCAGGGTTACGCTCGTCGAACAGGTGCGCAATGATCCCGGAGTCACGGTCCAGGCCCAGAGTCAGCTGGGTCAGGTCGTTGGAACCAATCGAGAAGCCGTCGAAGAACTCGAGGAACTCTTCCGCCAGGATCGCGTTGGATGGCAGTTCGCACATCATGATGATACGCAGACCGTTTTCACCGCGAGCCAGACCGTTTTCGGCGAGCAGATCGATCACTTGGCTGGCTTCGCCCAAGGTACGGACGAACGGCACCATGATTTCGACGTTGGTCAGGCCCATCTCGTTGCGCACGCGCTTGAGGGCGCGGCACTCGAGTTCGAAGCAGTCACGGAACGATTCGCTGATGTAACGCGAAGCGCCGCGGAAGCCCAGCATCGGGTTTTCTTCTTCCGGCTCGTAAAGCTTGCCGCCGATCAGGTTCGCGTATTCGTTGGACTTGAAGTCCGACAGACGCACGATGACCTTTTTCGGCGTGAACGCTGCAGCCAGGGTGCTGATGCCTTCGACCAGTTTGTCGACGTAGAAGTCGACCGGATCGCTGTAACCGGCAATGCGCTTGTCGACGCTTTCCTTGATTTCTTGCGGCAGACCGTCGTAGTTCAACAGTGCCTTGGGGTGCACGCCGATCATGCGATTGATGATGAATTCCAGGCGGGCCAGGCCCACACCGGCGTTCGGCAGCTGTGCGAAGTCAAAGGCGCGGTCCGGGTTACCGACGTTCATCATGATCTTGAACGGCAGATCAGGCATGGCGTCCACGGAGTTCTTCTTGATATCGAAGCCCAGTTCGCCTTCGAAGATGAAACCGGTGTCGCCTTCAGCGCAGGAAACGGTCACGCCCTGGCCGTCTTTCAACAGCTGGGTGGCGTTGCCGCAACCGACAACCGCTGGAATGCCCAGCTCACGGGCGATGATCGCCGCGTGGCAAGTACGACCGCCACGGTTGGTAACGATGGCGCTGGCGCGCTTCATGACCGGTTCCCAGTCCGGGTCGGTCATGTCGGAAACCAGTACGTCGCCAGGCTGGACTTTGTCCATCTCGGACACGTCCTTGATGATGCGAACCTTGCCGGCGCCGATGCGCTGGCCGATGGCGCGACCTTCAACCAGCACAGTGCCGGTTTCTTTCAGCAGGTAACGTTCCATGACGTTGGCCTGGGTACGGCTCTTCACGGTTTCCGGACGGGCCTGCACGATGTACAGCTTGCCGTCGTCACCGTCCTTGGCCCATTCGATGTCCATCGGGCACTTGTAGTGCTTCTCGATGATCATCGCCTGTTTGGCCAGTTCGCTGACTTCAGCGTCGGACAGGCAGAAACGTGCGCGCTCGGCCTTGTCCACGTCGACGGTCTTGACCGAACGACCGGCCTTGGCTTCGTCGCCGTAGATCATCTTGATGGCCTTGCTGCCCAGATTGCGGCGCAGGATGGCCGGACGACCGGCTTCCAGCGTGCCCTTGTGGACATAGAACTCATCCGGGTTCACCGCGCCTTGTACGACAGTTTCACCCAGGCCGTAGGCGCCGGTGATGAACACCACGTCACGGAAGCCCGACTCGGTGTCGAGGGTGAACATCACGCCGGCGGTGCCGGTTTCGGAACGGACCATGCGCTGAACGCCGGCCGACAGGGCAACCAGCTTGTGGTCGAAACCCTGGTGCACGCGGTAGGAAATCGCGCGGTCGTTGAAAAGGGACGCGAACACCTCTTTGGCGGCGCGAATGACGTTTTCGACACCACGGATATTCAGGAAGGTTTCCTGCTGACCGGCGAAGGAAGCGTCCGGCAAGTCTTCGGCGGTAGCCGAAGAGCGCACGGCCACGGCCATGTCAGGGTTGCCGGCCGACAGCGCGGCGAACGCGGTGCGGATTTCGGCATTCAGTTTTTCAGGGAACTCGGCTTCCATGATCCATTGACGGATCTGGGCACCGGTTTTAGCCAAGGCATTGACATCGTCGACGTCCAGGGCGTCGAGGGCGGCATGGATCTGATCGTTCAGGCCGCTCAGTTCCAGGAAATCACGATAAGCCTGAGCGGTCGTGGCGAAGCCACCGGGTACCGATACACCGGCACCTGCAAGGTTGCTGATCATCTCGCCCAGGGATGCGTTCTTGCCCCCCACGTGCTCAACGTCGTCTTTGCCGAGCTTGTCGAGGGAAACTACGTACTCTACCAAGGTGATCTCTCCACTAACTGTGTTGGAAAAGCTCAGGAACCGGCTGCTCAAGGGAGCGTTTGCCAGCTGTATGGCCTGGACCTGGAAAATAAGTGAGAATGCAGGCCATTGGCGGCCTGCAAATCGCGCCTATCATATCGAAAAATCGTCATGAGCTTAAGGCCCAAGGTGCAAATGAAACGATCTGCTTTCTTTATTTCCGATGGCACCGGCATTACCGCCGAAACGCTGGGCCAAAGCCTTCTGGCGCAGTTCGAAAACATCACCTTCAGCAAATTCACCCGACCGTACATCGACAACGTCGACAAGGCGCGGGCAATGGTCCAGCAAATCAATAAAGCCGCCGAAAACGATGGCTTTCGCCCGATCATCTTCGACACCATCGTCAATCAGGACATTCGTGAGATTCTCGCAACCTCGAATGGTTTCATGATCGACATTTTCTCGACCTTCCTGGCACCACTGGAACAGGAACTCACCGAGCACTCTTCCTACACCGTCGGCAAGTCCCACTCCATCGGCACCAACTCCAATTACATGGAGCGCATCGAAGCGGTGAACTTCGCCCTCGACAACGACGACGGGGCCCGCACGCACTATTACGACAAGGCCGACTTGATCCTGGTGGGCGTTTCGCGGTGCGGCAAGACCCCAACCTGCCTGTACATGGCCATGCAGTTCGGCATCCGCGCCGCCAACTACCCGCTGACCGAAGACGACATGGAACGCCTGACCCTGCCAAGTGCCCTGCGCGCCCACCAGCACAAGCTGTTCGGCCTGACCATCGACCCGGACCGCCTCACCGCGATCCGCAACGAGCGCAAACCCAACAGCCGCTATTCGAGCTACGCCCAGTGTGAATTCGAAGTGCGCGAAGTGGAGAACCTGTTCCGTCGCGAGAACATCCCGCACATCAACTCCACACATTTTTCGGTGGAAGAGATTTCGGCGAAAATTCTGGTGGAGAAAGGTGTAGAGCGGCGGTTCAAGTGAAATAGCTTCACTGCACACCCTGCAGGAGCGAGCAGGCTCGCTCCTACGGGGATAGGCGTCAGTTAGAACGAGTCGCCAGGAACGCGAACATAACCTTCCATCAACACCCGCGCACTGCGGCTCATGATGGCTTTGTTCACGGTCCACTCGCCGTTCACCAGGCTGGCCTCGGCGCCGACACGCAGGGTGCCCGACGGATGACCGAAACGCACCGCATTGCGTTCGATACCACCGGCAGCGAGATTGACCAAGGTGCCGGAAATAGCCGCCGCCGTACCGATGGCCACCGCAGCGGTGCCCATCATTGCGTGGTGCAGCTTGCCCATGGACAGTGCACGCACCAGCAGGTCGACATCACCGGCCGCAATCGCCTTGCCGCTCGATGCCACGTAGTCCGCAGGCTTGGCCACGAAAGCCACCTTCGGCGTATGTTGGCGCTTGGCCGCTTCGTCGATATTGCCAATCAGCCCCATGCGCAACGCGCCATAAGCACGGATGGTTTCGAACATCAGCAACGCTTTCGGGTCGCCGTTGATCGCGCCCTGCAGCTCGGTACCGGTGTAGCCGATATCTTCGGCATTGACGAAAATCGTCGGGATGCCGGCGTTGATCATGGTGGCCTTGAAGGTGCCCACGCCGGGTACTTCCAGGTCATCCACCAGGTTGCCGGTAGGGAACATCGAACCGCCACCGCCCTCTTCTTCCGCAGCCGGATCGAGGAATTCGATCTGCACTTCGGCAGCCGGGAAGGTCACGCCGTCGAGTTCGAAATCGCCGGTTTCCTGCACTTCACCGTTGGTGATCGGCACGTGAGCGATGATGGTCTTGCCGATGTTGGCCTGCCACACGCGAACCACGGCCACGCCGTTGTGCGGAACGCGGCTGGCATCGATCAGGCCATTGCTGACGGCGAACGAGCCGACTGCAGCCGTCAGGTTGCCGCAGTTGCCGCTCCAGTCCACGAATGGCTTGTCGATGGAAACCTGACCGAACAGGTAGTCGACGTCGTGATCGGCCTTGATGCTTTTGGACAGGATCACGGTTTTGCTGGTGCTGGAAGTTGCGCAGCCCATGCCGTCGATTTGCTTGTCGTAAGGATCGGGGCTGCCGATCACGCGCAGCAACAGGGCATCGCGGGCCGGGCCGGGAACCTGAGCTGCTTCAGGCAGGTCTTGCAGGCTGAAAAATACGCCTTTGCTGGTGCCGCCACGCATGTAGGTGGCAGGGACTTTGATCTGTGGTGCATGAGCCATGATGCTCGTCTCTCCTAATCCAGAAACAGACATGGGACCCAAGGTCCCATGTCTGTACAGCCTGTGTTATACGGCCACTGCCGACTCTTCGAGGAAGTCCTGGGCGAAGCGTTGCAGCACGCCGCCGGCTTCGTAGATCGACACTTCTTCGGCAGTGTCGAGACGGCAGGTCACCGGGACCTCGACGACTTCGCCGTTCTTGCGATTGATCACCAGCGTCAGATCAGCGCGCGGTGTGCGAGCACCGACGACGTCGTAGGTTTCACTACCGTCGATGGCCAGGGTGTGGCGGTTGGTGCCCGGCTTGAACTCCAGCGGCAACACGCCCATGCCCACCAGGTTGGTGCGGTGGATGCGCTCGAAACCTTCGGCGGCAATCGCTTCCACGCCGGCCAGGCGCACGCCCTTGGCGGCCCAGTCACGGGACGAACCCTGACCGTAGTCGGCACCGGCGATGATGATCAGCGGCTGCTTGCGATCCATGTAGGTTTCGATCGCTTCCCACATGCGCATGACCTTGCCTTCCGGCTCCACGCGAGCCAGCGAACCCTGCTTGACCTTGCCGTCTTCCTGAACCATTTCGTTGAACAGTTTCGGGTTGGCGAAGGTCGCGCGCTGCGCGGTCAGGTGGTCACCACGGTGAGTCGCGTAAGAGTTGAAGTCCTCTTCCGGCAAGCCCATTTTCGCCAGGTATTCGCCGGCGGCGCTGTCGAGCATGATTGCGTTCGACGGCGACAGGTGGTCAGTGGTGATGTTGTCCGGCAGCACTGCCAGAGGACGCATGCCCTTGAGTGGACGCGCGCCGGCCAGTGCGCCTTCCCAGTACGGCGGACGACGGATGTAGGTGCTCATTTCGCGCCAGTCGTACAGCGGCGCGACTTTCGGGCCGGTGTCTTCGTGGATGGCGAACATCGGGATGTAGACCTGACGGAACTGTTCCGGCTTGACCGACGCCTTGACCACTGCGTCGATTTCTTCATCGCTCGGCCAGATGTCTTTCAGGCGAATTTCCTTGCCGTCTACTACGCCCAGCACGTCCTTCTCGATGTCGAAACGGATGGTGCCGGCGATGGCGTAAGCCACTACCAGAGGCGGCGAAGCGAGGAATGCCTGCTTGGCGTACGGGTGAATCCGGCCGTCGAAGTTACGGTTGCCGGACAATACGGCAGTGGCGTACAGGTCGCGGTCGATGATCTCTTGCTGGATCACCGGATCCAGTGCACCGGACATGCCGTTGCAAGTGGTGCAGGCGAACGCGACGACGCCGAAACCGAGCTGTTCCAGCTCATCGGTCAGGCCGGCTTCATCGAGGTACAGCGCCACGGTTTTCGAACCCGGGGCCAGGGACGACTTGACCCATGGCTTGCGGGCCAGGCCGAGCTTGTTGGCATTACGCGCCAGCAGGCCGGCGGCGATCACGTTGCGCGGGTTGCTGGTGTTGGTGCAGCTGGTGATGGCGGCGATGATCACCGCGCCGTCCGGCATTTGACCCGGGACATCGTCCCACTGGCCGGAGATGCCTTTGGCAGCCAGATCCGAAACCGCTACACGGGCGTGCGGGTTGCTCGGGCCGGCCATGTTGCGCACTACCGAGGACAGATCGAACGTCAGGCCGCGCTCGTATTGCGCGCCCTTGAGGCTGTCAGCCCACAGACCGGTGGTCTTGGCGTAGTTTTCCACCAACTGCACCTGGTCGTCTTCACGGCCGGTGAGCTTGAGGTAGTCGATGGTCTGCTGGTCGATGTAGAACATCGCAGCGGTGGCGCCGTATTCCGGGGCCATGTTGGAGATGGTCGCGCGGTCGCCCAGGGTCAGGGCCGCTGCGCCTTCGCCGAAGAACTCCAGCCATGCGCCAACGACTTTTTGCTTGCGCAGGAACTCGGTCAGCGCCAGCACCATATCGGTGGCGGTGATGCCCGGTTGCAGCTTGCCGGTCAGTTCTACGCCGACGCTCTCAGGCAGACGCATCCAGGAGGCGCGGCCGAGCATCACGCTCTCGGCTTCCAGGCCGCCAACACCAATGGCGATCACGCCCAGCGCATCGACGTGCGGGGTGTGGCTGTCGGTACCGACGCAGGTATCAGGGAAGGCCACGCCGTCACGCACCTGGATCACCGGAGACATTTTCTCCAGGTTGATCTGGTGCATGATGCCGTTGCCTGGCGGGATCACGTCGACGTTCTTGAACGCCTTCTTGGTCCAGTTGATGAAGTGGAAACGGTCTTCGTTGCGGCGGTCTTCGATGGCGCGGTTCTTCTCGAACGCCTCCGGATCGAAACCACCACGCTCGACGGCCAGGGAGTGGTCGACGATCAGTTGGGTCGGCACCACCGGGTTGACTTGCGCAGGATCGCCACCTTGCAGGGCGATCGCATCACGCAGACCGGCGAGGTCGACCAGGGCGGTCTGGCCGAGAATGTCGTGGCACACCACACGGGCCGGGAACCAAGGGAAGTCGAGGTCGCGTTTGCGCTCGATGAATTGCTTCAGGGATTCGTTGAGCGTGGCCGGGTCGCAGCGACGCACCAGGTTTTCCGCCAGCACGCGGGAGGTGTACGGCAGGGTGTCATAGGCGCCGGGCTGGATGGCCTCGACCGCCGCGCGGACGTCGAAATAATCCAGATGGCTGCCGGGAAGCGTTTTACGGAATTCTGTGTTCATCAGTCGGGACTCGGTCACGGTAAATACAAAGGGGGGCCCTGGCGCAGCTGCCGAATTGAACTCGGTCAAATGTGGGAGCGGGCTTGCTCGCGAAAGCGGTGTATCAGTCAACATCAATGTTGGATGTCAGCCCGTCTTCGCGAGCAAGCCCGCTCCCACAATGATCACCGGTTCAATCAGCAACCCGCGTGGAAGCCTCCACCGTTCAGCGTTGTTCGATTGGCACGAACTTGCGCTGTTCAACGCCGGTGTATTCGGCGCTCGGGCGGATGATGCGGTTGTTGGCGCGCTGCTCGAATACGTGAGCAGCCCAGCCGGTCAGGCGCGAGCAGACAAAGATCGGCGTGAACAGCTTGGTCGGGATACCCATGAAGTGGTACGCCGAGGCATGGTAGAAGTCCGCGTTCGGGAACAGTTTCTTCTGCTCCCACATGGTCTTGTCGATGGCTTCGGAAACCGGGAACAACACCTTGTCGCCCACTTCTTCAGCGAGTTTTTTCGACCAGCCCTTGATCACTTCGTTACGTGGATCGCTGTCTTTGTAGATCGCGTGACCGAAGCCCATGATCTTGTCCTTGCGCTCGAGCATGCCGAGGGTGCCGCTGATCGCCTCTTCAGGCGAGCTGAAGCGCTCGATCATTTCCATCGCCGCTTCGTTGGCGCCGCCGTGCAGCGGGCCGCGCAGCGAACCGATGGCCGCAGTGATGCAGGAGAACAGGTCGGACAGGGTCGACGCGCAAACACGTGCAGTGAAGGTCGATGCGTTGAACTCGTGCTCTGCGTAGAGGATCAGCGAAACGTTCATTACCTTGACGTGCAGCTCGCTCGGCTTCTTGCCGTGCAGCAGGTGCAGGAAGTGCCCACCGATGCTTTGCTCGTCGCTCACGCAGTCAATGCGCTTGCCTTCGTGGCTGAAGCGATACCAGTAGGTCATGATCGCCGGGAAGGCGGCCAGCAGACGGTCGGTCTTGTCGTGCTGCTCGGAGAAGTTGTTCTCCGCTTCCAGGTTACCCAGGAACGAGCAGCCAGTGCGCATCACGTCCATCGGGTGGGCATCGGCAGGGATGCGCTCCAGCACTTCTTTCAACGCTTGCGGCAGGTCACGCAGCTTGCTCAGCTTGGCGACGTAGGCAGCCAGTTGTGCTTTGCTCGGCAGGTCGCCGTACAACAGCAGGTAGGCGACTTCTTCGAACTGTGCGTCAGCCGCCAGTTCACGGACGTCATAACCACGATAGGTCAGACCGGCACCCGCCTGGCCCACGGTGGACAGTGCGGTTTGCCCGGCTACCTGGCCACGGAGCCCGGCGCCACTGAGTACTTTTGCTTCGGCCATTTTTTGTCTCCAGCATTCTTGAATTTGTCAGGGAAACTTCGTCCGTCTTCCTGTAGGAGCGAGCATGCTCCGGGCGGCGCTCCGACGATGGTGGACGCTACGCCGCGGCTTCCCGCGTTTTCGTTGACGTCCATCGCGAGCTTGCTCGCTCCTACAGTGACAGGGCGTTGATTATTTCTTCGCGGCGAACAACGCATCGAGCTTCTGCTCGAAGGTGTGGTAGTCGATGCGATCGTAAAGCTCCATGCGAGTCTGCATGGTGTCGATGACATTCGCCTGGGTGCCATCGCGGCGCAGTGCGTTGTAGACGTTTTCCGCTGCCTTGTTCATGGCGCGGAAGGCCGACAGCGGGTACAGCACCAGGGACACGTCGACCGCAGCCAACTGCTCGGTGGTGTACAGCGGCGTCGCGCCGAATTCGGTGATGTTGGCCAGGATCGGCGCTTTCACGCGGCTGGCGAACAGCTTGTACATGTCCAGCTCGGTGATGGCTTCCGGGAAGATCATGTCGGCGCCAGCCTCGATGCAGGCAGCAGCGCGATCCAGAGCGGATTCCAGACCTTCCACCGCCAGGGCGTCGGTACGGGCCATGATCACGAAGCTGTCATCGGTACGCGCATCAACAGCAGCCTTGATGCGGTCGACCATTTCCTGCTGGGTAACGATTTCTTTGTTAGGACGGTGGCCGCAACGCTTGGCACCGACCTGGTCTTCGATGTGGATCGCCGCGGCGCCGAACTTGATCATCGACTTCACGGTACGGGCAACGTTGAAGGCCGACGAACCGAAACCGGTGTCCACGTCCACCAGCAGCGGCAAGTCGCAAACGTCGGTGATACGACGCACGTCGGTCAGCACGTCATCCAGGCCGGTGATGCCCAGGTCCGGCAGGCCGAGGGAGCCGGCAGCCACCCCGCCACCCGACAGGTAGATCGCCTTGAAACCGGCGCGCTTGGCCAGCAACGCGTGGTTGGCGTTGATTGCACCGACCACTTGCAATGGATGCTCGCTGGCGACCGCATCGCGGAAACGCTGACCTGGAGTGCTCTTGTTCAAACTCATGACTCACCTCGTTTGGCTGTCGGGTTGGCGCCGTCCTGGTAATGACGGGCGATATTGCGTTTGGAAGCGCCGATGTGGCGGCGCATCAACAACTCGGCCAGTTCACCGTCACGGTCGGCGATGGCATCGAGAATGCGGTGGTGCTCGGCGAACGCCTGGTGTGGGCGATTGGGCGTGCTGGAAAACTTCATCCGGTACATGCGCACCAGCTGGTACAGCTCGCCGCAGAGCATTTGGGTCAGCGTGCGATTGCCGCTGCCCTGGATAATTCGGTAATGGAAGTCGAAATCGCCTTCCTGCTGGTAATAGCCACGACCGGCCTGAAACGCCTCGTCGCGCTCGTGGGTGACCAGCACCTGACGCAGCTCATCGATCTCCTCGACGCTCATGCGTTCGGCGGCCAGACGGCAGGCCATGCCTTCGAGGGACTCGCGGATTTCGTAGAGCTCGATCAACTCGGCGTGGTCCAGTGATACCACCCGGGCGCCGACGTGCGGCACACGCACCAGCAGACGCTGGCCTTCCAGGCGATGGATGGCCTCGCGCAGCGGGCCACGACTGATACCGTAGGTGCGCGCCAGTTCCGGCTCGGAGATTTTGCTGCCCGGGGCGATATCGCCTTTGACGATAGCCGCCTGAATACGCCGGAAGACGTTCTCGGAGAGAGTCTCCGAATCGTCCTGCGCAATCACCGGGGGATCGAGTTGATCCAGCATATTGTCGACACCTTGAAATCCAATGCCGCAAAAATTAGCGAAAAGCGCCATGGGAGTCAAAGGATAATTGGATATTGTCGACAATCTTCTGATAACCGGCAGTTCCATCACGTATAGATGTCTACAACTGGAGCACAGGGCCACGCTGGCGCCATAAAACCACCGTGCTAGAATGCCGCCCGCATTTGTGTGTCACATCTGCACTGCCTGTCATGAAACCCTGGCAGGCATACGAGGGAGCTTGCGCAGCGATGCCAGGGCCTTGAATCGAAACACGGACTGCTGCGCACCAGGATTTATGAGACTCAAGCCCTTCCCTGCACTTCTTTTTCTCCTTTACCTGCCCGATTTTGCAGCGGCGGGTGAAAAGACCGTGTACGGCCTCAATGAGTACGCATCGCTGGGCGGCATCGACCTGGAAGTTGCGGCCAAACTCGACACCGGAGCGAAAACCGCTTCACTCAGTGCCCGGGACATCAAGCGCTTTAAACGCAATGGCGAGTCGTGGGTGCGCTTCTACCTGGCCATCGACACCGCTCATTCGCATCCGATCGAACGCCCCCTGGCCCGCGTCAGCAAGATCAAGCGCCGGGCCGGCGACTACGACCCGGAAGAAGGCAAGAAGTACACGGCCCGCCCGGTGATCGAACTGGATATCTGCATGGGCTCGGCCTTACGCAGCATCGAAGTGAACCTGACTGACCGCAGCGCATTCCAATATCCGCTGCTGATTGGCTCCGAAGCGCTCAAACGTTTCGATGCGCTGGTCGACCCCAGCCTTAAATATGCTGCAGGCAAACCCGCCTGCACCACCGACGCTCATATCGCAGAGTAATTTAAATGCGCGCTCTTACCCTTCATCTGAAACTGCTGATCGCCATCCTGGTGGTGCTGGGCATTTCAGTCACGGCCTATCAGATCTTCGTGCTGGGCATTCCGGTGACCGAAGATGCCACCGACGACTTATGGAACATCGACGCCAAGGTCGAGTTCGTCGCCAGTGCCAAGGATCCGGTCAAGATCCAGATGTTCGTGCCGCCCTTGAGCCGCGACTTCGTCAGCCTCAACGAGAGCTTCATCTCCAATAACTACGGCGTGGCCGTGAACCGCGTTGACGGCAACCGCAAGGTTACCTGGTCGGCGCGCCGCGCCAAGGGCAACCAGACGCTCTATTACCGCCTGGTACTGACCAAACGCTACTCCGGCGAAAAACCCAAGATCAAAGGTGCGACGTTCCGCGACAGCATGCCCATCGAAGGCCCTGAGAAAGTCGCCGCCGAAGCCCTGCTTGCACCCATTCGCCAGCATTCGGCGGACGTCGAAACCTTCATCGGCGAAGCCATCAAGCGGGTCAACAACGTCAACGATGACAATGTGAAACTGCTGCTGGCCGGCGATCCGACCACGGCGCACAAGGCGAAAATCGTCGAACTGCTGCTGTCCATTGCCCACGTGCCAGTAGAAAAGGTCCACACCATTCGCCTGGTGGCCGACCAGCCGCAAGTCCCGGAACTGTGGCTGCGCAGTTTCAACGGTACCGACTGGCTGTACTTCAACCCGGAAACCGGCGAACAGGGGCTGCCGACCGACCGCCTGCTGTGGTGGAGCGGCGATGAAAACCTGATTACCGTCGACGGCGGCAAGAAAGCAACCGTGACCTTCAGCCTGAACAACAGCGAAATGAACGCCATTCGCCTGGCCAAGCTGACCGACGAAAACACCGACGCCAAGTTCCTCGAATACTCGTTGTACGGCCTGCCGCTGCAAACCCAGCAGACCTTCATGATCATGGTGATGATCCCGATCGGCGTGCTGGTGATCCTGATCCTGCGCAACCTGATCGGCATCCAGACCCTGGGCACGTTCACCCCGGTGCTGATCGCCCTGGCCTTCCGCGAAACCCAGCTCGGCTTCGGCATTGTGCTGTTTACCGTTATCACCGCGCTGGGGCTGTCACTGCGCTCCTACCTCGAACACCTGAAGCTGCAGATGTTGCCGAGGCTGTCGGTGGTGTTGACGTTCGTGGTGGTGTTGATCGCGGCCATCAGCCTGTTCAGCCACAAACTGGGCCTGGAGCGCGGTTTGTCGGTGGCACTGTTCCCGATGGTGATTCTGACCATGACCATCGAACGCCTGTCGATCACCTGGGAAGAGCGCGGCGCCAGCCATGCCATGAAAGTGGCCATCGGCACCTTGTTCGCCGCCTCCCTGGCGCACCTGATCATGACCGTCCCGGAACTGGTGTACTTCGTGTTCACCTTCCCGGCGATCCTGCTGATTCTGGTCGGTTTCATGCTGGCGATGGGGCGTTATCGCGGCTACCGCCTGACCGAACTGGTGCGCTTCAAGGCTTTCCTGAAGAAGGCTGACGCCTGATGTTCGGCTTCTGGAAGACCTGGAAGGCCCTGGAAGCCCGGGGCATCATGGGCATCAATCGGCGCAACGCAGACTATGTGCTCAAGTACAACAAGCGCAGCCTGTACCCGATTGTCGATGACAAGATCATCACCAAGGAGCGCGCCATCGCTGCCGGCATTCATGTGCCGGAACTGTATGGCGTGATCTCTACCGAGAAGGAAATCGACAAGCTCGGCGAGATCATCGGCGGGCGCAACGACTTCGTGATCAAGCCGGCCCAGGGCGCAGGCGGCGACGGCATCATTGTTGTCGCAGACCGCTTCGAAGGCCGCTACCGCACGGTGTCGGGCAAGATCATTGCCCACGAAGAGCTCGAGCACCACATCTCCAGCATCCTCACCGGCCTGTATTCCCTGGGCGGTCACCGCGACCGGGCGCTGATCGAGTACCGTGTCACCCCCGACCAGATCTTCAAGAGCATCAGCTACGAAGGCGTGCCGGACATCCGCATCATCGTGCTGATGGGCTATCCGGTAATGGCCATGCTGCGCCTGCCGACCCGCCAGTCCAGCGGCAAGGCCAACCTGCACCAGGGCGCCATCGGCGTCGGCGTGGACCTGGCGACAGGCCTGACTTTGCGCGGCACCTGGTTGAACAACATCATCACCAAGCACCCGGACACCACCAATGCGGTGGACGGCGTGCAATTGCCCTACTGGGACGGCTTCATGAAACTCGCCGCCGGCTGTTATGAGTTGTGCGGCCTGGGTTACATCGGTGTCGACATGGTGCTGGACCAGGACAAGGGGCCGCTGATTCTCGAACTCAACGCCCGGCCGGGGTTGAACATTCAGATCGCCAATGACTGTGGGTTGACGCTGCGTTGCCATGCGGTCGAGGCGCGGCTGGAAGAGTTGAAGGCTCGTGGGGTGAGTGAAACCGTCGAAGAGCGTGTGGCGTTTGTGCAGGAGATGTTTGGGCATATTCCTGCGGTGCAAGGCTGAAAAGCCCCTCACCCTAACCCTCTCCCAGGGGGAGAGGGGACTGACCGTGGGTTTCTCTAGAAATACGGCGACCTGAACGTGCTATACCGAATCCATAATCGAAATACTGCGGCTGGAAAAAGCTGTACCCACAATAGACACACAGCGACTTGAAAACGCTGAACTCACAACGACACACAGCGACTTGAAAACGCTGAACCCACAACGACACACAGCGACTTGAAGCCGCTGAACCAAATCCATAATCAACTCGATTTTTCAGGTCGATGTATAGCGCCAGACACCTCGGTCGGCCCCCTCTCCCCCCGGGAGGGGGCTGGGGTGAGGGTAGCTCTTGATTCAACCCTCTAGGAGCAACTCCCCCAGAGGACTACAATCCCCACCCCGCCTCAATGGCCGATCTCCTTCACCCATGCTGACCTGCTCCGTACACCCACTCCCCTATCACGCCAACCCCGCCGGATTTTTCGCGGCAATTCGTCATGCCCCTGGCGCCGTACTGCTCGACAGCGGCCGGCCAAGCGCCGAACGCGGCCGTTATGACCTGCTCAGTGCCTGGCCGCTGGAACAACTGGCCATAGCGCCCGACGAAAATGGCGGCGATTTCCTGCAACGCCTGCGCGATAACCTGGCACGCCTGGGCGAAGCCACTATCCCCGAGCCATTTGAACTGCCCTTCGCCGGCGGCTTGATCGGCTACCTGAGCTACGACTTCGGCCGGCATCTGGAAAACCTGCCGAGTCAGGCGCTGGATGACCTGCAACTACCCGATGCGCGTTTCGGCCTCTACGACTGGGCGCTGATCAGCGATCACCTGCGCATGAGCAGCCAACTGGTATTCCACCCGACGCTGGCGGACAGCGAGCGCCAGCGCCTGATCGACCTGTTCAGCCAGCCTGCCCCGCAAACGCTCGAGCCATTCCACCTGCAGGCGCCGATGCACGCCGACTTGAGCGTTGATGAATATCGCCAGGCCATCGAGCGCATCCAGCAATACATCCAGGCTGGCGACTGCTATCAGGTCAACTTCGCCCAGCGTTTCCGCGCGCCCTGCCAGGGTGATCCGTGGACCGCGTACAACGCGCTGCGGGCGGCGTGCCCGACACCGTTTTCCGGTTTCCAGAGCCTGCCCGACGGCGGCGCGGTGTTGAGCCTTTCGCCCGAGCGTTTCGTCAAGGTCAGTGAGCGCCAGGTCGAAACCCGACCGATCAAGGGTACCCGCCCCCGCGGCCGGAACGCCGAAGAAGATGCGGCGAACGCCGCCGAATTACTGGCAAGCCCAAAAGATCGCGCAGAGAACCTGATGATTGTCGACCTGCTGCGCAACGACCTCGGGCGCACCTGTCGTATCGGCTCGGTACGGGTGCCTGAATTGTTCAGCCTGGAAAGCTATCCGAATGTGCATCACCTGGTGAGCAGCGTCACCGGGGAACTGGAGCAGGGCCGCGATGCCCTGGACCTGATCGCCGGCAGTTTCCCGGGCGGCTCGATCACCGGAGCGCCGAAGATTCGCGCCATGCAGATCATCGACGAGCTGGAACCGACCCGGCGCGGGCTGTACTGCGGTTCATTGCTGTACCTGGACGTACGCGGCGAGATGGACAGCTCCATCGCCATTCGCAGCTTGCTGGTCAAGGATGGCCAGGTGTGTTGCTGGGGCGGTGGCGGGATCGTCGCCGACTCCGAGTGGCAGGCCGAATATCAGGAGTCGATCACCAAAGTGAAGGTGCTGCTCGATACCCTGCAGAATCTTTAAGAGCTTCGCGGGCAAGCCCGCTCCCACAGGTTACATGTTGTTCACAGATTTTGTGATCAACGCAAAACCACTGTGGGAGCGGGCTTGCCCGCGAAGGCGTCAGTTCAGACGACTACAGGCTCAAAGTCCGATTCGAAGCCTTGATAAACTCCTGCTTGAGCTCCTCGAACGTGTGCACTGCCGGGAACTGCGGGAACTCGGCAATCACGTTGTCCGGCGCATGGAACAGGATCCCGGCATCCGCCTCGCCCAGCATGGTGGTGTCGTTATAGGAATCACCCGCCGCAATCACCCGGTAGTAAAGGCTCTTGAACGCCAACACCGACTGGCGCTTGGGGTCTTTTTGGCGCAACTGGTAACCCGTCACGCGCCCACTGTCGTCAGTAATCAGACGATGGCAAAGCAAGGTCGGGAAACCCAGCTGACGCATCAGCGGCTGGGAGAACTCGTAAAAGGTGTCCGACAGAATCACCACCTGGAAGCGCTCGCGCAGCCAGTCGACAAACTCGATGGCACCGTCCAGCGGCTTGAGCGTGGCGATCACTTCCTGGATGTCGGCCAGCTTCAGGCCATGCTCGTCGAGAATCCGCAGGCGCTGTTTCATCAGCACGTCGTAGTCGGGAATGTCCCGGGTGGTGGCCCTGAGGGATTCGATCCCGGTTTTTTCGGCGAAGGCGATCCAGATTTCCGGGACCAGCACACCTTCAAGATCCAGACAGGCAATTTCCACAAGACACCCCATTTGTATTGATTATTGAGTCGAGCGTGTAAAAAGACTGCCGAACTCTAGCGACTCGGGCCTGCCTGCGCAACGCAGTGGGCCCCCGATCCGCCCGGCTTTTTGTTACCATCGGCCCTATATAGAGCGCCCAGCGCCACCGACCTGTAGGAAGCCGCCCTGATGAGCCCAACGTTCGACGTCGTGGAACTCGCCACGACCTATGCCAACAAATCCGCCCAGGACATCCTGAAACTGGCATTTGCCGAGTTCGGTGATGACCTGTGGATATCCTTCAGCGGTGCCGAGGACGTGGTACTGGTGGACATGGCATGGAAGCTGAACAAGAACGTCAAAGTGTTCAGCCTCGACACCGGCCGCTTGCACCCCGAGACCTACCGCTTCATCGATCAGGTGCGCGAGCACTACAAGATCGAAATCGAACTGGTGTCCCCGGATTACACCAGGCTCGAACCGTTCGTGAAGGAAAAAGGCCTGTTCAGTTTCTACAAGGACGGTCACGGCGAATGCTGCGGCATCCGCAAGATCGAGCCGCTGCGGCGCAAGCTGTCCGGCGTGAAGGCCTGGGCCACCGGCCAGCGTCGGGACCAGAGCCCGGGAACCCGCAGCGCCGTCGCCGTGATGGAAATCGACTCCGCGTTCTCCACCCCGCAGCGCACCCTGTACAAGTTCAACCCGCTGGCGCAGATGACCAGCGAAGAGATCTGGGGCTACATCCGCATGCTGGAACTGCCTTACAACAGCCTGCATGAGCGCGGCTTCATCAGCATCGGCTGCGAGCCATGCACCCGCCCGGTGCTGCCGAACCAGCACGAACGCGAAGGCCGCTGGTGGTGGGAAGAAGCCACCCAGAAAGAATGCGGGCTGCATGCCGGGAACATCATCGGCAAATCCTGATTCCACGCGTTCTGCGGACGAGTGTGGACGCGAGAAATTAGCGATTGGCAGATAGACCGAGGCGCTGCCATCGCGGGTAAGCCACGCTCCCACAGGACCGCGGACGTTCGATAATTTAGTCCCACCCACCCCTTCAAGTCTAAACATACAAGCGTGGCTTGGTCCGGGCGGCGTTCCGACGATGGCAGCGCCTCGGTCTGTTGCCTGACTCAAACCGCACTAAATCGCCGCCCCAACCCCTGCTCGGCAAACTGTTCAATAATGAAATCGACAAACGCCCGGGTCTTGCCCGGCATCAACTTGTGCTCGGCGTAATAGATGGAAATGTTGCCGTCATCGACATACCAGTCCGGCAGCACTCGCTGTAAAGCACCTGCCTCCAGGTACCCCACCGCGAACGGCATGCTCACCAGCGCAATGCCCAACCCTTGGGCTGCCGTGGCACAAGCGGCTTGCGAATCACTCAGGGTCATCCGCGCTCTGAGACTCAACGGACAATGCTGCTGGCTTCGGCTGGTCAACTGCCAGGAACGCACCCTTCCGGTCTGCGGCGAGCGGATCAGGATGCCATCGTGAAGCTTGAGATCATCAGGCTCAACAATCGCGGCATGGCTCGCCAGGTAATCGGCGGACGCCACCAACACCCGATGCGCCGGGGTCAGCTTGCGTGCCACCACCCCCTGGGGCAGTTCGAACCCGCCGCCGATGGCCGCGTCGAAACCCTGGGCGATAAGGTCCACCTGGCGGTTATCGAAATGCCAGTCCGGATTGATCGCCGGATAGCGCCGCAGAAATTCACCCAGCAGCGGCACCACGTACAGGCACCCGAACACCGTGCCCATGCTGACTTTCAACGTTCCCGCCGGACGCCCTTCGGCGCTGGCCAGGTTGGCCACGGCATTCTGGATGGTTTGCAGGCTGGCGCTGACTTCGCCGAGAAACAGCTGACCGGCCTCGGTCAGCGTCAGGCTGCGGGTACTGCGCTGGAACAACCTGACCCCCAGGCGCGCCTCAAGCTTGGCAACGCTCTTGCCCACCGCCGCCGGGGTCAGGCTCAAGCGCCGCGCCGCTTCGGCAAAGCTGCCGACCTCGGCACTGCGCACGAAGCATTCGATACTGCTGAAGGTTTCCATACAAGCCACTATAAACTTCTGGTTTACTCAGACTATAGCAATTACCGTCTACACAGCCTGTAATCCTTTATCGATACTAGGCTCCATCAACCGGGACATCTCGCCTCGGGAAGTTGGAGATCGATATGACTACTCAGAATCTCAGCGGCAAAGTGGCCTTGATTCAAGGCGGCTCTCGCGGCATCGGCGCGGCCATCGTCAACCGCCTGACCGCTGAAGGCGCAACCGTTGCCTTCACTTATGTGAGCTCCACGGCCAAGGCCCGGGAACTTCAAGACAGCATCACCGCCAATGGCGGCAAAGCGCTGGCAATCAAGGCTGACAGTGCAGACGCCGAGGCTATCCGCAACGCCGTGACCGCCACGGTAGAAGCCTTCGGCCGCCTGGATATCCTGGTCAATAACGCAGGCGTACTGGCCGTCGCGCCGCTGGCGGAGTTCAAACTCGAAGACTTCGACCAGACCCTGGCCATCAACGTGCGCAGCGTATTCATTGCCTCTCAGGCGGCGGCAAAATACATGACTGAAGGCGGCCGCATCATCAATATCGGCAGCACCAACGCCGATCGCATGCCCTTTGCCGGTGGCGGCCCCTATGCCATGAGCAAATCGGCGCTGGTCGGCCTGACCAAAGGCCTGGCACGCGACCTTGGGCCCCAAGGCATCACCATCAATAACGTGCAGCCTGGCCCGGTCGACACCGACATGAACCCGGCCCATGGCGATTTCGCTGAAAGCCTGATTCCGCTGATGGCCGTGGGTCGCTATGGCAAAGCGGAGGAGATTGCCAGTTTCGTGGCTTACCTGGTCGGTCCAGAGGCCGGTTACATCACCGGGGCCAGCCTGACCATAGACGGCGGTTTCGGCGCCTGACTCAGGCCTGCTGACGCCAAACCAATTGTGGGAGCGGGCTTGCTCGCGAAGGCGGAGTGTCAGAAACATCCATGTTCACTGACACTCCGCCTTCGCGAGCAAGCCCGCTCCCACAGTATTTTGCTGCATAACCAATAATCGTCAGGTCCATTCAAGCGCCGGCAAGCCACAAACACCCGGCTCGAACGCCTTCAAGCTACGCAGGATGCCATCGGCATGGGCGTACTTTTCATCGGCCATCGCCGCATCGGGAATCGCGATCGCCGTCATCCCCGCCGCTTTCGCCGCCGTGACGCCAAATGGCGAATCTTCGAACACCAGGCAGTCCTGCGGCGCAACACCCAGGCGACGCGCCGCCGTCAGGAAGATATCCGGCGCCGGTTTGGCCGCGCCAACCTCCGGGTCATCGGCGGTGACGATGAAGTCGAACATGGCAAACCAGTCGCGATGCAAGGTGGTTTTCTGGCTGAACGACTGACTCGAGGAACTGGTACCCACCGCAATGGGGATGTTGTTGGCCTTCAGATGCCGGACCAACTGCTGTGCACCAGGCATCGCCTGCGCCCCGGGAAAACGCTGCCGCATCAGGGGTTCGCGGATCACCAGGAATTCTTCAGCGGTGATCGGCAGCTCCAGCGCCTCGACGACATAGCGCGCCAGATCACCTGCACCGCGTCCGATGATGTTCTGTTTGATGCTCCAATCGAAAGTCCGGCCATAACGCGCGGCAATGATGGACGTGACTTCGGTGTAAATGCCCTCGGTGTCCAGCAGCAAGCCGTCCATATCGAAGATCACAGCTTTGATCGGGCCGAACTCTTTGAGCGGTGCATTCATCACGTCTGATCCGTTTCCAAAGGCATCCCGGATGGCCCAGACAGGGGCGCTTCCAGGTGGATTAAAGGTTTCAGCAGCATAGCGAGCCAAGATGGCCCAGGGCAATGCGAAATCCTGCAGTTCGCCAGCCAGATAGCAAGAAGCCCGGCATCAGCCGGGCTTGTGCATTGCAAAGTCACGCCGCACTAACCTCCCGTCCCCCCTCCTCCACTGCCGGTGCCACCGCCGGCACTTCCCGTGCCGCCACCACTGCCCCCGGAACTGCCTGAACCGCCAGCCCCGCTTCCGGAACCACTGCCCATCGTATTTCCCCCACGCATCGGCTCACTGCCCGCACCTGGATTGGTGCTGCTGCCATTGGCATCGGCACCATTACCGCCACCGATAGAACCCGGCGGCAACGCATTCTCAGGCCCCGGGCCGGCATTCATTTCCGTGGATGGTGGCATTCCGCCCTTATCGACGGGGGCGCCGTCTCCGGCAAACACCGCCCATGAACTGACCGATAACAATCCGGCCAGCGCCATGCCTGTCCATTTTGATTGGTTCATGGTGCACCTCCTTTAAAGGTTGCTTACCTCACTTCTGGCAGCTGTCACTTTTCAAGGGTACCGCTCAATCGAGGAGCGCAAATGCAGGACAGCAAATCCATCAGCGCGGTTCAGCCGAGCCGTCCTCGCCCGCATCGTCCGGGTCAGAGGGAATGGCCTCGACATCACCGCGCTCCACATTATCGTCAGGGACTTGCTCGACGCCTGCCTCATCGTCGGGCGGACGTTGATCGCGACTCAGGGAATCGGTCGGGGAAGGCAACGGGTACTCAGGGGTTTCGTCAACGTTGGTATCTTTTGGATCGGCGTTCATCTCGCACCTCTCAAGGGGCCTGAAAGGCAGGCCTTGATACTTCGAGGACGGAGCGATGGGCACGTTCGCCCGGGGAGACAATCGGTCAATCAAACATGAAAACGATCAGTGGTCATCGTCTTCCTGGGCTTAATTTTCTTCGTACCCGATATTGCCCACGTCACCCGCTTCATCCGCATCGTTGAGCGGTACGGTCGCATCGTCCATCAATGAACCCGGATCTTCGTTGCCGGGATCATTGATGAACGGTAGTCCGCCTGGGCCTTTTTCTTCTTCGCCTTCGGTTTCAGGGGTCATGGCATGCCTCACACCCGCCAGAGACAGGGCTCGTGGTTACTGTCGTATCAGTGATGCTTGTTATGGTGCTTGTTTTTGTTTTTGTGCTTATGACCGCCGCCGGAGTGGGAATTGTCGTTGTCGCTGCCCAGGTTGTTGCCGATGGCACCACCAGCTGCGCCACCCAGACCGGCACCGATGGCCGAGCCGGTCGAGCCGCCCAGACTGTTGCCGATTATCGAGCCACCCGCCGAACCCAGGCCACCACCCACGGCCGCCTCAGTGCGACTGCCTTTGGGTGCCGCGACCGCGCTACCTGCCGCGCCGCCAAGGCCGGCGCCGACCGCGGCACCGGTACTGCCGCCCACTTGTCCACCCACAACATTACCCAATACGCCGCCAAGCCCAGCGCCTACCGCCGCGTCGGTATCACCCGACGCCAGGGCCACCGGTGCAACCAACATGGCGAAAACCAGGGCGGGCAACGTCAAGCGTCGTGCATTCAGACTGCCATTTGCGCATTTATTGTTGTTGGGTACGGGCTTCATGGTGTGCCTCACTTTCTTACGGGGAATGTAGTTTTGAGCCGTTAAACTGAATTTCGTTCATCAACGAAAAAGCCCGGCATCAAACCGGGCTTTTTCGCAGGATCCATCGGGATCAGTGATGCTTGTGACCTTTGGCCATGTTGTTGCCCACGCCGCCGCCCAGTGCACCACCAAGGCCTGCGCCGATGGTCGAACCGGTCTTGCCGCCGAGGCTGTTGCCGATGACCGAACCACCGGCCGCGCCCACGCCGCCGCCTATGGCAGCGCTGGTGCGGTGGCCTTTTTTGGCGGCAACGGCACTGCCTGCTGCACCCGCGACACCCGCACCAATCGCAGCGCCCGTGCTGCCACCCATTTGGTGGCCAACAACGTTACCCAACGCGCCACCCAGGCCGCCACCCAGCGCAGCGGTGGTGTCGCTGGCCATTGCACCTTGAGCAACCAAAAGCCCCAGAACCAGAGCGGGCAGTGTTAAACGCATGACAAACCTCAAACAATAGGATTAAGCATAAGGGGGCGAGATTGAATGCTTTCGCGCAGACAAAGTCCAGCATGCCGGTTCAACTTCGCCGGGCGACAGTTGGACAGCATTATCGGGAAAGGTTTTATCACACGCAAAAAAAAGCCCGCTGGGGAACGGGCAGGTATTGCTTTCTAACGGATGAGCTCAGACTACTTAGGGGCTTGTGAAAAGTTTGTGAAAAAAAGTACCGCTGGTCATCCGATAAATAATTCTTCACCTATGAAAAACCCCGCTCAATGACGTAACGCTGTTCACTTAAGCTGGGGCACACACATATGTGGCGAGGGGGCTTGCCCCCTCGCCACATGTGTGTAACCCGCTACGCTCAATGTCGCTCAATGACGGGGTTTGTTGGTGGCTCAATCACTTCCTGATCGGCGCCGCGACCTTGGGCAAAAACTTGCCCTTGAGTACCCGGCAGGCTCGGCTCCTGATCTTGTCGACCTCGATCTTGTCTTCTCCGAAGCCGGATACATAGTGCGTCTGGCCACACTGCACAAAATTGTTGATCGGAAACTCTGCGCCATCGTCTTCGATATATGGATCAGCCATCACTTCACCCCTCTCAAAAACGGGATCGACACCGGCAAGCCCTTTGCCTGAAAAATATCGACCACCAAGTTTTTCAGACTAGCCGGTCACTACTGGACTTGTAATTCACAATCCTCGATCCCCGACGAATGGCCGATACCGTGGCTCATCTCAATTTGACCGCCGTTCCTGTTACAAAAACCACCACCATCCCCCCCTTGCCGGCGGGCATGCTGATTTCATAATCGAGCCCTACCACTGCATCCGCCTGCAGTGCCCGCGCCCGGTCCTTGATCTCTTCAGTCGCCTGAATGCGCGCTTCCTGCAATGCCCGCTCCAGGGTCTGGGAGCGCCCGCCAAAAATGTCGCGCATCCCGGCAAACATGTCTCGGACAACGTTGATGCCTTGTACCGACTCGGCGCTGACGATGTCCAGGTAGGCGGTGATGGAGCGGCCTTCAACGGCGTGGGTCGTGGTTGTGATCATCGGATTTCCTTGTTGTCCGGGTAGTGAGCCAGCGCAGCAAAAACCGGCAGCCTCAGCCAATCGCACGAAGACGATTGCGTTCGAAAGTGGCGGCCAGTCTACAGGTGTAACCAAACAGCCTGAAGACCGACTCTGCCCGGCAAGGCCGACTCGCACGCGAGAGCAGTACAACGCGTGGAAAATATCACTGGGTAGAAACCGAAAAACCCCCGACTTCCTGGCAAAGTCGGGGGTTTTGTCTGGTCGAACTGGCGGTTTATCAGCCTTGCAGGTTGCGGTGTCGTAACGCCCCGAGCCTAGCGAATGCCGGCACCGGCCATGGACTCTGGAATCCACTGCGCCGTTGAAAGCGGATCGGTGTAGCGGATACCACCATGGGGGCCTACCACGCCATTGATGTTGTAGGTGCCACGGGACAGATCGTAAGTCATGAAAGGAGTGGCATCCGGAACCTGCTGGTCATAACTCTGACTGAGGAAAGCAAAGGAGCCACGGTATAGCTGGCCACCGGTGTCGTACTGATCGGAAGCCACAGCGGCCCAGGTATCTTCATCCAGGTAAAAGCGGCGCTTCTGGTAGATGTGCTTTGCACCGGGCTTGAGGTTGCCCTCGACGACGTAGACCCGGTGCTTTTCCCAGCGTACGAAGTCCGGGGAAATGAAATTGGGAGTGGTCAGCGACTTGGCTTCCCGTGCGTAGGTCAGTTTGTAAGTGTTGTAGGGCACAATCATTTCTTGCTTGCCCACCAGCGTCCAGTCGTACAGTTCCAGGGCACGGGCTGTGCCGGGGTTCGGCGTGTCGTAGGCGAGGATCGAAATCTGTTTGACCCGGCGCTGGGCCGGCATGTACTGCCAGGCACGGCCAGGGCGCTGCAGCGGGTTGGTGGCGTTCTTGAGCATGATCGACTCGCCAGCTCGCCGCGCAGGTGCGCTATAGGACAGTTTTAACTGGTAGTAGATGTCAGAGTTGTCGATGGGCTTCGACATATTTTCATAAATCGGAAAGGAGACGAACGCCTCGCCCGTCACAGCCAGGCTCGGCACTCCCGACGTGTCGACGCTCCAGGAGTCGTACTTGGAATGGATGTTGACGCCCTGGTAGCGCAGCAGGAAATTCCACATCGCCTCGGCGCCCGATTGCGGGATCGGGAACGGCACACCAGGCAGTACATTTTCGAAGGCGATGCCGCCATTGAGGGACCTGGCACCGGTGGCGTTCTTGCGGCTGTTTTCCTGTACCGCCTGGGGCAGCGCTGCGGTGCGATGGGTCGGATACACGTCAATGCGGTAGCCGGGATAGCGCCTGGCCAGCTCGACGGTGGTGGCCGTGAGCATGCCCTTGTACTGGTCAATGTTCTTGCCATTGATCACCAGCAACGGTTTTTCGTCCGCAAAGGGGTCCGGGCGCATGCTGTCGCCGCTCTTGAAGCCGGCCGGGGCCGTTTTCAGGCCACCGCTGTAAGGTGGGATGGAGCCATCGGCATTACCGGTTTTTTCAGCGCCTACCAGAGTCAGGCTGGTGCCCAGCCGGGCCGCTTCCTGACTCGATACCAATGCCTGAGCATCAATCGCCACACTCAGCAGGAGTGAAGCAGCCAGAAGACTTTTCACGAATTTCATATTGTTATTCTCCGGCCTGGCGGACCAGGCACTTTGTACTCAGGCGCAGCAGTCGCATCCGTCGGCTCAAGCGGCAGTTCGCTGTACACCCTGCCTCAGATATCGGCCTTCCAAGGCTGGCAGTGCATTCAAACAGGACTGGAAAACTCTTCGCGTTGCGCCGGCTTGCAGTTGCTCGCCCGGTTTAGGTCGCCTTGTGAGCGACCAGACTGGCTCAATCGCCAGATGTTTTTTTATGGCTGACATTAAAGAGCCCCCGAATCGAGGGGGCTTTTCATTCGACGACAGGCGCTTGGCTATTGATGACAGCACCCGACGATCCCGCGGACGCCCTCGCGCCCGTGGTGGCTTGCGCCAGGACCAGCAGCGCGTTTTCAAAGTCGTACTGTTCGATGGCGCGATTCAGCTCACGGAAATGCTCGGGAAAAACCGTGGCCAACAGTGCTTTGTGCTCCTGCAGCAGTTGTTCCGCTTTCGGATTGTCGTCACGCAGCAAGGCATCCAATTGAGCAATCACCGTATCGCCCAGCGACAAGTCAACCGGACCGCATACCGTTGCCACCGGCTCGGGCAAGGCCCGGGCAATGCTGGTTATCTGTCGCTCCAACAAGCCCTGCAGCGACTGCAGAGTGTCGATGGAGGCCGCGCCATGGCGGCCATCGACATCTTGGCGCAACTGCTGTTCAAGGTTGTTGGCGTGGCGCTGCAACTCGTACGCGCCGATCATCCCGGCCAGGCCCTTCAGCGTATGCGCCAGGCGCTCGGCGGTGGAACGATCGTCTCGCGCCAGCGCGTCGCGTATGTCCTGCATCGTGGATGACTGGCTCGTGGAAAATCCGCGCAACAGGCTGATGTAGCGATCGGGTTTGCCCTGCACCGTGCGCAGGCCCACCTGGATATCGAGACCGGGAATGGCCGCCGGCAGCACGTCAACCAGGGACCCCGTACCGACCGCTCCAGCTCTCAGCGCACAAGGCGCCACGCCGGTCGGTTTGATCCAGCGCAACAGCGTGCGAAACAGCACCTCTGGATCGATCGGCTTGGCGACAAAATCCACCATGCCCGCGCTCAGACAACGCTCCCGATCAACCTGCATGGCGTTGGCGGTCATGGCCACGATCGGCAGATCACGCTTGCCTGGCAGATCCCTGATGGCCCGCGCCGCGCTCACGCCGTCGAGTACTGGCATCTGCATATCCATGAGCACCAGGTCGTAGTCAGCCGTTTGCACCCTGGCGACAGCAATTTGTCCATTGTCGGCGATATCCACCAGCAAGCCGGCGTCGGTCAGCAATTCTGTCGCCACCTGCTGGTTCAGTTCGTTGTCTTCGGCCAGCAGGATTCTCGCACCACGGATCGTTGCCATGGCGTCCTCCACTGCCCCATCGTCAGGCATTGACTCGACTTCACCCTGCGTGTTGCTGAGCAGTTTGCCCATGGCGTCAAACAGCGTGGAGGGGCTGACCGGCTTGACCAACACGGCCTCCAGCCCGGTGTCGCTCGCATCGGCCAGCAAGTTGTCGTGGCCGTAAGCCGTCACCAGCGCCATGCGCGGCACCTTGCCAGCATGCCCACGCTTGATCAGTTTCGCCGTCTCGATGCCGTCCATGCCTGGCATCTGCCAATCCAGCAACACGACATCAAATGGCGTGCCTGCAACATTGGCGTCGCGCAGTGCTCCGATGGCCATCACCCCCGACTCCGTGCTGAGTACCCTGAAGCCCATCTCGGTCAACATTTCCGAGAGGGTGTGTCGGGCGCTGGCATTGTCGTCCACTACCAGTACCCGGCGACCATGCAGGTCCGGGCGTTGAAGCTTTCTGCGCGCGGTGGCCACAATGCCGACACGGGCCGTGAACCAGAAGGTCGAACCCTGACCGACAATGCTGTCCATGCCGACCGCACCGCCCATCAACTGAGCGAGTTTTTTCGCAATCACCAGGCCCAGGCCGGTGCCGCCGTACTTGCGGGTAGTCGAGGTGTCTGCCTGCTGAAAGCTTTGAAAAAGACGCTGCATCTGCTCTTCAGACAGACCGATGCCGGTGTCCTTGACCGCAAAGTACAACAGCGCATCGGACTCGCCGCGCTCCTGCAGATTGACCTCGATGGTGATCTGGCCGCGCTCAGTGAACTTGACGGCGTTGCTGGCATAGTTGACCAGAATTTGCCCCATGCGCAGCGCGTCGCCCAGCATCACCGGCGGGACATCGCGGCCTACATCGAGGATCAACTCCAGATTGCGTTGCGCGGCGCGGGTCCCGACCAGATTCACCACATTGTCCAGCAGTTCCTCAAGAGTGAACTCGCCCTGGTCGACGTTAAGCATGCCGGCTTCAATCTTGGAAAAATCGAGCACGTCGTTGATGATGCCCAGCAAATGCCTGCCGGACTGCTGGATCTTCTCGATGTAGTCGCGCTGACGAGGATTCAGGTCGGTTTTCAGCGCCAGGTAGCTCATGCCGATGATTGCGTTCATTGGCGTGCGGATTTCATGACTCATATTGGCCACGAAGTCGCTTTTGTGTTGGTCGGCGATTTCAAGCTGGCGGTTTTTTTCCTGAATCTCGATGAAAAAGTGCCGCAACTGCTCACTGGCTTTGTTCGTTGAATCGATCAGATCCCTCAACTTGTCGGCCATAATCCGCACACGACCCAACGCACTGTTGGCAGGCGCTTGCGCAATCGATACGCCCAAATTGCCGGTAGCCAGCTCGTTCAACACCCGATTAAGTTCGCCAGGAGCGCCCCCCAGCAATTCGAGGATCTGTCTGCGCCCGAAATAGATCAGGAGGCAAAACTCGGCAATCAGTAGCAGCAAAATTGCCACAAACAGGTTCTGCGCAAAATCAAGGGCACTGTTGGATTGAGCCACTTCCCGCGAAGTCCGAGCGTCCATCAACCCGAAGAACTCATCCACCGGCTTCATGATCTGTGCCTTGAAGGCATGGTACTGGGGGCTATACAGAAGTTCCCGGGCCAGCGGCAGGTCAGGCTCGCCTTCCACCGTGTAACTGCCCCGGACATTGGCAAACCGGCCCTTGACCGCGTTCATCGCCTGAACCTCAAGGCGCACCAGATTATCGGAATGGGCCTGGGCGTCCGTGAGCTTGGCGAACTCCTCATCGGTGAACCCTTCGCGCCTGAGCAGCGTCAGCAAGGCCACCGGCGCCTCATCGGGGCGTGGCTGCCAATCGCCCGCCGCGACAAAGTCCCAGTAGATGCGGTGATAGTCCTTGGGACGTGGCGCATCGCCTTTGCGGATATCAATGATCTTCAGGTATTGGCGTTCAAACTCCGGGTTCACCGTCACCACATAAGTACGTGCCAGGCGGGTCAATTCATCGGAGCTGCGGCGCAGTTCTTCGGCCAGTAAATAAGACCGGTAACGCTTCTCGCTGGCTGCATGGGCATCGTATGCCGCTTGTTTGATGCTGATGAAGGTATAGAGCAGACCTGCGAACGTAATCGCGATTGCAACAAGTACGTACTGGATGACTTTCGAACTTTTGGTTGATTTCATTTTTTTTGTGTTCCTGACGCCAGTACATACCAATCATGATTTTAGGGGAAAGCCTGGAGTCGCTCCGGCCCCTACTTTGGCTCTTCGCTATCGGTGTCGGCAAAGCACCGGGCAATCTGTTCGAACTGTTCTTCCAGGACCTTGAACGCCGCAACCACGTCCGGATCAAAATGCCGACCGGCCCCGTCATAAATGATTGCCGCCGCGGTCTGGTGGCTCATTTCCGATTTGTACACGCGCCGGCTGATAACCGCGTCGTAGACGTCGGCGAGCGCCATCAGGCGGGCACTCACGGGAATAGCGTCGCCGACCAGGCCACGGGGATAGCCGCTGCCATCCCATTTTTCGTGGTGGCACAGGGCGATTTCCTTGGCGATGCGCAGGAAGGGAACCTGCGCGCCCAACAACTCTTCGGCATGGACCAGCGCCTGATAACCCAACTGCGCGTGAGTCTTCATGATTTCGAATTCGGCCGGCTCGAAGCGCCCCGGCTTGAGCAAGATATGGTCAGAAATACCGACCTTGCCAATGTCGTGCAGGGGAGCCGATTTGAACATCAACTCAATGCTCTGCTCGTCCAGATCCGCACTGAAGCGCGGGTGATGGCGCAGTTCCTCGGCCAGCGCCCGCACATAATGCTGTGTTCGCCGCAGGTGGTTGCCCGTCTCGTTGTCACGGGTCTCGGCCAATGACGCGAGCGCCAGGATGGTCACGTCATGGGTGGCTTGCAGCTCGCGGGTACGCGCCATCACTTGCTGATCGAGAAAAGTATTTTGCAGGCGCAACTGATCGGTCGCGACCTTCAGGCGAATCTGCGTCTGCACCCGCGCCAGCAGTATCGGCGGACTGATCGGCTTGTTCAGATAGTCGCTCGCACCCAGTGCAAACCCCAGGCATTCATCCTCGTCCTGGCTCCTGGCGCTGAGAAACAACACCGGCACGTCACACGTTTTGGGATCTGCCTTGAGTCGACGACAGACTTCATGACCATCCATTTCTGGCATCATCACATCCAGCAAAATCAGATCGGGTATGGTTCGATCGACAATGCGCAATGCCTGCGCACCGCTGGTAGCGACACGCACCTGGTAATGCTCCTGCAGCAACTCACTTATCAGGCGCAGGTTGGCCGGCACATCGTCGACGACCAGCACGGTGGGTTTGTGGGGTGGGAGACTCAACAGAACTTCCTTACGGGGGCTCACGAATGCCCGGCTCAAACAGCCAGTGCAAACGCTGGTGCCGCAAATGCACGAACAAGAGACAAGCGACGCAAAGTCGAATTTGTCATTGCCGTCAGTAACTCACGCCCCGTACCAAGCTGCTCTGAATTGGACTGAGCCGCATCCGGCGCAACGCTGAAAAGCGCTGAAAAATTCTGATCCGCACCCTGCAGAGCCATACCCCGCCTGCTTCCCGAACATTTGCAGCCAGTACTTTGCGCATGCTTCTCAGCGCTGGGCCGAGACGCGCCTGCGCACGTTCATAAGCTTCGCAAAGGCGACAGCCTCTTGAAAAATTTCGCTCGTGTTATACTCACCAGTTAGAATACGGGAACAATAATGACCACAAATATCCCAAGCACTGTGTACAGTTCCCAAAAATCCACGCCCGAAATAACTCACTGTCCGCCGCGAAGAGCTCTCGCCATGTTCAATTCGGAGCTCGCATGAGCAGGATGTTGATCGACAGCCGACTGGTCTTCGACGAAGACAACTTTCTACTTTTTCTTGCCGACGACGCTTCCGTTGAGCCTTATCGGCTCAACGCGATTTCCAGTCGTTGCCTGGCCCAGTTACTCAGGTCCAATGGTTCTGTAGTACGCAAACGCGAACTTATCGCCGGTGCCTGGGGGCAATATGGACTCGAGGTGACTGATAACAGCCTGGCGCAGGCCGTGCGGCAACTGCGGGTGGCCATCGACAGGTTCCAGCCAGGCCTTGACCTGATCCAGACCCATCCTCGTATCGGCTACAAACTTGCCGAGGGCGTTCAGATTGTCGAACTGGCTGCGGCACCACCAGCGAACGACAGCGACAATCCCTTGCCCTGCGACGAGCCCTTGACCGAAACAATGGCACCCGCGGCCTTCCCGACTCATGCCCCTGCCGCAGCGCCATCGGCACCCCGAAGAAGCAGAGTCGGCATAGCCTTGATTCTGGGCGCCGTCACGCTTTGGGGGGCCCTGGTATTTCAGCTGACTGCATCCTGGTATGCGCAACCATTGCGTGCCCAGCCATTCGACTTTGCCGCGCCGCAAGCCATGGACAACACCCGGGTGCACTTGCCCAGCGGCGTCACCATCCCGCCGGAACGGTTGCAGAGAGTGCTGCACACGGGCAAACAGGTAGCCAACTGGATGGGAATGGCCAACGACAGCAGGCATCTGTACCTGCTGCCCGATTATCTGGGTCGCCACTTCCTGCTGTGTGCAGGTGAAATGAAAACTGCCAACAGCCAATGCATCGGAGTAAATCTGCGTGATTAGCCTGAACAAGCGTTGGGCCTGGTGCGCGGCTTTTGTTGTGGTCAGTGCGGCCTGCGCCTGGGCGGGGGCGCGCTGGGGTCAACACACGGCCGGACTCGATCTGATGTGTACCGCAGAAAGCGTGTACGCACAGCGTGGGGCAAAACAGTCGGAATTGGTGCTAGCGCGTTTAAGTGTGGATCTGAATAAAGACAAACTCAGCTATCTACGCATGGCCATTGAACGCGTTGACACCGACCAGGGGCGCATAACAGACGTCATGCAGCGCTACAGCACATTCACGGCAAAGCGTGAGGGTGACCGCTTGCTGGTTCAGGTCAAGGAAGCAGGCAAAGGCCAGACAGATACACAGTTGCCTTTTGAATATCCCAGACTCGGACTCTTCATTTTTCAGCCAGGCTCCAGCCTCAGCTATCGCCTACGGGTACTCGACGAATCACATTATCTGATCGAAAACGGGACCGAATTGATTGTCCTGTGTAACCGCAATCGCGACGTTGTGGCAGATAAAAGCAGCGAAACCCGCCCTTCAACGCTATAACGCCTGGATGCCAAGCTCCTCATGCAGCAGTTGCACCAATTGCTCCGGGTCGAACGGCTTGAGTAAAAAATCGACGACATCCAAATGCATGGCATCGATGGCATCCCGAACACCCGCATCACCGGACATGATCACAATGGGCATCTGCGCCCGGTCTGATTCGCGAATATTGCGTATCAGCGTCAAGCCACTTTGCGGATGCATCCGCAGGTCAGTGATAACCAGCCCGATGGACTTGTCAGTGGCAAGCCAACTCAAAGCCTCGGCGACACTTGCGGCGGCCAGACATGAAATACCATTGAGCTGCAGAATTTCAGCCAGCATCTCGCGGGTAAACTGATCATCCTCGACGATCAGGACCGTTTGATGGAGCAAATCTGTTTCGTGCATGACGGCATTGATTGCTTCACGCTCGGCATCACTCAAAATTTCGTAATCGGACATCATCCCCAACCGTCTGCAGTCGCTGGCCACCTGGCTGTTTTGTTGCCTGTGCCAGGCGATTGCATTAACGCATGCAGTCCGTGAGCCCGCTGTGAAAAGGCATGAATCGTCTCAGGGTTGGGGATGAAAAACGCTGAAAGCTTCTGCTGTATCCCCGAAAGTGGCGGTTGGGGTCAGAGCAAGATAAGGCGGGCGTGGTTGCGCGAGTTGCGATTCGGTTCCAGCATTTTTACATAAAACTGGTTTATCGCCTTTACTGACCTTCGCCTCAGGCATGCGCCTCTCGATCAAGAACGTCCGCCACCCATTGATTGATGCTCTTGTGAGCTAACTGCGCTTTAACCGCGACTGTTGCGTGGAGCGCAGGCGCCAAGCGCAGGCTGATATTGCCTGAATAGGGTTTTTGCGGTGAACGTCCGAGCTTGGCGCACGTTTCCAGATAATCAGTGACCGCCTCTTCAAATGCAGCTCGAAGCTCTTGGACTGACTCGCCGTGAAATCCAACGACATCCTTGATGCCCGCGATATGTCCGACAAACAGGCCATCTTCATCGCTGTACTCAATTCGGGCGGCGTAGCCGTTGTAATTCATCACGTTCACGGAGTAACTCCTGCTTGTTCAAGGAAAGCCCGAGCATCACGTACCTGATAGGGCTTGGCTTCTTTGTCAGGGTGGGGCCGATGAAAGGTGGCGACCACGCCATTGAGTTCAAAACGTACTCGCGAACCATTACCTTCAATGGTCCTGGCCCCTGCTGCACCGAATAAGGACTCGATACGAGCCCATTCCAGGGTGGCCGGGACGGGCCTTGAGAACACGGCTATCAGGGTGCTGAGCTGCTTATTGTTCATGGTATTATATCATGATACCGCGCAGGGTTTAGCAACGGCGAATGTGATCGCTGCTGCGCGAAGTGCCCCTAGAACACTCGCTGAAAAAAAACGCCAGTCCCAGCATTGGAAGGGGCGTTTAGTTACCTGAGGTTCAAATTCTGATTCGGACGATTACAAGAATATCCGGTGACTCCCGTTGCAGCTTGTAGGCAACATCCGAGAGTTGCGTAAGGGGTCCGCTTGCTGTGCGGTGGGTATACAGATGACATTACAGCGCCATCTCACTCTTACTGACTGGAGTCATTCGACAGCACTTTCAGGAGAGAGCCAGCATGCCCTCGAATCATCGTTCTTCAGACGCCAAAAACCACAAACCCCCGACTCTCTCTAGGAAAATCAGGGGTTTGTGTTTACTAAATGTGGCGGTGAAGGGGAGATTCGAAAGTACCCGCACCCTCGATCGCGCAACCAAAGGCCCGGAATACAAGGGTTCCAGCGATGCCTTCCGAACGAACGCATTCCCATGCCATTCCCACGGGCAGCAATGTAAACCTCAATACGCGTGCGCATCACCTGTATAGGGGCCTGATTTCCAAAATCTAGAGGGGGGCAAAAAAAAGAGTAACATCAGTAACCTCGCACGATTTTCAGCCGCAAACCTTTGAAATACATAGATTTTTCTTGAATCGGAAAAGGTAATCTTTAAGTAATATTGAAGTAATCTGATTACTCTATATAAACGTAATCCTTCGTCGCAGTGAAAGCCTTATAAATCAATACCTTACAAATTAATTACCTTTTCAGTTACTCCACTGTTACTCCTTTTTGTAATCCTCAAGCCCACGGAATACGTGGCCTCCAGACTGAAAGCTCAACACTGTTACTGAAATTACTCTTTCTCAGACCTCCCCCCTCCCCCTCAACAGAAAAGCCTCCAGCCCCTTCAACGGAACACCCTCTCGGTGCAGGGTTCCGCAGGCTTTTGCCCTCCTCAAAACGCCAAGCAAGCGCCCAGCCTGAGCAGCCGAGAGTGGTCCGCAGGGTTGCAGAAAAAACGACACATTTAGCCCGCAGGCGTGGCGGGGGGACGACTGCGCGCGCCAGGTGCAGAAGGTGGTTGCATGACATCTGCCCAACCGGCAATCTGGTCCTCCCCCCTAGGAGAAATACGCATGCGCCGCGACATGGACCTACTCCGACTGCTCCTACTGAAGCTTGAAGCTCTACACGACGAGGCTCACTCGATCTACGTGTACGAGTATGAGGAGCTTTTGATTGATGGCTACACACAAGACCAGGTGGCCTACCACTTAGACTTGGCAGTAGAGGCGGGATTGATTGACACGGGCGGTAGCGGGGTCATGAACGGCTTCATGTTCCGTCGCCTGACATGGGAAGGCCACGACTTTGTTGACGCGGTTCGAGATGATGATATTTGGAAAAAGACACGCCAAGGAGCCAATGCAGCTGGCGGTTTCAGCCTGGAACTCCTCAAAGACCTAGCCAAAGGATTCATCAGGAAGAAGATTTCTGAGCACACCGGCGTTGAAATCTAAAAAAGCAGATGCAACAAGGCCGGCCCCACTTGTTGGCAGGCCGGCCTTGAGGTGTTACTTGGTTGTAGCCTTGTAGATCAGGACCGTCAGATATGCGGCTTTAAGCGCATAGCAGACTTGGATCAGATACCGATGATTCACCCTTGCCCCGGTACCTCATAGGGCAGGAAGCTAACCACCTCCTCTCCCAGCCAGTCATTGATCTGCAGCAGCGTGGCTTGCTCCGGTTCCAGCTCGTTGACAGCCCAAACCTGAGCCGCATCGCGGATCGATCCAAACCCCCCAGCGTTTTGCGGAACCACACCCATCAGTTGAGGCGGAATCCGCAGCATGGCGAGCTGATCATCACGGCTGATGTTCTTGATCGCACCGAAGTCGTCCTTGGCCGCGACCTCGCTGATAGGGATCAATTGCAGGCCGTCTTTCTTGCCACCAGGTGCGTACATAAACAGGTTGCGGAAGTTGCCCGGGCCTTTGCTGTTCTTCATCGCCGTTCGTAAATCGTTGACGAAGTCCTCGTTCTGGGCAGCGTCGGTCATGTACATGATGAAACCCGCATGACTGCCGTTCTGGTAATACTTGCGGCGGAACAGCGTGGCGCTTTCATTGAGCAACGCGCTCTGCAGAGCCGGGAGCCAACCAACCGCACACAAGAGTTGCTGATGGTGCAGTTCATAATTTGGGCAGGCCCCCGTGTGTCGGAAACCATCGCGCTGGCTTGGGAGGACGTCGATCTGAAACAAGGGACGGTGACTTTTCGTCGGTCAAAAGTGCGTGGAGCCTATCGAGTGACGAAAACCCGGCGCTCGACGCGCAAGGTGCGCCTGTTGGAGCCCGCGTGGGATGCGCTGCGCAAGTTGGACGCAATCAATCAGCTCAAGACCGTGGACACAGTCGATATCGTCGAGCGTGACAACAAGACAGTCCGCAAGCACAAGCTGCACTTCGTTTTCCTGAACACCAAGAGCGGCCTGCCACACGTCAGCGACTTTGTCGTGAGGGATAGGTTCTTCAAGGCGCATTTGAAAGCGGCCGGCGTTCGCTATCGCGGTCCTGGCCAGTGCCGCCACACCTACGCCAGCCAGCTGCTGACCACGGGCGTGGCCTCGGTCGACTGGATCGCCGAGCAGATGGGCCACACCAGCGCGAACATGATCCGGCAGCACTATGGCATGTGGATCAACGAGGATGGCCCGGACGTTGTCGGCATGCTTCAAATCGCATTAAACCTACAACCTGTTACTGAAACGACGATGGGCGAGATCGTATAGGAAAAGTGGACCCGATGAACTTAAGGTCCACACCTATTCGTACTTATTAATGAGAAATCAAGTCAATTAACGCGGTAAAAAAAATAACAATAAAGTCTATTTGGATATTGCACTAACGGTTAAACTGACGGTGCAACATCTCCATAACAAACATCCGTTTCCGAATCAACTCCGCGGACAATCCTTGCCAGACAGCTTTATTAGCATCCAATTCCGTTTGAAAAAACTCCAGCCACTCATCTGCCTTTTGGTTAAGTATTGGAACGCCGCTAATTTTTCCAGCAAGTTTATCTTGAACTATATGATCCATCGTAAAGCGCTTTCCTTCAGGCGTCTTCAGCATTTGAGCACAGTCCATTACAAAACTATCTAGTCGAACATCACCGGAAGATACAGCCTGCAGAATATTTTCGACTGCATCCACGGTTACAAACAATATATTATCAAACGGAACAGGAATATGAGCGTACTTTTCAAACACTTTCGCTTCAAGTCCCGGGTCAATAGCTCTAATTATATCTTCCGCCGAAGCAAACCAAAAATCCTCATGAGTAACTACAATGCAAGCGAATTTGGCAGCCGCATACTCTTTAGTCATCCTCAATCTGTAAACACTTTCCTGACACTGCTCTATTCCTTTTATAAAGCTGTCAGCCAAACTCCTCTTTAGCACTTCTGGATCAAAGACGGATGAAACTATATCACCAGGCTCAATGGCTTTAGATTCAAAAATAATATTTACGTCGCCCGAAGCTAAGAAGTCAGCCATTTTCCCCCTAACCACACTATTATCTCGGCAACACTGATTAAGCTGCTCTTCCGTATGATAGGTAAGCGTTGAGGCCCGGAGTAAGCTGCCTAAGTAATGCTCCATAGCGGGACCAAAATAATCTTTGTATCCCCACCCTTTGACTTTCTTAAACAGATCCGGAACCAGCGTTCCAACCGCCCTAGAGAATAACTTTGAATTATAGATAAAAAGATTATCACCATCCAATAACACAGGCTTTTTTCTGAGAGGGGTGGTTTGAAAATACTCACTTTGCTGATGCAGTCCCCCATTAACTTTATGATCCTGAAAAAATTCGGGAAGGTCCTGGCTTCGTATGGCAACTAATAAAAAATATCGAATTATACTTTTTAGCGAAATAGTAGGAGACAGATTAAATATTAGTTCATACAAATTAATCCCAATGATACCTTTAGCGCCATCTGCAACACATACATCCAAATACAAACTAATCAGATAAAATTCTTTGAGAGACAACCCATGCAACTCTAAAAATTTTTCAGCGAACGGCGTTGCTTCATCAGAATACCAAATCATCTGCCGCGTCATCGCTTTGATATCAGGAAAAATCTGCCCTTGATACCAAGTCTGCTGTAAGACCATCGGTCGCATCATCAAATGGATATCACCCAGCCCTATAGGACACGCCAAATGTTGCATACGAAACAATCTATTAGCAAGTTTACTAAACTCTGCCTTTACCATATTTCTGTTTCCACCGTTGCACTCTTGCATGGCGAGCTTCAGTAAAAACAGGCAAATCCATGGCATACCACTTGCGGGGCGTTCTAGCGTCTGCGACCAGTGAAGGTGATCAATTACATGCTGAAGAACAGAGCCTGACTTATAAACACTCAGCTCACGTCTAATTTTTTTGATTTGCGCATCATATTTTTCTGCCGTCATTCTCTTAATCCCTTAAAAAATAAAAACCAAATACTAGGACGCTGACGAGGTGGGTAACTACTCAGTCACTGAGATCTTCAGTTCGGACTCAACAGTGCGCTGGCTACCAGAGTCCTTCCCAGCGGGGGAGCATGGACCAAAACGCCCAACGCATTCCCATGAATATTCCCATATCGCCCTTTTTCAGACGCCAAAAACCACAAACCCCCGACTTTCTCTAGGAAAATCAGGGGTTTGTGTTTACAAAATGTGGCGGTGAAGGAGAGATTCGAACTCTCGATACAGTTTCCTGTATACACACTTTCCAGGCGTGCTCCTTAAGCCACTCGGACACTTCACCGTATCTCTTCAAACAAGTTCTGTCTGTCGAGGCGCGCTAATGTAGTCGAAAGCTTTTCCGATGGCAAACATTTTTTTGAGAATTTTCATGCGCTTAACGCAATTCGCCATTTGCGGGCAATCAGGGACATGGCAAACCGGTCAATCTCCGTCTTCACGCCCTCCTCTATATAGAGAGCAAAGCACGGCCGGCGCGGCGGGCTACCTCAGATAGGCGGGGAAAGGGTGACTGGCGGGTCAGTCACGGCGCTTTACCTGGCCTGCAGCGGTGGGTAACGTCTGCCCATCTTTATTGAAAGGAATGGCGTCATGAGTGAGTTGATTTCCTACCATCTCGAAGACGGTATCGCGACCCTGACCCTGAGCAACGGCAAGGTCAATGCCATCTCGCCGGACGTGATTGCCGCGTTCAATACTGCGCTGGATCAGGCGGTGACTGATCGTGCGGTAGTGATCATTACCGGGCAGCCGGGAATTCTGTCCGGCGGCTACGACCTGAAGGTGATGACCGCCGGCCCTAAAGAAGCCGTGAGCCTGGTGACCGCTGGCTCGACGCTGGCCCGTCGTCTGTTGTCGCATCCATTCCCGGTGATCGTGGCATGCCCTGGGCATGCAGTGGCCAAGGGCGCCTTTTTGTTGTTGTCAGCCGACTATCGCATTGGTGTCGAAGGCGCGTTCAGCATCGGATTGAATGAAGTGCAGATCGGCATGACCATGCACCACGCAGGGATCGAGCTGGCCCGCGATCGACTGAGCAAGGCGGCGTTCCACCGCTCGGTGATCAACGGTGAAATGTTCACTCCCAAGAGCGCAGTGGATGCCGGCTTCCTTGACGTCGTGGTCACGGCCGAGGAGTTGCAGGGTGCCGCGCTGGCAGCGGCTCGTCAGCTGAAAAAAATCAACATGACGGCGCACAAGAATACCAAGCTCAAAGTGCGCAAAGCCTTGCTGGAAACCCTGGATAACGCTATCCGTCTGGATCAGGAACACCTGGTTTAAGCCGTAAAGCTGACACAGTGAAAGCCCGACCGTCGTGTCGTAATGCTGTTCACTTAAGCGGGGCAATACACCTTCTGGCGAGGGGGCTTGTCGGACCGCCGCGTTGGGCCGCGAAGTGGCCCCAAAACCTGCCACCGAGGCGTACCAAATACACCGTGTGCAATGGTTTTACGACTGCTTCGCAGCCGAACGGGGGCAAGCCCCCTCGCCACATGTGTGTGCCCCAGCTTAAGTGAACAGCATTACGACCGTCGTGTCGGGCTTTTTTCTTGCAGGTGCTACTTATAAGCCTGGAACCGCTCTACTTCGCAGCTGACCAACAAGTCGGAAACATGCGTACAAACATCGGCCATCTCCCAGCTCTATAACGGCAATTGCCGAAAACAGTGCACATCCGTACACTGCGCCACCTTTTGTCCCGGTGGGGCCTGTAAATGCTGTTTGTTTTGCGTATGTCGTTGATGGGGCTGCACTTTATCGTGGCTGGTGTGCTCGGGGTGATTCTCGGCCTGTGCCGGCCGTTCAACCCGGACAACAGCCGACTGTGCGCGCGCCTGTACGCGTGGCCGGCCATGTGCATTTTGCGCCTGCGGGTGAAGGCCGAGGTCGGGCCCCTGATAGACAAACCCGACAGCTGCGTGATCATCGCCAATCATCAGTCCAACTACGATCTTTTCGTGTTCGGCAACGTGGTGCCGCGCCGCACCGTGTGCATCGGCAAAAAGAGCCTGAAATGGGTGCCTCTTTTCGGACAATTGTTCTGGCTGGCCGGCAATGTGCTGATCGACCGTGGCAATGCGCAGAAGGCGCGCCAATCGATGCTGACCACCACCCATACCCTGCAGAACAAGGACACCTCGATCTGGGTCTTTCCGGAAGGTACGCGCAATCTGGGTGAAGAGTTGTTGCCGTTCAAGAAAGGCGCATTTCAGATGGCAATCGCCGCCGGGGTGCCGATCGTGCCGGTTTGTGTGAGCAGTTACGTCAAGCACATGCGCTTGAACCGCTGGAATAGCGGGAAAATTCTGATTCGCTCGTTGCCGGCGATTCCTACGGCCGGGTTGAGCCTGGATGACATGCCGTTGCTGATTGACCAGTGTCGTGAGCAGATGCGTGAGTGTATTGAATCGATGGATCGGCAGTTGCAGGCCGCCTGAAGAAATCCGCTGGTTCAAAGTACAAATCCATTTCTGCGATAACGGCTACTGGCGGTTCCGCCCATAGAGCGGGCCCAAAGTAACCAAAGGGCTTAGCCCACCGCCATCGCAAGCAAGCTCGCTCCCACAGGGATCGAGCGGCCACACAAAAGCTGTGGGAGCTGGCCTGCCAGCGATAAGGCCGGCACTTCCACCATCAATGTCGCCTGACCTACCGCCATCGCGAGCAGGCTCACTCCCAGTAGCCGTTTGCGCAGAAACGGTTATATACACAATCAACATTCCCCCCACCACCCGCGAACTCCACAGATTTTACTGACTCTTAAACACCAGACCCGGCTAAGCTGACTACCGCCTGCCACTGTCATCTTTGCTTACATAGCTGCCACCAAGAAGTGAACCACCATCATGGGTAGAGTTGTTGCTGCTGCGGTTTATAGCGCTGGTAAAAAAGTCACCAATATCACCCTCGACGAAGGCGCGGCCTGGGCTGCAAAGCCTGATCACTTTGTCTGGATCGGTCTCGAAGAGCCAGACGCCCAGGAGCTGGCCAACCTGCAACGCCAGTTCAACCTGCACGAACTGGCCATTGAAGATGCCCTGGAGAAACACAGCCGGCCCAAGCTGGAAACCTTCGGCGATGCGCTGTTCATTGTTACGTACTCGCCAATCCGCAACGAAGGCAAACTCCAGTTCATCGAGACGCATATCTTTGCCGGCAACGGCTACATCATTACCGCTCGCAACGGTCACTCAGCATCCTACGCCTATGTCCGGCAGCGCTGTGAGGCGCGCCCGCTGCTGCTGGAGCACGGGGAAGATTTCGTACTCTACGCCCTGCTCGACTTCGTGATCGAAAACTACCAGCCCATGGGCGAAGCGATTCATGCCGAAATCGACGAACTGGAGCGCAACGTCCTGTGCAGTGCGTTGAATGAGCGCGATATCCAGAAACTCCACGGCCTGCGTCGAGATGTACTGCGCCTGCGCCGATACGCCGCGCCGATGGTAGAAATCGGTGAGGAACTGCAAAAACTCAACTTCCCGTTCATCGACAAGAACATGCGTCCGTACTTTCGCGATGTGCAGATTCACGTGACCCGGCAGATGGAAGATCTGACGACCCTGGCGGATATTGCCAGCCAGACGATCGAGATCGGGGTGCTGCTGGAGGCGTCGCGTCAGAGTGTGGTGCAACGCAAGTTCGCGGCGTGGGCAGCCATTCTGGCGTTTCCGACGGCAGTCGCGGGGATTTACGGGATGAACTTCCAGAACATGCCGGAGCTGACCTGGCACTACGGGTACTTCGGGGTGCTGGGGTTTATTGCGGTGGGGTGCGTGGGGTTGTGGGCGAGTTTCAAGAAGTCCGGCTGGCTTTAGAACCAGGCGAGCCCTTCGATGGCGTTGCCAGGCATTGTGCCTGGCCGCAATCCCCCCCTGTAGGAGCGAGCAGGCTCGCGATGGTCGTTAACGATAACGTGGGGAGTCTGGTTCCCCGCGGTGTTCTTGAGTCCATCGTCGGAACGCCGCCCGGAGCCTGCTCGCTCCTACAGTTGACCGCATACCCCTGTAGGAGCGAGCAGGCTCGCGATGGTCGTTAACGATAACGTGGGGAGTCTGGTTCCCCGTGGTGTTCTTGAGTCCATCGCGAGCTTGCTCGCTCCTACAGTTGACCGTATTCCCATGTGGGAGCGGCGTTTGCCTTTAAACAGCTTCTGACTGTGGTTTATGCGCCACAAACCGCATCATCCACTCGGCCACCGTAGTGCCATGGTGCTCCTGCTCAAGGCTGGCAATGCCTTTGGAGTAGACCGGCTCGCCCAGTACTTGCTGGCGTATCTCCAGCAATGCCCGGGAATAGTCGTGAATGAACTCAGGATGGCCCTGGAAGCACAACACCTGATCGTTGATGTGGTACGCGGCAAAAGGGCAGAAATCGCTGGATGCGATCACTGTGGCATTTTCCGGCAGTGAGGTGACCTGATCCTGGTGACTGATCAACAGAGTCAGTTCTTCGCGCACCGGACTCATCCATGGCGCCTTGGCTGCCAGTTTGTAGTTGTGTGTGCCGACGCCCCAGCCCTGGGTCGCCCGTTCGCTCTTGCCACCGAGCAGCAGCGCCAGCAACTGATGGCCGAAACACACACCCAGCAGTTTGTCGCCGCGCTCGTAGCGGGTCAGCAGATAAGCTCGCAGGGTTTCGATCCACGGGTCGGTGCCGAAGGAGTCGGCCTTGCTGCCTGTCACCAGATAGGCGTCGAAGGTCAGATCATCACTTGGATATTCACCTTGCAGCACGTTGTAGACGGTGAATTCGGCGGCAATCGGTTGCTGCGAAAACAGGTGTTTGAACATCTGCCCGTAGCCCTGATATTGGTCAACCAACTCCGGACGCAGGATGTCGGTTTCCAGAATGCAGATGCGTAACGACATAAAAAATACCTGACACGTGATGGGAATAATGCACACCCCAGAGCCTGCCTTGAAACAGGGTGACAAGGCAAGCCCCGCAATGTGTCCCCTCCCCTTAGAACACCGTGCCCTTGGCCGCCTTCTCCAGCAACAGCGCAGGCGGTGCGAATCGATCCCCGTACTGCCCGGCCAGATACTGGGCGCGTGCGACAAAATCCTGCACGCCATACTGATTGATGAATTGCAGTGCGCCACCGGTCCAGGCGGCGAAGCCGATGCCGAAGATCGAGCCGACGTTGGCATCCGCCGTTGAGGTCAGCACGCCCTCCTCCAGGCAACGCACAGTTTCGATGGCTTGTACAAATAACAGGCGATCACGCACATCCTTGGGTGAAATCTGCCCGTCGGCTTTCTCGAAGCGGGTTTTCAGCTCCGGCCACAGATGCTTCTGGCCACCGGCCGGGTACTCGTAGAAACCCCCTCCGGCAGCCTTGCCTACACGCTTGTACTCATTGAGCAGCAAGTCAATCACGGCGAACGCCGGATGCTCTTGCAGCGGCGTGCCTTGCGCCTGCAGGTCTTTGGCGGTTTGCTGGCGAATGTGGTCCATCAGGCTCAGGGACACTTCATCAGAGATCGCCAGTGGCCCCACGGGCATGCCGGCCTTGCGCGCTTCAGTCTCGATCATCGCCGCGCTGATGCCTTCGCCGAGCATGGCGATGCCTTCGTTGGTAAAGGTGCCGAACACTCGCGAGGTGAAGAAACCACGGCTGTCGTTGACCACAATCGGGGTTTTCTTGATTTGCAGGACAAAATCAAAGCCGCGAGCCAGAGTTTCATCGCTGGTGTTGGCGCCCTTGATGATCTCCACCAATGGCATTTTTTCCACCGGACTGAAGAAATGCAGGCCGATGAACTTGCTCTGGTCGGGTACGGCGGTGGCCAGGCCGCTGATCGGCAAGGTCGAGGTGTTCGAAGCGATCACGGCGTCGGCACCGACCACTTGCTGCGCGGCCAGGGAGACCTTGGCCTTGAGCTCACGGTCCTCGAACACAGCTTCGATGATCAGATCGCAACCAGCCAGGTCGGCATCGCTTTCGCTCGCCTGGATGCGTGCCAGCACCGCCTCGCGCTGCTCGGCGCTCATCTGGCCGCGCGCGACTTTCTTGTCCAGCAACGCCGCCGAATGCGCCTTGCCCTTCTCGGCGGCGGCGAGACTGATGTCCTTGAGCACCACCTCGACCCCTGCCGAGGCGCTGACAAAGGCGATACCGGCGCCCATCATCCCGGCACCCAGCACGCCCACTTTGCGCGTGACATAGGGTGCAAATCCCTGGGGTCGCGAGCCTCCGGCATTGATTTCGTTGAGCTGAAACCAGAAGGTGCCGATCAGGTTTTTCGATATTTGCCCGGTGGTCAGTTCGGTGAAGTAACGGGTTTCGATCAGATGCGCCGTGTCAAAATCCACCTGGGCACCCTCGACCGCGGCACAGAGGATTTTCTCCGGGGCAGGCATCGTGCCCTGAGTCTTGCTGCGCAGGATCGATGGCGCAATGGCAAGCATTTGCGCGACTTTCGGGTTCGATGGCGTACCACCGGGAATCTGGTAGCCCTTCACATCCCAGCGCTGCACCGCCGCCGGATTGGCGAGAATCCACGCCCGCGCCCGGGCCAGCAAGTCATCCAGGTCTGTGGCGAGCTCATCGATCAACCCAGCCTGCAACGCCTGCTGCGGCCGCACCTTCTTGCCTTCGAGCAGATAAGGCAGGGCCTTCTCCTGGCCGAGCATGCGCACCATGCGCACCACTCCGCCGCCACCCGGCAGCAGGCCGAGAGTCACTTCCGGCAGGCCAAGCTGCACCGACGGATGATCCACGACCACCCGGTGATGACAGGCCAGGCAGATTTCCCAGCCTCCACCCAGGGCCGCGCCGTTGATCGCCGCGACCACCGGTTTGCCGAGGGTCTCCAGGGTGCGCAACTGCCCCTTGAGGGTCAGGACCATGTCGTAGAAGGCCTTGGCCTCGGGCTTGCCGACCTTGATCAGTTCATTGAGGTCGCCGCCGGCAAAAAAGGTTTTCTTCGCCGAGGTGATGATCACGCCGGCGATGGCGTCCTTGTCGGCCACCAGCTGCGCGACGCAGTCAGCCATGGCCTCGCGGTACACGGCATTCATGGTGTTGGCGCTCTGGCCCGGCATGTCGATGGTCAGGACAACAATGCGATCCTGGTCCTTTTCGTAACGAATGGCTTGGGTCATGTCACTTTTCCTTGAATGGCGGGCTCAGAGGCGTTCGATGATGGTGGCAATGCCCATGCCGCCGCCGACACACAGAGTCGCGAGGCCGTAACGCAGGCGCCGGGTTTCCAGTTCATCGAGCAGTGTGCCGAGGATCGCGCAGCCGGTGGCGCCCAGCGGGTGGCCCATGGCGATGGAGCCGCCATTGACGTTGACCTTGTCCGGGTCGACGGCCATGTCCTTGATAAACTTCAACACCACGGACGCGAACGCCTCATTGACCTCGAACAGGTCAATGTCTTCGACCCGCAGCCCGGCCTTGACCAGCGCCTTGCGGGTAGCCGGCGCGGGGCCGGTGAGCATGATGGTCGGGTCTGTACTGGTGACCGCCGTGGCGACGATTCGCGCCCGTGGCTGCAAGCCCAGCGCCCGGCCCTTGGCCTCGGAGCCGATCAGCATCAAGGCCGCGCCATCGACGATCCCGGAACTGTTGCCGGGAGTGTGGACATGATTGATCCGTTCTACATGGCTGTAGACCCTCAGCGCGGTCGCGTCGAAACCCATCTGCCCCATCATCTCGAAACTCGGCTTGAGCTTGCCCAGGCCTTCCAGGGTCGAATCGGCGCGAATGAATTCATCGTGATCGAGCAGGATGATGCCGTTCTGGTCCTGCACCGGCACCAGCGACTTGTTGAACGAGCCATCCGCCCGGGCCCGCGCCGCTTTCTGCTGGGAATGCAGCGCATAGGCATCGACGTCCTGACGGCTGAAGCCTTCAAGGGTGGCGATCAGGTCGGCGCCTACACCCTGAGGGGTGAAGTGACTGTGCAGGTTGGTTGCCGGGTCCAGTGCCCACGCACCGCCATCGCTGCCCATCGGCACCCGCGACATCGACTCGACGCCACCGACCACCACCAGGTCCTCAAAACCGGAACGCACTTTCATGGCGCCGAGGTTCACCGCCTCCAGCCCCGAGGCGCAGAACCGGTTGATCTGCACCCCGGCGACGCTGACGTCCCAATCAGCCACCTGAGCCGCAGTCTTGGCGATGTCGCTGCCTTGATCGCCGATCGGCGTCACGCAACCGAGCACCACATCATCGACCTGGCTGGTGTCCAGGGCAGTGCGCTGTTGCAGTGCGGTGAGCAAACCTGCCACCAGATTCACCGGTTTGACGCTGTGCAGCGCGCCATCGGCCTTACCTTTGCCACGGGGCGTGCGTAATGCGTCGAAAATCAAAGCCTGGGTCATGACGTCCTCGAACCTGATGGTGATGAAGAACAGGCTTCCACCTTATTCCGAGCCCGCATCGATTCAATGACCGCAACGCTCACTGACGTTGACGTGCACGCTCAGACGGACGGTCATTGGTCCGCGGATGAACCGTTTCAGGAGGCCAAGCTGTCTAGCTAACGGGCGCGCATGTTGCTGGCAATATGCCTCATGCTTTTTTTAAAGCTATTAGTACTTAAAACATACGAAAAGGATCTAAACCAAGCGTGACGCGGGCTCTAAGGTGAAGTTGTACGAAGTTGTCGTCGGGTTTTGCCGAGGCGCTCGTCGTTACAGGATGTGCAACGCACTGCCGTGTGGAGCAATTGGGGCAGGCATCAACTAATAACAAAAAAGGCGGTCAAGCCATGTTCAAACAACCAAAAGTACGTCAAGCCGGACTCATCCTTTTCGCCACCACGCTGTTATTGATCTTGCCGAACCTGACCAAGGTGCTCGGCTAGTCGCTGGAAAAAACGGCGTCACGGTTATTTGTATTGCCACGTTGAAAATGTGACTGGCCCGCTATCGGGGCTTGCGTGACTGTGCCAATCTTTTTCGCACTTTCACGACACGGACGGCGATCCATTGAAAATGCTCATACTGCTTGGGGCCCTGCTGATCGGCACGCCCCTGTATGCCGCACAGCTGAATCTGGAGCTGGGCGCGAACAGTCGCACCTGGCAGACCGAGCAGTTGCTCAAGCATCCCCAGGTTCAAACCATCAACATCCGCAACGACGTCTCCTACAAGCGGGACATGAGCTATCGCGCCGTGCCCCTTTCGGCGCTCTTGCAAGGCGTCACGCCCGAGGACCATCTGCAGGCCGTGGCACTGGACGGTTTTGCTGCGGAAATGGCCGCGGCGCCATTGCTCAACTCCCAGGGTGCGCGGGCCTGGCTGGCGGTTGAAGACCCGGCCCAACCCTGGCCACCCCTGTCAGCGGGCAAACCTGGTGCCGGGCCCTTCTATCTGGTCTGGACCGACCCACAGGCCGGCAATATCAGCCCGGAACAGTGGCCATATCAGGTCGCCAGCATCAAGCGCATGGCGCCCGTAGCCGAGCGCTTCCCTGCCCTGCTGCCTGATCCGGCATTGAAGGCCGACGATCCGGTGAACAAGGGGTTCGCGTTGTTTCAGAAGAACTGCCTGGCGTGCCATCGATTGAACGGTGCCGGGGACGCGCAGTTCGGGCCGGACCTGAATATTCCGTTCAGCCCGACCGAATACTTCGGGGCGGACTTCCTCAAGCGCTATATCCGTGATCCACAGAGTCTGCGCCAGTGGCCGCAGGCGAAAATGCCCGGATTTACCGTGCAGGTCCTGCCGGATCAGGATCTGCAGATGCTGGTGGGGTATTTGCAGCATATGGCCGGACGCAAGGTGAAACCCTGACCGGCGGCAAAACTGTAGGAGCATGCTCGCTCCTACAGTGTAGGGCCATGCAATACCCGTTACAGCACCATCGCCGCCACCCAGCCAAACACCAGCAACGGCAGGTTGTAGTGCAGGAAGGTCGGGACCACGGTGTCCCAGATGTGATGGTGCTGTCCATCGATGTTCAGGCCGGAAGTCGGGCCGAGGGTCGAATCCGAGGCGGGCGAACCGGCGTCACCCAGCGCACCGGCAGTGCCGACGATGCAGACGATCGCCAGCGGGCTGAAGCCCAATTGCACGCACAGCGGCACGAAGATCGCTGCCAGAATCGGCACGGTGGAGAATGACGAGCCGATGCCCATGGTCACCAGCAGCCCCACCAGCAACATCAGCAAGGCGCCGACGCCTTTGCTGTGATCGATCCACGAGGCGGACGATTCGACCAGGGTCTGCACCTCGCCAGTAGCCTTCATTACTTCGGCAAACCCCGAGGCGGCAATCATGATGAAGCCGATCATCGCCATCATCTTCATGCCTTCGGTGAACAGATCATCGGTGTCGCGCCATTTGACGATGCCCGATACCGAGAAAATCAGGAAGCCGGTCAGCGCACCGATGATCATCGAGTCCAGCAGCAACTGAATGACGAACGCGGCGGCAATCGCCACCCCAGCCACCATCAGGCTCAGCGGGTTGTATTGCACCGCCACCTGCTCGACCTGCTCGATCTTTTCCAGGTCGTAGACGCGCTTCTTGCGGTAGCTGACAAACGCGATCAGCAAGCCTGCCACCATGCCTAACGCCGGGATTCCCATGGCATGGGTCACGTTGATCCCGCTGATGTCCACACCGCTGCGGGCGACATTGGCCAGCAGAATCTCATTGAGGAAGATGTTGCCGAAGCCCACTGGCAGGAACATGTACGGCGTGATCAGACCGAAGGTCATCACACAGGCGATCAGGCGACGATCCAGTTGCAGCTTGGTCAACACGTACAACAGCGGCGGGACCAGCAACGGAATAAAGGCGATATGAATCGGCAGAATGTTCTGCGAGGCGATGGCCACCGCACCTAACAGCCCGATCAATAGCCACTTGATCTGTCGGCCACCGCTGGCGTGCTGCCGCTCAACCATCGCCAGGGCCTTGTCCGCCAGGGCATGGGCCAGGCCGGACTTGGCGATGGCCACGGCGAAGGCGCCGAGCAGCGCATAGGACAATGCCACGGTCGCACCGCCACCCAGGCCGCTGTTGAACGCCTTGAGCGTCGCGTCGATGCCCAGGCCGCCGGTCAGCCCGCCCACCAATGCGCCCACGATCAGCGCGATCACCACGTGCACGCGGGACAGGCTGAGGATCAGCATGATGCCGACCGCGGCAATCACTGCATTCATTTCACTACCTCGAGACAAACGGAAAGAGTCCGTCCGGCAGTCTGCATGAGCCGCCAGCGGAAAAAGTAATGGGTTTTATTAGAGGGCGCGCACTTTGAATGAAGCAGCGACAAGCTGCAAGTGCGAAGGTGCAAGCGTGTGTGTTTTTCACTGGCAGCTTGCAGCTTGTAGCTCAAGAAAGCTGTTTTGAGGCCGTTAAAGGGCAAAGTCTTAGATATTTATCGAATAAAGGACGCCGCCATGTCACTCAGACACCTTTCCATTCAATGGAAAATCACCCTGCTCGCCGGCCTGTGCCTGGCGGGTATCGTGACCCTTCTGGTCGGTCTTTCACTCTATCGCATGGAGCACAGCTCCGAGCTGGTTAAAGCCTCGAGCATGGAGATGCTGACTGAAGCGGCTCAAGCCCGGATCGAATCCCAGAGTGAAAACCAGGCGCTGGGGATTCGCCAACAGTTCATGGACGCCTATCAATATGGTCACGGTTTTTCGCGCCAAGTGCTGTTTCTGCGCGAGCAGGCCGAGAAGCGCTTTCTCGACGCCTTCGACCTGCGCGAAGACCTGACCCGCCAAGTCAAGGCGGCCCTGCAGGCCAACCCTGAATTGCTGGGCCTGTCCCTGGTATTCGAAGCCAACGCGCTGGACGGCAAGGATGAACTGTTCAGCGGCCAGGCGGAGCTGGGCAGCAACGACAAAGGCCGTTTTGCGCTGTACTGGTCGCAACCGACGCCGGGCAAGGTGACCTCCATGGCGTTGCCGGAAAATGAACTGGCCGACACCAGAACCGGCCCCAGCGGCGAGCCGGCCAATGCCTGGTTCACCTGCCCGCGCACCACGCTCAAGCCCTGCGTGATTGAACCCTACTTCTATCAGATCGACGGCCAGAACGTGCTGATGACCAGCATCGTTTTTCCGCTGATGGTCAATGGCAAGGTCATCGCCTCGCTGTCGGTGGACATCAACCTCGACAGCCTGCAAAGCCTCAGCCAGAGCGCAAGCAAAAAACTCTATGACGGCCAGACCAGCGTCAGCATCATCAGCCCCGCCGGTTTGCTCGCCGGCTACAGCCCGGACACCAGCAAGCTCAGCCAGCGCCTGGAGGCCGTGGACAAGGTCAGTGGCGCACAGTTGCTGAGCCTGCTCGCTTCCAGCAGCAAGACCACCAGCCTGCACAGTCAGCAGCAGTTGAAAGTGCTGGCGCCGTTCCAGCCGATTCCCGGTGGCAAGTCATGGGGCGTGTTGCTCGACGTGCCGGAGAAAGTCCTGGTCAGCCGCGCCGAAGCCCTGAAACAGCAACTGGATGAAAGCAACACCGCCGGCACCCTGGTCGAACTCGGCCTTGGCGCCCTGGCGGCCTTGATCGGTTTGCTGCTGGTGTGGCTAATGGCCCGCAGCGTCACCCGGCCGATCCTCGGCGTGGCGCACATGCTCGAAGACATCGCCAGCGGCGAAGGTGACCTGACCCGTCGTCTGGCCTACGACAAGCAGGATGAACTGGGCCAACTGGCCGGCTGGTTCAACCGTTTCCTCGACAAGCTGCAGCCGGTCATTGCCGAGGTCAAGCGCTCGGTGCAGGACGCGCGCAGCACCGCTGACCAGTCGGCCGCCATCGCTACCCAGACCAGCGCCGGCATGGAGCAGCAGTACCGCCAGGTCGATCAGGTGGCCACCGCGTCCCACGAAATGAGCGCTACCGCCCAGGACGTCGCCCGCAGCGCGGCGCAAGCGGCCCATGCCGCACGGGATGCCGATCAGGCGACCCGCCAGGGCCTGACCGTGATTGACCGCACCACCGCCAGCATCGACACCCTGGCCGCCGACTTGAGCACGGCGATGGCCCAGGTTGAGGGGTTGGCGGCCAACAGTGAGAAGATCGGTTCGGTGCTGGAAGTGATCCGCGCTATCGCCGAACAGACCAATCTGCTGGCCCTCAACGCGGCGATTGAAGCCGCTCGAGCCGGTGAAGCCGGGCGCGGTTTTGCCGTAGTGGCCGATGAAGTACGCAATCTGGCACGACGCACCCAGGAGTCCGTGGAAGAAACCCGCCTGGTAATCGAGCAACTGCAAAGCGGCACTCAGGATGTGGTCGGCTCGATGAACAACAGCCATCGTCAGGCCCAGGGCAGCGTCGAGCAGGTCAGCCAGGCGGTGACCGCGCTGCGCCAGATCGGCGATGCAGTCACCGTGATCAATGACATGAACATGCAGATCGCCAGCGCCGCCGAGGAGCAGAGCGCGGTGGCCGAGGAAATCAACAGCAACGTGGCGACCATCCGCGATGTGACCGAATCACTGTCGGGCCAGGCCAATGAGTCCGCGCGGGTCAGCCAGTCACTCAACAGCCTGGCTAACCAGCAGCAGAGCCTGATGGATCAGTTCCGCGTTTGAACCCGGCAGAATGCCCCTGTGGGAGCGGGCTTGCTCGCGAAAGCGCAGTGTCAGTGAGAAATCTACTACCTGACACTGCGCTTTCGCGAGCAAGCCCGCTCCCACATTTTTTTCTGCGCACGGCTCAACAAAATGATGGCAAGTGGATATATGCCACAAGCCGATTATGCTTCATGGAATCTTGCAGCGTTTTCTGGCGTCAACCTGGAATGCAAGCCCCGTAATCCGACGACATCAGCCCCAGGGCCAGGGCCAGGGTGCGAAGATATTCAGTGAAGGTACTCCGGCCTACAACAAGAAAAACGGAGAACACTCATGGCGGCAATCGACAATGCAACCTCGGGCAACGCGTCCGGGCACGGGATCACCAAGGAGGAGCGCAAAGTCATTTTTGCCTCGTCACTGGGTACCGTTTTCGAATGGTACGACTTCTACCTGTATGGCTCACTCGCTGCGATCATTGCCAAGCACTTCTTTGCCGGCGTCAACGAAACCACCGCCTTCATCTTCGCCCTGCTCGCTTTTGCCGCAGGCTTTGCCGTACGCCCCTTCGGCGCCATTGTGTTCGGCCGCTTGGGCGACATGATCGGGCGCAAGCACACCTTCCTCATCACCATCGTGATCATGGGTATTTCCACAGCCGTGGTCGGCCTGTTGCCAGGTTATGCGACCATAGGCGTTGCAGCACCGGTCATCCTGATTACCCTGCGCCTGTTGCAAGGCCTGGCCCTGGGTGGCGAGTACGGCGGTGCGGCGACCTACGTCGCGGAGCACGCCCCCAAAGGCAGGCGCGGCTTCTTCACTTCATGGATACAGACCACGGCGACCCTCGGCCTGTTTATGTCACTGCTGGTGATCCTCGCCTGTCGCACCTTGCTTGGCACTGAAGCCTTCGAAGCCTGGGGCTGGCGTATTCCGTTCCTGCTGTCGATCCTGCTGCTGATCATCTCGGTTTATATCCGCCTGCAACTCAGCGAGTCGCCGGTGTTCCTGAAGATGAAGGCTGAAGGCAAGGCTTCCAAGGCGCCGCTGACCGAGTCCTTCGCCCGCTGGGACAACCTCAAGATCGTCATCATGTCCCTGCTCGGCGGTACCGCCGGACAGGCCGTGGTCTGGTACACCGGGCAGTTCTATGCGCTGTTCTTCCTGCTGCAGACTTTGAAGATCGACCCGCAGACCGCCAACCTGCTGATTGCCGGCTCACTGCTGATCGGCACGCCGTTCTTCGTGATTTTCGGCAGCCTGTCCGACCGTATAGGCCGCAAGGGCATCATCATGGCCGGCTGCATCCTCGCGGCACTGACCTACTTCCCGATCTTCCATGCCTTGACCCAGTACGGTAACCCCGACGTATTTGTTGCCCAGGAGAAGAACCCGGTCACGGTCATTGCCGACCCCGACCAGTGTTCGTTCCAGTTCGACCCGGTGGGCAAGGCCAGATTCACCAGTTCCTGCGACCTGGCCAAGACCCTGCTGGCCAAGCGGGCTATCCCCTACAAGAACGAGAAGGCCGAACCGGGCACCATTGCCCAGGTGCGCATCGGCGATAAAGTGATCCAGAGTTTCGAAGGCAGCAGCCTGCCCGCCGCCGACTTCAAGACCCGCAACGACGCCTTCACCGCGACCCTTGGTGGTGCGCTCAAGGAAGCCGGCTACCCGGAAAAAGCTGACCCGGCCAAGACCAACTACCCGATGGTGTTGCTGTTGCTGACCATCCTGGTGATCTACGTGACCATGGTTTACGGCCCGATTGCCGCCTGGCTGGTGGAGCTGTTCCCGACGCGCATCCGCTACACCTCGATGTCCCTGCCCTACCACATCGGCAATGGCTGGTTCGGTGGTTTCCTGCCAACGGTAGCGTTCGCCATGGTGGCGGCCACGGGGGATATCTACTACGGGCTGTGGTACCCGATCGTCATCGCGGTGATGACGGCGATACTTGGCACGTTCTTCCTGCCGGAAACCAAGGATCGGGAGATTAATAATACATAGGCCCGTTGGTCTCAGCCTGTGGCTGCCACAGCCCCCCTGTAGGAGCGAGCATGCTCGCGAAAAACCCGAGAACGCCGGGGGGTGTCAGGCTTCCCGCGTCAGCGTTGACGACCATCGCGAGCAGGCTCGCTCCTACAGTGAATGCGAGCCCTGTGGCTGCCACAGATCCCCTGTAGGAGCGAGCATGCTCGCGATGGACTCAAGAACACCGCGGGGAACCAGACTCCCCGCGTCAGCGTTGACGACCATCGCGAGCAGGCTCGTTCCTACAGATTGCGGGCGGGCAACTCGATGAGCACCTTCAAGCCGCCCCACTCGCTCTCGAGCAACGACAGTGTCCCGCCCCAGGCGTCGACGATGTCACGCACGATTCCCAACCCCAAGCCATGCCCGTCAGTCTGCTCATCCAGCCGCGTCCCCCGGCTGAACACCTGATCGCGGCGGTCTTCGGGAATCCCCGGGCCATCGTCTTCCACGCTGAGTTCAAAGCCTTGCACAGTCTCGACCACACTCAGGCGAACCTCGGCGTCCGCCCATTTGCAAGCGTTGTCCAGCAGGTTACCCAGCAACTCCAGCAGATCTTCACGATCCCACGGCAATTGCAGGCCGGTCGGTGCGCGGTAACTCAGCTCAAGGTGTTCGCCGTGGATCATGTTCAGGGTCGCCAGCAAACCTGGCAGTTCCCCATCGCAATCAAACAGCGCACCAGGCAGCGCGTCGCCGGACAGGCGCGCGCGATTGAGTTCGCGATTGAGCCGCGTCTGGACCTGTTCCAGCTGTGCCTTGAGGGTCTTTCGAAGTTGCGGATGCGCGTCGAGCTGCTCACTGGATGCCAGGCTCAGCAAGACCGCCAATGGTGTTTTCAGGGCATGGCCGAGGTTGCCCAACGCATTGCGCGAACGCTTGAGACTGTCTTCGGTGTGGGCCAGCAGATGGTTGATCTGCGCCACCAGCGGCTCCAGTTCCACCGGCACCCGGTCGTCGAGTTGCGAACGTTGCCCCTGCTGCAGCTGGGCGATCTGCTCACGGGCAGTTTCCAGCGGGCGCAAGGCGCGGCGTACGGTGATCCGTTGCAGCAGCAAAATCACCAGCAACCCGGCCAGGCCAAGGCCCAGACCGATCTGGCGGATGCGCCGAAAACTCTCGCGCACCGGGGTGTAATCCTGGGCGACGCTGATGGAGATCGATTGGCCTTGGCGCCGATAGTCCGTACGCAACACCAACAACTGCTGGCCATCCGGACCTAGCTGCAGGTTGCTGTTTAATCCGGGTTGGGCCAGTGGCGGCAGCTCCTGGTCCCATAACGAGCGGGAACGCCAGTGGTTGTCGGCAAAATCGATGCGGAAGTAATGCCCGGAAAACGGCCGCTGATAGGCCGGCGACAGGTGGCGCTCATCCAGTTGCAAACCCTGCGGCCCGCGCACCATTGCCAGCAGCAGGCTCTCACTGTCGTTGCGCAATCCATCTTCGAGGTAACGCTGCAAGCCTATTTCGAACAGCCACAGGCTGGTTTGCGCCATGACCAGGCCGACCACCACCATCACGCTGATCAGGCCCAGGCTCAAGCGGCGTTGAATCGACCTCACCGGCCTTGTCCACCGAACAGATAACCCTGGCCACGGCGGGTTTCGATCACGCTGCGCCCCAATTTGCGTCGCAGGTGGTTGACGTGGACCTCCAGCACATTGGAATCGCGCTCGGTTTCACCGTCGTAGAGGTGCTCGGCCAGGTGGCTCTTGGAGAGGATCTGCTCGGGGTGCAGCATGAAATAGCGCAGCAGACGAAATTCCGCGGCGGTCAGCTGAATCTCGGCACCGTCACGGATCACGCACTGGCGACCTTCATCCAGATGCAGTCCGGCAGCCTGCAGGGTCGGCTGGTTGACCTGACCATGGGAGCGGCGCAGCAAGGCCTGAACGCGCAAATGCAGCTCTTCGGGATGAAAGGGTTTGCTCAGGTAATCGTCGGCGCCAGCCTTCAGGCCTTCGATGCGTTCAGCCCACGAATCCCGGGCGGTGAGGATCAGCACCGGCGTGGCCAGTCCACCCGAGCGCCATTGGGCCAATACGTCCAGCCCCGGCAATCCCGGCAAGCCGAGGTCGAGAATGATCAGGTCATAGGGTTCGGTGCTGCCCTGATGCACCGCATCGCGACCGTCTGCCAGCCAGTCGACGGCGTAGCCCTGGCGATTGAGGCCGGCCATCAGTTCATCAGCCAGCGGCACGTGGTCTTCCACCAGAAGCAGGCGCATCGGTCAATCTTCCTTGTCGTTGAGTAAACGGCCGGTCGTGGCGTCAATGTCCAGCTCGCGGACCTCCCCTTCGGGGGTCAGCAGCTCGACTTCATAAATGTAGACGTCGTGTTTTTCTTCGAGCTCGGCTTCCAGCAACTTCGCCCCGGGGTAACGACCCATTGCCTGCTGCAGCAATTGCTCCAGGGGCAGGATCACACCCTGCTGACGCAGGCGCAGGGCTTCATCCTGATCCAGGTCGCGGGCCATCACCACAGAGCAAAACGCCAGAAGCAGCAGCGCCACCCGGCCGGCGGTGCATCGTTTGAGTAAAAACACCTTCATTACCGATCCTGATGATCCTTGAGTACCTGCCCACTGACCGCGTCTAATTCCAGATCCCAGTCGACGCCTTGCCGATCACGCAGCTCCACCTGATAAAGATACTTGCCGTACTTCTCTTCCAGGCCGGTCTCGCTGACGGTAGAACCGGGATGTCGGGCCAGAGCAGTGGCATTGAGCTGCTCGAAAGACACAATGGTACCAGCGTCGCGCAGTTTCAGCGCTTCGTCAGGCCCCAGGTCGCGGGCGTGGGCAATGCTGGCACCCAGTCCGATGAGGCAGGCGGTGAACAGGGCAGTCAGGGTTTTCATGGGTGTCTCCAAAACTTTTTGCATGTTGCGTATGAAGGCACCTTAGCGGGATGAACTTAATTGAAACTGAATTGCCATCACTGACAACGCCGCCCTCCCCTGTAGGAGCGAGCAGGCTCGCGATGATCGTCAACGATGACGCGGGAAGCCTGACACCCCGCGGTGCTCTCGGGTTCATCGCGAGCAGGCTCGCTCCTACAGGGATCGGTTACAACCCTTTATAATCCGTCCGCTTGCCAGACATAGAGACCGGTATGACCGCCATCCACATCAAGTTCCCTGCCCTCACCCTCAAGGCCGGCCCCCGGGCCATGGCGCACATTCGCGCCAATGGCCTGGATGCCGCCGATGTCGGCATCCTGCCAGGCGCTGCGGGCGGGCCCAAGGCACTGGGGATTCAGGGTCTGGACCTGGCGCTGTTTGGCGAGTGGCTGCCGGCGGCACCACGGGAGCGCTCGCTGATCGGCGCATCGGTGGGTTCCTGGCGTTTCGCCAGCGCCTGCCTGCCGGATGCCGCCGAGGGCATCCGCCGTCTTGGCCAGTTGTACACCGAGCAGAACTTCGCCAAAGGCGTGACCATGGCGCAGATCAGCCAGAGCTCGCAGCGCATGCTCGATGACCTGCTCGACGGTCGCGACGGCTCGATCCTGAGCAACAGCGATTACCGGCTCAACATCATGGTGGTCAAGAGCCACGGCCTGCTGGCGGAAGATCATCGCGGCCGATTGGGTCTGGGACTGTCCTCGGTGATCGCCGACAACCTGCGCGGCCGCGCACGGCTGGCGCGGCACTTCGAGCGCCTGATCATCCACGACCCGCGCCTGGCGCCACCGGTCAACGCACTGAACGACTTTCCGTCGCGCTTCGTTGCCCTGAACGCCGGCAACCTGCGCCAGGCCTTGCTGGCCTCGGGCTCGATCCCGATGGTCATGGAAGGTGTGCGTGACCTGCCGGGGGCCGGCGCCGGAACCTTCCGCGATGGCGGCCTGCTGGACTACCACCTCGACCTGCCTTACAGCGGCGACGACATCGTGCTCTATCCGCACTTCACCGACCGGGTGATTCCCGGCTGGTTCGACAAAACTTTGCCGTGGCGCCGCGCCTGCCCGAAGCGCTTGCAGAACGTGCTGTTGCTGGCACCGTCGAAGCAATACCTGGCCCGCCTGCCCTACGGCAAACTGCCGGATCGAAGAGATTTCAAGCGTTTCATGGGCGACGCCCCGGCCCGCCAGAAATACTGGCGCGCGACCATCGATGAAAGCCGGCGCCTGGGTGACGAGTTCCTCGAGCTGGCCGCCAACGGTCGACTTGCCGAGCGCTTGCTGACCCTTTAGTCAGGACAAACTGCTAAACTCGCCGCCTGCCCACATCGCTGCGGCGATCGCCACCTGAACAGAGCTGAAACCAACCGTGGAAATCTTCAAAGAGTTTACCTTCGAATCCGCCCACCGCCTGCCCCACGTACCGGACGGCCACAAGTGCGGGCGCCTGCACGGTCACTCGTTCAAAGTGGCGATCCACCTGAGCGGCGACATCGATCCGCACACCGGCTGGATTCGCGACTTTTCCGAGATCAAGGCGATCTTCAAGCCGCTCTATGAGCGCCTGGACCACAACTACCTCAATGACATTCCTGGCCTTGAGAATCCGACCAGCGAAGTGCTGGCAAAATTCATCTGGGCTGAACTCAAGCCTTTGCTGCCGGAACTCAGTGCAATCCGCATCCACGAGACCTGCACCAGCGGCTGCATCTATCGCGGCGAGTAGTCCAACTCCCATATTGGCTCCCACAGTGCGCTACGGTGATCAATGCCACTGGCGGGGATTGTCACCAGCGAGCTAACGTAGGGATATCCTCTCCAGGAATCTCTATAAGGACTCTGCTCATGCACATCATCAACGCCCGTCTGCGCAACCAGGAAGGTCTGCATGAGTTGCACCTGAAAGACGGCCTGATCAGCAGCATCGCCCGCCAGACTGAAGCCCCGACCCTGGGCCCGGACGATCTGGATGCCGGCGGCAATCTGGTGGTGCCGCCCTTTGTCGAGCCGCACATCCACCTCGATGCGACCCTGACCGCGGGCGAGCCGCGCTGGAACATGAGCGGCACGCTGTTCGAAGGCATCGAGTGCTGGGGCGAGCGCAAGGCGACCATCACCCTGGAAGACACCAAGACCCGGGCGGAAAAAACCATCCAGAGCCTGGCCGCCCACGGCATCCAGCATGTGCGCACCCACGTTGACGTCACCGACCCGCAGCTGACCGCACTCAAGGCCATGCTCGAAGTGCGTGAGGAAAGCCGGCATCTGGTCGACATGCAAATCGTCGCGTTCCCCCAGGAAGGCATCGAGTCTTACCGTAATGGTCGCGAGCTCATGGAAGAAGCCATTCGCATGGGCGCGGACGTGATCGGCGGCATTCCGCATTTCGAGTACACCCGCGATCAGGGCGTCAGTTCGGTGAAGTTCCTCATGGACCTGGCCGAACGCAGCGGTTGCCTGGTGGATGTGCACTGTGACGAAACCGACGACCCGCACTCACGGTTCCTCGAAGTGCTGGCCGAGGAAGCCCGCAGCCGCGACATGGGTTCTCGGGTCACGGCCAGCCACACCACCGCCATGGGCTCCTACGACAATGCCTACTGCGCCAAGCTGTTTCGCCTGCTCGGGCATTCGGGGATCAGTTTTGTCTCCTGCCCCACCGAGAGCATCCACCTGCAGGGACGCTTCGATAACTTCCCGAAACGCCGGGGCGTGACCCGGGTCAACGAGTTGCTCGAAGCCGGCATGAACGTGTGCTTCGGCCAGGACTCGATCGTCGACCCATGGTATCCGCTGGGCAATGGCAACATCCTGCGGGTGCTCGAAGCTGGCCTGCACATTTGCCACATGCTCGGTTTTCGCAACCTGCAAAGTGCGCTGGACCTGGTCACTGACAACAGCGCCAGGGCCATGGCCCTGGGCGAGCGTTATGGGCTGGAACGGGGGCGGCCGGCGAATCTGTTGATTCTGTCGGCGGACAGTGATTATGAGGTGATTCGCAGTCAGGGGTTGCCGTTGTATTCGATCCGCGATGGCAAGGTGCTGATGAAGCGCACGATGCCGGTGGTGGAGTTCAGTGGGCTGAGCTGAGTTGAGTGTTGGCTGATCCGACCTCATCACGGGCAACCTGTAGGAGCGAGCATGCTCGCGATGGGCGCCAACGCTGACGCGGGAAGCCTGACACTCCCCGGCGTTCCCGGATTTTTCGCGAGCATGCTCGCTCCTACAAGGGATCTGTGGCGGCCACAGGCCTCGCATTCACCAAAGACCAAGCCCGCTCCCACAGTGGCTTTATGTCGTTCATAAAACCTGTTGGCGAGCCTGCTCGCGATTGCGATCCAACTGTCAATCGCTCTTGCGCGCCGTGCCAAACAGGCTGACCCGACTCAATTCCCCCAACTCTTGCTCCAGCAAGATCGGCGCCGTACCGCCCGGCATCGTCACTTTGACCTCACCGGCACTGACCCAACCGACCCGCCACGCCGCACACGCCACCGCGCTGGCGCTGGTGCCCGAGGACGCCGTCGGTCCCTCGCCGCGTTCGAACACACGCGCGGTAATGTGCCCTTCAGACTCCAGCATCGCCCATTGCAGGTTGATCCCCGCCGGGCAGGGTTTGCCCGCGCCGGTCGGCATGGCATAGGCAATGCGCGTCAGCTCTTCGCCCAGCGCTGGCTCGCGCATTTGCTCATTGCTCGGCAAGGCATCGGCGCAGTCCACCAGCGTCACGCAATGCGGATTGCCGACCCGCGCGAACTGACTGCGCGACCATGCACTATTGAGTGCCGACAATTGTTTAACGTGGCTGAGTTCGCGGTCATTGAACATGACCGCTTCAACCCCGTGGGCACTGACCGCCGACGGCCCGAATCCCGGCTGGCCCAGATCGAGCCAGAAACCTTGTACACCCTCGACCTGCGCAGCTCTCACTGAAGTCTGCCCCGGCGAAGGCGTATCAGCCTTATCGTGGTGAACCCTGAGCAGACTGGCTTCGCTCTGCGGCAACAGCCCTTGATCACTGAGGGCCTGGGAAAAAATCGTCAGCCCGTTGCCGCTGCGCTCGGCCAGGGTGCCATCGGTGTTGACGATCAACAGATCAAAGGGCGATGACGATTGAAACGGGCCCACCAGCAAACCATCGCTGCGATGCTCCTTGCTGCCGACCGGTTGTGTGCCGGGAGCCCTGCCGCAACAGGCTTCTATGGCCGCCTGCGCCCAGGCCTCACGGCTTTGCGCCGCGCGGCTGGCCTGCTCGGGCACCGCTATACCCTGCTCCCGCAACTCCTCGGGTGCCACCACTATGTAGATATTGCCCCGTGCATCGTACCGCTGCGCCATGACACCCTCCCCCAGCTGTATTGGATTGCCTCAACATATCGCGAAACTGTCCGGGGCTGTGCAAGGATGTCACCCTGATTGACCGCCAAAGCGTCCGGACTCTGATCGAACCCCATAGGTATTTTCCTGTCCTTTGGGAACGTGCTTTTTACCAAGGATTGAAATGACCAGCCTGAATTCCCAACGCACATTCGTGCCCGGGCGCATGGAGCAAATGTCCACTCGCATCGCCTTCTTCATCGCCGGGGTCGGTATCGCTGCCTGGGCGCCGCTGGTGCCGTATGCCAAAGCCCGGGCCGGGCTGGATGAAGGCACCCTGGGCTTGTTGCTGTTGAGCCTGGGCGTAGGTTCGATTATGGCGATGCCCGTGGCGGGGATGCTGGCGTCACGCTTTGGTTGTCGGCGGGTGGCCAGCGGCGGCACCTTGCTGATCTGCGCGGCCCTGCCACTGCTGGCGACGGTATCGTCGATTCCCGCGTTGATCGCGGCTCTGTTCATGTTCGGCGCCGGTCTCGGCACAGTGGATTCGACAGTGAACCTGCAAGCGGTGATCGTCGAGCGCGCCAGCGGCAAAAACATGATGTCGGGCTTCCATGGCCTGTTCAGCCTCGGCGGGATTGTCGGCGCGGCGGGGGTCAGCGGTCTGCTCGGCCTGGGCGTTTCTCCGCTGGGCGCGATGCTGGTGGTGGTCGTGCTGCTGTTGATCGCACTGGCCAGGGCCGTGCCGCATATGTTGCCCTATGGCAGCGAAAGCTCGGGGCCGGCGTTTGCCGTTCCCCACGGCATCGTCCTGTTCATCGGCGGCATGTGTTTTATCGTGTTCCTGGCTGAAGGCGCGGCGCTGGACTGGAGCGCGGTATTTCTGACCCAAGAGCGCGGCATCGACACTGCTTACGCGGGGCTGGGTTATGCGGCGTTTGCCTTGACCATGACCGTGGGGCGTTTGACCGGTGACGCAATCGTGCGTCGCCTGGGCCCGACGCGAGTGATTGTGTTCGGTGGGCTGACTGCGGCCGCCGGGCTGTTTCTGGCGACCTTCGCACCCAGCTGGGAGGCGGCGCTGGTGGGTTATACGTTACTGGGCGCCGGTTGCTCGAACATCGTACCGGTGCTGTACACCGCGGTGGGCAAGCAGACCGTCATGCCGCAAAGCATCGCCGTGCCGGCCATTACCACGCTGGGCTATGCGGGGATTCTCGCGGGGCCCGCGCTGATCGGCTTCATCGCCCACGCCAGCAGCCTGAGCTTTGCCTTTGCCTTGATGGCGGTGTTGCTGGTGGCGGTGGCGATTGGCGGTCGGGGGTTGAAGGTCTGAATTGCGCTTGTGATCGTTCCCACGTTCTGCGTGAGTACGATCACAAGGTGCTCCGTGCGCTTGCCAATCTGCCTTCCGTCAGGAAAGCTCGATAACGGCACACAGCCAAAGGATTCTGGCAGGAATCCCAATGCAGCCTTCAATGGGCTGTAGCAAAGTGCAGGCGTGCCTGTCACCGGCTTTCCCAGGAACTCACCCATGTTCAGCTCCAAAGCGTCCTTAAAACAAAAACCGCTCACCCGACTCGCTCTGGCCATCACCCTCGCCCTGCCATTCTGGACGAACACTGCCCAGGCCCACGGCGGCCACGCCGAGATGGTGCCGCTGCAAGCGGGCCTTGAAGCGTTTGGCGCCACGGTCAAATGGGATGACTACGCCAATCTGTTCACCATTGCCAAGGACGGGGTCTACCTGCAGGTCAAGCCAAACAGCAAGGTGGCGATGCTCAACGGCAAGCCCATGGAGCTGACGGTGCCGGTGGTGTTCAAGGAGCATACGGCGTTCATGTCCAAGGACTTCATCAACCAGGTGTTCCAGTCCGGCCTGGACAAGACCTTTGTCGTCGAGACCCGCCCGAACCCGCTCAACCCTTTGAGCGCGGACGAGATCAACGCCGCAGTGGCCATCATCAAGAAATCGGAGCACTACCAGCCCGGTTTTCGCTTCACCGAAATCTCGGTCAAGGCGCCGCCCAAGGATCAGGTGTGGAACTTCGTCTTTACCGGGCAAAACGTCGCCCAGTCGCGCCAGGCCAATATCGTGGTGCTGGACGGCAAGCATGTGATCGAAGCGCTGGTCGATCTCGACAGCAAGGCCCTGACTTCATGGCAACCGGTCGAAGGCGCCCACGGCATGGTGCTGCTGGATGACTTCGCCACCGTGCAGGCCGCCGTGGAGAACAGCCCGGAATACGCCCAGGCCCTGGCCAAGCGCGGCATCAACGACGTGAAAAAGGTCGTGGCCACCCCGCTGACGGTTGGCTATTTCGACGGTAAGGATGGCTTGGCCCAGGACAAGCGCCTGCTGAAAATCGTCAGTTACCTCAACACCGACGACGGCAACTATTGGGCGCATCCGATCGAAGGCCTGGTAGCCACGGTCGACCTGGAACAGAAAAAACTGATCAAGATCGAAGACGAGGCGATCATCCCGGTGCCGATGAAACCGACCCCCTACGACGGGCGCGGGCGCCAGGCTGTGCAGGTCAAGCCGCTGCAGATCATCGAGCCCGAGGGCAAGAACTACACCATCAGCGGCAACAGCATTCACTGGCAGAACTGGGACTTGCACGTTCGGCTCGACTCGCGGGTCGGTCCGATCCTGTCCACCGTCACCTTTGATGACAAGGGCAAGAAACGCAAGATCATGTACGAAGGCTCGCTGGGCGGCATGATCGTGCCTTATGGCGACCCGGATGTCGGCTGGTACTTCAAGGCCTACCTCGACTCGGGCGACTACGGCATGGGCACCCTGACCTCGCCGATCGCCCGGGGTAAGGACGCCCCGGAAAACGCCGTGCTGCTGGACGCCACCATCGCCGACTACACCGGCGCACCGACAGCAATTCCCCGCGCCATCGCGGTGTTCGAGCGCTATGCCGGCCCCGAATACAAACACCAGGAAATGGGCCAGCCCAACCTCAGCACCGAGCGTCGGGAACTGGTGGTGCGCTGGATCAGCACGGTCGGCAACTACGACTACATCTTCGACTGGGTCTTCCAGCAGAACGGCACCATCGGCATCGACGCCGGCGCCACCGGCATCGAGGCGGTCAAGGGCGTGAAGTCCAAAACCATGCACGAAGCCACCGCCCAGGAAGACACCCGTTACGGCACCCTGCTCGACCACAATATCGTCGGCACCACGCACCAGCACATCTACAACTTCCGCCTGGACATGGACGTGGATGGTGAAAGCAACTCACTGGTGGAAGTGAACCCGGTGATTGCCCCGAACGATCGTGGCGGGCCGCGCACCAGTACCATGCAGACCGAAACCCGCGTGGTCAGCAGCGAGCAACAGGCGGCGCAGAAATTCGACCCGTCGACCGTGCGCCTGCTGACCAACTACAGCAAGGAAAACAAGGTCGGCAACCCGGTTTCCTACCAGTTGATCCCGTATGCCGGCGGTACGCACCCGGTGGCCAAGGGCGCCAACTTCGGCAACGACGAATGGCTGTACCACCGCCTGAGTTTCATGGACAAGCAACTGTGGGTGACGCAATACAACCCTGAAGAAAAGTACCCGGAGGGCAAGTACCCGAACCGCTCGGATAAAGACTCGGGCCTGGGGCAGTTCACCCGGGATAACCAGTCCATCGAGAACACCGACGACGTGGTCTGGCTGACCACCGGCACCACCCACATTGCCCGCGCCGAAGAGTGGCCCATCATGCCGACCGAGTGGGTGCATGTGCTGCTCAAACCGTGGAACTTCTTCGATGAAACGCCGACGTTGAACCTCAATTCACCGAAATAACCAATGGCAAACACCATCCCACTGTAGGAGCGAGCATGCTCGCGATGGACGTTAACGATAACGCGGGGAGCCTGATTCCCCGCGGTGCTCTTGAGTCCATCGCGAGCATGCTCGCTCCTACAGGGAGTTCGGGGTTCAGGTGAGACCATCATTGGGGTATTCGGTGTTCAAACGATTCAAGCATACCGCTTGCGATACTCCCCCGGCGCAATGCCGAAGCGCGACTTGAATGCCGTGGAAAAGTAGCTCGAATCGGAAAACCCCCACGAATAACCCAGCACCGACAACTTCTGTTCCTTGCCCGAGCAGCGCAGGGATTCGGCGCACAGGTCCAGGCGGCGGTTCTTGATATAGCGCGCCACCACCAGGCCCTTCTTGGCGAACATCCGGTACAGGCCACGGGTGGACATGCCGACTTCCCGCGCCAGCCACTCCGGGCACAGTTCCTCGGATCGAATGTTTTCGTCAATGCAGCTCAGGGTCTTGCGCAAGATACGCTCATGGGCATCCTCGCCATCGTCGGCCTGGCAGATCGCCGGCCGCAGCAGGCTGACAATCGCCTCCAGGGTCGCTTCGCTTTCTTGTCGGGTCAGGTTCTGCTGGCGGGTGGCATCGAGAATCAACCGGTGCGACAACATGGCGATGGGCGAACTCGCGGCGATGCGATGACCGCACTTGACCTGGTTGAAACGCAGGGTTTGCTCGACCACTTGATACGGCAGGATCAGCGACAACTGCCTGGAGTTTTCGCTGTAGGTGAAGTCGCTTGGCCGCGACGCATCGATCAGCGTGATGTCGCCGGGCGCCAGCAACACCCTGCTGTCGCCCTGGGCCATTCCCGCGGTGCCATCTAGCTGGAACACCGCGAAGTACTTGCCGCCCTCGCCCACCGCGACTTCCCGGGGCGTGCGGAACAGCTGGGCCTGGCACACGTCGACGAAACTGAGTTTCAGGGCGTCGCTCTGGTGTTCGCGGATACGCCCGGCGAATTCGCAGCCCAGGGGTTGTGCGTCGAAGGCGCCACAGATCTGGTTGATCTGATGGATCCACTGATCGAACCCGTCATGGCGCTGTGCATTAGTTGAAATCATGTCTGGCCTCACGCAGGCTTGTTTTTATTGTCTACGTCAATCCACACGACATCGGGATGCTCCGCGTCTCCTGAACCGCACCACTCCCTGAACAATGACGTGCTATTTGAGTCCGCCAAACCGCCGATAGAAGCTTTCACCGACCTCCGGTAACGGGCCGTCGGCCGTTTCCAGGGCGCTGTTGAGCCATTCCTCGGCCTTGGCATAAATCAAACGGTAAATATTGCGGCACAACTGGCGGGCGGCACGACCTTCCCAATCGCCGGGTAACAACTCGTCCGGCAATTGCGGGTCACGCAGCAGCAGCTTGCGGTACTCGTGAATCAGCAGGATCCGCGCCAGGAAACAATCGGCCGGCTGCAGGTTCTCCTGCTCGCGCAGCGCTTGCCACAGCGGCCGGAACAACTGGATGAACTCGCTGTAATGGGTCGCCAGTTCCTCGATGTTCCAGCTTTCACGCACTTGCAGGCGCAGGGCCTTGGAAGCCAGCACGTCCTGGGCTGTGGTTTCGAAGACGATGGTGTCTTCCTGGACACCCAGGTCGAGCAGGGTCGCATTGACGTCGGTGCGCTCAATGCGCGGGCAGGCGAGCACCCCCGGCGATATCGCACCGAAACCTTGCCATTCGAGTTCTTCGCGCACTTGCTTGCGCTTTTCCTGGGTCAACTGCGACAGCATCACCAGGCACCAGGAGCCGTCCCAGGCTGGCATGGAGGTGTTGTAGACCCGCTTGAACGCCTTGTCGAAACGTCGGCGGCCGGTGCCGGTCAGGCTGTAGTAACTGCGTCGGCCGACTTTTTCGGCGGTCAGCCAGCCTTCCTTGGTCAGGCGGAAAATCGAGGTGCGGATCAGCCGTTCATTGATGCCGATAGGTTCGAGCAACTGGATCAGGCTGCCCAGCCATACCGTACCGCCGTGGGGCTCGATGGCGTCCCCGTACAGGGTGATAATCAGCGAACTGGCGCGGATCGGCGTCTGTTCCTGGAAGCGGGTGATCAGATTGTTCAAGGGTATCAGGGACGACATAGGCGTACCGAGCGGAAAAAGAAAAGGAATATACCGAAAATCCTCTTGTGGGAGCGGGCTTGCTCGCGAAGGCGGTGAGTCAGTTTATAAATCTGTCGTCTGACACTGCGCTTTCGCGAGCAAGCCCGCTCCCACTGGGACTGTATTCACACGCGATTACCTTTGGGCCGCAGGGCGCTATCGCTGATGCGTGGGCGATCGGGCTCCGGCTCGGTCAGCGGCTCGCAAACCTGCATCTGTTCCAGGCAACGCTGGGCCAGTTGCTGATACTCCCGGGTACCCGCCAGTTTCCACGCCACTTCCTGATCGCTGAGGCTGCGCTTGACGATGGCCGGCGCGCCCATCACCAGCGACTGCTCCGGGCATTCGAATCCCGCTTTGACGAACGCCGCCGCCGAGACGAATGACCGCGGGCCGATCCGTGCGTTGTCCATCACCACGGCATTCATGCCGACCAGTGCGTCGGCACCGATCCGGCAGCCGTGCAGCACTGCGCCATGCCCTATATGACCATTGCGTTCGACCACGGTGTCGCTATCGGGAAAGCCGTGCATCACGCAGGTGTCCTGCAGGTTGGCGCCCTCCTCCAGCACGATTCGTCCGAAGTCCCCACGCAGGCTCGCCAGGGGGCCGACATAACAATGCGGACCGACGATCACATCACCGATCAATACAGCCGACGGATGCACGTAAGCGCTCGGGTCAACCACCGGGGTCAGGCCATCAAGGCTGTAGCAAGTCATGGGAGCTTCCTTCGCAAAGCGATGCGGATAATGATTTGTTTTGTATCACATCACTTTTAACATCACAAAGACAAAAAACCGTATCACTTGGAAAAGCCCTTTCCGACGACCTGCATTACGCCTGGTAGATCCTCATAAAACCCAATAAAAACGGGGATTAGATCGAAATTAAATGGATTTAAACACAATCACCTCCCATCAAACCAACCACCATTAAGACACGTTAAACCTATTTTGATATTGCTTTTGCGTATCACGTTGTAGCTATACTTGGGCATAACCGGCCCCTGCGGCCGATCCAATAACGAGCCGGCGCCACGCCGAGCCTGCACCACGAGGGCATCCGCCATGCCTCAAACCCTTGCTGTCGAGCTGATCGAGCCCGGCGTTCGCCTGATTACCCTGCAGCGTCCGCAAGCCCTGAATGCCCTGACCACCGAGTTGCTGGGTGAGCTGGCCGACGAACTGAACGCCGCGCAAGCTGACCCCGCGACCCGCGCCGTGGTCGTCACCGGCAGCCGCAAGGCGTTCGCCGCCGGTGCCGACCTCAAGGAAATGGCCGAATGCAATCTGGTCGGTGTCCTCAACGACCCGCGCCAGGCCTCGTGGCAAAGCATCACCCGCTTCAGCAAACCACTGATCGCCGCCGTCAACGGTTTCGCCCTCGGCGGTGGCTGCGAACTGGCCATGCACGCCGACATCATCATTGCCGGTGAAGACGCCCGCTTCGGCCAGCCGGAAATCAACCTCGGGATCATGCCCGGCGCCGGGGGCACCCAGCGCCTGCTACGCGCTGTCGGCAAGTCCATGGCGATGCAAATGGTCCTGACCGGCGACGCAATCGACGCCCACCAGGCCCAGCGCGCCGGCCTGGTCAGTGAAGTGACGCAACCGGAATTGACCGTCGAACGTGCCGTGCAGGTCGCCCGCAGCATTGCCGCCAAGGCTCCGCTGGCAGTGCGCCTGGCCAAGGAAGCGCTGCTCAAGGCCATGGACACCGACCTCGCCAGCGGCCTGCGTTTCGAGCGCCACGCCTTCACCTTGCTGGCGGGCACCCGCGACCGCGACGAAGGCATCCGCGCGTTCCAGGAAAAACGCCGGCCGAACTTCACCGGCGAATAAACCGGTTATCAGCCACCGAATTCGAATGACCGCCAAGAGAGCGCCCAGACCATGAACTTCGAACACATCCTGTTTTCCATCGAGGCCGGCGTCGCCCTGCTCAGCCTCAACCGCCCGGACCAGCTCAACAGTTTCAACACGCAAATGCATGGTGAAGTGAAGGAGGCGCTGAAACAGGTGCGGCAGAATCCGGACGTGCGCGTCTTGTTGCTGACCGGTGAAGGCCGAGGCTTCTGCGCCGGGCAAGACCTGAGCGATCGCAACGTCGCACCGGGCAGCGCCGTGCCGGATCTGGGTGAGTCGATCGAGAAGTTCTACAACCCGATGATCCGCCAGTTGCGCGACCTGCCGCTGCCGGTGATCTGCGCGGTCAATGGCGTGGCGGCCGGGGCTGGGGCCAACATCCCATTGGCCTGCGACCTGGTGCTGGCGGCGCGCTCGGCCAGTTTCATTCAGGCCTTCTGCAAAATCGGCCTGATTCCTGATTCCGGTGGCACCTGGACCCTGCCACGCCTGGTCGGCATGGCGCGGGCCAAGGCGCTGGCGCTGTTGGGTAACCGCCTGACCGCCGAGCAGGCCGAGCAATGGGGCCTGATCTACCGCTGCGTGGAAGACGCCGAACTGCGCGACGAAGCCTTGAAGCTGGCGCGCCACCTGGCCACTCAGCCGACCTACGGCCTGGCACTGATCAAACGCAGCCTGAACGCCAGCATGAGCAACAGCTTCGACGAACAGCTGGAGCTGGAACGCGATCTGCAACGCCTGGCCGGGCGCAGTGAGGATTATCGCGAAGGCGTCGGCGCCTTCATGGAAAAACGCAGCCCAAGCTTCAAGGGGCGCTGAGCCATGAGCGCACTGAACACTACCGCACGTATCGCCGTGATCGGCGCCGGGGCCATGGGTGCCGGCATCGCTCAGGTCGCGGCACAGGCCGGGCACCCGGTGCTGCTGCTGGACAACCGTCCCGGCGCCGCGGCACAAGCCATCGAAGGCATCAACCGGCAATTGGGCAAGCGGGTCGACAGCGGCAAGCTGTCCGCCGAGTCGCGCAGCGCAACCATTGGTCGCCTGGTGGCTGTGGAAGCCATCGAAGCCCTGGCCGATTGCGATTTGATCATCGAAGCCATCGTCGAGAACCTTGAGGTCAAGCGCGCGCTGTTCCGCCAGCTCGAAGGCATCTGCGGCGAACACTGCATTCTGGCCAGCAACACCTCGTCGCTGTCGATCACCAGCATTGCTGCACAGCTGAGCCATCCGCAGCGCCTGCTCGGCCTGCACTTCTTCAACCCGGCGCCGGTGATGGCGCTGGTGGAAATCGTTTCCGGGCTGGCCAGCGATCCAGTCCTGGCCGAATGCCTGTACGACACCGCCAGGGCCTGGGGCAAAAAACCGGTGCATACCCGCTCTACTCCGGGCTTCATCGTCAACCGCGTGGCCCGGCCGTTTTATGCCGAAAGCCTGCGCCTGCTGCAGGAAGGCGCTGCCGATTGCCCTACCCTGGATGCACTGATGCGCGACGCCGGCGGATTTGCCATGGGTGCGTTCGAGCTGACCGACCTGATCGGCCACGACGTCAACTACGCGGTGACCTGCTCGGTGTTCAACGCCTACTACAACGACACGCGCTTCCTGCCTTCGCTGATCCAGAAAGAACTGGTGGACGGCGGGCGCCTGGGTCGCAAGAGCGGGCAGGGTTTCTATTCTTACGCCGAAGGTGTCGAGCGCGCGTTACCTGCGCAGGTCGCCAGCACCGCGACCGTGGATGTGTGCATCGTCGAAGGTGATCTGGGCATTGCCCGGGGTCTGCTTGCGCGCCTTCGCGAGCAGGGCATCGAAGTTATCCAGCGCGATGGCCGGGGCCTGCTGCGCGTCGGCGACGCCGTACTGGCTTTGAGCGATGGACGCATGGCTTGCCAGCGCGCCAGGGAAGACGGGCTGCGCAATCTGATTCTGCTGGACCTGGCACTGGATTACGGCCAGGCCAAACGCATCGCCATCAGTTGCGCGGAGGGCATTGACCCACAAGCTCTGGAACAAGGAATCGCGCTACTGCACCAGGCCGGCTTCAAAGTCAGCCAACTCAGCGACAGCCCCGCCCTCGCGGTGCTGCGTACCGTGGCCATGCTCGCCAACGAAGCCGCCGATGCCCTGCTGCAAGGCGTGGCTTCGGCCGCCGACATCGATCTGGCCATGCGCGCCGGGGTCAATTACCCGCAAGGCCCGCTGGCCTGGGCGGATGCGATCGGGCTGCGGCACATCCTCAGCGTACTGGAAAACCTGCAAGCCGTTTACGGCGAAGAACGCTATCGCCCTTCGCTGCTGTTGCGTCGCCGGGTCGCTGAAGGGAGAACATTCCATGACTAACCATGAAGCGATGAACCTGGCCAGCACCTGCGCCCAGGCCTTGTTCCAGCGCGACACCGCCAGCCAGGCCATGGGCATGCGCCTGCTGTCCGCAGGTCCCGGTTGCGCCCGGGTGGGCATGACCGTACGCGCCGACATGCTCCAGGGCCATGGCACCTGCCACGGCGGCTACCTGTTCGCCCTCGCCGACTCGGCGTTCGCGTTCGCTTGCAACAGCTACAACGAAGCCACCGTGGCCATCGGCTGCAGCATCGACTACATCGCCCCGGCACGACTGGGCGATACGTTGAACGCCGACTGCATCGAGCAAAGCCGTTCCGGGCGCACCGGCAACTATGACGTACGCATTGAAAACCAGCAGGGTCAGTTGATCGCCCTGTTCCACGGCAAATCCTACAAAGTGCGCGGCCCCGTGCTGGCGCAGGAGACCCCTGATGAATGACGCCCTGATCATCGACGCGGTACGCACCCCGATCGGCCGCTATGCCGGAGTGCTGAGCGGCGTGCGCGCCGACGACCTCGGCGCGGTGCCCCTGCGCGAACTGCTGCGCCGCCACCCGCAAGTCGACTGGAACACGGTCGACGACGTGATCTACGGCTGCGCCAACCAGGCCGGTGAAGACAACCGCAACGTCGCACGCATGTCGGCACTGCTGGCCGGCTTGCCGGTCAGCGTGCCCGGCACCACCCTCAATCGCCTGTGCGGTTCCGGGCTGGATGCGGTCGGCAGCGCAGCCCGGGCTATTCGCAGTGGCGAAGTCGGCCTGATGCTGGTCGGCGGCGTCGAATCGATGTCCCGCGCACCGCTGGTGATGGGCAAGGCCGAGCAGGCATTTTCCCGCCAGGCCGAGATCTTCGATACCACCATCGGCTGGCGCTTCGTCAATCCACTGATGAAAAAGGCCTACGGCATCGACTCCATGCCGGAAACCGCGGAAAACGTCGCCGCACAGTTCAACATCTCCCGGGCCGATCAGGACGCTTTCGCCCTGCGCAGCCAGCAACGCGCCGCTGCGGCCCAGGCCAACGGGCGCTTGGCCAAGGAGATCGTTGCAGTAGAAATTCCCCAGCGCAAAGGCCCGGCCAAAGTGGTCGAGCACGATGAGCACCCGCGCGGCGATACCACCCTGGAACAGCTTGCCAAACTCGGCACACCGTTCCGCGAAGGCGGCAGCATCACCGCCGGCAACGCCTCCGGAGTCAATGACGGTGCCTGCGCCCTGTTGCTGGCCAGCCCCGAAGTCGCCAAACGTCACGGCCTGACCGCACGCGGTCGGGTGGTGGCGATGGCCACCGCGGGCGTCGAACCGCGAATCATGGGCATCGGCCCGGTACCGGCAACGCGCAAGGTGCTGGAAGTGGCCAACCTGAGCCTGGCGGACATGGACGTCATCGAGCTCAACGAAGCCTTTGCCGCACAAGGCCTGGCGGTATTGCGCGAACTGGGCCTGAGCGACACCGATCCACGGGTCAACCCCAACGGCGGCGCCATTGCCCTCGGTCATCCGCTAGGCATGAGTGGCGCGCGCCTGGTCACCACCGCCCTGCATGAGCTTGAGGAACGCAACGGTCGCTACGCCCTGTGCACCATGTGCATCGGCGTCGGCCAAGGCATCGCGCTGATCATCGAGCGCTTGTCCGACTAAAGAACCGCGATTCCCGGGGAGCCGAGAGGTATCCTTGGGGCATGCACTCAAAGCCCCTGTGCAAAGGGCTGGAACACAAAAATAATTCGAGTGAAGTTATGAACATGCCAATAGCCCGATCCACGCTTGATCCTGTGCTGGACCCGCTGGAAACCGCCAGCATCGACGAGTTGCGCCAGCATCAGCTGGAGCGCCTGCGCTGGAGCCTGAACCACGCCTACAACAACGTGCCGCTGTACCGTCAGCGCTTCGATGCCCTGGGCGTGCACCCGGACGACATCAAGTCCCTGGATGACCTGGCGAAGTTCCCCTTCACCACCAAGTCCGACCTGCGCGACAACTACCCCTACGGCATGTTTGCCGTGCCGATGCACGACATCGTGCGCCTGCACGCATCCAGTGGCACCACCGGCAAACCGACCGTGGTCGGCTACACCCAGAACGACATAGACACCTGGGCCAACGTGGTCGCACGCTCGATCCGCGCAGCCGGTGGCCGGCGTGGCGACAAGGTACACATCTCCTATGGCTACGGCCTGTTCACCGGCGGGCTCGGCGCGCATTACGGTGCCGAACGCCTGGGCTGCACGGTGATTCCGATGTCCGGCGGCCAGACCGAGAAACAAGTGCAACTGATCAAGGATTTCCAGCCGGACATCATCATGGTCACGCCGTCCTACATGCTCAACATCGCCGATGAAATCGAGCGCCAGGGCATCGACCCGCACAAACTCGCCCTGCGCCTGGGCATCTTCGGCGCCGAGCCATGGACCGCCGAACTGCGCAGCGCCATTGAAGCGCGCATGGGCATCACGGCCCTGGACATCTACGGTCTTTCGGAAATCATGGGCCCGGGCGTGGCCATGGAATGTGCCGAAACCAAGGATGGCCCGACTATCTGGGAAGACCATTTCTACCCGGAAATCATCGACCCGGTCACTGGCGAAGTGCTGCCGGACGGTCAGATGGGTGAGCTGGTGTTCACCTCCCTGAGCAAAGAAGCCCTGCCGATGATCCGCTACCGCACCCGGGACCTGACGCGCCTGCTGCCGGGCACCGCACGACCGATGCGGCGCATCGACAAGATCACCGGGCGCAGCGATGACATGCTGATCATTCGTGGGGTCAACGTATTCCCGACCCAGATCGAGGAGCAGGTACTGAAAGTCAAACAACTTTCCGAGTGCTACGAAATTCATCTGTATCGCAATGGCAACCTGGACAGCGTCGACGTGCATGTCGAGCTTCGGGCTGAACATCAGCACATGAGCGATGAACAGCAGAAGGCGGTTTGTGGCGAGTTGAGCAAGCACATCAAGACGTATATCGGGATCAGTTCGCGGATCGTTTTGCAGCCGTTCCACGCGATCAAGCGGTCGGAGGGCAAGGCTTGCCACGTGGTGGATAAGCGTCCCAAGGCGTGATGGTTTAAAGAATGACTGCTGCACCCCTTATGGCCCTGCTTTTGCGGGGCTTTTTTTGCGCGGGTGGAAAGTTCAAGTTATGCGTAGCGGCTGAGATCCAACCCCCTCACCCCAGCCCTCTCCCCCAAGGGGGCGAGGGGGAAAGGGAGCAGATCTTTGTAGATTTCAAAACCTGAGTTCGACTCGAAATTTTCCGGTCGATGCACCTCGAAAGAACCCACCGTCGGCTCCCCCCTCTCCAAACCTGAGTCCAACCCGTTTTTTCAGGTCGATGCACCTCGAAAGAACCCACCGTCGGCTCCCCTCCCTTTCCAAACCTGAGTCCAACCCGTTTTTCAGGCCGATGCACCTCGAAAGAACCCACCGTCGGCTCCCCCCTCTCCAAACCTGAGTCCAACCCGTTTTTTAGGTCGATGCACCTCGAAAGAACCCACCTTCGGCTCCCCTCCCTCTCCAAACCTGAGTCCAACCCGTTTTTTCAGGTCGATGCACCTCGAAAGAACCCCTCCGTCGGCTCCCTCTCCCTCCGGGAGAGGGCTGGGGTGAGGGTGGCTTTTTGGATCTTGGCAAAGACCGTCCATCCCAAAGCGATACAAAAACACATACGACACGATATTTACTGTTTGATATTAATTTCTGTATCGCTTATAAAGTTCTCCATGCCTTCAACAGATTCACGGCGGGAGACACCCGAATGTACGCACAGCTTGTAGAAACCGGCGTAAAGCGCATCAAGGACCTGTCGGAGATGTCCGAACAGGAACGCGCCTTCCAGGAAAAAATCGATTCAGAAATCAAGATCGAAGCAAAAAACTGGATGCCCGATGCCTATCGCCAGACCCTCATCCGGCAGATCTCGCAGCACGCTCACTCGGAAATCGTCGGCATGCTGCCGGAAGGCAACTGGGTCACCCGCGCGCCAAGCCTCAAGCGCAAACTGCAACTGATGGCCAAGATCCAGGACGAAGCCGGCCACGGTCTCTACCTGTACAGCGCCATGGAAACCCTCGGCGCTGACCGCGATGAAGAGATCGACAAGCTGCACAGCGGCAAGGCCAAGTACTCGAGCATTTTCAATTACCCGACGCTGAACTGGGCCGACATGGGCGCAGTAGGCTGGCTGGTCGATGGGGCGGCGATCGTCAACCAGGTGGTGCTGCAGCGCACCTCCTACGGCCCGTACTCGCGGGCGATGATCCGCATCTGCAAGGAAGAGAGCTTCCACCAGCGCCAGGGCTACGAAATCCTGCTGACCATGATGCGCCACGGTACTCAGGCGCAAAAAGACATGGTCCAGGACGCGATCAATCGCCTGTGGTGGCCGTCGCTGATGATGTTTGGCCCAAGCGACGAACACTCGCCGAACAGTGCGCAATCGATGGCCTGGAAAATCAAGCGCCAGAGCAACGACGAACTGCGCCAGCGCTTCATCGACCAGACCATCCCGCAGCTTGAGCTTTTGGGCTGCACCTGCCCCGACCCGGACTTGAAGTGGAACGCCGAACGTGGCCACTACGACTTCGGCGAAATCCAGTGGAGCGAATTCTACGAAGTGCTCAAGGGCAACGGCCCGTGCAATCAGGAGCGCGTCGACACCCGCCGCAAGGCGATTGAAGACGGTGCCTGGGTTCGTGAAGCCGCCGTCGCCCACGCCCGCAAAAAACAAAACAAGAACGCCGCCTGATTCGGCCACCTGATCTGGAGACACCGCCATGTCCGAATGGACCCTCTTCGAAGTCTTCGTGCGCAGCAAGCACGGCCTCAACCACAAGCACGTCGGCAGCGTACATGCCGCCGACACCACCATGGCCATCGAGAATGCGCGCGAGCTCTACACCCGTCGCAGCGAAGGCGTGAGCCTGTGGGTGGTGCCTTCGGCCCTGATCACCGCCTCCTCCCCCGATGAAAAAGACCCGCTGTTCGACCCATCGGACGACAAGGTTTACCGCCACGCCAGCTTCTACGAGCTGCCGGCCGAAGTCGGGCACATGTGAGGTCGACCATGAACAACAAGACCGATCTGATCGAATACCTGCTGCGCCTCGGCGACAGCGCCCTGATCCAGGGCCAGCGCCTGTGCCAATGGTGCGGCAAGGCACCGGCCCTGGAAGAAGAGCTGGCGCTGATGAACGTCGGCCTCGACCTGGTGGGCCAGGCACGCAACTGGCTGGACTACGCCGCCGAACTGCTGGATGACGGCCGCGACGCCGATCACCTGGCGTTTCGCCGTGACGAGCGCGCCTATCGCAACCTGCTGCTGGTGGAGCAACCCAACGGCGACTTCGCGGTGACCATGCTCAAGCAGTTTCTCTATGACGCCTGGCATCTGCCGGTGCTGCAGGGCCTGAGCCAGTCCAGCGACGAACGCATTGCCGGGATCGCCGCCAAAGCCGTTAAGGAAGTGACCTATCACCTGCGTCGTTCCGGCGAATGGATCGAGCGTCTGGGTGACGGCACCGAGGAAAGCCACCAGCGCATGCTCGCGGCGATCCCCGAAGTCTGGCGCTTCACCGTCGAGCTGATCGCCGCCGACGACAGCGAACAACGCCTATGCGACGCCGGTATCACGCCGGACATCTCCAGCGTCGCCGACCAGTGGCAAGCCAAGGTCAACGGGATTTTCACCAGCGCCACCCTGCCCGTTCCCGCTGCGCCAAGCTATTTCTACCTGAATGCACGCAAGGGCCTGCACACCGAACACCTGGGCATCCTGCTGGCGGAAATGCAGTTCCTGCCCCGAGCGTACCCCGATGCAACCTGGTGATCTGATCGCCAGCGACCTCGGCGCCCGGCCGGCTCAACCAACCGACCTGGCTGCCGCGTGGGCGATCCTGTCCGAGGTCATGGACCCGGAAGTGCCAGTGGTCAGCGTCGTTGACCTGGGCATCGTTCGCGATCTCGACTGGCAGGCCGGTCACCTTCACGTGGTGGTCACGCCGACCTACTCCGGCTGCCCGGCCACCGAGGTGATCGAGAGCGACATCCGCCAAGCCCTGGAACTCGCCGGATTCAAGGCGCCGCAACTCGAGCGCAAATTGACCCCGGCCTGGACCACCGACTGGATCAGCGACATCGGCCGCGAACGCCTGCGCGCTTACGGCATCGCGCCACCCGAAGGCAGTACCAGCAAGCGCAGCCTGCTCGGCGAGAGCCCGGTGGTCGTCTGCCCGCAATGCGGCAGCGCCCACACCGAAGTGCTCAGCGAGTTTGGTTCCACCGCGTGCAAGGCGCTGTATCGCTGCATCGAGTGCCGGGAACCGTTCGACTATTTCAAGTGCATCTGAGCGGCAATCGGCCGTCCCAGCTGGAGAACAACAATGAGTAAATTTCACAGCCTGACCATCAAGGACGTGCGTGCCGAGACCCGTGACGCGGTATCCATCGCCTTCGAGATTCCGCAGCACTTGCAGGACAGTTTCCACTTCACCCAGGGCCAGCACCTGGTGATGCGCACCCAGTTGGACGGCGAAGAAGTGCGCCGCTCCTATTCGATCTGCACCGGCGTCAACGACGGTGAACTGCGCGTTGCCATCAAGCGTGTGGCGGGCGGGCGTTTCTCTGCCTTTGCCAACGAGCAACTGCAAGCCGGGCATAGCCTGGAAGTGATGCCGCCGGCCGGGCATTTTTGCGTCGAACTCGACCCGGCGCGCCACGGCAATTACCTTGCGGTCGCGGCAGGCAGCGGCATCACGCCGATTCTGTCGATCATCAAGACCACGTTGCAAACCGAGCCCCACAGCCGCGTCACCCTGCTGTACGGCAACCGTTCCAGCTCCGGTGCGCTGTTTCGCGAACAGCTCGAAGACCTGAAAAACCGCTACCTGCAACGCCTGAACCTGATCTTCGTGTTCAGCCGCGAACAGCAGGATGTCGACCTGTACAACGGCCGGATCAACGCCGAGAAATGCGAGCAACTGTTCAGCCGCTGGCTCGACGTCAAAACGCTCGACGCCGCCTTCATCTGCGGCCCACAGGAAATGACCGAAACCGTGCGCGACAGCCTCAAGGCCAAGGGCATGCAGCCCGAGCGCATTCATTTCGAACTGTTCGCTGCCGCCGGCAGCGAGCACAAACGTGCCGCCCGTGAAGCCGCGCGACAGGTGGATGCGGCAGTCAGCCAGATCACCGTGATCAGCGACGGCCGTGCCCTGGCCTTCGACCTGCCACGCAACAGCCAGAGCATCCTCGACGCCGGTAACGAGCAAGGCGCGGAACTGCCCTATTCGTGCAAGGCCGGCGTGTGCTCGACCTGCAAGTGCAAGGTCATCGAAGGCGAAGTGGAAATGGACAGCAACCACGCCCTGGAAGACTACGAAGTGGCCGCCGGTTACGTGCTGTCGTGCCAGGCGTTCCCGATCAGCGACAAGGTCGTGCTGGATTTCGACCAACTCTGATGCCCTGTTTTGTCGGATAACACAAACCCTGTGGGAGCGGGCTTGCTCGCGAAGACGGAATATCAGGCGCCATCCATGTTGAATGTGACGGCCTCTTCGCGAGCAAGCCCGCTCCCACATTGATCCAGTTCCAACCCGAAACTGTTTCACCCAAAACAAAAACAACAAAGGAGAGCGCGTCATGACACCCCAAGACATAGAACTCATCCGCCAGCACCCGGATTTCATCCAGTTGGTGCGGCGCAAACAAAAGCTGTACTGGTCCTTGAGCCTGGCCATGCTGGTGATCTATTACGGCTTCGTGCTGCTGGTGGCTTTCTCCCCTTCTACCCTGGGCCAATCCCTGAGCGGTGGCGTGACCACCGTGGGCATGCTGGTGGGCGTCGTGATCGTGGTGCTGGCCTTTGCCTTGACCGGTTTCTATGTCTATCGCGCCAACAACGTGATCGACCCGCTCAATGAAAAACTCAAGCAGGAGTGCGCCCGATGAGCCGCCTTCTCGCGTTGTTCCTGCTGCCGCTGGCGACTGTCACTGATATTGCGATGGCCGGCGACGGCGCCACTCGCCCACTGAACTGGAATGCCATCGGCATGTTCCTGGTGTTCGTGCTGTTCACCCTCGGCGTGACGCGCTGGGCGGCACTTCGCACCCGGTCCACCGCCGACTTCTACACCGCCGGCGGTGGCATGACCGGCTTTCAGAACGGCCTGGCGATTGCCGGCGACATGATTTCGGCAGCCTCGTTCCTCGGCATCTCCGCGATGATGTTCCTCAATGGCTATGACGGCTTGCTCTACGCGCTGGGCGTATTGGCCGGCTGGCCGATCATTCTGTTCTTGATTGCCGAACGCCTGCGCAACCTGGGCAAATACACCTTCGCCGATGTCGTCTCCTATCGCCTTGAGCAAACGCCGGTGCGCCTGACTTCGGCGTTCGGCACCTTGACCGTGGCCCTGATGTACCTGGTGGCGCAGATGGTCGGCGCCGGCAAGCTGATCGAGTTGCTGTTCGGCATCGACTACCTCTACGCAGTCATGTTGGTCGGCGTGTTGATGGTGTTCTACGTGACCTTCGGCGGCATGCTCGCCACCACCTGGGTGCAGATCATCAAGGCGGTGATGCTGTTGTTCGGCACCACTTTCATGGCGTTCATGGTGCTCAAGCATTTCGGTTTCAGCACCGAGGCGATGTTTGCCGGCGCCACCGCCGTGCATGCCAAGGGCAACGCGATCATGGCGCCTGGCGGCTTGCTCTCCAACCCGATCGACGCGATCTCCCTGGGGCTGGGCATGATGTTCGGCACTGCCGGCCTGCCGCACATCCTGATGCGTTTCTTCACCGTCAGCGATGCCAAGGAAGCGCGTAAAAGCGTGTTCTACGCCACCGGTTTCATTGGCTACTTCTACTTGCTGCTGATCATCGTCGGCTTCGGCGCAATCGTCATGGTCGGTACCGATCCGGCGTTCCGTGACGCCAGCGGCGCAATCATCGGCGGCGGCAACATGGTCGCCGTGCACCTGGCCCACGCGGTGGGCGGCAATCTGTTCCTGGGGTTCATTTCCGCAGTCGCCTTCGCCACCATTCTGGCGGTGGTCGCCGGGCTCGCGCTGTCCGGCGCCTCGGCGGTATCCCATGACTTGTATGCCTGCGTGATGCGCAAGGGTAAGGCCAGCGAGCAACAGGAAATGCGCGTGTCGCGGATCGCCACCCTGTGCATCGGCGTGCTGGCGATCATCCTCGGCCTGCTGTTCGAGTCGCAGAACATTGCCTTCCTGTCCGGCCTGGTGCTGGCCATCGCCGCCTCGGTGAATTTCCCGGTGCTGTTCCTTTCGATGTACTGGAAAGGCCTGACCACCCGCGGCGCGGTCACCGGCAGCCTGATGGGACTGGTCTCGGCAATTGTCCTGCTGGTCCTGAGCCCTGCGGTGTGGGTCAACGTGATGCATCACGACAAGGCGATCTTCCCGTACTCCAACCCTGCGCTGTTTTCCATGAGTCTGGCGTTCTTCAGTGCCTGGCTGTTTTCCGTTACCGACACCTCCCCCCGTGCAGCCCTTGAGCGTGGCCGTTATCTGGCGCAGTTCATCCGCTCGATGACCGGCATTGGTGCCTCCGGTGCCAGCAAACACTAAATGAAGAGCGCTCAGTGGGCAGGGAAAAAAATAATGAGACCCGCACGCAAAGATTTGAATACCGCCATTGATGAGAACCGATTGATCGTCGGTTACACCCTGGCGCTTTGGTAATCCTGCAAAGGCGCGGTTGCGGCCGCGCCCACATCTTTCACTACCAGGAGCAATCGTGATGTCCTCTTCACCTGCACTGCATGCCCCCACCCTGCAAAGTTTCATCGCCGGTCGCTGGATCGGCCAACAAGGCGCTCAAGTACTGCGTAGCGCCATCGACGGCCATGAAATCGCCCGTACTCATGAGGAGCGTCCGGACTTCGCCGAAGCCATCGAGCACGGCCGTCGCCAGGGCATCAGTGGCTTGATGGCTCTGGATTTCCAGCAACGCGCTCAACGTCTCAAGGCTCTGGCCCTGTACCTGAGCGAGCGCAAGGAACAGCTCTACGCGATTTCCCACCACAGTGGCGCCACCCGTGCCGACAGCTGGATCGACATCGAAGGCGGCAACAGCACGCTGTTCACCTACGCCAGCCTCGGCTCCCGTGAACTGCCGTCGGGCAACGTCGTCCACGAAGGCCCGGCCATGCAGCTGAGCAAAATGGGTACGTTCGCCGGCACCCACATCCTGGTGCCTCGCGGTGGCCTGGCGGTGCACATCAATGCGTTCAATTTCCCGATCTGGGGCATGCTGGAAAAGTTCGCCCCGAGCTTCCTCGCCGGCATGCCATGCATTGTCAAACCAGCCAGCGCCACCAGCTATCTGACCGAAGCCGTGGTACGCATGATGGACGAATCCGGCCTGCTCCCACCGGGTAGCCTGCAATTGATCATCGGCGGCACAGGTGATTTGCTCGACCGCCTGCAAGGCCAGGACGTGGTGACCTTCACCGGTTCCGCCGACACTGCGGCCAAGTTGCGGGTCAACCCGAACCTGATTCGCAACTCGGTGCCGTTCAATGCCGAAGCCGACTCGCTGAACTGCGCGATCCTCGCCCCGGACGTCACTCCGGATGATGAAGAGTTCGAGCTGTTCATCAAGGAAGTCGCCCGGGAGATGACCACCAAGGCCGGGCAGAAATGCACCGCCATCCGCCGCGCCATCGTGCCGGCCAAACACATCGATGCCGTGGCCACGCGCCTGCGTGATCGCCTGGCCAAAGTGGTGGTTGGCGATCCGTCAGTGGAAGGCGTACGCATGGGTGCACTGGCTTCCCACGACCAGCAAAAAGACGTGGCCGAGCGCCTGGAAAGCCTGTTACAGAGCAGCGACATGCTGTTTGGCGCTCGCGACGGTTTCGAGCCGCGTGGTGTCAACGTCGACAACGGCGCGTTCTTCGCCCCTACCCTGTTGCAGGCCCGCGACCCGCATGCCGAAGGCGGCGCCCACGATATTGAAGCGTTCGGTCCGGTCAGCACGTTGATGGCTTACGACGACCTCGATGAAGCGCTGGCTCTGGCGGCACGCGGCAAAGGCAGCCTGGTGGCCAGTTTGATCACCAAAGATCCGCAAATCGCCGCCAAAGCCATTCCGGTGGCGGCTGCGTTGCATGGTCGTTTGTTGGTGCTGGACCGTGAATCCGCTGGCGAATCCACTGGCCACGGCTCGCCGCTGCCGCAACTCAAGCACGGCGGTCCGGGTCGTGCCGGCGGCGGTGAAGAACTCGGCGGTCTGCGTGCCGTGAAACACTACCTGCAACGCGCGGCAGTGCAAGGTTCGCCGACTATGCTGGCGGCGGTTACCGGCGAGTACGTGCGTGGTGCCAAGGTTATCGAGACCGAGGTGCACCCGTTCCGTCGCTACTTCCAGGACCTGCAGATCGGCGAGTCGCTGCTGACTCACCGTCGCACCGTCACCGAGGCCGATCTGGTGAACTTCGGCTGCCTGTCGGGTGATCACTTCTACATGCACTTCGACGACATCGCCGCCAAGGAATCGCAGTTCGGCAAGCGCATCGCCCACGGCTACTTCGTGCTGTCGGCAGCGGCCGGTCTGTTCGTATCCCCTGGCGTCGGCCCGGTGCTGGCCAACTACGGCCTCGATACCCTGCGCTTCATCAACCCGGTGGGCATCGGCGACACCATCCAGGCGCGCCTGACCTGCAAGCGCAAGATCGACCAGGGCAAGAAGAGCCCGCAAGGCATCCCGCAAGGGGTGGTGGCGTGGGATGTGGAAGTGACCAACCAGCTGGGTGAGCTGGTGGCGAGCTACGACATTCTGACCCTGGTCGTAAAACGCGAAGACTGACTACGTCCCTTAGGAGCCGGCTTGCTGGCGATGGCGATCAACCGGCAAAGATGATGCCGACTGACCCACCGCCATCGCCGACAAGCCAGCTCCTAAAAGTCCGCGTGTGCCCTGCTGTACACAAGACCTGTAGGAGCGAGCATGCTCCGGGCGGCGTTCCGACGATGGTCATGAACGATGGCACTGGCTGCCTGACACCCCGTGGCGATCTCCGGTTTTTCGCGAGCATGCTCGCTCCTACAGAGGTCAGTGCCTGCGCAACCACTCGATAGACAACGCAAACAACTTCGACTGCGAACCCACCTCCAGTTTCCGGTACAGGTTCTTGCGGTGCATGCGCACGGTTTCCGGGGAGATGTTCATCTGGCTGGCCATGGACTTCACCGAGTGTCCGCGCAAGACCATCTGCGCTACTTCCCGCTCGCGCTCGATGAGCACATCACAGCCCAATTGCTCGAAGGCCGACTGCACCCGCTGCTTGAGGTCATCGTCGGCCGCCACTTCGAGGATGCACACCCTCACAGACTGGAAATCACCTTAAGCAGTGTCTTGCCCATAGCAAATGCACCGTATCAAGCGAGTTCGGCTCTGGATGCGCGGATGCCCTTACTATTGGACGATTTACCGGGCCGCACCATACCCCGAATGGGTGTGTACCGCTTTTCGCTCGCAGGCATGGCAAAAAACAGCAGCGCAGTTGACCCGTTTTGCCATGGATCAGGGGGTGTCCGGCGCTTAAAGTGGCACCCTGAACCGACCACCCCAGGTACAAGTGATGACTGACTTGATCAAACGCGAACAACGTGAAGGCGTACTGACGCTGACACTTGACCGTCCCGACAAGCTCAACGCACTGAACAACAGCCTGTACACGCAACTGGCCGACCTCTTGCTGGCCGCCGACGAAGACGAGCAGACTGGCGTCATCATCCTGACCGGCGGCCCGACCTGCTTCACCAGCGGCAATGATCTGGTGGACTTTCTCCAGCACCCACCGACGCATCTGGACAGCCCGGCATTCCGCCTGATGAAGGTGGTGACCCGCCTGCAAAAGCCGTTGATTGCGGCGGTATGCGGGGCGGCCATCGGCATTGGCACCACCTTGCTGCTGCATTGCGATCAGGTATTGGTCACGCGCAATGCCAAGCTGCGCATGCCGTTTGTCAATCTGGGCCTGTGCCCCGAGTTCGGCGCCAGCCTGTTGTTGCCACGCCGCCTCGGCCACGCCCGCGCCGCGCGCTTGCTCCTGCTGGGCGACAGCCTGGATGGGAGCGAGGCCGTCGCCTGGGGCCTGGCCAACGAAGCCTTCGCTGACGGCGCCCAATGCCTGGCGGCGGCGACAAAGATCGCCCAGCGCTTTCTCGCATTGCCGCAGGAGGCCTTGCGCCAATCCCGGCAGTTGATGAAACAGGCCAGCCTGGCAGAACTTGAAGCCACTTTGCGCGAAGAAAACCTGCTGTTCATCCAGCGACTTAACACCGACGAGGCGAAAACCGCCTTGAACGCCCTGCTCAATCGCAGTACCGAAAAGCATTCACCGAAAGGAACCCAGCCATGAACACCCCCGAAATCTACGTCGTCAGCGCCGCCCGCACCGCCATTGGTACCTTCGGTGGTTCACTCAAGGACGTGCCGCCGGCCGACCTCGCGACCACCGCCGTGAAAGCCGCCCTGCAACGGGCCGGCGTCGATCCGGCCCAGGTTGGCCATCTGGTGATGGGCAACGTGATCCCGACCGACACCCGCGACGCCTACATCTCCCGCGTTGCCGCGATCAATGCCGGCATCCCGAAAGAAACCCCGGCCTACAACGTCAACCGCCTGTGCGGTTCGGGCCTGCAAGCCATCATCAATGCTGCACAGACGCTGATGCTCGGCGATGCCGACATCGCCATCGGTGCCGGCGCCGAATCCATGAGCCGCGGCCCGTACCTGATGCCTACCGCCCGTTGGGGTTCGCGCATGGGTAACGTGCAAGCGATCGACTACATGCTCGGCATCCTGCATGACCCGTTCCACGGCATCCACATGGGCATCACCGCGGAAAACGTTGCCGCGCGCAACGGCATCACCCGCGAAATGCAGGACGCCCTGGCCCTGGAAGACCAGAAGCGTGCAGCCCACGCCATTGCCAACGGCTACTTCAGCGAGCAGATCGCTGGCGTGGAAATCCGTGATCGCAAAGAAACCAAACTGTTCACCCTCGACGAGCATCCACGTGCCACGACCATGGAACAGCTGGCGGCCATGAAGCCGGCGTTCAAGAAAGACGGCTCGGTCACCGCCGGTAACGCTTCGGGCCTCAACGACGGCGCCGCTGCGCTGGTCATGGCCACCGGTGCTGCGGTTCAGGGCAGCAACCTGCGCCCTCTGGCCCGTCTGGTCAGCTACGCCCACGCCGGTGTCGAGCCGGAACTGATGGGCCTGGGCCCGATCCCGGCCACCCGCCTGGCACTCAAGCGTGCCGGCCTGACCGTCGCCGACCTGGACGTGATCGAAGCCAACATCGCCTTCGCCGCCCAAGCCTGTGCCGTCAGCCAGGAACTGGACCTGGACCCAGCCAAGGTCAACCCGAACGGTTCGGGTATCGCCCTGGGTCACCCGGTTGGCGCGACCGGCGCGATCATCGCCACCAAGGCCATCCATGAACTGCACCGCGTCAACGGCCGTTATGCGCTGGTGACCATGTGCATCGGTGGTGGTCAGGGGATTGCGGCGATTTTCGAACGCGTTTAAATAACAGCCGCACAAAAAGGCCGGCGATCGTGAGATCACCGGCCTTTGTTTTTTCTGTGCATTCAATTCCTTCCTACCGCAAAAATCACCTGAAGACCGGCCACAAAAACCGCTTGCGGCAAAATATTACATACGTCATATTACGATCGTAGTTAAAAGCCGCTTCCGACAGGTATTTTTCCATGACCAGCATGCCCACCGTTGCGCCCGACCTGGTTGTCCCGGTGCACACCGTTAAACCTCGCCTGCTCAAGCGCCTGCTCCTGTCGACACTGAGCATCGCGGCGCTGGTGCTGGCTGGACTGTACGCATCGCACTGGTGGACCGCCGGGCGCTTCATCGAAGAAACCGACGACGCCTACATCGGCGCCAATGTGACGGTGATAGGACCGAAGGTGGCAGGCTACATCGACGAAGTGCTGGTGACCGACAACCAGCAGGTCAAGGCCGGCGACTTGTTGATTCGTCTCGATTCGCGCGACTACCGCGCCCACCTGGCCAAGGCCGAAGGCGCGGTCGCCGCGCAAGAGGCCTTGCTGGCCAACCTCGACGCCACCGAACAACTGCAACAGGCGGTCATCGCCCAGGCCCGTGCCGGCATCGATGCTGCCGGTGCGGAAACCGCCCGCTCCCGGGACGACGATGCGCGCTATAAAAAACTGGTCAGCACCAGTGCCGTCTCGGTAGAAAGCGCGCAACGGGCCAATGCCACCTTCAAGACCGCCCAGGCGCAAAGCAACCGCGCCCTGGCAGAGCTGCTGGCGGCGCAGCGCCAGTTGAATGTGATTGCCACCCAGAAACAGCAGGCCCGCGCCGCGTTGATCCAGTCCAGGGCCGAACGCGATCTGGCGCAACTGAATGTCGGCTACACCGAGCTGCGCGCGCCGGTCGACGGCGTGATCGGCAATCGCCGGGCCCGGGTCGGGGCCTATGCACAGGCGGGTTCGCAGTTACTCTCGGTAGTACCCTCCAGCGGGCTGTGGGTCGATGCCAACTTCAAGGAAGACCAACTGGCGCGTATGCTCCCGGGGCAGCGAGTGGTGATTCATGCCGATGTGCTCTCGGGCCAGGCATTCCACGGGTACCTGGACAGCCTCGCGCCGGCCAGCGGTTCGCAGTTCAGTGTGTTGCCACCGGAAAACGCCACCGGCAACTTCACCAAAATCGTCCAGCGGGTACCGGTACGCATCCACCTCGACCCGGCCGACAGCCTGCTCGGCCACCTGCGTCCCGGTCTGTCGGTGACCGCTGAAGTCGACACGCGCAAGGAGCCTGAAGCACCCGCCGTGGCCAGCGCGCCATGAGCCGCGCCCTCGCCGCGCCCGCGCAACCGTTCAATGCCGCAAGCATGGCGACGGCGACCAAAGTCTTCGCCTTCGCCAGCATGTGCGTCGGCATGTTCATTGCCCTGCTGGATATCCAGATTGTCTCGGCCTCGCTGCGGGACATCGGCGGCGGGCTGTCCGCCGGCACTGACGAAACCGCGTGGATACAGACCAGCTACCTGATCGCGGAAATCATCGTGATCCCGTTGTCCGGCTGGTTGTCGCGGGTGTTTTCCACACGCTGGCTGTTTTGCGCGTCGGCCGTGGGGTTCACCCTCACCAGCCTGCTCTGCGGCGCGGCCTGGAACATCCAGAGCATGATCGCTTTCCGTGCCCTGCAAGGCTTTCTCGGCGGTTCGATGATCCCTCTGGTGTTCACCACGGCGTTCGTTTTCTTCACGGGCAAGCAACGGGTGATCGCTGCCGCAACCATCGGCGCAGTGGCATCGCTGGCGCCGACCCTGGGCCCGGTGATCGGTGGCTGGATCACCGATATTTCGTCCTGGCACTGGCTGTTTTATATCAATCTGGTGCCCGGTGTATTCGTAGCCGTAGCGGTACCGATGCTGGTGAAAATCGACCAGCCTGAATTGTCGCTGCTCAAAGGCGCGGACTACTTGAGCATGGTGTTTCTGGCGCTGTTCCTCGACTGCCTGGAGTACACCCTGGAGGAAGGACCGCGCTGGAACTGGTTCAGCGACCACACGATCCTGACCACGGCATGGGTCAGCGGGTTGGCCGGGCTGGCGTTCATCGGCCGGACCTTGCACGTGGCCAACCCGATCGTCGATTTGCGCGCCTTGAAGGACCGCAACTTCGCCCTCGGCTGCTTCTTTTCATTCGTCACCGGAATCGGCCTGTTCGCCACCATTTACCTGACGCCGCTATTTCTCGGGCGGGTGCGCGGCTACGGTGCGCTGGACATTGGCCTGGCAGTTTTCTCCACCGGGGTGTTCCAGATCCTGGCCATTCCTCTGTATGCCTTTCTGGCCAACCGCGTCGACCTGCGCTGGATCATGATGACGGGCCTTGGCCTGTTCGCGCTGTCGATGTGGGATTTCAGCCCGATCACCCATGACTGGGGGGCCAAAGAGCTGATGCTGCCCCAAGCCTTGCGCGGGATTGCCCAGCAACTGGCGGTACCGCCGGCCGTGACCTTGACCCTCGGTGGCCTGGCGCCGGCGCGGCTCAAACATGCTTCGGGGTTGTTCAACCTGATGCGCAACCTGGGCGGGGCCATCGGCATTGCCGCGTGCGCGACCATCCTCAACGATCGCACCAACCTGCACTTCACCCGGTTGGCGGAGAACCTCAACAGCACTAACGAAGCGCTGAATCAATGGCTGTCCCAGGTCGGCAACAACTTCGCCGCCCTCGGCCAGAGCGGTGACGCCGCAGTCACCGCCAGCCTGCACCAGTTATGGCTTTTGACCTACCGCGAAGCCCAGACGCAAACCTATGGCGACGCGTTTCTGATGATCATGGTCTGCTTCATCATCGCCACGGCGATGGTGCCCCTGATGCGCAAGGTGCAACCACCGGCCGCGTCCAGTGCCGATGGGCATTGAGGCTCAGACTTTTGCGCGCCTGGCACTGACACCGCACAGCCGGCGTGGGGTTTCACCCATCTTGATGGCGTCGGCGGAAGTGGGTGTGGCACCAAGTCAGTCCCCCTGGTGCTCAGCACAAATAGCCAATCTTTCAGAAGTCGAGGAGGCCACTGGGTCCTGACAACGCGTTTTTTGGGCTAAACATGACTGCGATCACGCAACCACTGCAAAAACCCCCGTTTCTGCGCCACAACCGGCACATCCTGGGTCAGCGATTGCGCCTTGTGCAACCGGTAATCCAGCAAGGCTTTCATCGCATCATTGATCTCGTGCCGGGCGTCCAGGCACGGTTTGAGGTATTGCTTCTCGATGCGGTACAGGGCGCAGGCGGTTTTTGCGGTAAAGGTGGCGGGCAGCGCGGAATCGGACAGGATGCCGGCCTCGCCGATCACCTCCCCCGGGCCCATGCGACCGGATTCTAACGGCACACCCTGGCGGGTCAGCGTCACTGTGACCACCCCGGATTCAATGATGAACAAATGATCGCTGACCTCCCCCGCCTGCAGAATCGTCTCCCCGGCGCGAAAGGCTTGCAGGGTCATGTTCTGGCTGAAAGTGTCTTTCTCCTCCTGACGCAAGGTGGAGAAAATCGGCGAACTATCGAGCATCGCCCGTTGCCGTGACAGCCCGGCCGAAGGAGCGAATTCCTCGCTGGACAACAAACTGACTCCACAAGCCTGCAAGTGCCGATAGGCCAGATCGAACAGTTGGTTACGCACAGAACGTTTCTCGCTCATCGACGCGACGAAGCCGCTGATTTCATACTCGACCCCGGTACTGCCGGAGCTTTTCAGTGCCACGCTCGGTGCCGGCTCGTCGAGCAGAAAGCGACAGCCCTGCATGGCCCGCTCCAGGGCGTCGATCACTGTATTGGGCCGTGCATGGGGGCTAAGTACCAGGGAAATGGAAACGCCGAACATATTGCTCGGCCTGCTGAAGTTGATGATCTTGGCCTTGGCCGCCAAGGAGTTGGGGATCACCGCCATGCTGCCCTTGGCGGTTTGCAGACGCGTGGCGCGCCAGTCGATATCGGTGACCCGGCCTTCAGTGCCGTCTATGGAGATCCAGTCATCGAGTTGATAGGGTTTGGTGGTGTTGAGGACTATCCCGGAAAACACGTCGCTGAGGGTGCTTTGCAAAGCCAGGCCGACGATGATCGCCAAGGCACCGGAGGTGGCCAGCACGCCTTTGACCGGCAGTTCGAGCACGTAGGCCAGGGCCGCGATGACCGCAATCAGGAAGATCACTGCCCCGAGCAGATCCTGCAGCAGCCGCCCGGTGTGCCCTACCCGTTGCATCATGCCAGCGCCGATCAACACCGTCAGGGTTCGCGCAGCAAACAGCCACCAAGCGATCTGCAGGCCAGTGGCCGCCAGGTGCAGGGGCACGTTATCGGGCCAGGGCGCGGGTTCCAGTGGATTGAGACCTTCATTGAACAGCAGCACGCTGAACAGGGCGAAAATCACCACCCGTACGAGCAGTCGCCAGGCGCTGCCCATGGAACTGAGCAAGCGCCACAAGCCCAGATCGATGACGATCAACGTCATGGCGCAGACCAGCGGGTGTTCGGTAAGCAGTGACAGCATCAAGCAACTCCAGCAAGGCCAATACCGCGATGATTGGCCATAGTGTAGGAGCAATTGATTTCGCTGGATGAATACTGCCTGCAAAACACCATGAGCTCCTTGGGGGACGGGTCAGCCAGCAGGTTTTTAGCGGCAAACTGATTGGGGGTAGCGGAGATTTTATTTCAGACATAATATCGCAAAGAATTACAGCCATAATATCTTCTGTTCTCCGAGGACATGAACATGCAAAGCCCCACCCGTGACGCCACCCTCGCCCAATGGCTCGCACAGGAACAGGCCATGCGCGAACGCCTTGCCGGGCCTGGCAGTTTGTCCATGGCCCAAGTCAGCGCCCTGTCCCCCGCCGAGTTTTTCGAAGGTATAGGCGAAGGCAAACTGCCCTCTCCACCCATCGGCGCGCTGATGGATTTCATCCCCATCGAATGGTCCGCCGGGTTGTTCATCTTTCAGGGCACCCCGGACTCGCGGCATTACAACCCGTTGGGCAGCGTGCATGGCGGGTATGCCGCAACCTTGCTGGATTCGTGCATGGGTTGCGCGATTCATACACAACTGAAAAAGGGCCAGGGTTACACCACCCTGGATCTGCGCATCAGTTATGTCCGGGCATTGACCGGTGCCAGCGGGCCGGTGCGGGCCGAGGGCAAGATTGTCCATCTGGGGCGCTCGACGGCGCTGGCCGAGGGGCGGATTTATGATGTGGATGGGCGGCTGTATGCGACCGGGTCGACGACCTGCATGATTCTTGAGGCTCGCGGGTAAGGGTTCAGACCGAGTCGCCGCCATCGCCGGCAGGCCAGCTCCCCCAGGGGATGGTTGCAGGCCATTAACTTAGTGTTCACTGAAGATCAAACTGTAGGAGCGAGCCTGCTCGCGATGAGGCCGGCACATCCAGCGTCACTGGTGACTGACATTCTGCGATCGGCGGTCTTGTTCGCGGCCTGCGGCTGACCAGCCCCAAAGGCATTGCGCGCGCCGGGATTGAACGTCAGTCTTGCTGGAGTCGTTGATCCAGCCGCGTCATGGCTTGCTGCAGCTGATCAACGGCGGCGTTGATCAGTGACGCGCTGCCGTCACTGCATGCCCGCTCCAGCTGCTCGCAGCAGGCCACCAAGGCGTCCGCGCGGACCATCAGTGCGCCGCCCTTGACCCGGTGCGCCAGCTCACGCAATCCAGGGCGGTTACCGCTGGCATGCAAGGCCAACAGGTAAACGCGGTCGTCGCGGTTGGCCAGGGAGATATCGTGCAGCAACTGATCGACCAATTCAGGGTCCGAACCGATGTATCGATCCAGGCCACTCAAATCGAATTCGGCCGGTTCGCTTGAGATGATCTGCCCTGCCCGCTCACCGCTGAAGCGCGTTGCCAACCATGTCTGCAGATCCGTCAGGCGGATAGGTTTGAACAGGCAATCGTCCATGCCAGCCTCCTGACAGCGGACTTTCTCGGCGGCCTGCGCATTGGCGGTAAAGCCCAGAATCAACGTCGACGGCAGTCTCTGTCGGCGTTCTTCGTCACGTATGGCGCCGGCCAGTTCATAGCCACCGAGCAACGGCATGTTGCAATCGGTGATGACCAGATCGAAATCATGCTCACGCCATTGCGCAAGGCCCTGCACCCCATCCTGCGCGGTTAGAACGCTATGCCCCAGGTAGCTCAATTGCCGTGAGAGCAGCAGAAGATTGGCCGGATAATCGTCAACGGCCAGTATGGTCAACGCGCGCGTCGGTCGCGGTGCTGCGTCCTGCCAGGACTCGCTGGCGGACAACGGTTGCAGCGCGACCAGATCGAGCCTGATAGCAACTTGAGTACCACGCCCCAGTGTACTTTCGAGCTGCAACTGGCCGCCCATCATCTCGCAGAGCGTGCGGCTGATCACCAGGCCCAGTCCCGAACCCTGCCGACCGGACTGCTGAGTGTTGCCCGCCTGAACAAACGGACTGAACAGACGTTTGCGGTCAAATTCGCTGATGCCGATGCCACTGTCTTCGATAATGACGCTGACCGCCAGATGCGCCGAGGGCCGGAGCTCGACCTGCAGCTTCAGACTCACCTGGCCGGCATTGGTGAACTTGATCGCGTTGTTCAGCAGATTGGACACAACCTGTTTGAAGCGCGTGGGGTCAAGCATCACATCGCGATCACTGTGCTCGTCAAGTTCAACCCGCCAGCGCAGGTTTTTCTCCAGCGCCAGGCCTTCAAAAACCCGACACACCGACGCCACCAGCGCTCGCAGGTTGACCCGCTCCGGCGCCAGGGACAGATGGCCGGATTCGATGCGGGCGATATCCAGTATGTCGCCGATCAACGCCAGCAACTGTTGCCCTGCATTGGAGGCCACCTCGATGGCGCAACGGTCAGTCACGCCTTCATCGGCGCGTTTCAATGCCAGTTCGAGCATACCGATCAGCGCGTTCATCGGCGTGCGTATTTCATGGCTCATGGTCGCCAGAAATGTGGTCTTGGCACGGTTGGCGTCATCCGCTGCATCCTTGGCTTGCTGCAATTGACCCAGCAATTGCTGGCGCAGACGGATCTGGCGGCGCTGCCAGAGGATCCCGGCCAACGCGAGAAACAGCAGGGTGCCGGCAAAGGCGAACGCCTGGAAAATGGTTTTGCGGTGGCGCAACCAATAGCTCTGCTCCACCATCGAGTCGTAGCGCCAGGGTCGGGTCAGCTTGTCGATTTCTTCGGGAGGAATACTCAGCAGCGCCTTGTCCAGGATCGAATGCAACTCGACGGCCTCTCGACTGGTCGCCAGGGCGCTGCGCGCCGGGTCGGTGCCTACTGTGCTGGTCACTTGCAGCAGATCACGGTATTGGCGCGAAATCAGATAGCGGGCACTGATCAGCGAATTGATGCCACCTTGAGCCTCGCCCCGGGCGACCATTTCCATGGCATCAGACGACAGGGGCGCATCCTTGCACCGAATCAGCGGGAAGTGGTGCCGAATGTACTCACCGGCGATGTTGCCCCGGGTCAACGCCAGGGTTTTTCTTGCCATGTCATCCAGGGTCCTGGGGCTGTCCGGCCCTATGCGGGTGACCAGCACCGACGGGCTGCTGAGGAACGCCCGGGTAAACGACAGCTCGTCTTCACGCTGGGAGCTGAGGCCGATTCCCGCCAGTACGTCGACCTCACCGCTCTTGATGGCGTTGACCATCGCTGTCACCGATTTCATGGCCTGGATGTCAAATTGCAAGCCGGTACGCAGGCTGATTTTCGCCAGCACATCGACGCTGATCCCGCGGTATCTGCCCTCGCCATCGATGAACGAAATCGGTGGGATATCCTCGTTGATCGCCACCCTCACACGCGGGTGACGATCGAGCCAGCGCTGTTCGGCCACGCTCAACTGTAATGTATGAGTTCCCGGGATAGACACTCCGCTAGCCCCCCAACGCAACAGGATGTTCATCTGTTCATTGGCTGAGACGGCTGCCAGCGCCTTGTTGACGATACGCAACAGCGGCTGATTCTCGCGGGCCATTGCGAAGGCAAAGCGGCCGGACTCCAGCGGTGAGAAGTCGGCAAACTGGACGTTATTCAGGTAATTCATGCTGATCAGGTAATGAGCACTGATCGCATCGCCCAGATAAACGTCCGCCTGGCCGAACGCTACCGCACCCATTGCCGCCAATGTCGAGGGATAAGGCTGTACCTGAGCGTCGGGATAGAACTGTTGCACGCTTCGTTCAGGCAGATAGTGGTAGAGGGTCGCCAACTGTTTGCCGGCCAGTGTCGGCTGCGGTACTTCGGATGCATCGGCGCGGATGACCAGCACGGGTTGATCAACCGCATAGGCACTGGACATCTGCAGTTGAGGATCTTCGGCTTCGTAGCGGTTGGCAGTTCCCAGCAGGTCTGCCTCGCCCTCCTTGATTGCCCGCACCGCTTCAGCGCGTGATGGATAGCGATGAACGTCGATCTCCACGTTCAACAGCTGCTGCAGTATTCCAGCGTAATCCCCCGTCACCCCTTCGAACACCTTGCCCGCGGAGTTGAACTCGAACGGTGGATAATCCGGAGCGGAGACAGCCAGCACCAACCGTTGTTTCTGGTGCAGCCAGCGCGATTCGGCCTCCGACAGCCTGATGGCCACGCCTTCGACGTCCGAGCGACCCAGCAACGTCAATGTTTGCGGCTGTGCCCAGGCAGTCGACGTGCAGAAAAGAAAGCCCGACAACACCAGGCCCGACAGGCCTCGAAAAATTTTCATTCAGATCAGATGATTGCGCAGGGCGAAATCGCGCAAAAGCACCAGCGATCGCACATTGAGCTTGTCAATCAACCGGGATTTGTAGGTGCTGACCGTTTTGTAACTCAGGTGCATGATCTCGGCGATTTCATTGTTTTTTGATCCCCGGGCCAGATGTTGCAGAATGGCCAGTTCGCGGTTGGAGAGGCTGTCGATCAGTTCCTTTTCGCTGCGTTGCAATGACCCCATCGACACGGAGATCGAATCCAGCTGGGCAAAGTAGGTGTAACCGGCCATCACGGATTTCACCGCGGCTTCCAGATCTTCCAGACTCCTGCTTTTGGACACATAAGCGGCAGCACCGGCACGCATGCACCGCTCCTGATAATGATCAGGCGGCATGGAAGTGAACACCACCACCCGGCAACGCGCTTGTTCCGCCTTGAGGCGCGCCAATATATCCAGCCCGGCCATATTCGGCAGGTCCAGATCCAGCAGCATGATGTCCGGTCGATGTTCACGAATCATCGCCAGTGCTTCATCGCCGCGGGTTGCTTCATATATCCGATCGAATCCCGCGCCCCTGAGGACGAGTTTGATCATCCTGCAAACCACCGGATGATCTTCCACAATCACCGCTGTCTTCGTGGAACTCATGGAAATTTCCTGTGCAAAACTCCACGACTGAGCAGAAAAACGCCCGGGGCATGGCCGTAAATCGTTGCCACGGCTGCGCGGGACTCTTGCATGGAAGGGTGGATAAAACTACCTGTCAGAAATGACAGTTCCGACGAATGGTAGCCTGGGATCAACAGCTGCCATCAGCTTCTGAACGCAAGACAAATCAGGCAGTTCGGCATGACTTATCCAGACCGTCTGCCCAATACAGTCCGGGACTGCAGCCAGTTGTGCCTGGCGGCCATCAAAGATGAAGGCATGCCGAACCTGATGGTTATCGATGAAAAAATCCGGCAGATTCAGCGACCCGTCTGCCATCGAGCTATTGATGAGCACCAGATCGAAAGGCTGGCTGCCGTATTCCGTCAGCCGCAGAAGCTCTTCGAGGCTTTGAACCGGGGCCACAGCAAAATAACCGAGTTGGTTGAACAGCCGTTCGATTCTCATGCAGTTAAAGTGCTGCACGTCGGCGATCAGGATTCGTAGCGCGTGATTCGGCAACGGGACCTCCATTGGAATGTCGGAACTCATCAAGGCGCAAAGGCTACGCAAGCCCGTTACAATTTTCTGTAGGACTATTCCTAAATGCCAACCGGTTAGTCTGATGCCAGCCCGTCAAGGGCAAGCGCGTCTCACGCCGGCCATTGGCGGTCCACACGATTGCCGCGTCCCATTATTCAGTGGTGCTCGGACTCCAGAATGCCTGCACCACCAGCGTCGACATCGAGATCCTTGTCACCAGCGCATCGAGTTCATCGCCATCCACCGAAGTGGTTGCCAGCGTGGCCTGGATCTGGATTTCGTCTGCACCGAAGGCATGCACATCGACATCGCGGGCCGGGTAGTTGCTGCGTTCCAGTTCGGCTTCGAGCAAGACCAGAACGGCTTTGTGCTGCGAACGCCGGGCGATCACATAGACGATGTTGGTGACCTCGGCTGAAATCACATCCAGCGGCTGACGGTTGATGTTGTTGACGATCGGGCGCAACAAGGTGTTTGCCGCCAGTACGAACAGCGTGCCCAGCAGCGCCTCGGCCAGCAGGTCGGCACCGGCACAGGCACCCACCGCGGCCGACGTCCAGAGGGTAGCGGCAGTGTTGAGGCCGCGCACATTGCCCTCTTCGCGCATGATGACCCCCGCCCCGAGAAAGCCGATGCCCGACACCACATAGGCCACCACTCGCACCGCGCTTTCGGCACCGCCAAGACGATTGGCCATATCGACGAATATCGCCGCGCCCACCGCCACCAGTACGTTGGTGCGCAGGCCGGCAGTGCGCTGCCGGTACTGGCGTTCGAATCCGATCAGGCCGCCGAGGATGAAGGCCGCACTGAGGCTGACCAGGGTGTCGAGCAGTGAGGTCAGATTGATGTTGTTGATGGCTTGCATGAATACGGCTCCTGGAGTGTCGGAAAACCGTCGAGCAGGTACGTCCACGCCGCTGCCGCCGCAACTGCCGGCAAGGCAAGGCCTGGCGCGCCGGTCACGAATGACAGGCGTGTCGACAGGTGTGAGAGCGACCGGAAAAGTCGAAACCACACGCTGATCAGCGTCGATGAGAAGGACGTTGGAACACGACCAGGATTGGCCGCGATCGGGATGCCGCTGCTCGCTTGTCGGCGAGACAACGGCACAGGAGACTGCGCGTTATCTTGCCGAGAATACGCCGGTTACCGGGACCGGCCGACAACTGTCACTCGAACAAGTACCCACTGTGGGTCTCCGTGATTGATGAAAACGCGCGAAGCTTACGCCCCGATGTTTGGAGAGTAAACCCGTTGGAAATGCCTGCTGGGGGAATTGCGGGGTTCTTCAGGAAGGGTTCAGGTAAATCAAAAAACAGTCCGAACGGCGGTGCCCTCGATGCCGACGCTGCTCAGTTCCTGCACTCTGACAACACCACCTGACAGGTTCTCGGCGTACCACCAGAGCGCCCGGCATAACGTATGCAGTTATTCAGGGATTTCTGCCTCGCGATGCTCAAGGTAGAGCCCCACGCCAGACCACCCTCGCCAGCAGTCGGTAGCGCCTTGGCATAGCAACTTGAGCCGATGCTCGAGGACGCATGGCGAGCAGTTTTGCCTGCACAGCCTGCGGTCAGCGCCAGGCTGATCGCGAGCAGTGAAGACAGGCCCCATGACGAGCATTGCCATGCTGTTTTTCCGCTCATCCCGTTTTCCCTGAAGCTGGAGGCTGGAGGCGTACCAGTGCCTGTGCGCTAGCGACTGTGCGCGGCATCCGCCAGTTGCCCGGTGTCTACCCTTACAAAAATCGAGTCGCCAACGGCCGTAAGTACGTCCCCTGCGTAGACCTCGCAGATGACGCGGGTTTTGCGGCCGACTTCACCTTCCACTTTCGCCCGCAACGTCAGTGGTACGCCCATGGGCGTCGGCTTGATGAACTTGATGCCAAGGTTGCCGGTGACACAATTGATACGCGGCAGGCTGGCGACTTCACGCTGTTCCATGCGGTAGTGCCAGGCCATCGCCGCCCAGTTCGAATGACAATCGACCAGCATCGCGATCAGTCCGCCGTAGACCAGATCCGGCCAGCCGCAATACTTGGCATCCGGCAAGTATTGCGCCACGACATGCTCGCCGTCCTCATGCCAATAGCTTTTGATGTGAAGCCCGTGGGGATTGCTGCTGCCACAGCCGTAACAAACGCCGTCGGGCGCCGCGCTGTCTTGCAGGGAGGTGTCGAGCCTGGACATACCTTGATCATCCTTAATAATGTGAACCAATGCCTTCGGATTCTAACGCTGAATCGATTGCCGCGAGCGCTCGAATTCCAACCCGCCCCATCACGCTCGATCAGCGGCTACGTTTAACCGAACGTGTGATCGCAGAGGAGACGCAGCATGGACCGATACACCGGTGGTTGCCTGTGCGGCAATGTCAGGATCGAGGCGACAGGACAGCCCTACCGGGTCGGCCTGTGTCACTGTCTCGACTGCCGCAAGCATCACGGCGCGCTGTTTCACGCCTCGGCGATATTCCCTCAGGAGGCGGTGACGATCGAGGGCGAAACCCGCGACTACGCCGGACGCTTTTTTTGTCCGCGCTGCGGCTCGTCGGTTTTCGCCCGCAGCAACGATGAAGTCGAAGTGAACCTGGGATCCCTCGATGCCCCTGACCAGCTCAAACCTACTTACGAAAGCTGGATCATCCGCCGCGAGTCCTGGTTGCCGCCCTTCCCGCTGACTCGACACTACGAGCGCGATCGTGAGGGCACAGGACGCCTTGAGGAGTAGTCCGCCTGGCCTCAGAGGTGGTCCGCATCAATCACCGCCTTGGCGAACGCCTGCGGATCCTCCTGGGGCAGGTTGTGACCGATGCCGCCACTGATCAGCCGGAACTCGTATTTGCCGGTGAAACGCTTGGCGTAGTCCTCGGGAGCCGGGTGCGGGGCGCCGTTGGCATCCCCTTCCAGGGTGATGGTCGGCACACTGATGGACGGCGCGGTGGCCAGTTTCTGTTCCAGCGCTTCGTACTGGCTCTCGCCCTGCACCAGGCCCAGGCGCCAGCGGTAGTTGAACACGGTGATATCGACATGGTCGGGATTGGCCAGCGCCTTGGCACTGCGGTCGAAGGTGGCGTCATCGAATGCCCATTTGGGTGACGCCAGCTGCCAGATCAATTTGGCGAAGTCATGGGTGTTCTTCTCGTAACCGGCGCGACCGCGGTCGGTGGCAAAGTAAAACTGATACCACCACTGCAATTCAGCCTTGGGCGGTAACGGGTTCTGGCCCGCCGCCTGATTGCCGATCAAATAACCGCTGACCGAGACCAGCGCCTTGACCCGTTCCGGCCACAGCGCAGAAACGATGTCGGCCGAACGTGCGCCCCAGTCATAGCCACCGAGCACAGCCTGCTTGATCTTCAGTGCATCCATGAAGTCGATGACGTCGCTGGCCAGCGCGGCCGGCTGGCCATTGCGCAGGGTTTTCGCCGAAAGAAAGTGCGTATCGCCGTAACCACGGGCATACGGCATCAACACTCGATAGCCCTTGGCTGCCAGCAAGGGCGCGACCTCATCATAGCTGTGAATGTCATACGGCCAGCCATGCAGAAGGATGACCACCGGGCCATCGGCCGGACCTGTCTCGGCGTATGCCACGTCCAGCAGCCCGGCGTTGACATGCTTGAGCGGGCCAAAGGGAGACGCAGCGGCACTGGTGCTGCCGGCGCTGCTCTGGGCTGGCTGTGCGGTTGCAGCCGCTTGCACATGGGCCATGCCAAGAGCGCCGAACAGACTGAACGCGAGCATCGTGTAGCCGACCAGACGGCGGCGGGGTTCAGCGGTTTTGTCGTGCTGCAGTGCCATCTTCATGCTGAAGTCTCCGTTGCAAGCCGTCGGCCAGGGGCTCCGATTGATCCCTGTAAACCTTGCCGACATTTGAACGCGGCGACGTATCCGGCCTGTGTCGCAGCGCGGGCCGGGTGCAAGCGGGTGTATCGAGTGCTGGTGCAGACACAGTGTGATACACGGCAAATAATCTGCGGGGCCGCTGTTGCCGGCATTACTTCACCGATTAGCCCTGGATATCCCCACAGAAAATATCGATGTTGCCGTCCGGTGCCGACGTTCGCACGAGGATGTAGTAACCACCGGAAAGAAGGGCGGGTAACGCGATCGGTGCGCTTCTTGAAAACGTCCAGCCACGTATCGGCTGGCGCTCTGTGTTGACTTGTTCATTCATCGCAAAGGCGACTGGCCCCGGTTGCTGACAACTACCTTTGTTGATGAAGGAATAGAGGCGCAAGGGCAATGTACCGCCGCCAGGAACACCACTGATAAAGAAGCTGAGCCCGGTTTTATTGTCATAGGAAGACAAGGCTACATTGCCGATCTGGCCGCTGTTCTGCCGGGTGGCAACCAGGGGAATGGTCACGCTCTGGCTTGATGATGTGGCACAGCCGAACAGACAGGTCGTGAGCATGAGTGCTGCGAGCGGGTTGCTGAATTTCATCGCCAATCTCCTCGGTTGAAGAACTGCAATGGAAGATTGGGTATAGCTCAATATTAACTTGCAGGCCGTGAGCACTATCCGGAGCAGCGGGCCTGCATGTGTTTGCACTCATCCACGTGACACCGAATCGACAAGCCATTCCTGCAGTTGTGGCGAGTAACAATTGGCGGATTGCAGACACCTCGTCAGGTGTTTTTGGCAGAGGCCAGATAATAGGCAACCAAAGCATTAGCGTGACCATGCCCCATACCGTGCTCGGTCTTGAGCCAGGCAACCATTTCCATATGCTTCTTGCCACTGACTGTATTGAGCAGCGCGAGCCAGTAGCTAATCGGGTGTCCATATTTCTTTTCGATTGACGGGAAATATGAAGCGGGTCCTTTGGTTTTGGTGTCTTCGGTCACGATACAAACTCCCTTTCTGCTTAACCAGACGCCATGTCATGGCGCGTTTATTGGTCACTGGCAAGCGCCCAATCGCGCTTCTGGTCGACATTTTAGTCTAAGTGCACTCACGTCTCCTGGCGTAGTTGGCTCCGTTGCGTGCCAGTTCTACACGTTGCGAGATCAGGGACATGCTTAGGCCTTTACTGTTGTGCCTACAGGGGTGTCAGTCAGGCTTTTGGTGATCTGTTCCGTCAGTTGCCAGAGCATTCACGCAGAGGGTGTTCGGTGCCCGACAGTACGCACCGCGTAAATCCTCAATGACCTGGTTGATCGAAGGCCCTTGAATGGCTGGAGGTTGCGGACGTTCCCCGAACTCGCGCCAGATGAACAGTGTCAGCTCCGCGCCATCAGTGATTGACGCGGCATTCTCGATCGAGGCGAAGGTCTCCAGCAGCCGGTATCTGTGATCCTTCCAGAACAACTCTTCAACCCAGTGATAGACAGGAATGAAGTGGAAATGGATGGGGTAGCCAGGGACATGACCGAATCGACTGATATAGAGCCATTTCGGTTTCAGCCGGGTTTCGAGGGTTTTCTGAATTGTCGCGAACAGGCCACCCAGTTCAGCCAGGGCATCGGCCGGAAGGTCGGCCAATGAGCTGACATGCTCCCTTGCCCCCAACATCAGATAGCCAGGAAGCGCGGATGACATGTGGTGATTGAGTATCCAGTGGGCAGTCTGGTGGATGATGAATTGTGATGCCACTTCCATGGTGATGTCCGTGATCGATCGATCACGCAGAGTATCAAGGCATCGCTGCAGAGTTTGTTAAACGTTGTCCCACAGCACGCGTGCGAGCAAGCGGCACCGGCCACCCACTGATTGCTCAAAAAAATGCCCCGATCTTTCGACCGGGGCATTTGCTTTAGCTTGTAGCTTGTAGCTGCTTTTAGTGCGATACCGCCCCACTCGCGCCCAGACCAGTCTGCGAGCGAACGAATTGCGGGAAGAACAGCGCCCGCTCGTTATCAGCCGCGGTCGACTTGTCGGTGATCGAGAAGAACCAGATCCCGACAAAGGCAATGATCATCGAGAACAGCGCCGGGTACTCGTACGGGAAGATCGCCTTCTCGTGATGCAGGATCTGCACCCAGATGGTTGGGCCAAGGATCATCAAGCCCACAGCGCTTACCAGGCCCAGCCAGCCGCCGATCATTGCACCGCGAGTGGTTAGCTTCTTCCAGTACATGGAAAGCAGCAGGACCGGGAAGTTGCAGCTCGCCGCGATGGAGAACGCCAGGCCGACCATGAACGCGATGTTCTGGCTTTCGAACAGGATGCCCAGGCCGATCGCCAGTACCGCCAAGGCGATGGTGGTGATTTTCGAGACGCGGATCTCATCTTTCTCGTTGGCCTTGCCCTTCTTGATCACGCTGGCGTACAGGTCGTGGGACACCGCTGAAGCACCGGCCAGGGTCAGACCGGCAACCACTGCCAGGATGGTCGCGAACGCTACCGCCGAGATGAAGCCCAGGAAGATACTGCCACCGACCGCGTCGGCCAGGTGCACCGCCGCCATGTTGTTGCCGCCCAACAGCGCGCCAGCCGCATCCTTGAACGCAGGGTTGGTGCTGACCAGCAGGATCGCGCCGAAGCCGATGATGAAGGTCAGGATGTAGAAGTAGCCGATGAAACCGGTTGCGTACAGCACGCTCTTGCGAGCTTCTTTTGCATCACTCACGGTGAAGAAGCGCATCAGGATGTGCGGCAGGCCAGCGGTACCGAACATCAGCGCAAGCCCTAAGGAGAACGCCGAGATCGGATCTTTCACCAGGCCGCCCGGGCTCATGATCGCTTCACCTTTAGGGTGAACCTTGATCGCCTCGGAGAACAGAGCGTTGAAGTCGAAGTTGACGTGCTTCATCACCATCAGCGCCATGAAGGAAGCGCCGGACAGCAGCAGGACAGCCTTGATGATCTGCACCCAGGTGGTCGCCAGCATGCCGCCGAACAGTACGTACATGCACATCAGGATACCGACCAGGATCACCGCAACATGGTAGTCAAGACCGAACAGCAGCTGGATCAGCTTGCCGGCACCAACCATTTGCGCGATCAGGTAGAACGCCACCACCACCAGCGAACCGCAAGCGGACAGCGAGCGGATCTGGGTTTGCCCAAGGCGATAGGACGCCACGTCGGCAAAGGTGTATTTACCCAGGTTACGCAGGCGCTCGGCGATCAGGAAGAGGATGATCGGCCAGCCCACCAGGAAGCCGATCGAGTAGATCAGGCCGTCGTAGCCGGAGGTGAACACCAGCGCGGAAATACCCAGGAAAGACGCTGCGGACATGTAGTCACCGGCAATCGCCAGACCGTTCTGGAAACCGGTGATCTTGCCGCCCGCCGCGTAATAGTCGGAGGCCGACTTGTTTTTCTTGGACGCCCAGTAAGTGATGCACAGGGTCGCGCCAACGAATGCGACGAACATCAGAATTGCGGAAATGTTGAGCGGCTGCTTCTGCACGGCGCCGGTCAGGGCGTCAGCCGCCCAGGCGCCCGGTGCGAAGGCTGCGATGCTCAATAGAGCCATTAGACGACGGATCATTGCTGAGCCTCCTTGAGAATCGCATTGTTCAGGTCGTCGAATTCGCCGTTGGCGCGTCGCACGTAGATACCGGTCAGTATGAAAGCCGAAACAATCAGCCCGACACCGATCGGTATGCCCCAGGTAATCGATGACTCAGGGCTGAGCTTCGCCCCCAGTACATGCGGCCCGTAGGCAATCAATAGGATGAATCCGGAGTAAAGCCCTAGCATGATCGCCGAAAGAATCCAGGCGAATCGTTCCCTCTTGCTAACCAGCTCCTTGAAGCGCGGGCTGTTTTGAATCGAGAGGTAAATGCTGTCGTTCATTGTTTTTATCCTCGCAGCACAGATTAAGTTGGAACGATATCCACTGTATGCGGCTGCGAGCCAGGTTCCAGACGACCTTAGTAGTAGAACGACATGACGTACTCGCCAATTTCAAGCATGTCCCCAAACAACTGTGGGAGCGGGCTTGCTCGCGAAAGCGGTGTGTCAGTCAATACCGGGTCAACTGACACATCGTATTCGCGAGCAAGCCCGCTCCCACAGGGTGAAGCGAGCAGGTGTTGGTTGAGGGTTATTTGATCCAGTCAGCCACACGCTCAGGGTGTTTGGCCACCCAGTCCTTCGCTGCGGCATCAGGCTTGGCACCGTCCTGGATCGCCAGCATGACTTCGCCGATTTCATCCTTGGACGCCCACTGGAAGCTCTTCAGGAACTTGGCGACTTCCGGTGCTTTGGTTGCCAGTTCCTTGCTGCCGATGCTGTTGACGGTTTCAGCCGCGCCATAGACGCCTTTCGGGTCGTCGAGGAAGCGCAGCTTCCATTTGGCGAACATCCAGTGCGGCACCCAGCCGGTGACGGCGATGGATTCGTTTTTCTTCTCGGCACGGGTCAGTTCGGCAATCATGCCGGCGCCGGAACTGGCCTTGAGTTGATAACCGGTCAGTTCGTAATCCTTGATGGCCTGCTCGGTCTTGAGCATCACCCCTGAACCGGCGTCGATACCGACGATGCGATTCTTGAAGCTGTCATCGGTTTTCAGATCGGCGACAGACTTGGCCTTGACGTACTCCGGCACGATCAGGCCGATTTTTGCGTCCTTGAAGTTCGGCCCGTAATCGACGACCTGGTCCTTGTTCTTGGTCCAGTATTCGCCGTGGGTCACCGGCAGCCACGCCGACAGCATGGCGTCGAGTTTGCCCGTGGCCACGCCCTGCCACATGATCCCGGTGGCGACCGCCTGAAGTTTCACGTCGTAACCAAGCTTCTGCTTGATCACCTCGGCCGCGACATGGGTGGTCGCAACGCTGTCGGACCAACCATCAACGTAACCGATGGTCAGGGTCTTGCTCTCGGCATTGGCGAATGTGGAGCCAATCGCAAGTACCAGAGCGGCACCTGCGCCTAAAAGTCGTCGCATCTTCATCGTTACTTCCCCGAAAGTGCTGCGCTCGACGGGTGCCGAGTCGCTTCAAAGCCTTGTTGTGGTGCACAGCGCCCCCATCACGCCCCATTGCAAACTCGACCGGACATCAGCGGAGTACTGACACTGCGATCATCAACCTCAGGCCCTTGGGGACCTGCTCTGCCAGCGACCTCAAGGCATCGAGAAGCGACATCAGAAAGCCATTAACCTGAAAGCCGCCACACACCCCGGGCAATCCGCCCGAACTTTGCATGTCAAAATCGTGCGAGCCACCAGCCGGGCGGAAATTGCAGGTAACATGCGCCGCTTTGCTCCCACACGGCCTGACCATGTCCGCGAAATCCCGTTTCCCTTTTTTTGCTTATCTATTCGCCTGCGCACTGGGGCTGTTTGCCCTCGGTGGCTTCTGGTACGGCCTCGGTAAACCGCTGGTCCTGCCGGACGTCGCCAGCGCGTCGCACAAGCTGCAATGCGCGTCCTATACGCCGTTCGACAAGGACCAGTCGCCGTTCGATCAGCCGTTCAAGTTGCGACCCGAGCGCATGGATGCCGACCTCGCCTTGCTGGCGACCCGCTTCGAATGCATCCGCACCTACTCCATGACCGGCCTCGAAGCCCTGCCCGACCTGGCGCGAAAACATGGCTTGAAGCTGATGATCGGCGCTTGGGTCAACAGCAATCCGGTGGACACCGGCAAAGAGGTCGACCTGCTGATCGCTTCGGCCAACGCCAACACCGATGTGGTGACTTCGGTGATCGTCGGCAACGAGACCCTGTTGCGCAAGGAAGTGACCGGCGCGCAATTGGCCGCGCTGATCAACAAGGTCAAGAGTCAGGTCAAACAGCCTGTCACGTATGCCGACGTCTGGGAGTTCTGGCTCAGGCACCCGGAAATCGCCTCGGCCGTGGACTTCCTGACCATCCATTTGCTGCCGTACTGGGAAGATGACCCTTCGAACATCGACGCCGCCCTGCACCATGTGGCTGAAGTGCGTCAGGTGTTCGGCAACAAGTTCGCGCCCAAAGACGTGATGATTGGTGAAACCGGCTGGCCCAGCGAGGGTCGTCAGCGCGAAACCGCAGTGCCGAGCCGGGTCAATGAAGCGAAGTTCATTCGTGGTTTTGTCGCCATGGCCGAGCAGCAGGGCTGGCACTACAACCTGATCGAAGCCTTCGACCAGCCATGGAAACGCGCCAGCGAAGGTGCGGTCGGTGGTTATTGGGGGCTATACGATGCAGACCGCCGGGACAAGGGCGTGCTGGCCGGGCCGGTATCGAATGTGCCGTACTGGTCGCAGTGGCTGGTGGTGGGCAGTGTGATCTTCCTTGCAACGCTGGTCCTCGGCGGCCGCGTGCGCACGACCCGTGCCGCTCTGATTCTGCCCCTGCTCGGCGCATTGGCGGCGTGCTCGATTGGCGTCTGGGGCGACCTGGCACAGGTGACCACCCGGTTCACCAGTGAATGGCTGTGGGTCGGGTTGCTGACGGGGTTGAACCTGCTGGTGCTGGCCCACGCTGCGTTGGCGCTGAGCCCTCGCAGCGGTTGGCGCGAGCGTGGGTTCAATGCCCTGGAGCGTCGAGCCGGCTGGCTGGTGGCAGCGGCAGGCTTCGCCGCCGCGGTGCTGATGCTCGAACTGGTGTTCGACCCACGCTACCGCAGCTTCCCGAGCGCCGCATTCATCGTCCCGGCGCTGGTCTACCTGTGCCGACCGGTGAGCGTGCCGCGCCGGGAGATCGCCCTGCTGACTTTCATCATTGGGGCCGGCATTGCGCCGCAACTGTTCCAGGAAGGTTTACACAACCAGCAGGCCTGGGGCTGGGCACTGGTGAGCGGGTTGATGGTTGCCGCATTGTGGCGCTGTTTGCGGGTTCGCAAGGTTTAACCTTCAACATTCGCCAATTTTTTGTAGCGGGCTCGCAACCATAGGGGTCTTGCAGATCCCTGTGGCGCGGGCCTGCTCCGGATGACACCGCGGGCATGAGCCCGCCCGAAAGCCTCGCGCCCTACTGCGCCAAATGAACTCTCGAGCGCCCCGGCCAGTCAGCTGATTAGGCATTCGGCTCCCGGAGTTTCGCGGCAATGGCTGATCATCATCCCGAACGACAAAGCCCCATCGACGCCCACGGCATCATCGGCGACATGCGCAGCGCGGCGCTGGTGAACGACAAGGGCAGCGTAGACTTTTTCTGCTGGCCGGAATTCGACAGCCCATCGATCTTCTGCTCGCTGCTAGACAGCCCCGACGCGGGTATCTTCCAGCTCTCGCCGGATTTGCCCGACGCCCGCCGCGAACAGATCTACCTGCCTGACACCAACGTACTGCAAACCCGCTGGCTCAGTGACCAGGCAGTGGTCGAAGTCACCGACCTGCTGCCCATCGGCGACACCGAGGATAATTTGCCGCTGCTGATGCGCCGCATCCGCGTGGTCAGCGGTCGCGCCACCTTCCACCTGCGTTGCGCGGTGCGCCATGACTATGCCCGTGCCCATACCCTTGCGCGCATAGATAATAAAGATGTGATCTTCGAGGCTGCCGGCCAGCCGTCCCTGCGGCTGTGGTCGGATCAGGCGTTGAGCCTCGACGAAAACGTTGCGCTCGGCCAGTTCACCCTCGAACAAAACCAGACGAGTGAATTCCTGCTCGGCGCCATCGACGATCCACGCTTCAAGGAAGGCGCTGCCGAACTGTGCCTTGCGCGCACGCTGAAGTTTTGGCGCGACTGGATCGGCCAGTCCAGCTATCGCGGCCGCTGGCGGGAAATGGTCAACCGTTCGGCGTTGGCCTTGAAGCTGCTGACCTCGCGCAAACACGGGGCCATCCTCGCCGCCGCCACCTTCGGCCTGCCGGAATCCCCCGGTGGAGAGCGCAACTGGGACTACCGCTTCACCTGGATCCGCGACGCATCCTTCACCGTGTACGCCTTCATGCGCCTGGGCTTGGTCGAAGAGGCCAACGCATACATGCGCTGGCTGCGTGGGCGGGTCAGCGATTGCCAGGGCAGGACGAAGAAACTCAACATTTTGTATGCCATCGATGGTCGTCAGGAGCTGCCGGAGATCGAACTCGCGCATCTGTCCGGCCACGGCGGGGCAAAACCGGTGCGCATCGGCAATCAGGCCTACGAACAGGTCCAGCTCGACATCTTTGGCGAATTGATGGACGCGATTTACCTGGTCAACAAATACGGCGAAGCCATCTCCCACGAAGGCTGGAAACATACCATGGAGGTCATCGATCAAGTCTGCGAAAGCTGGGAGCAGAAGGACGTCGGCATCTGGGAGATGCGCGGCGAACAGTACCATTTCCTGCATTCGCGGCTGATGTGCTGGGTGGCACTGGACCGGGCCATTCGTCTGGCATCCAAACGCTCGTTGCCCGCGCCGTTCGCTCGTTGGGACCAGACCCGCCAGGCGATCCACGCCGACATCTGGGAAAACTTCTGGAACGAAGAACGCGGGCATTTCGTCCAGCATATCGGTGGCGCCGGTCTGGATGGCTCGATGCTCCTGATGCCGCTGGTGCGTTTCGTCAGCGCCCGCGACCCGCGCTGGCTGGCGACCCTCGATGCCATCGAAAAAAGCCTGGTGCGTGACGGCATGATCTATCGCTACCGCAACGACGACAGCCAGATCGACGGCCTGCCCGGCACCGAAGGCGCCTTCGCCGCCTGTTCATTCTGGTACGTCGAATGCCTGGCCCGCGCCGGCCAGATCGACAAGGCCCATCTGGAGTTCGAACAACTGCTGCGCTACGCCAACCCGCTGGGGTTGTACGCCGAAGAATTCGACAGCCACGCCCGGCACATGGGCAACACACCGCAAGCCCTGACGCATCTGGCGTTGATCAGCGCGGCGTGTTTTCTGGATCGCAAGTTGAGCGGCGAGAAAAGCTTCTGGCAGCCGTGAGCGCGTAGTCAATCCGGGTACCACCAATCCACAGATTACAGCCCTGCCCATTTTAAACAAAACCGTCGCTGAATAGCCGTAAATACCCGGTTGTCAGTCGCAGGTTCCCCACCTAACATCAAAGCTCAACGGGTACAGCGGAGCTGTCCAACAACACCCGAATTCAAGGAACCAGAATGACCCAACGAATCCATCGCAGCATCGACACCCCGCTTCGCTCCGGTTTAAACCGCGAGCAACTGTGGGACGACCACGACAAGGGCCTGATCAAATGCTGGGAAGTCGGCCGCCAGCGCGCCGCCCGCTTCCCGGATCTAGCCCGCCAATGCCTCGCCGGCGAACTGCCGGTGCTGGGCTGGAAAGGTGGCGTCAGCCGCAGCCTGAAAAAACTCGAAAAATACGGTTCCCTCAAGTACCTCGCCCAATGGCAAGGCTTGCGCGGGGAAGATCTGGATGTTGACCTGAGCCAGGAACGGGCACTGACCTGTTCGCGCACGGGGATGGTGGTGACGTTTACACCGGATCGGGCGAAGTACTTCAATCAGGTGGCCGAAGTCGAGGTAACTGCATCGGTCTAAGGCCGCCGTTCCGAGCGGTTCCAGTAACAGTCCGAGCCGGACTGATGCGAAGCTCACAGCATTACTGGATCTACTGCAGCGCTGACGGAAAACCGCTCGCGATAGGCCTGCGGTGTCACGCCCATGGCGCGCAGGAAACTGCGGCGCAGGGTTTCTTCGCTGCCGAAACCGCATTGCAGGGCCAGGCGTTTGATCGGCACGCCAGTGTCGCTGAGCAAACGCCGCGCGGTTTCGACGCGAATCAGTTCGATGGCCCGGGCCGGGGTCTGGCCGGTATCGGCGCGGTAGTGGCGCACGAAGCTGCGCTCGCTCATTCCGGCCTGCTGGGCCAGGGTTGCAATGCCCAGGTCCTTGTTGAGATTTTCACTGATCCAGAGATGAAGTTCGTCGAAACGCTTGCCTTTTTGCTGCAACGACAGAGTGACGCTGAATTGCGATTGCCCGCCCGGGCGCTTCAGAAACACCACCAGTTGCCGGGCGACTTCCAGGGCCATATTGCGCCCAAGGTCTTCTTCGACCATGGCCAGTGCCAGGTCGATACCCGCCGTGACTCCGGCGGAGGTCCAGACCGGGCCGTCGTTGATGAAAATGGGATTGGGCTCGACCTGCAATCGCGGGTGCTGCTGTGCCAGTTGCTCGCAGCGGGTCCAGTGGGTCACGACGCGCCGGCCATCGAGCCAGCCGCTGGCTGCCAGCAGAAACGCCCCGGTGCACACGGAGGCTACCCGTCGGCAATCACCGGCATGTTTACGCACCCATGCCACCAGCGACGCATCGTCCGCTGCTGCGTAGACACCCCAGCCTCCGGCGATGATCAGGGTATCGCTGCCATGTTCGGGCAACGGCTGCGCCAGCATTCCCAGGCCCGCCGACGACAGCACCGCCCCGCCGCCACTGGCAATTACCGATGGCACATAGGGCTGCGGCAGCCCTTGCTGGCGGGCAATGTCGTTGGCCGAGGCAAATACCTGCAATGGCCCCGTGACGTCGAGCAACTGCACATTGGCGAAGGCGAGTACGTGAATGTTCTTGGGCATTTGGCGTGATTCGTGGGGATATTGGCGTATACGCCAAAGCCTACGAGCCTAAAGTCAAACCGTCCACCCACTTCAAGAGAAAAGAGCCATGACCTTGCAGATCGGTTTTCTGTTGTTCCCCCAAGTTCAGCAACTGGACCTGACCGGCCCTTACGATGTGCTGGCTTCGCTACCGAATGTGAAGGTGCACCTGATCTGGAAGGATCTGCTGCCGGTCACCGCCAGCACCGGCCTGCTGCTGAAACCGACGACCACCTATGACCAATGCCCGGCGCTGGACGTGATCTGCATCCCCGGTGGCAGCGGTGTCGGGCCATTGATGGAAGATGACGAAACCCTGGATTTCATCAGGGCCCAGGCCGCCCACGCCCGCTACATCACCTCGGTTTGCACCGGCTCGCTAGTACTCGGCGCCGCGGGGTTGCTCAAGGGCAAGCGCGCCACTACCCACTGGGCCTATCACCAACTACTCGCGCCGTTGGGGGCGATCGCGGTGCAGGATCGGGTGGTGCGCGACGGCAATCTGTTGACCGGTGGCGGCATTACTGCCGGCATCGATTTTGCCCTGACCCTGGCGGCGGAATTGTTCGACCAGCACACTGCCGAACTGATCCAGTTACAACTGGAATACGCCCCGGCTCCACCGTTTGCTGCGGGTTCCCCGGAAACGGCGCCGGTCGGCGTGCTGGAGGAAGCGCGTCAGCGGGCTGCCAGCTCATTGAAATTGCGTACGGAAATTACCGAGCGGGCAGCGGCGAAACTCGATCGACAATGAGTCAATCATGACTTGCAGGCAAGCTCCCCCAAGGGCATGTATCGACAGAACAAAAAAACCCGCCGAAGCGGGTTTTTCCAAGACCATGACGACTCCTTGTCGTGGCATTCCTTGCCTATGGCCGATCCTCCATGATCCTGAGCACATCCTGTGCTTCAGTGGGTGAGGCCAGAATACGCATAGGATCCAATCTACAACAGACGAGATCGCTACCACTGCGTGTAAGACATTCGCTATAAGCCACCTTCCGAAAACCCTTAGATGCCACAAGCAACCAACCTGAAAGCCACGAATTCAGCGACAGGGCAGGCGGCCTTGTGCTCGCGCCCCAACACAGGGGTGAACAGGTCGCCATCAGCCACCTTGATGCTCGTGGGATTTGGCGAATTCGAGCAAAAACTGCTCGATATTGTTCATCTGCTCTTCCCAACCACGGCTGTCCATGCGGAACGCTTTCAGACGACGATGTTGGGGAATGTGGTCGAAACCCGATTCGGTCACCTTGAGCAAGGTGCCTTCATCCATGTCTTCGAGCTCAAACTTCACCAGGGTCGTGGGTTCCTGGGAATAATCGACTTCCGGCTCTACCGCATAGGGATGCCAGCGAAACGAAAACAGCCGCTCTGGCTCGACCCGCTCCACCAGTACGTTCCAGCGTAAATGCTCATAACCGGGATAGGTGATCTGCCCCTGGGTCCATTCACCCGCAACAAAGCGCTTGCCCTCCAGAGCGACACCAAACCATTGCCCGAACACTTCGGCATTGGCCAGTACACGCCAGACCTGAGAACGCTTGGCGTTGAGCAGGATTTTCCTTTCGATGCGATCAGATGCTGGGTTCATAAGTCACCTCCTGTACTGAACAGTAGGTCAGTAAGACCATAAGACCAACCCTGAGGTTGTAACAGTCGGGATTGGCAATCAACCATGCCTGAAATATTCGGCCGATTTTCCGGCGATAAGTTCGGGTGATGGACGAGTCTGTCGACACTGCAATCTGCTCGCCCTTCGCTACACTGCCCTCAACTTTACCTGTCACAGCGAGCCAATCCCCATGTACTCACGCTTTTTTGCGGTAGTGGCGCCCCTGTTGTTCAGCCCCATGGCCTTTGCCTTGGACTGCGACAACGCCAGCGACCAGGCGACGATGAACCAGTGCGCGGCGCAGCAGCATGCGGCGGCCGACAAGGAGTTGAATGCGCTGTATCAGCAGATCACTGCGCGACTCAAAGGCAACCCCGACAGCAAGCAACTGCTGGTGGGGGCGCAGCGGGCGTGGGTTGCGATGCGCGATGCCGAGTGCAAGTTCGCGGCGTCGGGTGTGGAGGGAGGGAGTGTGTATCCGCTGATCTACAGCAACTGCATTACGGAGTTGACCAAGGCGCGGGTGCAGACTTTCAAGAACTACCTCAAGTGCCAGGAAGGCGATATGAGTTGCCCGGTGCCGGGGGGGTGATATGGGGTAACCATAGATGTAGGAGCGAGCATGCTCGCGAAGAACGTCAACGATGACGCAGTCTGTCTGGCCCCCCGTGGTGTCCTGGCGCTCTTCGCGAGCGTGCTCGCTCCTACAGGGAAAAGCACCACAAAGACAAAACCCCTACCTGCATACGCAGATAGGGGTTTCGGAATTTAATCTTGACGATGACCTACTCTCACATGGGGAAACCCCACACTACCATCGGCGATGCATCGTTTCACTGCTGAGTTCGGGATGGGATCAGGTGGTTCCAATGCTCTATGGTCGTCAAG
>NZ_LMLH01000003.1 GCF_001421885.1 Pseudomonas sp. Leaf48
GATTATTTTCAGAAGTTTTCAAGGAATCCTTAACAACTTCAACCACTTGCGCTTTCGATCTCTCGTCAGCGGGAGGCGAATTCTACAGCGTTACACGCTGCTGTCAACACCTCATTTTCAACTCCCTTTCGGCTTCGATGAACTGAAGCAACCTGCTGCCGAAAACTGCGCAACTCATTGTTTACCAAGGAGTTTTCCGTTTCGACTGCGCCGGAAGTGGGGCGAATTATAGGCTTCCAGAATCTGCCGTCAAGGGTTGATTTGGATTTTCTATCAATAACCTCAAAAACCGCGAAAAAGACCGATTCCCTTCTTCTATATATAGAAGCGAATTCCTGACCCTCATCACAACCCTTGCATGAACGGACCTGCGCGGCACCGGAACTAAAAAAGCGATCCAGCCACTAAGTCAGGCACCTTTCAGATGGCGGCAACAGCCGCCGCCCCTCTCCCCTCTGGATTTCCGATCGGTACGAAGTCCGGGCTCCAACTGAAAAAGGTCGACTTGAAGTCGAAGCCGTCTCAATGCCCTCACCAGATGGAAGATGCTGACCGACCAGGAGGCTTAACCAGCTTATGAATAAATTGCACCTTTCGTTTTCTCTATCCCTGCTGTTGGCCATGACCGTAATGCCCACTGCTCACGCCAGGCAAGCAGCCGACAATAAGTCGCCAGCACCGGGGGTGCTTTGCGACCGTTATGTATGCGCCAATGACCAGGGGATCTCTCGCGAGCTCACAGCCAAATATCTAGGTGAGAAAGCCGCCTCGAACAAGCTGTTTTCGATGCAGTCAGTTGATCTGACTGAGTTTACTTTTGCCAACGGTATCTTCTGCGACGTGAAGGAGCGGCTATGCCGTGAAGATCGCTACTATGGCGCGGATGGCCAGCGCACCGGAGGCATTTCCAGCAAATACACCAAACTGCTGTTTGGCGAATAACCGCCCCATTTATCCGTAATATTTCGACGCGTCCCTGGCCGGTCGCGTCCTCTCGGCTGCTTGACGCGCGACAGCCCTTGCAGGACGGCCTATGTGGTCCTATTGTCAGGATTCATCTGCCACGAAGTGTTTTTTGGGTTGTATTGGAGGAATATCATGATTCGCAAGCACTACCTGATGACCCTGGCGACACTGCTTATCGCAACTGGCTTACAGGTGCTGGCAGTACCGGCACAGGCGACCGAGCAAGGCGAACAGCGGCGCGAAGCGCGCGATACCAGGCAGGAAGGTCGTTCCACCGCCCGGCAAACCAAGGATGACTGCAGAAAGAGCAGCGACAAGAGCAATGTTGACTGCCGCCAGGAAAAGCGCAGTACCAAGCAGGATACCCGCCGCACCGCGAGGGACATCAAATATTGATAGATGACGGTAAACGAATATTGCTGGAGCGAATGGTCGGATTCGACTGCCGAAGAATCCGACGCCCATCAATGATAGTCGCCCTGCTGCCTCATCCAGTCCACCGGATGAGTCGCCAGATAGCTGTCGACCGCATCACCAATGGTCGGGAAGAACGCGGCCTCGCCTAGTCTGGCGAACAGCCCGAATTGCTTGAGCTTGTCCTTGACCGGGTCTTTCATCTCGGCCACGCGCAACTTTATGCCCGCTGCGTGCAAGGTCTCATCAAGATCAGCCAGCATGTCGGCGGAAGTCACGTCGACGTTGGTGACCGGCTCTGCGGCGACGACCAGCCAGCGCACCGGTGTTGGTGATGCGGCCACTGCATCCAGCACCCGGTCATGGAAAGCCTCGGCATTGGCGAAGAACAAAGGGGCGTCCCAGCGGAACAGCACCAGCCCGGGTACCCGGAGTGCGTCGGGATAACGCTGAATGTCGTGATAACCCTTGACCCCATCGGCGCGCCCCAGCACCGCAGAATAGGGTCGCCAACTACCCCAAAGAAACTCGATGACGGCAATCACGATGGCCAGACCGATTCCCTCGATCGCGCCAAACACCGCGACCCCGATGGTGCAGACGATCGACAACCAGAACTCCCAGCGCTGCATGCGATAGATGCGTCGCAGGTCAGCGACTTCAATCAGGCCGATGGCCGATGCGATGACCACCGCCGCCAGGGCGCTGGTGGGTAAATGCTGCAACAGGTTTGGCCCCACCATCAGCAGCAAGGTGACCGCCAACGCGCCGACAACACCGGTCAGTTGGGTCTTGGCACCTGCGGCCTCCGCCACCGGGGTACGCGAGGAACTGCTGCTGATTGGAAAACCCTGGAAAAAACCGGCGGCGAGATTGGCGACACCGAGCCCGACCATCTCCTGGTTGGGGTCGACATAAGTGCGGGTCCGCGCCACATAGACACGCGAGAGAACGCTGGTATCAGCGAACGAGACGAGGGCGACGGCAAAGCCGCCGATGAGCACCGGAACGATATCCTCACGAGTGATCCAGGGAATGGCGAATGCAGGCAAACCTTGGGGAAGCGCACCAAGGACCGACACCCCCGCGCTCGCCCCCAGGTCCAGCACACCCACGACCACGGTCGCACCGGCGACCGCGATCAAGATTCCGGGCAAACGCTTGTTGCCCTTGAGCAAAATGATCACCGCCAAAGTGGCTGCACCCACCATGAAGGTGACCCAGTTGGTCTTGCCCTCCAGCACTGCGGTGACAATGGCCCATATGTTTCTCAGCGGGCCGGTGGACTCGATTGAAAAACCGAAAAACTTCGGCATCTGACTGATCAACACGGTAACGGCGATCCCGTTCATATACCCATAGCGAATCGGTTTGGACAGCAGCTCCGTAATGAAGCCCAGACGCATGATGCCAGCCAGGATACACACGGCCCCTGACACCAGCGCCATCATGGACGCCAGGGCAATGGCCCGGTGCGGGTCGCCGCCCGACAGTGGCAGGACCACGGCAAGAATAACCGCGGCTAGCGAGGAGTCCGGCCCCAGCACCATGATCCGGCTGGGGCCGAACAAGGCATAAGCCAGCAGCGGAACAATGGTCGCGTAGAGCCCGTAAATACCCGGCACACCCGATGCCACGGCATAGGCAATGCCAACGGGGACCAGCATGGTGGTCAGCACAAGTCCAGCCATGATGTCGTGACGCAGCCAGCCCGGTTGGTATCCGCGCAACGTTACAAGCCCGGGAAGCCAGTGCATCCAGCCCTTCGGACGCCTGCTCGAGTCCCGATGTGCAATCCGGCCCGGTTCCGGGGCCGGCGGTAAAGCATCTGAATGGCTCATAGGAGAGTGGCCCCTGGCTGCACGGCCTGCTTCACATCAATGTGATGGAGCCTGACGAAGAGAGAATCGCTGTCAGGTAAATAGCGTAGGCCGCTTTGTGCTCATCCGCCGTGCCCCGCGCCTGCATGTTTTGCCTCCCAACAAAAAACCCCTCACAGAGAGGGGTTTTGTTTGACAGATTCAGGCGATTTCACTCGTCACCCTGAATGTCGTCAGCTCATCGTGCAAGGATTCCTGCAAACAGCCACGGAGTTTCCTGGGCCGATGCTGCCGCGTTGCGTTTACGTGCCCACTGAGTCAGCGCCACCATCATCGTAAAGCCGAGGATGATCAACACCGGATAGGCCATCAGCAGTTCGGTGAGCGAATATTTCCAGGCCAGCGGTCGACCGACACCGAGCATCGCGGCATACAACCAGGACACACCCGACAGTGCACCAGCGAACAGGGCAAACATTCGCACGCCGACCTGGAGGTCAAGAAGCGACCCGGCCTTGAGCATTGCAGGCAGTACAAAGCGGTGCAACAACATCCCGTTGAATGTCAGCAACAAAACAATAATGACTTTGGCTTGAAGTTTGGGGTTGGCAAAATAGGTCATTCCCTTTTCAAGGTAATCAATGCCGATGACCGCAGCACCGGTGACCCACAAAAAAAACAACGCGTTGGCCACAGACTTCTGAAGACTGGCCATGTGTTCGTTATCGTGCCCCGCCGACACGCGACCTTTAAACAAATCCTTGACCATTGCCGCATCGCTGGCGAACACCAGGCCAATCGCTACGCAACAAGCCAACAGGTGGACATACACCACACCTAAACGCAAAAACTCCATGGATTCTTTCTGGCCCAGCAGGCCGATCATTGTATTAATATCCACGATTACATCTCCACATTATGTAGCAGTGCAAAGCTGATCAGATTTCAAATGTGCGAATTTGTTGGACGCACTTGAAATATCAAGCTCACATCAATTAAAGCAATTCGATTATTTTAAATTACAAGAGAGTGCGACTCGCCCAGCGAGCCAAGGGATGAGTTCATATATTCGCTCCAGATTTTCAGGTAAAAAAATCCCCACGTGCATTCCATTCAATGCAAATGAGGTCAACGTCCATTTTTTACTAGGGAGTGCAGCGCGAAGACTCGAAGTTCAGATTCGTCTGCTGGAAAATAGGAGCCCAGCATATCCCAATCGTTCATTTTTTGGGCAGCACGACCGACAGGCGGCACTTTGCCCACGCGCCTGCGCAGCCTTGTCTGACAGGCTGAAACCTGCGGAGCTACGGGGCTGAATCGTTTCCTGATTGAGCCATAAAACCAACACACTGGAACCGACCGATGGCGCAACTTACTCTCTCATCTTCGGGCACTAATAACTCCAGATGTGGCACAAGAGCCAGCGTTTAAAACAGTATCGTGGGTATCTCCAAAGATGTTTCACCAGCAAATTTTCGCTTCCATAGCTACTTCCATTGTTAGAAAGAACCTGTTGACTTCGGTCATCGAAAGCACAGTAGTTGTGTACCATCGAAGACTGCAATTGTTCGCGATGTTGGTCGCAGTTATGACCAGGAATCTGCACACGCATGGACCCCCGCCGGCTTAGCGCCGCCCCGCAGTTGGCCAACGGCCCGACCGCTGCCGGATTCTCCGGCGACGGTACCCTGGAAGTGTGGAAAATCAGGAACGGCGGCGACGGCTGGAACCATCCGGTGCACGTGCATTTCGAAGAGGGCATCGTGCTCAACCGCGATGGCAAGGCGCCGCCGGAATGGGAAAAATGGGCACGCAAGGACGTCTATCGCATCGGTGAAGGCATCGACAGTACGATGGACGTGGAGATTGCCATCCGCTTCCGCGAATTTGCCGGGACCTACATGGAGCACTGCCACAACACCCAGCACGATGCAGACGAGGGCCTCAGAGATTTTGAGGCCCTTGGGTTGCAGGCCAATCGACAAATCAGGTAGCTGTCGAACGGTGGGCCGCGCTAGCCACCCCTCCATAAATGGGGAGCTACACCCACCAAAACCGGGCGCTTTTCACCAGATTAGAGGAATTTCCCCCACCTGTGGTGTGTCCGCGCATGTAACACCCATAAATCACCCGTTAGTTAATTTGAGCTTTTCGCTCGCCCTACGGTAATGGCTTATTAATTGCACCCTCCCCCTGTAACAGCTGTCGTTCCGGCCATGGAGACAGCGTGGCCTCAGGCGAGGGGTGTAAAAAATGAAACGCGCGACTCCACCATGCAATTCCATCTATTTGCTACGCAGGTCAAGCCTGCCCTATGCGATGCTCCTGACCCTGACCACCGCCGACGCTGCGCCGCTCGACGATGTCAGCCAGCCACCACCAACGGACCCTTCGGCCTTCTACAACCCGCCCGCCGACCCGGCTGCGGCCTTGGAAGCCCTGAAGACCATGCCGAGAACCAACCAGGGCTCCATGGCCCTGCCCAACGGCATGTGGGGCGACCGCAAGACCCCGACTGCTGAAAACGTGTTGCCGCCAAGTCTGCAGACTTCATTCAAGATCCCTACCAACGGCAAGCCCAGCCCATTGTTCGGGGCCCTGCCATACACCCAGCAATTGCTGCTGTTCGAAGAATTCGGCACGGAAAAACTCGACCCGACCCTACCCGCACCGCCACTGACGTTCCCTGTGCCCCTCGCCGGCCCGGCGCCTACGCAAGACCCCAACAGCATCGCTCGCAGCGGCCCTTCAAGCGCGGCACTGGAAGCCTTCATGCGTCAGCCGGGGCTGTATCCGTTTCCCTCGCAGTATTCCAATGTGCTCGACCGCAACCCCTGGAAAGCGCCGATCGAAGCCTTCCTCAACCGCCGCCCGGTCGGTTCGTCGGCCGAGGGGCGTCCACCTGGAAAGGGCTGGTCCCATCAACGATGGAACGAGTTCTACCCCCAGGTCGCCTTCAAAACCGCGCAAGCGGGCGCCAGAATCAACGGCGGCATGCGCGACCGCAAGCAAATGCACAACTACGCCGTCGGTGAGTTCGGTCCTGGCGGGCTCTACAACCAGACCTCGGACACTCCGATCATCACGGCCACGACCAAAGGCATCGACACCCGTTTTCACCCCAAAATGCCGATTCAGAACCACAAGGCGCTTTGGACCTTTGACGGTACCTTTCCGCCAAAACTTTTGATGGTGCGTCACGGCCAACCGGTGCTGATGCGGCACTACAACGCCTTGCCGATCGACCCCGCGGCCAACATGGGTTTCGGCCTGCATACCATCAGTACCCACCAACACAACGGCCACTCCCCCGCCGAAAGCGACGGCTATACCAATGCGTTTTTCTTTCCGGGGCAGTACTACGACTATCGCTGGCCGCTACCTTTGGCCGGTTACGACACCATCAACACTACCGCTCAGGATCCGCGCGCAGCGTTCCCCTGCAACCCGGGCGAAACCCTGTTCGTCAACGACGCAACTCCGGGCCTCAAGACCTGCAACAACGGCAGCATCAAGATCCGTGGCGACTGGCGCGAAACCATGAGCACCCTCTGGTTCCACGACCACATGCTCGATTTCACCGCACAGAACGTCTACAAGGGCAACGCGGCGATGATGAACTACTACAGCGCCCTGGACCGTGGTAATGAAGCGCTGCAAGACGGTGTCAACCTGCGCCTGCCCAGCGGTTCGGCGCTGCCCTGGGGCAACCGCGACTATGACGTCAACCTGATGATCGCCGACAAGGCCTGGGACAAGAACGGCCAACTGTGGTTTAACCCATTCAACAACGACGGCTTCCTCGGCGATCAGATCCTGGTCAACTGGCAGTACCAGCCGACCTTGAAAGTGCGCGCGCGCAGCTATCGTTTCCGCCTCCTCAACGGTTCGGTCTCGCGCTACTTCAAGATCGCGCTGGTGCGTGAAATCGCCGGCACCGGTGGCGAACTCCCCGGCCCGGCTGGTTCCGGCGTGTCTTACACCCGCGTGCCAATCCACATGATCGGCAACGATGGCAACATCATGGAACACGCCGTGCCGTTCGACGGCAGCATGGACCTGGACGCCGACGGCGACCTGCAGGAACACAACGCCGTCCTGCCGACGCAAGCGATCGCCGAGCGTTACGACATCATCGTCAACTTTGCCAAACACGGCATCAAGACCGGCGACAAGCTGTACTTCGTCAACCTGGCGGCGCACCAGACCGGCAAGGGTCCGGAGATTGCACCGCCTAGCCTGGCCGACGTGCTGGCCGGTAGGTACAAAGCCGTGCTCAAGCTGGGAAGTAAAGGGCTGCAATGGGACGGCGGCGACCCGGTGGTGGGCAGATTCATGCAGATGGTGGTCCAGCCTTATTCCGGCCAGGACGTGGCCATGAACCCCGCCGACTATGAACCCGCCAAACCGGACAAACCGGCCGGCATGAAAATGATCCCTCTGCACCTCGATCGTGACGATGCGACAATGCAGGCCAAACTCAAAGCAGCACGGCATCGCGAGTTCATTTTCGGCCGTTCCGACGGCACCGACGAAGAACCCTGGACCATCAAGACCGACGGCAGTGTTGGCAGCAGATTTGATGCCCGGCGCCTCAGCGCGGCCCCCCAACTGTCAACCGGACCGACCAATGCCGGCTTCAGCGGCGACGGCACCCTGGAAGTGTGGAAAATCATTAATGGCGGCGAAGGCTGGAGCCATCCGGTGCACGTGCATTTCGAAGAAGGCATCGTGCTTAACCGCGACGGCAAGGCGCCACCGGAATGGGAAAAATGGGCGCGCAAAGACGTCTTTCGCGTCGGTGGAGAGCAGGAAAGTTCGGTGGAAGTGGAAATTGCCGTGCGCTTCCGCGAATTCGCCGGGACCTACATGGAGCACTGCCACAATACCCAGCACGAAGACACCTCGATGCTGCTGCGCTGGGACCTGGAGAACCCGGGCCAGTTCCAGTTGATGCCAGCTCCCCTGCCCGGCTGGGACGGCGTCACCTACGTGAGCTCAGCTGCGCTGCCAACATTCCGCACCGGCCAGACCGACAACAAAAAACCGGTCGCCAATCCCGACAGCGCCACCAGCGCCGTCCTCCAGCCGTTGACCATCAACGTCCTGGCCAACGACAGCGATCCTGACGGTAATGTGCCGCTTAAAGTGGTGGGGTTGACACAACCGGCCGCCGGCGCTGGCACGGTCAGCACCGACGGATTGCGCGTGGTCTATACGCGTCCTGCCACTGTGACCACGCCGTTCACCGCGACCTTTACCTATCAAGCCATTGATACCAAGACCGCGGTGTCGACCCCGGCGACGGTGTCCGTGGCGGTCAGGTAGTACGAGGCGTCGGCGATCAGGGGCCTCATAAGTTATGAGGCCCTGGATTAAAGTCAAAAAAGCCCGACTCGATGGTCGTAATGCTGCCACTTAAGCGGGTAGCACACTTTGTGGCGAGGGGGCTTGTCGGACCGCCGCACCGCCCCGTTCGGCTGCGAAGCAGTCGCAAAACCATTATACGTGGTGTACCTGATACGCCCTGATGGCAGGTTTTGGGGCCGCTTCGCGACCCAGCGGGGGCAAGCCCCCTCGCCACAAGTATGTGACCCAGCTTAAGTGAACAGCATTAGACTCGATGGTCGGGCTTTTTAGTCACGCTTGAATCCGCAGACCGGCTCGTAACTCCTGCATCGTGAGCAGCCCCAACTTTCCGGAATTGCGCACGGGCTCCTGAAAATGTACAACTAGAACGCGCTTACCTGGACCGACACTTCACTTGTACCAACATCAAGAAAGGCCAAAACAGTCACAACCCGATCACGACTCAGCTCGCCAGAATGCAAATCATGAGTAACTGCTCTATAGGTACAAGTCAAAGTTGTTTTATTTTTATATGGATTGTCGAACGACTGCAACTCCAAACCTTTTACACGATAGTTTTTTTTGCAATATCCGGCATTAAGTCAGTACAAATATCCCGGGTCGTCTTATCAGCATATTCTTCTGATTCTTCAATCTGAAAACTCTCTGCCAGTACACTAAACGGCATAAGCAATACGAGGGCGAGCAGAATTTTTTTCATTGCATTCTCAAACAGAGCAGCCAACTCAATCAGTCCACCTGAACGGCCTAAGCCCCATTGACCCCTTCCACCCAAGCAATATCAATATCAGAGCAAGACATTTAGCTTATTACTGGCGATATCCAGCGTAGCCATTACTCTTACAGCGCTCTCACCGTGAAATTTCCGAACAGTACCATCATACACACAGAGCACAAGCTCTTCATTTGCTGCATATGAACTGCCCTTATCCACCAGCACCAAATTGTATACATCGTAGTCGCGCGTGACATCTGACCTGATTTTATCGCAAACGGCAAAGTGGTCCGGTTCACCCGCAATTGCAGTAAAGGGTGAAAGCAGGGCCAGCAGGACAAGCAGCTTTTTCAATCTTCATTCCTCGTGTTCAGCTGATACAGGGACACCTGCGGACTAGCTACAGGCCTCTACATACTGTGCCTGCGCCATAATCCACTACGTCATCGGGTATCAAATCTTTGAGATGTAAGCCACTGCTGTGGCAAGTACAATACGCAGCACAAGGAATACCGCTTTTTTTCGTTTTATTTGCCAACACGCGAATATGCCAGACTAACCGCAAGCGCATAAAATCCGACGAGGCAACATGGTAGGGCCCCAGTTAGTTGACTGTCAATATGCGATATGTGCGAGCAAAAGCGTGGTACCAGGTGACGAAAGCCTGGTCGGCCAGTTCGTCATCTCTACGTTCACAACCGCACCGAGAACAATGAGATAACGCGAACAATGGCGATTTGATTACCTGACAAAGCGACTGTTCTGGATGATAATCAAGCTGATTAAAAATTGTCGGCGTAGATAAACTAATACTTTCGCAGCAGATTGCGATTGTCGGAGCAGATGAAGAGTACACTCAATAATCATTATTTATTCTTCTACGGTGGCAGCCAGGTTGCGAAACCCGGTTAAAACCAAAAAAGTGCGTAACTCAGGCCACTTGCAACCACTTCGCGTACGCCGGTATTTGATCAATTCAGAACTCGCCATCAACAAATCTCACCCTGTGGCATTCAGAGGGCCCAAGTTTTTGACCGCTTGATGAGCGGACATCGATCGCCATCAAAGGCTGTCCGGACTCGTTGTCCAACAGCACCGAACGCGCCTCCTGCGGCCCGAACAGGAAACGCTCGCCCCACTGTCTCATGCTGACCACAACCGGAAAGATCTCCCGTCCTTACCCACCAGAGCCTGATTTTTGCTGCTCGAGCCGACGCCCAAAGTCGCATGGTCGGTGCCTACATGTGCTTCTACTCGGTCGGCAGCGCGCTGGGGGCGGCAGCTGCGACCCAGGTTTATGCGCTCTGGGGCTGGATGGCAGTGAGTCTGCTGGGCGCGTTGATCAGCGAGACAGCTTTGGTGCTGTGGGTTCTTTCACGTGATTGAAAGAACAGTCACTACGGCCGGGTTGAACCTGATAATTCATTCCTCTTGATCAATCGAATCCAGATCGTCCAGGTCATAAAGTTCTTCGTCTTCATCGTCTAAAATGCCTTGGGCATCTTCTTCAACCCATGGCTCTTGATCGTGGAATTCATGATCGAGCAGATGGTCATGCTCGGGTTCAGGAATATCAATCTCTTCGCTCATTTACGTTACCTGCGTTGACTGAACTGTGAATTGGGCACCTGTATAGGCGTACCCTGCCCCTCAGTCAATACTCAGGCGGACAGATACACTGGCAGCGCGCCGAAGGTCCGACGCGCCTGTTCGGCCGTGTCCTTATCAAGACTGCACGAACGCCAAAAGGTCAGTATTCAACCTTTCCTTATGGGTATCGGTAATCCCGTGGGGCGCACCTTCATAAACAATCAGCTTGCTGTTCTTGATCAGCTTCGCCGATGCCCGGCCCGCTGCATCGATGGGAACAATTTGATCGTCGTCACCGTGAATGATCAAGGTCGGCACGTCGAACTTTTTCAAGTCCTCCGTAAAATCGGTTTCCGAGAACGCCTTGATGCTGTCGTAGGTGTTCTTGTGACCGCCGCGCATACCTTGCAGCCACCAGGCATTGATCACGCCTTGCGACGGCGTCGCACCGGGACGGTTGTATCCAAAGAACGGTCCGCTCGGGATATCGATAAACAGCTTTGAGCGGTCGGCCAGGAAACCGGCGCGAATGCCGTCGAATACGGCTATTGGCAAGCCGCCGGGATTGGCCTCGGTTTTAACCATCAGTGGCGGTACCGCAGAGACGAGCCCTGCCTTTTTAACTCGTTTGGACCCATGACGCCCGATGTACCTCGCTACTTCGCCGCCACCCGTGGAGAAACCGAAAAGGGTCACATCCTTCACATCCAGGTGGTCGAGCAACTGAGCCAGGTCATCCGCGTAATGGTCCATGTCGTTACCGTCCCAGGGTTGGCTGGAACGGCCATGACCACGCCGGTCGTGGGCGATGCAGCGACAGCCATTGGAGGCCAGGTGATACATCTGGGACTCCCAGCTGTCTGCATCGAGCGGCCAGCCGTGACTGAAGACCACAACCGGACCCTTGCCCCAATCCTTGTAATAGATTTCCACTCCGTCTTTGGTGGTGAAGGTACTCATGGATTTATGCACTCCAGGGAAGGTTGTCGGGTTGGAAGCGGGTGTAGGAGATTGCGCAGTCGCCAGGCTGAAGCCTGGCAGTAAAGAGCCGACCGCCAATGCTGCGCCCCCCTTGATGAGAGAACGTCGAGCTTCATCGATTCCGGATTTTCGATTTGTCATGATTCCCGCCAGCCCATGGGCACCAGTTACGCTCATAGCATGCGCAAATCGACCAGGCACTGACTACGTAAATTCGGCAAGTTGCAAGGTTGCGCGGAGAGCTCAAAACCCTGCAATTGCCTGAGAAAACTTCGCAAACTTGCCTGTTTTACGTAGACCCAACACTCGGATGGGCAGACTCTTGGTCAACTTGACCGAGCTTGATAGCAGGTTGAAATGGAAAAGCCCCCGCTCCCCCGTCCAAAAACCTCACCGGCGCCGATGGCACGTTCCGGCGGGCAACAGACGACGCGCCAGGCCAACATCACCAGGGTGATGGAGCTACTGCAACACCATGAAGAGCAGCCGATCAGGTTGTCCGAGTTGTGCCGCGATGCGGATCTCAGCGAACGCACAATGCGCTCGATTTTCAAGGAAATGTTTGGCGTCGGGCCTAATCGCTACCTGCACATTCGCCGTCTGCACCTGGTCCGTGTAGCGTTGTCCATGGCTAATCCGGATACCGAGTCCGTCAGCCAGATCGCCCTGCGCTTCGGCTTTTCCGACAGTGGCCGCATGGCCTCTGATTACCACGGTTTGTTCGGTGAATACCCGAAAAAAACCCTGATGCGAACGCTGCCGTGAACACGAGCGCTCAGGGTCGGTTCAACGCCCTCGCAGCTTTAAGCCACTGCGCCGGCGGCACTCCGAAATACTGGCGGTACAGACTGGCGAGCCGGCCAAAGTCCCACACGCCGAAGCGTGCACAAATGCTGGTAATCGTATCTTCGGGGCCTGCATGACGGATGGCGTCGCGAATCCCATGCAAGCGGCGAATCATCAGATAGCGATGCGGACTCATGCCCAGGTATTCGTTGAAGACATTGCGCACCGTACGTTCCGAGGCGCAGGTCGCCTGACAGATGTCTTCGGTGTAAACCGGCTGGATCTGCAGCGTATCGAGCAGTTCCAGCGCACGCTTGAGTATTTCCTTGTGGTCGCGATGGTGCCGTGGTGCGGCGTGCAGCGGGTCTACGGGCAACAGCATGCGAAACACCACATCCATCACCTCCCGGCGCGCGGCTTCCTGCGCACCCTCGTTATGCAGTACCTCGGGGGAATGGGCCTCGATGTGGAACAGACGACGCGCCAGCCACAACAATGGGCCGAGATTGCGCTGGGCGTTGCCGACAAAGTTGCGATGCAACACGCAAAAGTCGAACTCATCTTCACGGACCGCTGCCCAGCTCAGCACTGACTCGCAGGACATCGCCACCGTCAGCCAACTGGCCGGGCATTTCGCGTTGATGTGGAACATGGCATCGGGCACCATCCAGCCGATTCGTCGGCGGTTGAAGGCATGGCCATCGACCACGGTGGACTCATGCCCCGTCAGCGGCAGGAAGATGTTGAAGTAACCGGGCAGGCCAATGCCTGAGTAGACTGTGCCGGCGCCTTCGCGCCCGCTCATCAGTGCCACACCGTCCAAATCGACAACGCTGAGTTGCCAGTCGCGTTGCTGCCGAGTACGCAGCACGTAGCGGCCTTGCACCCCGTACAACGCCTCTTCGAACTCGTCGAACTCCGAGCAGATCAGCTGCATCGCCCACCTCACTGAACCCGTACAGTGGAAAGCAGCCTCCGTGCCAATTCGGTCCAGGTGATGAGCGTAGACGACGAAAACGGCAGGCAGATGGACGCGCATGGCCGTCCATCTGCCCGATCGGTCAAACGGATCAGCGGCTCAGGTATTCACTAGTGGAAATGACTGGCGCGTAACCGAAACCGAGCGCGGCCATGAACGCCGCATGCACGTGCGCGGCGGGAACCTTGACCCCGTTGAACACAAGATCCAGCGTGGCGCACGCATCGTGCAACACAGTGGTGGTGTAGCCGAAATCTACGGCTGCGCGGGTCATGCCATCCACACACATGTGGCTCATGTTGCCGACGACTACGATCTCGTTGATGCCGTGGCGATCGAGGATGGCTTTGAGTTCGGTTTCACGAAACGAATTGATGAAGTGCTTGAGCACCACCGGTTCGTCCTCGCGATTCTTCGCGCTGTCGTGTATTTGCGCGCCTTCGCTGCCCGGGCGGAAAAAGGGCGCATTGTCGTCCTTGAACTCATGGCGGATATGCACCACCAGGTCGCCCCGCTCGCGGAACCGTTCAATCACCCGCGCAGCCTGTGCGGCGGCCTCCTCGACGTGGGAAAGCGCCCATCGGCCTCCCGGAAAATAGTCGTTCTGGATATCAACGACCACCAGTGCTTTTTTGTTTGAATCACCATTGCTCATGATCTTTCTCCGGATGACAGGTTGCCAAATGGGGTGGGCTGATTGTCCGGTTCCGGATGCGTCGCTTGTGACTCCTGCGCAACCGGATTCAAGCCCAACGCTTTTGCCACACCGGCACCATAGGCCGGATCGGCTTTGGAGCAATTGACGATATGTCGATGCTTGATCATGACCGGCGCGTCGCCCATAGCCCGCGCCGTATTGTCGAAGAGTTGCTGTTGCTGAAGCGGCGTCATCAGGCGAAACAGATTTGCGGGTTGCTCGAAATGGTCCTCGACGACGCTCTGATCCCAATGCCCCGCATCGCCTTCAAGCGCCAATGCAGGCTCGTGCAGGTGCTGATGGTCCTGCCACTCGCCGAAGCTGTTGGGGTAGTAGGACAATGTCGAGCCGAGGTTGCCATCTGTGCGCATCGCCCCGTCACGGTGATAACTGTGGAACGGGCATTTCGGCGCATTGACCGGAATGTGATTGAAGTTCACGCCGAGGCGATATCGCTGCGCGTCACCATAAGAAAACAGGCGCGCCTGGAGCATTTTGTCAGGAGAAAAACTCACTCCCGGCACAATGTTGGCCGGAGAAAACGCCGCTTGTTCCACCTCGGCAAAATGATTGTCGGGATTACGGTTCAATTGCAGAATGCCCACTTCCTCCAGCGGAAACTCGGCATGGGGCCAGACCTTGGTCAAGTCGAACGGGTTGTGCCGGTGCGCACGTGCCTGTTCCTCAGTCATGGTCTGGATGCACAATTTCCAGCTGGGAAATTCCCCGCGCTCGATGCATTCATAGAGATCACGCAGATGGCTTTCGCGGTCATTGCCAACGACCTGTGCCGCCTCGCTATCGCTCAGATTGGTAATCGCTTGCTGACACACGAAATGAAACTTGGTCCACACGCGCTCGTTTCGTGCATTGATCAGGCTGAAGGTATGACTGCCGAAGCCGTGCATGTGACGGTAACTGGAGGGAATGCCCCGATCACTCATGACGATCGTCACCTGATGCAATGCTTCAGGCAGCAGCGTCCAGAAATCCCAGTTGTTAGTCGCTGATCGCAGCCCGGTGCGCGGGTCGCGCTTGACCACATGATTGAGGTCGGAAAACCGCAGGGGGTCGCGAAAGAAAAACACCGGCGTGTTATTGCCCACGATGTCCCAGTTGCCTTCCTCGGTATACAGCTTCACTGCGAACCCACGAATATCACGTTCGGCGTCCGCCGCCCCACGCTCCCCGGCCACCGTGGAAAAACGCACAAAGGCTGGCGTCTGTTTACCGACCTCGGCCAGTGCTTTGGCCTTGCAATAACGACTGACGTCGGCGGTGACGGTAAAGGTGCCGAAAGCCCCGGCACCCTTGGCGTGCATGCGCCGCTCAGGAATCACTTCGCGGTCAAAATGCGCCAGTTTTTCCAGTAGCCAGATGTCCTGCAACAACGCTGGCCCACGCGGCCCGGCGGTCTGGACATTGAGATTGTCGACCACCGGTGCACCGGTGGCGTGAGTGAGCGTTTTATCGTTCATACGGTAGACCTCCGAAGGCTTAAAGCAACTCAGTCAGAACGCGAGTGGTGACGATGGCATGGGCGTAGGTCGGTCCATTGATCTCATGAGCGGCGGTCATGGCTTCCCTGGAAAACGCAGCGGTCGCATCCTTCACCAGCGTGACGTGGTAACCCAGTTCCGCCGCAAATCTGGCAGTCGTCTCGATACAGGTGTTGGCCAGCATTCCGACGATGATGACCTTATCGATGCCGTGCTGTTTGAGCTGGAAATCCAGATCCGTGTTTGCAAATCCACTGCCGCCCCAATGTTCCTTTACGACGACATCGTCGGGTTGCGGCATGAAATCCGGGTGCCATTCGCCTCCCCAGCTACCCGCTGCAAACACCTGCGCTTTACCCGCTCCCAACTGGTAAGGGCTGGGATGCTTCCACCCCAGAAAATCCTGCGCAGTGGAACGATGATGGGGTACGTAAAAAACGCGCACACCTGCTGCGCGAACCGCCGCGACGACCTGGCGCAAATTATCCAGCGTGCCCACCTCATCAGCGATCGCTTTGGCCAACCCGGCGAGCTTGCCCCCTTCGCTGAGGAAGTCGTTGTAAGGGTCCACCAGAAGTAATCCGGTGCTTTGGCGAGAATAAGTGACATCGCTCATCTGAACCTCCCGGCAACTGTAGAAATACCGCTGAGTCGCAACTCAAGGCTTATCCTTGGCGTTCCATGTTGCCGGTAATGAAAGATCACCCGAGGCGACATCCCATACCGAACTGACGCACAGCAGCGGATCGTGCAGATCAGCGTTGACCTTCAACCCTGCCGTGACACCGTCGTACTTGAAGGTTTCAGGAAAGCCGACGGCAGCCAGCGGGACCTCGATCGTCACCGTGTCCCTGGATAGCGTGAGCCCATAGCCGGGAGAGTCGATATACAGCGCGACGCCAGGCCATGTGGCTGGCATCTTCGGCTTCATGTCTTTGGGAATGTCCCGAACCTTGAGGCCGCTGGGCCCGCAGCTGGCTTCCTTGGTCAGAACGACCCAATGGGAATGCCATAACCCGCCGTCGTTGTCTTTTTTACCGTCCTTGTTTTCATCCAGCTGGGGGGTGTCGTCGAAATCGGGGTGGGATGTCAACGCCAGCGCGAGGATGCCGGACTTGGGCTCGAAGCCGACGACGTCGCTGTCCAGACTGGTTGGCCAGACGTAGCTATAAACGTCTGACCCGGCGAACTTGCCGGTGGGTTTGGGCGTACTGTTGCCTGCAGTACCCGCAACGAGTTGTTGAAAGACGAGATTGTCGCCGTTGCGAAAAATGTGCGTATGAACCAGATCAAACGCGGCATCTGCTTGACCTTTAGCGCTGTCGATACCTCCAGGCTCATGGGCAAACAAGGGAAAGCTCATCGCCGAAGTCACGACCAAACACATTAAACGTCGCATGCCCTGCCCCTCGAACAAAATATTGAGTTCAGTGCTCGTGGGGCTTTCGTATCAGTTTCGCCAGCATTGTCGCGTCCATTGAACACTGGCGGAGCTCAGCCGTTGAGCACTATCGCAATCATGTGAAGGGACGCATGATCCAGATATGCCAACGGGTAGGCTACGTAAAACCGGCAAATTGCGAACAAGCAGCCGGATCGCTGCACACTCGCCTATGGGATGCAACCGCTTACTGTCACGCGACCTTGTCACGCGGGGCTGGCCCATGTGGCATCAAGGGTTGATGCTCGCGACAGATCAGTGCGGCATCGCCGGGAACCAACTGTTCCCTGGTCAGCCCGCAGAACGGCGAACCACCAACGACCTCGTGGAAGCGGCAGGTTGAGCACAGTCCGAAACTCGGCAGGTCCGCGCTGCGCTGCACTTCGGTGAGCAACTCGCCCAAAAGTGTCACCAGTTGTCCGGCGTGCTCCCCCATGCGTGACTCCCCAAGAGCGAGAAAAGCGGGCGGCAGCGAGCCGTCCAACACACTTCGCGCTGCATCGGTCAGGTACAGATGCACGCTGCGTTTGTCTCGAGCGTCCTGGGTTTTGACGATCAGCCCCTTGCCTTCCAACGCCTTGAGAGACTGCGAAACCGTGCCCTTGGTCAAGCCCAGGTATTCGGTCACAGCCTGCGGCGTGTTGGAGTAATTGTTGCAACGAGCCAGGTACATCAGCGCGCTCAGCTGAATCGGTTGCAACTCTGCCAGCAGCGGGTGCTGGCGGAACCAGACGCGGGTGAGGCTGGAAAATCGTTCAAGCAGATCGAAAAGGTTTGAGTCTGTCATGGTTCACCCCTGCCCATATAGTATCGATTAAAAACTATATTGACAAACGGATCACATGACGCAATTCTATTGGTATCGAATCGATACAAATTAGGAAGCGGCATCTGATGATCTGTCGCTGCCTGCCACCTGGAAGGAGAATTAGCGATGAAAGTTAATGTTTTCGACACACATGTACGCACCCGCGACGGACGTTATCTGCACTTTGATGTTTTGACTCCAGGGAACGACCAGACTCTCGCTACCCAGTATGCCCGCGACTGGATGGCACAGCGGGGCGTACAAGACGTCGACATCGAGCAGAGCCGTTGCCAGTTCTGCCACAGCGAACCCGCCCACCCCGAAGTGGCTGCCGCCATCTCCAACCAGGGTTACTTCATCATCGCCCTTGAAGGCTGCCAGGAGAAACCATGAACGCGTATCAGCCGCTCAACTGTGATTTGCATGACTATCTGGAAATCGCCTGCATGCACGGTTACGACTTGCAGGTCGAACTGATTGATGGATCAACTTATGTGGCCAAGGCGCTGACTACGCGCACAGCAACTAGCAAGGAAGAGTTTCTCGTGCTGGGGAATCATGATGGTCTGCAAACGGTTGAAGTTCGGCTCGACCATTTGCTGGCGATCACGCCTATCGATGCCCATGCGAGTTTTGGTCGAGTCACGCTGGCGGGGAGTTACTGCGTCACTGGGTAGGAAGCTGAATCATCATGAATAGATTTCAACTCACCGTTCGCAAGAGTGAAAGCTGTTGGGGCATTTCGACTCTGATGCGCCTTGGGCAGAGGAGGCAGTTCAAGACATCGCGCGTTGTCTTGGTGAGGCCGGATGTACCTTGGAGCTGCTGGTCGCAGAAGGCGAACGTCGGGTGCTGGAGAGCGGGTCTGAGGGGATTCGGACTCATCTACAAGGGGTCGCGGTGAAGCCGAGAATCTCACTTGTTTCTCTGTACCCATCCGACCAGCATTAAAGTGCAGCCTGTGACGAATAAGCCATAAGCCAAGTAACCGACACTGTCCCCCCTAAGCAAATGGTTCAGGCAAACGCCGAGCCCGAAAATTGCCAGTAGAGCCCCAATGACAAACATGGGGTTTTGAATCGCCTTATCCATCGCTGCCTCCCGCTCAAGACCTACTTCATTAAACCATAAGCCTGCCGGTGAATGGCGGTCGAAGATTGCGCATGCTCGAAGCTATCGAGGTGTCGCAGGTGAAGCGCTTCGCCGAAAACACGGCTGGCCGGGATTTCGCGGTCGGCGATTTGGTCGACCGTGGGCCGGAATGCCGCAACGTGCTCACTTGGCTCGACAAGCCATGGTCCACCCGCTCCGGGGCAACCATGACGACTACGCTTGCCGCTTCAACAAAGGGCACAGAGTACTTTTTCGCTTTCAGACGAGAGAAAATAATTCAGCCCCCTTGATCAATCGAATCAGGATAATCAAGCTCATGAAACTCTTTGTCTTCATCGTCGACACCTGTGGCATACAAGTGAAGGTCGGTAGTACGGTTGAGGCGCCGGTTGATCTCCTTTTATCACGACTTCCCCACATAGATGAGCGCAAAAAAAATGCCGGATCGCCGGCGTCGTCGCTCGAGCACTTGAGCAATCTTGACAATGTCAAAGAAGCAGCAGGCAGATACACCGGCAGCAACCGCTGCAGACATTGAACGATCTATCCAGGCCCTGAATAAAATGGCGGAACGGCTATGGGGAGATGGCCGGGAAGCTGAAGCGAAAGCCCTCCTCGATGCCTTGGATGCGTTGAATCGGGCGCTTGATCGGATCAGGATTGGAGAGAGCCGCAGGGTGCTCCATTGAGGGCCGCGCGGGCATCGTCTTGCAATATTTTTTGCGCAATCTGTCGAGACAGATGCAAAGCAGTATTGCAGAACGTCATGCATTCATTAGGGCTGTAAGAGACGAAGGCTAATCGCTTTCTAGTTTGTATCGCTGCTCAATCAGATCCTGAGAGGCCTTTCAGGCCACTCCAGCGTGTCAATTGCGACATCAAAGCCTGGGATGCCGCATAGGAATCGCCAAAGACCTTTATAATCAAGGCCTTGATCTACAAATACCCCCAAAAAATCAGTACCTTTTGCGACTCTTTAGAACCCAATAAACATTGGTCCAAACAGTTGCGTTTTGGGGAAGAACTCCCCGCAGAAAACCCCGCCATCGGCGTCCTGCCGACCGAACACCAATCCCTATTTTTGCAGCTCCCGCACATACGCCTGGCACGCAGCCAGCGCAATCAATCCCTGGTCACCGGCGTCGGTGATTCCGATAACTCGTTGAGCATGCGCTGCGTCAAGTCGGGCTCGCGTTCCTCCATGAACCACGCCGCAGGCACCGGTACCGGCTGGCACTGAACAGCCAGCGGCTGAATCCGCAGATTCGAGGAGGACTGACAACCGCAAATCAGCAGTGGCAAGGCGATCACGCAGGCGAGCCAGATCTTTTTGTGCATTGGTCAAAGCCTCATGATGAGATTGGTCGCTGGCCGAAAGGCGCTGCTCGAGCGCGAGGCGCTTGTCCTGATCGTTGCGAGCCTGGGCCGAGGCCGCGTTGCTGTTGGCGAAGAGATCGGCCTGATGCAGGCCGGCCTGCTCGGCGAGCTGTTTGCCATAGCGCCAGTCCTGCACCTTCCACACGCCACCGGCGGTAAACAGCACCCGCGCCAGCACTCCGGCCAGCGCCAACTTCAGCGAAGCGGGTGTCATAGCTAATCCTCCCAGTCGGGAAGGTTGACCGTCTGGCCTGCCAAGGCATGGGTGCAATCCCCCAGGAACTGGATACGGCCATCGGTGACGAATGAGTGACAGACACGCTCACCATCGGACCATGAGTACCGCACCAGCACCGAAGGGGTGAATGTCGGCTTCTCGACGCTACCATTCCATCCCCAGCGCGGACCTGGCCCGGGGCCGTGCATGACTCGATGCATCATCGAGCAGCCAGGGCACTCAAACCAAAGGCTGCCTTCCTCGGCAGTGGCCAAAACGCGAGACAATCTGCTGAAGGCGGTCATGGCACATCCTTGAAGGAGACATGATGCCCGAGCGCCAGCGTCTGCTTGGCACCTTTCACCCAGGTCGGCGGCTTGGGCATGGTGGGCGCGTAGTAGTGCGTGGCGCCACCTGTTGGATCAGACACCTTTCCATCGATCACCTGGTCAACAGCGATCCGCGCCTGAGCCAACTCTCGGAACGGGATTGACTTCGCCCCACTCAGGTAGGCGAAGTTCGGGTTGTTCTTGTTCCAGCAACTGAACTGGTACGGTTTCTGGCATACGCCGGCATAGCCCTCCCCCCGCCACGACTTGTCCTTGCCGTCGTTCACGCGGTTGCGGATGGTCCAGGCCACGGCGATCTGGCCGGCCAACGATTCGCCGCGCGCCTCGCCCCACAACGCGCGGGCGAGGATGTCGCGATCTCTATCGGTTGCAGTCATTACTTTTCTCCAGACAAAAAATACCCGCTCGGTGGCGGGAAAAGTTTGTGGTGCTGGTACGATGCTCGCCGCCCAAGCACGGCGTTTTAATCAATCGGATCTGCGAACACCAATGACCTCTTTTTCCGAATCGGCGCAGCCAGCGGTCGACAAGCACATGAGTCACCCGAAGTACCGGCCAGATATCGACGGACTGCGCGCTATCGCGGTGCTATCTGTTGTTGCGTTCCATGCCTTTCCATCCTTGATACAGGGTGGGTTTGTCGGTGTTGATGTCTTTTTCGTAATTTCCGGATTTCTGATTTCCAGCATCATTTTCGGCAGCCTTGAAAAAAACAGCTTCAGCTTCGTGGACTTCTATAGCCGCCGCGTTAACCGGATTTTCCCCGCGCTCTTACTCATGCTGGCCGCCACTTGGGCCTTCGGCTGGTTCAGCCTGCTCGCTGACGAATACACGCAGTTGGGCAAACACATTGCCGGAGGGGCCGCGTTTGTATCTAACTTCGTGCTGCTGGGTGAGTCCGGCTACTTCGATAACAGCGCCGAGACCAAGCTGCTTTTGCACCTGTGGTCGCTCGGGATTGAGGAGCAGTTCTATCTGGTTTGGCCGCTTATGGTCTGGGCCGTCTGGAAAGCCAGGATCAACGCACTGATCTTGATTGCCCTGGTGGGCGGCGTCTCGTTCACGCTCAATGTCATGAGCGTGCATACCGACCCCGTGGCGACGTTCTACTCCCCCCAGACTCGTTTTTGGGAGTTGTTGGTCGGCTCTTTGCTGGCCAACGTGACCCTGCACAAACACCATTTTTTCCCGGCGTGGAGAGACACAAGCAGCCCGACGGTTCGAAATATCCAATCGCTGGCAGGGCTGTCGTTGCTCGTCACTGCCTTTGCCCTGACCACGAAGAACAATCAATTCCCAGGCTGGTGGGCGCTGTTGCCAACCATTGGTGCGGCACTGATCATCGCGGCCGGTCCTTTCGCCTGGATCAACAAGACCGTATTGTCCAACCGACTGCTTGTCTGGTTCGGTCTCATCAGCTTCCCGCTCTACCTCTGGCACTGGCCGCTTTTGACATTTGCCAGAATCATGAACAGCGAGACACCGAGCGCCGCTATCCGGCTTGCGGCAGTCATTGCCAGCGTGTTCCTGGCTTGGCTAACATATCGTTTCGTCGAAAAACCGATCCGCTACAGAGTAAATCCTCGGCGCGCCGTTGCAATGTTGTCGATCGCATTGATAGGTGTCGGACTCGCTGGTTATGCAACGCTGAAATTTGAAGGTTTACCTTCGCGCTTCCCGGCAGACATAGAAGGGATCGCGGACTTCAAATACGAATTTTTAACGGATGCCCGCAACCCAGAATGTTGGATCGGAGTAGCGGCCCCTTACGATGGGTTCGCCGGGAAATGCCTAACCGAAGCCGGAAATAAACCCGGAGAAGGGATTTTAATTTGGGGCGATTCCCACGCTGCGAGACTCTACCCTGGCATCGCTGCAGTCATTGGAGATAAAACCAAGGTTCTTCAGGCAACGCGAAGCTCGTGCCCACCAATCTTGGATTTTTCTGATGCCATATGTACAGCGAGCAACAACTACATCTTATCGACTATCAAGAAAAGTCAACCGCATACAGTAATCCTCTTCGGAGCATGGGGCCGATACGGCGCTGACTGGAGTGCCGGATCTAAAGACCAGGCAAAGCTTTTGCACACGATAAACGAAATAATTGCATCTGGAATTCAGAACGTTATCGTTCTTGGTCCATCCCCGGAATGGCTTGACCCACTTCCTAAGCTTGTCTACAACAGCTGGAAGAACAGCTATCCGCGACACATAGTTCCGGAAAGAATGAGCGACCACCTCAATCCAGGAACAAAGATTGTGGACAACTATTTTCGGGGATTTATTCCAAAATCAGAAGCAACACTGGTCCCGCTTTATGATTTTTTATGTAACAGAGATGGCTGCATGACCCATATTGATGGAGGTGTGAAAAAACTTACAACATGGGACTACGGGCACCTAACGACTGAAGGAGCGACATTCGTTGCTCAGAAACTTTTAGATCTCGGAGTTATCAAATAACCGAGCGAAACTAGAGCCTTTCAAGGCGGGAAACTACATCAATGGTAGCCCGCCAGACCCAGATCACTGCGAAGCACTAGGCACGTGCGCTTCATAAACGCTCATTACTTTTGCAACATCCTCATCCTTCATAGAAGGATCGAATTTAAACGACCCATCATCACCCCAAGAGAATGGGAGGCCGAGCAACCCGGCTGCCTTCAATTCATCCGAGAAGCTTTCGCCAATTTCATTGTTCAGTCGGGGCGGAGTGATTCGAACACTCGACCCCTAGCACTCCATCTCCTTTTTCATACTTCTGGAAAGCTTCCAAAATTTTACTCTGGATTTTTCCAAGCGAGTGTTTACTCGAGCTCCAGCGGTTTTCTGCTCTACGAGATTCCAGTAACGTCCGTCAAGCGCCGACGTTTTTGTGGGGGTAAAAGCAGGGGGAGTCCATTTCATGGCCAAAATCACCATCAAAGAACTTGAGTCGCTGACCGCCATCGCCATCGCCTGGCGGCACTACGGCGTCCGTTTGGGTCGTTTACCGAGCCTTAAATAAACGCCAACCCTGCTCGCGCCCCACGCACCGCGGCCATGTGCTGCTCGGCCTGGGGCAGCAGGTAGCTGAAAAAGAACCCCGCTGTTTCCCGTTTGACGGCGCGCAGTGGATCGTCCTCAGGCAATTGCTGCGAGACCCGTGCCGACCGTGCCCAGGCCAGCGCAAGCAAGGTCAGGCCGCAAAGCTGAAGGAAATTCCCTGCAGCTCGATATGGGTACTCAACATCTTCAATTGATATCTCACGCACCTCGCCAACCAGCACGTGAAGCTCACCACACAGGTTCACCAGCTGTGCAGCAAAGCCGGCGCACTGTGGCAGTTCGGCGCCCAGCCTGGACTCCTCGCGCAATTGCGCCAACAACAGGTCAAAAGCCTGCCCCTGATCGCCCAATACCTTGCGTAGCAGCAGGTCGTTGGCCTGAATCTCGTTGCTACCTTCGTAGATCATGGCGATACGGCTGTCGCGCAGGGTTTGCTCGATGGCAAATTCGGTGACGTAACCGTAGCCGCCAAACACCTGCAAGGCGTTGCTGGCTTGGCGAAAACCCTGTTCGGTAAAAAACGCCTTAATGATCGGCGTTAGCAGTTGCGCCAGTTGCCCGGCTTGTTGCCGAGCCATTAGCTGCGGGTCATGTTCGGCCTGGTCCAACAGGTGTGCGACCCAATAGCCGATAGCGCGCATGCCTTCGCTGGTGGCGCGTAATTCGAGCAGGACGCGGCGCATTGCCGGATGGTAGTGGATCGGATCGGCTGCCTGCGCCACGACCCCGGCCGGTCTTAACGGTGCACGCATCTGCTGGCGTTCACTGGCGTAGCTACGGCAGTTCTGCCAGGCCGCTTCGCTGTGCCCCAGACCTTGCAGACCTACGTGAAGGCGTGCCGAATTCATCATCACGAACATCGCCTTCAAGCCACGATTGACCTCGCCAATCAACCAGCCCTGAGCCGCATCGAACACCAGAGAACAGGTGGAGCTGCCCCTAATCCCCATCTTGTGCTCGATACCGTCGCAGGCCACGCCGTTGGCCTGACCTTGATTCAATAACTTCGGCACCAGGAACAGCGAAATCCCGTGGCTGCCAGTTGGCGCTCCCGGCACGCGAGCCAGCACCAGATGCAGGATGTTGTTGGTGAGGTCGTGTTCGCCGCCCGAGATAAACAGTTTGTTACCGCTGAGCCGATAACTGCCATCGTCCTGAGGTTCGGCGCGACAGCGTAGCAGGCCGACATCACTGCCCGCTTGGGGCTCAGTCAGGCACATGGTGGCCAAGGTTTCGCCACTAATTATCTCGGGAAGATAGCGCTCTTGCAGCCACGCGGCTGCGTGGGTCTTCAAACACAGATAGGCGCCGTGGGCGATGCCGGTGTACATGGCCCAAGCGTGGTTGCTGGCGTAAAGCATCTCTTGCAACGCCGCGTCGAGCACTTGCGGCAAGCCTTGTCCACCCAGCGCTTCGGCACAGGCCAGGGCCGGCCAACCGCCTTCGATATAGGCCCGATACGCGTCGCAAAAGCCATCCGGAGTAGTGACCCGTCCCTCAGCCAAACGGCAACCCTGACGATCGCCAATGCTGTTTAACGGCGCCAGGACGCCACTGCTGAAACGCCCAGCTTCCTCCAGCACCTGCACGGCCAGCGGCAAATCCAGCGCCTGGAATACCGAACTTCGACGCCACGCTTCGGGCGCCTGCAGCCAGTATTCAAGAACAAATCGCATATCGCGCAAGGGCGCCTGATAGTTCCACATGTGAAACCTCATAGGGTAGAAAACAGGTGACATCCGTCGCTACGGGCGGGCTACTAATGCCTCAGGCGCGCCAGTTCGGGTTCTCGATCAGCAGGGCCATGCCCTGCCCGCCGCCGACACAAGCCGCAGCAATCCCATAGCGCAGGTTGTGCTCGCGCAGTTGGCGGGACAAGGTCAAGACCAAGCGCAGACCACTGGCAGCCAAAGGGTGACCGAGGGCCAGCGAGCCGCCCTGAACGTTGAGACGGGAGCGGTCCAATTCCAACTCCTGAGCCACGGCGAGGACCTGGGCGGCTTGAGCTTCGTTGATTTCAAACCTGTCGATCTGATCCAGGCTCAAGCCGCTGCGCTGCGCCAACAGACGAATCGCTGGTGCAGGACCGATACCCATGAACTCCGGCGCCACCCCCACCACAGCGCTAGCCCGCAGAAAGGCTAACGGTGTATTGCGGCTAGCCGAAGCAGGTCCGACCAGCGCCGCTGCCGCACCATCGACTACCGCACAGCTGTTTCCGGCGGTTTGTACGCCACCCTCGTGCACCGCGCGCAGCCGGGCCAGGGCGGCGAGATTTGCCGGTCGTGGGTGGCTGTCTTCACTCACCGAGTCGACGCCCCGAGGCAAGCGAATACTGCGAGATTGATAACCTTCAAGTTCAAAGATCTGTGGAGCCACAGCAACAATCTCCGGCGCCAGCCACCCTGCCTGCTGCGCTGCAAACGCCTGCTCATGACTGGCACAGGCATAGGCGTCCACGGCTTCGCGACTCAGCCCATAGCGCCGTGCCAGCTTGTCGGCGGTGGCGATCATGTCCATCCCGGGAGCTGGGTCGTACAACGCTTCCCAGAGAAAGTCCTTGAACTGCACCTCGGCGCCAAGACGGAAACCGCCACGATGGGTATAGGCCGCAATCGGATTGCGTGACATCGATTCTGTGGCCACGCACAGCGCCAGTTGCACACCGTCATCCAGTTGCCTGGCAGCCTGGCGCAGCAGTTCGAATCCGGTGGCACAGATACGCTGCACGCCCAGTGCCGGAACCGATTGCGCCACGCCGCTATAGAGACCGATATGCCGTGGCAGCAGATAGGCATCGAAACTTGCCTGGGCCATGGAGCCCGCCAGTACGCTGTCTACCGCCAGCGGATCGACGCCCGCGCGAGCCAGTACTTCGCGCCCGACCTTGATGCCCAGGTCGATCGGCGAAACCTCGGCCAGTGCGCCACCGAGGTCCACCCACGGCGTTCGCACCGCATCGAAAATCGCCGCATCGGCAAAGGCCGAGTACTGCCCGTCTGTGTTCAAGATTTCGCCCCAGCCCGCAGGATGGTCGGATCGAGCCCGCGATACAGGGCCTCGACCTGCTCCGCGCGCCACTGCAACACCGCACGCTGATTGATCGAGCCCTTGTCGGTGATTTCCCCACGATCAATGGAGGCCGGCTCGTCGAGCAACGCGATCCACTCCAGGCGACTGGCATTGCCGCTGGCTTCGCGATTGAGCCGTTGCAACCAATCGGCGAACCACTCGCGTACCGGCGTGCTTGCCAACACCTGAGCGTCGCTGGCACTGGTCGCCAGCCCCGCCATGCGGCGACATTCGTACAACCGTGGGAACACCAGCGCTCCGAGGCATTCACGATCGGGCGCGGTCACTACCAGGTCCTGGACATACGGCGAGCCCTCCAGTACCGCGCGATTACGCAGCGGCCCGACACTGACGAACACCCCGGAAGACAGCTTGAAGTCTTCGGCGATGCGCCCATCGAACATCAGCCCCAGTTGCGCGTCATCCGGGTCGGCAAGCTTGAGTGCATCACCGGAACAGTAATAGCCTTGTTCGTCGAACACTTCGGCGGTCTGCTGCGGTGAGCGCCAGTAACCGGGCATGATGTGCGGCCCACGGAAGCGCCCTTCCAGCTTGCCGTCTTTTGGTACCAACCGGACCTCGCAACCCGGCGCCGGCAGGCCGATGTAACCGGCCATGGACAAGGGCCCGGTGGTAAAGGTGCACGATGGCGCGGCCTCGGTCATGCCCAGCCCCGCCATCATCCGGATTCGTTTGCCACAGTGTTGTTCGGCGACCCGGTCAAGGCGATCCCAGACGCTTTGCGACAGCCCGGCAGCGGCGAAGAAGAACAGGCTGACGCGCTTGAAAAAACACTCCCGCAGCTCTGCGTCCTGTTCCAGGGCCGAAACCAGCTCTTCCCAGCCCTTGGGCACGGTCAGGTAGGCGGTGGGAGAGATTTCCTTGAGGTTGCGCAGGGTCTGGGCAAATCCCTGCGCGGTAGGTTTGCCGTCGTCCAGGTAAAAACTGCCGCCGTTGTAGAGCACGATGCCGAGGTTGTGGCTGCCGCCGAACGTATGATTCCACGGCAGCCAGTCCACCAGCACCGGAGGTGCTTCACCAAACACCGGAAAAGTCTGCAACAGCATCTGCTGGTTGGCGCAGAGCATGCGTTGGGTGGTGATCACGGCCTTGGGCAGCCGGGTCGAGCCGGAAGTGAAAAGAAACTTGGCGATGCTGTCCGGGCCGGTGGCGGCAAAAGCGGCTTCAGCCTCGGCACCGCCCGGTTGCTCAAGCAGGCTGGCAAAGCTCACCTGGCGACGACCTTCGACCTGACCACGGACGCTGATCAGTGGCGTATCCGCCGGTATCACGGCATCGATGGCGCGCTGGTACGCCGCGGCATCACTGACGAAGACCAGGCCTGGCTTGAGCAACTCGCACACGTGGCGCAGCTTGGAGAAGTCCTGGGACAGCAACGAATAGGCCGGCGACACCGGGCAGTAGGGAATGCCCGCATACAGGGCGCCGAAGGCCACTTGCAAATGCTCGATGTCATTGCCCGAGAGCAGCACCAGGGGCTTGTCGGCCGACAGACCATAGCCCAGCAGGCTTTGGGCGATCGCCCGGACACTGTCAAGCATTTGCGCGTAACTCACCCGACGCCATTCACCGTTTTCCTGGCGGGCGGCGATAAAGGTCTGCTCAGGACGCAACCGGGCCCAATGCACCAAGCGGTCGAGCAAGCGCCTGGGCAACTCGGCCAAGGGTTCCAGGGAACGCATGTGCAGTTCGCCATGCTGCTCTGTCACCTCGACCGCCGCACAACCGATGGATACGGGGCGATAGCGCGGTGTGCCGGCTTGGACATTGGCTTGGGTTTGTAAACTGAATTCGGAACTCAAGTGCTTGTACTCCGTCGAGGCACGCTAAACCCAAGCCACCCGAAGGTGACTCACTGATAGCGTGGCAGCCATTGGCTGCAGCCTTGTTATTGTTATTTCGGCCTTGCACGCGGGCGATTGACTTACGGGAAAGTCAATCGCCCGCCTGTTCAGATCGGGTAGTGCCGCGGTCCGTTCTGCAAGGTAACCCAACGCAGCTGGGTGAAATGCTCGATGGACGCCTTACCGCCGAAACTTCCGTAGCCGCTGGACTTGACCCCGCCAAACGGCATTTGCGCCTCGTCGTGCACGGTTGGGCCGTTGATATGACAGATGCCCGACTCGACCCGTTGGGCCAAGGCCAGGGCACGCCCGGTATCGCGACTGAAAATCGCCGCCGACAACCCGAACTCGGAATCGTTGGCCAGTTGCAGCAACACTTCATCACCCTCACCGCGCAGCAACACGGCCACCGGCCCGAAGGACTCCTCGCGGTACAGGCGCATGCTCGCGTCAACGCCATCGAGCAGGGTCGGCTGCAATATGCTGCCGTCCAGTTGCCCACCGACCACCAGGCGCGCGCCCTTGGCCAGGGCATCGTCGATCAAGCCCTTGATGCGCGTACCGGCGCTGGCGTCCACCAGCGAACCGAGCACCGAGCCCTCAGCCGCGGGGTCACCCGCGCGCAGGGTGGCGACCTTGGCCGCCAGCTTGTCGACAAAGGCATCGGCAACCTTGGCATCGACGATCAGACGCTCGGTGGACATGCAGATCTGCCCCTGATTGAAATAGGCACCAAAGGCGGCCGCCTCTACCGCGGCGTCCAGGTCGGCATCGTCGAGCACCAGCAAGGGTGCCTTGCCTCCCAGTTCCAGCAAGGCCGGTTTGAGGTGACGCGCCGAGAGTTCGCCGACGATGCGTCCGACATGGGTCGAGCCGGTGAAATTGACCCGGCGCACCGCCGGGTTGGCGATCAACCGCTCGACAATCGCCGCAGCATCCGCTGGCGCGTTGCTGATGACATTGACCACGCCATCGCCCAGGCCGGCGTCCTGCAATACCTGACCGATCAAGCGGTGCACCGCAGGGCTGAGCTCGGAGGCCTTGAGCACCACGGTGTTGCCGCAGGCCAATGGCATGGCGATAGCGCGGGTGGCGAGAATCACCGGGGCGTTCCAGGGCGCGATGCCCAGCACCACGCCGCAGGGTTGGCGCAGGGCCATGGCGAAACTGCCAGGCACATCCGAGGGAATGACTTCGCCATTGATCTGCGTGGTCATCGACGCCGCTTCACGCAGCATATTGGCCGCCAGCCGCACGTTGAACCCATACCAGTTGGCCATGGCACCGGTCTCGCCCGCCGCCTCGATGAACTCGGCGCTGCGCGCCTGCAATTGCTCGGCTGCCTTGAGCAAACGGGTGCGGCGTTCATTGGGGGCCAGGGCGGCCCAGGCGGGAAACGCCTTCTGCGCAGCGGCCACCGCGGCGTCGGCATCTTCCAGGGTGGCGGCGGCAACCCGCGACACCAACTCGCCGGTTACCGGGTTACGGCGTTCGAAGGTTCGACCGTCGCGGGCGGGGCACGACTGGCCGCCAATCAGCAGGGGCACGTCCAGCATGGTGATTCCTCTTTATAGTCTTTGTCGGGAATACATAAGAACGGTGTAACCGCAGCACCAGGGCGCAACCGCCAGTAGCGGGATGCGCCGGGCTACCTACCGCAGCACTTCAGCGCTTGTACGCTTGCAGGCCAGGCTTGATGCTCTTGTCGTCGAGGAATTGTTTCATGCCCTGCTCACGACCACCTTCAGTGTCCAGCAGGCGTGACTGATCGAGCTTGGCGTACAGGTAATCCTCGTTCTGCTCCCACGTCAGTTCGCGGCAACGTTTGAAACCATGCTTGGCCGCACGCAGCACCACCGGGTTTTTCTCCAGCAGGTTACGCGCCAGCTCCACAGTAACTTCACGCAGTTGCGTCAGGGGTACGCTTTCATTGACCAGGCCCATCTCCGCGGCTTTCTGCCCACCAAAGGTCTTGCCGGTCATGATGTAGTAGAGCGACTGGCGATGGCCCACGGTGTCGGCCATGGCCTTGCTGACCAGGTTGCCCGGCGGGATGCCCCAGTTGATTTCCGACAGGCCGAAGGTCGCTTCGTCGGCGCAGATCGCCAGGTCGCAGGCCACCAGAGGGCTGAAGCCGCCGCCGAAGCACCAGCCGTTGACCATGGCAATGGTCGGCTTGGCGTACATGCGCAACAGTTTCCACTGCCATTGCGAGGCTTCACGACGGATTTTTTCCTGCAGGATTTCCGGGCCGGCGTCCACTTCGCGGAAGTACTCCTTGAGATCCATCCCCGCCGTCCAGGCTTCGCCCGCACCGGTCAACACCAGGACACCGGCATCCGGATCCTGCTCCAGGGTTTCCAGAACATCGATCATCTCGCGGTTCAGGGTCGGGCTCATGGCGTTGCGTTTTTCCGGGCGGTTGAGGATGACCCACGCGATGCCTTCCTCGATTTCCACTTTGACCGTTGTCCAGCGACCTTCGTAATTGCTCATGACGATGCTCTCTTGTTCTTGGTTTGAAGATGACTGGAAATTAAACCGGCCAATTAGTTATGTCAATTAACTATTAATAATATTAACCTGTTTCCGTCACGCTGTGAGCGCCCACCCTCCGAACGCCAACCAACATTGGCCATAGCAATCACCGGTCAACGCCGGCAAAATAGATAGCCTTGTTAACCCAAAATCCTCAGGACTCACCTGCAATGGCCAAGCCCTCCCCCCTCGCCGAGACGATCGAGGCAGCGTCGACCAGCGCCGAGATGCAGGCACCACTCGATTCGGCATTGAACGACCTGATCGGCTACGCCATGCGCCGCGCACAACTCAAGCTGTTCCAGAACCTGATTGGCCGCCTCTCGGCCCACGATCTACGACCTGCCCAATTCTCCGCCCTGGCGATCATCAACCAGAACCCCGGCCTGATGCAGGCCGATCTGGCCCGGGCTCTGACCATCGAGCCGCCCCAGGTGGTGCCGCTGCTCAATAAACTGGAAAGCCGTGCGCTGGCGGTGCGCGTGCGGTGCAAGCCTGACAAGCGCTCGTACGGGATCTTCCTCAGCAAGACCGGCGAGACCCTGCTCAAGGAGCTGAACCAGATCGCCGCGCAAAGCGACCTGGACGCCACCGCGGCGCTGGACGATCAGGAGCGGGAAGAGCTGCTGCGCCTGCTGAAGAAGATTTATCAGGAGTGAGACACGCCCCAGAGGGACGTGCCGGTGAGGCGTTTGCAGGACTGCGGGGTTACCAGATCGGTAAGGTGTAGGTCACCAGGAAGCGGGTCTGGTTTTCATCACGAAAGGCCGCACCGGTCGGGAAATCGTTGCGGTAGATCGCCTTGCGCGCCACCAGTGCGACATTTTTCAGCGGACCGCTCTGCACCACATAGCCCAACTCCATCTGAAACTCGCGCTCCTTGCGGTCCTCGGCGTTGAAGGCCGCCATCTCGATATTGTCACCGCGCAAATAACGCAAGCGGCCCCTCAGCCCGGGCACTCCGGACGCTGCGAAGTCATAGTCATAGATGGCCTGCCACGTGCGCTCCTTGGCATTGAGAAAGTCCGACGCCATGGTCATCTCACTCATGCCCATCAACTCTGTCCCGGAGATGTAGGGCGTCGCCGATTCGCCAGTGGAATGCATATAACCGATGCCCAGCTTGTGTCCGCCGTATCGGTAGCTGAACATCCCCGAGACGTTGCGATTGTCCACTTCACCACCCTTGGCGCTGCCATCCTCGCGACTGAAAAAACTGCGCAGGTCGCTGGTCAACACACCTCCTCCCAGCGGCAGCTCATGCAGCAAGGCAAAGGTGTCCTGTTGGTACAAGTCAGTCACCTCGACGTGATAGGCACGCAGGCTCAGCGTCTTGCTGACCTGGTAATCACCCCCCGCATAGGCCATGTGCGAGGTCGTGGCAGTGGCGTTGAAGCGCCGGTTGGGCGACGCGATGGTCATCGCCTCATAGTTTGTGGAATTGCGCTTGTCGATGCGATCGATATAACCGGTGTTCAGCGTCAGCCCATCGAAGTCCCTGGAGCTCAGGATGGTGCCGCGAAAGGTTTGTGGCAGCAGTCGCGAGGGGCTGGCAAAGGCAAACGGCAGGAAGATCGACACGTCCCCGGACTTCACCGTGGTCTGGGCAAAACGCAGCTTGGCGGTCGGGGCCAGGCGCGAGTACTCGTCCGCCGCCCGATTGTCGCTGGCCGACACCGGCAGCAACTCGGTGCCGCTGCGGTCCGGCGCGGAGTCGAGCTTGACCCCCATCAGCCCGCGAACGTCCAGGCCAAAACCCAGCGGCCCCGGGGTGAACCCCGACTCCATGTTCATGATGAAACCCTGGGCCCACTCCTGGGCGGCGGACTTGGCGCCATCGTCCTTGTATTGGCGATCCAGGTAGTAATTACGCAGGGTCAAGGTGCCATGGCTGTCTTCGATGAAGCCCCCGGCGCGCAGCTGAGTGGGTAGAACGCTCAAGCCGAGCAGCGCCAGGACCAACCCTCGGTTGATACCGGGCACACAGGTGGCAGACGCCGTGGCAACGTCGTGCGCAGGGAGATTTGGCATGTTCGATTTCCATTTTTTATTGTTGTTTGTGCCGCCGGCAGAGCCCAGTGCAGCCGGCTTCGCGGACAGAGAATGGAAACAGCCAACAACCGCTGTCAATGGTAAATGACCGATAATCGAACATTAATATTATTATCTATTTTCCAGCAATCCGCATTTTCCAGATCTTAGTAGTTGATTTATAAGCCTTATCTACCGATTTTTATGATTTTCATAGGGCGATTCATTTTTTAGTTATCTTTGTTATCTTATTCACCAGCAGCCATCTTCAGCGTACCCCGTGCGATGGGACGGCTCGACTCCACAACAAAAACAACAATGAGGTTCCACCCATGGACAGCCCATCGCGTCGCTCGACGCTGACAATCGCTTTGTGCTTTATCGTTGCGCTGATCGAGGGTTTCGATCTGCAGGCCGCCGGCACAGCTGCCGCCGGACTGCGCCAGAGTTTTGCCCTGGACCCGAAGATGATGGGCTGGGTGTTCAGCGCCGGAATCATCGGCCTGCTGCCCGGCGCGTTTTTTGGCGGCTGGGTCGCCGATCGCATCGGCCGCAAGAAAATCCTCGTCAGTGCCGTACTGCTGTTCGGCCTGTTTTCCCTGTGCACCGCCTATGTCGAGAGCTACTCCAGCCTATTGCTGGTGCGCTTCATGACCGGTCTGGGCCTGGGCGCCGCCCTGCCCAACCTGATCGCCTTGTGCGCCGAAGCCGTAAGCGAACGCAACCGCGGCACCGCCATTAGTGTCATGTACTGCGGCGTGCCCCTGGGCGGAGCGCTCGCGGCGGTGGTGGCGATGTTTTCAAGTGAACACTGGCAAACCACCTTCATCATCGGGGGCCTGGTGCCCTTGCTGGTCGTGCCGCTGATGGCCCTACTGCTGCCCGAATCCACTGCATTCCGCGAGCAACATTCAGCCACTGGCAGCCTGCGGCCATCCAGCGCACAGGCGCTGTTCGGCGAAGGCCGCACACGCAACACCCTGGCCCTGTGGCTAAGCTATTTCTTCACCTTGACCGTGATGTACATGCTGCTCAACTGGCTCCCATCATTACTGCTGGAACAGGGCTTCAGCAAACCCCAGGCGGGCATGATCCAGATGCTGTTCAATATCGGTGGCGCCCTCGGGTCGCTGCTCGGCGGCCTGCTTCTGGACCGTTGTAACGGCCTCAAGGTCGTGCTGTTCGTGTATGCCGGGTTGCTGGCGGCGCTGGCCGGGGTGGGCCTGTCTATCGGAATCGTACCAATGTCGATCGCCGGGTTTGCCGCCGGGTTGTTCGTAATGGCTGCGCAACTGGTGCTCTACGCCCTGGCGCCACCGACCTACCCGACCGCAGTGCGCGCCACCGGCGTCGGCGCGGCCGTGGCCATCGGGCGCCTGGGCTCAGTGGCAGGCCCTCTGGCCGCTGGGCAGATCCTTGCTGCCGGTGCCGGCACTACCGGCGTGCTGCTGGCGACTTCACCCGGGCTGGTGATCGCAGCCTTGTCGATTATCACCGTGATCGCACGCTCCAGTTCGACCACTGAAGCATCACTGAATACCGCCAACTGAGCATCACTGCGAAGTTCTCAACCCTCTCGCGAAATCACATTGAGCAAGAGCCGGTTCCACAACCGCCGTCCTCTCCCAGTGCCAGCGTGCACCGGGATTGGGCGTGTGTAGTGACAAAGTCTCGAATCGATCAAACGCCAAAGCCTGGAGCGAATACCGCTGGTCTGCGGTGCTGCGGCTTGAAACGCAAAGCATGTCCCGGGGTCTACCCCATGAGCTCCTCACACCCTTATATTGGATCCTTTGCAGAAAAATTTACGAAATGACCGATAATCGAACACTTTAGTAGTTCATAACTGATTGTTTTTAAACGACTTTATCTTAATTTATTAAAAATCAGATAAAAATCCTCTAACAACCACTTTTCAATGGATCCATAAAACGATTGACTGGCGCCACTCGGTGTCAGGTAAAACGCCTGCCCGCTCATAAAAATAACAAGGGTGTCGTGATGAGTAACTTCTCAATCGGGTTCGAGCTTCGGCTTGCACCCAGCTTCGTGTGCCTTTCTCGCTTTACCATTGCCCAGCCTCATCTCGAGGGCAAGCCATGAGTGTGGATCTGAAGAGCGTGGTAGATGAGCATTCCATGGCGCGTTTCCAATGGCTGGCCGTGGGTATCTGTATTGTCCTGAACATGATCGATGGCTTCGACGTGCTGGTGATGGCTTTCACGGCCTCCTCGGTGTCTGCCGAATGGGGCTTGAGCGGCGCGCAGATCGGGTTGCTGTTGAGTGCCGGATTGTTTGGCATGGCGGCAGGCTCTTTGTTCATTGCGCCGTGGGCGGATCGTTATGGACGTCGACCATTGATTCTGTTTTGCCTGCTGCTCTCGGGTGCCGGCATGCTGTTGTCGGCCCTGAGCCAGACGCCCCTGCAACTGGCGCTGCTGCGTGGCTTCACCGGCCTGGGGATCGGCGGAATCCTGGCCAGCAGCAACGTGATTGCCAGCGAATATGCCAACAAGCGCTGGCGCGGACTGGCGGTGAGTTTGCAGTCCACCGGTTATGCCTTGGGCGCGACCTTGGGCGGGCTATTGTCGGTGTGGCTGCTGACGCACTTTGGCTGGCGTTCGGTGTTCATCTTTGGTGGCGCCGTGACCCTTGCGGTGATTCCCCTGGTGTTGCTGTACCTGCCTGAATCGCTGGACTTCCTGATCGCCCGTCGTCCCGCAAATGCCTTGGCACGCATCAATCGCCTGGCCGCACGTCTTGGCCAGCCTCCATTGCGCGAACTGCCCATGGCCCTTTCCGCGCCGACTTCAGGCCGTGGCCGCCTGGCGCAGTTGCTCTCGCCGGATTCGCGACGCACCACCCTGCTGATCTGGCTGCTGTTCTTCCTGGTGATGTTCGGCTTCTACTTCGTGATGAGCTGGACGCCGAAGCTGCTGGTCTCGGCTGGGCTTTCGGCACAGCAAGGCATCAGCGGCGGCGTGCTGCTGAGCGTAGGCGGCATCTTCGGCGCCGCGCTGATTGGCGGCCTGGCCTCGCGCTGGCGGCTGACCCGGGTGCTGTCGCTGTTCATGCTGATTACCGCGGGCCTGCTGGTGCTGTTCGTCGGCTCCGCGTCATCGGTATCCATGGCACTCGGCCTGGGCCTGCTGATCGGCTTGTTCGCCAACGGTTGCGTGGCAGGCCTGTACGCGCTGTCGCCGATTGTCTACGACGCTTCCGTGCGCACCACGGGGGTCGGTTGGGGCATCGGTATCGGGCGCATCGGCGCGATCCTGTCGCCCACCGTCGCCGGCCTGTTGCTGGACAGCGGTTGGCAGCCACTGCACCTGTATGGGGTGTTTGCCGTGGTCTTCGTGATTGCCGCCGCCGTGTTGCTGCAGCTGCGGCCCAACGCCCCGGCGCAGCCTGCCGGCCAACCCAGCCAGGCTTGAATCAAAGCGGTAGCGAGGCCCTCCCCTCGCTACTGAGTCCATCCTCCAGGAAAACAACAATAATGAATTACCTTCCTCTCCCTCCCCGGGCCCTGCTCGGCGGTGCAATGGCGCTTGCCCTGATGCCTTCGGCACACGCTGAAAGCAACGGTTTTTTCGAAGATTCCAAGACCAGCCTGACCCTGCGAAATTACTACTTCAATCGGGACTTCAACGATCCCGGCGCCAGCAAGAGCAAGATCGAAGAATGGGCCCAGGGCGCGATCCTCAAGTTCAGTTCCGGTTATACCCCGGGCGTTGTCGGCTTTGGCCTTGACGGTATCGCGATGCTGGGCGTCAAGCTCGACAGCGGCCCGCAACGCAGCGGTTCGGATCTGCTGCCGGTGCACGACGATGGTCGCGCCGCCGACGACTACGGACGCGCGGGGCTGGCGGCAAAAATGCGTATTTCCGACACCGAGCTGATGCTCGGCGAACTCATGCCGGATATTCCGCTGCTGCGCTACGACGACGGACGCCTGCTGCCACAAACCTTCCAGGGCGCCATGCTGGTGTCCCGGGAGCTTACCGGCCTGAGCCTGCAGGGCGGTCAATACACCTCGGTGAGCCTGCGCAACTCCTCGGACATGCAAGACCTCTCGGCCTGGGCTGCGCCCACCGTCAAGTCGGACGGCTTCAACTATGCGGGTGCCGAATACCGCTTCAACGAACAACAGACCCTGATCGGCGCCTGGTACTCGCAGCTCGAAGACATCTATCAGCAAAGCTATCTGAACCTGCTGCATAAACAGAAAGTCGGTGACTGGACCCTCGGCGCGAACCTGGGTTATTTCAACGACAAGGATGACGGCAGCGCCCTGATCGGCAATGTGCAAAGCCATACCGCCTACGGACTGTTCTCGGCCAACCTGGGTGGCCATACCCTGTACCTGGGGCTGCAAAAGGTCAGCGGCGATACCGGCTGGATGTCGGTGTATGGCAGCAGCGGGCGGACCCTGGGCAACGATATGTTCAACGGCAACTTCAGTAACGCCGACGAGCGCTCCTGGCAGGCGCGTTATGACTACAACTTTGCCGCCGTCGGCCTCCCCGGCTTGTTGTTGATGACCCGCTACGGTCACGGTGAAAACGCCACCACCAAGGCCGGCAGCAATGGCAAGGAATGGGAGCGTGACACCGAGGTCAGCTACACCCTGCAAAGCGGCCCGCTGAAAAACCTCAGCCTGCGGGTCAACAACGCCACCAACCGTCGCAGCTTCAACAGCGACTTCGATCAGACCCGCATCATCGTCAGCTACCCCCTGTCCCTCTGATCCTCCCGCCAGGGGCGCTTTGTCGCCCCTGCATCTCTCTCCTCCTTGCGCTACTATGGCGAACCAACTTCTGGAAGTCGCCTGCATGAGCAAACCGGGTCAAATGGTGCTGGTCGCACTGCGCAAAATGATCGCTTCTGGCGAGCTCGCGGCTGGCGAACGGCTGATGGAGATCCCGACGGCGGAACGCTTCGGCGTCTCGCGCATGCCGGTGCGCATGGCCTTTCTCACCCTGGAACAGGAAGGCTTGCTGGTGCGCCATGGCGGGCGGGGTTATCAGGTGCGCTCGGTGAGTGCCGACGATATCGCCGGCGCCGTGGAGGTGCGCGGGGTGCTGGAGGGTCTGGCGGCGCGGCAGAGTGCCGAACGCGGCTTGAGTGAAGAAGCACAGACGGCGTTGCGCGAATGCCTGGTGCAAGGCGATGCGCTGTTCGACAAGGGTTACGTGACGGAGGAAGACCTCGAGGCGTTCCATGACCTCAACATGCGCTTTCACCAGGTGATCGTCGACAGCAGCGCCAACCCGGCAATTGGCGAAGCCTTGGCGCGTAACGACCATCGCCCCTTCGCTTCCGTGTCGGCGCTGGCGATCGATCGCCAGGACCTGGTGCGCGAATACCGGCGCTTCAACTTCGCGCACATGCAACACCACTCGGTGTTCGACGCGCTGGTCAGCCGCCAGGGCGCACGCGCGGAAGCCATCATGCGTGAACACGCCAATGCAACGCTGCGCTACGCCGAGGTCTTCGGGGCGATCAGCAACGGCGACCGAATGAAGGTGATCGCCCGCGGCGAGTGATCGGTGGGGTCAGAGATCCAGCACCAACAGCCTGGACTTGGATCTTGAGCAGCAAGGCGTGAACTGGTCATTGGCCGCTTGCTCTTCTTCGGTGAGAAACAGGTCTCGGTGCTCCGGCACCCCTTCCAGCACACGGGTCAGGCAGGTGCCGCAGATACCCTGCTCACAGGAAAGCGCAATCTCTACGCCGTGACTTTCCAGCACCTGGACCACGGTCTTGTCGGCGGGAATGTCGAACACCTGCCCGCTACGGCCCAGTTTGATCTGGAAAGACCCGTCGGCACTGGTATCCACAGGCGCCGCGGCGAAGTATTCACGGTGCAACTGCCCTTCGCTCCAGCCCTGAGCCTTGGCGCTGTCGAGCACATGCTGCATGAACCCTGAAGGACCGCAGACATACAGGTGCAGGTCAGGCCGCGGATTGGCCAGGACTTTGGCGGCATCCAGGCGCGAATCGGCCTGTTCATCGAAATGCAGGTGCACGCGATCGGCAAAGGAAGCGCCTTTGAGGCGCTCGACAAACGCCGCCCGTTCGCTGGAGCGCGCACAGTAATGCAGTTCGAAATCGGCACCGCTGTGGGCCAGTTGCTCGGCCATGCACAGGATCGGAGTGATGCCGATGCCACCGGCGAACAACAGGCTGCGCTGCCCCTCAGCCACCAGCGGGAACAGGTTGCGCGGCTCGCTGATGAACAGGCGGTCACCGCTGTTGATCTGCTCGTGCAGGCTCTGGGAACCGCCGCGGGAGGCAGTGTCCTTGAGCACGCCGATCAGGTAGCGATGGCGCTCTTGCGGGTGATTGCACAACGAGTACTGGCGGACAAGTCCGCCCGGCAGGTGCACGTCGATATGGGCTCCGGCACTGAAGCCGGGAAGTTGCCCGCCTTGTGCACAGGCCAGCTCGTAGCTGCAGATATCCAGCGCTTCGTTGTTGCGGGATGTCACGACGACTTCAATCATGGCGCACCTTCAAGGCCGGCCACCGCGGTGGCCGTGAACAGGATCAATGGGAGTGGACTGGCCTAGCGCTCGAGCTAGTTGGCCGTGGCAATCAGCTCGACGGCGGGCGCCTGCTCACGGGCGATGATGCGCTCCAGCACGCGCCGGGACTGCACACCGCCGGCATCGATATTGAGCTTGAGCAGGTTGCGCTCGGGATTGGCCAACAGGTTTTTCTGCTGCTGTTCGAGCATGTCGAGGTCTTCGCTGAAGATCTTGCCCTGGCCCTCGCGGATGCTGGCGGTCAGTTCTTCGTCACGGGGATTGAAATTGCGCGCCATGCCCCAGAAGTACCAGATCGACGTCTCGGTTTCCGGGGTAATGAAGTCGACCACGATGCTCGCGGCCTTGTGTTGCGGCTCGGCGTGGTAACCGCCCTTGCCCGCGTGGGCCACGCCCACCTCGATCAACACATGGCTGGGCGGACTGAAGCGGCAGATCTGCCAGCGGTCCACCGGCACATCGTCGGCCAGATTATTGCCACGCAAGGCCATGCGCCAGAACGGCGGCGCCATGATGTTTTCCATGTGCCGCGCGGTGACCACCTCGTCACCTTCGACGGTGGTGACCGGCGCCGCTTCATCGATCTCTTTCTGGCCGATGCTCGAGGCGTGCACGTAGGTTTCGTGGGTGAGGTCCATCAGGTTATCGATCATCAACCGATAGTCGCAATTGATGTGGAACAGCCCCCCGCCATACGCCCACTCATCGCTGACAGCCCACTCCAGATGATGGATCAGTGCAGGGTCCGCCTTGTCCTGCTCACCCGGCCAGACCCAGATGAAACCGTACCGCTCTTCAACGGCGTAGGTCTTGTTGCACGGAAAACCCCGTACGCGCTGCCCCGGCATTTCGACGGTCTTGCCATCGCAGCCCATGACCAGGCCGTGGTAACCACAGACCAGGTTGCCGTTCTCGACATAGCCCAGGGAAAGAGGGGCGCCGCGGTGTGGGCAGAAGTTCTCGACGGCGGCCACACGGCCTTCTTTCCCACGGTAGAAGACGATTTTCTCACCGCAAATCTGCCGCCCCAGGGGCTTGGAAGCGATCTCGTCGGGGGTGCAGGCGACATACCAGGTGTTTTTCGGATACATAGGGCTCTCCGGGACAGGCTTGTTTTTATGGATCCATTTGATCGGATAAACCTGATATTCGTCAAGCTTTTTGCGGATCAATGGACGTCAATGGATCCATTAAAGCCAGATCTGGGTGGCGGCGCCGATTCTCCTGTCGCTGATCCGTTGCGCCCAAGGCTTTTCCGCCGGCGGCAAATACGCCGGTGCCTGTGCCTATCTGATGGAGCATGCACCCAGGGATAAACGCGCCTGGTACGGCAGCTTCATTCCGGTGTCGACCTTTCCCGCCTTCGCTGCGGTCGCCGTGGTGGCCTACGCCCTCGAGACGACGTTATCAGCCGAAGCCATGGGCAGCTGGGGCTGGCGCCTGCCGTTCCTTCAAGATCAACGAAAACCAGCTTGCCTTGGAGGCTGCCATCAAGGAGCTGACGCTTTGGGTAGAGCAGCACAGTGCGACCGAGGTCGGTGGCAATGTGCGCGGCGCCCTGGAAGCCATCGACAAGAATGAAGAATTAATCAAGATGACGCTCGCGGTGCTCATGACGCCGGAGTGAAAACAATTGAGTGCGCCCAGTATGCGGGGTTTGACGCAACCACCGATCACACAGCTTTTTCATCGATGCCATTGTGATATCGTCGGGAAATTACGTTTTTTAAAGCATGCTGATCTTGCGTGCACCACAGACACTATGCCCGTAATCATGACGCTTACATGGGGATAAACGGGGAACCGGCAATTGAATTCAAGGGCCAAACCAGGAATTCCCGCACTGCTCAGCCCCCCGAAAAATTGCCCAGGAGTTGGCCCAGCCATCGACGCAGTCCTGCCGAGCGACGATCCAGCACACCGCCACACACCACTGATGCCGCAGTAACCGGGTTGGCCTGAGGTGCTCGCACGGTCAAACGATCAAGCCCAAACTGACAACCATTTAGAACCACAGTGCAGCAGAACAGTCTGTCCCTACACACCCTTCCATCTTAAGAGAACTTTATGATCATCGTTCACCACCTCAATAATTCCCGTTCACAGCGCATCCTCTGGTTACTCGAAGAGCTGGCCCTGCCCTACGAGATCAAGCACTACCAAAGAGACGCTAACACCAACCTGGCCCCCCCTGAACTGAAAGCCATAAACCCGCTGGGCAAATCACCGGTTATTCAGGATGGCCCTCATGTGCTGATCGAATCCGGTGCTATCGTCGATTACCTGATCCGCCGCCACGGCGATGGCCGCTTGCAACCTGACCCGGCCACCGCAACCTACGACGAATATGTGCAATGGCTACATTTCGCAGAAGGGTCGGCCATGCTGCCGCTGATGCTCAGCCTTTACATCGGGCGTCTTGGGGAGGCCGGCAAGCCGCTGCAGCCGCGAATCGAATCTGAACTGGCCAACTATCTCGGGTACCTGGAGAACGCGTTGAAACTTACCCCGTACTTGTTGGGTGACGAAATCAGCGGTGCGGATATCCAAATGAGCTTTGTTGGCGAGTTCGCGAAGTCCCAAGGCATGCTGCAAAACTACCCTGGCCTATCGGCCTGGATCGACCGCTTCCAGGCGCGGCCGGCATATATCAATGCGATAGAAAAAGGCGGTGCTTACAAGTTCGCGGGCTGAGTGCTAAATACGCAGGTTGTGGTTCCTGCACTATAAAGCGTCTTCAAGCGCTCAACAGGTTACGTTACAGAGAGAGCCCGGCCTTGGTTGCGCACACCGTGACCACCGTCACCGTCACGCACTAATGGAAGACGCGACCAAGGTCATCCACGGAAATCAGAGGGCTTGTATTACAGAACTCCCACAAGCGGCACGACGTGGTACCGGCCTTCCCGTGTGCTTAAAGCACCAGCACCAGCGCCAAACTCCAGCCAGCGTCAGCTTCAGCGAGGACGGATTCATGGCACATCCTTGAAGAAGACGTGACCACCGAGCTTAAGGGTCTGCTTCGCTTTCGTGGCCCAAGCCGGAGGCATCTGTATGCTGGTCGCGTAATAGTGTGTGGCGCCTCCCGTAGCCGATGTCCTGGCAGGAGCAGTCGATCCTATTTGCGGAACTGCCGGCCCACCTGCAAAAGATGGCGCTATTCAAAGTGAACACCGGCACGCGGGAGCAGGAAGTCTGCAAGCTGAGATGGGATTGGGAAATTTCGGTAGCGGAGCTCGGCACCAGCGTTTTTTTGATACCGGCTGATTTTCGGCGGTAGACACGAACGGTCTGGAGTAAAAAAAGGTGATGAGCGACTGGTCGTGCTCAACCACGTGGCGAAGTCGATCATCGAACAGCAGCGCGGCCTGAGCAAGGACTGGGTTTTCCCTTACAACGGCAGCGCGATGCACCGGATGAACGACTCGGCCTGGAAGAAGGCGCGGGTGAGAGCGGCGAAACTCTGGCAGGAGGAAAACCTTCGCCCCGCTCACCCTGGTTATGCATCCATCAGGATTCATGGCCTCAAACACACTTTCGGCCGGCGGCTACGCGCAGCAGGCGTCACCGAGGAAGACCGCAAGGCACTTCTGGGCCACAAGAACGGCAGCATCACCAGTCACTACTCGGGTGCTGAGCTCGGGCAACTGATTGAAGCTGCGAACATGGTATCAGCAACCGATTCGCGTGGACCGGTCCTGACAATCTTGAAGAGGAAGCAGGCGTGAAAAATAGAGAAGTCACGCACATGAAAAAGGCCAATGCTGTGAACATTAGCCTAAGTCATTGAATTATATGGTCGGGACGAAGTGATTCGAACACTCGACCCCTAGCACCCCATCTCCTTTTTCATACTTCTTGAAAGCTTCCAAAATTTTACTCTGGATTTTTCTAAGCTAGTATTTACTTGAGCTCCAGCGGTGTTCTGCTCTACGAGAGTCCAGTAACGTCCATCAAGAGCCGACGTTTTTGTGGGGGTAAAAGTAGGGGGAACCTATTTTATGGCCAAAATCACCATCAAAGAACTCGAGTCGCTGACCGCTGAAGATGCCGGCCGAATCCTCAGGGAGGATGGCAATCTGGCCGGTCGAATTTCCCTGCGTAAGGACGGCGTGTCGGTCAGCTTCTTCTATCGGTATCGCTGGGGCGAGCAGAACAAAGAGTACGCCTGCGGGTCCTGGCCGCGCAAATCCCTGACGGACATCCGTAAGGCGCGTAACCAGGCCCGGGCGCTGATCGATGAGCAGATCAATCCCAACGAACACAAGAAAATTGCCAAGGCACAGGCATACGCCGCTGCTAACGTAGAGGCTGAACTAGTAAAAACGACGAAGGTGAAAACGCTGACCGTCCAGGATCTGGCCAAGGCGTGGCTGTTGGATGGCGTGGCGCGCAAAGATGGCAATGCTGAATTGCAGCGCCGTTTTAACAAGGACCTTTTTCCGGCACTCGGCAAGACCGCGGTGAGCAGCGTCTCCGAACACGATGTTCGGGCGCTGATCCGGGCCGTGATCAACCGCGGCGCTCACCGGCAAGCCATCAGTTTCTTCGCCGACCTCACTCAGATGTTCAACTGGGCCAGAAAGCGTCAGCCCTGGCGGGCCTTATTGATCGAGGGCGATCCGACTGAGCTGGTCGACATCTCCCCCTTGATCCCTGCCAGCTACGAAGCGGAAAGAAGCCGCATCCTTTCCCCGGCTGAGCTTTTGGAACTGCACAACCGCTTCCAGCAAATGACCGCCGATTACGACGCCCTCCCCGCGGGCCAAAAATACGACGGCATTCGACCGCTAAAGAAGGAAACGCAGCTCGCGCTCTGGATTAGCCTGGGCACGCTGTGCCGGATTGGTGAGTTGCTACAAGCCGAATGGAAAAATGTCGATCTGGACCAGCAGACCTGGTTCCTACCCAGTGAAAACGTCAAAGGTACCCGAGGCAAGAAACAAGACCACCATGTCTTCCTCTCGCCCTTCGCCCTGCATTTCTTTCAGGAACTCAAGACCCTGACGGGGGACTCCCAGTGGTGCTTTCCGAACAAGCAGGATGATGGGCATGTGGACGTAAAGGTGGCGAGTAAACAGGTCGGCGATCGCCAGGCCCGGTTCAAAAACCGCAAGGCCCTCTCACGACGGCGTCACGACGATACCCTGGTCCTGGCCGACGGCCAAAACGGCGACTGGACGCCGCATGACCTGCGCCGCACGGGCGCGACCATGATGCAGGCCTTGGGGGTCAGCCTGGACGTCATCGACCGCTGCCAAAACCATGTGTTGGCCGGCTCCCGGGTGAGGCGCCATTACCTGCATCACGACTATGCCGAAGAGAAGAAGTGTGCCTGGAACCTGTTGGGCGATCGACTCAGTGCCGTGCTGTCCTCAACTTACGAGCACACGCCAAACGAGTCGATGTTGTCTTTTCCAGCGTACGCGGCGACAGAGACGCTGACACCCTCATAGGGCTGTTGCACCCAGCGCTCTCCGGAATTTAACATCCGCGACAACCCGTGTTGTGACCTTAAATTCGCGATGAGCAAAGGTGACAGACTGCATGTACAAATTCGTGAGCTTCACCGTTGCGGAACTGTTCAAAAAAATATGGCAAACACCCATGATCAAATTGGCCCACGACATGGTGTTTCCGACGTCGCCCTCGCCAAAGCTTGCCGCAAAGCCGGCATATCTTTCCCTGGCCGTGGGTCACCCGGCCAAAACGGAATAACAGCGACCGCGCAATTCCAAGTCTCCCAAGGTCGAAGGCAAGATCGGATTCGAGGTGCGAGACCGTGGTGCCTCGCCTGCCGAGACTGACACTGATCTGAACTCACCTAGCCATGGTTGCTTGCTGATTCCGCGGTGGCCACGAGAGGCCAGGCCTATGAATGGATAAATTCATAAGCCCAGCCTCGCCCCTCTGAAATAACCCGGCTCGTACGTCAGTTGCCCCAGCCAACCACTCCCTTGATCTCGAGGAAATCATGGATACCCCAACCGGCGTACTCGCGGCCATTACCGGACTGCTTGTAACCACCGAACGGCGCAAAGGTATCCCAGCTCGGATAGTTCAGATACACCGAGCCGGCACGCATGCGCCCCGCCACGGCGCGGGCATGTTCGATGTCGGTTGACTGCACATAGGCCGCCAGGCCGTAGACGGTGTCGTTGGCGATCTCGATGGCCTGCTCTTCGCTGTCGTAGGGAATGATCGCCAGCACCGGGCCGAAGATTTCCTCCCGGGCAATCGTCATCTGTGCCGTCACACCGCCGAAAACGGTGGGCTGCACGTAGTAGCCCTTGTCCAGGCCCTGCGGGCGACCCAGGCCACCCGTTATCAACGTGGCGCCCTCCTCGATGCCGGTGGCAATCAGGCCCTGGATCTTGGCGAACTGCGCCTCGCTGATCACCGGACCGAGGTCGGTACTGGCGTCAAGCGGGCTGCCGGTAAGCATTTTCTCGGCGGTCTGCCGGGCAATCTGCAGCGCACGCTGATGTTGGGAAGCCGGGACCAACATGCGGGTGGGTGCATCGCACGATTGCCCCGAGTTGGAGAAACAGCCCTGCACACCCTTGGCCACCGCAACCTCGAAGTCAGCATCCTCCAGCAGGATGTTCGCCGATTTCCCACCCAACTCCTGGGCGACGCGCTTGACCGTATCGGCCGCCGCCTTCGCCACCATGATCCCGGCGCGGGTCGAACCGGTGAACGACACCATATCGACCTTGGGGTGGCTTGCCATGTGCTGGCCCACGTCGGAGCCCGTACCGTTGAGCAAGTTGAACACCCCGGCCGGCACGCCCGCTTCGTGGAGAATTTCCGCGAAGATGATCCCGGTCAGCGGTGCGATCTCGCTGGGCTTGAGCACCACGGTACAGCCCGCAGCGATGGCCGGGGCGACCTTGCAGACGATCTGGTTCAGTGGCCAGTTCCAGGGGGTGATCAGGGCGCATACGCCAATGGCTTCGCGCACCACCCGGGTGCTGCCGTGCGACTCGCTGAACTGGAATTTTTCCAGAGCGCTGATGGTCGACTCCAGGTGCGCGCGGCCACTCCAGATTTGCGCGTCACGGGCGAAATGCAATGGCGCGCCCATTTCCTGGCTGACAGCCTTGACCAGGTCTTCATAACGCAGGTTGTACACCCGCAGAATCTCCTTGAGCAGCGCCAGGCGTTCGCTGACGCTGGTTGTCGAGAAGGCCGGGATTGCCTTGGCTGCCGCCGCGACGGCCTTGTCGACATCCTGCGCATTGCCCACTGCGATGCTGATAAAGGCCTGTTCGGTGGAGGGGTCGATGACCTCCAGGGTATTGCCGGACAGGGCATCGGTCCATTGGCCATCGATGTAGAACTTGAGCGCGTTGTTCATGTTTTCACTCGCCTTGACTGGGACACCGGGTGAGGACATTTCGGGTCCTCACCCTGTTGAATGGATTGCGCCGACTCAGCTGTTGCTGGGGAAAGCAAACTGGGCCGCTTCGTGGCTGGCACGGCGCGGCCAGCGTTGGGTGATGGCCTTCTTGCGGGTGTAGAAACGCACCCCGTCCGGACCATAGGCGTGCAGGTCGCCGAACAGCGAACGCTTCCAACCGCCGAAACTGTGGTAGCTCACCGGGACCGGCAAAGGCACGTTGACGCCGACCATGCCCACCTCGATTTCATCGCAGAACAGACGCGCCGCTTCACCGTCACGGGTGAAGATGCAGGTGCCGTTGCCGTACTCGTGATCGTTGATCAGTTGCATGGCCTCTTCCAGGCTGCCGACACGGACGATGCACAGCACCGGGCCGAAAATTTCGTCGGTGTAGATGCTCATCTGAGCGGTCACCCGGTCAAACAACGTGCCGCCGACAAAAAAGCCGTTTTCATGGCCGGCCACCACCAGGTCACGGCCGTCCACCACCAGACTGGCGCCCTGGGCGACCCCGGCGTCGATATAGCCCTTGACCTTGTCACGCGCCGCGCCGGTCACCAGTGGGCCCATGTCCAGGCCACAGGCGGTACCGGCGCCGACTTTGAGTGCGCGCACCTGCGGCACCAGTCTGGCCACCAGCGCGTCAGCCACCGCATCGCCGACACACACGGCCACCGAGAGCGCCATGCAGCGTTCGCCGCACGAGCCGTAGGCCGCGCCCATCAACGCGCCGACGGCGTTGTCCAGGTCCGCGTCCGGCATCAGCACCGCGTGGTTCTTTGCCCCGCCCAGGGCCTGTACGCGTTTGCCGCGCCTGGTACCTTCGCTGTAGATGTACTCGGCAATCGGGGTGGAACCGACAAAACTCAGCGCCTTGACATGGGGCGACTCGATCAGGCCATCGACGGCCTCTTTGTCGCCATGCACCACGCTCATCACGCCCTTGGGCAGGCCCGCTTCGATCAGCAACTCGGCAATGTACAGGGTCGAACTGGGGTCGCGCTCAGAGGGCTTGAGGATGAAGCAGTTGCCGCAGACGATGGCCAGCGGGTACATCCACAGCGGCACCATGGCCGGAAAGTTGAACGGCGTGATGCCCGCCACCACGCCCACCGGCTGCAGGTCGGTCCAGGCGTCGATGTGCGGCCCGACGTTACGGCTGTAGTCGCCTTTGAGCAGCTCCGGAGCGCCGCACGCGAACTCGACGTTTTCGATGCCGCGCTTGAGTTCGCCCGCAGCATCTTCCAGGGTCTTGCCATGCTCCTCGCTGATTAATCGCGAGATCTCGGCTTCGTTCTGCTCCAGCAGTTGCTTGAAGCGGAACATCACCTGCGCACGCTTCGCTGGCGGGGTGTTGCGCCAGGCCGGGAAGGCGGCGCGGGCCGCGTCGATGGCTTGTTGCAGGGTGGCGCCGTCGGCCAGCGCCACTTGCCGGGTCACCGCGCCAGTGGACGGGTTGTAGACATCCGCGGTGCGCCCCATGCCTTGCACGCGAACACCGTTGATCAGATGGGGAACGATACTGCTCATAAAACTCTCCAGTGCCGAACAGGTTCACCCCGCCGGCAGGTATGAATGGCTAATGCCCGTGTGGCCGATGCAAGGTCAGTCAAGCCTTGACGGCCGCCTGCAGGGCAATTTCCACCAGGATATTGTCCGCCGCCATGTTCGCCTCGACGGTCGCCCGCGCCGGCAGCGCGTCCTGTGGCACCCACTCGCGCCAGACCGCGTTCATCGCCGCAAAGTCCTGGACCGCGTGCTTGAGCCAGATCTGCGCAAACAGGATGTGCGACTTGTCGGAACCAGCTTCGGCCAGCAGCGCGTCGATGCGCGCCAGCACCTGGGCGGTCTGCCCGGCGACGTCCTGGGTACGGTCGGCAGGCACTTGCCCGGTGATGTAGACGATGCCGTTGTGCACCAGCGCGTGGCTGAGCAGGCCGGGGTTGGGTTGTAGTCGGGTGATGGTCATGGGAGTAACTCCTGCTAAGTAAAGGGGTTGAATCAGGCGATTTGCAGTACCGTGCGGCCGACCAGTTGGCCTTTGCGCATGCGGGCGAAAATGTCGTTGATATCGTCCAGGCGTTCGAGGTTGATCTGCGCCTTGACCAGGCCACGGGCTGCGAATGACACCGCCTCGTTCAAGTCATGGCGGGTACCGATGTTGGAACCGGTGATCGACAGCTCCCAACCGCTGATGCTGGAAATGGAAGCGCGCACCGTGTCGGCATCGCCGCCGGGCAGGCCGATGAACACCGCCGTTCCACCGGGGCGCAGCATCTTCACCGACTGCTCGAACGCCGCGTTGGCGGTGGCGGTCACCAGCACGGCGTGGACGCCGCCGGGAATCTGTTGCCTGAGGGTTTCGACCGGGTTGTCGAGGGCGTTGATCAGGCACTCGGCGCCATAGCTGCGTGCCAGTTCAAGCTTGTCCGCACCCACATCGATGGCTGCCACGCGCAGCCCCATGGCAATGGCGTACTGCACCGCCACATGACCCAGCCCGCCGATGCCCATGACGGCCACCCACTGCCCCGGTCGGGCACGCGAGCGCATCAGGCCACGGTAGGTGGTCACGCCAGCGCAGAGAATGGGGGCCAGGGCGTACAGGTCGACATCCGGCTCGATCGTGGCGACGAATGCTGCCGGGGCCACCATGTACTCGGCGTAGCCGCCCTGCTTGCTGTAGCCGGTGGATTCGCGGTGTTCGCAGATGGTTTCCATCCCACCGAGACAGAACTCGCAGGTGCCACAGGCGCTGTACATCCAGGGCATGCCGACCGCGGTGCCGATCGCCGGTTCGCTGACACCCTCGCCATGGGCCGCCACGTGGCCGGTGATTTCATGGCCGGGAATCAGCGGCAGCGTGGGCAAGGCCGACCAGTCGCCGTCAATGGCATGCAGGTCACTGTGACAGACGCCGCAGGCGACGATGCGAATCAGTATTTCGCCGGGGCCCGGTTGTGGAATCGGTACCTGTTCAATACGCAGCGGTTCGCCGACAGCGTGCAGAACGGCAGCCTTCATGGTTTGACTCATCGCTCTCTCCTGAAACATCCACCCAATTTTCGGGCAAGTGGTCACCTATACCGCAGGCCAGAGCCGGCGGCAGGTGTGCGGGTCGAAAGAATTCCCCGGAGCGTCAGCCCACGGGACGTAAACTGCGTGTCGCGCTGGCAATGTTGCGCGCGGTGTTGATCACCTTGGGCGCCAGGTGTTTGCGCGCGTCCTCCAGGTTCCAGCGGCTGAACGGCACCGAAATGTTGACGGCCCCCAGGGGGTAGCCATCGGCATTCACCACCGCCGCAGCAACGCTGATATCTCCGGCGAAATACTCTTCCTGGGCATAGGCGTAGCCTTCACGACGCGCCTCGGCGACGATCGCGCGCAATTGATCCAGCTCGGTGACGGTGCTGGCGGTGTAGCCCTGGCGTTCGGAGGCGACCAGAATCGCGTCCGTTTCCGCCTCCGGCAGTGCGGCCAGGTACGCCCGACCTGCCGAGGTGCAGTACATCGGCAGGTGCCGGCCCAGCGGCATATGGATGGCAATCTGCTTGTGGCTGGGAAAACGCGCCACGTAGAGCATGTCCAGGCCGCACGGTTCGAGCAGGTTGCAGCTCTCCTCGACGTCGCGGTTGAGCTCGTGCAGGTACGGGTTGGCGCGTTCGATCAGCTCGCTGGTCTGCAGGTAGCCGGTGCCAAGGTCGAGGGACTTGGGCGCGAGGCGAAACCGCTTGGTCACGGGTTCCTTGTACAGGTAGCCCAGCGCCTCGAGGGTAAAGGTCGAGCGTTGCACGGTGCTTTTGTTCAGCCCGGTGGCTTGCGCCAATTCAATCAGGCTCATGCTCGGACGCCCGGCACGGAATGCCGTCAGGATCGACAGTCCCTTGGACAAAGCAGTAATGAAGAGTGGCGAGTCTTCTAGGGAACTCATGGGGTTATCCTTGTTGGTGCCGTGACAGGCGCGTGCGTGACGGTGCTGTTCAAACGGTGTTTCATTCGAAATGACTCAAGACAATGCCCGGTTCCACGACCGGCCGGTTGCATTCAAATCTATTGACGGCGAAGGGTCGCATACGCTCATCCACTTCGCCGCTGACAATGGCCTTGGCCAGGAACTCACCCGCCGCCGGTGCACCGGCATGGCCATAACACCAGCCTGCGCTGACGAAGAGTCCCGACAAATCCTCGTGGGCCCCCAGTAATGGCCCGAAATCCTTGGAGATATGCACCAGACCCGCCCATTGACGCAAGATGCGCGCGTGACCCAATTGCGGAAACATCTCCAGGTACGCTCGCGCGGTCGCCGCCATCACCGGTACGTCGGCATTCAGCGTGTGCTGCGGTCGCTCGGCGACTTCGGCACCGCCCACCACTTCGCCACGGGCGGTCTGGTGCATGTAGCAGAGTCGGTCCAGCAGCGCCACGGCAGGGCCGATCAGCGGGCGGGTCGGCTCCAGCGCCATGGCCTCCAGGCGCATCGGGTAACCGTCCAGTGGCACCCCCGCCAGTTGCGCCAGGCGATTGCTCTCGGCGCCGCCGGCCAGCACCACGGTATCGCTTGAAATCCAGTGTTCCCCCACCCGAACCCCGGAGACTCGCCCGGCGCTCTGGTCGATGGCGGTGACTTCGGTGCGGTAGCGAATGTCCACCCCGCGCGCTGCGCACGCTTGCCGATAGGCGTACATGGCCGCATGGTGCGGCGCCACGCCGCTGTCGGGCAGGTGCAGGGCCGCGCTCACCCGTCCATGGGCCAGGGCCGGAAGCACCTCGCGCAGTCGAGCCGGGGTGAGCAGGCTGGAAGTGATGCCGCAGGCCTTGTGAACTTCAAGCGTGCGATCCAGCAGCGCCGCCGTGGCACTGCGCTCGCCCACCATGGTGTAACCCCGGCGAGAGTACATGACATTTTCGCCCAGGCGTTTGGACAGCCCCTGCCACAGGTGGCAGGAATGAGCGAAGAAGCGCGTCCACTCGGGCGAACTGAACGCACCACGAATCAGCGTGCCGTTTCGGCCCGACGCGCCGCCCTGCCAGTAACCGGCGTCCAGCACGAGCATGTCGCGCACGCCCAGCTCGGCCAGGTTGAAGGCCAGTGACAAGCCCTGGATACCGGCCCCGACAATGATGATCGACGCCTTCCCAGGCAACGGGTTGAGGTTGTTCATTGCAATGGCTCGACAACAGGGGCCAGGCCAGCCGCCTGAGCGACACTCAAGGCACGGCGCGGCGGACGCAGCGTCGGCCGGGCCAACCCGGCCAGGGCGATGCCGCTGCGGGCACTGACCAACGCGCGCAGAGCATCCCAGCAGGGTTGCCCCTGGCAGGGCCCCATGCCACAGGACGTCAGGCGTTTGATCACTTCCAGGTCGGTGATGCCCTGTGCGAGCAAGGCCTCGACCTCGTGGTCAGATACATCGAAGCACGGGCACAACAACGTCTTGTGTCGCGAGCACGCGGCCACCGGCAGCAACTGATCGGCCTCCATGACCGACCCCACTTCACGCAGGCGGCTCTGGCGTTGCTCGCGCAGTTGCAGCATACCTTCGGCGCGGCTCTGGAAGGTCAGGCTGGCATCGGCCAGCCATGGCCCGGCGTGCACCACGGCATCACAGGCAACCGACCTGGCGAACAATGCAGCCGTCACGCGGCTGCGCCCCACGACCCGGCGCAAATCGGCAACCGGTCGCGCGGCGACCACTGTGACGCCCAATTCGCGCAAGCGACTGGCGACCGCTTCCTGGTCGCCATTGCCGACCACCACGACCCGCGCACCCGGCGCCACCGATTGTTCATGGGCCATGATCAGCGCCGTGCGCACATCCATCACGCCGGGCAACCACATCCCCGGAACGACCGGTGGGCAGGCGCGACGACCGCTGGCTAGGATCACCTCGTCCGCCTCCAGGGCCAATGCTCCTTGCGCCGGGTCATGGGGCGCCGCGAGCAGCAGCTCGCCTTCGCGATAGGCACCGAAGACCTCCACACCGCTGACCAGCTGTACCCGCTCGTCCAGCGTCGGCCGAGCGTGGCCCGCCGCACGGACATAACGGGCCAACGAATGACCGCGTGTCACCAACACCACGCTGCGTCCGGCTGCCACCGCATCATTGGCGGCGGCGCAACCGGCAGGCCCACCACCGATCACCAGGACATCCGCGCTCAAGTGCCGCGCCATGGGTACCGGCACTTCGCCTGACCGTTCAGCCGGCTTGGCCACACCCGCGAGGAACGCCAGAATGGCCTCCCAGCGCTGGAACAGTGCCGTACCGCTGGGCACCAGGTTGGTGTGTTCGAAACCACCCTGAATCCAGCTGGCAGGAATCAGTCGCGACAGGCGCAGCAGATCGAACCCCGGAACCGGCCAGCAGTTCTGCATCTCCACACGCGCACCAACCGCCACCGGCACCAGGTCCAGGCGCACATTCGGCACACCGTCCACGCGGGCCAGGACACCGGTGACATAGCTGCCGGAATAGCCCAGCGGTCGATGGGATTTGCGACTCCAGGCCAGTGTGCGGATGCCGTTAGCCAGCAACGCCGTCGCCAGGCTTTCGCCCTGGCGACCCTGCACGGCGCGACCGTTCCAGAAGAACTCGAGCACCTGTGTACTGGCGCGCTCAAGGCGCAGACTGCCGTTGCTCATACCGCATTCCTCTTGGCCTTGCGCTGCGCCATGATGCTGATGCACAGCATGATGATCGACAGCAGAGTCATCAGCGTCGCTACCACGGCGATCAAGGGGTCGATCTCGGAACGCAGCGAACTGAACATCCGCTTGGTCAGGGTGGAGCTGTCACCGCCGCTGATGAACAGCGAGATCACCGCTTCGTCCAGGGAAATGGCAAAAGCGAACATCGCGGCGGCGATCACCGAAAAACGGATCTGCGGCAACGTCACGTCAAAGAACGCCCGCAACCGACTGGCGCCGAGGATACAGGCAGCCTGTTCCTGGGTCATGTCGTAGCTGCGCAGCCCCGCGCTGACGTTGATCACCACATAGGGCAAGGCCAGCAACGTATGCGCCAGCACCAGCCCGGGAATGGTGTTGTTCAGGTCAAAGCGCGCGTAGACGAAGAACAGGCCAATGGCGATGAAGATCGTGGGCACGATCATCGGCGCCATCATCAGACCGCGCAGCACGCCCGAGAAACGTGACTGGGTGACGTGCAGCGAATACGCGGCCGCCGTGCCCAGGGTGGTGGCCAGCAGCATGGTCAGCGTCGCGGTGATGAGCGACACCTTGGTTGCCGTGCGCCACTCCAGCGACGCGAAGTAGCTGAAGAATGGCTCGATGCTGAACGACTTGGGCGGAAAGCTCAGGTAGCGTGCATCGGACAGCGACATCGGGATCACGATCAGCGTTGGCAGCACCAGGAACAGCATGGTCACCAGCACCAGCACGTACAACCAGGAGGCGCGCACCACCTCGGTCAGGGTTTGTCTAAATCGGCTCATGGTCTCACTCGCTGCGCCGGCCGAGGCCCGCGCTCTTCTTGACGATAAACAACATAAGCAAAGTGGCGACCAGCAGCACCACACCCAGCGACGACGCAGCGCCCCAGTTGGCGTACATCGACACGTCGCTCTCGATCCGCATCGAAATCATCTGCACCTTGCCACCGCCCAACAAGGCCGGGGTGACGTAGAACCCGAGGGTGATCACGAACACCAGCGTGGCACCGGCGGCCAGGCCCGGCAGCGACAGCGGAAGAAAGACATCGCGAAAGGCACGCGAGGGCGATGCACCGAAAGCCGCCGCCGCCTGGTTGTAGATCGGGTCGATGCTCTTCATCGACGCGAACAGCGGCAAGATCATGAACGGCAGCATGATGTGCACCATGCCAACCACCGTACCCGTCAGGTTATGCACCAGCGACAAGGGAACGTCAGTGAGGCCCAGGCTCATCAGCAGGTCATTGGCCATGCCGCGACGTTGCAGGATGATCAGCCAGGCGTAGGTCCTGACCAGCAGCGAGGTCCACAGCGACACCAGCAGCAGCCCCATCGCCAGGTTGGCCAGCCAGCGCGGCCCCTTGATCATGAAGTACGCATAGGGGTAACCGATCAGCACGCAGGCGACCGTGACGATGATGCTGATCTTGAAGGTCTGCACAAACGTCAGCACATAGATCGGTTCCAGCAGACGGGTGTAGTTCTCCACCGTCAGTTGGCCATTGGCATCGAAAAGCGACAGCCAGAACAACCACCCGATCGGCAGCACGAACGTCAGCAGGACCAGCAGCAGCGCCGGCAGGCCTGAACCGAACAGGTACCAGCGGTTGCGCCGTTCGGCCTTGAGCAGTTCGCGAGCATTGCGTGCGCCCGGCTCGGTCCGGTTCATTGCTCGTCTCCCACCACCAGTGTGTCTTGCAGGTGCAGCCCCAGCACCACGGCTTCGCCACGTGTCGGCAGACGGTCGCTGGCGGAGCTGCGGGTTGGCCGGCGAATGGCCACGGCCATGCCCTCACCCAGGTCGATCTGCACCAGTTGGCTTTCGCCCTGGAAAATGACATCGGTGACATGACCGTGCAACAGGTTGCAATCGCTGGCATCGGCCGTCACGAACTGCAGTTTTTCCGGACGCACCACCAGGCTCGGGTTTTTCAACCCGGCGGTGGCGCTGGAAGCGCGCAACGGGCGCCCCTGAAACTGCACCTGGCCATCCTGCAGCGTGACAGGCAGGCACGAAGACTCGCCGACGAACTCGGCGACAAACCGGTTCGACGGGCGCTCGTAAAGATTGATCGGCGTGTCGACCTGGCGAATCCGCCCCTTGCTCATCACCGCGATGCGGTCCGACATGGTCAGGGCTTCACGCTGATCATGGGTCACGTAGACCACGGTCATCCCCAGGCGCTCGTGCAGGCGGCGCAGTTCCAGCTGCATGGTTTCGCGCAAGCGCTTGTCGAGGGCCGACAGTGGCTCATCCATCAGCAGGATCTTGGGTTCGAACACGATGGCGCGAGCCAGGGCGATACGTTGACGCTGGCCACCGGACATTTCGGTGATGCCGCGCTCGATCAGGTGATCCAGCTCCACGGTGGCCAGCGCCTGTTCGACCCGCTGGCGAATGTCGGCACGGCTGTAGCCGCGCAGCTTCAGCGGATAGGCCACGTTCTGGAACACGTTCATGTGGGGGAACAGCGCATAGCTCTGGAACATCATGCCGACGTCGCGCTTGTGCGGAGGCTCGAAGATCATCTCGCGGCCGCCAAAGCGAATACTGCCGGCATCGGGGCGAACGAACCCGGCCAACGCCATCAACAGCGTGGTCTTGCCAGAGCCGGAGGAGCCGAGCAAGGACAGGAACTCGCCGCTCTTGATCGACAGCGAGACATCATCCAGCGCAGCAAAGTTATCGTAGGTCTTGGTCAGGTTTTCGATGTCGATGGACATCGAAAGTTTAGGGTCTTCGGACATGCTCACACTCGGCACAAATCGGACGCTTCGCGTCCTTTTTATCGTAGATCGGGCGCCATGGGCGCCCCACCCCACTTCACAACTTGCTCGCAACGGATCAGTTGGCCAGGAACAAGGCGAATCGCTGGCGAACGGCTTCCTGATTCTTGACCCACCATTCAGGCGACACCGCGACCACCTTGTCGATGTTCTGCGGTGACGTCGGCAGGCGCGCAGCCAGTTGCTCGGTAATGATCGGCAGCTCGTAGGCTTTGGCGTTCACTGGCGAGTACGGAATCAGCGTGGCCAGTGCCGCCTGGCTTTCAGGCTTCATGATCTGGGCAATCAACTTCATCGCCAGCGCCTTGTTCGGCGCCCCCTTGGGAACGATCAAGCAATCGTGGCTCAACAGCGCTCCGTCGAAGCTGTAGTCGACTGGCTCGCCACTGGCCTTGACCTCACTGACCCGGCCGTTCCAGATCGCCAGGAAGTCCACTTCACGACTGCGCAGCAACTGGGCCGAGTCGGCACCGGCGCTCCACCAGTTGACCACCTGAGGCTTGATGCGCGTCAGCACCTTGATTGCGCGCTCGACATCCAGCGGATACAGGTCCTTGGGCGCCACACCGTCACCCAACAAGGCCGCTTCCATGGTTAACCAGGGCTGGCGGTACAGTGCTCGCGCGCCCTTGACCTGCGGGTCGAAGAACTGCTGCCAGCTCTTCGCCACGGGGGCTCCGCTGTCTTCAGCCCAAGCCACCACGGTGGCGTAGGCGTGACTGGCGATCCAGTGGCTGCTGACCACATTCTTGTCGACATGCGTGGCATCGATCACCGAGTAGTCCAGTGGCTCGACCAGCCCTTCTTGCTGGGCCTGGGCGCACTCGGTACTGCCCAGTTCCACCACATCCCACTTCGGCTTGCCCGACATCACTTGTGCACGAACGGCGGCCAGGCCGTCCATGTTGTCTTCCTTGATGGTGACACCCAGCGCCTTCGCGGCGGGCTCGAGATACGCCTTGCGTTCGGCGTCCTGCAAGGCTCCGCCCCAACCGGAGAAGGTCAGGCTGTCCGCCAGCACCGAGGCGCTGGCACCCATGGCCAGTACCGCTGCAACGGCACCCTGCAGCAGGTTTTTCTTGATGAAATTCATAGGGACGTCCTTATCAATTCTGGATGAACAGGTCGAATCGACGCTGGACTTCAGCCTGGTGCGCCTGCCACCAGACCGGGTCGAAGAATACAACCTTGTCGATGTTCGCCGGCGCCGTCGGCAACGTGGCAGCCATCGCGGCGGGAATGATACCGGTATCGTAGGCCTTGACGTTGATGGGCGGATTCGGGATCAGGGTCACCAGGGTCGCCTGGCTGTGAGGCTTCATGATTTCAGCCACCAGTTTCATCGCCAACTCCTTGTTCGGTGCACCTTTTGGCACGACCACACAGTCGTAGTCGACCAGGGCATGGTCGTAGGTGTAGTCGACGGCATCACCGGACTGCTTCAGCTCATCAACCCGGGACGCCCAGATCGCCAGCGCGTCCACTTCACGGCTGCGCAGCAACTGTGCCGAGTCGGTGCCGCTGCGCCACCAGTTGACCACTTGCGGCTTGATGCGCTCCAACACCTTGAAGGCACGATCGACGTCCAGCGGGTACAGCGCCTTGGGCGATACGCCATCGGCAATCAATGCCAGTTCGAGCGTGGTGTAGGGCTGCCGGTACATGGAGCGCGAGGCTTTCACTTCGGGATCAAAGAAGGCTTTCCAGGTTTTCGGCGTGGTCTCGCCGGCATCCTTCGCCCAGGCCAGCACGGTGGAATAGGCATTGCTGGCAATCCAGTTCTTGCCGTAGAAATTCGCCGCCACGCCCTCGGTACTGATCACCGAGTAATCCAGCGGCTCGGTCAGCCCCTGCTCCTGCGCCATCACGCAATCGTTGGAGGCCAGTTCGACCACGTCCCACTTCGGCTTGCCCGACATCACTTGGGCGCGCACCGCCGCCAGGCCATCCATGTTGTCTTCCTGAATCTTGATCCCCAACGCAGCTTCCGCAGGCTTGAGATAGGCCTTGCGTTCAGCATCCTGCAATGCCCCTCCCCAGCCGGCAAAGGTCACCGTACCCGCCGCCTGCACCTGGGCAACGGAACACAAGGACATGGCAAACACCAGGCCCGCTATTCGTTTATTGATTGATCGCATTTTCAACTCCTGAGCTTATTGTAATTAGACAGTTGAATCGAACGCCGGGCGTTGCTGCCCACTGGGTTGTTGTTATATCGGGAGACGTTGTTCGTCATCCTCTCTTGCCGCTTTTTACCACCCGGTCCTTGCCCCCACGCGGGTGCTCGACCGCTCTACCGCTTGCCATCCCTCGTGCATCGGGTTACTGCGCATCCTTGAAGCGATACCAGGCGTAGGCCATCCGCTGCCCCACGCGCAGGAACGGTTGAAACGGAAAACGCTTGGGACACTGGTGCAGAAAACCGATAGAAGTGGGCTGTGAATCACCGGCCACCATTTGCGCCAGGCGCTTGCCAGCCTGCACGGAAAACGACACGCCGCTACCGGCATAACCGCCGCCGGAAAACACATTGTCCAGGCCCGGGACCTTGCAAATGAACGGCAAGGAATTTTCACTCACCGCGACCCAGCCGCCCCAGTTGTAATCCACCGCAATGCCCTGCAAGGCTGGAAACTTGCGACACAGTGCGTCGTGCAGGTTTTGTCGGTGCTGGGGGTTTTCCGCGTCGCGACCGGTGATGGCGCTGCGCCCGCCAAACAGAATGCGGTCGTCGGGCAAGCGGCGGTAATACGAGAGCAGGTTGCGGGTATCGAACATGCATTCGCTGCCGACCAGGCTCTGTCGTTTCTCTTCGGCACTCAAAGGCCGCGTCACGATGATTTGCGAGTGGACCGGGAGCACCCGTCCGGCTGTGGCCTTGTTCAGCGCCCCGGAGGTATAGCCATTGGTGGCGACCACCACCCGGCGAGCCGTCACCACCCCGCCCGGGGTGACCAGGCGATGACGGCCCTTGTCGCTGTGCCAGTCGGTCACGGGCGAACCCACATGCACCTTGACCCCGGCTGCCCGGACCATGCGGTGGATCCCCCAGGCCAGCTTCAGTGGATGCATCGAAAAACCGTCGGGCATGTACAGCGCACCGAATGACTCCGCACCGCCATGCACGGCATGGGCTTGCGCGTCACTGACGAACTTCGCGCCGTAGTTCAATACATCGTTATAGAGGCCCACCTCACGCTTGAGCCCGTCGACATGACTGGCGTGGCTGGCGACCTTGTAAACACCATCGGGCTGCACGTCGCAATCGATCTGGCCTTCGCGAATCAACCCGCGCACGGTGTTCAGCCCCGCCGACATTTCATCGAAATAGGCTTTTGCCTCTGTGGCGCCATAGCGCTGGATCAGCTCCGCCAGCGGAACGCGACCACCGGAGATACGGGCAAAGCTGCCGTTGCGACCACTGCAACCCCAGGCGACCTGGTTCGCTTCCAGAACCACTGCGCGAACGCCGTGCTCACGGGCCAGGTGCAAGGCACAGCTCAGTCCCGTATAGCCGGCACCAATGATCGCCACCTCGACATCCATGTCCCTGCTGACCGGACCGTCATCCTGAGGCGCGATACCTGCGGTATCCACCCAATAGGAAGCGGTATGTGGCGTTCCGACGCCTGGATGAGGATTGACCAGAGGATCGTACAATTTAATCTCCGTATCGCTGTGCGATTTACAAATATCACTTAAATGAAATATTCATACAGTTATTGATTCATGTCAATATAATATCTCACTCAATAGATCGATTTTAGAATTCTCAGAGATTGGGAGTGAGGAAGAAGGTACTGGTGTGCGGGGTCGGTGCCAAAAATGAAGCGGCGAATGGAAGAAATTGAGCATCAACCGTTACCTGACGGCACTCGATGCTGCTGATCGGCAAGAACCCAATAGCTTCCCTGTCCAGCGCCGTGTTGCTGGAAGAGAAAATCGCCAAAGAAAATTCAAATAAAGCAGCTTTAAGCGATTGAAATCCAAGTCGACGAACCGCCGGGTAAACAGGTCTCACTGACCGACCCAGACACCAACTTCATGATGACGCGTGGCACGGGAATCATTGGCTATGAAGCAGACAGCGGTCGATACTCAGCACTATTTGATCATTGCGCAGGAGGGTGACCAATGTGGGTTCCGGGCGCTCAACTCAGCTCAATAACCTAGCTGGCCCGCGAGGCGATAGCGTCAGATACGTTGTCGGTGGTAGCTAAACGAGTCGCCTTCAAAAACGAACAAATCCAGACTTGTCACGATGTGTCCCCAAGCCGATGACCTCTGAAGCCAAGGCTGAGGGGGCTTTCAATAACCATGCCTCATCTATGATGCGGCAAAAAACGATTACATTTGCCCGACTGTAGGCGCCGATGTCGAATTGACCCACGTACTGACAAAAGACTGCCCCACCACCAGTCGGCACAAAACCAGCACAGGCAATGGTTCGCGAAAGAATCAGGTTGGATCAGTGATATCTCGCCACTGGTTCAATTTGGCCTCGGCGCCAACAGGCTATGACGCGGGACGCGCAGAAACGTCCCTCAGAGAAGGAAATGCTGATCTGGTGTCCTTTGGCACTGCGTTCCTGGCAACCCGGATCTGGTAGAGCGATTCGAACAGGGTGTCGCATTGAATGACGCAGACCCCACTACCTTCTACCAGGGTGAGGAGCGCGGTTACACGGATTACCCGACCATGGCCCAGATCCGATAACGATGTAGTGCTGAGGTAAGCGCAGTCGCCGCCGGCTGCCACTCGCAGATTAATCGGGCCGTAGGTAGCAATGCTGAGCCGGAGTAGGAGTCTGCACCCTCTCCGGTAATCACCTGCAAATCTGCGGCAAACCTGTCTTGACAAACAAACTGTGATCACATATCACTTAATGAGGTTTTCTTGTCTACGCACGCCGTAGCCACGAAAGAACTCATGAACAAAAATAAGACAGGACGCATTAGCTATGAACGTGATGAAGCGGCTGACACCCTATACCGGATTGAGAGTTTTGATTTCCGGTGGGGCAGCAGGCATCGGCGAATCGATCGCGGCTGCATATCTCGAAATTGGGGCAAGAGTCCATGTATGTGATGTAAGTGAGCAGGCGATCGCACAATTTCGTGATCGCTATCCAGAGGCTTTGGCCACATTGGCTGACGTCTCCGACTCTGCTCAAATTAAGCGAGTCTTCGAGATACAACAGGAGTGGGTGGATGGGCTCGATGTACTGATCAACAATGCAGGCATCGCAGGGCCAACGGGCGGAATCGACAAGATTACCGATGCCGAATGGGAACAGACAATAGACATCAATCTCAATGCGCAGTATCGCTTCGCTCATCATGCTGTCCCCCTCCTAACGAAGTCAGAACACGCACACATCATTCATATTTCATCGGTCGCGGGGCGCTTAGGCTATGCCTGGCGGACTCCATACGCCGCGACCAAGTGGGCCATCGTTGGTCTTATGAAGTCATTGGCAGCCGAGTTGGGCGAAAAAGACATTCGAGTCAACGCACTGCTGCCTGGCATCGTCGAGGGCCCGCGCCAGGATCGCGTCATCAGTGATCGCGCCAAACAGTTAGGCATTTCAGAGCCGGAGATGCGCCAACAAACATTGAAGAAAATCTCATTGCGCCGGATGACTCCACCCGAAGACGTGGCAGCAATGGCCTTATTTCTATGCTCTCCTGCTGCTAACAATGTGACAGGACAAGCGATCAGCATCGACGGCAATGTCGAGTATCTTTGATTAGTCAGACCCACACGTCTCGCCACCGACCTTGGTAGCGAGACGCTTATTGGGCGTGTGCTAGAGAACTCGTTTCTCCCGAATCCCGTCACTTTCTATACCGGCACATCCGTGATCACAGTTGTCTCAATTTCCTATGCCGGCTGATCGAACCTGCCTATAATTCTCGCCATGAACCTATCCACACTCGTAACCCCCATGATCCGCCAGACTCTCAGTGCGGACGTTTATGCCCAGCTGCGTGATCTGCTGATAAGCGGACGCGTTATGCCTGGGGAAAAGCTCTCGCTCAGATCTATAGCGGACGCTCTTGGTGTTAGCGTCATGCCAGTGCGAGAAGCGGTTCACAGGTTGGTCGCTGAGCAAGCGCTTGAAATGGCGGCTAATCGATATATTCGCGTTCCTGTACTGACGGTCAGCCAATTCCGGGAAATCACCAGTATCCGGTTGAATCTGGAGGGGCAAGCTGCAGCTCGTGCTGCGGAGCTTGTTGATTCGCAGGCGCTGGCTGAGATTGAAAAGATACACGAGGCATTTTGCGCAGAGTTTGCAAAAGGCGCTCCCGATGAGTCACGGCTGATTACGCTGAACAAAGAATTGCATTTCGCAATTTATAATCAGGCGGACATGCCCATCCTGCTCCAGATAGTTGAGTCCCTGTGGCTGAGAATAGGGCCTATCATCAACTATGACCTACGATCTGGCACTGAGCGTGTGGTTCAGCGAGTGCAAGCCAGTCATCACGCAGCGATGGTTGATGCTTTAAAGAAGGGTGACTCCGTTGCCGCCTGTGAATCACTGCAAGATGACATCAAAAGTGCTGCCGAGTTTATCCTGAATACAGGGGCGCTGATCGTTGCCGATGCGCACAAGCCTGTCGAAGCTGATTAATTCCACCAACATGTTTTAAAAAGAGGCGCCTGGTATCAGGGCGCCTCTTTTTTTCACTCGCTTATTACATTTGAGCGCCGATCATCCAAGGCACTGTTTCTTCATTGCCGACGCCCAACGCCTCGCTTTTAGATTTTTCTCCAGAAGCCACTCGTATGAGCATGTCGAAAATCTCTTTACCCTTCGATTCAAGGGTGGCGTCGCCATCCATGACATCCCCGCAGTTGATGTCCATATCATCCTTCATGCGAGTGTACATTTTGGTATTCGTCGCAAGCTTGATCGAAGGAGCAGGTTTGGCGCCAAAGCACGAGCCGCGTCCGGTGGTGAACGCAACGAGATTTGCGCCGCTGGCGATTTGGCCAGTGGCTCCCATCGGGTCATAGCCAGGCGCATCCATGAACACCAAGCCTCGGACTGTAATGGGCTCGGCGTAACGATAAACGCCCATGAGTGCTGAGGAGCCACTTTTGGCAACTGCACCTAGAGACTTTTCGAGAATGGTCGTCAGGCCGCCGGCCTTGTTACCAGGCGTGGGGTTGTTATCAATACTGCCTTTTTCGCGGTCTGCGTAGCTTTCCCACCATTTGATAAGGTCGACGATACCCTGGCCGACCTCACGGGTTGCAGCGCGACGAGTCAGCAGGTGTTCAGCGCCGTAGATCTCCGGCGTTTCGCTAAGGATGGCAGTTCCACCTTGCGCTACGAGCATATCGACAGCCACACCGAGGGCGGGGTTGGCCGTGATGCCCGAGTATCCGTCTGAACCGCCGCACTGGAGCGCCACGGTCAGGTGCCGCGCCGAGACCGGCTCGCGTCGGCACTCGTTGGCAACCGGCAGCATCGATTCCACGGCGGCAATGGCGGCATCCGCTGCGTTGCGGGTTCCGCCAACGTCTTGGATGACCACGGGAGCGATAAGCTTGCCGGTCTCGATGCCCTGGGCCATGAACAGCGCACCCATTTGATTGGCTTCACAGCCAAGGCCGATGACGACCACGCCAGCGAAGTTGGCGTGCTTGATGAAACCGCCTAGCGTGCGCCGCAGTTGGTTCACCCCCTCGCCATTGTGCTCTATGCAGCAACCGAAGCTGTGGGTGATCGGCACCACACCGTCCACGTTTGGGTAAGCATCCAGCACACCGTTTCGCGAGAAGTGTTCAACCACCATTTTGGTAACAGTGGAGGAGCAGTTCACAGTGCTCACTACACCAATGTAGTTTCGAGTTGCTACTCGCCCGTCAGCGCGGACGAAACCTTGGAATGTCACAGGAGAGGCTGCAGGCGACGCGACTTTGGCATCCTCGCCGAACGCGTAGTCTCGCTCGAACGTCGCCATCTCCAGATTGTGCGTATGCACGTAATCGCCTGGCTCAATGGGTTTAGTAGCAAAGCCAATGATCTGGCCATAACGCAGAACAGGTTCACCTGGGTTTACGTGTGCAAGGGCAATTTTGTGCGCTGCGGGCACATCGGCGAGCACCACGATATTACCGAACTCCGCAACCACGGTTCCTTGAGGTATCGAAGCGCGTGCAATTGCAACATTATCGTCGGGATGTAGTTTAAGTGCCAGGGATGTACTCTTCATTTTGTCCTCGCATTATCAGTAATACACGGCGCAGCCTGGGGCAATACAATGTTGTCCCGCGTTTTTTTAGTAATCGTTTCTTGTGCCTGACGTAGTTTCAAACTCAGGAATGCCGCGAGCGTTAAAAGAGCCGCTACAATAATGAGTCCATTCTTCGTACTCCCAGTAGTTTGTTCAACGAATCCCAGAAGTGAAGGGCCGAAGAAACCACCAGTAATACCAAAGGTATTCACTAACGCCAGACCCGCCGCCATACCTGCTCCCGCCAGTCTTGAACTGGCAAAGAGGAATATCACAGGCTGAACAACGAAAAACATCGATGCCGTAAGAGTGAATCCTATTAGAGCTATCAGTGGAGTGGTAAAGGCCGCGATGGTCAATCCAGCCGACATCAGGAGCAGCCCACCGAACATTATTTTGCGTGAAATTTTCGGAGTAGTTGCATACTTTGGAAGAAACGCTGCCCCGAGTGCTGCTGCGATCCATGGGATTGAGTTTAACAATCCTATTTGTAACGATGACAAGCCTCCATACGTGCCAATGATGCCCGGCAAGAAGAAAATTACCGAATACACACTAACTTGGTGGAGGAAGTACACCGCGATCGCAAGCCAAATCTGAGGGATTTTAAGAACGCCCTTAAAAGAATGACCTACATTGCCGGAGGCGATTTCTTCATCATGTTCTTTCTTCAGAACTTGCTCTACTTCAGTGACTTGTTCCTTTGATAGCCAACTTGCCGTAGATGGGCCGTCCGGAAGCTTTCGCCAAATCACGACGGAGAATAGAACAGCTGGAATTCCCTCCAAGAAGAACAGCCACTGCCAGCCGTGCCAACCCCAGATTCCATCCATCTCTAACAGCAGCCCGCCAACCGGCCCGCTGATGATATTCGCGAGACAGACCCCGATTAGAAAATAGCCACTGGCTCGTGCCCTTTGCTCACGACCAAACCAATAGGTTAAATAGAGCATTACACCTGGGAACAATCCGGCTTCAGCTGCGCCCAGTAGCGCGCGGGCAATGTAAAACGTAGTCTCATCGGTGATGAAGGCCATACCGGCAGACAACAACCCCCAGGTGATCATGATCCTGGTGATCCAGAGTCGGGCACCTACCCGGTGCATGATCAGGTTACTGGGTACCTCCATGAGTGCATAGGTAAGGAAGAAGAGCCCTGCACCAAAACCGTAGGCGGCAGCGGAAATACCCAGGTCTACTGCCATGTGTGTTTTGGCAAGTGAAATGTTAGTTCTGTCTAGAAAGCTTATAACGTAAGCAAAGATCAACATCGGCATTAGTTTGCGAAACATTAAAGCGTTCAGCGACTGTCCCTTTTGTGTTTTTGTATGGGTCGTAGCTAACATGGTTCATTTTCTCCTCATGAGGATAAGTTGCTGAGACGCGGGTGTTGTGCCGCGATCTTTAGTTATCAAAATATCCTCTATATAGGCTTTACGGGAATGAAACCCGCGCTTAGAAATTGACGTTATCGCCACCTTTGAGCTTCAGGATTTCCCTGGCGTCAGCAGGTGTCGCCACTTCAAGTGAAAGCCCTTCGAGAATTTTGCGCATGCGCGAGACTTGATCGGCGTTGCTTTTTGCCAATTGGCCCGGCCCGTCCCAAAGCGAGTCTTCAAGACCTACACGCACGTGTCCTCCAAGCGTGGCTGATTGAGCACCAATGCTCATCTGCTGCTTTCCTGCTGGAAGAACCGACCACTGATAGTCATCTCCAAAGAGACGATCAGCTGTGCGCCGCATATGAAGTACGTCCTCAGGGTGACCGCCGATACCGCCCAAAATGCCGAAAACCGATTGGATCAAAAATGGGGGTTTGATGAGGCCGCGATCAATGAAATGTGCAGCGGTATAGAGATGCCCAATGTCATAGCATTCGATTTCGAAACGGGTACCGTTCTCACTACATGACTCGAGGATGTGGGCTATATCGGTAAATGTGTTTTTGAAAATGCGGTCATGGCTGCCAGCGAGGTATGGTTCCTCCCAAGCGTGTTTGAACTCCTTAAACCGATTGAGCATTGGGTAAAGACCCATGTTCATCGTGCCCATGTTCAGTGAGGCCACTTCCGGTTTGAACTGATGTGCTGGACGAAGTCGATCTTCAAGCGACATTGTCGGTGCGCCACCTGTAGTCAGGTTTATCACCACATCGCTAGCCTCTTTAATAGCCGGCAGAAACTGCTTAAACAGTTCCGGATCCTGAGAGGGGCTGCCATCAATTGGATTACGAGCATGTAGGTGAACAATTGAGGCGCCAGCCTCAGCGGCACCAATCGCCGCTTCGGCAATTTGACCTGGTGTTACCGGCAGGTAACGGGACATGGAAGGTGTATGAATTGCGCCGGTGACCGCGCAAGTGATGATGACTTTACGAGCCATGGTGACCTCCTGGTTACTTTTATTTTGGTGTTCAGGATGAAGTGATGCCGTCAGGAATTTGGTGCTTGACGCTTGTGCGCAGCGAGAGCCATAAGGCGGCGGTCACGCCAGGCGGATCGCAACGCAATTCCTTCGAGTTCAAGTTTTTGGCGGCGCTCGTCATGTACTCGGGCGACTGCTGATTCCGACCAATCAAAAGCATTTTCGGAATTGATCGTTTCGCGATTTTGCTGACCGTAGCGTTTGGCATAGTCAGATACGCCGGCAGGGGCGTTGAGATCGATGGTTTCGAAGGGGCCCATAAATGACCAGCGGAGGGCGAGTCCATCTTTGAGCACCCGATCAATATCCTCAGAGCTAGCAAAGCCTTCCTCATGCAATTTGAAGCATTCGTTGAGGACTGCTGCTTGGACTCGGTTCAACAAGAAGCCGTGGATCTCTCGAGATAGAACGACAGAGCTCTGCCCTGCTGCGGTGTAGATCTCATGCGCTCGAATCATCACTTCAGATTCTGTCCACGGCGCAGGGCAAAGCTCCACAAGAGGAACTAAGTAAGGTGGGTTGGTAGGGTGTGCAACTACGCAGCGCCCCCGACCTGGTAGATCTTTAGTGAACTCGGAGGCCGGTAACCATGAAGTTGAACTGGCAAGAATCGCGGCCTTGGGCGCCAACGCATCCATTCGACTGAAGATATCGATTTTCGCCTCCACCGTTTCCCGAACGTTTTCCTGTACGAGCACCACGTCACGTAGCGCATCAGCCAAGTCGGGAACGCAAGTAATGCGTGCCAGCACGGTGAGGGGGGCGTCATTAAGAAGATCGAATTCTGCGAGCTCATTAAGTCTCGCTTCGATGTAGGCATGGCTGTTCTGCATTGTCTGCAGATCCATGTCGTGTAAACGCACCGGATGTCCCGCCCGAGCAAAAACAATCGCCCAAGCTCTCCCAATCAGGCCTGCGCCAACGATTGCAATGGGGCCACGCTCGGTCGCAGATGGAGTTGTACTTCGCATGATGTTCTCCAAATTTTGTATTTATGTTTAGGAGTAATCGTTTGAGCGGTTGGTGAACAATGCTGACGCTCAGATGTTCGCTCTGAGACAGATGCTATCCACTGTGATCACAGATCACAAGAAAATAATTCTGATTGTCTGACGATCGGCTATGGAAGGGATTCGAGGGTCGAGATAGCTCCCGCAACGGCCTGAGCCTCGGTTGCTCGGTGGCTCGGTGGCTCGGTGGCTCGGCGGCTCGGCGGCTCGGCGGCTCGGCGGCTCGGCGGCTCGGCGGCTCGGCGGCTCGGCGCGCTTTAGGTTTTTGTGCGGGAATAGAAAAGGTTTTTTTCGGGATTGAACCTTCGCGTTAAATAAACGCAGAAAAGCCCGCCTGACGAGCGGGCTCCTCAATCAGATCTTTCAGCCTGCGTGGCCGTGACCCGCTTCACGAAGGAAAGCGCGTACCGTGTCACAGAACTCCAATGGGTTCTCAGTCATTGGATAGTGGCCAGTACCTGCGAGCACGGCGATCTTACTGCCGGGAATGCGTGATGCTGTCTCCTCAACCTTCTCTTGGTACACCAACCAATCCGCGTCACCGCGCAGAAGTAAAACAGGCGCTTTGATCTTTCCAACTTGTTGCCGCTGATCAAAGTTCGCATAGCCTGTGAGGTCACCTTTCATCACCTGCGGCGTGGTTCGCGAGATCTGCCACACCACCTCCCTCGCACGATCTGGTGGAGTGCGATTGCCCGTCATCGAACGAGACCAGGCACCGATGATCTCTGGCCCATTCATGAGCAACATATCGAGGAAGAACTCGGAAACCGTCGGGGTAAAATCTGCCCCTTCAGCTGAAATGATCGCGCTGTACGCATCGGGCCGACGCGCCCCCAATTCCAGCACCAGATTGCCACCCATCGAGCATCCCATGATGGCGGGTTTCTCAAGTCCCAAGGCCTCCATAAGGTGCTCATTGAACTCCGCATGGCGAGTGAGGCTGTGGAATGGGCCTGATTCGGGTAGCTCTGATTTGCTGTGCCCGGGGGCGTCAATTGCGATGACGCGGAACTCATCTGAGAGACCGTCCAGTACGTGCCTGTACATCAGAGAATCTTGTGATGCTGCGTGGAAGCAAACGAGTGGACGCCCCTCCCCTGATTCTTCGTAGTAAACGCGAATTCCATCAACAGTAATGTACCGTCCTACCGTCTCTTTCCCCGACGGCTTAGGCCCGGGAGAGTACGAGACTGGTGGGTTATTATTGGCTTTCCCTACACGCTTCATTGCGTCGAACGCGCGGGCCATCACATCTACGTACTGCCATGCAGCGACCACGTTGCCCTCAATCTCAAGTTTTCCCAATCCAGGGGACAACGCTTCAAACCAGTCGATCTTTCCGTCAAGAACGCGCTGCCACTCATCATCAGCACCAGACACTATGATATCAGCGCCCAACGGGCTTCCTTCCGGGTAAACCGCAACGACTTTACCGGCGAGAACCGCAAGCGTTGAGAAACCTGTGCTGTGCTTGAATTGAATGCGCCCATCAAAATAGCGAGCAGCGGCAGTCCAATCAGCATCACCGTTTAACTCGTCGGCGAATTGGCTCAACCATTTGACATCATTAATAAGGGTCATGACTTTCTCCTAGCTTTAGCTATCCCCAAGGGGATTTTCTTGTAAGTGCAGATACGATCGGTTCGTTACAAACCCATGTTGCAAGAGGACTTCGATACCAGCGCCTTGTCGTACTTAAGGAACCAGCCGGTAGTTTCTCGGGTGAAGAAAATGGTGATGATGGCCGCCAGTACCATGAGACCGGAGATAAAGTAGAGCGCGTAGTTGTAGCCCGCAGCCTGCTCAAAGCCACCACCTGCGCCGATGAACATCCCGATCACGAATGGCCCAAAACCACCGGCGTAAATACCGACGTTGACGATTGAGCCCGCCAGGCCAGTCGTGCCTTGCTTCGCAGAGTCAAACGCAATGGCATACAGCAACGTGTAGGGCGCGTTCATCGCGAACCCAGCAAACAACTGAATCGCGATAAGCCAAGTCAGGCTGACGGATGAGTATTTGAAGAGGTACATGCCCACCGCAAGCCACGCGAAAACAAGCACTAGGCAAAGTTTTCGGCCTGCACGGTCTGAAATCCATCCCCAAACGATCTGGCCGATACCACCGGTGATCGTGAAGAGCACCGAGTAAGCAGCTGCCTCTGCGAAGTTGTAATGGGCAACAAAGGCCAGGTACTGAGGTAGCCAGAAGCTGATGCCGAAGTAGCCAACGATTGCAAACATCGAGATTAGAGCGATAGCGGAGATGTTCGGATTTTTCATTGCCGACTTGAACGCGCCTTTGGGCACTTCCACCACACCCTGTACCGCTTCCATTGATGGAGGGGTCTCACCGACGGCTTGAGCGTGTTCAACAAAGGACTCGTAACGCTTCTTCGTACTGAACCACCAGTAGACCGAAAAGATGATGATCATCGGTACAGGGAACAGCAGGAATGCCAAGCGCCAATTTTCCGGACCGTAAGCGTGGAGTAGAGCACTGATCGCTAAGCCGCCGATCAATGTGCCCCAAGGGTATCCGGTGTGATGAAGTCCTAGGGCGAAACCACGGCGTTCCTTCGACCACCACTCAGACAAGGAGGTGACTTCGATGGCTTCGCCAGCACCGCCAAATGCGTGAGACATCACTTGCAGCGCGACAAGCACTCCAAGCGAGCCAGTCAAGAAATTGAGGCCGGTCAGAAAGGTGAATAGCGTGTAAGCAATCACGATTGGCAGGTGGCGGTATTTTCGCATCCATCCCTGACCGCCTTTATCAGCCCAAATCATGCAAGGCACGGCTATCAAAGATGTAGCGATCGTGATGAAAGCGGCAAGCAGTCCAGTCAGCTCAGCGCTTGTCTTGAACTCGCTGGTGATGGAGGGCAATACCATAAAGAACATCTGGCGGGAGTTGGCATCCATGGCATATACGAGCCACAAAAGAGCCATCGCGCCCCACGAGGCTGCACCTGCTCCTCTCGGCACACGATTGACCGCAGGTAATGCTTCGATTTTGTCTTGAGCAAATCCCATGGGGATATCTCCGGGTGTTTATTTTTATTCTCCGGCTGAGGATCGGTGTTTTGCACACATACGCCTCAACATCCGAGATGATTCAGCACTTGTCGTACTGCTCACCATGGACAGAGGTTATGGCTCAAATTCAGGGCTGAATATAGCTGGCAAAGCACACCTGCTGTGACCGCCAGGAACAGGTCAGTGGCATAGAACCAAGGGATTACCAGTTGCAGCACCATCGCCCTTGAGCATGCAGGCGACGACGTCAATGCATTAGGGAAAAGACACCTACGCCGACATAGCTTCGTTTGACGGCACAACCAAAAACCACCATATTAATGCTCGGTTTAGCTCGATTATGATCGTTTAAGCAGGATTTTAAGCATGACCTCGACACTTGAAACGTTTCCTGGAGAACGCCAGCAACTTATTCAAGACCGCCTGGGAAGGTATGGACGTGTGATTGCAACTGATCTGGCGAGTGAGTTCGGTGTATCCGAACACTCTATACGACGCGATCTAAGTGCCTTAGCGGCTGCTGGGCTTTGTAAGCGCGTCTACGGCGGGGCAATCCTGATGCGTGAATCGGAGGATCCTATGAACATCCGGGTACTTCAGGACTCGTCGCGCAAGGATAGACTTGGTAAGACTGCTGCCTCATTTTTGACCTCAGGGCAACATGTGTTCATTGATGCGGGCTCAACAAATATGGCGATCGCCAGTGCGATTGATCCACAGTTGCAACTGACCGTTACCACCAACTCGCCATTAATTGCAGTGCAATTGATGAGACTGCCATGCGCCGAGGTCATTCTGTTGGGGGGCCGTCTGAATCCGATGACGGGAGGTGTGACGGGGTTAAGATCAGTCCAGCAATTACAGCATTTTAACTTTGACTGTTGCTTTATCGGAGCCTGCGCTATCGACCCTGACAATGGCGTGACGGCATTCGAATTGGAGGACGCCGACTTCAAACGCGCGGTCATCGCTTCGAGCGGCCAGCTGGTTGTCGCTGCGACCAATGAGAAGCTTTCTAGCGTCGCGCATTATCAAGTGGCGGAGTGTGGTGAGGTCGCAGCCCTAGTGGTTGAACATGATGCTCCACGAGAAAGGCTGGAGCCTTTCTTTACACAGATTTCCAATGTCGTCATGGCACGCTGAGATTGCCAGCTACCAGCACAATGCAGCGTCGGTGCCGAACTGACTGTAAAAGCTTAAAGGCTCAAGGCCTTACTACCTTCCATGGATGCTTAATCCATTTTTCCTGAAAAAACTCGATGAACACTCGGATGCGAGGACTCAGATGCTTACGGTCTGAATAAAGGAGGTAAATAGGCTCCAAGATCTCTGCTTTATACTCGTCAAGCAGAAGCACCAGCGAACCATCTTGAATGTCTTTTCCAATGTGGAAATCTGCAAGGCGGACTATACCCGCGCCTGATTTGGCCATGTCCCTCAGCAGTTCGCCTTGGGTAAACGATCCTCGGGGCTTCACAGGGGTCGTCACACCCAGACCATCCTGGATAAAGGCCCATTTGTTCCAAGGGCTGGCAAAACTGAAGTTAAAGCATCGATGATTCATCAGGTCTTGTGGCTGCTGCGGTGTTCCATACTTTTCCAAGTAGTCAGGTGAAGCACACAGCAACCATTCACATTCGCCTATCTTCTTTGCGATTCTGGAAGAGCTCGGAAGAATCCCGCTGTGGATGGCTATGTCCAATCCCTGCTCGAACTGGTCAACGAACTGAGCGCCTAACTGAATCTCGACATCAAGACCGGGATAAGTGTCGAGGAATTCCGGCAACCAAGGCACGATCTGCTGCTTCGCAAAAGAGGTCATCGTGTGGATGCGAAGCGTGCCACTGACCCTTGAAGGAAGCCCTTCTGCCAGAGAGTCAGCTTCACTCATCGCCTCAACCACAGCTTTCGCACTGCGCAAATAAGCAGCTCCCTCCTCCGTCAGAGTGAGGACTCGGGAACCCCTCTGGAACAGTCGAACCCGAAGCCGATCCTCTAGCCGCGCTATCAATTTACTGATGGCCGACGGAGTCATCTCATGCGCCCTGGCGGCAGCAGAAAAACTTCCGCACTCTGTTGACCAGATGAAGGCTAGCATTTGGGAGTATTGATCCATTTCGGTACGCTCCTTACGCGACTGAATCTACCTGTTTATCTACACAAAAAAACGCGCCGTAGCGCGTTCTTTTTTGAACCAAAATCAGCGAATGAACTGCTCGATATAATCGTCCGGCAAGCCCAAATTTTTGTAATGGCTGCGGGCAGCTTCCAGCTTGGTGAAAACGTCTTCATAGCCAACCGCGACACCCTGTGGGTCGACGTAAGTGTAGCCACCCTGAACGTGGAACCAAGTAATCATTTCTTCGACATCTTCAGGGACGAACAGAGTGTGAGTCTCCCCTGGCGGCTCGAATGCAAAGGAGCCTTCATCAGCAACCCAATCGTGTTCGAGGTAGTACCAACGCCCCTTCAACACGATCGCATGCACTGCACCTGAGTGGCGGTGACGTGACAAAACCCCGCTCTGCCGCACTCGGAGCAAGTTGATGTAGTACCCACCGCTAACGCTCAGCAGCAGTGGTTTGAAAGATACTGACTTGGTGACAGGCACCCAGAGATTATCGTCTTCGAGCCAAGTGGTCATAACGCCTGGATGCACCATGTCTGGAGACATGAAAGGCACCTGCGGCAAAGCATAAGGAATGGCAAGTTCATCAGGTTTAACGGGCGTATTCATTATAATTTCTCTCAACGTGTGACTGGCGAGCGAGCCAGGATTTCAATCGCTGAGTGAGAGTAGGTGATGCTCTCGCACAGGAGAATACTCAGAAATTCACACCATCTGTGACCACTCGTCACAGCGCGTAGACTCATCCCGTTGAAGGCCGCGACTCATCTAAGACGCCTACTGCGGACGAGTTCAAGCGATTGACCCAGCAGATTTTTCATTGAGCGGATAGCGGCCACCAGTGGATCGCGCCCCATCAGAGGGGACACATTTTCCCCAATACCTTCACTACCATGCAGACCTGTTCATCTGAAAGCCGCTTACACAGTAGTAATCGGCTTGAAATAATGAGGTTTAGCAATGACTTCTCTCAGCCCTTCCCTTGAGCTCAGTCCCGAGCTTGCAGCTCATCCGGCCTATTCGCGAGTGTTCCAGCCCGAAGGCCTCACCTTCGGATACATCATGCCCTTGGAGGGCTATCCGAATTCGCCGTTTCCCACGCTGCAGGATCATCAACGCCTTGCTCGCATCGCGGACGAGGCTGGATTCGCAAGTCTGTGGATGAGAGATGTGCCCTTCTATGACCCGAGCTTTGGTGATACTGGTCAAATGATCGACCCGTTTGTATATCTGGGATATCTGGCTGCTGTTACCAAAAACATTGCCTTGGGCACAACGGGCATCGTTCTTCCGTTACGTGAACCACTGATCGTCGCTAAGCAGTCCGTTTCGGTCGACCAGCTAACCGGCGGTCGTTTCTTGCTAGGGCTATCCAGCGGAGATCGCCCGATTGAATATCCAGCATTCGGGATTGATTTCGAAGCGAGAGAAGAACGATACCGGGAAGGCTTCGAGCTGATTAAGACAGTCACTGAAAACAGCTTCCCAAGCGTCTCAACCAAACTTTTCGGCCAGCTGGAAGGCTTGCTAGACATGGTACCCAAGCCAGTTGGCCCTCGACTCCCCATGATTGTCGTGGGCCGGGCCCGTCAGACGCTTGAGTGGATAGCCAATAATGCCGATGCCTGGATTTGGCATCTGAGCGACTTCAATCGTTTGCCCGGTCTCATCCGCGAGTTCCGTTCTGCCAGCCAGACCGGCAATGCAAAACCATACGGCTACGCGACATTTTTCGATCTGGCGAAGGATCCGAACACACCGCTGGAACGCGGCTACAACGGAATAAGGATCGGGCGTAATGCTCTCGTGGAGCTCTGGAAACGGCAACAGGATGAAGGTGTTTCACACGTCGCACTGAATATCAAACCTTTGCAGCGACCAGCCGCTGATGTCCTGGAGGAGATGGCTGAGTATGTCCTGCCACACTTTCCCATAGGCCAACCTGCCTCGCAGGTGACCCAGTGACCGGCTCAAGTGATCGCACCGACATTAAGGGCGTTATAGCCACCTTTCTGGAAGCCTGGGAGAACGGTAATTGGGAATCTGCTGGGGATATATTCACTGACAATTGCCAGTTGGTGACAAGCCACATGTCCGCTCATGAGGGTGGACGCAAGATTGTCAGAGCTTTCCAGCAAGACCGTGCCAAGGCTGATGGCTTTTCAGTGAAGGCAACCAATCACTATGTGGGAGGTGGAGAAACCGACGCCACTTTCAGTTTCTACGTCTATGGCCATATCAGCAAAGCCACAAAGTCGGCCAAGCTCGGATTTGGAATGACTGTCACGGGCTCTCTGAAAAAGACAGCAGGCACCTGGCACCTCGACAGCGTGCTGATTGCCTTGAATTGGGTAACCGGGGACTACTCGCTTGCAACTCACTGGCAGCTTCCACCAGGTGACGACGGATGGAGAATTGGCGATCTCGCTCCGACCATCGTGAGCGAACTGAACGCGCCATGGCTTGCTTTCCCAAGCTCAACGCCTTCGGTACCCAGCGAGGAGTGTATTGCTGAAACCTACGCTCGTTACTCATGGGCGCTGGATCAGGCTGACATGCAGCTACTTGCCCATTGCTTTGCCAACGACGCCGCTGGTGATTTCCAACCGATGGGCCTTATTGAAGGGCGCCACGCGATCATCGGCTCCTTCAAAGAGTTTCGCAGGCCCTGGCCGTGGATGCAGCATTTCGCGGACGTGCTGGAGATCAAGTCCGACGAGGAAAAGGGTGTAGCGGAAATGATTGTCGGCAGAGTCATTCCTGGAAACTCACACACGCAAGATGGCACGCCTCTCTATGGCGCGCATTACCGGATGCGGCTTCGTCGCAAGCATGAGGGCTTCTGGCAACTGACCTGGAGCGAGTACCGCCCAGGCTGGTTCAATGCCAAAGAAGCACCAAGAGTTTAGTCCCTTCCTGGAAACGCTCTAGGGCCGTGGCGCCGTACTATCTCGGACGACGAGTTCGATTTGTATGCGCTCGCGGCGTGCAAGTGGGCGCCCCTCGATCAGCGCAACGATGTTGTTGGCGCTGCTGATACCAATTTTCGAAGTCGGCACCCTGACGGTCGTCAGGGCTGGCACGTAGGCAGCCGCGAACTCGATATCATCGAACCCGCTGACTGATAGTTCTTTGGGGACGTCGATCCCATTGGAGCGCGCTTCCGCCAACGCTCCGATACAGGTGAGGTCAGTGCTGCAGACAATGGCCGTAGGCTTGGGGTTAAGCTCCATAGCAATCCGCAGCCCGGCGCGCCCTCCCTCAATCGTGAATGGCTGCTCAATAATCCGTTCACTTGAAAGCTCTATCCCTGACTCGAGTAGCTGAGCGGTGATTCCTTTCAGACGGTATTTTGCCCGTTCGTTGTTAGAAACAACTCCACTGATCATGGCGATACTTTGATGACCAAGGCTAAGCAAGTGCTTGGCAATCAATCGACCACCCTCCTCATTGCTGAATCCCACGCAGTGATGGTCGTGAGCACCATCTAGCGACCACATGAGAATGAATGGGCATTGGGCGGCAGTTAGTGCTTCATAAATTTCAGGACTATGTTCAGTACCCACTAACAGTAGGCCTTCAACGCCCCGCTCAATCATGTTCCTTACGTTTACCAGTTCCTGCGCCTGGTCGTATTCATGGGAAGAAATGATTAAGTGATACCCAAGCTCCGTTAGCCTTAACTGGAGGGCCTGGACAGCTTCAGCGAACGCAGGGTTGTTAAAAGTAGGAAAAACGGCTCCGATGCTGTGCGTGCGCCTGGATGCCAAAGCACGGGCGGCCCCGTCTCGCACGTACCCGAGCTCTTGAACAGCTGCTTGTACTTTGGCCAGCGTGGCAGGTTTCACTAAGTGCGGGACAGCCAATGCTCTTGAAGCACTCCCCATCGAGACGCCCGCCAATTCAGCCACATCCTTGAGCTTCGGTTTCTCGATTTTTTTCATTGGAGATTCAGCATCCTCGATCGTAGTGCGGAGACAGGACGATCAGAAGAACGCCCTCGATTTGCGCAGAGGATGATAAGCCAACAGCCTGCCGTTCGGGAGCCGTTAATTGGAGGGAAAAACCTGAGAACAGCGTTTCTGCTGCCCCCAGGCAAAAACACTTATTTAATGACGATCGGATTCACAGGAGCTCCGGTTCCGCCAACGACCTTTAGAGGGGCTGCGGTATAGAGAAACGTCCACTGACCGTCCTCAGCGCAGTCCTCAGCGAGAGGATCAAGCTGAGCGATCTCAGTGAGAGTGATGCCCAAGTTCCTCATGAGTGCGTTGTGCAACGGCAACGCAACCCCTGACACGGGATCGACGGTGACTTCGTTAGCAATGGTGTCGGTGACGATGTTCGGAATTTCCATCTCCTGAAACCACTTCACCAGCTCAGGGCTGTAGGTCAGGCCTGGCTCGATAAAGTCTTTGTAGAACTCTTCCGGGTCGCGTTTATAAAACGAGCCGATCCATCCAGTGCGGATGATGAGAATGTCGCGCTTGTTGATAGAGACGCCTTGAGCCCGGGCCGCAGCCATTAAATCCTCATGGTTGAACGTTTCACCTGCATCCAGCACGTCTTTACCACGGTGGCGCGCTATGTCGATCAGAATGCCTCGGCCAACGATGCCTTTTTCACCCAATGGAGCAACGCTCGCCTTGGCCAGGGAACCGATAGTGGTATCGGCGCTGTAGCCATTCCAAATCTGATCGTCGTACCAGACATGCCCAAGGGCGTCGTACTGAGTTGACCCTTGAAGATGAAAAAACATCACGTCGTCGGCGAACTCGTAAGAGCCCGGAAAATGTGGGCCTTTGCCACAGTTGTAGTGACCACGATCCATGATATTCATGCGTTTTGACTGGGAGCGACCAGGCCAGACCGGGTCACCAGCAGGATCTGCCATCCGTACCTGCAAAGTAAATGTCTTGCCTTGCTTGACCTCTTTGACCCCTTGGAGAACTTCGATACCTGTAAGGTAGTTGAGTGAGCCTACCTCATCATCCGGGCCCCACTTACCCCAGTTCTTAGGGGAGTCTTTGAGCAAGTCATGAATATGCGGAACGGTCTTGTCTGTCATTTTCTGAGCCTCTTTTATTCTTGGATTAGCTGTGCTGCATTTAGCGGTTAGTTGTAACGTTCAAATCGTTGTCCCAGCTCGTCAGCACGAGCGAGTCCTCGGATGAGTCGTTCAGCCGTAAGGGCTGGCGCCATATTTTTTGCGTACACCGCACCCAGTGTTGCCTGGACGACAATGTCCAATTCCTCAGAGGTAAACGGAGACGTCTGGCCAAGGCCGTCGAGGGTGACGGGAAGATTCACATCATTCAGAAGCTGAGCGACCTCTAGGATCTCTGAGTCTGGGCGCTCTTCGACGGACATCTGCACCAGCGTCCCGAATGCGACAAGCTCACCATGCAGCATGGAAGTAATCGCAGGAATTGCCGTAAGACCTCGCACAAGCGCATGAGCTAGCGACAAGCCGCCACTCTCGAACCCAACGCCACTGATAAGGACGGTTCCTTCAACAACCCGCTCGACATCATCATTAACCTCGTGCCGGCCTACTGCTTGGTAAGCGCTGTACCCGTAGGTCATAAGCGTCTTAAACACTGCCTCTGTTAGCAGCAATGCAGTGTTCAACGCTGGAGTACCAAATGAGTTATTGCCTCCGGCAGACTGACATTGTTGCGCCTCAAACTTTTTACTGATGGCGTCGCCGATACCTGCGGCGAAAAACCTTGCAGGCGCACGGACAATCACTTCGGTGTCCACGACTACTGCAGAGGGGTTCATGTTCAGGTACTCGACACCAACGACCTTGTGCGCTTCGTCGTAAAGCACAATCAAACGGCTGGTTGGGGCGTCGCTGGAAGCAATGGTCGGGCATACGACAATGGGGACGTTAAGCTGAGCAGCCATCCCTTTAGCCGTGTCAATTGTCTTACCCCCGCCCAAAGCGATGATGGTGTCTGGCCTGTAATCTGCTGATCGCTCACAGAGAGACGCAATTGCAGCTTTAGTGCATTCACCAGGAAAAACGATACTGTTCGCCTCGAAGCCATGCTCTGACAATGCATTCCCTACCTCAGGCCACAGATGCCTCGAGACGAACTCGTCGCATAAGACCAAAGGGCGCGATTGCCCCATATCGGAAAGGATTCTGCCAAGCTGCTTTAGCGCGCCTGGCCCTTGCTCGTATCGGCCAGGAAAACCCATTGTTCGAACCATGCCACCACCCGCTGCTGAAAAACTGTGAGATAAATCGTTACGTTGAATACGAGCCCGGATGGATCAGCGCATCAACCAGCCACCCGCCACATCCACAACTTGGCCCGTGATGAAGTCGCTGTCGTTTGAAGTCAAAAAGCATGCTGCTTTAGCTACCTCAAGTGGCGTTCCAAGACGGCCCAACGGAGTCTCATCAACGACTGCCTGGTTCGCTTGCGCAGAAACGGTTTTTAGAAGCGGCGTTTCGATGCGTCCCGGAGCCAGTGCGTTTGCCGTAATGCCATAGGGCCCGAGCTCACCTGCCAGGTGACGGGTAAAACCGATAACTGCGGCTTTAGTGGCGCTGTAATGCGCCGCGACGATAGGGAGGTAAGCGCTGCCAGCAACGGAAGACATATTCACTATTCTTCCAAAACGGCGTTCGACCATCACTGGTGCGAGAGCTCTGACCAAGTTGAATGAGCCTGTCAGGTTGATGCCAACGACGCGATCCCATTCCTGAGGATCCATTTCCCAAATCGGCGCTGGTGCGCCCTCATGTTTGGGTGAAATACCTGCATTGTTAATCAAGGTGTCGATCGGGCCGAGTTGCTCACTAAGCTCAAGACAGGCTCGACTGCATTGAGCGAAATCTGACACGTCAGCTTTAGCCCAAGCCACCAAATGTCCGGCAGCACTAAGTTGCCGGGAAAGCTCGAAAACTGACTGTTCGTCGAAATCTACCAAGGCAACCCGCGCGCCCTCCTCGCAGTACAGCCGGGCAATTGAGGCACCGATGCCCCCTCCTGCCCCGGTAATGAGAACTGTGCGTCCTGAATGTCGAAGATTCGTCATGCCAAATTCCCCGCGCTGAAAAAACATAAACAAGACGCGGTGATGCTCACGCGCGTCCGATGCCGCGTTGGCTCACCGAAAATTTCGGGCTCATGTAAGCGGATGGTGTTAGGAGATTTGCGTGGCGAAGCCAGTGCCCCCGTGCCGGAGCGGTCGGTGACTTTAGATAAGAGAGTGACAAGGGCTGCCGGCGTGGTTGACCGAGCGAAGGCTAATGATGCAGCGACCATTATGATCTCCAGACTTGCCTAGAAAAACGGCAAATATGAATCGTTTCATTATCACAGTTTGCGGCCATGAGCCAACAAAATCCATGATCTATTCACGACTCTACTTTTTGTATTTATTCTCGAAAGAGATATTTATGAAGCGCTTCATTTTTATTCGGATATTTGACCGCTGTCAAGCGTCTGCACGGTCACTGCCCCCGCAAGGAGCGCCAGTAGCTCCTACGAAACGCAGTCATGAGCATCTGGGCCAATCATATTGAGGATGTGGAAAACACCGGCGCACTAAGCCTCTGAGGCACTGGCTCCTTTGGCTGATGCACGGAATACGGGCGCAGTGCCCACGCCTGGAAGTCGATGATCAAGTGAGATGAATACGCGATGCATATGCTAGGTATCGACTAGCCGCGCGGGCTTCGCTCACGGGTCAGGCAGAGTGAATGCCTTCCGCAGAATGCTGTTCCCATGGTGGGCATGGTGACCAAGCCTCCACGAGCTTATCGATGAAGAGTCGAATTTTTGGAGATAGGTGCCGCTTGCTAGGGTAAATCACCCGAATAGGCTCTGCGGCCTCCGCGTACTCCGCGAGCAGTTGGACGAGCTTTCCGCTGCGCAAGTCGTCGTTAACCACGTAGGAAGGCAGGGTCGCTATACCCAAACCAGCGACAGCTGACTGGTGCAGTGACTCAGCACTGTCCATCTGCAGCCTTCCGCCATGAGTAACGGACAAAGAGCTACCATTCACGCGAAAATTCCAAGGAAGCAACCTCCCACCGCTCACGAAATGCAGGCACTGGTGCTCGGATAAATCCTCCGGCGTTTTAGGCTCGGCATGCTCAGCCAAATATTTGGGGGAAGCGCAGGTAATCATTTGTTGGTAGGCCACAGTGCGCGTTAACAACCGAGAATCTTCCTTCGGTGGCCCGATGCGCATGGCCAAATCAAATCCCTCATCGATCAGATCGACCAGCCTGTCAGAAAAGGTGATATCCACGCTCAGGGAGGGCCAATCCTTAAGGCAGCACTCAATGTGCTGAAGGACATGAAGTCTGCCCAGCGCAACCGGCAGACTCATCCGCAGTCGCCCACTAGGTGTCGAACGACGAAACGCAAGGGCATCCTCCACGTCGTCCAGATCCTGAAGAACGCCCACACAGCGCTCATACAGAACCTGGCCGTCATCCGTCATGCTTAAACTGCGCGTAGTGCGATTCAGTAAACGTACCTGTAAACGAGCCTCGAGCCTGACTATCGACTTTCCCACTGCAGAGCGCGTAAGGCCAAGCTGTTTTGCCGCCGCAGTGAAGCTTCCAGCGTTTACCGAGCTCACAAACGCGGCAATATCATTCAGGTTATGGAGTTCCATACGGCCTCGGTGGTCTCAACGTTCGGGCGGCTTAGCACCTGTTATGGGGAACCCTATTCCCCAATACTAAGCATAGTATCTCAATTAGCTAATCCACTCCCAACGATCAATTGAGGTCATTATGAACACTAAAGTCCAAGCAGCCGTCCAAACCTGGGCCAACAGCCTGAGCGATCTGGTACCCGTTCTTAAGGGAATCGATACCACTACAAAAATGAGCGACATCCGCGACTCCTACGCAAAAATGCTCGCGCAAAATCCTGCGCCTGCTGGCGTCAAATTCGAAGCAGTCGACATGGGTGGCGTACCCGGCACACTGGTTACTCCGGACGAGATCAAAACCGACGCGGTCGTGATGTACATCCACGGCGGCGCCTACATTGTAGGACGTCCAGACGGCTACCACGGTATCGGCGGCAACTACGCGAAAATGCTCGGTGCTCGTGTGTACATGCCGGACTACCGCCTTGCCCCTGAGCACAAGTTCCCAGCCTCTATTGACGACACACTGCGCGCCTACGAGTGGCTGCTTGAGCAGAAGATCCCAGCTAACAAGATCGCATTCTCTGGCGAGTCAGCCGGCGGCGCGATGGTTGTCAGCGTGATGGTGGCTGCGAAATCCAAAGGGCTTCCACTGCCTGCAGTTGGTTCGTCCATCTCGCCATGGGCAAACCTTGAACACACCGGTGCCTCCATGAGCAATCGTGAAGGTCTGGATCCTCTGAACTCCAAGCCTGTCTTGGACATCCTCGCCAGAGCATTCCTGGGCGACACATTGGCCAATCATCCTCTGGCCTCACCTGTGTTCGCGGACGTCACCGGTCTTCCACCAATCTTGGTGCAGATCGGCGAGAACGAGCTGATGTTGAGTGATGCAATGCGCCTTGCAACTCACTTGGCTGATAACCGAGTTCGCGTGAACCTGGAAGTTTGGCCAGCAATGTTCCACGCCTGGCACTTCTACGCCACCATGCTGCCAGAAGGTCAGCAGGCGATGGAGAGCTCCGTGCGCTTCATTGAGGCTGGCTTGGCCGACGCTAACCGCTAAAACGCAGAACAACCGCGATGGCTTTTCCTGCTGTCGCGGTTTTACTAATGCTGTTCCACAAAAGCTTCATCAGGCTAATAAAAAACCTGAGCAAGCGCCCTGCCCAACTCTTGTCACTTACCCCCCCCTTCTTGGCAGGTCATGTCCACTGAACTCAGAACATGGTTTTTCCGATGACACGAGACCGCAGCACGATCAATCCCCGAGTCTACCCCGTCGTGCGCTACCTTAGAGCATCATCCGCATCACGGCGCGACCAGGAACCATGGAATGAATCGCAAGCAGTTTCTCGAGCAACCGGACGTGCTCGGCCTCATCGAGTGGCTAATCGAAAACCTCCCCACTCTGCCAGTGCATCTGAAGGTCGCGCGCAGCAGGTTTGTGCGCAAAGCAATCGACTGCAAGGTTCAAGGTATCGAAGCGGTTCAGGCGGAATACCAGTGGGGCGGGAATTGGGAGACGGTCAAGGCGGAGCTGCGCCGGCTGCGCATTCGCTTACGTTTGGCGGTTCGGGCCCGCGATGAGTTCGCCACGCATGGAGCCTGCGAAGCGATCCTAGCGTGGGGAAAAGTCGATGGCGCCGTCGGATTTCTCAAGAATCAAATGCACGACAAGAACTTGATGAATTACCTAAAGCAGTGCCAGGCGCTTCTCGCGCTGGACCGCAAGCAGCAGCTCAACCCCCTCACCAAGCAGAACATCCTAAGATTCGACTCGGGCATGACTAAGATCCATGCCCTGCTCGACACCACTGGCTCTCCAATCTATGACGGCCGGGTCGGTGCCGCCATCGCGCTGCTCTACTGCCTGTAACGCCAAGGCACCGGCACCACTGCGCCGCAGGTAGTGGACTTCGCCTGGGGGCCAGGGATCGGCGACCAGATTCGAAACCCAAAACACTTAAAGCCTGGGTACAACGGTACACCGCAACTCTCCACCACCAGTCGGCACCTTTGGGCACGGCGTCAGCTCCAATTAGGTTGGATCATCCGCGCGGTACTAGAAGGGTCCGAATTATTCGCCAAGCAGCCTCAGCTGGTAGACCGCTGCCACGCCTTTGAAGCTGGATTGTTCATGATTGGCTATGACCTACGCAGTCTAGTCCCCGACGGCTATACGATCCCAGTGCCGCCCAAGCCTAACTACCGGGTACGTAGGATGACCCGAGCGACCTGAGATAAACAAGCTGATGGTTGACCTGTATGTAGTTCTCAATACACAGGAAAATAGTCTTAAACACTCAAAAACGTCAGGACCTGAAGAGAAAGACTAATCAACATTGATAAAGAGACCACGCGTGAGCGCCAAAGCCTGCGTCCGCCCACGCGGAAGCCATGAGGATTCCACCCAGAGCCAGTCGTTTTGTGGGGGTAAAAACGACCAAACATAAAAAAGGGTAGCAAGATAAAATCTCGCAACCCTTTGAATTATATGGTCGGGACGGAGTGATTCGAACACTCGACCCCTAGCACCCCATGCTGGGGACTAAACAACCATAACATATTGTTTTTAAACGAATATTTATCCTATTCAGGGTGGCAAAACATCCGTTTTTTTGTGCTTATGCAAACGGTAAACCGTGGCCTGTAGCGGTGGTTTTGCGCATAGCCCTGCTCCGGCGTCCTGCCAACCAAACATCACTCCTCATCCCCACTGCTACGCTGAAAACTCCACGGAGGATTCGCGATGCCAAACTCTGACCTGCTCCCTTCCCTGCTGTTCAAGATCAACGAAAACCAGCTTGCCCTTGAAGCCGCTATCCTGGAGCTTTCGAGCTGGGTCGAGCAGCGCGGATCGGCCGATGTCGCCGACAATGTGCGCGGCGCCCTTGAAGCTATCGACAAGAATGAGGAATTTATCAAGATGACGCTCGCGGTGATGATGGCGCCGGAGTGACCGCTACCGGCCGATTCTGTTGAAATAGTCGGTTTTCTCAACCGCTCGAATATTGACGGGTAAAAACACATTTTTTGCCCGCTGCTACGTAAAATCCGAGTCTGGACACCTCTGCTGAAAGCAAGAAATTCAATCTCAGACGCGTACTTTTCTGTCGTGAGAACCAAGCCGTACTTTTTCAACAGAATCGGCCAGAAGCTGACGTTCGATTTTTTTGGGAACCTCAAAGTCCTTTGATGAAAACACTAGATGTCGCAGTGGTTCCGCGGCCAGTTTGACCAATCACTTTCGGATTGAGCCTTTTACAACTGGAGAACTAGGCAGCCCCCAAGGCCTCTCGCATAAAAGCGAAGCCCGGCGACCGCTCACGTGCTTTTTAGTGCTCCTGATCAGCCATATTGCGTGGATTTTCGACGTCCTCGATGCTCCTCACGATATGCACTCCTCCGTCCATCTCTAGAAATTCCGTCCCAGCAGGCAAAACTGCGCCGGTGCGTGGACATTAATCAGCTAATGTCCGTGGTCCCGACGCACCGTCCCAATATGCTAATAAACTGTCCCGCCGCGCCCATAGTCTCGTGCCCGAGATATCTACTATAGGACCAGTACCTCTGCCATCAGCGGGGGCCTGTTACCTATACCGGATGCACATCTTGCGCATCGCCGTACAAGCACGGATTGGAGACAACAATGACAAAAATCGCCGACATCCAAAACACCCCTTCACCAGCATCGCCCTCGGCACCGGCCATCATCCGGTCGTCGGTGCGACAGCATTCGATCAAGGTAGAGCTTTGCACACCCGCCATCGGCGCCGAGCTCAGCAACGTCAGCCTTGTCGACGCTGCCCAAGATCCAGAACTGATCGCGCAAATCCGGGAGCTGTGGCTCAAGCACAAAGTGTTGTTCTTTCGCGACCAGAACATCACCCCAATGGAGCAACAGCACTTCGCCGCGCAATTCAGCGAACTGGAAGCCCATCCCTTGGCGCCGAGCCATCCGGAGGCGGACAAGCTGCTGATGCTGTACCGCAATCTCGATCCGAGCAAGCCCAAGAGCTATGTGGAAAAGGCTAGTCGCGAAAACCTCTGGCATGCCGATGTCACCTACAAGCAGGCGCCGCCCCGCGGTGCGGTATTGCGCTGCGAACTGGGTCCGGAGACCGGCGGCGATACGCTGTTTTCCAACATGGTGATGGCCTACGAAAAGCTGCCCGAAGGCATCAAGCAACGGATCGATGGCTTGTATGCCAAACACGGTGCCGAGCAGACCTTTGGCGCCCAGTTGCCACGCGAAGAACGTCACGCGATGGCCCTGAAGACCCCCGGCGCCGAGCATCCGGTAGTGCTTGTGCATCCCGAGACCGGCGAGAAGGTGCTGTTCGTCAATTCCGCATTCACCACCCATTTCTCGAACTTCTTCAACTTCGAGGACATCCGCTACGGCCAGGACTTCATGCCCGAGGCTCATCACCTGATGAACTACCTGATCTCCCAGGCCGCCATCCCGGAATACCAGGTTCGCCTGAAGTGGCGCACCAACACCGTTGCCATGTGGGACAACCTGCAAATCCAGCACTACGCCGTGGCTGACTACGGCAACGCGCCACGGAAGATGCTGCGCGCAACCTTGGCGGGAACCCCGCTGACCTGACCCTGACTGCAAGACAGACAGCCCGGGCACCCGACCATCCGTGATGGTCGGACGATCCCGGTCGCCGAAAAATTCCCGATCACAACAACAATCAACGGAGATACCTATGCTCTACGAACACGTCGACACCGCCGTCATCGATGGCGAATCCCTGCCCTGGATTCCGTTTACCCCTTATGCCGATAACGTCCTGCTCAAGTACTTCAAGCTCGACCCGATCCGTGGCGAATGGATCGTCATGATGAAGGCGCCGCTGGACATGCAACTGCCCAAGCACCACCACACCGGCACGGTCATGGTCTACACGATCGAAGGTCAGTGGAAATACAAGGAGCATGACTGGATCGCCGGCCCCGGCAGCATCGTCTACGAGACGGCCGCGTCGACTCACACACCTGAAGTCGTCAGCACGGGAAGCGCGGACGGGTATTCGCTCATGCTGGTTCAAGTGACGGGCGATCTCGCGTTCTTGGACGGCAACGACAACATCGTCGCGCTGGAAAACTGGAAGACCGGGTTGCAACGCTATCTAGCTTATTGCGAGCAGCATGACATCGCGCCGAAAGACCTGACGGCATTCAACTGACCCGGATTTCACGGGAAAACCCGGCGCCTCTGGTTCAAGGGGCGACCGGGCCAGTTACCGGTTAGCAATCATTCAGGGGAGGGAAACAGGCTGTGTCGGGTCGCGGTCTTGACGCGAAATCTGACCCGGGCCTGGCCGCCTGCTCGCTCCCCCGATCACAGACAAGCGAACGGAGCGATGCCATGAAAGGCCTGATGATGCAAAAGCAGCTTTTGATTTCCTCACTCATTGAACATGCCGACCGCCATCACGGTGATACGCAGATCGTATCCCGTCGGGTGGAGGGCGATATCCATCGCTACACCTTCCGAGACTGCCACCATCGCGCGCGCCAGTTGGCCAGCGCACTCACCCGCCTGGGCGTCAAGCCTTCCGAACGGATCGGCACACTGGCCTGGAATGGCTATCGGCACCTGGAGTTGTACTACGGCGTTGCCGGCATGGGTGCCATTGTGCATACCATCAACCCTCGCCTGCATGAAGACCAGGTCGCCTACATCGCCAATCACGCCGAAGACCAGTACATCTTCTTCGACTTGACCTTCTTGCCACTGATCAAGGCCATCGCCGGGCGCTGCAATGGGGTCAAGGCGTTCATCGCCATGACTGATCAGGCGCACATGCCCAAGGATGCCGGTATCGACAACTTGCTGTGCTATGAAGACCTGCTTCAACAGGGAGCCTGCGACTACGCCTGGCCGGTTTTCGACGAGGATGCCGCCAGTACGCTCTGCTACACCTCTGGTACGACGGGCAACCCTAAAGGGGTTTTGTACAGTCATCGCTCGTCGGTGCTGCACACCTATGCAGCCGCGCTCCCTGACGCCCTGAATTGTTCGGCGCACGACGTGATCCTGCCCGTTGTGCCGATGTTCCATATCAACGCCTGGGGACTTCCCTACATCGCGTGCATGGTCGGGGCCAAGCTGGTATTTCCCGGACCGGCCCTGGATGGAGCATCGCTGTTCGAACTGCTCGAAGCCGAGCAGGTGACACTGTCCGCGGGTGTCCCTACCGTGTGGCAAGGCCTGCTTGGTCATCTGGAAAAAACCGGCCGGCAATTCTCCAGCATGAAACGCAGCATCATTGGTGGCGCGACCTGCCCCCCGTCCATGCTGCACACCTTTCAGCAAACCTACGGCGTAGCGGTATTGCACGTCTGGGGGATGACGGAACTGAGCCCTATCGGAACCGTCGGCGCCCTGAAGGCCAGGCACCTCGAAATGTCTCCGGCAGAGCGTTATGCCATGCAATCCAAGCAAGGCCGGGCGGTGTTTGGCGTCGACATGAAGATCGTTGACGCGGACGGCCTGGAGCTGCCTTGGGACGGCGCGACCTCGGGTGACCTGATAGTGCGTGGCCCCTGGGTCGTGCGCGACTATTTCAGAAATGAAAGCGACTGTTCGCCGCTGCTCGAACACGCCGGCCAGACCTGGTTCCCCACCGGCGATGTGGCGACCATCGATGGCGACGGCTTCATGCAGATCACCGATCGCAGCAAGGATGTGATCAAGTCGGGTGGGGAGTGGATCGGCTCGATCGATCTGGAGAACATTGCCCTGAGCCATCCCTCTGTCGCCCAGGCGGCCTGCATCGCCGCGAAACACGCGAAGTGGGATGAACGGCCCTTGCTGATCATCGTCAGGAAAGCGCAGGCAGCCCTGACCCGGGAAGATCTGCTGACCTTTTATGACGGCAAGATTGCCAAGTGGTGGACGCCGGATGATGTGGTCTTCGTCGACACGATACCACTGGGTGCTACGGGCAAGGTGTTGAAGAACCGCCTGCGCGAGCAGTTCGGCGATCATCTGCTGGTCAAGGCTGCCAGCTGAGTAACAAGGAACAAATCCAGCCCTGTCCATGTGCAAAGGCAGGGCGGACGTTACGGCAGATGCCGGTAGCGTTCGCCCTGCCTTTGCATTACCGCTATCAAGGGGTTTAGCCAGCCGCTGGCTCAGAGGCCGGGTCGCCGGACATCAACTGCTCGAGAAACTCCAGCAGCAATTCGTTGACCTGAGCCGGGCTTTCCTCTGCTGCGCTATGGCCTACACCGGGTAGCAGCACCTTTTTGCGCAGAGCGGGTAGGTAGGCGTCCATCTGGTCGTAGAGGCTGCGGATCTCCACCGGCTCCAGGGAAGGGTCGGCAGCACCACCGATGAACAGGCTTGGCTGGCTGACCTTCGCGCCGTCGAGAAACGCGGTGATTTCCCAGTTGCGGTCGCGACAGCGGTAGTAGTTCAGGGCACCGGTAAACCCCGTGCGCGTGTACTCGGCGACGTAGTAGTCGAGCGACCGAGGGCTCAGCCAGTACGGGAACGCTCCCTTCGGCTCGGTAAAGGCGTTGAGAATCGGCTCACCGGCCTCGACAAACAGACGCCAGCGTTCGGCTCCCACGGCGCTGCCGGAGATCGAGTAGAAGACGCTGCTCAAGGTCTTGCGCGGATCAGCGGCCAGCTCGCGATCCGGCTTGGTGAGCTGCTGGAAATACAGGTGGTGGTAGACCCGGCCTTTCGCCATGGCCTGCAAGCCCACGGTTGGCTTGACCTTGCCCCGCGGCGGTACCGGGGTATTGAGCATCACCAGGCCACTGAACAGATCCGGGCGCAACATGGCGGCCGCCTGGGCCACCCAGGCGCCCAGGTCGTGGCCGATGATCACCGCAGAGGTTTCGCCCAGGGCCGCCATCAAACCCACCATGTCGCCGACGGACTGGCTCATGTCATAGGCTTCGATGGCATCGGGGCGGTCCGATTGCCCGAACCCGCGTTGATCGGGCACCACAACCCGATAGCCAGCCTCGGCCAATGCCACGATCTGGCGCCGCCACATGTACCAGAGGTAGGGGAAGCCGTGCAGCAGGATGACGAGCGGGCCCTGGCCCTCGTCGATGTAGTGCATGCGGATGCCGTTGACGTCGGCAAAGCAGTGGTTGAATGCATCAGGATCGTCGGCATCCACCTGCGCCATTGCAGCGAGCGGCTGACCGATACACATTGAAGTGCGCGTATCCATTATCTACCTCCATCTTATTAGTTGTGGGCTTGAAGGTAGCTCTGAGAGGGTGCCCTGCACTGAGCTTAGCAGGACACAATATTGTGAAATTGGGACAGATCGAAAGACTATAGAGCTGCTTCTGCCGCCGCCATTCTTGGCTCGCCGGTAGTGTCCCAATATGCAAAGAAATTATCCCGCCATGCCCATAACGCCGCGCTCGTGTTCCCTACAATGGGACCGCGCTTCCTGCTCTGCAATACGCCAGACCAAGGTTGAAGATCGCTAGCGCTATCAGTAATTCCACAAGCGCCGTCTTCTCGCTCAATACATATTCGATGAAAAAAGAAACGCCGCCATCGGCCGAGGGAGATCCTATACATGCCCAAGCTTGTTCGCGCCGCCGTCTTGACCAAATACCTGGAAGTCACCCAGGACCTAGGGTTCAACCCGCGTGACGTGCTGGCAGTTGCCGGCCTGAACAAGGCTCAGCTGCAAGCCCCTGAATACCGCATTCCCATCGATGCCGCCGTACGTCTGCTGGAAGATTCGGCCGCCGCCAGCGATTGCCAGACCTTCGGCCTGCGCATGGCCGAGTCACGCCAGCTTTCGGACCTCGGTGTAGTCAGCCTGCTGCTCAGCCAACAGCGCACCCTGCGCGACGCCTTGCAGGTGATGGAGCGCTACCGTCATCTGATGAACGATTCCCTGGGAATCTTCGTTGAAGAGGCCGGCAGGATGGTGATCATTCGTGCAGTGATGGTCACCGAGACACTGCTGCCCAATCGCCAAGCCACGGAGCTGGTCATTGGCGTGCTGTTCCGCTTGTGCTCGACACTGCTCGGCTCGAAGTGGCGCCCCTACAGCGTCAACTTCATGCACCAGCCGCCAGACAGCCTGCACTTGCATCAGCGCCTGTTCGGCTGCAATCTGGAATTCGGCAGCGAGTTCAACGGCATCGTTTGCTCCGAAGCCAGTCTCGATATGATCAATCCCAATGCCGACCCGTCCATGGCCCGTTATGCCCAAGACTACATCGATTCGTTGCAGGGCGATGAAAGCACCTCGATGCTGTTCGAGGTGCGCAAGGCCATCTACCTGTTGTTGCCCATGGGGCGCGCCACCCTAGAGCAGATCGCCCTGTCACAGGGCATGAACGTGCGTACCTTTCAACGCCGTCTGCAGGACGACGGCTGTGCCTTCAACGACCTGATCAATGACGTGCGCCGCGACCTGGCTCTGCGTTATCTGGAGAACCCGAACAACTCGATGAGCCGCATCGCCGACATGTTCGGCTTCTCCATGGCCAGCTCCTTTACCCGCTGGTTCATCAACCAGTTCGGCATGCCACCGGCGGCGTGGCGCAGCGCGCAGAAACAGTCCGGTCTCTGCGCAGAGAGTGCCGCAGTCCCTAAATCCTTCTGAGTACAAGGCAAAAAAGGTTTTTCACGCAATTGCGGGAAACTCAGAAACAACAGCGCCGATTTGACTGATGATGTTCGTGCGAGCAAACACATCTGACAAATCGGCGTTCTTGTGCGTGGTATGAGTATTGCGAATTCTTTTTCAAGTAGATCGCGTCTTTCCCGACCATTCGTGATGAGCAAAAAAAAACGGCGACTGCTGGTACAGTCGCCGCAAAAAACCGATGTTTGTGGCACCGGTGGTGAGCTTCACTGTAACGAGGAGCCAGCCCAGTGAAGCCATACCATAAACCTGAGTGAAGCCTGTTTTCAGAGACCCCAGTGCAGCAACAGCAGTACCAGCACGACCAAGAACACCGTCTCACCGACCATCAGCAGGATCGGTTTGATCCCGACCGCCGCCAGCTCCTTGAGCCGAGTCTTCATGCCCAGGGCACTGATGGAAATCACCAGGCACCAGCGCGACAACTCATTGACCCCGCCTTGCACCGCCGGAGCGATCCAGCCGGTGCTGTTGATGCAGGCCAGAATCAGAAAACCCACGGCGAACCATGGCAGCAGCGGTGGGCGCTTGCCGGTCGGGTCAGCGCTTTGCATGCGGGTGATCATGGCCGCGGTGACGATCACCGGCAGGAGCATGGCAACGCGCATCAGCTTGACCACCGTGGCCGTGTCACCGGTCTCGGTTGACATGCCGTACCCAGCACCGACCACTTGGGCGACGTCGTGGATGGTGGCGCCGAGGAACACCCCGGCGATCTGTGGCGACAACGAGAACCAGTTGGCAATCATTGGATAGACGATCATCGCCAGGGTGGACAACGCCGACACGCCGATCACCGTGAACAGGGTCGCGCGCTCTTTCTGCGGATGGTTCGGCAACGCCGCCGCCAGTGCCAAGGCTGCCGATGCGCCGCAGATGGCCGTGGCGCCACCGGTGAGCATGCCAAACAGCCGCGAGAAACCCAGAAACTTCGCGGCGATCACCGAGGCAGCGATGGTCAACACCACCAGGATCACCACCAGTACCATCGGCTTCCAGCCCAGTGCCGCCATTTGTTCCAGGGTGATGCGCATGCCCAGCAGAGCGACGCCGATGCGCAGTACCGTGCGGGCGGTGAACTCGACGCCGATTTTGCAGGGACCGTCGTCGGCAAGAAAATTCAAGGCCATGCCCAGCAACAAGGCGAACAACATGACCGGCGCGCCGTAGTGCTCGGACAAAAACGAGGCGGCGGCGGCCACGATCAGGCTGACTATAAAGCCCGGTACCAATTCGCGTGTGCGGGTTTGGATGTGGGTTAGAGCAATAGCGCTCATGGCGCGGACTCCTCGAAAAAGGTGGCAATGAACGCCTGGCCGTCGATGATCGTGGCCGGGTGGTTATTGACTTTGAGTTGGGTGGAAATGAACAGATAGCCGCTCTTTGTATGGCCCCCGGCCGGCGGGCTTTTGTCAGCAGGTACAGGAATGAGCCGGGCATGCCAGTTACCGCTCGCGATCACTTTCGCGCAGCGCTTCGCTCATGGAGGCCAGCAGCGCATCGGGGGTCGTGAACCCACCACCGTCCTCTGCCGGCCGAACTGCACACTAGGCACGTCGAAACTGTACCTACGAGTGTTCCAGTTGGCGCTCGCCGATCAGGCACCAGGCGCAAAAGAAATCGAAAAACACATCAATACGTAAACGACGACTCACAACCTCACCTCTAACCCGGCTTCACTGACAGGGTCAGGCACGCTCTGCCCCTGAAGCCGGGCGATATCTCTGTGGTAATGACACTTGGCATAAAAGAACACCGCCGCTGCCGCGAGGCTGACCAGCGGCACCAGTTGAAACGCGGCATGCAAACCGATGAGGTCGGACACCCGACCGGTGATGAACGGCCCCGGTGCCAACCCCAGCAGGTTGTTGGCCAGGGTCAGCGTGGCGAAGGCCGTGCCGTGCACCGAGTAATGGGTCAGGTTGGCAACCATCGCGCCGCTAGGGCCGGTGGTACCGGTGGCAATCAGCATGCCCAGGCAGATCAGTAGCAGTTGCACCGGCCCCGCCTGCAAGGCAAAGGCTGCCGACAGAAACAGACAACTGCCCAGACAAAAGGCGATGGCCAGGCTGACCTTGCGCTCCGGTGAGTGGCGACACAGGCGATCGCTGAGCATGCCGCACAGAATCATCCCCACACCGCTGCACAACACGATGAGCGCCGCCATGCCGCCGGCCTTGTCGGTGGGCATGTCGTAGTAGCGGTTGAGGTAGCTGGGAATCCACACCATCACCGTACCGCCGACGAATAGCTGCAAACCGCTACCCACGTACGTGGCGATCACCGAATGGCTGGACCACAAAGTGCGCAGCGGACGCTTGACCGCGGCAGCCGTCTTGTTCGCAATCTGCGCGGCACGTTGTGGCGCAATGCGTGCTTCCTTGACGATCAGCGGATAGAGCACCGCCAGCACCAGGCCAAACAGAGCCATGCCGGCGAACGACCAGCGCCAGCCCAGCTTGGCCGCGATAGCACCGCCCAACGCCATGCCCAGCACGGCACCAAACAAGCCACCGGCCATGAAAGCACTGGCCAGGGTGGCGCGCATATGTTTGGGGAACACCGAGATCACCACGGCGATGCCGACGCTGCCGTAAGCCGCCTCACCGACACCGACCATAAATCGCGCGATGAACATCTGCTGGTAGTCCTGCGCCACCGCGCAGCCCAGGGTCGCCAGGCTCCAGAGCAGCGCCATCAACGCCAGGCTCTTGACCCGGCCGAAGCGGTCGGCCATCAACGACAGAGGGAACGTCAGCAGGCCAACCATCAGGGCAACGACGCCGCTGAGCAGACCGAGCTGGCCGTCGCTCAACGCCCACTCGCTCTTGAGCAGCGGGAACACCGCGTTGAGCACTTGGCGTGACATGTAATCGGAAATCAACAGGCCGAACGTCAGCGCGAAGACAATCCAGGCATATTTACGCGCAACGCCGACTCCACCGGAGTCGTCATCGTCGGCGGCGATTGGGTGAAAGGCCATGCAGCCTCCTCAATGTGGTTGTTTTATTGTTGTTATCAAGCGTGTAGCCGCTACGGCTTACGAAAGTGACTTCAATGCCCACACGCGTGAGCATCCCCATGACCAAGGGCCGTGCTGTTGAACCGCAGTAGGTTCTAGCGCGTATCCATTACCTTCCGCTCTCTATTTTCGGAAGCCTGAAGGTAGCTTTGACGGGGCATCCTGCACTAAGCTTCGCAGGACTCAATCTTGCGAAATTGGGACACGAGGGAAATCATGTATACCCTGACGCGGAGTGCCAGCCTTACCAACTATGAACAGGTTGCCCGTTCAGAGGGGCTCGATCCTTTTCGTATGCTGCGGATGGCCAAGCTGCCGGCCAGTGCCCTCGACGATCCGAATATCATGATCAGTAGCGATTCGGTCGGGTGGCTGCTAGAGGAGTCAGCCCGATTGTCCGGTCAGGAGGCTTTCGGTCTGCTGCTCGCCGAAAAGAGACACCTTTCCAACTTTGGCATGCTGGCGCTGCTTATCCGCGAAGAGCCAACACTGCGCGCCGCCTTGCAATCTTGCTTTCGCTATACGCGACTGCATAACGCCGGTGTGCAATTGTGGCTTGAGGATGTGGGCGATCTGACCCTGCTGCATGTGGGGGTGAACATGCAGGGCCATCATGGCGTCTGGCGCCAAGCGATTGAACAAGCAACCGGAATTATCCTGCGCACGTTGTGCATTCTGAGCGGTTATACCTTCCGGCCGGTAAGGGTCAGTTTTACTCACGCCCCCCCCTCCAGCCTTGAAGTACACCACCGTGTGTTGGGAACCGCGATCGAGTTCTCTCAGGAATTCAACGCCATCGTTTGCCGCGGGGGCGATTTGGATATGGCCATACCTGAGGCGGACCCCGCGCTGCATCGCGAAGTGAAGCGATCGCTGGACATGCAGTTGGCTAACCTGCGCGACGAGCCGACGCAGCGGGTACGTCAGATCGTCAAGATGCTGCTGCCAAGCGGACTGTGTTCTGTCGATGCGGTTGCCCAGCATCTTGGCATGCATCGACGCACCCTTAACCGCCACCTGGCAACTGAGGGTGAGAGTGTCACAACGATCATCAACGCTGTACGGGCTGAACTCGCCGAAGAGTATTTGGCCAACAGCAGACGCCGATTTTATGAGGTGGCCGAACTGCTCGGCTTTTCCACGGCCGGTGATTTTTCACGCTGGTTCCGCAGCCAGTTTGGCAAGACACCTTCGAATTGGGTTGCTTCCTATCGAGAGAGCAAGGCGCCCCCCGAGCCCCGCCGCCTGAAAAAATAGAAGGAGAGATTCAAGGGCGACAGACAAGCCTGTTGGCCGACCAACCTGCCTGAAACTGTCATTTCTTCGACGCGGCCATTATCGGCGACAAGTCCTACATAAGTGAAACTCCCCAGAACCCAGAGACGCTTCTGAGCGTCTCCTTTGGGTCGATTCTGTTGAAAAAGTCGGCCATGGTTTGCGCATCGGAAAAGTACGCGTCCGAGATTGAAATCTTTACTTTTGGCAGAGGCTTCCGGACTCGAATTTCACGTAGCCGCGTGCAAAAAAGGCGTTTTCACCAGCCAATGAGCAGGCAGTTTGGGCGGACCGACTTTTTCAACAGAGTCGGTCGATAGCTGTCACGTCAAAACAGTCCTCCCAATGCCGCTGGCTCCCAGTTCATGATCACCAGTTCTCCACTGACCTCGGCCTTACCCTGCCGCTGGTTAGTCGTGGTGTAGCGGATGTCCAGCGTCTCAAAATGAAAGCCCTCGAACACCCGGCGGATGTCCGGGTGGTCGTTAATGCTGACCATCACCCTGCCCTTACAGCGGCGCATAAAATCGGCCATGCGTTCGTAATTTTCAAACGGAAAATCCACCCCATACCCTGCGGTCTGCCAGTACGGCGGGTCCATGTAGTGGAAGGTGTGTGCCCGATCGTAGCGTTCGGCGCATTCCAGCCAAGGCAGGTTCTCCACGTAGGTACCGGACAGGCGTTGCCACGCGGCTGAGAGGTTTTCCTCGATACGGAGCAGATTGATGGCCGGACCGGTGGTCGCGGTGCCGAACGTCTGCCTGGACACCTTGCCGGCGAAGGCATGGTGCTGCAGGTAGAAGAATCGCGCGGCGCGCTGGATGTCGGTGAGGGTTTCCGGGCGGGTCATCTTCTGCCACTCGAATACCTGACGCGAACTGAGCGCCCATTTGAACTGACGCACGAACTCTTCGAGGTGATTTTGCACCACACGATACAACGTCACCAGGTCACCGTTGATGTCGTTGAGGACTTCCACGGGCGCCGCCTGGGGTCGCATAAAGTACAGCGCGGCGCCGCCGGCAAAGACTTCGACGTAGCATTCGTGGGGAGGAAACAGCGGAATAAGGCGATCGGCCAGACGGCGTTTGCCGCCCATCCAAGGGATGATGGGTGAAGACATAGATAGCAAGACCTTTACTGTATAAATAAACAGGTGCTAGGCTCGCTGTGCTTTGTGCACAGAGCAGGAGCCTTGGCGGGACTTGCAGGGACAATCTGCGGGGACGGTGGCCAAGCTGGATGTTGACGCATCCAGCTTGGCCGCTCCTTTTACTTTGATTTTTGAAACTTCTGACTCGGGCCGACTCATGCGCCCGGGCGATCAATCCGGCACTTCAAGTACGACCTTCTGCGGTTTCCCTGACGCCTTGGCCTTGCCCTCCTTGCCGCCGTTGCACTCCACCGACACCGTCCACCCGGACGGGGTAAAAGTGTGATCCACCGACTCCGCCAAATACTCACCATCGAGCCCACGCTTGAAGCCCTGCGCCTCGATCATGATTTCGGCAAACAGGTCAGTTCGCCCAGGCAGGTCCAGACGCACCGAGGCCGTCGAGCGGTTGAACGCGGCCAGGCGTGCCTTCGCCGCTTCATCGGCCGCCGTGCGGTCCGGATACAGATGGCGGTCGGTATGCACCGGCGGCAGGCCTTCCGGCACGTTGGGGTTGTCCAAGTGCGAAATCAGCAGTTCGCCGCTGGCCGAGTCCTGGTACTGGGTGCTGACCCCTTGATGGGCGCTGCGGTCGCTCAAACGAAACTGCCAGCGGGTCACATCACTGCGTTGCAGGGTGATCACCGCCAAGGCCTTGCCACTGGCGCTCTGTCCGCCCTGTCGCGGCAAGACCAGCAGCTTGCCGTCGGCCACCTTGGCCGTGCAGTCGTGCTTCTTGGCCACCCGGGTGATGAAATTGAAGTCCGACTCATTGAGCTGATCCATGCGCGGCACCCGGGTATCGACCGGACACGACGGCTGCCAGCCATTGCGGGCCGCCACGTCACCGACGATCTCCGCCAGGCTGACATCCTCCCAACTGCCACTGCGGGTGGTTTTGCCGCTGCCGCGCATGTCGCTGGCCTTGCCGCTGATCACCAGCGTATCCGGTGGGCCGGAGACGGCCACTTCGTCCACGGTGTAGCGGCCCATGCGGGTCAGGTCGGCGCCGACATAACCCAGGTAGATTTCGATACTCGCGCCACGCACGGGCAGCGACACGGCGCCGTCACGGTCATCAATGCGCAGCTCAAACGAATCCGAGGCCATGCCGGGCCGATCGGATAGCTGTAGCGAGACCAGCCGATCATTGATCAAGGTGGTGATGTCGGCGCCGTCGGCAACGATGCGGAAAAGCGGTTGCATGTCGGTACTCCGAACAAGAAAAAGCCCGCACTCGGCGGGCTGGGTAACGGGATCAATCCCATAGCGAGATCTCGCTGTCAGTCTCGACCACCAGGTCCGGCAGCGTGATCAGTACGCCGGCCCGGAACGGCTGCGGCTCATCGGCCAGGCCCTGGTTGGCGGCCAGCACCGCCTCGACGCTGCGGTTCAGGTGGCCGTAATAGTGGTGACACAGGGTGTCGAGCAGATCCCCGTCAGCTGTTCTGCAGGTCATCGCCATAACGGACAAACTCCAATGAAAAGCCCTGCTTGCGCGGGATCGCCCCGGGCAATAAGGCGCTTTGCTCTTCTTCAATATTGGTCAAACACCAGTTGCCCAACACCTCGCCATAACCGGTGGTCAGGTTCAGTGGCAGCAACTTGGCGCCGATGCTGCGCAGCGTATCCAGCTGCTTCAGCCCGCCTTTGAAGCTCGGGTAGATCGTGCCCTTGATGGTGATTTTTTCCTCACCCAGACCCACCGCCTGCTGTGCCGGGCGCCGCGTCAGGCGTTCCTGCGCGGCCCAGCGAAACGACGTCTGCCGCCGGAGTTCGTCAAACGCGGCGGTGTCCAGGTTGAAGTAATACGGACGTTCATTGGCCTTGAGCGGGTAGAGAATCAGCAGGTGCGGGAACGGCTTCACCGCGTCGGCTATCGGCGTCATGTCGCCGGCAAACCATTCCGTGGGCAGGATGTTGCCCAACGCAGCATTGGCCTTGCCGGCCACCTTGCTGAACGCCGCGCCAAACCGGCCGATCTGTTCGGTCAGGGCGGAAAAGTGCTCATCAAACTGGGCCAGCGCGCGCTGGGTCTGGTTGTAGTAGCTGGCGACCTTGCCAATCTTGGCCTGCGCCGAGTTGATCGCATCCTGCAGACGCCGGGTCTTGTCGCTCAGGTCTTCGCTGATAAAGGGCAGACCTTCCAGCGCATCGGCCGCCCCACTGATCTCATTGAGCGCGCCATTCATGGGGCCGGTCATGGACTCCAGGTCAGTGCGCCCGGCCTCTCCGGCGTCGACCATGTACTTCAGCCCGCCTTGCAGGTGTTGCAGGTAAGTTTTTTCATCCGCCATTTCACGTCCTCAACCCACGTGGGGTGCATCAAACAACTGCCGGGAACGTGCTTCCCGGGCGAAATCTTCAAACTGACGGCGCAGGTATGGCATCAATTCCCGGACCAACTGCGCCGGGTCCTTCACATCGCCGTGCACCTGAAACACTGGGGCCGGAGCGAAGGTGAATTGCTGATCGACCTTCGGCCATTCGGATGTCTTTGCTGCGGTGCTCGACATCAATGCCACCGCCGTAACCGGCGCGGCGGAGGCACTGTCCATCGAGCGCACGACCGCGCCAACCTCCTGACCGGCGGGCATAGGAAAGAGTCCGAGCGGTGCTTTGGGTACGACCGGGGTGTCCGGCCCGCCAAACAACGCCTTGCCCATGGTCGCGCCCACGTCGCCGCCGCCCCACGCCCCGAGCCAGGCACCGATCATTCCGCCCACCGCGGTACCGAGCAACGGAATGACCGAACCGATAGCCGCGCCGGCCGCTGCACCCGCCAATCCACCGGCAAGCCCACCCGCCGCCTCGCCGTAGCCTTCGGCCTTTTCATCACGGGTGGTGGCGTTCTGGTAAGTGTCCAGCATCTGAACGCCGGCACCGACCACCGCCAGCGCCCCACCCACTTTCATGCCACGGGACGGCCGACTTGCAGGGCCTTTTCTCTTTCGACCTGAATCGTGATCCAGCCCGTCGTCATCGCCGTCATTCGCGTTGGTCACGAATACCCGCTGCACGATATTGGACCGGTCGCCGGCCGAACCGCGCGCGATGTTCACCAGCCCCCGACCGATCTTCAGTGCGGCCCAGGCCTTGCCCGCCAGCAAGGCTCCGGCACTCAGCGCCGCCAGGCCCAGCACCACGTTAGGCGTCTCCTCGGACAAGGCGGTCAAGCCACGCGCTGCTGCACCGATACCGCTGGCCAGCGCATCCGTCGCCGGACGCAGGGCATCACCGATCGCACGCAGCGAATCGTTGAATGCCTGACCGGTTTCGGCCCAACGTTGCGACGAGCTCTCGCGACGTTCGTTCAGGTTTTTGTCGAGAATGTCCTTGCGCGGGCCGTCGGGGTTCGAAGCGCCCTTTTTCAGCTCCGCGTAGAATTTTTTGTTCTGGGTGTACGCCATCAGCGCGGTCTTGACCTGCATGTCGGCAAACAGATCGCCGGTACGCAAAGTGGCGGCCAAGGCATCGGCCATCGCTTGCGCCTTGGCCGGGTCCGTCTCCTGGTTGATCTGGGTCAGGCCCTGATCCAGCTGTTTGGCCTTTTTCGGGTCGGTCTTTTCTACATACCGGCGCGCCAGTTCAAAACTGGCTTCAAAGGTCGACAGCCCCTTGGCAATGGCGGCGTTCATCGAGCCCTGATAGTCGATCCCGGCATCGGCATAACCTTTGACCGTTTCCCCCGAACCGATTTTCGCGATCCAGTTTTTCAGGTTGTTCGCCGCCTCATCGGCGCTGCCGGCGCTCTTGATCTGCACCTGCAACATGGCGCCCAGCTGCGTCACCGCCTCCTGGCCGCTGATGCCGCTGCTGGCCATCTGCGCCAACAACTCCGGAAACCACTTGGCCATGTCGGCCGCCTCGAAGCTGCCTTGCTGGCCCAGCAGGGCAACCGACGCCAGTGCCTGTTCCATTTTTTTTGGGTCGGTGATCTTGGCGTTGTTCTGCATTGCCAGAATCATCTTCGCCGTGTCGGTGCCCGAAGCGCCCTGCCCGACTGCAAACTTGGCAGCCACCGGGGCGTACCTCAGCGCTTCGGTCAACACCATGCCGCCACCGACCAACTGATTCACTAGGTCGGCCACTTGGGTGTTGGCCATGCCGGTGTCTTTTGAGGTCTGGACGATGTCGCGGGCGGTGTCCATTTCCTGTTGGGTGTTGGCGGTACCGGACTTGATTGCGATGTCCCGGATGATCGCCTGAAAATCCGCGCTGACCTTGGTCGGTACCGCGGCCAGTGTGGTACCGGCCACCGCCGTGCCAAATCCACTGCGCAGGCTCTCCCGCCCCTCTTCGACCTGCCCCATGCCTTTGGCTTTGAACTCGGCACTGCGCACCACCTTGCCCAGCGCCAAATACTCCTGACGTAGGCGCCCGACTTCGACACCCTGCTTGCGCAAGCTGTTGGTGTTGGTTTCCAGTTTGCGCAGCAAGGCGTCGGCATTGGCCGCCCCGCTGTCGTGGGCTTTTTTCCATTCATCGCGTAGACGCATGGTCTCGCCGATGACTTTCTGCAAACCTTTGGCGCGGGTGGTTTGCGCCTCGAGCTTTTTCATTTCGCCGCTGACATTCTTGAAGGCGGCGCCCAGGGATGAATCGACGGCGCCGCCAATTACCAGCCCGAGCGAGAGTTTGTTCGCCATGCGGAGTACCTATATGCAACGGGGATGGGCTCAGTCCGTGAGCCACCAGACCATCTCGGAAAACGACAGCCCCTGAATCTCGGCCGCCGAAAAATTCAACTCGACGGCCAAGCGTTTGGCCAGGGCCTTTTGCAGCCTGGGGTTAAACCCCGTCGTCTGCTCCCAAACGAAAATAGGCGGTCTGCAGACGACGATAATCACGCATCAGCAGCCCCTCCAGATCCGCGCGGCCGATGCTCGCCAGGCTGCAGAACAGGACCATCTCCTGCTCTTCTTCGTTGGTACCGCCCTGCAATGTCGCGGCGCGCATCTCGCGCACCGTCGGTTCGCGCAGGGACAGTTTGTCGACCTGAATGCCGTTGGCCTGACTCGGCCGGGACAGGGCCACGGTGGCAATGCCATCGCCCAGTTGCAGCCACTTGGGCAGAACGTTGTCTTTCACATTGCTCATGGTGTTGCTCCTTACATGCCCAGGGCAGACCGCACAGCGGCCAGTTGATCGGTGCCATCGATGACGCGGATCGAGTTGAGGGGATCGATTTCAAACATCACGCTGCCGTCGATTTCCAGCTTGTAATAGGTCACCGCGACGGCGTACTTGAACTCGCCTTTTTCACCCGGTTTCCAGTCCCCCGGATCGACTTCCTTGAGGCTGCCACGCAGGGTGGCGACCACCGACTTGACCGAACCTTTCTGGCCCTTGAAGGCACCGCGGAACGAGGCGTTGAACCCGGTCAGGTCGGACTGGCCGAAGAACTTCAGCACCTCGCGGCGCACACCGTTGGTGAGGAAGCTGGCTTCCAACTTCTCCATACCCATGTCGAGTTCGACCGCCGCGTCCATGCCGCCAGCGCGGTACTCGTCAGTCTTGAGGGTCAACTTGGGCAGGGTCAGGCTCGGCACATCGCCTTGCAGGCTGATGCCGTCCACGAACAGGTTGGTGTTGTAGAGCACTTCCGGAATCATAAAGCGGCCTCCTTAGGCGGCGGTGTCCAGCACTTCAGTGATCCACTGATCGGTCACCTCCACGCGAAAGTTCGGGTTTTCGGCCGGCGGTACGTCAGTGAACCGAATGTTCCAATACACCTTGCCGTCGCTGAGTTCGCTGGAGGTGTTCAACTCTTCGTCGGCATACACCTCGAAGTTGATGATCGCGCCCTGATTCTTCAGGTCGCGCATGAACGCCTGCAGGCCTTCGGTCACGTCCTTGACGTAGGTCGCGGTGATCGAACGGTCGACGGCCCACTTGTGCGCGTAAAGGATGGCGTCCATGACGATGTCCAGCGTGCGTACGCGGGTGACGAACTTCCATTTCGGGTCGCTGGACAGCGTACGGTTGCCCCACAGGCGGTAGCCGTCATCACGGATGATCGTGGTGATATTCGCGTTGTTGAGCAGGTTGGCCCGGCAGGACGCATCGCCGTCGAGAAACTCGATTGGCCGCGTGGTGCCGGTGATGCCGACAAACTCCTTGTTCGACGGCGAGGCCCAGAAGCCGTAGGTGGCATCGGTCCACGCAAACAAGCCGGCAGTCCAGGCCGAAGCCGGCGCGTTGACCGTGGCACTGGTCCCGGTGTCCCAGAACTGCACGCCGGGGTCGACCATGTAGGCGTGTTTGCTGCCGAAATTTTCGGCGTACTCAATGGCAGCTTCGTCGGTGGTGTTCGGCCCGTCGAGGATGGCCATGGCCCGCATCTTGTCGGCCAGTGCCACCAGCTCCGTGCCCACCGCCAGCGTCGACGAGTACCCCGGAGTCACCAACAACCGTGGCTGGGCGTTGAACTTGCTTTTGCCGTTGAGCAACGCCTGCATGCCAGTACGGCTGCCGTCGGCCCAAACGCCACCGATGATCGCGGACAACTGCTCGGCCGGGTCGTCCAGCAGCGGCACACCGACAGCGACAATCACTGCCTTCGACCGCTTGAAAATCGCTTTACAGTCCTGGGTGATGGCCGCGTCCGGCCCCCAGGCGGCCACCGCTTCGCTTTCGCGGGTGATCAGCAGCAATTCGTTGGCCGCTGCGGTTGCCGGCGGCCCCACGGTGAAGGTGTTGCACAGGCCGATGATCGACGCGGACGGGGTGGCGATATGCCGGGCGCCGGTGTCCACCAAGGTCACGGTGACGCCGTGAAAAAAACTCATAGAGTGATGCTCCAGAAACGAAAAAGCCCCGCATAAGCGAGGCCGTGGGGATGTGCGGTGACTTGCAGCATGGAAAAGAAAACGCCCCGGCAATGCGGGGCGTCAGGACGCGGTGCTGGTCAGTCCGTCCGGCTTTAACGGCCGTTTATCACTGGCTGGAAAGTCTGGCGAAAGAGGCCAGGCCCGCAGTTCATTGCGGTAGGTGCGCCAGGCGAGTTCGGTGTTCAGCGCAGCCGGATCAGCATCCAGATGCTTGTCGATCTCTCGGCCAGCCCAGTGCAGTTCATTTTCGATCCACGATCGTTCTCGACGGTTTTGCATCGCCAGATCGAGCGCGGCATCGAGCACCCAATCGAGACCGTCCCAGAGATGGGCCGCACTCGGTCGCGGCAACGCCGTCAGTTCGGCCGGTAACTCGCCCGGCATCGAATGCGTCACTTCGGCACCATCGGTGGTGCGGAAAGCCACGCCACGATAATCAGGCACCACGCCCCACGCATTCTGTTGCCTGACGACCACCTGCTGCTCCGGGGCTTCAGGCGGCACCTCCAGCGTTGCGCCAGCCGGTAGACCGCAGCCGCGACTCACATAGATGTCGTGCTGTCCGAGGTACTCACCGGTGGTTTCACTGAACGTGTAAACGTCAATCCAGCCACTCTCATCAAAAAAGCCATTCACTAAAGTAGTCATCAATACATCCTGCAGATGTAGTTGTAAGCGACGTTGCGCATTCGGGTTTCTGGACTCACACGGACGACGGCTGAAGGATTGAAAGTTACCGACATGTTGCCCGTTGTACTGACTCGTGGTGCAGCGGGTATATCACTCGTCATGTAACCCGTAGCCGTAAATACGCCGGTCGCGGTATTCACCAGCAACATTGAATCGTCATCTTGCAGCCTGAGTTCACCCGTCATGTTTTGTAGCGCGTCGAGTTGAAGGCTCAACACAGGGCGCCCATAGTCGGGATCGATTCCGCGCCCGCCATCCAGACCACGAATCGACTCACCGCGCAGATCTGGCAGCATTCCAGTGGGATACACGGCTGCCAATGCCGGGTACCACTCGACATTGAACGGCTGCCCCCCCATCAAAACGCATTTGTCGGGTGGCGTAGCGGTTGGCCATGGAAACGGCACTCCAACGGGAAGCGAAAATATGGAAGCAGGATCAAAATTACTTTCGGTCCAGATCTTCCCGAAGTCGGATGCATCAACCTGTAAACCCACGTCGCTCGAGGCGGGTCGATAACCAATGTAGACCTTGTTCGACGCCTGACCCGCACCACCGCCTTGCTGCACGGGAGTGAAACCCAGTGCCGCCTGATACGCAGCAGGGTCAAAGTTGCTAGTGTTCCAACCCGTTACCCACTCACTGAATTCATATCCCTCTGGGGTCTGAACTGCGCCTCGGGTATAGGTTGTACCGGAGTTATAGCTGGTGATTTGTTGCCAGAGGGTGTCTTGACTGACTGCAACCAGCATGGGGGAGAATTGACCGCCGGCAGGCATGTTCAGGCTGGTGTTCACCCGGTAAATGCCCACAGTAGTGATTGTGTTTAGATCAGTGCCGTCGGGAAGGACAATCCCCCCGTGACCGATACCATAAGCACCCGTGAGCAATACACGGCCTGGCGTGTCATCTTGGGGGTAGATTTGTTTAACCAGATTGGTTGAGTCCCATATGCTTTCCCATTCGCCCCAAACACCGGCAGTCAAGGCCCGGCGGTGTAGGGTGTGGTCGGCATTCCCATAAATCTCCTGGAAGGCGTATTGACCTGGTGTAATCGCCGAAACGCGAACCCAACCCTCATAGATCCCGCCACCTGGCCCTCCTATGCCATTGCTGATGAAATAGAGGGCCGTCTCCGCGTTCAAACCACCGATGTCAACGTCACTGACCGCATAGGCAGGCCCGCCCCAGCCGAACGCTCCGACCTTCATCAGCGCATCAGGCGTTTCATCGTGCAGATGGACCTGCACATCAGCGGTCGCAGCGGTGCCCAGCCCGAGGTTATTCCGAGCCTCGACCACATCCGCAACATCGCCCAAGTTTTCGGTCACTGCCAGGGCATCGGTGATGCCGTAGCCGTCCAGGGTGGTCGGGTTGGTACCGGCGACCACACGCCCGAGGGCATCGACGGTGACACTGCGAAAGGTGCCCACACCGACCCCACTGCCGCCTGCGATTATTTCAAACTGCAAACCGGTGGTGCCGAGGGTGATCGGCACGTCGGTGACCAACTGCCAGAGGCTGTCGCCGTTGGTCGTGCCCTGCTCGACGTGGATAAACAACCCCGGTGTCACTTCCAGGCTGTTGTCGGCATCGGCGGCCCGCGTCCAGCCTTCGGCGCTGACGACATACAGGCCATTCTCTTGGGGCAGCGCCTGGGCGGTCACCAACACCCGGTCACCGACGACCACGGCCACGTCATCGATGGTCTGTAGATTGCTCAGGGCAATGGCGGCGGTCGTCGCCACCCGCGCTGACTGTTTGTGATCCAGCTTGGCCAGCGCTTCGCTGATCGCGAGGTCCACGTATTCGCGGGTGGCCAGCACCACCGCCGGATCGATCTTCAGCACGATGTTCGCCGAGCTGCTGACGATGAAGTTCATCCGCACCACTTGGGTCTTGCCACTGCCTTGGTCCAGCAACGGTTTATAGCTCGGCGCGCAGTTGGCCACCGCCACCAGGTCGCCGTCAACGTCGTACAGGCCGATCTCGCGAATCCATTCGCCGCCGACTTCCGGCGGAATGATCTGTTCGGTGATGACGGTGTTGGGATTGGCCGGATCGACGCGGATCTGGTTGATCGGCGCCCGGCGCCATTCATTGATCAACTGGGTCTGCAGGCGATCGGGAATCGGGTCGGTGCCGTTGGCATCGCCCAGGCCCATCTCGGTGAACATCCAGTCCAGGCCCATGGCGATGGCATTGGCATGTTTGGCTTCACCGACCGCCGTGAGAATGGCAAAAAACTGACTGGTCTTATCAATCATAGGGATAAACGTCCAAAGTATCGGTTTCATCGACGCAAAGCGCCGGGCCAAAGCTGCCGGTCACGTCGATGTCTTGCGGAGCCGGTGGGTACACGTCGATCTCTTCGCCCTCTTGCACGCACACGGCAATGCCCAGCACCCCTTCGGTCTGCAGACTGAGCGCCAGGTTGGTCATGTGCCGGCTGACCGGACGGGCATCGTCGATCAACCACGCCAGTTCCTCGTACAGCTCCTCGGTGATGCCGGCGTCATTCAGGCCGACCTCCAGAGCGAAGGTGCCGGGCACGCCTTCCGGCACGGTGTCGTACCATTCCACGACGTCGATCAGGTAGCCCAAGGGCTCGACCACCCGCCGCAGCGAGCCGATGGTGCCTTTGCGTGCATGCACGTCGTACGCGGAGCGGATCGCCGTGCGCTTGGCCTCTTGGGTCCAGTTGTTGTTCCAGCGGTCCACCGACCAGGCCGAGGCCAGGTACGGCAACAGGTGTTCGGGGCAGCTGTCGGCGTTGTACAAACTGCGCAGCGGAATCAACGTGTTTTCGTAGTTGGCCGCTTCCACGGCCAATTCCAGCGGGGTGCTGTTAAGCGGTAACAGACTGCTCATGTCAGGCCCCCAGCGTCACGCTGTAACCGGTGCAATACGCCGCCTCGGCCTTAGTCGGCTTGATGTCGGTCCAGCCCAGCAGCTCTACCCGGGCGATGCCGGGAACGTGCAATTGCGCATCGATCCCCGAGCGCGCTACTTCCAGCCCCAGGCGACGACGCGGGTTGATCCACTCGCTCAGGCGTTTTTGGCTTTCGGCCAGGTAGGCTTCGTTCTCCGGGCCGGGTGCCTGCGGATACAACACCGCTTCAATGCGGTAATCGATGACCACGGCACTCTGCACCGTGAGGCGGTCCGCCACCGGCCGCACGTCTTCGTCATTGAGGTGCAGCCGGACCTCTTCCAGCAGTTCCGGCGAGGCGGCGCCACTGCCTTCGAGGCTGAGCACGGTGACCACCACCACGGCCGGCGATGGGCTTTCCGCCGTGGCATCGGCCACCAACCCGGAGGCGTTGCGCGCATGCAGGATGTAGCTGTTACGCGGCCCCGCCGTGGTCAGCCCCTCATACGACAGCTGCACCCGCTCACGCAGGGCATCGTCCTCTTCGAGCACCTGCGGCGTCGGCGGCACCGTGCTCGGATCTCCCGCCTGAATCACCAGGCGTTGCAGATTGACGTTGGCGGCCAGGTGATCGAGGTCGGCCCGCTCGGCATGGGCCAACAGCAAGGCCTTGCCCGCGTCGTTGACCCGCGCCCGGTTCTGCAAGGCACCATACGCCGCCTGCTCGATCAGCTTGAGTACCGGGTCACTTTCCAGCTCCGCGCTCCAATTGTCACCCATGCTCAGGCGGAAGGCTTCCAGTTTCTCCTGGTAAACCTCCTCAAAGTCGAGGTCCTCCAGCACTTGCGGCGGCGGCAGGGCCGCCAGTTCCATGGTCATGCGGACACCTCCAAAGTCACGTCGCTACCCAGGTACTGCCCGGTCAGCTCAAAGGTGATACGCCCGTCGAGAATGGCCACCGCGCGCACCCGCCCCAGCTTTAGACGTGGTTCCCAACGGCCCAACGTGCTGGCCACCTCGGCTTGCACGGCACTCTTCCAGCCGTCATTGACCGGCAGGTCGACAAAGCGCCGCAGCTTGCTGCCGTACTCCGGGCGCATGCGTCGGCTGCCCAAGGGCGTGGACAAGATGTCCTCGATGGACTGGCGCAGGTGATCGAGGCCGGAAATGAGTTGGCCGGTACGGCGGTCCAGTCCGATCATCCCGATCATGGGATCAGCCCTCGACCGCGACAAAATCCTTGCGGCCATGCAAATACTCGAGCGCGACCGTGTCATCCGAGGCCACCGCGACCTGGCCTTTTGCCACTTTCAAGGTGCGCCCGGCCTCCAGCAGGACCAGCACCCGCGAGGTATACAGCGTGTCGCGGAAGGTACAGAGCGCGGCCGGCGTGGCCGGGATCGGCTCATCGCTGACTACCGATACGTCCTTGGTTTTACTCGTCATGCTTTTTCTCCAGACATGAAAAAGCCCGCACGCGGCGGGCTAAAGATGAATATCTGTTCAGTGGGAATGGTTGCTGCTGTTGCCGCCGGCATCCATGATCGTGCCGGCGCCGCTGATATCACCGGACACGCTCAGCGCACCGTCGATGCTCACCTCACCCGACAGCGTGATCTGGCTGGCCGTCACCCGGATTTGCTCCGGCGTCACTTCAAACTGCGAGCCACCGACCGTGATCGTCGCGTGGCTGCCATTGGGTAACGCGATGCTGTAGCTGCCGGCTTGCCAGTCGTAGACCAGCGAGCCGCCATCATCGAAGTACCAGGCCTCGACGTGATCACGGTTGTCCGGCGGCGTCCCGGCGTTGCCATACAGCCCCGGGATAAAGGTGCCCATGGCCGGATCACCGCTGGGGCTGAACAGCGCGCCCTGCTCATTCAGACTTGGCGCGCGCCAATGACGGGCCTTGCCCGCCGCCAGGCTGTGCCAGCGCACCCAAGCACTGACCCAGGCACCGGCCTTGACCCGCACCCGCCCCGCGCTCAGATCGACGCCGACCACCACGCAGGGCATCAGCATCGCCGCGATCATCCGGTCATGTTCGGCGCTGGCGTATCCCATGCCAGATCCTCCGGTTGAAAGTAGTGATCTTCATTGCCGGTACCGGTGCAGCCATCGACATTCAGGTACAGGGTGCCCGGGGGCTCGACAGGCCACAGCCACTCAACCTCACCGAGGTAGATCTGCTGGGTCCACTCCACCGTCCACACGGTGTAGCCATCCAGTTCAGGTTTGGTCCAATCCTGACGCGACGCCACAAACTGCGCCTGTTCGACGTTGTCCAGCCCCCAGGTTTGTGCCCGCAACAGAATGGCAAGTTGTGCGGCCAACTGGGCACCGAGTTGCTGATGACGGGCCAACTCGGGCGCGACAATGACCCGCGCTTCAAAGCGCTGGACCAGCACCGTTTCACCGGTGCCGATGTCGGGCCCGGGCTCAAACTCAACCGGCTCGAGAAATACCGCCGGCAACGCTATCCGGTCCTGAATGTCCGGACAGGTCGCCACAAACCGCACCGAGGGCAGTGCCTGGCGGATGTGGTCCTCGATGGCGGCGTACAACGCATCCAGCGAAAAGGCAGGATCAGACACGGTTGCTCCCCTTCAGGTATTTGTGCAGTTCAAAGTTCATCTCTTGTCTGAACACGACCAGTAGACGCTCGTCGGCCTTGTTGGCCCAGGTGTAAAACGGACCTTCAACGTCTTCGAGCGAGACCTTGGCCTTGGCCAGTGGAAAGCGATTGTCGTTTTCCGCGATCCAGCCCGAACTTGTGCCTCCACCCGCGGACGCGCTGCTGCCGGGATAGTCATCCGGGTTGAAATGTTTGCTGGAGGTGCGGATCCAGATGTCCGCCTTGTTGCCATACACACGCTTGTAAAAGGCGCCCTGGTAGCGCCGCCCCGCCACCGAGACACCAGCCTTGCCCTGCCGGGGATTGCCTACCCGGCTGGCCTCCATCGGGTTGGTGCCAAACCAGAGTTTGCCCAACTGGCCCTGGCCTTTGATGGGATAGCTGCGCAGACGCTGACGCACCGCGCGGACGGCGATTCGTTCCTGCTTGCTGACATCCCGCGCCATGTGCGTGGCCAGCCAGCCCAAGGTCTTGTTGATTGCCCGCCGTTGCGCCGCGGCGGCCGCCTTGGGCATCACCTTGGCCAACTGTTTAAAAGCCTGCATATCGTCTGCGGAAAACTGCAGCGAAACCGGCACGGTACTCATGCTTTTAACCTCAACGACAAGGCCACCAGACCATCACCCGCCGGCTCCAGGTGAATCAGGGTGTACTCGCCACCACCGTCCAAAACCGGTAAGTCAATGAGCACTGTCTGCGCTTTTTCCACGCCCGCGGCGTCGGCCACGCGAATGTGAAAACACGGCTCGCGCAAGCCGGTGTTCAAGCGTCCGATTTTGGGCTGCAACCAAGGCGCCGAGAACATGCCCTGCACCCGCCGACCTTCAATGAAGCCAACATCGGCCAGGGTGTCGAACACTACGCTGTCGATCTCCGCGACCAGGTCTCGAAAGGCCATGGTCAGAGCGTCAGCAGGATCTGTGCCCGAGGACGGGTGCATAGGTGCAACGGGTTGGACTGGGCTTCACCGGCCATGCCCTTGTTGAACGGCAGTGGTTCCAGCTTGCTGTAGTACGGCAGGCCTTGGGTGTTGGCGGTTTCCATGTAGTCCGCTGGGGCAAAGCAGGAGATGTACAGTTCCGGCACGCCTTCGGGAATCAACAACGCCTGATCGTCGTGGATAAACGACACCCCGGCGATCCGCCCGCGGTAGCGCTCCCAGACGATGCCACCCAGCTCGAAGCTGTCCCGCGCATCACCACGCAATTCCGCGGCTTGGATCGTATTGAGGTAGGTTTCCTCAACCGATTTGTGCGTGACCAGCTTGTTCCAGAAATTCTTGCCACAGAAGGCCCGCGCGCCCGAGCTGGTGACGCTGCCCAGTTCATCGTCCTGCATGTCCAGCGCTTCGGCGCACTTGACCCGAACCTTGGTAGCCGGGTCGTTCAAGCCCATGGACAAGCTTTGTTGCTCCACACCAAACGCCTGATAGATGTTCAGCAGGACCGTCGAACCATCCGCGTCCAGCACCAGACCGTTCAGCGCGCCCATGCGCTGGAATTCATGGGTGGCATCGAGCTGACGTTTGGCCTTGCTCAGGCGCGTGTTGACCACGCCCTGCACGGCCTGCAACTCGGTGGTCGTACCAAAGGCGCGAATGCCCTGAATTTCGTCGGCCTTGATGGTGAAACGCTGCGGCAGGTGCACAGTGTTAAACGGAATCATCTGACGCTTGCTGGCACCCACGACCAGACCCGAGGTGCCGCGCTCACCCGCCGGCACCAGGGCCAGGGTGTTACCGTCCTTTTCAATCTGCACGGTCAGGGTGCTGATGCCTTCCTCGCGAAATAGGCCCAGGCTACTGATGCGACCCGGCAGGTATTCCTGCTCATTGATCGCCGCGGTCAGCGAAGACACGGAAAAAACATCGTCGGTAAAAATGCCAATGTCGGCCATGAAGGGACTCTCCAGAAAAGCAAAACCCCGCACAGGGCGGGGTTGGGGTAAGGGGGGGCTGACTTAGCGGGCTATCACAAACTGAGCCGCCAAGGCGGCCTCCGCCTCAGCATCGAAACCGGTCAAATGCACCTCGCTGACCTCGGCCAGCCGTACCACGGCACTCGCGCGACGCTCTTCGGTCGATTCACCCAGCGGCCCGTAGAGGATGCAGGCCGCGACTTCGGTGCCATCAACGGCGGCGGGATCGTAGGGGGCAAACTCATTGGTCGCCGTGACCAGCCCCAGCACCTGGCCGGCATTCAGCGCGACACCGGCGGCCACCAGAATGGATTCACGAGAGATTTTCCCGGCCCCTTCGGAGAGCAGAAACTCGCCAGCGTGTAGCGTTTCGTACTTTACGGTCATGCTCGTGCTCCTTTTGCACTGTTGGATTGCCCGGCATGGGCGGCCTGACGGGCCGCCCAGATCGAAGTAGGATTCGGTTGTTTCGCCTGCACCTTCGGCGCGGGGTCATCGTCGAGAGGCACGCTGTTGTCGATTTCGAAACCGTTGCCGCTGCTGACGATCTTGTCGAACAACCGCGCGCGTACCGCGGGCTCATCCAGCCCCGCGGCCACATACTCGTGGCTGAGTTCTGGCAGTCGTGCCGCGACACACAGGTCATGCACCGCCTTGGCCCGGGTCAACCCCGCCTGGACGACTTCTTCGCTTTCAAGCTGGGTCGAACTGAGCAATGGCGCGACCAGATTGCTGATCCCCGCCTCGGCGCAACGTTGAGTGATTAACAACGCCAGCTTGGCCGAGTCCGTCACCAGCTTGGGTGGGTCGTTTGGCGCCGGCTCCGAATCTGGCTCAGGCAACTCATCGAGCTGGGCCAGCAATTCAGCTGGGGTGTGCTGGTAACGCTGCATCACCCCGCCCTGCCCCAGACACGCTTTGACCTGCACCCCGTCGCCCACCTCATCGGCCAGCCCCAAGGCAACCGCCTCACTGGCGGTCAACCAGGTTTCGGCAGCCACCAAACCTCGCAGCTCCGCCTCATCGATGTCCGGTGCCTTGGCTTTGTAAGCCGCGATGATCGCTTCCATGGTTTGGTCGAGGACATCCGCCACCTTGCGAAAGCTGTCGGCATCGCCAGCTGCATAGGTCCATGGGTTGTGAATCATCAGCATGGCATTGGAGGCGATCACCACTTTATGGGCACCGCACACCGCGACACTCGCCGCACTCGCGGCCAAGGCATCAATGCGTGCCGTGCAGCGTTCGCCCAGCCGTGACAAGGTGTTGTGCATGGCCAGTCCGTCGAACAGGTCGCCGCCAATGCTGTTGAACGCCGCGATCACCGGTGACACGCCGTCATCGACCGCGCGCAGATCCTGCATAAACTGACTGGCCGTAATGCCCCAGGTACCGATCTCGCCGTAGACAAAGACTTCGATCACGCGCTCGGTCGCTTCGCCACTGGCGTGCACGGCGTACCAGCTTTTGTCCTGCACCGGCACCCGCTGGCCGGCTTTGTTGTAAATGCGTGGCGGCGTGTTCTTGCTCATGTCTGCTCCTTGTCGTCGAGCGCCTGAAGCAGTTCGACGAGCGTGCTGTAATTAAGACCTTTACCCCGAGCGCGCTCGGCATCGGCGGCGTTTTCTTCGTCCACCGTTTCGGCGTCATAGCCGGTGCGCAGGACCATTTCGCTACGCGAGGCAAAGCCGGCGTTCACTTCCATCGTGCGTGACTGAACATCCTGAACCGGATGGATATACGCCCAGCCTTGTGGCACCCAGCGTGTACGCAGGTACTCACGGCGTCGTTGGGCGTAGTCCGGCAACAGCACGGCGCCACTGAGCACCGCCATATCCATCCACGCGGCCCGCACTGGGCGACATAACTGGTGCACATACACACCGAATTGCAGCTGCTCCAGTCGACGCCGGAACTCGGTAAGCACCACCCGTAGTGCACGGTCGTTCACTTCGCGCATGTCGCCTGTGAGGATCTCGTATGGCATTCCGGCGCCGGCCGCTGCCGCCATCAATTGCTGACGCATGAAATCCGGGTAGTTGTTGCCGGCATCTGGCGGCGAGGAAAACTCGACCTCCTCGCCCGGCAACAACTCCTGCATGGTCCCGGGCTCCAATGCCACCATCGGCGTGAAGCCATCCGAAGCGAGGTTCAGTGGCGCTCCGGTCACTGGGTCGACCGGCGTCTGGATGTCATCCGGTGATGGCTTCTTGATGAAGCCGGCGAACAGGTTGGCCACCTCTTGGCGGAACAACACCGCATCGTCGTAGTTGTCCAGGCTGCGCAGGCGCTTGAGCACCGGCGATAAACGCGGCAGACCACGCAGCTGACCCGGTTCGACCGGCTCAAAAATGTGCAGCACCTGGCTCGCCGGTACGCGCACCAATTGGTTGTAGCCACTGTTCAACGACGCGGCATCGCCGGGATGCGAGCGATACATCCAGTACGCCACCCGGCGGCTATCCGGACTGAACTCGATGCCGGCGCGAATGACGTTGCCGTTACGGGCCATTTCGGACTTGTCGTGTGGCACAAACTCCGGCGCCAGCACCTGGAGTTGCAGCGGCACCACCAGCCCCTCATCAAGGCTGCGCGGGCGCAGGCGGACAAAACATTCGCCGGCCGTTTCCACCGTCCGAGCGATCAACGCCTGCTGTCCGTAAAAGTCGGTGAGACCATCGGCGTCGGATTCTTCGGTCCAGTCGGCCCAGAGCTCCTGCAGCAAATGCCGAAGCTCGTCATCCTGGGTTTTTGGCCGCGGCGTGATACCGGTGCCGATCAGGTTGCTGACCCGTTTGTCGATGATGTTGAACGCGTACGGGTCGTTGCGCACTGCTGCACGGGAACGCGAACGCAGGTTGCGCAGCGCCGGAATGGCAATGCTGTTGAAACCGGCGTCGGGCGCATCCCAACTGGCGGAACGACGCCCTTCAGCCGCGCCTTCATAGCTGGCCTTGATATTCGAGGGAATCAAGAAACCGCTGCGGCCCAATGTTGGAAAGTGACGAGCCATTACAGTCCCTTGCCTCCATGGTAAAGCCGCACGATGCGGGACCGAGGGCCTGCCGCCGCGATCAGCGAGCTACGAATTTCGTCGCGTGCCCTGAGCAATTCGTCGATGTCGCGGTACTCGACGTTGCGATCGGCGTAACGCACGATTTTTTCGCCACGCGCGATTGCCTTCTCGACCGCGTCGAGTTGCTGTTGGGTAAAGGCCATGGGGAACGCTCTAAAGTAATAAGACAACGTGAGTTGCAACGGTGCGTTTTCACTCAGCGCCGTTTTTTGAGGTAGCCGCTGCTGGAGCTTCGACGCTGGGGCGGTCGTGCAATCGGCAGCAATACTGCGGCTGGCTTGGCTGGTGGCGGCACGGGATCCGCCGATTGCTGCGGAGATAACACCGGAGCGCGGACGCGTTCGACTGCAATGGCTTTTTCACCCGGCGCCGCCTGCAACAGGGCGCTTTTCACCCGCTCCCAGTCGTGTTCCTTGTAGCGATTCAGGCCCAGGTAATGCGCCATCGCCAGGCTGTACACCATCAAGTCGAGGGCTTCGTTGCGCTCCGCCTTGCCCTTGACCCATTCGATTTTTTTGTAGCCTTTGATGTACCGAGTCACCTTGCGCTCGGCGACGCACTGGGCGAAGAAATCATCCGGCAGGTCGTTGGCAAAGTGCAGCGCGCCGGGGCCGTCCTCTACTGGATAGCGGTTGTAAATCCAATCCTTGGCCGTGTCGGTACCGATGAACCACAGCTCGACACCCTTGCGTTCGGTCAGGCCTTTCCAGGTGACGTCCATCATCGATGGCCGCTGCGCAATCACCGGCCGACCTGACTTGCTCGCGCCCTTGACGGCGAAGATGTTGCGCCAGCGCCGCAGCCGGCAGAACTGGTACACCTCGTCGGTGTGGTTGCCGCCGGAGTCGATACCGGCTGCCCGGATTGTCAGGTCCGCGCCACACGGATGCGGATAACGCGCCTTGAGTTTGTCGTCGAGTACGGACCAGGTGCATTCGTCGGAGGGATCGCCCCAGATCACCTGGTAGTCGATGATCCAGCGCTCCATGCCGGCGCCCCAGCCCACCACCATGAACTCCAGCCGGTTGGCTTGAACATCGACCGAGGCCGTGAGCATCAGCACGGCGAACGGCATCGACCCCAGCCCGTAAGTTTCCAGGCGGGCCCGAGCCATCAGCACATCGGCTTTGGTTTGCTCTTGGGCGCTGTCCCAAACCTTGGCCAGACGGGTGTTATAAAACACCTGCATCGGCTCCAGATCGCCGCGGGACATGGCGGTCTTGGCCTTCTCGAACTGCTTGGCCAGCGCGGCCCAGCCTGTCCAGCCGGGCGGCGAGTACAACGCATTGAGGTTGAAGCCGACGGTTTCACCATCGCCCTGGGCATGGGCGCGCCACTCGCCTTTGGCCAACATCTCACCCTTGTGATGTTCCTCGATCAGCACGTCACAGTCAGGCCCGGCGCACTCGTAGTGTGCCCGTTGGCAATCCGCCGAATAATGCAGGCGTTCCCATTCGAGGACTTGCATGTGCCCGCAATTCGGGCACGGCACGTAGTAAAAACGCTGGTCGCTGGTCTCGAACAGGTCGGCAATGCGCGAGGCGCCCCGGATTGTCGGCGAACTGGAAAAGTAGAACTTGGCATTACGGCCAAACGTACTGCCCCGGGTTTCAGCCAGCTCAATCGGGTCGCCCTCCTCGCCCACGTCCACCACCCAGCGATCCACTTCATCGCCATAGATGTACCGGGCCGACAACTCCGACAGGTTTGCCGCCGATCCGGCGGTGGTGACATACAGCGAACCACCTTCGAATTCTTTGGTGTCCATGGTGTTGCGCGCATCACGCGAACGGTTCGCCGCGACTCGTTCGCGCAGCACTGGGGTGGCCTTGATGGTCTTGCCGATGCGCGACGAGACTCGCTTGGCCAACCCCAGGCTGGGCAACAGCGTGAGAATATTCGACGGCGCCATATGGATCAGGCCGCCAATCCAGTTCAAGGCGATCTGGGTTTTCATCAACTGCGAGGCCACCATGGTCACCACGCGCTTGCACGGGTGGGCCGGTGACAGGCAGCGCATGGGCTCGCGGGCATACGGTGTTCGCGCTGTGCGGTACTGTCCTGGCTCGGCCGCCCCGGCATCCCGCGGGATGCGCATGAACTCATCAGCCCACTGATCGATCCAGACATCCGGCTCTGGCCGCAGCCCGCGGAAATACGCCTCCCGGTACACCGCTGCACCGTCGGGCATTTCCGCTGACATGGATTAGCTCGCTGCAGTCAAAGAATGGATGAGGTCAGTCGAGGACATCCGCTCGGCATCGTCCAACACCCGGCGCAAGGCAGCAGTGAGGTGCTTCTCGATTTGCCAGTGATCACTCATGGCGGCCAATTCGGGGGCCAACTGTGGCGGCATACCCAGCAACAGATCCCGTAACATTCGCCCGGTCGTGTACGCCGCCGTTTTAACGGCCTCCAACTCGACGTGGGCGCCGCGATTCCTGTGAAACTCGCTCTCGGTCAAGCGTGACTCATAAAACTCGCGATAGGCGCGCGACTCCTGAAAGTCCGGGATGCCCTCGCCGGACAATGGCGCCTGGTGCGAAAGAACGGCTGAAGGCTCGTATTCGATCTGGGGGCCCGGGGTATTGCCTTCCGGCCTGCGCTGTATCCGTTCGCGCTCGTGCCGCGCCGCCACATTGGCTTTGCTCGGATCCGCTGTGCTGAACAGCAATCGGTCCGTGGCCTCGACATCCACCATGCCGTCCGCCAGCAGAACCAGACGACCGCTCTTGGCCAACTTCGACACATAGGGTTTCGACCAGCCTTGGCGCGTGGCGAACTCCGCTTTGGTGAGTGCTGTCATGTCCATGCCTTACGGTTAACCCGGCAGGGCCGAGGGTTAACCGAGTAAAATAGTCGGTTAACTCCTAGGTCAACCACCTCAAGACCACGGCCCACCTGGCTTTCAGCCAATTCCATAGCCTTTCAATCATTTGCTTAGTTAACTCTTGGTTAACTACCTTAGTTAACCGGGCTGAAAGCCGCGGCCCGCCTGACGTTCAGCCGACTCGACAGCTGGCTGAGTTAACCAGGTTAATTCGTTAGTTAACCGCACTGTAAGTCACAGCCCATAAGGCTTTCAGCTAAGTTAACCAAGGGAGTTAACCAGTTAACTAACTCTGGAGGGGTGCCGCTAACGCGTTTGCGCGAGTCTTATGCCCCGTGTTCCTTGGAAGTTGCCAGGGTCCCCGGGCCTCTGCCGTCTGTCGGAGTCACTCACTGCGTTTGAAACGGAGGCAGTCGACTAAGAGCATTACTTTGCACGATGAGATCGCTTGTTTACGGCTCATGCGGATATCGCAGCAATCTGGCGGGCAACCTCGTCATGGATCAGTTTGGCTGACCAGGTATGCGCAACGACGTCAGTGCCGGCTTCCAGCATCGCGGCATCACCTTCGACGGGAATGGCAGGCAGATCGGTCAGATCGTTGTAGCTACCGGAGAAGTCCGAAGTCCCACTACCAATTGCGGCACGCGCAGCCGCGGCGTCAACACTGACCAGCACCGCCTTACCGACATCCGACGCGTCCGTGATGTTGTCCGAGGTGATGTCGCCCGGTGCACTGCCAACATTGCTTGATCCCTTCACTACAGCCTGAAGCACTTGAAAGCCTTCAGTGATGGAGACAGGACTACCATAAGGCTGCCAACCATCGGCGAGGGCCTGTGCCAGCTTGACCGTCAGCTCCTCGGGAGTGTTGGCGACAACGGTTTCGTATTGGGTGTAAGCCATTCTCTAAATCTCACGATTGAATGATTGAGCGGCGAGCGGCTGACATGCACGCGAATCACCACAGTGGATGTGGCCCGTGACGGCGTAGGCCAGCAGGAGCACAAGTGGCAGCGTCCAGGAGCGGCGCTTCACGGCGCCGAATCCGATTTGGGAAACTTGAAGTCAGCGAACCGATCAGCCAGATCGGCGATTTTCTTCACGCCAAGAAAACCGATGAACACCCCGGCAGCCGTGGCGAAGTTCTGCGGTAAGCCGAAGTACTCCAACAGCGGAATCAGTCCAACGGTGATCAGTGTGCAAAGCGAAGCTTCAAGCAGTGCCTGTCGCCGCGAGCCACCGCCATAAATGATCCGCAAAGCACCGACCACGAATGACAATGCTCCGGCGTAGATCGTCGACGCATGCTGTCCCAGCCACGCGAATAGGACCAACCATGTTTCTGGTTTGTCGGGCATGTTTTTCATCCGAATTCCTCCCTTTCGGGGAGCGCAATAGGTCCGGCTCCAGCAGCAGTCCCCGCTTGGAGCGATGGATGTGGCGGCACCGAAAACGAAAAACCCTGCTCGATGGCAGGGCTTGTAAAGGACACAAAAAAACCCGACTCAATGGTCGGGCTCTTTAAAGGCGTCTCGCTGCGTTGACAGCAACACACGCTGCTATAAAAGCAAATCTATCCCGCGCGGAAAAGGCTTTTTGCAATAAAAGCGAAGCTTTACCCAAATTGGTACGGCCCTTCGAGACAGGCAGAAATCGGCCCAGATGCTGCCGGTCGCGAAACATTGTTTACAACCCAAGATGAGCAGGAGTGTACCGATTGCGACTTGGGGCATGGAGACTCTCACGAAAATGAAGAGTCCAATTTATCGGTGGGGGCTGGCAGGCGCGAAGGCCTCCAAGAGCAGCTCGCTGTCTTCTTGCTGAGGTAGTGATTGCCTTTCTAGCTCGTCCTGAGCCTGGTAAAACAAACGTGACATTACGAATCTGTTAGCTGCCAAGTCTAGGGGGCGTAGCGCCAAGCACTCCGAACCGGAGAACCGACCCTGACCTCTGGGGCCTACAGCTCACTCTCCATGCCCCGTTACCGAGACTGCCTTGATTTCAAGGTCTGAACTGGCCAGAGGCCACCCGAGTAGTGCTATCTTCGACAAGAGATAGCTTGGGCTTAGCTGTGACTTTGGATCGCAGGGAAATGGGTAGATCAGTTGGTCGACTAGAAACACTAAACAACATCTGTAATTTACTTATAAAGCAAGGAGCATGGCTTTGTTAGTCGCAAATGAAGGGCTCGAAATTCCTGAGGCAGCAATTAATAGCGCATTGACCAAATTATCATGGAAACTCCTAAAAAGAGAGCTTGATAAATTTCAATGGTATAGAAACCCGCTTGCATTACTAAGCGCAATTATGCGGACAGAAACACTTATCAATAGACGCCCGAACGCGGAAAAAACAAGAAAGAGAAAAGAACTATTCGATGACCTCATAGCCTTCATATCTCTTAGACTTGATAAGCCTTTGCTCGACCACTTTAAGAAAATGCTTGAATTCTTTGGCGTTGTAGAAACATGCTTTAGTGAAGTATTGAGTTTTGAAGGTGAGCTATCCGCTTTAAAAGATTTAAGTCCAGAAACCAGGCTATGGTCTACTATGACCTGGTTCGTAGGGGATCAAAATCATTTATATAAAAAAGTAGAAGATCAATTTAAGACAGGGACACCAGTACTTATAAACAGTCTTTCAGTAACTGATGCGTACGGTATTCCCGTAGACCCAGAAACTTATCACACGCAACAAGTCGAAGCCTTAGGCTCCGCTATATTGATGGAAGCTTATCGCAATAACTGGTTTAGCTCTGATGGGATTGTAGTAATTCCCGACCGAGTTCCTGTAGATGATGCCGAGGCATTTAAAGCCGGATCAATTCTCTATAATGCAAACATCTGGGCACTCATAGACATCCTACAAGAGCATGTGCGCTACCTAGGTAGAGAACATGATATTAGGGAGGCGCATGAATATGACAATGCCCCCGACAACTTTAAATTTGGAATTGAATTTGGGGAATCCACCAAAGCGCAAATTTTTGACTTCATCGCCGGCCAACGAAATAGCTCTAGGGAATCCACAAACTTTTTCTCCATAAACAAGGATTCCACGCTTAATTCATTACTGGACACGGCCGCAGCAATTAGTGGGTCGAAGACTGTCAAAGACCACTACCATGCTGCATCATCGCTCACTACATTACTAAGCTACAATGTACTTGAAGATGATGCGCTGTATGAAGGGTTAACTTTAAGTGACTGGATTGATGGCTTTTGCTTAATTAGAGAATTTTGTACTGCCATGCTGCCCAAAGCTTCCGAAGGAAAGCCCATGATTTCTGAACTTATCACTTTCAGTCAAGACTCCTTATTAGTTCATCTTCAATCCTCCGGAATGACCAAAGAAAAATCACTTACCTTTGTTAAAAATATAACCTTCCATCGAAAGGCAAGAGATCTTTTTGATGCGCCACTCATAAAGACATCAACAGGATTTGCAGTTATTTACGACATTCTCAAAGGAAGCGTAATAAGCAGAGCGATCGCATCGAACATACTGAGTAGAAAAGGTGAATTTAAGCCAAAAGGAGATGGACTTGAAAACGAAGTAAAAGAGCTTTTTATCTCCCATGGGGTCGAGGCGGTAGGCTACAAAAGAAAATACCCTGAGCCAGAGGGAGAATATCAGTACGATGTTTTAGCACTATGGGATGGCAAACTATTTGTTTTAGAATGCAAGAATAGATGGCTTTGCGAAGGTCGCCCGGTTGCGATCTATAATTTCTTAAAACAAACTCGCGAAGATGTCCGCCAAGCAACAAGACTGGTAAACGGTTTAAAACTTCATCCTGAGATGGTACATGCGGCATTTGGTCGAGAAGTAAAGTACGACGAAATTATTCCGTGCGTCGTTGCTGGGCTACCATACGCGATGCCAGACCAACTAGGTGGCGTGTTTTTTACTGACATATCGATACTCACCAGATTCTTTTCAGATAGATATTTTGGCGTGGAATACACTGATCGATCTAGAGAAGATCAACATGTAATTTACGATCAGTGGGAAACAAATGCGCCCTTAGTTTCCGACCTTATCAAAACGCTTCGTAACCCTATACAAGTAGCTATCACGAGCAGCACTCTTGGTACAAGAAATGTGGAATTTCCGGTTGGTCGATCTATCCACCTAAAGTCTTCCTACACCTACACCAAACAGTTAAATCTAGAAGCATACCGAGACATCATAAATAGTTTGTAATTTTCGCATACTCAAGGACAACAATATGCAACAGAACAACACGGACACAAAGGGAAGCTTTTCCGTAAGATATAAAGAGTTATCCTTTGATGGGGATGAGTGGCCAAGCGGCGAAGACAAGCTCTCTAGGCGGAAAGAAATTGAAAATCTAACTCCGCTATTAATAAACGCACAAGCGCCACTTGTAATATGCTTGGACGCCCCATGGGGCGCAGGAAAAACAACGTTCCTCAAGCTGTGGACACAGTACTTACGGTCACTTGAAATCAAAAGCCTATACTTAAATGCTTGGGAAAATGATTTTGCAGATGACCCGCTACTCCCACTATTAGCGACATTCGACAACTGGATGGCTGCTGAAAAAGAGGAATCCAAAGCAAAAGTCGCTTGGAGCAAGGCCAAAAAATTTGTTCCTGGCCTACTCAAATCCTCTGCCGTCGCTGCGGCCAAAGCTGCATCGTTTGGTATATTAGACATAGATAAAGAATTAGAGAAACTTGCCGGAGATGTAGTCGGAGGTGCAGTCGGCGACATTGTAGATAGCTTTAATGTGAAACAAAAGTCATTAAAGCAATTTAAAGATCAGCTATCCCTAGCTCTAGAAGGCTTACCGAATAGCCAAAACAATCTAGTTATTTTTATTGACGAACTAGATAGATGCCGCCCTACTTATGCAATTGAAATGCTGGAGCGAGTCAAGCATCTTTTTGATCTTGATCGAATCATATTCATACTTGCAATGAATCGAGATCAGCTAGGTAAAGGAATCCAAGGAGTGTATGGTTCATCATTCAATGGCATTCAGTATTTGAAGAGATTCATCGATATTGACTACCAACTTCGAACACCATCCATTAAGGAGTATATTTCTGTAAGACTACAAGAACAGGAAGTTGTAGACTACTTTCGAGCGCGACAGGATGGACGTTATGATCTTGAACACATAACTGAACTTATGACGTATCTTTCGCTTCGGTTCGAGTATACCCCTCGCGACATTAATCAGCTGATTGGCAGACTAAAGCTTATTTTTCGCAGCATTCCTCATAATCATTACCTTGATGAGTCAATCATCGTGCCTTTGTTAGTCTTGAGGCAAGAAAACCCACAGCTTTATACTCGGTATTCAAAGGATGCATTTTGCGCCAATGATGTAATTGAGTTCTTGTCAGGGGCTCGAATTGGTGAGGGTGCGTTGGAGCATCGCATTGCTGTAATGTTCGGCTACCTAATAGGTGCTGCTAGAGACCCACACTCCAACCAAAGTCTGGAGAGCGTCCTTGCGCCTTGGAAAAAATGGTCCGAGATGCTGTCAGAAGCAGCTGAAGCATCCCAACTCCGATCAGAGCTGCAAAGAACAGTCAATGTGGTGATTGAGCTTGCTACTAAAGATCGTGAACTCAGAAGTCGAAGAGGGCTTAACGAGCTAGCTTTTAAGCGTATTGAGCTAGTCGGAGAAATTAATTTCGCATAACATTCTGATGCGAGCAATGAGATATCGCCCAGTCCTTAGCGAATCAATTCCATGTTAATTTACTTCTGGAATTGAATTCGCTAAGGATATTACCCATACCCCCGAGGATCCCAGTAATACTCTACTCGGAAAACTTTCATGAGATGAATTTCCCAAAATTCCTTAGACGCATTAAGTTTGCTATTGGGCGATTTCCGCCTTTCGTCTCCGTCAATTTCGGGTCGATTGCTGCCTTTTGTGATAGGCAGTAATCGACAGATAAATTAGGCAGCTTGCCGCATTGAATGGACAGCACAATCGATCCATGCTGCCCCTGCTCTCGCCAGTTCACGCGTTTTCCCTTCGCTTATGCCGTAGTACTTGCCAACCCGGACCATGGTCCATTTGGCACCGTAGTACAGCCAAATAATATCTCCCATTTGCTGATCCCTATGCGCAAGTCTGGCCACCGCATTGTCGATGGCCATTGCCCAATCGTCGGTGATGCAATAATTTTGGCTCGGCGACACTTGCGGCATCGCCTGGCGCATCAGAGCAAAGGTCGGTGAGGTGTAATTTGGTATCCCTGCCCCGTCCATTCGCCACCATCCCCACTGTTCCAACAAGTACTCGGTGTCTCCTAATGGTCGGCCTGCCGGCTTACGAATCATCATGCATTCAATCCCCTGTGTAATTTGATCCGCCGGCACCGCGACGGTTGTTCTGTTGGTAGTATTCGGCTGGGCCAGATATCGACGAGCCCTGCTGGAGCACTGCAATTTCGCGCTGAGCCCACTGCAATTTGAAGCTCAACTGCGTCACCAATTCGTCCGAAGAAAGTACCACCCTGCTACCCAAAACTACCCAACCGGAGCCGTTGCAATCACTGCAAACCAGCTCATAAAAAACGCCCTGCACCACCGCTTTTCCTTTGCAGGCCGGGCAAGGCTCCAGCTCGATCCGCTCTCTCTTAAAACCGAAGCCTTGCCCTTTTTTCATGTTTCAAATCCTCGCCTTTAACAAATTGTGGAAGTGCCTCGCAGGCCCCGCCGTTTGTGGCGTTCAAGCTAACTTGCGAATCTTCATATCTAACGCCTGTCTGCCCATGAATGCCCCTGAAGCCATGACCATCTAACCAGTCGTGCCACTTCACCAGCGCCAGTCGACGCTGCTCGGTGGCCTGGGTGTTGATGTACGTCGAGGCGATCTTGCCCAGTGAGTGATTGAGCAACATCTCGCCGATGTGGCCGTCAATGCCAAGGTCCGTCCAGGCTGTTCGAGCTACCTTGCGCAGGTCGTGACTGGTCCAAGCCCCCTGCCCCAATCGCGTGAATACGGCGCTGGCCTGATTCTCGCTAAGCGGCAGACCACGACGTGACGGAAACAGATAGGCACCCTCGTAGCCGCTGGCTCGCTGGCAGATGCGGTACCGGCGCAACAGCGCGCAAGCTTGATCGGTCAGTGGCAGCCGGTGCTCGGTTCGGCTTTTGGTGTGCTCGGCAGGGATGAACCACTCACGCTCGGACAGCGCGATATCAGCCCAGCGGGTCATTCGTGTCTCGCCTATACGTGTGCCGTGACAGAGCATCATCAGGGCCAGCATGACGTCACCCGGTGCGCTGTCGAAGCGCTCGGCCAATAGAGTGACAATCTCCGGCACCTGCACACCACGAAGGCGCGCCGGCTTGGGCATGATCTGGGCAGTGGTGAAGTCGGAAAACTTGATTCCGGCCATGGGATTGGTCGGGATCAGGTCCAATTTATGGGCTTGGCGAAAAGCCACGGCCAGCAGACGAAACAGCTGTTGCACGTATGACAACGACAGCACAGCCTGCAATGGCCACATCAGTTCTTTGTCCAGGGAATAGGCGCTCACCGCCCGAATCGGCAAATCCCTCAAGCGTGGCGTTAAGTGGCAAGCAATCGCTGACTTGGCCCCGGCCTTGCGCTTGTTCGACAATGAGCGCGCCTTCGCCATACGCTCGCTAAACCAATCGAGAAGATCACCAACGGTACTCCAGACCTCAATGGCAACACTGGAATCGGGTTTGAGCACCAGACGCTGACGCAGCTCGGGCAGGACTGACAATACTGCCGCGGGCTTCAAATCCGGATAGCCCGCGATACGGTGCCACTTACGATTCGCGACCAAGTACCACGACCCACGTGCCCGCCTGCCGCTAAACCGAAAATACAGGCCGGGATGCCGAGGGTCGCGCAACGTGGTCACAGTCAGATCGGCTGCCTGGCGCCGGATCTCAGGTTCGGTGAGTGACACGGCCAGCGTAGTCATGCACCGGACACCAACTTATCCAGAGCAAACTCTCTCAGCACTTCTTGAAGACGCTTGGCCTTGATAATGGCTGCGGCGTTGCTCTCCCGCTCAGCCTCGACAGAAAGCGCCACTTCCTCAATACGTGCCGCTAGCTTTTTCATGCGTTGTCCGACTTCGTCAGCAAAGCTGATGACTTCGCCAGACAGCACCGCCAACGTATCCAGGGCGCTGGTATCGGCCTTTTTAATGGTCACAACGGCCGACTGGGTTTCTTTTGGCATGCTTTGCTCTCTCGGGGATTTGATAGTGATGGCGGTACGCTGAAAGTGACCGTTAACGGGTTCGCGAATGAGACCTGCCTCCTTCAACTCACCCAAGCCGCGACGGACAGCCGGGAACTGGGCCCCCGTGGCTTCGGAAACCATCAACGAATTGAAAATGTCGTGGGCACTCCAAGGCTCTTGGATTGGCACGACCTGAAACACCTTGCGGGCAAGTGAAGATTGCCCGGCGAGCATGTTTTGTTGCTTGGCTGCATTCATCAGAAGCCACCTGTGGGATTGAATGGATCAGGGAGGGAGTTCAATCGGGTACGAGGAAGCGAGGCTTGTTGCTGCTCGCGTTTTCCCGGGTCACTGGCAAAACGAGCCAGCAACTGGGCGCGTGCGACCTTGCCGTCAAGCGGGATCGACTGTTGCGACATGGTCATCAACAACTGCGCCTCGCCGTACTCTTCCGCGAGTTGCGTTTCGGGCTTTTGCGAGTCGTGACCAATTCCAATGGCGATGTCTTCGAGCGGCTGTCCGCTGACCAACATCCGGATGGTGATGTCATAGGCGCGATCAAAGACCTTGCTGGCCTTCTCGGACACCAAGCTGCTCAGGTTATGCATCTCGCATTGAAGCGCGGCATGACGTACCGCCGGGTGCGACCACTCGCGGAAAAATGCTCGGCTCGGGGCCAAATTAACCAGCGCTTCACGGAAGGCCTTATCGTGTGTAGGAATGCCCAGCATTTCAGGCGTTGGCTGACACCACTTCACAAACTTACCGACGCTCGGCGCGAAATCGTCGCCGTGCTGTCGGCAGTTCTGCAAGCCATAGCGAATCTGCTCGAGGGTATTGATCCCGGCGACGATGAAAGCCTTGATCCAACTGCGCTTCGCAGCCCGCAAGGCTTCATCATCTGGCCAAGCTTGTTTCCAGGCGGGAAAGATCGCTTGCAATTCCTTGAACAGCGAGTTGACGACGTCAGTGGTACCAGGCGGCAATTGTTTCGGTTGAACCAGAGCCACGGGCGGCAGGTTGCCCATCTTGCTCAGCAACTGATTGGCGCTACAGGGTGCTTTCAGCTCCATCACAAATCCCCCAGATCATCAGCCCAACTGGAGTCATCGAAGTCTGGGGACACCGATGAGCTGGAAGCCACTTTGACCTGCTCACGTTTGACCCAACGAATCAGACGAAAACACCAACCGGACGCGCTGTCGACGGTGGCAGGCTTGGCGACGAAGAAACCCTTGAAGCCAGCGAGCAAGTCACTGGTGAGCGAATCAACCGGCAGACCGGCAATCGTGAGCTGATCAGCCAGCGCCTTCTCGCTCGGCAACCAAGCGGCGAACATGGCAAAGCGCTGACGATCATCCAATGACGCGATGGCCGCTTGCTCCTGCTCGGAAATCACATCGGAAATCTCGCGCTGCAGCTGCTGTTCGGTTACTTGATGGTTAAGTGACGTATTGGGTGCAGATTCTGCACCCCGCTCTGTCACAGACTGCACCCCGTTCTGTTGTGATTTGCACCCCGTGGCGTCATTTGCACCCCGTTTTGTACGGGGTGCAGGATTTGCACCCCGTGATAATTGAAGGTCATAAACGACCGGGCGGCGGTCATGGCGATCGATGTGTACGGCGGCGATGGCTTGATTGCCCTCCTGAATCAGCCCAGCCTTCTCCAGGTCGTCCAATTTGTAGCGGACGGTACGCTCAGACAAACCGGTGTCCAGAGCTAGGGTGACGGCCGATGGAAAGGCACCAGCACCGTTCGAGCCGGCATAGTTGGCCAGACACAGCAGCACATGCCGCGCGCTTGAATCTTTCAGAGAATCGATGGGCAAAGAGAGTGCCCAGGACATTGCTTGAACACTCACTGCGAGGCTCCGATGTTAAATTCAGCCAAACGGGCAAGGCCTTTGGGAGTGACCATTGGATCGAATGCCACGCGCTCGATGCCGATCTCCGGGTCAGGCGTTAAGGCCGTTACCTTGTGAGTCATGTAGCCGGCGGTGATGCGCGGTTGATAAGCAACCCAGCGCTTGGAACCCTTGCGGCGGAAAATCCACCGATGCTGTTCAAGCCAAGCAAACAATTTCGCGGGCTGGAGCTGCAACTGCTTGGCGGTGTCGGTGATGCAGATCGCCCCGCCGGCCGCCGCCAGACGCTTGATCGCGGCGACTTTCGGTGCTTGATCGAGAATGACCAGCCGCAGCGACTGGTTGTCCTTGGCTTGGTCGGCGGCAGCCTGCAACGCTTCGGCGTAGGTAGCCGGGATCTGAAAATGATTGAGCTGGGCTTCGAGTTCCTGCCAGCGATCAATAATTTTTGCGCGGAATTCGACGCTGTAACCCGAGACCACCACCAAGGTGTCGCGCTGAGATAACAAGAACTCGCGATAGACCTGACCGTTTTGTGGGTGGACGTAGGGGGTGTCGTTTGACGAAACGACACCCTTGGCAACCAGCGCGCGGATGGTTTTCAGGACGTTGTCGTGCGTGCTGCCAGTCAGCTCGGCGATCTCGCGTGACGACATGGTGTGACATGACACGTTTTGCGATTGACCAAGACGTGTCACGACATCGAAGGTATTGCTCGGGGCAATATGGCTGTGCATAATCATCGCTCTCTAGTTTTACGAATCAGCCGACCTCGACCGTCGGCTTTTTTGTGTCTACGACTCAGGCGATCGACTTCAGCACTGGGCGAGATTTTTCGATCATCTCTTCGGCCTTCCGGCCAAGTTCCCCTGCCCTTGCTTCAACTTGCCGACATTCCTTGGCGAACGCTGGTAAGTGCGGCAGGTCCTTTTCGCTCATCACTTGGTCGTCGAACACCTCGCTTCCAGTGTCAATCACATCCCCCAGGGCACGGATCAACGCACTGAAGCTTTTGCTCCCGCATTGTTCGGTCGCCATCTGGCGGGCACCAATCAAACCGTGACGGCTGGCCAGTTCATTGACGCAGTGATCACGGAACTCAGGCTCGAGTGCATTCACCCACGACTCTTCCAGCCAAGAAGGAATTTCCTGCTCGCTCGACAGCCAGCGTTGAACACGTTTGAGCCAACGACCTGTTGCCCTCACGAACGGGAGGACATCGTTCAACCGCGCCAGCTCATCGAAATCAGGTACCTTCGCCAACTCGATCTTCGCGGCAGGGACGATTAAGTAAATTTCTCGGCTCAGCGCCTGGGCGAAATCGTCCTGGCTCAGGTTGGTGCGAGCGATCTGATTTGCCGCATGCGCAACCAGCACCTGATCGCGGGTTTGCAATTTGTGTCCTGGACTGGACGTATCCATATGAACTGCTCTCTTCTAATCTGACTTCAATGGAGCGCTGGATAATGTGATTGATTAACCAGCGAGACGCTGAGGTTGGGCAGGAAAGGGCTTTACCTCTTCCGCCTCGAAGCTGCCGTCATCAAATTCGGTCACATAAACTTCCCGCCCTGCTTTTAAGGCTTTGCTGATGCCGCCTTGGCTCATACGAAGCGCTGTTGCTGCTTTTAGCTGGCCAACTTTCGTCACAAAATCTTTGAGTGGTATGCGCTGCATACAGAACCTCTTTCACCATGCATACGCAAAAGTATTACCTGCGGTCTTTATTAAGTCAATATCGGCGGTCTTAGATTGATATTACCTGACGTAATACAGTGCTTTTATGAATAAACCTTTGAAAAAACGCCCATTGAGCGACGTAGAGCAGCAGGAATGCGCCGCGCTGAACGCGCTCTATAAAGCGAAGAAAAAAGAGCTCGGGCTGAGTCAAGAAAAAATTGCTATAGAAGGCCTCAAGGCCAATAGCCAGAGCGCTGCGAGCCACTATTTGACAGGGCGAAATGCCTTGAACATCGAGGCCGCCTCTGTATTTGCGCGTTATTTGAAAGTCCCTGTTTCAGCCTTTAGCGAGCGTCTTGCTAAAGAAATCGGCTCGCTTTCAAGCTCTGAGCCTTCGAATGTGGGTTCAACTCGTCAACCCATTGAGTCCTTCCGCTATCCAGTCATCAGTTGGGTTGCCGCAGGTGCCTGGGCGGAAGCCGTCGAACCCTTCCCTCCTGGGTTTTCAGATCGATACGAGCTATCGGACTACAACTCAAAGGGCCCCGCTTTCTGGCTTGAGGTCAAAGGTGACTCGATGACATCTCCGGTCGGGACAAGCATTACTGAAGGAACGCTGATCCTAGTTGATACTGAGGCTGACGTTCAGGCTGGAAAACTAGTGGTGGCCAAATTGGCTGACAGTGACCAGGCCACCTTCAAGAAGCTCGTAGATGACGGTGGTCGGCGTTACTTGAAGCCATTGAACCCTGCCTACCCTACAGAGATGTGTGCAGAGAACTGTCGAATCGTCGGAGTCGTGGTTAGGGCGCTGCAAAAGCTATAAACATGGCAACCCATCTTATCTACCTCTAGAGAGCCCGCCATGAGCGGGCTTTTTCGTCTTCCGACCACACAATTTTTTCTCTTTTTCTAAATCCGCAGCCTTCGTTTCTCTTTTTACATAAGGACGGCTGCAGGTGGCAGAAAAGGGCTATCCCAACCCGTCAAATATTTGACATTTTATGGTGGTGTTTTCAAACGACAAAAGTAAGGATCACCGTATGCATCGCCCTCTTTCTGCAAGCTCAACTGAGACTTTATGTGAGCGTCTACGCCGACGTATCCAACGCCTCATCGCTACACCGCATGCGCAGAAGATCCAATCCGTTTTAGTCACCAGATCAGAGAACGAATCTGCCGAAGCGTGGCACCAGGTGATGCAGGAGATTGAAGACACCGATGGGGTCCGCATGGATCGGCTTGAGTGCGGCGCCATTAGGATCGGGTGGCGAGAGTACTGCGAAGCGTAGAGAGAGCCCGCGATTGAGCGGGTTTTTATTATCTGCTGTATTTTTTATTACCTGCGGTCTTGACCAATTGTATTATCGCGAGTAATTTATTGCTCAGGCCATCGGCTTAGCAGCGAAAGCCGCGCCGCTCTTTAACAGTCAGCGAAACAAACAACAAACCGCATTGCCTCTATCGGCGACCGGCGAGCAGACAGGCCCGAAAGCCTGCCCACGACAGGATCAACCTGGACGGCTGATCGATGGTGAAACGCCAGAACCGTGTGAATGACCCGGCAAGCAATGCGCCCCGCCCCTCCGGCGGCAATAGAACGGACAGCATCACTGCTGCACCTAGGTGACAGGGTGCAGCGGGATGTAATCCCACCAGAGGAAACACCATGTTCGGAATGAAAAAACTCTTCGGCAAACAAGTCGGCAATGCCCAGGCCGAAATGAAGAAGGTCGTTAACCGCGACTTGATGCAGGCCATTGTCGGTGGCGGCCTATTGGTCGCTGCGGCTGATGGTGAGATTGAAGCCAGTGAGGTTTCCAAGCTGGATGAGTTGATTCGCTCCAACCCGAATTTGACACACTTCGGCAGCGAGATCACCGAAACCATCAATCGTTTTACAGGCCAGTTGAACGCCAACTTTCAAGTAGGTCGACTGGCGATCAAGCGGGAACTGGCCGATATCAAAAACGTTCCGGCCGACGCGGAGGAAGCCTTCGTCAACATTCTTGCTGTTGCCCAGGCTGATGGTCAGATCGAGCCAGCAGAGCTGGTGGTGCTGAAGGAAATAGGCATGCACTTCGGTCTGCGCCTGGCTGACTACGGTATCGAGGCGTGAAGTACGCGACAAAGGTTCTGCTGATCCTGCTGGCAGTGATCGTCGGCTGCATGTTGCTGAGCAACGCAGCCTCACGGGCCACTTGCTTCTACTACGGCTTCCAGACTGACCGAGAGACCCGCTACGCCGCCTTTGTTGGCTGCATGGTTCTGGTTGACGGGGCGTGGTTCCCACGCAATGAAGTCCGCGTAATGCAGTGATGTTTCACTGATGCCGCTTCTTGCAAGGCGGCATTGGGAAACCCACTCACGCAAGGAAATGGACAATGCTGATTTTGACTCGCAAAGCAGGCGAAAGCATCAACATAGGCAACAACATCACGATCACAGTGCTGAGTGTTAGCGGCAAACAGGTACGTATCGGAACTAGCGCCCCCAAGGATGTCCAGGTGCACCGAGAAGAAATCACGCAGCGCATTCAGGCGTGTTTGTCGAAGCCCGCGATGGCACCACCAGCGATCACTTAAGCAGGCCCTCGTGACACAAACAATGGCCCGGTTCCGATCGGGCTTTTTTACGCCTGCCTTTTATCAATCAGCCCCCTTCCCTGCCCAATGGCCACCAGTAGGTGGTCGGAGTGCTAATGAATACACCTAACCTACTCCGAGGGATCAACCATGCATCCATCATTTCAAGAGCGCATCGATGAAGTCGGTGAGCTGCTGCAACGAACAAAGGCCGCCCGCTCCGGGTTCTACAGTCGTATTGATCGACGAGCCCCGGCCAAAAATGTGCGCTACCAAGTCGTCGGCGGAAGCTTCGGCATGTATCAGATTAAAGACCTCACCACCGGCAAGACTCGCGCCTTCCGTAACGACTACAAGGCCGCTCACGACCTTGCCATACAGTTTGAAGCCAAGGCCAATCGCCAGATTACGGTGGCGCTATGAAAAAGCGAAAGCCCAACAATATGCGTACCCGGATAGAGCGAGCGAGCCGGGCACTGCTCAATGCCAATCACGTCGCGGTGGTCCACATCGACCCCAGCGGACACCAAGGGATGATCAACAGGAAGAGCTGCACGAGCATCCCGCCAGGACAACGCATGGCCGAAGCAGTCTGCGACGTTGCCCATCGCTGGACGATCTATGTCAGCGTCCAGTGTCGCGATCAACGCGGGCACCGCTACACGAAATCGGTGGAAGTCGCCCCTCAAGGCAACTATCTGGCCGCGCACCTCGAAGACGTGATCGAGGACACCTACAAAGCCCTGGTCGCCGAGAGCAATCCGAATCATCGGGTCGCGTCGGGCTGGATCGCCATTCCCGCCGACATCTCGTTGACCGAAGAACAGGCCGCCCGGATGTTCGACGCCGTGGGCGTATGGAACCAGCAGATAGCAGCATGAGACGTGTCAGCAGCCAGCGGCGCCAGCGCCTTCGTCAGCCTCAATTTCACCTTCCCCCTAGCGGCCTAATGGCCATCCCGGAGAAACAGCCATGTCTACCCCAACCGACACCGCAGAGTTCCTCGAAGAGCTGAACGGCGGCGCATTCGCTAACCAAATAGGCCACGCCCTTTCCGAAGTAGCCGCCGGGGTGGTTGATCACGGCAAGGCCGGCAAGCTGGTCATTACCCTGGACTTCAGCCAGATCGGCGAATCGAGCCAGGTAAAGATCAAACACAAGCTCGACTACAAGGTGCCGACCAAGCGTGGCACCCGCAGCGAGAACACCAGCCTGGATACGCCAATGCACGTCGGCTCCGGTGGAAAGATCACTCTCTTCGCCGAGAAGCACGACCAGCTCTTCAGCCGTGAACAAGCCCCAATCACCCCCCGCAACTAACCGCTCAACCATCAAGGAACTGACCAATGTCTCTGACCAAAGAAGCGATCCAGCTCATCACCGATACCGCGCTCGAAGCGAGCGGTAAAGCGCTGGCCACCCAAACGCCTACCATCGTGCTGCCCGAAGGTTGCCAAGTGGTCACACTGGAGAAGTGGCAGGCCGGTCGCAGCCGCTTTCGTGGCATTTACTCTACCCACTCGCTGGCCGACTTCAGCGCGTACGTCGCCGCAAGGACAATCCCATCCGCCAAGGGCTTCATCGACCAGGACGAAATGACCTGCACGCTGCTGTTCAACCTTGGCACCGATGCACTGCCAGGGCACGCAGATGACCGTGCCGTTCTGAAACTGAAGGCATCGGCCGGCTACAAGGCCGCTCAAGGCATCGGCGGCCGGGCTATGACGCAGAAGGATTTGAGCGACTGGATCGAAGATTGGCATCAGTACCTGACACCAGTAGATGACGAAGGGAAAGAAATCCCTGTCGCCAGGGCCATTGCAGCCGTGCGCACAATCACGGTCAAGGCGACCAGCGAATCCGAAACCACCGTCGGCGACACCAGCGCCAGCCGTAGCGCAATGGATCAGATCGAAGCCCGCAGCAAAGAAACGTTACCAGCGGCCCTGTTGTTCAGCACCATCCCTTACGAGGGCCTGACCGAGCAGCAGATCAATCTGAGGACATCTGTGATCACAAGCGGCGCCCAACCAGCACTGAAGCTTCGTTGGGTCGGTGAAGAGGTTCAACGCGAAGACATCGCGCAGGAGTTCAAGACAGTTCTGCAGCGCAATATCGGCGATGCAGCAGTACTTACTTTGGGTGCTTTCGATCCGAAGTAAGCGCTTCAGGCCGGGAAACCGGCCTGACCACCCTTACCTATTGCGCTGATGTCATGCGCTTAGCATGCTGGCAGCAATCTGCAATAAGACCGTAGCCGCCGCAGCAAATGCAGCCCTACTGTTCCATTTTGACTGCAAGCGCAACGTCCCAAAAAGCTCACCGCCATCGATCACGGCGCACTTCCAATAGTCGTCATCTGGCTTGCCTTTGAACTCGGGCGGTACAGGTGCTTTGACAATTGCGGCGACCACCCAAAACGCCGCCGAAAGCAAACCGGCAACGAGTGATGCGACATTCGCCACTTGTGCGTAGTCCACAGAATCTCCTTGATCCGGCCCCATGCCGGGCCAAACACAAATACCCCACTCCAACGAATCACGCCAGCCGGCGAAGCTGACACCTTACTGGTGATGCCCCACCTTTCGTATGCAGCAAACGGCTGCATCTAAGCGAATACAGCTTCACTTAGACGATTTCGATCTGGAGGATCGTCGACCTCGTAAGCGACACCATGCTCGACAACACCGAAGCCTACGACCAAGACGAAGGCAAAACCGTAACCCTGGATAAAGCGCTGCGCCAAGAGCTGGAACAACTGACCGAACCGGCCTACCTGCACGGCTGGGAATAACCCTCCCCATCTTCTGCCGCCACGCGCGGCACGGAGCACCCAATGAAACGAGAGCTGATCAAGATCAGTGAGTTCCAGCGCCGACGCTGGGGCGAAAACGGAACACCGCAATGCCCTCAGGCGATTCGCAACCACATCCGCAACGGCGTAGTGCCCGGCGAGCAGATCGGGAAACTCTGGTACGTTGACTGGACCGCATTCAACCGCTCGGATGGAAACGACCTGGTGGCTATGGTATTGAAAGGAGCTGCATGATGGCACCACGGCCGCGCAATACTGCGAACAAGAACCTACCGCAGAACCTGTACTTCGATGCGCGGCGCTCGACCTATCGCTACCGCCGGCCAACCGACGGCAAGTGGTTTCAGTTCGGCTCCGACCGCATCAAAGCAATCGACGCCGCAAAGCAGCTGAACCTAGAGTTTATGCGCGGCGCTGACCTGGTCGGCGCCGTGATGAGTGCTTCATCTGAGTCGTTCACCACTTTCCTCGACACCTACGAACGTGATGTCCTGCCGCCGCGCGAGCTGGCCAAGGGCACGCTCAGCCTATACGCGGTGCACTTCCGGCGCTTCCGTAAGCAGTTTGAGGGCAAGGCTGTCGACCAGATATCCATCCGTATGGTTGCAGAGATGTTGGACGCACTTACCCCGCGCACAGCAAACCAGTGCCGCGCACTGCTGACTGACATCTTCAACCACGCGGCGGCCAAAGGCCTGTGTCCGGACAACCCCGCAGCGAGCACGATTAATCGAATCGAGAAGAAACTGCGCAAGCGCCACACCGTCGATGGCCTGAAAGCCATCCGGGAGAAATCGCCAGTCTGGCTGCAGAACGCAATCGACTTGGCGTTGATCACCGCTCAGCGCCGGACGGATATCCTGGACATGCGCTTCGACGGAGTACGCGAGGGGTTTCTATACGTTGTACAGAAGAAGACGGCCAAGGCCAGTGATGCGGCGTGGATTCGCTTTAGAGTGACACCCGAGTTGCAGGCCGTGATCAGCCGATGCCGTGACGACACCGCTTCGCCGTACCTGGTGCATCGGAAGCCGGACCGCCTGAAACAGAAGCAGGCGCAGACGAAGGACCACTGGACGAAGGTTGAAGAGAGGTATTTGACTCGAGCGTTCAAAGGCGCCCGGGAGGCGGCGGAATGCTACGAGGGATGGAAGGAAGAAGAGATGCCGGGCTTTCATGAAGTGCGGGCGCTGTCGCTGCACCTGTACAAGAAAGCCGGAAAGAATGGGCAGAAAATTGCTGGTCATGCGAGCGAGGGCATGACCAAAAACTACCAGCGGGACCACGAGGAAATCGTATGGTCCGAGGCGATTCCAGACCTGAATATCAGCGAAATCACTGGATAGTTTTGCGCCAGTTTTGCGCAGGTTTTGCGCAGACACAAAAAAGCCGATCTATCTGATCGGCTTAAGTGTCTGATTTTACTCAGAAAATATGGTCGGGACGGAGTGATTCGAACACTCGACCCCTAGCACCCCATGCTAGTGCGCTACCGGACTGCGCTACGCCCCGACTAGGCGTGAAACTCATCCCTCAACCTCGAGGAACGCTCAAGAATATATCGCAAGCTTTTGAAAACTGGAAGTATTTAAAAGCAGAAAATTATTTCTTGAGGACAACCAGCACATCTTCCAATTCAGCAATCATCTGCCGAATCATCTGTTTGTACTGGGTGGTGTCATCTTTGGCTTCATCACCGGACAAGCGCAGGCGCGCTCCGCCGATGGTGAACCCCTGATCGTAAAGAAGCGCGCGGATCTGCCGGATCATCAGCACGTCCTGGCGCTGATAATACCGGCGGTTTCCGCGGCGCTTGACGGGGTTGAGCTGAGGAAACTCCTGCTCCCAGTAGCGCAGCACGTGCGGTTTTACCGCACACAGCTCGCTGACTTCACCGATGGTGAAGTAGCGTTTGCCTGGGATGACGGGTAGCTCGTCGTTATGACTTGGTTCCAGCATAAGCCTCAACTCGGGCCTTCAACTTCTGCCCTGGACGAAAGGTGACCACACGGCGAGCCGTGATCGGGATTTCTTCACCCGTTTTCGGATTGCGGCCAGGCCGCTGGCGTTTGTCCCGAAGGTCGAAATTGCCGAAACCGGACAATTTGACTTGTTCGTTGTCTTCAAGAGCGTGCCTGATTTCTTCAAAAAACAGTTCGACCAATTCCTTGGCCTCCCGTTTGTTCAGGCCCAGCTCTTCATACAGACGTTCCGCCATTTCAGCTTTCGTCAGAGCCCCCATACGTCACTTCCTTAACGTGGCGTTCAACCTTTGTTCGAGCGAGGTGAGGATGTTTTGCGTTGCGGTATTCACCTCATCGTCATTAAGAGTGCGCGATGGATGCTGCCAGGTCAAGCCGACTGCGAGGCTTTTTCTATCAGGATCAATGCCTTTACCCTGATACACGTCAAATAGCCTGAGGTCTGTCAGCCATTCGCCTGCATTTTCACGGATTACGTCCAGCACGGCCGTGGCCGCGACAGCTTTGTCCGCGATGAGTGCAAGGTCACGACGCACTTCAGGAAAACGTGATAACTCGTGGAATTTAGGCATTTTGCCCGACGCCACTTCGGCCAGAACCAGCTCGAATACGAAAACCGGACGGTCGAGGCCGAGGGTTTTCGACAATTCAGGGTGGATTGCACCCACGAAGCCGACCAGACGACCTTCACGTTCGATGCGCGCGGTTTGACCCGGGTGCAGCGCCGGGTGTTTGCCCGGTACGAAAGTGAACGAGTCCAGTGCACCGGCGAAGCCCAGTACTGCTTCCACGTCAGCCTTGACGTCGAAGAAGTCGACGGTATCGCGACCTTGCGCCCAGCCTTCCGGCAGACGGCTACCGCAAACGACACCAGCGAGCATCGGCTCCTGCTTCAAGCCTTCGAGCTGACCGACGAAACGCAGGCCGCTTTCGAACAGGCGGACGCGATCCTGTTGGCGGTTCAGGTTGTGCTGAAGCGCCTTGACCAGGCCAGGCCACAAGGACGAGCGCATGGCTGCCATGTCGTTGGAAATCGGATTGGCCAGCAGCAACGGTTCAACACCCGGATTAAACAGTTCGAACTGTTTCGGATCGATGAAGCTGTAGGTGATCGCTTCCTGATAACCACGGGCTACCAGCAGACGACGCAGCTCAGGCAGTTCGCTACGGGCTTCGGCCTTGGCTTGCGGTGCCAGGCGCGCTTGCGGGTAACGGACCGGCAGGCGGTTGTAGCCGTACAGACGCGCCAGTTCTTCGATCAGGTCGACTTCCAGGCTGATATCGAAGCGATGGCTTGGCACTTCGACGCGCCACTGCCCTTCCCCATCAGCAGTAATGGTCAGGCCCAAACCGCCGAGCAGACGCTCGACTTCGGCCGACGCCATTTCCATGCCCAGCATCTGGGTGATGCGCTGGGCGCGCAAGGTCACCGGGGCGATCGATGGCAGGTGCTGTTCGCTGACGGTTTCGATGATCGGGCCGGCTTCCCCACCGGTGATTTCCAGCAGCAGGCCAGTGGCGCGCTCCATGGCTTCACGGGCGAGCTGCCAGTCGACGCCACGCTCGTAGCGGTGCGACGCATCGGTGTGCAAGCCGTAGGAACGGGCCTTGCCAGCGACGGCGATCTGGTCGAAGAACGCGCTTTCCAGGAAGATATCGCGAGTGGTCGCAGTGTTGACGCCGCTGTGCTCGCCACCCATGACGCCGGCAATTGCCAGGGCGCGGGTGTGGTCGGCGATCACCAGCGTATCGCTACGCAGGCTGACTTCCTGACCGTCGAGCAGTACCAGCTTTTCGCCTTCTTCGGCCATGCGCACACGAATGCCGCCATTGATTTCGGCGAGGTCGAACGCGTGCAGCGGTTGACCCAGTTCCAGCATCACGTAGTTGGTGATGTCGACGGCAGCATCGATGCTGCGCACGTCGGCACGACGCAGACGCTCGACCATCCACAGCGGTGTTGGCCTGGACAGGTCGACGTTACGGATCACACGACCCAGGTAACGCGGGCAAGCGGCAGGCGCCAGCACTTCGACCGAACGCACTTCATCGTGCACGGCCGGCACGACAGCAACCACCGGACGGGTGACTTTGGCGTCATACAGCGCGCCAACTTCACGGGCCAGGCCGGCCAGGGACAGGCAGTCACCACGGTTCGGCGTCAGGTCGACTTCGATGCTGGCATCGTCCAGGCTCAGGTATTCACGAATGTCCTGACCGACCGGCGCATCGGCCGGCAATTCCATCAGGCCATCGTTGCCCTCGCCCACTTGCAGCTCGGCTTGCGAGCACAGCATGCCGTTGGACTCTACGCCACGCAGCTTGGCTTTCTTGATCTTGAAGTCGCCTGGCAGTTCAGCACCAATCATGGCGAACGGGATCTTCAGGCCCGGGCGCACGTTGGGCGCACCGCAAACCACCTGAAAGGTCTCCGAACCATTGCTGACCTGGCAAACACGCAACTTGTCGGCGTCCGGGTGCTGCTCGGTGCTCAGCACCTCGCCCACCACCACACCGGTGAATTCGCCGGCGGCCAGCGTAACGCTGTCAACCTCAAGACCGGCCATCGACAGACGAGCAACCAGCTCGTCACGACTTACCTGCGGGCTTACCCAGCCGCGCAGCCATTGTTCACTGAATTTCATCCTGCTCTCCTAAGAATTCGTTACGACTAGCGAAATTGCGCGAGGAACCGCAAGTCGTTGTCGAAGAACAGACGCAAGTCGTTCACGCCGTAACGCAGCATGGCCAGACGCTCAACGCCCATGCCGAAGGCAAAGCCCGAGAACTCTTCCGGGTCGATCCCGGACATGCGCAGCACGTTCGGGTGAACCATGCCGCAGCCCATGACTTCCAGCCAGCCAGTCTGCTTGCAGACGCGGCAGCCTTTACCGCTGCACATCACGCATTCCATGTCGACTTCAGCGGACGGCTCGGTGAACGGGAAGTACGAAGGACGGAAACGCACTGCCAGTTCTTTTTCGAAGAACACGCGCAGGAACTCTTCGATGGTGCCCTTGAGGTCAGCGAAGTTGATATCGCGGTCGACCAGCAGGCCTTCGACCTGGTGGAACATCGGGGAGTGGGTGATATCCGAGTCGCTACGGTACACACGGCCTGGGCAGACGATGCGGATCGGCGGCTGTTTCGACTCCATGGTGCGGACCTGTACCGGCGAGGTATGGGTGCGCAGCAACATGTTGGCGTTGAAATAGAAGGTGTCATGCATCGACCGGGCCGGGTGATGGCCTGGGATGTTGAGCGCCTCGAAGTTGTGATAGTCGTCTTCGACCTCAGGGCCTTCGGCGATGCCGTAGCCGATGTGGGTGAAGAACTGCTCGATACGTTCCAGAGTGCGAGTGACCGGATGCAGACCACCGGAGGTCTGGCCACGGCCAGGCAGGGTCACGTCAATGGACTCGGCGGACAGTTTGGCGGCCAGGTCGGCCTCTTCAAACAGTGCCTTGCGCGCATTGAGAACCTCTGTGACACGCTCCTTGGCAACGTTGATCAGCGCGCCGACCTGCGGGCGCTCTTCTGCCGGCAAATTCCCCAGGGTCTTCATCACCTGAGTCAATTCACCCTTTTTGCCAAGGTAGTGAACCCGGATTTGCTCCAGGGCATTGATATCTTCAGCGCTTTGCACAGCCTCGAGTGCTTGCGAAACGAGCGCGTCCAGGTTTTCCATGTACAGACTCCAGATACAAAATAGGGGAAGAGCTTGAAGGCTCTTCCCCTATTTATGACGTTTAACACCTGGCCCCACAGAGGTGAGGCCGGGTGACTGTCGGGGGTACTTAAGCCAAGGTGGCTTTAGCTTTCTCGACAATCGCAGCAAACGCCGCTTTTTCGTTCACTGCCAGATCAGCCAGAACCTTACGGTCGATCTCGATGGACGCTTTTTTCAGGCCGGCGATGAAACGGCTGTAGGACAGACCGTTGATACGAGCACCAGCGTTGATACGAGCGATCCACAGAGCGCGGAACTGACGTTTTTTCTGACGACGGTCACGGTAGGCGTATTGGCCTGCCTTGATTACCGCTTGCTTGGCAACACGGAATACGCGCGAACGTGCACCGTAGTAGCCTTTAGCAAGTTTCAGAATTTTTTTGTGACGCTTACGGGCAATGACGCCACGCTTAACACGAGCCATGAGTTACTTCCTCTATTCTTGACTAAAATTAACGAAGGCGCAGCATGCGCTCGACTTTTGCCACGTCAGACGGATGCAGCAAGCTGCTACCGCGCAGTTGACGCTTACGCTTGGTCGACATTTTGGTCAGGATGTGGCTCTTGAAAGCGTGCTTGTGCTTGATACCGTTAGCAGTTTTCAGAAACCGCTTAGCAGCACCACTTTTGGTCTTCATTTTTGGCATGTTCGGATACTCCGCATTCAGTTGATAAACATAATCAGAAGGCCTGCCGTGCCCTGTTGATTACTTCTTCTTTTTCGGGGCGATGACCATGATCAGTTGGCGTCCTTCCATCTTCGGATGCTGTTCGACCGAACCGTACTCGAGCAGGTCAGCTTCAACCCGCTTGAGGAGTTCCATCCCCAGCTCCTGGTGGGCCATCTCACGGCCGCGGAATCGCAAGGATACCTTGGCCCTGTCCCCATCACTCAGGAAACGTACCAGGTTGCGCAGTTTTACCTGGTAATCCCCTTCCTCCGTCCCTGGACGAAACTTGATTTCTTTAACCTGAATCTGCTTCTGGTTTTTCTTGGCCGCGGCAACCTGCTTCTTCTTTTCGAAGATCGATTTGCCGTAGTCCATCAGTTTGCAAACAGGGGGTACTGCATCGGCGGAAATTTCCACCAGATCCAGTTTGGCCTCTTCAGCCTTAAGAAGCGCGTCTTCAATTGACACAATCCCAAGCTGTTCACCTTCAGCCCCAATTAACCGAACCTCGCGTGCCGAGATATTCTCGTTGATCGGGGCCTTCGGTGCAGCTCGTTTATCTTGTCTCATTTCACGCTTAATAATAATTACTCCGAATCTGGGCGACCACGCCGGGAAACCGCTTGCGCGAGGAACTCAGCGAACTGGGCGACGGGCATCGAGCCCAGGTCAGCACCTTCACGAGTACGCACAGCGACAGTCTGCATCTCGACTTCCCGATCTCCGATAACCAAGAGATAAGGAACCTTGAGCAAAGTATGCTCGCGGATTTTAAAGCCGATTTTTTCATTTCTCAAGTCAGACTTGGCACGAAAACCGCTTTCGTTGAGGGTTTTTTCCACTTCGGCGGCGAAATCTGCTTGTTTGTCGGTGATATTCATCACCACTGCCTGGGTCGGAGCAAGCCACGCCGGGAATGCACCCTCGTAATGCTCGATCAGGATTCCGACGAAACGTTCGAAGGACCCCAGGATCGCCCGGTGCAACATCACCGGGTGCTTGCGACTGTTGTCTTCGGAGACGAATTCGGCTCCCAGACGCACTGGCAGGTTAAAATCGAGCTGCAGGGTACCACACTGCCACACGCGACCGAGACAATCTTTCAGCGAGAATTCGATCTTCGGACCGTAGAAGGCGCCCTCACCCGGCTGCAGATCGTACGGCAGGCCCGCGCTATCAAGGGCTGCAGCCAATGCAGCTTCAGCGCGATCCCACAACTCGTCGGAACCGACGCGTTTTTCCGGACGAGTGGACAGCTTCATCTCGACGTCTTTGAAGCCGAAGTCGGCGTAGACGTCCATGGTCAGCTTGATGAATGCAGCGGATTCGGCCTGCATCTGCTCTTCAGTACAGAAGATGTGGGCGTCGTCCTGAGTGAATGCGCGCACACGCATGATGCCGTGCAGCGCACCCGATGGCTCGTTACGGTGGCAGGCACCGAACTCGGCCAGGCGCATCGGCAACTCGCGGTAGCTTTTCAGGCCCTGGTTGAACACCTGCACGTGGCAAGGGCAGTTCATCGGCTTAATGGCGTAGTCGCGGTTTTCCGACTGGGTGGTGAACATGTTGTCGGCGTAGTTGGCCCAGTGCCCGGATTTCTCCCACAGGCTGCGGTCAACGACCTGGGGGGTCTTGATCTCGAGGTAGCCGTTGTCGCGCTGAACCTTGCGCATGTACTGCTCGAGCACCTGGTACAGCGTCCAGCCGTTCGGGTGCCAGAACACCATGCCCGGCGATTCTTCCTGGGTGTGGAACAGGCCCAGGCGCTTGCCGATCTTGCGGTGATCGCGCTTTTCAGCTTCTTCGATGCGCTGGATGTAAGCGGCCAGCTGCTTCTTGTCGGCCCATGCGGTGCCGTAGACGCGCTGCAACTGCTCGTTCTTGGCATCGCCACGCCAGTAGGCGCCGGACAGCTTGGTCAGCTTGAAGGATTTCAGGAAGCGCGTGTTCGGCACGTGCGGACCGCGGCACATGTCGACGTATTCTTCGTGATAGTACAGGCCCATGGCCTGCTCGTTCGGCATGTCCTCGACCAGGCGCAGCTTGTAGTCTTCGCCACGGGCCTTGAACACTTCGATCACTTCGGCGCGCGCAGTGACTTTCTTGATGACGTCGTAATCTTTCTCGATCAGTTGCTGCATGCGCTGTTCGATGGCGGCCAGGTCGTCCGGGGTGAAAGGACGTTCGAAGGCGATGTCGTAATAGAAGCCTTCGTCGATGACCGGACCGATGACCATTTTGGCCGTCGGGTACAGCTGCTTGACCGCATGGCCAACCAGGTGGGCGCAAGAGTGGCGAATGATCTCCAGCCCCTCTTCATCCTTTGGCGTGATGATTTGCAGCGACGCGTCGCTGTCGATGACGTCGCAGGCGTCGACCAGCTTGCCATTGACCTTGCCGGCCACGGTGGCCTTTGCCAGGCCAGCACCAATGGATGCGGCGACCTCGGCTACGGAAACCGGGTGATCGAATGTACGTTGACTGCCGTCGGGAAGAGTAATAGTTGGCATGGCGCCTCCTCTCCTAGTGGTGACCCCTACCAAAGGTCACGTGGGTTGGGATGAGCCAGTACAAGATCCGGTCCAGGCCATTCAATGACGAACGCCTGCCTTACAGCGGCAGGAGCCTTGCGGCCAACCGGAAAACCGAACCAGAGTGACTGGGATTCAAATCAGGATTATTCGAACATGTGCCGCCACCGGGACTGAAGGTCATCCGGGGCCTGCAAATACCCGAGCCGAGCATGCTAGCACAGATGAACGGTCGTCGATGCACGCAGCTTTGCTGCGAGGGCAAATCGGGCAAATTTATGCCAGAGTGCTGAACTTGAACCCCGCATCAGCCCTCAGATAACAAGTCATTGACCCAAAAGGAGCATCTCAGCATGCGTCTGAATCGTTTGTTCGCCTTCGTCGCCCCTGTCGTTCTACTGCTGCCCCTGGCCGCCCATGCAGAATGGCCAAAGGGCGAGCGGGAGAAATACATGGCGCAGTGCGTTCCTGCAGCTGCAGAGAAGATTGGTACGCCAGCAGCCAAATCCCACTGTGCTTGCGGCGCCGACGCCATCAAGTCATACCCTGCCGCTGATATCCAGGCCTTGATGAACAACACCGCCAGTGCTGAATTGAAGCAGAAGGCCCTGGGCAAAATTGCAGCCTGCAAAGCCACCAGCAAAGAGCAAAAATGATCCGGTTTCGGCGTTTCGAGCCATGAATTACCGGTAAAAAGCCGCTGAAACGGCCCCTTTCGTACAATTTATTAAGGTTTTACAGCTTTTTTTATCACCTTTATTTTCGGCTAGAAGCCTTATAAACCGGGGCTTTCAGCCGATTCAGGGAATCGGCAAGACACGACTGGTTCGCAAACAGCGCCTGCGGGGGGCTCCCAAAGCGAACATTTCGACTATGATACTCGGGTGTGCCCAGTTGGCCTGAGCAGCACAGTACTACTGAAAATATATGTTTCTTGGAGATACACCATGTCTAATCGCCAAACCGGCACCGTTAAATGGTTCAACGATGAAAAAGGCTTCGGCTTCATCACTCCTCAAGGTGGCGGTGACGACCTGTTCGTACACTTCAAAGCTATCGAAAGCGACGGTTTCAAAAGCCTGAAAGAAGGCCAGACCGTTTCCTTCGTGGCTGAGAAAGGCCAAAAGGGTATGCAAGCTGCTCAAGTTCGCCCAGAGTAATTTCCAGGCGCACTAAAAAAACCCCGTCCATGTGACGGGGTTTTTTATGGCACAAACAAAATCAGCCGCAGTTGACGCGGATGACTACGTGACTGGCATCGGTGTTCAGGTTCAGGCGGTCAGAGCGATACTCCAGCGTCACCATATCGGTTGGCAGGAGGAAGCGGGCATTCTGCGCGCCGGCGCGGGTACGCGCATGCTCCAGCAATTGCGGGGAAGCCTGTTTGCCAATGGCGAAATCGGCAGCCTTTGCCTCGCAGCGACTATGGCCGGTATCTGAAGTCGCAACAGCATCCGTTGCCGGCTCCGTGGCGGTAGTGCTGCAACCGGCCAACAAGGCAGCGGCCAGCACAGTACCCAATGACGCGAGCTTCCAAGGCATGAAGCCTCCTATTTCAAAAAATTAAGCTGAATTCGTGCGACAACCCGACTGCCGCCTGGTTTCACGGGACGGCACTTCACTTCGCCCCCGACCCGCACGAACGGCAATTCTGCCCGAGCACCGGCCAGCCTTCACTCTGCAAACGTGACTGAATGTGAACAGGACTCAATAGACGTCGATATAGTCGTACGGCGGATTCGGCCAGTTCTCTTTCAACGCATTGAAGATCTGCATGACCCACACCTCATCGCTGGCGGCGACACGTCCGACGTAGCCGGAACCCTTGGCCCAGGTTTCGAGGCGAAACAACAACCCGTCGATCTCGGTACCGCCGACGATCCCCGAAGAAATATAGGCAATGCCTTGCCGGGTGACCCGCAACTGGGTGTGTTCATCGTCACTGGCGGCGGCCAGCAACTGACGCACGGACTCAAGCGTCAAACCGTCAGGGGAATTCAAATCGATCTGCACAGCGTAGCCCTTGAAGAATATCAATGACCAAGTGTCGCATAGCCCGCCCTTGATGCCTAAGTCGGGGTGTAAAACGCCGTACAAAATGCTTAACTCGACGCTCGGACCTTTCCCCACTTAACGAGCGCCACCATGACCACCGTAAGCATCGACGCCGACATCAAGGCCAAGTGGCCAGACGGCCACAGCTCATACAGCCCAGGCAGCACCGAAGAGCTGGCCATTATCGGTATTGACCTGCTGGTCCGGGACATCGGGGCCGAAGCCGCTCAGTCATTCATCGAGCAGGTTTTCGAGAAGCACCTGGCCGACCAGAGAGCCGCGACAGATAGCGGCCGGGAGTAATCCCGCCCGCCGGCACCTGCACCTGCACAGGGAAGAGGCTATTTGAGGCGAGCCAGTCGTTCGGTCAGCAGATCGAAAAAGCCCTGGGCATCGCCGCTTTCAACCCAAAAGGCGTTTTTTGGCGCCTTGAGCGTGTCGTACCAATCGACAATGGTCTGGCCGAAGGTCGGGCCTTCGCGACTGTCGACCACCACGTTCACCGTACGACCGCTGAACAGCCCGGGCTTGAGCAGATAGGCGATGACCGTGGCGTCATGCACCGGGCCGCCCGCGATGCCGTAGTGCTCCATATCACCTTTGATGTACTCATTGAGAATGGCGCAAACCAGCTTGCTGGCCGTGTTGTCCAGTGCCGCAATCTGCCTCAGCCGCGACTCACTGGTGAGGATCTTGTGAGTCACGTCCAGCGGCAGGTAGGTCAGCCTCACCCCGCTCTTGAGTACCACTTCAGCCGCATGCGGGTCGGCGAACAGGTTGAATTCGGCCACCGGTGTGATGTTGCCACCGTTGAAATGCGCGCCCCCCATGACCACCACTTGCTTGATGCCCTGCACGATCTTCGGCTGCTGGATCAGCGCCAGGGCCAGGTTGGTCTGCGGGCCAAGCATTGCCACGGTAATGCTGTGGGGCTCGGCCGTCATCAAGGTGTCAATCAGATAAGTCACGGCACTGCCGTCGGCCAGACCTGGCCGGGGCTCATGCACGGTGATCCCCGACAAGCCCTCCTTGCCATGAATGTCTTCGGCGTAGATCGGCGTGCGCATCAGCGGCTTCGGCGCCCCGGCGTAGACAGGCACATCCTCTCGCCCCGCCCACTCCCGTGCCAGCCGGGCATTGCGTGAGGTCTTGTCCAGGCGAACGTTGCCGGCAACGGTGGTCAGCGCACGAATGTTCAGCTCATCGGGTGACGCCAGGGCGAAGAGCAAGGCCACGACGTCGTCGGCACCCGGGTCGGTGTCGATGATCAGCTCGATCTTTTCCGCCGCCCGGGCGCCGGTTGCAGTATTCAGGGACAAAGGCAGCAGACTCCATAGCGGATGGTGCAGTGTTTCAACCGAGCGGCAAGACTCAGAACGTTACCCCGGCGATCAACACGATGTTGCAGTACGGCTGACATTCACCAGTGCGCACGATCGCCCTCGCCTGCCGGCTCAGAACCTTGAACTCTTCATGGCTGAGCAGTTCGCGCCGCCCCAGTGAACCTGCGGCGTCCAGTTCATCCAGCACAGCCAGTGCCGACGGTTTTTTCTTGAGGATCTCGTGAGCCAGAACATGGCTTTCAACCTGCATTTCGCTCAGTACGACGTTCAAGGTGCTGACGAAATCCGGAATGCCATGGGTCAGCGCCAGGTCGATCAATTCGACGCCCGGCGGAACCGGCAATCCTGCATCGCCGATCACCACTTTGTCGCCATGGCCCAATGAGGCGATCAGCCGTGATAACGCGATGTTGAGCAGAGGTGTCTTTTTCATGGTGCTTGAAATGCCTGTACGTCGGACAAAGCCGGAATCGAGGGCTGCGCGCCGGCCCGGGTGACCGATAGCGCCGCAGCCACCTGGCCGAAACGGATCGCTTCAGCTTCACCTTTGCCGGCAGCAAGGGCCGCCGCGAAACCGCCGACGAAGGTATCGCCGGCCGCAGTGGTGTCGACCGCCTTCACGCTCGGCGCCGGGAAGTGCTGGAAGCTGTTGCCGTCGGCGAATAACGACCCTTGGGCGCCGAGGGTAATGATCACCTTGCCGGCGCCCATGTCGATCAGCTTTGTCGCCGCGGCTTGCGCAGTGTCCAGCGAATCCACCGCAACGCCGCTCAGGGCCGCCGCCTCGCTTTCGTTGGGAATCAGGTAATCGATCGACCCATACCAATGCGCTGGCAGCGCACGACTGGCCGGTGCCGGATTGAGGATGACAATCTTGCCCAGTTCGCGGCCGCGCTTGAGCGCATGACCCACGGTGGCATCCGGCACCTCGAGCTGACAGATGAGCAGATCCGCCGCCTGCAACACCGGATCGAAACGCTTGAGTTGATCTGCCGTCAGCGCACCGTTGGCACCGGGGACAATCACGATCGAGTTCTGGCTGTTGTCGTCCACCACAATCAGCGCCACGCCACTGGAACCGTCAACGGTGCTGACCGCCTGGCAGTCGATTTGCTCGGCCAGCAGCGCTGCGCGCAACGCGTCGCCATAGGCGTCACGCCCCACGCAACCAATCATCGAAACCTGCGCACCCAGGCGCGCGGCGGCCACGGCCTGGTTAGCGCCCTTGCCGCCGGAAACGACGGAAAACGACTCGCCGATCAACGTCTCACCACCCTTGGGCAGACGTGATGCCCGGGTCACCAGGTCCATGTTCAGACTGCCTACTACCACTACTTTTGCTGGCATACATTGCTACTCATCGATTCTGTTTCAGCGTTATTTCTGATTCAGCGAAACTGGGCAAATACGCCGGCCAGCGGCGCAGTTGATTCACGCATGACAATACTGGGCGTGACGATGCGTTGTTCGGTGCTGCGCTGCGGCGTAGCGATCCGTCGCAACAGCACTTCGGCCGCCATCTCACCGAGTTGCAGAATCGACTGCCCCACGGTGGTCAACGAAGGATAGACATAACGGCTCATCTGGATATCGTCGAAGCCGATCACCGACAGCTCGCCAGGCACCCGAATATTGAGCTCGGCGGCAGCCCGCAGCACGCCGATGCCCATCAAGTCGTTGGCGGCGAAAATCGCCGTGGGGCGATTGTGCTGCAGCAGAACGGTGGCGGCGGCGTAACCGCCGGTACTGGTGAAATCGCTTTGCACAATGCGCTCGGGCACCACTTCAATGCCAGCCTCCTCCAGCGCACGGCAGTAACCGGCCAGACGCATCTGCGCGACACTGGTGGTTTGCGGCCCGATGATCGTGGCGACATCCCGATGCCCCAACTCCAGCAGGTGCCGGGTCGCAAGATAGGCGCCGTATTCATGATCGATACGCACCAGATCCACATCGACGCCTTCCAGACCACGGTCAACGATCACCATTGGCGTGCGCACGCTTGCCAGGCCCTGGGCCAGACCGCTATCGCCACCGGCCGAGGCGACGATCAGCCCGTCGATGCGTTTTTCCAGCAACACCCGCAGGTAACTGCGCTGCTTGTCCGGGTTGTCGTCGGAGTTGCACAGGATCACGCAGTAGCCGTTGCGCTCGCAGTAATCCTCGATTCCCCGGGCCAGCTCGGCAAAGTACGGATTGAGGCTGTTAGGCACCAAAAGTCCGATGGTTGCGGTGGTCTTGGCCTTCAGGGATCGCGCCACGGCACTGGGTACATAGTCGAGGGTCTGGATCGCCGCCTCGACCTTAATGCGAACTTCTTCGCTGACCGGCCGGGTCTTGTTCACCACGTGAGAAACCGTGGTGTAGGAAATTCCGGCGAGCGCTGCTACATCCTTGATCGTTGCCATGACTCAGGTCCGCCGGCTTGCGCGCTGACTGCGATAAGTATCCAGCACCACCGCCACCACGATAACCGCGCCGGTAATGATGCGCTTGGTCGGTTCGGTCGCGCCGATCTGCGCCAGCCCCGCAGCCAGCACGGAAATGATCAGGACACCAAAGAATGTGCTGATGACCGAACCGCGACCACCCATCAGGCTGGTCCCGCCGATCACCACGGCGGCGATCACCTGCAGCTCCAGGCCGGAGCCGGCATTCGGGTCCGCCGCCTCCAGCCGCGAAATCTGGAACAACGCAGCGATGCCGGCCAACAGCCCCATCAGACTGAACACCAGAATCTTGTACGGCTTCGGATTGATTCCCGCCAGGCGCACCGCCTCTTCGTTGGTGCCGATGCCGATCAGGTAACGACCGAACACAGTACGGGTCAACACGGCCTGGGCGACGAAGATGATCAGCAAGGCGATGATGAACGACGGCGAGATGCCGAAGGCAATCGGGTTGGACAGCCAGGCGAAGGCATCGCCGATGTAGGCCGTGCGTGAACCGGTCATCTGGTACGCCACGCCCCGGGCCATCTCCAGCACGCCCAGGGACACGATGAACGAAGGAATCCGCCAGGCCACGGTAATCGAGCCGGTGATTGTGCCAGCGAGCGCCGCAATGGCCATGCCGAGTAATGCGGCGGGCAGAACGCTCCAGCCCCAGCCGAGAATCGCCACGCTGACCGCCGACGCCGCCAGCGCCAGCACCGAGCCCACCGACAGATCGATACCGCCGATGATCAATACAAACGTCATGCCGACCGCCAGCACCATCAGGTCAGGAATCTGGTTGGCCAAGGTGCTGAACGTATCGTAAGACAGAAAATGGCTGCTCAGCATTGAGAACAGTACGACCATCGCCAGCAAGGCCCCGGCCAGCCCAAGGTAGGTGCCGAGCCCGTAAAAATTGCCATTGCGCTTGCCGACGGAAGAGGCGGTTTTCATGGAAGATCCCTAGGCGCGGCTTCATTGAGCAGCGCGTCACGTTTTTGGTAGCCGGCGAAAGCGGCGGCAAGCAACTCATCCTGGGTCCAGCTGTCACGCTCGAAGGTTTCGATCAGACGCCCCGCCGACAAGACACCAATGCGGTCGCAAATCAACATCAGCTCCCGCAAGTCACTGGAGACCACCACCAGCGCCTTGCCCTGACGGGTCAGCTCGCCGAGCAGGTTGTAGATGTCGAACTTGGCGCCGACATCGATGCCACGGGTCGGCTCGTCGAACAGCAGCACCGAGCAATCGCGCTCCAGCCAGCGACCGATCACGACTTTCTGCTGATTGCCGCCGGACAGCTCGGACACCGACTGCCCCGGGCCGGAACTGCGGATACGCATGGCGTCGATCTGACGCTGCGCCAGCGCGCTCTCGTCTGCGTGATTGACGAAGCCGGCGCTGGAAATCCCCGGCATGTTGCCCAATGCGATGTTGGCACCGATCGATTGCGTCAGCAGCAGGCCTTCGCCCTTGCGATCCTCGGTAATCAGCGCGATGCCGTGACCAACCGCTTCCACCGGGGAGCGGATGCTGACCACCTGCGCGGGCGATCCCAGGGCAACGCTGCCGCTGTCCGCGAGGTCGGCACCGAAGATCAGCCGCAGCAACTCGGTGCGCCCTGCCCCGATCAGGCCCGAAATGCCGAAGATCTCACCAGCGCGGACTTCGAAGGACACATCACGAACCTTGTCCGAGCGGCTAAGGCCCTTGACCGTCAACGCCGGCGCGCCGATCTTGCGCGAGCCCATATCGATGTGTTCACCCAGCTCGCGCCCGACCATCAAGGTGACCAGTTGCTCACTGTTGTAGTTAGCCATCGGCTCGACGCAGACCAACTGGCCGTCGCGCAGTACCGCAATGCGCTGCGCGACCCGCGCCAGCTCTTCCAGACGATGGGAGATATAGATGATCGAGACGCCGCGCGCCTGCAGACGGGTGATCTGCTCGAAAAGCATCTCCACTTCCCGCGCCGTCAACATCGCGGTGGGCTCGTCGAGGATCAGCACATGGCAATCACCGATCAGGTTGCGGGCGATCTCCACCATCTGCTGATGGCCGATGCCCAGCTCACCGACCAGGGTGTCCGGGTCGATCGCGTCGAGCCCGACCTGGGCCATGGCTGCTATTGCCGCCTGGCGCAATTTGTTGCGACTGATCCATCCGCCCTTGTTGGGCAAATTGTCGAGAAACAGGTTTTCCGCCACCGACAAAGTGGGCAGCAGATTGAGTTCCTGCATGACCATGCGGATGCCCAGGCCTTCAGCCTGAGCCCTGCTGCCCGGGCGGTAGTCCAGCCCTTGAAACTGCATCTGGCCGGTAGTCGGCGTGACCAGCCCGCCGATGATCTTCGACAGGGTACTTTTGCCCGCGCCGTTTTCACCGGTCAGCGCCAGCACTTCGCCGCGCATGAGCGTCAGATCGATGCCGGCCAGGACCGGTTGAGCGTAGGTCTTGCCGATGCCGCTGACCGCAAGGACAGCGTTCGGGGCGCAAACGGACATAGAAAATCTCCATGCGCCCGCCCCGAACGGGCGAGCACTGTTGAGGCGCCAGAGGACTACTTGGTCACCAGCTCTACCGGAGTTTCGATGACGCCACTGGCGCCGCCTTCGACCTTCTCGCCCTTGAGAATCTTCAGCGCAGTCTCGATGCCGAATACAGCCTGTCTGGCCGCAAACTGGTCAGCGGTCGCCAGCACGCGGCCATCGGCGAGCATCGGCTTGATGGCATTGATGTTGTCATAGCCGACCACTTGCACCTTGCCAGCCTTGCCCGCTGCCCGCACGGCAGACACCGCACCGACCGCCATGCTGTCGTTGCCGGCCAACAGGGCCTTGGTTTGCGGGTATTCACTGAGAATCGAGGCGGCCACTTTGTTGCCTTTATCGATCTCCCAGTCGCCGGACTGCAGGGACACCACCTTGATCTGCGCCGCTTCCATCGCATCCTTGAAACCGGCGGTGCGCTGTTGGGCATTGGTGGTGGTGGACACACCTTCGATGATGCCGACTTCGTCACCGGCCTTCAGCTGTTTCGCCAGATAATCACCCACCAGACGCGCGCCCTTGCGGTTGTCAGGGCCTACGAATGGCACGCTGATGTTTTTGCTTTTGACCACGGCCGGGTCAAGCTGATTGTCGATGTTGACCACGGTGATACCGGCGTCCACGGCTTTCTTGATGACCGGGACCATGGCTTTCGAATCCGCGGGCGCAATCACCAGCGCATTGACCTTGGCCAAAATCATCTGCTCGACGATGCGCGTCTGGCCTGCGGTATCGGTCTCGTCCTTGATGCCGTTGGAGATCAGGTCGAATTCGCCGGAGTGCTCCTTCTGATAGGCCTTGGCACCGTCCTCCATGGTCAGGAAGAACTCGTTGGCCAGGGATTTCATCACCAGCGCGACTTTGGGTTTTTCGGGCGATTCGGCGAAGGCCGAAGAGACAGGCAGTGCAGCGGAGGCCGCAGCCAGCACAGCGATAGCGAGAAGACGTCCAGCAAATGGCAGCTTCATGGGTTCACTCCGATCTTATGATTATTGTGAGCAACGCTTGCGCTGACGTATGTTGCAGGCCCGCTGGATGACTATGCTCATCCCGGGCGACGCGCAAACGTTTGCGTTGACCGAACTATGCGAACCCTGCCGGGATTTGTCAACGGCCGTACAAGGGCTGACAGGAAGAGAGGACAAATGCCTGCACGCTTTGGAAACATCCACGGATAACGACATTTCAAATTCTTGAAAAAAGATCCCTTGAGGAAACATCGTCCCCCCTGCGGTTTTCTTTAATCTCGATGCCACCTGGAGATGCCACCTTGGTGAGATGGTTGTGTTAGCCGGTGACAAAAAACCTCGCCCCGCCTTACACCAAACGGAACAAATCGCTGTCAGACGATCTTCTTGAATTTTAAGCAGTTGCGAAAAGTAGTACAGTTAAATACTGTATGTACGTACAGCTTAATAAGGATAATCCCATGGACACCACTGTCACTCCTGACACCTACGTACGCATGGGCATGCGCGTACAGAAAATCATCAACTCCCCCACTGCGCAGAAAGCCAGGGCAGCGCTGATCTTTCGCCTGCCTGAAGAGCCGGTGGATGAATGGGAGCGCCTGCTCGAAGAAATCGACGAGAACGACAACGTCACCCTCGCCTATCGCGATGATGGTGGCGTGCAGATTTTCTGGGTTGTGCCGAAGGAAGATTGAGTCGATGACTGCCCGCTGTTTCGCTTTACTGTTTCTGCTGTTCGCCACGGGCGTCCAGGCGGACGCACCGCGCACGTTCGATGAGGCCAAGAAAATCGCGTGGGAGCTGTATGCCCCTCAATCAACGGAGTTTTATTGCGGCTGCAAATACACGGGCAACCGGGTGAACCTCGCCGCATGCGGTTATGTGCCACGCAAAAATGCCAAGCGCGCGTCCCGTATCGAATGGGAGCACATCGTTCCGGCCTGGCAGATCGGCCATCAACGCCAATGCTGGCAAGAGGGCGGACGCAAAAACTGCACACGCTACGATGCCGCCTACCAGAAGGCTGAAGCCGACCTGCATAACCTGGTACCCAGCATTGGCGAGGTCAATGGCGATCGCAGCAACTTCAGTTTTGGCTGGTTGCCGGAGCAGTCGGGTCAATACGGCTCCTGCCTGACCCAGATCGACTTCAAGGCCAGGAAAGTCATGCCCCGCCCTTCCATTCGCGGCATGATCGCCCGGACTTATTTCTACATGAGCAAGGAATATGGCGTACGTCTGTCCAGGCAGGATCGACAACTGTACGAAGCCTGGGACAAAACCTACCCGGTCCAGTCCTGGGAACGTCAGCGCAACCAGAGCGTGGCGTGCGTCATGGGGCGCGGCAATGAATTTGTCGGCCCGGTAAACTTGAAAGCCTGCGGCTAAGCCCGCACGCCAAAAAAAACACCAAGGCCCCGGGACGAAGTACCCGGGGCCTTTTTGTGATCAGTGCTCTATCACGCGCAAGGTTACTGAACCGCCGGACGCTCAAGCACCAGCAACTCGATGTTCTGTTTCTTCGCCCGGGTGAGCGATGCGCGGACCTCATCCTGCTTGGCCTGGGCCTCGGCCCGTGAGTTGTATGGCCCCATCAGAATACGTGTCTGGCCATTTTCCTTGACTACACTGGACATGAAGCTGTGCTCGATCAGCCATCCGCTCAGATCGCTGACCGCCTGAGGTGTTTCACCTCGCACTTCAAGATCCCATTGCGGCCCAGACACCTGTGCAGTTGCTGGTTCCACCGGCGGCCGTGGCTTCGGCGTGTCCACGCTCTTGCCCTCACCACATCCTGCCAGCGCCAATATCGCGATTACCCAGAACATTTTGCGCACAGCGTATCCCTCAGAATGCCAAAACGAGGATTTTAACACTCATGAATACTTCACGAGACCCGCAAAATGGGCACAAAACAGCGAGAATGATGGTTGCGGCCTCTGTATAGTTACGCCCTGGGAATTAATGTCGCTACTGAACGTCAGAAAGAGACACCCAAAAAGTGAGACTTCGCACTAATCTATACGTACCACCGACCTCTGCACTGTCCGAATCAGGTGCCCCACCAAGCAATCAAGGAGAAGACCATGCTGATACTCACCCGCAAAGTCGGTGAAAGCATAAATATCGGTGATGACATTACAATCACCATTCTGGGCGTAAGCGGCCAGCAAGTCAGGATCGGCATCAACGCACCGAAAGACGTTGCAGTGCATCGCGAAGAAATCTACCAGCGCATCCAGGCCGGTCTGACCGCCCCGGAAAAGCCGCAAACCTGATTCTTGCAGTCAGTAGCCAGCCCGTTCCCCCCGGACCACGGCTGGCTAAAGATTCAAATCCCGCATCCCGCCCAACTTGCCCGCTCGGCGCTACCCAAAAGCCACTCCCCGCGCCATCCCTGTGGCCGCAACCACCATCAGCAGCACCAGCAGCGCTTCGACATGACTTATGCGCGCGAACAGCTTCGCGCGTGCGGTGTCGATAGCCGTTTTACGCCCAAGCGCGATCCGCCACTTGATCAACGTCACCATCGGTGCAATCTCGAGCAACAGGATCAGCACGAAAAACGTCATCTTGAGATGGAACAACGGCTGATGCAGGTAATAGTCCGCGCCTTTTTCATACCCGCCGAAGGCCCGCATCCCGCCACTCAGTAACAGGACGACGGCGCAGATCCCCCAAAGGTTGTCCGCGATCAATACGCTGCGTGCCTCCCCGACCCCATCGGCCAATCGTCGAAAAGCCGTGCCTCGCGCCAGCACCGCCCAGAACCCCACCACCAGCGCCAGAAGATGGCCCGCCGCAAGCATCCAGTGAGTCAGCATCGAGAAACTCCTTTCAGGACGAAGTTGAATCAACCTGTCAGTAGTAGCCCATGAAGTGACGGGCTGCATCGGCGCCTTTGGTCGACCTTTATCGACGGAGCCAGAAAACCGCCACGCACCAACGGCGCTTGAAGAGCCCGGCACACACCACTCGTCGCCTGGGGCAGCGCAGCACTCAACAGGCCTGCATCATGGCGTACGGATTGCACTTGTGGCCTGTAGCTGCCCGGAACGACATAATTCTGACGCGGCAATCATTCAATCAACGCTTAAGGACTTCCAGCGATACGCTCGGCCAGTCACCAGGAGATGTAACGTGTCAACGCTCAATGAAATCGCAATGAATCACGCGAGAATGGCCATGGAAAAGGCTGCAGAGTCGACGGTACCGAGCGAGCGACACATCCAGATTGTCGGCTTCGAAGTACCGACAATGGAAACGCAACCCAATATTCCACTGCACCTCATCGCTGGAGTGCAGGACTCCCACAACAGCCAGGTGGCCGGTTACTCGCTCTGACTTTTACACAGCGAGCCACGAACTGATCGGCACGTCACATAACCGCTGACCGTGTAGGGATGGCATCTCAAAGGCGCCCTTCAGACACGGTCACCGGCTGCCCTCTTTCTGCACATAAGCCTTTGCCCGACGCCACTTGCAGAGCGTCACTTTTCCACTGCTATGCTGGTAACAGCTGTTTCCCAAACCAGAGAAAAGCAGCATGGCAGCAGAAGGCAAGCGACTCCCACTCACTTTCAAGGTTATGGCCTGCCTGGCCGCAGGCATCCTTGTGGCCTGGGTAGTCACAACGCTGCTCGACACTTACTTCAACATGCCATTGCTGGCAGACACCAAGGGCTGGCTGCTACGTGCCGGGGATTGGCTTTTGCTGGAAACGCCAATGCCGAATTGGTCGCTGATGCTGATTATCGCGACTTTGATCGGCACTCTGTCTGTTGCGATTTACTACACCCGCAGCCCTGACGGGGCTGGCGGTGAGCTGCATGAGATAGAGCGCAAGGTTTACAAAAAGAACAACCCGCAGTTTCCGCAACTGACAGAGAACCAAACGCTACTGATGGAAGTTCTGGCCTACCATGCGAACTACCGGAAAATTGCAAGTCTGGACTCAGTCTGCAAACTTGTCTCAATCAGCACACTGGAAGTTGAAGTCGGTCTAAAGCAACTTGAAGCTAAACGCCTAGTGAAGCGAAGTGCGACACGGGGGACGTTCGGCGCCACCACATTTTCACTTACCGTGGCGGGTAAGGATTATGCTCTGGAGCGATTTGAGCTTACTTAGTAGAGACACATGAGGTGCGGCCATGAGTTCTCGATCACGCGACTTCACCCTGGGAAGCGGACGAAAAACGACGAAGCACTGTCACGAGGGGCGCAACTAAAAGGAAATCGAGTACCGGGAGGTAGGCGCCGATCTACTCTTTTAACGAAATAAGCTTCTCCTCTTCTGCCCCTGTGATCTCGGTAGGAACATCGTAGGAATTACTTGCGGCCAAAAGCTCTGCAAATTCGCTTGGCACCTTGCCCCCTTTAACCATCGCAGCGAAGACCGCGTAGACATCACTTTTGTCACCAGCTTTTCGCAGTGTAGATTCGTCATTCAACCAAACATAGATGATGGTTTTGGGGGCGTCAGAGCGAAACTGGAAGAAAAGACGGTATCGGGGAGCCATCCCTTGCTTTTTAACGCGAAGCCAATGCTTGTTGGTTTTTCCCAAAGTTGTACCTTGACGGTAATTGGGATGTGCCGGGTTAGCTGGCACGTTGACCAGAATATTTTCGGTCACGGCATCAAGCAGCTTGTAGGACGGGTGGTGGTGAAAACCATCAGGGTTTTTCGCAGCAGCTCTCTCGACCTCTGCGGTAAGCGTTTCAAGGCGCTCCAAGAAAAACGGGTGGGCATATAATGCCCACCCGTTTACGATGTTCAGCGTGCTTTCCGTCACGTAATTTTAGCCTTCCAGAAGCTCGCTACGACGACTTTGTTCAGCCTTCGTGCGCAGAGCCTGGATCCGGCTCAGAAGCCCAGTAGGAATGGGCTTGATGCTATCAGGCTGACTCTTGATGTCATCGGCAAGAAAATCTAGAAAATCGGCTTTGCTTTGAAGCTCTGCCTTTTTTTCTGCAAAGGACACAATGTTGGCTTTAGACATGACGTCTCACCTTTGAAAAATGTGCCAACCCTATCAGGGGTAGCTCGGTCCGCTGCTAGCGACCTCAACCGGTGCGGATTCTGGCCTGGAAAGACCTTATCAGCGCTGCCAGCCCCTTTAGAGAAGCCAGCCTTGAACCAGTGACATAGTTATTATGTAGATAAATTCGGCTTTGTTCAACTCAACATAGGCGAATCACTGATGCAATCTACACCGCACTAAAACTACGAGCTCCTGCATAAGAGGTGGGGATTTTGCAAAAGTTTTGCAAATCCAAGACAACAAAAAAGGGCCCACCTTTCGGTGAGCCCTTCCAGACCGCCCAGCAGAGCGGATTTTGTTTGGTAGGCGCGATTGGACTCGAACCAACGACCCCCACCATGTCAATGTCTGCTTGAGCAAGCTGCAAGCCTTGGTGCTCAAGGATTTCACAGAACGCCCACTCACATTATGAGGCGTCTAAAATGGCCAATTTCCGCTTACTTCCGTCCGGCAACTGGAATGCTCAGGTACGGATAAAGGGCAAACCTCCCCAGTCGAAAACTTTCAGCAACAAAGCTGAAGCAGAGTCATGGGCGAACCAGCTCGAAGCCGTGACGATGGATCGCAAGCACCACACCATTTATACGCTGGGCATGACCTACTGCGAAGCCATGCTCAAGGGGAAAGGCAGCTACGATCACGCACTGAAAGTCGTGGAGCATCTGGGCAGACACTTCACGCAGCCCATTCACGAAATCACGCCGCAGATGATCAACGACTTCAAGATCATGCGATTGAATAAGGTGAAGCCAGCCACATGCAGAATTCAACTCGCCTTCATGTCGCGGTTCTACCGATTCGCAAAACGCGGCTTGCTGATCGACATTCACAACCCTGTAGCTGATATCGCACTCCCCAAACCTGATCGGTCTTCAGACAAGGTGATTAGTGCAAGCGAGCTTGAGCGGTTACTGACGAAGCTGTCACCCATCATGAAACCCATTGTCGAACTGGCATATGAGACTGCCATGCGACGCTCTGAAATCCTGAAGCTGACCAAAGACTGCCTGCACCTCAAGGATCGAATTGCCGATGTGATCGATGGAAAGAACGGTACACGGTCAGTTCCCCTCACCCACCGAGCAGTGGAAATTCTTCAAATCGCCCAATTGTGCGCCACCGTAGAACGTCACCCGAGCAACCTGATTTTCCCAGTCACTCCACATGCCGTATCTCAGGCAGTGCGATTGGCACGAGTCAAGGCTGGCTTAGACAGTAGTGTCCGGCTGCACCAGCTCAGGCACACCAGAATCACCAATGTCGCCAAGAAGGGCTTCAACAACGCACAGATCATGATCGTCTCAGGCCACCGGGATACACGATCCGTTGCCCGGTATTCCCATTTGAATGTCAGGGATGTTCTGCATCTTATTGATTGACCAATCGGATGGGCCGCCAGCCTCGATTAACTGAAAGGTTGGCGGCCCTGAAAACCCGTTAGAAACCATCGATAAACCCGAGCATAACCTGCACTGGATTCGTCATGTTCTGAGGAACAACTGTCACTCAGTCCAGTGTTTACGGGCTTACATGGCTGTCTGGACTAAGCGGGGCGCTTTCTCTCCGATGGAAACTGGTTTATGCAAAATGGCACGCCGAAATAGGGCTAAAAATGATCAGTGCTTCGAGTAAAATCAAACGCACATCCAAACTATTATCGCAACCACATATTGACAGGCGGTCGATCTCATGAGATGATGACCATCTGCTTCAGTGAGCAGACAGACAATTTAGAAACCTCCACGCGACCACGGTGCGAACAAATCGCCCAGAAATCGCAGGAGGTTTTTTAACGCCTGAATTTTGGCTGACCACCACCCGACGGTCATAGCAAACCAAGAGAAGCACCATGACAAACGCAATCCAAGCAACACCAACGTTGAGGTCGACGACATCGAATAGCTGAGTCCCCACTCCTCCGTAGCGAGAAGAATGACGAGCCCGATGCCGACCAATGTGTCGGTTTTTTATTGCCCATTTTTCAACTGAACGGAGGTAACAACATGCAACAACACAGCATCATCGACATCACCAAAACTATCCTCGTGGCCCCTTGTGTGGCTGGAATCCACCTTGACTACAGTCTCGGGGAAGAGATACCGCTATTCGCTCCCCCATTGGATGAGTCGCTGACCTACGGCTTTGGCTACAACTCTGGGCGCCGCCGTAAGGCCATGGGAATGCCCCACTTCAAAACAGGGAAGGGAACGCCATACACAGCGTGGCACAACATGATGCGGCGAGCTTACGGCCCCAAGAAGAGCCCCGCTTATGAAGATTGCAGCGTCTGTAGAAAGTGGTGGGACTATCAAGAATTTGCAGCTTGGTATTCCGTGCAACCCTATGCGTTCGAGCCCGACGCAGAGTTGGACAAAGACATTCTGGATCAACTGAACTCCGCGTACTCACCAGAGCATTGCTCGGTCGTTCCGAAGCTGATCAACCAGATTTTCAGGAACACTCGGAGTCGTCGCGGGAAGCTGCCTCTTGGAGTGTCGGAAAGGTCAGGCGGTATGGGTGTCGTGTCTACCCTTTCGATGTTCGGAAAACGAGTCGAACTAGGGACGTTCACAGACATTACGGAAGCCTTCAAAGCTTACCAGTCGGCCCATCAGGCGTACTGCAATCAGTTGGCAGATAGCTACGAATCAAAACTTGATGCACGTGTGATCAATCGACTACGAACCTGTTCCCGCCACATCCGGGACTGATTTACCCCCAAGTACCACCGAAGGCACACGCCTGCGGTAACCACTACTAACGAGGCACACGCCTATGAAATGAACTTGAAGACAGGAGAACCATCCATGCCACACACATTTGTTCTGAATTTGATCCCCACCTCAGCCAATGACGAGTTGGCTACTGGAGCTGGAGTCGCACCGCCCCCAACAAAATCGGACTCTGGCCACACCCTTGATGCACCGACGATCGAAGAGCAAGTCGTACAGCTACGACGGGGCGGTCTATCCATTGCCAAAATTGTGCAAGCCACAGGACTCCCTGAACGCAGAGTCAAAGCCCTGACTAAAGATGTACCAATGGGGATTTCTACACCCTTTGATAAGTCCGTGAGTCGAATTTATGACCTCGCGACTCGCTCCCAAGGAATCAAAGACTACGAGCTTCGTGGCATCTTGCATCAAGAGTACGGTTGTAAATGGGATACTGCTGAAGGGCGTTACTACAGCAGTTTCGACGCAGATGTGGTCAAACGAGTCAAAGAAAGGGTGCGACAGCGTGCGTCCAAGGACGACTCAAACGTCATCTTCGTAATGGACTGGGTAGATGAAGCGGCGCCAACTGGAAGTCGCCTCTTCCTCGAAGAATCTGCACTCAATTTGATGTGCAGGATAGATGAGTGCATCAATCAGTTCATGGAGCTCCATGGTGCTCATGCGACAGAAGACAGTGAAGATGCCGACTTGGCACAACGCAAACAGGCATTTGCTGCTCGAAAGCATATTCTGAAGATCGTTAGCGCGCTTGGTGCGGAACCAGTCGCCAAACTACTTGTGCGAACGACTGCCGTGACGAACTCATTGGATGGCGTTCCTGACATGAGCTGTCCAAAAGTTCCAGACGCACGAGACGAATACTTCCCAGAACCTTCGAACAATGACCCGTTTCTGGAATATGTCGAGTCTCAGGGGTGGCTGGGATAAGCGACCTAACACGGAGTTACCTGTCCGGCTCACGCCCACCATATGTATAGGGTCGGACACCGGACGGGAAGCTCACAGTTACACGCGAGTGAATCTGCACCAGTACGAGCGTTTCTGCATCGTCCCGATCCCGGATCAGTACACCAGTAAATTAAATGAAATCAACACACACCCAAGCTCTTGCTCTTGATCTGCTCCACCGAAGGTGACGTGCAATAACTGTCAGCATCCGCTAACCGGGCACTGCCGAATACGGACGTATTCATTTCCGCACCGACAAACAAGATCACAAGCGAAGAGCTGGATTTGTGTAAATTTAATTAATTACTGGAGTACATCCGAAGGAGGTGTCGGCGGTCACGCCACAGCGGAGCCCCTTGGAAGCTCACGCTTCGGTGCATCCAGCCAGCAGACCTGAAGTGGTATCCCGCTCAAAGCTGATGCTTTGGGTGTGCAACTGCTACAGCCTATGGCTTATTGCCTGAAATCACGTCCAGCCATCCCGGTGATTTTTGGTACGAGAGCCTGTCCTTTGGCACCAGTTGAACTGTTCGGATTCGAGCGGCAACGATCTCTAAGCAGCGAACTCGTAGCTCGACCCAACCAACACCGAAATGGGCTTGACGATGAGCATCCGCAGTTAGGGCGATGACATTCTCAACCGTATCAAGGCCACCCTCTGAAAGAGGAATGATGTGATGCGTTTCTAGATAGATTCCGCCGTTGCTCATAAAGAAGCCGGGAACCCCTGTTAGCTCGCAGACACCCCCTGAACGCTCCAACACCCGACGACGAACGCTTGGATCGCGATACCGTTGCACACCATTATAGGTATATGTAGCAGGCCGCTCATCAGTAGTAAATTGATCTACTACCGAAGCATCTTTCACCACTCCAACTTCCAACTGCATGGGAGTTTCATCAACTCCAGCCGTTTCAGCAACAACACCCAGTGGAGCAGAATTACCACGAACCAGCGTGAACGCCCCTGTCTCCTCTTCGAACGACTCTACGAACCACGACTGATCATCCAGTTGGCGCCCAGTCGCTCGATCATGCTTTGCTCGTTCATCTTCCGTCTCACGCTCACGAACAGGTCCTGTCACGATTACTACCCGAACAGGAGTGGTGTTCATGTAGGCTAGCTGGACTGTCGTGCTGAAATGCTGCGCACGATTGATCCGTGGGTCTTTGATCGTTCGATTTCGATTCTTGGGGTCTTTTTCAAGCTGCTGGATCAAGGTATCGGCATATGCTCTCAGATTTTCTGAAAAGCAAATACGCCCTTCACTGTCGACATGCAATCCTTCCCACCAAACACACAACAGCAGGATATTTCTGTCGGCGCTTCGAAAAGACCATTCATAACAGTAGCCACCATTTGATTGAGGCAGGGTTACTGGTCGGCCATCCGTCTTCCTGAAGCTCCATTCATTAACGTCTATCCCTGCACTCTGAACACAGTCAATGATCATCCACTTGCCAGTTGGTCGAAGCGTTTCAAGACCAATACCCATTCCCTACTCCCTGTACGCCAATGCATTTTCATGACGATGATAACAGCGAGTCATCAAACGGTCGTTAAACGATACCTTCCAGACGGACGGAATACAGCATCATAAATATAGGCATTGATATTTTTTGATACCTTGATACAGTGATACCACGTTTAATGATCCCCATCAAGGAGCCGCCCGCCATGTCCCGTACCTTCCTCTACTGCCGCGTTAGCACCTCCACCCAGTTCACAGAGAACCAAGTGCAGGAAGTCAAATCTGCTGGGTTCGATGTACAGGCTAAGCGTGTAGTGGAAGAGACAATCTCAGGTAGCGTGGCTGCTAACGAGCGCCCCGGCTTCCAGAAGCTTCTGGAAAGGATGGAGTCTGGAGACGTGCTGATCGTCACCAAACTAGACCGCCTTGGCCGCAATGCCATGGATGTACGCCAGACCGTTGAGCATCTGGCTACTAATGGCATCCGCGTTCACTGCCTCGCCCTTGGCGGCGTAGACCTAACATCAGCAGCAGGCAAGATGACCATGCAAGTGCTAGGGGCTGTAGCTGAGTTCGAACGTGACCTGCTGATCGAGCGTACACAAGCTGGGTTGGCACGTGCAAAGAGTGAAGGCAAGAAGCTTGGACGCCCTGAAGCACTCAACACCACAGCAGCAGTACAACGACTCAAATCAAAGGACATGACACAGGCTCAGGCAGCAGCGGAGCTGGGTATGGGCATTGCCACTATCAAACGCCATTGGAACAAGGACAGCATAGATATCTAACGCCCTCCATGAGCTTGCATACCGCTCGTGGTAGCGAGTTCACACCTACGGCAGTACGTCGCCTGATGCTGGCTTTCAACGTCTCGTTCTGAGGCTGTAGTAGCTTCAGAGCCGACCAATTTATTTTGAGATTTGTCGAGTTTCCATTTGGCCTAGTCGTGTTGTGCTAAGTGCCTGGGCCACGCCGACCGTTTTCATGATGACCCCACCCCCCTCTTCCTAAAAAGTGCCCATAAAAATTTGGGCGGCTGGGTAGTTCGCACAGGAACGCCCTGTCTTATTTTCTAGCTGGAATGCCTGAAACTGAATCAGAAGTGCTATCCCGAAAAATACGGATTTTGGAAATTCAACGGGGAATGGGTCCGCCCGATGTCTGGACACTCGTCAGATCACCCTGCCACCATATGGCATCTTCCCCACCATCAAGGATCAAATCTTGTCACCTAAAAGAACCATCGGAATCGTCCTCGCGGTCGGCATCGCCTACATCGTTATTAAAGGTGTGATCAACGAACCAACCAAACCTACAAACTCGACCGCGAGCACCTATACAGCTTCTACTCCCGTCACCGAGCACCCCGAAAGCACAGCAACCTACAATCAAGTGAACGCGGACATAGGGTGCAAAAGCACCTACAGCGATCAGAAAAAAGACGATATCTTCAATGCTAAATACAAAAACCACTGGATGACATGGAAAGGCGAGATTGCTCTGCTGGAGTCTGACGAGGCTTCATTGAATGTGGATGGCGTAGGGACTCAAGACCTACAGGTCGATTTCGCAGACAAGCAGGCCGGGTATGATCTCTCAAAAGGAAGCCAGCTCAAGGTGCGTTTCCTGATGAAGACGGCTGGCGGGTGCTTCCTTCCTTTCAGCGGTCAAGATGCGACCGTTGTTCGATAGCCACTCTTGATGGTCAGAGTAATTCTCTCCAAGCGTTTACCGCCCATATCAATGATGGCAAAGTGACAACAACTCAAACCACGCAGGAAGCAAAGACAATGAAAGACATCGTGATCACCGTAGTGAATTTCTTCGCTTGGATAGGGATCATCGTGGCAACAGTTGTGGGATATTTTGCAATGAAGGGCAACTACGAGTACATCGGCGCCTTGATTGGCTTCGCCGTTGGGTGCCTAGGCTCTGGTGTGTGGTTTGTCCTCTCAGCAATCCACCAGAATATCCAGACCATCCGGGACATTGCAGTCAAGCAGTCGCAAGCCTGAGCAATACGGCGGCTAAAAAGTCAGCCGCCACCCCTCCTCCAGTACCGCCCTATCGCAGCAGTTCGCCTAGGACCTAGGCTCCCCCACAAGTGCTAACACCGCCATCCATGCTTTCATTCGTTACTCCCAGATGGCGTTTGTATTAGATGCAGGAAAACTGGATGTACCAGTAGTTGGACTGTGCCCAATAGGTGCCACTCCCCGAAGTGAAGGCCGCCCCGCCTTCAGGGTTATTCCCTTCACCCTCAATCCTATATCGTCCCTTGCAGGCAGTGTGCATCTGCTTGTAAGCATCTTCTCGACGCATTTTGCGAACGATATCTGCCCCATCGTTGAGGTACTTGATCACCCCCAACCGAGCGCCCTCGTTGACTGGTGCATATGCTGCTCCCGAGTCAGGTGAGGACACCATCTGAGCGCCAGTACAGCCCGCAACGCATGCCAACGTGATCCCGCCCAACAGCATTTTCAACTTAGGCATCTAGCCGCCCCCCCTATATCCGCTGAGCTGCGAGCTTATCAACTAGCCATCACCAGTGCCATCACGTCACACGTTCGCCCTAGGCGCTCAGGACTTCTCACTACGGCTATCCATTTACTGCCCATACTGATGATGGCACAGTGATCAAAACGCAAACCCGGCATGGAGCAAAATAGTTGAAGGTAATTTTATTTCTTTGGATGTGTACCAATAGCGTTGTTCCCGGCAAGTCTGATGACACGGGATGCCTTCCGCCAATGGTAGACCCAAAGCCTTATACATCAGTGGAAGCTTGCGTTTCTGAAGCAATCCAACGCCAAGGCGCTGCTGCATTCGCCGCCATCAACCAACCTCCCGGGCCGAAAGGCAGAATGTTGGCCGTGATGGATTTTCGGTGTGTTGAACAAGATGGAACAGCACTACCAGAGCGGCCCGAGAATACATTTCAATCCGACTGGGCCAAGAATGGCATACACCTGATTCGGTACTAATGTGGCGGATACCCTGCTCAGTCGTCCGTATGACAGCCTACGAGATTGCGACTCAGCCGGGAGGGATGCCATCGTGCATTTCCTGCTGACTGATGCAGAGGAAGGGATTCGAGGCCACACCGTTTCTTATAGCTGCCTCTAGGAGACGCACCTTATGAACGAGGCTAGGCAATACTGGCAATGCTTCTGATATCTGTGGCTATATAACTCACCACCACAACACACATCGAAAGAGTAAGGGCGGAGCATGCGGATACCACAGGAAATCTTGGATCAAGTGCGAGATGATCCGTTAGCGGGAGCCATTGCAGCTTGTGAGTTTGTCGAATCATCACTAGAGCCTGACTCAGCATGGCAGCCAGATGACGAGGAGCTGCTTTTCGAAATTTACGGGCTAATAAGCACTCTGCATGACGCAAAGCGAATCGAATACATTGCTAGCGAGCCAGATATCAACGCCGCATTTCCACATAGCTGTGGATATCTGTCTCGCTTTATGAACGATGTCAAAGAACAGCTTGAATCAAATCATCGAAGCCTTACAAAAAAACGCAAGTTCGAACAACTCAAGAAACATTTTTCACTTACGATCAATGATGCCTTCGGCTATGAATTCACAGACGGCGACCTTAAGCGAATTCAGCAGCTACTGAATGAATTACGAGAAATGATTTCGGCCAACACGGAGCTGGATGCGGATCATAAGCAGCGCCTTCTGAAGCGGCTTGAAGAAATGCAGAGAGAAATGCACAAAAAGATTTCCGACCTCGGCAGATTTTATTCGTTTGTAGGCGAAGCTGGCGTGATGCTCGGAAAGCTTGGAAAGGATGCCAAACCGCTTGTTGACCGAATGAGAGAGCTGGCTGGAATTGCATGGAATGCTCAAGCTCGGGCAGAAGAGCTACCAAGTGGCAGCGATCTTCCAATGCTTGGCAATGACTCTCAGCCACCTGCAATCGAGTGACCCTGCACACTCAAACAAGCTTCACGCATCAGCTACAACCCCTCTCAGCAGTTGCCGCAGGCACAAGTAAAGCTGCTTGCGGCACATCTAAATCCTCCACGAGATAATCGTTCACATTGCCCAGTGTGAACGAAGCCTATATTTTGTGAACGTTCTGATGAAATCCAAGACAACAAAAAAGGGCCCACCTTTCGGTGAGCCCTTCTAGACCGCCCAGCAGAGCGGATTTTGTTTGGTAGGCGCGATTGGACTCGAACCAACGACCCCCACCATGTCAAGGTGGTGCTCTAACCAACTGAGCTACGTGCCTGCTGTGAGGCGGCATTCTACGGAATTCCGGAGGGGTGTCAACACCTTTTTTCGCGCTAACCCTATGAATATGCAAAATATTTAATTTTTCGCTTGCAACGAAGATTTTACGGGTGGCTGGCGGGCAATTTTTAACTCGGGTAGGATCATCACACTCGTAAAATATATTAAACAGAGGCTGCAGGATGGCGAACACCCCCTACCCAGAGTCCTACTACGCCGCATCGGCCAATGCTGTCCCCCCGCGCCCGGCGCTGCAGGATGATGTCGAGACTGATGTCTGTGTGATCGGTGCCGGTTACACGGGGTTGTCCTCTGCCCTGTTCCTGCTGGAAAACGGTTTCAAGGTAACCGTGCTCGAGGCCGCCAGGGTTGGTTTCGGGGCGTCGGGGCGCAATGGCGGGCAGATCGTCAACAGCTACAGCCGCGATATCGATGTGATCGAGCGCAGTGTCGGCCCCAAGCAGGCCCAGTTGCTGGGGCAGATGGCGTTCGAGGGTGGGCAGATCATTCGTGAGCGGGTCGCCCGATACAACATTCAGTGCGATCTGAAGGACGGTGGCGTGTTCGCCGCGATGACCAGCAAGCAGATGGGCCATCTGGAGTCCCAGAAGCGCCTGTGGGAGCGCTACGGCCACACCCAACTGGAGTTGATGGATCAACGCCGCATCCGCGAGGTGGTGGCCTGCGATCAGTACGTCGGCGGGATGCTCGACATGAGCGGCGGGCATATTCATCCGCTCAACCTGGCTCTGGGTGAAGCTGCGGCGGTGGAGTCCCTGGGTGGCACCATCTATGAGCAATCGCCTGCGGTGCGCATCGAGCGCGGTGCGAACCCGGTGGTGCATACGCCACAAGGCAAGGTCAGAGCGAAGTTCATCATCGTCGCGGGCAACGCTTATCTGGGCAATCTGGTGCCGGAGCTGGCCGCCAAGTCGATGCCCTGTGGCACTCAGGTGATCACCACTGAACCTTTGGGCGAGGAGTTGGCCAGGAACCTGCTGCCTCAGGACTACTGCGTCGAGGACTGTAACTACCTGCTCGACTACTACCGCCTGAGCGGTGACAAGCGCCTGATCTTCGGAGGTGGCGTGGTGTACGGCGCGCGGGATCCGGCGAACATCGAGGCGATTATCCGGCCGAAGATGCTCAAGGCCTTCCCGCAGCTCAAGGACGTGAAGATCGATTACGCCTGGACCGGCAACTTCCTGCTGACGCTGTCGCGCCTGCCTCAGGTCGGTCGCCTGGGCGACAACATCTACTACTCCCAGGGCTGCAGCGGCCATGGCGTGACCTACACGCATCTGGCAGGCAAGGTGCTGGCCGAAGCACTGCGCGGCCAGGCCGAGCGTTTTGACGCCTTTGCCGACCTGCCCCATTACCCGTTCCCCGGCGGACAATTGCTGCGCACGCCGTTTGCGGCATTGGGTGCCTGGTATTACGGGTTGCGGGACAAGTTCGGGTACTGAGCCGGAAAAACAAAAAGGCCTGCAACGATGCAGGCCTTTTGTTTTGGAGCTTTTGATCTTACAGCCGATCCCGAGGGATGCCGCTACGAATCCGCAGGATGTCCGCCAGCACTGCCAGCGCAATCTCCGCCGGGGTCTTGCTGCCCAGGTTCAGCCCGATCGGCGCATGAATCCGCGCCAGCTCCGCATCCCCCAAACCGCCAATGCGCCGCAGCCGTTCGAAGCGTTTGTGCGACGTCTGGATGGACCCCATCACACCGATGTAGAACGCATCAGTGCGCACTGCTTCCATCATCGCCAGGTCATCGATACGCGGGTCATGGGTCAGCGCCACGACCGCCGTGTCGCTGTGGCAGCCACCATCGGCGATGAACACCGACGGTAACTGACGTCGAATCTCTACGCTCTCCAGCACGACACCTTCGAGCACCTCGTCCCGTGGATCGCACAGAATCACTTCGAAGCCCAGGCCCACGGCAAACTCGGCGCAAGCCTGAGCGACGCTGGAGTACCCGGCCAGCAGCAAGCGCTGGGCAGCCCCGACACGCACTCGAACCCGGTCGATTTCACGCTCGATGCGCACACCCTGCTCGCGATCATCGAACAGACTGCGCGCACCGCTGGCCAGATCGACTTCACGAATCAGCCGGCGCCGGCCCAACAAAGCCGACTCCAACTCCCGCAGATGCGCCTGCGCCTCGCAATCAGCCTCAAGCTTCTCCACCAGCACATCGAGCACGCCGCCACAGGGCAGACTGACCCGGGAGCGCGGATCTTCGCCTTCGCCATAACGAACGACACTGACAGCATCCTCAAATGCACCTTCGGCGACCCGCTCGAGAAAGTCTTCCTCCACGCAGCCGCCGGACAGCGAGCCGATCCACTGGCCAGCAACGTTCACCGCCAGCAACGAGCCCGGCGCGCGCGGCGCCGAGCCGTAGGTGGCAAGCACCGTACAGAGCCAGATGCGCTGGCCGGCCGTCGACCACTCCAGCGCCCGACGCACCACCTGCAGATCGAGATGCTGCATGTCAGTGCGCCTTGTGCTCGGTCGCCGGCGCTTCGGCCTGCAACTTCTGCACGTCGTTGACCGCCAGATCACCCGGCTGACCACCCCACCCCTGACGCAGGTAATTGAGCAGATCAGTCAGTTGTTCGGCACTGAGCTTGTCGGCGAACCCAGGCATCGGCTGCATGTGCTCGAAACCGGAGAATTTCTGCTCGCCGATACCGTCTTCGATCACCCGCACCAGGTTACGCGGATCTTCCAGGCGCAACGTGGTGTTGCCACGCATGGCCACGGCGATGTGCGGTTTGCCTTCGCCACCCTCGGCGTGACAGCCGGCGCAGACGTTCAAATATTCCTGACGGCCGCGCCGGGCACTTGCGCTCAACTTGTCCAATGGCACCTCGGTGAGCACTTTCGCCGCCGGTGGCTGGTCGCCGAGCAGGAAGGTGGCCATGGCGGCCAGATCCGGATCACTGAGGCCCTGGGTGCTGTTGTGGAACACCGGGAACATCTCGTTGAACATCGTGCCCTGGGCGCTCATGCCGTGCTTGAGGAACGAGCTCAGGTCCTGATGGTTCCAGCCGCGGGCAGCCAGGTCAGTGGCCAGCAGGCTCGGGGCCAGGTAGCCATTGAGGATACCGCCGGTCATGCGCTTGTCCTGTTGCATTGCACCAGGCAGGCCGCGCGGGGTGTGGCACTCACCACAGTGACCGAGCACGTCGACCATGTACTGGCCGCGCTTCCAGGCTTCGCTCTTGCCTTGGGCCGGCTCCAGCTTCACGTCCTTGCCGTACATCATGTTCCAGCCCATCAGGCCCAGACGCACGTTGAACGGAAAGCTCAGGCTGGTGACCGGCGCGGCGCGCTCGATCGGCTCGACGGTTTTCAGGTAGGCATGAATGGCGTCAGAGTCTTCACGGGGCATCAGGTGATACGAGGTGTAGGGCATCGCCGGGTACAGGTTCGCGCCGTCGCGACGCTTGCCTTCGGTCAGCGCGGCAAAGAACTCTTCATCGCTGTACAGGCCGATGCCGTGCTCTTTGCTTGGCGTGATGTTGGTGCCATAGATGGTGCCGAACGGCGAGACGATCGGCAGGCCGCCTGCGTACGGAGCGCCACCCGGCGCGGTGTGGCAGGCCATGCAGTCAGCGGCGCGGGCCAGGTATTCGCCGCGCTTGACCTGATCTTCGGCGTGAGCCAGAAAAACCGGCGCAGCCAGGCCGACCGCCAGCGCAAGGCGGGTAAGTAGATGCTTCATGCTCAACCCTCCTTGACCAGGCCGAGATCGGTCAACACGTTGCGGGTCGCGCTGTAGTAGCGCACATACCCGGTGCAACGGCAGATGTGATGGCCGAGGCTGTCCTCGATGACTTTTTCCAGCTGGCTTTTGACGATCGGCTGACGCTGCAGCTTTTCCACCAACACGGTCGCGGCGTTGACGAAGCCCGGTGCGCAGTAGCTGCACTGGAAGGCGAACTCATCGACGAAGCGCTGCTGGATCGGGTTCAGCTCAGTGACCTTGCCCTGCTCATCGCGGGTCGCATGACCTTCGATGGTTCGCACCTTCTTTCCTTCGAAATAATGCGCACCGGTGATGCAGGTACGCACTTCTTCGCTGGTGCCGTCCGGGTTATCGACGATCACCACACAAGCGTGGCAGATGCCCTGGCCGCAGCCCAGGCGCGAACCGGTGAGGTTCTTGTATTCGTGCAGATAGTCGATCATCGGCAGGTCATCAGGGATGTCCACCGGGCCGACGGTTTGACCATTGAGGGTCAGTTGAAGCGGACGGTTAGCCATTGAGGGCCTCCTTGATGCGTGCAGAAGTGATAGGCAGGTCGCGGACACGTTTACCGATGGCATGCGCCACGGCGTTACCAATGGCACCGACCACCGGGATCATCACCACCTCGGCGATGCCCTTGGACGGATCGCTTGGCGACAGTGGCGGCAGGATTTCTGCGGTCTGTTTCCAGACAGCCACGTGCCGCGCCATTGGCAGACGGTAACGGTTGAAGTTCCAGTCACCCTCCCCTGGCCCGCCTTCGTACAACGGCATTTCCTCCATCAGCGCATGACCGATGCCCATGGCGATGCCGCCTTCGAGCTGGCCCTTGACCAGTTCTTCCACCAGCACCCGACCGCACTCGACCCACGAATGGTGGTTGAGCACCGACACTTCGTTCGAGCCCTTGTTGACCTTCACTTCCACCAGCGTCGCAACCGGGCTGTAGTAAGTTACCGCCGCGTTGTTCAACTGGGTCGCCGGATAGGCGATGTTCTGCCGATCGAGCAGGTGGAAACCGGCGCTGGTCATCTGCGCCTTTTTCGCCTTCGGTGCACCGTCGCCGTACTTGACGGCAAGACCGTCGAGCGGCAAACGCTCGCGCACGCCGTCGATGCTGAACTCGGCCTCGGCCCAGCTCCAGCGGTTGAAGCCGTGCACGGTGGCACCAGTCACCAGGCCACGTTCGTGGGCGCGCTTGGCCAGTACTTCAAAGGCCAGGGGCTCCATGCCGTTGGCAGTGAGCTTGCCGTCGACCCAATGGGCATCTTCGCGACGCACCACGTAAGGGTTGGCCTGGCCGCCGAACGGGCCCTGTCGCCAGATTTCCAGCGCCGCCGGCCACAGGCCGTGGTTGAACAGCACGCGCGCCGCTTCACGGGTGGCGTGGCTGAAGTAGTACGCGGAGTTGGTCGCCGAGGAGGCTGAGGCCACTTTGCCGACCCAGCGCGGGTTGCGCAGGAAGTTGTCCTGCTCGGCCTGACTCATGATGTAAGGGTTGCCGCTGGTAATCAGCTGCATCTCTTTCCATTCGGTTTCGCCGGTTTTCACTTCGTGCGCCGGGCTGCCGAGGAAGTCGGCCACTACCATCGCTTGGGAAGTGGACATGCCGGTGCCGATTTCAATGCCGATGTGGCGCAGGTTGATGCGACCCTCGGCAGTGAATTCGATGCTGGCCATCGGCGCTTCGGAACCGGTGCCGAAGTCTTTCTGGCAAATGGCGAAACCAATGCCGTACCAGTTGTCGGGATCGGCTGCTTCGCGCTGCTTCTTGATCGCGGCGCGGTTTTTCCAGGTGTCGTGGACCGCCGCCTTGTCGAGAATCTCGTGCAGGCGCAAGGCACCCGCCGGGATCGCGCCCTGGGTGTTTTTCATGCCCGAACGCAAGGCGTTCTTGCGGCGCAGGTCGATAGCATCGACACCGAGACGATCGGCGATTTCGTCGACCATCATCTCGGTGGACGCCATGGACTGCAGGGTGCCGTAGCCGCGCATCGAACCGGCTTCAACGCCGCGCGAATGGTAGGCGGTGACCTGCAAATCGTTCTGCGGCATGTAGTAGATCGACTGCGCCGCCGTGGCACCCACTGCTGCCACCGACGCGCTGTAGTTGATGCGACCGCCACCGTCGACGCTCATATCGGCGCGGAAGATCTTGAAGCTGTGGTCGGTCTTGTCCACCGCCAACTGGTAGCGGATGTCGAACGGGTGACGCTTGATCCCGCTCTGGAACTGCTCGTAGCGGTCGTTGGCCAGACGCACTGGCACACCCGCACCGTACAGCGCCGCCAGGGCTGCGTAGTAGACGAAGATGTTGTGGTCCTTGGAACCGTAGCCAACGGTGTAGCCCGGGTGCATGTTCAGGTTGGCCAGGCCGAAACGCGACGGCGCAATCATCTTCGCGGTCTCGGTCGCTGCCTCCAGTGGGCACTGGGTCGCCACCACAAAATGCAGGGTCTTGGTCGCCGGATCGTACCAGCCGTTACCGTTGTCCGGCTCCATCGCCGCAGGCTCGATCGATGGGGTCTTGTAGCGTTCGTCGAACACCAGCCAGTTGTCTGGCGGAGTGTCGATCTGCTGTTTCATGCGGTCAGCGTAGAACAGCCCGCGCTCGGTCAGGTTGCCGTGCAGGTTGGGCTGGGAGTTCCACACCGGCCGACGGTTTTTCAGCATCGGGAACAGGATCGAGTCCTTGAGGCTGGCGAACTCATCTTCGTCTGCCGAAGTCGGCCCGCCGACTCGCACGTAGCGGAAGCTGCCGTAGGGGTCGCCTTCGTAGAACGGTACTTTCTCGCCGTAGCGGATTGCCTTGTCATTGAACTTGAGCTGGGCCTTGGCCTTGCGGAAGCGCTCGAAGTCGTTCCAGATCAGGATTGCCACCGGGTGACCGATGAACATCGGCACCTTGCCGACCGGCAACAGCGGATCCGGGGCGTGCTCCTCAGGGAAGACGATACCGTCCTTGATCAGGTCGTCGGCGGTGACGATGCGGTCAGGCTGCAGCTCGGCGCCCAGCCACGACAGGTCATAGCCATCGTAGATGCGATCGGCCTTGATGGTTTTGAGCAGCATGGCGTGGCCTTGCTGCTGCGGCCAGCCCGGCATGTCCTTGGCGCGGATGTCGCGGGCAAAGACTTTGCTGCCGCAGACTTTGGACAAGGCATCGTTACGGGCACGCGCCTTTCCGTTATTGCCAAGCCACTGCTCGGACGGCACGGTCACGCTGTTTTCCATCAAGGCGGCCAGCGCCTGGCTGCTCAATGGCGTGAGCGTCACGCTCACACCCGCTACCAGCCCGCCCTGAAGGAACGAGCGCCGGGATATATCACGGTTGGACATGGATCATCCTCTGGACGGTTATGGGGTCCGCCCTTCTGGTTATGTACTGGAAATCACGAGTCTTGCAGAAGCCCCACCTGACGACGCGGAGGGCTGTAATGAAGTGCAAAGCTGACTGACAGGTTAAGTTTATAGGCTTATGCGCTCGCAGCAAACATCCCGGCACAAAAAACTGACCAAAGAATCAAAAAAACTGCGACGGCCTGACGCAGGGCTGTGGGCATCGGGAAACCGTAGCCAACGCCACCAGATAGCCAGTCGACGCGATCAAAAGCCCGACAGGCTTTATCCGACACCAAGGCATTCAGAAAGGATTAAGAGGAAGAATAGGAGAGACGCGAAGGAAATCCAGATTTCAGAAACAAAAAACCCCGGTCTTTCGACCAGGGTCTTTGCTATCGACTCGAAGTCAGCCAACGGCTTTCTTCGTAGCTCCAAGGCGTTCAGCAGGCCTCGGGGCAGATATGGCGCAGCGGACGGGACTCGAACCCGCGACCCCCGGCGTGACAGGCCGGTATTCTAACCGACTGAACTACCGCTGCGTATCGCTTTGAGCAGATGCTCAAGTAACTTGTCTGATTGAAAACTCAGTAGCTTTTCAATCTCGAACCAGGACGTGCCTGACTCGGAAAATATGGCGCAGCGGACGGGACTCGAACCCGCGACCCCCGGCGTGACAGGCCGGTATTCTAACCGACTGAACTACCGCTGCGCGTCGGTGGAGGCATTTCAGCCTACCTCTTGCTTTCGCAAGTATCTCGGAAGTGGTGGGTGATGACGGGATCGAACCGCCGACATTCTGCTTGTAAGGCAGACGCTCTCCCAGCTGAGCTAATCACCCGTTTGCATCTCCGAGGCCGCGAAATTTACGCAGGTAGCGAACCTAAGTCAATAGCAGGATTGAAGTTTTTCTAAAAAAGACAAAATTATGTATGTGCAGTGAGACTGCTTTCGCGAGCAAGCCCGCTCCCACAGGGGAAATGCATTCCAAATGTGGGAGCGGGCTTGCTCGCGAAGAGGCCAGCCAATTCAACATCAATCTGAATTGATCGATGTGGTTTATTCGCTATAGATCATCTTCTTGGTCATCCCGCCATCGACCACAAATTCCTGCCCCGTGACGAAACCGGCATTCCTCGACAACAGCCAGGCCACCATCGCCGCCACATCCTCGACCGCCCCCACCCTGCCCGCCGGATGCTGCGCATGGTCGGCCTCGGTCAACGGCTCGGCACGCCGCACCGAAGGATCCCGGGTATCGATCCAGCCAGGGCTGACGGCATTGACCCGGATCTCCGGACCCAGACTGATGGCCAGGGCATGCGTCAGGGCCAACAGGCCGCCCTTGCTCGCCGCATAAGCCTCGGTGTCGGGTTCCGATTGCCCGGCGCGGGTCGAGGCCAGATTGACGATGGCCCCGCTGTGCGCGCGCAGATAAGGCGCACAATGCTTGGCCAGCAGCATCGGCCCGCTGAGATTCACCGCCAGCACACGATTCCAGTACGCCAGATCGAGGCTTTCCAGAGTGATGTTGTGCGGGTCGGCCACCGCGGCGTTGCACACCAGTGCATCGAGGCGGCCGAACTGCCCCAGCACCTCGGCAACGCCCAGCGCGACCTGCCCTTCATTGGACACATCCATGGCAATGAACCAGGCATTGTCGCCCAGCACCTTCGCCACTTTCGAACCGCGCTCCCGATCCAGGTCCGTCAGCACCACTTGCCAACCCTCGCTGATCAGCCAGGCGGCGATCCCCAGCCCGATGCCGCGCGCAGCACCGGTCACCAGCGCTACGCGGCCATGGGAGCCGGTGGACGGCGTGGACAACTCGATCACAGCGCAGCCAGGCCGCGCGCCAGATCGGCTTGCAGGTCTGCCACGTCTTCCAGGCCGACCGCAACGCGGATCAGACTGTCGCGAATACCTGCCGCTTCACGCTCCTGCGGCGCCAGACGGCCGTGGGAGGTGGTGCTCGGGTGCGTAATGGTGGTTTTGCTGTCGCCCAGGTTGGCAGTGATCGAAATCAGGCGCGTCGCATCGATAAAGCGCCAGGCGCCCTCTTTGCCGCCCTTGACCTCGAAACTGACAACCGCGCCGAAACCCTTCTGCTGACGCAGGGCCAGTTCATGCTGCGGATGGCTCTTGAGGCCGGCGTAATGGACTTTCTCGATGCCGTCCTGCTGCTCCAGCCATTCAGCCAGTTGCTGGGCGTTGGCGCAATGCGCCTTCATCCGCAGGTTCAGGGTTTCCAGGCCCTTGAGGAAGATCCAGGCGTTGAACGGGCTCAGGGTTGGCCCGGCGGTACGCAGGAAACCCACCACCTCTTTCATCTGCTCGCCGCGACCGGCCACGACACCACCCATGCAACGGCCCTGGCCGTCGATGAACTTGGTCGCCGAGTGCACGACGATGTCTGCGCCCATTTTCAGCGGCTGCTGCAAGGCCGGGGTGCAGAAACAGTTGTCGACTACCAGCATCGCACCTTTGGCGTGAGCGATTTTCGCCAGCTCAGCGATGTCCACCAGCTCCGCCAGCGGGTTGGATGGCGACTCGACGAAGAGCAGCTTGGTGTTGGCCTTGATCGCTGCATCCCAACCGGACAAGTTGGCCAGGGGCACGTAATCGACTTCGATGCCAAAGCGCTTGAAGTACTTCTCGAACAGGCTGATGGTCGAACCAAATACGCTTTGCGACACCAGCACGTGATCGCCGGCGCTGCACAGGCTCATCACCACCGCCATGATCGCGGCCATGCCGGTCGCCGTGGCCACCGCCTGCTCGGCGCTTTCCAGTGCGGCAATGCGCTCCTCGAAGGCGCGAACGGTCGGGTTGGTGTAGCGAGAATAGACGTTGCCCGGCACTTCCCCGGCGAAACGTGCAGCCGCATCGGCGGCGGTACGGAACACATAGCTGGAGGTGAAGAACATCGGGTCACCGTGTTCGCCTTCCGGCGTACGGTGCTGACCGGCGCGTACGGCCAGGGTATCGAACGCTACACCTTCGAGGTCGCTGTCCAGCCGACCGGCATCCCATTCCTGACTCATGCTGTCACTCCTTGCCCTGCTCTCGATAAATAAAATTTTTCAGTAGATACAGAACCGGCCCCTAGGGGCCGGTAGAAACTCAGTTGTTGTACAGATCGATGATCGCACTGACTGCCTGCGTCTTGACCTTGGAGGCATCGTTACGTGCCTGCTCGATCTTGTTCAGGTAAGCCTCGTCGACGTCACCGGTGACGTACTGGCCGTCGAACACCGCACAATCGAACTTGTCGATCTTGATCTTGCCGCCACCGACCGCTTCGATCAAGTCAGGCAGATCCTGATAGATCAGCCAGTCGGCGCCGATCAGCTCGGCCACGTCCTGGGTCGAACGGTTGTGGGCGATCAGTTCGTGGGCGCTCGGCATGTCGATACCGTAGACGTTCGGATAACGAACGGCCGGGGCCGCGGAGCAGAAGTAGACGTTCTTGGCGCCGGCTTCACGGGCCATCTGAATGATCTGCTTGCAGGTGGTACCGCGAACGATGGAGTCGTCCACCAGCATCACGTTCTTGCCGCGGAACTCCAGTTCGATGGCGTTGAGTTTCTGGCGTACGGATTTTTTCCGCGCGGCCTGGCCCGGCATGATGAAGGTCCGGCCGATGTAGCGGTTCTTCACGAAGCCTTCGCGGAATTTCACGCCCAGGTGGTTGGCCAGCTCCAGGGCCGCAGTGCGGCTGGTGTCCGGGATCGGGATGACCACGTCGATATCGTGCTCGGGACGCTCGCGCAGGATCTTCTCGGCGAGCTTCTCACCCATGCGCAGACGGGCCTTGTACACCGACACGCCGTCGATGATCGAGTCCGGACGCGCCAGGTACACGTGTTCGAAGATGCACGGGGTCAGGGACGGGTTGGTCGCGCACTGACGGGTGTGCAGCTTGCCCTCTTCGGTGATGTAGACCGCTTCGCCCGGCGCCAGATCGCGGATCAGGGTGAAGCCGAGCACGTCCAGGGACACGCTTTCGGAAGCGATCATGTACTCCACGCCCTCGTCGGTGTGACGCTGACCGAAGACGATCGGGCGGATACCGTGCGGATCGCGGAAACCGACGATGCCGTAGCCGGTGATCATCGCCACCACCGCGTAACCACCGACGCAACGGTTGTGCACGTCGGTAACGGCGGCGAACACGTCTTCTTCGGTCGGCTGCAGCTTGCCGCGCTGGGCCAGCTCGTGAGCAAACACGTTGAGCAGCACTTCCGAATCGGAACTGGTGTTGACGTGGCGCAGGTCAGATTCGTAAATCTCCTTGGCCAGTTGTTCAACGTTGGTCAGGTTACCGTTATGCGCCAGGGTGATGCCGTAAGGCGAGTTGACGTAAAACGGTTGGGCCTCGGCCGAAGTCGAGCTGCCCGCGGTCGGGTAACGGACGTGGCCGATACCCATGTGGCCGACCAGACGCTGCATGTGACGCTGCTGGAACACGTCACGCACCAGACCATTGTCCTTGCGCAGGAACAACCGGCCATCATGGCTGGTCACGATACCGGCAGCGTCCTGGCCGCGGTGCTGGAGGACGGTTAGCGCGTCATACAGCGCCTGATTGACGTTCGACTTACCGACGATACCGACGATGCCACACATGCGACGCAACCCCTACTTAATGGATCTGAACTGAGCACTACTCACTGAGGCGTTTTGGCCGTCGGCAAGAGTTGCTCCTTGAACGGTATATCAGCGGGTACGCTGATTCCGCTGGCAAGCCACTGACTGCTCCACCCGAGAATCAGGTTTTTGGACCAGTCTGCGACCAATAGAAATCTTGGTACGAGCTGTGATTCTTTCCACCACCCGTCCTGCTGTACCGGCCCCAGGCTCAACAGCCCGACGGCAATGACCACCAGCAACCCGCCACGGGCGGCGCCGAAGGCCATGCCGAGGAATCGGTCGGTCCCGGACAACCCGGTGACGCGAACCAACTCGCCGATAAGATAATTGATCATTGCGCCTACGATTAAAGTGGCGACAAACATGATGGCACAACCCGCGATCACGCGAGCCGATGGCGTTTCGATGTATCCGGCGAGGTACTCGGACAATGAACCACCGAACATCCAGGCAACGACTCCTGCGATGATCCAGGTCAGCAGCGACAGTGCTTCTTTGACGAAGCCGCGGCTCAGACTGATCAATGCGGAGATGGCGACGATTGCAACGATCGCCCAGTCAACCCAGGTAAATGGCACAGTGCAGCCTACAGACGGATAAGGCGGCGCATTTTAGCAGAGCCCGTGCCTGTCGGTAAGCTGCGATTGCCTGTGCATTTCAAATCGGGGCGATAGTTTTAACCGCGCTCCGGCTGAAAGCGCACGACAAAACCCTTGAGGTTCTGCTGGCGGCTGAGCAAGTCACGCAAGCGATCGGCTTCGGCGCGTTCGATCAACGGCCCGACAAACACGCGATTCTTGCCGTCGGCGGTACGGATATAGGCGTTGTAACCCTGGCTGCGCAGGGATTTCTGCAGTTTTTCGGCACTGTCACGACTCGCCAGACTGGCCAGTTGCACCGACCAGCTGACCGACAGCCCATTGGCGTCGACGCGGCTCTGAGTGGTATCGGGCTTGCCCGGCGCAGCGGTGATTGGCTGTACCGGCGCTGTTGCCGGCTTGGCTGCCAATGCCGGCGCAGGAGCAGGCGGCGGGGTCACCGCCTTGGCCGTCGGTGCTGGGGCGACAGGAGCCGCAGGCACTACAGGCGCTTCCTGCTGAGCGATTTCTTCATCGCTCGGCACCGGTTCCTGCGGCAAGGCTTGAGGTTCGGGAACCACCACCGGCTCGACCTGCACCTGAGGCAAGGCCGGCGCCTGCGGTGCAGCCGGGGCCTCGACGATCACCTGGCGCTGCTCATCCTGACGGGAAAACAGCATCGGCAGAAAAATAACCGCCAGTGCGACCAGCACCAGGGCGCCGACCATGCGCTGTTTGTATGCCTTATCCAGCAATGCCATTTGCCGCTTCCTCCGTGGAGCGCCGGGCCAACCATTCCAGGGCCTCGGCAACACAATAAAATGATCCGAACAACAGGATTTCGTCGTTGCTCGAAGCGTTGGCGCACTGCCCTTCCAGGGCTGCAGCCACACTGTCATAAGACGCTACCGAAGCGCCAATGTTCTGCAATGCCTGGTGCAAATCGGCAACCGGTCGTGTCCGTGGCGAATCCAGGGGGGCGACGGCCCAATGCTGGACACTAGCATTCAATTCGCCGACAACACCATCAAGATCCTTGTCCACGAGCAACCCGAACACCGCCAGGCGCTTGCCAGCCAGCGGTCGGCTCGCCAGGCGACGGGCCAGATACTCCGCCGCATGGGGGTTATGCCCCACATCCAGCAACAGATTCAAACGCTTGCCTTGCCAGTCGAACTGACGGCGATCCAGACGACCTACAACTCGCGTCGCCTGCAGCGCCTGAACAATCTGCGCCTCTACCCAGGGCAAGCCCAGCAGCAGGTACGCCTGCAAGGCCAGCGCGGCGTTTTCCATCGGCAGATCGAGCAACGGCAGGTCACGCAGCTCGACCGCTCGCCCTTGAGCGTCAAGGCCGCGCCATTGCCAGTTGTGATCAGTGACACCGAGGTCAAAATCGCGCCCGCGCAGGAAAAACGGGCAATCGAGCTCGCGCGCCTTGTCGAGCAGGGGTTGCGGAGGATTCAGGTCGCCGCACAGCGCGGGTGCGCCCGGGCGGAAGATGCCGGCCTTTTCGAAGGCCACGGACTCGCGGGTATCGCCCAGGTAATCCGCGTGATCGACGCCAATGCTGGTGACCAGCGCCATGTCGGCGTCCACCACGTTGACCGTGTCCAGACGACCGCCCAGCCCTACTTCCAGCACCACGGCATCAAGAGCTGAACGCTGAAACAGCCAGAACGCTGCCAGCGTGCCCATTTCGAAATAGGTCAGGGACGTGTCACCACGCCCCGCCTCTACCGCAGCAAAGGCCTCACACAGTTCGGCATCACTGGCTTCGACACCATTGACCTGCACCCGCTCGTTGTAACGCAGCAGGTGCGGAGAATTGTAGACGCCGACTTTCAAGCCCTGGGCGCGCAGCAACGAAGCCACGAACGCACAGGTGGAACCCTTGCCGTTGGTGCCGGTGACCGTGATCACCCGAGGCGCCGGCTTGCCCAGCCCCATGCGGGACGCTACCTGCTGCGAACGCTCCAGGCCCATGTCGATGGCCGAAGGGTGCAACTGTTCAAGGTAGGCGAGCCATTCGCCAAGGGTACGTTGGGTCATATGTTGGCAGGTGCCGGTGGAACCACGATCGGCTCGATTGGTGCAGCGACGAACTTCGGCGTCGGCAGGCCCATCATTTGTGCCAGCAGGTTACCCAAGCGCGGACGCAGTTCCTGACGGTGAACAATCATGTCGATGGCGCCGTGTTCCAGCAGGAACTCGCTGCGCTGAAAACCTTCGGGCAGCTTTTCGCGTACGGTCTGCTCGATAACGCGCGGACCGGCAAAACCGATCAGGGCTTTCGGCTCGCCGACGATCACGTCGCCCAGCATTGCCAGACTGGCGGAAACACCGCCGTAGACCGGGTCGGTCAGCACGGAGATGAACGGGATACCCTCTTCACGCAGACGCGCCAGCACCGCGGAGGTCTTGGCCATTTGCATCAGGGAGATCAGCGCTTCCTGCATCCGCGCACCGCCGGAAGCGGCGAAGCAGATCATAGGGCAGCGTTTTTCCAGGGCGTAGTTGGCGGCACGAACGAAACGCTCGCCGACGATGGCACCCATCGAACCACCCATGAAGGAAAACTCGAACGCCGAGACCACAACCGGCATACCCAGCAGGGTACCGCTCATGGACACCAGTGCGTCTTTTTCGCCGGTCTGCTTCTGTGCAGCGGTCAGGCGGTCTTTGTACTTCTTGCCGTCGCGGAATTTCAGACGGTCAACCGGCTCCAGGTCAGCGCCCAGCTCGGTACGCCCTTCAGCGTCGAGGAAAATGTCGATGCGCGCGCGCGCGCCAATACGCATGTGGTGATTGCACTTGGGGCAAACGTCCAGGGTCTTTTCCAGCTCCGGACGATACAGCACCGCCTCGCAAGAAGGGCATTTGTGCCAAAGACCTTCAGGCACCGAGCTCTTCTTGACCTCGGAACGCATGATCGAAGGGATCAGTTTGTCTACTAACCAGTTGCTCATGCTTTCTTTCTCCAGTACCGGCGGCCCGAACGCTCTGGTTCGCAGCCCCGCGTATGCCCTTGAGCTAAATTCATGTGTGCGGCGATGTCTGGTGGGGGCCGGGTCAGTCAAGCGTGACCTGCGTACCACCCATCAATCCTCAGCCGTTTTGTACAGTGCAGTGGACGGCGGCAGTCTGCCAGCCGTCACATCAACGTAGAGCCTTGATGAACGCTTGAATCTTCGCGTGATCCTTGATGCCCTTGCTCGCTTCGACCCCGCCACTGACATCCACGGCATAGGGCCGGACCCGCGCCACCGCGCCGGCGACATTATCCGGGTTCAGGCCCCCGGCCAGGATGATCGGCTTGCTCAGGCCTTGCGGTATCAAAGACCAGTCGAATGCTTCGCCGGTTCCGCCGGGAACACCTTCGACATAGGCGTCGAGCAGTATGCCGCTGGCGCTTGGGTAAGCATCGCAGGCGGCGGCGATGTCATCACCGGCCTTGACCCGCAGCGCCTTGATGTAGGGACGGTGCCAGCCTTCGCAATCGGCGACGCCTTCATCGCCATGGAACTGCAACAGGTCCAGCGGCACCGCATCGAGGATTTCCCCCAGCTCGCAACGACTGGCGTTGACGAACAGCCCCACGGTGGTCACGAACGGCGGCAGCACCTGGATGATTGCGCGCGCCTGCTGGAACGTCACCGCCCGGGGGCTTTTGGCGTAGAACACGAACCCGATGGCATCAGCCCCGGCCTCGACCGCTGCCAACGCATCTTCTATGCGGGTAATCCCACAAATCTTGCTGCGAACGGCTGACATGTCGACACAACTCCAAGACAAATCCGGGAAAGTCCCGGATGGTAACAAAAGCGTTCGAGGGCGTCAGCCGTCAAGTTCCGAGAAGCCGGTGAGGAAGTGTGGGCCGATGTAACGCTCGGGCAACTGGAACTCGTCACGGTACTCGACCTGCACCAGGTACAGGCCGAACGGATGCGCGGTGACCCCGCCGGTACGGCGCACGCGACTCTCCAGCACTTCCTTCATCCACTCCACGGGGCGCTCACCGGCACCGATGGTCATCAGCACGCCGGCGATGTTGCGCACCATATGGTGCAGGAAAGCACTGGCGCGAATATCCAGCACGATCATCTTGCCATGACGGGTGACGCGTAGGTGGTGCAGCTCCTTGATCGGCGATTTGGCCTGGCACTGTCCGGCGCGGAAAGCGCTGAAGTCGTGAGTGCCGAGCAGGTAGCGGGCAGCCTCGGCCATGCGCTCGACGTCCAGCGGACGGTGATTCCAGGTGATTTCTTCGTTCAGGTGCGCCGGGCGGATCTGATCGTTGTAGATCACGTAGCGGTAGCGTCGGGCAATGGCCTTGAACCGCGCATGGAAATGCGCCGGCATGACCTTGGCCCAGCTGACACTGACGTCATGGGGCAAGTTGATGTTGGCGCCCATGACCCAGGCCTTCATCGAGCGCTCGACCTGGGTGTCGAAATGCACCACTTGGCCACATGCGTGCACCCCGGCGTCGGTGCGCCCGGCGCAGAGCAGCGACACGGGCGAGTCAGCCACTTTCGACAAGGCGTTTTCCAGGGTTTCCTGCACGGTGAGTACGCCCGATGCCTGGCGCTGCCAGCCGCGATAGCGCGAGCCTTTGTATTCAACGCCCAAGGCGATGCGGAAAAAGCCGTCGGCTGCCATTTCGGCGGCCGGGTTATCTATATTTGCCAAGGAGTGACAGCCTGCTGATGTGCGCAAAGGCGGGCATTATAAGGCCGACTGTAGGGGATGCCAGTACAACCGTCGCAGCTGCGGTGAATGTGCGGGCCCCTTCGCGGGCAAGCCCGCTCCCACAGGTTTCAGCTGTGTGCACAAAATTTATGCGCGATGCCGATCACTGTGGGAGCGGGCTTGCCCGGGATGGGGCCAGTATTGCCACATCATTTTCCGATAAAACAAAAACGGCAGCCTCACCAGGCTGCCGCTTCGTTTACACCCAAAACTCCACTCAAGCCAAACGCGACAGCATCTCCTTCGCTTCGCTCTTCTGCTCATCACTGCCTTCGGTCACCACCTCGTTGAGGATGTCACGGGCGCCGTCGCTATCACCCATGTCGATATAGGCCTGGGCCAGATCGAGCTTGGTGGCGGCTTCGTCGGTTCCTGAGAGGAAGTCGAAGTCCTCATCATCACCCAAGGCCGCATCGGCTTCGGTGAAGGTCGGCTCGCCGATGCTATGGGACAGGTTTTCCAGCTCGGCGTTGACGTCCTCCAGTTCTGCCGCGAACGCATCCGGAGCCTCTTGCGCGTCCATTTCATCGGCCAGTGACAGGTCGAAATCCGCCGGCAACTCCAGGTCGTCCAGCGCAACCTCGGGAGCGGACGGCGCTTCGACGGGCGGCAAGTCCTTCACGCCTTCATCCAGGTCCAGATCCAGCAGGAAGTCATCTTCGGCGAGCATCGCCGGCGATGGCTCGGCACCCAGATCCAGGTCCAGATCGAAATCCGACAGGTCGTCGAGGTTTTCCTTGATCTCGGTCTGCTGCTGCAACACCGAGCCAAAGCTCAGGTCGTCGTCCAGCGGGAAGTCGTCCAGATCAGCCAGGGTAGTGACTTCTCGTTCCGGCGCCGCTGGCGTAACAGGCGTAACAGGCGTAACAGTGTCCAGATCATCCAGGCTCAGGTCGAATGCACTGTCGAGATCGTCCTCGGCAACTTCAGGTACCTGCGGCTCATCCAGCAGCAGCTCCTTCACGTATTGTGCATCCAGCTCGGCAGCGACGGCCGCCGCGGCAATACCGCCGGCAGCCACCAGCGCCATGGCCGGGAAGCGGCTTTTCAGCTGCTCGACCTGGGCGAAGTTATCGCCGTTGGCCACCAGCTGACGCTCCTGGGCGACGAACGCATCACGATCGCCTTGCTGGGCGTAGACCTCCATCAGCTTCAGGCGCAAGGCGCTGCGCTGAGGCTCGCGTTTGACGCCGTCTTCGAGCAACGCCGCCGCCTGGTTCAGGCGCCCGGCATTGATATGGGACTGCGCCTGCCCCAATACATCATCGGAGCGATCGGCCGCCGGAGACACCAGCGGTGCGGCGATTGGCGTGGTCATTACGGCAGAAGCGACCACCGGAGCCGGGGTTGGTACCGGAGCAGGTTGTGGCGTCGGCGTCGGCGTGGCTGCCAGCTTCACACTCGGAGGTGGAACATCGAGCCCCTCGAAGCTGCTGTGCGGCAAGTCGAGATCGGCCGGGAACTGCTGTTCTTCGGCAAGCGCCCGGGCCATGCGCATATGCTTTTCGGCTTCCTGCTGGGCTTTGCGGCGACGGGCCAGCAACAGCAACAGGAGCAGCAGCACCACTGCGCCACCACCCACCAGCCCGAGCAGCGCAGGATTGGTCAGCAGCTCATTGAACTTCTGATCGCCGGTCGCCACTGGCGCTGGCTCAACAGGCTTCTCGGCCGGCGCTGGAGTCGCCTCGGTTGCCGCCGGCGCAGTTGCAGCCGCACCAGGCGCCGGATTGGCCACCAGTTCGGCAGGCATCGTCTTCGAAGGCTGAGCCGCAGCCCCCGCCGCCCCTTCAACCTGCAACTTGGCCAGTTGATTATTCTTCAGTTCGATCAGCCGCTGTAGCTTGTCCATCTGGCTTTGCAGATCGGCCATTCGGCTTTTCAGTTCGGCGTTGTCCCGACGACTGGTGTCGAGGCTTTCCTGCGTCAGCGCCAGCTTGTCGTTCAGCGCCTTGGCATCGCCAGCGGCGCCTTTGCCCCGACTGCTGCCGGATTCGGCAGACACCAAGCTCAACTTGTCCGCCGCGCTTTGTGCGGGCGCAGCCTGGGTGCCAGGACGATTGGTCGCGTCGAGCTGCTGCTGCCCTGCCGCCGGCCTGGCCACGTAACGTCGACCCTGGCGCCACGCGGTGTTTTGCGCGGCCACTTCAGCGATAGCCTTGGGTTGCGCCAGGTTGGTGCTTTGTACCTGATCAGGCAAACGCAGCACCTGACCGGTTTTCAAGCGGTTGATGTTGCCATCGATGAAGGCATCCGGGTTCAGCGCCTGAATAGCCAGCATGGTTTGCTGGATCGACCCGCCGTTACGCGCCTTGGCGGCGATTTCCCAGAGGGTATCGCGCGGCGTGGTGATGTGCTGGGTCGGCTTGCTTGCACCGGTAACCGGCGCGGCGACGGCTGGCGTCGTTGCAGGCTGCGCAGCCGCCTCGGCGGTTTGCGGCGAAAACTTGGAGGGATCGAGCAGCAGGCTGTAATCGCGCAACAAGCGGCCGTTCGGCCACATCACCTGAACGAGGAATTTAACCATTGGTTCGGAAAGTGGCTTGCTGGAGGTCACACGCAGGATGCTTTTGCCGCCGGCATTGAGAACCGGGGTGAAGGTCAAGTCGTTGAGAAACGCCTGGCGGTCGACACCGGCCTTGGCGAAATCTTCAGGTGAAGCCAGGCTCGGCACCACTTCCGCAGCGGTGAGTTCCTTGACATCGAGCAGCTCGATTTCCGCAACCAACGGCTGGTTGAGCGTCGATTTCAGGGTCAGCTCCCCGAGCCCGAGGGCATGCGCCATACCGGAGGACAGCGCCGAGGCGGCCGCTATTGCTAACACCAGTTTGCGAACTTGAACCATGGTTCATCCTTAGTTTGAACATTCCTCGGCCAGCGAGAAGGTATTGATAGCCGCTGCCGCAAGGCATTGCGCACGACGGCGAGGGGGCGTCGCGCGCGATCGTTTCATTGATGCCACGCAAAGCCCCGAAGAGCGGCTCGCCTTCGGCATTCCGGCAAGCATAGGCCTGCCCGGAATCATTAGACAAATAGTTGCCAAGTATCTTTTACAGCAGGTCTTTTATCAACAATTCAGCCAGTTGCACAGCATTGAGCGCGGCGCCTTTGCGTACGTTATCTGACGTCATCCACAGATTAAGTTCCGCCGGGTCATCTATACCGCCGCGCACCCGACCAACGTAGACCACATCCTGCCCTACCGCATCACCCACCGGGGTCGGATAATCACCGGCTTCCACCAGTTCGATACCGGGTGCATCGTCCAGGGCCGCGTTGACTTTTGCCAGGTCAATATCGCTCGCCGACTGAAGGGTCACGTTAAAGCTATCGCCAAAAAACACCGGGGCTTGAATGCAAGTGACGGAAATTTTCAACAAAGGCATCGCGATGACCTGGCGCAGTTCGCGTACCAGGCGTTTTTCCAGCAGTGTATGACCGTGCTCATCCGGCTTGCCAACCTGTGCCAGCAGGTTAAACGCCATCTGCCGGTCGAAGAAGCTTGGCTCCAGCGGGCGGACATTCAACAACTCGGCGGTCTGTCGCGCCAGTTCGGTCACGGCTTCGCGGCCTTGCGCCGAAACGGCCAGGCTGGCGGTCAGGCTGACGCGCTGCAAGTCGAGCAAACCGAGCAATGGCGCCAACACCACGGCCAATGTCGTGGCCGAAGGGCTCGGGCTGCTGACCTGGAAAGGTTTTTTCAAACCGGCCAACCGTTCTGCGTTGGCTTCCGGCACGACCTGCGGCGCCTGATCGGCTGGCAAGGCGCCAGACAAATCGATCAGCGAGCAGCCGGCCGCCGTGGCGCGCGAGGCGAAACTCAGGGTCACTGCCGGGCCGGCGGCGAAGAACACCAGCTGCACTTTGCTGAAGTCGAACTCGTCGACTTCACGCACCCGCACGTTCTTGCCACGAAACGGCACCGAATGGCCAGCCGATTCGCTACTGGCCAGCAGGTGCAGGTTGCCGACCGGAAAATCGCGTTCCTCGAGGATCTGCACGAGGGTTTCGCCGACAGTACCGGTGGCGCCGATCACGGCGATATCTATGGGCTGGCTCATGGTTTGACCTCTGGTGAAACGGGGGGGAGCGGCACTTTACCGGGTGACTGGCATGCAGGCAATTTCTGACGGGGATTGGTAGTGCCTGTACCGGCCCCTTCGCGAGCAAGCCCGCACACAGGGGTACATATTCCATTGTGGGAGCGGGCTTGCTCGCGAAGGCGGCTTATCAGGCAACCGCCCCCACTGCCAGGTATTAAAAAACCCGCGCCTCTTGCAAGGCGCGGGTTCTTTCACAACGTCAGTCGATCAACGCTCGAGCAGGATCCGCAGCATGCGACGCAGCGGCTCGGCCGCGCCCCACAGCAGCTGGTCGCCGACGGTGAATGCGCCAACGAACTGAGACCCCATGTTCAGCTTGCGCAGACGGCCAACCGGAACATTCAGGGTGCCAGTGACCTTCGTCGGGCTCAGCTCCTGCATGCTGATATCGCGGTTGTTCGGTACCAGCTTGACCCAAGGGTTGTGCTGGCTGATCAGCCCTTCGATATCGGCGATCGGCACGTCTTTGTTCAGCTTGATGGTCAGCGCCTGGCTGTGGCAACGCATGGCACCGATGCGCACGCAGATGCCATCGACCGGGATCGGGCTCTTGAAACGACCGAGGATCTTGTTGGTCTCGGCCTGGGCCTTCCACTCTTCGCGGCTCTGACCGTTCGGCAGTTCCTTGTCGATCCACGGGATCAGGCTGCCGGCCAGCGGCACACCGAAGTTTTCGGTCGGGTACGCGTCGCTGCGCATGGCTTCGGCCACACGACGGTCGATGTCGAGGATCGCGCTGGCCGGATCGGCCAGTTGATCGGCGACAGCGGCGTGGGTCGCACCCATCTGCTTGATCAGTTCACGCATGTTCTGCGCGCCGGCGCCGCTAGCCGCCTGATAGGTCATGGCGCTCATCCACTCCACCAGGCCGGCTTCAAACAGACCACCCAGGCCCATCAGCATCAGACTGACGGTGCAGTTGCCGCCGATGTAGTTCTTGGTGCCCGCGTCCAGTTGCTGGTCGATGACCTTGCGGTTGACCGGGTCCAGGACGATGACCGCGTCATCCTGCATGCGCAGGCTGGAAGCGGCGTCGATCCAGTAACCCTGCCAGCCGGCTTCGCGCAGTTTCGGGAAGACTTCACTGGTGTAGTCGCCACCCTGGCAGGTCAGAATCACGTCGAGGGTTTTCAGCTCTTCAATGCTGTAAGCGTCCTTGAGCGGAGCAATATCCTTGCCCACGGACGGGCCTTGGCCACCGACATTCGAAGTGGTGAAAAACACCGGCTCGATGAGATCGAAATCCTGCTCTTCCAGCATCCGCTGCATGAGCACGGAACCGACCATACCGCGCCAACCGATCAGACCTACACGTTTCATCGCAACTACACCTTCTTAAAAAGTGGGCCGCTGCTTTCGAAGTTGAAAGTGGCAGCGGGCCCGAGAGATTACAGATTCCGGAGCGCGGCGACTACTGCGTCGCCCATTTCCTGGGTACCGACTTTAGTGCAACCTGCCGACCAGATGTCGCCTGTGCGCAAGCCCTGATCCAGCACCAGGCTGACGGCTTGTTCGATGGCATCGGCCGCGGCCTGCTGGTTGAAGCTGTAACGCAGCATCATCGATACCGACAAAATGGTCGCCAACGGGTTGGCGATGCCCTTGCCTGCGATGTCCGGCGCGGAACCGTGGCAAGGCTCATACATGCCCTTGTTGTTGGTATCCAGGGACGCCGATGGCAGCATGCCGATGGAGCCGGTGAGCATCGACGCCTGGTCGGACAGGATGTCGCCGAACATGTTGTCGGTAACGATCACGTCAAACTGCTTCGGCGCACGCACCAGTTGCATGGCAGCGTTGTCGACGTACATGTGGCTCAGCTCGACTTGCGGGTAATCCTTGGCCACTTCCTCGACGATTTCACGCCACAGCTGGCTGGATGCCAATACGTTGGCCTTGTCCACCGAGCACAGCTTCTTGCCGCGCACCATGGCCATGTCGAAGCCGACACGGGCGATGCGGCGGATTTCGCTTTCGCTGTACGGCAGGGTGTCGTAGGACTGACGCTCGCCATTTTCCAGGGTACGGGTGCCGCGTGGCGCGCCGAAGTAGATGCCGCCGGTCAGTTCGCGAACGATGAGGATGTCCAGGCCGGCGACGATTTCCGGCTTCAGGCTCGAAGCTTCGGCCAGTTGCGGGTACAGGATCGCCGGACGCAGGTTGCCGAACAGGCCCAATTGCGCACGGATTTTCAGCAGGCCGCGCTCAGGGCGGATGTCACGCTCGATGGTGTCCCATTTCGGGCCGCCAACCGCGCCCAGCAGCACGGCATCGGCAGCGCGGGCACGTTCCAGGGTCTCGTCGGCCAGGGGCACGCCGTGCTTGTCGATGGCTGCGCCGCCGATCACGTCGTGGCTCAGCTCGAAGCCGAGGCCGAACCTGTCGCTCGCCAGCTCCAGCACCTTGACCGCTTCGGCCATGATTTCCGGGCCAATACCGTCACCTGGGAGAATCAGAATCTGCTTGCTCATGCTTTCCTCATGTCATCAGTCGGTGCGCCCCTGGGGCACACCCGGAAAAACTCTATCGATCGGTGGCTATCTTTCTACAAACAGCACCAGCACATCGGTACTGAACGAACCATCAGCCTCAATCTCGAAATATTCGCGCACTTCATTGCCCATCGACTGCTGCAACTGGCGGATCGCGGCGCGCATCACCTCGGGTGTGCGCATGCGCTCGACCCAGGAGGTGTATTCCAGACGCAGACGTTGCCGTGTGGTGCTGCGGGTGTGCAACCCCGCTTCGCTCACCTGGCGCAACCACTCGCCCGCAGAGTAATCGCGCACATGGCTGGTGTCGCGCAGCACTTCGACGCTTTGCAGGTAAGTGTCGAACAATGGGCTACCCGGTGACAACACATCGATGAACGCTGCCACGCCACCAGGCTTGAGCACCCGACGCACTTCCCGCAGGGCCAGGCCGAGATCGCTCCAGTGGTGCGCAGAGTAACGGCTGAAGACGAAATCGAACTCGCCATCGGCGAACGGCAGGCGCTCGGCGGCACCGTTGACCGTGGACACGTTGCTCAAGCCACGGTCTTTAGCAGCGGCAGCGACCACATCGAGCATCTGCTGCGACAGGTCGTAGGCCACCACTTCTTTCGCCAATGAGGCTACGTGAAAACTCACATGACCGGCACCGCAACCCAGATCCAGAACCCTGGCATCGCCCTGCCCCGCCAGCTCGGCCTGCAGCAGCGCGAATTCAGTGCCTTGAGCGTGTACGGCGCTGCTCAGGTAGGCCGAGGCCTGTTCACCGAATTGCTTCTGGACTACCTGACTGTGCTGGGCGGTGCTGGTCATGAGGGGCTTCCTTTTGGCGTGAGTCTTGTGTCGTCTGAGCTGCCGTCTTCGCGAGCAAGCCCGCTCCCACAGAGGTTTTGTTTACGCCGCAAATCCAATGTGGGAGCGGGCTTGCTCGCGAAGGGGCCGGCCCTGCTTACATCAATTTCAAATCAATCAAGCATCACGAAACAACCAAGGCTGGCTCGCCCGATGCTTGCCTTCAAACGCCGCAATCGCCTCATGGTCCTGCAACGTCAAGCCGATATCGTCCAGGCCATTCAACAGGCAATGCTTGCGGAAGGCGTCGATTTCAAAGTTCAACACCTTGCCATCCGGACGGGTCACCGTCTGGGCTTGCAGGTCAACCTGCAACTGGTAACCAGGGTTCGCTTCAACCTGCTGGAACAGTTCGTCGACTTCGGCATCGCTCAAGATGATCGGCAGCAAGCCATTCTTGAAGCTGTTGTTGAAGAAGATGTCGGCATAGCTCGGCGCGATGATGCTGCGAAAACCGTATTCTTCCAGTGCCCATGGCGCGTGCTCACGGCTGGAGCCGCAACCGAAGTTCTCGCGGGCCAGCAACACGCTGGCGCCCTGATAACGCTCGGCATTGAGGACGAAGTCCTTGTTCAGCGGGCGCTTGGAGTTGTCCTGATACGGCTGCCCCACATCCAGGTAGCGCCATTCATCGAACAGGTTCGGGCCAAAGCCGGTGCGCTTGATCGATTTCAAGAATTGCTTGGGGATGATCTGGTCAGTGTCGACGTTGGCACGGTCCAAAGGCGCGACAAGTCCAGTGTGCTGGGTAAAAGCTTTCATGCTGCGCTCCTTAGATCAATTCACGGACGTCGACGAAACGACCGTTTACAGCGGCGGCCGCGGCCATGGCCGGGCTGACGAGGTGGGTGCGGCCACCGGCGCCCTGACGGCCTTCGAAGTTGCGGTTGGAGGTCGAGGCGCAATGCTCGCCGGACTCCAAACGGTCCGGATTCATCGCCAGGCACATCGAGCACCCCGGCTCACGCCATTCGAAACCGGCTTCGAGGAAGATCTTGTCCAGGCCTTCCGATTCGGCCTGGGCTTTCACCAGGCCCGAGCCCGGCACCACGATGGCCTGCTTGATGGTCGAAGCCACTTTACGACCCTTGGCGATCACGGCCGCAGCGCGCAAATCTTCGATCCGCGAGTTGGTGCAGGAGCCGATGAACACGCGGTCCAGTTGAATGTCGGTGATCGCCTGATTGGCGGTCAAACCCATGTACTTCAAGGCACGCACGATCGAATCGCGCTTGACCAGGTCCATTTCCTTCGCAGGGTCCGGCACGTTCTGATCCACGGCCAACACCATCTCGGGCGAAGTGCCCCAGCTGACTTGCGGCTTGATCTGGGTCGCGTCGAGTTCGACGACAGTGTCGAATACCGCATCGGCGTCGGACACCAGGTCCTTCCAGGCTTCGACGGCCAAGTCCCACTCAGCGCCTTTCGGGGCGAATGGACGGCCCTTGACGTAAGCCACGGTCTTCTCGTCCGCCGCCACCAGGCCTACGCGAGCGCCGGCCTCGATGGACATGTTGCAGATGGTCATGCGGCCTTCGACGGACAGGTCACGAATCGCGCTGCCGGCGAACTCGATGGCGTGACCGTTACCGCCGGCGGTGCCGATCTTGCCGATCACGGCCAGAACGATGTCCTTGGCAGTCACACCGAACGGCAACTTGCCTTCGACAGACACCAGCATGTTCTTCATTTTCTTGGCGACCAGGCACTGGGTGGCGAGCACGTGCTCGACCTCGGAAGTGCCGATACCGTGAGCCAGGGCACCAAACGCGCCGTGGGTCGAGGTATGGGAGTCGCCGCAGACCACGGTCATGCCCGGCAAGGTCGCACCCTGCTCCGGGCCGATGACGTGGACGATGCCCTGGCGAACGTCGTTCATCTTGAATTCGACGATGCCGTATTCGTCGCAGTTGTCGTCGAGGGTCTGGACCTGCAGACGCGAGACCTGGTCAACGATGGCCTCGACGCCGCCCTTACGCTCAGGCGTGGTCGGTACGTTGTGGTCCGGGGTCGCAATGTTGGCATCGATGCGCCAAGGCTTGCGCCCGGCCAGACGCAGGCCTTCGAAGGCTTGCGGCGAGGTCACTTCGTGAATGATGTGACGATCGATGTAGATCAACGCAGAGCCATCGTCGCGCTGCTTGACCAAATGCGAATCCCAGAGCTTGTCGTAGAGCGTTTTGCCGGCCATCAGACGGTTTCCTCATCAGCTTGTTTCTATGCCTTGGGTCTGAGCGATTCAATAACCCCTTGGCTTGTGAGGCTGATCCTATGGCGTTACATTAAATAACTCAAATTCATATTTTTTATGCTTTGGATAACCATCTGGAATACAACCATGGACCTGGCCAACCTCAATGCTTTTATTGCCATCGCCGAGACCGGCAGCTTCTCCGGCGCCGGTGAACGCCTGCACCTGACCCAGCCGGCCATCAGCAAGCGCATCGCCGGGCTGGAGCAGCAATTGAAGGTGCGCCTGTTCGATCGCCTGGGTCGCGAAGTCAGCCTGACCGAAGCCGGCCGCGCCCTGCTGCCGCGGGCCTATCAGATTCTGAACGTGCTCGATGATACCCGCCGCGCCCTGACCAACCTCACCGGCGAAGTGAGCGGCCGCCTGACCCTCGCCACCAGCCACCACATCGGCCTGCATCGGCTGCCGCCTTTGTTAAGGGAGTTCACCCGACGCTATCCCCAAGTAGCACTGGATATTCAGTTCCTCGACTCGGAAGTGGCCTATGAAGAGATCCTCCACGGCCGCGCCGAGCTGGCGGTCATCACCCTGGCCCCGGAACCCCACACACTGGTCAAAGCCACACCGGTGTGGGACGACCCGCTGGACTTCGTGGTCGCCCCCGAGCACTCGCTGATCAACAACGGCAAGGTCAGCCTGGCCGACATTGCCCGGCATCCGGCGGTATTCCCCGGCGGCAACACCTTTACCCACCACATCGTCCAGCGCCTCTTTGAAGCCCAGGGCCTGACGCCGAACATCGCCATGAGCACCAACTACCTGGAAACCATCAAGATGATGGTCTCGATCGGCCTGGCCTGGAGCGTGTTGCCGCGCACGATGCTCGATGAACAGGTCGCGCGCATACCTTTGCCGGGCATACAGCTCACTCGCCAGCTAGGCTATATCCTGCACACGGAAAGGACGCTGTCGAATGCTGCGCGGGCCTTCATGGCCTTGCTGGATGCTCAAATCGAACTGCCAGGGACTCAAGGCTGACTTGTGCTACTCCTATAGGGCCGCGAATTCCTGCAACAAACGCCTATTCAGCTCAAGGCCTGCCAATGCCGAAATCTGTTGACCGTATTCCACCGATGCCACGTATTCAGGCGCTTGATCCCAAAAACTCCGAACAGAGCTGGGAAAGCGCCTCTCAATTGCTGGCCGCACTCAATGGCGCGCGCCTGGGTGCCTGGTATTGGGACATCGAACGCGGGCAGATCAGTTGGTCCCGGGGCACTCAGGCGCTGTTCGGCTTCGACCCCCGGCAACCGCTGCCGGCCGATCTGGAATACCTCGACTTGCTGGCCCCGGAGGATCGGGCGAAAACCGTGCGCGCCTTCCACGCAGTCGTTGCCGGCGCGCCGCTGGAACAGGTGATGCGCCACCGCATCCGCTGGCCCGACGGCAGCCTGCACTGGCTGGAAATCAGCGGCAGCCTGGTACCAGACAAAAAAGGCCGCCCGCGAATGATTGGCGTGATCCGCGAAATCACCCAGCAGCGCCAGCGCGAGCAGGCGTTGAGCAGCTCGGAAAAGCGCTTTGCCACATTGTTTCACCTGTGCCCGAACATGGTCCTGCTGACCCGCCAGGAAGACGGCCTGATCACCGAAGCCAACCAGCATTTCGAAAGCCTGTTCGGCTGGCCGGTGCAACACGCGATCGGTCGTACCACCCTGGAGCTTGGGCTGTGGGTGCATCCGCAACAGCGAGCGGAACTGGTCGCGGCCACCAAGGCCAAGGGTGACCTGGTGAGCATGGAGGTGCAATTTCGCGCCAGTAACGGGCGGATCCTCGACGGCATTCTCAGCGCTCAGAAAGTCGAACTCGAAGGCCAACCCTATCTGCTGAGCACCTTCCTCGACACCACCGAACGCAAAGTCGCCGAACAGGCCCTCAAGGACAGTCAGGAACGCCTCGACCTGGCCCTGGACTCGGCGCAGCTCGGCACCTGGGACTGGCACATTCCCAGCGGCATGCTGTATGGCTCGGCGCGCGCCGCCCAACTGCACGGGCTGGAGCCCAAACCCTTCCACGAAGCCTTCGAAGCGTTTTTTGAAGGAGTGCCCGGCGATGAACGCGACACCATGCGCGACGCCTATCGCAGCTTGCGCGAAGGTCCGGCCGGCAATTATCAGCTGACCTATCGCGTACAGTTGCCCGACGGCAGCTCACGCTACCTGGAAAGCCGCGCCCGCCTCTACCGGGATGAAAACGGTGTGCCCCTGCGCATGGCCGGCACCCTGCTCGACATCACCGATCAGGTCGAGCGCGAACAACGGCTGGTGGCCTCCGAAGAGAAATTCGCCACCCTGTTCCAGGTCAGCCCGGACCCGATCTGCGTGACTCGCCAGGACACCGGTCAGTTCATCGAGATCAACTCCAGCTTCAGCCAGATCTTCGGCTGGAGCGCCACCGATGTGATAGGCCGCAGCGCCGACGAAATCGGCCTGTGGGACGCTTCGGCAAAAAGCCTGCAACGGATCGAACGAGTCATCCGCGAACAAGGCCTGGACAATGTGGCCATCCTCGTCCGGCACAAGGACGGACAATCCCTGACCTGTGTGATATCCAGCCGCCAGATCAGTGTCGGGGAGCAGCCGTGCATCGTCACCACCTTGCGCGACATCAGCCAGCAGCAGCGCTCGGAAGCCGCTCTCAAGTCCAGCGAAGAGAAGTTCGCCAAGGCGTTCCACTCCAGCCCCGACGCCATCACCATCACCGAGCGCGACACCGGCCGTTATCTGGAGGTCAACGATGGTTTTTGCCGCCTGACCGGCTACCGGGCCGACGAAGTGATCGGCCGCACGGTGTATCAGGTCGGAATCTGGGCTGAAGACAAGCAGCGCTCAGCGCTGCTGGCCGAGCTGCAACTCAAGGGCCGGGTTCACCACCAGGAGATGCTCGGGCGTAACAAGCGCGGCGAGCTGCTGACCGTCGAAGTCTCGGTGGAACCCATCACCCTCAATGAAACCGCGTGCCTGCTGCTCACCGCGCGGGACGTCAGCCTGCTGAAAAATGCCGAAGCGCAGATCCGCCATCTGGCCTATCACGATCCGCTGACCAACCTGCCCAACCGCGCCCTGCTGATGGACCGCCTGAGCCAGCAGATCGCCCTGCTCAAGCGCCACAACCTGCGCGGTGCGCTGATGTTCCTCGACCTCGATCACTTCAAGCACATCAACGACTCTCTCGGCCACCCGGTCGGCGATACCGTGCTGAAGATCATCACCGCCCGCCTTGAAGCCAGCGTCCGCATGGAAGACACCGTGGCCCGCCTCGGTGGTGACGAATTCGTGGTGCTGCTCAGCGGCCTCGAAGGTTCGCGCAACGAGGTCAACGATCAGGTACTGGAGCTGGCCGACACCATTCGCGAACTGCTGTCGGAGCCGATGTTCCTCGATGGCCAGCGCCTGCAAGTGACACCGAGCATCGGCATCGCCCTGATTCCCGACCACGGCTCGACGCCCACCGACCTGCTCAAGCGCGCCGACATCGCGCTTTATCGCGCCAAGGATTCGGGGCGCAATACCGCGCAGATGTATCACAACACCATGCAGAAGGCCGCGAGCGAGCGCCTGCGCATGGAAACCGACCTGCGCCAGGCCTTGTCCCGGGGCGAATTTCACGTGCACTACCAACCCCAGGTCGACGCCCGCGGCGACCGCATCGTCGGCGCCGAAGCGCTGGTACGCTGGAACCACCCGGAGCTCGGCGCGCAATCGCCCAGCGAGTTCATCAAGGTCCTGGAAGACAGCGGGCTGATTCTGGAGGTCGGCAACTGGATCCTCGATGAAGCCTGTCACGCCTTCGAGCACTTGGTCGCAAATGGCCTGGTGGACCCGCACAGGTTCAGCCTGTGCGTGAACATAAGCCCACGCCAGTTCCGCCAGAACGACTTTGTCGAGCGCGTCGAAAACAGCCTGACCAGCTGCGGCCTGCCCTGCTCGCTACTGAAACTGGAAATCACCGAAGGCATCGTGATCCAGAACCTGGAAGACACCATCAACAAAATGCGCCGCCTGAAGAAGCTCGGCGTCAGTTTTGCCATGGACGACTTCGGCACCGGTTACTCCTCACTGACTCACCTCAAGCGCCTGCCCGTCGACACCCTGAAAATCGACCAGTCGTTCATCCGCGACGCCACCAGTGATCCGAACGACGCCGAGATCATCCGCGCCATCGTCGCCATGGCCCACAGCCTGGATCTTAAGGTGATTGCCGAAGGYGTGGAGACAGCGGAACAGCTGGAGTTTCTGCAGGGGCTGGAGTGCCATTTTTATCAGGGGTATCTGTACAGCCCGCCACTGCCGATCGCAGAGTTCCANCTGCCCGTCGACACCCTGAAAATCGACCAGTCGTTCATCCGCGACGCCACCAGTGATCCGAACGACGCCGAGATCATCCGCGCCATCGTCGCCATGGCCCACAGCCTGGATCTTAAGGTGATTGCCGAAGGCGTGGAGACAGCGGAACAGCTGGAGTTTCTGCAGGGGCTGGAGTGCCATTTTTATCAGGGGTATCTGTACAGCCCGCCACTGCCGATCGCAGAGTTCCAGAAACTCCTGAAATAACACAACCCCNTTCTGCAGGGGCTGGAGTGCCATTTTTATCAGGGGTATCTGTACAGCCCGCCACTGCCGATCGCAGAGTTCCAGAAACTCCTGAAATAACACAACCCCCGCAGGAACTGCCGAACGGCCCGAGCCTTCGGCAGATCCTACAGAACATCAAGAACCGTCCTACACCAAACAACGCAACCTCCGATTTATCTCCCTGCACCGCCTCACTAGCGTGTTCGTCCCTGCCAATAGACCAAGGACAACCCTGCCATGAGGCGTTATCACATCACCGTCGGCGCCACCACCACGGTCGACNACACCGCCTCACTAGCGTGTTCGTCCCTGCCAATAGACCAAGGACAACCCTGCCATGAGGCGTTATCACATCACCGTCGGCGCCACCACCACGGTCGACGGCACCGTGAAAACCGGCTACCCGTACCGCGACATCAACGGCCAGCTCATGGCCCGCGAGGGCGATGACGTCTATTGCCCGGAGTGCGACAGTACCGGCACCATCGTCTGCGACGGCCCGCGCCTGTCGGAATATATGGACGATCGCCGGGCCGCCCTGGAAGGCGACCTGTGCCACTGCAAATGCGACCCGTCGCCCCGGTTGATTGCCGTCCAGACCCTGGTGTGCCAGGAGATCGAGACGCCCAAAGTCGCCCCGCCTCAACGCACCGCCGCACCACCCGCACCACCCGCTACGCCGGCTGCACAGCACCCGCCCGCCGCCGAAGCGCGTCCTGCCAATTTCACCCCAACACCGAGCCGACCGGTGTCGTCCTACAGCGAACTGCCCGGGCACGCCTGCGAGAACCTCTGGCGTGGTTATCAACAACGGGTGGAAAACGTCGTGGCACCGGGTGGCAAGTTGATTACCGATCCCAAGGCGCGCAACAAGGCGATCAATGCCGCCTACGCCCAGCTTTGGCGACACGATCAACGTTTCCAGTGGGCGGGCCTTGCAGCCTTTGCTTCGAAACAGGTTGGCTGCGGATTGCTGCATGCGGCGGAGTCGGTCGAGAAAATGCAGGNCGATCAACGTTTCCAGTGGGCGGGCCTTGCAGCCTTTGCTTCGAAACAGGTTGGCTGCGGATTGCTGCATGCGGCGGAGTCGGTCGAGAAAATGCAGGCTGAATCAGAGGCTATGCAGCAGTTGCGGGACAGCTCACGAAAAGGGCTGGCCGGTTTGATCAGCCCCAGTGAACGCGAAAAGCGCGCAGCAATAAGGGAGTTCGAACAGCGCCAACGGGACTACGAACAGGCCAACCGTGACAACCCGGTGTGGGGGTTTACCCATTGGGGTGTCGACAGTGCGTTGCCCCTTGCGCAACAGGCGTACCGGTTTGTGCATGAGATGCTGGCGATGGGTAATACCACGCTGTTTCTCGATGTGTATCCGTTGCATGTGTTTTATGCGGAGCGTGGGTTGGAGGCGTTGAAGGATTGTCTGGGGGCACGTAGCAACATATATGGGCAGAGTGAAAACCCTGTGCTTTGGCCAATCGGGCACGAAAAGCTTAAGTTCGGAACTGATCACAAGGAAATCCTCCTGGCCTTCGAGGCGATTGACGCTGGCAATATCGCGGAAAGTGTCGCACTTCTTGCCGAGCACGAGCAGGTCAACATCCTGCAACCGGCGATGTACGATCACAGTGGAATGAAATGGATGATGCGCGGTAACCATTTATCCTACGTCACCGACGTTCCTTCCGGGGCGGCTCAGGCCATTGAACTGACCCTGGCCAGTCAGTGCCGTCCTGTCGAGGACGAGCGCACCATTGGATTTAGTAACTTCCCCTTCGCCGACCTGGCTGACGTCAAGAGCCGTATGGCCTTCGTGCTTAAAGCCGCGGCCCAGTTTGACGATTTGCTGCAAAGCGACCAGCGCGATCGGATTGCGCAGTCGATTCGGGAAATCGCCTTGGGTGGGGGCGTACGATGAGTTTGATGCACCATCTGCGTTGGCGGCGTGGCATTTTGGTAGTGGTGGTCGCATGCCTCCTGACGCTATCAGCAATTGTGTTGCTATCGGACGACCCGGAAATCGCCTTGGTAATTGGCGAGCCATACGAGGCAATGCGCCAGCGTTCCAGCGCAAGTATCGATTCAGCCATACCGGGCCACTCCTGGTTCAACATTCCCAAGTCTGATGCCCGTCTTCGCTTCGCAGATCCCCAATTCGGCTTTGTGACGCCATTGGCCCGATTCTTTACCGTGAGTTTTACGGATGAGAAGGTGAGGAGTGTCCGTATGTCCCCACAAATCGAGCCACTACTGCTCGACGACGCACTCAAGGTTGTACTGGATTTACAGGACCAATGGCGCAACGCTGGTTGGGTGCCCATCCGGAGCAAGGAGTTCCCATCATTTGCCGACACCCCGCAATGGCGAGTCCAATTACGGGACGTGAACAAAGGCGGAAAAACCTATTGGCATGCGGGAAACCAGTATCAAGTGATGATGTTGGTTAATCGCTTCAAGGACAACAAGCGTCCCACAGAAGAACGCTACCTGATCACGCTGTCACTGGCCACGCCCTGGACCAACCCTTGATCCGGCCTCGCAAGTTGGCATCTACACTCGTTAACCATAACCCCTTTCACTGGCTGAGACCCTCTCAACGTGCCCAGCATCTACCAGATCAAACCCGCCTTCCAAAACCTCCTGCGCCCCTTGGTCCGACGGTTGTTCGACAAAGGCACCACCGCCAACCAGATCACTATGCTGGCAGGCATCGGCTCGGTGCTCGTGGGCGTAGTGATCGCCGCTTTCGTGCACCACCCCGGGGTGTTTGTGCTGGTGCCTGTATGGATGCTGGTGCGCATGGCGCTCAACGCAATCGATGGCATGCTCGCCCGTGAATTCAACCAGCAGTCGAATCTTGGCGCCTATCTCAACGAGCTCTGCGACATCGCCGCCGACTGCGCGCTTATCCTGCCTTTCGCGCTGTTGCCGGGTGTCAGCCTGTGGCTGGTGCTGCTGGTGAGCCTGCTCGCCTTGTTCAGCGAGTACAGCGGCGTGCTGGGGCCGATGGTCGGTGCCTCGCGGCGCTACGACGGGCCGATGGGTAAAAGCGACCGGGCTTTCGTGCTGGGGGTCGTGGCCACCGGCATCGCACTGGGCTGGCTCGGCGCCCTGTGGATCAATGGGGTGTTCGCAGTCATCGCCGGGCTGTTGCTCTGCACGCTGGTCAATCGGGTCCGCCAGGGACTCAAGGAAGCACAACAAGACAGCCCTACGGCATAAGGAAATGGCAATGCGCGAAGCTCAAGACCAGACATTCACCACCCACGATGGCGTGGAATTGTTCTACCGCTACTGGCCCGGCATCCCTGAGGCGGATGAACCGCGCAAGGCCGTATTGTTGTTTCACCGTGGCCATGAGCACTCCGGGCGTATTGCACATCTGGTGGATGAACTGGACCTTCCCGGTTTTGACTTCTTTGCCTGGGACGCCCGCGGTCATGGACGCTCTCCCGGCGCCCGGGGCGACAGTCCGGGCTTCGCCACCAGCGTGCGTGATGTCCAAACCTTCTGCGAGCACTTGGGGACGACCTACCAGATAGACGAGGAAAACCTGGCGGTGATCGCCCAGAGCGTCGGCGCGGTGATCGTGGCGACCTGGGCTCACGATTACGCGCCACGGATTCGCTCGCTGGTGCTGGCGTCACCGGCATTCAAGGTCAAGCTGTATGTGCCCTTCGCCCGTCAGGGGCTGGGGTTGATGCGCCAGTGGCGCGGCAACTTTTTCGTCAACAGCTACGTCAAGGCACGCTTTCTCACTCATGACCCGCAACGCGCCGCCAGCTACGACAACGACCCGCTGATTACCAAGGCCATCTCGGTCAACGTCCTGTTGGGCCTTTACGAAGCCGCCGAACGAGTCGTCGCCGATGCCCAGGCAATTCAGATACCCACTCAACTGCTGATCTCAGGCGCCGATTTCGTCGTGCATCGCCAACCCCAGGAACAGTTCTTCGAACGCCTGGGCAGCCTTCACAAGGAAAAACATATCCTGCCGGGATTTTTCCACGACACACTGGGCGAAAGGGATAGAGGACCTGCCGTCGCCAGCGCACGCCGCTTCATTCTGCAAAGCTTTGAACAAGCACTCGAAAGACCTTCGTTACTGACAGCCGATCGCCTGGGCCTGACCTGCGCCGAATCCGAATCCTTGGCAGCAGCCCTGCCGCGCAATTCCCTGCGCGACCTGTACTGGCGCATGACCCGCGCCAGCCTGAGACTTGGCAGCCGGCTGTCATCCGGCGTCAAGCTGGGCTTCGACACCGGTTTCGATTCCGGCAGCACCCTGGACTACGTCTACCGCAATACTCCCACCGGCACCTCGGGCCTCGGCCGCCTGATCGACCGCAATTACCTTGACTCCATCGGCTGGCGCGGCATCCGACAACGCAAACTGCACGTCGAGGAGCTGCTGCGCCTGGCCATGCAGCAATTACGCGAGCAAGGTAGCGAAGTGCGTATCGTCGATATCGCTGCCGGGCATGGTCGCTACATTCTCGAAGCCTTGCAGGGCGTCAACCCGCTACCCGAGTCGATCTTGTTGCGTGATTACAGCGACATCAATGTGCGTGACGGTAACGCGTTGATTCGGGAAAAAGGCCTGGAGGGTATCGCGCAATTCGTCAAGGGCGATGCGTTTGACCGTACCGACCTCGCCGCGCTACAGCCCAGGCCGACGCTGGCCGTAGTCTCCGGTCTATACGAGCTGTTTGCCGACAATCAAATGGTTGGCGCTTCCTTGGCCGGCCTCGCCGATGCCGTGGAACCCGGCGGCTATCTGGTATATACCGGCCAGCCCTGGCACCCGCAACTGGAACTGATCGCCCGCGCCCTGACCAGTCACCGCGAAGGCCAGGCCTGGGTCATGCGTCGACGCACCCAGGCGGAAATGGATCAACTGGTGGCAGCCGCCGGCTTCCGCAAAATCTGCCTGCGCGTCGATGAATGGGGCATCTTCAGTGTGGCGCTCGCCCAAAGGGTCTCGTGATGCTGCGTCTGGCAAACCCGGCACGCGAGCCGGGTCTGATCAAGCCTGCACTGCTTTGGTTGCTACTGCTGGCGCCGCTGTTCTTTGGCACCTATGGCTTCGCCACCTGGTTCACCACCCAGCGCGATGATGTCGGCACTCTGGTGTTCAGCTGGGAAAACCACATGCCGTTCTGGGGCTGGAGCATCGTCCCGTACTGGTCCATTGACTTGCTGTACGGACTTTCCCTGCTGCTGCCCGACAGTCGACAGGAACTGAAACGCCATGCCTTGCGACTGCTCACAGCACAGTTGGTCGCCGTCAGCTGTTTTCTGATCTGGCCGTTGCGCTTCACCTTCGCCCGGCCGGAAATGGATGGCGTGTTTGGCTGGATGTTCGATGTGCTGGCCGGCTTTGACAAGCCGTTCAATCAGGCTCCATCCCTCCACATCGCACTGCTGGTGGTGTTGTGGTCCTGCTACCAGCGGCACTTGCAGGGTGTCTGGCGGGTATTGATGCATGGCTGGTTCGCCCTGATCGGGATCTCGGTGCTGACCACCTACCAACACCACTTCATTGATCTGCCCACGGGCGCCTTGCTCGGCTGGCTGTGTGTCTGGCTGTGGCCGCTTGAAGGTCCCAGCCCCTTGCACGGCGCACGCCTGACAACAGAGAAAAAGCGCTGGCGACTGGCGCTGTATTACCTGCTGGGGGCTATCGCTTGCGTTATCCCGGCCTTTGCCGGCAAGGGGGCGTGGCTGTGGCTGCTCTGGCCTGCCGTGGCGTTGCTGCTGGTGGCACTCAATTATGCTGTGCTGGACGTCGGTGGCTTTCAGAAACGCGCTGATGGGCGCCTGTCCGCTGCCGCCCGCTGGTTGCTGGCGCCCTACCTGATCGCGGCCCGGCTCAACTCGCGCCTGTGGACCCGCAAGGATCCAGATCCCGATCTGGTACTCGACAACGTCTGGCTCGGACGCATACCGACTCCACAGGAACTCGAGGACAGTACCTTCACCGCAGTCGTCGACCTTTGTGCCGAACTCTCGCTCAACCCTGGTTGCATCGCCTACCGCTCATTGCCTGTCCTGGACCTTACGGCACCCGGCACAGCGCTAATCGGAGAAGCGGCGCTGGCCATCGAAAGTCTGCGCCAGCAAGGGCCGTTGCTGGTTTGCTGCGCCCTGGGTTATTCGCGCAGCGCCACTGCGGTGGCTGCATGGCTGCTACACACCGGGCGGGCTGCAAGTGTCGAAGAAGCCGTTGCGCTGATCCAGCTCGCACGCCCGGGGATTGTCCTCGGTGCTCGCCACCGCCAGGTACTGGAACAACTATCGCAAACCAGAGAGGTAAGCCGTGTCCATTGATATGCAGTTATACGTGACAGCCAGTCTGTTGCGTCGTGGTAGCTCTCTGGATCGACTGTCCAACGGCCTTACGCTGTTGGGTGCCTTGTTTGGCCTGAGCCAGTCCCTCCTGGCAGAACAGGGGTTCTGGAGCGCGACCTGCAGCTGCGGGCTGCTGTTGCTCGGCCTGGGGCAAAAATACTGGGCGCTGCGGGTGGCTTTCGATGCCGATCTGTTCCAACGCCTTGCCGAGCGAGCTGAAAACCTTCCCGAGCAAACACTGGCTCTGGATCAAGCCCTGACAACGCTCAATTTGCAGCCCGCCGAACATGGCGGCCGCCCCTGGAGCGAACGTATCGCCGGCGCCCTGAAACTGTTGCGCCGCCAGGTGCTGCTAGTGACGGCACAGGTACTGTTGACCCTGTTTTTCATCCTGGCCGGCCCTTGGCTGAACTTTGCCGGATAAGGAGTTCTCATGCTGGAACCCGTAGTTGCCACCCTCATTACCTCCGCCGCCCGACTGCTCACCGGTGCTCGCAGCCTGTGGTTGGGGTGCGCGCCGCAAACGGTGCAGCGCATCTATTTCGCCAATCACAGCAGTCATGGCGACTTCGTTCTGCTCTGGGCCTCCTTGCCAGCTCCCTTGCGCCACATCACTCGTCCGGTTGCTGGCGCGGATTACTGGCTCAAAAGCGCCCTGCGTCGGTACATCATCAAAAGGGTTTTCAATGGCGTGTTGATTGACCGTGAACGCAAGGACACTGCCGACAATCCCTTGCAGCCGATGCTCGACGCCCTGGAAAACGGCGATTCGCTGATCATCTTCCCGGAAGGCACACGCAACCCCGAAGACGGTCTGTTGCCATTTAAAAGCGGGCTGTATCACCTGGCCAGGCAATACCCCCAGGCTCAATTGATTCCGGTGTGGATCGCTAACCTCAACCGCGTCATGCCCAAGGGCCGTGTCCTGCCGTTGCCGCTGTTGTGCACCATCAGCTTTGGCGACCCGCTGGCGCTGGACGAAGACGAAAGCAAGGCGCAGTTTCTCGAACGCAGCCGCGAAGCGCTGCTGACTCTCGCCGGGGAGCACGCCTGACATGGACAAACAGACATTGATGTTATTTGCCGGCATCGGCGCGTTTCTGCTGCTGGCCTCGCTGATCGGTTTTGTGCTCAAGCGACGCACCCGTGGTAGCCCCAACCCGGTGATCGACAACCTCAACGCCCGAATCAACGCCTGGTGGGTAATGGTGCTGGTGATTGGTATCGCCTTCTGGCTCGGCACCGGCGCAGTGATCCTGCTGTTCTACACCGTGTCGTTCTACGCCCTGCGCGAGTTCCTGACTCTCACGCCCACCCGCCGCAGCGACTACCCCGCATTGGTGGCGGCCTTCTACCTGGCGCTGCCGCTGCAGTACCTGTTGATCTATTACGACTGGTACGGACTGTTCTCGATCTTCATTCCGGTCTACGTGTTCTTGCTCCTTCCGATCCTGGCGTCCATGGGCGGCGACAGCACGCACTTCCTCGAGCGAGCCTCGAAAGTCCAGTGGGGCTTGATGATCGCGGTGTTCTGCGTATCCCATGTGCCCGCCCTGCTGACCCTGGACATCATCGGTTATGAGGGGCGGAACCTGCTTTTGATCGCCTATCTGATAATCGTGGTGCAGATGTCGGACGTGCTGCAGTACGTTTGTGGCAAATTGCTCGGTAAACGCAAGATCGCCCCGAACCTGTCGCCTTCCAAAACGCTGGAAGGCTTTGTCGGCGGCATTGTGCTGGCCTCGCTGATCGGCTGCGGATTGTGGTGGATCACACCGTTCACCGCCTGGCAGTCACTGCTCATTGCCCTGCTGATCAATTTGCTGGGGTTTGCCGGCGGCATCGTGATGTCGGCGATCAAGCGCGACCGTGGCGTAAAGGACTGGGGGCATATGATCGAAGGCCATGGCGGCATGCTCGACCGACTGGACTCGGTGTGCTTTGCGGCACCTATTTTCTTTCATCTGGTGCGCTATGGCTGGACTTGATAGAACCGTGCCGACAAAAACATCCCCGACAAATCGGCACTGCCCGTCGACACCCTGAAAATCGACCAGTCGTTCATCCGCGACGCCACCAGTGATCCGAACGACGCCGAGATCATCCGCGCCATCGTCGCCATGGCCNTTCTGCAGGGGCTGGAGTGCCATTTTTATCAGGGGTATCTGTACAGCCCGCCACTGCCGATCGCAGAGTTCCAGAAACTCCTGAAATAACACAACCCCTGCAGGAACTGCCGAACGCGGCCTGAGCCTTCGGCAGATCCTACAGAACATCAAGAACCGTCCTACACCAAACAACGCAACCTCTGATTTATCTCCCTACACCGCCTCACTAGCGTGTTCGTCCCTGCCAATAGACCAAGGACAACCCTGCCATGAGGCGTTATCACATCACCGTCGGCGCCACCACCACGGTCGACNCACCGCCTCACTAGCGTGTTCGTCCCTGCCAATAGACCAAGGACAACCCTGCCATGAGGCGTTATCACATCACCGTCGGCGCCACCACCACGGTCGACGGCACCGTGAAAACCGGCTACCCGTACCGCGACATCAACGGCCAGTTCATGGCCCGCGAGGGCGATGACGTCTATTGCCCGGAGTGCGACAGCACCGGCACCATCGTCTGCGACGGCCCGCGCCTTTCGGATTATCTGGACGATCGCCGGGCCGCCCTGGAAGGCGACCTGTGCCACTGCAAATGCGACCCGTCGCCCCGGTTGATTGCCGTCCAGACCCTGGTGTGCCAGGAGATCGAGACGCCCAAAGTCGCCCCGCCTCAACGCACCGCCGCACCACCCGCANGACCCGTCGCCCCGGTTGATTGCCGTCCAGACCCTGGTGTGCCAGGAGATCGAGACGCCCAAAGTCGCCCCGCCTCAACGCACCGCCGCACCACCCGCAACGCCGGCTACACAGCACCCGCCCGCCGCCGAAGCGCGTCCTGCCAATTACACCCCAACGCCGGGCCGGCCGGTGTCGTCCTACAGCGAACTGCCCGGGCACGCCTGCGAGAACCTCTGGCGTGGTTATCAACAACGGGTGGAAAACGTCGTGGCACCGGGCGGCAAGCTGATTACCGATCCCAAGGCGCGCAACAAGGCGATCAATGCCGCCTACGCCCAGCTTTGGCGGCACGATCAACGTTTCCAGTGGGCGGGCCTTGCAGCCTTTGCTTCGAAACAGGTTGGCTGCGGATTGCTGCATGCGGCGGAGTCGGTCGAGAAAATGCANCGATCAACGTTTCCAGTGGGCGGGCCTTGCAGCCTTTGCTTCGAAACAGGTTGGCTGCGGATTGCTGCATGCGGCGGAGTCGGTCGAGAAAATGCAGGCTGAACACGAAGCGGGACAGAGCCTGATGAAGAGTGCAAACAAACGATTCAGGTTGTTCGGCCTTGGCGAGCCTGAGCGACAAGCGAGGCTGCAGGACTACCAGCAAGCACAACGAGACTACCAACAAGCCCGCCGGGACAATCCGGTGCCGGGATTGGACCATCGGCGCGACGGTGAACCCTTGTCCCTAGTACAACAACAATTTCAGCATGTGTACGAGATGCTGGCCATGGGCAATACCACGCTGTTTCTCGATGTGTATCCGTTGCATGTGTTTTACGCGGAACGGGGGTTGGAAGCGCTCAAGGTATGCCTGCCTTCTCGAAAAGACATCTATGGAAGTGGTGAGCATCCGGTGCTGTGGCCTGTCGGGCAAGAAACACTGCAGTTCGGGATTGACCACAAAGAAATCCTTTTGGCGTTCGAAGCAATTGAATCTGGCAACATCCCCAAAAGTGTCCAACATCTGGCTTGGCACGAACAACAGAATATCCTGCAACCAGCGATGTACAGTGACTGGCGATTCAACTCGTTGCTGTACAGCAATCATCTTTCCTATCTGGTCGGTCTGCCGTCCGGTGCCGCTGAAGCCATCGAGCTGACGTTGGCCAGTCAATGCCGCCTGGTAGATGACCAACGCACGGTTGGCTTCAGCAAGAGCGTGTTTGCCGACCTTTCCGACATCAAGCAGCGCATGACTTTTGTGCTCAGAGCCGCAGACCAGTTTGACAAGCTGTTGCATAGTGACCAGCGCGACCAGCTTGAGCGGTCGATTCGAAATATAGCCCTAGGCGGTGGCGTGCGATGAGCCTGCTGCAATGCGTGGGCTGGCGACGTAGTGCGCTGGCACTGGCAGTCGCCGTCCTCCTCACGCTTGCGGCGATTCAAACACTTTCGGATGAGCCAGAAATCGCACTGATGATAGACGAACCCTGGGAGGATATGCGCCGTCGCTCCAGTGCAGCCATTGATCCAGCCATTCCCGGACACTATTGGGGTCTATTGCCCAAGTCTGATGCTCGCCTGCGTTTCGTAGACCCACAATTCGGCTTCGTGACCCCATTGGCCCGTTTCTTCAGCATAAGTTTCGATAATGAGCGGGTCGGTAATGTCCGCATGTCCCCGCAAATCGAACCTTTGTTGCTCAACGACACCCTCAAGGTCGTGCTTGATCTGCAAGAGCAATGGCGAAAGGCGGGATGGGTAAACATCCGGGCAAAGGAAGATCCACCTTTCGCCGACACGCCGGCGTGGCGTGCCCGCTTGCGCGACGTGAACAAGGGCGGTACGTCCTATTGGCACGCCGGTGACAAATACCAGGTGATGCTGGTGGTTCATCGCTTCAAGGACAACAAGCGCCCAACTGAAGAACGCTACCTGATCACGCTGTCACTGGCCACGCCCTGGACCAACCCTTGATCCGGCATTTGACACTGGAGCTCATAGGCGCACCGGCTGAGGATAACGGGTGGATCGTCCACTTCGGCTACGCCAGGCACGAACAGATCAACATCTTGCAGCCTGCTATGTACGGTGACACTGGACTAAAATGGTTGCTCCGCGGGAACTATTTCTCCTACGTCACCAACTTTCCTTGCGGGGCTGCGCAGGCCGTTGAGCTGACTCTGTCCAGCCAGCGCCGTCCCGTCGAGGACGGGTGCTCCATTGGTTTTAGCAACTTTCCCTTCGCCGATCTGGCAGACGTCGACCGGCGTACGGCCTTCGTGCTTAAAGCCGCAGCACAGTTTGAGGATTTGCTGCACAGCGATCGGATTGCGCAGTCGATTCGGGAGATTGCTTTAGGTGGCGGCGTACGATGAGCGTACTGCATCGTGTGGGCTGGTGCCGCTGCTTTTCGCTGCTGGCAGTCGCGGCCCTCCTGGCAGCAGCGATTGAAGTCCTATCGGATGAACCGGAAATCGCCCTGTTGATTGGCGAGCCTTACGAAGCCATGCGTCAGCGCTCCACTGTGAGCATAGATCCTGCCATTCCAGGTCGATCATGGTTCAGCATGCCAAAATCCGACGCGCGCCTGCGCTTTATTGATCCTCAGTACGGTTTTGTAACCCCACTTGCCCGTTTTCTGACGGTGATGTTCGATGATGAACGGATCCATGGTGTCCGTATGTCCCCACAAATCGAGCCACTACTGCTCGATGAGACCCTCAAGGTCGTGCTGGATCTGCAGGAGCAATTGCGCTCAGCCGGCTGGACTCCGATCCGGGTTGAGGAAGACCCACCATTCGCCGATACGCCCCAATGGCGGGCCCAATTGCGCGACGTGAACAAGGGCGGCACCTCCTATTGGCATGCCGGTAACCGCTATCAAGTGATGCTGGTAGTCGGCCGTATCAAGGATAAAAAGCGCCCCACGGAAGAGCGCTACCTCATCACGCTGGCACTAGCCACGCCCTGGACCAACCCTTGAACTGGCCTTTGACGCTGGAGCTCATTGGCGCACCGGCTGAGGATAACGGGTGGATCGTCCACTTCGACTACGCCAGGCACGAACAGATCAACATCTTGCAGCCAGCTATGTACGATGACACTGGACTGAAATGGTTGCTCCGCGTTAACCAGTTTTCCTACGTCACCAACTTTCCTTGCGGGGCTGCGCAGGCCGTTGAGCTGACTCTGTCCAGCCAGCGCCGTCCCGTCGAGGACGGGTGCACCATTGGTTTTAGCGACTTTCCCTTCGCCGATCTGGCAGACGTCAAGCGGCGTATGGCCTTCGTACTTAAAGCCGCGGCGCAGTTTGACGATTTACTGCACAGCGACCAGCGCGGCCAGATTGAGCGGTCGATTCGAGAGATCGCCCTAGATGGGGGCGTACGATGAATTTGGTGCACCGCGTGGACTGGCGACGTAGTGCGCTGGTACTGGCAGTCGCCGTCCTACTCACGCTTGCGGCGATTCAAACACTTTCGGATGAGCCAGAAATCGCACTGATGATTGGCGAGCCTTACGAAGCCATGCGCCAGCGCTCCAGCTCAAGTATCGCCCCAGCCATATCGGGGCATTCCTGGTTCGCTGTTCCCAGATCCGATGCGCGACTGCGCTTCATTGATCCCAAGTACGGTTTCGTAACGCCCAAGGCCCGCTTTCTAACGGTAATGTACGATGACGAACGGATTGGAGGTGTCCGAATGTCCCCCCAAGTCGAACCTCTAACGCTCGACGAAACCCTCAAGGTCATACTGGATCTGCAAGATCAATGGCGTAAAGCCGGCTGGGTACCCATCCTGGTCAAGGAATTCCCATCGTTCGCCGACACGCCGCAATGGCGGGCCAAACTGCGCGATGCCAACAAAAGTGGTTCGGCGTACTGGCGAGCTGGCGACAAATATCAACTGATGTTGCTGGCTCACCGCTTCATGGACAAAAAACGCCCTACCGAGCAGCGCTACCTCATTACACTGGGAATCCACCAGTCTCGAGGGATGGAATGAGTTTGATGCACCGCCTGAACTGGCCGCGTGACAGTTTTGTATTGGCGGTCGCATCCCTCCTGACGCTATCAGCAATTGTGTTGCTATCGGACGACCCGGAAATTGCCTTGGTAATTGGCGAGCCATACGAGGCAATGCGCCAGCGTTCCAGCGCAAGTATCGATTCAGCCATACCGGGCCACTCCTGGTTCAACATTCCCAANTGCCTTGGTAATTGGCGAGCCATACGAGGCAATGCGCCAGCGTTCCAGCGCAAGTATCGATTCAGCCATACCGGGCCACTCCTGGTTCAACATTCCCAAGTCTGATGCCCGTCTTCGCTTCGCAGATCCCCAATTCGGCTTTGTGACACCTTTGGCCCGATTCTTTACCGTGAGTTTTACGGATGAGAAGGTGAGGAGTGTCCGCATGTCCCCGCAAATCGAGCCACTACTACTCGACGACACCCTCAAGGTCATACTGGATCTGCAAGATCAGTGGCGTAAAGCCGGCTGGGTACCCATTCGGCTCAACGACTACCCATCGTTCGCCGATACGCCGCAATGGCGAGCTCAACTTCGCGATGTCAATAAAGTCGGTGCAGCCTATTGGCGAGCCGGCGATAAATATCAACTGATGCTGCTGGCTCACCGCTTCAAGGACAATAGACGTCCCACCGAGGAACGCTACCTCATCACACTGGGAATCCACCGATCTCGGGGTGTGCAATGAGTTTGGTACGCCGCCTGAACTGGCAGCATGGCGTTTTGGTACTGGCGGTCGTATCAGCCTTGGCGCTTTCAGCAATTGAGTTGCTATCCGAAGAACCGGAAATCGCCCTGCTAATTGGCGAACCTTGGGAAAATATGCGCAAGCGCTCCAGCGCATCGATTGATCCAGCCATCGCCGGCCATTTTTGGGGACGTTTACCCAAGTCGGACGCTCGTCTTCGTTTCATCGATCCTCAATATGGGTTCATAACTCCGCTGGCACGCTACTTCACGGTTACGTTCAATCGTGACGGGTCAATCAACGGTGTCAATATGTCCCCACAAATCGAACCTTTGCTGCTCGACGAAACCCTCAAGATCGTGCTGGATCTACAGAAGCAATGGCGCAACGCTGGCTGGGTACCCATCCGCGTTGAGAAAGATCCACCATTCGCCGACACGCCAGAGTGGCGTTCCCGACTGCGTGACGTGAACAAGGGCGGCACCTCCTACTGGCATGCGGGCACCCAGTATCAAGTGATGCTGGTGGTCAATCGATTCAAGGATTACAGGCACCCCACCGAGGAGCGCTACCTCATCAAGCTGTCACTGGCCACGCCATGGACCAATCCTTGACCTGGCCCGCTGACGATAGATGTATCGTTGCCAGAGTTGCGATGCTCAACTGTAAATCAGCCTGCGCTGACGTCACGATAGCGCCGAAAATCTTTTCAGCACGCAGAAAAGCAAATGCCCCGACACGTCGGGGCATCCGCTTTTTCCGTAACAGGACGGGTTTTCACACAGCCTGTAACGGCATTTTTCTACATCGACTCAATGCTGCAAAGCCGGCTTCTGCACCCCATTGATCGGGATGCGCTTGGCTTTCGCCTCTTCCGGAATCACCCGCAGCAGGTCTATGCTCAGCAGACCGTTGCTCAAACCGGCGGCCTTGATTTCGATATGGTCCGCCAGACGGAAGGACAGTTTGAATGCACGCTGGGCGATGCCCTGGTGCAGGAAGGTCACGTCTTCGTTGGCGTCGCGCTTGCCACCACTGATGGTCAGCACGCCTTTCTCGACTTGCAGCTCCAGGTCTTCTTCCTGGAAGCCGGCCGCCGCTACGACGATGCGGTATTGGTCGTCGCCGTGTTTTTCCACGTTGTAAGGCGGGTAGGTGCTGCCTGGCTCATTGCGCAGGGCGGTTTCGAACAGGTCGTTGAAACGGTCGAAACCAACCGAGGAACGGAACAGTGGTGCCAGGGAAAATGCAGTAGTCATGAATCAAATCTCCTGAAAACAATCAGCAAGGTTTTTTGTCTCCGCGACCCGAATTCGGCATCGCGTACCCCTTAGATAGGGACCGCTGATTGCATTTCAAGAGTTTTTTTGCAGATTTTTTTCAGGCTGCTTCAGCGACCGGCAGACCCAATAAACGTGAGACCTGATCGAGTTCAGTCTCGCGACGCAGGAGGGAAAACAGCTCCACCGCCTCAGGGTAATTGCGGGTCAGCATGGCCAGCCACTGCTTCAGGCGACCCGGCGATTGCCGAGCGGTCATCTGCGCCTTGGCTTGCAGCCAGAAATCCTGGATCAGCGGCAGCAGCTCGGCCCAGGTCATCTCGACCACTTCTTCGCCGGCCCGTGCCGCGGCGATTTGCCGGGCCAGGTCGGGACGAGAAACCAGGCCGCGACCGAGCATGATGTCCTCCACGCCACTGATCTCGCGGCAACGGCGCCAATCGTCGACGCTCCAGATATCACCGTTGGCGAACACCGGCACCTTGACCACATCCTGCACCCGCGGAATCCATTCCCAGTGGGCCGGCGGCTTGTAGCCGTCCACCTTGGTCCGCGCATGCACTACGATGTGCTCCGCCCCGCCCTCGGCCAAAGCCGTGGCGCACACCAGCGAACCGTCCGGGCTGTCGAAACCCAGGCGCATCTTGGCGGTGACCGGAATGTGCGCAGGCACGGCGCGACGGACGTGCTCGACGATCTGGTTCAGCAGTTCAGGCTCTTTGAGCAGTACTGCGCCACCACGGGATTTGTTCACGGTCTTGGCCGGGCAGCCGAAGTTCAGGTCGATGACCTCGGAACCCAGCTCGCAGGCGAGCGCGGCGTTTTCCGCCAGGCACACAGGATCCGAACCCAATAGCTGCACGCGCAGCGGCACGCCGGACGCGGTGCGGGCGCCGTTGAGCAGTTCGGGGCCGAACTTGTGGAAATAGGCCGGCGTGAGCAACTGATCGTTGACCCGGATGAACTCGGTCACACACCAGTCAATGCCGCCCACCCGGGTCAGCACGTCGCGCAGGATGTCGTCGACCAACCCCTCCATGGGCGCCAAAGCAATTTGCATGAAAAACACACTCAACGAAAAACGTGCGGCAGTTTACTGGATTACGCGAAAAATCTGCAGAACATCGCAGATTCATCAATGTGGGAGCGGGCTTGCTCGCGAAGGCGGTGTGTCATTGAGCAGTGATACAGGCTGACCCACCGCTTTGGCGAGCAAGCCCGCTCCCACATTAGTTACACCAATGCCTGCTGCTGAACCGCCGGGCCGTAGCCTTCAATGAACTCAGCCGGCATACGCTTGGGCTTGCCGCTGGACAGCTCGATGCAGACGAAAGTGGTCTGCGCACGCAGCAACGTCGAATTGTCGCTGGGGCGAATCAACTGGAAGTGCCGGGTCATTTTCAGGCGCTGATCCCAATCGACGATCCAGGTCGCCAACTGCAACTCATCGCCTTCATAGGCGGCCGCCAGGTAATCGATCTCGTGCCGCACCACTGCCATCGCCCGATCCAGGCGACGATATTCGACCAGATCCAGGCCCAGACGCTGAGAGTGACGCCAGGCGCAGCGTTCGAGCCAGGTCACGTACACCGCGTTGTTTGCGTGGCCAAGCCCGTCGATGTCCTCGGCGCCCACCTGCAGATCAATGACAAATGGTGTTTCCCGATCCCAGCCCATGCCCCACTCCCGGTCAGATAATTTCCACCGGCGCAGTGTAACGGATGCTCAGGCCGATTGGCGTGATTGCAGGCTGCGTCCGGCCAGCAGTGATAACACGCCATCAATTACCCGAGGGTCGGCCAGTACGCGCTGATGACCACCCTCTTGCAGGCGCAGTAAACGGCTGTCGAACCAGGCTTCGTGGATCAGTTGCGACTCCTTGACCGGTACAAGGCAGTCATCTTCGGCATGGACGATCAGGCCAGGCATGTCGAGTTGATAGTGCGCGACATCCAGCATCGCAGCGCGCATGCCGACGTCTTGCTCGACCTGGCGAATGAACGCCGAACGGGCCTTGGGCGGCAGCCGCACGTAGCGTGCAAAGCCGCGCAATACGCCAAGGATGCGTGCCGGGGCGGCAATGGTCACCAGGGTTTCGGTACGCAAGCCCAACTGCACCGCGAGCATTGCACTGGCACCACCCATGGAATGGCCGATGACCGCTTGCAGCGGTGGCAATTCGGCGGCGGCCTCGAGCATGGCGCGGGCGAACAGCATGACATTGGCTTCACTACCGGGTGAACGACCGTGTGCGGGGCCGTCCAGGGCCACCACCGAGTAACCGGCATCGACCAGCGCCGTGATCAGGCTGGCGAACTGGGTTGGCCGCCCTTCCCAGCCATGCATCAGCAGTACTGCCGGGCCTTGCCCCCAGCGCAACACCGAGAGGCCGAAACGCAAGGTGATGCGCTCGGACTTCGCCAGCAGCGGCAGCTCCCAGTCCCGGGGTGGCAGGTCCCGCGGGGTCATGAAGGCCAGGCGCATTTTTCTTGCAACCAGCTTCGGTGCGAACCAGCCCAAGGTACCATTAACGCCACGAACCCACTTCAACGTGCTCATCGCATTCTCCCCAGGCCGCAGCCTTCAGGTCAACGCACAGCCGACTTGGCGGCGCGCAGTAAACGATCGGACAACTCACCCGGCCCCAGCGCGCGCGCCAGGGACAGGCCGCCGACCATCAAGGCCATATCGGCCAGAGCTTTGTCGGTTTCTTCGGGGCTGGCCGCCAACTGCGCGATCATCAGCTCCAGGTGTTCATTCAGGGCCGCCCGAAATTCGTCCGGCAGGCGCCCCAGTTCGCCGACCGAAGCCGGGATCGGGCACGCCGATTCGGAGGAGTCACGGTGCTTGCGTGACAGGTAGAACGCAGCCACCAGTGCCCGGCGCTCTTCGCCGGTCAATTGGGCGTCCATGTCGGCAATCAGGTCGCGACGGTGACCGAGCAGCTGCTTGAACGCTTCCAGCATCATCGCGTCCTTGCTTTCGAAGTGCGCGTAGAAGCCGCCGACCGTCAGGCCCGCCGCGCCCATCACTTCACCCACGCTTGGCTCAGCCGGCCCACGCTGGATTAGCGCCGAGCTGGCCGCCTTGAGGATACGTTCGCGGGTTTGAGCTTTTTTATCGTTCATCGATGCCTCCGAATATTACGACTAGAATATTATTCTCATAATAATTTTCTGCAAGCCGTAGATGTGACCGCTGGTCTGAAGAACAGTTTGATAAGAAATGGGGGATTTGGCCAAACGCCAGACAAACAAAAGGGCCATTCAATAATTGAATGACCCTTATAAAATCCCGCAGAGCGGGTAATCGTGGCGTCCCCTAGGGGACTCGAACCCCTGTTACCGCCGTGAAAGGGCGGTGTCCTAGGCCACTAGACGAAGGGGACACAAACCCTTCTATACAACTGATCAGTGCTGAGAGCTGATCGATTCAAGGCCGGTGTGGCCAGACCTTGAACTTGTAAAATTGGTGGAGCTAAGCGGGATCGAACCGCTGACCTCCTGCATGCCATGCAGGCGCTCTCCCAGCTGAGCTATAGCCCCGGATTTTTCGCCTCGCGGCGGAGCGACATCTTGCAACATCGCTTCTGTAAAACTGGCGTCCCCTAGGGGACTCGAACCCCTGTTACCGCCGTGAAAGGGCGGTGTCCTAGGCCACTAGACGAAGGGGACGCAAACCCTTCTATACAACTGATCAACGCTGAGTGTTGATCGCTTCAAGGCCGGGGTGGCCAGACCTTGAAGTGTAAATTGGTGGAGCTAGACGGGATCGAACCGTCGACCTCTTGCATGCCATGCAAGCGCTCTCCCAGCTGAGCTATAGCCCCTCATCGTTGATGTCATCGCTGAGGACGGGGCGAATCTTAAGGGCGTATCGAAGGCCTGTCAAACTTATTTTGCAAAAAATTTAAAATTTTTTGCCGACATAACAATCACTTACCGCCCTCCCCCCGAAAATTCGGGGGTCTGAGGGCCACCGCGCGCACCACGACGGGGGCACACAATGGCCATCAGCCCTTCACCAAGCGTGTCAGGCAATAGCACCCAACAGCTTTTCCCACTCTTTGTTTTCTTTCTTCGAAACGCCGCCCAGCAGGTCGAGCGCCTGACGCAAGCGGAAACGGGTCAGGTCCGGACCGAGGATCTCCATCGCGTCCAGCACCGATACCGAGCTGGCCTGCCCCGTGATCGCGGCGAACATCAGCGGCATGGCATCACGCAGCTTCAGCTCCAGGGATTCGACCACCGTCTGGATGGTTGCGGTAATGCTGTCCTTCTCCCACTGGCGCAGGCTTTCCAGCTTCCACAGGATCAACTGCATCAACTGACGGACCTGATCGCCCGAGAGCTTCTTCGATTCGAACAGCTTCGCATCCGGATTCACGCCACCGGCAAAGAAGAACCCGGCCAGCGGTGCAACCTGGCTGAAGGTTTCAACCCGGCCTTGCACGTGCGGCGCGATCTTCATCATGTACTCGGAGTTGAGCGCCCACTTCTGCACACGCGCGGCGAATTCTTCCACCGGCAGGTCACGCAGCCATTGGCCATTGAGCCACGACAGCTTTTCGATGTCGAAAATCGGCCCGCCGAGGGACACGCGCTTGAGGTCGAAGTTGTCGACCATTTCCTGCAGGGAGAACTTTTCACGCTCGTCCGGCATCGACCAGCCCATGCGCCCCAGGTAGTTGAGCATCGCTTCCGGCATGAAGCCCATGCGCTCGTAGAAGGTCACCGAGGTCGGGTTCTTGCGCTTGGACAGCTTGCTCTTGTCCGGGTTACGCAGCAGCGGCATGTAGCACAGCTCCGGTTGTTCCCAGCCGAAGTACTCGTAAAGCAGGATCAATTTAGGCGCCGACGGCAGCCATTCCTCGCCACGCAACACGTGAGTGATGCCCATCAGGTGGTCATCGACCACGTTGGCCAGGAAGTAGGTCGGCAGGCCGTCGGTCTTCATCAGGACCTGCATGTCCATGCGATCCCACGGGATTTCAACGTCGCCACGCAACATGTCCGGCACCACGCAGACACCTTCGCTCGGCACTTTCATGCGGATCACGTGGGGCTCGCCGGCCGCCAGGCGACGGGCCACTTCCTCCTTGGACAACAGCAGCGCGCGGCCGTCGTATCGCGGAGTTTCGCCACGTGCCTGCTGCTCGGCACGCATCTGGTCCAGCTCTTCAGCGGTGCAGAAGCACGGGAAAGCGTGGCCCATGTCGACCAGTTGCTGGCAGTACTTCTGGTAGATATCGCCGCGTTCGCTCTGGCGATAGGGACCGTGCGGGCCACCCACATCCGGGCCTTCGCTCCAGTCGATGCCCAGCCAGCGCAAGGCGTCGAAAATCTGCTGCTCGGACTCGCGAGTCGAACGCACTTGGTCGGTGTCTTCGATCCGCAGGATGAACTCACCGCCATGCTGCTTGGCAAAGCAGTAGTTGAACAATGCGATGTAAGCGGTACCTACGTGGGGATCCCCGGTAGGCGATGGCGCGATGCGAGTGCGGACGGTGGTCATGGCATGTCTCAAAAAGAATAAAAGCGAATATCCAACAAGAGGCGAATGGTAACAGGCGACACCCGCCCGGCTCCAGTGAACAGGGCATTTAAGCCAAGGTTGCGGGTGTTACATGCGTATTACGCAGTGAATGAGCAAATATCAGCCACCGGCATTTACCGCTGATCGGCTGTATGCCAGATTGGCCTGCTGATATATTCCCTTACATTTTAATGACTACAGTTTGCCCCATGCCTGCCCAACTCAAGCGTCGCCTGTACACCTTCCTCCTGATTGTCCTGCTGATTGCCGGCGGTCTGTTCGCCCACTGGTTCTTGAAGGGGCGCTTTTACGAAAGCACCGACAACGCCTATGTCCAGGGCGAAATCACCCGCGTATCGAGCCAGTTGTCCGCCCGCATCGACCAGGTGCTGGTGCACGACAACCAGCACGTCGAGAAAGGCCAGCTGTTGATCAAACTCGAAGGCGATGACTTCCGTCTCGCCGTCGATCGCGCCAACGCTGCCCTCGCCACCCGTCAGGCCGAGCGCCTGCAAGCCCAGAGCAAACTGACCCAACAGGCCAGCCTGATTGCCGCCAGCGAAGCACAGGTCGCCTCCAGCCAGGCGAGCCTGGGCCGTTCGCAGATCGATCTGATTCGCGCCGAGACCCTGCGCAAACCCGGTTACGTCTCCGAAGAGCGGGTGACCACCCTCTCCGCCGACAACCACATCGCCCGCTCGCAAGTGGCCAAGGCCCAGGCCGATGCGCAGAGTCAGCGCCAGCAGATCAACGCTTTAAGCGCCGAAATTAAACGCCTCGATGCGCAGATCGCCAACGCCAGTACCGATCTGGCCCAGGCCGAACTGAACCTGACCCGCAGTGAAATCCACGCGCCTATCAGCGGCCTGATCGGCCAGCGCGCCGCGCGCAACGGTCAAGTGGTGCAAGCCGGCGCCTACCTGATGTCGATCGTCCCGGATGAAGACATCTGGATTCAGGCCAACTTCAAGGAAACCCAGATCGGGCACATGCAGCCCGGGCAGAAGGCCGAACTGACCTTCGATGCCTACAGCGACACGCCAATCGACGCGCGGGTCGACAGCCTGTTCGCCGCCTCGGGCGCGCAGTTCAGCCTGTTGCCGCCGGACAATGCCACCGGCAACTTCACCAAGGTCGTACAACGGATCCCGGTCAAACTGACCTTCGCCGCGGACAACCCGCTGCGCGGCAAGATTCGTCCGGGCATGTCGGTCACCGCTACTGTGAATATCAAAGACGCCCCAGAAGATGGCCGGTGATCAACTGATCCGCCCGGTCGGCGAACCGACCCGGCGGGACTGGATCGCGGTGATGAGCGTGATGCTCGGCGCCTTCATGGCGGTGCTGGACATCCAGATCACCAACTCATCGCTCAAGGATATCCAGGGCGCACTGTCGGCCACCCTGGAAGAAGGCTCGTGGATTTCCACCTCGTACCTGGTGGCGGAAATCATCATGATCCCGCTCACCGCCTGGCTGGTCCAGCTGCTGTCGGCCCGCCGCCTGGCGGTATGGGTGTCCCTCGGGTTTCTGGTCGCCTCGCTGCTGTGTTCCATGGCCTGGAGCCTGGAGAGCATGATCGTGTTCCGCGCCTTGCAGGGTTTTACCGGCGGCGCGCTGATCCCGCTGGCCTTCACCCTGACCCTGATCAAACTGCCGGAACACCACCGGGCCAAGGGCATGGCGATGTTCGCCATGACTGCGACCTTCGCCCCTTCCATCGGCCCGACGCTCGGCGGCTGGCTGACGGAAAACTGGGGCTGGGAATACATCTTCTACATCAACATTCCGCCCGGACTGATCATGATCGCCGGCCTGATGTATGGCCTGGAGAAGAAAGAAGCCCACTGGGAACTGCTCAAAAGCACCGATTACGCCGGCATCGTCACCCTCGGCGTCGGGCTCGGCTGCCTGCAGGTGTTCCTGGAAGAAGGCCACCGCAAGGACTGGCTGGAATCGAATCTGATCGTGGCGCTGGGCAGCATTGCGCTGATCAGCCTGATTACCTTTGTGATCGTGCAGTTTTCCAGACCCAACCCGCTGATCAACCTCGGCATCCTCGGCAATCGCAATTTCGGTTTATCGAGCATCTCCAGTATCGGCATGGGGGTCGGTTTGTACGGCTCGATCTATCTGCTGCCGCTGTACCTGGCTCAGATCCAGAACTACAACGCCCTGCAGATCGGCGAAGTGATCATGTGGATGGGTGTGCCGCAGCTGTTTCTGATTCCGCTGGTGCCCAAGCTGATGAAGATCATTTCACCGAAATGGCTGTGCACCCTGGGTTTCGGGCTGTTCGGCATGGCGAGCTTCTACTCCGGGGTGCTGAACCCGGACTTCGCCGGACCGCAGTTCAATCAGATCCAGCTCCTGCGCGCACTCGGCCAGCCGCTGATCATGGTCACCATCTCGTTGATCGCCACGGCGTACATCCTGCCTCAGGATGCGGGTTCGGCATCGAGTCTGTTCAACATTCTGCGCAATCTTGGCGGCGCCATCGGCATCGCCCTCCTCGCCACGTTGCTGGATGCGCGCACCAAGACCTACTTTGATTATTTGCGCGAGTCCATCGTGCCGAGCAATCCGCAGGTGGCCGAGCGGATAGCGTCGTTGGCGGACCGGTTGGGCAGTGAAACGGCGGCGCTGGGCAAGCTCAGCGAGATCGCCCACCAGCAGGCAGCGATCATGGCCTACAACGATGCGTTTCATTTTCTCGGGATAGCGCTGGGGATCAGCATGCTGGCGGTGTTGCTGACCAGGAAGTTGCCGGTTGGTATCAAGGTTGGTGAGGCGCACTGACCAACTGCTGCACTGAGACTACTGATCCCATCGCGAGCAGGCTCGCTCCCACATTGGACCGCGTCCGTCGAGACGACCCAATCAACTGTGGGAGCGAGCCTGCTCGCGATGAGGCCAGTTCAGACGCTACCAATCAAACGGCAATCAGCCGCTCACGCAACTTGGCAATCTCGTCGCGCATCTGCGCCGCCGCTTCGAATTCCAGGTCGCGTGCCAGTTGGTACATCTTCTCTTCCAGCGCCTTGATGCGCTTGGCGATCTCGCCCGGTGAACGCAGTTCGGCTTCGTAACGGGCGTTTTCCTCGGCGGCCTTGGCCATGCCTTTGCGCTTCTTGCTGCGCGAACCCGGCACGGTGGCGCCTTCCATGATGTCGGCCACGTCCTTGAATACACCTTTGGGCGTGATGCCGTTGGCCAGGTTGAACGCGATCTGCTTGTCGCGACGGCGCTCGGTTTCACCGATCGCGCGCTCCATGGAACCGGTGATGCGGTCCGCATACAGAATCGCCCGGCCGTTGAGGTTGCGGGCCGCCCGGCCGATGGTCTGGATCAACGAACGCTCGGAACGCAGGAAGCCTTCCTTGTCGGCATCGAGGATCGCCACCAGAGACACTTCCGGCATGTCCAGGCCTTCGCGCAACAGGTTGATCCCCACCAGCACATCGAAGGTACCGAGGCGCAAATCGCGGATGATTTCTACACGTTCCACAGTGTCGATATCCGAGTGCAGGTAGCGCACCCGCACGCCGTGGTCGGCCAGGTAGTCGGTCAAGTCCTCCGCCATGCGCTTGGTCAGCGTAGTGACCAGTACTCGCTCTTCGAGGGCGACGCGCTTGGTGATTTCCGACAGCAAGTCGTCGACCTGGGTCAGTGCCGGGCGGATTTCGATTTGCGGGTCCACCAGCCCGGTCGGACGCACCACCATGTCAATGACGCGCCCGGCGTGTTCGGCTTCGTAGTTGCCCGGCGTCGCCGAGACAAAAATCGTCTGCGGGCTGATGCTTTCCCACTCGTCGAACCGCATCGGCCGGTTGTCCAGCGCCGACGGCAGGCGGAAGCCATATTCCACCAGCGTTTCTTTACGGGAGCGGTCGCCTTTGTACATTGCCCCGACCTGCGGCACGCTGACGTGGGACTCGTCGATCACCAGCAAGGCGTCCGCCGGCAAATAGTCGAAGAGCGTCGGCGGCGGCGCACCGGCTTCGCGGCCGGACAGGTAGCGCGAGTAGTTTTCGATGCCGTTGCAGTAACCCAGCTCGAGGATCATCTCCAGGTCGAAACGGGTGCGCTGCTCCAGGCGTTGCGCCTCCACCAGTTTGTTGTTGGAACGCAAGTATTCCAGGCGCTCCTGCAACTCGACCTTGATCCCCTCTACGGCGCCCATCAGGGTTTCCCGGGGCGTCACGTAGTGGCTTTTCGGGTAGAAGGTAAAACGCGGCAATTTGCGGATGACTTCGCCGGTCAGCGGATCGAACGCCGACAGGCTCTCCACTTCATCGTCGAACAGTTCGATGCGGATCGCTTCGAAATCCGATTCCGCCGGGTGGATATCAATCACATCGCCACGCACGCGGAAAGTCGCACGGGCGAAATCCATGTCGTTGCGGGTGTATTGCAGGTCGGCGAGACGGCGCAGCAATTCACGCTGATCGAGTTTGTCGCCGCGATCCACGTGCAGCACCATCTTCAGATAGGTTTCCGGGCTGCCCAGGCCGTAGATGCACGACACCGTGGTGACGATGATCGCGTCCTTGCGCTCCAGCAGCGCCTTGGTCGCCGACAACCGCATCTGTTCGATGTGATCGTTGATCGAGGCGTCCTTCTCGATGAAGGTGTCCGAGGACGGCACATAGGCTTCGGGCTGGTAGTAGTCGTAGTAGGAGACGAAGTATTCCACCGCATTGTTCGGGAAGAACGCCTTGAACTCACCGTACAGCTGCGCCGCCAGGGTCTTGTTCGGCGCCAGCACCAAGGTCGGGCGCTGCACCTGGGCGATCACATTGGCGATACTGAAAGTCTTGCCCGACCCGGTTACCCCAAGCAACGTCTGGTGCGACAGCCCGGCATCGATCCCCTCGACCATCAGGCGGATGGCCTCCGGTTGATCGCCGGCGGGCTCGAAACGGGTGACAAGCTGGAATTCAGACATGAAGTACCTCTGGATCACTCTTGCCGGTGACGCCGACACGAACGAGAAAGACCGCAAACGACCGCTGTCGCCCGAGGAAAAAACTGGATTATGCTCAATGTGGAGCCGATTGCCGGCGCTTTCAAGGCAAACGTCTTACATCCCGTGAAGCCTTGGCCTCGACCAAGCGACTGGCGGTCGAAAAATAATGGAAAAAACATACCGGAAAACCTGATTCGCCTGTCGCCATTGAACACTGATGGCCTCTATACTAGCTCCCCGTTTGTGCACCGCTCTAGTGCATTCGGCTGGAGCGCGACACGTCCCTCCACTCTCCATTCAGAGCCGCCGCAATAATGAGCCTGTTCTCCGCTGTCGAAATGGCACCACGCGATCCAATCCTGGGCCTCAACGAAGCATTCAACGCCGATACCCGTACCAACAAGGTCAATCTGGGAGTCGGTGTTTATTGCAACGAGGAGGGGAAAATTCCACTCCTGCGCGCCGTTGTCGAAGCCGAAACGATTCGCGTCGCTCAACACGCTTCCCGCGGCTACCTGCCCATCGACGGTATTGCCGCCTATGACCAGGCCGTGCAAAAACTGCTGTTCGGCAATGATTCGCCGCTGATCGCAGCAGGCCGCGTGATCACCACCCAAGCCGTTGGTGGCACTGGCGCGCTGAAAATCGGTGCCGACTTCCTCAAGCAGCTGCTGCCGAACGCCGTCGTGGCAATCAGCGACCCAAGCTGGGAAAACCACCGCGCACTGTTCGAAACCGCCGGCTTCCCGGTGCAGAACTACCGCTACTACGATGCCGCGACCCACGACGTGAACCGTGCCGGCCTGCTGGAAGACCTGAACGCATTGCCAAACGGCTCGATCGTTGTGCTGCACGCTTGCTGCCACAACCCGACCGGCGTGGACTTGAGCCCGGCGGACTGGAACAACGTGCTGGACGTGGTTAAAGCCAAAGGTCACGTGCCGTTCCTCGACATGGCCTACCAGGGCTTTGGCGATGGCATCGACGAAGACGCCGCCGCTGTACGCCTGTTCGCTGAATCGGGCCTGACCTTCTTCGTCTCCAGCTCGTTCTCCAAGTCGTTTTCGTTGTACGGCGAGCGCGTTGGCGCCCTGTCGATCGTCAGCGAATCGAAAGAAGAAAGCGCGCGCGTGCTGTCGCAAGTCAAGCGCGTGATCCGCACCAACTACTCCAACCCGCCGACCCACGGTGCAAGCATCGTCGCCGCTGTGTTGAACAGCCCGCAACTGCGCGCCCAGTGGGAAGCCGAACTGGCCGAAATGCGCCTGCGCATTCGCGGCATGCGCACGCAGATGGTCGATCTGCTGGCGCAAAATGCTCCGCAGCGCGACTTCAGCTTCGTGGGTCGCCAGCGCGGCATGTTCTCCTACTCCGGCCTGACGGTTGAGCAAGTGACCCGGCTGCGCAGTGAGTTCGGCATCTACGCCCTGGACACCGGCCGCATCTGCGTGGCCGCGCTGAACCAGAGCAACATCAAAGTTGTGACGGATGCGATTGTTCAGGTGATCTGATTTCGCCCTGAAACTAAAAAACGGGAAGCGAAGGTGCTTCCCGTATTTATTTGGCTCAGATAATTCTCAATGGCGAGCCCGAGAACTCTAAACTGCACCTATCGAATGTGTCAGAGAACCCTGTGGCGAGGGGGCTTGGCCCCGTTTGAGTGCGCAGCACTCACAATATCTTTGGTGCTAACAGATATTTGGGGGGCTGCTTCGCAGCCCAACGGGGGCAAGCCCCCTCGCCACAGGCAAGCCCCCTCTCCACAGGCAAATCCCCTCGCCACAGGGCTCTCTCCCACAGATTTTTATACACCGAGATATTTCACGAGAACCCACATGAAAAACGATGACCTGCGCGCTGACCGCGATGACCTGGATGATCTGGACCATTTCGTCCCTCGCACCCCGGCCAGACGCGGCAACAATCTGGTGATGCAAGTAGCCACCGGGGTGTTCCTCGGTGGCCTGGCCCTGTGGCTGGTGCAACTGGGCGCTACGATGCTGTATGCCAAACTGATGGTCGGCACCCTCACCTTCGGCGGTTAGGCCAACTCGGTGGCACGCTGACTGGCGGCATTGTCATAGGCGACATAGAGCGATTCGGCGATCTGACTCTTGATCGCCTTGGTGCTTTCCAGCCCCAGGACAAAACCTTCGGCCTTGCCACCGGCGCGATTCAATTCCTCAGCCGAGCCGGCCTGGGTGATTGCGTCGAACAATTTCTCGGCGTGAGGGCCGACGCCTTTGGGCAGGCTGATCTGAGCGATGCTCATAAGCACACCTCGTTGTGTTGAGGCGTGAGAACGGATTGATTCATGGCGCGTACCTTTTCGGCGAATGGCCGGCAGCGCGTGTCACCACTTCCGGGCGGTCATGGTAGACCCCTGAGCCGATTCTGGTAACCGCCATCGCTGCAAATCCACCGTCCGTCCCGACGAATCCGTCAATTTGCTATCCGATGCTTGACTTCTCTTTTTGAATCAGTAACATAGGCGCCATTCCGCGATAGCTCAGTTGGTAGAGCAAGTGACTGTTAATCACTGGGTCCCTGGTTCGAGTCCAGGTCGTGGAGCCAGACACAGTTCAGAGATGATTCTCTGAAATAAAAAAACCCGCCTTCTGGCGGGTTTTTTCGTTTCAGGCGTACCGCCTGGCTCCTGCCAATTCAACGGCCTTCGAAGTGAAGGTCGATTCAATAAAAGGGAGCCCGCTGAAACGCAGCCCCCCTCCATGTCACAACGCTACCGCACTCCCCGACTCGGCCCGCAGGCCATGCCCGGATGGCTTACCGGCTGAGAATGAATGTTGTCAGGGTTTGCAGATCCTCCGCGCTCAGCTGTGCAAAAGGCGGCATCGGGATGTCCCCCCATTTGCCGCTCCCCCCGTGCTGAATGCTCGACGTAACCTTGGTCAACGCCTGCGGATCATTGGCATACCTGGCCGCCACATCGTGATAGGCCGGGCCTACAACCTTGTGATCGATCGCATGACAGGACAAACAGGCATTGTTCTGCAGCAGGGCCATGGGATCGGCTTTCGCGGCAGGCACCGCCGGGGGCTGGGCCGCCACCGGGTTCGAAGCCGCCTGCACCTCGGCATCGCTCGCCTTGGCACTACCGTAGGTCACCGCGAGGTAGGCGCCAATCATGCTCACGTCCTGATCGCTGATCGGAGCGCCATACACGTGTTGCATCTTGCCAGCCTCTGCCGTCCACTGCGCCAGGCTCAAGCCGGGAGGCTGGAAGGCGATGTAATCGGCAGAATGGCAGATGGAACATTTTTGCTGCGCCAATTGATAACCAGGCAGTGCGCTGGGCTTGAACGCTGCGGTTTCCGGCGGCAAGGTGATCGACAATGGCGCTGCGCTCGCCATGGTAGCCAGACAAAACTGCGCCGCGCACAGCAAGGTCATCATGGGTTTCATGCTTTTCATGCTGGCCCCCTCAGGAAACGGTCACGTGGCTGGTTTCTACGACATGGCGACGGTAGCCACTGGGGTTCCAGTCAGCTTTCACAGGTTGCATCTCGCCCGCACTGTTAGCGGCTCGCACCATCAACTGTGTGGCGCCCTTGCTGGTGAAGGTGACCGGTAATGTCCACTCGCGGAAGGAGAAACGGCCAAGGTCCTGCCCCAGCGTGGCTTCTCGCCAGCTTTTGCCCCCGTCGATCGAAACCTCCACCTTGTTGACGCCAGCACCACCATCGAACGCAATGCCCTTGAGCAGCACGCTCTTTTTCAGCGGCAACACGTCGCCATGTTTAACGCTGGTGATGAAACTGCGCACCGGCAATTTGGAAATCGGCCGGGTTTGCGCCGCCGTGGTACCGGGGGCGATGCAGGAACACTCGTTGTCTGGAAGGCGGTAACCTTTAGCCATGAAGAAACCGTCGAAGGTATGGTCGACGACTTCGATCTCACTCAGGTGCTTGACCCAGTAAGTACCGAAATAACCGGGTACCACCAGACGGATCGGGTAACCGTTGAGGAATGGCAGATCAGTTCCGTTCATGGACCAGGCGATCATCGGCTCACCGTCCATGGCATGGCTGATGTCCAGCGCTTTGATGAACTCAGGCGTGCTGGGCAGCACTGGCTTGTCGAGGCCACGGAAGGTCACTTGTCTGGCGTCGGCTTTCACGCCGGCCTTTTCCAGGACTGCCTTGAGCGGCACGCCCACCCAGCGGGCATTGCCCATTGAGCCATTACCCAACTGAGCGCCGAATACCCGCGGCATCGAGAAACCACGGCTGTTGCCTGAACACTGATTGACGGCCACGACTTCCACCGGCTCGGCGAGGGCCTTGAGCTCTGCAAGGGAAAGCGACAGCGGCGTGTCGACCGAGCCCTTGATTGTCAGACGGTAGCTGTCCGGATCAATGCTGGTGGGGAAATCTGCAAGGTGATAACGCACGAAAAACGCATCATTGGGCGTGATTGGCCCTTCGTTGAAAACAGCGAATGGCGTCTCAAGGTGGGGCGGACGCGTGGTCACCAGCGTCAAAGGACGTTTTTGCGGGTATTGCACCAGCGGCCGCGGGCCAGCCGCGAAGGTCACGTCTTCGGCGGTGTCATCAGCAGTGCGGGGTGTGTCGGCGGCTTTGGCAAGGCTTGCCAATGGCGAGGCCGCCAAAGCCAGGGTAAAGGCATCACGCAGCACACGCCGGCGGCTGCGCTTGCTGTCATCTATAAAACTGAACTTCATTCTGCGCTCTCTATAATTTTTTTACTGAGATGCAACAAAGCCCTTCCGCAAGGCACGGAGACATCGGCCAACTGGCGAAACAGGTTCGTTTCGAGGCTCGTCTTCGACGAGCAAACCAGTATCGTCACGCACCGGGAGAGCGCTTTTCATATGGCGTCAATGAGTTCACATTTGATGACAGCGACTGGCAACAAAAAAGGCGCCCCGAAGGACGCCTTTTCAACTCGCTAGAAACCTGGCCGCAACCTCTTTTCAGACATGTTCGCTACTTTTTGCATGTAACGAACGAGGCTCCACAGACCCATGCTCCAGTTCCACCACCGGAATCTCCTTGCCGTCGCAGTCATGCAGTTTGCCGTCGCTGAAGTAATCACCTTCACGCAACGCCGCCAGGTCCTGATAACGCAGAACCCGCTCGGTACCTGCCGCGAACACCGACTGCTGATCCGAATTGCCGGCGGTGAGGTGGTTGAAGGTCAGGTTCAGCACAATGGCCATGATCGCCGACGAGCTGATGCCCGAATGGAAAATCGTCGAGAACCAGCTTGGGAAGTGGTCATAGAAGCTCGGCGCGGCGATCGGGATCATGCCAAAACCGATAGAAGTCGCAACGATGATCAGGTTGACGTTGTTGCGGTAGTCGACCTTGGACAGCGTACGAATGCCACTGGCCGCCACGGTACCAAACAGCACGATGCCAGCACCACCCAGCACCGACGTCGGCACGGCGGCAATGACCCGACCCATGAAGGGCAGCAGGCCGAGGATCACCAGGAACAGACCGCCAGTGGCTACTACATAACGACTTTTGATGCCGGTGACCGCCACCAGTCCGACGTTCTGGGCAAAGGCGCTCTGGGTGAAGGAGCCGAAAATCGGCGCGATCATGCTCGACAGCATGTCGGCGCGCAGGCCATTACCCAGGCGTTTGGAGTCGACCTTGGTGTCGATGATCTCACCAACCGCCAGGATGTCTGCGGACGTTTCCACCAGCGTCACCATTACCACGATGCACATCGACAGGATCGCCGCAAAGTGGAAGGTCGGCATGCCGAAGTGGAACGGCGTCGGAAAGCCAAACATCGGACCTTCGCTGACCGACGAGAAATCGGCCATGCCCAGGAACACCGCGATGATCGTACCGATGACCATGGCCAGCAGGATCGACAGACGCGAGATAGTCGCACTGCCGATTTTGCTGAGAAACAGCACCAGCACCAGGGTGACTGCTGCCAGGCCGATGTTCGCCACGCTGCCGAATTCCGGGGAATGACTGTTGCCGCCCATGGCCCAGCGTGCCGCCACCGGCATCAGCGTCAAGCCGATGGTGGTGATGACGATACCGGTGACCAGGGGCGGAAAGAACTTGGTGATACGCGAGAATACCGGCGTGATCAGCAACCCGATCAGGGACGCCGCAATCACCGCCCCCAGAATCGACTGAAATCCGCCCTCCCCGCCACTGCTGACAATCGCCACCATGGTCGCGACGCCAGAGAAGGAAACGCCCTGTACCAGCGGCAATTGACAGCCAAAAAACGGTAAACCAAGGGTTTGCAACAGCGTCGCCAACCCCCCTGCAAACAGTGAAGCAGCAATCAACAAGCCGATGTCCGCCGGCGACAGCCCGGCAGCCTGACCAATGATCAACGGCACCGCAACGATGCCACCGTACATGGTCAGAACATGTTGCAGGCCGTAAGCCATATTCGCGCCGATCCCAAGATTTTCATCTTCGGGCCGTTGGTGTGAAACATGGGGCGTTTTCATGGTAGGGGGTTCCCTGGTTTTTGTTATGCGCACACTGTATGCAAGACATAGGACAAATGTCTATAGAGTTGTATACAACTTACCAGTCACGAAATGGATGATCGGCCATTTCGCTCCTTTGCAACGGCTTAGGCCCCTTCCAAAAACCTTGAAATATATCCCCGCGCGCTCGTTCGTCCATGCCCACTAGTCTTTTCAGTTCCTGGCGACCATCGGTTGCGTCGCCCCCTTTCTTATACATATAACGTATGCATAATGAAGCCATTCGAAATTCAGTATCACAAGGCAAAGAACGCGGCCAACAAACTTAAGCATCAGGGCATCAGCCTCGCCGAAACCGAACCAGTGTTCCATGACGAGCGCGCCCTGACGGTTCAAGACAATCACCACGAAGAACAGCGGTGGATCACCATGGGACTGGATGCAAAAGGTAGGTTGCTGGTTGTCGCGTACACCTACAGGGATCCGAATTTCGTTCGAATTATTTCCGCGCGCATCGCCACCAAAAGCGAGCGCCGTCAGTATCTGGAGGCATGACCGATGAAAGACCAATACGATTTCAACAATGCAAAGCGCGGGCCAGTGGCCTCAGGCAAAGGCAAGACCCGAATTACCATCATGCTCGATGACGTCGTTATTGAGGCGGCCCGGGCGCTGGCGGAAAGCGAGGGCCATGGCTATCAGACTGTGATAAACCACACGCTGCGCCGGGCGCTGCTCGGTGACGGCAAGGCCGGGCAGCTGAAAAAAGGCATCACCACGGCAGAATTGAAGGGCCTGGAGCAGAAACTGTCCGAGGCCTTGCGCGAAATTCAGCGGGTGATGGAGCCAGAAGTTCGCCCTTGATTGGCAGAACCCTTAGCGTGCTGAAAAGCCGATGAGGGGTGGCGCACGCACTATTAACCGTCTGTTAAGTCGATCAACCGCTCTAGCGTGCACTTCAACTGCGCATGCTCCGGCACGCGAATGCCGAATTCGCGCTCCAGCAGCTCAATTAACTCCGATACATCCGCCACCTGCCGGCGCTCACTGTCCTCGCCGATACGATGAATCGCGAAGCTGCCGTTATTGAGCGTGCGCCGCCACCCCTCCCCTGTGCGCGCCACCATCAGCCGTTCGGCGAATGATGACCCCGGGTGCGTCGAGACGTACCAGTTGCCGACCGTGAAATCGATGTCTTCCTGGCGTTGCAGGTCGAAGATGTACATCGCTCGCCACTCGCCGTCGACATTGGCGCGCAGGGTATAGCCGTCGACGTGCTGTTCAATGCGATAGGGCTCGTGCGGGGTCAGTTGTTCGCCACGAGAATCCAGCAACAATGGAGCGGTAGGCACCATGCCACCGAAACCGACGTCAGTGATGTAGCGCACATCATCGATGGTGAGCAGACTCAGGCGATGGGTGCGAGCTGTCCACGCCCCTTCCGGCTGGCCCATGACCACCCGGCCGCTGATGGCACGGGCGTCGAAACCCAGCTCCTGGAGCAAGGCCAAAAACAGCTTGTTGAGTTCATAGCAATAACCACCGCGGCCGTCGTGCAGGACCTTTTGCTCGATGGACGGCAGGTCGATCAGTACCGGTTCGCCGGACAGTGTGGTGAGGTTTTCAAAGGGGAACGCGCCGGTATGGCGCAGTTGCAGACGGCTCAGGTTTTCCAGGGTCGGTGCCGGCGGGGCATCGAAGCCCAGACGTTGCAGATACAAAGCGGTGTTTGTCAGGCGTGGCTCGCTCATTGCTCAATCCTTTTGCACGGCAGCTGCGGATCACTGCGCCAATGGGCGCTATGTATAAAGGATGAGCCGGCATTGCCGACAATTGATTTAGCCAATCGCCCGCCCGCAAACTTCAACGCCGCTTGCGTGAAGCCAGTTGAATCCAGGTCGGCGCATGATCGCTCGCGTGGGGTTCGTTGCGCACCCAGGCATCCACGCCGGCATCTTGCAGATACGGACTCAAGGCCGGATTGAGCAGCAGATGATCGATGCGCAAGCCGGAATTTTTCTGCCAGTGCTGGCGGAAATAATCCCAGAACGTGTACAGCCGGTCCTCGGGGTACAGATGACGCAGGGAATCGGTCCAGCCCTGGTCCAGCATACGCTGATAACACGCGCGACTCTGCGGTTGCAGTAACGCATCCTTGAGCCAGGAGCGCGGGTTGTAGATGTCAAGGTCGGTGGGCACCACGTTGTAGTCACCGGCTAGCACCACCGGATGCTCGCTGCCCTGAAGGGTTTGCGCATAACTGATCAGGCGCTCGAACCACGCCAGCTTGTAATCGAACTTCGGCCCCGGTTGCGGATTACCGTTGGGCAAGTACAGGCAGCCCACCAGGATGCCGTGCACGGCAGCCTCCAGATAGCGGCTGTGGGTATCGTCGGCACCGCCCGGCAGACCGCGGCGACTCTCCAGCGGTTGCGCATCCCGCGCCAGAATTGCCACACCATTCCACGACGCTTGACCGTGCCAGATGGCGCCGTAGCCGGCAGCTTCAAGTTCGGTGGCGGGAAATGCACTGTCGACCGACTTGAGCTCCTGCAGACAGGCGATGTCCGGTTTCTCGCGTTCAAGCCAGGCCAGCAGGTTTGGCAATCGGGCGCGCATGCCGTTGACGTTGAACGTCGCGATTCGCAGATTCTTCATGGGCGGGCGCTCCAGAGGGCCGGGTGTCTTCTGGTGTGACACCTGCGCCTTTGGGTGGTTGCGTTGGTGGCTCCGGGACGACGGACGACTGGCGACACACGCTGTACACCGATGAAACACGCGGTGCTCGAAGCTTTCAACGATCGGAACGCATCAGCGTCTCGGCGCCACCGTCCATCAACAAGGTTGCCGCACGGTTTCGCCCCAAGTGCTTGGCCTGATACAGAGCCGCATCCGCCCGTTCGATGAACAAATCCATGTTGTCGCGCCCGGTCGGCACAAAGGCATTTTTCCTGTGAGGACAAGGCCCGGGCAACGACCCAAACCCACAAATTCGGTGGGCGCAGTTTATGGGGTTATCCGGGATAATTGGCGACCGCTTGCCGGGTGGTCGCCCCTCCTCGATCGCCGCAATCACCTCCGCACCAATTGACCTTACTGCGGGTTCTGCCCCGTCACCGCCATGGCGGCTTGCGCCTGACGCAGATCCAGCGGGGGTAACTTCACAGGCACATTCAACCCCTTGAGCACGCGGGCATCGTAGTCGTAGATATCCGGCTTGAATGTCACTCGCCCCTCGTTGCTCAAATCCACTGTCCAATAGGCCAACAGCACCGGCACTTTCACCGGCAGTCGAATGTTCTCGGTCCGGCCGTTGGCCAATTGCTTTTGAATGCCTTCACTGTTCCAGCGCACCGGATCGTTGAACAACAGCTCCACCAATTGCAACGGGTTTTCGACCCGGATGCAGCCCGAACTGGTTGCCCGGACTGTTTTGGAAAACAACTCGCGATGGGGTGTGTCGTGCAAGTAAATCGCATAATCATTAGGGAAGCGGATCACCACCTGGCCCAGCGAACTGTCGGGACCGGCGTCCTGGCGCAGGCTGATGCCCCGGGGATTGCTCCAGTCGACGCTCGACGGATTGAGCACATTGCCTTCGCGGTCAATGACGCGAATCCGGTTGGCGGCCAGGTAGCCCGGATCATTCTGGATCTTGGGTATCACGTCCTGCTTGAGGATCGTCGGCGGCACGGTCCAGGTCGGGTTGAAGGTGATGTAAGTGATCTCGGCCTGGAATACCGGCGTGCTGCGCACCGGTTTGCCTACCTGCACCCGCGAACGCCAGATTGGCAGTCCATCCCGGTACATCGCGACCTTGTAGCCGGCGATATCAACGATGACGAAGGTGCCCTGGAGCTTGTATAGCAACCAGCGAGCGCGTTCCATATTGACTCGCACCTGATCGATCCGCGCCTCGACAGGCACGTTCAGCGCCGCCAATGTCGTCGCGCCGGCCACGCCATCGGCCCCCAGGTATTGTTCGGTCTGATACCTCTTCACCGCCGCGATGACCTTGTCGTCGTAGCCGGCTTTTTTCACCTGGTTCGGGGCCAGGTAGCCGCCCGCCACCAGGCGCGCGCGCAGTTGCGCGACCGCCACCCCGTCCATACCAGGCTTGAGCGACTGCCCTTCACTGACCTTCGGCCAACCACCAGCGTCACGAACCTTGCGCAGTTGCGCCAGGCCATCGCGCAAATTTTTGTAGATCGCCTGTTGCGGCGACGCATCCGCGAACGCCCGCGCCACGTCATGGGCATCGAGGGCGGCGAACAGGTTGTTCATGTCCTCGCGCGGATCAATACCGGCAGGGTCGTAGTTCCAGTGAATGTCCAGACGCGACGGATCGACTTTGCCCCGGCGCAGTTGCAGCAACGCGGTGATGAACGTCCGGGTCGCCGCCATATCGAACATTGCCCGCTGCGCCGTCGATGGCATTGCAGCCACCAGTGACTCGTGGGCCTGGGCCAACTCGGTCACGCGAAAATCCGCCGGGCTCAGGCCATCGATGCGGGTGTCATCAAGACTTCGCAGTAATTGCGCCACGTCACCATCGTCTGTCCAGGCTGCGCGATAATTGCGGTGCATGTAAAAATCCAGCACCACGCGACTGACATCCAGGCGCTGATGACGCCGGGACGTGAGCACCGGAGGAAATGCCGAGCGCAGCGGCTCCAGCGTCGCCTGAATCGCTTGGCTGACCGCATCATCGGGCGCTGCGGCGTAGTTTGGGCTGTTCGCTGCAGATACCGGCTCTATCGGCGAATCTTGCCCAAACGCTGTACCGCTGATCAGAAAGCCCATAAAAAATATGCGGCTTATGACGAATAACCTTGTTAATTGCACCATGGATAATCCTTAATCCCCCGTTTTAAACGGCTAGCATTGCGCTCGCTGCTAGACTCGAAATTATCATGATGAGACCCGACTATGGCGCTAATCCGCTCTGGCCTTCTATTTGCCCTGATACTGACGTGGCTGTCAGTACCGTCAGCCTACGCCGATTCACTGGAAGCTGCTCTAGCCAAAGCAGCCCCAGGCGCCGATTCCCGAGTGATCGCCCTTGCCGTTCGTGCAACCCAATGCAGTCGCGCTCAAGGTGCGGCCCCGGCACAAAGACTGGCAGTCATCGATTATTCCATGCCGTCGACCGAACAACGCCTGTGGGTGTTCGATCTTAAAAAGCGCAAGTTACTGTTTCACGAACTGGTTGCCCATGGTCGCAACAGCGGCGAAAACATGGCGACCCAGTTCTCCAACCAGAATGAAAGTTTCGCCACCAGCCTCGGCCTGTTCCGCACACAACAAAGCTATCGCGGGCAGAACGGCTACTCGCTGCGCATGGAAGGCCTGGAGCCAGGCTTCAACGATAACGCCTTCGACCGTGCCATCGTCATACATGGCGCCCCCTATGTCAGCCCGGTGCTGGCCCGCGCCAACGGCAGAATCGGCAGAAGCCTGGGCTGCCCGGCAGTGCGCCCCGCGATCGCGCACAAGCTGATCGACTCGATGAAAGACGGACAGTTGCTGTTTTCCTATTACCCGGATCAGCGCTGGTTGAAGTCTTCTTCATACATCAACTGTGGCAGCGATACAGTAGCCTCAAGAGAAAAGTCCACTTCGCGCCAGTAAGGCACCCATTCTGGCAAACCGGCTCAAGCCATTAAAGCGCTGTATGGATAGCCACTCTGTTAGTTCTGACAGTAGACAGCCGCCAACTTAAACAACTAGTTTAAATCCCACGCATACCCGACAGTCTTTTCAAAGAGTGAATGGTATGCGTGCTGCCTGCTTTGTTGACATTCATTAACCTTGGCCAGGACGGTTCAAGCCACGCAGTGCCCTGCCATACAGAATGGAATCCTGGAGATGAACATCTTCTCTTGGCTTGCACTCGCAAGCTATGCCGTGGCTTTTCTGATTGTCGCCGCCTTTTCACTCGCTTACCTGCGGCGTTCCGATTTCATGCCCTACCACAGTATCGCCGTGGCCCGCCCATGGAGTGAGGTAGAGCCGCGCATGCAGTTACTGCTTCTGGCATTGATCAAAGTCACTGGATGGGCATGGCTGGCCTTGACCATTGCCGGTTTTCTACTGCTGTACTTGATGTTTTCCCATAACGGCCAATTTGAACGACTGGAACTTGAACAGCTATTCGTGTTTCAGCTGTTCTGCCTGGTCGCGGCCATTCCACCGATAGCCGTTGCTATTGATGTACGAAGAAAAACCCGGGCTCCTACTCCGATTCGCAGCGGTTCCCTGGTTGTGCTTCTCATGCTACTGGGCTTCTCCTTTGCACTGTTGTCCCTTTAGCACGCTTAACCACCCGCACACAGGGAGGTAAATCAACATGAACCCCGATTCCGTCTTCTGGAAAGTCGCCAATGGTGAACTTCCACTACCAAATGCCTCAAATCTGCTGGGCTGGACATTCATTTCCTACGATAAACAGGAACGCAAAGCCTACATCGAGTTCCAGGCCGGCATCGAGTTGACTAACCTGATGGGCAACATTTCCGGTGGCATGCTCAAGGCAATGCTGGATGACTCTATGGGGCCAGCGGTCTACGCCGACTTGTCCACCAATCAGGTGGCTGTGACGATTGAAGCAAAGACCCAATTTTTCCGCCCGGCATTACCGGGACGCATTTTCGGTTGGGGGCGAGTGGATCATGCGACAAAAGACCTGTGCTTCACGACAGGCCAACTCAGCAATGGCGCCAATGAGGTGCTTGCACGAGCGACCGCCATTTTCAAGATTCAGAACCTGAAATAGCGCACATGGCTTTTGGTGCATAAAAAGAAAAGGCACTCCACGAGGAGTGCCTTCTCTTTTGGCCCACTACCAACCCTGCACATGGCCCATGTCATCGACGCCGCTGCGCAGTTCGTGCGCAGCGGCGTTGGCGTCAGAAACTGACGTTCAGACCCAGGCGGACTCCACTGTCCTTGTAGCCATCGCCAAACTGCCCGGAGTAGCCCAGGCTTACCCGTGTTACCCGCGCGGTTTGATTGCGCGTTTAAAACTGGCAAAAAAAAATTGTTTGCTACTATTAGTGAACGGCATCGAAGCCCAGGGCTGCTTTAACTTCCCTGGCACTGATCCACTCATTTCAAACGTGCCTGACCACATGGAGCTGCAATGCGCATTCCATTTAATTACGTGTTGTCAGCTGTCCTTTTTTTGAGCGGATCCAACTGCCTGGCACAGCCAGTGGTTGCGGCCGCAACCCCACCCGCAGTCACTCCCGGTACCACACCGGCCCCGGCCCCCCTACCCGCGTCGGCATCGGCACCTGTCCCGGCAAAAGATCCCGTATTTACCCAGGAACAGCTGGATCAGATGCTGGCTCCCATTGCACTTTACCCGGACCCGCTGCTGGCCCAGGTGCTGATGGCCAGCACTTATCCCGGGGAAGTCGCCGAGGCGGTGTTCTGGTCCAGGGGAAATCCCGACGCCAAGGGTGATGATGCCGTCAGGCAGGTAGCGACCAAACCCTGGGACCCCAGTGTGCAGGCGCTGGTCGCCTTCCCGCAGGTTCTGGCTACCCTGGGGCAGGATCCCGTCTGGGTACAACGGGTAGGTGATGCCTTCCTGGCCCAGCCCGACGATGTCATGGGCGCTGTGCAACGCTTGCGTCATCAGGCGCAGGCAGCAGGCAACCTGCAGAGCAACCAGTATCAGAACGTGACGATCCAGAACATCGCACCCCCGACACCGGAGCCAGCACCGGCGCAGGAATCCGCACCCGCAGCGCCAGCCAGCAGCAGCTCCACCATCATCATTGAGCCCGCTGATCCGCAGGTCGTATACGTCCCTACTTATAATCCAACCACCACCTACGGCACCTGGCCTTATCCGGCGTCGCCGCCTGCGTACTATCCACCGCCGCCTGCGTACTACCCCGGTCAGGCATTGATGGCCGGACTGGCGTTTGGTACCGGCGTGGCAATCGTCGGTGCGTTGTGGGGTGAGTGTGACTGGGGCGACAACGACGTAGAAATCGACGTCGACCGCTACAACAACATCAACGGCAACAACCGCATCACCAACAATTCGAACAAGTGGCAGCACAACTCCACCCACCGCAACGGCGTACCCTATCGCGACAATCGCAGCCGCGAGCAGTACGGCCGGCAACTGGACGGGGCCAATCAGCGCCAGGCCTATAGAGGCGACAACGCTCAACGAGCCCAGGCGCGCGAGAGTGCTCAGCGCAACCAGGCCAGGGAAAATGCCCGCACCTCGATGGACAGGGCCGGCATCGAACGCCCTGCCACCAGCAACCAACAAGCCCGTGATCGGGCGCGCGAAGCCCAGACCAGAACGGCGGCAAACAACCGCCAGCAAGCAGGCACCAACAGACCGAACGCGACCGACAGAGGCCAGGGCACAGCCAGAAACACCCGGGAAGCCCAGCAACCCCGCCGGCAGACCGCTCAGACCAATCAACGCGCACAGGGCAAGGCACAGGCGCGCCAGACTACGCAAAAACGCCCAACTGCGACGGCCGCCAACAAGAGCGGTACGCGCAACAACGCATTCGCCGGGGCACGCAAACCTTCTCAAGTCAACGCACAAGCCAGTCGTGGCCGGGCCAGCCAGGCATCAGCTCAGCGCCCCAGCGCTTCGCGATCAGCTGGCCATCAGGTCAGTCGGCCATCCAATCCGCCAGCGCGTTCAGGTTCAAGAGGGGGCCGTCGTTGAATAACAATCCTCGAGTAAAGGCACGCATGGGCTTGCGCCTCAGTGCCCTGGCGATAACTGCCGGTCTGGCCTGGTCGTGCATCGCCATGGCACAGCAGGAATTTCCAACACCAGAAAAGGCCGCTGAAGCCTTCGTCGAAGCACTGGGCACCGACCACGCCGATCACGAACGACTGACTCAGTTGCTGGGCAAGGAATGGCGCAGTTTCATCCCTCGCGAAGGCACCGAGCGCAAAGATGTGGAGGCGTTTCTCAAGCAATACCAGGAGCGACACCAAATTGAAAAAACCAGCGACGGCAAGGCAATGCTGGCGGTCGGCAACGACAATTGGACACTGCCCATACCCATGGTAAAAACCGCCACCGGTTGGCGCTTCGACATGAAGTCCGGCAGTGCCGAAGTCCGTGCTCGTCGAATCGGCCGCAACGAAATCGACGCAGTGCAATCGGCGCTGAGTTATCACGACGCGCAAATGGAATATGCATCCATGGATCGTGACGGTGACGGCGCACTGGAGTATGCGCAGAACATCTACAGCGCCCCCGGCAAGCACGACGGGCTGTATTGGCCGGACGACGATAGCGGTCAGATCAGCCCCCTGGGTCCCTTGTTCGGCGAAACCATCGCCGGCGAAGCCTGGCATGGCTACTACTTCCGCATCCTTGAAAGCCAGGGGCCTTCGGCACCTGGTGGCGCCTACAGCTACCTCGTTGGCGACAAGATGATCCGGGGCTTTGCCTTGATTGCCTGGCCAGCAAAGTACGACGATACGGGAGTGATGAGCTTCATGATCAGTCATGAAGGGCAGGTGTTCGAGAAGGACCTGGGGCCCGAGAGTGAGAAGTTGGCGCTGTCGATGAAGAGCTTTGATCCCGATGACAGTTGGAAAGAGGTGACCGTGGATCAGGATGAGATCAAGTAATTCAGGCACAAGCCCCGCACAAGCGGGGCTCGATAAAAACCGCGGATAGCGACAGAGCACCTCGACAGGCAAACTGACCTTGGCTATCAACTCGCGTTCGCGATAGGTGCGTCATAGGTGTAGCTATTAGACAGGTTGTCAATTCTACGGAGCAGATGCGCTTCACAGCGCAAGCCATTCCCCACCCCGAATAATAGAACACCCCGATAACCCCGAGGCCAACCCCAAATCCCAGCCACCACCCCCCTCCCCCTGTGGGAGCCAGCCTGCTGGCGATAGCGCCAGCCCAACCACCACAAATACTGAAACAGCCCCCCAAAACCCACTCCAATGCCTAAAGCGTGGAAACGTCCTACATTCAAATGCCGAAACAGAGTCGGAAGCATCTGATTCTGGTTTTTGGCGATAGCTGAATGAGCCATCGCTGATCCCGAACGGCGTAGATATTCTGCTCTCGTAGAAAAACCAACTACTGACAAGGAGCGGTCTTATGCAACCCGTCGATTTTTAATCGTGCCCTCCCCTATTGTTGATGCCCACACCCACAATTGAGCGGGCGATCACAGCGTCAAGCGCTCCAATGCATAAAGTCAGGATTCCAGTTTCCCGTTCAATGGATGACATTATGCAATCGACACTCGGAGTACGAATCTGTGAGGCGATGGAACAACGAAACCTGTCAAAACTGTACGCCGTCGCCGTTGCACTGGACGTCACAGAAAGTGCCGTATGCCGTTGGAGAAAGAACGGCAGGATAACGGTGGAAAACATAATCGCGCTCTGCGAACTCCTGGACGTCTCCACCGATTGGCTGCTGCTGGGTCGCGGCACAATGGACATGCACCGCAATGTCCAGCCCCCACTGCGTCAAAACGTGCGAAAACATCTGTCCACTCTCCCTGATGCGGCGCTCATACACCTGGAAAACTTCCTGGCCGCCATCGATTCTCCTGACACTTGAACGCTGCGCAAGCAGATTCCGGAAATTTTGCCTGCCGCGCAATTTGAATGCGTTGAGTCACGCGCCGTCGAGGCTCATGTTCTGGTTGTCGCCTTTTTCAATGCGCCAAGGAAACGGAAATAGTGATTGCGCACAAGAAAGGTCGATACCACCTAACACTTGGAGCCAGACATGGGACAGTCAAACACGATCGAAGAACAGCAAAAACAGAACGCCAAATTCCAGGCCTATGTTGATCAGATGCGTACGGACCTCGACAAGAGCCTGACCACGCAAACGGCTGCTTTGAACGACAAGATCAAGGCGCATTACAGTAAATACAACGACGACGCCTCAATGATTTCGAGCAGCTACCAGCACCTGACCACGGTGAGCGAATGGTCGCTGGCCTCGGTTAACGTGATGATCGACTCGTGCCGCAAGGCCATCTTCGGAGGGAAGTTGCCCGATGGCGCGAAAAAGGACACTCCGACGGCAGAAGTCACCGCTGCCATTCAGGCGATGACGAACCTGGACCTGCTGATCGCCAATGCAGCGTTTGACGCCATACAAGGACTGTTGACCAGTGTCGGCTCGAAAACCGAAACCAGCATTACGGTCAAGACCGATGAAAAACTGCTGGCGCCCGGCATGACCTTGTTCATTACCGTGATGGAGAACTCCTACCACCGCAAAGACTTCCTCAGCGACGAGTCGATTGTCCAGACGCTGTTCCTCTTCGACGTGCGCTTCTCCATCAAGGAAGGCAAAGCCGTGACCAAGTTGAACGATCTGCAGGCGTACGAGAACCAGAAGCAATCCATGCGCAACCAGCTACTGAAAGTCGACAACGAGGTCGACAAGCTGGACCCCTCCGCCGACAACTATCTGACCATGCTGGCCAAGTTCACGAGCATCAGCGACACACTGAACACTCGTCTTGAGGCCATCGACAAAAAGCTCCAGGTCATCAGCCTGCTGGCAGGGCCAGCGGTGAATGAGGCCCAGCCGGCGCTTGCAGCGCTGCCGGAGACGCTCGACGGCGGTGCGATCGTGGCGCGTATCAAGGCACGCTTCGATACGGCACTGGCGGCCAGACTCTGAGCAGCCACGGGCAGTGACGGTTTTGCCAAATTCAAGTTTCGCTTGATGAGGAATGGATCATGACCATTGTCTTTGAAATGAGTACCGATGCAGACATCGTAAACACCACGCTCAACCCCGCCTGGCCTGCGGTAACCGCACGCCATGACTGGGCAGCAGTCAGGAACATGAACCTGAACATCGAAGGAGGTGCAGTCATCGTCGTACTGGCGCACGGTAACAACAACGTTATCGGGGATGCCGGCCCGGCGATTTCCCTCAACGCGGAAACCTTCCTGGCCTCCGTGCAAGGCAACATACAGGCCGGACAGGCACCAGGCGCCGTTTATATCTCCACCTGCGGCAAGGACATTGCAGGTTTCGCCGCCGGAGTACGTATCTGCGCCGAGAACAACAAGGTGTGGGCCAACACGGCGATCTTCGGCCACCATTCTCCGGTCGCAGGACCGGTCCCGCCGCCAACGCCCACTAATTTGAGCTGGGTGCAAATCTATCAAGGTCGTTGAAAACACGCTTGTGATAGAACTCCGGTTGCGTGCTGCCCTTGCTTCACGCGACTGGCCTTGCTCTGCGGTGCAGTAACACGCCGGGGCTCCATAGAGCCCCGGCAGCGCTTTATCAGGCAATAATGTCTGCGCTAACCAGTGTCGGCACACCGATCAGGGAAATCTCGAACTCCGCAGCCGTGTCGGCATCGGTGCTGCCAAACAGGATGCCGCCAGCGAAACGCACCTGCCCGGTCGCATTACTGCTGAAGGCGTTCGCCCCGATGTAGCTGAAAGCATCATTGACGGCAGTGGCGACATTAGCGTCCAGGGTCGACAGGTCGATCTTGTCACCCTCGCTGGTTTTGAAATCCCCCACCACATCGCGCAATGTGCCCAGGCCCATTTCGCTCAAGAAATCGAAGTCGAAGCGATCGGCTCCGACACCGCCGTTGAGCCGATCAACACCCACCCCACCGATCAGCAGGTCGTTACCGGCGCCACCGGAAAGCACATCGTTGCCGATGCCCCCTGTGAGGGTGTTGGCGGCGGCATTGCCGGTCAGGGTGTCGTTGAAGTTACCGGAACAAAGTGGACAGATCTATAATCGCCGCCGATCAATCGTATCGGGGCTCGCGCCCCCACCCTCTCAATCCTGATAAACTCCCCCACCTCCCAGCCTCACCGATTCCAGATCCCCCATGTCCGTAACCACCGCTACACCTGCCCCGCTTTCCCGTCGTTTCTCCGTCGCACCCATGATGGACTGGACCGACCGCCACTGCCGCTTCTTCCTGCGTCTGCTGTCGAAGAACGCCCTGCTCTACACCGAAATGGTCACCACCGGGGCCTTGCTCAACGGCGATCACGAGCGTTTCCTGCGTCACAACGAGGCTGAGCATCCGCTGGCGTTGCAGCTCGGTGGCAGTGTTCCGCTGGACCTGGCCGCGTGTGCACGCATGGCCCAGGAGCACGGTTACGACGAGGTGAACCTGAATGTCGGCTGCCCGAGTGATCGGGTGCAGAACAATATGATCGGCGCGTGCCTGATGGGGCATCCGCAGTTGGTGGCCGATTGCGTGAAGGCGATGCGTGATGCGGTGTCGATTCCGGTGACGGTCAAGCACCGTATCGGTATCAACGGTCGGGACAGTTACGAGGAACTGTGCGATTTCGTCGGCACAGTGCGTGATGCCGGCTGCACCAGTTTTACCGTGCATGCGCGGATTGCGATTCTGGAAGGGTTGTCGCCGAAGGAAAACCGTGACATTCCACCCCTGCGCTATGACGTGGCGGCGCGGTTGAAGGCGGATTTTCCGCAGCTGGAGATCATTCTCAACGGCGGAATCAAGACGCTGGAAGCTTGCCACGAACATCTGCAAACCTTCGACGGTGTGATGCTCGGTCGCGAGGCGTATCACAACCCGTATGTGATGGCCGAGGTCGATCAGCAACTGTTTGGCAGCACGGCGCCGGTGATCAGCCGCGCCGAGGCGCTGGCGCAACTGCGACCCTATATCGCCGCGCATATCGATGCGGGCGGTTCGATGCACCATATCACTCGCCATGTACTGGGGCTGGGCACCGGGTTTCCGGGGGCGCGCAAGTTCCGCCAGTTATTGTCGGTGGATATTCACAAGGCCAAAGAGCCATTGGTTTTGCTGGATCAGGCGGCGCAGTTGCTCGAGGGGCGGTAAATATTGACTGAACACCAGGCCGACGCCGTGCAGCCTGGCGCTGGTTTTTCCCTGCCAGGCCGCGTCATTCCGCTCTACCCGATCAATCTTAAGAACAACCCACCGCTATTGGCCGATCCCGAACGCAATGCGCCCGGGATCATCGCCTGACATTGCGCGAATTCTGCAGTTTTATTGAAATCAGCCACGCAAACGAGAAATTAAAACTCATTGAACCGCGCATTAAAACAGCCTGTTATCAAATGTCGCCCACTATGCCTTAACGCTTGCGAGTTATATATCAGTTAATAACGGAAGAACATTCAGGCGCAGGGGCCAATTTCTAGCAGTAACATTCAGAATTACATGACGCCGGATCAAAAATTGATCGAAGCCGGCACCTTAGTCTCATACACGGCGAATTGCTCCGGAAAATCGGGACATGGCGACAAAAGATAGCACAACGCCATGGCCGATTTGCGCGCGATATTGAACTGGATTATTCAGCACATCTGCCGCAGGAGAGCAAACGATCACATCCGACGTATCGGTAATGTTAAAAAACTTGCCCGGGACTTAAAATCTCAACGAAATGTTACCAATTGTCAGTCACAAACGAGAATTGGTGCTTTAAAATCCAAACGTCAGCACCCAGCCGAGTCAAAGCATGATGCTTACAGGGAATTACACTTCACGCCACCACCACGCACAGGAGCAGACAGGGATTCTCACCATTGGGCCGACCCATTTGTCAGCCGAGAATTTCAGGGAGTTAGTTACCAGCCACCTGGGCAATGACTTGCCCATAGATACCACCTGCTACAGCAATTCGATCAATGAAGACAAGCCTCACGGATTGTACCGTGCGGTGTTTATTGTCATTGACAGACCCCAGGCGCTTGATCAAAGCATTGCCTTGATTGAAGGTATTCGCAGCGACGATCTGGCGCTGGAAATATTTGCCGTCTTCACCGGCCCAGGCACCTACAACAAGATGAAGTACTATCTCGCGGGGGCCGATCACTGCATCAAACTCAACGCTACCCCTGGCGAAAATGCCGAGGTGCTGGCCGAGCTTTTCAACAGCCCGGAATGGCTAAAAGAAAACAATCTGCTGCTAGACCCCACTCGCATGTGCCTTGTCGGGGGCTATAAAAAACTGGATATATCGTTTGCAGAAATGAGCATTCTCGAGGCTTTTGCTCTAACAAAAAACCATATACTGAGCCATGACGAAATCGCCAGAGTCATGGGTCTCAATGTAAATTTTTATGACCCAAGAGCCTTGGAAAAGTCAATCAGCCGTCTTCGCGGCAAAATAAAAGGCACGTATGGCACCAACGCCATTCAGAGCATTCGTGGACATGGATATCGCTTAATCAGGGGCCTGATCTTTACCGCCTGATGATTTACGTGCAAGGGAGTTATTGCATTTTGAACGCAACCGGGCGCGCGCCCCAATACGAGCGCGCGAATTATTATCTGTCTCGGCAGCTGATTCTCACACGCGACGACCGCCCTTTTGGCAGCGAAATCAGGATTAAATTCGACGACAATCAGGTCCTCTCGGCGCTTGCATCTTTCGCCCCGCAAACACCTCAGCTGCGCGGCATCTACAGCCAGGCACTGATGCAGACCCGGCGGGTGGCCCTCTCGCTGAAAAACAGCCGCACCATCAGTGAAAACCAGTATCCGAGCCGTCGGTTTGTTTGTCTGGAACAGTCAGCCCTGATCGACTGCGCACTGTCAAAAGAGTTGATCCAGTGCAACGAAACCTTGCAGGCCTTCGGGCAGACTCTGGTTATCGCACTAAACGAACTGCCATTGCCGGCAGTCAGTTTCACGGATAAAAAGAAAATCCTGTGCAATCTGTATCAATTGAAGGATCACGGAATCGAAATCGCTTTCGACGGCTTCAATATCTACGATGAAAGTAGCGAGATCTTGACCACTCTGAATCTCTTCGACTACATAAAAATCTCCATTTCAACGCTGGATTTGAGCCTCAAACTCACCGACAACCCGGAACTTTTCAATCGACTCTACGAACGCATGACCCAGCAGGCTCACACCACCAAAGTATCGTTTATCGCGGACCGGGTCGAAAAGGCTGCCAGCCATGTACTGGCGCGAGCGCTGCCCTTTGATTACTTCCAGGGGAGCCACTACTCCCCAATCGATAACCTTTAAACCCACAACCCAGGTACACAATTCAGGAGAGAGACATGGATAGCAGCACGAACCTCCCCAGAAAATATTTTGTCGTAGTAACTCATTGCCCCGCACTTCAACTGGAGCTGGAGACATTACTGTCCAGCAAACGCTACAACTCGCTGGGCACTTCACAGGCGAAAATGTTTGTCGAGAACTCCGCCCCTCCCGCCCCGCCCCAGAAGCTAATGGAGTTTATTTTCCCCCACGGGGACAGAATTGCCCCACCCGCTGTCAAGCATGACACACAGCGCATAGTGTCGACGTTCAAGACCGAGTGGCAATCGGCACAGTTTGACGCCAGGCCTAATAACACTGCCGCTATCACAGATAAAGCCAAGGAGAGCATCAGGGATGACGTCTCCTATTCGGCCGCACCGCCTGCGCCATTGACCGAAACCTGGCGGCTGAGCAAAAGCAGCGGCGCACTGATCAAGCATGACATCAAGGTCGAGTTGACCGGCCTGGAGTCGACACTGCTGCAGACCATGCTGCATCACGATGATCGCGTGGTCAGCAAAGATGATCTGATCCGCAGCATCGGCCGGGAACCTGAACATTATCGGGGTCTCGAGATGTGCCTGAGCCGACTACAGGAGAAGTTCAAGAGCGCCAGCAATGGCGAACGCTTGTTCCGCGCCGTCAGGAATCGCGGCTACTGCCTGATACAGAAGATTACACGCGGAAAAAGCTTGAACTGAGCAAGTAATTAGCCTCACTGGTAGTGCACTACAACAATAATTATAACGCACCCCGGCCTATAGCCCCCGCCCCTCCTCTTCTACAACCACACCAACAAAGTTACATTTACCGACCATTTCTAACACCCCCACCTTATATATCACCAAACCAAACTCCTCCTCGTTATAAGTCGTCAGACAGCCCGCACATCAATAACTTAATCTATTGACTGACAATAGCGCCGTCCCTTGGCGTTTCGATCGTCAATGCATTGCCATCCTACAAAAACAATAACGTTGAATATCGACCTGGCTCTAGCGTGGGCGGCACGTGAATGGACGTACTTTGGGGATAACGCATGGATAACAATCTTCGTATCAATCGAAATACCTCGTTCAAAGGATTGACCTTCTGGGGGCAGTGGGTACTGGGTCAAGGCGTTGCTGTCGCCTTGTTACTCCTATTGGTTTACAACCAGACGGGCACTGTAGAGTTCTATTACCGAGTGTGTGCAACACTGACTGTACTTGCATCGGTGCCCGCCTATACCTGGTGTGGCGTCTATGCAAAGAAAGACAATTATCTGGAAGGTTTGCTCAGGCTACTGATGGGCTGGTCAATGACCCTGGCAGCGCTGGCCATCGTTGCCTTCCTCTGCAAGGCCAATGAACTGTTTTCTCGCCAGATCATTCTGGTATGGGCAATCTGCGGCTACGTCGGCCAGGCGCTGTTGTATGTCCCGTTGCATGGTTTTTCCAGGTACTACCAACGTTCACTGCAAAGTGAGCGCAGAACCCTGATTGTGGGGACTGGCGAGTTGGCGTTGGGATTGGCCGGCAAGCTGCGTACCCTCGAGCACTTTCCATTGGTAGGCCTGGTGAGTTCCGACGCCACACCTTTGCTGGAAGCGAGCGCGCCACCTGTCGTCGGCTCGCAGGATGAACTCCTGGAGCTGATCAGGACCCATGAAATCCGCCGCCTGTACATCACGCTTCCGCTCAATGAAGCGAGCAGGATCGAAGCGATGTACGTCGATCTGCTGGATGCCAATGTGGACGTGGTCTGGGTTCCTGACCTGAACAGCCTGACGCTGCTCAATCATTCGGTCCGGGACGTGAATGGCCTGCCGGCGATCTATCTGAACGAAAGCCCGTTGACCAGCCAACCCACCGCCGCATTGAGCAAAAGCCTGCTCGATAAAAGCGTGGCGCTCATGGCCATTGTCGTACTGAGCCCGCTGCTGTTGCTGATTGGCCTGGCCGTCAAGCTGACTTCCCATGGGCCGGTATTCTTCAAGCAGGACCGACATGGCTGGAACGGCAAGGTCATTCAGGTCTGGAAGTTCCGCTCGATGCGTGTGCACGACGACCTCGAGGTGAAGCAGGCCAGCCGCAACGATTCGCGAATCACGCCGGTCGGGCGTTTTATCCGCCGCACCTCGATCGATGAGTTGCCGCAGTTGTTCAACGTATTGCAAGGCCACATGGCACTGGTGGGACCACGTCCCCATGCCGTTGCCCACAATGACTACTACTCCGGGAAGATTCTTGCCTATATGGCTCGCCATCGAATCAAACCGGGCATTACCGGCCTGGCGCAAATCAATGGTTGCCGTGGTGAGACCGACACCATTGACAAGATGCAGAAGCGTGTCGAGATCGACCTTAAGTACATCAACAACTGGTCACTGTGGCTGGATCTGAAGATCCTCGTGAAAACCCCGTTTACCTTGCTGTCAAAAGACATCTATTAACGGTTTTCCACGCAACACCGGCAACACGACAAGGGGACGCAAGTCCCCTTTTTCGTGGGTGATCATTAATTTCCGAGAGCCACCAACGCCCCACCATCCGTCATGTCAGCAGAGGGATGGCACGTTTTTTTTGGTGGGGGCGCGCGATGCTGTAGGAGCCAGCCTGCTGGCGATGGTCGTTAACGATAACGCGTGCAAGCTGGTTAAACGCGGCGCGCTTGAGTCCATCGCCAGCAAGCCGGCTCCTACAGAGACCGGCTCCATCACACGACACCGAATTTGTAGGAACTGGCTTGCCAGCGATGACGTCCGAACGTCCAACGCAAACCTCAAGACCGCATCGCCTGCAAGCGCGCCTACAGATTTACTCAGTGATCTTGTCGAAGTTACGGTAGAACAGATCACTGTCGCGGCTATCGGTCATGGCGTGCAGCGAGTAACTGCGCCCAAGTCGTGCACCACCGTCGCGAGTCAGTGGCGACCAGACGATGTTGGCGCGACGCATGGTCGACACACTCATCATCTCGTCGAACGGAATGGACACGTAGATACCCTTGTCGAAACTGCCCTCGCCGTATTCCTCGCTGGTGGCGCTGGTCATCGTGGCCCAGGCACCGAAGCGCACGCCGTTGGCGAATTCCCGAGACAGGTCGACCGTGGCGCCCCAGTCCTTCGCCAGGTAGCGTCCAACGCTGACGGCAGCCTGAGCGTCGAAAGGCAAGTCGGTGTAACCGGTGATGTGACCGGTGACAGTCGAGTAATCGCGCAGGCCAAAGCCCTGGTCGAAGTCACGCTGGCGAACGTAGTTCAGGTCCGCGCCGACGGACCAGCGCTGCCCCTGCGGACGGAACAGCGCTTCACCGCCGACACCGGCGAACATCGACTCCAGGTAACCACCGTAGACCATGCCATACCAGTCCTGGTCCAGTTGCCTGGCGTGGTTGAACTGGAACGTCGGCATGGTGACGTCAGAGGTGGTCATATACTGGCGCAGATCCGTTCGAACCCGCGGCAACCCACTCGGTGCGTCGTAGGTAAAATTATCGTAGTTGTTCAGCAGATTGACGCTGAGCAAACCGCTCCACCAGGTGTTGCGCGTGAAGCGATACTCGGCATCCGCATCGGCGCTTATCTGATAGAGCAGACCATCCGGGCCGCCGACGTTCTGTTTGTAGCCCAGGCCGACACCATATTTGAGTGGATCCCTTGTCTGGGTATAGAGCGTTGTTTCCCTGTGCGGCATCGCCGCGTTGACCTCGGTGGTGCGATGCAGACTTTTCAGCGGTTCCTCATTGTTGACCACTTCGCGGAAGGTCTCACGAGGCACGCTGGTTTCTTCCAGGGGCATGTCGTAACGCTTGTTGACCAGGGTAAACCAGTCGATGTCGTCATTGACGCTGTTATCCAGGATCCGGCTGGCGCGACCGACCGCTTTTGCCGAATGGAAGTAATTGGTCTGCTCGCCGTACACCAGCAGCTCGGAACCGCGTTGGGCCACACGCTCGACGTCGTAGCCCGCATTTTTCTGCAAGCGTCGGGATACGTCGGCCCAATTGACCTGGTCCGGTGCGGTGACCGGCGCGTGCGCGGGCAGGCGCTCGACCGGCGGGTCGAAGGTCTTGGCCGGTGCCTTGCGGCTGACGAAGTTGGTGTGCAAGGTAATGCCGAACATGGCGGTGTTGCCGCGTTCCCAGGCAGCGCTGAGATCCACCGAGTCGGTCAGCTTGAACACCGCACCGAGATTGATCGGCGAGTCTTGCTTGATGTGGTTGTCCTTGGGCTCGTCCTTGTAGTCGTTGCCTTCGTATTCGAGTTTCAGGCTGAGGGGCTCCCAGGGTGTCTGGTAGCTCACACCACCAAACAACGAGGGGCGTCCACGAAAATACGCATTGGTATTGACGTCACCGGTGCCATCGCCCTCAGGCCGGGTATCGAAGCGGTCATCGATCCCGCCTAACGGGTTATCGAAATCGCCGCGGTTGCCCAGGTAGCCCCAGGCAACGCCGGCGCTGAAATCGAAGTCGTTGTATCGCTTGTTGGCAACCAGGTATTCACTGGAGAACAGACCGGTACCACCAACGTCGCGAAAGCCCAGGGCCAGCTCGGGTGCCCAGTGGCTTTCCTGCCACAGCCGCAACTTGACGTCCACGGCCTTGTCTTTATAACTCTGATCGCCACTCAACGACTCGGGGCCATATCTGCGGTTGGTGATCGCGGTGTAGCGGAATGAACCTTCAAGCCACTCAAAGGGCTGTAACGAAACGCTGTAGCGGCTATATGGACTGGTGCGGTTGGCATTCACACTCAACTCGCCGGCGGGTGCCATGCGGGCCGTCGGAGTCTGCAGCAGGCCCACACCGCCGAAATCATTTTGGGTTATGCGTGGCTCTGCATAAGCCAGGCCACAAGGTATTAACAACACAGCTGCAAAACGTAAACTCAAGGAACCACCTCAGCCAGTTGCGCGGCAAAAAATTCAGCCAGCTGCTGATTCAGTTCAGGTAGGGGCGGATTCAGATCATCGGTTCTGACCGGCACCAGAATTTTGCTGCCGGCGGCAGGCACCTGCCCGCCCTCGCGATTCCACGGCGCAATGCCGACCCGGCGAGTGACGCCGTCCGGTTGAATGAGCCAGAGGTAATCGGTTTCGGCATCGGCAAGCGGTGCACACCCTTGCAGGTAGTCACTGGCCTGCTGCATGGCGCGGTGCTCGAGCCGGCACGGCACGGCCACAGCGCCCAGCACTTCAACAACCTTGGGGCGTTGCGGATAGACCAGGCTGTCGCCGTCATCGAGACGGAAGTTGCGGGCGAACCCGACCTCGACCGCGACCGGGTCGAGGACGGCAACCTGGCGGCCAGTGACCGGCAAGCGGCTGACTTGCTCGTACAGGCGCGACGCCAATGCCGCCCGCCCGGTCTGCTCGAAGAGCAAGGCGGTACGTTGCAGCACCTTCAAATCGAACAAGACCCCGGCTTTCAGCCGGGTCTGCTCCTCGAGCAGCGACTGGCGCAACCAGGCGGCCGCCAGCCAGTAACCTTCAGGGTTGGGTTGCGCGAAACGAATCACGTCCAGTACACGGGCGCCGGGTTGCAAGTCGACCTGCCCCGGGTGGCGAACATCGCCAGTGACGGAAACCGCCGCCACACTCACGCTGCCCGCCGTCAGCAGTACGCACGTCGATAAAATCCTGGCGAGCTTCAACGGACAACCCCACGCTCAGACGTCAACTGAACGATCTTCACCCGCAGTTGCTTCGTCAGCTGCTGCTCACTCTGCAGAATCAAACCGTTATCCGGATCGACCCAATAATGATTGGTCGCATGCAGCCCAATAGCCGGTGCATCAATATGCTCGTCGACACGCAGCACGGCGTATTCCTTGTCCAGAATCCTGATGGTTTCCATGGGCCGGCGATTGAAGCGACTGCTCAACTCGACACCCACTTCGTAGCCTTGATAAAGATCGATCCAGCGTTGACTGCTGTACCCGTCGGGCAGCCGATGCAGTCCTTGGCGGAACGGCGAGACGGCGTCAAAGCGCGTCCCGTCGAGGTCGCCATCGACACCGAGTCCGACACTGCGTACCGCAAGCCCGTCGCGCAGCAACAGCACCTGCTTGCCGGACGCGACCCAGTACTGCAGGTCGCCCCGCTGGCGCACCATCGCCAGCACCCCCTCGCCGGAGGGCGTGCTGAGCTTGAGTTGGGGAAACTGCACCGCCGCCACCTGGGCCGGCGTCACCTGCAGCTCATCGGGCCCGCTGAACGCCGCTTTCAGGTTGGTCAACGAGGCGGTCATCAGGGGATTACAGCCACACAACAGCGACGCCGCCATCAAGCAGACGCTAACTTTCAACGTTCTCACAGTCGGCACGGGCCTTATCGGTTGTTGGCTTCACTGAGGTTGTTTTGCGCGGCAGCGCCTATGCCCAGAATCGAAGCCGATGGCACCAATTGGCTGATGAAGCGGTTCCAGCGAGTGACGTTGGCAGGGCCGACGTAAACGATGTCCTTGGGGTGCACATCGAAGTGCGTGGCCAGGGCCATGGCGGAAGGCGATTCGGCTTGCAGCTGATAGATCCTGGCCGGTTCGACATCGAGGTTTTCAACGCCCCTGATGACGTACACCGCGTTGCCGTTGGAGGTGTTCTGGTTCAACCCGCCGACCGAACCGATGACGTCGGACAGGTTCATGGTGCGGGTCTTGAACGTCAACGCACGTGGTTGATTGACCTCCCCCATCACATAAATCTTTTTGTTGTCGTTGTAGGGCAGGTACAGCTGATCACCGCCGCGCAGGTAGACCTTCTGCAACGCCGAATCCTGTTGATTGAGCGCATCCAGGTTCAGCGGATAAACCCGCCCGTTTCGCGTCAACAGCAGCCCGGACAGATCGGCATTGAGCGGATCGATGCCGGCCGACCCCAGGGCCTCGACGACGCTGAGCGGATTGGTGGATATCGGCTGCGGACCAGCCTTCAACACGGCACCCGAGACCACGATTTTCTGGCTGGCAAACCGCAGGACCGCGACATCCACTTGCGGGTCCGAAATGAACGTCGACAACTTCTCGGCGATATCGGAGCGCAGTTGCTGGATGGTCTTTCCGGCGGCCTGGATTTCTTTGATGTAGGGGTAGTAAAGCGTGCCATCGGAGCGAACCAGACGGCCGTTGGCATCGATTTGTTGCTGCGCCCCCGACGGGGCCGTGAGTTCAGGGTGGTCCCATACCGTGATGTACAAGACATCGTTATTACCGATCAGGTATTCGGCGGGCTCCACCAATAGCTCCGGTGGCAGAGAATCACGTACGGGGGTGGCTCTTTCCATGGCGATGAGCTTGGGGGTAATCGGGATAAGCTCGACCCGACTGCTTTCGCTGGTACCTTCGCGAGTGATATCACTGCTGCTCAGATGTTGACCCGGAGAAAACATGCAACCTTGCAAAGCAATACTTGCCAGCATTAAAAAAGGAAAACTACGATTCATAACAGCACGCTAGTCAGGGGCAAAGCAAAACAAGATCACCCGGCATTAACCGGGCAATCTTGTATTACAGCTGCAGGTTTTCTCAGTTACTTGTACCGGTGGTCCCGGTAGTACCAGTGGTTCCGGTAGTGCCAGTGGTTCCGCCGTTGGAACTGCCACCACTGTTGGACGCTGCAACCGCCGTCGCAACCAATGCAGTACTCGCCATTGCGGCTTGTGCAGCGGTCACGTCACCCAGGACTTTCGTATCCAGGGTCAGCGGTGCTTCTACGGCGATTGCCCAACTGCTTGTCATGGACAAAAGGGCTATTACCAGCATTCTTTTCATATCAAATTCCTCCCTGGTGCTCGACGTTTCGGATTGATACCAGGCGTTCAGTTAATTGCAGAACATGATCAAGCCGCAAGGTGTTCGAATTCGTCGCCAACACCGCATGACTGCCACATGTCGAACGGCAATGTTCATATCTACGGGGTTGCCGGGCACATGAACAGTCAATTTTCCCGACGTTCTTTAACATCGTCGCCAGAGATAACAGTTGAGTGGTAATCGATGATCCCCGGCTCGCCAGGAAACCTTACTCGAGGTAGCCCTTGGGATGACTGGATTGCCAGCGCCAGGTGTCGGCCATCATCTCCTGCAGATTTCGAGTGGCCGTCCAGCCCAGTTCCTGCGCAGCCTTGGAGGGATCGGCCCAACACTCGGCAATGTCGCCCGCGCGTCGCGGCTCCACTCGATAAGGCACCGGGCGACCGGATGCCTGCTCGAACGCGTGCACCACTTGCCGAACGCTGTAGCCGTCACCCGTACCCAGGTTCCAGACATTGATTCCGCTGCCGCCAGAGATCGTCTGCAGTGCTTTGAGATGCCCGTCCGCCAGGTCCACGACGTGAATGTAATCGCGCACGCCGGTGCCATCGACCGTGGGGTAATCGTCACCAAAAATCGACAGCTCATTCAGGCTGCCTACGGCTACCTGACTGATGTAGGGCACCAGGTTATTCGGAATGCCCCGGGGATCCTCACCCATGAGCCCACTGGCGTGAGCGCCGACCGGATTGAAATAACGCAACAGCGCAACGCTCCAGCGCGGCTGAGCAGCGCACAGATCATGCAATACGTTTTCGATGATCAGCTTGGATTGCCCATAAGGGTTGGTGGGAGTGCCCGTAGGAAAATCCTCGCGGATCGGCATGTGTTCCGGCGCGCCGTAAACCGTGGCCGAGGAACTGAATACCAGACGGAACACACCGGCCGCGGCCATCGCCTGACACAGGGTGATGCTGCCGCAAACGTTGGCCTGGTAGTATTCAAGGGGCTTGCGCACGCTCTCGCCCACCGCCTTGAGCCCGGCAAAATGCAGGACCGCATCAATGGCATGCTCCTGGAATATCCGGTCGAGCAATGCCCGGTCGCACACATCTCCACGAATCAATAATGCGGACTTTGCGCAGATGGCTTCCACTGCATGCAACGCGGCTTCAGAGCTGTTGCACAGGTTGTCCAGCACAACCACTTCATAGCCCGCCTCAAGCAGTGCAAGTGTTGTGTGCGAACCGATATAACCGGTTCCACCTGTTACCAGAATTTTCATAGAGCGGTCCATAGTCGGGTATTGGAAGTGCCAAATAGCGCGTGACTGCAGACAAAACACGCGCAAACGCAGGCCGCAGATGCAATTGCGTCCAGCCGTTTAATCACATCCCATGCAGCCCGATATTCTTTTCCGGGCACGAATCAGCGCTACTTACTTAGTAACACTTTAAAAACCCCAACTCCACGACAACACCCCGACTAAAACTAACTAAACACCATCCCGCCAGACAACTAATAACATTGAGCCTGTTTTACACGCCCTCATAATTGCTATTAACAAGACACATCATGTATTAAGACATATTATTCAGCAACACATCGAAACTCACAGCCATCGTTGATAGCGTCTTGCGACTGACTGTGGAAAATGACTTACCAGGATATAACCATGATTCGTAAATGCTTGTTCCCCGCCGCTGGCTACGGCACGCGTTTCCTGCCTGCTACCAAAGCAATGCCCAAGGAAATGCTGCCGATCGTCAACAAGCCATTGATTCAATACGCCGTTGAAGAGGCTCGGGACGCAGGTCTGCAGCACATGGCGATTGTCACCGGTCGGGGCAAACGCGCATTGGAAGACCACTTCGATATCAGTTACGAACTCGAGCACCAGATTCGCGGTACCGAGAAAGAAAAGTTTCTGGCCAGCACCCGGGAGCTGATAGAAACCTGCACATTCGCCTACACCCGTCAGGTCGAAATGAAAGGCCTGGGCCACGCCATCCTCAGCGGTCGCCCCTTGATCGGTGACGAACCCTTTGCCGTGGTACTGGCCGATGACTTGTGCCTGAACCTGCAAGGCGACGGCGTGCTGGCGCAAATGATCGAGCTCTACAAAAAATTCCGCTGCTCGATCGTGGCCATCCAGGAAGTGCCACGCGACCAGACTCACAAATACGGGGTGATTGCCGGCGAACAGATTTCCGACGGCATCTACCGGGTCAACAGCATGGTTGAAAAACCTGCCCCCGAAGACGCGCCATCCAATATGGCGATCATTGGCCGGTACATTCTGACCCCCGACATCTTTGATCTGATCGCCGATACCCAGCCTGGCAAGGGCGGCGAAATCCAGATCACCGACGCGCTCATGAAGCAGGCGCAAAATGGCTGCGTACTGGCCTACAAATTCGATGGCCTGCGCTTTGATTGCGGCAGCGCAGAAGGCTACATCGACGCGACCAACTTCTGTTATGAGCAGCTGTATCTCAAGGGCCACTAACCAAAGGGCCTGGCGCACTCAACGCTCCCGCACCGGAGCCGTCGTCAACTTCCATCATTCCGGCAAAACACTATGAACACAGTACAAAGCTCGGTTGAGATCGAACTGAATGCGGGCAACTCCGGAGTGGTGGCGTGGCAGTCGAAAAACCCGTCGTTGCCCTCCTCTACCCTTCCCGGCGCGGGCACATCCCTGCTGGTAGAGCGCATTGGCGTGTTCCCTTCTTCGGGCGACATCCATCGCCACATCGAAGACCCGCGTCCGCTTCTGGCCCACTTGAAAAGCCTCTACGCCCACAAGGCGCTGGATGTCGACGAGCGCGACGGCCTCAAAGTGATCTTCAACGATTGGCGTTTCCGGGTGCGCTCCCTGCGTGGCGTCCCGGCTATCGTCCTCAACATTGAATCGCGCCGGGATCCCGAGCTGATGCCGCTGAAAACCGCAGAACTGCTGAACCATCTGCAACACTTCGAGAACGCCCGCCTTGAGCGGTGAATGACTATTTCAACGCAGCACCGCATTCACTCCGGGGCCCGGGAGCCCCATCGACGATCAAGCGATAGAAAAAATCCGCGATCAGCCGACCGCCGGAAGCCGGTATCGGGTGAATGTTATCGGGGCCGATCATCGGAGTCGGCCCGTTGCTGGCGTAGCGCTTGAAGTCCGGGCCGAACGTGCATTGCAGGCTAGCATAGGCAATGTTCTGCGAGCGCGCCCACGGCTCCAGGACCTGCGCATAATCCGACATCGGATAGGCACTCGAACGCGTGGTGTCCTGCCGCATGATCACATTGATGCTCGCCATCGGATGAACCTCGCGAATCATCCGCGCCAAGCCTTTCATGCGCTCCAGGTAGTCCTTGGGCTTTACCCCGAACCCCTGATCATTGCCGCCCAGCATAATCAGGTAAGCGTCTGCCGGTATCTTCGCAACGACTGCTTTCCACTGGACCTGCCACTGACCGTCGCTTTTATAGAAATCGGCGGACGCAGCACCGGAGGCGGCGAGCTTGGAGACCCTGATCCCGCCACGGTCATTGCTCATCCACAGCCCGAACAGCGTTGGCGCCCCCTCGACCACTTCCAGCCTGAGCGCCCAGGCAGCACCGGCCGGCACGTCGGCCAGCTGCACTGCCTGGACACCCTGGCCGGCAAGCGTCAACGAGCGCCACGGATCCGAAGAGCCCCAGCGATAACGCAGTTCATTGGCTTTGCCGTTTCCAAGGTAGAGCAACCGGGCCTGGGAAATGGAAGTATCGATGGCCGCTGTTTCGTTGGAATCGACCTCGAGATAGGCACCCGCGTGCCCGGTGATGGTGCGACTGTCCGGACTCGCCTGGCCAAGCGAGGAAACATCCCAGTCACCGCCGAAGTATTTTTCACTGCTGCGGGTGTACTTGATGTTGGTACCGCCAAGGGCGGCACCGTGATTGAACCCGACATAACCAGGCCCGGCGAAACCGAATTCTCTGGCCAATCGTTGAGTGAGCTGATTGAGATAAAAATCCTGCCCGGCGCTGTAGCTGTCGCCGATCACCGAGATCGCCAGGACCTTGTCCTTGTGCCCACCCCATTGCGCCAGCCGCTGGTGCGCGGCTTGCACTTCGAGCGCCGGCACCGCTACCTCACGCATCTCATCGATATAGGCCATGTTTCAGCCAGCCTCAGGCATGTGTTTCGGGCCTGGTTCCCGGGGCTTTTTGCTGACCGCGCGCTCGCCCAGGAAGAGGACAGAGGTCACGCTGAATCGACTGAACACATTCGCCAACAGCACCGGCCCCAACAGGCCGCTGAACAACCCGGCAAAGACCAGAGCGCTTTGATCCGTGACACCCAATCGACCCAGGGCGAACCGTGACGTGGCAGCAAACAACACGTGAAACAGGAATATCGCGTAGGAGTACCCTCCAAGCCAGATCAGAAATCTTGAGCGCATGTCACTCGACAGCAAGGCAACGCAGGAAACACACCCCACCAGCAGGCCGACAAGGCTTCGGCGATCAACGATCAGCTCGCGGTCCACAGTGGCTATGTAGAGCAAAGCTATCGAAATCAGGACGAATACAACCGGGCCAATACCTTTGAGCGAACGCTTCAAGGCACTGACGTTTTCCTGGCAAATCATCCCGGTCACAAAAAACGGCAGCAGATAGATGGCGCCGTTGATACCGAACGCATCGACCGCAAAAGGCGGCAACAAAAACACGACCGCCGAAAATGCAAACAACAGGTAAAGGTGCAAAGGCGTGCGCAGTAAACCGCGCCACTGCAGGAACCCGACAAACATGAAAATGATGAATACAGCCTGCAAGAACCAGAAATGGTTGACCGGCACGTAGAACGACAACAAGGCGTCGACCACACTGAGATCCTTGTTGACCCCCGGCCCGACCGCCTGCAGCAGCGAAAACGGAATCCCGACAAAAAACAGCGGCAGGATCAGCCGTCTCACTTTGCCAGTGAAGTAGGCAGAAAAATCATTCCCCCTGATTTTGTAGATGGAATAGATGTAGCCCGAGATAAACGTGAACAACGGCATCCGCACGTAGACCATAGAGTCGGCGATAACCCGATAAGGCGATCCCAGGTCGATTTTCAGCCCGCCGCCAAATGGCCCGATGACGTGATAAAGCACCAGCAGAAGACACGCCAGGCCTCGTAATGTTTCTATTTCCAGCGACTTCTTCTTGCTTTGCATGGAACACAAACCTCAGTTCAAAATTCTGTTTTCAACCAACTCAGGTTTTCTTGAGCGCAGCTGCAATCCCAGCCCCACAAACAGAACGGGTACCACCATGGAAAAATGACGGGCAAAGGAGCCGAAGTCGGGTTCGAACAGGCCCTGCACCAACAAAAACGAAAGGGGTATTGCGATCAGCTCTTTGACTTTCGGTTCGATGACTGAGCCGTTGTAGTGACTCGATGTGATCATTTTGAACATCAGCACCGAGGTCATCATCATCAGCACGACAAAGATTATCTGCCCCAGGCCGGACAGAAGGATCAGCTCTACAGGGAACGACAATCTGAAAAATATGCTCATCGAATCCACGGCCTGCGAAACGAAGTCACTTCCGCTAATCCACGACACGATCAATGACTTTGAGCCCTCTTCGCCCAGCGTGCGTTGCTCGTTGCTATTGGCTCGAATGGACGAAACCGAATAGCCGGCCAGCAACTGAATCGCCGTTGCGATCGCCAGATAGAACATGAACAACATCAGGAAAAAGCTGAAACGCGACACGTGCTTCTTCATCACGCAGATTCCGACCCAGACCAGCGAAAACAATATCCAATAGGGTCGAACCAGTACGCCATAAAACATCGAAGAAAGAAAAAAACCCGCTCTGTATCGTTTCGAAAATGAAAATACCAGGATGGTAATTACCGCCACCGAGACAATAATTTCCTTGGTCAGGTTATCGAGAAAGAACGACCTGACCACTCCCCACAGGCACAAGGTCAGAAAAATCGTTAGCGGCAACCTTCTGAAAATAAAGATCGGGATTGACGTCAGAAACAGATTGCACAGCATCCCATAGGCCCACGCATTGTCCAGATTGATACCGGTGGGACGTAGCACATAAGCGGTACAATCGTAAGAAGAGCGGTCTGGCGAAAACGGATTCCAGAAGTTGCAGTTGTCGGAACGAGCGTATGACGTCCACAACGTCATCGCATCGGGACCTGGCTCTCGGTGGATCAGCAGGGGCATCGCGACGGACAGAAAAAGACCGCACAGCAAAATCAGGAATGAGATCGACGAGTCCAGTTTTCTTCCGCGAAATTCTATGGAAGGCAGAGATAAAGCCATTACAAAGCCCCCTTAGACCGGGCAAACCTGGCCAACAAAGCAACAACGATTAGCTGCACGGTTATAGAAAAGACATTCCCCCATGCCGCCCCATAAATTGAATAGTGCTTGATAAGGACATAACTGACAGGCAGTGAAATCAAAAGGCATATCACCGCACTGGCCAGTGACACCCGATTATTCTTCGAGGCAATTAGGCCTCCCCATACGATGTCACCGACGGCGCGAAGGGCAAAAGAGAAAATCAGGATGCATAGAATCCCGTTGTCCGGACGCGGGACTGCCGCGTCCACATAATCCAGCACGACATTAAAGAAAATATAAATCAGCACGGCAACCGCGCAGGAGACTATCAAAGAGCGCAATACCCATTGATTGAAGAACAGTTGCCGGACCGTAAGTGCCTGTTGATTATTCTTATAACGCTTGGCGAGCACAGGGATGCCAATGACGGCAACAACCGCAAACGAAAGCGCTTGCAAGGTATTAGCGGCAGACCAGGAGTATACGTACTTACCGAGGCTGTCGTAAGGTTCAAGGTCCGCAATGAGAAACCGCTCTGCAAACTGACTCAACAAAATCAAACCGTCACCCAGATAAAACGGCAACCCTGCTTTCCAGACAGAGGCTGTAGTCACGGTAATGACTTCCCGGCTCTTATGTACGTTGATAACAATAAAATACCCGACCACTATCACCAAGAGGTTGCTGATTACCCATAACCAAAGGACACTGGCAATGCTGGACACCACGCCGGCCATGAGTCCTCCAACCGCAATCAGCGACCAGAGCCCGGTTTTCAGGAAGAACAACAACGCTCCCCAATTGGCTTTTTGTGCCGAAAAAACAAACGAGTTTATTTCGAAGGAAAGATGCTCCGTGACCATAAGCAGCGTGACGCATACGATCAACGCGGCACTCACCTGAACGTCGCTGAAAAGTGAGTAGAGTGAGACCGTCACCACCGAAAACAACAAACCAACGGCCAGGTACAGGAGCAATACTTTATCGATGACGAGCCGGGAGCTTCCCCCGATGCTGATTAGTCGATTGATCTCAGAGCTGAACCCGACGCTGTAAAACTTCGAGGCAAGCAAAGGAGCGATCACTACGACGCCGTAAAAACCCAATGAGTCGTAACCCAGATAATGAGTGATGGCCAAGACCAGCAAAAACTTTGAGCCTAATGCAGTCGCCCTTAGCAACAACCGAAATATCATCGAACAACTCCTTTGATGATATTGTCCATCAGTGCCGTTTTGGCGACGATTTCTTTACAGTTCGCCGTGAGTTTACTGCCAAATATGGAAAGAGCGTTGGGGGCGTAAACCGTATCAATGATGGTGTCGACATTGAAATCTCCTTCGTTGATCACCCAGTCTTCCACACCCATGTCCTGATAAGCACCAAAGCCTTTGCGCTCATAACTGATATGGAAAGCGGGTACTCCGGCCAGGAGCGACTCAATAGCGCCGTGCAGCCGCACGGAGATAACCAGGTCCGGTTGATACTTCGCAAGTGCCGCCTTCAAGGGCGGCAAGTCTTGCGTAATGCCAAGTTCCCGATAAAACGCACCGTCATCGTTGCCCCGGCCAGTGCTTTGCACAGCGTAGACCACTTCACTTTTGGCCCTTAACATCCTCAATAGAAGCCTCAGGTTTGAAACGTAGCTGATTTTCTTCTCTTTACTCCATTGCAACGGCTTGCGTAAAACAATACAGATCACGGCAGGAGATGATGCACAGCGGATGAGTTTTGGCTGCAGCAGAATTTTTTTCGCTAACGCCTGGACCGCCATGTCCGGTGCTCGGTATACATTTTCGTTGGTCTGGAAAATGTCCGACGACCTGTTGTCCCTGACGAATACAGCATTGGCGCTGGCGTAGTGCTCCACGATTGTGCTGCTTTCACCGTGGAACGGACCGATACTTTGTGGGAGGTAAATAGACGGCACCTTGCTCAAAATTGCGGTTTCAAGCTGTTTGGCATGGCCCAGTTTCAGCTTGATGTGTTCCAAGGCACTTTTTGACCGCATGTACCCACCGCCCACCCCTACAATCAGATCGCTGCTATTCAAAAGATCGGCAAGGGGGCTATAAGATTGTTTAAGGAAAATCGCCTCCTTCACCCTTCCAAATCCTTTAGCTGCCATGACCGGCGCGCCATAGCGCTTATAGGGAAGATAACCAAATGATTGCGGGTCCGACGCAACTACGTTGATTAAAGTGCCGGCACCAAAATTTCGCAGCACCGTGGCTATTGCCAAATCCACGAGTAGACCATCACCCGAATTGGACGCACTGTAGCCATGCAAAATAGTTACGTTCATCATCTGATTTTCTACTTAATAATTTTGAGCGGAATACACGTCGTAGGTTTGCTGAATCATCAACGTTGCACTGAACCGCTCGCGCACCTTCTTGCGACTTTCAGCGCCAAGTTCCAGTAGTTTCTGTTTCTTGATATTCACCAAGATGTTGGCAAGCTCCTGATAGTCACCCGTCGAGAACAAGTAGCCGGTGATTTTGTCCGTCACCAATTCAGGAAGCGATGTGCAGTCACTGGCTATCACCGGCACGCCCATGGCCATCCCCTCGAGAGGAACCATGGCAAAGCCTTCCCAGCGACTTGGAACAATCAGGGCGTCCGCCGATTTGTACAGTTCGTTTACTTCAGCCGGGGTCACCCATGGCAGGTACTCCACCGCATCAATATCAGGGCACTCTACGGAGTCATCATTGACAGCACTCCCGACCACAGTGAGTTTCAAGTCCGTTCGATCGACTTCGGTGAACGCTTTGAGCAACACATCGAAGCCTTTCTGATAGTCCAGTCGACCCACAAACAAGAGCTGGATGTCCGCTCCCCGGTCCGGCTTGGCCTGATCACTCTTATAGTGAATTCCGTTATAAATCAGTTTCATACGGTGGCGATCGATACCAAACGACGCCGCTTTATCCAACTCGTACTGACTGACGCAGATAATGACATCTGTCACTTTCTGCAAAACCCGCTCAACCAGCGAATACACTTTCTGTTTGACTGGAGAACCCTCCATCAAGAAGGAAAATGCGTGCGGGCAGTAAACGATTTTAGGTGACCGCCATGGGCGCAGGAGCAGACAGACGCTTCGGCCAATGACACCGGAGAAAGTGCTGTGCAAGTGCACGACATCCGGTTTTTCCTTGAAGATCACCTGGGCTAATTGCCAGGCAAAACGCAACAGGGATACTACATCTCTCTTCTTTCTCGAGAAGGTCCTGATGTTTCGCTCATCAATGCCGTGCAGTTCTTTCTTCTGGTCGTGCGGAACTAGATAAACAAGCTCATACTTCAGAGCGTGATCTTGAGGCGGGGTCGATATCGTACGAATGACCGTCGCAACGCCACCTTTTATGGTTTCCGCCACATGTAGTACTTTTTTCATAATCCATCCAACTCCATGAACTTGGTCGCAGGTAAAACAGCGCTGAGAGTGGTTATCTTCGACCCACTCTCAACCCGACTACCTGGTAGATAGAACTCGCTTCAGGACTTGTCAGAGGCGTATTCATAATTGTAATAGGCATAGCTGCCATTACCGTAATAACTGGACGCCCGCTTCTCGACACCATTAAAAATGGCGCCCTTCAACTCGATACCGTTTTGCGCAAACCGACGAATTGTCAGCTCAATCTCTTTGGCGGGATTCACACCAAAGCGAGTCACTATCAAATTAATGGCAGCTTCACGCCCAACGATTGCAGCATCTGTAACCGCAAGAAGGGGTGGCGTATCGATGATGACTACATCGTAGAGCTCACTCAATCGCGCCAGGAGCTCTCGAAAGTTGGCATGCATCAACAGTTCTGATGGATTGGGCGGTACCTGCCCACGACTGATGAAATGCAGGTTATCCATCTCGAGTTTGTTGATGGCCTGCTCAATACTGCAGCGCTTGGTCAAAAGGTCTGATAATCCATTGCTGATCGGAGTAGCCAGGGATTTGTGCAGATGACCTTTGCGCATATCGGCATCGATCAATACGACCCTCTGCCCGCTTTGAGCGATCACCGCGGCCAGGTTCGAGGAAACAAACGTTTTGCCCACTTGCGGGCTAGGGCCGGAAATCATGATCCGGTTGTTGGTCGCATCCAGCCCCGCAAAGTGCAAACTGGTTCGCAGGCTGCGTATCGACTCGATGGACAGGTCAGTAGGATTGCGCAGAGCCAACAGAAAGGACTGGTTGTTGACGCCATCGCCCACCCGAAGTTTTTTGCTGTCCTCTTCCTGTTGCAGGGCGCTGTACGGAATGGAGGCATAGACCGGCAGTCCGAGTTGCTCGATGGCTTCCGGCCCCTCGATTCCTCGGCTCAATGATTTACGCACCAACACCAAGGCAACACCGACAAAACCGCCCAGGAAAGTTGCAATGAGAATGATCAAGGCTTTGCGTGGCTTGACCGGGGATGTGATATCGACATCGGCCGAATCGATCAGCCGCGCATTACCAACCGCCCCTGCCCTTACGATGTCCAATTCCTGGGACTTGTTGAGAAGTTGGGTGTAGATCTGTGTCGCCACTTCCACATCACGAGTGAGGTTCAATAGCTCCTGTTGCGTGGCCGGAAGATCCTGAACCTTCTTCTCCAAACCGTGACGTTGTTTGTTCAAGTCCCCCAACTGAGCCATCAAGGCGCGGTAGGCCGGGTGCTCTCGGGTGAACTTTCGATCAAGGTCCGCTTGCTGGAGTTTCAAATCAGAGATGCGCGTATCCAAAACCACCATCTGTTCCAGTACAGATTTGGTTTCGAGCGAGATATTTACTGTATTTCCGCGGGTTTGATAGGTGTTCAGCGCGTTGCTGGCTTTGATCAGATCCTCTTTAACCTGAGGGAGTTGTGCCTGCAGAAAATCCAGACTCTGGGCCGCCTCGGCAGAGGTGCGCTGCACATTCTGCTCCACGTAAAGCGCCGAGATCTTGTTCAGAATTTTTACAGCCAAGGTGTAGTCGGTGCTGGCCAGGGCCAGGCTTATGATGCCTGACTCTTTACCTTGTTCGGAGACCTCAAGGGCGTCCTGATAATTCTTGATGGTGACAATTCGTGGATTGCGAACGACTTCAAATTCAGTGCCAGGGTTCGCGACCATGTGCGCGACAAGCACCTCGACCCCATTCTCCACGGCGGCTGCGCCTGTGGTTCCGCCGACCAACAAACCGCCATCTTCATCGTAGAGTTGGAAGCGGTTCTGCTCACCGGCAATCAGGGTCAATTTTTCGCCCAACAACTCATCAGGCAGTTTGAGCTTTTCGATTTCCAGCAGTTCGCCCCCCCAGGCGAAACTGTTCATGCCCAGGCGCGGAGGCGAAACACTTTGCGCGGGGGTACTTTTAAATCTTCGCGCAATGAAGCCACCCACAACGGGAAAGGTGTGGGGCGTTATCACAATATCCAGGCGCAGGTCATCGACGGTTTTGCCGATGACAGTGCGGGACTTGATAATTCCGATCTCGGTAGCCGCCGGGGATTGCCCACCGAGCATGCTGCTGATATCCGAGAAACCCAACATGTCGTTCTTTTTAGGCTCGACCTGTACCAGAGCGTTCGCCAGATACACGGGCGACGATAATATCGCATAGGCGGCGCCGGTCACCATAAACGCACCGGTGATGGCACCTATTAACCATTTATGATCAATCAATGTGCCTAGTAAGCCGAGAAGATCAATCTCGTCTTTATCTTTATCCCGAGTGCTGACTACTGACGGTAACTGCATAAGGTCTATTCTTTTACCTTTAATACTAATCTGAAAACCATCCATCAACGTCAGAGGCGCTGTGCCCATGAGCACACGGCATCTTTAATCAATGCATGGGCATGGACAAAAGCAGCTTTTCCTTGACGATACGGATCCTTGATTTCTCGCTCACTCTGCCACTTGCCCAGAAGAAACACTTTGCCCCGCGCGTGCGGTGCAACTTTCAGTACATCCGCTACATGGCCCTTTTCCATGACAAGGATAAGATCGGATTCATCGACAATGGCTGAAGTAATCTGGCGCGCCCGAAACGCTTGAGCGCAAAGCCCTTGCTCTTCCAGCAACTGGCGGGCATTGCTTTCCATAGACTCGCCTGCCCGCGCGTGCAAGCCCGCGGAGGTCACGACGATCGGTGAAGGTTCCAGTGCGTTGCGCAGCAACAGTTCGGCAGTGGGGCTTCGACAAATATTGCCAACGCAAACGATAAGAATATTTCTGAACAAGGCTACTTTCCCCGTAGTGTGTCGATTTGGCCAATCTATCGCGGGGATATGAGTGAACCGACAGGTCGGTCCCGCATTCAGAGATGGATCAATGTTGTTGATGCAAGTGTATTAGATACCACGACTCACAAATAACGCCCAAGCAGAATAGCCGGACTAAAAATAACGACGGCGCCGCTACTGATAATTACCAGACAAAAAATAACATTTCACTTCACTCACCCTCACCTACAGGCAAATCGGTCTTATGGATTGAATGAACTCCGCCTTGCCCCTCCAGTCTGATTCATTGCAGGACTACAGTATTACCTCAGGAACGTCCAACAAGACAATGACAAATTTCAAACTGTTTACCGCCTCGTTTGTTTTCGTATCCGGCATACTCAATCAGGCTTATGCCAGTGACACTTTTCCGGCGCTGAAAGAAGAAAACAGCACAATAGGTATTCAAGTAAAGATTCAAAACTTCACCGCCACCGACGCCCGGCAGATCAAAGAGGCCGGTTTCGGTTTCGTGCGTTTTGGCGTATGGACCAACAGCCTGGCAAACCCTGCGTATCAAACCCGGATCAAGGAAGCCTTTGCTGCCGCCGGGTCGGCTGACCTGCCGGTGTTGATGACCGTTCGCTCTACGGTGGCTCTAACCAACAGCACCAACAGCGGCAGCCGGGATCTGGCCAGCGCTGGAGAGTCGTTCGCCCATTCCGTCATCAATCTGGAAAACACCTACCACAGTCAACTTGTGGCCATTGAAATCTGGAATGAACCCGATTTGTCGAAATATTGGCCCACAGGCGATTTTGAGCAGACGTTTGTCCCTTTCATGAGTGCCGTATGCAACTCGTTGAGCAAGCGCGATTACTCGACGCCAATGATCGGTTTTGGATTTGCAAAGGCGCCGACCGCAAACTCCAAGGCGAGCGTCGCGCTGACCAGGATTGTCAACGATCATCCACAGTGCCTGACTGCGGTCTCGTACCACCCCTATGGGATGTCGCACAGTGAAATCAGCCGGACCCAGGCGTACATTCTGGATACTTTCCATGTACCCGGTGTCATTTCCGAATGGGGCGTGCCGTCGCTCACACGCATCGGCGGAACTACCGGCCAGGCATCAAGGATCACAGACTTTATTGCAGGCATCAAAAAGCTGAACGTACCGCTGACCTCGATTTACGAATGGAAAAACACCGATTCAGGAAGCAACGACCGCGAGAAGAACTTTGGTTTGATGACATCGGATGGCAAGCCCAAGCCAGCGGCAACTGCTGCACAAGCGCTGTTGAAATAACCGGCGTTTCAGACGGATATGAACTCTGCGCCTGGGCAGACAGGCGCAAGGCGGGAGGGGCTGCCCAAGCGTCAACGGTCAGTTGCTTTGAACCTGCCGGGCGATTCGGCATCTTATTGATCAATACCAGGCCCCTCCTTTCCAGCAGCCGTTTTCAAGTTGTTGCCGCAGGGGCTATCGATACACGTAAGCGCCCTTGAGTGGCTGTCAGCGCTCGGGTAATGTCACCAGACCCATAGGACAGAGCACGCCCATGACTTCCAAGCTGGAACAACTTAAACAAATGACGACCGTGGTTGCCGACACCGGCGACTTCGAAGCTATCGCTCGCGTCAAACCCGTGGACGCCACCACCAACCCGTCGCTGCTGCTCAAGGCTGCGGCCATTCCCGCTTATGCCGAGCTGTTGAACGCTTGCGTCAGTGACTGCAAGGGCGATGTCGGCCTGGCCAGCGACCGTTTCGGCGTCGCGGTGGGCCAAGAGATCCTCAAGGTGATTCCGGGGCGTATTTCCACCGAAGTGGATGCGCGCCTGTCATTCGACACTGACGCCGTGTTGACCCGTGCGCATCGCCTGATCGAGTTGTACGAACAGGCCGGCATTGGCCGTGACCGCGTACTGATCAAGATCGCGTCGACCTGGGAAGGCATCCGCGCTGCCGAGATCCTCGAAAAGGAAGGCATCCAGACCAACCTGACCCTGCTGTTCTCCTTCGCCCAGGCCGCCGCCTGTGCCGATGCCGGGGTGTTCCTGATTTCGCCGTTCGTGGGGCGCATCTACGACTGGTACAAGAAAGCCAATGGAAACGACTACACCGGCGCGGATGACCCGGGCGTGCAGTCGGTGACCCGTATCTACAACTACTACAAGGCCAATGACTACAAGACCGTGGTCATGGGCGCGAGCTTCCGCAACCTCGGCCAGATCGAGCAACTGGCCGGCTGCGACCGCCTGACCATCAGCCCGGACCTGATCGACAAGCTGGCGGCGGATACGGGCAAGCTGGAGCGCAAGCTCGCTCCTGGACATGCTGGTGAAGCCCGCCTGAGCCTCAATGAAGCGCAGTTCCGCTGGTTGTCCAACGAGGATGCGATGGCGACCGAAAAGCTGGCCGAGGGGATTCGTCAGTTTGCCCGGGATCAGGAAAAGCTCGAGGCTTTGCTGCAAGCCAAGCTGTGACCTGAGCTGGTGTAATGCAAAAAGGGCGAACCCTGGTGGGTTCGCCCTTTTTTGTGTCTGGAAGGACAGGTTGATCTCGCGGAAATGAGCGGTGACTGTGCTGCCGCCTTCGCGGGCAAGCCCGCTCCCACAGTGTCCGTGTCGAACTCACATTTTGTGGGGCACGCCAAACCTGTGGGAGCGGGCTTGCCCGCGAAGGCGTCCGGACAGGCACCCATTTTCTCAGAGGATCAGTGACGCTCCAGCGCATTCACCAGGTCATGGAACGCTTCACGATTGTGGTCGTTCAGGCCCATGAGGATCTTGTGCGCTTCGAGCACCTTGATCCGCACCACTTCTTCCGACTGATCCTGGTCTGGAAGGTCGTCCAGGCACTCAGGGCACGGCACGGGCTGGTCAACGATGTTGAACACTTGCTCGAAGCCCATGGACTGCAGCAGACGGGTGATGTCTTCGTGGGTGGTGACGACAGTCGGCAACAGGCCGACCTTCTGCCGCGACAGGATCGACAACTTGGCCAGCAAGCCAAGGGTGGTGCTGTCGATGCTGCGGGTTTCGGTCAGGTCGATCACGATCGCGTTGAAATTCAACGCGGTGAAGATCCGCTCAATAGTCGCATCCAACGCCGAACACAGGGTCAGGCGAACTTCACCGACGAACTTCAGGACGAAGGTGCCGTCCTGCTCGGCGAACTGGATTCTACCGGTACTCATTGAAGATTCCTGCTCAACACCAACAGGGCGATATCATCCGGCATCTCCCCTAGCGTGGCCAATCCAAAAACCTGCCGCAGCCCATCCAGGGTGCCGCCCGCAGCCTTGACCCGTTGGGGCAACGCCGCCTCTTTCTCTTTGAGTGTCGGTTCTGGCAAAAGGTCCAGAATGCCATCAGACATCAGCGTCAGGCTGAACGTCGGTGGCAGCTCCAGCACGTGATCTTCGTAGGTGGCTTCGTTGAAGAGGCCCACTGGCAGACCGCGCCCTTCCAGATAACGAACACTGTCTGGTGTGTACAACACTGGCAACGGCAGATGACCGCCGATGCTATAGGTCAACAAACCTGTCTCCTCGTCGATGACTCCACCGACCATTGTGACGTGTTTACCCAGCTTACAGCTGATCAGGCCCCGGTTGATATGACCCAGAACCTCTGAAGGCTTGAATTCCGGCAAGGTGCCGCTGCGCCTGGATTCGAACAGCAAGCGCGTGGTCATGAACTTCAGCAGCACGGTGACGAAGGCTGAAGAGGCGCCATGCCCGGAAACGTCCGCCAGGTAGAACGCAACCCGGCGCTCGTCGACCCGAAAATAGTCGACGAAATCACCCGACAGGTACAGCGACGGGATGATCTGGTGAGCAAACTTGAACTCGTCGATGGTCCAGGGGCTGACCGGCAGCATGTTCATCTGCACCTGGCGACCGGCGTTCTGGTCTTCCTGGAGCAGATTGAGGCTGGCTTCGAGCTCGCGGTTGGCCTTTTCCAGCTTCTCGCGGTAGCGCTGGTTCTCCAGCAGCAGGCGCGCACGATCCAGGGCCCGGCGCACCGAGTGCTCAAGCACGGCCAGATCTTCGAGTGGCTTGATCAGGTAGTCGGCCGCGCCCAGGCGCAGGGCCTCGACCGCGTCGTTCATCACTCCGGCACCCGATACCACGATCACCGGCGTTTGCGACGAGCGTTCGGTGACCTGACGGATGAGTTCGAGTCCGCCCATCTGCGGCATGCGCAGATCGCAGATGACCAAGTCGGGCTTGTCTTGCTCGAATACCTGAAGTCCCTGCTGGCCATTGCTGGCCTGCAAGACGCTGAAACCACTGTCTTCCAAATAGGCGGCGAGGCTCGCGCGCACTACTTCGTCATCATCGATTATCAGCAGCGTGGCACTGGTTTTTGGCATGTGGGCAAACGGCGCCAGAATTAGGTTGGCGTAGCAGGAGGGGCATTTTACCCGGCTCGAACTACTGGATTCGCTTTCTAGCCTCTCTGCTGCACCGCTTTCGAGCATTTGCCCTATTCACATGTACACCAGAGGTGCCCTTCTAAGGCGCAGACGGTACTCCCATCCGCGAAGCGTTTCAAGCTCACGCCGATGGTCGCTTGACGTCAACACTTGTCAAATCACCGGGAGTTATAAGAACCATCAAAACCGTAACCCAATGGAAGGATCAAACCCATGGGTAAAACCCGTCGGGACTACGGTGAAAAGCGCGATTTCATTCGCCCCGGCAAAACAAAAAGGCGGCCATATGGCCGCCTTTCCTGTATTACAGGCCGAAATCAGAAATCGTCTTCAACCTGTCCGTCCTTGACCTTGAACTCACGGTTCTGCAAGTACGCATTGCGGATGAAGGTGTACTTGTCGCCGCTGATCAGCTTCTCGCTCGACAACAGGCTGGCACGGGTGTCGACAACGTTCAGACCGAAAACCGAATTTCGCACCGGCACGTCGTTGATATAACGATACGGGCCGGTATAACCATCGACGTACTTCGATGGCGCATCACGCAAGGTGCTAGGACCGAGCAACGGCAGCATCACGTAGGGACCACTGCCTAGCCCCCAATAACCAAGGGTCTGGCCGAAATCTTCATCATTTCGTTGCAGGCCCATCTTCGTGCCGACATCAAAGAAGCCCAGCAGGCCGAACGTGGTGTTGAAGAGCAGGCGCGCGGTATCGACACCGGCAGCAGCCGGTTTGACCTGCAGCAGGTTGTTGGCAAGGTTGGTGACATCACCGACGTTGCGGAACATGTTGTGAATGCCGTCTTCGAGGAACTGCGGGGTGACAAACTCATAGCCTTGCGCCAACGGCTTCAGGCCGTAGGTATCGACGAAGTCATTGAACTCGAAGATCGGGCGGTTGACGCTTTCCCAAGGATCTTCTTCCGTTGCTGCCTGGGCAGTGAACGGAACCAGCAACACGCTGGCACACACACATATCTTGGCTAGATGATTGCTCCAGCGCATAGAAAAAACTCCTTGGACTGTACCGGCCCGGGCGCCTGGCCCGGACAACAAGCTGGCAAGTATAAGACGGAAACAGCGTTTCGGGCATATGAACGGACCACACTGGCACAAATTGGCACCAAATGTGACCGATTAGCATCTTTGTAACTCAACTGTCACTGTGCCCCGCTAGCGTTGAGGCTATTTCAGGGACGCTGACATGCCACAAGCCCAAGCCTTGCCCCAGACCGCACCCAGCCTGACCGCCGTATTGTTTGGCCTCAGTGGCTGCCTGGTGGATTTCGGCGCACGCGCACAGCGCCACGACAACCCTCTAGCCGAATACGCGCAAGTCACACCGGGAGCACTGGACAGCCTGAGCAGCCTGCAGCGCCAGCAAGTTCCCTGCGCATGGCTCGATGAACTCCCCCTCGCCGTCAGCCATGCCTTGGCCTGCGCTCTGCCGCAATGGGTGAAACCTGCGCAACATCCAGCATCACTCAATCCATGGCCCGCACCGAACGCCTGCTGGCAAGCGTTGATGTCGTTGAATGTCGAACGGCTGGACGGCTGCGTGCTGGTCAGTGGCGAGCCGCGATTGCTGCAATCGGCGCTCAATGCCGGTCTATGGACCATCGGCCTGGCATCCTGCGGCTCACTGTGCGGCCTGCCCCCCGAGCAATGGCAGGCGTTGAGCCCGCAGGAGCGCGACAGCAAACGCGCCAGGGCGACCATGCAACTGTTTGGCCTGGGCGTGCACTCGGTGATCGATCACCTTGGTGAACTCGACACCTGCCTGGCCGATATCAACCTGCGTCGACTCAAGGGCGAAAAGCCCTGACCGAGATCATGCAGTTTGTGCGCGAGTGGATTAATCTAAAGGTCAGCCATAGACCTTTGGCGTAACGTTACGGTCTATGCCAGTGCCTATCGATAAAAGGAAGACCGTCATGCCTGCCCGCGAACTGCAAGAACAGCTCAATGCCCTGCGCGAGCAATTGGAACAAAACCCTCCGCTGTCCGAATCAGAGCGCGAGAACCTGCACGAACTGATGCAACAGATCGAACTCAAGCTTGAGCTCGAAACCAAGACTCAGGACTCCAGCCTCGCCGACGGCGTCAACCTGGCCGTGGAGCGCTTTGAACTCGAACACCCGACCCTCGCCGGCACCCTGCGCAACATCGGGCAGGCCTTGGCCAACATGGGGATCTGAATCGGGTAGAAGCACTGTAGGAGCGAGCCTGCTCGCTCCTACACCTACAGGGGGGGGTTACTGGCGGGCCAGACGATGATTCGGCAGTTGCGCTTCTTCCGTGCTGCGATACGGATTGATATCCAGCCCGCCCCGGCGCACATAACGCGCATACACCGTCAATTTCTCGGGTTTGAGCAACCGCTGCAGGTCGAGAAAGATCCGCTCCACACACTGCTCATGGAAATCCGAGTGCTGGCGGAAGCTGACGATGTACTCCAGCAGACTCGCGTGATCGAGCGCCGCGCCGCGATACTCCACCGCCACGCTGCCCCAGTCCGGCTGGCTGGTCACCGGGCAATTGGATTTGAGCAAGTGGCTGTGCACGCTCTCTTCGACAATGCGCGATTCATCACAACGCAGCAGTTCAGGGCGCGGATGCTCGTAGTTGCTGACGCTGATATCCAGCTCATCGATGCACACCCCCGGCAACGCCACCACACCTTCAGCCTCGACATCCTTGAGGCTGCGAATGCGCACGCCCACCGGCTTGCCGGCAGCAGCCGACAAGTCCTTGACCAGCGTCGCTTCCAGGCTCTCCGTATCGGCAAAGGGGGTCTGGTTCAGCGAGTTGAGGTACAGCTTGAACGACTTCGACTCGATGATGTTCGGCGAATCCGCCGGGATGCTGAACTCGCCGATCGCCACCACCGGCTTGCCCGACGGCAACAGCCAGGACAGTTCAAAGCAGTTCCAGAAGTCCACGCCCTTGTAAGGCAGGGTTTGCGCCGTCAGGCCCAGTTCGGCCCATTTCGCGGTGCGCGGGATCGGGAACAGCAGGGACGGCGTGTAAGTGGCGATGTATTCGCTGGATTTGCCCAGCGGCGAGTGTTCGGCTGCGGGATGCATGGCGGAAACCTGTCTGAAGAATCAGCCGATTCTACCAGCCTTTGAGTGCTTACTGACTGACAGACACTTTGCCGACCATGCCAGCCTGGTAATGCCCGGGAATGTTGCAGGCAAATTCCAGGCTGCCGGCGCGGCTGAAGGTCCAGGTCAGCTCAGCGGTCTTGCCCGGTTCGACCAACACGCTATTGGGGTCGTCATGCTTCATGGCATGCCCTTGCGAGGCGTGCTCCATCGCGGCCATGGCGTTGTGGTCCATTTCCTTCATGCCGGTAGGTGTCAGCATGCCGCTTTGCTGCATCTGCAACATTTCCTGCTGGTGGCGGGCATGCATCGCCGCGTCCCCCAGGTTGAACTCGTGCAGTAACTGGCCTTTATTCACCAGCACGAAGCGCACGGTTTCCCCGGCTTTGATGTCAATGGACTGCAGATTGAAGGTCATGTCTCTCATCACCACTTCAACGCTGCGGGTCGCCTTGTTCGCCGGCGCGGGTTGGCCGAAATCGTAGGCAGGTGCCGGACCGGCCCATACCGGCGAGCTCAACGCCAGCAAACAAGCGACTTGCATCAGGGATTTGCGAAAAAACATCGTCGTACTCCAACAAGGTAAGGCTCGGCTTGGGGAAAACTCTAAACTGCTGGCACTGCCTGTAACCTGACAGCCAGATTACAACTTTGTAAGGTTGAGCTGCATCAAGGCCACCCACGGTATAAAGCGTTCGTACCATCTTGATAGAGTCGCCCATGAAACTGCTGATCGTCGAAGACCAACACAAAACCGGCCTATACCTGCGCCAGGGCCTGACCGAGGCCGGGTTCAATACGGAACTGGTGGCCGACGGCAGCACCGGCCAGCAATTGGCCCTCAGCGGCGATTACGCCCTGCTGATCCTCGACGTGATGCTGCCCGGTCGCGATGGCTGGCAGATTCTGCAGGCGGTGCGCAGCGCCGGCCTCGACACCCCGGTACTTTTTCTGACGGCGCGGGACGCGGTGGATGACAGGGTTCATGGCCTGGAACTGGGTGCCGACGACTATCTGGTCAAGCCGTTTGCCTTCTCCGAACTGCTGGCCCGGGTTCGCAGCCTGTTGCGTCGTGGCAGCGTTGCCCCACAGGAGACCAGCCTGCATCTGGCCGACTTGCGCCTGGACCTGATCCGCCGTCGGGTTGAACGCAGCGGCCAGCGTATTGACCTGACCGCCAAGGAGTTCGCTTTGCTGGAAATGCTCCTGCGCCGCCAGGGTGAAGTCCTGCCCAAATCACTGATCGCGTCCCAGGTGTGGGACATGAACTTCGACAGTGACACCAACGTCATCGAAGTGGCGATCCGCCGTTTGCGCCTGAAGATCGACGATGAATTCCCCAACAAGTTGATCCACACCGTGCGCGGCATGGGTTATGTCCTTGAAGAGCGCCCAACCTGATGCGCCGACTGTCCTTGAGCAGCCGCCTGGCGCTGCTGTTTGCCGCGTGCACCGCCGTGGTGTCGTTGTTCGCCGGGGTGTTGTTCAGTCGCGCCAGCGAGGCGCACTTTGTTGAGTTGGACCAGCAGTTGCTGGACGGCAAATTGATCGGTGTGCGCCGCGCCCTTCAGGACCTGCACTCGAGCACCAGCGAAACAAGATTGGCCGACGAGCTCAGCCGCCAGGCCGATCTGTCCCTGCGCATCACCGGCAGTGATGGCCAGCGCCGGTATGAGAGTTCGACGCAGCTGCCGCAAGCGTTACCGCGCCAGCCGGGATTGTCCACGGTGAGCCACGAGGGCACCGCGTATCGCGTCCTCAATGCACCGCTCTACCCCGATCAGGCCAACTCGCCACAGCTGACGCTGTTGCTGGATATCACTCATCACCAGCACTTTCTGCAACGCATGCAGCACTTGATCTGGCTGACCGTCGGCTTGTCGGCCCTGGCCACCGCGCTGCTCGGTGCCTGGGCGGCGCGCAGGGGGTTGCGGCCATTGCGACGGATGAGCACGATCGCCAGTGGCGTATCCGCGCAATCGCTGAGCTCACGTCTGCCGGAAGAAAACATGCCGCCGGAACTGGCGGAAATGGCCCACAGCTTCAACGCCATGCTCGGACGTCTCGACGACTCTTTTCAGCGGCTCTCAGCCTTCTCTGCCGACATCGCCCATGAGCTGCGCACACCACTGTCGAACTTGCTGACCCACACCCAGGTTACCCTCACCCGCCCTCGCCCCATCGAGGACTACCGTGAAGCATTGCACAGTAACCTGGAAGAACTGCAATGGATGGCGCAACTGGTCAACGACATGCTGTACCTGGCCAAGGCGGACCACGGGTTGTTGGTGCCCACACGCCAATCGCTGGAGCTGGCGGAAGAAGCGGACCTGCTGCTGGAGTTTTTCGCGCCGCTGGCGGAAGACACCAGGGTTACGCTTGGCCGCGAGGGCCATGGGCGAATCGAAGGCGACCGCAGCATGTTGCGTCGGGCACTGTCGAATCTGCTGGACAATGCCCTGCGGTTTACCCCGGTCGACGGCCAGGTACGCTTGCGTATCGCCGAGCAACCGAAGCAGTTGAGCATCATTGTGGAAAACAGCGGCGAAGGGATTTCAGCGCAACTGCTGCCGCGGTTGTTCGACCGTTTCTACCGAGCCGATCCGGCGCGTCATGAGGGCAGCAGCGAGCATGCGGGGTTGGGGCTGGCGATTACCCAGTCGATCGTGCGGGCCCATGGCGGGCAGATTCGTTGCGAATCGGAGAATGGATGGACGCGGTTTGTGATTGAGTTGCCAAGGGGGGAATGAGGCCGGTAGGGCCGGCCTCATCCCTGGCAAGTCGGATCGCCGCTCCGCAGCTCCCCAATGGAATCACACATTTGTGCACAACACCGGCCCTTGTGGGAGCCGGTCTGCCGGCGATCGCTGTATCAGCGCTTACGAATAGCGCAACGCATGAGCCGGTTCGATCTTCGCCGCGCGCCAGGCCGGGTACACCGTCGCCAGGAAGCTGAGGACGAAACCCGCCGAGCAGATCAGCGCCACGTCCGCCCCTTGCAGCTCGGACGGCAGGTTGCTGACGAAGTACACATCTGAACTGAAGATGTGCTGCCCGCTGACCCGTTCGATCCAGCCCACCAGCGCGCTGACGTTCAGCGCCGCAATCACACCGAGCACGCCACCGATCAAGGTGCCGACAATGCCGATCACCGTGCCCTGCACCATGAAGATAGCCATGATCTGCCGTGGCGTAGCGCCGATGGTGCGCAGGATCGCGATGTCCGCGCCCTTGTCGTTCACCACCATGATCAGGGTGGCGATGATATTGAACGCCGCCACCGCGACAATCATCAGCAACAACAGGCCGATCATGGTCTTTTCCATCTTCATCGCACTGAACAGGCTGCCCTGGGTGTGGGTCCAGTCGTCAGCCTTGTAGGCGGCGCCCAGGCCCGTGGCGATATCGCTCGACACTTGCGGCGCAGCGTACAGATCCTTCACCGCCAGACGCACGCTCTGCACCTGATTCGGCTCCCAGCGCTGCATCTGCGCGGCATCGGCCATGTGGATCAAGGCCATCGAGCCATCAAGCTCGGCGCCGACCTTGAACACACCGACCACGTTCAAACGCTGCATGCGCGGGGTAATGCCCCCCGGTGCAGTGCTGACTTCCGGCACGATCAGGGTGATTTTGTCACCAACATTCAAGCGGAAGCGACGCGCCGTGATCTCACCGATCACCACGCCGAACTCGCCCGGTTTCAGGGCATCGAGACGCCCCTGGACAATGTGTTGGGCGACGATCGACACCTGGCCTTCCAGCGCCGGATCGATGCCGCTGACCTGGATCGGCTGCATCGTGCCCTTGTAGGAGAGCATGCCTTCCATTTCGGTGAACGGCACGGCCGCCGTCACTTGCGGATTTTTCATCGCGGCCGCCGCAACGGGCTGCCAGTCACTGATCGGGTTGACGCCGACGATGGTCGCGTGCGGCACCATGCCGAGGATGCGCGAGCTCATTTCGCGCTGGAAGCCGTTCATCACCGACAACACCACGATCATCGCCAGCACGCCGAGGGCGAGGCCGATCATCGAGGTCATCGAGATGAAGGAAACAAAGCGATTGCGGCGCTTGGCGCGGGTATAGCGCGTGCCGATAAAGATCGATAACGGTCTGAACATTCGCTGGGGCACCGTATAAAAATAAAAGACCCGGCGCACATTCCAGCACGCCGGGTTACAGCCAATCAGATGGGCGTGAGGCAACCTTCCTGCAAGTGCAGGACGCGATCCATCTGGCGGGCCAGGTTCATGTCGTGGGTCACCACCAGAAACGCCGTGCGCATCGAGGTGCTGAGCTCCAGCATCAAGTCCTGAATGCCCTGGGCGGTGTGGGAGTCGAGGTTGCCGGTCGGCTCGTCGAGCATCACCAGGCCCGGCTTGTTCACCAGGGCACGGGCAATGGCCACGCGCTGACGTTCACCACCGGACAATTCGGCCGGCTTGTGCTCCAGGCGATGGCCCAGCCCTACCCGCTCCAGCAATGCCGTGGCCCGTTGACGCGCCTCCGGGATCGCGGTCTTGCCGATCAGCAGCGGCATGCAGACGTTTTCCAGGGCGGTGAATTCCGGCAGCAAGTGGTGGAACTGGTAGACGAAACCGAGTGAACGGTTGCGCAACAGGCCGCGATTTTTCTCGCTGAGGGCGGAAAGTTCTTCACCATCGAGCCAGACGCTGCCCTGGGTCGGCGTATCGAGACCGCCCAACAGGTTGAGCAAGGTACTTTTGCCCGAACCCGAGGTGCCGACGATCGCCACGCGCTCCCCCGGGTGCAACTCCAGTTGCAGGCCGGCCAACACTTGCACCGACTCCGGGCCCTCCTCGTAGGATTTGCCCAGGTTGCGGCAGCTCAAGATTGCTTTTTCACTCATGCGTGACTCACTCATAACGTAGCGCCTGCGCAGGCTGGGTGCGCGCGGCACGCCAGGCTGGATACAGGGTGGCGAGGAAACTCAGGACCAGCGCGGCGCCGCAGACCATCAAGACGTCCTGGCTCTGCACCTGCGACGGCAGGTAATCGATGAAGTACACGTCGGCGTTGAGGAATTTATGCCCGATCAGGCCTTCCAGCGCCGAGATCGCGGCGCTGACGTTCAGCGCGGCGAAGATTCCGACCACGGCACCAATGGCCGTACCGACCACGCCGATGACCGTGCCCTGGACCATGAACGTGCGCATGATCGTGCCCGGCGTGGCGCCCAGGGTGCGCAGGATCGCGATGTCGCCTTTCTTGTCGTTCACCACCATCACCAGCGTGGAAATGATGTTGAACGCAGCGACGGCGACGATCAGCAGCAACAGCAGGCCTATCATGGCTTTTTCCATGCGGATCGCCTGATACAGGTTGCCGTGGGTGCGGGTCCAGTCACGGGCGTAGTAGCGATCTTCACCGAGTTCCCGGGCGATGCTCCACGCGGTACGCGGGGCCTGGAACAGGTCATCGAACTTCAGGCGCAGGCCTTGCACCTGGTCCGGCTTCCAGCGATGCAGCCGCGCCAGGTCCTGAAGGTTGGTAACGCCCAGGTAGCCGTCGATCTCGCCGGCGCCGACATGGAAGATGCCAACCACGGTAAAGCGCTTCATGCGCGGGAACATCCCGGCCGGGGTCACGGTGACTTCCGGGGCGACAAAGGTCAGCTTGTCGCCGATGGCCGCACCGAGCTTGGCGGCGGCCTTGTCGCCGATGACGATGCCGAATTCGCCCGGGACCAAGTCGTCGAGTTTGCCCTGCAGCATGAAGCGGTCGATGATCGACACCTGGCGCTCCAGCGCCGGATCGATGGCGTTGAGCAGGACTTTCGAGACCTTGCCGTTGTTGGTCAGCAAGCCCTGCATCTGGGTGAACGGCGCAACGGCCGTCACCTGCGGGTTCTGCTTGACCTTGGCGGCCAGGCTCTGCCAGTCATTGACCGGCTCGCCGGACTCGATGGTCGCGTGGGGCACCATGCCCAGCACACGGGTGCGCATCTCATGATCGAAGCCGTTCATGACCGACAAGACCACGATCATCACGACCACGCCAAGGGCGAGCCCGATCATCGAAGTCAGGGAAATGAACGACACGAAGTGATTGCGACGCTTTGCACGGGTGTAACGCGTGCCGATAAATACGAAGAGAGGTCTGAACATGTCGGGGCTTGTTCGGAGGGAAAAGGAACGTCCTTGTGGCGGGGGTCGAAAACCAGCTTTACACTCAGACCACCGCCGCTACCATGGGTTCGCCATGTCGACATTAGATGAAGAAGATCGCCGCGAATACTACCGTATCGAGGACACGATCGCACTGGAAATTCGGCCCCTGTCCGCTCTCGAAGCCGCAGGACAGGAAGTGTTGCAGGATGCTTCCCCGCTCTTCAACCTGCTCAGCGAACTGCACCTGAGCGAATTCGAGTCGCAACACCTGTTGCGCCAGATCAGCGAACGCGACCGCAACACCGCGGCGTTCCTCAAATCCCAGAATAAACGCATCGACTTGCTCAGCCAGGTGATCGCCATCACCGTGCTCGGCCAGATCGGCGAACCGCAGCCTGTCGTCATCTCCGAGGGCGGTATCGAATTTCAACATCCAACACCTATCGACACCGGCGCTCACCTGTCGGTCAAACTGGTATTGATGCCCCAAGCCCTGGGTTTGTTGCTGCGGGCTCGCGTTACCCATTGCGACCGCAAGGGCGATGGTTATGACGTCGGCACCGAGTTCGAACACCTGACCGATGCCCAGCGCCAACTGCTGGCACGCCACATCTTGCACAAGCAGGCCCAGGAACGACGCCTGGCCCGCGAACACAACGAATCAGGCATTTAACTTAAGGAACAACCGTGACCCTCATCTACGGCCATCGCGGCGCCAAGGGCGAAGCACCGGAAAACACCCTGACCAGTTTTCAGGAGTGCCTCAAGCACGGCGTGCGCCGTTGCGAACTGGACCTGCACCTGTCCAGGGACGGCGAACTGATGGTCATCCATGACCCGACCCTCAAGCGCACCACCGACCGACGCGGCAAGGTCGCCGAGCACCCGGCGGCTGACCTGGTCACTTACGACGCGCGCAAGGGCGGCCCGGGCTGGATCAAGCCCTGCCCGATTCCAACCCTGGAAGAACTGTTCGAGAAGTGCGACTTCGACCACTGGCAACTGGAAGTCAAAAGCGCGTCACGCACTCGCGCAGCGACCACCGTGCTGGCGATTCGCGAAATGGCGCAACGCCACGGCGTGATGGACAAGGTGACCATCACCTCGAGTTCGCGGGAAGTGTTGAAAGCGGCGCTGGACCTGGTGCCGGACGTTTCACGAGGGCTGGTGGCCGAATACGCCTGGCTCGACCCGCTGAAGGTCGCGCAAAGCTACGGCTGTGAAATTCTGGCGTTGAACTGGACCCTGTGCACGCCGGAACGCCTGCAGAAGGCGCAGCGTCAGGGGCTGCATGTGTCGGTGTGGACCGTCAACGAGCCTGCGCTGATGCGCAGACTCGCCGACTTCGGCGTTGACAGCCTGATTACAGACTTTCCCGGTTTGGCCAGCGCCACGCTCGAGAATTGCTGAAATCGGTCTCCCCGGCCGGCTCAGGCCACCGGCCGGAGCCCGTCAAAAAAGCCGGTTGAGGCCGTCGTACGCGGCGACCCGATAGGCTTCGGCCATGGTCGGGTAGTTGAACGTGGTGTTGACGAAGTACTTCAACGTGTTCAGTTCGCCCGGCTGGTTCATGATCGCCTGACCGATGTGCACGATCTCCGACGCCTGATAACCGAAGCAGTGAACGCCCAGCACTTCAAGGGTTTCCCGGTGGAACAGGATCTTCAGCATGCCCTGAGGCTCGCCGGCGATCTGCGCACGCGCCATGCTCTTGAAGAACGCCTTGCCCACTTCATACGGCACTTTGGCCTGGGTCAGTTCCTGCTCGTTCTTGCCGATCGAGCTGATCTCCGGAATGGTGTAGATCCCGGTCGGCACATCGTTGACGAAACGCCAGCTGCCGTTATCGACGATGCTGCCAGCGGCGGAACGCCCCTGGTCATGGGCGGCACTGGCCAGGCTCGGCCAGCCGATCACATCGCCGGCACCGTAGATGTTCGGCACGCAGGTGCGGTAGGCCTCATCGACTTCGATCTGACCACGACTGTTGACCTTGACGCCGATGTTCTCCAGTCCCAACTGATCGGTGTTGCCGGTACGACCGTTGCACCAGAGCAAGGCATCGGCCTTGATCTTCTTGCCGGACTTCAGATGCAGGATCACACCGTTGTCCACGCCTTCGACGCGGTCGTACTCTTCGTTGTGGCGAACGGTGATGTTGTTGTTGCTGAAGTGGTAGCTCAGGGCCTGGGAAATTTCCGAGTCGAGGAAGCTCAGCAACTGACCACGGTTGTCCACCAACTCGACCAGCACACCCAGGCCACTGAAGATCGAGGCATATTCACATCCGATCACGCCGGCGCCGTAAACGATGAGTTTGCGCGGGGTGTGACCGAGGCTGAGGATGGTGTCGCTATCGTAGATACGCGGATGGTGGAAATCGATGTCGGCCGGGCGATACGGGCGCGAACCGGTGGCGATGATGATGTGCTTGGCGACTAGTTTTTCCACCACGCCATTGGCGCAGACCACTTCGATGGTTTGCTCGTCGGCGAAGCTGCCGGTGCCGAAGAACACGTCGACGCGGTTGCGGGCGTAATAGCCGGTGCGCGAAGCAACTTGCTTGGAGATGACTTTCTCGGCGCTTTTCAGAACGTCCGGAAACGAGAACCAGCGCGGCTCACCAATGGCCCGGAACATCGGATTGGTGTTGAACTGCATGATCTGCCGCACCGAGTGACGCAGTGCCTTGGACGGGATGGTGCCCAAGTGAGTGCAGTTGCCGCCGACCTGCCGACGGCTGTCGACCATCGCGACCTTGCGTCCCGCCTTGGCGGCATTCATTGCCGCGCCTTCCCCCGCCGGGCCGGAACCCAACACCACCACGTCGTAGTTGTAGACAGCCATGCGTACTCCTCAGAACAGGCCGCGGCGCCCTCGGCACCTGCGGCTAAATCACGCCGATCTGCGGCGTGAAGGAACAATTTGGGGTCAGTGCAGAACCCGGACACAGTCTATAGAAGCGTCAACGCCGGGCACATTAACCCTTGGTCGCGTCGTAGGCTAGTTTTGCCTGCACTACAACGCCAGATTTCAATGCCCTAATCGCCGCGATTACTCGGTTTTTTCGCCACTCATGCGGGCAAAAGCGTGACTGCTGCGCGTGACGAAACCTGTATCGGCACGAATGACAAAGAATGCACCGATATCATGTTTTTCAGCGTAGTCCCAGCCTCGCTCCGGGCCGAGGATCAGCAACAGCGTCGATAAGCCATCGGCCATCAGGGCTGAAGGATGAATCACCGTGACCGAGGCAAGGGTATGTGAGACCGGCGCCCCGGTGCGCGCATCGAAGGTGTGGGAAAAACGCCGGCCGTCCTGTTCGAAATAATTACGGTAGTCGCCAGATGTTGACAGTCCGAAACCGTCGACAGCAATGATGCGCTCCACCACTTGCCGGTCATCCCGTGGTTCTTCCAGGGCGATGCGCCACGGCGCACCATCGGGCTTGCGACCGGACGCCTTGAGCTCTCCGGTGACTTCAACGAGGTAATCGTGGATGCCGGACTGATCAAGTTTTGCGGCAATGGTGTCGACGGCGTAACCGGCAGCGACGCTGTTGAAGTCGACTTCGACGGCAGCGTCCTTGCACAGCTGGTCACCCTCGATACGCAGATGGGCATGACCGACCCGCTGCCGCACCTCGGCCAGCGCTTGCGCACCTGGGACTTTTTCCTCGCGAGCTTGCGGGCCGAACCCCCAGAGGTTTAGCAGCGGTTCCACGGTCAAATCGAAGGAACCTTCGCTTTGCCGGGACAACTGCTCGCCGACGCGGACCAGTTCGAGAATCGGTGCGGGCATGGCCTGACAGTGGTTCGCGGGCAAGGCGTTGAAGCGTTCTATGTCGGAGTCACTGCGGTAAGTCGACATTTGGCGGTCGACCTCAGAAAGGATCTTCTCGACTTCGGCGCGGACGTTTTCCGGGGCAGGAAGACCAGCGTGACGGACGTACTTGATCGAATACGTACTGCCCATGGTCGGGCCGCTGATGCTCTCCATAGAGTCGCCGCTGCCGCAGCCAGACAAGGCAACGCACAACACCAGCAACGAACCCATGCACCCACTAGACAAATCCACCCCCTGACGCCCCACCACAAAGTCGCCCCTATTATGCGGTACAACTGTAGGAGCGAGCATGCTCGCGAAGGACATCAGGGCGCCACGCTTACCCAGCCAATCCTCATAATCGTTAGCGTAGTCCATTACCAAAACCTAAAAATCATCCCCCAGCATGATAACGACGCCATAGTGAAAGGGTCTGTCAGCCATTGCTCGAGTAATATGGGATGCACATTTAAGCGGACTCTTTCCGGTCGACTTTATGCCATGGGTTCGTTGAGGAATTGTTTGCGGCGTAAATGCAAAAGGATCAAATTCTTTTGCCACTTTAAGGCTCGTGGAAAACTCGAATGCCTCGTTCGCGCCTTGATAAGAAAAACTGTGTTTTGCCTGCGTTGAAAGTTTTCCCCTGGCAAACGCTGGAATCTCCTCGCGCAGCACAAACGAAAGGTAGTCCCAGGGCCTAATGACATACTTTTCATCAAGCCCATTGACGTCCCAACTGGCAGCGGTGAGTCTGAAGGTCTCTGCGGTAGAGTTGCAAATATAGAACATGACGTGACTGTGTGAAGTCACCTGCATTACCTTCTTCCATACTCCCTCCTCTTCTTCCGTTGCCTGATCGATAGCTGTTTGAAAATCTCCGCTATTGTTATCGCCCGTATCGTCCATGATATTTTCTCTGGGGTTATTGGTTTACCTGAAAATAATACACCCTCGACTTTCAAGACATAGTGCATGTGTAATGACTTATTGCGCATGCGTCGATGCGGGGCGCACAAACAAAAACGCCCCGACCAAAGTCGGGGCGTTTTCATGTACTGCTAGTGCTTAGCGCGGGAACGCTGGCGGGTTTACACCGGCCATGTCTTCCATCACGCGAACGACCTGGCAGCTGTAGCCAAACTCGTTGTCGTACCACACGTACAGAACAACGCGGTTGTCCTGGGTGATGGTCGCTTCTGCGTCCACCACGCCTGCGTGGCGCGAGCCAACGAAGTCGGTGGAAACCACTTCCTGGGAATTGACGTAGTCGATCTGCTTGTGCAGATCCGAGTGCATGGCCATCTGGCGCAGGTACTCGTTGATCTCTTCGCGGGTGGTGGCTTTCTCAAGGTTCAGGTTGAGAATGGCCATCGACACGTTTGGCGTCGGAACGCGGATCGCGTTACCGGTCAGCTTGCCCTTGAGCACTGGCAGTGCCTTGGCGGCTGCGGTGGCGGCACCGGTCTCGGTGATAACCATGTTCAGCGGCGCGGCGCGGCCACGACGGCTGCCCTTGTGGAAGTTGTCGATCAGGTTCTGGTCGTTGGTGAACGAGTGAACGGTTTCGACGTGGCCGTTGACGATGCCGAACTTGTCATTCACAGCTTTCAGCACCGGCACAATGGCGTTGGTGGTGCAGGAGGCCGCCGAGATGATCTTGTCGTCAGGGCTGATGTCGCCATGGTTGATGCCGTGAACGATGTTCTTCAGCGCGCCCTTGCCAGGTGCGGTGAGGATCACGCGGGCAGCGCCCGGGCAGTTCAGGTGCTGGCCCAGACCGTCGGCGTCACGCCATACACCGGTATTGTCGACGATCAGAGCGTTTTCGATGCCGTACTGGGTGTAGTCGACTTCGGCCGGGCTCTTGGCGTAGATAACCTGGATCAGGTTGCCGTTGGCAGTGATGGTGTTGTTGGCTTCATCAATGGTGATGGTGCCATCGAACGGACCGTGTACGGAGTCACGACGCAGCAGGCTTGCACGCTTGACCAGATCGTTTTCGGCGCCCTTGCGGACAACGATGGCGCGCAGACGCAGGCCGTCGCCACCACCGGTTTTCTCGATCAGGATGCGCGCCAGCAGACGGCCGATACGACCGAAGCCGTACAGGACAACGTCGGTGCCTTTGCGGGCGCAAGCGTTCTGCTGGCCAACCACGTCAGCCAGTTCTTCACGGACGAACTGCTCGGCAGTACGGCCATTGGCTTCGGCCTTGAATTTGGCTGCCAGCTTGCCCAGGTCTACCGAAGCAGAGCCCAGTTTGAGCTCGCTCATCGCCTTGAGCAGCGGGAATGTTTCGTGGACGGACAGCTCACTGTCGTCGGACTGACGGTGACGAGCAAAGCGGTGAGCTTTGAGAATCGCAATGACTGAACGGTTGATCAGGCTGCGGCCATAGATCGAGCTCACCACGTTGTTATTGCGGTAGAGCTGACCGATAAGCGGAATCATCGCTTCTGCGAGTGCTTCACGGTCGATCCATTCACCAAGACACTGGTCGGGCTTCTGAGTCACGGGAACCTTCCACATGTAGGGGCAGAAAAAAGGGGCTACATTATGCCGCCGAGTGACGCGTGTAGCAATGCGCGCCTGTCGTGCGATCCGTAACATTTTCCCGTCCAAAAAATTTTCGCAGCGCTAAGGCCCAATAAAACCGGGGCTTTCAGAAGAGTCAATTTTTTGGAGGCGCTGCTACCTTGTCCGTAACCCTCCGTAACACCCATTGGTTTTATCACTACATAATCGGTTTTTATTGTTAAAAAACCGGGTTTATTTGTCTTTACCACTACATTTCGCCAAACCTGTGGATTAGACACAGTCTGCAACTGACAGGCGGCACTCCGGGCCGCTACAATTACCGACTTTGTCGCAACGCTTGGAGCTCAACCTTCCGTGCCCGTTCTGCGTCTACCGCTTCTCCCTGCCGCGGCAGGTAAACAGCACTGGGGCAACCTGCCCGGTGCCGCCCTGAGCCTGGCCATTGCCGAGGCCGCCAGCGCTGCCAAGCGCTTTACCCTGCTGCTGACCGCCGACAGCCAAAGTGCCGAACGGCTGGAACAGGAGCTGAGTTTCTTCGCCCCGGATTTGCCCGTGCTGCATTTCCCCGACTGGGAAACCCTGCCCTACGATCTGTTCTCACCGCACCAGGACATCATCTCCCAGCGCATCGCCAGCCTTTACCGGCTGCCGGAGCTTGCGCACGGCGTGCTGGTGGTGCCGATCACCACTGCATTGCACCGCCTGGCGCCGACCAAATTCCTGCTCGGCAGCAGCCTGGTACTGGATGTCGGCCAGAAGCTCGATGTCGAACAGATGCGTACCCGCCTCGAGGCCACCGGCTATCGCTATGTCGATACGGTGTACGAGCATGGCGAGTTCACCGTTCGCGGCTCGCTGATCGACCTGTTCCCGATGGGCAGCAAGCTGCCCTACCGGATCGACCTGTTCGACGACGAAATCGAAACCCTGCGCACCTTCGACCCGGAGAACCAGCGCTCCATCGACAAGGTCGATTCGGTCAAGCTGTTGCCGGCGCGGGAATTCCCGCTGCAAAAAGATGCGGTCACCCGCTTCAAGGCACGCTTTCGCGAGCGTTTCGATGTCGATTTCCGTCGCTGCCCGATATTTCAGGACCTGAGCAGCGGAATCACCCCGGCCGGTATCGAGTACTACCTGCCGCTGTTCTTCGACGAAACCTCGACGCTGTTTGATTACCTGCCCCAGGACACCCAGGTGTTCTCCTTGCCGGGCATCGAACAGGCGGCGGAAAATTTCTGGAACGACGTGCGCAATCGCTACGAAGAGCGTCGCGTCGACCCGTCCCGTCCTTTATTGCCACCGGACGAACTGTTCCTGCCGGTAGAGGATTGCTTCGCCCGCCTGAAAAGCTGGCCGCGAGTGGTCGCCAGCCAGCAGGATGTCGAACCCGGTGTTGGCCGCGAGCGCTTCCCGGCCCGGTCGCTGCCGGACCTGGCCATCGAAGCCAAGGCCACCCAGCCGATGGCGGCGCTGGCTGGTTTCCTCGACCAATTCCCTGGGCGCGTACTGTTCACCGCCGAGTCTGCGGGCCGGCGCGAAGTGCTGCTGGAGCTGCTGGAACGCTTGAAGCTGCGACCGAAAACCGTCGATAGCTGGCCTGACTTTGTCGCCGGCAAAGAGCGCCTGGCGATCACCATCGCACCGCTCGATGAAGGCCTGCTACTGGACGATCCGGGCCTGGCCCTGGTCGCCGAAAGCCCATTGTTCGGCCAACGGGTGATGCAGCGTCGGCGTCGCGAAAAACGTGCCGACGCCAACAACGATGCGGTCATCAAGAACCTTACCGAGCTGCGCGAAGGCGCGCCGGTGGTACACATTGATCACGGCGTAGGCCGCTACCTCGGATTGGCGACGCTGGAAATCGACGATCAGGCCGCTGAGTTCCTGACCCTGCAATACGCCGAAGGCGCCAAGCTCTACGTGCCGGTCGCCAACCTGCACCTGATCGCCCGGTATACCGGCAGTGACGACGCCTTGGCTCCATTGCACCGTCTCGGCTCGGAAACCTGGCAGAAAGCCAAACGCAAAGCCGCCGAACAGGTGCGCGACGTGGCTGCCGAATTGCTCGATATCTATGCCCGTCGCGCCGCCCGCGAAGGTTACGCCTTTGCCGACCCGAAAGCCGACTACGCCACCTTCAGCGCCGGCTTCCCGTTCGAGGAAACACCGGACCAGCAAACCACCATCGAAGCCGTTCGCGAAGACATGCTCGCACCGAAACCGATGGACCGCCTGGTGTGCGGTGACGTCGGCTTCGGCAAGACCGAAGTGGCCATGCGCGCGGCGTTCATCGCCGTGCATGGCGGCCGGCAAGTGGCGATCCTGGTGCCGACCACCCTGCTCGCCCAGCAACACTACAACAGCTTCCGCGACCGCTTCGCCGACTGGCCAGTGACCGTGGAAGTGATGAGTCGCTTCAAGTCGGCCAAGGAAGTCAACGCCGCGGTCGCCGACCTCGCCGAAGGCAAGATCGACATCGTCATTGGCACGCACAAGTTGCTGTCCGACGATGTAAAAATCAAAAACCTGGGGCTGGTGATCATCGACGAAGAGCACCGCTTCGGTGTCCGCCAGAAAGAACAGCTCAAGGCCCTGCGCAGCGAAGTCGACATCCTCACCCTGACTGCCACGCCGATTCCGCGCACGCTGAACATGGCGGTGTCGGGCATGCGCGACCTGTCGATCATCGCCACACCGCCGGCCCGGCGCCTGTCGGTACGCACCTTCGTCATGGAGCAGAACAAAAGCACGGTCAAGGAAGCCCTGCTGCGCGAGCTGCTGCGCGGCGGCCAGGTCTACTACCTGCACAACGATGTGAAGACCATCGAGAAATGCGCCGCCGACCTCGCCGAACTGGTGCCGGAGGCACGGATCGGCATCGGTCACGGGCAGATGCGCGAACGCGAACTCGAACAGGTGATGAGCGACTTCTACCACAAGCGTTTCAACGTGCTGATCGCCTCGACCATCATCGAGACCGGCATCGACGTGCCGAGCGCCAACACCATCATCATCGAGCGCGCCGACAAGTTCGGCCTGGCACAATTGCACCAGCTGCGCGGCCGGGTCGGACGCAGCCACCACCAGGCCTATGCCTATCTGCTGACGCCGCCGCGCCAGCAAATCACCCCGGATGCGGAAAAGCGTCTGGAAGCGATCGCCAACACCCAGGACCTCGGTGCTGGCTTCGTGCTCGCCACCAACGACTTGGAAATCCGCGGCGCCGGCGAGCTGCTCGGCGATGGCCAGAGCGGGCAGATTCAGGCGGTCGGCTTTACCCTGTACATGGAGATGCTCGAGCGCGCGGTGAAGTCGATCCGCAAGGGCGAACAACCGAACCTCGATCAACCGTTGGGGGGCGGCCCGGAGGTCAACCTGCGTGTTCCGGCGCTGATTCCCGAGGACTACCTGCCGGATGTTCACGCCCGTCTGATTCTCTACAAGCGCATTGCCTCGGCCACCGACGAGGAAGGGCTCAAGGATCTGCAGGTGGAAATGATCGACCGCTTCGGCCTGCTGCCGGAGCCGACCAAGAACCTGATGCGCATCACTGCGTTGAAATTGCAGGCCGAGCTATTGGGTATCAAGAAGGTCGATGGCGGTCCGCAAGGCGGTCGCGTCGAATTCGCGGCGCAAACCCCGGTCGACCCGCTGACCCTGATCAAACTGATCCAGAGCCAGCCAAAACGCTACAAATTCGAAGGGGCCACGGTATTTAAGTTCATGGTTCCAATGGAGCGCCCGGAAGAGCGCTTTAATACTGTAGAGGCGCTGTTCGAGCGCCTCGTTCCGAAAACTGCTTGAAGGACGCCACATGCGCCTGTTTCGTTCACTGACCCTGTTGATGACCCTGGTCACCCCAACGGCATTTGCCGATGACCTGTATCAGGTCGAAATGATTCTGGTACGGCAAAACGCCGTGCCGGCCATTGTCAGCCGCGCCGCGCCAGAGGACTGGGCCGCCGGTGCCAAGCTGATCGGCGCTGACAGCCTGCGCACGCCGAGCCTCAACGGCGAGGTGGAAAAACTCACCGCCAGCAACGACTACACGGTGCTGCTGCACAAGGCCTGGCAACAGAACCTCGGTGAAAACGCCAGCAAAGTCGCGATCAGCGACGGTCAGGAACAATACGGTCAATTCCCGATCGAGGGCACGCTGAGCCTGAAACTGGGACGCTTCACCGACGTCGATGCAGACTTCTGGGTCAATCAGATCGACACCAATGGCATGGTGACTGCCAGCGAGCGCCTGAAACAGGAAAGCCACACCAAGAACGGCCAGCTGAACTTCCTCGATAACGGCCACCTGGGCCTGCTGATCAAGATCACCTCGCTGACCGCGCCTGCACCCCGGCCAGCCCCCGATGAAATTCCGGACTGATTGACGTCCTTATGTCCGCAACCCTGAGCAAACCCCTGGCACCTTCCTGGGTCAGCCGATTCAAGGAACAGAGCCTGGAGCGTGGCCGCCGCTACGCACTGGAGAACCGCGTCAGGATTGTTGAGGCGGGCGACGCCACTATCATCGCCGCCTGCGAAGGCTCTGGCAGTAACGTTTACCGCCAGACCATTCGCCTGCGCGAATCGGCCAAGGGCACCTTGCTGATGGTCGACGCCACCTGCAGCTGCCCCGTGCACAGTAACTGCAAACATTGCGCGGCGGTTCTGCTGCAAGTGCAGGAAACCCTCGATTTCCCGGCCGCCGCCAAAGATGCCAACCTGTTGGAAAAACTTCAGGCCGTACTGGAGAACCGCGGCCCGAAAGCGCCGCCGCAAGTGCTGGTGGACAACGTGCAACCAGTGCCGCGCCTATGGCTGGCAAGCATCGAATTCAGCGCCTTCGAGCCACGCAATGGCAGGATGCAGCGCTATATACAGCATCGCGCGGCGCTGTCCTTCAGTTACCTGGACGAGTACGTTTCAGGCCAGAAAAACACTGACATCCTGATTCGCCAGGAGACACAGACGCTGCGGATCAAACGTCATCCTGATGTCGAACAGTCCTACCGGGAGCAATTGAGAATCCTCGGTTTCAGGATCGCCACCCGGCAAAGCAAAGCGCTTCCTGAAAGCGCCGGCGAATTGTTCGAGATGGTCAACGACAGCGCCTGGCTGACCTTCACCCTCAATGAACTGCCGAAGCTGCGCGACCACGGCTGGGAACTGCTGATCGACGACGACTTCGGCTTCGACCTGACCGCCGTGGACGACTGGTACGCCACCGTCGACCAGGCTCCGGAACGCGACTGGTTCGACCTGGAACTGGGGATCATCGTCAACGGCGAGCGCCTGAGCCTGCTGCCGATCCTGCTCAACCTGATGCGTTCGCACACCGAAATCCTCAACCCGGAACGCCTGGCCCGACGCCGCGATGACGAACTGATTCTGGTGAACATCCCCAATCGCCCGAATTCCGAGCACGGGCCGCTGCAAGTCGCCCTGCCCTTTGGCCGCCTGAAGCCGGTACTGGCGACCCTCGGCGAGTTTTATCTGCAGGAACCCGGCGAGACCACCCTGCGCCTGAGCAAGGCCGATGCCATACGCCTCAATCCCCTCGAGGACATGCCATTACTGTGGGAAGGCGGCGAACAGATTCGCACCTTTGCCCAGCGCCTGCGCGACATCAAGGACTACACCGCCGCCGCCCCGCAAGGTTTGAATGCGACCCTTCGCCCCTACCAGCTCGAAGGCTTGAGCTGGATGCAGTCGCTGCGTCAGCTTGAGGTGGGCGGGATTCTCGCGGATGACATGGGCCTGGGTAAAACCCTGCAAACCCTGGCGCATATTCTTAGCGAAAAAATCGCCGGGCGCCTGGACCGGCCGTGCATGGTGGTGATGCCCACCAGCCTGATTCCCAACTGGCTCGACGAAGCAGCGCATTTCACACCACAGCTCAAAGTGCTGGCGCTGTACGGCGCCAGCCGCAAGAAGCATTTTGACAAGCTGGCCGAGTACGACCTGATCCTCACCACCTATGCACTGCTGCCCAAGGATGTCGAACGCCTGGCCGCGCAGCCGTTGCACGTACTGGTGCTGGATGAGGCGCAGTACATCAAGAACCCCAACAGCAAGGCGGCGCAGGCAGCCCGCCAATTGAGTGCGCGGCAGCGCCTGTGCCTGAGCGGCACACCGCTGGAAAACCACCTGGGCGAACTGTGGTCGCTGTTCCACTTCCTGTTGCCCGGCTGGCTGGGTGACGTCAAAAGCTTCAACCGCGACTACCGCGTTCCAATTGAGAAACGCGCCAGCGAAGTACGCCTGCAACACCTCAACGGCCGGATCAAACCATTCCTGCTGCGCCGCACCAAGGAACAGGTTGCCACTGAACTGCCGCCGAAAACCGAGATCGTTCACTGGGTCGAGCTCAACGAAGCCCAGCGCGACGTGTATGAAACCATGCGCCTGGCCATGGACAAGAAAGTCCGCGACGAGATCACCCGCAAAGGTGTCGCACGCAGTCAGATCATCATTCTCGAAGCGCTGCTCAAGCTACGCCAGGTGTGCTGCGATTTGCGCCTGGCCAATGACGCGCCTCTGCCCAGCCGTGGCAGCACGTCAGGCAAACTCGACAGCCTGATGGAAATGCTCGAAGAGCTGTTCGAGGAAGGACGGCGCATCCTGCTGTTTTCGCAGTTCACCTCAATGTTGTCGCTGATCGAAGACGAATTGAAGAAACGCGGGGTCGCCTACGCGCTGCTGACCGGCCAGACCCGCGACCGACGTGCGCCGGTGAAGGATTTCCAGAGCGGCAAGCGTCAGATCTTTCTGATCAGCCTGAAGGCCGGTGGTGTTGGCCTGAACCTGACCGAAGCGGACACGGTGATTCATTACGACCCCTGGTGGAACCCGGCGACAGAGAACCAGGCGACCGACCGCGCGTACCGGATCGGCCAGGAGAAGCCGGTGTTCGTCTACAAGCTGATTGCCCGAGGCACAGTGGAAGAGAAGATTCAGCACCTGCAGAAAGAAAAATCCGACCTGGCGGCCGGCGTGCTCGATGGGCGCAAGACCGGGGATTGGAAACTGCAGAGCGATGACATCGAAGCGCTGTTTGCGCCGTTGCCGGACAAGCTCGAGAAGCGCTGAAATACACGACGCCCGTTAGATCGAATTCGCGAGCAAGCCCGCTCCCACAGTGACCGCGTCGAACACTAATATTTTGAACGACACTGAACCTGTGGGAGCGGGCTTGCTCGCGAAGGGGTCAACACGGTACCAAGGCTGGCTCAGCCCCTGAGAACCCGCGCCAATGTCGACTTCACCTTGCCCATCCCATCATGCAACGCCTGCTCGATCTCGGCCATGGTGATTACCGCCGTCGACTTGCCCGCCGCCGGGTTCACCACCAGTGCCAGACAGGCGTAATCCAGCTCCAGCTCACGGGCCAGCGCCGCTTCCGGCATGCCGGTCATGCCAACGATGTCGCAGCCATCACGCTCTAGCCGGGCGATTTCAGCGACGGTTTCCAGCCTTGGCCCCTGGGTGCAGGCATACACGCCGTGGCTGCTGTAGCCAACGCCTTCTGCAGCCAGCGCCGCGATCAATTGCTGACGCAGCGGTTCGCTGTAGGGGTAGCTGAAATCGATGTGGGTGACCTGCTCCAGATCATCGGCGAAGTACGTGTGCTGGCGACCGCTGGTGTAGTCGATCAACTGATGCGGCACGCAGAAATGCCCGGTGCCCATGGCGGCATGAATACCGCCCACGGCATTGACCGCAAGCACCGCGTCGGCCCCGGCCTGTTTCAGCGCCCAGAGGTTGGCGCGATAATTCACCTGATGTGGCGGCAAACGATGGGGATGGCCGTGACGGGCGAGGAACAGCACTTCCCTGCCGGCATATTCGCCGATCTGCACTTCAGCAGAAGGCGCACCGTAAGGCGTATCCACCGCCAATGACTGACGAATGCTCAGGCCTTCGAGCTGAGTCAGGCCGGTGCCACCAATAATCGCGTAAACCGTCATAACGAACAGTCCTTAATCTATCAATTGAGCTTCTTTGAGCGCACCGACGGCTGCCAGCCAGCGCGGGTCCTGACGGTATTCGGTGCTGGCGAACGAACGGCCGCGCATCCGCGCAATGCGCCCGGATGGTTTGACCTTCAGACGCTGGGCCGCGCTCAGGGCGAGCTCCGCCGCCGCGCGATCATTGCACACCAGGCCCATGTCGCAACCAGCGGTCAGTGCCGCCTCGATGCGACTGGCAGCATCACCGACCACGTGCGCACCGGCCATGGACAGGTCGTCGCTGAAAATCACCCCGTCAAATTGCAGCTCACCGCGCAGGATGTCCTGCAGCCAGCGCCGGGAGAAACCGGCAGGCTGGGAGTCGACTTGCGGATAGATCACATGAGCCGGCATGACCGCGGCCAACTGCTTGCTCAACCGGGCGAACGGCACCAGGTCGTTGGCACGAATCTCTTCCAGGCTGCGCTCGTCGTTCGGGATCGCGACGTGGGAATCCGCCTCGGCCCAACCGTGACCGGGGAAGTGCTTGCCAGTGGCCGCCATGCCGGCGCTGTTCATGCCGCGAATGAATGCACCCGCCAACAATGCCGCGCGCTCAGGGTCACCCTCGAACGACCGGGTGCCAACCACGGCGCTGCGCTGATAGTCGAGGTCCAGCACCGGAGCGAAACTCAGGTCCAGGCCAACGGCCAGCACTTCGGTGGCCATGATCCAGCCACATTGCTCGGCCAGGTATTCGGCATTCGGGTTATCGGCAATCGCACGCATGGCCGGCAACCGCACAAAGCCCTGGCGCAGACGCTGCACCCGGCCACCCTCCTGATCCACCGCCAGCAGCAGATCGGGACGAATGGCACGGATTGCCGCACTCAATTCACGCACCTGGCGTGGATGCTCGATGTTGCGCGCGAAAATAATCAGGCCGCCCACCTCGGGCTGGCGCAACAATTGGCGATCTTCGGCCGTCAGCCAGGTACCGGCGACGTCCACCATCAACGAGCCTTGCAGGCCAGCAGTCATAGCAATTCCTTGGTTACGAGGAACCCCGCCCGCGCGAATTCGCCGCCATGGGCAATGCCCGGCAGGTCGGCGATATCAATGGGGGAAGGATTCAAAACGAGAGTCGGCATGGGCGGCTAGCTTAACGGATGTCAGCTGCCGCGCCCACCCGTGCGCGGTCAAACCTTGGCGGCAACCGTCGAGGACTTGCTGCGCGGACGCAACTGCGCAGTAGCCATGGCCGTATCAGTCACCCCGGTTTCGGCGCGCATGCCGGCGGCCAGGAACGGCACCATCAGGCGCATTACCTGCTCTATCGAAGTGTTCACACCAAAGTCGGTCTCGGCAATCGCCCGCAAGGCCTTGATCCCGGACATGCTGAACGCCGCCGCACCCAGCATGAAGTGCACACGCCAGAACAGTTCGATCGGCGGGATCCGCGGCGCCGCTTCATTGACCAGCATCATGTAGCGGCGAAATACCTTGCCGTACATATCTTCCAGGTAACGCCGCAAATGCCCCTGGCTCTGACTAAAGGCCAGGCCCAGAAGGCGCATGAAAATAGATAGATCGTTGCCGCTGCGTGGCTGCACCACCAGGGCCTGCTCGACGAGGATCTCCAGCAGTTCTTCGAGTGTCGGCTTGATTTCGGGCTTGGCCTGGCGCCGCTCCAGCTCTTTATCGAGGCTGATGCAAAACGGTCCGAGGAAACGCGAGAAGACGGCCTGGATCAGGGCCTTCTTGGAGCCGAAGTGATAGTTCACCGCTGCCAGGTTGACCCCGGCCTTGCTGGTGATCAGACGCAATGAGGTTTCGGCGAAACCTTTTTCCGCGAACAACTGCTCGGCAGCATCGAGAATGCGTTCAACGGTTTCCGACTGGGCCATGGCTACTCCGCCTGACAAACACTTGTTTGAAACATACGTTTCAAACCCCGCCTTGTCAAGCATGGCCACGCGTTTCGCCGCGTGCGTCCCTACATTTAACCATAGATCAGTAAAGCTTCCATCCGTACGTTGACACACCGTCCGGCGCCCTGTGAAAAAAGGAGCATTGCCAAGATCGCGCCACTGTATATAATCCCAGTCACTGTATAAAAAAACAGAGCGATCAATATGCTAAAGCTGACGCCACGCCAAGCCGAAATTCTGGCCTTCATCAAACGCTGCCTGGAAGACAACGGCTATCCGCCCACTCGCGCGGAAATCGCTCAGGAACTGGGGTTCAAGTCACCCAATGCCGCGGAAGAACACCTCAAGGCACTGGCCCGCAAGGGTGCAATCGAGATGACCCCCGGCGCGTCCCGCGGCATTCGCATCCCCGGCTTCGAAGCCAAGGCGGACGACTCCACCCTGCCGATCATTGGCCGGGTTGCAGCAGGCGCCCCGATTCTTGCGCAGCAGCACATCGAAGAGTCGTGCAACATCAATCCTGCGTTCTTCCATCCACGCGCGGACTACCTGCTTCGCGTCCACGGCATGAGCATGAAGGATGTCGGCATTTTCGACGGCGACCTGCTGGCGGTACATACCACCCGCGAGGCCCGTAACGGCCAGATCGTGGTTGCCCGGATCGGCGACGAAGTCACCGTCAAGCGCTTCAAGCGTGACGGCAGCAAAGTCTGGCTGATCGCCGAGAATCCCGAGTTCGCCCCGATCGAAGTGAACCTTCAGGACCAGGAACTGGTGATCGAAGGCTTGAGTGTCGGCGTGATACGCCGCTAAAGGAGGCATCATGCAGTTTCCACAGACATCGCCACAGCAAGCCCAACTTTCGCTGTTCGAAGCGTTCATGGCCCAGCCATTGGCACCGATCCTGAAAGACGTGGTCGAAGCGCCCTGGAGCGCCGAGCCCGAAGTTTTCAGTGAGCTGTCACTGCGCGGTGCAGCCGGAAACTGCCTGAACCTTCTGGCGCCGATTCTTCGGGAATTGAGCCAGGACCAGGATGCGCGCTGGCTGACACTGATAGCCCCGCCCGCCAGCCTGACCCAGGCCTGGCTACGCGATGCAGGCCTCAACCGCGAACGCATTCTGCTGCTGCAACCACGGGGCAGCCAAAGTGCCCAGCAACTGACCTGTGAAGCCCTGCGCCTGGGCCGCAGCCATACGGTGGTCAGTTGGCTCAACCCGTTGAATGCCCAATCTCGGCAACAACTGATCAGCGCCGCCCGCACCGGGGACGCTCAGAGCCTGAATATTCGACTGGGTTAACGGCAGGCAAGACGCGTTTTGATCCGCGTAAGGCTTCTCCAAGGGACGGAGAAGCCGATATGTGGCGATACAGGATAATGCGACGGACGGGGATCAGTGCAGAACCCGCGATCCCTCTTCCTTTTCGAATTCGCCCTCGACAAGGCGACCCGCCATCTGCACGCCGACGCTCAGCATCGCCTTGGCGACCTCTACGTGCTGGCCTTGCAGAAACACCTTGGCATCCTCGGAGAAATCCAAAGTAACCAGAGAACCTTCGTCCTCGGCCCTGCGCAGCTCGATTCGGCCGTCTGGTAACTCGACAATTTCTAGAAAGGACGTTGGCATAAAGGACTGTTCTCCACGAAAGGCGAGCATTATATAGGCATCGTTCAGGCTTCGCTTGGTATCTTGACCAGCTGTCATTGCCTGGACGCTTCTTTCAGCACTCGTTCAGGCCTTCGCGAAACCTGATCGCCAACCCTTTCAGGTTCTGACGCCAGCTCTCCAGCTCTTCCCGACTCAGCTCCTCGGCTGCCTCCTCTTCGTCCAGATTGACCGCCAGGATCAACGGTTGCGTCACATCGCCTTTTGGCTTGCGCGGCGCTCTTGGCGGCTGGAACAGCGCAGCATGGGCCGCCAACAGCTTGGCCAGCCAGGTTTGCGGATTGTGGGCCAGTTCGACCATCTCGGCCATTTCCGGAATGGCGATGGTTTCCAGCACTTCTCGAGTCAGCAACAGCTCTGCACGGGGCGCATTGGCTTGTGGCAGACGATAGAAGCCGGCGATTTCATGGCACAGCCCCAACAAGGCGCCGTACAGGTGAAACAATGCCGATTCGCGTCCGGCCTGGATCAGCGCCAGGGAGTTCATTGCCCGCCCCTCCTCCGCCCGCGCGAGCGCCTCAAGCGACAGGCCGGCGAAATAAATCTTCTGATTGGTACGGGTATAGAGTTCGTGGGCCATGACGGCAGCCTCCACAACGAATAAGGGCTTCTAGCAGGTCAGACAGTGTCGTGGATCGGCCGATGCGACTGCAAGCCCTACCATACAAGCGAGCCTGCTCCGGGCGGAGTTCCGACGATGGACGTCAACGATAACGCGAGCTTTCTGGATAAACGCGTCGCCCTAGCGTTTTTTCGCGAGCGTGCTCGCTCCTACAGAAAGAGACAGCAGACAACCAACAAAAAGGCCGCATGAACACCCTAAGGTGCTCATGCGGCCTTTTTGCTACCGCAGGCCGTTAAGCCTTGGCGGCCGGACGCTTGTCTTCAACCTTCCACTTGCCACCGTCATAGAACGCTTTCCAGCCAGTCGGCTTACCGTCGACTTCGGTCTGCACGTACTGTTCCTTGGTCTTGCGGCTATAGCGGATTACCGCTGGCAGGCCATCCGGGTCCTTCTTCGGCGCTTCGCAGAGGAAGTGATACTTGGGATCGATCTCATCCTTGTGCGGGATGATTTCCAGCACCAGAGGAGCACGGGTCTCACGGTTTTTCGGGAACTGGCTGGCCGCCAGGAACAGTCCGGATGCACCATCGCGCAGGATGTAGGTGTCGTTGACCTTTTCGCATTTCAGCTCGGGCATCTTCACCGGGTCCATCTTCGGCGGCGCCGCATCACCGCTTTTCAGCAGTTTGCGGGTGTTCTTGCAGGTCGCATTGGTGCAACCGAAGAACTTGCCGAAACGGCCGGTCTTGAGCTGCATCTCGCTGCCACACTTGTCGCATTCCAGGCTCGGGCCTTCATAGCCTTTGATGCGGTAGGTGCCCTCCTCGATTTCGTAGCCATTGCAATCGGGGTTGTTACCGCAGATGTGCAGCTTGCGCTTCTCATCCAGCAGGTAGGCATCCATCGCCGTGCTGCAGATCGGGCAGCGATGCTTGCCACGCAACACCAGCGACTCCGACTCACCCTCGTCGTCCGCGGCGATTTCATCGCCCGGCACCAGGTTAACGGTGGCCTTGCAGCGCTCTTTCGGCGGCAGGCTGTAGCCCGAGCAACCGAGGAACACGCCGGTCGAAGCAGTACGAATCTGCATCGGACGACCGCAGGTGGTGCACGGAATGTCGGTCATTACCGGCTGGTTGGCACGCATGCCGTTGTCCGGGCTTTCGGCAACTTCCAGTTTCTTCTTGAAGTCGCCGTAGAACTCGTCCAGCACGTTTTTCCAGTCGCGTTCGCCCTGGGCCACGTCATCGAGGTGCTCTTCCATGCCGGCGGTGAAGCCGTAGTCCATCAGGTTGGAGAAGCTTTCGGACAGGCGCTCGGTAACGATGTCTCCCATCTTTTCCGAGTAGAAGCGGCGGTTATGCAGCGCCACGTAGCCACGGTCCTGGATGGTCGAAATGATCGCCGCATAGGTCGAAGGACGACCAATGCCGCGCTTTTCCATTTCCTTGACCAGGCTGGCTTCCGAGTAACGCGCCGGCGGCTTGGTGAAATGCTGGGTCGGATCAAGCTTGATCAGCTTCATCGCATCGCCCTGGGCCATGTCCGGCAATACATCGTCGTCGCCTGGCTTGGCAATTTGCGGCATGACACGGGTGTAACCGTCGAACTTGAGGATGCGGCCCTTGGCGCGCAGCTCGAAGTCGCCGGCACCGACGGTGACGGTAGTCGACAGGTATTGCGCCGGCAGCATCTGGCAAGCGAGGAACTGGCGCCAGATCAGCTCGTAGAGCCGCTCAGCGTCACGCTCCATGCCCGACAGCTTGCTTGGCTCAGTATTGGCGTCGGAAGGACGAATCGCTTCGTGAGCCTCCTGTGCGCCTTCCTTGCTGCTGTAGACGTTCGGCGTTTCCGGCAGGTACTTCTTGCCGAACTCGCCTTCAATATAGGTACGCGCCATCGCCACGGCGTCAGCCGAGAGGTTGGTGGAGTCGGTACGCATGTAAGTGATGTAGCCGGCTTCATACAGACGCTGGGCCATCATCATGGTCTTCTTCACGCCGAAGCCCAGGCGGTTGCTCGCGGCCTGTTGCAGGGTGGAGGTGATGAATGGCGCCGACGGTTTGCTGCTGGTCGGCTTGTCTTCGCGCTTGACGATGCTGTAGCTGGAAGCCTTGAGCTTTTCCAGCGCGGCCATGGCCTGGGCTTCATTGAGCGGCTTGAAGGCTTCGCCTTTCTCGCGAGCCACGTCGAAACGCACGTTCGCGCCCTTGGCGGTGCCGAGGTCAGCGTGGATTTCCCAATACTCTTCAGGGTTGAAGGCACGGATTTCGCGCTCACGCTCAACAACCAGCTTTACCGCTACCGACTGCACGCGACCGGCGGACAGGCCGCGGGCGATCTTGGCCCACAGCAGCGGCGAAACCATGTAACCCACTACGCGGTCGAGGAAGCGACGCGCCTGCTGAGCGTTGACACGATCGATGTCCAGTTCGCCCGGCTGGGAGAAGGCTTCCTGAATCGCCTTCTTGGTGATTTCGTTGAACACCACGCGCTTGTAGCGGCTGTCGTCACCACCGATGGCTTCGCGCAGGTGCCAGGCAATGGCTTCCCCCTCGCGATCCAAGTCGGTTGCGAGATAGATGGTGTCAGCATCCTTGGCGAGCCGGCGCAGCTCTTCGATGACTTTTTCTTTGCCCGGGAGGATCTCGTACTTGGCTTTCCAGCCATGATCCGGATCGACACCCATGCGCGCGACCAGCTGCTTGCGCGCCTTTTCTTTCGGCGAGAGCACCGGACCTTCACCTGCGGCGGCCTTGCCACGCTTGGCAGCTGGCTCTTTGCTGGCGCTAGCCGAACCGCTGGTGGGCAGGTCTCGGATATGGCCGATGCTCGACTTCACCACGTATTGGTTACCCAGATACTTGTTGATGGTCTTGGCCTTAGCCGGGGATTCCACAATGACCAGCGATTTGCCCATGGATCAGAAAATTCCTGAATTCGAGAAGTGAAAGGCGATTGGCGCCTGACGCGGCACCGCTATATATAGTGGCAACAAGGTGAGGTCAAGCGCAGGGTTTTGCGCGCCCTCGGCTTATGGCCTGTTAAAAAGGCTTTCTTCGGCCTGCACCAGAGCAAAGCGCGGCACCTGTTCGCCGTCAACCTCGACGGTCTCCAGGAACATGCTCAAGGGACGTACCCAAAAGCCGTAATCGCCATACAGGGCTTGGTAGAAGACCACTTCTTCTTCGCTTTCCGAATGCCGCGCGACACTGAATACGCGGTACTGCGGACCTTTGTAATGTTGGTAGAGCCCAGGTTGTATCGGCATGCTTTGGCCCTCACTCAAATTTTTTCAAAATAAAAACAAAAATAAATCCGGAAAAACAAAAACCGGGGCACTTGGCCCCGGCTTCCATCAACGAGACGCTTAAACGCGTTCGAAGACGGTGGAGATGCCTTGGCCGAGACCAATGCACATGGTGGCTACCCCAAAGGTGCCGCCATTTTGCTTCATCACGTTGAGCAAAGTGCCCGAGATACGCGCACCGGAGCAACCGAACGGGTGACCCAGGGCAATCGCGCCGCCGTGCAGGTTAACCTTCTCGTTCATCTTGTCGAGTACTTTCAGATCTTTCAGCACTGGCAGGGCCTGTGCGGCGAAAGCTTCGTTGAGCTCGAAGAAGTCGATATCGGAAATACCAAGACCCGCACGCTTCAATGCTTTTTGTGTGGCCGGTACTGGACCATAGCCCATGATCGCCGGGTCCACACCTGCCACTGCCATCGAGCGAATCACCGCCATAGGCTGGATGCCCAGGTCCTGTGCACGCTGCGCCGACATCACGATCATGCACGAGGCACCATCAGTGATCTGCGACGAAGTACCGGCTGTCACGGTGCCGCCCTTTGGATTGAACGCTGGCTTCAACGCTGCCAGGCTTTCCAGAGTGGTCTCCGGACGAATGGTTTCGTCGTAGTCGAAGGTTTTCAGGAAACCGTTCTCGTCGTAACCCTGCATCGGGATGATTTCGTCTTTGAATTTGCCTTCCACGGTCGCCTTGTGGGCGAGTTGGTGGGAGCGCAAACCGAAAGCGTCCTGTTGCTCGCGGGTGATGCCGTGCATCTTGCCGAGCATTTCCGCGGTCAGGCCCATCATGCCCGAGGCTTTCGCCGCGTGCAGCGACATGTGCGGGTTCGGATCGACACCGTGCATCATGCTCACGTGGCCCATGTGCTCGACGCCGCCGACAACGAACACGTCACCGTTGCCGGTCATGATCGCTTGCGCGGCAGTGTGCAGGGCACTCATGGACGAACCACACAGGCGGCTGACGGTCTGGCCGGCCGAGGTGTGCGGGATCTGGGTCATCAGGGACGCCATGCGGGCGATGTTCCAGCCCTGTTCCAGGGTCTGGTTCACGCAGCCCCAGATCACGTCTTCGACTTCGTTCGGGTCGACCTTGACGTTGCGTTCCAGCAATTTGCTGATCAGGTGCGCCGACATGTCTTCGGCGCGGGTGTTGCGGTGCATGCCGCCCTTGGAGCGGCCCATCGGAGTACGACCGAAGTCGACAATCACGACGTCTCTAGGATTCAAGCTCATAAGTTCACTCTCACTCTAGTTGGGGGCACTTAACCGAAGAAGCTCTGGCCGTTCTTGGCCATTTCACGCAGCTTCGCGGTCGGGTGGTACAGCGCGCCCAAATCAGCGTACTGGTCAGCCAGGGCAACGAACTGGGCAACACCGATCGAATCGATGTAGCGCAGCGCACCGCCACGGAATGGAGGGAAACCAATACCGTAGACCAGACCCATGTCGGCTTCGGCAGCGGTTTCGACAATGCCGTCTTCAAGGCAACGCACGGTTTCCAGGCACAGCGGGATCATCATCCAGTTGATGATGTCTTCGTCAGTGACTTCGCGCTGCTCGTAGACGATTGGCTTGAGCACTTCCAGTACCGCCGGGTCGGCGACTTTCTTCTGCTTGCCTTTCTTGTCGGTCTCGTAGGCGTAGAAGCCCTTGCCGTTCTTCTGGCCCAGGCGCTTGGCTTCGTAGAGCACGTCGATGGCCGTACGACGGTCATCTTTCATGCGATCAGGGAAACCTTCAGCCATTACGTCACGGCCGTGGTGGCCGGTGTCGATGCCGACCACGTCCATCAGGTAGGCCGGGCCCATAGGCCAGCCGAATTTTTCCATGACCTTGTCGATACGCACGAAGTCCACACCGGCGCTGACCAGCTTGGCGAAACCGCCGAAGTACGGGAACAGGACGCGGTTGACCAGGAAGCCCGGGCAGTCGTTGACGACGATCGGGTTCTTGCCCATTTTCTTGGCGTAGGCAACGGTGGTGGCAATCGCCAGCTCGCTGGACTTCTCGCCACGGATGACCTCAACCAGCGGCATCATGTGCACCGGGTTGAAGAAGTGCATGCCGACGAAGTTTTCCGGACGCTTGAGGTTTTTGGCCAGCAAGGTGATGGAAATGGTCGAGGTGTTCGAGGCGAGGATGGTGTCCTCTTTGACCTGGTCTTCGACTTCGGCCAGAACGGCTTGCTTGACCTTTGGGTTCTCGACGACAGCTTCAACCACCAGGTCGACGTGACCGAAATCACCGTAGGACAAGGTAGGACGAATGCCGTTGAGTACTTCGGCCATTTTTGCGGCGGTCATGCGGCCTTTTTCAACGCGGCCAACCAGCAGTTTGGCGGCTTCGGCCAGCCCCTGCTCGATACCGTGCTCGTTGATGTCCTTCATCAGGATCGGCGTGCCTTTGGAAGCCGACTGGTAGGCGATGCCGCCACCCATGATGCCGGCGCCCAGTACAGCGGCCTGCTTCACGTCCTTGGCGATTTCGTCGTAGGCCTTGGCCTTTTTCTTCAGCTCCTGATCGTTCAGGAACAGACCGACCAGGCTTTGTGCAGCAGAGGTCTTGGCCAGTTTGACGAAACCGGCAGCTTCGACTTCCAGCGCCTTGTCACGACCGAAGTTCGCAGCTTTCTGGATGGTCTTGATCGCTTCAACCGGCGCCGGGTAGTTCGGGCCAGCCTGACCGGCCACGAAACCTTTGGCGGTTTCGAAGGCCATCATTTGTTCGATAGCGTTCAGCTTGAGTTTCTCAAGCTTGGGCTGACGCTTGGCCTTGAAGTCGAACTCACCGGAAATGGCGCGCTTGATCAGTTCCAGGGCAGCATCTTGCAATTTCTCAGGAGCAACCACTGCATCGACGGCACCGACTTTCAGCGCGTCTTCAGGACGGTTTTCCTTGCCAGCGGCAATCCACTCGATGGCGTTGTCGGCACCGATCAGGCGCGGCAGACGCACGGTACCGCCGAAGCCCGGGTAGATGCCCAGCTTGACTTCCGGCAGACCGATCTTGGCCTTGGTGGACATGACGCGGTAGTCCGCCGCCAGGCACATTTCCAGGCCGCCACCCAACGCGATGCCGTTGATGGCCGCTACGGTCGGCACGTTGAGGTCTTCGAAATCGCTGAAAATCTTGTTGGCTTCGAGGTTGCCAGCAACCAGCTCTGCATCCGGCAGCTTGAAGTTGTCGACAAATTCAGTGATGTCGGCACCGACGATGAACACGTCCTTGCCGCTGCTGACGATCACACCCTTGATCGAATTATCTGCCTTGATGGCGTCCACGGCCTGACGCAGTTCGTTCAGGGTTAGACGGTTGAACTTGTTGACGGACTCACCCTTGAGGTCGAACTTCAGTTCGACGATGCCACTTTCAAGAGCCTTAACCGTGATGGCTTTACCTTCGTAAATCATCAACTGATCTCCACGATATGGAAGCTGAACAGTACACGTCGGACGCAGGCGAATGGTTCGGCAGGGACGGTTTCCGTCGATGCTACGCCCATTCCCCCGACACACCCGCCAACGCGATATTCGGGATTCTGTAGGAGCGATCTGTAAAACAAACGCTCAATTCATACGCCCGTTTGATTTGGGTACGTCACCTTCACGGAATTTCCGACAATTGTCAATCGCCTGAAACAGGGGATGGAGCGCGACTTTACGGTCATTTCCGTACTACGAGGCCTTAAACACGCCGAAGCATGTGAACGCATTCATAGGATCAATTGTTAGAAAAGTCGCCCTAATTCCCTGCAGGCCGCGTTTAACGAGCTACGCTGGCGAAAAGCGGGATAAACATGAATGCTTTTTGGCAATGCCTGATGCAAATTCAGCCCGAACCGATTTACCGGCCTGCCTGGCCAAACCGGCCCGATGATACTGTCGGGCTTTTTTTTGCCCGACTCCTGCAGGAGCCAGCATGCTGGCGATGGTGGTCAACGATGACGCGGCAAACCTGACGCCCCGAGGCGTTCTCTGGTTTTTCGCGAGCATGCTCGCGCCTGCGCCGGCGTGAGCAGGAGGGAGTTCAGGCGAGCGCCTTCAAGGTGGCGTCGATCTGTTGCAATACCTCGGCTTCGCCCTTCTCGCCCCAGTACAAAGCGATCATCTGCCTGTCCGCCTCGACCTTGTAGACATTGCCTGGCAATTTTTCGAAATGATTGAGTAACGCCGGATCTTCGCAGATTTCCTGCCACTGATTGACCCAGACACCTGGCGATTTCTGCCAGTAACTCCAGCACGCAGGCTGACTGCCCCGGCGCGGGCGATGGTACTGCGCACACGGGCTTGGCGGCTCCTGGCTGAGCCAGTGCGGCCACTCCTGAGGCGCCAATTGCATGGCCAGGCCGATGCGTCGGGCCTCCATGCGCAGGGCTATCCGGCCACTCTGGGCACGGGACGGGCGCAACCATGCCAGTGGACTCAGCACCACCAGCAGTATTGACAGCACTATCCAGACCGTCATATCTGTACTCCCGATTCTTGATGGGCACATTGGGTCACTTTGGAACCAATGCGCTTGAAACCAGCCATACTTACCAATATTGCAATCCCTCAGGAGGAGCACCTCATGCCCTACAACCACATTCTGGTCGCTGTAGATCTAACCGAAGAGTGCGATCCTGTAATCCACCGCGCTCGCGAACTGTCGGTAAGTAGCGGTGCGAAGCTGTCGCTGGTGCACATTGTCGAGCCGATGGCCATGGCCTTTGGCGGTGATGTGCCAATGGACCTGTCACAACTGCAACAACAGCAGTTCGATCAGGCCAAAGAGCGCCTTGACCGGCTGATCGTGAAGTATCCGGAGCTTACCCGGGAATACAGCCACCTGACCTACGGCCAGCCACGCCAGGAGATTCACCATCTGGCCAAGGAACAGACCTGTGACCTGATCGTGGTGGGCAGCCATGGCCGGCATGGCCTGGCACTGCTGCTGGGCTCCACCGCCAACGACGTGTTGCATGGCGCCCCTTGCGATGTCCTCGCTGTACGCCTGCAAAACAAAAGCTGACAATACAAATCATTGTGGGAGCGGGCTTGCTCGCGAAAGCGGTGTTACAGTCGACACATTCGTTGAATGTTAAACCGCCTTCGCGAGCAAGCCCGCTCCCACATGGAATCTGCGATAATCCGCAGATCGCATTGCATATGAAAAGCCCGGCGTTCATCACTGAACGCCGGGCTTTTTTTATTGCGCGATCAATCAGGCATCCAGCTCGGCCCAGCGCTCGACCATCACGTCGAGTTCAGCCTGCAACTGTTCCAGCTGAGCGATCACCGCAGCCGTCTCGGCAGCCGGACGCAGGTAGAAACCGGCATCGGCCATCTGCGCCTCAACGGTGGTAATCTGCTGTTCCATGGCTTCGATCTGCCCCGGCAGCGCTTCCAGTTCACGCTGCAACTTGTAGCTGAGCTTCTTCTTCGCCACGGGTGTCTCGACTGCCGCCGCGACTGGCGCAGGCTCGGCCTTGACCACTGCCGAATTTAGGTCGGCCTTGCCGGACTTGCTCTCAGTCACGCCCAGCAGGCGCGGCGAACCGCCCTGACGCAGCCAGTCCTGATAGCCACCGACATATTCGCGAACCTTGCCTTCACCTTCGAAGACCAGGGTGCTGGTGACCACGTTGTCGAGGAATGCCCGGTCGTGGCTGACCATCAGCACGGTGCCGTTGAAGGTCAGCAAGACCTCTTCCAGCAGCTCCAGGGTTTCAACGTCGAGGTCGTTGGTCGGTTCGTCGAGCACCAGCAGGTTCGCCGGCTTGCTGAACAGCTTGGCCAGCAGCAGACGAGCGCGTTCACCACCAGACAGCGCCTTGACCGGCGTGCGCGCACGCTGCGGGCTGAACAGGAAGTCGCCGAGGTAGCTCAGCACATGGCGGCTCTGGCCGTCGATATCGATGAAGTCGCGACCTTCGGCGACGTTGTCGATCACGGTCTTTTCCAGATCCAGCTGGTGGCGCAACTGGTCGAAGTAGGCCACATCGATCTTCGTGCCCTCTTCCACCTTGCCGCTGGTTGGCTGCAGGCCGCTGAGCATCAGCTTGAGCAGCGTGGTCTTGCCGGTACCGTTGGCGCCGAGCAGGCCGATACGGTCACCGCGCTGCAGCACCATCGAGAAATCCTTGATCAGGAACGGGCCACCCGGGTGAGCGAAGCTCACATTCTCGAGGACCATCACCTGCTTGCCGGACTTGTCGGCGGTTTCCAGCTGGATATTGGCCTTGCCGGTACGCTCACGACGCTCGCTGCGCTCCACGCGCAAGGCTTTGAGGGCACGCACGCGGCCCTCGTTACGGGTGCGACGGGCCTTGATGCCCTGGCGAATCCACACTTCTTCCTGGGCCAGGCGCTTGTCGAACAGGGCATTGGCGGTGGCTTCCGCCGCCAGTTCGGCTTCTTTGTGCACGAGGAAACTGGCGTAATCGCCATTCCAGTCGATCAGGCCGCCGCGATCCAGTTCGAGGATGCGGGTCGCCAGGTTCTGCAGGAAAGAACGGTCGTGCGTGATGAACAGCACGGCGCCCTGGAAATCCTTCAGTGCTTCTTCAAGCCAGGCGATTGCACCGATGTCCAGGTGGTTGGTCGGCTCATCGAGCAACAGCAGGTCCGGCTCGGACACCAGGGCCTGGGCCAGCAGCACGCGACGACGCCAGCCGCCGGACAATTCGGCGAGGGTCTTGTCCGCAGGCAACTGCAGGCGGCTCAGGGTGCTGTCGACCAGGGTCTGCAAGCGCCAGCCATCACGGGCTTCGAGGTCGTGCTGAACGTGCATCAGCTTGTCCAGGTCGGCATCGGTGACGCAGTTCTGGCTCAGGTGGTGATATTCGGCAAGCAAGGCACCGACGCCGTCCAGGCCTTCGGCAACCACGTCGAACACTGTCCGCTCGTCGGCCACCGGCAATTCTTGCGGCAATTCGCCGATCTTGAGCCCGGGTGCACGCCAGACAGAGCCGTCATCGGGCTTCTGGTCGCCCTTGACGAGCTTCATCATGCTGGACTTGCCAGTGCCGTTGCGGCCGATGATGCACACCCGCTCACCACGGGCGATCTGCCAGGACACCTTGTCCAACAACGGCATAGCGCCGAAAGCAAGGGACACATCGCTGAATTTGAGCAGGGTCATGAGCTTCTCCAAAAACCGGGCGCGCATTCTACCTGACTTGGGGCGTCAGAAGGCCGGCAATTTCATTCTCGTAGCACTCTGCATGACAAATGTTGCTAACTGATGCCGTGACGCCGGCAAAGCTTTCGCGCGTTGCTGGCAAAAGGCTAAGCTACAGATAATTCAGTGGGGGCCTGACCCGCACTTGTCATGATTTCTCTGCCCGGATGTCTCATGCGCAGTCGCCTTTTCAGTCTCTTATCCTGCTTTGTTCTTTCTGCCGCTGCCGTTCAATCCGTACAGGCCGTGGATATTTCCACCCAACGCCAGTATTACGATGAAGCCAAGCGCGCCCTGGCCAAGGGCGACTCCGGCCCGTACTTTCGCTACAACCAGGCCCTGGCCGATTATCCGCTGGAGCCCTATCTGGCCTATGACGAGCTGACCGCTCGCCTGAAAACCGCGAGCAACGCCGAAATCGAGAAATTCCTCGCCGAACATGGCGATCTGCCGCAAGCCAACTGGATGAAGCTGCGCTGGTTGCGCTGGCTGGCCGACCGTGGCGACTGGGCGACCTTCGTCAAGTATTACGACCCGAAAATGAACTTCACCGAACTGGACTGCCTGAATGCGCAGTACCAGATCAGCCATAACCTCAAGTCCGAAGGTTACGCCAACGCCAACAAGCTCTGGCTGACAGGCAAATCGCAGCCCGAGGCCTGCGACACGCTGTTCGCCATGTGGGCTGCCGATGGCCAGTTGACCGAGCAAAAACGCTGGGAGCGCGTCAAGCTTGCCGCCCAGGCACGCAACTATCCGCTGGCAAACAGCCTGACCAACGGCTTGACCACCCTCGCCCCGCGCGGTCGCTTGCTGATCGACGTGGCGCAGAAACCGGAAATGCTCAACCAGCCTTCGCGTTTCACTCCGGCCGATGAACCCATGTCTGACGTGGTCAGCCTCGGCCTGCGCCGCCTGGCCCGCCAGGATCCGGACCGGGCCATGAACCTGCTCGACGGCTATGCCAGCAGCATGCATTTCTCCCGGGATGAAAAAGTCGCGATCGCCCGGGAAATCGGGCTGACCCTCGCCAAACGGTTCGACGGTCGGGCACTGAACCTCATGACCCAGTACGATCCGGAACTGCGCGACAACACGGTGTCCGAGTGGCGCTTGCGCCTGCTGCTGCGCCTGGCGCGCTGGGACGAGGCCTATCAGTTGACGCGCCGCGTGCCGCAAGACCTGGCCACCGCCAACCGCTGGCGCTACTGGCAGGCCCGCAGCCTGGAGCTGGCGCAGCCACAGAGCCCGGAACCCCAGAGCCTGTACAAGAACCTGGCCCGCGAGCGCGACTTTTATGGCTTCATGGCGGCCGATCGTTCGCAATCGCCCTACTCGCTGCTCAACAAGCCGCTGGCACTCAGCCAGGCCACCATCAATAAAGTACGCAACACACCCGGCATCCGCCGAGCCCTGGAGTTCCACGCCCGCGGCCAGATCGTCGACGGTCGCCGCGAGTGGTACCACGTCAGCCGCCATTTCAGCCGTGATGAAATGGTCGCCCAGGCCAAACTGGGCTACGACCTGAGATGGTATTTCCCGGCGATCCGCACCATCAGCCAGGCGCAATACTGGGATGACCTGGACATCCGTTTCCCCATGGCCCATCGCGAAACCCTGGTGCGTGAAGCGAAGAATCGCGGACTGCATCCGAGCTGGGCGTTTGCCATCACCCGTCAGGAAAGCGCCTTCATGGACGATGCTCGCTCCGGCGTCGGTGCAACGGGCCTGATGCAGCTGATGCCCGCGACCGCCAAGGAAACCGCACGCAAGTTCAGCATTCCTTATTCCTCGCCACAGCAGTTGCTCAACCCGGACAAGAACATTCAGCTCGGCGCCGCCTATTTGAGCCAGGTGCACAGCCAGTTCAACGGCAACCGCGTCCTCGCCTCCGCCGCCTACAACGCCGGTCCCGGCCGCGTGCGCCAGTGGCTGCGCGGCGCAGACCACCTGAGCTTCGACGTGTGGGTGGAGAGCATCCCGTTCGACGAAACCCGCCAGTACGTGCAAAACGTGCTGTCGTATTCGGTGATCTACGGCCAGAAACTCAACTCACCGCAACCGATCGTGGATTGGCATGAGCGGTATTTCGACGATCAGTAAGAGCTGCAGCGGCAAGCTTTAAGCCACAAGCTGCGAGCAGTTCTCGCTAGCCGTAAAAATGCCCGCATTTGAAAGATGCGGGCATTTTTTATTGATCCATTTGGTCGCTACTTAGTCGATTACTGGGTCGAATACTTCCTGGCCATCATTGAACTGCAACGCCGCCAACCGCGCATACAGCGCATTACTGGCGATCAGCTCCAGGTGCGTGCCCACCGCTACCAGTTTCCCTTGGTCCATCACCGCGATCCGGTCGGCGTTTTTCACGGTGGCCAGGCGGTGGGCGATGACCAGGGTGGTGCGGTTTTTCATCAGGCTTGGCAGGGCTTGCTGGATCAGGTGTTCACTCTGGGCATCGAGGGCGCTGGTGGCTTCGTCGAGCAACAGGATCGGTGCATCCACTAACAAAGCCCGGGCGATGGCCAGGCGCTGGCGCTGGCCGCCGGACAAACCCAGACCGCCGTCGCCCAGGTGCGTCTGGTAGCCATTGGGCATGGCCTCGATGAAGTCATGGGCATAGGCGATTTTCGCCGCTTCCCGGACCTGCTCCGGGGTTGCTGCCGGATTACCGTAACGAATGTTTTCTTCGATGCTGCCGAAAAATAGCGCCGGGTTTTGCGAGACCAGGGCGAAGCAGCGCCGCAAGTCCAATGGGTCGAGCTGTACCAGCGGCACGCCATCGAGCAGGATGCACCCCTCGGCGGGGTCGTAGAAACGCAGCAGCAGATCGTACACCGTGGACTTGCCGGCGCCGGAGGGACCAACCAGTGCGAGGGTTTCGCCGGCATTGATCGAAAGGCTCAAACCATCGACGGCATAGCTTTCAGGACGTGACGGGTAAGAAAAGCGCACCGCTTGCAGCTGCAGATTGCCCCGGACTCGCTCCGGTAGCGCCACTGCCCCGGTAGCTGGCGGCTGGATGATGTTTTCCGAGCGCAGCAACTCGGCGATCCGCTCGGCGGCCCCGGCCGCACGCTGCAATTCCCCTATCACCTCGCTCAATGTGCCGAATGCACTGCCGACGATCAGGCTATAGAAGACAAACGCCGCCAGCTCGCCTGCGGAAATCCGCCCGGCGATCACGTCCATGCCGCCGACCCAGAGCATCACCCCGACCGCACCGAGCACCAGCACGATCACCAGGGTGATCAGCCAGGCGCGCTGAAAGATGCGTTTGCGCGCGGTGTCGAAGGCATCTTCCACGGTCCTGGCGAAGCGCCGCTCGTCCTGCGCCTGATGGTTGTAGGCCTGCACGGTTTTGATCTGGCCCAGGGTTTCCGAGACGTAGCTGCCGATGTCGGCAATCCGGTCCTGGCTCAGGCGCGACAGGTTGCGCACCCGGCGCCCGAAAATCAGGATCGGCGCGATCACCAATGGCAAAGCCACCACCACGATACTGGTGAGCTTGGGGTTGGTCACAAACAGCAGCACTATCCCGCCCAGCACCATCAGCAGATTGCGCAGGAACAGCGACAACGAAGAACCGATAACCGATTGCAGCAGCGTGGTATCGGCGGTCAAGCGTGACTGGATCTCCGAGCTGCGGTTGTCTTCATAAAAACCCGGGTGCAGGTAGATCAAATGGTTGAACACCTGGCGCCGGATGTCAGCGACGCAACGCTCGCCGATCCACGACACCAGGTAAAAACGCGCAAAGGTGCCGACCGCCAGCCCCATCACCAGCAACAGGAACAGACCGATGGACTGGTTGAGCAGGTGTGGCGACTGGGTCATGAAACCCTGGTCCACCAACAGGCGAATCCCCTGCCCCATGGACAAGGTGATTGCAGCGGTGACGATCAACGCGAGCAAGGCACCCAGGGCCTGCCAGCGGTACGGGACGATGAAACGACTGGCCAGGCGAATCGCACGGCGTTGACGGGCAGAGAGCATCGCAATCATCCACGGAGGTCATTAAGGTCAGCCTACACGCTCGTTGGCCGAGGAACTTTGTAAATCACAATGCGTCAGGTTAATTATGACCGGCAAGACTAGTGACTAGACGCTAATGGTCTAAAGTTCGAGTAGCCAGATGATGGCATTTCTGGTGGACTGGTAACGCCGTTTCGGAAAGACCGCAGGGAGTTGTCATAGCCCGGTCACCTGACGGCTTTAAAGTAGGCACACACCTGAAGAGGAGACAGGCCATGTCCTTGCAAAACAGCAGCGATGACAAGATTCAAGTGATCCGCACGCAGCCAGACCAGTCTCTGGGTTGCTCGATTATCGACGAACAGGGCCGCGAGGTACCGATCACTGAAGCAATGATCCAGTGCGCCTGCCGCGAACTGGAAGACCGATTGGTCAAGCCTGCCGAACAAAAGTGATGTAGCCACCGTCTTCTTGACCCGGCCCGTTGTTGGCCGGGTTTTTTATGCCCAGTGGTGTATCAGACCGCTGTTGAGCCAAGGGCTGCCACTATTTGCCGCAACGCCGCTGAGTCGCCCTCGATCCGCACCTGCAATCCGTCGATCTCACGACGCGGCGGATAGTTCTTGCGCAGCACATCGAATGCCGCACGCTGCTCGCTGACACTGCCGACAAGGCTGCGACGAAAATCCGCATCGTCGCGGCGCGGGTCGTACACACCACGGCACAACGTCGCCAGGGCCCAGGCCGGATCGGTTTGTGCGTTCAGGGTCACGTGCGCCAGCCAGGGTGCCGGCAATAAATCGCTCAAGCTGACCACGGCCGGTTGTCCGAGAAACTGGCAATACGCCTGATAGATCTGCGCAGTCCCGCGCTGCTTGCCATCGAGGCTATAGCCGGCAATGTGCGGCGTCGCCAGCACGCACAGATCAGCCAGGGCAACATCGACTTCCGGTTCGCCTTCCCAGACATCCAGCACCGCCTGGAGGTCTTCGCGCTCCAGCAGCACTTCGCGCAGCGCTGCGTTGTTCACCACCGGACCACGACTGGCGTTGATCAGCCAGGCGCCTGGCTTGAGCTGCTTCAGGCGTTTTTCGTCAAACAGATGCCAGGTCGGCTGCGCGCCTCGCTTGCTCAACGGCGTGTGCAGGCTGATGACGTCGCATTCTTCGATGATCCGCTCAAGGCTGACGTAATCGCCACCTTCAGCAACTTGCCGGGGCGGGTCGCAGACCAGCACCTTCCAGCCCAGGCCTTGCAGGACGTTGACCAGCCGCCCGCCCACTTGTCCGGCACCGACCACGCCGTAGGTGCGTTGTGTCAGGTCGGCGCCCTCTATCTCGGCCAGGGTCAGCAGGCTGCCGAGCACGTAGTCAACCACCCCGCGGGCATTGCAGCCCGGGGCGCTGGACCAGGTGATGCCGGCCTGATGGAAGTACTCCAGGTCCAGGTGGTCGGTGCCGATGGTGCAGGTGCCGACAAAACGCACCTTGCTGCCGTCGAGCAATGCGCGGTTGACGTTGGTGACCGAACGCACCAGCAGTACATCGGCCTGTTCGACGGTAGCACGATCGATGGAGCGACCCGGTACCCGGCGGATTTCACCGAAGCCTTCAAAGAAGGCATCGAGCAGGGGGATATTTTCGTCGGCAACAATCAGCATGGCAGGCTCCTTGGGCGGATCGGCAGTGTAGGCGTAGATACCCTCCAGCGCCTATCCCTCTGTGCTGCGGCTGCAATTTCGGGAGATTACAAATAGGTAACACTGTCTTTTCCTGACTACTGCGTCAAGGCGTAGAATGCGCGACTGTACTTAGCACCCCTTGGACGTTTCGCCTTTGAATTCCGTGACTGACCACCCTGCCGCCCTCTCCCTTTCTCGCCCGGCCCGGGTACGCCTTGAGCTGAAGAATCTGCTCGGCCTGGCCCTGCCGATCATGATCGCGCAACTGGCGACCACCGCCATGGGCTTCGTCGATGCGGTGATGGCCGGCCGGGTTGGGCCACGTGACCTCGCTGCCGTGGCCCTGGGCAACTCGATCTGGGTGCCGGTGTTCCTGCTGATGACCGGCACCTTGCTGGCGACCACACCAAAAGTTGCCCAGCGCTTCGGTGCCGGCACCCACAGTGAAATCGGCCCGATCGTACGTCAGGCGCTGTGGCTGGCACTGGTCGTCGGACTGCTGGCGACCGGCGCGCTGTTCAGCGCCGAACCGATCCTGCACGTCATGAAGGTCGATCCCGAACTGATCGGCCCATGCATGCAATACCTGCATGGCATTGCCAGTGGCTTGCCTGCCGTCGCGTTCTATCATGTGCTGCGCTGTTTCAGTGACGGCCTGGGCCGCACCCGGCCGGCGATGGTGCTGGGCCTGTGCGGCCTGGCCTTGAACATTCCCCTCAATTACATCTTCATCTACGGCCACTTCGGCGTCCCGGCCATGGGCGGCGTTGGCTGCGGTTGGGCCACCGCCATCGTGATGTGGGTGATGGCCCTGGGCATGGCCGGCTGGGAGCGCTGGGCACCGGCCTATCAGTCGAGCCAATTGTTCAGCCGCTTCGACTGGCCGCAATGGTCGGTGATCAAGCGCTTGCTGGGGATCGGTCTGCCGATCGGGATTGCGGTGTTTGCCGAGTCGAGCATCTTCGCCGTGATTGCCCTGCTGATCGGCAGCCTTGGTGCCACTGTGGTCGCAGGACACCAGATCGCCCTGAACTTCAGCTCGCTGGTGTTCATGATCCCCTACTCCCTGGGCATGGCCGTCACCGTTCGGGTAGGCCAGGCCCTGGGCCGTCAGCAACCGCGCGAAGCACGCTTCGCCGCCGGGGTCGGCATGGGCACGGCGCTGGCGTATGCCTGCCTGTCCGCGAGCCTGATGCTGTTGCTGCGCGAGCACATCGCCGCGATCTACACAGCCGATCCAACGGTGATCCAGGTGGCGGCGATGCTGATCGTGTATTCGGCGCTGTTCCAGTTTTCCGATGCGATCCAGGTGACAGCCGCCGGCGCACTGCGTGGTTATCAGGACACGCGGGTGACCATGATCCTGACGCTGTTTGCCTACTGGGGGATCGGCTTGCCGGTGGGTTACGCCCTGGGCTTGACCGACTGGTTCGGCGCACCGAGCGGCCCGAGCGGACTGTGGCAGGGACTGATCGTGGGCTTGAGTTGCGCGGCGCTGATGCTGTCTATTCGCCTGACGCGCAGTGCACGAAAACGGATCCGCATCAGCCATTCGGCGGGTTGAGTGTCTAGTCCTGAAATAGGTTTACACCTGTTTCAGTCTCAAAACGCCCGATGCACCGCATCGGGCGTTTTGTATTTCAAGGCCAGATGTGGCCGCTCC
>NZ_LMLH01000004.1 GCF_001421885.1 Pseudomonas sp. Leaf48
AAGCCAGCGTGTAATCGCGCTGACTGCGCCTTTTCCCCGAATCCATTGCTCCCTCCTGAAAATAGGTCAGAAGGTGTAAACCTTATTCAGGACGGGACACCCAACAAAAAAAGGCCCGTATCTCGCGATACGGGCCTTTTTCGTAAGAGGGAAAAATCAATTACTTGATTTTGCCTTCTTTGTAGATCACGTGCTTGCGAACAACCGGATCAAATTTCTTGATCTCGATTTTGTCCGGAGTAGTACGCTTGTTCTTGTCGGTAGTGTAGAAGTGACCAGTACCGGCGCTCGAAATCAAACGAATCAATTCACGCATGATTAGCTCCCTTAGATCTTGCCGGCTTTGCGGATTTCGGCCAGCACGACAGTGATGCCGCGCTTGTCGATGATACGCATGCCTTTGGCAGATACGCGCAGACGCACGAAACGTTTCTCTTCTTCAACCCAGAAGCGGTGATGCTGCAGGTTCGGCAGGAAACGACGACGGGTTTTGTTGTTTGCGTGGGAAATGTTATTCCCAGTCACCGGACCCTTACCGGTAACTTGACAGACTCTAGACATGCCTCAGCCCTCTAAACCACATGCCCAACCCGGCATGGGTTGGCCGCTTAATCTCTCAGTCATTTGGCGCCAGGCGCCGCGTTTCTTTAAGGGTCTTACCGGCTACACCTACAAACGAAGGAACCGGGCCCCTAGAAAAGAGCGCTGCTTTATACCAGAAAGACTTGAGAGCAACAACATTCGGTGTGCGCACAACCCATAAAAAAGCCATTTTTTGCGCTACGAGCGCTTTGGACAAAGGCTATCGTCGGTGGTGACCGCTCGTCGAAGAAAAATCGGCTACCCTGCCAAGTACGCTTTTTGCCCAGCAGTGGCTCAGCAAAACCGACCGTCCATAGTCCCCTGAAAATGAATACGGGGATAGTCATTTTCAAAAGAGCCCACTAGGGTAAGCCTTTTCCAGACTGCACTTGCAGATGGGCCTTCGATCTGTAAAGGAATCCGACCATGCGCCTCGCTGCCCTACCGTTGTTGTTTGCCCCTTTCCTGCTGAGTCCGCAGGCCATGGCGGCGGCCCTGAGTGTCTGCACCGAGGCAAGCCCGGAAGGGTTCGACGTCGTGCAGTACAACTCGCTGACCACCACCAACGCCTCGGCCGATGTGCTGATGAACCGCCTTGTGGACTTCGACACCGCCAGCGGCAAAGTGATAGCCAGCCTGGCTGAGAGCTGGGAAGTCAGCCCCGACGGCCTGGTCTACGTCTTCAAGCTGCACCCGCAGGTGAAATTCCACCGCACCGAATACTTCACTCCGAGCCGTGAACTGACGGCTGAGGACGTGATATTCAGCTTCGACCGCATGCTCGACCCGTCTCATCCGTGGCACAAAGTCGCTCAAAGCGGATTCCCCCACGCCCAATCAATGCAGTTGCCCGCACTGATCAAAAAAATCGACGCCCTCGACCCGCTGACTGTGCGCTTCACCCTCGACCACCCGGATTCGACCTTCCTGGCGACCCTGAGCATGGGCTTCGCTTCGATTTACTCGGCCGAGTACGCCGACAAACTGATGAAGGCCGGTGCGCCCGAGAAGCTCAACAGCCAGCCCGTCGGTACCGGCCCGTTCATTTTCACGCGATTCCAGAAGGACGCCTCGGTTCGCTACAAGGCCAATGCCGACTACTTTGGCGGCAAGCCTTCGGTCGATCCACTGATCTTCGCCATCACGCCGGACGCGAACGTGCGCCTGCAGAAACTGCGTCGCAATGAGTGCCAGATCGCCCTGTCGCCCAAGCCTCTGGATGTCCAGGCCGCACAGCAGGAGCCGACGCTGAAAGTCGAAAAGACTGACGCGTTCATGACCGCATTCGTCGGCATCAATAGCCAGCATCCGCCGCTGGACAAACCCGAAGTACGCCAGGCCATCAACCTCGCTTTCGATAAGGCCAACTACATCAAAGCCGTGTTCGAAGACACCGCCGAAGCGGCCAACGGTCCGTATCCGCCCAACACCTGGAGCTATGCGAAAAACCTTCCGGGTTATCCACATGACATTGCAAAGGCCAAGGCATTGATGGCCAAGGCCGGGTTCAAAGAGGGTTTCCAGACCACCATCTGGACCCGCCCGTCCGGCAGTTTGCTCAACCCCAACCCCAGCCTCGGCGCCCAGTTGCTGCAGTCCGATCTCGCGCAAATCGGCATACAGGCCGAAATTCGCGTGATCGAATGGGGCGAGCTGATCCGCCGCGCCAAGGCCGGTGAACATGACCTGCTGTTCATGGGTTGGGCCGGCGACAACGGCGATCCGGACAACTTCCTCACGCCGCAATTTTCCTGCGCCGCGGTGAAGTCCGGCACCAACTTCGCCCGCTACTGCAACCAGGACCTGGACAAGCTCATCAGCGCCGGCAAGACCACCGGCGAACAAGGGGTGCGCACCAAGCTCTATGAACAGGCCCAGGCGCAGATCCAGCAGCAGGCGTTGTGGCTGCCATTGGCTCACCCGACGGCATTTGCCCTGACGCGCAAGGATATCGAGGGCTATGCGGTGAGCCCGTTCGGCAGGCAGGACTACTCGAAGGTCAGCATCAAATAATCCGCTCCTGCACGCCCCCCTGTAGGAGCGAGCATGCTCGCGAAGAACGTCAATATGACGCGGGACGCCTGAAAGGCCGTGTTCTCTGATCGTTTTTCGCGAGCATGCTCGCTCCTACAGGAGGGCGTCAGCCCTCTCCTACATCCACCCATACTCCGCCATCGACAGCGGATCGCCATCGCCGATGATGAAGTGATCAAGCACCCGCACGTCGATCAATTCCAAGGCCTTTTGCAGGCGCTTGGTCAGCTCTCGGTCGGCCTGGCTTGGGTTGGGGTTACCCGACGGGTGGTTGTGGCACAGAATCAGCGCTGCGGCGTTGTGGGCCAGCGCGCGCTTGACCACTTCCCGCGGATGCACGCTGGTGTTGTCGATCGAGCCGTGGAACATTTTCTCAAAGGTCAGCACTTGATGCCTGGAGTCGAGAAACAGGCAACCAAATACCTCATGGGGCTCGTGGCGCAGCAGCGACTTCAGGTATTCACGAACCGCCTGCGGGCTCTCCAGCGCCGTTTTTTCGCGCGCACGCTCAGCCAGATGGCGCCTGCTTATTTCTTGAGCGGCCTGCAGTTGGGCAAATTTCGCCGGCCCTAACCCCAGCTGCTTGCTAAATGTTTCCTGGTCCGCTTCAAGCAGCAAGCGCAGGCTGCCAAACTGACTCAACAAGTGTCGAGCCAGATCGACGGCGCTTTTACCGACTACGCCCGTGCGTAAAAATATCGCCAGTAACTCGGCGTCCGAAAGGCTTCCCGAGCCTTGTTCAAGCAACCTCTCCCGCGGCCGTTCCGCCGCCGGCCAATCGCGAATACTCATAGCACCTCCCTGTCTGTGGGCGCCGCTGTTCCGTCGCGGTCGCTGTGATATCGTAGCCCATCTTTTTTGCGGGCGAATTCACCTGGGGAGGGGGTTTCGCCACGTATGTCACCAACGAATTGAAAGGCAGGCCTATGCAGCGGCTGTATCGGAAACGCATTGTTCTGGGCGTCGGCGGCGGCATTGCTGCCTACAAAAGCGCCGACCTGGTTCGCCGCCTGATCGACCAGGGCGCCGAAGTGCGCGTGGTCATGACCCGTGGCGGCGCCGAGTTCATCACCCCGCTGACCATGCAGGCTTTGTCCGGCCACCCGGTTCACCTGGATCTGCTGGATCCGGCGGCAGAAGCGGCCATGGGGCACATCGAGCTGGCCAAATGGGCGGATCTGGTGCTGATCGCTCCGGCCACCGCAGACCTGATCGCCCGCTTGGCCCAAGGCATTGCCGACGATTTGCTGACCACCCTGGTGCTGGCCACCGACGCCGTGGTCGCCGTTGCCCCGGCAATGAACCAGGCCATGTGGCGCGACCCGGCCACCCAAGCCAACCTGCAACTCCTTGAAAGCCGTGGCCTGAAGACTTTCGGCCCGGCCTCCGGCAGCCAGGCCTGCGGCGACGTTGGCATGGGTCGCATGATGGAAGCCAACGATCTGGCCCAATGCGCGGCAGACTGCTTCCAGCGCCAGGCGTTGACCGGCCGCCACGTGGTGATCACCGCTGGCCCGACTCAGGAAAACATCGATCCGGTGCGTTACATCACCAACCACAGCTCCGGAAAAATGGGCTTTGCCCTGGCCGAAGCGGCGGTGGAAGCTGGCGCCCGCGTCACCCTGATCAGTGGCCCCGTGCATCTGCCGACCCCGGACCGCGTTACGCGAATCGATGTCGTCAGTGCCCGCGACATGCTCGCCGCCTGCGAATCCGCGATCCCGTGCGATGTGTTCATCGCCTCTGCGGCGGTTGCGGACTACCGACCAGAGGTCGTTGCCCCGCAAAAACTTAAGAAAGATCCTACAAGCGGCGACGGCTTCGTTCTGCAAATGGTGCGCAACCCGGACATCCTGGCCACCATCGCGACCCGTCCCGACCCCCCGTTCAGTGTCGGTTTTGCCGCCGAAACCGAACACCTGCTCGATTACGCTGCCCGCAAGCTGAAAGACAAGAATCTCGATTTGATTGTCGCCAACGACGTCGCCAACCCGACCATTGGCTTCAACAGCGAAGAAAACGCATGCAGCGTGATCGACCGCGAGCTTCATACCACCGCTTTCGCCCAGACCAGCAAGAGCAAGATTGCTCGCCAGCTGGTGACTTTTATCGCCGAACGTCTGAACCAGGTTTAATTTACATGCACGCTTTGCAAGCCAAGATCCTCGACCCCCGCATCGGTACCGAATTCCCGCTGCCGCAGTACGCCACGCCAGGCTCCGCCGGCCTCGACCTGCGGGCCATGCTGGAGCAAGACATCGTGATCAAGCCGGGCGAGACCGTGTTGATTCCGACCGGCCTGTCGGTCTACATCGGCGACCCGAATCTCGCCGCACTGATCCTGCCGCGTTCGGGAATGGGCCATAAGCATGGCATCGTGCTGGGCAATCTGGTCGGCCTGATCGATTCCGATTACCAGGGCCCATTGATGGTTTCCTGCTGGAACCGCGGCCAGACCGACTTCACCATGACCGTCGGCGAGCGTCTGGCGCAATTGGTGCTGGTGCCGGTAGTGCAGGCGCATTTCGAGATGGTCGACGAGTTTGTCGAGACCGAGCGCGGAACTGGCGGATTCGGCCACACTGGCACCAAATAACCGGATACCCATGTAGGAGTTGCCGAAGGCTGCGATCTTTTTATTTTGATTTTTCAAGATCAAAAGATCGCAGCCTTCGGCGGCTCCTACACAAGATCCGAGACCGTCTGGAATCAAGGCATTGGCCGGCCAAAAAGCCGCTCGCGTCGCTGGCATGGCCTTTTCGCACCACGAACTCTCTGTGAAAAACGCCGTCATACCCTTCAGTTTGAGCCTGCTGAGTGACCCGCAGGCAGGTCCAGCCAACTTCGAGATGGAGCATTCCACAGATGAACACCCCGGCCAAAATCGCCCCCAAGTTCCCCGACAGCATCTTCCGCGCCTACGACATTCGCGGCACCGTACCGGAATTCCTGAATGCCGAAACCGCATACTGGATCGGTCGCGCCGTCGGCTCCCAGAGCCTGGCCCAAGGCGAGCCGAACGTCTGCGTTGGCCGTGACGGGCGCCTGTCCGGCCCGGAGCTGGTCGAGCAATTGATCAGGGGCATCGCCGACAGCGGCTGCCACGTCAGCGATGTCGGCCTGGTCCCGACTCCGGCGCTGTACTACGCCGCCAACGTACTGGCCGGCAAATCCGGTGTGATGCTCACCGGCAGCCACAACCCGTCGAACTACAACGGCTTCAAGATCGTCATAGCCGGCGACACCCTGGCCAACGAACAGATCCAGGCCCTGCACGATCGCCTCAAGACCAACAACCTGAGCAGCGGCCAAGGCAGCATCACTCAGGTCGAAATCCTCGACCGCTACACCACTGAAATCGTCCAGGACATCAAACTGGCCCGACGCCTGAAAGTGGTCGTGGACTGTGGCAACGGCGCTGCCGGCGTGATCGCCCCGCAACTGATCGAAGCCCTGAACTGCGAAGTCATCCCGCTGTTCTGTGAAGTCGACGGCAACTTCCCCAACCATCACCCGGACCCGGGCAAGCCAGAAAACCTCGTAGACCTGATCGCCAAGGTCAAGGAAACCAACGCCGATATCGGCCTGGCCTTCGACGGTGACGGCGACCGTGTCGGCGTGGTGACCAACACCGGCAGTATCGTCTACCCGGACCGCCTGCTGATGCTGTTTGCCCGCGACGTAGTGGCGCGCAACCCGGGCGCCGAGATCATCTTCGACGTCAAATGCACCCGTCGCCTGATCCCGCTGATCAAGGAATACGGCGGCCGGTCGTTAATGTGGAAGACTGGTCATTCGTTGATCAAAAAGAAAATGAAACAATCCGGCGCCCTGCTGGCTGGCGAAATGAGCGGGCACATCTTCTTCAAGGAGCGCTGGTTCGGTTTCGACGACGGTATATACAGCGCCGCGCGCTTGCTGGAGATCCTCAGCAAGGAAAAATCCACGGCGGAAGAGCTGTTCGCGACCTTCCCGAACGATATTTCTACGCCGGAAATCAATATCCATGTGACCGAAGAGAGCAAATTCAGCATCATTGATGCATTGCACGACGCACAGTGGGGCCCAGGTGCCGACCTGACCACCATTGACGGCGTGCGAGTTGACTACGCCAAAGGCTGGGGCCTGGTGCGCGCGTCCAACACCACTCCGGTGCTGGTGTTGCGCTTCGAGGCCGATGACGAGGCAGAACTGCAGCGCATCAAGGATGTGTTCCACGTCCAGTTGAAGCGTGTTGCGCCCGATCTCCAACTACCGTTCTGATTCACCCGGAGCCCTGAATGACCCTCGAACGCGAAGCCGCCGCCAATACCGCCAAGGTCCTGTCCGAAGCGCTGCCTTACATCCGACGCTATGTCGGCAAGACCCTGGTGATCAAATACGGCGGCAACGCGATGGAAAGCGAGGAGCTGAAAACCGGCTTCGCACGCGACATCGTTTTGATGAAAGCCGTGGGCATCAACCCGGTAGTGGTTCATGGCGGCGGCCCGCAAATCGGCGACCTGCTCAAGCGTCTGTCGATCGAGAGCCACTTTGTCGACGGCATGCGCGTCACCGACGCGGCGACCATGGACGTGGTAGAAATGGTCCTCGGCGGCCAGGTCAACAAGGAAATCGTCAACCTGATCAACCGTCACGGCGGCAGCGCCATCGGCCTCACCGGTAAAGACGCCGAGCTGATTCGCGCGAAAAAGCTCACCGTCACCCGTCAGACGCCGGAAATGACTACCCCGGAAATCATCGACATCGGTCATGTCGGCGAAGTGGTCGGGATCAACACCGACCTGCTGAACCTGCTGGTCAAAGGTGATTTCATCCCGGTGATCGCGCCAATAGGCGTGGGCCCCAATGGTGAGTCGTACAACATCAATGCCGACCTGGTCGCCGGTAAAGTCGCCGAGGCGCTGAAAGCAGAGAAACTGATGCTGCTGACCAATATCGCCGGCCTGATGGACAAGTCGGGCACTGTTCTCACCGGCCTGACCACCCAGCAGGTCGACGAGTTGATCGCCGACGGCACGATCTATGGCGGCATGCTGCCGAAGATCCGTTGCGCACTGGAAGCGGTCCAGGGCGGCGTGGGCAGCTCATTGATCATCGACGGTCGCGTGCCGAATGCGATCCTGCTGGAGATCTTCACCGATACCGGTGTAGGCACCCTGATCAGTAATCGCAAGCGTCACTAAGCCGTAGCGAATACAAAAAGACCCCACTCAGCCTGGCTGAGCGGGGTCTTTTTTTGCCGCAGATCCCTGTAGGAGCGAGCATGCTCGCGAAAAACTTCAACGATAACGCGGGGCACCTGACGGAAAGTGGCGCCCTGACGCCCATCGCGAGCATGCTCGCTCCTACAGGGTCGGTGTATCAGACGCCGAACTGGGCCCGATAGGCTTCTACGGCCGGCAGATGCTGCTTGAGCTGCGGATCGTCGGCGAGGAACTCCAGCACCTGGTTCAGCGAAACAATGCTGATCACCGGAATACCGAAGTCACGCTCCACTTCCTGGATCGCCGACAACTCGCCGTTACCGCGCTCCTGGCGGTTCAGGGCGATCAACACGCCAGCCGCTTTGGCGCCGTCCTGGGAAGCGATGATCTGCATCACTTCACGGATCGCGGTGCCAGCCGTGATGACGTCATCGATGATCAGCACTTCACCGGTCAACGGAGCGCCGACCAGGCTGCCGCCCTCGCCGTGGGCCTTGGCTTCCTTGCGGTTGAAGCACCATGGCAGGTCACGGTTGTGATGCTCGGCCAGGGCCACAGCAGTAGTCGCCGCCAAAGGAATGCCTTTGTACGCCGGGCCGAACAGCACGTCGAAGGCAATCCCGCTCTCGGCAATGGCTGCAGCATAGAAACGACCCAGCTGGGCCAGGGCCGAACCTGAGTTGAACAGACCGGCATTGAAGAAGTAAGGACTGGTGCGCCCGGACTTCAGGGTGAACTCACCGAAGCGCAAAACCCCGCGATCGATGGCAAAACGAATGAAATCGCGCTGATACGCTTGCATGAAAAACCCCAAATACCACGGATTTAGCTAATTAGCTTGACGCCGTGTATCATACACGCACGCGATTTTTGGGGCCATTTATGCGGATCATCAGTGTGAACGTCAATGGTATTCAGGCGGCAGTCGAGCGAGGTTTGCTCAGTTGGCTGCAGGCACAGAATGCTGACGTCATCTGCCTGCAGGACACCCGCGCCTCTGCCTTTGAACTGGACGATCCAGCCTTCCAACTGGATGGATACTTCCTTTATGCCTGCGATGCCGAAGTCCCTGCCCAAGGTGGCGTGGCTTTGTATTCGCGGCTGCAACCGAAGGCTGTCATCAGCGGTCTCGGTTTCGAGACGGCCGACCGCTACGGGCGCTACCTGCAAGCCGATTTCGACAAGGTCAGCATCGCGACCTTGCTGCTCCCTTCGGGGCAGAACGGCGATGAAGACTTGAACCAGAAGTTCAAGCTAATGGACGATTTCGCCCGTTATCTGGATAAACAGCGACGCAAACGTCGCGAGTACATTTATTGTGGCTCGCTATACGTGGCGCAACAGAAGCTGGATATCAAGAACTGGCGCGACAGCCAGCAATCCCCGGGTTTCCTGGCACCTGAACGTGCCTGGATGGACGAGATTGTCGGCAACATGGGTTATGTCGACGCCCTGCGCGAAGTCAGTCGTGAAGGCGACCAGTACAGCTGGTGGCCGGACAACGAACAGGCCGAAATGCTCAACCTCGGCTGGCGTTTCGACTATCAGCTGCTGACCCCTGGCCTGCGCCGCTTTGTACGCAGTGCACGCCTGCCACGTCAGCCGCGGTTCTCGCAGCACGCGCCGCTGATCGTGGACTACGACTGGACGCTGACTATCTGAGGCGTCGGATCAATAAAAATGCCCGTATCGCAAGATACGGGCATTTTTTATGGCTCAACCAGGCTGAACTTAGACAGCGACAAAAAAAGGCAGCGCAAGAAACAACTTGATCACGATGACGTTGATGATGTCGATGAAAAATGCTCCCACCATGGGCACTACCAGAAACGCAATCTGCGATGGCCCGAAGCGCTGCGTGACGGCTTGCATGTTTGCAATAGCTGTTGGCGTGGCACCCAGTCCGAAACCGCAGTGCCCTGCCGCCAGTACGGCCGCATCGTAGTTGCTACCCATTATTCTGAACGTCACGAATATCGCAAACAACGCCATGACAATAGTTTGAACAGCCAGAATGATGAAGATCGGCAAAGCCAGTGAAGCCAGATCCCATAGCTTAAGAGACATCAAGGCAATGGCCAGGAACAGTGACAAACTGACATTGCCCAGCACCGAGACTTCACGCTCAAACACCTGATACAAGCCCAGTGCTGAAAGTCCATTACGTAATACAACACCCACGAACAACACACAAACGAACGTCGGCAACTCAAATGCACTGCCCAGCAGCCAGCCATTAAGAAGATTACCTGCCAGCAAGCTGACGGCAATCAGGGCGAGTGTCTCGATAAACGAAAAGGGTGTGATCGAACGTTCTTTGTTTGGTTGCTCAAAACCCTTTGGCACGCGCAGCTTGGCTTGCTCAGCACAACCGGGGACTTGCACTCGCTTGATCAGCAGGCGAGCGACCGGCCCACCAATCAGACCACCCAGCACCAAACCAAAAGTCGCAGAAGCCATCGCAAGCTCGGAAGCCGAAGCCAGGCCGTACTTTTCACTGAATGTCGCGCTCCAGGCAGCGCCTGTGCCGTGACCGCCAGCCAAAGTGACCGAACCCGTCAGCAAGCCCATCAGAGGGTCAAGCCCCAGCAGACTTGCGAGACCGATGCCCATGGCATTCTGGACCAGCAACAGCCCGGTGACCGCGAGAATAAAAATCCCCACGACACGCCCGCCCTTTTTCAAGCTGGCGAAGTCCGCGCTCAAGCCAATGGTGGCGAAGAACGCCAACATCAAGGGCGTCTGCAACGAGGTGTCGAACCGCACTTGAATATCAAAGCTGCGTAAAGCCAGGAGAGCCAGGGCGACCACCAGGCCACCTGCTACAGGTTCGGGGATATTGTAGGCGCGTAAAAATCCTACACGAGTGACAAGTCCGCGACCCAGTAACAGCACTAAAGAGGCGGCGACTAACGTTCCATAAAAATCGAGCTGAATCATTTGCATCATTCTTGGATAAGTATTCAGGGGCGAACTTTTTACCTGGACACGCCTCTTGAACAGGTTGATCTCCTCAACACTGGCTGATGTTAGATTCAAGAACCTTCACTGGTCTGAATATATCAAAATATTTCTTGAAATATTTCGCGGTGGCAACTTTATCAATCAGCTCGCCTTATTGCCAAGCACATGGGCACTATTGACACTTTACAGTTGTGACTAAAAGTGTAAACAACTCGGCATTGGGGATTCAACGAATCCTGGTACACGGTGATTGATACAACTAGCAAAGATTTAACACAACTAGAAACACTTATTTAATAAACGAAAATGCCCCGGAATTCCGGGGCATTTTCTTATTGTTGGTGCCAGTTCTGCTTGTGTAGAGCAACCGGGCTTTTACTTGATCAATCGCCAGGTAAACGGGTACCGGTAAGGGAGCCCCTCATTGGCTTTCACGCCTGCAATGATGGTCAGCACCAGCGCACCAATCGCAACCAGACCAAACAGGAAGAACCCGATAATCACCACCATGAGCAGGAAGCAAATGGCAGAGGCAATGGCGACGGTAATCTGAAAGTTCAGCGCCTCCTTGCCCTGTGCGTCGACGAACGGGTCCATCTCGCGCTTCATCTGCCAGAGAATCAGAGGACCGATCAGCGTCCCGAACGGGATCCAGATCCCGAGCAAGGCAGACAGGTGACAAAACATCGCCCACTGCCGAACGTCTTTACTCGGGGTGGGAAGTAGCTCTTGCTCATCACTCATCGCGTCCTCCTTGCTGGGAGCGGCCTGTTCAATCGGCCAGTGCAGCCTTTTGCAGTTCGAAGATTTCGTTCATGCCTTTCTTCGCCAGTTCCAGCATGGCGTTCAGCTCTTCAGGCTGGAACGGCGCGCCTTCGGCAGTGCCCTGCACTTCGATGAAACCGCCAGCGCTGGTCATGACCACGTTCAGGTCGGTTTCGGCCGCCGAATCTTCCAGGTAATCGAGGTCGAGCACCGGCTCGCCCTTGTACATGCCTACCGAAACTGCAGCGATCATTTGCTTGATCGGGTCGCCGCCTTTCAGGCCGCCACGCTTCTTGATCACTTTCAGGGCATCGACCAGCGCCACCATGGCGCCGGTGATCGACGCGGTACGGGTGCCGCCATCTGCCTGAATCACATCGCAATCGACGTACAGGGTGACGTCGCCCAGCTTGGACATGTCCAGCGCAGCGCGCAGGGAACGGCCGATCAAACGCTGGATTTCGAGGGTGCGACCACCCTGCTTGCCACGGCTGGCTTCACGCTGGTTACGCTCGCCGGTGGCGCGCGGCAGCATGCCGTATTCGGCAGTCAGCCAGCCCTGGCCCTGGCCCTTGAGGAAACGCGGCACGCCCGGCTCGACGCTGACGGTGCAGATGACCTTGGTATCACCGAACTCGACCAGTACAGATCCCTCGGCGTGTTTGGTGTAGTTGCGGGTGATGCGGATCGAGCGGAGCTGATCGGCAGCGCGACCACTTGGACGTATCATAGGGAGTACCTGTACTGGGGACGGAAAACTGCGGGCATTATAGAGCCGCTGGCCGCACCTGGGCACTTCTAAAAAAATCCGCCGACGACCGAAGGCTCTGCATGGCGTGGTATCGAAGGCTTGCAGACGTTTGTCACACCGTGTGTTTGGGCGCATCCGCGCCACTGCGTTACAATCCTGCGCCTTTGCTGCCTGTCGGCTTTAATTCATTGATAGCGGATCCCCGGAACCTCGGTTCTGCGCCCATCTGCACTGCGAGGTACCCCATGGTGCACAGCATGACCGCCTTCGCCCGCGTCGAAAAAGCCGGCGCCCAGGGCACCCTGAGCTGGGAACTGCGCTCGGTCAACAGCCGCTACCTGGAACCCCACCTGCGCCTGCCGGAAACTTTTCGCGACCTCGAAGGCGCAGTCCGCGAGGCCCTGCGCCAGGGCCTATCCCGGGGCAAGCTGGAATGCACGCTGCGGTTTACCGAGGAAAGCACCGGCAAGTCCCTGCAAGTGGACCGCGAGCGTGCCGCACAACTGGTCGCCGCCGCCGAGACCATCGCCAGCCTGATCAAGAATCCCGCCGCCCTCAACCCGCTGGAAGTGCTGGGCTGGCCCGGCGTGCTGGTAGGTGACGCCAGCGATCCACAAGCCCTGAATGCCGAAGCCCTCGCGCTGTTCAACCAGGGCCTCAAGGAGCTCAAGGCCGGCCGAGAGCGTGAAGGTGCCGAGCTGGCACGGCTGATCAACGAGCGTTTGACCTCCATAGAAGACGACGTGGTGACCTTGCGCGAACTGGTCCCGCAGATGCTCGCCACCCAGCGCCAGAAAGTCCTCGACCGCTTCGCCGACATGAAGGCGGAGATGGATCCGCAGCGCCTGGAGCAGGAAATGGTCATGCTCGCGCAAAAAAGCGACGTCGCCGAAGAACTGGATCGCCTGAGCACCCACATCATCGAAGTTCGCCGGGTGCTCAAGTCCGGCGGTGCCGCCGGACGGCGTCTGGACTTCCTGATGCAGGAGCTCAACCGCGAAGCCAACACACTGGGCTCCAAAGCCTTCGACCCGCGCAGCACCCAGGCTGCGGTCAACCTCAAGGTGTTGATCGAGCAGATGCGCGAACAAGTGCAGAATATTGAGTAAGGCTACCCTGACATGACCCACAGCACCGGCACCCTGTACATCATTTCCGCCCCTTCGGGCGCGGGCAAAAGCAGCCTGGTCAAAGCCCTGACCGACGCCGATCCGGAGATTCGCGTCTCTGTCTCCCACACCACCCGCGCCATGCGCCCAGGTGAAGTGAACGGCGTGAACTACCACTTCGTCGAACGCAGCGAGTTCGTGAAGATGATCGAACACGGGGACTTCCTCGAGCGCGCCGAAGTTTTCGGCAACCTCTACGGCACCTCGCAAAGCCACCTGCAGCAGACCCTGGACGAAGGCCACGACCTGATCCTGGAAATCGACTGGCAGGGCGCCGAACAAGTGCGCAAGCTGATGCCGCAAGCCCGCTCGGTCTTCATTCTGCCGCCGTCACTTGAGGCCTTGCACCAGCGCCTGACCAACCGAGGCCAGGACAGCGACGAGATCATCGACGGCCGGATGCGCGAAGCAGTCAGCGAAATGAGCCACTACGTCGACTATGACTACCTGATCATCAACGATGATTTCGCCCACGCTTTGCGCGACCTGCAGGCAATTTTCCGCGCCAATCAGCTCCAACAGAAGCGCCAGCAGCAACGTTTTGGCAAATTACTGGCTGAGTTGCTCGGTTAAAGAGCACTTCCCAAAACAGCTGCAAGGGCTTTACATTGGCACTTGCAGCGCGTTGAAGGGCTTGGTCAAAAAATCAGCGCTTCCCTAATCGCTGGTGATTTTTTAAACTGTTCAGTCCGCTCGCCCATCCGGGCAGCGCGCATATTGCATTTGCTACGAGGAAGACCATGGCCCGCGTAACCGTTGAAGACTGCCTAGAACACGTGGATAACCGCTTTGAGCTGGTCATGCTCTCTACCAAGCGTGCCCGTCAATTGGCCACCGGCGGCAAAGAGCCGAAAGTAGCATGGGAAAACGACAAGCCTACCGTTGTTGCCCTGCGTGAAATCGCTGAAGGCCTGATCGACTACGCAGCTATCGCCGAAGCCGAAATCGTTGAAGATGAACCGCTTTTTGCTGCATTCGAGGACGAGTCCAACGAGGCCGTCTAAGCCTATGCCTGGTCGACGTAGCACGGCACGGGATCACAGCTTGCGGCAGGAGACATCATGCCGAGCATAGACGCCCTCGCCGATCGCTTATCGACCTACCTCGGCAACGACCAGGTCAACCTGGTCCGCCGAGCGTATTTCTACGCCGAACAAGCACACGACGGCCAACGCCGCCGTAGCGGTGAGGCGTACGTCACGCACCCACTTGCGGTTGCGAATATTCTTGCCGACATGCATATGGACCATCAGAGCCTGATGGCTGCCATGCTGCATGACGTGATCGAAGACACCGGTATTGCCAAGGAAGCGCTGCAAGCGCAGTTCGGTGAAACCGTGGCCGAACTGGTCGACGGGGTCAGCAAACTGACCCAGATGAACTTCGAGACCAAAGCAGAAGCCCAGGCCGAAAACTTCCAGAAAATGGCCATGGCCATGGCACGCGACATTCGCGTGATCCTGGTCAAGCTTGCCGACCGCCTGCACAACATGCGCACGCTGGAAGTCCTGTCCGGTGAAAAGCGCCGGCGGATCGCCAAGGAAACCCTGGAAATCTATGCGCCCATCGCCAATCGGCTGGGCATGCACGCCATCCGCATAGAATTCGAAGACCTCGGCTTCAAGGCCATGCACCCGATGCGTTCCGCGCGGATAAACCAGGCCGTCAAACGTGCCCGGGGCAACCGCAAGGAAATCGTCAACAAGATCGAAGAGTCCCTCAGCCACTGCCTGGCCGTCGACGGCATTCAGGGCGAGGTCAGCGGTCGGCAGAAACACCTCTACGGCATCTACAAGAAAATGCGCGGCAAACGTCGAGCCTTCAACGAGATCATGGACGTCTATGCGTTCCGGATCATCGTCGACAAGGTCGATACCTGCTACCGCGTGCTGGGTGCTGTACATAATTTGTACAAACCGTTGCCAGGACGCTTCAAGGACTACATCGCGATCCCCAAGGCCAACGGCTATCAGTCGCTGCATACCACGCTGTTCGGCATGCACGGAGTTCCGATCGAGATCCAGATCCGCACCCGTGAAATGGAAGAGATGGCCAACAACGGCATCGCTGCCCATTGGCTGTACAAGTCCAGCGGCGACGAGCAGCCAAAAGGCACTCACGCCCGTGCTCGCCAGTGGGTCAAGGGCGTGCTGGAAATGCAGCAACGCGCCGGCAACTCCCTGGAGTTCATCGAAAGCGTGAAGATCGACCTGTTCCCGGACGAGGTCTACGTGTTTACGCCCAAGGGCCGGATCATGGAGCTGCCCAAAGGCTCCACGGCGGTCGACTTCGCTTACGCGGTGCACACCGATGTCGGCAACAGCTGCATTGCCTGCCGGATCAATCGTCGTCTCGCACCGCTGTCCGAACCGCTGCAAAGCGGCTCCACGGTCGAGATTGTCAGTGCCCCTGGCGCGCGGCCGAACCCGGCGTGGCTGAACTTCGTGGTTACCGGCAAGGCGCGAACCCACATCCGCCATGCGCTGAAACTGCAGCGCCGTTCCGAGTCCATCAGCCTGGGCGAACGCCTGCTGAACAAGGTGCTCAACGGGTTCGACAGTTCGCTGGAAAAAATCCCGGCGGAGCGCGTCAAGGCGATGCTTGCCGAATATCGCCTCGAACTGGCCGAAGACCTGCTCGAAGATATCGGCCTGGGCAATCGCATGGCTTATGTTGTCGCCCGCCGCCTGCTCGGCGAAGGCGAACAGCTGCCAAGTCCCGAAGGCCCGCTGGCGATTCGCGGCACCGAAGGCCTGGTACTCAGCTACGCCAAGTGCTGCACGCCAATCCCGGGGGACCCGATTGTTGGCCACCTGTCTGCGGGCAAAGGCATGGTCGTGCACCTGGACAACTGCCGCAACATCACCGAAATCCGCCACAACCCGGAAAAATGCATCCAGCTCTCATGGGCCAAGGATGTCACCGGAGAATTCAACGTCGAACTGCGTGTCGAGCTGGAACATCAGCGCGGCCTGATCGCCCTGCTGGCCAGCAGCGTCAACGCGGCCGACGGCAATATCGAGAAAATCAGCATGGACGAACGCGATGGTCGCATCAGCGTGGTCCAACTGGTAGTCAGCGTACACGACCGTGTGCACCTGGCCCGCGTGATCAAAAAACTGCGCGCGCTGACCGGGGTGATTCGCATCACCCGCATGCGTGCATGAAGCCCACCCTCACAAGGAGTCATTCATGACCAAGACTGTTATCACCAGCGACAAGGCCCCGGCCGCCATCGGCACCTACTCCCAGGCGATCAAGGCTGGCAATACCGTCTACATGTCGGGTCAAATTCCTCTGGACCCAAAAACCATGGAACTGGTTGAAGGCTTCGAAGCCCAGACCGTCCAGGTGTTCGAGAACCTCAAGGCCGTGGCTGAAGCCGCCGGCGGTTCGTTCAAGGACATCGTCAAACTGAACATCTTCCTCACCGACCTGAGCCACTTCGCCAAGGTCAACGAGATCATGGGCAAATACTTCGACCAGCCTTACCCTGCCCGCGCCGCCATCGGCGTAGCAGCCCTGCCAAAGGGTTCGCAGGTTGAAATGGATGCCATCCTGGTCATCGAGTAATGCGTCTGGCGCAGCTTCAGGCTGCGCCGACTGCTCAGCAGTAAAGAAAGCCTGAAAGGATTCCACCATGCGCAATGCGCTTGTTCTCTCGCTGCTTGCCCTGTTCCTGGGCGGATGTGCCAGCGACCCTGCCGACCGAGATATCAGCGGCACCTGGATCAATCAGGTGGCGATCGATGCAGCATCCAAAGGCGGCCCCCTGCGTGAAGCGCTCCAGGCCTATGGTCCGAACCTGGAATGGGACATCAATACAAAGGCCGGTCAGGCCCGCTACACCAATGGTTTTGAAAACGTCGACGGCAAGCTGCTGGGCGAGGAGTCCGGTGCCTGGAAAGTCGATTTTTATGGCAGTTCCGGCAGTGAACTGAAGCGTGATGGCAAACAATTGAGCCAGGCCGCTACCGAAAACGAATCTGCCCAGCTCTTCGATCGCTCATCGATTCCGGTGCCGGAGGGCGCTCCGATTGGCGCAACTTTCGAGCGTGCGCTGTATTCGACCTACATGGGCGGTAGCTGGAAAGTCATCAGCGGCCCGGGCGAAGGCAGCACTGTACAGTTCCAGCCCGACGGCCAGGTGTCCGGCCTGCCGGGAGCCGATCGCTATGCCCTGTGCCTGGCGGGCGACTGCGCATCGATGAGCGGCGGTAACGACAACATGTGGCTGCAACTCAACGGGCAAGGCAATGCCTGGATTTTTGCGCGCAAAGGCAAAGAGCTGGAAATTTTCCAGACAGTGAACACCGCGCAGGCAGACGAAATGCCGCAGTTCACGCCGGGTGACCGCAAGTGGTTGCTGGAACAACAATAAACAGCGCATAACCCGTGTGGGAGCGGGCTTGCTCGCGAAAACGGTGTGTCAGACGACATTTTTCTCGACTGTCACACCGCTTTCGCGAGCAAGCCCGCTCCCACATTTGGTTTGTGGTGACTGGGAGTCAGCAGCGCCCCTCCAGAATCGCCGCGTAACCCTCGCGGAAACTTGGATACTTCGGGGCCCAGCCCAAGGCTTTTGCCCGAGCATTGCTGCAACGCTTGCTCCCGGTGCGTCGCACGCTGGCATCCTCCGCCCACTCGGTCACGCCCAGATACTCGCGCAACCAACCCACTACGTCTGCCAGGGCTGCCGGGGCGTCATCGACGCCAATGTAGACATCCTCCAACGCCACACCGCGCTGATCCGCCTCAAGCAGGTACGCCATCAACCCTGCGGCGTCATCGGCATGAATACGGTTGGCGTACAGCGGCGGCTCGACCACTACGCGATAACCCCGGCGTACCTGTGTCAGCAACCACTCACGGCCCGGGCCGTAGATACCGGTCAAACGCACAATGCTGGCCGGTATGCCGCTATTGAGCGCAACCTGCTCGGCTTCGAGCATCACACGCCCTGAGTAGCCCGCCGCCACGGCCGTCGACGCCTCGTCGACCCACTCGCCATCCTGCTGGCCGTAAACACTACTGCTGGATACGAACAGAAGACGATTGGGCACCTGCCCATAGTCATTCAGCCAGCCCAACACATGCTGCAAACCTTCTACATAAGCGGCACGGTAACCGTCTTCATCGTGATCGGTTGCGGCGGCGCAATACACCAGGTAGTCCACCGCACCCACCGGCCAGGTCGGCGGACAGTCTTCTTTGAACAGGTCGCCAGCCACACCGACAACACCCTTGGGCAGGCGTGAAACATCGCGCCGCAGGCCATGCACCTCCCACCCCGCAGCCAGCAATTGCGTAGCCAGACGGCTGCCTACGTCACCGCAACCGGCGATCAAAACAGAGGGGACAGACATTGAAATACTCCCATCGGAAAGCAACAGACTAGCGCCGACAATAGACGAGCGGCTAGCAATGCAGGAAAAAAAGAGATGCTATTGCTTCTGTTAACAAGAATTAATTGCAATAATGCCGACCACTTTTGTTCTCGGCCCTTCGAGGCCTGGAAGAACATCACCCTTTTTACTCTCAGGTCCGGCCAGCATGACACGCAATCAACTCCCCGCTTCGCCTACCAAACGACCTCGCGCCTGGAGCGCCGTGGCCGCCCTGCTCCTCAGCATAATGCTGGCACCCGCTGCCGCGTTCGCTGATGCCCAGGCACCCGCCACTCCGACAGCCGCCGCAACCTCTGCATCGGCAGATCAAGCTGCCCCGGTCGCGGCACCGGCCGCCACTGACCCGGCACCGGCTGTCGACACCCTTGGCGAAGACGTTCCTGAAGTCCTCGAAGCCGACAACACCCTGGGCATGGCCCATGATCTGTCGCCGTGGGGCATGTACCAGAACGCCGACATCATCGTGAAAATCGTGATGATCGGCCTGGCCATCGCCTCCGTCATTACCTGGACTATCTGGATCGCCAAAGGCTTCGAGTTGATTGGCGCCAAGCGTCGTCTGCGCGTTGAAATCGCTCACCTGAAAAAGGCTGCCTCCCTCAAGGAAGCCAGCACCACGGCGACCAAGGAAGGCACTCTGGCCAACCTGCTGGTGCACGACGCCCTCGAAGAGATGCGCCTGTCGGCCAACAGCCGCGAGAAAGAAGGTATCAAGGAGCGTGTCAGCTTTCGCCTCGAGCGTCTGGTTGCAGCCTGCGGTCGCAACATGAGCAGCGGCACCGGCGTACTGGCCACTATCGGTTCCACCGCGCCATTCGTCGGCCTGTTCGGTACCGTATGGGGCATCATGAACAGCTTCATCGGCATCGCCAAGACCCAGACCACCAACCTCGCCGTCGTGGCTCCCGGTATCGCCGAAGCCCTGCTGGCCACCGCGCTGGGTCTGGTTGCAGCGATTCCTGCCGTGGTGATCTACAACGTCTTCGCTCGCTCCATTGCCGGTTACAAAGCCCAGGTGTCCGACGCGTCGGCGCAGGTCCTGCTGCTGGTCAGCCGCGACCTCGATCACCAGCCTGAGCGCAGCTCGCAACCGCACATGGTGAAAGTGGGGTAATCGGCCATGGGCCTGCATTTGAAAGAAGGGGCAGACGACGATCTGGCCGAGAACCATGAAATCAACGTCACGCCGTTCATCGACGTGATGCTGGTGCTGTTGATCATCTTCATGGTGGCGGCTCCGCTGGCTACTGTGGACATCAAGGTCGATCTGCCCGCGTCCACCGCCAAACCGGCGCCGCGTCCTGAGAAACCGGTGTTCCTCAGCGTCAAGGCTGACCAGCGCCTGTTCCTCGGCGAAGAGGAAGTGAAGGCTGAAGCCCTCGGCGCCACCCTCGACGCCAGGACTCAAGGCAAAAAAGACACGACGATCTTTTTCCAGGCCGACAAAGGCGTGGATTACGGCGACCTGATGAGCGTGATGGACAACCTGCGTTCCGCCGGCTACCTGAAGGTCGGCCTGGTTGGACTTGAGACGGCAGCCAAGAAATGATCACGACGCGCCATAAGCTGACGCGTTACAGCGGTAGCCTGGCCGTGGTGCTGGGCGTTCACGCGCTGGCCATCGCGCTGGCGCTGAACTGGTCTGCCCGCCCGCCCATCGAGTTGCCCCCACAGGCAATGATGGTCGAATTGGCGCCGGTTCCTGCCCCACCACCGCCTGCTCCGCCGAAGGTCGTCACACCGCCACAGCCCCCGGCTCCGGTTGAAGAACTGCCGATTCCGAAGCTTGCCGAAGCGCCGAAAGCTGAAATTGCCGTGCCCAAGCCGGTCAAACCCAAGCCAAAGCCGCAACCGCCCAAGCCGGTAGAAAAGAAACCTGAGCCACCGAAGGAAAAACCGGCCGAAGAGAAACCTGCCGAAACGCAGCAGACTCAGGCACCGACGCAGAAATCCGCGCAGCCGGCACCAGGCCCTTCGCCTGCTCAACTGGCGGCCAAGGCCAGCTGGCAAGGCACGCTGCTGGCACACCTGCAGAAGTACAAAAAGTACCCTGCAAGTGCCCGGGCGCGGAGCAAGGAAGGCACGAACCGTCTTCGTTTCGTCGTGGATGCTGAAGGTAATGTGTTGTCGTTTGAACTGGTAAGCGCCTCTGGCACTGCCGATCTGGACCGGGCCACCCTGGAAATGATCCGCCGCGCCCAGCCGCTGCCCAAGCCACCGGCCGACATGCTGAACAACGGTTCCATCGAAATCGTTGCACCTTTTGTTTATTCGCTGGAAAAACACCGGCGGTAAAGTACCGCCGAACCACTGTAGGAGCGAGCCTGCTCGCGATGGTCGTCAACGATAACGCGGCGAGCCTGACACCCCACGGCGGTCTCAGGTTCTTCGCGAGCGAGCTTGCTCCTGCACGCACCCAGTCTGATAACGTGCGTCTATCGATTGCAGCCGGTATGCTTGGCCCGCAACCACACGGACGCTTGCTATGACCCTCACAGAATTACGCTACATCGTTACCCTCGCCCAAGAGCAGCATTTCGGCCACGCGGCCGAGCGTTGCCACGTCAGCCAGCCGACCCTGTCGGTGGGCGTGAAAAAGCTTGAAGACGAACTCGGTGTGCTGATTTTCGAGCGCAGCAAGAGCGCCGTGCGCCTGACCCCGGTCGGCGAAGGCATTGTTGCCCAGGCGCAAAAAGTCCTGGAACAGGCCCAGGGCATCCGCGAACTGGCCCAGGCCGGCAAGAACCAGCTGACCGCGCCACTGAAAGTCGGCGCGATCTACACCGTCGGCCCGTACCTGTTCCCGCACCTGATTCCGCAACTGCACCGGGTCGCCCCGCAGATGCCGTTGTACATCGAAGAAAACTTCACCCACGTGCTGCGCGACAAACTGCGCAACGGCGAACTCGACGCGATCATCATCGCCCTGCCGTTCAACGAAGCCGACGTGCTGACGCTGCAGCTCTACGACGAGCCGTTCTACGTGCTGATGCCAGCCCAGCACCCGTGGACGCAGAAAGAGTCCATTGACGCCAGCCTGCTCAACGACAAGAGCCTGCTGTTGCTAGGTGAAGGTCACTGCTTCCGCGATCAGGTGCTCGAAGCCTGCCCGACCTTGACCAAGGGCAACGACGGCGCCAGGCACACCACAGTCGAATCCAGCTCCCTGGAAACCATCCGCCACATGGTCGCCTCCGGCCTGGGCATCTCGATCCTGCCGTTGTCGGCGGTCGACAGCCATCACTACGCCCCTGGCGTGATCGAAGTGCGCCCGCTTTCCGCACCGGTGCCCTACCGCACCGTGGCCATCGCCTGGCGCGCGAGCTTTCCCCGGCCCAAGGCCATCGAAATCCTCGCCGACTCCATTCGCCTGTGTTCCGTGGCCAAGCCAGCGGCACAGGTCGCTGCGGGTTAAGTCACGGCCATGAGCGAGTTGTCGCAAGTGTCGGTGACGGCACTCAAGGGTGTCGGCGAAGCCATGGCCGAAAAGCTGGGCAAGGTCGGCCTGGAAAACCTCCAGGACGTGCTGTTTCACTTGCCGCTGCGCTATCAGGATCGCACCCGCGTGGTGCCCATCGGCGCGCTGAGGCCCGGTCAGGATGCGGTCATCGAAGGCACCGTCAGCGGTGCCGATGTGGTCATGGGTCGTCGTCGCAGCCTGGTTGTCCGGCTGCAAGATGGCACCGGCGGATTGAGCCTGCGCTTCTACCATTTCAGCAACGCGCAGAAAGAAGGCCTCAAGCGCGGCACGCGGATTCGCTGTTATGGCGAAGCGCGGCCCGGCGCCTCGGGGCTGGAGATCTACCACCCGGAATACCGCGCCATCACCGGCGACGAACCACCGCCGGTGGATGAAACCCTGACCCCGGTCTACCCGCTCACCGAAGGCCTTACCCAGCAGCGCCTGCGTCAGTTGTGCATGCAGACCCTGACCCTGCTTGGCCCCAGCAGCCTGCCCGACTGGCTGCCGACCGAGCTGGCCCGGGACTATCAACTGGCACCGCTGGCCGATGCGATCCGCTATTTGCACAACCCGCCCGCCGATGCCGACGTCGATGAACTGGCCCTGGGTCATCACTGGGCCCAGCACCGCCTGGCGTTCGAAGAACTGCTGACCCATCAACTGTCGCAACAACGCTTGCGCGAAAGCATGCGCTCCCTGCGTGCGCCGGCCATGCCCAAAGCCACGAAGCTGCCACCCAAATACCTGGCCAACCTCGGCTTCAGCCCGACGGGCGCCCAGCAACGGGTCGGCAACGAAATCGCCTATGACCTCAGCCAGCACGAGCCAATGCTGCGGCTGATCCAGGGTGACGTCGGCGCCGGTAAAACGGTGGTCGCTGCCCTCGCCGCGCTCCAGGCTCTGGAGGCTGGCTATCAGGTCGCGCTGATGGCGCCTACCGAGATTCTCGCCGAGCAGCACTTCATCACCTTCAAGCGCTGGCTCGAACCGCTGGGCATCGAAGTCGCGTGGCTGGCCGGCAAGCTCAAGGGCAAGAATCGTGTCGCCGCGCTGGAGCAGATCGCCAGCGGCACACCGATGGTGGTCGGCACCCACGCGCTGTTCCAGGACGAAGTGCAGTTCAAGAATCTGGCATTGGTGATCATCGACGAACAGCATCGCTTCGGCGTGCAGCAACGCCTGGCCCTGCGGCAGAAAGGCGTCGGCGGACGCATGTGCCCGCATCAGTTGATCATGACCGCCACGCCGATCCCACGGACGCTGGCGATGAGCGCCTACGCCGATCTCGACACCTCGATCCTCGACGAATTGCCACCCGGGCGAACCCCGGTGAACACCGTACTGATCACCGACACCCGCCGCGTCGAAGTCATCGAGCGGGTACGTGGTGCTTGCGCCGAAGGGCGACAGGCCTACTGGGTGTGCACGCTGATCGAAGAGTCCGAAGAACTGACCTGCCAGGCCGCGCAAAGCACTTACGAAGACCTCACCGCTGCCCTTGGCGAACTGAAGGTCGGGTTGATCCACGGGCGCATGAAGCCTGCGGAAAAAGCTGCGGTGATGGCCGAGTTCAAGGCCGGTAATCTGCAACTGCTGGTCGCGACCACCGTGATCGAAGTCGGTGTCGACGTACCCAACGCCAGCCTGATGATCATCGAGAACCCTGAACGCCTGGGTCTCGCACAACTTCACCAATTGCGCGGCCGGGTAGGCCGGGGCAGCGCAGCCAGCCATTGCGTGCTGCTCTACCATCCACCGCTGTCGCAGATCGGCCGCCAGCGCCTGGGCATCATGCGTGAAACCAACGACGGCTTTGTCATCGCGGAAAAGGATCTGGAACTGCGTGGCCCTGGCGAAATGCTCGGCACCCGTCAAACCGGCCTGCTGCAATTCAAGGTCGCCGACCTGATGCGTGACGCCGACCTGCTGCCCGCCGTACGTGATGCCGCCCAAGCCTTGCTCGAACGCTGGCCAACCCACGTCAGCCCGTTACTAGACCGCTGGTTGCGCCATGGCCAGCAATACGGTCAAGTGTGATCCCCGTCGCAGTTTGTGACGCATCGCCCCAAGCAAGCTGGTTATACTTGCGCAATTGATTTGGTACGGATACGGAACATGACCGAAGTTGCCTTCGCACCCGACACCCCGCACGCTCCGTCGGTTATTCGGCTGATGCTTGGCAAATTGGGCATTACTTACGAAGAAGTGCTGGACCATCACGGCCTTAACCCTGCGCGCAAGATCCAGGCCGTCCTGCTTGATGACGCCGTCGGCGCATTGATGGTGTTGTTCCCCCAGAGCCAGTTGCTGGACCTCAATCGCCTCACCGAACTCACCGGTCGCCGCCTTACGGGCGTGCCGGGCGAACGCTTGGCAAAAATGCTCGGCAAGCACAACCTGAGCCTGCTGCCCGGTCTGCCGGCACTGACCACTTCGCCGTGCCTGTACGAAGAATGCCTGCTGCGCGAGCCGAAGTTGCTGATCAACTCTGGCGAGCCGGGCGTCCTGCTGGAAATCGCCAGCGAAGACTTCAAGACCATGCTGACCAAGGCAAGCGCCGCCAACTTCGGCGAAACCCTGAGCAGCATCCGCCCGAACCTTGACCGACCCGACGATGACCGCGAGGAAATCACCCAGGCTGTTCAAGCGTTCACCGCACGACGCATCCAGCAGCGCCTGGAAGCCACCATCGAAATTCCGCCACTTGCCGAAACCGCGCAAAAGATCATCAAGCTGCGCGTAGACCCGAACGCCACCATCGACGACATTACCGGTGTGGTCGAGACCGACCCTGCGCTGGCGGCACAGGTTGTGAGCTGGGCGGCATCGCCCTACTACGCCTCACCCGGCAAGATTCGCTCGGTAGAAGACGCCATCGTGCGCGTGCTGGGCTTCGATCTGGTGATCAACCTGGCGCTGGGCCTGGCCTTGGGCAAAACCCTGAGCCTGCCCAAGGACCACCCGCAACACAGCACGCCGTACTGGCAGCAATCGATCTACACCGCCGCCGTCATCGAAGGCCTGACCCGTGCCATGCCACGCGCCCAGCGCCCGGAAGCCGGCCTGACCTACCTTGCCGGCCTGCTGCATAACTTCGGCTACCTGCTGCTGGCTCATGTGTTCCCGCCGCATTTTTCGCTGATCTGCCGCCACCTGGAGGTCAACCCGCATCTGTGCCACAGCTTCGTGGAACAACACCTGCTGGGCATCAGCCGTGAACAGATCGGCTCGTGGCTGATGCGCTACTGGGACATGCCCGAAGAACTGGCCACCGCGCTGCGCTTCCAGCACGACCCGCACTACGACGGTGAACACGCCGAGTACCCGAACCTGGTGTGCCTGTCCGTGCGCCTGCTGCGCAGCCGGGGCATTGGTTCCGGCCCGGATGAAGACATTCCTGAGGCGTTACTGGAACGAGTCGGTTTGACCCGCGATAAAGCCAATGATGTAGTCAGCAAAGTGCTCGAGGCTGAAGTGCTGTTACGGGAGCTGGCGTCGCAATTCAGCCAGACTTGAAAAACCCTCAATTGATAGTTCAGTACGGGACTGCTTGAAACCCATAGTAAGTGTTCGTGCTTAGAGACTCCTTCATCACGAACACTTACTTGTCTAGCGTTGAGCGGCACAAAACGCCTCAAGCCGACAACAGAATTGCACTCACTCAACTACCTTCACTGGTTCATACTAAATAACGAAACACAGACCCTCTCGTTGTACCCCCGCCTTCCATCTGTGTTTCACTAACATACATATAATCATCCGACTTCAACGCTGCATCTCGAAAAGTATGGTTTCCTCCAACATCTGGACTTGGGTACTCAACCCAACCCTTGTCAGCGTACTTAAGATCAACATCTCCATTTGGAAGCAGGCGCGCTGTAATAGATGATCTCAATTCGCCCAAATCCTCGCCGCCCTGACCGGCAATAATCAGGTTGCTATCCGATTGCACCATACTTGTCCGCCACAACACGCCTGAGTCCAGGAATTTGGAGACCAACGGCGTTCCGCCGTTGAACAGCAAATTATAGCTTCCTTTTGGAGTTAGATGGACAACCAAGCCTCCGATCTGGTTATCCATTACATAGCCAGCCCCAATCAAACTATTATCGGACTTTACTGTGAAAGAACTTAGACGCACCAGCCTGTCATCGAGTGAAATCAAAACGGTACCGTTGTTTCTTTCGCCAAAACTTCTATCCAGATTTCCTAGCCGGTCATAGCGATTAAAATAACCTCCCAACTTCAAATCTTTGCGATAGTTACCACAAACTACCAGGTAATCATCCTGGAAACGCACGGCCATCACATTGGTCCAATCAAGGCCGTCCGGCAAATTGACCAGTAAATATCCTTTACAATTAAATGTGATGTCCAGGTTTCCCGTGGAGTCCAACTGAATCACGATACCTCGCGGAAACGGTGTTCCCTCAACACTGACCACGCTGCCTATGACAATTTTTCCATCCTGCTGTGTGGCAGAAATCGCACCATTGCCACCATCGTTATCCATGATGTCAGTTGGCGCTTGATCAGATGATAGTAAAGTTGCCCCCTTAACAAGATCATCAACGTCGATAAGCGTTAAGCCCGGTGTTGAAGCTGCACCGTATGTCGGATCTAGCGAGCCATCTGCCTGGAATTTGGCAACAGCCAGAGACAGTCCTTTTTCGGTTGACGCAGTACCTGCAATCAACCAGCCCCCGCTTGTTAGCAAAAGCACGGTATTCGGGTAAAAAGTGAGCGACTGAGAAAAAGATATATCTTTTATTCCCCCACTACCGAATACAGGATCAAGGCTCCCATCTTCCTTAAATACAGCCAAACCTAAAGCTACATCGTCGAATGGCGGATATACCAAGGTTACAAGCACCCTCTTATCCGGAAGAATAGTAACGGTCCTATTGAGTCCTTCGCTACCTGGAAGCGGAAAGAAGGCAAATCCTCGTTGACCAAAACCAGGATCGATAGTGCCTGGTGCACGCGTAGTTTGAGTCATGATTATGTTCCCTGTAATCGACTGAGTTAAAAACCAACAGTCGAAGTGAAACACACCACTCAAGCTAACGTAACTGTCAGAAATTACAGTTGTTAAAAAGCCTTTCAAATACAGGTGCTGAGGCTGTATTTCAGCATATTGAAGACTTGTTCGAAGTTTCCCTAAAAGCGCCGCGGGCGAGCCCCACTCCAGTAGGAAAAAGATTCGCCCACGATAGATTCAACCCCGGTCTATCTCAGAAACCTCAAACCCTCGCCTTTGCCTTCTTCGGTTTCAAATACTTGGTCAACCCCTGGAACCAGATCACCAGTGCCGGGTTGCCCTTGATCTGAATCGACTTGTCCTGAATCCCGGTCATGAACGCCAATTGCTTGTTCTTCGCCTGCATCGTGGCAAAGCCATAGGCGGCATCTTTAAAGGCAATCGCAAATGCAGGCTCGGCATGCACACCCGATTGGCTGGTAATGCGCTGGTCCTTCACGCGGAAATGCCGCGCTACTGTCCCGTCCAGGGTCTGCAACTGAAACACCAGGTCCTTGTCACCCAACTGCTGCTGAAACGCCGGATTGGTCCGGCTGGCCTTGCCCATCAACAAACCCAGCATCCATAGCAGAAAACGAAACTTCATGCGCACAGCCTCGAAAGAAAAATGAACGGCGGGGGCAGTGTAACGGCAAAAACAAAGAACACCACTATCTGCATTATTTAGCAGGAGATGTTGTCGTTTTTGACGCTGATGACTACCAAGTCATTAACGAAGGTTGGTACATGAGAGGTGTCGCGAGGCTGTGCTTTCCTACTCGCTCACGCATTTTCAGAAACACCGGTATTGTCCAGAACCCGATTCACTGCCAACTGACCCAGCATGATGATTTGTTGAAGCGCCAGCATTGTTTTGCGGTGTGAGCCCTCCAGAACCCCGACAAAATCACCCGCCATCACCCTCGCCGATTCCAGCGACTCAGACGCGTGCGCCAACAACGTTTCGTTATTGATGTCAGGCGCAATCGTAAAAATCGAGCCGGGTATGATCTGCGTCTTAACGGGAACGGGATTGAGGTAATAGTTCAGCGCACGGTCAGCAGCATCGTGCAGTTTTCTCGAAGTAGCGCAGACATACGGGGAAATGCTGTCGGCTTCTGATTCAGAAGGTATGTCGGTGATACTGACCATAGTGATTCCGTCATGAAAGAGTGGAGCTATCACGCTAACCCTCACACTTCCGAAGGCCAACCCTAAAAAAGCGTCGGATGATTCGTCGATTTTCTGAGGCTTTTCATCATGGGTGGACGTTTTCTTACAAATATTAAACGCAGCTCAACACCCGCCTGCCAATTCCAATTCCAATTCCAATTCCAATTCCAATTCCAATTCCAATTTTATGAGCCGGGCGCGGAAAACGCTGTCGCGTTCCTACGCACGGCTTATGTCAGGTAACTTCACCTGATAGCCATAAGACAGGCTGGCCGTTATGCAGTCACTGTCCAGCGATAACTCACATTGGTTAGCCGCCCATGAATAGCCAGCATCACCTCGAACGTACCAGTGTTGTCAGTCGGCAAATGCACATAGAGCCGGTTTTGATCCAGATACGCACCTGGACTGCCCAGGATTTCGACACCGCTTGGTACATACAATTTGTCACCCGGCGTCTGGGCCTGCACAAATATTTCCGGAAGCCTGATCGGCAGTGAACTGTTTTGCCGCACGCGGCCCAAGTCAAAAATGCCCAAGGCTTGATTGATGAAGTTGAAGAAGTTAACAGAATGCAGGGCATTCAAGACACTCAGGTCTTCAAACCCGTTGCTCTGAATCGACAGTGATTTGAGGGAGGTCAGCCTGGCCAAGGAATCCGGCAGTTTTCCGCACAGGTTACTGTTATTGCTGATGTCGAAGCGTTCCAGTTGTGTCAGGTTGCCGATCGACTCCGGAACAGCGCCTCTCATAACGCCCAGCGGAACTTGAGAACTCAGGTCCAGAATGGTCAGGCTAGTGAGATTTCCGATCCAGCATGGAATTGACTTGATTGAGCAATTGATGAAGTACCCCAGCGTCAACTTTTTCAATGTCCCGAAGTCTTCAGGCAGGCAAGTGACAGGTTGGCGCTCTATCATCAACTCCTGCAAGTTGCGCAGATGCCCGATGCCTTGCAGGCTGGTGAACTTTCTCGGATCCGCGCTCAGCACTCTCATCACCGTCACTTTATCAAGCATGTCCTGCGTCACAACGTCTTCAATAGTCACCGGCATGCCCGTGGCCGCTGAAATATACTCGGCAACCACGTGCGCAAATCTGATATCGGAAAAGAGCGTCTTGATCGGCGCCGGGATTGTCAGAGGGGTGAAAGTCTTTGCTGTTACGGTGTTCGAGGCCATATTTGTCACCTTTCTATTGGGTAAGGGGACTCCCTTTTTAAAGCATCAATTGACCACTTTAAACTGTCATAACTTACAGTTTGCAAGATCCATTTTGAATAATCCGAAGCGCCGGACAGCGGAGTGAACGGCCTGCGGTGCCTTGTAAAATGTAAGGCTGCGCTGGTTGGCCCCACCCACAAAAAATGGGCACCCAACCTCGGTTGGCCTGCCCATTTTTTATTCCACTCCCCCCGCTACGCGAGAGTTGAAAACGGATTACGGATTAACGCTGTCCTTCAACGATTTACCTGGCTTGAAAGCCACGGTATTGCTGGCCTTGATTTTGACGGGCTCACCGGTTTGCGGGTTTTTGCCGGTGCGGGCGCCGCGATGGCGTTGCAGGAAGGTGCCGAAGCCCACCAGCGTCACGCTGTCCTTGCGATGCAGGGCGCCGGTGATTTCTTCGAGAACGGCGTTGAGAACGCGGTTGGCTTGTTCTTTGGTGAGGTCTGCTTTTTCAGCGATGGCTGCAGCGAGTTCTGGTTTACGCATATGAGTGAAGCCCCTTTGACGGTTTTTTGTTGTTATGTCCGTGCTGCTCTCTGCGAAGCAGCGCCCAAAGCGCCGCAGGTGCTCTACTCTGCGGCAGACGGGAGTGAGGATGGCACGCAGCGAGGAGCCGCGCCAGTGTCGGCGCGGCCAATGTAGGGGCAAAAGGGGGGTGAATCCGACAGAACGACCGGTATTTACGCCAGCAGTGCCGGAAGCTCTTTGTTCAGGGCCAGTTTTTCCATTACGGCCGCGCCCGTCAGGGCATAACCGAGCAGGTTGCCCGTCGCGTCGCGGCATAGAACCTTGATGTCGGCGCCCTGCCCTTCGACTGTCCAGACGCCTTCGGCACCCCGCGGTGGCGGCGAAACCACCAATGGGCAGACCGGCGTTTTGACGGTGATCGGCATTGGCCCATAGCTTACGACGGTCGGGTTGCCGGCCAGGGTTTGCGCCAGCGCCCTGGCACAGCTCATCAGGGGCATGACGTACAGAAGATTGAGGCCATCGACCTCGGCGCAATCACCCAGGGCGTAGATGTTGGCATGGGAGGTTTTCAGGTGACGGTCGACCACCACGCCACGATTGACCTGCAATCCAGCCGCTGCGGCGAGATCGATGCGCGGACGCAGGCCAATGGCCGAGACCACGACATCACACGCGATCACCTGACCATCGGACAGATGCGCTTCCAGGCCTTCTGCCACTCGTTGCAGGCGATTGAGCACCGGCCCCAGATGAAAGCGTGCACCCAGGCTTTCCAGGCCTGCCTGCACGGCAGCAGCGGCCGCCGGATGCAGCAGGGTCGGCATAACCTGTTCACATGGCGCAACCAGTTGCACCTCGTAGCCGCCCAGGGTCAGGTCGTTGGCGAACTCGCAGCCGATCAGGCCGGCTCCAAGCAGTAACACCCGACGCTTGCCGGCCGCAGCCGCGCGAAAGCGCGCGTAGTCTTCCAGATCGTTGATCGGAAACACGCAGTCCGCTGCGTCGCCTTCAATCGGAACCCGTACGGTTTCGGCGCCCCAGGCCAGGATCAGGTCGCGGTAGGTCACCGCTTCTTCACCGATCCATAGACGCTTGTGACCCGGGTCGATGCCGCTGATGCGCGTGTGGGTGCGCACTTCGGCCTTCAATTGCTCGGCCATCGCGCCCGGTTCGGCCATGCTCAGGCCGTCGGCATCCTTGTTCTTGCCGAAGCCGGTGGAGAGCATCGGCTTGGAGTAGGAACGGCCGTCGTCGGCAGTAATCAGCAGCAGCGGGGTTTCGCTATCGAGCTTGCGAAACTCGCGGGCCAGGTTGTAGCCAGCCAGGCCGGTGCCTACGATTACGACAGGTGCGTTCATTCCTTACTCCTCTGGTTTTTTATTAGTTGATTTCGATCATTTCGAAATCCATTTTGCCCACACCGCAGTCCGGGCACAGCCAGTCTGCCGGGACATCTTCCCAACGGGTGCCCGGCGCAATGCCGTCATCGGGCCAGCCGTCGGCTTCGTTATAGATCAGGCCACAGACGATACATTGCCACTTTTTCATTCAGATACTTCCTCAGGGGTCAGGCATTTGCAGGCTCAGACGGTCGATGGTGAAACGCTGCCATCCGGCTCAGGGCGTTTTGTACTGATCGGGCCCGCCAGTTGCAAGCACTGTTCGGCGCAACGGCGGGCCATTTCAATCAAAGTCGTCGACCGACATGTTAAGCTCGCCGCCTCATTTGCTGCCAATAATGACGCACTGTGCCGCACTCAAAACCCTCCTGCACGGCCCCGCTCTGGCTTCCCCGAAGCGAGCTGACGCCCCTCCCCGACCCGGCTGCCCTCGACTGGCTGTTCGATGAAGGCTCGCTGACCCGGCGCCTCATTCAGCTCTCCAATGATGCTTTCAGCGTCACACCCACGTTCGAAGGCTGGCAGTTACTGCGCGCTGACGAATGCGCGGCACTGGATCTGGCCGAAGGCAGCGAAGGCTGGGTACGCGAAGTGTATTTGCGCGGCCACGGCGAAGCCTGGGTGTTTGCCCGAAGTGTCGCTGCGCGCAGTGCACTGCAGGGCGATGGCTTGCATATGGACGAATTGGGCAGCCGCTCCCTGGGCGAGTTGCTGTTTTGCGACCACGCATTCCAGCGTCGGGACATCGAGGTTTGCCATTACCCTCAAGCCTGGCTGCCGACCGAGATACAGGCCGGCGGGCTGTGGGGCCGTCGCTCGCGCTTCGACCGCGGGGCCTTGAGCGTCCTGGTAGCCGAAGTATTCCTGCCGACCTTGTGGAATGCCGCTCGCGCCCATCCGGAGAAACCTTGATGTACCAGAGCCTGCTCAAGTCCCTGAACCGCCTGAATCCGCGAGCCTGGGACTTCATCCAGCTGACGCGCATGGACAAGCCGATCGGCATATACCTGCTGCTGTGGCCGACGCTGTGGGCGCTGTGGATTGCCGGCAAAGGCTCGCCGTCCCTGGCCAACGTGGTGATTTTCGTGCTCGGCGTGGTGCTGACCCGCGCTGGCGGCTGCGTGATCAACGACTGGGCCGATCGCAAGGTCGACGGCCACGTGAAGCGTACCGAGCAACGCCCGCTGGTGAGCGGCAAGATCAGTTCCAGAGAAGCCCTGGTGTTCTTTGCCTTGCTGATGGGGGTGAGTTTCCTGCTGGTGCTGTGTACCAACGCCGCGACCATCTGGCTGTCGCTGGGCGGGCTGGCGCTGGCGTTCAGCTACCCGTTCATGAAACGCTACACCTATTACCCGCAAGTGGTGCTGGGAGCGGCGTTTTCCTGGGGGATGCCGATGGCGTTTACCGCCGAAACCGGTGAGCTACCGGCTGTCGCCTGGCTGCTGTGGATCGCCAACCTGATGTGGACAGTGGGTTACGACACCTATTACGCAATGACCGATCGCGACGATGACCTGAAGATCGGCGTGAAATCCACGGCCATCCTCTTTGGCGAGGCAGACCGGGTAATCATTCTGACCCTGCAGGGGCTGGCACTGGGTTGCCTGTTGCTGGCAGGCTCGAAATTCGAGCTGGGGATATGGTTCCACTTCGGGCTGCTGGTGGCCGCAGGTTGCTTCGCCTGGGAGTTCTGGTACACCCGCGGCAAGGACCGGATGCGCTGCTTCAAGGCGTTCTTGCACAACCACTGGGCCGGGTTGGCCATATTCGTGGGAATTGTGCTGGATTATGCGTTGCGCTGAGTTCAGGCCAGACTCGCTCCGACAGGTTGTCCACACCGTACAGGAGGGATGTGAGCTTGTTCGCGAGAAAACGTTGACGCGCACGCCGCCTTCAAGTTCATCGCGAGCAAGCTCGCTCCTGCAGGATCCTTACATCTTCGGCCCGGAATTGGTGATGACGTGCCAAACGTCTTTCATCTTGTCGCCTTCCTTTTGCCCCGGGGCCTTGTCCTTGACGAAGTAGTACAGCGGCTTGCCGTCGTAAGCCCACTGCATCGAGCCATCGTCACGCTTGATGATGCTCCACTTGCCTTCAGCCTTGTCGTCGGCCTTGGCCATCAGCGGCGGCCAGTTTTCCGCGCATTGCCCGGTGCACACCGACTTGCCGCCGGTGTCTTTGTCGAACGTATACAGCGTCATGCCTTTGTGGTCGGTCATCACGCCATCTTTCATCATGGCCGGTTCGGCGGCGAACGCCATCGATGGCAGAATCAGGGCAGCTGCCAGCAGCAGGCCCTTGAAGGATTGCGAGTGCTGATACATGGAAACCTTCCTTTGGTGGTTGTCAGGATTCGGACTTAAAGCTTAGTTCAGGATCATGACAATCACCCGGCGACTAAAATACTGTCACACGACTGCAATAATTCCGTTATCTAATGCGGCGCAAGACAGTTAAATGACAAGAGGAGTAAGGCATGGTTGGCAGGAGCATTCTGATCGTCGACGACGAGGCGCCCATTCGCGAAATGATCGCCGTTGCGTTGGAAATGGCCGGCTATGAATGCCTGGAGGCGGAGAACTCCCAGCAGGCCCACGCCATCATCGTCGACCGCAAACCCGACCTCATCCTGCTCGACTGGATGCTGCCCGGCACCTCAGGTATCGAGTTGGCCCGCCGCCTCAAGCGTGATGAACTGACCGGTGACATCCCGATCATCATGCTCACGGCCAAAGGTGAAGAGGACAACAAGATCCAGGGCCTGGAAGTCGGCGCCGACGACTACATCACCAAACCTTTTTCCCCGCGCGAGCTGGTAGCACGCCTCAAAGCCGTGTTGCGCCGTGCCGGCCCGAGCGATGGCGAGGCGCCAATCGAAGTCGGCGGCCTGCTGCTCGACCCGATCAGCCACCGAGTGACCATCGATGGCAGTCCTGCCGAGATGGGCCCTACCGAATATCGTCTGCTGCAATTCTTCATGACTCACCAGGAACGCGCCTACACCCGTGGCCAGTTGCTGGATCAGGTCTGGGGCGGCAACGTGTATGTCGAAGAACGCACCGTCGACGTACACATTCGGCGCCTGCGCAAAGCCCTCGGTGATGCATACGAAAATCTGGTACAAACCGTGCGCGGTACCGGCTATCGGTTCTCGACCAAGGCCTGAATTGACCGCCAGACTCGCTGACAAGGACGCATATTTTCCGTGAATCAAAACTGGCATGGCACCCTGATTCGCCACATGCTGTTACTGGTTACCGCCTGCCTGGTGATCGGTCTGATTACCGGCTATTTCGGCTGGAGCCTTGCTGCAGGCCTGGGCCTTTACCTGGCCTGGACCCTCAAGCAGCTGCTGCGCCTGCATGAGTGGTTGCGCCTGCACAAACCCGATGAAGCCCCCCCCGATGGTTACGGCCTGTGGGGCGAGGTGTTCGACAGCATCTACCACCTGCAACGCCGCGACCAACGGGTGCGCGGGCGCCTGCAAGCGGTGATCGACCGGGTCCAGGAATCCACCGCCGCGCTGAAGGACGCGGTGATCATGCTCGACACCGACGGCAACCTGGAATGGTGGAACCGCGCCGCTGAAACCCTGCTGGGCCTCAAGACCCCGCAGGACAGCGGCCAGCCGGTGACCAACCTGGTGCGCCATCCGCGTTTCAAGGAATACTTCGAGCAGGACAACTACGCCGAGCCCCTCGAAATCCCTTCGCCGACCAACGACCGGGTACGCATTCAGTTGTATATCACCCGTTACGGCAACAACGAACACTTGATGCTGGTACGCGACGTGACGCGCATCCATCAGTTGGAGCAAATGCGCAAAGACTTCATTGCCAACGTTTCCCATGAGTTGCGTACACCGCTCACGGTGATCTGCGGCTACCTCGAAACCCTGCTCGACAACGTCGAGGAAGTGAACCCGCGCTGGAGCCGCGCCCTGCAACAAATGCAGCAGCAAGGTGGACGCATGCAGGCGCTGCTCAACGACTTGTTGCTGTTGGCCAAGCTTGAAGCTACCGATTACCCGTCGGACAACCAGCCAGTACCCATCGACGGATTGCTGCAATCGATCAAGAGCGACGCCCAGCAACTGTCCGGGCAGAAAAACCAGCACATCACCCTGGAGGCGGATCCAACGATTCTGCTCAAAGGCAGCGAAGCGGAACTGCGCAGCGCGTTCTCCAACCTGGTGTTCAACGCGGTGAAATACACCCCGGCCGAAGGCAACATCCGCATTCGCTGGTGGGGCGACGACCAGGGTGCGCACCTTAGCGTGCAGGATTCCGGGATCGGCATCGACAGCAAGCACCTGCCGCGCCTGACCGAACGCTTCTACCGCGTCGACTCCAGCCGCAACTCCAACACCGGCGGCACCGGCCTTGGCCTGGCGATCGTGAAACACGTGTTGCTACGTCATCGGGCGCGGATGGAAATCAGCAGCGTACCGGGCCACGGCAGTACGTTTACCTGCCATTTTGCCCCGGCCCAGGTCAGTAAATCCCGGGTTGTCGATACCGCAGACTGATACCGGCCAGCACGCGCCACTAGGCAACAGATCAGTCAGCCGCTACATTGGCTGACTTGTGCCTGCCTTTCAGGCGCGGCTTATTCTTCCCTTTCGAACACACGGAACCCGCAAAACTCCATCATGGACCCTTCCCCTGGCTTGTCCCTCGCAACAATATTCGCCGACTTCGGCATGATTCTTTTTGCTCTGATCCTGGTTTTGCTCAACGGATTTTTCGTTGCGGCGGAATTTGCCATGGTCAAACTGCGCTCGACCCGGGTCGAAGCCATCGCTGACAAGAACGGCTGGCGCGGGCACATCCTGCGCACCGTACACAGTCAGCTCGATGCATACCTGTCGGCCTGCCAACTGGGTATCACCCTTGCCTCCCTGGGCCTTGGCTGGGTCGGTGAGCCGGCATTCGCGCATATTCTCGAACCGTTGCTTAGCGCGATCGGCGTGGAATCGGCCGAAATCGTCAAGGGCGTGTCGTTCTTCACTGCGTTCTTCATCATTTCGTACCTGCACATCGTGGTCGGTGAACTGGCCCCGAAATCCTGGGCAATCCGCAAACCCGAACTGCTGTCGCTATGGACGGCGGTGCCGCTGTACCTGTTCTACTGGGCCATGTACCCGGCCATTTACCTGCTCAACGCCAGCGCCAACACCATCCTGCGCATCGCCGGCCAAGGCGAACCCGGCCCGCATCACGAGCACCACTACAGTCGCGAAGAGCTGAAGCTGATCCTGCACTCCAGCCGTGGCCAGGACCCGAGCGACCAAGGCATGCGCGTACTGGCCTCGGCGGTGGAAATGGGCGAACTGGAAGTGGTCGACTGGGCCAACTCCCGCGAAGACCTGGTGACCCTGGAGTTCAACGCACCGCTCAAGCAGATCCTGGCGATGTTCCGTCGCCACAAGTTCAGCCGCTATCCGGTGTACGACAGCGAGCGCCAGGAGTTCGTCGGCCTGCTGCACATCAAGGATCTGCTGCTGGAACTGGCGGCGCTGGACCACATTCCCGAGTCGTTCAACCTCGCCGAACTGACCCGCCCGCTGGAGCGTGTCTCGCGGCACATGCCGCTGTCGCAGTTGCTGGAGCAGTTCCGCAAGGGCGGCTCGCACTTCGCTGTGGTCGAAGAGGCTGATGGCAACATCATTGGCTACCTGACCATGGAAGACGTGCTGGAAGTGCTGGTAGGCGACATCCAGGACGAACACCGCAAGGCCGAGCGCGGGATCCTCGCGTACCAGCCGGGCAAACTGTTGGTGCGAGGCGATACGCCGCTGTTCAAGGTTGAACGCCTGCTGGGGATCGACCTTGATCACGTCGAAGCCGAAACCCTCGCCGGGCTGGTCTACGAAAGCCTCAAACGGGTGCCGGAAGAGGAAGAAGTGCTGGAAGTCGAAGGTCTGCGGATCATCATCAAGAAGATGAAAGGACCGAAGATCGTTCTGGCCAAGGTGTTGATGCTCGATTGAGGCACGCTCCCAGGGCCTTCGGTGGCATGGGACCTCTGTGGCTTGGGGCTTCTGTGGCTTGGGGCTTCTGTGGAGGAGGCTTCCTGTGGCGAGGGGGCTTGCCCCCGCTGGGCTGCGAAGCGGCCCTGAAGTCTTGGGCTTTGCTCTGATTGATGCACCTTGTTCAAAGGCTTTGGGACGGCTTCGCCGTCCAGCGGGGGCAAGCCCCCTCGCCACAGGCAGGACCCCTCACCACAGGCAAGACCCCTCGCCACAGGCAGGCACCCCTCGCCATGTTTGATCGCTATCGCCGTTATTGCTTGCCCAGCGCAAAGTTGGGCAATGCTCCCACCGGCTGCTTGAACTGGTACGGAATCGACACCAGCCCCATCCCGGTGTTGCGCTGAACCACGAAGTGCAAGTGCGGCCCGCTGCTGTTGCCGGTATTGCCCGATAACGCCAGCGCGCTGCCCACCTCGACTCGTTGACCTTCACGGACACTGACCGAACCTTTCTTCAGGTGCAGGTACACGCCCATCGTCCCGTCACTGTGCAGCACCCGCACGAAATTGCCCGATGGATTGCTGCCGCGCCCGGTCTGGCTGTTCTCGACCTTCACCACGACCCCGGCGCGCGCGGCAATGATCGGCGTGCCTTCAGGCATGGCGATGTCCATTGCGTAACGATTCTTAGGTCCATAGTGGCTGTATTGGCCGTTAGCGCCCTGACTTATGCGAAACGGTCCGCCACGCCAAGGCAAGGGGTATCGATAGCCTGTGGCGATCCCAGAGGGGTCACCCAGCGAAAATCTCAACCTGGGGGTGTATGCGATTGGCCTTCCGGCCTTGGTCGCGGTGAGCTGTGCCAGACGAACACTGGTGCGCAGCGGTATCACTCGTCGAATCGGCCGGCCCGGCGCGCCGCTGACGTTCTTCAACCCGGAAAATCCCAGTTCGATTTCGACCGGCGCATACAGGTCATTGCGCACGTACACAGTGTCAACGCCGTCCTTCTTCATCACCACGTAATACACCTGGCGCTCCAGGCGTTCGTCCATACGATCGCGCAACGTAAACACCTTGGAGCCTTTCGTGGGGCGGTCGCTATAGGAGACCACGCCATTGGCGTCGGTGGACTTGTAGATCGTCAAGGCCAAAGCCGGGGCGGCGGCCATGAGCAGACCACATAGAAGCAGCAGGCGCGCGAGCATGGGCGGGATTCTGTCGAGTAAGGCTTGGGACCAAGCCTAGCAGTCGCAATTGACCTGCGTAGTCGGCAGATGTTTCAAAATGGGCAGCCTGGTAAATGTGCGGTGAATTCATTAACCCCATCGCGAACAAGCCCGCTCCCACAATTGAAATGCATTCCAATGTGGGAGCGGGCTTGCTCGCGATGGCATACGGGCAGGCGGCGAAGGTTACGCACCCGGAATAAATTGCTTCTGCGCCGTACCACGGGCGATCAACCGCGAGATGTAATCGAGCTTCTGCGTATCCTGGTCGACAAAACGGAAAGTCAGTTGCAACCACTCGCTGTCGGGCTTTTGTTCGTGGGCCACGACCGCGTGCAGGTAGCCGTTGAGGCGGGCAACTTCGGCGTTATCCCCCTGCTCCAGGTCGAGCACGGCGCTATCAAGAATCTGCGGCAGAGCCTCGGTACGTTTCACCACCAACAGCGCTTCCTTGAGGCTCAAGGCCTTGATTACGCATTGCTGGATGCCGTTCGGCAAGCGCAATTGGCCCTGGCCGCGGCCACTGGCGATTGCAGCCGATGACGAGGCCGCAGGGACTTTGAGCGGCGGGCTGTTCAGCAGGCCTCGGGAGGGATTGGCAGCAGGGCTGGAAGTTGCTGCGCTCACGGCAGGCTTGCCGCTGGTCAACGCGTTCAGAGAGTCATTGCCGTACGGCGAGCTCACTTTACTCGGCGCACTGCTGACCAAGGCGTCGAGCTTGCCCACCTTATGCAACGCCTGTTTGACCTTGTTGACCAGTTGCTCGTTGGTAAATGGCTTGCTGACGTAGCCGGAAACGCCGGCCTGAATCGCCTGGACAACGTTTTCCTTGTCTCCACGGCTGGTCACCATCACGAAGGGCATGGCCTTGAGACCCTCCTGCTCGCGGCACCAGGTCAGGAGTTCCAGACCGGACATTTCCGGCATTTCCCAGTCGCACAGAACCAGATCGAAGGCTTCCTTTACCAGCATGGCCTGGGCCTTTCTGCCATTGATCGCGTCTTCGATGCGCATGCCCGGGAAATGGTTACGCAGGCACTTCTTCACCAGGTCACGAATGAACGAAGCGTCGTCCACGACCAACACACTGACCTTACTCATCCATCACCCCTTAAAAAAGTCCCGGCAAGCATACCGTCTTGCTGATGGCATATTGCCAATAACGCTCAGTCACGCCGGACTTTTCGTTCGCGGGTGCTGCCTTTGGAATTCGTGGGCCGCAAACAAAAACGCCCGGCCAACAGGCCGGGCGTGTTCATTGGGCAATCTTACTTATCGTCAGATTTGCCCGGAACATTAGCGGTTTCCCCGCCGGTTCCTTCAACTTCTTCTTTCATGCGTTTAAGACCCAGGTGACGCACGTCGGTGCCGCGCACCAGGTAAATCACCAGTTCCGAAATGTTGCGCGCGTGGTCGCCGATGCGCTCAAGCGAACGCAGCACCCAGATAATGCTCAAGACGCGCGAGATAGAGCGCGGGTCTTCCATCATGTAGGTGGCCAGCTCACGCAGGGCGGTCTTGTACTCGCGGTCGATGATCTTGTCGTACTGCGCCACCGACAACGCCAGATCGGCGTCGAAGCGGGCAAAAGCGTCCAGTGCGTCGCGGACCATGTTGCGCACCTGGTCGCCGATATGGCGCACCTCGACGTAACCGCGCGGCGCTTCACCTTCTTCGCACAACTGGATGGCGCGACGGGCGATCTTGGTCGCTTCGTCACCGATGCGCTCCAGGTCGATCACCGATTTGGAAATGCTGATGATCAGACGCAAGTCGGACGCGGCCGGCTGACGACGGGCCAGAATGCGCAGGCATTCTTCGTCGATGTTGCGTTCCATCTGGTTGATCTGGTCGTCGATCTCGCGAACCTGCTGGGCCAGGCCGGAATCGGCCTCGATCAGCGCGGTGACCGCGTCGTTGACCTGCTTCTCGACCAGCCCGCCCATGGCCAGGAGGTGGCTGCGCACTTCCTCCAGCTCGGCGTTGAACTGCGCGGAAATGTGGTGGGTAAGGCCTTCTTTACTAATCATGTTGGCGTCCTTGGAGCGTCCGGTAAGGTGCGGTGGACCGCAGCGTCAGTTCAATGAGCAACCACAGCTTTCCTAGCCGTAACGACCGGTGATGTAGTCTTCGGTCTGCTTCTTCGCCGGATTGGTGAACAGGGTATCGGTGTCGCCGAACTCCACCAGTTTGCCCATGTACATGAACGCGGTGTAGTCGGAAACCCGTGCCGCCTGTTGCATGTTGTGGGTCACGATGACGATGGTGAACTTGGATTTCAGTTCGTAGATCAGCTCTTCGACTTTCAACGTGGAGATCGGGTCGAGTGCCGAGCACGGTTCATCGAGCAACAGCACTTCCGGCTCCACGGCGATGGTGCGGGCGATCACCAGACGTTGCTGCTGACCACCGGACAGGCCCAGTGCCGACTCGTGCAGACGGTCTTTGACTTCGTCCCACAATGCCGCGCCTTTCAACGCCCATTCAACGGCTTCGTCGAGCACACGCTTCTTGTTGATGCCCTGGATGCGCAGGCCGTAGACCACGTTCTCGTAGATGGTTTTCGGGAACGGGTTCGGCTTCTGGAACACCATGCCGACACGGCGACGCAGTTCGGCCACATCTTCGCCCTTGCGGTAGATGTTGTTGCCGTACAGGTTGATCGCACCCTCTACGCGACAGCCGTCAACCAGGTCGTTCATGCGGTTGAAGGTCCGCAGCAGCGTGGACTTGCCGCAGCCGGAAGGGCCAATGAAGGCGGTCACGCGCTGTTTCGGGATGTTCATGCTGACGTCGAACAGCGCCTGTTTGTCGCCGTAGAACAGGCTCAGGCCCGGTACTTCGATGGCTACGGTTTCCTGCTCGAGGCTCAGGCTCTGCTTGTCGCGACCCAGGGCCGACATGTTGATGCCGTGGGTATGTGTTTCGTGCTGCATGGGAGGCTCCCTGTGCTAACAAATTCGGTTCAGTGAGCCGCAGGCCTTGCCTGCGGTTACGCAATTCTGTCTGTAGGAGCCGGCTTGCTGGCGATGGCATCACCGCGGTGAAACTGGCAGACCGAGTTGCCAGCATCGCCAGCAAGCCGGCTCCTACAGGGTTGTCAGCTATCCAGCGCCTTGTACTTCTCGCGCAGGTGGTTACGGATGTACACCGCCGACAGGTTCAATGTCGCGATCACCAGCACCAGCAGCAACGCCGTGGCGTACACCAGCGGTCGTGCCGCTTCGACGTTCGGGCTCTGGAAGCCGACGTCATAGATGTGGAAGCCCAGGTGCATGATTTTCTGATCCAGGTGCAAGTACGGGTAGTTGCCGTCCACCGGCAGCGACGGCGCCAGTTTCACCACACCCACCAGCATCAGCGGCGCCACTTCACCGGCGGCACGGGCCACGGCGAGGATCATGCCGGTCATCATTGCCGGGCTGGCCATCGGGATAACGATCTTCCACAAGGTTTCAGCCTTGGTCGCGCCGAGGGCCAACGAGCCTTCGCGCACGGTGCGCGGGATTCGCGCCAGGCCTTCTTCAGTGGCCACGATCACCACCGGCACCGCCAGCAGCGCCAGGGTCAGCGAAGCCCAGAGCAGACCCGGCGTACCGAAGGTCGGCGCCGGCAGCGCTTCCGGGAAGAACAAGCGGTCGACCGAACCACCCAACACGTAAACAAAGAAGCCCAGACCGAACACGCCGTATACGATCGCTGGAACGCCAGCCAGGTTGTTCACGGCAATCCGGATGATCCGGGTCAGGGTGTTCTGCTTGGCGTATTCACGCAGGTACACCGCCGCCAGCACGCCGAACGGCGTCACGATCATCGCCATGATCAGCGTCATCATCACGGTGCCGAAAATCGCCGGGAAGATCCCGCCTTCGGTGTTAGCTTCACGCGGGTCGTCCGACAGGAATTCCCAGATCTTGCTGAAGTAGAAACCGACCTTGGTGAACGTACTCATCGCGTTCGGCTGGTAGGCGTGAACCACTTTGCCCAGACCGATTTCGATCTCTTTGCCGTTGGCATCGCGAGCCGTCAAGGCATCGCGGTTGAACTGCGCATGCAGATCGGCCAGACGCGCTTCGATGTCCTGATAACGCGCATTCAGTTCGGCGCGCTCGGACTCCATGTCCGCTTGCGCGGTGGCGTCGAGATTGCCTTCGAGTTCCAGTTTGCGACCGTGCAGACGGATGCGCTCCAGCCCGGCGTTGATTGCACCGATGTCGGTTTTTTCCAGCGACTTCAGTTGCGCTGCGAGGCCGTTCACACGGTTGATCCGCGCTTGCAGCTCAGGCCATGCCGCTTCGCCCTCGGCGATGACCTTCCCGTCCTGTTTGACGTTGACCAGGTAGCCGTAGAAATTGCCCCACTCGCGACGCTCGATCGCCATCAGCTCCGGCGGGGTCGTCTGGTTAGTCAGCCACTCGCCGACGATCCAGCTGAAGTCGTTGCCGTTGAGGTCACGGTTGCCGACCTTGATCAGCTCGCGGGTCATGAACTCCGGGCCTTCGTCAGGCACCGGCAGGCCAGCGCTTTTCAAACGCGCGCGCGGTACTTCTTCTTTCTGCACCACCTCGCCAACGACCAGGTGATTGGCCTGGCCCGGCACGTTGTAGCTGGCGTGGATCAGATCCGCCGGCCAGAAGTGACCCAGGCCGCGCACGGCAATCACTGCCAGCAGGCCAATGGTCATGATGACCGCGATGGACACCGCGCCACCGCTGATCCAGACGCCCGGGGCGCCGCTCTTGAACCATCCTTTCAGGGAGTTCTGTTTCACAGACTTCTACCTTTGCTTAAAGCGACGAGTATTTCTTGCGCAGACGCTGACGAATCAGTTCTGCCAGGGTGTTCATGACGAAGGTGAACAACAGCAGCACCAGCGCCGAGAGGAACAGCACGCGGTAGTGGCTGCCGCCGACTTCCGACTCGGGCATTTCCACCGCAACGTTGGCAGCCAGGGTGCGCAGGCCTTCGAACAGGTTCATTTCCATGACCGGGGTGTTACCGGTGGCCATCAGCACGATCATGGTTTCACCGACCGCACGACCCATGCCGATCATCAACGCCGAGAAGATGCCCGGGCTGGCGGTGAGAATCACCACGCGGGTCATGGTCTGCCACGGCGTGGCACCCAAGGCCAGAGAGCCCAGGGTCAAACCGCGAGGCACGCTGAACACGGCGTCTTCAGCGATGGAGTAAATGTTCGGGATGACCGCGAAACCCATGGCCAGGCCGACTACCAGAGCGTTGCGCTGGTCGTAGGTGATCCCCAGGTCGTGGGAAATCCACATGCGCATGTCGCCGCCGAAGAACCAGTTCTCCATGAACGGGCTCATGTACAGCGACAGCCAGCCCACAAACAGGATCACCGGAATCAGCAGCGCACTTTCCCAGCCATCCGGAACTCTCAGGCGGATCGACTCAGGCAGACGGCTGAAGGTGAAGCCGGCGACCAGAATGCCGATCGGCAGCAACATCAACAGGCTGAAGATACCCGGCAAATGCCCTTCCACGTATGGCGCGAGGAACAGGCCGGCGAAGAAACCGAGGATCACCGTCGGCATCGCTTCCATCAGCTCGATCACCGGCTTGACCTTGCGGCGCATGCCCGGGGCCATGAAGTACGCGGTGTAGATCGCAGCAGCAACGGCCAGCGGCGCGGCCAGCAACATGGCGTAGAAAGCCGCTTTCAGGGTGCCGAAGGTCAGTGGCGAGAGGCTCAGTTTCGGTTCGAAATCGGTGTTGGCCGCAGTCGATTGCCAGACATATTTAGGCTCGTCGTAGTTCTCGTACCAGACCTTGCTCCACAGCGCGCTCCACGACACTTCCGGGTGCGGGTTGTCGAGCAGCAGCGGTTGCAGCTTGCCGCCGGCTTCGACGATCACGCGGTTGGCCCGCGGCGACAGACCGAAAACGCCTTGGGTTTCGGTTACCTGATCCACCAGCAGGGTGCGGTGGGCGGTGCTGTGGAACACGCCGAGCTTGCCGGAGGCGTCGAGGGCAAGGAAGCCCTTGCGGCGCTCTTCGGCGGTGATTTCAACGATCGGCGTGGTGCCCATCTGGAAGGTACGGATTTGCTTGAGGCGCTGTTCGCCATCCGGGTCGCGGGCCATGAACCACTGGGCCAGGCCACCCTTGGAGTCGCCGAGGATCAGCGAGATACCACCCACCAGTTGCGTACTGGCGGTGATTTGCGCTTCGCCATCTTCAAGCAGTTTGTAGCGACCGTTGAGGCTTTTGTCACGCAGGCTGAACACGTCGGCCTGGGCACGCCCGTTGATCACATACAGCCACTGCTGACGCGGGTCGACGAAGATGTTCTTCACCGGCTCGGTCATTTGCGGCAGATCGATACGCTTCTGCTCGTTGGTGATCTCGCCGGTCATCATGTTTTCTTCGCTGGTCAGCGACAAGACATTGAGTTGCGAACCGGTGGCGCCGACCAGCATCAGGGTCGAGTCGTTGGCGTTGAGGCTGACGTGCTCCAGGGCACCTCCGGCTTCGTTCAGCGCGATCGGCGCTTCGCCGTACGGGTACTCGATCGCCGGCGAAATGGTCTTCTTTCCATCCGGATAGCTGACTTTATAGGTGTGACGGAACACCAGTGCCTGACCGTTGGACAGGCCCACTGCCACCAGCGGCTGACCTGGCTGATCTTCACCCAGGGAGGTCACGGTGGCGCCGGCCGGGACAGGCAGATCGACGCGCTTGAGTTCGGCGCCACTGTCGATATCGAAGAACAGTGCCTGGCCCTTGTCCGAAACCCGCATGGCCACCTGGTTCTGCTCTTCCAGGGAGATCATCAGCGGCTTGCCGGCGTCTTGCATCCAGGCGGGCGTGATGGCGTCCTTGGCGGTCAGCTCGGCACCCTGGAACAGGGGCGCGACGACGTAGGCAAGGAAGAAGAAAATCAGGGTGATCGCGCCGAGCACGGCGAGGCCGCCAACGAGGACGTACCAGCGGGTCAGGCGATCTTTGAGCGCACGGATGCGGCGCTTGCGTTGCAGCTCAGGCGTATTGAAATCAATTCGCTTGGGGGGATTTGTAGTCATGTTGGAATTGGCCAGATCATTCATGCGCACACCCTAGCGATCCTGTATGACAGAAAGATGACAATGCAGTGACGCAACAAATCCGCTGCCAGCAGGGACTGGCAGTGGATAGAGAATTTGGGGGGTGTAGGAGCCGGCTTGCTGGCGAAAAATGGTACATCCGACGCATTTTCTGCGGATGGATGACCATCGCCAGCAAGCCGGCTCCTACCGAGCCCGGAGTAAATCCGGACTCAATTTGTTACTTTTTTGCGACTTCAGCGCCGCCTTCCTGCAGACCCAGGTCAGCCAGTGCTTTTGCAGCAACCTTGGCTGGCAACGGGATGTAGCCGTCTTTCACAACAACTTCCTGACCCTGTTTGGACAGAATCAGTTTCACGAACTCGGCTTCCAGCGGGGCCAGAGGCTTGTTCGGGGCTTTGTTGACGTAAACGTAGAGGAAGCGCGACAGCGGGTACTTGCCGTTCAGGGCGTTTTCTTCGGTGTCTTCGACGAAATCGGTGCTGCCTTTCTTGGCCAGAGCTACCGTTTTCACGCTTGCGGTCTTGTAGCCGATACCCGAGTAACCAACGCCGTTCAGCGAGGAGCTGATCGACTGCACGACCGAAGCCGAACCAGGTTGTTCGTTGACGTTTGGCTTGAAGTCGCCTTTGCACAAGGCTTCTTCTTTGAAGTAGCCGTAGGTGCCCGATACCGAGTTACGACCGAACAACTGAACCGGCTTGTTCGCCAGGTCGCCGGTCACACCCAGGTCGCCCCAGGTTTTCACGTCGGTTTTAGCACCGCACAGGCGAGTGGACGAGAAGATCGCGTCGACTTGCTCCATGGTCAGACCCTTGATCGGGTTGTCCTTGTGTACGAATACTGCCAGAGCATCCACGGCAACCGGGATAGCGGTTGGCTTGTAGCCATATTTGGTTTCGAAGGCTTGCAGCTCGTTGTCCTTCATCTTGCGGCTCATCGGGCCCAGGTTAGCGGTGCCTTCAGTCAGCGCAGGTGGCGCGGTCGAAGAACCGGCGGCCTGAATCTGGATGTTTACGTTCGGGTATTCTTTTTTGTAGTTCTCAGCCCAGAGGGTCATGAGGTTGGCCAAGGTATCGGAACCAACGCTGGACAGGTTGCCCGACACACCAGTGGTCTTGGTGTAGCTCGGGATAGCAGGGTCAACAGCGGCAACCGCGTTGGCAGTCGCAACGCCAGCAGCGACAAAAGTCATTGCCGCCATCAAACGCTTCAGTTTCATGCCTTACTCCTAGCAGATAGGGTGTGTTAAGTCGGGGCCAAGTATCAGCAGGCCGTGTGAACACTCTATGGCTGAAATATGACAATTGGATGAAAGGCCAGTATTTGGGTTTTGCAGGCATACCGCGTTATCGTTCTTCGCGAGCAAGCCCGCTCCCACATTTAACCGAGTTCCTCAGGAGAATTGCGGTCGCAGGTGGGAGCGGGCTTGCTCGCGAAGGCGAAAGTGAAGTCAATACATAATCGGGATCAACGCCCCTTCTTCCACAACCAGGCACCCACCACAATCCCGACCCCACACAGCACCGCCACATAATAAGCAGGCCCCATCGCACTCTCCTTGAGCAACAGGCTGACAATCATCGGTGTCAGGCCACCGAAGATGGCGTAAGCCACGTTGTAGGAGAACGACAGACCGCTGAAGCGCACGACCGGTGGAAAGGCCTTGACCATCACATAGGGTACCGCACCGATGGTGCCGACCAGCAGACCGGTCACGGCGTACATAGGGAAAAGCCAGTCGGGGTGATCGGCCAGGCTGTGGTAGAAGGTCCAGGAACTGGCCAGCAACGCCGCGCAGCCAAAGACAAAGACCCGCCCGGCGCCGAAGCGATCCGCTAGCGCACCCGCAACGACACAGCCGATACTCAGGAACACGATCGCTACACTGTTGGATTGCAAAGCCGTGGTCGGCGAGAAGTGGTAGACCGTCTGCAACACGGTTGGCGTCATCAGGATGAGCACCACAATAGCGGCGGACAGCAGCCAGGTCAGCAGCATCGAAATCGCGATGGCACCACGATGGTCACGCAGCACCGCGCGCAGCGGCACTTCTTCAGCCAGCGCCTTGCGTTGTTGCAACTCGGCGAACACCGGTGTTTCGTGCAGCCAGCGGCGCAGGTACACCGAGAACAGCCCAAACACCCCCCCGAGCAGGAACGGAATACGCCAGGCGTAATCCGCCACTTCCACAGGGGTATAAATGCTGTTGATTGCCGTGGCGACCAGTGAACCGAGGAGGATGCCCGCCGTCAGACCGCTGGTGAGGGTGCCGCAGGCATAACCGATGTGCCGTTGCGGGACGTGCTCGGAAACGAAGACCCAGGCGCCCGGCACTTCACCACCAATCGCCGCGCCCTGAATCACTCGCATCAACAGCAACAGGATTGGCGCCCACATACCGATCTGCGCATAGGTCGGCAGCAGGCCCATGATCAGGGTCGGCACAGCCATCATGAAAATGCTCAGGGTGAACATCTTCTTGCGGCCCAGCAGGTCGCCGAAGTGTGCCATCACGATCCCGCCCAGCGGCCGCGCCAGGTAGCCGGCGGCGAATATGCCGAAGGTCTGCATCAGGCGCAGCCATTCGGGCATGTCGGCCGGGAAGAACAGCTTGCCCACTACCGTGGCGAAGAATACGAAGATGATGAAATCGTAAAACTCCAGCGCACCACCCAGGGCGGACAACGACAGAGTCTTGTAGTCACTGCGGGTCAATGGACGGGCGGGTTGGTCTGGCTGCGCGATGCTCGAGGGCGCTGTGGTCATGGCAAGGGCTTCTCTTATAGTCGAATCTGCTACCTCAACAACGCTGGCTGAGGCTTGGGCAGGTCCGGCACCATAGCAAATTGTTCGAAAAAGCACATAGAGGCGCGTTTTTGACAGTCAAAATGAGAACCGGACGGTCGTCTCGGAGTCTACCGACCGATATACTCGTGTTCTTGCAACAGATTGAAAGGGTTGCTGTGCGAAAGCGCCTGCCGGGTTGTAGGCGATTTCGCAGAGTTTCCCTTTAGTTGCCTTACGAAAAACGTGACGAACGTAGTATGTTCGGTGCTGAATCGTTTTTCCCGAAGACGGCTACCACCAGCAGTACCAACGAAGAGTCACGGGTCAGAGGCACCCCCGGAATGATAGAGCTCGAACAAGAAGATCCAATCCCGCAAGGCGACCTGGCCCTGCAAATCACCGCGCTCCCCCGCGAAACCAACGGCTTCGGCGATATTTTCGGCGGCTGGCTGGTAGCGCAAATGGATCTGGCAGGCACCGCAATGGCCAGCAAGGTCGCCGGCGGACGCGTGGCCACCGTGGCGATCGATCGCATGGCGTTCCTGGTTCCGGTGGCGGTAGGTGCTCAGCTCTCCTTCTATACCCAGGCACTGGAAATCGGCCGCAGCTCGATCAAGATGATGGTCGAAGTCTGGAGCGACGATCCGCTGTCCAGCGAATGGCGTAAAGTGACGGAAGCGGTTTTTGTGTTCGTTGCCATTGATGGCAGTGGTCGTACCCGTTCGGTTCCGCCCAGGGCTCGTTAATCCGGACAGCGTAAACCTGACGAGCATTTTGCGGTCCATAGCCGTCCTTGTTCCTGATTGAGAGCTGTCCCATGAGTACGCCCAACGTTGAAGCCGTAAAACTGGATGAACTGAACTGCTGGCGAATCCGCCATGGTCAGGCCGAATTACTGGTGGCCCAGCAAGGCGCGCACATCCTCAGTTATCAACTGGTCGGCCAACCGCCACTGATCTGGCTTAACGACGAGGCCGTGTTCAAGACCGGCCAGAACATCCGCGCCGGTGTACCGGTGTGCTGGCCGTGGTTCGGCAACTTTGCTCGCAACCCGCAGAGCGTCCAGGCCATGCGTATCAGTGATCAAGCGCCGACGGCTCATGGGCTGGTTCGGGCCATGGACTGGGAATTGGGTGGCATAGAAGCCGAAGGCGACAGCCTGAAGATCGAGTTCCTCCTGCCCTACCCCGAAGGCGGACTGCCGGGCTGGCCACATCAGGTGGGCCTGAAGCTGGCTATTCGTCTCGATGAGCAATTGCACATCAGCCTGACCAGCCACAACCAGAGCGCTGAAACCGTCAGCATCAGCCAGGCGCTGCACAGTTATTTCGCGGTCAGCGATGTTCGCCAAGTGCATGTCGAAGGGGTGGATGGCTTGAGTTACATCGAAACCCTGGATGACTGGAAAACCGTGACGCAGACCGGCGACCTGAATTTCAGTGGCGAGACCGACCGAATCTACCTCGACGCTCCAGAAAAACTCAGCATCGTCGACCCGGCCTGGGAGCGACGCATCGAACTCACCAGCAGCGGTTCGCGCACAGCGGTGATCTGGAACCCATGGATCGATCGCGCCGCCGCTTTCAGTGACATGGCCGACGATGGCTGGCAGCGCATGCTGTGCATCGAAACGGCGAATGTGATGGGCGACGTGGTGAACCTGGCCCCGGGCGCCAGTCATACATTGGGCGTCAGTATCGGCAGCAAATCGCTCTAGGCAACTCTAAAAATCAATGTGGGAGCGGGCTTGCTCGCGAAAGGGCCATCACATTCAACATCCAGTTGACTGTTAACCTGCTTTCGCGAGCAAGCCCGCTCCCACATTTGGATCTCTTATAAATCCGACTCTTTCACAACCCGCACTTTCGCCGCATCCAGCGCATACGCCGCATCAGCCAGGTCATTGCTGACCTTCTCGATCTTCAACGTTCCGGTCACCCATAGCGGCGTGTAGATATCGTTCAGCTTCAGGCCTTTGGGGTAGCGCACCAGTACCAGTTGATTGGGCGGCGGAGGCGGCACGTGAATGCAGGCACCGGGGTACGGCACGAGGAAAAACAGCGTGCTGTTGCCCTTGGCATCGGACTCCAGCGGCACGGGATAACCGCCGATACGAATGTTCTTGTCGTTCATCGACGGCACGGTTTTGCTCGAGTACATCACCGCCGGTAAACCCTTGCTCTGTTTCATGCCACCTTTTTCGGTAAAGGTGCCATTGGCCTCGGGGGTGTCGTGGTCGATTTCGGGCATGGCCTCGAGGGCTTTCTGGTCCGACTTGGGCATCAGTTCGAGCCAATCGGTTTCCGGCAGGTCGCCGGCGTGGGCAAGGCCCGTACCCAGAAACAGAAGAGTAATCAGAAGACGGCGCATGAAGGGGCTCGGAAAGTGGAAGAACAGAAAACGCCGAGCATTCTAGCCCTCCTGGCTGCCTTGCCGGAGAGGGCTTTGTCGCCTGGATCAGTTCTTTTTGATGAGTCCGTACACCACCAGCAGCACCACGGCGCCCACCAGCGCACCGATGAAGCCTGCGCCCTGGCCAGCCGAATAAATACCCAGTGCCTGGCCGCCGTAAGTAGCCGCCAGCGAACCGCCGATACCGAGCAAAATGGTCATGATCCAGCCCATGCTGTCATCGCCTGGTTTCAGGAACCGTGCCAGCAGGCCAACAATCAAGCCGATAAAGATGGTTCCGATAATTCCCATGGCATTCCCCTCTTAATGAAGTCGCTACTCAAAAGCCTAGTCAGGCTTTCGTAACCTGCCATGAGAGAACGGTGTACCCGGAAGGTTCCACCGCTGCACATAAAAACTATTCGGCGATCAGTGCTTCCACCTTGAGGATCTGGGCTGCCAGTGTCTCTCGGTCCGCACAACGCAGGTTGGCGTGACCCACCTTGCGACCGGCCTTGAAGGCCTTGTCGTAGTGATGCAAATGGCAGTCGGCAATCGCCAGGACTTTTTCCGTGTCCGGCACTTTACCGATGAAGTTGAGCATCGCGCTTTCACCGACTTTTGCTGTCGAACCCAGTGGCAGACCGGCAACCGCCCGCAGGTGGTTTTCGAACTGGCTGCACTCGGCGCCTTCGGTGGTCCAGTGCCCGGAGTTGTGCACTCGCGGGGCGATTTCGTTGGCCTTGAGGCCACCGTCGACTTCAAAGAACTCGAACGCCATCACGCCGACATAATCCAGCTGCTTGAGCACGCGACTGGAGTAGTCCTCGGCCAGGGCTTGCAGCGGGTGGTCGGTGCTGGCCACGGACAGCTTGAGGATGCCGCTGTCGTGGGTGTTGTGCACCAGCGGATAGAAGCGGGTTTCGCCGTCGCGGGCACGTACGGCGATCAGCGAAACTTCGCCGGTGAAGGGTACAAAGCCTTCCAGCAGACAGGCCACGCTGCCCAGTTCGGCGAAGGTGCCGATCACGTCTTCAGGGGTGCGCAGAACCTTCTGGCCCTTGCCGTCGTAACCCAGGGTCCGGGTCTTCAGCACAGCCGGCAGACCAATGGATGCCACCGCGGCGTCCAGATCGGCCTGGGACTGGATGTCGGCAAACGCCGGGGTTGGAATCCCCAGGTCCTTGAACATGCTCTTCTCGAACCAGCGATCCCGGGCGATGCGCAGGGCTTCGGCACTCGGGTAGACCGGGACGAACTGCGAGAGGAACGCCACGGTTTCTGCCGGAACGCTTTCGAACTCGAACGTTACCAGATCGACTTCATCGGCCAGCTGGCGCAGATGGTCCTGATCGCCGTAATCGGCTCGCAGGTGCTCGCCCAACGCGGCTGCGCAAGCATCCGGCGCCGGGTCCAGGAAAGCGAATTTCATACCCAGCGGAGTACCCGCCAGCGCCAACATGCGACCCAACTGGCCGCCACCGATTACACCGATCTTCATCGTCAACAACCTCAGGCGATGCGTGGGTCTGGATTGTCCAGGACGCTGTCTGTCTGCTCAGCACGGAAGGTTTTCAGCACCTCATGGAACTGCGGGTGCTTGGCGCCCAGGATGCTCGCCGACAACAGTGCTGCGTTGATTGCACCGGCCTTGCCGATGGCCAGGGTGGCAACCGGAATGCCCGCCGGCATCTGTACGATAGAGAGCAGCGAGTCGACGCCCGAGAGCATCGCCGACTGTACCGGTACGCCCAGTACCGGCAAGTGGGTCTTGGCCGCACACATGCCAGGCAAGTGGGCTGCGCCACCGGCACCAGCGATGATCACCTCGATGCCTCGCGCTTCGGCCTCTTCGGCGTACTGGAACAGCAGGTCCGGGGTGCGGTGGGCAGAAACCACTTTCACCTCGTAAGGGATGCCGAGCTTTTCCAGCATATCGGCGGTGTGGCTAAGGGTGGACCAATCGGACTTGGAGCCCATGATCACGCCAACCAGTGCACTCATCGTCGTGCCTCTTCTCTCTGGGCGCCCGCAGGCGCGTCAAAAACAACAAGCCACGCAGAATGCGTGGCTTGATTGTACGAAAAATGGCCGGTCGTAACCGGCCGAAGGCCGCGCAGTATACCTCAATGAAGCAGATAAACAGCCCCCAGTGCGACCATCTGTCATTTGCCGCAAGCCGGTGAATTTATTGACTCGCAGGTCAGCCGAAATAGCCCAACCCTAGAGGGCAATTCAATTACTCGAATGCGCGATTCTCTACACCAATCAATTCTTTGAAAGTTGAATCTGCATAGGGCTTCGACGTCATGCAACAGCAGGAAATATACCTGGAGTCGCGAAACCAATACGTCTTGGTTAGTTTGACTATCGCTGAGGACCATTAATGTTTTTCAGCCCCGATATTCCAATAGCTATTTATTTTAGCCTTACTCAAGAAGTAATTCAGAAAGGAATCAAGGATGACTTCGACACCGCAGACAAAAAACGCCATTACCATTTTCGCCATCGTTCATGATGACGTTCCGAAATCAACGAGCGAAACGATTTATGCCGACTACTTCCAACCTCTCGTAAGCGAGCTGGAAAGCTTCACCGAGCGAAAAGTCCACGTCGTTTTCAGCGGCGGCAAGCCTTACAGCAACTTCGATTACAAAGGCAAAGATACAACGAAGACCCTGCGGCGCTGGGAAACTCTGGGTCATGAATATCTGGTTGAAATGAGAAAAGAGGGTTTTGATACAGATCTTTTGACCAAAGTAATTTTGGTTACAAATGATATGTTGAATGCTAGAGAAGCAGGAGTCGCACTTGTTTGGGCCCCAACCAACGCCGGAACATTTGCCATCGCATCACTGGCCTCTTATTCGACGGTAGGCCATGAAATTGGTCACTTACTGGGAGCCAAACATGAGGACTCGCAAGTTCAGTACAACGGCTGGTGGGCCGAAACCTATATGATCCCAGAGCGAGACATTATCAGATCCAATGCCTACGCCTTCAGCCCCGCCAACCGACAAAACATCAAGAACTACCTGGCCAAGAAAGATTGACGTCATCGCTCCCATTAACGACAGGAGCAAAGTAAACGCTTCTGCCGATACCGGCCTAAACGCTGGCGCTTGCCGCGCCGCCTTCAAGCTTGCGCCACAACAACCGGACATTGGCCTTGCGCACCAGCGCACAGCGATACAGGCGAATCTCCAGCGGCACATGCCATTGCGGCCCGCCACAGACCACCAACTCACCGCGCGCCAGTTCGGCGCGCACACTCAATTGCGGCACCCAGGCGATACCCAACCCTTCCAGGGCCATGCTTTTCAGGCTGTCAGCCATGGCGGTTTCGTAGACAGTAGTGAAACGCAACGCCCGTTGACGCAACAGCATGTTCACCGAACGACCAAGAAAAGCCCCGGCGCTATAGGCCAGGAGTGGCACGCTGCCCTCGCCTTCCAGATCGAACAGCGGCTGGCCCTGCGCGTCCGCCGCGCAGACTGGCAACATCTCGGTATGGCCAAGGTGCAGCGACGGGAAGATTTCCGGGTCCATCTGCAGCGCCGCGTCCGGGTCGTAGAACGCCAGCATCAGATCGCAGCCGCCTTCGCGCAATGCATGCACGGCGTCACCGACGTTGGTCGCCACCAGGCGTGTGGCGATGTTCAAGCCTTCGTTGCGCAATTGGGCGATCCAGCGCGGGAAAAAACCCAGCGCCAATGAGTGTGCGGCAGCGACCTGCATCACCTCGCCCTGCCCACCCTCCAGATGATGGAGATGGCGCAGCACTTCACCCAACTGTTCGACCACGGTGCGCGCGGTAACCAGAAACAATTGACCCGCCGCGGTCAGCTCCACCGGCGTGCGCGAGCGGTTGACCAGTGTCAGCCCCAGTGCGGCTTCAAGGCTGCGAATTCGCCGACTGAACGCCGGCTGGGTCACGAAGCGCCGCTCGGCTGCCTGGGAGAAGCTGCGGGTGGCGGCCAGGGCACTAAAGTCCTCCAGCCATTTGCTTTCCAGATTCATCACGCCCTCCCGGGTACGCACCAATTTAGGTCACACGTTCGCCGTCAACACGGCGTCACACGGACATTATGCCGAATGTGCATAGGCTAGTGTTTAACAGCATTGGCCCAAAATTCTGCACAAGCCTAGCATTCACAGCGTTCCGGCACAGACCGGGTCCATATTGAGATGATTTCTATCATGTCCTCCGCTGCATCATTCCGCACAGAAAATGACCTGCTTGGCGCACTCGAAGTACCTGCGCAAGCGTATTACGGTATCCAGACCCTGCGAGCGGTGAATAACTTCCGCCTCTCGGGCGTTCCGATCTCGCACTACCCGAAACTGGTTGTCGGTCTGGCCATGGTTAAACAGGCCGCCGCTGACGCCAACCGTGAGCTGGGTCACCTGAGCGAAGCCAAGCACGCTGCCATCAGCGAAGCCTGTGCACGTCTGATCCGCGGCGACTTCCACGAAGAATTCGTGGTGGACATGATTCAAGGCGGCGCTGGCACTTCGACCAACATGAATGCCAACGAAGTGATCGCCAACATCGCACTGGAGACCATGGGTCACCAGAAAGGCGAGTACCAGTACCTGCACCCGAACGATGACGTGAACATGGCGCAGTCGACCAACGACGCCTACCCGACGGCCATCCGCCTGGGTCTGCTGTTGGGTCACGACACCCTGCTCGCCAGCCTCGACAGCCTGATTCAGGCGTTCGCGGCCAAGGGTAAAGAATTCGATCACGTCCTGAAAATGGGCCGTACCCAACTGCAAGATGCCGTGCCGATGACCCTCGGTCAGGAATTCCGTGCCTTCGCCACCACCATGGGCGAAGACCTGGCCCGTCTGAAGACGCTGGCCCCGGAACTGCTGACTGAAGTGAACCTGGGCGGCACCGCGATCGGTACCGGCATCAACGCCGACCCGCGTTATCAGGCGCTGGCGGTACAGCGTCTGGCGCTGATCAGCGGTCAACCGCTGGTGCCAGCGGCCGACCTGATCGAAGCCACCTCCGACATGGGCGCCTTCGTGCTGTTCTCCGGGATGCTCAAGCGCACTGCAGTCAAGCTGTCGAAGATCTGCAACGACTTGCGCCTGCTGTCCAGCGGCCCACGCACCGGCATCAACGAAATCAACCTGCCAGCGCGTCAGCCAGGTAGCTCGATCATGCCCGGCAAGGTCAACCCGGTTATCCCGGAAGCCGTGAACCAGGTTGCATTCCAGGTCATCGGTAACGACCTGGCGCTGACCATGGCGGCCGAAGGCGGCCAGCTGCAACTGAACGTGATGGAGCCGCTGATCGCTTTCAAGATCTTCGACTCGATCCGCCTGCTGCAACGCGCCATGGACATGCTGCGCGAGCACTGCATCGTCGGCATCACCGCCAACGAAGCCCGCTGCCGTGAACTGGTCGAGCACTCGATCGGCCTGGTCACCGCACTGAACCCATACATCGGCTACAAAAATGCCACCCGTATCGCCGGTATCGCCCTTGAAAGCGGCCGCGGCGTACTGGAACTGGTGCGCGAAGAAGGTCTGCTCGACGAAGCCATGCTCGCCGACATCCTGCGCCCGGAAAACATGATTGCTCCGCGTCTGGTGCCCCTGAAGGCATAACCTGACACGTTACTTGTAGCACCGCTCACCAGGTCGAGGGACTAGACACCTCTCACCTTTTGAGGGCCTGGAGATCGCTCTGCAGGCCCTTTTTTTTGATTTTTTTCTGCAAGCAAAACCTGACGCACCACAATAGGGCAGACGAACGGTACGCTCATCGGTATAGTGCCGCCCCTCTTCGCGTGAGCGGTCGGCGGTAGCGAGACCAGTCACATGCGAAACCCGAACTAATAACAAACCCGCGATATGAAGCCGGGACGAACATCGACCCGCCGTTTGCGCCGAGCGCAAGCGGAAGTAACTCGATGTGTCTGTCCGGCCAACATTGCCTACACAAAAAACAGCGAGGAATACTCCATGCTCGAAGTCATCAACGACTTCCTCTCAGGGAAAGTACTGATCGTGCTCATTGTCGGGCTCGGTAGCTACTTCACGATCCGCTCGCGTTTCGTTCAACTGCGTCACTTCTTCCACATGTTCACGGTTTTCGGCGACAGCCTCAAAAGCAGCGCCGGGCAACTCAGTTCGTTCCAGGCCTTGATGCTCAGCCTGGCCGGCCGAGTTGGAGCGGGTAACATCGCCGGTGTCGGCATCGCCGTAACCCTCGGCGGCCCCGGTGCAGTGTTCTGGATGTGGGTAACCGCGCTGGTCGGCATGTCCAGCAGCTTCTTCGAATGCTCCCTCGGCCAGCTCTACAAGCGCTGTGATTCCGAAGGCCAGTTCCGTGGCGGCCCGTCCTATTACATCCAGCACGGCCTGCAAAAACGCTGGCTGGGCATGGTCATGGCGTTCCTCCTGCTGGTGACCTTCGGCTTCGCCTTCAACGGCTTGCAAGCCCATGCCGTGACCCATTCGCTGAACAATGCATTCGGCTTCGACACCACTTGGACCGGCATCGGTCTGGCTGCACTGCTGGGCCTGGTGTTCATCGGCGGGATCAAACGCATCGCCAAGGTCGCCGACCTGCTGGTGCCGGTGAAAACACTGGCGTATATCGGCGTGACCATCTACGTGATCGTGCTGCAATTCGACCAGGTGCCGGGCATGCTGATGACCATTGTCAAAAGCGCGTTCGGTCTGGACCAAGCCTTCGGCGGCCTGATCGGCACTGCAATCGTCATGGGCGTGAAGCGCGGCGTGTTCGCCAACGAAGCCGGTCTCGGCAGTGCGCCAAACGTGGCCGCCGTCGCGTCGGTCGAGCATCCGGTAGCCCAAGGTGTGGTGCAGGCGTTCAGCGTGTTCCTCGACACCTTCGTGATCTGCACCTGCACCGCGCTGCTGATCCTGCTGTCGGGCTTCTACACCCCAGGCTTCGAAGGTGACGGCATCGCGCTGACCCAGAACTCCCTGGCCGCCGTGGTCGGTGACTGGGGCCGGATGTTCATTTCCGTGGCGCTGGCATTGTTCGTGTTCACCTCGATCCTCTACAACTACTACCTGGGCGAGAGCAACCTGCGCTTTATGATCGGTGAAAACCGCAAGGCATTGATGGGTTACCGTGCGCTGGTACTGATGCTGATCTTCTGGGGTGCCATCGAAAACCTCGGTACCGTGTTCGCCTTTGCCGACATCACCATGACCATGCTCGCGTTCGTCAACCTGATCGCCCTGTTCCTGCTGTTCAAGGTCGGTATGCGCATCCTGCGTGACTACGATGACCAGCGCGCTGCCGGGATCAAGACGCCGGTGTTCGATTCGAGCAAATTCCCCGATCTGGATCTCGATCGCCAGGCATGGCCGGCCAATCCGCCTGCCGCTGCTCAAGCTCAGGCCGAGCAACAAGGCGTGACCGCAGCGCAACGCTGATCGGTTAAAGTGCGCAATCCCTTGTGGGAGCGAGCCTGCTCGCTCCCACAGGACGTCATTGTTCTCGGAGAACCTCCATGAATTCGTCGACCTACCCTGCCGCTCAGCACGTCATGGTGCTCTACACCGGTGGCACCATCGGCATGCAGGCCAGCGCCCACGGGCTGGCCCCGGCGTCCGGTTTCGAAGCGCGGATGCGAGACTACCTGCACAGCCAACCGCAATTGGTGGTGCCACAGTGGCGCTTTCGCGAGATGTCGCCACTGATCGACAGCGCCAACATGACCCCGACCTACTGGCAGCAACTGCGCGAAGCCGTAGTCGACGCCGTCGATGTGCAAGGTTGCGACAGCGTACTGATCCTGCATGGCACCGATACCCTGGCCTATAGCGCCGCGGCCATGAGTTTTCAGTTGTTGGGCATGCAGGCCCGCGTGTGCTTCACCGGCTCAATGCTTCCGGCCGGCGCAACTGACAGTGATGCCTGGGAAAACCTCAGCGGCGCGCTGGTTGCCTTGGGCCAGGGCCTGGCGCCGGGCGTACACCTGTACTTCCACGGGGAGCTGCTGGATCCGACGCGCTGCGCGAAAGTACGCAGTTTTGGCCGGCATCCGTTCAAGCGTCTGGCGCGTCAGGGTGGTGGCGAGAAGGCGATTTCGACTCCCGCCGCACTGAGTTACAACCAGCCACGGCAGTTGGCGAATGTTGCCGTGCTGCCACTGTTTCCCGGTGTCGGTTCCGAGGTTGTGAATGGCTTGATCAACAGCGGCATTCAAGGCCTGGTTCTCGAGTGCTACGGCAGTGGCACCGGACCCAGTGACAACCCTGAGTTCCTCGCCAGCCTCGGCCGTGCGCGGGACAACGGCGTGGTCGTGGTCGCGGTAACGCAGTGCCATGAAGGCGGCGTCAAGCTGGACGTGTACGAGGCTGGCAGCCGTTTGCGTGGCGTTGGCGTATTGTCCGGCGGCGGGATGACCCGTGAGGCCGCGTTCGGCAAGCTGCATGCGCTGCTGGGTGCAGGGCTTGAAACGCAAGAAGTCCGCCGACTCGTTGAGCTCGACCTTTGCGGCGAGTTGAGCTGACAGAACACAAAACCTGTGGCGCGAGCAAGCTCGCTCCCACAGGCAATAAAAAAATCCTGGCGATTGATCGTCAGCGCCACACGTTTTGAAGACGACCAAGCGCTTCGCTGATCGCGGCTTCAGGCACTGCCGCAAACCCCAGGACCAGTCCTGCTCGCAGGTCCATCGGGGTTTGTGAATCCGGCAGCCAATAACTGCTGAGGGCATTGATCTCGACATCGACACTCGCAGCTTTCTCGATCAGCTCCTGCTCGCGGGCCCAGGACTCGACAGGCACCGTCATATGCAGCCCTGCCGCGACAGTCGGCAGGCTGCCCACACCGGGAATATCCTTCGGCCAACCGGCCAGCAAGGTGTTGCGTCGGCTCAGGGCCGCGCGGCGCATGCGCCGCACGTGCCGCTGGAAATGCCCGGCCGCCATGAACTCGGCCATCACCGCCTGGGTGCTGACCTCGGAGTGACGTACGTCCACGGCACGGCGCCGGGAAAACGCGTCCACCAGCCCCATAGGCAACACCAGATATCCCAGGCGTAATGCCGGAAACGCCACTTTGCCGAAGGTGCCCACGTAAAGTACCCGTCCTTGCCGGTCCAACGCCGCCAGAGGTGCCAGAGGCGCACCGCTGTAGCGGTACTCGCCATCGTAATCATCCTCGACTATCCAGCCCTGGCTACGCTCGGCCCAGGCCAGCAGCTCCAGGCGCCGAGCGAGGCTCATGACCACGCCTGCGGGGTACTGGTGTGACGGCGTAACATACGCCAGCCGGCAATCACCGAGCCTCGCCAGCTCACCACAGTCGATACCCTCGCCGTCCACCGCCACCCCATGCAAACGCGCCCCGGCAACGGCGAAGGCATGAGCGGCTGCCCGATACCCGGGATTTTCAATCGCCACCCCAGCGCCCGGCTCCACCAACAACTGTGCACAAAGGCTAATCCCCTGCTGCGCGCCACTGGTGATCACAATTTGCTCAGCGGTGCATTGCATGCCACGGGAACTGCGCAAGTAGGCGGCAATCATTCCACGCAGCCGCGCATCGCCGGCCGGATCGCCGTAACACAGTTGCTGCAAATCCGGTTTGCGCCAGAAAGCCGCGTTCAGCTTGGCCCAGACCTCAAAAGGGAATAGATCAAAAGCCGGAACACCGACTCGAAATGCACGGGGCGGACCACTTGGGGGCATGGCCAAATGGTTCTTTTCGACGCGAGTCAACGCATCACTGTGGATAACTTTGCTGGATGGATCCACAGGTAAATCGGACCAATTTGTGGATAAGGCTGTGGGTAAGCCTGTTGAAAACCCTGTGGATACTTTTGTGGATAATTTTTTTGCCGACAGTGCCGCCTGAGGCAACTGCGCCACATAAGTACCGTCACCGACTCGCCCCTCAATGAAGCCTTCGGCATACAGCTGGTCGTAGGCCCGCACTACGCTATTGCGCGAAATCGCTAACGCCGCTGCCAGGTCACGACTGGCGGGAAGACGCGTACCGCTGGCCAATCGACCGTCGAGGACGCGAAGGCGCAGCGCCTGATAAAGCTGGCGGCTCAGCCCCTGACGGCGATCAAGTTCAATGCCCGCAGGGTTGAAGGATAGCGAAAGCGGCACGTCCGACATGGTAATGGACCTATGAAATTGGTCATTAATGGCTCTTACAACAGACCAATAGCCTGCCTAGGATGCAGACATTCTCCAAGGAAAACTTTCCATGTACTTACCCAGAGCTTTTGCCATCGACGACTTACAGGAACTGCAGCAGCAGATCCACTGCACCCGCCTTGCCATGCTGGTCACCCATGGTGAACAAGGCCTGCAGGCCAGCCACTTGCCGTTACTGCTGAACACCGAACAAGGCCCGAACGGCACCCTCTACGGTCACTTCGCCAAAGCTAACCCGCAATGGAAGGAGTTGCAGAACGGTGCCGAGGCGCTGGTGATATTTGCCGGAGCGGACGCTTACGTGAGCCCCGGGTTCTATCCGAGCAAGGCCGAGCACGGCAAAGTAGTGCCGACCTGGAACTACGTCGCGGTACACGCATATGGCACTGCCGAAGTGTTTACCGACGCCCAGCGCCTGCTCCATCTGGTCAGCAGCCTGACTGATCGTCATGAGGCCGGTCAGGCCCGCCCATGGAAAGTCGCCGACGCCCCCGCCGATTACATCGATGGCATGCTCAAGGCCATCGTCGGTTTTGCCCTGCCGATCCAGCGCCTGGAAGGCAAACGCAAACTCGGTCAGAACCGCAATAGTGCAGACATCGCCGGCGTGCGCGAAGGGCTCAGTGCCAGCCCTGATGCCCGCGACCAGGCAGTAGCCCACCTGATGCCCAAGGAATGAACATGACTCAGATCGAAATCCGCCAGGTCAGCGCCGACGATTACGCCGCCTGGCTGCCGTTGTGGCAGGCGTACCTGCGCTTCTACAACACCGATCTGCCGCAAGCCGTCACCCAAAGCACCTGGCAGCGCATGCTCGACCCTAACGAACCGACCCACGCAGCCCTCGCCTGGGCAGACGGCAAAGCCGTGGGCATGGTGCATTTCATCTACCATCGTTCGAACTGGAGCATCGAGAACTCCTGCTACCTGCAGGACCTGCTGGTGACACCTGAAACACGGGGCACCGGCGTCGGCCGGCAACTGATTGAGTTCGTCTACTCCACGGCCAAGGCAGACGGTTGCTGTAAGGTGCATTGGCTGACCCACGAAACCAACGCTACCGCGATCCAGCTCTATGAACGCATCGCCGAGCGCCCCGGTTTCATCCAGTTTCGCAAAGCCATTTAAGGTTCAAGGAGAACAGCATGACGACTTCACCCGCCGACTGGAAAGGCGCCCCGGCCCCCGCGACTCAGCTAATCGAAGGCCGTTTCATCCGCCTGGAAAAACTCGACCCGGCGCGCCACGGCGACGGCTTGTTCAACGCCCTGCAAGGCCCTGGCGCCGACCCGAAGCTATGGGATTACTTGCCGTACGGCCCATTCCCCGAGCGCAGTGCGTTCCACGATTGGCTGAACAATCATGCCGCTAACAGTGATCCGTACTTCTTCAGCGTGATCGACAAAGCGACGGGCGAAGTCCAAGGCATTCTCAGCCTGATGTCGATCGTTCCGGCCCAGGGCCGTATCGAAATCGGCCACGTCACCTTTGGCGCGCCAATGCAGCGCTCGCCGAAGAGTACCGAGGCGGTTTACCTGCTGGCTAAAGAATCCTTTGCCCTGGGTTACCGTCGCCTGGAATGGAAATGCAACAACGACAACGCCCGCTCCAAATACGCGGCCGAGCGCCTGGGCTTCAGTTTTGAAGGCGTGTTCCGCCAGCACATGGTGGTCAAGGGCAAGAATCGCGACACGGCGTGGTACTCGATTCTCGACTCGGAATGGCCGGCAATCGGCGCGGGGTTCGAGCACTGGTTGAGTGATGAGAACCAGACGGCGTCGGGGCAGGTAAAAGGGTTGGTGGAGTGCCGGGGCTAAGGCCTCTCAAATTGCGGACAAAAAAAGGGGAGCACATGCTCCCCCGAGGTATAAAGCGTTTGTATCGAGGCTGTTAAATCAGCCTTCGATCTCGATCAGGATCTCGCCCGGGTTGACCCGGTCGCCCTTGGCCACATGGATGGCGGTGACTTTGCCGGCGATGGCCGATTGAACTTCGGTTTCCATCTTCATCGCTTCGGTGATCAGCACGGCCTGGCCGGCTTTCACGGTGTCGCCTTCCTTGACCAGCACGTCGACGATGTTGCCCGGCATGGTGGTGCTGACGTGGCCCGGTGCAGTGGCTTGCTTGCGCTTACTGCTGCCACCGCCGACGAATTCGTTGAGTGGCTCGAACACCACTTCTTCCGGCATGCCATCGATGGACAGGTAGAAGTGACGCTTGCCTTCAGCCTTGACGCCTACACCAGTGATGTCGACGCGGTAAGTTTCACCGTGGACGTCGATGACGAACTCGGTCGGTACGCCTTCGCCGCCGGCCGAGGCCACGCCGCCTGCTTCCGGAATCGGCAGCAACACTTCAGGGGTCAGGGTGCCGGCAGCACGCTCTTCGAGGAACTTGCGACCGATGTCCGGGAACATGGCGTAGGTCAACACGTCTTCTTCAGACTTGGCCAGGGCACCGATGTCGGCGCGCAGCTTGGCCATTTCCGGCTTGAGCAGGTCCGCAGGACGCACGTCGATCACTTCTTCGCTGCCGATGGCCTGGCGGCGCAGTTGCTCGTTCACCGGGGCCGGGGCCTTGCCGTAGCCGCCCTGCAGGTAAAGCTTCACTTCGTTGGTGATGGTCTTGTAGCGCTCACCAGCCAGCACGTTGAAGAACGCCTGGGTGCCGACGATCTGCGAGGTCGGGGTTACCAGCGGCGGGAAGCCGAGGTCTTCACGAACCCGTGGAATTTCTGCCAGCACTTCGCTCATGCGATTGAGAGCACCCTGCTCTTTCAACTGGTTGGCCAGGTTGGAAATCATCCCACCCGGTACCTGGTTGACTTGAACGCGGGTGTCGACTGCGGTGAACTCGCTTTCGAACTGGTGGTACTTCTTGCGCACGGCGTAGAAGTACAGGCCGATCTCTTGCAGCAGCTCCAGGTTCAGGCCGGTGTCGAACTCGGTGCCCTTGAGCGCAGCAACCATCGACTCGGTGCCAGGGTGGCTGGTACCCGAGGCGAAGCTGGAGATCGCGGTGTCGATGTGATCGGCGCCGTTTTCGATGGCCTTGAGCTGGCACATGGTCGCCAGACCGGCGGTGTCATGGGAGTGAATGAACACTGGCAGCGACTGTTCGGCTTTCAACGCCCGAACCAGTTCGCCGGTGGCGTACGGGGTCAGCAGGCCTGCCATGTCCTTGATTGCCACCGAGTCGCAACCCATGGCTTCCATTTGCTTGGCTTGGGCCACGAACGCGTCGATGGTGTGCACCGGGCTGGTGGTGTAGGCAATGGTGCCCTGGGCGTGCTTGCCGGCGGCTTTCACCGCTTCGATGGCTACGCGCAGGTTACGCACGTCGTTCATGGCATCGAAGATGCGGAACACGTCGATGCCGTTGACGGCAGCCTTGGCGACGAAGGCCTTGACCACGTCGTCGCTGTAATGGCGATAGCCCAGCAGGTTCTGGCCGCGCAGGAGCATTTGCAGACGGGTGTTAGGCAGCGCTGCGCGCAGTTGGCGCAGACGCTCCCACGGATCTTCTTTCAGGAAACGTACGCAGGCGTCGAACGTCGCGCCGCCCCAGCATTCCAGCGACCAGTAGCCGACTTTGTCGAGCTTGTCGCAGATAGGCAGCATGTCTTCGGTGCGCATGCGGGTGGCGAGCAGCGATTGGTGGGCGTCGCGCAGGATAGTGTCGGTTACGTAGATTTTTTTGCTCATTGTTATATTCCTCACAGGCCTGCGTGGGCGGCGATGGCGGCGGCGATGGCCAGGGCCAGCTCTTCGGGTTTGCGCTTGATCGAGTAGTTGGTCAGTTCAGGGTGGCTTTCTACGAAGCTGGTGTTGAACTGGCCACTACGGAATTCCGGGTTACGCAGGATTTCCTGGTAGTACGCGGCGGTGGTCTTGACCCCTTGCAGACGCATGTCGTCCAGGGCACGCAAGCCACGGTCCATCGCCTCTTCCCAGGTCAACGCCCACACCACCAGCTTCAGGCACATGGAATCGTAGAACGGCGGAATGGTGTAGCCGGTGTAGATCGCTGTATCGGTACGCACGCCAGGGCCGCCGGGGGCGTAGTAGCGAGTGATCTTGCCGAAGCTCGGCAGGAAGTTGTTTTTCGGGTCTTCGGCGTTGATCCGGAACTGCAGGGCAAAACCACGGTGGTGGATGTCTTCCTGCTTCACCGAGAGTGGCAGGCCGGAGGCGATGCGAATCTGCTCACGGACAATGTCGATACCGGTGATTTCTTCGGTGATGGTGTGTTCCACCTGCACCCGGGTGTTCATTTCCATGAAGTACACTTCGCCTTCGGCGAGCAGGAACTCCACGGTGCCGGCGTTCTCGTAGCCCACGGCCTTGGCCGCACGCACCGACAGGTCGCCGATGTAGGCGCGCTGTTCCGGGGTCAGCTGCGGGCTCGGGGCGATTTCGATCAGCTTCTGGTTACGGCGCTGGATCGAGCAGTCACGCTCGAACAGGTGCACCACGTTGCCAAAGCTGTCACCGAGAATCTGTGCTTCGATATGCTTGGGATTGACGATGCACTTTTCCAGGAACACTTCCGCCGAACCGAAGGCCTTGGTGGCCTCGGAAATCACTCGAGGGAAAGCCTGTTCCAGCTCTTCGCGACTGTTGCAGCGACGAATGCCGCGACCGCCACCACCGGAGGTGGCCTTGAGCATCACCGGGTAACCGATGCGATCGCCTTCGGTCAGGGCTTCTTCAATGCCGGAGACATTGCCTTCGGTGCCTGGGGTTACCGGCACACCGGCCTTGATCATGCTGCGACGGGCTTCAGTCTTGTCGCCCATGCGGCGAATGACCTCGGCCGACGGCCCAATGAACTTGATCCCCCGTTCGGCGCAGATCTCCGCCAGTTCGGCGTTTTCCGAAAGGAAGCCATAGCCGGGGTGCAGTGCGTCGCAACCGGTTTCCACAGCCAGGTTCACCAGCTTGCGCGGGTTCAGGTAGCCTGCCAAAGGCTCGGCACCAATGCTGTGGGCCTCATCCGCACGTTTAACGTGCAGGGCGTGACGGTCGGCGTCGGAATAGATCGCGACCGAGCGAATGCCCATTTCGGCACAGGCACGTACGATTCGTACGGCAATCTCACCACGGTTGGCGATCAGGATCTTTGTTATCACTTGGAGTTTCCCTTGAGCCGGTGGTACCCACGACCTGCTAGACCCAGGTCGACGCGTGACCAAATGTTTCAATTTAGTCGCTGCGCCACACTAGCGCTCACAAGGGATTAACAAAAATGAATAAAAATTGGGTCATGCATAAGTAAAGACTTATAGTTGACCCATCAGCCAGTGTCGGGAGTGATCGAATAATGCGTAAGTCATTGATGCGTATGACTTTACGGCAACTTCAGATTTTCAACGAAGTCTGCGATTTGCGTTCCTACAGTCGGGCAGCCGACGAAATGTCACTCACACAACCCGCTGTCAGCCTGCAGATTCGTCAACTTGAGGAGCTGGTTGGGCAACCTTTGTTCGATTACGTGGGCAAAAAACTCTACATGACCGAAGCGGCTGAAGCGTTACAGCGGGCCAGTCGTGACATTTTCGGGCGCCTGGAAAACCTCGATATGCAGCTATCGGACATGCAGGGCTCGCTGCAGGGGCAGTTGAAACTGGCCGTGGAGTCGAGCGCCAAGTACTTCGTGCCACACCTGTTTGCCGCGTTCAAACGCCAGCATCCGGAAGTTAACCTGCAACTGACGGTGGTCAATCGCGGGCAGGTGATCCGGCGCCTATCGGACAACCGCGATGACCTGGTGATCATGTCCATGGTGCCGCAGGACATGGGGCTGGAATTCCTGCCGTTTCTGAATAATCCGATTGTCGCCGTTGCGCCACCGGATCACCCGTTGTGCCATGCGGGCCCCTTGCGCCTGCAGGATCTGGAGCCTTACACGCTGCTGTTACGCGAACACGGCTCCGGGACGCGCATGGCCTGCGAAGAGTATTTCAAAGAAAAGCGCGTGCACTTCAATCAGACCCAGGAAGTCTCGTCTGCCGAAGCTCAACGCGAGTGTGTACTGGCGGGTCTGGGCGTTGCGCTGTTGACGCGTCACGCCCTGAACCTTGAGTTGGCAACTGGTGGGCTGATCGAACTACCGATTGAAGAGCTGCCGTTGTATCGCAGCTGGTGCCTGGTGCAGGCCAAGGCGAAACGCCTGTCACCGGTGGCTCACGCATTCCTTGCGTTCATCCGTAGCGAACGTATTCAGATCAGCGCGCTGGTAGAGCGTTTCGACGGGAAGTCACGGGGGTTGCCTGCCAGAAATTGAGCTCCAGACCTTCGGGAAATTCACCGATTTCGGCCAGAAGCTGCCGGCGTTCGCAGCGATCTTCGATAGCGCGGCGAAACTCCATGCGGCGCTGATCTTCTTGCTGGCGGCGGGTTTTGACTGCGCTGTTGCGTTCTTCGTAAGGCAGGGCCATTTCGAGTCTCCCAAGACGAGTACGGGAGTTTCAAGATAGGCGCGGGGGATGACGGTTTGGCGGCTCGATGGTTACAAAGCGATGAACAATTGTTGGGTGCCCTGTGGCGAGGGGGCTTGTCGGAACGCCGAGCCCCCTCGCCACAGGTCAGTCGTCCAGCGCCTTCACCGACTTGGGCGACAACCGCAAGCTGCGCAGGCTGCGCTTGACGCTCTTGAGGTGATTGACCAGGCTCGGCCCACGGGCCATGGCCACACCCATTGCCAACACGTCGATCACCACCAGGTGGGCGATACGCGAAGTCAGCGGTGTATAAATTTCAGTGTCTTCATGCACATCGATTGCCAGGTTAACCGTCGACAGTTCGGCCAATGGTGTCTGGCTTGGGCACAGGGTGATCAATGAGGCGCCGCTCTCACGCACCAGGTTGGCCGTGATCAACAGGTCCTTGGAACGCCCGGACTGGGAAATGCAGATTGCCACATCGCTCGGTTTCAACGTCACCGCCGACATCGCCTGCATGTGCGGGTCGGAATACGCCGCCGCAGTCAGCAGCAGACGGAAAAACTTGTGCTGGGCGTCCGCCGCGACGGCACCCGAGGCGCCGAAACCGTAGAACTCGACACGCTGGGCCTGGGACATCAGCGTCACAGCCCTCTGCAATTCCACCGGATCGAGCTTCTCGCGAACCTCCATCAGCGTATGCAAAGTAGTGTCGAAGATTTTCAGGCTGTAGTCAGCGACCGAATCGTCTTCATGGATTGCGAACTGCCCGAAGCTCGCACCCGCTGCCAGGCTCTGGGCCAGTTTCAGCTTCAAGTCCTGGAACCCGGAACAACCAATGGCACGGCAGAAACGCACGATGGTCGGCTCACTGATACCCACGCTGTGGGCCAGGTCGGCCATGGAGCTGTGCATCACGGCCGCAGGATCGAGCAGCACATGGTCGGCGACCTTGAGCTCCGACTTGCGTAACAGGTGTCGAGACTGGGCGATGTGTTGCAGCAGATTCAAAGGGCTGGACTCTTTGTGGTGGGCAGGCGCCGGGGATGTAGCATGCTTGTAGTTATACTACATGAATCGGCTTTTTGCCTGCTCAATGCGTAACCAGATCCCTCGATTACAGGTGCGTGCGTCTCATGTAGCGCTAAAAACGCATTATCCGCGCATGAGTTCAACGCCAGCCCATTCAGATCAGGCGTGGTGCTGTGGCTCCCGCTCGGCTGTCACCGCGTCTGGCGCAAGATCAGTTTCGACCTGCGCCCTCATTCACCTGGTGTTGATCCTTAAGCAGCTGCGCCAAACCTTGCGCCTCGATCGGCCGGCTGATCAGGTAGCCCTGCACTTCGTCACAGCGTTCACCGCGCAGGATTTCAAGCTGCTCCTGCCGCTCCACCCCTTCAGCCACGACCTTCAACGACAGACCATGGGCCATGGCAATGATCGCCCGGGTGATGGCCGCATCCTCCGTGCCCTCCCCCAGCCCGCGGATAAACGCCTGATCGATCTTCACGTAGTCCACTGGAATACGCTTGAGGTAACTCAAGGATGAGTAACCAGTGCCGAAATCGTCAATCGCCAGCTGCACTCCAAGATCACGCAATTGCTGGAAGGTCGCGATGATATGCTCGACGCTGTCCAGCAACTGGCTTTCGGTCAACTCCAGCTCCAGCAGGTGCGGCGCCAACCCGGTTTCCTCCAGAACCTGACGCACCAGGCTGACCAGCTTGCCCTGACGCAATTGATGGACTGACAGATTGACCGAAACCCGAATCGGCTCCAGGCCCTGGCGTTGCCATTCACAGGCTTGCCAGCAGGCCTGGCGCAGCACGAACTCACCGATCGGGCCGATCAACCCGGTTTCCTCGGCCAAGCCGATAAAGTCCCCCGGTGGCACCTGCCCCATGGTCGGGTGATCCCAGCGCACCAAGGCTTCGGCAGCATTCAGCCGACCGGTGGCCAGACATAACTTCGGTTGGTAGAACACCTTGAGCTGCTTTTCTTCGACGGCTTTGCGCAGGTGGTTTTCCAGCTGTAACCGCTCCAGCGTGCTGGCTTGCAGGCTGTCGGTATAAAACTGGAAATTATTGCCGCCCAAGTGTTTGGCGTGCTGCATGGCCATGTTCGACTGACTGACCAATGCGGAAATTTCCCGGGCGTTGTCCGGCAACAGGCTGATGCCCATCGACACGCTGATCACCAGCTCATGCCCGTCGACCGTCACCGGCACGCGCAACTTGGCTGCCAATCGGGTCGCCACCCGCGCCAGACTGGACAGGTTGCCGTAGGCGTTGAACAACACCGCAAACTCGTCGCCGGAAAGACGAGCGATGGTGTCCGCCTCCGGCAGCGCGTTCACCAACCGCCGGGCCATTTTCTGCAATAACCGGTCGGCGATATCGTGGCCGAGGCTGTCGTTGAGCAGTTTGAAACGATCCAGATTGATGTGCAGCAGCGCCAGGCTGCGATAACCACCCTGGCGCACGCGCTGGTGTGCTTCGTTCAGGCGCTCGCGAAACAGGGAGCGATTGGCCAGGCCGGTCAGTTCGTCGTAATGGGTCAGATAACGCATGCGCTCTTCGGATTCGCGTCGCGCCGACAGATCGGCGAAGAAGCCGACAACGTGGCTGACATTTCCCCGGGAATCACGCACAGCACTCAGGTGCAACCATTGCGGATACATCTCGCCATTCTTGCGGGTTTCCACCAGTTCGCCTTGCCAGCTGCCATGTTGCTCCAACGTTTGATGAATCGCTGCGTAGTGCCGGCGGGCATCCCGGCTGCAAGGCAACTCGGCCACATTACGCCCGAGCAGTTCCCCGATGTCATAGCCGGTCACGCGACAGAAAGCCTGGTTGACTGCTATCAATGCGTAATCCGGGTCGAAAATGACTATGCCTTCGCTGGCCGCCTCGAATACCGTCGCCGCCAGTTGCTGCTGCTCTTCCAGCGCCTTGCCGACGCTGATGTCTCGACGGGTGCCGACCATGCGGGTCACCCGGCCATTCTTGCTGCGTTCGACGGCCCGGCCGCGGTCCTCGATCCACACCCAGCGGCCATCGCGATGACGCACGCGGTATTCGACCTGGTAGTCCTCGGTGCGCCCTTTCAAATGATCGATCATTGCCCGGCGTAGCACCGGTACATCTTCGGGGTGCAGGCGGGGCTTGAGATGGCGCAGCATCGCTGTCACATACTCAGGTTCCAGGCCAAATAATTCCTGGATGTGGCTGTGATGCACTTCATCGGTCTGCAGGTTCCAGTCCCACAGCCCCAGCTCGCTGGCTTTGAGCGCCAGCGCCAGACGCGCCTCGCTCTTGCTCAGGGCCTGGTTGGCGGCATCCAGTTCCAGGCTGCGCTGGGCAACGCGGCTTTCCAGTTCGATCTGAATCTGCCGCAGTTCGTCTTCGGCGCGACGGCGCTGGTCAATCTCACTGGCGAGTTTGTTGTTGAGTTGCTCACTGCTGCTTTGGGCCTGCTGCAGATGCTCGATCAGCGCCTGATTCTGAAAGCGCCGCAACAGGCCGCGATCGATCAAGCGATTGACCTGCCAGGCAACCACACTCAACGCGCCCAGCAGGATCAGGCCGAACCACCCCCAACCCTGCTGTTGTTCGTCCGCCAACCAAAACATATAGGCAATGGCGGGCAGCAGGCAGGGCAAGGTAAAAGACAGGAAGGCCGGCAGGCTGACCGCGTAGGCAACACTGGCCGAAAGTGCAGCGGCACCGATCAGACCGAACACCCAGGCTTGCTGAATGAAATTGTCAGCGGGCGCCAGGGCAATACCCGCGCCGGCCAAAGTCAGCCCGGTAAGCCCCGAGCCCAGCAGAAACATGCGGCCCCAGACCGGATGGGCCTGACGATCAGGAATCGCCGAATCAAAGGCGGCGACCTGAATCACTCGCAATGCCACCAGTGATAACAACCAGATCAGCCAGACACTCACCAGGAAGTGGCGCTGTGGACTCCAGAGCAATCCGGCACACACCAGGCCATTGATCAGCATGAACAACGTGGGTAGCAAAGAACCTTGATACAGCAGGCGCGTGCGCTCGACCGCCATTTCCATGGCGTACAGTTTGCGGATAACCCGGGGCTCCACAGTAGGGCCCGACAGGTCAGAGCTGAGGGTCATAGGCGATGTTCTTGTTCTTATATTAATGAGCATGAGCCCGAAACGTCGACGGAGCATACACAAGCAAGCCCGTGGACCAAACTGCTACTGATCAAATATTCGCCAAAACTTTTGGCCGCCGATGCCGGCCTGAAAACAGCACGAGCACGCCCGGCAACGCCTGCAGGCGATGACCGACCGGTCGTCATTCACCTGACATTCATCGATTAAAGCAAAGCGGTGTTTGCCCGGTGTGACGCCGCCCCCTAGAATGCCCCGATGCGCGATGATCTCTCCCTTTTGCTGAACTCCCTCAACGATGCCCAACGGCAGGCCGTAGCGGCCCCCGTGGGTCGTCAGTTGGTCCTGGCCGGTGCTGGCTCCGGTAAAACCCGAGTGCTGGTGCACCGTATCGCCTGGTTGATCCAGGTCGAAAACGCCTCGCCCCACTCCGTCCTGTCGGTGACCTTCACCAACAAGGCCGCTGCCGAGATGCGCCATCGCATCGAGCAGTTGATGGGTATCAACCCGGCCGGTATGTGGGTCGGTACCTTCCACGGCCTGGCGCACCGCTTGCTGCGGGCGCACTGGCAGGAAGCCGGCCTGAGCCAGACTTTCCAGATTCTCGACAGTGACGACCAGCAACGGCTGGTCAAGCGGGTGATCCGCGAGCTTGGCCTCGATGAACAACGCTGGCCGGCCCGCCAGGCACAGTGGTTCATCAACGGGCAAAAGGACGAAGGTCTGCGCCCGCAACACATTCAAGCCAGCGGCGACCTGTTCCTGGCGACCATGCGCGGCATTTATGAAGCCTACGAGGCCGCCTGCCTGCGCGCGGGCGTGATCGACTTCTCCGAACTGCTGCTGCGTGCCCTCGACCTGTGGCGCGACCACCCGGGCCTGCTGGCGCATTATCAGAAGCGCTTCCGGCACATTCTGGTGGATGAGTTCCAGGACACCAACGCCGTGCAGTACGCCTGGTTGCGCCTGCTGGCCAAAGGTGGCGACAGCCTGATGGTGGTCGGTGACGACGACCAGTCGATCTACGGCTGGCGTGGCGCGAAAATCGAAAACATCTACCAGTACTCCGAAGATTTCCCGGACGCCGAGACCATTCGCCTGGAGCAGAACTACCGCTCCACTGCCGGCATCCTGAAAGCCGCCAACGCCCTGATCGCCAACAACACCGGACGCTTGGGTAAAGAACTGTGGACCGATGGCGGTGACGGCGAAGCGATCAACCTGTATGCCGCTTTCAACGAGCACGACGAAGCTCGCTATGTTGTGGAAACCATCGAAAGTGCGCTGAAAACCGGCCTGTCTCGCAGCGATATCGCAATTCTGTACCGCTCCAACGCCCAATCGCGCGTTCTGGAAGAAGCCTTGCTGCGCGAGCGCATTCCGTACCGAATTTATGGCGGGCAACGCTTCTTCGAGCGTGCAGAAATCAAGAACGCCATGGCTTACCTGCGTTTGCTCGAAGGTCGCGGCAACGATGCCGCGCTGGAGCGGGTGATCAACGTTCCCGCCCGTGGTATCGGTGAGAAAACCGTCGAAGCGATTCGTGATCATGCGCGCCACAGCGATGTGTCGATGTGGGAAGCGATGCGCCAACTGGTCGCCAACAAAGGCCTGACCGGCCGCGCTGCCGGTGCTCTCGGTGCGTTTATCGAACTGATCGAAAATCTCGCCGCCAAGTGCATGGAAATGCCGCTGCACCTGATGACCCAGACCGTTATCGAGCAGTCGGGACTGATCGCCTACCACGAAGCGGAAAAAGGCGAGAAAGGCCAGGCCCGGGTAGAAAACCTTGAGGAACTGGTCAGCGCCGCCCGCAACTTCGAAAACAGCGAAGAAGACGAGGACCTGACGCCGCTGGCGGCCTTCCTCGGCCACGCGTCGCTGGAGGCCGGTGACACCCAGGCCGACGAACACGAAGACAGCGTTCAGTTGATGACCCTGCACAGCGCCAAGGGCCTGGAATTCCCTTACGTATTCCTGGTGGGCATGGAAGAAGGCCTGTTTCCGCACAAAATGAGCCTGGAAGAGCCTGGCCGTCTTGAGGAAGAACGTCGCCTTGCCTATGTCGGCATCACCCGTGCCATGCAGAACCTGGTGATGACCTACGCTGAAACCCGACGCCTTTACGGCAGCGAGACCTACAACAAGGTGTCGCGTTTCGTACGCGAAGTTCCGAAAGGCCTGATTCAGGAAGTGCGGCTGTCCAATAGCGTCAGCCGTCCGTTCGGTGGCAATCAATCGATGAGCGGCAGCAACCTGTTCAGTGGCAGCGAGATTCCGGAAACCGGCTTCAGTCTGGGCCAGACCGTACGTCATTCGATATTTGGCGACGGCGTGATCCTCAACTTCGAGGGTGCCGGTGCTCAGGCCCGGGTGCAGGTGAATTTCAGCGAAGGCAGCAAGTGGCTGATGCTGGGCTACGCGAAGCTGGAGGCCATTTAAAGGCTCTTTCCTGTGGGAGTAGAGCTTGCGTAGTGAAGGGTTTTGTTGTGCCGGGGGGGCTCGCCTGTGGCGAGGGGGCTTGCCCCGTTGGGCTACGCAGTAGACCCAGACTACTATTTTGGCGCCGCTTCGCGACCCCGACGGGGGCAAGCCCCCTCGCCACACGAGACTTCCTACAGAACTCGTCCACTCATCTGACAGTCCAAAGGCAACAGGTCCTATTGCACTGACACAAGCTGAATATTACCTGTCAGGCAAAAGCCCGAAACACTCTGCCGCTAGCCAGTAACACTTCAGCTGTGCAACATGGCGCGCGTGCCTTCCACAAATGGGAATTCCCTATATGAAACGTTTTCTTAGCATCGCCATGGCGTTGTGCATCGGCCTGACGATGAGTCTCGACGTCAATGCCGCCAAGCGCTTCGGTGGTGGCAAGAGCGCCGGCGCTGCGCCGACGCACCAGACCAGCCAGATGGCTCCTTCTTCTCCAGGCATGGGCGGCGCTGCGGCGACCGCTGGTGCTGCCGGTGCCGCTGGCGCCGCCGCCAAGGCCGGTGGCGCTTCGCGCTGGCTCGGCCCCCTGGCCGGTATCGCCGCCGGTGGCCTGCTGGCCTCCATGTTCATGGGCGACGGCTTCCAGGGCATGCAGATCTTCGACATCCTGATCATGGCGGTCATCGCCTTCCTGGTCTTCCGCTTCATCGCTGCCCGTCGTCGCAAGCAGCAGGCGCATTACGCCCCGGCCGGTCACGCGCCAATGCAGCGTGAAGTCTTCGAACAGAAGCCTGCTGGTGGTTCGATCTTCGGCGGTTCGGCAGCACCTGTTGCTGCTCGTCCAGTCATCAATGCTCCAGCCTGGTTCAATGAACGCAGCTTCATCGAAGCCGCGCGCAACCACTTCCAGTCCCTGCAACAACACTGGGACGCCAACGAAATGGACAAGATCGCCGAGTTCGTGACCCCGCAAATGCTTGAGTTCCTCAAGCGCGAGCGTGCTGACCTGGGCGACGGCTTCCAGTCCACCTACATTGATAACCTCAATGTGCAGCTGGACGGTGTGGATGACCGCGCCGACAAGACCATCGCCACCCTGACCTTCAACGGCGTGTCGAAAACCTCGCGTTTCGACCAGGGCGAAGTGTTCAGCGAAAGCTGGAACATGGAGCGTGCACAGGGCGAAAACCAGCCTTGGCTGGTCGCGGGTATCCGCCAGAACGGCTGATAACCTTCCGCGCCTCATCCGCTGTAAATAAAAACCCCGGCTTGCCGGGGTTTTCTATTTCGCGGTTGCATCTATAGCGAGCTACTGTATAAACCGCCCCATATAAACCGCGCCATACAAGCAAGAGGATCCCGGACGTGGAAGAAATCATCGAACAACTGCGTGAAGCCAACGAGCCGGTACCGGTCCCCTTGGAGTTGCCCGACGAAGATCTGCTGGTCGAAATCGAAGAACAACTGTTCATCGACATTCCATTCGTCTTCAGAGAGTTTCTGCTGACCGTTAGCGACGTAGTCTACGGCAGCCTGGAGCCAGTGACTGTTACCGACCCGCAATCCCACACCTATCTGCCGGATGTGGCCGCCAACGCCTGGGACGCAGGCGTCGATCGCAGCCTGATCCCGATTTGCCAGGACGGCGACGACTATTACTGCGTTGAAGAAGACGGCACCGTCGTGCTCTGGTCCGCCGAAGAAGAGCTGATTACCGAGGAAACCTGGGAATCGGTGTGGCACTGGGCGCGGGACGTCTGGCTCGAGAGCTGAGTCAGACCACACTCCAGGTGGTCAATGCCCGGACGACTCCTTGTGGTTGTCGAGGGTGTCCAGCAGCGCCACCTGCATCCGCGTGTGCACGCGGATGAACCAGCGCCATAGCACCGCCGCTACGGTGGCCGCGACTATGGCAATGAGCACCAGCAACTTGTTGGTCGGCAAAATACTGGCCGACAAGGCTGCCAGCAGCAGGAAAATCACCAACAGCGACAGGATCGGGATCACCTCGGCAATTACCCGACGCACCCGCTGGGTATGTCGCCCCGCCATCTCGGGTTTCACGCCCATTTCCGCCAACAGCATCGACAGCGCCTTGAGCTTGCGATACGCAGCGATAAGGAATGGCAGCGACAACAACAGCGCGCCTCCCCAGATCAACGCTTTCTGCCAGCTTGGATCAGCGATCCAGTCTTGCAGATAAGCCGACATGCGTTCGGCGAAGTACGCACCGGAGAAAAAGATCGCGATCACCAGCGCCAGATTGACCCCTACCTGCAGCAAAATCCGCCGGATCATCGACGCCAGCAGCGCTCCCTCGCCTTGGGGCTGGATGCTGCGCAGCCATTCGCCATACATCCCCAGCACCCGCCCCAGGCGTTCAGGCACGATCCCCGCCAACTTGATCGACAATGGATCGGCCGCGCGGATCAGATAGGGCGTCAGCAACGTTGTAATGACCGAAACCGCCACGGCCACCGGATACAGAAAGCTGCTGGTGACCTGCAGGGTCATGCCCAGCGCAGCGATGATGAAAGAAAACTCGCCAATCTGCGACAAGCCCATACCGACGCGCAGCGAAGTGCGGCCATCATTGCCGGCGATAAACGCACCGAGACCACAGGACAGCATCTTGCCAAGGACCACCGCTACGGTGATCACCGCGATTGGCCAGGCGTACTGCAACAGGATCTGTGGGTCGAGCATCAAACCGATGGCAACGAAAAAAATGGCGCTGAACAGGTCGCGAACCGGCTCGATCAAGCGTTCTATTTTCAGCAACTGCCGGGACTCGGCCATGATCGCCCCGATCAGGAACGCGCCAAGCACCATGCTGTACTCGAGCTTGACCACCAGCAGGCAAAAACCGAAACACAGTCCCAGTACCGTGATCAGCAACATTTCATTGCTTTCGAATTTGGCCACATAGGCTAACAGGCGCGGCACCAGCAGGATGCCAATGACCAGGGCTACAATCATGAACAACGAAAGTTTGCCGACGGTCGAGAACACCTCGCCGGAACTGACCGTACCGCTGACCGCGATGCTTGAAAGCAAGGCGATGATGCCGATGCCGAGTATGTCTTCAACAATCAGCACGCCGAAAATCAGCTGCGCAAAACGCTCGTTTTTCAGTTTGAGATCGTTGAGTGCCTTGACGATGATGGTGGTCGAGGAGATTGCCAGGATCGCGCCGAGAAACAGTGAATCCATGGTGTTCCAGTCAAACCAGCGGCCGATCTCGTAGCCGATCCAGATCATCAGCACGATTTCCAGGAACGCCGCGATGAATGCCGTGGCACCCACCTTGAACAGCTTGCGCAAGCTGAACTCCAGCCCCAGGCAGAACATCAGGAAAATCACCCCGAGTTCCGCCAGGGTCTTGATCGTTTCTTCGTCGTGGATCAGGCCGAACGGCGGGGTGTGCGGGCCGATGATGAAGCCGGCGACGATATAACCCAGCACCACCGGCTGCTTGAGTCGGTGAAACACCACGGTCACCACACCTGCGATCAACATGATCACTGCCAGATCCTGAATGAAACTGATGGCATGCATGGCGTGTGGCTCCTTGATGACATTACTGCGCGCAAGAATAGCCATTGGAAAAAATGGCTTTTCGCAGCGTAACACCGCGACTTGTGGCAAAAAGGCGATGCAATATATGGAAACAGATCGATCCGGCGTGACGGCGACCAGACACCCGGCGTCCCGATAACTGATGGTTTGAAAAAACCGCCGAGGCACCCGCAGAGGTGCGTCCCTCAAACCTTGCCCTGATCCGTGAGAACGTTATGGAACCCGGAAACGCCCAGCTGTCGATGACGGTATTGATGACCCCCGACATGGCCAACTTCTCTGGCAATGTGCACGGCGGTACCCTGCTCAAGTACCTCGACGAAGTGGCCTACGCTTGCGCCAGCCGATATGCCGGCCGCTACGTGGTGACCCTTTCGGTGGACCAGGTGATTTTTCGCGAGCCGATCCATGTCGGCGAACTGGTGACCTTCCTCGCGTCGGTCAACTACACCGGCAACACGTCCATGGAAGTGGGTATCAAGGTGGTGACCGAGAACATCCGGGAGCGCTCGGTGCGCCATACCAACAGCTGCTTCTTCACCATGGTCGCGGTCGATGACCTGCGCAAACCAGCCTTGGTACCACAGCTGCAACCGCAGAACAGCGAAGACAAGCGTCGTTTCATCCAGGCTCAACAGCGCCGGCAGATTCGTCAGGAGCTGGAAAAACGCTATCAGGAGATCAAGGGCGACGCTTAAAGTGAAGTTCGCAGCCTGCTGCAGCCCCTGTAGGAGTTGCCGCAGGCGGCGATCGTTTCGCCATACCCGAATCAGAGACTGATCGCTGTCGCCTCAAACCGCACTCGCGGATGGGCAATCCGGTCCTGAGCCCGCACCAGCTCCAGTTCATAACTGGCGCAGGCCTGGGTTTCCAGCAGGACTTCGTGCACCGCCGAGGCGGCGAATTCAAACGCTGCGACGAGGCTGTCGCCGATCAGCACGCGCGCCAGGAACAGACCGGAAGTCAGGTCGCCGACACCCACCGGCTGACGCGGGAACGCCAGCAGCGGTCGCTGCAAGTGCCAGCTGCCTTCTGCCGTCACCAGCAGCATCTCAAAGACTTCTGTCGACTTGCCGGGATAGTCCAGATGCTTGACCAGCACCGCCTTCGGGCCACGCGCCAGCAGCGCCCGGGCCATTGCCAGGCAATCGAGCAGTGACTGCGGCTTACGGCCCGAGAAGCTGTCGAGCTCCAGTTGATTGGGGCACATGAAATCCGCCACGGCGGCGGCCTCCTCCAGCAGGAAGTCGCTGACTTCAGCCGGTACGCTGCAACCCTTCTCCGGGTGTCCCATCACCGGATCGCACAGATACAGTGCCTTGGGGTTCATCGACTTGATCTTCGCCACACCCGTCAGAATCGCTCGGCCCTGGGCTGCGCTGCCCAGATAACCGGAGAGCACTGCATCGCAGTTACCCAGCTCGCCAATCGCCGCAATGCCGTCGACCAGATCAGGAATCTGATGCGGTGCCAGCACCTCACCGGCCCACTGGCCGTACTGGGTGTGGTTGGAGAACTGCACGGTATTGAGCGGCCAGACATTTACCCCGACCCGCTGCATCGGGAAAACTGCGGCACTGTTGCCAGCGTGACCAAACACCACGTGGGACTGGATAGCGAGCAAATGGGGTGTACGTTTCATGCGGTGGATATCCGTAAAACGATTGAAATTCAAGCCGCGCAGTATGCGACTAAACACAGCCTGTACGACAGACCGGCGACGCAGTTAAGCTGACACTATCTTGTTGGAGCACCCAGTTGATGCTGACCCTTGGAAATATCTTCGTGCTGATGCTGTTCGCCACCGCTGGCGCATGGCTGTGGCACAACCACGGCTTGCGCGAGCGGGCGCTGGAGCGGGTCAAGCAGCATTGCAGCAAACTCGGGGTCGAGTTGCTGGATGGCAACGTGGCCCTGAAAAAAATCGGTTTTATCAAAGACGCCAATGGTCGCCGACGCCTGGCCCGTGTGTACAACTTCGAGTTCACCGTCACCGGCGAAACCCGCCACAACGGCACCATCACCCAGTTTGGCGCTCACAGCGCACAGATTGAACTGGCGCCCTACCCGGTACCATTCGACGAGCCAGAGACGGTGGTCGATGTAGTGAAACCTCGTGCCGAAGTGATCGAGTTGAGCCAGTGGCGTCAGGAACATTCCAAGTGGAAGCCTTGAGCCTTCTATTCATTTTTTAGCGGCAACCCGCCAGTCCACGCTGCAGCTCTGCGATATTCTGCGGTTCGCTGAAAATCAACTCGATGCGAGAGTCCTGCCGCCATTCACTGGGCTGCCAGTCCAGCGCCGAGTTATCCAGCGCGTTCGCCGACACCCACTTCTCTGCACTGCGGATAACCAGCTTCGCCCGCCTCCAGGCAAAACCTGCCAGCCACTGATCGGTGAGCGCAGTGTCGAAAACCTGGCTCGGATGCCAGCGCCAACCGATGCTCCAACTGTTTTCCTGCTCCTGACTCAGGCGAATCGGTAGTTCGGGATCGATCCAGACGGCCGGCATCTGCGCCAATCCTTTGGGTGCGATGAAGTTATCCACACCGGCTACCGCCTGAGCGGCAAGTCCCGGCAACTCAACTAAAGGCAATGCTGCTTGCTGCGCCCAATACAAGGGTCGCAATGGCAGCTGTGCGGCGATCCGCCGGCGACTGCCATCATCGAGATTTTCAGACTTGTTCAGCACCAGGAGCCCTGCCGTGTGCAATGCCTCCTGCTGCGCATCCGGCAACGGCCTGCCGGACGCGAGTGCCTGAGCATCCAGCACCAGCACGCAAGGTTGTACGGCCAACACCCCTTGCCACGGCGCTTCGCTCAATTGCCTGAGCAACTGCGCAGGATGCCCCAACCCCGAAGGTTCGATGAACAGTCGATCCGGTTTCGCCTTGCGCAACAATCGCCCCAGGCCGATCTGAAATGGCGCGCCGTTTACGCAACACAAGCAGCCGCCAGCCACTTCACCCAAGGCGATACCGTCGTCGTCCTGGGCAAGTAGCGCAGCGTCGAGGCCAATCTGGCCGAACTCATTGATCAACACCGCCCAGCGCTCGCCGTCAGGACGTTGAGCCATCAGATGTTTGATCAGACTGGTCTTGCCGGCGCCCAACGGACCGGCAATGACGTGGGTGGGAATGTTCTGCAGCATGTCTGGTGATTTCTGAGGGTTATCTGGCTGATCGCCAATATGCCCGATAATCACTGCAGGCGTCAGGCAGCTTCTTCATACCAGGGGCCGAACGGATCCGGGAACAAGCGCCATCCCTCGACGCCAAGGACCATTTCATCGTCCGTCAGCAGGCATTCGTCGAGCTCGGTACTGAGTTGCGCGAAGTCGATGTTTTGACCGATAAACACTAGCTCCTGGCGGCAATCACCGTTGGCCTCAGTCCAGTTTTCCATGATGGCGGCTTTACCCTCCCAGTCTTGCGGCCACTGGTCCTTCGGTACGAAACGCCACCAGCGCCCGGCAAAACCGTGGCGCATCAAACCGCCGGCCTGGGACCAACTCCCGGCATCCATATGCTTGCTCGCCAGCCAGAAAAAGCCCTTGGAGCGCAACAGCTTCCCGTTCACCCACGGGCGATCGATAAAACTGAAGAAGCGCTGCGGATGGAACGGCCTGCGCGCTCGGTAAGCGCTGGAGGCGATACCGTACGCCTCGGTTTCCGGGACGTGTTCGCCGTGCAGTTCGCGCAGCCAGCCTGGTGCCTGAGCGGCTTTGTCGAAGTCGAAATAACCAGTGTCGAGGATTTTCCCCAGCGGAACTTCACCCATGACCATCGGAATGATTTCCGCCTGGGCATTGAGCCGCTCCAGTATGGCGATCAGCTCCTGGCGCTCGGAGCGGCTGATCAAATCGATCTTGCTGATCAGAATCACATCGGCAAACTCGACCTGCTCGATCAACAGATCAGTGATCGAACGTTCGTCGCCTTCACCGAGGGTTTCACCTCGGGAAGCGAGGCTTTCGGCGGCCTGATAGTCGAGCAGGAAGTTCACGCCGTCGACCACTGTGACCATGGTGTCGAGACGGGCGATGTCGGCCAGGCTCTGCCCGCCCTCATTGCGAAAGGTAAAGGTTTCCGCCACGGGTAAAGGTTCGGAAATGCCGGTAGATTCGATCAACAGGTAGTCGAAACGACCGTCCCTCGCGAGTTTGCTCACTTCCTCGAGCAGGTCTTCGCGCAACGTACAGCAAATACAGCCATTGCTCATCTCCACCAGCTTCTCTTCTGCGCGATTCAGGCTGACATCACGCTGGACTTCACTGCCATCGATGTTGATTTCGCTCATGTCGTTAACGATTACGGCGACTCGAAGATTGTCGCGATTACGTAGTATGTAATTGAGAAGTGTACTTTTTCCGGCACCCAGAAAGCCGGAAAGGACGGTCACGGGAAGGCGGTTGGGCATCAGGACGTTCCTCACAGGAGAAAAAAGCATCGTCACGCTAATTGATATACTATAACATTTCAATCAATTGCTCTGATGGACCTGCCGATGAACGCGTTGCTTATGCCAGATATCGCCACGCAAACCTCACACGAAACCATACCGCTGGAGTGGGTGGGTATGTGCGGTATTGCTCTACCCGTGTTGTTCGATGGCCAGCGCCTGAACGCGAGCGTCGATGCCGGTGTCAGCCTGGATGATGGAAACGCGCGCGGCATTCATATGTCTCGGCTGTACCTGGCCTTGGAAGGGCTCGAGCACGAAAGCCTGTCTCCAGCTTCATTGCGGCGCGTTCTGCAGAACTTTCTTGAAAGCCACGAAGGCCTATCCAACGCAGCTCACTTAAAAATTCACATGCAAGTGCTGCTGAAAAGACCGGCATTGATCAGTCCATTGAGCGGCTGGAAAAGCTATCCGGTTAGCATCGAAGCGCATTTGAAATACCCGATGTTCCACGTGGAACTAAAAATCGATGTGCCTTATTCCTCAACTTGCCCATGTTCCGCAGCGCTATCGCGTCAATTGATCCAGCAGAAATTTGTCGATGATTTTGCTAACCGCACGCTGGACCACGCCGATGTTCTGGTTTGGCTCGGCTCTACCAACGGCATTGTCGCCACGCCCCACAGCCAACGAAGCACAGCGAAGCTGCGTCTGCGGCTGGATGACTTTCTGGATGATCTGCCGCTGATTGCGATCATCGACAACGCAGAAACAGCACTGGGCACCGCGGTACAAACAGCAGTGAAGCGCGCCGACGAACAAGCGTTTGCCTTGGCCAACGGTCAGAACCTGATGTTCTGCGAAGACGCCGCCCGACGCCTGAACCTGTCCCTGAAACGCTCCCCGGGCATCACCGCCTTCCACATCCGTGTCGTCCACGCCGAAAGCCTTCATGCCCATGACGCCATCGCCGAGAGCGCCTTCAACTGGGAGGTAAAATGATTGATTGCATCCACACCCGTGCAACGCAGTGGCAGTGACGATTGGCGAGTTCACCTCCATCGCCCACCGCTCGATTGTTCATGGCCCGTGCACCGTGGGCGATCGAGTTTTCATCGGTTTCAACAGCGTGCTGTTCAACTGTGTAGTCGGTAACCGCTGCGTGGTACGGCACAACTCGGTGGTCGACGGCCGCAACTTGCCGGATGCCTTTTACGTGGCCTCTACCACCCGTATCGGCCCCGAAACCGACCTCAGCCGTTTTCCAATGGTGAGTGTCTGTGCTTCGGAGTTTTCCGAGGATGTAGCTCGTACGAAAGTCGATCTGGTACGTGGCTACAAAGCCCTGCAGAACGAATTCTGAGCATGAAGGCCACTGTTGATGACCGCGCAAGACAATCGTCTAAATGACAGCGGCCGGTACTGCCTCTATGGTTAAGACGCTAGCGCATGTGATCGAAATAGCCGAGAACAATATCAACATGATCCAGATCACCTTGCCCGACGGTTCATTGCGTGAATACGACCAGCCCCTGACCGTACACGAGTTGGCTGCGAGCATTGGCTCGGGTCTGGCCAGCGCAGCGGTAGCAGGTCGGGTGGATGGGATGTTGGTTGACTGCGAACACATGATCCAGGCGAATGCTCGTGTCAGTATCGTCACGCCCAGGGAGCCAGATGGCCTGGAGATCCTGCGCCGCTCCTGTGCGCTGATGCTGGCCATGGCGCTCAAGCAGCTCCACCCCACGGCACAACTGCGTGCGGGGTCGGAATTGGGAGATGGGTTTTACTACGAATTCGTAGTCGAGCAGCCGTTGCTGCCGGTCGATCTGCCGCTGATCGAAGCTCGCATGCAGGCGCTGGCGGCAACCAACCATTCAATCCGGCGTCAGGAAATGGCAAGGACCTCCAAGGCCCTGTCTTTATACCGTCTCGGGGACACCGATTACCTGACCACAGGCCCTCAGGTGCCTGCTACCAGGGTATTGCAGGCGTTCGCCCTGGATCACATCAGCGGAACGTTGCAGCAACGGATCTATGGCACGTGCTGGTCCAGCCACCAGGAACTACAGGATTGGCGTATTCCACCGCAAGTGATGGTCGTTAGCATGGACGACCGACAGGCGACTTATGCCCAGTCCGTGACCGAGACCTTACGTCAAAGCGGCATCCGCGCCAGTGCAGACTTACGCAACGAGAAAGTCCACTACAAGCTCCGTGAACACAGCCAGACCGTGCCGTATCTGGTGGTGATTGGCGAGAGGGAGGAAGCCGGTGGGTTTGTCAGCGTGCGTAGTCGCAACGGGGCGAATTTTGGCAGGATGGAGATCGAAGCGCTGTGCCAGTGGTTTAACCAGCCGGGTATATTCGCCGCCGGTGCAGATGCCATCGCGAGCAAGCGCGCTCCCACATCGGATGCATGACTGCGACCCATTGTTGAAACGAGCTTGCCAGGTAATCCCGGACTTCTTTAAGCCCTGGGCTTGACTGTGCCGCAATCTCCGCCCAGCCACACGGCGCGGGATTCTAGGCTACCCTTCTGCTGAATACCGGTGGCGTTGAAGGTACCGTTGACCTTGGTAGTGAATTCGCGATCACTGAGGAATGTGGCAACTCCTGAACCCTGGGCACGTGGACAGCTGAAGCGGAACTTCCACTGATTACCGGTGCGTTCGGTGATTTCCTGCTTGCAGCCCGATTGCGGGTCGGTCAACGGAATGTCGTCGGTCCTGACCTGCTCCGGGGTCAGGCAGGCGCGAATGCCCTTGCCGCCCATGGAGATGCCCTGCTTCTCCAGTTGAGCACGCTGCTCAGGAGTGATCTGGCTCTGGATCTGTCCGAGGATCAATTGCAGGTCCGGCATGTTCTGGTCATCGACCTTCATGTTGCTTGTGGTCAGCTCCCACAAACCTGGCTGAAGCATCTGAGCCTGAGCGGCGACAGGAAGTGCCACCCCCAACACCATGGCCAAACCCAGCAGACGAACGTTCATTGAGTAACTCCTGATCAGTAGTGGCTGTTAGACGTCAGCCGTCGGCTTCGGTTCATGGGCCAATTAATTAGCGACATTCTGCACGGAACATGGTCTGTTAAGCATTGAATCTTCAGGAGCAGGGCTGCCCCCATGGATTATTTTGGACCACATATTTTCGGTTACACCATTGCACTGGTGCATACGCTTGGCATGATCGCGGCCATACACGCGGTGCTGACCGTTCGCACAGCCCAAGGCTCGATCGCCTGGGCCCTGTCGTTGTTTTTCATACCCTACCTGACGCTTATCCCGTATCTGGTGTTCGGCCGCAGCACCTTCGATGGCTACATCAAGGCCCGCCGCCAGGCCAACGAGGAGATGCGCAAAGCCATCTCCGAGCTCAACTGGCGCCCTTGGGTAGAAGAAGCGCTTAGTGCTCGTGCTTCCAGCGCCTACGACTCCTTGCGAGCGATGCCAAAGCTCGGACATATGCCGTGCCTGGCAAACAACGAAGTGCGCCTGCTGATCAATGGCCAAGCCACATTCGACGCCATTTTCGAGGCCATCAGCCAGGCGAAGGAAGCCGTACTGATTCAGTTTTTCATCGTCCACGACGACCGTCTCGGTCAACGCCTGCATAACCTGATGCTGAAGAAAGCGGCCGAGGGTGTGGCGATCTATTTGCTATACGACCGCATCGGCAGCCACTCCCTGCCCCGCAAATACGTACAGGCATTGCGCGATGGTGGTGTCGAGGTCAAGGCCTTCGCCACTCGCAGCGGCTGGCTCAATCGCTTTCAGGTCAACTTTCGCAACCATCGCAAGATAGTGGTGGTGGACGGGGTTCTTGGTTTTGTCGGCGGGCACAACGTCGGCGATGAATACATGGGCGAGAAACCGCCTCTGGCACCCTGGCGCGATACCCACGTAAAAGTACGCGGCCCGGTAGTAGCCTGCATGCAGGAGTCGTTCGCCGAAGACTGGTTCTGGGCGGCGCGTAAACTGCCACCGCTGATCCTTCCACAGGTCTACCCTGACGACGGGGTGCTGTGCCAATTACTCGCCAGCGGCCCGGCAGATTCCTTCGAGACATGTTCATTGTTCTTCCTTGAAGCTATCTACGCTGCCACCGAACGGATATGGATCACCACGCCCTACTTCATTCCTGACGAGGCGGTGTTCGCCGGCTTGCGCCTGGCAGTGATGCGCGGCGTCGATGTGCGGATCCTCCTGCCGGCCCGGCCTGACCACCGTATCGTCTACGCCGCTTCCAGTCTTTATGCCTTCGAAGCCGCGCGTGCAGGTGTGCGGATGTTCCGCTACGAACCCGGGTTCATGCATCAGAAAGTGTTGCTGATCGACAACGAGCTCAGTGCCATCGGCAGCGCCAACATGGACAACCGTTCGTTCCGCCTGAATTTCGAAGTGATGTTGCTGACCGTCGACAGAAAGTTCGCCGCCGAGGTGGAACAGATGCTGAACGACGACTTCGCCCTAGCCACTGAAATCGCTAAGGATGAAGGCCGGGAGGCCCACCGCCTGCAAAAAGTCGGCATGCGGGTCGCCCGGCTTATTGCGCCGATTCTTTAAGGGTTGTAGATATCATCCCGGGTCCATGGCAGTTCATGACTGCCATCGGCGTGGGCTTTCACCGCGAGAATCTGGTGCAGGTTCATCCAGCCCCTTGCGAAACCGTAGGCGCACCCTGCCAGGTACAGGCGCCAGATCCGCAGCACCTGTTCCGGCACCAGTCTGGAGGCGGCGTCGAGGTTGTCCTCCAGACGTTCGCTCCAGTGATCCAGCGTGCGCGCATAGTGCAGGCGCAGGCTCTCGACATCGACGATTTCCAGCCCAGCCGCGCTGATCTCGGCGGAAATCATCGACAGGTGCGGCAACTCGCCGTTAGGAAATACGAACTTCCCGATGAACTCACCGGCACCGCGTCCCACCGGCCGTCCATCGATGGATTTGGCCGTGATACCGTGATTCATCACCAGACCGCCCTCTTTCACCGCGCCGAACAGGGTTTTGCAGTACTCGGCGAGATTGGCGTGACCGACGTGTTCGAACATGCCGACACTGACCACTTTGTCGAAACGCCCGTCCTGGGGAAGGTCGCGATAGTCGAGCAATTGCAGTTCGACCAGGTCCTCCAGGCCCTCGGCTTTGACCCGTTCACGGGCCAGCGCCAGTTGCTCCTTGCTCAGCGTGATACCGAACACTTTCGCGCCAAACTCTCGCGCCGCGTATCGCGCCAGTCCGCCCCAGCCGCAGCCAACATCCAGCAGGTATTCGCCAGGTTGCAGGCGCAATTTGCGGCACAGATGCCGGAACTTGGCCTGCTGGGCTTGCTCAAGGGTTTCGCTGCCGGTTTCGAAATATGCGCAGGAGTAGGCCATGTCGCTGTCGAGAAACAGCTGATAAAAGGCATTGGAAAGGTCGTAGTGATAGGAGATCGCCTTGGCGTCGGTGTCCTTGTCATGGACGGTGCGCACCGGCTGATTGTCGTCTTCCTCGTTCAACAAGGCCTGACTCCATTCATCGCAGACGCGAATCACATCGCTGATGGAGCCTTCGAGTTCCAGCTTGCCTTCGACGAATGCCGCCCCAAGCGCATCCAGGCTGGGATGGGTGAACTGGGTGACCATTTGCGGGTCCTTGACCACAATCGTGACGCTGGGCGTCGGCCCCAGATTGAATTCGTGGCCGTCCCAGAGTCGCAGGCGAAGCGGTAACTGCAGATTCTGTAAGGCCGGTGGAAGTTGCGCGAGCATGAAAATTCCCCTTGTTTCAGACTTCTGATCAGAGGGTAGACCATCTTTTTGAAAAATAGCCGGCTACCAATTGAATAGCCAATTCCAATGATTCGCGCCACCTCGACTCATCGTCGCGAATGCACAAAAGATGTGCCCTCAATTCAGTGACTACGAATCAGCCGTACAGTTCGAAAACATGAACGCTCTCAAGGCTGTCGTTTTTCATCCCTGGACGAGAAATCAACGCCGCTTAAATCATTTTGTTCCACGTGGAACCAAATGCCTGAGCGGCACGCGCGAGGACAAACAAATTGCGTCCTTGGTTTATACACCGACTACTTTTAACCATTCGATCCCCTTTCAAATCCAAGGAGCAGATCCATGAGCATCTATGACGTCGTAATACTCGGCGGTGGTCCAGGCGGCTACAACGCGGCAATTCGTGCCGGTCAGCTGGGTTTGAAAGCGGCTTGCGTCGAAGGACGAGCCACTCTCGGTGGAACCTGCCTTAACGTCGGCTGCATGCCTTCCAAGGCATTGCTGCACGCCTCCGAACTTTACGATGCGGCCATGGGAGCGGAGTTCGCCAACCTCGGGATCGAGGTCAAACCCAGCTTGAATCTGGCCCAGATGATGAAGCAGAAGGACGAGAGTGTTAGCGGGCTGACCAAGGGCATCGAGTTTCTTTTTCGCAAGAACAAGGTCGAATGGATCAAGGGCTGGGGCCACATAGACGGTCCGGGCAAAGTCACGGTGACAGACAATGCGGGTGGCAAATCTGAACTGAGCGCCAAGGACATCATCATCGCTACCGGGTCCGAGCCCACTCCCCTGCCCGGCGTGGACATCGATAACCAGCGCATCCTCGATTCCACCGGCGCCCTGTCGCTGGCCGAGGTACCTAAACATCTGGTGGTAATCGGAGCTGGCGTGATCGGGCTGGAGCTGGGCTCCGTGTGGCGACGTCTGGGTGCGCAGGTGACGGTCGTCGAGTTCCTCGACCGAATCTGTCCCGGGGTTGACGTCGAAGCCGGCAAGACTCTGCAGCGCTCACTGGGCAAGCAAGGCATCAGTTTCAAATTGAGCTCAAAAGTGACCAGCGCCACTGCATCCGCCAACAGTGTCCAGCTCAGCGTCGAACCCGCCGCGGGCGGTACTGCCGAATTGATTGAGGCCGATTACGTGCTGGTGGCCATCGGACGGCGACCGTATACACAGGGCCTGGGGCTGGAAAATGTCGGCCTCGCCACGGACAAACGCGGCATGCTCGCCAACAAGGGCCACCGCACCGAGGCGGCAGGCGTCTGGGTTATTGGCGATGTGACCTCAGGCCCCATGCTCGCGCACAAAGCCGAAGACGAGGCCATGGCCTGCGTCGAGCAGATCGTCGGCAAGGCCGGGGAGGTCAATTACGATCTGATCCCCAGTGTGATCTACACCAAACCGGAGCTGGCCAGCGTCGGCAAAACCGAAGAACAGCTCAAGGCTGAAGGTCGCGCGTACAAGGTCGGTAAATTTCCCTTCACCGCCAACAGCCGGGCCAAGATCAACCACGAGACCGAGGGCTTCGCCAAGGTCATCGCCGATGAACGCACCGACGAAATCCTCGGCGTGCACCTGGTCGGCCCAAGTGTCAGTGAGTTGATTGGCGAATATTGCGTAGCCATGGAGTTCAGCGCTTCGGCCGAAGACATTGCCCTGACTTGCCATCCACACCCGACGCGCTCCGAGGCGCTGCGCCAGGCGGCGATGAATGTGGAGGGGATGGCGACGCAGATGTAGCAAGGTCGAAAGCTCGCAGCTGCGGCAGCGCCTACTTAGATCGGTGAGAGCTGCTGCAAGCTGTGATCTTTTGTTTTTCAAGCAGGCAAATGCTCCAACGGCAAAGCCCCCGGGGTCTTCACCGTATGAATCGCAAAGTTGCTGCGGATATCGCTCACGCCGGGCAGCGTCAGCAACCGGCCAGTAAGAAAACGGTCATAGGCGCGCAGGTCCGGCACCACCACTTGCAGCAGAAAATCCGACTCCCCTGACACCAGGAACGCCGATATCACCTCGGGCAATGCCGTCACTGCCAGGCGAAAGGCCTCGGCCTGTTCATCGTTATGACGCTCGACCTTGACCCCGACAAACACGGTCAAACCCAACCCGACTTCATCCCGATCCAGGTTGGCCTGGTAACCGCGAATTACCCCAGCCTCTTCGAGCATCCGCACCCGGCGCAAACAGGGTGAGGCCGACAGGCCGATCTCGTCAGCCAGTTGCACATTGCTCAGGCGACCGTCCCGTTGTAGCGCGGCGAGAATCTTGCGGTCGTAGGCATCCAGTTTCATGGTTTGGCAGATCCTGATGGTTGAACCTTTCTTTAATGGCAGGTTATGCCAATCCAGTGCTCTTTAGAAGCTGACTACGCAACCACCTGCCCTGCCCTTCAGCCCTAGACTGGCCGTACCGAATCGACAACGAATGGGGTGCTACATGACAGGGCTCTGGCTGTTTTTCCCGGCACTGGCAGTGATTTACCTGCTGCCCGGGCCGGACATGATCTTGCTGTTGCAGACGGGGGCCCGCCAGGGCAAAGGTGCCGCGCTGGCCACGGCGGTAGGCCTGGCTGTCGCCCGGGCCTGTCACGTGGCGCTGGCGGCATGGGGACTTGCGGCGTTGTTCAAGACGGCGCCCTGGACGTTCGACGTTGTGCGCCTGGCAGGTGCTGCGTACCTGTTGTGGATCGGCATTCAGTGCCTGCGAACCACGATGTTGCCGAGCCTCGGCGGTGCTGACCCGAGCGGTGAAAAACCGCGCTGGAGAACAGCAATCCAGCGCGGCCTGCTGACCAACCTGCTCAATCCCAAGGCGTTGCTGTTCTGCTCGGTGCTGCTGCCGCAGTTCATCGATCCGCAAGCCGGGTCGGTGCTCGGTCAATTTGCCAAGCTGGGCTTGGTGCTGGTCGCTGTCGGCCTCATGTTCGACACCGCCTACGCCCTGGTCGGCGCGGCGCTTGGCCGCTGGCTGCAACGCAGCCCCTCAGCCCAGCGCCTGCAGCAGTGGCTGTTCGGCAGCCTGTTGATCGGGTTCGCGGTGCGGCTGACCTTCGTGCAACAGGCTTAAGCCCTACCGAGCCTTGCGGCGCCGATGACTGATCAACAACACCGCGGCAATGAGCCCGACGCCACCGAGCAGCAGCGGCGTCTTGTAGGGCCGCAACGCCGAACGCGCGGCGTCGGTCACTTGGGTCACGTAGCGCTTGTCGGCGTTCTCGAAGTCGGGATACGGGCATTGATGACCGAAGTTGGCCGCCCATTCCACGTATGGCCCTTCCTTGACGTAACGCTGGTACAGCGCTCTTTGGTCCGCAAGGCTGCTGTTCCAGCCCGACGCCTCGCACAGCACGGCGGCAAACGCCTGGCTGGTATGCGGCAGATTGTCCGCGGCTCGACTGGCCAGCGCCGTGGCCACAAAGCGATAGTGATAACGTTCCTCAGGCTGAGCGGCACTGGCCTGCTGGCGCTTCACCTCGTCTTCAGTCACTAGCGGGCCGACCTTGAGCTCAGTGCTTCCCAGGCTGAAATTACCACCCAACGTGGCGTAGTCCGGCGCCATTTCATAGCCGAGAATGTCCATCCCCCACTCCCGCGCCGTCCACGCAGCATTGAACAGCGCAGCAGCGCGCCGGGTCGGCCACCACGCCGAATCGGCAGTCTGACGCTGCTGGCCATACAGCCTGGCCTTGTTCTGCAAACCGGGGTTATCGAAATACGCCGGCGCCTGCTCGTAATGCCCTTCACGCAACAATCGCCGCCCAAGCAGATTTCGCAGGCTCGCAGCCACCGGCAAGGGCACGTAATTGTCGCGATCCTGCTGGCTGAGCACCGGTGGTGCCGGCACCTGAGTGTCGACGTACTGCTTGAGCTCTTCGAGGGTCAACACCCGTTCAGCGACGGTGGCCGCGTCGAACCAGTAGACGCCCTGGCTGCGATAGAGTTGATCGAAGGCTTGCAGGTAGTCTCCCCGTTGCAGGGCGAGAATTGCGCTTTCACCCTCGACCCGACATTTGGGCGCAAGCGCTTCGTAATCGAAGTCCGGAGTGCGTCGCTCGCCCCACGCCTCACTCTGTGGGAAGGCCTGGGCCGCCTTGGCATATGCTGCGGCCGCAGCGCTTTTATCGCCTTCACGCACGGCCAGTTTTGCCCGCAGCCACCACGCCAGCCCGCCATCTCCGGCATGTTCGAGGAAAGCCTTGGCACTGGCGTAATCGCCCTGCTGATAATTCATCGCCGCCAGTCGATCGGCGTTTTCAAGGCTGCCGCGAGTGGTGTTCTGCAACGTCTTGACCAGTTTCTTCTGGTTTTCCGGTTCATCACCAAATGACCAGCCGAGTCGACTGATCAGCGACGCAGTCACCAACTGCTGCACCGGTTTACCCTTGAGCAGTTCGGCGAGTTGGTCCTCTGGCATCGCCGCCAGATCAGCCATCAACAGTTTCAGCGAACTGTAGCCCACTGCCGATCCGTGGAGATTTTGCGCGGCATAGAGCTCGATTGCCCGGTTCCAGTCGCCAGCTGTGCGCACCACCCGGGCTTCCTCACCAAGGCTGGCGACACCCAGTTCCAGCGGGTCACTGAAGCCATCGATGCTTAGCTGTCGAGTTTGCTCGAAGGCCTTTCGAGCTTGAGTCAACAGGTCGGGGTCGGCACCCGCCTCTGAACTCAGGGCGAACAGCGCCCGCCCTAACGAGTACGCCGCCCAGGTGCTGCGCAGCGGGCGTTGATCCATCGGCAGCGCCAGTACTTTCTGAAAGTAGTCGGCAGCCAGCTCACGGTTACCGGCGTTGAACGCCACGGCACCGGCCAGATAGAACCTGTACTCGGCCGGCAGGTTCGAACCTTGCTCTACAACTTGATTGGCATCCGTCAGGCTGCGCAGTTGTTGCACCAGCGCTTGCTGCTCAGGCGTCAAGCCAGCCTGTTCGGCTGCACTGCGCTGATCGGCATAATCAGGCGTATCGCCGTAGCTGTAATCCGGATTATGGGTGGCGGCCGTGACGTTTTTCAGCCCCGCGATGGCCTGGCCGAGGCGACTGATCTCGAAAGCGAAGTTGCCTTCCGGCAGCTCTGCAAGCGACTGCCCACGGTTGTCCAGCAGACGCATGGGGAAGTCCGGACCGCAGGCCAGAGCCGACCCCAGCGGCAGGCTGAGGCTCAGGCACAGCAAATGACGCGGCCAATTACGGGTGAACATTCGAACCTCCTTGATCAATGTGTGCGCAGCGAGCCCAACCGATGGCGCGCTGCCCGCCGGCCGCAATTCGACCGTCGCGCAGGCGCGTGAAGGTAAGCATCTGCGGTTGCTGTTGCAATGTATAACCGGCCAATGCGTCGGCACCTTCGCAACCCTGCACCGCCAGCGTCAGGCGTTCGGGCCAGGCGCTGTCGAGGTTGCCCTCATTGTTGATGCTGATGTCGTAGAGCCCGTCCTGCGCCGAAAGCTTCAAGCCCAGACGACTGTCGAGGGTTTCACCGCGTGCGACAGCCGCCAAAGTCGTCAGGCTCCAGGCCCTGCGGTCAGTGACCAGTGGCAGGCGAAACCAGATCAACCCGGCCAGATGAGCAGGAGGATCAGCGCGCAACCGGGCGCCAAGTTCGCTCAGTTGCAGCGGGTCGGCCAACAACTCACGGCGTTTGCCAACCCTTTCGATAGGCACCTCGCTTTCCACGACGGGTGCGCCAGCGTCTCCCGGCAACAACGCCACGCCATAAGCCGGCAGGGCCAGATAAAACGGCTTCCTGGTGATGCGGCTCCAGGCCCAGGCCCATTGGCGCGCTTGATCCGCGTCGAACAATCCGCGCCGCGGATCGCTCACCGCATGCACCTGTAATACGCTACTGTCGACCGTCGCCAGCAACGCCGGCAATTCAGGGCTGTCGAGCCAGGCCGGCAAAGCGGTGATGCTCAGTGGCAAGGAGGCCGGCAATGCGGCGCGCAAATGCGCTAGAAATTCGCGGTAAACCGGTAGCCGGGCGCTGCCCGCATCGTGGTCGATTTCCACCCCGGAGAGCACCAGACCCTGCCCTTGCCAATCGCTAAGTACCTGCTGGATCTGCGCCGTGACCTCGTCCCGATCCAACTTCTTTAGCTGCCCGTCCAAACGAATCACTGCAATCAGCGGTCGGCCATCTCGCTTGAGCAGCGTCGGATCGATTCGTGCCCGGCTCCAGCCAGCCTGGGAAAACGCCTGCAAGGCCAGCACACGCAAGGTCGAAAAATCGTCGTGGCTGTCGCGCAGCGCGGCGTCATGGGCTGGCGTCCATTGCCGTTGCCAGACATACAGTTGTTGATCGAGCGGCGGCGCGTCCTGACGCTCGCAACCGTTGAGCAACAGCACTGCCAGCAGAACGCTCAAGCGGGTAAAAAATGCCATGAATAACCTTGTTCCTGAAATGCAAAAAGGGCCTCTCAAGGCCCTTTGTCGCTCTGCTCGTTACCCTACGCATCCATTGGCTTGCGGGCAATGATCACCTGACTTTTTGCCACGACCGCGTCCAGCGCCTGTTTGATCTGGGCACCCCGGGGCGAGGACAAAACCGCCTGCCAGGTGTCGGCCCAATGGTTGAGCAACGGATGGTCGGCGTTGCTGAAATCGACCTTGGCTTCCCAGAACAACAGCATCCACATCGACCAATAGAACCCGTACTGGCTATGGCTGATGACTTCCAGGCCGGCGTCGCTGACCATCGCCTTGAATTGCTCTTCGCTGATGATGCGAATGTGGTTGGGCTTCTGGAAATACTGCGGCGCGGCGATATCTTTTTGCAGATCTTCAGAACTCGGGTGCGGAACGCTGAGCAAATACAGTGCCCCGGGCTTGCCCACCCGCACCAGCTCGGCGAGGAACTGCGCCGGGTCGTCGACATGCTCGATGACTTCAGTAGACACCACCCGGGTGGCGGTGGCATCGGCAATCGGTAGCGGATTGCAGTCCGTGACGTGGCACTCGACGCCCCGCGCCGGCGTGTCGCTCAGGCGCTGGCGAGTCGCTTCGACCTTGGCGCCATCGATGTCGGCAATGATGATGCCGGCTCCGCGCATAGCGCAAAAGTGCACATTGCCGCCATCTCCGCAGCCGACATCCAGCAGCGTGTCATCAGCCGTCACCGGGAAGCCTTTGAATAACTCGCCGGTCTCCTCGTTGAACCAGCCACTGAGCATCGCATCGTGCAGACCAAGCATGTACGGATCGACCTTGTCGGCAACCGGCGCGACAGGCTGCGTCGGGGCCGGTGCAGGCGTCGCCGCCGTGAGTTTCTTCAAAAGGCTCAGCATGAGGTGGCTCCAGAGGATGGGACGGCGGTTCGTGCGTACCGAGGCGCTTGACCAGAGCGGTACCACGGTTGCGCATAGGCATTTCGATAAAGCGGTAATTCAGTTCACTGAGCACTACGATCAGGCCGAAAGCGATCAACAATGTGAGGACCGGATGCCCGGCAGGGCTCGGCATGCCAGCGCCCTGCAAGCGAAAGATCAGCTCACGCACCAGTTGATAGGCCGGAATGTGAATCAGGTAGATACCGTAGGAGCGGCTGCCAATCCAGGCCATCAACCGTTGCAATTGGCCGGCTGGCAACAGGTAATCGCGGTCGTAGGAAGCTATCCATACCAGCAGCGCGCTGAGCACGGCGATCGCGCCGATGCGGTAACTGACAAAGGTGAAACGATCGGTGGCCATGTAGCTCAACAGCATGCCGACAACAATGAACGTCGACACGCCCGCCCATGGATGACGCAAAAAGGTCGGCTCCCAGCGCCGGTAGCCCGGCTGAGCGCTCCACATCGCCAGCAGCACACCGAGGGCCAGTGCATCGGTACGAACGACCATCAGCAAGGGTGTCCGCAGGGTGAACAGCTGCACGGCGACCAATGCCAACAAGGCCCACACCAGATGTTTGCGGCACAGCAGAATCAACAGCGGAAACAGCAGATAAAACTGCTCTTCCAGCGACAGGCTCCAGTACACAAAACTGCTGCCGTATTCGTAATGAAAGAAGCTGTCGGCGAAGCGGAAATTGGCGTACTGAAACACCCCCGCCAGGGTGGCTTGCAGGTTGGCGTACAGTGAACCGAACGCCCCCGAGCGGTTGAGGAACACACACGCCAGCAGCATTAACGCCAGCCACAACCAGGCCGATGGCAACAGGCGAAACGCTCGTCGCAACCAGAAATTACGCGTCTGTTCCCAGTACTCCTGGCGCGTGCTGCAACCTTGCAGCGCGGGTATCAGGCTGCGAGCGATGACGAATCCGGAGATCGCAAAAAACAGGTCGACGCCCCACCATGGCTGCGCCCATGCATGGATTTTTTCCAGCGCTGGCACGGAGTCGGTGAACAACGATCCCTGCAAATGATGGAACAGGACACCCAGCACCGCGATAGCGCGCAGTACTTCAATGTCCATGATCCGTTTAGCGTTCATGACGGCCCTCCGCATTCAGCGGCTTGCGGGCAATGATCACCTGGCTCTTGGGCATGAAGCGGTCGAGCGTCTGCTTGATGGCCAGTCCGTCTGGACGAGCCAGCAGGTCCTGCCAGGTTCGCGCCCAGCTTTCCATCAGCGGTGGGTACGGTGCCTGAATCCGGTCGCGTACTGCGCCGCCCGGATCACGCCCGGCGGCGCGCTCACTGGCCCAGAAAAAAATCATGCCCATCACCCAGAAGAATCCACTGGCCTGACGATGCTCGATCACCAGTCCCGCGTCCTCCACCAGGGCGGCAAAACGCTCCGGGGTGAAAATCTGTACATGGTTGGGCGCCTGGTAATAACTGGCCGGGGCGATGCCTTGCTGCAAGTGCTCACCGACGGGTGCCGGCACACTGAGCAGATACTGCGCGCCGGGGCGGCCCATGCGCACCAGTTCGGCCATGAATGGCTCGGGCTGGTCGATGTGCTCCAATACTTCCATGCACACCACCTTGCTCGCGCAACCATCGGCCAGTGGCAATGGCAGGCTGTTGCTGACCAGGCCCAGATTCGGCTTGCTGCTTAGCGCTTCAATTTGCCGGGCGAGGTCGCGCACCTTGTCCTCTTCACTGTCGGTGAAAATCACCGATGCACCCTGGCGCACCGCAAACAAAGACGCCACACCCTCGCCACAACCAACATCAAGCAAGGTGTCATCAGCAGTTATTGCAAAGCCCTTGAGCAGTTCGCCGCTGTCATTGAGAAACCAGCCGTCAAGGACAGCGTCATGCAAGCCAACATCCCGCGGCGACAGACAATCGAACGGAGCTGGCGCAGGCAGTGGTGCCGGGCGAAATCGTGCAAGCAGACGGCGGATCATGCGTCAGAGGCTTCCACGGAGGGTGCCCGGAGCTGTTGCAATCGCTGTTCGAAAAATGTCCGCAGTCGCGCTTCGGTGCCGGCCTGGCTGCAGAAACGCTCCAGACTGCTGACCGCATGAGCCGACATGCTGGCGTAGCGTTCGACATCGGTTTTCGCCACGTCATAGCTGGCGCGATAGGCCGCACACAAGGAATCCCAATCCGTCACGTAACGCAGCGTGCGATAGGCCGCCCGGGGATCGTGGGGCCAGGACGTCAGCTCATCAGTGGAGTCGACGATGAAGGCATTATCGTTATCGACGTAATCGGCCATCGCTGTATTGAGGGGCGCGATCGCCGGCTTGCCGCAAGACATGAACTCCATCAGCGGCATGCACTGCCCTTCGCCGTAAGAGCTGTTAACCACGTAACTGGTGGCCTGGACCAGCCTCTCGTAATCAACGTCTGCCAGATAGCCGTGGATCAGCACGATCCGGCACTGGTACGACTGATTTTTGTAGACGTGATGCAGCATGTCGTTCAACGCGTTGGCGATGTCATGGTGAGTGAGTTTCAGCACCAGAGTCGCATCGGGGGTGTCGCGGAAAACCGTGCAGAACGCGCTGATCATGTCCTGCCAGTTCTTGCGCCCGTCGTAAGGATTGAACACCGAGGTGTAGACCACGCCCTCAAGCTGCAACTGACAATCCTGCGGCGGCCCGGCAAAGGAGATCGGGGTTCCTTCGCGCAACGCTGGCGGACCATAGGGGCGCAAATCCGTAGTGCGGCTGTCGATCAACAGGCCACGCAGGTTAAGCCGCACCGGATCCACCACCGGACGCTTGGTCAGGTGCTCGCCCCGTGCGGCAAAGCGATCCCACACCGGCGCCGCGATGGCGCAGATCGGATAATCGGCGCCCATCACATCGCGCACGGCATTTACCGTGAAGGTCGAATGGGTTATCGCGCGCCCGGATGCACCCAGCACCATGCGCCAGTCATGGCGGGGTTCGCCCTGCCAGCTTTCAGTGGGGATGGTGCTGAACTCCCAGGCGAACACCGGGATGGTCGGGCACGCGTAGTGAACCGGCGTGCGATGGGGCGGCGAGAACGACAGAAAGACGCAGTCTTCGCCACGGCTCAAGCAATCGAAATACAGGCGATCGACCATTTCCTCAGGGTTGCTGACTTCGATGACCTGACCCAGTCGCTCCAGCACCGGGCGGAACTCCTTGAGGACAAAGTAGTAGCTGTACTCGGGCTTTCCCAGGTTCTGCTGGATGTTGCTCTTGTTGGTTTCCGAATGAATGATGATCAGCATGATGCAATCCCGGCCTCGGCGGCCAACGGCTTGGTTTCGCTGCCCGGCACCTGCCCGAGGAATTGCGCCAGACGTTGCTGAACCGGGGCAAAACTGCAGTATTCGCGCATGCGTTCATTGGCGGCCGCGGCCATCGCCTGGTAGGCCTCGGGATGGTTTTTGGCCATGGCGTAACTGTCCTCATAGGCGGCTTTGAGCGAGCCCCAGTCCGGCCGATGGCGCAGGGTACGATAGAGAATGCGCGCGTCTTCCGGCCAGATCGTCGGCTCATGGCTGGACTTGACGATGAATGCGACCCGCTCATCGATATAGTCACGCATCGCCGTGTGGTTCGGCGCAATCACCGGCCGGGCGCAAGACATGAACTCCATCAACGGCAGACACAGGCCTTCGCAGCGCGACGCGTTGACGTAGAAACTCGCCGCACCGTAAAGCCTGGCGAACTCCTCGTCCTGCAGATAGCCGTGCATGACCACAACCCGACAGGCGAACGGAGAAAGTTGTGACAGCAAGGTGATCAGTTCGACGTAATAGGTCGACAAGTCGTTCTGGGTCATCTTCAGCACCAGCGTGGCGTCTTGCGCGTCGCGCAGGGCCCAGCAGAACGCGGTGATCAGATGGTGCCAGTTCTTGCGGCCATCGTCGGGGTTGAACACGCTCACGTACACCACGCCGCTGACGTTGATTTCGACGCGTTGACTGGTATCGGGAAAGATGGCTTGAGGGTGCTCGACTGGCTCCGACGCTTCGCTTTCGGTTGTCACCACCGGCTGTGTTTCAAGTTCCGGTAAAAGCGCTGGTTCAGCCAGTCGGGGCGGCGAGCGAAACCGGCCGAGGAGCGCGCGAACGGTATTCGGCACCAGGTCGCGTACAGCTTCGCGATACCACAGCAACAGATAATGTTTGCTGATGAACACACGTCGCCGCAGGGTCAGTGGTGGCGGCGCCAGGACTTGCGGTTCGGGTTCAGGCGTTGGCTCAGGTTGCGGTTCTTCAACACTCTCGGCACCGCTTTGCAGTTCCGGCTCGTCGAGTAGCGGCGCGATCAAACCATCGGCTGACAACCCCAGGGCATGGCTGTCGATGATGCAGCCTTTGATCTGCAACGTGGTGCCCTGGTTCACCGAATTACTCGGGTACACTTGACGCACATCGGCGAAGCGTTCCCACAACGGCGTGGGTAACACCAATACCGGGAAGTCTTCACCCAGGGTTCGGTGGATGGCTTGAGCCGTGTGGCTGGACAAGGTAATCACCCGACCATGGCGCGCCAGGGTCTGGCTCCAGTCATGCCTCGTATCGTTGTCCCAGTGCTCCGCCGGGATCGAGTCAAATTCCCAGGCAACCACACATACCATCGGGCATTGCAGGTCGGTCGGGGTTTTGTGCGGCGGCGAGAACGAAAGAAAAAGGCATTGCTCACCGGCCTGTTGCAGTTGCCGATACAGCGGGTCGACTTCTGCGACCGACGACACCACATGCACCCGCCCCAGGCTTTCGAGCACAGGGCGATAAGCCTTCAAGACGAAGAAATAACTGTATTCAGGACGACCGAGGCTCTGGCTGATGGAGCTGTCATTGACGTCTGAGTAAAGAATGAAATTCATGGCATCCCACGATGAAACCGCCGTCCCGGCAGCCCCACTCTATGACAGCAAAGCGCAAGATCGAGTCGAAATTCTCCGGCCCTCGTCCAGCGTCTTCTTGCTCGTCTACGTTCTTGTTTTAGTGGCCAGTTTCGCAAGGTTCAAAAACAATCGGCCGAACCCTGAGTAATCGTGACGAGGGGCATTCTAAACACATCCATCGAGGATCCGGGAACCGCCCCGCCAGAATAAATCAGCTAGCGCTGACGAGAACTGATCAGTCACGGTAGGACTTGTTGAAATTGCCGCGAAGTTGGCACAAATTGATGCCTAAATAATTACAACAAACCATTTCGCCTGTCTTTCGACCCAGCAATCCAACCGGTCTGTCAGACATATCCCAAAGCCTGCGGGAAATGGACGAAATAAATGACCAAGGGGCTGCTGTTTGAAAAAACGTCTGTTCGTTACGGGTCTGAGTGGATTCGTAGGTCAGCACATCCAATCCCGTCTGAGGGCTGATGCCTCGGGTTGGGAGCTTCTGCCTGTGGCTGAGCGCTACGACCTGAGTCAGCCGCAAAGCCTCGACGGCCTGTGGCCGGAGTTACCCGACGCGGTCATTCACCTGGCCGGGCAGACTTTCGTCCCCGAAGCGTTCCGCGATCCGGCAAACACCTTCAATATCAATTTGCTCGGCACTCTGAATCTGCTTCAGGCCCTCAAGGCTCGCGGCTTCAACGGTACCTTTTTGTATGTCAGCTCTGGCGACGTTTACGGCCAGGTCGGCGAACCCGAATTACCGATTACCGAACTCCAGCCACCCTGCCCGCGCAACCCGTACGCCGTGAGCAAACTGTCGGCGGAATTCCTCAGCCTGCAATGGGGGTTGAGCGAAGGCTGGTCAGTGCTGGTCGCACGCCCTTTCAACCACATCGGCGCCGGGCAGAAAGACAGCTTCGTCATTGCCAGTGCCGCGCGGCAGATCTGCCGAATCAAACAAGGCCTGCAAGCCCCGCAACTGGAAGTCGGTGATATCGACGTCACGCGGGACTTCCTCGATGTGGGTGACGTGGTATCGGCCTACCTGGCGCTGCTGGAAAAGGGCGCGCCGGGGCAGGCCTACAACATTTGCTCGGGGCGCGAGCAAAGCATCCGCAGTCTGATCGAACAGATGGGGGACCTCGCCCAGGTCGACGTGCAATTGGTTCAGGATCCTGCGCGTCTTCGCCGCGCGGATCAGCGTCGCGTTTGCGGTAGCCATACCAAGCTTGCCCAGGCCACAGGATGGACGCCTGGAATCACAACACAACAATCCCTGCGGGCGATCCTGTCCGACTGGGAGAAGCGAGTGAATGAAGAATGACAAAAAGTGCACTGATCACAGGGATCACCGGGCAGGACGGCGCCTATCTGGCCAAACTGCTGCTCGACAAGGGTTATAAAGTTCACGGCCTGGTTGCGCGGCGCAGCAGTGATTCGCGCTGGCGCCTGCGCGAGATGGGGGTCGAGGGCGACATCGTTTACCTGGACGGCGACATGGCCGATGCCTGCTCAGTGCAGCGCGCGGTGATCAAGTCAGCCCCGGACGAAGTTTATAACCTGGCAGCGCAAAGCTTCGTCGCTGCCTCCTGGGATCAACCGGTAACCACCGGCATCGTCGACGGCCTGGGGGTAACCCACCTGCTTGAAGCGATTCGCCAGTTCAGCCCGCACACGCGTTTCTATCAAGCGTCCACCAGTGAAATGTTTGGCCTGATCCAGGCCGAGCAGCAGGACGAGAACACCCCGTTCTACCCGCGCAGCCCGTACGGCGTGGCCAAGCTTTATGGCCACTGGATCACCGTGAACTACCGCGAGAGTTTCAACCTGCACGCCAGCAGCGGCATCCTGTTCAACCACGAATCACCGCTGCGCGGCATCGAGTTCGTGACCCGCAAAGTCACCGACGCCGCCGCGCGCATCAAGCAGGGCAAACAGCAGGAGTTGCGTCTGGGCAACATCGACGCCAAACGTGACTGGGGTTTTGCCGGCGACTATGTCGAAGCCATGTGGCTGATGTTGCAACAGGACAAGGCAGATGACTTCGTCGTCGCCACCGGCGTGACCACCACCGTGCGCGAAATGTGCCGCATCGCCTTCGACCACGTCGGCCTGAACTACCGCGATTTCGTCAAGATCGACCCGGCGTTCTTCCGCCCGGCCGAGGTCGAAGTGCTGCTCGGCAATCCAGCCAAAGCCCAGCGCGTACTCGGCTGGAAACCAAAAACCGACCTGGATACCTTGATCCGCATGATGATGGATGCGGACATGAAGCGCGTCGCCAAGGAGTAGGCCATGCTGATTCCCGTGATTCTCTCCGGCGGTGCCGGTACGCGTTTGTGGCCTGTGTCCCGTGAAGGCCACCCAAAGCCATTCATGATGTTGCCCGACGGCGAGTCGCTGCTGGGCAAGACTTATCGGCGTGCAGCCGGTTTGCTCGATGGTCGTGGCGATATCGTCACGGTCACGAACCGCGACTATTACTTCCAGAGCAAGGATCACTACCAGGGCGCGCACCTGGCCCGGCATCGCGGGCATTTTCTGCTCGAGCCGACCGGCCGCAACACCGCCCCGGCCATCGCAGCCGCAGCGCTGTCACTGCAAGCGCTGCACGGCGATGAAGCGATCATGGTGGTCATGCCGGCCGACCATTTGATCCTCGATGAAGCCGCATTGAAGAAAGCGGTCGAGCACGCCGTGGCATTGGCCAGGGATGGATTCCTGGTGACGTTCGGCGTCGTACCGACCGCCCCGGAAACCGGCTTCGGCTACATCGAGGCCGGTGCAGCTCTGGACGGTAAAGGTGCGGCCAGAGTGCAGCGCTTCGTCGAAAAGCCCGACCTGCAAACCGCGACCCACTACCTGGAAAGCGGTAACTTCCTGTGGAATTCCGGGATGTTCTGCTTCTCGGTGACGGCCCTGCTGTCCGAGCTGCAGATCCACGCTCCCGACCTGCTGGCGCAGACGCAAGCCTGCATGGCAGCAAGCGTTCCCGTAGAGACCAGCGGCTGCCTGCAACAGGAGTTGTCGCCAGCACTGTTCGCTGAAATCACCGACATATCCATCGACTACGCCGTGATGGAGCGCTCCGACAAAGTGGTCGTGGTGCCCGCCGGTTTCGACTGGAGCGATATCGGCTCCTGGAATGCAGTTGCGGCACTGGTGCCGGCCGATGCGCAGAACAACCGCAGCAGCGGCGATGCGACTTTTATCGACAGCCACAACAACTTCGTCCAGAGCGAGGACCGGTTGGTGGCCACGGTGGGTGTGGATAACCTGATCATCATCGACACCGCCGACGCGGTGCTGGTGGCCCACGCCGAGCGCGCCCAGGACGTGCGCCGGGTAGCCAAGCAACTCAAGGACAAACAACACGAAGCCTATCGGCTGCACCGCACCGTCAGCCGGCCATGGGGCACTTACACCGTGCTCGAGGAAGGCCCGCGCTTCAAGATCAAGCGCATCGTGGTCAAGCCTGGCGCCAAGTTGTCGTTGCAAATGCACCACCACCGCAATGAACACTGGGTGGTTGTCGAAGGCATGGCCAAGGTCACCAACAACGCCACCGGTACCCATCTGGTGGCGAAAAACGAGTCGACCTTCATTGCCGCCGGTCACAAGCATCGCCTGGAAAATCCGGGCGTGATTGATCTGGTGATCATCGAAGTGCAGAGCGGCGAATACCTGGGAGAGGACGATATCGTCCGCTTCGAAGACCAATATGGCAGGACGGTTTGAATGCTGCTTAATCTGTACCGCTCTCTGTGGAGTTACCGCGGATTCATCCTCGGCAGCGTCAAGCGAGAGTTTCAAGCGCGCTATCGCAATTCGCTGTTCGGTGCCCTGTGGACCGTACTCAACCCACTGTCGATGATCGTCGTGTACACGGTGATTTTCTCCCAGATCATGCGCGCCCGCTTGCCGGGCGTGGAGGACGGCCTGGCGTACAGCGTTTACCTGTGCGCCGGGCTGCTGACCTGGGGCCTGTTCGCGGAAATCACTACACGCAGCCAGAGCATGTTTCTGGAGAATGCCAACCTGCTGAAGAAAATCAGCTTCCCGCGCATCTGCCTGCCGGTGATCGCCCTGCTCAATGCCGGCATCAACTTCGCAATCATCATGGGGCTGTTCTTCGGCTTTCTGTTGATCAGCGGACGATTGCCCGGCATGGCATTGCTGGCGCTGATACCACTGCTGATCCTGCAAGTAATGTTCGCCGCCGGCCTGGGGATGATCCTCGGCGTTCTCAACGTGTTCTTTCGGGATGTCGGCCAGCTTTTTGGCATCTGCCTGCAGTTCTGGTTCTGGCTGACGCCAATCGTCTATCCCGTCTCAATCCTGCCGTCGGGCATCCAGGAGCTGATCAGGCTCAACCCGATGACGGCTCTGATGAACAGCTACCAGAACGTCTTTCTCTATAACCAATGGCCGGACTGGAACTCACTGATCCCGTTGATGGTGATCGGGCTGTTGTTCTGCGTGATGGCGCTGCGGCTTTTCCGTCAGCGTGTCGGTGAAATGGTGGACGAGCTCTGATGGGACATATACGCGTCAGTGGCCTGGGCAAGGCTTACAAACAGTACCCGAATCGCTGGAGCCGGCTGGTCGAATGGATGGTGCCGTTTGCCGGTACCCATCATCACCTTCACTGGATCCTGCAAGGCGTCGATTTCGAGATCAAACCCGGTGAAGCCGTCGGTATCGTCGGCGTCAATGGTGCGGGCAAAAGCACCTTGCTGAAGATGATCACCGGCACCACCCAACCGACCTGTGGCCAGATTCAACTGGAAGGTCGGGTGGCTGCATTGCTGGAGTTGGGCATGGGCTTTCACCCGGACTTTACCGGGCGCCAGAACGTGTTCATGGCCGGCCAGTTGCTGGGCATGCAGATTGAAGAGATCGAAGCGTTGATGCCGGAAATCGAAAGCTTCGCCGAAATCGGCGACGCCATCGACCAACCGGTGCGTACCTATTCCAGCGGCATGCAGATGCGCCTGGCGTTCAGTGTCGCCACCGCGCGGCGCCCGGATATCCTGATAGTCGACGAAGCGCTGTCGGTGGGCGACGCCTACTTTCAGCACAAAAGTTTCGACCGCATCCGCAGCTTCCGCAAAGCTGGCACTACCCTGCTGATTGTTTCCCATGACCGCTCGGCGATCCAGTCGATCTGCGACAGCGCCATACTCCTGGAAAACGGGCGCATGGCCATGCATGGCAAACCCGAAGAGGTCATGGATTACTACAACGCCATGCTCGCCCAGCGTGAAGGCCAGACCGTGCGCCAGGAGATGCTCGCCAACGGCCAGGTACAGACCATTTCCGGCACCGGTGAGGCCGGGATTCTGAGCGTGCGCCTGCTCGACGCACAGGGGCGCTCTGTCGAAGTGGCAGAGGTTGGCCAGCCGATGGTGCTGGAAGTACAGACCGAGGTCCGGGAAGACATCGAACGACTGATTCTGGGCTTCATGATCAAGGATCGGCTGGGCCAGGCGATTTATGGCATCAACACCCATCGCCTGGACAAACCCGTCACCGACCTGAGTGCCGGTGAGCGTGTCACCTTCCGCTTTGACTTCGACATGCGCCTGGGCAAGGGCAACTATTCGGTCGCCTTGAGCCTGTCGCGCCTGGATTCGCACCTGGATCGCAACTTCGAATGGCGCGATTACGGCCTGGTCTTCCATGTGATCAACAATCGCCAGGAAGACTTCGTCGGCTGCTCGTGGCTGCAGGCGCAGACAACGATCACCCGCTCCAGTGAAAACATTGTGCAAACGGAGGTGTCGCAATGACCCGATTGTTGGTGGAGTGCACCTACGTCTTTGAGCATCCAGAGGCCAACTCGGGCATTCAACGCGTCGTCCGCAACGTCATTCAACAACTGCCGGCGGCCGACGCAAAGCGCGAATGCATTCCGGTGGTGATGATCAATGGCGGCCTCTATCAGGTGAATAGCCTGGCCCCGTTGAAGACACCGAAAGTCGATCTGATGAGCCTGCGCGTGAAGCTGGAACAATGGGCCAACACGTTCTGGCTGCGCCACCGCGCGCTGGAACGACGCCGCCCCTTCAGCCAGTCGCATTTCGCCCGGCGGGTGCTGTATGTCGGCTGCCGCCTTGGCGCATTCGCCTGCTTCAGCCTGCCGATGCGCCTGCTCAACAAAGTCCTCAAGGGCAAGCCAATTCCCGAACGATGCGTGCCGTTGCAGCATCGGGCCGGTGATCAATTGGTGCTGCTCGACTCGTCGTGGCACGCCAATTTTTTCCCCTTGGCCGAGCAACTCAAGCGTGACGGGGTCGGCATCGTTTCGGTCATCTACGACCTGATTCCGCTGACCCATCCGCAGTTTTGCGACGCCGGGCTGGTCAAGGTATTCAACGACTGGTTCGACTGGATCGCCCGTACCGCCGACGGTTATGTGGCAATCTCCACCACCATCCGCGATCAGGTGCGCGAGGAAATGCTGCGCCGGATAGGAACGCAGCGAGTCCAGCAACGCTGGTTCGACTATTTCCATCTCGGTTCCGAACTGGATTTGAGCGATGCCCGCTCCGAAGTCGATCGGGGCCTCTTGCAAATGTTCAAGACGCCGGAGCCAGTGTTCCTGATGGTCAGCACCATCGAACCACGGAAAAACCACGGCTACCTGCTCGATGCCTTCGAGAGTGCCTGGGCAGCCGGGTCCAAAGCCAGGTTGTGCATTGCCGGGAAGATTGGCTGGAAGTGTGATGCGTTGATCGAACGAATCCGTCAACATCCCGAGCTGAACCGACGCTTGTTCATGTTCAACACGCTTTCGGACAAGAGCCTGGAGCACGCCTATTCCCACGCCACATCGCTGGTGTTCCCGTCCCATGTCGAAGGCTTCGGCCTACCTCTGGTGGAGGCCATGCAGCGCGGCCTGCCAGCGATGGGCAGCGATATACCGGTGTTCCGGGAAATCGGTGGCGACTACATGGCGTACTTCGATCTTGCGGATCCGCAGAGCCTGACCAAACTGGTAATGGACATGGAAGGGTCCGGCAAATTTCCGGCACCGCTTGCCCTCGAGCAATGGCGTTGGTTGAGCTGGCGCGAGGCGAGTGCGCAATTCGTACAACGGATCGAGCGCAACCTGAACAGCCCGCAGCCGGTCCCTGAGAGTCAACATGCGAATTGCCCTTAACGCCCGGATCCTCCAGGCCCCGCGCACCGGTATCGGCCATTACGTCGCCGAACTGGTGGGCGCGCTCGCCCGTGAACCGGATGTTGAGCTGTCACTGTTCCATGGCTGGGGCTGGAGCTCTGCGCTGCCGAAAGCGGCCATGCCAGGCTATTCCCGACTGACCCCGCTGCTGCGGCAGATTCCAGGGGCTTATCAGGCGCGGCGCTGGCTGGAGCAAAAACGCTTTGATAAAGGTCACACGCAGCCGATTGACCTCTACCACGAACCGAGCTTGTGGCCGCTGTCGTTCGACGGCCCGACCGTCATCACCTTGCATGACCTGACCCACCTGCACTACCCCGAAACACAGCCGGCGGCGCGCTTGCGAGAAATAGAACGGCGATTGGCCGATGGTGTGCAGCGGGCGAAGCTGATCCTGGTCGACTCGCAGTTCATTGCCGACGAGGCCCAGCTCCATTTCGGCTTGCCGGCTGAACGCTTCGTCGTGGCGCCATTGGGCGTGGCATCGCGCTTCCATCCTCGTGCGCCCGAATCCATCGATACAGTCCTCAAGGCCCATGGCGTCGATGCAGGTGAGTACTTCCTTTGCGTCGGCACCCTCGAGCCGCGCAAGAACCTGACACTGGCCCTGCGTGCCCACGCAAGGTTGCCGCACGCCATACGCCAGCGTTACCCGCTGTTGATCGTCGGCATGGCTGGCTGGCAGCGTGAGCAATTCAGCGAAGAGCTGCACCAGGCATTGGCCAGCGGCCATGTATGCCTGCTGGGTTATCTGCCCGACGAGCACGTCGCGCAGTTGTTGGCAGGCGCTCGGGCACTGATTTTTCCGTCGCTCTACGAAGGCTTCGGCCTACCCGTGCTGGAGGCCATGGCCTGCGGTACGCCAGTGGTTCTGGCCCGGCGTTCGGCAATGCCCGAAGTCGCGGGAGCTGCCGGCAACTATATCGAACCTGACGATCCAGACGGTTTGCGTGATGCAATGCGCCGTCTGATCGACGATCAGGCGCACTGGCAGGCATGCTCGGACGCCGGATTACAACAAGCAAGGATGTTTTCCTGGGAGCGTTGCGCGCAGGTCACCGCCCGCGCCTACCGCCAGGCTATGGGAGGTTGAATGCGAGTACTTCATTTTTTCAAGACGTACCTGCCTGACTCGGTCGGCGGCATCGAGCAAGTGATCTTCCAGTTATGTGAAAGCGGTGCCCAGCACGGCGTTGATGGCCAGGTCCTGACCCTCAGTGCCGATCCGACACCGGCCGTGGTGCAGCTTGGTCAACACGAAGTCCATAGGGCCAAACTCGACATTCAGTTCGCTTCTACAGGCTTTTCCCACAGCGTCTTCAAGAAATTTCGCGAATTGGCCGCCGAAGCGGACGTGGTCAATTACCACTTCCCGTGGCCATTCATGGACCTGGTGCATTTTTTCAATGGCTTGAACAAACCGAGCGTAGTGACCTATCACTCAGACATCATCCGCCAGAAACACCTGCTCAAGCTCTATCGGCCACTGATGAACCGCTTTCTCGCCAGCGCTGACCGAATTGTCGTCGCGTCCCCCAACTACCTGCACACCAGTGATGTATTGCAGCAGTTTCACGACAAGACCCGAGTCATCCCCTATGGCCTGAACAAAGCCGGTTATCCACAGCCCGCCAGTGACCGTATGGCGCATTGGCGGCAAAAGCTTGGGGATAAGTTTTTTCTGTTCGTTGGTGTGATGCGCTATTACAAGGGCCTGCACATCCTGCTCGACGCCTTGAAAGATGTGGATTACCCGGTAGTGATCGTCGGCGCCGGGCCACTGGAAACCGAACTGCACGCTCAGGCTGCGGCGTTGGGGCTGCGCAATATTCACTTCCTGGGGCGCTTGGGTGACGAGGACAAGGTGGCATTGCTGCAACTGAGCTATGCCATTGTTTTCCCATCGCACCTGCGCTCCGAAGCGTTCGGTATCTCGCTGCTTGAAGGCGCGATGTATGGCAAACCGATGATCTCCAGTGAAATCGGCACGGGCACCAGCTTCATCAACATCCACAACGAAACCGGGCTGGTGGTGCCGCCGAGTCATCCACAGGCTTTCAGTGAAGCGATGCGCACGCTGTGGGAAAACCCGACGCGCGCAGCCGAAATGGGCATCAAGGCACAAGCCCGTTATCGACAGTTGTTCACCGCCGACGAAATGGGCCGCAAGTGGACGAAGCTGTACGAAGAACTGCTGGAAGAAAAATCCCTGTCTTACGCCTGACTGCTTTTGTCGGAGCGAGCCTGCTCGCTCCTGATGAAGTTGTGATTGTCCGGCTTACAGGTCCAACACCAACGGCTGCGAACCCTCGGCCGGCACAGCACAGCAAATCAGCACATCTCCAAGCTCGGGGACCTCAGCAGGCGGTTGTGGATAATTCACCGTTCCGTTGATCAGCCGCGTCTTGCAGGTGCCGCACGAGCCACCGCGACAACTGAACTCCGGGTGCAGGCCACGGCTTTCCGCCAACTCCAGCAAGCTGCCGCCACCCGGTTGCCAACGCGCCTCTTTGGCCGAGCGCTGGAACACCACGGGCACCGAAACGGTGGCGGCCGGAATTTGCTCGATAAGCACAGCGTCCGGATCCGGTTTGCGGCGTAGCGTGGAGGGGCCAAAGGTCTCGGCATGAATCCTTGAGTCGCGGATGTCCAGATCACGCAGGCTGTCGTACAGCCCCTGGGTAAAACTTCCCGGGCCACAGAGGACAAAATCCACTTGGTCGTAATCCTCCACTTCGAGCATGTTGTTGATCAGGTCAGTATCGATACGCCCTGTCAGGTCGAAATCTTCACCCTCACGGGCGTCGGACTCCGGTTGACTGAGCAAACGCAGCACTCGCACGGAGTCACCGATTCCATCAAGCAATCGGTCCAGCTCGGGACGAAAGGGTTGATCCGCCAAGGTCCGCGAACTCTGGAAAAACCAGGTAGGACGGATACGCCGTGTGCGCAGACCTTGATAAACAACCTCACGGAGCATCGACAGCAGCGGCGTGATGCCGACCCCGGCGGCCAACAGCACCAGTGGTCGATGTTCATGAGGCGCCACAGTGAAATGCCCCTGCGGGGCCCGCGCTTGCATTACGTCACCGACGCGAATCTGTTCATGCAGATGCGTGGACACCTGTCCGTCCCGCTTGACGCTGATACGAAAAAAATCATCCGAGGGCGCGCTGGACAAGCTGTATGTGCGGATATGCACCTCGTTTGCGATATTGAACCGCAACGGCAGATGTTGCCCTGCCTGAAACAGCGGCAACCCGGCGTCATCTGCAGGTTCAAGATAAATCGAACGGATGTTGTGGCTTTCCGCTTCGATCCGCACCACGCGTAGCGGCCGCCACTGATCGCCCAACGCCTTGGCCTGCAATCTTGCTTTGGTTTGCGCCCAGGTGCCGGTGAGCAGGCTAGTGGGTGACACGCCGTCAAAGCGCCAGCGTAAAGCCAGCGCCGCGGGACGACGCACTACCTGTTCCACGTGGAACATCCACAGTCGCTCAGCTCCTTGAAACGCCTCGACCTGCGAACCTTCCAAGATGATTTCGGTGCGGCCGCTGAGGTGTAGCAGATCGCCCGAGTCGAAATCGATGAACAAAAGGCCCGCCTTGGGATTGAGCAACAGATTGCCCAAGGTATTGAAATGCAGGTTGCCGGCGAAGTCCGGGATGGTCAGACGATTGCCTTCTACCAGTACGAAACCGGCCTGGCCGCCGCGATGGGAAACGTCGACCGAACGCTCGCCATCGACATCCACATAGCTGGCGACAAAGAAGGTGTCTGCCTCGGCGATCATGCTTTTGGCCGCGTCATCCAACCCGGTGAAATGTTGCGCGATACGCGTAGAGGGGTCAGCCAGCGGCACAGAATGAAACTGCCGCAACTGAATGTATTGCGGACAATTGCCAAAGGACTGATCGACTGTCACGCCGAAGCCAGCCGCGGTCATGGCCTTGATGTGCCCATTGATGCGGTTGCGCCGCCGGGTGTGTAGCTCGATGCCCAGCAGGCCAATCGCCGCACCATCGGTCAGTTGCGCAGGGTCGTCGGCCTTCGGCACGCTGTTGAATTGCAACAGGCCAGGCTCGGGCGAACAGGCGAAACCAGGTTGCCCTTCAAGAATGCTGGCCCAGGGATGCCCTTGCGCATCCACCGCCCCGTACAACATAAAGGGCAGTTGCTCATAGAATTTACGATGCTGATCCGGCATCTCGCTGCGAATCACCTTACGACCGAAGGCTTCCATTCTTTCAGCCACACCCACGTGCGCCTGCAGCTGTTTCTCACCGGCATGCCAAGGTGAACGGTCCATTGGGGTTGCTCCCCCGCGCCATCGGCGCGGTATGAGGGTGGCCCGCACAGGTCGGGCCACCAGCATCAGGCAGTTTTCTGCAGACCGGCGAGAGTGCGCGGCATGCCGACAAAACCGGGCAAGGCTTCAATGCGAGCCAACCAAGTACGAATGCTGGGGTAATCATCCAGGGACACATTGCCTTCGGGGGCGTGGGCGATGTAGCTGTAGGCAGCGACATCGGCAATGGTCGGTGTGGTGCCGGCCAGATAGGCCGAATCGGCCAGTTCGTGTTCGAACACTTTAAGTACGGTGTGGGCGTAAGCAATCACTTCTTCAGCGTTGTACGGGGCACCGAACACAGTGATCAAACGCGCTCGCGCCGGGCCGAATGCAATCGGGCCAGCTGCTGCCGACAGCCAACGCTGTACGTTGGCAGCGCCCACTGGATCGCTCGGTAGCCAACGACCCTCGCCATATTTTTGCGCCAGATAAACCAGGATCGCGTTGGAGTCGGCCAGCACCACGCCCTGATCGTCAATCACCGGCACCTGACCAAACGCGTTGAGCGCCAGGAACGCCGGCTGTTTATGCTCACCCTTGGCCAGGTCAACGAGGATCAACTCGGTGGGTAATTTCAGCAGCGACAGCATCAGTTCGACGCGATGGGCATGACCGGAGCGGGGGAAGTTATAGAGTTTGATCGCTTGCATGGTCGACTCCTTGGGTGGTGCGCTGCTCAAGGCGAGTTCAGCGTCCTGGGTCGTATGTTCTACCTGCAACCAAAACAAAAGAATAACCAGTAAGTGCAATCATTTATTTCACCTGGCGAAATTATTTCGCCCTCAATGCCGGGTGTGCCCTGAGGGCTTTCACAGCAAAATCGACGAAACTGCGCACTCGCGCCGGGGCTTGGCGTCCACCTTGATAGAGCACATGGATGGGCATGGGCGGCAGTTCGAAATCGGCCAAGAGAATTTCCAGCTCGCCGGCAGCAACCTTGCTGGCAACCTGATAAGACAAGACACGAGTGAACCCCAACCCCAGGCAAGCTGCGGCAATGGCTGCCTGATTGGCAGTCACCACAAGGCGCGGCTCCGTGCGCACACTCAGGGATTCGCCCTCATCGATAAATGGCCAACTCCGCAGTTGACCTGAAGCAGTAGTCGCAATGATCGGCGCCTGAGCCAACGCTTGTGGATGTTCCGGTCGACCATGGCTCGCCAGAAAACCTGGCGATGCGCAGACCACTCGCCGCACCTCCCCCACCCGTATCGCATGCTGGTTGCTATCGGGCAGTGCACCGATACGTATAGCCACATCGACACCTTCCTCGACGACGTTGACTATCCGATCTACCAGCAAAGCGTTGATATGGATCTCGGGGAACTGTGTCAGATAACTCACCATCAACGGCGTGACGAACAGCTCCCCAAACAGGACCGGCGCGGTGATCGTCAGCTGCCCACGTGGATGGATGTGGCTGCCCGCCGCAGAGTCTTCAGCTTCCTGCACCTCGGCGAGAATTCTGCGGCAGTCTTCCAGATAACGCTGACCGGCTTCGCTTAAATGCACGCTGCGCGTCGTGCGTGTGAGCAGCAACGTTCCAATGCGCTTTTCCAGAGCTGCTACCGCCCGGGTAACGCTGGCCGCCGATAGACCCAGGCGTCGCGCCGCCGCGGAAAAGCCCTGTTCCTGGGCAACGGCGGCGAAGACCTGCATTTCCTGAAAGCGGTCCATGGCGTGTCCTTTTTTCAGAATCCAAAACAACCGGAGCGACAATCAAGCCTGTCACAAACAACGATATTCGAAAACCGAAGGCTGATTATTACAAAAAGTCAGTCCCTTTCCTGACAGATCCTTTCTTCAAAAAAGCAGGAAGCCATCACAGGCTTTAGATTTCCTTCTGCTTAATCAGGCAGAAAACGAGACTGCTCCTATACTACAAACCAGTCTACGACCTGTTGAACTTTCTGTAAGTGCGACTTTTCAAGTTCCTTACATGGAAATCAGGCCTTGCTAGCCACTAGTGGCTAGACGGATATCCATAAAACTTGCTCAGATGCTCGGTTGATTTGACTTGAAACTTTAACTAGCTGGCTAAGCCTGATGACACCGCAAGGAGTTAGACAATGTTGCGCACAAACATTTCTGCTAGAGCACTATCCGGTGGATTACTTGATGTACTGATTCGCGCCGGGCTGATCACAGTGTTGGTGCTGTTCTGCTTTCAGATCTTCAACCCCTTCCTCAACCTGATGATATGGGCGGTGATTCTGGCAATCACCCTGTATCCGCTGCATACCAAGGTCAAGGGCAAACTTGGCGGCAAAGACGGTCGGGCCGCCACCCTTATAGTGGTGGTCGCTCTCGCTTTGCTGATGGTGCCGATCTACCTGCTGGGAACCTCGATCAGTGAGTCGATCGAAGGCGCTCTGACTGTTCTCAAGTCCGACACGCTGGAAGTCCCTCTGCCCAATGAAAAAATCGCTTCCCTGCCGCTCATTGGCAAGCCGCTCTACACCTACTGGATGCAGGCCGCAACCGATATGAGCAGTGTGCTGGTGAAGTTGATGCCCTACATCAAGTCCGTCGGCCTGACCCTGTTGGGTAAAATGGCCGACGTTGGTGTGGGATTCCTGTTGTTTATCGGCGCCCTGATCATTGCCGGCGTGTTGATGGCCTACGGTCAAAATGGCGAAAGAAGCGCCATGGCCATCACCAGCCGCCTTTCCGGGCCGGAGCGTGGCCCGCGCATTACCGAACTGTGCACCGCCACCATTCGTGCGGTTGCCCAAGGCGTGGTCGGTATCGCTTTTATCCAGATGATGTTGGTCGGGGTGGGCTTCGTGCTCATGGGCGTTCCCGGTGCCGGCCTGCTGGCCATGGTTGCGCTGTTGATGGGGATCATGCAATTGCCGGTAGTGGTTCTGACCATTCCGGTAATCGCCTATGTATTCGCCACCGAAGGTACCACCCTGGCCTCTGTGGTGTTTTGCATCTACAGCCTTATCACCGGGATGGCCGATAACGTTCTCAAGCCCTTGATGCTGGGCCGCGGCGTCGACGTACCCATGCCAGTGATTCTGATTGGCGCCTTGGGCGGCATGGTCAGCGGTGGTTTCATCGGATTGTTCATCGGTCCGGTAGCGCTGGCTGTGGGCTATCAATTGTTCTGGCAATGGGTCGATGACCAGCCGCCTGCCGAAGTCGAGGTCGATGTAGTGACCGAGCCCGCGCAACTCGAGGTACTGAACGATCAACATCCTGTCTGAGGAGTGAGCGTTTGATGCCTTGCCCTGTTCGCATCAGCCGGCTGTTGCTGTGTGGCACCCTATTGCTAAGTGGTTGCGTGCGACTGGGTCCGGATTTCCAGTCGCCGGCCCAGCCTTGGGTCGAGCACTGGGACACCCCGTCCCTGGCGCTCGCCGGCCAAAAGCGTCCGCAGCCGGATAGCCGCCAGTGGTGGCATGTGTTTGGCGACCCGGTGCTGGATAAATTGATCGCCGAAGCCGACGTCCACAACGCTGACCTGCAGGTCGCTGGCCTGCGGGTGATGGAATCGCGCGCACAATTGGGTATCGCCCTGAGTGGGCGCTACCCGCAATTTCAACAGGCCAGTACCGACAGCCTGTACGTGGACCGTAACCAATCCGGCGGCGCCAACCCGCAAGACTCGCATTTCTGGCAACACAGCGCCGGTTTCGATATTGGTTGGGAACTGGATTTCTGGGGCCGCTTCAGCCGTGCCATCGAGTCGGCTGATGCCTCCTGGTTTGCCGCACAGGCCAACTATGAAAACGTCCTGGTGCTGTTGCATGCGCAATTGGCGCAAACCTATTACGCCTTGCGCACCGCCGAAGCACGCCTGGAAATCGCGCGCAGTAACGCCAAGCTGCAAAAGCGCAGCTTCGAGATCACCGAGCGCTTGTTCAACAGCGGGGCCGAAGCCGAACTGGACCTGCAGCAGGCCAAGACCCAGTACCTGAGCACCTTGAGCACCATCCCCGACTTCGAAAACCAGGTGGCAAGCTTTCGCAATGCCCTGTCCACCCTGATCGGCCGACCACCCGGCGCACTTGCCGAACTGGATCGCAACTCGGGGCTGGTACCACTGCTCAATACTGCGGTCTTGCAGGACGTGCCGGCCAATCTGCTGGTACGGCGCCCGGATGTTCGCGCCGCCGAGCTGCAAGTGGCAGCGCAGTCGGCGCTGATCGGGGTGGCCGAGGCCGACCTTTACCCCTCTATCAGCCTGTTGGGCAGCATTGTCTGGTCTACCACCTCCCTCAGCGGGGCGTCCAATACCCTCGATCTGGTGGGCGGCCCAAGCCTGCGCTGGGATATCTTCGATCACGGCCGGATCACCAACAATGTGCGCGTACAGGACGCACGCCTGCAGCAATTGATCGTCATCTACCAGGACAGCGTGCGCCAGGCCGCACGCGAGGCCGACGATGCCGCGACCGGCCTGATCAAGTCGTTGGAACGCGACCGTATCCTCAGCGATGCCTCAGTGGCCGCCGACCGCTCGGTAACCTTGGCCAATGCCCAATACCTCGAAGGCTATTCGGATTTCCAGCGCGTACTTGATGCCCAGCGTGCCCTGTTTGCCCAGCAGGACTCCTACCTGATCAACCGCGGCAACGCCGTGAATAACCTGATCGCCCTGTACAAGGCTCTGGGCGGTGGCTGGTACAGCGACCAACCAATGATCGATAAGGCAACCCGCCAACAAATGCAGCAACGTACCGATTGGGGCGATCTGCTCGACGAACCGAAGGAAGGTACCCAATGACTGACAGCCCGCAAGCAGTCGACGAAAATGCCTCGACACCCGCGGCCGACCCGGCCAAAAAAGCGACCCGCTGGGTATTGTTGCTGATCATCCTGAGCCTGGTCTGGTACTTGTTCGCTGACCGCTACACGCCCTACACGCAGCAAGCCAGAGTGCAGGCCTTCATAGTGCCGGTGGCGGCTGAAGTGGCTGGCCGGGTGATCAAGGTACACGTACACAATAACCAGGACGTCAAAGCTGGCGAATTGCTGTTTGAAGTCAACCCGCAGCAGTACCAGATTGCCGTGGATCGCGCCCGCTCCGATCTTGAAACAACCCGTCGCCAGGTGGGCGCTAACACCGCCGGTATCGATTCCAAGCAAGCGTCCCTGCGAGCGGCCCAGGCCAATGAAGTCAAGGCTCGCCAGGACATCTCTCGGCTCGAACGCCTCTACCGCGAAGACCCGGGCACCATCTCTCTGCGGCGTCTGGAAATATCCCGCGCCACGTTGGCCGAATCCACCAGCCAGGTCGCCGCCGCCAAGGCTGAAGTGCAACGCGCGAAGGAGACACAGGGCGGTGGCGAAGAGGAAAACGCCCAGTTGCTGAGCGCCGCCAGTAACCTGCAAAAAGCCGAACTGGACCTGAGCAATACGCAGATCCGTGCCCGTTCGGCCGGCCTGATTACCGACCTGCGCACCGATGTCGGTCAGTTCGTCGCTGCCGGCGCGCCGGTGATGACCTTGATCGCCATCCACGATGTCTGGGTCAGCGCCGACATGACCGAAAATAACCTTGGCCAGGTCGGCCCCGGTACACCGGTGTCTATCGTTCTAGACTCCCTGCCCGGACGCATTTTCAAGGGCCATGTGCGCAGCGTCGGCTATGGCGTCGATATCGGCCAGAAAACCCAGCCTGGCGGCTTGCCGACGGTTGAGAACAGCCGCGACTGGCTACGTCCGGCCCAGCGCTTTCCGGTGATCATCGAATTCGAGCCCGGTGAGTTGACCGGCCCCGAGGGCATCCGTTCCGGCGGCCAGGCCGAGGTCATGGCGTTCCCCAACGAAACCAACCCGCTGAATTTGCTCGGGCGCATTTTCCTGCGTCTGATGAGCTGGCTGTCCTATGTCTATTGAGCGCTCGGCCCGCGTACAGCGGGCCCTGCGCCTGAGCTTCGGCACAGCGCTGTGCCTGGCGGCGAGTTTTGGCCTGGCCTTGCCCATCCCGTTTCTCTCGCCGATGCTGGCGCTGATGATGCTGGCAGCGATGAACCGACCTCTGCCGTTCAAGGCCAGCCTGGGTCTGGCCTTGATCGTGATGTTGACCACCGGCACCGGGTTGCTGTTGATTCCGCTGCTGCGCCACTACGCGTTCACTGGCGTGATGATGGTCGGATTGTGTCTGTTCCTGGCCTTCAGTTATGGGCTGCGCGGCGGCAACTCGCTGGTGGCCACTTTCCTGGTGGTAGGCCTGACCTTGATCAGTTCGTCCGGGACCGCTGAATTCAGCCTGGCGCTGGAGGTCATAGTGGCCCTGGTCAAGGGTCTGTTCCTGGCAGTCACCTCATTGACCATCAGCCACTGGTTGTTTCCCGAGCCTGCCAGTGCCCCCGCGGCCAAACCCCCGCCGTCCTTATCGAATATCGAAACCGGCTGGCTGGCCCTGAGGGCCACACTGGTGGTGCTGCCGGCCTTTCTGCTGGCAATGATCGACCCGGCCAGCTACCTGCCGATCGTCATGAAAGCCGTGGGCCTGGGCCAGCAAACTTGCGCAACCAGCGCCCGTAGCGCCGGCCAGGAGTTGCTCGGGTCGACCTTGCTCGGCGGCCTGATGGCGATTCTTTTCTGGTGCGCGCTGAGCCTGTTTGTCAACCTGTGGATGTTTTTCCTGTGGATGCTGCTGTTCGGCCTGCTGGTAGCCAGAAGACTCTACGGCCTTAGCCCGACCCTGCAAAAGCCGGGGTTCTGGATCAACAGCCTGGCGACGCTGATCATTCTGCTCGGCCAATCTGTACAGGACAGCGCAGCAGGCAAGGATGTCTACACCGCCTTCGCCATTCGCATGGGCCTGTTCATCCTGGTGACCTTGTATGCCTGCGCCATGGTCTATCTGCTCGACACGCGGCGCGAACGTCGCCAAGCCCCCAAGCCAGTATCTGAAGAGAGTGCTTCCCTTTAATGCCGGACATGCTTCTATATCGGGGGCACGAACCCGGCAAACTCAACCCATTGAACCATAGTAGGAATCCAGTCTGCCGATTGCTCTGGATTCAGCGCACGGTCAGACTAATTACCATAAAAAAGGGAGGGCAATCATTGCCCTCCCTTCCGCTGTCTACGCTCCCTGCGACAGTACTGACCAGGACCTCAAGTGGCCAGAATGAAGTCCGTCTGATCAACGGCCGCGCTGTTGACACCAACAAGGTGAATCGTATCCGCCCCGATCCCTACCACCGTGTCTGCCCCGTTTGCCGTGATGGTCACGTTGGCAGCGAACGTCGCGCTGTTGATCCCCAGCGCTGTGATATTGAGTAGGTCCTGCCCTGCGGCCAAATTGGCTCCGAAGCTCAGGATCGTATCGTTGCCGAAACCCGCAGCAGCGAACACGAACGTATCGTTGCCGGCGACGCCGCCACTCATCACGTCGTTGCCTGCACCGCCGTTGAGGGTGTCGTTACCCGCACCGCCCATGATCGTGTTGGCGAGTGCGTTGCCAATACCCGCGAAATTGCCGCTGCCGCCGAAATACAGATTATCGACGTTGGCATCCAGGGTGTAGCTCGCGAGCGAGGTCCAGACCGTGTCGTTGCCCGCACCGGCGAGCTCGCTCACCACRTCCCCAAGCTCGGTGACTTCGTAAATATCGCTGCCAGTACCGCCGACCATCGTGTCGGCACTGCCGCCGCCGATGAGGACATCGTTCCCAGCACCACCCACGATCGTGTTGGCCAGCGCGTTGCCACGGGCCACAAAGTTGCCGACKCCGCCGAAAAACAGATTCTCGACATTRKCTCCCAGCGTATAGCTCGCGAGCGAGGTCCAGACCGTGTCGYTGCCSGCACCGGCRAGCTCGCTCACCACGTCCCCAAGGTCGGTGACCTCATAGATATCGCCCTCCCAGCGTATAGCTCGCGAGCGAGGTCCAGACCGTGTCGCTGCCGGCACCGGCAAGCTCGCTCACCACGTCCCCAAGGTCGGTGACCTCATAGATATCGCTGCCAGTACCGCCGACCATCGTGTCGGCACCGCCGCCGCCGATGAGGACATCGTTCCCAGCACCACCCACGATCGTGTTGGCCAGCGCGTTGCCACCGGCCACAAAGTTGCCGATGCCACCGAAATACAGATTCTCGACATTGGCTCCCAGCGTATAGCTCGCGAGCGAGGTCCAGACCGTGTCGCTGCCGGCACCGGCAAGCTCGCTCACCACGTCCCCAAGGTCGGTGACCTCATAGATACCTCCCAGCGTATAGCTCGCGAGCGAGGTCCAGACCGTGTCGCTGCCGGCACCGGCAAGCTCGCTCACCACGTCCCCAAGGTCGGTGACCTCATAGATATCGCCGCCGGCACCGCCGGCCATCGTATCGGCACCACCACCGCCGATGAGAATGTCATCGCCCGCGTCACCATTGAGGATATCGTCACCGCCCAAGCCACGCAGTAAGTCGTTGCCCGCACCTCCGCTGGCTACGTCGTTGCCTGCCGTGCCGATCCATATGTCTGCACCGGCGGTACCCACAAACACTTCACCGACGGCCACCAGGTCAGAAGGGTCCGACGCAATGCTTTCGGCCACACCGAAGTCATCCACGTAACTGACTACCACCCGCACCTGATTACCCACCTGAGCCAGGCCAAGCGTGAACGTGCTGGCTGTGGCTCCGGGGATGTTGACGAAAATCACCCCGTTGGTCGCCTGCCACTGGAAGGTGAACTGCGGATTGCTGAGGCCATCAATGTCGATGATGCTCGACGTATCAGCGGTCAACACCTGGTTCAACACCAGAGCCCCATTGACGGTCGGCCCTGCGGTCGGCGCGTTGTTCGCCGACGAGTCGACAATCTCCAGCGTACCCGCGCCATCCTGATACACCGCCCGCACGCGGATGTTCTGACCCGCGACATCATCAGTCACCAGGAAGGTGGCGCCTGTCGCCCGCGATGCCTCGCCTGCGGCGACAACGGTGATGTCTTCATAGACGCCCGAGCCGGCAACGGTTTCGGCTTGCCAGTAGTAAGCCATCGCACCGGTAACTGCTCCGGTCGGATTGGCCCCGCTTGCGTTGTCCGCATCGCGTATTGACCGACCGCTGACCCGCAATAGCTGACCGGCGACAGGCGAGTCTTCACGTAAGCCGGTGACCGCATCAAGGATTCCCAGACGACCCGAAAGGTCATTGTTTACGCCGCTCCCTGCTCCAGTCACCGTTGCCTGGTCAGCGAACTGCAGACGCTCGATCCCCGTCAGGCGATCGACGCCATCACGCCCAGCCACCAGGTCGGTCACGATGACGGCGTTGCCTTCGACAGAGACGCTGTACTCCGACATATTCCCGGAGTACAGCGCAGTGTCGAAGTTGTCAGTGCCGGTCAGAATCTCCCGCACGATGACCAGTTGGCCAGGGTTGTAGGTACCATTCACCATCAGTGGCACCAACGGCTCCATGCTGTTGAACGTGGCGATTTCCGCGCCAGTGCCATCAATGTTGGCCCGTACGCTGATGCGAACGTTCAGCCACTTGTCACCATCGATGATGTCGTCACCACCGCGACCTTCGATAAGGTCACTGCCGCTGCCACCGAGTATGATGTTGCCGCCATCGAAGAACGTCGCTCCGGCTGGTAGCAGATCCGCAAGACCGTCGATCAGGCTGATGTTGGTCAGCACGCTGCCGGTTGCACCCGCGGTAGCCATAGCGGCGGCATCTACGCTATCACCGCGCAGGAAGTCCCCATGCGCCGAGCCCGACAGACCTTCCATGATGTCGAAACGCACCAGCGTCGAGGCGCCCGATCCAGGAACCGGCGGTACATCGAAAAAGCGATCGCTGAAATCGATGGACACGCCTTGGGCGAGCCCCTTGAAGGTCGCCCAGTCAAAGCCGGAGCCACCGATATAGCGGTCACCGAAGCCGAGACTGCCGACCATGATGTCGTCGCCGCCTTCGCCGTTGAACTTGTCGTTTTCGCTACCACCGATGTAGACATCGTGGCCGATGATCGGGTCGTTGCCGAGCGGGTCGAAGTTGTCGCCAGGTGCACCGTCCGAAGTACCCTTCTCGATCCAGTCGTGACCTTCGTTACCCATGTCCTGTTCGTTGGCTTTGCTGCCCAGGATGAAGTCATTGCCCTGGCCACCAATGGCCTCGGAGGCGTCCTCACCGGTCACGATGAAGTCATTGCCGAAGCCGCCAATGATCAGGTTGACGCCGTTACCGCCATGCAGCACGTCGTTGCCGTCGCCACCCTGGATATTATCGTCACCGCCAGTGTCGGTGATGATGTCGTCGCCGGCACCACCGCGCAGTTGGTCGTTGCCGTCACCACCTTCGATGCGATCGTTGCCACCATCACCCCAGATTGTGTCATCGCCCTCACTGGCGATGAGGATGTCTGCGTTGTCGGTGCCACCCAGCACGATATGTTGATCACCGGTGTACCGGATGTAGTTGGTATCCGCCCCCGCTGTCAGCGGGTTGTCGCGGAACACCACTTGCGCATTGTTCGGACCACGCGGATCGACGGCGCCAAGGTCATCGTTGAATTGCTTGGTCTGGTCCACTTCCAGATAGTACCCGGGGTCCGAGAACACCAGGCCCGGCAAGTGCGTGGCCGAGGAGTTGGCCATGATCAGCTTGGCGAACGAGTTGCTTTCAAGTTCCGCATTCAACGACAGGCCAGAGGTGCGCTCCAAGTAGTAGAAGCGGTCGGCGTCCTGCAGTTTTTCCATCTGGTTTTCGAACACGAAGTTGAAGGTCGAGCCGAGCATGCCGCCGAACGGGGTTTTTTGTTCGGCCAGGCCGCCGATCCACATGTCGATGGCATCGACACCCGTAATCGTGACATTCCTCAGGTCGTCGGCCGTGCCCGCTACGTTATCCCTGCCGGGCAGCGTCACGTTGGCATAGGCACCGGTGCTGTTGAGGAAGTCAAGGCGGTCAGCCGGCGAACCAGTACCTCCTAATACCAGGGCCAAGGCTGCAGCGCGCTTGCCATCCAGCGTGGTCGCCAAAGTGATCGTGCTATGCGTGCCATAGGCCGCGATGAAGTTGATCAACGACTCCGGATGTTTGAGGTGCTGCACCAGGTCGACCCAGCTGTTGTAGGGCTTGAGTTGGGTATCGCCGGTTTGGCTGTAGATGTCGCGGCGGAACGCATTGAGCGACGGAATCCCGACGTCGCGGCCACGGGCGATGTTGATCGCCGCCAGGTCGAGCGGCAGGCCAAGCAGGTTGTTACGCACCGCCTCGGTGACGAACTCGTCGAGTTCGTTACCGGCTTGGCGAGTCACCCCACGGATGATCGCACTGGTCGCTTCATCTGGCGTCAGGCCACTGGCGGCGTACTCCAGCGGATTGAGGAACGCCGCGATCAAGCCCAGTTGCTGATCAGGATCATTCGCGGCGCCAACCACATTGTAATTGGCGTCGAAACGATCAACGGTCTCGGTCAGCATCGAGTGGCCAAAGCGATAAACCACGTGGGCAAACTCGGCGACGATCGATGGGTCGAGGTCGACGTCATAGACCTGGGTCGGTGCGAAGAACAGATCGACGTTAGGCTGGATGGTCCGCGCAAACTCCTCGAACACCAGGTGCTGATACTGCATCTCGGTACCGAACTTGGCAGCCTGGAACAAGCGCTCGCCATTCCACAACAGCGCATTGATCTCAGCCTGGCTGGTTGGCAACGCGGTCACCGGAGTGAGCAGCCACTCGTTGAGGAAGGCCAGGTCATTGGAATCGAGCACGGTGTCCTTGGTCTGTGCGACCAGCCGATTGTGCTCGGAGTGGAAGATCGCATGCACTGCGGTCAGGCCGATGTTTTCGTTGACCCGGCCGTCACCGGCGATGTAGTGCGCATCAAGCAGTTCGTTGTCGTAGGTCAGGTTGTTGCCGCCAGGGCCAACGGGCTGCGGATTGCCTGCAATGGCGTCTCCATCGGCCTGCAGAACCCCACCGACGACTACCGGTACGGCGTTGTGGGCGATGTCGTCGAGGAACGCATGGCCGGTGCGCACCGCATTCGTGAGGTTTACCGGGTTGGCCGGGTTGCCTTCGACAAGGGTAGTGCCGTCGTCGGCGGTGCCAGGAAGGCCGTCCGCCCCGTTGTTGACACGTATGACAACCTGCGGGAAGCCGTTCGGCCCCTTGATGAAGTTGCCATAGGCATCAGTCGCCAGCAGCGGACCGCTGGCGATGTCGGCGTCGGTCAGATTGATGCCGAGAATGTCACGGGCCTGAGCCTTGACCACAGCCCAGGTTGCCATGCCACCGATTTCGCTGTCGTCTGCCGTACCAAACGTGCCATCCGGCCCCAGGTTACGGTTAGTGATCAGATTGCCGGTCGCTACGGGGCCATTGGCGGTAAGCACATATCCACGCAGGAACACCTGGTGCGCCGGATGCGAGCTATAGGTCTGGTTTTGGTCCACGAACGGCGTGGTGGTGTTGGTATGCTCATGGATATCATCGGCATTGCCGAGAATGCCATCCGGCCCTGGCTGGTTGGTCGCGCGGGTCAGCACCATGAAGTTGGCGTTGCCGCCAGGCACGAACAGCGGATCATCCGGTTGCAGCGGGATGAATATGGTCCCTGAACCGCCTTTACTGACCAGGTCCAGACCATGATCGAAGAACTGCCCGAAGAAGGTCATCCAGCCGTTGAAGGGCGCAGATAACCCGGCATCCGCCGTGGTGTTCTCGAACAGGTACACATCGCGGTCGTCGGCAGTGCCGAACTGACCATCCAGGCCGGGGCTGGCGACGATCTGTACGCCATCCTTGAGCACGTCGTCGTTACCCACCGCGCCGAAGTTAAGCCGACCGTCCGCACCCGCGTTGTAAGCGGCGGCATAGGCCGCCGGGTTGTTCGACGTCTGGTCGACGAGCAGGTTACTGATGGCGCGCGGCTGCGAGTCAAACACTGAGCCGCTGGTCTGCTGATACGACGACCCCGGAATGGCTGGCGAGCCGGGGCCGAAGAAACCGGCAGGAGCCCCTTGCGCTGGATTGAAGACCGGATCGGTCAGGCGCGGAAAGGTGTTATCGGCGGCACCGAAACCGGTGTTGTTGGTGCCGTTGATATTCAGCAGGTTGTTGTTCGACCCGTCCACCGAACGCAGGCCCAACGGCGCGCGGATATTCGGGATCAGCGAGAGGATGTCCTGACCGGCCGCATTAGCCTCGGCAATCCTGATCTGGTCAAGGATGAAGTTGAGGTCGGAGCGGACCATGTTCAGGCCCGGGCCACCCTCGGTGGCATCGACTACCGGAGTCTGCGCTGTCGGCACAACTGGTGCGCCGTCAGCCACTATGCCAGTCGGTTGCGAGAACACGATTTCAGTCGTGCCATGACCATCCTGGTAGATCGCCTTGACCCGCAACGACAGCCCGGCGAGGTCAGGAGAGACCTTGAACGAAGTGCCGTCGGCGCTCTGGAACGCCAGGTCGCCGGCTGGTAACAGGATGATGTCCTCGAATACGCCGGTGCCTGGAGTTGCCTCGAACTGCCAATAGTAGGACACCGATGAGTTATTTAGCGTGCCCAGCGGATTACCCGCCGCGATGTTGTCGGCATCGCGCAATGCGGCCACGTTGACGGTCAGCGTGTCGCCCACCCTGATCGGCCCGCCGTTTCCATCGGTGATGGCCGGCCTGCCAACCGGTTCGGCATTGAGCCCCGGCACCAGCACTTGCTGGTTATCGGCAAACTGCAGGCGTTCGATATGCAGCAGCGTATCGGTGCCGTCGCGACCCGCTACGGAATCGGTCACCGTCCAGACATCGTCTGTCACATCGAGCGTGCCGCGGGTGTCACGATTAACCGTGTACTCGTCCTCGACCCCGGAGAAAATGGCGGTGTCGAAGGCCTCCCCGCCCGTCGAGGTGCCGGGCAGGATCTCCCGCACGGCCTTGAGCTGACCAGGGTTATAGGTGCCGTTCAGCATGAACGGGATCATATCGACCATGCTGTCGAAGCTGGCAACCTCTGGACCGGTATGGTTGACGTCGCCAGGGGCATAAACGGCAATCCTGACGTTGATCCATTTGTCGCCATCGATCAGGTCATCGCCACCACGACCCTCGATCAGGTCGCTGCCATTGCCGCCGAGGATAATGTTGCCCGTAGCAAAGCCAGTGGTCGGCAATCCTGCATCGGCGAGAAACTGAGCCAGTCCGCGGATCAACGCCACGTTGGTCAACGCACTGCCCGTGGCACCGCCGTGGTTGATGATAGTGTCCGCATCAACGTCATCGCCCCTGAGCACATCGCCAAAGCTCGAACCGGACAAACCTTCGACCTCGGCAAAACGGTCGAGAATCGAGGCCGGCGAAGCGCCGACCGGGTTGAACACTCCGGTGTTCTGGTTTGGCGCATTACCGTGTGGCTGCGCCAGCGCGGCCAGGCTCAGGTCAGCCGTGATGCCGAATTTGTCATTTTTGTAGGTCACCCAGTCGAAACCGGACATGCCGTCCATCTTGTCCTGGGCATCACTGCCGGTAAAGATGTCATCGCCGCCCTCGCCGATCATTTCGTCGAAGCCGGGACCACCGACAAAGATGTCGTTGCCGATCACGTCGTCATTGTTCAACGGCGAAGCGTTATCGCCAGGCGCACCGTCCTGGGTGCCCATCTCGATCCAGTCATCGCCTTCGCCACCGGTAGCTGGCAGGTTGGTCTTGGCACCCAGGATAAAGTCGTCACCCTGGCCGCCGAAGGTAAGGGAAATGTCTTCGGTGGTGATGATGAAGTCCTGGCCGTCGCCACCCAGAATCAGGTTGCCAGCTGCCAGCATGCTGCCAGCCACGATCACATCGTTGCCGTCATTACCCTCCAGACGGTTGTCGCCGAACGAGTCGGAAATGATGTCATCGCCCGCGCCGCCCAGTACCGCATCGTTCCCGGCACCACCTTCGAGGCGGTCATTGCCGGCGTCGCCGTAAAGAGTGTCATCGCCTTCACCGGAAATGAGGATGTCATTGCCGGCGGTGCCGCCCAGGACGACGTGGTCTTCACCGGTATACTGCAGGTAATTGGTGTCCGGACCTGCAGTGCCTGGGTTATTGCGGATCACCAGGGGCACGACTTCCACGCCGTTGATCATGATGCCACCGGTCGGATCGGCACTGCCGTTGGCGCCAAGCCCGGTGAACTGATCGGCCTGATTCACTTCAAGGGTAAAGGTCGGAGTCAGGAACACGGTGTTCGACAGGTGGGTGATGTCGCTATTGAGCATCATCAGCTTGGCAAAGGAGTTGTTTTCCAGCTCGGTGCCGAAATTCAGGCCTGCGACACGCGACAGGTAGTAGAAGCGGTCGCCGTTCTGCAATGCCTCCATCTGGGTTTCAAACACGAAGTTGAAAGTCGAGCCGAGCATGCCGCCGAACGGCATTTTCTGCTCGGCGAGGCCACCGACCCAGAAGTCGATGTCGTCCAGACCGGTGATCGTCACGCCCGATTGCGCTATGTTGGCCCAGGCACCGGTGCTGTTAAGGAAGTCCAGACGGTCAGCAGGCGAACCAGCGCCATTGAATACCAGCGCAAAGGCTGCAGCGCGTTTTTCTGACAGCGTTGTCGCCCCGGTAATAGAACCGTGGGTACCATAGGCAGCGATAAAGTTGACCAACGACTCGGGGTGCTTGAGGTTATCCACCAAGTCAGCCCAACTGTTGTAGGGCTTGAGTTGGCTGTCGCCAGTTGATGCGAAGAACTCACGACGCGCCTCGTTCAACGTGGGGATGCCGGTGTCGCGACCACGCGCCAGATTCAGCGCTGGCAAATCGAGCGGCAGGCCGAGCAGATTATTGCGCAACGCTTCGGTGACAAACTCGTCGATCTCGTTGCCCAACTGACGGGTCACCCCGCGAATGATCGCCCCTGCGGCTTCGTCCGAAGTCGCCCCGCTGCCGGCAAACGCCAGTGGGTTGAGGAAGGCTGCGATCAGACCCATTTGCGAGTCCGGGTTGTTGGGGTCAGTGAGCAGCGGATTGAACTCAGGGTCGAAGCGATCGACGGTTTCAGTCAGCATCGAGTGGCCGAAGCGATACACCACGTGGGCGAACTCGGCGAGGATGGCCGGGTTGATCGAAGTGTCATACCCGTTAGGTGCCAGAAATTCGTCGATCTGTGGCTGAACGGTCCGCCCGAACTCCTCGAACACCAGGTGCTGATACTGCATCTCGGTGCCGAACTTGGCGGCCTGGAACAGGCGTTCGCCGTCCCACACCAACGCCGCGATACCGGCGGGTGTAGTCGGTATTGCGGCTACGTCGTTCACCAGCCACTCATTGAGGAAGGCCAGATCGCCGGAAGCAAGGATGGTGTCCTTGGATTGCTGGACCAGGCGGTTGTGCTCGGAGTGGAACACATGGTGCACGGCAGTCAGGCCGATGTTCTCGTTGACCCGGCCGTCACCGGCAATGTAGTGAGCGTCGAGCAGTTCGTTGTCATAGGTCAGGTTATTGCCGCCAGGGCCAACTGGCTGCGCATTCCCTGTCAGGGCGTCACCATCGGCCTGCAGAACCCCGCCCACGACTACCGGCGCAGCATTATGGGCAATGTCGTCGAGGAAGGCATGTCCGGTGCTCACGGCGTTGGCCAGACTGATGGGAGCAGTCCGGTTGCCTTCCACCAGTACAGTGAGGTCATCAGCAGTACCGGCGATACCGTCAGCACCGTTACCGACGCGTACTACTACCTGCGGCATGCCACTCGGCCCGCGGATGAAGTTGCCATACGCATCGGTCGCCAGCAGAGGCACGTTGTGCACATCGGCGTCGGTCAGATTGATACCGAGAATGTCACGGGCTTGGGCCTTGACCACTGCCCAAGTCGCCATACCATCGCCGGCACCATCATCGGCGGTGCCGAACCGGCCATCGGCGCCGAGAGTGCGGTTGGTAATCAGGCGCCCGGTTGCAACAGGGTCACCTGCCGCATCGAGGACGTACTCCCGTAGGAACACCTGGTGCGACGGGTGCGAGCTGTAGGTTTGGCTCTGGTCTACGAACGGCGAAGTGGTGTTGGGCTGGCCATCATCGGCAGTGCCTACCAGGCCGTCGGCGCCGGCAGTTCGCACTGCACGTGACAGCACCATGAAATTGGTCGGACTACCCAATACGTACAACGGATCGTCCGGCTGCAGCGGAATAAATACGATGGAGGTACTGCTCTTGGTAACCAGGTCGAGGCCGTGGTCGAAAAACTGACCGAAGAAGGTCATCCACGAGTTGAAGCCGGCGGTCAGGCCGACGTCCGGCGACTCGTTGGGCATGAAGAACACATCCTTGTCGTCAGCTGTGCCAAAAATGCCATCCAGACCGGGGCTGATCACCGGGGCGGCACCACCATTAGCCGCCACCGCTGCCGGGTTGTTGGCGGTCTGGTCAGAGATCAGGTTACTGATAATCCGTGGCTGCGCGTCGAATACATCTCCTGTCCCGGCGTAATCCCCTTGAAACGAGGGGTCAAGCAGGCGCACGAAGGAATTGTCCGCAGCGCCGTACTCGCTTTGCCCGGCCACCAGGTTGTTGAAGCTGCCATCAACGGTGCGCAGACCGAATGGCACCTGAGTATTGGGAAGCAAATCACTGAGACTGGCGCCGTCGGCATGCGCTTCTGCGATAAAGATTTGCTTGAGGATGAACTCCAGGTCCGACTGATTGAAATTGGCCATTTTGGATTGCCCTCGATCTGTCTGGGTAAAGCACGGGACGAGAAAGTCCTCCCGCGCCAAGTCAAGTGCTGGCTTGTGCAGTTTGTTGGTTTTGTTTTTTAGCGAGAGCTGGCGCTACCCGAGACCCGGGATACCCGCCTGAAATTCGCGAAATGAATGGCTCGCCGGGCGATCAGGCGGAGCGAATTCGGGCCCGGGGCGGGCCATGGAATCTGGAAGTGAAGGCGAATGTCCTGGACAGCCCATTCCCTCTGATAAAGCACGCAATGATCGACATAGCTCTGCTCCTCTCAGGAAAATCACCGCGTCTTGCGCTGCCAAATTGCTGGCAGGCTTCAGACAGGCAGCCCTCCCGATAACTAAGACTAAAGTTCCATAGCAATCCTTTGTCAATATTACGTCATGAAAACAGACGACTGGTGATTTGCTCTCACAACTACCTGTTTTTAAAGGACATATAGGCAGTTGAGCGCAACTATAGAGCGAAATGTTATTTCAGACTGTTACGCCGCGACCTACGCTGCTCCATAAGGGAGCAACGCAGAGATTTCGGAAAGACTCGCCATCCATAGAGCGACCAGCCTGCGTGTCCAAAAGCTGTTTCAGGGACTACATTTGCTATTAGCTGTTGCGCCAGTTGGGCAACCGCTTTTCGAAGTGGGAGGATCAAAATGCCCAAGCAGTCGAGCATCCGTTCCGAACTGGCCGACGCTCTCTTTCGCATGCGCCGCAGTTTTTACTTACTGGCAGGGTTCAGCGGCGTCATAAACGTCATGATGTTGACGCCAGCCATTTATATGCTGCAGGTCTATGATCGAGCCTTGGTCAGTCGCAACGTCACGACGCTGACGATGCTGACCGTCCTGGTGGTAGGTCTGTTCTTGCTGATGTCCACCCTGGAAATGATCCGCACCCGCGTTGTGATCCGGGTCGGTAACTGCCTTGACATGGACCTCAACCGACGCATTTTCAACGCTGCGTTCGAGCGCAATTTGAGCCGCGCCGGGGGTAATCCGGCCCAGGCCCTGCAAGATCTCTCTCAGGTTCGTCAGTTCGTCACCGGCAATTCCCTGTTCGCTTTCTTTGATGCCCCGTGGACACCGATCTATCTGCTGGTCGCCTACTGGATCCACCCCATCCTCGGATTGATCACGCTGATCGGTTCGCTGATTCTGATGGGCCTGGCTTACCTCACTGAAAAAGCGACACAGAAACCCCTGGCCGAAGCGAATCAGGCGGCCATGTCCTCAGCCCAATACGCCAACAACAACCTGCGCAACGCCGAGGTCATTGAGGCGATGGGCATGCTGCCGTCGATCAGCAAGCGCTGGTTCCAAAGCCATTTGCGCATTCTGGAAATGCAGACCCTGGCCTCCGACCGCGCCGCCGTTATCAGTAGCACCGGTCGCTTCGTACGTATCACGTTGCAGTCGCTGATACTCGGCGCCGGCGCGCTGTTGGCGATCGAAGGCAAGATCACCCCCGGGATGATGATTGCTTGCTCGATCCTCACCGGCCGCGCACTGGGCCCGGTGGAACAGGTCATCGCCTCGTGGAAGCAACTGCTCGGCTGCCGTTCGGCCTGGGGTCGGCTCAACGAGATGCTGCACGACTATCCGCGTCGGCCACCGAGCATGTCACTGCAGCGGCCGCAGGGCATGTTGGCGGTGGAGAATGTGTATGCCGGTGCACCCGGTACCAACAACACCATTTTGCGCGGTGTGGGCTTCAGCCTTGTCCCCGGTGAAAGCCTTGGCATCATCGGTCCGTCTGCCTCAGGCAAATCCACCCTCGCCCGCCTGCTGGTTGGCGTCTGGCCGGCGCAGGCCGGCAAGGTGCGCCTGGATGGCGCGGACATATTCACCTGGAACAAGAGTGAACTTGGCCCCTCGCTCGGCTACCTGCCACAGGACGTGGAGCTGTTCGAAGGCAGCATTGCCGACAATATTGCGCGCTTTGGTGAAGTGGACAGCGAAGCCGTCATCCGCGCCGCCAAGATCACTGGAGTGCACGAGATGATCCTGCGTTTTGCGCAGGGTTACGACACCTGCCTGAGCAGCGATGGCAGCCCGCTTTCCGGTGGCCAGAAGCAACGCATCGCCTTGGCTCGCGCCTTGTATGGCGAACCCAGTCTGATCGTGCTGGATGAGCCGAACGCCAACCTCGACGACGTCGGCGAAAAGGCTTTGGTCGATGCGCTGGCCGAACTCAAGGGCCGTGGCGCCACCGTCGTTCTGATCTCCCACCGTCCCAACGTACTCTGCGCCGTCGATAAGGTGCTGATGCTGCGCGACGGTGGCGTGCAGATGCTTGGCACGCGCGATGAAGTATTCGCAGCGCTGCGCAAGGCCAGTGTCATGCCGGCAGGCGCGTCGACCCCGCTGGCCTCCGTCAAAGCACGGGAGTGACCGATCATGAACATGAGCCAACACACCGACATGATTCAAGCCGATCCCAGGAGCGTGGTAGATCTGGACGTCGGCAAACCCGCACGGTGGGGCATATGGCTGGTGATCGCCGGCTTCGGCGGCTTCCTCCTGTGGTCCTGGCTGGCGCCGCTGGATGCCGGCGTGGTAGCGACAGGCACAGTCAAAATCACCAGCAATCGCAAAACTGTGCAGCATCTGAGCGGCGGCACCGTGGAGGCCATTCTCGTTCGCGAAGGCGATTTAGTGAAAAAAGGCCAGGAGGTGGTTCGCCTCGACTCGTTGCGTGCCGTCGCCGAACAGGGGGCGATCAGCGCCCAGTACATTGTCAGCAAAACAGTGGAAAACCGCCTGGAAGCGGAACGCGACGGCCGCGCCGTGGTGAACTTCGATCCCGAATTAATCAAGCGTTTCAAGGATGACTACCGCCTGGTGGCCGCCATGGACCTGCAACAGCGCTTGCTCGACACCCGCCGCGCCGGTCTCGCCGGAGAAATCAGCATCCTGCAGGAAACCCTGGCAGCGTCGGCCGTGCAGCTCAAGGGCTTGCAGCAGGTCTATGGCGCCCGCGCTTCGCAGATAAACTTCCTCAACCAGGAACTGCAGGGCACCCGCGTGCTGTCGGCCGAAGGCTATGTACCGCGCAACCGCCTGCTCGAGCTGGAACGCAGCAACGCCGACCTCTCCGCCGGCCAGGCCGAGAACCTCAACAACATCGCTCGCGTGCGTAGCCAGACCACCGAAATCAAGCTGCGCATCCTGCAACGCCAGCACGATTACTTGAAGGAGGTCGAATCGCAACTGACCGAGACCGCCAAGGAAAACACCACTCTGGCTGACCGCTTGCGCGCACTCGATTATGAAGTGACCCACACGGTGATTCGGTCGCCTATCGATGGCATTGTCCAGGCACTGAGCATTGCCACCGTCGGCGGGGTCATTCAGCCCGGCTTCAAGATCATGGAAGTCGTTCCGGTCGACGAACCGCTGCAGGTCGACGCAATGATTCCCGTGCAGGCCATCGACAAGATGTTCCCGGGCCTTGCCGTGGACATTGCCTTCCCGGCCTTCAACCATGCCCAGACGCCAAACATCCCCGGCCGTGTGAAAACCATCTCCGCCGACCGCCTGATGGACGAGGAAAGCAAAGAACCGTTCTATCTGGCCCAAGTGGAAGTCACGCCCGAAGGCATGGACCTGCTTGGCAGCAACCACATTCGCCCCGGCATGCCCGCCACCGTCACCATCAAGACCGGCGAGCGCAACATGATGAGCTATCTTCTTAAACCAATGCTCGAACGTGTAGACAGCTCATTCAAGGAACAATGAAATGGACCGTCATTGCCTGCTCTACTGCCTGCTAGGGCTGGCCCTGCCGGCCAGTGCCATGGACCTCAAACAAGCTTGGGATCTGTTGCAGTACCAAGGCCCTATCTACCAGGCCGCCGTGCATGAAAAAGAAGCCGGCCAGGAAAACCGCGCCATTGGCAAGGCCGGCCTGCTACCGCAGATCAATGCCTCGGCCTACGACAACAAGGTCGATGGCACGCAACGCCAGAGCGGCATCGAGAGAGATCTGGACTACGACTCCAAGGGCGCCAACCTGCGCCTGCGCCAGCCACTATTCAACAAGCAGAAGATGGCCGAGTACCGTCAGGGTCAGCAGCGTGCCGACTATAGCAATGCGGTATTCGATGCCAAGAGCCAGGACGCTGCGGTGCGTCTGGCCGAAAGCTATTTCGATGTGCTCCTGGCCAGCGAAACCATCGTCCTGGCCAAGTCCAAATTGAGTGCCTTCGATGAGCAACTCGCCTCGGCGAAACGGCGCATGGAGCTGGGTGCCGGCACCGTCACCGACATCGACGAGTCGGCCGCTCGCCGCGACTTGGCCGAAGCCGAACTGATCGAAGCGCAAGACAACCTGGTCAACGCGCGTCGCAAGCTCGAGGAATATATTGGTGAAACCCCGGAATCGCTGACCACCTTGCGTCCGGACTTCGACACACCGCCGCTGATGCCGAGCAACCTGCAGGACTGGTTGGTCAAAGCCCAGGCAGATAGCCCGCTGATCCATGCGCGCCGTCATAGCCGCAACCTCGCCGAAGAAGAGGTGAATCGTGCCAGGGCCGGTCACTGGCCAACACTGGATTTTATCGCTGGCTACACGGCGGGTGACAGCCAATCACTCTCCGAATTGAATCAACGCAACCGCTACAGCTCGATCGGGTTGGAAGTCAATGTCCCGCTTTTCGCCGGTGGCGGCGTCAGCGCGTTGACACGTCAGGCCAGCGCCAATAGCGATAAGGCCCTGAACGAACTCGACGCCGCACGACAGGAAGTCATCACCGGAACCACTCGTGAGTATCAAGGCATACAGAGCGGAGCCAAACGTATTCGCGCATTGGAGAAGGCCGTAGCGTCCAACGAACGCTCACTGCTTTCGACACGCAAGGGCTTCAAGGAAGGCGGTACCAGCACCAACTCGGACGTGCTCAATGCCGAAGAGCTGCTCTTCGTTGCGCGCCACGACCTGTTCGATGCCAAGTTGCGTTATTTGATGTCGCGCCTGCGCCTGGCGTCTTCGGTGGGCAGCCTGGGTGACGACGATATCGACCAGATCAACAACTACCTCGGCCCGGAACTTCTGGTCACCAACTGATGTTCAGTTGCAAGCCGCTCGAGCCAGATGATGGTTGAACGGGTCGCAGAGGGGATGGCTGTACAGGAATGATATGGGAAAAGCATGACGAGGCGATGTTGTCGCCCCGTCATGTTGCGTTGAGCTAACGGTCTTGAATAACTTTCAAGGACCATGCAGCTCAACCACCTGTGGATAACTTATTCCACAGTCACCGACTTCGCCAGGTTGCGCGGCTGGTCTACGTCGGTGCCCTTGAGCACAGCGACGTAGTACGAAAGCAGCTGCAACGGGATGGTGTAGAGGATCGGCGACAGGATGTCGTGGATGTGCGGCATGTGGATAACATGCGTGCCTTCGCCGTTGGTCATGCCAGCCTGTTCGTCAGCAAAGACGATCAGCTCACCACCACGGGCGCGGACTTCCTGAAGGTTGGACTTCAGCTTCTCCAGCAGCTCGTTGTTCGGCGCTACGGTAACCACCGGCATGTCGTTATCCACAAGCGCCAGCGGGCCGTGTTTCAGCTCACCCGCCGGGTACGCTTCGGCGTGGATGTAGGAGATTTCCTTGAGCTTGAGTGCCCCTTCCATCGCCACCGGGAACTGCGCGCCACGACCGAGGAACAGGGTGTGGTTTTTCTCGGCGAACAGCTCGGCGATTTTTTCCACAGTGCTGTCCATGGCCAGCGCTTCGCCCAGGCGAGTCGGCAAGCGACGCAGCTCTTCGACCAGAGTAGCCTCGACGTCTTTGCCCAAGGTGCCACGAACCTGGCCCAGGGACAGCGTCAGCAGCAGCAAGCCGACCAACTGGGTAGTAAAGGCCTTGGTCGAGGCCACGCCGATTTCACGACCAGCCTGAGTCAACAGGGTCAGGTCGGACTCGCGCACCAGCGAGCTGATGCCGACGTTGCAGATCGCCAGGCTGGCGAGGAAACCCAGTTCCTTGGCATTGCGCAGGGCGGCCAGGGTGTCGGCGGTTTCGCCCGACTGAGAGATGGTCACGAACAGCGTATCAGGCTGGACCACGACTTTGCGGTAGCGGAACTCACTGGCGACTTCGACCTGGCAAGGAATGCCGGCCAGCTCTTCGAGCCAGTAACGGGCGACCATGCCGGCGTGATAGCTGGTACCACACGCCACGATCTGTACGTTGCGCACTTTCGCGAACAGCTCGGCAGCCTGCGGACCGAACGCCTGCACCAAAACCTGGTTCTGGCTCAAACGACCTTCCAGGGTGCGTTGCACCACGGCCGGTTGCTCGTGGATTTCCTTGAGCATGTAGTGGCGGAATTCGCCTTTGTCGGCGGCTTCGGCACCGTCGCTGTATTGCACCGTCTGGCGCTCGACCGCTTGGCCGTTCACATCCCAGATCTGCACGCTGTCACGACGGATTTCGGCGATGTCGCCTTCTTCCAGGTACATGAAGCGGTCGGTAACCTGACGCAGGGCCAACTGGTCGGATGCCAGGAAGTTTTCACCCAGGCCCAGGCCGATTACCAGTGGGCTGCCGCTACGGGCAGCGACGAGGCGGTCTGGTTGCTTGGCGCTGATAACGGACAGACCGTAAGCACCGTGCAGCTCCTTCACTGTTGCCTTGAGGGCAACGCTCAGGTCGTGCAGGTCCTTGAGTTTGTGGTTCAGCAGGTGAGCGATGACTTCGGTGTCGGTGTCAGAGGTGAACACATAGCCCAAAGCCTTGAGCTGCTCACGCAGGGCTTCGTGGTTTTCGATGATGCCGTTGTGCACCACCGCCAGATCACCGGAGAAATGCGGGTGCGCGTTGCGCTCGCACGGCGCGCCGTGGGTGGCCCAGCGTGTGTGGGCGATACCCAGGCGGCCAACCAGCGGCTCTTCGGCCAGTGCCTGTTCCAGTTCGCTGACCTTGCCCGGACGACGCAGGCGTTCGAGTTTTTCGTCATTGGTGTAGACCGCCACGCCCGCGCTGTCATACCCACGGTATTCCAGACGCTTCAAGCCTTCGACCAGGATGGCAGTGATATTACGTTCCGCAACTGCACCGACAATTCCGCACATGCTATTTCTCCTGACTGACTGCCGCGCAAATCAAAGTGATACCGCGGGCCTGAATCTGATCCCGTGCCTCCAGCGGCAGGCGATCATCGGTAATAAGGGTATGGACACTGCTCCAGGGCAGCTCCAGGTTAGGAATCTTGCGGCCGATTTTGTCGGCCTCCACCATTACAACGACTTCGCGGGCGACTTCGGCCATGACCCGGCTCAAGCCCAACAATTCATTGAAGGTGGTCGTACCGCGAACCAGATCGATGCCATCGGCTCCGATGAACAACTGATCGAAGTCGTAGGAACGCAGGACCTGCTCAGCTACCTGTCCCTGAAAGGACTCGGAATGCGGGTCCCATGTGCCGCCGGTCATCAATAGCACCGGTTCATGCTCGAGTTCGCTCAAGGCATTGGCGACATGCAGGGAGTTGGTCATCACCACCAGACCCGGCTGCTGGCCGAGTTGCGGAATCATCGCCGCCGTCGTGCTGCCACTGTCGATAATGATCCGGGCATGCTCGCGAATCCGTGTAACGGCGGCGCGGGCAATGGCTTGTTTGTACCTGGAAACCGGCTGACCGACGTCGGCCACCAGCTCTTGAGGCATGGTGACAGCGCCGCCGTAACGACGTAGCAGCAAACCGTGGCTTTCGAGTGCCGCCAGATCCTTGCGAATCGTAACTTCCGAGGTTTCGAAACGCTTGGCCAGCGCATCCACACTGACTTCGCCCTGCTCATTGAGCAAGGCGAGAATGTTGTGACGGCGTTGTGGCGTGTTGCGCTTCGACATGTTCGATTAAGTTTCGATTCGAAAGATAACGGAAGCAATCAAAACCTATCGGCGAAACTTCGTCAAGCGTGAGCCGATAAAAAGGAGCTGTGGATAACTGTAGGAGCCGGCTTGCTGGCGATTCTGGCGACACGGTGTATCTGATGCACCGAAATCGCCGGCAAGCCAGCTCCTACAGATTCTGTGGATAACTCAGACTTTCTTGATCTTAACCGGACGCTTCCAGCCATCGATGTTCTTCTGACGGCCACGCCCGATGGCCAACTGGGATTTATCCACAGTCGAAGTGATGGTCGAACCCGCCGCCGTGGTTGCACCGTCGAGGATATCCACAGGTGCCACCAACGAGTTGTTGGAGCCGATGAACACGTCTTCGCCCAGCACGGTTTTCCACTTGTTGGCACCGTCGTAATTGCAGGTGATGGTACCGGCGCCGATGTTGGTCCGCGCGCCGACCTCGGCGTCGCCCAAGTAAGTCAGGTGACCAGCCTTGGCGCCTTCACCCAGATGAGCATTCTTCAATTCAACGAAGTTACCCACATGGGCACGCGCTTCCAGCACGGAGCCTGGACGCAAGCGTGCAAAAGGACCGGCATCGCTACCTTCGCCCATAATCGCGCCTTCGATATGGCTGTTGGCCTTGATCTGTACGCCTTTGCGCAGGGTACTGTCCTTGATCACGCAGTTCGGACCAATCACCACATCGTCTTCGATGACGACTTTGCCTTCGAGGATCACGTTGATGTCGATCAGCACATCGCGGCCTACGGTCACTTCGCCGCGAACGTCGAAACGTGCCGGGTCGCGCAGCGTCACACCCTGGGCCATCAAGCGGCGACCGGCACGCAGTTGGTAGTGCCGCTCCAGTTCGGAAAGCTGCTTGCGGTCGTTGGCGCCCTGCACTTCCATGGCGTCGTGAGGTTGCTCAGTGGCAACGACCAGACCATCACTGACCGCCATGGCGATCACGTCGGTGAGGTAGTACTCGCCTTGAGCATTGTTATTGGACAGTCGGCTCATCCAGTCGCCGAGACGAGCGAAAGGCAATGCCAGGATGCCGGTATTGCCTTCAGTGATCTGGCGTTGGGCTTCATCGGCGTCTTTCTGCTCGACGATGGCGGTTACCTTGCCGGCGCCATCACGAACGATGCGACCGTACCCGGTCGGGTCATCCAGTTCGACAGTCAGTAGACCCAATTGCTGCGGACCGACCTGCTTGAGCAGACGTTGCAGGGTTTCGACTTCAATCAACGGCACGTCGCCGTATAAAACCAGCACCGTATCGGACTTGATGAACGGCACTGCCTGGGCAACCGCGTGGCCAGTACCCAGTTGTTTGTCCTGCAGGACGAAATTCAGGTCATCTGCCGCCAGGCGTTCACGCACGGCATCGGCGCCATGGCCAATCACAACGTGAATGCGTTGTGGATCAAGTTGACGGGCGCTGTGGATAACATGGCCAAGCATCGAGTTGCCGGCAATCGGATGCAGGACTTTCGGCAACGCCGAGCGCATACGCGTGCCTTGGCCAGCAGCGAGGATAACGATTTCAAGAGACATGACTGGCTACCAATCCTGGGTGGTCAGCGGCTGCGACCGGGTTTAAAAAACGGAAAAGAAAAAGGGTAGCCGAGGCTACCCTTTTTAATCAATCACACAACAAGCGCTGCCTTAATGGCCGAACTTCTTGCGGATCTGCTGGACGGTGCGCAGCTGAGCTGTCGCCTCGGCCAGACGTGCGGCAGCAGAACCGTAATCGAATTCCGCGCCACGTTCATGCAAGGCCTTCTCGGCAGCCTTAACGGCTTCCTGAGCGGAGGCTTCATCCAGGTCGGCAGCACGTTGCACGGTGTCGGCAAGAACCTTGACCATGTTCGGCTGAACCTCGAGGAAACCACCGGAGATGTAATACACCTCCTCTTCCCCGCCCTGCTTGACCAGGCGGATCGGCCCTGGCTTCAGATTAGTGATCAGCGGCGCGTGACCCAGAGCGATACCAAGATCACCCAGTGCACCGTGCGCAATCACCATCTCGACCAGACCGGAAAAGATTTCTCCTTCCGCGCTGACGATATCGCAATGGACTGTCATAGCCATCTGATTGCCTCAACCTAAATTAGCGCCCGTTGCCGGGCGCCGGGATTACAGTTTCTTGGCTTTCTCGATCGCTTCTTCGATGCCGCCAACCATGTAGAACGCTTGTTCTGGCAGGTGGTCGTAGTCACCGTTGAGGATGCCTTTGAAGCCAGCAATGGTGTCTTTCAGGGAAACGTATTTACCCGATGCACCGGTGAAGACTTCAGCCACGAAGAACGGCTGCGACAAGAAGCGCTGGATCTTACGAGCACGGTTTACCAACTGCTTGTCGGCTTCCGACAGCTCGTCCATACCCAGGATCGCAATGATGTCCTTCAGTTCTTTGTAACGCTGCAGAACGTACTGAACGCCGCGAGCGGTGTCGTAGTGGTCCTGGCCGATTACGTTCGGGTCCAGCTGGCGCGAAGTCGAGTCAAGTGGATCGACCGCTGGGTAGATACCCAGGGAAGCGATGTCACGGGACAGAACGACGGTGGCGTCCAAGTGGGCGAAGGTGGTCGCTGGCGACGGGTCGGTCAAGTCATCCGCAGGTACGTATACCGCTTGGATCGAAGTGATCGAACCTTCCTTGGTGGAAGTGATACGTTCTTGCAGAACGCCCATCTCTTCAGCCAGGGTCGGCTGGTAACCTACTGCCGAAGGCATACGGCCCAGCAGTGCGGATACTTCAGTACCGGCCAGGGTGTAACGATAGATGTTGTCGACGAACAGCAGAACGTCGTTACCTTCGTCACGGAACTTCTCGGCCATGGTCAGGCCGGTCAGTGCTACGCGCAGACGGTTACCCGGCGGCTCGTTCATCTGACCGTAAACCAGTGCCACTTTGTCCAGAACGTTGGAATCCTTCATCTCGTGGTAGAAGTCGTTACCCTCACGAGTACGCTCACCCACACCGGCGAACACGGAATAACCGCTGTGCTCGATGGCGATGTTACGGATCAGTTCCATCATGTTTACGGTTTTGCCTACACCGGCACCACCGAACAGACCGACTTTACCGCCTTTGGCAAACGGGCAAACCAGGTCGATAACCTTGATGCCGGTTTCCAGCAGGTCGTTGCCGCCTGCCTGTTCAGCGAACGAAGGCGCTGGACGGTGAATGCCCCAACGCTCGTCGGTGTCGATTGGACCTGCTTCGTCGATCGGGTTGCCGAGGACGTCCATGATACGGCCCAGGGTCGCTTTACCGACTGGAACGGAAATGGCTGCGCCAGAGTCGACTACGTCCAGACCGCGCTTCAAGCCTTCGGTGGAACCCATCGCAATGGTACGAACCACGCCGTCGCCCAGCTGCTGCTGAACTTCCAGGGTGGTCCCGGCCGCGCTCTGTACAGTCAGCGCGTTGTAGATGCTCGGTACGCTGTCGCGTGGAAATTCCACGTCGATAACGGCGCCGATGATTTGAACGATACGTCCGCTACTCATAGCTGGATCCTCTGAATATTTGAACCGTTAAACCGCGGCAGCGCCGCCGACGATTTCCGAGATCTCTTGGGTGATCGCAGCCTGACGCGCCTTGTTGTAGACCAGCTGCAAATCGCTGATCAAATCACCGGCGTTGTCGGTAGCGTTCTTCATCGCGATCATCCGCGCAGCTTGTTCAGCCGCGTTGTTCTCGACCACCGCCTGGTAGACCTGCGACTCAACGTAGCGGACCATCAAGCCGTCAAGCAGCTCTTTGGCATCCGGTTCGTAGAGATAGTCCCAGTGGTGCTTGAGGTCTTGATCCGGGGTTGCCACCAGTGGAATCAATTGCTCCACGGTAGGCTGTTGCGTCATGGTGTTGATGAACTTGTTGGACACCACGGACAGGCGGTCAATACGGCCGTCCAGATAGGCATCCAGCATCACCTTGACGCTGCCGATCAGATCATTGATCGACGGCTCTTCACCCAGGTGGCTGATAGCTGCAACGACGTTACCGCCGAAGTTGCGGAAAAAGGCCGCACCCTTGCTACCAACGACACACAGATCAATCTCGACGCCGTTTTCGCGGTTTACCGCCATGTCCTTGACCAGGGCCTTGAACAGGTTGGTGTTCAAGCCACCGCACAGACCACGGTCACTGCTCACTACGACATAACCTACACGCTTGATTTCGCGGTCGATCATGAACGGGTGGCGGTATTCCGGGTTGGCGTTGGCCAGATGCCCAATAACCTGGCGGATGCGCTCCGCATAAGGACGGCTAGCAGCCATGCGCATTTGTGCCTTGCGCATTTTGCTGACCGCCACTTTTTCCATGGCGCTGGTAATCTTTTGCGTGCTTTTGATGCTCGCAATCTTACTGCGAATCTCTTTTGCGCCTGCCATGTAACACCTATCAGGTTAGCAAGCGGGAGCCTTGCGGCTCCCGCTGCGGCTTACCAGGTTTGGGTGGCCTTGAACTTCTCGATACCGGCTTTCATGCCAGCGTCGATTTCGTCATTGAAGTCACCTTTCACGTTGATCTTCGCCATCAAATCGGCGTGATCGCGGTTGAAGAAAGCAATCAGCGCTTGCTCGAAGCTGCCGATCTTGGCGATTTCAACGTCAGTCAGGAACCCACGCTCAGCGGCATACAGCGACAGCGCCATGTCAGCGATCGACATTGGTGCGTATTGCTTCTGCTTCATCAGCTCGGTAACGCGCTGACCATGCTCAAGTTGCTTACGGGTCGCTTCGTCCAGGTCAGAAGCGAACTGGGCGAATGCCGCCAGTTCACGGTACTGAGCCAGAGCGGTACGGATACCACCGGAGAGCTTCTTGATGATCTTGGTCTGAGCGGCACCACCCACACGGGATACCGAAACACCGGCGTTCACTGCAGGACGGATGCCCGAGTTGAACATGGCCGATTCCAGGAAGATCTGACCGTCGGTGATGGAAATCACGTTGGTCGGAACGAACGCGGAAACGTCGCCAGCCTGGGTTTCGATGATCGGCAATGCGGTCAGGGAGCCGGTTTTGCCGGTCACTGCGCCGTTGGTGAACTTCTCTACGTACTCTTCCGAAACGCGGGATGCGCGCTCCAGCAGACGGGAGTGGAGATAGAACACGTCGCCTGGGTAAGCTTCACGGCCTGGTGGACGGCGCAGCAGCAGGGAAATCTGGCGGTAAGCCACTGCTTGCTTGGACAGATCGTCATAAACGATCAGCGCGTCTTCACCGCGGTCGCGGAAGAATTCGCCCATGGTGCAACCGGAGTACGGTGCCAGGAATTGCAGCGCAGGAGATTCCGAAGCACTGGCAGCCACGATGATCGTGTTGGCCAGGGCGCCGTTTTCTTCCAGCTTGCGAACCACGTTGGCGATGGTCGATTGTTTCTGACCGATCGCTACGTATACGCAGAAAATGCCGCTGTTCTTCTGGTTGATGATCGCGTCGATCGCCAGAGCGGTTTTACCGATCTGACGGTCACCGATGATCAGCTCACGCTGGCCACGGCCGACAGGGATCATGGCATCGACAGCCTTGTAGCCAGTCTGTACAGGCTGGTCTACCGACTTACGCCAGATCACGCCTGGAGCAACTTTCTCGACCGCGTCGGTCTCGGTGTTGCCCAGTGGACCTTTGCCATCAACTGGGTTACCCAGTGCGTCGACAACGCGACCCAGCAGTTCCTTACCAACCGGAACTTCCAGGATGCGGCCAGTGCACTTGGCGCTCATGCCTTCAGCCAGAGACTGGTATGCGCCCAATACAACGGCACCTACGGAGTCTTGCTCCAGGTTGAGGGCCATACCGAAGACGCCGCCCGGAAACTCGATCATCTCGCCGTACATTACGTCGGCCAGACCGTGAATCCGCACGATACCGTCAGATACGCTGACGACAGTGCCTTCGTTACGGGCTTGGGAGGTCACATCGAGCTTGTCGATGCGGCCCTTGATAATTTCACTTATTTCGGAAGGATTGAGTTGCTGCATTGCTCTGCTGCCCCTTCAAACTCAAGATTTCAATGCTTCGGCAAGTTTCGCGATTTTGCCGCGAATCGAGCCATCGATAACCAGGTCGCCGGCGCGGATGACAACGCCCCCAATAAGGGATTTGTCTTCCTCGACTTGCAGGCGCACTTCCCGGTTGAGTCGTGCACTGAGAACCTTGGCGAGTTTGTCTTGCTGTTCTTGGTTCAATGCAAAAGCACTGGTCACTTCTACGTCTACCGATTTCTCTTGTTCGGCCTTGTACAGGTCAAACAGAGCGGCGATCTCCGGCAACAGCAGGAGACGTTCGTTTTCGGCAACGACGTTGATGAAGTTCTGTGCCTTGGCATCAAACTTGTCGCCGCACACGTCAATGAACGTGGCGGCCTTTTCTGCGCTCGTCAGTCGCGGGGCCTTGAGCACGCGCTGCATGGTGTCGTCTTGCGACACCGCTGCTGCCAGGCCGAGCATGGCTGACCAATTGGCCAGTTGCTGGTGGGCCTGAGCGTGCTCGAAGGCCGCCTTAGCGTAAGGTCGGGCCAACGTGGTCAGTTCTGCCATGATCGCCCTCGCTTAGATTTCAGCAGCCAGTTGGTTAACCAGCTCTGCGTGCGCGTTTTGATCGATTGTGGCACCCAGGATCTTCGCAGCACCGCCAACGGCCAGGCTACCCACTTGGGCGCGCAGCGCGTCTTTGACGCTGTTCAGTTCCTGTTCGATCTCGGCCTGAGCCTGAACCTTCACACGGTCAGCGTCGATACGGGCTTTTTCAACAGCCTCTTCAACAATCTGATTACCGCGTTTCTTGGCTTGCTCGATGATTTCAGCTGCCTGAGCTTTCGCTTCGCGCAGTTGCTGACCCGCTTTCTCTTGGGCCAACTCCAGGTCGCGAGCTGCTCGGCTGGCAGCGTCCAGACCATCAGCGATCTTCTTTTGACGTTCGTGCAGAGCCGCGATGACCGGAGGCCATACGAACTTCATGCAGAACAGTACAAAAATCAGGAACGCAACGGACTGGCCAATCAGGGTCGCATTAATGTTCACGCCAACACCTCGCAGTTACGTTGTCCATCACACCAAATTACCCGGAAGATCCGAGTAATCAGCCAGCGATCTGACCAACGAACGGGTTCGCAAAGGTGAAGAACAGAGCGATACCAACACCGATCATGGTTACGGCGTCGAGCAGACCGGCAACGATGAACATTTTAACTTGCAGCATTGGAACCATTTCTGGCTGACGCGCTGCGCCTTCCAGGAACTTGCCGCCCAGCAGGCCGAAACCAATTGCGGTACCCAGTGCGCCCAGGCCGATCAACAGTGCAACAGCGATAGCGGTTAGACCAACTACAGTTTCCATCTTTCCTCCCGACTTTTACGTCGTATGGTTTAGGTTTTTTAGATTAAAGCGGTAAAACAAATCGTTTCAGATGCCCCGTGAGGAGCCCCCTCCCTTTTGACGGGGAGGGACATCAGACTAGTCGAAACTGGTCTTAATGGTTTTCTTCGTGTGCCATCGACAGGTAGACGATGGTCAGCATCATGAAGATGAAAGCCTGCAGGGTGATGATCAGGATGTGGAACACAGCCCACGCCCACTGCAGAACTACGCCCAGGCCACTAAGCCAGAGCAGACCGCTGCCGAACATCACAGCAATCAGAATGAAGACCAGCTCGCCGGCGTACATGTTGCCGAACAGACGCAGAGCCAGGGAGATCGGCTTGGCGATCAGTGTCACGAATTCCAGCAGGAAGTTCACCGGGATCAGCAGGGCTTGAACGAAAATGTTCTTGCTGCCGAACGGGTGCAGGGTCAGTTCGCCGATGAAGCCGCCGATGCCCTTGACCTTGATGCTGTAGAAAATGATCAGTGCGAAAACCGAGATCGCCATGCCCAGGGTCGCGTTCGGGTCGGTAGTCGACACAGCGCGGAACGGGATGTGGGGGTCGCCGGAAATCAGGATGGCCAGTTGAGGAATCCAGTCGACCGGTACCAGGTCGACGGCGTTCATCAGGAACACCCAGACGAAGATGGTCAGTGCCAGCGGTGCAATCACCGGGCTACGGCCATGGAAGCTGTCTTTCACGCTGCCATCGACGAATTCGACCAATACTTCAACGAAGTTCTGCAAAGCACCCGGCTGACCCGAAGTCGCTTTCTTTGCCGCCATGCGGAAAAGAAGTACGAAGATCAGACCCAGAGCGACCGACCAGCCGAGGGTATCGACGTGGAAAGCCCAGAAGCCCATTTCTTTGGCTTCTGCTGCGGTGTGAGCAAAGCCCCAGCCGCCGTTGGGTAGCTGACCGAAGGTCAGGTTCTGCAAGTGGTGCTGGATATAGCCCGAAGCGGTTGTCTCTGCCATGGTTGCCTCAAACGCCCTAAGGTCTCGAAAGTCTTGTTCTCATCAGCAGGGGAGCGAACCAGCTGACCAGTTGGGTCAGCACGAAGACGCCGAATACAGCTAGCGGCGCCAGTGGCTTCACACCTGCAAACGTCAATGCAAAAAGCACCGCCGTCAAAATCAGTTTGCCCGCCTCGCCGGCATAAAAAGACCGGACGATGGCTTGAGCTGCCCGGGCACCGGAAAACCGGAACGCCCTGTGGGCAAAATAAACATTGGGTAGCAAGGCGATCAGGCCTCCGCAGAGTCCCGAGTACCCGGCAACAACTCCATACCGCTGCCAGAGCGCCAAAGCGGCAATGAGCAGAACGACAAATTGAGCCATCAACACCGGGAAAACTGCCAGGCGATGGAACGGCAAGCGGTTTGGCGTGCGGGTCTCCATCACTTTTTCTCTCCCATGGTCGGCTGCCGAAATTCAATAACTTGGCATAATTTGTGCCGACAAAATGCGCGCAGAGTATAGGGGCGGTTCAGCCCCTATTCAACTGTCAGGTAGTGATTTCCGACTGCACGCTACATGGGGAATTGTTTCAGCGGATGTGTGCGAGCACACCCTGAAGCTCATCCAGGGAGTTGTAGCCAATCACCAGCTGTCCCTTTCCCTTCTTTCCGTGGCGGATCTGCACCGCAGAGCCTAGGCGCTCGGCCAGGCGCTGTTCCAGGCGGGCGATATCCGGGTCCGCTTTTGCAGGTTCCACAGGCTCCGGTTTACCACTCAACCACTGGCGAACCAGTGCTTCAGTCTGGCGTACGGTCAGCCCACGTGCGACAACGTGTCGCGCCCCTTCCACCTGCTGATTTTCCGGCAAACCGAGCAAAGCACGGGCATGACCCATTTCCAGGTCACCGTGGGACAACATGGTCTTGATGACTTCCGGTAACGAAATCAGGCGCAACAAATTCGCCACGGTCACCCGCGACTTGCCCACAGCTTCGGCGACTTGCTGCTGGGTCAGCTGGAATTCCTGCTGCAAACGCTGCAAGGCTACCGCTTCTTCGATCGGATTGAGGTCTTCGCGCTGGATGTTCTCGATCAGCGCAATGGCGATGGCGGTTTCATCCGGCACATCGCGAACCATTGCGGGGATCGTTTCCTGACCCGCCTGCTGACTGGCGCGCCAGCGGCGCTCACCGGCAATGATTTCGAAGCGACCGCCACCGATCGGGCGAACCACGATCGGCTGCATCACGCCTTGGGCCTTGATCGACTGAGCCAGCTCTTCGAGCGCCTGAGCGTCCATGTCGCGGCGTGGCTGGTACTTGCCGCGCTGCAGCAGATCCAGCGGCAGGTGTTGCAACTCGCGCTGATCGGCTTGTATCGCTTGTTCTTCCAGCGCGCTGACAGTCGGACCACTCAGCAGTGCATCCAGTCCACGTCCGAGACCTCGTTTCTTGACGGCCATGGGGATTCCTTAAGTTGCCTGAGCTGCGGCGATGCGTGAGTTTTTGCGTTGACGACGAACCATCTCGCCCGCCAAGGCCAGGTAGGCAACGGCGCCGCGGGACGCTTTGTCGTATGCCAGCGCCGGCATGCCGTAGCTTGGCGCTTCGGCCAGGCGGATGTTGCGCGGAATGACGGTGTCGTAGAGCTGATCGCCGAAGTGTTCCTTGAGCTGCGCGGAAACATCGTTCATCAGGCTCAGGCGCGGGTCGTACATCGTCCGCAGCAGGCCTTCGACCTTGAGGTTTGGATTGAGCAGCTCGGCGATACGCTTGATGTTATCCACAAGGTCGCTCAAGCCTTCGAGCGCGAAGTATTCGCACTGCATGGGGATAATGACCCCGTCGGCGGCGACCAGTGCGTTCAGCGTGAGCATCGACAGCGACGGCGGGCAGTCGATCAGAATGTAATCGTAGTTTTCCCGGATCGGCGCCAACGCACTGCGCAGGCGGCTTTCCTTCATCTGCATTTCCAGCAGAACCACTTCGGCCGCGGTCAGGTCGCGGTTAGCTGGCAACAACTGGTAACCGCCGTGTTCGGAGAAGTGCATGGCCTGGGCCAGATCACATTCGCCGATCAACAGGTCGTAGACCGAGTTTTCCAGGCCATGTTTATCCACACCGCTACCCATGGTGGCGTTGCCTTGTGGATCGAGGTCGATCAACAACACCCGGCGCTTGGTAGCGACCAGGGATGCTGCGAGGTTGATGCAGGTGGTGGTCTTGCCCACACCACCTTTCTGGTTCGCTATCGCGAATACCTTAGCCATTCTTGCTTGTGTTCCCAATCATGCCCTGCGGCGCAGTATCAGCAGATGGCGTTGGCCTTGGCAACCGGGTACGGCCAGGGCGTGTTCGCTATCGAGGTGGAAGTCTGCCGGCAATGCTACCAGCTCATCGGCGGGATGAACGCCCTTCATTGCCAGCCAACGTGTTTCGGTATCGCCAAGGTGGCGAGTCCAGTTGCTGAAGTTCTCCATGCTGCTGAATGCCCGGGAAATGATCCCGTTGAAGGCTTGAGCAGGCTGGAAGGCTTCGACGCGACTGTGGATAACTTGCAGGTTATCCAGTTTGAGTTCGAGTTTGACCTGGGTCAGGAAGCGGGTTTTCTTGCCGTTGCTGTCCAGGCAAGTCACCTGGGAGTCCGGAAACAGAATGGCCAGAGGTATTCCCGGCATGCCGCCACCGCTGCCGACATCAAGCCAGCGACCGTTTTCGATGAACGACATGACGCTCAGGCTATCGAGCAAATGGCGGGAAACCATTTCGTCGGGATCGCGCACCGCGGTGAGGTTGTAAGCCTTGTTCCATTTGATCAACAGGGCCAGATAACCCAGCAGCTGTGCGTGCTGGGTTTCAGTCAGGGATACGCCCAGCTGGCGAGCGCCTGTGGATAACTCTTCTGCGTGTTGCGAAGTGACCAACGAACTCAAGCGCTTTGCTCCAACTGACGGCCCGCGCCGCGTTTTTTCAAATGAATCATCAACAGCGAAATGGCTGCCGGGGTGACGCCCGGGATACGCGATGCCTGCCCCAGGGTCTCAGGACGTGTCGCGCCGAGCTTGCTCTGGATCTCTTTGGAAAGACCGGAAATGTTCGTGTAATCGATATCCACAGGCAGTTTTGTATCTTCGCTGGCCCGCAGACGAGCGATTTCATCCTGTTGGCGATCGATGTAGCCGGCGTACTTGGTCTTGATTTCGACCTGCTCGGCAACCTGTGGATCTTCTGCGCCGCCGCCCGTCACGGAGATCAGACCAGCGTAGTCGATTTCCGGACGGCTCAAGAGATTCAACAGGTTGTATTCGTGGGTCAGCGGCGTGCCGAATTTTTCGGCAATCGCATCCCCCTGTTCAGTGCCGGGGCGAACCCAGGTGCTTTTCAGTCGCTGCTCTTCCAGTTCGATGCTTTCGCGTTTTTTGCAGAAAGCCGCCCAGCGCGCGTCATCCACCAGACCTAATTCGCGACCTTTTTCGGTCAAGCGCAGGTCGGCGTTGTCTTCGCGCAGGATCAGGCGATATTCGGCACGGGACGTGAACATCCGGTACGGCTCTTGGGTACCCAGGGTAATCAGGTCGTCGACCAACACGCCGATATAGGCTTCGTCGCGACGCGGGCACCAGGCTTCTTTGCCCTGTGCGCGCAGTGCTGCGTTTGTTCCGGCCAGCAAACCCTGGGCGCCGGCTTCTTCGTAACCGGTGGTGCCGTTGATTTGCCCGGCGAAGAACAAGCCGCCAATGACTTTGGTTTCCAGGCTGTACTTCAGGTCGCGCGGGTCGAAGTAGTCGTACTCGATGGCATAACCCGGACGCACGATGTGCGCGTTTTCCATGCCGCGGATCGATTGCACGATCTGCAATTGCACATCGAACGGCAAGCTTGTGGATATCCCGTTCGGATACAGCTCATGGGTGGTCAAACCTTCCGGTTCGATGAACACCTGATGGCTTTCCTTGTCGGCAAAGCGATGGATCTTGTCCTCGATCGACGGGCAATAACGCGGACCGATACCTTCGATCTCACCGGCAGCGGAATACATCGGCGAACGGTCGAGGTTCGCAGCAATGATTTCGTGGGTGCGGGCATTCGTGTGGGTAATCCAGCAACTGACTTGCTGCGGATGCTGTTCCTTGTTGCCCATGAACGACATCACCGGGATCGGCGTATCACCCGGTTGTTCGGTCATAACAGAGAAATCCACAGACCGGCCGTCAATACGCGGCGGCGTACCGGTTTTCAAACGACCCACACGCAATGGCAGCTCACGCAGGCGGTGAGCCAATGCGATCGAAGGTGGATCACCGGCGCGACCGCCGGAAAAATTCTGCAAGCCGATGTGGATAAGTCCACCTAGGAATGTACCGGTGGTCAACACTACGGAATCGGCGAAGAAACGCAGACCCATTTGGGTAACGACACCACGCACTAGCTCCTGCTCGACGATCAGATCGTCAGCAGCCTGTTGAAATATCCACAGGTTCGGCTGGTTTTCCAAAGTTTCGCGCACAGCTGCCTTGTACAGCACCCGGTCTGCCTGGGCGCGGGTCGCGCGCACGGCCGGGCCTTTGCGGCTGTTCAACACCCGAAACTGGATACCACCCTTATCGGTAGCCATGGCCATCGCGCCACCGAGGGCGTCGATTTCCTTGACCAGATGGCTTTTGCCAATGCCGCCAATGGCCGGGTTGCAACTCATGGCACCGAGGGTTTCCACGTTATGCGTCAGCAACAGGGTTTTCACCCCCATACGTGCTGAGGCCAGTGCTGCCTCGGTACCGGCATGACCGCCGCCGATGACGATCACTTCAAAACGGGAAGGGAAATCCACCACGCACCTCGTGCCTGCTTAAGTAGGTAATTCAGGAATAGTTTGAGCTCAGGTTTTTGGACCTGGTCGACAAGTATAGGGACTTCGCCGTTCCTAAAGAACCCTTTGCACAAAATTTAACCAGCTGTGGAAAAGTCGGAGTTATAGAAATTAAAAAGAAAGAAATTTATTAAATCTTTGTTTTTATGTTTATTTCTATGCACCTACCTTTCTGTGGATAGAATCCTGTAGGGCTTTATTTACCTTGTGTACAGAGATTCAAAACCCTGTGATCATGTGCCAATGAGGCCCTTGGATAACCGGTGTAAGCCTGTGGATGAAAGGGGTGGTTATCCACAGAGGCAGTTATGTTCAGTTTTCAGGCCCTGTTATCAACTGGCCTTAGCCGCGGTTATTCACAGGGCTTAATCCACAGAAAAGCGACTGCAGGAACAAAATCCACACGTGAAAACGCCGCTCAAGCGGAAAAAATCCGCTCAGCACTGACGTCAGGTTCAGAAAAAAGAAGATGCAGACAGGCACGAACGGCCTGTCTGAGGGAGCGAGGCTGTTACTTGCCGATGCAGAAGCTGGAAAAAATTCTTCCCAACAGATCATCCGAGCTGAATGCCCCGGTGATTTCTCCGAGGGAGTGCTGCGCCTGGCGCAAATCTTCGGCCAACAACTCCCCGGCACCGGCCAGGGTCAATTGTGCCCGGCCATGCTCAAGGGCTGCGCTGGCATGACGAAGCGCCTCAAGGTGACGACGACGGGCACTGAAGCTGCTTTCCGACGTCTGTTCATAACCCATGCAGGCCTTGAGATGATCACGCAGCAATTCCAGGCCGACACCCCCGGACTTTGCACTCAGACTAATGGTTACGTGGCCATCCTCGCTGACTTCCAGGGCAATGGCTTCACCCGTCAGGTCAGCTTTGTTGCGAATCAACGTTACTTTCGCGGGATCCGGGCGGGTTTCGAGGAATTCCGGCCACAGGGCGAATGGATCGAGGGCTTCGGGGGCAGTGGCATCAACGACCAACAACACACGATCAGCCTCGCCAATGGCTTTCAAGGCGCGCTCGACACCGATCTTTTCCACATGATCATCGGTGTCTCGCAGTCCCGCAGTATCGACCACGTGCAGCGGCATGCCATCTATGTGGATATGTTCGCGAAGAACGTCCCGGGTCGTGCCGGCGATTTCTGTCACGATTGCTGCTTCGCGCCCTGCCAGTGCATTGAGCAGACTGGATTTGCCGGCATTCGGACGGCCGGCGATGACCACGGTCATGCCATCACGCAACAAGGCGCCCTGCCCGGCTTCGCGCAACACGGTGGATAACTCGTCGCGTACTTTGTCGAGCATGCTCAACACATGCCCATCGGCCAGAAAGTCGATTTCCTCTTCGGGGAAATCGATGGCTGCCTCGACATAAATACGCAGGCCGATCAATTGCTCGGTCAGGTTATGCACACGTATCGAGAATGCCCCCTGCAGGGACCGCAGGGCATTTCGAGCGGCCTGTGCAGAACTGGCTTCGATCAAGTCGGCAATGGCTTCGGCCTGGGCCAGGTCGAGTTTATCGTTGAGGAACGCGCGCTCGCTGAACTCTCCCGGCCGGGCGAGACGGCAACCCAGTTCCAGACAACGCTTGAGCAGCATATCCAGAACAATCGGACCTCCGTGGCCTTGCAGTTCCAGTACGTCTTCGCCGGTGAACGAGTTCGGTCCGGGGAAATACAGCGCGATACCCTGATCCAGTACCTCGTCGTTGTCACCGAGAAATTCACCGTAGTGGGCGAATCGCGGCTTGAGTTCTCGACCACTGAAAGCCTTGGCCGCAACGCTGGCCAACGGCCCGGAAATACGCACGATGCCTACCCCGCCGCGCCCTTGGGCTGTGGCAACGGCGGCGATGGTTTCACGCGGAGCGCTCATAAACCGGTATCCAGACAAAAGTGACAGATAGCAAAACGCCCCACTAGGGGGCGTCTTGAGTGGTTATCCACAGTGTAAATCAGGCAGCTGCTTTGGTAGCCGCTTCGATCTTACGTGTGATGTACCACTGTTGGGCGATCGACAGTACGTTGTTCACAACCCAGTACAGCACCAGACCAGCCGGGAACCACAGGAAGAAGAAGGTGAAGATGATTGGCATCATTTTCATGACCTTCGCTTGCATCGGATCCGGAGGAGTCGGGTTCAACTGCTGCTGGATGAACATGGTTGCACCCATGATGATCGGCAGGATGAAGAACGGATCCTTGATCGACAGGTCAGTAATCCACAGCATGAATGGCGCCTGGCGCATTTCCACGCTTTCCAGCAGAACCCAGTACAGCGAGAGGAAAACCGGCATCTGCACGAGGATTGGCAAGCAACCACCCAGCGGATTGATCTTCTCTTTCTTGTACAGCTCCATCATGGCCTGCGACATTTTCTGCCGGTCATCGCCATGTTGCTCTTTCAGTGCAGCCAGTTTTGGCGCCACTGCACGCATGCGCGCCATGGATTTGTAACTGGCAGCCGACAATGGGAAGAAGATCCCTTTGATCAGCATGGTCAGGAAGATGATCGACCAACCCCAGTTACCCACAAGGGCGTGGATATGTTGCAACAACCAGAAGATCGGTTGAGCGATGAACCACAGAATGCCGTAGTCGACAGTCAGTTCCAGACCTGGGGACAACTCTTTGAGCACAGCCTGGCTTTTCGGACCGGCATAAAGAACTGCGCTGGTTTCAGCCTTGGCACCTGGCGCGACAGTCACTGACGGGCCGGTGTAACCAATGATGTAGTTGCCTTTGCTGTCTTTACGGGTCTGGACGACGTTGTTTTCGCCGTTGGCCGGAATCCACGCAGTTACGAAATAGTGCTGCAACCAGGCAACCCAACCACCGGTAACGGTTTCTTTCAGCTGTGCCTTGTCCATGTCCTTCATGGACACTTTCTTGTACGGCTCGGAACTTGTCCACAGGGCAGCGCCCAGGTAAGTCGCGGTACCGGTGGCGGTGCTGGAAGATGGATCGGAGCTGGCGTCACGCTTCAGTTGCGCGAACATCGCACCGGACCAAGGCTGAGCGCTCTGGTTGTCGATCAGGTAGGAAACGGTTACGTCGTACAGGCCGCGTTTCAAGGTGAAACGCTTGATGTAGTTGACGCCGTCCTTGCTGAACTTGAGGTCTACGACCAATTGGTCCTGACCGTCAGCCAGTTGATAAACCTTCTTCTCCGAGGAGTAAACCGGACGACCGGCAGGACTTGCGTCCGGACCGTTGCTGCCGATCAGGCCACTTTGAGCCAGATAAGTGCGTTCGTTGCCGTTATCGAACAACTGGAACGGAATTTCCGGATGGTCCTGGCGACGTGGATACAGCGGCAATTTCAGCTGGGCGACATCACCACCTTGTGGATCGACAGCCAGATCGAGCACATCCGTTTTGATCTGGATGAGGTCGGTGCTTACCGCTACCGGAGTTTCGGCAGGTGCACTGGTATCGTTTGCGGCGTGTGGAATGTCGTCACTGACGGACGCTTTATTGCCAGTTGCCGTATCCGGGAGGCCCGGTGCGGTCGTACTGGAAGCAACATTCTGAGTCGGCAGGGCAGCCTGGCCATAGTCCTGGTTCCATTTAAGAACCATAACGTAGGACACGATTGCCAGGGCGACGATCAGGATCGTGCGTTTGATATCCATGATTACTCGGCCATCGAAGAAGAGCGGGAGGTAGGGATAGGTGGAACCGGGTCATAACCACCGGGATTCCACGGATGACAGCGACCTAAACGACGAAAGGTCAGCCAGCCACCGCGAAGAAGGCCATGATTTTCGATGGCTTCTAACGCGTAGCAGGAACAACTGGGGTAGAAACGACAGTGACTGGCCATCAGGGGACTAATGGCATAGCGGTAAAACTGGATCGGAACGAGTGCCAGTTTACGCATCTGGACTGTCTACCCCTACAGTTTCGGTTTTGACTGCTGGTACTGGCGTGCTGCGAGCCAGACGCTTCCAGAGCTTGCCGAAATGCTGAATCAATTCGGGGTTTTCTACGTCCCCCAAACCTTTGCGCGCGACGATAACAATGTCCCAGCCGACCAGTGAATCCTGGTGCAGGCGAAACGATTCGCGCATCAGACGTTTGAGACGATTGCGCTCGACGGAGAGCTTTACGCTCTTTTTCCCGATAACCAGCCCGAGACGGGGGTGATCAAGATCGTTGTTGCGCGCAAGGAGCAGGAGATTTTTCCCCGGAACCTTGCCGGTAGGGGAGTCAAAGACTGCCTTGAAATGCCGGGGGGTAAGCAGACGCTTTTCCCGACTGAAGTCCTGACTCACCTCCAGTGCCGGATTATCAAACTGCCAGACGCGCACGACCTTTGGCGCGACGACGCGACAGGACGGCACGACCGTTCTTGGTAGCCATGCGAGCACGGAAACCGTGGGTACGAGCGCGTTTGATAGTGCTTGGTTGGAAAGTACGTTTCATTGTCGTGTTACCTGGTTCGTCCACAACGGGCCGGAATGGCCCCCGTTTTAAGAGACCGGGGATTCTAGAGAAAGCAAGCCTCTAGGTCAATTTCCAACCAGCGTTTCCTTATAAATAGATCTCCAGCGGTTTTCTGGTACGAAGACCTTGGCCAAATATAAAAATAAGAAAGGAAAGTATTTAAAGCTTTTCTGTAAAGCTTATAAAAGCTAGGCACGCCATCCTCTGTGGATAACTCTATTGAGCCCTTGTATCACGTGATGTACAGAGAATGACAACTACAGTGGAAAACAGTGTTCAGCCTGTGCTGCAGTGTCGGATAACCTGTGTGTGGAATGCATGGTTATCCACAGCCCGGTTATCCACCGAGTTTCGCCCCCAGTTGTGCAACGACCTTAAGCGTGGTTATCCACAGAGCTTATGCACAGACCGCTGGTCGACTTTTTAGGGTATGCAACCTTGCTTGTTCTTGGTTGATGACCCACCTACGTGTGGATAAGTCGGCGTCTGGTCGCTACAATGGCTGCTTGTTTTTGCCTCACCGGCTTTCAACTTAGGGGATATCCGTGTCAGTGGAACTTTGGCAGCAGTGCGTGGAGCTTTTGCGCGAAGAGCTGCCAGCCCAACAATTCAACACTTGGATCCGTCCACTACAGGTCGAAGCCGAAGGCGACGAGTTGCGTGTCTATGCACCCAATCGTTTCGTTCTGGACTGGGTCAACGAAAAGTACCTGGGGCGTGTGCTCGAGCTGCTCGATGAGCATGGCAATGGCTTGGCGCCGGCGCTTTCCTTATTAATAGGCAGCAAACGCAGCTCGGCTCCGCGTGCTGCGCCGAATGCGCCGTTGGCCGCTGCGGCCTCACAGGCCCAGGCTGCTCAGGCTCCTGCCAGCCCGACAGCGCAAGCTCCGGCAGCAACGACCAAACGTGCCGCGCAGAAAGTTGCCGAAGTCACCGAGGAAGAACCTTCCCGTGACAGCTTCGATCCGATGGCCGGCGCCAGTTCGCAACAGGCCCCGGTCCGTTCCGAACAACGTACCGTGCAGGTTGAAGGTGCGCTCAAGCACACCAGCTACCTGAACCGCACCTTTACCTTCGAGAATTTCGTGGAAGGTAAATCCAACCAGCTGGCGCGCGCTGCCGCCTGGCAGGTAGCAGACAATCCCAAGCACGGTTACAACCCGCTCTTCCTATATGGCGGCGTTGGTCTGGGTAAAACCCACTTGATGCATGCTGTGGGTAACCACCTGCTAAAGAAGAACCCGAATGCCAAGGTTGTGTACCTGCATTCCGAGCGCTTCGTGGCGGACATGGTCAAGGCCCTGCAACTGAACGCGATCAATGAGTTCAAGCGTTTCTACCGTTCGGTAGATGCTTTGCTCATCGATGACATTCAGTTCTTCGCCCGCAAAGAGCGTTCCCAGGAAGAGTTTTTCCACACCTTCAACGCCCTGCTTGAAGGTGGTCAGCAGGTCATTCTCACCAGTGACCGCTACCCGAAAGAAATTGAAGGCCTTGAAGAACGCTTGAAATCCCGCTTCGGCTGGGGCCTGACGGTTGCCGTCGAGCCGCCGGAGCTGGAAACCCGTGTGGCGATCTTGATGAAGAAGGCCGACCAGGCCAAAGTCGACCTGCCTCACGATGCGGCGTTCTTCATTGCCCAGCGCATTCGCTCCAACGTCCGTGAGCTGGAAGGCGCGCTCAAACGCGTCATCGCTCACTCGCACTTCATGGGCCGCGATATCACCATCGAGTTGATTCGCGAATCCCTGAAGGACCTGTTGGCATTACAGGATAAACTGGTCTCTGTGGATAACATTCAGCGCACCGTCGCCGAGTACTACAAGATCAAGATTTCCGACTTGCTGTCCAAACGTCGTTCGCGGTCGGTTGCCCGCCCACGTCAGGTCGCCATGGCTTTGTCCAAGGAGTTGACCAACCACAGCCTGCCGGAAATCGGCGATGTGTTTGGTGGTCGCGACCACACGACCGTTTTGCACGCATGCCGCAAGATCAATGAGCTTAAGGAATCCGACGCGGACATCCGCGAGGACTACAAGAACCTGCTGCGGACGCTGACCACTTGATGAACACCAGCGCAGCTTATTAAGGCAAGGGACTAGACCATGCATTTCACCATTCAACGCGAAGCCTTGTTGAAACCCCTGCAACTGGTCGCAGGTGTCGTTGAACGCCGACAGACCTTGCCGGTGCTTTCCAACGTGCTGCTGGTTGTCGAAGGCCAGCAACTGTCGCTGACCGGTACCGACCTGGAAGTCGAGCTGGTTGGTCGTGTTCAACTTGAAGAGCCGGCTGATCCGGGTTCTATCACTGTGCCCGCGCGCAAGCTGATGGATATCTGCAAAAGCCTGCCGAACGATGCCCTGATCGACATCAAGGTGGATGAGCAGAAGCTTGTGGTCAAAGCCGGCCGTAGCCGCTTCACCCTGTCGACACTGCCTGCCAACGATTTCCCGACTGTGGAAGAAGGCCCGGGTTCTCTGACCTGCAGCCTCGAGCAGAGCAAACTGCGTCGCCTGATCGAGCGCACCAGTTTCGCCATGGCCCAGCAAGACGTTCGCTACTACCTCAACGGCATGTTGCTGGAAGTCTCCGCTGGCGTGATCCGCGCCGTGGCCACCGACGGTCACCGCCTGGCGATGTGTTCGATGCAGGCCGATATCGGTCAGCCGGATCGTCACCAGGTCATCGTACCGCGCAAAGGCATTCTTGAACTGGCGCGCCTGCTCACTGAGCCGGACGGTAACGTCAGCATCGTGCTGGGTCAGCATCACATCCGCGCAACCACCGGTGAGTTCACCTTCACCTCGAAACTGGTCGACGGTAAATTCCCGGACTACGAGCGTGTACTGCCAAAAGGTGGCGACAAACTGGTACTCGGCGACCGTCAGGCATTGCGCGAAGCCTTTAGCCGTACCGCGATTCTGTCCAACGAGAAGTACCGCGGCATCCGCCTGCAACTGGCAACGGGTCAACTGAAGATTCAGGCCAATAACCCGGAGCAGGAAGAAGCGGAAGAAGAAGTTGGCGTTGAATACAACGGTGGCTCGCTGGAAATCGGTTTCAACGTGAGTTATCTGCTCGACGTACTGGGGGTGATGACCACTGAGCAGGTTCGCCTGATCCTGTCCGACTCCAACAGCAGTGCGCTGGTGCAAGAGTCTGACAACGACGACTCGGCTTACGTTGTCATGCCGATGCGTCTGTAATCATGCTCAGCAGAAGCTAGATGTCCTTAAGTCGCGTCTCGGTCACCGCGGTGCGCAATCTGCACCCGGTGACCTTCTCCCCTTCCCCTCGCATCAACATCCTTTACGGCGCCAACGGCAGCGGCAAAACCAGTGTTCTGGAAGCCATTCACCTGCTGGGGCTTGCCCGTTCGTTTCGCAGCACCCGCTTGTTGCCGGTGATCCAGTACGAACAATTGGCGTGTACGGTGTTTGGCCAGGTTGAACTGGCCGAGGGTGGCCACAACGCTCTGGGTATTTCCCGCGATCGTCAGGGCGAATTTCAGATCCGTATCGATGGACAGAATGCCCGCAGTGCGGCGCAACTGGCCGAGATACTACCCCTGCAACTGATCAACCCGGACAGCTTCCGGCTGCTGGAAGGTGCACCGAAGATTCGCCGGCAGTTTCTGGACTGGGGTGTGTTCCACGTGGAACCACGCTTCATGTCAACCTGGCAGCGCTTGCAGAAGGCCCTGCGTCAGAGAAACTCTTGGCTGCGGCATGGTACACTTGACGCCGTTTCGCAAGCGGTTTGGGACAGGGAACTGTGCCAGGCCAGCGCTGAAATCGATGAATACCGCCGCGCTTATATCAAAGCCTTGAAACCAGTCTTTGAACAAACCCTGAGCGAACTGGTTGAGCTGGAAGGCTTGACGCTCAGTTATTACCGCGGGTGGGACAAAGACCGCGAACTGAGTGCAGTGCTCGCCGGTTCCCTGCAGCGGGACCAGCAGATGGGTCATACCCAGGCCGGTCCACAACGTGCTGATTTGCGTCTCCGGTTAGGTGCGCACAATGCGGCGGACATCTTGTCCCGCGGTCAGCAGAAGTTGGTGGTCTGTGCGTTGCGAATTGCCCAGGGGCATCTGGTTAGCCAGGCCCGACGCGGACAGTGTATTTATCTGGTGGATGACTTGCCGTCCGAATTGGACGAGCACCACCGTCGCGCGCTTTGCCGCTTGCTGGAAGACTTACGCTGCCAGGTGTTTATCACCTGTGTAGATCACGAATTATTGAGGGAAGGCTGGCAGACGGAAACGCCAGTCGCACTGTTCCACGTGGAACAGGGCCGTATCACCCAGACCCACGACCATCGGGAGTGAAGGCATTGAGCGAAGAAAATACGTACGACTCAACGAGCATTAAAGTGCTGAAAGGCCTGGATGCCGTACGCAAACGTCCCGGTATGTATATTGGCGACACCGACGATGGCAGCGGTCTGCACCACATGGTGTTCGAAGTGGTCGATAACTCGATCGACGAAGCGCTCGCCGGCCACTGTGACGACATCAGCATCATCATTCACCCGGATGAATCCATCACCGTTAAAGACAACGGCCGTGGCATCCCGGTAGACGTGCACAAAGAAGAAGGCGTTTCGGCAGCCGAGGTCATCATGACCGTGCTGCACGCCGGCGGTAAATTCGATGACAACTCCTACAAAGTATCCGGCGGCCTGCACGGTGTAGGCGTGTCGGTAGTGAACGCGCTGTCCGAAGAGCTGGTACTGACGGTTCGCCGTAGCGGCAAGATCTGGGAACAGACTTACGTTCACGGTGTTCCACAAGAACCGATGAAGATCGTTGGTGACAGTGAAACCACCGGTACTCAGATCCACTTCAAGGCCTCCAGCGAAACCTTCAAGAACATCCACTTCAGCTGGGACATCCTGGCCAAGCGGATTCGTGAACTGTCCTTCCTGAACTCCGGTGTCGGCATCGTCCTCAAGGATGAGCGCAGCGGCAAGGAAGAACTGTTCAAGTACGAAGGCGGCCTGCGTGCGTTCGTTGAATACCTGAACACCAACAAGACCCCGGTCAACCAGGTGTTCCATTTCAACATCCAGCGTGAAGACGGCATCGGCGTGGAAATCGCCCTGCAGTGGAACGACAGCTTCAACGAGAACCTGTTGTGCTTCACCAACAACATTCCGCAGCGCGATGGCGGTACTCACCTGGTGGGTTTCCGTTCTGCACTGACGCGTAACCTCAACACCTACATCGAAGCTGAAGGCCTGGCGAAGAAGCACAAAGTCGCCACCACCGGTGACGACGCGCGTGAAGGCCTGACCGCGATCATCTCGGTAAAAGTACCGGATCCGAAGTTCAGCTCCCAGACCAAAGACAAGCTGGTATCTTCCGAAGTGAAGACCGCTGTTGAACAGGAAATGGGCAAGTACTTCTCCGACTTCCTGCTGGAGAACCCGAACGAAGCCAAGTTGGTCGTCGGCAAGATGATCGACGCGGCCCGTGCCCGTGAAGCGGCACGCAAGGCCCGTGAGATGACCCGCCGTAAAGGCGCGCTGGACATCGCCGGCCTGCCGGGCAAACTGGCTGACTGCCAGGAAAAGGACCCTGCCCTGTCCGAACTGTACCTCGTGGAAGGTGACTCTGCTGGCGGCTCCGCCAAGCAGGGACGCAACCGCAAGACCCAGGCGATTCTGCCCCTTAAGGGTAAAATCCTGAACGTCGAGAAGGCGCGTTTCGACAAGATGATCTCTTCCCAGGAAGTGGGCACCTTGATCACCGCCCTGGGCTGTGGCATCGGCCGCGAAGAGTACAACATCGACAAGTTGCGTTATCACAACATCATCATCATGACCGATGCTGACGTCGACGGTTCGCACATCCGTACCCTGCTGCTGACGTTCTTCTTCCGTCAGTTGCCGGAACTGATCGAGCGTGGCTACATCTACATCGCTCAGCCACCGCTGTACAAAGTGAAGAAAGGCAAGCAAGAGCAATACATCAAAGACGACGACGCCATGGAAGAGTACATGACGCAGTCGGCCCTGGAAGATGCGAGCCTGCACTTGAACGAGGAAGCACCGGGTATTTCCGGCGAAGCCCTCGAGCGCCTGGTGAATGACTTCCGCCTGGTGATGAAGACCCTCAAGCGTCTGTCGCGCCTGTATCCACAGGAACTGACCGAGCACTTCATCTACCTGCCGGCCGTGAGCCTGGAGCAGTTGTCCGATCACGCAGCAATGCAGGATTGGCTGGCCCAGTACGAAGTGCGCCTGCGCACCGTCGAGAAGTCGGGCCTGGTCTACAAGGCCAGCCTGCGTGAAGACCGTGAGCGTGCCGTCTGGCTGCCAGAGGTTGAACTGATCTCCCACGGCCTGTCGAACTACGTCACGTTCAACCGCGACTTCTTCGGCAGCAACGACTACAAGACCGTGGTCTCCCTGGGCGCTCAACTGAGCACCCTGCTTGACGATGGCGCGTACATCCAGCGTGGTGAGCGCAAGAAAGCCGTGACCGAGTTCAAGGAAGCCCTTGAATGGCTGATGGCGGAAAGCACCAAGCGTCACACCATTCAGCGATACAAAGGGCTGGGTGAAATGAACCCGGATCAACTGTGGGAAACCACGATGGATCCGAGCTCGCGCCGGATGCTGAAAGTGACCATCGAAGACGCCATTGGCGCAGACCAGATCTTCAACACCCTGATGGGTGATGCGGTCGAACCTCGCCGTGACTTCATCGAAAGCAACGCCTTGGCGGTTTCCAACCTGGACTTCTGATCCCGGTTATCGCTACACAAAAAGGCCAACGCACCTGCGTTGGCCTTTTTTTCTTCACGCAAGGCATTCCGCTACCTCACGCAATACCGAACTGTAGGAGTTGGCTTGCCAGCGATGGCGCCCTAACGGCCAACGCAGAGAATTTCGGGCAAACAGGCCCATTCTATGCATAAAAAAACCGGCCATATCAGCCGGTTTTTTTGCGCATCAAAAAAACTTATGCACGTTTTTCGAGATTTTATCGTTTTATGAAATATCTATATAAATCATAAGCTTAAACTAGGATAACGACATTTTTTGATGAAGCCGTACACAGGTTATCCACAGAATCTCAGACAGCCACCTGATCATTGGCAACCGGGGCTTGTGGAGCGGGAGGCAGAGACCCCATATCCCGCTGCATTTGCTCGTTCCAGGCCTGGACGCGGTCGTTCAATTCAGCAATGGCACGTGGGCCGCTGCCTTCGGCATACATCGGTGCGCCAATGATCACGGTGATGACACCCTGCTTCTTCTTCCAGCCTGTTTTTGGCCAGAACTTGCCAGCGTTGTGCGCAATCGGCAGTACCGGCAGCTCGGCATTCACGGCCAGTGCCGTGCCGCCGCGGGAGAATTTGCCGACGGTGCCGTAGGGAACGCGGGTGCCTTCGGGGAAGATCAGCACCCAGACGTTGTCCTTAAGCAACTCATCGCCTTTCTTGGCGACGTGCTTGAGTGCGGCTTTCGGGTTGTCGCGGTCGATGGCGATCGGTCGCAACATGGCCATGGCCCAGCCGAAAAACGGTACGAACAACAGTTCGCGTTTCAGCACCTGGCTCAGCGGTTCGAAATAGGCAGAGAGAAAGAACGTTTCCCAAGTGCTCTGGTGGTTCGATTGAATCACGCAGGGCCGCTCAGGTACGTTTTCGGCACCTTTCACTTCATAGCTGATGCCCAGAAACACTTTGCTCAGCCACAAGGCGCAACGGCACCAGTAGACGTTGATGAAACGATAGCGCGCCTTGAACGGCAGAAATGGCGCGATAAAAAAGCTCAGGCTGCACCAAAGCAAAGAGCTGGTGCCCAGCAGCAGGTAAAAGAGGAAGGTTCTGATGGCCTGCAATATCAACATGGTGACGTTTACCGTGCGGGCAATGCCCGTCTATATAAAGCGCACTCCCGATCAATCCTGGTCAGGAATCTCGAAAACGCTCTAATTGTGGATAAGTTCTGCGGCAATCGCCGCCAGATCGTCAAAAATCAAGGTGCCCACCGGCAGGGTCTTGCCCTGAGTCTTTTCGCCTTTCCCGGTCTTTACCAAAACTGGCTGAGAATCGACGGCTTTGGCGGCTTCCAGGTCACCAAGGCTGTCGCCAACGAACCAAAGATTGGTCAGCGACACGTTGTAATGTTCGGCGATGGTTTTCAACATCCCGGGTTTTGGCTTGCGGCATTCGCAGCCTTCGTCCGGCCCGTGCGGGCAGTAGACGATAAGCCCGACTTCACCGCCCTGCTCCGCCACCAGTGAGCGCAAGCGCTCATGCATGGCGTCCAGGGTGGCGAGGTCGTAATAGCCGCGAGCGATGCCCGACTGGTTGGTAGCGACCGCTACCGTCCAGCCGGCCTTGCTCAACTGCGCGATCGCTTCGATCGAACCGGGGAGCGGTATCCACTCCTCCACCGACTTTATATAAGCGTCGGAGTCGTAATTGATCACCCCGTCGCGATCGAGAATCAGCAGTTTCAACAGCAGCCCCTTAACCCAGCAGCGAAATGTCGGCGACGCCGAGGAACAGACCACGCAGGCGCGCCAGCAACGCATAACGGTTGGCGCGGACGTTGGCATCTTCAGCGTTGACCATCACAGCTTCGAAGAACGCATCCACCGGCTCGCGCAACGCCGCCAGGCGTGCCAGCGATTCGCTGTATTGACGAGCAGCAGCCATTGGCTGGACAGCCTGGTCAGCCTGCTGGATCGCCGAGTACAGGGAGAACTCGTTGGCGTTGTCGAAGTATTTGGCTTCCACCACGGTCGGCACCGAACCTTCAACCTTGCTCAGCAAGTTCGATACGCGCTTGTTCACCGCAGCCAGGGCCGCCGCTTCCGGCAGTTGGCGGAACGCCTGCACCGCCTGCACGCGCTGGTCGAAGTCCAGGGCGGAACCCGGCTTCAGGGCACGTACCGACAGATAGGTTGCAACGTCGACACCTTCGTCTTCGTAACGGGCACGCAGACGGTCGAAGATGAACTCCAGCACCAGGTCATTGAGGCCGGCAGCCTTGACCTTGGTACCGAATGCCTCCACGGCGAAGGCCACGGCGTCGTTCAGGTCCAGATCCAGTTGCTTCTCGATCAGGATGCGCAGCACGCCCAGTGCGGCGCGGCGCAGGGCATACGGGTCTTTGCTGCCGGTTGGCAGCATGCCGATACCGAAGATGCCGACCAGGGTGTCGAGCTTGTCCGCGATGGCCACGGCCGCACCGGTCAGGGTGGTTGGCAGCTCAGCACCGGCGCCGCGCGGCATGTACTGCTCGTTCAGCGCCAGGGCGACTTCTTGCGGCTCGCCGTCGTTGAGGGCGTAGTAGTAACCGGCGACACCTTGCATCTCCGGGAACTCACCGACCATCTCGGTCGACAGGTCGCACTTGGACAGCAGGCCGGCACGGGAAGCCCAAGCAGCGTTGCCGCCAATGCGTTGTGCGATGAACGCAGCGAGTTTGGAAACGCGCTCGGCCTTGTCGTAGACGCTGCCGAGTTTTTCCTGGAACACTACGTTTTGCAGGCGCAGGTTGAAGTCTTCGAGTTTCTGCTTCTTGTCTTGCTTGAAGAAGAACTCGGCGTCCGTCAGGCGTGGGCGAACCACTTTCTCGTTACCAGCGATGATCTGCTGCGGGTCTTTGCTTTCGATGTTGGCCACGGTAATGAAACGTGGCAGCAACTTGCCGTCGGCATCCAGCAGGCAGAAGTACTTCTGGTTATCCTGCATGGTGGTGATCAGTGCTTCTTGCGGCACGTCGAGGAAGCGTTCTTCGAACGAGCACACCAGCGGCACAGGCCATTCGACCAGTGCAGTCACTTCGTCGAGCAGGTCAGGCGGCACGATTGCGGTGCCTTCCTGGCGGGTCGCCAGTTCTTCGGTGCGCTTGCTGATGATGTCGCGACGCTCGTTGGCATCGGCCAACACATAAGCGGCGCGCAGGTCGGCCAGGTAGCTGGACGGCGAACCGATGCGCACGTTTTCCGGGTGATGGAAGCGGTGACCACGGGAGTCGCGGCCGGACTTCTGAGCGAGGATGGTGCAGTCGATGACCTGGTCACCAAACAGCATCACCAGCCATTGGGTCGGGCGAACGAATTCTTCCTTGCGAGCACCCCAGCGCATGCGCTTGGGGATCGGCAAGTCGTTCAGGGAATCTTCGACGATGGTCGGCAGCAGGCTCGTGGTCGGCTTGCCGGCGATGCTCTGGCTGTAGCGCAGTTTCGGGCCGCTCTGATCGATTTCGCTCAGGTCGACGCCGCACTTCTTGGCAAAGCCCAGTGCCGCTTGGGTCGGGTTGCCTTCGGCATCGAACGCGGCCTGACGTGGCGGGCCATCGAGGTTGATGCTGCGATCAGGCTGCTGGGTGGCCAGCGAGGTGATCAGCACCGCCAGACGGCGCGGGGCGGCATAAACGGTTTTGGTCTCGTAGTTCAGGCCGGCAGCTTGCAGGCCCTTGTCGATACCGGCAAGGAACGCCTCGGCCAGGGTGTTCAGGGCCTTGGGTGGCAGTTCTTCAGTGCCCAGTTCAACCAGAAAATCCAGAGCACTCATTGTGCAGCCTCCAGCTTGGCCAGTACTTCGTCACGCAGGTCCGGGGTCGCCATCGGGAAGCCCAGCTTGGCCCGAGCCAGCAGGTAGGCTTGCGCAACGGAACGCGCCAGAGTGCGTACACGCAGGATGTATTGCTGACGCGCGGTCACGGAAATCGCCCGGCGCGCATCCAGCAGGTTGAAGGTATGGGAAGCCTTCAACACCATTTCGTAGCTCGGCAACGGCAGCGGCTGGTCGAGTTCGATCAGGCGCTTGGCTTCGCTTTCGTAGAAATCGAACAGTTCGAACAGTTTCTCGACGTTGGCATGCTCGAAGTTGTAGGTCGACTGTTCCACTTCGTTCTGGTGGAACACGTCGCCGTAGGTCACTTTGCCCATCGGACCGTCAGCCCAGACCAGGTCGTAGACCGAGTCCACGCCTTGCAGGTACATGGCCAGGCGCTCGAGACCGTAGGTGATCTCGCCGGTCACCGGGTAGCACTCGATGCCGCCCGCTTGCTGGAAGTATGTGAATTGGGTCACTTCCATGCCGTTGAGCCAGACTTCCCAGCCCAGACCCCAGGCGCCGAGGGTCGGCGATTCCCAGTTGTCTTCGACGAAACGGATGTCATGCACCAATGGGTCCAGGCCGACGTGCTTGAGCGAGCCCAGGTACAGTTCCTGGAAGTTGTCCGGGTTCGGCTTCAGGACTACCTGGAACTGGTAGTAGTGCTGCAGACGGTTCGGGTTTTCACCGTAGCGGCCGTCAGTCGGACGACGGCTTGGCTGCACGTAGGCGGCGTTCCAGGTTTCCGGGCCAATGGCGCGCAGGAATGTAGCGGTGTGGAAAGTGCCGGCGCCTACTTCCATATCGTAGGGCTGAAGTACCACACAACCTTGCTCGGCCCAGTATTGCTGGAGGGCGAGGATCAAGTCTTGGAAGGTACGCACGGCTGGCGTAGGCTGGCTCACGAAATTCACCTGTTTCTTGGGCTGCGATTTAAAGAGCGGGAGTATACCCGATTCATTGCTGCGCACGCCCCCTGGAGCCTTATGCCACGCTGCTTTTGGTGTTCCGAAGATCCGCTGTACATGGCTTATCACGATAAGGAGTGGGGCACGCCGCTACGCGATGCGCAGGGTTTGTTCGAGTTGCTTTTGCTCGAAGGGTTCCAGGCCGGGCTTTCCTGGATCACTGTGCTGCGCAAACGCGAGCATTATCGCCAGGTGATGTTTGGCTTTGATGTCCAGCGCGTGGCACAGATGAGCGATGCCGAAATCGACGAATTGATGCTTGATCCGGGGATTATTCGTAACCGCCTCAAGCTCAACGCGGCCCGGCGCAATGCCCAAGCCTGGCTGGCGCTGGAAGATCCGGTGGCGTTTCTCTGGTCATTCGTCGGCGGCACGCCTGTGATCAATCATTTCAAGGACCGCAGCGAAGTGCCGGCCATTACGCCAAAAGCGGTGGAGATGAGCAAAGGTCTGAAAAAGGCCGGTTTTACCTTCGTCGGGCCGACCATTTGCTACGCCTTTATGCAGGCCTCGGGCATGGTCATGGACCACACTCAGGATTGCGACCGCTACTCGCTGCTGGTGAACGCCGGGTAGAATGACCGCCTCGCACACAGCACAAGATCAGGAGTGACCTGTGGATAAGTTTAAAGGCGCCTTGCTGGTAGGCGCTCTGCGGCTGTTTGCCCTGCTTCCGTGGTGGGCCGTGCAGGCCGCGGGCTCGGCGATTGGCTGGGTCATGTGGAAAACCCCGAACCGCTCCCGCGACGTGGTGCGGATCAATCTGTCCAAATGCTTTCCGGACATGGACCCTGGCGAGCGTGAGCGTCTGGTCGGGCAAAGCCTGAAAGACATCGGCAAGTCCCTGACCGAAAGTGCCTGTGCCTGGATCTGGCCGGCCCAGCGCTCCATCGATCTGGTGCGCGAGGTCGAAGGCCTCGACATCTTGAAAGACGCCCTCGCCTCCGGTAAAGGCGTGGTTGGCATCACCAGCCACCTGGGCAATTGGGAGGTGCTCAATCACTTCTATTGCAGCCAATGCAAACCGATCATTTTCTACCGTCCGCCAAAGTTGAAGGCGGTGGATGAATTGCTGCAAAAGCAGCGGGTACAGTTGGGTAACAAGGTCGCGGCGTCCACCAAGGAAGGCATCCTCAGCGTCATCAAGGAAGTGCGCAAAGGTGGTGCAGTGGGCATTCCAGCTGACCCGGAACCGTCCGAATCCGCCGGGATCTTCGTACCGTTCTTCGCCACTCAGGCACTGACCAGCAAGTTCGTGCCGAACATGCTGGCCGGCGGCAAAGCCGTCGGCGTGTTCCTGCACGCTCTGCGCCTGCCGGACGGTTCGGGCTACAAAGTGATTCTTGAAGCCGCACCAGAGGCCATGTACAGCACCGATACGGCGGAGTCATGTGCGGCCATGTCTAAAGTGATCGAGCGTTATGTCGGTGCCTACCCGAGCCAGTACATGTGGAGCATGAAGCGTTTCAAAAAGCGTCCGCCCGGCGAAGCGCGCTGGTATTAAAGCTTTGGCACGTTCTGTGGATAACCTGTAGGACCGAGCTTGCTCGAGTTGGACGTTAACGATGATGTGGGCTGCCAGGTTGAACGCGGCGCCCTTGCATGCATCGCGAGCATGCTCGCTCCTACACGTATCCTCAACCTGTTCTAAAGGGCGCAGAAGATGTCCGAACACCGCAAGTCATTCCGCATCAAGATCAGCCATGACAGCGTCGGCGACTGTCTGGGCCAGACGCGCAACCTGTCGACCACCGGCGTTTACGTCAAGCATCCGAAACTGTCGGCGCTACCCCGGGGTGCGGTGGTGTACGGTCAGGTGCAGGACTTACCCACAGGCGCCCCGCGAGTGCGCATGGAAGTGGTGTTGGTGGATGCCGAAGGCATTGGCTTGCGCTACCTCTGATCAGTGCGCCTGACGATCGAGCTTTTTCAGGAACACCGTCATTTCCTTTTCGGCCTGTTTGTCCCCATGGGCGCGAGCAGCTTCCAGGCCTTGTTCCCAGGCCTGCCGCGCGGCTGCATGGTCGTCCAGCGCCAGATAGCCTTTGCCGAGTAATTTCCAGGCCGCCGAATACTTCGGATCGATTTCTACACAGCGCTGGAAATGCTCCACCGCCTTGGCGTTCTCCCCCAGATCTAGATAACCCTTGCCCAGGCCGAAGCGCAGCAGCGAGTTATCCACACCCTTGGCGAGCATTTTTTCCAGGGATTCGAGCATGGGGGATTCCTTATCTTAGGGGTGTCAGGCGTTCATCCGGATTAGTGAGGCCGCCTTCGCGAGCAAGCCCGCTCCCACATTGGTTTTTTGTTCACCAAAGATCAAATGTGGGAGCGGGCTTGCTCGCGAAGAGGCCCTTGCTGGCAGCAAAAAACCCGGATCAGAAGAAGCTCAGCCCTACGTGGAACAGCTTCTCCACATCGCGAATATGCTTTTTATCCACAAGGAACAGGATCACATGGTCCCCCGCTGCGATCACGGTATCATCGTGCGCGATAATGACCTCTTCGTCGCGAATAATGGCGCCAATCGTGGTACCCGGCGGCAAACCTATATTTTCGATGGCCTTGCCGATCACCTTGCTCGATTTCGCATCACCATGGGCAATGGCCTCGATGGCTTCCGCCGCGCCCCGGCGCAGTGAGTGCACGCTGACGATATCGCCGCGGCGTACGTGGGCCAGCAAGGTACCGATAGTCGCCAATTGCGGGCTGATGGCGATGTCGATGTCGCCGCCCTGAATCAGATCCACGTAGGCCGGGTTGTTGATGATGGTCATCACCTTCTTCGCGCCCAGGCGCTTGGCCAGCAGCGATGACATGATGTTGGCTTCGTCATCGTTGGTCAGGGCCAGGAAGAGGTCTGCATCGGCGATGTTTTCCTCCATCAACAGATCGCGGTCGGAGGCACTGCCCTGCAACACCACGGTGCTGTCCAGGGTATCGGAGAGATGGCGGCAGCGGGCCGGGTTCATCTCGATGATCTTCACCTGGTAACGACTTTCGATCGCCTCGGCCAAGCGTTCGCCGATCTGCCCACCACCGGCAATGACGATGCGCTTGTAGGTTTCGTCGAGACGGCGCATTTCGCTCATCACCGCGCGAATGTTGGCTTTGGCGGCAATGAAAAACACTTCATCGTCCGCTTCGATCACCGTATCGCCCTGGGGCAGGATCGGCCGGTCGCGACGGAAAATCGCAGCGACGCGGGTTTCGACATTCGGCATGTGCTCACGCAACTGTCGCAGTTGCTGGCCCACCAGCGGACCGCCGTAGTAGGCCCGCACTGCCACCAGTTGCGCCTTGCCTTCGGCAAAGTCGATCACCTGCAAGGCGCCGGGATGCTGGATCAGGCGCTTGATGTAGTTGGTGACCACTTGCTCCGGGCTGATCAGTACGTCCACCGGAATCGCTTCGTTCTGGAACAGCTGCTCTTCGCGGGTCAGGTACGCGGCTTCGCGAACCCGGGCGATCTTGGTTGGCGTGTGGAACAAGGTGTGGGCGACCTGGCAGGCGACCATATTGGTTTCATCACTGTTGGTCACGGCCACCAGCATGTCGGCGTCGTCGGCCCCGGCCTGGCGCAACACGGTCGGAAACGAACCGCGACCCTGCACCGTGCGGATGTCCAGGCGGTCACCGAGGTCGCGCAGGCGTTCGCCGTCGGTGTCGACCACGGTGATGTCATTGGCTTCGCTTGCAAGGTGTTCCGCCAGCGAACCGCCGACCTGTCCCGCTCCAAGGATGATGATTTTCATCCAGTCACTCCATTGAATCCATTTAACCGCGCGCGGCGGCGATCTTGATCAGCTTGGCGTAGTAGAACCCGTCATGCCCGCCTTCCTGAGCCAGCAACTGACGTCCATGGGGCTGCTTGATTCCGGCCGCTGTCGCGAGGTCCAGCTCACGGGCGCCTGGTGTGCGGTCGAGAAAGGCTTCGATGACTTCGGTGTTCTCGGTCGGCAGCGTGGAGCAGGTGGCGTAAAGCAGAATGCCGCCCACTTCCAGAGTTATCCACATGGCGTCGAGCAGTTCGCCCTGCAGCATAGCCAGCGCAGCGATGTCGTCAGGTTGACGGGTCAGCTTGATGTCCGGATGACGACGAATCACCCCGGTAGCGGAACACGGAGCGTCCAGCAGTATGCGCTGGAACGGCTTGCCGTCCCACCAGGCCTGAGTGTCGCGACCGTCGGCAGCGATCAGTTCAGCGCTGAGTTTGAGGCGTTCGAGGTTTTCCCGCACCCGCACCAGGCGCTTGGCTTCCAGGTCGATCGCCACCACACCGGCCAGCGCCGGTTGTGCTTCAAGGATGTGGCAGGTTTTGCCGCCCGGCGCGCAGCAGGCGTCAAGCACCCGTTGACCCGGCGCCAGATCCAGCAGATCGGCGGCCAGTTGCGCGGCTTCGTCCTGCACGCTGATCCAGCCTTCGGCGAAACCCGGGAGGCTGCGCACGTCGGTAGCTGCTTCGAGGATGATGCCGTCTCGACTGTAAACGCACGCTGTCGCGGTAATGCCCGCTGCACTGAGCAACCCAAGATAAGCATCGCGGGTGTGATGTCTTCGGTTGACCCGCAGAATCATTGGCGGGTGCGCGTTGTTTGCCGCGCAAATGGCTTCCCACTGCTGGGGCCAGAACGCCTTGAGGGATTTTTGCAGCCAGCGCGGATGAGCAGTGCGCACCACCGGGTCGTGTTCCAGCTCGGCCAGCAGCGTCTCGCTTTCCCGTTGGGCGCGGCGCAGTACGGCGTTGAGCAAGGCCTTGGCCCAAGGCTTTTTCAGCTTGTCGGCACAGCCGACCGTTTCGCCAATGGCGGCATGGGCCGGCACGCGGGTGTAGAGCAATTGATAGAGGCCGACCAGCAACAACGCTTCGACATCGGCATCAGCGGCCTTGAATGGCTTCTGCAGCAGTTTGGCCGCCAGCGCCGACAAGCGCGGCTGCCAGCGTGCGGTTCCGAACGCCAGGTCCTGGGTGAAGCCGCGATCACGGTCTTCGACCTTGTCCAGTTGCGTCGGCAGCGAACTGTTGAGCGAGGCTTTACCGCTCAGAACAGCGGCGAGTGCCTTGGCGGCGGCCAGACGCGGGTTCATTGAGCCTCCGCCGCTTGACCGAGGACAGTGCCGATGGCGAATTTCTCACGACGGCTGTTGAACAGGTCGCTGAAATTCAGCGCCTTGCCGCCCGGCAATTGCAGGCGGGTCAGACATAGGGCGTGCTCGCCGCAAGCGACAATTAGGCCCTCCTTGCTGGCGCCGAGGACTTCACCCGGCGCGCCTTTGCCTTCAGCGAGATTCGCCGCCAGCACTTTCAGCGCTTCGCCGTTCAGCGTGCTGTGGGTGATCGGCCATGGATTGAAGGCGCGAACCAGGCGCTCAAGTTCAACTGCCGGACGGGTCCAGTCGATGCGCGCTTCGTCTTTGTTCAGTTTGTGCGCGTAGGTGGCCAGGCTATCGTCCTGCACTTCGCCTTCCAGGGTACCGGCGGCGAGTCCGGCAATTGCCTGAACCACGGCCGGTGGGCCCATTTCGGCCAACCGATCGTGCAAGCTGCCGCCAGTGTCGTCGGCGCCGATCGGCGTGGTGACTTTGAGCAGCATCGGCCCGGTGTCGAGACCGGCTTCCATGCGCATCACGGTCACGCCACTTTCGGCGTCACCCGCTTGCACGGCGCGCTGGATCGGCGCGGCACCGCGCCAGCGTGGCAGCAACGAAGCATGGCTGTTGATGCAACCCAGACGCGGAATATCCAGCACCACTTGCGGCAGGATCAGGCCGTAGGCGACCACTACCATCAAATCCGGCTTCAAGGCGGCCAGTTCGGCCTGCGCCTCTTCGTTGCGCAACGTTGGCGGTTGCAGCACGGGGATGTTGTTTTCCAGCGCCAGTTGCTTGACCGGGCTCGGCATCAGTTTTTGCCCACGACCGGCCGGACGATCCGGTTGGGTGTAGACCGCGACGATCTCGTAAGGGCTGGCGAGCAGGGCCTTGAGGTGTTCGGCGGCGAATTCCGGGGTGCCGGCAAAGACGATGCGCAGTGGCTCAGTCATGGAAACTCTCGATTGCAAAGCATCTTGAAAAGAAAAAGGCTTGCCGCAGCAAGCCTTTGAAGGAGGGCATCAAGCGTTTTGGCGATGCTGTTTTTCCAGCTTCTTCTTGATGCGGTCGCGTTTGAGCGTTGACAGGTAATCGACGAACAATTTGCCGTTGAGGTGGTCGCATTCGTGCTGGATGCACACTGCGAGCAGGCCATCGGCGATCAGCTCGTAAGGCTTGCCGTCACGGTCCAGAGCCTTGACCTTGACCCTTTGCGGGCGATCGACGTTTTCATAGAAGCCCGGTACCGAAAGGCAGCCTTCCTGGTATTGCTCCATTTCGTCAGTCAGGGGTTCGAACTCGGGGTTGATGAACACTCGCGGTTCGGTGCGGTCTTCGGAGAGGTCCATCACGACGATACGTTTGTGCACGTTGACCTGGGTAGCGGCGAGGCCGATGCCTGGCGCTTCATACATTGTTTCAAACATATCGTCGACCAACTGACGCACTTCGTCGTCCACTACGGCCACAGGTTTGGCGATAGTGCGCAGGCGCGAGTCGGGGAATTCGAGGATGTCTAAAATGGCCATAAGCTTGATTGATGCACGTGTGAAGTAGGTCGGATCGATGGCCTGGCGGTCCGAAGATGCAGGCTACCTATGTAAAACGTAGCTCCCTTCTTTCCATTAGCAAGCCGGGAGCGAGCCGCCGAGGGCTCTGGCGTTTCACGCGAACGCACATAATAAAGGGATTCACCGCATGAGGAAATCACTACTCGCCCTGCTGCTTCTGGTCCCGGCCGGTTTGGCGTTCGGGCAGGTGCAAATCGGGGGAAGTTCTCCTGCGCCCCAAGGCACCATCAAGCTGTCGCCACAGGTGCGCAGCAGCCCGATGACCGAGGCCATTCCCGGCATTGCGCTGAAATCGATCAACAGTTTTTTACTGAACAACCATATCGTCGACAAGGCCGAGGATTTCGATAAGGCACCTTATATAGTTGCCGGCGATGCCGAGCGTGTGCTGGCCGGCACCGGTGACCGGGTTTTCGCCCGGGGCAAATTCGATCCGGCCAATCATCGATATGACGTCTTTCGCCAGGGCAAGGTCTACACCGATCCGCAGAGCAAGGAATTTTTGGGGATCAACGCCGATGACATTGGCGGCGGCGAAGTGGTGGCCACTGAAGGCGAAGTCGCCACGCTGCTGTTGCAACGCACGACACAGGAAGTGCGCCTGGGCGACCGTTTGTTTCGCAGCGAAGAGCGCTCGATCAACTCGACGTTCATACCCAGCGTGCCCGGTACCGAGGTCAATGGCCTGATCATCGACGTGCCGCGGGGTGTTACGCAGGTTGGTGCGCTGGACGTGGTCACGCTGAACAAGGGGCAACGTGACGGTCTGGTTGCCGGCAATGTGTTGGCGGTGATGAAAACCGGTGAAACCGTACGCGACCGGATCAGCGGCCAACCCCTGAAAATTCCTGATGAGCGTGCGGGACTGCTGATGGTTTTTCGCACCTACGACAAGCTCAGCTACGGGCTGGTACTGAACGCATCACGGTCGTTGGCGGTGATGGACAAGGTGCGAAATCCTTAGCTGGCTTCACAAGTTACCAACAGAGTTATCCACAGCTTGTTCCGCTCTGACTGAGCCCTCACAACGATCAAGGATGATCCATGCCGCCGTCTGCTGCCATACCCGTTTCGCCTGCGGAACTTGAAGCTCGTTTGCGCTTGCATCGTTTGCCGGAGCTAGGTCCGGCACGTTTCAGGAAATTGCTCGAGGCCTTCGGCTCTGCGTCCAAAGCCATCAGCGCACCGGCCAGTGCCTGGCGAGCGCTGGGGTTGCCACTGGCCTGTGCGCAGGCCAGACGCACAGCTGAAGTACGTGACGGTGCCAACTACGCATTGGCCTGGCTGGAGCGTCCGAACCAGCATTTACTGATGTGGGACCAACCTGATTACCCGGCGTTGCTCGCTCAAATCAGCGATGCACCGCCGTTGTTGTTCGTTGCGGGCAATCCGGAAATACTGGAAAAACCGCAACTGGCGATGGTCGGCAGCCGTCGGGCCTCTCGACCCGGCATGGACACCGCTGCTGCGTTTTCCCGCAGTCTGGCCGGTGCCGGTTTTGTCATTACCAGCGGTCTGGCCCTGGGCATTGATGCTGCCGCCCACCAGGCCGCTCTGGATGTTGGCGGGCAAACGGTCGGGGTACTTGGTACCGGTCTTGAAAAGTTTTATCCACAGCGCAATCGAAGGTTGGCGGACGCCATGATCGCGTCCGGCAGCGCGGTAGTTTCGGAGTTTCCGCTGGATGCAGCTCCCAGCGCCGCAAACTTTCCCCGACGCAACCGGATCATCAGCGGCATGTCCCTCGGCGTGCTGGTGGTCGAGGCCAGTGTTGCCAGCGGATCGTTGATCACCGCGAGGCTGGCGGCGGAGCAAGGCCGCGAGGTATTCGCGATTCCCGGATCGATCCATCATCCCGGAGCGCGCGGTTGTCATCAATTGATCCGCGATGGCGCAGCCCTGGTGGAAACCATCGAACATATCCTTGAAGCCTTGCGCGGCTGGCAACAACTGCCCTTCCCCACGGAATCGAGCGTGGTAGCGACCACTCATCCACTTTTGCAGTTGCTGCTTGCCGCACCGCACACCAGTGAAGCGTTGGCCGGAGCGAGCGGCTGGACCCTGCCCAAAGTGCTGGTGGCATTGACTGAGCTGGAAATGGACGGCCGTGCGGTCTGTGAAAGTGGACGCTGGTTTGCACGGGTGAGCTAGGTTTTATAAACAAGATCGGTAAACTGCACAGAGCCTTATTCTGGAGAGTTTTTCATGGTCAACAGTTGGCGTGTGCAACAAGCCGCGCAAGCAATTCGTGCCGGAGCGGTGATTGCCTACCCAACCGAAGCAGTCTGGGGGCTGGGTTGCGACCCGTGGGACGAAGAAGCAGTGGATCGTCTGCTGCTGATCAAGGGCCGGTCTGTGGATAAAGGGCTGATTCTGGTTGCCGACAACATCCGCCAGTTCGACTTCCTGTTCGAGGATTTCCCCGAATTGTGGATGGACCGCATGGCCAGTACCTGGCCCGGTCCCAATACCTGGCTGGTGCCGCATCAGAATATGCTGCCGGAATGGATTACCGGGGTGCACGAAACGGTGGCGTTGCGAGTCAGTGATCACCCGCAAGTGCGGGAGTTGTGTGCGCTGGTTGGGCCGCTGGTGTCAACGTCGGCCAACCCACAGGGCCGTCCGGCAGCACGCACGCGGATTCGCGTGGAGCAGTATTTCCGTGGCCAGGTTGATCTGGTACTCGGCGGCAATCTGGGCGGGCGCAAGAATCCCAGCGTGATCCGCGATCTGGCGACAGGGCAGGTTGTGCGCCCGGATTGATGTGGCGAGGGGGCTTGCCCCCGTTGGACTACGGAGCAGGCCCCAGTTGAGGGCGGGTGCTGCGCACCCGAACGGGGGCGAGCCCCCTCGCCACAGGTTAAGGCAACAACACCACCGACCCTGTTGTACGGCGCGCCGACAACTCGGTCTGCGCCTTCGCCGCATCAGCCAGTGGATAACGCTGGCTGATGTCCACGTGCAGCTTGCCGCTGATAATCATCTCGAACAGTTCGTCGGCCATCCGCTGCAGGTTCTCGGCGTTGTTGGCATAGGTCGCCAGGGTCGGCCGTGTCACGTACAGCGAACCCTTCCCCGCCAGAATTCCCAGGTTGACCCCGTCTACCGCCCCGGATGCATTACCGAAGCTCACCACCAGACCACGCGGCGCGACGCTGTCGAGGGAGGTCAGCCAGGTGTCTTTGCCGACGCCGTCGTAAACTACCGGGACCTTTTGGCCGTCAGTCAACTCCAGCACGCGTTGTGCGACGTTTTCATGGCTGTAGTCGATGGTTGCCCAGGCGCCATTGGCTTTCGCCAGTGCGGCTTTCTCTGCCGAGCTCACCGTGCCGATCAACTTCACACCCAGGGCCTTGGCCCATTGGCACGCCAGCGAACCGACGCCACCGGCCGCGGCGTGAAACAGAATGGTTTCGCCACCCTTGAGTTCATAGGTCTGACGCAGCAGGTACTGCACGGTCAGGCCCTTGAGCATCACGCCAGCCGCCTGTTCGAAGCTGATGGCGTCCGGCAGGTGCACCAGATTGGCTTCGGGCAACACGTGAACCTCGCTGTACGCGCCCAGCGGGCCACTGCCATAGGCCACGCGATCACCGACCTTGAAACGGCTCACTTCACTGCCCACCGCCTCGACCACCCCCGCCCCTTCGGAACCAACGCCCGATGGCAGGGACGGCGGCGGATAGAGGCCGCTGCGGTAATAGGTATCAATGAAGTTCAGGCCGATGGCCTTGTTGCTCACGCGGACCTGCTGCGGGCCGGGTTCGGCGGGCTGGTAATCGACATATTCGAGCACTTCGGGGCCGCCATGGGCGCGGAACTGAATACGCTTTGCCATCTCACTCTCCTTGGGACTCAGCTACTTGAGTTGTAGCGCGAAGCGCCCTATCGAACTCCCAAGCTTGATCTTCGTCAACTGCGGCAGGTGTATCTGCAGTGTTATGCTACGCGCCCATTTGCGCAGGCTGAGCTCCAATGGAGCAGCGCGTAGTTTTGCCCGATACAAGGTGATGACATGACGACCCGCACCGAGGCCGTAAAAGCCTACCTGCTCGACCTGCAAGACCGTATCTGTGCTGCCCTGGAAGCCGAAGACGGCGGTAAGCGCTTCGTTGAAGACGCCTGGACCCGGCCTGCCGGCGGTGGCGGGCGTACCCGGGTGATCGAAAACGGCACGGTGATTGAAAAGGGCGGCGTCAACTTTTCCCATGTGTTCGGCAGCGGTCTGCCACCTTCCGCCAGCGCGCACCGACCGGAACTGGCCGGCCGGGGCTTCGAAGCGCTGGGCGTGTCGCTGGTGATCCATCCGCATAACCCGCATGTGCCGACTTCCCACGCCAACGTACGCTTTTTCATCGCCGAAAAAGAAGGCGAGGAACCGGTCTGGTGGTTCGGCGGCGGCTTCGACCTGACCCCCTACTACGGTAACGTCGATGACTGCGTGCACTGGCACCGCATCGCCGAGCAAGCCTGCGCACCGTTCGGACCGGAGGTTTACCCGCGCTACAAGGCCTGGTGCGACAGCTATTTCCACATCAAGCACCGTCACGAGCCACGAGGCATCGGCGGGTTGTTTTTCGACGACTTGAACGAGTGGGATTTCGACACCAGCTTCGCCTTCATGCGCGCCATTGGCGATGCCTACATCGACGCGTATCTGCCAATCGTGCAGCGCCGCAAGGACGATGCCTTTACTGCCGAGCAACGCGAGTTCCAGGAATTCCGTCGTGGGCGCTACGTTGAATTCAACCTGGTCTACGACCGTGGCACGCTGTTCGGCCTGCAATCGGGCGGGCGCACCGAGTCGATCCTGATGTCCCTGCCGCCGCAGGTGCGCTGGGGTTACGACTGGAAAGCCGAGCCCGGCAGCGAAGAAGCGCGCCTGACCGAGTACTTCCTGCAAGATCGCGATTGGTTGGCCGAGGCCTGAACGAGGATTCCTGATGGACCGTTACGTCGTATTCGGCAACCCGATTGGCCATAGCAAGTCGCCGCTGATCCATCGTCTGTTCGCCGAGCAGACGGCACAGAAGCTGGACTACAGCACCTTGCTGGCGCCACTGGACGACTTTTCCACCTGTGCCCGGACGTTTTTTCTGGAAGGTCGCGGCGCGAATGTGACGGTGCCGTTCAAAGAGGAAGCCTATCGGTTGGCGAACAACCTGACGGCGCGGGCGCAGCGAGCCGGTGCGGTTAATACGTTGAGCAAGCTGGCGGATGGCAGCCTGCTGGGCGACAACACCGACGGTGCCGGACTGGTGCGGGACCTGACGGTCAACGCCGGTTTCAGCCTCAAGGGTAAACGCATCCTGCTGCTGGGTGCCGGTGGTGCGGTGCGTGGTGCGCTGGAGCCCTTGTTGGCCGAGCAACCGGCATCCCTGATCATCGCCAACCGTACCGTGGAAAAAGCCGAGCTGTTGGCCGAATTGTTCTGCGATCTGGGGCCCGTATCGGCCAGTGGGTATGACTGGTTGCAGGAGTCGGTGGACCTGATCATCAATGCGACGTCGGCGAGCCTCTCAGGTGATGTTCCGCCGATTGCCAGCAGCCTCATTGAACCGGGCAAGACGGTTTGCTACGACATGATGTATGGCAAGGAGCCGACCTCGTTCTGCCGCTGGGCCAGCGAACACGGCGCGGCGGTGGCGATGGATGGCTTGGGCATGCTCGCTGAACAGGCGGCGGAAGCGTTTTTCCTGTGGCGCGGTGTGCGGCCGGATACGGCTCCAGTGCTGGCCGAACTTCGCCGCCAACTGGCGCTGTAGTATTTTTTGTGGCGAGGGAGCTTGCTGAGGCGAGAAGGCTTGCTGTGGCGAGGGGGTTTGCTGTGGCGAGGGGGCTTGCCCCCGTTGGACGGCGAAGCCGTCCCCCAAAAAATCCACGACCGCTTCGCGGCCGAACGGGGGCAAGCCCCCTCGCCACAGTTTATGCGTTCGTCATCGCCGTGGTGTTTCAATCCTCAAACCGGATCGGGCATTTCTCCGCGCCTTCCAGCTTTCTCAACTCTTCCACCACCTGCGGCCGTGCCTGGCGCAAGGTCAGGCTGCGATCCTGGCGCAGCAGTCGCCGGGCTTCCTGGTGCAGCATTTCAACGCCGGAATAGTCGATGAAGTTGATCTGCTGTGCTTCGATCACCACGCGTACGCCGTGCATCCGTTGCAGGCGCGTTTGCAGGTAGTGGCTGGCGCCGAAGAAGATTGAGCCGCCGACCCGCAGAATGTCTTCCTCACCGTCCCGCCAATGCTGGACCCGCGGGCGCGAAGTACGTTTGAGATAGAAAAACAACGACGCCAGTACTCCGGCGTAGATGGCAGTCTGCAGTTCCAGAAGCAATGTGGCCAGGCAGGTCAGCGCCATGACTGCGAACTCGGAGTGGCTGACTCGCCACAATGCGCGAACGCCGCGATGGTCTATCAACCCCCAGGCGATCAGGAGAATGCTGCCGGCCATGGCCGGGATCGGGATGTGGGCGATCAGCCCCGCAGCGAAAATGGCGAACAACGCCACCCACATTGCCGAAAAAATCCCCGCCAGAGGCGAACAGGCGCCGGCCTCATAGCTAAGAGCCGAGCGGGTGAAGGAGCCGGCGGACAGTGAACCGGAAAAAAACGCACCGACCATGTTGGATAGACCCTGAGCGCGGACTTCCTGATTGGCGTCGAGCATCTGCTGGGAGCGCGCGGAAATCGAGCGGGCAATCGACAGGCTGGTGACCAGCCCGAGCATACCCACCGCCACCGCACTGGGCAGCAGCCGCAGAATAAGGTCCAGATCCAGCGGTAGTGCGCTGAACGGCGGCAGCCGGCCGACAAATGCACTGACCAACTGTACGTGACCAAACATCGCTGGCCACAACCACACCAACAGGCCGCCCAGTACCAGGGTCATGAGCAGCGTCGGCCAGCGTGGCAACAGCTGTTTGAGCAGCATGCCGACCAGTACGGTGGCCAGGCCCAGCACCAGCGAAGGTTTATCCACAGCCTCCAGATGCTGGAGCAAACTCATCAGGCTGGCCAACGCCGTCGCTTCGCCCGGCAGATCCAGCCCCAGCAGATTCGGCAGTTGGCCGATGGCGATCACCACTGCTGCGCCGAGGGTAAAACCGAGCACCACCGAATGCGAGACGAAGTTCACCAGCGCGCCAAAGCGCAACAGGCCCAAAAGCCATTGGAAAATTCCCGCGAGAAAGGTCAGCAACAGAATCAGGGTGACGTAGTCCTGTGAGGCAGGGACGGCCAGTGGACTGACACTGGCATACAGGACAATGGAGATGGCGGCCGTGGGACCGCAGATCAAATGCCACGACGAACCCCAGAGGCAGGCAATCAGCACCGGGATGATTGCCGCGTACAGGCCATATTCAGGTGGCAGGCCGGCAATCAGTGCATAGGCAATGGATTGCGGCAACGCCAGAATCGCACCACTGAGGCCGACAATCAGGTCACGTCCGACACTTGCCCGGGTTTGCTTGGGCAACCAGGCGAGGAAGGGGAACAGTGAATGGCGACTGGGAAGGGCCATGGATCCTCTCGGGTGGGATTTTGTGCAAGGGTATCAGGGTGAGGTTTTTAAGTGGTGTGTCAGTTGGAACGCCCCCTCACCCTAACCCTCTCCCCAAAGGGGCGAGGGGACTGACCGAGTAGACTATGGAGCTACATCGACCTGAAATACCGAGTTGAACTCAGGACTGAGGCCCGTGAAGATCGGCGTCCATACTCTCTCCCGGCAGGGATGGGGACTGACCGGGTTGCCTATTTAGCTACATCGACCTGAAATACCGAGTTGAACTCAGGACTGAGGCCCGTGAAGATCGGTGTCCATACCCTCTCCCGGCAGGGAGGGGGACTGACCGGGTTGCCTATGTAGCTACATCGACCTGAAATACCGAGTTGAACTCAGGACTGAGGCCCGTGAAGATCGGYGTCCATGTAGACTATGGAGCTACATCGACCTGAAATACCGAGTTGAACTCAGGACTGAGGCCCGTGAAGATCGGTGTCCATACCCTCTCCCGGCAGGGAGGGGGACTGACCGGGTTGCTTATGTAGCTACATCGACCTGAAATACCGAGTTGAACTCAGGACTGAGGCCCGTGAAGATCGGTGTCCATACCCTCTCCCGGCAGGGAGGGGGACTGACCGGGTTGCAAGCTACATCGACCTGAAATACCGAGTTGAACTCAGGACTGAGGCCCGTGAAGATCGGTGTCCATACCCTCTCCCGGCAGGGAGGGGGACTGACCGGGTTGCCTATGTAGCTACATCGACCTGAAATACCGAGTTGAACTCAGGACTGAGGCCCGTGAAGATCGGCGTCCATACTCTCTCCCGGCAGGGATGGGGACTGACCGGGTTAAGCTACATCGACCTGAAATACCGAGTTGAACTCAGGACTGAGGCCCGTGAAGATCGGCGTCCATACTCTCTCCCGGCAGGGATGGGGACTGACCGGGTTGCCTATGTAGCTACATCGACCTGAAATACCGAGTTGAACTCAGGACTGAGGCCCGTGAAGATCGGCGTCCATACCCTCTCCCGGCAGGGATGAGGGGACTGACGGAGTTCCATGGAGTTACATCACCCGGGAATCTCACGTGGAACTCAGGATTTGAAGGACACGAAGATCGGCTCCCTTTCCCCCTCGCCCCCCCGAGGGGGGAGAGGGCTGGGGTGAGGGGGGAAATCTCAAGCCCGCCACTTTCCTCAAAATTCACCCGATCAAAGCTTCGCCTTCACCGCCGGCAACGCATCCTTGCCATCCACGGTCTTCACGCCATCGAGCCATTTATCCAGCACCGCCGGGTTTGCCTTGATCCACGCCCTGGCCGCATCGGCGTTGCTGACTTTCTTGTTCGCCACCTCGGCCATGATGCTGCTCTCCATCTCCTGGGTGAAGCTCAGGTTCGTAAGCAGTTTGCCGACGTTCGGACAGGCCTGTGCATAACCTTTGCGGGTCAGGGTATGCACGCTGCCGGTGTCGCCGAAGTACTTCTCGCCGCCCTTGAGATAATGCATTTTCAGCTGCACGTTCATCGGGTGCGGCGTCCAGCCGAGGAAAGTCACGAATTTCTGTTTCTTCACTGCACGAGACACTTCCGCCAGCATCGCCTGCTCGCTGGACTCGACCAGTTTCCACTGGCCCATGTCGAAATCGTTTTTCTTGATGATCTCTTGCAGGGAGATATTCGCCGGTGCTCCGGAGCCTATGCCGTAGATCTTGTGGTCGAACTTGTCCGCGAATTTGTTCAGGTCGGCAAAATCATGCACACCCGCATCCCACACATAGTCGGGGACGGCGAGGGTGAACTCGGTGCCGTCGAGGTTTTTAGCCAATTGCGTGACATCGCCGGTGGCGACGAACTTGTCGTAGAAGCCTTGCTGCGCCGGCATCCAGTTACCCAGAAAAACATCGACCTGGCCATCCTTGAGCCCGCCAAAGGTAATCGGCACCGCGAGGGTATCGACCTTGGCCTTGTAGCCCATGCCATCGAGCAGGAAACCGGTGATGGCGTTGGTCGCAGCGATGTCGCTCCAGCCAGGGTCGGCCATCCTTACCGTTTCGCAACTCTGATCTGCAAACGTCGATGCACTTCCCAGTGCCATGAGCCCGACCGTCAGTACTGTGGATAACCTTTGCATGGACTTCCCCTTAACATTATTGGTTTTGGCAGGGTTGTGGATAACGTGCTTTGCGTTCCAGATCATCAAGGTCGATGTGGTTGCGCATGTACTGCTGACTGGCATCCACCAGCGGCTGGTGATCCCAGCTCTTCAGCTTGCCGAAGGTCAGGGCCTGGGCGACGAAACGCCGGCGCCGCTGGCTGGCGAGCACCTGTTGGTGAATCGCCGGGACATCCCACTTGGCTCGCGCTTCGGCGATAAAATCGTCGAACAGCTGGCGATGTTGCGGCGAATGGCTGAGATCTTCCAGTTCGAGGGGGTCATTGTGTACATCGAACAGCAGACAAGGGTCGTCTTCGCTGTAAATGAATTTATAAGCGCTGCGGCGAATCATCATCAGCGGGCCGACGGTACCTTCGGCCATGTATTCGCCGAACACCTCGTCGTGACCGCCCAGCCCTTGCAGGTGCGCAACCAGCGAGCGGCCATCCAGCGGCAACCCCGGTTCCAGCGAGCCACCGGCCAATTCAACGAAGGTCGGCAGCAGGTCGGCGGTGGAGACGCTGGCGCTGACCCGCCTGGCACCAAAATGCCCCGGGGCGCTGATCAGCAGCGGCACCCGCGCCGCCATTTCATACCAATGCATTTTGTACCAGAGGCCACGCTCGCCCAGCATGTCGCCATGATCGCCGGAGAAAACGATGATGGTGTCATCGATGAGACCCGTATCCTCGAGTGTTTGCAGGAGTTTGCCGACGTTGCTGTCAATATAGCTGCAGGCTCCGAAATAGGCGCGACGCGCGTCACGGATCTTATCCACAGGCAGCGGCTTGTCCCACAGGTCATAGACCTTGAGCAAGCGTTGGGAGTGCGGATCGAGTTCGTGCTGATCCGGCGTTGCAGGCAGCGGGATGTCGGTATCGTCATACAGATTCCAGAATTGCTTGGGAATCGTGTACGGATCGTGTGGGTGAGTCATCGAAACGGTCAGGCAAAACGGCTGGTCGCCATCCTCACGGATGTGGTCGAACAGATACTGCTGGGCCTTGAACACGACCTCTTCGTCGAAATCCAGTTGATTGGTACGCACGCACGGCCCGGCCTGCAGCACGGACGACATGTTGTGATACCAGGTCGGCCGCACATCCGGCTCGTCCCAGTTCACAGCCCAGCCGTAGTCGGCCGGGTAAATATCGCTGGTCAGGCGTTCTTCGTAGCCGTGCAACTGGTCCGGGCCACAGAAGTGCATCTTGCCCGAGAGTGCGGTGCGGTAGCCGAGGCGACGCAGATAGTGGGCGTAAGTCGGCACATCGGCAGGGAAATCCGCAGCGTTGTCGTAGGCGCCGATCTTGCTCGGCAACTGACCACTGACCAAGGTAAAGCGCGACGGCGCGCAAAGGGGACTGTTGCAATAAGCCGAGTCGAACACCACGCCTTGTGCGGCGAGGCGGCTGAGATGGGGCATCTTGATTGGCGAAGGACCGTAGAACGGCAACATTGGCGCGGCCATTTGATCGGCCATGATGAAAAGAATGTTCTTGCGCTTCATGTGATCGCGGCATTCCATAGTGGATATTTATGCGAGAGTGCTTGGGTCGAGGATGTAACCCATGAACTCTGCGGTAAAGCCCACGTGCGGCAATGACTAGGATAAGCACATCTTATGTATGAGTCTCTTGGTGACCTGTCTCTGGATTTACTCCGCACCTTCGAAACGGCAGCCCGTCAACGCAGCTTCACCGCCGCTGCCGTGGAGCTTGGCACCACACAACCGGCCATCAGCCAGCAAATCAAGCGTTTAGAAGAGCAACTGGCGGTTCGACTGTTCGACCGTATTTATCGAGGCATCGAGCTGACGGAGGCGGGAACGCTGCTTTTTCAGCAAGTTCAGCTCGGTTTGCAGCATATCGACGCAGGATTGGGCGCAATCAGTGCGCAACAGCAGCATGAGGTGCTGCAAGTCGCTACGGATTTTGCCTTCGCCGCTTATTGGCTGATGCCGCGTCTGCACAGGTTTCATGCGGCCAATCCGCAGGTGGATGTCAGCCTTGTCACCAGTGAGCGCAGCCACAACATGCTGCGTACCGATATCGACGTGGCAGTGCTGTTCGGTGACGGGCGTTTCAAACAAGGTGAAAGCCATTGGCTGTTCAGCGAAGAAGTGTTCCCGGTGTGCAGCCCGCAGTTGCTCAACGACCGCCCACTGCCTTTACCGGCCAAGGCTCTCCTGGAGTTTCCGCTACTGCACCTGCGCGGCGAAAACAGTAGCAACTGGTTCGACTGGAGCGGTGTATTCCGTGAATTGGGGATTACATCACCTCCGGCGCCGGGTCAGGTGCGCTTCGACAATTACACTTTACTGATTCAGGCGGCGATTGGCGGTCAGGGCGTAGCCATCGGCTGGCGCCACCTTGTGGATAACTTGCTGGCGCAGGGTTTGTTGTGTCGACCGATCGCCGAAACAGTGATGTCCCGGCTCGGTTATTACGTGGTACTGCCCCAACGCAAACGACGCGGGGTGTTGATTCAGCAATTTGTCGACTGGTTGATGGCCGAGCAGTCCAGCAGCGCGCAATCATTGTCTGGCTTGGCGTTGCCTTCGATTGCGGTGTGAAGATCTTTTACGGGTTTGAAGCAGCAACGAAATTCACATGTTCACCCACATGCAAATTCAGCCGCATCTCATCGGCAATACCGGTTGCCACTCGGGTCAATCGTTCCAGGCTCTCACCCAGCCCGGGTTCCAGACTACTGCTGACCTGGCTGAAATGCTCGATGGTGAGCCCCGCCACCGCCCTTGGTGCATTCACCATCGTCCAGTGCAAGGGGCAGCTTTGCAGCGCTTCGCGGATTTCTTCAGCGGCATGCAGTTGAAGGCGGTCCGCGATGTCCGGTTCGTCCAGGACGTCGAAATCACCCACGAGAAACAAGCGGCTTATGCCTGCCCCTTGCAGACCTTCTATCAGCGCATCCACCGCCAGCACCTGTTCGACCGGGCCCGGCACGATGGTTTTTTCCACGTGATCACTATTGAATGGCAGCCCTGGTGCGTCCAGTAGACAGATGACCGTCGAGCTCCCCGCCACACTTTGTTTGACCCGCTCGGCTTCGAACAGGTCGCCGCTCTTGGTGCGCAACCCCGGGCGCGGCGCGAGCGCCGTAAGGTCATCCAGTATCGCGATCACTTCATGCTGACGCCGCAGCATTTCAGCCATCAGCGCACTGCCCAGGCTACTCATGGCACCATAAAGCACCACTTTCACGACGGGGGTTTCGGCATTTTTCATGGCTGGATTCTCTGTTTTCCTGTCTATATGGCGTGTGACCCGCAGGAAACGGTGAGGGTTCGAACAGCTTTCAGAGGGATTCAAATGCAGCAGATCAAGGGTTATCACGCCCACGTCTATTTCGATGCCACAACCATTGATCAGGCGCGGGCCCTGTGTGAGCACGCAGCACAGTTATTTCCACTGAAAATGGGTCGCGTGCATGAGCGCCCGGTCGGCCCGCACCCGGACTGGAGCTGCCAGCTGGCCTTCGGACCTGAATTGATCGGCGACCTGCTGCCGTGGCTGGCGCTCAATCGCAAGGGCTTGGTGGTATTCCTGCACCCGGACACGGGCAACGATTTATTGGACCACACCGACCATGCGATCTGGATGGGCGCAATCCGTCCGCTGGATCTGTCTAATTTTTGATCAGATGCTTTCTTCGGCCTCGCCGGGCAGCTGTTCGTCCAGGTGCAACCACGGTAAACGGCTGCTGGTCCAGATGTGACGCTCGGCGGGTGCCTGTTCGGGATGATCGAGGGTGGCAGTGGTCACATCGATGGTTTGCGGGCTCAGGTGCGTCACCAGCGCCAGGTGTGCACCACAGTGGCCGCAGAAATATCGTGCGCAGGTTGATGAGGAGTCGTACCGCGCCGGCGTTCCTGCCAGCCATCGAAACGCTGACGCGGGCACGGTGATCCAAGTGGTCACAATGCCACCGCTGACCTTTCGGCAAATCGAGCAGTGGCAGTGGGCAATATCGTGAAGCGGCCCGCTGAATTGGTAACGCAATTGCCCGCAGTGGCAGCCGCCGTTGTGAAATTCACTCATGACATTTCCTCTGTGTCCCGTCCGACGACCGGTTGCACAACCGCTCAATGCTTTCATTCTCGAAAGCTGGCTGAAAGCTTCCCCGATTAGGATCGCCGTCACTACCGGCAAAAGACCGGTTGGCCAATGCGAGTGTTCAAGTGCTCGCCAGGTCCATTTAACAACAACAATGGTGATTCTGATGTCCTCTCCTACCCGCCGCTTCGCTGTCACTCCGCCCGTACGCCTCGTGCTTCCCGTTCTGCGCTGATCCCGCCCGATCCGCCCATTCACTAGCCGCGCTATGCCTGGAGTATTCCCATGCTGACTTTCCTTGGCTTCGCCATGGTCATCACGTTCATGTTCCTGATCATGACCAAGCGCCTGTCCGCGCTGATCGCCCTGATCATCATTCCGATCGTCTTCGCCCTGTTCGGCGGTTTTGCGCCGAAGATCGGCCCGATGATGCTCGAAGGCATCACCAAGCTTGCGCCGACCGGCGTGATGCTGATGTTTGCCATTTTGTACTTCGCCCTGATGATCGACTCCGGCCTGTTCGACCCGGCCGTGCGCAAGATCCTCAAACTGGTCAAGGGCGACCCGTTGAAGGTTTCAGTCGGCACTGCCGTCCTGGCGCTGGTCGTTTCCCTCGATGGTGACGGCGCGACCACCTACATGATCTGCGTGGCCGCCATGCTGCCGCTCTACAGCCGTATCGGCATGAGTCCGCGGATCATGGCCGGCTTGATCATCCTTGCCGGTGGCGTGATGAACATGACCCCATGGGGTGGCCCGACCGCCCGTGCGGCCAGTGCGCTTCACGTCGACCCGTCCGACATCTTTGTGCCGATGATCCCGGCGATGGCGGCCGGTGTGGTGGCGATCCTGTTGATTGCCTACTTCTACGGCAAGCGTGAGCGTGCGCGTCTGGGTGAGTTGCACCTGGTGGGCGATGAAATCGACCACAGTGAAATCAGCGTTTCGCAGTTCCCGGATGCCCGTCGTCCCAAGCTGATCTGGTTCAACGGTGCCCTGACCCTGGGCCTGATGTGCACCCTGATTGCCGGTCTGCTGCCGTTGCCTGTGCTGTTCATGGTGGCGTTCAGTATTGCGATGATCGTCAACTACCCTTGTCTGCAAATGCAGAAGGATCGCGTCGCGGCCCACGCCGGCAGCGTGCTGGCGGTGGTCGGTTTGATCTTCGCGGCAGGTATTTTCACCGGTATCCTGTCGGGCACCGGTATGGTCGATGCCATGTCAAAAAGCCTGCTGGCGGTGATTCCGGACTTCCTCGGCCCGTATCTGGCGGTGATTACTGCGCTGGTGAGCATGCCGTTCACGTTTTTCATGTCGAACGATGCATTTTATTACGGCGTGTTACCGGTACTTGCCGAAGCCGCTAGTCATTACGGTATAACCGCGGTGGAAATGGCACGTGCCTCGATCGTAGGTCAGCCCGTCCACTTGTTGAGCCCGCTGGTGCCATCGACTTACTTGTTGGTAGCTCTGGCCGGTATCGACTTCGGTGATCATCAGCGTTTCACGCTGAAGTGGGCTGTATTGGTTTGTATCTGCATACTGGTTGCTGCACTGGTGCTGGGGACTTTTCCGATGTTCAGCACTCTATAAGCCCAAGACTCACCACTTCGGGTCCAGGCTTCGTTGTTTGAAGCCCGGGCCCTTCGTGGTTTAACGCATCCTCAAAGGAATACACATGGAATGGCTGACCAACCCTGAAATCTGGGTTGCCTTCTTTACCCTGACCGCTCTGGAAATCGTCCTGGGCATCGATAACATCATCATGATCTCGATCCTGGTCAGCCGCATGCCCAAGCACTTGCAGGCGCGCACCCGGATTTTCGGTCTGGCACTGGCCATGATCACGCGAATCCTGTTGCTGCTGTCGATCACCTGGGTCATGCGTCTCACCACCGATCTGTTCGAAGTGTTTGGCCAAGGCATTTCCGGGCGCGATCTGATCCTGTTCTTCGGTGGTCTGTTCCTGCTGTGGAAGAGCTCGCAAGAGATGTACCACGCGCTGGAAGGCGAAGACGAAACCAACGAGGAACCCAAGGGCGCTGGCGGCAGTTTCATCTACACCATCATCCAGATCGCGATCATCGACATTGTGTTCTCGCTGGACTCGGTAATTACCGCTGTCGGCATGGTCTCCCACGTACCGGTCATGGTTGCGGCGATCATCGTTGCAGTGCTGGTGATGATGCTGGCCTCGGGCAAAATCAGCGAATTCATCGACAAGCACCCGTCGCTGAAGATGCTGGCGCTGTCGTTCCTGTTGATCGTCGGTACCGTGCTGATTGCCGAATCCCTGGACGTGCACGTACCAAAAGGCTACGTCTACTTCGCCATGGCCTTCTCGCTGGCGGTGGAAGCGATCAATATCAAGATGCGCACTGCTATTGCGAAGAAGCGCAAGCAGCAGGATCCGGTGAAGCTGCGCAAGGACATTCCGGGCCAGTAACCCGGATGTAGTGACAACGCAAAAACCTGTGGGAGCAAGCCTTTGTGGTGAGGGGGCTTGTTGTGGCGAGGGGGCTTGCCCCCGTTCGGCTGCGTAGCAGTCGCAAAACCATTGCATGCGGCGTACTTGGTACACCGCGATAGCAGGTTTTGGGGCCGCTGCGCGACCCGACGGGGGCAAGCCCCCTCGCCACAAAAGCCCGCTCCCACATTGTTTTTGTGGGATTGTCTGAATTTGTGTTCATGACAGTTTTGTTTCAATCACTTCTTTAGCTATGCGATGCTGGCGCTCAGACCGTTAGCCAACTACAGCTTAAGTATCAGAACGTAGAACGTCGCGCGGCACCGTCAACTTGCTCCTTTGGAGCGCTGCACCACAGGGGGTCTGTATGCTCACCCTGCTCAATTTGCTCTCCGCCGTGGCCCTGCTGATCTGGGGCACGCACATCGTCCGTACCGGCATCCTGCGGGTCTACGGCTCCAATCTGCGCCATGTCATCGGCCGGAACATGTCCAAGCGCGGGCTGGCTTTCGTCGCCGGGATCGTCGTGACGGCCATGGTCCAGAGCAGCAACGCCACCGCCATGCTCGTCACTTCCTTTGTCGGCCAGGGCCTGATGGCGCTGACCCCGGCGCTGTCGACCATGCTCGGTGCCGATGTCGGTACGGCGCTGATGGCGCGAGTGCTGACCCTCGATTTGTCGTGGTTGTCGCCGCTGCTGATCTTTATCGGGGTGATCTTCTTCCTGTCGCGCAAGCAGACACGGGTGGGGCAGATGGGCCGCGTCGCTATCGGACTGGGGCTGATCATTCTGGCGTTGCAACTGATTGTCGAGGCGGCGGCGCCGATCACCCACGCCCAAGGGGTCAAGGTGATATTCGCCTCGCTGACCGGCGACATTCTCCTGGACGCCTTGATTGGCGCGCTGTTCGCGATGATTTCCTACTCCAGCCTGGCGGCTGTGCTGCTCACGGCAACCCTGGCCGGCGCCAATGTGATCAGCCTGCCGGTGGCCATCGGCCTGGTCATCGGCGCCAATATCGGCAGCGGCATTCTTGCGTTCCTCAGCACCAGTATGCAGAACGCCGCCGGACGGCAGGTGGCGTTGGGCAGCCTGTTGTACAAACTGATCGGCCTGATGCTGATGATTCCGGTGCTCGACCCGTTGGTGCACTGGCTGGACAGCCTGGATTTCAGCCCGCAGGAGATGGTCATCAGCTTCCACCTGCTCTACAACACCACGCGCTGCCTGATATTGCTGCCGAGCGTCGGGCCGATGGCGCGTTTTTGTGCCTGGGTACTGCCCGAACGCCTGCAAGCCAACGGTACAGCCAAACCCCGGCATCTGGACCTCACAGCATTGGCCACCCCCGGCCTGGCGCTGGCCAACGCAGCCCGGGAAACCCTGCGCATAGGCGATCTGATCGACAGCATGCTTGAAGCCATGCTCGACGTATTGCGCGGCCAACATACCGCGGTGACTCAGGAAATGCGCCGCCTGACCGATGATGTGGAAGCCCTGTACAGCGCGATCAAGCTGTATCTGGCGCAGATGCCCCGCGAGGATCTCAGCGATCAGGACAGCCGGCGCTGGGCGGAAATCATCGAGTTGGCGATCAACCTGAAACTTGCCAGCGACCTCATCGAACGCATGCTGCGCAAGGTGCAGCAGCAGAAAACCTCACAGCGTCGGTCATTTTCCGACGTGGGGCTGGATGAACTGGCCGGGCTTCACAGTCAGTTGATTTCCAACCTGCGCCTGGGGATGTCGGTGTTTCTCAGTGCCGACCCGGAAAGCGCCCGGCAACTGGTGCGTGAGAAACGTCGTTTTCGTGCACAGGAACGCCGCCTGGCCCATGCACATGTCAGCCGGCTACAACGTAAGATCGTGCAGAGTATCGAAACCAGTTCGTTGCACCTGGAGCTGATCGCCGACATGAAACGTTTGAACTCGCTGTTTTGCAGCAGTGCCTATGTGGTGCTGGAAACTTCCGACACAGGTGCTCTGGTGGTCGACGATTTGGCTGACACCACACATTCACCTTGAACGTATGGCATGGTGATCAGTCAGTAGTATTGATTCAGTCTTGAGGCCGCTTTCGCGGGCAAGTCGGCATGACTGACGACACGGATCTCCAATCAGCCGCCTGGAAGCTTTTTATGCGTTGTCTGCTACTCGCCTGCCTGTTGCTTGGCTCATTCCCCACGCTTGCCCTGGATCGTTTCCAGGTCGAGGGTTATACGCTGCGCAACGGTTTGCAGTTGCTGCTCAAGCCCGGCACCGAGCGCGGGCATGTGGCGATTCGCCTGGTGATCGGGGTTGGCCTGGATGATTTCAGCTGCGAAGAAAAAGAACTGCCGCATCTGCTCGAACACTTGCTGTTCAGCGGTATCGACGCCAGTGGCGAAGGCGGCCTGGAGGAGCGCATGCAGGCCTTGGGGGGTGAGTGGAATGCGTTCACCAGCAACGCCGATACCACGTTCGTCATCGAGGCCCCGGCGAAAAACCAGCGCAAGGTGCTCGACCTGCTGCTGGCGCTGCTGACCCAGACCCGGTTCGACGACAATGCCATCAACGCTGCCAAGCAAGTGGTCGAGCGCGAAGATGGCGGGCATTACTCACATCTGCAACGCTGGCTGGATCGCCAGGACCTGGGCCACACCGCCAGCAGTCAACTGGCGGTGGAATTAGGCCTCAAATGCCCCGAGCGGGCGCAAGTCGACAGTCTGACCCGCGAACAACTGGAGCGCGTGCGCAACGGCTGGTATGCGCCGAACAACATGACCCTGATCGTGGTCGGTGACCTGGACAAGTTGCTGCCGGCCTATCTGGAGCGGGCGTATGGCGCGCTTGAAGCGATCAACCCCAGCGAACATCCACCGCTGCCGCAAATCCAGGCCAGTGCCGCCCATGAGCGCAGCCTGATCCGCGGTTTTGTCGGCGACGGGGCCAAGCTGCACTGGCTGGTGCCGGAGCCGGTGCTGGAGGACCAGCACGACCAAACCTTCGACCTGCTCAAGGACTATCTGGACTGGGCGTTGTATCGCCAGCTGCGACTGGCCCACAGTTTGTCCTATGGCCCGTGGGCGGAGCGCGAGGTGTTCGGCGGTGTAGGTTTCATGAGCCTCAATGCCGACCTCGAGCGCGGCGATGTTGCCGAAGCTGAGCAGGTGCTGGAAGAGTTGAAGGCCGAGTTGCTCAAGGACGGCCTCAATGCCGACACCTTCAACCGCCTCAAACAGGCTGCCATCGCCCGCCAGGCCTGGGCCGTGCAAGGTAACAGTGCACTGGCCGATTACTACTGGAGCGCCATTGGCGATTACGAGGATGGCCGCTTCGTCAATCCGGCCCGGGAGCTGCAAGCGGTGTCTCTGGAAGAGGCGAACAAGGCCATGCGCGAGTTGCTTCTGCAGCCTGGTTATCTGCGGATCGAAAAGCCATTGGTGAGTGACGACCAATTGGTGTGGGGGATTGCCGGGATCATGGGGTTGATCGTGCTTGGGTTGTTGGGGTGGCGCATCAGCCGCAGAAATTAACCACGCGCTGTGGCACAGGCTTTTGTGGCGAGGGGGCTTGGCGGACCGCGGCACCGCCCCGTTGGGTCGCGAAGCGGCCCCAAATTAACGATCACGGTCAATTCAGATAATCGCTCTACGACTGCTTGGCCGCCGAACGGCGGTGCGGCGTTCCGACGAGCCCCCTCGCCACACCGCCGTCCCAGCGGTACCCTGTCGAGGATTTTTCCTACTACTACTGTGAAAAGCCCGAATGCCGAACCTGACCCTTTTCGTTCAGCGCATCCTTGAATTGATCAAGCGCTATCCCGGGGTCATCGCGGCTGGTGGTTTTATCTCCGGGGTGGGCAGTTTCATCCTGGTTGATCGTCAGCAAGGCCTGGCGAGCTGGATCACCACCATCATGCTGATCAGCTGGATCTGGCTGATGCTGGAAAACAGTCTGACCAAGCTGTTCGCGCGCATTTTCAAGCGCGAGATTCCGCAACCTTTGTTGCGTTACGCGACGCAGATGATTCACCAGGAAAGCCTTTTCTTCGTCCTGCCGTTCTTTTTCATCACCACGACCTGGAACAGCGGCCAGTTGTTTTTCACCGGGCTACTGAGCATCGCGGCGCTGATATCCATCGTCGATCCGCTCTACTACAAATGGCTGGCGCCACGGCGCTGGGCGTTTCTGGCGTTGCATACCCTGACGCTGTTCGCGGCCCTGCTCACGGCACTGCCGGTGATCATGCACCTGACCACTTCGCAGAGCTTCAAGTGGGCGCTGGGCATTGCGGTGCTGCTGTCGTTCCCGAGCCTGGCATCGATCTTCCCGATCCGCACCCTGCGCAACGCGCTGGCAATCCTGAGCATCACCCTGGGAATCGGCGCGGTCGGCTGGGAACTGCGCTCATGGGTACCGCCCGCGACACTGTGGATGACCGATGTGGCCATCAGCACGCAAATGCAGGACCGCACTCCGGGTGCCAGCCTCGACGAGGTCAGCACCGAGCAGATTCGCGGTGGCGGCCTCTATGCCTATACGGCGATCAACGCCCCGCGGGGTCTGGACGAGCGGATTTATCACGTCTGGCAGTTCAACGGCAAAGAGGTCGACCGCATCCCGCTGGATATTCACGGCGGCCGCAAGGAAGGCTATCGCGCCTGGACCCATAAACAGAATTTCCCCGGCAATCCGGCTGGCAAGTGGCAAGTCCGGGTGCTGACCGAAGACGGACAGCTCATCGGGGTGCTGCGCTTCGTCGTCAGGGACAGCACAGCGGTTCAAGAAAAGTAATCCGGTTCGTGCTATTACGAAGGATTGCGTAACCAGCAGACAAGCACGGAGCTTATGATCAGCAGCGCGATGGCCGGCAATGCCCAATTAGATACTTCGCTGACCCCCGCGCAGTTGCGGGTGACGGGCGACTGGACGCTTGCCCACTACGCCGACCTCAAGCTACTGAGTGAAACGCTCCTCGGTCAGTACGACGCTGATACCGCCATCGACCTCAATGGCCTCGGCGCACTCGACACCGCCGGTGCGTCGTTATTGGTCGAGCTGCTGGGCTCTGAACGTCTCGGCCAGTCCGCCGAGCACCCCGACTGCACCATCAGCGCCGCCGATCGCGCCTTGCTGCAAACGGTCTACCGCTCTTTGACCGATTTCTGTGTGCCGATCAAAGAGCCGGAGGTCAGCGTCAGCATTCAACTGCTGACCCGTATTGGCCGGGCGGTGGACACCGTCTGGCAGGATACCCTGCAATTGCTGGGCTTTGTCGGGCTGATCCTGGAAACCATCGCCCGTGGCATTTTCCGCCCAAAGCGCTGGCGCATCACGCCAATGGTGGCGCACATCGAACAGACTGGCCTTGATGCCGCCCCCATCGTCGCTCTGCTGACCTTTCTGGTGGGCGCGGTGGTGGCGTTTCTCGGGGCGACGGTGCTGGCCACTTTCGGCGCCAGTGTCTTCACTGTGGATCTGGTCGGGTTTGCCTTCCTGCGTGAGTTCGGTGTGTTGCTGACCGCGATCCTGATGGCCGGGCGCACGGCCAGCGCGTTCACCGCGCAGATCGGCTCGATGAAGGCCAATGAAGAAATCGATGCCATTCGCACCTTGGGCCTCGACCCCATGGAGCTGCTGGTAGTGCCACGGGTCCTTGCCCTGTTGATCGCATTGCCGATGCTGACCTTCCTGGCGATGCTGTCGGGGATTATCGGCGGTGCCGTGGTCTGTGCGGTGTCGCTGGATATCTCGCCGGCGATGTTCCTGTCGCTGCTGCAATCGGACATCGGCGTTCAGCATTTTCTGGTGGGCATCGTCAAAGCACCGATTTTCGCTTTCCTGATCGCCGCGATCGGTTGCCTCGAAGGCTTCAAGGTCAGCGGCAGTGCCGAGTCTGTCGGCGCTCATACTACGTCCAGTGTGGTGCAGTCGATTTTTGTAGTGATCGTGCTCGACGCGGTGGCCGCGCTGTTTTTCATGGAGATGGGCTGGTGAGTCGTTTACCCAGGGCGCCCGCCGAGGCGGTGATAGAGGTGCGTGGCCTGTGCAATCGCTTCGGTCGCCAGAGCGTGCACGAGAACCTTGACCTGGATTTGTATAAAGGCGAAATCCTTGCCGTGGTCGGTGGTTCTGGCAGTGGCAAGTCGGTATTGCTGCGCAGCATTATCGGGCTGCGCCAACCGAGCGAAGGCGTGGTGAAGGTTTTCGGCCAAAACCTGCCGACCCTGGCCGAGCACGAGCGCTCACTGATTGAACGGCGCTTCGGCGTGCTGTTCCAGAAAGGTGCGCTGTTCTCGTCGCTGACGGTGACCGAGAATGTCGCCCTACCGCTGATCGAGCACGCCGGCCTGAGCCGCAACGACGCCGAACACCTGGCGGCGGTGAAAATGGCCTTGGCCGGGTTGCCGTTGTCGGCGGCAGACAAATACCCAGCGTCACTGTCCGGTGGCATGATCAAGCGCGCCGCGCTGGCCCGGGCGCTGGCCCTGGACCCGGACATACTGTTTCTCGACGAGCCCACCGCCGGTCTCGACCCGATTGGCGCTGCCGCGTTTGATCAATTGATTCTGACCCTGCGTGACGCCTTGGGCCTGAGTGTTTTTCTGGTGACCCACGACCTCGACACGCTCTACACCATTACCGACCGGGTTGCGGTACTGGCGCAGAAAAAAGTGCTGGTGGCGGACGCGATCGACAAGGTTTCGGAAACCGACGACCCATGGATTCACGAATACTTCCACGGCCCTCGCGGCCGCGCGGCGCTGACAGCCGCCCAACAGCTCAACGAGGTCTGACATGGAAACCCGCGCCCATCATGTGTTGATCGGCCTGCTCAGCGTCATTGTGGTGACGGCCGCGCTGTTGTTCGGTCTCTGGCTGGCCAAGTCCAGCGTCGACACCGAATTCAAGGATTACGAGGTCGTGTTCAACGAGGCGGTCAGTGGTTTGTCCAAGGGCAGTTCCGTGCAGTACAGCGGGATCAAGGTCGGCGATGTGGTGTCGCTACGCCTCGATCCGAAAGATCCGCGCCGAGTGCTGGCACGGATTCGCCTGGGCGGTGAAACCCCGGTCAAGGAAGACACCGAGGCCAAACTGGCGCTGACCGGTGTCACCGGCACCTCGATCATCCAGCTCAGCGGCGGTACACCCCAGAGCCCGACGCTCAAGGGCAAGGATGGCAAGCTGCCAACCATCATTGCAGCGCCCTCGCCCATCGCTCGACTGCTCAATGACAGCAACGACCTGATGGCCGGGGTGAACGCGCTGATGCAAAACGCGAACTCGATGTTTTCAACGGCAAACATCGAGCGCATCAGCAAGATCCTGGAGCACCTGGAACAGACCACCGGGACCATTGCCGAGCAGCGTGGCGATATCCGTCAGGCCATGCAGCAGTTGGCCTCGGTCGGCAAGCAGGCCAATAACATGCTGGAGCAGACCACGGCGTTGATGCGCAATGCCAACGGCCTGCTCAACGATCATGGCAAGCAGGCACTGGGCAGTGCCGAGCAGGCGATGAAATCCCTGGAACAGAGCACTGCCACCATCAACACGTTGCTGGTGAGCAATCAGGATTCGCTGAACAACGGTATGCAAGGCCTCAATGGCCTGGCCCCGGCGGTGCGGGAGCTGCGCGAAACCCTGACTTCGTTGCGGGCCATTTCTCAACGCCTGGAGGCCAACCCCAGCGGTTACCTGCTGGGCAGCGACAAGAACAAGGAGTTCACCCCATGAAGCTGATTCGTACTGCCCTGCTCGCCGGCTTCACGCTGATCAGTGCGTGCTCGATCCTGCCCAAGCCGGAACCTTTCGATGTCTATCGCCTGCCTTCGGCCCAAAGTGCTGGGCCTGCCAGCCGTGGCACAGCGCAGCACTGGTCGTTGCGCCTGACCAAACTGCAAACCAGCGAGGCGTTGAACAGCCCGAACATTGCGGTGGTTCCCCAGGGCGATGTGATCAGCAGCTACAAAGGTGCGCGCTGGAGCGACCCGGCGCCGGTGCTGCTGCGCAATCGGCTGCTGGACGGCTTCCAGCGCGACGGCCGGGTGCCGCTGCTGAGCACCGATGACAGTCTTTTCCAGACCGACCTGGAGCTGGGCGGCACGCTGCAGGCGTTCCAGACTGAATACCAAGGCGCCAGTGCGAGCGTTGTCGTGCGCCTGGATGCGTTGCTGGTGCGCAGTTATGACCAGCGCATCCTCGCCAGCCGGCGCTTTGAAGTGCGCCAGCCGTTGAGCGATGTGCAGGTGCCGGCGGTGGTCGCCGGGTTTGGGCGGGCGAATGACCAGTTGACGGTGCAGGTGGTGAATTGGACGGTTGAGCAGGGGCAGAGGCTAGCGCCGTCGCCACGGCCTTGAGTCCGATCAGATTCCTTGCAGCCAACCAGGGCTCAAAGTGGGAGCGGGCTTGCTCGCGAAGGCAGTGTGTCACTCGACATCAATGGTGACTGACACACCGCCTTCGCGAGCAAGCCCGCTCCCACATTTTGATCGAGTTGATTCAATTAACGCTGCAAGAACGCCTGATGCATCTGCTCCAGCGTTTCAAAGTGATACGCCGGCGCTTCGGCACTCAGCTCTTCGTAACTGCCAAACCCGTAACCCACCGCTGCCGCGTCCAGCCCATTGCTGCGTGCGCCGATCAGGTCGTGCTTGCGGTCGCCGATCATCAAGGTGGTGGCCGGGTCCAGTTTCTCTTCAGCCACCAGATGGGCGATCAACTCGACCTTGTTGGTTCGGGTACCGTCCAGTTCGCTGCCGTAAATCACCTTGAAGTGTTTGGCGAAGTCGAAGTGCCGGGCGATTTCCCGGGCGAACACCCAGGGTTTCGACGTGGCGATGTACAGCTGTCGTCCTTGTCCGCCGAGGGTTTCCAGCAGTGGCGTGACGCCGTCGAACACGCGGTTTTCGTACAGGCCGGTGACCTTGAAACGTTCCCGGTAGAAATTCACCGCCTCCCAGGCCCTGGCCTCGTCGAAGTCGTAGAACTGCATGAACGCCTGGAGCAGCGGCGGGCCGATGAAGTGCTCGAGCTTGCTCAGGTCGGGCTCATCGATGCCCAGTTTGCTCAAGGCGAACTGGATCGATCGGGTGATACCCTCGCGCGGGTCGGTCAGGGTGCCATCAAGGTCGAACAAAACGGTCTGGTAATGCATGAAATTTCCTGGGCTATAGCATGACGGTTTACAGCTGATCGTAGCCTTCGGCCAGATGCAGGTCCTTGAGCTTCACGTAGTTCGCCGCGCTGTAGGTGAAAAAGGCACGCTCCTTGTCGGTCAGAGGGCGGATCTGCTTCACCGGACTGCCGACGTACAGGAAACCGCTTTGCAGATGCTTGCCCGGTGGCACCAGGCTGCCGGCACCAATGATCACGTCATCGTCGATCACGGCACCGTCCATGACGATGCTGCCCATGCCGATCAGCACCCGGCTGCCTACCGAGCAGCCATGCAGCATGACTTTGTGGGCGATGGTCACGTCATCGCCGATCAGCAGCGCAAAACCATCGGGGTTGAACGGGCCGGCGTGGGTGATGTGCAGCACGCAGCCGTCTTGCACGCTGGTGCGCGCACCGATACGGATGCGGTGCATGTCGCCACGGATCACCGTCAACGGCCAGACGGAACTGTCCGGGCCGATTTCAACGTCGCCGATCACTACCGCCGAGCCGTCGACAAAAGCGCCTTTGCCGAGCAGCGGCGTATGGTTCTGATACTTGCGAAGGGACACGATAGGTTCTCTCTCTGTCGCTGATAGCTGCGGTGAGTGTCGATTGTAATTAAGATGGCTGCATGTTTCTTCCAGCCAAGGTGTCAAACCGTGAGCGTGAACCCTCTTTTACAGCCGTACGACCTGCCGCCGTTCTCCACAATCCGTGCCGAACACGTACAACCGGCCATTGAACAGATACTGGCTGACAACCGTGCCGCCATCGTCGAGATCCTCAAGACCCAGGGCACACAACCGACCTGGGCCGGTCTGGTGCTGGCGATGGACGAACTCAATGATCGTCTCGGCGCAGCCTGGAGCCCGGTCAGCCACCTGAATGCCGTGTGCAACAGCGCCGAACTGCGCGAAGCCTACGAGGCTTGTCTGCCTGCCCTGAGCGCCTATTCCACTGAATTGGGCCAGAACCGCGAACTGTTCCAGGCCTTCGAGGCCTTGGCCAACAGCCCGGAAGCGGCCGGCTTTGACGTGGCGCAGAAAACTATTCTGGAACACTCCCTGCGTGACTTCCGTCTGTCGGGTATCGACCTGCCGGAAGCCGAGCAGAAACGCTATGCCGAAGTGCAGAGCAAACTGTCCGAGCTGGGCAGTCGCTTTTCCAACCAGCTGCTCGACGCCACCCAGGCCTGGACCAAGCACATCACCGACGAGTCGGCGCTGGCCGGCCTGACCGATTCGGCCAAGGCACAAATGGCCGCCGCCGCTCAGGCTAAAGGCCTTGATGGCTGGCTGATTACTCTGGAATTCCCGAGCTACTACGCGGTGATGACCTACGCCCAGGACCGCGCCCTGCGCGAAGAAGTCTATGCGGCCTACTGCACCCGCGCGTCGGATCAGGGCCCGAACGCCGGTCAGAACGATAACGGACCGGTCATGGAAGAGATCCTCGACCTGCGCCAGGAGCTGGCCAGACTGTTGGGCTTCGCCAGTTTCTCCGAGCTGAGCCTGGCCACCAAGATGGCCGAGTCCAGCGATCAGGTGCTGGGTTTCCTGCGTGACCTGGCCAAGCGCAGCAAGCCATTCGCTGCCCAGGACCTTGAGCAGCTCAAGGCCTACGCCGCTGAACAAGGCTGCGCCGACCTGCAGAGCTGGGACAGTGGTTTCTACGGCGAAAAACTCCGTGAACAACGCTACAGCGTGGCCCAGGAAACCCTGCGCGCCTACTTCCCGATCGACAAGGTGCTGGGCGGCCTGTTCGCCATCGTCCAGCGCCTGTACGGCATCGAGATCGCCGAACTCAAAGGTTTCGATACCTGGCACCCGGACGTGCGCCTGTTTGAAATCAAGGAAAACGGCCAGCACGTCGGTCGCTTCTTCTTCGACCTGTATGCCCGCGCCAACAAGCGCGGCGGTGCCTGGATGGACGGTGCCCGTGACCGTCGACGTACTGCTGGCGACGTGTTGCAAAGCCCGGTGGCCAACCTGGTGTGCAACTTTACTCCGGCTGACAGCGGCAAGCCTGCGCTGTTGACCCATGATGAAGTCACCACCCTGTTCCACGAATTCGGTCACGGTTTGCATCACTTGCTGACCCGCGTGGAGCACGCTGGCGTATCCGGTATCAACGGCGTGGCTTGGGATGCGGTCGAACTGCCGAGTCAGTTCATGGAAAACTGGTGCTGGGAGCCGGAAGGCCTGGCATTGATCTCCGGTCACTATGAAACCGGCGAACCGCTGCCGCAGGACCTGCTCGAAAAAATGCTCGCGGCGAAAAACTTCCAGTCCGGCCTGATGATGGTCCGCCAGTTGGAGTTCTCGCTGTTCGACTTCGAACTGCACGCCACCCATGGTGACGGTCGCAGCGTGGCACAGGTGCTCGAAGGCGTGCGCGACGAGGTTTCGGTCATGCGACCACCTGCCTATAACCGTTTCCCCAACAGTTTTGCGCACATTTTTGCCGGCGGTTATGCGGCTGGTTACTACAGCTACAAATGGGCTGAAGTTCTCTCGGCCGATGCCTTCTCGAAATTCGAGGAAGAAGGCGTGCTGAATGCCGAAACCGGTCGCGCGTTCCGGGAAGCGATCCTGGCGCGCGGCGGATCCCAGGAGCCAATGGTGCTGTTCGTCGACTTCCGTGGTCGTGAGCCGTCGATTGACGCACTCTTGCGCCATAGCGGCCTGAGTGAGGGCGCGGCAGCATGAGTGAGGGACCTGTGATTACTAAAAAACGCTTTATCGCCGGGGCGGTCTGCCCGGCATGCAGCGAGCCGGACAAGTTGATGATGTGGAACGAGGACCAGGTCCCGCACCGTGAGTGCGTGGCCTGCGGTTACTCCGACACACTCAACGAACAAGGGCTGTCGGTGCCCAAGGAGTTGGGTACACGGGTCAACACCAGCGCACTCAAGCCTGCGCCGGACAAGACCGTGCAGGCGGTACAGTTTTTTCCGAATCCGAAACTGCAGAAAAAGCCTGACGAGCAACACTGATTCGGTGCCGATCTCTTTGTTGTAGCTCCAGTGACTGCCGTGGATTGACCAGGCGAGTCACTGGAGGTTACATGCCAGTCTTTATCAATCAGAGCTCAATAGGTGGTAATACGATTCGATCAAAACTTTTTATTGCTGCATAGGCTTTCGCTAAGGCCAAAAGTTGTGCGTTTTCTTCATCATTGGCGTATCCATCGACGAGTCCACCGGTTTTACTGAGGCTGTAAGTTTTACCGCCATCATAAGAAGATGCAGTCATGATCTTAGAGTCCAGCGCTACGCTTCCATCATCCTCTTTGGATGCAAAGCGTATCGAAACAATTACTTCGTTCGGCTTGACAGAGCCTGGTACGTGTTTATGCAAAAAAATGCCATGATCATTCAAAAGTGACATAGATAAATTCCTTTTTAGTATCAATAATTGAAGTTGCAGCGAGAAAAATATTAGTCGCATTTCCTGAGTGGTCGCCAGGCTTTGTTTGTTTCTCTTGGTTGCCTTGCGCGCACTTGAAATAATAAGCATAAAGGTGCCGAACGGCGCTGGCCGTTGACAGCAACAATATTCCAGCTTGAGCGCCAGTTATCCATTATGGGTTAACGATACTCGCATAGGCCTTGGCCAGCGCCAGTAATTTTTCTTTGTCAGCATGATCGATGTCGCCATCTCCATCCACGTCTCTGGCGTTGTTTAGTTTGAACGTCTGGCCGCCATCGTAAGACGACGCAATGAACTCACTGGAATCCAAAAGCTTGTCGGTGGGTGCTCCATGTTCATCATGATCCGTTTCTTTCAACGCGAACTGCATGGAAACAAGTACCTCGCGCGGATCAACAATGGTGGGGCCCAGTTTTTGAAGAAATATTCCACGACGATTGAAATACGACATTACCAAATCCTTTTTAAGTAAATTCGAAGTTGTATTTGCTGCGAACAAAATATACTGAGCGTTTTAGTTATTATTCCATTATTTTTGTGTGACATTCGATGATCCCTGCTACGCGCATCACTTCGTTGTTTGTTCAACCAAGCGCACTCAGGTGGTCATGAAGATCAAGGCGCCAAACGGCACTGGGCAGTGAATCAATTCCCCTATACTGTATGTATATACAGCTTGGAGAATTGATCATGAGCACGCCCTTGCCACCCCGCGGTCGCGGCACCGCCACCAACCCGCATAACCGTTTTGCGCCAAATCGTTCGGTGGGCGAGGATGACGGCTGGTATCAGGAAGTGCCGGTAACCCAAGGTACCGAGGTGCGCATTGAAACCGCGAAAACCATCATCACCCGCAATACCTCGCCGGACCTGCCATTCGATCGCTCGATCAATCCCTATCGTGGCTGCGAGCACGGTTGCATCTATTGTTACGCAAGACCGAGCCACGCCTATTGGGACATGTCACCGGGGCTGGATTTCGAAACCCGGCTGATCGCAAAAACCAATGCAGCGGACGTCCTTGAGGAGCAGTTGTCCAAACGTGGCTATCAGTGCGCGCCGATCAACCTCGGCTCCAACACCGACCCTTACCAGCCGATCGAGCGCGAATACCAGATCACCCGCAAGACCCTCGAAGTGCTGCTGCGCTACCGGCATCCGGTGACTATCGTCACCAAGGGCTCGCTGATTCTTCGCGACCTGGACCTGTTGGCCGAGCTCGCCGGGCAGCGGCTGGTAGCGGTGATGATCAGCCTGACCACCCTGGACGACGAACTCAAACGCATCCTCGAACCCCGCGCTGCGGCGCCCAAGGCGCGATTGCGGGCCATCCGGGTGATGCGTGAAGCAGGTATCCCGGTCGGCGTCCTGTGTTCACCGATGATTCCGATGATCAACGACAGCGAACTCGAAAGCTTGCTCACCGAGGCCCATGCGGCTGGGGCGCAGAGCGCGGCCTATATGATGTTGCGCCTGCCGCTGGAGGTGGCACCGCTGTTCGAAGAGTGGTTGGCTGCCCACTATCCGCAGCGCGCCGCGCATGTGTTGAGCCTGATTCGCCAGAGTCGAGGTGGCGAGTTGTACGACAGCCGTTTTGGCGCCCGTATGCGGGGTGAAGGTCCGTTTGCCGACCTGCTGGCGCAACGCTTTGCCAAGACCATCAAACGGTTGGGGCTCAATCACCGGGAGGGTTTTAACCTGGACTGCGAAGCCTTTTGTCCGCCGGGTCGCCAAATGTCATTGATTTGAGGACAATTGGCCTATGGTTGAGACTGGTAAACGCTCACGGACATTAGGCGGGTCACGTTTTTTGTGACCTGGAACACGCGTTCTAGAGCGCTTGATTCAGTTTGAGTTAAGATTCGGCGGCTACCTTGTTCATCGAGTGACTGACCGGTCGAGATTTTCGATCTGGATGTTTTTTAACCAGCCACTGGCTTCACGCCGGACAAAACGGGAAGATTCCCTGGCTCCGTCAAATGAGGATGAATTCATGAGTGACAAGGATAAACAGCCGTTGGCTGCGTCGGCTTCCGCCCAGCCCGAGGCCGAAACCGCCGATGCAGCGTTGCAGCATATCGTTGACGGCTTTTTGCATTTTCATCATGAGGTCTTTCCCCAGCAGGAAGAACTCTTCAAGAAACTCGCCACGGCCCAGCGGCCACGAGCGATGTTTATCGCCTGCGCCGATTCACGCATCGTTCCCGAACTGATCACCCAAAGCTCCCCCGGCGACCTCTTCGTAACCCGTAACGTCGGTAACGTCGTGCCGCCCTACGGACAAATGAACGGTGGTGTTTCCACTGCCATCGAGTACGCGGTGCTGGCCCTCGGCGTGCATCACATCATCATTTGCGGGCACTCCGATTGTGGCGCCATGCGCGCGGTACTCAACCCGCAAAGCCTGGAAAAAATGCCGACGGTCAAAGCCTGGTTGCGCCATGCCGAAGTGGCAAAAACCATGGTGCAGGAAAACTGCAACTGCTCCAATGAAAGCGAAAGCATGCACATCCTCACCGAGGAAAACGTGATTGCCCAGTTGCAGCATTTGCGCACCCATCCATCGGTGGCCTCGCGCATGGCCAATGGTCAGCTGTTTATCCACGGTTGGGTCTACAACATCGAGACCAGCCAGATCAAAGCCTACGATGCTGATCAAGGCTGTTTCCTGCCGCTCGATGGCAGCCATCCGATTCCGGTGGCAACGCCCAAAGCGCGCTTCTAAACACTCCTAAATCCCGGTGTGGTTCAGCCGAGGCTGCCGATCAGGCAGCCTGGCTTTGCCATGCCTGAAGAAAAGCTCGGGAGAGACCTCATGCGTGCTGCGCAACTCAAAACTGTTCTGCCACGGGAGCTGCTGGCTTCAGTGGTGGTGTTTCTGGTCGCCCTGCCCTTGTGCATGGGCATTGCCATCGCTTCAGGGCTGCCGCCCGCCAAAGGCTTGATCACCGGTATCATCGGCGGGCTGGTAGTCGGCTGGCTGGCCGGTTCGCCGCTGCAAGTCAGCGGTCCAGCGGCGGGGCTGGCTGTTCTGGTATTTGAATTGGTACGCCAACACGGCGTCGTCATGCTCGGGCCGATCCTGTTGCTGGCGGGATTTCTACAATTGCTGGCCGGGCGTTTGAAACTGGGCTGCTGGTTTCGGGTGACGGCACCGGCGGTGGTTTACGGCATGCTGGCCGGGATCGGTGTACTGATCGTGCTTTCCCAGGTGCATGTGATGCTCGATGCCGTGCCCAAGCCTTCGGGGCTGGATAATCTGGCAGCCTTCCCGGGCGCGTTGGTTCAAGCGATGCCGACCTTCGGCTGGCAGGCCGGTTTGCTCGGGCTGTCGACGATTGCCGTCATGTGGCTTTGGGAAAAATTGCGCCCGCAATCCCTGCGCTTTATTCCTGGTGCGTTGCTCGGAGTCGGGCTGGCCACCTTCGCCAGCCTGGCGCTGGCGTTGCAGGTCAAGCGGGTAGAGGTGCCAGCCAACCTGAGTGAGGCGATCGACTGGCTCAAGCCTGCGGACCTGCTCAACCTGGCTGATCCGGCACTGCTGATTGCCGCGTTTGCCGTGGCCTTTATCGCCAGCGCCGAAACCTTGCTCTCGGCCGCGGCGGTCGACCGCATGCACAGCGGTCAGCGATCCGATTTCGACCGGGAATTGTCCGCCCAAGGGGTCGGTAACATGCTTTGTGGCCTGCTCGGAGCGCTGCCAATGACCGGGGTGATCGTGCGCAGTTCGGCCAACGTCCAGGCAGGCGCAACCACACGTTTCTCGAGCATTTTCCATGGCCTGTGGCTATTGGGTTTTGTCTTGCTGTTGTCCAGTGTCCTGCAAAGCATTCCGGTGGCGAGTCTGGCGGGTGTGCTGGTCTACACAGGTTTCAAACTGGTCGACCTCAAGGCTTTTCGCGGTTTGGGCCGATATGGCCGGATGCCGATGTTTACCTACGCGGCGACGGCCTTGGCCATTGTCTTCACGGACCTGCTGACCGGCGTGCTGATCGGTTTCGGCCTGACCCTGGTGAAGCTGGCGCTGAAAGCTTCGCGCTTGAAAATCAGCCTGATCGATTTACCGCAGGAAGGGGAAATGGAGTTGCGCCTGGTGGGCGCGGCGACGTTCCTCAAAGTGCCGGCACTGACCCGGGTACTGGGTAGCATTGCACCGGACACGACGCTGCATGTACCGCTCAATAATCTGACCTATATCGATCATTCGTGTCTGGAGTTGCTGGAAGAATGGGGCCGGGCGAACGCCACCAAGGGCGCGAAGCTGCTTATCGAGTCGCGCGGCTTGAAACGCAGGCTCGAAGGCAGGGTTCGTACCAACACGGGCATAGGTGCGGCTGGCTGAGTGTCCTTGTGCGAGCGGGCTTGCTCGCCAAAGCGGTGTATCAGTCGATATCAACGTTGAATGATTGACCGCATTCGCGAGTAAGCCCGATCCCACAGGTATTGAGGATCAGGCTGCAGGCTGATCCAGCTCCAGGCCTACACCCAGACGGCGGGACATGCACGGCCAGCGTTTCCAGGCGGCACCGGTGTCCGGGCTATTGAGCTTGTCGCGGTAGGCTTCCACCGATTCCAGGGCGAAGCTTTCGTCGTTCAGCATCTCGTCGATGGTGTGATGCACCACTTCATCCAGTTGGTTGGCGAACGACTCACCGATCAATTGGTGAGCAATCAGGTTGGCAACAGTCATGTCCAGGGGGATCAGCGGCTGGCCAAAATGCTTGATGTACAGGTCATTGACCTCTTCTACGAAACGGTGCGCCAGATAGGCTTCGTCCAGCAGGCTGTCGAGCCCGACGTGCCCGGCCATGATCGCCGGCGGCTGGAGGAAATACTGCTCGGCGATTTTCAGCACCGGTTTGATCTGCGACTCAATGCCCGCTTCCCTGGCGACTTCATTGGCTGCGTCCAGCAGGTCAGGCACTTCTTCGATGTAGGTGGTAACGAAACGCGCCAGCACGCCGTTGGCATCGGCCTCGGGTAGCTGGATGGCAGGGTGCAGGTGAGGCAGTTGGGTTTGCAGCTGACGTGTCAGCAGGCCGGTCTCTTTCTCGTGTTGTTGGGCTTTTTGGATCTGCTCGCGCAATGCGGCGGTGTTCATGAAAACTCCAGGAAACAAGGCAATGAAATAGGGAAGACATAACTTAGCTGGCTTACGAAAAATGCTAAGACGCATTTGTCATAATTATTTCATCCTTGAGACGCCTCCGTTATATCCATTTGCCACCACTCGTCCACATCCTTCTCCATTCGTGACCTGCAATGCAAGTGAATGCTGTTTCAGATCATTTACGCCTTCACATTGCGAGGTGAGAGTCGCTGTCTATACTCGGGGTGGAATGGAGTTAGCTGATGACGCCCGACTGCATATGCAGCAAGGCCCGGTGCTCAAGTTCGTAGTCTGATGCAGCCGCTCCCTTGCCGCAGGTGAAAGCCGGCGGGATAACAAGAACGATAAGGGGAACCCGCAATGATGCGACATCCACATGTCTGGATGGGCCTCCTGTTGTGGTCGATTTTCGGTCAGGCACAAGCAGCCTGGACTGTGAATATGGCGCCTGGAGCGACTGAGATCAGTCACGCAGTATTCGACCTGCACATGACCATTTTCTGGATATGTGTGGTGATAGGCATCATCGTCTTTGGTGCCATGTTCTGGTCGATGATTCTCCACCGCCGCTCGACCGGGCAGGTGGCTGCTAAATTTCATGAAAGCACCACCGTTGAAATCCTCTGGACCATCGTGCCCTTCCTGATCCTGGTGGCGATGGCGATTCCCGCTACCGCGACCCTGATCAAGATGTACGACGCCAGTGAGCCGGAGATCGATATCCAGGTCACCGGGTACCAGTGGAAGTGGCACTACAAATACCTGGGTCAGGATGTCGAGTTCTTCAGCAACCTGGCCACTCCCGCCGATCAGATCCACAACAAGGAAGCCAAGGGCGAGCATTATCTGCTCGAGGTCGACAAGCCATTGGTCTTGCCGGTCGGTGCCAAGGTGCGCTTCCTGGTGACCTCCGCCGACGTTATCCACTCCTGGTGGGTGCCGGCCTTCGCAGTCAAGCGCGATGCGATCCCGGGGTTCGTCAACGAAGCCTGGACCCGCGTCGACAAGCCCGGCATCTACCGTGGCCAGTGCGCCGAACTGTGCGGCAAGGATCACGGCTTCATGCCGACCGTGGTCGAGGTCAAGGAGAAAGCCGACTACGAGAAGTGGCTGGCCGAGCGCAAGGCCGAGGCTGCGCAGCTCAAAGAACTGACCAGCAAGGAATGGACCCTCGACGAGCTCAAGGAGCGCGGCGACAAGGTCTATCACACCGCTTGCGTGGCCTGCCACCAGGCCGAAGGCCAGGGCTTGCCGCCGATGTTCCCGGCGCTCAAGGGCTCGAAAATTGCCACCGGACCGATCAAGGATCACTTGGGCATAGTCTTCCACGGCAAGCCCGGCACCGCCATGGCGGCGTTCGGCAAGCAACTGTCGGAAGTCGATATCGCAGCGGTCGTGACCTACGAACGCAATGCCTGGGGCAACAACAAAGGCGACATGGTCACGCCAAAAGAAGTGCTGGAGCTGAAACAGGCGGAAAGCAAATGACCCGGTCTATTGCGCATGTACGGAACCGGTCGGGGCAGCACGCCCCGGCCATCCCAGCCCATCTGCTTGCAGGAGACAAACCATGAGCGCCGTCATTGATGACCATGGTCACGCCGACCACGCCCACGGCCCCGCCAAAGGCCTGATGCGCTGGGTGCTGACCACCAACCACAAGGATATCGGCACGCTGTACCTGTGGTTTGCATTCTCCATGTTCCTGCTTGGCGGCTCGTTCGCGATGGTGATTCGCGCCGAGCTGTTCCAGCCGGGCCTGCAAATCGTCCAGCCGGAATTCTTCAACCAGATGACCACCATGCATGGCCTGGTGATGGTCTTCGGCGCGGTGATGCCAGCCTTCGTCGGCCTCGCCAACTGGATGATCCCGCTGATGATCGGCGCGCCGGACATGGCGCTGCCGCGGATGAACAACTTCAGCTTCTGGCTGTTGCCGGCGGCGTTCATCCTGCTGGTATCGACCCTGTTCACGCCGGGAGGCGGACCGAACTTCGGCTGGACGTTCTACGCCCCGCTGTCGACGACCTATGCGCCGGAAAGCGTGACCTTCTTCATTTTCGCCATCCACCTGATGGGCATCAGTTCGATCATGGGCGCGATCAACGTGATCGCCACCATCCTTAACCTGCGTGCCCCCGGCATGACCTTGATGAAAATGCCGTTGTTCGTCTGGACCTGGCTGATCACCGCATTCCTGCTAATCGCGGTGATGCCGGTACTGGCCGGGTGCGTGACGATGATGCTGATGGATATCCACTTCGGCACCAGCTTCTTCAGTGCCGCCGGTGGCGGTGACCCTGTTCTGTTCCAGCATGTGTTCTGGTTCTTCGGTCACCCCGAGGTGTACATCATGATCCTGCCGGCCTTCGGTGCCGTCAGCTCGATCATCCCGACCTTCTCGCGCAAGCCGCTGTTCGGCTATACCTCGATGGTCTACGCCACGGCGAGCATCGCGTTCCTTTCATTCATCGTCTGGGCCCACCACATGTTCGTGGTCGGCATTCCGCTGGTGGGCGAATTGTTCTTCATGTACGCCACGCTGCTGATTGCCGTACCCACCGGAGTGAAAGTGTTCAACTGGGCCAGCACCATGTGGCAGGGCTCGCTGACCTTCGAGACGCCGATGCTGTTTGCCGTGGCCTTTGTGATCCTGTTTTCCATTGGCGGTTTCTCCGGGTTGATGCTGGCCATCGCCCCGGCGGACTTCCAGTACCAGGACACCTATTTCGTGGTCGCGCACTTCCACTATGTGCTGGTGCCGGGGGCGATCTTCGGGATCTTCGCTTCGGCCTATTACTGGTTGCCGAAATGGACCGGCCACATGTACGACGAGACCCTCGGCAAGCTGCATTTCTGGCTGTCGTTCATCGGCATGAACATGGCCTTCTTCCCCATGCACTTCGTAGGGCTGGCGGGCATGCCGCGGCGGATTCCGGACTACAACCTGCAATTCGCCGACTTCAACATGGTGTCGTCGATCGGCGCATTCATGTTTGGCGCCACGCAGATTTTCTTCCTGTTCATCGTGATCAAGACCATTCGCGGCGGTGCACCGGCACCGGCCAAGCCGTGGGATGGTGCTGAAGGCCTGGAGTGGAGCATTCCGTCACCGGCGCCGTATCACACCTTTACCACGCCGCCGGAAGTGAAATGAACACGCAACCCTATGTGGGAGCGGGCTTGCTCGCGAAGAACGATAACGCAGTTTATCTGACGGACTGCGGCGTCTGCTTCGCGAGCAAGCCCGCTCCCACAGGGTTCTCGGTGGGGGCTGGAAACCATGGCTGACTCGATTTCCATGAAGAAACTGGTCACCCGCCTGTTACTGGTGGTGGTAGCAATGTTTGTGTTCGGGTTCGCCCTGGTGCCGATCTACGACGTGATGTGCAAGGCCTTCGGCATCAACGGCAAGACCGCCGGGCAATACGAGGGAGAACAGACGGTCGACACCTCGCGGCAGGTCCGCGTGCAGTTCCTGTCGACCAACACCGCCGACATGCCTTGGGATTTCTATCCCAAGGGCGCAGAACTGGTAGCCAATCCGGGGGCTGTGAACGAGATGATCTTCATCGCCCACAACCCCACCGACCGGCCCATGAGCGCCCAGGCCGTGCCGAGCATTGCGCCGAGCACGGCGGCGGCCTATTTCCACAAGACCGAATGTTTCTGCTTTACCCAGCAAGTGCTGCAGCCCGGTCAGCGGATCGAGATGCCGGTACGTTTCATCGTTGACCGTGACATGCCCAAGGATGTGAAGCACCTGACGCTGTCCTACACGCTGTTCGATATCACCGCCCGACATCCACCGGTAGCTGTAAACACTGGCGGCTGAGCGTGCCCGATAAGGAGAACAATAAATGCCAACTCATGAACACTATTACGTACCGGCCCAGAGCAAGTGGCCGATCATTGCCACGGTCGGTATGTTCGTTACGGTATTGGGCCTGGCCACCTGGTTTAACGACCTGAAGGCCGCGCGCCCGGAATCCCACGGGCCGCTGATCTTTTTCGTCGGGGGCCTGCTGCTGGCCTACATGTTGTTCGGCTGGTTCGGCACGGTGATCAAGGAAAGCCGCGGCGGCCTGTACAGCGCGCAAATGGATCGTTCGTTTCGCTGGGGCATGAGCTGGTTCATTTTCTCGGAAGTGATGTTCTTCATCGCTTTTTTCGGCGCGCTGTTTTATGTGCGCCATGTGTCCGGCCCGGCGCTTGGCGGTGACGGTGCGAAAGGCATCGCGCACATGCTGTGGCCGAACTTCCAGTTCACCTGGCCGCTGCTGAACAATCCGGATTCTAAACTTTTCCCGCCACCCAAGGACGTCATCAGCCCCTGGGGCCTGCCGCTGCTCAACACCGTGCTGCTGGTGAGTTCCAGCGTCACCGTGACCATCGCCCACCATGCCCTGAAAAAAGGCCATCGCGGCGCGTTGAAACTCTGGCTGGCAATTACCGTGCTTCTCGGTTGCGCATTCCTCGGCTTTCAGGCTGAAGAGTACATACACGCCTATCGTGAACTGGGTCTGACCCTCGGTTCGGGCATTTATGGCGCCACGTTCTTCATGCTCACCGGTTTTCACGGTGCTCACGTGACCATCGGCACCATCATCCTGTTCGTGATGCTGATGCGGGTCATGCGTGGGCATTTCGACAACGAGCATCAGTTCGGCTTTGAAGCGGCGAGCTGGTACTGGCACTTCGTTGATGTGGTGTGGATCGGGTTGTTTGTTTTCGTCTATGTGCTGTAGGTGCGAGCCTGCTCGCGATGGTGTGTCAGGCAACGCTTGCCTCGCTGACACACCACCCAACTACCAGGGAGCATGAGACACCAACTGGCCGCTGAAAAAACCCCAAGCGATCAAAGCCACGGTAATGGCGGCCAGAGCAACACGAACACTCAAGGCAATGACGAGGCGGTTAGAGCTGCTGTCGTCCTTGACCAGAAAAAACAGGCCGCTGAACAGGCTGACAACCGTGGCAATCAGCATCAGGACGATGGCTGCTTTGAGCATGGTGAGACTCCGGGGGAACAAGCGATGCATTTGAGTATAGCTATCGCGATGACCGACTTTCTGGCGATGCCATGAAGCGTTTTCGGCCGGGTATCGTGCCAACACTGGTGGTCGCGCTGTTGCTGCCGCTGCTGGTATACCTGGGGTTCTGGCAATTGAGCCGGGGCGCGGAGAAAAGCGCGCTGCTGCAAAGCTACGCCGAGCGCCGGGCAGCCGAGCCGATGGCCAGTACCGAGCTGCCACATACCGAAGATCCAGCCTTTCGCCGGGTTCGTCTGCAGGGCGAGTTCGATGCCGAGCACAGCCTGCTGCTGGATAACCGACAGCATGACGGCAAGGTCGGGGTCGAGCTACTGCAGCCATTCCAGGACCGGGCCAGTGGACTCTGGCTGCTGGTCAATCGCGGCTGGTTGCCATGGCCGGACCGCCGTACTGCGCCGCAATTCACCACTCCCACTCAAACCTTGAGCTTCGATGCCTGGGTGTATGTCTCGCCCGGCGCCACTTTCCAGTTGCACGCCGACCCGGACAGCACCACCTGGCCGCAAGTGGTGACGGCGGTTGACCCGAACAAACTCTGGGCTGCGCTCAATCGTGAAGGGTTCGCCTACCAATTGCGCGCCGAAAACGGCCCGGCGATCTATCGGGCCGATTGGCCGGTGGTGGCCATGGGGCCGGAAAAACACATCGCTTATGCCGTTCAGTGGTTCGCCATGGCGCTCGCTCTGTTCGGTCTTTATCTCTACCTCGGTTGGCATAACGCAAAGGAGAAACACCATGGGAGCGGCCATGAATCCACCCAGCATGTCTGAAGCGAAACCGTCGGCAAGCCGGCGCAAGGGGCGCTTGCAGCTGCTGCTGATTCTGCTTGGGGTGATCGGTCCGATGATCCTCGCCACCGGCATGTACAAGCTGAATTTCTGGGTGCCCGAGGGCCGCAGTTATCACGGTGAACTGATAGGCAACGGCCAGACCCGCGCCGATATCGGCGTGCAGGCTCAGGAAGATCGCTGGCAGCTGCTGGTGACGGCGCCCAGCGACTGCGCGGTGGACTGCCAGCAATTGGTGTACCTGGTGCGACAAATCCAGATCGGTCTGGGTCGTGATGCGTCCCGCGCCAGCCACGCCCTGGCCGCTGCGCAACCCTTGAACGCCGATTACGACGCCAAGCTGCAACGCGAATATCCGCAGTTGCAACGTTATCCCCTGGACCTGACCATCTTTAGCCGAACCACCGGCGACAAGACCGCACCGCAGCTGTGGATCATCGACCCCCACGGCAATCTGGTGCTGCGCTACGACCCGTCGGTGAAAGGCAAGGACCTGCTGAACGATCTGCGCCACCTGTTGAAACTGTCGAACATCGGATAAGGGCATCGTCATGGCCAAACCTGGATTTCGCCTCGCGCTGTTTGCCACACTGCTGGCACTGATTGTGGTGTTGCTCGGGGCCTACACCCGCCTGACTCATGCCGGCCTCGGCTGCCCGGACTGGCCTGGCTGCTATGGGTTCATCAGCGTGCCGAAAAGCGAAGCCCAGCTGGCCCATGCCGAATTGCACTTTCCGGAAGCGCCGGTCGAGGCCCACAAGGGCTGGAACGAAATGATCCACCGTTACTTCGCCGGCACGTTGGGGATGTTGATCGCGGTGCTGGCCGGCCGTGCCTGGGTGCATCGTCGTCATCCCGGACAACCGGTGAAGCTGCCGTTGTTTTTGTTGGCGGTGGTCGTCGCCCAAGCCGCGTTCGGCATGTGGACGGTTACGCTCAAGCTCTGGCCGCAGGTGGTCACCGGGCATCTGCTCGGCGGTTTTGCGACGTTGAGCCTTCTTTTTCTGCTGACCTTGCGCCTGTCCGGCGTACTGCCGGCGCTGACGGTGCCACGACGTCTGCAGTATTGGGCGACTGCGGGGCTGTTGCTGGTGATCGGGCAAATCGCCCTTGGTGGCTGGGTCAGCTCCAACTATGCCGCTGTCGCCTGTATCGACTTCCCTACCTGCCACGGCCAGTGGTTGCCGGCGGCTGACTTCGCCAATGGCTTCCACCTGACCCAGCACATCGGCCCGAACTACCTCGGCGGACAACTGGACAGCGATGCCCGCACGGCGATTCACCTGACCCACCGTATCGGTGCCTTGCTGGTGACCCTGGTGCTGCTGGGCCTGGCCTGGCAATTGAAAAGAGTCGGCATGACACGTCTGGCAGGCCTGGTGCTGGTCGCCCTCGCCGCTCAAATCACCCTGGGCATCAGCAATGTGCTTTTTCACCTGCCGTTGCCGGTAGCCGTCGCCCATAACGCAGGGGGCGCGGCACTGTTGCTGACAATGGTGCTGGTCAATTACCACGCCCGGACCAGTCTGGTCCGGGTCAAGCAGCCGTCACGCTGGCGCTTCAGCCTGCGTAAACATTCAGCCGGACCCATAACAATAAAAGGAGAGATGCCATGGCGACTTTGATCGGCGCACATCCTGGACAGGCGCTTTGGCGTGACTACCTGGAGCTGACCAAGCCAAAAGTGGTGGTGCTGATGCTCATCACTTCACTGGTCGGGATGTTCCTCGCGACCCGCGCCGGGGTGCCATGGACCGTGCTGGTGTTCGGCAATTTGGGGATCGCCCTGTGCGCGGGTGGCGCGGCGGTGGTCAACCATGTGGTGGACCGGCGTATTGACGCGATCATGGCGCGCACCCGCAAGCGGCCATTGGCTGAAGGCCGGGTCTCACCGACCGCAGCGCTGACCTTCGCCCTGATCCTGGCGGCCCTCGGACAAGCCTTGCTGCTGGCCTTTACCAACCCGCTCACCGCTTGGCTGACCCTTGCCTCCCTGCTCGGCTACGCGGTGGTTTATACCGGCTTCCTCAAACGCGCGACGCCGCAGAACATTGTGATCGGTGGCCTGGCTGGTGCTGCGCCGCCACTGCTCGGCTGGACTGCGGCCACCGGTCACGTCAGCGCCGAACCATTGCTACTGGTGCTGATCATCTTCGCCTGGACCCCTCCGCATTTCTGGGCGCTGGCGATTCACCGCAAAGAGGAGTACGCCAAGGCCGACATCCCGATGCTGCCGGTGACCCACGGCGAGCATTACACCAAGATTCACATCCTGCTCTACACCTTCGCGTTGCTGGCCGTCAGCCTGTTGCCCTATGTGATCCACATGAGCGGCACGCTCTACCTGGTTTGCGCTCTCGGCCTGGGCGCGCGATTTCTGCAATGGGCCGTGGTGTTGTACCGTGGCACTCGACCGCACGCCGCGATCAACACCTTCAAGTACTCTATCTACTACTTGTTCCTGTTGTTTATCGCGCTCCTCGTTGACCATTACTTGTTGTTGAACCTATGACCCGAACCCAGAAAACCGTCTTCATCCTCGTCGCCCTGATAGCGCTGGTATTGGGCCTGACCATCAACAAAGTGCTCTCCGGCAAGGGCCAGGGCGATCCGACGGCACTGATCGACGCCGGTATCATTTTGCTGCCGCAAAGCCGCAACCTGCCGGACGTGAAAATGACCAACCAGGATGGCCAGCCGGTCACGATCAACGAGTTGAAAGGCAAGTGGAGCCTGCTGTTCTTCGGCTACACCTTCTGCCCGGACATCTGCCCAACCACCCTCGCCCAGCTGCGGCAGATCAAGAGCGAGTTGCCCAAGGATGTCGTGGACAAGCTGCAGATCGTTTTGGTCAGCGTCGACCCGCACCGAGACACCCCGCAGCAGCTGAAGCAGTACCTGGGTTACTTCGACCCGCAATTCATAGGCTTGACCCCGGCCTCGACAGACGAGCTGGAGAAAGTCGCCAACGCGGTGAGCATTCCGTTCATCCCGGCTGACACCAGCAAGCCCAACTACACCGTCGACCACAGCGGCAACCTCGCGGTGATCGGGCCGGACGGGACCCAGCGTGGGTTTATCCGGGCGCCGTTGAACAATGTGAAGCTGGTGGCGCAGTTGCCGGTGATGCTCAAACGCAAATAACACCGCAAACCCCTTGTAGGAGCCGGCTTGCTGGCGATGGCGATCTCACGTACGCCATCGCCAGCAAGCCGGCTCCTACAAGGGGTGGTGTTTCAGGCATAAAAAATGGGGCGCATTCAATGCGCCCCATTTTTTGATCCTTCCCACACTCTGCGTGGGAATGCAGTCAGGGACGCTCTGCGTCCCCGTTAAAGTCAGAACGCCGGCACGACCGCGCCTTTGTACTTCTCGAGGATGAAGGCCTTCACTTCCGGGCTGTGCAATGCAGCAACCAGCTTCTGCATCGCGGCGCTGTCCTTGTCGTCTGGACGGGCGACCAGGATGTTCACGTATGGCGAGTCGCTGCCTTCGATGAACAGCGCGTCCTTGGCCGGATCGAGCTTGGCTTCCAGCGCGTAGTTGGTGTTGATCAACGCCAGGTCGACCTGGGTCAGCACGCGTGGGATGGTGGCGGCTTCCAGTTCGCGGATTTTCAGGTCTTTGGTGTTTTCGGTGATGTCCTTCACGGTCGACAGGATGTTGTTGGAATCCTTCAACTTGATCAGGCCTGCCTTGGCCATCAGCAACAGCGCGCGGCCGCCGTTGGTGGCGTCGTTAGGGATCACCACGTTGGCGCCGCCCGGCAGTTCGGCGACGGTCTTGTACTTGCTGGAGTATGCGCCCAAGGGTTCCAGGTGCACGCCTGCCACGGACACCAGGTTGGTGCCTTTGGCCTTGTTGAATTCATTCAGGTACGGCTGGTGCTGGAAGAAGTTGGCGTCCAGACGTTTTTCCGCAACCTGTACGTTTGGCTGGATGTAGTCGGTGAAGACCTTGACCTTCAGGTCCACGCCTTCCTTGGCCAGGGCCGGTTTGACGAATTCGAGGATTTCCGCGTGCGGGACCGGGCTGGCCGCGACGGTCAGGGTATCGGCATGGGCGGAAAAGGCTGCAACGGCAGCGAAGGCGACGAGTAGTTTTTTCATTCAGCTAACTCCTTGTGGGTGCCCGCTTGCGGCGCCCGTTCGGCGCCTGCCAGCGAATGGCCTGCTCATGTCTTATTTACGGGAAAAGTGGACAACCAGTTTGTCGCCGACGGTCTGTAGCACCTGCACCAGCACCAGCAGCAACACCACCGTCACAACCATCACGTCCGTCTGGAAACGCTGGTAACCGAAACGGATCGCCAGGTCACCCAGGCCACCGGCGCCGACCACACCGGCCATCGCCGTGTAGGAAACCAGTGTAATAGCCGTCACGGTAATTGCCGCGAAGATGCCCGGGCGGGCTTCCGGCAGCAGCGCATTGGTGATGATCTGGCGCGTGGTTGCGCCCATGGCCTGGGTCGCTTCGATGATGCCGCGATCGACTTCGCGCAAGGCGGTTTCCACCAGTCGCGCGAAGAACGGCGTGGCACCTACCACCAGCGGCGGAATTGCACCGGCGACACCGAGGGAGGTACCGGTGATCAACACGGTGAACGGAATCATGACGATCAGCAGGATGATGAACGGCAGCGAACGCAGGATGTTCACCACCAGCGACAGCATCGCGTAGATGCCTTTGGCTTCCAGCAACTGGCGCGGGCTGCACAGGAACAGCAGTACACCCAGCGGCAGACCGAGCAATACGGTGAACAGCAGCGAACCACCCAGCATCAGCAGGGTGTCGCCGGTGGCCAGCCAGATTTCGAACCAGTCGATATTGGCGAAGAAACTAGTCAGGGCTTCCATCAGCGCAGGACCTCCATGTGGACGTCGGCCGCGGTGAAGCGGGCGAAGGCTGCTTCCATGTCACCGCCGGTCACGGCCAGGGTCAGTTGCCCGTAGGGGATATCTTTGATGCGGTCGATACGACCGGCCAGGATGCTGTAGTCCACACCGGTTTCCCGGGCGACGGTACCCAGCAACGGCGCGTAGGTCGCGTCGCCCTGGAAGGTCAGACGCACGATGCGGCCTGGCACGTGGGCGAAATCGTCACGCTGCTCGCTTTCATCGATCTGCTCGTCTTCCTGCACGAAGCGCTTGGTAGTCGGATGTTTCGGATGCAGGAAGACTTCGGCCACCGAGCCTTGTTCGACGATCACGCCGGCGTCCATCACCGCCACCTGATCGCAGACCCGACGGATCACGTCCATCTCGTGAGTGATCAGGACGATGGTCAGCTTCAACTCGCGATTGATCTCGGCCAGCAATTGCAGGACCGATGCCGTGGTCTGCGGGTCGAGGGCGCTGGTGGCTTCATCGCAAAGCAGGATTTTTGGCTTGGTCGCCAAGGCGCGGGCAATGCCCACACGCTGCTTTTGCCCGCCAGACAGTTGCGCCGGGTATTTTTTCGCATGGTCGGACAAGCCAACCCGGGCGAGCAACTCGGCTACGCGCGAGTCGATCTCGCTGCGCGACAGTTCGCCGGCCAGGGTCAGCGGCAGCGCGACGTTGTCGGCCACGGTCTTGGAGGCCAGCAGGTTGAAGTGCTGGAAGATCATCCCGACCTGCTGGCGGAAGCGCCGCAGGCCATTGGCGTCGAGGGCGGTGACTTCTTCACCGTCGACGGTGATCTTGCCGCCACTGGCGTTTTCCAGGCGATTGATCAGACGCAGCAGGGTACTTTTTCCTGCGCCGGAATGACCAATCAAGCCGAAAACCTGACCGTTCTCAATCGTCAGACTGGTCGGATGCAGGGCGGGGATTTCCTTACCGGCGACGCGGTAGGTTTTGTGGACGTTTTGAAACTCGATCACGTAGCGAACCTTGTGGGGCGCGTTGAAAAAGGATCAGCGGTTAGCCGGGCGCGCATTTTAGCCTGTCCGTATAGAGGTTCTTAGCATTTATTTCGCATTTGTCCTGTCTTTTGGCAATAACGCGATCAAAGGTTAGAAAAAAGGAACGGCCAAAGAGGCTCATCAGTCACTACTTAAGTAACTCGAAACCGCCCAAGGAGTTCATGCCTGATGAGTATCAAGAAGCCTAATACCACCAAGAGCACGATGGCCGGGACCGATACCCCGGACCGCAGTAACACCAATGCCAAGCTCGACAGCCTGGAAACCTTCCGCTCCGACGCCACTGCACAGGCCTTGCGCACTAATCAGGGCGTGAAAGTGGCGGACAACCAGAACACCCTCAAAGCCGGGGCCCGCGGCCCATCGTTACTGGAAGATTTCATCATGCGTGAAAAAATCACGCATTTTGACCATGAGCGCATTCCCGAGCGCATCGTGCATGCTCGCGGGACCGGTGCCCACGGCTATTTCCAGAGCTACGAAAATCACTCGGTGCTGACCAAGGCCGGCTTCCTTCAGGACCCGGCGAAAAAAACCCCGGTATTCGTGCGCTTTTCCACGGTGCAAGGACCGCGTGGTTCGGGTGATACCGTGCGCGACGTTAGGGGTTTCGCCGTGAAGTTTTTCACCGACGAAGGCAATTTCGACCTGGTCGGCAACAACATGCCGGTGTTCTTCATCCAGGATGCGATCAAGTTCCCCGACTTTGTGCACGCGGTAAAACCCGAGCCGCACAATGAGATCCCAACGGGCGGTTCGGCCCACGACACCTTCTGGGACTTTGTCTCGCTGGTACCGGAGTCGGCGCACATGGTGATGTGGGCGATGTCCGACCGGGCGATCCCGAAAAGCCTGCGCAGCATGCAGGGTTTTGGCGTGCACACCTTTCGCCTGATCAATGCCGAGGGCAAATCGCGCTTCGTCAAATTCCACTGGCGCCCAACGGCAGGTACTTGCTCGCTGGTGTGGGATGAGGCACAGAAGCTTGCGGGAAAAGACACCGACTACCACCGCCGTGATCTGTGGGAGTCGATCGAGACCGGCGACTATCCTGAGTGGGAATTCGGCGTGCAGGTCGTGGAAGAAGAAAACGAACACGACTTCGATTTCGACATTCTCGACCCGACCAAAATCATTCCCGAAGAAATCGTGCCCATCACGCCGCTGGGCAAAATGGTGTTGAACCGTAACCCGGACAACTTTTTCGCCGAAACCGAGCAGGTCGCTTTCTGCCCGGGGCATATCGTGCCGGGGATCGATTTTTCCAATGACCCCCTGCTCCAGGGGCGGTTGTTTTCTTACACCGATACACAAATCAGCCGACTCGGTGGGCCGAATTTTCACGAAATCCCGATCAATCGTCCGGTAGCGCCGTTCCACAACGGTCAGCGGGACGCCCTGCACCGCACGACTATCGATAAGGGCCGGGCTTCCTACGAGCCGAATTCCATCGATGGCGGCTGGCCCAAAGAAACTCCACCGGCAGCACAGGATGGTGGTTTCGAGAGCTACCCGGAGCGAATCGACGCCAACAAGATCCGCCAGCGCAGCGAGTCGTTCAGCGATCACTTCTCCCAGGCGCGGCTGTTTTTCCACAGCATGAGCAAGCACGAGCAGGAGCACATCATCTCGGCCTACAGCTTTGAGCTGGGTAAGGTCGAGCGTGAGGCCATACGCGCTCGTGAAGTGAATGAGATCCTCGCCAATATTGATCTGGAACTGGCCAAGCGTGTGGCGCAGAACCTCGGCTTGCCTGCGCCCAAGGCCGGGACGGTCGAAGTACGTAAAACCTCACTGGATCGCTCGCCAGCCTTGAGCCAGGCCAATTTGCTGCCGGCCGATATCAAGACCCGCAAGGTGGCGATACTGGCAGCCAATGGTGTGGATGGCGCAGCGATTGATGCAATGAAGAAGGCGTTGGCGGCAGAAGGGGCGCATGCCAAGTTGCTGGGTCCGACTTCCGCTCCGGTGACGAGCGCCGATGGCAAGGCATTGCCCGTGGACGCATCGATGGAAGGCATGCCTTCGGTGGCGTTCGATGCGGTGTTCGTGCCTGGCGGGGCGGCTTCGATCAAGGCGCTGAGCGCTGACGGCGTGGCGTTGCATTACTTGCTGGAGGCCTACAAGCATCTGAAAGCCATTGCCTTGCACGGTGAGGCGAAGCAGTTGCTGGATGTATTGAAGCTGGAGGTAGATGCAGGGTTGGTCGTTGGGGTTGATACCAAACTGATCAAGCCGTTTTTTGCCGCGATCGGGCAGCATCGGGTTTGGGATAGGGAGGCGAAGGCCAAGGCGATTCCGGCCTGAGGATCTTGGTTGAGAGGTAGGGCGCCTTCGCGGGCAAGCCCGCTCCCACACAGGTTCTGTGAACGATGCAGTTCCAATGCAGGAGCGGGCTTGCCCGCGATGCTTTTAAGGTTTGCGAGGGGTCAGAACCATCTGCGCGGGAACACTGCGCAGAATCTGTCGCTCCAGTTTCAGATCGAAATCAGGATCGAGTTTCGTCACCCGCTTGGTCAGCAGGTTCGCCAGCCACGGATAGTCATCGGTTCTCGGCGCCTGAATGCTCACGTCGCACTGATAATTCACCACATCGGCGGCAATGGCATCCAGTTGGCGACGCAGTTTGCCCATATCGCTGATATTCAGCGCCACTGTGGTGCTTTCAGCTGAGGGGTCGATAACTTTTGCCTTGGGCATGGCTTCCGCAGCCTTGAGGGCGGCCTCAGCCTTGTCCAGCTCGGCCTTGCGAGCCTCGGCAATGGCGCCATTGACTCCACCAGTCAGGGCCGGAGCCTTGGGCATCAGGACGCGGGCCCTGCTGAGGGCGGTAGCGGCGGCGTTGACGTCACCTTTTTGCAGCACTATCTGGCTGCGGCGCAGATAGGCTTCGGCCAGTTGACGCTGGTATTGCTCCAGGGACTGATCATTGGGCGATTCGGCTTGCAGTGCCGCCAATTGACCTTCGGCCGTAGCCAGTTCATCGCTGGCCAGGCTTTGTTCAAGCTGTGTGATGGCCGTGGCCCGCGCATCGATGGCCTGGGTGGCCGCCGGTGGCGTGCTTTGGCAGGCGCCCAGCAGCAAGGAAAATGCAACCAGGAGCAGATAACGGGAAGCGGACGACTTCATTCCTGCGACTCTCTATTTGCGCAAAAAACGAGCAAGTCTACACCCCTCGACGGGGCAGAACAAAACTCAGCAGAAACAGCGCAGCGGCCGCCACCACAATCGAGGGGCCGGCAGGGGTGTCCTTGAACCAGGACAACGCCAGCCCGCCACACACGGCGAGTATGCCCAGCAGGCTCGCGCCCAGTGCCATCTGCTCCGGTGAGCGAGCATGACGCTGTGCCGCAGCCGCCGGAATGATCAGCAACGAAGTGATCAGCAGCACACCGACGATTTTCATCGCCACTGCAATGACTACTGCAATCAACAGCATCAGGGCCAGGCGCAATGCCGCGACCGGCAAACCTTCGACCCTGGCCAGCTCTTCGTGCACCGTAATCGCCAGCAATGGCCGCCACAAGGTAACCAGCAACGCCAGAACGGCTGCGCTGCCGCCGAGAATCCAGGCCAGGTCAGTCGGACTGATCGCCAGCAAATCGCCGAACAGGTAGGCCATCAGGTCGATCCGCACTTCGTGCATGAAGCTTAGTACCACCAGGCCCAAAGAGAGCGTGCTGGGTGCGAGAATTCCCAAGAGCGTGTCGGACGCCAGCGGTTGACGCTGTTGCAGGGTCACCAGCAAGACGGCCAGCAGCAGGCAGCCTACGGTGACCGCGACGGTCGGGCTGACATCCAGCAGGAAACCCAGTGCCACACCGAGCAGCGCGGCATGGGACAGTGTATCGCCGAAATAGGCCATGCGTCGCCAGACCACAAAGGAACCCAGGGGACCTGCGACAACCGCCAGAGCCAGGCCTGCAAGCAGGGCGTACAGCAGAAAATCAGCCATGCTTGCAGCTATCTCCGTGAACATGGGTATGGCCCGACGCGGGCGCCTTGACCACCGAGCCGTGCAGGTCGTGGGCGTGGTCGTGGTGGTGGTGATAGATCGCCAGGCTTTGCGCGTTCTTGCCGAACAGCTCGACGAAAGCCGGGTCACCGCTGACTTGCTCGGGATGCCCGGAGCAGCAGACGTGACGATTCAGGCACACCACCTGGTCTGTGGTGCTCATGACCAGGTGCAGGTCATGGGAAACCATCAACACACCGCAACCGTGACGGTCTCGAAGACGGGTGATCAGGCTGTACAGCTCGGCCTGCCCTGCAACGTCGACACCTTGTACCGGCTCGTCGAGCACCAGCAGTTGCGGCTCGCGCAACAAGGCGCGGGCCAGCAACACCCGCTGCATTTCGCCACCGGAGACGCTCTGCACCGGGCTGTCGATGACCTGCTCGGCGCCGACCTCGTTGAGTGCCGCCAGGGCCATTGCTCGGTCCACGCCGGGTACCAGGCGCAGGAAGCGCAGTACAGACAGTGGCAGGGTCGGATCGACGTGGAGTTTTTGCGGCATGTAGCCAACCCGCAGTTTCGGCTTGCGCCAGACACTGCCACTGTCGGGTTTCAGCAGGCCGAGCACGGCGCGCACCAGGGTGGTCTTGCCGGCGCCATTGGGGCCGATCAGGGTCACGATCTGCCCTGGCTCGACACTCAGCTCGATGTTGTCCAGCACATTTTGCCCGGCGAACGTGACAGTAACCTGCTCAAGGCGGATCAAAGTGTTGCTCATCAAACCCCCTGGCAACCCGAGCAGAGCCCGACCACTTCGACGGTCTGGCGTTCGACGATGAACCCGACATCCTGGGCGCTGATGATGATCGTGTCGCTGATCGACTTCTGTTCGAGCTCGATAGCGGCATGGCATTCGCGGCAAATCAGGAACTGGCCCTGATGGGCGTGTCCCGGGTGATTGCAGCCGACGAAAGCGTTAAGTGAGGAAATCCGGTGCACAAGGCCGTTCTCCAGGAGGAAATCCAGAGCTCGATACACCGTCGGCGGCGCGGCGCGACGACCATCTTGCTCGCTGAGGACTGCGAGAATGTCGTACGCCCCCAAGGGCTTGTGGCTCTGCCACACGAGCTCCAGCACCCGCCGACGCAAGGCAGTCAGACGCAACCCTTGCCGTAAGCACAGGGCATCGGCCTCGGACAAAGCGCTGTGAACGCAATGAGAGTGGTCGTGGGGACGGCTGGCAATCGGTGTTTTAGGCATGAGCGGCGACGGGATTTGTGAGAGACGTTATTATGTTACTCGTTCTCGCCTCATCGAGTGGTCATCGTGTCCCGACTTTTTTCAGTTTTTGTCGCATTTATCGCCAGTTTTCTGTTGATCGGCACGGTCCAGGCCGAAGTCAAAGTGCTCACCAGCATCAAACCCCTGCAATTGATTGCAGCAGCGGTGCAGGACGGAGTGGTCACTCCGGAAGTATTGCTGCCGCCCGGTGCTTCGCCGCATAACTATGCCTTGCGCCCTTCCGACGTACGCAAAGTGCAGTCGGTGGATCTGTTGTACTGGATCGGTCCGGACATGGAAGGTTTCCTGCCCCGTGTACTTAATGGTCGAACCTTGCCCAGCGTCGCCGTGCAGGACCTGCCGGGCCTGCAATTGCGCCATTTCACCGAAGATAACCACTCCCATGCCGAAGAAGCCGATGAACATGATCACGATCATCGCCCGGGCAGTCTGGATGCGCATTTGTGGTTGTCACCAACCAACGCCAGGGTCATCGCTGCCAAAATGGCTGCGGACCTGAGTGCCGCCGATCCTGACAACGCCGGGCGTTATCAAAGCAACCTGAAGGCATTCGACGAGCGCCTCGATGCCCTGGATCAGCGCTTGAAGAAGCGTCTGGCACGTATTCAAGGCAAGCCCTACTTCGTCTTCCACGAAGCCTTCGATTACTTCGAAGATGCCTATGGCCTCAAGCACGCGGGCGTATTCAGCGTTGCAGCGGAAGTGCAGCCCGGCGCCCAACATGTCGCGGCGATGCGCACGCGATTGCAGGAAGTCGGCAAAACCTGCGTGTTCAGCGAACCGCCGCTGCGCCCACGCCTGGCGCAAACCCTGGTGGCGGGGTTGCCGGTAAAACTGGCGGAACTGGATGCGTTGGGTGGGTACACACCGGCGACTGCTCAGGGCTATGAGCAGGTGCTGGAGAAGCTGGGGAATGATTTGGCGGGGTGCCTGGAGTCGTTGTAACTGGCTCAATACCTGTGGCAAGGGGGTTGCCTGTGGCCAAGGCGCATGCCTGTGGCGAGGCGGGCTTGCCTGTGGCTAGGGGGCTTGCCTGTGGCGAGGGGGCTTGCCCCCCGTTGGAGTGCGAAGCGCTCCCCATGCGATGTACCTGACTGGTAAATTGGGGGGGCTGCTGCGCAGCCCAACGGGGGCAAGCCCCCTCGCCACAGATGAACTTTGGCACAAATGAACTTGGCACAGGCAAGCCCCTCACCACAGGCAGCCCCCCTCGCTTCAATCTAGAGGGCGAACGGCAACGGAGTGTTAACTGTCTGCCGCTGCGCCAACCGCAGCTGAAACTCCATCGGATCGTGAATCAGCACGTCCTGGCCGGCAAAAGACTCCGCTGCGATCAGCCGTGACAACCAGAACCGCACGCAAGCCACCCGCAACATCGTCGGCCACAACTCGGCTTCAGCAGCGGTAAACGGGCGCAATGCCGCATAAGCGCCGAGCAAGGCACGCGCTCGCGGCCCGTCGATCAACCCGTCGTCGTCCGAGCACCAGTCGTTCAAGGCAATTGCCACGTCGTAGAGCATCGGTCCTGAACAGGCGTTGTAGAAGTCGATCAACCCGGTCAGGTGGGTGCCTTCGAACATGGCGTTGTCGCGGAACAGGTCTGCGTGGATATTGGCTCGCGGCAGTGCCAGAATTTTTTCCTTCTGCTGTGCGATCTCGTCCAGTGCCCGTTTCAGCAAATCACTTTGCCCGGCCTCCAGATGCGACAAGAACTGCGTGCCCTCTTCGAGCATCCAGTCCAGGCCGCGATCGGTCTTGCGCTTGATCATGTTCGCCCGGGTTGCCAGGTGCAGGTGAGCAAGCAGTTCACCGACCTGGACACAATGTTGCGCGTTCGCTTGCTTGATGTGCTTGCCGGCCAGGCGCGGCTGCAATAGCGCAGGCTTGCCGGCCAGTTCGCGCAAGGCCACGCCGTCTGTAGTGCGCAAGGCATAAGGCACCGGCAGGTCGGCGTCGTGCAGCACATCGAGCAGTTCGATGAAGAACGGCATTTCCTGGACCGGGCCACGCTCGACCAGGGTCAGGACGAATTCGCCCTGCTCCAGGCTGATGAAGAAATTGGTGTTTTCGCTACCGGCGGCAATCCCCTGGAAATCAAGCAGGCGGCCGAGGCCATAAGGGGCGAGAAAAGCTTCCAGCTCGGGCCGAGCCAGGGGGGTGAACACAGACATGTTTTAACTGCCAGTACGGGCGCCGCTCTTGAGCAGGCGCCAATTGAAATTAAGAAACTACTTCCACTCAAAGATTTTCCACGACGGAATCAGCATATCCGGCTGATCCGAGCGGATGAAGTTACCGTCCGATCCATCGGCGCGCACCAGAAAGTACGGCTTGCCGCCCTTCGGTGTGACCTGAATGGCATACAGGAAGCCATTCTGGCGGTATTCCTTGATCGTTTTGTCGCCTTCGGTGCGAATGGTTACATCCGGCTCCGGTGACGGCGCGTCATCCGCCGCGATCGCAGCCAATGGTGCAACCGCAATCAAACTGACCAGCAGGAAGCGATTTAGTGTACGCATGATAACCTTGTCCCTTTGTCGTCAACGGTCCCGCTATTCTAGCGCCGGACCCGCCGAAAAGGTTGATCCTGCTCATGAGCCAAGCCCCCCTCGTCCTGGTGGACGGTTCGTCTTACCTGTACCGCGCCTTTCACGCGCTGCCACCGCTGACCACCTCCAAAGGCCTGCCGACCGGTGCGGTCAAGGGCGTACTGAACATGCTCAAGAGTCTGCGCAAGCAGTACCCGGACAGTCCGTTCGCCGTGGTGTTCGACGCCAAGGGCGGGACTTTCCGCGACGAGATGTTCGCCGAATACAAAGCCAACCGCCCGAGCATGCCGGACGACATGCGTGTGCAGATCGAGCCGTTGCACCAGAGCGTGATCGCCTTGGGTTTCCCGCTGCTGTGCGTCGAAGGCGTGGAGGCTGATGACGTGATCGGCACCCTGGCCCGCAGCAGCGCCGCGGCCGATCGCCCTGTAATCATCTCCACCGGCGACAAGGACATGGCGCAACTGGTCGATCGCCACATTACTTTGGTCAATACCATGACCGGTAGCAGCATGGACGTAGAGGGCGTGAAGGAGAAATTCGGCGTCGCTCCCGAGCAGATCATCGATTATCTGGCACTCATGGGCGACTCTTCCGACAACATTCCGGGCGTTCCGGGTATCGGCCCGAAAACCGCTTCCGGCCTGCTGGTTGGCGTGAACGGCGGTCTGACCGAGCTTTACGCGCAGCTCGACATCGTGCCGACCCTGCCTATTCGTGGTGCCAAGACCCTGCCGGCCAAGCTCGAAGAGCACAGAGAGATGGCGTTTCTCTCCTATCAGCTGGCGACCATCAAGGTCGACGTGCCGCTGGAAGTCGGCCTCGACGACCTGCAAATGGGCAAGCCAGACCACGACAAGCTGGCCGAGCTGTATACCCTGCTGGAGTTCAAGAGCTGGTTCGACGAGAACCAGCGCGATGCCAAGCGCTCCGGCCAGGAGGTCATTGCACCCGTGGTCGAAGAAACAGTCGCCGAGACCGAGCTCAAATACAGCACCATCCTGACCCAGGCGGATTTCGACCTGTGGCTGAAGAAACTCAACGACGCCAAGTTGTTTGCCTTCGATACCGAGACCACCGGCATCGACGCACAGCAGGCGCAACTGGTCGGGCTGTCCTTTGCGGTACAGGCCAATGAAGCGGCCTACATCCCGTTGACCCATTCCTACATGGGCGTGCCGGAGCAGCTGGATCGCGACACTGTGCTGCGTGCACTCAAACCGATCCTGGAAGACCCGAACAAGCTAAAGGTCGGCCAGCACGCCAAGTTCGACATGAACATCCTGGCCAACTGCGCCATTGGTGGCGACCAGAGCTGCGGGATCACGGTGCAAGGCATCGCCTTCGACACCATGCTTGAATCCTATGTGCTGGATTCCACGGCGACCCGCCATGACATGGACAGCCTGGCGCTCAAGTACCTGAATCACACCACCACCAGCTTTCAGGACATCGCCGGTAAAGGCGCCAAGCAGTTGACCTTCGACCAGATCTCTCTGGAACTGGCCGGACCCTACGCTGCCGAAGACGCTGATGTAACGCTGCGTCTGCATCAGACCCTGCAGGAGAAGCTCAACGCCATCCCGAGCCTGAGCAAGGTATTGAACGAAATCGAAATGCCGCTGGTGCCGGTGCTGGCGCGCATCGAACGCCAGGGTGCGCTGGTCGACGCCAACCTGCTGGGCATTCAAAGCGTTGAGCTGGGCGACAAGTTGGTCGCACTGGAGCGTGAGGCGTTCGCCATTGCCGGCGAGGAGTTCAACCTCGGTTCACCGAAGCAATTGGGTGTGATCCTGTACGAAAAGCTCGGCATGCCGATCCTCAGCAAAACCGCCAAGGGCCAGGCCTCCACTGCCGAAGCCGTGCTGGCGGAGCTGGCCGAGCAGGACTTTCCGCTGCCCAAGGTGCTGATGCAGTACCGCTCGATGAGCAAGTTGAAAAGCACCTACACCGATCGTTTGCCGGAGCAGATCAACCCGCGAACCGGGCGCATCCACACTTCGTATCACCAGGCCGTGGCAGCGACCGGGCGCCTGTCGTCCAGCGATCCGAACCTGCAGAACATTCCGATCCGCACCGCCGAAGGCCGCCGGATCCGTCAGGCGTTCGTCGCGCCCAAGGGCTACAAGCTACTGGCGGCGGATTACTCGCAAATTGAACTGCGGATCATGGCGCATCTGGCCAAGGACGAGGGTTTGCTGCACGCCTTCCGCAACGACCTGGACGTGCACAAGGCCACCGCTGCCGAAGTCTTCGGCGTCGAGCTGGCTGATGTCACTACCGACCAGCGCCGCAGCGCCAAGGCGATCAACTTCGGTTTGATCTACGGCATGAGCGCATTCGGCCTGGCCAAGCAGATTGGTGTCGACCGCAAGCAGTCCCAGGCCTACATTGACCGCTACTTCGCCCGCTACCCGGGCGTTCTGGCGTATATGGAGCGCACGCGGACTCAGGCGGCCGAGCAAGGCTTTGTAGAAACCATCTTCGGCCGTCGCCTGTACCTGCCCGAGATCAACGCGAAAAACCCGGCCCTGCGCAAAGGTGCCGAACGTACGGCGATCAACGCGCCGATGCAGGGCACTGCCGCCGACATCATCAAGAAAGCCATGGTTGCGGTGGATAACTGGCTGACAACCTCAGGCCTCGATGCCAAAGTCATCCTCCAGGTGCACGACGAACTGGTGCTTGAAGTCCGTGAAGATCTGGTCGATCAGGTTCGGGAAGAAATTCGCCTGCACATGAGCGAAGCGGTGAAGCTGGATGTTCCGCTGCTGGTGGAAGTGGGCGTCGGCAACAACTGGGACGAGGCTCACTAAACCTGTTGCCCCCCTGTAGGAGCGAGCACGCTCGCGAAGAACCCGAGAGCGCCGATGGAAGTCAGAGGCCCCGCGTTATCGTAAACGCCTTTCGTCGGAACGCCGCCCGGAGGCTCGCTCCTACAGGGGAATGCTGTTCACTTAAGCTGGGCACACACATGTGGCGAGGGGGCTTGTCGGAACGCCGCATCGCCCCGTTCGGCTGCGAAGCAGTCGTAAAACCATTGCACACGGTGTATCTGGTACGCCTCGGTGGCAGGTTTTGGGGCCGCTTCGCGGCCCAACGGGGCGATGCGGCGTTCCGGCAAGCCCCCTCGCCACAAGGTGTATTGCCCCGCTTAAGTGAACAGCATTACGCTCCTGCAGGGGGCATATCAGCATCGTTTTGGCTGCGGCATAGTGCCGCGGCAGCGGGGTTTGGAGCATTTAGTCCCGATCGTTTTTCAGGTTATTCCAAACCCATTGGAAAAAAATCTGAACTAATCTGGCAATTCACCAGTCAGATTTACTGAATGGCTGGTGAAGCCCTTCAATGCTCCTATGTTGTGTTAAGTGTTGGCAGATATCTGGACCCCGCCCTAACGGTCTAGAGCTTGAACCCCGGAACTTCTCCCTCCCCATATGAAGTCCGGGGTTTTTTTTGCCCGCAGAAAACTGCCCGAGCGCATCTCAGGCAGTTTTTGCAGCTTACTGAGGCTCTACCTCGGCACCCTTGTCCGCCAGTTCCATCCAGCCCGCCAATACCGTGTAGGCATCTTCCAGGCCCAGGCGTTTGGGCGCCGAAAACAGCTGAATCGTCACGCTGTCGCCCCAGCCCTTGCGGATCTCGGACTGAACCTTGAGCAGCGTATTCTTGGCTGCGCCGTAGGTCAGTTTGTCCGCTTTGGTCAGCAGAATGTGCATCGGCATGCCTGCGGCCACGGCCCAGTCGAGCATCAGCAGGTCGAAGTCGGTCATTGGATGACGGATGTCCATCATCAGAATCAGACCCTTCAAACTCTCGCGGCCACCCAGATAAGCTTCGAGGTGACGCTGCCAATGTTGCTTGAGCGGAATCGGAACTTTTGCATAACCGTAGCCCGGAAGGTCGACCAGACGGCGTTCATCGTCTAGCTTGAAGAAATTCAACAGTTGCGTGCGCCCCGGGGTTTTCGAGGTTCGCGCCAGGCTGGCGTGGGTCAGGGTGTTCAAGGCACTCGACTTGCCAGCGTTGGAACGCCCGGCGAAGGCGACTTCAAAGCCCTCGTCATCCGGACATTGGTCGACTTTGGCGGCGCTGAGCATGAAGGTGGACTGTTGGCACAGACCGAGGATGGGATTCTTGAGTTGCATGGGATTTCCGATGTGGGCGGCGCCAGGAATAGGTGCGGCAAGCGGTGTCGCTTCCGTTTCAGTGACGCCAGTATATAATGCCGCAGATTTTGTGTGCGCTTTGTCCCAGCGTAGGATGAAGTTCACGAGAGCGACAGACCTTGATTGCGCACCAGAACGCAGCACGCTCTCTACCCTGAAAAGGTCGTTTTATGACGAAATGGCTGCTAGCTGCCGGTGTCTTGATGCCGCTTTACAGCGCTCAGGCTACACAGGATCCGGAAGCTGTGTACAACCGTGTTTGTGGAGCCTGTCATTCCGGCCAACTACCCATGGCGCCGAAAAAAGGCGATCAGGAAGCTTGGACGCCGAGGTTGGCGAAAGGTATGGAGACGCTGGTGCAACACGTGACCCAGGGTTTCAAGGCGATGCCGCCGCGTGGTTTGTGCATGGACTGCAGTGCCGAGGATTACCAAGCCATCATCCACTGGATGAGCGAGTAAGCCCGGCCCATAACTCTTAACCCTTAGCCGTAGTTGGATTAGCTGATGAAGAAATTGATCGTGAGTCTGCTGTTGACCGTGGGCATCTCCGGCATGGCCCATGCTGCAGGTGAGCCAGTAAAACCTGGTGACAAAGCCGCCGGCCAGGCAAAAGCCGCCGTATGTGGCGCCTGCCACGGCCCGGATGGCAACAGCATGGCGCCAAACTTTCCGAAGCTGGCGGGTCAGGGTGAACGCTACCTGACCAAGCAATTGCACGACATCAAGTCGGGCAAGCGCACCGTTCTGGAAATGACCGGCCTGCTGACCAACCTGAGCGATCAGGACCTGGCGGATATCTCCGCCTACTTCGCCAGCCAGAATGGCAGCGTCGGTGCAGCCGATCCGAAAGTGGTGTCTCGCGGTGAAGCCCTGTTCCGTGGTGGTGACCTGGCCAAGGGCCTGCCAGCCTGCACCGGCTGCCACTCGCCTAATGGCGCGGGTAACGCTGCCGCCGGCTTCCCGCATTTGGGTGGCCAGCACGCTCAATACATCGCCAAGCAGCTGACCGACTTCCGCAAGGAAGAAGGTGGTCGCACCAACGATGGTGACGCCAAAACCATGCAGACCATCGCCAAGCGACTGAGCGACGAAGATATCGCGGCGGTATCGAGCTACATTCAAGGCCTGCACTGAGGCCGGCGGATCGGGCGTTGAACGGGGCGGATATTTCTTGCAACGTTAACGCTCGATTAATCCGTCACAGCAAGTATAAAAAGGGTGGCTTTGGCCGCCCTTTTTTGTGGCCGCTACCGTTACACTACAGAACTCAGCCCGCCCCGGCCTGTCTGAAAACAGGCCGCGCGAGGCCATAAAATTTGTCCAGGAGTAAAGCATGCGTAATCTGATCATCAGCGCCGCATTTGTCGCTGCCAGCCTGTTCGGCATGACTGCCCAGGCCGCTGAAACCCCCGCTGCACCTTATGTCGAACTGAGCAATCCGGTTCCGGTGGCAGTACCTGGCAAGATCGAGGTGGTAGAGCTGTTCTGGTACGGTTGCCCGCACTGCTACTCCTTTGAGCCGGTGATCAACCCATGGGTCGAGAAACTGCCTTCGGACGTGAACTTCGTGCGTATTCCGGCCATGTTCGGCGGTCCGTGGAACGCGCACGGCCAGATGTTCCTGACCCTGGAGGCCATGGGCGTTGAGCACAAGGTTCACACTGCGGTATTCGAAGCGATCCAGAAAGAACACAAAAAGCTGACCGACAAAAATGACATGGCAGACTTCCTGGCTACCCAGGGCGTCGACAAGGAAAAGTTCCTGGCGACCTTTGACTCTTTCGCCATCAAGGGCCAGATCGTCAAGGCCACTGACCTTGCCAAAAAGTACGAAATCACTGGTGTGCCAACCTTGATCGTCAACGGCAAGTACCGCTTTGACGTGGGTTCTGCCGGGGGCGCCGAACAAGCTCTGCAACTGGCCGATAAACTGATCGACAAAGAGCGAGCGGCTGCCAAGGCTGCTGCTAACTAAGCGAACTGCTGCCATGCGCCGCTGGGGCACTGAACGCGTTGTAGGCCTGCATGATCCGCGGGTCAACGAGCATCACCTGGAGTCGACAGGTTTGCCGGCTGATAGCCGGCTGCGCCTGCTCAGCTTCAATATTCAGGTAGGCATCAGCACAGAGCGGTATCGGCATTACCTGACCCGGGGCTGGCAGCATCTGCTGCCGCACACCGGGCGTTCCGACAACTTGCAGAAAATCGGCAGTCTGCTGGGCGACTTCGACCTGGTTGCCTTGCAGGAAGCCGACGGCGGCAGCCTGCGTTCCGGCTACGTCAATCAAGTCGAGCACCTGGCTCAGCTCGGGGCCTTTCCTTACTGGTATCAGCAGCTCAATCGCAATCTCGGCCGTCTTGGCCAGCACAGCAATGGCGTGCTCAGCCGTCTGCGCCCCTGGGCGATCGAGGACCATCCGTTGCCCGGTCCAAAAGGTCGCGGGGCCATTCTGGTGCGCTTTGGCGAGGGCCCTGAAGCGCTGGTGGTAGTCATGATGCACCTTGCGCTCGGAGCCCGTGCCCGCAGCCTGCAACTGGCGTACATCCGCGAGTTGATTGGCGGCTACAAGCATCAGGTGCTCATGGGCGACATGAACACCCACGCCAGCGATCTGCTGCAACATTCACCTCTACGCGACCTTGGACTGCTCGCCCCGCAACTGGAAGCGACGTTCCCAAGCTGGCGGCCCCAGCGATGCCTTGACCATATCCTGTTGAGCCCGAGCCTGACCCTGGAGAAGGTCGAGGTGCTGGCCCAGCCCATTTCCGATCACCTGCCGGTCGCGGTAGAGATTCGTCTGCCGGGTTCACTCACGGCCGATGCATTGCCCGCGTTGAGCCCTGCCCTTCGCGGATCCGATGAATGAGTGACGACGCACAGCGCTGGAAAGAGAAATACCTCAAAAGCATTGAACAACAGGAAAAGCTCGAGCGTCGATGGGACGCACGGCTCGACTTGTTGCGTCGTGGCCTGGTGCGCAGCACCCTGGCGGCGGAGGGTACCGATCGTGCCGTTGATCTATGCATGAAGGAAATGCGTGAAGTCGTGCGCACCGATGACATGGACGCCGGTCTTGCCGCCCTTATCCCGCGTCTGGAAAAAGCCGTACTCGATTCCGAGCAGCGTCGCGAAACCCGGATCAATCAGACCAGCGCCGCCCTGACAGCACTGGTCACACAGCTGCAGAAATTGCCCCTGCCACGGGAAGTGAGTCGACCGCTCAAGGGTTTCGCCAAACAACTGGGCGCCAGGGTCGGCCACGCGCGCGAGATCCCGTTACTGTTAAGTGAGCTGAGCGGCTTGCAGGGCAAGGCCTTGAGTCAACTGGAAACCCCGACAGAACCCGGTCGGCCTGGTTTATTGCAACGGTTGTTCGGCCACCAGCAATTGGAGGAAGCCACCGAAACGGTCGCGGCCAAGGCCCCACAAACCGTTGCAACTGCGGCTGGCGCGCTAACCGACGCAGCAGTGGACCATGTCGCTCCACCACCTGCGCGCGTTGAGTCGGCAATGGCCGCTTTGGCGGTGGCCGAGGCCACCGGGTTGCAGGCCTCCAGTATCGACGCGCCCACTGTTCGCGAGCAGGAAATCAATCCTGACGAATTGACGCCGGCAGTTCTCCCGTCAAGCTTGCTGATGCCAGCGCCGGTCCTGGAGAAGATAACCGCCGTCGATCCGGAGCATCCAGACCCCGATTTTCATTATTCCCTCCCGGATTCCCCCGAGCCTTCCTACAGCTCGGTAGCACTTCACATCGAAGAAACATTGCTGGGACTGCTCGACGACCTGACGCTACCCGAGCGCCATCGTCCGCAAGCCGAGGCGATGCGTTATCGCTTGAAAAACGGGATGAACTGGTACGAATTACTACCCATACTCGACGATTTCGCCACCCTGATGCTGGCCATCACTGACAGTGGCCAACATGAGTTCGAAGCCTATCTGCAGCGGCTGAACGAGCGCCTGGAGTCGTTCCAGAGCAATTTGCAGGCAGCCACAGCCGGCCACGCCGAGAACCATTCGGCCGCGCGCGCGATGGACACGCAGATCCGCGAGCAGGTCGACGGTTTGCAGAGCAGCATGCAAGAGGCAGCCGACCTGGACGATCTCAAGCGTGTGCTTGAGAACCATCTCGAAGGCCTGCTTGGAACCATGGACCAACATCAGAAGCAGCGTGACGAGCGCGAGCAGGAAGTTGCGGCGCGTCTGCACGGCCTGGCGGAGCGTGTCGCTCACATGGAGCAGGAGGCACAGGGTTACCGCGAGCACCTTGAAGAACAGCGCCAGAAGGCCTTGGTGGACCCCTTGACCGGCTTGCCCAACCGGGCCGCCTGGAGTGAGCGACTGGATCATGAAATCAGCCAATGGCAGCAACAAGGCGATACGCTGCTGCTGGCCATGCTCGACCTCGATCATTTCAAACGCATCAACGACAACTATGGGCACCTGGCCGGCGACAAAGTGTTGAAAATTATCGCCAGTGTGTTGCGCAAGCGCCTGCGCAGAACAGATTTCATTGCCCGGTTCGGCGGAGAGGAGTTTGTACTGCTGATGCCGTCCACCGTGCCGGCGGCGGGCCTGAAGTTGCTGGAAAGTCTGCGCGCCGCGATAGAGGCCTGCCCGTTTCATTTCAAGGGCGAACCGGTGACCGTCACCATTTCCAGCGGAATGACCGCATTCAGATCCGGTGAGCACAGCGATCAAGTGCTTAAAAGAGCCGATCAGGCACTGTACCGTGCAAAAAATGCCGGTCGTAACCGGGTGGAGCCGGGCTGATCGCCAATCGTTTCATTTGGTTTAATTCAAGGCGATTGCCATCCGCATCCAAGGCAGTACGTTACACTGTTGCATTATTGACTTGCGTGCATCACCTTCAGCCATGAAATATTTCGCTCTAATCCTATCGCTGATACTTCTCGCCGGCTGTGCCAGTGGCCCCCGGTTCGACACCAGTCATGCTTCGGCCAATCACGACAGCCGCATTCAGTTTGTGGTGGTCCACTACACCAGTGCCTCACTGGAGCGCTCGCTGCAGTTGTTGACCCATGGTGAAGTCAGCAGCCACTACCTGATCGGTGACGACAAGGGGGCAACCATCTACAAGCTGATGGACGAAAACCTGCGGTCGTGGCACGCGGGGGAAAGTGAATGGGATGGGCGTACCTGGCTGAACTCCAGCTCCATCGGCATCGAAATCGTCAATCCGGGCTTCACCGACACTCCGACGGGGCGCGTTTGGTATCCGTACACCGAAGATCAGGTGCAGTCCTTGATCGTACTGCTCAAAGACATCAGCAAGCGCTACAACATCAGCCCTCGCAATATTATCGGTCACAGCGATATCGCGCCGCTGCGCAAGCTTGACCCGGGCCCCTTGTTCCCCTGGAAGCGTCTGGCTGCCGAAGGCATGGGCATCTGGCCGAATGAACAGGCGGTTGCACGTCAGCAGATGCAGTTCGCCGACCGATTGCCGAGCGTCAGCTGGTTTCAGGCGCAATTGGCACGGTTGGGTTATGCCACGCCGCAAACCGGTGAGCTGGATGTAGCAACGCGTCATGTGATCGCGGCATTCCAGATGCATTTCCGCCCTTCCCGCTTCGACGGTACTCCGGATGCGCAAACCGCGGCCTTGTTACTGGTGTTGAACCAGACAAAATAATGACGCCCGCCGGACGGTTCGGGCGTTTTCTCCATCAGCAGCTATAACTCATTGGTAATCCATCGGATATTCCATGATGACTGCTGCTCGAGAAACCTTCCGTAGCTGGTTCTATCGCCCCTGGTTTCTGGGGCTGCTGGCTGCTGCCGTGAGCGCAACGTTATTGATGACCGGCAGCCTGTTCGTCGCCATGCATCAGGTGGAACAGAATGAAAGCCTGGAAATGAATGCCCAGGGCGAGCGATTCCTCGCCCGCCTGGAGCAGCTTTTCGGACAACTGCGTGAAAGCCTCGATGATCTTGAGGCACAGCCGCTGCGAGCCTGCGACTATGAAATGATCGCGACGTTGCAGCAGGTCAGTTTCAATTACCGCTTCGTCTACGAAGCTGCGTACATGGACGATTCGCGGATCTGTTCCAATCGGCCCCGACAGGAAGGGCTGTCGCTGATACGCGCGCCGGATATTCAGGGCCCCACCTACAGCTATTGGCTCAATACCACCACCGAACCTGATGAAAACCGCGCGGCGCTGATGCTCGGGCGGGGCAATTTCAGGGTAGCAACATCGCGCGGGCATCTGACCGATATGGTCGATCTGTCGCCGGGTAGCAGCCTTTTGGTGGTGCTCGACCATGGCAAACGGGCGATTCCGGTCCTGGGTGTCTCACAGGTCTGGCCGCCGACCGAAGCATGGCCACCGAAAAAACGTGATGCGCTGCAAGTTACTCAGACTCGTCTGATTTACCGTATGCCCACGGACAACCCGGAATATCAATTGGTGTTGATCACCCCGCGCACCGGCCTGCATATTCCAGCGGTCTGGTGGTGGCTGGTGCCGGCGAGCCTGACGCTGGGTATTTTTGTGGGTTTCCTGGTGTATCTGCTGGCCTGTCAGCGGCAATCGCTGGACGCCGAGTTGACGGGTGCCATTCGTCGAGGCGAATTGCAGGTGCTGTACCAACCTATCTTCGACCTCGACAGCCGCAACTGCGTGGGAGCCGAAGCCTTGCTGCGCTGGCGGCGGCCGGACGGTAGCCTGACCAGTCCTGATCTGTTTATCCCGATGGCGGAAAATTCCGGGCAGATTCGCCAGATGACAGACTTCGTTCTGCAGCGCCTGCTGGAGCAACTCGGGCAGTTACTGCGCGCCAACCCTCAACTGTACATCTCGGTGAATCTTGCCGCGTGTGATGTGATGGTGCCGCGGATCGGCCAGGTAATGGCGCGTCTTCTGACCCTGCACCGGGTTGCGGCGAGGCAAATTGCTTTTGAAGTGACCGAACGCGGTTTGATTGATGTGGTGGTGGCCCGGGAAAACCTGCAGGCCTTGCGGGACGTCGGGCACCAGGTGCTGATCGATGACTTTGGCACCGGCTATTGCAGTCTTGCCTACCTGCAAACGCTGCCGGTGGATTGCCTGAAAATCGACAAGGCGTTTATCGATGCTCTGGGTCATGATGCTGCCAGCAGCGGTGTGGCTCCCCATATCATTCACATGGCGCAGTCATTGCACCTGAAGGTGATTGCCGAAGGTATCGAGCTTGAGTCCCAGGCCGCACTCCTGAGCAGCGAAGGGGTGAAATTCGGTCAAGGCTGGCTGTTCGCCCATGCGCTGAGTGCGGTGCAGTTTATCGAACTGATCACGCGGGGGCGCCGACGGGCCGGTCGACGCGTAGAGGATGAGGCGTGAAATCGCTTTACACCGTCAGCGCCATGTAGAACTGGGTACCTTGCCCCGGACGTGAATACACGCCCATGCGTCCGCCGTGCAATTGCACGATTTCCTTGCACAATGCCAGGCCGAGTCCGGCCCCGCCCTTCTTGCGCCCGACCTGAACGAACGGTTCAAAGATGCGGCCTTGCTGACCGTAGGCAATACCTTCGCCGTTGTCCTCGACGCTGATGATTACCCGGTCACCATGGCGCCGGGCGTGCAGTCGGATTCGCCCGCCTGGGCCCGTATGGCGCAACGCATTGTCGATCAGGTTGTCGAGCACTCGTTCAAGTTGCGGCTGATCGGCCTGCAATCGCGGCAATGGCTCCAGCAGTTCGAGTAATAGATCGATTTCTTTCTGCTCGGCCACCTCGGTAAAGCGTGCGCGGGCCTGTTCCAGCAAATCCTCGATGGAACAGGGTGCCAGGGTGAGCTTCTGCAATCCATTCTGGTAGCGGGAGAAGTTCAGCAGGTCATTGATCAGTTGCATCAGACGCTGCATTTCTTCATTCACCGTGTCCAGCAGGTCGGCTTCCCGGGAATCCTGGGGAAAGTGCGCGCGTTCGCGGAACAGACCAAAGGCCATGTGCATGCCGGTGACTGGCGTGCGCAGTTCATGGGACGCGCGCAATACAAACTCGCTGCGAACCCGTTCAAAGGCACGTTGTTCGGTTACATCATGCAGCACCATCACCGCGCCGAGAATATGGCCCTGGGTATGGCTGACCGGGGTCAGGCTGAATGTCAGCAGTCGCGACTCGCCGTCGACTTCGATGCTCAAGTCTTCCGGTGCCCGTTCCAGGGTACCGCCACGCAACACCAGTTGCAGTTGTTCATCGAGCTCGGGACGTCCCAGCGCGGCCCCCAGTCCTTGACCCAGTCGATCGGTGTCCCAGCCCAATTGGCGCTGGGCCACGGGGTTAAGGTGTTCCAGCTGGCCCTGACGGTCGATCATCAGAAGGCCGTCGTCGATACTGTCGAGCACGGACTGCAAGCGTTGCTGACCCGCCAACAGCTCATCGACGTTGGTAGCCTGATGTTCTCGCAATGCCTCGGCCATGATCCCGAACCGCCGGGTCAACTGGTTCAGCTCCACCGCCGACGAGATCGGCAGCGTGACATCGAAGTTACCCTGTCCGATGTTATCCGCAGCCTGGGCCAGTGCCTCGATGGGCGCACCAAATCGCCGGGAGATGGCGTGAGCCGTGACGAAACCGATGATCAGTACAGCCAGCCCCACCAGTCCCAACAGGCCGGCAATCAGCAGTGCGCGTTCGCGGGCCAGGCGCTCCGTTTCGTTGATGGTAGCGAGTGCGCGCTTGTGTTCAGCGATCAGGCCGTTGCGCAGCGCATTGAATTTGTTGGTCAGATCATCGTTGCGGTTGAGCGCATTCGAGGGGTCGGGGGACATTTCGTAGGCCTGTATGAAACTCAGGTAGTCCGCCTTGGCTTTTCGGAAACCGAATTCGCTATCCTCGTGCGCAGGGTCCTGGGCGATGCCTTCTTCCAGCAGCTCGAAGTAATGCTGCTTCGAGGCCGCGAAGGCGGCGGAATCCGGTTGCTCGCGAAGCATGATGATCAGTTGATCGCCCAGGGCCTGACGCAGCTTGAGACCTATGTCCAGGGTGGTGAAGTTATTGCGCAGCAGCGCTTCCTGGTTGCTGGCCATCTGTATCACGCTGACCAGTCCGAGCAGCAGCCCGAGCAACGCTACCGTGATCAGTGCGGAGAAACTCAGGAAAAGCCGGGTCCGCAACTTCATCGCCAGTTTCATCGGATGTAGCTCACAAATTGTACTGCTTGCGTTTTCGATACAGCGTCGAGGCATCGATTCCGAGGGTTTTCGCCGCTTGATCGAGGGTGTCGGCCGTGGCAAGCACTGCGCCGATGTGGGCTTTTTCCAGTTCGTCCAGGCTCAGTGCCGCGCCAATGCGCGGTGCGTTGTTGGCGGGTGTCTCGGCCATGCCCAAGTGGCTGATCTCGACCCGCTCCTGTGGACAAATGATGCTCGCCCGTTCGATCACGTTGCGCAGTTCGCGGATATTACCCGGCCAGCGATAGCTCAGCAGTGCTTCCCGTGCCTCATCACTGAAGGCCCGAGCCGGGCGCGCGTATTCCTTGACGAACCGTGCCAGAAAGCGGTCAGCCAGAGTGAGGATATCCTCGCGGCGTTCGCGCAACGGCGGCAGGTGCAGGGTGATGACGTTCAGGCGATAAAGAAGGTCCTCGCGGAAGCGACCGTCGCGAACCATGTCTTCAAGGTTCTGGTTGGTGGCGGCGAGGATTCGAACATCGGCGCGACGGGTGACCGGGTCGCCGACTCGCTCATATTCCTTGTCTTGAATGAAGCGCAGCAACTTGGGTTGCAAAATCAGCGGGAAGTCACCGATCTCGTCAAGAAACAGCGTTCCGCCGTCCGCCTGATTAACTCGCCCGAGCGTGCTTTCACTGGCACCGGTGAAGGCGCCACGGCTGTGGCCGAACAATTCGCTCTCCATGAGTTCGGCGGTAAGAGAGGGGCAGTTGATCGTTGTGCAGGATTTTTTCGCGCGCTTGCTCCAGCCGTGAATGGCCTGGGATAGCTCGCCCTTACCGGTGCCGGACTCACCGAGAATCAAAATATTGGCGTCGGTAGTAGCGACCTGGCGTGCGGTTTCGAGTACCACTTTCATCGCAGGGCTGTGAGAGTCGAGGCCGTCCTTGGGTTTGCGAATTTCACCTTCCAGGGCTTCCAGTCGCGCAGACAGCTGTCGCACCTCCAGCTGCTTGGCCGTGGCCAGCCGCAGTTGATCGGGGCTGCACGGTTTGACCAGATAATCAGCCGCGCCAGCCTGAATGGCGTCTACGGCGGTGTCGACAGCCGAATGCGCGGTGACTATTACCACGCGCATCCAGGGTGCCTGAACGCGCATTTGGGCCAGCACATCCAGACCATTGTCTTCGCCCAGACGCAGGTCGAGAAAGCACAAATCGAAGACCTGCCGTTGCAGCAACGCCTCCGCCTGCGTAGCACTGGTGGCGGTGGCTACGCTGTAGCCTTCATCTTCGAGGCAATAACGAAAAGTACGCAGGATGGCGGATTCGTCGTCCACCAGAAGAATGCGGCCTTGATGCTCAGTGGCGGATTCCATTTTCCTACGCTCCTTTAAGAATGTTCTTGGTTTAGTCCCGGAGAAGTCGGGCAAGTTGCATGGTCGATTCTGAGCCATTACTGCCTTGGCAGGGTAGCTCTGATCATGGGTAGCGGTCAGCTGCCTGATTTTACGTGGCTTTTAAAGCACATCCGGATTTCAGACAAGCACCTGCGTCCATTTCTGACAGCTGCCGCCCACGCTCAATTCCATAAATTTTACGTCAGCGATCAAAGCGATCGTGCATTACGCACGACCGTACGGACGCCATCGTGCAGGTTGCGTCCGGAATGAAATTCATTAAGTCATTAAGTTATTGATTTATAAGGAAATTAAATCATCTAAAAAATTGGCACGCAGGCTGCAATTGTCTGGTTAACCAGGGCATTCAATAACAACGCCCGTCACCAAATCCCGCGATTGGGAGGAGCTCCAGGATGAACCGTCAACGTGCCGCTCGCTTGAGCCTCTCGCCTCTGCACATTCAGCAAGGCTTGTTTGCTGTTTTGGCACTGTTGATCACGTTAATCGGCGGCCAGCAGTTTCAGCTCTGGCAGTTGAGCCAGCAGCAAGAGGCGCCACTGCAGCCGATTCAGCATCCGACCCAGACACATTTCAGCGCTGTGGGGATCAATCAGCCCGACAGCACCCCAATGCGCATGATGGATGTCGATCAGGCATTACCTGTGGGTGAAGTACGCCATCAGGAGCGTTGGGTGTTCTAGGCATTACACCGGCGCAATTGATGCGTCGGGAACCGCAGCACCACTTAATAGATGCGTAAGGAGAATCACCATGTTGAGCTGGGCAATCACATTCTTGATCATAGCCATCATCGCCGCCGTATTGGGCTTCGGTGGTATCGCGGGCACCGCCACGGGTATCGCCAAGATTCTCTTTGTCGTGTTCCTGGTGATGTTCATTGTTTCGTTCTTCTTTGGCCGTCGCGGTCGAGGTTGACATGAGTGCTTTGAAGACAGTGGCAGCCGCCCTGCTGTTGGGCGGCAGTGCCATGGCGATAGCGGCCAGTGACGGCCAGGCGCGGGTCAACGAGCTGTTGGGTTCAGACCCGCAATACCGCGATACCTGGCAAGGGGTCGTGCAGAAAGAAGAACGCCTGCCGGAATGGGTGCTGAACCTGACCGGAGACGCCGAACAAATGAATGCCGTTGAAGAGGATGGCGACAAGTATCTGGTGGGGCCGCTGTGTGAGTCGTCGGCGACGTGCCTGAACCAACGCTTGATCGTAGCTGTCAGCTTCAACAAGAAGGACGCCTACGCCATGCTGGTAGACGTGCCTGCCGGATTGCCGGCTGACAAATCGCCTACGCGGCATGCCAGCTACCGTTTTCTCGGCAAGCCAGACGAAGGCATGCAGGGTCTGTTGATGGAGCAACTGAAAAAAGACCCGAAGTGGTATTGAGTCCGTACACGAAGGAGGCCTCACCGCTTCTTTGCGCCTGCACCACCTGAGGAAGGCAGGTGCATGACCAAGGGGTCGGGATGCTTTGCCTGTTGCAGGGGCGGAGTGACCTACGGGTACAGGGAGTACCTGCGCAAGGGCCAGGTCAGGAAAAAGCTGCGTCGCAGGTTCGCCGACCCCATGGCTCGACGGACTTGCGAAGGGCTTGACCCGCGACAGCGCGACTCAAATAGTTACCCTTTTTCGTCCTACATCCCGCAAGTGCCCTCTAAAATCTCTCCTCCGGTATCGAGTCCGCGACCGTATATCGCGAAAAATCTCCCTTTTTTAACCGCAACTGCGCCCAGCCTGACTCCTGTTTTTGTAGAAAATCCCTCTTTCTTGAGCTGTTCAAAAAAAAACCAACCTCCTCTGTGATGGCCGGCTCACGGCACTTATGCCTGCCGAAATGTCGCATTCGAACCGGTTGGGACGCGCGTTTCGCAAATAAAACCTCATGCCGATTCGGCATAGGGTAGGCGTTTACGGCATTAGACGTCGCTTCCTTGCATCGGAATAGTTGCGCCTTTTTTCGCCTGCCAGAGAGCCGTAAATACGCGTTCCGGGGGCACCTTATACGGGGGCAGATGCACAGACTTTTGCGCCACAAGCGTTCCAGTTCGCGCATCTCCCTGAGTCAAACGCAAGTAAGGGTAAAGATATGAAGAAGGCAAAGCTTAGCCTCGCCTGGCAGATCCTCATCGGTCTGGTATTGGGGATTGCAATCGGTGCGCTGCTCAACCATTTCAGTGCCGAAAAAGCCTGGTGGATCAGCAACGTGCTGCAACCAGCGGGCGATATCTTTATCCGTCTGATCAAGATGATCGTGATTCCAATCGTGATCTCTTCTCTGATTGTCGGCATCGCGGGTGTTGGCGACGCCAAGAAATTGGGGCGCATCGGCCTCAAGACCATCATTTACTTCGAGATCGTCACCACTATCGCCATCGTGGTGGGTCTGCTTCTGGCTAACCTGTTCCACCCAGGTGCCGGCATCGACATGAGCACCCTGGGTACTGTGGACATCTCCAAGTACCAGGCTACAGCTGCCGAAGTCCAGCATGAACATGCGTTCATCCAGACCATCCTCAACCTGATTCCGTCGAACATCTTCGCGGCCATGGTTCGGGGTGAAATGCTGCCGATCATCTTCTTCTCCGTGTTGTTCGGTCTCGGTCTGTCGAGCCTGCAGTCGGATCTGCGCGAGCCGCTGGTGAAGATGTTCCAGGGCGTGTCGGAAAGCATGTTCAAGGTCACTCACATGATCATGAACTACGCTCCGATCGGCGTTTTCGCACTGATCGCGGTGACCGTGGCCAACTTCGGTTTCGCTTCCCTGCTGCCGCTGGCCAAATTGGTGATCCTGGTTTATGTCGCCATCGCCTTCTTCGCTTTCGTAGTGCTGGGCTTGATCGCTCGCCTGTTCGGCTTCTCGGTGATCAAGCTGATGCGCATCTTCAAGGATGAGCTGGTGCTGGCTTACTCCACCGCCAGCTCCGAAACCGTGCTGCCACGGGTGATCGAGAAGATGGAAGCCTACGGTGCACCGAAGGCCATCTGCAGCTTTGTCGTGCCGACCGGTTACTCGTTCAACCTAGACGGTTCGACCCTGTACCAAAGCATCGCGGCGATCTTCATTGCCCAGCTGTATGGCATCGACCTGTCGGTCGGCCAGCAATTGCTGCTGGTACTGACCCTGATGGTCACCTCCAAAGGCATCGCCGGCGTTCCGGGTGTGTCCTTCGTGGTGCTGCTGGCGACGCTTGGCAGTGTCGGCATTCCATTGGAAGGCCTGGCGTTCATTGCCGGTGTCGACCGCATCATGGACATGGCCCGTACCGCGCTGAACGTGATCGGCAACGCCCTGGCCGTGCTGGTTATCGCCCGTTGGGAAGGCATGTACGACGATGCCAAGGGCCAGCGCTACTGGAACTCCCTGCCGCACTGGCGCAGCAAAGAGAAGCTGCCAGCTGGTGAGACTACCAGCAGCTAATGCACAGCCCTGTGGAACTTGGCTTTCCTGGGGGAGCGAGCCTGCTCGCGATAGCGGTAGATCAGTCGATATCAATGTTGCCTGTGAGTACGTCATCGCGAGCAGGCTCGCTCCTACAGTGACCCGAGCCAGCCGTTACAAACAAACCCCGGAGAAATCCGGGGTTTGTCGTTTCTGGCCACCCCGCTATCATTCGCCCATCTTTTGGGGGATTTGACTGATGCTTAATGGCCTGTGGCTTGGCTTCTTCATCGTGGCCGCCGTTTCGGCGCTGGCGCAGTGGCTGGTGGGTGGTAACGCCGGGATTTTCGCCGCTATGGTCGAAAGCATTTTCGCCATGGCCAAGCTGTCGGTCGAAGTTATGGTGCTGCTGTTCGGCACCCTTACCCTCTGGCTCGGGTTTCTGCGTATCGCCGAGAAAGCCGGAATTGTCGAGTGGCTGGCCAAGGCGTTGGGGCCGCTGTTTTTACGCCTGATGCCGGAAGTTCCGCCCGGTCACCCGGCGATCGGCTTGATCACCCTGAACTTCGCCGCCAACGGCCTGGGGCTGGACAATGCCGCCACACCGATCGGCCTCAAGGCGATGAAAGCCCTGCAGGAGCTGAACCCCAGCGCCACCATCGCCAGTAACGCGCAGATTCTGTTCCTGGTGCTCAACGCGTCTTCCCTGACCCTGCTGCCGGTGACCATTTTCATGTACCGCGCCCAGCAAGGCGCGCCGGATCCGACGCTGGTGTTCCTGCCGATTCTGCTGGCCACCAGTTGCTCGACCATCGTCGGCTTCTTGTCGGTGGCGTTCATGCAACGTCTGCGCATCTGGGACCCGGTGGTGCTGGCTTATCTGATTCCAGGCGCCCTCGTCCTCGGCGGCTTCATGGCGTTACTGGCGACCCTATCGGCAACTGCCCTGGCCGGCCTGTCCTCAATCCTCGGCAACCTGACGCTGTTTGGCTTGATCATGCTGTTTTTGCTGATCGGCGCGCTGCGCAAGGTGAAGGTTTACGAGGCCTTCGTCGAAGGCGCCAAAGAAGGCTTCGACGTGGCGAAGAACCTGCTGCCCTATCTGGTGGCGATGCTTTGTGCGGTGGGTGTGCTGCGTGCGTCCGGGGCACTGGACTTCGGTCTGGACGGGATTCGCCACCTGGTGGAGTGGGCCGGTTGGGATACGCGCTTCGTCGATGCGTTGCCGACGGCTATGGTCAAACCCTTTTCAGGCAGCGCCGCCCGGGCGATGCTGATTGAAACCATGAAGACGTCCGGTGTGGACAGCTTCCCGGCGCTGGTTGCGGCAACGGTTCAGGGCAGTACTGAAACGACCTTCTATGTGTTGGCGGTGTATTTTGGCGCAGTGGGAATCCAGCGGGCGCGGCATGCGGTCGGCTGTGCATTGCTGGCGGAACTGGCCGGGGTGCTGGGTGCGATCTGGGTGTGTTACTGGTTCTTCGGCTAACCGCCAACTCCCGCAGTAGTGAGGTTGCTGCCGGTGGCGCCGGCAATGAGGCTAGTTTGGGGGATTCGCCAGCGCCTGCAGCGCAGCCTTGCGTTCACCCGCCGGCAATTTGCCAAGCTTCGCCACTGCCGCATAAAACTTCAGCCAATCCCCCTGCTCCTGCCGGAACAATGCCGCAAATGCCGGCACCCACTGGTCATACAGGCCAAACGGCAGTAGCCGGGCATTGTTCATAGGCGCATTGATCCAGGCGTCATAACGCTTGTCTCCTGCCCATTGGCTGTCACGCAACTGTCGGTATTCGCTGCGCAGGCGCTCGAACTGCGCAGCTTTGCGTTGACGCATTTGCTCCGGTGGCAGCGCCATGGCGTAGAGCTTTTCAAGTCGTATGCGGGTATCAAGAACCAACTCGATGAACCGGGCGCGCTGACGTGCCTGAGCATTGTCGTCGGGTGGCAGATGGCGTGAAGCGCGCCATTGGCGAGTGCCCTCCTGCTCGACGAAGGTGGCAAAAGATTCGTTGATCTCAGTGTCGTCCTGCACATAAAAGCGCTGATGTGCCAGCTCATGAAAAATCAGAGTGGCCAGTCGCTCATCGCCCCAGCCCATCATCGAACTCATGATCGGGTCATTGAACCAGCCAAGCGTCGAATAAGCCTCGACGCCACCAATCGATACGTCCATGCCTTGCAGGCGCTGCAACGCCGCCTCACCCCGGGCCGCGCTCTGGCTGTAGTAGCCGCGATAGGCCACGCAACCGGCAATGGGGAAGCAATGGTTCACCGGTGTCAGGGAAAACTCCGGGGTGACGAAGACATTCCACACCACATAGGGCCGACCTATATCGGCATACAGTCGATAGCTCTGGTTATCCGGCAGGTGCAGGTGCTGGCTGGCAAAGGTCCGGGCTTTTTGCGATTGGGTCAGATGTGCACGCAGTTTCTGATCGCGGGCGGGATCGGCGATCACACTGGAGACCGGCTCCCTCGCCCGCAGCAATTGCAGCTGACCGCTGGCCAACTGGCTGTAATAGCTGATGCTGGAGCAACCGTTGAGCAAGAAAAACAACACACCCGGAAACAAAACGCGAAAAACGCGATCAAGTAACCCAAGGCTTGGAGGCGGCCTGATCAAAATAAAATCTTCCCTGGAGAGTCTGCCCCGCAAGACTATCCCGCCTGACTGGAGCTCCGCTATGCGCATGTTGATAATGGCAGGAAGCCTGCTGATGCTGGCCGGCTGTGCTGGATTTGGAATACCCCGCCATGACCCGGCGCAAGCGTGGATCGACCTTGATTCGCATCAAGAGGATACGGCGCTGCAAGCGCTGGAGGTTGATGACAAAGCCACCCAGGACAAGCGCTACTTCGAGGTTCAGCCCGGTAGTCATGAGTTGACGGTTAGGTACCAGTTCGAGGTGCAGCCGACCAACATCGGCCCTGACGCCGAGCCGCTACGGCGCGATTGCCAGCTTAATTTGAAATTCAAGGAATTCAATGCTGGAGAGCGTTATCAGCTGCAAGCGGGAAACATTGGTTTTCGGCCTTGGGCAAAACTCTACGATCAGCAGCGAAAAGTGATTGGGCAGGCCACACCGGCGGGCTGCCAACGCACCTGATCGGCGTTATGCTGAACGCATAATCCTTTTGGACGTTCATCATGCGCAGGTTAATGCTGTTGCTCGCCGTAAGCGTTGTCACCGGCTGCCAGAGCCCGTTGCCGGCGCATAATCCGCAAATGGCCTGGGTCGAGTTCTCGACGCCCTTCCCCAACGATAAATTGCTGATGGCCGAGCGTCTGGACAAACAGCGATTACGTGACGGGCGCTTTTTTGAGGTCACTCCCGGCAGCCATGAGCTGGTCGTAAGATTTGACTTCGAAGTGCCCGGTGGGGGTGGCCTGGGCATGATGAACGGCCCTTCGGAGCGGCTTTGCTATCTGACCATCAACTACGATCACTTTGAGGCAGGCCAGCGTTATGTGCTCGAAGGCCGTTCGATCGCCTTCACGCCCGGTGCCCGGTTGTATAACGCCAAGCGCGAGATCGTTGCCGAGGATCGGGAGTCTTATTGCCTGATGTGAGCGAGTCAGCGGTCATTTTTCTGGTAAATGATCTTTTTGGTGCCGTTTTCGCATGAGCCGACGACCATGTTCTGATCGTGCACTTCGTCATTCTTCACGATTTCAAGCGTGTAAGACGGAACACCGCTGGCCTGGATCTTGGCTTCAATCTCAGCCTTGAGTTCTTCACAAGGCTTCGGCGCGGCCAAAGCCGAAGTGGCCAGCATGCAACCGATAATCGCCAGGGCAAAACGTTTCATGGTTCAAACTCCATTTGAGGCAGCGCGAACGGTCTGCTGTCATTTATTCGACCACATTTTGACCGGCAAATCTTACGGGCCATAAAAAAGATCGTGGTTTGCGATCCTTTTTATGGCAGCCACCTATCAACTCACTAGAGTTGCATCCAGGCTGATTTTCGCATTCAGCACTTTAGACACAGGGCAGCCTTCCTTGGCCTTGTTGCTGAGTTCTTCGAACTGCGCCTGAGTCGCCCCGGGAATTTTCGCCTTGAGGATCAGTTTTACTGCGGTGATCGCAAAACCACCCTCCACCTGATCGAGGGTGACTTCGGCATTGGTGTCGATGGATTCGGCCTTGAGGCCGGCGTCGCCCAGAATCATTGAGAATGCCATGGAGAAACAGCCCGCGTGGGCTGCGCCGATCAGTTCTTCGGGGTTGGTGCCCTTGCCCCCTTCGAAGCGTGCCTTGAAGCCGTAGGGCGCGTCTCTGAGTACGCCGGTTTCGGTGGATATCGAGCCTAAGCCGGTTTTCAGATCACCTTCCCAATGAGCCGATGCTTTCTTTGTGATAGCCATGCCTGTCTCCTCAAGAGTGGCGCGAAGATCGCGCCTTTGTGGTTTTCGATTACCAGGGTTGTGAGGATAGACGGTGGCTCAAAGTTCATCTGGTCTGATCAGGCAGTTTTTTTGCGACGAATTTTTACTCGGCTATTGAAACTCGGGTATATGCCCACATTGCATTAACCACGCTTTTGAATTCGCCAGGTTTCCGTTCGCAAGGACCAACCTGCGCCCCGCCATTGGAGAAGCAGGTTCATGAAACGACTGTCCGATATCAAGTTCTCGACCCTCGACCTGGTACCCGTGCGCGAAAATGGCAGCCCGGCCCAGTCGCTACGCAACTCCCTGGACCTGGCGCAACACGTCGAGAAATTCGGCTACAACCGCTTCTGGGTCGCTGAACACCACAACATGGACGGTATCGCCAGTTCCGCGACGTCAGTGCTCCTTGGGTATCTGGCCGGTGGCACGTCAACCATTCGTGTCGGTTCGGGTGGGGTTATGTTGCCCAACCATGCACCCCTGGTGATCGCCGAGCAGTTCGGCACGCTGGAAAGTCTCTATCCGGGCCGAATCGACCTGGGGCTTGGTCGTGCGCCCGGCTCCGATCAGATGACTGCCCGCGCATTACGCCGCGAACGCTCCGGCAGTGCCGACGACTTTCCGGACGATGTGGCTGAACTGATTCGCTACCTCGGCCCGCGCACTGCCGACCAACGGATTATCGCGATGCCAGGCACCGGTACCAATGTGCCTGTCTGGCTGTTGGGTTCGAGCCTGTTCAGCGCGCAACTGGCGGGCGAACGCGGTTTGCCCTACGCCTTCGCGTCCCATTTCGCTCCGCGTTACATGCATGAAGCTATTCGCGTCTACCGCAACCACTTCAAGCCATCAGCGGTGCTGGATAAACCCTACGTCATGCTCGGTGTGCCGCTGGTGGCTGCCGACACCGACGAGCAGGCCGACTACCTGGCGACCTCGGTTTACCAGCGGATTCTCGCGTTGATGCGGGGCCAGAGCCTGGTGCAACGCCCGCCGGTGGAGTCCATGGACGGCCTGTGGCTGCCCCATGAAAGAGATGCCGTGCGCGATTTCCTTGGCTTGGCCATGGTCGGCAGCCCGCAGAAAATTCGCGCCAAGCTGGAGGTGCTGATCGAGCAAACCCAGGCTGATGAACTGATTTTCACCTGCGACTTGTACGAACACTCGGATCGAGTGCACTCCTACGAGTTGCTGGCGCAGGTCATGCAAGGCTGACCGTCCCAACGACAGCGGCAAAAAAGCCGACGCTTTGGGCGTCGGCTTTTTCTTTCATATCTGCCTACTTCTTATAAACGATCACTTTGGCACCGGCCTCGCAGGTGCCGACTACTTTTCCGTTGACTGCGGGGCTTTTATCGACGATTTCCAGTGAATAACCGGATACGCCTTTGGCATCGAGTTTCGCTGCGATTTCGGCTTTCAGCTCTTCGCATGGTTTGCCGCCCGCAAGCGCACCGCCTGCAAGGCTCAACAAACCTACCGCCAAAATAAACTTCTTCATCGGTTGCCTTCTCTGGTCGGATCAACTGGGTCCAGCGGTCAGCCGGACGCTATCAAATAGCGCTTTGCCAATCCCTACGGCACTCGGCCAGTGCGCAAGTTCAGAAGACTAGACCAACGTCAGCTGCTGGCAATCCGGAATCCGACCTTGAGGGTGACTTGAAAGTGCGCCGCCTTGCCATCCTTGATATGGCCTCGGGTTTCAATCACTTCAAACCATTCCATGTGCTTGAGGCTTTTACTGGCTTCGGCCAATGCGTTGTTGATCGCATCTTCAATGCTGCTGGTGGACGAGCCAACCAGTTCGACTTTCTTGTAGGTGTGGTGGTCAGACATGGCGTACTCCTCGGGCGTGTGAATTACAGCCTAGCAGTGATTTTTCGTATTTCTTGTGTTGGTTGATCCTGGGTGCAGTTCAGATTTACTGCACTTTCTCGGCGCCCTGAAGTCCCAACCAACACACGCCACTGATCATCAATGCAGGAGAGCCACCATGGCCAACACCTCGTTACGTAAAGCCTCATTGCAAAGCATGGAAGCGGAGATCGAGAGTCTGCTCAAGTCATTGGAAAGTCTGAAGGACGACGCCTCGGACGAGTCGCGCAAGACCCTGAAAAACCTGAAAAGCAATGCCGAAAATGCCCTCAAGCATTCTCGTCATCTGCTTAGCGATGCCTATGAAGAGGTCAAGGTCAAAACCCGCGAAACCGGAATTGCGACCCGGGACTACGCCCAGGACCATCCTTGGACTACAGCGGGTGTCGCCGTGGGCGCGCTGGGCCTGCTGGCCGCTTATCTGTTATGCAAGCGTGACTAATCCCGCCGAAACAATTCGTTCTTGAGCCACTGCGCCAATTGCCGGGCGCGCCCATCCGCTGCGCGCTTGGGTAACCACAATGCCAGTTGCGCCGGGGTTTCGCTGAAACCCCATGGCGCAACCAGGCGACCGGCCTTCAAGTCTTCCGCCACCAGGGGCTCTGGAGCGATCGCAATACCCAAGCCTGCGACAGCAGCCTCCAGCAAGTAATACAAATGCTCGAAACCCTGGCCGTAATTCAACGCCTTGGCGTCGAGGCCGCGCTGTTGTGCCCAACTGGGCCAGGCTTGTGGGCGGGAGGTCGTGTGCAGTAGCTGTTGCGTCACCAGCACGGTGTCAGGCGCTCCTTTGAGCCTGTCATAGCCTTCGAAGCGGGGGCTCATGACCGGCCCTATGCGTTCGCTGATCAGTTCGAAGACGTGCATGTCTGCTGGCCACGGTGGTTCGGCAAACACCAGCAAGGCATCCAGGCCGGGTCTGCGCGGGTCCAGATCACCTTCTCCGGCAGACAAGTGCAGTCGCAAGTCCGGCAGATCGGCATTCAGCCGCCCCAATCGCGGAATAAACCAGCGAGCCAGCAAGCTTCCAGAGCAGCCCAGCACGAATGGCGCATCTGCAGTGCTTTGTGTGAGCTCGGCGCAGACGCTGCGCAAGCGTTCGAACGCTTCGCTGCTGGCGTCACGCAGGCGCATACCTGCATCTGTGAGTTTCAAGCCGCGGCCTTCCTTGATGAACAGGCTCACACCCAAGTGTTCTTCCAGTAATTTCAGTTGTCGACTAACCGCGCCGTGGGTGACGTGCAATTGGTCGGCGGCCTGGCTGACACTGTTCAGCCGGGCAGTGGCCTCGAAGGCGCGCAGGGCATTGAGCGGGGGAAGATCGTGGCTCATTATCTGTGAGTTTTCCTGACAGGTTGTGGCGATCTTATCGGTTTTCAGTCCGGGGCGGCAGGGGTACAGTGAAGCCCATTGTCTCTTTACGTATCACTTATCGCATTCAACTGGAGCGCCCCATGACCCAGACTAATCTGCGCAACGGCCCTGACGCCAACGGCCTGTTTGGCTCGTTCGGTGGCCGCTATGTCGCTGAAACCCTGATGCCGTTGATCCTCGATCTGGCCCGTGAATACGAAGTGGCCAAGGAAGATCCTGCATTCAAGGAAGAATTGGCCTACTTCCAGCGCGATTACGTAGGTCGTCCAAGCCCGCTTTATTTCGCCGAGCGTCTGACCGCGTTCTGCGGGGGCGCGAAGATCTACCTCAAGCGCGAAGAGCTGAACCACACCGGCGCGCACAAGATCAACAACTGCATCGGCCAGATCCTCCTGGCGCGGCGCATGGGCAAGAAGCGCATCATCGCCGAAACCGGCGCCGGCATGCATGGGGTGGCGACAGCTACCGTGGCTGCGCGTTTCGGCCTGGATTGTGTGATCTACATGGGTACCACTGACATCGAGCGTCAGCAGGCCAACGTGTTCCGCATGAAGCTACTGGGCGCTGAAGTGATCCCGGTGGTGGCCGGCACCGGCACCCTCAAGGATGCGATGAACGAAGCACTGCGCGACTGGGTAACCAACGTCGACAGCACTTTCTACCTGATTGGTACCGTGGCCGGTCCGCACCCGTACCCGGCAATGGTTCGCGACTTCCAGGCGGTGATCGGCAAGGAAACCCGCGATCAGCTGCAAGCCCAGGAAGGTCGCCTGCCAGACAGCCTGGTGGCGTGCATCGGCGGTGGTTCCAACGCAATGGGCCTGTTCCATCCGTTCCTCGACGACAAGAGCGTCGAGATCATTGGTGTTGAAGCGGCTGGCTACGGCATCGAGACCGGCAAGCACGCAGCCAGCCTGAACGGCGGCGTACCGGGCGTGCTGCACGGTAACCGCACTTTCCTGCTGCAGGACGACGATGGCCAGATCATCGACGCCCACTCGATCTCCGCTGGTCTCGACTATCCGGGTATCGGCCCGGAACACGCATGGTTGCATGATATCGGCCGCGTGCAGTACACCTCGGTAACCGACGACGAAGCCCTCGCCGCGTTCCACCAATGCTGCCGCCTGGAAGGGATCATTCCAGCCCTGGAAAGCGCCCACGCCCTGGCTGAAGTGTTTAAACGCGCACCGTCCCTGCCGAAGGATCACCTGATGGTGGTCAACCTGTCCGGCCGTGGCGACAAAGACATGCAGACCGTGATGCACCACATGGAACACTCTCAACAAGAGCAGTCGAAGCAGGAGAAACACTGATGAGCCGCCTGCAAACCCGTTTTGCCGAACTCAAGGAACAGAATCGCGCCGCCCTGGTGACCTTCGTCACTGCAGGCGACCCGAGCTACGACACGTCCCTGGCGATTCTCAAAGGATTGCCTGCCGCTGGCGCCGACGTGATCGAACTGGGCATGCCCTTCACCGACCCGATGGCTGACGGCCCGGCAATCCAGCTCGCCAACATTCGCGCCCTGGGTGCCAAACAGAACCTGGCGAAAACCCTGCAAATGGTCCGCGAGTTCCGCCAGGGCAATACCGAGACGCCGCTGGTGTTGATGGGTTATTTCAATCCGATCCATATGTATGGTGTGCCGCGCTTCATTGCCGAGGCCAAAGAGGCCGGCGTTGACGGGCTGATCGTGGTCGACCTGCCACCCGAGCATAACGCCGAACTGTGCGACCCGGCCCAGGCTGCGGGACTGGATTTCATCCGTCTGACCACGCCGACCACCGATGATGTGCGCCTGCCAACCGTGCTCAATGGCAGCTCCGGCTTCGTTTATTACGTGTCGGTGGCCGGTGTGACCGGTGCTGGCGCCGCCACTCTGGAGCACGTTGAAGAGGCCGTCGCCCGTCTGCGTCGTCATACCGACCTGCCGATCAGCATCGGTTTCGGCATCCGCACGCCAGAGCAGGCAGCATCCATCGCCCGCCTGGCCGATGGTGTGGTGGTTGGATCGGCGTTGATTGATCACATTGCCAATGCCACCACAGCGGAGCAGGCCGTGGATGGCGTGCTGAGCCTGTGCTCGGCATTGGCTGAAGGCGTGCGCAAGGCTCGCGTCAGCTGAGGGTGAAGTTCCTGCTACAGGGAATCAGAGCCTTGCGACAAGACTGAAAAGCAAAAAAGGGCTTCAAGACTACGTTTTGAGGCCCTTTTCGCTGTCTGTGTCGTGAGGTCTCAGGGCAGCTCCAGCCCACCCGCTGCCTTATGTAATTTGCGCAGATGTCCGCCAATCTGTTTCACGTTGGCTTCGTTGGCGGCGATCTCGGCTGCGCGGCTCGGTTCCAGCAGCGCCCTCACCTCTTTGTCGAGATCTCCGGACAGCGCCAGCAGCTGCTTCTGTCGCTCGCTGCTTTCTGATTCCAGATGCTGCCACTCGCCCGGTTGCGGCAAACCATAACCGCCGCTGCCGAGCAGTTCCGCGGGACGACTGAGGAAGCCGCTATTGGCGAGTATCTGCTTGAGTGTTTCATTGGCCTTGTCCATGCCGCCGTTTTTCAGTTCGCGGGCACCCAGATAACGCTGTTTCACTTCATCCTGGGCCAGCAGCAACTGCTGACGGTAGCTTGCCTGCTCCAGCAGTAGCAACGCTGCACTGGTACGCAAATCAGCCTGCTCGAACCATTTGCGCCGCTCCTCGGCTTTGAGGTCCAGCCAGCCTTCGACGGTTTCCTGTTTGATCGGCAACTGCTTTTTCAGAACCTCGAACATGGCTTGGTAGCGATCGCGAAAGGAGTCGAAGCGATAACCCAGGCGCAGGGCTTCCCGGGGGTCGTCCAGCACGCTGGTATCCGCCAGTCCGCGTCCTTTGAGCACTTCGAGCAGACCATTTGGCATGATGTTGTCGAGTGCTACCAGACGCGCATTGTCAGTGCCGCTGCGCAGTAGTTTCAGCTCTTCCACCGCACAGTTGTTGGACAGGAAGAAGTAGTTGCCGTCGTAACTCCAGTGCATTTCGGCGGCACGTGCCACGACGTTTTCAATCTCGCTGCGCGACAGGTTCAGCGGCACCGAGGCCAGGCTGCGCAGTTCGGTCTTGGTGTATTCGTCGATCACTTGGGCCAGCGGTAGAACAAAGAGGCGCGACGGGTATTTACCCACAAGCCCGTCCCAGCTCGACAGCTGTACATCGCCGACGAAGGCGCGATAAGACAATACCAGGTGCTGGTCCAGATCCAGTCGGCAGTCTGGCCCCCGGGGGCGGCCCGGTGCACAGATCACCAGCCGCAACATGCTATGGCCCCAGCGGCTGACCCAGTTCTGGTTGGCCTCGGCCAGAAGATAATCGACGGCATAGACCCGTTCCGGATCTACCTGCCCAAGAGGTGTTTTGGCGAAGTCGCTGCCGGCATTGAGGAAGGCGAAGGTTTTGCCGCAGTTATCCTTGGCGGCGGGCGCCCAGCCGAAGTGCTCTTTGTAATAGCGGTACAGTGCAGGACGCCGGCAGGCATAGCTCGGGTCAAGGAGGAAATACTCCATGTTGACCGCGACAAACTCCTTCGGGCTGCTGATCTCATAGATGTCCGGGCTGCGGGCGATCTGGCGGTTGTGCTGTTCGCGTTCACCGCGACGACCGACGTATTGCTGCCAACCCGCGAGGTCGAGCAAGCGCGGATCGTCGCTGAGCGTAAAGCGCCGGTCGGCCTGGCTGCGGCATTGGTCCGGGAGGCCGACCAAGCCTGAGCTGCTGCTGCGCTGGGTGCAACGCTGGATGAGCCTGCGTTCTTCATCCGGCCACAGGCGCGAGCGATCGTAGATGTGCGTCAATTCGTGCAGCACGGTCGCCAGCATTTCCCGGCGGACGGTGCCATGGGGGCGATAGGTTTTTTTGCTTGCCGCGCTGCCGTCGGTGAGGCTGGCCAACAGGTTGCGGTTCAGATCGAGCTCGGATACCAGCGACGCCTGGCCGTAGGCGTTGGCGGGCATGTCATCGGTCCAGCCGACGTCGATGCGCCGGTCCAATTGCTCGATGAAGCGCGGCGGTAGCGCCTGCATGGCTTCATCGAGCAATGCCTGGCTGGCATGCTGTTGTGCGGGGCTCAGGCCTTCGGTCTTGAGCTTGAGTTGAAGTCCTGCGTGGGCCATGTTGCCGATCAGCAACAAGGCCCCGGCCAGCAGCCAGGTGCGTGGGCGCCTCACAGTGCGAGGATGGCTTCGGCGAGATCCTGATCACTGGCGTCGCGTGCTTCTGGTACCCGAGTGCGCAACAAGTCGAAAGCGGATTCCAGGTGGGCGCCACGTATGTCGCCATTGCTGGCTACGAAGCTGGCGGCATCGTCCTGGGCTTCGTGGACAATTTTCGAATCGCGGATGGAAGTGGTGGTGTCGGAGGTGAAATCCAGTGTGCGCTGGGTGGCGCGGATCAATATGTTACTGGTAGCAACCAGGGTCTGTGCCTGGGCCATGTCGGCTAACAACAACAGGCCAAGGGTGGCAGCAATCAGCGGGTTACGCATGGAACGACTCCGGAGAAAAAAAGGATATCTATTGGACGAGATTAGCCTGCGCCAGTTCAAGATTGCCGGCACGAAGTTTCGGTTGGTCCGGGGCAGGCACTGCTGGGCCGATTCCAGTTTGCGTCTGTGCGTTGGTCGTCACAGGTATTAGCGCCGTGACGACATCCTGGGCGGCAAGCAGCTTTTTATGGTCGAGGGTGCGCAGATCACCAGGCATGGGACACGACCAGCGTGTCCCATGTCGCTGTTTGGCTTAAAGGGTCAGGATCGCCTGCGCCAACTGAGCGTCCGTCGCATTCAGTTGAGGTGCCTGCTGGCGGATATGTTCGAAAGCACTTTCCAGTTTGACGCCACGAATGTCTCCTTCGCTGGCGACATAGCTGGCAGCGTCATCGCGGGCAGCAAGGACAATTTTGTCATCCTTGAAGGAAGATGTGACGTTAGAGGTCGCATCGGAGGTTGCTTTAAGTGCGTTGACGACAGCGTCGGTGGTCACGACGAAACTGGTGGCGTGGGAATTGGCAGCCACGGCAAGCAGGGCTGCAGCGCTGAGCAGACGAAGACGGGACATGGTGTAACTCCTTTGGAAGGCTTGATAGAGATATAGCAAATTGGGGTCAGCCCGAACGCTCTTCCCCGCGGTCTACGGTGATATTAGGCCCGTGTGAACCGGTTACGACAGTCTAGTCGTGAATTAAATACAACGAACCGGTCGTTTTCTGAGTCTACAACGAAACTGTATTGGTCGATATATGGTCCTGTGAAAACTGTACTATCCGCCAGTTATAGACCCCATAACGACAAAACCCGTCGTGGTTTCCCACGACGGGTCTTGTTTGTTCAATTCGGGCTGCTGGCGAGGGACCCTGAGGTCAGAGCCAGCGACGCTTACTTAGCGCCAGAACGGCTTGCTCAGCTCTTCGTAGCGTTGTGCTTCGCTGATCCCGGCATCAGCCAGCAGACGCGAATCCAGACGAGCCAATTGATGGCGGCTGGAGATACGGCGCTGCCACAGCATCAGGCTGGCAATTACGCGAAGAGGCATCGAAGCCTGGGATTTTGCAGCGGTGTCTTCGAAGAACAGTTCGGAACTGAGTGTACGTTCCATGGTGGGCATCCTTCCGCTTGTGGCGGGATCAGGTAGTGGTTAACTGGTGCCCATGATCCTCTTGTTTGCCTAGTCTCTGTAGATACAGTTCATTTGTATTGTGAGAGCTCAGTTAACTGTTTATGAGGGGTGTGCTGGTCAAAATTGAGGCAACTGTACCTGTCTGCACTTATATGGTGCATTTTTGATGTTTTTAGCTCAGGTGGTAGGTATTTACTGTAGGAAAAGACCAGTACAGAAGTACAGTTTTTTGCGAGTTTCGAGCTAGTAACAGTCAGCTGACGAAACTGTGTTTGCGCCAGCTGCTATCTGTACCAATTACTTCTTGAGCATGTGCCCGGTTTCTTCCAGGTTGATGTGCCAGCTCAGGGCGTCGCGCAGAATGTGCGGGGTATGCCCGCCGATAGCGCAGGCGGCGGTGAAGTAGTCGTTCAATGCCTGGCGATAGTCCGGGTGTACGCAGTTATCGATGATCACCCGCGCGCGCTCCCTTGGGGCCAGGCCGCGCAAGTCCGCCAGGCCGATTTCGGTCACCAGGATGTCGACGTCATGTTCGGTGTGGTCGACATGACTGACCATCGGCACCACGCTGGAAATTGCCCCACCCTTGGCAATCGACTTGGTCACGAACACCGACAGATGTGCATTTCGTGCGAAGTCGCCCGAGCCACCGATGCCGTTCATCATCCGCGTGCCACAGACATGGGTGGAGTTGACGTTGCCGTAGATATCGAACTCCAGCGCCGTGTTGACGCCAATGATGCCAAGGCGGCGCACGACTTCAGGATGGTTGGAAATCTCCTGTGGGCGCAGCACCAGTTTGTCCTTGTAGCGCTCCAGGTTGCCGAACACGTCGGCATTGCGCCGGCTCGACAAGGTGATCGAGCTGCCCGAGGCGAAGCTCAGCTTGCCGGCGTCGATCAGGTCGAACGTCGAGTCTTGCAGCACCTCGGAGTACATGGTCAGGTCTTCGAATGGCGAATCGATCAGGCCGCACATCACCGCGTTGGCAATATTACCGATACCCGCTTGCAGCGGACCGAGCTTGTTGGTCATGCGCCCGGCGGCCACTTCCTGCTTGAGGAAGCCGATCAGGTGTTCGGCGATCCCCTGGGTCTCGGCATCCGGCGCCAGCACGGTGGAAGCCGAGTCCGGCTGATTGGTCACCACGATGGCAACGATCTTCTCCGGTGGAATCGGAATGGCGGTGCTGCCGATGCGATCATCGACCTTGACCAATGGAATCGGCGTGCGGCTCGGACGATAGGTCGGAATGTAAATGTCGTGCAGACCTTCCAGGTTGGGGTTGTGGGCAAGGTTGATCTCGACGATCACGTGTTTGGCGAAGATCGCAAAACTGGCCGAGTTGCCCACCGAGGTGGTCGGCACAATGTGCCCTTGCTCGGTGATCGCCACGGCTTCAATGACGGCGATGTCGGGCAGTTTCAGCTGTTGGTTGCGCAGTTGCTCTACGGTTTCCGACAAATGCTGGTCGATGAACATGACTTCGCCGGCATTGATTGCCTTGCGCAGGGTGCTGTCGACCTGGAACGGCATGCGTCGCGACAGTACGCCGGCTTCGGTGAGTTGCTTGTCCAGATCGTTGCCCAGGCTGGCGCCGGTCATCAGGCTGATCTTCAGCGGTGTGACCTTGGCGCGCTCGGCCAGTGCTTGAGGTACAGCCTTGGCTTCGCCCGCGCGGGTGAAACCGCTCATGCCGACAGTCATGCCGTCTTCAATCAGGGCGGCAGCGTCGGCAGCGCTCATCACTTTGTCCAACAAGGAAGGCAGGCGAATTCGGTCACGGTACATGGATGGTTATCTCGGGAAACAGGTAGCAGGGCGTGCAGTCTAGTGAATTACGCCGGCTTCTGTCCCGCTACCAAGGTCGCAATAGAGGTGTCTATTCCGGGCCTTTAGAGCAAAACACCGTTACCGGATCGGTAACAAAAGCGTAGTTTTGTCCGACGATTTACGCAAACAAAAACGCCCCGACGAGTCGGGGCGTTCTGTATACCGCTGAGGTTTAGTCGACGGCTTTGACCATGTCTTCGATGACTTTCTTCGCGTCGCCGAACACCATCATGGTTTTGTCCAGGTAGAACAGTTCGTTGTCCAGACCGGCATAGCCGCTGGCCATCGAGCGTTTGTTGACGATGATGGTCTTGGCCTTGAACGCTTCGAGAATCGGCATGCCGGCAATCGGCGACTTCGGATCGTTCTTGGCGGCAGGGTTGACCACATCGTTCGCGCCGAGCACCAGTACCACGTCGGCCTGGCCGAACTCGGAGTTGATGTCTTCCATCTCGAACACCTGGTCGTAAGGCACTTCGGCCTCGGCCAGCAATACGTTCATGTGGCCAGGCATACGACCGGCAACCGGGTGGATGGCGTACTTCACGGTCACGCCGCGATGGGTCAGCTTCTCGGTCAGCTCTTTGAGCGCGTGCTGTGCCCGTGCTACCGCCAGGCCGTAGCCCGGAACGATGATCACGGTGTCGGCGTTGGTCAGCAGGAAGGTGGCGTCGTCGGCCGAACCGGATTTCACCGGGCGGGCCTCCTGGGCACCTGCAGGACCTGCTTCGGCTGTATTGCCGAAGCCGCCTAGCAGTACGTTAAAGAAGGAACGATTCATCGCCTTGCACATGATGTACGAGAGGATCGCACCGGAGGAGCCTACCAGCGAGCCGGCGATGATCAGCATCGAGTTGTTCAGCGAGAAGCCGATACCCGCCGCTGCCCAACCGGAGTAGCTGTTGAGCATCGACACGACGACCGGCATGTCCGCGCCGCCGATCGGGATGATGATCAGCACGCCCATGACGAAGGCCAGGGCCAGCATCAGGGCAAAGGCGTTGAGGTCGCCGGTCAGCATGAAGGTGATGCCCAGGGCCAGTGTGGCCACGCCCAGCAACAGGTTCAGCTTGTGTTGGCCGCGGAACTGCACCGGTGCGCCCTGGAACAGGCGGAACTTGTACTTGCCCGACAGCTTGCCGAAAGCGATCACGGAGCCTGAGAAGGTGATTGCACCTATGGCGGCGCCAAGGAACAGCTCCAGACGGTTGCCCGCCGGAATCGCATCACCCAGCTGTTGAACGATGCCCAGGGACTGCGGTTCAACCACTGCGGCAATGGCGATGAACACGGCAGCCAGGCCGATCATGCTGTGCATGAAGGCGACCAGTTCCGGCATTTTGGTCATTTCAACGCGCTTGGCCATGATCGAACCGGCAGTACCACCGATCAGCAGGCCGACGATCACGTAGACGATGCCGTCCTGGGCCAGTTCGGAGCCCAGTTTATAGATCAGGCCGACCGTGGTCAGGATCGCCAGGCCCATGCCGAGCATGCCGAACAGGTTGCCACGACGCGACGTGGTTGGGTGCGAGAGTCCCTTGAGCGCCTGGATGAAGCAGACCGAGGCGATCAAATACAGGGAGGTAACCAGATTCATGCTCATGCTTGCTGCACCTCAGCCTTGACTGCTTCAGCCTTGGCTGCCGGAGCTTTTGCCGCAGCTTTCTTCTTGAACATTTCCAGCATGCGCCGGGTGACCAGGAAGCCACCAAACACGTTGACCGCGGCCAGGGCCACGGCCAGGGTGCCCATGGTCTTGCCCAGCGGCGTCACAGTAAGGGCGGCAGCCAGCATGGCGCCGACGATGACGATGGCCGAGATGGCGTTGGTCACGGCCATCAGTGGTGTGTGCAGTGCAGGTGTCACGTTCCAGACCACGTGGTAGCCCACATAGATAGCCAGCACGAAGATGATCAGGTTGTAGATACCGTGAGAGATCAGCATGTCTTCCATTGTTTTTATCCTCAGCCGTTCTTGCGCACGATCTGGCCGTCGCGGCACATCAGGCACGCGGCGACGATATCGTCTTCAAGGTTGATCACCAGTTGTCCTTCTTTATCGAACAACAGTTTCATGAAGTCCAGCAGGTTGCGTGCGTACAGTGCCGAGGCATCGGCGCCAACCGCGGCCGCCAGGTTGGTCGGGCCGACGATGGTCACGCCGTTTTCGACGACCACCTGATCGGCCACGGTCAGCGGGCAGTTACCGCCCTGTGCCGCCGCGAGGTCGATGACCACCGAGCCGGGTTTCATCTGTGCCACGGTTTCCGCGCTCAATAGCGTCGGTGCCTTACGGCCCGGGATCAGGGCGGTGGTGATGACGATGTCGGCCTGCTTGGCGCGTTCGTGCACGGCCACGGCCTGGCGCTGCATCCAGCTGGCCGGCATTGGTCGCGCGTAACCGCCGACACCGACAGCGCACTCACGCTCTTCATCGGTCTCGTAAGGCACGTCGACGAACTTGGCGCCGAGGGATTCGATCTGCTCTTTTACTGCAGGGCGTACGTCCGAGGCTTCGATCACCGCACCCAGGCGCTTGGCCGTGGCAATGGCTTGCAAGCCGGCGACACCGGCGCCAAGGATCAGTACGCGCGCCGCTTTTACGGTGCCCGCAGCGGTCATCAGCATCGGCATGAAACGAGGGTAGTAATGAGCGGCCAGCAATACGGACTTGTAGCCGGCGATGTTGGCTTGCGAGGACAGCACATCCAGGCTCTGAGCGCGGGAAGTGCGTGGCGCAGCCTCCAGGGCAAAGGCGGTGATGCCGCATTCGGCCATCTTGGCGATGGTTTCATTGTTGAAGGGATTGAGCATCCCCACCACAACGGTGCCGCTTTTGATCAGCGCCAGTTCGCTGTCGCTGGGAGCGACTACTTTCAAGATCAGCTCTGCACCAAACGCATCACTGGCGCTGCCAATGGTTGCGCCTGCCGCTTCATAGGCACTGTCTACAACACTGGCATTAACGCCGGCGCCGCTTTGGACTGTGACCTTATGACCCTGGCTGATCAGCTTCTTGATGGTTTCCGGGGTTGCAGCAACCCGAGTTTCACCGGTCTGGGTTTCGAGAGGAACACCAATGTGCACGTCAAATCTCCTGCGTGATCTTATTGAGTAAACCCAGGCACTACGGATGGCGCAGCTGGGGCGGCCGATCAGCACGATCCCGCACAAATAAAGGGCGGGGCGCGGCATTTTGCAGGCGAACTTTGCACCCTTCAAGGAATTATGATGGGTGACGGAAAATTAACTACAAGTCACCCCGTGACCGAATGTCGCAACTACCCGGGTCAATCCCTTGCAGATCAAGGGCTACAGGGAATATTGGGTGATTTGTGGATTTTACGCATCGGCCATATGAATGATGCGGCATTGCTGCGTAATAGTGGCTCAAAGCCGTGCCTACCGTAGCTTCCAGGAGATTTTCAGGATGATTTCGCACAGTTAGGTTTATGCGACATATACGTACATCTGTAGGTGTCATTTTTTGCTGACTACGAGGTCAAGTAACTGTTGCGCGCCTTTATCCTTCTAGGCTGTAGCTGTGTGCCTGATGCACCAGCCAGTCACGGAAAGCCCTCAATGATGCTGATTCGACCTTTCTTTCGGGAATCATCAGGTAATACGCCTTGATGCTCGACAGGGCTTGGGGGTTGGCGATCACCAGTCGTTTCTCGGTCAGTTCTCTCTGAATCAGGAAGGGCGGGATCAGGGCGATGCCCATGTCGTGCATGGCTGCCTGGGCCAGCATTGAGAATAACTCGTAACGGGGGCCTGTCATGTCGCGCGGGACGTTTAGATGTTGGGAGTCGAACCACTGGCGCCAGGCGTAGGGGCGGGTGGTTTGTTGCAGCAGAGGCAGATCGGCGATTTCACCGGGCGTCAGGGCTGCTTTGTTCCCCAGCAGGTTGGGGCTGCACACGGGCATCGGATTTTCGCCCATCAGCCTGTGGGATTCGGTACCTGACCAGTCTGCGTCCCCGAAATATATCGCGGCGTCGAAATCGGTATCGGCAAACAGAAAGGGGCGAGTGCGGTTGGTCAGGTTGACCGTCACTTCCGGGTGCTTGTGCTGGAAGTCCTTGAGGCGGGGCAGTAGCCATTGAGTACCGAAGGTCGGCACCACCGCGAGTTCGATCACGTTGGTCCCCTGTTGGCCCATCACCGAGAGGGTGTCTCGCTCCACGGCATCGAGTTGCGTGGCTACGCGGCGGCTATAGGAAAGTCCTGCTTCCGTCAGCTTGACTCCGCGTCGTGAGCGTCGAAACAGTTCCACGCCGAGAAATTCCTCCAGGCTGGCGATCTGCCGGCAAATCGCTCCCTGGGTCAACGAAAGTTCCTGGGCAGCCTTTGTGAAGCTCTCGTGTCGAGCCGCAGCTTCGAAGCTGATAAGGGCGGTAGTGCTGGGTATCTTCCTGCGCATGTACTCCTGCCTCACTAATACAGCGCACAAACGCGCATTTACGATGTTACGGAGTGAGAAATTAGCACAACAGTATGCAAAATCCTCGTTTGCGGTAACGGTTTGCCAGGCCTAGGATCAGTCCACGTTATTTGACCCGATTCGAGAGGACACACTCATGGGCGGTAAAGCTAGCTTCAACTGGATCGATCCCCTTCTGCTGGATCAACAGCTCACCGAAGAAGAGCGGATGATTCGCGACACTGCCGCGCAATTCGCTCAGCACAAGCTCGCACCGCGTGTCCTCGAAGCTTTTCGTCATGAGAAGACCGATCCGGCGATCTTTCGGGAAATGGGCGAAGTGGGCCTGTTGGGTGCAACTATCCCCGAGCAGTACGGCGGCAGCGGCCTGAACTACGTCAGCTACGGTCTGATTGCCCGTGAAGTCGAACGTATCGACTCCGGCTATCGTTCGATGATGAGTGTGCAGTCCTCGCTGGTGATGGTTCCGATCAATGAGTTCGGTACCGAAGCACAGAAGCAGAAATATCTGCCGAAACTGGCCTCGGGCGAATGGATTGGTTGCTTCGGCCTGACCGAACCCGACCATGGCTCCGACCCGGGCGCGATGATCACTCGTGCACGCAAAGTGGAAGGCGGCTACAGCCTGACCGGCAGCAAGATGTGGATCACCAACAGCCCGATCGCCGACGTGTTCGTGGTCTGGGGCAAGGATGACGCCGGCGATATCCGTGGCTTCGTGCTGGAGAAGGGCTGGAAAGGCCTGAGCGCTCCAGCGATCCACGGCAAGGTCGGCCTGCGGGCATCGATCACCGGTGAGATCGTCATGGACAACGTATTTGTGCCGGAAGAAAACATCTTCCCGGATGTCCGTGGCCTGAAAGGTCCGTTCACCTGCCTCAACTCGGCGCGTTATGGCATTTCCTGGGGTGCGCTGGGTGCGGCCGAGTTCTGCTGGCACACCGCTCGCCAATACACCCTGGATCGTCAACAGTTCGGCCGCCCGCTGGCCGCCACTCAGTTGATCCAGAAGAAACTGGCGGACATGCAGACCGAAATCACCATGGCGCTGCAAGGCTGCCTGCGTCTGGGTCGCATGAAGGATGAAGGCACCGCGGCCGTCGAAATCACTTCGATGATGAAGCGCAACTCCTGCGGCAAGTCCCTGGACATCGCGCGCATGGCCCGCGACATGCTGGGCGGCAACGGCATCTCCGACGAATACGGCGTCGCCCGTCACCTGGTCAACCTGGAAGTGGTGAATACCTATGAAGGTACTCATGACGTCCATGCGCTGATTCTGGGGCGTGCGCAAACCGGCATCCAGGCGTTCTATTAAGGAGAACGGCCATGGGCGCGCTTTCGCATCTACGGGTACTGGATTTGTCGAGGGTGCTGGCCGGGCCATGGGCGGGACAGATCCTGGCCGACCTTGGCGCCGAGGTGATCAAGGTCGAGCGCCCGGGCAATGGCGATGACACGCGCGCCTGGGGCCCGCCTTTCCTTAAAGACGCTTATGGCGAGAACACCAGCGAGGCTGCTTATTACTTGTCGGCCAATCGCAACAAGCAATCGGTCACCATCGACTTCACTCGCCCCGAGGGGCAGAAGTTAGTGCGTGAGCTGGCGGCCAAGTCGGACATCCTGATTGAAAACTTCAAGGTCGGAGGTCTGGCGGCCTATGGTCTGGACTATGAATCACTGAAGGCGATCAACCCGGACTTGATTTATTGCTCGATCACCGGGTTTGGCCAGACCGGCCCTTATGCCAGGCGCGCGGGTTATGACTTCATGATCCAGGGGCTGGGCGGGCTCATGAGCCTGACGGGGCGACCTGAGGGCGAAGACGGCGCGGGGCCGGTGAAAGTTGGCGTGGCGCTGACGGATATCCTGACCGGGCTCTATTCGACCGTGGCAATCCTCGCGGCGCTCGCGCACCGGGATCACGATGGTGGCGGTCAGCATATTGATATGGCGCTGCTGGATGTTCAGGTGGCGTGCCTGGCTAACCAGGCCATGAACTACCTGACGACGGGCAATGCCCCAAAGCGACTGGGCAATGCACATCCGAATATCGTGCCTTATCAGGACTTTCCTACAGCGGATGGTGATTTCATCCTTACGGTCGGGAATGACGGCCAGTTCCGCAAGTTCGCTGAAGTGGCCGGCCAGCCGCAATGGGCTGACGATCCGCGTTTCGCTACTAATAAGCTGCGGGTGGCGAACCGGGCGGTGCTGATACCTCTGATCCGCCAGGCAACGGTATTCAAGACTACGACAGAATGGGTGGCGCAGCTGGAGCAGGCCGGGGTGCCGTGCGGGCCAATCAATGACCTGGCGCAGATGTTTGCCGACCCTCAGGTCAAGGCGCGCGGGTTGGCGATCGAGCTGCCCCATGCACTGGCTGGAATGGTGCCCCAGGTGGCTAGCCCGATTCGACTGTCCGAGACGCCGGTGGAATACCGACATGCGCCTCCTTTGCTGGGTGAGCATACGCTGGAGGTTTTGCAGCGAGTCCTGGGAGTGGGGGTTGCCGAAGTGGCTGCATTAAGGGAGTCGGGGGTACTTTGATTGGCTCCTTCTATATAGAGAGGTGTTTTTGGCATGTTTCTACGAGGGAAACCGGCCGTTTCGCCCCTTTTCACAAGTTATTGATAGAAAAGCAATATCAACGCTTGACGGCAGATTCTGGAAGCCTATAATTCGCCCCACTTCCGGCGCAGTCGAAACGGAAAACTCCTTGGTAAACAATGAGTTACGCAGTTTTCGGCAGCAAGTTGCTTCAGTTCATCGAAGCCGAAAGGGAGTTGAAAAAGAGGTGTTGACAGCAGCGTGTAACGCTGTAGAATTCGCCTCCCGCTGACGAGAGATCGAAAGCGCAAGTGGTTGAAGTTGTTAAGGATTCCTTGAAAACTTCTGAAAATAAC
>NZ_LMLH01000005.1 GCF_001421885.1 Pseudomonas sp. Leaf48
GGGTGCCGGCGATTTGTGGTTTGGGTGGTATTTCGGGGCGGAAGCACAGGCGCAAGGCATAGGGCATGGCTTCGAAATCGCAGGTCAGGCTGCGGTCGCGGGCGGCGCGGATGGCGATCTTTTTAATCACTACGCGGGGGGTGAAGGCCTTGGGAGTGTCGCCGCTGATGGTCAGGACCTGGCCGGGGGCCAGGGTGGCGCTGCTGCTGGTACCGCTGAGATGGGTCTGGTTGTTGAGGTAGCGTTCATGGCGCAGGCGTGCGTAGAAAAAGCCGCTTTCGCTTTGCAGGTCTTCGTCGCGCAGGTGGGCCTTGCCGAGCACGCGGTAGGGTTCGGCGTAGTGGTAGGCCTCGCCGTAGGTGTTGTCGGCGCTGGGGCGTKCGACTTTGCCGTGGACGGCCGGCTCGCCCTGGGTCTGGTCGACTTCGCCATCGAGGTAGGCGCGGCTGTCTTCGGGGTGGTAGCTACGCACGTTGACCTGCTGTTCCACCACTTGGTGGCGGGTTTGCAGGGCCCAGACGCTGTCCTCGTCGCTGTTGCTGAAGCCCGATGGTGAGCGCAGCGGCAACTCGACGTCGAACTGGTAGCAGCGCTGATCGTCGCAGAACTCGACCATGTCGAAGTGGAGTTTTTCATGTTGGGTGCAGCGGTACCAGATGCCGACTTCGGCGAGGATCCGGCTGATGAAGGCCAGGGTCGTCGCAGAACTCGACCATGTCGAAGTGGAGTTTTTCATGTTGGGTGCAGCGGTACCAGATGCCGACTTCGGCGAGGATCCGGCTGATGAAGGCCAGGTCGCTTTCCTGGTACTGCATGACCTGTTCGCGGGACGGGTAGTCGCGCTTGAGGGTGAAGCGAAAGTGCCCGGTGTCCAGATCGTGGCGGCTGCGCAGGATGCTTTTGACGATGTCCGGCACGGACTGGTGCTGNCGGGTAGTCGCGCTTGAGGGTGAAGCGAAAGTGCCCGGTGTCCAGATCGTGGCGGCTGCGCAGGATGCTTTTGACGATGTCCGGCACGGACTGGTGCTGGTAGATGCGCGTTTGCTGGCCGCGATCGAGCAAGGCCAGGCGCGGTTGCAGGGTGACTTCGTAGCGGGCTTCGTCGACCGACCCGGACAGGCGCTGGCANCGGGGGCCCAGTTCCCGGCTGTCCGTCGCGCCGCAGGATGCTTTTGACGATGTCCGGCACAGACTGGTGCTGGTAGATGCGCGTTTGCTGGCCGCGATCGAGCAAGGCCAGGCGCGGTTGCAGGGTGACTTCGTAGCGGGCTTCGTCGACCGACCCGGACAGGCGCTGGCAACCGGTGATGCGGCCGTACAGGGTGCGCAGGGGTTTGGGTGGCTTGGGTTCGTCCCAGGACATCACCGGCCGCGTCGACGGGTGGGCGTACAGGCTGAACTCGGCGTATTGGCCGATGAGTTTTTCCGCGCCGATGTCGAGGTCGCTGGCGGTGAATTCGATGCGGTAGAGGTAGGGTTGGCTGAGGTACTCATGGCCCTCGAAGGCGAGGACGTCGAGGTGGGTGTCGAGTTGGTCGATCTTAAGTTTGTGGCGGCTGTGGTCGAAGAAGGTGCACGGTAAGTTGGACAAAGTCAGACCTCCCTGGCCTATCGAAGCGGATGGAGAGGCTTTCGTTAGCCCCCTCGTTCAAGCGCTCGACAGCTTTCAGGAAGGTAAAAAAGGTTGATATAGGAAGTTTCTGGTTGTGGCGTAGGAAGCGTCTTGGTGTCGACTTGCCTGGTCTGTGGGATATTTCGCGGCCGGAACCTGTGGCAGTTTTTACGAGTTTGAAGTTGCCGATTGCAGGGTGTCAGGCAAATCGTTTCAGGCTTGCAGCTTGAGCCCGGGCGTCTGCAACGGATCTTCCGTCAACTCCCGGATAAACAACCCCAACAACTCCGACTGGCTGCCAATCCCCAGTTTGGCGTAGATATTCTTGCGATGAATCTTCACCGTGCCGGGGCTGATGTTCAGTTGTTCGGCCACCGAGGCGCTGGAGTGGCCGCGCAGCAGCAGTTGGACGATTTCCTGCTCGCGGCCGGTGAGGATGTGGGCGCCAAAATGGTCGAAGGCTTCGCGGATCTTGAAATCCAGGTCTTGCGCCGGACGCGGTTGCTGGGCCTTGCGCAGGCGCCAGGCTTCATTGATGACCTGCTCGACCACCGCTTGCGCGCACTCGATCAGTTGCATTTCGTCCCGGCTGAACGCACAGCTGGCACTGGAGCGCATCAACGACAGTACCGCCATGGCGCCATCGCCCAGGTCGACGAAAAACGCCACTTCCTCGGCGAGGCCGGTTTGCTGGTAATAGGTCAGGAAGTACTCGCCGAGGTAGAAGTGGTCGGGGGCGAACTGGCGCAAGCGCCACAGCCCCGGTGCCTGCCCGCGGGTGCAGGCCAGGTAGAAGGGGTCGAGCAGGTAAGGCCCGCACTGGTAGTCGTCAACGTACACCGCACGCCTGTCCGCCGAAAACGTATCGAACAATGCCAGCGGCCGGTGATTGCCTTCATAGACAAACAACACGAAATGATCGACCGGGCAGATTTGCCGGAGCCAGTGGCTCAAACCCGACAGGCGCGCCTGCCCGGGAGGCAGGTCGAGCAGGTGGGCTACACCGGTGGTCCAGTGTTTCAGTTCCTTGGGGCGCATGGCGACTTCAGGCAGTTGGGGTCGCATTTAGATGCACAAAGTACGCCATGGCGGGTGGGAGCAGGCGGCGTGAGGTGGTGGGCGGCGCATCGTTGAAAAAGATGCACCACATCAGGGCTTGCGTGTTACCGAGTGCTACACGCCTGGGTAGCAAAACTCATCAAACAAGCGTCATGGATTTTTCCTGCGTGGTGATGCGCGGTATCCTGCCACGCATTGTCAGTCACCTCGCTGCATATGGCTTAACTACATCAAGCAAGAGAATCTCCATGGCCAATCAAGACATCACCTTCACTCCCGATCCCGATGCGGACTCGATTTCTTCCGACGTCGTCGGTTTCGCTGGCGTGCTGGTCTCCACCCAGATCCCGACCCGTGCCGACGGCAGCCTGGAACTGGGTGACATTACCCTGCAGAGCGAATGCACCCTGCAAGCGCTGAAGGTCGCGCTGGAGCGTGCCGGCAGCTCGATGGACCGCGTGATGCACCTGACCATCTACCTCACCGACATGGCTGACCGCGCCGCGTTCAACGAAGTCTACAAGCGCTACTTCGCCAAGCCATGGCCGGTTCGCGCTGCTGTCGGGGTTGCCTCGTTGGCGGTGGAAGGCATGCGCGTGGAAGTGACCGCGATGGCGGCCAAGGCCTGATAGCTGCGATACACGCAAATCCTGTAGGAGCGAGCATGCTCGCGAAGAGCATAAGGGCGACCTGGGCATACAGGATGCCCGCGTCATCGTTGACGTCCATCGCGAGCGTGCTCGCTCCTACAGGATTGGCGCAGGTCAGGTTAGAAACACCACCTGGCAGCACAAGGTGCCGGTTGGGCGTTTCACCGCTACAATGCACGCCTCGACCGTGACAAGCCTGACTAAAAAAATATGTCCCTGCCCAAGCATCACCTGGAATTGCTCAGCCCCGCCCGCGATGTGGCCATTGCCCGCGAGGCGATCCTGCATGGCGCCGATGCCATCTACATCGGTGGCCCGAGCTTCGGCGCGCGCCACAACGCCTGCAACGAAGTGAGCGAAATCGCCGAATTGGTGGAATTCGCCCGTCGTTATCATGCGCGGGTGTTCACCACCATCAACACCATCCTGCACGACAACGAACTGGAGCCGGCGCGCAAGCTGATCCATCAGTTGTACGATGCCGGTGTCGATGCGCTGATCGTCCAGGACCTGGGAGTGATGGAGCTGGACATCCCGCCTATCGAGCTGCACGCCAGTACCCAGACCGATATCCGCACCCTGGAGCGGGCCAAGTTCCTTGATCAGGCTGGCTTCTCCCAATTGGTTCTGGCTCGCGAGCTGAACCTTCAGGAGATCCGCTCCATTGCCGACGAGACTGACGCGGCCATCGAGTTCTTCATCCATGGCGCCTTGTGCGTGGCGTTCTCCGGTCAGTGCAACATCTCCCATGCGCAGACCGGGCGCAGCGCCAACCGTGGCGACTGCTCCCAGGCCTGCCGCCTGCCGTACACCCTCAAAGACGAAAAAGGCGGCGTGATCGCCTACGAAAAGCACCTGCTGTCGATGAAGGACAACAACCAGAGCGCCAACATCCGCGCCCTGGTCGAGGCCGGCGTGCGCTCGTTCAAGATCGAAGGCCGCTACAAGGACATGGGCTATGTGAAAAACATCACTGCCTACTATCGTCAGCGCCTCGACGCCGTGCTCGAAGATCGCCCGGACCTGGCCCGAGCCTCCAGTGGCCGCACCGCGCACTTTTTCCTGCCTGACCCGGAAAAAACCTTCCACCGTGGCAGCACCGATTATTTCGTCACTGACCGCAAGATCGATATCGGCGCCTTTGACTCGCCGACCTTCACCGGTCTGCCGGTGGGTGTGGTCGAGAAAGTCGCCAAGCGTGACATGCAGGTCGTGACCCACGAGCCGCTGTCCAACGGCGACGGCCTCAACGTGCTGGTCAAGCGTGAAGTGGTGGGTTTTCGCGCCAACATCGCCGAACCCAAAGGCGAATTCGAGGAGGACGGCGAGAAGCGTTATCGCTATCGCGTCGAGCCCAACGAAATGCCGGAGGGGATGTACAAGCTGCGCCCCAACCATCCGCTCAATCGCAACCTTGATCACAACTGGCAACAGGCGTTGCAAAAGACCTCCGCCGAGCGTCGCATCGCTTTGAGCTGGGTTGCTCGCCTGCGTGAAGAACAGCTGGAATTGACTGCTACCAGCGAAGAGGGCATCAGCGCCAGCGTCACCCTGGCTGGCCCGTTCGGCGCCGCCAACAAACCGGAACAGGCGCTGGAGCAATTGCAGGATCTGCTCGGCCAGCTGGGTACCACGCAATACCACGCCACTGACATCAAGCTGGACGCGCCGCAGGCGTACTTCATCCCCAACTCGCAGCTCAAGGCCTTGCGCCGTGAAGTGATCGACGCCTTGACCCAAGCGCGGATCGCCGCTCACCCGCGCGGCAGCCGCAAGGCCGAAACCACGCCACCACCGGTGTATCCGGAGTCGCACCTGTCGTTCCTGGCCAACGTCTACAACCAGAAGGCCCGGGACTTCTATCATCGCCATGGCGTCAAGCTGATCGACGCGGCCTACGAGGCTCACGAGGAAACTGGCGAAGTGCCGGTGATGATCACCAAGCACTGCCTGCGTTTCTCCTTCAACCTGTGCCCGAAACAGGCCAAGGGCGTCACCGGTGTGCGCACCAAGGTCGCGCCGATGCAATTGATCCACGGGGATGAAGTTTTGACCCTGAAGTTTGACTGCAAGCCTTGCGAGATGCACATCATCGGCAAGATGAAGGGTCACATCCTCAACCTGCCGCAACCGGGCAGCGTGGTGGGGCACATCAGTCCCGAAGACCTGCTCAAGACCATTCCTCGCGCGCCCCACTAAGACCTTCGGGCGCGCCGCAACGGCGCGCTCGGCTCCTGTTAAAACCCTGTGTAGCTGAAGTAGACAATTGCCACGGTCACGGCAAGGGTAAACGCTGCCAGGGCTTTGGTGGTCGCCAAGGTGTCGAACCCTGGCAGGGATGGGCTCGTGCCGTGCAGATGGGGAGGTGAAAACCCGGTGGGGTTATTGCGCCGATGCTGGATGACCCGCAAGGTCTGGTGCACGCCGACCAGCAGGGAAAGGATAAACACCACGAGGGCAAACCAGCGAGACATTACCTGTACAGCTGACGATGTCTCGTGTTCGTCCAGGCAGGCGACGCTATCAACTTCCTTTACGCTGATGGGCAGATACGCTTTCGAAGACTGCGGAGCATCACCGTGGACCTTGTCCAGTTGTTCCAGGTCCAGCGTCTGATACTGCCACAGGGTTGTGGAACCTTCCCGGCAATAAGTGAACACGGTGGGGTTTGCTGCCTTGATGATACAGGCGTCGTGGATGCCTATTTTTTTCAGTGTTTCAGTCGCTGACCTTGTGAAGTCCATATCGAACACAGGCATGATTCCGGTGGCGAACGCCTCCATCGAAAGCAGCAGGCCGCCTATGGTGCAGATGGCTGGATTTTTCAAAGTATGGGCGTCCTCGTTTCCGTCTGCCGTCAGTACGGATTACGGCTGCAACCTGCCGTTGACGAAGTCTAGACGCATTCGAAAATCATGTAGCGACTGAAACGGATTTCTAGCTACAGGCATCGTTGACAGCTTTTTCGGCGCGCTTGAATTCCTGTTTGACGTCAGTCGGGATGCGTTGTTTTTTCAGTTCCTGGCCAAGGAACGGCTGTTCGCCCCGGGATTCGACTTCTGCGTCTTCAGCGACGATTTGCGCCTGGATAACGGTGGCATGCTGTTCGATGACGGCATCGACCTCCGCTTCGTTCTTCGCGGTATCGAGCGCGCGAACCAGTTTGCCTGCTTCGGCCTTTTCGGCTTCGGCATAGGCTTCTACCGACAGCCCTGCGGCCATGGCCCGTGCCTGGGTTTCGAGGATTTTGATATGTTGCTGCGCGGCCCTGCATACCGCCTCTTGCCGCTGGTTATCCACCACTTTCCAGGTGTTCACCCCATAAATCGCGGTGCCGGCGACCAGGACGGTGACGATGGCAGCGATCAGTTTGCCTTTCAATTGCGTGTCCTCAAGTGGCCGTGAAAGAGTATTGCGCAATCATTGCCCATCCCCCCGAGAGGAAAGAAAAGCCTGGCAGGCCTGGCTGGACCGAAAAACGGTCAAGGGGAAAGTGCGACCCGGTGCTCCAGGCGAGTGGCAGCGGGGGCAGGCGCTGAGTGTTCATGATCAAGGCTTCAACACTGTCCTACTTACAACGTAGCACACCTTCGAGGCGTGCATGCGTGGCCCCGACGGCTTTATGACTACCCCGTTGCAAGGCGTGGATAATTGCCTTGATTTGTCAGGTGAAAATAAAGGGCCTTGGTGACAGGGCGCGTGCTGCAGAGCCTTTGAAGTACAGTAAGCACCTGTTTTAAAAAACAATTTGTGAAAAAAAGCTTCACAGGCGCCAAGGAAGTTGGTAAATTTGCGCCCACTCTCGCAGCAGCTCTTACGGAGTTGTAAAGCGGGCAGTTCAAAAAGAGAGCCCGGCTCTCGTCGCAACAGATACAGGGGCGTCGCCAAGCGGTAAGGCAGCAGGTTTTGATCCTGCCATGCGTTGGTTCGAATCCAGCCGCCCCTGCCATTTTCTCTTCCTGCAAGCACACAGAACCCGGTCGACGGCTCCTTATGCCAGTCTTTCGTGTTTGCAGTCGCTGTCAATTTCGATGCGCTTGACTACCAAATCCATTAAATGTCGCGCTGTAGTCGTCACTACATACGACAGCTTTCGCCATGCCGCCCGAGGCATTGCCTGGGGCGTTTTCGTTGACCGCTAGCGAAACCGATCCGGGATCGCTTCGGCGAACGGGTAAAGGGCAAAGTAAGGCCTGGCTTCATTGATGACCCGCTGTACCGACGGGCGCTTGATCAACCGCTCAAAGTAGGCGCCAAGTTGCCGATGCGTGTCACCGAACGGCACCAGCGTGCTGGCATAGAACAGCGCCGGCGCGGCTGCACAGTCGGCCATGCTGAAGTCGGGGCTGGCTACCCAGGTTGTATTGGCCAGTTGCCGCTCGAGCATGTCGTACGCTGTCGTCAGCATGATGCGTTGGCGGGTCAGGTCGCCGTTGGTTGCATGTATGCGATCGCTGACGATTTGCTGTATCGGCACCTGCACGTGCAGGTCGAAAAAGCGGTCCCATAAACGTACTTCCATCGCCAGCAGGCTGGCTCCCACAGGATTTGAGGTCGTACGCAAATCTTGTGAACCCCATAAGTCACTGTGGGAGCCAGCCTGCTGGCGATGGCGGCAGGACAGGCAATAAAAAAGGGCCTGCTCTTGATTAGGAGCAGGCCCTTTAGATATTTAGATATTAGTAGAGCCGGTCAATCACCCGAACTTCGTTATTGTTCTGCATCGAGTTCCACGCCTGTTTCAGGGTTTGCAGAACACTGGCGATGAAGTCCTTGTCGGCTGCCGCTTTCTTGCCGACATAGCCCTGGCCGCGACGGTACATCTTCAGTCGGGCAAGCAGGTTCTGGTTGTTCTGGTCGAACTCCGCTTCGTGGGCGTGCGGCGACAGGCAGTCGATGTGAACCTGGCCGCACTTGCTGATCCAGAGAATATGGTTGTCGTGGCTGTCTTTCTTTGCAGCGAACATACGAGCCAGTTCATCGATAGTTGGTTGATTGTTCAGATTCATCATAAAGCCCCTTGACCAATTGGTGATCTTTCTAAAGTTGAGTCGCTATACAGGTAGCCCATCGGTTAGTTGATCCCTGGCACCGAAACCAGGACGTCAGCGTTCGACCGCCAAATTGGCGGGGTCCTGCGTCTGTTGCATGTAGTCGTGTTGAATAACTGCTACGCAATAGCGTCACAACGAAGAGAAGCGGCGAAAACCTTCAGGCCACTGCCGACGTTTTCAGGGTCGGCCACAAGCATCATGAGGATTGCTCGCCAAGTCTTCTCGCCCTTGTACTGGACGTTCAGGCCAGGTCAGCTTCTTCAATCTGCCTTGTGGGCAGCGTGTATCCGGGAAAAACAGCTCGGCGGTCAGACGAGCTTGCTCAAACGTGTTGCCTGTACTCCCGATCGGGGAGACGTCTGCATCATGCAAGGCCAAATCGGTCGAGTCAACGGTTTTGTAGTGAATATTTTCACGCACTACATATTGTCGGACAAAGCTGTTCGGAATTAGCAGGGTGGGCAGGGATGATGCCCGTCAGGGGGCGAGCGGGACTGACTCGAAGCGGTAAACGGTGCAGCGATTGTGCTCGATGACCAGCTGATGCCGGGCGATCGGGCCCGTGCCGAGGGTGGGCATTACGGCGCTCCAGAACAGGCGCGCCGGCTTATTCGCGTCGATATGGAAAATCTGCCATTGACCGGGTAGTTGGCTCAAGAGGGTGGATATGACAAATCTGCCGACACCCTGGCCACGATAGCCGCGGCTGACGAACAGGTAGCCGATGTTGTACCGGGCGCCTGGCAAATGGGTCCGGTCATCCACAGTCACGAAACCGGCCAGCTCGCCGTCGACCCTGATCAGAAATGGCTGTGTCGCCGGGTCTCTCCAGTAATGCGGCATGGGCAGGATGTTGAAAAAGCCCTGTTGACCCAGCTTTAGCGGCAACCACTCGCTGAAGTCGTAGGTGTAGAACTGCATCAGGTTTTCGATGATTTGCAGTTCGTCACGTTGCGCGGCGTGCAGTTCTATCTCGGGCATGCTGGCGGGCTCCTGGCTTGCAGTACGACACAGGGTAATTATGGCTTGGCCGGTTTCGCCGCGCGTTTGCCTGCGCTCGATGGTTTGCGCTGGGTTTTCTTGCGTTTGCTCTTCCAGGGGGTAGCGGCGCGTCCGCTGGGAGGTGGGCCGCTGATGGTCAGGCTCAGGCCGGCGCAGCGACTGACCTGCTTGCTCATCCACGCCGCTTGTTTGGTGACGAACTCTTCCAGGCTCATTTCGCCGCTCTGCACCATGTCCAGGGCCTGTTCCCAGATGGCCGTGGTCCCCGGGTCGGCGATTGCACGGGGCACGGCATCAATCAGGCTGAAGGCGGCCGGGGTTGCGGCCAGAGCCTTGCCGTTCTTGACCAGATAACCACGGTCGAGCAGGCCCTGGATGATCGAGGCGCGTGTCGCTTCGGTGCCGATGCCGGTGGTGTCCTTGAGTTTTTGCTTGAGCAACGGATCGTCCACCAGCTTGGCGACGTTCTTCATTGCCTTGATCAGATCGCCTTCAGTGAATGGCTTGGGCGGTTGCGTCCACAGGTCCTTGAGTTGCACGCCGGCAACCGCGCAATCAATGCCTTCGCGCAAGTTTGGCAGGGTTTGCGGTGCGGGCGTCTCGCGCCCCTTGGCCGGTGCCAGGGCTTCAGGCAGGGCGCGTTTCCAGCCCTGCTCGACGATCTGCTTGCCGACGGCGCGCAAGGCTTCACCGGCGCAGTCGAAGTCGGCCTGGGTGCGATCGAATTCGTGATTGGGCAGGAACTGCGCCAGATAGCGCGCGCGAATCAGGGTGTAGACCGCACGGTGCTTGCCGGTCAGACGTTCCAGGTTCTTCGCGGCGGCGGTGGGGATGATGCCATGGTGGGCACTGACCTTGGCATCGTTCCAGGCCCGTGAGCGCCGCTGCGGCTCAAGGTGGTCGTGCAGGGCGTTCAGTGCAGGGTCGGCCTGGCGCAACGCGGCCAGAATGGCCGGCGCTTCGCTGTGCTGACTGAGGGGCAGGTAGCCACAATCGCTGCGAGGGTAGGTGATGACTTTGTGGGTTTCGTAAAGGGCCTGGGCAATGTCGAGGGTTTCCTGGGCGCCGAGGCCGAGTTTTTTCGAGCAGACTTCCTGCAGGGTGCCCAGGTCGAATGGCAGCGGCGCCACTTCGCGCATGCGCTCGGTGCGCAGCTTGATCACCCGGGCACTGGCCGCGCCGGCCATGGCGGCCGCAGCTTGTTGGGCCAGAGCCTGATTCAGGCAGCGGTCCTGGTCGTCGCAGACTTCGGAGGCCGCCCGCCATTGCGCGGTGAAAGCCGTGCCATCGTGCAGCAGGTTGACGTCGATGGCCCAGTAGGCGACGGGGACGAAATCGGCAATGCTGCGGTCGCGATCCACCACCAGGCGCAGGGTCGGAGTTTGCACGCGGCCGACCGGCAAAACCCCCTGATAACCGGACTGGCGCCCCAGCAGGGTGAACAGCCGGCTCATGTTCATGCCGATCAGCCAGTCGGCCCGGGAGCGCCCCAGCGCCGAATGATAAAGGCTGAAGGTCTCGGCCCCGGGTTTGAGTGCCGCCAGGGCCTTGCGGATCGAGGCGTCGTCCAGCGCCGACAACCAGAGCCGGCGGATCGGCCCGCGATAGCGGCAATGCTCGACCAGCTCCCGGGCGATCATCTCGCCTTCACGGTCGGCGTCGGTGGCGATGATCAATTCCGATGCTTCACCGAGCAGGCGCTTGACCGCTTTGTATTGGCTGGCGGTACGCGGCTTGACGGTCATCTTCCATTTGTCCGGAATGATCGGCAGGTCCGCCAGCACCCAGCGCTTGTAGCGTGCGTCATAGGCATCCGGTGGTGCGGTTTCCAGCAGGTGGCCGATGCACCAGGTGACCGTGACGTCCGTTCCCAGCCAGCAGCCGTCGCCCCGGCGCCTGGCACCGAGCACGGCCGCAATGTCTTTAGCCTGGGAGGGTTTTTCACAGAGGTACAGCCGCATAACCACCATCGTCGATCAATGTGCGTGAGGTGCACAGGATGGCGGTTGCTGCGCGTTGGGGCAATCTTTATCTGTATGGATGTACAGCTTGTTTGTTGCGATGGGTTTATCACCCGTTCGGCGTTGAAGCACTCGCGATTGCGAAACTTGGGTTATACCTGACTGTTCGAGGTCTCAGGTTGTGGGGCTGCTGCGCAGCCCATCGCGGGCAAGCCACGCTCCCACATTGGTCCGGGGCGTTGCCATTTGTCATGAGGAGCGTATTCCATGAAAAGCTCAAGTCCCAGTCCTGTCATCACCATCGCCGAGCAGCCCGGCTGCCTGCTGGTGATGTTCCACGGTATCCAGGTGGCCGCTTCGGCTCGTGCGTTGGTGTTGCTGGAGGCCAATTACCCGTCGGTGTACTACGTGCCGCGAGAGGACATCGACGAAAAGTATTTTGCCCGTACCGATCACACCAGTTATTGCCCCTACAAGGGCGATGCCAGCTATTTCAGCCTGCAGGTGCCGGGGCATGAAGGCGCCAACGCGGTGTGGAGCTACGAAGACCCCAAGGTGTCGGTAGAGCAGATTCGCGGATACATGGCGTTCTATCCGGATCAGGTGAAGTTCGAGCTACTCGACGCCGAGGTTTGAATGCGCTGATGGACCTTCACCGTGGCGAGGGAGGCAATCCCACGCCACGGGTAAACGCCAGGACCGATCTCGTCAGTTCTTGTCCAGATCGACGTTGCGCGTCTCGCGCAGACACAGCAAACCCACCACCAGGCTGACTCCGGTGATCACCACCGGATACCACAGCCCATAGAAAATATCCCCGGTGTACACCACCAGGGCGAACGACACAGTCGGCAGGAATCCACCGAACCAGCCATTGCCGATGTGGTAGGGCAGGGACATCGAAGTGTAGCGGATGCGGGTCGGGAACAGTTCGACCATCAGCGCAGCCAGCGGTCCGTAGCACATGGCGGAGATGATGATCAGCGCGACGATCAGGGCAACGATCATCGGTTTGTTGATCTGCTGCATGTCCGCCTGTTGCGGATAACCGGCGAGGGTCACCGCGCCACGCAGGGCTGATTCGTCGAAACCGTCGATCTGCACGTCACCGACGCTGATCTGCACGCCACTTCCGGCCGGTGCGGCTTCGCTGTGGTAAGGCAGGCCCTGCTTGACCAGGAAGGTCTTGACCTTGTCACAAGGGCTGTCGAATTTCGCCTTGCCCACCGGGTCGAACTGGAAGGTGCAGGTGGCCGGGTCGGCCAGTACGGTGATCGGTGCCTGGCGGCTGGCCTGGTCGATGGCCGGGTTGGCGTAGTGGGCCAGGGTCTTGAAGATCGGGAAATACAGCGCAGTGGCGAGCAACAGGCCGAGCATCAGTATCGGCTTGCGCCCGACCTTGTCCGACAGCCAGCCGAAGAAAATGAAGAAGGGTGCGCCAATGGTCACGCTGACGATCAGCAAGCCGTTGGCCACGGCCGGGTCCATTTTCAGGAACTGGGTGAGGAAGAACAGCACATAGAATTGCGCGGCATAGAAGGTCACCGCTTGCCCGGCATTGATGCTGAACAGGGCGATCAGCACCACCTTGAGGTTTTCCCATTTGCCGAACGAGTCACGGATCGGCTGTTTGCACAGCTTGCCTTCTTCTTTCATTTTCACGAAGGCGGGGGACTCGTGCAGGCTCAGGCGAATCCAGGTGGAGATGCCCAGCAGCACGATGGAAAACAGGAACGGAATACGCCAGCCCCAGACTTCGAACTGATCGCCGGTGAAGTAGCGGCAACCCAGCACTACCAGCAGCGACAGCAGCAGGCCCAGGGTCGCGGTGGACTGAATCCAGCTGGTGTGGAAACCGCGCTTGCCCATCGGCGCGTGTTCCGCGACATAGGTGGCGGCGCCGCCGTACTCACCGCCCAGGGCCAGGCCCTGGAGCATGCGCAGCACCACCAGGATGATCGGCGCTGCGATGCCGATGCTGGCGTAGGTCGGTAGCAGTCCGACGCAGAAGGTCGCCAGGCCCATGAGGATGATGGTGGCGAGGAAGGTGTACTTGCGCCCGATCATGTCCCCCAACCGCCCGAACACCAGGGCGCCGAATGGGCGGACGATGAAGCCGGCGGCGAAGGCCATCAAGGCAAAGATGAATGCCGTGGTGTCGTTGACCCCGGCGAAAAACTGCTTGCTGATCACCGCCGCGAGGGCGCCATAGAGGAAAAAGTCGTACCACTCGAAGACCGTCCCGAGGGACGAGGCAAAGATGACTTTCTGGGTCTCCTGGCTGGTGCTCGTGCTGCGCGCGGCTTCCAGGGGCTGAACGTGTTCTGACATTGCGTATCCCTCACAGTGATTGTTTTTGTTGTTCCACTGGTGTTGCCTGTTCCATTTCAGGGGTAATGCTCGGTGTCCGTGACCCTGATGTGACCCTTGTGGGAGCGGGCTTGCTCGCGAAGGCGTCGTGTCATTCAACATCAAGTTGAATGATCCACCGCTTTCGCGAGCAAGCCCGCTCCCACAGGGATTGTGTTTACAGCAGGGGTAAGGATCAGTTGCGCCGCTTTCTCGGCGATCATCAGCGTAGGCGAGCAGGTGTTGCCCGAGGTGATACGCGGCATGATCGAGGCATCGGCAATGCGCAGGCCGGGGATGCCATGGACCTTGAGTTGCGCATCGACCACGGCATCGGCGTCATTGCCCATGCGGCAGGTGCCGACCGGATGGAAGATCGTCGTGCCGATCCGCGCGGCGGCTTCGTGCAGTTGCTCATCGCTTTGCAGGCTGTCGCCGGGCAGGTACTCGACCGGGTTGAAGGCTTTCAGGGCCGGCGCAGCGACGATGCGGCGGGTCAGGCGAATGGCGTCGGCGGCGACCCGCAAGTCTTCCGGGTGGCTTAAATAGTTGGGCTCAATCAGTGGCGCCTGCTGCGGATCGGCAGAGCGGATTTCCACGCGACCTCGGCTCTGCGGGCGCAGATCACAGACGGACGCGGTGAACGCCGGGAAGGCGTGCAGCGGTTCGCCAAAGCGCTCCAGGGACAGCGGTTGCACGTGGTACTCGAGATTGGCTGAAGTCTGCTCCGGCCCTGAACGGGCGAAGGCGCCCAACTGGCTCGGCGCCATGGACAGCGGGCCGCTGCGGTCATACAGGTAACGCAGGCCCATGCCCATCTTGCCCCACAGGCTGCCGGCGATCTGGTTCAGGGTACGCGCGTTTTCCAGCTTGTAGATCAGCCGCAGTTGCAGGTGATCCTGCAGGTTGCCGCCGACACCGGGCAGTTCATGGACGACGCCTATGCCCAGGCGCTCCAGCAGCGGGCGAGGGCCGATGCCCGAACGTTGCAGGATGCTCGGCGAACCGATGGAGCCGGCACAGAGGACGATTTCCTTGCGCGCCCTGAAGGTTTTCACCTGACCTTGCCATCGCGCGCTGACCGCTGCTGCGCGGCCATTGTCCAGCAGCACGCGGTCGACTTCGACGCCGGTCAGTACCGTGAGATTGCTGCGCTGGCGAACCGGTTTGAGAAACGCCTTGGCCGCGTTCCAGCGCACGCCGGCCTTCTGATTGACCTGGAAATAACCGCAGCCTTCGTTATCGCCCTGGTTGAAGTCGTCGATGCTGGCGATGCCGCTTTGTTCGGCGGCACTGCGAAAGGCATCGAGAATCGGCCACGACAGGCGCTGGCGTTCGACTCGCCATTCCCCGGCGGCACCGTGAAATTCGGCGGCGCCGGCAAAGTGGTTTTCGCTTTGCTTGAACAGCGGCAACACGTCCTGCCAACGCCAGCCAGGATTGCCGTCGGCCGCCCAGCCGTCGTAATCGCCGGCCTGGCCGCGCATGTAGATCATGCCATTGATCGACGAGCAGCCGCCCAGCACCTTGCCGCGCGGGTAGCTGAGAGTGCGGCCTTGCAGGCCCGGTTGCGCTTCGGTCTTGAAGCACCAGTCGGTGCGCGGGTTGCCGATGCAGAACAGGTAACCCACGGGGATATGAATCCACGCATAGTTATCGCGACCACCGGCTTCGAGCAGCAGCACCCGCTGCTGCGGGTTGCTCGACAGCCGATTGGCCAGCAGACACCCGGCCGGCCCGGCGCCGACCACGATGTAGTCGTATTCATCAAGGGAAGTCGGCATCCATGACCTCGTTTGTTGTTCTTGTTGTGGGTCATCCTAGTTGTTAGCTTTCGGCAAAAGAATGTTAGTTTTTGCGCAGCCGCTGTGCGTTTTTGAACAGCCAACCCCATAGCCCGGCTCAAGGATGATTCATGTTCGACTGGAATGACCTGCGGTTTTTTCTCGAATTGCAGCGCAGCGGGCGTCTGCTGACTGCTGCCCGCCGTTTGAACACCACCCACGCCACTGTGGCGCGGCACATCGAGGCCATCGAGAAGAGTCTGGGCACGGCGCTGTTCGTGCAGCATGCCCAAGGCTATGAGTTGACCCCGGCCGGCGAAGCGCTGCTCAAACACGCCGAGGCGATGGAAAACGTCGCGCTGCTGGCCCAGGAGGAGATCACCCAGTCCACGGCGCCACTGGGCAAGATCCGCGTCGGAGTGACGGAAGGGCTGGGGATCATGTTCCTCGCCAGTCGCATGAACGGCCTGTTCGAACGCTATCCCGGACTGGAAGTGGAGCTGGTGGCGGTGCCGCGCTTTGTCAGCATCCTCAACCGCGAAGCGGAAATCAGCATCCACCTGGAACGCCCGGCCGCCGATATGCTGGTGACCCGCAAACTTACCGATTATCGACTGGCACTGTATGCCAGCCAGGACTATCTCGACCGCTCGCCACCGCTGCGCAGCCGCGAAGACCTGGGCAGACATGCCTGGATCGGCTATGTCGACGACCTGTTGTTCAGCCAGGAGTTGATGTTCCTCAACAGCTTTTGCCGCAACCCGCAGGTGGTCTTTCACAGCACCAGTGTGATTGCCCAGCAACAGGCGGCGCGCTCCGGCCTGGGGATCGCCGTGCTGCCCTGTTACATGGCCAGCGCCGACCCTGAGCTGGTGCCGCTACTGCCGGACGAAAGCATCCAGCGCAGCTACTGGATCAGCACCCGCCGCGAACTGCACAAGTCCGTGCGACTGCGGGTATTGTGGGATTACGTGGTGCAGTTGTGTGAGCGCGAGCAGGGGTTGCTGCTGGGGCCAGCTTCTCCCGGTGTCTGAACGGACGCCTTCACGGGCAGCCCGCTCCCACATTGGAATGTATTCTCCCCTGCGGGAGCGGGCTTGCCCGCGAAGGCGGTGTACATCCAATATCCATCTTGAGGTCTAAGCAACAATCTCGAACGAGGTACTGGCCAGGCGTTCGCCGTTGACCATGATATGTACGGCGTGCACGCCCGCGTAGTGCTTGCGCGTGGTGAGTTCCTTGATCTGCTGACCTCGGCTTATCACCTCGGAGGCCTTGCCGGGCAGGGTGAGGGCCTTGAGCTTGAACACTTTGGCCGAGGTGCTGCCGTTGGCCTTGACGTAATCGACCGCATAATCGATCACCAGGTGCTGACTGGTTTCGACGGTGGATTTGACGGCAAAAGACAGGGTGATTTTCTGTCCCAGGCTGATCACCGGCGGGTCGACTTTCACATTCATGATCTCGACTTCAGGCTTGCCACTCGCGCCGATGATTGCCAGCGCCCGCGGGTTCCCCTGTTTGATCAGGCTGCGCAGGGCATGTCTGGCGATCCATGCGGTGTGTTTGTCGTCCAGCGCCCAGCCTTCGATCAGGTCCAGCACCCATTCGGGATGATCCTTGGTGATGTCGTTGAGGTGATTGGCCACGGATTTGCGTACATACAGGCTGGGGTCGGCCTTGAGATTGTCGAGAATGCCGGCGGCCAGGCGCGGGTCGGTCTGCACCGGCTCCAGGCGAAACGACCATGGCAGGCGGGGTCGGCAGCCTTCGCTGGCGAGGCGCCGTACGTGTTCGTTGGCATCCAGAGACCAGAGGTGCATCAGTTGCAGCGAGCGTTGCAGGTCGCTGCGCAGGAAATGGCGAATAGCGAATTCCGATGAGCCGAACGCGGTGAAATACTTGAGCGCGTCCATTGAACGCTCGAACGCATGGGCGCCATAGCTGGCGACAAAGTGCGGCAGGCACATGCTGACGAAGCCGCTGTTGAGGCGCGGGGCGAGGGCACGCAGGACTTGCAATGACGCTTCATAGTCCAGCGGCAGCACCGCGTGCAGGCATTCACTGACCCGGGCCATGCGCTGCATCACGCTCAGCTCCGCCAGGCCGCTCTGGGCCAGTTCGAGGAATTTCCCGGCATCGAATTCGGGATAGACCGCGCTCATCTCTGTGGCAATGTGCTGGAGGCGTTCGGCGTTGAAGATTTCCTTGAGGGCGGGGGAGGATTGGTCAGTCATTGTCGGCTCCTTGGGTTGTTCATCCGATGCATGTGGGAGCGAGCCTGCTCGCGATGGGGCCATCAAGCACACCTCAATTCTTGCTCGTTTGCTCTTCCAGCTGATCCGACTCAAACAGTTTCGCCAGTTCCGCCCGGGCTTCCTGCGCGGTCTGCCGGACTTTCACCGCGTCGTCATACACCGCGTGCTGGGCTTCGAGCACCTGCTCGTCGTGATGCTTGAAACGCTTGATCCGTGCATCCGCCTGAGCCGGGGTCAAACCCAGGCCGATCAGCGCCTGACGGCTCATTTCCAGGCTCGAATAGAAGGTTTCGCGCACAGCAACGGCGTCCAGGTCGATCAGGCGATGTACGTGTTGACGGTTACGGGCGCGGGCGATGATTTTGATCTGCGGATAAAGCTTGCGCACCAGTTCAGCGGTCTTGATATTGGTTTCCGGATCATCGGTGGCGATGATGAAATATTCGGCCTGGCCAACCTTGGCCGCGCTGAGGATCTCCGGGCGCATCGGGTCGCCGTAGAACACCGGCACCCCGCCAAAGCTGCGGGACAGCTCGATGGTTTCCACGGAGGTGTCGAGGGCGACGAACTTGATGTTCTGCGCGCGCAAAATACGCGAAATGATCTGGCCCATGCGGCCCATGCCGGCAATCACCACCCGTGGGGTGTCGGCATCGATTTCCCGAAATTGCTCAGGCACTTCCACCGGTTGCACCCTGGGGCTGACCAGGCGTGCGCAAACCAGCAGTAACAGCGGCGTCACCGCCATGGACAGGGTAATGGTCAGCACCAGCAAGTCATGCAGCCCGGGGGCGAACAGCCCCTGGTCGCGGCCGATCTGAAACACCACAAAGGCAAACTCGCCACCGGCGGCGAGTACGATGCCAAGGCGGATTGCGCTGACGTTGCCCAAGCCACCCGCCAGTCGGCCGACCAGAAACAGCAGTGGCAGTTTGATCGCGATCAGCAGCAGGGTCAGGCTCAACACCGCAATGGGTGTACTGAGCAGCAGGCTGAGATTGGCGCCCATGCCGACGCTGATGAAAAACAGGCCCAGCAGCAGGCCCTTGAACGGTTCGACCTGAGCTTCCATCTCATGGCGGTATTCGGAGTCTGCCAGCAGCAGTCCGGCAAGGAATGCACCCAGAGCCATGGAGATTCCGGCCATGTCCATCAACCACGCGGTGCCGATCACTACCAGCAGTGCCGTGGCAGTCGACACTTCGGGCAAGCCGGACTTGGCCACCACACGAAATACCGGCCGCAGCAGATACCGTCCGCCGATCACCACTACTGCGATGCTGCCAAGGACACGCAGGCCATTATTCAAGTCTTCGCCGGCGCTGGTGCTGTGATCGCCGCCGGCGAGCAACGGCACCATGGCGATCAGCGGGATCGCCGCGATGTCCTGGAACAGCAGGATCGCGAACGCCAGGCGCCCGTGGGGGCTGGTCAATTCCTTGCGTTCAGCCAGACTCTGCAGGCCGAATGCGGTGGACGACAGTGCCAGGCCGAGGCCCAGCACGATCGCGCTGTTCAAGCGCTGGCCGAAAACAAACATGGCTACTACGCCAATCACTGTTGCGGTCAGGAGCACCTGCGCCAGGCCGACGCCGAACACCGACTTGCGCATCACCCACAAGCGCCGCGGCGATAACTCCAGGCCAATGATGAACAGCAGCAACACCACGCCCAGTTCAGAGATATGGCTAACGCTTTGCGAATTACCGACCAGGCCCAGCACCGATGGTCCGATGATCACCCCGGCAAACAGATAACCCAGTACGGCCCCCAGTTGCAGGCGCTTGGCCAGGGGAACGATGAGTACGGCCGCAAGCAGAAATACGACAGCGGCTTGCAGCAGGTTGCCTTCATGTGGCATGAGAAAAACTCCTGGGACTCGGTACGGCTGGGTTACAAGGATAAAGGCTGGATCAGGAGGGATCTACAGCGCAAAAGGGCTCATCGCGAAAGTTGCGATCACAATGCCCATGTGGGAGCCCGCTCGCGATGGCGGCGTGTCAGTCGCCGGTGATGTTGAATGTGCCGGCCTCATCGCGAGCATGCTCGCTCCTACAGTGAGTCTGCAGTGGACACAAAATCTGCGTGCGGCCACATTCCCCTGTGGGAGCTGGCCTGCCAGCGATGGCGGCGTGCCAGTCGCGAGTGATGTTGAATGTGCCGGCCTCATCGCGAGCATGCTCGCTCCTACAGTGAGTGTGCAGTGGACACAAAATCTGCGTGCGGCCACATTCCCCTGTGGGAGCTGGCCTGCCAGCGATGGCGGTCTCATCTGTCACAAACAGGCGTAAGGCGGGCACGACGGCCATTAGCTGGCGCTCAACGCCCATTTTGCAGCAGTTCACCTTTATCCCAGAGCAGTACCAGTTCACCGGGCGCCTGGTCTTCCGGCACTTTCAATACCATTTCATCGTCCTGCTCGCCGGTGTGGTAGCGCAGTTCGATCTGGTAAAAGCGCTGATCGCCACGGCCGGATGATGAACTGGTCAGCGGCAGACAACCTTCCAGCAAGGTACAGATGCGCGTCCGTTGTTCGAAATTGCATTGTGCGAACTCGATTTCCCGTGGTCGGGTCAAGGCCTGAATCGTCGCAAAACCGCCTTGGCGAGAGAGGCGAACGACGGCTTGCTCGTCCAGTATTGGCAGGGTTTTCATGGCGCCTCCCGAGTCAGATTGACACCCACATCGGCCCAGCCCTGTTGCACGGCACGTGCCTCATGGGCACTGAAGCGCTTGCGTGCATGCTCAAGGGTCAAATGCGCGAAGGCGCTGAATGACGCTTCGCGGTTCAAGCTCCGATCGCACAATGCGTCGTACCAGATGCGACCGGCTTTCTCCCAGGCAAAGCCGCCCAGCGCTTGTGCCACCAGGTAAAACGCCCGATTGGGGATGCCCGAGTTGATGTGTACGCCACCGTTGTCCTCCTGAGTGATGACGAACTTGCCCATGTGGTCCGGTTGCGGGTCCTTGCCCAGCAGCGGGTCGTCGTAGGCGGTGCCCGGATGGGCCATGGACCGCAGGCCAACGCCATTGATGCGCGGTGTCAGCAAGTCTGCACCGATCAGCCAGTCCGCCTGATCGGCGGTGTGCCCCAGGATATGTTGCTTGATCATGACGCCAAACACATCCGACAGCGATTCATTCAGCGCGCCTGACTGGTCGGCATACACCAGGCCGGCTTCGCTTTCGATCACGCCATGGGTCAATTCATGGCCGACCACATCCAGCGAGCGGGTGAAGCGCTGGAAGATTTCGCCGTCGCCGTCACCAAAGACCATTTGCGAACCGTTCCAGAACGCATTTTCGTAGTTCTGGCCGTAATGCACGCTGCCGATCAGGGCAAACCCTTTGTTGTCGAGAGAGTTGCGACCAAGCACCTTCCAGAAAAAATCGTAGCTGGCCCCCAGCGCATCGTAGGCTTCGTCGACCGCCGGATCACCACTTGCCGGTTGGCCCTCGAGACGCACCGGCATGCCGGGCAACAGCGTTTTCCCCAGGGCATCATAGACGCTGCGTTGTGCCAGCCCTGGTTGATTGGTTTGCAGGAGAATCGCCGCCGCAGGAGGACGAACGGGTGGGCCCGGCTGATGCCGCAAGGTGCGAATATGGGTCAGGGTGTTCATCGCGCTGGCCCGCTGGTGTGCAGAACCGTTCGCGAGGATACGGCGCAGAATGTAGGGCGGGATGAAATTGCGTAGAGCCAGAGAGTCAGTCATCAGAGCATCCCTTGCACAATGGTGGTTGATACTTATGTGAGCGACAGACGAGGTATCGGTTCCACCCATTGCCATCCGCACCGGTTTCTGCGAAAACCGCCGTCCACGCCTGCAAGAATCGGGCGAACGTGAACGAGTACGAACATGACCAACGAACTACAAATCATCGACCTCGAACCCGGCGCTGGCAAAGCCGCCGTCAAAGGCGCACTGATCACCACCCAATACCGCGGCTGGCTGGAGGACGGCACTGAATTCGACTCTTCCTACAGTCGAGGCAAACCTTTCCAGTGCGTAATCGGCACCGGTCGGGTGATCAAGGGCTGGGACCAGGGAATCATGGGCATGCAGGTCGGCGGCAAGCGCAAGCTGCTGGTGCCGGCGCATCTGGCTTATGGCGAACGCACCATGGGCAAGATCACACCCAATTCGAACCTGATTTTCGAGATTGAACTGCTGGAAGTGCTGACCCGGGATGACTGATTGACGCATCAACTCAGTCAAATGTTGAACCGAGTCGCCTGCATCGCCAGCCAGCCGGCTCCTACGGGGGGCTGCATCAGCCACAAAAAAGCCGCCTTCAACATCGAAGGCGGCGCTTTTTACGACCGGTGGGTGTCAGGTCAGACCTTGACGATCCAGCCCGCTGGTGCTTCGACGTCGCCGGTTTGCACCCCGGTCAGCTCTTTGTAGAGCTTCTGGGTGACCGGACCGACTTCGGTTTCGCTGTGGAACACGTGCAGGTGGTCGTTGTAGCTGATGCCACCGATCGGCGTGATCACGGCAGCGGTACCGCAGGCGCCGGCTTCCTTGAAGTCCGCCAGCTTGTCGATGAACACGTCGCCTTCAACCACTTCCAGGCCCAGACGGGACTTGGCCAGTTCGATCAACGACAGGCGGGTGATGCCTGGCAGTACCGACGGCGAGTTCGGGGTTACGAACTTGTTGTCGTGGGTAATCCCGAAGAAGTTGGCCGAACCGACTTCCTCGATTTTCGAGTGGGTCATTGGGTCCAGGTAGATGCAGTCGGCAAAGTGGGCTTTCTTGGCCTGGGAGCCTGGCATCAGGCTGGCGGCGTAGTTGCCACCGACCTTGGCGGCACCGGTGCCTTGTGGCGCGGCGCGGTCATAGCTGGAGATGAGGAAGTTGTGCGGAGTCAGGCCGCCCTTGAAGTAGGCACCGACCGGGATGCAGAAGATCGAGAAGATGAACTCGGGGGCGGTGCGCACGCCGATGTTGTCACCCACGCCGATCACGAACGGGCGCAGGTACAGCGCGCCGCCGGTGCCATAAGGCGGGATGAAGCGCTCGTTGGCGCGGACCACTTCCTTGCACGCTTCGACGAACTGCTCGGTGGACACCTGCGGCATCAGCAGGCGGGCGCAGCTGCGTTGCATGCGCGCGGCGTTCTGATCCGGGCGGAACAGGTTGATCGAGCCGTCCTTGCAGCGGTAGGCCTTCAGGCCTTCAAAGCACTGCTGGCCATAGTGAAGGGCAGTGGAGCCTTCGCTGATGTGCAGCACGTTGTCTTCGGTCAGGGAGCCTTTATCCCACTCACCGTTGCGCCAGTGCGACAGGTAGCGTTTGTCTGTCTTGATGTAGTCAAAACCCAGCTTGTCCCAATTGATGCTTTCGTTACCCATGACACCCTCTATCACTGAACAACCGTCGAAACGGTTCAAGGCTTCTGACATTTTTTTGGATGGGGACAACAATACTTCATTCCGGGCCGGTTTCGCAGCCCGGACTATCGGCTAATCGGCAGAAATAGTGTCGCTCTGGAGAATTCGCGAGCAAGCCCGCTCCCACAGTAGTTTCTGGTGTTTGCAAAATTTGTGTTCACTGCAAATCACCTGTGGGAGCGGGCTTGCCCGCGAAGAGGCCATCAGCCACGCCACCCATTGTCCTCGATCACAGATGCAGCGCGTGGCCAAGGGCCCGCAACGCCGCTTCCTGCACTGCCTCGCCGAGCGTCGGATGGGCGTGGATGGTGCCGCCGATGTCTTCCAGCCGCGCGCCCATTTCAAGGCTCTGGGCAAACGCCGTGGACAATTCCGACACCCCGACGCCCACCGCCTGCCAGCCGACAATCAGGTGATTGTCCCGACGGGCGACCACTCGCACGAAGCCGCTTTTGGACTCCAGCGTCATCGCCCGGCCATTGGCGGCGAACGGGAAGCTCGAGACGATGCAGTCCAGCCCCGCAGCCTTGGCGTCGTCCGGGGTCTGGCCGACCACCACCAGTTCCGGGTCGGTAAAGCACACGGCAGCAATGGCGGTCGGGTTGAACTGGCGGGTCTTGCCGCTGATCAGCTCGGCGACCATCTCGCCCTGGGCCATGGCCCGGTGCGCGAGCATCGGCTCACCGCTGAGGTCGCCGATGGCATAGACGTTGCGCATGCTGGTCTGGCAGCGATTGTCGATCTTGATCGACGAACCGTTCATCTGCAGATTCAGCGCTTCAAGGTTCCAGCCCTGGGTGTTGGGCTTGCGCCCGACAGCCACCAGCACCTGATCGGTTTCCAGGTTCAGGGTGTCGCCATTCGGCTCCAATACCTGCAGTGTATTGTTAGAAGAATCAAAGCCTTGCACGCTATGTTTCAAGTAAAGCTTCACGCCAAGTTTTTTCAGTTCGTCATGGACCGGTTGGGTCAATTCGGCGTCATAGGCCGGCAGGATGCGCTCCTGTGCCTCGACTACGCTGACCTCGGCGCCTAGCTTGCGATAGGCGATACCCAGTTCCAGGCCGATGTAACCGCCACCCACCACGATCAAGCGTTTGGGCACCGAGGTCGGCGCCAGGGCTTCGGTGGAAGAGATGATCGGCCCGCCAATCGGCAGCATCGGCAGGTTCACGCTCTTCGAACCGGTGGCCAGCACCAGATGCTCGCACTGGATGCGCGTGTCGCCGACCTCGACGGTCTTGCCGTCGATGACCTTGGCCCAGCCCTGTATGACCTGGACCTTGTTCTTCTTCAGCAGCGCCGCAACGCCGGTGGTCAGGCGGTCGACGATGCCGTCCTTCCATTCCACGCTCTTGGTGATATCCAGGCTTGGCGCCGAAACACTGATACCCAGGGCCGAGTGCTGGCTGTGGTGTTGTGTCTGGTGGAACTGCTCGGCCACGTGAATCAGTGCCTTGGACGGAATGCAGCCGATGTTCAGGCAAGTACCGCCCAGGGATTGGCCTTCCACCACAATGGTCGGGATACCCAGTTGGCCGGCACGGATCGCCGTCACATAACCGCCAGGGCCGCCGCCGATGATCAATAGCTTGGTGCTCAGAGACTGCATGCCTTACTCCATGAACAGGGTTGCGGGTTGTTCGAGCAGGCCGCGTACGGCCTGGATGAAGAGCGCCGCGTCCATGCCATCGACCACGCGGTGATCGAAAGAGCTGGAGAGGTTCATCATCTTGCGGACCACGATCTGGCCTTTGATCACCATCGGCCGTTCGACGATCTTGTTGACGCCGACGATAGCCACTTCCGGCAGGTTCAGCACCGGGGTGCTGACGATGCCGCCAAGGGCGCCAAGGCTGGTCAGGGTGATGCTCGAGCCGGACAGTTCGTCGCGGCTGGCCTTGCCATTGCGGGCAGCGGTGGCCAGGCGGGAGATTTCCGCCGCGTTGTCCCACAGGCTGCGGGCCTCGGCATGGCGCACTACCGGCACCATCAAACCGATGTCGGCCTGGGTGGCGATACCCACATGCACCGCGCCGAGGCGGGTGATGACCTGGGCTTCGTCGTCGTAACGGGCGTTGATCTGCGGGAAATCACGCAGGGCAACGACCAAGGCGCGCACCAGGAACGGCAGCAGGGTCAGCTTGCCGCGAGTGGCGCCATGTTTTTCGTTCAGGTGTGCACGCAGCTCTTCCACGGCAGTGACGTCGATTTCTTCGACATAGCTGAAATGCGCGGCGCGCTGGGTGGCGTCCTGCATGCGCTGGGCAATCTTGCGGCGCATGCCGATCACCGGGATCTGTTCTTCGTCGTTACGCTGGGCGTAAGTGGCAGAGGCAGGTGCCGATGCATTCGACTGACCCTGGGCCAGGTAGGCATCGAGGTCGTCGTGCAGCACGCGACCGGCCGGGCCGGTTCCGCGAACCAGACGCAGTTGAATGCCGAGGTCCAGTGCATGCTTGCGCACGGCCGGGGAGGCCAACGGGCGCTCATCGGCTTCGCGGGCTACCATCGGGCCTTGGCAGACGGCGGCTCGTGGTGCTGCAGCAGCGACCGGTTTGCTTTGCACTACGGCTTCAACTTTCGGCGCCGCAACCGGCGCTTCTTTAACCACAGGCGCCGCAGGCTGAGCCGACTCCTTGACGTTGCCCGCGCCTTCGACTTCGATACTGATCAGCACACTGCCGACCGCCATCACTTCGCCAGGCTGGCCGCCCAAGGCAATCACCTTGCCATGAACCGGCGACGGAATATCGACCATCGCCTTGTCGGTCATCACATCGGCGAGCACCTGATCCTCGACGACCATGTCGCCGACCTTGACGTGCCACACCGACAATTCAACTTCTGCGATGCCTTCGCCAATGTCCGGCATCTTGATAACGTGAGTACCCATTCAGACCTCCATGACCCGTTTCAAAGCCGCGCCCACTCGGGACGGACCAGGGAAATACGCCCACTCTTGCGCGTGCGGGTAGGGGGTATCCCAACCGGTGACGCGTTCGATCGGCGCTTCCAGGTGGTGGAAGCAGTGCTCTTGTACCAGTGCAGCCAGTTCCGCACCGAAACCGCAGGTGCGGGTGGCTTCGTGGACGATCACGCAGCGCCCGGTTTTCTTCACCGACTTGGTGATGGTTTCCAGATCCAGCGGCCACAGGCTGCGCAGGTCGATCACTTCGGCATCGATACCGGTCTCTTCCGCGGCGACTTGCGAGACATACACGGTGGTGCCGTAGGTCAGGATGGTCACGGCCTTGCCCGGGCGGGTGATGGCGGCGACGTCCAGCGGCACCGTGTAGTAACCGTCCGGCACTTGTGCGGCAGGGTGTTTCGACCACGGGGTTACCGGGCGATCGTGGTGGCCGTCGAACGGGCCGTTGTACAGGCGTTTTGGCTCAAGGAAGATTACCGGGTCATCGTTTTCGATGGAGGCGATCAGCAGGCCCTTGGCGTCGTAAGGGTTGGACGGCATTACCGTGCGCAGGCCGCAGACCTGGGTGAACATCGCTTCGATGCTCTGGCTGTGGGTCTGGCCGCCATAGATGCCGCCGCCACAAGGCATACGCAGGGTCATTGGCGCGGTGAATTCACCGGCTGAGCGATAGCGCAGGCGCGCCGCTTCGGAAATGATCTGGTCCGACGCCGGGTACACGTAGTCGGCGAACTGGATCTCGGCCACCGGGCGCAGACCATAGGCGCCCATGCCCACGGCGACGCCGACGATGCCGCTTTCGGAGATCGGTGCGTCGAACACCCGGGAGGTGCCGTATTTGTTCTGCAAGCCTTCGGTGCAACGGAACACGCCGCCGAAGTAGCCCACGTCCTGGCCGAACACCACGACATTGTCATCGCGCTCAAGCATCACATCCATGGCCGAGCGCAGGGCCTGGATCATGGTCATGGTGGTCGTGGTCATGGCGGTTTCCAGCTGGATATTGTTGTTGTGATCGTTCATGTCAGATCCCCAACTCTTGACGCTGGCGCTTCAAGTGCTCCGGCATCTCTTTGTAGACGTCTTCGAACATGGTCGCGGCGCTTGGAATCTGGCCGCCGGCGAGGGTGCCGTACTGTTCGGCTTCTTTCTGCGCGGCAATCACTTCGGCTTCCAGCTCGGCGCTGACGGCGGCGTGTTCCTCTTCGGACCACTGGCCGATTTTCACCAGGTGCTGCTTGAGACGCGCAATCGGATCGCCCAGGGGGAAGTGGCTCCAGTCGTCGGCAGGACGGTATTTCGATGGATCATCGGAGGTCGAGTGCGGGCCGGCGCGGTAGGTGACCCATTCGATCATGGTCGGCCCCAGGTTGCGGCGCGCACGTTCAGCAGCCCAGGCCGAGGCGGCATAGACCGCGACGAAATCGTTGCCATCGACGCGCAGGGAGGCAATCCCGCAGCCGACGCCACGACCGGCAAAGGTGGTCGCTTCACCGCCGGCAATGGCCTGGAAGGTGGAGATCGCCCACTGGTTGTTGACCACGTTGAGGATCACTGGCGCACGGTAGACGTGGGCGAAGGTCAGGGCGGTGTGGAAGTCGGATTCAGCGGTGGCACCGTCGCCGATCCAGGCGGAGGCGATTTTGGTGTCGCCCTTGATCGCCGAGGCCATGCCCCAGCCCACGCCTTGCACGAACTGGGTGGCAAGGTTGCCGGAAATGGTGAAGAAACCGGAATCCTTGACCGAATACATGATCGGCAGCTGACGTCCCTTGAGCGGATCGCGCTCGTTGGACAGCAGTTGGCAGATCAGGTCTACCAGCGGCACTTCGCGGGCCATCAGGATGCTTTGCTGGCGGTAGGTCGGGAAGCACATGTCGTCGATGTTCAACGCCAGGGCCTGGCCGCTGCCGATGGCTTCTTCGCCAAGGCTCTGCATGTAGAACGACATTTTTTTCTGACGCTGGGCGACCACCATGCGGTTGTCATAGATGCGCGTCTTGAGCATGGCGCGCATGCCTTTGCGCAGGATCTCGCTCGGTACGCCTTCAGCCCACGGACCGAGGGCGTTGCCCTGGTCGTCGAGCACGCGAATCAGGCCCTTGGCCAGATCAGCCGTGTCGGCAGGTTCAACGTCGATGGAAGGTTTGCGCACCGTACCGGCATCGGTCAGACGCAGGTAGGAAAAGTCGGTTTTGCACCCTGGGCGGCCCGAGGGTTCGGGAACGTGCAGGCGCAGCGGTTCATACGCTTGATTCATGGCTTTTTCGCTCGATCTTGTGAATTTCTTGTAGTGAGCTGACCGTCATTCTTCGATAAAAGAAATCTTGTCCTACAACAATCATAGGCCCGGCCAAGAAGAATATTTCTCTCTGTTTCATTGCGCTAAAGGTCATTTGCAGATAAAAAAACTGCATAAGCATAAAAAACAGGTGGCTTTATCTCATGCGCAAACTGGACCGTACCGACATCGGCATTCTCAACAGCCTTCAGGAGAATGCGCGCATCACCAACGCCGACCTCGCACGTTCGGTGAACCTGTCGCCGACGCCGTGTTTCAACCGGGTCAAGGCGATGGAAGAATTGGGCCTCATTCGCGAGCAGGTGACGCTGCTGGACGCGGACCTGCTGGGGCTGCACGTCAACGTGTTCATCCACGTCAGCCTGGAGAAGCAGGTAGAGGAGGCGCTGCAGCATTTCGAAGAGGCAATCGCCGATCGCCCGGAAGTCATGGAGTGCTACCTGATGGCCGGCGACCCGGACTACCTGATCCGGGTGCTGGTGCCGACCATCCAGTCCCTGGAGCGCTTCATGATGGACTTTCTGACCAAGGTGCCGGGGGTGGCGAACATCCGCTCGAGCTTTGCACTCAAGCAGGTGCGGTACAAGACGGCGCTGCCTTTGCCGTCTAATGGTTTGACGTTGGGGGCTTGACGTTGGGGACTTGAAGCCAGCATGCCTGATCGTTCCCACGCAGTGGGAACGATCGGTCTTAAAACTGATTGATCGGAATTTTCAGGTAGGTAACGCCATTGTCTTCCGCTGGCGGCAAATTGCCCGCCCGCACATTCACCTGAATCGCCGGCAGCAACAGTGTGGGCATGCCCAGCCCGGCATCGCGCTGGGTGCGCATGGCGACGAAGGCGCCTTCGTCGATGCCGTCACGCACGTGGATGTTGCTTTTGCGCTGCTCGCCGACGGTGCTCATGCAGTGGGACTCACGGCCCTCGGGCGGGTAGTCGTGGCACACGTAGAGGCGCACGCTGGCGGGGAAGGCCAACAGTTTGTGGATTGAAGAGAACATCTGCTGGGCATTGCCGCCGGGAAAGTCGCAACGGGCAGTGCCCACGTCAGGCAGGAACAGCGTGTCGCCCGCCAGAATCACGTTACCGTCGACCAGGTAGGCCATGTCCGCCGGGGTATGGCCGGGTACATGCAGGGCGGTGGCCTTGAGGTTGCCGATCATGAACGATTCATCGGGTGCGAACAGGTGATCGAACTGCGAGCCGTCGACGCGAAATGACGGCTCCAGATTGAACAGCGCCTTGAACACGTCCTGGACCTTGCTGATCGACTCGCCAATGGCGATTTTGCCGCCAAGCTCCCTGCGCAGGTACGGCGCGGCGGACAGGTGATCAGCATGTGCGTGGGTTTCCAGCAGCCATTGCACCTGCAGTGCATGGGCGCGAATGAACGCGATGATTGTGTCTGCCTGGGTGGTCGCGGTACGCCCGGAGGCGGCGTCGTAGTCGAGCACCGGATCGACGATCGCACACAGACCGCCATCAGTCTCGTAGACCACGTAGCTGTAGGTCGAGGAGGCGGGGTCGAGGAAAGCTTCAATCAGCGCGGGCATGGACACGAACCTGTGCAGGGGAAGAAAAGTGAGTCATGGCTTGCAACACTTTATGTAAAAACATAATGTGTACAGCTTAAGTGACATTGAAGGCATCCTGCAAATGCAATCCAGTCTGACCGAATGTGAAGTCGCTCAACTGCGCGCCTCGGCCTCCAAGGCATGTGCGCTGCTCAAGGCCCTGGCCAATGAGGATCGCCTGTTGATCCTGTGCCAGCTGACCCAGGGTGAGCGCAACGTCGGCGAGCTGGAAAAAATGACCGGCGTGCGTCAACCGACCCTGTCCCAGCAATTGGGCATCCTGCGCGATGAGGGGCTGGTCGCGACCCGTCGTGAAGGCAAGTACATTTTCTACGGTCTCGCCAGTCACGAAGTGATCCAGGTGATGAAGACCCTCTCCGGGCTTTATTGCGGGGCTGTGCTTCAAAGCTGGGTGCAACCTTGATGCCGGCCAGCGCAACTCAATAATGTGGGAGCGGGCTTGCTCGCGAAGGCGGCGTGTCATTAGACATATACGTTGGCTGACACACCGCCTTCGCGAGCAAGCCCGCTCCCACAGTTGTTTTTTGTTGAGGCCGGCAAAAATCCTTTCGTGCAACAAAAGGAACAAGCAATGAACGATCAACACTGGGGCCCATCCATCAGTGCAGATATCGTGGTCATCGGCGGTGGCACGGCGGGTATCGGCCTTGTCGCCAGCCTGCTCAAGCGCAGCCCGCACCTGAGCATCACCGTGATCGAACCCAGCGCCCAACACTTCTATCAGCCGGCCTGGACCCTGGTCGGTGGTGGTGCGTACAACGTCAAAGATACCGTTCGGCCCATGGCATCGGTGATGCCGCGCGGGGCCAATTGGTTGCAGGCTGCCGTGACGGGCATTGATCCGGTCCAGCGCCAACTTACCCTCAGTGACGCGCGCACGGTCAGCTATCAAAACCTGGTCGTCTGCCCCGGCCTGCGCCTGGCCTGGGAGAAAATCGAAGGCCTGGAGGATACCCTCGGCCAACACGGTGTGACCTCCAACTACAGCTATCAGCACGCGACCTACACTTGGGAGCAGGTGCAGAAATTGCGCGGCGGCAAGGTGCTGTTCACCCAGCCCGCCATGCCGATCAAATGTGCGGGCGCGCCACAAAAGGCGCTGTACCTGTCCTGCGATCACTGGAACAGGACCGGTGTGCTGAACAACATTGACGTCGAATTCAATCTTGCCGGCGCGGCGCTGTTCGGTGTGGCGACATTTGTTGCGCCGCTGATGAAGTACATCGATAAATACAAGGCCCGGTTGGCGTTCAACTCGAACCTGGTAAAAGTCGACGGCCCGGCGAAAACCGCGTGGTTCGAAGTCAAGGACGCCGATGGCACGGTCACCCGCCAGGCAAAAACCTTTGATCTGCTGCACGTCGTGCCACCTCAAGTATCCCCGGACTTCATCGCCCAGAGTCTGCTGGCCGACGCCGCCGGCTGGTGCGAGGTCGATCCTCACAGCCTGCAGCATCCACGCTATCCAGGCGTGTTCGCACTGGGCGATATCTGCGGCACCAGCAATGCCAAAACCGCCGCGGCGGTGCGCAAGCAGATAGTGGTCGTTGCCGAAAACCTGCTGGCCTTGCGCAAGCAACAAGCGCTGCCGCTGAAATACGACGGCTATGGTTCTTGTCCGCTGACGGTGGAGAAGGGCAAGGTGATCCTTGCCGAGTTCGGTTACGCGGGCAAGTTGTTGCCCACTTTTCCCCTCGACCCGACGACCGCGCGCCGCTCGGCGTGGTGGCTAAAGGCGACACTGCTGCCGTGGTTCTACTGGAACGGTATGCTCAAGGGCCGCGAGTGGCTGACGCGCATGTCCAAGGTCGACTGAGAACTCCCTATGTTGCTGGCAAGTCTGTTTGGCGTGGTGATGGGGTTGGTGCTGGGATTGACCGGTGCCGGTGGCGGGATTCTCGCGGTGCCGGCGCTGGTGCTGGGCTTGGGCTGGAGCATGACCCAGGCCGCCCCGGTGGCATTGTTTGCCGTTGGCAGCGCGGCGGCGGTCGGCGCCATTGACGGTTTACGCCATGGCCTGGTGCGCTATCGCGCGGCGTTGCTGATCGCGGCACTGGGTGCGGTGTTTTCCCCGGTGGGCATCTATTTTGCCCATCAGTTGCCGGAAAAAGTCCTGATGATCCTGTTCAGCCTGCTGATGGTCATGGTGGCCTGGCGCATGTTGCGCCGTGAACGCAAGGACGAGGGTCCCAGCGATCATGGCCACGCCAACTGGGGTCAGAAGAACTGCATGCTCGATCAACAAACCGGGCGCTTCTCCTGGACCGCCAAATGCACCGCGACGCTCGCGGCCCTCGGCGCCGTGACCGGGGTAGTGTCGGGGCTGCTCGGTGTTGGTGGTGGCTTTCTCATCGTGCCGGCTTTCAAGCAATTGACCGATGTGCAGATGCGCGGGATCGTCGCCACCTCCCTGATGGTGATCAGCCTGATTTCCGCCATCGGGGTGATCGGTGCGTTCCATGCGGGGGTGCGCATCGACAGTCTGGGGGTAGCCTTTATCGTCTCCAGCATCGTCGGCATGGTCATCGGCCGGCAGCTCTGCGCGCGGGTGCCGGCGCGGGCGTTGCAGGTCGGGTTTGCCAGTGTTTGCCTGGTGGTAGCCGCCTATATGTTGCTGCGCGCCTGAGCCTTACAGCGGCCGATACTGGAGGCTGAAACCCAGTTCGCTGGACTGTCCCTGTTCCAGCAAGCGCAACCCCGGCCGACCCGGCAAATGATGGGCATTGACCGGGTGGCTGACCGGTTCGATACAGAAAAAATCCAGGCCCACCGGGCAATACAGCAGGAAGTAATCACTGCCGATGGCCTGGCAGTCCAGCTCGTAACCGAGGTCGGGTTGCTGGATCAGGCACTGGCCATCCCATTCGCAGAACCCATTGTCGACCAGCGTCTCGGGCAGCGCTTTGAGCTGCTGAAAATCCCATTCGGCGGGTAACGCGCTGAGCTGCGTCGGCAGTTTTCTCGCATCGCACAGCCATACCTGAGCGGCCGCAGCCTGCAGACGGGTGTTGGCGCTGCGCGGAAGATAGGGATGCAACCCCAGGCCGTGCCACGCGGCGCGTTCGGCCAGGTGGGTGACGTGCAACTCGATGCTCAGTTTGCCGCCAGCCAGATGGAAACGCTGTACGGCGCGATAGGCGAAGGGGCTGGTGCTGTCCAGTTGCAGGACCGCCTCATCTGCCGAGTGCGAGACCACCTGCCACGCTTGCTGCCAGGCGCTGCCGTGAATCGGCAGGGGATCGGTGAGGCTGTTGGGCGCCAACGCCTGCCAGCCATCCGGGCATTCGAAGCCGCCATCGGCGATGCGGTTGGACCAGGGTATCAAGGGATAGCAGCCGAGTTTGCCGGGCAGGCCGGTGTTCAGGGCGCGCTCATCGGAGTGTCGGAGCAAGGGCTGTCCGGTGCTGCGCACGGTCCAGTTAACGATGCTGGCGCCGAGTTCAGGGGCGAGGGTGAGGTGGGTGAGTTCGTCTTCGAGTTCGATCAGTGTCAGCGACATGGAGACCTGCTTTCATATTGGTTGTGGCAAGGGAGGATGCGCCTCCCTTGCCTTGAACATCACAACACCAGATGCGGCAACCACAGCGACAGTGCAGGAATGTAGGTCACGGCCATCAGCACCAGGAACAGCACGCCGTAGAACGGCAGCAATGCTTTCACGGTTTTTTCGATACTCACCTTGCCCACTGCCGACCCCACGAACAATACCGCACCCACTGGCGGTGTGATCAATCCGATCCCCAGGTTCACCAGCATGATCATGCCGAACTGCACCGGGTCTACACCGATGCCCAGAATGACCGGCATCAGGATCGGCGTCAGGATCAGGATCAGCGGCGCCATGTCCATCACCGTGCCGAGCAATAGCAGCATGACGTTGATGCACATCAGGATCACGTAACGGTTGTCCGACAGGGTCAGGAACATCGTGGTGATCTTCGCCGGGATCTGCATCAGGGTCATGATGTAGCCGAAGCTGGCAGCAAAGCCGATCAGGATCATCACAATCGAAATCGTGCGCACCGTGCGGTGCATCAGTTTCGGCAGTTCGCGCCACTTGTAGTCGCGGTAGATGAACATGGTCACGAAGAACGACCAGAGCACGGCAATCGCCGCCGACTCGGTGGCGGTGAAAATGCCCGACAGAATGCCGCCCAGGATGATGACCATGGCCATCAGGCCCCAGAGCGCTTCGCCGCAGATCTTCAGCGCTTCGCGCATCGGAATGACTTCACCTTTTGGGTAGTCACGCTTTTTGGCGAAGATCAGGCACAGCACCATCAGGCACGCGCTCATCAGCAGGCCCGGCACTACACCGGCCATGAACAGCGAGGCGATCGACACTGTGCCGCCGGCGGCCAGGGAGTAGAGCACCGAGTTGTGACTCGGCGGGGTCAGCAGGGCTTGCACCGAGCCGCTGACAGTGACCGCGGTGGCGAACTCCCGCGGATAGCCGCGACGCTCCATCTCCGGAATCAATACCGAACCGACCGAAGCGGTGTCCGCTACCGAGGAGCCGGAGATCGCGCCGAAGAAGGTCGAGGCCATGATGTTGACCAGGGACAGGCCGCCGCGCACGAAGCCCACCAAGACCCCGGCAAACGCCACCAGACGCCGGGACATGCCGCCCTCGGCCATGATCGCGCCGGCCAGGACGAAGAACGGAATCGCCAGCAAAGAGAACTTGTTCACGCCCCCGGCGACCTGAATCATCAGGGCCTGGAACGGGATATCGATCCACCATGCGCCGATCAGCGCCGATAGCCCCAGGGCGTAGGCGACCGGCATGCCGATCAGGATCAAAGCGATAAAACTGCCGAGCAGTATCAGAGCGTCCATTTAGGCGGCACCTTCGTTTTCTTCAACGAGGTCGAAACGCACGACCCGACGATTGCTCTGATCACCGAGCAAGAGTTTTTCCAGGACAAAGATCAAGGTCAGCACGCCGCCAATCGGAATCGGCATGTAGGTGATGCCCACACGCAGGGTTGGCATGGAGCTCATGAACTGGTTCCAGGTCGACAGGCAAAGCTTGGTGCCCCAGATGGCCATGAACAGGCAAATGGTCGCCATCAACAATTGCGAAAACACGCTGGCGGCTTTGCGCATTTGCGGCTGCATGCGGTCGGTGAGCATTGCCACCGCCATGTGCGCGCCGGCGCGATAACTGGCGGCCGCGCCGATGAAGGTGAACACCATCATCAGCAGAATCGCCGTGGGCTCCGGCCAGCTGGAGCCGGTGCCCAGGACGTAACGGGCGAAGACACCCCAAGGGATTATCAGCGCAATGGCCAGGACCGACAGGCCCGCGACCCAGATGCAGGTCATGTAAATCCTGTCGTTGATACGCAGCAATAGATTCTTCATCGGGTTCCACCGTAACCGGGCGCGCACTGACGTTTATCAACGTCAATGGCGCCTGGCCTTTCTTCAAATGCAGGGAGGGTTACTGGACGGCTTCGATGCGCTTGATCAGATCAGCGTACGGCGCGCCGTATTTTTCGCGGACCGAGGCGGTGGCTTCGTAGAAAGGTTTCTTGTCGACGGTGATGAACTCGACGCCGGCGGCCTTGAGTTTTTCTTCACTGCTGGCCGATTTTGCATCCCAGAGGATGCGCTCCTGGGCCTGGGCAGCCTTGGCGGTTTTCTTCACCAGGGCTTGCTGCTCAGGGGTGAGTTTTTCCCAGGTGATTTTCGACATCACGATCGGCTCGGGCAGGATCAGGTGACCGGTCAGGCTGTAGTACTTGGCGTTCTGGAAGTGGTTATGTTCAAGCAGGGTCGGCGGGTTGTTTTCCGCGCCGTCAATCACACCGGTCTGCAGGGCGCTGAAGATTTCGCCGGTATCCATTGCGATACCGTTGCCGCCCATGGCGTTGATGGTTTCGATGAACATCGGGTTGCCTTGTACGCGAATCTTCATGCCCTTGAGGTCGGCCAGGCTGCGTACCGGTTTCTTGGTGTAGATGTTGCGCGTACCGCCATCCATCCAGGCCAGGGCGACCAGGTTGAATTCGGAGTTGGTGATTTTGTCGAGGATCTCGTCGCCAACTTCACCGTCGATGACTTTGCGCATGTGCGCCTGGTCGCGGAACACGAACGGCATGTTGAACACGTTTACGTCCGGCACTACTGGCCCGACGATACCCAGGCTGACCCGGGCCATCTGGATGGCTCCAACCTGGGCCTGCTCGATCACTTCTTTTTCCGAACCGAGCACACCACCGGCGAACATCTTGAAGGTCAGTTTGCCGTCGCTGTCGGCCACCAGGGTCTTGCCCAGTTGCTCTTCGGCCACCACGGTCGGGTAACCGGCCGGGTGGATGTCGGCGAATTTGATTTCCAGCGCGTAAGCGGCGCTGCTGAGGGAGAAGGCGAGGGGGAGTGCGGCGGCGAGCAAGGTGCGTTTGAAGTCCATGGGGGTGTCTCCAGTTTTATTGTTTTATTGTTTTATTGTTTTTTTGTTCAAGGCACAGCGTTGCAGCACAATCAGCTGCGGTTCAGTTGTTGAAAATGGGCTCAGGCAGGCCCTGTACACCGGGGTTCAGCGCAAACACGCCACCGGCCAGGGACTGCGGGTCATGGTCGTCACCGGGGCGGATCGAGGTCACGAACAGTGTGTCCAGTCGACTGCCGCCGAAGGCGCACATGGTGGGTTTTTTCACCGGGACGGTGAGGGAGCGGTCGAGCTTTCCTTCGGGGGTGAAACGGTGGATCAATCCGGCATCGTTGGCGCAGATCCAGTAGCAGCCCTCGGCATCGACTGCGGCGCCGTCGGGGCGACCACAGTATTGATTCATGTCGACGAAGACCCGGCGATTGGAGGGGGTGCCGGTGTCGATGTCGTAGTCGAAGGCCCAGATCTGCTGGATTGAAGGATGAGAGTCGGACAGATACAGGGTGCGACCATCAGGGCTGAAGCCCAGGCCATTGGGCACGATGAACCCGCTCAATTGTGCGTCGAGCGGCCCGCGTTGCCCGGCGCTGTAGCGATACAAGGTGCCGTCGACGGCATTGGCTGCCATGTTCAGCACCATGCTGCCGGCCCAGAAACGGCCCTGGCGATCGCAGCGCCCGTCGTTGAGGCGCATGTCGGGGCGGGCATGGTCGACGAGGGCCAGTAACTGACTGTCAATGCTGCCGTCGCGGTGCGGATGCAGGTGGAAGAAACCGCTCTCCATTCCGGCCACCCAGCCACCGTTTTGGTGGCGAGTGATACAAGCGAGCATTTGCGGGGTTGTCCAGGCCTGGACACGACCATCCTCGGCATTCCAGCGTTGCAGCGTGCCAGCGGGGATGTCTACCCAGTACAGGGCGTTTTCCTCAGGCACCCAGACCGGGCTTTCACCGACCGCATTGCGGGCATCGACAATCAATTCGGCTTGCATGGCGACTCATTCCCTTGGGTTTTTGTTGTGGGGATCAAGTGGTGGGCAAAGGCTCAGTCGCCGAACGGGCCGGCTGCGCAAAAGGCACCGCCCTGATAGAGCCGCGCCGGATCATCGGCTGCCGGCAGTGGCTGCGTCTCGACCTTGCTGCGGAATACCTCGGAAGTATCGTTAGGGGTGTACCCGAGGGCCGTGGCGTAGCGGTTGTCCCACCAGACGTCCTTGTTATCGGAGGCGCCGTAGATAACGGTGTGGCCGACATTCGGCGTGTACAACGCGCGCTCGAGCAATTGAGTCAGGTCGCCGAAGCTCAGCCAGGTGCTCATCATCCGGCGGTTCTGTGGTTCCGGGAAGGAGGAGCCGATGCGCACGCTGACGGTTTCGATGCCGTAGCGATCGAAGTAGAAGGTGGCCATGTCTTCGCCGTACGACTTGGACAAGCCGTAGTAGCTGTCCGGGCGGCGAGGGGAGTGGGCGTCAATCACTTCACCCTGCTTGTAGAAGCCGATGACGTGGTTGGAGCTGGCGAAAATCACCCGTTTCACGCCGTGGCGACGCGCGGCTTCGTAGATGTGGAATACGCCGCAGATGTTGGCGCCCAGAATATCTTCAAACGAGTGCTCCGTGGACACGCCGCCGAAGTGCAGGATCGCGTCGACGCCTTCGACCAGGTCATGCACGGCCTGCTTGTCGGCCAGGTCGCAGTTCACGACTTCTTCGCGATCATCAATCGCCGGGGCGATTTCAGCGATGTCCGACAGGCGGATGACGTTGGCGTAAGGGCGCAGGCTTTCGCGCAAGACTTTACCGAGGCCACCGGCGGCGCCGGTCAGCAGCAGGCGGTTGAATGGAGTGCGAGTGGTTGCAGTGGTCGTCATGGGAATCCTGGACAAACAGTTGTTGTTATCGAATTGTTGTAGGTTGTCGTATGACTGGCGTGAAGTATCGTTAGGGTTTCCGTTACTTGTCAACGCGACCTTGGTGGTAATTGACGGAGGGTCATCACTGTCCCTGCTGCGCAAAATCTCGGTCCCGTAGGGGCCGGCTTGCTGGCGATGGCGATCGGGTGGACGCCATCGCCAGCAAGCCGGCTCCTACAGGGGGGGATCCCCGGGGTTTACAACAACGAAATCGGATAGCTGACGAAAATGCGGTTCTCATCGAATTCGTTGGTGCTGAAGTCCTTGCGGATGCTCGCGTTGCGCCATTTCACGTTGAGGTTCTTCAGCGCGCCACTCTGCACGGTGTAGGCCAGTTCCGATTCGCGGCCCCATTCCTTGCCGTCAGTGATGACCCCGGTGTGCACGTTGTCACCGCTGATGTAGCGGTTCATCAGGGTCAGGCCCGGCACGCCGAGGGCGGCAAAGTTGTAGTCGTGGCGCACCTGCCAGGATTTCTCCTTGGCATTGTCGTAGCTGGAGTTGTAGCTATCGTTGGCCAAGGTGCCGCCGCTGGTGCCGTTGACACGCATCCAGACATCGTCGCCGCTGAGTTTTTGCAGGCCGACATAAAAGGTGTTGCCGCCGTACTTGGCCGAGAGCAGGGCAAAGGCGGTTTTGTTGTCGAGGTCGCCAGCCAGGGCACTGCCATCTTCCTTGCCGATGAAATAACCGAGGTTGGCCCCCAAGGTCCAGTCGCCGATTGGCTGGCTGTGGCTCAGGTTGAAGTATTGCTGTTGATAGATGTCGCTAAGTTCGGCATACCACACGCCGATCTGTGTGCGTTTTTCGTTGAGGGCGTACTCGCCGCCGCCGAAGTTGAAACGGTCCGATGTGAAGGCCGCCGATTTACCGTTCATGAACATGTCTTGCATGCTCGCATCGTTGCGCGGACTGTTCTGGCGGAACTGGCCGCCATACAGCGTCAGGCCGCTGATTTCGGTGGAGGTCAACTGACCGCCCTGGAAGGTCTGTGGCAGCGAACGACCGTCGTCGGAACGCAGGACCGGCAGCACCGGCATCCACTCGCCGACCTTCAGTTCGGTTTTCGAAATTTTCCCTTTCAGCGCCACGCCCAGGCGGCCGAAACTGTCAGCCGGGCGGCCATCGCCATGGATCGGCAACAACTGCGTGCCGCCGGTGCCCTTGCCGCCATCGAGCTTGACTGATACCAATCCCAGCACGTCCGCACCAAAGCCTACCGGGCCTTGGGTGTACCCGGATTTGGCGTCGAAAATGAAGTTCTGCGTCCACTCTTCGGCCTTGCCTTGGGGGTAGGCCGGGTTGACGTAGTTGCGATTGATGTAGGCGTTGCGCAGGTTCAGGTTGACCTTGGCGTCATCGGTAAAGCCTTCGGCCTGGCTGCTCATGGGCAGGGCCAGGGCCAGGCCGCTGCAGCCAATCAGGCTCAGGGTATGGCGACGGACGAAGGCAGGACGTGGACTACGGGCGGAGTAATGGCGGACGGGTTTGCTCACTGTGACGCTCCCTTGTAGCTTGTTGTTTTTATTTTTTGTTATACGTCGTCGTACAACATTGGTGGCGATATTTGCGGGAATTCGGCGGGATGTCAATCAGAAGTTATACGATGACTCGTGGCAGGCAGGTTGCAATGGTGTTCCTTGTGGGAGCGGGGCTTCTAGGATCGCCACACCGTCTCGATGGCGGGGTGTCAGTCGCCGATGATGCTGGATTTGCCGGCCTTATCGCTGGCAAGCCTGCTCCACAGTAATCCGAGTGTCAGGTCACCCGGAAACCATCGGTGGCAGGGTGCCGAGCAAAGAAACCGCCGCAACCCACCCAACCCCAACAGCCACTCCAGGATCACGCTGCTACGCAGGGCGTCATGGCGTGTTTCACTGTCATTGATCCGCAGACGCAGGGCAGCGGCAGTCAGGGTGTTCTTGAGCAGCATCGAGAGTACCTCACAGGTCAATTCCAAATGCGCCCGGTTTACCCACAGACGGCGGCAGTACGAAGTTTCCTGTTCCCCTGTCGCCGCGATCCAGAGCGGGTGTTAGTCTTGATCAACGCTGTTGCCGGGGAGCCCTCATGGGCAATCACAAGATCGAGATTCGTCGCAGTAACGTCGAAAAGATTCTGCTGGGCGCCGAAAAAGTCTTCGCCGAAAAGGGCTTCGGCGGCACCGCCATGGCGGACATCGCCGCCGAAGTGCAACTGCCGCGCTCCAACCTGCATTACTACTTCAGTACCAAGACCGAACTGTACAGCGCCGTACTGTTCGATCTGCTGGAAGTGTGGAAGCAGGACGCCCTGTGCTTCGAGCTGTTCGACGATCCCCGGGTGGTGCTCAGCAGCTACATCCGCGCCAAGATGAACCACTCGCGCAGCCGGCCTCATGGCTCAAAAGTCTGGGCCAACGAAATCATCCATGGCGCACCGACCCTGGGCAGCGCCCTGGACGAAAGCCTGTACGACTGGGCCAAGATGAAAGAAGCGAAGATCCGCCAGTGGGTGGAGGACAAACGCATCCTGGCGGTGGAACCGTCGAGCCTGCTGTACATGATCTGGGCCTCGACCCAGCATTACGCTGACTTTGATCATCAGGTGAATATTCTCAACGATCACCAGCCGCTGTCGGACATGCAGTTCGAGCGAGCGGTGCAGACGGTGACCGGGGTGATTTTGCGGGGGATTGGGTTGGAGCCGTAGTGTGTGCGTCTGTCACACGCTTTGGTTTTGGTTGAAAATAGATAATGCCGGTCTATTTTGTTTTATTTCTCGGTAGTTTATTGAATTGATTCATGACGTAAGCTTTGTTCTGGCGTCGGATGCTATGCAAGCTCCTGCGCAAGCCTTGTATTGTTTTGTTCCTTCGTTCACCTGATTTCATGGCTTTGGCGGTCGTCATTTTTTCTTCGGCGACAAGCAATTTTCTGTACGTCTCTGGGTCCAGCGGTATATGCATAATTTCACCTCGAGCAGCGAGTTCATCATAGTCCCATGCGGCTTGTTTTTGTCGTTCTCGATAATTACGCGTTTTTTCCAGGCTCGGGGAGTTTGTAGGGTTGCGGTACCTCGGCTTGTCTGGTCCCTCCGGAGGCAATATCTTGTATAAGTTAAGCTTTGAACCACTGGGGGTTGGTCTAGTTGTGATAGTTGGAGCAGTTGGAGCAGTTGGAGCAGTTGGAGCTCCGATGTTCCCTGCAATTGGTGTAATTGTAATAGTTGGAGTGGCGCTGCGCGCTGAAAATATTATAACCGGATCAGTTTGAGTGGCGATGCTCGTTTTAATCGGTCCAGCTGATGCAGTTTGGGTGGCCATGTGCAATGGGCGCATGTTAAACCTCACTGGCACATGGCCGGTAGGATCGCGAAAGTTAATAGGATCACCTGCGCAATAGGAATATGGATTAATCCCGCCCTCGCCAAAAGGGCTTAATTCATCCGGGCTGTTGAAACGCATCAAAACCGGATTGAAAGCACGTGTTCCCTGTCCCAATAGATAATGACCGGTTATCGCATCCGGTGCCTCACCATTAAATCCCAGCAAGCTGCTCAAACCACATTCGCCAGTTCGATGCCCATAAGCGGTATAAACATCTGCTGGCGGTTCGTTCGTGCAAGAGTTTGCAATACTGAATGCGCTCGATCGGTTGCCAGCAGCGTCGTGTCATCAACACCGGAAGCGGTCCGATGTTGGGCCAGTGGCTCCTCCCCGTGGCGCAGGATCGTCAAANGAATGCGCTCGATCGGTTGCCAGCAGCGTCGTGTCATCAACACCGGAAGCGGTCCGATGTTGGGCCAGTGGCTCCTCCCCGTGGCGCAGGATCGTCAAATGCACCTGATCCCCCATTTCGGTCACCAGGTCGTCTTCCTGATAGAAACGTTGCGTGCTCGCCCGACCAGCCGAAGTCTCGCCCGTCAGACGGTCCAGTGGGTCGTAGTGATATTGACGCAGCAATTTCATCGAAGTCATGGGCGCAGTTCCCTTTGGCAGCTCGTTGGTTTAAGCCTCGGGCATTTTTGGGGTGTCGTCTACTAGCAGAACTGATAGGTAGGCGCGTCAATCTGTACAAGTGGACCAATATGAAAGAATCGGAGCTCTGCCGGTGCATGAAGAACTAATGTAACTGTGGCGCAACTGCCATTATTTGCCTCTGATATGTTGGGAGGTTTTAATTTCCTTGTGGTAATTAAAGACACTAAGTTGTTTGATTCGAGCTGACTGCCAGCTTATTATTTGTTTTAATTTATGGCGCCTTGAACTGGTGTCTTTGGTTTTGGGAAGTCTGCTTAGCTCCTCAGTTGCGTTCCGGTATTTAGATTTCATTTCTTCCGTGGCCACGGTCGTGATGTCATTGGAGTTTTTTATTTCATCGTATCGTATAGCGTCGTTTATAAGAGTTCTATTTTGTTTTCCACGCACAGACTTAGGTTTGTCGACTCTGCTTGGGTGTTTTTTTACCGGTGGCAAGTCGTATTCAAACGGCTTCGCTGTTGCGAGGTTTGTTTTAGTGGTTTTTTGGTATCGAGAATGGTTTATCGGATTTTTGACAATAACCGAAATCTTATTGTTGATTAGATTCATTCCTGCATCGTAGTGGTGAAAACCCAAAAACCGGATCCATTGCCAATATTTTCCGGTGGGATCGTAGCGGTTGATCGGGTCTCCCCCGCAATACGCATACGGATTTACTCCACCTGAATCAAATGGGCTCAACTCATCCGGGCTGTTAAATCGCATCAAAACCGGATTGAAAGCACGCGTTCCCTGTCCCAACAGATAATGACCGGTTATCGCATCCGGGGCCTCACCATTGAACCCCAGCAAGCTGCTCAAACCACTTTCGCCAGTTCGATGCCCATAAGCGGTATAAACCATCTGATGGCGATTAGTTCCTGCTAGAGTTTGCAATACTGAATGCGCTCGATCGGTTGCCAGCAGCGTCGTGTCATCAACACCGGAAGCGGTCCGATGTTGGGCCAGTGGCTCCTCCCCGTGNAAGAGTTTGCAATACTGAATGCGCTCGATCGGTTGCCAGCAGCGTCGTGTCATCAACACCGGAAGCGGTCCGATGTTGGGCCAGTGGCTCCTCCCCGTGGCGCAGGATCGTCAACTGCACCTGATCCCCCACTTCGGTCACCAGGTCGTCTTCCTGATAGAAACGTTGCGTGCTCGCCCGACCAGCCGAAGTCTCGCCCGTCAGACGGTCCAGTGGGTCGTAGTGATATGCACGCAGCAATTTCATCGAAGTCATGGGCGCAGTTCCCTTTGGCAGCTCGTTGGTTTAAGCCTCGGGCATTTTTGGAGAGGCGTCTACTAGCAGAACTGATAGGTGTGAGGCCTTGAGGTCGGCGCTGTAGTTGCTGGCCTCATCGTCGCAACGCCGCCCGGACCAAGTCCGGGCGGCGTTGCGACGATTGCGTCAGTCAAGGCGCCGCTGATTTCACGACGCGACGTGATACGGATTCCTCGGATCATGATTCCAATCCAGAAACGGCTTGCCCGTCGCCACCGGCACCATCTCGATGCAATCCTGCACCGGGCAGGTGATCTGGCAAAGATTGCAGCCCACGCACTCGTCATCGATCACTTCATAGGCATGGGTACCGTCGGGTTTCTTCAGGCTGGCAATCGCCTGGTGCGAAGTGTCCTCGCAAGCAATGTGACAGCGGCCACAACCAATGCACGCCTGCTGGTCAATCCTGGCAATCACCTGATAGTTGATGTCCAGGTACTTCCAGTCCGTGGTGTTGCCCACCGCGCGGCCGGAAAATTCTGAAATGCTGGCGTAACCCTGACTGTCCATCCAGCGCGACAAGCCGTCCTTCATCTCCTCGACGATCCTGAAACCGTGCAACATCGCCGCCGTGCACACTTGCACCGCGCCGCTACCCAGGGCGATGAACTCCGCGGCATCGCGCCAGTTGCCGATGCCGCCGATCCCGCTGATCGGCAAACCCCGGGTCTGTGGGTCGCGGGCGATTTCGGCGACCATGTTCAAGGCAATCGGCTTGACCGCCGAACCGCAATAGCCGCCATGGGTGCTCTGGCTGCCGACCATGGGGTTGGCGACCATGCGTTCCAGGTTCACGCTGGTGATCGAGTTGATGGTGTTGATCAGCGACACCGCATCGGCGCCGCCACGGTGAGCGGCGCGTGCGGCGACGCGGATGTCGGTGATGTTCGGCGTGAGCTTGACGATCACCGGCAGCGAGCAATAGGTCTTGCACCAGCGAGTGACCTGCTCGACGTATTCAGGCACCTGGCCGACTGCCGCACCCATGCCCCGTTCCGGCATCCCGTGGGGGCAACCGAAGTTCAGTTCGATTCCGTCTGCGCCGGTGGCTTCCACCAGCGGCAGAATGTGTTTCCAGGACTCTTCGACGCAGGGCACCATCAAGGACACGATGAGGGCACGGTCCGGCCAGTCCTTTTTGACCTGGGTGATTTCCCGAAGGTTGATCTCCAGGGAGCGATCGGTGATCAGCTCGATGTTGTTGAAACCCAGCACCTCACGGTTGGCGCCGAAGTGCGCTGAATAGCGCGACGACACGTTCACCGCCGCCGGGTCTTCCCCCAGGGTTTTCCAGACCACGCCACCCCAGCCCGCCTCAAAGGCGCGGACCACGTTGTAGGCTTTGTCTGTCGGCGGCGCCGAGGCCAGCCAGAACGGATTGGGTGCTTTGATGCCGGCGAAGACAATCGACAGATCGGCCATTTATGCAGCCTCCACGTTAAGCATCAGTTGTGCGTTGATTGCTTCGGCGGCACGTTTGCCGTGTTGCACCGCTTGCACGGTGAGGTCCTGGTCGAGGCTGGTGCAGTCACCGCCGGCATATACACCGGGGATACTGGTGCGTAGCTGTTCGTCGACTTCGATGCGCTCGCCCTGACGCTTGAGCTCTCGGGCCAGCGGGTCGGCGAGGGCGCTGTTGTCGAAGGCCTGGCCGATGGCCTTGAAGATGGCGTCGGCGGCCAGTTCGAAAGTTTCGCCAGTGCTCTGCAGGCGCCCCTCGACCAGATGCGTGCGGGCGAAACGCATGCCGCGCACCCGGCCGCTGGCGTCGAGCAGGACTTCCTGGGGTTGGGCCCAGGTCAGCAGGCGCACCTGATTGGCCTTGGCAATGTCCTGTTCGTGATCAGTGGCGCCCATGTCCTCGGCGCCCCGGCGGTACACCAGGTTTACGTCGCGGGCACCGAGGCGGGCCATTTGCACGGCCATGTCGATGGCGGTGTTGCCTGCGCCGAGGACGATGCAACGGTCGGCCAGCGGCAGCTGCGTCAGGTCATCGGCCTGGCGCAGTTCGCGGATGTAGTCGGTGGCGGCGAGCAGACCCGGCGCGTCTTCGTGAGGCAGACCCAGTTGCTTGCTGGCAGCCAGACCGAGGCCGAGGAACACCGCGTCGAACTGCTGGTGCAGTTCGCTGAGGGTCAGGTTGTCTCCGAGCTTGTGCCCGTGGCGGATTTCGATGCCGCCGATCTGCAGCAGGAAGTCGAGCTCCTTCTGCGCGTAGTCGTCCACCAGTTTGTATTTGGCGATCCCGTATTCGTTGAGGCCTCCGGCCTTTTCCCGGGCCTCGAAAATCACCACGTCGTGCCCGTGCATGGCGCTGCGATGGGCGCAGGACAAGCCGGCCGGGCCGGCACCGACCACCGCGATGCGTTTACCGGTGGCGGTGGCGCGCTGGAACGGGTGTGTAGCGAAGTGCGCGTTGTCCACGGCGTAGCGTTGCAGCAGACCGATCAGCACCGGAGCGCATTCCTGGGCGTTATTGCGCACGCAAGCCTGCTGGCAGAGGATTTCCGTCGGACAGACCCGGGCACAGCTGCCGCCGAGGATGTTGGCCGAGAGGATTTTCTGCGCCGCGCCCTGCACGTTGTCGTGCTGGATGTTGCGGATGAACGAGGGAATGTCGATCTCGCTTGGACAGGCATTGATGCACGGCGCGTCATAGCAATACAGGCAGCGCGAGGCTTCGAGGTGAGCCTGGCGCTCGTTGAGCGGCGGCGCCAGGTCGCTGAAATGGCCGGCGAGGGCGGCGGCGTTTTCAATGGGACGGGGGAGGTGGGTCAGGGTCTTGATCACGGTTATGGCCTCACGGTGATGGAGGTTCTGCCTCTGTCGGGCATTGGTTGTTGTGGCGTCTGTGATAACGCTATCGCTGGCAAGCCAGCTCCAATTACAGGAGGGGCTCGGGTGTTCACAAATCCCGTGAGAGCTGGCCTGCCACAGTTATTTCGATCAACCGGGATCCCTGTGGGAGCGTGGCTTGCCCGCGATAGGCCGCAGGCCGCTCTCAGCGTTTAACAGCAACCGGCTGATTCAACTCAGCCCGCTTGCTCAGCAAATCAAACACCGCCGGATAAGCCGGCCGCTCGATATAACGCCCGGCACCGCGCTCGGCCCGCAGGTCGCCATCGGCCCAGACCACACGCCCCTGGCTGATGGTATGGCTGGGCACGCCGCGTACGGTCTTGCCTTCGAATATGTTGAAGTCGACCTGCTGGTGATGGGTCTTGGCGGAAATGGTGCGTGTACCTTGCGGGTCCCACAGCACCAGGTCGGCATCGGCACCGACGCGGATCGCACCCTTGCGTGGATAAAGGTTGAAGATCTTCGCTGTGTTGGTGGAAGTCAGCGCCACGAAATGCTGCATCGACAGGCGACCGCTGTTCACCCCTTCATCCCACAACACCGCCATGCGGTCTTCGATGCCGGCGGTGCCGTTGGGGATCTTGCTGAAGTCGTCGCGACCGGCGGCTTTCTGCTCGGCGCAGAAGCAGCAATGGTCGGTTGCGGTGGTGTGCAGGTTGCCCGACTGCAGCCCGTGCCAAAGCGCCTCTTGGTGACCGCGCGGACGGAACGGCGGGCTCATCACGTAACCGGCGGCGGTCTGCCAGTCGGGGTGGCGGTAGACACTGTCATCGAGCAGCAGATGCCCGGCCAGCACTTCACCGTAGACCGGCTGGCCCTTGGCCCGGGCGTAGGTGATTTCGTCGAGGGCTTCTTTGGTCGAGACGTGTACCAGGTACAGCGGCGTACCGAGGGTTTCGGCAATGCGGATGGCCCGGCTTGCAGCTTCGCCTTCCACTTGCGAGGGCCGCGACAGTGGATGGGCTTCCGGGCCGGTCATGCCCTGGGCCATCAACTTGCGCTGCAGGTGATAGACCAGTTCGCCGTTTTCCGCATGCACGGTGGGCACCGCGCCCAGCTCCAGGCAGCGTTCGAAACTGGCGACCAGGGTGTCGTCGGCGGCCATGATCGCGTTCTTGTAGGCCATGAAATGCTTGAAACTGTTGACGCCATGCTGGCTGACCAGCTCGGCCATCTCTTCGCGAACCTGCTCGCTCCACCATGTGATGGCGACGTGAAAGCCGTAGTCCGCCGCCGATTTCTCGGCCCAGCCGCGCCATTGGTGGAAGGCTTCGAGCAGGGATTGTTGCGGGTTGGGAATCACGAAATCGATGATCGATGTGGTGCCACCAGCCAGGCCCGCCGCCGTGCCGCTGTAGAAGTCCTCGCTGGCGACGGTGCCCATGAAGGGCAGTTGCATGTGGGTGTGCGGGTCGATGCCGCCGGGCATCAGGAACTGGCCACTGCCGTCGAGTAACTCGGCACCCGTGGGAAGGTCAAGGTTTTCGCCGATGGCTTTGATCACGCCGTCTGCGCAATAAACATCGGCGCGGTAACTTTCATCGTGGGTAATAACGGTGGCGCCACGGATCAACAGAGACATTCCGAGTTCCTCGCAGGCATGACCGGCTTGTGCCGGTTCTAGATGTTTTATAGGTTGCCATCGTTAGCAGGTTTAATCCTGTCAACGTTGTCAGGAATAGAAGCTAGCTGGTGTTATTGGAATCGGCAAGATTATTTTTTATAAGCTTATATCTGGTTTAACCTGTTGAAAATAAACAACTAAAATCACAAATCCGCAAAATGGTGCATGTCCTCACCATTTTGACGCACTTGACAGGAACCAAATATGGTCAAGATTTCCTATGTGAAATCAGCTGTTTGAAGGTGGTCTATGGTTGCTGCGCAACTTTGAAAAAAACTTCAACGCACCAGATTGAGTCCTGACTGTTCGGACAACTTGCTGGCATTCGGTTTGAGTGGCATGACGAGCAACCGAGGAGTTGATGGCTGAATAAATAAAACTGATAAACATCAGTTGCTTACAAAATGTTTATGGTACTGCCCGATGCGCAAGCGGGGCATCCGGCACGTTTATTGATGCCGCCAGCCCCTGATGTGTAACAACAATCAAAAGAACAGTGGAGCGGCCATGCAACAGATCAGATCGCAAGTGACCGAGCGCGACGGCTTGTTTGAGCTGGAAGCCGGCAGCGATGTACTCGACAGTCCCCGTTACAACCACGACATCGCACCGACCAAGGTGCGCGAACGTACCTGGAATAAATGGCATATCACTGCATTGTGGGTGGGCATGGCGATCTGCGTGCCGACCTACACCTTGGGCGGCGTGCTGACTGCGTACTTCGGCCTGAGCGTGGGTGAAGCGCTGTTGGCGATCCTGTTTGCCAACATCATCGTGTTAATTCCCCTGACCCTCAACGCATTCCCCGGTACCAAGTACGGCATTCCCTTTCCGGTATTGCTGCGTTCTTCCTTTGGCATCCTCGGCTCCAACATACCGTGCCTGATCCGAGCCCTGGTGGCGTGCGGATGGTTTGGTATTCAGACGATGTTCGGTGGCCTGGCGATTCATCTGTTCCTGGGCTCGGTGTTCGAAGGCTGGAAATCTCTGGGGGGGACCGGTGAGGTCATCGGTTTCATGGTGTTCTGGGTGCTGAACCTATGGGTGGTGATTCGCGGCGCCGAGTCGATCAAGTGGCTGGAAACCCTGTCCGCACCGCTGTTGGTCGCGGTGGGCGTGGGCCTGCTGGTATGGGCGATGCCGAATGTGTCGATGACCGAACTGCTGGCCATCCCGGCCAAGCGTCCCGAAGGCGCCGGTGTCGCCAGCTACTTCGCCGCCGGGCTGACAGCGATGGTCGGTTTCTGGGCCACCTTGTCCCTGAACATCCCGGACTTCAGCCGCTACGCGAAAAGCCAGAAGGACCAGATTGTCGGGCAGATCATCGGCTTGCCGCTGACCATGTTCCTGTTTGCCTCCCTCGGTGTGGTGATGACCGCCGCGTCGGTGAAACTGGTGGGCGTGACCGTCTCCGATCCGGTGACCTTGATCGGCCATATCCAGAGCCCGGTCTGGGTCGCTTTGGCGATGGCGCTGATCATCATCGCCACGCTGTCGACCAATACCGCGGCCAACATCGTCTCGCCGACCAACGATTTCCAGAACATCGCGCCCAAGGCGATCAACCGCACCAAGGCGGTGATCCTCACCGGGCTGGTGGGGTTGGCATTGATGGCTCATGAGCTGCTGAAAAAGCTCGGGCTGATCGTTTCGGATCTCAGCCTGGAAACCGTCTATTCCAACTGGCTGCTCGGTTATTCCAGCCTGCTGGGCCCGATCGCGGGGATCATGGTGGTGGATTATTTCCTGATCAAGAAACAGCAGCTTGACCTTGCCGGGCTCTATCGCGATGACGTGTACCCGGCATGGAACTGGAGTGGCTTCATCGCGTTCGGGGTGCCGGTGGTGTTGACGCTGCTGTCGTTGGGCAGCGATGTGTTCAGCTGGTTCTACAGCTACGGCTGGTTTACCGGCTCGGCCCTTGGCGGGGTGATTTATTACGGGTTGAGTGTGATGCGGCCCAGTCCGTCTGTTGCGAAATCTGCGGTATGAGTGATGGCCCCTTCGCGAGCAAGCCCGCTCCCACAGGGGGAACGCATTTCAAATGTGGGAGCGGGCTTGCTCGCGAAGACGGCAGTACAAACACCACCGTATCGTCGGAACAAATCCATAAGAACAGCCAGAGGAGATCATCATGAACGCTGCCCTAGACGTTCTGCAGACCAGCCATCAGCACATCAACCGCGACCGCCTGTGGCAGTCGCTCATGGAACTGGCAAGGCTCGGCGCTACGGTCAAGGGCGGCGTCTGTCGTCTGGCCCTGACCGACCTCGACCGCCAGGCCCGCGACACCTTCGTCAAATGGTGCGAGGAGGCGGGCTGCACCGTCAGTATCGACGGCGTCGGCAACATCTTCGCCCGGCGTCCCGGGCGTAACCCGGATCTGCCGCCGGTGATGACCGGCAGCCACATCGACACCCAGCCCACCGGCGGCAAGTTCGACGGCTGCTTCGGCGTACTGGCCGGCGTCGAGGTGCTGCGTACCCTCAATGACCTGGGCGTCGAAACCGAGGCACCGCTGGAAGTGGTGGTCTGGACCAACGAAGAGGGCTCGCGTTTCGCCCCCTGCATGATGGGCTCTGGCGTCTTCGCCGAGAAATTCACCCTGGAAGAAACCCTGGCCAAGGTCGATGCCGAGGGTGTAACCGTCGGCGAAGCCCTGAACGCCATCGGCTATGCCGGCTCACGTAAAGTCAGTGGCCATGCGGTCGGCGCCTACTTCGAAGCCCATATCGAGCAGGGCCCGATTCTGGAAGACGAACACAAGACCATCGGCGTCGTCATGGGCGCCCTCGGGCAGAAGTGGTTCGACCTGAAACTGCGTGGCGTCGAAGCCCACGCCGGCCCGACGCCGATGCACCTGCGCAAGGACGCACTGGTCGGCGCCGCGGTGATCGTCGGTGCGGTCAACCGCGCTGCCCTTGGCCATCAACCCCACGCCTGTGGCACGGTCGGTTGCCTGCAAGCCTATCCCGGGTCTCGCAATGTCATCCCCGGTGAAGTGCGCATGACCCTGGACTTCCGGCATCTGGAACCGGCCCGGCTGGACTCGATGATCGCCGAAGTGCGCCAGGTGATCGAAACCACTTGCGAGGAACACGGCCTGACCTTCGAGCTGACCCCGACCGCCGACTTCCCGCCGCTGTACTTCGACCAGGGCTGCGTCGATGCGGTTCGTGGCGCCGCCCGGGGCCTGAGCCTGTCGCACATGGATATCGTCAGCGGAGCAGGGCACGACGCAATCTTCCTCGCCGAACTCGGCCCGGCCGGGATGATCTTCGTACCGTGCGAAGGCGGCATCAGCCACAACGAAATCGAAAACGCCGCGCCGGATGATCTCGCGGCGGGCTGTGCGGTGTTGTTGCGGGCGATGCTGGCGGCGTCGCAAGCCATTGCGAAGGGGGAACTGGCTACTTGAGCGGAAAAAAAGATCGCAGGCTGCGCCAGCTACAGGGTTTCGGGTGTAGAAGCTGGCGCAGGCTGCGACTTTTTGCTTTTGCTCACTTCGTCCTCACAGGTTCTTCGCACGTTCAGAAATGCCTGCGGTCGTACTCTTCACTGGGGCGTGACAGCTCCATCGCAAGGGTGGAACGCAATGAGCCAGGACGTCCTGAGCACCGAAACCAATCGTCGACAGTTGCAGCAGATCATTGCCGGCCTGTCCGACGGGGTGATCGTGCTCGACCCCGAACAGAACATTCTCTGGGCCAATGAAGCGGCGTTGACGATGCATGGCGTCGATCAGGTCGGCGATCTGGGTGCCGACGCCAAGGCCTACGCCAAGCGCTTCGCCCTGCGTTATCGCAACAATCATGTGGTCCCGGCCGATAGCTACCCGATCAACCGCGTGGCGCGTGGCGAGACGTTCAGCGATGTGTTGGTGATGGTGACGTCGGCTGAGGACGAGGAGCGTTGCTGGGTCCATCGCGTACGCAGCATGGTGTTGGCCGATAGCCGTGGCGAGCCGGAATCGCTGGTGTTGATCATGGACGATGTCACCGATTGGGCCAGCGCCGAGCAGCGGTTCGAGAAGACTTTCTCCGCCAACCCGGCACCTGCGGTGATCTGCCGGCTCAGTGATTTGCGCTACATCAAGGTCAACTCCGGATTCCTCGAAATGACCGGTTATGCCCGCGACCAGGTGATCGGCAGTTCCACCTATGAGCTCGATGTACTGGAGCAGGCCGAAAACAAGGACCTGGCCAAACAGCGCTTGCGCGAAGGGACCACCATTCCACAGATGCAGGCCGAACTTCAGTTGCCCGACGGTGGCAGCAAGCAGGTGATCGTCGCCGGTCAGCCTCTGGAACTCAATGAAGAAGCCTGCATGCTGTTTTCCTTCGTCGACATGGAACCGCGCCACAAGGCCGAGGTCGCCCTGCGCCAGAGCGAGGAGCGTTTTGCCAAGGCGTTTCGCCTGTCACCGGTGCCAATACTGCTATGCGCTGCCAGTGATCAGGTGGTCCTGGACGTCAATGATGCGTTTCTCGATACCCTCGGTTACCCCAGCGAGGAAGTACTCGGCGAGAGCATCGCGCAGGTTGATTTCGTTGAGGACAAAGGCGCCTGCACGCGCCTGTTCGCAGCGCTGGAGAAGAGCGCAAGCCTGGATCGGGTCGATGTGCGCGTGCGTAAAAAAGACGCCGGGCTGATCGATTGCCAGGTGTCTGCCGATACCGTGAATATTCAGGACAGACCCTGCTATCTGTTGGTGTTGATCGACGTCAGCGAGCGCAAACGCACTGAACTTGAACTGATATCGGCCATCGAGGAGGTGATGAAAGACACCTCGTGGTTCAGCCGCACGCTGATCGAAAAGCTGGCCAATGTGAGAAGCGTCAACACGCCGAGGTTGCCCAGCGTGTCCTTCACCGACCTGACCCCGCGCGAGCGCGACGTATTGGGCCTGATCTGCGAAGGTCTGGCCGACAAGGAAATCGCCGCGCGCCTGCAGCTGGCGCCGAACACGGTTCGCAATCATGTGGCGACGGTCTACTCCAAACTCGACGTGCACAGTCGCAGCGAAGCGATTGTCTGGTCGCGTGAGCGTGGGTTGTTCTCCAGCGAGTGGCGGCCCAAGGGCCAGCGCTGAGGTGCAAATGCACCAGAGAGCAGGGTGCAAATTGATGTTTTGACTGGTGGTAGCGGCTCTTACGCTGGCGGAGTACGACAGGTCTGTGCGCAGCGCCTGCGTGTCCCCATTGAAACAGCTCAAGGAACCGCTACATGAAACAACCCTGTGTCGCATTGCGCCTGACGAGGCCTGTGCAATGATTTCCCTCAGCCAGTTGCGGATGTCGATCGAGCGCAGTTTTTCTCCGCTGGCCTGCGAGTGCAGTGTCTCGGGTGATCATTCATTGACCGTGAAGCTTTACCATCCGCTGTCTGGTCAGGTGGACCTGGTGGTCAGCGGCTTGAACATGGCAGCGCTGCACACAGCAGAGTCGGTGGCTGTCCTGATCGAGGAACTACGTTACGAGCTCACGAGTAACAGTCTGCATCGCCCGGACCCGGTGATGTAAGAACTGCCAGATTCTGCTGGCGGCGGCCAACGACTGGGCTATAAGGATTAAGGCAATGGTTTTTTGTGACAGGATCGTGGACTTTGTACGGAGGTTTTGTTGTCACAAAAAAGTGTCGATCACTTATCGTGGGTCAACCTATGAAAAAGTCCGGGAAATGCGTTTTTGCACCGCTCGCACTCTGCGCAGCGATCCTCGGTGGCTGCGCCAGTCCACCACCCCCTCCGCCTCCATTACCGCCGCAGGAAAAAACCTGCGAGACCATGGATAAAACCGATGTGCTGGGCGATGTGCGTGGCGAAAACGGCGAGGTGACCCGAGTCACCACGACTACTCGTTGCGTCACGCAGTAGACCATCCAGTACGCGAAACCCTGTAGGAGCCGGCTTGCTGGCGATTGCTTTGGGTCAGCCGACGGCGGTGTCGCCTGACGAATCGTTATCGCCAGCAAGCCGGCTCCTACCTGTTTGCTCGCAGACGCCAATCAGGACAGGTAGCCGCCATCCACGTTCAGCGACACCCCGGTGGTGTAGCTGGAGGCGTCGCTGGCCAGATAGAGCACTGCGCCCGCCATTTCACTCGGGTCCGCCACGCGCTTGAGCGGAATCTGCTGCAGGGCGGTGTTGAGGATGGCCTCGTTCTTGACCAGCGCCGAGGCGAACTTGGTGTCGGTCAGGCCCGGCAGCAGGGCATTGCAGCGTATGTTGAACTGCGCGCATTCCTTGGCGAAGACCTTGGTCATGTTGATGACTGCAGCCTTGGTCACCGAGTAGATGCCCTGGAAAATGCCCGGCGAGACGCCGTTGATCGAGGCGACGTTGATGATGCTGCCGCCGCCGTTCTCGCGCATCAGTTTGCCGGCTTCCACCGACATGAAGAAGTAGCCGCGAATGTTCACATCGACGGTTTTCTGGAAGGCGCTGAGGTCGGTGTCCAGCACGTTGCAGAACTGCGGATTGGTCGCTGCGTTGTTGACCAGGATATCCAGGCGCCCGAACTGTTCCTTGATGCCGGCGAAAACCTGACTGATCTGCTCCATTTCACCGATGTGGCAGGCGATGGCGGTGGCTTTGCCGCCGGCGGCAATAATCGCGTCGGCGACGTGTTGGCAGCCGTCGAGCTTGCGGCTCGAAACGATGACATGGGCGCCTTGCTGGGCCAGCAGTTTGGCGATGGCCTCACCGATGCCGCGGCTGGCACCGGAGACAAAAGCGATCTTGCCATCGAGGTCGAACAACTGAGTCTTGGACATGGTATTCCCTTATAAAAAGTTTTGTTATCGGGCCACAAGCGTGATCAAAGGCTGGATTTCTGGATGACCTGAAGGCTCATCTGCTCCAGCAGTTTGTTCATGTGAATGAACTGTGCGAAGCGCTTGTCCTGGGTCTGACCATGGTAAAAGCGGTAGTAGATCTGTTGCACGATGCCGGCCAGGCGGAACAGGCCATAGGTGTAGTAGAAATCGAAATTGTCGATGCGGATGCCTGAACGTTCGGCGTAGTAATCGACGAACTCGCGGCGAGTCAGCATGCCCGGTGCGTGGCTCGGCTGGCGGCGCATCAGTTGCACGGGGGCCGGGTCATCGGCTTCGATCCAGTAGGCGAGGGTGTTGCCCAGGTCCATCAGCGGATCGCCGAGGGTGGTCAGCTCCCAATCGAGCACGCCGATGATCTGCATCGGGTTATTCGGGTCAAGGATCACGTTGTCGAAGCGGTAATCGTTGTGGACGATGCTGGAGGTCGGGTGATCGGCCGGCATCTTGTCGTTGAGCCAGGCCTTCACCGCGTCCCACTGTGGCGCGTCCGGGGTCAGGGCTTTCTCGTAGCGATCGCTCCAGCCCTTGATCTGCCGCGCCACGTAACCTTCGGGCTTGCCCAGGTCGCCCAGGCCATAGGCGTTGTAGTCGACCTGATGCAATTCCACGAACTTGTCGATGAAGCTCTTGCACAGGGGTTCGGTTTTTGCGGCGTCCAGGCCCAGTTCTGCTGGCAGGTCCGAGCGCAGGATGATGCCGTTGACCCGTTCCATCACGTAGAACTCGGCACCGATCACCGATTCGTCGGTGCAGTGCACATAGGCCTTGGGGCAGTACGGAAAACCGTCGCGCAACTGATTGAGGATGCGGAACTCACGCCCCATGTCGTGGGCGGACTTGGCCTTGTGGCCGAAGGGTGGGCGCCGCAGGACGAACTCCTGTTCGGGGTATTCGAGCAGGTAGGTGAGGTTCGACGCCCCCCCCGGGAACTGGCTGATCTGTGGCAGACCACTGAGGCCGGGAATGTGCGCCTTGAGGTACGGATCGATCAGGCTGGCATCGAGTTCTTCGCCGGAGCGGATACGGGTGGACTGGTCAGTAAGCGCCATGCTTATCCCTTCTGCTTATTCTGGAGGCCTCAAACTATTGGCTAATCTAATGCGCACACCCTGCACCCACAACCGTGAATGGCTCTTATAGGTAAGCGTGTTGCCGGCCAATCATTGTTTTTGATACAGCTGTTTGAATTTGTCGTCAATGTACAGCACGGCTTTGCGCCGGCGGCAACAGGATCGGCGTCAGTACCGGTTGGCTGGAGAAGAACGCCACCAGGTTCTTGCCCACCAGTTCGACGGTACCCTGGGTTGCCTCCGGGGACAGCCCGGCGACATGCGGGGTGAGGATAACGTTGGCCAGTGCCTTGAATGCCTGGGGTACGTGCGGTTCGTTAACGAACACATCCAGTGCGGCCCCGGCGATCCGCCGTTGCTCAAGTGCGGTGATCAGGTCAGCGGTGGCGATAACGCTGGCCCGGGCGATATTGACGATGAATCCGTTGGGGCCAAGGGCGTCCAGCACCTGGCGGTTGATCAGGTGTCTGGTGCCCACGCCACCCGGCGTGGCAACAACGAGAAAATCCGAGGCCCGCGCCAGTTCGGTGGGGGTCGAGCAGAAGGCGTAGGGCACGTCGCTGCGAAGCTGGCGATTGTGGTAGCTCACGCTCATGTCGAAGCCGGCGTCGGCGCGTTTGGCGATCGCCATGCCGACCGCGCCCAGGCCAAGGATGCCCAGGCGCTTGCCGGCGAGGGACGGGCGCATGATTTTTGGCCATTCGCCGCGTCGTACGGCGGCATCGCAGCGCGGCACATCGCGCACCAGTGCCAATAGCAGTGCCATGGCATGGTCGGCGACGGAGGAGGCATTGACCCCGGCGCCGTTGGTGACAGTGATGCCGCGGTCGGCGGCCGCCTGCAGGTCGACGTGTTCGTAACCGGCGCCGATCACGCAAATGATCTTGAGGTTGGGCAGGGCGGCGATTTCATCGGCATACAGCCCCAGGGGGCCGCGAGTCAGCACGGCATCTATCTGGCCGGCGTGGCGCGAGATGGCTTCGGCTCGCTCGGCGGGCGTGGGTGCCAGGATCAGGTGAAAGCCTTGATGTTCGAGAATCGGTAGGTAGTCATTGATGGTTTCAACCAGTACCAGAACAGTTGCGGGCATTGCTCGGCTCCTGTGATCGTCGGCTTGTCAGGTGCAAAAGGTCGTTTCAGGGTGCTGATTTCAGAAGTGTTTGGCAATGGTGTCCACCGCCTTGGCGGTGTTCTGTAGTCTGGACTGCTTGCCGGAAGAAGCAAATACAGGTTCGAGGTAGTCGCAAGCTCATTTATGGCTCAAGGCGGACGCGCTTGCTACTCCCCTTTATAAGGAGTGTGAACGACATGGATGCGCACCGGCGGGTTGTTTTCCACCATGTCGCGTGGTACTTCTCGAGAGTAGGTGAACTCGGTTTTATTCAATGCTTCCAGGCGCCTGACCACTGTTTTGATGGGGCCGAATTCGGGTACCAGTATGTGGTGTTTTTGATCTCCGGTAACAAAGAAGTAACCGCCACCTCCTTTGTTGTACTTTGAAACTCCCGTGACAGCGTCGAAGAACTCATAGCGATTGGTTTCGAGATCCCAGGTCGATATGCCCACCACTTCGGAATAATCCGCTTTTACGTCAGTTTGAGGCTCGCCTTCTATATAGACTTTGGTTGTCAGCCATCGAGGAGACGATGCCAGCGCCAGTATATCCACGGCGCCAGGGTTTGGTTGTGCAAAGCTGCCTGGCGCACAAAGCAGTGCCGCAAGAAGGAAACATGTAGATGCAATAGTGTGTTTTTGCATGCGGGCAACTCCTGGGAATGGGGGCGCTATCAATTTTCTTGGTTCGGTGAGTAAAAATATAGGCCGGGAGTAGACGCGGTACAATGGTTGGGTATTTGCTTGTAACAGTTCAGTGTCGTTTTAATTTAAGTAGTTTGTTAGTTGTAGTTTTTGTCTGTGTTTTTTGTAGGCATATTCGCTGTTTCCAGGTTGGGGGCAGTCAATGTTTAATTTCACCCCGCCGAGCGCTACCGTTCCCGAGTGGTGTCGCTGGTGTCCATCAAGAAGTCGAGCGTTTGCAGCAAACTGCCAAGGCTCCGTTGAAGGTCTGGCGCAATCTGACAGAAAAGGCTCGATCAGGGCGCGGCGGGTACTTTTCTTGTTCGCGCTGGACGATCCAGGCGTTCCAACGCTCAAGAAAGGTCTATTGGTACTGCCGTTCCTCACCTAAGTCTTTGCTTCTGTTCACTAATCCTCCAGAATCGCGCCCCTGTTTCGGCCATGGCGATGCCTGTCGGGTATTCCGACGCGTCCTGGCCGGGTGGCAAGTGACCGGAATGTGGAGATCCCACCGGATGAATGATCAGGCCAATAGCGTCAACAAACGCTATGTAGCAGCAACACCCGCGACACTTTCGAGCTGGAATCGCCAAGACACCACCTGGATGCTGGGCCTGTTTGGCACGGCAATTGGTGCGGGAACCCTGTTTTTGCCGATCAACGCGGGGCTGGGCGGTTTCTGGCCGCTGCTGATCCTGGCGTTGCTCGCGTTTCCGATGACCTTCTATGCACACCGTGGCCTGACTCGCTTCGTCCTGTCCGGACGCGATGGTGCGGACATTACCGAGGTGGTCGAAGAGCACTTCGGAATCAAGGCCGGCGCGTTGATCACCTTGCTGTACTTCTTCGCGATCTTCCCGATCCTGCTGATCTACAGCGTGGCGTTGACCAATACCGTGGGCAGTTTCCTTGAGCATCAACTGCACATCATGCCGCCCCCGCGCGCCGTGCTGTCGCTGGTGCTGATCCTCGGCCTGCTGGCCGTGGTGCGTTGCGGCGAGCAGATCATCGTCAAGGCCATGAGCCTGATGGTCTACCCCTTCATCGTCGCCTTGCTGTTCCTGGCGGTGTTTTTGATTCCACACTGGAACGGCGGCATCCTGACCACGGCCACCACGCTGCCGGAGCCATCTGCGCTGCTGCGTACCCTGTGGCTGGCGATTCCGGTGATGGTGTTCTCGTTCAACCATTCGCCGATCATTTCGGCGTTCGCGGTCGACCAGAAGCGTCAGTATGGTGAGCATGCCGAAGAGCGCAGCTCGCAGATCCTGTCCCGTGCCCACCTGCTGATGGTGGCGATGGTGCTGTTCTTCGTCTTCAGCTGTGTATTGACCCTGTCGCCGGCACAACTGGCCGAAGCCAAGGCACAGAACCTGTCGATCCTGTCTTACCTGGCCAACCACTTCAGCAACCCGACCATCGCCTTCGCCGCGCCGTTGATTGCCTTTGTGGCCATTTCCAAGTCGTTCCTGGGGCATTACATCGGTGCCAGTGAAGGCCTCAAGGGCCTGATCGTCAAGAGCGGCAAGCGCCCGGCAGCCAAGACCCTGGACCGCATCGTAGCGGCGTTCATGCTGGTGGTGTGCTGGATTGTGGCGACGTTGAACCCGAGCATTCTGGGCATGATCGAAACCCTGGGTGGCCCGGTGATCGCGGCGATCCTGTTCCTGATGCCGATGTACGCCATTCGCAAGGTACCGGCGATGGCGCGTTATCGCGGGCAGGCTTCCAATGTCTTTGTGACAGCGGTGGGGCTGGTGGCTATTTCAGCGTTGATCTACTCCCTGACTGCCTGACCCGCCACGAACTCCCCTTGTGGGAGCGGGCTTGCTCGCGAATGCGGTGTGTCATTTAACACATCGGTTGACTGATTCACCGCATTCGCGAGCAAGCCCGCTCCCACAGGTTTATCGGCGGTAGTTATTCCAGGCATAAAAAAACGCCGCCCATCTCACGATGGGCGGCGTTTTTTATGGCTCTGTAACGTTAGGCTTGAACGACCGGAATGTTGGCGTTCGCAGCAGCTTCACGGAACTCGGCGATCTGGTCGAAGGACAGGTAGCGGTAGACATCGGCCGCCATGCTGTCGATCTTGCCAGCGTATTCCATGTACTCCTCGACGGTCGGCAGGCGACCCAGGATGGAAGCCACGGACGCCAGCTCAGCCGAAGCCAGGTAGACGTTCGCGCCGTCACCCAGACGGTTCGGGAAGTTACGGGTCGAAGTCGACACAACAGTCGAGTTCGGCTCTACACGTGCCTGGTTACCCATGCACAGCGAGCAGCCCGGCATTTCCATGCGCGCGCCAGCCTTGCCGTAGATGCCGTAGTAGCCTTCTTCGGTCAGCTGGTGAGCGTCCATCTTGGTCGGCGGCGACAGCCACAGACGAGTTGGCAGCTGACCCTTGACCTGCTCCAGCAACTTGCCGGCAGCGCGGAAGTGACCGATGTTGGTCATGCACGAACCGATGAACACTTCGTCGATTTTCTCGCCAGCAACGCTGGAGAGCAGGCGAGCGTCGTCCGGGTCGTTCGGCGCGCAGAGCACAGGCTCCTTGATGTCGGCCAGGTCGATCTCGATGATTTCGGCGTATTCAGCGTCTTTGTCAGCTTCCAGCAGCTCAGGGTTGGCCAGCCAGGCTTCCATCGCTTGCGCACGACGTTCCAGGGTACGAGCATCGCCGTAGCCTTCGCCGATCATCCAGCGCAGCAGGGTGATGTTCGACTGCAGGTATTCGGCGATCGATTCTTTGGACAGCTTGATGGTGCAACCGGCAGCCGAACGTTCGGCCGAGGCGTCGGACAGTTCGAAAGCTTGCTCGACGGTCAGCTTGGACAGACCTTCGATCTCCAGGATGCGGCCGGAGAAGGCGTTCTTCTTGCCTTTCTTCTCTACGGTCAGCAAGCCAGACTGGATCGCGTAGTAAGGAATGGCGTGAACCAGGTCACGCAGGGTGACGCCTGGTTGCAGTTCGCCTTTGAAGCGAACCAGGATCGACTCAGGCATGTCCAGTGGCATCACGCCAGTGGCAGCGGCGAACGCGACCAGACCGGAACCGGCCGGGAACGAGATACCGATCGGGAAACGGGTGTGGGAGTCACCACCGGTACCGACGGTGTCCGGCAGCAGCATGCGGTTCAGCCAGCTGTGGATGATGCCGTCGCCCGGACGCAGGGAAACGCCACCGCGGGTCATCATGAAGTCAGGCAGGGTGTGGTGGGTGGTCACGTCGATCGGCTTTGGATAGGCCGCGGTGTGGCAGAAGGACTGCATCACCAGGTCGGCGGAGAAGCCGATGCACGCCAGGTCTTTCAGTTCGTCACGGGTCATTGGACCGGTGGTGTCCTGGGAGCCGACGGTGGTCATCTTCGGTTCGCAGTAGGTGCCCGGACGGATACCCTCTACGCCGCACGCCTTGCCGACCATTTTCTGCGCCAGGGTGTAGCCCTTGGTGCTTTCAGCCGGTGCTTCAGGCTTCTTGAACAGCTCCGAAGGCGGCAGACCCAGCTCGGCGCGAGCCTTCTCGGTCAGGCCACGGCCGATGATCAGCGGAATACGGCCGCCAGCGCGAACTTCGTCCAACAGGACCGGGGTCTTCATTTCGAAGGTGGTCAGGACTTCGTCGGTGCCGTGCTTGCAGACTTTGCCAGCATGCGGGTACAGGTCGATCAGGTCGCCCATGTTCATGCCGGACACATCGAATTCGATCGGCAGGGCGCCGGCGTCTTCCATGGTGTTGTAGAAAATCGGTGCGATCTTGTTGCCGAAGCAGAAACCGCCGGCACGCTTGTTCGGCACGTAAGGAACGTCGTCGCCGAAGAACCACAGTACCGAGTTGGTCGCCGATTTACGCGAGGAACCGGTACCGACCACGTCACCGACGTAGGCGATCGGGAAGCCTTGGCCGCGCATTTCTTCGATCTGCTTCATCGGACCGGTGACGCCTTGTACGTCCGGCACGATGCCGTCGCGAGCCATTTTCAGCATGGCCAGGGCGTGCAGCGGGATGTCTGGACGGGACCAGGCATCAGGGGCAGGGGACAGGTCGTCGGTGTTGGTCTCGCCAGTCACCTTGAACACGCGCAGGCTGATCTTGTCGGCCAGCACCGGACGCTTCACGAACCACTCGCCGTCAGCCCAGGATTGCAGCACGCCTTGAGCGTGAACATTGCCTTTCTTGGCTTTTTCAGAGACGTCGTGGAAGGTGTCGAACATCAGCAGCGTGTGCTTGAGTTCCTTGGCGGCCACTGGCGCCAGTTCGGCGTCGTCCAGCAGGTCCACCAGAGTCACGATGTTGTAGCCGCCCTGCATGGTGCCGAGCAGTTCAACAGCGCGCTTCTTGTCGATCAGGGGGGATTGAGCTTCGCCCTTGGCGATGGCGGAGAGGAAGCCGGCCTTGACATAGGCTGCTTCGTCCACTCCAGGTGGAACGCGATTGGTGATCAGGTCAACGAGGAAAGCTTCTTCGCCAGCCGGGGGGTTTTTCAGCAGCTCAACCAGGCCTGCAGTTTGTTCGGCGTTTAGCGGCTGGGGAACGATACCCAGTGCTGCGCGCTCTTCGATATGTTTGCGGTAGGCTTCAAGCACAGTTATTACCCTCATCAGTGGTCCCAAATGGGTGTCCGGGACGCTCATCCCGAAATTGCCGTACTCATGCGCTGCAGGGCGTTGTGGGCCCATTAGCCAGAATTACCGACAATTCCTTACAGAAGCTGCTTTCAAAGTTTTACGCCTGCAGAACGGGAGCTGATGAGGGTTGGCGCCGAGCTTTTCCCCGCTGGAAAAACCCTTCGCCAACACCGCTCTGAAGGAACGACTGTGCTCGTGACGCTTTGAAAACAGCTTCTAACGGACATTGGCGCCTAAAAAGGCTGGCTGATTCTACGGCAAAAAAATATTAAAGGTAAGTTGCGAGCCTTAATTTTCAGGGGTGATTCATCTTAGACAAAGGGCTAATATGCCGACCTGTTTTGCTTTTGCGCGTTTTTTGCCTACCTATGCCCAACCAGACCATCAAGACCCCCTGCGTCGGCCTCTGCTCCACTGTTTACGGAGATCTGGTGTGTCGTGGCTGCAAGCGTTTCCACCATGAAGTGATTCACTGGAACGGCTACAACGAGGATGAAAAACGCGCGGTCTGGCTGCGTCTGGAGCAGTTGCTGTCCCAGGTGATGGCCGCCAAGGTGGAGATTTTCGATCCGGCGCAGCTCAGGATGCAGCTGGAACAGCGCAAGATTCGCTTCGTGCCCCATCAGTCGGAATATTGCTGGGCGTACCAGTTGATCGCCCGGGGCGCGCGGGTGATCAATAATCTGGAAGCCTACGGCATGGTATTGCTGCCGGAATTTCGCGACTGGAACCTGCCGGAACTGCGCGATGCCATTGATCGGGAATTTTTCCTGCTGTCCGAAGCACACTACCAGCGGTACATCGCGCCGGGGTTTCTCAAGGACGCCTTGGGAGATTGAAAAGCATCGCCGGCAAGCCGGCTCCTACACAAAACCGCTAACTTCTGCAGGAGCCGGCTTGCCGGCGATAACGATCGACCTGATGCCAGACATTCAATGCTTGTCGGCCAACTCCTCAAGGTGATCCGCCACTTCCGCCGGCTTGAGCACCAGCACATCGCTTTCCAGCTTATCAAGCACCACTTCCGCGGTATTGCCGATCAACGCCCCTGACAGCCCGGTGCGTGCCACGGTGCCGATCACCGTCACCGCCGCTTTCAGCTTGTGCGCCATGAATGGAATCAGCACATCCGCCGGGCCTTCCTCGATATGCAGGCGATCTTCGTCGATGTCGAATTCCGCCTGAAACGCTTTGCACTGCTCGCGGTAGCGCGCCTGAATGGTTTCGCTGAGCTGGAAGGTCGGGTCGGCCGAGGACAGCATCGGCGACGGATGGGCGCTGATCACGTGCAAATGGGCTCTGGCCAGGCTGGCAATGTCGTAGCCGTGATCGATGATGGTGTTGTGCAGATGCCGGTGCTCAAGATCGGTATTGCCGACGTCGACCGCCGCCAGAATCACCCGGTCCTTCCAGGAATCGGCGGTTTTCACCAGCAGTACCGGGGTTGGACAGGAGCGCAGCAGTTTCCAGTCCTCTGGCGTCAGCAGGGCTTTTTTCAACGGACTGTCCGGGAAGTGTTGCTTGACCACCAGGCCGCAGCCTTCGGCTTGCTGCACTTGCACAATGGTTTCGTGCTGGCTTTCGTTCCAGGCCTGTTCCGTGGTGGCGCTGTAACCGTCCTCCAGCAGCGTGGCCTTGAGCGCGCCCAGCATGGTGGCGTGGTCATGCCTGCGGTCGCATACCAGCAGGTGCAGGTGCGCCTGGGTGACACCGGCGATCACTTTGGCCCGTTTGAGCGCCAGACTCTCCGGGTGCTCGGGTTCGATGACCACCAGAATGCTGCGAATGGCTTGCATGATCACTATCTCCTGAAAATGAAAAAGCACGGCGTTGCACAACTATAGTTGCTGCCCGCCATTGAGCGACTTGATGCATATCAACGGTTGGCGACTGGTGGTCTGTCGGTTGGCCGGTATAATCGACGCCTTTCGTTTCAACCTCTTATCCGTGGGCCCCATGATCCTTCCCGAAATTCACGAATTCCTTGGCTGTCGCACCCCTGACGGCTGGATTCAGGCCGCGCTGGCTGACCAGGAAACACTGCTGATCGACCACAAGAACTGCGAATTCAAGGCCGCCAGCACTGCATTGAGCCTGATTGCCAAGTATCACTCCCACGTTGACCTGATCAATATGATGTCACGCCTGGCCCGGGAAGAGCTGGTGCATCACGAGCAGGTCATGCGCCTGATGAAGCGGCGCAAGATCGAGCTGCGCCAGCTGTCCGCCGGGCGCTACGCCTCGGGGCTACGCAAGGTGGTGCGCAGCCATGAGCCGGTGAAACTGGTGGATACTTTGGTGGTCGGTGCGTTTATCGAAGCCCGCAGTTGCGAGCGTTTCGAGGCGCTGGTACCGCATCTGGACGAAGAACTGGGCAAGTTCTACTTCGGTTTGCTCAAGAGTGAGGCCCGGCATTTCCAGGGTTACCTGAAACTGGCTTACCAGTATGGTGACGCCAAGGATATCGCCCAGGTGATTGACAGGGTGCGCGCCGCCGAGCAGGAGCTGATCGAGACGCCGGATGTCGAGTTCCGCTTCCACAGCGGTATACCTGCCGCCGCATAATTCGCATTCGCGAGCAGGCTCGCTTCCACATTGAAAACGCATTTCATCTGTAGGAGCGAGCATGCTCGCGAAGAACGCAAGAACACCTCGGGTTGTCTGACACCCCGCGTTATCGTTGACGTTCATCGCGAGCGTGCTCGCTCCTACAGGGGGTGGGCAGGCGTTGCGATGTTGGGCTTAAGGGCTGGGTTCAGCTTAGAAATCCCACTTGGTGGTCAGCGACACGTTGCGCGGCTCGCCGTAGTAGGTGGTGCCGAAGTTGCCCAGGCCATTGAGGTACTTCTTGTCAAAGACGTTGTTGGCATTGACGGTGAAGCTCAGGTGGTCGTCAAACTCGTAGCGCGTCATCAGGTCGACGAGGGTGTAGCCGCCTTGCTTGAGTGAGGTGGCGCCTTCGACCGGGCTGTAACTCTGACCGTAGAAAGCACTCTGCCAGCTGACACCGCCACCGACGGTGACCTTCTCCAGCGCGCCAGGCAGGCGGTAGGTGGTGAAGGTGCGCACGACGTGTTCCGGCTTGGTGGTCGCCAGCGGGAAACCATAGATGCGCTGCTCGTCCTGGTCACGGGTGCGGGCGTAGGTATAGCCGGCGGACAGGTTCCAGCCATCGGCCACTTCGCCGGCCAGTTCCAGTTCCACACCCTGGGTGGTTGCGCCGGAAATCGCTTTGTAGACGTCTTGGCCGGTGCCATCGGTGGTGAGGTATTGGGCGACGTTGTCCTGTTCGATGCGGAAGAAGGCCAGGCTGGCGATCACTTTGCCTTCCAGGTACGCCGCTTTCAGGCCGGCCTCGTAGCTGTCGCCTTCCACCGGGTTCAGGGTTTTGCCGCTGGCGTCCTTGTAGATTTGGGGCTGGTAGATATTGGTGTAGCTGGCGTAGACCGAGTAGGTGTCGTCCAGGTCATAGACCACACCGGCATAAGGCGTCACGACTCCGTGTTCCTTGTAGCTCGCATTGGTGTCGCTCAGGCCGGCGTCCGGACGGTAGGTGTAATCCTCGTTGTACTTGAACGTACTCAGGCGGCCGCCGAGGATGAACGACAGATCGTCGGTCGGGTGCAGGCGGGTGGCCAGGTAAATGCCGTTCTGGCTCTGGGTGCGTTCGTATTTGCCGTTTTTCGGGAATTCCTGTTCCGGCAGATTGCCGTTCCAGTCATAAATGCTCCCGGGGACCTCGCCGGTTGCACTGGTGTCGTAGGTGTCGCCGGTCTGGCGCGAGTGGGACGCCATGAAACCTGCGAGCAATTCATGTTCGCGACCGCCCAGGGTGAACGGGCCGCAGACGTTGACGTCTGCGGTGTTCTGCACGCGATGACCTTCCCAGCGGCCCCAGTAAAGAAACATGCCTTCGCCCGTGGCACGGTCCGGGCTGCCCCCGCTGGCTGAAGCCAGGCGGGTATCGTGATCGGTGGTTTTCTGGTCGAGGCTGACCTTGAACTTCCAGTCGTTGGCCAGCGCCTGTTCCAGGGACGCGAAATAGGTGATGTCATCGTAGTCGCGACGGCTCCAGTCGGCGCCCGGGTTGAAGTGACGGGGGAAGTCGGTGCGGCCGCCGTCAGTGAAATACACCGCGTTGCCCGTCCAGGACGAGCCTCGTGGGGTCGTACTCGACTTGTCGATGCCGAACGTCAGCAGGGTGTCGGGTGTCAGGTCGGCTTCGAGGATGCCGTAGTACAGGTCTTTTTTCTGGCTGTAATGATCCATGTAGGAGTTCTTGTCCGAGTAGGCACCGACGAAGCGCCCACGCACGCTGCCGGACTCGTTCAGCGATCCGGAAATGTCGCCGACGCTGCGGTAGGCGTCCCAGGACCCGACGGTGCCGCTGATCGACGCCTTGAATTCCTTGGTCGGTTTCTTGCGGATCAGGTTGACGGTGGCCGACGGATCGCCCGATCCGGTCAACAAGCCCGTCGCGCCTTTGATGATTTCGATGCGATCGAGGCTGGCGGCGTCGTCGCCATTGTTGGGGTTCTCCCCGTAGACGCCGTCATAGGGGATGTTGATGCCGTCGTACTGGAAGTTGGTGATGGCAAACCCACGGGCGGAAAACTCGGTGCGGTCGCTGTCGTATTTCTGCATCGAGACACCGGGGGCATTGCGCAGCGCGTCGCTGATGCTCTGTACGCCTTGGTCATCCATTTGCTGACGGGTAATGACGGTGACCGATTGCGGTGTTTCGCGCAGTGACAACGGCAGGCCGGTGGCCGACGATGTCGAGCCGGTGGTGTAGGAATGGGTGCCTTCGGTGGTCGCGCCCAGGCCTTGGGCGGAGATGGTGGTAGCACCCAGTTGCAGCACACCGTCGTCCTTGGCGATCTTTTTATCGGCGCCGCTGTCAGCAGCGTGAGCGGCAGTTGCCAGGCTCAGCAGCGCGGCGGGCAGGGCGAGTGCCAGCGGGCACAAGGCAAAACGAAAACGGACGGCGAGGTGGTGCGACATGGAGATCCCTTTGCATCGAATCGATCGGTAGTTGAAGTGCTTCTGCTGGTTAACCGAACGAAAAATGCAAAGGGGAACTGCGCTGCGAAAATACTTGATAAGTATTCTCAGCGGCTCAAGCCGAGGTGTTCGTGTTGAACTGTTTGAGTGTGATGGGCAGTTGCATGCAGGGTGAATGGGCGGGCCTCATCGCTGGCAAGTCAGCTCCCACCGTGTTCGAGTGGTATACAGAATATATGTATACCGCTAAACCTGTGGGAGCTGGCCTGCCAGCGATGGCGGAGTGTCAGTCACCCGTGATGTTGTATGTGCCGGCCTCATCGCCAGCAGGCTAGCTCCCACAATTTGATCTTCAGTGAGCACAAAACTCATGGCCGGCACCTATCCACTGTGGGAGCCGGCTTGCTGGCGAAGAACGATAACGCGGTCTACCGGCCTGGCACCCGCCACAGATACCAGGCGGCCACCGTCCGATACGGGCTCCAAGCCGCGCCGATCTCGGTCATTTGCTTGCGTGTCGGCTGCAACTCCAGGCCCTTGAGCCGTCGATACCCCTCACGTACGCCAAAGTCATCGGCCGGTAAAATGTCCGGACGCTCCAGGCTGTAGATCAGAAGCATCTCCACTGTCCAGCGGCCGACACCGCGCAAGGTGATCAAGCGCTCGATCAGCGCTTCATCGTCCATGACCTGCGCCGTGGCGTAATCCGGTACCACGCCGTCCAGCGTCGCCTGGGCAATGCCCTGAATGGTCGCGATCTTGCTCGCGGAAAACCCGCAGCTGCGCAGGCGATCGAAGTCCGTGGCGACAATCTCCTCTGGTCGTGGAAACCCGTGCTGGGGGAACAGCGCCAGCAGCCGGCCGACTATCGCATCGCCAGCCTTGGCATGCAGTTGCTGATAGGCAATCGCCCGTACCAGCGATTCATAGGGATCGCGAGCCGGGTGGGGTTGATGGAGGCACGGGCCGATAGCGTCGATGTGGCGGCGCCAGTCATCGTCGAGGGAGGCCAGAAAGTCACTGGCGGGCAAATAAGGGGCTGGCCTGCTCATCGATTCCTTCTTGAGCCCAAGCGTCAAAACGCCAACTGCCGGGTCATCTGCACCGTCGCGTTTTCCAGCCTGAGCAAAAACGCCTTGCGCGGCTGGCCACCACCGTAACCGGTCAGCGAGCCGTCGGCACCGATTACCCGATGGCAAGGTACGACTATCGAAAGCCGGTTGTGCCCATTGGCCAGACCCACCGCACGACTGGCGCCGGGTTTGCCCAGCGTGGCGGCTATGGCGCCATAGGTAGTGGTGTGGCCATAGGGGATTTTCCCCAGCTCGGCCCAGACCTGGCGAGAGAATTCGCTGCCGGGCAGGTGCAAGGCAACGCTGAATTGCTTGAGTTGGCCAGCGAAATACCCGGCAAGCTGTTCTTCGATCTGCTGCAAGTGCTGGTTGTGTCCTGGCGCCACGGCATAGCTATAGCGGTTCTGCAGCTCTTCGACTTCCCGCGTCAGTGCTGGCCGATCGAGAAACTCCAGCAATACCAGGCCGCGGCGCTCGGCCATTGCGATCATCGGGCCCAAAGGGGTAGTCAGGCGGGTGAACAGCAAGGCTTCGCTGTGGGCAGCGCGGCCCGGGGTGATGTGAAAGGATTTTTGAAACGCATCGCGAAAACCGCTCAGGGATTCGTAACCCGAATCAAATGCCGCGCTGTCGATCGAGTCGCCCTGTTTGATCCCGCCCAGCGCTATGCCCAGGCGTCGGGTGCGCAGCCAGGCGTGAAAGGTCATGCCGAAATGCTGCTTGAACCAGCGCCGCAGTTTCAGTGGTTCGATGCCTTCGGCTTGCAACTGGGCATCGGTCCAGCGCTGCTCGGGGTCGGCGTCTACCGCCTTGAGCAGTTTCTGCACCCAGTGCGGGGCAATGGCCGCAGCGTCCAGCGGTTTGCAGCGCAGGCAGGCGCGGTAGCCCGCCGAAAGGCACTCGTCGGCATGGGCGAAGAACTCGACGTTGTCCGGCTTCGGCGAGCGTGCCGTGCAGCCCGGGCGGCAGAAGATCCCGGTGGTCTTGACCGCAGTAAAGAACACCCCCTCGTAGGCGGTGTCTCGTTCGAGCATGGCCCGAACCATCTCGGCGCGGGGCGGCAGTAACGTGTTTTGTAGGTTCATGGAGGCAGCATAGAACGCGTCATGGCCAGCCTCCACCGGAAAATCGACAGGGAATTGCTGGCAACTGCGCGATCGTTCAACCTGGCTTCATAGGTGGGATAAATTTCAGGCCCGACGGGCGAGCAGCAACACCGAAGCCGCCGCCGACAACAACCCGGCGCAGCAGCGATTGAACATCCGCTTGCCCGACGGTTTGGCAAACCAGCGGCGCATGTGCAAGCCCATGTAAGCGTACAGACCAATGGCGATCCATTCTAGGATCAGGAACAGTGCGCCCAGCAGCGCAAATTGTGGTGCGATGGCCCGGGTCGAGTCGACGAATTGTGGCAGGAATGCGGTAAAAATCAGGATGGCTTTCGGGTTGCCGGCCGCCACCAGAAACTCTTGTCGGGTCAGCGCCAGCATTCCCACCGGCGCAGTGGTCACCAGTTTTTCTGCGCCGGGGTCAGCGCGCCACAATTGCCAGGCGAGGTAGAACAGGTACGCCGCACCGAGAATCTTGATCCCGTAGAACAGCAATTCCGAGGTTTGCAGCACCACCGCCAGCCCCGCCGAGGCAAGTGCAATCATCAAGGCGAACGCCAGCAAGCGACCCATACCGGCAAGGCAAGCGGTGCGGTAGCCATAGCGGGTCGAGTTGCTGACCGACAGCAGGTTGTTCGGGCCTGGCGCCATGTTCAGGGCGAAGCAGGCCGGGAGAAAGAGGGTGAGGGTGGTGAGGTCCATGATCGGCTCCGGCAGCTGGAGCCATATTTTTACACAGCTGCCGGTTGACCTGACCCGTACAGTGATGGACTCAGGTAGCGTACCAGTACTAGCGAGCGAACTTTTTCGCCCCGATCACGCACAGGATCACGGCCACGGTGACCCCGAGCATGCCAATGCTGACCTGTTCGTGCAGCATCGTCGCGGCCAGGGTCAGGCCGAAAAACGGCTGCAGCAGTTGCAGCTGCCCGACGGCGGCGATGCCGCCTTGCGCCAGCCCGCGGTACCAGAACACGAATCCGATCAGCATGCTGAACAGTGACACATAAGCCAGGCTGAACCAGGCCGGGGTGCTGATGTTGGCGAAGGTCGCGGGCATCCGCCACCAGGTGAGTGCGACCATGAGCGGCAACGCCAGCACCAGCGCCCAGCAGATGACCTGCCAGCCGCCGAGCGTCCTGGACAGCTTCGCCCCCTCGGCATAACCCAGGCCGCAGGCCAGGATCGCCAGCAGCATCAGGATGTCGCCCTGGGGCGAGGCGGTCAGCCCCTGGGACAGGGCAAACCCAGCCACCAGCGAACTGCCCAGCACCGAGAAGATCCAGAACGCCGGGCGCGGTCGCTCGCCGCCGCGCAACACGGCGAATACTGCGGTCGCCAAAGGCAGCAGGCCAACGAACACGATGGAGTGGGCGGAGGTGACGTACTGCAGCGCCAGCGCAGTCAGCAGGGGAAAGCCGATCACCACGCCCAGGGCGACAATCGCCAGGGGTAGTAGCTGATGCCGGCCGGGGCGTTTTTCCTTGAACAGCAATAACAGGCAGAGCGCGAGAACGGCAGCGATGGTCGCGCGCGCGACGGTGAGGAACACCGGGTCGAACTCCAGCACCGCCACACGAGTCGCCGGCAGCGAGCCGCTGAAGATCACCACGCCGATCAGGCCATTGATCCAGCCGCTGCTAGTGTTCTGCCGCGTGTGGTTTTGCAGGTTTGAAGTCTGTTCCATGTGGCTCACGCTCATTGTTGTGGTTGCACTAAAGCCATCCTATGGCTGATTATCGGTACAATCAAAAAATTGTCATGGATACATCCCATGCCGCGCGCTCGATACAAATCTCTGGTTGATGCCTTGGCTGGCGACATCCGCTCAGGGCGGCTGCTGCCCGGCACACGCTTGCCGACTCACCGCGAACTGGCGGCCGCCGAGGGACTGGCGCTGGTCACGGCAAGCCGGGTCTATGCCGAGCTGGAGGCCATGGGGCTGGTCAGTGGCGAAACCGGGCGCGGGACTTTCGTCAGGGAGACCTCCTTGCCGCCCCAGCACGGGATAGATCAACCCGAGGTCGTGGCCGGAATGATCGACCTCAACTTCAACTATCCATCGCTGCCGGGTCAGGCCGATCTGTTGCGCGGCGCCTTGCGACAGCTCGCGCTGTCCGGCGACCTTGAAGCCTTGTTGCGCTACCAGCCCCATGCGGGGCGCCAGCATGAGCGGGCCGCTTTCGCGCGTCACCTTGGCAGCCGCGGCCTGACCGTGCAGGCCTCGCAGATGTTGATCGTCAGCGGCGCCCAGCATGGGTTGACCGTGACGATGATGGCGCTGCTACGGCCCGGCGATGTGATCGCTGCCGATGCCTTGACCTACTCGGGATTCAAGGTGCTCGCCGAAGCGCTGCACCTGGAAATGGTGCCGATTCCGGTCACTGCGGATGGGCCTGACCTGGAGGCGCTCGAGATGTTGTGCCGCAGTCGTGCGGTACGCGCTGTCTACAGCATGCCGACGCTGCACAACCCATTGGGCTGGGTGATGCCCGCCGGGCAGCGTGAGCGGCTGGTGTCGATTGCGCGCCGGCACGATCTGATTCTCATTGAAGACGGCGCCTATGCTTTTCTCGCGGAAAATCCACCACCACCCCTGGCCGAGCTGGCGCCCGAGCGCACGGTCTACGTGTCCGGCCTGTCAAAAAATGTCGCCACCGGTTTGCGGGTCGGCTTCATTGCAGCGCCTGAACATTGGGTCGCGGCCCTGGAGCGCACGATTCGCGCGACCACCTGGAACACCCCCGGCGTGCTGACGGCCATCGCCTGCGGATGGATCGATGACGGCACCGTGATCCGCCTGGAGGCGCAAAAACGCGCCGACGCGCAAGCCCGCCAGGCCTTGGCCCGGGAAGTGTTGACGGGCCTGAACACCATCAGCCATCCGTGTTCCTATTTCACCTGGTTGCCGCTGCCGGAAGAGGCGCGGGCGGATCAGATCGCCGTGGCCCTGATGCGCGAGCAGGTATGCGTATCAACCGCCGAGCCCTTCGCGATCTCGGACCACGTTCCCCACGCGCTACGGTTGGCGCTGGGGTCCGTGGGCATGGATGACTTGCGCGATGCGCTGCTGAAAGTCAGGAGGGTGGTCAGCCTGTACGCCTGACAGGGCATTTTTCTTCAATACCTGCGCCAAGCGGCTGTTTACCTTGAGAGCCTGGTTCAACTCGAAGAAAGAAGGTGTGCAATGAGTCTGATGATCTCCATGGCCGCGTTTGCGCTGGCCGCGTCAATTACCCCGGGGCCTGTGAACATTGTCGCGTTGAGTTCCGGTGCGCGATTTGGTTTCAGGGCCAGTCAGCGGCATGTGGCCGGTGCGACCTTGGGGTTTGTCTTGCTGCTGGTACTGATGGGCCTGGGCTTGCATGAGCTTTTGCAGTTATGGCCGGCGCTGACCCTGTGGGTGCAATGGGCGGGCGTGGCCTTTCTGTTGTACATGGCCTTCAAGCTGGCGGCCGACAACGGGCAGTTGCAGACGAAGGAGTCGACGCAAGCGCCGTCGATGCTGTACGGCGCCATCATGCAATGGCTCAACCCCAAAGCCTGGCTGGCCTGCGTGGCCGGCATGGGCGCGTTCGTCGCCGATGGCGAGGCGCGGCTGGTGTGGCAGTTTGCGGCGGTGTATCTGGTGATCTGTTACCTGTCCATCGGCTGCTGGGCCTATGTCGGGACGTTTTTGCGCGGGTACCTGAACAATCCCGCCGGGATGCGCCTGTTCAATCGGGTGATGGCGGGGTTGTTGGCGGTGAGTGCGGTTTATTTGGTATTGCCATAGATGCACTGAAGCGGGGGGCTCAGCTAGCACCCAGAAACGCCCTACGCACTTATCGGAAATAGCCTATATCCGTGTTTTTCACCCTCGTTAAAACTTGCAAGCGCTTGAACGAGGGTGGCTTTCAGCTTTAGGGCATCCCCCTTGACCGGCGGAGAACCGGGTGCTGTGGGAGCAGTATCTGATGCCCAACATCGCTGGAAAGGTCGACCGAAGTTCGTTCCTGCGCAATCCCGCCAAGTTTGCACGACAAGGAGCGACATACAACATGGCCAGTTTGCTTGCCCGACTGTTTGGCTTACACGAACCGCCCCCGCCTGTAACGCCTGCGGCCCCCCCGCGCACCGATTCTGCCGACACCTGTTACCCGGCTCATCGCGCAGCCCGCGAGCCCGGCCCCACTGAAAAACTGGTGCCATCCGTTCAAGAGCAACTTGAACCCACTGATGCAGCTGACCCACTTGGCCAAGGCCGCCGGCGGCTACTACCCGATCGGTCGCAGTGGCCTGTTCCACGGCGGCATCCATTTCGACGCAGGCACCGCCGGCACCCTTGATCAATCCAGCGTCCGATGCCTGGCCGACGGCGAAGTGGTGGCGTACCGCATCGACACGCACGCGCCGACCACGCGCTACTTCATCGGCGAGCTGACCATCGACAAGCCGTTCTCGCGCAACTTCGTCCTGGTGCGCCATCGCCTGCAGCCGCCCAGGATCATTGGCAGCGCGGACATACCGCCCAGCCTGACCTTCTACAGCCTGTACATGCACCTGCAGGATTGGGCGAAGTACGAACAAAATGATGCCATTGAGCGCCCGGGATTCTGGCCCGCGAGTCCGACCCTGCGGGTACCACAAACCGCCAAAGATGTTCGCCCCGGTCCGCTGGAACAGCGCGGCCTGAACGTGCGTCACCAGCCTACCCAGGGCAAGATCATTGACCTTCTGCCGCGCGGTGCGCTGGTGACCGTTAGTGGCTCGGGGGCCTATCGCAAACTGGAAAATCGCCTCGGTCCGGCCGTCCTGATCACCGCCGACGGGGCGCTGGCTGGTTACATCGCCGTCAAGCTGCTGCGACCCGTCAGGGACAACGAGTACCGCATCACCTCGTCGGAACCGGCGGTGAATGTTCGCGCCGGGCCGAGCCTGACGAGTAAGGTTCTTCTTGAGTTGCCGACCGGCTCGGTCGTCACGGTCAGTGGTGAGGGCGATTTTCGCAAGCTGGAACGCGTCAACCAGTATGTGCATTTTGCCTCACTGCAAAGCGAGTTCGCTCCGCTGGCCACCGACCGCGTCGTGGTGCTCGACCAGCCGGTGCCGATCCAGGCCGGCGCCTCGATCGGCCACATCGGCGAGTATCAGAGCATGGGCGCGGATCGACCGGAGGAAAAACTCCACCTGGAAGTGTTCACCGGCGATGACGTCGACTTGTTTCTCGACGCCAGTCGGGACTGGGCAAAGCGCTTGCCCGCGAAAGAGCGCACCTGGCTGAAGCTGGTCAAGGGCACACCGGTGGTGCCTCATGAAGAATGGGTCACGGCCGCGCGCCTGCAGGCGGCGAGTGATGCCAGCCCACGCAGCGCCGCCGACCTGTTAGTCCCCAAGAGCCTTCTGGACGGCCTGCCTGCGGAGGGAAAAATCCACGTGCCAGCGACCGATTACCGCAAGGCTCGCAACTGGTATCGCCTGGACGGGCTGCTGCACGATGCGGACCACAACTTGCTCGACGGCTGGGTGTGCGAAGAGGTCGACGCCACCCCATGGGTCAGCCCGTGGTCGTGGGAAGGCTATGAGGTGATTTTCGACTACAGCACGCCGCGACATGAAATGGCGTCGTTTTTCAGTGCTGTCGGCCGTTTTAACGAAGGACAACGCGAGCGCTTTCGCCCCTTGGCCGAGAAAAGTAATCAAGGGCCGATGAAAAGCCGCCTGAACGCGATTCTCGACCGCAACGGCGACGACAAGATCACTGCCGAGGAGGTACAGGCGGCTCTGCAACTCCCGGCGTTGGCGCAATCCATTTCCCAGATGGTCTTGCGCAAGGAAAGCGAGTGGTTTCACCAGACGCAGAAGTGGGATGCGCTGGATGAGTTGCTCGGCCACAGCGGCTCGACGCCGCACTGGAATTGGCAGGCGGAGAAGCAGCGGATCGAGCAGATCAGTTGGTGGAGTGAGGTGGCGGAGAAAGTCGGGTTGCCTTCGTGGGGGAGGCCGTATCACTTTCATCCGATAGGGCTCATTGGTGCTTTTACACAGCGTTCTTGTGCTTGCAAAAGAGATATTACGCTGGATGAAATGCGAGTTGTGATTTCTGAGCAGCAAATAATCAATGGTCTTTTTCAGAAATCCAGTTTTCCGGAGGTTAAAAATATTGAGGCGGAATCCTTTTTAATTGCACTAAATCAGGCGATGGATAGATATAGGATTGATACCTGTCTGGATAAAGCGTTATTTTTGTCAAATCTTGCAGTTGAGAGTGATGCATTTAATACAACTACGGAATATAAAAACCGAGACAACTCAATACCCGTTCACTGGAACAGTTATAGGGGTGGTAGCGACTACCATGGGAGGGGCTTGATACAACTGACGCATATAGATAATTATCACGCCTATTTTAGCAGTGAGCAAGTTTCCATTGCTACTTCTGTGGAGGCTGTTGCTAGTAATGTGCGATTTATTACTGGCTCTGCCGGCTGGTTTTGGAGGAAAGGATCCGCTTGGGGAGATCTGAGCAAGTACTCGAAAAATAACGACTTAATTAAAGTAATTATTGGTGTGAATGGCGGGTTTAATCATGCATATGAACGGGAGGAATATGCTTTGGCACTGATTGATAAGCTAAAAGTTTCAAGTTGCCCGGTACACGGAGGAGGACATTATAGAAAATACAAGCTTTCCGAAAGCTCACTAAGGGATAGCACGGTAGGGTCTGGTATATGGAAGCGTTATTTTGGTGAGAGCGATGAAATATTTAAGAGGTAAAGTTTGTTTGTTCTCGCTGGTGCTGCTTTTGCAGGCAGTAGTTCCATACGCATCGCAGGCGGAAGAATATTCTAAAACGTTTGAAGCTGAACTGTTTGAAAACAATAGAATTTACATAAAATTGGTTGGCGATAAATATTTGTATCGATTTGGGGAGGTAGAATGGCGTGTTCTAAAAGCTGGTGTGATAGAGGGCGGTGGCGGTAAAGAAGTTATTTTAATGGATGTTAACAAAAATCATATAAATGACGTGTTTGTAAAGTTGTTTGAGAGCGGCGCTAACAATATTTACGCACTATTCATCGCGTCAAAGAAAGATGGTGCAGTTGTTTTTTCTGAGTATGAAGAGCTGTTTGGATCTCCCTATATTAATGATCGTGGGGAGTTGACAAGTGTCAAACGCGATGGGCCATTTTCAGTAATTGAAACCTACATGATTGAGCAGGGTGAGCTCCATCGAAATCAGACCAGAGAGCCGATAAACTCCGATCTGGAAAAGGTCACGAACTTCAACCGACAAGGAAAAGAAGAGTTTTCGATAAAATTCCTTGGTACTAATATATCTGCTAATGCTTGTGTGGATGCTAGTCGAGCTTACCTATCAAACTCCCCGTCAGCAGCAGATGTTACGAAAGCATATATTGTCAAGGGTGATAGGGTCTCAATACTTGACTCGGCTAATAATGGAGAGTGGTTTAAAGTTCGTTATCATGGGGGACACATAACAGACGGGTGGCTATCGCAAGCGATGCTTAGCTTTCAGGGGGCTGCTGAGTGCATGCGCGATTAGAACTCTCTCAAGGAAATCAATGGAGTGGTAGATGGCTTGAGGCTTTAACACTCCTTCACCCCCGATACTGCCCCGGCGTAGCCGCCAAATGCTGTTTAAACGCCCGCTGAAAATGCGCCTGATCCGCAAACCCCGCTTCCAGGGCCACATCGGCAATCAGCTTGCCATTGCGCAACTGCTCCCGGGCGAACTGGATGCGCCGATTGACCAGGAAGGCATGGGGCGTCATGCCGTAGTGCTGCTTGAAGGCGCGGATCAGGTAGGACGGCGACAGTTGCGCCGCTGCGCAGATGTCTTCGAGCTTGAGCATTTGCGTGCAGTGCTCGCGGATGTAGTCGGCGGCGCGTTCGAGTTTGAAGTTGGGCTCGCGCTGGGGGTGATCGGCGGGGTTGAGGCGTAGTTGCACCTCGGTGAAAAACTCCACTGTCACGCTGTGTTTGCGCAGCACCTCCTGCAGCGGATCGACCAGCACCTCGTACAGATCCTGGAGACCGGCAAACAGGCTGGCGTCCTCTGTGTGGGTGGCCGAGAAGCGGCGAAATGCCGAATCGTTGCTGAAGCCCAGTTGATGCTGCAAATCGGTAAGCCAGGGCGTGTCGACATACAGCATCAGGTACGACCAGGGCTGGTCGTCGATGGGGTTGCAGGCGTGGACATCGCCAGGGTTCATCAGCACCACGGTGCCGACGCTGACTTCGAATGCCGACTGCTCATGGAGGTAGGTGCTGCGCCCGGCGGTAATGGCACCGATGGAAAAATGCTCGTGGGCATGCCGGGTGTAGCAGACCTCGCGCCCGTCGGCGATGGAGCGGGCTTCGATGAAGGGCAGGGCGTCATCGCGCCAGAAACGCGGGGCCTTGTTGGCGTCTTTGGCAGCGGCATGCTTCATGGTCGGTCCTCGGCAGTTCAGCACCCGAGTGTATTAGCTCTCGCCGTCAAAGGCTCGCTGCAACGCCGCGATATCGAGTTTTTTCATTTGCAGCATGGCTTCCATGGCCCGTTGCGATTTCTTCGTGTCGGGGTCTTTCATCATGTCCATCAATACGATCGGAACGATCTGCCAGGACAACCCGAACTTGTCCTTGAGCCAGCCGCATTGCTGGGCTTCGACAGGGCCGCCGGTGGACAGGTTGCCCCAGAAATGGTCGACTTCGTCCTGGGTCTGGCAGTTGACCTGAAACGAGGTCGCTTCGCTGAACTTGAACTGCGGCCCGCCGTTGAGACCGGTGAAACTCTGTCCGTCGAGTTCGAAACTGACGGTCATCACCGAGCCCGCAGGCCTGCCGTGGAACTCGAAACCGGCCTCGCTGTAGTGGGTGGTTGCGGTGATTTTCGAGTGATCGAAGATCGAGCAGTAGAATTTCGCGGCTTCTTCGGCCTCATTATCGAACCACAGGCAGGGCGTGAGTTTTTGGACGCGTTGCATGGCAGGCACTCCTCGGCAGGTTATGCAGGCAGGATTTAAAGCGTAGCCAGCCACAGCGCGTTCGGCAGTACCGTAGATCGACCCGCGCTCAGAAATCCCAGCGGGTGCTCAGTTGCAACGAGCGGGGCTCGCCATAGAAACCGGTGCCGAAGTTGCCGAGCCCGGTGTAGTAGGTTTTGTCGAAGAGGTTCTTCACGTTCAGCGTGGTGCTCAGGTGCTCGTTGAATCGATAGCGCGCCATCACATCGATCAGGGCGTAGTCCGGCTGGGTGATGGTCGAGGACTGGCCGAAATCGACGCTGTCGTCAGGATTGGGCTGGAACACCTGGCCAAGGAATTCACTCTGCCAGTTCACTCCCGTACCGACCGTGAGCTTGTTCCACGTCCCGGGCAGCCGGTAAGCGCTGAACAGGCGTATGACCTGTTCCGGTGCCGTGGTTTGCAGGATCGAGGCGTAGACATGATCCCCCTTGGCATCGCGGGTGTGGTTGTAGGTGTAGCCGGCGGACAGACTCCAGCCGTCGCGGATTTCACCGGCCAGTTCGAGCTCAAAACCCTTGGTGGTGGCGCCCTGGGTCGCGCGGTACACCGAGTCGCTATCGACGCCGCTGACGTACTGGGCGATGTTGTCCTGCTCGATCCGGTACAGGGCGAACCGCGCGTTCAGGCGTCCGCCGAAGTATCCGGCGAGGATTCCCGCCTCATAACTCTTGCCTTGCACCGGATCGAGCAACTGGCGATCGGCGTCCTTGCTCATCTGCGGCTGGTAGATGCTGGTGTAGCTGCTGTACACCGACCAGGTGTCGTCGAGGTCGTAGACCAGCCCGGCGTAGGGCGTGACCACCCCGGTCTGGTGATAGCTGTCACGCACGTCGGCGCTGTTCGGGTCGTGGTAGTCCAGGTCGTCGTGCCCCTTGAAGTCACTGACGCGTGCACCGAAGATCAGCGCCAGATCGTCGCCCGGCTTGAGCCGGGTGGCCAGGTAGGCGCCGCTCTGGCGCTGGACGATTTCGTCGTCGCCCACCTGGGGAATCTGCGGTTTCGGGTACTCGCCTTGCCAGTCGTTGATGCTGCCGTCCACGGGCGGATAGACCGAGCCGTACACCGGGTTGTCCTGGCGGGCGTCCATCGACATGAAACCGGCGATCAATTCGTGCCCGCGGCCGAGCCAGGTGAACGGACCGCTGAGGTTGACATCAATGTTGTTCTGCACCTGATCGCCCTCGAACTTGCCCATGTACATGAACATGCCGTCACCACTGACCGGGTCCGGATTACCGCCACTGGCGGAGGCGAGGAAGGTATCGTGACGGCGGTGCTTGCGGTCGTAACTGATCTTGAGGGACCAGTCGCTGGCCAGTTGCTGCGCTACCGATGCGAAGAGCGTCTGGTTACTGAAATCGCGGCGGCTCCAGTCGGTGGCCGGGTTGAAGGAACGGGAGAAACGGGTACGCGAACCGTCGCTGTTGTACATCGGGAAACCGGTCCAGCTGGCGCCGCGGGAGCGGCTGTCCTGCTGGTCGATGCCCAAGGTCAACAGTGTGTCAGGCGTGAGAGCGGCTTCGACTATGCCGTAGGCGATGTCCCGGGTGTTCTGGTAATGGTCGATGTAGGCACTGCGGTCCTGCCAGGCGCCGACAAACCGGCCGCGCACTGCGCCGTCCGCCGTCAACGGGCCGGAAATATCGCCCTCGCCGCGATAGCTGTCCCAGGAACCGGCCGCGCCGCTGAGCGAGGCCTTGAAGACTTTGGTGGGTCGCTTGCGGATCAGATTGACCGTCGCCGACGGATCGCCCGCACCGGTCATCAGGCCGGTCGCGCCCTTGATGATCTCGACGCGATCGTAAGGCGCCAGATCGGTGCTGCTGGTGCCGTAGTCGTACACGCCGTCGTAGTCGGTGTTGACTCCGTCGTATTGAAAGTTGCTGATCGGCAGGCCGCGACTGGAAAACTCCCAGCGTTCGCTGTCGTAGTTTTGCACGCTGATCCCGGGCACCCGGCGCAGGGCGTCGGCAATGTTGCTGGAGCCCTGGTCGTCCATGAGCTGACGGGTGATGACCGAGACCGATTGTGGCGTTTCGCGCAGGGACAATGGCAGCCCGGTGGCCGAAGAGGTCGAGCCTATGGTGTATGAGCCGCTGTCTTCGCTGATCCCCCCTGGCGGCTGCGCGGAGATGTTCGTGGCGCCCAGCTCCAGGGCTCCTGGCGCGGCCGCCGCGGTGTGCAGCACGTAGCCGCCATGACCCTGGGGCAGCGCCTGCAGGCCGCTGCCGTGCAGGAGTCGTTGCAGCGCTTGTTGTGCGCTGTAGTCACCGTTCAGGCCGGAGCTGAGTTTGCCGGCCGCGATGTCGTTGTGACCGGCGAGAAAGATACCGGCCTGTTCGGCAAAGCGGTTGAGGGCGCTGATCAGGGAGCCGGCGGCGATATCGTAATGACGCTTCTCGCTGGAGGACTGTTCACTGCCGGTCGGGTTGTCCGCATGGCTCAGTGGCGCTGCCAGGCCCGCCAGGACAGCCGCGAGGGCCAGCACCAGCGGGCGCAAGGCAAAGCGGTAGCGGGCAAGGGTGAAGCGCGGCATGGAGTTCCCGGGAAGTGGATCGATCGACAAACGAGGGGCCTTGAGGGTTAACCGAGCGAAAAACCCGAAAGGGAACCGGCGTAACAAAAAATCTTCAGGCTTTCGGGCCGACGCTGACCCACCAATCCAGGGTCTTTATCACCCGCACCGGCAAGGCTGCCTCCAGCAGGCGCAACGCCTGGTCGGTGTCCCTGAGCGGGAACGAGCCCATGACCGGCAAGCTGGCGACCGCCGGATCGCACCCCAAGTGCCCCGGACGGTAGCGGCTCAGCTCTTCGATCAGTTGGCCAAGGGGCATGTTGTCCGCCAGCAACAGGCCCCGGCGCCAGGCTTCGCGGGTTGCCGTGGCGGTAGTCGGGACAGGGCTGTGGTTGTCACTGAAGAGCAATTGGCTTGCGGCTTCGACCACCCGGACCTGACCCTCGCGCGTGCGGACTTCGACGGCGCCTTCGTAAACGTTCAGCAACGTTTGCAGGTTGTCCTGGCGCACGCTGAAACGGGTGCCCAGCGCGCGCATCCAGCCCTGGGCGGTTTGTACCCGCAATGGACGATCGGGGTCTTTGGCGGTATCGACCAGTACTTCGCCGGCCTGCAACAGCAGCAGGCGCTGGCTGGCGTCGAAGCGTACATTCACCGCACTCAGTGCGTTGAGCCAGATCCGGCTGCCATCGCTGAGCCGGGCTTCGCGGGTTTCGCCCGTGCCGGTGGCGAGGTCGGCGGTCCAGCGCGCCAAGGCAAGCGGCAGCGCGCTTTGCTTGCAGGCGCTCCATCCAAGCAAACCACCTGAAACCAGCACCAGCAGGCTCTTGACGGCCTGGCGGCGGCTGATGGCCGTGCGTTCGGTGTTGCGCAGCACATGGCTGGCTGCATGGGGATGCTCTTGCTGCAAGGCGGCGAAGCGTTGGCCAACCCGCTCGACATAGTGCCAGGCAGCCTGATGTTCACCGCTTTGCGCCAGCCAGGCTTGCCAGTGCCGACGCTGCTGCTCGTCGACCTGCAGATCGTTGAGTTGCACGTACCACTGCGCCGCCTGTTCGAGGCTGGCATGACTGATTGCGTTTGCGCAGGCCTGGGTCATTGGATCAGCAGGCCATCAAGTTCTGCTTCGAGCATCGCGCAATGCATCAGTGCCTGGGCCAGGTATCTTTTCACCATGCGTTCGCACACACCGATTTCATCGGCGATGGCGCGGTAGGGCAGGCCATGCACCTGGGCGAGGATGAACGCATCGCATACCCGCTGGGGCAGACGTTGCAACATGGCGTCCACCTCGTAGAGGGTTTCGACGATGATCGCCCGTTGCTCCGGCGACGGCTGCACGGCTTGTGGCTGCGCAGCCAGAGTCTCCAGCCATGCCTGTTCCAGCTGTCGACGCCGCCAGTGATCGATGCACAGGCCCCGGGCGATAGTCGCCAGGTAGGAGCGTTCGTGGGTTTCGCCCTGGAAAACCTGAGGGCGCTTGAGGACCCGGATGAAAGTGTCATGGGCCAGGTCGGCGGCATCGAACGCGTTGTTCAGGCGACGCCGCAGCAGCTCCTGCAGCCAGCGGTGATGGCTGGTGTAGAGCGTCTGGACGCAGGAGGAGTCGACAGCCGTCATGGGCAATGCAGGTCCATGGGCGATACGCGCCCTTGTACAAATAAGAATTGATCGCGATTAAACCAAAATGCCATCGGTGACGCAAATGATATTGGTTTGCTTTTAGGGTGTGTTCATTGGAAAGGGGAGGTTGGTTTGTCAAAATGACTCTATTTCGGGTGTAAATGACTGCTTTCCAATTTGGTCTAAATGACTGCGTTTGGTCCAGGTCATTGATATTGCAGGGGTAGAATTTTGGCACGGAACATGAAACAGCAAGGTACTAACTGAACGACTTCAGGAGTATCGAAAAATGTTCCATTTTTTCAGCAACCCTCATAACGTTCTGCGCCTGTCCAGCCAGGTGCTGGCAGTCGGTCTGGTGATGTTGCTCGGCGGAATTTATGGCGCCTATCTCTATGCCGGCACGCTGTCGATCCTTGTGTTGGTATCGATGCATGCCTTGACCATTCTCGGCCCGACCTTGTTGAAAGTTGGTTATGTGATGCGGCTGCTGTCCCAGTACCGGATTCACTCGCAGGTGGCCGCAGTGGTCGCCTGATGAACCGGGCTGCTATTGGCTTGTGCCGATTCCCTGTAGGAGCGAGCTTGCTCGCGAAGGTCGTCAACGAAGACGCTGGGTGCCTGATGCCCCACAGCGTCCTCGCGTGCATCGCGAGCATGTTCGCTCCTACAGGGTGGGTGGCGTGAGTGTTGAGTAACCGTTGGCGCAGGAATGGATATGTACACCTGCAAGCCAGCGGTGAATGACAGACCATCGCGAGCATGCTCGCTCCTACGGGGGAGGGGGCATGGATGTATTGAAGGCACATTCGGACATTTTTTGACCGGTGGTCGATGCGCCTCGGCGTTCCATTAAAACTGCGCTTAGCTGAAGGGATAACCCGAGGCGCGCGCAGGCACGGTACTGCTGTAGCTGCGCCCCTTCAGATCACCGTGAGTCTGAGGAAATGCGCAATGCTGACCCTGAACATCAATGGCCAGGACCAAGAGCTTGATGTAGCCGCCGATATGCCCCTGTTGTGGGTCCTGCGCGACGTCGCGCACCTGACCGGTACCAAGTTCGGTTGCGGCATGGCCCAGTGCGGTGCCTGCACGGTGCACGTCGACGGCGCACCGCGGCGTTCCTGTATCACCCCCGCCATGGCCGTGGCCCATGGCCAGAAAATCCTCACCATCGAGGGCCTTTCCACTGACGGCACGCACCCGGTGCAACAGGCCTGGGCGGAACTCGATGTGGTCCAGTGTGGTTACTGCCAGTCCGGGCAGATCATGTCAGCGGCGGCCTTGCTGGCGAAAATTGCGCAACCGACCGACAGCGATATCGACCAGGCATTATCGGGCAACATCTGTCGTTGCGGCACCTATCCAAGGATTCGCGCGGCGGTCAAACGCGCTGCCGAATTGGGATGAGACGACCATGAACCCGGGCAATCCGTTATCGCGTCGTGGCTTTCTCAAGGGCAGTGCTTTGCTCGGTGGCGGTCTGGTGGTGGCGTTTGTCATTCCCGGGGCACACCGTTTTGCCATGGGCGCAGAGAATCAGGGCAACGTGTTCGCCCCCAATGCCTTCCTGCGCATCGGCAATGACAACAGCGTCACCGTACTGCTTGGTCATTCGGAAATGGGCCAGGGCATCTGGACCGGCCTGACCATGCTGATTGCCGAAGAACTGGACGCCGACTGGTCGAAAATCCGCGTCGAGCACTCCCCGGCATCGGCCGCCGATTACGGCATGGCCGGGTTTGGCGGGATGCAGATCACCGGCGGCTCGACCTCGACCTGGATGGAGTTCGACCGTTACCGCCAGGCGGGTGCAGCCGCTCGCCTGATGTTGATCGAGGCTGCCGCCAAGCGTTTCAACGTTGCACCGTCGGCAATCCACACCGAGTCGGGCATCGTGATTGCCGGTGAACACCGCGCGACTTATGGCGAGCTGGCCGATGACGCCGGCAAGCTCCCCATGCCTGACCCAACCTCGATCAAACTCAAGGAGGCGAAGGACTGGCGGCTGATCGGCAAACCCACACAACGCCTGGACACCCCGGAAAAAATCAGCGGCCGGGCGAAGTTCGGCATGGACGTGCAGTTCGACGGCTTGATGACGGCCATGGTTGCCCGGCCGCCGGTGTTCGGCGGTAGCCTGAAGTCCTTCGAAGGTGCCGGGGCCTTGGCGATTCCCGGCGTGCATAAAGTGGTGGAGGTGCCGACGGGGGTGGCGGTCATCGCCGATCACTACTGGGCGGCGAAGCTGGGCCGCGATGCGCTGAAAATCGAGTGGGAGGCGGGGCCCAATGCCGGGCTCGACAGCGGCGCCATGCTGGAAAGTTTCCGCAAACTTGCTGCCACACAGGGGCTGGACGCGGGCAAGGCGGGCGATACTCAGGCGGCGCTGGCGAAGGCGGCGAAGACCATCGACGTCGAATACAACGTGCCTTTTCTGGCCCACGCACCGATGGAGCCGCTCAACTGCACGGTGCGCATCAGCCAGGACAAGTGCGAGATCTGGACCGGTACGCAGTTCCAGACCCTGGACCAGATGATCGCGGGGAAAATCACCGGGCTCAGACCCGAGCAGGTCGAGATTCACACTGAGTTTCTTGGTGGCGGATTCGGGCGCCGGGCCAATCCGACTTCGGATTTCGTCAGCGAAGCGGTGTATGTCGCCAAGGCGGCGGGCGGGCCGGTGAAAACCGTGTGGGCGCGGGAGGATGACATCCGAGGCGGCTATTACCGCTCGGCGTTCCTGCACCATGCCAGGATTGGCCTGGGAGCCAATGGCTTGCCGTTGGCCTGGAAACACGTGCTGGTCGGCCAGTCGATCATGGCCGGCACCTCCCTCGAAGCGACGATGGTCAAGGACGGCATCGACAAGACCTCCGTCGAAGGCGTCGCCGACAGCCCGTATATCAAGGGCCTGGCCAATCATCAGGTCGAACTGCATTCACCGCAAACCGGGATCAGCGTGCTGTGGTTGCGCTCTGTGGGTCACAGCCACACCGCATTCGTCATGGAGTCATTGATCGACGAAATGGCCGCCGCTGCCGGCAAGGATCCGGTCGAGTATCGACGCACCTTGCTCAAGGACCATCCGCGCCATCTTGGCGTGTTGAACCTGGCTGTGGAGAGGGCCGACTGGAAAGCGCCTTTGCCGGATGGTCATGCCTTGGGCGTGGCGGTGCATGAATCCTTCGGCAGCTACGTGGCGCAGGTCGCCGAGGTGTCCCAGGACAACCTGGTAATTCGTGTGCACCGGGTGGTGTGTGCGGTGGACTGCGGCATTGCGGTCAACCCGCAGAGCATTGCCGCGCAGATGGAGTCGTGTATCACCTTCGGCCTCGGGTTTGCCTTGCACAGCAAACTGACGATCAAGGACGGGCAGGTGGTGCAGTCCAACTATCACGACTATCAGGTGCTGCGGCTCAACGAGATGCCGGTGGTGGAAGTGCACATCGTGCCCAGCAGCGACAAGCCGGGCGGCATAGGCGAGGCGGGTGTGCCGCCGACGGCGCCGGCAGTCTCCAATGCGGTGTATGCCCTGACTGGCCAGCGTTTGCGCGAGTTGCCGCTGCAGTTGTCGGGGGTGTGAGATGAAACGACATCATTGGCTACGCGGGGCGGTGCTGCTGATTGGCCTGTTTATCTATGCAACCGGGCTGTTGGCTGACGACCGGGAAGCCTTGCAGGCGTTCGGTACCGTGCAGAAGGTTTTCCAGAGCCCGCGCTGCCAGAACTGCCACATTCCGGGTGACTCACCACTGCAATTCGATGCCGGGATTCCCCATGGGATGAACGTGGTGCGCGGGTTGGATGGCAAGGGGGCGGCCGGTTTACCCTGTGCCTCGTGCCATGGCGAAAGCAATCCGCCTGCCAGTTACGGCCCCCACGCGCCTCCGGGCGCACCGCACTGGAGCCTGCCGCCGGCCGCGCAGCGCATGGCCTGGATCGGCCTGCCGGCCGACCGCTTGTGCGCGATGATCAAGGACCGTTCCGGCAATGGCGATCGGGATTTCGCGGCGCTGATCAAGCACGTCAGTGATGACAAACTGGTGCTGTGGGGCTGGAATCCGGGCGGCAACCGTGCGCCCGTGCCGGTGCCGCACGACATCTTCGTCACTCAATTCAAGCTCTGGGCTGGCGCCGGAGGGCCATGTCCACTGGAGGGCAGCTGACCAGCGGTAGTCCTGGCGGGAGTCAAACCGGTCATTGCCATCTCTAATGTGTATACCCTTCAACGGAGTGGATGATGATTACTCCAGGCAATCCGGTTACAACAGGCTTGGGTGCCGCGACCAAGGTTTTCGACAGTGCGCTGCAGCAGCGCGAACGGCTACGGGATCTGGCACGCGAAGCCGAACGGGAGTTGATGGCTGTGCAAATGGCAAGCATGGATGAGTTGACGTTGCTCTCGAATCGGCATGGCTTTCAGGCCTTGGCGCAGCTTGGGCTGGATGCGTGTCAGGAACTGGACAAACCGGCGACCCTGCTGTTTTTCGATCTCGATCAGTTCAAACGTATCAACGAACTGTATGGCCGCACCGAAGGCGACGATGCGCTGAAAACCTTTGCCGATGTGCTGCGTATCGCTTTTCGTGAGAGCGACGTGATCGGCCGGCTGGGTAGCGATGAGTTCGCTGCGTTGCTGACCGGGTCCGGCGCCGTGGAAATCAGCGCGATCAGGGCGCGGCTCGAAGAGATTCTCGACGAGCGCAACGGGACGCTGCATCGCGGTTATGACATCGGCTTCAGTATCGCTCAGCTCGAATTCGACCCCGACATCCATCGTTCGGTGGAGCGCTTAATGGCGGCTCTCGATGATATTTGTCATCAAGGCACGATCGAATTTTAAGATCAGTCTTGGCTTCGCTCAGCTCAGCTCAGGTGTCAGGGCAGGCAGAATTCATTTGGCGAATAACTGATCGATGTCCTTGAATGCCTTGAACTCCAGGGCATTCCCGCACGGATCGAACAGAAACATCGTCGCTTGCTCGCCCACCAACCCCTGAAAACGAATGCCCGGTTCGATCACGAAGTCAGTGCCCAGTGCTTGCAGGCGCTGTGCCAGTGCTTCCCATTCGGGCATGCCCAATACCACGCCAAAGTGCGGTACCGGCACGTTGTGACCGTCTACGGCATTGGTGTGCGCAGCTTCCTGGGAGGCGTTTTTCGGCGCCAGGTGAATGACCAGTTGATGGCCGAAGAAGTTGAAATCCACCCAATGGTCGCTGGAGCGACCTTCTTCCAGACCGAACACTTGGCCGTAGAAGGTGCGTGCGGCATTCAGGTCGTAAACCGGGATGGCCAGGTGAAACGGGGATAGTTGCATGGGCTCTTCTCGACTGTCTGCAGTTGAGTCTGAGTTTACCCCTGTGCATTTCGATTGAAAGACGATAGTTTTTGCAGCGAGCTCAAATTATTTCGATCAGTCGAGAAGCCTATGTTGCGCGAACTGAAAACCTTCATTGCCGTGACGCGCTACGGCACCTTTGCTGCGGCAGGCATGCACACAGGCTTGACCCAGTCGGCGGTGAGTGCGCAGATCCGCAACCTGGAACAGGCGCTGGGTATTCGTCTGTTCGATCGCACAGGACGCCAGGCATTGCTCAATGCCGCCGGCCAGCGTGCGTTGCCGATGGCCCGGGAGATGCTGGACATTTTCGCACGCATGGCTGTCAGCGAGGATGTCAGCGATTTTCGCGGCGAACTGAAAATCGGTGCAGTGGCCACGGTGCAGACTGGATTACTGCCACAGGCCCTGCTGCGTTTGCGTCAACAGGCACCGTTGCTGGAAGCGAAACTGGTGCCCGGTGTTTCGTTGAACCTGTTGAGCCAGGTCGATACCGGCGAAGTGGACCTGGCCATTGTGATCAAACCGCCATTCGAATTGCCCAAGGAACTGTCGATACAAGTCATCCGCAAAGAGCCGTTCGTACTGATTGTGCCGGCGCAGCTTGAAGGGGACGATCCGCTGCAACTGTTGGCCGAACATGCGCATGTACGCTACGACCGCAACTCCTTCGGCGGGCGTCTGGTGACGCGGTTCCTGCGTGAACAGCAACTTGATGTGCATGTCGCGCTGGAACTGGATGAGCTGGAGGCCATTGTGAAAATGGTCGAATGCGGATTGGGTGTATCGCTGCTGCCCGAGGCGGGGTTGTGGCTCGAGCATGGAGCAAAGGTGCGGATCATTCGGTTGGGGGCGTTGACGTTCTATCGGGAGATAGTGCTGCTGCAACGATACAGCCAGCGGACGCAGCCGATACAGCAATTGTTTGCCAAGTGCCTGGACACACAGATCGTTGATTAAACACACATCCTCCTGTGGGAAGAGGCTTGCTCGGGGCGGCGTTCCGACGATGAGTGCGGGCACATTCAACATCATTGTTGGCTGACACACTGCCTTCGCGAGCAAGCCCGCTCCCACAATTTGATCTTCAGTGATCACAAAAAATCTGGCCGGAAAACAATCCCTGTGGGAGCTGGCCTGCCGGCGATGGCTGCGTGTCAGTCGCCCTTGATGCTGGATGTGCCGGCCTCATCGCCAGCAGGCTAGCTCCCACAGTTTGATCTTCAGTGAACACAAAAAATCACGGCTGGCGATCAATCCCTGTGGGAGCTGGCTTGCCAGCGATGGCGGAGTATCAGTCACCAGAGATGTTGGATGTACCGGCCTAATCGCCAGCAGGCCAGCTCCCACAGATTCTGCACGTGCGGCGAAATCGCAGGCACAAAAAACCCGCCAAAAGGCGGGTTTTTTCAGGCCGGTCGAAGATTACTCTTCGATGCTGCCCATGGCCGTGGTGTTGAAGCCACCGTCCACGTACATGATTTCGCCGCTGATGCCCGACGCCAGGTCCGAGCACAGGAAGGCGCCGGCGTTGCCGACTTCGTCGATGGTGACGTTGCGACGCAGCGGGGTTTGCGCTTCGTTGGCGGCCAGCATCTTGCGGAAGTTCTTGATGCCGGAAGCGGCGAGGGTGCGGATCGGGCCTGCCGATACGCAGTTCACGCGGGTGCCGTCCGGGCCCAGGGAGCCGGCCAGGTAACGTACGCCAGCTTCCAGCGAAGCCTTGGCCATGCCCATTACGTTGTAGTTAGGCATGGTGCGCTCGGCACCCAGGTACGACAGGGTCAGCAGGCTGCCGTTGCGGCCTTTCATCATTTCGCGGCCAGCCTTGGCCAGGGCCACGAAGCTGTAGGCGCTGATGTCGTGAGCGATGCGGAAACCTTCACGGGTGGTGGCTTCGGTGAAGTCGCCGTCCAGTTGGTCGCCCGGGGCGAAGCCCACGGAGTGCACGATGCAGTCCAGGCCGTCCCACTTCTTGCTCAATTCTTCGAAGACCTTGGCGATTTCTTCATCGCTGGCCACGTCGCACGGGAAGCACAGCTCAGGGCTCGAACCCCAGCCTTGTGCGAATTCTTCGACACGACCTTTCAGTTTGTCGTTCTGATAAGTGAAGGCAAGCTCAGCGCCCTCGCGATGCATGGCGGCAGCGATGCCGGATGCGATGGACAGCTTGCTGGCGACACCGACGATCAGTACGCGCTTACCGGCGAGAAAACCCATGTGTTGCTCCTCTTTCAGGTTATTGCGCAGTGGCTGGTGCCAAAAAAGCGGCTTCCAGCAACTGCTGTGTATACGGATGTTGGGGGGCGGCAAAGATAGCTTGCGCGTCTCCCTGTTCGACCACTTGGCCATGCTTGACCACCATCAACTGGTGGCTCAGCGCTTTAACAACAGCCAGATCATGGCTGATGAACAAATACGTCAGGTTGTACTTGGCTTGCAGTGAACGCAACAGCTCCACCACTTGCCGCTGCACCGTCCGGTCGAGCGCCGAAGTCGGCTCGTCCAGCAGGATCAGCGCCGGTTTCAGCACCAAAGCCCGGGCAATGGCGATTCGCTGCCGTTGCCCACCGGAAAATTCGTGGGGGTAGCGGTGCCGGGTTTCCGGATCCAGACCTACCTCCTTCAATGCCGCAATTATCGCCGTTTCCTGCTCGGCGGCGCTGCCCATCTTGTGAATCCGCAGGCCTTCGCCAACGATGTCGCTCACGCACATCCGCGGGCTCAGGCTGCCAAACGGGTCCTGAAACACCACCTGCATCTCCCGACGCAACGGGCGAACCTCGTTCTGCGTCAGGCAGTCTAGCTGCTTGCCTTCAAAACGGATCGCGCCTTTGCTGCCGATCAGCCGCAAAATCGCCAGGCCCAACGTGGATTTGCCGGAACCGCTTTCCCCCACAATCCCCAGAGTCTGGCCCTGGGGCAGGCTGAAATTGATGCCGTCCACTGCCTTGACGTAGTCCACCGTGCGCTTGAGCAGGCCTTTCTTGATCGGGAACCAGACTTTCAGGTCCTCGACTTGCAGCAAGGGCGGGCCGATCACGTTGGTCGCAGGCGTCCCGCTGGGCTCCGCTGCCAGCAGTTCTCGAGTGTACGGATGCTGCGGCGCGCGGAACAATTGTTCACACGATGCCTGTTCGACGATGCAACCTCGCTGCATGACACATACGCGATGCGCAATTCTTCGCACAAGGTTCAAATCGTGGCTGATCAGCAGCAAGGCCATGCCCAGGCGCGCCTGCAGTTCCTTGAGCAATTCGAGGATTTTCAGCTGAACGGTCACGTCCAGCGCAGTGGTTGGCTCGTCGGCGATCAGCAGTTCCGGCTCATTGGCCAGGGCCATGGCGATCATCACCCGTTGGCGCTGGCCGCCGGACAATTCGTGGGGCAGGGCCTTGAGGCGTTTGTGCGGCTCGGGGATGCCGACCAATTCCAGTAGCTCAAGGGTGCGCCTGGTCGCGGCCTTGCCGACCAGGCCCTTGTGGATACCCAATATCTCGTTGATCTGCTTCTCGATCGAATGCAGCGGATTGAGCGAGGTCATCGGCTCCTGGAAGATCATGGCGATCCGGTTGCCGCGGATGTGGCGGATGGTTTTTTCATCCAGGCTCAACAGGTTACGCCCTGAATATTCGATGGTGCCGGACGGATGCCGGGCCAGCGGGTAGGGCAGCAGGCGCAGGATCGAGTGCGCGGTCACCGATTTGCCGGAGCCGCTTTCGCCCACCAAGGCCAGGGTTTCACCGCGTTTGATATCGAAACTGATGCCTTCGACCGCTCGCTGGCAGCGATTGCCGACGACGAATTCGACTGACAGGTCGCGCACTTCGATCAGATTGTCCTGATTCATTTCACTTCCTCGGGTCGAAGGCATCGCGAGCGGACTCGCCGATGAACACCAGCAGACTCAACATCAATGCCAGCACGGTAAACGCGCTGATTCCCAGCCATGGCGCTTGCAGGTTGGACTTGCCCTGGGCCACCAGCTCACCCAGGGACGGGCTGCCCGCCGGCAGGCCGAAGCCGAGGAAATCCAGGGCGGTCAGGGTGCCGATGGCGCCGGTGAGAATGAACGGCATGAAGGTCATGGTCGAGACCATCGCGTTGGGCAGGATGTGGCGGAACATGATCGCACCGTTCTGCATGCCCAGGGCGCGGGCGGCGCGCACGTATTCCAGGTTACGCCCGCGCAGGAACTCGGCGCGCACCACGTCCACCAGGCTCATCCACGAGAACAGCAGCATGATCCCCAGCAGCCACCAGAAGTTCGGCTGGACGAAACTGGCGAGGATGATCAGCAGATACAGCACCGGCAGCCCGGACCAGATTTCCAGGAAGCGCTGGCCGGCCAGGTCGACCCAGCCACCATAGAAACCCTGCAGGGCACCGGCGATCACACCGATGATCGAGCTGAGCACGGTCAGGGTCAGGGCAAACAGCACCGAGATGCGAAAACCATAGATCACCCGGGCCAGCACATCGCGGCCCTGGTCGTCGGTGCCCAGCAGGTTGTCCATCGAAGGGGGCGCCGGCGCCGGAACCTTCAGGTCGTAGTTGATGCTCTGGTAGCTGTAGGGGATCGGCGCCCACAGCACCCAGGCGTCCTTGGCCTTGAGCAGTTCACGGATGTACGGGCTCTTGTAGTTGGCTTCCAGCGGGAATTCACCGCCGAAGGTGGTTTCCGGGTAGCGCTTGAGGGCCGGGAAATACCAGCCGTTGTCGTAGTGCACGGCCAGCGGTTTGTCGTTGGCGATCAGCTCGGCGCCGAGGCTGGCGCCAAACAGGATCAGGAACAGCCACAGTGACCACCAGCCACGGCGGTTGGCCTTGAACAGTTCGAAGCGGCGGCGATTGAGGGGGGACAGGTTCATCTCAATGCTCCCGGCTTTCGAAGTCGATGCGTGGATCGACAAAGGTGTAGGTCAGGTCGCCGATCAGTTTCACCACCAGTCCCAGCAAGGTGAAGATGAACAGCGTGCCGAACACCACCGGGTAGTCGCGGTTGATCGCCGCTTCGAAACTCATCAGGCCTAGACCGTCGAGGGAGAAGATCACCTCGACCAGCAGCGAACCGGTGAAGAAGATGCCGATGAAGGCCGACGGGAAGCCGGCGATCACCAGCAGCATCGCGTTGCGGAACACATGGCCATACAGCACGCGGTGGTTGGTCAGGCCCTTGGCCTTGGCGGTGACCACGTACTGTTTGTTGATCTCGTCGAGGAAGCTGTTTTTGGTCAGCAGGGTCATGGTCGCGAAGTTGCCGATCACCAGCGCGGTCACCGGCAGGGCCAGGTGCCAGAAGTAATCGAGGATCTTGCCGCCCATGCTCAGCTCATCGAAGTTGTTCGATGTCAGCCCGCGCAAGGGGAACCAGTCCAGATAACTGCCGCCGGCGAATACCACGATAAGCAGGATGGCAAACAGGAAGGCGGGGATCGCGTAGCCGACGATGATCGCCGAACTGGTCCACACGTCGAAGTGGCTGCCATGGCGCGTGGCCTTGGCGATCCCCAGGGGGATCGACACCAGGTACATGATCAGGGTGCTCCACAACCCGAGGGAGATCGACACCGGCATCTTTTCCTTGATCAGGTCGATGACCCTGGCGTCGCGGAAGAAGCTATCGCCGAAATCCAGGGACGCATAGTTCTTGACCATGATCCACAAGCGTTCCGGCGCCGATTTGTCGAAGCCGTACATGTGCTCGATTTCCTTGATCAGCGCCGGGTCCAGGCCCTGGGCGCCGCGATAGGCCGAGCCGGCTACCGAGACTTCGGCGCCGCCACCGGCAATGCGGCTGGTGGCACCTTCGAAGCCTTCAAGCTTGGCGATCATTTGTTCCACCGGCCCGCCGGGGGCCGCCTGAATGATCACGAAGTTGATCAGCAGAATGCCGAACAAGGTCGGAATGATCAGCAGCAGTCGCCGAAAAATATACGCCAGCATCTGATTACTCCGTGCCCGCAGGATCAGTCTGCAGTTTGGTTTCGACTTCTATCGCCGGCGTGATGTCGGGCTTGACCCACCAGGTGGCCGTGCCGATGTCATATGTTGGCGAGACTTTTGGATGGCCGATGTGGTTCCAGTACGCCACGCGCCAGGTCTTGATGTGCCAGTTGGGTATGACGTAATAGCCCCATTGCAGCACACGGTCCAGCGCTCGGGCGTGGGCCACCAGGCTCTTGCGCGAGTCGGCGTTGATCAGGTGTTCGACCAGTTGGTCGACCACCGGGTCCTTGAGGCCCATGGAATTGCGGCTGCCGGGTTTGTCGGCGGCGGCCGTCATCCAGAATTCGCGCTGCTCGTTGCCCGGCGAGCTGGACTGCGGGAAGCTGCCGACGATCATGTCGAAGTCCCGCGAGCGTACGCGGTTGATGTATTGCGAGACGTCGACCCGGCGGATCACCAGGTCGATGCCCAGGTCGCTCAGGTTGCGTTTGAACGGCAGCAGCACCCGTTCGAATTCGGTCTGGGCCAAAAGAAATTCGATGACCACCGGTTTGCCGGTGGTATCGACCATCTTGTCGTCGACGATGCGCCAGCCGGCATCCTGCAGCAGTTGGTAGGCTTGCCGCTGCTGGGTGCGGATCATGCCGCTGCCATCGGTTTTCGGGTTTTCAAAGGCCGCGTCGAATACCTGCGTGGGCAACTGACTGCGAAACGGATCGAGGATCGCCAGCTGATCGGCATCGGGCAGGCCGGTGGCGGCCATTTCCGAGTTCTCGAAATAGCTGCGGGTGCGGGCGTAGGCGCCGTTGAACAGCTGCTTGTTGGTCCATTCGAAGTCCAGCATCAGCGTCAGCGCCTGACGCACGCGCACGTCCTGGAACAGTGGGCGACGCAGGTTGAAGACGAAACCTTGCATGCCGGTCGGGTTGCCGTTGGCGATCTGTTCCTTGACCATGCGGCCTTCACTGACCGCCGGGATGTTGTAGGCGTTGGCCCAGTTTTTTGCCGACATTTCCTGCCAGAAATCGAACTGCCCGGCCTTGAGCGCTTCCAGGGCGACGGTGTTATCCCGGTAATAGTCGGTGGTCATGACGTCGAAGTTATAGAAGCCTCGGTTGACCGGCAGGTCCTTGCCCCAGTAGTCCTTGACCCGCTCATAACGTATCGAGCGCCCGGCTTTGACTTCGCTGACCTTGTACGGGCCGCTGCCCAGGGGGATTTCCAGGTTGCCCTTGTTGAAGTCGCGTTCTGCCCACCAGTGCTTGGGCAGCACCGGCAACTGGCCAAGGATCAGCGGCAGTTCGCGGTTGTTGCTGTGCTTGAACTTGAACAGCACGCGCAGGGGATCTTCGGCGATCACTTCTGCCACGTCGTTGTAGTAGCCGCGATACATCGGAGCGCCGTCCTTGGTCAGCATCTGGAAGCTGAACACCACGTCTTCGGCGCGGACCGGATGGCCGTCGTGGAAGCGTGCTTCGGGGCGCAGGTAGAAGCGCACCCAGCTGTTGTCCGGGGCTTTTTCGATCTGCCCGGCGATCAGGCCGTACTCGGTGAACGGCTCGTCCAGGCCCTGTTTGGCCAGGGTGTCGTAGATCATGCCGATATCGTCGGCCGGCACACCCTTGCTGATGAACGGGTTGAGGCTGTCGAAGCCGCCGAAGCCGGCCTGACGGAAGATCCCGCCCTTGGGGGCGTCGGGGTTGACGTAGTCGAAGTGCTTGAAGCCTGCCGGATATTTCGGCGGCTCGTTGTACAGGGTCAGGGCGTGTTGCGGGGCGGCGCAGGCCAGCCCGGCGAACAACAGGCCGCTGGCCTGCAGGAGCAGGGCGCGTACAGGTTTCATTGATCTTTCTCCGAAGACTTCAGCCACCACGTGTTCAAGCCCAGGGTGTAGGGCGGCGTGGTGACGAAGGCCAGCCGGCTGCGGTAGGCCAGGCGGTGATTATTGAGGTACCAGTTGGGAATGATGAAGTGCTGCCACAGCAGCACCCGGTCGAGGGCTTTGCCGGCGGCGACTTGCTCATCGCGGGTCTTTGCCGCGAGCAATTGTTCTAGCAGGTGATCGACCACAGGGTTGGCGATGCCCGCGTAGTTCTTGCTGCCCTTGACGGTAGCCTGACTGGAATGGAAGTACTGCCATTGCTCCAGGCCCGGGCTGAGGGTCTGGTTGAGGGGCATCAGGATCATGTCGAAGTCGAACTGGTCGAGGCGCTGCTTGTACTGGGCGCGATCGACGGTGCGCAGCCGTGCATCGACGCCGATGCTGGCGAGGTTCTCGACGTAGGGCTGGAGAATGCGTTCCAGGTTCGGGTTGACCAGCAACAACTCCACTCGCAGCGGCTGCCCGGCAGCGTTCTGCAGGCGCTGGCCATTGAGCTTCCAGCCGGCTTCGGCGAGCAGGCCCAGGGCCTTGCGCAGGGTTTCCCGGGGAATGCCGCGACCATCGGTTTGCGGCAAGGTGAATGGCTCGGTGAACAGCCTGGCCGGCAACTGTTCGCGCCAGGGCTTGAGCAGCAGCCATTCATGCCCGACCGGCAAACCGGTGGCGGAGAACTCGCTGTTGGGGTAGTAGCTCATGGCGCGCTTGTAGGCGCCGCTGAACAGGGTGCGATTGGTCCACTCGAAGTCGAACATCAGTCCCAGCGCTTCACGGACCTTGTCCTGGGCGAATGCCGGGCGGCGGCTGTTGATGAACAGGCCCTGGGTCTGGGTCGGGATCTGATGGGGGATCTGCGCCTTGATCACTTCGCCACGGCGAATTGCCGGGAAGTTGTAGCCGGTGTCCCAGTTCTTCGCCTGATGTTCGATATAGATGTCGAACTCGCCAGCCTTGAACGCTTCGAAAGCCACGCCGCTATCGCGGTAGAAGTCGACCTCCATGCGATTGAAGTTGTACTTGCCGCGATTGACCGGCAGGTCCTTGCCCCAGTAGTCCTTGACCCGTTCGAAGACGATCTGCCGCCCCGGCGTGACTGAGGTAATGCGGTAGGGCCCGCTGCCCAGAGGCGGTTCGAAGGTGGTGGCCTTGAAATCGCGATTTTTCCAGTAATGCTGAGGTAGCACTGGCAACTCGCCCAAACGCAGGATCAACAACGGATTTCCGGCGCGCTTGAACACAAAGCGAATGCGCTGCGGGTTGAGGATATCGACCCGCAGCACTTCCTGCAGGCTGGTGCGGTACAGCGGGTGGCCTTCCTTGAGCAGTAGACGGTAGGAGAACGCGACGTCGCGGGCAGTGATCGGGGTGCCGTCATGAAAACGTGCTTCAGGGCGCAGATTGAACACCACCCAACTGCGATCTTCGCTGTACTCCACCGAGCGAGCGATCAGGCCATAACTGGACGCCGGCTCATCGCCGGATGGCGCGTACTGGCCAGTGCCGACCATCAGCGGTTCGTTGAGTTCGTTGATGCCGTATTGCAGGAAGCCGGGGGTGGTGACCGGGCTGGTCCCCTTGAAAGTGTATGGGTTGAGCGTATCGAAGGTGCCAAACGCCATGACCCGCAACGTACCGCCCTTGGGTGCTTGCGGGTTCACCCAGTCGAAGTGGGTAAATCGGGCCGGGTACTTGAGCGTGCCGAACTGCGCATAACCATGGCTTTCGCTGATCGTCGCGCTTGCGGTGGAGCTCAAGGCCAGGCTGATCAGGAACAGGAGCAGGGGGCGCTTCAAATATGGAATCCGATCCGGGCGGCTTGGGCTTTGTGGACGGTACAGTAACAGCTTGTCCGGGCAGGAAAAAGACAGGCGCTGAATGCGTGATTTCGGCCAGGCCGTAATTCCTGTGGGAGTGAGCCTGCTCGCGATGGCGGTGGTTCAGTCGACATCAATGCAAGCAGTTACGCAGCCATCGCGAGCAGGCTCGCTCCCACAGGGATTGCGCTCGCTTATGAACCGGGCACGCATAAAAAGCCCCCTCGCCACAAAGTGTGCTACCCGCTTCAGTGAACAGCGTTACCTGGTTTCAGGGGCCTTTTTAGTGGGGCTTGGCAACCGTCAACATTTGCCCGGGCTTGAGCGCCTTGCCCACGCGAGGATTCCAGCGCTTGAGGTGCTGCATTTCAACATTGAAACGCTTGGCCACGATGTACAGCGAGTCGCCTTGCTGGACCTTGTATTGGGTCTGCGCCTTCTTGCTCCCGCTACGGGTCTTGGAGTTGGCCGCGACCACCGTGTTGACCCGGCCGGAGCCGCGCTTGCCAGTGTCCTGCATGACCAGTTTCTGGCCTGGCTTGAGGTTCTTGCCGCTGAGCTTGTTCCAGCGCTGCAGGTCTTTGACGTCGACGTTGTTGGCCTTGGCGATGGAGCCCAGGCTGTCGCCGCGCTTGACCCGGTAGCTGCGTTTGGCGCTTGCCACCGCCGGACCGTCGGCACTTTCGAAGACCGGCTTGAGCGACTTCTTGCTGATCAGCTCTTCCGGACGCATGGTTTGCAGGCTGGAGGTCAGCAACTGCGCCTTGGACGTCGGCACCAGCAGGTGTTGCGGGCCGTCGATGGTGGTGCGCTGCTTGAAGGCGGGGTTGAGCTGGAACAGTTCGTCTTCGTCGATGTTGGCCACTTCAGCGACCTTGGACAGGTCCATGCGCTGATTGATTTCGACGACCTGGAAATACGGTTCGTTGGCGATCGGGTTGAGGTTCACGCCATAGGCTTCGGGCGCCATCACCACTTGCGACAGGGCCAGCAGCTTGGGTACGTAAGCCTGGGTTTCGGCTGGCAGCGGCAGGTTCCAGTAATCGGTCGGCAGGCCAAGTCTTTCGTTGCGTTCGATAGCCCGGCTGACGGTGCCTTCGCCGGCATTGTAGGCGGCCAGGGCCAGTAGCCAGTCGCCGTTGAACATGTCGTGCAGGCGGGTCAGGTAATCCAGCGCGGCGGTGGTCGAGGCAGTGATGTCGCGACGGCCATCATAGAAGTGGGTCTGGCGCAGGTTGAAGTAACGCCCGGTGGAGGGGATGAATTGCCAGAGTCCCACCGCGTGGGCACGGGAATAGGCCATCGGGTTGTAGGCGCTTTCAATCACTGGCAGCAGGGCCAGTTCCAGTGGCATGTTGCGTGTTTCAAGACGCTCGACGATGTAGTGGATATAAAGGCTGCCACGTTCGCCGGCGTTTTCCAGGAAAGACGGGTTACTGGCGAACCACAGGCGCTGTTGCTCGATGCGTGGGTTGACGCCTGCTTCGTCCTGCAACTGGAAGCCCTGACGCATGCGCTCCCAGACGTCCTGGGGGATTTGCGGGCTTGGTTTTTCGCTGAGCCAGACCGGCTTCTGCTTGGCGCGCGCGGCGATGTTCGGCGTGTGCGCCGCATCGGTCTGCGGCGCATGGCTGGAGCAGCCCGCCAGTGTGGCGGACACAGCCACCGCGATGGCTTGAGCCAAGCGGGTCAATGCGTCTGAACTGATGGCTTTGCGAATAGGTGACGACATTGGCTGGAAGTTAGTTCCGGGCAAAAATATCGGACGATTCTAGAAAGCGCACCTTGCGAGGTCAACCGTTCAGAATTTCAACACCTTGCAGCCGCTTGTTTAGAACTTGTCTTTCCAAGCTCGAAGCGTAGCAAAGATCGTGCTTGGCGCCAGGTTATCGGTGCCGGTCCGTTCGTCCACTTTTTCTTTAACGGATGTTTCGCCGGTGCGCAGGAACGGATTTGTGAGCTTTTCCAGCGCCAGTGTCGACGGCAGGGTCATGATCCCCGCTTCTCGTTGGCGAGTGACTTTGGCCAAGCGCTCGGCAATGTCCGGATTGTTCGGTTCGACCGCCGCGGCAAATTTCAGATTGCTCAGGGTATATTCGTGGGTGCAGTAGACGAGGGTGTCCTCAGGCAACGCGGCGAGGCGGGTCAGCGAGTCGTGCATCTGCTGCGGCGTGCCTTCGAACAGGCGTCCGCAGCCGGCGGCGAACAGGGTATCGCCGCAGAACAGCAGGCCATGATGGTAGTAGGCAATATGCCCCAGGGTATGGCCGGGGACGGCGAAGACATCGAACTCCCAGCCAAGCACACTGATGCGGTCGTTGTCCTTGAGCGCAACCTCCCGTGCCGGGATGTTTTCACTGGCCGGCCCGCTGACCTTTGCGTCCGTCGCTTTTTTCAGCTGCTCGACGCCGCCGACGTGATCATGGTGGTGGTGAGTGATCAGGATATCGCTCAACACCCAGCCGGGGTGCGCGGCCAGCCAGGCCTGTACGGGGGCGGCGTCGCCCGGATCGACGACGGCGCAGCGCTGGGTGCTGTGGTCTTGTAACAACCAGATGTAGTTGTCAGTGAAGGCGGGTAGGGCAGTGATCTGTATCATCGAGTGATTCGCCAAGCGGAAAACATTGGTGCATCTTAGAACTTCCTGGCGCGTTGGAGAATGCAATGACTGATAAAGCGTTCGCACAGGCCGATCCTGACTGGCTGGCATTGATCAGCGCGGCCCGTGACTGGCTGGCCGGTCCCCTCGGGCAATTCCTGCTGGACGAAGAGCGGCGCATGCTCGAAGACGAGCTCGGGCGGTTTTTCGGTGGTTACCTTGTGCATTACGGTCCATCGGCCCAGACGCCGCCGTCGGCGCCTCAGGTGCAGCGTAACGTGCGCCTTGGCGCGCCGTTGCCGGGGGTCGAGATCGTCTGTGAGGAGCAGGCCTGGCCGTTGAGCGAGCATGCCGCCGATGTGGTGGTGCTGCAGCATGGCCTGGATTTCTGCCTGTCACCCCACGGCTTGTTGCGTGAAGCGGCAAGCAGCGTGCGACCCGGCGGGCATCTGCTGATCATCGGGATCAATCCCTGGAGCAGTTGGGGCCTGCGCCATGTGTTCGCCCATGATGCCCTGCGCAAGGCCCGCTGCATTTCGCCGTCGCGGGTTGCCGACTGGTTGAACCTGCTGGGCTTCGCGCTGGAGAAACGCCGCTTCGGGTGCTATCGTCCGCCGCTTGCTTCCCCCACCTGGCAGACCCGTCTGGCCGGTTGGGAGCGCAAGGCCGGTGATTGGCAGCTGTCCGGTGGCGGCTTCTATTTATTGGTGGCACGCAAGATCGTGGTAGGCCTGCGGCCGGTCCGTCAGGAACGTCGCGAGCCGATGGGCAAGCTGATTCCGTTGCCGATGGCCAAGGTCAACCGGCGCAACATCGAGCCGTAACACCTCTTTTTATTTCCGGCCGGGCAAGTCCCGGCTTCAGGCGTCGTCGATCAGCGATCGGTGAGCCACTGCATATTCTGGATTGATTGGCATGAGCGATAGCGTAGAACTCTTCACCGACGGTGCCTGCAAAGGCAACCCGGGCCCTGGCGGCTGGGGCGCATTGCTGGTGTGCAAGGGCGTGGAAAAGGAACTCTGGGGCGGCGAAGCCAATACCACCAACAACCGCATGGAGCTGATGGGCGCGATCCGCGGCCTGGAAGAGCTCAAGCGCCCCTGCGAGGTACTGCTGGTGACCGACTCCCAGTATGTGATGAAGGGCATCAACGAGTGGATGGACAACTGGAAAAAGCGTGGCTGGAAAACCGCGGCGAAAGAGCCGGTGAAAAACGCCGACCTGTGGAAACTGCTCGACGAGCAGGTCAACCGCCACAAGGTCACGTGGAAATGGGTGCGCGGGCATATTGGCCATCACGGCAACGAGCGGGCTGACCAGCTGGCCAACCGTGGCGTGGACGAAGTGCGCGGGTACAAGCAGGCCTAGCTCGGCTGCAAACCGCGTAGTGTCCTTCGCGAGCAAGCCCGCCCCCACATTTAATCCCTGCTGAGCACAAAATCGTGTGCGGTCCCGGTCTCAATGTGTGAGCGGGCTTGCTCGCGAAGGGCGCGACACGGTCTACCTGAAACACAGCCGCGAGCATGTTAAGATCCGCGTTTTTGCACGATTGACCGATTGAGAGCTGAGCACTGATGGCCACCAGATCCGTTGTACTCGATACCGAAACCACCGGCATGCCGGTGACCGACGGCCACCGGATTATCGAAATCGGTTGTGTCGAGCTGATGGGGCGGCGCCTGACTGGCCGGCATTTCCACGTCTACCTGCAGCCGGATCGTGAGAGTGACGAGGGCGCGATCGGCGTCCATGGCATCACCAACGAATTCCTGGTCGGCAAGCCGCGCTTCAATGAAGTGGCCGACGAGTTCTTCGAGTTCATCAAGGGCGCGCAGCTGATCATCCATAACGCGGCGTTCGACGTTGGCTTCATCAACAACGAATTTGCCCTGATGGGGCAGCACGATCGCGCGGACATCACGCAACACTGCTCGATTCTCGATACCCTGATGATGGCCCGGGAACGTCACCCGGGGCAGCGCAACAGCCTCGATGCCTTGTGCAAGCGCTATGGTGTCGACAACTCCGGTCGTGAACTGCACGGCGCCTTGCTCGACTCCGAGATTCTTGCCGACGTCTACCTGACCATGACCGGCGGGCAGACCAGCTTGTCCCTGGCGGGGAATGCTTCCGATGGCAACGGTTCCGGTGACGGAGCGGACAACTCGGCCACGGAAATTCGCCGCTTGCCTGCCGACCGTCAGCTGACGCGCATCATTCGCGCCAGTGAAGACGACCTGGCCCGGCATGCGGCTCGCCTGGAGATCATCGGCAAATCCGCCGGTGCTCCGGCGCTGTGGGTGCAGTTGGCCGAGGCGCAAGGCCAGGCCTGATTGTGACGAGGGGAGGGGCTTGTCGGACCGCCGCACCGCCCCGTTGGGTCGCGAAGCGGCCCCAAAACCCGTCACTGAGGTGCAACAGATACACCGCATGTAATGGTTTACGACTGCTTCGCAGTCGAACGGGGGCAAGCCCCCTCGCCACAGGAGACCCTCGCCTGCCACAGGAGACCCCCGCCTGCCACAGGAGACCCCGCCTGCCACAGGAGGCCCCACCTGCCACAGAAGCCCCCGTGATACAGCAAGCCCCACTTGCCACAGCCCCCCAAGCCACAAATGCACAGATTGCACTTGAGTCCTCTGATCACATTGACCGACCCATATTGGGGCGTCCCACTCGCCACTTCCGCTGCAACCCTCTACCCTGAGGTGATTGGCAGGCCAAGGTCTGCCGCCTCAGGACACTGAGCCTCATGTATAAAGATTTGAAATTCCCGGTCCTGATCGTTCATCGCGACATCAAGGCCGATACCGTGGCCGGTGATCGCGTGCGCGGCATTGCCCGGGAACTGGAGCAGGAAGGTTTCAGCATCGTCTCGGCAGTGGATTACACCGAAGGGCGACTGGTTGCGTCGACCTACCACGGTTTGTCCTGCATGTTGATTGCCTCGGAAGACGCCAGCACCCACTCGCATCTGTTGCAGAATATGGCCGAATTGATCGGCCTGGCCCGGGTTCGTGCACCCGATCTGCCAATCTTCGCCCTGGGCGAAAAAGTCACCCTGGAAAACGCCCCCGCCGATGCCATGGCCGAGCTCAATCAGTTGCGCGGGATTCTTTATCTATTCGAAGACACCGTGCCCTTTCTCGCCCGCCAGGTGGCACGGGCTGCGCGCAAATACCTCGATGGCTTGCTGCCACCGTTTTTCAAGGCACTGGTGCAACACACCGCCGATTCCAACTATTCCTGGCACACCCCCGGCCACGGTGGTGGCGTGGCGTATCACAAAAGCCCGGTAGGGCAGGCGTTCCATCAGTTTTTCGGTGAAAACACCTTGCGCTCGGACTTGTCGGTGTCGGTGCCGGAACTCGGTTCGCTGCTGGACCACACCGGCCCCCTGGCCGAAGCGGAAGCCCGCGCGGCGCGCAATTTTGGCGCCGACCACACCTTCTTCGTGATCAATGGCACCTCCACGGCGAACAAGATCGTCTGGCACTCGATGGTTGGCCGCGACGACCTGGTGCTGGTGGACCGCAATTGCCATAAATCGGTCCTGCACTCGATCATCATGACCGGCGCGATCCCGCTGTACCTGTGCCCGGAACGCAATGAACTGGGGATCATCGGCCCGATTCCGCTGAGCGAATTCAGCCGCGAATCAATCCAGGCCAAGATCGACGCCAGCCCCTTGACCAAAGGCCGGGCGCCAAAGGTCAAGCTCGCGGTGGTGACCAATTCGACCTATGACGGCTTGTGTTACAACGCCGAACTGATCAAGCAGCAGTTGGGCAACAGTGTCGAGGTATTGCACTTCGACGAAGCCTGGTACGCCTATGCGGCATTCCATGAGTTTTTCGCTGGGCGATACGGCATGGGCACGTCCCGCGGCGAAGACAGTCCGCTGGTGTTCACCACCCATTCCACCCACAAACTGCTGGCGGCGTTCAGCCAGGCATCGATGATCCACGTGCAGGACGGCGGCGCGCGCCAACTGGACCGCGATCGCTTCAACGAAGCGTTCATGATGCACATCTCGACATCGCCGCAGTACGGCATCATCGCGTCCCTGGATGTGGCTTCGGCCATGATGGAGGGGCCGGCGGGGCGTTCGCTGCTCCAGGAAATGTTCGACGAGGCCCTGAGCTTTCGCCGCGCGCTGGCCAATCTGCGTCAGCATATTGCCGCCGATGACTGGTGGTTCTCGATCTGGCAGCCACCTTCGGTCGAAGGCATCGAGCGGGTCGCTACCGAAGACTGGCTGCTGCAACCCGACGCCGACTGGCACGGGTTCGGCGGCGTGACCGACGATTATGTGTTGCTCGATCCCATCAAGGTCACGCTGGTAATGCCGGGCCTCACCGCCGCAGGTACCCTCAGCGAGCGCGGGATTCCGGCAGCAGTGGTCAGCAAGTTCCTCTGGGAGCGCGGGCTGGTGGTGGAGAAGACCGGGCTGTACTCGTTCCTGGTGTTGTTCTCCATGGGCATCACCAAGGGCAAATGGAGCACGCTGCTCACCGAACTGCTGGAGTTCAAGCGCAGCTACGACGCCAACGTCAGCCTGGCAAGCTGCCTACCGTGCGTGGCGCAACCAAATATCGCGCGCTATCAGGGCATGGGCCTGCGCGACCTGTGCGACCAGTTGCACGCCTGCTACCGCAGCAACGCCACGGCCAAGCACCTCAAGCGCATGTATACGGTGTTGCCGGAGGTCGCGATGAAGCCGGCGCACGCCTATGATCAGTTGGTGCGGGGTGAAGTTGAAGCGGTGTCGATCGATGCCCTGGACGGGCGCATCGCCGCGGTCATGCTGGTGCCGTACCCGCCGGGAATCCCTTTGATCATGCCTGGCGAACGTTTTACCGAAGCGACTCGCTCGATCATCGACTACCTGGCATTTGCCCGTACGTTCGATAGCAGTTTTCCGGGGTTCGTGGCCGATGTGCACGGATTGCAACATGAAGATGAGGGCAATGGGCGGCAATACACCGTCGATTGCATCAAGGAGTGAGGACCTTTCCCAGTATGCAGCCGGTTATCAATCCGAATTACCCAGGGCTCTCGGTGCGGGTTGCCGATGACGGTTTTGCCGCCTACATCTGGGGCAGCGACTTCAGTTTTGAAGTCGCGGCCTATGGTGCGGCGCAAATTGGCAAACCGGTGGCGCAGTGGCCGGTGACCCCGATCACGCCTTATCGTAAATGCTACGGCATCGATCCTGAGGAGTTCAGCAGTTTTCGCGATGCGGCCGACAGTGCGATCTTCATGGCCTATCTCGATGACCAGCCAGTGGGACATCTGGTGGTCAGCACCAACTGGAACGGCTTTGCCCATATCGACGAGTTGGCCGTGCATGCGCCGGCACGCCGGCATGGCGTGGCCAGAGCGCTGCTGGACGTCGCGCAGTTCTGGAGTCGCAAGAAAAAGCTGCCAGGCATCATGCTTGAAACCCAGAACAACAACCTCGACGCCTGCCGACTCTATGAGCGTTGTGGCTATGTGGTTGGCGGGGTCGACCATCTGCGTTATCGCGGCATCGATCCGAACACCGCCGAAGTCGCGCTGTTCTGGTACCGATTGTTCGAAAACCCGCTGGAAACCGCGCTCAGTTCGCCAGCATCGCCGCGGCTTGTTCCGTGATGATGGCCAGCAGGGTCTGGACCGCCTGTGCAGGCTCGTGGTTCTTCAAGGTCAAGGCATAAAGGCTGATTGGCACCGCAGGTGCGAGGGGGCAGGCATCCAGCCCCGAGGACCTGGCGCCAAGGGCCGTGAAGGGGTCGACGATGGCCAGGCCTTCACCGGCCTCGACCATGCTGCGCATCATCTGATGGGTCTGGACCCGGGTCTGGATCACCGGAGCCGGGCGCAGGGCGTGCAGCTTGTTCTCCAGCGCCGGGCTCAGGGGGTCATGGCCTTCGAGACCGATCATCGATTGGCCGGCCAGATCCTGCAGCGAGATGTACTTTTGCTTGGGTTGCAGCCAGCCATGGGGGGCGAGCAGTTGCAGTTTTCCCTGGGCGATCAACTGGCACTGGATGTCGGCGTGATCGGGATCATGCAGGCTCAACCCCAGGTCGCTTTCGCGCAGCAGCAGGCTTCGGACGATGTCTCGGGTGGGCTGGCTTAGCAGCGTACAGGGCGCATCGGGCAGGCGTCGGCGCAGGGTTGCGATGCTTTGCGGCAACAGGTGTTGGGCCAGGGGCGGGGTGCAGATGATGCGCAGGGGTGGCGCCAGGTATTGCCTCAGGCTGTTGGCCAGGCGTTGCACTGGTTCGAGCGCATCGTACACCCTGGCAATTTCGAGCTGCAGTTCCCGCGCTTCGCGGGTGGCCTGCAAACGCCCACGCACGCTGGCAAACAGCATGAAACCCAACTGATCCTCGGCATCGCGCAACAGATGCTCGACTTCGGCCACCGGCAACTGCAGCCATTCGGCGGCGGTGCCCAGGTGACCGGTCTGCAGGAGCGCCTGGATCACTTCGATATGGCGTAAGCGCATGCGTGAAGTCCATGTTCAGCAGGTGGGAGGAGTCAGTGGCTGAATCCTACCGCAAGTGTGCGCATATGACTTCTGCTCATAACGGCGGGTTATGAAACAACAGCGGTCTGCGGTTCCCGGATGATAGTTACACCGGTTTGCACCAGCATGAACTCGTTGTCATCGACTCTGTTGACGCGGTCGCCGATGGCCAGTTTATACGTGGTGACAGGCCCTGAGCCGTCGGCCGCCGGGGTGGATTCCTGAAACTCGTGCACCGAGTAGATACGGCCTTGCGCATCTCTTGCATGAAACTGACCGACGAGTACTGCTGCCATCTGTTTAGAACCTCTGGGGATTAATCACTCAATTTGCGGCTCAGTAGACCGTGCTTGGGCGAGGTAAGTTTTCCTGCGGGAAAAAAATAGTCAGGGGGGGTGTTTTTTCATCGCCCACTGTTCAAATCGTCATCTATAACTACAAGCTCTTTCCATCGGACAGTCGAGAATCTCCCATGAGCAACGTCTATACGATCGCCGTCGTGGTCGGCAGCTTGAGAAAGGAATCGATCAACCGCAAGATCGCGCTGGCCCTGGCCGACCTGGCACCGGCCAGCCTCAAGCTCGAGATCGTCGAGATCGGTGATCTGCCGCTCTACAACGAAGACATCGATGGCGCTTCACCGCCGGCAGCCTACAGCACTTTCCGACAACGGGTGAGTTCATCCGACGCGGTGCTGTTTGTGACTCCAGAATACAACCGCTCGGTGCCGGCGCCGCTGAAAAATGCGATCGACGTCGGTTCGCGCCCCTATGGCAAAAGCGCCTGGAGTGGTAAACCCGGTGCGATCATCAGTGTTTCGCCGGGGGCGATTGGCGGATTTGGCGCCAACCATCACCTGCGCCAATCCATGGTGTTCCTGGATGTGCCGTGCATGCAGGCGCCCGAAGCTTATCTGGGTGGTGCCGGTACGGCGTTCGATGAATCGGGAAAGTTGTCCGAAAAGGTCAAGCCGTTTCTGCAGAGCTTCATCAATGCTTATGGGCAGTGGGTGGAGCAGCATAAGAAGGTTTGATATCGGCGTGAGGGGCGTGGTGCCGGGTTTTCGGGTGTCCTGTGAGCCAGCGATGGGGCCTGACCACACGCCGCAATAACTCAGGCATTGCCCGGCACATTCGGCCACAGATCCGCCACCAGAAACAGCCGCTCGGCTTCTTCCCAGTCGCCATGGGCATTTTCCGTCAGGCGCACCAGCAACTGTGCCGGGGCCAGTGGGTCGAGTTCGGCCAGCCACGCCTCCATCTGTTGTGGACTCCAGGTGTGCTCCGCCGAATAATGTGCCGGCGCCAGCCAGGCATGGCGGGGCAGGGGTTGCCAGCGACCGGGCGGGCTTTGGGCCAGAAAGGCTGTCCAGTCCTTCTGATGCAGCCAGCGCCCGCGCAAATGCTGCGGATGCGCACCCAACGGTGAGACGGACTGCCCCGGCCACGGGTAAAGCAGATAGCCGCCGAGCCACAAATGGGCGCTGAACTGGCGGATATCCAGCGCCGCCAGCACCTCGCGGCTCTCCGGGCGTGCCGAGATCGGCAGTTGATGTTGGCTCAGGTGCGCCAGCTTGCGATCCAGCCGGTCATGGCAGCCGGGACCAAGCCACTGCGCAGTATCCTGGCCGTCGCCGGTTTGCGGGCCAAGGTAGAGTTTGATCGCAAGTTCCAGGTGATGCACGCCATCGCGGTCACGCAGCAACATGTCGAGTTCGCCCAGGGTATGGCCCTCGCGACGGATCGGCATGTTGGCGGCAATCAGTTCGATGCCGGGAGCGTGCTGCACGGCGAACTGCCAGAGCCGTTCGTAATACAGGCCCAGGCGTCGGGTGCGGGCCTGGGCCAGCCAGTGCAACAAGCCATAACTGTCGCGATCAAGTTGCAGCAACCAGTGCTCCAGGCGCTCCGGTGCCTGCACCCAGTCACTGCCCGCCAAGGGGTGACGCTGCGGCCACGGGGTATCGCCGAGCATTGGCGGCGCCAGGATGACCCACGCCAGGTCACGCACTTCGGGGTGGCGCAACTGGTGGGGCAGGCGAAGCAAGTCTGGAAATAGGATCATCTTGCGAGCATAGCCCGAAACCCGGGCACACCCTTGAAGCTGAAAGGATTTTGTCTATGGCCGGCTTTCGCCCATAATCGTGCTTTTCGCCGCGACCCCCGCAGGAGCCCCATGGAGCAATTTCGCAATATCGGCATCATCGGTCGCCTGGGCAGTTCTCAGGTGCTGGATACCGTCCGCCGACTGAAACGGTTTCTGCTCGATCGTCACCTGCACGTGATCCTCGAAGACACCATCGCCGAAGTCCTGCCGGGGCATGGCCTGCAAACCTCGTCGCGCAAGATGCTCGGCGAAGTCTGCGACATGGTCATTGTGGTCGGCGGCGACGGCAGCCTGCTCGGCGCCGCCCGGGCGCTGGCCAGGCACAATATTCCGGTGCTCGGCATCAACCGCGGCAGCCTGGGTTTCCTCACCGACATCCGTCCCGACGAGCTGGAAGTCAAAGTCGCCGAAGTGCTCGACGGCCACTATCTGGTGGAAAACCGCTTCCTGCTGCAGGCCGAAGTGCGCCGCCACGCTGAGGCCATCGGCCAGGGCGACGCGTTGAACGACGTGGTGCTGCACCCCGGCAAATCGACGCGGATGATCGAGTTCGAGCTGTACATCGACGGTCAGTTCGTCTGTAGCCAGAAGGCCGACGGCCTGATCGTCGCCACGCCGACCGGCTCCACGGCCTATGCGATGTCTGCCGGCGGGCCGATCATGCATCCCAAGCTCGACGCTATTGTGATTGTGCCGATGTACCCCCATACCTTGTCGGGCAGGCCGATTGTGGTCGATGGCAACAGTGAGCTGAAAATCGTCGTGTCCAAGGATATGCAGATTTACCCGCAAGTCTCGTGTGACGGGCAGAACCACTTTACCTGTGCGCCCGGTGACACCATTACCATCAGCAAAAAAGCGCAGAAGCTGCGCCTGATTCATCCGCTCGACCACAACTACTATGAGGTTTGCCGGACCAAGCTCGGCTGGGGCAGCAAGTTGGGGGGTGGAGGCGACTGATGCTCGATCCCGCGCGTAGCTACGACCTGATCGGTGACGTGCACGGTTGCGCTCTGACCCTGGAGCACTTGCTCGACCGGCTCGGTTACCACAAACAGGGCGGCGTCTGGCGCCATGCCTCGCGCATGGCGGTGTTCGTCGGCGACATCATCGACCGCGGCCCGCGGATTCGCGAGGCGCTGCACATCGTCCATGACATGGTCGAGGCCGGTCAGGCGCTGTGCATCATGGGCAACCATGAATTCAACGCGCTGGGCTGGAGCACGCCGGCGCTGCCCGGTAGCGGCAAACAGTTCGTGCGCGAACACACCCCGCGCCATGCCCGCCTGCTGCACGAAACCCTGACCCAGTTCGAAGACCATCCGGGTGACTGGCATGACTTCCTGCAGTGGTTTTACCAACTGCCGCTGTTCCTCGATGCCGGGCGCTTCCGTGTGGTGCACGCCTGTTGGGACGCCGGCATGATTGAGCCTCTGCGCAGATTGTTCCCCAATGGTTGTGTCGATGAGCACTTCCTGCAGACATCGGCCGAGTCGGGCACCTTTGCCTGCACCGTGTTCGACCGCCTGCTGCGCGGCACCGACATGCGCTTGCCCCATGGCTTGACCATGACCAGCGGTGACGGCCTGGTGCGTTCGTTCTTCCGCACCAAATTCTGGGAAGACGACCCGAAAACCTATGGAGACATTGTGTTCCAGCCAGACGCCTTGCCAGAACCCGTGGCCCGCACGCCACTGACGTCCAGCGAAAAGAACAACCTGCTGCGTTATGGCGCCGAGGAGCCGCTGTTGTTCGTCGGCCATTACTGGCGCAGCGGCAAACCGGCACCCATCCGATCGAACCTGGCCTGCCTGGACTACAGCGCGGTGCTCTACGGAAAACTGGTCGCCTATCGCCTGGACCAGGAAACCCGCCTTGATCCGAACAAGTTCGTCTGGGTCGACGTCGAGCGACCGGAGGTACTGCGATGAGCACCGTAGCGGTTTTGCGCCTGCCCCTGGCGGTGGACCTGAGCGGGTTCGTCAAATTGCTGCAACGCATGCAGGTGCCCCACCGGGTCAGTGAAGAGGCCGGTGAGCAGGTGTTGTGGGTGCCCGACAACATCAGCGAAGACGTTCGTGCGCTGTACGAGCGTTTTCCGGCGGGCGATCCCGATCAGCAACTGGACATACCGGTCGCGCAAACCCGGGCCCGCCCAGGCTTCGCCGAGCAGGTTCGACATGCCAGGGCCACCGCGCTGGTGCTCTTGCTGAGCCTGATCGTCGGCGCGGTGACGCTGCTGGGCGACAACCTGGAAACCATGCGCTGGCTGACCTTCCTCGAATTCCGTGTGGTCGGCGAGTACATCCACTTCACGCCACTGGCCGACAGTCTGGCGGCGGGGCAGTGGTGGCGCCTGGTGACACCGATGCTGATCCACTTCGGCATCCTGCACCTGGCGATGAACGGCATGTGGTACTGGGAGCTGGGCCGGCGTATCGAATCGCGCCAGGGCAGTATCAACCTGATCGGCCTGACCCTGCTGTTCAGCCTGGTGTCCAATTTCACCCAGTATCTGTTCAGCGGTCCGAGCCTGTTCGGTGGCCTGTCCGGCGTCTTGTACGGCCTGCTGGGGCATTGCTGGATCTTTCAACTGCTGGCGCCAAACCCGGCCTATCGCCTGCCGCGCGGCGTATTGGTGATGATGCTGGTGTGGCTGGTGCTGTGCCTGTCCGGGCTGGTCTCGATGATCGGTTTCGGCGATATCGCCAACGCGGCCCACGTCAGCGGGTTACTCATCGGATGCTTCACCGGTTTGTTGGGTGGTTTGTACAACCGCCGTAAACTGGCCGTCTAATTCAAGACATGTAATAAAGAGCACGGAGACCTGATGTCCTCTTTTAATGAAATGATCAAAAACATCACACCCGATATCTACGAGAGCCTGAAGCTGGCGGTGGAAATCGGTAAATGGTCCGACGGTGGCAAACTCACCGCCGAGCAACGGGAGCTGTCGCTGCAGGCGATGATCGCCTGGGAGATCCAGAACCTGCCCGAAGACCAGCGTACCGGTTACATGGGCCCGCAGGAATGCGCCTCCAAGTCGATTGAAGTGCCCAATATCCTGTTCAAGTCGGATGCCATCCATTGATCGAGATTGGCCGCGGTGCAATCAGCAAAATGTCGGCGCGCCTGGACGGGCCGAATGTTCAATATGCTTTTCGTCTGGGCGAAACCGAGGTTCCGGTCAATCCGTTGATCGGCAGCACGGTGCGCCTGGAATACCTGGGGGCGATCCACTGCACCCATTGCGGGCGCAAGACCAAGACCAGTTTCAGCCAGGGTTACTGCTATCCGTGCATGACCAAACTGGCCCAGTGCGACGTGTGCATCATGAGCCCGGAGCGTTGCCACTTCGAGGCCGGCACCTGCCGTGAGCCGGAGTGGGGCCAGACGTTCTGCATGACCGATCACATTGTGTACCTGTCGAATTCCTCCGGGGTGAAGGTCGGGATTACTCGTGCCACCCAGGTACCGACCCGCTGGATCGACCAGGGCGCCAGTCAGGCATTGCCGATCATGCGCGTCTCCACTCGCCAGCAATCGGGCTTCGTTGAAGACCTGTTTCGCACTCAGGTGGCCGACAAGACCAACTGGCGTGCCTTGCTCAAGGGCGATGCAGTGTCAGTGGATCTGCCGCAGATTCGTGACCAATTGTTCGACAGCTGCGCCGAGGGCCTGCAAGCTTTGCAGGAACGATTCGGCTTGCAGGCGATCCAGACCATTGCCGACGTCGAGCCCCTTGAAATCCGCTTTCCGGTCGAGCAGTACCCGGCGAAAATTGTCAGCTTCAACCTGGACAAGAACCCGATTGTCGAAGGCACGCTGCTGGGGATCAAGGGCCAATACCTGATTTTCGATACCGGCGTGATCAATATTCGTAAATACACGGCTTACCAGCTCGCCGTGCATCAATAAGGACTCCAGCATGCGCACCGAACAACCGAAGATGATCTACCTGAAGGACTATCAGGCGCCCGAGTACCTGATCGACGAGACGCACCTGACCTTCGAGTTGTTCGAGGACCACAGCCTGGTCCATGCGCAACTGGTGATGCGCCGCAACCCCGAGCGCGGCCCGGGCCTGCCGCCGCTGGTGCTGGACGGCCAGCAGTTGGAGCTGCTGTCGGTCACCCTGGCTGATCGCGAGTTGAGCGACGTCGACTATCAGTTGACGGAGAGTCACCTGACCCTGCACCCGACCAGCACCACCTTCACGGTCGACACCAGCGTCAGGATCCACCCGGAAACCAACACCGCGCTGGAAGGCCTGTACAAGTCCGGCACGATGTTCTGCACCCAGTGCGAAGCCGAAGGCTTCCGCAAGATCACCTATTACCTCGACCGCCCGGACGTGATGAGCACGTTTACCACCACGGTCGTCGCCGAGCAGCACAGCTATCCGGTGCTGCTGTCCAACGGTAACCCGATTGCCTCGGGTCCGGGCGAGGACGGGCGGCACTGGGCGACCTGGGAAGACCCGTTCAAGAAGCCGGCCTACCTGTTTGCGCTGGTGGCCGGGGACCTGTGGTGCGTCGAAGACACCTTCACCACCATGACCGAGCGCTCCGTGGCGCTGCGTATTTATGTCGAGCCGGAAAACATCGACAAGTGCCAGCATGCGATGAACAGCCTGAAGAAATCCATGCGCTGGGACGAAGAGGTCTACGGTCGCGAATACGATCTGGACATCTTCATGATCGTTGCCGTGAATGACTTCAACATGGGTGCGATGGAAAACAAGGGCCTCAACATCTTCAACTCCAGCGCCGTGCTTGCCCGGGCTGAAACTGCCACAGACGCCGCGCACCAGCGGGTCGAGGCGATCGTCGCCCACGAATATTTCCACAACTGGTCGGGCAACCGCGTGACCTGCCGGGACTGGTTCCAGCTGTCGCTCAAGGAAGGCTTCACCGTGTTCCGCGATGCCGGGTTCTCCTCGGACATGAACTCGGCGACGGTCAAGCGCATCCAGGACGTAGCGTACCTGCGTACCCACCAGTTCGCCGAAGACGCTGGCCCCATGGCCCACGCCGTGCGCCCGGACAGCTTCATCGAGATTTCCAACTTCTACACCCTGACCGTGTACGAAAAGGGCTCGGAAGTGGTCGGCATGATCCACACCCTGCTCGGCGCCGAAGGCTTCCGTAAAGGCAGCGACCTGTACTTCGAGCGTCATGACGGCCAGGCCGTGACCTGCGATGACTTCATCAAGGCCATGGAAGATGCCAATGGCGTCGACCTGACCCAGTTCAAGCGCTGGTACAGCCAGGCGGGTACTCCACGTCTGGTGGTGAGCGAGTCCTACGACGCCGCGGCGAAAACCTACAGCCTGACCTTCCGCCAAAGCTGCCCGCAAACCCCGGACAAGGTTGAAAAACTGCCGTTCGTGATTCCGGTCGAACTCGGCCTGCTCGACAGCAAGGGCGGTGAGATTGCCCTGCGTCTGGCCGGTGAAGCCGCCGCCCAAGGCACAACCCGGGTGATCTCGGTAACCGAAGCCGAACAAACTTTCACCTTCGTCGACATCGCCGAACAGCCGCTGCCGTCGTTGCTGCGTGGCTTCTCTGCGCCGGTGAAACTGAGCTTCCCGTACAGCCGCGATCAACTGATGTTCCTGATGCAGCATGACAGCGACGGTTTCAACCGTTGGGATGCCGGCCAGCAGTTGTCGGTGCTAGTGCTGCAGGAGCTGATCGCACAGCAACAGAAGGGCGAAACGCTGGTGCTCGATCAGCGTCTGGTTTCTGCGCTGCGCAGCGTGCTGTCCGACGAGTCGCTGGACCAGGCCATGGTCGCCGAAATGCTCTCGTTGCCAAGCGAAGCCTATCTGACCGAGATCAGTGAAGTTGCGGATGTCGAAGCCATTCACAGCGCCCGCGAATTTGCCCGCAAGCAACTGGCGGATGCGTTGTTCGAAGGGCTGTGGCTGCGTTACCAGGCCAACCGCGATCTGTCGAAGCAAACTCCGTATGTGGCCGAAGCCGAGCATTTTGCCCGTCGCGCCCTGCAGAACATCGCGCTGTCGTACCTGATGCTCAGCGGCAAGCCGGAAGTTCTGGCGGCGACTCTGGAGCAGTTCGAAACCTGCGACAACATGACCGAGCGCCTGACCGCACTTGCCGTGTTGGTGAACTCGCCGTTCGAAGCCGAGAAAGCCAAGGCGCTGGCCAGCTTTGCCGAGCACTTCAAGGACAACCCGCTGGTCATGGACCAATGGTTCAGCGTCCAGTCTGGCAGTGTGCTGCCGGGTGGCCTGGAACGGGTCAAGGCGTTGATGCAGCACCCGGCGTTCAACATCAAGAACCCGAACAAGGTGCGGGCGCTGGTCGGTGCGTTTGCCGGGCAGAACCTGATCAACTTCCATGCTGCCGATGGTTCCGGGTATCGCTTTCTTGCGGACCTGGTGATCGAGTTGAACGGTTTCAATCCGCAGATTGCTTCGCGGCAGTTGGCGCCTTTGACGCGCTGGCGCAAGTATGACGATGCTCGTCAGGCCTTGATGAAAGGGGAGCTGGAGCGGATTCGTGCTTCGGGGCAGTTGTCCAGTGATGTGTTTGAGGTGGTCAGCAAGAGTCTGGCTTGAGTTAGCCGTTGACCTTGGCGGCCTTCGGGCCGACCAGGGTCTTGGTTGATTGAGTGCATATCCGTTGCTGCGGTAATGGCGGCTTATGGTTTCGCCCTTACGGCGACTCACTTTTTTTACAAGCGCCAAAAAAAAGTAAGCAAAAAAACGCTCGCCCCAGCGTCCGGCCCCTCGCTAAGGCTCGGCGTTCCTTCGCTCCGGTGTCCATCCGGKGGCATCGCCTCCGGTCGGCTTCGCTTCGACCTCCTCTCGATGCGTTCGACTTCGTCGAACGGCGCTACGCGCCTACCCCCCGGATGAACACCTCCACTCAGCCTCCCGACGGGGCGGGTGGATCAAGATCAAAAGCTGCAGGCGAGTTAACGCTCGGCCTGTTGAGTGGTGAAGAGCGGGTGTTTGCAGTTTGCTTTGCTTTGCTGCGGGAGCTGCGGTGCGGCGATCCGACGTGCTAGCGATGGCGGCCTGACAGCCGACCAATCTCTCTCAGATACACCGGGGACTAAAATTGTGGGAGCTGGCTTGCTAGCGAAGGCGGCCTGACAGCCGACCACTCTCTCGCAGATACCCCAGGGACAAATTGTGGGAGCTGGCCTGCCAGCGATGGCGGTCTACGAGCCGACCAATCTCTCTCAGATACMCCGGGGACTAAAATTGTGGGAGCTGGCTTGCTAGCGAAGGCGGCCTGACAGCCGACCAATCTCTCGAAGATACCCCGGGGACTAATTGTTAGAGCTGGCCTGCCAGCGATGGCGGCCTGACAGCCGACCAATCTCTCGCAGATACCCCGGGGACAAATTGTGGGAGCTGGCTTGCTAGCGAAGGCGGCCTGACAGCCAACCAATCTCTCGCAGATACCCCGGGGACTAATTGTGGGAGCTGGCCTACCGGCGATGGCGGCCTACGAGCCGACCAATCTCTCTTAGTTACACCAGGGACTAAATTGTGGGAGCTGGCTTGCTAGCGAAGGCGGCCTGACAGCCGACCAATCTCTCGCAGATACCCCGGGGACAAATTGTGGGAGCTGGCCTGCCGGCGATGGCGGCCTACGAGCCGATCAATGTTGTTTAATTTCGCCTCCGCTTCTCGGAAATATCCCACATGTTTTTCAGGTTGTCCGTCAGAAACTCGATCTCTAGCCTTTGTCTGTCACTGAAAAATCAGTGATCGGGTTTGGTCGCCCGGGTTTAGAATGGCGCACAGTGCCGCGTGAGCGGTTTTTTTTGTGCTTGCTTATGGCGAGCTGTGCGCGGGAGGGCTTAGGCCCTGCCGGGTTTCCATTCCCTGGTCGACCAACCTGCGCTCAGTTCGCCACCCTTCTGCTTGGTCGCAGTGGTGGCGAACTCCTGACTTTGAATGGAGATTCACCATGATCAGATCCACCCCACACCCCCCCGAAACCGAAGGCGTTTCCACCCCCATCACGCCCCCACGCATCAATCCGATGTTTCTCGTGGCCCCCAACATCAACACCGAAACCCTGCTGGCCCATGCCTGCGAATCCCTGGCGTCAGCCAGTGTCATGGCGAGTGACTTCGCGGGTTTTCTTGAGGGATCGCAACGCAGCACGATGCTGGGAATTCAGCAGGTGATCATGTTGGGTGAGCTGGCGGTGAATCGGGCTTTGGATAATCTCGATCCGCAGCAATAGCGTTCCATCCGATGGTTCTCGTAATCGCTCTTCGCGAGCTTGCTCGCGAAGGCGGGGGCCCGAACACAAGGGATTAGCCCCCTGACCCACTATCCACTACCCCTCCAGTATCCTGTTCGAAAAACGCTGGGATCTCATGCTGAAAACTTTTCAACCAGCGCTGCATGGCCAACTCGCGCTCGGCTGAACTGGCGGTTTGTGGTTTGTCGGAGGCGGCCTGGTTGCGGGCCTGCAGTTGCAGCCAGCCTTCGGTTTCCTGTTGTGCAGGTGAGGACGGGCCGGCGTCGATGGCGTGGGCGGCGAGGGGCAGGGCGAGCAAGCCGAGGCAGCAATATGTGATGGTTTTCATCCGGAGCGCTCCTAGTGAACGGCTGCTGGCATGATGGCAGCCACTTGCGCAGCCGCGCTCGGGGCCGACCTGTTCGGGGTCTTGAGTTTCTCGGCGCGAGTCTGGGCTTCGGTGACCTGGGCCGGGCTCAGGCCAAGGCGGCTGACCAGTTCGGCGGCGCGACTCCAGTCGTCCTGGTAGATCAGCAGCGTCACCAGATTCACAGCCGCCAGTTGATCACCTTGCTTGAGTTCAATGGCGGTAAGGAATTCGAATTTCGCATCGACGACACGCAATTGGTTGAGGTACACCACGCCCAGGTCGTTGCGGATTTTTTCATTGGTGGGCGCCAGCTGAACGGCCCGTTGCAGATGTGCTTGTGCCAGGCCGTTGTTGCCGCTGGCGGCGGCGAGTTGGCCGAGGCCGTGTTCGGCTTCGGCGGCCAGGCAACTGCCCAGCAGGCTGCGGTACAAAGGCTCGGCTTCGCTGCGGCCCAATAGCCGATAGACCCTGGCCTTGCGCAGGCGAACCTCGGCCAGGTTGTCCGGAAGGTTTTGCAGGTTGGCCAGGCTGGCGTGCAGCTTGCCGTCGTTGGCCATGTCGTCGGCCAGGTTCATCGACAGCTGTTGATCGGAATTCAGTTTGGCGCAACTGGCCGTGTTGGTCAGGGCGCTCCAGGGCGTCTGGCCGGTGTTTGCGCAACCGCTCAACAAAAGAAGACTCAATCCGGCTATCAGTGCTTTCATCTGTTTCCCTCTACGAAGCAAAGGCCAGGGCCAGGGCGGTCAAGCCCGGGCCGGCCAGTACGATCAATAACGCCGGGAAGAGAAACAACATCATCACGACGGACATTTTGGCGGACATCTTGGAGATGTATTCCTGCAGGCGCGTCAGGCGCCGGTCATCGAGCAGTTGCTTGAGCGACAGCAGGGACTTCATCGCACCACCGCCCTGATGGATCAGTTGCTGCAGGATCACGCAGGTGTCGCTGAACTCTTCCACCGCGAGCAACTTACTGGCTTTGTTCAGCTCTTCGCCCAGTTCCAGGCCTGAGTCGACCCGGGCCAGTACCAAGCGCAGTTCATGGGTCAGGGCGGGCAGTAATTTTTTGCCTTCATGACTCAGCACGCGAAGCGACTGCTCAACCGCCATGCCCGACTCGAACAGGATGCGCAGCAGCGAAATGAACGTTGAAACCTCGATCGCCAGCTGCTTCTGCCGATGTTGCGCGGCGGCGGCCAGCAGGCGTTTGGGCAGTAGATAACCGATGCCGAGCGCGAAGGTCGGAGCGGTCCAGCGGTTTTCCACGTCTGGGTAGAACAGCCCCTGGATCAGCAAGCTCAAGGCCAGCGCCAGCAGCGGGACGCCCAACTGAACGGCGGCGAACAGCGAGCGTTGGCGTACGCTGCGCCAGCCCAGACGGTTGAGCAGGGCCTGGGTTTCGCTATCCATTTTTACCGACTGTTGCCCCAGGCGGCTGGTGCCCAGGACCTCAAGCCATTGGCTGAAACGCTGCTCCGCCGGGGCCTTGCCATCCAGCCGCCGGGCCACCTGGCGCGCCCGCCGGCGCTGGTCCAGCAGGCCGCTGAGCAACAGCAGGGCGGCCCCGAGGAAAAGCAGTGCACTGATCAGCAATGGCATCTTCATAGGCTGCGCAACATTCGCCACAGCACCAGACAACCGACAGCCTGCAGCGCAAACGCACCGGCCAGCATCATTTGTCCCGAGCTTTCGTTCCACATGGTCAGCAGGTAGGTCGGATTGGTGAGCAGCGTGTAGCCGGCAACGCACACCGGCAACAAAGCCAGGACCAGTGCGGTGATACGGGTTTCACCGGTCATCGCGCGCAACTGCCGATCCGCCTGCTCCCGTTCGCGGATCATCTTGATCAGGTTCTCCAGCAACTCACTGGCATTGCCTCCGTAGCGGTGATTGACCTTCAAGCCGAGGGCAAACAGTCGTAGCTCATCTTTCTCGTACAGTTCAGCGAAGTCCGACGCCGCGTCGGCCAGGCTGACGCCCAACTGCACATTGCGCTGAATCCGGCCCATGGCATTTTTCAACGGGTCCTGGGCGGCATCGATGGCGCCCAATACCGCATCGGCCAAGGTCCGCCCGGACTTCAGGCTGCGCACGGCGTGATCGAGCAATGTCGGCAGTTGTTCGATCATGCGGGTAAGGCGACGTTGATAACGCCAGCTGACGTACAGGCGTAACGTCACCGGAGGGGCCAGCAGCAACAGCGCGGCACCGAGCCCGCCACCTGCGATAAACCCCACCAGCACCGCCAGGGCCCAGAATGCCAGCCACAGGCCCAGGCGGTCGGTGGGCCGCCCAAGGCCGGCGCGCAGGAACGCCCGCTCAAGCCCGCTCCATGAAGTTTTTTGCGCTATCGGTTGCGGCTGCCCCTGGCCCAGGCGATCCAGAATCCGCTCGGTGCCGGTCTGGCGCAATCCGCTGTAAAGCAGGCGCAGCGACAGCCCGAACAGGACAAGGCAAATGAGGATGAGCAGCGCCGGTTTGAGCATGCCTGGCCTCAATACGCCGATGGAGAGAGCACCGCATCGCGGCGCAGTTTGTCGCCGGCGGGGTTGACCGCCTCGCGCAGGAAACCGAAGCCGGTACGGCGGTCCAGCCGGAACAGGGTGTTGGTGACATACACGTCATCGCGCACGCCGACCACCTCGACCACTTCGCTGACGCAACGACGACCGTCGGGCATGCGGGTCAACTGGATAACCACGTCCAGCGCGGCGCAAATCATTTGCCGCAGGGTGCGTTCGGCGATGCTGCGGCCGGTCAGGCCCACCAGGGTTTCCAGGCGCAGCAACGCATCCTGGGCATTGTTGGCGTGCACGGTGCTCATGGAGCCGTCGTGACCGGTGTTCATCGCCGTCAGCACATCGACCACTTCGACGCCCCGAATCTCGCCGAGGATGATCCGGTCCGGGCGCATCCGCAGGGCGTTGCGAATCAGGTCGCTGGCCTTCACTTCGCCATGGCCTTCGGCATTGGGCGGGCGGGTTTCCAGGCGCACCACGTGGGGGTGGCCAAGTTGCAATTCGGCGACGTCTTCGATGGTGACGAGGCGTTCTCGAGGGTTGATCAACTGGCTGAGAATGTTCAGCAACGTGGTTTTGCCAGTGCCGGTGCCGCCGCTGATCAGAATGTTGCAACGCCTGCCGACGGCTTCCTGAATGAAATCGTAGATCGCCTGGTCGATGGTTTGCATCGTCATCAGGTCGGTGCTTTTGAGCATGTCCTGGCGAAACTTGCGAATCGACAGGCAGGGGCCATCGAGGGCAATCGGCGGAATGATCGCGTTGACCCGACTGCCGTCCGGCAGGCGCGCATCGACCATGGGGGACGACTCGTCGAGGCGCCGTCCCAGCGGAGCGAGTATGCGTTGAATGACGCGCTCGACGTGGTGCGCATCGATGAAGCGCAAATCGCTCAGATGCAGCACGCCGTCGCGTTCGACAAATACCCGATGTGGGCCGTTGACCAGGATCTCCGTCACTGCGCTATCGCGCAGCAGCACTTCCAGCGGCCCGAAGCCGGTGAGTTCGTCGACGATCTCTTCGGCCAGGCGTTCCATTTCATAGCGGGAAATGGCCAGGTGCAAACGCGCGATGTAATCGGCCACCTTGTCGATGACAAACTGCGCCAGCACTTGCCGCGAGCCTTCGAGCAGGTTTTTCCCTGACTCTTCGATGGCATCGATGACGTAGCGGTGCAACACCAGCTTCAGACCTTCGTGATCGGTATTGCCGACCGCTGAACGCTGGGTGCCGCCGAAGAGTTTTTCACTGCTCATTGTGCGCCCCTGAAACGGTTGAACCAGCGGGGCCTGGCTATGGCCATGTTTTCGGAGCGCTTGGCCAGGCGTTCGCCGAGTGCCCGCAGACTTTGCGTGAGGCCTTCCCGGGGAGCCAGTTCGAACAGGGTCAGGCCCTGATTCTTGGCATTGAGGCGGACTTCGGGGCTGTAGGGCAAGGTGGCGATGATGTCCATGCCGAAGCTTTTGCCCAGGGTGTCTGAGTCCGGTGCGACGCTGCGCAGGTAGCGGTCCACCAGCAACATGGCGTGGTCGAGCTTCATGCCTTTTTCACGCCACAGGTTGAGTACCGCCAGGTTGCGTCGACAGTCCAGCACGTTCTGGTCGGTGTACCACAGCAGTCTGTCGCAATGGCTGACAAAGGTGCGCAGGGCTTCGCTGTCCGGCTGGCCGGTGAGGTTCACCACGATGTGCTGGAAGTGGTGGCGCAAGGCGCTCACCAGCATGTACAGCTCGGCGGCGCTGGTGTGTTCCAGCGGTTCGTCGCTGGCGGCGTAGGCGAGGATGCGCAGGCCGCCTTCGCAGCGGGTGAACGCACTGTCGATCAACGTCGTATCGAGGCGGCGCAAATGGCGTAATGCATCGCCGAAATGAAACGAACTGTTGAGGCCGAGCAGGGCCAGGCTGTCGCCGCGGGGCAACCCCAGGTCAAGCAGCAGCGTCTGTTGCCCACTCTTTTGCACCACCTGTGCCATGTGCGTGCCCAGCAATGCACCGTCGGCGTTGCTCTGTACGCCGTAAAGCACGGTCAGGCCGCCCAGGTGTGTACTCGGCGCCACCGCTGGCAGGCGTTTGCCCAGGCGTCGCACCAACCCCGCGACCTCGCTGGAACGCGAGCCATAGGCGACGAAATCCCGGGCACCGGCGCGCATGGCATTGAGTACCAGCTGGTTGTCCATGCCATCGCCCAGCGCGACGATCGCCAGCATCGGTTTGGCCTCCAGAGCGCCTTCGATCAATGCGCACTGGGCCACTACGTGGTCACGGTCGAGGCCGACGAACACCAGGCTGGCGAAGGTCACGTCCACCAGCGCCAGCAACTCGTCGAGGCTGCCAGCACCGGCGCTGAGCACCTGACCCAGTGGTGCCAGGGCGCCTTGGAGCCATTCGAGGTCAGTGCTGTTGCGCGTGATCGCGAGGAAGGTCTGGCTCAGATTCTGGCTCATTGCGATAACCCGCTGCGTTTCTCGAAATCGCCGTTTTCGAGGAAGTACAGGCGATACCAATTCGGGTCGTAGTTGCGCAGTTTCTCTCCGGGCAACGACGGCAGTTGAGCGTTGGCGGCCAGCGGCTGCACCAGGTGTGGTGTGACGATCATCAGCAGCTCGCGCTCTTCACGGTTGACCGAGGAGCTGCGAAAAAACGCACCGAGGATCGGGATGTCGCCCAGCCCCGGGAACTTGCTGACTTGTGAGCTGTTTTGCGTGCTGATCAGGCCGCTGATGACGAAGCTTTCGCCATCGGCGAGGGAGATGCTGGTGTCGGTGCGGCGAATGGTGAACGCCGGCACTGTAGTACCGCCGATGGTCACGGCATTGTTGTAGTCCAGTTCGCTGACCTCGGGGGCGACCTTGAGGGCGATCTGGTTGTTGCTGACCACTGTCGGCGTGAGCGTCAGGCGGATACCGAATTCCTTGTACTCGATGGAGTAGCTGTTGCTGTTGGCACTGGGAATCGGGATCGGAATTTCACCACCGGCGAGGAAGCTCGCGCTCTGGCCGCTGATCGCCACCAGGCTTGGGCGCGCCAGGGTGTAGGCGAAACCGCTGCCCTCCATGGCATTGATGATGGCGAGGAAGTTACCGCCACCGGCGACGATGTTGTACATGTCGTTGGCCAGCGGAATGCTCGGCACGGCGATGCGCGGATCAAGGTTGCGCAGCGGGAACACCCGGGGAGTCACGGCCGTGTTGGGGACGGTGCCCGGGGAGCCGAACAGGAAGTTCGAATTCTTGCCGTAGATCGAAGTGCTGGCTTCTTTGAGTTTGGTCCGGCTGACTTCGACGAAGCGAATGTCGGTTTGCACTTGCGATGGCAGCAGCGAGTCATCGGACGGCAGTTTGCTGGTGCTGGTCATGGCCGCGGTGGCTCGCCCCTGAACGAACACCATGCTCTGGCGCGGCGCAGTGGCGCAGGCGGTCCAGACCATCAGGCTGGTGGTTCCCGACGCCATGCCGGTGAGGAGCAAAGCCTGATTGCCATTGACGCGCACGTCGGCAATTTTCGGGTCGCCGACCGCCACGCGGGTGATGGCCACCGCTGATTGCAGTTCCTGTTGCAGACCTTCGCCGACTTCCAGCGCTGCGGGCAGCGGGCTGAGTGCGGCACAGTTGCCGGCGGCCGCTGAGGTTGTTTGCAGTGGCATGCCGGCGAGCAGGGTGGCCCAGATCAAACCGTTGAACAACGGAGTAAAACGACTGCACATGGAGAGGCATTCCTTGCTTTTATTCAGGGGGTCTTTTGCGAGACTTCGTTGCCGCGAATGACTTCCACACTCGGCTTGCGCGACATCACCGCGTTGCCGGTCCCCACTGCTTTGGCGGGTGAGGTCATGGCCAACTGGTTGAACTGCAGCAACTCGCGGTTGGCGGCGGCCAGGCTCACCGCTGAATCTTTTTCACCCGCCCAGTAGCGGGCCAGGCGTTGTTCATCGGCGCTGCGCACGGCCAGGCGCAGTACCCCGGACTGGGTGGCGAGCATCAGGCGACTGAGCAGTTGTTCGGGAACAGCGAGCAACACGGTTCGAGCCGTGGCACGCAATTGATCCTGCCGGAGTTTGTCTTCATTGCTGCGCGCCGGGCTGGCAGGCTGACCGTCGTTGGTCAGCCCCAGCTGTTCGCCGACCCCGAGCACTCGCAGCGCCGGAATCACCAACTGGGCTGACGATTGCGGGTTGTTGGTACCCATTGGCAGGAACAGCAGCACGTCGACATAGTCCCCCGGTGTCAGTTGCCCACCGGCGTTGATCACTTCATCGACAGCCACCGCCATGGCGCGCTCATCGGGGTGGATCATCCGTGCCACGCGGCTGCCTGCTTCGAAGCTTTCGTCATTGAGCCAGGTGCCGGCACCGAGGGCGCGCCAGGGTGTGCGGCCAATGGCCTGGTCGAGACGAGTGAGACTGCCGGGCGGAACCGTGCGCAGATTTTCCAGGGCCACGTCGGCGGCGCTGATTTGCGCGAACGGCGCAACATCCTTGACCAGCACGACCACGGGCTGGCGGACGAGGTCCTCCGCTGGCGCAGGTACCGCGATGGCGGGGGCTGGTGCGGTGGCGACGGTTGGAGCGATAACGGTTTCGGGGGCCGGCTGACGACTGAGTGTCAGGCCCCAATAACCGGCAATAATGGCGCCGATCAAAAACAATCCGGCCAGGCCCAGAGTCATACGGCTGTTCATGACGGCTCTCCCTTTCCTGCTGCTACAGGCCTTCGTTATTAAAAAACGAGACAACTTCGCAATCAGGCAGCTATGAACATTTAACTATTTCGCTATGTCACGTTAGCGCAGCTAGAGCGAAATGCCATTAGCTCTCTGAATATATCGAACGGAAATGCAGATACTTAAGTGCTTTTCGGCGTCAATAAATTGGTTAATACTTTAGTATTAATGCGTATTTACAGTTGTTTGCCCGGGAAATGCCGACAATGCTGGTGCTGGCACGGAGGAATCATGTTGCGCTGGTGCAACACCTGTCGTCGTCCAGGAGAATGTCATGTCTTTTTCCAAACTTGTGCACAAGACCAAATCGGCGGTCGTTTCGTATAAAAAATTTATAAAAGATACCGAGGGCGCTTCAGGTATTGAATATGCGGTTGTTGCCGCGATGGTTGCGGTGGTGCTTATAGGGTTGAGTCCGAGTGTGAAAACAGCATTAGTCACATTCTTCGGCACGATTACAACCGCGCTAACTCCAGCGGCTTAGTTTCTAAGCCTGCAACTTGCTATCGTTTGAAATTTATCCTGACGTCAGCGCTGAGTCCATTGCAGGTGTTTCCCCATGAACGCTCCAGCACATCCACGACAGCAACTGCTTCTGGTCGATGACGAAGAGGACGCATTGCTTGAACTGGCTGAATTGCTGGAGGGCGAGGGGTTCAATTGCTATACGGCCACCTCGGTCAAGCTCGCACTGCGACAGTTGACCCGACACCCTGATATCGCCCTTGTCATCACCGACTTGCGCATGCCCGAGGAGAGTGGCATGGCGCTGATCAAGCGCCTGCGCGAGCACACCTCACGCCAGCACTTGCCGGTGATCGTGATGTCCGGACACGCGGACATGGAGGATGTCAGTGACATGTTGCGCCTGCAGGTGCTCGATCTTTTCCGCAAGCCGATCTACCACGTGCGACTGTTGGAAACCCTGAATAATCTGTTTCCGCAGCCGCAGGTTTATCTGGTCAAAAGCTGAGTCTTCCCTGAAACGTGCGCCATCAGGCGAGCGGTCGCCAATGCCCGACCATGTGCTCCAGATCCCCGGCGCCCGCCAGGCGCAAGTCCCCGCTCGACCCTGCCGCGCTGGCCAACAAGGTCACCTCGCTGGGCAAGCGCACCGGTTTTTTGAACTGCACGGCCATTTCGACATGCGCTGCCGCCAGTTGCTCGCCCAACGCAGCCAGCGTGCGTGCCTTGAGCCACAGACCATGGGCGATGGCGGTAGGGAAACCGAAGAGCCTGGCGCTCGCGGCGCTCAGGTGAATCGGGTTGTAATCGCCCGATACTCTGGCGTATTGCCGGCCAATGTCCGAGGGTGCTTTCCAGTCTTCAACTTCGCTTAACATCAGGGTCGATGCCAGCGCCTCCTCGACCGGTTCACCATCGAGTTTGACTCCGCGGCAGAGCATCTGGCTTTGCGCCTCCCACAGCGTGCCCAACTGATCGTCAAGGGTTGTCACCAGATCAAAGGTTGCGCCTTTGGCGTGGGGTTGCAGGTTCTGCACCTGCACGCTCACCCGGGCGCGACTCACTCCACCCAGTGGGCGCAATACGCGGATGCGATTGCTCAGGTGAATCAACCCCAGTAGCGGGAACGGAAAGTTGCTGGCAGTGAGCAATTGCATCTGCAGGGCAAAGCCAAGGATGTGCGGATAGGTCGGTGGCAGCAGGCCGTTATCCGCGAAACCGCAGACCTTGCGGTAAGCCGCCAGACGCTGCGGATCGACGTCCACCCAACAGCGCAAACCTGAGTCGGGCAGGGTCGTGCCGGTGATTTTGCGTCGCGTTGCCGCCCGCGCATACAGCCCCGGCAGACTCGGTTCGCGGTTGAGTGTGTGCCAGTCAGTGATCATGGCTAAGCCCCCAGAACACTTTGTCCACACACGCGCAGCGCTTGCCCGGTGAAGGCGCCGCTACCCGGTTGCGCGAGCCACGCCACGGCTTCGGCGACGTCTTGCGGCAGGCCCCCCTGGCCCATGGAGCTCATGCGCCGCCCGGCTTCGCGCAGGGCGAAGGGAATGTGTGCGGTCATTTGGGTTTCGATAAAGCCCGGCGCCACGGCGTTGATGCTGATGCCACGCTCATTGAGCAAGGGCGCCCAGGCCTGTGCCAGGCCAATCAGTCCGGCCTTGCTGGCGGCGTAATTGGTTTGCCCGCGATTGCCGGCGATGCCGCTGATGGACGCCAGCAGAATCACCCGGGCGTTGTCGTGCAGGGTGCCGCTCTCGAGCAGGGCTTTGGTCAGCACTTGCGGGGCGTTGAGGTTGACCGCGAGCACGGCGTCCCAGAATTCCGGGGTCATGTTGGCCAGGGTTTTGTCCCGGGTGATGCCGGCGTTGTGCACCACGATGTCGATGCCGTCGGGCAACTGTTCGACCAGTTGCGTGGCGGCGTCTTTGGCGCAGATGTCCAGGGTGACGCTGCGGCCACCGAGGCGGGCGGCGAGGGCGTCGAGATCGGTTTTGGCCGGTGGCACGTCAAGCAGGATGACCTCGGCGCCATCCCGGGCCAGGGTCTCGGCGATGGAGGCACCGATACCCCGCGCGGCACCGGTGACCAGCGCCTTGCGTCCGGCGAGCGGGCGCGTCCAGTCGCTCACCTGGGTCACGCAGGGAGCCAGGCGAATGACCTGTCCGGAGACGAATGCGCTTTTTGGCGAAAGGAAAAACCGCAACGGGCCTTCCAGTTGATCCTCGGCGCCTTCACCGACATAAATCAGCTGCAGGGTGCCACCGCTGCGCAGTTCCTTGGCCAGCGAACGACTGAAGCCTTCCAGGGCACGCTGTGCGCTGGCGGCGAACGGTTCTGTCAGGGTTTGTGGATCGCGTCCGAGGATCACCAGGTGTGCGCAGTGCTCCAGATTTTTCATCAGCGGCTGGAAGAATTCGCGTAGCTGTTTGAGCTGATCGGTGTGCGTCAGGTCGCTGGCATCGAACACCACCGCTTTGAGTTTCGGACCATGACCGGGGATCCAGGCGGTCGCCGTCGAGGGTTCGGTGCCGTAGCTGTAGATGGCATCGGTCAGGCGGTTGGCGAAGGCGCTGACTTTTTCCGCCAAGGGCCCGCCGCCGATCAGCAGCGCACCTTCCACAGGCCGCAGCCGGCCTGCTTGCCAGCGCTCCAGGCGGGTTGGCGAAGGCAGCCCCAGGGCGCCGACCAGGCGATGGCCGATGGATGAGTTGGCGAAGTCGATATAGCGGTCAGACATGGAACGCACTCCAGCAGCTGGGGTTCAAAGTGTGGACCATGAACGGCGATCAGTCGTTCGATTCACCATTTAAGGCCTACGCTTGGTAACAGCAGAGTAGTTTGACCACGGGATTTGGCTAGCACCTCAACCTTTGTGGGAGCGGGCTTGCTCGCGAAAGCGCCAGCACATTCAACATCTCGGTTGACTGATCCACCGCTTTCGCGAGCAAGCCCGCTCCCACAGGGGGAAGGTGTTGAAATCAGATAATTTGTCAGGAGCTTCTATGACCCAGCTGCGCCGTGTCGCGATCATCGGCGGTAACCGGATTCCCTTCGCTCGCTCCAACGGTCCGTATGCCACGGCCAGCAATCAGGTGATGCTCACCGCCGCGCTGGAAGGTCTGATCGAGCGCTACAACTTGCACGGCCAGCGCATCGGTGAGGTGGTCGCGGGGGCGGTGCTCAAGTTGTCCCGGGACATGAACCTGACCCGCGAATGCGTGCTCGGCTCGCGGCTGTCACCCGCGACCCCGGCTTATGACATTCAGCAGGCCTGTGGCACCGGGCTGGAAGCGGCATTGCTGGTGGCGAACAAAATTGCCCTGGGGCAGATCGAGTGCGGCATTGCCGGCGGTGTCGATACCACCTCGGACGCGCCGATCAGTGTCAACGAAGGCCTGCGCAAGATTCTGCTGCAAGCCAACCGGGTGAAAACCACGGGCGACAAACTGAAGACGTTCCTGCAATTGCGCCCCCGTCATCTGGTCCCCGAGTTTCCGCGCAACGGTGAGCCACGCACCGGTTTGTCCATGGGCCAGCACTGCGAACTGATGGCCCAGACCTGGAACATTGCCCGCGAAGACCAGGACCGGCTCGCGCTCGAGAGCCATCAGAAACTGGCGGCGTCTTACGCCGAAGGCTGGCACAACGATCTGATGACCCCCTTTCTGGGGCTTACCCGCGATAACAACCTGCGGCCCGACTCGACTTTGGAAAAGCTCGCGGCACTCAAACCGGCCTACGAAAAAAGCGCGAAGGGCAGCCTGACGGCCGGCAACTCGACGCCGCTGACCGATGGCGCGTCTCTGGTGTTGCTGGGCAGTGAGGAATGGGCGAAGGAGCGCGGCTTGCCGATCCTGGCGTACCTGCGCGACGGTGAAGCGGCAGCGGTGGATTTCGTCAACGGAGCTGAAGGCTTGTTGATGGCGCCGGTCTATGCGGTACCACGCTTGCTGGCGCGCAATGGCCTGACGCTACAGGACTTCGACTATTACGAAATCCACGAAGCTTTCGCCGCGCAGGTGTTGTGCACCTTGAAGGCCTGGGAGGATCCCGAGTACTGCAAAACCCGGCTCGGCCTTGATGCGCCATTGGGGTCGATTGATCGGAGCCGGCTTAACGTCAAAGGCAGTTCCCTGGCGGCAGGGCATCCGTTTGCGGCCACGGGTGGGCGCATTGTTGCCAACCTGGCGAAGTTGCTGGATGCGGCGGGCAGGGGGCGGGGGTTGATTTCGATTTGCGCGGCAGGAGGGCAGGGGGTGACGGCGATACTTGAGCGTTGACTGCAAGGGCCACCCTCACCCTAACCCTCTCCCAAAGGGAGAGGGGACTGACYGGGTTGTCTGGACGATATACAGCGACCTGAGAGCCTGAGTTGAACTCAGGTTTTGAACTGCATGAGGATCAACTCGATTTCCCTATTTCCCAAAGGGAGAGGGGACTGACYGGGTTGKCTGGACGATATACAGCGACCTGAGAGCCTGAGTGAACTCAGGTTTTGAACTGCATGAGGATCAGCTCGATTTCCCTCTTTCCCAAAGGGAGAGGGGAATGACCGGGTTGTCTGGACGATGTACGGCGACCTGAGAGTCTGAATCGAACTCAGGTTTTGAACTGCATGAGGATCAGCTCGATTTCCCTCTCTTCCGGAGGGAAAGGGGACTGACCGAGTCGTCTGGACGATGTACGGCGACCTTAGAGCCTGAGTCAAACTCAGGTTTTGAACAGTTTGAAGATCTGCTCCCTTTCCCCCTCTCCCCTTGGGGGAGAGGGCTGGGGTGAGGGGGGCTTTTAAAGGTTCTTCGCCGACTATCAGGTACGAAACCGCCGCATCAACCCGTCGAGCTCATTCGACAACCCGGCCAGACTCTGGGAGTCCAGGTACGCCGAGTTCGCCAGTTCCGCCACCCACTGTGTATCGCTGTGGATCTGGCTGATGTGCCGGTTTATGTCTTCGGCCACTTGATGCTGTTGCTCGGCTGCCGTGCCGATCTGGGTGTTCATGATCACGGATCACGTCCACCGACTCGCGGATCTGTCCGAAGCAGTTACGCCTCACTCTTGGTCAACCCCGGGTCCTGAGTGCGGCATCGCTGGTTTTGGCGCGATTGTCGGACACGTCACTTTGTCACCAAGAGCTTCGGCTGCGGTCGAAGGAAATTGAAGATTACCGGGAAAAATCCTGTCTATGTGATGAGTTGCGTTGCCAGCTTGTGTCGGAAATGCTTGTCTTAGGTCGGCAACCCCTCCCCCCGGCGAGTGGATTGCCGTATAACGAATGACTTTCGCGTGTTTGGTAATAAAGGACCCATAATAAAAGCTGATGAAGACTCCAAAACGCATTGAACCCCTGATCGAGGACGGTCTGGTCGACGAGGTGCTGCGCCCACTCATGAGTGGTAAAGAAGCAGCTGTTTATGTGGTGCGCTGCGGTAACGAGTTACGTTGCGCGAAGGTCTACAAGGAGGCGAATAAACGCAGTTTCCGTCAGGCGGCCGAGTATCAGGAAGGCCGCAAGGTGCGCAACAGCCGTCAGGCCCGGGCGATGGCCAAGGGCTCCAAGTTTGGCCGCAAGGAAACCGAAGACGCCTGGCAGAACGCCGAAGTGGCGGCGCTATTCAGGCTGGCCAGTGCCGGCGTGCGGGTACCCAAGCCGTTCGATTTCCTCGAAGGCGTGCTGCTCATGGAGCTGGTGGCCGACGAATACGGTGATGCCGCGCCGCGCCTGAACGATGTGGTACTGGAACCGGATCAAGCGCGCGAGTATCACGCGTTCCTGATCTCGCAGATCGTGCTGATGTTGTGTACCGGCCTGGTGCACGGCGACCTGTCCGAGTTCAACGTGCTGCTGACGCCTACGGGGCCTGTGATCATCGACCTGCCCCAAGCGGTCGATGCGGCGGGCAACAACCACGCGTTCAGCATGCTGGAGCGGGATGTCGGCAACATGGCGTCCTACTTCGGGCGGTTTGCCCCGGAGCTGAAAAAGACCCGGTACGCCAAGGAAATGTGGGCCTTGTACGAGGCCGGCACCTTGCACCCGGCGAGTGTCCTGACCGGGGAGTTCGACGAACCGGAAGAGCTGGCGGATGTCGGCGGGATCATGCGTGAAATCGAGGCTGCGCGCCTGGATGAAGAGCGCAAGCAAGCGGTGCGCGCGGCTGATGACGCGCCGCCAGGCAAGACTGAAGAACCGCCTCCGCCATGGATGCAGTGATGGGCTAAAGAAAAACCCGGCTTCGGCCGGGTTTTTTGTGGGTGTCAGTTATTTCGTGGGGTGTCAGTCAGATTCTTCCCTCACCCCAGCCCTCTCCCGGAGGGAGAGGGAGCCGACCGAGTTATTGGCAAGAATCACTGCAACCTTAAACTTTGAGTCGAACTCATTACTTGAAGCGCCTCACCCCAGCCCTTTTCCTCCGGGAGAGGGCTGGGGTGAGGGGTGGGTTCAGGCATGTATCAGTTGCGCACAACACCCCGACTCAAGATTTTTCAGAATCGGGCAATCCGGCCGATGATCCCCCTGGCAATGCTCAACCAGGTCCTGCAAGGTATCGCGCAGTTGCCCCAGCTCGCGGATCTTGCGGTTCAGTTCATCGATGTGCTGCCGGGCCAGGGCTTTCACATCGGCGCTGGCACGCTGACGGTCTTGCCAGAGGGTCAGCAGCTTGCCGACCTCTTCCAGGGAAAACCCCAAATCCCGTGAGCGCTTGATGAAGGCCAGGGTATGCAGGTCATCGTCGCCGTACAGCCGATAACCACTGTCGGTGCGATGGGCCGCCTTGAGCAGGCCGATAGACTCGTAATAACGAATCATCTTCGCAGTGAGGCCGCTCTGGCGAGCCGCTTGGCCGATGTTCATCGGTTGTCCTCCAGGTCCTTGGGTTTCCAGGTTTTCAACAGTAGCGCATTGCTCACCACGCTGACGCTCGACAGCGCCATGGCGGCGCCGGCCAGCACCGGGTTAAGCACACCGAATACCGCCAGCGGAATACCGATCAGGTTATACACAAATGCCCAGAACAGATTCTGGCGGATTTTTGCGTAGGTCTTGCGGCTGATCTCCAGCGCCGCCGGCACCAACCGTGGATCGCCACGCATGAGGGTAATGCCGGCGGCGTGCATGGCCACGTCGGTGCCGCCGCCCATGGCAATGCCGATATCCGCGGCAGCCAGCGCAGGAGCGTCGTTGATACCGTCGCCGACCATCGCTACCACGGCGGTTTTTTTCAGTGCAGTGACAGTCGCGGCTTTGTCCGCCGGCAGCACTTCGGCGTAGACATCGGCAATCCCCAGCGCATCGGCCACCACCTTGGCGCTGCCACGGTTATCGCCGGTCAGCAGGTGGCTGCTGATGTGGCGTGCAGCGAGTTGTTGCACGGCTTGCAGCGCGCCGGGCTTGAGGGTGTCACCGAAGGCGAACAGGCCCAATACCCGTGGCTCGGGGCTTTGCTCGATCAGCCAGGATAGGGTGCGGCCTTCGGTCTCCCAGGGAGCAGCCGAATCGGCCAATTGCCCTGCGCTCAAACCCGTTTCCTCGAGCAGGCGCCGATTGCCCAACACCAGTCGCCGCCCCCCAAGAGTGCCGGCTATGCCGCGCCCGGTCAGGGTCTGACTGTCGCTGACATCGGCCACGTTCAAACCACGTTCGGCACAGGCATCCAGCACGGCCCTCGCCAACGGATGCTCACTGCCGCGTTGCAGGGCGCCGGCCTGTTGCAACAGGAGTGCTTCGTCGCCATCGACGGCGCTCAAATGGGCAATGCGTGGCGCCCCCGAGGTCAGGGTGCCGGTCTTGTCGAACACTACCGCGCTGACCTCATGGGCACGCTCAAGGGCTTCGGCGTCCTTGATCAGAATGCCGTGCCGCGCCGCCACCCCGGTGCCGGCCATGATCGCCGTCGGCGTTGCCAGGCCCAGCGCGCAAGGGCAGGCGATCACCAGCACCGTCACGGCGTTGATCAGCGCGGTTTCCAGCGGGGCGCCGTACAGCCACCAGCCGATCAGGGTGGCCAGGGCGATCACCAGTACTGTCGGCACGAACACCTGGCTGACTTTATCCACCAGTTTCTGGATCGGTGCTTTTGCCGCCTGGGCGTCTTCCACCAGGCGGATGATGCGTGCCAACACCGTTTCCGCACCGAGGGCCTGAGTGCGCACGAGCAAGCGGCCTTCGCCGTTGATAGCGCCACCGGTGACCTTGTCACCCGGTTGTTTCGGCACCGGCAGGCTTTCGCCGCTGATCAGCGCTTCGTCGGCATGGCTCTGGCCTTCGACCACTTCACCGTCCACAGGGAAGCGTTCGCCGGGTTTGACCAGCACCAGGTCATGCAGGCGCAGGGCACTGATGGCGACGTCTTGCTCGCGACCATCGATCACCTGAATGGCCCGTTCCGGGCGCAGTGCTTCGAGGGCACGGATTGCGCTGGCGGTCTGACGCTTGGCGCGGCTTTCCAGGTATTTGCCCAGCAACACCAGGGCGATCACTACCGCAGACGCTTCGAAGTAAAGGTGCGGCATGCGCCCGGCATCGGTGGCCCATTCGTAGAGGCTCAAGCCATATCCGGCGCTGGTGCCGATCGCGACCAGCAAATCCATGTTACCGGCACCGGCACGCACGGCTTTCCACGCGGCGAGGTAAAACCTGGCACCGAAGATGAATTGCACCGGCGTGGCCAGGGCGAATTGCGCCCAGGCCGGAAGCATCCAGTGCACGCCAAACGGCTGCAACAACATCGGCAACACCAGCGGCAAGGCGAGGCCGATAGCCATGATCAACGCCCAACGCTCGCGGTGCAGGCGTCGTTGCTGATCGTCGGATTGTTGATGCCCGGCTTCCTGGACGCTGGCGCTGTAGCCTGCCCGGGTGACGGCCGCGATCAGGATTTGCGCGTCGATCTGGCCGAGCAGTTCAAGGTGCGCGCGTTCATTGGCCAGGTTGACGCTGACGCGCTTTACCCCCGGCACTTTGCTCAGTGCCCGTTCCACCCGACCGACACAGGAGGCACAGGTCATGCCGGCGATGTTCAATTCAAGGGTCTGCTGCGGCACGCTATAGCCGGCCTTTTCCACGGCGTCCATCAAGGCCGGCAGGCTGTCGCCGGGTGCCTGGACCCGGGCCTGCTCAGTGGCGAGATTGACGCTGACCGTACTGGCGCCACTGACTTTGCTCAATGCTCGCTCGACACGTCCGGCACAACTGGCGCAGGTCATGCCGGCAATTGGTAGGTCGAAGGTGGTGGATTCGGACATCGGTCACGCTCCCTGTAGTAGATAACCACAGGATCAACCTTGCCATGCTGGCAAGGTCAAGCACCAATCAATATTCACCGCAGAACCCCTGTAGGAGCGAGCATGCTCGCTCCTACAGGGGATCGGGCTCAATATCCGAGGTCAGCACGCTTGAGATACATCCCTTCCTGCGTCATCGCGATCCGGTACTTGAGCACATCCCCGGCCTTGAGCGAAATCTGCTGTGAGCCCGGGGCGAGCATGCCCGGGTTGCAGCCCGGCGTTTGCCCCGGCAGCAGCTTGAGACGCAGCGACACATTGCCCGGCGGCAGGTTGAACGAAGTGCTCTGTTCCTGAAACAGACGCGCCGCCAGTTGATCCTGGATGTACACGCCGATCTCGCAGGAAGTTGCGACTTCCAGGCGCTCGCGGGAAATCACCAGCACGCCGTAATCCTCCCCGTTGGCATGGGCCGAGGGCAGGGCGGCGAAAAGGCTGAGGAAGCCAAACAGGCTGAAAGCTGACCAGCGCATGGCTGAATCTCCTGAGTTCGAGTCATTGATGGACGCAGCTTGGCCGAGCGCGACGTCGATTGCCAGCCCGGCAGATAGCTGCAGAACTTGACCTTGCCATGGTGGCAAGCCCGAGACTTTACTCAACCCTCATCAAAGGAGTCATTCCATGCAGGTTTTCAATGTTGAAGGCATGTCCTGTGGTCATTGCGTCAAGGCCATCACCCAGGCAGTGCAGGCTAAAGATCCGGCGGCCAGCGTGCGCGTCGATCTGGCTGCCAGGGAGGTGGGTGTCGAGAGTGCCTTGACGGCGCAACAGGTTATGGAGGCGATTCGCGAAGAAGGCTATGGCATCCAGTTGGTCTGATTTTTGATAGTTAGCGAGCTATCGGAATGTTCAAGGCGTCCATGGGCGGCTAGACTGTCGGGCTGCCGACTCTTGCCCCTCTGGATGCCTGATGAACTTTCGCACCATTCTGATTCTCGGCGCCTTGAGCGCTTTCGGTCCACTGGCGATCGACTTCTATCTGCCGGCGTTTCCGGCCATGGCGCTGGCGTTCGCCACGGACGAACAGCACGTTCAGTTGACGCTGGCGGCGTACTTCCTCGGCTTGTCCATCGGTCAGCTTGCCTACGGCCCGGTAGCGGATCGTTTCGGCCGACGCATTCCACTTCTGACGGGGGTCGGCCTGTTCACCGTTGCTTCTCTGGCGTGTGCTTATGCACCGAACCTGGAGTGGCTGATCGGCGCACGTTTTGTCCAGGCACTGGGCGGGTGTGCGGGAATGGTGATCTCCCGGGCGGTGGTCAGCGACAAATGCGATGCAGTGGGGGCGGCAAAAGTCTTTTCGCAACTGATATTGGTGATGGGGCTGGCACCGATTCTCGCGCCGATGCTCGGCGGGCTGTTGGTCAACACCACCGGTTGGCAATCGATCTTCCTCGCCCTGAGCGGGTTCAGTGCATTGGCGGGCTTGGCCGTGGCCTTCGGATTGCCGGAGAGTTTGCCGGCCCATGTGCCGCGTCAACCACTCTCGGGGGCGTTGCGCCAGTACGGTCGGCTATTGGCTGACCCGGTGTTCCTCGGCCACGCCATGACCGGAGGCATTGCCATTGCCGGGATGTTTGCCTACATCGCTGGATCACCGTTTGTCTTTATCAAGCTTTATGGCGTTCCCGCCGAGCACTTCGGCTGGCTGTTCGGCATCAACGCGGCAGGATTGATTCTGGTCTCGCAGATCAACGCGCGGTTACTGGCAAAACGTGGCCCGGCTTTTTTGCTGGCGCGTGCGGTGTGGATTTATCTGGCGGCCGGCCTGACGTTGTTCGCGGTCAGCTCGCTGCAAACCGAAAAACTGTGGCCACTGCTGATTCCGTTGTTCGTCTGTATCGCCAGTCTCGGTTGCATTCTTCCCAACGCCTCGGCCTGTGCGATGAGCGGCCAGGGGGCACGCGCCGGCAGCGCTTCGGCCATGCTGGGCTGCCTGCAATTCAGCGTGGCGGCAGGTGCTGCCGCGCTGGTAGGCGTGTTGCACGACGGCAGCGCCATGCCGATGGCCATGGTCATCAGCCTGTGCGGCGTTCTGGTGGTGAGTGTGGCGATGCTCACCCAGCGTTTGCAGAATACCCGGGTATTGCAGAAGGCCCAGGCTTGAGGTGAGGCTCAGCCAGCAGCACGCTGCGGATAGAGGAGGGGAATCTGGTGGGGTGCCTGGATACGTGCTTCCAGGGTGCGGGTAAAAGCACGGGCTTCCGCTTCGCTACGGAAAGTCACGGCATGCTGGTCAAGATTGACTTGCCACTGGGATTTTGCCAGTTCTTTTATCAGGATCTTCACAGCTGATCTCCTCTTGTAAAAGACGTCATGCAAAAGGTTGCCTCACAGGAGATTCGATTGTAGTCCTCTATACGAGCGCTTTTGTGACAAGGGTCAACTGTCGGACTGACGGTGTGTAACAAAAATAATCAGAGCCTCGGGGCTCCGGGAGGGAGAGGCTCTACCTCCCGGTTTCCTGATTGTGCGCGGTATCTCCTTGCAGGGCGATTGAGCTCAGAACCCTTCCAGCACAATCTTGCCCTTGGCCTTGCCGCTTTCCAGCAGTGCATGGGCACGGCGCAGGTTGGCTGCGTTGATGGTGCCGAAGTGTTCGCCAACCGTGGTTTTCAGGGTGCCGGCGTCAATCAGTCCGGCGACGCGATTGAGCAAGTTGTGCTGCTCGATCATGTCGGCGGTTTCAAACAGCGAGCGGGTGTACATGAATTCCCAGTGCAGCGACAGGCTCTTGCGCTTGAGCTTAACCACGTCCAGCGACTTGGGATCATCGATCAGAGCCAGCTTGCCTTGAGGGGCCAAGGCTTCGACCAGTTGATCGAGGTGCTGGTCAGTCTGGGTCAGGCTGGCGACATGGGTCACCTGATCCAGGCCTGCACGCTTGAGTTCTTCACTCAATGGCTGGCTATGGTCGATCACCAGGTCGGCGCCCAGTTCTTTTACCCAGCTCTGGGTCTGCGCACGCGAAGCGCTGCCGATGACTTTCAGACCGGTGAGCTGGCTGGCCAGTTGCGTCAGGATCGAACCCACGCCACCGGCTGCACCGACGATCAGCAAACTCTGACCTTCGTCGACGTTGCCTTCGCGCACTTGCAGGCGTTCGAACAGTAGCTCCCAGGCAGTGATTGCGGTGAGCGGCAGTGCAGCGGCTTCGGCGAAATCGAGCGTGCGGGGCATATGCCCGACAATGCGCTCATCCACCACATGCAGCTCACTGTTGGCGCCTGCCCGGGCGATGGAGCCGGCGTAGAACACCTTGTCGCCAGCCTTGAACAGCGACACTTCACTGCCAACGGCCTTGACCACGCCAGCCACGTCCCAGCCCAGCACTTTCGCCGCGCCACCTTCAGGCTGCACATTCTGACGCACCTTGGTATCCACCGGGTTGACCGAAATGGCTTTGACTTCCACCAAGAGATCGCGGGGGCCGGCTACCGGCTCGGGCAGTTCAATGTCCTGCAGGGCATTGTCGTCGCTGATTGGCAAAGACGAGTAGTAGGCAACGGCTTTCATGTAGGGCTCCTGGAACACAAATAAAGGTAAGACGGGATGGGACAGATGATTGGCTATTTCTTGCGAAGATAAAACCGGCTACAAGAGCAGTCTCTTTCAATATTTTTTTGATAATCGGAGCTTGAGATGTTGCGTTTCGATGACTTGCAGCTATTTGTCCGGGCGGCGGACCTGGGTAGCCTGTCGGCGGCCGCGCGTGGCATGGACATGTCGGCGGCGGTGGCCAGTGCGGCGCTCAAGCGTATCGAGCAGCAACTCGGGGCGCGCTTGCTCGCCCGCTCCACTCGCAGCCTGCGCCTGACTGCCGAGGGCGAGGGATTTCTTGAGTACGCTCGCGCGGCCTTGAGCAATCTCGATGAAGGTCGACGCCTGTTGGCCAGCGGCCAGGATCAGGTCAGCGGGATTCTTCAGCTGTCGGCACCCTCGGACTTCGGGCGCAATCTGCTGCTGCCGTGGCTTGACGCATTTCAGCGCGAGCATCCGAAACTCACCGTGCGCTTGCTGCTGGGTGACCGCATTGCCGACCTGTTCCGCCAGCCGGTGGACATTGCCTTGCGTTACGGCGAACCGGAGGATTCCAGCCTGGTGGCGCTGCCCATCGCCACGCACAACCGCCGTGTACTCTGTGCTTCCCCGGATTATCTGGCCAGGCATGGCGAGCCACGGCAACTGGAGCAATTGGCGCAGCACAACTGCTTGTTGTACATGCTCGGCAGCCGGGTCCACGACCACTGGAGTTTCCACGATGGCAAACGCCAGGTCGGCCTGACCGTCAACGGTGATCGCTTCAGCGACGATGCCGACGTCGTGCGGTTGTGGGCCGTGGCGGGTGCAGGGATCGCTTACAAGTCGTGGCTTGATGTCGCCGCCGATGTGCTCGCCGGTCGTTTGAAAATACTGATGCCGGAGTTGCTGTGTGAGCGCGCACCGCTGAATCTGCTGTGTGCCCATCGGGCGCAATTGAGTAAGCCGGTGAACCTTTTGCGTGAAATGCTCGCCAGCCGATGCGCCGGGTTGAGTAGTCAATTTCCGGGTTTATCGAAGATCGATCATTAGTCGCACGAAAAAAGAGAAATTTCTCTCAGAACCTATCAGCACCTGGGGTTGGCGTCGGGCGGGAGCAGACGACTAATCTGCATACACTATCGTGTGCCTCATCTACAGATCGGCGGCTTGTCATTGGGTCGCCAGACTCAAGACGTCTTCAGCGCCACGGCCGGCGGTACATCAGCAGATGTCTGCGGGCAGTAGACGGAACGATTCAACAGGGAGTGAATACATGGAACATGCACCTTGCATCAGCCAGATAGCCACATTGCTGGCTGAGCCAAAGCGCAGTGCGATGATGTGGGCCTTGATGGATGGCTCGGCTCGAGCAACCGAAGAGCTGGCATTGCTGGCGGGCCTGTCACCATCTTCGGCCAGTGCACACCTGGGACGCTTGTCCGCTGGTGGTCTGTTGAAAGTCGAAAGCCGCGGGCGCAAACGCTTTTTCCGCCTGGCGGCGCCGGAAGTGGGGGCGGCAATCGAAGCGCTGGCCAGTGCAAGCATCGCCAGCGCGCCCCGGGATATTCCGGCCGTCTTCAAGCGTACTGCGCCCCTGTACAAGCCCCAGGCGAAACCTTCGTCATTGCTGCGCGCACGTCTGTGCGACGATCACCTTGGAGGCACCCTGGCGGCGGAGCTGTACCAGCGTCTGCTGGATGCGGGCTGGATCGAGCAGTTCGATCAGCGAGTGAGTGTGACGCATAAGGGCGCGACCGGGCTGGCGGCACGGGGTGTGTTCATCCAGGCACTGGCCCATCGCAACGGCAGTATTTGCTGCGCATGTCCTGACTGGAGTGAAAGACGCCCGCACATGGGCGGCTCGCTTGGCGCGGCCTTGCTGCAATTGTTCATGCAGTCGGGCTGGCTGAGTTTGCACGGCGATTCGCGAGCCTTGCAGGTGAGCGTCGCCGGGCAGCGTGAAATCCAACGGTTTGTCAGGGAAGCCGAGCTGGAACTTGCGCTCTAGTACGCCAAAGATGCAGGGCGACTCATTGTCGCTCCTGCATCTGTACTTCGGTCACTTACGGTTTGATCAACCGCGCATCCAGGCTGTTCTGCGCCAGGCGAGTGGCCTGGTCCTGGGTCATGCCCAGATGCGTGTGCAGCGCATGGAAGTTTTCGGTGACATAGCCGCCGAAGTACGCCGGATCATCGGAGTTCACCGTGACCTTCACACCACGTTCCAGCATGTCGAGGATGTTGTGCTGCGACATGTGATCGAACACGCAAAGTTTGGTGTTCGACAGCGGGCACACGGTCAGCGGGATCTGTTCGTCGATGATGCGTTGCATCAGGCGTTCGTCTTCGATGGCGCGTACGCCATGGTCGATGCGCTGGATTTTCAGCAGGTCGAGGGCTTCCCAGATGTACTCGGGCGGGCCTTCTTCACCGGCGTGGGCGACGGTCAGAAAACCTTCATGGCGGGCGCGATCGAACACGCGCTGGAATTTGCTCGGCGGGTGGCCCATTTCGGAGCTGTCCAGGCCGACGGCGACAAAGGCATCGCGGAACGGCAGCGCCTGGTCGAGGGTTTTCTCGGCCTGTTCTTCGCTCAGGTGACGCAGGAAGCTGAGGATCAAACCACTGGTGATACCCAGTTGTTGCTCGCCATCTTTGAGTGCGGCAGCGATGCCGTTGAGTACCACCTCGAACGGGATGCCACGGTCGGTGTGGGTCTGCGGGTCGAAGAACGGTTCGGTGTGAATCACGTTCTGTTCTTTGCAGCGCAGCAAATAGGCCCAGGTCAGGTCGTAGAAATCCTGGGAGGTGCGCAACACGTCAGCGCCCTGGTAGTACAGGTCGAGAAACTCTTGCAGGTTGTTGAAGGCGTAAGCCTTGCGCAGGGTTTCAACATCGCTCCACGGCAGGGCGATCTTGTTGCGCTCGGCCAAGGCGAACAGCAACTCAGGCTCCAGCGAGCCCTCCAGGTGCAGGTGCAGTTCTGCCTTGGGCAGGGCGTTCAGCCAGTCGTACATAATTCTTTTCTCATCAGGTGCAATGCCCGCCATTCTACAGATGCTCGCAGCAACATTTGGTAAAACCTGACCAGCAGGTCGATCAACCGGCTTCGAGCTCCCTTCGATAGGCGTAGGTATCGGCGAAACGCGAGAGCAGGAATTCGGCGCAGGTGGTCGGCGGATACTTGGCCGGGTGCTGTTCATCCTGGCAGCCGGGGAGGCATTCGATGCGGGTGTCCGGATGCGGCTCGGCGAAGAACGGTATCGAATAGCGATCCACACCCTGCGGGCTGATCACCCGGTGCGGCGTCGACAGGTAACGGTCGTTGCTCCAGCGCGCCATCATGTCGCCAAGGTTGACCACGAAGGTGCCGTCGATCGGTGGCGCGTCGATCCATTCGCCTTTGACGTTGCGCACTTGCAGGCCGCCGGCGGCATCCTGATAAAGCAGGGTGATGCAGCCATAATCAGTGTGGGCGCCGGCGCCTTGCTGCTCTTCGGAGCTGGCGGTGTGGCGTGGCGGGTAGTGAATCATGCGCAGCACACTGACCGGCTCACTGAAGCGTGTATCGAAGAAATCCTGCTCGATCCCCAACGCCAGGGTCATTGCGCGCAACAGGGTTTGCGCGAGCGCCTGCATGTCGACGTAATGTTGCTCCATCAGCGCCTCCCAGCCGGGTAGCGACGGATGGCGATTGGGCCCGCGCAAGGGTTTTTCCAGCAGCACTTGCGGGTGGTCGGCCGGCAGGTGCAGGCCCATGTCGAAGGTTTCTTTCAGGTCGCTGGGTTTGCTCGGATCGAGTTGTTCAGTAGCTATTGCGCCGTAACCGCGATGGTGGCGGGTCTGGGTGATATCGATCTTCAGCTTCTCGGCGGCAGGCTGGTCGAAGAAGCGTTGGGCGCTGTCGAGCACGGCATCGATACGCTCGACGGAAATCGGGTGACCCTTGATATAGAAAAAGCCCCATTCGCGGCAGGCTTGGTCGATCTGGTTCGCCACGGCGGACCAGGCATTCTGATCGTCGCTGTAAAGCGGGCTGATGTCGATGACGGGAAGGCTGTTCATACAAAACCCTTAAGAACGCTGAAAATCCCTGTAGGAGCGAGCATGCTCGCGATGGTCGTTAACGATAACGCGGGGGAGTCTGGTTCCCCGCGGTGTTCTTGAGTCCATCGCGAGCATGCTCGCTCCTACAGGTACAGGTACAGGTACAGGTGGCGGTGTTTACTTGGGCATCTCGGCCTTCATGCCTTCGACGTAGTAGTTCATCGACGCCAGTTCCGCCATGGTTGCACTCACACCCGTCGGGATTTTCTCGGTGCCGGCCTGATCCTTGATCGGCCCGGTGAACGGCTGCAGCGTACCGCTCTTGATGTCGGCAATGAGCTGCTCGGCTTCGCTCTTCACTGCCGCTGGCACCAGGTCGCTGATGGGCAGTTCAACGGTGCCTTCCTTCAACCCGCCCCAGTAGTCCTGCGGTTTCCAGTCATGGTCGAGCACGCTTTGCGTCGCCTGGATGTAGTGCGGGCCCCAATCGTTGACGATGGAGGTGAGCACCGCTTTCGGCCCGAAGTGCGCCATGTCCGAAGCGTAGCCCACGGCATACACGCCGCGACGTTCGGCTGCCTGGATCGGTGCCGGGCTGTCGGTGTGCTGGAACACCACGTCCACGCCCTGATCAATCAGGGCATTGGCGGCGTCGGCTTCCTTGCCCGGATCGAACCAGGAGTTGACCCACACCACCTTGATTTCGGTGCCGGGGTTGTACTTGTTCAAGGCCAGCTGGATGGCGTTGATGTCGCGGATCACTTCCGGGATCGGGAACGAGGCGACGTAGCCGACCTTCTTGGTCTTGGTCATCTTCGCCGCGAGGAAGCCGCCGACGTAGCGACCTTCATAGGTGCGCGCAAGGTAAGTGCCGAGGTTCTTGTCCTGCTTGTAGCCGGTGGCGTGTTCGAAGGTCACCTTGGGAAACTGTTTGGCGACTTTCAGGGTCGGGTTCATGTAGCCGAAGGAGGTCGTGAAGATCAGGTCGTATTTGTCCTTGGCCATGTTGCGGATCACCCGCTCGGCGTCGGCACCCTCGGCGACGTTCTCCACGTAGTTGGTGGTGATCTGCGCACCGAATTTATCCGCCAGTTCCTTGCGCCCCTGTTCATGCTGATACGTCCAGCCATGGTCACCGATCGGACCGATATAGACGAAGCCGACTTTCAGCGGGTCGTTGGCACTGGCGGTCAGGCCGACGCTCAGGCCGATGGCCGCGGTCACGGCGCAAAGCAGCTTCTTCAATGGACGTTTATGCATGAATGAAACTCCATGTTGTTGTTTGGATTGGCTGGGCACTTGGGCTTGCACAGGGCAATGCAAATTGCTGACCAACAGGACAACAAAACCGAAGATTCAAGGGGGGCCGGTGTTTGGAATGGCCCTATCGTCGGCAAGCCGGCTCCTGCAAAAGCCGGATCGCCGTTCACCTTGTAGGCGCTGGCTTGCCAGCGATGGCGTACTTCGGTGCGCCGATGCATCTTCCTGCCTGCCCGTGGTGCACTAAGGTGTAACGAACCATTAGCGCCATCGTGCAGTCAGTTAAGTCATCCGCCCCCCCTCGGCAAAAGGCCCGCCATGCTTACTGTGCTCAAGCAAGAAACCTTTCTGCTACTGGCGCTGATCGCTGCCGTCGTTGCCTTCGCGCTGGAGCACTGGATGCTGCACAGCGGGCAGCTCGTTGCGCTGATCAGCGGCCTGGTGCTGATCGCGTTCATCGTTGCCGCCTCCATGCGCGTCGCCCATCAAGCCGAACTGCTGGCGGAAAAAGTCGGAGACCCCTATGGCACGATGATCCTGACTCTGGCCGCAGTGCTGGTGGAGGTGGTGATCCTGGCGATCATGATGAGCAATGAAGCGTCAGCGACACTGGTGCGCGACACGATTTACTCGGCGGTGATGCTCGACATCAATGGCATCCTCGGACTCGCCGCGCTGATGGGCGGGCTCAAACACGGCGAGCAGTCCTACAACGACGATTCGGCCCGCAGCTACAGCGTGATGATCCTCACCGCCATGGGCGTGTCGATGGTGGTGCCGGAGTTCATTCCCGAAGCCAACTGGAAGATCTATTCGGCCTTTACCATCGGCGCGATGGTGGTGCTTTATGCCTTGTTCCTGCGCATGCAGGTCGGGCCGCACAGTTACTTTTTCAGCTACAGCTACCCGGAAAAACGCCGCAGGAAGGAGCCCGGCGAAGAGCCGCAGCCGATCAATATGGCGCTGAGCATTGCGACCCTGGTGTTCGGCGTGGTGGTGATTGGTGTGCTGGCCGAGGTGATGTCCAAGACTCTCGATCTGGGCCTGGAAGGTACGGGTGCGCCGCCGGTGATCACGGCGATCCTGGTGGCGGCGATCTCGGCGGCACCGGAGATTCTGACGGCACTGCGGGCGGCGCTGGCCAATCGCATGCAGTCGGTGGTCAACATCGCCATGGGCGCGTCGTTGTCGACGGTGATCCTGACGGTGCCGGTGATGGAAGCGATGGCGCTCTACACCGGCCAGCCATTCCAGATGGCGATGACCCCGGTGCAGACCGTGATGATCTTCATCACCCTGATCGTCAGCGCCATCAACCTCAACGATGGCGAAACCAACGCCATCGAAGGCATGACCCATTTTGTGCTGTTTGCGACATTTATCATGTTGTCGCTGCTGGGCCTCTAAAAACACCGCAAGACCCTTGTGGGAGCGGGCTTGCTCCCACAGGGATGGTGGTTGGTCAGACCCCGGCAATAAGCTGGCGAGCCGCCTGGCTGTGATCGGCAATCAACCCTTTCAGATCCAGCCCCTCGACCTGACCGTCGATCACCCGCCACTTGCCACCGACCATCACCCGATCCGCGCGGTCGGCGCCGCACAGCAAGAGTGCCGACACTGGATCGTGGCTGCCGGAGAAACGCAGTTCGTCGAGTTTGAACAGGGCCAGGTCAGCCTGTTTGCCCACCGCGATCTCACCGATATCGGTACGCCCCAGCAGACTGGCCGAACCTTTGGTGGCCCAACCCAGTACGCGTTCCGGGGTGATTTTCTCGGCGCCATAACGCAGGCGCTGGATGTACAGGGCCTGACGGGTTTCGAGCATCATGTTCGAGGCATCGTTGGAAGCCGAGCCGTCCACACCCAGGCCAAGCAGGGCGCCGGCATCGGTCAAATCGATGCTTGGGCAGATACCGGAAGCCAGGCGCATGTTCGAACTCGGGCAATGGCAGATACCGGTGCCGGCTGCGCCGAGACGGGCGATTTCATCCGGGTTGAAGTGAATACCATGGGCTAGCCAGGTGCGCGGGCCGAGCCAGCCGACGCTGTCCAGATAATCCACGGTACGCAGGCCGAAGCGTTGCAGGCAGAAGTCTTCTTCGTCGAGGGTTTCCGCCAGATGGGTATGCAGGCGTACATCGAGTTTGTTCGCCAGCTCGGCGCTGGCCGACATGATTTCCGGTGTCACCGAGAACGGCGAGCAGGGCGCCAGGGCGATCTGGATTTGCGCGCCGTCACCGCGTTCGTGGTATTCGGCGATCAAGCGCTGGCTGTCGGCGAGAATGACTTCGCCTTCCTGCACCGTCTGTTGCGGCGGCAGGCCACCGTCCTTCTCGCCCAGGCTCATGGAGCCGCGGGTGAGCATGGCGCGCATGCCCAGTTCGCGAACGCTTTCGACTTGCACGTCGATTGCATTTTCCAGGCCTTCAGGAAACAGGTAATGGTGATCGGCCGCCGTGGTGCAACCGGACAGCAGCAACTCGGCCAGTGCGACCTTGGTAGCGAGGGCGAGCTTTTGCGGAGTCAGGCGTGCCCAGACCGGGTACAGGGTTTTCAGCCAAGGGAACAATGGTTGGTTAACCACCGGCGCCCAGGCGCGGGTCAGGGTCTGATAGAAGTGGTGGTGGGTGTTGATCAGCCCCGGCAGGATCACATGCTCACGGGCATCGAAGACTTCAGTGCAAGGTGCTGAAGGTTGCTGGCCGGCGCTGAGCACTTCGACGATCAATCCGTCTTGCAGCACCAGACCGCCACGGGCATCGAGACCGTTGGCCGTGAAAATGGCGAGGGGGTTTTTTAACCAGGTACGGGTCGCAGGCATGTTGGCCGGCTCCTCTGAAAGTTGGGTTCAGGGTTGCCAGCTCAGTGTTGCCCTGTCTGCTGATCCAGGTTCGCCGGGGGAGGCGAGGCGCGCAGTTTCGATCAAAACGCCCCGGCGGGCAAGCCCGGCCCGACCGGGCGGCGCAATCCCCCTGTAGGAGCGAGCATGCTCCGGGCGGCGTTCCGACGATGGACCTGAGAACACCGCGGGGTGTCAGGCTCCCAGCGTTATCGTTGACGCCCATCGCGAGCACGCTCGCTCCTACAGGGGGGGGCGGTGGTGTTACCAGGGAATGGTTTCGCCTTTGTAATTGATGAAGTGATGCCCACCCTTGCCGACGTACGCATTCACCTGATCGACCAAACCACGTGTACTCGTTTGCACATCGATATCGGCACCTTCACCCCCCATGTCGGTCTTCACCCAGCCCGGGTGCAGCGACAGCACGGTGAGCCCGGTTTCGCCCAACTGCGTGACGAAGCTGCTGGTCATGGAGTTCAGCGCCGCCTTACTGGCCTTGTACAGGGCAAGATCGGGTGAGTCGGGCATGGTCACGCTGCCCAGTACCGAACTCATGAACGCCAGCACGCCGGTGTCCGGCCGGATCCGCCCGATAAAACGTTCAGCCAGATTGATCGGGGCCACCGCGTTGGTGAAAAACAGCTGACCGACGTCGGCGATTGTCGCACCGCCATTGGGTGTCTGAACCTGCGGGCCTTTGACCCCGGCGTTGACGAACAACAGGTCAAATACACCTCCCTTGAGCTTCTGGCTCAGTTCGAGCACTGCTCGCTGATCATCCATGTCGAGCTTCTCGATCTGTACCTTGCCCAGGTCCTTCAAGGCTTCGGCGTTCTGTGGGTTACGCACGGTGGCGGTAACTTGCCAGCCGTCGGCCAGCAAGGTTTTCACCAGACCCAGGCCCAGCCCGCGGGAGGCGCCGATGATGAGCGCGGTTTTTGTTGTGGACATGAGTGGCCTCCTTGAATGTTGAGACTCGTGCTAGAGGCCATTATAGTCGCCGACTAATGCCCCGCCTGCCACGGCTGCCCCAACGACACCGGCGCGTACAGCCGCGTTCGCAGCGCATCCCGGGACAGCAGCACCAGCACCACGATGGTCGCGACATACGGCAGCATTGCCAGCAGGCTCGACGGGATTGCCAGCCCCAGTCCCTGCGCTACCAGATGCAGGATGCTGGCCAGCCCGAACAGGTAAGCCCCAAGCAGCAGCCGCCACACCCGCCAGCTGGCAAACACCACCAGTGCCAGGGCGATCCAGCCACGTCCGGCGCTCATGTTCTCGGCCCACATCGGTGTATAGGCCAGGGACAGATAGGCCCCGGCCAAGCCCGCCATCGCACCACCGAACAGCACCGCCAACGTGCGCACGGTCAAAACCGGAAGCCCCATGGCGCTGGCCGCATCCGGGTTTTCGCCGACGGCCTGGATGATCAGCCCGACGCGAGTCTTCAGAATCGTCCAGGCCACCAACGCGAACAACGCGAAGGACAGATACACCAGCAAGTCCTGGGCAAACAGCATTCGCCCCAGCAACGGAATCCCGCTCAGATACGGAATCGCCAGCGGTTCGAAACCGGCCAGCGGTTTACCGACCCACGCCGCCCCGACAAAGGTCGACAGACCAACGCCAAAAATCGTCAGGGCCAATCCGCTGGCTACCTGATTGGCGTTGAACACCAACGCCACCAAGGCGAACAATGCCGACAACAGCATTCCGGCCAGCATCGCCAGCAGCACGCCGAGCCACAGGTTGCCGCTGTTGAAGGCGACGATAAAACCAATTACCGCGCCAAACAGCATCATGCCCTCCTGGCCGAGGTTGAGGACGCCACTTTTCTCGCAGATCAGTTCGCCCAACGCCACCAGCAGCAACGGCGTACCGCAACGGACCATGGCGAAGAAAATATTGCTTAGCAGATCGATATCCATCACAGCGCTCCTGCATGTACGGCGGTGGCTTGCGCGCGGCGGGTCCAGCGCAGGTTCAGACGTGGTCGGTAAAGAATCAGCACGTCACTGGCGAGCAGGAAGAACAGCATCATGCCCTGGAACAATTGCGTGATCGCCTGGGGTAGATTCAGGGTCATTTGCGCGCTCTCGCCGCCGATGTACAGCAGCGCCATCAACAGGCTGGAAAACAAAATACCGATGGGATTGAGGCGCCCGAGAAACGCCACGGTGATGGCCGCATAGCCGTAGCCTGGCGAAACCTGCGGCACCAGTTGGCCAATGGGGCCGGTGACTTCACAGACCCCGGCCAGGCCCGCCAGGCCGCCGCTGATCAACAGCGCCAGCCAGATCAGGCGTTTCTCGCGAAAGCCGACGAAGCCGGCGGCACGTTTGTCCAGACCGAGCACTTTGATCTGGAAGCCGACAAAACTCTTCTGCAGCAGTACCCAAACCGCCACCAGGGCGAGCAGGGCGAAATACACCCCCGTGTGCACCCGACCGTCCTCCATCAACAGGGGCAAGCGGCTGGCGTCGCCGAACATGGCCGACTCGGGGAAGTTGAACCCGGCAGGGTCTTTCAGCGGGCCATGCACGCAGTACAGCAGCAGGTTCAACGCGATGTAATTGAGCATGATGCTGGTGAGGATTTCATTGGCATTGAAGCGTGTGCGCAACCAGGCCGTCAGCCCGCCCCACGCGGCACCGGCGAGGGTGCCGGTGAGCAGGATCATGACCAGCGCCCAGCGGCTTTGCAGGCCGATGATATTCACCGCCAAAGCGCTGCCGGCCAGTGCGCCGAGTAGCAGTTGGCCTTCGGCGCCGATGTTCCAGATCCGCGCCTGGTAAGCGACGGCCAGGCCCAGGGCACAGAGCAGGATCGGCAAGGATTTGACCAGCAATTCGGAGACGCCATACAGGTCGCTGACCGGTGCGATCAGCAAGGTATGCAAGGTCAGCAGCGGATCATGCCCGAGGGCAATGAACAGCAGCGAGCCACAGGCCAGGGTCAGGACAGCCGCCAGCAACGGCGAGCACCACAGCATCAGGCGCGATTGTTGGCCACGGGGTTCAAGAGAAAGCAACATGTGACACTCCGTTAGCGCATTGCGGATGCGGATGATTGGGATGCGTCGAACTGGCCGGCCATCCAGCCACCGACATCGCTCAGGCGGGTATCGACGGTGGCCTGGAGCGCGGACAGACGCCCGCCGCACAGCGCACCGAGGCGATCACTGATCTGGAACAGTTCGTCGAGGTCTTCGGAGATCACCAGGATCGCCGCGCCAGCATCGCGCAAGGCGATCAAGGCTCGATGAATAGTGGCGGCAGCACCGACATCCACCCCCCAGGTCGGGTGCGCGGCGACCAGCAGTTTTGGTTGTTGGAGGATTTCCCGGCCAAGGATGAACTTCTGCAAGTTGCCGCCAGACAGACTGCGGGCCGGCGCTTGGCTGCCGGGCGTCTTGACGCCGAAGCGACGGATGATGTCCTCGGCAAGAGCCTCGACTCTGGCCCTGCGGATCAGCCCGCAGCTGACCAGACCTTGTTGAAAGGCCGTGAGCAGTGCGTTATCCGCCAGGCTCAATTCCGGTACCGCGCCATGGCCAAGACGGTCAGCTGGAACGAAGGCCAGCCCGAGCTTGCGACGTGCGTCGGGACGCAAATGGGCGACCGCTTCGCCGTCGAAGCTAATGGTTGCGCCGTTGTCGCGGGGCAAGCGTTCTTCGCCGCTGAGCAAGGCCAGCAATTCGTCCTGGCCATTTCCCGCGACCCCGGCGATACCGACGATTTCGCCGCTGCGTACTTCAAGGTCGACGTCCTTGAGCGAGCAACCGAACGGGTCCGGGTTGTTCCAGGACAATCCGCGAACCTGCACAAACGCGGTGGCGCCCGCGACCTTCGGATAATCGGCGATCAACGCCGCCGCTTCACCGACCATCAACTGCGCCAATTGCTGATCCGAGCATTCGGCGGGCACGCAATGCCCGGCCACCCGACCACCGCGCAACACCGTCGCACCGTGGCACAACGCGCGGACTTCACCGAGCTTGTGACTGATAAACAAAATGCTGCAGCCCTCGGCAGCGAGCCGGCGCAAGGTGACGAATAACTCGTCGGCTTCTTGCGGGGTCAGCACCGAGGTCGGCTCATCGAGAATCAGCAGGCGAATGTCCTGCATCAGGCAGCGAATGATCTCGACCCGTTGTCGTTCACCGATGGACAGGCTGTGGACAAGTCGTTCAGGTTCAACGGCCATGCCATAGCGTCGGGACACTTCACGGATCCTCGGCTCGAGTTGCGCTGGCGTACCAGCGGCGGTGCCCATGGCCAGGGCGATGTTCTGCGCCACGCTCAGGGTTTCGAACAGCGAAAAATGCTGGAACACCATGCCGATTCCCATGCCCCGGGCCTGGGCCGGGTTGCGCATGGACACCCGCTGTCCTTGCCAGATCATTTCCCCCGAGTCTGCCTGGGTGACGCCGTAGATGATTTTCATCAGGGTACTTTTGCCGGCGCCGTTTTCCCCGAGCAGAGCGTGGATCTCGCCGGGAGCGATGCTCAGGTCGATGGCATCGTTGGCCAGGCAACCGGGGTAGCGTTTGCTGATTCGGCGCAGTTGCAGGCGCGGAACCGGATCGGTTGGAACGGGATTGGGCATGACAGGCTCGGTGCGGTTGGACTTGTGCCTGTGGATAAAGCAATTTTCTGGCCACTAGGTCAGGAAATTGGTCAAGGTAGGCCAGCCACGGCCTTGGGCCCACAACTTTGCCATGGGGCGGGTCAAAGTCGGCACCACATCAGGGCAGAGCCATTAATCAGGCTCCGGATTTGCCCATTGTTTTATGATCAAAAATTGAACAAATCATTGCAGCCCATGCCTGCTGTGGCGCGGGGAGGGACATGAACGGGTTATCCACAGATTGCTCCACAGTATTTGTGCGCAAGCTCAAATGTCGGGCATAAGCACTGAGTGGCTTTCTTCTAAAGGAACTAAACCGCTCTAACTAGTTGTTTTCAAGCGGCTTTTGGTTGCCGGACAGCCAATTGGACGAAAATTGAACAAAGCCCGCAAAGCCGCATGACAGAAGGGTTACAGCGGAATGTGCTCAGGTTATCCACAGTCGGGTGCACAGTAGATGTGGGCAAATATGGAATATGTGGAAATTCGCGGCGCCCCAAAAGAACGCGACCCTGTTGGAGCTGCCGCCGGCTGCGATCGTTTGATTTTCTAGCGCTCTAAAACGATCCGCCCCCGGCTCAAATCCGCCAGATGCGTCTGCAACCTTTTTATCTGCTGTTCGCCGACCGCTAACTGCAACTCGACACCATTGGCGGTAAACGCTTCCTCTACAACCAGCCCGTCAGCTTCTGCTACCCGAAGCTTCACCAGTGCCAACTCGGCAAATCCACAGGCGCAGCGCAGCGCCACCCGGCTGATCAGCTCGATCTTCGGCGCCGCTTGCAGACATTTGTTGGCGCCCCCTCCATAGGCCCGCGCCAGACCGCCGGTGCCCAGTTGAATGCCGCCATACCAGCGAATCACCAGCACCGCGACCTGATCGCAATCCTGCGCGTCGATCGCCGCCAGGATCGGTCGGCCCGCCGTACCGCCAGGCTCGCCATCGTCGGTGCTGCGATACTGATCGCCGAGCTTCCACGCCCAGCAATTGTGCGAGGCATTCAAGTCGCTGTGCTGCTCGATGAACGCCTGGGCCTCGGCCGGGCTGGAGATGGGCGCCGCGAAGGTGATGAAGCGGCTTTTGCGAATCTCTTCGCGGTATTCGCAAAAACCGCTGAGGGTAAAGGGCATAGGTACTTAGATGGCAGGTGTCAGGCCGCAGCCCTTGAGAATGATGTGGATCAGGTTGTTGCCGGCGTCTTCCATGTCTTGTTTGGTCAGCCTGGAGCGCCCGGTGACGCGGCAGATCTGCGTGGCGAAGTCGGCGTAGTGCTGGGTGCTGCCCCACAACAGGAAGATCAGGTGCACCGGGTCGACCGGGTCCATTTTACCGGCATCGATCCAGGCCTGGAACACACCGGCGCGACCCTGGAACCAGGTGCGGTAGTCCTGGTTGAAATACTCGGTCAGGCATTCGCCGCCGCTGATGACTTCCATGGCGAAGATTCGCGAGGCTTGTGGTTGGCGTCGGGAAAATTCCATCTTCGCGCGGATGTAGCGGGTCAATGCCTCGGCAGGATCGTCCTCGGCCGTCAGTGTGTTGAAGGTGCTGTCCCATAATTCGATGATGTTGCTCAGCACCGCCACGTACAAACCGAGTTTGTTGGTGAAGTAGTAATGCAGGTTCGCCTTGGGCAAGCCGGCATTCTGGGCGATGGTGTTCATGCTGGTGCCTTTGAACCCGTGACGGGCGAACTCGTCTTCGGCGGCTTTGATGATGGCCTCTTCGTTTTTCTGACGAATGCGGCTGGCGGGTTTGCCGCCATGGGCTGGGACTTCAAAGGTCATGGGCACTTCCGGGCAAGTGGGTGGGGCGGCCAATGCGTTGATAACGCACCCTCTTGCAACATGCAATAAATCCGAAAACACCACAATCCCCTGTAGGAGCGAGCCCGCTCGCGATGAACCTCAGAGCACCGCTGGCTGTCAGGCCCCCCAGCGTTATCGTTGACGCCCATCGCGAGCAGGCTCGCTCCTGCAAGGCTCAGCGCGTGGCGGCCAGGCTTTCGAGAAAACTCTCCAGCACCAGGTGCGGGCGCCGACCCTTGCGCGTGACCGAAGCCAGGCTCAAATCATAGAAACGCACCGTGGGTTTCAGCGCCCGCAGCCGGCCCTGTTGCACCCACAGACTCGCATAATGGTCTGGCAGGTAACCGATGTAGCGCCCGGTCAGAATCAGGAAAGCCATGCCTTCACGGTCCGACGCACTGGCGGTGCAATTGAGGGCCTGGTAGTGGGCCTGGATCTCCGCCGGCAAACGGAACGTCGGCGCGATGGCGTCCTGGCTGTTGAGGCGTTCGTCGTCCAGTTGTTTGTCATCGACATAAAACAAGGGGTGACCAACCGCGCAATACAGCAGCGAACGCTCGCTATACAGCGGTTGATATTCCAGCCCGGAGAGGGCACTGGCCTGCGGCACCACGCCGACATGCAGGCGACCGTCGAGCACACCTTGCTCGACTTCATTGGGGGCGATCATGCGGATCTGGATCTGCACGTCCGGGCCGCGCTCCTTCAATTGTGCGAGGGCGTGGGTGATGCGCATGTGGGGCAGGGTGACCAGGTTGTCGGTCAGGCCGATGGTCAGTTCGCCTCGCAAGTGCTGGTGCAGGCCATTGACCTCGGTGCGGAAACTTTCCAGCGCGCTCAACAATTGCAAGGCCGACTGGTAGACCTCGCGGCCTTCTTCGGTCAGGGAAAAACCGGCACGCCCACGCTGGCACAGGCGCAGGCCGAGCCGCTGCTCCAGGTCGCTCATTTGCTGGCTGATGGCCGAGCGACCGATGCCCAGCACGCTTTCTGCCGCAGAGAAGCCGCCGCATTCGACCACACTGCGAAAGATCCGCAGCAGGCGGATATCAAAGTCGCTGACTTGTGCAAGCGGATCGGGGCGGCGGCTGGACATACATGTTACTCGATAGTTTAGTGATGGCCTGACTGAACGTTAGAAGTGTTGCATTTCACCGACTTTATCGCCGTGGCAATTTAGCTGCAAGAACGCTTTCAACTCCACGCCGCTTATCGCCCTGCGAGGTTTCGCTCATGAACTTGCCTGAAAACGCCCCGACTTCCCTGGCCAGCCAGCTGAAGCTCGATGCTCACTGGATGCCCTACACCGCCAACCGTAACTTCCAGCGCGACCCGCGTCTGATCGTTGGTGCCGAAGGCAGCTGGCTGATCGACGATAAAGGCCGCAAGGTTTATGACTCGCTGTCCGGTCTGTGGACCTGCGGCGCCGGGCACACCCGCAAGGAAATCCAGGAAGCGGTGGCCAAACAGTTGGGCACCCTCGATTACTCGCCAGGCTTCCAATACGGCCACCCGTTGTCGTTCCAGTTGGCGGAAAAGATTACCGACCTGACCCCGGGCAACCTGAACCACGTGTTCTTCACTGACTCGGGTTCCGAGTGTGCCGACACTGCAGTGAAGATGGTTCGTGCCTACTGGCGCCTCAAAGGCCAGTCGACCAAGACCAAGATGATCGGTCGTGCCCGTGGCTATCACGGCGTGAATATCGCCGGCACCAGTCTCGGCGGCGTCAACGGCAACCGTAAACTGTTCGGCCAGGCCATGATGGACGTCGACCACCTTCCGCACACCCTGCTGGCGAGCAATGCTTTTTCCCGTGGCATGCCGGAGCAGGGCGGTATCGCCCTGGCTGACGAACTGCTGAAGCTGATCGAGCTTCACGACGCGTCGAACATCGCCGCGGTATTCGTCGAGCCTCTGGCCGGTTCCGCCGGTGTGTTGGTTCCGCCAAAGGGCTACCTCAAGCGTCTGCGCGAAATCTGCGATCAGCACAACATCCTGTTGGTATTCGACGAAGTAATCACCGGTTTCGGCCGCACCGGCAACATGTTCGGTGCCGACACCTTTGGCGTGACCCCGGACCTGATGTGCATCGCCAAGCAGGTCACCAACGGCGCGATCCCGATGGGCGCGGTAATTGCCAGTTCCGAGATCTATCAGACCTTCATGAACCAGGCCACGCCTGAGTACGCAGTGGAGTTCCCCCACGGCTACACCTACTCGGCACACCCGGTGGCTTGCGCCGCTGGCCTGGCAGCCCTCGACCTGCTGCAAAAGGAAAACCTGGTGCAGAGCGTGGCCGAAGTCGCACCGCATTTCGAAAATGCATTGCACGGCCTCAAAGGCACCAAGAACATCATCGACATTCGTAACTATGGCCTGGCCGGTGCGATCCAGATCGCACCGCGTGATGGCGATGCCATCGTGCGTCCTTTCGAAGCGGGCATGGCGCTGTGGAAAGCCGGGTTCTACGTGCGCTTCGGCGGCGACACCCTGCAGTTCGGCCCAACGTTCAATAGCAAGCCGCAAGACCTGGATCGTCTGTTCGACGCGGTCGGCGAAGTGCTAAGCAAGATCGACTGATTCACCGACACACTGCAGGAGCCGGCTTGCTGGCGATAGCGTCCTCAAGATCGCCATCGTTTCAGACCCGGCCCTCACAAAAGCTATCTATATAGCAGGCGTTCTTTGAAAGACGCCTGTGGACAACTTTTCAGGAGCTTCCATGAGCGTTATTCCGCATTTGATCAATGGCGAACTGGTGACCGAAAACGGTCGCGCGGTTGATGTGTTCAACCCGTCCACCGGTCAGGCCATTCACAAACTGCCGCTGGCCACCCGTGAAACCATCCAGAGCGCTATCGATGCTGCCAAGGCTGCATTCCCGGCCTGGCGCAACACCCCTGCGGCCAAGCGTGCCCAGGTGATGTTCCGTTTCAAGCAATTGCTGGAGCAGAACGAAGGGCGTATCGCCCAGTTGATCAGCGAAGAACATGGCAAGACCCTTGAAGACGCCGCCGGTGAACTGAAACGCGGCATCGAGAACGTCGAGTTCGCTTGCGCGGCGCCGGAAATCCTCAAGGGCGAGTACAGCCGTAACGTCGGCCCGAACATTGATGCCTGGTCGGACTTCCAGCCACTGGGCGTGGTGGCCGGCATTACGCCGTTCAACTTCCCGGCGATGGTGCCGTTGTGGATGTACCCGCTGGCGATCGTCTGCGGCAACTGTTTCATCCTCAAACCGTCCGAGCGTGATCCGAGCTCCACTCTGCTGATCGCTCAGCTGCTGTTGGAAGCCGGTCTGCCGAAAGGCGTGATGAGCGTGGTGCATGGCGACAAGACAGCGGTGGACGCCCTGATCGAAGCACCGGAAGTCAAGGCACTGAGCTTTGTAGGCTCGACGCCGATTGCTGAATACATTTACGCCGAAGGCACCAAGCGCGGCAAGCGCGTCCAGGCGCTGGGCGGAGCGAAAAACCATGCGGTGCTGATGCCGGACGCGGATCTGGATAACGCTGTCAGCGCATTGATGGGCGCCGCCTACGGCTCCTGCGGTGAGCGTTGCATGGCGATCTCGGTAGCGGTGTGTGTCGGCGACCAGGTGGCGGATGCGCTGGTAGCCAAACTGGTACCCCAGATCAAGGCGTTGAAAGTCGGTGCCGGTACCAACTGCGGCCTGGACATGGGGCCGCTGGTCACCGGTCAAGCTCGCGACAAGGTCAGCGGATATGTGGAAGACGGCGTTGCTGCCGGCGCGACGCTGGTGGTGGACGGTCGCGGCCTGAGCGTGGCCGGTCACGAGGAAGGCTTCTTCCTGGGTGGCTGCCTGTTCGATAACGTCACCCCTGAAATGCGCATCTATAAAGAAGAGATCTTCGGGCCGGTGCTGTGCGTCGTTCGGGTCAACAGCCTGGAAGAAGCCATGCAACTGATCAACGATCACGAGTATGGCAACGGCACCTGCATCTTCACCCGTGACGGTGAAGCTGCGCGCCTGTTCTGCGACGAGATCGAAGTCGGTATGGTTGGCGTCAACGTACCTTTGCCGGTGCCAGTGGCTTATCACAGCTTCGGTGGCTGGAAGCGCTCGCTGTTTGGCGATCTGCATGCCTACGGTCCGGACGGCGTACGTTTCTACACCCGTCGCAAGGCCATCACCCAGCGTTGGCCGCAGCGTGCGAGCCATGAGGCGTCGCAGTTCGCATTCCCTAGCTTGTAAGTAGAAGGGAAGAAGGCCGGCTCTCCTTATATGAAGGGGGCCGGCCTTCGTGTTTCTGGGGTTTTTTGACTTATATGACAGTTTTATGAAAATAGCGGTTGACGGCAGATTCTGGAAGCCTATAATTCGCCCCACTTCCGGCGCAGTCGAAACGGAAAACTCCTTGGTAAACAATGAGTTACGCAGTTTTCGACAGC
>NZ_LMLH01000006.1 GCF_001421885.1 Pseudomonas sp. Leaf48
AAATTAGCTCGGGTATTGTTTGCCTTGATGAAAAACCAAAGCGAATACAAGCCAAATTCTATGCTTGGGGGTTCCCCCCAAACATAGAATCTCCCACATTTTGTTCTRCGGTGACCACAAAGCCTGCGGCTGTCCGATATCCCGTGTGGGAGCGGGCTTGCTCGCGAAGACGGTGTGCCAGTCGCAATCACCGGCGTCTGACCCACTGCATTCGCGAGCAAGCCCGCTCCCACATTTTGTTCTACGGTGGCCACAAACCCTGCGGAGGTCCGGTCGCGCAGTGCGGCTACCGCAGCCTTCACCCCGCAGGCGGTTTCGCCAGTCGAATCCCCGCCGCACCCAGGCGCTTGAGTATTTCAAACAGCAGCTCGCTTTTGATCGCGCCGACCATGCGCGGGCTGCCGACGTAGCCGGTAATTGTCAGGGTTATGCCTTCGGGCTTGAGCTGGCTGAAGCGCACGAAGGGTGCCGGTTTCTCAAGAATGGATTCGTGCTCGGTGTAGGTGTCGTACAGCAGGTTGCGCACCTGCTCCGGGTCGATATCCAGTGGCAGCAATAGTTCCAGTGATGCCACCCCCTGGGCGCTGCCGCCGAGCGTGACGTTGCGCAGATTCTGCGAAATCAGTTGTGAATTGGGCACGATGACAATGGACCGGTCGGCCAGTTGGATTTCCGTAGCTCGCACGTTGATCCGGCGAATGTCGCCTTCGACTCCGCTGATGCTGATCAGATCACCGACTTTAACCGGGCGCTCGGTCAGCAGGATCAGCCCGGAGATGAAGTTCTTGACGATTTCCTGCAGGCCGAAGCCGATACCCACGGACAGGGCGCTGACGATCCAGGCCAGGTTGGTCCACTTGATGCCCAGTGATGACAACGTCAGCAGCACCAGCGACGCGTAGCCGATATTGGCAAAAAGGGTGCTGAGCGAGGCGCACATGCCCGGGTCCATTGCCGTCTTCGGCAGGAACTCGTTGTCCAGCCAGCGACGGAACGAGCGGATCAGATAGACGCCTATTACCACGGCCAGCAGGGCATTGAGCACATTGCCTGGCACAATGTTCAATCTGCGCAAACCGTCACCGCCGAGTATGGCCAGGGTATTGGTTGCCAGTTGCCCGAGTGTCGAACCCACGCCCCCGACCAGCAGGGTGATGCAGGCGATCAGCAACAGCGTGGCCCGGCCGGCGCCGGACAGAATGACTGAGATCTGCTCCAGGCGCGCGTCGCCGATTCCGAGCATCTGTTTCAGGGCCTTGCCGGTGCTTTGCCGAGGAGAAAACACATATTCGCAGGCATCCTTGAGTACCTGCGTCAGCATGTAGAAACCGGCAAAAATGATGTACAGCCAGACCAGTTCGTAGGTGATGAACCGGGCCAGGGATACGTAACCCACCAGCAAAGCGAGGAAAGAAACCACCACCGCGATGCTGGCGAAGGCATACACCATCCCTGCCAGCGTCCTGCCCGCTTCGGGGATTTCACCCGCGGCTACCAGGCCGCGCCGTACCCTGTTGGCGCGCATCAGAAGTGCTGCGATCAACGCCGAGACGACCAGCGCGATGAATCCGCGGACCGAGATCACCACTTCAGCACTGATTCCAGTGACGTTGGTGATCTGGGCCACCGCGCCCAAAATCAGCAGGACCAAGGCGAGACGCCCGGGGTATGGTTTGATTGCCAGTGCGACCGGATCGGCAATGGCCGGCAGACGCCATGAGGGATGTTGTGTGGACAGGAGTGCGCGGCTCAATCCGGTGATCAGCACACAGGTATAGAGGGTTTTTTCCATCTCTTCGGAGAATCCCGCCAGTTGCGCAGGCAACGGCAAGCGGTAAGTCAGAGCGAAAAACAGCAGTTTGAGGGCAATGCTGGCCGTCAACATGGTGGCGATGACCGAAGCCATCGTCAGGGCGCTGCGCCGCAGTCGCCCCTCTGGCACTTTATGAATGCACAGCCAGGTCAAGCCTCGTTCGGCCAACCCCCGGCCGACGAACCACAGGACCAGGGTCAGTATCACCATGGCGCTGGTGGCAAGGCGTTGCCCCGGTTGCCAGGCGGCGTCGAGTGCGCCATCCACTTGTTGCATGAAACCGGCCAGGCGTCTGCGGTCATCCAGTGGCGGATTGAGCAGCGTGGTCCAGAATAGGGGATTGAGTATGCTTCTGGTCTGCTGGGTCACTTCGGTTTCCAGCAAGGTGCGACGAATGCTGGCGATCTGGCCAAGCAGTTCGGTGGCACTGCCCTTGAGTACCGTCAGGGCCTTGAGGTGACTATCGACCTGGTTTTTTTGTTCGGTGAGCGTTGACCGCTGGCGGGTGATATCGGGTTTCTCGGCTTCGGCGGTATCGAGCGGAACAGGCCCCAGCACCGCCAATTGCGCCTGAAATTGCGACTGTTCGGGCAGTAACAGTGCCGAGAGGCGATCCACTTCCTGGATAAAGGCCTGGGCCAGATCCTGCGGACCTTCCAGCTGGCTGTAGTTGGTGGCCAGGGAAACCTGCTGCTTGAGGCCGCTCAGCTGACGTTGCAGGTCTTGCAGATCACTATCGGAAACGCTGAGGGTGGTAGTGGTTGCACTGGCGTCAGCTGCGGGCGGTGGCGCTGGCTCCGCCGCCACCCATGTGCTGCTCGCCCCGAAGAGGGCAAGCACGACGACCATCATCAAACCGAAAGCGTTGCGCATAGGCGTGTTCGATCCGTTGTTTGTCACTCAGCCTATGAGGTTAGGCTATGACGCAGGGCTTCGGGCATTGTTTTGCTGGAAAGGGACGCAGCTGGCGCGAGTCTCAAACCAACCACCCGCGGATCCATGGCCTAGACTTGTTCGCAGGCCAGTGTTCATTGAGCAGATTGTTGTTCCTGATCGACGGACACAGGGCACCCATAAAAACAATCGGGAGATCCCCATGTCCGCTTTGATCCGTCGTTTGAGTCGCGGCCTGGCCGCTGCAATCACCGCTGTCGCGCTCATCGCTCCAGCCTTGGCGCTGGATACCGTCAAGTTCATGGCCCCAGGTTCAGTGGGTGGCGGTTATGACCAGACCGCCCGGGTACTGGGCAAGGCCCTGGTGGAAGCCGGCACGGCCAAGTCAGTTACCTTCGAGAACAAGGGCGGCGCGGGCGGGACCCTGGGGCTGGCGCAATTTGCCAACAGCACCAAGGGCGACCCGAACGCACTGCTGGTGGTCGGTGCGATCATGGTCGCCGGTATCGAGCAGAACAAACCGCAGATCAGCTTGAAGGACGTGACGCCGATTGCCCGTTTGTTCACCGAATACAACGTGATTGCCGTGCGCAAGGAATCTGAATTCAAGACCCTCGACGACTTGATCAAGGCCTTCAAGGCCAACCCGACGAGCATTACTTTCGGGGGTGGCTCCAAGGGCTCGATCGATCACATCGGCATCGCCGAGCTGGCGGGCAAGCTCGACGTGCCGGTCAACAAGGTCAATTACGTGGCCTTCGGTGGCGGCGGTGAAGTGGTGGCCCAGGCCTTGGGCGGCCAGCTCAAGGTCATCACCGGTGGCTACGCCGAGCTGGGCCAGTACATCAAGAGCGGCCAGTTTCGGGTCCTGGCCATCGGTGCGCCCGAGCGCGTTCCCGGGATCGACGCGCCGACGCTCAAAGAGAGCGGCTACGACGTGATCATCGGCAACTGGCGCGGTGTGTACGGCGCTGCGGGCCTGAGCGCCGAACAGCGCAAGGACGTCATCGATGCGGTGGTGGCGGCCAGCAACAGCAAGGTGTGGCAGGACAACGTGCAAACCAACGCCTGGACCCCCAGCGTGTTGACCGGTGACGAGTTCGGCAAATTCGTCGACGAAGAACACGTGCGCCTGCGGGCGATGCTGGTCAAGGTCGGGCTGCTCTGAAATGAGCGGGACCCGTGCAGTGATGCCGGCACAATTGGCGGTCGGCGTCGGTCTGATCGCCCTCAGCGTTGTGCTGGCGATTGGCGCCTGGCGCTTTCCCCCGGAAATGGGCTTCGTCATCCTCGCCGCTTACGTCTACCCCTATGCGGTCGCGGTTTTTTTGGGGACGGTGGGGCTGTTGCTGAGCTACCAGGCCTGCACCGGCGGTTTTCGCGAGCTGGATAACGATCAGACGAACACCGTGGCCGGCGGCAAGGGCGGGGCGGCCTGGGTCTCGGCCGGGCTGATCGGCGTTGCCTTGCTTATCAATGTCATCGGCTTCGTACTGTCTGCCGGCTTGCTGTTTGCCTGTTCGGCGCGGGGTTTTGGCAGCCGTCATCCGCTGCGGGATCTGGCCATCGGCATGGCGTTGACCTTGCCGATCTACTGGCTGTTCAACGCCGGACTTGGAGTTGCCTTGCCGGCGCTGGTCAATGTCTGGATCTGACAGGAGTTCGACACGTGGACATTCTCGCAAGCCTGGCGATGGGTTTTTCCGCGGCGCTGACGCCGATCAACCTGATGTGGGGCTTCATCGGCTGCCTGCTCGGTACTGCCATCGGCGTGTTGCCGGGAATCGGGCCGGCGTTGACGGTGGCCCTGCTGTTGCCGATCACCGCCAAGGTCGATCCAACCGGGGCCTTGATCATGTTTGCCGGCATCTACTACGGCGCGCAGTTCGGCGGTTCCACGACCTCGATTCTGCTCAATACGCCGGGTGAGTCGTCCTCGATGGTCACGGCGCTGGAAGGCAACCTCATGGCCCGCAATGGCCGAGCAGGTCCGGCCTTGGCTACGGCGGCGATCGGCTCATTTGTCGCCGGCACCATCGCGACGGTCCTGCTGACGTTGTTCGCACCGCTGGTGGCCCGGCTGGCGCTGAATTTCGGCCCGACTGAATACTTCGCCATTCTGGTGCTGTCTTTCACCACGGTGTCGGCGGTGCTCGGCGCCTCGATGCTGCGCGGCTTTGCCTCGCTCGGCATCGGGTTGACCATCGGCCTGATCGGCCTGGATTCGACGTCGGGCATTGCCCGCTACACCCTGGGAGTTCCTGAACTGGTGGATGGCATTGAAGTGGTGCTGGTGGCGGTCGGCTTGTTTGCGGTCGGTGAGGCCTTGTACAGCCTGCTGTACCAGACGCCATCCGCGGAAGGCCGGCATCGCCTGACTTCATTGTGGATGACCCGGGCTGACTGGAAGCGCTCGGTTCCGGCCTGGCTGCGCGGCACGCTGATCGGCTTTCCGTTCGGCTCGATACCGGCCGGGGGCGCGGAGATTCCGACCTTTCTGTCGTATTCCGCCGAACGCAAACTCAGCAAGTATCCCAAGGAGTTTTCAGCCAATAAAGGCGAGGGCGCCATCGAGGGGGTCGCCGGCCCGGAAGCGGCCAACAACGCCAGCGCTACCGGGTCACTGGTGCCATTGCTGACCCTGGGCATCCCGACGTCGGCTACCGCGGCGATCCTGCTGGCGGCGTTCCAGAACTACAACCTGCAACCGGGGCCGATGCTCTTCCAGACCTCGGCCGACCTGGTCTGGACCCTGGTGGCGTCGCTGTACATCGGCAACGTCATCCTGCTGGTGCTGAACCTGCCGCTGGTGGGGCTGTGGGTCAAGCTGCTGCAAATTCCCCGGCCTTATCTGAATGCCGGGATTCTGGTGTTCGCCACCATCGGCGTGTACGGCATGCGCCATTCCTCCTTCGACCTGCTGCTGATGTTGGCCATCGGCTGGGGCGGCGTGCTGATGCGGCGCTTCGACTTCCCGGTGGCCCCGGTGATTGTTGGCATGCTGCTGGGGCCCATGGCAGAGAAACAACTGCGCAATGCCTTGTCGATCAGCCAGGGTGACTGGATGGTGTTCGTGACGCAGCCGATCTCGGCGTTTTTCCTCGGGTTGACGTTGTTGGTGCTGGTGATTCCCCATTTGCTGCACGCGCGGGGGATCAAGTTGCATGAGGATGATTGAACCAGGGGCGAGGTAGCTCGCGATGAGGTTGGCACAGCCAACATCGATGTCGCCTGACAATTTTGTGTCGTACTCAGAGTTAGTGTGCGCTGCAGATCACTGTAGGAGCGAGCATGCTCGCGATGGACTTGGGGACACCGCGCCGATCCAGTAAGCACGCGTGATCGTTGACGTCCATCGCGAGCATGCTCGCTTCTACAGGTAATTTTGCGGTTGCTTTACGACTGCATCAGAACTTGAACGCCTGCCGTCCTGCCAACAGCCATTTACCGTCCAGCTTTTGCCAGACCTGGAAGTTTTCGATTTCCGTCGGCACCACTTCAGTGCCTTTGAGCGCTTGCGCCGAGAAGTGGTGACGGACCAGCGCGACATCGCCGGAGACGGTGAGGGTCTGGTTTTGCATTTCAAGGGTCTTGAAGGCGCTTTTGCCGGATTCGAGTCATCGTACAACCTGGCGTGAGCTACAGGAAAAAAGCGAACTTGCGTGGCGCGCTTGCCTCGAAGTTAAAAGGAAATGCCCTGACTTCGAGGTATTGCACCATGCAGTCTGACTCGCGTTTACGGCTCGACCTGACCTTTCTCATGGTGTTTTTGCTGGTCGTCGTGGTGTCGGGTTTTTCTCCCCGCAGCCGTGTGGACTGGGCGCTGGAGAACCTGTTGGTGTTATTGCTGGTGGGGACCCTGATAGCGGTTTATCGCCGGTTTCGCTTGTCTGTAATGTCCATCACGCTGGTGTTTGCGTTTCTGTGCGTGCATGAACTGGGCGCCCATTACACCTATTCCCTGGTGCCTTACGATCGTTGGTCTTCAGCGTGGTTGGGCTTGAGCTTCGACCGGGCGGCCGGTGCCCACCGCAATCACTACGACCGCCTGGTGCACCTGAGCTACGGGCTGCTATTGGCTTATCCGGTGCGCGAAGTCTTGTGGCGACTGACGCCGCTGCGCGGGCTCTGGCTGTTTTTCGTGACCCTGAACATCATCCTTTCGACGTCCGCCGTGTATGAACTGGTGGAATGGATCGGCGGGGCGTACCTGGGTGAAGACACCGGGAAAGCCTTCGTCGGCGCGCAAAACGATCCCTGGGACGCACAAAAGGACATGGCCATCGCAGTCTTCGGCGCATTGGGCAGTTTGCTGCTGGTTTCCCTGCGCGGCGCGACGGAAAAAGCATCGCGGCCTACCGCATGTCACAAAAACACTAATCAGCGGGGATAGCCTTCAATTACCGCTCCGGCCAGCCGATAACCTCTTCAATCGCGACTTTCGCGGTGGGCGGAGCAATCGACCGATGTGCCAGAGGGAAACCCCAAAGTGTCCATAAAACTGCGTTTACTGTTACTGATGGGCACCGGCCTGCTGGCTGCGTTGATTATGAGCATGGTCAGTTACCTGGGAAATAGCGCGATGGCCGGGGCCGTTGACGCCAACGATGTCGGCATGGTCGCCCTGCGCAATCACCTCGAAGCCGACATGATGCACGATGCACTGCGCGCCGATGTGCTGTCGGCGATGCTGGTCGGGCTGGGCAAGAGCAGCAGCAGTAAAGCCGAAGTGCGCAGCTCCATCGAAGAGCACGCCCAGCGGTTTCGCCAGGTGCTGGGTGAAAACCTCAAGCTGGCGGTCAACGAAACCATCAAGGCCGGCCTGAATCAGGTCAAGCCAAGTCTCGACACTTACATCGGCGCCGCCGAGCGTATCGTCGCGTTGGCCCTGGATAACCCGCAAGCGGCACAACAGGAACTGGGTACGTTCAACACGGCGTTCAGCCAGCTGGAAGAGCAGATGGCAGCCCTCAGCGAGCTGATCGAGAACAACACCCGGCAGACCAGCCAAGGCACCCAGCAGGCGATCAGTAGCGCCAATCTCACCCTGGGCGCCGTACTGATTGCCAGCCTGTTGCTGTTGCTTGCGCTGGGACGCTGGGTAATTCCGAGCATCACGGGGCCGTTGCGGGCCGCCAGCCGCATCGCCGACGGCATCGCCCGGGGCAATCTCAACGAGCCGGTTGTCGAAGCCACCGGTCAGGACGAAGCCAGTGCGTTGCTACGCAGCCTGGCAACCATGCAGCGGGATTTGCGCGGCATGATCGAGGTGGTGCGCAGCAACGCCCACGGCGTGAGCGGCATGAGCGAGCAACTGAGCAACGGCTGCCACCAGGTCGCCGGCAGCAGCCAGCAGCAAAGCGCAGCGGCCAGCACCATGGCCGCCGCCGCCAGCGAAATGACCGCGAGCATCGAGGAAATCACCCGGCATGCCCAGCGGGCGCTGAACATGGCCAGTCAGGCCGAGTCCCTGGCCAATGATGGCGGCCGGGTAATCCGTCAGGTGGTCACTGACATGGACGGCATCTCCCGTTCGGCGCAGCAATCGGCGCAAGTGATCCGCACCCTGGACAAGGAGTCGGAGGGTATTTTCAACATCATCCAGGTGATCAAGGGCATCGCCGATCAGACCAATCTGCTGGCATTGAACGCTGCCATCGAGGCCGCGCGCGCCGGGGAGCAGGGCCGTGGTTTTGCCGTGGTCGCCGACGAAGTCCGCAGCCTGGCGGGGCGCACCAGCGCCTCGACCCAGGAGATCGCCAGCATGGTCGCGCGCATTCAGCAAAGCACCCGCGAGGCGGTTATCAGCATGGAGGAGGGGGTGGCCCAGGTCGATAAAGGCATGGCCGTGACTGCCGACGTCGAGCGAGCTATCGGTGAAATCCTCGAAGCCACGCTCAACACCACGCAGTTGGTCAACGATATCAGCCGAACGATTGGCGAACAGAGCCTGGCCAGCAATGAAATCGCGCATCAGGTGGAGATGATTGCCGGGATGTCCGAGGGGAACAGCAAGGTGATTGGGCAGACGGCTTTGACCACTGATGAGCTGTCGACGCTTGCGGGTCAGCTGTCGCAATCGGTGGGGCGCTTTCGGTTGTGAGACTTGTGAGGGGGTCAGAAGATTAGAGTTGATAGTGCCGGCCTCTTCGCGAGCAAGCCCGCTCCCACATTCAATCGAGTTCTTCAGATAGAAACGCGATCAAATGTGGGAGCGGGCTTGCTCGCGAAGGGGCCAGTTCAGACAGCTGAAATTATAGATATTTGTCTGTAACCGCCCCCTCCGAAGCACTCGACACTGTCTTCGCATACTTGGCCAACACCCCACGCTTGTACTTGGATTCAGGCCGCACCCAACGGCTCTTGCGCTCGGCCAGTTCGGCATCCGAGACCGCGACCGTGATCTGCCGGGTTTCTGCGTCGATGGTGACCCTGTCGCCGTTCTCGATCAGCGCGATGGGCCCGCCCTCAAACGCTTCCGGGGTGATATGACCGACCACGAATCCGTGGGACCCGCCCGAAAAACGCCCATCGGTGATCAGCGCCACATCCTTGCCCAACCCCTTGCCCATGACCGCCGACGTCGGCGACAGCATCTCGCGCATACCCGGCCCACCCTTGGGCCCTTCATAGCGAATCACGATGACCTCGCCGGGTTGGACCTCGCCGTTGAGAATGCCGGCCAGCGCACCTTCCTCGCCGTGGTAGACCCGCGCCGTACCTTCAAACCGCAGTCCTTCCTTGCCGGTGATCTTCGCCACCGCGCCGGTGGGCGCGAGGTTGCCCCGCAAAATCACCAGGTGCGAATCCTTTTTGATCGGCTGATCGAAGGGCCGGATCACGTCCTGGCCGACCGGGTAGTCGGGTACGTTTTCGAGGTTTTGCGCCAGGGTCTTGCCGGTGACGGTCAGCACATCGCCATGCAGCATGCCGGCGTCGAGCATGCGTTTCATCAGGGGCTGGATGCCGCCGATGGCTACCAGCTCGCTCATCATGTAGCGGCCGCTGGGGCGCAGGTCGGCGAGCACTGGTGAGACCTTGCCCAGTTCGACGAAATCATCCAGGGTCAGTTCGACATCCACTGCGTTGGCCATGGCCAGCAAGTGCAGCACGGCGTTGGTCGAGCCGGCGAGGGCAATCACTACGCGGATGGCGTTCTCGAAAGCCTTGCGGGTCATGATGTCGCGCGGCTTGAGGTCGAGCTTGAGCAGTTCCATGACCTGCTGCCCGGCGCGGAAACTGTCCGAGGCCTTGTCGCCGCCGATGGCTTCCTGGGAGCTGGAGCCGGGCAGGCTCATGCCCAGCGCTTCGATGGCCGAGGCCATGGTATTGGCGGTGTACATGCCACCGCAGGAACCGGGGCCGGGGATCGCCACTTCCTCGATCTGCTTGACCTGGATCTCGCTGATGTCGCCCCGGGCATGCTGGCCCACGGCTTCGAACACGGAAATGATGTCGGTATGGCCGGCGCCCGGGCGAATGGTCCCGCCGTACACAAAGATCGAAGGGCGATTGAGCCGTGCCATGCCGATCAGGCACCCCGGCATGTTCTTGTCACAGCCGCCCACGGTGACGAGGCCATCGAAGCCCTCACAGCCGGCCACCACTTCGATGGAATCGGCAATCACCTCCCGGGACACCAGCGAATACTTCATGCCCTCGGTGCCGTTGGCGATGCCGTCGGAAATGGTGATGGTGTTGAAGATCACGCCTTTGGCCCCGGCGGCGTTCGCGCCTTTTTCCGCTTCGACGGCCAGCTTGTCGATGTGCATGTTGCACGGCGTGACCATCGCCCAGGTCGAGGCGATGCCGATCTGGGGCTTCTTGAAGTCTTCGTCGGTGAAGCCCACGGCGCGCAACATGGAGCGGGCCGGTGCGGCTTCGACGCCGTCGACCACTTGGGAGGAGTACTTGCGCAGATCGACTTTGTCACTCATGACCTATCCTCACATGCGTCTGTGAAAAAACAGGTTGAGTATAGTGGGCCTGACGCGCACGCCCGGACCAGCAGGTCAGGAACAGACGCGCGGGTTTGCCCTGACGTGATATTATTTGCACTAACTTGGTTTGACTTATTCAGTTTTCCTTTCTTTGAGAGGGGTTAACAGAATCACTGTCGCTCAAGTAGCTGAAGCCAAAAAAGATAAAAAGTCAGTTCAGAAGGGACATATAACTGGGGTCGATGCAGTCCGTCGGCCTTGTGTGCCCACCCTCCAATCGTCATGCGCGAGCAACCACGACATCCTGCCTGAATGCCGTGAAACAGGCCTCGCGAGTGCAGATGGAAGGGCGGATGGCGTTTATCATAGGTGCTACAGATGTTTAAGAAAGTGAACACGGCCCTCCTGGGGCTGGCCTTGTCGTTGGGGATGACGACCGCCCAGGCCGAAGAAGCCAAGAAAGTCGACGTGCTGCTGATTGGCGGCGGCATCATGAGTGCGACCCTCGGCGTCTGGCTCAATGAGCTGGAACCCGGCACCTCGATGCAGATGCTCGAACGCCTCGACGGTGTTGCCCAGGAGAGTTCCAACGGCTGGAACAACGCCGGTACCGGTCACTCCGCTCTGGCGGAACTGAACTACACCCCGGAAGACGAGAGCGGCAAAGTCTCGATCCCCAAGGCGGTGGAAATCAACGAAGCGTTCCAGGTCTCCCGTCAGTTCTGGGCCTGGCAGGTTCAGCAAGGTGTGCTGAAGAACCCGCGTTCGTTCATCAACTCCACGCCGCACATGAGCTTTGTGTGGGGCGACGACAACATCAAGTTCCTGAAAAAGCGCTACGACGCTCTGCAAGCGAGCCCGCTGTTCGCCGGCATGCAGTACTCCGAAGACCCGGCTGTGATCAAGCAGTGGGTGCCGCTGATGATGGAAGGGCGTGACCCGAACCAGAAAGTCGCCGCCACCTGGTCGCCGCTCGGCACCGACGTCAACTTTGGCGAAATCACGCGCCAGTTCGTTGCTCACCTGCAAACGACGCCGAAATTCGACTTGAAGCTGTCCAGCGAAGTGCAGGACATCACCCGCAACGAAGACGGCAGCTGGCACGTCAGCTACAAGAACCTCAAGGACGGCAGCAAATCCGGGACCGACGCGAAGTTCGTGTTCATCGGCGCCGGCGGCGGTGCCCTGCACCTGCTGCAGAAGTCGGGCATTCCTGAAGCCAAGGAGTACGCAGGCTTCCCGGTGGGCGGCTCGTTCCTGGTGACCGAGAACCCGGCCATCGCCGAGCAACACCTGGCCAAGGCCTACGGCAAAGCCTCCGTTGGCGCACCACCCATGTCGGTTCCGCACCTGGACACCCGCGTGCTCGACGGCAAGCGTGTGATTCTGTTTGGCCCGTTCGCGACCTTCAGCACCAAGTTCCTCAAAGAGGGTTCTTACCTGGACCTGCTGACCACTACGACCACGCACAACGTGTGGCCAATGACCAAGGTCGGCATCAAGGAATACCCGCTGGTCGAGTACCTTGCCGGTCAGCTGATGCTGTCGGACGAAGACCGCCTCAACGCCTTGAAAGAGTACTTCCCGAACGCCAAGGCTGAAGACTGGCGCCTGTGGCAGGCCGGCCAGCGCGTGCAGATCATCAAGCGTGATGAAACCGCTGGTGGCGTGCTGAAACTGGGTACCGAAATCGTGGCATCCCAGGACGGCTCCATCGCCGGTCTGCTGGGCGCCTCGCCAGGTGCTTCGACCGCTGCGCCGATCATGCTGACCGTGCTGCAGAAGGTGTTCAAGGACAAGGTCGCGACCCCTGCCTGGCAGGAGAAGCTGCACCAGATCGTGCCTAGCTATGGCACCCAGTTGAACGCCAGCCCCGAGAAGGTTGCGCAGGAGTGGGCTTACACCGCCAAGGTGCTGGAGCTGACTGCGCCGCCGGCGATTGGGCAGGTAGCGGCTCCGGCTGCTGCCCCGGCTGACGCGCCTAAAGCACCGAAAGACAATGCTGCGAGTGATATGGCTCTGTAACCAGAGGCCCAATCAAAAAGCCCACTGAACCGGTAACGGTCAGTGGGCTTTGTTTTGGGCGTTTGGCGCAAGCCGGCTCAAGACGTTTGAGTGTTCACCGCATCAAAGCGTTTGAGCATGTTGCGGTACATCCGGGTGCGTCGGTGATTGCCGGCGTAGCCGCCCGCGGCCGCGACCGTTCCGGCCTGGACGTGATCCAGGTAGCTGAAGACTTTCCCGGGGGAGAGAAACTCCACCTTGTGGCCAAGTTGCAGCATGCGATCCTGCAGCTCATAACCGGGCACTCGATCATCTATCTGGAAGTGCAGGCCATGCTGTTTGATGAGCCGGCTGTTCCACAGCGTACAAAAGCTCTTCAGGTGGGTTTCCCTGTAGGGTTTTGGCTCTTTCGAACGCAGGCCCAGGGTCAGCTTCAGGCGTCTGTAGTGATGTTTGAACAGGCGGGAGCTGAAGCGCCAAAGGGTCCGGAGGGTGCCTCGATTCAGCTGCTCGGTGCAGCCGACCGCGGCGACGTTCGGGTCCCTGGTGCAGTACTTCATCATCATGGCAAACACTTGGGTGTCGTAGATGAAGGTATCGGTGTGCATCAGGAACAGATAGTCGGTGTCGATTCTGGCCAACGCCATGTCCAGCGCCTTGCCGTGGGCAATGTGCCCGGGTTCTTTGGCGGGGGCGTCGCGTTCGATCAGGTTGATCCATTGGAGTGAACGCAGGTATTCGATACTTTCATCTGCCGAGCCGTTATCAACCACCCAGACCGGGATGTTGGCTTGCTGTACATGCTCAAACAAAAGGTCCAGGCAAATTTTGGTCAGGTCGAACGTTTTGTAATTAACCAGGACGATGCTGAAGGGTGGTTTGGGCGATGTATCGTTGGGGCTCATCTTCGAAATACTCGACAATCCAAGAGTCCCGAAGGGTAACGGGGCAACCTTAGCCCAAGCTTAATTTTCCTTTGCCCGGGCGAGGCGGGCTGGAGTTATTGAGCTATACCAATACTTTCCCTCGCACTTCTTCCATGACTGGAGGTTGTCAATGAATCCCCGTATCCCCGTGGCTGTGCTGTTGGTGGCCGCGAGTCTGGTCGGCTGTACCCATTCATCGAACCAGTCGCTGAACCTTCCATTGACCGCCACGTACAGGAATCAAGGCCAGGCGGGGACTACTACGTTGACGGGCGTCGACAAGCAAACCAACTTCGACTTCTACATCAGCGGTGTTCCCTCCGGAACCATCCTGCCTCCGCGCATTTACACCTTCGTCAATAAGGGCTCTTGCCAGCAGCCAGGCACTGTCGCTTATGCCATGAATGACAAGGTCAACGTCCAGAGCGCGGCGGGTGCCAAGGGCTGGAGTTTTTACAGGAGCGCGCCGATTGCGATCGCTGACATGATTTCCCGCAAGTACTCCATCGTCGTGCGTTCGGCTCCGGAGGATGGCAACTTTGATCTTTTCTGCGGCGATGTCGTCAAGACGACGCAGTGAGAACGCTGTTGCAAAGTGTGAGCCGAGTGAGCGGGTAAGGGGGCTTAGCTGCCAGGTTCGCCGCCCACTGCTTTGTCTGCATCGCTCGTGGCGTCCGCTTCCTTTTTCAACGAACCCGACTCGGCACCGGAATTGGAACCTGCAGCTTCCTCACCCTTTTTATCGGCTTTTTCTGCGTTTGACTCAGGGACGTTCGACTGGTTGATTCCGGGAACCTCGTTGGGTGGAAGGGTCGTTTCTTCTACCGGTCTCTGGGTTGCAAAAGCCGAGATCGAGAGGGTCGACAGGAGGCTGGCGAACGCCAGAACAGCGATTGTTCTGTTCATCATTTCAGTCTTCCGTGGGTGGGATGTATTGGGTTGGAGGAGTCGCAGGAGGGAAGGTGCCGGGTGGCTGACGAGTGGTGGCCAACAGCTTCTATGTGCGTGCTGCATCTGATCATCAGCAAGATAGAAGAAGGTTCTAGTACCATAGTGCTTATATCGAACTGGATATTACATTTTTATGCTTTTCTGGTAATCATGTAATCCCGATTGGTAGTAGTGACGCGATCTTCATGGAAAGTTGGAAAGCGGCCCTTGGCTCAGCTCGCATTGGTGAGTCCAAATACAAAACGTTGGTGCAGACCATCATTCGCGAAATCGAAAATGGGAGGTTTGCAAATAACCAGCGCCTGCCGTCGCAGCGACAGGTCGCCAACGTTTTGGGTATCAGCGTTCAGACGGTGAACAATGCCTATGAGGTGCTGGAGCGTCAGGGGCTGGTGCGGTGTGAAGTCGGTCGTGGCAGCTTTGTCATGCGAAATACCGTTCAACAGATCACCGATGAAATTCTTGAAGCAGCGGAACGCTCCGTGGTGGATCTGTCAATCGCACGCATCATGCAAACTCAGGTCCATGACCGGATCTGGCAGGATACATGCGCTGAACTCAGCACCGAAGAGCAGCAGCCATGGATGTCCTCCCTTCTACCCCGGGCCGGGTTAGAGGCGCACCGCGAGGCGGCCATGGAGTGGGTCAATGGATTGGGCATGCAGGTCGAGCGTGAGAATCTGCTGATAACCAATGGTGCTTCCCAAAGTATTTTTCTGGCCCTGGCATCGATTGCCGGTCCTGAAGACGTCGTGCTTTGCGAAGGGTTGACCAATCACATCGTGATCGGTAACGCCCAGATATTGGGGTTTACGCTCAAGGGGTTGCCGACGGACAGTGACGGCATTGACCCGGATTTCTTCGAGGATATGTGCAGTAACGAGCGCATTACTGCACTGGTATGTACGCCGAACCTGAACAACCCTACGTCGAGCCTGATGCCCGACGCCCGCCGCCGTGAGATTGCAGCGATCGCACGACGCTTTGGCGTACACATCATCGAAGACGATGTTTATGGACCGCTTGTGGCTCAGCCGCATGTCCGGCCGATCAGTTATTACGCTCCCGAGTTGTCCTTCTACTGCACGAGCATGACCAAGTCGGTAATGGCCGGTCTTCGTATTGGTTGCCTGGTGATGCCCGGGCGTCTGACCCAACGCACGGAAAGTATTTTGCGTGTCAGCACCTGGATGGCCTCGCCCCTGATCGCCGAAATTGCGACGCGCTGGATTCGCGACGGGCGTGCCGACAGCCTGGTGAAGTTGCAACGCAAACTGCTCGGTGAGCGTCAGGCCATGGTCAAGGAGTACCTTGAAGAACACCTGCTCGGTCATCATCTGCAAGCACCTAGCGCCTGGGTAAACATTCCGCCGCAATGGGAAGTGGACGACTTGGTGCGGGCGTTGCGCGCACGGCACATCGCAGTGACGCCGCCAGACCCCTTTCTTGTCCGTGGCATCTCCAGGCCTCGAGCGGTTCGGCTGTGCGTCGGCGCCAAATGCACTGACCAGGTATTGCGCAAGGCATTGTCCGACATCCGTGAGGTGTTCGGACAATCGCCAGAACCATGATTCTTGGGGGGGCGGGGCGTGAAATACCCCTCGATAAAGTGAACTAGTACATTCCTTGTGAGGGTTTTCCGTTTTTATACTCGGACAACACCCTCGGGAGTTGGGATGTGGAAAAGTCGGAGCTGTTGCTTAACGGTATTTGCCTTACTCGTCAGTGTGGCGGGGACTTGTCCAGGCGGCTTAAATGGAATTGCGCCAAGGCGTTAATCAAGGACGGTGATTCAATTCAAACTCACCGGGCGAATACCTGCGCTCGACGCGGTGCCGTACTAGCTGTTCGCCATCTTTTGCAGCAGGTGCAACACGAAGCATCTTGGCAGCGAATGTTAATTCGTTCGCCAGCGCACCTGCAGCCGGCCATAAGGCGAGGGGAATAATTAGCTTAAAGAGCAGATCAGGAACACAGGCATTTAAAAAACACGCCCAGAAGTTTTTTGTACATGTTTGTTCTATTAACCCTGTTCCGTACCGAGCACCACCCAATGACGAGTAGAGCTCTGAAGTAGATCTCTGGACCCTGTTTTTTGGTTGGTCTTCGCGATGTACTAACTAGTTGGAGATAACATGGATATTTCCGCAAAAGCCATCCCTCTCAATCAGCCTGCGACCGCAGGTTCATTCCAGGGCGTGACCGATGGACTGACTGTCACCGAACCCAGTCGCGTATTTCTGAATCTACGGCCCGCTGACATTTCCTCATACAGCCGTGAAGGCGCAGACTTGATCGTCGTCACCGGTGGAGAGTCGTTGCGTATCGTCGGCTTTTATCAGGATAAAGCCGATAGCCAGCTTTACCTGAAGGATGACGAAGGCAACATGTTGCTGGCCGACCTGTCGCCGGCCGCGAGTGGCGGTGCGGTATTCGCTCAGTACACCCCGCAGGCGGAGGCCTCACCTTTTGAGTCCCTGACTGGCGCCGCCGCTGAGGATGACGATGGCTTGGCGGGATGGGCTTTGTTCGGGGCCGGAGCGGTAGCCCTCGCCGCCGGACTCAGTTCGGGCGGCGGAGGCGGCGGAGGCGGGGACGATGCACCGCCACCTGCCACGAGCGTGCCCGATACCACGCCTCCGGGCACGCCGACCGCCAGCTTCAATGCAGACGGCAGTGTCATCAGCGGTACAGCTGAGCCGGGTAGCACGGTGGGTGTCGATTTGAATGGTGATGGCACCAGTGATCTCACCACCGTAGTCGGCTCGGATGGCAATTACAGTATTCCCCTGACTCCACCACTGGCCAACGGCGAGACAGTGAACGTGGTTGCGATCGATCCGGCAGGCAATGTCAGCCCGCCCGCCAGCGCCAACGCTCCGGATACCACGCCGCCAGCCATTGCGCAGATCAATGGATTTAACGATGACGTGGGTAGTGTGACGGGCAATCTGGCCGATGGCGCTTCCACGGACGATACAATGCCCACGCTGACCGGCAGGGGGGATGTCGGCACTACCGTGCGTGTCTATGTTGACGATACATTGCTGGGCACAGCTTTAGTCGACTCCAACGGCGATTGGAGTTTCACCCCGACAGCGCCTTTGGGCGCGGGCGTGCATCATTTCGAAGTCACCAGCGTGGATGCGGCGGGTAACGAGTCGCTCGAAAGTGCGCCGTACTCCATCACCATCGACACTACGGCTCCGACCGCACCCGTGGTCAATCCCACCAATGGCACGCTGCTCGCAGGCAGTGGCGAACCCTTGAGTACCATCGCTATCGACGTCAACGGCGACGGCGTGGCTGATTACAGTGTCGCCGCCGATGCCGCCGGAAACTGGTCGGTAATACCAGTGCCGGCCCTGGGTGATGGTACTGCTATCAGCGTCACGGCCACCGATGCCGCCGGCAATACCAGCAGCCCCACCGGCGTGGTGGTGGACGCTGACCTGGTCGACAGTATCGCGCCTAGCGCCCCGCTGATCAGTGCGATCATGGACGATGTCGGCAGCGCAACCGGCTCCGTGGCCAACGGCGGCAGCACCGATGACAATTTGCCAACGCTCATGGGTACCGCCGAGGCAGGCAGTACCGTGCACATCTTCCTCGCCGGCGTGTTGCTCGACAGTGTGGTTGCTGATGCGGTCGGTGCCTGGAGCTATACGCTGACGACACCCTTGGCGAACGCTAGCTACAGTTTTACCGCGACCAGCCAGGACGCGGCGAGCAATGAGTCGGTATCCAGCGCGCCTTACGTGATTACTGTCCAGCATGATCTCAGCGCTGGCGGGTTGTCTGGCAGCGATGCGCCGATCCTGGCGATTCCCGAAGCCGGGGGCGGCGGCATCAATGCCGCCGAACTGGCCAATGGCATTCAGGCGGTAGTCGGGCTGGCCACTGGCACCCAGGTGGGTGATGTCATCACCATCACCACCAACGATGGCACCAGCGACTTAGTCACCACCCACACCGTGACCCAGGCCGATCTCACGAACGGTATCGTCGTGGTGACCCTGACCGGCACCTACGCCGATGGTCACTACACAAGCAGCGCCGTGATCAGCGACTCGGCCGGCAACAGCTCGGCGCCGTCCAGCACGCTGCAGTTCAGCGTCGATGCCACCAGCCCTGGCGGGGTGACGGGCACCGATGCTCCGACCGTGGCAATTGCCGAGGCCGCAGGCGGCATCAATTCTGCCGAACTGGCCGACGGCATCCAGGCGGTGGTCGGGTTGACTCCCGGTACCCAGGTGGGTGATGTCATCACCCTCACCGCCAATGATGGCACCAACGACGTTGTCACCAGCCACACCGTGACCCAGGCCGACCTCACGGCCGGCAACGTTGCGCTGACCCTGGCGGGCACCTACGCCGATGGCAACTACAGTATCAGCGCCGTGATCAGCGATGCGGCCGGCAACAGCTCGGCGCCGTCCAGCCCACTGCTGTTCAGCGTCGATGCAACCAGCCCTGGCGGGGTGGCGGGCAACGATGCTCCTACCGTGACTATTGCCGAGGCCGGAGGTGGTGGCATCAATGCCGCCGAACTGGCCGATGGCATTCAGGCGGTGGTCGGGCTCACTCCTGGCACTCAGGCAGGTGATGTGATCACCCTCACCGCCAATGATGGCACCAGCGACTTCGTGACCAGCTACACGGTGACCCAGGCCGACCTCACGGCGGGCAACGTGGCGGTGACCCTGGCCGGTAGCTACGCCGATGGCGACTACAGTATCAGCGCCGTGATCAGCGACGCGGCCGGCAATAGCTCGGCACCGTCCAGCCCACTGCTGTTCAGCGTCGATGCCACCAGCCCAGGAGGGGTGACGGGCAGCGATGCTCCGACCGTGGCGATTGCCGAGGCTCTCAATGGCATTGATGCCGCCGAACTGGCCGATGGCATTCAGGCGGTGGTCGGGTTGACTCCCGGTACCCAGGTGGGTGACGTGATCACCCTCACTGCCAACGATGGCACCAGCAACTTCGTCACCACCCACACCGTGATCCAGGCTGACCTCACGGCCGGCAACGTCGCGGTGACCCTGGCGGGCACCTACGCCGATGGCGACTACAGCATCCGCGCCGTGATCAGCGATGCGGCTGGCAACAGCTCGGCGCCATCCAGCCCACTGCTGTTCACGGTTGATGCCTTCCAACCTGGCGGGGTGACGGGCACCGATGCCCCGACCCTGGCGATTGCCGAGGCCGCCGGCGGCATCAATGCCGGCGAACTGGCCGATGGCATCCAGACTGTGGTCGGGTTGACCCCCGACACCCAGGCGGGTGATGTGATAACCATCACCGTCAATGATGGCACCAGCGATTTCATCACTACCCACACCGTGACCCTGGCCGAGCTCACGGCCGGCAGCGCCGCGGTGACGCTGGCGGGCACCTACGCCGATGGTGACTACACAACCAGCGCCGTGATNGATGGCATTCAGGCAGTGGTCGGGYTGACCSCCGACACCCAGGAAGGTGACGTGATCACCATCACCGCCAACGATGGTACCAACGACTTTGTCACCACTCACACGGTGACCTTGGCCGAGCTCACGGCCGGCAGCGCCGCGGTGACGCTGGCGGGCACCTACGCTGATGGCGACTACACAACCAGCGCCGTGATCAGCGACGCGGCCGGCAACGTCTCGGCTGCGTCCAGCCCACTGCTGTTCAGCGTCGATGCCACCAGCCCTGGCGGGGTGACGGGCAACGATGCCCCGACCCTGGCGATTGCCGAAGCCGCGGGAGGCATCAATGCCGGCGAACTGGCCGATGGCATTCAGGCAGTGGTCGGGTTGACCCCCGACACCCAGGAAGGTGATGTAATCACCATCACCGCCAACGATGGCATCAATAACTTTTTCACCACTCACACGGTGACCCTGGCCGAGCTCACGGCCGGCACCGCCGCGGTGACGCTGGCGGGCACCTACGCTGATGGCGACTACACAACCAGCGCCGTGATCAGCGACGCGGCCGGTAACGTATCGGCTGCGTCCAGCCCGCTGCTGTTCAGCGTCGATGCCACCAGCCCTGGCGGGGTGACGGGCAMCGATGCCCCGACCCTGGCGATTGCCGAAGCCGCGGGAGGCATCAATGCCGGCGAACTGGCCGATGGCATTCAGGCAGTGGTCGGGTCCGACACCCAGGAAGGTGACGTGATCACCATCACCGCCAACGATGGTACCAACGACTTTGTCACCACTCACACGGTGACCCTGGCCGAGCTCACGGCCGGCACCGCGGCGGTGACCCTGGCCGGTAGCTACGCTGATGGCGACTACACAACCAGCGCCGTGATCAGCGACGCGGCCGGCAACGTCTCGGCTGCGTCCAGCCCACTGCTGTTCAGCGTCGATGCCACCTGGCGATTGCCGAAGCCGCGGGAGGCATCAATGCCGGCGAACTGGCCGATGGCATTCAGGCAGTGGTCGGGTTGACCCCCGACACCCAGGAAGGTGAYGTGATCACCATCACCGCCAACGATGGCATCAATAACTTTGTCACCACCCACACCGTGACCCTGGCCGAGCTCACGGCCGGCAGCGCCGCGGTGACGCTGGCGGGCACCTACGCCGATGGTGACTACACAACCAGCGCCGTGATNACCCACACCGTGACCCTGGCCGAGCTCACGGCCGGCAGCGCCGCGGTGACGCTGGCGGGCACCTACGCCGATGGTGACTACACAACCAGCGCCGTGATCAGCGACGCGGCCGGCAACGTCTCGGCTGCGTCCAGCCCGCTGCTGTTCAGCGTCGATGCCACCAGCCCTGGCGGTGTGACGGGCACCGATTCCCCGACCCTGGCGATTGCCGAAGCCGCGGGAGGTATCAATGCCGGCGAACTGGCCGATGGCATTCAGGCAGTGGTCGGGCTGACCGCCGACACCCAGGAAGGTGACGTGATCACCATCACCGCCAACGATGGTACCAACGACTTTGTCACCACTCACACGGTGACCCTNCCGATGGCATTCAGGCAGTGGTCGGGCTGACCGCCGACACCCAGGAAGGTGACGTGATCACCATCACCGCCAACGATGGTACCAACGACTTTGTCACCACCCACACCGTGACCCTGGCCGAGCTCACGGCCGGCAGCGCCGCGGTGACGCTGGCGGGCACCTACGCTGACGGCGACTACACAACCAGCGCCGTGATCAGCGACGCGGCCGGCAACAGCTCGGCGCCGTCCAACCCGCTGCTGTTCAGCGTCGATGCCACCAGCCCTGGCGGGGTGACGGGCACCGATGCCCCGACCCTGGCGATTGCCGAAGCCGCAGGAGGCATCAATGCCGGCGAACTGGCCGATGGCATTCAGGCAGTGGTCGGGCTGACCGCCGACACCCAGGAAGGTGACGTGATCACCATCACCGCCAACGATGGTACCAACGACTTTGTCACCACTCCGACACCCAGGAAGGTGACGTGATCACCATCACCGCCAACGATGGTACCAACGACTTTGTCACCACTCACACGGTGACCCTGGCCGAGCTCACGGCCGGCAGCGCCGCAGTGACGCTGGCGGGCACCTACGCTGATGGCGACTACACATCCAGCGCCGTGATCAGCGACGCCGCGGGAAACAGCTCGGCGCCGTCCAGCTCACTGCCATTTACCGTCGATGCCACCAGCCCTGGTGGGGCGACGGGCACCGCTGCCCCGACCCTGGCGATTGCCGAAGCCGCCGGCGGCATCAATGCCGCCGAACTGGCCAATGGCATCCAGGCGGTGGTCGGGCTGACCCCCGGCACCCAGTTGGATGACGTGATCACCATCACCGCCAACGATGGCACCAACGACTTCGTCACCACCCACACCGTGACCCAGGCCGAACTCACGGCGGGCACCGCCGCGGTGACCTTGGCGGGCACCTACGCCGATGGTGACTACACATCCCGCGCCGTGATCAGTGACGCGGCCGGCAACAGCTCCGCCCCGTCGAACACCCTGCCGTTCCGGGTTGAGGCGGTCAACGTTGCACCTAATGCTCAGGCAGACAATACAGCTCTGCTTGGCCTGATAGGCGCTGACGCGCTGAACCTGATTGACTTGAGTTCGCAGGCGTTCAGGGCGGTGGACCGTGATGGCAACCTGACAAGTGTCGTGGTGACGTCTGGCGCGACGCTGGCCTTGGCTGCGCTGCAGCTTGTTGCCTCAAATGCTCTGGCAGCGGAACTGGGGCTGCAGGTCAATATTGTCAACAATCCGGGGCTCTTGGGTATTATTGCACCCACATCGACGCTGACCATTACTGCAATCGACGGCGGAGTCATCGACAACCAATCGATCAACGAACTGCTGGCTACTGTGCACTACGGGCAAGATGTGAGTGTGCTGGCGGCTACTGTTCTCAGTGGCAGCGTCATCACGGCCACGGATAGCAACGGCTTGTCGTCGTCCTCAGGACTGGGCGTGTTGGCGGATGCCGATATTCTCAACTCTCAAGGTGACACCAGGATCCAGGAGGGCACGTCGGCCAACGACACGCTGACCGGGACATTGGCAGCCGACCGCCTGTATGGCCACGCTGGCAACGATACCTTGTCGGGTGGCGACGGCAATGACCTGTTGAGAGGCGGCATTGGCGATGACACGCTCAATGGCGATGCCGGGAATGATCTGCTGATAGGGGGGGGCGGTCAGGACACCTTCAATGGCGGAATCGGCAACGACACGATGGTGGTTTCCGATATCACCTTCACCTCTGTGGACGGCGGCGTCGGATTCGATACCCTGGCGCTGGACGGGATTAGCATCAACTTCGATAACCCGGGCCTTGGCACTGTCAGCAATATCGAGAAAATCGACATGGGTACCGGCGATGCTGGCACCACCCTGACCCTGACCGACGCGGCGGTAGACAGCCTGACTGATGCGGATAACCAGCTGTATATCAGCGGGGACGTCTTTGACACCCTGAACATCAGCGGTGCCGTGGCCACCGGCGTGCAAACCACGGTCGGCGATACCACCTATTCGCAATACACATTAGGTGTGAACGATTTGCAGGTAGACACCCATCTGCAGGTGATCGTCTGACGGCGCCGGGCGGAAAGGGGGCTGTCCGGTCGTTCGCCCGGACAGTACTCACCGCTTTGCGTCCACTGTGCCAGTCCCCACAAAGGCCGGGTTTCCTGCCTTTGTGGGGGGCTTGCCTGGTTCTACAGGGACTGCCGCAGATGGCAACCGCGATCACACTAACCGATGCCGTTCACCTGGGCCTGGCCGCGCACCCCGAAGTACGCTCGGCCATGGCCGAGGTGAACAGGGCATCAACCGATCTGGATATGAGCAAGAACGGGTATTACCCGAAGGTGGATGCATCGGCTGGACCGGAGGACGGCATGTTCGGAGACATGGGCTACGACCTCACGGTTTCGCAACGGCTGTATGACTGGGGGAGGGTCGAGAGCCAGGTCGACACCGCTTCGGCAAAATTGCGTGAGCAGACGGAGAGCCTGTTGGTGGTCCGCGAGGATGCCGCGCTGGACATTTGCGAAATCTATCTGGATGTACTCACGACGGAGCAACGGCTCGACGCTGTGCGCAGCCATATTGCTCGTCTGGGCAAGCTCGGTGACCTGATTCGTGAACGTGCCAGCGCGGGATATACCGACAGTGGCGAGGAGAGCCGGGCCAACCTTGAACTGGCCCGGGCCCAGGAGCAATTGCTGATTGAAAAGGGCGCCCTGCAGGATGCCGAACAGCAATACCGACAGTTGATCGGGGGACCAGCGGCCGGCCTGGAACAGCCTGGCGACGATTCATTTTCCGCCCATCTAATTGGAGCGGGAGACCTGGACAATGCCATTGCTCAATCACCGCTGTATCGCAAGGCCAAACAGAAGCAAGCGGTTGAGGAAGCGAAGGTGCGCGAAGCGGATGCATCGATGTTTCCCCAACTGAACCTGGAAGGTTCGCTGTTGCGGCGTGAGCTCGGCGGGCAACTGACCAGTGATTCGGTCATCGCCCTGCGTATTCGCATGGACACCATCGCCGGGCTCTCCATTTTTCAGCGGCCCGCCGCAGCCCGCCAGAGTCTTGAGGCGGCTGAATGGAACGTGGACACCATGCGCCGCGATATCCGGCGCAAAGTGTCGTCATTGGTTGAGAACGAATCCACCGTGAAATGGCGTGAGCAGTCGCTTCGTGAACAGATCAAGCATGCCAAGGAGGTCGATGCCGTTTATCAGGATCAATTTGTCGTCGGCCTTCGCGACATGACCGACATGCTGACCATTGAGCATGAGCGTTTCGAAGCGGAGCGTCAGCTCATCAACCTGCAAAGTGAACACAAGCGCGTGCAATACCGTGCAGCGGCCCAGTTGGGCCTGCTGGTTCCTCTGCTGGAAGAACGATTGCCACCGAGGGGTACTTCATGATTGAAGCCATCGAAAGGGACACCCCTGAAATCCAGGCCAAGGCAGCGCCCTCGTTTAGTCAGGATCCGCTGCGTGACGGGCTGGTGTTGCTGTGTCGCCAGTTTGGCCGGGCGGCCAGCATCGCCGAACTCGGCGAGGGCCTGGCACTGGAAAAGGGCCGGTTGCCGCTGAAACTGGCACCCCGGGCCTTGCGCCGGCTTGGGTTGACCGCACGGGTGCTGGAGGTTCCGTTGATGGCCATCAGCCCAACGTTGCTGCCGGTGTTGCTGCAATTGCGCGATGGGCAAAGCGTCATCCTTGTCGAGCGCCAGGGCGAGGAGGTCACTGTGCTCGATGCGTCCAGCGGCGGGGGTCAGCGGACCCTGTCTCTGCTGGAACTGGAGGCGCAGTACAGTGGCTCGGCATTGTTCGCCCGGCCGCAGTATCGCCCGAATGGTCGCGCTGGAAACTATGCCAGCGAGCCTGCCGAACATTGGCTCAAGGCACCCCTGAAGGCTTGCTGGCGGGCCTATGCGGCGACCGGCGCCGCGGCCCTGATGACCAATCTGCTGGCTATTTCCTCTGCGCTGTTCGCCATGCAGGTCTATGATCGGGTGGTGCCCAATGACGCCTTTGATACCTTGTGGATCCTGGCCAGCGGTGTAGTGCTGGCGATGCTGCTGGAGTTCGTGCTGCGCAGCCTGCGCGCGCACATTCTGGACGTCACGGGCAAGCGCCTGGACGTGCATCTATCCTCGGTTCTGTTCAATCAGGTACTGCAGATTCGACTGCAATCGAAACCCGCATCGGTGGGCGCCTTCAGCACTCAGATCCGCGAATTCGAGTCCGTGCGCGAATTCTTCACCTCGAGTACAGCAGCGGCCATCAGTGACCTGCCATTCGTTTTCCTGTTTCTGCTGGCGATCGTTCTGATTGGCGGCTCTGTCGTCTGGGTGCCGTTGTTGGCGATCCTGCTGATGTTGTTGCCGGGCCTGCTGGCGCAGAAAAAACTCGCTCAGTTGTCGCGCCAGAATCTGCGGGAAGGGGCGGTGAAGAACGGCGTATTGCTCGAAGCCATCGAAAACCTGGAAACAGTCAAGGCGAGCCGTGCCGAAGGTCGCTTGTTGAACCAATGGGAAATGCTCACCGCAGAACTCTCCCAGTCGGCGGTGACCTCGCGCAGTTTGACCGCGGTGCTCAGCCATGGAGCGCTGTTGATCCAGCAGCTGGGCTACGTCGGCGTACTGATCGTGGGCGTCTACCAGATCAGCAACGGTGAAATGACGATCGGCGCCTTGATTGCCAGCTCGCTGCTGGCCGCACGGGCAATCGCCCCCATGGGCCAGATGGCGGGCCTGCTCGCGCGATGGCAGCATGTCAAGGTCGCTATGGAGGGCCTCGACGGATTGATGAATGCCCCTACCGAGCGACCGGCAGGCAGGCGCTTCGCTCACGTGGAGCGTCTGCAAGGCCACTACAGCATCGAGAAATTGCAGATGCGCTACCACGCGGAAGGACTGCCGGCGCTGGATATCCCGCAACTGCAGATCAAGCCGGGCGAGCATGTGGCCTTGCTGGGTGGTAACGGTTCGGGCAAATCGACGCTGCTGCGCTTGTTGTCCGGGTTGACCACGGCCGACCAGGGAAGCGTACTGCTCGACCATCTGAGCATCGGCCAGATCGACCCGAGCGGATTACGCCAGAACATTGGCTACTTGCCCCAGGACACGGTGCTGTTTTACGGCACATTACGTGAAAACCTGACCCCGGATAACGCCGATCAAAGTGACGAAGAATTATTCGCAGTCCTGGATGGTGTTGGCCTGGGCACCTTCGTGCGTGGACACCCCCTGGGGCTCGACATGTTGCTGGAGGGCAGCGCCAGTGTTTCGGGGGGGCAGCGCCAGGCCATTGGGTTGACCCGGCTGCTGCTTCAGGATCCGCCAATTGTGCTGCTCGATGAGCCGACCGCCGCGTTCGACCAGGAAAGCGAAGCTCATGTCATTCGCTACTTGCAGGGCTGGCTGGATGGACGCACGTTGATCCTCTCCACCCATAAGCGTGCGCTGCTGGTGTTGACCGAGCGAGCATTGGTGCTGCGCCAGGGCAAGCTGATCATGGATGGTCCGCTGAGCAGTGTTGTCAGTGGCAACCAGGTAAACGTCACTAAGGACGTCGTATGAGAACTCATACTCGCGCGGAATTTAAGCTGTTGCGTTCGCTTGGCGACTCACAGGTGGCCATGGAGAGTCCGACCGCCTGGTTAATCTTTTGGACCTGTCTGTTAAGCATGGTGGGGTTTGTCGTCTGGGCGGCCTGGGCCGAACTGGACGTAGTGACGCGTGGTGATGGACGCATCGTGCCCCACAGCCGGATCCAGAAAATCCAGAGCCTTGAGGGCGGGATTCTCGGGCAGTTGATGGTGCATGAAGGTGACTTGGTCGAGGCAGGGCAGTTGCTGGTCAAGTTGGACAATACCCGTTTCCATTCCGCCTACATGGAGAGCAAGAGCCAGGCCGAGGCACTGTCGGCGGCCATTGCCCGTCTGGAAGCAGAGACCCTGACCCAGGACACCATCAGTTTCCCGCCAGGTCTTTCCAGCAACAGCGCTTTCATGGCGAGTGAGCGCGCCCTGTTCAAGGCGCGGCGTGACACCTATCAGCAAGCGGTGCACTCGCTCAAATCGGAGCTGGAACTGGCGCGCCGACAGTTTCGTCTGATCGAACCGCTGGTGCACAAACGTGCAGCCAGTGAAATGGAGGCGTTGCGCTTGAGCAAGGAAATCGCCTCGCTGAACGGCAAACTGACCGAGGTCGCCAACGCCTATTTCCAGGATGCTTATACCGAGCTGTCGTCGAAAAAAGCGGAACTCAACGCACTTGACCAGACGCTGTTGCAGCGTGAAGACCAGTTGCGTCGTACCGAGGTGCGTTCCCCGGTCAACGGACGGGTCAACGACATCATGATCACTACTCGCGGTGGCGTTATCCAGCCCGGCGAGGCGATCATGGACGTGATCCCGGTCGACGACAAACTGCTGGTCGAGGCGAAAGTCAAACCCCGCGATGTTGCCTTTCTGGTCCCGGGGATGCCCGCGCGGGTCAAGATCACCGCGTATGACTATACGGTATACGGCGACCTTTCCGGCACTCTGGAGCAGATCAGCGCAGACACCATCGAGGAAGACACCCCACGCGGTAAGGAGGCTTTCTACAAGATACTCGTGAAGACCGATTCCAGTGATCTGCGCAAAGGGGAGGATGTTCTGCCGATCAAACCCGGCATGGTTGCCGAAGTGGATGTACAGAGCGGAAAGCGAACCGTGCTCAATTACCTGTTAAGGCCATTGCTCAAGGCTCGCTTGTATTAGATTTTTCGGCCGTTGTAGCGTCAACGGGCGATCAAGGCGATTGAGGAAGGGGGGGGCATGCCGCCCAACGCATTCTGATCGCCGAGACCTGCGTCGAGACGCTGTTGGATTCTCGAAGGTGAGATCCAGGCCACGGAGTCAAATTATGACAAACATGCCAAATGCCAATTGCTTCATCGACAGCGAACACGACGGCCTGCTGGAAATGTGCCGTGATCTGGGCGACTACGTGAGCATGGGAGAAGTGGTCGCCCGTGTTCACGACGTTACCCAGAGCGGCGTCGCGCCGGCGGAATATCGCACAGCCCGCAGCGGCCGGCTGGCGGCGCGCCACGTTCCGGGGCTGGTGCAGTGCGGCGATATCATTGCAGTCATTGCCGATGTATTGCCCTGACCGAGCACCACTGTGTGAGCAGCCAATGAACGTCGCTTGTACGGTTTCCACCGTTCGTCCATTGCACTGCACTTGCGATGTCTTTGCGAAGTCTGAACTTCATGCACGGATATCCCGCGCCTCTGAATGGAGAGTCAGCATGGACATTGATGAGAATGCGCCTGGGAACATCTCTCAGCAGGCCGTAACACGCACGACGGATAACGAAGCAGGTCACGACCCTGCACGGCCTGAAGCTGCGTCAAAGACGCGCGAAGATAGCCCTGATCGCGGTGAATCCGGGGCGGGGAATGACCGGGATTCGCCAGTTGTCACTGAGCCACAAACCGATACGGCGCCCAATAATCCCAAGCCGGATCCCGCCGCCAAAGAAAACGCCTACAGCCCTGACTTCAAATCCGAACCTGAGCATAAGCCGGTTCAAGACGCTGATATCGATACTCCGGGCGGTTAGTCGCAGGCCGGCGCCCCGCATTTGTCAGGGGCTTCGACTGTCCAGAACGCTCGAAACCCATTGATCTCGCCCGTTCGTCCCAACTTCCCCCACACTAGCGTCTGGGTTTGGCGGGCAATTGCACGGGCTTGCCCACCTGTTTTCACTCGACCTGACAGCCTTTTGCATCGGGTATGACCAGGTCGTTTCGTGGCCATGATAGGCAGAGAACAACCCAACCTGAAGATGGCGACAGGCAGAAATCGACCGATTCTGTTGAAAAAGTCGGCCATGGTTTGCGCAACTGAAAAGTATGCATCCGAGATTGAAATCTTTACTTTCAGCAACGGTCTCCAAACGCGGATTTCACGTAGCAGCGTGTACAAAAGGCGTTTTCACCGGTCAATGACCAGGCAGTTTTGGATGACCGACTTTTTCAACAGAATCGGCCGATTGCAGTCACTCCGGCGCCATTATCACCGCTAGCGTCATCTTGATGAACTCTTCGTTCTTGTCGATGGCTTCCAGGGCGCCACGCACATTGTCGGCGACGTCCGCCGATCCTTGCTGCTCGACCCAGTTAGAAAGCTCCATGATGGCGGCTTCGAGGGCGAGTTGGTTTTCATTGAGTTTGAACAGGAGGGAAGGGAGCAGGTCAGAATTTGGCATCGCGAAATCCTCCGTGGAGATTTCAGCGTAGCAGTGGTCAATCATAAAAGAGGGGATGGTACGGTCGGCAGGACGCCGAGGGGGGGCCGAAAAGGCGTGGGAGCTTTTTCGGGGATTCGCTAATTTCGGTTTGGCTCTGTAAGGCACCGTTTGCAGCGAGCGCCAGTAGAAAACTCAGCAAATGCTGGCTTTGTGCCCGTTTTCAAGCATGGGGTGCTAGTGCGCTGAGGCCTGCTGACGATCAAGGTCACCGGTGAATCATGCCTCTGATTGCGCTGTGATGGTCAGTCGGCAAAACGTCGGGGGAGGGACGTGAAATCAGCCTGAGTTCTGGAACACTTCCATAATAGTTATGGAACACCTCGTGCATCACGGTACTTGGCTACAAACCCCAGAAACGACAAAGCCCTGAATAATCAGGGCTTTGTCGGTACAAATATGGCGGAGGCGATGGGATTCGAACTCATGGACCTGTTACAGTCGACGGTTTTCAAGACCGTTGCCTTAAACCACTCGGCCACACCTCCGTTGCGTTGCGGGCGCCATAATACCTGAATGAAACACACTGTCAAACTCTCTGCATAGCTAGTTTCAAGGTGTCTGTTATGATCTTTGCGACTGAACGTTTCAAACCAACAGGAGTGTCGCCATGCGCGAACAGGATTACGCAGTTAATAACAGCGTGCAGGCTGAGCAGCTAGAGGTTAGCCGCGTCCTGCGCAACACATACGGCTTGCTCGCCCTGACGCTCGCATTCAGCGGCGTAATGGCCTACGTGGCGCAGCAGATGCGTGTTGGCTACCCGAACATTTTCGTGGTGCTGATCGGCTTCTACGGCCTTTTTTTCCTCACCAACAAACTCCGTGATTCGGCCTGGGGCCTGGTGTCTGCCTTTGCCCTGACCGGTTTCATGGGTTTCCTGCTCGGCCCGATCCTCAACCGTTACCTGGGAATGCAGGGCGGCGCTGAAGTGGTCAGCTCGGCTTTCGCGATGACGGCGCTGGTGTTCGGTGGCCTGTCGGCTTATGTGCTGATCAGCCGCAAGGACATGAGCTTCCTCAGTGGTTTCATCACCGCGGGCTTCTTCGTGCTGCTGGGTGCGACGGTGGCGAGCTTCTTCTTCCAGATCAGCGGCCTGCAACTGGCGATCAGCGCAGGTTTCGTGCTGTTTTCCTCGGTCTGCATCCTGTACCAGACCAGCGCCATCATCCATGGCGGCGAGCGCAACTACATCATGGCGACCATCAGCCTGTATGTATCGATCTACAACCTGTTCATCAGCCTGTTGCAGCTGTTCGGCATCATGGGCCGCGATGATTGATCGAAGGCCTTGAGTAAAAAACCCGCTCCGGCGGGTTTTTTATTGCCTCAAATGCTGGTCAGTTAATGACAATGCTGCCATCGGCCTGCTGACGGTAGATGGTGTAGGGCAGCAGCAAGGTATCGAACGCGCCGGAGATGACCACATCGATCAGCACGATGGCAGGAGCAAAGGTGTGGTTTTGTGGATCCAGCCCTGTTCCCAGCGGCGCATTCAAACTGCAAAAATCGTAGGTCACACCGCTGTAGATTCGTGGAACTGCGCCACAGTAGCTTTTTTGCTCCTTGAGGCTTTTGACCGCCACGTCGTCGCCGCGCACGACCGTTTGAACGGTGCCGCACCCTGCAAGCAATAGCGTCGCCAACAGCAGTAGCTGAATTTTCATAACGCCTGTCCTTAGCCGAAAAACAAGTAATCTACGCCGATTCGCTGCAAACAGCACTCATGCCATTGGCGGCAGCCGGCGTTTGACCGGGGTCTTCTTGACGATTGCGGTATTGGTTTCGGCGTGGGTGTTGAGGCGATCGAGCAGGGTGTCCAGTTGTTCCATCGAGCGCACGTGCAAGCGCGCGATGAAGCAGTCGTCGCCGGTGACCTTGTCGCACTCGGTGAATTCAGGGATGGCCTGGATCTGCCGTTCCACTTCCTGCAGCTGACCCGGCAGCGGGCGAATCCGCACGATGGCCTGGAGTTGATAGCCGAAGCATTTCGGGTCGATTTCAACGGTGTAGCCCTTGAGCACACCCCGTTCTTCGAGCCGGCGCAGGCGCTCGGCAACGCTGGGCGAGGACAGGCCGCTGATGTTCGCCAAGGCCTTGAGCGAGCGGCGCGAGTCTTCCATCAACGCCTTGATCAGCACCTGGTCGATGTCGTCGGTCATGGCAAAGCCCCTGTAAGGCAGTTAATTGAAAGTGCCTTTATAAAAAAGGCAGAAGCCGAGTTTAGCCTGCTTTTTGCGCTGGAGAAGCCCCCGAGTGGCTTGGCATACTTTGCGCTCAAACACAGGAGTCTGATGATGGACAAAACAATACGTCGCGGCTCGTTCGAGATGACCGCCGCCATGCTCATCTCCGGGACCATCGGCTGGTTCGTGCTGGTGTCCGGGCAACCGGTACTGGACGTGGTGTTCTGGCGTTGCCTGTTCGGCGCCGGCACCTTGTTGCTGATCTGCGCAGCCTTCGGCTTTCTGCGCCCGGGCATCCTGACCCGCACCACCTTCCTGCTGGCGGTGCTCAGTGGCGTGGCGATTGTCGGCAACTGGGTGCTGTTGTTTGCCTCCTATTCCCGCGCCTCGATTGCCATCGGCACGGCGGTCTACAACGTCCAGCCGTTCATGCTGGTGGGCCTGGCCGCATTGTTCCTCAACGAAAAAATCACCCTGCAGAAACTGTTCTGGCTGGGCATTTCGTTTCTCGGGATGCTGGCGATTGTCAGCGCCCATGGCGGGCAGGGCGAGAGCGGTAATGATTACCTGATGGGGATCGCCCTGGCATTGGGCGCTGCATTGCTTTATGCCATTGCCGCGTTGATCATCAAGCGCCTGATCGGTACGCCGCCGCACCTGATCGCGTTGATCCAGGTCTGCACCGGGGTGCTGATGCTCGCACCGTTCGCGCACTTTTCAGCGTTGCCGCAAGCGCCGAGTGCCTGGGCCAGTCTGGTGACGCTGGGCATCTTCCATACCGGGGTGATGTACGTGTTGCTGTATGGCGCGATTCAAAAACTGCCGACGGCACTGACCGGCGCGTTGTCGTTTATCTACCCGATCGCGGCGATTTTTGTCGACTGGTTTGCCTTTGGCCATCGCCTGCAAGCGCTGCAGTGGATTGGCGTGGCTGCGATTCTGCTGGCTGCTGCGGGCATGCAACAGGGCTGGGGCTTCAAGCCGCGCAAGCTGGTGGCGCAATAAGTCAGATGTTCCAGCATGGCGCGGTCCTGGCCTGGTGCTGTGTATCTCGCCGATACCGGCGTCAGCCTGGCTGGGCGATAGCGCCGGTACGGGACCGGCGCTGTACCGATGGTTGACGTACGCTGCCCTTAGAAGATGTAGTCAGTCGTCAGAAAACTCGAACTGCGTCCGCTGATGATCTCGCTGATCAGGTCTTTGTTGGTTTCCTGGAACTTGGTGGCGACCAGTGTCCGGATCGAAAACACCCGCAACGCATCATGCACCGACAATGTGCCCTCGGCCGAGTTCTTGCGGCCGTTGAACGGGTAGGTGTCGGGACCGCGCTGGCATTGCGCATTGAGGTTGATGCGCCCGACCTGATTGGCGAAGGTGTCGACCAGCCGGCCGACCGCTACCGGGTTGGTACCGAAAATACTCAACTGCTGGCCGAAGTCCGATTCCAGGACGTAATCGATTACCGTGTCCAGATGGCGATACGGCACGATCGGGATCACCGGGCCGAATTGTTCTTCCTGGTAGACGCGCATTTGCGGGGTCACCGGGTACAGCACAGCCGGGTAGAAGAACGAGGCGCGGGCCTGGCCGCCGTTGGGGTTGACCACCCGGGCGCCTTTGCTTTCAGCGTCCGCCACCAGAGCATGCAGGTAATCGACCTTGCCCGACTCCGGCAGTGGTGTCAGTGCCACGCCGCTGTCCCACGGCATGCCGGGTTTGAGGCTGGCGAGTCTGGCGTTGAATTTGTCGATGAAGGCTTCGACCACGTCTTCATGGACGAAGAGAATTTTCAGCGCGGTGCAGCGCTGGCCGTTGAACGACAACGAGCCGGTCACCGCTTCGCTCACGGCGTTGTCCAGATCAACCTCCGGCAGGATGATGCCGGGGTTTTTTGCGTCCAGGCCCAGGGCCGCACGCAAGCGGTGAGGCTTGGGGTGCAGTTTTTTCAGGTCGCTGGCGGCTTTGTTGGTGCCAATAAACGCGAAGATGTCGATCTTGCCGCTGGCCATCAGCGCGCTGACGGTCTCGCGACCGCTGCCATAGATCACGTTGATCACCCCGGTCGGGAAGCTGTCGCGGAACGCTTCCAGCAACGGGCGAATCAGCAGCACGCCGAGCTTGGCCGGTTTGAACACCACGGTGTTGCCCATGATCAGCGCCGGGATCAGCGTGGTGAAGGTTTCGTTGAGCGGGTAGTTGTAGGGGCCCATGCACAGGGCGACGCCCAGCGGCACGCGGCGGATCTGGCCGAGGGTGTCCTGTTCCAGCTCGAAGCGGCTGGAACGGCGGTCGAGTTCCTTGAGGGCATTGATGGTGTCGACGATGTAATCGCAGGTGCGGTCGAACTCTTTTTCCGAGTCCTTGAGGTTCTTGCCGATCTCCCACATCAGCAACTTCACCACCGCCTCGCGCTGTTCGCGCATGCGACCCAGAAAGGTTTCGACGTGCTGAATGCGTTCGGCCACCCGCATGGTCGGCCACAAGCCCTGACCTCTGTCATAAGCTCGCACGGCGGCGTCCAGGGCGGTCAATGCGGTCTCGGCATCCAACAGGGGCGTGCTGCCCAGGATCACTTGCTCATCGCCATCCGCGCCGCTCAGGTAAACCGGGCTGCGCACCTGTGCCAGGGGGCCGTTCCAGATCTTCAACTGGCCATCGACCAGGTACTCGCGCTGTTCGGTCTGGCCGTCGAGGCGGTACTTTTCCGGGATGCCGTCGTGGCTCGGGAACAGGTTGTCGAGAATGTTGGCTGTGGTCATGTCGCTAGCCTCTCTGGATTTAAAAAATGCGCTGATGAAACGTTTTAGCAGACCTCGACCTCGCTTGTCATGATTCATCTCAGGGTTTTGCTCGGCAACGTGACAGAGTGCGGACTTTGCGGTGCGTTCGGTCATGGCCTCAGAAGCCCCCCTTGTTGGCCCCCAATGCCCTCAACCGGCGTGCGCCGGTGCCTTAGTGTTGACCTCTCCTTGATCACAAGAAAAACAGGTGTACCCGGCTGGCCGGGCGCCACATGAGAGGACAGCTATGCGGGCATTCCGATTCATTGAAAAGCCTAGCCTTTGTTTGGCCCTGGTGGGCTGCGTCTGCGCCTTCCTGCTTGCGGGGTGTGGCCAGGAGCCGAAAAACCCTACCACTTCTGCAGAAGCTGCCACTGCCACTGCCAGGCCCGCCGACGCCGAACTGGCGCAGGTCTATGACAACAGTTGCAAGCTCTGCCACGCCAACCCGGCAGCCGGTGCGCCGCTGACCGGCGACAAGAACGCCTGGCAGCCACGGCTATTGCAGGGCGCCGACACGCTGCTCGATCACGCGATCAACGGCTACAACGGCATGCCGCCGATGGGCATGTGCATGCAGTGCTCGCAGGAGCAGTTCCTGGCGCTGATTGCCTTTATGTCCGGCCAGCCACTCCAACAATAACAACGACAGGGAGCGATTCATGACGATGGACTTAACACGGCGTCAGTTATTGCAACGGGCAAGTGTCATTGGTGCCTTTACCGCGCTCGGCTCCACGCCGGCGTTGGCCGAACTGCTGCGCGCGCCGCGGCTGATTCCCTGGCGCAACTGGTCGGGTGGCCAGAGTTGCCTGCCGGCGGCGCGGCTGGCGCCAAAGAACCTGGATGAACTGACCCAGGTGGTGCGCCAGGCCCCCGGCAAGATTCGCCCGGTAGGCTCGGCGCATTCCTTCAGCGCGCTGGTGCCCACCGACGGCACATTGCTGTCGCTGAGTTACTTCACCGGCTTGCTCGATCACGACGCGAAAACCCTGCAAGCCGAGTTCGCCGCCGGTACGCCGATGTCGCGCATGGGCACACCGCTCAAGGACATCGGCCAGGCCCTGCACAACATGGCCGACATCGACTATCAGACCCTCGCCGGGGCCATTTCCACCTCGACCCACGGCACCGGGAAAAACTTCCAGTCCTATTCGGCCCATGTCTGCGGCCTGCAACTGGTTACCGCCACTGGCGAGGTACTGGACTGCGACAGCACGCGACATCCAGAGGTGTTCAACGCGGCGCGGGTGTCCCTCGGTGCGCTTGGGGTGGCCACGAAGATCCGTCTGCAAAACCGCCCGGCTTATCGCTTGAGAGAGCGGCAGTGGATCGCCAAAACCGAAGAGTTGCTGGAGGACCTGGACAAGAACACCCGGGAAAACCAGCACTGGGAAATGCTCGTGGTGACCCATTCCGACTACGCCTTGTCGATTGCCCTCAACGAAACCAGTGACCCGGCGACACCGCCGATCCCGGCGGATGAGGAGGGCGGCAACGAGTTCGTCACCCTGATCGAAAAAATCGACAAGTACGGCAGCGACTTCCCGGACCTGCGCCGCACCATGCTCAATAACCTGCGCCACCTCGCCAGTTTCGACGACCGGGTCGGTGACTCATTCGACATCTACGCCAACGTGCGCACGGTACGCTTCAACGAAATGGAGTATTCAGTGCCGGCCGAATATGGCCCGGCGTGCCTGCGCGAGATTCTCAAGCTGATTCAGGACAAGGACCTGCGCACCTGGTTTCCGATCGAGTACCGCTACGTCAAGGCCGATGACATTCCCTTGAGCATGTTCGAGGGCCGTGACAGTTGCTCGATTTCGGTCCACCAGCACTATCAGATGGACCATCACAATTTCTTCGCTGCGGTCGAGCCGATTTTCTGGAAGTACAACGGCCGGCCCCATTGGGGCAAGTTGCATACCCTCAATGCAAAAAATCTGCAGCCACTGTATCCGCGCTGGCAGGAGTTCATCGAGGTGCGGCAGGCGCTGGACCCCAGTGGCAAGTTTCTCAATGGGCATTTGTCATCGATTCTGGGGGTGAGCTGATGGCGGTCAATCGGCGCAATTTCCTGATCGGGACAGTGGGCGTGGGTGCGTTGCTGGCGGGAGTCGGGGTGTGGCTGCGGCCGGGTGATAGAGGCGCGCCCTACAGTGATTATTTTCGCGCGCTCAACCGCGAACTCAAGGACCACGGGCCGATGCGGCCGGTGATGCTGATCGATCTCGACCGGCTGGATCACAACATTGATGTGGTGATGCAATCGGTCAAGCGTGGTGGCAAGCATCTACGCCTGGTGGAGAAGTCGCTGCCGGCGCCGGGGCTGTTGAGCTACATCGGCAAGCGCGCCGGCACCCAGCGGCTGATGTCGTTTCATCAACCGTTTCTGAACCATGATGCGGCGCTGTATCCCGAGTCTGACATCCTGTTGGGCAAGCCGCTGCCGGTGCGTTCGGCCGAGTTGTTCTATCAGTCGCACAAGGGGGCTTTTGACCCTTCGAAGCAACTGCAATGGCTGCTCGATACGCCGCAACGCTTGCAGCAATACCTGGCGCTGGCGCAGGGGTTGGGTACGCGACTGCGCATCAACATCGAGCTGGATGTCGGGCTGCATCGCGGCGGTGTCAGCGATGTGGCAGTACTCGGGCAGATGCTCGCGCTGATCAGCCAGCACCCACAGCACCTGGAGTTCGCCGGATTTATGGGGTATGACCCGTTCGTGGGCATGGGCGTGCCGGGGATACTCGGCTCCTCTGAAGAGTTGTTCGCCAGGGTGATGGTGATTTACAACCGCTGCGTCGACTTCACCCGTCAGCAATACCCCGGACTATGGCACGAAGGGCTGACCCTCAACACCGCCGGTAGCCCGAGCTATCGCATGCACGAGCATGAACAGCTCAGCAGTGAAGTCTCGGTGGGCACGGCAATGCTCAAGCCTACGCACTATGATTTGCCGTCCCTGGTGGAACATGTGCCGGCGGCGTACATCGCCACGCCGGTGTTGAAAAGCACCGGGGCGGTGAACATTCCGGCGCTGGATGAGAAGTCCAGGCTGTTTTCCTGGTGGGATACCAATCAGCGCGAGACGTTTTTCATTTATGGCGGTAACTGGATGGCGGAGTTTGAATCGCCGGCTGGGTTGCAGAGTAACGGAGTGTATGGCCGCAGCTCGAACCAGGAAATGGTGAATGGTTCGGCGGCGGTAGGGCTTGGGATTGAGGACCAGGTGTTTTTACGGCCTACCCAGACTGAGTCGGTGCTGTTGCAGTTTGGCGATTTACTGGCGGTTCGGGGTGGGCGGATTGTGGATAGCTGGCCGGTGTATTCCTGAAGGTATTTTGGCGCTTGTTCTGACGCCTTCGCGAGCAAGCCCGCTCCCACATTTGACCGAGTCCTGGCAGGGGGAGTGCGGTTAAATGTGGGAGCGGGCTTGCTCGCGATGGCGTCAGTTCAGTCAAAACGCGTACGGAATGCTCACCTTGGCCCAGAGCATCTCGCCCTTGGGCCGGTTTTCTACATCAAACTCCTTGGCCCAGCGAATCTCCGCGCTGGCGTACTTGAGAAAGGTCCAGTGCAACGCCGGGCCAATCGCAAACACCTGACCGCGCACGCCGTCGTCCACGTCTTCGCCATTGAACTGCACGGTGTGGCCGAACTGTTTGTCGTCGGTGGTTTGCTTGAGGTAGTAGCCGTTCAGCCCGAGCATCAGGTCGTCGGTGATCTTGTAGCTGGCCGAATAGTCGAAGTGGAAAATCTGCCCCGACTTGTAGTCGGTGTCTTTGTTTTTCTCGTTGAAACTGTACGTCGTCTTCAGCGACACCTCGGTTTTATCCGTCGGCAGCCAGGTGAAGGAGAACAGCGGTTTGTAGGTGTAGAAATTGTTGCTGGTGTTGGCCAGGCGATCGATGCTGTATTCGCCGGTCGGTACGGTGACTTCCACGGCGGCACCGAGGGTCAGGTTCGGGCCCATGTCCCACAGAATGATCGGCGCGAATGTGGTGTCGCCCATGCCTTCGCGGGTGTCCTGCAAGCCGAATACCGAGACTTCCTGCTTGAGCCAGGGCTGGGCGATGTAAGCCCCCAGTCGCCCCCCGAATACCCGCAGCGGGGTGAGGTAATCCAGGCGCGGAATGACCGCCGTGGATTCGATCTCAACGTTCGGCACCTTGCCGCCCAGCGAACTGATATTCAGCTCCCTGGCCTTGTAGTGGTTGTAGTAGACGTTGAACGCCAGCATGTTGTCCGGAAGGCTGTCGGGCGACAGCGGCAACATGAAAAAACCGTCGGTGCCGGGGCCGATGTTGTCCACGCCAGCCTCAGTGGCCAGTACCGGTTCAATGGCGCAGACGCAGGCCAAGCTGATGACCAGAAGGGGAATTGTCGTGCGGATCGGGATCATGGGCATACTCATTCTTATTGTTAGCGGGCTTTCCAGCGTCCATACGAGGGCCGCAACATAGAAATAAGCTGTCTGCGCCCTGCAAGGCAGGGTATTGGCGGCCATTTAGGGGGACTTCTGCGGACAGCCTGTAATCCCTGTGCTAACTTCCTTCGACATAACCGGTTACAAAAATAAGAATGCAGCTCGCCCCGGAATGTATGCCCCATGCAAATGAAAGTGATCGATCCCACCTTTGAACTGGCGCTGGTGTCGCCGTTTCTCCTGCAAACCCTGGCCGAAGTCGCCGAGCAAAAAGGCGTCAACCCCGACACCCTGTGCCGAGGGCTGGGCTTTACCCTGGAAGACCTCCAGGACCCGGCGCAACGCATCTCCTACCGCCAGGCCGTGACCATGATTCAGCGAGCGCTCAAAGTCTTGCCCAATCAGGGGCTGGGCTTGTGGGTCGGCGCGCAGAATGTGCTCGGCACCCTGGGGCTGCTGGGGCATGTCTTGTCACTGTGCAAGACCCTTCGCGATGCCTTTGAACTGGGCATTCGCCATCAACACACCTCTGGCGGCATTGTCGTGTCGAGTGTGGAGGAGGCGGGTGATCGGGTGTTTGTCGACGTCGAGTGCCGCTTGCCATTCGCCGATGTGCAGCTGTTTGCGGTCGAGGAGTTTTTCGCCAGCCTGCTGGTGTATGGCCGGGCGCTGGTCGGGACCGATTTCAAGCCGGTGGCGGTGCAATTCATGCACGCCGCGCCGGATTATCTCAGCGAGTATGCGCGACTGCTGGGCCCGGACGTGCGTTTCGGCTGCCTGCAGAACCGCATGGTGATCTCGGCGCACTGGCTGGATGTGCACTTGCCCAATCACCATTCCCTGGCGTTGCGTCAGGCGGTGCAACTGCTGGAGCTGGAAGCCACGCAGGTGCACCAGAAGATCGACTTGATCCAGGCGGTGGAGCGGGCGATTGCCCGGGACCTGACCGAGGGCAGTCATATCGAGAAAATCGCCGGCGACCTGAACATGAGCAGCCGCACCTTGCGCCGCCGCCTGACTGAGCACGCACTGACTTTTGAAACGCTGCTGGAACAGGTGCGCCAGAGTCGTACCATGAGCCTGCTGGCCAACCCGGACATGTCCATTGAACGCATCACCGAAGAGGTCGGCTACAGCGACGTGCGCAGTTTTCGCCGCGCCTTCAAGCGCTGGACCGGCATGAGCCCGAGCGCGTTCCGCCATGAAAGCCCCAGCGTGGTTTAATCTTTTTGTACAGCGGGGTTTGCTGTAATGAGCGGGCTTTTGTGGCGAGGGGGCTTGCCCCCGCTGGGTTGCGAAGCAGCCCCAAAACCCGCCTACCCGGTATGACTGGAGAATGCAGGGGAGCGCTTCGCACTCCAGCGGGGGCAAGCCCCCTCGCCACAAAAGCTCCCTGGCTGCAGTAGCTCCCCGGCCGTTGGTAGCCGCCTCACCCTGGCTTCATAACCTCTCAAACCACACAAATCCTCGTGCTGCGGTTAAACTCGGTGCTCTTTTTCAAGGAGTTCATATGAGCCATTACCAGCCGGGCATTCTCGCCACCCCTGTTCCGCCTCAAGCCCGTCATATGTTCTTCGCCCTCCAATGCGCCGAAGCGTTGCCGACCGCGCTCGACAACTTGATGCAACTGGTGGACGGGAAGTCGGCTGTCGTCGGTTTCGGCGAGTCGCTGGTCAAGGCGTTGCACGGCCAGATCGTAGGCCTGCGCGCGTTCCCGGCATTGACTGGGGTCGGTGTCGACAACCCGTCGACGCAACATGCGCTGTGGTGCTGGCTGCACGGTGTCGACCGTGGCGAGTTGCTCAACCGCAGCAACGCCATCGCCGCGGCATTGGCCCCGGCCCTGCGCCTGGTGCAGATGAACGAAACCTTCCGCCATATGACCGGCCACGACCTGACCGGTTACGAAGATGGCACCGAAAACCCCCATGACGAAGCTGCCGTGGCCGCTGCGCTGGTGGGTGAGGGCGCTGACGGCCTGGTCGGTGGCAGTTTTGCCGCGATCCAGCAGTGGCAGCATGACCTCAAGGGCTTCCACGCTCTGTCGTCCGGGGAAAAGGACAACATCATGGGCCGGCGCCTGAGCGACAACGAAGAAATCGATGACGCGCCGGTCTCGGCTCACGTCAAGCGCACCGCCCAGGAAAGCTTCGCCCCCGAAGCCTTTGTGGTGCGCCGTTCGATGCCATGGATCGAAGGTGAGCACGCCGGCCTGATGTTCCTGGCCTTCGGTTTTTCCCTCGACGCCTTCGAAGCACAACTACGGCGCATGAGCGGTCTGGAAGACGGCATCACCGATGGTTTGTACCGCATCAGCCGCCCGATCACCGGTGGCTACTACTGGTGCCCGCCGCTCAAGGACGGCCATCTGGACCTGCGCGCATTGCGCATCGGCTGACAATCAGGGAGTGACTATGAACGTGGTGCGCTGGGGCATGATTGGTTGTGGCAGTGTCGCTGAACGCAAGAGCGGGCCGGCCTTCTACAAGGCACCGGGCTCGGCGCTGGTGGCGGTGATGGGGCGGCGCCGGGAGGCCGTCGCTGATTATGCCGCGCGCCACGGCATCGCTCGGGTGTATACCGATGTCGATGCGCTGATCAACGATCCCGAGGTCGACGCGGTGTACATCGCCACACCGCCCGACAGCCATCGTGCCTATGCCTTGCAGGTGGCTGCCGCCGGCAAGCACTGCTGCGTGGAAAAGCCGATGTCGCTGAGCGCCGGGCAAAGTCGCGAAATGCAGCAGGTCTTCGCCGATGCCGGGCTGCACCTGTTCGTGTCTTATTACCGACGTTCGCTGCCACGCTTTCAACAAGTGCGACAGTGGCTGGAGGAGGGGCGGATCGGCGAGGTTCGGCATTTGACCTGGACCCTGACCAAAGCCCCGTCGGAGGCGGATCAGGAAGGCCGCGCCAACTGGCGCACCGACCCGGCGATTGCCGGCGGTGGCTACTTCGCCGACCTGGCCAGCCATGGCCTGGACCTGTTTCAGTACCTGCTGGGCGACATCGATGAAGTCAGCGGACTGACTGCGCGCCAAGCCGGACTGTATGCCGCCGAAGACGCCGTCAGTGCCTGTTGGCGATTCGCCTGCGGGGCGCTGGGCATGGGCTGCTGGAACTTCGTCGCTGATCGTCGCGAAGACCGTGTCGAGCTGATCGGCAGTAAAGGGCGGATCAGTTTTTCGGTGTTCGATGAACACCCGGTGCAGCTTGAAGCGGATGAAAGTCTCAGCCTGCACATTGCCCATCATGAACACATCCAGTGGCATCACGTATTAGGCATGAATGCACACATTCGTGGTGAAACACAGCATCCGGCGGTGGCGGCGCAAGCGCTGAAAACCGATTGGGTGATGGATCAGATCCTCAAGCGACACTAAAACCTGCAGGCTGCAGGTGGTCCTGTGGGAGCGAGCAGGTTCGCTCCCACAGAGGATATCGGTGCGCATATAACCTTATGCTCAAACAGTATTTCTCAATCCTCGCATAGCCTCTCTAAGATCACGTCATAACTCGTTATAACAAGTGATCTGCCATGACCGATAACGTTCTATCCCTCAGCAGCGTCCCACTGCACACCCAGCTTCGGGACGTGCTGCGAGCGCGCATCCTCGACGGTGAATACCCGCAAGACAGCCAGATGCCTTCCGAAAGCGAACTCGGCACGCTGTTCAAAGTCAGCCGCATCACCGTGCGCCAGGCCCTCGGTGATCTACAAAAGGAAGGGCTGATCTTCAAGATCCACGGCAAGGGCACCTTCGTCGCCAAACCAAAAACCTTCCAGAACGTCAGCACCCTGCAAGGCCTGGCCGAATCCATGACCGGTCGCGGCTACGAGGTGATCAACCGCCTGCGCAGTTTCAAATTCATCGCCGCCGACAAGCTGGTCGCCGAGCGCTTGCAGGTCGCCGAAGGCGAGATCGTGGCGCAGATCAAGCGGGTGCGTCTGATCAACCGCGAGCCGATCTCCCTGGAAATCACCTACCTGCCCAAGGCCATCGGCGAGCGCCTGGAAAAGGCCGATCTGGTCACCCGCGACATTTTCCTGATCCTGGAGAACGACTGCGGCCTGGCCCTCGGGCACGCCGACCTGGCCATCGATGCCGTACTGGCCGACAGCGACCTGACCCAGGCCCTGAGCGTCGAGCCCGGCTCGCCGATCATGCGCATCGAGCGACTGACCCACGATGCCGCAGGTCGTCCACTGGACTTCGAACACCTCTACTACCGTGGCGACGCCTTCCAGTACCGCCTGCGGATCGACCGGCAAAAAGGGGATCAGGCATGACTCGAAGCACCCTCGAACAGGAATACGACATCGTCATCATCGGCGGTGGTACCGCCGGACCCATGGCGGCCATCAAGGCCAAGGAGCGCAACCGCGATCTGCGCGTGCTGTTGATCGACAAGGCCAACGTCAAGCGCAGCGGGGCGATCAGCATGGGCATGGACGGCCTGAACAACGCGATCATTCCCGGCCACTCGACGCCGGAGCAGTACACCAAGGAAATCACCATCGCCAACGACGGCATCGTCAACCAGGCGGCGGTGTATGCCTATGCCACCCACAGCTTCGAAACCATCGAGCAACTGGACCGCTGGGGCGTGAAATTCGAGAAGGACGAAACCGGCGACTACGCGGTGAAAAAGGTTCACCACATGGGTGCCTACGTGTTGCCGATGCCCGAAGGGCACGACATCAAGAAGGTCCTGTACCGCCAGCTGAAGCGGGCCCGGGTCAGTATCACCAATCGCCTGGTCTGCACGCGCCTGTTGACCGACGCCGAGGGTGCCGTCAATGGCGTGATGGGCTTCGACTGCCGCACCGCCGACTTCCACGTGATCAAGGCCAAGGCGGTGATCCTGTGCTGCGGCGCCGCCGGGCGACTCGGTCTGCCGTCCTCGGGCTACCTGATGGGCACCTACGAAAACCCGACCAATGCTGGCGACGGATATGCCATGGCCTATCACGCAGGCGCCGAGCTGGCGAACCTGGAGTGCTTCCAGATCAACCCCTTGATCAAGGATTACAACGGCCCGGCCTGCGCCTACGTCACCGGCCCCCTGGGCGGCTACACCGCCAACAACAAGGGCGAGCGCTTCATCGAGTGCGACTACTGGAGCGGACAGATGATGTGGGAGTTCCACCAGGAACTCGAAAGCGGCAACGGCCCGGTGTTCCTCAAGCTCGATCACCTGGCCGAGGAAACCATCCAGAACATCGAGGAGATCCTGCACAGCAACGAGCGCCCGAGCCGCGGCCAGTTCCATGCCAATCGCGGTACTGACTACCGCACGCAAATGGTCGAGATGCACATTTCCGAAATCGGTTTTTGCAGCGGGCATTCGGCGTCGGGGGTGTGGGTCAACGAGAAGGCCGAGACGTCGGTCAAGGGGCTGTACTCGGCCGGTGACATGGCCGCAGTGCCGCACAACTACATGCTCGGTGCTTTTACTTATGGCTGGTTCGCCGGGACCAACGCGGCGGATTTTGTGGCTGGTCGCGAGTTTTCCGCACTGGACGCACAGCAGATCGAGACAGAAAAACAGCGGGTCTACGCGCCCCTGGACCGCGAACACGGCCTGCCGCCCGCCCAGGTCGAGTACAAGCTGCGGCGCTTCGTCAACGACTACCTGCAACCGCCGAAGGTGACCAAAAAGATGCAGATCGGCCTGCAACGCTTCAGCGACATCCAGCGCGATCTGGATCAGATCAAGGCCAACAACGCCCACGAGCTGATGCGCGCCATGGAAGTCAGCATGATCCGCGACTGCGCGGAAATGGCCGCCCGCGCATCCTTGTTCCGCGCGGAAAGTCGCTGGGGGCTTTACCACTATCGGGTCGATCACCCGCAGCGCAATGACGGCGACTGGTTCTGCCACTGCCACCTCAAGAAGGACGAAAACGGCCACATGAGCAGTTTCAAGAAAGCGGTCGAACCTTACATCATCCCGCTCGACGCCGATGAAATGCAGGCCTACGACCGGTTACGGGTCGGCGCCTTTGCGGCCTGACGATTAAACCCAGGAGAGTTCGCCCCATGGCCTATCAACCCCAGGAAATATTTTTCCGTTCCAATGCGCCGGTCACGGTCGACGAGGATCTTTGCATCGCCCACAAAGGCTGCACGGTGTGCGTCGACGTCTGCCCGATGGACCTGCTGGCGATCAACCCGGCCACGCAAAAGGCCTACATGGCCTTCGACGAATGCTGGTACTGCATGCCGTGTGAAAAGGATTGCCCGACCGGGGCGGTGAAAGTCGAGATCCCGTACCTGCTGCGCTGAAACACTAGCCCGAATGTGGGAGCCAGCCTGCTGGCGATGAGGCCGGCACAGCTTGCATCTCCATCGACTGACAGGACGCCTTCGCGGGCAAGCCCGCTCCCACAGGGATTTGTGGTGGATCTCAAGTTTTACAGACACCAAGGAAACCTGTGGGAGCCGGGCTTGCCCGCGATTAGGCCAGAACAGACAACTCCAAAACGCCATCCGGCAACCACCGGACGCCAGATTCTAGACACCCCTCGTTTCCCACCGCGCCCTGATCGTGGCGGAGACGAACATCCTATAAATGATTCGAGGGGAAACACTCATGTTGCGTGCAGCTTTCGCCGGTCTGGTACTGGCTTCCTTCACCCTGTCGGCACAGGCCGAAACCATCCGCATTGCCATTGGCACCCAGGACACCACCATCAACTGCGCCGCCGGCGGCCTGTTGATTCGGGAGCTGGGCCTGCTGGACAAATACCTGCCCCACGACGGCCCCTACAAGGACGCCAAATATGAAGTGCAGTGGAAGAACTTCACCAGCGGCGCGCCCCTGACCAACGAGATGGTCGCCGGCAAACTCGACTTCGGCGCCATGGCCGATTTCCCCGGTGCCTTCAATGGTGTGGCGTTTGAAACAGCGGGCAAGCACAGCCTGTTTATCAGTGTGCTCTCGGGCAGCATCAAGGGCAGTGGCAACGGCATCGTGGTGCCGAGCGCCTCGGGCGTGCAGTCCCTGGCCGAGCTCAAGGGCAAGAGCATTTCCGTGCCGTTCGCTTCCACCGCCCATGGCATGTTGCTGCGCGCCGTGGCGGCCCAGGGCTGGGACCCGCTCAAGGATGTGAACATTGTTGCCCAGCCACCGGAAGTCGCCGGCTCCGCTTTGCAGGCCGGCAAGATCGACGCCCATGCCGACTTCGTACCCTTCGCGGAACTGTTCCCCAGCCGTGGTTTCGCGCGCAAGATTTATGACGGGTCCCAGGCCGGTGCGCCGACTTTCCATGGCGCGCTGGTCGATCAGGCGTATGCGAAGAAGTACCCGGAAATCGTCGTCGCCTACCTGCGCGCGAGCATCGAGGCCAATCAATTGCTGGCGGCGGAGCCTGAGAAATACAGTGAGCTGATCGCCAAGGTCACAGGCGTCGATGCCGAGGTCAATTACCTGTTCCACGGCCCGCTCGGCGTGCAGACCCGCGACCTGAGCTGGAAACCGGAATACCGCCAGGCCGTCGGCACAGCCATCGACACCCTCAAATTGCTCAAGAAAGCCGATCGCGGTCTCGATCTCAACCATTTCATCGATGACCAGTACATCCGCACCGCCTTCAAGGCCTCGAACCTGGACTACAGCGCGCAACTGGCCGACTACGGGCAAACACCACTCAAGGCTGTCGATGCGGCAAGCGGCAAAGCCATCACCGACTTCAACCATGTGGCGCAAATCTGGGTACGTGGCGAACCGAAAGTGCGCCAGTACGCTTCGGCGCAAGCCGCGTTCGCCGCGTTGGCCAGCCTCAAGCAGGAAGGCAAAAGCATCCGCGCGGTGTACGCCCAGGCCAGTGACAGCGGGATCAAGTTGCTGGCCGACCAAGCGTGGTTTGCCAGTGATGCCCAAGGGCGGCTCAGTGCATTTCTGCTCAAAGGGCAGGCCCAGGCGTTCGCCACGGCCCAGGGCGGAAAGGTGTTCGACTTCACCGACGCCACCACCCAGTCCGTGGTTAGCCGCTGAGTCAGGTGCCTGACTTGAGGGCTGCCCCTCACCCTAACCCTCTCCCGAGGGAGAGGGGACTGACCGAGGTGAATGCTGGTCATTCGGTGGCCTTTGATATTTGGGTTGAACTCAGGTTCGGAAAACACCAGACCTGCTCCCTGTTCCTTCACCCCTTGCCGGGGAGAGGACTGGCCGAGGTGAATGCTGGTCATTCGGTGGCCTTTGATATTTGGGTTGAGCTCAGGTTCGGAAAACACCAGACCTGCTTCCTGTTCCTTCACCCCCTTGCCGGGGAGAGGACTGACCGAGGTGATTGCTGGTCATTCGGTGGCCTTTGATATCGAGTTGAACTCAGGTTCGGAAAACACCAGCGATCGGCTCCCTTTCCCCCTCTCCCCCCTGGGGGAGAGGGCTGGGGTGAGGGGGTAAATGTTCGCCAACACACAGTTGCACAATTGGAAACCCGATCCATGAAAATACCGACCACCCGCTGGTTATCAAGAGCCGCCTCACTGCTGCTCTGCCTGCTGTTCTGGCAACTCGCCGCCAGCCATCACTGGAACCTCGGCCTGGTGACCTTCGCCAATGTACCGGCACCGCTGGCGGTGATTGAAGCCGCGCTGGGCCTCGGCGACTCCGGCAAGCTCGGCCAACACCTGAGCAGCAGCCTCGGCCGGGTCTTCGCCGGTTACCTCGCCGCGCTGTTCATCGGTATCACCCTGGGCCTGGCCATCGGTCGCTCGAAATGGGCCGAAGATTTGCTGCTGCCGCCTTTGGAAGTCCTGCGTCCGATCCCGGCGGTGGCCTGGATTCCCCTGGCGATCCTGATGTTTCCCTCGTCGGAATTGTCGATGGTGTTCATCACCTTCACCGGCGCCTTGTTCCCGATCCTGCTCAACACCGTGCACGGCGTCGAAGGTGTCGATCCGCGATTGATCGCTTCGGCCAGAAGCCTCGGGGCAGGGCGCCGGGCGATCCTGCTCGAAGTGATTCTGCCCGGTGCCGCACCGAGCATCATCACTGGCCTTGCCATCGGCATGGGCACGTCGTGGTTTTGCCTGGTGACGGCGGAAATGATCTCCGGCCAGTACGGCATCGGCTACTACACCTGGGAGTCCTACACCATCCAGAACTACGCCGACATCGTGGTTGGCATGTTGTTGATCGGCGTCCTGGGGATGGGCAGCAGCCTGTTGATCAAGCGTCTGGGCGGACTGTTCACGCCCTGGCATCGACCACGAGGAAAAGCCTGATGAGCGTTTTTCAACATCCTGAAGGCCGCATCGACATCCGTGGCTTGTCGATCAGCCTGGGCGAGGGCAGCGCGGCTTTCGAAGCCGTGCAGGGTCTCGACTGCCAGATCGAACCCGGCCAGTTCGTGTGCATTCTCGGGCCGTCCGGTTGCGGCAAATCCACCTTGCTCGGCGCACTGGCCGGTCACCTGCAACCGCGTACCGGCACCCTCGACGTTGATGGCGCCCCGGTATCCGGCCCATCGCCCCAGCGCGGCATGGTGTTCCAGCAACACACGCTATTCCCCTGGCGCACGGTGCGCGACAACGTCGCTTTCGGTCTGAAAATGCGTGGCATCGGCAAGGCCGAGCGACACAAGGCTGCCGACGAAATCCTCGCGCTGGTGGGGCTCGCAGGCTTTGCCGAGCGCTGGCCGAACCAGCTCTCCGGTGGCATGCAGCAACGGGTGGAAATCGCCCGGGTGCTGGTCAATCGACCGCGGCTGTTGCTGATGGACGAGCCCTTCGGTGCCCTTGATGCGCTGACGCGCTTGAACATGCAGGAACTGCTGCTGGATATCTGGACCCGCATCCGCACCACCGTGGTATTCGTCACTCATGACATCGATGAGGCGCTGTTCCTCGCCGACCGGCTGCTGGTGATGAGTACGCGACCGGGGCGGATCATCGAGGACCTGCGCCTCGACTTCCCGCGCCCGCGTACCACTGAGCTGGTGACAAGCCATGAGTTTTCCCGCTTGAAACGCCACTGCCTCGAACTGCTGCGTCACGAAGACGGGCGGCAATTGCCACGCCTGAATCCGCTCGGACTGCCTCCTGAAAACAAACTGCCGCGATTTGCCCTATGACCTCACTATTCGATGTAACCGACAACGACGACATTCTTGCCCTGCAACCGCGCCTGACCGATGCCGACCCCGGCGTACGCCGGATCGCGCTGATCGAACTGGCTGACCTGGAGGAACCGGACGGCCTGTTGTGGCTGGTTGACCGGCTGGCTGACGACCCGACCGAAGAGGTGCGTGCCGAAGCCGCACGGTTGCTCGAGGCCTGGGAGGATCAACCGGTGGTCGAGGCGCTGTGCCAGGCGCTGACCGATCCCTCGGCAACGGTGCAGGCCGCCGCTGCGCAAAGTCTCAGTCTGCTCAAGAGCGAAGCGGCAGGGCGGGTGATCCTGCCGTGGACCGGGCATGCCGACAGAGGCGTACGCATCGCCGCGTTCAGGGCGTTGCGCGAGTTGCGCTATCCAGAAGCGGCTTCGGCGGCGCTGCTGGCGTTGGGAGATCAGGACGCCAATGTCCGCCGTGAAGCGGTTGGTGTACTGGGCTGGCTCAAACAACTGGATGCCTTGCCGGCCCTGGCGCGACTGGCCAGCGACGACCCGGACAGCGAAGTGCGCCGCGCCGCCACTGGTGCACTTGGCCTGGCGTCCGACTCACAGGTGCTGCCGGCCCTGCGCCAGGCGTTGCAGGATCAGGCCTGGCAAGTGCGCGAGGAGGCCGCCACCACACTCGGAAAGGTCGGACACGTCGACGCCGGCCCGGCCCTCGTCGAAGCCCTGAGCGACGATTACTGGCAAGTGCGCCTGCGCGCCACCCGCAGCCTCGGCCGCCTGCGCTACGTGCCGGCCCTCGACGGGCTGATCGAAACCCTCGGCCATCGCATCAGCAACCTGCGCAAGGAAGCCGCGCTGGCACTGGGCGAACTCGATGATCGAGGCGCCATCCCGGCGCTGCAGGCCGCGCAAGACGACGGCGACCCGGAAGTGCGCAAGGCGGTGCGCATCGCCTTGAGTCAGTTGCAATGAATCCGCTCTCGGCAGGTAACTCCCAGAGCAAACAGCAACTGCGCCTGAACTGGCCCGATGGCCGCGAGCATTTGCTCGATCATGCCGAATTGCGCCGCCAGTGCCCATGTTCCCAGTGCCGGGCGTTTCGTCTGCGGGGGATGACGCCGATGGTCGATGCCCGGGTGCGGGTGGTTGAGTTGAATCCGCAGGGCTATGGCTTGCAGCTGGTGTTCAGTGATGGGCATGAGCGGGGGATTTATCCGTGGGCGTATCTGGCAGAACTGTGATGCATACAAAGAGCTGCCGCAGGCTGCGATCTTTTGACTTTGATTTTAAAGAACAAGATCAAAGATCGCAGCCTTGCTCCTACAAGTCCTTGCCAGAAAAACGCCAAAAGAGTACAAATGTACTCCATGACGACTCTGACTCCCCGCCGTACCGCCATCCTGACCTTTATCCGCGATCGCATCGCCGAGCATGGTCAGCCCCCCAGCCTCGCTGAAATCAGCGAGGCGTTCGGTTTTGCCTCTCGCAGCGTGGCGCGCAAGCATGTGCTGGCGCTGACCGAGGCCGGTTTCATCGAGGTCAATCCCCATCAGGCCCGGGGCATTCGCCTGCTCGGGCAGCCGCCGCGCCCCGAGTTGCTGGACATTCCGGTGCTCGGCCGGGTCGCGGCGGGTGCGCCGATCGGTGCCGATGCCGAGGTGCACAGCCGTCTGTTGCTTGATCCGGCGATTTTCTCGCGGGCGCCGGACTACATGCTGCGGGTCCGGGGTGACTCGATGATCGGGGACGGTATTCTCGACGGCGACCTGGTGGGCGTACACCGCAACCCCGAGGCGCTCAACGGCCAGATCGTGGTGGCGCGGCTCGACGGTGAGGTCACCATCAAGCGTTTTGAACGGGTCGGTGACGTCGTGCGACTGCTGCCGCGTAACCCGGCTTACCAGCCGATCATCGTCGAAGCCGGTCAGGACCTGGCCATCGAAGGGGTGTTCTGCGGCCTGGTGAGGCAAGGCTGATGGGGGCCGTCGTTGCGCTGGATACGCTGTTCAATGGCGGCCAGGTCTGGAGGGGTCGACCTGCGCCGCCCACGGCCAGCCCGCAACCCACCGGGCATGCCGCGCTGGATGCGGCGTTGCCCACCGGTGGCTGGCCCGAGGCTGCGCTGAGCGAGATCCTCCTGGCCGGGCAGGGCGTGGGTGAACTGCAACTGCTGTGGCCAGCATTGGCGCGGTTGTCGGCGGCGGGCGAGCGTATCGTGCTGGTGGCACCGCCCTATGTGCCGTATCCCCAGGCGTGGCACAACGCCGGGGTTGATCTGCGCCAGCTGTCGATCATCCAGGCCAGCGAGCGCGATGCCCTGTGGGCCGCGGAACAATGCCTGCGTTCGGGCAGTTGCGGTGCCGTGCTGTGCTGGCCGCACAAGGCCGATGACCGCGCCTTGCGCCGCTTGCAGGTGGCTGCGGAAACCGGCCAGACCCTGGCATTCGCCTATCGCCCCCTCAGTGAAGCGATCAACCCTTCGCCCGCCGCCCTGCGCATCGCCATCGATGCCAGGCCGGCGCAATTGCGCGTGCTCAAGTGTCGGGGCGGCCTGGCCCGTGCGACGCCGATTGCCTTTTCCGTGGGGCATTGAGGTTGCCATGCGCTGGGTGTGCATTCTCTTCCCGCAATTGGCGCTGGACGCGGTACTGCGTCAGCGCGCTGATCCCGATGAACCGCTGGCGTTGCTGACCGGTCCGGCCCAGCGCCGGGTATTGCAGGCGGTCAATGGCCCGGCCCGGGCACTGGGCTTGCGCCCCGGGCAGTCCATGAGCGCCGCGCAGGCCTTGAGCAAGGGCTTTGCCACGGCTGAGTACGACGCCGCCGAAATCGAGCGCTGGCAGCAGTTCCTCGCCGCCTGGGCCTATCGCTTCAGCTCCCAGGTCAGCGTGCATTACCCGCGAGCCGTGGTGTTCGAGATCGAGTCCAGCCTGGGCTTGTTCGGCACCTGGGCACAATTCGAAGTGCGCTTGCGCCACGAACTCGACGAACTGGGTTTTCGCCACCGCATTGTCGCCGCACCCAACCCGGTGGCGGCGCGAGTGCTGGCCAACGCCTATGACGGTCTGGTAGTGCCTGACGACCAGGCCTTGCAGCATCACCTGGGGCAATTGCCCGTCGACCGGATCGGCCTTGCGCCGCAGGTCGCCACCGCTTTGTCACGCATGGGCTTGCGCACCTTGAGTCAGGTGCAGGCGCTGCCCCGGCACAGCCTGGCCCGGCGTTTCGAGGCCCCGGTGCTCAAGCACCTGGACGCCTTGCTCGGTATGCGGCGACTGGCGCTGGCGTTCTACCTGCCACCGGACCGCTTCGATGTGCGCATCGAACTCAACTTCGATGTGCAGTCCCATCAGGCCCTGCTGTTCCCGCTGCGCCGCCTGACCGGCGACCTGTCGGCGTTTCTGTGCGGGCGCGACAGCGGCGTGCAGCGGTTTGACCTGCACCTGGAGCATGCCGGGTTGCCGGACACGCTGATCAAGGTCGGCCTGCTCAGCGCCGAACGTGACCCGGCGATGCTGTTTGAACTGGCCCGGGGCCGGCTGGAGCAAGTCCAGGTCGAGGCCCCGGTGCGGGGTTTTCGCCTGCGCGCCGAAGACCTGCCGACTTTCGTGCCCCAGCATCAGGAACTGTTCGACGATCGTCCTCAGCAGTCCTTGCCATGGGAACAACTGCGCGAACGCCTGCGCGCACGGCTGGGCGATGACGCCGTGCATGGTCTGCGTTTCCAGGCCGATCACCGCCCTGAATGCGCGTGGCAGGCCCGTGCCGACAACCAGCCCTGTGCCGGGCTCGGCGCCGTGAAACGGCCGGGCTGGCTGCTGGCTGAACCCCTGGCCGTGCACCAGGGGTCGGCGCGCATCCTCATGGGGCCGGAGCGTATCGAGTCCGGCTGGTGGGACGGTGATGACGTGCGCCGCGACTATTACCTGATCGAAACCCGTGCCGGCCAGCAAGGCTGGGCCTATCGGGCGGTCGGTGAGGACGGCCCGCTGTGGCTGCAGGGCTGGTTTGCATGAGCCGCGAATATGCCGAGCTGCACTGCCTGTCGAATTTCAGTTTCCAGCGCGGTGCGTCCAGCGCCCTGGAACTGTTCCAACAGGCGAAAAAGCAGGGTTATCAAGCCCTGGCAATCAGCGATGAATGCACCCTGGCGGGCATCGTGCGCGCCTGGCAGGCGGCGAAGTCGGTGGAGCTGGCGCTGATCATCGGCAGTGAAGTACGGATCGAGAACGGCCCGAAACTGGTGCTGCTGGCGGAGAGCCTCGAGGGTTATCAGGCGCTGTGCCGGTTGATCACCCGCGCCCGGCGCCGGACACAGAAGGGCCAGTACCAGGTTCTGCGCGAAGACTTCAGCGAAGCGCTGCCGGGGCTGCTGGCGCTGTGGGTACCGGACGCGGTCGATGCCTTCGAGCAAGGTCGCTGGTTGCAACAGGTGTTCGGCGACCGCCTGTGGCTGGCGGTGCAGTTGCATCGCGGCCAGGACGACAGCCAGCGCCTGAGTGATTTGCTGAACCTGGCCAGTGAACTGCGCATACCAGCAGTGGCGAGCGGCGACGTGCACATGCATGTCCGTGGACGACGTGCCCTGCAGGACACCATGACCGCAATCCGCCATCACCTGCCGGTGGCCGATGCCGGGTTGCGCCTGCACCCCAATGGCGAGCGTCATCTGCGCAGTCTTGACGTCCTGCATGAGCTTTATCCGCAAGCCTTGCTCGAGGAAACGCTGAACATCGCCCGGCGCTGCACCTTCGACCTCGCTCAGTTGCGCTATCAATATCCCCGGGAACTGGTGCCGCAAGGCCAAAGCGCCGCGTCCTGGCTACGCGAGTTGACCGAGCGCGGCATTCGCCAGCGCTGGCCCGAAGGCGCCAGCGACAAGGTACGCGCGCTGATTGATAAGGAACTGGGGCTGATCGCCGAACTGGGGTATGAAAGTTATTTCCTCACCGTTCAGGACATCGTCGCTTTCGCCCGGCGCGAGAAAATTCTCTGTCAGGGCCGGGGCTCGGCGGCCAACTCGGCGGTGTGTTTTGCCTTGGGCATCACCGAGATCGACCCCGAGCGGATGAACATGCTGTTTGAGCGTTTTCTCTCCAAAGAGCGCAACGAGCCGCCGGATATCGATGTGGACTTCGAGCACGAGCGCCGCGAAGAGGTCTTGCAGTACGTATTCCAGCGTTACGGCCGGACCCGTGCCGCGCTGACGGCGGTGGTCAGCACCTACCACGCCGCCGGTGCGGTGCGCGATGTGGCCAAGGCCCTGGGCTTGCCACCGGACCAGATCAACGCCCTGGCCGATTGCTGCGGTCACTGGAGCGATGAAGCGCCGCCCGTGGAGCGGCTGCGCGAAGGCGGCTTCGATCCCGAAAGCCCGGTGTTGCGCCGGGTATTGAGCCTGACCCGACAACTGATCGGTTTCCCCCGGCACCTGTCCCAGCACCCTGGTGGCTTCGTGATTTCCGAGCAGCCGCTGGACCATCTCGTACCGGTGGAAAACGCCGCCATGGCCGAGCGCACCATCATTCAGTGGGACAAGGACGATCTCGATGCGGTCGGGCTGCTCAAGGTCGATATCCTCGCCTTGGGCATGCTCAGCGCGATACGTCGCTGCTTTGATCTGTTGCGCCGCCATCGCAACCGCGACCTGAGCCTGGCGACAGTACCCTCCGAAGACTCGCAGACCTACGACATGATTGGCCGTGCCGATACCGTCGGCGTGTTCCAGATCGAATCCCGGGCCCAGATGTCGATGCTGCCCAGGCTCAAGCCACGCACGTTCTATGACCTGGTGATCGAGGTGGCCATCGTCCGCCCCGGACCTATCCAGGGCGGCATGGTGCATCCGTACCTGCGTCGGCGAAACAAGGAGGAACTCGAAAGCTACCCCTCCGAAGAGTTGCGCGAGGTGTTGAAACGCACCCTGGGTGTCCCGCTGTTTCAGGAACAGGTCATGCAGATCGCCATCGTCGCCGCCGACTACAGCCCCGGCGAGGCCGATCAGTTGCGCCGCTCCATGGCGGCGTGGAAGCGCCATGGCGGGCTCGAACCGCACAAGGATCGGCTGACCGCCGGCATGAAGAAGAAGGGCTACACGGCGGAATTCGCCGCGCAGATTTTCGAGCAGATCAAGGGCTTTGGCAGCTATGGTTTTCCCGAGTCCCACGCCGCCAGTTTCGCCTTGCTGACCTACGCCAGTTGCTGGTTGAAGTGCCATGAGCCGGCGGCCTTTGCCTGTGCGCTGATCAACAGCTGGCCCATGGGTTTCTACAGCCCTGACCAGATTCTGCAGGACGCGCGTCGCCACCATTTGCAGGTGCGCCCGGTGGATGTGCGCGCCAGCGACTGGGATTGCAGCCTGGAGCCGATGGTCGGCGCGCAGCCGGCGATTCGCCTGGGCTTGCGCATGATCAAGGGTTTTCGCGAGGACGATGCCCTGCGCATTGAGGCGGCGCGTGCCCAAGGCGCATTTGCCGACGTCGCCGACCTCGGTGAACGGGCTTGCCTGGATGCCCGTGCCCGCGAGCTGCTGGCCGATGCCGGGGCGTTGCGTGGCCTGGCCGGGGACCGGCACAGGGCGCGCTGGGAGGTGGCGGGGGTGCACAGGCAGCTCGGTTTGTTTGCCGGCCTGCCGAGTCAGGAAGAGGACGCGGTGGCGTTGCCCAAGCCCACTGTTGGCGAGGACCTGCTGGCCGATTACAACAGCGTCGGCACCACCCTGGGGCCGCATCCGCTGGCGTTGCTGCGCGCTGAACTCAAAGCCCTGCGTTGTCGCAGTTCGAAGGAACTGCTGGAGGTCGAGCACGGCCGCCCGGTCAGCGTTGCCGGGCTGGTGACAGGTCGGCAACGGCCCAGCACCGCCAGTGGCGTGACCTTCGTCACCCTGGAGGACGAGTTCGGCAACGTCAACGTGGTGGTCTGGCGCGACCTCGCCGAGCGCCAGCGCAAAGCCCTGGTCGGCTCGCAGTTGCTCAAGGTCGACGGGCGCTGGGAGAAGGAGGGCGAGGTGCGGCATTTGATTGCCGGGCGCTTGAGCGACCTGAGCCCGTTACTGGATGGCATCAGCGTGCGCAGCCGGGACTTCCGCTGACCTTGTGGCAAAGCCAGTGCCCACAGGAAGTCCTTAATATTCGCGCAACCCTCGAACCTGGTGTGAATCAGCTATACCTCTATGAAACGAATTGCGTGCGCGACGCTCGAATCAAACGGGTGTGGATGACCGGGATAAAGCAACCGATGCAGTTTCTAGAAGATAGCCACGGGTGTGCCGGCTGGAGCGGCGAAATGGCTGGGCGCATTCGTGCGTTCGACTGGAGCCGGACCGAGCTGGGAAAGCTCGATAGCTGGTCGAAAAGCCTGAACAGCGCGGTGCAGATGATGCTTGCGTCACCGCTGCCGATGGTGATGCTCTGGGGGCGGTCCGGGTACATGATCTACAACGACGCCTATTCAAAGTTCGCCGGTGGCCGTCATCCTTATCTGTTGGGTTCGCCGGTAGAGCTGGGTTGGCCGGAAGTCGCCGAATTCAACCGCCATGTGGTTGATACCTGCCTGGCGGGCGGCACCTTGTCCTATCGCAATAAAGAATTGGTGCTGCTGCGTGCCGGGGTGCCGGAAGAAGTGTGGATGGACCTCTACTACAGCCCGGTCTCCGATGACCAGGGGTATCCGGCCGGGGTCATGGCCATGGTGGTGGAGACCACTGAACGGGTGATTTCCGAACGGCGCCGCCAGGCGGCCGAAGACGCCTATCGCGCCGACAATGAACGGGTGCGCCTGGCGCTCAATGCCGGGGCCTTGCTCGGTTCGTTCGTCTGGGACATCAAGGCCAATCTCTTGTCCGGTGATGAGCGATTCGTGCGCACGTTCTCCTACCCACCCGGGCAAGACCTGGCCAACCTGTCCCAGGAAGTCGCCGATGCGCGGATCCATCCGGACGACCGCAACTGGGTTCAGGAGCGGGTCAAGCTGTCGGTTGATACCGGCGAACCCTACAATGTGGAGTACCGCATTCAGCGCCCGGACGGCAGTTATCTCTGGGTACTCTCCAGTGGCTGTTGCGAATTCAACGAGCAGGGCGAAGCGTTTCGTTTTCCCGGCGTACTGATTGATATTCATGAACGCAAGATCGCCGAAGAATCCCTGCTCAGGTTCACCCGTAATCTTGAACAGCGAGTGGCCAATGAGGTCGAGGCACGCTTGACGGCGGAAGAGCAATTGCGTCAGTCGCAGAAGCTCGAAGCCATCGGCGGCTTGACCGGTGGCGTGGCCCATGACTTCAACAATCTGTTGCAGGTAATCGCTGGCAATCTGCACCTGTTGGCGCGCCATGAACCCGACAACGCCAATGTGCAGCGCCGGGTCGCGGCATCGATTGCCGCGGTGGAGCGCGGGGCCAAGCTGTCCTCGCAACTGCTCGCGTTCGCCCGGCGCCAGCCATTGTCGCCAGCCGTTTTTACGCTGCGGCAGATTTTCGATGGCCTGGCAGAGCTGTTGCAACGTGCATTGGGCGAAACCCTTCAGGTGCATATGAGCGCTCCGAAGGCGCCATGGCAGGTGTTCGTCGATCGCAATCAGCTGGAAAACGCCATCCTCAACCTGGCCATCAATGCCCGGGACGCCATGCACGGTGAAGGAACGATCAATCTTTGTACCGAAAACATCACCCTCGACCGCGAGTTCTGCACCGGCAAAGGCATCGTCGCCGGGGACTACGTGCGCGTGTCAATTGCCGACAGCGGTGTCGGCATGGCGCCGCAGGTACTGGCCCAGGCGTTCGAGCCTTTCTTCACTACCAAAGCCGACGGTCAGGGTACCGGGTTGGGTTTGAGCATGGTCTTCGGTTTCGTCAAGCAGAGCGGCGGGCATATCGAGATTGCCAGCGAGGTCGGGCAGGGCACCCGGGTGCAAATGTATTTCCCCCGCACCTTGCGTCTGGCTGCAAGTGACGCGCCGAACCCCAACGTAGAGCAACGGGGCGGGCATGAGCGCATCCTGGTAGTCGAGGACAATGACGCGGTGCGGGTGTCGGTGGTCGAGTTACTGCGCGATGAAGGTTATGAGATCCTGACGGCTACCCATGCTGATGCCGCCATGCAAATCTTGCTGGAAGGTGCGCAGGTAGACCTGATTTTCACTGACGTGGTCATGCCCGGCCTGATCAAGAGTCCGGAGCTGGCCGCCTGGGCGAAAGTGCAGGAGCCACCGGTGGCGGTGCTGTTTACCTCCGGGCATACCCGCGACATCATCTCGCGCAACCATCAGCTCAGCCCGGATACCCACTTGCTGAGCAAACCTTATAGCCCAGAAGCACTGACACAGATGATCCGTACAGTGCTCAAAGGTTGACCACGATCGAAATGTGGGAGCGGGCTTGCTCGCGAAGGCGCAGTGTCATTCAACACTCATAGTGACTGATACACCGCCTTCGCGAGCAAGCCCGCTCCCACATTATGATCGTGTTCTTTCAGTTTCCAACAAGGCGATTCGATGACTTCCAAACGTACCGGCAACTCTCTCTCCGGCATGGTCAGGGTGCGCGGCGCCCGGGAACACAACCTCAAGAATGTCGATGTGGATATCCCCCGCGATGCCCTGGTGGTGTTCACCGGGGTATCCGGCTCGGGGAAGTCGTCACTGGCGTTCTCGACCCTGTATGCCGAAGCGCAACGCCGCTATTTCGAATCCGTGGCGCCTTACGCGCGGCGCCTGATCGATCAGGTCGGCGTGCCGGATGTGGATTCCATTGAGGGGTTGCCGCCGGCAGTGGCCTTGCAGCAACAACGAGGCACGCCGAGCACGCGTTCTTCGGTGGGCAGCGTGACGACCTTGTCGAGCCTGATCCGCATGCTGTACTCCCGGGCTGGCAGTTACCCGCCGGGACAGCCGATGCTGTATGCCGAAGACTTTTCGCCAAACACCCCGCAAGGCGCCTGCCCGCAATGCCACGGCCTGGGCCGGGTGTATGAAGTCACCGAGGCGCTGATGGTCCCGGACCCGAGCCTGACCATACGCCAGCGTGCCGTTGCTTCCTGGCCCCTGGCCTGGCAGGGCCAGAACCTGCGCGACATTCTGGTGACCATGGGCTACGACGTCGATATTCCCTGGCGCGACCTGCCGAAAAAACAGCGCGACTGGATACTCTTCACCGAAGAAACCCCGACGGTGCCAGTCTACGCCGGGCTTACACCGCAGGAGACCCGAGTCGCCCTCAAGCGCAAAATGGAGCCCAGCTACCAAGGCACGTTCACCGGCGCGCGGCGGTACATCCTGCACACCTTCAGCCACTCCCAGAGTGCGTTGATGAAGAAGCGAGTCGCGCAGTTCATGCTCGGCAGTCCCTGCCCGTTGTGCGATGGCAAACGCCTCAAGCGCGAGGCGCTGTCGGTGACCTTTGCCGGCTACGACATCGGCGAACTGGCACAAATGCCGTTGCTGCAGGTCGCGCAAGTCCTCAGGCCGGTGGCGGCCGAGGATTATCCTGAACAGGGCGATGAGACGGGCGAAGTCTTGACTCACAGCCAGACCCGCGAGGCCCGTGAACAGCGCGTGGCCCACGGGGCCAGTGGTCACGCCAACGCCCCGGATGTGCGCCACACGCCGAACCTGTCCGTGGAAAAACGCCTGGCCGCGCAACGCATCGCCCAGGACTTGCTGGAGCGGGTCAGCACCCTGACCGATCTTGGCCTCGGTTACCTGGCCCTGGAACGCAGCACGCCGACCTTGTCGTCCGGCGAGTTGCAGCGCCTGCGCCTGGCAACGCAATTGGGTTCGCAGTTGTTCGGGGTGATTTACGTGCTGGACGAGCCTTCGGCCGGCCTGCACCCGGCGGATGGCGAAGCGTTGTTCGAAGCCCTGCAACGCCTGAAAGCGGCGGGCAATACCCTGTTCGTGGTCGAGCATGATCTGGAAACCATGCGTCGCGCCGACTGGTTGATCGATGTCGGTCCGGCGGCAGGCGAGAAGGGTGGACGGGTGCTGTACAGCGGCCCGCCGGCCGGGCTGGCGGATGTGCCGGACTCGCAGACCCGCGATTATCTGTTCGCCGGACAGCGCAGCCAATCGGCGAGCAATCGCAAGCCCGGCGACTGGCTGCGCCTGGAAGGTGTCACCCGCAATAACCTGAACAACCTCAGCGTCGAATTCCCCCTTGGCTGTTTTACCGCAGTGACCGGTGTGTCGGGCTCGGGGAAATCGAGTCTGGTCAGCCAGGCGTTGCTGGAACTGGTCGGCAGTCATCTCGGCCGCCCGGTGGCCGAGAGCGAAGCGCAGGAGTTGAATCTGGAAGACGATACGCCGCAAGTCAGCGGTGGCCGGGTCACCGCCGGGCTGGAATCGATCAAGCGCCTGGTCCAGGTCGACCAGAAACCCATCGGCCGTACGCCGCGCTCCAACCTTGCGACCTACACCGGGCTGTTCGACAACGTGCGCAAGCTGTATGCCGCCACAGCCGAGGCGCAGGCGGCGGGCTATGACGCCGGACAGTTTTCCTTCAACGTCGCCAAGGGGCGCTGCGCGACCTGTGAAGGCGAGGGCTTTGTCAGCGTCGAGTTGTTGTTCATGCCCAGCGTCTATGCGCCATGCCCGACCTGTCACGGTGCCCGTTATAACCCCCAGACCCTGGCGATCAGTTGGCAGGGACGCAACATTGCCCAGGTGTTGCAGCTGACGGTGGACGAAGCGGTCGAGGTGTTCGCCGAGCAGGCGTCCATACGTCGATCGCTGGAGGTGCTGCGCGATATCGGCCTGGGTTACCTGCGTCTTGGTCAGCCGGCGACCGAGTTGTCGGGTGGCGAGGCCCAGCGCATCAAACTGGCCACCGAACTGCAACGCAATCAGCGCGGGGCGACGCTATACGTGCTCGACGAACCCACCACCGGCTTGCACCCTCGCGACGTCGACCGGTTGCTCGAACAGCTCAATACGCTGGTGACGGCGGGTCACACGGTGATTGTCGTCGAACATGAAATGCGCGTGGTGGCGCAGAGTGACTGGGTGATCGACATTGGCCCGGGGGCGGGCGATTCGGGGGGGAGGGTGGTGGTCGCCGGAACTCCGCATAAAGTCGCCAAAAGCAAGAAGAGCCGCACGGCGCCGTTTTTGGCCAAGGCTCTTGAACTGGCTTGAAATGGAGGTGTTCTTCCTCACCTCATCGTCGGAACGCCGTCCGGACCAAGCCGGCTCCCACAGGGATTCGGGAACGCTACAGATCCCGTGTGGGAGCGGGCTTGCTCGCGAAAGCTATCTGTCATGCACCATCAATCGTGCGCCGTACCTTGTCCAGCAGCTCATTGATCTGGAACGGCTTGATCAGCATTTCCATGCCGTCGCCGAGGAACACCTGGCGATTGATCGCGGTTTCCGCATAACCGGTCATGAACAGGATCGGCAATGTTTCACGCCAGCCCCGCGCGACATCCGCCAGTTCGCGGCCGCTCATGCGCGGCAGGCCGACATCGGTCAGCAGCAGGTCGATTGACCGGTCGTTCTGGAGGCGCTCCAGGGCGCTCTCGATGTCGCCCGCCTGGGTGCAACGGTAGCCGGCATCCGCCAACACCTCAGCCACGAACAAACGCACCGACGCTGTATCTTCGACGATCAAGACATGTTCACCGGCACCCTGGGGATCGACGCTGACGGGTTCCAGCTGGCTCACGGTGGGGGCGGAGCTGGCCGGCAACATGATGGTCACTTCGGTGCCGCGCCGCGCCACGCTGCGAATGTGCGCATCGCCTCCCGACTGCCGGGCGAAACCATAGATGCTCGACAGCCCGAGCCCGGTCCCCTGGCCCAGGGGTTTGGTGGTGAAGAACGGGTCGAAAACCTTGCCGATCACGCTGTGGTCGATGCCGGTGCCGTCATCGCGTACCGACAGCGCAACGTAGGCGCCATCGGCCAGGTTCGGGTCGCCATGGGAGAAGGCGGCATAGGTGTTGACCCAGATGTTGCCACCTTGGGGCAGGGCATCGCGCGCGTTGATCACCAGGTTGAGCATGGCGCTTTCGAGCTGGATCGGATCGACCAACGCGATGGCTGGCTTGGACGTCAATTCCAGCTTCAGAGTGATGCGTTCGCCGATGGTGCGCACCAGCAATTCTTCGAGAGAGCGGATGTGTTCGTTGATATCCACGGGCCGGGTATCGAGTGGCTGCTGGCGGGCGAACGCCAACAGGCGATGCGTCAGGGACGCGGCGCTCATGGCCGAGCTCAGTGCCGCTTCGGCGTAGAACCCGACCTTGTCGGTGCGCGATTCGGCGGCGCGTTTCTGGATCAGCTCCAGGCTGGTGATGATGCCGGTGAGCAAGTTGTTGAAGTCATGGGCGATGCCTCCGGTCAATTTGCCGAGGGCGTCCATTTTCTGCACTTGCAGCAGTTGCGCTTCGGTGCGCGCGCGTTCAGCGACTTCCCTGGCCAGCTGGGTGGTGGCGTCGTCCAGCCGGGCCAGGTGCGAGCGTTCGCGGTGGCGGTGTTCGGTGACGTCCTCGACGAACACCAGGCTCAGTTCCGGGGTGCGATAGGGTGAAATCTGCCATTCGGTTTCGCGGGTTTCACCCAGCACCCGCATGTTCAGGGTGCCTTTCCAACGCTCGCCATAGGCCAGGCGCAGGCGCAGCTCTTCGATCACGCTATCCTGGTCGTCGGCAAAACACTCGTGCAGGGTGTCCGGTTCACGGTTGTCCTGCACCAGTTGCGTGAATGCGTGATTGCATTCGTGGACCTTGAGTTGAGCGTCGAGCACCGCAATGGGCGCCGAAACGTTGACAAAAATCTCGCGAAACCGCGCCTCGCTTTCGCGCAGGGCGTTTTCGGTATCCCGTACCCGCAGCAGGGTGCGCAGGGTGGCCAGCAGTACATCCGGGTCGACGGGGTGGATCAGGTACGCATCGGCACCGGCGTCCAGGCCGGTGATGATGTCGCCAGTCTGGATCGATGCCGCCGACACGTGAATCACCGGGAGCAGGGCGGTGGCAGGGTCGGCGCGCAGTTTGCGCACGATGTCGAAACCGCTCATGTCCGGCAGGTTGACGTCGAGTACCAGGGCGTCGAAGGTTACGCTGGCGATCAGTTCCAGGCCCTCGGTACCCGTGCCGGCTTCGAGTACCTCGTAACCGTGACGTTCCAGGCGCCGGCGCAAGGCGTAGCGCGTGGCAACGTTGTCGTCGACGACCAGCAAGCGCAGGTCACGTTTCATCGGCAGGCTCCATGGCGATGGCCAGAGGGATGATCACGAAAAAGGTCGAGCCTACGCCTGGAGCGCTTTGCATCCCGACCTCGCCACCGAGCAGGATGGCGAAGCGTTTGCACAGCGACAATCCGAGCCCGGTACCGCGCAGCCGCTTTTGCAGCGGTGAATCGACCTGGGAGAAGTCTTCGAACAATGCACCATGTAGCGACTCGGCGATACCGATACCGGTGTCGCTGACGGCAAAACGCACGTGGGTGTTGTTTTGTAGCTGCGCCGAAATCCTGACTTCACCCCGGGTGGTGAACTTCAGCGCATTGGCGATGAAGTTGCGCAGGATCTGCGCGAGCTTCTTGTCGTCGGTGTACAGGCGTGGCAGGCCCACCGGTTCCTCGAAAATCAGATCCACGGCGCTGGCGTCGACAATCGGCCGGAACATCCCGCGCAGCGCGGCGAACAGGTCGAACATGTCGAACCAGGCGGGTGAGATGGTGATGCGCCCGGCCTCGATCTTCGCAAGGTCAAGCAGATCGTCGACCATGTCGCTCAGTTCCCGTGCGGCAGTACTGACGAAGGTTACCTGTTTGTGCTGCTCGGGGCTCAACGGACCGTCCAGTTCATCGCTCAGCAGGCTGGCGATGCTCAGAATCGAGCCAAGCGGCGTACGAAACTCGTGGCTCATGTACGACAGGAACCGGCTTTTGAGGTCCGAGGCCTGGCGCAACTGTTCGGCCTGGGTATCGAGTTCGGCATACAGCGCCAGCACGCCCTGGTTGGTTTCATCCAGTTCTTCGCGCAACGCGGCGGCTTCGCCCTGCAACTGCGCAATGAGTGCGGCTTGATCAGCAAGCTCAATCAGGGGTGTCTCAGCCATGGGAGGCCTCCAGAGCTATCACCAGCACCGTGACATCGTCCCGCCCGCGACAGAAGTCGCGGTGCAACAAAGCGGCAATCACGGCCGGATGCCGGTACACCAGACCGGGGTAATCCTGCAGGTTCCAACGAGACTGCAAACCGTCGCTGTACATAATCAAAAGTTGTCCATTCACTTGAGCATAGTCAAAGGGTTGCGCCTTTCGATATTGCCCGCCAACGATGCCGGGATGGGAGGCCAGGCCACGGGATCGGTCCGGGGCTATCAGGCAGGCGCCGATGTTGCCTATACCGACGTAGTTCAGCGCATTGCGATGGGCGTCAAACTGGGCAATGGCCAGGGCACCTCCGCGCGTGCCGTTCATGGCCTGGTGAATGTCTTCGAGCAACAGAAGCGGCGTGTTGAATGACGAGGATGCGAACACTTTCTCCCCCGCCCGGGCCGCCAGTTCAGCGTCTTCGCCATGCCCCAGGCCATCGATCACCAGGGCACTGATGCGCGATCCGTCATAAGCTACGTGCCAGATATCGCCACAGGCCGGATCGTTGCGTAACGAATGCTGGCTGACGCCCATGCGTTGGTCCGGTCTCTTGTCTTCGCGCGGATACAGCCGGGCCAACAGCACGGCGCCCCGGGAATCGGCGTAGGCATCGAATACTTGCGCCTGACGTGAAATCGCCCCCAGCCCGATACCCTGTGTACCCCCCGTGGAAAAGCCATCGCTCAGACAGGCCTGCAGGTCGAAGCCCTGGGCACGGTCGACGGCCAGTATCTCGATGCCTGCGCCCGATGCACGGGGCAAGACCCGCAGATGAATTTCACCGCATGCCGCATGCTTGAGAATGTTACTGGCAAGTTCGGTGGCGACCAAGGCGACACGCCCGGCGTCGGTCTCATCAAAACCGTGCCTTTGCGCCAGCTGTTGGGCGGTGCGGCGGGCGTGACCGACCTGGCTACTGTCTTCGATCGCCAGCACCTGGGTCAGGGAGCTGCCGATGTTCATTCTGCCGATATTCATGTCCATCGGGTGATCGTTACGCGAGTGCCTTTGCCCGGCGCGGTATCGAGTTCGAACTCTTCCACCAGCCGCCTGGCACCGGTCAGGCCCAGGCCCAGGCCGGAGCCTGAGGTCCAGCCATCGGTCAGCGCCAGCTTGATGTCCGGGATGCCCGGTCCTTCATCGCGGAAGGTCAGGCGCAGGCCGGTGCGTGATTCTTCGTCGAGGATCTGCCAATCCATATCACCGCCGCCGCCGTAGACCATGGTATTGCGCGCCAGCTCGCTGACCGCGGTGACCAGTTTGGTCAGGTCGATCAGGCGCATGCCACACTCCTGGGCCAGCTTGCGCGCGGTCTGGCGCGCCAGCACGACGTCCTGCTCAATTTGAATGGGCTGGGTGCCGCTGCTGCGCACGGTCATTGTTCTTGTACTCGGTCCTGCAGCAGTTTCATCCCGCGCTCGACATTCAACGCGGTCCTGACACCCGGCAAGGTCAGGCCCAGTTCCACCAGGGTAATGGCGACCGCTGGCTGCATGCCGACCAGAACGGTCTGGGCATCCATGATGCTCGACAGCCCGGAGATGGTGCCGATCATTCGGCCAATGAACGAGTCGACCATGTCCAGCGCCGAAATGTCGATCAGTACGCCACGGGCGGAGGTTCTGCTGATGCGCTCGGACAGGTCGTCCAGCAAGGTCAGGGCCAGTTGATCATGCATGTCGACCTGAATGGTCACCAGCAGAAAGTCGCCCATCTGCAATATGGGAATACGTTCCATGGGCTCAGCCCGCCTTGCCGACAGTCAATCCCAGGCGGGTCAGGGCCAGCTTCAGGGCATCGGCCAGGTTGGCTTTGGTCACCACGCCTTGCAGGTCCAGGCCCAAGTGCACGATGGTCTGGGCGATCTGTGGGCGCACGCCACTGATGATGCAATCGGCACCCATCAGGCGAATCGCGGTCACGGTTTTGAGCAGGTGCTGGGCCACCAGCGTATCGACAGTCGGTACGCCGGTGATGTCGATAATGGCGATTTCCGAACCGGTGTCGACGATTCGTTGCAGCAACGATTCCATCACCACCTGGGTGCGTTGCGAATCGAGGGTGCCGATCATCGGCAGGGCCAGTACACCGTCCCAGAGCTTGACCACCGGGGTCGACAGCTCGAGCAACTCTTCCTGCTGGCGCTTGATCACCGCTTCCCGGGACTTCTGGAAGGTACGAATGGTGTGCATGCCCAGGGCGTCGAGCAGTTGGGAGACTTCCCAGAGCTGTTCGGCCAGCAATGCCGGGCTGTCCTGGTAATGATTTTGCAGCAGGGCGAACACCGGGCCCTTAAGGGAAAAGATGAAACTGGCGGTCTGGTGCGAATCCTGGCCGAGCAGGGCGCGGCTGTGGGAGAGCTTTTCGAGGAACTGCCGAATCGCGTCCCAGCCCGGCGCTGCCACGTTCTGTCCATTGCCCTCCTGCAGTCCGCTAACCAGTAATTGCAGGAACTCCGAGGTCTGCTGCCTCAGGTCCGCGTCTTTGAGATTGCGTGTGGCCCCACTGTTTTCCAGGCTTTTGGACCATTCGGCAATCAGTTGCGCCTGGCTTTTGTTCATCGCATCGAGAGTGCTGGTTTGCAGTGCCGCCATGAGACTTTAACTCCTTGAAAGTGTGGGCCCGGTTGCCAAAAAACGGCCGGCGCAATGCAGTGACATTTGCCGGATGAAATAGTTGTTCGTTTTTTGCAGGAATTTGAATTTGCTCACAGCAACTGTAGGAGCTTGTGAAGCCTGCGATCTGTTTTTTTTAGTCTTTCGCAGGCGCAAAGGGCTGTTTCCAGTGAAGAAGTTCAGTCGCCAGAAAAAAACAGCCGCCAGAACAGGCGGCTGTTTTAGTGCAGGGGGACGCTACTTGTCCGGGTGGGCGGCCTGGAGCTTTTTCGCCATGGCCAGGTGTTTCTCCAGCGCAGGCAGCATTTTTTGCGCAAAGGCCTTGAGTTCGGTGGCGCCCTTGGTCTTGTCGTCGGTCACCGTGTTGGCTTCCTTCTTGAACAACTCGATAGTGTCTTCGTGGGCTTTGACCTGGTTGTTGGCGTAGGCCGAATCGAAGGACTCGTCGCGCATGTCGAGTAGCTTCTCCTTGGCCTGCTTAACCAGAGTCGAGGTATCCGGAACCTCGATATCGTGCTTTTTCGCCAGGGTCGCCAGTTCATCGTTGGCCTTGGAATGATCGGTGATCATCATGTTGGCGAATGCCTTGATGTCGGCCGACTGGCTTTTTTCCAGGGCCAGGCGGCTGGTTTCGATTTCCGCGATGCCACCGGCGGCGGCATTGTCGACGAAGTCATTGGAAGTGGCAGCAAAAGCGCTGCCCATGCTGGTGCTCAGGGCGACAGCCAGGGCGAGGTGGCGCAAGTTGAATCCGTCCATTGGTCATTCTCCACACAGGTTTTTATGGCCGATCGATTGATCGTTATGCTGTGGAGGCGTTTTTACCGGTAAAGGTTTTATCGCATTTGCGACAGGACGACGAACGGAGGCCGCTGGTCTGACAGGTGGTCGACAGAACCGGCTAACCAAGGCCATTCTGATAGTTGGTGAACGCAATTGATCGCGTTTCGCTGCCGATCAACAAACGGAGGTGTTCCATGCCGGTGACCCATGACCTTTATCAGGATTTACGCTGCACGAAGGAAGAGATCCAGCAAAAACGCACCAAGGATCCGTTACTGGATTCACTGCTGAACAAGTATTCCCAGGCCGATGCCGACGTGGTCAAGGCCGAGACCGCGACATCGGATGCCCCCAGCGATGACGCCCTGAAAAAACTCAAGGAAAAGCGCTTGCAGGTCAAGGACAAGATCGTCCAGCAACTCCAGGCCAGCTCCTGACGTTAAGTCATCTGCCGCCGACGGCTGGTGACTGAAAAGTTGGAACGGCGATCAAAACCGGCACCTCGAATGTTCAGAGACGCAATTTTACGGCTCTATGCGAGGTGCCCCATGACCGACCCCAAATTCCCCAGCGAACAAACCGGTGGTTACGACCCGATGCCCACCCATCCCGAACCCTTGAGCCCGGAGCACAGCACGGTCAATCCTGAGGAAGAGCCGGGCATCGATGAATTGCCGGAGGATGAAGGTAACGAACCCTCGTAGGCGCCGGCTTGCCGGCGATGGCGTCACTACGGGCGTTGCTTTACTGCAATGCCTTACTCAAAGGCAACCGCACCATGTACCTTGCCTTGAGTGAACCGAAATACAACCAGTCCCCATACTCACGCACGGTGGTGACTGGCGAGTAATTGTCACTGCCGGCATCCTGCAAATTGGCAATCACCTTGCCCTCAAGGTCCAGGCCGAGGGCAAAGGCACGTTTCTCGACGGGCTTGGGCAGCACGGTCATCGCCCGTACGATCATCTTGCGTACGAAGGGATGCGCTGCAGTGGCGTCGAGTAGCGCATTGCGCGGGGCATACAGCGCCACCCAGAAACGGTCATGACCGTTGAACGACAAGTTGTCTGGCAGGCCAGGCAGGTTATCGATGAACAGATCATGGGTGCCCGCCTTCGGCCCGCTGAGCCAGTAGCGGCTGATGCGATAGGCGCCGGTTTCATTGACCAGCACGAACGCATCTTCCGGGCCCAGGGTCACGCCATTGGCGAACTGCAGTTTATCCAGCAGGACCGAGGTTTTGCCGGTCTGGAAGTCGTAGCGCAGCAAACGGCCGTCACCGCCGTGCTCGAGGATGGCTTCGCCGTCGTGGCCATAGCCGAAGCGGCTGGAGGCATCGCTGAAGTAGGCGTAGTGACCGGGCTTGTCGATGGCCACGTCGTCGGTGAAACCGAACGGCACGCCACCGGCCTCGGTGCTCAGCGCGACCAACTGCCCTTGGGCATCCAGCGACAACAAGCCTTTGACCGCATCGGCGATCACCAGCAAACCATTGGGATGTCGGGCCAGGCCCAGCGGTCGGCCGCCGGTATCGGTCAGGACCTTGGTGCTCTTGCCGTCCAGGCTGGTGTGGATCAGGCGGCCGTCGTGCAGGCCAGTGAGCAATGTGTCGCCCTCCAGGAGCAAGGCTTCCGGCCCGTCGATGTCGGCCGCGCCAACGCGCTCCACGGCTTTGAGGCGCTGGTTGTCGGCGTACGCTCCGGTGCTGAGGGAGGGCGCCGGTTGCGGCGTCCAGGCCACTGGCTTGACCTTGGTCGGCATCAGCAGCAGGAAGCCGCCGATGGCGATGAACACCGGTAATACGATGTGGCGCCACTTCACGCGCTGACTCCGTTGAGGTGTTGGTGCGCCATTTCGCGCAAGGCCAGCATGGAAGCTGCGGATTCGTGATCGATTCGGCGCTTGAGCAGCAGCCGGTTGGCAATCCGCATCGCCAAGCCGCTGAACTGGTAGTGCAAGGTGCGCACAAACCGGGTGCTGTCGCCCTCGGCTTCGCACTCGTAAGTCAGCAGCAGCGACAGGCCATGATCACCTTGCGCCCGCGCGCACCAGCGCCGTCCGGGCAGGTACTGCGTCACCTCCCAGCTCAGGTGCCCATCGCGCCCGCCGGCGCGGATGTCTTCCTCGAAGCGCGCCCCGGCATGTAACGGGCCTTTCGGCCCATCGATGCGCAGCGATGACGGATGCCACTGCGGCCAAAGGGCGACGGTACTGGCGTAGGCAAGCACGGCGATCGGGGGCGCGGCGATGACGGTCTGGTGCTGCATGCGGGTCATGGGAGTTCTCGTCGGGTCGAGGGGTTCAGGCTCCCAATAGAGGGTGCCGAACAGATAGTCCATCAGTGGGAAAACGATGTTGAAATTACGCTCCTGCATCAACTCGCGGCGGTGATGCAGTTCATGCAGGCGACGCATCTGGCGGATCCACGGCAACCGCGTGAGCGGGTTGTGCGGCGGCAAGTGCTCGCAGGCGTGAAACACCTCGTAGGCCAGGTATCCGAGGACCAGGCAACCGCCGACCAACCCGGCGACGTTGGCATCCAGTTGCTTGAGCAACCACCACAGGGGCAGGGTGATGACGAGGGTGTGCAGCACGATCAGCCACGCCGGGAACAGGATCACCCGCCAGTCGCGTGCGCTGTTGTAGGTCATGTGGCCGGGGGCGAAAAAACTGTGATGGTCGCCGGCATGGCGGGCATAAAACAGCCGGGCGAATGGTTTTTTATGATGCCCCAGATGACGATGCACCAGATACACCCCAAGGTTGAAAAACAACAGGGTTACAGGCACAGCCAGCCATTGCAGAGGCAGTACCTGATGCACGGTGCTCCAGAAAACACTGATGGCCAGCACTCCGAACAACAGGACAAAGGCGCCGTGCAGCCAGGGGTTGTAGAGGGGATGAATGTCGGCACGGTAGCGGCTGCGGAATGCTTCGGTGGTCTGCCTCACTGCAATCACCTGACGTTATTGTTCTCTCCTGCAGATTAGTCGATTCCGGCGTGTTGATTGCGCTTACCTGGGCGACACAACGGCCATGCTCCGGTGCGCAGCGCATTCAGCTCAGCGGGTCCCAGCGTTGCGACCAGTCCTCGTGCGAGTCGATGACCTCGCGCAGCAGGTTGAAGGCCCGTTGCAAGGTGGGTGAGTCGCGGTCGCGGGAGTAGACCAGATAGGTCGGGTAACTGAACTCGGGCGCCCGGGGCACACGTTCCAGCACGCCGCTTTGCAGATAACTCTGCACGACGCGGGTACGGAAATAGCCGCTGCCGCCGTTCTCGAGGATGTACTGCAAGCCCAGCGGGCCGAGATTGAAGCTCAGCGCCGCCTTGGCTTTTTCCGGCAGGGCGGCGTCATGACGGCGCCGGAAGTCCGCTCCCCAGTCGATGTACACGTAGGGATCGGGCCGTTCGACTGAGCGCACCAGGATGAGCTTTTCTTCGAGAATTTGCTCGACCTGCAGCCGTGGCCAGTATTCAGGTTGGTAGACCAGTGCTGCATCCAGAACCCCCAGCTCCAGTTGGCGCAACAGGTTTTCACCGTCACGGATTTCCATGCGCAAGGCATGGCTGGGTATTTTCTCACGCAATTGGCCGGCCCAGCCGAGCATCAGCGGGTTGCACAGGCTGACCTCGCCGCCGATGTGCAGCACGTCACGCAGACCCTCGGGCAACGGCAGATCCCGGCGCGCGGCTTCCCAGGTTTCGACCAGTTGATTGGCATACACCACGAAGGCTTCACCATTGGCTGTCAGGCGCGCCCCGGCGCGATTGCGCACAAACAGTGTGCTGCCCAGCTGGCTTTCCAGTTTCTGCACCCGCGCGGTAATCGCGGTCTGGGTCACGTGGAGTTTTTCAGCGGCCGCGGCAAGGCTGCCGTGGCGGACGATTTCGAGGAAGGTGCGGGCGAGGTCGATGTCCATGGGCTGGCCGGTGTGGGGTGTGCAAGCATTGTAAGAGTATTTCTAGGCTGGAAAACGACGAATCCCGCCATCAGGGCGGGATTCGTTTGCCAGCGTACGTGCCCCCGGGAACCGGGAGCGGCATGCTTAGGCCGGGAACAGCTCGGACAGTTTCATTGCCAGCATCATGTCGCCTTCAGCGCGCAGTTTGCCGCCCATGAACGCTTGCATGCCGTCGGTTTCGCCGCTGACGATGCCTTCCAGGGTTTCGCCGTCCATCACCAGAGTGACCTGTGCGTCCGGGTTTTCGCCTTCTTGCAGCTCGCAGGTGCTGTCCTTGACGATCAGCGAGAAGTTCTTGGTGTCGTCGATGCGGAAACCGAAGACCAGGTCCAGGCCGGCAGCAGCGGCTGGGTTGAACTTGGCTTTCATTGCTTGTACGGCATCAGCTACGGAGGTCATGGTTCGATCCTTTCTTGAGTTATTAGAGCTGAGTGGTTACAGCCAGGGTCACAATAATCCGGACTCAGCGAAACGTGATGAGTTCCGGGGCCTTCAGCAGTTGCAGGTGCGCATGACTGTTGAAGGAAGCCAGGGCCACTTCGCGACCACGGAACTTCAGGTGGTTGAGCGAAGTGTTGACGATTTGCCAATTCAATTCAAAAGCCTGCCGTGCAGGCATTTGCGTGATCAGGTGGAGCAGGGCGGTGATGGTCCCGCCGGAAGTGAACACGGCGATTTTCTGGGTGTTGTCGGCCTGGTCGAGGATACGATGCAGGCCGGCCTGGACACGCTCGACAAAACCCAACCAGCTTTCCAGGCCCGGCGTGTCGTAGGTACCGGCGAGCCAGCGCTCGATGATCAGGGCGAAGATGCGCTGGAACTCGGCACGGTTGTGCGCCGCGTTGCGCAGAACGTTCAAGGCTTCAGGTTCGTCGGGCAGCATCGCCGGGAGCAGGGCGCGAATCACCGCATCGGCGTCGAACTCGTTGAAGGCCGAATCGGTCTCCAGGATCGGCACCGGCAGGCCCACCGCCGCGAATTGCTCCAGCGCGCTGGTGGCCGTGTGTTGCTGGCGGCGCAGGTCGCCCGCCAGGCAGCGATCGAAGCTGATACCGAGTTCGGCCAGGTGTCGACCAAGGATTTCTGCCTGACGAATACCGTTGGGCGACAGGACGTCATAGTCGTCTGCACCGAAGGAGGCCTGGCCATGTCGAATCAAGTAGATGCTGCCCACGTCCGCGTCGTCCCGGTACGTTGAAGGTTTGGCGAGGTTATGAGGATGGCGGTGAGCTGTCAATGAAAAAACATACGCTTGTTTGAAATGCTCGTTACAGGCCTGTTGCCAGAGGTTTCACGACTGGTCGCAAGGCCGGTGCATGGGTATGCTGGAGGTATCCCGCGCGTTCCAGCCGCGCATTGTTTAAGGAGTCCCTGTGGAGTTTTTGTCCGAGTACGCCATTTTCCTGGCCAAGACCGTGACCCTGGTGATCGCCATTCTGGTGGTCCTGGCCAGCTTTGCGGCGTTGCGCAGCAAGGGGCGGCGCAAGTCGTCGGGCCAGTTGCAGGTCAGCAAGCTCAATGATTTCTACAAAGGGCTGCGCGAGCGCCTGGAGCAAACCCTGCTCGACAAGGAGCAGCTCAAGGCCCTGCGCAAGTCCCAGAGTAAAACCGAGAAAAAACAGAAGAAGAAGCCTGAGGCCAAGCCCCGGGTGTTCGTGCTGGATTTCAACGGCGACATCAAGGCTTCAGCCACCGAAAGCCTGCGCCACGAAATCACCGCCTTGCTGACCTTGGCCACACCGAAGGACGAAGTGGTACTGCGTCTGGAAAGCGGCGGCGGCATGGTCCACAGCTACGGCCTGGCGTCCTCGCAGCTGGCGCGTATCCGTGAGGCCGGCGTGCCCCTGACCGTGTGCATCGACAAGGTCGCCGCCAGCGGTGGCTACATGATGGCGTGCATCGGTCAGAAGATCATCAGTGCGCCGTTCGCGATCCTCGGCTCGATCGGTGTGGTGGCGCAGTTGCCCAACGTCAATCGCCTGCTGAAAAAACACGATATCGACTTCGAAGTCCTCACCGCCGGCGAGTACAAGCGCACCTTGACGGTATTCGGCGAAAACACCGAAAAGGGCCGGGAAAAGTTTCAGGAAGACCTGGACATCACCCATCAACTGTTCAAGAACTTCGTGTCCCGCTATCGCCCGCAACTGGCGATCGACGAAGTGGCGACCGGTGAAATCTGGCTCGGCGTCGCGGCGCTCGACAAGCAACTGGTGGACGAGCTCAAGACCAGCGACGAGTACCTCGCCGAGCGCGCAAAGCAGTCCGAGCTTTATCACTTGCACTATGCCGAGCGCAAAAGCCTGCCGGAACGTATCGGCATGGCGGCCAGTGGCTCGGTCGATCGCGTCCTGCTCAGTTGGTGGAGCCGGTTGACCCAGCAACGCTTCTGGTAACGGCAAGCAGGCGTGCGAAGGCGCCAGTTCGACGTGAAACACATTGAGACCGGGTAAATCCCGGTTTCTTTGTTCTGGAGGGGCGGTTTCTTTCTGCTCTGCTGATTTTTTCCTCGCCGGTTCAGGATCTTTCCGACTTCCCGCCGACTCGGGCAGGTTTACTGTCGTCATTCATTTATGACTGCAATGGACTGCCCATGAATACCCCCGTACCTGACCCGACCCTCAGCGCTGTCGCGGCTCCCGCGCCCCGAATGCGTGACGAACTGCAGGCAGCCTTAAACGGCTCGATGCCACAAACCCCCGCCGATTTTGCGAAGCAACTGTTCCATGAAAAATGGGGGCGCGACATTGATCCGCAAACAGCCGTGCTGGTCACGCTTGATTACAACTACCAGGGCCATCCGCCACAGGATGGCATCCATCAAGGTCAAATATTCAAATCCCAGACCCTGATCCAGGCGCTGCTGGGCAATTACCAGAAGGTCGGTGACGACCGCTTCGGTGAAAACGCTTTCGGCCTGGTCACCCCGCACGACATCGGGCCTTCGGTGCGGATTGTCGAGCACGTCGACGAGTTCGCCCTGCGCGGCAGCGGCAATCACAGCACCTATGAAGGCATCTATCGCCGCGCCGTGCCGCAAACCTACGGACCACAAACACAAATCGCCCTGAGGCCCGCGGACTTCAAGCACTGGGTCTGGACCCTGGAACTCAAGGATCTGTATCAGGCGTACCTTGACCGAGCCTGGCCATCGGATACGGCAATTACCGCCAGCCATGCCTATGCGCTGCGAACTTCGGTCAAGGCCGCGTTTGTCATGAATGCGTTTTTGCAGCGCCACGAAAACAGTCTGAGCCAGAAGGGCCTGGAACTGGCCCTGCAAGCCGCGGGATTGCCGGCTGGTCAAACCTGGGACAAATTGACGTTCGAACAGATGCAGGCAGCGACCCGTATGCCCAGCTCGATCATGGCCGGGCGGCTTGAGGTGTATCGCTACACCGCAACGGATATCTGGACATACCGCGAGCGCAATGGCTCGAGAATTCTGTTCTACATACCCGGCAATTCATCACCCTTTCACGAGTTTTCGGACGCCGCGCAAATGCAACGCTGGGTGGTGGCGCAGGGCAGGTCCGAAGACACCAGGCACGCCGTGGCGCAGCACTATGCCGAAAACGATCGTACGGATGGCAATTTTCATGCCGGGGTACTGACCGCGCTGGAAGCGATGGCTCAATACCCGGACACTCACTGGCTGACAAAAACCGCCGGCTGGTTCAACAACGACGGGCCTTGGGATCCGGCCGAGTACATAGGCTTCGAGCAGGCTGGCGCGGCCACTGATCCCTTCGCGCAACTGGTGCTCTGCATCAAGCGCGCCGCGCAGGCAGGGGTGGAAACCATTCGTGACGACGCCCAGGTCAACCGCGACAACTTGAGTGCCTTCGTCGAGCCGCTTGTGCAATGGATCAACCGCTTCGGTGCCTTGGCGTTGTTTGTGCCGGGCGGTGAGGGCTTGCTCGCGCTAGCCGGGCTGATTGATGCCGGCTACGGACTGGATCAGGCCGTGAATGGTAAAACTGCCAATGAGCGGTCCGAGGGCGTTACGCGCACGGTGTTCGGCTTGCTCAATGCGCTGCCGATGGCTGGCGGCGCGGCTTTGGTAGAGCGCGAGGCAGCTGACATCGACGACTTGGCTAAACCGCCACGGGGCCCGGGCGAAACCGAGGCAGTGTCGTCAGTGCTGGAACCCGCCCGGCCATCGGCTGTTCCCGTTCCGACCCGGGTGGCGCTCCTGCGTGGCATCGGCCCGTCGGTGGCTTCATTCAGTGATGAAATGCTGGCGCAAATCGCCAAGGTCAGCGCGGTCGACGACGACATGCTGCGCCTGATGCAGCAAGGGCGCCCACTGACGCCTTTGCTGGCCGATACGATCAGCCGCTTCAGGATCGATCAGGAGCTTGGCCTGGCCGGTCAACCCGAGCTGTTCGATAGCCGTTATCGATTGCTCCAGCAATCAGGGAATGAATGGGTCCGGTTGTTTCAACAGCAATACCCTGGGTTGCCGACAGGAGCCATTGAACAGATGCTCGATCGCTATGGGGTGGATATTGGCACGGCGCCCGATGTAAGCGAGGCCAGGCACGTGTTCAAGCGCCTGGACAGCAAGGCCCGTCAGTATCAGCAGCACGTGCGGCTCAATCGCGCTTATGAGGGGCTGTACCTGCGTTCGGTGCTCAACCCGGAGTCGGACACACTGGCCTTGCATTCACTGGATAATCTACCCGGTTGGCCACAAAGTCTGCGAATCGACCTCCTCGACGAGTCGGCCAGCGGGCGGGTACTGGACCGTATCGGAGCACCCGTTACAACGGATGTCCGACAGTTGATAAAGAGCGAAAAGCACTATCGGCTCCGGGACCGGAAAACCGACTTGTATACGGCGCTGCTCGGCTTGTTGTCGGACGATGAACGTTCGGCGTTGCAATTGACATCACGTGATCCGGCCAGTGAACTGCGACTCAAGCTCGCTGATCGGGCAATGTCCAGAAGTGATTACATGCAAGGGTTGCGGAGCATGGATAGCAAGCTGCCGTTCAAGCCCCAAGGGCTCAGGGGAGGTGGCTTTCCGCAGACAGCCCAGGGCGAATCGATGAACCATGAAATGATGAGGTTGCAACTTAAGGAGGTTTATCCCGAGTTTTCCAGTGCCGATGCCGATCAGGTATTGCAACGGGCAGGTGCTGGCGCTCAGGCCCACATCGATGGGTTGAAGCAGCAACTCCAGCAGTTGCACACCGACTTGAGCAGTTGGGTCGATCAGGCCACAAACGACGCCGCCGACATGGACATTGATTTTCTGGTTCCCGGCGAAGAAGGAACGCAAGGGCTGACCCAGGCGCAGATCTCAGCCCGTAATGTGGCGATGCTGCAGGAAGTGATCAGGTACGAGGTCGAGACCCGAACCGAACTGGCAGATGAAATGATCGCCATCTGGCAAAAGCGAGACCCGGAGCAGGGCAGCCACTATTCAGGCTCTCACTTGACGGGGTTCAGGATGGAAATGGACTTTGAAGACTTCCATCGATTGCCCACGCTCAATGTTCGCCTCTTGGATTTGAGCGAGTTAACGATGCAAGGTTTTCACCTGTTCGAACGTGAAAGCCTGAATGGCTTCCTGGAGTCTTTTCCTAATCTGCGCACTTTGAATCTGCAAGGCTTCGATCTTCGACTGCCGAACATTGATGGCGAACTGGAAAGTTCGTTGCCTCCCGCCATTGCGCAGTTGCGTCATCTCACTTCGCTGAATCTGCAAAGTACCGAAATGCGATTGAGGGAGAGCACGGCTGGGCAGTTTTGTGAGTTGGTTCAGTTGCAGACACTCAATTTGAGTGAAAACCCGCTAATGGTACCGCCAGTAGTGCTGGGAATGAATGAGCTGCGTTCGCTGAACCTGAGAAACACGCGGATCAGCGCATGTCCGCTTATCAGCATGGATCAGCCGTATCTGAATCGGCTGGACTTGCGGGCTAACCGGATAACCCGGGTGCCTCCCGCCGTCATCAACCAGGCCATCAGCCGTGACCGCGTTCTGTTGCAGGGCAATCCGTTGAGCGACGAAGATACGTTGTTGCGAATCGTGGAACACCGCAAGCGCACCGGAATCAATCTGTGGTTGAGTGACCTTGGCCTCTCCCACGGCGACGTTGTTGATTGGTTGCGCGAGGGCAGCGAAGAACAACGGCAGGCCAGACGATTGATCTGGGAGCGTTTGGCAGCAAGACCGCAGGGCGAGCGCTTTTTAAGAGTGCTGGATGGCCTGGTTTTGACCGCGGATTTCCGGGTGGATTATCTGTCGCTGCAGGCGCGGGTCTGGCAACTGCTCGGCCAGGCAGATGCTTCTGAGCAGCTTTGGGCGCGACTGACTCAAGATGTCGAGGTGGCGGAGATGGATGCGGACAATCCGTTTGCGATATTCGCGGCGCTGGAGGAACGCGCCAGGCTTTACCGGGACTGGGTAGCGCTGGGGCAACCGTTTCCGATAGAGCACTGAACCGGCGTTGTGCCCGAAAGCATGCATGACAGGCAACGACTGAACGAAGCCTTGACCCGTTGCGGGTCAAGGCTTCGTTTGATCAGCGGCGACGGAACAGCGGCAGCGGTTCGTCGGTTGCGGCCTGATAGGTCACGGAGAAATCCTTGAGACCTTCCAGTGCTTCGTACGGATCTTTATCCGGGCGGACGGCAAAGGCGTCGAAACCGCAGCGATGCATGTAGAACAACTGGTCGCGCAACACATCGCCAATGGCCCGCAGTTCGCCTTTGAAACCATAACGGTCACGCAACAGGCGGGCATTGGAGTAGTTGCGACCATCGGTGAATGCCGGGAAGTTCAAGGCGATAACCTTGAATTGCTCCACGTCATCGCCGATCTCCTCGGCTTCTTCATCGGCATCCAGCCACACGCCCAGACCGCCATCGCGGGCCTGGAGCATGCGGCTATGTTCGCGCCACAACTTCAACGGCACGATCAGGTCGTCGCAGTTGCTGATCTCGTCGATATTGAAGTCCTTGGGCAGCAGGTGCCAGGTTTCGTCGACGACTTCGTTGTTCTTAATGATTCGCTGCATAGACGCGTTCCTTGAAGAGGTCGATGCCAATACGCTGATAGGTGTCGATGAAGCGCTCGTCTTCGGTACGTTGTTCGATGTACACATCGATCAGCTTCTCGATCACGTCAGGCATGGCTTCCTGGGCGAAGGACGGGCCGAGGATCTTGCCCAGGCTGGCGTCGCGGCTGGCGCTGCCGCCGAGGGAAACCTGGTAGAACTCTTCGCCTTTCTTGTCCACGCCGAGAATGCCGATATGGCCGACGTGGTGGTGACCACAGGCGTTCATGCAACCGGAAATGTTCAGGTCCAGTTCACCGATGTCGAACAGGTAGTCCAGGTCATCGAAACGACGCTGGATCGATTCGGCGATCGGGATCGACTTGGCGTTGGCCAGGGAGCAGAAGTCGCCACCCGGGCAGCAGATGATGTCGGTGAGCAGGCCGATGTTCGGCGTGGCAAAGCCTTTCTCGCGCAACTCGCCCCACAGGGTGAACAGCTTGTCCTGCTCGACGTCGGCCAGGATGATGTTCTGCTCGTGGGAGGTGCGCAGTTGACCGAAGCTGTAACGGTCGGCCAGGTCGGCCATGGCGTCGAGCTGCTTGTCAGTGATGTCGCCCGGTGCAACGCCGGTCGGCTTCAGGGACAGGGTGACTGCGACATAACCCGGCTTCTTGTGGGCCAGGGTGTTGCGCGTGCGCCAGCGGGCGAAGCCCGGGTGTTCCTTGTCGAGCTCGGCCAGAGCGGCGGTCTGGTTGTCCAGGGCCTTGTAGTCCGGGTCGACGAAGTGTTTGGCGACGCGCTGGACTTCGGCTTCGGTCAACGTGGTCTGGCCACCGCGCAGGTGCTCCATTTCCGCGTCGACTTTCTCGGCGAAGACTTCAGGCGTCAGCGCCTTGACCAGAATCTTGATCCGCGCCTTGTACTTGTTGTCGCGACGGCCATAACGGTTGTAGACCCGCAGGATGGCGTCGAGGTAGCTCAACAGGTGTTGCCAGGGCAGGAACTCGTTGATGAACGCACCCACGACCGGCGTACGGCCCAGGCCACCGCCGACCAGCACACGGAAACCCAGTTCGCCGGCGGCGTTGTGCACCGGCTCCAGGCCGATGTCGTGGACTTCGATGGCGGCGCGGTCAGCGCTCGAACCGTTCACGGCAATCTTGAACTTGCGCGGCAGGTAGGCGAATTCCGGGTGGAAGGTGGTCCACTGGCGGACGATCTCGCACCATGGGCGCGGGTCGATCAGTTCGTCGGCGGCGACGCCGGCAAACTGGTCGGTGGTAACGTTGCGCAGGCAGTTGCCGCTGGTCTGGATTGCATGCATCTGCACGGTGGCCAGTTCAGCCAGGATGTCTGGAATGTCTTCCACCGCCGGCCAGTTGAACTGCACGTTCTGACGGGTACTGATGTGGGCATAGCCCTTGTCGTAGTCGCGGGCAATTTTGGCCATCATGCGCATTTGCCGCGAAGTCAGCTGGCCGTAAGGCACGGCAACCCGCAACATCGGCGCGAAACGCTGGATATACAGGCCATTTTGCAGGCGCAGGGGGCGGAATTCTTCTTCGCTCAGGTCACCTGCCAGATAGCGTCGGGTCTGATCACGGAACTGCTTGACGCGGTCCTCGATGATTCGCTGATCGTATTCGTCGTATACGTACATATAAGTCCTGTTCTCAGGCTGGGTCGCTCGGATACAGCTGCGTTTTTGTGCTTGCCGGAGTCCGATAAAACCTCTGCAATTCTGCGCGCACGGCCGCGCACTCCCTTCGGAGCCGGGGCAAGATACCAGTTTGCAGTTATGCGCAAAAGTGATGTTTAAGAATATGTAAAGAACCAAATCGCCTAATGAATATCGTCGTTGCATTACCCTTGTTTGTGGTGAGGGCAATCGTCGTCTTTACTGTGATCGAGTCTTTATGCAATCACCGATAAAACCGACAAGAGGCGATGCAATGAGCAACCCAACCAAAGCACAAAAAAGCGATAGCACGGTCGATGCCTGGGCGATTTTGTTTCTGATCATTCTGGTCGTGGGGACAGCGGTATTCTGGGTCAGCCATCAATAAATGACCCCCGTCCGGGCCCGGCGATGACAATTGGCTGACAAAAGCCGGAATAAACACCGCTCTGGGAATGTTCACTGGCCATAGTGCGCAGCGAATTTTCCAGGGGCTCGGACGGCCGAATGTCGAAACTTCTGTGGGGGATCGACCGGGGCGTTACCCGTTCAACCTGCAGAGTCTGATGCGCTGAGCCGTTTCAGACCCCGGCCAGCAACAGCACAAGCTTGACGATGCCAAAGAGCGTCAGGGCAAACACTGCCGTGAACAGTATGCCCAACAGCACGAAATGACTGGGTTTTCCGTGTGTGAAGTCCCGGGCCCGGTTCTTCCCGCTCTGTACCCCAAAGGCGGCCGCCAGGACGCTGTGCAGCATTTGCCAGAAAGTCGGCGGTTTATTGTCGGCTGGATCGTCCATATATCCCTCATTGTGCGCGTGACTCAGGCAAGCATAGACAAGCCGCGGAAAAAAGATCACAGGCTGTGACATCCGCTATAGATATATACCACCTGGAGTCGCGGACCTGCTGATTGACTGATGCCTTATCCAATCGCATCAGGTATTGCTAAATGAATGGGACGTCATCGGCCACGGAAAAAGGCCTGCACAATCATTTCATCAAGAAAAAACTGCACTCGCGGATACGCCATTTCACCTCGGCAAATATCAGCGCTCTGGATCGGGCCAGAACGCCGGGAGGTCTGGCCGAAAACGCTATGCCTGACTGGTTTGAGAAAGCGACCAGCGAACAGCGCCAAAGCGTACGCGATAGTCAGACGTTGAGTCGAACGTCCAACCAGACGTTGGCGCACACACTGACAGGACTCAAAGGGGTCACCGAATTCGCGCAACCTTTGCTCGAGGCAGCGCTGAGAAAAAGGTTCGGGTTGACCGTGGATGTCACGCAGACCTGGTTCTATCAGAGGATTCTCAGCGACGATCTCGCCACCAACCAGACACTGCTGGAGTTGGCACTGCGCAATTTTGCAGACGGCCAACCGTTCGATGACGAAGACGTCATTGCAGAGCGGGGTGCTCTGGTTCCCTATTTGGAGGTCGGTAAGGGGCCTTATGGTTGGAACCGCCCGCAAAAGGGGCCGTCAACCCGTTACCGGATCAAGAAGCTCTCGATAAAACCCGCCGATTTCGCCGCCCTCTGCCGTGAGCTGGACATCGGCAAGCGCTACCAGAATCACTTGACGGCGATGTTTGAAGCCGCGGACCGGGTTTCTACCGTACGAGACCAAACGATCCAGGCGTGGAAGGACAGCCTGCGCGTGCATGCCCATATCGCCCATCTCAAGTCGCTGATCACTTCGTCGGCTTACAGCACTTTGCTGGCAGTGCTCAACGGCGACGCATCGCCGACCCTCGACGGTGAGCGCGTCACGTGCAGCCAATTGCACGTGCTGGGTTCGCCTGTCAGTGAATTGTTTGTCATTGGCGCAAGCCGGCGCAAAAACAAAAAGATCGATCTCAGCTGGACGAATCCAGGGGTAAACCTGATTGACGTCCTGACCTACGAAGATTCGCGAATCATCGTGTGCATTCCTGGCGATCCGCTGGCGCCGGTCATGGAGTACGCCTCGCTCAAGGCATTTGAAAATGACTTGTGCTACCGGCTGCGCGATGCGGCCTATCAGCGCGCGTTCCTCCGGTTGATTCCCCACGGCGATGCGGGGAAGTTTCTGAGCAAGATCAGTACGGCGCTGCAAACGCTCAAATGGAGCCCTGACTTCCCCCTCCGCCAGGAGACCCTGCTGGGGCACAGTAACGGAATCTACCAACATGCCTACCGGGACGAACCGGCTCTGGACATCAGTGAGGCGTTCTTTGATACGCAGCCGTTCGGCGAGCTGTACACACGGCACCAGACCCGCCTCAAAGACACGGCCGAACAACTCGCCGTGCCGACGGCCAAGGTCGACCACGACGCCTGGCATGCAAGGATGGTCCACTATGCCGAATGGGGGCTCGACATACTCAATGTGGGCGCATTTTTTGTGCCCGGCCTGGGGGAGGTGATGATGGCCGTGATGGCCGTGCAACTAACCACGGATGTTTATCATGGGGTTGAAGCCTGGAGCATCGGCGATACCGATCAGGCCTGGAATTACCTGGGGTCGGTCGCTGCGAACCTGGCGTTTATGGCAGCGATGGGCGCGGTGGCCAGCAAAGCGCCAAAAGTGCTGTCAAACCCGTTTGTCGATGGGCTGGTCAATATCAAGTTGCCGTTTGGCGATGAGCAACTGTGGCGCCCCAGCCTGGCCCCTTACAAGAGCGATGTGGTGTTGCCTGAAGGGCTCAGGCCCAACACGTCGGGGCAGTATGAATTGAACGGCAAGACCTACATCAAACTCGATGGCGATCCATACGAGAAAATTTTCGATCCGGCCTTGGGCAAATGGCGCCTCAACCACCCGAAGAACCCGCACGCCTATCACCCGGTGCTGGAACACAATGGTCAGGGCGCCTGGCGTCATCGCTTCGAGCGCCCATTGGAATGGGATCGAGCGATGATGCTACGGCGCCTGGGCCACGCAACCGACGGACTTGACGTTGCAACCCTGGATAAAATCGCAGAGCTCAGTGGCATCGACGACAATGCACTGCGCAAGGTGCATACCGATAACCGGGCAATGCCATCGGTGCTCTCTGATGTCCTGGCGCAATTTCAAGCCGACCGCCAAGTCACCGAACTGATTGAGCGGGTGCGTCTGGGCGAATCAGTGCCAGACACTCTCGTTAATATTTCTTTGCCGCACGTGGTCAACATGCCGCGTTGGCCGCAGGGTCGAGTCATCGAGATTTTCGATCAGGCAAACCCGGGTCGCGCTTCATTGACTTATGGCAAAGCGTCAATCCCGACCAGGCCGGCCATCAGGATTTCAAACGCGGATGTTTCTCTCGGGAAGCTGCCGCACCGGGTGCTTTCCTCGCTGGACGAGAGTGAGATCACCGCTTTGCTAGGTGGCGAAGGCGCCCGGGTCGAGGCCGAGCGAGAGGCGGTTTTTCGACAGCAGCTGGCCGATCATTTGTCGGCCAATAAAACCTCAATGTTTGACAGCATCGAAAAGGGCGCCAACGCAACAAAGCTGCAAACGGCTGAACTCAAGGCCTTGCAGCGCAGCTTTCCCGACTTGTCGAATGACGCGGTACAAGAACTACTTTCTCGAGCGACCACCAGAGAGCGTTTGCACTTAAAGCAAACGGCGCGACTGCCCGGCAGTCTGTTACTCAAGGCACGAGCGCGTGCGCGTCTGGCTCGCCTGAACAAGGCCATGGCCGGATTATCACTGGAGAGTATGGCGTCGGCCGACAGCCAGCGTTTGGCCCTGCATGCCTTGCAGAATCTGCCTGGCTGGCCAAAGAACCTGCGCATCGAGCTGCGCCAGGGCGACTGCGGCGGCACCTTGCTCGACAGCATCGGCAGCCCGTCGGCAACGCAGGTCAAGTACCTGGTCAAGGATGGCTATCAACATCGAAAAGCCAATCAGTTTCAGGCTTTTGACCAGCAAGAGAACGCGCTGAACAGTGTGCCGGAGCTGGGTGACAACTTCTTCTCTTCGATCATGCACGCTCTGCCCGACGCTACCCGCGAAGGGCTGGGTCTGCCCCACGTCGGGCAGAGTGTCGCGCTGCAAGAGACACTCACTGCCTACGCTACGCAGCATCGCCAGAAAATGCTCGTGACGCTGGTGCCAAACGCTGCCAGGCAACGCTTCAAATGGCCGCAGCGACTGGCCGACGCAAGGTTGGGGTACCCCTTGAGCGGAAGAGGTGCGGGCGCGACAGTGAACCAGTCCCTGGTCGGGAGAGTGCGTGATGTTTATCCGCGTTTCTCCGATGAACAGGCGTCGCAAATGATTGAAAGGCTGATACTGGATGGACGCACCGAATCGCAGATTGCTCACCTATTGAATCTGCGCGCTCGTGAGTACGAGGGTCTGTGTACAACGCTCGACCGCTGGCTGGAGACTGCGCAGGGTGAGCCACGCAATCTGCAGAATGCGGCGCAAAGTATTAAAGAAGCCTGGCAAGCCCGAGGTATCGTCGATGGCGAGGCCTCCACGATCATTATGTTGAACGGTATCGACAATCTCCCGGCGCTTGCCGCCGACTTCTCCCATGTGCGCCGTGTGTGCATGGATACCGACCTGTTGCTCACTCAAACCCCCGAAGCCATTTCACAAACCTTTCCCAACGTCGCAATGCTTGATCTGACTTACACGGAGTCCAACGATCTGGCACGGGTCGCCGAGGTTCTTGCCGGCCTGCCGCAAATCCGGGAGCTAGCGATTTACGGGTACGGACCGTTGTTTGCCGATGGAGCGCAGCAAATGATGGGTGCAATGCCGCAACTGGAGCGTTTGTACGTGCTTGGCAAGGTGAACGGGATGGATGTCAGCGCCATGACCGGTTTGCGCTCCCTGACGCTGGCCGGGGACATGGGCTGGCCGCAAGGGGTGCTGGATTTACCTGATCTGGAAGCGTTGTCCATTGAACAAACCTCGATCACAACGCTGCCGGCGGAGTTGTTTACGGGGCACGAAAATATCTGGCGCGCCCTGAAGCTCAATTGGATGGCGCTGGCGCCCGAGCAGTTCATGCGGGCGTTCGAGCACGTATCGAGTCATCTTGCACACGTGTTTGACGTCGACGCCATGGTGCACGGCTATTGCCGCAAGACCTTGCAACGCATCCTTTCCGAGGATTCGGTATTTTCCGCAAGCGTCATGCGCGAGTTGCTCGCCGAGGGCATGTCCAATCGCATGTTGGTGCAGCGTTTCACACAACTGAACCTGGAGGAGACGAGTCTGGAGCGGCAGCTGTCCCGGTGGCATCAATCATTCGCCGCTGGCGATCGCTTTAACGCCTCTGTGCTGAATGCGCAGCGTATTTGCTCCGACATCAGAAGTTGTTGGCTTGCCGGTCTGCGCAAACGTTATGGCGGGGAGACTGCGCAGGTCGCTCAGCCGTCGACTTCATGGGGGGCTCCTCAGGCGCAACCGCTTCGCGCGGCTTTCCTTGATCTGGCAGGCTCGCCATTGGGTTCGTTGCCTGAGCTGCCGGCGCTGCCGACCACCGGTTTTACCCATGTGCAGGTGTTGGGTCTGTCGGACCTGCGGGTGTCGGCTGAAGATCTCAGCGGTTTTGTGCAGCACTTTCCCGAGGTGCGATCGGTGGATCTGAGCGGCAATCAATTGTCGACGATTCCCCAGGGGGTGAGCTCATTGGGTCGATTGACAGAGTTGAACCTGGCGCGCAATCAACTTTCAGTCACAGCGGCGGTGCAGGCCGACTTGAATCGCCTGACCGCCCTTGAACAGTTGAACTTGCAGCTCAATCGGGTGGAATCGCTGGATGTCACCGCGATGACCCATCTGCAGACCTTGCGCCTGGGCCGCACGGGCATCAAAGAATGGCCCAATGGCGCGCTCGATCTGCCGGGGCTGCGCAAACTGGATTTGAGCCGTACGGCGATCACGACCATTCCCGAGCAGGCGCTGACCGAAGGTTTCAGTACTGTGGTCGATGTCAGCGGGTGTGCGCTGACACCCCGGGCGCGAACGGATTTGCTGGCCAGTACTTCCGCTCCCAAGGTAATGGGGATCGAGCGAACGGCATTGCTGGAGGGGCGAACCGGGGGCGAGCCGGAGTATTTTCCTGAGTTTGTGTCGCACAATCCGGCGTTATTGCTTGAAGTGCCGTCGATCACAGCCCAGGAACTACAACAAATTGCGCCAGTGGCACGGCTGATGCGACTGGATGCCCAGTTACTGGAGTCGGAGGCGACACAACGCATAGAGGCACTTTCCAGCAAGGGTATGAACGCAGAAGACGTTGATGGGCAAATCGCAGACTGGGAGCAGCAGCACCAGAATCTGGTTCAGACCCTCAACGCCTGGATCGAACAACCGCCCTATCAGGTCGGGGACTTGCGTACTTTGACTTGGGTGTCGGCGCTGGAACGGCGCCGGGCCGCCGATCAACTGCTGACGTGCTGGCGGCAAAACCTGCGCGGCGCAGCGGCGGGCGAGCATCCGGCCGGGGCCTACACCCTTGATTTTTCATCGATGCCGCTGGGCAATTTTCCGCCATTGGCGGGTGATTTTGCCCATGTTGGCACTTTGAAAATCAACCGGGTTTATCTGAGCGAGCAAGGTTTGCAGGGACTGGTCGACGCATTCAGCCATATCCACACACTAGAGATCGATTCCAATGGCCTGTTGAATTTGCCGGAGGCGGTTACCTCCTTTCGTCAGCTCAAACGGCTTAGCGCGGCTCGCAACGAGATGATCAACACACTGGACTTGCAGGCTCGAGTGTCAGCCCTGACCACCCTGGAGTCATTGAATCTGGCGTCGAACGCGCTGGAGGGACTCAATGTCACGGCCCTGAGGAATCTGCGCGAGCTCGACCTGCATGAGAACAATCTGGTCGTCTGGCCGGAGGGCGCGCTGCAACTTCCCTTGCTAAGGACGCTGAATTTGAGCGAAAACATGATCGAAGCGTTGCCCGAGGGACTTCTGAGTGATGTCCCGAGCGAGCTGGTCAGGGGTATCAATCTCACGGACAACAGCCTGGATGACGATGAGCTGAATGAGATTGGCAGTTATCTGGAGCGCACCGGTCATGGCTTGGGTTATACCACCGAGAGTCTTGATCAGGCATTGCGCACTTATGAGCACGAGTTTGGTGAGGGCGAGTCCACTTCTGACGGATCGGAATACGACACGAGTGACGAAGAAGTGGTGGTCGACACGACAGGGGATGTGGCCCGGGAGCAATGGATAGATTCGACATCCAGCACAGCTGATGAACTGAGCGGGATATGGAGCAATTTCAAACAAGAGCCCGAAAGCACGGCTTTTTTCAAGATGCTTCACAAGCTGTTGGGTACACCGGAGTACAAGTTACAACCCGGCAAGCTGAGGTTACGTGTCGCGGATGTTCTCAGGGCAGCCCAGGAAGATGAAACCCTCAGGGGTGTGTTGTTTGAAATGGCCAATGTGTCTGACACCTGTCCGGACGGTTACGCCCTGGTGTTCAGTGATATCGAGGTGAAAGTCTACGAGTGCGGCATTCTGAAGGCGGCTCCAGTGCAGGACCAGGCCAATGTTTTGTTTCGGCTTGGCAGGGCCCAGTTCCGCCTCGACACAATCGAGTCGATCGCCGCAGACTTCATCAAACTGCGCAAGCGCTTGAAGCTCCATTACGATGAAGCAGAAGTGCAGTTGGCGTACCGCATTGGCCTTGCCGATCGGCTGGACCTGCCGGGGCAGTTCAGAAACATGCGCTACGAGCAGTCCTCGCATGTGACGAGGGAGATGCTTGATGAGGCGTATGCCAAGGTCATCGCTGCCGAGCAGTCACAGGATCTGATCGTGGCTTTGGTGCAGCGCACCTATTGGGCGGATCTGCTCAAGAGCGAAAACCCTGAGCGGTTCATCGAACTGGAACAAGAGCGCAGCCAACGGCTGGAGGTGCTCGAGGGTCAATATCCGCAATTCAATGAGGCCTATAAGAGCGCCTTGGTGATGCTGGACATTGAAATGAAGCAAAAGGAAATGCAGGTGTTGATCGAACTATCAGGTCCGAAGATCGCCACGCTCACGCCGTGAACCTGTCATCCCGTTGATTGAAGACCCCGGGGGGGCAGTGTCTGGCCCCCCGGGTGTTTCGGGCAATCAATCAGTTGTCATAGCCCAGGTTCGGCGCCAGCCAGCGTTCGGTCACGCTCAACTCCTGGCCTTTACGCGACGTGTAGCTTTGCACCTGATCCTTGTCGACCTTGCCCACGGCAAAGTATTGCGCCTGCGGGTGGGCGAAGTACCAGCCGCTGACTGCTGCCGCCGGGAACATCGCGTAGTGTTCGGTGAGGAACACGCCGCTGCGGCCTGCGCGCATTTCCTCGGCTTCTGGATCGAGCAGGGCGAACAACTGGGCCTTCTCGGTGTGATCGGGGCACGCCGGGTAGCCCGGGGCAGGGCGGATGCCGCTGTATTGCTCCTTGATCAGCGCCTCGTTGTCGAGCGCTTCGTCCTTGGCATAACCCCAATAGTCTTTACGCACCTGCTGGTGCAGCCACTCGGCGCAGGCCTCGGCCAGGCGGTCGGCCAGGGCCTTGACCATGATCGAGTTGTAGTCGTCGCCGGCATCCTGATAGGCCTTGGCCACTTCCTCGGCGCCGATGCCGGCGGTGGTGATGAAGCCGCCCACATAGTCGGTGACCTCACTGTCCTTGGGCGCGACGAAGTCGGCCAGGGAGAAGTTCGGCTTGCCGTCGGTCTTGATGATCTGCTGGCGCAGGTGATGCAGCTTGGCCATTGGCTTGCCGTCATCGCCGTAGAGTTCGATGTCGTCGTCATGCACCTGGTTGGCCGGCCAGAAGCCGAACACCGCACGGGCGCTGATCAGCTTTTCGTCGATCAGTTTGCGCAGCATTTCCCTTGCGTCGGTGTACAACGAGGTGGCGGCTTCACCGACCACTTCGTCCTGGAGAATGCGCGGGAACTTGCCGGCCAGGTCCCAGGATATGAAAAACGGCGTCCAGTCGATGTACTCGGCCAGAACGTTAAGGTCGATGTTGTCCAGCACGCGGGTGCCAGTGAAGGTCGGCTTGACCGGCGTGTAGCCTGCCCAGTCGAACTGCGGCTTCTTGGCGATGGCCGCGCCATAGCTCAGGCGTTCGGTGCGGGCACTGCGGTTGGCGGTGCGCTCGCGAACGTCGATGTAGTCCAGGCGGGTTTTCTCGACAAAACCGGCCTTGAGTTCCTTGGACAGCAACTGGGTTGCCACGCCGACGGCGCGGGAGGCGTCGGTGACGTAGATCACCGCGTCATTGCTGTACTTGGGTTCGATCTTCACCGCCGTGTGCGCCTTGGAGGTGGTCGCGCCGCCGATCATCAGCGGCAGGTGGAAGTCCTGGCGCTGCATTTCCCGGGCGACGTGGACCATCTCATCCAGGGACGGCGTGATCAGCCCGGACAGGCCGATGATGTCGCACTTCTGCTCCTTGGCCACCTGCAGGATCTTTTCCGCCGGCACCATCACGCCCAGGTCGACGATGTCGTAACCGTTGCAACCGAGCACGACGCCGACGATGTTCTTGCCGATGTCATGCACGTCGCCCTTGACGGTGGCCATGAGGATCTTGCCCTTGGCTTCTGGCTTGTCGCCTTTCTCCAGTTCGATGAACGGGATCAGGTGCGCCACGGCCTGCTTCATCACCCGGGCGGACTTGACCACCTGCGGCAGGAACATTTTGCCGGCGCCGAACAGGTCGCCGACGATGTTCATGCCGGACATCAGCGGGCCTTCGATCACTTCGATCGGGCGGGCGAAGGACTGACGGGATTCTTCGGTGTCTTCGACGATGTGGGTGGTGATGCCCTTGACCAGTGCGTGCTCCAGGCGCTTGTTGACGTCCCAGTTGCGCCACTCTTCGGTCTCTGCTTCCTTGACGCTGCCGTCGCCTTTGTACTTGTCGGCGATGGCGAGGAGGGCGTCGGTGCCTTCCGGGGTACGGTTGAGGATCACGTCTTCCACGGCGTCGCGCAGTTCTGCCGGGATCTGGTCGTAGATCTCCAGTTGACCGGCGTTGACGATGCCCATGGTCAGGCCGGAACGGATCGCGTACAGCAGGAACACCGAGTGAATCGCCTCGCGCACCGGGTTGTTGCCACGGAACGAGAACGACACGTTGGACACGCCGCCGGAGGTCAGCGCGTATGGCAGTTCATCGCGGATGTAGGCACAGGCATTGATGAAATCGACGGCGTAGTTGTTGTGTTCTTCGATACCGGTGGCCACGGCGAAGATGTTCGGATCGAAGATGATGTCTTCCGGCGGGAAGTCCACTTCGTTGACCAGAATGTCGTAGGAGCGCTTGCAGATTTCTTTCTTGCGCGCTTCGGTGTCGGCCTGGCCGGCTTCGTCGAAGGCCATCACTACCACGGCGGCGCCGTAGCGCTTGCACAGTTTGGCGTGGTGAATGAACTGCTCGACGCCTTCTTTCATGCTGATCGAGTTGACGATGCCCTTGCCCTGGATGCATTTGAGGCCGGCTTCAATCACTTCCCACTTGGAGGAGTCGATCATGATCGGTACGCGAGAGATGTCCGGTTCGCCGGCAATCAGATTGAGGAAGGTCACCATGGCCTTCTTCGAATCGAGCATCCCTTCGTCCATGTTGATGTCGATCACCTGGGCGCCGGCTTCGACCTGCTGCAGCGCGACTTCCAGGGCTTCGGTGTAGTTGTCTTCACGGATCAGGCGGGCGAATTTGGCGGAACCGGTGATGTTGGTGCGTTCGCCGACGTTGACGAACAGCGAGTTGCGATCGATGGTGAACGGTTCCAGGCCCGACAGGCGGCAAGCCTTGGGAATGTCCGGAATCTCACGCGGTGCATAACCGGCGACGGCCTTGGCGATGGCTTCGATGTGGCCCGGAGTGGTGCCGCAGCAACCGCCGACGATGTTGAGAAAACCGCTTTGGGCGAACTCTTCGATGACCTTGGCGGTTTGTGCCGGCAGTTCGTCGTATTCGCCGAATTCGTTCGGCAAGCCAGCGTTCGGGTGCGCGGAAACGTGGGTGTTGGCCTTGTTCGATAACTCTTCGAGGTACGGGCGCAGTTCGCTGGCGCCGAGGGCGCAGTTCAGGCCGACGGAAATCGGCTTGGCGTGGGCCACGGAGTTCCAGAAGGCTTCGGTGGTCTGGCCGGACAGGGTGCGACCGGAAGCATCGGTGATGGTGCCGGAAATCATGATCGGCAATTCGACGCCCAGTTCCTCGAACACACCTTGCACGGCGAAGATCGCCGCTTTGGCGTTGAGGGTGTCGAAAATGGTTTCGATCAGGATCAGGTCGGCACCACCTTCAATCAGGCCTTTGGTGGCCTCGGTGTAGTTTTCCACCAGTTCATCGAAGGTCACGTTGCGATAGCCGGGGTTGTTCACGTCTGGCGACAGCGAGCAGGTGCGGCTGGTCGGGCCCAGGACGCCGGCGACGAAGCGTGGCTTGTCCGGGTTCTCGAGGGTTTTCGCATCGGCGACCTTGCGGGCCAGGCGCGCGCCTTCCACGTTCAGTTCGTACGCCAGTTCTTCCATGCCGTAGTCGGCCATGGAAATCCGGGTGGCGTTAAAGGTGTTGGTTTCCAGAATGTCAGCGCCGGCATCCAGGTAGGCTTTCTCGATGCCGCCAATCACATCCGGGCGCGTCAGCACCAACAGGTCGTTGTTGCCTTTGACATCGCTGGGCCAGTCAGCGAAGCGTTTGCCACGGTAATCCTGCTCCTCGAGCTTGTAGCTCTGGATCATCGTACCCATGCCGCCATCGAGTATCAGGATGCGCTCTTTGAGGGCGTGCTTGAGAGCTTGAAGGCGAACACTGCGATCGGACATTTGGACTACTCGGTAAGACCATGACGAAGGGCCGGGATCATAGCAAACTTGTGCGCTTGTAGAGCATCCTCGGGATTTGCATGAATATCGCTCATGTTCGCGCGATCGTCAGGCCGGTAGAATCGCGGCGTTTTCAAAAGGATCAGGACCAGGGACATGTCGTATCGTTTCGTCATCAGCACTGTGCTGTTGTTTTTAAGCTGGGGCGCAACGGCGCAGGGCCCGGCGATTTCCTCTGCCATTTCCTACAGTCGCGACATTCAGCCGATCTTTACGGAAAAATGCGTGGCCTGCCATGCCTGCAACGACGCTGCCTGCCAACTCAATCTGGGCAGCGGTGAGGGCGCGGCACGGGGGGCGACGAAAGTCCCGGTGTACGATGGTGACCGCAGGCAGGCAGTTGCACCGACCCGGCTGTTTTATGACGCCTGGGGCAAGCAGGCCTGGCAACAGAAGGGGTTTTATCCGGTGCTCGACGCCCAGGCCACCCAGGCCGGGTTGATGGCGCGGATGCTTGAGTTGGGGCATAAGACCCCATTGCAGCCCAATGCCAAACTACCGGCGGACATCGTCCTGGGCCTGAGCCGCAATAATATGTGCGCCACGCCCGCAGAGTTTGACGGCTATGCCGCCACCCATCCCAAAGAGGGCATGCCGCTGGCGGTGACCGGCCTGACCGATCAGCAATACCAGACGCTGCAGCGCTGGCTGGCCTCCGGTGCGCCGATCGATGAACACGCCCTGGTCCCCAACGCAAAAGAGGCGTTGCAGGTGGTGCAATGGGAAAGCCTGCTGAACTCGCCCGGCGCCCGGGAAAGCCTGGTGGGGCGCTGGCTGTATGAGCACTGGTTCCTCGCGCACGTGTTTTTCAAGGACGGTGAGCCTGGACACTTCTTCCAGTGGGTGCGCTCGCGCACACCGACCGGCCAGCCGATCGACCTGATCAATACCCGTCGCCCGAACGATGATCCGGGCACCGTGTTTTATTACCGCTTGTGGCCGGTGCAAGGCGTGATCGTGCACAAGACCCACATCAGTTATCCGCTGAGCGCGGCGAAACTGGCACGGGTGAAAAGCCTGTTCTACAGCGGCAACTGGCAGGTCGATGCCTTGCCGGGTTACGGACCGGAGCGCCGGGCCAACCCGTTTGCGACGTTCGAAGCGATCCCGGCCCAGGCGCGTTATCAGTTCATGCTCGATAACGCCGAGTACTTCGTGCGCACCTTTATCCGTGGTCCGGTGTGTCGTGGGCAGATTGCCACGGACGTGATCCGCGACAACTTCTGGGCGCTGTTCCAGGCGCCGGAGCACGATCTATACGTTATCGATCCGAACTATCGTGGCCAGGCGACGCCTTTGCTGGCGATGCCGGGACAGAACGACGATGTCGGCAGTGTCCTGAGCTTGTGGCATGACTACCGCGACAAACGCAACGAATACGAAGTGCTGCGCCGGGACAGCTACGCCGAGGTGCCGGCACCGAGCTGGTCGAGCCTGTGGGCCGGCAACGACAACTCGCTGCTGAGCATTTTCCGCCATTTCGACAGCGCCTCGGTGACCAAGGGCCTGATTGGCGACGTACCGCAGACGATGTGGCTGTTCGATTTCCCGTTGCTGGAGCGCACTTATTATCAGTTGGCGGTCAACTACGACGTGTTCGGCAACGTCTCCCATCAGGCCCAGACGCGCCTGTACTTCGACCTGATCCGCAATGGGGCCGAACAGAACTTCCTGCGCTTGATGCCCGCCGATTCACGCGAGGGCTACCTCGACGACTGGTATCAGAACAGTGGCAAATTCAAGATGTGGCTGGACTACGAGGCTATTGACGATGACACGCCAACTGCGCTGAAACTGGACGCGGCAGATCCCAAGCGCGATTTTGCCCGGCAATTGCTGGCCCGTTATGGCGAGCTCAATGCCCGGCCCGACCCGATCAATCGCTGCGAGGGTGCCTATTGCTCGCGCCCAAACATTGATCCCGAGTTGCAGGCTGCCGAGCAGGCAATGAGCCGCCTTACCGCGCGCCCTGCGGCAGGTCTGAAGGTCATTGACCTGTTGCCGGAAGCGACCATGTTGCGCGTCGAAACTCGCAGCGGCAAACGCGAGGTCTACAGCCTTTTGCGCAACCGTGCGCACAGCAATGTGGCGTTTCTGTTGGGTGAGTCGCTGCGCTACCAGCCAGGGCTGGACACCGTCACGATTTTCCCGGGCGTTCTCAGCAGCTACCCCAACTTCATGTTCAACATTTCGGCCAGGCAAATTCCCGTGTTCGTGGATGCAATGGAGCGCGCCAGGGATGCGAGTGACTTCGAGAAAATCGTCGAGCGCTGGGGTATACGTCGCAGTCATCCGCAGTTCTGGCAGTACTTCCATGACTTGAGTCGTTACATTCACGAGACCGAGCCGCTGGAAGAGGGCGTACTGGACATGAATCGCTACGAGAATCTCTAGCGGGTCGTTGACTGCGAGGTCGGCGATAGAAAAGCGAGGTCAGAGCCTGTACAGGGCTCAGACCTCGATCATCGCCAATTCATCCATCAGCGCGTCAGTCAGTGCATCAAGGTCACTGAAACGTCGGTTGCTCACCGCGCCGAATGCTGCGTGGTTGACATAGGCCTGGCTGCCGTCAGCGAACACCGGTACATCAATGCGCTCGCCTTGAGCGTTCACGTAGTGCACGGCTATCTGGTCGGAAGGCGTTCTGGTCGTCGTGAACTGATTGGGGCTATGCACACGAAAGGCGATCTCGTGTTCATTTGTCGGGCACGGCAGGCAGGCGAGCAGGTCGCATCCGTGAGTGACCTGGTGAGTTCCGGAAGGGGAATGGATAACGATGCCCGGATCACTTTTGACTCGCATGCTCGGTTGCGTGGCAATACGACTGTCCACCCGGACGCTGGAGGCATTGGTCAATTCGACCAGCCCGGGAATGCTCTGCAGTGTATTGCTGTGTCCTTGCCCGACAAGTGCGACCCAGCGATGCGGGCCGTGGGCCAACTGGTCAAATGAAATTTTTTTCCAGGCAAAGAAGTTGAACATCGTCACCCGATCAAGTTGATCCGATAGCGTCGGCAGGATGTGGGAGGGTATGAGAGTCTGCGCAGTGATCAATGAGCTTGCGGTGGTATCCAGGGCCATGACCGGGATTGCTTGAGCATGCGCTTCTTCTACCAGACGCGTGTAGCTGTAGGCGTCCGGGACGGTGCTCAGGTCATCAACCAGTTGAAGCCTGTCTCTCAGCACCTGAGGCAAATGAGCTGTTGGTGATGCGTTGAACTGATCCAGAAGGGCCTGGTGCAGGTCAGTGTTCAGTACTTCCAGGTAAAACCCCCGGACACCCTGGCGCTTGAGTTCCGCCATGTTGTTGATTAAAAACTGACGTGTCAGCGAATAGTGATGCGTTTCTCCGAACACCAGCCCATTGCGCTGGCCGAACAGGTATTGGAACAGTTGATCGGGCGACAGATTCCGGCCCGGTAGCACCAACTGTCTGGCAGGGGCCTGGAAGGTTCGAAAGTAGCTTCTGGCATGTCGGCGCAATCTCGATTGAATGGCAAAGATGTGCAACACGCCTGCTGTCTGGGCATTCATCGCAAAGGTCGGATGTAGCATGCCAAGACTCATGGAACCGGCGAGGGAGAGATTGAGCGCCGGCAGCGCCGCTAGGTCTGCCGGGGGCAATTCATAATCCAGGTAAGTGGTCTGCAGCGGACCTTTTTCGATAGGGCCCATGCCTCCTGATAATCGCAGCATGGGTTCGGCTTGCCAGTTTTCCAGTGTTTCATCCAGAACCAGCGGGTAGCGCAGGGTTTTGTAACCCGTACCCTGGGGGTAAAGGAAACGCTGCCCCTGAGCTATATCGCACAGGTAGTGCTTGCCGGCGATCAAGACGTATTGTTGGGGCGAAGTCTTGCTCTGAAAAAGATTGCCTTTGATCAGGTCCAGATCCAGCGGGTTGACCGCCACCTCTATTCCGGACAGATCAGGGGCCGGTCTGAATGCCGGTACCGCGCCGAATGCCGGTAGCCGCAAGGGGCGCCCCTTGGCTGCGGTGATGGACCAAAGGGCTCTGGCCGCAGATTTTGACGCCCCCATCTGATTGAGCAGCAGGAACGTTCGAGTAACGCTGCGGACGGCTTTGAAGGCGCTGGTGATGGGCAGAAAGCTGATCAGGTTCAGCGACAGGTCCAGCCCGAAGCTGATTTTGTTCCACAACGATTGTCGTTCGACTTCGGCGTTGCTGGTGGATTGATGATCGGCGTTACGCCGCAGCGTGACGACCTGCTGCTCGTACAAGGCGTCGTGCAGGGAGGTGTTAATGGCAAAGGTGTGAAGGGTGTCAAAGGGGTTGCCGATCCGGCTTCGGGCATTGAGCACCAGCTCGCTCAACAAGAGGGTGCGAGCGACCTTGCTTTCGGTCAGTGCCGCCTGCCCGGGCGTTGACAGGCGTTGCATGAAGTAGTGGCGCCATTCGGGCGATGTGTTCCACTGATCCTTGAGGAACTGCTGCATCGTCGCACTATCGGCAAACTCCTTGATGGCGTGTCCTGTCGGTGCCCAAGGGGTGTAAAGGATGACGTTGGGCAGCGCTCGGCGATTGTCCACGCTGATCATCAATACATCATTGAGGTTGTAGCCGTTGCGGGCATCCGGGGAATTGGCAATCAGAAGCGAGCTCGCCACGATTCTGTGTTTGCCAACGGTTTTTCGGCTGGCCGGGGTATCGCCATCGATGAGTGCCTTGACCCATTGGTAGCCACGGTTTTCCCTGTCCTCGAGAAAACAGTTCGGGTCCAGCCTGGCCGCCAGCGCATGAGTCGCCAGGCTGGCTCGGTGAGCATCGATCCAGGTTTTGCGCAGGGATGAACCTTTCTCCATCAGGCGTGTTTGCAGTAACTGGTCGTAACCTTTGCTCACGTCCAGCGTCTGGACGAGGGATGTCAGATAGCTTGCATCGAACTGGATGGGTGCGCCGGACGTGGTCTTGCCGGACGCAGACATCGAGGTTTTTTCACCGGTAAACAACTTATAGAAGCTGAAGTCCCACGGATTACTGTTTTTCAGTGCAAATTCGGTCAATGACAGGGTGATCGTGTACTCAGGCCGGATTGTCGGGTCACTGGAGTAGGGGACTTGATCAGATCCGACGCCGCCGCCCGTGCTGGCGGGGTTGATACTGGTGGTCATGGAGACGGGTACTTTATCCGGGTCAATTTCCTTGTCCGGGTAATCGATTGCCAGTTGCCGGACCAGTTCCTTGTGGGAAAATTCTCGCAGGAGCGGTATGGCCGCTTCCCGGATCTTTGTGGCCAGGATTTTATTGGCTGCCAGCTCGGACTCTGCCAGCCGTTTGAGTGCTTGTTGGTCCGCTGGACCGGCCTCCCGGTACCAGGATGGCAAACTTGCCTCGATGAAACGTCGGCTGCGTTCGATCAGCAGATCCCGGGTATCCAGGAATGAGCCGATAGTGGCCAGACGGTTGAACAGTTCATGGACCTGCTTACCGTTGACCTCATGCCGGGGCAATTGACGCCAGCCGTACTCGATGTCCTGTTTCTGCAAGGCCAGCAACGCGTGCACTCGATTCTCGAAAAGGTTCTCGTGAACTTGAATGTAACTGAACAGCGGTGACGCCTGGTATCCGTTGGCGCGTGCCTGGTCTTGCCAGGTGATATGAGTCATCAGGCTGTCGCCGGTACCCGCATTGGTGAATCTGGTACGCAAATATTGATCAAGAGCCTGCAGTGAGACAAATGAATCAATACCCACACCCTGGGTGAAAAGCGCGACTGCACCGATATCGGCAACAGGGGTTTTGCTTGAGAGCACGAATACCCCGGCCAAAGGGATGTCAGGCTCGTCGTTCCGGCCTTTAAGGCTCAGCGAGAAGGCGGCTGGCCTATGCGTTTGCGGCAGATGTGCGCGTGATTGACTGGATGGATGGCTGACGATTTGCCCGACCAGGGTCTTGCATGACTCGTCGAGTGTGCCGTCTTCCACACGCAATGCCGCTTCGGCCAGCAAGGCCTTGGCCAATTGATCGGCCAGCCATTGGCGACGGGTCATCGGGTTGCCCGGCGTGTATGCCCCGCGCCAGAAACGGTCCAGTTGCTGCTGATAGTGGCGATCCGGCCTGCGGATCAGCTCTTCAATAAAGGTTTCGAATGCTGGCGTGCTGCCGATGGTGCTGTTGATGGTGCGTAACTTGTGCGGGGCAGACGGATCATTCACCTGGTAAGTGGCTTTGGCGTAGTAGCGGTAAAACCGGTTTGGGGCGTCAAAATTCTCTCCTCCCCAGGGCTTGTCGTTGAACAGCGCGGACAACGGGCGTTGCGCTGTGCCTGAGTGCACAACCGTTTCCGAGCCTGATTGGAGGGTGAGCTTGATGTGTTCTTCGTAGCTCACTGCTTCCAGGGTAACGGGCGGGGGATGATCGAGGAACGAACGCTGGATTTTTGCATCGAGCAGGTCTGCCAGCACCCCGGCGGCTTCGGGCTGTTGGTCGAGCAGATGCTTTAGCGCGAGTTGATGCTCAAGCAGTTGTTTCAGGTAGGTTTGCTGTCGGGCTTCGATCAAGGCAGCGGAAGCGGTCATAGGGGAGGCGCCTGATAAAGAATTCTCAAGCGAGGACGTTATCGAAGCCGAAGGTGGTGACTGCGGTATATATGTACCGCCAAAAAACCGCAGTACGAGGGCGCGCGGGAGTCGGGCGCCATCGCTGGCACTTTCCTGACAAAAATACTGGGACTTTGTCCGGCGCGCTGATTGGCGTAAACTGCGCCCAAGCCTGCGAGGAGTTTCCATGACCGCTATTACCATTACCGACGCCGCCCACGATTATCTGGCTGATCTGCTCTCCAAGCAGAACACCCCGGGTATCGGCATCCGCGTCTTTATCACTCAGCCCGGCACCCAGTACGCCGAAACCTGTATTGCCTACTGCAAGCCGGGGGAAGAGAAGCCGGAAGACACGGCGCTTGGGCTGAAAAGCTTCACCGCCTACATCGATTCGTTCAGCGAAGCCTTCCTGGACGACGCGGTAGTCGACTACGCCACCGACCGCATGGGCGGCCAGTTGACCATCAAGGCGCCAAACGCCAAGGTGCCGACGGTCACTGCCGACAGCCCTGTCAACGAGCGGATCAACTATTACCTGCAGACCGAGATCAACCCGGGGCTGGCCAGCCACGGCGGCCAGGTCAGCCTGATCGATGTGGTTGAAGACGGCATTGCCGTCCTGCAGTTCGGCGGCGGTTGCCAGGGCTGCGGCCAGGCTGACGTGACCCTCAAGGAAGGCATCGAGCGTACTTTGCTCGAACGTATTCCTGAGTTGAAGGGTGTACGTGACGTGACCGACCACACGCAGAAAGAAAACGCCTACTACTAAGGTGTTCGCTGCGGCATGAAAAACGGCGCCCCGTGAGCGCCGTTTTTTTATGGGTGATGGATAATCTGTGCTGAGGGGCTTGCCTGTGGCGAGGGGGCTTGTCGGACCGCCGCACCGCCCCGCTCGGCGGCGAAGCCGTTGCAATACCTGAATGCAAGGTTTATCTGGATGAATGCCGGGGGCCGCTTCGCGCCCCAGCGGGGGCAAGCCCCCTCGCCACAGGTAAGCCCCCCAAGCCTCCTTACTACAGGCAAACCCCCTCACCACAGGGGCAGGCGTGCTCAAGGTCTGTAAAGATGCGCATGCCCGGCGCGATACAGCGACGACTCGCTGAAATGATCACTGCCCAGCACCCGACCCACCAGGATCAACGCGGTGCGCCGAAACCCCTTGGCCTCAACCTTTGCGGCAATGTCCGCCAGCGTCCCCACCACCCAATCCTGATCCGGCCAGGTCGCCCGGTGAATCACCGCAATCGGGCAATCGGCACCGTAATGCGGCAGCAATTGGACCAGTATTTTCTCCAGGTGATTGACCCCCAGGTGAATCGCCATGGTCGCGCCGTGCTGCGCCAGGCTACCCAGTTCCTCGCCGGCAGGCATCGCTGTTTTGTCGGCGAAGCGGGTAAGAATCACGCTCTGGGATACGTCCGGCAGCGTCAGCTCTGCACCCAACAGCGCCGCGCAGGCCGCCGTGGCGGTGACGCCGGGGACAATTTCGAAGGGAATATGCAGTTCGCGCAGGTAGCGGATCTGCTCGCCGATCGCGCCATACAGGCTCGGGTCGCCGGAATGCACCCGCGCGACGTCCTGGCCATTGGCATGGGCGGTCCTGATCAGCTCGATGATCTGTTCCAGGTGCAGTTCAGCGCTGTTGACCACCTGCTCGGCACTATGACCTTCCAATACCGCAGCAGGCACCAGCGAGCCGGCATAGATGATCACCGGGCAGCTGCGAATCAGCCGTTGGCCCTTGACCGTAATCAGTTCGGGGTCGCCGGGGCCTGCGCCAATGAAGTAGACGGTCATGCTCGGTTCCTGTGGCAAAAAACGGCTGGGCAAGGCTTCAGATGAAGAATGCTCATGATCGAAGGTGGGGATTATCGGGGATTTTATGCCGCGCCAGCCAATGCCAGGGTTGCCTGGGCATATTTTTGTCGCGCAATCAGCAGCTTTGCCGGCGCCTGGGCCAGTTGTTCGGCCAATGCCAGGGCGGCGCTTTCCGCTACGCCGTAGCAGCCGGTGCGTTCGAAGGCGATTTGCGATTGATGAGTGAGATGTTGCTCATAGGCGGCAAGTTGTTCGCTGCTGAAGTAGGTCACCGGTAGCCCAAGCTGCGCGGCCAACTCGTTCAGGGCCGGCTCTTCGCGCTTGAGATCGATACTGGCCAGGGCCTTTATTTCATGCAATTGGATCTGGTGTGCTTGCAGCGCCTGCTCCAGTAGCGCCAGCAGCGTACTGACCGGGCAGCCGCGCTGGCAGCCCAGGCCGACCACGAGGGTCGGCGCTGCGCTGATGTCACTCATGCGTGGTATTGGCCATCGCTTTTGCGGCGGAACAACCAGGCGCTGATCAGGCCCAGGGCCAGCCAGAACGCCACGTTGGTCAACTGCGAAGCGATTTTGAATTGTGTCTCCAGCGCCTCTGGAGCGAGCATCGAATGCACTTCAGGTTGCGGCGCACCAATCAAATGGGGAACGGCGAGAGTGGCGACACCCAGGGCTTTCATCAGCCAGTGACGGCCGAAAACGATCAGGGCGATACCGACAGCCGTGCAAGCCGCGGTGCCGATCCACCAGAGCTGACGTTGCGCCAGGTCGGCCGCCGCGGTGCCCGGCAGTTCCGGTGGCAGGCCGAGGGTTGGCGCGAGCACGAAAGTCGCATAGCCGGCCAGGCCCCAGAGCAGACCCTGCGAAGTCCTGGTCGGAGCGCGCAAGGTATACAGGCCGGCCAGCATCAGGGCGAAGCCGACGGCCACCACCAAATTTCCCCCAGTGGTCGACAGCACGCGCTGCCAGCCGTCTTGCGGCTCCCAGGCTTCGGCGTCGTGGGTGTGGGCGGCGTTGGCGCCCCCTGCGTGTTCATGGACTTCAACGGCGGCCGGCTCGGTTATTTCGTAGGTCTCGGCCTGCAATATCAACGGGGACACCCAGAAGCTTTGCAAGAGGGTCAGCAGCAGGGCGGCCAGAAGCCCGGTGAAACCTGCGGTTTGCGCGATACGCTTGATCATGTCGGCAGCTCTCAATGGCACGGAAAGGCAGAGCTGTGGCGGGTATCGTGAGCGGCGTTGTGCACCGCTTCGATGTGCGAGAAGCCGGCGAAGTAAACAAGGGACGCACCCAGGATCGACGCGCAGACGGCGGCGGTCAGACGCTGGGTCAGGGTCGTGGTGGTGCTGGCGGTGCTGTGGCCGGTGCTGCTGATGATCGACATGGCGTTTCCCTTTGTTCTGTCAGCGGGAACAAGAACGCATGCAGAGCCCTGCACGAGCGAGCGCGCAGAAGTTCAAACAGCGCCCGCCCACCGCGGGTTGTTGTTCAGAGACCGTACTGGTCACTTTGTGTTGCGGGCCGGTCTCCGGGCTCACGAGGGGCGCAGGCATCGCCTGAACCTGCAAGCATCACCTTCCCACGCCATATCGGCACAGTGGATCTGACGCTTCACTCGCTTACCGTTGCGGGGGCAGCACCGGACTGACATGGCTTTGGAGTAAAGCACATGATTCACCGGTTTCCCGTTTCACCCTGTGAAGGGCACCCGTAACAAGCGTCTAGGAGAGCATGGGCGGGGGTTGGGCGTCAATTGGCAAACGTTCTCATCGCAAACCGTGTCGCTCCCTTCGCGAGCAAGCCCGCTCCCACCTCCGGCCCAGTTCTGTCAGTGCAATACCGTCAAATGTGGAGCGGGCTTGCTCGCGAAGGCGACGCCGCAAAACCAATGTGAACATTGACCCGCCCCCGCACGATGCGTAGCCTTGCGCTTTCGAGGTTCTTCGGCGTTTGCCGAAGCTAAGAAGGGAACGCGGTCAATGCCGCGGCTGCCCCCGCAACTGTGAACGGTGATGTTCGTTGCCACGCCACTGCAGGCTCTCCATGAGGCCGGCGGGAAGGCGCAGCGAATGCCAGGTCGCCAAGACCGGCACACCGTCAGCCAGGAGACCTGCCTCGATACAGATTCTGACTTTCAACCGGGCGGGGTGATCCGGTGGCGAATTCTTCCAGGCACGCGCGTGCGCGTTGCCGGTCGTCGTCCCGTATGCCCGCCACCTTGCCAAAGGGCATCCGATGAAAACACTGGCCAAACTCCCCGTCACCATCGTCACCGGCTTCCTCGGCTCGGGTAAAACCACACTGCTGCGGCACATGCTCGACAATGCCCAGGGCCGCCGTATCGCGGTGATCGTCAACGAGTTCGGCGAACTGGGTATCGATGGTGAAATCCTCAAGCAGTGCTCAATCGGTTGCACCGAAGAAGAAGCCAACGGCCGTGTCTATGAGCTGGCCAACGGCTGCCTGTGCTGCACGGTCCAGGAAGAATTCTTCCCGGTGATGCGTGAACTGGTCGCCCGTCGTGGTGACCTCGACCATATCCTCATCGAGACCTCGGGCCTGGCTTTGCCCAAACCCCTGGTGCAAGCCTTCCAGTGGCCGGAAATTCGCAGTGCCTGCACGGTAGACGCGGTCATCACCGTGGTCGACAGCCCGGCCGTCGCCGCCGGCACCTTCGCCGCATTCCCCGATCAGGTCGACGCCCAGCGAAAACTCGATCCGAACCTGGACCATGAGTCGCCGCTGCACGAGCTATTTGCCGATCAACTGGCCAGCGCCGACCTGGTGATCCTCAACAAGGCCGATCTCATCCGCCCTGAAGATCTGGCCCGCGTGCGCCTGGAAGTCGCCGAAGAACTGCCGCCAGCGGTAAAAATCATTGAAGCCAGCAGCGGTCGCCTGCCGCTGGACGTGCTGATCGGCCTTGGCGCCGGCTCCGAAGAGCACATCGACAGCCGTCACAGTCACCATGACCATCATCACGATGGCGATGATCATGATGACCACGATCACGACGCTTTCGACTCCATTTCCATTGAACTGCCGCAAGCCGACGAAAGCCTGTTGCTGGATGCGCTGACCCAACTGGTGGTCCAGCACGGCATCCTGCGAGTCAAGGGCTTCGCCGCGATCCCGAGCAAACCGATGCGCCTGCTGATTCAGGGCGTGGGCACTCGCTTCGACAAGCACTTCGACCGCCAATGGGGCGCCGAAGAAGCGCGGGTCACCCGTCTGGTGCTGATCGGCCAGGAACTGGACGCCGCTCAACTCGAAGCGCAACTGCGCGCCGCGCTCAGCGTGTAAGCCATGCACCTGCTCAGGACCCAGCCCGGCGGTTTCGTGTCGGAGGACAACATTGCCGACCTTGGACAAACCCCCGCCGAACTGGTGATCCTGTGCAGCGGCGACTCCAGCCTGGCATTGCTCGCCGAAGCGGCGCAGCAGTTGCCCGACGACTACCCGAGCGTGCGCCTGGCCAATCCGATGCAGGTACAGAACCATGCCTCGGTCGACTTGTATGTCGACCAAGTGCTGCGCCACGCCAAGGTGATTCTGATTTCACTGCATGGCGGCATCGCCTATTGGCGCTACGGTGTCGAGCGTCTGGTCGAACTGTCACAGCGCGGCGTGCAGTTGATCCTGGTGCCGGGCGATGACCGTCCGGACCCGGAGCTGAGCGACCTGAGCACGGTGCTTCCTGAAGATCGCGAGCGGCTCTGGCATTTCCTGCGCCAGGGTGGCATGGCCAATGCGCTGGACCTGTTTCGCTGCCTGGCCAATCGATGGCTTGCGCGTGATTATTCATGGTCGCAGCCTCAGGTACTGCCGCGCACGGCGATCTACCACCCGCATACAAGTCCCGCACGACTCAGTGATTGGCAAGCCGATTGGCACGCCGGCCAGCCAGTGGCGGCGGTGCTGTTTTACCGTTCGCATTTGCAGGCGGCCAACACCGCTTTTATCGACGTGTTCTGCGAGCGCTTGCGGGCAGCGGGGTTGAACCCGTTGCCGATTGCACTGGCCAGCCTGAAAGAGCCCGCCTGCCTGACGGTGGTCGAGGACTTGTTGGATGAAGCTGAAGCAGGGGTGATTCTCAATACCACGGGTTTTGCCCAATCCAGTCCCGAAGCGCCGCATCTGCGACCTTTTCGCCGCAATATCCCGGTGATCCAGGCCATCTGCGCCCAAGACAACGAACCTGGCTGGCGCGCCAGCGAGCAGGGGCTTGGCCCCCGGGATCTGGCGATGCACATCGCCTTGCCGGAACTGGACGGACGCATCATCAGTCGGCCGATCAGCTTCAAGGACCTGGCGTGGCGCAGCGAGCGCAGTCAGTGCGATGTGGTGTGCTACCGGCCACAACCGCAGCGCATGGATTTTGTCGCAGAACTGGCCCGGCGCTGGGTAGATCTGGCGCGCCTGCCCAACGGGCAAAAACGCATCGCCTTGATCCTCGCCAACTATCCCACGCGCGACGGTCGCATCGGCAATGGCGTCGGTCTCGACACCCCGGCGGCGGCGCTGAACATCTTGCGCGCGCTGCACACCGAAGGTTATCCGCTGCCGGCCGAACTGCCGGACAGCGGCACGGCATTGATCCAGCAGTTGCTTGGCGGCGTCAGCAATGACCTCGACACCCTCGACCAGCGTCCCTGTCAGCAGAGCCTGGCCATGGACGAATACTGGCGGATGTTCAACGCTCTGCCCGAGGCCAATCGTGATGCGGTACTGCAACGTTGGGGCACGCCGGACAATGATCCGATGTGTCGCGACGGGCGCATGATGATTGCCGGCCTGCGGTTTGGTCTGACCTTCGTCGGCATTCAGCCGGCACGGGGCTATCAGGTCGATCCGAGTGCGGTGTACCACGACCCGGACCTGGTACCACCCCATGGCTACCTGGCGTTCTACTTCTGGCTGCGCAACACCTACGGCGCCCATGCCGTGATCCACGTTGGCAAGCACGGCAACCTCGAATGGCTGCCGGGCAAAGGCGTGGGGCTCTCGGAAAACTGCTGGCCTGAGGCGTTGCTCGGTCCGCTGCCGAACATCTATCCGTTCATCGTCAACGACCCGGGCGAGGGCGCCCAGGCCAAGCGCCGTACCCAGGCGGTGATCATCGACCACCTGATGCCGCCGCTGACCCGCGCCGAAACCTACGGGCCTCTGCGCGACCTGGAACTGTTGGCCGACGAATATTACGAAGCGCAATTGCTCGATCCGCGCCGTGCCCGGGAGTTGCAGCGCGACATCCTGCAACTGGTACGTGACAGCCATATAGACCGTGAACTGCAACTGGACGAGGAACTCGACAGCGATGCCGATGCGGCGATCTGGTTGCCGCGCCTGGACACCTATTTGTGCGACTTGAAAGAGTCGCAGATTCGCGACGGTCTGCATGTGTTTGGCGAGTCACCCACCGGCCGTTTGCGAATCGACACCTTGCTTGCGCTGCTGCGCATTCCTCGTGGCGATGGACGCGGTGCGCAGTCGAGTCTGCTGCGGGCGTTGGCCAAGGCGTTTGAATTGGCTTTCGATCCACTCGATTGTGCGTTGGCCGAGCCGTGGAACGGGCCGCGTCCAATCGAATTGCAAACCCTTAGCGATGAACCCTGGCGCATTACCGGCGACACCCGCGAGCGCCTCGAACTGTTCGCCGCGCAGCTGATTTCCCAAACATTGAAACACCCTGCAGGTATACCCGTACCCTGTGGGAGCGGGCTTGCTCGCGAAGGCGGTGTATCCGGCAAATCAATGTCGACTGACACCCCTTTTTCGCGGGCAAGCCCGCTCCCACAGGATTTCGTGTGGACTGAAGTCACCGCCATCCTCGACAACCTGCGCGATGTGGTTGCGCCACGCCTGGACGCCTGCGGCCCGGCAGAAATGTGCGGCCTGCTCGACGCCTTGAGCGGTCGCTTCGTCCCGGCCGGCCCCAGCGGTGCGCCGAGTCGTGGTCGTCTGGACGTCTTGCCCACCGGACGCAACTTTTACTCGGTGGACGTGCGCAACCTGCCGACCACCACCGCGTGGCGCATCGGGTTCCAGTCGGCCAACCTGATTCTCGAACGGCACCTGCAAGACCACGGCGATCATCTGCGTCAGCTCGGGCTGTCGGTCTGGGGCACCGCGACCATGCGCACCGGCGGCGACGACATTGCCCAGGCCATGGCCCTGATGGGGGTGCGTCCGGTGTGGGCCACCGGCAGCCAGCGGGTCGATGACTTTGAAATCCTGCCATTGAGTCTGCTCGATCGCCCTCGGGTGGATGTGACCTTGCGGGTCTCGGGTTTTTTTCGCGATGCCTTCGCCAATCTGATTCGCTTGTTCGATGCGGCAGTGCAAGCCGTCGCCGAGCTCGATGAACCGGACGACCTCAACCCGCTGGCGGCCAAGGTCCGCAGCGAACGTGAAGCACTGCTGCAAACAGGACTGGACCAGGATGCGGCACGGCGCCAGGCCGGCTGGCGCATTTTCGGCGCAATGCCCGGTGCCTATGGCGCGGGTGTGCAGGGCGCCATCGACGGACGCCTGTGGCAGAGCCGCGAGGACCTTGCCGAGGTCTACCTGAACTGGGGTGGCTACGCTTATGGCGGCGCCGACGAAGGCACCGCCGCTCGCGATCAGTTCGCCCAGCGGCTGAGTCAGGTGCAGGCGGTGCTGCAAAACCAGGACAATCGCGAGCACGACTTGCTTGATTCCAACGACTACTACCAGTTCCAGGGCGGCATGCTCGCGGCGGTCGAAAGCCTGCGGGGTGAAGCGGCTGCCAGCTATCATGGCGATCACAGCCAGCCGGACTTGCCGAAGATTCGCACCTTGAAGGAAGAGCTCAACCGGGTGATTCGTTCCCGGGCGGCCAATCCGAAGTGGCTCGACGGGGTCAAGCGCCATGGCTACAAAGGTGCGTTTGAAATGGCGGCAACGGTCGACAATCTGTTTGCGTTCGATGCGACCACGCAGCTGATTGATGATCATCAGTATGCGTTGTTGGCGGACGCGTATTTGCTGGACCCGGCGACCCGGGAGTTTGTCCGTGAGCACAATCCTCATGCATTGCGTGATATGACTGAGCGGATGCTGGAGGCGCAGCAGCGGGGGATGTGGAAAGAGCCGGGGGCTTATCGGGAGGCGCTGGAGAATTTGTTGCTGGATATAGAGGAAGAGGGGTAGTGCATTCAAAAGCCACCCCTCACCCCAGCCCTCTCCCCAAGGGGGAGAGGGGGAAAGGGGGAAAGGGAGCCGATCTCCAGTGCTTTCAGATACCGAGATCAACTCGATTTCCCAGGTCGATGTAATTCGACTAAACACCTCGTTAAGTCCCCTCCATCCATGGGAGAGGGGGAAAGGGAGCCGATCTCCAGTGTTTTCAGATACCGAGATCAACTCGATCTCCCAGGTCGATGTAACTCGACTAAACACCTCGTTAAGTCCCCTCCATCCATGGGAGAGGGGGAAAAGGGAGCAATCGCCAGTGTTTTCAGATACCGAGTTCAACTCGATCTCCCAGGTCGATGTAATTCGACTAAACACCTCGGTCAGTTCCCTCTCCCTCCGGGAGAGGGCTAGGGTGAGGGCAGCAATCTAACTGGCACACCACAATCATCACTACCACCGAACCCCAAAGACCACGACCGAGACCCCCAAAATGACCGACACCCCCCATTTCCCCCTCTCCGCCGTGGTCGGCGCCGACGATCTGAAACTCGCCCTGTACCTCACCGCCATCGACCCGAAAATCGGCGGCGTGCTCATCGAAGGCCCTCGCGGCATGGCCAAATCAACCCTGGCCCGGGGCCTCGCGGACCTGCTGGCCAGCGGTCAGTTCGTCACCTTGCCCCTGGGCGCCACCGAAGAACGTCTGGTTGGCACCCTGGATCTGGATGCCGCCCTGAGCGAGGGGCGCGCACAATTCTCCCCCGGCGTACTGGCCAAGGCTGACGGTGGCGTGCTCTACGTCGACGAAGTCAACCTGTTGCCCGATCACCTCGTCGACCTGTTGCTCGACGTGGCAGCCAGTGGCACCAACCTGGTTGAGCGCGACGGTATTTCCCATCGGCATTCAGCGAAATTCGTGCTGATCGGCACCATGAACCCGGAGGAGGGTGAGCTGCGTCCGCAACTGCTCGACCGTTTTGGCCTGAACGTCGCCCTCGGCGGACACACCGCACCGGTCGAACGCGGCCAGATCATCCGTCGACGGCTGGATTTCGACAGCGATCCACAAGGCTTTTGCGCCGAATGGGAAAGCCCTCAGCAAGCCCTGCGCGAGCGTTGCCAGAAGGCGCGCAGTGCGCTGACCAGCATTCCCCTGGACGACGAAACACTGGCGCGGATCACCGAGCGCTGCTTTGCGGCCGGCGTCGATGGCCTGCGCGCTGATCTGGTCTGGCTGCGCGCCGCCCGGGCCCACGCGGCGTGGCGCGGGGCGAACGCTATCGCCGAGGAAGATATCGATGCAGTCGCCGAGTTTGCCCTGCGCCATAGGCGTCGCGAACATCCAGCACCAGCGCCGCAACACGCCCAGGCCCCGCAGCCATCAGCACCGCAGCAGCCCAATCCAGGTGAAGGGCAGGGCCAGTGGGGCGAAATGCCCGCCAAGGCGCTGCCGGTCGGCGCCAGACGTGAAATACCGAGCTGGCCAAAAAAGCCTTAGGCATTCGCCCCCGTGCTGACGCGGGGGCGAATGCCAGACCCCGCGCCGGGGAGCTCGATCACGGCAGACAGGGCAAGCGTCACGCCACACACAATGGCATGGTCAATTGGCTGGGCACCTTGCTCAATGGCCGGCCGCAACAGCGTGACGACCTGTTGTTTCAACTGCGCACCCGTTCGCCCCATGAACTGTGGCTGGTGATCGTTGATGCCTCGGCTTCGACCCGCCGCCATCAGGCGCTAAGTGATGCCAAGGGCTTGCTCGCGCAGATTTTCGACGACGCGTATCGCCAGCGTGCGCGCCTGGCGTTGCTGACGGCCAGTGGTGCCGAGCCGAAATGGCAGGTGCAAGGGTTGAAAGCGTCTACGGGATTGCGCCATTGGCTCGATGGTCTTGGTGCGGGCGGTGGCACGCCGTTGCTGGCGGCGTTGGCAGAGGCAGGGCGGTGGCTGGCGATACGACAGAAACGCTTTCCAGCGGAGCAGCAGCGGTTGTTGCTGGTCACCGATGGCCGATTGAAAAATCTGCCGATACTCGAGCCACTGACATGCCCGGGGTTGCTGATCGACATTGAGCGTGGCCCGATTCGGCTGGGGCGCAGCAAGGTGCTGGCAGCGCAGTTGCAGTCCGAATACCGGCATATCGACGAACTGCTTCCTGGGTGACTCCACAATTGCTGCGTTAACCGCAGCTCCTTGTATGGTGATCGCAAAAAGTCGTACACCAACCGTTTACTTGCCCATCGCCTGCCGATACTGGCGGATGGTAGCGGTTGAGGAACGCGGGTGACCGGGTTTTATAACACCAGTCGCAGATTGATTTGCAGTAACTAACGGGGCATCGCTAATCGAATAAAAATTAAACCTGTCATATGTGCTAGCTGCGTTTATTGTTTTTTTCACGCTAAATAAACAGGTCGCTTCCCATGCGCCGTGCGCATTACGGTACATGGAAGCGCTTATTTATTAGAAAAGGACTGTCCCATGACGCAGATGGAAGAAGTTTCAAGTAAAAATAACCTGGTGAAAAATGGCGATTTTTTGTTTGGTGCAGAATACTGGTATCTCAATAAAGCTTCGGTAACCAATGGTTCCTGCCATCTTGTTGATGGGGCAACGTGCAACCAGTTTGTCTGGGATTTTGTTGTCGAGAAAACCTACGTGATTTCGTTCGAAACCCACTTCAGTGGGAACGGTAACGGGCGATTGCTTCTTGGTTTTGCTCCAGACTTCAATATGGAACCCTACCCATTTCAATCCGGGGAAGGCTGGGTAACCCAACAGGTTCGATTTGTCGCAAAGGCTGGAGGTCGGCTTCAAGTGACCTTTGAGGACATGAATTCACCCGGCGGTTATATCCGTAATATTCGCATGGTCCAGGAAGGGGAGGTTGAACCCGTTGAGGAACTGATCCGGGGCGGAGATTTTACCGGGAGCTGGCAAGTCAAAGCGCAATCGCCCGACCTCGTCAACTTTTGGAACGGGCATTGCAATATTACGGGTAACGCACGGATCGACCAGGAGTTTGCGCTCAAGCCAGAAACCGACTATCTCCTCTCCTGCCTGGCACAGTTTCCCAAGGGGGGCGCAGGTACAGCAGTACTCGTATTGGAGCCAGGTTGTGAAGTGGAGATCCTTTCAATTCCAGGCAACCCTGAGTGGACGACACATACAAAAAACTTCGTTACTCCGGCCGGCACCACGACCGGGAAGTTGATCGTAACAGGCGTCGGCATTAGAACCGATGACGTTTCAATCACAACCCCCAGTAAAACATAATCCCTTCAGTTTGAAGCGCCATCGCCGGACAAGAATGGATTCGCATACTTGGGCGTTGTACATGCGCAGCCATGCAAACGTTTAACTGTTCACTCAAGGAGTTACACCGTGACTATAAAAGAATTGTTTTCAGAACAGACAAGCCACCAAGTTGAACCAAGGGAAGAGTTGATCAAGGACAGCGATTTCGGTAGGCACTGGGAAGTCTACACACCGTTGAATGGTACGGTTTACTTTGTCCGCGGCCATTGCTTTATTGCGGGTGAAGGGCGAATCGAGCAGGAGTTCCCAGTCGCGCAAGATACCCGTTACAGGCTCTCCCTTTTGGCGCAAATGCCCGGTAACGTCGCCGGTGCATTAACGGTGGTATGGCAGCCAAGTGGAAAAATAGAGACGATTGCAATCCCGCCTTCTGATATTTGGACGCGGTATGAAAAAGAAACTGTTTCACCGGTTGGCACCACGAGTGGGAGGGTCGTTCTGTCTGGCGCTCACTCGAAGTACGACGATGTTTCACTAAGGCCCATCAGTAAGGCGTAGCGCCTGAAATCCGGAACGCAGTTACCCGCACAGGTGGCTGCGTTTCGGTGGTTGTTATGCATCCGCAAGACTCGGAGGCGATAGGCCGTTGCACCTATTGTGCACTGGGATACCCGCCCTCCATCGCCAACGTCAGTACTCGCGGTCTGTGCGTTGGGCAGTTCCATTTCCTCGCTTTCTGCATCCTTCTGTTTCAGAAACATACTTCAAAATCCACGCAGATGACTGACCACCTGTGGCACACTTTCTGCTGTTTGGTCCGTTGTTGCATACCCTGTTCCGTTATAGCGGAGTCGGCGCGCCCTTGGAACGCTTGATATGCATCGCCGAGTGCCCGCAATCGTCACGACTGGCGCCATTTCTTAAAAGCACAGGATTTTAATCGTTCACTATTCAATCAGGAGCGTCCCGCATGAGCATTACTCGTTACGGCACCGGCAGTACCGCCGCTGGCGGTCAGCCTCGCCCTTTCGCGCGCGCCGTAGAAGCCGATGGCTGGCTGCACGTTTCCGGGCAGGTGCCGGCGGTGGATGGCGAGATCATTACCGGCGGCATTGTCGAGCAGACCCACCAGACCATGAAGAATCTGATCGCGATTCTGCAAGAAGCCGGTTATGGCCTGGAAGATGTGGTACGTGCTGGTGTGTGGCTAGAGGATCCGCGGGATTTCACCAGTTTCAACAAGGTCTTCGCCCAATACTTCAAACCCGAACACGCCCCGGCTCGGGCCTGCGTGCAGGCGAACATGATGGTCGACTGCAAGGTTGAGATCGACTGTATTGCGTACAAGAAAAAGGCTTGAGAGTTGTGGTGGTCTTAAGGGCTGGCTCTGACTGACACAACCACAACAGCCACTACCATCCCGGCGACGTTGAATGGGAACCCACTGAAATGACCGAAGACACCATCAAGCGCCGGGCTCGCGGTCTGGATCGGGCGTTCGATATCCTCGATTTCCTCAAGGAAGTCGGCCAGCCCCTGCGCCCGAACGAAATCGCCAGCGGCATCGGCAGCCCCAAATCCACCGTCTACGAGCTGGTTGCCTCGTTGCTCGAACGCCGGATCCTGGAGCCTGTCGGCAAAGACGGTCACGTCTACCTGGGGCGTCAACTGTACTTTCTCGGCCAGGCGCATTTGCGTCATTTCGACCTGACCCGCGAGGCCGATCACGCCTTGCAGGAGATCGTCAGCCAGACCCGCGAAACCGCGCAGATGTGCCTGCTCAACGGAAGAAAATACACCGTGGCGTTGATGAAAGAGGGCGAGCGGCATTTCCGCATCTCGTCGGACATCGGTGAAAACGCGCCCATCCCCTGGACCGCGTCCGGCCGGCTGTTGCTGGCGCATCTGAGCGACCAGGCAATCATCGACCTGATCGACCCTGACGACTTCATTCTGCCCGGCGGCGAACGCTTGCCGGTCGAGCAGTTCCTCGAGGAAATCCGTCAGGCCGGCAGCGATGGCTTCTTCTCCTTCGACAGCGTCGCGGACACCTTTACCCATTGCTTCGCCGCACCGGTCAAAGACCCCGGCGGCGTGGCCATCGCCACCCTGTGCATCGTCGCGCCAAGGGCCGACGCCAGGAAAAATTACGCCGACTACCGCCGGGTGCTGATCGACAGCGCCAACAGCCTGGCCCGGCGCATCAACGATTAACAGCGGCTGCCGGCAGCCGCGTGGATGAGGAGTTCAAACATGTCTTCTGCCCCAAACACTGCCAATGTGGAAAAAGGTGCGGCCAGCCACGGCGCCAGCCTGGTCCGTGATGTGAGCCTGCCAGCGCTGGTGCTGCATCGCCAGGCACTGGAGCACAACATTCGCTGGATGCAGGACTTCGTCAGCAACAGCGGCGCGCAGCTGGCGCCCCACGGCAAAACCAGCATGACTCCGGCATTGTTCCGTCGACAACTGGACGCTGGTGCCTGGGGTATCACCCTGGCCAGCGCCACGCAAACTCGCGCGGCCTACGCCCATGGCGTGCGCCGGGTATTGATGGCCAACCAACTGGTTGGTACGCCGAACATGGCACTGATCGCCGACCTGCTGGCCGACCCGGCCTTCGACTTCTATTGCATGGTCGATCACCCGGACAATGTCGCCGACCTTGGGGCGTATTTCGCTTCGCGCGGTGTGCGCCTGAACGTGATGATCGAATACGGCGTGGTCGGTGGGCGGTGCGGTTGCCGTAGCGAACAGGAAGTGCTCGACCTGGCCCAGGCCATTGCCGCGCAACCGGCGCTGGCTTTGACTGGCATCGAGGGTTACGAAGGGGTGATTCACGGTGACCACGCGGTGAGCGGTATCCGCGATTTCGCCGGCTCGCTGGTGCGCCTGGCGGTGCAGTTGCAGGACAGCGGCGCATTCGCAATCGCCAAGCCGATTATCACGGCCTCAGGTTCTGCCTGGTATGACCTGATTGCCGAAGAGTTCGAAGCGCAGAACGTCGCTGGGCGTTTCCTTAGTGTGCTGCGCCCTGGCAGTTATGTGGCCCACGACCATGGCATCTACAAGGAAGCACAGTGCTGCGTGCTCGACCGTCGCAGCGACCTGCACGAAGGCCTGCGACCGGCGCTGGAAGTCTGGGCGCATGTGCAGTCGCTGCCGGAACCGGGGTTCGCGGTGATTGCCCTGGGCAAACGCGACGTGGCCTATGACGCCGGTTTGCCGGTGCCGCTGCTGCGTTACAAGGCGGGCGTGGTGCCGGCCAGCGGGGACGATGTGAGCGCATGCAAGGTGACTGCGGTCATGGATCAGCATGCGTTCATGACCGTGGCACCGGGAGTGGATTTGCGAGTGGGCGATATCATTTCGTTCGGCACTTCCCATCCGTGCCTGACGTTTGACAAGTGGCGTGTTGGCTGCCTGGTGGATGAGCAGTTGAACGTCATCGAAACCATGGAAACCTGTTTCTAAGGGTTGAGACCGCGGCGCTGCTATCGCCGGCAAGCCGGCTCCTACAGCTTTGTGTCGACCGCAGAATCTGGCGGTCACCCCTACCTTGCAGGAGCCGGCTTGCCGGCGATGGCGTCCTGCCAGACACCACCGAAACACAGAGAGCCGCCATATGAACACCATCAGCACCCTGGGCCCCAACACTCCGCGCATCGCCCTGATTGGCGAATGCATGATCGAGTTGCAGCAACGTGCCGACGGCAGTCTGCAGCAGAGCTTCGGCGGCGACACCTTGAACACCGCGGTCTACCTGTCCCGCGAATTGGGGGCGGCCGGCAGTGTGGATTACGTCACCGCCCTGGGTGACGACAGTTTCAGCGATGCCATGAGCCAAAGCTGGGCTGCGGAAAACGTCGGTGTGGGCATGGTCCAGCGTCTGCCTGGGCGCTTGCCGGGGCTGTATTGCATCCAGACCGACGCCGCGGGTGAGCGGCGTTTTCTTTACTGGCGCAATGAAGCGGCCGTGCGTGATTGTTTCACCACCCCGGCCGCAGCGCCGATTCTCGCGGCGCTGCCCGATTACGATCTGTTGTATTTCAGCGGGATCACCCTGGCAGTGCTTGGCGCGCAGGGACGGGAGAAGTTGCTGCAAACCCTGATAGAAGCACGACAGCGCGATGCGCGGATTGTCTTCGACAACAATTACCGGCCACGCTTGTGGGCCTCGGCCGAAGAGGCGCGCGCGGCTTATCGCAGCGTATTGCCCTATGTCGACCTGGCGTTGTTGACCGTCGATGACGAGCAGGCACTGTTCGATTTTGCCGACTGCGATGCCGTGTTTGCCGCTTACCAACAGATCGGCACGCCTGAAGTGGTACTCAAGCGGGGCGCCGATGCGTGCCTGATTCGATGCGCCGGCGAGTCGTTCGAAGTGCCGGCGCAAAAGGTCGAGCGGGTGGTTGATACGACGGCGGCGGGGGATTCGTTCAGCGCGGCGTACCTGGCTTCAAGGCTCAAGGGCGCAAGCCCTGTGGAGGCGGCTGAGGCCGGGCATCGGTTGGCGAGTCGGGTGATTCAGGTGTCGGGGGCGTTGATTGCGAAATAGTGGTGGATGGCCGCTGGCTACGCCATCGGTTCGCGAGCAAGCCCGCTCCCACAGGGATGGGGGGTGGTGGCATATTTTGCCGACTCACAAAATCCAATGTGGGAGCGGGCTTGCTCGCGAAGGGGGCTTTCAAGCCAGCCCATCAATCCCGGTAAAACACCTGCACAAGGTGATAACCAAACTTGCTCTTGATCGGCCCATGCACCACTCGCAGCGGTTTCTTGAAGATCACCGCATCGATCACGCCGACCATCTGGCCGGGCCTGACCTCACCAAGGTCGCCACCACGTTTGCCGGACGGGCAGGTGGAGTATTTTTTCGCCAGCACATCAAAGGCTTCGCCTTTGGCGATGCGCTGCTTGAGTTGCTCGGCTTCTTCCGAGGTTTTCACCAGAATATGGCGGGCTTGAGCTTTCATGGGGCGGTTACCTTGCAACGGCGGTGACAACGGGGCGCGCGATTATGCCTCAAGTCAGCGGGCATGGCCGATCATCGTGCGAATCTTGTTGGCCAGCAGGTCGATGGTAAATGGTTTGGACACCATGTCCATGCCGTGCTCGAGGAAGCCCTGGCGTTCGGCGGCGATTTCCGCGTAGCCGGTCATGAACAGCACTTTCAATTCGGGACGATGCTGGCGGGCGATTTCCGCCAGTTGCCGGCCATTCATCCCCGGCAGGCCGACGTCGGTCACCAGCAGGTCCACCCGCAAGTCGGACTCGAGCATGGGCAGGGCGGCACTGGCGTCTTCGGCTTCGTAGGCGCGGTAACCGAGCTCGTTCAACAGATCGAGCACCAGCATGCGCACCGCTGAATCGTCTTCCACCAGCACTACGGTTTCCCCGGCAATGACTGGCGGTGCTTCGCCCACCAGCGGCTGCGGCTCCGCCACCTGTTCGGTGCCGTCCAGACGCGGCAGATACAGGCGCACACAGGTGCCCCGGTCTGGCAGGCTGGACAGGGTGACATGGCCGCCCGACTGCTGGGCGAAACCGTAGATCATCGACAACCCCAGGCCGGTGCCCTGGCCAATGGGTTTGGTGGTGAAAAAGGGATCGAATGCCTTGGACAATACCGATGGTGTCATGCCGATGCCGTTGTCGCTGACGGCAATCATCAGGTAGTCCCCGGCGTTGACCTGTTCCAGCGTGGTGATGTCGCTGCCATCGAGATACACGTTGGCCGTTTCGATCAACAGCTCGCCGCCGTCGGGCATGGCATCCCGTGCGTTGATCACCAGGTTGAGCAAGGCATTTTCCAGTTGACTGACATCGGTGTTGACCCGCCAGACGTTCTCGGTCAATTGCAGTTTGAGTTCGATGTGGTCGCCCTTGGTGCGGCTGAGCAAATCTTCCAGCGAATGGATCAGCTCATTGGCGTTGAGCGGCTTGCGATTGAGCGACTGGCGCCGGGAGAACGCCAGCAGGCGATGGGTGAGGGCGGCGGCGCGGTTGGCCGAGGACACGGCCGCCTCGGTGAAGCGGGTAATTTCGTCGACACGGCCTTCGGCAATGTAGCGCTGCATCAGGTCAAGGCTGCCGATGATGCCGGTGAGCATGTTGTTGAAGTCGTGGGCAATGCCGCCGGTGAGCTGGCCGACCGCTTCCATCTTCTGCGCATGGCGCAGCGCTTCTTCGGCGCGTTCGCGCTCGCACATCTCGTTTTGCAGGCGTTCGTTGGCTTGCGCCAGTTGCCGGGTGCGGGCAGCCACCCGTTCTTCCAGGGTTTCATTGAGGTTACGCAGAGCTTCCTCGGTCTGTTTGCGCTCGGTTTCGTCGATCACGAAGATGTAGAAACCGTTGACCGTGCCATCCGCCCCGTGGCGCGGCAGATAATTCATCAGGGCCTGGCGGATGCTGCCGTCGCGATGTGGGGTGCTAATGCTGAAGCTGCAGGGTCTGCCGGACAGTGCTTCGGCGACGTAGGACGCACGCAGCGCGTAGGCTTCTTTTCCGAGCACTTCAACAATGGTCCGGCCATAGAGTTCCTGAGGCGTCAGGCCGTACCAGTCGAGGTAAGCGGCATTGTTCAGGCGAAAGCGTTCCTCGCGGTCGACGTAGCTGATCAGGATTGGCATGGCGTTGATGATCAGCTGCAGCTCGGTCTGGCTCTGGCGCAGGGCCTGTTCGGTTTGTTTGCGCTCGGTAAGATCAAGGGCTGCACCGAGGAAGCGGATCGGGCGGTCATGGTGATCCTTGTAGCAACGGCCACGGGCAAACACCCAGCGCAGCTCCCCATCCGCTTGCAGCAGGCGATATTCTTCGGCGTACTCGCTGCCTTGGGTGATGCAGTGCCTGATGCTGCGGGTGATCAGGGCGCGGTCCTCGGGGTGCACGCCATTAAGGTATTCGCTGATTGGCAGATGATTGGCCTTGGCCGGATCGATGCCATGTAACTGGGCGAAATGCGCGTCAGCGATGAAGCGGTCCTCGCTGATGTCCCAATCCCAGGTACCGACCGCGTCAGTGGCGGCGAGGGCCAGTTGCAAGCGTTCTTCGGTTTCGCGCTGGGCCTTGAGGCTGGCGGCCGAACGTTGTTCGAGCTCCAGAGCGATGCGTCGGCGTTCGTTGGTTTGGATGGCCGTGACCAGAATTCCCGCGACCTCGGTATTTTCGTCACGAATGGGGCTGTAGGTAAGGTCCAGCCAGAGGTCGGATTCCTGGGCTTCGCCTTGAAGGGTGAAGCGCTGTTCGCTGTAGGTGCGCACCTGACCTTGCAGCACCGCGTGGTAAATCGGATCGGTGAAGTCCTTCAGCTCAGGCCAGATCTCGTGCGTCGGTTGCCCGAAAGCCTGCGGATGTTTACTGCCGGCCAGCAGGGCGAAACCGTCGTTGTAGATCTGCGTCAGCTGCGGGCCCCACAGCAACAGCATCGGCATCGGTGAGTGAATCACGATATCCACGGCGGTTCGCAGGCTCTGTGGCCAGTTGCTGGCAGCGCCCAGCGGACTGTTTTCCCAGTCCAGTCGGGCAATCAGGGCCTGGGCATCGCTGGCGGTCGGTGCTGCATTCATCGAGAAGTCCTGCGCATAAGTCGGCATGGCTGTGCCTATTCTTGCACAGCTGGGCGATGCTGGAGGATTCGGTGGGGTGAGCGGTTCACGTTGCAGGCACCCTGTGGGAGCGGGCTTGCTCGCGAAGGTGGAGTATCAGTTCTCAATGATGCCGACTGACACACCGCCTTCGCGAGCAAGCCCGCTCCCACAGGGGGGGCGCAACCTCAGGTTTTCAGTTCAGGACGGTCACGAAATTGCTCCAGGGCTTCGGGGTTGGCCAGTGCATCGGTGTTTTTCACTTTCTGCCCGTGCACGACGTTACGCACCGCCAGTTCAACCACCTTGCCGCTGATGGTCCGGGGAATGTCCGTGACCGCGACAATCTTAGCCGGCACGTGGCGCGGTGTGGTGTTGGCGCGGATCACCTGGCGAATCTGCTGCTGCAGCTCCTCGTCCAGTTCGACGCCATCGTGCAATCGCACGAACAGCACCACGCGCACGTCTTCCTGCCACTGCTGGCCGATGGCGACACTGTCGAGTACCTGCGGGACTTTCTCTACCTGACGATAGATTTCCGCGGTGCCGATGCGCACGCCGCCGGGATTGAGTACCGCGTCCGAGCGTCCGTGGATCATCATCGCGCCGTGGGGCAACTGCTCGGCATAATCGCCCTGGGCCCATACGCCGGGGAACTGGCTGAAATACGAGGCCAGCAGTTTCTTCCCGTCAGGATCATTCCACAGGCCGACGGGCATCGCCGGGAAGTGGCGGGTACAGACCAACTCGCCTTTTTCGCCAATCACCGGCTGACCCTCGTCATTCCAGACTTCCACCGCCATGCCCAGGCTCTTGCCCATGATTTCTCCACGACGCACCGGTAGCCAAGGGTTGCCGTTGACGAAGCAGGAAACGATATCGGTACCACCCGACATCGATGCCAGGCGCACGTCGGGTTTGAAGTCGCGGTAGACGTAGTCGTAGCTTTTCGGTGCCAGGGCAGAACCGGTGCAGAGCAGGGTTTTCAGGCTGTCCAGATCGTGGCTGGACCTGGGCCTGACACCGCTGCTTTCCAGGGTGGCGAGGTATTTGGGGCTGGTCCCGAAGACACTGATGCGCTCGTCGTCGATCAGCTCCAGCAAGCGCGAGTTATCGGGATGGAACGGCGAGCCATCGTACAGCACCACGGCGCTGCCCACGGCCAGGGCCGAGACCAGCCAGTTCCACATCATCCAGCCGCAGGTGGTGTAGTAGAACAGGCGATCGCCGGGGCCGAGATCGCAATGCAGGCCGTGCTCCTTGACGTGTTGCAGGAGCACGCCGCCGGTGCTGTGGATGATGCACTTGGGCACCCCGGTGGTGCCGCTGGAGTAGAGGATGTACAGCGGATGGGTGAATGGCACCGGGACAAAGTCCGGCTCGCCGCCGGGGTCGTAAAAGTCGTCCCACAGCGTCACGTTGGCCTGCGTGCGGAAATCTTCGATGTGCGCCTGCGCTCGCGCGTAGGGCACGACAACCAGCTGTTGCAATGATGGCAGGCGCTCGAGAATCTCGTTGATCTTGGCAGTCTGGTCGATCTCCTTGCCGGCGTAACGGTAACCGGCGCAGGTGACCAGCACGTTCGGTTCGATCTGGCCGAACCGGTCAACCACCCCCTGGGTGCCGAAGTCCGGTGAAGAACAGGACCAGATCGCCCCGAGGCTGGTGGTGGCGAGCATGGCCACCAGGGTTTGCCAGGTGTTGGGCATGCACGCGGCGACCCGGTCGCCAATACCGACACCGGCGGCCTTCAGACCATTCTGAAAGCCGGCCACATGTTCCGCGAGTTCAGCCCAGGTCAACTGTTCGCGCTGGCCGTTTTCACCGACAGCCACCACCGCCACTGCATCGTCGCGACGGCGCAGCAGGTGTTCGGCAAAGTTCAGGGTTGCGCCGGGGAACCACTGGGCGCTGGGCATCTGTGGGCCTTCGAGCAGCACCGCGTCGGGTTGATCGTGGAAGCGGATGTCGAAGAAGTCGACGATGGACAGCCAGAAATCTTCACGCTGGTCGATGGACCATTGGTGCAGGGCAGGGTAGTGATCGATTTTCAGAGCATGCCGCTGATTGATGAAGCGCCGAAAGGCCTCCATGCGAGTCTTGGTGATGCGCTTGGCGTCAGGTTGCCAGAGGATGTCGGACATGGTTTGCCTCTTCTTATCGCATACATGGGTGCTTTTGTGGCGAGGGGGCTTGCCCCCGCTGGGTGGCGAAGCCACCCCGGGCCCTGCGCCCCCATTTTCTGGGTATACCGCGAGCATAGAGTTTGCGACTGCTTCGCAGCCGAACGGGGCGGTGCGGCGGTCCGACAAGCCCCCTCGCCACAAGGAGCTTGCAGGCGCTTACTGCGCCAACCACCCGCCATCGACATTCCACGCCGCCCCACGCACCTGGCTGCCGGCCTCGCTGCACAGGAACAGCACCAGTTCACCCAGTTGCGGTGGCGTCACGAATTCCAGCGATGGCTGCTTTTCAGCGAGCAAATCATGCTGTGCCTGCTGCGGATCAATTCCGGTCGCAGCGCGGTCATCGATCTGTTTTTGCACCAATGGCGTGAGCACCCAGCCCGGGCAAATCGCGTTGCAGGTGACATTGCTGGTGGCGGTTTCCAGGCCCACCACTTTGGTCAAACCGATCACCCCGTGCTTGGCGGCCACGTACGCCGCCTTGCCCACCGAGCCGACCAGGCCATGCACGGATGCGATGTTGATCACCCGGCCCCAGCCCTTGGCGCGCATGCCCGGCAGGCTCAGGCGGGTGCTGTGGAACACCGACGACAGGTTGATGGCGATGATCGAATCCCAGCGCTCCTCCGGAAACTCCTCGACCGCTGCCACGTGCTGAATGCCCGCGTTGTTGACCAGAATATCCACGCCGCCAAACTCGCGCTCGGCATAGGCAATCATCTGGGCAATCTGTGCCGGGTCGCTGACGTCGGCCGGGTGATGGCCGACCTTGCCGCCGAACTGTTGCACCTGGGCGATGACCTCGCACGGGTCGCCGAAACCATTGAGGATCAGGTTGGCCCCGGCCTTGGCCAGGCTGAGCGCGATACCCAGGCCGATGCCGCTGGTGGAGCCGGTGACCAGTGCGGTCTTGCCCGATAAAGTCGTCATGAATACCTCACACAATGCCAGTGGCGTAGAAGGTGCCGATCACCACGAAAACCGCGAGTGTCTTGATCAGCGTAATACAGAAAATGTCTTTATAGGCCTCGCGGTGGGTCAGCCCGGTGACCGCCAGCAAGGTGATCACCGCGCCGTTGTGCGGCAGGGTGTCCATGCCGCCACTGGCCATCGCGGCGACCCGGTGCAGCACTTCCAGGGGAATGTTCGCGGCGTGGGCGGCGCTGATGAACTGCTCGGACATCGCCGCCAGCGCAATGCTCATGCCCCCCGACGCGGAGCCGGTGATACCGGCCAGCAGGGTCACGGTAATCGCTTCATTGACCAGCGGATCGGGAATGTTCTTGAGCCAGTCGGCTAGTACCAGGAAGCCCGGCAACGAAGCGATCACGGCACCGAAACCGTATTCCGACGCGGTGTTCATCGCTGCCAGCAGTGCGCCGCTGACCGCACTCTTGCTGCCCTCGGCGAGCTTGCTGCGAATGGCCTGGAAACCGAATGCCAGCACCATCAGGATGCCCACCAGCAGCGCGGCTTGTACCGCCCAGATCGCCGTGAGTTTGGCGATTTCGGTGGTGACCGGAGCGGCCATGCCCGGCAGCTGCAGGCTGTGGGTCTTGCCGTACCACTGTGGAATCCAGTGGGTGAACAACAGGTTCATGATGCCCACCGCCAGCAGCGGCGAGAGGGCGATCCATGGATTGGGCAGCTTGATGTCGGCAGCGGTTTCCGGCTCGTTGCGCAAATCAGTGCCGTAACCTTCGCCGGTGCGTTGCGCCTTGTTGCGCTGGCGCTGCAGAAACAGCATGCCGGCGCAGAACACGAAGATGGTGCCGATCACACCCAGCCAGGGCGCGGCCCAGGCGGTGGTGTTGAAGAAGGTGCTGGGGATGATGTTCTGGATCTGCGGAGTGCCGGGCAGGGCGTCCATGGTGAAGGAGAATGCGCCCAGGGCAATGGTCGCCGGAATCAGGCGTTTGGGAATATTGCTCTGGCGGAACATCTCAGCGGCGAAGGGATAAACCGCGAACACCACCACGAACAGCGAAACGCCGCCATAGGTCAGCAGCGCGCAGACCAGCACGATCACCAGCATCGCCTGGCGGGTGCCAAGCAGGCGGATCGCGGCAGCAACGATCGAGCGGGAGAAGCCCGACAGCTCGATCAGCTTGCCGAATACGGCACCGAGCAGGAATACGGGGAAATAGAGTTTGATGAAGCCGACCATTTTCTCCATGAACACGCCGGTGAAGACGGGGGCAACGGCGGAAGGGTCGGTGAGCAGGACAGCGCCGAGGGCGGCAATGGGGGCAAAAAGGATAACGCTGTAGCCACGGTAAGCAGCCAGCATCAGCAGCGCGAGGGCTGCCAAGGCAATGATCACACTCATGGTGTGTCTCCTGGGTTGTTATTTTTGTAGGGTGGATCTGTTGTAGGAGAGGCGTATAGCGAGATTTGTGCCATGTGCTTAAGTTGTTGAAATATAACGATATATTTTGTTTGTGGGACGGCGGGTGGCGAATTCGTCTCGTTCTGGAGAATTTGTTGCGCGGCTGGAATGATCGCTGGCAAGCCAGCTGCTACAAGTGAGCGGTGTTCCACGGTACGTTGGTGCGCCTACAACCCGTAGGAGCCGGCTTGCTGGCGATGCGCGCAAGCGCAAAAATAACGGTGTCTACAAAAAGAGATAGATATCTCACTATTGAGACTCGGCAATCCCCAAGGCCGCCATCTTCTTGTAAAGCGTCGACCGCCCAAGCCCCAGCCGGGCCGCCGCCTCAATCACCTTGCCGCCGCATTGTGCGAGGGTGGTCTCAATCAAATGCCGATCGAAACGCTCCCGCGCCGCGCTGAACGTTTCATGGGCCAGCGGCTCAAGGGTCAAGGGCGCCACACGCTCCACCGGGGTGAAGGTGCCAATGGCCGCACGGATATCCGCAGTTGTCAGGCGCAAGTCATCGCTAAGCAGGGCGGCTCGCTCCAGTACGTTGCGCAGTTCGCGAATGTTCCCCGGCCAGGCGTGCTGGGCCAGTAGCTCCAGCGCTTCGTGATGCAATTCATGCTGGCTGCGCAGTTCCTCAAGGATCGCTTCACTGAGCGCCGGCACGTCGTCGAGGCGGTCGCGCAGGGGCGGGACCTGAATCGGCAACACATTGAGGCGGTAATACAGATCGGCGCGAAACTCGCCGCGCTTGATGGCCGCTTCGAGGTCCGTGGACGTCGCGGCGATCACTCGCACATCGCTTTGAATCATTTCGTTGGAGCCGACCGGTTCGAACTCTTTTTCCTGCAGCACCCGCAGCAGTTTGCTTTGCAGGGGCAGCGGCATGTCGCCGATTTCATCAAGGAACAAAGTGCCGCCCTGGGCGATCTGCAACTTGCCGGCGCGGCCCTTGCGATCGGCTCCGGTAAAGGCGCCAGGGGCCGTGCCGAAGAACTCGGCCTCCAGCAACGACTCGGGAATCGCCGCACTGTTGATGCTGACGAAGGCCTTGTGCGCTCGCGGCGAGGCATTGTGGATGGCCTGGGCCAGCAACTCCTTGCCCGTGCCGGTTTCGCCCAGCAGCAACACCGGCGATTCGGTGCTGGCACTGCGTCGGGCACGGCGCTTGACTTCGAGGCTGGCTGCGCTGGTGCCGATGAAGTGGGCGAAGTTGTACTTGGTCTGCCGCGCGCGTAACAGCGAGCGGGTGGAGGCCAGTTCTTCCTGCATGCTCATGTAGCGCTTGAGCATGGGTGAAAGGCTGCGCAATTCATCGAACAGGGCAAAGCCGATGGCGCCGATCACCACGCCGGTGTCGTCGTGAATTGGCAGGCGCATGACCACCAGCGGTTCTTTTGAGGTGTCCTGCATGTCGAGCAATATCGGCCGACCAGTGCGCACCACTTCGCGCAACAGACTGCCGGGAATAACGCTTTCGCAGGGTTTACCGATGGCAATTTCCGCCGATTCCAGGCCGAAACGGCGGGCATAGCGCTCGTTCATCCAGACGATGTTGGCGTCGCGGTCGACAATCACCGTGCCTTCGCTGGATTGCTCGATGATCTCGAACAGCGAGCGGATCGCCAGCAGGCGCACGCGCTGGTAGTCCTTGAGGTTTTCGGTGGTGTTCATCTGTAGCGTCCATTTTTGGGATCAAGATCAAAAGATCGCAGCCTGCGGCAGCTCACAGGGAATGCGGTCCCCTGTGGGAGTGAGCCTGCTCGCGATTGTCGCGACGCGGTCTGAAGCCTGGCACTGAATCATGCATGCCCCAAAAGCGCCGCCGCCAACAGCTCCTTGGTATACGGATGCTGCGGCGAATCGAACACGTCATGGCTGGCGCCGCTTTCCACCACTTTGCCATCCTTGATCACGATCATGTCGTGAGCCAGGGCGCGCACCACCGCAAGGTCATGGCTGATGAACAGGTAGGTCAATCCGTATTTTTCCTGAAGCTGGCGGAGCAGGGCGACCACCTGTTTTTGCACGGTGCGGTCCAGCGCCGAGGTCGGCTCATCGAGCAGGATCAATTCGGGCTTGAGCACCAGTGCCCGGGCAATGGCGATGCGTTGGCGTTGGCCGCCGGAAAATTCGTGAGGGTAGCGATGACGGCTCTGCGGGTCGAGGCCGACCTCCGTCAGTGCCCGTTTAACTTCAGCATTACATTGCTCGGCGCTCAGCTGACGATGCACTTGCAGGCCTTCGCTGATGATCTGCGCCACGGACATTCTGGGGCTGAGGCTGCCGAAAGGGTCCTGAAACACCACCTGCATCTTCTTGCGCCACGGCCTCAGCTGCTTTTGCGTCAAGCCGTCCAGCGCCTCGCCCTGGAAGCGAATGCTGCCTTCGGAATCGAGCAGACGCAGGATCGCCTGACCCAGAGTGGACTTGCCCGAACCGGATTCGCCGACAATGCCCAGGGTTTTGCCGCGCTGGATGTTCAGGCTGATGCCGTCCACGGCTTTGAGGTACGTCTTGCGCTGGAACAGGCCGCCACTGACGGCGAACTGCACCTGCAAATTATCCACCTCCAGTACGTTTTCGCGCTGGTCTCGGGGCAGGGCTTCACCTTCCGGTTCGGCGTTCAACAGCTCGCAGCTGTAAGGGTGTTTCGGCTCGTTGAAGAGCGTTTCACAAGGCGCCTGCTCGACAATTTCCCCGGCCTTCATCACGCACACCCGCTGGGCGATGCTGCGCACCAGGTTGAGGTCGTGGCTGATCAGCAGCAGCGACATGCCCAGCCGATGTTGCAGGGATTTGAGCAGCAACAGGATCTTGCGCTGCACCGTCACATCCAGTGCGGTGGTCGGCTCGTCGGCGATCAGCAACTCCGGCTCGCAAGCCAGGGCCATGGCAATCATCACCCGCTGACGCTGGCCCCCGGACAATTGATGCGGATAGGCCTTGAGTCGTTCCTCGGCTTTCTGAATGCCCACCAGATGCAGCAGTTCAAGAATCCGTGCCCGCGCCGCTTTACCGGCCAGGCCTTTATGCACCAGCAACGTCTCGCCAATCTGCTTTTCGATGCTGTGCAGCGGATTGAGCGAGGTCATCGGCTCCTGGAAAATCATCGCAATGCGATTGCCGCGCAACTGACGCAGTTTTTTGCCCTCGGCCCCCACCAGCTCCTGGCCGCGATAACGGATGCTGCCGGTCGTCTCGGTGCCGCATTCGGGGAGCAATTGCAGGATCGAGTGGGCGGTGACCGACTTGCCCGAGCCCGACTCGCCGACCAGCGCCAGGCATTCGCCGGGGCGGATATCCAGGTTCAGGTTGCGCACCACGGTCTGGCCGCTGAAGGCGACGCTGAGGTCACGGATTTCGATCAGGTTAAGCATATCAATGTCCGTTGCATGGCCATGTCTTCAGGAGCGAGGGTCGAACGCATCGCGCAACGCCTCGCCGATAAACACCAGTAGGGAAAGAATCAGCGCCAGGGTGAAGAATGCGGTTAGCCCCAGCCAGGGGGCTTGCAGGTTCTGCTTGCCCTGGCCGATCAGTTCGCCCAGCGAAGCGCTGCCGGCGGGCATGCCGAAGCCGAGAAAGTCCAGCGCCGTCAGGGTCGAGATGGCCCCGGTCAGAATGAACGGCAGGTAACTCAAGGTCGCATTCATGGCATTGGGCAGAATGTGCCGCACGATGACTTTGCGGTCGGTCAGGCCCAATGCGCGAGCGGCTTTGACGTATTCCAGGTTGCGCCCGCGCAGGAACTCGGCGCGCACCACGTCCACCAGCGCCAACCATGAAAACAGCGCCATGATCCCCAGCAGCCACCAGAAATTCGGTTCGACGAATCCCGAGAGGATGATCAGCAGGTACAGCACCGGCAAACCGGACCAGACCTCGAGCAGGCGCTGGCCGAGCAGATCGACCCAGCCACCGTAGTATCCTTGCAGGGCGCCGGCGGCGATGCCGATCAGGGCACTGACAAGGGTCAGCATCAAGGCAAACAGGATCGACACCCGGGCGCCGAAAATCACCCGGGCCAATACATCGCGGGCCTGGTCGTCGGTGCCCAGCCAATTCACGCTGGAGGGCGGGCTGGGTGCCGGTTTGTTCAGGTCATAGTTCGGCGTGTCGTCGCTGAACGGGATCGGCGGAAACAGCAGCCAGCCGCCGTCTTTCTTGATCAGCTGCTGTACGTAGTCGCTGCGGTAATCGGCCTGGAACGGCAACTGCCCGCCGAACTCCTGTTCGGTATAGCGCTTGAGGGCAGGGAAGTACCACTGGCCCTGATAACTGACCATCAGCGGTTTGTCGTTGGCGATCAGTTCGCCGCCCAGGGTCAGCATGAACAGACCGATAAACAACCACAGCGACCACCAGCCACGACGGTTTTTCTTGAAGCGCTCGAAGCGGCGACGGGCCAGCGGAGAAAGCTTGAGCATCAGGCATTCCTCGCGGCGAAGTCGATGCGCGGGTCGACGAGGGTGTAGCAAAGATCGCCGACCAGTTTTATCAGCAGGCCGAACAGGGTGAAGATGAACAGTGAACCGAACACCACCGGATAGTCCCGCGACACCGCGGCTTCGTAACTCATGCGCCCCAGACCATCGAGGGAGAAGATCACTTCGATCAGCAGCGAGCCGGCAAAGAACACGCTGATAAAGGCCTGGGGGATGCCCGATACCACCAGCAGCATGGCGTTGCGGAACACGTGGCCGTACAGCACCCGCCGCTCGCTCAAGCCCTTGGCGCGGGCGGTGACCACGTATTGACGGGTGATTTCATTGAGGAACGAGTTTTTCGTCAGGATGGTGAGTGTGGCGAAACCGCCGATCACCAGCGCCGTCACCGGCAGGACCAGGTGCCAGAAGTAATCGGCGACCTTGCCCAGGGTCGACAGCGAATCGAAGTTGTCCGAGACCAGCCCGCGAACCGGGAACCAGTTCAACGAGGTGCCGCCGGCAAATACCACGATCAGGAACATGGCGAACAGGAATGCCGGCATGGCGTAGCCGATGATGATCGCGGTGCTGCTCCAGATATCGAAATGGCTGCCATGGTGCACAGCCTTGCGGATGCCCAGGGGAATCGACACCAGGTAGGTGATCAGCGTCGCCCATAACCCGAGGGAAATGGTGACCGGCATTTTTTCCAGGATCAGGTCAGTGACCGTGGCGCCCCGGAAGAAGCTTTTGCCGAAGTCCAGGCGTGCGTAACTGGTGAGCATCAGCCACAGGCGCTCGTGGGCCGGTTTGTCGAAACCGTACTGTTTTTCGATGTCTTTGATCAGCTTTGGATCCAGGCCGCGACTGGCCCGGGAAGTGCCGCTCATGGCTTCACTGGAACCGCCGCCGACCGCGGCACCGCCTATGCCTTGCAGGTGGGCGATGGCCTGTTCCACCGGCCCGCCCGGCGCGGCCTGGACGATGACGAAGTTGACCAGCAGGATGATCACCAGCGTCGGGATGATCAACAGCAGGCGCCGCAATATGTAAGCCCACATCAGTGCGGCCCTCCGGGTCTGCCTCGGCGGATGCGCTCGGCGGTCATTTGCTGGTTGGTCAGTGGTGTGCGGCTCATTTCCCACCAGCTTTCGATGGCTTCGTCATTGCTCGCCTGCACGTCCGGGATGCCGAAGCGGTTCCACCATACTGTGGAGGTGCCCGGTGGGTAATAGTTGGGAATCCAGTAGTAGTTCCATTGCAGCACCCGGTCCAGCGCGTGGGCATAGCGCAGCATTTCAGGCTGGGTATCGGCCCGCACCAGGCCTTTGATCAGGCTGTCCACCGCAGGGTTGCTCAACACCATGTAGTTGTTGGAGCCCGGATCGGTCGCCGCCACCGAGCCGAAATAGTTGAACAACTCGCCCCCCGCAGAGGTGGTGACCGGGTAGCCGGTGACGATCATGTCGTAGTCGCGGCTCATCAGGCGGTTGACGTACTGGGACGAATCGATGCGGCGGATGTTCAGGTCGATGCCGATCTGTTTCAAGGTGCGCTTATAAGGCAGCAGCAAACGGTCCAGACCGTTCTGGCTGACCAGGAAGGTAAAGCTCAGTGGCTCACCGTTGGCGTTGACCAGATGATCACCGTCCGGTTTCCAGCCGGCCTGTTCGAGCAAGTCCAGAGCTTGCAATTGCTTGTCGCGAATCAGGCCGCTGCCATCGGTTTTCGGTGCCTCGAACACCTGGGTGAAAACTTCGTCGGGAATCTGCCCGCGCAAGGGTTCGAGAATCGCCAGCTCGCCGGCATCCGGCAATTGTCGGGCGGCAAGGTCCGTGTTGGAAAAGAAGCTCTGCTGGCGGATGTACAGGTTGCGCATCATCTGCCGGTTGCTCCATTCGAAATCCCAGAGCATCACCAGCGCCTGACGCACCCGGCGATCCTGGAACATCGGTTTTTGCAGATTGAACACAAAACCCTGGGACGGCTGCGGCGCCTGGGTCGCCAGATGGGCCTTTTGCAGGCGGCCGTCGCTCAGGGCCGGGCTTTCGTAGCCGATGGAGTATCCGGTGGCGGAAAACTCGCGGTTGTAGTCGTAGGCACCACCGCGCAGTACCTGGCGTGCCACGTCGGTATCGCCGAAGTACTCGATGCTGAACAGGTCGAAGTTGTACAGTCCGCGACTGACCGGCAAGTCCTTGCCCCACCAGTCGGGGTTGCGTTCGAAGGTGATGCTGCGCCCGGAGTCGACCTTGCTCACTTTATATGGACCGCTGCCCAGGGGGGGCTCGTAACCGCCGCCATCGGCGAAGTCGCGGGTGCTCCACCAGTGCTGGGGAAGCACCGGCAAGGTCGCGATGTCCAGCGCCAGGGTGCGGTTTTGATTGTTTTTGAAATCGAAGCGAACGGTCAGCGGCGCTTCCACTTCGACGCTTTTGACGTCGGCGAACTGGGTGCGATAACGCAGGCTGCCCTGGGTCATCAGCAAGTCGAAGGTATAGTGCACGTCTTGGGCAGTGATCGGTTTGCCATCGGCAAAACGCGCGTTGGGGTTGAGCTGGAAACGCAAGGACAGGCCGTCCTCGGAACGCTCCATTGTCTGCGCCACCAGGCCGTACACGGTATAAGGTTCATCGAGCGAGCGCTGGGCCAGAGGGGAGTAGAGCAGGCCGTCGATCTGTGCGACGCCGATACCCTTGTCGATGTAGGGCAATATATGGTCGAAGTGCCCGATTTCGATCGCCGAACGACGCATGGCACCACCCTTGGGGGCCTGGGCATTGGTGTAGTCGAAATGACTGAAACCGGCAGGGTATTTGGCCGGTTCGCCGTACACGGTCATTGCATGTTGTGGTGCGGCATTCACACCAGCGGCACTCAATAGCAGGGCCACGGCAGTGAACAACAGGGTCGGGAAAGCCAGTCGCATTGTCAGTCTTAGAGCCGGGTGGTCGTTAACGACAATTTGTACGCTAGCGGCGCGTCCCTCGCCAGCCTATTACGTGTGCGAAACACAACGGCCCGCCAAAAGGCGGGCCGTTGCATGCAAATTGCGCGAATCGATCAGTCCTGACGGCTGGTCACTTCCAGCAGGTGATAGCCGAACTGGGTCTTGACCGGGCCTTGCACGACATTGAGCGGCGCGCTGAAGACTACGGTGTCGAATTCCTTGACCATCTGGCCAGGACCGAACGAACCCAGGTCACCACCCTGACGGCTGGATGGGCAAGTGGAGTTTGCCTTGGCAACTTCGCCGAAATCGGCACCGCCCTCGATTTGGGCCTTGAGTTCGTTGCACTTGGCTTCGCTGGCAACAAGGATGTGACGGGCAGAGGCTTTAGCCATGGAAAAATACTCCTTTCAATGTTCGGTAAAGTGCTGAGCCTACCGGATTCAGTGATGTATTTCTCCTCAAAGTTCCCTGGTGCGCGGGATTCGCGGCGGGACACTTCTTATAACCCGGCATTGATCAGGCGTTCGGCGTGGCGTACATAGAGTTCAACCGGGTCAATGCCAGAACGAAGCCGGCCGGCTGGCTGGGCGATGCTGTCCAGGTGATCCAGCGCATAGTCGGAGCGGATGACGGTGCCCAGGTGGGAGCTGTAACGCCCGACCATGCCGTCGTTCTGGTCGGCCTCGGTGGTGAAGAAGCGGGAAAAGGACCGGCATATGGCGTGGAACGGGTTGAGCGCGTTGAGCCCTTCGTCGAGGATGCGTTCCTGCAGGACACCGCTCCATGAGTAATAACGAACACCATTGACCAATTCCTGGCCCATGCCGCCCCAGTTTTGCGGTAGCCCCTGAGGGTACTTGTCGTTGAAAGCCCCCACACCCTCGGTGGTCAGGGCGTTCAGGGCGGCGATAGCGCTCTGCGGCATGTAATGATCGTCGCTGAGCGCCGCGAGCAAATCGGCGAACAGCGTCACGGCTTTGTCGGCGACCTTTTCCGGCAGACGTCCTGGCGTGAGCGCCTTGCGCAGGAAATCGGCCAGCTCCGAGCCATGGTTTGGCCCACTGACCGAAGTCACCGAGGCAATCGCGGCCGGATCCATCGCTGCGGCATAACGCGCGGCCAGTGCACCCTGGCTATGGCCGATCAGGTTGACTTTGCTGGAGCCCGTTCCTTGCAACACCCGTTCGATCTGCCCCAGCAACTGATCACCGCGTATCTCGTTGCTATGGGTGGCCGACAAGTGCGGGACGAATACTCTCGCCCCCGCATTTCTCAGGGCTTGCCTGATGTCATGAAAGAGCTCGAATTTGCCGATCCGATCGAAGCCCAATAATCCATGAACCAGCAGTATCGGGTAGCAGGTGTTTGCATTCCTTTGCATATTCGTACCTTTGCGCAGACGTTCTGGTGAGTGAAATTGCGCCTCACTCTAAAACACTGGGCGGTGGCGGGATGTATGAAAGGTCCGCCCCGGTCTGAAGAAAACGGCATAGGGGCAGTACGAAAGCCCGGATTGTGTCGCGTTCTTCGTCGCAGTGTTTCGGCACCTTTCACAGTGGTTAAGCCCTGTCTGCCCGCAGCCTTTGTGCAGCCTGACGCAACAGTTGTTCCGTGTCGGTCCAGCCCAGGCAGCCATCCGTCACCGAGACGCCGTACTGCAACGTCGAGCCCAGCGCTTGGCAACCCTCGAACAAGTGGCTTTCGATCATCACACCCATCAGCGAGCGATCGCCTTGCAGGCGTTGTTCGAGTACATCGTTGAACACTGCCGGTTGACGCAGCGGGTCCTTGCCGCTGTTGGCGTGGCTGCAATCGACCATGATCCGCGCCGGGATCTTCAGTCGGGTCAGGTCACTCTTCACCTGGGCGACGCTGTTGCGGTCGTAGTTGGCTCCGCGATGACCGCCGCGCAGTACCAGGTGCGTATCCGAATTGCCAGGGGTATGAATAATTGCCGGGTGGCCCTGGCTGTCGACACCGAAATGACGATGGGGGTGGGCCGCGGAGCGCATGGCGTCGCTGGCCACACCGACGCCGCCATCGGTTCCGTTCTTGAACCCTACCGGCATGTCCAGGCCGCTGGCCATTTCCCGATGGATCTGCGACTCGGTGGTGCGGGCACCAATGGCCACCCAGCTCAACAGGTCGTCGAAGTAGCCGGCCGCCATCGGTTGCAGCAGTTCAGTCGCAACGGGCAGGCCGAGGCGGAGCATTTCGCGTATCAGTTCGCGCGACAGCGTGAGGCCTGCGGCCATGTCGTCGCTGCCGTCCAGGTGCGGATCGTAGGCCAGGCCTTTCCAGCCGACAGTGGTACGGGGTTTCTCGACGTAGGCGCGCATCACCAGCAGCATTTCGTCGCTGACCTCGGCGGCCAGGCGGGCGAGGTTACCGGCGTATTCCAGGGCTGACTGCGGATCGTGGATCGAGCAAGGGCCGACGATGACCAGAAGGCGAGAGTCTTCGCCGTTGAGGATCGCGCGAACCGCCTGGCGGTGGGCGCTGACTTGCTGGGTCAAGGCGTTGCAGAGGGGCAATTGCTGTTTGAGCTGCAACGAGCTTGGCAGACGCAGGGTCAGCGCTTCATTGGCAGGGCTCAGGGTGGACAGCGGCAGTGCGCAGGCGGACGAGTTCATATTCAAGGCTTCCTGGGCTGGCGGCGGGTTGATGCCCGCGCGCTCGGCCCTACTGGGGTGTTCGACAATTGGCCGGATTGGCTGCGTGTGTGTGCTTGCCACCTGTGGGTGACCGATCGGAGGCGGCAGGCTGTCCCGAGCGGAGGCTGCTAAATCGCCAGGCGGTAAAACTGTCGTAACGGTAATAAGTGGCGTAGTTCATTTTTGAATCCTCAAGTTGTCTGGTGTGTCGCTAAAAATGTGCGGGGCTGAAAAAACAAAACCCCCGGTCGGGAAGCCGACCGGGGGTTGAGAATTCTCTGGTGGCGACCCGTTTAAAGTGGGCGCCGTGTGGGTATCAGGCGCGCCAGTGGCTAAACCAATACCCAAAATAAAAGCTGACCGGAGCACAAGCGTCATTCACCCGGGCAGCCGCAACCGAGCGCGGGGCGCTGACGGTACGAAGCTGTAAGAGGGTGTTGAGCATGGTCTGTCTCCGATGGATGAGCCGAGCTTACTAGAGGCCGGTACGCGGATTCAATCAGAAAATGCTATCGATCCACAAAGGCTATTTCTATCATCCGGGCACGACTCAAGTTGTGACACACTTTGGCCTTTCCCTGCCTGCCATGGTGCTTCGATGGAGTTTGAATGGCGCCCGGCAACTCCAGAGGATCTGGATTTCGCCCGCGACCTGACCTGCCGGAACATGTTGCGCTACTACATCCACCACGATTTGCTGTGGCAGGACGCAGCGTTCGACGTGGCCTGGGCAGGTCGCGACAACCGCATGATCACCCGCGGCGAGGACTTGCTGGGTTACGTCAGCCTGAGTCGTGACGCTGCAGCCCTGTACATTCGCGAATTGCACATCACTGAAGCTTTCCGGGGGCAGGGTGCCGGCTCATGGGCGATTGATCAGGTGTTAACCGTTGCGCGCGGGGAGCGGCGGCCGGCGTTGCGCCTGACGGTTTTCACCAACAATCCGGCGCACGCCCTGTATCAGCGAAAGGGCTTGCGCGTGGTGGGCAGGGACGAGTGTTTCCTGAGAATGCAGGTCGATCTTGATCGCTTGCAGTGCTGAGACACGCTTGCGGCAAGCCTTTGAAGATGAATTGAAACTCTTGAACCAGCGCTTTCTGCTAGGTCTGCCAGTTGCTTTTTGCTAAGGTGTCTCGCAATTCAATAAGACCATTTCGCGAGGTGTCTGCTTGATTAGGGTGCTAGTAGTCGATGACCATGATCTCGTTCGTACAGGCATTACACGAATGCTGGCTGACATCGATGGCCTGCAAGTAGTCGGCCAGGCCGAGTCGGGAGAGGAGTCCCTGCTCAAGGCACGCGAACTGAAACCTGATGTGGTCTTGATGGACGTCAAGATGCCCGGTATCGGCGGTCTCGAGGCCACTCGCAAAATGTTGCGCAGCCACCCGGATATCAAGGTCGTTGCGGTTACCGTGTGCGAGGAAGACCCGTTTCCTACACGGCTGTTGCAAGCCGGTGCCGCGGGCTACCTGACCAAGGGTGCCGGTTTGTCCGAGATGGTCCAGGCCATTCGCCTGGTATTTGCCGGGCAACGCTACATCAGCCCGCAAATTGCCCAGCAACTGGCGATCAAGTCCTTCCAGCCGACCAACGACTCGCCCTTCGATGCCTTGTCGGAGCGCGAAATCCAGATCGCACTGATGATAGTCGGCTGCCAGAAGGTGCAGATCATTTCCGATAAATTGTGCCTGTCCCCGAAAACAGTGAATACCTACCGTTACCGCATCTTCGAAAAGCTTTCGATCAGCAGTGATGTGGAGTTGACGCTGCTGGCGGTTCGTCACGGCATGGTCGACGCCAGCCTCTGAAAATGACCGATACCTTTGATCCTGGCGCCTTCCTGTCAACCGTCAGCGGACGCCCCGGCGTGTATCGCATGTTCGACAGCGAGGCGCGGTTGCTCTACGTCGGCAAGGCCAAGAACCTCAAGAATCGCCTGTCGAGCTACTTCCGCAAGACCGGGCTTGCGCCCAAGACTGCTGCGCTGGTGGCGCGTATCGCTCAGGTCGAAACGACCATCACGGCCAACGAAACCGAAGCCTTGCTGCTTGAGCAGACGCTGATCAAGGAATGGCGTCCGCCTTACAACATCCTGCTTCGCGACGACAAATCCTATCCCTACGTCTATCTGTCGGACGGCGACTTCCCGCGCCTGAGCATCCATCGCGGGGCGAAGAAGGCCAAGGGCAAATATTTCGGTCCTTACCCCAGCGCCGGGGCGATCCGGGAAAGCCTGAGCCTGCTGCAAAAGACTTTTTTCGTTCGCCAGTGTGAAGACAGCTACTACAAGAACCGCACGCGACCTTGCCTGCAATACCAGATCAAACGGTGCAAGGCGCCTTGCGTCGGCCTGGTCGAGCCCGAGGTGTACGCCCAGGACGTACGGCACTCGGTGATGTTCCTCGAAGGGCGCAGCAATGCGCTGACCGACGAATTGTCTGCGGCCATGGAAGAAGCCGCGATCAACCTCGAATTCGAGCGAGCCGCCGAACTGCGTGACCAGATCGCCTTGTTGCGACGAGTCCAGGACCAGCAGAGCATGGAAGGCGGCACGGGTGATGTCGATGTCATCGCGGCCTTCGTCAACCCGGGGGGCGCCTGCGTTCACTTGATCAGCGTGCGCGGCGGGCGGGTACTGGGCAGCAAGAACTTCTTCCCGCAGGTCGGTATTGAAGAAGACGTATCCGAGGTCATGGCGGCGTTTCTTGGCCAGTATTTCATTAGCAGCCCGGAACGCGACTTGCCCAGCGAGTTGATCGTCAACGTGGTTCACGAGGATTTTCCGACGCTGATTGCGGCCATCGATGAGCTGCGCGGTCGTGAACTGACCATCAGTCACAGGGTGCGAGGCACTCGGGCGCGCTGGCAGCAACTGGCGGTGACCAATGCCGAACAGGCCCTGGGCGCACGCCTGGCGAATCGACAACACATTACCGCGCGGTTTGATGCGCTGGCAGAAGTGCTCAAGCTCGAGGAGCCGCCACAACGCCTCGAATGCTACGACATCAGCCATTCCAGCGGTGAAGCGACTGTGGCGTCCTGCGTGGTGTTCGGCCCCGAAGGCCCGATCAAATCAGATTACCGCCGCTATAACATCGAAGGCGTGACCGCCGGCGACGACTATGCGGCGATGCACCAGGCCTTGACCCGCCGCTTCAGCAAACTGAAAGACGGGGAGGGCAAGCTGCCGGACATCTTGCTGGTGGACGGTGGCAAGGGCCAGTTGTCGATGGCCCGCGACGTGCTCAACGAACTGGCTGTGCCCGATCTCATCCTGTTGGGCGTGGCCAAGGGCGCGACGCGCAAGGCCGGTTTCGAAACCTTGTACCTCAACGACGCTGCCCACGAATTTACCCTGCGCGGCGATTCCCCCGCGCTGCACCTGATCCAGCAGATTCGCGACGAAGCCCACCGTTTCGCCATCACCGGCCACCGCGCCCGGCGTGGCAAAACCCGGCGCACGTCTACACTGGAAGGCGTCGCCGGGGTCGGGCCGACCCGTCGGCGCGATTTGTTGAAACATTTTGGTGGATTGCAGGAGCTGTCTCGTGCCAGCATCGAAGAAATCGCCAAAGCCCCCGGGATCAGTAAAAAGCTCGCAGAGTTGATTTATGCAAATCTGCACAGCGAGTAGAATGCTCCCTCACCTCGTAGCCAGTTGTGCCGATGAATATCCCTAATCTGATTACCGTTCTACGCGTCCTGCTCATACCGATCTTCATTTTACTGTTCTACCTGCCTTACCAATGGAGCTACCTGGCATCCGCCTCGGTCTTCGCCTTTGCTGCCGCAACAGACTGGCTGGATGGATACCTCGCCCGCCGCCTGGAGCAGAGCACGCCGTTCGGGGCCTTCCTGGACCCGGTGGCCGACAAGCTGATGGTTGCCGTCGCATTGGTATTGCTCGTCCAGGAACATGGCAACTTGTGGCTCACGCTGCCTGCCGCCGTGATCATCGGTCGCGAAATCGTCGTCTCGGCGCTGCGTGAGTGGATGGCCGAACTCGGCGCCCGCGCCCACGTCGCCGTATCGAACCTGGGCAAATGGAAAACCGCCGCGCAAATGCTGGCGCTGGTGATCCTGCTGGCCAATCCATCGGACTTCAGCTTCTGGGTCCTGTTGGGTTACACCCTGCTGATGGTGTCCGCAGGCCTGACCTTGTGGTCGATGGTCCAATACTTGCGCGCTGCCTGGCCGCATCTGAAGACCGACGTTGAAAAGAAATAAAACTTTTTTGAATCAAGGGGTTGACGGGGCTTCTGGAATCTATAGAATGCGCCACACCAAGCGGGAATAGCTCAGTTGGTAGAGCACGACCTTGCCAAGGTCGGGGTCGCGAGTTCGAGTCTCGTTTCCCGCTCCAAGTTTGTACGCATTTGATGTTGTGCTACCTGACAGCAAATGTTTTGAGGCCGAGTAGCAAAATGGTTATGCAGCGGATTGCAAATCCGCCTACGCCGGTTCGATTCCGACCTCGGCCTCCACTAATAAACAACCCCGTAGATTAATGTCTACGGGGTTTTTTATTGGCTTCGAAAAAGTGAAGTGTTCCGCAACTGGCGGACTGCTCTCCATCCCTCTGGCTTAATCAGCTAGCCAAAAGCGTAAGCCACTGCCTCCATCAATACCGGTCCGACGTATCCCCGCAAGCAAAGCGGCCTTGATGGCAGTAATTTGCCTGGCATTGCGTAAATCTATTGTTGCAACAGATCTCATACGAGACGACGACTGGGCAAGCGCGATGGCAAATGGCTACATATAATGGGAGCCACTCTATTTGTACGCTGACCTGCGCGGCTTCGACAAATTTCGATGAGATGCCTGGTGGTATTACCCGCCTGTCATTGATGACAACGAACAATATGGCCGCGTGGGATGCCACTTGCTGCCCTGATTAAAGGAAAAAACATGGGCGTGATAAGCGGCACTACGAACAATGACGTTGTGATCGGGACAAGTGAGGCCGACAGTATTTTTGGCCTGGCGGGGGATGACATTCTCGACGGCGGTGTAGGGCTGGACATTCTGAGCGGTGGCAGTGGGGATGACATTTACATTCTCGATAAAATCCCCGAACTGAAGTCTGACTTCACCAGTGTATGAGGGCTTTTGATTACCGGCGTCATGGACCTCATGTATGTATGGGGTTCTACTCCACCGCCAATCAACGCTATCTTGTTTGGCGAAGGACTGTATTGGGGCGAAGCCAGCTACTGGTCCCGTGGCAGCAGTGAGGCCACCCATTGGGTTTCCTTTGAGTCTGCGGGGGCATTAGCCACCCCAAAGGGCGTCGGCGACAGCTATTTTTACAACTATCACGTAGACCAGGACCAAATCGTAGGCAGCGGGGGTACCGATCTAGTCAAGTCCAGCCTGGACAGCTACACCCTGGGCAGCACCCTGGAAAACCTGGAACTCACCGGCAGCAAAAATATCAACGGTGACGGTAACGACCTGAACAACCGGCTGACCGGCAACAGCGGCAACAGCGGCAAGAATACCCTGATGGGCTACGGCGGCGACGATATCCTGGACGGAGGTACGGGTATCGACACCATGCGGGGCGGTGATGGAGATGACACCTATTACGTCGACAATGTCGGCGATGTGGTCAGCGAAACCAGCACAGGCGGCGTTGATCTGGTCGCGACCTCCCTCGACAGGTACGTGCTCGGTGCCAATATCGAGAGTGGCCGCACGCTCTCGACCGGGGTCACCAAAATGGCCGGCAACGCGCTCGACAACGTGCTCTACGCGGGTAGCGGCGACAATGGTCTCCACGGCAGCACAGGCTTCGATACCGTTTCATATGAAGATGCGGGCGCAGTCACCATCAATCTGGCCGTCACCCTAGCGCAAGACACCGGCGGCTCTGGCGTGGACACCCTGGGCGGCTTCGAGGCGGTGATTGGAAGTCGCTTCAACGACACCCTGATCGGTAACGCGCAAGACAATACCCTGGATGGCAACGCCGGCAGTGATCTCGTCAAGGGAGAAGGCGGCAACGATACCCTGATGGCTGAAGGCGGATATTCGGCGACGCTGGAGTCGATAGAGTACGAGAAGACATACGATGAATATGGCAATCTGACCGGCGGCTTTGATTATTGGTTCTACCTCGGCGAAACCCTCGACGGTGGCACCGGCAACGATTTCGTCAGTTATGCCAATGCCCAATCGAGCGTGATCGTCGACCTGGAAGGCGGCTTGGGGTATGCAACGGGAGTCATTGCCCTGCTTGACAACAGGCATGCTTCGGACACCGGCGGGGACGTCATCAACAACATTGCACGAACCCCCGCGGACTTTGCCGACCAGTTGTTGAATATCGAGAACATCATCGGCAGCAGTTTCAATGATGTTCTGTATGGCGATAATGGGGCCAATGTGCTCAGCGGCAGGTCGGGTGCGGACACGTTGATCGGCGGACGCGGTAACGACACCTACTTCGTTGACAATGCCGGCGATGTCGTTCGCGAAACCGACGTGACGCTCAGCAGCGGTGGAAGCGATACGGTGCATAGCTCTCTTGGCGCCTACACTCTCGGCGCCAATGTCGAGAACGGTCGCATCCTCGCCGCCGGGGTCGCCGCCCTGACGGGCAACAGCCTCGGCAACACCCTTTATGCCGGAGCTGGCAACAATGTGCTCAATGGCAGTACCGGCGTCGACACGGCCGCCTACGTTTATGCCGCCAGCGCCGTCACCGTCAGCCTGGCCGTGACCACGGCCCAGGCAACCGCAGGATCAGGCACAGACACCCTGATTGCCATCGAAAACCTTACAGGCTCCAACTACGACGACAAGCTCACGGGCAACGCTGCCGCCAACCTGCTGAACGGTGGCGCTGGCAACGACGTTTTGAATGGCGGCGCAGGGCTCGACAGGATGACGGGCGGTGAGGGTGCAGACACCTACTACGTCAGCAGCGCCGACGACGTCGTGATTGAAACCAATGCCACCGCCAGCACTGGCGGCATCGACACGGTCTACAGCTATCTAGGCGCCTACACCCTTGGTGCCAATGTGGAGGACGGTCGCATCCTTGCCACCGGGGTCGCCGCGATTGCGGGCAACAGCCTCAACAACACCCTCTATGCCGCAGCTGGCAACAACGTCCTCAATGGCAGTACTGGCGCTGACAACGCCTCCTACCTCTATGCCGGCAGCGCAGTCACCGTCAGCCTGGCGGTGACCACGGCCCAGGCCACCGGCGGATCAGGCTCCGACACCCTGATCGCCATCGAAAACCTCAACGGCTCCAACTACAACGACAACCTCACAGGTAATGCCGCCGGCAACCTGCTCAATGGTGGCGCCGGCAATGACGTATTGAATGGCGGCGCAGGCCTCGACAGGATGACGGGCGGTGAGGGTTCTGATACCTACTATGTCAGCAGCGCCGGCGACGTCGTGATTGAAACCAATGCGACTGTCAGCACCGGTGGCAGCGACACGGTCTACACCTATCTCGACGCCTATACCCTGGGCGCCAATGTCGAGAACGGTCGCCTTCTCGGCACCGGGGTTGCCGCCCTCACGGGCAACAGCCTCAACAACACCCTCTTTGCCGCGGCCGGTAACAACGTCCTCAATGGCAGCACCGGCATCGACACGGCGTCCTACGCCTATGCCGGCAGCGCGGTCACCGTCAGCCTGGCCGTGACCACAGCCCAGGCTACCGGCGGATCAGGTTCCGACACCCTGGCAGCCATCGAAAACCTCACCGGCTCAAATTACAACGACAAGCTCACGGGTGACGCCGCCGCCAACCTGCTCAATGGTGGCGCCGGCAATGACGTTTTGAACGGCGGCGCAGGCCTCGACCGGATGACGGGCGGTGATGGTTCAGACACCTACTACGTAGACAACACTGGCGACGTCGTTACGGAAACCAATGCGACGGCCAGCATTGGCGGCAGCGACACGGTCTACAGCTCTTTGAGCGTCTACACGCTTGGCGCCAATGTCGAGCATGGTCGCGTCGTCACGACCGGGGCCGGGATCCTTACGGGCAACAGCCTCGACAACACCCTCTATTCCGGGGCTGGCAGCAACGTGCTCGATGGCAGCACCGGCGTCGATACGGCCTCCTACGTCTATGCGGGCAGCGCAGTCACCGCCAGCCTGGCTGTGACCACGGCCCAGAATACCGGTGGATCAAGTTCCGATATCCTGCTGGGCATCGAAAACCTCACCGGCTCCAACTACAACGATAAGCTCACGGGAAACGCCGTCGCCAACCTGCTTAGCGGTGGTGTTGGCAATGACACTCTGCTGGGCGAGGGCGGGAACGACACCTTGATCGGCAGTACAGGCAAGGATGTTCTAACCGGTGGTATCGGAAACGATATCTTCGATTTCAACGCCCTCGCCGAAACGGGGCTGACCAGCTCCACCTGGGACATAATCACCGACTTCACCCGAGGAGCCGACAAGATCGATCTGTCGACACTGGATGCCAACACGGCGACGCTCGCCAATGACGCCTTCAACTCGGTCATCGGCAGTACAGCCGCCTTCAGCACAGCCGGGCAGTTGAAGGTTGCAGGGGGCGTGCTGTATGGCAATACCGATGCGGACAGCGCCGCCGAGTTCGCCATCCAGATCGTCGGCACCAGCAGTCTGACGACGGCGGACTTCATGCTTTGACTCGCGGGGGAGAGCGCTAAATCCAGCATCTTGCATGTTGGTACTTAGTGAATCCCCCTTGATGCTCTCCGCGCCTCTAGAGGGTGGCAGTGGCTGAGGATTCAACCTGTCGAACGCGACCACGTGGGCAGCAGGCCTTTTAAAATCAGTAGCTTGCGCAATGTACGGTATGCTAACCTACTGATCTGCTTGACTTTGTTAGTGGGCTACATAGCAACCTATGTCGGATCGTTCCGGCCTCGGCCTCCACTAATAAACAAGCTCCGTAGATCCATGATTTACGGAGCTTTTTATTTGCAATGCCTTGCAAGAATTAGTCTTGAAAAGGATCTTTGCGAACTTGCTTCACCGGGGTGGTATGTATATATTCCCACCTCTGCTGCACAAGCGTCAGGACTACCAGTTGCTAATCGACTGAATTCAGACGACTTCACCGCGCTACCGCCCGAATGGCGAAACTGGTAGACGCATGGGACTTAAAATCCCCCGCTCGTAAGGGCGTGCCGGTTCGATTCCGGCTTCGGGCACCATTTAAAATCAAGGGTTTGCGGGCGAAAGCGGATGCAAGCCCTTGTTCGTTTCTGGTCCGCAATTTTTGACGAGTTCCGCAATTGGTCACTTTGTTGGAGTAACCTTCATCCCTTCGCGCGTCCTGATGTTGCGCGGGGCAGAAGGGGGTCCAAAGTGGACCTGTGCCGAGCACACACTGCGGATCTAAAACCCTTGCGCCACGGTCTGGCCGACGAGTTCGGTCGCCTGTTTCAGATTGCCCACCTGGGATGGGTGCACCAGCCAGATATCAAGCCTCAGGGAAAAATCGTTGACCTCGACCACCGTCAGGTCATTGAAGGAACTGCACCGGTTCAAGACTTTGCGCGGGATCAAGCCCAGGCCGAGCCCCGCCGCGACCATGCGCAGTTGCATCTCGGTGCCATGGGTATCGACACTCAGGTGAATGTTTTTCCCTGTACTGCCCATCGCTCGCTCCAGCGCCGCCCGATAACCGCATCCTTGCGGATTCAGAATCCAGGGTTGATTCGCCAGGGCCTCGATGTCGGTATGGCGGTCGGTCAACGGCTTGCGCTTGCATTGCACCACCAGCACCTCAAGGGTCGTGATAAAGCGCCCGGCAAACCCTTCGGGCGGCCGGCTGGGAGACGTCAGCCGTGAAGACTGGTCATTCGGTGGCGGCGAGGTGCAGTACGCGCCCAAGTAATCACGCGTTCATCGTTAACACTGACCTCGCAGCGGGCTCGAATGCGCCGTCGCTGTAGGTTAACGCCTGCCCATTTTGCAAATGAAGATCCAGCCATGAAGTTCACCAATATCCAGACCTCTGATGGCCAAGGCGCCGCCGGTTTCGACCAGCAGTGGCCTGGCCTATTGCAAAGTGCGCTTCAAGCTGCACGCAGGCTTCGTGCAGGAAGGCGTCGTCGTGTACCGATTGCCCCCGGATCAAATGCGTAGCATCAGGAAATGGGATATGAAGGGATGGGCGCTAGGTCGGCGGTATTGTTATAAAGAGGCATCAACACGTACTGTGCGCAAAGAACGACCTGAAGTTGCACTTCGTCATCGGTATGAACAGCATGCGTGCTTTAGCGCAAGACTAACTCTAGGACCATCATGAAAGTCATTCAACTGCAACACCCCGCTGGTCTGGATAATATGCGCCTGGTCGACATGCCTGCCCCGGGCGCGCCTCAAGAGGGTGAGATTCAGGTGCGGATTCATGCCAGCTCGCTCAATTATCACGACCTCGGCGTCGTCACCGGCCATGCCCGCGCAGAGAATGGGCGCATCCCCATGTCCGATGGTGCCGGAGTCGTCACCGCTGTTGGCGAAGGAGTGACCGAGTTCGCCGTTGGCGACCACGTGCTGTCGTGCTTCTTCCCCTCCTGGAAATCGGGGCGGGTCGTGCCCACCACCTTTCAGACGGTGCCTGGCGATGGCGTCGACGGCTTTGCCCGCGAAGTAGTCAACATGGCTACTGATGCGTTCACCCTCGCGCCCAAGGGCTACACCCACGAAGAAGCCGCCACTCTGACCACGGCAGGCCTGACCGCCTGGCGTGCGCTGGTGGTCGACGGGCGCATTCAGGCGGGCGATACGGTGCTGGTGCTGGGAACCGGCGGCGTTTCCATCCTGGCGTTGCAGATGGCCAAATCCATGGGCGCCCGGGTAATTGCCACGACCTCGTCCGAAACCAAGAGGGAGCGCCTACTGGCGCTGGGGGCCGACCAAGTCATCAATTACAAAAGCCAACCAGAGTGGGGAGACTCCGTGCTGGACGCCACAGAGGGGCGTGGTGCCGACATAGTGGTCGAAGTGGGTGGTCCGGGCACATTGCCCCAATCCATACGCGCCTGCGCACCCGGCGGCCACATCGCGCTGATAGGCGTACTCACCGGTATTTGCGGCAGCGTTCCAACTCTGGAGTTGATGCGCAAGCAACAAACTCTGCGTGGCTTGATCGTCGGCAGTCGCGAGCAGCAGCAGGATATGGTGCGAGCACTGGAAAACTTCAGCTGGCGCCCCGTCATCGACAGCCGCTATCCACTGGAGCAGATTGCCGAGGCCTTTGCCCACCAGCTTAGCGCCAGTCACTTTGGCAAGATCTGCCTTCACTATTGAACTCAAAGCACTTCCTGACGCGAAAGCTGGCCGGGGTAAGCGCGCAGATGAGCTTGAATTACGCTTGAGTTTGGCCTCGGTCCAAACGCCGCCAAGCGGGCAGCCCGGCAAACCTGCATTGGCTCGCGCCAGCGGGATAACCGGCGCAAATCCAGCGTCGCGTGCCAGATTCTCCTCAAAGGAAAAAGGCAGAAATCGACCGACTTCTGCCTATGACAAGGGGAAAACGTCCCGGACCAGTTCCGAACTGAAGTTTAACGCCCCTTGTCGCGCTTGCTGATGATTGGAAAACGCCCGATCGAACCGGGCGTTTTTATTCAGAACTTCACCTTGATCCCGAGTATGCCTTCATAGCTTCGGCTGTCCTCGCCAAATGCTTTCTGATAGCCAACCGAACCGGTGACGGTGGTGCGTTCATCGACCTGGTAGTCGACGCCCAGATTAAGCTCACCCCATGTCCCGCTCATGTCGGTGGCGAAGGGAACATAGCCGTCGGTGGAAGAAAATTCGGTCTTTGTCTTGCCTTTGAACTCGTGCCAGACGCTTGGGCGAACCCATCCGTTGGTGCGATGTAGCTTGCCTTTGGCGTCCTCGCGGAACCAGTCTTTGTCGATACGTACACCAAGGCGGCCGGTCAGGGAGTCCACATCTTCGAAGCGCACTTTGGCGGCCTCGTCATGGTTGTCGTCGATCCGGACCTTGCTGACGATCACTTGGGCTTGTGGCTCGATGTGCAGGTTTTTGTCTTTGTTGGCATGGAACGGGTAGCCACCTTCCAGGGAAGCGGTGACCCCGTGGCCGCGGGTCTTGAACGCATCCATGTCAATGGGGGTTGCCTTGATGTCGAAGCGGTTGAACTGAAGTACGCCGTCCAGGTACCAGCCTTCAGGGCCGAAGTGTGTCCAATAGCCACCGACACCGTAGGCGCGCAGCAGATCGTCGCCAGCGTTGGTACCGTCGCTGTGTTCAATGCTGGCGCTGATGCGGCCGAAGTTCAGCGACAGGCCTGCCTGGTCAGTACTGCCATCGACGTCTTCGTTACGGTACAGATCGGCACCGACCTGGAACGCCTGAATCCGGTAGTCGGAGCGTGCGTTATCGCCCAGTTCGTCGTTGCCCTTGCGGTGGATCAACCGCCCCCAGCCCAGGCTTGGGCCGTAGCTGTCGACTGCTTCCACGGGCAGCGCATCGGTGCTCATCCGGCGTTCTTCGCCGATGCGCTCATGCAGGGTATCAACCATGGCACGGCTGTAGTTCAGGAGCATCCCGGGCAGCGCGCGGTACAGCGAGGTTTCTGCACGGTAGTTGGGTACTTGCGGGCGCATTGGCGCGAGCGGTTGCTGCGGTTGCACCACCGGTACCTCCGGATTGGACGGAGTACTCGGGGTTTCTGAAGTCTGCGGGTCAACCGGCGCTACTGGCACGACGGGTTCAACAGGCTTGACCGGCGTCACAGGCACGACTGGGTCAACAGGCTTGACCGGTTCCACTGGCACTACCGGATCAACAGGATCAACAGGATCAACAGGATCAACAGGATCAACCGGGCCAACGTCCCGGGTCGAACGCAAATACCAGGCTTGGGTGTTGCTGCCATCAAGGCTGGCACGGTGCAGGTTGTATTCGTAAGGGCCGGCCTTGACCTTGTTGAGCAGGCGGAACGCGTCGGTTGTGGTGGTTGCACCGTTGACTGCATCGACCACGAGGATGCCATTACCCTGGGTCACGGCACCGGGGCCCCCGGCATTCTTGATGAGTAGATTGCTGTTGCCATCGGCCTTGCCGCCGTCCACTACCAGCTTGTCGGAAGGGGAGTCGTCGGTGTAAAGGTAGGTGTTGAGCGCGAAGGTGCCGTTGGCGCCATGATAGGCGTTGACCGTCAGGTTCTTGAATTTTCCGCCCACTGGTGCGCTGAAGTCGATCAGACTGGATTCATTGCGCAGGGTGCCCAGATTCGAATCTCCGGTCAGGTTCCACAGGCTGCTATCGCGCAAATTGACAGTGGAATGGCTATCGCCGGCCGTACGGGCCGAGCCGTTGAGTACTGAGCCTGCCACATCGATATTGGCGTTGCCTGCGCTGGCCAGCGAGCGGCCGACACCTTGCCACAGGCCTGTGCCCATGTCCGGTACCTGACTGCCATCGCTGTCCAGTGCGCTGTCGACATTCAACCACTGACCGCTGCCACCCACGACGCTGTCGCGCAGCTTGAGATCGGCCACGCCAGCGACGGCTACGGTTGCGCCCTCCCGGTTGTGCAGCACGCTGTTGTCCACGTTTGCCTGGCCTGGAAGTGTGTCGGTGCCTTGGCTGTAGAGCGCCGCAGCCTGGGCGCCACCGGCATTGATGGTGCTGTGGGTGACGTCCAGCACGGCAGCGTTTTTGGCCACCAGAGCATGGGCCAGGTCACCGTGGGTGTTAACCCCGACCTGGTCGAGTTGCACGCCGGCCTGGTTGTTGGCCAGCACGCCCAGAGCGCTTTCGCCATGGGTGCTGACGGCGCTGTTGCTGGCGCGAAGCTGTGCCCCGGATTCGGCTTGCAGGCCATGGGACAACTGACCACGGGTGGTGAGTGTGGAGTCGATCAATTCGAGGGTGGCGGTCGGGGACTGGTACTGACGGCTGACCAGTGCGCCGGCGGCTTGCTGACCCAGGGTTTCGACGCTGACATTGCGGGCGCTCAGGCTCACCTGGCCGGGTTTGAGTGTACCGATGCCGGCGTAAAGGCCAGTCGAGTATTGTCCGGCGGTTTTTACCGTCAGCCCCTCCAGCAGCATGCTGCCGCCATCATCCACCGCAGCGCCATAGGCCTGATTGCCAAGCGTCTGCACGCTGGTGCCATAGGCATTGAGCTGGGCCCCCTCGTTACGCGAGGTCAAGGCATGGGGGAAGGTCAGGTTCGATTGCACCGGTGAGCCGTTGCCACTGGTGGTCACCGATCCACCGTACAGGTTGATGGTCGAGCCGGCGTCCGCCACGACACCCATGGCATTGTCATCGCCCGAGGTACGGACGCTCAGGTTGCGCGCGATTACCGTCGAGCTGCCTGCGCTAAGCCCGGCCGAATAGTTGCCTTGTGTGTCGATCAGGCCATTGTTGAGTTCCAGGTCGGCACCTTCGAGAGCGCGTACGCCATAGCTGGTTTTTTGTGTGGTACGCACTTCGCTGTCGTTCAGCAGCAGGCGCGAGCCTTGGCCTTCAACCAATGCGCCGAGCCCCCAGGGGCCGACTGCGGTAGCCGCAGGATCGAGACGGATGTCGCTGCTGCTCACTTCGGCGCTGGCACCCTCGTTGACATAAACGCCATGGGCGCGGGCACCACCGACGGCGATGCGGCTACCGGTAATGGCGGCCCGGGAGTCGTTGCCTTCGACGCTGACGCCGTGACTGAAGGTTCCCTGAGTCGACAACCCGGTGCCTTCGATGCTCACGGCGCCGCCATTCATGGCGCGGGCAGCGGAGGAGAAATCAGCGGCGCTGCCAGCGCCTTTGAGCGCCACGCTGCCTTGGTTCAACGTGACCTTGCTGCCATTGCCATCGGCGCGTACACCGCCGATGTAGTTGCCGGTTGCGCTGGCGTGGACGCCATCGGCCAGGATGCTGGCACCGCTCAGGGCGTGCAGCACAGCGGTGCTGGAGGTGCTGGTGGCGGCACCGGTACTGATAAGTTCGCTGCGTTCAAGCTGGATGTTTGCACCCGCTTCGGCGCGGGCACCGCTGGCAGAGACGGCATTGCTGCGCACCGTAACGTCGGTGGCATCGATCCGGCTATCACTGCCGCTGGCCAGCAACCCGTGGCTGATACTGAGGGTTTTCTCATCCTGCGGCGCCGAAGCATTGTTGACGGACGCGCCACTGGTGCTGATTTGCGTGCCTTGCCCCAGCTGGATTCGGGCGCCGTCCTGCGCCCAGGCACCGACAGCTCCTTTACCGGCGGTCGTGACGGATCCGTTGTCGAGGGAAATCTGACTGTTCTCACCCGTCGCCAGCAGGCCATGGCCATACACTGCGCTACCGGTATCGAGCGTGGCAGCGTCGAGGTCAATACGCGCACCGCTCTCGGCACGCACAGCATTGGCCCGGGCACCACTGGTAGTGACGCTGAGCTGGCGGGCGCTGATCTGGCTACCCGCGCCTTGCGCCTTCAGGCCATGGCTGCCGGTGGTTGGGCTGTTGGCACCACTGGTTGTGAGGGTGCTGCCTTGGCCGAGGGTGATTTTGCCGCCGTCTTGGGCGAGCGCTGCGATCGAGCCCTTCGATTGGGTGTTGACCGAACCGCCGAGGAAGTCAATGTGGCTGCCGGTGCCCGTGGCGACCAGCCCTTGATTGTTCAGACCGTTGACGCCTCCACCGAGGGTGATTTCGCTGTCGCGCAACGATACCTGACCACCCGCCTGCGCACTGACACCGGTCAAGTTGTTCGCAGTGATGATGGCCCCTTTTGCAGTCTTCGGAGCCAGATTGACGGTCACTCCCGTGCCGCTCAACTGGCCGCCGTCGTGTGCCTGCAGGGCTATTTGCTCATTGGCATTGGCGGCGGTCAGGGCGATGCTGTTGACGGTGCCGCGCTCGAAACCGACGCTGCTCGCCGCTTGCGCCAACACGCCAATGGTGCGGGTTGCACTCAGGTTGACGGTGGCGTCGTCATGGCTGCCAGCGTCGGCAATGCCAATACCATCGGCGCTGGTAACGACCAGCGGGGCGGGTGTGCCCAGTAACTGCCGGGTGAAAACCAGCGGGGCCTGCTCACTGGCGCGCATGGCGATCAAAAGGTACGAAGGGGCGGCGATGGAAGCGGCTGAGGAGGGTGGGCAAAAGTCGTCGGCGCATGGCACAACTGAATTCTCCTCGGCTTCGGCTTCTGTCACGCAGAAGGTGAATACACCGGCCAAAAGCAGGCTGATGGCACGCCCCAGGGGGGTATGTTGAAAGGTAGGGTGAGTGCCTGGTTTGTCGTTGTGAGTAGTCATGGCAGCCTCGCGGGCGCTGGAAAGTAGATGCCAGCAGTCTGCTCGTCGGGGATGGCCGGGGATGTCGGAGACGTTTTAACGTGGTTGTAGGAGTGACTCTCTATTGTTGCCCTGGTCTATGCTTGGGCACAGGAATCGACTCATAGGGAAAAAAGCATGGGCACCGTGCTGCTCGTGGACCCGCTCCCCATCGTTCGCAATGGTCTGCGGGCGTTGCTTGAGCGTGCAGGCCACACCGTGCTGGGCGAAGTCGACAATGGCCAGGATGCGCTGATGCAATGCCGCCAGTTGCACCCGGAAATGGTGATCATCGAGTTGTTGGTCCCGGGTCTGGGCGGTCTGGATCTGCTGCGCCGACTGAGGGCCAGCGACGAAGACATCAAGTTGCTGGTCTATAGCGTCCAGGAGGCCAGTCTCTATGCCACGCGCTCGCTACAAGCCGGGGCGGATGCCTATGTCAGCAAAGCCGACGCCGTGACAGAACTGGAAAGTGCCCTTGTGGCGCTCAGCCATGGGCGCCGTTATTTTCCGCGTGAAGTTTCCCGTCAGGACGCCCAAAGCGTGCGCGGGGAGGGTGAGAGCGAACTGGAGCAATTGTCAGGACGCGAACTCACGGTTTTGCAGATGCTCAGTCAAGGGCTCAACAATAAAGACATCGCCGAGCAATTGAGCCTCAGCTACAAAACAGTGAGTACCTACAAAGCGCGCCTGCATCAGAAGCTCAAGGTCAGCAATGATTTCCAGTTGCTGGAAGTGGCCCGTACGTTTGGCCTGGTCGCCGGTGAAGACCCCGGCGTTGGGCACGAGCCCTACCTGGATCCGCAACTGCTGCGTGAATACGACTTGTTGCGTGCGTTGCTCGATTCGGCGCCATACCCAATGTTCGTGCGCGATCTGGAAGGACGGCTACTGATGAGTAATCGCCGTTACCTTGCGTACACAGGTGAAAGCTTCGAGAACATTCGAGGCACCACGCTTGCGCAGGCAAAATGGCTGCCGGCGCAGATGCGCCAGAATTCACACATGCGCATGCGCGAAGCCGTCATCCGCCAGGAGTCGTTCATGGCCGAAGTCGTGTTCGAGAATGACGGGGTATCGAACGTTATGTATATCTGGTGTACGCCATTCCGTAACGAGGCCGGTGAACTTGTCGCCATGTTCGGTGGCATGCGCGACCTGACGGAACGCGACAGGCTGCTCACCAAATTGCGTCACGAAGGTGCCGAGGCTCGTTACGAAAGTCACCTGAAAAGTTCCACGCTGATGGCGGTAAGCCAGGAGTTCAAGGCGCAAACTGAGGCGATGAATAAAAGCCTAAGGGAAATTCTGTTGCCAGAGCTCGACCACTCTGAACGCATTTTGGACACGCTGAGCCGGCACGTCGACAGTATGCGCCAGTCCCTGACCAGGCTCGACGACTGGATAATGCTCGATGCCCACCATCAGGAGACACAGCATGAGGCCCGCAACCTGGGAGCACTGACTGAAGAGCTGCTTGGGCCCATTCACCCGCAGCTTGAATCAAAGGGTTGTCAGTTGAATCTGGGGCCGGGCCTGCGGGGCTTGAAAAGCGCCTGGATCGATGTCCGACATTACCGTCAATTGCTGGAAAACCTGTTTGCCTATCTGCTGCAGGGAACACCGCCCCCTGAAATCTCCATGATTCTGACGACGCACATTTTGCCCCGTGGCTTTCTACGCCTGAGTCTTGAATTGTCGCCTTGGCATGAACCGGCCGAAGACGCCCCATCGGCCCTGTTGGCGTATGCCAGCATCCAGCGCCTGGTGTTGGAACTGCAAGGCAAGGTGCAGACCGAATCCAGTGTGGATGGCAAGGCACTTGTGTGGCGCCTTGAACTGGATGTGGCACAAGACCTGGGCTCCTCACATTAGGGGCATAGGAAAACCGGCGCCGACTTCTGCAACGGGTGTAAAAGCTGTCACCCGTCACCCCTTTATCTCACGCGCGGTCTCCCTATATACCTGAGTCTGCAGCTGTTGGCAGGTGCACCCTGCGCTGGCGCATCAGGCCGATACTTCCCACCGCTAACGCCAACAGGCTGATGGCAATCCCGGCGATGACGACCCCGTTCCAACCCTGTGCCTGGTAGAGCTGAGCGCCGAGCATCGAACCCATTGCCCCGCCGAGAAAATAGCAGGTGATGTAGCCTGCATTCAGGCGATTGCGGGCTTGTGGTTGCAGTGCATAGACAGCGTTCTGATTGCTGACATGCACCAATTGCACCGCCAGATCCAAAACCACTACGCCAACCAACAACGCAATCAACGATTCTTTGGCCCACAACAACGGCACCCAGGCCAACAGCAACACCACCAAACCAACGAATGTGGTGAGTAGTCCTTTACCTTGATCCGCCAGGCGTCCCCCTAGCGAGGCCCCCAATGCTCCGGCTGCTCCCACCAACCCGAACAGGCCAATCGTGGCATCGGAATACTCATAGGGTGCATTCGCCAAAAGAAACGTCAAGGGTGTCCAGAACAACGCAAACAGACAAAAGCTGAGCATCCCCAATCCGGCTCGCAAGCGCAGCACCGGTTCATCGATGAATAATTGCAGTACCGACCCAAGCAATTGCAGGTAGCTCATCTGGACCGTTTGGCGACGCGGTGGCAATGCCTTCCATAGGGTGATTGCGCATATCAGCATCAAGGCACTCGCCACCAGGTAGATGCTCCGCCACCCACCCAAGGTCGAGAGACCGCCCGCTACCGTGCGCGCCAGCAAAATGCCGAGCAATAGACCGCTCATCATGGTCCCGACTACGCGCCCACGACGTTCGGGCTCGGCCATGCTGGCAGCCATGGGCACCAGAACCTGTGCCGCCACTGAAAACAGCCCTGTCAGGGTGGTGCCCAGAATCAGCCAGCCAACACTCGGTGCCGCCCAACTGAGCAGCAGGCCCAGGGCGCTGAGGATTGTCATGAGTACAACCAGGCGCCGTTGCTCCAGTAGATCGCCCAGCGGCACCAGGAAAAACAAGCCTGCGCCATAGCTCAGTTGAGCGGCGATGACGATGAGTCCGGCATCGCGGGTTTCCAGGCCAAACTCTGCGGCAATGGTGTGCAGCAAAGGCTGCGCGTAGTAATTGCTGGCCACGGCCAGACCGGTAGCGGTCGCCATCAGGAACGTCAATCCGCGACTGAGTAGCGGGCGAGTCTGCGACATACAAACCTCCTTGGAATAGTGAGGCGGCCAGTATCAATAGCGCGTATGTATGACACCAATGTATTGTTGAGATCCGATTGATCGTAAAACAAGATACTCATGAACCTTAAGCAAATGGAATATGCGCTGGCCGTGGCCGAGGAAGGCAGCTTTACCCTGGCCGCCGAACGCTGCCACACCGTGCAGTCGGCCCTGAGCCATCAGGTGGCACGCCTGGAGGGGCAACTGGGAGCGAAGCTGTTTGAGCGAACGTCGCGGCGCGTCAGCCTTACGCCCGCCGGCGAAGCGTTTGTGCGCAGTGCACGAATTGCCCTCGATGCCGCACAGCGAGTGGCCCATGACGTGGCAGCAGCGTGTGGAGAGGTGCGTGGCGCCTTATCGATAGGAACAATTTCGTCACTGACCTCCCTCGATCTGGTCGAATGCTTAGGGCAGTTCCATCAGCGATTCGATCAGGTGGACATCCGCTTGAGGGTGGCCCAGAGCGAAACGCTTCTTGACGATGTGCGGCAACGCCGCCTGGATATCGCCTTTGTCGGGTTTTGGCCGGGAGTACGCCTGGAAGGAGTGCAATGGCGCTTGCTGGCTGAAGAGGAATTAGTCGTCGTGGTGCCGCAGAGTCACCACTTGGCGAAGAGCACTTTAGTGTCGCTGACCGACCTGGTGGAGGAACCTCTGGTGGATTTTCCTTCCGGCACCAGTGCACGGCGCCAGACAGACGAAGCGTTCATGGCGCAGCGCCTCCATCACCGTGTGCAGTTCGAGGTCGATAGCATGGACCTGGTGAAAAAATTCGTCCGCCGTGGTCTGGCCATTGGCTTGGTACCAGCCACCATCGCGCAAGGGTTACGCGAAATGGTAGCGATCCCTGTGAGCGATGCACCTGGGCGCTGTGTCTATGCGCTGTGGTCCACGTCTCCAACACCTGCGGCCGAGGCGTTCATGGCGTGTTCGCTGGACGGATTTTGTTCAAGCCGATAGACACGGTTCCAATTTGCTCGCGGCGCAGGTTGATCGGCGAGCCAGCGATGCCGTCGAGGTCGGTATTGACGTGATGTTTGTGTATCGTCCGAGGGTCGAAATTAGCCAGGAGGCTAATGGGGGCTCATTACACCGTTGAATCCTGCGCGAGTCGTAAATGATGAGGGCGCCCGGTGCCGCGACCGATCAGGCTGCCGACGCCGACGCCGACGCCGACGCCGACTCCGACTCCGACTCCGACTCCGCCAAGGCCGCCGAGTACTGCGCCTACGCTACTGTCATGATTGTTCTGCATCTGTGTCAGTGTTATCTGCTCGATCTTCGCGCAGGCAGCCAGGGCGAGCGCTCTGGCGATGAGCGCGGCCATGAGCTACGGCCTCGGCAATCTCGAAAATAATTGCGATGAACAGGTCCACATGGCAGCAGTCCAGATCGGTGCAGGGTGACTCCCGGCCGAAAAGCGGTCCATCCCTGTGCGGATCTACGGGAAACCAGGCGGGCCTTGCCTGGGGCGCGATCCAGGTTTGCAACTGGCCTGACGCGCTCTCCAGTTGGAGGGACTGCAATCGAAGTGCCGACTGAACCAGCGAGAGAAGGCACTGAGTTCTGAAAACCCCAGGACACCGGCAATCTCGCCCAAAGGGTGGTTGGAATGTGCCAGGTGGCGCATTGCCAACTCGGCACGTACCTGGTCCAACAGAGTAGAAAATGTTTCACCTTCCAGTGCCAGCTTGCGATGCAGCGTACGCCTGTCAAAGCCCAGGTTGGCCGCAACCTGCTCTACCGAGCAACGGCCCGTGGGCAAGAGCATCCAGATCATCTGGCGCACCTGTTCAAGTAACGCGGTCCGGGATTCTTCGCGGATGCTGTCCAGATACTGATGAACATAACGCGCCATGTCCGGATCGGCGCTTGGCAGTGCCGTGTCGAAGTCAGTACTGCGACAAACGATGCCATCCATCAGGCTGTTGAACTGGACCGAAGTGGCGAACACTCGCCGGTGTCGGCTGTCGTCGAGCGGCGCAGCGTGACGGAAGCAAACCATGGATGGATGCCAGTGATTACCCAGCAAGGTTTTCAGCAGGCGGTGGGTCACCGCAATGGACAACTCAGTCGTCTGACGGACCGACACGTTGCCCAATGTGACTTGCTCCATGCGCAAGACCACGACGCCGCCGCTTTCCTCGATATTCATTACCAGCCCCTGATTGTGCAGGTAGAGGAAGTCGCGAAACGCGTGCAAGGCCGAGCGGATGGTTGGCTCGTCGCGCCATAGCAGTGCCAGGGGGCCCAGATTGGAGAGCTTGCGAGTTTGCGCCATGCGCAAACCAAAATCGTCGACACCGGCCTCGCGCGCAGAACTTTCCAGCAGTTGCGCTACGGCGTCGGTAGGGATCTTCAAATCCGGTTCGAGCAGGCATCGTGGATGGAGGCCGGCGAGGCGCAACTGCTGCAGATGGTCAACATCAAACGAGCGCGCCACTTCCACGTAGTTGGTCAGGCTGGCACTGCGAACAAGACCGCTCATAGGTGATTTCCATTGCGAAACAGTGACCAGCTTAGCAGGCCGATGTCCCGAAATGTCAAGTTCATGTCCCGATCGGTCAACCCGAATCAGCAAAGTGACCTTACAGTGGGTTCAACGACGAACAATAATAAAGGAACTGTCCATGCCGCTGAATCAGCCCAAGCCGAGCACGCCAACCACGCCAACCTGCGATGCCATGCGCGAAGCCGGCAACTGGAATCCAGCCTGGAGCACCATGGCCGAACTGGATGCCGAGTGGATCGAGAAATTCCTCTCCATGGCCGTGCACCCCATGCATAAAGAGGTGCTGGACCCCAAGACTGTCGAATTGATCTCGATCGCTGTCGACGCCTCTTGCACTCATTTGTACGCTCCGGGCGTACGCCGTCACATCCGCAAGGCCCTGGAGCTTGGCGTCAGCGTAGAGGAAGTGCTTGCAGTGTTGCAGCTGACCTCGGTGCTGGGCATCCACAGCATGGCGGTGGGCGCTCCTCTGCTGATTGAAGAAGCGCAGAAGCTGGCGGCGGAGGGCCCGAGGCAAGGCAGCTACTGAATTTCCTCCTACACCGACACCGACGGCGCTCAGCGCGCCGTCGTGCCGTGAGTGCTCAACCGCGGATGAATGCCAACAGATCAGCGTTGATCTGATCCGCATGAGTTGTTGGCATTCCATGAGGAAAACCCGCGTACGTCTTGAGCGTGGAGTGCTTCAATAGTTTGGCCGAAAGCGGCGCAGAGTCGGCATACGGCACTATCTGGTCGTCATCGCCATGCATCACCAGTGTCGGCACCTCAATCGCCTTCAGATCTTCGGTGAAGTCGGTCTCGGAAAACGCCTTGATGCAATCGTAGTGAGCTTTTGCACCGCCCATCATGCCTTGCCGCCACCAGTTGTCGATTGCGCCTTGGGAAACCTTGGCGCCCGGTCGATTGAATCCGTAGAACGGCCCCGACGGCACGTCCACGTAAAACTGCGCGCGGCTGGCGACCAGCGCCGCCCGAAAGCCGTCGAACACTTCCAGCGGTAAGCCGCCGGGGTTCTTCTCTGACTTCACCATAATCGGCGGTACTGCGCTGATCAGGACCGCTTTGGCAACCCGACCTGGTTTGGCCCGTGCAGTGTAACGCGCCACTTCTCCGCCACCAGTCGAATGGCCGACATGGATCGCACCTTTAAGGTCGAGTGCATCGGTCAACTCGATGACGTCGGCGGTGTAGGTGTCCATTTCGTTGCCCACCCAGGTTTGGGTCGAACGCCCATGACCCCGGCGGTCGTGGGCGATCACGCGGTAGCCTTTGAGCAGAAAAAACATCATCTGGTTGTCCCAGTCGTCTGCGCTCAATGGCCAGCCGTGGTGAAACACAATGGGCGTCGCATCTTTCGGGCCCCAATCCTTGTAAAAAATCCGGGTGCCGTCTTTGGTGGTAATGAAGTTCATGGCGTGCATCTCCTGATGATCGGATGTGTGTTGGGTTGCACTGTGCGTATCAGCGGCTTGCGTCCATTCGCTAAAGCTGGATAGCGGTACCAACAAACTTGCGGCCACTACCACTGAACCCGTCAGTATGGCCCGGCGCTGGGAATCTACCTCTGGATTGGAAACTTTCGTAGTGGTCTGGCCTGGCGATGATGGCCCATGGCTTGTAGTGGATAAAACGCCCGGATATAATGCGACGCATTCCCAAATATGCGGCGAGCGCAAACAGCCAGACTGGCGCTATGCCAATTGTCTTGTGTGCCCGCACGCCGGCCGTATGTTGCAACTCTCGGCAATCGTGGAATTTTCAGGAAAGAACCGAATATGACTGCCCGAGCCTTGCGTAAATGGTACCTGGTCCACAAGTGGACCAGCCTGATCTCCACTGTCTTTCTGTTGCTGCTGTGTCTGACGGGGTTGCCGCTGATCTTTCATGAAGAGATCGAGCACTATTTCGAGCCGCACCCGGAACTGCGTCCGCTTACCGCCGATTCACCACAGATCGACTACGACAAGGTTATCGCCGGTGCACTGGCGGCACGGCCGGGTGAGGTCGTGCGATTCGTCAGTTTCGATCCGCAAGACCCCCTGGGTGCGGTGATCACTGCACCGACCCTGGTGCCACCGCCGCTTGAAGCTCACGTTCAGCCGTTCGATACGCGCACCGGCGAGTTGTTTGCGCCAGAGCCACCGGACGATGGCTTCATGACTCTGATGTTTCGCCTGCATACCGATTTGTTCCTCGGTCTGCCTGGCTATCTGTTCCTCGGTTTGATGGGGTTGCTGCTGGTGGCCTCGCTGGTTTCCGGCGTGGTGGTGTACACACCGTTCATGCGCAAGCTGGACTTTGCCACCGTGCGTAGCGGGCGCAGTTCACGACTGAAATGGCTGGACCTGCACAATGTGCTCGGGGTCGTCACCCTGGCCTGGGTCCTGGTGGTTGGCGCCACCGGTGTCATCAATACGCTGGCGCTGCCGATACTTGGCATGTGGCAGAGTGGCCAACTGGCAGAGATGACCGCGCCCTACGTTGACGCACCGCCGCTCAAGGGTCTCGGCTCGTTGCACAACGCGTTGCAAACTGCGCGTAACGCGGCGCCGGGCATGGAGCCGAGTTTCATCGCATTTCCCGGTACCCAGTTCAGCAGCCAGCATCATTACGCGGTGTTCATGCGTGGGACTACGCCACTGACAGCACGTTTGCTCAAGCCCGCCCTGGTGGATGCCAGCACCGGTGAGCTGACCGATATGCGCGAGATGCCTCTGTACGTGAAAACCTTGCTGGTCTCGCAACCGTTGCACTTCGGCGACTATGGCGGCTTGCCGTTGAAGATCATCTGGACACTGCTCGACATCATCACCATCGTCGTCCTGGGTAGCGGTCTGTACCTCTGGCTGGGACGACGCAAGGTACCGCTGGAAAAACGCCTGGCCGAACTTCAGACCAGCGACCTTGAGACGGAGGGCAGGGCATGAGGCGCGGGCTCTGGATGATATTCCGCTGGCCACTGCTCGTGGCGCTATTGAGTCTGTTTGGCCTGATATCGGCATTGATCGGCGATGAGGTCTATGACCTTTTGTCGTGGCTCAGCCTGGGGGTGCCGTTGCTGTTGCTCGGGGTGGTTTGGCTACGCTTGCGTCGCTCGAAACGGGCGCTTGGGTGATCGCAGTCGGCGTTCTGCTCTGCAGCGCTTCTGCCGGCTTGTCGAACCGCGCCGCTCAATCCGGTTTGGCAGCTCCATGATGGAGCTGCTTCGAGGGCGTGTTGACTTGCGTTGATCTTAAACGGCAGGGAAGGCGGCCGCAGGCATCGTCATTGGCGTGGCGAAGTTCAGCGCAACCATGTACATCACGCCTCTGCCAGGTTCAGTCAGTCCGGCATGTACACAGATGAAGTCGAACACCGCTTCGGCTTCGGCTTCATCCACCACCACGTTGACCACCCGGGAGAGCACCGCCTCCGGCACTTCGTTGCCGCGTGCCTTGGCGGCCTGCAATACGGCCACGCCACGGCAGCTGACGCTGTCCGCGCGGGTAATGCCATGCGCCTCTTGCAGCAGGAGCAACAGCCTGCGTTCCGTGCCGTCGTCGGGCAATATGCAGGTGATGAGTTTTGCCGCCCCGCCCGGTATTGCCGCGTTCGCCATGCTCACGAGGCTTTCCCTTGTTCCAGCGTTTCACGGGGGATGTAGGTGGCCACTTTTTCCACCGGTGTCGCATAGATCATGCCGGCGCCGGGAACACCCAGGTCGGCGGCGTGGTAGATGGCCTCAAGAACCGCATCCTGGTACTCGGCAGCCACCAGCAGGCTGACCACTTCTTTCTCCGCATCGATGGCGATGCTGAGCAGGCCAAGCCGCTCACGGGGGCCAATGCCGTTGGCGTGGTAGACGATGGCGCCTGGCGCGCCCATGCCTTGTGCCGCACGAATCACAACGTCTGCGCGCCCGACGGCGACAATGCAGGTGATCAGTGCAACGTCAGTCAGGTAGGTAATCCCTTCAGCTTTCATCCAGCTTCTCCGCTGCTCAATAATTGATTCGCCGGCTGTTGCGTGGTGGCCGTTGCCTGTCTCCACAACTGCAAGCGCGCCCACTGCCCGAGGAGCATGACGCTGATGACAGGGCCGACCGATGCCATACACAGAATGCCAAAACCCTCGACCGCGTTGGTGGCGTTGCCCAGCCCCAGGCCCATGGCCAGAACGAGCGGCACGGTGATCGGCCCCGTGGTAACGCCGGCGCTATCCCAGGCCACATTGACGAACTCTTCGCTCGAAAAGACCGTGAGCACCGCAGCAAGCAGGTAGGGCGGTATTACCAGCCACACCAGTGGCAGGTCGAACACCAGCTTGGCCACGCCCACGGCAATACCGCAGGCGACGCCTATCGATACTGCGCGTATCAGGCTGCGCTTGCGGATAAACCCGTTGGTGAGGGTCTCGGCGGTGACGCCGAGCGCATTCAGCGCGGGTTCGGCGACGGTTGCGCCGTACCCGAGCACCCAGGCGAAAACCAGGGCCAGTACCAACCCCACCTCGTACATGTAAAGAGGGGAGTCGTCCACGCCGGGAGTCTGCATGAATGCCGCCGGGATCAGCGAGCCCGCACTGCCTCCCAGTTTCGACAGGCCGTAGGTCAGCCCGAGGTTGAACACGCACATGCCCACCACGGTCAGGCCGATACCGAGGAAGATCTCGTTGCGCCGCGGCAGACTCTGGCGCAGCAGCAGTTTGAGCACTATCAGCAGGAATATCACCAGAGGCACGATGGCCCGCACCCCCGAAACGATCTCCAGTCCGGGGCTGACCCTGTGCCAGTCTGCTGCCAGTTGTCCGGCGCCGGTTGCGCTCTGGGCCGCAGCGATGATCTCCGCCGGCGAGGAAATAGCGGACACGTACAGACCCAGCAGCATGACCCCGGCGACGGGAAACAGTGAGGCCAGTGTGACAATGCCGAACCCGGACAGCCCTGAACCGCCTTTGCCTGCGGCAGCTGCAATGCCGATGCCCAGCGCCAGCACCAGCGGTACAGTGACCGGCCCGGTGGTGACCGCGCCGGCATCCCAGGCCAGGCCAATGATTTTTGCAAGCTCAGGATCACTGCTCATGTACACCGTCAGCAGCAGAACAGGGGCCAGGGACATGTAGATCAGCGGCTTCAGGCTCCAGCCGTAGAGAAAGCGCAGCGTCCCGATGACTGCGGCAAGGCCGACGCTGGCCCCGACCACCAGGACCAGCTCACTGGTCCACTGGTTGAGTATCGCCCAGAGATAAGGCGCGCGCTCTGCGGAAACGTTCTGCCCGGCGGCACGCAGCGCGCCGATGGCCGGTTCAGCGAAAGTCACCCCGATGCCCAGCAGCAGGGTCACCAGTAACACCACGGGCAGGGATAACTTGCGTGGAAGGTTGCTGCCGATGACTTCGCCGAATGGCATCAGGCCGAGCTTCAAGCCTTCCATGAACAGCATCAGTCCGACGATCACGGCAAACAGGCCGCCGGCGACAAGCAGCGAGTCCTCAACCAACTGGCGCAGGATGATGATCTGGAACAGCACCAGGTAAAGGGCCAGCGGCACCACGGCGCGAACCTGCTCCATTAGCCGCACGCTGAGATACGGCTTGAGGATGGCGACGACCTCGCCTGCACGCAATTTCGCAGCTTTGTGCGGGGCGGCCTGCCAGCGGCCATCGGCATCGCGTACCGGGGCCGATACCAGTTCACGCATGGGAATTTCGCGGCGACGGGCTCCGACCCTATGCAAATAGTCGGCGTAACGAATGGGGTCTTTCATAAGGTCATCTGTTGAGGTTATCTATCAGAAGGAACCGGCCGCAGTCATAGCGCTCTGCGAGCTGTACGAGATAAAGAGGCTATTTATGTGCACATCTCACTGCGCCTGCTGTGCCGTTGGCGCCGCCGAGCATAGCCCACGAACAGCCGTGGAGAGTGCCCTATTAGAGGCCAGTTCGATAGCGTAGAAAAGTTAATAATGATCAAAAATATATAATTGTATCGGCAGAGCCCTGCATAGGCTCTGCGCAACACGGGTGGAGGTACATCAGGCAGTGCCGGAACATGTATAAAAAAGATGTTCCACACGTTCAGGGGAGTCATCGGCACAACAGAAGCCAAACGGAAAGAACAGCATGGGTTGTTTGTCAGAATCCCTAATCAGCCTTGCTCTGGTGGCTGCCAGGTAGACTCCCAGTGCTGATCAGCCTTCTCTCCAGCAGAATATTCTGCAGCGCCTGGCGATCCGACGGTTCCAGTTGATGCTCTCGTTCCTTGAGTTCAAGCAGGATTGGGCTGGACCACTGGCGGTAGGTTTGTTCGGCTCTACGAATGGATGACATTGATTCCTCCTTGATGCTCGTGCCAATAGGGGGCCGCAGTTCAATACGAAAGTGACCCTAGCCGAGGAAGTTGCTTGTCGCCAATGCAGTGCGTCGGACATCAATCCGCGTGACCCCAGCCTATCGTAAGACGGCTATTTCGCCTTCCAGCTACCACCGCCTGTTTCACAATCGATTTTCGACTGCGCGAGATTTTCAGCGTTGTAGTAATAGGTGGTGACCTGGGCATTGTCCGGGATGTTGAGGGACTTGCTGTTCTTGTCCTTGCTTGTCGATTGAGGGTTGGCCAGGGACTCCTGGGTCAAGGTGGCGAGGCAGGTGGCCTGGTAGTGGTCGGCGCACTGTTCGACGGGTTTCTTGGTGTTGCTGAGCATTTCCTTGCTTTCGTTGCTGCAGGACCAGTCGATCGCATCCACCGGCATGCCTTCGTACTCATAACAGGTGTGGCTTTCGATTACCGGCACCGAGGGGCTTTGGGAGCGGGTGATGACATCGCAACCTTGAGCCATCGCCAAGGCAGGGCTCAGGCTGGCGATGACGAGGAGAATTGCAGTGTTCATGATTTTCCTCTCCAGTTGAGTCCTGCCATGCATACGGTTAGACGAAGGGTTGACCGCTGAAACCCCGAGGCAACCTGTTCAGGCCGGAAATGGCGGTCAGGCGTTCGATCCAGGCGGTTCGCCAGTCGTTGGCGGTGTGGACGGCTTTGGCTTTGCGGGCCGCACGACGGGTAGCACTGCGTTCTGCTTTGCGTGCCTCTTTGTAGGCATCGGTGTTGCGGCAGCTTCTGCACTTCACTCGATTGAGTTCCTGGGTCGATGTGAGATTGCTGCCTTTGTGACCGCAGGCCAAGTGTCCGCTGACTTTGAAGTGAGTGACCATCGAAACGTCTCCTGTGCGACGTGTGATCGGTTGACCTCACGCGGGCGCTGACGTTCGATTGGATTACTCCAACGAAAAATCCCGGCGCCAGGCCGGGTGGGGGATATGCGAAAGTCGATCAGGCAGCCAGAAGCAGGGTGACCCTGACGTCGCCGTTCATGTGACCTGAATCAGGTCGTGTGCTGACACGATCCTCCAGGCAGCAATCATCTGAACCGGGGCAGCGGCCGGTCGACCGGTTTCAGCGATGACAGCGTATGTCGGATGAGCGGCGTATCTTTTTCGATGTCGTTCAGGCGATCACGAATTCTCAGGGCGGTTGGATGCCCGCCTTGGTGATCGACCCAGTCGGCGATTTCCTTGCAGGCCGCTGCGAGGCGGGCCTGACGGGAGTCAAGCAGGGTAAGCAGAGTGGTGATGGACTCTTTTTCGGACATGGGAAACACCTCCGTTTAAGAAACCTGGGTGTGGCATCAAATAGCCCGGGGGCTTATTGCTGTTCTGTTCTGTTCTGTTCTGTTCTGTAGGAGCGAGCATGCTCGCGATGGACGTCAACGATAACGCGGGAACCCTGAATGCCCGCGTCGCTCTCACCTCCATCGCGAGCGTGCTCGCTCCTACAGAAGGAAAGCAGCATTTGCAGTATAGACCGGCAACAGCTCGTCAGCTTTGGCGGGCTGACACCTGTGACTTGGCGTTCAGTTGCCGGCAGGCAGACTGGGCGTCTTCTTCAAGGTCATAGCCGTCACCGATGAAACCCTGGGTGCGGGTATCGCAAATGCGGTACCAGACAGCCGCGTCCGGTGGCAGATGACCGGATTCGCCGGTCCTGCGACCATGGATAATGATCTTGTTGCAACGCTTGACGACGAAAATGTCTTCCATGGCGTCTCCGCAGCGGGTTCCTGTTCAGATCAACTATAGAAGCCATTACTGATCGTGCAAAAAATACACAGTTCAATTCGTCGGGTCCGAGGCCGCGAGCATGCCCTCCAGGAACATTGCCAGCCCCACTTCCTCAGCCTTGAGCCCCTTGCGGGCACGCGGCCGGGGCAACTGGTGGAGTGACCCGAGCAGGAAGCCATCGAGCACGGCCGGGTGGATGTAGCATTTGCGGCAGACCGCCGGGGTGTTGCCCAGTTGCCTGGCGACGTCCTTGACCATTTCCACCACATGCCGTTTTGCTTCAGATTCAGCTTCCCAGCGCAGCTTGCGCAGCATGGCCAGAGCCAGAACACTGCCAGCCCAGGTGCGATAATCCTTGGCGGTGAAATCGGCGCCGGTGAGGGTTTGCAGGTAGCTGTTGATGTCGGATGAGCTGACGGTGTGCCGTTCACCGTTTTCATCCAGGTACTGGAAGAGGTTTTGTCCGGGGATCTCCTGGCAGCGTTTGATGATCCGCGCCAGCCGCCGGTCTTTGACGGTGATCTGATGCTCGACGCCGCTTTTGCCGCGGAACTGGAACAGGATGGCGCTGCCATTGATTTCCACATGGCGGCTGCGCAAGGTGGTCAGCCCATAGGAGCGGTTATCCCGGGCATATTGACTGTTACCGATGCGGATCAGCGTGGCATCGAGCAGGGTGATGACCGTGGCCATGACTTTATCGCGGCTGAAACCCGGCGCCGCCAGCAGGGCCTCCAGTTGTTTGCGCACTCTCGGCAAGACCAGCCCGAAGTCGCGCAGGCGCATGTACTTATCGGCGTCACGCACTTCCCGCCAGCGTGAGTGGTAGCGGTATTGCTTGCGCCCCCGGGCATCGCGGCCCGTGGCTTGCAGATGCCCGCGCGGATCGGTACAGATCCACACATCGGTGTAAGCCGGCGGCACCGCGAGGGCGTTGATGCGCTTGATTTCGTCGGGGTCGCTGATGCGCTGGCCTGCGGGGTCGAAATAGCAGAACTTGCCACGCAGTTTTTTGCGGGTGATGCCCGGCTGGGTGTCATCGACATAGTGCAGGTCAGGGGGCAGCGCATCGGGCATGGCGAATGTCCTTGGCAGGGAATCAGGGGCCGTTACAGGCATTGACCCCGCGCCGATGCAGTGGTGCCAACGGATTTACGCCAGTACCGCCACCGCCTTGATCTGTGCCCAAAGGGACTGGCCGGGATGCAGGCCCAACTGGTCGCGGGAATAGCGGGTGATGCGCGCGAGCAGTGGCGTGCCCGCGGCGTCGAGGCGAATCAGGACATGGGCGGCGTTGTCGGCATTCATTTCGCTGATCACCGTGACCGGCAGGCGATTGAGAATGCTGCTCTGCTCGACGCTGTGCAGGCTCAGGCTGACGTCTCGCGCCTGTACCTTGCAGCGCAACGACTGGCCTACTTCCATCCGGGTGTGCGGCACGCGAATGCTCAGCGCGCAATCGGGCAATTGCAGGCTCAGCAGTTGGTAGTTGGCGTCATAGGCACTGACGTGCCCCTCAATCACCACGCCGGCATCGTCCCCCTGAGCCAGCGGCAAGTCGAGACGGGCCAGGGTCTGGCCGATAGGGCCGCTGGCCAGGGCCTTGCCGTCGCTGAGCAGGACGATATGGTCGGCCAGGCGCGCCACTTCATCCTGGGAATGGCTGACGTAGAGCACCGGGATCTCCAGTTCATCGTGCAACCGTTGCAGGTAAGGCAGTATTTCACCTTTACGCCGGGCATCCAGGGCGGCCAGTGGTTCGTCCATCAATAGCAACTGCGGGCTGGTGAGCAAGGCCCGGGCGATGCCAACGCGCTGGCGCTCTCCGCCAGACAGATGTTGTGGATGGCGGTCGAGCAACTGACTGATGCCCAAAAGCTCGGTGGCATGGGCCATATCCACCCGGCGCTGGTGCCTGGGGATGCGCTTGAGGCCGAACTCCAGGTTGGCCAGCACCGACAGGTGCGGGAACAGGCTGGCTTCCTGGAACACGTAGCCGAGGGCACGTTTATGCGGCGCGACGAATATCTTCCTGGCGCTGTCTTGCCAGACTTCTCCGTTGACCTGGACGAAACCCTGGCTGGCCTGTTCGAGGCCGGCGATACAACGCAGGCAGGTGGTCTTGCCCGAACCCGAGTGGCCGTAAAGCGCGGTGACGCCACGGCCCGGCAGCTGCAGGTCGACCTCCAGGGCGAAGCCTGAATAATCCAGTTTCAGACGCACATCAATCATCGGTCAGCTCCAGCCTGCTTTGGTTTTACGGCTGGAGTACAGCGCCAGCAAGACAATGAACGAGAACACCAGCATCGCCCCGGCCAGCCAGTGGGCCTGGGCGTATTCCATGGCTTCGACGTGATCGTAGATCTGCACTGAAACCACGCGGGTCTTGTCGGGAATGTTACCGCCGATCATCAGCACCACACCGAATTCACCGACGGTGTGGGCGAAACCGAGAATGGCTGCAGTAATGAAACCGGGGCGGGCCAAGGGCAGGGTTACGCTGAAAAATGTGTCCCATGGATTGGCGCGCAAGGTTGCCGCCACTTCCAGGGGGCGGGTACCGATCGCGGAAAAGGCGTTCTGCAGCGGCTGGACCACAAACGGCATCGAGTACAACACCGAGCCGATGACCAGCCCGGCAAAACTGAAAGTCAGGGTGCCAAGCCCAAGTGATTGGGTGAACTGGCCGATGAACCCGTGAGGGCCCAGCGCCAGCAGCAGATAGAAGCCAATCACCGTGGGCGGCAGCACCAGAGGCAGGGCGACAATCGCCCCGACCGGGCCGCGCAACCAGGAGCGCGTGTGCGACAGCCACAACGCAATCGGAGTGCCGATCAGCAGCAGGATGAAGGTGGTCAGGGACGCCAGTTTCAGGGTCAGCCAGATGGCGGAAAAATCGGCACTCGAGAGGGACATTTAGATCTGGTAACCGTAGGACTTGATGACAGCGGTGGCTTTCGGACCCTTGAGGTACTCAACCAGAGCTTTGGCCGCCGGGTTGTCCTTGCCCTTGTTGAGGATCACCGCGTCCTGTTTGATCGGGTCGTGCAGGCTGGCCGGAACGATCCAGGCCGAACCGCTGGTGATCTTGCCGTCCTTGTAGATCTGCGACAAGGCGACGAAGCCCAGTTCAGCGTTGCCGGTGGAGACGAACTGGTAGGCCTGGGTGATGTTCTGGCCTTCGACGATCTTGTCCTTGACCTTGTCGGTCAACCCCTGTTTGGCCAGTACCTGAGTGGCTGCAAGGCCATACGGCGCGGCTTTCGGGTTGGCGATGGACAGGTGCTGGTACTCATTGTTTTTCAGTACCTCGCCCTTGGCATCGACGTAGCCTTCCTTGGCCGACCACAGGGCCAGGGTGCCGATGGCGTAGGTGAAGCGCGAGCCCTTGACCGCGTCGCCTTCGGCTTCGAGCTTTTGCGCGGTAGTGTCATCCGCCGAAAGGAACACCTCGAATGGCGCGCCATTCTTGATCTGGGTGGAGAACTGCCCGGTTGCCCCGAAGGAGGTGACCAGTTTGTGCCCGGTGTCTTTTTCGAAGTCGGCTGCGATGGCCTGGATTGGCGCGCTGAAGTTAGCCGCTACCGCGACCTGGACTTCGTCGGCCTGGGCAGAGCCGAAAGCGAATACGGCGATAAGGCTCGCCAGACAGGCAGGGGCAAAACGTGAGGCACGAATGGTCATGAACCGGCTCCGTCGTAGACAATTGCAGCAAGTGGGGGATCGCTATGTACAAGAATATATAGCGAATAAGCTGCAAACGGAACGTGGAATCTTCGTTGATGAGCAACTTCACGGCAGCTGCCGCAGCCCACGGCAGCTGCTACAGCGGGGATCACTTAACGACGGAGCAATCTGGCCAGGCCTTCATCGGCCAGATGCCGGGTCAGTTCTGCCGAGGTCAGTTCAGCGCCGAGGGTAAATGCCTGTCCGGCCCACAGATTGCTGAAATCGGCCTCGCCCTTGGCCCTCAGAGGCATCAGCGCGCCGCCGGCGAGCGGGAAGGCCGGGGCCTTGGCGCTCATGGGGCCGAGTTCGCGCATCACCCGATTGAGAATCCCCCGGGCCGGGCGACCGGTGAAAATGTTGGTGAGCGCTGTCTCGCTTTCACGAGCCGTGCGCAAGGCTTTATGGTGCGAGGCGCTGACCTTGGCCTCAGGCGTGAACAGGTACGCCGTGCCGACTTGCACCGCCGACGCCCCGAGCATGAATGCCGCTGCAACACCGCGTGCATCGGCGATACCGCCAGCGGCAATCACTGGCACTTTCACCGCATCGACGATTTGCGGCACTAACGCGAAGGTGCCGACCTGGCTGCTCAGGTCATCACTGAGAAACATCCCGCGATGCCCACCGGCCTCATACCCCATGGCGATGATCGCATCACATCCGTGCTGCTCCAGCCATAGCGCTTCTTCGACGGTGGTGGCGGACGACAGCACTTTCGCACCCGTGGCTTTTACCCGATCCAGCAGGGCTTTGTCCGGCAGACCAAAGTGGAAGCTCACGACTTCGGGACGGAACTCCTCGACTATCGCGCAGGCCGCATCATCGAAGGGCGCGCGATTGGAGACCGGCGTTGGTGCATCGAAATCGGCGCCCAGTTCCTGATAGTAGGGTTGCAGCAGATTTTTCCAGTCCTGTGCCCGCTGCTCGTCCGCCGGTGGCGATGGGTGGCAGAAGAAGTTGACGTTGATCGGGTGCCGGGTGTGTTGGCGAATGGTCTTCAACTCCTCGCGCAACTGCTCGCTGCCGAGCATCGCGGCGGGCATCGAGCCCAGGCCACCGGCGTTGCTCGCGGCAATCACCATGGCCGAGTTTGTGGCGCCGGCCATGGGCGCCTGGATAATCGGCAGCTCGATCCCGAGCAGGTCAAGAATGCGGGTGTCTGGCCATTGGTTCATTGCACTGGTCTCCCATGATGGGTTCGGGCAGGGACATGTTTGTAACCCATCGACTGGCGCGAGGCCAGTCGACTTTTCGGCCAGTTCGCGGTTGCTCGACGGCGATGCAGGGGGTTTCCAAATTACAGACGCTTCCTACGCGCGAATAAGACGGATCCTATTTCGTCTCTTCTCCGTTTTTTCAATGCTTTCATCCCCCCGGACCCGGGTGAAAGCCCTGCCTTTTCTGCCCGTCCCCCGCAGACCAGGAAGGACTGAGCATGAGCAATCCGCTGCGCACTTTTTACGACCACAGCCGCCACAAACTCAAGATCGACCAACTCGACACCCACCTCGACGTCCTCGCACCCTACCTCTACCGCATCGAATTCACCGCCAGCGACCTCGACATCGGCGCGGAAAAACTCATCGGCCAATACGCCGAGTTCAGCCTGTACGCCCACCCCTCGACGCGGCCGGTGATGTCCTGGGACGAACCCAAGCCACCCAAACCCCTGCGCACCCTGTACGGCCGCATCACCGGCTGCCAGCGCCTGTCCGGGTCGGTCGACGAAGCCCGCTACGAAGTCACCCTGCAACCGCGCCTGGCCTTTCACTACCGTCGTTCGGGGTGATAACCAGACGGCGC
>NZ_LMLH01000007.1 GCF_001421885.1 Pseudomonas sp. Leaf48
GACGCTGCTTATCCAAACGAGGTGACTCGGAGTTTCGACGTCTATTTCATAACAGTGCCATGGCCGCAAGCCGTTCTGCGACCTGGAAACCTTACTACCAAAGCTATTTGGCGCGAGGTCTGAAAGGAACTGAGGCGCTGGTGATACTTGCCAGAAAATTAGCTCGGGTATTGTTTGCCTTGATGAAAAACCAAAGCGAATACAAGCCAAATTCTATGCTTGGGGGTTCCCCCCAAACATAGAATCTCCCACAAATGGATCGCTATAACAGTTAGTTAACGGTTACCGCCGCGGCCCGCGCGGCCGCCACGACTACTGTGATTATTGCCCGCGCCATGACTTCCGGAATCATTGTTCCAGCCACTCCGGTTATGGCCGTCCCACCCACGATTCTGATGCGCCCGGTAGTCGCTCCGCGACGGCTGCTGGTAATAACGCGGCGACTGTTGGGTATGACGCGGCGACTGGTAGTAGTGCCCAGCCGGTTGATAGACCCGTGGCTGCGAGTAGTAGCGCGGCGTGGGCTGGTAATACCGTGCAGGTGGAGCGTAGTACCGGGCAGGCGGCGAGTAGTAGCCGCCACCATTGGAGTAATAGCTACCGCCGGTGTAATAGTTTGGCGCTGACGAGGTATAGACCTCTGACCTGTAGTAACCGTCTCCTCCATCGTAATAAGGCACGCATCCGCCCAGGGACAAACCCAACACTGCAAGCAGTAGAATTCGGCGCAGCTTTTTTTGACAGAGCATGGCGGCCTCCTGGACCGCGAGTGAGCCATACCAGCGACGCTGGCAGGCGGCAGTCAATAGTTCTGTGACTGTCGAAATATCAGACATCGAATTCGAGACCTGGTGCGCCCTCGCAACAAGTTGAAACACCTCGCCGATGAAAGGTTTTTCATCCATGCAGGTTTCGGATCAGCGGCCAGCCACGCCGCATCTCAGTGCACTGACGCACCATTCCAAGGCAAGCCGCCCCGGCACTTAAACACGTTGATGCCCGCACCGCCCGTCCCAGAGCCTTCCACCGGACTTGGCACGGCTCTCGCTTAAACAAAGCCAGTGCAGGAGTCACACAGGTTCGCGGCACCACAATTTGCAATGGCTGACTAGGGTTCCGGCTCGCTTCGCGAGTGACTGGTCCGAGAGTTGGCGACCTCCAGTTGAGGTTACACGGCGGGACAAAAGCCCGGGAGAAAAGCCACCGTTAGCGGTGCCGCTGCCTTCCTGTCCGCCCTTGATCAACTGGAGAACCACCATGTCCCAGCTTCGTTTACCCGCCCTGCTCGCCGCGGCCTTCGCCGCCATCGTGAGCTTCTCGTCCCAGGCCGCACAGAAAGATCACTTCAGCGTCTGCTGGACGATCTATGCCGGCTGGATGCCCTGGGAATATGCCGGCAGCCAGGGCATCGTCGACAAATGGGCGAAAAAGTACGGCATCAAGATCGATGTCGTGCAGCTCAACGACTACGTCGAATCGATCAACCAGTACACCGCCGGCCAGTTCGATGGCTGCACCATGACCAACATGGACGCGCTGACCATCCCCGCAGCCGGCGGCGTCGACAGCACCGCGCTGATCGTCAGCGACTTCTCCAACGGCAACGACGGCATCGTGCTCAAGGGCGAAGGCAAGAAAATCACCGACCTCAAGGGCATGGACGTCAACCTCGTCGAGCTGTCGGTCTCCCACTACCTGCTGGCCCGGGCCCTGGATTCGGTGGACCTCACCGAGAAAGACCTGAAAGTGGTCAACACCTCCGACGCCGATATCTCGGCCGCCTTCAACACCGATCAGGTCAACGCCGTCACTACCTGGAACCCGATGCTCTCGGATATCAAGGCCAAACCTGCGGTGACCGAGGTGTTCAACTCCAGCCAGATCCCCGGCGAAATCATGGACATGATGGTGGTCAACAGCGCCACCCTCAAAGACAACCCGGCCCTGGGCAAAGCCCTGACCGGCGCCTGGTTCGAAGTGGTCGAGTTGATGAACGCGAAAAACGCCGCCAGCCAAGCCGCCCTGGAACACATGGCCAAAGCCTCGGGCACCGACCTGGCCGGTTTCCAGGCGCAACTGGACACCACCAAATTGTTCGCCACCCCCCAGGAAGCCCTCGCGTTCTCCACCAGCAAGCAACTGCCGGAAACCATGCGCAAGGTCGCCGAATTTTCCTTCCAGCACGGCTTGCTGGGTGAAGGCGCCAAGGACACCAGCGCGGTCGGCATGGCCTTCGCCAACGGCGTGACCAGCGGCGACAAGGGCAACCTCAAGCTGCGCTTCGATCCGACTTACGTGCAGATGGCCGCTGACGCCAAGCTGTAAGAAGAGGACCTGGCCATGCGCCTGATCAATCGCCACCCGGATCGCCCGAGTCGCCTGCTGTTGGTGATCCTGCCGTTCGCCCTCGTGCTGTTCGCCTACTTCCTGGGCTCGGCCGAGCGACTGGCGGACAACCCCAACGACAAGCTGCTGCCCAGCGCCGTGCAGATGACCGACGCGGTGAAACGCCTGGCCTTTGTCGCCGACAGCCGCACCGGTGAATACCTGCTCTGGCAGGACACCGCCTCCAGTCTGCGCCGCCTGGCCATCGGCCTTGGCATCAGCGCTTTGGCCGGGCTGTGCCTGGGCATGGCCGCCGGCACGCTGCCGCTATTCGGCGCGCCGTTGTCGCCGTTGCTGACGGTGCTGTCGATGGTGCCGCCGCTGGCGATTCTGCCGATCCTGTTCATCGTCTTCGGCCTCGGGGAGTTGTCGAAAGTGATGCTGATCGTGATCGGCATCACCCCGTGCCTCGCCCGTGACCTGGAGCAACGCGCCCGGGAAATTCCCGTCGAGTTGCTGATCAAGGCCCAGACCCTCGGCGCTTCGACCTGGACCCTGATGCTGCGGGTGGTCTTGCCGCAGTTGCTGCCACGCCTGCTGATCTCGCTGCGGCTGATGCTGGGCTCGGCGTGGTTGTTCCTGATTGCCGCAGAAGCCATTGCCTCAACCGACGGCCTCGGCTACCGGATTTTCCTGGTGCGTCGCTACCTGGCGATGGACGTGATTGTGCCCTACGTGGTGTGGATCACCCTGCTCGCCTGGTTGATGGACTGGGGGCTCAAGCGCCTGACCCAACGTGCGTTCCCCTGGTACGAAGGAGCGCGGGCATGAGCTTTATCACCGTGAAAAACGTCTGGCAGCAATACGCCGATCAGGTAGTGCTCGAAGGCTTGAATCTGAGCGTCAGCGAGGGTGAGTTCTGCACCCTGGTCGGCGCGTCCGGTTGTGGCAAATCGACCTTTCTGCGCCTGCTGCTGGGGCAGGAGCGCGCCAGTCGCGGCGAGATCCTGCTGGACGGCCAGCCCCTGGCCGGTGAACCGGATGCCAGCCGTGGCGTGGTGTTCCAGCGCTATTCGGTGTTCCCGCACCTGAGCGTGCTGGACAACGTCGCCCTCGGCCTGGAACTGCCACGCTCGCCGCTGCTTGGACGTCTGTTCGGCAGCGCCAAACGTGACGCCCGGGAACAGGCTTCGGTGCTGCTGCACAAAGTCGGCCTCGGCCACTCGCTGGACAAGTACCCGGCACAGCTCTCCGGCGGCATGCAGCAACGGCTGGCCATCGCCCAGGCGCTGATCATGAAACCACGGGTACTGCTGCTCGACGAGCCGTTCGGCGCCCTCGACCCGGGTATCCGCAAAGACATGCACAGCCTGCTGCTGGAGCTGTGGCGCGAGACCCGACTGACGGTGTTCATGGTCACCCATGACCTGTCCGAAGGCTTCAGCCTCGGCACGCGCCTGATGGTATTCGACAAGGTCCGCGTCGACCCGCACGCCCCGGGCGCCTATGGCGCACGCATCACCTACGACATCCCTTTGAACAGCGACCGCCGCACCACCCGTGCCGCCGTCGACGCCCTGCCGGCACCGCTGGCGGGCACGCTTCGTATCGCTTGAGAGGAATTTGCCCATGACTGATTCGACCCAACTGTTCCCGCCCTTCGCCGAAGAAATGCTGCCCGGCGGCGGCCACCGTTCGTTCGTGTTGAAACGCGGCCAGCTATTGCGCCTGACCGACCTGCGCGGCGGTGCCAACGTCAGCCTGACGCTGCTCAATGCCAACGAGAAAACCGAGCGCCTGAACCTGCCCGACAGCCTCAAATGCCAACACACCGCCAAGCTGACGACAGGCCATTGCCTGTACTCGGACATGGGCCGCGTGCTGGCTGCCATCACGGCCGACACCTGCGGTTGGAGTGACAGCCTGGGCGGCGTGCTCTGCGCTGAAGAAGTCGCGCAAAAATACGGCGCAGGGCGCTATCAGGAACTGCGCAACGGCTTCTTCCGCAACGGCACCGACAACCTGCTGGTGGAACTGGGCAAGTGGGGGCTGGGCCTGTCCGACCTGCTGATGACACTCAACCTGTTCAGCCGGGTGAACGTCGATGAGGCCGGACGTTTTCACTTCGTCGAGGGCAACTCCAGGGCCGGCGACTACATCGAGCTGTACGCGCCGATGGACACCCTGGTGGTGCTCACCGCCCTGCAACATCCGATGGCCCCGTCACCGCAATACGCCCCCAAACCCTTGAAGCTCAGCTGGATGAACGCTGACGCCAGCGTCGCCGAACACTGCCGCACTTCGCGCCCGGAAAACGAGCGCGGCTTCATCAACACCGACCGTCTGTTCGCCTGAGGATCGCTGCCATGTCACTCGCTATCGCCACTGTTCACAAGCAGCCTGAAACCGCGATCTACCGCGCCACCATCCCCGCCGGCGAACCCTGGCTGATGGAGGTCAAGGCCGGCCAGACCTTGCGCATCCTCGACCTGGAGGGCAACCAGGCCGTCGACACCCTGTTCTACAGCGTCGCCAACCCGAAGGAACGCTATGACGTGCAGCGCACCTTGCGCCGGCAGAACAGCGTGTACCTGAGCACCGGCAGCGTGCTGTATTCCAACCTCGGCAAGCCGATGCTGACCATAGTCGCCGACACCTGCGGCCGTCACGACACCCTCGGCGGTGCCTGCGCGCAAGAGAGCAACACCGTGCGCTACGCCCTGGAAAAACGCTACATGCACAGCTGCCGCGACAACTACCTGCGTGCCTGTGTCCACGACGGTCGCCTGGGCAAGGGCGATATCGGGCCGAACATCAACTTCTTCATGAACGTGCCGGTCACCGCTGATGGCGGGTTGACCTTCGAAGACGGGATATCCGCCCCGGGCAAATACGTCGACTTGCGTGCCGAGATGGACGTGATCGTGCTGATCTCCAACTGCCCGCAACTGAACAACCCGTGCAACGCCTACAACCCCACCCCTGCGGAGCTGCTGGTATGGAACTGAAATTAGCGCGGTTGCGTAAATGGTTTTTTGCCCTGTGCCAGGCCCGCTCTGGGCAGTGCCTCAAAAAGTAAAACCACCACAACTCCCAATGTGGGAGCGGGCTTGCTCGCGAAGGGGCCGTCACATCCAACATCGATGTCGACTGACACTGCGCTTTCGCGAGCAAGCCCGCTCCCACAGGGGACGGCGGTGTTTGAAGAACTCTGATTTTTCATCCGGGACGGCCCGGATGCCTCAAGAAAAACTGCGGGACGGCCCGCATCCCCTCCAGGGGTTATGCCATGTTCGAAAAAGTCCTGATTGCCAACCGTGGTGCCATTGCCTGTCGCATCCTGCGCACCCTGCGCGAACTGCGTGTGCAAGGCGTCGCGGTGTACTCCGAAGCCGATGCCGCCAGCCTGCACATCCTGCAAGCCGACGAGGCCCACAGCCTTGGTGAAGGCGCGGCGGCTGGCACTTATCTGGCGGTCGACAAGATTCTCGCCATCGCCCGCGCAAGCGGCGCCAGCGCAATCCATCCGGGCTACGGTTTCCTCTCGGAAAACGCCGCGTTCGCCGAAGCCTGCGAAGCCGCCGGCATCGCCTTCATCGGCCCGACCGCGCAGCAGCTGCGGGTATTCGGCCTCAAGCACACCGCCCGCGCCCTGGCCAAACAACACGGCGTGCCGATGCTCGAAGGTACCGAGCTGCTCGACAGCCTCGACGCTGCCTTGGCGGCCGGCGATCAGGTCGGCTACCCGGTGATGCTCAAAAGCACCGCCGGCGGTGGCGGCATCGGCATGCGTGTATGCCGCAACGCGACCGAATTGAGCGAATCCTTCGAGGCGGTCAAACGCCTCGGCCAGAACAACTTCAGCGACGCCGGGGTGTTCATCGAGAAGTACATCCAGCGCGCCCGGCATCTGGAAGTGCAGGTATTCGGCGATGGCCGAGGCGAAGTGATTGCCCTCGGCGTGCGCGATTGCTCGGTGCAGCGGCGCAACCAGAAAGTGCTCGAAGAAACCCCGGCGCCGAACCTGCCCGAGGGCATGGCCGAAGAACTCTGCGCGGCGGCGATCAAGCTGGCCAAGGCGGTGAACTACCGCAGCGCCGGTACCGTGGAATTCGTCTTCGACAGCGAAGACCAGCGCTTCTATTTTCTGGAAGTGAACACCCGACTGCAGGTCGAGCATGGCGTCACCGAGCAAGTGTGGGGCGTCGACCTGGTGCGCTGGATGGTGCAACTGGCCGCCGGTGACCTGCCGCCGCTGGGTGAGTTGAGTCAGGGTCTGCAACCCGAGGGCCACGCGATTCAGGCGCGCTTGTATGCCGAGGATCCGGGCCGCGATTTTCAACCGAGCCCCGGCCTGCTCACCGCCGTGGATTTCCCTGCGGCCAATGGCATACAACTGCGCATCGACACCTGGGTCGAAGCCGGCTGCGAGATTCCGCCGTTTTTCGACCCGATGATCGCCAAGGTCATCTGTTGGGCGCCGAGCCGTGAACAGGCGCGCGCCGATCTGCATCAGGCCCTGGGTGCCAGCCTGCTGTATGGCGTGGAAACCAACCGCGATTACCTGCGGCAGATCCTGCTCGATACGCCTTTCGCCAGCGGCCAGCCGTGGACCCGTTGCCTGGAAGGCCTGGTGTATCAGGCCAACACGTTCGAGGTGCTCAGCGCCGGGACCCAGACCAGCGTTCAGGATTACCCCGGTCGCCTCGGGTACTGGGCGGTCGGCGTGCCGCCGTCGGGACCGATGGACAGTCGTGCGTTGCGCCTGGGTAACCGCTTGCTGGGCAATGACGAAGGAGCGGCGGCGCTGGAAATCACCATGAGCGGGCCGTTATTGCGCTTCAATTGCGCGGCCGTTGTTGCCGTCACCGGCGCGCAGATCCCGCTGAGTTTGAACGGTGAAGCGGTGTCGATGAACACCACCCTGCTAGTTCCGGCCGGTGCCACCTTGAGCCTGGGCACGATTGCCGGTGCCGGCGCGCGCAGCTATCTGTGCCTGCGCGGCGGCCTGCAGGTGCCGGATTATCTGGGCAGTAAAAGCACCTTCACCCTCGGCCAGTTCGGCGGTCATGGCGGTCGCGCCCTGCGTACCGGCGACGTGCTGCATGTACCCGCCCTGGGCGACCACAGCGCCGGTCAACAACTGGCTGAAGAACAGGTCTGCGCGTTGCCCGGGGTGCGGCAGATCCGGGTGATCTACGGCCCCCACGGTGCGCCGGAGTATTTCACCGAAAACTACATCGCCACTTTCTTCTCCACGCAGTGGGAAGTGCACTTCAACTCCAGCCGCACCGGCGTGCGCCTGATCGGACCCAAGCCTGAATGGGTACGCGCCGATGGCGGCGAGGCCGGGCTGCATCCGTCGAACATTCATGACAATCCGTACGCCATCGGCGCGGTGGATTTCACCGGCGACATGCCGGTGATCCTCGGCCCGGATGGCCCGAGCCTCGGCGGGTTCGTCTGCCCGGTGACTGTGATCGAGGCGGATCTTTGGCAGCTGGGACAGCTCAAGGCCGGGGACAAAGTCCAGTTCCATCCCGTCGATCTCAAAACCGCCCGTACCCTCGCCCTGAAATGGGATCACTGTGGGAGCGGGCTTGCTCGCGAAGAGGGTGTGTCAGTCAACATTGATGTGCCTGAAGCACCGCTTTCGCGAGCAAGCCCGCTCCCACAGGGGATGGTGTCGCCGGTGGTAATGGATCTGGGTCAGGGGGACACACGACTGGTCGCAAGGTTGTCGGGGGATACGCACCTTCTCCTCGAGATTGGCGCCCCCGAACTCGATCTGGTCCTGCGCTTTCGCGCCCACGCCCTGATGCAAGCCCTGGAAAGCAAAAACCTGCACGGCGTGATCGATCTGACGCCGGGCATCCGCTCGCTGCAGGTGCACTACCAGCCCGAGCAACTGTCGCTGGCGGATCTGCTCGGCATCGTCGCCGGCGAATGGGACGCCGTGTGCGCCGCCAAGGACCTGCAAGTACCGTCGCGCATCGTCCACCTGCCGCTGTCCTGGGACGACCCGGCGTGCCAGCTGGCGATCGAAAAATACATGACCACCGTGCGCAAGGATGCCCCCTGGTGCCCAAGCAACCTGGAGTTCATCCGCCGCATCAACGACCTGCCGAACCTCGATGAAGTGCAGCGTACGGTGTTCGACGCCAGTTATCTGGTGATGGGCCTGGGCGACGTTTACCTCGGCGCCCCGGTCGCTACCCCGCTGGACCCGCGTCACCGCCTGGTGACCACCAAGTACAACCCGGCCCGCACCTGGACCGCGGAAAACTCGGTGGGCATCGGTGGTGCCTACATGTGCGTGTACGGCATGGAAGGTCCGGGCGGATACCAGTTCGTCGGGCGTACCTTGCAGATGTGGAACCGCTACCGCGAAGTCGCCGCGTTCGATGGCAAACCCTGGCTGCTGCGCTTCTTCGACCAGATCCGTTTCTACCCGGTGAGCGCCGATGAACTGCTGCGCATTCGTCGCGACTTCCCCCTCGGGCGCTTCGATCTGAACATCGAACACAGTCAGCTGAACCTGGCGGATTACCAGGCGTTCCTGGCGAAAGAAGCCGAGACCATCGCCGCGTTTCGCGAGCAGCAACAAGGCGCGTTCAACGCCGAACGCGAGCGCTGGATCGCCAGCGGCCAGGCGCATTTCGACAGCGAGGAACCGGCCCCGCAAGCCAGCGAAGACGCACCGCTGGGCAGTGGAGAACTGAGCGTCGACAGCCACATCGCCGGCAACCTCTGGCAGGTTCAGGTGGCTTGCGGCAAGCGGGTCGAGGCCGGCGATGTGCTGGTGATCCTGGAGTCGATGAAGATGGAAATACCCCTGCTCGCACCGATGGCCGGCGTGGTTCGCGAGATTCGCGTGCAACCGGGTTCGGCGGTGCGTGCCGGACAGCGCGTCGTGGTGCTGGAACTCGACTGAACCCATTTGAAAAGGACCAATGCCATGAACATCAATCTGCAACTCGACGCCCTGCGCAACGCTTACCGCGACGGCAGTACCACGCCCCGGCAGCTGCTGCGCAATCTGCGCGATAAAGCGGCCGCGCTGAACCCGGATTACCACCTGTTCATCCACTTGCTCAGCGTCGATGAACTGGAACCCTACCTGGCCAACCTCGATGGACGCGACATCGACAGCCTGCCGCTGTATGGCGTGCCGTTCGCGATCAAGGACAACATCGATCTGGCGGGCATTCCAACCACGGCAGCGTGCCCGGCGTTTGCCTATGTGCCGGAGCGCTCGGCCACCATCGTCGAGCAACTGCTGGCCCTCGGAGCGATTCCACTGGGCAAGACCAACCTCGACCAGTTCGCCACCGGACTCAATGGCAGCCGCTCGCCCTATGGCGCCTGCCCCAACAGCGTATTGCCGGAATATCCGTCGGGTGGCTCCAGTGCCGGGTCGTCCTTGGCGGTGGCGCTGGGTGTGGCGAGCTTTGCGCTGGGCACTGATACCGCAGGCTCCGGACGCGTACCAGCGGCATTGAACAATCTGGTCGGTTTGAAAGCCACCAAGGGCTTGATCTCTACAGCGGGTGTGGTGCCGGCCTGTCGCACGCTCGATTGCGTCACCACCTTCACCGCCACCGCCAGGGAAGCCAGCCAGTTGCTGGCGCTCACCGCGCGCCTGGACCCACGGGACGCCTACAGCCGCAGCAATCCGCTGTGGAATGACGGCTCGGCGTTCGGCGCAATCCGTCCGTTTCGCTTCGGCATACCCCGTGTCGAGGACCTGCAGTTCTTCGGCTGTCCCGAAGGACCGCAGTTGTTCACCAAGGCCATAGATCAACTCAAGGCCCTGGGCGGTGAAGCCGTGGAACTGGATCTGTCGCCGTTCCTGGAAGCCGCGCGCCTGCTGTATGAGGGCCCATGGGTGGCCGAGCGCTACAGCGTGGCCGGCGAGTTGATGGAGCAAAATCCCGAGGCTGTGCTGCCGGTGATTCGCGCGGTGTTGGCCAAGGCCCCGGCGGTCAGCGGCGTGCAAACCTTCCGCGCCCAATATCGCCTGCAAGCGCTCAAGGCCCTGTGCGACAAAGCGCTGGACGGCCTCGATTGCGTCCTCACCCCGACCATCGGCCGCCCGGTCACCCTGGCTGAACTGGAAGCCGAACCGGTGCTGCGCAACTCGCAACTGGGTTACTACACCAACTTCATGAACCTGCTCGACTACGCCGCCGTCGCCGTGCCCAGCGGGTTCATGGACAACGGCTTGCCGTGGGGTGTGACGCTGTTTGGCCGGGCATTTACCGATCAATATCTGTTGAGCGTGGCGGATGCCTTGCAGCGCCAGCAAAGCGCGACCACGAGCGCCCCGACCACCGTCGCGCGCAATGACCGGGCGCGCTTGGTGGTCTGCGGTGCGCATCTGGATGGGCTGGCCTTGAACTGGCAGCTCAAACAGCGTGGCGCCCGCCTGGTTGAAACAACGTGCAGCTCACCGGACTACCAACTGTACGCCCTGGCAGGAGGCCCGCCGTTTCGGCCGGGCATGGTCCGCGTCAAGGAAGGTGGCGTGGCGATTGCGGTGGAAGTCTGGGAACTGCCGAGCAGCGAACTGGGTTCATTCCTGACCGGGATTCCGGCACCGCTGGGGTTGGGCAAGGTGCAACTGGCGGATGGACGCTGGGAGAGCGGGTTCATTTGTGAGACGTACGGGTTGGAGGGGGCGGTGGATATCAGTCATTTGGGAGGGTGGCGGGCGTATCTGGAAACTCGGGGCTGATCCGGGATCGCCGCCCTCACCCTAACCCTCTCCCGGAGGAGAGGGGACTGACCGAGGCGACTGTCGAATCGCAATGATCCCGGAAACCGGGTCGAACTCATCACTTGAAGACAACAGAGATCGGCCCCCTTTCCCCCGTAGGGAGAGGGGAATGAGCCAGGCGATTTCGAATTGCATTGATCCCGGAAAACGAGTCGAACGCATCACTTGAAAACAACAAAGACCGGCTCCCTTTCCCCCCGTGGAGAGAGGGGAATGAGCCAAGCGACTTTCGAATCGCATTGATCCCGGAAAACGCGTCGAACGCATCACTTGAGAACAACAAAGATCGGCTCCCTTTCCCCCTCTCCCCTCTGGGGAGAGGGCTGGGGTGAGGGGGTTGGCCCTGTCTGACACCACAATGTTCGTTCAATCACCTTCTATCACCCCCCATTCCCCCAACAAATGCAGCAGTTATTTCGGCAAAGTGCCACTAGAATGCTACCCATCGGTCCTCTGCCAATGGAATTGTCATGCCGCCCCGCTCGCCTCTGTATGCTCAACGCTGGTTGGTACTCACGCTGGTCGCGCTGCTGGGCGCCGGGTTTCTCGCGACCTCCCTCCTCAGCTACTACGCCTCGCGGGCGTCGATCCGCGACAACATCGTCAACACTGAGCTGCCGCTGACATCGGACACGGTCTATTCGGAAATCCAGAAAGACCTCGTCAGGCCCATCCTCATTTCCTCGATGATGTCCCGCGACACCTTCATGCGTGACTGGGTGGTCAACGGTGAAAAAGACTCCGACCAGATGACCCGCTACCTCAACGAGGTCATGACCCACTACGGCGCCTACACCGCGTTCTTCGTCTCCAACACCAGCCTGACCTACTACCACGCCAAGGGCGTGCTCAAGCAGGTCAAGGCCACGGAGCCTCGCGACGCCTGGTACTTTCGCGTGCGAGACATGAACGATCCTTACGAGATCAACCTCGATCCGGACCTCGCCAACAAGGACAACCTGACCTTCTTCATCAACTACAAGGTCTACGACTACAACAACCGTTTCATCGGTGCGGCGGGTGTCGGCCTGACAGTCGATGCGGTAATCAAGCTGATCGACAAGTACCAGCAGCGCTACCAGCGCAGCGTGTACTTCGTCGACAACTTCGCGCGCCTGGTACTCACCGGTGCCGAGGGTGGCCCGCAAGGCGCACAGATCGGCCAGAGCCTCAGCCAACTGTCGAGCATGAAGGACCTCGTCAGCCAGTTACCCAAACCCCACATCGGCAGCTATGAATACTCCGTCCAGGGTCAAGGGCATTTCCTCAACGTACGGTTCATCCCGGAACTGAACTGGTACCTGTTCGTCGACAAGCTCGAAGACGGCGCGCTCAATGACATTCGTCAGTCGCTGTACCTCAACCTGCTGATTTGCCTGGTGGTCACGCTGGTCGTGATGGTTTTGCTCAATCGCGTGATCAAACGCTTTCAGGACAGGATCCAGGCCCAGGCGACGCTCGACAGCCTGACCGAACTGCCCAACCGGCGCGGTTTCGACCTGCTGGCCGTGCAGGCCATTCTCGAAGCCCAACGTGAACTGAACCCACTGACCGCGCTGCTGCTCGATCTGGACCACTTCAAGGCCCTGAACGACACCTACGGTCACCTGGCCGGTGATCAGGTGCTGAGCGGTTTTGCCCGCGACCTGCAGAGTTGCCTGCGCCACTGCGACATCGTCTGCCGCTGGGGCGGTGAAGAATTCATCGTCCTGCTCAAGGATACCGACGCCGAGACCGGCCACGAGATCGCCGAGAAAATCCGCCAATACGTGGCGCATCAGCGTTATGCGTACAACGAACACATGATGCAAGTCACCGTCAGCATCGGCCTCACCGCCCTGCAGCCCGATGACACCTTGCACAGCCTGCTGTCGCGGGCGGATCATGGGATGTATCGGGCCAAGCAAAGCGGCCGCAATCGAACCTGCGTGGAAATGCCTCACACTACTTATGAACCAGCCTGACCTCTGCCCGGCCTGCGGTGCATCCAACGATTGCGCCCTGGCCGACCCGCGAACCGCCGACCGGGCTTGCTGGTGCTACGGCGTCAGCATCGACACGGCGGTGCTCCAGGCGCTGCCCGCCGAACTGCGCAACGCGGCCTGCCTGTGCCCGCGCTGCGCCGAGGTCGAGGCGCAGTTGCAAGCAGCGACCCAGCCATTGAAGTAAGATGCGCGGCCCTTTCTTCACCGGCCCTTAGTCATGCGCGTTGACCGCTTCCTCAGCAATCTGCCGTGCTTCAACCGCAAGCAGGTGCGCCTGTTGCTGGTGGAAAAGCGCGTGCGGGTTGACGGAGAAATCGTCAGCGATCCGCACAGTGAAGTCCGCGAGTTCAGCCGCGTCGAAGTCGACGGCGATGTGCTGCAGGTCGGCAAGCCCCTGCGCCACTTCATGCTGCACAAGCCCGCCGGATGCGTCAGCGCCACCCGCGACCCGCAGCACCCGACCGTGCTCGATCTGATCCATGAGCCGGACAAGCACGAACTGCACATCGCCGGTCGCCTGGACTTCAACACCACCGGCCTGATGCTGATCACCAACGACGGCAGCTGGTCACGCCGCCTGACCCAACCCCAGACGAAGCTGCCCAAGGTCTACTACGTCGAAACCGAACAGGACATCGGCCCCGAATACGCCATCACGTTCAGCCAAGGGTTGTACTTCGCTTTCGAAGACCTCACCACCCAACCCGCCGAGTTGGAGTTGCTCGCCGCCAGGTCCGCACGCCTGAGCATCGTCGAAGGCCGCTACCATCAGGTGAAGCGGATGTTCGGCCACTTCGACAACAAAGTGCTGCGCCTGCACCGCGAACGCATGGGCCCGCTGGTCCTCGACGATGCGTTGAAACCGGGCGAATACCGCCCGCTGACCGCTCAAGAGATCGAATTGATCTAAGCAGCCTACCGCTGAGCAGAAGTTGTCCAACAATTTACCAAAGGCACTTGCACATTGATGTGACCCCTGCTTGAATCAGGACGTCGGCCGAAATGTGACCGACGAGTCACCCCATACTTCTAAGAAACTTTTTGTCGGTTGGAACCCAAGGTTCCGCGTGGTACCGGCAAACTGCCCGCCAATAACAATACCCGTCGACCGGACTGCAATGGATCGACATGGGCCCCTCAAATTCCAGGCGTATGCCTACCTGTCACAAAGCTCGTGCAATCTCATTTGCGCGCATACCCGCTTGCCAGGAGTCATATGACATGAGGCCAGAAATCGCTGTGCTGGATATACAAGGTCAGTATCGGGTTTACACGGAGTTCTATCGCGCAGACGCCGCAGAGAAGACCATCATTCTGGTCAACGGCTCGATGGCCACGACTGCGTCGTTTGCACAAACCGTGAAAAACCTTCATCCGCAGTTCAATGTGGTCTGCTACGACCAGCCCTACGCGGGCAAGTCCAAGGCGCACAACCTGCATGAAAAAATGCTCACCAAGGAAATCGAAGGGCAAATTCTCCTGGAGCTGATCGACCACTTCGGGGCCGAACACGTGCTGTCATTTTCCTGGGGCGGCGCCGCGACACTGGTCGCGTTGTCGCAACGGCCACGACGCATCGAAAAGGCCGTGATCAGCTCGTTCTCTCCGGAGATCAACGCGCACATGCTCGACTACCTCGAACGCGGCGTCGACTACCTCGGCAGCCGGGACGGCGACCGGGTCGGCAATCTGGTGAACAGCACCATCGGCAAACACCTGCCGACGTTGTTCAAGCGCTTCAACTATCGGCACGTCAGTTCCCTGGCCGAACATGAATACGGGCAGATGCATTTCCACATCAGCGACCTGTTGCACAGCGATCGTCAGTGCTTCTTCAAGGCTGCGCAGAAAATCAACGTGCCGGTACTGTTCATGAACGGCGAATGGGACGAATACACCGCCGCCGATGGCGCCCGGTTGTTCGCCAACCACGTACAGCAAGCCACCTTCACCACCCTTGAGGCCACCGGCCACTTTCTCGACATGGAACACAAAGCCGCCTGCCGAGACAGCCGCAACGCACTGATGGGCTTCCTGAAACCGGCACTGCACGAAAGCCGACCGCGGTACCACTACGTCCAGGACCAACATGCACTGGCATTCTGAAACAGAGTCATCGCGAGCAAGCTTCGCTCTACAGTAATGAACCCATTGCTGCAGGAGCGAAGCCTGCCCGCGACGACCGCCACGCGGTCCGTGTCTTGTTTCGCCTGCGCTAAAGCTATCTGGCGTAAAGAAAAACTTCATTTCCCCGCGCACATCTGGTACAAAGTCACCGCTCTGAGCGGGTGTCGTCTAATGGCATTACTCCAGCTTCCCAAGCTGATAACGAGGGTTCTTATTCGGCCCTTGCGCTAGGTGCATAAAGAAACAGAATTAAGCGGGTATAGTTTAGTGGCAAAACGAAAGCTTCCCAAGCTTTAGTTGAGGGTTCGATTCCCTCTACCCGCTCCACCTCCCCCAGTATTTCCGGGCCTTCCAGCCGCCCCCCCCACTTTCCAGCCGCCAAATCAACTCGCAGCCCCCCACGCCCAACTCCCTCAAAAGCCAAAAAAATTGGTGCACTAGCGATGCCGGCCACTCTGACGCCTAGACAGACCGGCCTCACTCAGCAGCCCTTCAATAAATACCTACACACTCGTTGTGCCACCTTGCCAGCCAGGGTCAGATTAGCCATTGATCATGCATGTGAGTGACTGGATGATGGAGAGGGAGTGAGGTCGGTCAGAACTCGGGTGAAATCCTCGACGGGTTCGGCTGTCCGATTTCGAAATCAAGTTAGGCCGTTAACGGTACCTACGGGGGCGGCACCTGACTGGATTGCTCCCTGGCCTGCACGCGCTGGGCATCGCTCGCAAGGCAACGTTCGATGAACTGAAGCTCCTGATCGAGCTCGCCAGCGCGTTTTTTCCAAAGCTTTCAGCGCCGCCTGATGCTCCTTCTGCACCTCTTCCGGCGCATTGGCGAGCCCTGCCAGCCTTCTCCCACTTTCGTAGGGCCAAGCGGTTTTTATCGTGATCATTTTCGGACTGCCGAACACAAAGCCTCCACATCGTCGGAAAACCGGACGTCGATCTGTATTGCGAAACAAAATCTTATAATAAATTGTTATATATCAAATAGTTACAATAATTATCCAGACAAAGTGCAGCTGGTACAGATCCTGCTCTCCTCCAAGCTCCCACGGCATTCAGATCTGCCCGGGGTGTTTCTAGATGAACCTGCATCAGCATCGTCATTACAACTAGAGAGAAAAATAATGAAATCTGCTTTCAATACCTTTGTTCCGGGCGCCTTGGCCCTCCTGCTGCTACTCCCTACCGCACTTCAAGCAAAAGAAGTCGAAACCAAACAAAAACTGGCTAACGTTGTGATCCTCGCTACCGGCGGGACTATCGCCGGGGCTGGTGCCAGCGCCGCCAACAGCGCCACTTATCAAGCGGCCAAAGTGGGTATCGATCAGTTGATTGCTGGCGTGCCCGAGCTGAGTCAATTGGCCAATGTGCGTGGCGAACAAGTCATGCAAATCGCGTCGGAAAGCATCACCAACGAAAACCTGCTGCAACTGGGTCGCCGCGTCGCGGAACTGGCCGACAGCAAAGACGTCGATGGCATCGTGATTACTCACGGTACCGACACCCTGGAAGAGACCGCATACTTCCTTAACCTGGTGGAAAAAACCGACAAGCCAATCGTGGTCGTTGGCTCGATGCGCCCAGGCACCGCCATGTCTGCCGACGGTATGCTGAACCTCTACAACGCCGTCGCGGTCGCCAGCAGCAAAGATGCGCATGGCAAAGGTGTACTGGTCACCATGAACGACGAGATTCAGTCGGGTCGAGATGTGAGCAAGATGATCAACATCAAGACTGAAGCCTTCAAAAGCGCCTGGGGCCCGCTGGGTATGGTGGTCGAAGGCAAATCCTATTGGTTCCGCCTGCCAGCCAAGCGTCACACCATGGACTCTGAATTCGACATCAAAACCATCAAGAGCCTGCCTGACGTCGAAATTGCTTACTCCTATGGCAATGTCAGCGACACCGCTTACAAGGCCCTGGCTCAATCTGGCGCTAAAGCCATCATCCATGCTGGCACTGGCAATGGCTCGGTCTCTTCGCGCGTCGTCCCATCCTTGCAGGCGTTGCGTAAGGACGGCGTACAGATCATTCGTTCTTCCCACGTCAATGCCGGTGGTTTTGTACTGCGTAACGCAGAGCAGCCTGATGACAAATACGACTGGGTCGTTGCCCATGACCTGAACCCGCAAAAAGCCCGCATCCTGGCGATGGTTGCTCTGACCAAGACTCAGGACAGCAAAGAACTGCAACGGATGTTCTGGGAATACTGATTCACCTCGCCCGACCTGATCAGGTCGGGCACCCCTTTGCGCATCAGTACTAATAACCAGCCGACCGGTAAGCCCACCTGACGTTGACTCAGAAACAGTGGAGACTACACGTGACAAAGCCACCTATGAAAATCATGATCGAAGAATGGGATGGTGACGGTGCGATTCGAATTCCCGATGAGGCATTGCAGGAGCTCGAACTGGATGTCGGCGACGCTGTGTACTTAATAGAAGAATTTGTCGGCAACACGCGCTGCCTTGTCCTATCAAAAACGCCTCAGATTGCGGATCGAATAGACGAACTCTCTCAAGCTTGGGATAGCGGACAGCTGTGTAACGCCCAGGAGAAATGAGACAGTCGCAATGCCCTTCCTTGACGCACTCACGGAAGGCCGCCTGTAATAAGTGATGGAGCTAGAGCTGCCTCGATCAAGCGGGCGTTAGGTACAGCTCGGCGCACGTCTTCTATGGCGCCCGCTATAGCGTCATGTGCAGAGGGTGCTTCACGGACAAATTCCAACGCCAGGCGGCTTGGCTGTCCGACTCCGACCAATGCATCATCACAGCCTTCTACCGCCAAGCGATCCATAATCGCATCCATATCGTTGTCGTCAGACGGCAGTTGGTACTTCAGGGTGAAAGTACATTCCATCTCAAATCCCCCGCATCAACAGGCTCTTGCTGGATATTTACTTGAATGGGATGCGACAAGCAGTTGTTCATCATGCTGGTATCTCCTTATCGACGAAGATCAGCCGGGCCCGCTGGCCCGAAGCAGCGACTTTAAGAAAATGCATCGACACGCCACCTGCTGCGGAGCCGGCCTTGCGCTCCAACATCCGCACTTGCGCGTAGGTCAGGACGCTGTGATTCACGGATGAATCCGGCGAAGGTTGAAACGCGCGCTTGCTGGGTTCATCAGGCAGTCCATGGTCAGGTCGGCGCCATAGGAGGTACGGATGTAGACGCTGACGCCGAATTGACCTAGGTGCCGCCGTAAGACTGCCCCACCCCAGGTAGGCAGAAATTCAGCAATAGGCAATGGTTCGCGAAGAATAAAACTGGGTCAGTGACATCTCGGCCAACGGGTTAATTCGGTGTCAGCACCCACAGATATGAGCGACTTCTTCAAGTAACCGACGAGCCAGGAATATTACATCTCAATGGTGTCCGAGTGATGGTCAGCCACTTGGCGCCGAGGTGCAGTTCCAGATGCCAGGCCTCTGCGTCGCGCAGCACGAAAAATTCCCGCGCAGTGCCCGTCTCGACCAGGGTCGCTTGGGTTTTCTGCGCAATGGCTTTTTCTTTAGCGGCCCTCCCTGCTTGGCGGTGAGTCGCACAGGGTCAACTCCCGACACCGGGACCACATAAAAAAGGGCTTGTAGTGATACAAGCCCTTTTTTGTCTTACACGTAACCAGCAACTATTGTTTGCTTGAGCACGCCAACACCGACACACAGACCATCACGCAATTGGAATCTCGACAGTTTGCGTCCCTCTATCAGGGCGCATACATCAGTTGCGCATGACTGGGTCATAGTTGCCCTCCCCACAACAAGACACAAACCGGCAGATTCTGGCTCACCGGACTCACCACAATTTCCAGGTGTAACCGGCGATCAGGCGATTCTCATCGATCTTCTGAGTCAGGCCATTGCCGGACCGGAAGGTGACGTTGCGCCAGCGCAGGTTCACGCCTTCGAGCATTCCACTCTGGAAGACATAGCTGAGGTCGGTATCGCGCTCCCACTCAGTGCCATCGCGTACCGTACTGGTGCGAATGTCGTCGCCTTTCACATAACGGTTCATGAGCGTCAGGCCCGGGATTCCGAGGGCTGCGAAGTCATAATCATGGCGTAGTTGCCACGATTTTTCATTGGCCCTGGAGAAGGAGTTGTAGGTAACCAGGTTTACCAAATAGGGCATGCTGGTGTCGATGTAGGGGAATGCGCTGTCGCCTGACAGACTCTGGAATGCGGCGCCGATTCGATGCGCCCCGACCGACAGGGTGAACATGCCGTTGAAGTTGCGGTTATCAATTTTTCCGGCTTTGCTGGCGCCGATGTCATTGCTGTCGAAATAACGCAGGTCGGAACGCAGGCTCACTCCCTCTGCTAGCGGCAGTAAATGAACCAGCCCGGCGTATTGCTGGCGATAGATGTCCTGTAGATCACCGTGGTGGTAAGTCAGCGTCAGGTTTTTGCCAAACGCATAGTCACCACCGAGCAAGTCCATATGATCGCTGCTCTGGCCGGCAAAGCTGATGTCGTCTCGGTGCGAGTAGTTACGGTCCTTGCTTTCGGTCAATCTCGCCGCGGTGAAGGTCAAGTCGTCGATTTCCTTCGACGTCAGGTAGGCGCCAGTGAACGTCTGGGGCAGCAATCGGGTATCGGAGTAGTACGCCAGCGGATGGGTCGGTATCAGGGTTCCCACTTTGAGCTGGGTCTGGGACAGGCGCATTTTTGCGGTTGGGCCCAGTGCGCTGTATTCGTCCACTGGCTCGTGGCTTTGCGGGCCGAAAGCTAGCAAGCCTGTGCCACGCCGATCTCGGCTGGAGTCGAGTTTTATGCCCAGTGTACCCAAGGCGTCGAAGCCGAACCCCACAGCGCCGTCGGTGTAGCCAGACTGAAATTGGGCGATGAAGCCTTGGGCCCATTCCTCGGCCTTGGCCTGGGGAGCGCCACTTTGGCGAAAGTCCCGATTCAAATAAAAGTTACGGGTGGCCAAAGTCGCGCTGCTGTCTTCGACGAAGCCTGCCTGGGCGAAATTGAGGTCGCACAAAACCAGTCCCGCGGTGGCGAGAGATAGATACCTGTTCATTTTTTTATTGTTCTCTAAGGTGTGGTTGAAGAGCTTTCAAGGCTGTGTGGGTTAAGTGGAGCTCACAGAATTCGGAGAATTTTGTACGTTAAGCCCGCGCGATACCCTCCGTAGAGGTTTGAGCGGCCCGCTCGCGCTGCCGGATCAGCCAGCGCGCCGAATGGCCGCCCAACGTTCGGCCGAGCAAGGACTCGGCAAACTCGATCGCACTCAGCAGCGCAACTGGGTTGATGCCGGTGTCGAAGCCCGAGTTCTCGGCCAGCAAGACGAGGTCCTCCGTGGCGAGGTTGCCGGCAGCGCCGGGCGCAAACGGGCAGCCACCGATGCCGCCGGCGCTGGCATCAAAGCGGCGCACGCCGGCTTCGATTGCCGCCCACGCATTGGCCACGCCCATCCCGCGGGTATCGTGCAGGTGAATCGACAAGCGATCGAGCGGTACGACGGTCGCCAGTTCGGTCATGCGCCGACGCACCTCTGCGGGGAACGCGGACCCGATGGTGTCCGCGATCACCACCTCGTCGGCACCGGCCGCATACATCTCGGCTGCCAGTACCTTCACGCGGTCAAGCGGCGTGGCCCCCTCGAACGGGCAGTCGAAAGCCACGGCGATATAGGCGCGTGTCTTGATCCCGCTCGCGCGCGCCTCGCGCAGCACCAACGCGGACTCTTCGCGCGCCTGCGTCAGGCTCATGTTGATGTTGCGGCGATTCATTTCCTCCGTCGCCGACAGGACGACCGCGACTTCCCGGCAACCCGCCTGCAGCGCTCGGTGCAGACCCTTGAGGTTCGGCACCAGGACCGATGTGCGGAGTGTCGGCAGGCGCTGCTGAAGACCTAGAACGACGTCGGCCGCATCGGCCATCTGGGGAACAGCCTTGGGCGATACAAAGCTCGTCGCCTCCACGCTGGCGACGCCGGCTGCCACGAGGTGCTGCGCAAGCGCCAGCTTGGCCTCGGTGGACACTTGGGCGCACTGGTTCTGCAGCCCGTCGCGCATGCACACATCGGTGATAAAAAGACGTTCCATGAAGTCAGCTCCTCATTAGGAGGTTGCAAAGGCCCGTCCGACACCTGTCGGCGTCGGCGGGGGCAGCGGATCATTCGGAGTCGGTTGACAGCGCGGTCAGATGCGCCGGCGTCAGGCCATGACCTCGTCGGCCAGCTCGAAGTAAAGGCTTTCCAGGTTGTCGCGGCGCGCCAGCTCAGCACTGGTTTGCTCCAGGGCGATGCGGCCCTTGATCAGTACAACGGCTCGTTGCGTGAAGGGCAGCGCAATGTCCAGCTTCTGCTCCACCAGCAACAGAGTCAGACCGTCGCCGCGCAACACCTCCAACGACTGCAGAATCTCTTCGACCACCCGGGGCGCGATCCCAAGGAAGGGTTCGTCGAGTAACAGCAGCCGCGGTTTCGACATCAGCGCGCGGCCGATGGCCACCATCTGCTGCTCGCCCCCGGACAGGGTGCCTGCCGCCTGATGGCGGCGCTCCGCCAACCTGGGGAACAGTTCGTAGACCCGCTGCAACTGCTCCTCGGCCGCCTGCTTGCCGCCGGGCAGCGTGATGGAACCGAGCATGAGGTTGTCCAGCACCGACATCGGCGCGAACATGCGTCGCCCTTCCGGCACTTGCACCAGACCGCGTCGCACAATCGCATCGCTGGTGAGTGCTACCAGATCAGATCCCTCGAGCAGGACCTGGCCCTTGCGCACCGGCAAGGTTGCGGACAGCGCGTTGACGAGCGTGGACTTCCCGGCGCCATTGGGGCCCAGCACGGCAACTGTTTCGCCTCGCGCAATCGAGAGGCTGAGATCGTCGATCACCGGGCCGTGGCCGTAGCCTGCTGAGAGGTTGCGTATTTCAAGCATTCTGCAGATCCTTTAAGTTGCCCAGGTAGGCCTGTACCACTTCCGGGTGCCGCTGTACCTCGGCTGCGGTGTCGTCGGCGATCTTGCGCCCGAAGTTCAGTACGGCCACGCGGTCCGCCAGGGACATCAAGAAGCGCATGTCGTGCTCGATCAGCAACACCGAGATGCCGCGTTTGGCAATCGTGCGCACGATCTCCTCCAGACGGCGGCACTCCGCAGCGGTCAGTCCGGCTGCGGGCTCATCGAACAACATCAGCCGGGGCTCCGCTGCCAGCGCGCGGGCGATCTCGAGCAGGCGGCCTTGTCCGAAAGACAGTGTGGCGACGTCGGCATCGCGAAACTCCGACAAGCCAACGAAATCGATCAGGGAGTCCGCCTTGGCCGCGGCTTGGCGCTCCGCACGAGCGGACGAACCAGTCCCTGCCAGGATCTGCCAGAGCGACGACGGCATACGACTGTGCATGCCCACCATCACGTTCTCGCGTACCGACATGCTCTCGAAAGGCTTGTTGTGCTGAAAGGTGCGCACAATCCCGCGCGGCGCAAAGCCGTGGGGACGCACCTTGCACATGGGCTGTCCATCAAAGACGATCTCGCCGCTGGTGGGTGACAGCGCCCCGGCGATCATTGAGAAAGTGGTGCTCTTGCCGGCCCCGTTGGGCCCGATTACACCGAGGATTTCGCCCGGGTAGACGTCAAGATCAAGGTCGGCGACCGCATGCAGGCCGCCGAAGCGCCGACCCAGGCCGCGCACCTGCAGGAGGGGATTGTTGGCGCTCATGGCTGCACCTTCCGAAGTTGCACTTGCCCTTGGCGACCTTGCCCTTGACGACATTGCCCTGCGACACGATCCCATATGCCGATCAGGCCACGCGGCTGGAAAATCACGACGAGTACCATGAACAGACCGAACACCAGTGCATGATGATGTCCGATCAGGGGCGACAGCAGCAGTGGCATGAGGTACAGCACGGTGGTGCCGATGATGGCGCCGGCCGGCCGGCCGGCGCCGCCAACGACGACCATGAACAGCAACTGGAACACGGCCTCCTGGCTGAAGATGGCCGGGTTGACGGTGTTATCCACGAAGGCGTAGACCATCCCGGCCACACCGGCCAGCGCACTGGTGATGGTGTAGGCCAGTACCTTGGTGCGGCGCACGTCCACGCCCATGGCGACGGCGGCTTCCGGGTTGTCACGGGCTGCGCGGCAGGCACGGCCAAACCAGGACCGGTCCAGACGCCACAACGTGGCAAAGGTTGCAAGCAGGAGCAACACGATCACCACCGTATACCAGGGGCCGGTGACGGTGACGCCGAACATCGCTGGCAGGCTGTAGTTGGTCAGGCCGCCGGTGGCACCGGTCACGGCTCCACCTTCGTTCAGCACCACGATGAATAGCTGAGCGAAGGCCAGCGTGGCCAGCGAGAGGTAGAAGCCGGCCAGGCGAGTGGCCGGAATGGCGACGATCAGCGCCAGCGCCAGGCAGACCGCCACCGTGGCGATGACAGCCAGCGGCAAAGGCAGGGCCAGTTGGGTGATGAAGATCACCACCGAGTAGGCGCCGATGCCGTAGAAGGCAATGTGCGAGAACGCAACCTGACCGCAGATGCCGAACAGGAAGTTGTAGCTCAGGGCCAACGTGATCCACAGCAGCAACTTGCGGTACACGTCCATCTGATAGCTGCCCAGGACAAAGGCCAGGCCAGATAGCACGAGGGCGGCGACGATGTAGCGTACGAGGGATTTCATATACGAGCCTCCCGGGCCTGTAGCAATCCGGTGGGGCGCACCAGTAGGAAGAGGATAAGCAGGACCAGCGGGACACCCATTGCCAGGCCGGCCGGGATGGGGGCGTAGCGCACCGTGAATTGCTCTACCAGGGCCAGCACGAGTCCGCCCAGCAGAGCCCCTTCGACGCGGCAGACGCCGCCTATCACCAACGCGGTGAAGCCTTGGACCGCCAGCGGCATGCCCATCATGTAGTGGGCCGAAATGTTGGGTGAGACCAACATGCCAGCCAGCCCGGCAACCGCCGCGCCCACCGCGAAGGATGCGGCGGTCACGCGCCCGAGGCGAATGCCCATGAGCGCGGCGGCACGACGATCGATCGCTACCGCCTCGAAGGACTTGCCGGTCAGTGTGCGTTCGAAGAAGTACCACACGCCGACGAAGACCAGTGCGGTGGCCGCGATGATGAAGAAGCTCTGGTACGAACCCGCGAGCACCCCGAGTTCGAATCGTCCGAAGCCCAGCGCAGGCGGCACCGGTTGCGGATCGGCACCGAAGCCGATGGAGATCAACTCGCGAAACACCACCAGCATGCCCAGCAGCGCAAGCACGGGCGCCACATGGGGCGCGCCTTTCTCCACCAGCGGGCGCACCGCCAGCCGTTCGGTGAGCCAGCCGATCACCAGCATCAACAGCAGCACCAGGACCATGGCCAGCGGATAGGGTATCTCGATGAGCGAGAGCGCGACGAAGGCCCCGAAGGCGGCCACCATGGCCCACTCACCCACCGCGAAATTGATGATGCCGGTAGGCCGGTTGATCAACAGATAGGCCAGGGCCACCAGACCATATATGCAGCCGCTGGCGGCGGCGCTGACAAGCAGTTCCAGAAAGTCGTTCATAGGATTCCTTACAGTAGCCTGGGGGCTTACTTGGTACCGGCGTGAACGACCGGCCCCTGCTTGTCGCCGGTGTAGACGCGCACGACCATGCCATTGGGATCGAAGCCGGTTCGCTTGTCGTCGGCGAAGCCATAGCCAGTACCGGTTGCACCCATCACGCCGACATAGTCCCTGGTTGCCTGCATGGCCTGGCGCACCTTTTCCTTGTCGGTACTGCCGGCGCGCTGGATCGCGTCGGCGACCAGCATCATCCCGTCGTATCCGTAGCCATTGAGGTTGTAGGGCTCGTTGCCGACTTCCTTCTTGAACGATTCGACGAAGCGGGCGACTTCTGGCTTGGCGGGATCAAATGCATCGACGAAGACAAGCTCGTCTAGCAAGCCCTTGGCCACTGCGGCGGTTTGCGGCGTCGAGAAGTTGAAGTTACCCAGCAAGGCGGACTTCATGCCCAACTGGCGATAGGCACGCAGGATGAGGGCGTTTTCAGGCGTCAGGAAGCCAGTGAGAAAGATGGCCTCCGGATTGGCTGCGCGCACTTTCTGCATCTGCGGCTCGGCCGTGGTGGTACCGCGCGAGATCATCTCCTCGGCGACGACCTGCATGCCGGCCTTCTCCAGACCGGCCTTGAATGACTTGGTGGTGAGCTGGCTCAGCTCCGTGTTGTCAGACACCACGGCCACCTTGACGTACTTCTTGTTGGCCGCATAGGACAGCAGCGTGGCGATCTGGGTCGACCCCAGCGGGCCGGTCTGCCAGAAGTTGGGATTGCTGAGCTGGGTCGTCAAGGTGTCGCCGCTATTGCTCGGGGCCAACTGGGGCGTCTTCGTTTCCACCGTCACAGTCTGCACTTGTTGCGTCGCCGGAGTCAGCGAATTGGACAGGATGAACACCGCACCAGCATCCACGAGCTTGCGCGCGGCGGTGGCCGAAATGTCCGGACGGCCCTGGTCGTCCTCCACCAGCAGTTCGATCTGGCGGCCGAGCAGGCCCCCATTGGCGTTGAGTTGCTTGACCGCGAAGGTGACACCGGCCGAGACCGGCTCGGCATACGGTTTCGCCGGCCCGACCTTGTCGGTGATCATGCCGATTTTGATGGTGTCCTCTGCCATGGCCGGCAGCGCCACCAAGAGGGTGCAGCCAAGGGCTGCTCGAATAGCTTTGCTGAATGTGTTCATGGTTTGTCCCGGATTGTTGTTATTGGGATCGCAGTTTTGGGAATCGCAGTTATCTATCGCGCGGGGTGACCTGTGTGATCCATTCGTTCAAGGCGTGCATCTGCGCGCCCAGTAGCCCGCGGGTCGTTTCATCCACGAGCCTGCCGTCGGCGTCGAACCGCTGGGCGCAAAGACCGATGAAGATCTCCGGACGAGGCAGCACGATGGCTTCCAGGCAGCCCAGGACCTTGCGCAGTTCGTATTGCTGCCGCGCGCCGCCGACAGGACCGGGGGTGACCGACAGCAGCGCTACCGGCTTGTTCTTGAAGGGCTGGGGTGTCGTGCGGGACAGCCAGTCGATCGCGTTCTTGAGGGTGCCGCTGATCGAAAAGTTGTACTCGGGGCTGGCGATCAGCAGCGCGTCGGCGCACCGGATTTCTTCGGCCAGACGCAGGACTTCTGCCGGAATGCCCTGCTCCTCGACATCGCCGTCATATACAGGAATGCCCCGCAGGCTGCCTTCGACCATTCGCATATGCGAGGGCATGTTCTCTGCCGCCGCGAGCAGGCCACTACGGTTGTAGGACTGACGCCGCAAGCTGCCGCAGATACCCAGGATTTGTAGATTCTTCATGTGGTTGTTTTCCTCAAGCAATCACTGCTGACTCGCGCAGCCGATGGATGTCTTCTTCCGATACACCTGCAGCGCGCAGGACCTCGGTGGTGTGCTGACCGAGGTCAGGGCCCATGCTCGTGATCTGCCCCGGCGTGGCACTGAGCTTTGGGGTGATGCCGGGGACGCGCAAAGTGGAGCCGTCGGCGAGGGAGACCTCAGGCACCATTTCGCGCGCCAGGAACTGCGGGTGGTCGATCATGTCGGCCACTGTGAACACTCGGCCGGCGGGGACCTTGGCATCTGCGAGCGCCTGCAGTGCATCGACCAGCGAATGCTGCCGGGTCCATGTTGCAATGGCTTCGTCGATCACAGTCATGGCCTTGACTCGTCCCGGATTGCTAGCGAGTTCCGGGGCCACGCCAAGATCATTGCGTCCAACCAGCGCCATGAGCCGGCGGTAAATGCTGTCGCCATTGCCGGCGATCAGCACGAACTGCCCGTCTGCGCAGGGGTAGGCATTGGTGGGGGCCACACCAGGTAACGCGCTACCCGCCGGTTCCCTCATCATGCCGAAGCGATCGAATTCGGGAATGGCGCCCTCCATCATGTTGAACACCGATTCGTAGAGGGCGACGTCCACCATTTGGCCCTGGCCGCCGCGCACGTCGCGGTGGTAGAGCGCCATCAGCAGGCCGATCACGCCATGCAAAGCTGACAGCGAATCACCGATGCTGATGGCGGGCCGTATCGGTGCGCGGCCAGGCTCGCCGGTAATGTGGCGCAGGCCGCCCATCGCCTCTGCGATGACACCGAAGCCGGGCTGGTCACGCATCGGACCGGTCTGTCCGTAGCCGGAGATGCGCAGCATGATCAGGCGTGGGTTGAGCCGCGAGAGGGTCTCGAAGTCCAGCCCCCAGCCCTCCAGCGTGCCTGGTCGAAAATTCTCGATCAGCACATCGGCCTCCATGGCCAGGCGACGCACCAGGGCTTGCCCCTCGGGGTGCTTGAGGTCCAGAGCCAGCGAGCGCTTGTTGCGCGACTGCACATGCCACCACACCGAAGTCTCGCCCTCGGGCGTGCGCCATGTCCGCAAGGGATCTCCGCCTTCGGGCGGTTCGATCTTGATGACGTCGGCACCGAAATCCGCCAGTGTCTTGGCAGCAAAGGGACCCGCAATCAGGGTACCCATTTCAATCACGCGCAGACCGGAAAGTGGAGTTGTCATGGGAGTCTCCTCTCGTACTGTTCAGCCCAGCCGCCGATCAAGGCGACAGCCTTTTTCAGGTGTTCCGGCTGACCCTTGAAATAATGGTTGGCACCGGGCAGCAACTCGAAGCGCTTGTCGGTGCTGGCGCAGGCCTCGTAGAGCAGGCGCATGTCGGGCTGCGGGACGGCGTCGTCGCCACCATGTTCGATGGCCAGCAGCGGCACAGTTATTGCGCGGGCGCAGGTTTCGCCGTCGGCCTGCGAGTCATCCAGTGACCATTGCGACAACCAGGAGCGCAGCATCGAGAAGCGCGCCAGGCCGACCGGTCCGCTGTTAACGGTTTCCGGAACGCCCAGGTAGCAACCGGGGGCCCGGTCGTTGGAATCGATGCGCAAATCGAGGAAGCGAGGGTCGGCCATGGTGCGATGGGTCACGAAGCCGCGTTCCATTTCGGCCCCGCCCGTGCGGCGCAGTTCGTCCAGGGTTTCGCGCACTCGCACGGTGATGCGCCGAATCCGGGCAACCTGGGCCGCACGGTACTCGGCGAGCCAGTCAGCGGGGTAAGGAGCGCGCACCGGCTGGATTGACGAGTAGATGTCCAGACGCGGATCGCGGCGGGTGGGGTCGCCTTCGTCGAGTACCGAAGGATCGATCCAGTCGGCGAGGCAGCGTGCTCGCGAACGATGCGCCGCTTCCAGCACCAAGCCGTCCGCCGGCCAGAGCTGGGCTGCCGTGAGGTCCACCGGATCGCCGGCAGGCGTGTGAGTGATGGTCGGTTGCTGGGCCTGCGACTGATAGAACAGGCTCAGCGATCCGCCGCCGGACCAGCCCAGCAGGATCACCTTCTTGTAGCCCAAGACCTCTTTGGCATAACGCACGCAGGCGCCAAGATCCAGCGCGACTTTTTCGTAGATCAGCGCGGTGTCGTTCTTGGCATAGCGGCTTCCCATGCACAGCACCGAGTGACCCGCTTGTGCCATGGCGCCCGGCAGTGGCAACAGCTGCAGCGTGGAACTGGGGTGCATCATCAAGAAGACGGTATGGCGCCCGCCCTCGCGTGGCCGGATCAGCACTCCCTCCAGATTGACGACGCCTTGACTGCCGACGAAGCCGTAGCTCTCCGTGACCAGGCTGGACTCGGGGTAGCCCACATGCACCCACTGGTGTTCAATATCTTGAGTCATCCGACGTCTCCTTCAGCAACTCAGACCGTTACGGCGCGCCGGGCGGCCTTTTCGGACATCCACTTGCTCAGTTCCACATGAGCTGTTTCAATATCAGAATTAGAGACTGGCTCATCCGACATGTCGATCGTCAACTCCAGGCGAACGCCATTGGGGTCGAAGAAGTAGATCGAACGTACGAATCCGTGGTCGGTAATGCCGAGGACCTCGATGCCGACACTTTCGAGTTTCTGTCGAACCCGCTCCATGGCGCCCATCGAGTCGACCTTCAGGGCAAGATGGTTGACCCAGGCCGGAGTGTTGGGGGAAGGCTGCGCCGCCGTGTCGTCGCCAAGGTCAAAGAAAGCGATAGAAGAGCCATCGCACAGACTGAAGAAAAGATGCGCGAAGGGGTAGTTCTCCCCCGTGCTGGGCACGCTGTCGGCAAGAACGACGTGGGTCAGCGGCAAGCCCAGGATGTCCTCGTAGAAGGCGCGGGTTTCCTCTGCGTCGCGGCATCGCCATGCAAAATGATGAAGGCGCCGGATGGGTTCAAAAGTCTTGGGCATGGGCTAAGCCTCTATGTTGTTGTTTTGGAGAATATGAGGAAAATAACGTAAAGTGTCAAATATTGAGATTTTACATACGACCGACGGCAATCACCCTGGAGTCCCCCGCTCGATGAGCAAATTTGTCCGAATGACCGATGTGCTGGATCTATTTTCCGAGAGCGATACCCTGCTGACAGCAGAGATGGTCGCTGCGCGCCTTCAACTGTCTCGCCCCACGGCTTTCCGCTACCTGCGCGAACTGTCGACGGCCGGCTTCCTGGCCAATTACTCCGGCCACTACTCGCTGGGAGCGCGGATCATCATGCTGGACTACCGGATTCGTCAGTCGGACCCGCTGCTCAAAGCGGCACGCGATCCCCTGCAGCACCTCTCCGAGGAAACCGGATTCACCAGCTTCCTTTGCCGCATGTACAACGATGAAGTAGTCAATGTGCACCAGCAGGTCGGCCGCTACCCTGCGGGTGAGGCCTTCGCGCGAGGACATCCGATGCCAATGTTTCGCGGCGCGCCGTCGCAAGCCATGCTCGCCTTCCTGCCACCGGCGCGCCTGCGCAAGATCTGTGAAAAGCATATGGACGACCCCGACCTCCAACGGCTGGGTGCCGACTGGCCTGCGCAGAAGGCCCACTTCTCCGACGTACGGAAGCGGGGGTACTACCTCTCAGAACAAGAACTGGAGGCCGGCGCCATGGGCTTGGCAGTTCCCATCCTGATGCCACCTGTGGGCCTGGTGGGGTCCATCGCCCTGGTGTTCGATGTGGAACGGCGTGCATTGATCAATATCGAGGGCTGCGCGGCGCTCGCCCAGCGGCAGGCGAGCGAGATTGCACGGCGCCTCGCCGAGCTCGGCGCGGGAACCCGGATCGACGATCCTGGTATGTCGGCGCCGATTGAAACGGCGCGGCTCTGACGGGCCCGAAGCGCTGAGTCCTCGGAGGACGATCAACATGCTTTACCCGATTGCGATTTCAATGGGCGACGAAAAACACGCCTGGGGCGTGGAAGTCCCTGACATTGCGGGGTGCTTTTCCGCCGGCGCTCGCCTCGGCGGCGCTCAAGGTGTTGCAACAGAGCGGATGACTTTGTTTCAGTGATGTACCTCTGGGCCCCAAGTGGCCGGTTTTTTGTGCGCAAGTGTGTTGGCTCAACGGTAGCAAGACGTTACAAACCCATCTTGCGTATCGGGTGACCCGGTCGATCAGAAAGGCATCAGACATTGCTGTCGGTGCTTTGGTCCATAGGAATCAGGAGCCGCATACATGGACTGACGGCGCCCTACTCCTTTCAGAGATGTTATGAATGAAGCAAAGGCGAACGTGGATATTTTTGCTGTTTCTGATGATTTTGACGGGCTGCGCAACGGCGCCACCCAAAGACCAGAACAACCTCTGCAACATTTATCGTGAATACCCGGACTGGTACGAAGACTCCCTGGACATGCAGAAGGCATGGGGCACGCCTCTACCTGTGGCGATGGCGATCATGAAGCAGGAAAGCAGTTTTGTTTCCGATGCCCTCCCCCCTCGCGACTACCTGCTGTGGGTCATCCCCTGGGGCCGGGTCAGTTCCGCATACGGCTACGCACAAGCGCAGGATCCTGTGTGGGGCGAGTACAAGGACGGCACCGGCAATGGCGGCTCACGGGACAACTTCGATGACGCGATCATGTTCATCGGCTGGTACACCACCGGCACCCAGCGCCAACTCGGGATCTCCAAATGGGACGCTTACAACCAGTATCTGGCCTACCACGAAGGTCGTGGCGGCTATAGTCGCGGCTCCCATCTCAGCAAGCCATGGCTGATACAAGTGGCGCGCAAAGTGGAGCAACAATCGCGCAACTACCAGGCGCAGTTGAAGCAGTGCAGCCAGGAACTGGAGAATGATCGCAGCTGGTTTTTCTGAGTAACGCGTCCACGGGCGCAAGCTCAAGGGCTGCCCCCCTCGTGGATGTGTAGAGATATAAAACCGGTCTTGAAGGCCTAATGCTGATCAGTTAAGGCATCAAACACCGCAACCCTTATGGGAGCGAACCTTTGTGGCGAGGGGGCTTGTCGGAACGCCGCATCGCCCCGCTGGACTGCGCAGCAGTCCCATTTTCTCGGGCCGCTTCGCGACCCAACGGGGCGATGCGGCGTTCCGCCACTAAGTTTCACTCCCTCAGGAATTGTCCCTAACTGATCGGCATTAGTCTTGAAGGCCTTTTTTTTGTTTGGATTTGCTGGAATTAGACCGTTGGCTAAATTGGCGACTCTTCGACAAAAATCCCCGTCCGCATTTTCGTCCATTTTCCGCTGATCGGTGACCGAGCGCTGGCGCCGGATACCGACTACCTTAGATCCTGTTAACGTTTTTCTCGCAGACACCATATTTAGTATCAAATTTCCTTCAGCATTAGTGATTTTACACTGAAGAAATTAACGTTTTGCCATAAAATCGCTTTCTTGTTAGCCTTTTTCTTGCCTCGATAAAGGATTTCGTCAATGCAAGTCGGTTTTCAGACCCTCGCGAACCGTCACAACATCGCTCTGGCACAGCCACTGCGCGTTGAGTCGATAATAGGCACTGTGCGAGTCAGTCGTGAAAGTGGCGGGAAGGTGGAGAACCGGTATCCACCAAGGTATCGCCCCACGGACGATTTCGCAGGTCATTTCGAGTTCGGCCTCAAGTACGAAGAGATTCATCTTGAGTTCTTTGCTCGCCTGTTTGCGGCCATAGGCCCGCAGCCTATCGAGGACTGGTGTCGACGTGAACCTTTCGGACAGTACGCCCGGCGCACGGGCTTCTTTTATGAATGGCTGACAGGCGAACGCCTGGATGTGCCTGACGTGACCAATGGCGCTTATGTTCAGGCACTTTCTCCCCAAAACTACCTGACTCGACGTGAGGCACTGCGAACGCGGCGTTGGCGGATCAATAACAACCTGCCAGGCACAGCTGGTTTTTGCCCCGTGGTTCGTCGAACAGCGCCAGTGCAGGAAGCTCTGCAATTTGATCTGCGCGAGGCATTGGATGAGTTGGACCAAACCTTTGGCCCAGATATCCTGATGCGTACGGCCAGTTGGCTGACATTCAAGGAATCGCGCGCAAGCTTCCTCATCGAAAAGGAAGCCGACCAGGCCGACCGCATCCAGCGGTTTGCCCATGTTATTGCTCAACACTGCGGCCATATAGAAAACCCGTTGAGCAACGACAGCCTGACGTCCATGCAAGCCGGCATCCTGGGACGTGACGCGATCGGACTGGGATTGCGTCGCTCTCCTGAGTTTGTGGGGCAGGCCACAATGCGCGAGGACATCGTGCATTACATTGCTCCTCATTCTGCGGATCTTGCCGGGCTATTGGCAGGGCTCAACGAGTTTGAGGTCGCAACCCGTGGCGCGGAGTCAATAGCACGTGCCGCCGTGTTGGCATTTGGTTTCGTGTACATCCATCCGATGCGCGATGGCAATGGCCGGATTCATCGGTTCCTGATCAACGACACCCTGATTCGGGATAAGGCAGTGCCTGACGGTGTGATATTGCCGGTATCAGCCACCATCACAAGCTCGATCGACTTCAGGGCGGGCTACGATCGTACACTCGAAGTGTTTTCGCGACCGTTCATGCGACGCTACGCGACGGCCTATCGGTTCGGCGAACTGGTGACCTACGAGGACGGGACACCCAGCAACTTCATCTTCGATGAATACGAGGACGCCTGCTTCACTTGGCGATATCCCGATCTGACCGAACACGTCCTGTACACCGCTCGCGTCGTCGAACATACGATTCGAAAGGAAATGGCGGATGAAGCCAGAGTATTGGTGATTTTTCAGCGCGCTCAGGAGCAGTTGAAAGAGGTTGTGGAAATGCCGGACCAGGACGCGAACCGCATTATCCGCTCCATCAAGGAGAACGGCTGGATAGTGTCCGGCAAACTAAAGAAATCGTATCCGCTGCTAGAAGATGAGCATGTTGCAGAACGTGTTGTGGAGGCCGTGCGCTCTGCGTTCGAGGAACAGTCAGTATCTGGCCTACCACGAAGGTCGTGGCGACTATAGTCGCGGCTCCCATCTCAGCAAGCCTTGGCTGATACAAGTGGCGCGCAAAGTGGAACTACAATCGCGCAACTACCAGGCGCAACTGAAGCAGTGCAGCCAGAAACTGGAAGATGATCGCAGCTGGTTTTTCTGAGTGGCTCGCTCTACTGGCACAAGCTGCCACGTCTGCCCCTCGGGGGGTTGTGTAGAGATACGAGAAACCGGTCGTGATAGCCGGTTTTTTGAGCCTGGATCTGGTGGATTGGACCAAACATGTCGAACAGGAAAGCTCATTACAGGACCCAGCACTATCAGTTCTGCTAGTACAGACGTCAGAGCAATTACTGTAGAACAACCACACCATCCTCTTTAACACGTAGGTGCAAACCCTATGATGTCACCCAAATCGATAAAAAGCCGACATACGATCCTACTCGCCACCAACCAGAGTCAATCCGTTCAGGCAGAAGTGAGTCAGGGTGACGCACACGCGATAACATACACCGCCTACGGGCACCTCTCAGCTGGCCGCCCAGTTTCGACCCAGCTGGGTTTCAATGGTGAGTTGCGGGAATCTCGTACTAGCTGGTACATGCTGGGCAATGGCTATCGGGCCTATAACCCGGCGCTGATGCGTTTCCACAGTCCCGACAGGTTGAGCCCATTCGGGGCGGGTGGAGTAAACCCCTACATGTACTGTGGCGCAGACCCCATAAATCGTCGCGATCCAACAGGACGCGTCGCTGTTCCGGCCATTGCGATTCACCTTGCGGGGACCGCAGGTGGATATTTCTCGCTCATGGGCATAGCTAATTCAGTGAAAAACTTTGCTCATTTAAACGGGGCGAGAGCTTTGGCGCTTGGGTCGGGGGGAGCCGGCGTGCTTCTCGCTACGGCAGCGGTTGCAACTTCCTCCCCCGTTCTGGCAGCTGCGAGTGTGGCAGCAGGGACAGCCAGCTTGACGTTTGCCTTGAGGGGGGCATTAGCAGAAACAGCAAGAGTAACCCTACGGGGTGCGTCGGTAGCTTCACTTGTCGATACCTCTACACTTTCCCGTTCATCACTCCTAAGATCGAACCTGAGCACGCCACCAGTTACAGTTAACAGGTCACCGATGGCTCAACCCTCTATTGCTCCCACTCACGCAACTACACGCGCTCCTCAGACTCCCGAACCTGCGGTGCACAATGCACATGCTGCGGAAGATCAGGAGGCACTACTGAATCGCCCTGAACGAGTGACCGCCCGATGGAGTGATTTAACAACAACGCAGTTCGTGGATGAAACGATCCTGGCAGGCCAAAAAATCAGAAGCGCCCACTAAGCAATGATTTTCACATTTCACCAACGTAACTCAGGCCCAAGGCTTAACCTCATGCACGAACCTCTGCCAAAGGCTTGATCCACTACTATGTTCGGGCCTGCCTCGTTTCCCGGAACATGGACTTTTGCATGACTCAAAACATCTACGACAACCCCGATTTCTTCCACGGCTACAGCCAGATGGCCCGCTCCATCGGCGGCCTGGATGCAGCACCCGAATGGCCTGCACTCAGAGCGATGTTGCCACCCATGCAAGGCCTGAAGGTCGTGGATCTGGGCTGCGGCTACGGTTGGTTCTGTCGCTGGGCCAGCGAGCAAGGCGCCGGCAGCGTACTCGGCCTGGACGTTTCGCAAAAGATGCTGGAGCAGGCACGCAAGACCACCTCGGCATCAAGCGTGCGCTACGAACGTGCGGACATGGAGCACCTCGATCTGCCGGCCGCCAGTTTCGACCTGGCCTACAGCTCTTTGGCACTGCACTACATCAAGGACTTGCCGAGCCTATTGGCGAATATCCACGCAGCCCTCAAGCCCGGTTCGCGCTTCGTGTTCTCCATCGAGCATCCGATCTTCATGGCGCCGCGCAATCCAGGCTGGATCATCGATACCGAGGGCCGCAAGAGCTGGCCCGTGGATAGCTATCAACTGGAAGGTGAGCGCGTGACCAACTGGCTGGCGGACGGCGTGATCAAGCAGCACCGGACCCTCGGCACCTTGCTCAACCTGCTGATTGGCGCGGGCTTCAACATCCTGCGAGTGGACGAATGGGGACCGACGGATGCCGAGGTAGCAGCGCAACCGGCACTGGCCGAAGAACGTGAGCGACCCATGATGATGTTGCTCAGTGTTCAGCGCTGATGGATGAGGCAAGGGGGCAGACGACGCTCGGCGTGCCCTACCCCTTCAGGTATTAGCGGGTCGCGACGATGAACAACCGCGGAAACGGCAACAGCACCGAGCCATCGGCCAGTGCCGGATAAGCCCGCTCGATGGCCGCCTGATACTGTTTCAGATACTCAGCCCGCTCCACCTCATCCAGCGGCTCGAGAAACGGCCGCAGGCCGCTGCCCTTGAACCACTCCACCACTCCCGAGGCTCCGTCGGCGAGCGGATGGTGGTAGGTGGTGCGCCATACATCGACTCGACTGCAGTGAGATTTCAGCATCGAATAGTAGCCTGCTGCATCGGCCATTTCCGTGCGTTGCCCGGCAGCGCTTGCCAGTTTTGCGGCCCAAGGGCCATCAGCCGCCACCTCACGCATCAAGCGGTGGGAAGGCTGATTGAGGTTGTCCGGCATCTGGATCGCCAGGCTGCCGCCCGGTGCAAGCTTGCTCACCAGCGCAGGCAACAACGTTGCGTGATCGGGTACCCACTGCAATACCGCGTTGGCGAAAATGACGTCGAACGGGCCGCTGTCGCTCCAGGTGTCGATGTCTGCGATATCGAACTGCAATTGCGGCAAACGCTTGCGGGCGGCCTCGATCATGTCGGTGGAACTGTCCAGACCGCGCACCGTGGCGTTGGCAAAGCGCTCCACCAGCAACTCGGTCGAGTTACCCGGGCCGCAACCGATGTCGATGGCCGAGCGCACGTCCGCGGCCGGGATGGCCGCCAGCAAGTCGCGGGCGGGACGGGTGCGCTCATCTTCAAAAGCGACGTATTGTCTGGCGGACCAACTCATTGCGTTCTCCTTTTCGATGCCATGTCAGCGGACCCCTACGATACCGTTACGGGCACCGCCAAAGGTTTCGAAAAGCGACCATGCAACAGTCAGTAACAAACAGTCGAATTTTCATCCCGCCGCCAGTGTCTGAATTTCAGGCGCCCTCTCATAAGGAAACACGGCCATGAAGTTCGCAAAAGTCGCACAAAAACTCGCCCTGTGGGCTGGCAGTCCCAAGACGTTCCTGGGGGCGATCCTGTTGATTTTTCTATGGGGCCTGAGCGGTCCGATATTTGATTTCAACGATACCTGGCAACTGATCATCAACACCTCGACCACCATCATTACCTTCCTGATGGTGTTCCTGATTCAGAACACGCAAAACCGCGATACCGACATCTTGCACTTGAAGGTCGACGAGTTACTGCGGGTGACCAAGGAGGCGCAGAACGCGATGCTGGGGCTGGAAGCGCTTGACCTCAAGCAGCTCGAAGCCTTGAGAAAGCAGTATCGCAAACTGGGTGAAGGCCAGACCGTTTCCGTGGGCGGCATGGTTGTCCAGGAAGAAGGCAAGCAGGACCTGAATAACTGCTGATCGCGATTTGCGGGTGGCCCCCGGGCCACCCGCTGACGATCAACGACTGGCCTGGAGTGCCTTGGCCATTTGCAGGTGATTTTGCAACTTTGGCAGGGTTTCCTCGGCAAAGGCTTTGATCTGCGGCACATCGGTGGTTTGCGCCGTTTGCTCAAGCTGCTCGATGGCTTCCTGGGTGGTCTTGACCTGGCTGGCCGCATAGGCCTGATCGAAGTTCGAGCCTTCCATGACTTCGGGCATCAGGGTCTTGGCCTTTTCCACCACTTGTTCCCGTGGGGCCACCGGCAAATCCAGTTGTCTGGCAATTTTCGCCAGGTGCTGGTTGGCGGTGGTGCGGTCGTTGATGACGACAATGGTGTAGTCCTTCACCTCTTTGGATTCGGACTTCTGGTGCGCCAGGCGACTGGCTTCGATATCCGCGATGCCTTTGGCCGAGGCATCATCGATGAATTCGACGGGGGACTGGGCGAAGGCACTGCTGGCACACAGGCCCAGTAACGTGGCAAAACTGGTACATCGTATTCGGGTGGCCATCCGGTGCATGGTCGCGCCCTCCTCGAGTAAATTTAAACGGGAGCTTTCGCCCCCGCTTCTCAATCAAAACTACGTTCACCACTACTTGGATTTTTGGCCACCTTTGCGGCCCATATCGGGTTTCGCAGGCTCTTTATCGACAGTCGTGGTGGTAGTTTTCCCACCTTTGCGACCTGCTTCAGACGCCTTGGTTCGATCGTTGGCGAAATTTCCCGAGTTCGAGTTTCTTGAGTTAGGCATGATTCTCTTCCTCTTTTTGATGATCGCGGCGAACTTGCGCCCGCATAGAATCTGAATTTGTGCGATGCAAAAGGTTTAGAAAAATAGTTTCGCACCGCGACGAACGGCGACCTGGATTCAGACCCGTCGCAGGTGCTGTTCGCGTTTAGCGCTATACATGGCCTCGTCGGCGTGCCTGAACAGCTGCTTTTCTTCGGTGCCGTGATCGGGGTATCGGGCGACGCCGATACTCGGCTGGATATTCAGGCTGTGCCCGTCCAGCCGCAGGGGCTGGACCAGAACCTGACGGATTTTCCCGACCACGATGTCGGTGTCGTCGGCGGCGTGAATGCTGTGCAGCAACACCACGAACTCATCGCCGCCAATGCGCGCCACGGTATCGGTTTCGCGTACGCAGCCCTTGAGCCGGTTGGCCACTGCTTGCAGCAGCAGGTCGCCGACCGCATGGCCGTGGGTATCGTTGACTTGCTTGAAGCGGTCGAGGTCGACGTACAGCAGCGCCATGCGCCCGCCGTTCTCCCGCGCCACTTCCAGCGAGGCATTGAGCCGGTCACGCAGCAGTTCGCGGTTGGGTAGTTGGGTCAGTTGGTCGTATTGCGCCATGTGCTGCAGACGCGCGTGTAATTGCTGGCGCTCGATCGCAGTGGCGACCTGGGCGCAAACATATTGCAGCAATTCTTTGTCCTGTTCGGTGTAGCGCTCGCCGCCCGGCATGCTTTTGACGATCAGCGCGCCGATGGTGCCGTTTTGCGAATTGAGCGGCACGCCCAGCCAACAGGGTGATTCATGGCCGGTCACGATCATTTCGAATCCCACAGGCAATTGTTCCTGGTCCGGGGTCAGCAGGATCGGCTGGCCGCGCCGGATGACCTCGGCACACAGTCGCCCGGTGATGGACCCCGGGTGCTCCGGTTGTGGCTCGTGGTCATCGACGTGATAGGGGAAATTCAGCTGCGCGCAGTGCTCGTCATACAGCGCCACGGAAAAATTCAGTGCTGGCAGCCACTCACCGATGATCATGTGGATTCGTTTGAACAATGCCAGCAGATCCTCTGCCGCGTGGGCCGCTTCGGAAATCGCAAACAGCGCCACCTGCCTTGACTCGGCCTGCTTGCGCTCGGTGATGTCGCGGGCAACCGCAATGCGCAACTGATCGACTTCCGACCAGCGTGCGGACCAGAGGATGTGCACGACCCGACCATCCTTGCGCAGGTAGCGGTTCTCGAAATTGAACTTGGGCTCGCCACCCATGATTTCCCCAGCGGCGTCCAGGGTGCGCTGGCGATCGGCCGGGTGCACCAGCTCTATCATCGGCTGGCCCACCAGTTCGTCAGGGCTGTAACCGAAAATGCGTTCGCAGGCCGCACTGACAAAGACGAAGCGACCTTGTTTGTCCACCGCACAGACGGCGTCCAGCAGGAGGTCGATGTAGCTCGCCAGCGGCGCGGAGTTTCTGATTGCCATGGTGCAGTGAGCGATTCCGGACAGTACAGCGACCCAATCCATCCCTGACCGCGCAAACGCCCATGCGTTGACGGTTGCGCTGATGCATCCTGAATCAGCGTCAAGCCTTGTTGCTGACCAACCCCGGCAAGGCATGCACCAGGGCATTGATGGCGAAACCGATGAACATTATCCCGCACAGGCGGGTGATAGCCAGTTCATGGCGTTGATACAAGGTGCGCACCTGCCGCGCCCCGACTATACCGATGAGAATAGCGTATGCCAAAAGGCCACCAATAAAACTCAGTACGATCAACCATGGCAACATCGACCAATGCAGCAGTTCCGCACGGCTGGACAGCAACGCGGTGAAGGTCGCCACTGCAACGGGATATGCCTTCGGGTTGGTCAGGCCGAACAGGATGCCGTGCCAGAACGGCTGCCGCGCCGGGCCTTGTGGCGTCTGGGCACTGCTGCGTCGTGCGCGCACTGCACGCAATCCGAGCCAGAATAGATAGAGCCCGCTGAGCAGGCCAAGCACATCGAAGGCCGTGCTGCCGATTTCCCGCGCGCCAACGATTGCGATCAGCGCAGTGCTGCACCACACCACATCCCCCAGCAAATGCCCGCAGAGAAACCCCGCCCCGGCCCGCCGCCCGTGGGCTGCGCCTATCCCGAACACCGCCAGCACACCAGGTCCCGGGGTGATCCCGTAGATGAAGCCTGAGGCGAGTACGGCCATTAATAGCGACGGGGTCATGGGAACTCCTGTTCGGTTGACGGATGAATGGGCGCCAGTCTATCTCAGGTCTTCGGGTGGCGACTGCGTGGTCACCGAAAACTTCATCGGTGCAGCCACCAGTTCCGGGGCTGCTGGCCCAAACCCCGGACCAGCGGCTGACCGCACCACTTAATACGTTGTAGTATGTTGTATTACACACCACTACTTCGAGATCATCATGTCCGTCATGTCCTTGCGCCTGCCAGACGAAATGGCCAATACGCTCGCCAGCCTTTCCAAAGCCACAGGCCGCAGCAAATCGTTTCTCGCCGTAGATGCATTACGTGAGTACCTGGCAAGGGAAGCCTGGCAAATCGAGGAGTTACAGAAAGCATTGATCGAAGCCGATGAAGGAGATTTTGCGAGCGCCGAGGAGGTCAATGCCGTCGCTGACAAGTGGACGACCAATGCGCGTTGAGTGGCTGCGTACCGCATTAAAAAACCTGGATGACGAAGCCGCTTGCATCTCGATGGAGAATCCCGGACCGGCCGCTGACTTCGTCCAGGCCGTTCTCGCCAGCGTCGATCACCTGGCTCGCTTTCCAGCAACTGGCCGCGAAGGGCGCATACCAGGTACTAGAGAATGGGCAATGCCCGACCGCCCCTATCTGATTCCCTATCGAGTCCGCCAAGGTCGGCTGCAAGTGCTGCGAATTTTTCATACCCGGCGCCTTCCACCCAGCGCTTGGTAAGCTCTGATCGTTATCCAGACATCAGAGCCATATCCCCTCCCCGCTCTTCGTCCCAAGCCGTGCCGTGGTCCCGGCGTCGCCTCGTGATAAAGTCGCCGCCCATGGACCTTTTGCTGTGAGATGAAAAACGCAATGACCGATTTCCAGGATGTCGATGCCCAACTTGAAGACTGGAACGCCTTGCGCAGCAGCGCGTCGTTCAGCGGCTTGCTGGTGGGTAACGGCGCCAGCCGCGCAGTGTGGGACGACTTCGGCTACGACTCGCTGTTCGAGAACGCTCGCACGGTCGAAGAAAAGCCCCTGAGCCAATCCGAACTGAGCGTGTTCGATGCGCTGCAGACACGCAGTTTCGAGCAGGTCCTCGGTGCGCTGAAAACCACCAGCAGGGTCAACAAGGCCCTGGCTGTCAGCTCTGCGGCTCCACGCAATCGCTATTACGCGATCAAGGAAGCGCTGATCAACACTGTGCATGCAGTGCACATCCCGTGGCGGCTGGTAGTGCCTTTGACGCTGGCGACGATCAATCAGGAACTGGGCCAATATCGCACGGTGTTTACCACCAACTACGACCTGCTCAACTACTGGGCGGTGCAGCACCGGCCCGAGGCCATCACCGACCTGTTCCAGGGTGCCGAACCGGGTTTTGACCTGAGCGCCACCGCCACCGACAAAACCCGCCTGCTGTATCTGCATGGTGGTCTGCACCTGGTGCGCAATCAGGACGGCACGGCGCGCAAGCTGCTGTCGACCGAGGGCACGCTGCTGGGTAGCTTCGCCATCAACAACACGATCAAGACCCTCGACGACGTGCCATTGTTCGTCAATGAGGGCCCGAGTGCCGACAAGCTCAAGACCATTCGCAGTTCGGATTACCTGTCGTTCTGCTACGACCAGTTACTTGGCCACGGTGACGGCTTGTGCATCTTCGGCCATGCGCTGGGCGAGCAGGACAGTCACATCATCCATGCCTTGCGCATGGCGAAACCGCAGCTCGTCGCGATCTCGATTTATCCGCGCAGCAAGGCGTTCATCCAGCACCAGAAGCGGCATTACGCGAAGGTGTTTGAGGGGACCGGGATCGAGTTGCGGTTCTTTGATTCGAAGACCCATGCGCTGGGTAGCCCGAAACTGACGGTCCCGGTCGAAGTGTAGTGCTGCGGGGTCCGCTGCCAACTTCGTTACCCCGAGTGTACCGGGCGCCCTTGTGGGAGCGAGCAGGCTCGCTCCCACAAGGGTGTGTATGGGATATGAGCTGTGGGCGTGGGGTCAGAGCACCGGCAGCGTCTTGTCCTTGATCACCTTGCTCGGTCCGTTGGCCTTCACACTGGCTATGCCTTTGTCCATGGCCGCTTCTGAGGAGTAGGCCTCGCTGCTACCGATGATCTCGTGGTTGCCGGCCTTGAGATTGAAATAAGGATGGCCGTCCTTGGTGGTTTTTTTCTCGTAGCGTTCTTCCAGCGGGCTGTTGGCCTGGACCGAGACAATGCCTTTGTCGGCGGCAGCGCGGCTGGTGTACAGCTCGCTGGTCAGAATGGTTTCGGCGTTGGCGGCCTTGAGGACAAACCTGAACTGGCCACTGCTGCTTTTACTCACTTCATACCATCCGGACATACTCTTACTCCTGGGCGATTGAGAAGTTGCGCGCTTGAGAGTAAAGACCAGGCCAGGATTTTTGTCGCCTGTACCGGCCTCTTCGCGGGCAAGTCGAATCGTCGCACCGCCGCTCCCACAGGTTCGATGTGATCCCCCGATTCGACTAGCCCGCGAAGAGGCCGGCACAGACCACACAAACTTGCCTACTTCGCCGCTGCGCGAACCACCGAAAGCCCAGGTGCCTGCCCCCGCCGCTGACTCAAATAGCGCGTACAACTCACCCTTAGAAACGAGGCGAAGTTCACCACCTCACCACGATAATCCATCACCTCTTCATACAACCTGGCGATCAACTGGTTGGTGCTCATGCCGTCGACCTCGGCGATTTCGCTGAGGATGTCCCAGAACTGATTCTCCAGGCGCAGGGTGGTGACCACCCCGCGGATGCGCAGCGAGCGAGAGCGCGATTCGTAGAGGATCGGGTCGGCTTTGACGTACAGCTCGCACATGGACAGATCCCTCGTTACAGCGTGATTTTGGTGCCCAGCAACCCGAGGAAGCCGGCTAGCCAGTTCGGGTGCGCAGGCCAGGCCGGTGCCGTGGCCAGATTGCCCTGAACATGGCCGTCCGTCACCGGGATGTCGATAAACGTCCCGCCCGCCAGACGAACTTCCGGTGCGCAGGCCGGATAGGCGCTGCATTCGCGGCCTTCCAGAATCCCCGCCGCCGCGAGCAATTGCGCGCCATGGCATACGGCGGCTATCGGCTTGCCGGCCTTGTCGAACTCACGCACCAGTTCCAGGACCTTTTCGTTGAGTCGCAGGTACTCCGGCGCACGACCACCCGGGATCAGCACGGCGTCGTAGTCGGCGGACTTGACCTTGGCAAAGTCGAAGTTCAGGGCAAACAGGTGACCGGGCTTTTCGCTGTAGGTCTGGTCGCCTTCGAAGTCATGGATCGCTGTGCGCACGGTCTGACCAGCGGTTTTGTCCGGGCACACGGCGTGCACCGTATGGCCGACCATCAACAGTGCCTGGAACGGTACCATCACTTCATAGTCTTCAACGTAATCGCCGACCAGCATGAGAATTTTTTTCGCCGCCATGGGGAGGACTCCTCTGGGAATTGCGTGGGCTGCAAGAGTATTCAAGGTAGTCCTTATCCGGCGGGGTGGGTAACAACCGGCTACTACCTGATGGACCGCGTTATCGTTCATCGCGGGCAAGCCACGCTCCCACAGGTTTTGCGCCAGCCATAGGAACGGTAGCCTCAAACTGTACGGATATTTCTGTAGCCAGCTGTACGCGCCAAAGCCCCGGGTTTATGGCTAGATGACGACATCTCTCCCCCTGCGATTCTGGTTGCCATCATGTCCTCGCGCGAAAACACCGGCATGGCCCTCGGCCTGCTTGGTGTTGTGATCTTCAGCCTCACCCTGCCCTTCACGCGGATTGTCGTGCAGGAAATCCATCCATTACTCAATGGCCTGGGCCGGGCGCTGTTCGCTGCGATTCCGGCAGCGCTGCTATTGCTGTGGCGACGGGAAAAATGGCCCACATGGAAGCAGATCAAGGGCCTGACCCTGGTGATTGCCGGGGTGATACTCGGCTTCCCGGTGTTGTCAGCCTGGGCCATGCAAACCTTGCCGGCTTCCCATGGTGCACTGGTCAATGGATTGCAGCCGCTGTGCGTGGCGCTGTATGCCGCCTGGTTGTCCCACGAACGTCCATCGAAAGCCTTCTGGGCCTGCGCCGCCCTCGGCAGTGCACTGGTACTTGGCTATGCGCTGATCAGCGGTGCCGGCAGCATTCAAGCCGGTGATTTGCTAATGCTCGGTGCCATTGCGGTGGGCGGCCTTGGCTATGCCGAAGGCGGTCGGCTGGCCAGGGAAATGGGCGGCTGGCAGGTAATCTGCTGGGCGCTGGTACTGTCGACTCCACTGCTGATCGGACCCGTGGTGTATCTGGCCCTGCAACATCAGGGCGAAATTTCCAACAGGACCTGGTGGGCCTTTGGTTACGTCTCGCTGTTTTCACAGTTCATTGGTTTCTTCGCCTGGTATGCCGGGCTGGCCATGGGCGGCATTGCCCGGGTCAGTCAGATCCAGTTGCTGCAGATCTTCTTCACCATTGCCTTTTCAGCGTTGTTCTTTGGCGAACACGTCGAGCCGATTACCTGGCTGTTTGCTGGCGGGGTGATTGTGACGGTGATGCTTGGGCGCAAGACGGCGGTCAAACCCCATGAGGGAGTGAGCCTGCTCGCGAAGGGGCCATAACATTCAACATTTATGCTGAATGTGCCGCCACCATCGCGAGCAGGCTCGCTCCCACAAAATCACAGGTAACCGTCGGAACGCAGCAGGGTTTCCAGGCAGTGCTCGCTGATGTGGTAGAACGCCTTCAACTGCTCAATCTTCACCAGCAGCTGAGCCGGGTCCACTGGCTCGGCGCGCTTGACCGCCAGGATCATCTTGTTCTTGTTGGTGTGATCGAGCGAGATGAACTCGAACACCTTGGTCTCATAGCCGCACGCTTCGAGGAACAATGCACGCAAACTGTCAGTGACCATCTCCGCCTGCTGCCCCAGGTGCAAACCGTATTGCAGCATGGGCTTGAGCAACGCCGGGCTCTGTATCTGCAGGCGAATCTGTTTGTGGCAGCACGGTGAGCACATGATGATCGAAGCGCCGGAACGAATGCCGGTGTGAATCGCGTAATCGGTGGCAATATCGCAGGCGTGCAGGGCGATCATCACTTCCAGCTCGCTGGGTGCCACGCTGCGCACGTCGCCACACTTGAACACCAACCCTGGATGCTCAAGCCTGGCGGCGGCACCATTACAGAGAGTGACCATATCTTCACGCAGCTCGACACCGGTCACTTCACCCTCGGCTTTCAGGGTATTGCGCAGGTAGTCGTGAATGGCGAAGGTCAGGTAACCCTTGCCTGAACCGAAGTCCGCCACGCGTACCGGTTTGTCCAGCGCCAGGGGCGACGAGGTCAGCGCATGGCTGAAGACTTCGATGAACTTGTTGATCTGTTTCCATTTGCGCGACATGGCCGGGATCAGCTCATGCTGCTTGTTGGTCACGCCAAGGTCAGCCAGAAACGGCCGGGTCAGGTCGAGAAAGCGGTTTTTCTCGCGGTTATGTTCGGCTGACGGCACCTCACGCAATTGCTGGGGTTTGCTCTTGAATAGCGATGACTTGCCCTTTTTGCTGTATTCGAGCTGGGCTTCATCGGTCAGCGCCAGTAAATGCGCATTTTTGAACGACGCTGGCAACAGCGCGGCAATGCTCGCCACACCTTCGGCCAGCGCCAGGTTCTTGGTAATGTCGCGGGTCTTGTAGCGGTAGACGAAAGATAGGCAGGGCTGCGCCTTGACGATCACCGGCTTGATGATGATCCGCTGCAGATCCGCTTCATCACCGACGTATTTGGCCAGCACCAGTTTAATGAAGGCCTGTTGCTCAAGGCTCGACTGCAGCAGGCCGATGAACTGGCTGTGGTGATCCGGCGCGAGGCTGGCGGGTGTGGCGATAACGGACATGGAGAAACGGCCTCGGGCAATGCGCATCAGGAATTGCCGGGTATTTTAGGCTGGACGGGAGTTTTGGGCACGGGGATATTTTTGGGCAGGTCCTGGCGCCTCTGGCCAAGACCTGAGAAAGGCGCTGAAACTTCACTGCTCTACCAGTCGAAGTTTACGATTGCTCGGCGAGTTGATCACGTATTTGACGATCAAACCGACTGGCACCGCCCAGGTAAGTCCGTTGACCGGATCCGTCACCACGGCAACGGTTTCAGAGCTCGCGGCGACGTCCAGACGCCGACGGTCATTGCTTGACTTGAGAACTCCATAGGCATGGCTGACCAGCCTTTCCGCGACATGCAGGGGTACATCGACACTCTGCAAATGCTTTACGGCACGACAGAACAACACCTGGTCATCGAGCAGAGCGTCGCTCTCGTGACGAGCCAGAAATGTCTGAGCCATGGCCAGCATGTCCTCGTTCATCTCCAGACCTTCATCGACCTCCATCATGTTCACGACTCCTGTTGCGTATCAGTCGATGACTCGCTGACAGGCCGGGCGGCACGTCGCAAGTCTGGCCCGGCGCAGGGTAAATGCACGGCCGGGTTGGGCATTCCACTGGGAGACAGTTCATGGGTCATTTCGAACTCGGCGCGCACCGACCAGCCGCAAGGCTCCGACGTGCATTGCAAATAGGCCACCCGAAGAAAAATATGGCGACCTTCGCTGGTTCGAATACGCATCCGGCTCAGGCAGTGCGGACACACCATTTTGTAAGTGCTCATGCCGGGTGCCTGCGGGTGATCTGGTGGTAATCGACATTATCAAACGCAATACTGCTTGACGCGTTGATCGACAGGGTCAGCCCTTGCGAATGACGCTTGCCGGACAAGCGCAAGTGCAATGGGCAGAGAGCTGTCAGGCAAGAACCAAACTCGTAGGAAATCACCCTGCTACCATTAGGAAGTTTCAACATCGTATTCTTCTGACTCATAGTTGATGATTGATTACTCATAAGAAAAAAAGTACTCATTACGCATACGTTAGGCACTCAAAAAGCATATGTCAAAAGGAAGAGGCTCAAATTGCGTAGCAAAAAATCACAAGCTGTCTTGGCGCGTTTAAAGCAAATTACTGGCACAAAAAGCGACGCATCTTTATCCTCTGCGCTACAGATCAGCCCACAGACCCTCAGTAGCTGGAAAGGTCGGGATAGCACGCCATACTCATTATGCGTAGACATTGCGCAAGCGCGTGGTGTTTCTCTTGACTGGCTGCTACTCGGTGAAGGCCCTGTTTTGCGCCCTGTTGCTGCCCAGTCAGTCGAGGACAGTCAGGAAAGTGCAACTCGAGAAAACACAATTCTCGCGATGTGGCGATTGCTCGATGAAGACGATCGCTGTGCCATTCAAAATGTTCTGGAGGAAAAACGGCGCTTGCGTGACATGGAGCGGCAACTGTCAGAAATGGCATCAATTCTGTCGACACTTAAACAGTCGAAAGAAATATGAAGTCATATTTAAACTGAATTACGTTACTTCGGGGCACGCCACAGCACAGCAATGTTTCCGTCATTTCGAATAATCAGTACGCACAACAAAATGCTCACTACTGAATGCCATGGACTTACCGGCACAGATGTCAGAAGTACATCCATGCCGGCAACACAAAAAAGTCCTCCGCACAGGCTGGTCAGCAACCTGTCCCGCCAACAATGACGCAATTCGTCGCGCTGATAACAGGCCAACCTGAACGCACTCAACAAGTGAGCAATAGCGGTGATGAAGACAAGTGCAAACGCTTGATTGCCCATCATCCTCGCCCTCTCAAATGTCGAATGATGTCACCCAGGGCGGCACCGTCCATCCATTGCATCAGCTTGATGCTGATGGGAATAACCACGAGCGCACAGAGAAATGCCGTTACCCCTGCCGTCAGGAATGGAGCCAGCGGCTGAGCGACCGGAGTGAAGAGGTAACCTACGCTCGCCGACATCAACCAGGAGCCGATACGCTGCCACGCCTTGAAATTGCTACGGGTTGTGGTTACCAACCACGCCCCGAGCGATGCACCGAACAGGACCTCGCCATCAATCGAGGGTAGTGTCGCGATACCCAGCCCCAACAAGAGACCGCTGATACTGTTGTAGGCCGAATCAGTCAGGCTCATCGGTACCTCGCGATTCCGTGAGATCCACGCTTATGGCTCCCGACTCGATGGCTTTGAGCAACGCCGCGCTGCGAGACCTGACGGCGAATTTGCGACGGATATTGGAGAAATGGAAATTGACCGTGGACTCCGAGCAATTCTGGATCCGGGCAATCTCCCAGGAAGTTTTGCCCTTGGAACACCACATCAAGGTTTGTGTCTCTTTTGCGGTCAGCTGCGCCGGCAGCGTGTCCGCATTGCCGGGGGCATCATCTGAAGCGTCGATTGTTTGATGCTTTGACATAGGCTATCCCTCTCGTCAGAACGCCCGTAGCAGAGCGTTCGCTGTTGGAGAGAGATGTTGCAGACAAGCCCGAGCCCGGACAATCGGCGGGGGTTGTCCCGGCGAATGCTACAAAAGATTCGCTGAAATGGCCTACCCAAGCACTACCAGGCGATTGGGCAACTCGTTGCGCGCGTGCGTGACCGGCACATGCACCTTGAGCAACTCGCCGCATGCCTCGATGCAGCTGACAAAGCCCTGCAATGTCTGCCCCTGGCGCACTTGCCGGGTGAACGCCGCGACGATTTCGTCCCAGTTTTTGTTGTCCAGGCGACTGGAGATGCCCTCATCCACCAGAATTTCCACATAGCGCTCGGCTTCACAGACGAAAATCAGCATGCCAGTGCTGCCTTTCGTATGGTGCAGGTTCTGCTCGAGGAATTGCCGACGCGCGAGATTGGAAGCGCGCCAGTGACGCACCGAACGCGGGACAAGATGGGTGGTGATTTTCGGCAAGCGAAACACCAGGCACAGCACGATGAAGCTGACCCACTGCACCAGCAGCAAGCTGTGCAGGGTCAGCCAGCCCGTCAGGTAATGCACGACACCCGGCACTACCAGCGCCAGGAGGCTGGCCCACAGCAGCGGGATGTACGCATAGTCGTCGGCCCGGGCCGCCAGTACGGTCACCAGTTCCGCGTCGGTATCGCGCTCGACCCGGGTGATGGCCTCGGCCACTTTGCGTTGCTCGTGTTCAGTGAGTAATGCCATGTCTTGAAAATGCCTGTGCGCTATTGTTTTTCATCACCAGCCGCCCGACGAACCACCGCCCCCGAAACTGCCCCCGCCACCACTGAAACCACCGCCTCCCCCGCCGCCGAAACCTCCACCACCAAACCCGCCGCCGGAACCACCGGAACCGCCGCGGCCGGCAGGAAGAATACCGAGCATCTGGCCAACAAAAACGGTCAGGATGAACAGCAGCAGCAAAAACACGAACAGGCCGGGATGGCGTGAAATGAAATCGTCACCTGGATCACCGCTGGACTCGTAGACAGTCGACGGCTCATCCAGGGAGTTGCCACCCAATACCACCAGCATCGCCGCCACCCCGTCGCTGATGCCTTTGCCGTATTGACCTGCCTTGAATGCCGGGGTGATGACCTGATGGATGATCACTGAACTCTGGGCATCGGTCAGGCGATCTTCCAGGCCATAACCGACCTCGATGCGCAATTTTCGCTCGTCACGGGCAATGATCAGCAGTGCGCCGTTGTTCTTGTCCTTCTGCCCGATGCCCCAGTGCCGGCCGAGTTGATAACCGAAGTCGGCGATGTCGCTACCTTGCAGGTCCGGCACCGTGACCACCACCAGTTGCTCACCGGTGGCCGCTTCATGGGCCTGTAACTGTTGAGTCAGCTGCTCGCGCAGCGCCGGCTCAATCATCTGGGCGTTGTCCACCACTCGCCCGGTCAGCGCCGGGAAGACCAGCTCGGCCCGGGCCGCCAGGGTAAATGCCCAGAGCAACAGCACCAGGCCTATCTTCAACGCTCGCATTGGCAACCTCGTCTGTGCACTGGTTTCGCCCCCTGCGGCAGCTCCTTGGTTAGCTGTTGATTCAGAATTTGACCTCAGGGGCCTTTTCCGAACCCGGGGTGGCCTCGAAGGTCTCGCGCACCGGCAGGTTGCTGTACATCACGCTGTGCCACAGGCGGCCGGGGAATGTGCGAATCTCGGTGTTGTACTTCTGCACCGCCAGGATGAAATCGCGCCGGGCAACACTGATGCGGTTTTCGGTACCTTCAAGCTGCGATTGCAGGGCGAGGAAGTTCTGGTTGGCCTTGAGGTCCGGGTAACGCTCGGACACCACCATCAATCGACTCAAGGCGCCGCTGAGCTGATCCTGGGCCTGCTGGTACTGCTTGAGCTTTTCCGGGTTATCCAGGGTCGAGGCGTCCACCTGGATCGAAGTGGCCTTGGCCCTGGCCTCGATCACGGCAGTCAGGGTTTCCTTCTCATGGGCGGCGTAGCCCTTGACGGTTTCCACCAGGTTGGGAATAAGGTCGGCGCGACGCTGATACTGATTCTGTACCTGACCCCAGGCGGCCTTGGCCTGCTCATCGAGCGTCGGGATGTTGTTGATGCCGCAGGCGCTCAGAAACGTGGCCAGCATCAGCAACGCAGCAACTTGCAGGCTCGACCGGTAGGACTTTCGTAGATTCATCTGAGTGACGCTCCCTTGCTTGTTTCATGGAAAAACCAACCGGCGACCCTCTCGACCGGCTCTTGGGGCATAATCGGCCGCGCCTCTGGATTGCAACGGGCCAATGGGCTAAAAAGAGGCCCTGCGTGAAAACGCCTGCGGGTTTCGGCTGTCGTTTTTTCAAGCAGCACCCGAACAACAATAGTCGCTCCCTAAATTTTGGCTGGCCGGCGTGTGTATCGCCGTTTGAGCCCTTGAGAAAAACATTCATGAAGAAGCTGTGTTTGCTGGGCCTGCTTGTCAGCCTGGCCAGTCATAACGTATTGGCCGCTACGACGCCCGCACCCCTGGAAAACAAGGACGCCTTCGTCAGCAACCTGATGAAGCAAATGACCCTCGATGAAAAAATCGGCCAGTTGCGCCTGATCAGCATCGGCCCGGAAATGCCCCGGGAGATGATCCGCAAGGAAATCGCGGCGGGCAACATCGGCGGCACATTCAACTCGATCACCCGCCCGGAAAACCGTCCGATGCAGGACGCGGCCATGCGCAGCCGCCTGAAGATCCCGATGTTCTTCGCCTACGACGTGATCCACGGCCACCGCACCATTTTCCCGATCCCGCTGGCCCTGGCGTCGAGCTGGGACATGGACGCCATTGGCCTGTCCGGGCGCATCGCCGCCAAAGAAGCCGCGGCCGACAGCCTCGACATCACCTTCGCGCCCATGGTCGACATCTCCCGTGACCCACGTTGGGGCCGCACCTCCGAAGGCTTCGGTGAAGACACCTACCTGGTGTCGCGCATTGCCGGCGTAATGGTCAAGGCTTTCCAGGGCAGCGGCGCAAACGCAGCCGACAGCATCATGGCCAGCGTCAAGCACTTTGCCTTGTACGGCGCGGTCGAGGGCGGGCGCGACTACAACGTGGTCGACATGAGCCCGGTCAAGATGTACCAGGACTACCTGCCGCCGTACCGCGCCGCCATCGACGCCGGTGCCGGCGGTGTGATGGTCGCGTTGAACTCGGTCAATGGCGTGCCTGCCACGGCCAACACCTGGCTGATGAACGACCTGTTGCGCAAGGATTGGGGCTTCAAGGGCCTGGCCGTCAGCGACCACGGCGCGATTTTCGAACTGATCAAGCATGGCGTCGCCGCCGATGGTCGTGAAGCGGCGAAGCTGGCGATCAAGGCCGGCATCCACATGAGCATGAACGACACCCTGTACGGCAAGGAATTGCCGGGGTTGCTCAAGGCTGGCGAGATCCAGCAGAGCGACATCGATAACGCCGTGCGTGCGGTATTGGACGCCAAGTACGACATGGGCCTGTTCAAGGACCCGTACCTGCGCATCGGCAAGGCCGAGGATGATCCGGTCGACACTTACGCCGACAGCCGCCTGCATCGCGCCGAGGCCCGGGATGTTGCACGCCGCAGCCTGGTATTGCTGAAAAACCAGAACGAAACCCTGCCACTGAAGAAAAACGCGAAAATCGCCCTGGTCGGCCCGCTGGCCAAGGCACCGATCGACATGATGGGCAGTTGGGCCGCCGCCGGTCGTCCTGCGCAATCGGTGACCCTGTTCGACGGCATGACCAACGCCTTGGGCGACAAATCGACACTGATCTACGCCCGTGGCGCCAACATCACCAGCGACCCGAAAATCCTCGGTTACCTGAACTTCCTCAACTTCGACGCCCCGGAAGTAGTGGATGACCCGCGTCCGGCGAACGTGCTGATCGACGAAGCGGTGAAAGCCGCCAAGGATGCCGATGTGGTGGTGGCTGCTGTCGGCGAATCCCGTGGCATGTCCCACGAGTCGTCGAGCCGCACCGACCTGAACATCCCGCAAAACCAGCGCGAGCTGATCCGCGCCCTGAAGGCCACCGGCAAACCGCTGGTACTGGTGCTGATGAACGGCCGTCCGCTGTCGATCCTCGAAGAGAAGGAACAGGCTGACGCGATCCTGGAAACCTGGTTCAGCGGCACCGAAGGCGGCAACGCCATCGCCGATGTCCTGTTCGGCGACTACAACCCGTCAGGCAAGCTGCCGATCACCTTCCCGCGTTCGGTGGGGCAGATTCCGACCTACTACAACCACCTGAGCATTGGCCGGCCGTTCACGCCGGGCAAACCGGGCAACTACACCTCGCAGTATTTCGATGACACCACCGGCCCGCTGTTTCCGTTCGGTTACGGCCTGAGCTACACCGACTTCAGCCTGAGCGGCATGGCCCTGTCGTCGACCACCCTGAACAAGACCGGCAAGCTCGACGCCAGCGTCACGGTGAAAAACACCGGCAAGCGTGACGGCGAGACCGTGGTGCAACTGTACATCCAGGACGTGACCGGTTCGATGATCCGTCCGATCAAGGAACTGAAGAACTTCCAGAAAGTGATGATCAAGGCCGGCGAACAGAAAGTCGTGCACTTCACCATCACCGAAGATGACCTGAAGTTCTACAACACCCAGCTCAAGTACGGCGCGGAGCCGGGCAAGTTCAACGTGCAGATCGGCCTGGATTCCCAGGACGTGACGCAGCAGAGCTTTGAGCTGCTGTAATCAATCAAACGCCGCTAAAACCTGTGGGAGCGGGCTTGCTCGCGAAGACGGCCTGACAGTCAACTAAGATGTTGAATGTCAGGCCGTCTTCGCGAGCAAGCCCGCTCCCACATTGGTTTTCGGGGTACCCGCTAGCCGCGCCGATCCAGCAGATTGACCACCAGCCGATCCACCCACCCCCACATCCGCTGCTTGACCCGCCGCCACAATGGCCGGCGTTGCCATGCCTCCAGGCTGACTTGCTGACTCAAGGCAAAGTCCCGTTCGAAGCTTGCCGCCACCGCCCGGGTCAACCCGGGGTCCAGTGCCTCAAGATTGGCCTCCAGGTTGAAACGCAGATTCCAGTGATCGAAATTGCACGAACCAATGCTGACCCAGTCATCGATCAGGACCATTTTCAAATGCAGGAAACACGGCTGGTATTCGAAGATCTGCACGCCGGCTTTAAGCAGTCGTGGGTAATAACGATGCCCGGCGTAGCGCACTGACGGATGATCGGTGCGCGGCCCGGTCAGCAGCAGGCGCACGTCGACGCCACGGGAAGCGGCCCGGCGCAATGAGCGCCGAACCTTCCAGGTCGGCAGGAAATACGGTGTGGCCAGCCAGATCCGTTGCTGGCCGCTGTTCAGCGCGCGAATCAAAGATTGCAGAATGTCCCGGTGCTGGCGGGCATCGGCATAGGTCACCCGGCCCATGCCCTCACCCGCCGACGGCACTCGCGGCAGACGCGGCAAGCCGAAATGCGACGCCGGTTTCCACGCGCGGCGATGGCGGTTGGCGATCCACTGCCGGTCGAACAACAACTGCCAGTCGAGGACCAGCGGGCCGGTGATCTCCACCATCACCTCATGCCATTCGCTGACCTCTTCACCGGGCGTCCAGAACTCATCGGTGACACCGGTGCCGCCGACCACGGCCAGGCGCTGATCCACCAGCAACAGCTTGCGGTGATCGCGATAGAAATTGCCCAGCCAACGCCGCCAGTTCAGACGATTATAGAAACGCAGCTCCACCCCGGCGGCCGTCAGGCGCTGGCGCAGGGCCAGGGTGAAGGCCAGGCTGCCGTAATCATCGAACAGGCAGCGCACCCGCACCCCACGCTCGGCGGCCTGCACCAGCGCTTGCACCATGGCTTCGGCGCAGGCACCGGCCTCCACCAGATACAATTCCAGCTCGACCTGCTCCTGGGCCCGGGCAATCTCCACCAGCATGCGCGGAAAGAACTGCGGGCCATCGATCAGCAGTTCGAAATGGTTGCCTGCACGCCATGGAAAGATTGCTCCGGCCATGTCAGCGCGCCGTGAAAATCAGTACCGCACCCACCGGTACCGACAGACTGATGGCCGACAAACCGGCGACCTTGCGCAACGTTTCCAGGCCTGGCGCCAGATCGAAGTCTTCGGCGTTGATCACCAGAGGTTCGAGCGTCACCACCTGAAAACGTCGGTCATCGAGGCGGGTCGCCAACAGTTCGGCGCGATACTCATGTTGCTTGCCGTGCAGGTTGACGGTCAGCGGCAGGCGCAATTCCAGCTGCGCGCCGGGGGCGAGGTCGTTGATCGGGCGCAGGTCGATCTGCGTGGTCACCAGCGCCTCGGGGAAAGTCTGGATCTCGAACAGCTCCTTGCGCATACGCTCATCGCGCAACGGAATGCCGCTGTTGATCGACTCCAGTTCGACCTCTACCTCGGCCTTGCCGTCGGGATCGACTTTGCCGTGCAACACCAGAAAGCGCTGCACTTCTGAGATATTGGCGTTTTTGGTACTGACGAACGACAGTCGTGAGGATTCGCCGTCCAGGTACCAGTTGGCCTGCGCCGACAAAGACGCGCCGGTCAATAGCAGGACGGAGAGGGTTTTGATGATGGACCGCTTGAACATAAAGACTCATTGGGACAGATAAACCTGTGCTGAACCTTAACTGCCCACAGCGCTATTGCAAACCGAAGATCAAAAGTTCGCAGACTTCGACAGCTCCTACAGGGATCAGTGCCGCTGCACACGTTCCAGCATGAACTGCCGCAGGCTGCGATTTTTTGATCTTGCTTTTCAAGGCAACAATCGGCACCCCTGTCGCTCACCCATCCACTGTGCGCTATTGCTGCGGCCCATGCCGCTGACGGTGATGCGCTTGCCGGCAGGGTCATCGATAAAACCACTGGTGGGCAGCCACTGCTTTACATAGCTGTGGCAGTAGTCGGCGTCGTTACCCATTACATATCGGCACGAGCAGTATTCCTTGGCTGTGTAAGCGCTGATGATGTCGGGGAATGCCCACAGAGCCACCCGTTCGTGCCAGATCCAGCCGAGCAAGGCGATCAGCAAGATCAGTAAAAACGTGCTGAACGGATGGCGACGAACAAAAACCTGCCGGCTCATGGCTGCACCTTCCCGGCAAAGGCCTTGAGCGCGAGCTTGAGCAATTCGTTGTGCCGGTAGCTGCCGTCGCGATCATCGCCGTAGCGCACGATCACCAGCTTCTCGCCGGGTATCACGTACATGGCCTGCCCCCAATGACCCAGCGCGGCAAACGTATCCGCAGGGGCGTCTGGCCAGGGTTGTGACGCGCCACCCACGGCGCGGTTGAGCCACCAGTGACCGCCTGGCACTGCCTCATCCTGCCCTGGCTGAAACCGGGCGAAAGGCTCACGGTTGAACGCAACCCAGTCCCTGGGCAGCAATTGGCGATCGCCCCAGCGTCCGTCACGGGCCATCAACAAACCGATTCGCGCCAGATCCCGGGCGGTGAGGTAGGCATAGGACGATGCGACGAACGTGCCCGTGGCATCGGTTTCCCAGACTGCATGACGAATCCCCAGGGGTTCGAACAAGGCCGTCCATGGATAATCCGCATAGCGACTCGGGCCAACCATGTTTTTCAACGCCGCTGCCAACAGATTGCTGTCACCGCTGGAGTAACGAAACGCATGGCCCGGCGCCGAATATTGTCCATGGTCAGCGGTGAACGCGGCCATGTCCCCACGGCCACGGGTGTAGAGCATGGCGACCACCGAAGATTTCAACGGTGCGTATTCATAGTCTTCCTGCCAGTCCAGTCCCGAGGCCCAGTGCAGCAAGTCGGCGATGCTCATGTCCGGGTGTTTTTTCAGTGGCGGGTAGAATCTGGCCGCCGGGTCCTGAAGCTTGAACAGCCCTTCGCCATAAGCCACACCCAGGAGCGTAGCCATCAGGCTTTTGCTGATCGACCAGGTCAGGTGCGGGGTGTCGGCGTTGGTCGGGCCAGCGTAGCGTTGGTAGATCAACTGGCCATCGCGAACCACCAGCAAGGCGTCGGTACGGATGCCTTCGCGGGTGGCCTCGCTGCGGGGTGGGAAGGCATAGGTTTCCAGAGCTTGCAGCGCCGGCCCGGTGATGGTCGGGCCGGTCGGCCATTGCTCGGTGGGCCAGTTTTCGGCACTTGCCGGAAGACTGAGCAGCAACATGCAAATCAGGGACAAGCCGTTAGGCATGGAGGGGGCTCTTTGGCAATGACCTGCTGAGCCTAGTCGAGGTTGATGACAGTTCCGGGATTTGTATTACCTGACAGATAGCTATCGCGAGCAGGCTCGCCCACAGGGTTCTTGGGTGGACAGGATATTGTGTACGACTCAAAACCTGTGGGAGCGAGCTTGCTCGCGATGGGGCCAGTCAATCCACAGCTGATCCAGCAAGAGCCTTGGCCAACCGCTTGCTCCGCGCCCCTGCCGCCAGATCCATCACCGCCTGATCACGCTGCCACATCGCCGCCCATTGCGGCGGTCCATCGGCCAATGCCTCGTTCACTTCAGCCTTGAGTGCGTCGAATTGCGCAAACAACCCGCCCAGCAATACATGCCCGACCACATTGTTCGGGGCCTGGCGGCTGGCTTCCGCACACCCGCCCAGCAACGCCAGCAAACGCAACTGCAGGTTTTGCGGCCAGTCGCACTCCTGTCCGACGCCGAACAGCCATGCGCTCATCGCGCTCAACACATAGACGTCTTCCAGGGTGCGGAACGGTTTGACGTAGGCATCCCAGCCATCCCCCGCGAGCAATTCACACAGTGCGTTATCCAGAAACAGGCGGCCATGGCTGATGTCGGGCATCAACGGGATCGCCGGGAGTTTTTCCACTCGCGCGCCCGGCTCATCGGGATAGATCAGCGCCAGACTCAGGCGCGGCTCCTGGCCGGGCTCTTCACTGCGAGCGGCGATCAACAGCCAGTCGGCGGCATCGCCAGCGGTGACGAAATCCTTGCGCCCGCTCAGGCGCAAGCCCGTCAGCCGGGTTTGCATGTCTGCCGGACGCAGGCTGCGCTGCTCGGTCGCACATAACGCGCCCAGGCTCGCCGGCGCGCTCGGCCAGAGCATGCGCAGCGCAGCTTGATAGCCCACCAGAAACGCCAGCCCCGGCGTCGCCATCAGCCGTCCGCCAGCCACCGCCAACTCGAACGGCGTGACCGTACCCAATTGTTGTAGCAACGTCGCGAAACCTTCGGCCAGGTCGGGGTTGGCGGGCAAGCGTTCACGGCGTTTGAGCAGGGTTTGCCAGGGCATAAGGGACTCCTTGTGAGCTGTCATATAAGCATCACCAAAGCTTAATGGCGATGACACCGGGGCTACATAGCCTGACCTTGCACAACACGGCTAGACAATGAAAGTCGATTCGCTGTAGCCCAAAGACGGGTGAGCAGCCTGCACGGAGATTCGTCATGACTCAAATCGCCCGTATCAGCGACACTGGCAACCAACGCCGCCTGCAAGCCGAACGCTTGGTCGGGCCCGAGGCATTGCAGCAAGCCCAGGCCTTGCGCTTCAACGTGTTCAGCGGCGAATTCAACGCCAGGCTCAAGGGTGCTGAACTGGGTCTGGACATGGATGACTATGACGCTCACTGCGCACACATCGGTGTACGCGACTTGAACACCGGACACCTGGTGGCGACCACCCGCTTGCTCGATCATAGCGCCGCGAGCAGCCTGGGCAAGTTCTATAGCGAAGAAGAATTCAGCCTGCACGGTTTGGTGCACCTGCAAGGCCCGATCCTGGAGATCGGCCGCACCTGCGTCGACCCGGCCTACCGCAATGGCGGCACCATCGCCGTGCTCTGGGGTGAACTGGCCGAAGTGCTGAATGAGGGCGGCTACAGCTATCTGATGGGTTGCGCGAGCATCCCGATGCAGGATGGCGGCGTGCAGGCCCACGCGATCATGCAGCGCCTGCGCGAACGCTACCTGTGCACCGAGCACCTGCGGGCCGAGCCGAAAAATCCACTGCCGACCCTCGATATCCCTTCCAACGTAATCGCCGAGATGCCGCCGCTGCTCAAGGCTTACATGCGCCTGGGCGCAAAAATCTGCGGCGAACCCTGCTGGGACGAAGACTTCCAGGTCGCCGACGTGTTCATCCTGCTCAAGCGTGACGAACTCTGCCCGCGTTATGCCAAGCACTTCAAGGCGGCTGTGTAATGAGCCGGTTACGGGTGTACGCGCGGATCGCGCGAGTGCTGCTGGTGGTCGGACTGGGCCTGAGCATGGCCTGCGTGTTCGGCTTGTTCGAGCGCCTGGGAATGGCTCATGCGATGGAGCGTCGTCAGCGCTGGTCGCGTTTTTTCATGGCGCGCCTGAGCAATGCCCTGCCCTTTGACGTAACTGTTCAGGGTGAACTGCCAACGACACCCATGCTCTGGGTCAGCAACCACGTCTCCTGGACCGACATCCCGCTGCTGGGCATGCTCACGCCGCTGTCGTTCCTGTCCAAGGCCGAAGTGCGCACCTGGCCGGTGGCCGGCTGGCTGGCGGCCAAGGCTGGCAGCCTGTTTATCCGGCGCGGGTCGGGCGACAGCCAGTTGATCCGCAAGCAGATGACCCGCCATCTGGAACAGGCTCACCCGCTGCTGATGTTCCCGGAAGGCACCACCACCGATGGCCGGTCATTGCGTACCTTTCACGGTCGCCTGCTGTCTGCCGCCATCGACTCCGAGGTGGCACTGCAGCCGGTGGCGATTCGTTATGTGCGTGACGGTGAGCCCGATACGCTGGCACCGTTCATTGGCGATGATGATCTGCTCTCGCACCTGATGCGTCTGTTTGCCAATGAGCGCGGCGACGTGGAGATTCATCTGCTCAAGCCGATCGATTGCCAGGGCCGGGAACGGGCGGCGCTGGCGTTCGAGGCGCAGCAGGCGGTGCAGAAGGTGTTGTTCGGTGAAATTGTCGAACCGCAACGAGCACCGATGCGCCCCGCCATCGCCGCATAAACACATAACCCTTGTAGGAGCGAGCATGCTCCGGGCGGCGTTCCGACGATGGAGTCAAGCACACCGCGGGGAATCAGACTCCCCGCGTTATCGTTAACGACCATCGTCGGAACGCCGCCCGGAGCATGCTCGCTCCTACAGGGGCGGTTATGCTGTTGGATAGTTCTGCGCAAAATCCTGAAGCTGCGGGTAGAACAAGCTGAAATCCTCGCTCAACGGTTCATACAACACGCGCAATTCCTGCATCGCACCCGCCAGCTCTTCCGGCCGGGTCAATCGCCGCGAAATCCCGCGCAGCACCTGCTCCAACACCTCGAATTGCTGATACGACCCCAACCAATCGTTGGCCACCATATGCGGCGCGATCTTCGCCAGACGCTCCGGCAACTGCCGTTCGCTGGACAGCGCCCGGTAAACGTCCGCGGTGAACAGCGGCAATGGCCGGTCGGCATACAGCGCCCAGTCCCGGGCCAGGCAATGGTCGAAAAACACGTCGAGCACAATCCCGGCGTAACGTCGGCGTGTGAGGGAAAACCGCGACAGCGCGACGTCCACCAAGGGATGGCGATCGGTAAAAACGTCGATGCTGCGATGCAACTGGATAGCCGCTTCGATCTCCGGATCGAATTGCCCCTGCAGCCGCCCCTTGACGAAATCACCATACAGGCTGCCAAGCAACTGCCCGGGACGCTGGCCACCAAGGTGAAGATGTGCGAGATAGTTCATGGGCGCAGCTTAGCACTGCCCCCCTGCATTGTTACACTCAACATATCGTTATAACTCGATATAGCGAATTATGAGCTGGTCAGAGCCAAATCATATTTGTATATCGCGAAATATCGATTTAAAGTTCGCTTCATCGCGATATAGCGTTTCACTCATCACGAGCCCACACCATGACCATCAATCTCGACGAAATAATAAAAGCCCTGGCACACCCGGTACGGCGAGAAATCCTGCACTGGCTCAAGGACCCGACCGTCGAATTTCCCGATCAGTCCCACAGCAACGAGCACGGCGTTTGCGCCGGGCAGATCGATCAACGCTGCGGTTTGTCGCAGTCCACGGTGTCCGCACACCTGGCCACCCTGCAACGTGCCGGCCTGATCAGCAGCCGCAAAGTCGGCCAGTGGCATTTTTTCAAACGCAATGAGGAAACCATTCAGGAGTTCCTCAAAACCTTCAGTAATGAGCTCTGACCCTTAACGTCAGCCAGCCAACAGGAATTTAAACATGCCCCTCTCGCTACTCATCCTGGCCTTGAGCGCCTTCGCCATCGGCACCACCGAGTTCGTCATCATGGGCTTGCTGCCCAACGTGGCGGCCGATCTCGGTGTGTCGATCCCCGGCGCCGGCTGGCTGGTGACCGGTTACGCCCTGGGCGTGGCCATCGGTGCGCCGTTCATGGCCCTGGCCACCGCCCGGTTGCCGCGCAAGGCCGCCCTGGTGGCGTTGATGGGGATTTTCATCATCGGCAACCTGCTCTGTGCCGTCGCCGGCGACTACAACGTGCTGATGTTCGCCCGGGTAGTGACAGCCCTGTGCCATGGCGCGTTCTTCGGTATCGGCTCGGTGGTGGCCGCCGGCCTGGTGCCAGCCAACAAACGCGCATCGGCCGTGGCACTGATGTTCACCGGCCTGACCCTGGCCAATGTCCTTGGCGTGCCACTGGGTACTGCCTTGGGTCAGGAAGCCGGCTGGCGCTCGACCTTCTGGGCCGTCACCGTGATCGGTGTGATCGCATTGATTGGCCTGATCCGTTTCCTGCCCGCCAAGCGCGATGAAGAAAAGCTCGACATGCGCGCCGAACTGGCCGCACTCAAGGGCGCCGGAATCTGGCTGTCGTTGAGCATGACCGCGCTGTTCGCCGCCTCGGTATTCACCCTGTTCACCTACGTCGCGCCGCTATTGGGCGAAGTCACCGGCGTCTCGCCCCGTGGCGTGACCTGGAGCCTGATGCTGATCGGCCTGGGCTTGACGGTCGGCAACATCATCGGCGGCAAGCTGGCGGACAAAGGCATGGCCGCGACACTGATCGGTGTCTTCATCGCCATGGCCGTGGTTTCTACCGTACTGACCTGGACCAGCGTCGCCGTGATTCCGACGGAAATTACCCTATTCCTCTGGGCCACCGCCTGTTTCGCCGCCGTACCGGCACTGCAAGTGAACGTGGTGACCTTCGGCAAGGCCGCTCCGAACCTGGTGTCGACCCTGAACATCGGCGCTTTCAACGTCGGCAATGCGCTGGGTGCCTGGGTCGGCGGCAGCGTGATCGCCCACGGATTCGGCCTGACCAGCGTACCACTGGCCGCAGCCGCACTGGCGGTACTCGCCCTGCTGGTGACCCTGATTACTTTCCGCCAGAGCGGCAATCCCGAGCTGGCAACTGCTACCAACTGATTGACCATTACCTCACGAGGGTTGTATTGCATGACGACTATTTTCGATCCAATCAAACTGGGCGACCTTGAGTTGGCCAACCGCATCATCATGGCCCCGTTGACCCGCTGCCGCGCCGACGAAGGTCGCGTACCGAACGCGCTGATGGCCGAGTACTACGTGCAGCGGGCCTCCGCTGGCCTGATCCTCAGCGAAGCCACCTCGGTCACGCCGATGGGCGTCGGCTACCCGGACACCCCGGGCATCTGGTCCAATGATCAAGTACGCGGCTGGGCCAACGTCACCAAGGCGATCCACGGCGCCGGCGGCAAGATCTTCCTGCAGCTGTGGCACGTCGGCCGGGTTTCCCACGACTCGTACCTGAACGGCGAAAAACCGGTCGCCCCAAGTGCCATCCAGCCTAAAGGCCACGTCAGCCTGGTTCGCCCATTGGCCGACTACCCGACCCCACGCGCCCTGGAGACGGCGGAAATCGCCGACATCGTCGACGCGTACCGCACCGGTGCCGAGAACGCCAAGGCTGCCGGTTTTGATGGCGTGGAAATCCATGGCGCCAACGGCTATCTGCTTGATCAGTTCCTGCAAAGCAGCACCAACCAGCGTACCGACAACTACGGAGGCTCCCTGGAAAACCGTGCACGCCTGTTGCTGGAAGTGACCGACGCAGCCATCGAAGTCTGGGGCGCCGGCCGCGTGGGTGTGCACCTGGCACCGCGCGCCGACTCCCATGACATGGGCGATGACAACCTGGCCGAAACCTTCACCTACGTGGCCCGTGAACTGGGCAAACGCGGCATCGCGTTTATCTGCTCCCGAGAAAAAGAAGGTGCAGACAGCCTCGGCCCACAACTGAAGGAAGCCTTCGGCGGCCCCTACATCGCCAACGAACGCTTCACCAAGGACAGCGCCAACGCCTGGCTGGCCAGCGGCAAGGCCGATGCAGTCGCCTTCGGCGTACCCTTCATCGCCAACCCGGACCTGCCGGCTCGCCTGAAGGCCGACGCACCGCTGAACGACGCACGTCCGGAACTGTTCTACGCCAAGGGCCCGGTTGGTTACATCGACTATCCGACGCTGTAAAGACTGGGTAGGCTCTTACAGTTGTACGCAGAAACGCAAAAGCCCCGATTCGAAAGAACCGGGGCTTTTTCATGCACGCGACGCAAAAACCGCACAAACAAAAACGCCGCTCAATGAGCGGCGTTTTTGTGAAATTGGAGCGGGAAACGAGACTCGAACTCGCGACCCCGACCTTGGCAAGGTCGTGCTCTACCAACTGAGCTATTCCCGCAAATGGCGTCCCCTAGGGGACTCGAACCCCTGTTACCGCCGTGAAAGGGCGGTGTCCTAGGCCACTAGACGAAGGGGACACGCTGCCCGGAACACATGGTGTGTGTTTCGGTGCCCAGATCCGCATCCGAAGACTTGGTTCTGGTTTCACTCAGCCCTGCCCGAAGGCAACGCTGTTTAAAATTGGAGCGGGAAACGAGACTCGAACTCGCGACCCCGACCTTGGCAAGGTCGTGCTCTACCAACTGAGCTATTCCCGCATTGGCGTCCCCTAGGGGACTCGAACCCCTGTTACCGCCGTGAAAGGGCGGTGTCCTAGGCCACTAGACGAAGGGGACACACGTACAACATTCACTCCCTGCTTCGTTTCGCTGTGTGCTTTACGCTGCAAGTGGCGCGCATTCTATGGATGGATTGAGAGGTCGTCAACCCCCTGATATAAATTTATTTAAATCAATGACTTCGACCTGCTTTTGGGCGCCCCTGAGGATTTTCCGCTGGTCGACATCTGGCGCCTATATTCTGACACCTCTCAAGGCGTTATAGTCAGCCCAGTGATGGCACTCTCTATAGTAGGTGCCATCATTTATAGAAGCAGGGATGCGGCCGATACAATTACAGGGATGTCCGATTCCTCCCGTCGTGCGGGCCCGGGCGCATATATGCAAGCCACCGGACTCACAGGCAAACCTATAAGAAGAGGTCTTACCGGTGACACCACTCATGATCACCCTGCTAGTCGTAGCCGGGATCGCACTGCTGATCGTCATTGGCTACATGAACCATGTAGTGGAAAACAACAAGCTGGAAAAGGCCCGTACCAAGGCTGAACTCAATGACCGCTTGCGTCGCTGCGGCGAGATCACCGAAACCTTCCCCGGCCAGTTGATGACACCCGCGCTCAAGTTGCTGCTGACCCGCCTGGAACTGAACGTGTGCCATCGCCTGCTTAATCTGGAAAAATCCAGTGCCAACCTCAAGGCGCGAATCATCGAACTGGAAACCCTTGCCGCCCAGGGTGAATCCATCCCGGTCAACAACCCGCCGGCACCGATCCAGACCGAAGCCAAGGCCAAGGATGTACGCTTTTTACTCGAAGCCCTGCACGGCCAGATCACCCGCGCCGCACAGGACGGTTTCCTGCTGCCCACTGAAGCCAAACGCTGGATTCGCGAAGTCCGTCACATCCTCGTCCTGCTGCACATCGAGTTCTTCAACAACCTCGGCCAGCACTGCCTGCAACAGAACCAGCCCGGCCAGGCGCGCCTGGCGTTCGAACGTGGCGTGCAATACCTGCGCAAGCAACAGGAAGCACAGCTCTACGCCGAACAACTGGAGTACCTGGAAAAACTCCTGGCCCGGGCCAATGACCAGGTCATGGACCGCACAGCGCCGATGGAAGGCGAAGTGAATCAACTGACCCAAGGCCTCAAGGACGTCGAGGCGGATGCGGACTGGAAGAAGAAAGTGATCTACGACTGATCATGGGATGTTAAAAAGCCACCGAATGAGGTGGCTTTTTTATGTCGATTCGGGGGCGTGGCCTGCAAGCCGTCTTCAGAACGCCGTCACGCCACCATCCACAGCCAGCGAATGCCCCGTAGTGAAGGCCGCACCATCACTGCACAGATACAACACGGCGCTGGCGATTTCTTCGACCTTGCCGATGCGACCTACCGGGTGCATGGCATTGGCGAACTCGCCTTTTTTCGGGTCGGCCTCATAAGCGCGACGGAACATGTCGGTGTCGATGACCGCCGGACATACCGCGTTGACCCGAATCTTTTTCTTGGCGTATTCGATGGCCGCCGATTTGGTCAAACCGATCACCGCGTGCTTGGAGGCTGCATAGATGCTCATTTTCGGTGCTGCCCCGAGACCGGCAACCGAAGCGGTATTGACGATCGCACCGCCGCCTTGGGCCAACAACAGTGGCAACTGGTATTTCATGCACAGCCAGACGCCTTTGACGTTGACGCCCATGATCGCGTCGAACTCATCGAGCGTGCCATCGGCCAGCTTGCCTTTCTCGATCTCGATGCCGGCATTGTTGAAGGCATAGTCCAGGCGACCGTAGGTGGCGACCACTTCATCCATCAGGTTTTTTACATCGCTTTCCAGCGTCACGTTGCAGCGCACGAAGGTCGCTTCGCCACCTGCTGTACGAATCAGCGCCACCGTCCCTTCACCGCCCGCCGCGTCCATGTCCGCCACCACCACCTTCAGACCTTCGGCGGCGAACGCCTGGGCGGTCGCGCGACCGATACCGGCTGCTGCACCTGTCACCACTGCTACCTGCCCGGAAAACGTCATGCTCATTGCTGTGTCCTCGAAAAGAAGAAAACGGGGGATCGCCTGTTTTCAGTCTAGCGACAGGGACGTTGCCGGCGGCAGCACTATCAGAAGCCCGGTTGGACGCCCATGATTTGCAGTGATGGAACTGCCGTACCAACTATCACTGCTCTGGATCAACCTGCATTCGCCACATCAGCCAAACTTGCGGCATTGACGTTGAAGGGCTATCAACAAAGCTCCATTCATCTTGAGTGCCTGTCATGACTACCCAGACCAATCGCCAATTCCTGCTCGCCAAACGCCCTGTAGGCGCGGCGACCCGTGAGACGTTCACTTATCAGGAAGTACCGGTTGGTGAGCCGGCGGCGGGTCAGATACTGGTCAAAAACGAATACCTGTCCCTGGACCCGGCGATGCGCGGCTGGATGAACGAGGGCAAGTCCTACATCCCGCCGGTCGGTCTCGGTGAAGTCATGCGCGCACTGGGTGTAGGTAAAGTCGTCGCTTCGAATAATCCGGGGTTCGCGGTCGGGGACTACGTCAACGGTGCACTGGGTGTGCAGGATTATTTCCTTGGCGAGCCGCGGGGTTTCTACAAGGTCGATCCGCAGTTGGCGCCGCTGCCGCGCTATTTGTCGGCACTGGGAATGACCGGGATGACCGCGTACTTCGCCCTGCTCGACGTCGGTGCGCCGAAGACCGGTGAAACCGTGGTGTTGTCGGGTGCAGCCGGGGCGGTGGGCAGCATTGCCGGGCAGATCGCCAAGATCAAGGGTTGCCGGGTCGTCGGCATCGCCGGTGGTGCTGACAAGTGCAAGTTCCTCATCGATGAACTGGGTTTCGACGGCGTCATCGACTACAAGAACGAAGACGTCATCGCCGGCCTCAAGCGCGAATGTCCTAAAGGCGTGGACGTGTATTTCGATAACGTCGGCGGTGACATTCTCGACGCGGTGCTGAGCCGCCTGAACATGAAGGCCCGGGTGGTGATCTGCGGCGCAATCAGCCAGTACAACAACAAGGAAGCGGTCAAGGGGCCGGCCAACTACCTGTCACTGCTGGTCAACCGCGCACGCATGGAAGGTTTTGTGGTGATGGACTACGCCAGCCGATTCGCTGCGGCCGGGCAGGAAATGGCCGGCTGGATGGCCCAGGGGCAGCTCAAGAGCAAGGAAGACATTGTCGAGGGACTGGAGACCTTCCCGGAGACGCTGATGAAGTTGTTCAGCGGGGAGAATTTCGGCAAGTTGGTTCTGAAGGTATGACCGTTATTTGATCTACCCATTTGCCAATGTGGGAGCGGGCTTGCTCGCGAATGGGAGTGTGTCAGTCAACATCAATGTTGCCTGACATGCCCTCTTCGCGAGCAAGCCCGCTCCCACATTTGGTTTTCAGCGATTGATCAGGCGAGTTCGGCCACCACCGCAGCCAGCGCTTTGGCCGGGTCTGCCGCCTGGCTGATCGGGCGGCCGATCACCAGATAGTCGGAACCGGCATCCAGCGCCTGCCGCGGGGTCAGGATCCGGCGCTGGTCGTCCTGGGCGCTGCCCGCCGGGCGAATCCCCGGGGTCACCAGTTGCAGGGACGGGTGCGCCGTTTTCAGGGCCTGGGCTTCCAGTGCCGAGCACACCAGACCGTCCATCCCGGCTTTTTCGGCCAGTGCCGCCAGGCGCAGAACCTGCTCTTGCGGCTCGATGTCCAGGCCGATACCGGCCAGATCCTCACGCTCCATGCTGGTCAGCACGGTCACGCCGATCAGCAGCGGTTTCGGACCGCTGCGCTGGTCGAGCACTTCACGGCACGCAGCCATCATGCGCAGGCCACCGGAGCAATGTACGTTGACCATCCACACGCCCATCTCCGCAGCCGCTTTGACGGCCATGGCAGTGGTGTTGGGGATGTCATGGAACTTGAGGTCGAGGAACACTTCGAAACCCTTGTCACGCAGGGTGCCGACGATTTCCGAGGCACAGCTGGTGAACAGTTCCTTGCCGACTTTGACCCGGCACAGCTTCGGGTCCAACTGATCGGCCAGCTTCAGTGCGGCGTCACGGGTGGGGAAATCCAGGGCGACGATGATAGGAGTCTGGCAGGCGGACATGAGTGGGCTCTCAGGCAAGTCGAAATCGGCGCGCATTGTAGCGGAACCAGCGCCGCTGCGGGACCCGATGATCGGTAAATCGTCGAGAACACTCAGCCAAGACTAGTCTTTGGGGCCATTGTGTCGAGTCCGATACAGACACGACACACTCTCGACACCCCCGCCTCAGGACTTCAGGGCCTGCGATCTTCAACGCGGGCTTGCGTCTTGCTCCAGTCAGTCAACAGGCTGTAAGCCACCGCCAGCAACGTCGGGCCAATGAACAAACCGATGAAGCCAAAGGCGATCAACCCGCCAAACACCCCGAGCAATACGATCACCAACGGCAGGTTGCCGCCCCGGCTGATCAGGTACGGCTTGAGCACGTTGTCGACGCCGCTGATGATGAACATGCCCCAGGCGCCGAGAAATACCGCCATGCCGTACTCGCCCTTCCAGGCCAGCCAGGCCGTGGCCGGAATCCATACCAGCGGTGGTCCCATGGGAATCAGGCTGAGCAGGAAAGTCACGATACCGAGCACCAGCGCCCCGGGCACCCCGGCAATCAGGAAGCCGATAAGCGCCAGCACGGCCTGGGCCGCCGCAGTACCGATCACACCATTTACCACCCGCTGCACCGTACCGGCCACCAGCTCGATGTAATAGCCGGCACGCTGACCGATCAGGCGCTCCAGCAAGCCGTGAACAAACGCCGCCAGCCGAGGCCCGTCCCGATAGAAGAAGAACACGAAGACGATGCTCAGGGTCAGCTCGAGAATCCCGCCGCCGATCTGCGCGCTGCGCGCCAGCAACCAGTTGCCGACCTGCCCTAGATAAGGCTTGAGCGATTGCAGCATCGCCGCACCTTGCTGGTCGATGCTGTTCCAGATCCCCGTCAGGCGCTCGCCTACCAGCGGAATACTGCCCAGCCAGGCAGGAGCCTCGGGCAGGCCTTCGACCTGTGCATCCTTGATGAACGCCGTGGCATCGCGCACATGATCGGCAAGGTTGAAACCCAGCCATACCAGGGGAGCTGCTACCAGCACCATCCAGCCCAGCGTCAGCAATGCCGCCGCCAGGGATTCGCGGCCATTGAGCCAGCGGGTCAGCAGACGCATCAATGGCCAACTGGCAAAGGCCAGGACCGCGCCCCAGAACATCGCCGACCAGAACGGCGCCATCACCCACAGGCTCGCGCCAAACAGCACCACGAGCAGGATCTGCACCAAAAGGCGATCGTTATTGATCATCTGCAATCTCGAAAAAGTCAGTCAGCAAAAGAGTAGGCGAACGTGTCGCCCACGTTCGCCGGGTAAAGCCTACCGCAATAGTACGATGTGCAGGCCAGAGCCTTCGACACTGCCGGTTTCCAGGCGCGCCGCGCGTACGCCCTGGCCGATCAGCGCCTGACGCCAGGCCTCGGCATTTGCTCCGGAAACACTGACCCGCAGGGTGGTGTCCAGGTTCAGTCCGCGAGAAATCAGACGCAGCCAAGCGTCATCAGGTGCTGAAGTCAGTTTGGGGAAATCGAGTTCGCCGGTGCTCTTGAGTTCACGCAACAAGGTCGCCGACGTCGGCAGCAAATCGCCCAATGGCGCTGCGGCGTCGAACTGTTCGACGTGCAGATAGGCTTTGCGATTGCCACGGGTGATGCTGTAGAGCGCTACAAGGGTGTTGTCCCGGGGGGCGGCCAGACGCAGCAGCAAATAGGCTTGTTGATCGTCGGAGCCATACAGCTTGGCATTGCCGAAGACTTCGTTGGCCCATAGGCTGCTTTCACCGCAATCGCGGGCCTGGCACCAGAACAGCAATTGCGCGTCCTGTTTCTGCAACGCCTCGCGGGCGGCGGTGAAGGCTTCGGTCGATGAATGTTCCGGTGGCAGCTCGTAAGTCACCGAAGTGGCATTGCCACGGGTGCTGACCTGACCGTCGAAGCGCAACTGGCCGCTGATCTTGCGGATCGAGCCCAAGGGATAGATCCGCTCCAGTTCGGCTGCGGGGCGATAGTCGACGATCTGCGCGTCGGCCATGCGCGGCACGATCGGCAGGTCCTGACTTCCCGGAACATCGGCGGCAAACAACTGGGGGCTGAGACAGCATAGCGCCAACAGGCTGATGGAACGCACGGATAGACTCATTGGATCAGCATGGCCTGGGCATCCTTGACGACAGTGGCTTGATCGGGGCGTTGCGGCGCCCAGGCAGTTCCACCGATGGCGCGATCGACATTCGGGGTCGCGGTGTAGAGATCTATCATGGTTGTCTCCCTTTTCAACCCGCCCAGCCTCGACAGTTGCCCGGCGCAAGTCAAGGAATGGCGAAGAACCGATTGAAACAGTCTGCGACAAGATCCGCACCTGCTTCGTCATTCAGGTGCAAATGGTGCCCGCCTGGCAACTGTTCATGGCTAAAGGGTAGACGTTCCAGCAACTCGGGATGTTTGGCGAGCATGCCGTCGGCAGCCACCACCAGTTTCGCCGGACAGCTGACTCGCTGGACGAAAGCCATGGCCTGCTCGGTGGTCAGACGCAGCGGCGATGGCAACGTGAGACGACTGTCAGTGCGCCAGGTGTAACCGCCCGGCACCGGCATCAGGCCACGTTGCGCCAGCAGTCCGGCGGCTTCACGACTGACTGCCACCAGACCTTTCATGCGCACCTCGATGGCATGATCGAGTGTGTCATAGACCGGTTTGCGCTTTTCCCGCAGATCCAGCTGCGCCTGCAGGGCCATGCCCATGCGTTCGGCGGCGTTTTCGCCTTTGTCGGTAGGAGGAATGATTCCATCGATCAACGCCAGGTGAGTGACACGCTCCGGCATCGAACCGGCAATGATCAATGAAGCGATGGCACCCATGGAGTGCCCCAGCAGGGCAAAACGCTGCAAGCCCAGTTGTTCGGCGACCTGCAGCACGTCATGGGCATAATCCCACATGGCGTATCCGGCACCCGGCGGGCGGTGTCCGGAATGGCCGTGGCCGGCCATGTCCAGGGCGATGATGCGCAGGCCTTTGAGCTTGGGCGCCAGGCGCGCGAAGCTGTTGGCGTTGTCCAGCCAGCCGTGCAGGGCAATGACCGGCAAACCGTCTTGCGGGCCGAACAAGTGCGCCGCCAGCTCGATGTGCGGCAGGCTCAGGCGGACTTCTTCGAAGGCGTGGTTCATGCGCAATCCTGTTGTTGGAGGCCGTCCCAGCGGTTGAACAGATCTTTCAACAACGAGGCGGTATCCAGCGGTCGCTCAAGGGGAAACATGTGGCCGCCGGGCATGGTCAGGGACTCGCCCTGGGGCAGGCGGCCGACGGAACTGGAATGGTGACGCATCACCACGCGGCTATTGTGCCCGCGCACCACCGCCAGGGGCACTTTCAATTGCCGGGTGCTCCCTGGACTGGTGTGTGGAACGCCACGGTAGATGCTGATTTCCGTGGCCGGGTCGAAACGCAGGCGCAGCTTGTCACCCACCTGGTGCAGGCCATGCTGCAGGTAGGCATCAAAGCATTCCGGATCGAAACCGCGAAACAGGGTTTTCCCGGCAAAATAGCGACGGGCACTTTCCAGGTCGCAAAACTCCTCGCGACGTCCCAGGGTGCGTCCGGCCGGGGTCAGGCGGTCGATGAAACCGAAACGCTTGGCCGCGCGGATGACCCATTGATCGGTGCGGGTAAGTACCGGTGAATCGAGCATGACTACGCCGCGATACAGCTCGGGACAACGCAATGCCGCGTGCAGGTGCAACACGCCACCGAAGGAGTGGCCAACGCCCCACACCGGTTGTGATTGCTGCTGCAGGTGATGAATCAGCTCATCGACCAGGTTGTACCAGTTGTCGTCCGCCGGGAAGCGCGGGTCATGGGCGTGTTGCTCCAGATGCGTCACCTGAAACTCGGGTGCCAGCGCCGCAAACAACTTGCCGTAGGTCCCGGAAGGAAAACCATTGGCGTGGGCGAAAAATATCTGTTGCGACATACCTGCAAATCCATGAGCGAGAACAGGGGTTCATTGTCCGCAAGGAAACATCTTGCAGCAATGACCGTAACTGACAGGAATGATGACAGTCAGGTCAGATCAATCATTGGGGTCTTTTGAATCGTTTGCCCCTCACCCCAGCCCTCTCCCAGAGGGAGAGGGGGCCGACCGAGGTGTCTGGTGTCATACATCGACCTGAGAAATCGAGTCGATTATGGATTCGCACAGTACTGTCAGGTCGCAGTATTTCTAAAGAAACCCACGATCAGTCCCCTCTCCCTCCGGGAGAGGGTTAGGGTGAGGGAGCTAACCCAAGAGTCGAGCTGATTACGGATTCACCCCAGCACTGTCAGGTCGCATTATTTCTAAAGAAACCCACGATCAGTCCCCACTCCCCCTGTAAAAGGTGTAAACGATGTCCCCGGTCTCATGTGTAAAGGATGTACCGGTCTCTACAGTGAGGGATCGATCCAACTGCGCGAACCCGATCTCAACGTGCCGGCGGCTGCTCACCCAGCGGCACCACCGCCATGGTCAAGCGCGACACGCAACTGGCCTTGCCTTCGTCGCTGGTCAAGCGAATATCCCAGACATGGGTCGTGCGCCCGATGTGAATCGGCTTGGCCACCGCCGTCACCCGCCCGCTGCGCAGCCCACGCAGATGATTGGCGTTGATTTCAAGGCCCACGCAATAGAACTTGCTGGCGTCGATACACAGGTAGCTGGCCATTGAGCCCACCGTTTCGGCCAATACCACCGAGGCGCCACCGTGCAGCAAGCCGTAAGGCTGGTGAGTGCGGTGATCGATGACCATGCTCGCGGTCAGGGACTCTTCGTCGAAGGCTTCGAAACGGATATCCAGCACTTCGCCAATGGTGTTTTTCTGGATTGCGTTCAACTGTTCGATGTTGGGAGTGGTACGCCACAGGCTCATCGCAGATTTCCCTTATTGGTTTTGTTCGTCCATCAATCCTGCCACAACACGGCTTCGCTGCGCTCGCTCCACTCTTCGAAGCGCCCGCCGTAAGCCGCTTCGATCACGTTGCGCTTGATCTTCAAGGTCGGTGTGAGAAAACCGTTTTCCACCGCCCAGCTGTCCTTGACCACCACCAGGCGGCGCAGACGTTCGTGCTTGTCGAGGGCGCTGTTGACCTCTTCCAAAAGTTTTTCCAGGCTCGAATGCAAACCGGCGCGCGCAGACCCGCCGGCATCCTGTTGACCGACCGCGGACAACACGCACAACCCCAGCGGCGCACTCAAGCCATCGCCGACCACACAGACCTGTTCAATGCGTGAGTGCACCGCCAGGCGATTCTCGATCGGCGCCGGAGCCACGTATTTGCCTTTGCTGGTCTTGAAGATTTCTTTCAGGCGCCCGGTCAGGCGCAGGTTGCCTTCGGCGTCTTGCTCGCCCTTGTCGCCGGTGCGCAAAAAGCCGTCTACGGTGAGGGTGTCGGCAGTTTTTTCCGGTTCCTTGTAATACCCGAGCATGGTGGCGCCACTGCGCACCAAAACCTCCCCCGTGTCGTCAATCCGCACTTCGACATCCGGGCAAGGCTTGCCGATCCAACCCGGCTTGTTCTGCCCCGGCAAACAGATATGCGAATAACCGCAGCTTTCGGTCATGCCGTAGACCTCCAGCACATCCAGCCCCAACTTGCGGTACCACAGGAGCAAGGTCTGCGGCACCGGCGCAGCACCGGACAGGGCTACTCGCAAGGCATCCAGCCCAAGCCCGACCAGGACCTTGTGCCCGACCCGCTTGCCGATAAATGGCAGGCCAAGCAGGAAGTCGAGACGTTTGGCCGGGATTTTGCCGTAGACGCCCATCTGGAATTTGGTCCAGATGCGTGGCACGCCAAACAGTGCCGTTGGCCGCGCCCTTTGCAGGTCAGTCAAAAAGGTGTCGAGGCTCTCGGCAAAGAACACCGTTTGCCCCGTATAGATCGACGCCATCTCGACGAACATCCGCTCGGCCACGTGGCACAGCGGCAGATACGACAGAAGCCGGTCCGATTCATTGAGACCGAACAGTCCGGTGCCGCGAGTGGTCGCAAACCCCAGGTTGCCGAAGCTGTGCATCACCCCTTTGGGCACGCCGGTGGTCCCAGAGGTGTAGATGATGGTTGCCAGTTGATCGGCAGCGGGCTTTGGGTTGTCCTGGATCGGTGAACTGTGTAGCAGATCGCTCCAGCCGAAATCAAAGGTGCCAGGCGGATGCAACGGCAGGCTGATGGTCGGCAGTTGCGGGTTGACCCCGCGGGACATCCCCGGCCAGTCGTCGAGTTTGCCGATGAACGCCAGCGCCGCTTCGGAATGCTCAAGTACCTGGGCAACTGACTCTGCGGTGAGGTTCGGGTACAGCGGCACTGACACGTGCCCGGCCATCCAGATCGCCAGGTCGGCGATGATCCAGTGCGCGCAGTTTTTCGATATCAGGGCGATGTGGCTACCCTGGGGCAGTTCCCGCGCGCGCAACCAGTGGGCTGCGCAACGGGCCTGATGACCGACGTCCGCCCAGGTCAATGTCTCGACCTGGCCGCCTCCGACAGGCTGCACCAGGAAGCGCTGCTGGGGATGACGGGCCTCACGCTCGTAGAAAACGTCCAGCGGCAAACGAAAAGCAGCAGACATGCGACTCGCTCCAGTGTTTTTTTGTTCTGGAGCAAGCGTAGTCAACCAAGCAAGTGCTTGGTTATTTTTTTAAGGATGCTTGATGCTGTCGAGCGTCATCGACCCGACCAAAAGCTCATCACCCTTGATTTCGGCCAACCCGGCGGTGCTCACCTTTTCCGGCGGGTATCCCGCACCGTGTTGCAGGTAGCTCAACAAGTTGCCCACCAGCGGGTTGTGACTGACCAGCAGGACGTCACTCACCGACACGAGTTGCTCGGCCACTTTGTCCGAATCGGAGTCCGGGGTCAGCCAGTCGACGGTGCGGATTTCCGGTTCGAAGCCCAACGTCTCGCGCACCAGTTGCGCGGTCTGCTGTGCGCGCAGGTAAGGGCTGGCATAGATCGCAGTCAGCGGTTGCCCCATCAACAACGCGGCGCTGTGAAGCACTTCCTCGCGCCCCCGCTCCGTCAGCTCCCGCTCCGAATCGTGGACGCGCGAACCGTGTGGCACGGCTTCACCATGACGCAATACCCAGAGTTTCATAGTTTGGGTTCCTCATCTCGTACCGGATGCGGTGCGGGCGCCACGGCATGCGGTGCTTCACCTTCCGGTGTGCGTGGCGTCGGCCAGTCGGCGAACGGCCAGGGCTTCTGGTCGCTGTGAAAAGTGCCGAAACGACCGATCTGTGCCAGGAACTGGCTCAGGCTGTCGCCGAAGTTCATCAAGCTGGCGCTCGGGGCGCCATAGACCAAACGATAGATCAACTGCACCAGCACGACGCCGCCCAGGATGAACTGCGCCACTTGCCAGATCACTACATAGACGACCATCCACAACACCCGCAGCAGGATGGATTCGTACCGGGCTTCTATTTTCGGATCGTTCATGCGAGCTCCCTGATGCTTAGTTGAAACCACTGGTGGAAATGAAATCGACGTCGGTTTTCGGCTCGCCACGCATTAACAGACCAATGACCTGCTCCAACGTGCGTCCTTCGAACAGAATCGCGTGCAACCCGGCGACCAGCGGCATGTACACACCGACTTCCTGGGCCTTGGCCTTGAGCACCTTGAGGGTGTTGACCCCCTCGGCGACTTCGCCCAGGCGCGTGACCGCCTCTTCCAGGCTCAGGCCCTGGCCGAGGGCGAACCCGACCTGGTAGTTACGGCTCTTGGGTGAAGAGCAGGTGACGATCAGGTCACCTACGCCGGCAAGCCCGAGGAACGTCATCGGGTTGGCGCCCTGGTTCACCGCGAAGCGGGTCATTTCCGCCAGCGCCCGGGTGATCAGCATGCTTTTGGTATTTTCCCCCATGCCCAGCGCCACCGCCATGCCGGCGATGATTGCGTAGACGTTCTTCAGGGCCCCACCCAACTCCACGCCGAAACGGTCGGCGCTGGCGTAGACGCGAAAAGTCCGGCCATGCAAAGCCGCCTGGACCTGCCGGCACAGCTCTTCGTCTTCACTGGCAACCACAGTCGCGGTCAGCGCGTGTTCAGCGATTTCCCGCGCGAGGTTGGGCCCCGACAACACACCGATGCGAGCTTGCGGAGCGATCTCTTCGAGAATCTCGCTCATCAGTTTGAACGTCTGGGCTTCGATGCCTTTGGTCAGGCTTACCAGCAACTTGCCAGTCAAGCGTTCGGCATGGGGCACCAGCACCGAGCGCAACGCGCTGGACGGCAGTGCAACGAAACACAGCTCGCAGGCTTCGAGGGTGGTCACAAGGTCGGTGACCGGCGTGACGCCGGGCAGAATCTTGATGCCTTTGAGGTAGCGCGGGTTCTCGCGATTGACCCGAATGGCCTCGGCCTGCTCGGGGTCACGCATCCACTGCAGCACCTGATGCCCGTTCTCGGCCAGCAGATTAGCCACGGCGGTACCAAAACTTCCGCCTCCCAGGACCGCAATTGGGCGCTGTTCAGTCATATGCAATCCGTTAATCCATACCAGTGGCGATGTTGGCATTATACGGAGCGGCCCATCCTCGACCAGCCCCGCTGTTAATTACCGACTTTTGTAGGAAGAAGCCCGATAGATCCGCGGAAAATGCCAGCATCATCAATGGAAAAGTCGATCAGCTCGGTTAACATGCGCGCCATCCATCGTTGACAGGGATGTGCTGTGACCCCGGATTTCGCTTCATCACGTTCGCCGCTGGTGCTGGCGCTGATCTTCAGTTCGCCATTGCTGGCCGACGACCTGTTTCTCGACGGTGAGGAAATGCCGCAAGTGTTGACGGCCACGCGCCTGAAGCAGTCGCCGGCTGCCGTGCCGGGGAGCATGACCGTGATCGATAGCGCGCTGATTAGCGCCAGTGGCGCCAGGGACGTCAGCGAACTGTTGCGTCTGGTGCCAGGAATGATGGTCGGCAACATCAGTGGCAATCAGGCGGCAGTGAACTATCACGGCACCAATGCCACCGAAGCACGGCGCATGCAGGTATTGATCGACGGCCGCTCGGTCTACCGCGCCGGCCTGGCGGTGGTGGACTGGAGTGACATCCCGGTAGCCATGGAAGACATCGAGCGCATCGAAGTGTTTCGCGGCCCGAACACGGTCAGTTACGGCGCCAATGCGCTGATGGCGGTGGTCAACATCATCACCCGGCGACCGGCCGACAGCCACGGCACGCGCCTGAAGGTGACCCGGGGGCAGCGTGGCATCAACGATTTTTACGCCAGCCAGGGTGTCGGCTGGGATGACGGTGACTTGCGACTGTCCCTGTCCGGCCAGCAGGACGATGGCTTCGACTACGACCGCAGGGGCGCCGATTACCATGACAGCCGTCGCCTGGAGCGCCTCAACCTCGCGGTCAGTCACACACTCGACGAACGCCAGAGCCTCGATTGGCAATTGAATGCCAAGGACGGCACCAATCAGCGACCCTATGACTACCGTCCGGTGTTTTCCGGGATAACCAGAGCCGGCGACAATTCCGACGTCACCTCCAAGGATTACGCCGGCTCCTTGCGCTGGAATCTGGACTTCAACCCCGATCACAGTCTGTATGTCCAGGGCTCGGCCCAGCACTGGGATCGCCAGCAAACCTGGCGTGCCTGTGACGCCGAAGTTTCATTCAGCCCGCAACTGACCGAACTGTGGCAGCTCAACCCGAACTACACCGAACGCCTGGCCCGCAATATCACCCGGTTCATCGGCTCCGGCGCTCCACCCGGCACCCCGGCCGAGCAGGCGCTGGCCAATCAGGTACTCGAGCAATGGCGCAACGGTGCCAGTCAGACAGTCTGTGGTGACATCGACCAGAGTGTGCGCGAATCGCGCTACGACCTGGAACTGCAGGACACCCTGAGCCTGTCCGACAGCCTGCGACTGGTCAGCGGCTTGAACTATCGTTACGACCGGGCGGATTCCGAGACCTACTTCGATGGCACGCTCGATGACACGACGTGGCGGGCATTCGGCCAATTCGAGTGGCGCGCCACGCAACACTGGCTGCTGCAAGGCGGCGCCATGTACGAAGACACCCGCTTGATCGGCAGCTCACTGACCCCGCGCGTCGCCGTCAATTACCTGATCAACCCGCGCCACGGCTTGCGTGCGGTGTATTCTGAAGCGATCCGTTCGCCGGACATGTTCGAGGACAACGTCAACTGGAGCTATCGGGTCAGCAATCTGCGACCCGGGGCCTTTGGCCAGTCCAGTGCCCGTTACTTCGTCAGAACCCGCGGTCCCGGTGACCTCGAACAAGAGCACATGCGCTCGCGGGAACTGGGCTACAACGGCTATTTTGCCGAGATCGGGCTGGCGCTGGATGTGAAGCTGTTCCACGACGAAATCACCGGCATGATCAGCGAACCACTGCGCAACAATCAGTACATTGCCAGTAACTCGAACAAATCACGCTTCTCAGGCGCCGAAACCCAGTTCGACTGGCGGCTCGGCAATGCCGATCGCCTGCGGCTGACGTATGCCTATGTCGATGCCGACACCAGCGATCCTCTGGACGCCAGGCAGACTGCGCGCAACAGCGGTTCTGCCGGCTGGCTGCGCGACTGGGGGCGGGGCTGGAACAGCGCGCTCTTCTACTATGGTGACGATGCCCTCAATGGCTACCGCTTCGAACGGGTCGATGCACGCATCGCCAAGCGCATCGGCCTGGGCAAGGCCAACCTGGAACTGGCCGGCGTGCTCCAGCAACGCCTGGACAACCAGCCGACCACCTTCGTCGATAACAATTATGACGAGCGCCAGGTGATGTACTTCAGCGCCGAGCTGGAGCTTTAAGATGCTGCATTGCCAATCATGGAGAACGCCAGGCCTGGGGCGCCTGATGGCGGTGCTATGCCTGCTGCTGAGCAGTCTTGCAGGCAGCCCGCCAGGTCATGCCGCGGACATTCTGCTGACCGCTGCCGAAGAAACCCCCGGTATGCAGGCGTTTACTCAAGCCCTGGCCGAGTTGCGGCCGAGCGACAGCGTGCGCTTCCAGGTGCTGGCCAACTTACCTGGGCCAGGCAAACTGCCTGACGATACCCGATTGATTTTGCTCGACCTGCCGAGCCTCGATTGGCGCCTGCAAGATGCACAGGGCCCGGCCACGCTGGTGTTGCGCATCAGCCGCCTGCAAGCACGGCAACGCCTGAACACCAGCCTGCCACCCCGGCTCAGCCTGCTGTGGAGCGATCCCCCGCTGGAACGCCAGTTGCGCCTGACCCGCCTGTTGTTGCCTCAGGTCAAACGGGTCGGCGTGCTCTATGACACGCACAGCGAATTCCTTTTGAGCGAATTGCGGGAGTCGGCCCACCCCTTGGGTCTGGAGGTGGTCCCTCAGCGCTGGGACGATACCCGCGACAGCCGTCCATTAAACAAACTGCTGAGAAAATGCGAAGTCCTGCTCGGTCTGGACGACCCCGACCTGTACAACTCGTTGACGGCGAAGAACCTGCTGCTGAGCAGTTATGCACGCCAGCTGGCGCTGATCGGTCCCAATGCCGGCTTCGTCAAGGCCGGCAGCCTGGCCAGCACTTACAGTGATCAGAGCGATTGGCTGGCCATCCTCGACGAATTGCTCGACCGCCCGCCGGCGACCTGGCCGCGCACGCAATACCCGCACCGATTCAAGGTCGCAAGCAACCCGCAGGTAGCTCGCTCATTAGGCATCGAACAGATAAACGAAGCGTCAGTCGCGAAATTGCTGGCCGAAGGAGAACGCCGCCCATGAGCTTGCGTCGCAGCTGGGACATCAATACCCGCACCCAGCTCATCAGCCTCGGCCCTGCCCTGCTGCTGACATTGATGTTGATCAGCTTCTTCACCTTCGTGCGCATTCAGGATTTGCGTCAGGAGATCACTCACACGGGTCAGTTGATCGCCAACCAACTGGCCCCCGCCACCGAGTACGGAGTGATCTCGGGCAATAACGAAGTGCTTGAAAGTCTGCTCAAAGCCACCCTGGCCACGCCCAACGTGCGTTTTCTGGAGGTCCAGGACAGTGCCAACCGGGTGCTGGTGTACGTCGAGCAACCCACCGCACACCACAATCGCGCGCAACAGGTGGAAGTCTTCCAGGCACCTGTCCGGCTGCAACGGATCGCCTTGCAAAACGATTTTCTGCAGGGCGGCAAAGTCGCCACAACCACCCCGGGCGAGGACTATCTGGGCCGGGTCATTGTCGGGCTTTCCAACGATGCCTTCAGTCGGCGCCAGCAGGAAATCCTGCTCAAGGCGGCGATACTGGCGCTATTCGCACTGTTGTTCACATTTTTGGTGGCCCGGCGCCTGGCCAGCAGTCTGTCGCAACCGATCCGCGATATCGGCAACGCGGTCAAGGCGATCCAGCAAGGTGATTACAAAAGACCGCTGCCCATCGTCGACGACACCGAGCTGGGAGCGTTGTCGCAACACATCAACAACCTCGCCGGAGCCCTTGAACAGGCCAGTCGCGAACAGCATCAGGCAATGGCTCAGTTGATCCAGACCCGTGAAGAAGCGGAAATGGCCAATAACGCCAAGTCCGACTTCCTCGCCATGATGAGCCATGAATTGCGCACGCCGATGAATGGCGTGCTGGGCATGCTGCAGTTGCTGGAAACCACCGACCTCACCGAAGAGCAGGTCGAATACGCGGCGCTGGCCTGCGAATCCACCGAACATCTGCTCAAGGTCATCAATGACATTCTGGATTTCTCCCGTATCGAGCGTTCGGAACTGGAGCTCGAACACATTGCGTTCAACCTCGCCGACCTGATCGCCAGCTGCGCCCAGTCGTTCCATCACAGCGCTGCGCAACGCAGGCTCGATCTGCAATTGAGAGTCCCCGAAGACATGCGCCGGTTGCAGGTGAAAGGCGATCCGACGCGCATCCGCCAGATACTGGTCAACCTGATCGGCAACGCGCTGAAATTCACCGAGCAGGGAAGCATCAGCATCGAAGCGCAGTGGCAGTCGCTGGATCACGAATTGCTGTGGTTCACCTGCACCGTCCGTGACAGCGGAATCGGCATCCCGGCCGAGAGCCTGGAATTGATGTTCAACGCCTTTCAGCAGGCTGACAGTTCCATTTCCCGGCGCTATGGCGGTACCGGCCTGGGTTTGCCGATTGCGCGCACCCTCGCCGAACGCATGGGTGGCACGCTGCGCGCCCGGAGCGAGGAAGGACTGGGTTCGGCGTTCACTCTGGAAATCCCCCTGGCACTCGATCAACACACGCAACCGACCCCGGCCCCGCGCGCGCCAAGCGGCAACAGCGACGGTGAGGGGCGCAATGTACTGCTGGTCGAGGACAATCCGGTCAACCAGACGGTCATCGAAGCCATGTTGCGCAGCCTGGGTTTCAAGGTAAGCATTGCTGGCGACGGCGCGCAGGCGGTACGCAGTGCCGAGAGTCTGATTTTCGAGGCGATTCTGATGGATTGCCGGTTGCCGATCATCGATGGTTATGAGGCCACTCGGCAAATCCGCCAGTTGCCCGGATGCTCCGATGTGCCAATCATTGCCCTGACCGCCAACGCCTTGCAGGGCGACCGCGAAGCCTGTTTGTCAGTGGGCATGAACGATTACCTGGCCAAGCCGTTCAAACGCACTGATTTGCAGCAAATTCTGCAGCGTTGGGTGCAGTAGTGCAGGCCTTTCGACCATCTGCGACTGGCGTGAAAGGCGAAAGTGCGGCAGTCTTAGGCACCTCGACTGGCCCGAAAATGGGCTTGAATAATAATTTCAGTGCACAAGTGTACATTCATGTCCTTGGTACTGTGACTTTCACCACAACGCAATAGTCTATGAGTAGGCTGCCGATTCGAGGCATGAACGCGTCGATCGGCCGGGAAGATCTGCCCCACCTGCCGCATGGGATTATTGAGGAGCTCGCATGACCAAACAAAACGCCTTTACCCGGGAAGACCTGCTGCGCTGCAGTCGCGGTGAGCTGTTCGGCCCTGGTAACGCGCAACTGCCCGCCCCGAACATGCTGATGGTCGATCGCATCACCCTGATCAGCGAAGAAGGTGGCAAGTACGGCAAAGGTGAATTGGTCGCCGAGCTGGATATCACCCCGGACCTGTGGTTCTTCGCCTGCCACTTCGAAGGTGACCCGGTGATGCCAGGCTGCCTGGGCCTCGATGCCATGTGGCAACTGGTCGGCTTCTTCCTCGGCTGGCAAGGTCTGCCGGGCCGTGGCCGTGCGCTGGGTTCGGGCGAAGTGAAATTCTTCGGCCAGGTCCTGCCAACCGCCAAGAAAGTCACCTATAACATTCATATCAAGCGCGTCCTCAAGGGCAAGCTGAACCTGGCCATCGCCGATGGTTCGGTTACCGTCGACGGTCGCGAAATCTACACCGCCGAAGGCCTCCGGGTCGGCGTATTCACCTCCACTGACAACTTCTAAGGGTTATTCGCATGCGCCGCGTCGTTATCACTGGTCTGGGCATTGTTTCGTGCCTGGGCAATGACAAAGAGACCGTCTCCGCTAACCTGCGTGCAAGCCGCCCTGGCATCCGGTTCAACCCGGAATATGCCGAAATGGGTCTGCGTAGCCAGGTTTCCGGCTCCATTGACCTCAACCTTGAAGAGCTGATCGATCGCAAGATCTATCGCTTCGTCGGCCACGCGGCAGCTTATGCCTACCTGGCCATGAAAGACGCCATCACCGACTCCGGCCTGACCGAAGAGCAGGTGTCCAACCCGCGCACCGGCCTGATCGCCGGTTCCGGTGGCGCATCGACCCTCAACCAGATGGAAGCGCTGGACATCCTGCGTGAGAAAGGCGTCAAGCGCGTCGGCCCATACCGTGTAACGCGGACCATGAGCAGCACCGTTTCCGCGTGCCTGGCCACGCCGTTCAAGATCAAGGGCCTGAACTACTCCATCGCTTCTGCCTGCGCCACCAGTGCTCACTGCATCGGTACCGCCATGGAACAGATCCAGATGGGCAAGCAGGACATCGTCTTCGCCGGTGGCGGTGAAGAAGAGCATTGGAGCCAGTCGTTCCTGTTCGACGCCATGGGCGCCCTGTCCAGCAAGCGCAACGACACGCCGGAAAAAGCTTCCCGTGCCTACGATGCCGACCGTGACGGCTTCGTCATCGCCGGCGGTGGCGGCATGGTTGTGGTTGAGGAGCTGGAACACGCTCTGGCTCGCGGCGCGAAGATCTACGCCGAAATCGTTGGCTACGGCGCGACTTCCGACGGCTACGACATGGTTGCCCCAAGTGGCGAAGGCGCGATCCGCTGCATGCAGCAGGCGCTGTCCACCGTCGACACCCCGATCGACTACCTCAATACCCACGGCACCTCGACTCCGGTCGGCGACGTTGCGGAAATGAAAGGTGTGCGTGAAGTGTTCGGCGACAAGGCTCCAGCCATCAGCTCGACCAAGAGCCTGTCGGGTCACTCCCTGGGCGCCGCCGGCGTTCACGAAGCGATCTACTGCATGCTGATGATGGAAGGCAACTTCATTGCCGGCTCCGCCAACATCGACGAGCTGGATCCGGAAGTGGCTGACCTGCCGGTGCTGACCAAGACCCGCGAAAACGCCACCATCAACACCGTGATGAGCAACAGCTTCGGTTTCGGTGGCACCAATGCCACGCTGGTACTGAAGCGCTGGGAAGGCAAGTAATTCCCCGCCGCTGAGCCGCACATGAAAACGCCCCGACTGGTTCGGGGCGTTTTTTTTGGTCTGCGAAAACATCATGCCCCAACACAAACCCCCTGTAGGAGTGAGCCTGCTCGCGATAGCGGTGGATCAGCCACCATCATCGGTGTCTGACACTCCGTCATCGCGAGCAGGCTCACTCCTACAAGGGTCTGTGGCGTGCTGAAAATGAAACTTCTGTCATGCAACCAATCGCCCTGTGACCGAATGTCGCGGATTTAGCGGGCTGCAGCACTGTTGCGGTTTTCGCAAAAATACATTGCACAAAGCGAAGGTTTACTTAGCAAGCTAACAAACTCTATAACTGAGTCCTGCACACGCCTTGCTGCAGATATCAGAGATTGGAGCTAGCAGATGACTGTAAAAGTGACTGAACGCGACGATTCACACATGTCCCATGAAGGCGTAGCCGCCGGGGTACGGATTTGGGATGTGCATCAACAGGATTTGTTGGTGGGGATGTTCCACAACGAGATCGACGCCCACAATTACAAGGCCGAACTGGAAATCCTGGAGCAGCAAAGAGCGCTACGCTCCGCTTGAGCAATGACAGCATTGAAAACGACAAACCCCGCCATGAGCGTAATGCTGTTCACTTAACACGATCATCAGGCAAGTACAAAATCTGTGGCGAGGGGGCTTGCCCCCGTTGGGCTGCGAAGCGGCCCCAAAACCTACCATCGGGGCGTATCAGGTAANACACGATCATCAGGCAAGTACAAAATCTGTGGCGAGGGGGCTTGCCCCCGTTGGGCTGCGAAGCGGCCCCAAAACCTACCATCGGGGCGTATCAGGTACACCACGTGCAATGGTTTTACGACTGCTTCGCAGCCGAACGGGGGCAAGCCCCCTCGCCACATGTGTGTGCCCCGCTTAAGTGAACAGCATTACCGCCATGAGCGGGGTTTGTCGTTATTACAGATTTGAACGACTACCACATCAGATCATCCGGGATCTGATAGGCCGCGTACGGATCGTCCTCGGCGATGACTTCTTCGGTCTGCACATTCAGCTGCACGATACGCTGCGGGTCGCGCTCCTGGATCTTCAGCGCAGCTTCACGGGGAATCACTTCATAGCCCCCGGCATGATGCACGATGGCCAGCGAGCCGCTGCTGAGCTTGTTGCGCATCAGCGTATTGACGCAAATACGCTTGACCTTCTTGTCGTCGACGAAGTTGTAGTAGTCCTCGGTCGTCAGTTTCGGCAGGCGCGAGACTTCGATCAGTTGCTTGACCTGAGCGGCGCGGGCTTTCGCCTCGGCTTTCTCCTGCTGCTGGCGGTTGAGCTCCTGGTCGCGTTTGACCTTCTCGGCCATGGCTACCTGTGCAGCACGCTGCTGGGAGTCATCGAGTTCGATCTGGCCTTTGTGAGCCAGACGCTGTTGTTTCTGTTTGTCTTTGCTGACCTGCTTGGCCTGCTTCTGGTTGACCAGCCCTGCTTTGAGCAACTGGTCGCGAAGGGAAATGCTCATGGTGCTTATTACTCACTTAGGCAACTGCTCAACCGCAGCTGGGCAAATTCTTTTCCTGTCGTTTGGCCTCGCCCCACAGGGCGTCCAACTCTTCGAGGGTGCAATCTTGTATGGGACGCAGGGTATCGCGCAATGCCTGTTCGATAAAACGGAAGCGCCTTTCGAACTTGCCGTTGGCGCCCCGCAATGCGGTTTCCGGGTCGACCTTGAGATGCCGCGCCAGATTGACCACGGAAAACAGCAGGTCACCGATCTCCTCGGCCACAGCTTGCGGATCGTTTTCGGACATGGCTTCGAGCACTTCATCGAGCTCTTCACGCACCTTGTCCAGCACCGCAAGCGCATCGGGCCAGTCGAAACCGACCTGCCCTGCGCGCTTCTGCAGCTTGGCCGAACGCGACAGCGCCGGCAACGCGGCAGGCACATCATCGAGCAAAGACAGTTGCTGCGGTGCGACGGATTTCTCGGCGCGTTCCTCGGCCTTGATCTCCTCCCAGCGCTGCTTGACCTGCTCTTCATTCAGGCGCGGCACATCCCGCTGCGCATACAGATCACCGGTGGGAAATACGTGCGGATGACGGCGGATCAGCTTGCGGGTGATGCTGTCGATCACGCCGGAAAACTCGAAGCGCCCTTCTTCCCGAGCCAATTGACTGTAATAGACGACCTGAAACAACAGATCGCCCAACTCGCCCTGCAAGTGATCGAAATCACCGCGCTCAATGGCATCGGCCACTTCATAGGCTTCTTCGAGGGTGTGCGGGACGATGGTGGCGTAGGTTTGCTTGATGTCCCACGGGCAACCGTACTGCGGGTCACGCAGGCGGTTCATCAGGTGCAGCAGGTCTTCGAGTGAATACATCTGTCATGTCTCTACACAAAACCAATGTGGGAGCGGGCTTGCTCGCGAATGCGGTGTGTCATTCAGTGCACATTCCGACTGACACGCCCTCTTCGCGAGCAAGCCCGCTCCCACAGTTGATTGGCGTCGTTCTTCAGGGGGTTCGGTTACGCCGGGTTTCGATGATGTTCGGCAACTGGGAAATCCGCCCCAGCAACCGCCCCAGTGCATCCAGCCCCGGAATCTCGATGGTCAGGGACATCAGCGCGGTGTTGTCCTCCTTGTTCGAGCGGGTATTGACCGCCAGTACGTTGATCCGCTCGTTGAGCAGCACTTGCGAGACGTCACGCAGCAACCCCGAACGGTCGTAGGCGCGGATAACGATGTCCACCGGATAGGTGAGCACCGGTACCGGCCCCCAACTGACCTGGATGATTCGCTCCGGTTCGCGACCCGACAGTTGCAGCACCGAAGCACAGTCCTGACGGTGAATGCTCACGCCTCGACCCTGGGTGATGTAACCGACGATCGCATCACCCGGCAACGGCTGGCAGCAGCCGGCCATCTGGGTCATCAGGTTGCCAACACCCTGGATCTGGATGTCGCCGCGCTTGCCCGGCTTGTAGCCGGTAGCTTTGCGTGGAATCAGTTCCAGTTGCTCGTTTCCGCGCTCCGGCTCGACCAGTTGCTGTGCCAGATTGACCAGTTGCGCCAGGCGCAAATCACCGGCACCGAGGGCGGCAAACAGGTCTTCGGCGGTTTTCATGTTGGCTTTGTCAGCCAGCTTGTCGAAATCCACCGCCGGCAGACCGAGGCGATTGAGTTCTCGCTCCAGCAAGGTTTTACCGGCCGCGACGTTCTGGTCGCGGGCCTGCAGCTTGAACCAGTGAACGATCTTCGCCCGCGCCCTGGAGGTCGTGACATAACCCAGGTTCGGGTTCAGCCAGTCACGGCTCGGAGTGCCGTGCTTGCTGGTGATGATCTCGACCTGCTCACCGGTTTGCAGGCTGTAGTTGAGCGGCACGATGCGCCCGTTGATCTTCGCACCACGGCAGTTGTGACCGATTTCGGTGTGCACGCGGTAGGCGAAGTCCAGGGGTGTGGCGCCCTTCGGCAAGTCGATGGCGTGACCGTCCGGGGTAAAGATGTACACCCGGTCAGGCTCGATATCGACCCGCAGCTGTTCCGCCAGGCCACCGATGTCGCCCAGCTCTTCATGCCACTCGAGCACCTGACGCAGCCAGGAGATTTTCTCTTCGTAGTGATTGGAGCCAGACTTGACGTCGGTGCCCTTGTAGCGCCAGTGCGCGCACACGCCGAGCTCGGCTTCCTCGTGCATCGCGTGGGTGCGGATCTGCACTTCCAGCACTTTGCCCTCGGGCCCGATCACCGCGGTGTGCAGCGAGCGATAACCGTTTTCCTTGGGGTTGGCGATGTAGTCGTCGAACTCTTTCGGAATGTGCCGCCACAGGGTGTGGACGATACCGAGCGCGGTGTAGCAGTCGCGCATTTCCGGCACCAGCACGCGAACGGCGCGCACGTCGTAGATCTGGCTGAACTCCAGACCCTTGCGCTGCATTTTGCGCCAGATCGAATAGATGTGTTTGGCCCGGCCGCTGATGTCAGCATCAACGCCGGTGGCGTGCAGTTCGTTTTTCAGCTGGCTCATCACGTCGCTGATGAAGCGCTCGCGATCCAGTCGCCGCTCGTGGAGCAACTTGGCGATCTGCTTGTACTGGTCCGGCTCCAGGTAACGGAAAGACAGGTCTTCCAGCTCCCACTTGATATGACCGATACCGAGACGATGGGCCAGCGGCGCGTAGATGTCGAAAACTTCACGGGCCACGCGGTTGCGCTTTTCATCGTCGGCGGTTTTCACCGCGCGGATCGCGCAGGTTCGCTCGGCCAGTTTGATCAGGGCAACGCGCACGTCGTCGACCATGGCCACCAGCATTTTGCGCAGGTTTTCCACTTGGCCCTGTGTGCCCAGCACCAGGGATTTACGCGGGCTCAGACTGTCGCTGATCGCAGCCATGCGCAACACGCCGTCGATCAGCTTGGCGACCACCGGGCCGAAGCGTTGGCTGACGGCCGGCAGCTTGATCTGGTCTTCGCGCACGCACCGATACAGGATCGCGGCGACCAGTGAGTCCTGATCGAGCTTGAGGTCGGCGAGGATCTCGGCGATCTCAAGGCCGGTGCGGAAAGTCGAGTTGCCTTCCGACCACAGATTCTGTGCCGCATTGGCTTGTTGTTCGGCCTCGCGAGCGTACTCGCAGGCTTCCTTCAAGGCTTCGCGATCCAGTGCCAGATCGACACTGACCGCATGATCGAGCCAAGCCTCGAGATTGATACTGCCGTCGGTGTTGATCGGCTGGTGTGCTCTCACCTGTACCATCTTGCTTACCTTCCCTACGACGCAGATTCAATGCGTCAAATCGCTGACCTTCGGTGCCCGTGCGCCACGCCGGGCTGGAGTGCGGCTGCACGGACGGGCCAGTCGGACCAGACGAGCATCCTAGCTCGCTTCAAATAACGCCATGGCCTCGACATGTGCCGTTTGAGGAAACATATCGAGAATCCCGGCACGTTTTAACCGGTAGCCCTGCTTGATCAATTCGACCGTGTCGCGCGCCAGAGTTGCAGGGTTGCACGACACATACACCAACCGTTCGGCGCCCAAGGTCTTGAGCTTGCGCACAACCTCGAAAGCACCGTCACGCGGTGGGTCCAAGAGTACCGCACAAAAGCCTTCGGCGGCCCATTCGGCGTCAGCCAAAGGCTGGGATAAATCGGCCTGAAAAAACTTCGCGTTATGCAGATTGTTGCTGGCGGCGTTTGCCTCTGCGCGGTCGACCATCACCTGCACACCTTCGACCGCCACCACTTCACGAGCAGCCTGGGCCAGCGGCAAGGCAAAGTTGCCCAGCCCGCAGAACAGATCCAGTACCCGTTCATCCGCCGCCGGCTTCAACCAGTCCAGCGCCTGGGCAACCATCGCTTCGTTGACGCCGGCATTGACCTGGATGAAATCCCCCGGGCGATACGCCAGTTCCAGGTCCCACTGCTCCAGACGATAACCCAGCGATTGACCGGCCTCGACCGGCTGCGGCTCACCGTCGCCATGCAGCCACAACTGGGCTTCATGGAACGCGCAGAAATCCTTGAGGATCGTCAGGTCAGCTTCAGACAACGGCGCCATGTGCCGCAGCAACACCGCCAGCGAGGAACCGCTGAACAACTCCACATGCCCGAGGGCCTGAGGTTTGCTCAGTCGCCGCAACATTTCCGGCAAGCCGGTCATGATCGGCTGCAAAGGCTGTACCAGCACCGGACATTCATTGATACCAACAATGTCCTGGCTGCCGGCGGCGCGGAAACCGACTTCGAGTTTCTTTGCCTTCATGTCCCAGCGCACGGCGACACGGGCGCGACGACGGTAGCCGAACTCCGGACCACTCAATGGCGCAGCCCACTCGTCGGGCTCGACACCGGCGACCTTGGACAACTGCTCGGCGAGCATGCGCTGTTTCAGGGCGAGCTGTTCGTTATGCGGCAGATGCTGCACGCTGCAACCGCCGCAACGACCGGCATGGGCGCACGGCGCCGGGCGGCGCAATTCGCTGGCCTTGAACACCCGCTCGGTGCGCGCTTCAACCACTTTGCCGTGGGCACCGAGCACGCGCGCCTCGATCTCCTCACCGGCCAATGCGCCGATGACGAACCAGGTGCGGCCTTCGAAAAACGCGATACCGCGACCGTCATTGGCCAGGCGCTCGATGCTCAGGCGCTGCTTTTTGCCGGTCGGGACTTGCGGGGCCTTGCTGCCGCCGGTGGGCTGGAAGCGCAGACCTCTTTCATGTTTGGCCATCAGTTGGGCGCGTCGAAAATGCCGGTCGACAGGTATCGGTCGCCACGGTCGCAGATGATCGCGACGATCACCGCGTTTTCAACTTCTCTGGACAGGCGCAGCATCGCTGCCACGGCACCGCCCGAGGACACACCACAGAAGATGCCTTCTTCGCGGGCCAGACGACGGGTCACGTCTTCGGCTTCGCTTTGCGCCATGTCGACGATGCGATCGACGCGGTCGGCCTGGTAGATTTTCGGCAGGTATTCTTCGGGCCAGCGACGAATGCCCGGAATCGCCGAGCCTTCCATCGGTTGCAGGCCGATGATCTGCACGCTCTCGCTCTGCTCTTTCAAGTAGCGCGAGACGCCCATGATGGTACCGGTAGTACCCATGGAGCTGACGAAATGGGTGATGGTGCCCTCGGTCTGGCGCCAGATTTCCGGGCCGGTGGTGGTGTAGTGCGCCTCGGGGTTGTCACCATTGGCGAACTGATCCAGCACCTTGCCACGGCCTTCGGCTTCCATTCGCTGAGCGAGGTCGCGGGCGCCTTCCATGCCTTCTTCCTGAGTGACCAGGATCAGCTCGGCGCCATACGCGGTCATGGCTGCCTTGCGTTCGGCGCTGGAGTTGTCCGGCATGATCAGGATCATTTTATAACCCTTGATCGCGGCGGCCATGGCCAGGGCGATCCCGGTGTTACCGGAAGTCGCTTCGATCAGCGTATCGCCGGCGTGGATCTGCCCGCGCAACTCGGCACGGGTGATCATCGACAGCGCCGGACGGTCCTTGACCGAACCCGCCGGGTTGTTCCCTTCGAGCTTGAGCAAAAGGGTGTTGCTGGTGGCGCCGGGCAGGCGCTGCAAACGGACCAGCGGAGTGTTGCCGACGCAATCGGCGATGGTTGGGTACTGCAAGGTCATGGCGTATTCGCAATCCAGACTGCGGGGGCGACTATCATACCGGCAAACGTTCGCAGGCCATATCACGCAAAGTGCGGTGCTTATGGTTTATGGGAATAAGCAGCAAGCCTGGAGCGGCAAGCGACATTGGAGGTGGCTCTGGGGGCAAGAAAACAGGGGAGTATTGTGATGGGAGCAAGGGCCGCTTCGCGGGCAAGCCGGCTTGCCGCACCGCCGTTCCCACAGAGGTGCCAGGTTGCTCACACATTCGACGACTGGAACACGGTCAGCGCGCGGGCTTGCTCGCGAAGGCGTCGTCACCTGCACTATCGAAATCCGCCGGCAGACACATATTCAGGCGCAACCCGGCTCCCGTGTTCTGCGCCCAAAGCCGGCCACCCTGCCGCCGCACCGCATTCCTCGCAATGCTCAAGCCCAGGCCGAATCCACCATCCCCCGGGCGCGAACCGTCGAGTCGGGTAAAAGGTAGAAAGATGCGCTCCAGATCAGCTTCAGCCACGCCACCGCCCTGGTCCTCCAGCCATAAATGCCAGAACGTGCCCTCACGCCGCCCACCGAGGTGAACGATGCCGCCATCAGGTGAATGTCGAATGGCGTTACGCAGGATGTTCTCCAGTGCCTGGGCCAGGGTATTGAGATTCCCGCGAACCCAGCAGGACGCATCCACCGTGCATTGCAACTGGGCAGAAGGCCAGCCGCTTTCATAGCAGGCGTTTTCCGTGAGCATCTCCCACAAGGCCTGGATCTGGATCGCCTCGTCGGGTAATCGTTTGCGTTCGGTGTCGAGCCAGGCCAGTTGCAGAGTGTCCTCCACCAGGCGTTGCATGCCATCGACTTCACGACCGATGCGCTCGCGTAGTTGCTCCAGCCCCTGCTCGCTTTCGCTGGCCACCCGCAGGCGGCTCAGCGGCGTACGCAATTCGTGGGAAAGGTCGCGCAGCAACTGCTGCTGTAACGCCACGGTATTCTGCAAACGTTCGGACATGTGATCGAACGCCCGGCCCAGTTCGCCCAGCTCATCGGAACGCCTGGTAGTGCTGCTCGACAGCCGCACATTCAATTGATCGGCGCGCCAGGCATTGGCCTGTTCACGCAGGTGATTGAGCGGCACCACCAGAAGGCGGTACAGCCCGACGCACAGCAGCAAGGTAAACAGCCCTGGTATGACACCATTGGTGATCACGCGCCAGAACACCCGGTACTGCCCGGGCACGAAGCGCTGCGGCAACTCGATGACCAGGCTGCCGTCGGACGGGTCACCGGGAAACGGCACGCGCATCCAGGGCTGGCCTTTCTTGTGGATTGGCCAGTCGAGGCCGCGCAGGAAGGTCAGGTGGCGGATCTCATCGTCTGTCAGCGGCTGACTGCTCAACGACTGCAAGTTCCCGTCGATCACGCCTACCCAGACTGCTTCGCGCTCACGCGTCGCCTGCAACCAACTATCGACGCCTGACTCCTGGCCTTGCCGCCACGCCTGCTCGGCCTCGGCGGCATAACGCGTCAGTGTGCCCCGGGCGCCATCCGACAGAAACTGGTTGCGCTGTTCCATGTAGCGCCCCCAGGACCAACTGAGCCAGATCATCAGCAGACAGAACGCCACCAGCAGGCAGGCCAGCTTCCAGAACAGTGAATGCCGGCCCGGCAGATTACAACTCATCGGCTGCGCTCAGGATGTAACCCTTGCCCCAGACCGTAAGCACTTCGCGCTCGGTGTAGCCGACGGCCTTGAGCTTGCGGCGGATCTGGCTGATATGCATGTCCAGGCTACGATCATGCGCTGCATAACCGCGTTTGAGCACATGCTGGTAAAGAAAGGCCTTGCTCAGCACCTCATCGGCACGCTTGAGTGTTTCCAGCAGCCGATACTCGCTGCGCGTCAGGCCAACCGCCTGCTCGCCGTAGAAAACCTCGCCACACTCATCATCGAATCGCAGACTGTCCGTCGACGGTGCTGGCACTGCCGGCGCCGGCCGCCGATCGAGCGCCACCCGTCGCAGAATCGCCTCGATACGAACTCGCAACTCCGCCATGCTGAAGGGTTTGGGCAGGTAGTCATCGGCGCCGAGGCGAAAACCGCTGATGCGATCCGCCTCGGCGCCAAGGGCTGACATCAGCAAAACCGGGGTGGAATGGCTCTGGCGCAATTGAGTCAGCACCGCCAGGCCGTCCATGCCCGGCAACAGGATATCCATCAACACCACATCGAACGATTGCTCGCGGGCCAAGGCCAGGCCTTCCTGGCCGTTCTGGCACCAGGTCACCTGGAAACCGCTGCGGTCCAGATGCTCGTGAACATAGGCGCCCAGCACGAGGTCGTCTTCGATGGACAGGATTCGAGGATGGCCGGCAGCAATGGGATTCATGACTATCTGCTAATAATTCTCAGTTATGCAATTATTCAAGATTGCTTCGCCAGGAGCAACCCAAGGTTTGCCGGTATGGCAAAAGAGCGGTCCAGCGTTACCCGTGACAACATTAATTTTGCCAGGATCGCCCGCATGCAAATCGCTACACTGCGCAAGTGGTGCATGCCGGACGCATGTGCAGGTCTATGAATAGCCGGATGCAGGAGAGAGGCGTGCACAAGAAACTGGGAATCAAAGGCCGCGTGTTGATGCTGACCTTGCTGCCGACCAGCCTGATGGCATTGGTCCTGGGCGGCTATTTTACCTGGATGCAGCAATCGGACCTGCAAACCCAACTGCTGAAGCACGGTGAAATGCTCACCGAGCAACTCGCCCCGTTGGTGGCCCCGGCCATGGGCCACCAGGACAATGAGTTGCTCGAACGTATCGCCACTCAGGCCCTGGAGCATCCGGATGTGCGCGCAGTCACCTTCCTGGCGCCCGACCGCACTCTCCTGGCCCATGCCGGCCCGACGATGCTCAATGCGGCGCCTTCGGGCGACGGCACGCAGATGCTGCGCCGCAGCGGCAACGATGCGACACGTTACCTGCTTCCCGTGTTCGGCAAACACCGCAATCTGGCGGGCGACGTGATCCCCGAAGAAGCGGAACGCCTGCTGGGCTGGGTGGAAATCGAACTGTCGCACAACGGCATGCTGTTACGCGGTTACCGCAGCCTGTTCGCCAGCCTGCTGCTGATCGGTATCGGGCTGCTGGGCGCGGCACTGCTGGCGTTACGCATGGGCCGCACGATCAATCGCCCGTTGGGCCAGATCAAGCAAGCGGTGGCCCAGCTCAAGGACGGGCATCTGGAAACCCGCCTGCCACCCCTGGGCAGCCAGGAACTGGACGAGCTGGCCTCCGGCATCAACCGCATGGCCGGCACCCTGCAAAACGCCCAGGAAGAATTGCAGCACAGCATCGACCAGGCCACCGAAGACGTGCGCCAGAACCTGGAAACCATCGAGATCCAGAACATCGAACTGGACCTGGCGCGCAAGGAAGCCCTGGAAGCGAGCCGGATCAAGTCCGAATTCCTCGCCAACATGAGCCATGAAATCCGCACACCACTCAACGGCATCCTCGGCTTCACCCACCTGCTGCAGAAAAGCGAACTGACACCGCGTCAGCTGGACTATCTGGGCACCATCGAAAAATCCGCCGACAGCCTGCTGGGGATCATCAACGAGATCCTCGACTTCTCGAAGATCGAGGCCGGCAAGCTGGTCCTGGACCATATTCCATTCAACCTGCGCGACTTGATACAGGACACGCTGACCATCCTCGCCCCTGCCGCCCACGCCAAGCAGCTGGAGCTGGTGAGCCTGGTTTATCGCGACACACCGCTGTCCCTGGTGGGCGATCCGCTGCGGCTCAAGCAGATTCTCACCAACCTTGTGAGCAACGCGATCAAGTTCACCCGTGAAGGCACCATCGTCGCCCGTGCCATGCTCGAAGAAGATCACGACGACACCGTGCAACTGCGCATCAGCATTCAAGACACCGGCATCGGCCTGTCGAGCCAGGACGTGCGCGCCCTGTTCCAGGCCTTCAGCCAGGCGGACAATTCACTGTCGCGCCAACCTGGCGGTACAGGCCTGGGGCTGGTGATTTCCAAGCGTCTTATCGAACAGATGGGCGGCGAAATCGGCGTAGACAGCACGCCGGGCGAAGGTTCGGAATTCTGGATCAGCCTGAGCCTGCCCAAAACCCGTGACGATGCCGAAGACCTGCCCGCAGCGCCGCTGTTCGGCCGCCGCGTGGCGGTGCTGGAAAACCACGAACTGGCCAGGCAGGCGTTGCAGCATCAACTGGAAGACTGCGGCCTCTCGGTCATCCCGTTCAATACCCTGGAAAGTCTGACCAACGGGGTTACCAGCGCCCATCAGACCGATCAGGCCATCGATCTGGCGGTGCTGGGAATTACCAGCAACGATATGCCGCCGGAGCGCCTCAACCAGCATATCTGGGACCTCGAACACCTCGGCTGCAAAGTGCTGGTACTGTGCCCGACCACTGAACAGACGCTGTTCCATCTCTCGGTGCCCAACCCGCACAGCCAGCTTCAGGCCAAACCGGCCTGCACCCGCAAACTGCGCCGGGCCCTGTCCGATCTGGTCAGCCCGCGCCCCCCGCGCAGCGAGCCTGGCGAACCGCTGTCCAGCCGTGCGCCGAAGGTGCTGTGCGTCGACGACAACCCGGCCAACCTGCTGTTGGTGCAGACCCTGCTCGAAGACATGGGGGCCAAGGTGCTCGCCGTGGACAGCGGTTACGCTGCGATCAAGGCGGTTCAGCACGAGACATTCGACCTAGTGCTGATGGACGTACAGATGCCGGGCATGGACGGACGCCAGAGCACCGAGGCGATCCGTCTATGGGAGAGTGAACGGCACTGCACACCGCTACCGATCATCGCCCTCACCGCCCACGCCATGGCCAACGAAAAACGCGCACTGCTGCAAAGCGGCATGGACGACTACCTGACCAAACCGATCAGCGAACGGCAATTGGCGCAGGTCGTGTTGAAGTGGAGTGGCCTGGCGCTGCGCGATCACCGCCTGGATCGCGCCAGTGATAGCCATGGTGGAACCCATGACCTGCTGGTGCTCGATCACGAAGAAGGTTTGCGCCTGGCCGCCGGCAAGGCGGATCTGGCGGCGGACATGCTGGCAATGCTGCTGGCGTCACTGGAAGCCGACCGCGAAGCCATACGTAGCGCTCGCCACGCCGCCGACCATAACGCGCTGATCGAACGGGTGCATCGCCTGCATGGTGCGACGCGTTATTGCGGCGTACCGCAATTGCGCGCCGCCTGCCAGCGCAGCGAGACCCTGCTCAAGCAACAGGACCCGAAAGCTGCCATTGCCCTGGAAGAGCTGGACCGGGCAATCAATCGCCTGGCTGCCCAGTCGCGCATGAATGCTTGATTCACAGCAATGGCGTTGCCACGCAACCGCGTAAACTCAACGCAAACCCTGTAGGAGCGAGCCTGCTCGCGAAAAACCTGAGGGCGCCGCGGGCATTCAGGATGCCCGCATTATCGTTGTCGTCCATCGTCGGAACGCCGCCCGGAGCAAACTCGCTCCTACAGGAACCGGACAAGGAGGAAGTCATGCGTACGATTCTTTTCAGCAGCCAGACCTACGACCAGGACAGCTTCCTCGGTGCCCAGCTACCGGCTGGCATCGAACTGCATTTTCAGACCGCACGCCTGAGTCTGGACACTGCAGCGCTGGCCCAGGGTCATGAAGTGGTCTGCGCGTTCATCAACGATGACCTGAGCGCCGCCGTGCTCGAACGCCTGGCCGCCGGTGGCACCCGCCTGATTGCATTGCGCTCGGCCGGTTTCAACCACGTCGACCTGCCGACGGCAAAGCGCCTGGGGCTGACCATCGTGCGCGTTCCTGCCTATTCGCCCCACGCGGTGGCCGAGCATGCGGTAGCGCTGATCCTGGCGCTCAATCGCCGCCTGCACCGCGCCTACAATCGCACCCGCGAAGGGGATTTCAGCCTGCACGGGCTGACCGGCTTCGATCTGCGGGGCAAGACTGTCGGCGTGGTCGGCACCGGACAGATCGGCGCGACCTTCGCCAAAATCATGAACGGTTTCGGCTGCCAGTTGCTCGCTTACGACCCGTACCCCAACCCACAGGTCGAAGCCCTCGGCGCGCGGTACCTGAGCCTGCCGCAATTGCTGGCCGAGTCGCAGATCATCAGCCTGCACTGCCCGCTCAACGAGCAGAGCAAGCACTTGATCAACCGCCAGTCACTGGCCCACATGCAACCGGGAGCAATGCTGATCAACACCGGGCGTGGTGGCCTGGTCGACACGCCGGCCCTGATCGATGCCTTGAAGGACGGTCGCCTGGGTTATCTGGGGCTGGATGTTTATGAAGAAGAAGCACAACTGTTCTTCGAGGACCGCTCCGACCTGCCGCTGCAAGACGATGTGCTGGCAAGGTTGCTGACCTTCCCGAATGTGATCGTCACGGCGCACCAGGCATTTCTGACCCGTGAAGCACTGGGAGCGATTGCAGATACCACCCTGCAGAACATCGCGGCCTGGGCGGCGGGCACGCCACAAAATCAGGTTCCAGACGACTGAAACGGATCGAAGGTCATCCTCCTGCGCGATACCGCGTGTTAGCCCGTGCTAGCATATCGCGCATATTTGGAGGACCCATGGTCGAACACGATTTCCGCTACAGCCTGATGAACCCGCAACACACCCTCACTGAATGCCGCGCTCTGGTGCCGGGGCGTTACCAAGTCACCGGCAACGGCGGCTCGATTCGCAACAACGACGTGCTGGTAGTGACCCTCAAAGGAGCCAAGGACCTGTCCATGCGCCTGACCGTCGAAACCGTTCGCCACTTGATCAACCCGCCCGGTCAATGGGTCGCGGTGGCCAGCGGTCCGGTGTTCGGTGAACTGGCGATCCACACCTGGCAAGTCAATTGCGACAGCTGCGCCAAAGAGCTGAGCTTCGAGTTTGCGGTCGACGCCAAACTGGGCAACAAGGCTGAAAAGCCTGCGGCCACCGCGCGGATCGCCGAGTTGGGCTGGACCAGCGTCGCCGAGAAACACCTGTGCCCGAAATGCCAGGAGCCCGCGTGATGAAACACCTCGCTCTGACCGGTATGGTCGGCGCCAGTCTGCTGGGCTGCGCCGCCGATCCGGTGCAGCTCGAACAGAACCGCAGCTACATCCTGGAGTGGATCGGTGAGCGTCCGTTGATGGACTACAGCCACCTGACCATCACCCTCGGAGCAGACGGCCGGGCCTACGGTAACGGCGGCTGCAACCACTGGTTCGCCCCATACACCCTTGAAGGCAACAAGCTGAGCTTCGGCAAAGTCGGCAGCACCCGCAAGCTCTGCGCGCCGGCGCTGATGGAACAGGAGAAGCGTTTCCTGCAAGCGCTGGAGAATGTGCAGCGCTGGGACGTCTCGTCGATCGACCAGATGCGCTTCTGGCCGGCTGAAGGCAAGCCGTTAAGGTGGTGGCTGGAAGAGGGTTGAGCCGGTAGACCGCTGGCCCTCACCCTAACCCTCTTCCAAGGGGAGAGGGGACCGACGGAGTCGTTCTTTCGCTGTACATCGACCTGAACGACCGAGTCGAACTCAGGTTCGAAAGCCCCCCTCTCCCACGGGAGGGCTGGGGTGAGGGGAGGCTCTTTACACTCCCCCGTCAATTCTTCGCCTGCAACGCCTCGAGCTTCGCCATCACCCCCGCCGCCGTCTGCTCACCCATCAACTGCTCACGCACCTTGCCCTTGTCATCGATGATGTAGGTCACCGGCAACGCCTCGCTGCGTGGCAATTCGAACAGTTCGGCAGGGTCCTGGGCCAGCACGGTGAACCTGATCCCGAGCTTCTCGCTCGCGCTTTTCAGCTCTTCGCCCTGCACATTGTCGAAATTGACCCCGAATACCCCGATCTTCTTGTCCTTGAGCTGCTCGGCCAATGTGTTCAATTCAGGAATCTCGGTTCGGCACGGGCCACACCATTCGGCCCAGTAATTGAGCACCAGCCATTTGTCGTCCAGACGCTCGGCGACTACTTTCTGACCGTTCTGGTCGATGCCATAGTCATTACCGCAGCCCCCCAGCATCAACGTCCCGATGATCGTCAATGCTGCTGCCAGTCGCCTAGTCATGTCGTATTCCTTGTGAAAAATTGAATGCGCCTGCGACCCATCGCCTCTCAAGGTTCTGGAATGCGCGCTGCACAGTTAGAATAGCCGCCACCTTACGCAAGATGCGACCCGCTCATGACCGATCTGACGCTTTATCACAATCCGCGCTGCTCGAAATCGCGCGGTGCGCTCGAACTGCTCGAAGCCCGCGGCCTGACTCCGACCGTGGTGCGCTACCTGGAAACTCCGCTGAACGACGCACAAATCCACAGCCTGCTGGGTAAGCTCGGCCTGAGCGCCAGGCAACTGCTGCGCACCGGCGAAGACGAGTACAAAGCCCTCAACCTGGCCGACAGCAGCCTGAGCGAAACGCAATTGATCGCTGCCATCGCCGCCCACCCGAAATTGATGGAACGTCCGATTCTTGAAGTCGGCGACAAAGCCGTCATTGGCCGCCCACCGGAGCAAATCCTGGAACTGTTGCCATGAGTGCGCCGTACATTCTGGTTCTGTACTACAGCCGCAACGGCTCGACCAACGAAATGGCCCGGCAGATTGCCCGGGGCGTCGAACAGGCCGGGCTGGAAGCGCGGTTGCGCACGGTGCCGGCGATTTCCACCGAATGCGAAGCTGTGTCACCGGACATTCCGGATGAAGGCGCGCTGTACGCCAGCCTCGACGACCTGAAAAACTGCGCCGGCCTGGCGCTTGGCAGCCCGACCCGCTTCGGCAACATGGCGGCGCCGCTCAAGTACTTCCTCGATGGCACCAGCAACCTGTGGCTGACTGGCGCGCTGGTGGGCAAACCCGCCGGTGTGTTCACCTCCACGGCGAGCCTGCACGGCGGTCAGGAAACCACCCTGCTGTCGATGATGCTGCCATTGCTGCACCACGGCATGCTGATCACCGGCCTGCCCTACAGCGAGTCGGCGCTGCTGGAAACCCGTGGCGGCGGCACGCCGTATGGCGCCAGTCATCACGCCGGGGCGGACGGTAAGCTCGGTTTGAATGAACATGAAGTGGCGCTATGCCGGGCGCTGGGCCTGCGGTTGGCGAAGACTGCACAGAAACTGGAGAGCTGAGGTGGCGAAAAAGCCGAAGATTCTGCCCGCCATCGAGTGGCTGGAGCCCCGGGTGCGGGCGATGCGCATCATCAGTCTGCTGTGCTTTTTCGGCCTGGCGGGACTGCTCTGCGTTTACTACCTGTTGGTCGCCGATCTGCATGGCGCGCGCCCCTGGGTGATCCTGCTGATCGAACTGGTGCCGCTGCTGCTGTTGGCGCCGGGGATGATCGTCGGCAGTGCCCGGGGGCATTCGTGGATGTGTTTTGTGGTGAACCTGTATTTCATCAAGGGTGCACTGGCCGCCTACGATCCGAACCGGCAGATCTTCGGTTTGCTGGAGATGGGCGCGAGCCTGGCGGTGTTCTGCTCGGCACTGATGTATGTGCGCTGGCGGTATCAGTTGAACCGCAAGCTGGCTGGCGAGGGCGAAATTTCCGTCGCCTGACACATTGCAATCGCCAGCAGGCTGGCTCCCACAGGGGACCTGTGTATGCCGCAGATCCCAGCCTGCTGGCGATTGGCCGGTCTCAATGGTTAACGGTGTAAGCCAGCATCATCGAAATCTGGCTCATCGGCCGGCCGCCACTTTGCTCATGCCACTGGTTGAACACATCCTGCACCAACGCCAGGTCGCGCAGGCTGCTCGGCACCTTGTCGATGATCTTCTGCGCATTCAACGCCGCCACCACGTCATAGCTCGGCACAAAAGTATCCTTGCCGACCATGCGCAGGAAGCGTGGAGCTGACAGACCGCCCAGCTGGTGACCGCGTTTTTTCAGGAAGGTCCAGAGCCCGACAATATCGGTCACCGGCCACTCAGCGATCAACTCACCAAAACTGCCCTTTTCATGGGCAATGTCCAGCAGGAACTGCGCGTTGCGCGGCACGCTCTTGAGCTTGCCCAGATGGCGGATGATCCGCGTGTCCTGCATCAGGCGTTCGAGGTGCTCGGCGCTCATCAGCACGACCTTTTCCGGATCGAAGCGGAAAAACACTTCCTCAAAGGCCGGCCATTTGGCGTCCACCAGGCTGTGCTTGAGCCCGGCCCGAAAAACGCGCAAAGCCATGGTCGAGAGGTAACGGTCGTCGCTGATCTTGCGCAATTGCGCGGACGTCTTGGGAACGGGCAGATGGGCTTCCAGCTCTGCTGCCGAACCGAAGCGGTTCAAGCAGTATTCATTCAGCCACTTGTAGTCGCGCATGCCCTCTCCTGAAAGTTGAAACGAAGCAAAAAACTTGTGGGAGCGGGCTTGCTCGCGAATGCGTAGTGTCAGTCGACAAATATGTTGAAGACACTACGCATTCGCGAGCAAGCCCGCTCCCACAGGTTAGATCAGAGGTTTACAACATTGACGAACCGCGAGGCCGCCGTTTCGTCGATCTTGAGGCTGGTGAAGTCGAACAGATTACGGTCCGCCAATTGCGAGGGGATCACGTTCTGCAGGCTGCGGAATATGCTCTCGGTACGACCCGGGGTCTTGCGTTCCCAATCCTGCAGCATGTCCTTGACCACCTGCCGCTGCAGGTTTTCCTGGGAACCACAGAGGTTGCACGGGATGATCGGGAACTGCTTGAGGTCCGAATAGGCCTGGATATCTTTTTCGTTGCAGTAGGCCAGCGGGCGGATCACCACGTTGCGACCGTCATCGGCGCGCAGTTTTGGCGGCATGGCCTTGAGCGAACCGTTGAAGAACATGTTGAGGAAGAAGGTTTCGACGATGTCGTCACGGTGGTGACCGAGCGCCATCTTGGTCGCACCGATTTCGTCGGCGAAAGTGTAGAGCGTGCCACGACGCAGGCGCGAGCACAGCGAACAGGTGGTCTTGCCTTCCGGGATCAGCTCCTTGACCACCGAGTAGGTGTCTTTCTCGACAATGTGATACTCGATGCCCAGTTCCTTGAGGTAGGCCGGCAGCACATGCTCGGGGAAACCTGGCTGCTTCTGGTCCATGTTCACGGCCACGATCTCGAACTTGATCGGGGCGACCTTCTGCAAGTGCATCAGCACATCGAGCATGGTGTAGCTGTCCTTGCCTCCGGACAGGCAGACCATGACCTTGTCGCCGTCTTCAATCATATTGAAATCGGCGACAGCCTCACCGGCCTGACGGCGAAGGCGCTTTTGCAGTTTGTTCTGGTTGACCGTAAGAGTGCCCATGACGCGAAATCCGTGAGGTGTGACGAAAGGCCGGCATTTTACGCAAAAATCCGAACCTGTGCAGAGCTGCCGAACACAGCCGGCTCCTGCGGTGACTCTACAGACACAACCGCGATTACCTGGGGGCTTTACAGCGCAATTTGCTCTAAGCCCTCGGGGGAACTCCTTTCTATACTGCGACATAAGGTCGCACGAGACCTGCAACTTACTTGGCCACCTTGGCCCGTAGGCGCTCCGCTGGGGGGCGACGGTAAAAACAAGAGGAGTGACTGGCATGATCCATCACGTAGTGGGGCTCTTCACCCACCCTGACCAAGAATGGAAAGATATTCGTGGCGACCAGGAGGAAAGCATCAGCCACATGTACTTGACCCATACCCTCATCCTGGCAGCGATTCCCGCAGTGTCGGCCTTTATCGGCACCACGCAGGTCGGCTGGGTGATCGGCAATCGGCCACCGGTGATGCTGACCATGGAGAGTGCGCTGTGGATGACGGTCATGTCGTATCTGGCAATGATCGGTGGAGTCGCGGTGATGGGCGCGTTCATCCACTGGATGGCTCGCACCTATGACGCCAATCCGAGCCTGGCACGCTGCATTGCTTTTGCCACCTATACCGCGACCCCTCTGTTCATCGGTGGCCTCGCGGCCCTGTATCCGCACCTGTGGCTGGGGATGATCGTCGGCACCGCGGCCATCTGCTACACGGTGTACCTGCTCTATGTCGGGCTACCAACGTTCATGAACATTCCATCCGACGAGGGCTTCCTGTTTTCCAGTTCGGTGCTCGCCGTTGGCCTGGTGGTGCTGGTGGCCATCATGGCATTCACCGTGATTGTCTGGGGACTCGGCGTGGGCCCGGTCTATACCAATTAGCAACTCACCACAAAAAACTCAGATCTGCCGACACAGGCCGCCGCAAGGCGTAATGCTGTTCACTTAAGCTGGGGCACACACTTGTGGCGAGGGGGCTTGCCCCCGTTGGGCTGCGGAGCGGCCCCAAAACCAGCCATCGAGGAGTATCAGGTACACCGCGTGTGATGGTTTTACGACTGCTCCGCAGCCGAACGGGGCGGTGCGGCGGTCCGACAAGCCCCCTCGCCACAAAGTGTGCTACCCGCTTAAGTTAACAGCATTAGCCGCAAGGCGGCCTTTTCGTTCCCCGGTTAATCGCAAGGTGAATAACCATTCGGCGCCCGGACGATTCGCAAGGCCCCAAGGTTGCGGCATACTCGATTGCTCTGGAGATCCATCAAGCATGCCCGAGCAACTCAATACTCGCGTCGAAGACTGCTTCCAACAAGCCGAATCCTTTTTCAAACGATCGTTCAAACGCCCGGTGGTCAGCCTCAAGTTGCGCGGGCAAAAAGCCGGTGTCGCCCACCTGCACGAAAACCTGCTGCGCTTCAATCCACAGCTGTACCGGGAAAACAGCGAAGACTTCCTCAAGCAGACGGTGGCCCACGAAGTCGCGCACCTGATCGCCCATCAATTGTTCGGCGACCGCATCCAGCCCCACGGCGAAGAGTGGCAATTAATCATGCGCGGCGTGTATGAACTGCCGCCCAATCGCTGCCACACCTACGACGTCAAGCGCCGCAGCGTGACCCGCTATATCTACAAGTGCCCGTGCGCCGACAGCGACTTTCCCTTCTCGGCCCAGCGCCATGGTTTGGTGAGAAAGGGGCGGCGGTATTTGTGCCGGCGCTGTCGCAATACGCTGGTGTTCAGTGGGGAGATGCGGGTTGAGTAAAGCAGATTTGCGGTGTCTGGTCGGGCCCCATCGCGAGCAGGCTCGCTCCCACATTGGATTTCTATCAGACGCAAATTTTGTGTACGGCGCAGAACCCGTGTGGGAGCGAGCCTGCTCGCGATGGGGCCAGAGCAGGCGCTAGAGAATTACCTTGGCTCGCCGCAATTGCTCAATCCGCTGCGCACTGAACCCCAACTCCCCCAACACCTGATCGGTATGTTGCCCCAGCGCCGCGCCAATATGCCGAGGCTCAGGCAAACCTTGCGAAAACTTCAACGGACACGCCATCTGCGCCTGGCTCGAACCATCACCTCGCGGCACTTGCGTCACCAGTTCCCGCGCCTGCAACTGCGGATGCAGCACTGCCTCGCCCAGACTCAACACCGGCTCGACGCAGGCATCAAGTTCGGCGAACAACGCGCATAAATCGGCGAAGTCGTGCTTTTCGAACTCGACCTTCAGCGCGTCCTTGAGCTTTTTCTGCTGCGCCGGTTGCGCTGACAGACCCAGACTGGCCAGTTCCTCCAGCCCCAGCGCCGCGCACAACGGTTTCATGAATGCCGGTTCCAGGCTACCCACCGACAGCCAGCGCCCATCCCGGGAGCGGTAGTAGTCGTAGAAACTGCCGCCATTGAGGAGCTGGTCCTCCGGCCCCGGCTCAACGCCACAGGCCAGATACCCGGCACCCGACATGGCGTTGAGGCTGAACGCACAGTCGGTCATGCTCACATCCAGATGCTGACCCAGACCGCTTTGCTGCCGGGCGATGACCGCCGCCAGCAGGCCGATCACCCCGTGCAGCGACCCACCGGCGACATCCGCCACCTGCATACCCAATGGCAGCGGCCCCGCGTCGGCACGACCGGTGTAGCTCGCCAGCCCGGCCAGCGCCAGATAATTGATGTCATGGCCGGCGCGGTCCTTATAGGGGCCGGTCTGACCGTAACCGGTAATCGACACATAGATCAGCTTCGGATTGATCGCCTTCAGGGCTTCATAGCCCAGGCCCAATCGATCCATGACGCCAGGGCGGAACTGCTCGAGCACGATGTCGTAGTCTTCGAGCAACTGCTTGATCACCTCCAGTGCCTCAGGCTGCTTGAGGTCCAGGGCAAGGCTGCGTTTGTTGCGATTGAGATAGGCATGGCTGGCCGACACCCCGTGATCCTGGGGCGGCAGGACCCGCAGCAGGTCCATGCGGGTCGGCGATTCGATGCGCAACACCTCGGCGCCCATGTCCGCCAGCAGCAAGGAGGCGAACGGCCCCGGCAGCAATGTCGAGAAATCCAGAACCTTGAGTGACGCCAGTGGACCGAGCATGAGAATTCTCCCTTTACGATGCCCCAGCCTAGGCAGCCGAGGGCGTTGCGGCAATCACCTTATGCGCCAGTTGCAATGACCGTAACGTTCAAATCCTGCTCATGAAAAAACCCGCCGAAGCGGGTTTTTCATTGCAGCCTGTCTTACTTGACGTTGCTCGGGGTCGGGCCCTCGGCCACACCCAGGTCGTCTTGCTCACGCTCGTCGGCGATGCCGCGACCGCCGGAAGCCAGTTCCGCTTGCAGCACGTCGGTATCCAGCTCCTTGACCCATTTGGCCACAACGATGGTCGCAACCGCGTTGCCCACCAGGTTGGTCAGGGCCCGGGCTTCGGACATGAAGCGGTCGATACCGAGGATCAGCGCCAGGCCGGCAACCGGCAGGTGGCCCACGGCGGACAGGGTGGCAGCCAGGACGATGAAACCGCTACCGGTCACGCCCGCAGCCCCTTTGGAGGACAACAGCAGTACCACCAACAGCGTGATCTGGTGGGTGAGGTCCATCTGAGTGTCGGTTGCCTGGGCAATGAACACCGCCGCCATGGTCAGGTAGATCGCCGTACCGTCGAGGTTGAACGAGTAACCAGTCGGGATCACCAGGCCAACTACGGACTTCTGCGCGCCCAGGCGTTCCATTTTGATCAGCATGCGTGGCAGCACCGACTCCGAAGAGGAAGTACCCAGTACGATCAGCAGTTCCTCACGGATGTAGCGGATCATCTTCAACACGCTGAAGCCGTGCATACGGGCAATCGAACCCAGCACGATCAGGATGAACAACAGGCAGGTGATGTAGAAGCAGATCATCAACTGGCCCAGTTGCACCAGCGAGCCGACGCCGTAGGCACCGATGGTGAACGCCATGGCACCAAAGGCACCCAGTGGCGCGAGCTTCATGATCATGTTGATGATGTTGAACATCACGTGGGCGAAGCGATCGATAAAGTCCAGCAGTGGCTTGCCGTAGGCGCCCAGGCGATGCAGGGCGAAACCGAAGATCACCGAGAACATCAACACTTGCAGGATGTCACCGGTGGCGAATGCGCCGACGATGGTGTTCGGGATCACATTGAGGAGGAAGCCGACAACGCTTTGATCAGCACTGGCTGCGACGTAGCTGGCGATTTTCGAGGTGTCCAGGGTCGTTACGTCGATATGCATGCCGTCGCCCGGTTGCACGATGTTGACCACAACCAGCCCCACCAGCAGGGCAATGGTCGACACGATCTCGAAGTACAGCAACGCATACCCGCCGGTCTTGCCCACTGACTTCATGTTCTGCATGCCGGCAATACCGCTGACCACGGTACAGAAGATGATCGGGGCGATGATCATCTTGATCAGCTTGATGAACCCGTCACCCAGCGGCTTTACGGCCACACCGAGCTGTGGATAGAAGTGACCGAGCAAAATACCGATGACAATTGCAACGATCACCTGGAAATACAGGGATTTGTACAGTGGCTGACGAGTCGTCATTGCAAAGTTCCTCAAGGGTGCCCGGTGACAACATCCATCTGTTGCACGTGACACCTCAATTGCGAACCCTCCTGCACTGGAGGGATTTGTTTTTCCGAGCTGCACCATGGCAGGCATCTGCTCATGGCATCGCAAGGCCCGTGCCACTTAATGCGAAAACTCCGCCAGCCTCATGCCATCAAGGGTTGCAGGGTTTCCCAGGTCGCCTGACAGTTACATCCAGGTGGCGGATATCCGCCCTTCCACTAAAACCGGTCCTGCAAATTGGCGGATATCCGCCCTGTTCACACCAGCTGCCGAGCAGCTACCATCCGTCGCTCAATGGATGGATCTGCCTGTTATGCGCGAACGTACCATCGCCAGTCATTTCGCCCGGGCCGCTCTCGGCGGTGCGCGTCGGCACGGCTACGATTATTCGGGTCTGTTGCAGCAACTGGGGATCAGTCCCGAGTTGCTCCAGGAGCCCAGGGCGCGCATTGCGCCAGAGCAGTTCACCCAACTGATACAAGGGTTATGGCTGGCACTGGACGACGAATACCTGGGGTTTGGGCAAGCCCCAAGCAGACCAGGCAGCTTCGCGATGATGTGTCATGCCGTGATTCACTGCCGCAATCTGGAAAAGGCACTGCGTCGCGGCTTATTGTTTTATAGCCTATTCCCCGGGGCTCCGCGCCTGACCCTGAGCCAGGAGGACGATTGGGTGTGCCTGAGCCTGGACGACTCACAACTGTGGGACCCGGACCACTTCCTCAGCGAGAGTCTGCTGGTGATATGGCACCGCTTCGGCAGCTGGCTGATCGGCCAGCGCATCCGTCTGGAGCAGGCCACCTTCGGTTACCCCAGGCCCGACCACGGTGCCGAATACGATTTACTGTTCTCCTGCCCGCTCGAGTTTTCCACTGACCGCAGCAGCCTGCGCTTTCACAGTCGCTACCTGAACATGCCACTGCTACAGGACGAACGTACGCTCAAGCACTTCCTTGAGCGCTCCCCCGCCGACCTGTTGTCGCGCCCCGACGACGGCGACAGCCTGACCAGTCAGTTGCGGCGCCTGCTCAACCGCGACAGTTCGCACTGGCCGGATCTGGAAGCCGTGGCGGCACATCTGCACATCAGCCCGCAGACATTGCGCAGGCACCTGCGTGAGGAAGGTTCCAGTTTTCAGGAGCTGAAGGATCAGTTGCGCCGGGATATCGCGATTTATCACCTGAACCGCGCCGATTTGTCATTGCAACAGATTGCCGAACAACTCGGCTTTTCCGAGCCTTCGGCGTTTCACCGCGCGTTCAAGAAGTGGACAGGGCTTACACCGGGCGCCTATCGGGCGCAGGAAATGTAGGAGCACCGCTGCACGCCAGGCTCCTGCGAGGGTTGACGCGACAGGCTCGCGCCTGAATCACGCCACCGGAAAATGGATCCTGAACGCCGCCCCGCCCATCGACGAGTCCTCCAGGGTCAGCTTGGCGTTGTAACTCTCGATGATGTCCTTGACCACCGCCAGGCCAATCCCCTGCCCCGGATGCTGACGATCCAGGCGTTCACCACGTTGCAGGATTCGCGCGCGCTGATCCTGTGGTACACCGGGACCGTCGTCCTCGACACACAATTCGATGCCGCCAAGGGTTTGGCGCACGCTGATACGAATTTCACCGAGGCACAGGCGATAGGCGTTTTCCAGCAGATTACCCAGCATTTCCAGCAAGGCCCCCTGCTCGATCGGCACATAACAGGGCTCCGGCAGATCAAAAGCGACTTTCACCCGTTTGTCGCGGTAGACCTTGTCCAGCGTATCGCACAGACTTTGCAGCACCGGCCGTAGCCGCACCTGATGCCGCACCAGACCGCTTTTGCGCAGGCTGGCGCGCTGCAACTGATAGCTGATCTGCTGACTCATGCGTTCGATCTGGGTCTGCAGCACCCAGGCCTGATCACGATCTTCCGGACGCTGAGCCATGTCCTCGCTGACACCTTGCAGCACCGCCAGCGGAGTTTTCAGGCTGTGGGCCAGATCATCGAGAGAGTCCCGATAGCGGCTGCGCTGCTCACGTTCGCTGTGCAGCAGACGGTTCAGGGAACCGGTCAGGCGCAACAGTTCCCGGGGATGCTCTTCACTGAGGCTTTCGCGCGTACCGCCTTCGATCTGGTCCAGTTCCTGGCTCAAGCGACGCAACGCCTGCAGGCCCCAGGTCAAACCTATCCACAGCAACGCCAGCAGCACCAGCAATGCAGCGCCGAAGCCCAGATAGAGATTTTCCCGCAGTCCTTCGAGGGTAATTTCGTACTCGCGAACCGGTTGCAGCGCAACAATGCTGAACGCAGCACTCTTGCCGCCCAGCAATTTGACCTCGACGTCATAGACGAAGAATTCCTGGCCGTTGGCTTCGCGGATTCGCGCGAACTCATTGCCACGTCCGTCATAACGCGGCTTGTAATTGATGTGCTCTTCCTGGGTGGCTTTCGAGCGCCAAACCAGTTGACCTTCGCGGTCGTAGATGTAGCCGAGCAAACGGCTGTCGGTGAGGTTGAAACGCTCGTCAGGCAATTGCGCCGGCATCTGCAGGCCGTTGTTTTCAACCCGGGCGGCGGAAATCAGCGTGGTGACATCCGACGCCAGGCGCTGCTCGATGGAATCCTGCAGCGCCAGACTGAACGCGCCCTGCATCGCTGGCAACAACGCCAGCATGAACAACACCGCCAGGAGCGTGGCGGCGAGCATCAGACGAACGCGAAGCGAGCGAATCAAGTGCAACGCTCATTGAACAGATAACCGAGGCCTCGAACGGTATCGATCGGTTTAAACCCCGCCGGGGCTTCCAGTTTACGGCGCAGGCGGCCGACCAATACCTCGATCACGTTCGGATCACGCTCATCGTCATCCGGGTAGAGTTGCTCCATCAGACGATCCTTGGGCACCACCTGCTGATGGTGGCGCATCAAATACTCGAGGATGCGATATTCATACGCGGTCAACGCCAGGGGTTGTTCGTCGAGGGACGCCTGTTTGCGATTGAGATCGAGCAACAAGGGGCCGGCGACAATGGTCGACTGGGTGAATCCGCTGGAGCGACGCAGCAAGGCATTCAGCCGGGCGTCCAGCTCTTCGAACTGGAACGGCTTGACCACGTAATCGTCGGCACCGGCGGCCAGGCCCTCGACCTTGTCTTGCCAGTTGCCTCGAGCCGTAAGGATCAGGATCGGAAAGGTCTTGCCCGAGGAGCGCAGTTGTCGGATCAGGTCGAGGCCGCCCATTCCCGGCAGGCCCAGGTCAATCACCGCCAGGTCGTGGTTGAACTGCTGTGTCTGATACAGCGCCTCTTCGGCATTGGCAACGGACTCGACCACATGACCACTATCGGTCAAGCGGGTTTGCAGGTGATGACGCAATAGCGCTTCATCCTCGACGACCAGCAATTTCATAACGCTCTCCAGGCAAATCAACATCTGCAAAGGTGCGACAGTGTACCTCGGCGGCTAACAGGACTATGCCGGATCAGCCACTGAGGCGATCCGGCGCAGACCATTGCAATACACTTTTTAGAAAGCGAAGTTGGCTGCCAGGTAAGTCTGGGCGCTGCTGGTCAGATCCAGCGAACCTTGTTTGCTGCCACTGCGCTGAACCATCTCGGTGCTGGCATTGCTGCGCAGGTAACGATAACCCAGTTCAACCGACGTGTTTTTTGAAACCTGTTGCAGGACACCGACTTGTCCGCCCAGGGCGTATCCGATGTTGCTGTCGCGGCTGAAGCCAGACGACTCCTGTGTCAGCTTGGTCAGACCGGCAGTGGCACCGCCGAACAGCTTGGTGTCGCTGCCTACCGGATAGAACAGGTCGTAGCTGCCCAGGAGGTTTTCCTGACGCAGTTTAATGCCATTGTGCGAGCCCGACACGTTGTCGTAAGTAGCGTAGTAGCGGCCCTGACTGTTTTGCTGACCCGCACGCACACCCCAGGTGGTGTCCTTGCCGATCACGCCATCGGCGTTCGGGCTATTGAGGTTATCGTTCAGTGCGTGGGACTTTTTCACTTTGTCACTGGTCTGTCCAAGCGTAAGGCCCGCGAAGTTATCGTTGGCCTGAACGGCGGCACTGGCGCCCATTACGGTGAAAGCCAGAAGCAGATTCTTCAATGTAGTCATTGGTGTCGTTCCTGTTGGGGGTAGTTGTTTTTGGGTACGGGGCAAGATTACCCACGGAGCCCTGAACTCCCCCTGAACGCACTCTGAACCTGGGCTGAACCAACCCGGCCTGAATGTCTCAATAGTTTTCAACAGGAGAATTGAGCTTGGCGGTACACGATTTCAGAACTACCCACCGCCAAGGCAACCCGGCAAAATACCCGCCATGAATCATGTCCCCGCCCTGCCCCTCTGCTGCACCCCACTCGATGACCATTGGCCGTTGCCTTTGCTGCTGCCGGATACAGTGCTGTTGAGTACTCATTTCGACAGTTTGCAATTGGCGCCTGATGACTTCCAGCGCAGTGCTGTCGAGGTGCCGGCGAGCATCCAGCGTTCGGTCGCCAAACGCCGGGCGGAGTTTCTTGCCGGACGGGTTTGCGCCCGGGCCGCATTGCAGCGACTGGAAGGATTGAACTTCACTCCCGCCATAGGTGAGGACCGCGCTCCGGTCTGGCCGGACCATATCGCAGGTTCGATCACCCATAGCACCGGCCGGGCAGCTGCAATCGTCGCCAACAAGCGCCATTGGCGCGGCTTGGGCATGGACCTGGAAAACCTGTTGAATGCCGAACGGGCCGAGCGCCTGGCCGGGGAAATCCTCAACCCCGCGGAGCTACAGCGCATGGCGGCCGGACCCCGAGACCATCTGGCCCTGCTGGTAACCCTGACCTTCTCGGTCAAGGAAAGCCTGTTCAAGGCGCTTTATCCGATCGTTGAGCAGCGTTTTTATTTTGAACATGCCGAAGTGCTGGAGTGGCACGAGACGGGGGAAGTACGCTTGCGCTTGTTGACCGACCTGTCCAATGAATGGCGCAATGGCACCGAACTGGATGCGCAGTTCGCAGTCAGGGACGGGCAGTTGTTGAGTCTGGTAAGCATCAAGGCCTGAAGTCTATCAGGGCGCTGAAAACCCCCAGGTCGCAACGCACACACAAATATCAACGTCGCTCCTGATTCCTCGGCCAGCTCAAACTGAAACACGCCCCACCCAGGCTTTTACTCTTGCCGACCAAGGCGCGCCCGTCATGCCAATGGATGATCCGCCGCACGATCGACAACCCCAGCCCATGCCCACCCGAAGCACGGGTGCGACTGTCGTCCAGGCGCAGGAATGGCGTGAAGATTTTTTCCCACGCCGACTCCGGCACACCCGGCCCGTCATCTTCGATATCCACCCGACAACGTTGCTGCCCGACCTGGTAACTGATGGTCACCCGTGATTGCGCGTGACGCATGGCGTTGGTCACCAGGTTCTGGATCGCCCGGTGCAGGTAGCGCGGTTCGGCCTCGACCCAGGCGTCGTCGCAATCGGCGGCCGACAGGCACAAGCCCCGTTGCACCGTGACCTGTGCACGCAAGGGCGCGAGTTCCTCGATCACTTGATTGACCAAGGCGTCCAGATCGATACGCTGAAAATTCAGCGCCGGCGAACCCTGCTCCAGCCGCGCGTACGTCAGCATCTCGTCCACCAAGCGGTCGAGATCCTCGATGTCGTTGTCCATGCCCTGACAGTATTTTTCCAGGGCTTGCGGCGTGGTGGCCGAGCCGATCATTTCCAGGCCAAAACGCAGGCGCGCCACCGGCGTGCGCAACTCGTGGGATACCGCGCGCACCAGTTCACGCTGGATCGCGAGCAACTGTTGCAAGTGCTCGGCCATCCCGTTGAATGCCGACGCCAGGCGCCCCACCGAGTCGGCGCCGCGGGTCGGCACACGGGTTTCCAGGCTGCCCTGGGCGATGCGCGTCGCGGCGGCTTCGAGGCCCCGCAAGCGCCGCTCCAATTGGCGCACCAGCAGGTAGACAATCAAACCGATCAGCGTCAACCCGAGCGCGGCAATCAGCACCAACCACTCAGGCGGATAAGGATTCATCTGATACAACGGACCGATTTCCAGGACCCACGGCGTGCCGACCATGCCGGCGAACACGCGGATCGAGTCGCCGCCCTTGCCCAGCGCCATCACGGTGTCCCCCTCGGACACCCGGCGGCTCTGGTCCTCGTCCATGTCCGCTTCATCCACCGTGACCAGCCGCAGGTCGAAGCCGAACCCCTTGCTTTCCTTCAATTGCGCCAGGCGCATGGGCTGATCGGCTACCGGGGTGCGCACCAGTTCATCGGTCAACAGGTAGATGGTCGCCCGGGCCAGTTGTTCGCTGATCTGCTGCACTTCCCCGGTGAGCATCAACTGTTCCTTGTCGCTGACCAGCTTGTATACCTTCGCCGCATGCGGGCCGATCTGTTCGACCAATGCCTGGCCGCGTAACACACGAGTGCGCTGGGTCAGGTCAAGGTCGGTTTCGGCAAAGGTTTTCAGCCCCAGCGGAATCCCCAGCAGCCGTTCCCACACCAGCAAGGCCCGGTGGCGCTCGGTCTGGTTCATCGGTTGCAAGTTGTCGGCCATCAGCGAAAACGTGCCGTGGGCCAGACGCTCGCGGTACTGCTCGCTGCGAACCTGGTTGAGCAGATGCAAGGCCAGCACGCCCAGCACCGCCACCAGAATCAGCGCGGCGCACATGCCGCCATAGATGCGCAGGAAGATTGAATTCACAGGGACGGGTCTACGCAGGCTTCGGGCACGAACAGATAGCCTTTGCTACGCACGGTCTTGATCAGGCGCGGGTGCTCCGGGTCGTCGCCGATCTTGGGGCGGATGCGCGAAATGCGCACGTCGATGGAACGGTCCTGACCGTCATAACCGATGCCCCGCAACGCGGTGAAGATTTCTTCCCGGGACAGGATGCGCCCGGCATTGGCAACCAGCAGCCAGAGCAAGTCGAACTCTGCGCTGGTCAGTTCGATGCCGTTGCCCTGCAACCAGGCCTCGCGCAAAGCGTTATCCACGATCAGTGGACCGAACTGCAGGCGCCGTTGTTTTTCCGGGATTGCCTCAGGGGTTTCGCTGCGTCGCAATAGAGCCTGGATACGCGCCAGCAACAGGCGCGGGCGCACCGGTTTGCACACATAGTCATCGGCACCCAGGTCCAGGCCAAGGATCTGGTCGGTGTCATCGGTGCGGGCGGTGAGCATCAGGATCGGACCGTCATACCGGGCGCGGACCTTGCGACAAATGCTCAGGCCGTCTTCACCCGGGAGCATCAGGTCGAGGATCACCAGGTCCGGCTGCTCATTGATGATGCGTGCCGCGGCCAGTGCGCCATCACCTTCGATTGAAACACGCAGGCCATTGGCCTCCAGGTAATCGCGGGTCAGTTCGGCCAGTCGCTGGTCGTCCTCCACAATCAATACCTGCCAGGCTTCTTGTTCCACGGTGACCTCTGCTTGCCAAAAACACTAATAAGGAAGGATCCGCCCGTCTTTTTGTAATGATTGGGGAGGATAAAACGCTGTACATGCTGGCCGATTGTATAAACGCCACCCGCCGAGAACACAAGCGGGCAAATGCGTTCGGACAACGAGCTCTTTTGTGATAGGGTTCGCGCCCTTAAAAATCAGAACGACTGTTTTCGATCATTGAAAACCAGTGAAAAACAGTCCGCTCCAGCTAGGTCGCGGCCTACACGCCCGTTCGCTCTTTCACACACAATTTACGCACAGGTTTATCCACAGGTAGTACGTTGCAACCCCCTCCAAAACGCATTATCTTGTACCTCGGCGCTAAAAAAACCCTACATGTAGGGTTTTAGCTTAAAAGCCCAACCACATTTCAGACCACAAACTCAAGCGCTTTTATTGCCAGTTTATGGTTGAACCAAGCACGTTTTTACAAGCCCAAACCGCGTGCGCGGAGGGCACCGTTTTTTCTGGCCAGAAGGGTCAAAACGGTACGGGTGTTGCAGTCATCACTGACACCCCAGAAAGGAATCCGGCCTCGAGCCCAGGCTCGCGGCCAAAGACTTCGGCAAGGAAGCGGCATCATTAGCCTTTTTCCTACTGTCCCGAAGTTGTTATGCCCGGCCCCACGCCGGTTGTAGTGCTTCAGGACAGAACGGTGGGCACCGTGATGGTGCCCAAACAAACATAGAGAATGTGGAGACACTCCCCCATGCAAACCGACACAACTCGCGAGAACCCGCAGGGTACCTTGCCGCAGGCCGCCGATTCGAATTCGGATCTGTCCGCCACCGCGCCAGGTCAGCTGCGTGTGATCAAGCGTAACGGCACTGTCGTTCCTTACACCGATGACAAGATCACCGTCGCCATCACCAAAGCGTTCCTCGCAGTTGAAGGCGGCACCGCTGCTGCCTCGTCGCGAATCCATGACACCGTGGCCCGCCTGACCGAACAGGTCACCGCGACCTTCAAGCGTCGCATGCCATCGGGTGGGACCATCCACATCGAAGAAATCCAGGACCAGGTCGAACTGGCCCTGATGCGTGCCGGTGAGCAGAAAGTCGCCCGCGATTACGTGATCTACCGTGACGCCCGCTCCAAGGAACGTGCCGTTCGCACCACCGAGGAGCCGGTACAAGCGCACCCGTCGATCCGCATCACCCGTGCCGACGGCAGCCTGGCGCCGCTGGACATGGGCCGCCTGAACACCATCGTCACCGAAGCGTGCGAAGGCCTGGAAGAAGTCGACGGCGACCTGATCCAGCGCGAAACCCTGAAGAACCTGTACGACGGCGTGGCCCTGACCGACGTCAACACCGCCCTGGTGATGACCGCCCGTACCCTGGTCGAGCGTGAGCCGAACTACTCGTTCGTCACCGCCCGCCTGCTGATGGACACCCTGCGTGCCGAAGGCCTGGGCTTCCTCGGCGTCGCCGAAAGCGCAACCCACCACGAGATGGTCGACCTGTACGCCAAGGCCTTGCCGGCCTACATCGCCAAGGGTATCGAATTCGAGTTGCTGAACCCTGTGCTGGCCTCCTTCGACCTGGAAAAACTGGGCAAGGCGATCAACCACGAGCGCGACCAGCAGTTCACCTACCTGGGCCTGCAAACCTTGTACGACCGTTACTTCATCCACAAGGATGGCGTGCGTTTCGAACTGCCGCAGATCTTCTTCATGCGCGTGGCCATGGGCCTGGCGATCGAAGAGAAACAGAAAGAAGACCGTGCGATCGAGTTCTACAACCTGTTGTCGTCCTTCGACTACATGTCCTCGACCCCGACCCTGTTCAACGCCGGTACCCTGCGTCCACAGCTGTCGAGCTGCTACCTGACCACCGTGCCGGATGACCTGTCGGGCATCTACCACGCGATCCACGACAACGCCATGCTGTCGAAATTCGCTGGCGGCCTGGGTAACGACTGGACTCCGGTCCGTGCACTGGGCTCTTACATCAAGGGCACCAACGGCAAATCCCAGGGCGTCGTGCCGTTCCTCAAAGTAGTGAACGACACCGCCGTAGCCGTTAACCAGGGTGGCAAGCGCAAGGGCGCTGTGTGTGCCTACCTGGAAACCTGGCACATGGACATCGAAGAGTTCATCGAACTGCGCAAGAACACCGGTGATGATCGTCGTCGTACCCACGACATGAACACCGCCAACTGGATCCCTGACCTGTTCATGAAGCGCGTCTTCGATGACGGCAAGTGGACCCTGTTCTCGCCATCGGAAGTTCCGGACCTGCACGACCTGACCGGCAAGGCCTTCGAAGAGCGCTACGAGTACTACGAAGCCCTGACCGAGTACCCGGGCAAGGTCAAGCTGTTCAAGACCATCCAGGCCAAAGACCTGTGGCGTAAAATGCTGTCCATGCTGTTCGAAACCGGCCACCCATGGCTGACCTTCAAAGACCCGTGCAACCTGCGTAGCCCGCAGCAGCACGTCGGCGTGGTCCACAGCTCGAACCTGTGCACCGAGATCACCTTGAACACCAACAAGGACGAGATCGCCGTTTGCAACCTGGGCTCGATCAACCTGCCGAACCACATCGTCGACGGCAAGCTGGACACCGCCAAGCTGCAACGCACCGTCAACACCGCCGTGCGCATGCTCGACAACGTGATCGACATCAACTACTACTCGGTGCCGCAAGCGAAGAACTCGAACTTCCGCCACCGTCCGGTCGGCCTGGGCATCATGGGCTTCCAGGACGCTTTGTACCTGCAGCACATCCCTTACGGTTCCGACGCTGCCGTCGAATTCGCCGACAAGTCGATGGAAGCGGTCAGCTACTACGCGATCCAGGCATCCTGCGACCTGGCTGACGAGCGCGGCGCCTACGAGACGTTCCAGGGTTCGCTGTGGTCCAAAGGCATCCTGCCGCTGGATTCGCAACAGATCCTGATCGAGGCTCGTGGCCAGAAGTACATCGACGTTGACCTGAACGAATCCCTGGACTGGGCACCGGTTCGCGCCCGTGTACAGAAAGGCATTCGTAACTCCAACATCATGGCCATCGCACCGACCGCGACCATCGCCAACATCACTGGCGTATCGCAGTCGATCGAACCGACCTACCAGAACCTCTACGTGAAATCGAACCTGTCGGGCGAATTCACCGTGATCAACCCGTACCTGGTTCGCGACCTCAAGGCTCGCGGTCTGTGGGACTCGGTCATGATCAACGACCTGAAGTACTACGACGGTTCGGTGCAGCAGATCGAGCGCATCCCGCAAGAACTCAAAGAGCTCTATGCAACCGCGTTCGAAGTGGACACCAAGTGGATCGTTGACGCGGCCAGCCGTCGTCAGAAGTGGATCGACCAGGCCCAGTCGCTGAACCTGTACATCGCAGGCGCTTCGGGCAAGAAGCTCGACGTGACCTACCGCATGGCCTGGTACCGTGGCCTGAAAACCACTTACTACCTCCGTGCCCTGGCCGCGACCAGCACCGAGAAGTCGACCATCAACACCGGCAAGCTGAACGCTGTTTCCAGCGGCGGCAACCACGGTGACGACTCGGTCCTGGCAGCTCCTGCAGGTCCTGCTCCGGTACCGAAGGCTTGCGCCATCGACGAGCCGGATTGCGAAGCTTGCCAATAAGCTGAGCCGGTAAGCGCTGCAAAGCGCCTACCTGAAACCCCCGATCAGCCTCTGGCTGGTCGGGGGTTTTCTTTTGCCCAAGGGAAAGTGGTTACCGGCCTGGCGCCTTCGCGGGCAAGCCACGCTCCCACAGGTTTTGCAGCGCGCCCGCTAACGAAAACCGACACAAAACCTGTGGGAGCGCGGCTTGCCCGCGATGAGGCCATCGGCTACAACACAAATCCCGCCCCAGACAAAACCTGTGCCATAAAAAAGCCCCTCTCTCGAGGGGCTTCCTTATGCAGCATCAACCAACATCAAGTCATCTGAATGATGGTCTGCATGATGGTGCTCTGGGTGGAGATGGTCTTGGCGTTCGCCTGGTAGTTGCTCTGCGCCTTGATCAGGTCAACCAGTTCGTTGGTCAGGTTGACGTTGGACTCTTCCAGGGAATTGGACTGGATCGAACCCAGGCTGCCGGTCTCCGGGGCATCGTAGCCAGGAATACCCGATGCGTAGGTTTCCTTCCAACTGGTGCCGCCTACTGGCTGAAGGCCCTGCTCGTTGGTGAAGCTGGCCAAAGAAATCTGACCGATCGCTTTTGTCTGGTTGTTGCTGAAGTTGGCCAGCAGCACGCCGCTGCCGTCGATGGTCAGGTTGGTGATCTGGCCAGTGGCATAACCGTTCTGGGCAGGAATCGAACGGGCAGTATCGGCGTTGAACTGAGTGGTGTTGCCCATGGAGATGGTCAAACCCGCCGGGTCAGCGGCGGCGCCATTGGCGTTCCATACGCCATTGGTCACATCACCCGGAATCCAGCCTGTTACCCTCAGATCAGGGCTGACAATCGGCGTCGGAGTGGCGGGAGTACTCACGGAAACCAGTTTACCCGACGTGTCGAACAGCATGGTCGAAGGGACAGGTGCGGACGCGGCAAGCTTAGGATCGCTGCCATCCGGGTTGCGCCCATCGATCAGGGTATAGGTTTGCCAGGTGTTCGCACCGGTCTTGACCATGTATTGATCCATGGTGTGCTGATTACCCTGAGTATCGAAAATCGGGGTGCTGAATTGTTTGGTGAAGGTTTCAGTCTTGCTCGGATCGAACTTGTTGGAAACAACCGACTGGTCGATCACCGGCGCCGTGGAGTTAAGGTTGATCGTCGATGAAACGCTGGTGGTGGCTTTCGGCGACAGGTTGGACGTATCAATGCGCAAGTCGGTCAGCACGCCGTTGACGATCTTGCCATTGGCGTCCACACCGTAACCCTGTAGACGCGCGGTGCCGTCAGTGTTGGTGACGAAACCATCCTTGTCGACCTTGAAGGTACCGGCACGGGTGTAGGACAACGAGCCACTGTTGTTCAAAACAAAGAAGCCGGAGCCATTGATGCCCATGTCCAGCACGTTACCGGTGTTGTTGATGTCGCCTTGGGTAAACTGCTGGGAAACATTGGCCAGGCGCACACCGTTGCCGATGGTCTTGCTGCCGGTACCCAGTCGGGTTGCCGAGTACACGTCTTCGAACTCTGCACGGGACGATTTGAAACCGGTGGTGGCGACGTTGGCGATGTTGTTGCCGGTCACGTCCAGTTGTTTGTTGGCTGCATAGAGACCGCTAAGGCCGATATTGAAAGACATAATCCACTCCTTGTGCCGTGTTAGTCGGCTCTACATACCAATGGTTTGTACTTTGGACAGGGCAATGCTGCCCAGCCCGGCCAGATTAAGCATCAACTCACCGCCGGTCTGGCTGATGGTCACGCTGTTGACGGTGGCTGGCAGGTTGGTGATCAGCGCTACCGACTGGCCATCAATGGTGCTCGTCGCCCCGAAGGTATAAGTGCCGGCAGGTACCGTCTCACCCGCATCGTTCTTGCCATCCCAGATGAAGCTGGCATTGCCGGCTTTCTGCGCGCCCAGATCAATGGTGCGCACGGTAGTGCCGGTGGAGTCGGTGATTTTCAAGGTGGCCGAGGCCACCGATGCCGGTACCACTACCGTGCCGCTGAGGCTCTTGGTGGTATCGACCACCGCCTTGTCGCCAGGGGCAATGACCGAACGGCCCACCAGCGACGAAGCCTGCAATGCCTGGGACGAGTTGTAGTTGCTGGCCAGACCGGTCACGGTGTCATTGAGCGTGGTGATGCCTTCCAGACTGCTGAACTGGGCCAGTTGAGCGACGAACTCGCCGTTGTCCTGGGGCTCCAGCGGGTTCTGGTTTTTCAGCTGCGTCACCAACAATTGCAGGAACGCATCCTTGCCCAGGGCTTTCTTGCCCGTGGCGCTGCCGGTAGCTGCCCCCAGACCGTCCTGCGTGGTAGTGGCCTTGACCGAGGAATTGGCCAGGATGTCATTGAGGCTCAAACCACCGGTGGAATCGGTAACACTCATCTGAGTCGCCCCTTATCACTGACCGAGGGTCAGGACTTTCTGCATCATGGTTTTGGCGGTGTTCATCATTTCGGCGTTGGTCTGGAACGAACGGCTCGCGGAAATCATGTCGGCCATTTCTTCCACCACGTTGACGTTCGGGTAGTAGACGTAGCCCTTGGCATCGGCCGCCGGGTGATTCGGCTCGTAGCGCGCCTCAAGGTTGCTCTGGTCTTCGACCACACCCAGCACCTGTACGCCTTGACCGGCCGCATCCTGGTTCTGGAACAGCGAATTACTGCCACCGCTCTGGCCACCCTGGAACATGGTGGCGAATACCGGATGACGTGCGCGATAGGTCTGGTCGATGCTCGACGAGACGGTCTCGGCGTTGGCGATGTTCGAAGCGACGGTGTTCAAGCGAGTGGTCTGGGCACTCATGCCGCTACCGGCAATGTTGAAAACACTGGATAGAGACATGGCTTACTCTCCGCGCAGGGCTGACATCAGCCCTTTGAATTTACTGTTGAGCAGGGTGAAGCTGGCCTGGAAGCCAACTGCGTTTTCCGCGTAGTTCGACTGTTCCAACTGGGCGTCCACGGTGTTCTGGTCGATCGACGGTTGCATCGGCGTGCGATACATCAGCGACCCGTCACCATTGCCCAGGCCCTCGGCTTCGATATGACGGCTGTTGGTCATGTTCAGGGCGAAGGTGCCGTTTTTGGTTTTCTCGTTCTGCTCGGCGAGCACTTTCGAAAAATCCAGATCCCGAGCCTTGTAGTTCGGGGTATCGGCGTTGGTGATGTTGTTGGCCAGGACCTCGGCACGCTGGGCGCGAAAGCCCAGGGCTTGTTCGTGGATACCGAGCGCTTTATCGAAGCTGATGCTCATGTCGGGAAACCTTTGGGTGACCTGATTTTTCGTACGTTGAAGTTAGCAAGCCTCATGCCAATTCAAACAAGCCCGTAAACCGGGGCTTTGCGAGCAGCGGCAAGGTGGCAATGCCAGAAAAGCGGCAACGGTTTTCCGGCGCATGCCGCTTTTCTGCCGCCTGACTCGGTGTGGAGAACACCACTGACCTTGTGGGAGGGGGCTTGCTCGCGAAAGCGGTGTATCAATCAACGTTGATGGCGACTGGCAGGACGCCTTCGCGAGCAAGCCCGCTCCCACTTTTGGATCGAAGCGACACTGAAGTAATCATCAAGCATAAAAAAACGGGAGCCCCTGAGGACTCCCGTTCTTTGATGACGCCGACAACATTACTTGGCCTGGTAAATGATACCCGGGCTGCACTGCACCATCTGGTAATGGTCCGGCAAACCGTTCAGCGCTTCGGACGCACCAAGGAACAGGTAACCGCCCGGCTTCAACGTGCTGTGAATACGCAACAGGATGTCCTTCTTCACCTCGGCGGAGAAGTAGATCAGCACGTTGCGGCAGAACACGATGTCGAACTTGCCCAGGCTTGCGTAGCTGTCCAGCAGGTTGAACGAACGAAACTCCACCCGACTCTTGATCGGCGCCTTGATTGCCCAGCGCCCCGGCCCCTTGGGGTCGAAATAACGCTGCAGGCGCTCGGGTGAAAGACCACGACCAATGGCGAGACTGTCGTACTCGCCGGTCTTGCAGTTGTTCAACATGGTGCCGGACAGGTCGGTGGCAACAATCTGCACCCCCATGCGCAACTGGCCCAGGTTGATACGTTCAAACTCGTCGATCGCCATCGACAGCGAATAGGGTTCCTGCCCCGACGAGCAAGCCGCCGACCAGATACGCAGGCGCTGGCCGGGGCTGGCCTTGATCGCTTCGGGCAGTACCTTGTTCTTCAACACCTCAAACGGATAAGTGTCACGAAACCACAGGGTTTCGTTGGTGGTCATGGCGTCTACCACCTGCTCACGCAAACCGCTGCGTGGCTGGGTTTGCATGCGCTGGACCAACTCACCCAGAGACTTGATGCCTTGCTGCTCCATCAGCTTGTTGAGACGACTGGAGACCAGGTACTGCTTGTTTTCACCGAGCAAAATGCCACAGGCTTTTTCCAGGAAAACCCGGAACTGTTCGAAATCCAAATTACCCGTAGACAATGATGTCCGCCTCTAAAATCGTGTTGACCGCCAGGAGCAACGAGCCCCTAGCTGAAGTCTGCTGCTTTGATCCGGTCGACTACCCGGGATGCCAGGTCATCAGGGCGAAATTTGGCCAGGAAGTCATCGGCACCGACCTTCTTGACCATCGCCTCATTGAAAACACCCGACAACGAAGTGTGCAGGATGATATGCAGATTCTGCATGCGCGGGTCGTTGCGGATCTCGGCCGTCAGGGTGTACCCATCCATCTCCGGCATCTCGATGTCGGAGATCATCATCAGGAACTCGTCCCCCGGTTTCTTGCCTTCATCGACCAGCTTGCGCAGGTAATCCAGTGCCTGGCGCCCGTCATTGAGCGCTACGACTTCTACGCCGACCGTTTGCAGGCATCGCGTGACCTGCTTGCGCGCCACGGACGAGTCGTCGACCGTCAGTACACGCAAGGACAACGCCTTGTGCTGGGTTTCAACATCCACTACGCCAACCGAAATCACCTCAGAAGTAGGCGCCACCTCCGCCAGCACTTTCTCGACGTCGATGATTTCGACCAACTGGTTGTCGACCCGTGTCACCGCCGTCAGGTAGTGATCGCGACCGGTGCCCTTGGGTGGCGGATGGATCTCCTCCCAGTTCATGTTGACGATGCGCTCCACCGAGCGCACCAGGAAACCCTGGGTCTTGGTGTTGTACTCCGTGATGATCACGAAAGGATTGTTCTTGTCCTTCAGAGCACCAGAGCCGGTTGCCATCGCCAGATCAAGGATCGGGATGGTCGCCCCGCGAATATTTGCCACACCGCACACCACAGGACTGGATTTTGGCATCAACGTCAGTTTGGGGCATTGCAGCACCTCCCGAACCTTGAATACGTTGATTCCATACAGCTGCTGACCGTCGAGACGAAACAACAACAGCTCAAGGCGATTCTGCCCCACCAGTTGCGTGCGCTGGTTCACCGAATCCATTACACCAGCCATGCCCAGACTCCTACACCAACGCCAAGTGTTGTTGCGACGCACCTTCATCACTAAACGGCACGGCGCTTGCTTTTTTATCTGTCATGAACACAGAACCGACATTTTTTCGACACCTGACCACGCCCTGCCGCAAATTATTCGGCGTGCTCGCGGCCGTTTGCCTGTTCAACGCTGGCAGCCCTGCCCTTGCTGACGCGGTTACCTTGCCTGACATGCTTATCGGCGTCACCCAGGGGTTTCTTGAATTCACCGTAGAAGACTATCTGGCTACCAGTCAAACCGAAGGTCGCTACGAGATACAGGTCAACCAGCTCGATCCGCGACTGCGCATGCCCATGTGTGACAAGGAATTGACAGCGTCACTCGAAAGCCCGGCCAAGCCACTGGGGCGCGTCACGGTCAAGGTCCGTTGTGAGGGCGCCACCCCCTGGACCGTCTTCGTACCCGCTCAAGTACGCCTGTTCCGCGATGTCGTGACCGTCGCCCGGCCATTGCGCCGCGCAGCCATCGTCGAGCCTGAAGACGTGATCCTGCGCGAACGCGACATCAGCTCGATCAACCAGGGCTACCTGACTTCCCTGGACCAGGCGATCGGGCAGCGACTGACCCGACCAATGGTCGCAGACCAGTTGATTACCCTGGTGCATATCGAACAGGCGGAAGTCATACGCAAGGGCGATCAGGTCGTGATTACCGCCCGCAGTGGCACGCTCAGTGTGCGAATGCCCGGCGAAGCCCTTTCAAACGGCGGCCTGAGCGAACAGATACGGGTGAAAAACCTGAACTCTCAACGGGTTATCAAGGCGCAGGTGACCGCGCCCGGGCAGGTGGAGGTATTCATGTAGGGAGTTGATTTGGCGATGTTCTGTGCCCATCAAGCGCCTGGATTGCGAAAACATGGCGCTGGCCCCAGCGGTTCCCTAAACTGTGCCCTATGCACGGCAAGCGTTGACGCGCGCAGACTCATTGATAAATGAGCCTAAAGTTTTCCAGGGTATGGCCGAAAACAGGGCAAGCGTCCAAATTCCCAGAGGTTTTATCATGGTCATCGATTTCAGCCGTTTGAACAGCTCCTCGTCCCCTACGGGCAGTACACGTACCAGCGCCGCCAGGGAAACTGCCGAAGCCGGCAAATCCGCGCCGCTGGAATCCGCGGCCGAACAGGCCGGTACCGTCAAAAGCGGGGAATCGGTACATTTCAGCGAAGAGGCTCAGCAGTTGCAGAAGGTCACTGACAAGCTGCGCGATCAGCCTGCCGTCGACAAAGCCCGCGTGGCCGAGTTGAAAGCAGCGATTGCCGATGGCAGCTATAAAGTCGACAGCAACCGCGTAGCCAGCAAACTGCTCAACTTCGAAGCCCAGCGCTAGGCCCCGGCCGGCGCCAGGCTTTTGGACGCTTAAAACCCAAGGCCCGCCATGCACGACACTCATTTACTGCAACTGATTACCGACGACTTTGCACCGACGCAACATCTGCTGGAGTTGCTGCAGACCGAATCGCTTGCCTTGCATGGCCGCGACATGCCATTGCTCGAGGACATTCTGGCGCAGAAACAGGCCCTGATCGTCTTGCTTGAACAGCATGGCCGCAAGCGCAGTGAAATACTCTCCAGCCTCAATCTGCCGACCAGCCGCCAGGGTCTGGAGCAGTTGGCCAGCCAATCAAGCATTGGCGAACAGTTGCTGGCGCAAAGTGACGCGCTGACCGATCTACTCGCGCAATGCCAGGCCATCAACGCCAACAACGGCAAGTCGATCCTGACCCAGCAAATGGCCACGGCCACCCAGTTGAAAATCCTCAATGGCGGTGAAACCCCGGCGCTTTACGACGCCAGCGGCACTTTCTCCAAGCTTGCCAAGCCTCGCGCACTCAGTCAGGCCTAGCTCCACGTTGAGCCCGCTCTATCACTACGCGCAACATACTGGCAAAATGATAGCCAGCCGTAGTCAAATTTGCCTGGAGATTGATTAGCCGTGTCAAATGCCCTAAATGTGGATGATTCCCCGCAGCCACCCAAGGTGCTCTCCACGCCTCTGGAAATCTCCAGCAACCTGCGCCAGTTACTTGAAAGCCACGACCCCCTGATCATCACCTTTCATGAACGCAGCCAGCGCTTCCAGAGCTATCTGGTTGATCTGGACCGTGAAGGCGGCATGATTGCGCTGGACGAAATGGTCCCTCGCGATGGCGAACGTTACTTGCTCGCCGGCGAGCCGTTCAAGGTCGAAGGCTTCCACGAAGGCGTGCGCATTGCCTGGGAAAGCAATGGCCGGTTGAGCATCGATGAGTCCGCTGGCGGTCGCTGCTATCGCGGCACCCTGCCGGATGAAGTGGTCTACCATCAGCGTCGCAATGCGTTCCGGGCGGCGTTGAAGCTGGCGCAACTGGTAGACGTAAACCTGGACGGCGAGAAGCTCAAGACAGCCTATCCCGGCAAGCTGCTGGATATCTCCGCGACTGGCTGCAAGCTGCGCTTCGAAGGCGACATTACTGGCAGCCTGCAACTGGGTCAGGTTTATGACCGATTCAACGCCGAGTTGCCCTTTGGCAAAATGACGGCACCGGTCGAGTTGCGTTACCTGCACTTCGAAGAAAAGATCTCCACCACCTTCGCCGGCATTCGTTTCCACAACATGAGCGGGCTGGTGCAGCGTCAGGTCGAGCGGTTCGTCTACCAGCTGCAACGCGAAGCGCGCCGCTTCGACAAAGACGACATCTGATTCAACGCTTCATGAAAAACGGGCAGTCCCTGGCGGTGACTGCCCGTTTTTTATGCGTCGCGATTACGGCCTGGCCTCGGTGAAGCTTTGCTCACGCCCCGAGTCCGGGTCTTCTGGCGGTGGGTCCGATTCCGGCTTTGTTTCGGTTTCGGTTTCGGTTTCGGTTTCGGTTTCAGCGTCCGGCTCCGAACTCACCGGATTGCACATCTGATCCTGCACCACCTGTTCATCGACCCGCGGATCAAGCGCCGCCACCAGAGGCGAACTCGACATGCTGTCCGGCATGGCCACGTGATGCAGCGGCGCGTCGTCCACCTGGTGCAGGTTGGTCACCGCTTTCGGACGGATCCGCCATACCAGTATCAAGGCAAAGAAACTGAAGAACGCATACAGCATCTGGCTGCCGAACAGCTTCATCAGCACGCCGGCCACCAATGGCCCGATACTGGCGCCGACACCATAGGTCACCAGCAGCATCGCCGTCAGTGACACGCGGCGATCGCCTTCGACGTGGTCGTTGGAAAACGCCACTGCCAACGGGTACAGGCAGAACTGCACCAGCGAACAGAGGAAGCCGGCAATGAACAGTACCTCAAGCGGCACCTGCGGCATGATCGCCAGGGGCAATGCAGCCAGCGCCAGGCTGAAGGCAAAACTGCGGATCAACAGCGCCCGGTCGTAACGATCGGACAACCAGCCCAACGGCCACTGCACCAGCAAGCCGGCAAAAATACAGCTACCCATGAACAGACCGACCTGCTCCGTGGACAGCCCTTGCTGCGAGGCATACAACGGTGCCAGACCGTAGAACGAACCGACGATCAGACCCGCCCCCAGCACTGTACTCAACGACTGCGGCACACGCTTGATAAAGAACCGCGGCTCCATCGGCGCCGGGTGCAACGGGGCCGGGTGAATCCGCCGGGTCAGGGCCACCGGCACCAGGCACAGGGCAAAGCACAGCGCGACCAGCATCAGCAGCTCCAGGCCCAGGCTCGGATGCATGACCAGAATCAGTTGACCCAGAACCAGGCCCAGGTACGACGCGATCATATAACCACTAAACACCAGGCCGCGTTGCTTGGCATCGGCCTGTTCGTTCAGCCAGCTCTCAATGACCATGTACTGACACATCATGCCCAGGCCGACGATCACCCGCAGGAACAGCCAGGCGGGCAGCCAGTCGATCAGGCCATGACCAAGCACCGCCGCACCGACGATCCCGGCACAGGCCGAATAGGCACGAATATGCCCGACCCGGGCAATCAGGCGGTGGCCGATCTTGCCGCCCAGCACCAGGCCGAAATAATTGGCGGCCATCAACGCACCGACCCACAGGCTGTCGACATTGTCTGCGGCCAGGCGCAGGCCCAGGTAAGTACTCAGCAGGCCCGAGCCGATCAACATCATCAGCGAGGCGAAATAAAGGCCTCGAAAGGACTTCCAGATTTGGCGCAACGAGCGACTCCTTGCAGTGAAGTTCGGGCTACCGCTAAACGATAGCCCATGTCGACAGATCGTCAGGCCTGGGCCGCTAAAACACGCCGCTCCCAGGGAGTAATTTCATCGAGGAAACTGGACAGTTCCATAGTCTTCGAGGCGATGTAGCCTTCGATGAACTCCGTGCCGAGCAGTTCCTTGGCCAACTGGCTACCTTTCAGACGCTCAAGCGCCGCATGTAAGGTACAGGGTAATGAAAGATTATCCGGTACCTCGAATTCACCCTGGCTGGCCTCGCTCGGCTCCAACTGGTTCTCGATACCATGCAACCCCGCCGCCAGGCTCGCGGCAATGGCCAGGTACGGATTGGCATCAGCCCCAGGCAAGCGGTTCTCGACCCGACGCGCGACAGGCGCACTGGCCGGGATACGCAAACCGGCCGCCCGGTTATCGTGGGACCAGCAGGCATTGTTCGGTGAAGCGTAGGGATGGCACAAGCGCTGATAGGAGTTTACGTTGGGTGCAAACAACGCGGTGAAATCCGCCATGCAGGCCTGCTGACCGGCGATGAAATGGCGGAAAGTCGCGGTCTCCAGCCCGGCGTCGTCACTGAATACATTACGTGTGCTGGCGATTTCGACGATGCTCTGGTGAATGTGCATCGAGCTGCCCGGCGTATGTGCCAGCGGCTTGGCCATGCAAACCGCCGTCAGGCCATGCTTGAGCGCGACTTCCTTGAGCAGGTGCTTGAACAGGAAGGTTTGGTCGGCCAGCAGCAACGGATCGCCATGCAACAGATTGATCTCGAACTGGCTGACCCCCATCTCATGCATGCAGGTATCGCGAGGTAACCCAAGGGCTGCCATGGACTCGTAGACTTCGTTGAAGAACGGCCGCAAGCCGTTATTGGAACTGACGCTGAATGCCGACTGCCCGTCCTCGCGACGACCGTCCAGGCCCAACGGCGGCTGGAACGCCTGATTCGGATCGGGATTGGGCGCGAACACGAAGAACTCTACTTCGGTGGCCACCACCGGTGCCAGACCACGGGCCGTATAGCGCGCGATCACCGCTTTGAGCAGGCTGCGGGTGGAAAGACCGGAGCCAGAACCGTCCAACTCATCTGCATCACAGATAGCCAGGGCTCTTGCCGGCTTGCTCCAGGGCAAGCGGTGGATTTGCGCCGGGTCCGCAACCAGCGCCAGGTCGCCATCATCGCTGCCGTAAAAACGTGCCGGTGGATACCCGCCCATCATGCATTGCAGCAGCACACCACGCGCCAACTGCAACCTGCGCCCCGCCAGAAATCCCTCTGCGGTCATGACCTTGCCCCGCGGTACGCCATTGAGATCCGGCGTGACACATTCAATCTCATCAATGCCCGTCAATCGCTGCGCGAGTGAATTCAGGCCAACGGTCGTCATGACGCTATCCTTGTTATTGTGCGAGCCGCGAACGGCGACCGTACAAAATAGGCTCCACGTGTTCGGAATATCAAGCAGCGCTAAACAAAAAAAACAACTTACCGCAGCTGCCGCAGGCTGCTTCTACAGGGTCAGGGCAGGTAGAGTCTGAACACACCGCCGCCCAAAGGGCCGCCATTGTTGATTTCAGTGCGCCCGGCGACGCCATTGCGCTGATGCAATGCGGCAATTCGCCCGGCAAAGTACAGACCCAACCCGGTACTGCCGCTGCTTTGATTGATGCCCTGCACATAATCGGCCTGATGCTCGATCATCTGCGCCGGATACCCTTCGCCATCGTCGTTGACGGTCAGCACCAGTTGCCCGGCCTCGTCGCTGACACTGATCAAGATGGCGTGACGTGCATAACGAACGGCGTTGTTAATGCAGTTGGCCAGCACTGACGCGACCAGTTCGCGGTCGAAGAAACCCAACGGACTCAAGGGGTCCACGTCATAACTGACGACGATCGCGCGGCTGGCGAACACGTCATGGTGGCCGGCCAGTTGCGCCTCGATGAAATCGTCCAGCTCATGGTAGGCCGGTTGCAATGGCAGTTGGTTGACACCGAGTTTGTACAGCCCCAATAGCTGCACCAGCATGTCGTTGAGGTGGGCGAACTCGAAGTCGATAACGCCCTGCTCCGGCGCCTTCCGTACAGGCTCGGGCAAGCGCGACAGCCATTGGCTATGGGCCTGCATCAGCATGGCCAGCGAGTTTTTCATGTCGTGGACGGTCGACGCGATCACCGTGGAGAAATCGAGGGATTGCTGTTCGTCGTTCATGCGCCAAACGCCTTGCTCTTAAGCTTCTCGTAGCGCGCGTATCGCGCGTCGGTGTCGGGCATCAGGCCAACCATTTTCAGGCACTTGCGGCACTCTTCCATCTCCGCCGAGGCCACGCGGGTATCGGCGCCATGCAACAGTGACTGGGCCATATTCAGAGCGATACTGATGTTCTTCGGTTGCAGCGCCAGGGCTTTGCGGAACACCTGCCGAGCCTCGACCAGGTTACCAGTCTTGTACACGCGCACACCCTGACGGTTGAGCTCGGCGGCATCGTTTCCGGAGTTGAGAATAGTCGGATCATCGGTCTGCTTGGCGATGTCCTTCATGACCGCAGGGTCGTCGCCGTAGATTTCCACGCAGTTTTTCAGCATTGCGGTACCGGCCTCGGTCTGCCCGAGCATTTTCAACTGTTTGGCTACCAACAGCGCTGCCTCGGCGCTCATGAACTGTTCCATGCCATCGAGGCGCAGCAACGCCTGCTCGGTGAGCTTGTCAGCGGTCTCCGCGTCGTTGAGCAATAGACTGGTAGCCTTCATCAAGCGCGCACGAATTTGCAGGCCCGGGTCGCTGGGGTTTTCTTTGACTACGGCACTCAGGGTTGTATTGATTTCCAGGCGGGTGCGGGTATCCAGGCCCCTTTCGCTGCCTTTACTGATCAAGGCGTGGGCCAGGCCAAGGTTGCTCTCGGCATCCTTGAAGCGTGATTGCGCGCCTTGGGTCACGGCCTGGCGATAGGCTCGGGAGGCCGTATCGAAATCCTCGTTGGCCATCGCCAATTTACCCAGCAACGCCTGACGGCGCACCGCCAGCGGCGACAGCCGAATCGCTTCCTCCAGCACTTGCTGAGCAGCTCTGGTGTCCCCTTCGGCGACCAACACGTCAGCCATACCGTCGTAAAGCGCCGGCATCATCGGAAATACTTTCAGGCCTTTCTCATAAGTGCTCTTGGCCTGCGAGACGTGCCCGCGCTTGAATTGCAGTTGGCCCAACCCGGCATAGGCCCAAGGCAACGGCCGATCGGCAATGATGCTGTCGTAAAGACGCTGCAGCGCCTCGTGCTGATTCAAATCACGCAGGGCATCGGCGCGATAGCGCAGGCACAACGGCGAGTAGCGGATGTCCTGCTTGCACAGGGCAATGCAAGCGTTGAGCACTTCCATCGGCTTGCCGCGATCCAGCGCCTGCAGGATCGGCTTGAGCAGGGTCTTGCGCTGCTCCAGGCGTTCCAGGCGCTGGGCCAGGCTGGAGCGCGTGAAGGGCTTGGTCAGATACGCATCCGGTTCATGCTCCAGGGCGCTGAGTACCATGGCCTGGCTGGTCTCGGCGGTCACCATCACGAACACAGCTTCATGGCTGATCAGCTTCTCGACCATCAGGTCTTCAAGCACCTGCTGACCGTTCTTCTTGCCATCGCCGAGATGGAAATCCTGCAGGATGAAATCGTATGGCTTCTGCGAACACATCCGCAGCGCTTGCTCACCGGTGTCGGCCGTGTCCACGTCCTTGACGCCCAGCTCCCGCAACATCGACCGGATGGAACTGCGGAAGTCGGAGAAATCATCGACGATCAGAAAACGCTTTTGGTGATACGACAGCATCGAAGACTTCCAGGCAATTTAAGAAGAACAAGCAACGACAATCCGTGGACGAGCGCAGCTTCGCCGGCCCTTGGTTATACGTGCTGATGATGGATGGTAGCATTGAGCCATCAGCAGCCCTAGACACACGGATTTTGCCAAGGGACCAGGAAAGTCCCTGACTTCCCGGTTTATCGGCCAGCAGTGGCAATCCCTTGAGAACTTCTCCTCAAGCGCCATCAAATAATTGAATAGGCAATTGAGCCAGTATCGGCATGCTTGTTCAGTGGATGCCGCTGTATCGGGATCAGTCGCCAGCGACGCTACCTGCTTTCATTTCAGTGAAATCGGAGCAGGCGGTGCAATCAAACTGCTTTAAGAAGCTGCATTTAGCGCCTTGGCCTACTGCCGCAAGCGATACGCCAGAATCGCACTCTGGAGGGCGGTAAATTCACGCGGCCGGAAAAGCCAGGCGTACGATTTTTCCGAGCTCACCAAGTTCCCGGTAAACGGCCCGGATCAGTTTATGAGTGTGTATTTCAGTACAGTCTGGCTTCTCTTTTAAACACCCTTGCTTTGTTGAATCTACAGGAAACATTAAAATCATAGATCAAACAAATTCCCACTGCAATTATTACAGAAGTATACGAAGGCATTGTGAGCAATTGATATTGATCCTATATTCCATGAGTGGATCGAGCTAATCGCCGCTCTACACAAATGAAAGTACTAGCAAGAGTCACCACTAAAGCTCAGCAAGGAATATTTTCATGCGGAAATATAATACTGTATTAAAGGGCTTGCTTTTCGCTGGATTAATCAGCCCACTCACAAGCTACGGACTGCAGATGGAAGCTAAGTCCGACGCTCAAGCATTGGCTTCATCTCCTCAATGGTTGACAACCAAAGTCTATATAGAAGGAACGCCGGAAGTAGACGTAAAGGAGAAATATCCAGGTGTTGTTGGGATATCAATGTGGGATCCAGAGCGCAATCGCTATGAGTTTTTTTATACCGATACTGGGCGATCAAAATACGAGAATGGCGGCGGCGGTTACTTCATGGTTACCGGCGATAAAAAAACCCATATTCTAGTCCCGGACAAGGGAACCGTTAGAACGGTGGTCAGGAGATTGGAAGCGCTGAATGACGAAGAGTTTACCTACTCACGAACGGTGCCGCGCGACATGGTAGAAACCAACCCCCCTGTCCGAATTTTTGTGGTCCATGAACCTTACAAAGGTCCCATAAAAACCTCAATGTCACAATAAATATACCAGCATTATATAGATTACATGCTGCCAAGCATCCGCCTCTAATAATGCGATATTGAGATAGCATTCATGAATGCCTAACAATAAAAAGGTGCAATATGACAATTACACTTAAAGCTGTATTAGCGTCTACTCTGCTATTGGCAGGAATATACTCGGTGAGCGCCAATGCCCAACCCTCGGCCCCACTGGTCGCCAAAGAAGCTAGCGCGACACCAGACAATGCACTTATGTTGACTGTCTTCCTGAAGCACGACCAATCACGACCATTAGGGGAGCTGAAAGCGCAACTCGCCAAGCAAGAATTTTACAAAGTATTTCCCCCCGCTGGTGTAGAGGTCATCAGTTGGAATATAACCATGGGTATAGGTCAGGTCATCGTTCTACGGTTACCTGCTTCGCGCCTCGCAGCGGTAAACCTTGCACTGGAAAACACCGCTTGGGGAAGTTACCGGACCGAGTTTTTTCCTACGTATGATTTCAAAGCAATAGCCTTGGCAGAACAAAATAAAGCACGAGAAACTAACTCTACGCAGTAGTTTTAAAATGGGTGCAAAGCATCTCAAGCGTCCTGAGGTGCTTGCATCCTTATTAGTGGTTTGTCATTTCTGTCATTCGCGAGCATCTGCACCGGCGTGCAGATCCACGTACACCACGTTGCGTTCAAGTACGCCTTCGCGCAGCGCATCGACCCGTGGCTGCAATTGCACGCCACAAACGTCGACCCAACTGGCCTGCGTTGAATGAGGAGTCGCAAGACTCGCCCGCCCCAAGACCTGCTCCTGGCGATACAGCGGTAAGCGATCGGCGTATTTCGCGATCATCATCCGGGCCTGCAGCCGGCAGTCGAGATGCCTTTGTGGATAACCTGCACCGGAACTGGCGTTTGGATCAATTCATGTGTGTGTAGGAGCGAGCAGTCTCCGGGCGGCGTTCCGACGAAGAACGTCAACGATGACGCGGGCTGTCTGGGTCCCCGTGGCGTCCTGGCGTTTTTCGTCGGAACGCCACCCGGAGACTGCTCGCTCCTACAGGGAAAAGCACCACAAAAACAAAACCCCTACCTGCATACGCAGATAGGGGTTTCGGAATTTAATCTTGACGATGACCTACTCTCACATGGGGAAACCCCACACTACCATCGGCGATGCATCGTTTCACTGCTGAGTTCGGGATGGGATCAGGTGGTTCCAATGCTCTATGGTCGTCAAGAAATTCACTACCATCGGCGATGCATCGTTTCACTGCTGAGTTCGGGATGGGATCAGGTGGTTCCAATGCTCTATGGTCGTCAAGAAATTCGGGTACCGAGTCGTGGCCAGTCGGCCTCGCTTCAGCAAATTGGGTATGTGATAGCTTTCGGTGTTTGYAAGATTCGAACTTTCGGTTCTTTCGTCTTCACACACCGCAATCTGGCYYTTMRRCGCAAATTGCTTGGGTGTTATATGGTCAAGCCTCACGGGCAATTAGTATTGGTTAGCTCAACGCCTCACAGCGCTTACACACCCAACCTATCAACGTCGTA
>NZ_LMLH01000008.1 GCF_001421885.1 Pseudomonas sp. Leaf48
AAGCCAGCGTGTAATCGCGCTGACTGCGCCTTTTCCCCGAATCCATTGCTCCCTCCTGAAAATAGGTCAGAAGGTGTAAACCTTATTCAGGACGGGACAGAACCCAAAAAAAGGCCCGCATGTTCATCCATGCGGGCCTTTTTGCATTGCGGGTCGTAGATCAGTGCTTGCTGTCCTGATTCGACATAGCCAGCAGCTGTTTTTCCTGGTTCCAGTCGAAAGGTTCGTCGTTCTGTTGGGCTTCGAAGCGACGTTCTTCCAGTGCCTGATACAGGTCGATTTCATCATCGGGCATGTAGTGCAGGCAGTCGCCGGCGAAGTACCACAGCAGGTCGCGCGGGACCAGGTGAGCGATTTGCGGGTAGCGGGTGATGACCTGGCACAGGATGTCCTGGCCCAGATACTGGCTTTCGATCGGATCGACTGGCAGTAGTGCAAGCAGTTCGTCGAAGCGCTCGAGGAACAAGGCATGACTTTCGTCGGGAACCTGCTCGGCCTCACCTACGGCGACCAGGATGCTGCGCAAGTGGTCGAGTAAAACGAGATGATCGGCAACGATGTTGGACACGAGATAAGTCCTCAAGAGCAAAACGGGCGCGGGAGTATAAAGCTCCTGCGCCCTTTTTTACACATTGCACAGGTTGTGCTGGATCAGCGGACTTGTCCCGCCGCCAGCGCGATGTCCTGTTTGTCGAAGTCATCGACATCGATCACTTTGCGTCGGGCCGCTTCTGCTTCACGCAAGGTTTGCGCTTCCACCGGCTGCAATACGCCGGCCTCAAGCGCGGCATCGATCACATGTTCACCCGCAACCGGTTTGACCTGACCGCTCTTGAGCGCTACATGCAGTTTTTTCTGCAGCGGTTGTGCCGCGTTCAACAGATCACAGGCATGTTGCAGGGCGCCGACCGGATCATCGGCCGATTGTGGGCGATAGCAACCGAGCAGCATTTCTTCCAGTGCCGGATCACCCTTGGCGCGGCCAATGAGCGCAGCGACTTCGGCACCGAGTTTGTCCGACGGCCCTTTGTGGCGGCGGCCGAATGGAAACACGATCACTCGCAGCAGACAGCCCAGTACCTTGTTCGGGAAGTTGCTCAGCAGTTCATCCATGGCTCGCTCGGCCTGCCCCAGGCTTTCTTCCATGGCCCAGGTGAACAGTGGCGTCATGTACTGCGGTGAGTCGAGGTCGTGGTAACGCTTGAGCGCGGCGGAGGCCAGGTACATGTTGCTCAACACATCACCGAGCCGCGCCGACAGGCGTTCGCGGCGTTTCAGTTCACCGCCCAGCAGCATCATGCTGAGGTCGGCGAGCAGGGCAAAGGCGGCGGCCTGACGGTTGAGGGCGCGGAAATAACCCTGGCTGAGTTTGTCGCCCGGAGCTGATTCCAGATGGCCGAAGCCCAGGTTCAGCACCAGGGTGCTGGCCGCGTTGCTCACGGCGAAACCGATGTGCTTGAGCAGAAGACCATCGAACTCGGTCAGTGCCTGATCCTTGTCCTCACGGCTGGCCAGCGCCATTTCCTTGAGCACGAAGGGGTGGCAGCGAATCGCGCCCTGGCCGAAGATCATCAGGTTGCGCGAGAGAATGTTGGCGCCTTCCACGGTGATGAAGATCGGCGCGCCGTGCCATTTGCGACCGAGGTAATTGTTCGGCCCCATGATGATCGCCTTGCCGCCGTGCACGTCCATGGCGTCGCTGATGCAGTCGCGGCCGCGCTCGGTGAGGTGGTACTTGAGAATCGCCGACAACACCGACGGTTTCTCGCCCAGATCCACCGCGTTGGCGGTGAGCATCCGTGCGGCGTCCATCATCCAGGCGTTGCCGCCGATACGCGCCATGGCTTCCTGAATGCCTTCGAAGGCGGCAATTGGCACGTTGAACTGTTCGCGAATCTGCGCGTATTGGCCGGTCACCAGACTGGTGAACTTGGCCATGCCGGTGCCCACCGCCGGCAGGGAAATGGAACGCCCGACCGACAGGCAATTCATCAGCATCATCCAGCCTTTGCCGAGCATTTCCTGGCCGCCGATGAGGAACTCCAGCGGTACGAACACATCCTTGCCGGCGTTCGGGCCGTTCATGAACGCTGCGCCCAAAGGCAGGTGCCGGCGGCCGATTTCAACGCCGGCGGTGTCGGTCGGAATCAGCGCAAGGCTGATGCCCAGGTCTTCCTGGTCGCCCAACAGGTGATCGGGGTCGTAGGCTTTGAACGCCAGGCCGAGGAGGGTGGCCACCGGGCCGAGGGTGATGTAGCGCTTTTCCCAGTTCAGGCGCAGGCCGAGGACTTCGTTACCTTCCCATTGTCCTTTGCAGATCACCCCGGAATCCGGCATGCCACCGGCATCGGAGCCGGCCAGTGGGCCTGTGAGGGCAAAGCAGGGGATTTCATCACCGCGTGCCAGCCGTGGCAGGTAATGATTGCGTTGTTCGTCGGTGCCGTAGTGCAGCAACAATTCGGCCGGTCCGAGGGAGTTGGGGACCATCACCGTAGACGCCAGGTCGCCGCTGTGGCTCGCCAGTTTCATTGCCACCTGCGAGTGGGCATAGGCCGAGAAACCCTTGCCGCCAAACTCCTTGGGAATGATCAGGGCAAAGAATCCGTTTTCCTTGATGAACGCCCAGGCTTCGGCAGGCAGGTCCATGGTCTGACCGATCTGCCATTCGCTGACCATGGCGCAGAGTTGCTCGGTCGGTCCATCGATGAACGCCTGTTCCTCTTCGCTCAATTGCACTTTCGGGTAGGCAAGCAACTTGTTCCAGTCCGGGCGACCGCTGAACAGTTCGCCATCCCACCATACCGTGCCGGCGTCGATGGCATCGCGTTCGGTTTGCGACATCGGCGGCAGGGTTTTCTGGAACCAGTTGAACAGCGGTGCGCTGAAGAATTTGCGCCGCAGGTCCGGCAGCAGCAATGGCGCGGCAACGGCGGCGATCAGCACCCAGAAAACCAGCAGCAGCCAGCCCGGTGCGCGGCTGAACGCACCCATCGCCACGACGTAAATGGCAACGATGCCCAGGGCAGGCAGCGGGTCAATTCGGCGGTGAGCCAGATAAGCAACCCCGACTAGCAGTACCAGAATCCACAACAGCAGCATATTTAATCCTCCGTGAAACCAGGGCAGACCAGCCCTCAGAGCTTAGACGGCATCCACAGAACGGGGTGGTCAGAGCGATGTGATTGAAATCGTAGGAAACCCTGGATGGTTTTCGTAGGCCCGCATGGCAGCAGGCGTGGGAAAAGCGTTGGTTGAGCGAGCGGCAAAGCGCCCATGTTTGGCCGAAATGTCGTTATCTCTGTGCTGAACCTCTCGCTAGACTCGGGGCTTCCCCAGGAGATTGTTCTCATGCACGAGTATCTGAGTCCCGGCCGCTTCATCGATAGTGACCACCCATGTGTGGTGGAGTTCGCCGAAAAACACCGTGGCGTCAGTCGCGATCCGCTTGGGCAGGCGATCAATCTCTACTACGCCGTGCGCGAGGCGGTGCGCTACAACCCTTATACCTTCAGCCTTGATCCACAGACCTTGTGCGGTAGTCATGCGCTGGCGGCGGGGGAAAGTTACTGCGTGCCCAAGGCCACGCTGCTGGCAGGTTGCGCCCGGCATTGCGGCATTCCCGCGCGGATCGGCCTGGCGGATGTGCGCAATCATTTGTCGACGCCACGCCTGCTCGAATTGCTCAAGAGCGACGTGTTCGCGATGCATGGATATACCGAGTTTTACTTGCAGGATCGCTGGGTCAAGGCGACTCCGGCGTTCAACCAGAAGCTCTGTGACCTGTTCAATGTGGCGCCGCTGGAATTCGACGGGGTCAATGACAGTGTCTTTCATCCCTTCAATCGCGATGGCGCGAAGCTGATGGAGTACGTTGCCGATCACGGCCAGTTCACCGACGTGCCGCAAGCGTTCTTTTTCGAGCACTTGAAAAAGTGCTACCCGCATCTGTTCGGTGAGCACCAGCAACCACTGCTGGGGGACATGCAGAGCGATTTGAGTCGCGCCTGATCCGGCGTATGCTGCCTGCCCACTTATCGAAAAAGAGGCGGTCATGCTGAAGATCTGGGGTCGGAAAAACTCATCGAATGTCAAAAAGCCGTTGTGGGCCGCCGAGGAACTGGGGCTTGCCTATGAAGCCATCGATGCGGGTGGTGCCTTTGGTGTCGTCGATACGCCCGAGTACCGCGCGATGAACCCCAACGGCCGGGTGCCGATGATTGAAGATGACGGCTTTGTCATGTGGGAATCCAATGCCATCGTGCGCTACCTGATGGCTCGCCACGCCCACGGCACGTCCTGGTATCCGGCGGACCCGCAAGGCCGGGCCAATGCCGACAAGTGGATGGACTGGACCTCCTTCAGCATTGCCGGCCCGTTCCGCACGGTGTTCTGGGGCGTGTTGCGCACCCCGGCCGAGCAGCAGGACTGGCCGGCGATCAAGGCGGCGATCAAAGAGTGCGACACGCTGCTGGCTATGGCCGACCAGGCGCTGGCGGTCAAACCCTGGCTGTCTGGTGACGAGATTGGCATGGGTGACATTCCCCTCGGCAGTTTTATTTATGCCTGGTTCGAGATGCCGATCGAGCGTGCACCACAGCCTCATCTGGAGGCCTGGTACGAACGGCTCAAGCAGCGTCCGGCCTATCAGAAGGCGGTTATGACCGCGTTGACTTAATAATCACTATCGACACACTTGACTGTACTTGTGTGGCGGCGACAAGCACCATTGTGTGTATGCGACGTGGTTGCAATGCTCGCCGCCCGCCCTTATCTGGCCCATTCCCTCCTTCCTGGTGCGTAAATCCGATATGAGTTCCGCTCTGTCCATCCGGCAGCTAACCAAAACCTACGGCAACGGTTTCCAGGCCCTGAGTGGTATCGATCTGGAAGTGGCCGAAGGTGACTTTTTCGCCTTGCTCGGCCCGAACGGCGCCGGCAAATCCACGACCATCGGCATTCTCTCGACCCTGGTGAACAAGACCAGCGGAACAGTGAATATCTTTGGCCATGACCTGGACAAGAATCCTGCGGCGCTCAAGCGCTCGATCGGCGTAGTGCCCCAGGAATTCAACTTCAACCAGTTTGAAAAGACCTTCGACATCGTCGTGACCCAGGCGGGTTACTACGGCATCCCGGCAAAAATCGCCAAGCAGCGGGCCGAGCAGTACCTGACCCAGCTCGGCCTGTGGGACAAGCGCGATGTGCCGTCGCGTTCGCTGTCCGGCGGCATGAAGCGGCGACTGATGATCGCGCGTGCGCTGGTTCATGAACCGCGCCTGCTGATCCTCGACGAACCGACTGCCGGGGTGGACATCGAACTGCGTCGCTCGATGTGGAGCTTCCTCACCGAGCTGAACCAGAAAGGCATCACCATCATCCTTACCACTCACTACCTGGAAGAGGCTGAACAGTTGTGCCGCAACATCGGCATCATCGACCACGGCACCATTGTCGAGAACACCAGCATGCGTCAGTTGCTCAGCCAACTGCATGTCGAAACCTTCCTGCTGGACCTCAAAGGCAATCTGGCTGCCGCGCCGCAACTGCTCGGTTACCCGTCAAGGCTGCTTGATAGCCATACCCTGGAAGTCCAGGTGGACAAGTCCATGGGTATCACTGCGCTGTTCACTCAGCTCGCGCAGCAGAACATCGAAGTTCTGAGCCTGCGTAACAAAACCAATCGCCTCGAGGAGTTGTTCGTGTCCCTGGTGGAGAAAAATCTGTCTAAGGTGGCGGTATGAGTTCCGAGCTGCGCCCCAATCTCGTCGCCCTCAATACCATCGTCTACCGTGAGGTCCGGCGTTTTACCCGGATCTGGCCGCAGACCCTGCTGCCGCCGGCGATCACCATGGTTTTGTACTTCGTGATCTTCGGTAATCTGATCGGTCGGCAGATCGGCGACATGGGTGGCTTTACCTACATGGAGTACATCGTGCCGGGGCTGATCATGATGTCAGTGATCACTAACTCCTATGGCAACGTGGTATCGAGTTTCTTCGGCAGCAAGTTTCAGCGCTCCATCGAAGAATTGATGGTGTCGCCTTTGTCACCGCACACGATTCTGATCGGCTACACCCTGGGCGGCGTGTTGCGCGGGTTGATGGTAGGGATCATCGTGACGCTGCTGTCGCTGTTCTTTACCGATCTGCAGGTGCATCACCTGGGCGTGACCATTCTGGTGGTGGTGCTGACCGCGACGATCTTTTCGCTGCTGGGGTTCATCAACGCGGTGTTTGCGCGTAACTTTGATGATATTTCGATTATTCCGACCTTTGTGCTGACGCCTTTGACTTACCTTGGCGGGGTGTTTTATTCGATCTCGTTGCTGCCGCCGTTCTGGCAGACGGTGTCTATGGCCAATCCGGTCTTGCATATGGTCAATGCGTTTCGGTATGGGATTCTTGGGGTTTCGGATATTCGGATCAGTATTGCTATCACCTTTATGCTGGTGGCGACTGTGGTGTTGTATGTGGGGTGTGCGCGGTTGTTGGTGAGTGGGCGGGGGATGCGGACTTGAGTTTCGGTTGTTTTTGACCGAGTACATATCCGTTGCTGCGGTAACGGCCGCTTATGGTTCCGCTCTTACAGCGGGTCACTTTTGGCAAACGCCCCAAAAGTAACCAAAAGGTCTTGCCCCACCATTCGGTGCCTCGCCTAGGCTCGGCATTCCCTCACTCCGGCATTGCTCCGGGGGCCCGCCGCCATCGGCCATCCATGGCCGAGGGCGGCTACCGCGGCATCCATGCCGCGGTGCCCCCTGCGCAACGCCTGCGTTCGGCCTCTGGAAACGGGGCAGGCAGATCAAAATCAAATGCCAAGCCAAAGCAAAAGCAAAAGCAAAAGCTTTTCTAACTGGGTTCGAATGCTTACGCAAAAACTGTAGGAGCTGGCTTGCCAGCGATTAGGCCGGCACGTCCAGCATCAATGTGGCCTGACCCACCGCCATCGCGAGCAGGCTCGCTCCCACAGAAAAGCTGTCGGGTGTACACCCATCCAAACAGGCCGAGCTACAGCTAGAATCGCTTTGCTTTTGCGGGAGGCGCCCCCTCACATCCGACGCTGCTTACGCCGCCGCCATTGCCGCGCCACCCACCATCGCCAATACATCATCACCAGAAAATACGCCAACGCCCCAAGGACCACGCCGGTCACTACTGACCCCAGTAGAAACGGCTGCCACAAGGTCGAGAGTTCGCCCCTGACCCATTCCCAGCTCAACTCATCCGGCAAGCTCCGGGCGGGGACGTCCATCAGCCAGGCGCCGGTCTGGTAGGTGCAATAGAACACCGCCGGCATCGTGATCGGATTGGTCAGCCAGACCAGGCTGACGGCAATCGGAATGTTGCCGCGCACCATGATCGAGAGAAAGGCGGCCAGCAGCATTTGCATCGGGATCGGCAGGAACGCCGCGAACAGGCCCACCGCCATGGCGCGGGCGACCGAGTGGCGGTTGAGGTGCCAGAGGTTCGGGTCATGCAGCAGGGAGCCAAGAAAGCGTAAGGATTTGTGTTCCCTGATGCTGGCCGGATCTGGCATGTAACGTTTGAATAAGCGCCGGGGCATAAGGCTTCTCGATCGGTGAAGGCGGCAAGTATGTCTGGATTCCATGACCTGACTATTCAGACTTTGTGACAATTGTTAACGGCAGACGTGCGACGAACCGGCTAAGCCTTGGAGGGGACTCTCAAGGACGAGCTTATGCGCACAGGGGTGATGGCGCTGGCGTTGGGTCTGCTGACCTTGCGTTTTTTGCCGGTATTACCGCCGGTCTGGTTGTTGCTGTTGCTACCGGTGATGGCTTTGATGCTATTGCCGTTCAGGACCTATCCGGTGGCGTTTTTCCTGTTCGGCTTGAGTTGGGCGTGCGCCAATGCCCAATGGGCGCTGGATGATCGCCTGATGGCGCGGCTGGACGGTGAAACACTCTGGCTTGAAGGGCGGGTTACCGGGTTGCCGCAGAATGCCGGCGCAGTGGTGCGATTCGAACTGAGCGACAGCCAGTCGCGGCGTGCGGCATTACCGCGACGCATGCGCCTGGCCTGGTATGGCGGGCCGCCGGTCATGGCCGGCGAGCGCTGGCGGCTGGCGGTCAAATTGAAACGTCCCGCCGGGCTGCTCAATCCCCATGCCTTCGATTACGACGCCTGGCTGCTGGCGCAACGTATCGGTGCCACTGGATCGGTCAAGGATGGCAATCGACTGAGCGAAGCCCGATGGGCCTGGCGCGACGGTATCCGCCAGCGCCTGCAGGCTGTGGATGCCCAGGGGCGTACCGGTGCATTGATTGCGCTGGTACTGGGGGATGGCGCCGGCCTGAGCCGCGAAGACTGGCAAGTGCTGCAAGACACCGGCACTGTCCATCTGCTGGTGATTTCCGGACAACACATCGGTTTGCTGGCCGGGTTGGTGTACCTGCTGATCGCCGGGCTGGCGCGTTATGGGCTGTGGCCGGGTCGTTTGCCCTGGTTGCCCTGGGCATGTGCACTGGCATTCGCCGCCGCACTGGGTTACGGGCTGTTGGCTGGCTTTGACGTGCCTGTGCGGCGCGCCTGCGTGATGATCGGCCTGGTGCTGCTTTGGCGCCTGCGTTTTCGCCATGTCGGCGCCTGGTGGCCACTGTTGCTGGCACTCAACGGCGTCTTGCTGATGGATCCGCTGGCCAGCCTGCAGCCGGGTTTCTGGTTATCGTTCGCTGCAGTGGCGGTGTTGATTTTCATTTTTGGCGGGCGGCTGGGCCCTTGGCGGTGGTGGCAGTCCTGGACTCGCGCCCAGTGGTTGATCGCGATCGGTCTGTGCCCGCTGCTGTTGATTCTCGGACTGCCGATCAGCCTCAGTGGGCCGCTGGTCAATTTGCTGGCGGTGCCCTGGATCAGTATGGTGGTGCTGCCACCGGCGCTGCTGGGCACGCTGTTGTTGCCCATTCCGGTGCTAGGGGAGAGCTTGCTGTGGCTGGCCGGTGGGCTGATCGACTGGCTGTTCACCGGTCTGGGTCTGATGGCCGGACACCTTCCTGCATGGGTCCCGCCCGCAGTCCCGCTGTGGGCATGGGTGATTGGTGCGCTGGGCGCCGTTCTGCTGCTGATGCCCAAAGGCGTGCCGCTGCGCTGGCTGGGCTGGCCGATGTTGCTGCTGTTGGTTTTTCCGCCCCGACCACTGTTGCCGCCAGGCATCGCTGAAATATGGCAACTGGATGTCGGACAAGGCCTGGCTATCCTGGTGCGAACCCGCAACCACGCGCTTTTATATGACGCCGGCCCGCGTATGGGGGATTCAGATCTGGGCGAGCGAGTCGTACTACCGACCTTGCGCAAGCTGGGGGTGGACGAGTTGGACCTGATGCTGATCAGTCACGCCCACGCTGATCATGCTGGCGGTGCGCCGGCGGTGGCCCGGGGGCTGCGGGTCAAGCGGGTAATGGCTGGCGAGCCTGAGGGACTGCCGGCTGGATTGAATGCCGAGGGCTGTGACAGCGCTCGACAATGGGCGTGGGACGGGGTGAACTTCCAGCTCTGGCAATGGGCGTCGGCCGGCGACAGTAATCAACACTCCTGCGTGCTGCACATTGAAGCCGGTGGCGAGGGAATGTTGCTGGGCGGGGACATCGACGCCGCGGCTGAGCGGGCTTTGCTCGACAGCCCCCTTGGCGTTCCCACCGACTGGTTACAGGCCCCGCATCACGGTAGTCGCAGTTCGTCGTCGATGGCCCTGCTCGGGCGATTGCAACCCAAGGCAGTCCTGATTTCCCGGGGGCAGGGCAATTCATTCGGCCACCCGCACCCTACGGTGCTGGAGCGCTATCGCAGGCGTGGTGTGCAGATCTATGACAGCGCCGAGCAGGGTGCCATTCATCTGCAACTGGGGCGTTTCGAAGCGCCGTGGACAATGCGCCAGGAACGGCGCTTCTGGCGCAATCCGCCGCCTTCAAGTCCATGACCCGGTAATATCGATGCCCGACCGTATGCGACATGCCGGTCTTCGGTGCGCCGACCCCCTATGTTAGAGTGGCGAACTTTTTCGAGGGGACTGTCACTGTGTGGGAATTGGTCAAATCCGGCGGCTGGATGATGCTGCCGATCATTTTGAGCTCCATCGCGGCCATGGCAATCGTCGCCGAGCGTCTATGGACGCTGCGGGCCAGTCGCGTGACCCCGGAGCATTTGCTCGGGCAGGTCTGGGTCTGGATCAAGGACAAGCAACTCAATAAGGACAAACTCAAGGAACTGCGCGCCAACTCGCCCTTGGGCGAAATTCTGGCCGCCGGCCTGGCCAACTCCAGGCATGGTCGCGAGATCATGAAAGAGTGCATCGAGGAGGCCGCCGGACGGGTCATCCATGAGCTGGAACGTTACGTCAACGCCCTTGGCACTATTGCCGCCATGGCGCCATTGCTGGGCCTGCTGGGCACGGTGCTGGGCATGATCGACATTTTCAGCGCATTCACAGGTTCCGGCATGACCACCAACGCCTCGGTGCTGGCCGGTGGTATCTCCAAGGCGCTGATCACCACGGCCGCCGGCCTGATGGTGGGTATTCCAGCGGTGTTCTTCCACCGTTTCCTGCAACGCCGGATCGACGAGCTGGTGGTCGGGATGGAGCAGGAAGCGATCAAGCTGGTCGAAGTCGTGCAGGGCGACCGTGATGTGGACCTGGCCGGGAGCAAAGCGTGAAATTCCGCCGCAAACCTCGGGAAACGGTGGACATCAATCTCGCGTCGCTGATCGACGTGGTGTTTATCCTGCTGCTGTTTTTTGTCGTGACCACCACCTTTACCCGTGAAACCCAGCTGCGCGTCGATCTTCCGGAAGCGGTCACCGGCTCACCGGCCGAAGACCAGAGCAAGCCGGTGGACATCACCATCAGCGCGGACGGCGTGTTCTCGGTGAACAACCAGATCCTGCCGAAAAGCGACCTCGCTTCGCTGATGGATGCGCTGCAAAAAGAGGCCAATGGCGATACCAGCCGGCCGCTGTCCATCAGCGCTGACGGCAAGACCCAGCATCAGTCCGTCATCACCGCCATGGATGCCGCCGGCAAGCTCGGTTTCAGCCATTTGCGCATGACCACTGTCGAGGCGGCGCCGCCCGCGCCCTGATGGCCATGTCCGATCGATTGCTCGCCGCCTGGTACGCAGGTCATCCGGCCCTGAAACTGTTGCAGCCTCTGGAGTGGTTGTACCGGCGCGTGGTCATCAACAAGCGCAAGCGCTTCCTGGCCGGTGAGGGCGAGATCTATCAGCCACCCGTGCCGTTGATCGTGGTCGGCAATATCACCGTGGGTGGCACCGGCAAGACGCCGCTGATCTTGTGGATGATCCAGCATTGCCAGCGCAGTGGCCTGCGGGTGGGGGTGGTCAGTCGGGGCTACGGCGCCAAACCGCCGCAGTTGCCGTGGCGGGTCGAGGCCCAGCAGGGCGCCGACGTTGCCGGCGATGAACCGCTGCTGATTGTCCAGCGTACCGGTGTGCCGTTAATGATTGATCCCAATCGCAGCAACGCCGTCAAAGCGCTGCTGGCCAGTGAACCGCTGGACCTGATTCTGTCCGACGACGGCATGCAGCATTACCGCCTGGCCCGCGACCTGGAACTGGTCTTGATCGACGCCGCCCGTGGCCTGGGCAACCGCCGCTGCCTGCCGGCCGGGCCCTTGCGCGAGCCGGTCGAGCGCCTGCAAAGCGTAGACGCGGTGCTCTACAACGGAGCCAACGCTGACCGCAACGATGGCTTTGCCTTCCAGCTGCAACCCACCGCGCTGGTCAACCTGAACAGTGGCGAACGCCGCCCACTTGACCATTTCCCGGCGGGACAAGCCGTGCATGCGGTGGCCGGGATCGGCAATCCGCAACGTTTCTTCAACACCCTCGAAACGCTACACTGGCAGCCTGTACCCCACGCATTTGCCGACCACGCTGAATACAGTGTGCAGGCCTTGAATTTCACGCCGTCATTGCCGTTGGTGATGACGGAAAAGGACGCGGTGAAGTGCCGTGCCTTCGCCGCCGCCGATTGGTGGTACCTGGCGGTCGATGCTGTGCCATCACCGGCCTTTGTGGCCTGGTTCGATACGCAGCTGATGCGCCTGTTGCCGAATCGTCTTTTGCCTTAAATCCGTTTTTATCCAGGGAATGCTCATGGACACCAAATTGCTCGACATCCTCGCTTGCCCGGTCTGCAAAGGCCCGCTCAAACTCAGCGCCGACAAGACCGAGCTGATCAGCAAGGGCGCCGGCCTGGCCTACCCGATTCGTGACGGCATCCCGGTGATGCTCGAATCCGAAGCGCGCACCCTGACCACCGATGAGCGTCTGGATAAATGACCACCGCCTTTACCGTCGTCATTCCGTCGCGTTATGCCTCTACCCGTCTGCCGGGCAAGCCGCTGCTGCTGATTGCCGGCAAGCCGATGATCCAGCACGTCTGGGAGCAGGCGAGCAAAAGCAGTGCCGAGCGTGTGGTCGTGGCCACGGACGATGCGCGAATAGTCGAGGCCTGCAAAGGTTTCGGCGCCGAAGTGGTGCTGACCCGAGAAGATCACAATTCCGGTACCGATCGCCTGGCTGAAGTGGCGTCGAAGCTGGGACTGGCCGCCGATGCCATCGTGGTCAACGTTCAGGGCGACGAGCCGCTGATTCCGCCGAGCGTGATCGATCAGGTGGCCGCCAACCTGGCTGCCCACACCGAGGCGCGCATGGCCACGTTGGCCGAGCCGATCGAAGACGTGGAAACCCTGTTCAATCCCAACGTGGTCAAGGTCGTCAGCGACCTCAACGGGCTGGCACTGACGTTCAGTCGCGCTACCTTGCCCTGGGCGCGGGATGCCTTCGCGAAAAGCCGCGAGCAGCTGCCGGAAGGCGTGCCGTATCGCCGCCATATCGGCATCTATGCCTACCGCGCCGGTTTCCTGCATGACTTTGTCAGCTGGGGCCCGTGCTGGCTGGAAAACACCGAATCGCTGGAGCAGCTGCGTGCCCTGTGGCACGGTGTGCGGATTCACGTCGCCGATGCATTGATCGCGCCGCCAACCGGCGTTGATACCGTTGAAGACCTCGAGCGCGTTCGTCGCCTGCTGGAGGCCTGATGCGGGTTCTGTTTGTCTGCCTGGGCAACATCTGCCGTTCTCCCACGGCCGAAGGGGTGCTGCGGCATAAGCTGCGCGAAGCGGGGCTGGCCACGCAGGTCGAAGTCGCTTCCGCCGGCACCGGCGACTGGCACGTCGGCAAGGCACCGGACAGGCGCAGCCAGGCGGCGGCAAAGCTGCGTGGCTACGATTTGTCTGCCCAGCGTGCCCGGCAAGTGAGCCGCGCCGATTTCGCCACGTACGACCTGATCCTGGCGATGGATAACAGCAACCTGCGCAACCTCAAGGCCTTGCAGCCGCCCAAGGGCAAGGCTGAGCTGGATTTGTTCCTGCGCCGTTATCAGTCGCCAATCGATGAAGTCCCGGACCCGTACTATGACGGCGACCAGGGTTTTGAGCAGGTGCTCGACTTGATCGAGCGCGCCAGCGATCTGTTGGTGATCGAATTGAAGGGACGGTTATGAGTTTGCAGGTTCGGTCACAGGTTTCGCTCAAGCCGTTCAACAGCTTTGGCGTGGACGTCCAGGCGCGCTGGTTTGCCGAGGCCCATAGCGACGCGGATGTGCGCGAAGCCCTGGCCTACGGGCTGGAACACAAGGTGCCGGTGCTGGTCATCGGTGGCGGCAGCAACTTGTTGCTGACCGCCGATATCGAGGCGCTGGTGTTGCGCATGGCCACGCGCGGGATTCGCGTATTGAGCGATGACGGCAGCAAGGTGGTGATTGAAGCGCAGGCGGGCGAGCCTTGGCATCCGTTCGTCCAGCACACCCTGGCACAGGGGTTGTCCGGCCTGGAGAATCTAAGCCTGATCCCGGGTACTGTTGGCGCGGCACCGATGCAGAACATCGGTGCCTATGGCGTCGAGATCAAGGATGTGTTCGCCGGCCTTACTGCTCTGGATCGCCATAGCGGCGAGCTTCGCGACTTCAGCCTGGAGGAGTGTAACTTCGCCTACCGCGACAGCCTGTTCAAACAGGACCCGGGACGCTGGTTGATCCTGCGTGTGCGTTTCACCCTCGACCGCGCTGCACATTTGCACCTGGAATACGGCCCGGTGCGTCAGCGCCTGACCGAGCAAGGCATCGAGCATCCCACCGCCAGCGATGTCAGCCAGGCGATCTGCAGCATTCGCAGCGAAAAGCTTCCAGACCCGGCCGTGCTTGGCAATGCCGGCAGCTTCTTCAAGAACCCCCTGGTGTCCGGCGAACTGGCCGCACGTCTGAAGGGTGAATACCCCGACCTGGTGGCCTATGCCCAAGCCGACGGGCAGATGAAACTGGCCGCTGGCTGGCTGATCGAACGGGCCGGGTGGAAAGGCTTCCGCGAAGCCGACGCAGGCGTACACAAGTTGCAGGCGCTGGTGCTGGTCAACTATGGCGATGCGACCGGTCTGCAGTTGCTGGACCTTGCGCAGCGCATACAGAAAGACGTTGCAGATCGTTTCCAGGTCGAATTGGAAATGGAGCCTAATCGGTATTGAGGCTAAGCTCTCAAGACTGATCCAAAAGCCCTGCACAAACTCAATTGTGCAGGGCTTTTTTGTTAATACCGGGTTAATCCGGCGACCTGACGATCAAGCATTTGCTCTACCAAAGGCCCGGTCCGGACGAGTTCGTCCGTACAAGAGAGCCCATCAGCCTGAGTCGATCTGCGATACCCGAACCGCTTGGCAAAAGCGGCAGATTGCTCGACCCCATAACCTCATACTATGCGGGCGTGCCCATGATTACCCTGAAACTCAACGGTCAAGACCATTCGCTCGACGTCACCGAAGACATGCCGCTGCTCTGGGCAATCCGCGACGTGGCCGGTTACAACGGCACCAAGTTCGGCTGCGGTCTTGGTCTGTGCGGCGCCTGTACCATTCATATCGAAGGCGCTCCGGCGCGCAGTTGCATCACGCCGATCGGCTCGGTAGTGGGGCAGAACGTCACCACCATCGAAAACCTGAACGCCGATCCGGTCGGTAAAGTCGTACAGCAAGCCTGGCTCGACACGGCGGTTGCCCAATGCGGTTTCTGCCAGGGCGGGCAAATCATGTCGGCCACTGCACTGCTCAAAACCAACCCGGACCCCAGCGACGCACAGATAGAAGAGGCGATGGTTGGCAACATCTGTCGCTGCGGCACTTACAACCGCATCAAGACGGCTATCCGTCAGGCCTCCACCCACCTGAAGGAGGCCAAGGCATGAATCGGTTGCCAAATGATTTCGCCCTGAGCAATCTCAGTCGTCGCGGTTTCCTCAAAGGCGTGGGCGCTACCAGTGCGCTGGTCATCGCCGCAAGTTGGGGTTGGCAGGATGCGTTTGCCGAAGAAAAAGACAAGAAGTTCGGCGCCGAAGGTATGCCCCATGGCTGGGTCGATGATCCCAAGGTCTACGTCAGCATCGCCGCCGATGGCACGGTGACGGTGGTCTGCAACCGTTCGGAAATGGGTCAGGGCGTGCGCACCAGCCTGACCATGGTGGTGGCCGATGAGCTGGAAGCCGATTGGGCGCGGGTCAAAGTGCAACAGGCACCGGGCGACGAGGTACGCTTCGGCAACCAGGACACTGACGGCTCGCGCAGCATGCGCCACTGGTACGAGCCGATGCGCCGCTGCGGTGCCGCTGCGCGAACCATGCTGGAGCAGGCCGCTGCCGATCAGTGGAAAGTGCCTGTCGGTGAGTGCCATGCGCAACTGCATAAAGTCATTCACAAACCGAGCGGTCGTGAACTCGATTACGGTGTTTTGGCCGCCGCTGCCGGCGCCTTGGCCGTACCGCCCCGCGACAGCTTGAAACTCAAGCAAGCCTCGGAGTTTCGCTACATCGGCAAGGAAGGCACCAAAGCCATCGACGGCGAGGACATCGTCAACGGCCGCGCGGTGTACGGCGCCGATGTGCATTTCGACGGCATGTTGTTTGCCACCATTGCCCGGCCTGCGGTGTATGGCGGCAAGGTCAAGACCTTCGATGCCAGTGCGGCGATGAAAGTCCCAGGTGTGGTCAAGGTGCTGCAGATTGAAAGTCGGCCACTGCCATCGGAGTTTCAGCCCCTGGGTGGTGTTGCCGTGGTGGCTAGCAACACCTGGGCGGCGATCAAGGGTCGCGAGGCACTGAAGATCGAATGGGATGACGGTCCCAATGCCAGTTACGACTCGATTGCCTACCGCAAGGAGCTTGAAGCCGCCTCGCTCAAGCCCGGCAAAGTGGTGCGCAACACCGGCAATATCGACGAGGCCATGACCAGCGCGGCCAGTACGTTGGAGGCGTCCTACTATCTGCCACACCTGTCGCAATCGCCGATGGAACCGATGGTCGCCATCGCGCGGTACAAGGACGGGGTTTGTGAGGCCTGGGGTCCCAGTCAGGCGCCGCAGGTCAGCCGCACGCGCATTGGCGAACGACTGGGTATCCCATTTGATAACGTAACGCTCAATGTCACGCTGCTGGGCGGCGGTTTCGGGCGCAAGTCCAAACCCGATTTCATCATTGAAGCGGCCATTCTTGCCAAGGAGTTCCCCGGTAAGGCGGTGCGGGTGCAATGGACCCGTGAAGACGACATCCACTGTTCCTACTTCCATACAGTGTCGGCCGAATACCTCAAGGCCAGCCTGAACAAGGATGGCCTGCCATCCGGCTGGTTGCACCGTACGGTGGCGCCGAGCATCACCGCGCTGTTCGCGCCGGGCATGAACCACGAGGCCGCTTTCGAGCTGGGCATGGGCTTTACCAACATGGCGTATGCGATTCCCAACATTCGCCTGGAAAACCCTGAAGCGACGGTGCACACGCGGGTCGGCTGGTATCGCTCGGTGTCGAACATTCCCCACGGCTTCGCGATTCAGAGCTTCATCGATGAACTGGCGCACAAGGCCGGGGAAGATCCGCTCAAGTACCAGATCAGACTGCTCGGCCCGGACCGTAAGATTGATCCACGTACCTTGAGCGAGGAGTGGAACTACGGCGAGTCTCCCGAGCGTTACCCGATCGATACTGCTCGCCTGCGCACGGTGTTGGAAACCGCGGCCAAAGCCGCCGGTTGGGGGCGCGAACTGCCCAAAGGTCGAGGCTTGGGCCTGGCGGTGCATTACAGTTTCGTCACCTATGTGGCGGCGGTGATCGAAGTCGAAGTCAAGGACGACGGTACCTTGATCGTGCACAAGGCGGACATCGCCGTCGATTGCGGGCCGCAAATCAATCCCGAGCGCATTCGCGCGCAATTCGAGGGTGCCTGTGTCATGGGCCTGGGCAATGCGGTGCTGGGGGAAATCAGCTTCAAGGATGGCAAGGTCCAACAGGACAACTTCCATATGTATGAAGTGGCGCGTATGTCCCTGGCGCCAAAAGAGGTTGCCGTGCATCTGGTGACGCCGCCGGGCGACGTGCCGTTGGGGGGCGTCGGTGAGCCGGGTGTGCCGCCGATTGCGCCGGCACTGTGCAATGCCATTTTTGCCGCCACCGGCAAACGCATCCGTGATCTGCCGGTGCGTTATCAGCTGTCGGGCTGGCAAAAGGCGCAGGCTTGATGGACAGCGCCGACCTGAATGTCCTGCGCAGCGTGCTGCAATGGCGCCGTGCCGGGCAGCGCGTGATGCTGTACAGCGTGGTCGAAACCTGGGGCACCGCGCCCCGGGCGCCGGGGGCGATGCTGGCCTTGCGTGAAGACGGTGTGGTGATCGGGTCGGTCTCCGGCGGTTGTGTCGAGGATGACCTGATCGCCCGCCTGCACGACGGGCGAATTACCCCGGATGGGCCGCCGGTGGAGCTGATCACCTACGGCGTGACCCGCGAGGAGGCCGCTCGATTCGGTCTGCCTTGCGGTGGCACCTTGCGCCTGACCGAGGAGCGTATCGGCGAGGCCGATTGGGTCGAGCAATTGCTGGCCCGTTGCGAGGCCCATGAAATTGTTGCCCGTGAGCTGAACCTGGCGACGGGCGAAGTGGTATTGCAGCCCGCTGGCAAAACCGACCTGTTGACCTTTGACGGCCAGACCTTGCGTGCAATCTACGGTCCGCGCTGGCGTCTGTTGCTGATCGGTGCGGGGCAGTTGTCCCGATACGTCGCCGAAATGGCGCGATTACTCGATTTCGAGGTGCTGATCTGCGATCCGCGCACCGAGTTTGTCTACGGCTGGGAAGAACAGCACGGTCGTTTTGTCTCGGGCATGCCCGACGAGGCGGTGCTGAATATCCTGGCCGATGAGCGCACGGCCATCGTGGCACTGACTCACGACCCGCGCCTGGATGATATGGCGTTGCTCACGGCGCTCGACTCCAGGGCGTTCTACGTCGGCGCATTGGGTTCGCGGGTCAACAGCCAGAAGCGCCGGGAAAATCTGGCTCAACTGGGCTTGTCGCCACAGGCCATTGATCGTTTGCATGGGCCGATCGGTTTGCACATCGGCAGCCATAACCCGGCGGAAATCGCCCTGTCGCTAATGGCGGAAATCGTGGCGATCAAAAATGGTGTCGAACTGAAACAGAAGAAACCGTTGCAGGAGCGTGTATGACCGAATCCATCGGCGTCATTGTGTTGGCAGCGGGGCAGGGCAGTCGCTTTCGTCAGGTTGCCGGAGCCGACAAGGACAAATTACTGGCCGATTGCCCCGGTCGCGACGGTGCAGTTCGATCTGTCATCGAGCACGTTCTGAGGAATCTGCCACCCGCTCTCGACAAGCGTGTGCTGGTAACCACTGCTGACCGCCCTCAGGTCATTCGCATGGCCCAGGCCTATGGCTGCGAGATTGTGTTGATCGAATCGTCCGGCATGGGCGACAGCATTGCTGCGGGCGTCGCTGAGTGCGCGCAACTCGATGGCTGGTTGATGGTGCTGGGGGATATGCCATTTATTCTGCCGTCCAGCGTCGAGCAAGTGCTGGTGGGGATTAGCCACGACAGTATCAGCGTGCCGGTACAGAATGGTGAGTACGGGCATCCGGTCGGGTTCGGGCGCGACTTTGCCGCAGGATTGATGGCGCTGTCGGGAGATCGTGGCGCCAAACCGCTGTTTGCGCAGGGGCGGGTGGTAGAGGTGGCAGTGGATGACCCGGGAGTGCTATGGGACGTGGATGTCCCGGAAAAGCTGACCTTCCTGTAAACACCGATTCCCTGTAGGAGCGAGCAGGGGGGATTCGCGGTGAATGTGTGGACGAATTGCATCATAAAAAAGCCCCGCCTGGGTCACCAGGCGGGGCTTTTTAGTGGCCGATGGAATCAGACGAGAGGTTTAGGCTCGTGTTCTTTTTCCAGGGCTTGTTCCTGTTGCTCTACGGCTTCCTGAACGGAGCGAGGTGCTTCGTCGATCACCGACTCAACAGCGGCTTCTGCAACCGGGGCAGGTGCTGCCTCGACCACTTCGGCAACCGGAGCTGCAGCGCCAGCCAGTTCGGCTTCCTTCTGCAGGCGTTCGGCTTCACGCTTGCGGCGACGCACTTCACGCGGATCGTTAGGTGCACGGCCGCTTGGCGTCAGGGCGCTGGCAGGGGCTGCTTCGGCCACAGGTGCTGGAGCTTCGGCAACAACCGGCGCTTCGACGACTGGCGCTTCAATCGCTGGTTCTGGTGCTGGAGCCGGCTCTGCAGCAGCAACCACAGGCTCGGAGACCATGGCTTGAGCTACTTCGGCCTCTGCAACCGGCGCAGGCGCTGGCGTTTCGGCTACGGAAGGCTCCGCCACCCAGTTGAACGCGGTCTGCTCTTCGCGAACTTCACGCACAGTCTCGGTCACGGTTTCAGTCACGGTCTCGACAACCGGTTCTGCAACCACGGCAGGTGCTTCAACCACTGGAGCTGGCTCGGCGGCGGCCTCGAACACAGGTTGTGCCTGAGGTGCAGGGGCGACTTCGATTTCCGGCGATGCGGTCACTTCTACCGGCGTAGTCGCTTCAACGACTGGCGCTTCGACCGGAGCGGTTTCCTGGGTAGAAGCAGTGGCGCGTTCGGCTTGCTCGTTAGCCTGGGCTTCGGCTGGCGCGCTGATCACGCTGCTGGCAACAGCGGCGGTAACAGCCAGGCCGGCGGCCAGATCGGCAGTGCTTGGCGCTTCGCTGGTGGCGGCGGTTTCGCTGGCTTCGCCGGACTCGGATTCTTCCGAACCCTCAATCACGTTGCCATTGGCATCACGTTGACGCTCGCGACGGTTGCTGCGACGACGCTGGCCACGGGAGCGGCGGCGTGGACGATCGCCTTCGGCGCTGTCCTGACCGTCTTCCTGCAGTTGCTCTTCGCTTGTGGTCAGTTCTTCTTCGGCGACGGCAGCAGCGGCTTGTTCGGCACGTGGCTGACGCTCTTCACGCGGTGGGCGTGGAGCACGTTCTTCACGTGGCTGACGGGCTGGACGCTCTTCAGCGACAACAGCGGCGGCAGCAGCAACAACGGCCGGAGCGGCATCCAGAGGCTCGCGCAGTTCGCGCACGCGCTCTTCACGCTCGCCACGTGGCTTGCGGTCTTCACGCGGGGCACGCGGAGCACGCTCTTCACGCGGAGCGCGTGGTGCGCGTTCTTCACGGGCTACTGCCGGAGTCTCTTCACGGGTCTCGCGAGGCTCGCGAACTTCCCGTGGCTGACGCTCTTCGCGTGGCTCACGTGGTGCGCGTTCTTCACGCGGTGCACGTTCTTCGCGAGGCTTGCGCTCTTCGTCGCGGCGACCGTTACGGTTGCGGCTTTGCTGGCGACCGTTGCGACGCTCTTCGTTGCGGGCCGGACGCTCGCTCGCCGGTTTTTCAACCACAACTGGAGCCGCAGGCTCTTCCTTGGTGGCGAACAGGCTGACCAGGGACTTCACCAGGCCTTTGAACAGGCTTGGCTCCGGCACGGTGGCTGGTGCAGCAACCGGGGCAGCAACGACTTCAGTCGGAACAGGAGCGTTGGCGCGGGCCGGCGCGGTCTTGACCGCGGCTTCCTGGCGAACCAGGGTACGGGTCGCGGCAGCTGGCTGGACTTCTTCGACTTCGGCAGCGGCAGCGGCGATTTCGTAGCTGGACTGGTTGGTGGCAGCTTCCGGGCTGTCGTCACGCAGGCGCTGAACTTCGAAGTGCGGCGTTTCCAGGTGATCGTTCGGCAGGATGACGATACGGGCACGGGTGCGCAGTTCGATCTTGGTGATCGAGTTGCGTTTTTCGTTGAGCAGGAACGCAGCGACCGGGATCGGCACCTGGGCGCGAACTTCGGCGGTGCGGTCTTTCAGGGCTTCTTCTTCGATCAGGCGCAGGATCGCCAGGGACAGCGATTCAACGTCACGAATGATGCCGGTGCCGTTGCAACGCGGGCAAACGATGCCGCTGCTTTCGCCAAGCGATGGACGCAGGCGCTGACGGGACATTTCCAGCAGGCCGAAGCGCGAGATGCGACCGACTTGCACGCGAGCGCGGTCGGCTTCCAGGCATTCGCGGACTTTCTCTTCCACGGCGCGCTGGTTCTTGGCAGGGGTCATGTCGATGAAGTCGATGACGATCAGGCCGCCGATGTCGCGCAGGCGCAACTGACGGGCGATTTCTTCGGCGGCTTCAAGGTTGGTCTGCAGTGCGGTCTCTTCGATGTCGCTGCCTTTGGTGGCGCGCGCCGAGTTGATGTCGATGGACACCAGGGCTTCGGTCGGATCGATGACGATGGAACCGCCGGAAGGCAGCTCGACGACGCGCTGGAAAGCGGTCTCGATCTGGCTTTCGATCTGGAAACGGTTGAACAGCGGCACGCTGTCTTCGTACAGCTTGATCTTGCTGGCGTACTGCGGCATCACCTGGCGGATGAAGGTCAGGGCTTCGTCCTGGGCTTCAACGCTGTCGATCAGCACTTCGCCGATGTCCTGGCGCAGGTAATCGCGGATGGCGCGGATGATCACGTTGCTTTCCTGATAGATCAGGAATGGCGCGGAGCGATCCAGCGACGCTTCTTTGATGGCGGTCCACAGTTGCAGCAGGTAGTCGAGGTCCCACTGCATTTCTTCGCTGCTGCGGCCAAGGCCGGCAGTGCGCACGATCAGACCCATGTCGGCCGGGGCAACCAGGCCGTTCAGCGCTTCGCGCAGTTCATTGCGCTCTTCGCCTTCGATGCGACGGGAGATACCGCCGGCACGCGGGTTGTTCGGCATCAGCACCAGGTAACGACCGGCCAGACTGATGAAAGTGGTCAGGGCTGCGCCCTTGTTGCCACGTTCCTCTTTTTCCACCTGAACGATGACTTCCTGGCCTTCGCTCAGGACGTCCTTGATGTTGACGCGGCCTTCAGGGGCTTTCTTGAAGTATTCGCGGGAGATTTCTTTGAGGGGCAGGAAGCCGTGGCGCTCGGAGCCGAAATCGACAAAGGCAGCCTCAAGGCTTGGTTCGATGCGAGTAATCCGGCCTTTATAGATGTTGGCCTTCTTCTGCTCGCGTGCACCGGATTCGATGTCCAGGTCGTAGAGGCGCTGGCCGTCTACCAGTGCAACACGCAACTCTTCGGGTTGAGTTGCGTTAATCAGCATTCTTTTCATGTAGTACCGTCGGTTTCCGGGCTGCCGGAAACGGCGTTCGGCACACACGACTTCTCATGGTCGGTGTCAGGTGCGTCGGGAGTGGTTGGCCATTCCCGTGTCCAGCGAAGTCCGGCCAATGTGGGCCTTCATCGCGACGTACGCGTCCTGCTTGCTGTGGCTACTTAAGCACTCAGTCAGGAGGAGGAATCAACCGGCGGCTGTGGACGAGATGAAGCGTCTTGATAAAGCCTATTGCTACACAGTCCAGCGGTTGTGCATCTCCACCCTACACGTATCCCTGATAATTCGGGTGCTGCCGCGCGCAGAATCCGCAGCGGGTTGGCATTTACCGTGAGCTCCGAAAGGGGAGGTCACGCATCATGGCTAATTTAGGCGTTGTTTCCGAAGCATTCGCTCGGGGTCATCAGCAGCTGACTGCACTTTGTGAACTGGCCGTGAATATTGGCTCGCAAGGGAGTGGAAACTCTGCTTTACGGCTTGATTCAGGCCTCATGTCACCTGCGCTCGTTACACCTGCAAACTCCACCGTTACGTAGCAAAAGCCCCGTAGGACGGCCTCGCGTCCTGGTGAATTGCGTTGGTCAGGGTCGGTTTTTGACCGTTGTACCACTGTCCAGGCCGCTTTTGGCGGCGTTCGCGACTATAGCAGCAATGATTAAGTGCTTCAATTCCATAAAAAATTGTTATCATTCGCGGCATGACGACGACTACCCCCCCGACTCCAGGCGTACAACTGCTTGAGGTCTCGCCGGAATATGCCGGCCAACGCATTGATAACTTCCTTCTCGCCCGGCTCAAAGGCGTGCCCAAGACCTTGATTTACCGCATTTTGCGTAAAGGCGAAGTGCGCGTGAACAAGGGGCGGATCAAGCCCGAGTACAAGCTTCAGGCCGGCGACATCGTGCGCGTGCCGCCGGTTCGCGTGCCTGAGCGAGACGAGCCGGTGCCGCTGGCACAAGGCCTGCTGCAGCGCCTCGAGGCCTCGATTGTCTACGAAGACAAGGCGCTGATCGTGATCAACAAGCCTGCCGGCATCGCTGTCCATGGCGGTAGCGGCCTGACGTTCGGTGTCATCGAAGCTTTCCGTCAGTTGCGCCCTGATTGCAAGGAACTCGAACTGGTACACCGTCTCGACCGTGACACGTCCGGCCTGCTGATGATCGCCAAGAAGCGCAGCATGTTGCGCCACTTGCACACCGCGTTGCGCGGTGATGGCGTCGACAAGCGCTACATGGCACTGGTCCGTGGCAATTGGGCAAGCTCGATCAAGCAAGTCCGTGCAGCGCTGGGCAAGAGCAATCTGCGCTCCGGCGAGCGCATGGTCGAGGTCGACGAAGAGGAGGGCAAGGAGTCCGTGACCGTGTTCAAGGTCCTGCGTCGCTTCGGCGACTTTGCCACCTTGATCGAAGCCAAGCCGATTACCGGTCGGACTCACCAGATCCGTGTGCATACCTTGCACGCCGGGCATTGCATCGCTGGCGATACCAAATACGGCGAAGAGGGTTTCAGCAAGGAGATCCGCGATCTGGGCGGCAAGCGCTTGTTCCTGCACGCCTACATGCTGACCGTGCCGTTGCCGGATGGTGGCGAACTGAAGCTTTCGGCGCCAGTCGACGAGATGTGGGCCAAGACCGTGGAGCGATTGAGTGCGCCCATCTGACTACAAGCTGCTGATTTTTGATTGGGATGGCACCCTGGCTGATTCCATTGGTCGGATTGTCGAGGCGATGCACGTGGCATCCGAGCGTTCGGGGTTTGAGTTGCGCGATGATTTTGCCGTCAAGGGCATCATCGGCCTGGGTCTGCCGGAAGCCATCCGCACGTTGTATCCCGAAATCGGCGATACCGAGCTTGTAGCGTTCCGCCAGCACTATGCCGACCACTACATCGCCTCGGAGGCGGTGCCTTCGCCTTTGTTTGAAGGAGTGGTCGAGTCGCTCGAGGCGTTCAGGGAGGAGGGGTATCATTTGGCAGTGGCGACGGGCAAGGCTCGTCGTGGTCTGGATCGGGTGCTGAAATCCCATGGCTGGGAAAATTATTTCGATATCACCCGCGCGGCGGACGAAACCGCCAGCAAGCCCCATCCGTTGATGCTTGAGCAGATCCTCGCCCATTGCGAGGTTCGCCCGGAGCAGGCGTTGATGGTCGGCGATTCATCGTTCGATTTGCAGATGGCGCGTAATGCCGGCATGGATTCGGTGGCGGTCAGCTATGGCGCTCAATCGATCGAGGCGCTGAAGCTGTTCGAGCCGCGTCTGGCCATTGACCGTTTTTCACAATTGCATGCCTGGCTGAGTCAGCGGGCTTAATACGTTTTTGCAGGGGTAGATGGCATGGCCGACGAATGGAAGGCGCCCGCCGAGGCGAGCGCAGAGAGCGGTGACGAGAAAAGCTGGAAGCTGCTGGAAAAGACGCTGCTGGCCAGTGTGCAGGAGCAGCGCAGGTCTCGGCGCTGGGGGATTTTCTTCAAGTTGTTGACCTTCGTGTACCTGTTTGGCGCGCTGCTGCTGTTCACGCCGTTGATGGACATGGAAAAAGCCGCGACGCGCAGTACCAACTACACGGCGTTGATCGATATCACCGGCGTGATCGCCGACAAGGAACCGGCCAGTGCTGACAATGTCGTCGGCAGCCTGCGAGCGGCCTTCGAGGATGAAAAGGTCAAGGGTGTCATCCTGCGCATCAACAGCCCGGGTGGCAGTCCGGTGCAGTCGGGTTATGTCTACGACGAGATCCGCCGTCTGCGCGCCCTGCATCCGGACATCAAGCTGTACGCGGTGATTTCCGATCTGGGGGCTTCCGGCGCTTACTACATCGCCAGTGCGGCAGATCAGATCTACGCCGACAAGGCGAGCCTGGTCGGCTCCATTGGCGTGACGGCGGCCGGTTATGGTTTTGTCGGAACCATGGAGAAGCTTGGCGTCGAGCGCCGCACCTACACCTCTGGCGAGCACAAGTCGTTCCTTGATCCCTTCCAGCCGCAAAAGCCTGAAGAGACCGCATTCTGGCAGGGCGTGCTCGACACCACCCATAAACAGTTCATCAACAGCGTCAAGGTGGGGCGTGGCGATCGCCTGAAGGACAAGGAGCATCCGGAGCTGTTCTCCGGCCTGGTCTGGTCGGGGGAGCAGGCGCTGCCGCTGGGGCTGATCGATGGCATGGGCAATGCCAGTTCGGTTGCGCGGGATGTGATCGGCGAGAAGGAATTGGTGGACTTCACTGTCCAGGAGTCGCCTTTCGATCGCTTCTCGAAAAAACTCGGGGCCAGCGTGGCTGAGCATCTGGCAATGTGGATGGGGTTTAACGGTCCGTCGCTGCGCTGATTTTTCGAATGTACAAAAAAACCGGCCATTGCCGGTTTTTTTGTCATCTCACGTAACCCTGCGGGAGCTGGCTTGCCGGCGATCAGGCTACAAGTAGGATCGCCAGCAAGCTTGCCTGCAAGGTGGGGTGATCAGGGGATTTGCACGCCCTCTGCGAGCAGCATGTCGATCAAGCGAATCAGCGGCAGGCCGATCAGGCTGGTGGCATCAGGCCCTTCGGTGCTCTGAAACAGGCTCACGCCCAATCCTTCGGCCTTGAAGCTGCCAGCGCAGTCGTAGGGCTGTTCTGCGTGCAGATAGCGCTCGATGCGCGCCGCGTCGAGCGTGCGCATGTGTACCGTGAATGGAATGCAGTCGACCTGGCAGTGGCCGGTCTGGCTGTTCAGCAGCGCCAAACCGGTGAGGAAGGTCACGCTGGTGCCGCTGCTGGCCAACAGTTGTTCCCGGGCTTTTTCGAAGGTGTGGGGCTTGCCGATGATGCAGTTGCCCAGTACCGCGACCTGATCGGAGCCGATAATCAGATGAGCGGTATGGCTGTCGGCCAGTGCCCGTGCTTTCTGCTCGGCGAGGCGTTTGACCAGGTCGATGGCAGGCTCGTCAGGTCGATGGCTTTCATCGATGTCAGGCGAGCTGCAAGTGAATGGCAGCTGCAAGCGGGCCAGTAATTCCCGGCGGTACGCCGAGCTGGAAGCAAGTAATAAAGGCAGCATTGCACGTCTCCATAAGGCAGGCGCGAATTCTAGCGGGGCTTGCAAGTGACGGACAGGGCTGAATTTCCTTTGACATGGGCGGGGGCATCCCTATAATGCTGCGCCTATGTTGAATGACCCGATTCCACCTCACGTTGACCCGCGCAAATTGGCTGATCGTGGCACCACCCTTCAAGGTGAAATGCTGCTGGCCGATTTGGAGAGACTCTGCGACCCGCTTTCCGACAATGTCGGTACGGTGCAGGCGAAATTCGTTTTTGAACGAGATGAACGTAAATCTGTGGTCATCCACAGTTTTATCGACACTGAAGTCAAAATGGTTTGCCAGCGTTGTCTTGAGCTGGTCACCCTGCCGATCCATAGCGAATGCAGTTACGCTGTGGTGAAGGAGGGTGCGAATACCCAGTCGTTGCCGAAAGGTTATGACGTGCTGGAACTGGGCGAAGATCCATTGGATCTGCAGTCACTGATCGAGGAGGAGCTTCTGCTCGCCTTGCCCATTGTGCCTGCTCATCATCCGGAAGAATGCCAGCAGCCGGCGGGTCTCGATGAGCCCGAACCGAGCGAGGACGAGGTAACGCGGTCCAACCCGTTCAGTGTATTGGCGCAGTTAAAGCGTGACCCAAACGTTTAGGAGTTAATCAATTATGGCTGTTCAGCAGAACAAAAAATCCCGCTCCGCCCGTGACATGCGCCGTTCGCACGACGCTCTCGAGGCTAGCACCCTGTCTGTAGAAAAAACCACCGGTGAAGTTCACCTGCGTCACCACGTATCGCCAGAAGGCGTATACCGTGGCCGTAAAGTGATCGACAAGGGCGCTGACGAGTAATCACTTGTCCGCTCAAGTCATCGCGATTGACGCAATGGGCGGGGACTTCGGTCCCCGCAGCATTGTTCAGGCCAGCCTTGCTTGCCTGTCTGCTACCCCCTCGCTGCACCTGACCCTCGTCGGTCAACCCTCCCTCCTTGAAGAATTGATCGCAGGCCATTCGGCTGTGGATCGCGCACGCCTGTCGATTGCCCCCGCGAGTGAAGTCATAGGCATGGACGAAAAGCCTGCCCAGGCCTTGCGTGGCAAGCCTGATTCGTCGATGCGCGTGGCACTCGAGTTGCTGCGTGATGGCAAAGCTCAGGCCTGTGTCAGTGCTGGTAATACCGGGGCGCTGATGGCGCTGTCGCGGTTCGTGCTCAAGACTTTGCCGGGCATCGACCGGCCGGCCATGGTTGCGGCGATTCCGACAGAGAAAGGCTTCTGCCAGTTGCTCGACCTGGGCGCCAATGTCGATTGCACTGCCGAGCATCTGCTGCAATTTGCGGTGATGGGGTCGGTAGCGGCGCAGACCCTGGGTATCGCTAGCCCGCGGGTGGCGTTGCTGAACATTGGTACCGAAGACATCAAGGGCAATCAGCAGGTCAAGCTGGCGGCAACGTTGTTACAGAATGCCAAGGGCATCAATTACATCGGTTTTGTCGAAGGTGACGGCGTCTACCGGGGCGAAGCGGATGTGGTGGTGTGTGACGGTTTCGTCGGTAACATCCTGCTCAAATCCAGCGAGGGCCTGGCGACCATGATTGCCGGGCGCATCGAAGCCTTGTTCAGGCAAAACCTCGCATCGCGCATGGTGGGGGCGCTGGCCTTGCCGCTGATGAAGCGCTTGCAGGCCGAACTGGCGCCTGCGCGACACAACGGCGCCAGTTTCCTCGGCTTGCAAGGGATCGTGGTGAAGAGTCACGGTGCTGCCGGCGTCCAGGGATTTCAAAGTGCCATCCAGCGCGCGCTGATTGAAATTCAGGAGAACCTTCCGGAGCGGCTTCACGGTCGTCTGGAGGATTTGTTGTCTTAGGCGTTTTTGTCGGACAATGCTTAAATGTGACCGCTCGACTGATCGGGCCATCCAACTGTCAGTTTCTTGCGTCCCCTCAAGGCGGACGTCATTTCTCCGACGACAAGATCATTAGGGGCTTGTTACATGTCTGCTTCCCTCGCATTCGTCTTTCCAGGACAGGGTTCGCAGTCCCTCGGCATGCTCGCCGAGCTGGGCGCACAACATCCGGTAGTCCTCGAAACATTCAAAGAAGCTTCCGATGCTCTGGGTTACGACCTGTGGGCACTGACCCAGCAAGGTCCGGAAGAGCAACTCAATCAAACCGATAAAACCCAGCCGGCCATTCTGACCGCCTCGATCGCCCTGTGGCGTCTGTGGCTGGCACAAGGCGGGGCGCGCCCGGCTTATGTCGCCGGTCACAGCCTGGGCGAATACAGCGCGCTGGTTGCCGCAGGCAGTCTGAGCCTGGGTGACGCGGTGAAGCTGGTCGAGCGTCGCGGTCAACTGATGCAGGAAGCTGTTCCTGCCGGGCAGGGCGGCATGGCCGCTATCCTCGGTCTGGAAGACGCTGACGTATTGGCAGCCTGCGCCGAAGCGGCGCAAGGCGAAGTGGTCAGCGCGGTCAACTTCAACTCCCCGGGCCAGGTGGTTATCGCCGGTGCCAAGGCTGCTGTCGAGCGTGCCATCGAGGGTTGCAAGGCCCGTGGTGCCAAGCGCGCCATGCCGCTGCCGGTCAGCGTGCCGTCCCATTGCGAGCTGATGCGTCCCGCTGCCGAACGTTTCGCCGAGTCGATCGCAGCGGTCGATTGGCAGGCGCCACAGATTCCCGTGGTCCAGAACGTCAGCGCCGCGGTGCCGGCCGATCTGGAAACCCTCAAGCGCGACCTGCTTGAGCAGTTGTACAAGCCCGTGCGCTGGGTCGAATCCGTCCAGGCGCTGGCCGCCAAGGGCGCGACCAATCTGGTCGAGTGTGGCCCGGGCAAGGTGCTCGCCGGTCTGAACAAACGCTGCGCCGAGGGCGTATCGACATCCAACCTCAATACCCCAGACGCCTTCGCTGCCGCTCGTGCAGCGCTGGCCTGAATCAGGAGAAGCTTGCATGAGTCTGCAAGGTAAAGTTGCACTGGTCACCGGTGCAAGCCGCGGTATCGGCCAGGCTATCGCGCTGGAACTGGGTCGTCAGGGCGCCATCGTCGTGGGTACTGCGACGTCTGCGGCGGGTGCCGAGCGCATCGCCGCAACCCTGAAGGAAAATGGCATCCAGGGCACTGGCCTGGAACTCAATGTCACCAGCGACGAGTCCGTGGCGGCTGTCCTGGCGAGCATCCAGGAGCAGTTCGGTGCGCCGGCGATCCTGGTCAATAACGCCGGTATCACCCGTGATAACCTGATGATGCGCATGAAAGACGACGAGTGGCATGACGTTGTCGATACCAACCTGAACAGTCTGTTCCGCCTGTCCAAGGGCGTTTTGCGCGGTATGACCAAGGCGCGTTGGGGCCGAATTATCAGTATTGGCTCGGTAGTGGGTGCCATGGGCAACGCAGGCCAAGTAAACTACGCTGCCGCCAAGGCCGGTCTGGAAGGTTTCAGCCGTGCGCTGGCGCGTGAAGTCGGTTCGCGTTCGATTACGGTCAACTCGGTGACTCCAGGGTTCATCGACACCGATATGACCCGTGAACTGCCTGAAGCGCAGCGTGAAAGCCTGACAGCGCAGATTCCGCTGGGCCGTCTGGGACAAGCTCAAGAGATCGCGTCCGTGGTCGCTTTTCTTGCTTCCGACGGTGCGGCTTACGTGACTGGGGCTACAATCCCGGTGAACGGCGGGATGTATATGTAATTCAAATGTGACGGATTGCTTCAAAAAAATGTCATACGAGCTGTCTAAAATCCGTTATAAAGCTGCAATCTATTTATAGGCAGAGGGTCGCAGGGTTCGAGGAGTGAAGCTTTCAGTTGAAAAGCTGAAAAGTCTTTCTATACACTTACCCACTGGCCAGCTGCCTGAATTTGTCCATTAGGAGTGAAAACAAGGTATGAGCACCATCGAAGAGCGCGTCAAGAAAATCGTTGCTGAGCAACTGGGCGTTAAAGAAGAAGAAGTGGTCAACACTGCTTCCTTCGTTGAAGACCTGGGTGCCGACTCCCTTGACACCGTTGAGCTGGTGATGGCTCTGGAAGAGGAATTCGAGACCGAAATCCCTGACGAAGAAGCTGAGAAGATCACTACTGTACAAGCTGCAATCGACTACGTTACTGCCCACCAGGCGTAATAGTTTGTAATCGTTGCTCGCTGTCATGGAAAAACCGCACTGCCATCATGGCGTGCGGTTTTTTCTTTAGGCCTGATGCAAAGTCGTCATTTGAAAAAAGGAGAGTGCTGTGTCGCGTAGACGCGTCGTAGTCACCGGTATGGGTATGTTGTCGCCACTGGGCACGGATGTGCCGAGCAGTTGGCAGGGCATTCTGGCTGGCCGCAGTGGCATTGGTCTGATCGAACACACCGACCTTTCTGCCTATTCCACCCGTTTTGGCGGCTCGGTAAAGGGCTTCAATGTCGAGGAATACCTGTCGGTCAAGGAAGCCCGCAAGCTCGACCTGTTCATTCAGTATGGTCTGGCGGCAGGTTTTCAGGCGGTACGTAACTCCGGTCTGGAAGTCACCGACGCCAACCGCGAGCGTATCGGTGTAGCCATGGGCTCGGGTATTGGCGGTCTGACCAATATCGAAGAAACCAGCCGCACCCTGCATGAAACTGGCCCACGGCGGATTTCTCCGTTCTTCGTGCCAGGCTCGATCATCAATATGATTTCCGGTTTCCTGTCCATCCACCTGGGTGCACAGGGGCCTAACTACGCGATCGCCACCGCTTGTACCACCGGCACGCACTGCATCGGCATGGCTGCCCGTAACATCATGTACGACGAAGCCGACGTGATGATCGCCGGCGGTTCCGAGATGGCGGCTTGCGGCCTGGGCATGGGCGGCTTCGGCGCCTCGCGTGCGTTGTCGACACGCAATGACGAACCAACCCGCGCCAGCCGTCCCTGGGACAAGGGCCGTGACGGCTTCGTGCTGTCCGACGGTGCCGGGGCGCTGGTTCTGGAAGAGCTCGAACACGCCAAGGCTCGCGGCGCGACCATCTATGCCGAGCTGATCGGTTTTGGCACCAGCGGCGATGCGTTCCACATGACTTCGCCACCGGCCGATGGCGCAGGGGCTGCCCGCTGCATCACCAACGCGTTGCGCGATGCCAGGATCAATAGCGATCAGGTCCAGTACATCAACGCCCATGGCACCTCGACCCCGGCCGGCGATCTGGCCGAAGCCAGTGCGATCAAGTCGGTATTCGGTGATCACGCCTACAAGCTGGCCGTCAGCTCCACCAAGTCCATGACCGGTCACCTGCTGGGTGCGGCGGGCGCGGTCGAAGCGATCTTCAGCGTGCTGGCGATCAATGGCCAGGTAGCTCCGCCGACCATCAACCTCGATGAGCCTGACGAAGGCTGTGACCTTGATTTCGTGCCGCACACGGCGCGCAACATGGATATCGATGTGGTGGTGTCCAACTCCTTCGGTTTTGGCGGCACTAACGGCTCGCTGGTGTTCCGCCGGTTCGCAGGCTGATGGACAGCTGGGTCGACGGTCAGCCGGCTGACGCTTTGTCGCTGAAGGATCGCGGCCTGGCTTATGGCGATGGTCTGTTCGAGACCGTCGCTGTGCGCGGCGGGCAGCCATTGTTGCTGGACCGTCACCTGGCGCGCCTGGCCGATGGCTGTTCGCGTCTGGCGATTGCCACTGATCAGGAGCTGATCCGCAGCGAACTGCTGGCCTACGCCGCGGCATTGGGCGATGGGGTACTCAAGCTCATTGTTACCCGCGGCGACAGCCTTCGCGGTTACGCCCCTGATCCTTCGGCCCAGGCCCGGCGCATTCTGTTGGGCGGTCCTGCGGCTGCCTATCCTGCTGCACATGGGGAGCAGGGCGTTCGTTTGTTCCCCTGCACCACGCGACTCTCCAGACAACCGCTGCTCGCCGGCCTCAAGCACCTGAATCGTCTGGAGCAAGTTATCGCCCGTTCCGAATGGCAGGACACCGAGCATGCCGAAGGCTTGATGCTCGATCAGGCCGGGCGGGTGATCGAAGGCGTATTCAGCAATCTGTTCATAGTGCGCGATGGCGTATTGATTACACCCGACCTCAAGCGCTGCGGCGTGGCGGGGGTGATGCGGGCAGAAATTTTGTTTCAAACCGAGTCGTCGGCAATCCCGGTGCAAATCACCGATATCCCCCTTGAACAGCTGCAATGGGCTGACGAAGTCTTTGTCTGCAACAGCGTTTATGGTATTTGGCCGGTACGCGCCTATGCTGCTCTTCACTGGCCGGTTGGGCCGCTCACCCGTAAACTCCAAACCATTGCCCGTGCGCTACTGGATGCTTGATACGTGAGACGTAAACTCTTGCTGCTGCTGGAAACCGGAGTGGTTCTGGCGGGGCTGCTGCTGGGCACTTGTGCCTGGAAAATTCATTCGGCGCTGGTACAGCCGCTGAACATTGCTCATGAACAATTGCTGGACGTGCCCAAGGGCACCACGCCAACCCGTACCCTCTATCGACTCGAAGCCAATGGCGTCATCAAGGACGCATTCTGGCTGCGCGTTTATTGGCGCTTCAACCTCGCCAGGCAGCCGCTGCACAGCGGCGAGTACCGCATGCAACCCGGCATGACCGTCGAAGGGCTGATCGAGTTGTGGAAGCGCGGAGAAATGGTTCAGTACAGCCTGACTTTGGTCGAAGGCTGGAATTTCCATCAGGTACGCGCGGCATTGGCCAGGGAAGCAAAGATCGAGCAGACCCTCAATGGTTTGAGCGATAGCCAGGTCATGGACAAGATCGGCCATGCCGGAATTTTCCCGGAGGGACGCTTCTTCCCTGATACCTATCGATTCGTGCGCGGCATGTCCGACGTCGAGTTGTTGAAACTTGCCTACGAGCGACTCGATGACGTGCTCGCCAAGGAGTGGGCGCAGCGCTCGGCAGACGTGCCGTACACCGAACCCTATCAGGCCTTGATCATGGCCTCGCTGGTTGAGAAGGAGACCGGCGTGCCGCAGGAGCGCGGGCAGATTGCCGGGGTGTTTGTGCGGCGCATGGCCCTGGGCATGCTGCTGCAGACTGACCCGACGGTGATCTACGGCCTCGGCGACCGCTACAATGGCCGGTTGACCCGGGCTCACCTCAGGGAGTCCACGCCGTACAACACCTACATGATTGCCGGTCTGCCGCCGACCCCGATCGCCATGGTCGGTCGTGAAGCGATCCACGCGGCGCTAAATCCGGTGGATGGCACCAGCCTTTACTTTGTGGCGCGCGGTGATGGCAGCCACGTGTTCTCCGATGATCTGGACGCGCACAACAACGCAGTGCGCGAATACCAGCTCAAGCGCCGCGCCGATTACCGCTCCAGCCCTGCGCCGATTTCCGTACCCGAGACGCCGGCTGAACCGCCTGCGCCAGATGCAACCCGGGAGGCCACGGCTGCGCAGCCCGAGGCTGCGCAAGCAGAGACGCCGCAAGCTGAAATGCCGATTCCGGCCGCTTCACCGAACCCCGCTGTGCAGGACGTGCCGCCAGTGCCGCCGCAAGAACCCGCGCCCGCACCTGAGGCCTCTGCACCCGATGCAGCCCCGGCCGATGCAACCGCGCCGCAAAGCCCGCAATGACTCTGATCAAGGACTGCCTGTGACTGGCTTGTTTATTACTCTGGAAGGGCCGGAAGGCGCCGGCAAAAGCACCAATCGCGAATACCTGGCCGAGCGTTTGCGCGCCGCCGGTATCGAGGTGGTGCTGACCCGTGAACCGGGTGGCACCCCATTGGCCGAGCGCATTCGCGAGGTCCTGTTGGCCCCGGTCGATGAGGTGATGAACCCGGACACCGAGTTGCTGCTGGTGTTCGCCGCCCGTGCCCAACACCTGGCGCAAGTGATTCGCCCGGCGCTGGCCCGCGGCGCCGTGGTCCTGTGTGACAGGTTCACCGATTCGACCTATGCCTACCAGGGTGGCGGTCGTGGCTTGTCGCTCGAGCGCATCGCCACCCTGGAGACTTTCGTGCAGGGTGATCTGCGCCCGGACCTGACGCTGATTTTCGATCTGCCCGTGGAAGTGGGACTGGCCCGCGCGAGCGCCCGTGGTAGCCTGGATCGCTTCGAGCTCGAAGGCCGGAGCTTTTTCGATGCGGTACGCGGTGCCTTTCTCAAGCGTGCCGAGGCGGACCCGGCGCGCTATGTGCTGGTCGATGCCGCGCAACCGCTGACGCAGGTTCAGCGATCGCTGGATACCTTGCTGCCACGCTTGTTGGAGTTGACCCGTGGCTGAGGCCTATCCGTGGCAGGACACGCTCTGGCAGCAACTGGCTGGCCGGACCCAGCACGCGCACGCTTACCTGCTGCATGGCCCGGCCGGGATTGGCAAGCGGGCGTTGGCCGAGCGCCTGATGGCCAGCCTGCTGTGCCAGCGTCCGACTGCGCTGGACGCCTGTGGCGAATGCAAATCCTGCCTGCTGTTGAAGGCCGGCAGTCACCCTGATAACTACATCCTGGAACCGGAAGAAACGGACAAGGCGATCAAGGTCGACCAGGTTCGCGACCTGGTCAGCTTCGTGGTGCAGACCGCGCAGTTGGGCGGACGCAAGGTAGTGTTGATCGAGCCGGTCGAGTCGATGAACATCAACGCCGCCAACGCCTTGCTCAAAAGCCTTGAAGAACCCTCCGGCGATACCGTGTTGCTGCTGGTCAGTCACCAGCCGAGCCGCTTGCTGGCGACCATCAAGAGTCGCTGTGTGCAACAGGCCTGCCCCCTGCCAAGCCAGGCCATGAGCCAGGCCTGGCTTGGCAGGGCATTGCCGGACTGTTCTGCAGAAGAACGCGTTGAATTACTGACCCTGGCGGCGGGTTCGCCATTGGCCGCGGTCAATCTGCAGGCTCAGGGCGTACGCGAGCAGCGGGCGCAGGTGGTCGAGGGCGTGAAGAAACTGCTCAAGCAGCAGCAATCGCCAACGCAACTGGCCGAAGGCTGGAATGCGATTCCCTTGCTGCTGCTGTTCGACTGGTTCTGCGATTGGTCGAGCCTGATTCTGCGTTATCAGCTGACCCAGGATGAAGATGGCCTGGGACTGGCGGACATGCGCAAGGTGCTCCAGTACCTGGCGCAGAAAACCGCCCAGGACAAAGTGCTGAATATCCAGGACTGGATTCTTGCCCAGCGCCAGAAAGTCTTGAGCAAGGCCAACCTCAACCGCGTGCTGTTGCTCGAAGCCCTGCTGGTGCAATGGGCGTCCTTGCCGGCCCAGAGATGATCGACTGCGCGTAGACTCCAGGTAACAGATCACCCGTCCCACTCATTCGATGCAAGTTGCAGACCCTTATGCTCGTAGACTCCCATTGCCACCTTGATCGTCTCGACCTGGCCGCCCACAACGGCTCCCTGGATGCCGCGCTGGATGCGGCTCGCCAGCGCGGGGTAGGGCACTTCCTGTGTATCGGCGTCAGCGCCGACAACGCCGCCGACGTTAAAGCGCTGGCCGAGCGTTACGACGATGTCGACTGTTCGGTCGGCGTCCATCCGCTGGATGTGCAGCCGGGTGCCGCGCCCGCGCTGGATTGGCTGTTGCAGGAGCTCAATCACCCGCGAGTGGTGGCGATCGGCGAAACCGGCCTGGATTATCACTACGAACCGGAAGCGGCGCAGCTGCAGCAGGAGTCCTTTCGCCTGCACCTGGAGGCCGCGCAGCAGACCGGCAAGCCAGTGATCATCCATACCCGTGGCGCCCGCGCGGACACCTTGGGTCTGCTGCGTGAGGCGGCGCTGCCCCAGGCGGGCGTGCTGCATTGTTTCACCGAAGACTGGGAGATGGCCAAGGCCGCGCTGGATATGGGTTATTACATTTCCCTGTCCGGTATTGTCACTTTCCGCAATGCCGACGCGTTGCGCGATGTGGCAAGCAAGGTGCCAGCCGACCGTTTGCTGGTCGAAACCGACTCGCCCTACCTGGCGCCGATACCCTATCGCGGCAAACCGAACCTGCCGCAGTACGTGCGTGAAGTAGCGGAATTTCTGGCAATGTTGCGTGGTGAACCGTATGAGCGATTTGCCGAGCAGACCACGGCGAATTTCAGACGGCTGTTTCCATTGGCGCATGTGAAGGCGTTGGCTTGAGGTTGTAAGAAGATCGCAGGCTGCGCCAGCTCCTGCAGGGGCTTTGGGTTAAATCGCAGGCAAAAAAAACCCGGGTTCTGGGGGGTGAATCCGGGTTAAGACCATTAGGAGTAAAACAAAGGCACGCGGTCCGTTGGTACCTTTATCGGCGTGACACTTGGGGGAGATGCCCCACCGACAGTTGAAGTATTGATCAGTATTGCGCCGAGTCCAGTTCGTCGGTCGCGGTTTTTAAACAAATTTGGAATACGGGCGCTTCGGAAGAGTTCTCATCAACTCGCCAGCCTGCGCGAAATGCTCATGAAACACATATATGCTCGGATGATCCGTGCATTTTTGCGCAAGTTAGGCATAATACGCGGCTTCGAATTTTGACCCCGACAGACCTTTTCTTATGCATAAAGAACCTCGTAAGGTCCGTGAGTTTCGCCGCCGCGAGCAGGAAATTCTCGATACCGCGCTCAAGCTGTTCCTCGATCAGGGTGAAGACAGTGTCACCGTCGAGATGATTGCTGATGCCGTCGGTATTGGCAAAGGCACCATCTACAAGCACTTCAAATCCAAGGCCGAGATCTATCTGCGCCTGATGCTCGATTACGAGCGCGATTTGAACGAGCTGCTGCATTCGGCCGACGTCGACAAGGACAAGGAAGCGCTGTCGCGCGCCTACTTCGAATTTCGTATGCGCGATCCGCAACGTTATCGACTGTTCGATCGCCTGGAAGAAAAGGTGGTCAAGGGCAATCAGGTACCGGAGATGATCGAGGAACTGCACAAGATTCGCGCCTCCAACTTCGAGCGCCTGACCCTGCTGATCAAGGGTCGCATCAGTGAAGGCAAGCTCGAAGACGTACCACCTTACTTCCACTACTGCGCTTCCTGGGCGCTGGTGCACGGTGCGGTGGCGCTGTATCACTCGCCGTTCTGGAGCAATGTGCTGGAAGATCAGGAAGGTTTCTTCCAGTTCCTGATGGATATCGGCGTACGCATGGGCAACAAGCGCAAACGCGATACCGACACTCCGAGCAGCTGAGTCATTCAGTTGCCTTATGGCGCCATGATATTCACACCATGGCGCCGTGCAGCAGGAATATACTCAGGCATGGGACTTGCTAAAACTTGATTTGTGAGTCAAGTTTTAGCGGCCCGAAATTTCTTCCGCCGGAGTGATCATGATCGTTGACCGTCAAGGCAGGCGTTTTCGCAATTTGCGCATCAGCCTGACCTCAGCCTGCAATTACGCTTGTACCTACTGCGTGCCCAACGGCAAGCGGCTGGTGGCTGCGCAGGATGAGTTGTCGGCCGAGGCCATGGCACGCGGTGTAGCCTATCTGATCGAAGCGGCGGGCATCGAGCGTTTGCGCATCACCGGCGGCGAACCGCTGGTCAGCCCGAAACTCGAGGCGTTCATGACCGCGGTCGGGCAGATGGGTTTGCAAGACATCAGCCTGACCACCAACGGCCAGTTGCTGGCCAAGAAGCTGCCACTGCTGGTGGATGCCGGTATTCGACGCCTCAACGTTTCCCTCGATACCCTCGACGCCAGTGCATTCCGCAGCATTGCCCGTGGCGGTGATCTGGCAACTGTGCTGGATGGCATGAACGCAGCCAGCGCCGCAGGCATGAAGATCAAGGTCAACATGGTGCCTCTGCGCGGGCAGAACCTCGATCAGGTCATGCCGCTGCTCGACTACTGCCTGGAGCGTGGTTATGAACTGCGTTTTATCGAGCTGATGCGCATGGGCCACCTGGCCAGTGACTCCAACACCTTCCTGCAACAGTTCGTCAGCCTCCAACAGTTGCTGAGCCTGATCGGCGAGCGCTACGAGTATCTGCAAGCCGATGCGCCGGTGGATGCGACCGCGGTGCGCTACGAAATTCCGGGGCAGGGCCATTTCGGCGTGATTGCCAACGAAAGCGTGCCATTCTGCCGTACTTGTTCGCGGCTGCGTCTGTCCTCCACGGGATGGCTGCATGGTTGCCTGTCGTCGAGCAATCGCCATTACGTCGGCGATCTGCTGGACAAGCCGCGTCACCAGGCATTGCCGGCGCTGCAGCGGTTGCTGGTGAAGGCCTTGGGTGACAAGCAGGAAGTGGCGTTTTCCGGTGGTGCGACAGTCATGAAGATTATTGGCGGCTGAACCGGCCTTTTGGCGAGGGGCTTGCCCCCGTTGGATCGCGAAGCGGCCCCAAACCCATCCTGCGCATTATTATCTGGATATAACCGCATGCGTCGGTATTACGACTGCTGCGCAGCCCAACGAGGGCAAGCCCCCTCTCCACATGTGCTCATTCTCAAGTTTGAGGTGTGGAGCAGGTAAGGTCTGGCGCAAAATCTGCATCCCACGGCCATTCGCCGGTTTTCCGTCACCGGCCTCTGGAGGGTAAGGATGCGTAGCCTGGTTTTGCTGCTGGCCGTTTTGGCGCTTGGTGGCTGCATGAACGTCAGCGATATGGCCGAAGGGACTCGATACCATATGAGCGATGCAGGGTTGCTCGACCATAGCGACAGCCGCCGGGTGAACAACCTGCGCATACAGCCCGACTCATTTGTCTACATTGCCCAGGGTGCCTTCATGCCGCCGGGCAGCGACGTGTACCCACGGCCCAACGTGATTGCCGAAGTCGCCTTCGATGGTTTTGTCGATTATTTTCCGATGGTCCGTCGCGCCCGTGTGCCGGAGGGACTCGACCAGGCCATGGTCGAGGCGCGTGACGCCGGCGCCCACTATCTGCTCTACACCCGTTTCGCCAAGTCCGACGATCGCATCGGCAACTCCGACGAGTGGCTGGATCAGGAGGCGCTGGATCGACTCGGTATCGACAGCGGCGTGATTCAAATCATGTTGATCGAGACCAGCACCCAGTATTTGATTGATACTGCGAGTATCAAGAGTCGTGGCGGTTTGCTGACGTTCCATGACAAAAAACCGGAAGACCTGATGGGCCCGCCGCTCAAGCAATATGCTCGCAGCCTGCTCGGGCTCAGCGACCAGTAATTCAAAGGAGATCGCCGTGAGTGACCCGCAAAAAGCCAACGACCTGTTGGGGCAAATCCCCAAGACCAAAGGCTTGCCGCCGGTGCACCTGTGGAACCCTGATTTCTGCGGTGACATCGACATGCGCATCGCCCGCGACGGCACCTGGTATTACCTGGGTACACCGATCGGGCGCAAGCCGATGGTCAAACTGTTCTCCACCATCATCCGCCGCGACGGCGATGATTACTTCCTGATTACCCCGGTGGAAAAGGTCGGGATCAAGGTCGACGATGCGCCGTTCGTGGCGATTGCCGTGGAAGTGGAAGGCGAGGGTGAGACGCAGGTCTTGCGCTTTACCACCAATGTCGATGAAACCACCGAGGCGGGCGTCGAGCATCCGATTCGTGTGGTGATCGACCCGGTGACGCAAGAGCCGGCGCCTTACGTCCATGTGCGAACCAATCTCGAAGCGTTGATCCACCGCAACGTGTTCTATCAATTGGTCGAGTTGGCGGTCAGCCGTGAAATCGACGGGCAGCGTTGGTTGGGTGTGTGGAGCAGCGGGGAGTTCTTCCGCATCGGTCTTGAACCCTGACATAACACTCTGTGGGAGCGGGCTTGCTCGCGAATGCGGTGTGTCATTCACCTTCATGATGACTGACACACCGCATTCGCGAGCAAGCCCGCTCCCAAAGTGAATAGTTGCATCACTAAAAAATCGAATTGACACCCAATCATATGATGATTAGCGTGGGCACCCATCGCGATCGGCTTTGAGGTGTCCCATGTCCAGCAGTTTTCACGCCGCAACCGTCGACTGGCTGGGTTGCCGGATCGCCACGGGGCAGGTCAGCCCGGGTGAGACCCTCAAGGTCGAAGCTGATCTGGGCGAGCAGTTGGGGGTCAGTCGTACGGTCATCCGCGAAGCTATCAAGACCCTGGTCGCCAAAGGCATGCTCGAAGTCGGACCGAAGGTCGGCACCCGGGTGCTGCCGGTGCGACGCTGGAATCTTTTCGATCCACAAGTCGTCGGCTGGCTCTCGCGCAGTGGCCTGCCGGAAAACTTCGTCGACGACTTGCTCGACCTGCGCCGCACTATCGAGCCGATGGCCGTGCGCTGGGCCTGCGAGCGAGCGACGGTGGAACAGGTCGAAGCGATCCTGCTGGCCTTCAACGCGCTGGAGAGGGCGGTGGACAATGGTATCGATTACAACCGTGCCGACCGTTTGTTCCACGAGTGCATCCTTGCCGCCAGCCACAATCAATTCATCGAGCAGATGGTCCCGGCCCTTGGCGCTTTGCTGGCCGTGTGCTTCGAGGCATCGGCCGCTGACCCCGACGAACTGCGCCGCACCTTGCCGATCCACAAGGACATGGCCGAAGCCATCGCCGCCCGGGACAGTGCGCGAGGTGTCTGGGCCTGCATGACCCTGATCGACAATGCCGACCTGGCGATCAAGCGCTATTACCCGCAAGTCATGGCCGACAAAAAAGCCGGCTGAAAAGCCCCTATGTAAAAGCCAGCCTGCTGGCGATTTTGTGTCAGTCGAGATTGTTGCAGCGGACACGCCATCGCGAGCAGGTTCGCTCCTACAAAAAAAACAAAAACAAGAACAAAGCAGGAGGTTTCATGACGTGGACTGCAGTAACCGGTCACCGTGCGCAGTTGGGCGAAGGCCCGTTCTGGGATGCGCCGACCCAGGCGCTGTACTGGGTGGACATCGCCGGTCGACAAGCGCTGCGCCTGATCGGTGCCAACGTGCAGATCTGGCAGATGCCGGAACACGTATCAGCCTTTATCCCCTGCGAAAGCGGCGACGCGCTGGTTACGCTGAGTTCCGGGGTATACAGGCTCGACCTTGATTCGCCTGGACTCGAACCGCGCCTGACACTGCTTTGCGTCGCCGACCCGCAACCGGGCAACCGCGCCAATGAAGCCCGCTGCGATGCCCAGGGCCGACTCTGGCTCGGCACCATGCAAAACAACATAGGTGCCCAGGGCGAAGACCTGCCCATCGAGCGGCGTTCCGGTGGCCTGTTTCGCATTGACGGCGATGGCCGTGTCACGCCGCTACTGCGGGGCCTGGGCATTCCCAATACGCTGCTGTGGAGTGCTGACTCCACCCGCTTGTACTTTGGCGACAGCCTGGACGGCACCTTGTACCGGCATTTCATTCGCACCGATGGTGGCCTTGAACCGGCCCAGGCCTGGTTCGGCCCCCACCGACGCGGTGGCCCTGACGGTTCGGCGATGGATGCCCAAGGCTACCTGTGGAACGCACGCTGGGATGGCAGTTGCCTGCTCAGGCTGGCTCCGGATGGCAGCGTCGACCGGGTGATCGAGTTGCCAATCAGTCGCCCCACCAGTTGTGTGTTTGGCGGCAAAGACCTGAAAACCCTGTACATCACCAGTGCAGCGAGCCCGCTCAAGCATCCGTTGGATGGTGCAGTGTTAGCCATTGCCCTGGATGTTCCCGGGACACTATGTACACGTTTTTCTGGCTGAATCCCAAAATATGGGATGAGAATATATATATTGAGATTTATCGCGAGCCGGGTTTATAGTCGGCTCCACCGGTTTCACGCACTCACACTTAAAAAAACAAAACAGGTGAAGTGATGCAGCGATATTCCCCCGCACTCCATTGTGCAGTCAGTGCTTCAGCCTTTTGCGAGCTGAAACCTGTACGCGCCTGCCTGTTTTTCCCTCAACGTCTTTTCGCCGGACATCGATAGATGCCCGGTTTTCGTCGTGCTGTCGAACAGGAGTCCTGATTCATGGCTGAACCCCTTTCCTTACCTCCCGTGCCCGAGCCGCCCAAGGGCGAGCGCCTGAAAAACAAGGTGGTATTGCTGACCGGCGCTGCCCAGGGCATCGGTGAAGCGATTGTCGCGGCCTTTGCGTCCCAGCAGGCCAGGCTGGTCATCAGCGATATCCAGGCCGAAAAAGTCGAAATCGTCGCGGCGCAGTGGCGGGGCAAAGGCTTTGACGTGCAGGCGATCAAGGCTGACGTGTCCCGGCAACAGGACCTGCACGCCATGGCCAGGTTGGCGATCGACCTTCACGGGCGGATCGACGTACTGGTCAACTGCGCCGGGGTCAACGTGTTCCGCGACCCGCTGGAAATGACCGAAGAAGACTGGCGTCGTTGTTTCGCGATCGATCTGGACGGCGCCTGGTACGGCTGCAAGGCGGTTCTGCCACAAATGATTGAACAGGGCATCGGCAGCATCATCAACATCGCCTCCACCCATTCCACTCACATCATCCCGGGTTGCTTCCCTTACCCGGTAGCCAAGCACGGCTTGCTCGGCCTGACCCGCGCCTTGGGCATCGAATACGCGCCAAAGGGCGTTCGCGTCAACGCCATCGCACCGGGCTATATCGAAACCCAGCTGAACGTCGATTACTGGAACGGTTTTGCCGACCCCCACGCCGAGCGTCAGCGCGCCTTCGATCTGCACCCGCCAAGGCGCATCGGTCAGCCCATTGAAGTGGCGATGACGGCAGTGTTCCTGGCCAGTGACGAAGCACCCTTTATCAACGCCTCGTGCATCACTATCGACGGTGGGCGCTCGGTGATGTACCACGACTGAACACCAGGCTTTGAGGTGTGTTTCTACGCCTGAAATCCAATCATCATACGATATGACTATTGCCTGCAGTTTGTGAACGCTTTTCAAATAACGCTCTAAAAAAATAACAAAGGAGTCAGCTTATGAATCGTCGTCGTGCCATCCGTTCCCTGTGCTGTGCCGCCCTGGCGGTCACTGCGGTCAGCCTGAGCAGCACACTGCTGGCGGCCGAAGAAGTGAAAATCGGTTTTCTGGTCAAGCAGGCGGAAGAGCCTTGGTTCCAGACTGAATGGGCATTCGCCGAAAAGGCCGGTAAGGAAAAAGGCTTCACCCTGATCAAAATCGCAGTGCCCGACGGCGAGAAGACCCTCTCGGCCATCGACAGCCTGGCGGCCAACGGTGCCAAGGGCTTTGTGATCTGCCCGCCCGATGTGTCCCTGGGCCCGGCGATCATGGCCAAGGCCAAGCTCAACGGGTTGAAAGTGATCGCCGTGGATGATCGCTTTGTCGACGCCAGCGGTAAATTCATGGAAGACGTGCCGTACCTCGGCATGGCCGCCTTCGAAGTCGGCCAGAAACAGGGTGCCGCCATGGCCACCGAAGCGAAAAAGCGCGGCTGGGACTGGAAAGACACTTACGCCGTGATCAACACCTATAACGAACTCGACACTGGCAAGAAACGCACCGACGGTTCGGTCAAAGCCCTCGAAGACGCCGGCATGCCCAAGGACCACATCCTGTTCTCGGCCCTCAAAACCCTCGACGTTCCGGGCAGCATGGACGCCACCAACTCGGCGTTGGTGAAACTGCCGAGCGCGGCGAAGAACCTGATCATCGGCGGGATGAACGACAACACTGTGCTGGGTGGGGTGCGCGCCACCGAAAGCGCCGGTTTCGCGGCGAAGAACGTGATCGGTATCGGCATCAACGGCACTGACGCCATCGGCGAGTTGAAGAAACCCGATAGCGGCTTCTTCGGCTCGATGCTGCCAAGTCCGCATATCGAGGGTTATAACACCGCAAGCATGATGTACGAGTGGGTCACCAAGGGTACGGAGCCGGCGAAATACACCGCCATGGATGACGTGACGCTGATCACCCGCGACAACTTCAAGCAGGAACTGGAAAAGATCGGCCTGTGGAACTGAGGGACGGTTGATTTCAGCGGCGGCCTCGGCGACGGGGCTGCCTGATCTGCGAAAAGAGGTGGGGTTATGCACGCGCAATCAAAAACACAACATCACAACTGCAGTGGCAGCTTGCGCTTCAACGGGATCGGCAAGACCTTTCCCGGGGTCAAGGCGCTCGACGGCATCAGCTTCGTCGCCCATCCGGGGCAGGTTCACGCCCTGATGGGCGAGAACGGCGCAGGCAAATCGACGCTGCTGAAAATCCTCGGCGGTGCCTATACACCGAGTAGCGGTGCGCTGCAGATCGGCGAACACACGATGGACTTCAAGTCCACCGCCGACAGCATCGGCAGCGGCGTCGCGGTGATCCACCAGGAGTTACATCTGGTGCCGGAAATGACCGTGGCGGAGAACCTGTTCCTGGGGCACCTGCCGGCCCGTTTCGGCCTGATCAATCGAGGTGTCCTGCGTCAGCAAGCCCTGGCTTGTCTCAAGGGCCTGGCCGAGGAAATCGATCCCCAGGAAAAAGTCGGGCGCCTGTCCCTCGGCCAGCGGCAACTGGTGGAAATTGCCAAGGCATTGTCCCGAGGCGCCCATGTGATTGCCTTCGACGAACCGACCAGCAGCCTGTCGGCGCGGGAGATCGAGCGCTTGATGGCGATCATCGGCCGACTGCGCGACGAAGGCAAAGTGGTGCTGTACGTCTCCCATCGCATGGAAGAAGTGTTCCGCATCTGCAACGCGGTGACGGTGTTCAAGGACGGCCGCTTCGTGCGCACGTTCGAGGACATGAGCCAGCTGACCCATGATCAACTGGTCACTTGCATGGTCGGGCGCGACATCCAGGACATCTACGACTATCGGCCTCGCCAGCGGGGCGCCGTGGCACTCAAGGTCGATGGCCTGCAAGGGCCGGGCTTGCGTGAGCCGGTGAGCTTCCAGGTGCACAAAGGCGAAATTCTCGGGCTGTTCGGTTTGGTCGGCGCCGGCCGCACCGAGCTGTTGCGCATGCTCAGCGGGCTGGAACGCAATAGTGCCGGACGTCTTGAACTGCGCGGCCATGAACTGAAACTGCGCTCACCCCGGGATGCGATTGCCGCCGGCATTCTGTTGTGTCCCGAAGACCGCAAGAAAGAGGGCATCCTGCCCCTGGCGAGCGTCGCCGAGAACATCAACATCAGCGCACGCGGTGCCCATTCCAGCTTCGGCTGCCTGCTGCGCGGCCTGTGGGAGAAGGACAACGCCGATCAGCAGATCAAGGCTCTGAAAGTGAAGACGCCCAATGCGGCGCAGAAAATCATGTACCTGTCCGGCGGCAATCAGCAGAAGGCCATTCTCGGCCGCTGGCTGTCGATGCCGATGAAAGTCCTGCTGCTCGACGAACCCACCCGTGGCATCGACATCGGCGCCAAGGCCGAGATCTACCAGATCATCCATAACCTGGCCGCCAGCGGCATCGCGGTGATCGTGGTGTCCAGTGACCTGATGGAAGTCATGGGCATTTCCGACCGCATCCTGGTGCTGTGCGAAGGCGCGTTGCGTGGCGAACTGAGCCGCGACCAGGCCAATGAATCCAACCTGCTGCAAATGGCTTTGCCGCGCCAACGCGCTGACGGCGTGGCGAACTGAGGGGTGACTATGATGACAATCCAAAACAACACATTGCCGGCGACTCGCAAACCTCTGGACCTGCGGCGTTTTCTCGATGACTGGGTAATGCTGCTGGCCGCGGTCGGGATCTTCGTCGCCTGCACCTTGCTGATCGACAACTTTCTTTCGCCGCTGAACATGCGTGGCCTGGGCCTGGCGATTTCCACCACCGGCATCGCCGCCTGCACCATGCTGTATTGCCTGGCATCCGGGCATTTCGACCTGTCGGTGGGCTCGGTGATCGCCTGTGCCGGGGTCGTTGCAGCCGTGGTCATGCGCGACACCGACAGTGTGTTTCTCGGTGTCAGTGCAGCCCTGGTGATGGGCCTGATCGTGGGACTGATCAACGGCATCGTGATTGCCAAGCTGCGGGTCAATGCGTTGATCACCACACTGGCGACCATGCAGATCGTGCGTGGTCTGGCTTACATTTTCGCTAACGGCAAAGCGGTGGGGGTGTCACAGGAATCGTTTTTCGTCTTCGGTAATGGCCAGTTGTTTGGCGTGCCGGTGCCGATCCTGATTACCATCGTCTGCTTCCTGTTTTTCGGCTGGCTGCTCAACTACACCACCTACGGGCGCAACACCATGGCCATCGGCGGCAACCAGGAAGCGGCGCTGCTGGCCGGGGTCAACGTGGACCGGACCAAGATCATTATCTTTGCCGTGCACGGCGTGATCGGCGCGCTGGCCGGGGTGATCCTGGCCTCGCGCATGACGTCCGGCCAGCCGATGATCGGCCAGGGTTTCGAACTCACAGTGATCTCGGCCTGCGTGCTGGGCGGGGTGTCGCTGAGCGGCGGGATCGGCATGATCCGCCATGTGATTGCCGGTGTGTTGATTCTGGCGATCATCGAGAATGCGATGAACCTGAAGAACATCGACACGTTTTATCAGTACGTGATTCGCGGTTCGATCCTGTTGCTGGCGGTGGTGATTGACCGTCTCAAGCAGCGCTGACAATTATTGCCCGCAGGAGCGAGCTTGCTTTCGAAAAGGCTCGCTAAGCCGGCACTTGAATCAGCTTCGGTGCCGACCTGCATTCTATTGGCTGATCCCGCCTTCTTTGCCCGAACTGTCGGTAGTGGTCGAACCGAGTCCGCCTTGGGTGGGTGTTTTAGTGTCCGGTAGATTCATGCCGCCCTGGCGACCAGGATCATTGCCCTGATCCCGTGGGTCGTTGCCGGTGGACGGTGGCAGGCCGCTGTCGAGGCCTGAACCGGTATGGGTCACGGGGGCGCTCTGGATAGCCGGAGCTTTGGGGTTTTCCACTGGATTGGTGGGGCCGGTGCTGGAGCCAATGTTCCCGGCGTAGGCACCGGAGGCCAACAAGGCGGTGAGGGCGAGGGCGGTCAACCTGGACAGGATCATGGTGTCGTCTCCAGCGAGTAGAGTGCTTAGTTGATTAGTCCGCCCCCGAATTGCATGGGTGCCAGACGTGCGACGAACGGCTTGGTATCAGGCTTGTGTGGCTCTGCGGCGGAGGTCCTCTATGGCGAGGAGCTCACTGTGGCGAGGGGGCTCACTGTGGCGAGGGGGCTTGCCCCCGCTGGACTGCGCAGCAGTCCCCTTCCATGATCGGCGCCATCCAGATATTGGGGGTTGCTGCGCAACCCGACGGGGGCAAGCCCCCTCGCCACAGCAAGCCCCCTCGCCACAAATCCCGTGCCGACTTAGTATGGCGTTTTCAATTTTGACAAGGCACGTCCATGACGATCGAAATCCGCCCGGCGACCCCCAGTGACGCGCCGCAAATTCTCGCGTTCATCACTGAACTGGCCGACTACGAACGTGCCCGTCATGAAGTCATCGCCAGCGTCGCCGACATCGAGCGCAGTCTGTTCAGTGAAGGCGCTACTGCCCATGGCCTGATCTGCCTGCGCGACGGTGTGCCGATCGGGTTCGCGGTGTTCTTCTTCAGTTACTCCACCTGGCTGGGGAGCAACTGCCTGTACCTTGAAGACCTCTACATCACCCCTGATCAGCGCGGTGGCGGGGCGGGCAAGACCTTGCTGCGGCATCTGGCGAAAATCGCCTGCGCCAATGATTGCGGGCGCTTTGAGTGGAGCGTGCTGGAGTGGAATACCCCGGCCATCGACTTCTACAAATCCCTGGGCGCGCAGCCGCAGGAAGAGTGGGTTCGCTATCGCATGGATGGCAAGGTCCTTCGCGAGTTCGCAGACGGAAATTGAACCGTGATATTTCGCTGTAAACCCATTCCGTAGGAGCTAGCTTGCCAGCGATGGCGGGCTCAAGAGCAATGCAGCCCTTGAGATTGAATCGCCAGCACGTCGGCTCCTGCAGGGCAATGTACGCTTTGAATATCGCAGAAATCGACGTCTGCGATTTTTTTTGCCTGAAATCTATTAATCCCAATATGTGGGAGTGATATTTATATATTGAGATTTCGGCGCATCAGGGTTTATAGTCCGGCTCACTCACTGCCAAAAACCAAAACAGGTGAAGCGATGCGGGCGCAATTGATCGCGCTGGATTGGGGGACAACCTCATTACGTGCTTACAAACTGGCCGAAGGTGGCAAGGTGCTCGAACAGCGTTCGCTGTCGTCGGGAATCATGCAACTGCCCAAGGTGCCGCGAATCATTGCCGGTCGGGAATGCACCGACGGTTTCGAACTGGCCTTCGATGAGGCATGCAGCGACTGGCTCGACGCGCAACCCGGCTTGCCGGTGATTGCCTGTGGCATGGTCGGCAGCGCCCAGGGCTGGCGCGAAGCGGCCTACCGCGATACACCGGCGAACGTCGCCACGCTTGGTACGTCCCTGCAAACCGTTCGCAGTATTCGTGGAATCGATGTGCACATCGTGCCGGGGGTGATTCAACGTTCGCGTCTGCCGAATGTGATGCGTGGCGAAGAAACCCAGGTGCTCGGCGTGCTGCAAAATCTGCCGGGCGAGGCGGGCGAGGCGGGCGGGGATCTGTTGATCGGCCTGCCGGGCAGTCATTCGAAATGGGTGGAAGTGGCCGACGGCTGCATCGTCCATTTCGATACCTTCATGACCGGCGAAATCTTCGCCGTGCTCAGCGAGCACAGCATTCTGGGGCGCACCCAGCAGCGTAGCGCGACCTTCGATGGCGACGCTTTTGATCGCGGTGTACAGGTGGCGTTATCGGCGGACGGTGAAATCGGTCCGCTGTCGACCCTGTTCAGCGCCCGCAGCCTGGGCCTGACCGGCGAACTGAGTGCCACGGCGCAAGCCGACTACCTGTCCGGCCTGTTGATCGGCCATGAGTTGTCGGCCCTGGCCTGTGCTCAACGGCGCCGGCGCAACAGCGTGCACCTGCCTTCGATCATCCTCATCGGTAACGCCCAACTCTGCGCCCGCTACAGCCGCGCGCTCGACGCTTGTGGCTTTGCCCGGGTGACCCTGGCCGAGCAGGCCACCGAACACGGATTGTGGCAACTGGCGCTCGCCGCCGGTCTGATCACGCTCACCCTGTCCCGTTAATCCTGACTGGAGGTCTGACATGCTCAAACAAGCCCTGGCGCAAAACGGTCTGATCGCGATCTTGCGCGGCCTGCGCCCACAGGAAGCGGCGGCCATCGGCGAAGTCCTGTACGGCGCCGGATTTCGCGTCATCGAGGTGCCGCTCAATTCCCCTGAGCCGTACGAAAGTATTCGCATCCTGCGTAGCACCTTGCCCGCCGATTGCCTGATTGGCGCCGGCACGGTGCTGACGCCGGAGCAGGTCGGGCAAGTGAAAGCGGCGGGCGGTCAGGTGATCGTCATGCCACACAGCGATCCGCAAGTATTGCGCGCGGCGAAGGCCGCCGGACTGTACCTGTCGCCGGGTGTCGCCACGCCGACCGAAGCCTTCGCCGCACTGGCGCTGGGCGCCGATGTGCTGAAGATGTTTCCGGCCGAGCAGATGGGGCCGGCAGTCGTAAAAGCCTGGCTCGCGGTGTTGCCCGCCGGGACGACTCTGGTGCCGGTCGGCGGCATCACCCCGGACAACATGCAGGTCTTTATCGAAGCAGGCGTCAAGGGTTTCGGTCTCGGATCCGGCCTGTTCAAGCCGGGAATGACGCCGGAGCAAGTGGCGGCCAATGCCAAGGCCTACGTCGCTGCATGGAACGCTCTGCGTTAAGACTTTTTCGGCGCCGAGCGCGCTGCATCCAATAAGAGAGCCAAAGATGAAAATCACTAAACTGACCACCTTCATCGTTCCGCCGCGCTGGTGCTTCCTCAAGGTCGAAACCGATGAGGGCGTGACCGGTTGGGGCGAGCCCGTGGTCGAAGGCCGCGCTCATACCGTCGCAGCGGCCGTTGAAGAATTGTCCGACTACCTGATCGGCAAAGACCCACGCAATATCGAAGATATCTGGACGGTGCTGTACCGCGGCGGCTTCTACCGGGGTGGCGCGATTCACATGAGTGCCCTGGCCGGTATCGATCAGGCTTTGTGGGACATCAAGGGCAAGGCGTTGGGGGTGTCGGTCAGTGATCTGCTCGGTGGTCAGGTGCGCGACAAGATTCGTGTGTATTCATGGATCGGTGGCGACCGCCCGGCGGACACGGCGCGGGCTGCGAAGGAAGCGGTAGAGCGTGGTTTCACTGCGGTGAAAATGAACGGCACCGAAGAGCTGCAGTTCCTCGACTCCTTCGAAAAAGTAGACCTGGCCCTGGCCAACGTCGCCGCCGTGCGTGATGCGGTGGGGCCGAACGTGGGCATTGGCGTGGACTTCCATGGCCGGGTGCACAAGCCCATGGCCAAGGTGCTGATGAAGGAGCTCGATCCGTACAAACTGATGTTTATTGAAGAGCCCGTACTCAGCGAAAACTATGAAGCGTTGAAAGAACTGGCACCACTGACCAGCACGCCGATTGCACTCGGTGAGCGCTTGTTTTCCCGTTGGGATTTCAAGCGCGTGCTCAGTGAAGGTTACGTCGACATCATCCAGCCCGATGCGTCCCACGCCGGCGGTATCACCGAGACCCGCAAGATCGCCAACATGGCCGAAGCCTACGACGTCGCGCTGGCGCTGCATTGCCCGCTGGGCCCGATCGCCCTGGCGGCCTGTCTGCAACTGGACGCCGCCTGCTACAACGCCTTCATCCAGGAACAGAGCCTGGGCATCCATTACAACGAAAGCAACGACCTGCTCGACTACGTCAAGGACCCGCGGGTGTTCGACTATGACCAGGGCTTCGTGAAGATCCCGAATGGCCCGGGCCTGGGTATCGAGATCAACGAGGAATATGTGATCGAACGCGCCGCCGTCGGCCACCGCTGGCGCAACCCGATCTGGCGCCATGCCGATGGCAGTTTTGCCGAGTGGTGAGTTCTCCCTGATCCACCATTGATCTCCTCTGTGGGAGCGGGCTTGCTCGCGAAAGCGGAGTATCAGTCGACATGAATGTTGAAAGAAGTACCGCTTTCGCGAGCAAGCCCGCTCCCACATTTGAACTTCCTCGACCGGGAGAACTGCGCTCTCTTCAATTTTAACGACCTCAATAAACATAAAAAGAGGCACTCCTCATGCAACCGCAAACCCTCACCGGGCAGGCGTCGTTGGTGGCGCCCAGCCGCAAGCGTTTTTTCATCATGGTGCTGCTTTTCATCACCGTGGTGATCAACTACCTGGACCGCAGCAACCTGTCGATTGCCGCCCCGGCGCTGACCAGCGACCTGGGGATCGACCCGATTCATGTCGGCCTGATCTTTTCCGCGTTCGGCTGGACCTACGCCGCCATGCAGATTCCTGGCGGCTGGCTGGTGGACCGAGTGCCGCCGCGCATCCTTTACACCGCTGCGCTGCTGCTCTGGTCGATTGCCACGGTGATGCTCGGTTTTGCCGCCAGCTTTATCGCGCTGTTCGTGCTGCGCATGGCGGTGGGTGCTCTGGAAGCGCCGGCTTATCCGATCAACAGCCGCGTCGTCACCACCTGGTTCCCCGAGCGCGAGCGCGCCACGGCCATCGGTTTCTACACCTCCGGGCAGTTCGTTGGTCTGGCTTTCCTGACACCGGTTCTGGCCTGGCTGCAACACGAATTCGGCTGGCACATGGTGTTTGTCGCCACCGGCGCGGTGGGCATTCTCTGGGCGGTGATCTGGTACGCGGTGTATCGCGAGCCACGGGATTTCAAAGGTGCCAACGAGGCAGAAATCGACCTGATCCGCGAAGGCGGCGGGCTGGTGGATATTCAGGCCGAGCAAGCCAAAGTCAAAGCCAAATTCAGTTGGACCGACCTGGGCATTGTCCTGACCAAGCGCAAGCTCTGGGGTATCTACCTCGGCCAGTTCTGCCTCAACTCGACCCTGTGGTTCTTCCTGACCTGGTTCCCGACCTACCTGGTGAAATACCGCGGCATGGACTTCATCAAGTCCGGCTTGTTGGCGTCACTGCCGTTTCTCGCGGCGTTCGTTGGCGTGCTGTGTTCCGGGTTCTTTTCGGACTTGCTGATCCGCCGCGGCTATACAGTAGGGTTCGCCCGCAAATTACCGATCATCAGTGGCCTGCTGATTTCCATCTCGATCATCGGCGCCAACTTTGTCGAGTCGACGCCGCTGGTGATCGCCTTTCTCGCGCTGGCGTTCTTCGGCAACGGCCTGGCTTCCATCACCTGGTCGCTGGTATCGACGCTCGCCCCGGCACGTTTGCTGGGACTGACCGGTGGCGTGTTCAACTTCATCGGCAACCTGTCGGCCATCGCTACGCCTATCGTCATCGGTTTCCTCGCCAGCGGTGATTCTTTTGCCCCGGCGATCACCTATATCTCGGTGCTGGCGTTGATCGGTGCGCTTTCCTACATCTTGCTGGTGGGCAAGGTCGAGCGTATCAAGTTGTAGTCGTGGCACGCGGGCGACCATAATGCCGCCCGTTCACTCGCTCAACGGTAAAGGCTGGATATGCAGGAAGACGCCCCAAAAATCGCCAAGGACGCCGCGCCGACCGGTACCCAGACCCTGCTTCGCGGTTTGGGTGTGGTCCAGGCCGTGGCCAGTGGCGCCCGCGATCTCAAGGAGATCGCCCGGTTGATCGGAACCACGCGCAGCACTACCCATCGCCTGGCCAGTTGCCTGGTGGAGGAGCGTTACCTGCGGGTGGTGCCGCAGGTGGGTTACTTGTTGGGGCCCAAGCTGATCGAACTGGGTTTCCAGGCACGCGAAGAGCTGCCGTTGGTGACCCTGGCCGGGCCTTATCTGGATGAGCTGTCGGCGTTGACTGGCGACACTATCCACCTGGCGATTCGCGAGGGCGACGAGGTGCTGTACCTGCACAAGAATCCGGGGCGCAATGGCCCGGAAATGCGTTCGCGGGTTGGCCATCGCATGCCGTTGGCGCGCACCGGTATCGGCAAGGCACTGATGCTCGATGATTCGCCGCAGGAGTGGCAGCGGCTGTACGAAATCAGCCTGCCGGTGGGTGGGAAAAATCTGTTCTGGCCGCAGCACCCGGAGCAATCCTGGGAGCAGTTCCAGCAGCGCATGGTCGAGTATGTGGCCGGCGGCTACGCCTTCGACCTGGAAGACAACGAACCGTCGATCCGCTGCGTGGCGGCGCCGATTCGTGACGCGAGCAAGCGCATCGTGGCCGCCATCAGTATCGCCAGTACCGTGCCGTACATGCCGCTGGAAAAAATGGCCGAGCTGATTCCGTTGATAAAGGGCACTACGGCGCGTCTATCGGCAGAACTGGGTCTCAAGCTTTAAACACAACCCAATGTGGGAGCGGGCTTGCTCGCGAATGCGGTACGTCATTCAACACTGATGTCGACTTATACATCGCATTCGCGAGCAAGCCCGCTCCCACATCGGCCGTGTTGTGCCCCGAATTGCGGGCAACAAAAAGGCCCCCATTCGGGAGCCTTTTCGATGTTTCGGCGTTCGGCTTACATGTTCGGGTAAGTCGGGCCGCCAGCGCCTTCCGGCGTCACCCAGGTGATGTTCTGTGCAGGGTCCTTGATGTCGCAGGTCTTGCAGTGAACGCAGTTCTGGGCGTTGATCTGGAAGCGCTTCTCGCCGTCTTCCTTGGTGATCACTTCGTATACACCGGCCGGGCAGTAGCGCTGGGCTGGTTCATCGTACATTGGCAGGTTCTTGCTGATCGGGATGCTCGGGTCGGTCAGCTTCAGGTGGCAAGGCTGTTCTTCTTCGTGGTTGGTACCGGAGATGAACACCGAGCTGAGTTTGTCGAAGCTGATCTTGCCGTCCGGTTTCGGATAGTCGATCTTCTTGCAGTCGGCGGCGAGCTTGAGGCACGCGTAATCCGGCTTGGTGTCGTGCAGGGTGAACGGCAGTTTGCCGCCGAAGATGTTCTGGTCCAGCCAGTTGAAACCGCCACCGACGATCGCGCCGAACTTGTGGATCGCCGGGCCGAAGTTGCGGCTGGCGAACAGTTCTTCGTGCAGCCAGCTGTTCTTGAAGGCGTCGACGTAGGAGGTCAGCTCTTCGGTACCGTCCTTCTCGGCGAACAGCGCGTCGGCTACCGATTCAGCGGCGAGCATGCCGGACTTCATCGCGGTGTGGCTGCCTTTGATCTTGGCGAAGTTCAGGGTGCCGAGGTCGCAACCGATCAGCGCGCCGCCCTTGAAGACCATCTTCGGCAGCGAGTTCAGGCCGCCCTTGCAGATGGCACGGGCGCCGTAGCTGATGCGCTTGCCGCCTTCCAGGTACTGCTTGAGTACCGGGTGATGCTTGAGGCGCTGGAACTCGTCGAACGGCGACAGGTAAGTGTTGCTGTAGGACAGGTCGACGATCAGGCCCACTACAACCTGGTTGTTTTCCAGGTGATAGAGGAACGAGCCGCCGGTGTTCTCGGTGCCCATGATGTCCATCGGCCAACCGGCGGTGTGCACTACCAGGCCTGGCTGGTGCTTGGCCGGGTCGATTTCCCAGATTTCTTTCAGGCCGATGCCGTAATGCTGGGCGTCGGCATCGCTGGCGAGGTTGAAGCGCTGGATCAGTTGCTTGCCGATGTGGCCACGGCAGCCTTCGGCGAACAGTGTGTACTTGCCACGCAGTTCCATGCCCGGGGTGTACAGGCCTTCTTTCGGATGACCTTCGCGGTCAACGCCCAGGTCGCCGGTGATGATCCCGCGCACCACGCCGTTTTCGTCGATCAGCGCTTCCTGAGCGGCGAAGCCCGGGTAGATTTCCACGCCCAGGTTCTCGGCCTGCTGGGCCAGCCAGCGGCACAGATTGCCCAGGGAGATGATGTAGTTGCCTTCGTTGTGCATGGTCTTGGGCACAAAGAAGTCAGGAATTTTCTGCGCGCTTTCGGCGTTTTTCAGCACGAAAATGTCATCGCGGGTGACCGGCGTGTTCAGCGGAGCGCCGAGTTCTTTCCAGTCCGGGAACAGTTCGTTCAGGGCCCGTGGTTCGAACACGGCACCAGAAAGGATGTGAGCGCCGACTTCGGAGCCTTTTTCGACCACGCAGACGCTGATTTCCTTACCGGCTTGCGCGGCTTTCTGTTTCAGGCGGCAGGCAGCGGAAAGGCCAGCGGGGCCGGCACCGACGATGACCACGTCGAATTCCATGTATTCGCGTTCCACAGGCTATCTCCTACTCAAGGCTCAACAGTTTTTTTCTAATTTTGGAGTTTCGGTGTCGCATCCTTGAATCCCGATGTAACGTCGGGAGAGGACAATCGAGTGACCACCTTTCTCTTTGGGTGGCGCATTATATCTACACCACTCCCAGCGTCCAATACAAACGTTTGTTTGAATTGCCTCAAGGCCAGAGAAATCAAAGTCACGCGCCGTATGAACGGCTATTTTGGCGTATTGACCGGAATAGGCGTTCCGGTCAAGATACGGGCGGTTTTGCGCTCGCCGTAGGCTGACTGTTGGTTTCAAGAGCACCTCTAAAGACAGGGCGATGGCAGTAGAAGTGATGCGCAGTGCAGCTTGGACTCGCAGTTTACACGCCGCGATAAGGAATGACTCGATAGTCACCACTGACGAACGGTCATCAACGTCATGCGCGATGGTCACTTGACACTGTGCCGGCGTTTTTGGAGGTGCCCTTGCGCCCGATGAGTATCAACCGCCAGGTTCGCCTAGGCGACTTTCTTTTCACCGGAGAGTAACGAGGAATCCATGAAGGTTCTTGTAGCTGTCAAACGCGTTGTGGATTACAACGTGAAAGTTCGCGTCAAGGCGGACAATTCCGGCGTCGATCTTGCCAACGTCAAGATGTCGATGAACCCGTTCTGCGAGATCGCCGTTGAAGAAGCTGTACGCCTGAAAGAGAAGGGTGTTGCGACTGAAATCGTCGTCGTCTCCGTCGGCCCGTCCACCGCTCAAGAGCAACTGCGCACCGCGCTGGCTCTGGGTGCTGACCGCGCCATCCTCGTCGAGTCCGCCGAAGACCTGACCTCCCTGGCCGTTGCCAAACTGTTGAAAGCTGTAGTCGACAAGGAACAGCCTCAGCTGGTGATCCTTGGCAAACAAGCGATCGACAGCGACAACAACCAGACTGGCCAGATGCTGGCTGCACTGAGCGGCTACGGTCAGGGCACCTTCGCTTCGAAAGTCGAAATCAGCGGCGACAGCGTTGCTGTGACTCGCGAAATCGACGGCGGCGCGCAGACGGTTTCCCTGAAACTGCCGGCCATCGTCACCACCGACCTGCGTTTGAACGAGCCGCGCTATGCGTCTCTGCCAAACATCATGAAAGCCAAGAAGAAGCCTCTCGAGACGCTGACTCCGGACGCTTTGGGCGTTTCCACCGCCTCCACCAACAAGACCCTGAAAGTCGAAGCGCCTGCTGCACGCAGCGCGGGTATCAAGGTCAAGTCGGTGGCTGAACTGGTCGAGAAACTGAAAAACGAAGCGAAGGTAATCTAAATGACTATCTTGGTTATTGCTGAACACGACAACAAAGTGCTGGCCCCGGCCACACTGAACACCGTTGCTGCCGCTGCCAAGATTGGCGGTGACATCCACGTTCTGGTTGCAGGCCAGGGCGCTGGCGCCGTGGCTGAAGCCGCTGCGCAAGTGGCTGGCGTGAGCAAAGTATTGGTCGCTGATAACGCTGCCTACGCTCACCAACTGCCGGAAAACGTCGCTCCTCTGGTCGCAGAGTTGGGCAATGGCTACAGCCACATCCTGGCTGCCGCCACTTCCAACGGCAAAAACATCCTGCCGCGCGTTGCCGCTGCACTGGACGTTGACCAGATCTCCGAGATCATCTCGGTAGAAAGCGCTGACACCTTCAAGCGCCCGATCTACGCGGGTAACGCCATCGCTACCGTTCAATCGAACGCTGCAGTGAAAGTGATCACCGTGCGTGCCACCGGTTTCGATCCGGTTGCCGCTACCGGTGGTTCGGCGGCTATTGAAGCCGTTGGCGCTGCCCACGACGCTGGTATCTCCAGCTTCGTCGGCGAGGAACTGGCCAAGTCCGATCGTCCGGAACTGACCGCTGCCAAGATCGTCGTTTCGGGCGGTCGCGGCATGCAGAACGGTGACAACTTCAAACACCTGTACGCTCTGGCCGACAAGCTGGGCGCTGCCGTGGGTGCTTCGCGCGCCGCGGTCGACGCAGGTTTCGTACCTAACGACATGCAGGTCGGTCAGACCGGCAAGATCGTTGCTCCACAGCTGTACATCGCCGTCGGTATCTCCGGCGCGATCCAGCACCTGGCCGGCATGAAAGACTCCAAGGTGATCGTCGCGATCAACAAGGACGAAGAAGCGCCGATCTTCCAGGTGGCCGATTACGGCCTGGTGGCGGACCTGTTCGAAGCCATCCCTGAGCTGGAGAAGCTGGTTTAAACCGGCTGCTTCACTTATAAAAGAGCCCGACCGTCTGGTCGGGTTTTTTTTTTGTTTTTTTTACCCTGTAGGAGCGAGCAGGCTCGCGATGGACGTCAACGATGACGCGGGGAACCTGGATAAACGCGGTGCATTTGACACCATCGCGAGCCGGCTCGCGCCTACAGGGGATATAAACGGTCTGAACGGGAGCGTGTTGCTATGGATTTGCGTCGTGTATTTGGCTGGTCATTACTCCTGGGTTTGACGATATTTCCAGCACTGTCCGGTGCAGCAGGCAAGTGCGAACGCCTGGTGGTCACCGGCAGCCCCGATGCGCCACCGTACCTGTGGCAAGACCCGCAGAATCCCAGGCACCTGATCGGTGCCAGCGCCGATCTGTTGCAGCAGGTGGCGGGGGAGTTGGGGATCAAGGTCCAGATGTTGTATGCCGGCAAACGCTCCCAGGCCCTGGACGAAGTGCGCAGCGGACGCATGGACATGCTGGCCGACGCGCCATTGACGGTCAGCGCACTGGAATCGCTGGACTATATTCATCCACCGTTGCTGGAAAACGATTATCTGGTCTGGACTCGCAAAGACTCGTCACTGGTCTACAGCGACGCCCAGGACCTGCACGGTCACCCCGGCGCGCTGTCGGATAAGTCTCGATTGACCTCGCAATTTGGCACTTTCGCCGAGCAGCAATTGACCCTCGCACGTACGCCAAACCTTACCCAGGCCTTTCAGAAATTGCTCTTGGGCGAAGTGGAATTTGTCCTGGCCGGGCGATACTCCGGCATGGCGACTGCACAGACACTGGGCATGGCCAACGACCTTGTTGCCCATCCTCAACCGGTCGACCGGCCGGGCCTGTTCCTGGCGATTTCCCATGACTCGGCCTGCAACGATCCGTGGTTGCGCGGACAGTTGGCCAAAAAGATGACAGAATTGCCCGCGTCCGGACTGACGGAAGCCGTGTTGCAACGCAACATCGAGCTGTGGAAAGCGCAACAACAGACGCCTCGGCAGCTGCCCGCCAGTACCCCAAAACAGTAGGGATTTTTAGTGAGTATTCGACCTCTTTTCGCTGCCATGGCCGTTCTGGCCCTGGCGGGTTGTGCAAGCGATCCGGCGCCCAATGAACAGATGCGCCTGACCGAACAGGCACTCGAACAAGCCAGGGCCGTGGGCGCCACCGTAGACGATGTGCCGGAAATGAAACTGGCCGAAGACAAGTTCAAACGTGCCCAAGGCAACATGAACGATCAGTCCTTCAAGAACGCGCGCATGCGCTCCGAGCAGGCCGAGCTGGATGCCCGCCTGGCTGAAGCCAAGGTGCTCACGCTCAAGAGTGAAGAGCAGTTGACTCTGCTCAACACCCGCATCACCCGACTGCGCAAGCAAGTGGGAGATGCCCAATGAGCCTAAGGAGCAAAGCCCTCGGCGGTTTGATTGTGGCAGGTTGCGCCAGCCTTTATGGCTGCGCCGGGCAGCGCAGCGAGACCGCCTTGCAGCAGGCCGGTGCCGAATTCCAGACGGTCAAGGAAGATTCCAATGTGCTGCGTATCGCGCCTAAAGACGTGATTCGCGCCGGTGAATCCCTGGCCCGTGCCGATCGTCTGTCCAGCTATTGGGGCAGCGGTTCGGACGTGGTGCACTACGCCTACCTCAGCCAGCGCTACAGCGAGATTGCACGCGAGCACACCAACCAGGTGCTCAACGAAGAGCGCGCGGCGAAGCTAGAACTGGAACGCCAGCGCCTGCAACTGGCCTTGCGCGAATCCAAGCTGGCCAGCGTGCAGCAGCAAGGAAAATGGCTCGAAGAACAGATTCTCGCCTTGACCACTGCCCAGACTGATCGCGGCCTGGTGATGACCCTGGGCGATATGTTGTTCGATACCGGTGAGGCGGAACTGAAGAGTTCGGCCAATCGGGTGGTGTTGAAGATCGTGCAGTTCCTGCAGCTCAATCCCAAGCGTGTAGTGCGCATCGAAGGCTATACCGACAGCACCGGGGGCAAGCAGGAGAACCTCAAGTTGTCCAAGGCCCGGGCGCAATCGGTGGCGGACGTGTTGATGGATCTGGGTATTGATGACAAGCGAATCCAGGTTGAAGGTTATGGCGATGAATACCCGGTGGATGCCAATGCCACTGAAAGGGGCCGTGCACAGAACCGTCGGGTGGAAATTGTGTTTTCCGACGAACAAGGCCAGCTAGGCGCTGCTCGCTAAGAGTTGCGTCACTGGAAAACCCGGCCTGTCATGCAGCGCCGGGTTTTTTTGTGCCTGGTAAATGTTTCGCAAAACAGTACAGATCTTGCTGACACTGCACTGTATGGTCGACTATTGTGGTAACTGTCCCAGTACACTTCTAAACTGTTCCGGTATTGTTTATACAAGAATAAAATGCCCGTGAAACCGAGTGCTGCGTCATGACCAATCTTTTGCTCTACCAACGTATTGCTCAGCAACTGGCCGAAGACATCCGCCGTGGGGTCTATCAGCCGGGCGAGCGCGTGCCTTCGGTGCGCAAGATGAGTTCGCAGCTGAATGTCAGCCATGCCACGGTATTGCAGGCGTATGCCAACCTTGAGGACCAGGGGCTGATCCGTGCCCGGCCGCAGTCGGGTTACTACGTACACCAGACGCCGGCCCTGACCGCGCCGACGCCCGACATCGCCCGGGTCGAGCGCCCGGGGCTGGTGACCCGCAGCAGCATTATTCAACAAGTACTGGTCGAATCCCGTCGCGAGGGTGTCTTCCCTTTGGGCGCGGCAGTGCCGAGTGTCGATTATCTGCCGGTGCGCGCCTTGCATCAGCAATTGGCCAAAGTCACGCGCTTCCATAGCCCGCGGGCGTTCAGCTACATGTTCAGCCCGGGTTTCGAGCCTTTGCGTCGGCAAGTGGCGATCCGCATGCGCGACGCCGGTGTGGTGGTCGACCCGTCGGAGGTGGTGATTACCCACGGCTGTGTCGATGCCCTGCAAATGTCATTGCGCGTTCTGACCCGACCGGGCGATCTGATCGCAGCCGAATCACCGACCTATTACGGCTTGCTGCAACTGGCCGATCTGCTGGGCCTGAAGGTCATCGAGATCCCCAGCGATCCTGCCACCGGCATGAGTCTGGAAGCCTTGCAGCTGGCCGCTAACCAATGGTCGATCAAGGCGTTGGTGCTGACCACGCGCCTGAGTAATCCCTTGGGCGGTACCATGCCCGAGGAGCGGCAGAAACAGTTGCTGCGCCTGGCGTCGGATTTCGACATCCAGATCGTCGAGGACGATATTTACGGCGAGCTGATGTTCGAACAGGGGCGTACCAAGTCGCTCAAGGCCTATGACCGGCTGGATCGGGTGATTTATTGCTCCAGCTTCTCCAAAACCCTGTCGCCAGGGGTACGGATCGGCTGGATGATTGCCGGCAAATACCAACAGGAAATCCAGCGCCTGCAGACCTTCAGTACTCATTCTGCGTGCAGCGTGACCCAGATGGGCATCGCGGCCTATCTGGAAAATGGCGGGTACGACAGGCATTTGCGCTTTATTCGCCAGGAATACCGGAAAAATCTCAGCGCCTTCCAGCTGGCGGTGCAGCAGCACTTCCCGGAAGGCACGCAGATGACCCGGCCCACTGGCGGTTTCATTCTGTGGGTCAGTTTGCCCGGGCGGGTCAATACTCAGGAACTGCACGTGCGCGCATTGCAGCAGGGCATCAGCATTGCGCCGGGGCTGATTTTCAGTAATACCGAACAGTTCAATCACTGTATCCGGCTCAATTGTGGCATTCCATGGAACCGTGAAGCCGAACGTGCATTGATGACCCTGGGCATGCTGGCCACGCAGCTCTGCCAGGAGGTGGCAGCCGGGTTGTAATGGGTATGGGGATGTTTCCCGCGCTTGTCTTGTTGTCGGCAAAGGGTGAGCATATACGTCTCTGCCGTTTGTACCGTTGGGTCCATGAAACAGTTTTTTCCTGTCGCCTGGCTATTGGCCTGCCTGTTTGTCAGTGTCCAGTCGGCAACCGTCATTGCCGCTTCTGCGCAGGAAAAACCTGCCAGCGGCAGTCCCCAGGCCGTGCCGAAAAAAGATCCGTCGGGGCAAAAAGCCACCGAGGTGAAAAAAACACCTGCGCCGGTGAAAAAGCGCCCGCCCATTGCCGCCAAATCGAAACCGGCCAGTGAGGTCGTGAAAACCGAGATCCCGTCAGCCCACCTGGATCTGCGCCTGCCCAAGGGCATGGTCGACGAGTTGACGCCGGTCGGCACCGTGCCATTGCCCAAGCGCGAACCCTTGTTGCCACCGATGTTCGGTGACAAGAGCAGCGACAGTCCTTTCCAGCTCAATGGACGATTGCTCAGCAACGAAATGCAGCTGCAATTGCGCAATGAAGAACGCCGGGACGTTGAGGGCGCGGCGCTGGATTTCGAATTCAAACAGTAATCCATCCCGATTCGCGACCCGCAAGGTAGACGCTTTGTCGGAGACTGGCCGGTCACACACCTTTGTGCTGAAAAACCCGCCAGCGGGTAATTTAAAACAACTGTTTTAGCGGGTACTCTGTGTCACGTCTATTAACACATTGCTCGTCGCGAGGAGCTTGTCGTCATGAAATGCCGTGAGGGCTGTGGCGCCTGTTGCATTGCCCCTTCCATCAGTTCACCGATTCCCGGCATGCCCAACGGCAAGGCGGCTGGAGAGCGCTGCCTGCAGTTGTCGGCCGAAAACCTGTGCAATATTTTTGGCCAGCCGGAACGGCCGACGGTGTGTTCGGCGTTCGACGCCGACCCCGAGGTCTGTGGGAGCAGCAGTGAAGAAGCCATCAGGCTGATTGGCTGGTGGGAGCAAATGACGGCGGCGTGATGTGTGGGCTTGCACCTGCGATCACCTGCGAAACACCTGAAGGTGTTCGCCGGTGCAAGCCCAACGAACGGAACTTCAACAATAAGGAATAACACTATGGGTTCGCTGCATCGTATTGCTCTGTTGTGTGGCTTGACGGCTGTGCTGGCCACCTCGGTCGCCCAGGCCGAAGACTGGAAAGTCGCCAAGAACGAAGACGGCATCAAGATCTCCCTGAGTGAAGTGGCCGGGTCCGATTACAAGGCCTACCAGGGCGTGACGTTGATGAAGACCACCATGGCCAAGCTGCGCGCGTTGCAAGAGGATGTGTCGGGAGCCTGCGCCTGGATTCACGAATGTAAAACCCAGAAGCTGCTCAAGCACGAAGGTGATCAGAGCTGGACCTACACCCAGTTCAATACCCCGTGGCCCGTCACTCCCCGCGATTCGGTGATGCACATCACCACCGTCGAAGGCGCCGACGGCAGCCTGACCCGCAAGCTCGAAGGTGTACCCAAGTACCAGCCTGAGGAAAAAGGGTTTGTCCGCGTGGCCAAGGTCGAAGGTTTCTGGAAGTTCGTACCCAAGGGCGATCAGATTGAAGTGACCTATCAGGTGCACACCGAGCCTGGCGGCAGCGTGCCGTCGATGGTGGCCAACAAGTTCGTGGTGGATGCGCCATTCAATACCTTGAAAGCCCTCAAGGAACGCGCCGAGAAGTAACGGCGGGTTTTTTGAACAGGCTTGAGCGGATGCCCCGAATGTTTCGGGGCGTTTTGCATACAGGACTGCGCTTTTATTTTGTTTCCGAATTATTCGTTGCACAGAATTTTCACCAGCCCTCCAGGACAATTCCCCGCGCTCCTGCAATCTGCCGTGCATTCCAGTGACCTGGATGAAAGAACGGCAGGGGAGGGAGTAATCAATGGCAATGCTGCCGTTGATCGTGCAACATTTGTGCTCCGCGCAAACCCCGCAGCCAGGTAATGGCCAAAAGAGGGTAAGGCGCAGCTGTATTTTTGAAACTTCAACTTCCAATGGGTCCTAAAACGACATGGCAATCCCGGACGCCCTGAATCAGCAGCGAGCTTCTAATCGCCTGCTGCAACCGACCGTCAAATCACATCTGGCCTACACGCTGTTGTGTGCCCTGGTCATGATGGTCATGTTCAGCCTGCTGCGCGTCGCGCTGCTGGTCTACAACCGCGAAATGATCCTCGACACACCGGCCTCGACCTTTTTCGAAGCGTTCGCCAACGGCTTGCGTTTCGACCTGCGTCTGGTGGTCTACCTCAGTATCCCGTTGCTGTTGTCGCTGTTCAGCGTCCGGGCCATGGCAGCGCGCGGTTTTTTCCGCTTCTGGCTGACGGTCGTCTCCAGCATCGCGCTGTTCCTGGGCCTGATGGAGATGGACTTCTACCGCGAGTTCCACCAGCGCCTCAACGGCCTGGTCTTCCAGTACGTCAAGGAAGATCCGAAAACCGTGATGAGCATGCTCTGGTACGGTTTCCCGGTGGTCCGCTATCTGCTGGCCTGGGTCGTAGGCACCTGGCTGCTGAGCATGGCATTCAAGGGTGCCGACCGTGCGACCCGTCCCCGCGGCCCGTTCAGTGGCGGCAGCATCAGCACACGCCAGGTTGCCCCGTGGTATGCGCGCATCGGCGTGTTCGTGGTTTGCCTGCTGATCTGCGTGGTCGCCGCCCGTGGCACCCTGCGTCAAGGCCCGCCACTGCGCTGGGGTGATGTCTACACCACCGATTCGAACTTCGCCAACCAGTTGGGCCTCAACGGCACACTGTCGCTGGTTGCCGCGGCCAAGAGCCGGATGTCCGAAGATCGCGACAATATCTGGAAGGCCACCCTGCCGCAGCCGCAAGCCCAGCAAGTGGTGCGCGACCTGCTGGTGATGCCGGACGACAAGCTGGTGGATGCCCAGACCGCAGCAGTTCGCCGTGACTACACGCCGCCGGCCGACAAGACCCTGCCGATCAAGAACGTCGTCGTGATCCTGATGGAAAGCATGGCCGGTCACTCGGTGGGCGCACTCGGCGGGCCGGGCAACATCACGCCGTACCTCGACCAGTTGTCCAAGGAAGGCCTGCTGTTCGACCGCTTCTTCTCCAACGGTACCCATACCCACCAGGGTATGTTCGCGACCATGGCCTGCTTCCCGAACCTGCCGGGCTTCGAATACCTGATGCAGACCCCGGAAGGCAGCCACAAGCTGTCCGGCCTGCCTCAGTTGCTCAGCGCCCGTGATTTCGACGATGTGTATGTCTATAACGGCGATTTCGCCTGGGACAACCAGTCGGGTTTCTTCAGCAACCAGGGCATGACCAACTTCATCGGGCGTAACGATTTCGTCAACCCGGTGTTCTCCGATCCTACCTGGGGTGTGTCCGACCAGGACATGTTTGACCGTGGCCTGGTGGAGCTGAAGAAGCGTGAAGGTGGCAAGCCGTTCTATGCCTTGCTGCAAACCCTGTCCAACCACACGCCATACGCCTTGCCGACGCCATTGCCGGTCGAGCGCGTGACCGATCGTGGCAGCCTGAATGAACACCTTACCGCCATGCGCTACTCCGACTGGGCGCTGGGCCAGTTCTTCGAGAAGGCGCGCAAGGAACCGTACTTCAAGGAAACCCTGTTCGTCATCGTCGGTGACCACGGTTTTGGCAACGAGCGCCAGATCACCGAAATGGACCTGGGCCGCTTCAACGTGCCGATGCTGTTGATCGCCCCGGGCGTTCAGGAAAAGTTCGGTCAACGTGATCATACCGTGGGCACCCAGATCGACATCGTGCCGACCATCATGGGGCGCATTGGTGGTGAAGTTCGTCATCAATGCTGGGGCCGCGACCTGCTCAACCTGCCTGAAGGCGATGTCGGTTTCGGTGTGATCAAACCGTCCGGCAGCGAGCAGACCACGGCCATTCTCACGGCGGACCAGATTCTTGTGCTGCCCAAGGACAAGGACATGGCACCCAAGTTGTATCAGTACGAGTTGGGCGCCACGCCGCGCACCGAGGTCATTGCCGATCCTGCGCGCACAGCCGAGTTGAAACTCAAACTCGAAGCGTTCCTGCAAACGGCGACCAAGAGCTTGCTGGACAACACCGCCGGTGTGGTTGACGGCACGCCCGACTAAGCGTTCCGGCAGCGAGGAGCAAATGGGCTGATACCTGCCCTTCAAGCCTCGCTGCGGATCCCGGGCAGCAAAAAACAGAATCCGATGCCACAGGCATCGGATTTTTTTTATGCGTCGCGGGTGCTCAAGGGCGTAATCGAGGGACCTACCTGTCAGGTTTGACAGTAGACAGCTTTGTGCAAAGTGCGTTTTATGACGCAGCCGGGTGCCTGATTCAGCGTTTGCAAGAGTGACGTTAGAGCGGGCCGCGTAGCAAGGATGAGTGAGGCTTGCGTCATGAATAAGTCTGTCGGGATGGGGCGTGCGCTATGGCTCGTGGTGGCGCTGGGCGCAAATATCGTCCTGTTGGTTTCCTCCATGTCGGAAGTATCACCGGTGCAGCCTCCCTGGTGTCCGGCGCCTGCCCATGAATCAGGCAAGGTCTATGACCAGGTGCAACAAGCAGAGCGCTCCGACCCGCCAATGGAGTGCTGGAGCGATGAATACGATCCGGCGCAATATCCTGACAGTTGGCAGTGGTGTCGGCGCATAACCAGCGAGCCACTTCTGGCAAGCCGGCAAAGATGCCTGAAATGATCCCAGTGACAAAAAACTTCAAAAAAAATGCCAGTCAGGTTATCTGACTGGCATTGAGTCTTGCGCGCTTGAGTGGGTCTTTTACATCTTCATATCTTGCCGAGCAGTAACAGGATCAGTATCACCACCAATACCACGCCGATAATACCGGACGGGCCATAACCCCAACTTCTGGAGTGCGGAAAGACCGGTAAACCGCCGATCAGTAACAGGATCAGAATGATCAGAAGAATTGTGCCCATGTCTATTTCCTTGTTGAAAGTGTTCGGGAAAGTTTTCGCCTTTTACTGTCAGCAGGAATGAATAAAATTCGCGCTGCCTAAAAATTCCGACTGGTGCGAAGCCAAGAAAATTCCATGTTTTTTTACTGTTTTTCGAAAAACACATTATTTCCTTTTGGCAATTTGAACGGCGCTCTTTCCCATTCAGGGGGGCTGTGGCTATCGCGCAGTTTGCCTGGGCCATTCAGCAATCTGATGGAGCGTGGGTCCGGCAATATCCTTCGCTACACTCGACACATCTTCCCCGGAACAACAAGGCTGTTTGCTATGCAAAATCGCATGATGATCACTGGTGCGGGCTCGGGCCTGGGGCGCGAAATCGCGCTGCGCTGGGCACGTGAAGGCTGGCAGCTGGCCTTGTCGGATGTCAGCGAACCCGGTTTGCAGGAGACGCTGAAACTGGTTCGCGAAGCCGGCGGCGACGGCTTTGTCCAGCGCTGTGATGTACGTGATTACAGCCAGCTGACAGCGTTCGCCCAGGCCTGTGAAATCAAGCTCGGCGGTATCGATGTCATCGTCAACAATGCCGGCGTGGCCTCGGGCGGGTTCTTCAGCGAACTGTCCCTGGAGGACTGGGACTGGCAGATCGCGATCAACCTGATGGGCGTGGTCAAGGGGTGCAAGGCGTTCTTGCCACTGTTGGAAAAAAGCCAGGGCAAGATCATTAACATCGCGTCGATGGCCGCTCTGATGCAGGGGCCGGCAATGAGTAACTACAACGTGGCCAAGGCCGGTGTGGTGGCGCTGTCGGAAAGCCTGCTGATCGAGCTGGCACATCAGGAAATAGGCGTGCATGTGGTTTGCCCATCGTTCTTCCAGACAAATCTGCTGGATTCCTTCCGCGGCCCGACGCCGGCCATGAAGGCTCAAGTCGGCAAATTGCTGGAAAGTTCACCCATCAGCGCTGCCGATATTGCCGACTACATCTATCAGCAGGTAGCCGCCGGCGAGTTCATGATCCTGCCGCACGAACAGGGACGCATGGCCTGGGCGATCAAGCAGAAAAACCCGCAATTGCTGTACAACGAAATGACCGTCATGGCCGACAAAATGCGCGCCAAGGCCAAGCAGACCGCGAGCTGATCTTGCCCGCCGGCAGCGCTGTCGTTAGGGTGGCCGTCATCGGTCATCCTCGCGAGGCGCTTGCATGCTCAACTATCTGTGGTTCTTTCTCGCGGCGCTGTTCGAAATTGCCGGTTGCTTCGCCTTCTGGATGTGGCTGCGTCAGGGTAAAAGTGTGTGGTGGGTGCTGCCGGCGCTGTTCAGCCTGACCTTGTTCGCGCTGTTGCTGACTCGTGTCGAGGCGACCTATGCCGGTCGGGCCTATGCCGCTTACGGTGGCATCTACATCATCGCTTCGATCGGCTGGCTGGCGCTGGTCGAACGCATTCGTCCGCTGGGTTCGGACTGGCTCGGCATGGCGCTGTGTGTGATCGGGGCAGGCATCATCCTGTTCGGACCGCGGTTCTCTGCGTCCTGACTCAACCTTCGTGTCAGATCTTTCCTTCAGAGGGGCGAGTCATCGTTGTAGGGAAGGACTGATTTGCTGCCGTTGCATTGTAGGGACGCCGCACACGGGGCATCTTCAAGGGCCGGTAACCCCTGAAGGACACAGACAATGCTCGTACTCACCCGCGTTGTAGGCGAAGTGATTTCCATCGGTGACAACATTTCCTTGCGCGTTCTCGCTGTAAACGGCAATAGCATCCGTTTTGGCGTCGAAGCGCCTCGAGACGTCAGTGTGCACCGCTCCGAGATTTACGATCGCATCCAGGCCAAGCTGGCGAAAACCAAGGAGGGCTGAGATTGTCAGTCGAACAGGTGCTTGGGCACATCATGCTTGAGCATCAGCTGGCACTGCTCGCTTTCCGGGTCGAAAACAATCAGTGCCTGGCCTTTGGTCAACGCCTGGCGCACGCGTAGCACGCGGGTTTCCAGTGGTGTGTCATCACCATTGTCGGTGCCGTCACGGGTCACGAAGTCCTCGATCAGGCGGGTCAGGGTGTCGACTTCAAGTTGGTCGTGGGGGATCAGCATAGGCACCTCGCTAAACAATCGCGCGATGCTACGGCGAAAGCCCCATGACGGCTACCCAAGATTCCCCAAGCACCTGCACAGGTGTTGTGTTTATTCAGTCAGCGGTTGGGTCATTCAGTTATCTGACCGCTGCCCTACCAGGCTGTCCACGGGCGGCACCCGCGTGTCGCTTTCCATCTGCGTGTCATGTTCGAGCTGATGACTGAACCGATCCAGTGATCCCTTGGCCGGTTGTGCATCGCTGGCGAACACCGGCGGGCTGAGAATGTAGGCGCCGAGCAGGCGGCTCAGGGCTGCGAGACTGTCGATGTGGGTGCGCTCGTAGCCATGGGTGGCGTCGCAGCCGAAGGCGAGCAGGGCGGTGCGTATGTCATGGCCGGCGGTGACTGCCGAGTGCGCATCGCTGAAGTAATAGCGGAACAGGTCGCGACGCGCGGGCAATTCGTTGTCACTGGCCAGGCGCAGCAGGTGCCGCGACAAGTGATAGTCATAGGGGCCGCCGGAATCCTGCATGGCAACGCTCACCGCGTGTTCACTGGAGTGTTGGCCGGGCGCGACCGGCGCGATGTCGATGCCGACGAACTCGCTGACGTCCCAAGGCAGCGCAGCCGCTGCGCCACTGCCGGTTTCCTCGGTGATGGTGAACAGTGGGTGACAGTCGATCATCAGCTCTTCACCGCTGTCGACGATGGCCTTGAGCGCCGCCAGCAGCGCTGCCACACCGGCTTTGTCGTCCAGGTGACGGGCGCTGATATGACCGCTTTCGGTGAACTCCGGCAAAGGATCAAAGGCGACGAAATCGCCGACACTGATGCCCAGGGAATCGCAATCGGCGCGGGTGGCGCAATAGGCGTCCAGGCGCAGCTCGATGTGATCCCAACTGATCGGCATTTCATCGACGGCGGTATTGAACGCATGCCCGGAAGCCATCAGCGGCAACACGCTGCCACGGATCACGCCATTATCGGTAAACAGACTGACGCGACTGCCCTCGGCAAAGCGGCTCGACCAGCAACCGACCGGGGCGAGTGTCAGGCGCCCGTTGTCCTTGACCGCGCGTACCGCCGCGCCGATGGTGTCGAGGTGGGCGGAAACGGCGCGATCGGGGCTGTTTTTCTTGCCCTTGAGCGTGGCGCGGATGGTGCCGCGACGGGTCATTTCAAAAGGAATGCCCAGCTCTTCCAGGCGTTCGGCGACGTAGCGCACGATGGTGTCGGTGAACCCGGTCGGGCTGGGGATGGCGAGCATTTCCAGCAGGACTTTTTGCAGGTAGGCAAGATCGGGTTCGGGAATATTATGGGTCATGGAAACTCCTGATGAGTTGAGGCCACCGATGGTTTCGATGAGGTGAATCTTTGTCGTCCGGACTGGCCCTTCGCGGGCAAGCCCGCCCTCACAGGTTTCAGCGGTGGACACAAAATTTGTGCGCGGCGCCGATCACTGTGGGAGCGGGCTTGCCTGCGAAGGGGCCAATCCGGACACCACACAGCTACAAAACCGCCGGCTGGCTATGGGGAAACAACAAATCCACAAACCGCTCCGCCGTCGGCTGCGGTTCGTGGTTGGCCAGCCCGGCGCGCTCGTTGGCTTCGATAAACACATACTCCGGCTGATCGGCGGCTGGCACCAGCAGGTCGAGACCCACCATGGGAATGTCCAGCGCCCGCGCTGCGCGTATCGCCGCGTCCGCCAGGGCCGGATGGAGGATCGCCGTCACGTCCTCAAGAATCCCCCCGGTATGCAGATTGGCTGTACGCCTTACGAACAGATGCTCACCGGCCGCCAGGATGCTGCTGTAGTCGTACCCGGCCGCATGCAAGGTGCGCTGGGTTTCATGATCCAGCGCGATTGTGCTTTCGCCGCCGGTAGCCGCCTGGCGCCGCCGGCTCTGGGCTTCAATCAGGGCGCCGATGGTGTGTTGGCCATCGCCGATCACTTCGGCCGGTCGACGAATCGCTGCGGCGACCACTTCAAAGCCGATCACCACAATCCGCAGGTCGAGGCCTTCGTGGAAGCTTTCCAGCAGCACATGGCTGTCGAACCCTTGGGCAACGTCGATGGCTTGCTGGACCTCCTCGATGGTTTGCAGATCCACCGCCACCCCTTGTCCCTGTTCGCCATCCAGCGGCTTGACGACCACGCGCTGGTGCTCGTCAAGGAACGCCAGGTTATCGTCGGCGTTACCTGCCAGTTGCTGGCTTGGCAGGTTCAGGCCCGCGGCCTTGAGCACCTTGTGGGTCAGGCTCTTGTCCTGGCACAGGCTCATGCTGATGGCGCTGGTCAGATCGCTGAGGGATTCGCGGCAGCGCACCCGGCGCCCGCCATGGCTGAGGGTAAACATTCCGGCTTCGGCGTCATCGACCTGCACATCGATACCGCGCCGATGGGCTTCCTCGACGATGATCCGCGCATAGGGATTGAACTCCGCTTCAGGGCCCGGCCCCAGAAACAGTGGCTGGTTGATGCCGTTCTTGCGCTTGATGGCGAAGGTCGACAGGTTGCGAAAACCAAGCTTGGCGTACAGGCTTTTCGCCTGGCGGTTGTCGTGCAGTACGGAGAGGTCTAGATAGGCCAGGCCGCGACTCATGAAATGCTCGATCAAATGCCGCACCAGCACTTCACCGACACCCGGCCGAGCACACTGCGGGTCGACCGCCAGGCACCACAGGCTACTGCCGTTTTCCGGATCGTTGAACGCTTTGTGATGATTGAGCCCCATGACGCTGCCGATGACCGCGCCGCTGTCTTCGTCTTCGGCCAGCCAGTACACCGGGCCGCCCGCGTGTCGCGGGGTGAGCAGGGTGGCATCGATAGGTAGCATGCCGCGCGCCTGGTATAGATGATTGACCGCCTGCCAGTCTGCTTCGCTTTGTGCACGGCGAATGCGGAACCCGCGAAACACCCGGGTCGCCTGACGGTAATCAGTGAACCACAGGCGCAAGGTGTCGGACGGGTCGAGGAACAGTTGGGCCGGCTCCAGCCCCAGCACTTGCTGCGGCGCGGCGACATACAAGGCAATGTCGCGTTCGCCGGGCTGTTCGTTGAGCAGTTCCAGGGCCAGGCTCGCCGCGTCTGCGAAGGTATGGCCAATCAGCAGCCGGCCCCAACCGCAATGCACGGCAATCGGCGCCGCGCCGAGTTCACTGCCGTCTTCGGCCAGGCGCGCCTGCAGGCGCTCGTAGGAGGGTGTCTGGCCGCGCAACAGGCGTTGGTTGATAGCCGTGGCGTGAGGTTTCATTGATCAGATTCCTTGTTCACTGAGCCACAGATTGAGGGCCGCCAGTTGCCACAGCTTCGAGCCACGCAACGGCGTCAATTGACCTTGCGGATCGGTCAGCAGACGGTCGAGCATGGCCGGCTTGAACAGGCCGCGATCCTGGCTCGGATCGAGCAGGAGTTCACGTACCCAATCCAGGGTGTCGCCTTGCAGATGCTTGAGACCCGGCACCGGGAAGTAACCTTTTTTGCGGTCGATGACTTCACTCGGAATCACCAGGCGAGCGGCTTCCTTCAGAACTTGCTTGCCACCGTCCGGCAGCTTGAATTTGCCCGGCACCCGCGCCGACAACTCCACCAGCCGGTAATCGAGAAACGGCGTGCGCGCTTCCAGTCCCCAGGCCATGGTCATGTTGTCGACGCGTTTGACCGGGTCATCCACCAGCATCACCGTGCTGTCCAGACGCAAGGCCTTGTCTACCGCAGCGTCGGCACCGGGTTGGGCGAAATGCTCTTTGACGAAGTCGCCAGCGGCGTCATTGGCCATCAGCCATTTCGGCTGCACGGTGGCGGCGTATTCGTCGTAACTGCGGTCGAAAAACGCTTCGCGGTACGCCGTGTACGGATCGCTGGCACCGTCCACCTGGGGATACCAGTGGTAACCGGCGAATAGCTCGTCCGCACCTTGGCCGCTTTGCACCACCTTGCAGTGTTTGGCCACTTCCCGGGACAACAGGTAGAAGGCGATGCAGTCATGGCTGACCATCGGTTCGCTCATGGCGCGGAACGCCGCAGGCAATTGCTCGATGATTTCCTTTTCGTCGATGCGCAGTTGGTGATGCCGGGTGCCGTAATGTCTGGCGATCAGGTCCGAATACTGGAACTCGTCACCGCGCTCGCCACCGGCATCCTGGAAGCCGATGGAAAAGGTCGACAGGTTGTCCACGCCGACTTCGCGCAACAGGCCCACGAGCAAGCTGGAGTCGACGCCGCCCGACAACAGTACGCCGACATCCACCGCCGCCCGTTGGCGGATGGCTACCGCGTTGCGGGTGCTGTCGAGCACGCGGTCGCGCCAGTCTTCGAGGGTCAGATTCATCTCGTCGGCATGTGGGCCGTAGGGCAGGGTCCACCAGGTTTTCTGTTCGGTGCGGCCGTCGGCTTCAATGCGCATCCAGGTGGCTGGCGGCAGCTTTTCGATACCTGCCAGCAGGGTGCGTGGTGCCGGAACCACCGCGTGGAAATTCAGATAATGATTGAGGGCCACCGGATCAAGGATCGGGTTGATATCGCCGCCCTTGAGCAGCGCCGGCAGCGCCGAGGCAAAGCGCAAGCGCTGGCCGGTGCGTGACAGGTACAGCGGCTTGACGCCGAGCCGGTCGCGGGCGATGAACAGGCGCTGGGCATCGCGCTCCCAGATGGCAAAGGCAAACATGCCATTGAGTCTGGGCAGCAACGCTTCGCCCCAGGCGTGATAACCCTTTAGCAACACTTCGGTGTCACCACCGGAATAGAAGGCATAACCGAGCGCTTCAAGCTCGGCGCGCAGTTCCGGGAAGTTGTAGATCGCCCCGTTGAAGGCCAGGGACAAGCCCAGTTGGTTGTCGATCATCGGCTGCGCCGAGCCGTCCGACAGGTCCATGATTTTCAGGCGCCGGTGGCCCAGGGCGATCGGTCCCTGGCTGTGAAAGCCCCAGGCGTCGGGGCCACGAGGGGCCAGGTGATGGGTGATTCGTTCAACTGCCGCGAGGTCGGCAGGTTGATGATCAAAACGTAACTCGCCAGCTAATCCGCACATAAATTCCTTACCGGTTTTTCCGTTGGGGAGGGTCAATCGCTGCCACGCCAAAACGGCGGGCACTCAGAAACTGACCCGGCTGATTGCTCGGAGTTTTATATCGATCGGTTATAAGCAGGTGTGACGGACGAATGGCAGGCAATGCTCAAACGAGTGTTGAAGTGGCGGTAAATAATGCTGCGATGCATGGGAATAGTTGCTTGGATGCGCGCGAATCGGACCCGGTATTCGAATTATTCTTCGGCGTTCGCAAGCATTAGGCTGACAGATTCTGGACGCAATAAGGACATTGCACATGCTGCCTACCGCAATCACGGCACCCGCTGTCGTTACAGTCACTTCCGAACAACGCCTTGAGGCTTTACTGCTCCATACGGCTGACCTGGACAAAGCCCAAGCTCTACAGCAATCCATTCCCCAATGGCTGATCGCGGCCGACCTGAGCGTGGTGCAGGGCCTGAAGACCGCGCTGGAACAGAGTCAGCCTTGCTACACCAAGGCCACGCAAGTACTCGCAAGACTCAAACCGCTGGATGAGTTCTGCAAGCAGGAACTGACGAGTAAGCTCAAGGAAAAGTGGAGCACCGAGGTCGACGTCGAGCGTGACACCCTGGAGATCATCAAATCGAAGTTTAACTCGACAGGGCTGGCTCCTATCGGTTTCCTGGAAGGGACCACCACCACATCCCGCAGTCTGCTTCAGGCTGCAATGGAGAACTTCACATCCGCGGAAACCAGGACTGGAGGCATCCCCACGCAGTCGTTGATAAAAATCAACAATCAGCCCCAGTCAGGCTCGCAAATCACCCCGGGCAATTTCGCCACGCTTTGCCGTGAGCTTGATCTCGGTACCCGCTACCAGACTCACATCAATGACGTTCTGAAACTGCCGGCCAAACCTGTCGCAGATGCCCCCGTCGATGTTCGCGCGTCCACCAGCGATATCCGGCAACTGAAGCTGCTGGACATGCAAGTTGCTGTTCATATCGCCTACCTGAAAAAGCACATCAGCAAAGATGCGTACACCATGCTGTTGAGTGTGATCGAACAGAATCTCCCGGCGGCGCAATGCACAGAGGCGCGCTTTGATGGCGCTGCGGTGATCTGGCAAGGCTTGACGGTTCACGACTGCTGCATTTGTAGCGCGCTGATATTCAGCAGGGCGTCGATCGATACCGCCCCCTTGGCCAAGTGTGTTGTGTATATGCCGAACGAACCCCGGCGCCCCTTGTATGAGTACCCCTCTCTGAAGGATTTCAAGGACTATCTCGAGCTCCACTTGCAAAGCAAGAGTTACAAAAAACACTTTGTCGAGCATTACCTTCCTGGTCCGGACAAGAGCGATTTCTTCACTCATTTCAACAAAGATCGCAAGTTAGGCACGCTCGTCGCCATGCCTGTCGATACTGACGTGGCAGACTTTTTGTTCAGTGCGTTTCTCAGCAAAACCCAGAAGGACGCGCGCAACCTTGCCGTACCGACGGCGGATGTCGATGAGCAGCAACGGGAAAAAAATATCCAGGCATTGCTGGATGCAGGCCTGTTACTGCTCAATGCCGCCGCGTTTTTTGTGCCGGTGATTGGTCAGGTGATGTTGACGGCGGCGGTGGTCGAAATCGTCAGTGAAGTCTATGAAGGTGTGCAGGACTGGTCGCACGGCGAGCATCATCAAGCGCTGTCGCATCTGCTCAATGTGGTGGAAAGCCTCGCGCAAATGGCTGCCTTTGCGGCAGGCGGCAAGATCGTTTCGGCAGCCATCAGCAAAGGCGTGAAAGAACAGGCGGCATTCTTCGACGGCTTCGAGGCAGTGACCCGCGCTGATGGTAAAGCGAGGCTTTGGAAGCCGGACCTTGAGCCCTATCGGCAAGCCTCGACGCAGGCCGCGGACTTGCAGGCGGATTCGCAGGGCATCTACCGCGATGGCGAGCTCACATCGATCAGCCTGGATGGGGCCAGCTACCGCGTTTCCCGCAATGCTGCGCAGCAGTCATGGCAGATCAACCATCCCGGGCACTCGGACAGATTCCAGCCAGCCATCGAAAGAACCGTGGAAGGCGGCTGGCGGCATGCCTACGAGCATGCCCATGAATGGCCTGACGGCGCTTACGCGCTGCGACGTACGGCTCCGCGCCTGAGCGATCTGGGTGACGATCTGACGGCGATTGCCGACATCACTGGAATGTCACCCGCCAGCTTGCACCGTTTGCACGAAAGCAACCTCAATCTGCCGCAGCGGTTCAATGATTGCGTCGAGCGTTTCAGGCTGAACCGCAGAGTCAACGCGGTAATCAGTGCCATGGAGCAGGGCGAGACCGCGAACACGGACTATGTGCAGGAGCAATTGCAGACCTTGCCAAGGTTGCCTGGCTGGCCAGCGGAGCGCTTCATTGAAGTGCTCGGAGAAGGAGAAGGAGAAGGAGAAGGAGAAGGAGAAGGAGAAGGAGAAGGAGAGGCGAAAGGGAATGTCTCACGCTTTCCGCAAACCGCGTCAGCGGTTGATAAGGTTAACTGCCTGGAGGTTACCCAGGCGGAACTTGACTCGGGTCGGTTGCTCGATAGGGTCATCAGTGACCTGCACGAGAATGACGTCGAAGCGCTGATCGGCTCAGCGCAGACCGCCACGAAATCGCAACTGTTGGCCGGGAAAATCGCTGCGCACCTCAAAAGTGATCGCCAGCCATTGCTCGATTGGCTCTATAGCGCCCATGACGGCACCGCCACGTCGCTACGCTACGCGAACAGTTCCCTGACCTTCCCAACCGGGTCAGTCAGGAGTTGCTCGATAATGCCTCTGCCCGAGATCGCACCTTTCTCAAAGAACGCAGGATCGGGTTGGACCTGGCGCAACAGGCCCGGGAGACCCAGTTCGCAATCAGGCAGGATCGAGCACTTGCCGGATTGCACCAGCCACAATTGGCAAATGCCGACACTGACAATCTGGCCCTGAGATTGATGGATCAGTTGCAGGGCTGGGATGACGATTTGCGCCTGGAAGTACGCCAGGACTCGGAAAGTGGCACGCTGCTGGACAGCGTGGGCAAAGAAGGGGCGTCACAGCGCAAGATCATCGTCAAAACCTCCGGCGGCTACCAGGTCACCTCAATCGATGGTGCTTCGTCGCACAGCAAAACTTCCAGGCACCTGGTTGAGTCGATCTACCATGCATTGCCGCAAAGCCAGCGCACGCGCATGTCCTTCACGGGCGTCGACACCGTGGATATCCACACGCTGCGCTCACGATTGTTTGCGGCCGCCGCTCGTGACCCTCAGCGTACCGGCAAGCTGCTGCGCAATGAGCGCAGTGAGGTCGCGCAACACCTTACCGGGTGTACCCAGGCGGATCCGCCCGCTGCGGGTTCTTACGCAAGAGCACTGGTTCGCAAAGTCAGAAAACTATACCCCACGTTCACTGATGCCCAGGTGTCCGCCTTTCTCGATGAGGCGGGCAGCGATATGACGTCACGGGTAACCCGGCTCAAGGAGCTCAAGCAGCAGCTCAAGGCCTTCCTCAAGGGGCTGTACGCGTGGCGCGACGATGAGGTGCAAATGGCCAAATTGCCGGGGCAGCTCAATGATATTCGGGTCGGCCGACGCCATGTGGCCAATGCCATCGAAAATTGCTGGCGCCGTGTAACGCCGCCGCGCTGGCCGCAAGACCCGGCGCTGACCACGCTCAAGCTTGAGGGCGAACCGGTAGGGCAACTGCCGACACTGACCGAGCAGGATGTCGCCCATGTGCGCATCCTTTCCATCAAGGATATGCAAGCGGGCGATGAACTGGCGTACTTCCTCAAGCCTTTCAAAAACCTGACCCGACTGGATCTGGACCGCAACAAGCTCACGCGATTGCCCGAAGCGCTCTCGCACATGCCGGCGCTGCAGCACTTGAGTCTGGATGGCAATCAGGTGGCACTGACCGAGCACACGCTGCGCAAGCTGGCCGATATGCGCGAGCTGCGTACCTTGAGGCTTACCGGCAACCGTCTGGGGGCCACGCTCGATGTTGGTAAAATGTTCAATTTGCAGGCGCTGTACCTGAACGATACCTATGCCACGGAGTTTCTCTTGGGGATAGGTAGTCTGCCCAATCTGGACATGGTGGACTTGCGTGGCAACGAGATTCGGGAACTGCCGCAGTGGGTGTTTCAACTCCCGGATCGAGTCGCCCAGGCCATCAACCTTCGTCTGAACCCATTGTCCACCGCAAGTCGAGCGAGTCTGACCACCCATAGAGACGCCACGGGCCAGGGGATGGGGTTCATCGCTAATGATGAGGCAATGATCAATGAACAAAGGGCCAGAGACTTGTGGATACCAAAATCGACCGAAGAACTTTATGCCAGTCGTAACCGCACGTGGCTCGCGCTGAAAAATGAACCCGCTGCCGGTGAGTTCTTTCGACTGCTGGCACAGGTCGCAGGCACGGCGGATACCCGCCATGTACGCGAAGACATGACTCGCCGGGTATGGACTGTGATCGACGCCGCTCAGGCCGATTCGGCTCTACGCGAGCAATTGCTGCCGATGGCCATGAGGGCCAACTGCTCCGATTCGGCGGCCATCATTTTCAGTAAACTTGAAGTGGCCGTCGAAGTCGACAAGGTGGTTCGCCAGGCCGTCAACGCTCACGACAGGGCGGCTCGCTTGTTGCAACTGGGTAGACGCCTGTTTCGCCAGGACTATCTCTCCAAAATAGCCAAGGAGGAGTTCACGGCCGATCCCAAGCTTGATCCGGTTGAGGTGGAGCTGGCTTATCTTACCGGTCTGGCCGAAAGGCTCGACCTGATCGGTCAGCCCAAACATATGAGGTATGCATCGCTTGCCGGTGTCACCCCGGCGAAACTCGATGCGGCGTATAACCGGGTCGTCAGCGCGGAGCTCGCGCCAGGGCTGGTGGAGTTCCTGAGCAAGCGCCCGTTCTGGAGCGACTTTTTGCGTGAACACCACCCCAGGCAATTCACCGATGCCGCCACACCCTTCCACCCCCGTGTGCAAACGGCCTTCGAAAATCAGGAAACGCTTGGAGAAAATTATCGCAAGAAGGTCGACGGCATCATGGCAGAGATGCAAAAAGCTGAATCACAGTTGCTGCAAAAATTGACCCGGGAGGCTATCAAGGCCGAGGACTTGAAGACCTGCTTCGCCCTGGATTGAGCCTTCAGGACTTGCCGCGGATCAAGCGTCGCAAGGCAAAACGGTTGGGGTGACAGGCCTCTGCCACGGCCCTTGGCAGTGGCAGAGGCTCATCATCAAGCCACGCAGCCAGCAGTTCGCCGGATAATGGCGCGGTAATCAACCCTCGCGAGCCGTGACCGCTGTTGACGTACAGGCCATTGAGCCACGGGCAAGGGGTGTCCGGGGTTTGCCGGGCATCCTTGCTCAGGGCTTTATAGACGTCTGCAAATTCCGAGCTGTCTGCCAACGGACCGACAATCGGCAGGTAATCGGGGCTGGTACAGCGAAACGCTGCACGGCCTTCGAGCGCTTCGGGTTGCAGGTTCGCGGCACCAAGGCGTTGGAGCAGGTCGAGGGAAATTTCCTCGAGCATCTTCAGATTGCCTTCGTGTTCGGCGGCAGTCGGTGTCAGGTCGTCATTGTTGAAATCAAAACTTGCACCCAAGGTGTGTTCGCCCAGCCGTGCCGGGGCGACATAGCCCTCGGCGCAGACTACGGTGCTCAGGCTCTGGCTGGCAGAGGTCTGGGACAAGCGGGTGATCTGTCCGCGAATGCGTTTGAGTGGCAGATCGCGACTGAAGGAAAACCGCTTGATCTCGGCGGCACCGGCCAGCACCACCACCGGGGCCTCGGCGAGGAGCCTGTCTCCCTCCCAGGCCTGCCATTTTCCGTTTGTCTGGCGCAACTCGAGTACATCGTGGTGGGTCAATAGCTGGATGTTCGGGTGTGCGGCTTGCCATTGGCACAACGCGGGGGGATGCACCCAACCGCCTTCGGGATAGAACAGCCCTCCCGATTGCAAATGGACGCCGGCGCGGATTTCGGCGTGTTCCCGATCGAGCACCTGCAGCAGATCGTCGGGAAACGCCGCCGCCAATTGCGCCTGACGCTCGGCTTCCTTGGCATTGAAAGCCAGTTGCAAAACACCGCAAGCGTCCCAGTCGACCCCGCGTTGCAGGGACTCCAGCAGACGACGGGTGTAGCCGAAGCCGCTGACGATCAATTGCGACAAGGCCGTGCCGTGGGCGGACAGCTTGAGATACAAAACACCCTGCGGATTGCCCGACGCTTCCCGGGCGAGGGCGTCGTGACGCTCCAGCAGACTGACCTGCCAGCCCCGCGCGGCGAAACTGGCGGCGCTGGCGCATCCGGCCAGGCCACCACCTATCACCAGTGCTCGGCGCTCACCGGCCAAGGGGGCGGGGCGGGCGAACCAGGGTTTGGCCTGTGCCGGTGACGCTACATCCAGCGGCCAACCGAGGAACTCGCCGCGCAGGATTTCCCATTTGTGGCCGATACCCGGCGTGCGTTTCATCTTGAAACCGGCAGCGTTGAGCAAGCGGCGTACCCAACCGGTGCTGGTAAAGGTGCTGATGGTCGAGCCTGGGGCGGCGAGACGTGCCAGTTCGGCAAACAGTTCGGCGGTCCACATGTCCGGGTTTTTCGCCGGGGCGAAGCCGTCGAGGAACCAGGCGTCGATTCGTGCGTCCAGTTGCGGCAGTTGTTCAAGGGCATCGCCGATCAGCAGGGTCAGGGTGACGCGGCCGTTGGCCAGGGTCAGACGCTGAAAGCCCTGATGGATCGCTACGTACTGCGCGAGCAATTGATCGGCAAACACCTTGAGTTCCGGCCACAGCGCCAGGGCGCGTTGCAGGTCGGCGGGGCTCAGCGGGTATTTCTCGACGCTGACAAAGTGCAGTCGCGCACCGGGCGCTGCGTGTTGCTCGAAAACCTGCCAGGCACACAGGAAATTCAGCCCCGTGCCGAAACCCGTTTCGCCGATGACCAGGCGCCCGCCCTGCGTCAGGGCGGCGAAGCGTTCCGCCAGGCGATTCTGCTCGATGAACACGTAGCGTGTTTCGTCCAGCCCCGACTTATCGGAGAAATAGACATCGTCGAACACTCGCGAATACGGGCGACCTTGGTCGTCCCAGTCGAGCTGGGCGTGGGGCAGTACAGGTTTCATGACAGGCTCGGCAACGGCAAGAGCGCCATTCTAGCTGATCGGCGTGCTGCCCAAGGTCGCGATCTTTTGACCTTTTTGCTCAACCGTGACTCTTTATCTCCGCTAGTCTTGCTCACATCTGGAAGGGAGTTACCCATGTTTGAGTCTGCCGAAATCGATCACGCCATCGACAAAGAAACCTATGACGCTGAAGTACCGGCGCTGCGCGAAGCGCTGCTCGAAGCGCAGTTCGAGTTGCAGCAGCAGCGGCGGTTTCCGGTGATCATTTTGATCAATGGTATCGAAGGCGCCGGCAAGGGTGAGACGATCAAGTTGCTCAATGAGTGGATGGACCCACGCTTGATCGAGGTCCGCACCTTCGATCAGCAAACCGATGAAGAACTGGCGCGACCAGCGGCCTGGCGCTACTGGCGGATGTTGCCGGCCAAGGGCCGCATGGGGATTTTCTTCGGCAACTGGTACAGCCAGATGTTGCAGGGGCGGGTGCATGGCGAGTTCAAGGACCCGCGGCTCGATCAGGCCATCAACGCCGCCGAGCGCCTGGAGAAGATGTTGTGTGACGAAGGCGCGCTGATCTTCAAATTCTGGTTCCACCTCTCGAAGAAGCAAATGAAGGCGCGTCTCAAGGCCTTGGCCGACGACCCGTTGCACAGCTGGCGCATCAGCCCGCTGGACTGGCAACAATCGCAAACTTACGACAAGTTCGTGAAATACGGCGAGCGTGTCTTGCGCCGTACCAGCCGTGACTACGCACCCTGGCATGTGATCGCCGGGATGGATGCGCACTATCGAAGCCTGGCGGTGGGCAGGATACTGCTCGAGGGCCTGCAGCAAGCACTGAAACGGCCCCGGGTTCACCCGGAGAAAGTCAGCGCCGCCCCGGTAGTTCCCAGTGTCGATCAAGTGAACCTGCTCGACAGCCTGGACCTGACCCTGCGCCTGGAAAAGCAGGATTACGAGCAACAGTTGATCACCGAGCAGGCGCGGCTTTCCAGGTTGATGCGTGACAAGCGCATGCGCCGCCACGCGCTGATGGCCGTGTTCGAAGGCAACGACGCCGCAGGCAAGGGTGGGGCGATTCGCCGGGTGGCGGCGGCACTGGACCCACGTCAGTACAGTATCGTGCCGATCGCCGCGCCCACTGAAGAAGAGCGCGCGCAGCCGTATCTGTGGCGTTTCTGGCGGCACATTCCGGCGCGGAGCAAGTTCACCGTGTTCGACCGCTCCTGGTATGGCCGGGTGCTGGTGGAACGTATCGAAGGTTTTTGCAGCGCGGCGGACTGGTTGCGTGCCTACAGTGAAATCAACGATTTCGAAGAACAGCTGGAGGAGGCCGGGGTAATCGTCGTGAAGTTCTGGCTGGCCATCGACAAACAGACCCAACTGGAACGTTTTCAGGAACGCGAGGAAATTCCCTTCAAGCGCTTCAAGATCACCGAAGACGACTGGCGCAACCGCGACAAATGGGACGACTACCGCGCAGCGGTCGGTGACATGGTCGATCGCACCAGCACGGAAATCTCGCCGTGGACGCTGATCGAGGCAAATGACAAGCGCTGGGCGCGGGTCAAGGTTCTGCACACCATCAACCAGGCGCTGGAAGAGGCCTTCGAAAAATCCGACAAGCACAAAGGCCGCAAGTGAGCCGATGGTTACGCATACGCGGGGTGAATGATTGTCGCAGTCGGTGAAGGGCTGGACTTATGCTCGGTCCACTCTCAACCGACAACAACAATGAGGTATGCCATGCGTGAAGTGGTGATCGTCGACAGCGTGCGGACCGGGCTGGCCAAATCCTTTCGCGGCAAATTCAACATGACCCGCCCGGACGACATGGCGGCGCATTGTGTAGACGCCTTGCTGGTGCGCTCCGGTATCGACCCGGCGATTGTCGAGGACTGCATCGTCGGCGCCGGTTCCAACGAAGGTGCCCAGGGCTTCAACATCGGTCGCAATGTCGCGGTGCTGTCGCGCCTGGGCATCGGCACTGCCGGCATGACCCTCAACCGCTTCTGCTCGTCGGGCTTGCAGGCGATCGCCATCGCCGCCAACCAGATCGCCTCGGGTTGCAGCGACATCATCGTCGCTGGCGGCGTCGAGTCCATCAGCCTGACCATGAAAAGCGTCAACACCGACAACCTGATCAATCCGCTGCTCAAGGAACAGGTGCCGGGCATCTACTTCCCGATGGGGCAGACCGCTGAAGTCGTCGCCCGACGCTATGACGTCAGTCGCCAGGAGCAGGACTTGTACGCCCTGCAGAGCCAGCAACGCACGGCCCGGGCGCAGGCCGCCGGGCTGTTCGATGATGAGATCGTGCCGATGGCGGTGAAGTACCGCGTCGAAGACAAGGCCAGCGGCCAGGTGCAGATCCTTGAGGGCATTGTCGATCGTGATGACTGCAACCGTCCTGACACTACCCTGGAGAGTCTGGCCGGGTTGAAACCGGTGTTCGCCGAAGATGGGTCGGTGACGGCCGGCAACTCTTCACAACTGTCGGACGGCGCTTCCATGACGCTGGTGATGAGCCTGGAAAAAGCCCTGGAACTGGGGCTCAAGCCCAAAGCGTTCTTCCGTGGGTTTACCGTGGCTGGATGCGAACCGGACGAGATGGGTATTGGCCCGGTGTTTTCGGTGCCGAAACTGCTCAAGGCCAAAGGCTTGCAGGTTGCCGACATCGATCTGTGGGAACTCAACGAAGCATTCGCTTCGCAGTGCCTGTACAGCCGTAACCGGCTGGAGATCGACAATGACCGGTACAACGTCAATGGCGGTTCGATTTCCATCGGCCATCCATTCGGCATGACCGGTTCGCGCCAGGTCGGGCACCTGGTTCGCGAGTTGCAGCGACGTAATCTGCGTTACGGCATCGTCACAATGTGTGTAGGTGGCGGGATGGGGGCTACCGGGTTGTTTGAGGCGGTGCGTTAAGCCTGGATGTTCCTCGTTGTCAGTTAGATAGCCATCGCTGGCAGGCCAGCTCCTACAGGGAATTTGTGGCCGTACGCAGATTTTGTGCGCGCGGCAGATTCACTGTGGGAGCGGGCTTGCTCGCGAAGGCAGGCGCCGCGGTCTTTTACTTTACGACCCGCACAGTTTCATTCGCGGCGAGCACCCAACTGTCCCTGTGTGCCAAACGCCTCTGCCCTTAGAATGACCACTCTTGCCACTTGGGCTTTTGGGGTTCGCATGCACATTTCTTCGGGTCGCTGGGTGTACGGTCTGTTCCTGGCCTTGTTGACCGCCCTGCTGTGGGGAATCCTGCCGATCAAGCTCAAGCAAGTGCTGCTGGTGATGGACCCGGTGACCGTGACCTGGTTTCGCCTGCTGGTCTCCGGTGGTTGCCTGTTCATCTATCTGGCGGCGACCAGGCGCCTGCCTAGCCGCAAAGCCCTTGGCCCGCGCGGTGGCTGGCTGGTGCTGATGGCGGTGCTCGGCCTGGTCGGTAACTACGTGTTGTATTTGATGGGCCTGAACCTGCTCAGCCCCGGCACGGCACAACTGGTGGTGCAGATGGGGCCGATCATGCTGCTGATCGCCAGCCTGTTTGTGTTCAAGGAGAGGTTCAGCCTGGGGCAGGGCATTGGCTTGCTGGTGTTGCTGATTGGCTTCGTGCTGTTCTTCAACCAACGCTTGAGCGAGCTGTTGAGTTCGCTGACTGATTACACCGCCGGCGTCCTGCTGGTGCTGCTGGCGTCCACCGTCTGGACCTTTTATGCCCTGGGGCAGAAGCAGTTGCTGTCGGTGTGGAATTCATTGCAGGTGATGATGGTGATCTACCTGTTTTGCGCGCTGTTGCTGACGCCCTGGGTGCATCCGCTCGAAGCGCTGCAACTGAGCCCGCTGCAAGGCTGGCTGTTGCTGGCGTGCTGCATGAACACCCTGATCGCCTATGGTGCGTTCGCCGAGGCGTTGGCCCACTGGGAAGCTTCACGGGTGAGTGCGACATTGGCGATCACGCCGTTGGTGACCTTCGCGGCCGTCGCGATGGCTGCGTGGTTATGGCCGGACTATGTGCACGCCGAGGCGATCAATGGTCTGGGGTATGGCGGCGCGGTGCTGGTGGTGCTGGGGTCGGCGCTGGTGGCGTTGGGGCCGTCGTTGATTGCCGGGCTCAAGGCGCGGCGTGTGCGCATGGCGGTGGGACGGTAGACCGCGTTATCGTTCATCGCTGGCAAGCCAGCTCCCACAAGGTTGTGTTGATCACAGTTTTTGTGAACGACACAAGACCCTGTGTGAGCGGGCTTGCTCGCGAAGACGGACTAGCAGGCGCTACAAGACTCAGCCCTTGGCCCCAGCCTCGAGCATATTCTCCGGCCTTACCCAGGCATCGAACTGTTCATCGGTCAGATACCCCAGCTGCAGTGCCGCTTCACGCAAGGTCAACCCTTCGCTGTAGGCCTTCTTGGCAATTTCCGCTGATTTGTCATAGCCAATGTGCGGGTTGAGGGCAGTCACCAGCATCAAGCCACGCTCCAGGTGCTCAGCCATTTTCTCTGCATCCGGTTCCAGGCCGGCGATGCAATGCTGCTGAAAGTTGCTGCAGCCATCGCCCAACAGACGGATCGACTGCAGCAGGTTATGGATGATCACCGGTTTGAACACGTTCAGTTGCAGGTGACCCTGACTGGCGGCAAAGCCGATGGCAACGTCGTTGCCCATCACCTGGCAGGCCAGCATCGACAGCGCTTCACACTGGGTCGGGTTGACCTTGCCCGGCATGATCGAGCTGCCCGGCTCGTTGGCCGGCAGTCGAACCTCGGCGAAACCTGCGCGCGGGCCGGAACCGAGCAGGCGCAGGTCGTTGGCGATTTTCATCAGGGTCACGGCGAGGGTTTTCAGCGCGCCGGACAGCGTGGTCAGCGGCTCATGCCCGGCCAGGGCGGCAAACTTGTTCGGCGCGGTAACGAACGGCAAACCGGAAAGGGCTGCCAGTTCGGCGGCGATGGCTTCGCCGAAGCCGTGGGGCGAATTCAGCCCGGTGCCGACCGCAGTGCCACCCTGGGCCAGTTCACACACAGCGGGTAATGCGCTGCGGATCGCCCGTTCGGCGTAATCCAGTTGCGCGATGAATGCCGATACTTCCTGGCCAAAGCTGATGGGGGTCGCGTCCATCATGTGGGTGCGACCGGTCTTGACCAGTTTCATATGACGGGCGGATAGCTCCGCCAGACCACCGGACAGTTCGCTGATTGCCGGTAACAGATGCTGCTGCACGGCCTGGGCTGCGGCGATGTGCATGGCCGTGGGGAAGCAGTCGTTGGAACTCTGGGAGCGATTGACGTGATCGTTGGGGTGTACCGGAGACTTGCCGCCGCGGGGGTTGCCCGCCAGTTCATTGGCGCGACCGGCGATCACTTCGTTGACGTTCATGTTGCTCTGGGTGCCGCTGCCGGTTTGCCAGACCACCAGCGGGAACTGGTCGTCGTGCTCGCCGGCGAGCACTTCGTCGGCGGCCTGTTCGATCAGCCGGGCAATATCGGCCGGCACATCCCCATTGCGATCATTGACCCGTGCCGCGGCTTTCTTGATCAGTGCCAGGGCATGCAGTACCGCCAGCGGCATACGTTCGGTGCCGATGGCAAAATTTATCAGCGAGCGTTGTGTCTGAGCGCCCCAATAGGCTTCATCGGGGACTTCCACCTGGCCAAGGCTGTCGGTTTCGATACGGCTCATCTTGCTCACTCCTGTAGGTCCGATTGCGCAGTTTAGGCCGTGCTGGACGGCCGGGGTTCCATCAATGTCGATTTGATCCATTCAACCCCTCTAATTCAGGCGCGACAAGGCTTGGGGTTGAGCGACACACTTTTTTAGGCGCAGAATGGACGCCCTTGGGGTTTTACCTCGCCTGCTAGAAAAGGAAACTCGATGACTCGTCTACGTGCCATCTGTACCGCGGTTGCACTGGTTTGCGCCAGCGGCCAGGTTTTTGCCGATACCGCCAGCCACAACGCCAGTGCCGAGGCTTTTCTGACCATGGCGCACGCTGACAAACTGGGCACTCCGGTGTACATGCAAGTTCAGCAGATGTTTGCTCAGCGTTTCGCACAGACCAAAGCCCCTGAATCGAAAAAAGCCGTACTGGAAACCTACCAGGCCAAGGCCAACGCCGCTCTGGACCAGGCCATTGGCTGGAACAAGCTGAAACCGGACATGGTCAAGCTCTACACCAGCAACTTCAGTGAATCCGAACTCAAGGATCTGGTTGCCTTCTACAAGTCGCCACTGGGCAAGAAAGTCCTGGAGAAAATGCCGCAACTGACCCAGCAATCGGCCCAGATGACCCAGGCCAAGCTGGAAAGCGCGGTGCCTGTGGTCAACAAGCTGCTGGCGGACATGACCACTGAGCTGACGCCAAAAGACGCAGCCGCGCCAGCCAAGAAAAAGCCTTAAGCGGAGTTCGGTATGACCATGCAACAACGCATCGAATCGACGCTGGGCCTGCTGCAGCCCGAGCATCTGCAAGTGCTGGATGAGAGCCACATGCACAGTCGTGGGCTTTCGTCCCACTTCAAGGCTGTGGTTGTCAGCGCGCAGTTCGAAGGCCTGAGCCGGGTCAAGCGCCACCAGAAAGTCTACGGCACGCTTGGCGAGCTGATGGACGAGTTCCATGCGTTGGCGCTGCATACCTACACGCCGGAGGAATGGGCACAGATCGATGCGGCTCCGGCGTCGCCGACCTGTGCCGGTGGCAGCAAGCATTGATGTCAAGGGCTGGAGGTCTGAGGGCTGAGGGCTGATGATTGCAGGGCTGTTGTGGTGAGGGGGGCTTGCCCCCGTTCGGCTGCGCAGCAGTCGTAAATCCGGATATCTCGATTGGTCTGAACTGATGGTGGGGGGCCGCTCCGCGGCCCAACGGGGGCAAGCCCCCTCGCCACAGTCCAAATGCCTCAGTATTTTTGTTAGACTAAGCAGCGCGCCGCTAACCCGGCGCGTTTTTTTTCATATCCGGTTCACCCTTTGCGAGGGTAGCCACCTGGAGATTTACCCATGACACAACAGATTGTCGTGGCGGCACTGTATAAGTTCGTCACCCTGCAAGATTACGTCGCCCTGCGCGAGCCGCTGCTGCAAGCAATGGTCGACAACGGCATCAAGGGCACCCTGCTGATTGCCGAAGAAGGCATCAACGGCACGGTGTCGGGCAGCCGCGAAGGTATCGACGGGCTCATGGCCTGGCTCAAGAACGACCCGCGCATGGACGACATCGACCACAAAGAATCGTATTGCGACGAGCAGCCGTTCTATCGCACCAAGGTCAAGCTCAAGAAAGAGATCGTCACCCTCGGCGTCGAAGGCGTGGACCCGAACAAAAAGGTCGGCACCTACGTCGATCCGCAGGACTGGAATGCGCTGATCAGCGACCCTGAAGTTCTGTTGATCGATACCCGTAACGATTACGAAGTCTCGATTGGTACCTTCGAAGGCGCCATCGACCCGAAAACCACCAGTTTTCGCGAGTTTCCCGACTACATCAAAGCCAACTTCGACCCGGCCGTACACAAGAAGGTCGCGATGTTCTGCACCGGTGGTATCCGCTGCGAGAAGGCGTCGAGCTTTATGCTCAGCGAGGGCTTCGATGAGGTCTACCACCTCAAGGGCGGCATTCTGAAGTACCTCGAAGAGGTACCGCAGGAACAGACCAAGTGGCAGGGCGACTGCTTCGTGTTCGATAACCGCGTGACCGTGCGCCACGACTTGAGCGAAGGTGACTACGATCAGTGCCATGCCTGCCGTACACCGGTCAGCGTGGAAGACCGTGCGTCCGAGCATTACGTGGCCGGCATCAGTTGCCCGCATTGCTGGGATAAGCTGAGTGAAAAGACCCGTCGCGGTGCCATCGACCGGCAAAAGCAGATCGAACTGGCCAAGGCTCGTAACCAGCCTCACCCGATCGGCTACAACTACAAGCAAGTAACCTCCGAGGCCTGAACCATGTCCGCGCGCCTGCTCTATGTGATGGACCCGATGTGTTCCTGGTGCTGGGGCTTTGCCCCGGTAGCCAACGCACTGGTGGAGCAGGCGCAAGCTGCTGGCGTTGACGTCCACCTGATCGTGGGCGGGCTGCGTACCGGCAACGGCGCAGCGCTGGAGCCAGGCACCCGGCGTTATATCCTTGAACATTGGCAGGCGGTCACCGAAGCCACCGGCCAACCGTTCAAATTCGAAGGTGCGTTGCCTGACGGCTTTGTCTACGACACCGAACCTGCCTGCCGGGCGCTGGTGACGGCGCGCGGCCTGGCGCCGGATTGCGCGTGGACACTGTTGGGGCTGATTCAGCAGGCGTTTTATGCCGAAGGTCGCGACGTCACCCGTGCCAGTGTGCTGGTGGAGTTGGCCGAGCAGGCCGGCGTACCTCGGATCGAATTTGCTGCAGCCTTCGATCGTGCCGATATGCACGCTGCAACCAATGCGGATTTCAGCTGGGTGCAGGACTTGGGCATAGCCGGTTTCCCAACCCTGCTGGCTGAGCGTAACGGTCAGTTGGCATTGTTGACCAATGGCTATCAACCGCTCAGTGAGCTGTCCCCGCTGCTCGGCCGCTGGCTGGAGCGTGCTGCCTGTGCCTGATTTGCCCGACGATAGCCCTGCAGCAAAACGTGTCGACCGCCTGAGCTGGGCGGAAATCCGCCGCCTGGCCCTGCATCACAAGAAATCCCTGTGGATCGCCAACGGCGTGGCCGTGCTGGCAACCTTGTGCAGCGTGCCGATTCCGTTGCTCCTGCCGTTGCTGGTAGACGAGGTGTTGCTGGGCCACGGTGACGCGGCGTTGAAGGTCATGAACCACGCCTTGCCCGACGCCTGGCAGAAAGCGGCGGGCTACATCGGCCTGATGCTGCTGGTGACCTTGATCCTGCGTTGCAGCGCCTTGTTGTTCAACGTGGTGCAGGCGAAATTGTTCGCTGGGCTGGCCAAGGACATCGTCTATCGTATCCGCATACGCCTGATCGAACGGCTCAAGCGTATCTCGCTGGGCGAATACGAAAGCCTGGGCAGCGGCACGGTCACGACCCATCTGGTCACCGATCTGGATACCCTGGACAAATTCATCGGCGAAACCCTCAGTCGTTTCCTCGTGGCCATGCTGACCCTGGTCGGTACCTCCGGCATCCTGATGTGGATGCACTGGAAGCTGGCGCTGCTGATTCTGCTGTTCAACCCGCTGGTGATCTACGCCACGGTGCAGTTGGGCAAGCGCGTCAAACACCTTAAGAAGCTCGAGAACGACAGCACCTCGCGCTTCACGCAGGCCTTGACCGAAACCCTCGATGCGATTCAGGAAGTACGTGCCGGCAACCGCCAGGGGTTCTTCCTTGGTCGCCTGGGGCAGCGCGCCCGGGATGTGCGCGATTATGCGGTCAATTCGCAGTGGAAGACCGATGCGTCGAACCGGGCCAGCGGCTTGCTGTTCCAGTTCGGCATCGATATTTTTCGTGCTGCCGCCATGCTCACCGTATTGTTCTCCGACCTGTCCATCGGCCAGATGCTCGCCGTGTTCAGCTACCTGTGGTTCATGATCGGTCCGGTGGAACAATTGCTGAACCTGCAATACGCCTACTATGCCGCCGGCGGAGCGCTGTCACGGATCAATGAGCTGCTGTCCCGTGCCGACGAGCCCGAATACCCGGGCGGAGTCGACCCGTTTCACGGTCGCGAAACCGTCGGGATCGAGGTCCAGGGGTTGAGCTTCGGCTACGGTGAGGAACTGGTCCTGAACCAGATGAACCTGTCCATTGCCCCCGGTGAAAAGGTCGCGATCGTCGGCGCGAGTGGCGGCGGCAAGAGCACCCTGGTGCAGCTGCTGTTGGGTTTGTACACGCCATTGGCCGGTACCATTCGCTTCGGCGGTTCGACTCAACAAGAGATCGGCCTGGAAACCGTGCGGGAAAATGTCGCCGTGGTCCTGCAGCATCCGGCTCTGTTCAACGACACCATCCGCGCCAACCTGACCATGGGCCGCGAGCGCAGTGACGAAGCCTGCTGGCAGGCACTGGAAATCGCACAACTGCACATTACAGTCCGACAATTGCCCAATGGCCTGGACAGCATCGTCGGGCGCTCCGGCGTCCGTTTGTCCGGCGGTCAGCGGCAACGCCTGGCCATCGCGCGGATGGTGCTGGCCGAGCCTAAAGTGGTGATCCTCGACGAGGCCACCTCCGCGCTGGACGCCGCCACCGAGTACAACCTGCACCAGGCCCTGGCGCGTTTCCTGAGCAATCGCACCACGCTGATCATTGCCCATCGACTTTCTGCGGTAAAACAGGCGGACCGGGTACTGGTGTTTGATGGCGGTCAAATCGCCGAAGATGGCGACCACCAGCAGCTGATTGCCGATGGTGGCTTGTACGCAAAGCTGTATGGGCATTTGCAGCAGTTGTAGCGCAGCCGGCAGGGTTTATCGATCTCCGTTTGAATACAGCAAGCCGTTGCGCACCCGAAGTTCACCACCATGGCGAATCGTCCGGGCAAGAGCTGAAGCTTGCCGGGAATGGATTCGCCACCTAGTCTAGCGATAGCAATTATCGTCCGGATGGCGATTGAGCAGTGCTAAGACAAGGGACCTCATGAATCAAACGCGGACTCTCGGAACGCCACGGTTGTTGGGCATCGTCTGGCCATTCATTGCCGTTGTGCTATTTCAGGCCCTGCTGGGTGGGGTCAGCCTTTATGTGCTGTCGGCGGTCCGTGGCTACGTTGCTGGTGAAAGCCTGTGGTCCAAGGGACAGAAAGACGCCATCTATTACCTCAACCTCTACGCTGACAGTCGCGATGAGGCAATTTTCCGCAAATATCAGAACGCCATCGCGGTGCCCCAGAGTGGTCATGAGTTGCGCTTGGCGCTGGACCAGCAACCCCCGGACATCGAGGTTGCGCGACTGGCAATCCTCAAGGGTGGCAACCACCCGGACGACGTCTCCAGCGTGATCTGGCTTTACCTCAATTTTCGTCATTTCAGTTATCTGGAAAAAGCTATCGAGCGGTGGATGGTCGGTGATACCTATCTGGTCCGGCTCGAAGAAGTTGCACAGCAAATGCATCTCGGCATCAGCGCCGATCAGGCATCCGAGGCTGATATCCGGCGCTGGAAGGAGCAGATTTTCGTTATTAACGATGGCGTGACTCCAGCGGAGAAAGCCTTCAGTGACGCCCTGGGCGAAGGCTCGCGGATGATTCTGCGTCTGCTGCTGGTCACGAACCTGGCCACAGCGCTGGGCCTGATCGTATTGGCCTTGTTGCGCACCCGTAAACTGCTCAAGCAACGCCATGCTTTCGCCGATGCCCTGCAGTTGGAGAAAGACCGCGCACAAATCACTTTGCAGTCGATTGGCGATGGGGTGATCACCACGGATGTTTCAGGCGCTATCGCCTACATGAACCCGGCCGCCGAAGCGTTGACCCACTGGAAAGCCGAGCAAGCCACAGGGTTGCCGCTGGCGGCGCTGTTCAATCTGCTGGACGAAAATGCCCAGACGGATGGCTTTACCCTGATCGAACATATCTTGAGCGGTCAGTTGAGCGGTGGCAGTGACCATTCCCGGCTGATCCAGCGCCTGGACGGCAGCACGGTGGCGGTTACCCTGGTGGGGGCGCCGATCCTTAACGCGGGTAAAGTCAGCGGCACTGTGCTGGTGCTGCACGACATGACTCAGGAGCGGCAGTACATCGCCAATCTGTCCTGGCAGGCGACCCACGACGCCTTGACCGGGCTCGCCAACCGTCGCGAATTCGAGTACCGCCTGGAGCAGGCGCTGCACAACCTGACACGGCACGCCGGACGCCATTCGCTGATGTTCCTGGATCTGGATCAATTCAAGCTGGTCAACGATACCTGCGGTCACGCGGCGGGTGATGAGTTGCTGCGACATATCTGCGCGCTGTTGCAATCGGGTCTGCGTGAAGGCGATACCCTGGCCCGGTTGGGCGGCGACGAGTTTGGTATCCTCCTGGAAAACTGTGCGCCAGAGGCCGCGGAAAAGATTGCCGAGAGCCTGCGCCAGACTGTGCAGAACCTGCATTTCGTGTGGAAGGGGCGTCCATTCGTCACCACCGTCAGTGTCGGGCTGGTGCATGTTACGCAGATCCCGACAACGCTCGAAGCTTCACTGCGTGCTGCCGACATGGCCTGCTATATGGCCAAGGAAAAGGGGCGTAACCGCGTTCAGGTCTATTACCCGGACGATTCGGAGTTGTCCCTGCGTTTTGGCGAAATGGCCTGGGTACAGCGCTTGCACATTGCGCTGGAAGAGGACCGGTTCTGCCTGTACGCCCAGGAAATCGCACCCTTGGGCCATACCGAACACGGCAGTGGACATATCGAAATCCTGCTGCGCCTGCATGATGAAGCCGGGCGCATGATCCTGCCCGACAGTTTCATTCCAGCGGCCGAGCGCTATGGTCTGATGAGTTCCCTTGACCGTTGGGTGGTAGAGAACGTGTTCAAGATCATTGCCCAGTGTCAGGCCGAGCAGAGCGCGGCGGCGCTGGCCATGTGTGCGATCAATCTGTCAGGCACGACCATTGGTGATGAGGCTTTTCTGGACTTCCTCCGTGAACGGTTTGTTACGTACTCGATTCCCCCTGAAATGATTTGTTTTGAAATTACTGAAACCAGTGCAATTTCAAATCTTGGCAGCGCTATCAGATTTATTAATGAACTCAAAAGCTTAGGCTGCCATTTTTCGCTCGACGACTTTTGTGCCGGAATGTCCTCGTTCGCGTACCTGAAACATTTGCCTGTAGACTTCCTGAAGATCGACGGGAGTTTCGTAAAGGATATGCTGGACGACCCGATTAACCGCGCCATGGTCGAAGTGATCAATCACATCGGTCATGTCATGGGTAAGCGTACGATTGCAGAGTTTGTCGAAACGCCTCAAATCGAGCAGGCATTGCTGGAAATCGGGGTGGATTATGCTCAAGGGTATGTCATTGAACGCCCGCATCGGTTTACCTGCGATAGCTTGCTAAGTCGTCCTGCCAGGCCCCAGCCTTTGTTGTTCAAGGCCCCTGGCACGTTCCGTTGAAGTCTCTTGTCGATCTGAACAATCACAATCAAAAGGAGCTCGACAGTGATCGACACATTCAACAGAACCGGACCCCTCATGGAAGCTGCAAGTTATCCCGCCTGGGCCCAGCGCCTGATACAGGATTGCAGCGAGAGCAAACGCCGGGTAGTCGAACACGAACTGTATCAGCGCATGCGAGACAACAAGCTCAGTGCGAGGACCATGCGCCAGTACCTGATCGGTGGCTGGCCGGTGGTAGAACAGTTCGCGTTGTATATGGCACAAAACCTGACCAAGACCCGCTTTGCCCGTCATCCCGGTGAGGACATGGCGCGGCGCTGGCTGATGCGCAACATTCGCGTCGAATTGAATCACGCCGATTACTGGGTGCACTGGAGTCGTGCCCACGGTGTCAGTCTGGAAGAACTGCAGGCGCAACAGGTGGCCCCGGAGCTTCACGCCCTGAGCCATTGGTGCTGGCATACCAGTTCGGCCGATTCGCTGATCGTTGCCATTGCCGCCACCAACTATGCCATCGAAGGGGCCACCGGTGAGTGGTCGGCGGTGGTCTGTTCCAACGGCGTCTATGCGGCTTCCTTCCCTGAGGAAGATCGCAAGCGCGCGATGAAATGGCTGAAAATGCATGCCCAGTACGATGATGCCCATCCCTGGGAGGCGCTGGAAATCATCTGTACGTTAGCTGGCATGAACCCGAGCAAATCCCTGCAGGCGCAATTGCGTCAGGCCGTGTGCAAGAGCTACGACTACATGTACCTGTTTCTTGAGCGTTGCATGCAGTTGGAGCACTCGGAGCGAACGCCGCTCGCTCGTGAGCGCATGGCACTGGCCGAAGGCTGATTCAATGGCTGGTTGATGTAGGAGAAACTGTGGCGAGGGGGCATGTGTGGCGAGGGGGCTTGCCCCCGTCGGGCCGCGAAGCGGCCCCAAAACACTGTTCCTGGGGGCTACTGCGTAGTCCAACGGGGGCAAGCCCCCTCGCCACACATTGATTATTTGCTGGACTAATCGATCACCCAGCCATCGCCAACCGGTTGCGCCCCTCGCGCTTTGCCACATACAGCGCGCTATCGGCTCTTCGCAGCAGGCTGTCGGCAGACTCACCGGGCTGCAGGGTCGAGCAGCCGAGGCTGACGGTCAGTTCGATCGAGTTGCCTTCGGCCAGATAATGCTCGGCCTCAATGGCAAACCGCAGGCGTTCGCCGACCATGGCCGCTGACTCCCGGGTGGTGTTGGACAGAAGAATCAGAAACTCCTCGCCGCCGTAGCGGAACACCATGTCCACGTTACGCAACTGGTGCTTGATCGAGGCAGCAACCGCCTTGAGCATGTCATCGCCAACGCCGTGGCCATAGCTGTCGTTGATTCTCTTGAAGTGATCGATATCGAGCATCAACAGTGAGAGCGGTTGCAGGTGGCGCCGTGAAAGCTCGGTTTCCCGTAGCAGCGTCTGATCCATGGCGATGCGGTTGCCAATGTCCGTCAGTGGATCGCGCAAGGCACTTTGGGTGGCGGTACGGTAGAGCAAGGCATTGCGCATCGGATACAGCAACGCCGCCAGCAAGGACTCAAGGTTTCCCTGTTCCTGCTCATCGAAACGCCGATTGCGACGAAAGACCAGCTCGCCCAGATGCTCGCCCTCATGGCTCAAGCTGTAGCTGACCGAGTGGTGGCCGCGCTCGCCGAACTCCAGGCGCAGGTCGCAGCTATTGTGCTGATAACTCAGAGCGTCGAGGGGCACCATTCGCTGAATTTCCCGATAGAAAATTCCGAGAATGCGTTGCGGCTCGAGACTGGTTTGCAGTTGCATGCTCAATTGTTGACGCAACTGCGCAAGGCTGAGGGGCCTTTCCAGAAGGGGAGATTGCTGACCAAAGCCCAGGCGTTGCAATTTGGCGCTATCGAAGTCAATTGCATTGGTCTGGGAAGGTGTTTTCATAAGGCGTGCGCCCCTAAGCGGTAAGACAGTCTTACAAGCTGGGTGAGAGCGGCTATGGGCTGCGCGTCGTACTGGTCCATCAGTCCCGTAGGACATTTCGTACAAGTTTAATCTGCTTTGTCGAACATGAGTAACTATCGACGTAAACGACGCCCACCTGCTTTCACGTTGCATGTTGAGCAATTTTAGAGCGAAAGGCGTGTCATTCAGTTCAGTTTAATAAAAGTCGTTATTAATCAATCTATTAAAGAGTTATTAACTTTGACGATTGGGCTGGCAGGGGGAGTACTTGATTGAACTTGCGTTGAGTGTCGCGAGGGCAGGCCGGCGCGACACTCAACGCAATACGCATATCTACTGTGCGTTGAAAGCCTGGCCGTTGATGCCTGTGCTGTCTGGTCCCATCAGGTACAGGTACACGGGCATGATCTCTTCGGGCGTCGGGTTGTTCAGCGGGTTTTCCCCTGGGTAAGCCTGGGCACGCATGCTGGTGCGGGTGGCTCCCGGGTTGATGCTGTTGGAACGCACTGGCGCCACGGTATCGACTTCGTCAGCCAGGGTCTGCATCAGACCTTCAGTGGCGAATTTGGAGACGCCATAAGCGCCCCAGTACGCACGCCCCTTGCGACCGACGCTGCTGGAAGTGAACACCACCGAAGCATCCTGAGACAGCTTCAACAACGGCAGCAGGGTGCTGGTGAGCATGAACATGGCGTTGACGTTGACTTGCATGACTCGCATGAAGTTTTCGCCGGAGAGCTGTTCGATCGGCGTGCGCGGGCCGATGATCGATGCGTTGTGCAGCAAGCCGTCGAGATGTCCGAATTCACTTTCGATCATCGCTGCCAGCTCATCGTATTGATGGGGCAGGGCGGTTTCGAGGTTAAACGGAATGACCGCCGGTTGTGGATGGCCGGCGGCTTCGATTTCGTCGTAGATCTGGGTCAGGTTGGCTTCGGTCTTGCCCAGCAACAGCACTGTAGCGCCGTGGGCTGCATAGGTTTTCGCAGCGGCCGCGCCAATGCCGCGACCAGCGCCCGTGACCAGGATGACCCGGTCCTTGAGCAATTCGGGGTGAGCGGAGTAATCAAACATAAAAAACCTCACAACAATTCAGTAGGCAGGCAACGCGCTCATGGCGAGGAAGTTCCTGTGGCAAGGTGGCTTGCGGCGAGGGGGCTTGCTGTGGCGAGGGGGCTTGCCCCCGTTGGGCTGCGAAGCGGCCCCAAAAAACTGGGACTACTGCGTAGTCCAGCGGGGGGCAAGCCCCCTCGCCAAAAAGCACCCTGCAATCAGTACGCTCAGCAACCACAAAGCGCGCTATCAAGCACCTTGCGCAACTCGAGCGGATGATCGACCACCACATCCGCGCCCCAATGCCGCGGGTTATCGTCCGGGTGTATATAGCCGAAGGTCACGGCGGCGGTCCTGGTACCCGCATCACGCCCCGACTCGATATCGCGCAGGTCATCGCCGACGAACAGCACGCTGGCCGGGTCCAGGTCGAGCATCTTGCAGGCCAGGATCAGCGGCTCCGGATCCGGTTTGCTGTTCTTCACATGATCCGGACAGATCAGCAGCGCCGAGCGCTCGGCCAATCCCAGCTGCTGCATGATTGGTTCGGCGAAACGCAGCGGCTTGTTGGTGACCACGCCCCAGATCAGATTGGCCTTCTCGATGTCGGCGAGCAATTCCCCCATGCCGTCGAACAACTTGCTGTGGACGGCACAACCGACGAGGTAGCGCTCCAGAAACTCCAGGCGCAGTTCCTCGAACCCCGGCGATTCCGGGTCCATGGAGAAGGTCGCCGCGACCATTGCCCTGGCGCCGCCCGAAATCTCGTCGCGGATGTGCTTGTCGTTGATCGGCGGCAAGCCGCGGTCGGAACGCATCGCCTGACAGATCGCAATGAAGTCCGGCGCGGTGTCGAGCAGGGTGCCGTCCATGTCGAAAAGAACTGCTCTGATTCGCATCGGCTTACTCCTCGCGCAGGGTCTGGATCATGTAATTGACGTCCACGTCGGATGCCAGTTTGTAGTGCTTGGTCAGCGGGTTGTAAGTCAGGCCGATGATGTCCTTGACAGTCAGGCCGGCCATGCGACTCCAGGCGCCGAGCTCGGAAGGACGAATGAATTTCTTGAAGTCGTGGGTGCCGCGTGGCAGCAGCTTCATGATGTATTCGGCGCCGACAATGGCGAACAGATACGCTTTCGGGTTGCGGTTGATGGTGGAGAAGAACACCTGGCCGCCGGGCTTGACCATGCGGAAGCAGGCACGAATGACCGAGGACGGGTCCGGTACGTGCTCGAGCATTTCCAGGCAGGTGACCACGTCGAACTGCTCGGGCATTTCTTCGGCCAGGGCTTCGGCGGTGATCTGCCTGTACTCGACGTTGACGCCCGACTCCAGCTGATGCAGTTGCGCGACCGCCAGGGGTGCTTCGCCCATGTCGATGCCGGTTACCGTTGCGCCGCGCTGGGCCATGGCTTCGCTGAGAATGCCGCCACCGCAACCGACGTCGAGAACTTTCTTGCCGGCCAGGTTGACCCGCTCGTCAATCCAGTTCACCCGCAGCGGGTTGATGTCGTGCAGTGGTTTGAATTCGCTTTCACGGTCCCACCAGCGATGAGCCAGGGCCTCGAATTTGGCGATTTCGGCGTAGTCGACGTTGCTCATGGTTTAAATCCTCGAAAAACTTGAAAAATCCTGTTGCCCCGATGTTGAGGTCGGGTGCTTACGATTCGGTACGACCGCTGATGCGCTGGCCCCAGCTCTTGGCGGTGGCGCAGAGCTGTTCTTCATCAAGCCGCGTCAGGCGACGGTCGTCGAGCAATTGCTTGCCAGCGACCCAAAGGTGTTTCACGCAGTCCCGGCCAGAGGCATATATAAGCTGCGAAACCGGGTCATAGACTGGTTGCTGGGCCAGGCCGGAAAGGTCGAATGCCACCATGTCGGCAGCTTTACCGATCTCCAGCGAGCCGACCTCGGCTTCCATGCCCAGTGCGCGGGCGCCGTTGAGGGTGGCCATGCGCAAGGCGCGGTGGGCATCCAGCGCAGTGGCGGAGCCGGCGACAGCTTTGGCCAGCAAGGCGGCGGTGCGGGTTTCGCCGAGCAGGTCCAGATCGTTGTTGCTGGCCGCGCCGTCGGTGCCGACAGCCACGTTTACCCCGGCTTGCCACAAACGTTCGACCGGGCAGAAACCACTGGCCAGCTTCAGGTTCGACTCCGGGCAATGAATCACATTGGTGTTGCTTTCGACCAGCAGCGTCAGGTCTTCCTCGCTGATCTGGGTCATGTGAACCGCCTGAAAGCGCGGCCCCAGCAAACCGAGGCGGGCAAGTCGGGCCAATGGGCGCTCGCCGCGCTGTTCGACTGACTGTTGCACCTCAAAGGCGGTTTCATGCACGTGCATGTGGATCGACGCATCCAGTTCCTCGGCAATTACCCGGATTTTTTCCAGGTTCTCATCCCCTACGGTGTACGGTGCGTGAGGCCCGAAAGTCACTTTGATGCGTTCGTGGTGCTTGAGATCGCCGAACAGCTCGACGCCCTGACGAATGGCGTCGTCCGCCGTGCTGGCTCCCGGTATCGGGAAATCGAGGATCGGAATGGCGATTTGCGCGCGGATGCCGCTGTTATGCACGCGTTCGCTGGCAACTTTCGGGAAAAAGTACATGTCAGAGAAGCAGGTGATGCCACCTTTTATCTGTTCGGCGATGGCCAGGTCCGTGCCATCACGCACAAATGCCTCGTCGACCCATTTGGCTTCCGCCGGCCAGATGTGGTTCTCCAGCCAGGTCATCAGCGGCAGGTCATCGGCCAGGCCACGGAACAGCGTCATCGCGGCATGCCCGTGGGCATTGATCAGGCCGGGGCTGAGCAACATATCGGGAAGTTCGCGGATTTCGGTTGCATTGAGCTTCAGTGCAGCGGAACGTGGTCCGATAAACACAACGCGCCCATCACGGATGCCTACGCCATGTTCCTTGAGGACGACACCAGCGGGTTCGACGGGTACCAGCCAGGTCGGCAGCAATAACAAGTCGAGCGCAGCGGCAGTGTTCGGCATCGAGGGTTGGTTCCAGTGCTTTTGTAAAGGATGGCGAAGTATACCCGAGCGTCTTCGCGGGGGGATCGCTATAATCGGCGGCTTTTGTTACTGAGTACGGGGTGAGGGATGCGCGATCGACTGTTGGCTGCAGAGAAAGTGAAGGCCATCGATTGGCGTGACGGCGCTCTTTATCTGCTGGATCAGCGTATTTTGCCTTTCGAGGAAACCTGGATTGCCTACACCGACGCAGCCGGTGTGGCCGAGGCCATTCGCTCGATGGTGGTGCGCGGTGCGCCGGCCATTGGCATCAGTGCCGCGTATGCCATGGTGCTGTCGGCTCGCGCGCGGATTGCCGAGGGCGGTGACTGGCAGGCTGCGTGGGAAGAGGATTACGCATTGCTGGCCGACTCCCGTCCAACGGCTGTGAACCTTTTCTGGGCCTTGAGTCGCATGCGCGACCGCCTGGATCGCCTGAAGGAGGATGCAGATCCGCTGGCGGCGCTTGAGGCGGAGGCCGTCGCCATTCACGAAAGTGATCGCGAAGCCAACCTGACCATGGCGCAGTTGGGCGTGGACTTGATCCGCAAGCATCAGGGCAATGCCCAGGCATTCCTGACCCATTGCAATACCGGCGCGCTGGCCACCGGTGGTTTCGGCACGGCACTCGGAGTGATACGCGGTGCGTTCATCGAGGGCATGGTCGAGCGCGTTTATGCCGACGAAACCCGTCCCTGGCTGCAAGGTTCGCGATTGACGGCGTGGGAATTGGCTAACGAAGGCATTCCCGTGACCCTCAATGCCGACTCCGCCGCAGCGCACATCATGAAGACCAAGGGCATCACCTGGGTCATCGTCGGCGCTGACCGGATAACCGCCAATGGCGATGTGGCCAACAAGATCGGCACCTATCAGCTGGCCGTCAATGCCATGCACCATGGTGTGCGTTTCATGGTGGTGGCACCAAGTTCGACCATCGACATGAACCTGGCCAGCGGTGACGACATTCCGATCGAAGAGCGAGACGGGCGCGAGCTGCTGGAAGTCGGCGGCAAGCGTGTCGGTGCTGATGTCGATGCGTTCAATCCGGTATTTGACGTGACTCCGGCGGACTTGATCGATGCCATCGTTACGGAGAAAGGCATAGTCGAGCGTCCGGATACGGCGAAGATGGCGCAGTTGATGTGCCGCAAGCGTCTGCATTGATTGGCCGTGGCGTTCGAAAGGACGCCATCGCCAGCAGGCTGGCTCCCACAGGGTTTGTGGTCACCGCGGATCAAATGTGGGAGCCAGGCTGCTGGCTATCAGGGGCTGAAAGTCAATAAACATCCGTAATTCTGCTCCGAATTCGGCATTCGCAGCAGCTCTAAGCCCCTCTGATCCCCGTCAAGCCTGTCACCGGTCAACTTACTATGCTCCATGCGCATCTGGGGGATAGGTGCGTGGCGGCTCTTGTGATAACATCCGGCGGTTTCCAGGGTTGTCCTATGGGGCAACCTTTACTGCGCAGATCCTTGGCATAACTCGTTGATTTGTCGTAAGTCGGTGCATGGCACTTAGCCTGCATCGGCGAGCTTCGTTCGTCCCATATGGATGTGACGAAGTTTCACCAGAAAAAGGAATCAGGCTTCTCATGGGCGAACTGGCCAAAGAAATCCTCCCGGTCAATATCGAAGACGAGCTGAAGCAGTCCTATCTCGACTACGCGATGAGCGTAATCGTCGGGCGGGCACTGCCGGATGCGCGCGATGGCTTGAAGCCCGTGCACCGGCGCGTGCTGTTCGCGATGAGCGAGCTGGGCAACGACTTCAACAAGCCGTACAAGAAATCTGCCCGTGTTGTCGGCGACGTGATCGGTAAGTATCACCCGCACGGTGATACCGCGGTGTACGACACCATCGTTCGGATGGCGCAGCCATTTTCCCTGCGCTACCTGCTGGTAGACGGTCAGGGCAACTTCGGTTCCGTGGACGGCGACAACGCCGCAGCCATGCGATACACCGAAGTGCGCATGACCAAGCTGGCGCACGAACTGCTGGCCGACCTGCATAAAGAAACCGTGGACTGGGTGCCGAACTACGACGGCACCGAAATGATCCCGGCGGTCATGCCGACCCGTATTCCCAACCTGCTGGTCAACGGCTCCAGCGGTATCGCCGTGGGCATGGCGACCAACATCCCGCCACACAACCTCGGTGAAGTCATCGATGGTTGCCTGGCACTCATCGACAACCCTGAGCTGACTGTCGACGAGCTGATGCAATACATTCCCGGTCCGGACTTCCCGACCGCTGCGATCATCAACGGTCGCGCCGGCATCATCGAAGCCTACCGCACCGGTCGCGGACGCATTTACATGCGCGCCCGCTCGATGATCGAAGACATCGACAAGGTCGGTGGTCGCCAGCAGATCGTCATCACCGAGCTCCCTTACCAGCTCAACAAGGCGCGTCTGATCGAAAAGATCGCCGAGCTGGTGAAAGAGAAGAAACTCGAAGGCATCACCGAATTGCGTGACGAGTCCGACAAGGACGGTATGCGCGTCGTGATCGAGCTGCGTCGCGGCGAAGTGCCTGAGGTCATCCTCAACAACCTCTACGCCCAGACCCAGCTGCAAGCGGTATTCGGTATCAACATCGTTGCGCTGATCGATGGCCGTCCACGCATCCTGAACCTCAAGGACCTGCTGGAAGCCTTCGTGCGTCACCGTCGCGAAGTGGTTACCCGTCGTACCGTGTTCGAACTGCGCAAGGCGCGCGAGCGTGGTCACATTCTTGAAGGTCAAGCAGTAGCCCTGTCGAACATCGACCCGGTCATCGCCCTGATCAAGGCATCGCCAACCCCTTCGGAAGCCAAGGAAGCGCTGGTCAGCACCCCTTGGGAATCCTCGGCCGTGGTGGCGATGGTGGAGCGCGCCGGCGCCGATTCGTGCCGTCCGGAAAACCTCGATCCGCAGTACGGCCTGCGCGAAGGCAAGTACTTCCTGTCGCCGGAGCAGGCGCAAGCCATTCTGGAATTGCGTCTGCACCGCCTGACCGGCCTGGAACACGAAAAGCTGCTGGCCGAGTATCAAGAGATCCTCAACCAGATCGGCGAGCTGATTCGCATCCTCAACAGCGCCACGCGCCTGATGGAAGTGATCCGCGAAGAGCTGGAAGTGATCCGCGCCGAATACGGCGACGTGCGCCGCACCGAAATCCTTGATGCCCGTCTCGACCTGACCCTGGGTGACATGATCCCGGAAGAAGAGCGCGTCGTGACCATTTCCCACGGTGGCTACGCCAAGACCCAGCCATTGGCTGCGTACCAGGCCCAGCGTCGTGGCGGTAAAGGCAAGTCGGCGACCGGCGTCAAGGACGAGGACTACATCGCTCACCTGCTGGTAGCCAACAGCCACACCACGCTGCTGCTGTTCTCCAGCAAGGGCAAGGTGTACTGGCTCAAAACCTATGAAATCCCTGAAGCGTCCCGCGCTGCCCGTGGTCGTCCGCTGGTCAACCTGCTGCCGCTGGATGACGGTGAATACATCACCACCATGCTGCCGGTCGAGGAATACACCGAAGGTCATTTCATCTTCATGGCCACCGCCAACGGCACCGTCAAGAAGACCCCGCTGGAATCCTTCAGTCGTCAACGCAGCGTCGGTCTGATCGCGCTGGAGCTGGACGAAGGCGACGTGCTGATTTCTGCTGCCATCACCGATGGCGAGCGTGAAGTCATGCTGTTCTCCGACGGCGGCAAGGTAACGCGCTTCAAGGAATCCGACGTCCGTGCCATGGGCCGTACCGCCCGCGGTGTTCGCGGCATGCGTCTGCCGGAAGGGCAGAAGCTGATTTCGATGCTGATTCCGGAAGAAGGCAGCCAGATCCTCACGGCTTCGGCCCGTGGTTACGGCAAGCGTACGGCGATCACCGAGTTCCCTGAGTACAAGCGTGGCGGCCAGGGCGTTATCGCCATGGTCAGCAACGAGCGTAACGGCCGTCTGGTCGGCGCTGTCCAGGTGCTCGATGGCGAGGAGATCATGCTGATTTCCGACCAGGGCACCCTGGTGCGTACCCGTGTCGACGAAGTGTCGAGTCTGGGTCGTAATACCCAGGGCGTGACCCTGATCAAACTGGCCAACGACGAGACGCTGGTCGGTCTGGAGCGGGTCCAGGAGCCGTCGGAAGTCGAGGGTGAAGAGCTTGAAGGTGAAGAGGGTGCAGTGTTCGGCGGTGAGGTCGTGATCGACGATGTTGCCCAGGACCAGCAACTCGACGCCGCTGCTGACGAAGAACCGCAGGAATAAGCAGGAAAGCAGGGGGCGGATGAAAATTCGCCCCCTTGTTGTTTGTCCGGTATGAAATGTCGACGCCTATGATCCCTTGTGGGTGCCGGGCTTTTGTGGCGAGGGGGTTTGCCCCCGTTCGATTGCGCAGCAATCGTAAGCCGATCACTGTCGTCTCATGCGAGGCTGCGGTGACTGGTTTCCCGGGGCGCTTCGCACCCCAACGGGGGCAAGCCCCCTCGCCACAGGCAAGTCCGCTCCCGCATTCGATTCGTGTCGGCTGATGATGTAATGCGTGATACCACCAAATCAGAGCGAGATTGGATGTGAGCAAGAGAGCCTATAACTTCTGTGCCGGTCCTGCGGCGCTTCCTGAAGCTGTCCTGCAGCGCGCCCAGGGTGAACTTCTCGACTGGCACGGCAAGGGCCTGTCGGTCATGGAAATGAGCCATCGAAGTGATGAGTTCGTGTCCATCGCCACCAAGGCCGAGCAGGACCTGCGTGATCTGCTGAATATCCCGTCGAACTATAAAGTGCTGTTCCTGCAAGGCGGCGCTAGTCAGCAATTCGCTCAGATCCCGCTGAACCTGTTGCCGGAAAGCGGTACTGCCGACTATATCGACACCGGTATCTGGTCGCAGAAAGCCATTGAAGAAGCTTCGCGCTATGGTCGCGTCAACGTTGCCGCCACCGCCAAGCCGTATGATTATTTCGCCATTCCAGGTCAGAACGAGTGGCAGTTGTCCAAAGACGCGGCCTACGTGCACTACGCGCCGAACGAAACCATCGGCGGCCTGGAATTCCAGTGGATCCCGGAAACAGGTGATGTGCCGCTGGTGGCCGACATGTCTTCTGACATCCTCTCGCGTCCGGTGGATGTTTCGCGCTTTGGCATGATCTACGCCGGCGCGCAGAAGAACATCGGCCCGAGCGGCATCGTGGTTAACATCGTTCGCGAAGACCTGCTGGGTAACGCTCGCTCCCTGTGCCCGACCATGCTCGACTACAAGGTCGCGGCCGACAACGGCTCGATGTACAACACCCCGCCGACTCTCGCCTGGTACTTGTCCGGCCTGGTGTTCGAATGGCTCAAGGAGCAGGGCGGCGTCGAGGCCATCGGCAAGCTCAATGAAGTGAAACAGCGCACGCTGTACGGCTTCATCGACGCCAGCGGCCTGTACAGTAATCCGATCAACAAGTCGGACCGCTCGTGGATGAACGTACCGTTTCGTCTGGCTGATGACCGTCTCGACAAGCCGTTCCTGGCTGGCGCCGACGAGCGTGGCTTGCTGAACCTCAAGGGTCACCGTTCCGTGGGTGGCATGCGCGCTTCCATCTATAACGCCGTCGACCTCAACGCGGTCAATGCGCTGGTGGGCTACATGGCAGAGTTCGAGAAGGAACATGGCTAATGTCTGAGCAAGAACTCAAGGCACTGCGCGTTCGCATTGATGCCCTGGACACCAAAGTCCTGGAGCTGATCAGTGAGCGTGCGCGTTGCGCCCAGGAAGTCGCGCGGGTAAAGATGGCCTCGCTGGCCGAAGGCGAAGTGCCGGTGTTCTATCGACCTGAGCGTGAAGCTCAGGTGCTCAAGCGAGTCATGGAGCGTAACCAGGGGCCCCTGGGCAACGAAGAGATGGCGCGGCTGTTCCGTGAAATCATGTCTTCTTGCCTGGCGCTGGAGCAGCCGCTGAAAGTGGCTTATCTCGGCCCTGAAGGCACCTTCACCCAGGCGGCGGCCATGAAGCACTTTGGCCACGCGGTGATCAGCAAGCCGATGGCGGCGATCGACGAAGTGTTCCGTGAAGTGGCGGCCGGTGCGGTGAACTTTGGCGTGGTCCCGGTGGAAAACTCCACCGAAGGCGCGGTCAACCACACCCTCGACAGTTTCCTTGAGCACGACATGGTGATCTGCGGCGAAGTCGAGTTGCGCATTCACCATCACCTGCTGGTCGGTGAAAACACCAAGACCGACAGCATCAGCCGTATCTACTCCCATGCCCAGTCCCTGGCCCAGTGCCGCAAGTGGCTGGACGCGCATTACCCGAATGTCGAGCGCGTGGCGGTGTCAAGCAACGCTGAAGCGGCCAAGCGGGTCAAGGGCGAGTGGAACTCGGCAGCGATCGCTGGCGATATGGCGGCCAGCCTGTATGGGCTGACGCGATTGGCCGAAAAAATCGAGGATCGTCCGGATAACTCCACGCGTTTCCTGATGATCGGCAATCAGGAAGTACCGCCGACCGGCGACGACAAGACGTCGATCATCGTCTCGATGAGCAACAAGCCGGGCGCGCTTCACGAGTTGCTGGTGCCGTTCCACGACAATGGCATCGACCTGACGCGGATCGAAACCCGTCCTTCGCGCAGTGGTAAATGGACCTACGTGTTCTTCATCGACTTCGTCGGTCACCACCGCGATCCGTTGATCAAGGGTGTGCTGGAAAAAATCAGTCAGGAAGCAGTGGCACTCAAGGTGCTGGGTTCCTACCCGAAAGCAGTTCTCTAAGGGGCGGTAGCAAATGAGTGGCAACTTCCTCGCTCTGGCACAGCCGGGCGTGCAACAACTTTCGCCTTACGTTCCGGGCAAGCCCGTGGACGAACTGGCCCGTGAGCTGGATCTCGATCCAGCCAGCATCGTCAAGCTGGCGAGCAACGAAAACCCGCTGGGTGCCAGCCCCAAGGCGCTGGCGGCGATCCGTGACGCGTTGGCCGAGCTGACCCGCTATCCGGACGGCAACGGTTTCGCGCTCAAGTCCCTGTTGGCCGAGCAGTGCCGTGTCGAGCTGAACCAGGTGACCCTGGGCAACGGCTCCAACGACATTCTGGAACTGGTCGCGCGCGCGTACCTGGCGCCGGGTCTGAATGCGGTCTTCAGCGAGCATGCGTTTGCGGTGTATCCGATCGCCACTCAGGCGGTCGGCGCTCAAGCCAAGGTCGTTCCGGCCAAGGAATGGGGGCATGACCTGCCGGCGATGCTCGCCGCCATCGATGCCAACACCCGCGTAGTGTTCATCGCCAATCCTAATAACCCGACCGGGACCTGGTTCGATACCGAAGCACTGGACGAATTTCTGCAGGACGTGCCGGAGCACGTATTGGTAGTGCTGGACGAGGCCTACATAGAGTACGCCGAAGGCAGCGATCTTCCGGACGGCCTGGACTTCCTCGCGGCCTATCCGAACCTGCTGGTTTCGCGCACCTTTTCCAAGGCCTATGGCCTGGCGGCGCTGCGTGTCGGCTATGGTCTTTCCACCGCGGTCGTGGCGGATGTGCTGAACCGCGTGCGTCAGCCGTTCAACGTCAACAGCCTGGCGTTGGCTGCGGCTTGTGCGGCGCTGAAGGATCAAGAGTATCTGGCGCAAAGCCGCCAGCTGAACGAGTCCGGCATGCAGCAACTGGAAGCCGGTTTTCGTGAGCTGGGGTTGAGCTGGATCCCGTCCAAAGGCAACTTCATTTGCGTCGATCTCGGTCAGGTCGCGGCGCCGGTGTTCCAGGGCTTGCTGCGCGAAGGCGTGATTGTGCGTCCGGTGGCCAACTACGGCATGCCGAACCACCTGCGCGTCACCATTGGCCTGCCGGCAGAGAACAGCCGCTTCCTGGAAGCGCTGAGCAAGGTTCTGGCTCGTGGTTGATGTTACTGCGCTGCAATCTGCTGAACCTGTGATCGGTCGCCTGGTGGTGGTCGGTCTCGGGTTGATCGGCGGTTCGTTTGCCAAGGGTTTGCGCGAAAGCGGTCTGTGCCGTGAAGTGGTCGGGGTCGATCTCGACCCGCAATCGCGCAAGCTTGCGGTCGAGTTGGGGGTGGTGGATCGCTGTGAAGAGGATCTGGCTGCTGCATGCCAGGGCGCTGACGTGATTCAACTGGCCGTCCCGATCCTGGCCATGGAAAAGCTCCTTGGTCGCTTGGCCGCCATGGATTTGGGGCAGGCGATTCTGACCGACGTTGGTAGTGCCAAGGGCAATGTGGTGCGCGCCGCTGCCGAAGCGTTCGGTGGCATGCCGCCGCGTTTCGTGCCGGGGCATCCGATTGCCGGGTCCGAGCAGAGTGGGGTGGAAGCCTCGAATTCCGAGTTGTTCCGCCGCCATAAAGTTATCCTGACGCCGCTGGATCAGACCGAACCTGCCGCCTTGAGCGTGGTCGACCGTTTGTGGCGTGAATTGGGCGCCGATGTCGAGCACATGCAGGTCGAGCGTCATGATGAAGTGTTGGCGGCGACCAGCCACCTGCCGCATCTGTTGGCGTTCGGGCTGGTCGATTCGCTGGCCAAGCGCAATGAAAACCTTGAGATCTTCCGTTACGCTGCGGGCGGCTTCCGTGATTTCACAAGAATCGCCGGAAGCGACCCGGTGATGTGGCACGACATCTTTCTCGCCAACCGCGAAGCTGTCCTGCGCACACTCGATACATTTCGCAGCGACCTCGACGCCTTGCGCGACGCGGTCGATGCAGGGGATGGGCACCAATTGTTGGGCGTTTTCACTCGCGCCCGGGTTGCCCGCGAGCATTTCAGTAAAATCCTGGCCCGCAGGGCCTATGTGGACGCTATGAATTCCAACGATCTGATTTTCCTGGCTCAACCTGGTGGCCGCCTGTCCGGTCGGATTCGCGTACCAGGTGACAAATCGATTTCCCACCGCTCGATCATGCTCGGCTCCCTGGCCGAAGGCGTCACCGAGGTCGAAGGCTTCCTTGAGGGTGAAGATGCCCTGGCGACCCTCCAGGCGTTCCGCGACATGGGCGTGGTCATTGAAGGCCCGCACCATGGTCGCGTGACCATCCATGGCGTCGGCCTGCATGGCCTCAAGCCTGCGCCGGGCCCGATCTACCTGGGTAACTCCGGTACTTCCATGCGCCTGCTGTCCGGCTTGCTGGCTGCGCAGGACTTCGACAGCACCCTGACCGGTGACGCGTCGTTGTCCAAGCGCCCGATGAATCGCGTGGCCAACCCGCTGCGGGAAATGGGTGCGGTGATCGAGACCGCCGCTGAAGGCCGTCCGCCGATGATCATTCGCGGTGGCAACAAGCTCAAGGGCCTGACCTACACCATGCCGATGGCCAGCGCTCAGGTGAAGTCCTGCCTGCTGCTGGCGGGTCTGTATGCCGAGGGCAAGACTACCGTTACCGAGCCGGCTCCGACCCGTGACCATACCGAGCGCATGCTGCGCGGTTTCGGCTACCCGGTCAGCATTGATGGCGCAACCGCTTCGGTCGAGTCCGGCAACAAGCTGACGGCGACCCACATTGAAGTGCCGGGCGATATCTCGTCGTCGGCGTTCTTCCTGGTGGCGGCATCGATCGCCGAAGGTTCGGAACTGGTGCTCGAGCACGTCGGCATCAACCCGACCCGTACCGGTGTCATCGACATTCTGCGTCTGATGGGCGCCGACATCACTCTGGAAAACCAGCGTGAAGTGGGTGGCGAGCCAGTAGCTGACCTGCGCGTACGTGCAGCTAAACTCAAAGGTATCGAGATTCCTGAAGAGCTGGTCCCACTGGCTATCGATGAGTTCCCGGTGCTGTTCGTCGCTGCCGCCTGTGCGCAAGGGCGTACCGTGCTGACCGGCGCCGAAGAGTTGCGGGTGAAAGAATCCGACCGCATTCAGGTCATGGCGGACGGCCTGCTGGCGTTGGGCGTCAAGTGCGAGCCGACTCCGGATGGCATCATCATCGACGGCGGCCAGATTGGCGGTGGCGAAGTGCACGGTCACGGCGACCACCGCATCGCCATGGCATTCAGCGTCGCTTCGCTGCGCGCAAGTGCACCGATTCGCATCCATGATTGCGCCAACGTCGCGACGTCGTTCCCCAACTTCCTGGCGCTGTGTGCCCAGGTTGGTATCCGTGTTGCCCAAGAGGCTGAGTCGTGAACAACATTGCACCGGTCATCACCATTGATGGGCCAAGCGGCTCGGGCAAGGGCACGGTAGCCGGGATACTGGCCAAGCGCCTGGGCTGGAACCTGCTGGATTCCGGTGCCTTGTACCGACTGCTGGCGTTCGCTGCGCATAACCATGGTGTCGACCTGACCAATGAAGAGCTGCTGAAGAAACTCGCCGCTCATCTGGATGTGCAATTCATTGCGGCGACCGACGGTCAGCTGCAGCGCATCATCCTGGAAGGCGATGAAGTCAGTGATGTCATCCGCACCGAAAGTGTCGGCTCCGGTGCTTCCCAGGTGGCTGCGCTGCCGGCTGTGCGTGAGGCGCTGCTGCAACGCCAGCGCGCATTCCAGGAAGCGCCAGGCCTGGTGGCCGATGGTCGCGACATGGGCACCGTGGTTTTTCCTGGCGCACCGCTGAAGATTTTCCTGACGGCCAGTGCCGAGGAACGGGCCCGTCGTCGATATTTGCAGTTGAAGGGCAAGGTCGAGGGTGTTAGTCTGTCGAGTCTGCTAGATGAGATACGTGCGCGCGATGAGCGCGACACCCAGCGAGCGGTAGCCCCGCTCAAGCCGGCGGCTGACGCCATACAGCTGGATTCCACGGAATTATCCATCGATCAGGTGCTTGCACGCATCATGAGCGAGATCGCCATTCGCGATATCGCCGGGTGACCAAGAGGGTCGCGGGGGACCAGTCATAGTCCTGCGGCGCTTCTTTTATTTGAAACTAACCCACACCGTCTGGGGTGTGGAGATGGGCGTATTCTTCGCCCTCATCAACAGGAATTAAAATGAGCGAAAGCTTTGCGGAACTCTTTGAAGAAAGCCTAAAAACCCTGAACCTTCAGGCAGGCTCCATCATCACCGGTGTTATCGTTGATATCGATTACCAGGCTCGCTGGGTAACCGTTCACGCTGGCCTGAAGTCTGAAGCACTCATCCCGCTTGAGCAGTTCTACAACGACGCTGGCGAACTGAACATCAACGTCGGTGACGAAGTTCACGTTGCTCTGGACTCGGTTGAAGACGGCTTCGGTGAAACCAAGCTGTCCCGTGAAAAAGCCAAGCGCGCTGAATGCTGGATTGTTCTGGAAGCAGCCTTCGCAGCTGAGGAAGTGGTCAAGGGCGTTATCAACGGTAAGGTTAAAGGCGGCTTCACTGTCGACGTTAACGGCATCCGTGCGTTCCTGCCAGGTTCCCTGGTTGACGTTCGTCCAGTGCGCGACACCACGCACCTGGAAGGCAAAGAGCTGGAATTCAAGGTCATCAAGCTGGACCAGAAGCGCAACAACGTTGTCGTTTCCCGTCGTAGCGTCCTGGAAGCCGAGAACTCCGCCGAGCGCGAAGCTCTGCTGGAATCCCTGCAGGAAGGCCAGCAAGTCAAAGGTATCGTCAAGAACCTCACCGATTACGGCGCATTCGTCGATCTGGGTGGCGTCGATGGCCTGCTGCACATTACCGACATGGCCTGGAAGCGTATCAAGCATCCTTCCGAAATCGTCAACGTTGGCGACGAGATCGATGTCAAGGTTCTGAAGTACGATCGCGAACGCAATCGTGTTTCCCTGGGCCTGAAGCAACTGGGCGAAGATCCATGGGTTGCTATCAAAGCCCGTTACCCAGAAAGCACTCGCGTTACCGCTCGTGTAACCAACCTGACCGACTACGGCTGCTTCGCTGAGCTGGAAGAAGGCGTTGAAGGTCTGGTACACGTTTCCGAAATGGACTGGACCAACAAGAACATCCACCCTTCGAAAGTCGTACAAGTCGGCGACGAAGTGGAAGTCATGGTTCTGGACATCGACGAAGAGCGTCGTCGTATCTCCCTCGGCATCAAGCAGTGCAAGTCCAACCCATGGGAAGACTTCTCTGGCCAGTTCAACAAGGGCGATAAAATCTCCGGCACCATCAAGTCGATCACCGATTTCGGTATCTTCATTGGTCTGGACGGCGGCATCGACGGTCTGGTTCACCTGTCCGACATCTCCTGGAACGAAGTGGGCGAAGAAGCCGTTCGCCGCTTCAAGAAGGGCGACGAGCTGGACACCGTTATCCTGTCGGTTGACCCAGAGCGCGAGCGCATCTCCCTGGGTATCAAGCAACTGGAAAGCGATCCGTTCTCCGAGTACGTTCAAGAGAACGACAAAGGCGCAATCGTTAAAGGCATCGTGAAAGAAGTTGACGCCAAAGGCGCCATCATCACTCTGGCCGACGATATCGAAGCGACTCTGAAAGCCTCCGAAATCAGCCGTGACCGCGTTGAGGACGCGCGCAACGTTCTGAAAGAAGGCGAAGAAGTAGAAGCCAAGATCATCAGCGTTGACCGTAAGAGCCGTGTAATCCAGCTGTCGATCAAGTCGAAAGACGTTGAAGACGAGAAAGAAGCAATCCAGAGCTTGAAAGACAAGCCTGCTGCTGACGTCGCTGCTGGTCCTACCACTCTGGGCGACCTGTTGCGTGCACAAATGGAAAAACAGAACTAAGTTCTGATTTTCTGTAAAAAGGGCGACTTCGGTCGCCCTTTTTTGTGTCTGGAATTTGGTGTGATTGGAGGCCAATGCGGGAGATGAAACCAAGGGCGCGCACAGGTGTCTCTTTCTTTAGGCGGATCAAGCTCTTATTTGCAGCTAGTCTGTAGCAGAAGAGGGTGACGTCGGGCATGTTGCCTGGCATAAGGAAGTGAATGAACAAGCTCATTGTCGTAATGGCTGTACTGACACTGGCGGGTTGCACTACTAATGCCAAGACTCACGCCGTGCGTGGTGTCAGCGGCATCGAAGTCGATTGTTCGGGGCTCGGCTCGAAGTGGGAGCGGTGCTACAAGCGTGCGACAAAGGAGTGCCCTAGGGCAGGCTACAAGGTTGTTGCAAGGTCCGATGACGCCAAGGAAGAGGATGAATTCCCCTTTGGATTCAATCCCGCGGGATATTCTACGCGCACGATGCTGGTGATCTGTCGATGAATGCATGACGTCCGATACGTCCAGTGCTGCCTTAGAATCGCGCATTCCAGTTCAGGTGTCGGCAAGGTAAAAGTCGGGCTGTTCAAATTCATTCTGGCGTGCTAAAACCTTGGGAGCGCTGATCTAGCTGCTTGAAAAAGAAGGGAAAAATATGACGAAGTCGGAGTTGATCGAACGAATTGTCACCCATCAAGGGCTGCTCTCATCCAAGGATGTGGAGTTGGCCATCAAGACCATGCTTGAGCAAATGTCCCAGTGTCTGGCCACCGGGGATCGTATCGAGATTCGTGGCTTTGGCAGCTTCTCCTTGCACTACAGAGCGCCACGTGTCGGTCGCAATCCGAAAACTGGACAGTCGGTTAGCCTTGACGGCAAGTTTGTTCCACATTTCAAGCCGGGAAAAGAATTGCGGGATCGGGTGAATGAGGAAGAGGACGAGTTTGAAGGAGAACATCGAGGTGAAGGGCGTGCGTAGATTCAGTCGCCTGCTGCTGGCTCTGTTGCTGTTGGCCCTGGTGGCCTTCATCCTGCTATTCATTCTGGAAAACCAGCAGGTTGTTGCATTGGTGTTTCTGGGCTATATACTTCCCCAATTACCAATTTCGGTGTTGTTGCTGGGGGCCTTGCTGCTTGGCCTGATTGTCGGGCCGGCGATGGGCATGTTGGTTGTATGGCAACGTCATCATAGGCGTCGTCGTACCAATGCCAGCTAGAAGTAAATATCTACTGATATCGAACCGGTTTTTGGAATCTCCGAATTTTATTCGAGGCGGGGAGACATCATTTAGCGAATATCTTCGAGGTCAACGTTGTTGTGTTTAGTAGTGTGCTTGTTCGACTCGTCAGTGAATTAGAGGGCTGGGGGCTGATACAAAACGGATCGATGGCGATTGATGGCGATGGTTTAACTGAAGGGCAAATAGCAATATGCAAAGCAATAATAACGCTGTTATTTTTCCAGAAGATTTTGACTTTCTGGAATTTTTCAATGATCTCTGGCGGCAGAAAATAATTATTTTAGCCGTAACACTAATTGCTACTTTTGTTGCCGGGGTGTATGCCTTTTTCTCGCCGTCGATATACGAGGCTAAATATTACATATCTCCACCGACTCTTGAGAATATAGCTAACTTAAATTATGGGCGCGATCGAAGTTCTGCTTTAAGTCCATTTACAGTTGATGACGTATACAAAGTGTTCCTGCGAAATCTTCAGTCTGAATCGTTGCGTCGAACTTTTTTTGAAAATAATTTTGAGCCTGCCTCTAGTCGAAACGTTGAACAGTACGAGAGATTTTCCAGGGATGTCGTGATTTCGCCTGTGGATAAAGATATAGGCGCGCGTTGGGTGGTTTCAATTCGAGGAAAAGACCCTGCGACAGTAGCTAATTGGGTGAGCCAGTATGTTGAGCAGGCAGGACAGCGTGCACAGCGTGAAGTGATTAGCAGCGCAACTAAAGAAGCTTCAGTTTTAGCTCGTAACCAACAGTTGCAGATAGATTCTATTCGCGAGTCAGCCAAAAAAGTTCGAGAGGATACGATCCGCCAGGTACGGGAAGCTTTGGCAGTTGCAAGAGCTAGCGGATTGGAAAAATCTCTTGTCTTTACTGGTGAAGGCTCGGCTGGGCTGGCCGGTAATATGGTGGGTAATGATGCCTATCTGCGTGGTAGCAAGGTGCTTGAGGCCGAATTGAAAAATCTCGAAAGTAGGGAGTCGAATGACCCATTTATTCCAACGTTGAGAAGCATGCAAAATTCGTATGATTTTTATAAAGGCTTGGAGACTGGGGAGTATAACGTCACGGTGTATCGACAGGATGGCATCGTCGATCAACCTACGACTCCAATTAAACCTAAAAAAGCTCTTGTGGTGATATTGGGTGTTATTTTAGGCGGATTATTGGGTACTGCTATTGCGTTGGGACGAGTTTTTATCCTGAAATCGAGACGGAGCAAACCTTCTCCTCGCGCGTCGTAATGAATTTTTTATTACAGGACTCGGTATTGGGATTCTTTTGTAGTCTGAAAGCTCTCAATATCGATTTTGTAATGTGTGCATTGATGTTTTTTTTGGACTGATGTTTCGTTGTTGAAAACTTTATTGGTGTCTAACAGTTGGTTGGAGCTAAGTATCCGAAAAGTTAGATGGGTAAGATCCAGATGGTATGTGTCACATGCTTTCTGGCGTAAACTCTACATATGTCATATTCATATGCTATTTCATTAGAGTTTTTACTTTGGGTTCTAGACGGATGTGTGTAAATTATATTTCATGGCTCACGTGTTTTTTTTGGTGCGATTTATCGGCGCTGTTAAAGGGAGAGATGATTAATTACTCCCCTGGCTGTTTTGTTAATTTAGGTGTTCTTAATTGTCTGGTTTTTCTATTGGCTGCATCGAGTATTTTAGTCTTCTGAAGACTATTTTTTTCGATCTCGTGAGGGCAGTGTTGACCGGTTGGATATTGGCGATGTATTTGTAAAATACAGCTTCGGAGGGGAAAGGAAGTTAGCCTTCTAATCGATTTATGTATTGTTTTGCACGTTGCGTAGGGATGTGTAAGAGAAAAATGATGTGGTTTTGCTACTGCAAGGGGCCCTAAGTTTTAGGGGCAATACAGAATACGTCAGTACGTCGTAACCGCCAATCGCGATAGTCACCACCTTCCGCTCTTCTATAATCAATTAGCTTTAGCTCGGTATGTAAATATTATGCCGGCATTGTGAAAAAAACAATCTATTTCGGAGCTTGGTATCGTGCAATGTAAGTGGAAATGCGATAATGCCAACGCCCAGGACCTATTTTATGGATTGTCTTTTCTCTCGACCGAGCAGCTCGGGAGCGCCGCTGACTATCTTGGGGTCGAAATGGAGTAAAACGGCGAAGCATGCTGATGGTATGGGATGGTATGGATTGACAGATATTTTGGGTGGGCTGCTTATCAACGCCATTTCGACGCTGGTTTTGCTTAGATTTCTTGGTTTGGCAAAGTAGGCTGTGCCAATGTAGATGAGAAAATGGCTCCTGCGAAGTTGATTTTCATCTCAATAGAAAATTACAATCGTCAAGGGGTGCTATGGCCAGTTGCTATCAGGATGACCGTTGGTCAAGTAATAGTTTGGCGTAATGGAGATTTTGTTTTGTTTTATATCTGGTTAGCCATCGCATTAGTGCCAATGTATTTTTGCGAACTTGCTTGTGGTTCGCGAGTCAAAAGTTTCGGACTTTCAGTCTTTTTCGCATTTGTCTATTTTGTTATCGTAGCTGGATTGCGTGATGATACCGGTTACGATTGGTATGTTTACAAATTTATATATAAGGGAGTATCTGAGAGTGGCAGTTTGGCAGCTGCAATCTCGTTCGGACGAGATAACGGATCTGAGTTAGGTTTTTCGGTGTTTCTTTATGCTTTGAGCCTCCTCGGTTTGAGTTTTTGGTGGGTGCAGTTTTTGGTTGGTATCTTCAACTGCTACGCCTTCCTGAGGTTGAACAGTGTACTTGGAAGAGGGGCGGTGACCGGGCTATTGGTTTACCTATGCTGGTTGTTCCTTGTGCTGCAAATGGGTGTCTTAAGGATGTCTGTTGCGTTATCCTTTTTGTCTTTGGCATTGCTTTTTATACTAAAGGGGAAAAATGTAAAGTTTCTGTTGTTAGTTATATTGGCCTCGTTGTTTCATACCTTTTCTATCGTGATTGGTTTGCTGATGTTGTTGGCACGATTGTCTTTTCCTCGAACGATTACACTGTTTTTTTTGTTTCTGTTTGCTGTTATGTATGTTGCAGGCATCGATTTAGCTGGAGGTGTAGTTCAAGTTGTTTCAGGGGTTATGCCGGAGTTTGTTAGTTCGAAACTAAATTTCTATTTGATGTTGGGCCTAACCTATCAGAGAGGGGTAGGAGAGTTTTTATACAAGCTGGTTATGGTTTCTATGTATGTTTTCCTGGTGTTTCGGATTCAGCAAGATAAAAATGAAAAGCTAATGCTGAATTTGAGTTATATATATATGATCGCATTGTTGGCTTTCTGGAAGTATCCGATTTTTCATGATCGGCTTAAGTATTTTGCGTTGATGCCTTTATTTTATTTGTTCTTCACAATTATAATGCGAATGAAGGTTTTCAATAGGTTGGTTTGCGGCGTGGCTTTTTTGATGGTTAGTTTTATGGTGCTGTTGCATGAGGTTAGTGGGCCGCTGTTTTTTCCGTACACCCCCTATTACAACATGTATGAGCGGTGGTTGAGCGGAGAAGGTAATGATGGTGAAGAACGTACGCTAAAATATTATAAAGAATATGACTCTCAGTGGCTTGGGGGTGGACAATGAAAGGCGTTCTTTATATAGGGGTTTCATTTTCCGTAAAGATGTTTTGCGCGTTGGCGGTTTTACGGTTTTTGGCGATAAAGCTAGGCGCTGAAGGTTTTGGTTATATAACACAGTTTATGGCATTTATGGCGATTGTGTTTGGCCTTTCGTTAGGTGGGGCAATAAATTATTTGGTGAATAGGCTTTCGCAAACTAACGATGTGATTTCATCAGAAAAAGAGATTTCTGTTGTATTTTCCTATGGAATAATTTTTTTATTTTTACTCGCGTTATTGATGATTGGCTTCAAAGGTCATTTAGAAACGTATATTTTTTTTGGTGAGGTTAGTTGGTTTTTTTTATTGTATTGTCTGCTGGTGTTTTATATATCAAATATTTATGGTTGTTTGATGGCGTTGGCGTTGGCCAAAAAAAGGCTGAAGTTGTTCGCCTTTTCGAACGTTGCGGCGTCTATGGTGTATTTGTTTATTATTTTTGTTGCAGTGGAAACAGATTCTATTAAGGCTATCTACTGGATTATGCCTTTATCGTACGCCCTCCCTGTGTTGTTTTTAATCAGATCATTTCCAGAGCGTATTCGACTCGATTTCAAAGGGCTCTGTGTAGATGGTGGTTTTTTTGCGATCTTGAAGTATTGCGTCATAGTTTATGCCGGCCTCGCATCATTGCCATTCGTTGGGATCCTGGTGAGAGAATTGTTTCTCCAGCTCTATGGTGGAGTGGAACTAAGTAACTGGCAGGTTGCAGTGAAGTTTTCTGACACCATGCAGCAGTTCTATGGGTTGTTTTGCTCTGCCATTCTCCTTCCATATTTTACGAAAAATCTGGCGGCGATAAGTTGGTTTGGTTGGCAGAGAAAGTTAATTGCTATTTCAGTGGTTTATCTTGCTGTGGCGGTGAGTGTATTTTATCTTCGCGATATTATTGTGCACTTGTTGTTCGGTGGGGAATATAAAACTGCAAGAAATTATTTTTCTTATTATTTGATTGGTGATTATTTTAGAGGGGTTGCGTTATTTTGTTCGTTTACTTTAATATCTGCCGGGCGTTACAGCGGTGCATTGCTCTTCGAAGTGTTGCAAGGTGTTCTGTTTTTTGTATTCTATCACCTGTTGCAATCTCGTGGTAACGTTGAAGGGGTGGGTTTGTCCTATGTGGTTGCGTATGTGGTATGCGCTTCTGTAATGTGCATGTGGGTTTTTTGTTATTTTAAGAGGCGCCAAGTTGAAAATTCTAATGCTGTGTAGTAGTTACTCTCTTCAGAGTGGTCACTCTTGGTTGACGGATAGTTTGGCTGAGGAGCTCGCGCTTAATCATAGTGTGGAGGTGGTTTTTCTAGATTGGAGTGGGCAACATAAGCACTACTCTTTTGTTGAAAAAAATGGCGTAAAAATTCACGTGTTATCAGCTATGGTTGGTAATTTAAACGGAAGGGTTGGCCAGGTCTTAAAGTGGTTTCTTGCCGCGCGTCTAAATATTTCAAATGTTAAAAAGTACTTGTCTCAGTCACAATACGATCTGGTGATCAACTATTCGCCTGCCATGGTTATGCACCCCATATTCAAAGCTTTGAAACGAAGAGTCAAATCGTCATATCTTATACTTTGGGATTTTTTTCCAATTTATCATTTGCAGTTGGGTTTGCTACCTAATTGGGGGGCGCCCCTCTTAAAGTTTATCGAAACAAAGGCCTGTAGTGGTTATGATCGTATTGGTCTGATGTCTCCAAAAAATCTCGAATTTTTTAAGCGTAACTATAAAGTTAGGTCTGGTGTTCAGTCAGAAGTTTTATATCTTTGGGGCCCCAATGACATTCAAGTAAGAAATAAGCAGGTGTATCTTGAGGTGAGGGCATCGGAAGGGATCCAGGGCCAATTGGTCTGTGTGTTTGGCGGGCAACTTATCAAAGGGCGCGGAATTGATAAGTTAATCGAGTTGGCGATACATTCAAAAAAGAATGGAATCGACTCTGTTTTCTATATATTTGGTGATGGCCCGGAACGAGATGCAATACTCAATGATATAAAAGCAAATGATGTGTTAGATATCGTTCGCTATAAGGGGTTTAGACCTAGGGAAGAATATATGCGCTTTCTTAAAGGCGCCGATCTGGGTTTTGTATTTAATTCGGGGCACGTATCTGTGCCCACGTTTCCTTCGAAAGCTGTTGACTTTTTCAGAGCTGCCGTTCCTGTGCTTGCCTATGTAGAGGATGCTACCGACTTCGGAAGTATTCTTGAAGAGGAAATAAGGGGTGGTTGGAGTGCTTCGCCGAAGTCTCACTCTAAGCTAGTTGAGAGCTTTGAAGCTGCTTATAAGCTTTCGACAGATGAGCTGTTTCAGGTTGGGTGTTCAGGGCAGAAATGGTACCTTGAGAATTTGCAAGTGCGTAAAGCGTCGCATCACTTGACTGATGATCTAATTTGATGTGATTGGTATTGGCAATTGGCGATTGGCTGAGCTAGGATGAGTGCTAGCTGATAAGCGGATTTTTGCTTTAGAGCATATGAGATTGGACTGGGGAATAATATGTTTACAGATAAAACTCTAATGATCACCGGTGGTACCGGATCTTTTGGTAACGCGGTCCTTAAGCGGTTTTTAGATACTGATATTGCCGAAATCCGCATATTTAGTCGTGATGAAAAAAAACAAGACGATATGCGTAAGCGTTACTCCAGCTCAAAGTTGAAATTTTATATCGGGGATGTTCGCGATTATCAAAGTGTTTTGAATGCTTCGCGTGGTGTGGATTATATCTTCCATGCTGCAGCTTTGAAGCAAGTGCCTTCCTGTGAGTTTCACCCTATGGAAGCCGTTAAAACTAACGTTATTGGCACCGATAACGTATTGGAAGCTGCAATTCAAAATGAAGTCCGTCGTGTTGTTTGCCTGAGTACTGACAAGGCGGTATATCCAATTAATGCAATGGGTATATCAAAGGCAATGATGGAAAAGGTTATGGTGGCAAAATCCCGGAACGTCGATGAGGCTAAAACCGTAATTTGTGGTACGCGATACGGTAATGTTATGGCGTCTCGTGGATCGGTAATTCCGTTGTTTATAGAGCAAATTCGTGCGGGTAAGGCTCTGTCCATAACAGACCCTAATATGACGCGATTCATGATGACATTGGCCGATGCGGTCGAATTGGTGTTGTACGCGTTTGAACATGCAAATAATGGGGATTTATTTGTTCAAAAAGCTCCAGCAGCTACGGTAGAGGTCCTTGCACAGGCCCTGACGCAGATGGTCGGTAAACCTGAACATCCAATCCAGGTTATAGGAACTCGGCACGGCGAAAAGCTCTATGAAGCACTTCTTAGTCGCGAGGAAATGGCGTGTGCGGAGGATATGGGTGACTATTTCCGTGTCCCGCCTGACTTGCGGGATTTGAACTATAGTAAATTTGTTGAGCAGGGTGAGGAAAAAATTTCTCGAATGGAGGATTATAACTCTCATAATACCCAGCGTCTGGATGTAGGAGGTATGCAGCAACTATTGCTCAAGCTGGATTTTATGAAGGCCATCCAGCGTGGTGAAATTGTCACTCCGGAGGAATGATTGATGAAGGTACTAATCACCGGTGCCAGCGGTTTCATTGGCAAGAATCTTGCTGTTCATCTTCGCGAGCGCGCGGATGTCGAAGTGCTTTCATTCGTTCGCGGAGACGACCCGGCGTTGCTTGGGGGGTTAGTCGCTGAAGCTGATTGTATTTTTCACCTGGCGGGAGTTAATCGACCACAGAATCCGGACGAATTCGTAAGTGGTAATAGCGACCTTACGCGGATTGTTTGTGATGCCGTCGCGGCTAGCAACCGAAAGATATCTCTTGTATATACATCGTCAACTCAGGCTGATCAAGACAATCCATATGGTCGGAGCAAGCTCGAAGCGGAAAAAGCTTTGAGCGAGTTGGCTGATAAAAATCGGATCAACGTACACATTTTTCGTCTTCCTAATGTGTTCGGAAAGTGGGCAAGACCTAATTACAATTCAGCGGTAGCGACATTTTGTCATAATATTGCACATGGCTTGCCTATTCATATTCACGATGAAAGTGCTTCTCTTAATTTGGTTTATGTGGATGACGTAGTTCGTCATTTTATCGAAATTATGGATGGTCGTATTTCAAAAGAGTCGGCTGCCGTCGTTCAACCCGTTTATTCTACAACGGTAGGTGCATTGGCTGCTCAGTTACAAACGTTCCGCGAAAGCCGGTCGACGCTTATTAGCGAAGCAGTGGGTGAAGGGTTTGTCCGCGCTCTTTATTCAACGTATCTGAGTTATCTTCCACCCGAGTCTTTTACTTATGAGGTTCCTAAGTATGGAGATCCTCGCGGTGTATTTGTGGAGATGCTCAAGACAAAGGACTCAGGACAATTTTCCTATTTTACAGCATTTCCCGGTATCACGCGTGGCGGTCATTACCATCACTCAAAGACTGAAAAATTTCTTGTGATTAAGGGCACTGCAAATTTCCGTTTTCGTCATATTGATTCTGGAGAATTTTACGAGTTGCTGACGACAGGCGATTTGCCGAAAATTGTTGAAACAGTGCCGGGATGGACCCACGACATTACTAATGTCGGTAATGATGAGCTGATTGTGATGCTATGGGCAAATGAAATATTTGATCGTGAGCATCCGGACACCTATGCATTATCAGTGTGCCCTTGAAGCCTATCGATCAGGTAGAGGATTGTGATGAAAAAGCTGAAAGTAGTTACTGTTGTAGGCACGCGACCGGAAATTATTCGTTTGTCTCGTGTCATGGTCGCTCTCGACCGACACTGTGACCACGTCCTAGTGCACACCGGTCAAAATTATGATTATGAGTTAAACGAGATTTTTTTTCAGGACTTAGGGATCCGCAAACCTGATCATTTTCTGAACGCTGCGGGTGCCACTGGAGCCGAAACTATCGGTAATGTGATCATTAGTGTGGACCGCGTCCTGGCCGAGATTGAACCGGAGGCTCTGTTGGTCTTGGGAGACACAAATAGCTGTATGGCAGTCATTCCTGCCAAGCGCCGCAAGATTCCGACCTTCCACATGGAAGCAGGTAATCGCTGTTTCGACATGCGTGTACCCGAAGAGATCAATCGTCGTATTGTCGATCATACTGCGGATATCAATCTGACTTACAGTACGATCGCTCGTGATTACTTGCTACGCGAAGGTCTTTCGCCTGACATGGTAATCAAGACCGGCAGCCCGATGTTTGAAGTGCTCAATTATTACCGTGAGGGCATCGAAGCATCTGATGTCCTTGCTCGTCTCGGTCTTGAGAAGGGTAAGTTTTTCGTTGTTAGTGCGCACCGCGAAGAGAATATCGACTCCGATAAAAATTTCGGTAAGCTGGTCGCTTCTCTGAATGCAGTCGCCGATCATTATGGCTATCCCGTTATTGTTTCAACCCATCCACGTACCCAGAAGCGGGTTGACGCCATGGGTGTGAAGTTTCATGAAAATATTCGCCTGCTTAAGCCATTGGGGTTCAAGGACTATAACAAGTTACAGCTTGATTCCAAGGCAGTGCTTTCTGATAGCGGTACGATTAACGAAGAGTCTTCCATTCTTAACTTCCCTGCGTTGAATATTCGAGAGGCTCATGAGCGTCCAGAAGGAATGGAAGAGGCCGCAGTAATGATGGTTGGTCTTGAGGTTGAGCGGGTAATGCAGGGCTTGCAGGTACTGGAAGGTCAGGGCTGTGACGAAGAGCGCACTCTGCGTCTTGTAGCGGACTACAGTATGCCTAACGTCGCTGAGAAAGTGGTTCGAATCATTCACAGCTATCGTGATTATGTTATGCGAACTGTTTGGAGAAGGTACTAATACGAATGGCCATTCGTGTTTTGCTGTTCACTCAGTGGTTTGACCCTGAACCAACGTTCAAAGGGTTGGTCTTTGCTCGTGAGTTAGTAGCGCAGGGCTTTGAAGTCGAGGTTGTCACCGGGTTTCCAAATTATCCCGGTGGTAAATTGTATCCTGGCTATAGGATCAAACCCTTGCAGCGCGAACTTATCGATGGCGTCCATGTGACGCGGGTACCACTCTACCCTAGCCATGGGCAGAGTGGGGTCGGCCGACTCTTTAACTACATCAGCTTTGCAGCCAGTATTTTACTGTATGGTCTTTTTCGAGCGAAGAAACCGGATGTCATTTATGCCTACCACCCTCCATTGACGGTAGGTATTGCGGCGGCGCTCGTTCGTTTTTTTCGGCGTGTACCTGTGGTATACGATATTCAGGATATGTGGCCTGACACGCTTAAGGCCACAGGGATGTTTTCCAACGAGAAGCTCCTGAAAATTGTTTCTCGTGTATGTGATTGGGTTTACGGTCATGTAGATCAGATTGTCGTATTGTCCCCCGGTTTCAAGAACCTATTGATCGAGAGGGGAGTGCCTTCCAAAAAAATCGATATTATCTATAACTGGTGTGCAGAAGATGTGGTTCGTTCCACCTCGAGTATTCCACCGGCCAATTTCCCTGTCAGCACTGGGTTTCGAATTTTGTTTGCTGGAAATATGGGCAAGGCGCAGTCGCTAGATACAGTTATTGACGCTGCGTATTTGTTGCAGGAAAAATCCAGTCAAGTAACGTTTATCTTCTTGGGCGGAGGAATCGAAGCGTCCAGGCTGGAAGCACTCGCCAAAAGCAGACAGCTCGACAATGTATTCTTTCTCCCTGCTGTTCAGATGTCTGAGGTTGGAGCCTATCTGTCCAGCGCTGATGCCTTGTTAGTACATTTGAAGAAGGATCCCTTGTTCACCATCACTATTCCTTCTAAAACTCAGGCCTATATGGCAGCCGGTAAGCCTATCTTGATGGCGGTAGACGGTGATGCTGCCGATCTTGTGCGGGACGCCGGTTGTGGAATTGTCAGCGAGTCAGACAATCCGCAGGCTCTTGCGGACGCAGTGCTGGCCTTGATAAATGTCTCGGGACAAGGGCGCAAAGATATGGCTGAAAACGGATTGGCGTTCTATCACAGAGAGCTGTCCTTGCATGTTGGTGTCAAGCGTTTTGGTGAGCACTTCAAGCGTTTGTCAAAATGAACTCCAACGCTTTTCTCCAACAATAATTCGTCTTTCAAGGACCTCAGATGTCAAAACGCTTCTTCGATATTGTGGCATCCGTAGCCGGGTTGATTATCTTGTCTCCCGTGATTGCGATTGTCGCATACCTGATTCGCAAGCGATTGGGATCTCCGATTTTGTTTCGACAAGTCAGGCCGGGTCTCGGTGGTCAACCCTTTGAGATGGTTAAATTCCGTACTATGCGAGATGCGCTGGACGCCAACGGAAATCCGTTACCTGACTCTGAGCGAATGACAGATTTTGGCAGATTCCTTCGATCCAGCAGCCTGGATGAGTTGCCGGAGTTGTGGAACGTCATCAAGGGGGATATGAGTTTGGTGGGGCCTCGCCCGCTCTTGATGGAGTATCTGCATCTTTATGACGAAGAGCAGGTCCGCAGGCATGATGCGCGACCGGGGGTTACCGGGTGGGCACAGATCAATGGTCGCAATGCGTTGTCTTGGGAAGAAAAGTTCAGACTAGATGTTTGGTATGTAGACAACCGGTCGTTGTGGCTCGATTTAAAAATTATTTTTTTCACCATCAAAAAAGTTTTGATCAGGGATGGGATCAGCGCTGAGGGTGAAGTAACAATGACCAAGTTCACCGGGTCAAAAAAATGAAGAGATTGGCAATTCTTGGTGCGAGTGGACATGGAAAAGTTGTCGCTGACACGGCGGAGTGTTGTGGGTGGCAAGGTATAGAATTCTTTGATGATGCATGGCCACAAGTGTCTTGCATTGGGATATGGCCAGTCGTTGGAAACAGCAGCGACCTGCTACGCCGCGTAGGAGAGTTTGATGGAGTTCTTGTTGCGATAGGCAACAACAGTGTCCGTCAACGTAAAATTGACGAGCTGAAAGCGTCAGGAGCGCAACTTCCTGTTTTGCTGCACCCTTCTTCGATAGTAAGCCGCTACGCCAAGATCGGGTCGGGAACGGTCGTGTTTGCATCAGCAGTAGTCAATGCCTATGCGATCATTGGTGAAGGGGCAATTCTGAACACCGGTTGTAGCATTGATCACGACTGTCTTCTTGGGGCGTGCGTGCATGTCAGTCCTGGTGCGCGGTTGGCTGGTGCAGTAACCGTCGGCGACGGAAGCTGGATTGGTATCGGTGCCTGTGTCAGGCAGGTGATTAGCATAGGTTCTAACGTTGTGGTGGGGGCCGGAGCCGCGGTGATCTGCGATATATCTGATAACATGATGGTCGCAGGAGTGCCAGCTCGGACGATTGCGAGATCCTGAGTCTTTAATCATCGTTTACACGTTACTGATTGTTCGCCCTGGATTATTGGCGATTATTTATTAATTATGGTTAGCAGGTAAAAACCGTGTTGAATACCCCATTTTCTCCTTGGCCTTCGTTCACTGAGGAAGAGGCCAATGCCGTTCGCGACGTGGTGCTTTCCAATAAGGTCAACTACTGGACCGGGCAAGAGTGCCGCGAGTTTGAGAAAGAATTCGCCACATGGGCAGGCACTGAACATGCCATCGCCTTGGCGAACGGCACTGTTGCACTTGACCTTGCACTGAACGCGCTGGGTATTGGGCCTGGAGATGAAGTCATTGTCACGCCTCGCACCTTTCTCGCTTCAGTTTCCAGCATTGTCAATGCCGGTGCGATTCCGGTCTTCGCCGAGATTGACCGCGATACCCAGAACATCAGTGCACAGACGATCCAGGCCGTTTTGACACCTCGTACCCGGGGTATTATTTGCGTGCATTTAGCCGGGTGGCCTTGTGATATGGATCCGATCATGGAGTTGGCAGCACTTCATGATGTCAAGGTTATTGAAGATTGCGCCCAGGCACATGGTGCGAAGTATAAGGGACGCCCAGTAGGTTCGATTGGTCATATAGGCGCCTGGTCGTTTTGCCAGGACAAAATCATGACCACTGGCGGCGAGGGTGGAATGGTTACGACGAATGACCGCACGCTCTGGTTGAAAATGTGGGCATTCAAGGATCATGGCAAGAGCTGGGAAGCCATTTACGAACGCGACCATCAACCTGGCTTTCGGTGGTTGCATGAAAGCTTTGGTACGAACTGGCGGATGCTGGAAGTGCAAGGGGTCATAGGTCGGATTCAGCTACGTCGGATGGCGCAGTGGCGTGTTAGCCGAATCAATTATGCGGAGCGTATTTGGTCGCAGGCTCGTGAGCTGAAGGGATTGCGTGCTCCAGTAGTTTCCGAAAACTATGCTCACGCTGCCTATAAATGTTATGTATTCGTAGAGTCGCAGCAGTTGAAAACTGACTGGAACCGAGACCGTATTCTGTCCGAGATTTCTGCTCTTGGCGTTCCATGTTTCTCGGGCTCTTGCTCTGAGGTTTACCTCGAAAAGGCGTTCGACGACACAGGCTGGCGTCCACAAGTACGATTATCGATTGCGAAAGAGCTGGGTGAGACTAGCTTGATGTTCTTGGTGCATCCAACATTGACTGAGGCTGAAATCGAAAAGACCTGCGATGTGATTCGTTTAGTTATGCAGCAGGCCGTGAAGACTTAACCTGTCTGGAACCACACAATTTACTTTTGGCAAGGTAGTTCTTGCTAGTAGGGGGAGGGAAATGGCGAGCGACCGTTTAGTTCCGGGTTATCTGATCCCATTCTACTCAAGGTTTTCAGTCCTTTTCAGTAGTATCGGTAGAGGCTTGAATTCCTTGTGCGCGCTCGGTGATGCTGCTGTGGCTCCCTTTAGGTGCTATTGGGTTCAACGTTCACCAGATAGATTATTTCACAGTTACGAGAGCGTCGGAGACGAACACTCTTCAGCATGATTAATTGGTAGCAGTTCGAGGTGTACGACGGGGTTATGGATAAATTGCGCAAACTGTTACTTGAGCTGCCACGCCATCAAAAACGGCTTATTCAGGTTGTGGCAGACGTCGTTCTTGTGTGGGTAGCCTTATGGATGGCGTTTATTGTACGTCTGGGACCAGAGGAAATGGTCAGCCCGATTATTCAGCACGTCTGGCTATTTATTAGCGCTCCTTTGATTGCTATTCCTCTTTTCATTCGTTTTGGCATGTACCGTGCTGTCATGCGTTACTTTGGAAATGATGCGCTAATCGCCATTATCAAAGCCGTCACTTTGGCATCGTTGATCTTAGGTGTTTCGGTGTACTGGTACAGCAATCACCAGAACCTCGTCCCACGCTCAATCATTTTCAACTACTGGTGGTTGAGCCTGATCATGATCGGTGGTCTTCGCCTGGCGATGCGTCAGTATTTTTTGGGTGACTGGTGTCGTCCCACGCTCAATCATTTTCAACTACTGGTGGTTGAGCCTGATCATGATCGGTGGTCTTCGCCTGGCGATGCGTCAGTATTTTTTGGGTGACTGGTTCAGTGCGGCTCAGCATGTCCCGTTTACCAATCGGGACGATGGCTTGCCGAAAGTAGCGATTTACGGTGCGGGGGCTGCGGGTAACCAGTTGGTTGCCGCCTTGCGGATGGGGCGCGTCATGCGCCCGGTGGCGTTCATCGATGACGATAGCGGAATTGCCGATAGGGTTATATCTGGTTTACAGGTCTATAAACCCAAGCATATCCAGCAGATGATCGATAACACCGGAGCTCAGGAAATCCTGCTGGCTATCCCTTCTTCAAACCGTGGAAGACGGCGTGAAATTCTTGGATATCTCGAGGGTTTTCCGCTTCACGTTCGAAGCGTTCCCGGTTTCATGGACCTGGCCAGCGGGCGGGTAAAGGTCGACGACATCCAGGAAGTGGACATCGCTGACCTCTTGGGCCGGGATACGGTCCCGGCTCAGGGCGACTTGCTTGAACATTGCATCAAGGGACAGTCTGTTCTTGTTACCGGGGCCGGTGGGTCGATTGGTTCAGAGTTATGCCGACAGATTCTAGCCTTGCAGCCAACTACGCTGCTGTTGTTCGAGCACAGTGAATTCAATCTCTATAGCATCTTGTCCGAACTTGAACAGCGGATTGCACGTGAGTCTTTATCCGTCCGTCTATTGCCCATTCTTGGCTCCGTGCGCAATCCTGAGAAGTTGCTCGACGTCATGAAAACGTGGCGTGTAGACACTGTCTACCATGCCGCCGCGTATAAGCACGTTCCGATGGTTGAGCACAATATTGCCGAGGGTGTGCTAAATAATGTGATTGGTACACTCAATACAGCTCAAGCCGCGTTAATGGCGGGTGTTGCCAACTTTGTTTTGATATCGACAGATAAAGCAGTGCGCCCGACAAACGTAATGGGCAGCACAAAACGTCTTGCTGAATTGACACTACAGGCGCTCAGTCGAGAGCTAGCCCCAGTACTATTCGGTGACGACACTAACGTTTCGCGGGTGAACAAGACACGCTTCACCATGGTTCGGTTTGGTAACGTCCTCGGTTCGTCGGGTTCTGTCATTCCATTGTTTCACAAACAGATCCAGTCTGGCGGTCCGCTGACTGTTACGCATCCGAAGATCACCCGTTACTTCATGACCATTCCTGAAGCAGCGCAGCTGGTTATTCAAGCAGGTTCCATGGGGCAGGGCGGTGATGTTTTTGTCCTGGACATGGGCGAGCCAGTGAGAATCGTCGAGTTGGCCGAAAAGATGATCCATTTGTCCGGCTTGAGCGTCCGTTCGGAAAAAAACCTGCACGGCGACATCGCGATCGAGTTCACCGGGCTGCGTCCGGGCGAGAAGCTTTACGAAGAGCTGCTGATCGGCGATAACGTGGCGGCCACACAGCACCCGATGATCATGACGGCCAACGAAGATCACCTGTCCTGGGATTTACTAAAGAGCAAGTTGACCGAGCTGCTGGCTGCGGTGGATCAGGACGACTACACGCGCGTCCGCCAGCTGTTGCGCGATACGGTCAGCGGCTATGCCCCAGACGGGGAGATTGTCGACTGGATCTACCAGCAGCGCCGACTCGAGCCCTGATTGTTTCATATCCTGTAACGTACACATTTTTGACAGTCCCATGACATAGCCTAAGTTTAAAGTGCAGCTTTGGAAAAGCTACTTCACTCAATTCATGTCATGGAGCG
>NZ_LMLH01000009.1 GCF_001421885.1 Pseudomonas sp. Leaf48
TATCCTGTAACGTACACATTTTTGACAGTCCCATGACATAGCCTAAGTTTAAAGTGCAGCTTTGGAAAAGCTACTTCACTCAATTCATGTCATGGAGCGTCATAATGCGTAAAGGTTACTTTTACTCGTTGGTTTTTGCCCTTTTGAGCGTCGCTTCTGTAGCAGCTACTGCTGCTCCGGAAGCTAAGGCTGTTGTGTCTTCCGTGGTTACGGAAGCTGCTGCTGGAGGGAAGACCCAGAAAGTTGATCTCAACAGTGCTGATGTAGCAACACTTCAACGCGAGTTAGCCGGTGTTGGGGAGGCGAAGGCGAGGGCAATTGTTACGTACCGTGACAATAATGGGCCGTTTGCGTCAGCGGATGAACTCCTTGAGGTCAAAGGGATTGGCAAGGCACTTCTGGAAAGTAACCGGGACAAGATTGAGGTGAATTAATCGCGAAAATCAGAAAAAGGCCGATCAATGATCGTAATGCTGTTCACTTAAGCGGAGCAGCCTTACGATCCACCGGAAACCGGGTCTTTGATGTCTTCACCGTCCTTGGTCTTTAGGGCCTTGGACGGTGATCCAGAAACATCCCTCCGACACCTGCCCTGAGCTCCGCTAATCGTCTGCCTGTCGCTGAAATCGGCTTAGCCGCTGCCATCACGATCAACTGAACGGCGATATATTGGCAGGCTGGCTTGAACCGGATATCCGACGGAGCTCGGCCAAATGCCACTGCCGCTTGGCTCGCCTCACGGCGAATCACGTTGTAGGCCAGTAACAAGCCCCACACCTCCTGATAAACCAAGTCAATCTTCTTACTGCGCAAGGTCATTGCGTTCTGCTGCATCGTAAGCGCTCCATAAACCCCACCGACTTCAATATGGGTGGCGCGCTTAGCTAAGCGACACCGGCGAGCAGTTCCACGGCAACAGCGCTTCGTAATCTTCAGGCTTTGGCAGTCTCGACCAGGCTGTAAAGTTGAGCACTTGCCCTAGCGCCTTTGGGCGTATCGCTGAACAACCAGTTCTTTCTCCCAATGACGAAGGGCCTGATCGCACGCTCGGCTGCGTTGTTGTAGATTGGCAAGTAGCCTTCCTCGACGTACCGTTCCAGTTTGTTCCAGTTTGTTCCAGTTTGTTCCAGTTTGTTCCAGTTACTCGCCAGATAGCCGATGGCCTTGCCCAAGGCGCTCTGAGACGTAACTTGTGGCTGCGTCTTTTCCATCCAGCTTTTTAACTGAGCCAGCACTGGCAGGCTCCGATCGTGACGGCCAGTTTTACGATCGTCGTCGCACGCATCCTTCAGATCACGCTCTACGCCATAGAGTTTGTTGATCAGGTTCAGTGCGATATCAGCGCGTCCCGTCTTGCCTNGTTTTACGATCGTCGTCGCACGCATCCTTCAGATCACGCTCTACGCCATAGAGTTTGTTGATCAGGTTCAGTGCGATATCAGCGCGTCCCGTCTTGCCTTTCGGCTGCACTTTTTGCGCCTCAATAAACTTGCGCCTTGCGTGCGCCCAGCAGCCCAAACGTTCGACTCCGGCCTGCGCGCCCAACGCGTTATAACCGGCGTAATCATCGGTCATCACGTAGCCACGATAGCCATCGAGCAGGCGTGTAGGCACCTCCTGCGCGCGGCTGGTGGAGTAGTCAAAAAGGATCACTGGTTTATCTGGCGGGCCGCCGGTTTGCACCCACATCCAGGACTGGCTGCTTGGGTCTCGGTCCACAAACGTCACCTGATGATTATGGCAGCAGGGCGTGGGCGCTGGGGTCTCGGGTCTACAGCAACACCCCGGTGATGTCAGGCGTTGTTCCAAACCGTGTGTACGTGGGCGGGAGGACTTGCATTCAGTCCAGCTCGGCAGTGGCTGGAAACCCTGGCGTTTGGATTGAGTGGATAGAGGACTCGTTCTCGTAATCAGTCAGCGGACCTGGCTTATCTAATAACAAGGAGATTTGTAAGTGACTAATGCATATGAGAGTTGGAAAGCCGAACAAAAGCGCGAGGTTCCAGAGGGGCATACCAGTGAAAGGTGGTCTGCCATTATCGACGGAACAACCATCCCAGAAGATCTCAAGGAAAGCGAAAGCCTGATGGAATACATCGGGCGTATTCAAAAAGCTGAATAGGCGATCGACAAAAGACGCCGCCCATCTACTTCATAATAGATGGGCGGTTTTCCGTTTATGGCGTGAAAATGTCAGGCGCGTGGACTTTTGCCCAGTCGGCAAACTCTTCGCTCATTTTCTCGCTAGCATATACCGAGTAGTGGAAGACCTGGTCCCTGAAGATCGGCATGCCATCAAGGATCATCGAGCACTTCCCTGTTTTACAAAACAGTTGATTCTGATCGAAAAATTGCACCTGCGGATGCAACCGCAAGATGTCATCCATCAGAGGTTTGAAGCTTTTATCAATTTCCTCTTTTTTCTCGATGCCGGTGGTGCAAGCGGCACTCAGGCCAGACGATAGCGGACGCGTGAAGCACTTTTTGATGTCGTAATCAAACGTCATGTGAGGAATGAAGATAATCACTTTTATATTTTGTTTAAGCAGGTAGTCCACTCGTTTTTCAACGCTGGTTATGTAGTCGCCGTACGGAGCTTTAATAAGCCCGTCGATAATCGCATACTTAACTGTTCCCGCTTTTTTGACCACGTCAAAAATAAACGCCTCTTGACGATCAGGCCTGTAACCAGTGCACGGATCAGTGCCACCGAGGATTGTTTTGTCGGAGTAATCCGGCGAACCCACACCACAAGTGCCCAGGGAAAGAACTGTGTTTTTTTCGAAGTCCTTGTTTTGCGCCAGACCAGGGTAGAGATGGTTGACATAGCTGTTGCCGAACAGCAGCAAGGTAGGATCGGCGTCTTTGTTGGTGGCGCAGAACCACCAGCCAAAGTCCTTCTTTTCCGCGTACGGATATTTTTGCAGGCACAGCTCATTGGTGGCGTATTTCCAAAGCGGCCCCGAGAATTGAGACAGCGCCTTGTTCATGTGTTGGAGGGAAGGTCGATCCGGCATGCCACCCATCTTGTAGGTAACAAACCCAGTCAGACCTACGACCACCATCGCTGCGGTTAGCAGGGCGGTAGTGTACTTGTTGCGGTTGTGGCGGATTGGCTTCTCGATGACCTTGAAGGTGATCCACGCGAGGACGAACGACAGCAGCACCATCGCGATTCGTGTGTTACGAGACGGCATGTCGCCTTCGATGATTCGGGCGAAAGTCAGCAGCGGCCAGTGCCACAGATACAACGGGAAGCTGATCAGGCCGACCCACACCATCAGCCTGCTGGACAGAATCGAGCGATTGAGCCACGACCGCGAGCCGGCGGCGATGATCAGCGCCGTGCCGACCGTTGGGAATATTGCGCGCCACCCGGGGAACTGGTCGTCCTTGGTGATGGTGGCCAGGCCATAGGCAATAAGCCCCATCCCTATAAAGGACAGGACGTTTCTGAGTGTTTGGCCACTCTCTCCTGGAACCGGCTTGTGAATGATCCCGGCTAAAAATTGGTCAACTGCTTCAAAGGCTTTATCAAATGCCGAGATTTTATACAGCGACAGGTAGGCCAGCACGGAGCCGATCAGCAGTTCCCAGCAGCGGGTTTGCGGCATATAGAACGTGTAGGTGGCGTTTTCCCTAACATTCTCCATGTTCAGCGCGAACGACGCACCGAGTAACAGAACCGCAATAGTCAACAGGTTGAACTGTTTATTCCACGCAGCCCACATGATCACCGGCCAGAAGATGTAGTACTGCTCTTCAATGCCAAGTGACCACAGGTGCAGGAACGGTTTCACCTCGGCCGAGGTGTCGAAGTACCCGCTTTCATTCCAAAGAACCAGGTTGGATATGAATGCCGATCCGCCAGCAATATGCTTGCCTAGCTGCTGAAACTCGTCAGTGAACAGCGCAGTCCAGCCGAACGCGTAGCTGGCAATCATCACTGTGATCAATGCCGGGAAGATCCTGTTAACGCGTCGGGCATAGAATTCAGGGATGCTGAACTTCCCATGTGCCAGACCTTCTAACAGAATTGTAGTGATCAGGTAGCCGGAAATAACAAAGAAGATGTCTACGCCGATGAACCCGCCAGTCACCCAAGCAGGGAAGGCATGGAACCCAACAACCGATAGAACGGCGATTGCGCGCAAGCCGTCAATGTCAGGCCGGTACTTTGTGTTGTGATTATTTTTGGTCAATAGCGGGCTGGCCGGTTCGGCGAGAGACGTCATTGTTGGTCATGCTCCATGTTTAATATCGGGCCAGTTTCTGGCGCACGTATCGTACGCGGTACGACTCCGTTACAAAAGTTAAGATTGATTGCAGGTTAGAATTATTGAGAAAGTGGATATCCCGCCATCGAGCGTAAAGCTGTTCACCTAAGCATTTGAGCTGACGCTGGGCTTCCTAAAAAATCCGATGCCAGACCTCTGGCATCGGATTTTTATGTCTGTTCAACAGGACCTGCTCAACCTCGGCGACCTTTTCAACTTCTGCGGCCTGAGTACCTTCACCCAAAACATTCCTATTGAGTGGGTAGCGTCTGCGTTGGATCTATCGACTCAGGCGACCATCCGCCGACGTCGCCAGCCCGCTGACCAAGTGCTGTGGCTGGTGCTTGGCATGGCGCTGTTTCGTGACGAGCCGGTTCACGAGGTGGCCGGACGCTTGAACATCTGCGCCCAAGGCCTAGCCTCCGACCATCGGTTGGCTCGTAGCGGTGTGACCGAAGCTCGTAAGCGGCTCGGTGCCGATCCCGTTGAATGGTTGTTCCGCAAGACGGGCACCCAATAGGGCGCGGATGTTGCCGCTGACCGAAAACTGACCCAGTAAAGGCTGTTCTGCCGACTGAAAACTGACCCAGGTGTTCAACTGCTTCTGCTCAATTTTTGAGCAGGAGAACACAGGGTGATCAGCATGGAAATGATGGGCAAAATTCGGCGCATGTATTTTCGCGACAAGCTGTCGCTGCATCAGATAGCCAAGCGTACCGGGCTGTCGAGAAACACCATCCGAAAATGGGTCAGAGCACCCGAAGCCACTCAACCGGCGTACCTGCGGTGCGCAGCCTCCAACAAACTCAGTCCGTTTCACCAGACGCTGGAGCAAGCGCTCAAAGCCGATTCATTTCGGGCAAAGCACAACCGCAGGAGCGCCAAAGCGCTCTTCGAGCAGATCAAGGCAGAGGGTTACGACGGCGGCTACAGCCAGCTCACCGCCTTCATACGTTCGTGGCGCGGTGAGCAAGGCAAATCCTTACGGGCCTTTGTACCGTTGACGTTCGCACTCGGCGAGGCCTTTCAGTTCGACTGGAGCGAAGAAGGTCTGCTGATCGGCGGCCTGTTTCGACGCATCCAGGTCTCCCACATGAAGCTGTGCGCCAGTCGCGCATTTTGGTTGGTTGCGTATCCCAGCCAAGGCCACGAGATGTTGTTCGATGCCCATACCCGCTCGTTTGGCGCGTTAGGTGGGGTGCCGCGTCGCGGCATCTACGACAACATGAAGACCGCTGTCGACAAGGTCAACAAGGGTAAGGGCCGCACGGTCAATGCCCGGTTTGCCGTTATGTGCGCACACTACCTGTTCGACTCAGACTTCTGCAACGTGGCCTCCGGCTGGGAAAAAGGCATCGTCGAAAAGAACGTCCAGGACAGCCGGAGACGCATCTGGCTCGATGCTCAAGATTGTATGTTCCACACCTTTGAAGAACTGAATGTCTGGCTCGGCCAACGCTGTCGTGCGCTCTGGAACGAGTTGCTGCACCCACAGTACAACGGGCTGACGGTGGCGGACGTCCTGGAACTGGAACGGGTGGAAATGATGCCAATGCCCACGGCCTTTGACGGTTATGTCGAACGCACTGTGCGGGTCTCCAGCACCTGTCTGGTCAGCGTGACGCGAAATCGCTACTCGGTGCCGTGTGAACGGGTCGGTCAGTGGGTCAGCAGCCGCCTGTATCCCTCTCGGGTAGTGGTCATCGCCGATGAAACGATGATTGCCAGTCACGAGCGCCTCTTTGATCGAGACCAGGTCAGTTTTGACTGGCAGCATTACATCCCACTCATCGAACGCAAACCTGGTGCGCTACGCAATGGCGCTCCGTTTGCCGATCTGCCGAAGCCATTGCTGCTTCTCAAGCGTGGTCTGAGACGTCACACCAATGGTGATCGAGTCATGACGCAGGTACTGGCGGCAGTTCCCATCGCCGGGCTCGATGCCGTGTTGGTGGCTGTGGAGTTGGTACTTGAATCAGGCAGCTTGAGCGCTGACCACATCCTGAATGTCCTGGCTCGACTGACATCTACAGCAGCCCCTCCATCTGCCGAAACCAGTCTTCAACTCAAGGTCGCGCCTGTCGCCAATACGGCGCGCTACGACCGGCTGCGTACCACCGATGAGGAGACTCGCAATGCGTGATCTTATGGCGGAACTCAAAGAACTTCGGCTGCATGGCATGGCCAGCGCCTGGGAAGAACTGGTCTCCCAAGGCGAAGCCTCGACGGCGTCGTCGAAATGGCTGCTCGAACATCTGCTTCAGCAGGAACATGCAGATCGCGCCGTACGCTCTGTGAATCATCAGATGAACATGGCCAAACTCCCCATCCATCGTGATTTGGCAGGCTTCGATTTCAGCGCTTCCAGCGCAGACGCCCGCTTGGTCAGGGATCTGTCCAGCCTGGAGTTCACCGATACTGCACAGAATGTCGTGTTCATCGGTGGGCCTGGAACAGGCAAAACCCACCTGGCCACCGCCTTGGCCGTGTCCGGGATCACGACGCATAACAAGCGCGTGCGCTTCTACTCCACGGTGGATCTGGTCAATTTGCTGGAGCGCGAAAAATACGAGGGCAAGGCAGGCCGAATCGCTCAAGGACTGCTTCGCATAGACCTGGTGATACTCGATGAGCTGGGGTATTTGCCCTTCAGTCAGAGCGGTGGTGCCCTGTTATTTCACCTGCTATCCAAGCTATACGAGCACACCAGCGTGATCATCACCACCAACCTCAGCTTCTCGGAATGGTCGAGTGTGTTCGGTGACGCCAAGATGACCACTGCGTTGCTGGATCGGCTGACACACCACTGCCACATCGTCGAAACGGGCAACGAGTCCTACCGCCTGCAACACAGCAGCTTGGTCGACCAGACAAAGATCAAATCACGTGAGCGAAAGCGCAAGAACGATGACGGTACAGAGGACGATGAACCGTTTTGATCAACACCGGGAATTCCCTGCCGCATGCCTGTATGCGGTGGGGCTTAGTGCCTATGTCAGCAGGACACTGCTGCTAAGCTTATCCACAGTTGCTGATGCAAAAATCAGCAAACGGCCCTGGGTCAATTTTCAATCGGCAGGGTGGGTCAGTTTTCAATCAGCGCCAACAATTGAGGCGCAAAAAGTGCAGCCGAAAGGCAAGACGGGACGCGCTGATATCGCACTGAACCTGATCAACAAACTCTATGGCGTAGAGCGTGATCTGAAGGATGCGTGCGACGACGATCGTAAAACNAGGCAAGACGGGACGCGCTGATATCGCACTGAACCTGATCAACAAACTCTATGGCGTAGAGCGTGATCTGAAGGATGCGTGCGACGACGATCGTAAAACCGGCCGTCACGATCGGAGCCTGCCAGTGCTGGCTCAGTTAAAAAGCTGGATGGAAAAGACGCAGCCACAAGTTACGTCTCAGAACGCCTTGGGCAAGGCCATCGGCTATCTGGCGAGTAACTGGAACAAACTGGAACAAACTGGAACGGTACGTCGAGGAAGGCTACTTGCCAATCTACAACAACGCAGCCGAGCGTGCGATCAGGGCCTTCGTCATTGGGAGAAAGAACTGGTTGTTCAGCGATACGCCCAAAGGCGCTAGGGCAAGTGCTCAACTTTACAGCCTGGTCGAGACTGCCAAAGCCANCCTTCGTCATTGGGAGAAAGAACTGGTTGTTCAGCGATACGCCCAAAGGCGCTAGGGCAAGTGCTCAACTTTACAGCCTGGTCGAGACTGCCAAAGCCAACGGCCAAGAACCCTATGCGTGGCTGCGCCACGCATTAGAACTGTTGCCACTGGCGACCTCGGTTGAAGATTACGAAGCGCTGTTGCCGTGGAACTGCTCGCCGGTGTCGCTTAGCTAAGCGCGCCACCCATATTGAAGTCGGTGGGGTTTATGGAGCGCTTACTGAAGATTACGAAGCGCTGTTGCCGTGGAACTGCTCGCCGGTGTCGCTTAGCTAAGCGCGCCACCCATATTGAAGTCGGTGGGGTTTATGGAGCGCTTACTAAAGACCAAGGACGGTGAAGATATCAAAGACCCGGTTTCCGGTGGATCGTAAGGCTGCTCCGCTTAAGTGAACAGCATTACGATCATTGATCGGCCTTTTTTATTGGAGCGGAAATAAGATTTTAACTTTTAGTCTGCAGTACGTTTGTCAGTCGTTTTTTTAGGTAGCATGATTGTCCGGACGACAACGACCATTGTTCCGAGCATCAGTCCGAGTATCAAACCTAGACCAACGATTAACGCTTTCTTCGGCTTTATAGGGCTTTGCGGAGGAGACGCCGGTCTGTCGATGTTAACCAGATTAAATTGATCAAAGTTGACATTTAAATTTTTAAGATGCGCCAGCTCTTCCCGGATCTCACCTAAGCCTTTTAGGAATAGCTCTTCGTTGCTTCGCTGTTTAAGTAGGGCAACTTTACGGTTGTTGGTAAGGAGACTAAGCTCTTTCTGTATTTCATCAACTCGAGGTTCAGTAAAGTCATCGGAGTTTCTGGAGACGAGTGTTGCACGCTCTGCTACAAGTGCCGACTGCCCCATAAAATACAGCGGAATCTTTTGATTGCTTACTTCTGTACGAATCATGTTGCCTTGCCTTGTTTGACCAACCTCACCAAGGGCAGATGGTGTGGTAGGGGCAACAATCCCAAGATTTTTAGCAATAGAAATTGCCTCATCCAATTGTTTTACACGATTCTGTCGACGTGTTTGCAGTTGTTGCCGCAGGGCTTTGAGTTCGTCCTGTAGTGTTTCTTTTTTTAACTGGTCCTCTTCAAGAAGTTCTGCAATTTGCGAGTCTTTTTCAGCTTCGTACGCAGCTTTTTTGGATAATAGCTTTCTTTCTGTTTGCGCGATCCGGTTCTCAACAAGAGTTTTAAAGTCCGCTTCGACCTTCTCTTTTTCGCGTTTGACTACAAAATCGGTGAAGTTGTTGACAATAGACACTCCATCCACGCCGGATGGATACTCTATGCCAAATTTAATTGCCTCCGAAAGATTAGGAGTCTTTTTAGGGTCGATTCTTTCAACCGTAAACGCATCAGTATTGAGGCGCTCGAGGGTCTTTTCAAGTGACTTGCCATCCTGTATGGGGGCGAGCAAGTTTGGGTTATTTTGAAAGAAGCTTAAACGTTCGTTATAAGAACCCATGGAAGAACCGACGCGACTTAACGCTTCCTCTGGTTTTATTTTATAAAGGCCGGATTCGTTTAACATATCTAAATCAGCGGTCGCTACGGGTCTGATTTCGTTCTGAACTTTATAATAAGGTTTTGCCATTAAAGTATAAGTTACTGCAATTGCTGTGGTAAGCCCGGTGAAGAGTAGAATAATCGTTCGTTGCCTCCATACGTCTAGCAAAAACTCAGCAACATCGATTTCATGAAGCTCACTTTCAGAATGTATTTTTATAGGGGAGTTCATGAAAGCCTCAAGTCAGAAAAAGTCAACCGGCGTTGAGAAACTCTCTCTCGGTCCTCGCTGACTTGTAGTGGCGAAAATATGTGTAATATTTCCTATTTTCCCGTATCTAGATTCCTACGGCAAGCTGTTGTCAAGATTAAACTGCCATTAATGCAATCTCTTACTATTCGGCAAAGCCGGCAGACTCCACCGATTGCTACAGTCAGGTCTTTGATGCGCTGCTGCGAGGGCTCGAATTGCCGTTGTGCTGCAGGCAGGGTCAGGAGGGGCGACATTTTGGGGGCTATCTGCTGACCGCTTGTCCGCAAGTTTAATTACGAGTGTAATAAAAACTGCGCATTATGATTATGATTATAATATAATACTCGTTTTCATTTTCCCAGGAGCACAGTCACGAATTCTGCCCAGTCCACAGGTACAGCCCCCATCACTGGAGTTTCATCTGGCACCTGCGTCAAGGTACAAGCCGGGCTGCCAGGCGTCACACGTACCGGAATATGGGAACGCTCCGGTATTGACGCGTCAGCGATGGTCATGGACGCAGGGGAAATGGTCGACGCAGCGTTGGCGGGCCTGGATCAGGGTGAGTTGGTCACCGTTCCTTCGCTACCTGATGCCGCGGATTGGGATGCCTTTGTAGCCGCGCGTCATGTCATGGCGCCGAATCTTTCCAGAAGTAAGGCTGCCTCACGTTACAAGTGAGGCATTATCAATCGGCCAGAGGTGTTTGCGGTATGAATGATCGTCGAGTCGTTGTAACGGGCATGGGCCTGGTATCTCCATTGGGCAGCGGTGTCGAAGCTGTCTGGCAAAGGCTGCTGGCCGGGCGTTCCGGGCTGCGCAATCTGCCGCAGGAGGTGGTTGCCGATCTGCCGGCAAAGGTGGGTGGGTCGGTGCCGACGCTGGCCGAGGATCCCGAGGCCGGGTTCGACCCGGATCGGGCAACAGCGCCCAAAGAACAGAAGAAAATGGACCGCTTCATTCTGTTTGCCATGGAGGCGGCACGTCAGGCGCTGGAGCAGGCCGGTTGGCAAGCCCAGGACAGCAACGCCCAGGAACGCACGGCGACCATTATCGGTTCTGGCGTAGGGGGGTTCGGTGCAATCGCCGATGCGGTGCGCACCACGGACAGCCGTGGCCCACGACGCTTGTCACCCTTTACCATTCCGTCGTTTCTGGTCAATCTCGCTGCCGGGCATGTCTCGATTCAACATGGTTTCAAAGGCCCGCTGGGTGCGCCAGTCACCGCTTGCGCCGCCGGTGTGCAGGCGATCGGTGATGCGGCACGGTTGATCCGTAGTGGTGAGGCCGATATCGCCGTGTGTGGCGGCGCGGAAGCCGCGATCGATCGCGTCAGTCTCGCCGGGTTTGCTGCAGCTCGTGCTTTATCCAGCGGTTATAACGACACCCCGGAACGCGCCTCGCGTCCGTTCGACAGCGGTCGCGATGGTTTTGTCATGGGCGAGGGCGCGGGGCTGCTGGTGATCGAATCCCTGGAGCATGCCTTGGCGCGCGGCGCTCAACCGTTGGCTGAACTGGTCGGTTATGGCACCAGTGCTGATGCCTATCATCTGACCGCGGGACCCGAGGATGGCAGCGGTGCGCGGCGAGCGATGGCATTGGCCTTGGCCCAGGCCGGTATTTCACCTGCTCAGGTTCAGCATTTGAACGCTCACGCGACCTCGACCCCGGTGGGCGATCTGGGTGAACTGGCGGCGATCAAGTCGTTGTTCGGTGCGCAGAATGCAATTGCGGTGACATCGACCAAGTCGGCAACCGGACATTTGCTTGGGGCAGCGGGCGGGATTGAAGCGATCTTCACACTGCTGGCCATTCGTGACCAGATCGTCCCGGCCACGCTTAATTTAGACAATCCGGATCCCGCTGCCGCAGGCGTGGACATCGTTCGCGGCCAGGCGCGGCCGATGACTATCGATTATGCGCTGTCCAACGGTTTTGGATTTGGCGGCGTCAATGCCAGCGTGTTGTTCAAGCGCTGGCAGGGCTAGTCCTGCGATTGCTTGAGATGTTCGCGCGTGACGTCGAGCAGGCGTTGGGCGAGTTCGGGGTCGGCAACGCTGCGTGAAAGTAGCAGGGCGCCGACCAGTGCGGCCATGATGACAATGCTGCGATCAGCGGTGTTGTCCCCTTTGAGGGTGTGCTCGATCTGATCCAGTCGAGCCTTGAGCACGGTGTCACTTGTCGTGCTCGGTTGCCCGCGCAGGCCAAGTTCCGAAGACATGGTCGTTAGAGGGCAACCTTCGTGGGGCGAGGTTTGGTGCCATTGCGACAGGTAGGTATCGATGAAGGCTTCGAGGGGATTTTCTTCGGCAAAGATTTGCGCGCACAAGCCGTCAACCTGATTGCCAGACTCCTGGAGAGCCTTTTCTACCAGTTCGTCCTTGGACTCGAAGTGGGAATAAAAGCCGCCATGGGTCAAGCCCAATGCTTTCATCAGAGGTTGCAGGCCGGTCGCGCCGATACCGTCGCGGCGGAATCGCGCCGAAGCTTCCTTGATGATGCGTTGGTGGGTCTGGGCTTTATGGTCCTGCGAATAACGCATCTGAAATCTCCACATCAATGCGTCATCTTAACCAATGAAAATTGGATGGTGATTGTACTTTTACTTCTAAAAAGCATACAGATGCTTCGATTCTGATACAAAACCGCAATAATGGCCGGCATTGCCAAGGTTTTTTCGGCTTCGAAAAAAAACAAACCCCGCCGGTTCTGGCGGGGTGTTATCAGCGATCCTGCGCTTCTTTGGCGTCCATTTGCGCATTACGTTCAGCCACGCGTTTACGTTGCTCTTCGGTCAGTTCAACCTTGTTGGCGGTGTCGCGTAGCATCATCAAACCACCGACGATCGAGCCAATGGCAACAACCAAAATTAACCAGGCATACCAGGGCATGGGACTCTCCTTGATGACAAACGGGCCGGCGAGGCTCGCCAACCGATCGTGCATACCACTTTGAGTGACGGGGTCTGGCAGCAGTTCCATCGCTACCTGTGCATTCTATGCCTGTTACGTGTGGCGCAGGCGAATGCCTTCAATGTCCGGTCAACATCGCGCGCCGTTGGTGCATCGGCGCGCTGATGGGCGGCAAGCATGGAGTACAGGAACGAGCGGTGCCGTGGTTTGATGCCTATGTCTGTTGGCGTAGGCACGCGCACAGTGCAGTTTGCCAGTCAGGTTGACTGACACCCCACTCACGTTGCAGGCGACTGCAATCGAGACGTGAATTGAACGGCCGGGTCGCGGGCGTCGGGTAATCGCTGGTTGGAATCGGCAGCACACTGGCACAGGGTTTACCCTGCTGTTGCAATGCTTCGCCAATTGCCTGGGCAAAGCCAAACCAGGAGGTCTGGCCCTGAGCGGTCAGATGAAACGTCCCCCAGCTGCCGGCCATGCCCGCCTGCCAGCGTTCAATCAGGGCCAGGGTACTGTCGGCGATCGTGCCTGCCCATGTTGGCGCTCCGATTTGATCGGCGACCACGCGCAACTCTGTTTTCTCCTGCAGCAAACGCTGCATCGTCAGCAGGAAGTTGCGGCCATGGTTCGAGTAGACCCAACTGGTGCGCAGAATCAGGTATTTACCTTGCACGTCCCTGATGGCCTGTTCACCGGCCAGCTTGCTCCGGCCATACACCCCGAGCGGATTTGGCGCGTCGTCCTCGTTGTACGCTCCGACCTTCGTCCCGTCGAATACATAATCAGTGGAGTAATGAATCAGCGGGATATCGAGAGCCAGCGCTTCTTCGGCAAGAATGCCGGGGGCGACTGCGTTTATGGCAAAGGCTGTCTGCGGCTCGCTTTCGGCCTGATCGACCGCTGTATGGGCTGCCGCATTGATGATCAGGTCGGGCCGAACGGTCTGGACCTGCCGACGAATCTGTTCGGGTTGCGTCAGGTCGAGCTGGTCGCGACCCAGTACGATCAGTTCGCCGACCGCGCCCAGTCGGTGTTGCAGCTCGCGTGAGACCTGGCCGTGCTGGCCATTGATGAGAATTCTCATGGCAACAGTCCGGTCTCTTCGTGCACGCCGGGTTCAATCATGATCATTGTTCTTCCCCGGCCAGTTTGGCGAGGTACTGACCATACCCGGTCTTGCCAAAGTACTGCGCCCGCTCGAGTAACTGTTCACGATTGATCCAGTCATTCTCGTAGGCAATTTCTTCGAGGCAGGCGACTTTCAGTCCCTGGCGGTGCTCGATGGTCTGCACGTACTGACTGGCTTCGAGCAAACTGTCGTGGGTGCCGGTATCGAGCCAGGCGAAACCTCGGCCGAAACGCTCCACCTGCAGATCGCCCCGTTGCAGATAGGCATTGTTGACGTCGGTGATTTCCAGCTCGCCGCGTGGCGAAGGTTTTACTGCCTTGGCAATCTCGATGACATCGTTGTCGTAGAAATACAGACCGGTAACGGCATAACTGGATTTCGGCGTCGTCGGTTTTTCTTCGATTGAAAGCGCACGGCCATCACTGTCGAAATCGATCACGCCGAAGCGCTCGGGATCCTTGACCCAGTAACCGAACACGGTGGCGCCAGAGGTGCGTTTTGCCGCGTTCTGTAATTGTTCGCCGAAGTGCTGGCCATGGAAGATGTTGTCCCCCAGGATCAGGCAGACAGGGTCATTGCCAATGAATTCTTCGCCAATCAGGAACGCCTGGGCCAGCCCATCCGGTGAGGGTTGTTCGGCAAAGCTGAAATTGACCCCGAACTGGCTGCCGTCACCCAGCAGGTTGCGGTATTGAGGTAAATCCTGGGGGGTGGAAATCAGCAGAATATCCTTGATGCCGGCCAGCATCAGCACCGAAATCGGATAGTAGATCATTGGTTTGTCGTAGACCGGCAACAGCTGTTTTGACACGCCGAGGGTAATCGGGTGCAGGCGTGTGCCCGAGCCTCCCGCTAAAACGATGCCTTTCATCATGCGAGCAACTCCTTGTTATCGATGGCGCCGAGGCGTTCACCTTGATAGCTGCCATCCTGAACACGACGGCACCACTCCAGGTTGTCCAAATACCATTGCACGGTTTTGCGCAGGCCGGTTTCGAACGTCTCTTCAGGCACCCAGCCCAGTTCGCGTTCAATCTTGCCGGCATCGATTGCATAGCGCTGATCGTGGCCGGGACGATCCTGTACGAACGTGATCAGGTCGGCATAGTGCGCAACACCGTCGGGCTTGTGCGGTGCCAGTTCTTCAAGCAGGGCACAGATGCCACGCACGACGTCTATGTTCTTCTGTTCGTTGTGCCCACCGATGTTGTAGGTTTCGCCGACGGTGCCAGTGGTCACCACTTTGAGCAGAGCCCGGGCGTGATCTTCGACGAACAGCCAGTCGCGCACTTGCAGGCCATTGCCATACACCGGTAGCGGCTTGCCGGCCAACGCATTGAGGATGACCAGCGGAATCAGTTTTTCGGGGAAGTGGAACGGCCCGTAATTGTTCGAGCAATTGGTCAGCAGTACCGGCAAACCATAGGTGCGCTGCCAGGCGCGGACCAGGTGGTCGGACGCAGCCTTGCTGGCGGAGTAGGGCGAGCTCGGAGCGTAGGGCGTGCTTTCCGTGAACAGGTCATCGACACCATGCAGATCGCCATAAACCTCGTCGGTAGAGATGTGATGAAAGCGGAACGCGCTTTTCTCAGGCTCTGTGAGGGTTTGCCAATAGGCACGGGTTGCCTCCAGCAAGCTGTAGGTGCCAACAATGTTGGTCTGGATAAATTCCGATGGCCCGTCGATGGACCGATCCACATGGGATTCAGCTGCCAGGTGCATGATCGCGTGAGGCTGGAAGCGTGCAAGCACTGCTCTGACAGTCGACTGATCAACGATATCGGCCTGGACGAACTCATAACGAGTGTCGTTGGCGATGCTGGTCAGCGACTCGAGATTGCCGGCATAGGTCAGTTTGTCCAGATTGAGCACTTCATGTTCGGTGTGCCGAATCAACTCGCGAATAAGGGCAGAGCCAATGAAACCGGCACCGCCGGTGATGAGGATACGCATGGAGGCCAGCCTTTTTCAGTAATTCGATAATGCCAATAGCCGTAGCTTGTAGGCACGAGCGGGGAGGTGCAAGAGTGTTAATGCCATTTTTGTTGCGTCAAGCCTGTCGGGCTTGAGTTTCAGTGGTGCGCGACAACGCGCGAAACGACCGGTTTTTCCGGCCTGAAGCTTGATCCAGCCCCCTGTAATCCCCGCATACACCCACTCTTTACGCTTTCTTTATGCCCGGCGAGACTCCTCGATCTCGTTCCTTTACAGCCTTCCTTCCGACAATGGCTCACACGCGGCAATACGCCGTAACACGGAGAATTTCCATGAGCGTTCTGGATGGAGTGTCGCTGCTGCTGGCAGTGGGGCTGTTCATTTATCTGTTGGTTGCGCTGTTGCGCGCGGACCGGAACTAGGAGCGGCCATGCACAGTTATGACTATTGGCTAATCCTCGGATTTTTCGCGCTGGTATTGCTACCTGCGCCGTTCCTCGGGCGCTTCTATTACAAGGTCATGGAAGGCCAGCGCACCTGGCTGACACCAATCCTCGGGCCGCTGGAACGTGGCTGTTATCGTGTCGCCGGTGTCGATCCGCAGGCCGAGCAGAGCTGGCAGAAATACACACTGGCCTTGCTCGCTTTCAACCTTGCGGGCTTTTTGCTGTTGTTCGCGATCCTGTTGCTCCAGGACCACTTGCCGCTCAACCCGCAGAACCTGCCGGGGCAAGAGTGGACGCTGGCGTTCAACACCGCCGTCAGCTTCATGACCAACACCAACTGGCAGGCGTACAGCGGTGAGGCGTCGCTGAGCTATCTGAGTCAGATGGCCGGTCTCACTGTGCAAAATTTCGTCAGCGCCGCCACCGGCCTGGCGGTATTGGTTGCGCTGTGTCGCGGTATCGGCCGCAAGTCGACCAAGACCCTGGGCAACTTCTGGGTCGACATGACCCGCGCCACCCTCTACGGTTTGCTGCCGCTGTGCCTGCTGCTGGCGTTGTACCTGGTGTGGCAGGGCGTACCGCAAACCTTCGCCCAGTACGTGAATGCCGTGACCCTGCAAGGCGTCGACCAGGTGATCCCGCTCGGCCCGGCGGCCAGCCAGATTGCGATTAAGCAATTGGGCACCAACGGTGGCGGTTTCTTCGGCGTCAACTCGGCGCATCCGTTCGAGAACCCGACAGCCTGGAGCAACCTGTTCGAGGTGGCGTCGATCATCCTGATCCCCGTTGCGCTGGTGTTCACCTTCGGCCACTACGTGAAGGATCTGCGTCAGAGCCGCGCGATCATCGCCTGCATGCTGGCGCTGTTCCTGATCGGTGGCGCGACCTCGCTGTGGGCCGAGTACCAACCTAACCCGGCCCTGAACAACGTCGCTGTAGAACAGACCGCGCCGCTGGAAGGCAAGGAAGCACGGTTCGGCACAACCGCCAGCGTACTGTGGTCGGTGACCACGACCTCGGCGTCGAACGGTTCGGTCAACGCCATGCACGACAGCCTCAACCCGCTGAGCGGCATGGTCGCACTGGTCAACATGATGGTTGGCGAAGTGATCTTCGGAGGCGTCGGTGCCGGGCTCTACGGCATGTTGCTCAACGTGTTGATTGCGGTGTTCCTCGCCGGCCTGATGATCGGCCGCACCCCGGAATATCTCGGCAAGAAACTGCAAGCCAGGGAGGTGCAATTGCTGGTGGTGACCCTGATGGTCATGCCGATCGGCGTACTGGTGCTCGGTGCGATCGCGGCCAGCCTGCCAGGGCCTGTGGCCTCGGTAAGCAACCCCGGTGCCCACGGTTTCAGCCAGTTGCTCTACGCCTACACCTCGGCCAGTGCCAACAACGGTTCGGCGTTAGGTGGCTTCGGTGCCAACACCCCGTTCCACAACCTGATGCTGGGCCTGGGCATGTTGATCGGTCGCTTCGGCTACATCCTCCCGGTCCTGGCCCTGGCCGGCAGCCTGGCAATGAAGAAAACCGCACCGATCGGCCAGAACAGCTTCCCGACTCACGGCCCGCTGTTCGTGACCTTGCTGACGGTGACCATTTTGCTGGTGGGTGGCCTTACTTTCCTGCCGACACTGGCGTTGGGCCCGATTGCTGAACATCTGAGCATGGCCTTCTGAGGGAGTTGAAGATGAATATGCCCATAACCAAAACCGCCGTCGTCAAGGCGCCGGAACAACCGAAAACCGCGATCTCGGCCCTGTGGCGCCCGGCGCTGGTGCAAGCCTTCGTCAAGCTCGACCCACGGCAATTGCAGCGTGCGCCAGTGATGTTGGTGGTGGAACTGACCGCGATCCTGACCACCGTGCTGTGCTTCATTCCCGACACGGCGGTGCCGACCTTCGTCGCCGCACAAATTGCCGTATGGCTGTGGTTCACCGTGCTGTTCGCCAACTTCGCCGAAGCCCTGGCGGAAGGCCGCGGTAAAGCCCGCGCCGACAGCCTCAAGGCCGGCAGCGCAGGCCTCAGTGCCCGGCGCCAAACCAGCAACGGCACCTTTGAGGTGGTGCCGGCCACCAGCCTGCGCAAAGGCGATGTGGTGCGCGTCGAGGCGGGGGAGATGATTCCCGGTGACGGCGAAGTGATCGAAGGCATCGCGGCCGTCAACGAAGCGGCGATTACCGGTGAGTCGGCGCCGGTCATCCGTGAGTCCGGCGGTGATCGTTCGGCCGTCACCGGCAATACACGATTGGTGTCCGACTGGCTGTTGGTGAAAATCACCACCAACCCTGGCGAATCGACCCTGGACCGCATGATTGCCCTGGTCGAAGGCGCCAAACGGCAGAAAACCCCGAATGAAGTAGCGCTCGACATCCTGCTGATCGGCTTGACCCTGATCTTCCTGCTGGTGGTCGTCACCCTGCAACCTTTCGCCCACTTCGCCAATGGCAGCCTGCCGCTGGTATTCCTGGCAGCGTTGTTGGTCACGCTGATTCCGACCACCATCGGCGGCCTGCTGTCGGCCATCGGTATTGCCGGGATGGATCGCCTGGTGCGCCTGAACGTGATCGCCAAGTCAGGTCGCGCCGTGGAGGCGGCGGGGGATGTGCACGTCTTGCTGCTGGACAAGACCGGCACCATCACGTTCGGTAATCGTCGTTGTGCAGCAGTGTATGCGGCGCCGGGTGTCAACGCTGTGGAGCTGGCCGAAGGCGCATTGTTTGCCTCGCTGGCGGACGACACTGCTGAAGGCAAGTCGATCGTCGAGTATCTGCGTGGCACACATCCCCAGCCGGAGCCGTCCGCCGACGCGCTGACTGCCGTGCCGTTCAGTGCTGAAACGCGGCTGTCCGGGGTCGATTACCAAGGGCGCGTGTATCGCAAAGGCGCTGTGGATTCGCTGCTGGCGTTTGTCGGCCTGAACCGTGGCGATCTGGCACCGGCCCTGTCCCGGGAAATCGACAGGATCGCCCAAAGCGGCGGCACTCCGCTGCTGGTATGCGTCGACGGCAAATTGTTGGGGGCAATCCATCTCAAAGACGTGGTCAAGCCCGGTATCCGCGAGCGTTTTGACGAGTTGCGCAAACTGGGCATTCGCACCGTCATGGTCACCGGCGACAACCCGCTGACGGCCGCTGCCATTGCCGCCGAAGCTGGCGTGGATGACGTCCTGGCCGAGGCTACCCCGGAGAAAAAACTCGCACGCATACGCCACGAGCAAGACGACGGCCGACTGGTGGCGATGTGTGGCGATGGCGCCAACGACGCTCCGGCGCTGGCCCAGGCGGATGTCGGCATGGCAATGAATGACGGCACGCAAGCGGCGCGTGAAGCGGCCAACATGGTCGATCTCGACAGTGATCCGACCAAGCTGCTGGACGTGGTGCAGGTTGGCAAGGAGTTGCTGGTCACCCGTGGTGCGCTGACGACTTTCTCCATCGCCAACGACGTGGCCAAGTACTTCGCGATCTTGCCGGCCCTGTTTGCCGCGATCTATCCGCAACTGGGTGTGCTCAACGTCATGCATCTGAGCAGTCCGCAGAGCGCGATTCTCTCGGCGATTGTGTTCAACGCCCTGATCATCGTGGTGTTGATTCCGTTGGCGCTGCGGGGGGTGCGGGTGCAGGCGGTGAGTGCAGCGGCGCTGTTGCGGCGCAATCTGTTGATCTACGGCCTGGGCGGGCTTCTGGTGCCGTTCGTGGGTATCAAGGCGATCGACATGCTGTTGACGGCGTTGCATCTGGTGTAGGTGTCAGGCGATTGCGCAGGCGCGGAATGGCTCGAAATCCAGCCCTCGCCCCAACCCTCTCCCAGGGGGAGAGGGGACTGATCGAGTTGTTTGTCAGATGTGCTGCACCTGAAGTTGCGAGTCGAACTTCTGTTTTGAAAACGGAGATTGGCCCCCTCTCCCGCCGGGAGAGGGCAGGGGTGAGGGTTGGTTGCAACTGACACCCCGCAATGTTTGCCATTGAATTCGAGGATTGTGAAATGTCCACAATGATACGCCCGGCCCTGAGCCTGCTGGTCCTGATGACGCTGATCACCGGCGTCGCCTATCCCCTGGTCGTCACCGGTGTGGCCCAGGTCGCGTTCCCCGACCAGGCCAATGGCAGCCTTGTCCGCGATGCCGAAGGCAAGGTCCGTGGCTCGTCGCTGATCGCCCAGGATTTTGTCGGTGACGCCTGGTTCCATTCGCGTCCTTCCGCCGGTGCCTTTGCCACGGTGTCGAGCAGCGCCAGCAACCTGGCGCCGAGCAATCCGGCGCTGGCCACCCGGGTGGTCGACGACGCCGGCAAACTGCTGGTGCCCGGCCAGGGCCCAGTGCCGCTGGCATTGGTCACGACGTCGGGCAGTGGCCTTGATCCGCACTTGCCACCGGCTGCGATTGCCTATCAACTGGCGCGTGTCGCGGCGGTGCGTAATGTGCCGCTGGCGACGCTGCAAAACCTGCTGGATGCGCATATCGAGCGGCCACTGGTGGGGCCGCCGGTGGTGAATGTACTGGCGCTGAACATGGCGCTTGAGAAGTTGTAAAACGGTGGCACGGCAATTCGCGAGCAAGCCCACCCTCACATTCGATCTACAGTGCTACAGAGTTCGAGTGTGGGAGCGGGCTTGCTCGCGAAGGCGGCTTGCCAGTCACCACATCACTACCTGAATGAAGAGATCCCCAAGCATGAGCGACTCCGGCCGCGCCGACGCGCTGTTAGCAAACCTGCCCCGTGATGGCCGTGGCCGGCTCAAGGTTTTTCTCGGGGCCGCGCCGGGTGTCGGCAAGACCTACGCCATGCTGCAAGCGGCGCACAGCCAACTGCGTCAAGGCGTGAAAATCATTGCCGGCGTGGTTGAAACCCACGGCCGCGCCGAAACCGAGGCGTTGCTCTCAGGCTTGCCGCAGCAGCCTTTGCTCCGTTCGGAGTACCGGGGCGTGCAGCTCGAGGAAATGGACCTCGACGCACTGCTGGCGGCCAGGCCGAAACTGGTGTTGGTGGACGAACTGGCCCACACCAACGCCCCCGGCAGCCGCCACGAAAAACGCTGGCAGGACATTCAAGAGCTGCTGGCCGCCGGCATCGACGTGTACACCACGGTCAATGTCCAGCACCTGGAAAGTCTCAACGATCAAGTGCGTGGCATCACCGGTGTGCAGGTCCGTGAAACCCTGCCGGACTGGGTCCTGCAGGAAGCTTACGAACTGCTGTTGATCGACTTGCCACCACGGGAGCTGCTGGAGCGACTGCGCGATGGCAAAGTCTACGTGCCGGAGCAGGCGCGGGCGGCCATCGATGCCTTTTTCTCCCAGACCAACCTGACCGCCTTGCGCGAGTTGGCGATGCAAGCGGCGGCGGCCCAGGTCGATAATGATCTGGCCCAGGGTTATCGTCAGCTCGGCCAGTCGGCCCCGGCGGTGCGTGGTCGATTATTGGTCGGTGTCGACGGTGATGACCAGGCCGAGCGCCTGGTGCGTCATGCCTGTCGTGTGGCCCAGCGCCGGCATCTGCCCTGGAGCCTGGTGCACGTGGACAACGGCAGCGTGCGCGACGAGCAATCGCGCCTGCGCCTGCAAAGTGCCCAGCAACTGGCCGAACGCCTGGGTGGCGAAGTGGTGCTGCTGCGGGCCGGCGAAGTGGCAAAAACCCTGATCCAGCACGCCACCGAACGTCGCGCCAGCCTGCTTCTGGTCGGGCAGTCCAGGCCTCGTTGGCGTCGACGCCTGTTCGGCGGTGGTCTGGCGGCGCGGTTGTTGCGCAACGCCCGGGGCCTGGAAATCAACGTGCTCGACAGTGATCATGAACGGCATCAGCCGCGTCAGCGTTCGCTGCAATCGTTGGTGTGGTTCGACTACGCCCTGGCGCTGGTGGCGACGGTGCTGGCCAGTGCCTTGGCCTGGGCGGTGTCGAGTGTGCTGGCGCTGCCTAACATCTCGCTGGTGTTCCTCGCCGCGGTGTTGCTGGTGGCGGTACGCAGCAGCCTGGGACCTGCCCTGGTATGTGCGGCGTTGTCGTTTCTGACCTACGACTTTTTGTTCATACCACCGAATTTTTCCTTTCACATCCAGCGCGAAGAAGACGTGCTGACCTTGGTGTTTTTCCTCTTGATGGCGGCGCTTACCGGCAACCTCGCGGCACGTCAGCGCAGGCAGTTGCAGGCCCTGCGCGATACCCAGGAAGAGACTACGGAACTGCTCGATCTGTCGCGCAAACTCACGGCTGCCACCGATCGGCAAGCGGTGGTCAGCGCTGCCGCGCAACATCTCAACGCCTGGAACGATCTGCAATTGTGTCTGCTTAATCGCGATGGACAAAGCGGCTGGAAAGTCGAAACAGGTGGCCCACTGGAGTTTTCCGAAGCCGAGCGCGCCGCCGCCGATTGGGCCTGGCAACACGATCAACCGGCGGGTGCCGGCACCGGCACCTTGCCATTCGGGAAATGGTGGTGGTGGCCGCTGTCGGTGGAGGATGGACCGTTGGCACTGCTGGGTGTGTGCGCCAAAGAAGGCCATGCCTTGAGCGGTCAGCGTCGGCGCCTGCTGACCGCATTGAGCCAGCCTCTGGCCCAGGCCCTGGCCCGGGCACAATTGGCTGACGACCTGGAAGCGGCGCGCTTGCACGGCGAAACCGAGCAACTGCGCAGTGCCTTGCTGGCCTCGGTGTCCCACGATTTACGCACGCCGCTGACCTCCATGCGCGGCAGCATCGACAGCCTGCTGGCGCTTGGTGAAGCGATACCGCTGGAGGATCGCCGTGAACTGCTCGAAGGCACCCGCGATGAAGCCGAACGCCTCGATCGCTATATCCAGAATCTGCTGGACATGACACGCCTCGGGCACGGAGCCTTGAAGCTGGCACGCGACTGGGTGTCGCCGGCCGATATCGTCGGCAGTGCACTCAATCGCCTGCGCACGGTGCTCTCATCGTTGCAGGTCAGTACCGACGTGCCGGCGCAGTTGCCCCTGCTGTACGTCCACGCCGCGCTGATCGAACAGGCGCTGATCAATGTGCTGGAAAACGCCGCACGTTTCTCGCCGACCCACGGGCGATTGCAATTGCGTGCCGGCGCTGACGACAGTGAGCTGTTCTTCTCGGTGAGCGACGAAGGCCCGGGGATTCCGGAAGCGGATAGGACGAAGATTTTCGACATGTTCTACACCGCTGCGCGCGGAGATCGGGGCGGGCAGGGTACCGGGCTGGGGCTGGCGATTTGTCAGGGCATGGTCGGCGCCCATGGTGGACGTATCAGCGTTGCCGATGGCATAGAGGGACGCGGCACCTGCATTACCTTGCATCTGCCTTTGCAGGCGCAGCCAGGATATGAAAGTGAAGCCTGAGCGCGCGTGCGTTACTCTCTTGCCACTCAATTGTGTTGATATGAATTCATGAGCCAGACCACGACCATTCTGGTCATCGACGACGAACCGCAGATCCGCAAATTCCTGCGCATCAGCCTCGCCTCTCAGGGCTATAAAGTGTTGGAGGCCGGAACGGGCAGCGAAGGGCTGGCCCAGGCCGCGCTGAACAAGCCGGACCTGCTGGTGCTCGACCTCGGCCTGCCGGACATGGACGGCCAGCAGGTGCTGCGCGAGTTTCGCGAATGGTCGACGGTGCCGGTGCTGGTGCTCTCGGTGCGCGCCGGCGAGGGGCAGAAAGTCGAGGCCCTGGATGGTGGCGCCAATGACTACGTGACCAAGCCGTTCGGCATTCAGGAATTTCTCGCGCGGATTCGCGCCTTGCTGCGTCAGGCGCCGGTAGGTGAAGCTCGGTCGGCGGCGCTGACTTTTGGCCCGTTAACTGTCGACCTGGCCTATCGCCGGGTGTTGCTCGACGGCGTTGAAGTCGCGTTGACCCGCAAGGAGTATGCGGTGCTCGCGCAACTGGCGCGGCATCCCGGGCGGGTGATTACTCAGCAGCAACTGCTCAAGGATATCTGGGGGCCGACTCATACCGAGGACAGTCATTATCTGCGGATTGTTGTGGGCCATTTGCGCCAGAAACTGGCGGACGACCCAACCCGACCGCGGTTTATCGTGACCGAGGCGGGGGTGGGGTATCGGTTGTTGAGTGAGGGCAGCCTTTAGTCCAAGTGTTGTCTCATCGCGAGCAGGCTCGCTCCCACTTTGCAATGCATCCCGTGGGAGCGAGCCTGCTCGCGATGAGGACCTGACATTCACCGGGAAATTTCCAGATGCTCAGTTCTGCTCACTCTCATACCGATCCAGCGTATCCCGCGCAATCTCCCGGCCCAGGGCGATCAACTCCGGCGCCTTGTAGAACTCGAAGAACCGGCATACCCGCTTCGGCACGTTGATCAGGATATCCGGCGGATAGCCGGCGATCTTGTACTGCGCCAATGAAGTCTGCATCACCTCGAAACTCTGGTTGATCAAATCCAGCAAGGACGCAGGTCCCACGTTGTCGATGATGAATGAGCCCGTGGCGGAGCGCGGCGCGCCTGAAGCCTCTGGAGCGGCTGCCGGTTGCTGGGCTTCGGGCTCGGCAGACTCGATCCACGGGTTGGGATCGGCCCCTTCGGCCCTGAAGGCCTCCTGTTCCAGTATCAGCAGTTGTTCCGCCTGTTTACGCCGGAACGGAAACTTCGAGCCCAGGGAGTTGATCAGGCTGTCGAACCGGGTCTTGAACGCGGCGGGACGCTGGATCACCGGTAATTGATAGTGACGCTGGTTGGTGGAGTTGAGGTTGACCGCGATGATCAGGTCGCAATGGCTCGATACCACCGGCACGATCGGCAACGGGTTGAGAATGCCGCCGTCTACCAGCATGCGATTACCCTGCATCACCGGGGTGAACAGGCTCGGGATTGCCGCCGACGCACGCATGGCTTGATGCAGGCAGCCTTCCTGGAACCAGATTTCCTGCTGGTTGGTCAGGTCGGCGGCCACCGCCGTGTAAGGGATGCGCAGGTCTTCGATATTGATGTCGCCGACGATCTTGCGGATCTGCCCGAATACTTTCTCGCCGCGAATCGCTCCCAGGCGAAAGCTGACGTCCACCAGGCGCAGCACGTCGAGATAGTCCAGGCTCTCGATCCAGTCGCGGTACTCGTCGAGTTTGCCGGCGGCATAGATGCCGCCTACTACCGCTCCCATGGAGCACCCGGCGATGCAGGCAATGTCATAACCGCGCCGTTCGATCTCTTCGATGACGCCGATATGCGCATAACCCCGCGCTCCTCCGGAGCCCAGTACCAATGCAACACGCTTTTTCATGAACCACCCTCGTTTGATCAGCTTCAACAATGCACCCATCGACAGGCATGCATCAATCGTCAAGGTCGTCTGGTGAGCCAGGGGTGTCGTATTTTCGACACTTGATGGCGGCATGTGGTCGTGGTGGCGCTATAGTTTGCGCGTCAGGTCCGAGGCACTTTTCAGGTGCCAGGCCGTCTTAACTGCATGACTGTTTCCCATCTGTAGAGGAGTAAATGATGAAAGCCTGGATTTGTGTGCCCCTGATCGCCCTGGCGCTTGCCGGTTGTGCCGGTAAAACCGCCTACCGCGACAGCTGTGGTAGCCAGCTCGATGCAGCATGGCATGAGCTGGACCTGGCCAAGGCTGAGGGTTTCGCCGGGACTGTCAGCTACTCCAAGGCCCTGTCGTTGTTGACCGCGGCCAAGACGCAGCAGCAATTCGAAGGGTTCGAAGGCTGTACTCACAAAGCCGAGAAGGCACGCTTCTATATCCGCGAATCCCGCGCGGGCCGTTGAAGGTCAAAAACAGTTACAAGTTATAGGCTGCAAGCTGCAAGTCGAACCTGTCACGTTTGACCTGTAGCTGGAAGCTGGCAACTTGCCGCTGTTTACGGAGTAAACCGATGATCAATCGATTGGTGGCCCATGTCCTGGGTCTGGAAGTTCGATTACTGGCCTGTCAGGCGCGCTTGAGCCAGCGTACCGACCCGGAGGCCTTGCACGATCTGCGTACCACGATGCGTCGCCTGCGCAGCCTGTTGCGGCCGCTGCGCGGCTTGCCCGGCGTAGAGCAGCTCGAAGCAGCGGCCTCGAGCGTGGGCGATCTGACCACACCGTTGCGTGATCGCGAGGTGATGGCGGCGTATTTGCTCGAACACGATCAAGCCGAAGCCGGACAGCGGCGGGCGGCGCAAATGGCCAAGGCGTATCCGCTGGTAGCGACCAGTCCCGAGCTGGCGCAGTTGCTGATCATCCTTGACGCTTTTCCGCGTTTTTTACGCGCCAGCGAGCGGCAGGGCTTGCTCAAGGGCCTGCGCAAGCGCATCGAAAAGCGTCTGGACAAACAGTGGACGAAACTCGACTCGGCCCTGCAGGACCCGGCGCACGACCGTCATCGCCTGCGTTTACTGATCAAACGCGTGCGTTATGGTATCGATGCCTACCCTGAACTGGATCGCCTGCCAAAAAAGGCAATGCCTCGATTGAAGTCGGCGCAAGGCGCGCTGGGTGACTGGCACGATTGCGTGCAGTGGCTGGCCCTTGCCGAGCATGAGGCCGATTTGCAGCCGTGTGTCGCCGTCTGGAAAGCCAACATGGCCAAGGCCGAACAGCGTTCCGACCGTGTCCTCGACAAACTCAGCGCTGACTGTTTCAAATCCTGAGTTCAAGCACCCCTGTACGAGCTGCCGCAGGCTGCGATCTTTTGATTTTGCTTTTCAAGATCAAAGCATCGCAGCCTGCGGCAGCTCCTATTGATGGCGCGGCTCATCTGTCAGCCAATTTGGCCGGAACAGGTGCTGTATCCGTCTCGCCGGCTGGTTAAGATCCCTACATACTTTTCCTGTCCTTGAGGTTTTCATGCGCTTTTCCGATCTGCTCGACGCCGTCCGCCGCCAGCCGCAGGAACTGTCTATTCCGGCATCCTGGGCACAGGGGCGAGCCAGTTTCGGTGGCCTGGTGGCCGCTTTGCAGTACGAAGCCATGCGGGCCAGAGTTCCAGCGGAGCGTCTGGTGCGCTCGCTGGCGATCACCTTCGTTGGTCCGGTTGAGCCTGAGGTTCCGGTCAGTTTTGAAGTTGACGTGCTGCGTGAAGGCAAGGCGGTCAGTCAGGTGCTGGGGCGGGTCATGCAGAAAGGGCAGGTGGTGACCCTGATCCAGGGCAGCTTTGGCGCTTCGCGCCCATCGGAAGTGGCGGTGACGGCGCAATCGGCGCCAGAGATGAAACACTGGGATGATTGCCAGGAACTGCCGTTCATCGAAGGCGTTGTTCCAGAATTCATGCGCCACCTGGCGATGCGCTGGAGTGTTGGCGGGCTGCCGTTCACCGGCAACACCTCACGGCAGATGGGTGGCTGGGTGCGCTTGCGCGGGGACCAGGAAGAGGCAGTCGGTGAAGCGCACATTCTGGCACTGGTGGACGCCTGGCCACCCGCCTTGATGCCGTTTTTGAAGAAACCGGCGGCAGGTAGCACCCTGACCTGGACCATTGAGTTCGTCCAGCCGTTGCTCGAACTGAGTACGCTGCACTGGTGCAAATACCTGGTTGAAACCGAGCATGCCGCCGACGGTTACGGGCATGCCGCAGCGAAGATGTGGAGCGCGGATGGCCGGTTGATCGCGATGAGCCGCCAGACCGTGACGGTTTTTGCCTGATCAGTGACGGCGGTGGCGCTCACGCCAGGCGCGCCACCAGCCACCGCTGAGAAAAAAGCGCGGGAAGGTCAGGAACTGTTCGACCAGCAACCGCGATACGGCGTCCTTGCGGTCACTGAACGGTTCTGAGGCTTGCTCTTCCAGGCTGTGACCGTGGCGTTGCAAGCCCAAGGCGGCAAACAAGCCGACCACGCCGATGGCGAAGTTAGCCAGGTTCAGGCCGAAGACCCCGGACACGATCAGGAGAAAGGCGACGATGAACAGCGGCACGGCGATCAGATGCAGCACCAGATTGGCCGGGTGCTGGTGATTGCCCGGGTAGGCACGCCATTGCCAGGCGGGAAGGTTGGGATGACGTTTGCCCATGATGCTGATCCTCAATCCGTACTGAACTCATGATTGAAGGATAGGCCCGGTCAGTGAGGACGGCGAATCAACACTGGCTATCAGGGCGATAGGGGGCATGGTCAAATTTAATGTTGCCGGGCTCCCTCCCACAGGTGTTCAGTGGTGAACATCAATCTTGTTTCACCTGGATCCATTGTGGAAGCGAACCTGATCGCTCCCACAGAAGATTTGAGACTATTGGGAAATCGCGGGCAAACCGAAGAACGCCCGTGCACATGCAGTCGTGTGCGCGGCCAGATCTTCATGGGTTTCACCGCGATGCAAGGCCACTTCACGCAAGACTTCAGTCAGGTATGCAGGCTCGTTACGCCCGTTCTTCGGCTTGGGTCGCAGGCTGCGCGGCAGCAGGTATGGCGCATCGCTTTCCAGCATCAGGCGCCCGCGCTTAATCTCCCGAACCAGCGGATGCAGGTGCGTGCCCCGGCGTTCATCGCAGATCCACCCGGTAATACCGATATGCAGGTCCAGGTCGAGATAACTGAACAGCGCTTTCTGTTCTCCGGTGAAGCAATGCACTACCGCGGCTGGCAGTTGATCACGGAAGTCGCGCAGGATCTCCAGCAATCGCTGGCTGGCATCACGCTCGTGCAGGAACACAGGCAACTGCAACTCGACCGCCAGCGCCAGATGTTCTTCGAGTACCTTTTCCTGCTGTGGGCGCGGCGAGAAGTCGCGATTGAAGTCCAGCCCGCATTCGCCCACGGCCACCACATTCGGCTCCTCGAGCAGGCTACGCAGACGCCGGGCGCTGTCGGCATTCCAGTCGCTGGCCGAGTGGGGGTGAATGCCCGCCGTGGCGAACAGCTGCTGAGTACTTTCATCCAATTGCCGGCACAGTTCCAGCGCCTGCTCGCTGCCCTCGACGCTGGTGCCGGTGAGCACCAATTGGCAGACCCCGGCGGCGTAGGCGCGGTCGAGTACGGCCTGGTGTTTGTCGGCAAAACTGGGGTTGGTCAGGTTGACGCCGATATCGATGAGTTGCATGGTTCTACCTCGGACCAAAGGCCGGAAAGCATATCAGAGCCACGGATTTAAAAGAAAAGCCAAGAACTACAATGAGTTAAAGGTGTCTCTTGAGGCGCGAACGCGGTTGTATTGGTAGTTTTGATGTCATTGTGCCAGTCTTTCTCGCTTTGCCAGTGTCGTGAACATTGGACTTTTGTCGCCGAATTAGATGCCGTTCGTCATGAGCGCGGTCTCATTACTTTTCCGGAGAGTGGATGATTCGTCCCTCGGTTCTGCTACTGCTGTGCTGCTCGCTGCTACTGCCGTTTCCGGCGGTCGCGCGTCTGCCCGGGCCACTGCAAGCCGTGCCGACAGCAAAGGTGCGTGACCTCTCGGAAATTCGCAGCAGTCGCGTGTTGCGGGTGCTGGTCAATCAGAGCCGTAACAGTTCCGGCGAAGTCCAGGGGCAGGCCATCGGGGTCGAATACCATCGGCTGCGGGCCTTTGAGCAATACCTCAACGGGCACGCCCGGGACGGCCAGGAAGTCACCCTCAAAATCATCCCCAGGGCCAAGGATCAATTGCTCGGCGCGCTGCAGCGCGGAGAGGGCGACCTGGTGGCCCCCGGGGAATTGCTTGATCTGCAACCGGGCTACGCCGTCAGCAGCAGCGAGCCGATTGCCAGCAACATTCCACTGGTTTTGGTGGGCATCAAAGGTGAACGGCGCTATACCCGTCTCGAACAACTCTCGGGTAAAACCCTGGCCTTGCCCGCCGGCAGCGCAGCCGGTGACGCCGTCAGTCAAATCAATCAAAAACTCGCGCTGCACAAGTTGCCGCCGGTGACGATCGAGTGGGTCGATCCCAGTCTGGCGGTCGAGGATGTGCTGGAGATGGTGCAGGGCGGGATCTTTCACCTGACCATCGTTGAGCTTCCGATCGCCGAGCGCTGGGGCAAGATCCTGCCTAAATTGCGTCTGGACCGACAGGTGCAGATCAGCGAACCGGGCGAAGAGTTCTGGTTCGTGCGCCGCGATGCGTCGATGTTACGGGCCAGCATCGATCGCTTCCTTACCGGCTACAAATCACCATCGGATCAGGATGCCGCATTCCTGCGGATCTATCGCCGTCTGTATCAAGTGCATTATCCCTTGGCCAAGGCGGATCGCCAGCGCCTGGAAAAACTGCGCCCGGTATTGCAAAAGCATGCCGCAGCCCAAGGCATGGACTGGCTGAACCTGGCGGCGCTGGCGTTCAAGGAGTCGGGCCTGCAGCCGCCGGCCCGTAGCGGCGGTGGGCCGACCGGCCTGATGCAGATCACGCCTTCCGCTGCCCAGCGGGTGGGGGTGAACAATTTTCAGGAACTCGACGGCAATGTACAGGCCGGGGCCAAGTACCTGGCGTTGATCCGCCGCAAGTTCTTTGCCAGTCCCAAACTCAATGAAAGAGAGCGTATGGCCTTCGTGCTGGCGGCCTACAACATCGGGCCGGAGCGGGTCCAGGGAATGCGCGCCGAAGCTCGCCGGCGCGGGTTGAATCCCAATCAGTGGTTCTTCCAGGTGGAACGTATCGCCATGGAGCAAGTGGGAATGGGACCTGTCAGCTATGTTAATAGCGTGAACAAGTATTACCTGGCGTTCGATCGAGAACGCGAGTCACTGGAGCCCCAGGGACAAAAGGTGGTATCAAGTAAATAATCGAAATATTCGATGGTGATGTTGAATTTTTTGCGCTTTTAACATGGAATTTACTGATTAATATAGCGGCCAACCCACTACAAGGAAGCAACAGCATGAGCACATTGATCAACAGAGTACTGTTTACCCGCGCCGGCTACGGTTTGACGGTATTGCGCATCTTCGTCGGCATCATCTTCGCGGCCCATGGCGCGCAGAAGCTCTTCGGGGCATTCGGTGGTTACGGGTTGGCCGGCACCGCGCAGTACATGGAAAGCATCGGCCTGGCGCCGGGCTACCTGATGGCGACGCTGGCGGGGGGGACCGAGTTTTTTGGCGGCCTGGCCTTGATCATCGGCCTGCTGGCTCGTCCGGCGGCGCTGGGCCTGACCTTTCTTTCGCTGGTGGCGATTTTCTCGGTACACATCAGCAACGGTCTGTTCATGGCCAACAACGGGTATGAGTTCGCCCTGGCCTTGCTCGGTGGCAGCATCGCGGTGTTGATCGAAGGCGCCGGCAAGCTTTCGGCGGACCGCCTCATCGCCGACTGACCGCTCTGGTTCAATGATAAAGGCCTGCATTGCGCAGGCCTTTTTTGTTTTGCGTCATTCTTGACACTGTCCGGTCAGCTTCTCTAGGATGTTGCTCATGCGCCGATTTAAACAGCTACTTGCGGGGCGCCAGGTGACTCATTCAGTCACCGACAGAAGCTTGAAACAGGCTTCGAAATACCGCTAAAGCGCTGGTTCGGTGTTGCCTCTCACCTGCCATGCAGACTTTTGAGGCAGAGACACGACACAATGAATGCATTAAACCCTGTTGTACGTCCCGCGCCGATCACGGCACATCTCACCCAGCGCAATCCAAAAATCCTGCTTGGCGGCAACCATCAGCCGACGCTCCTGCGGTATCTCGACGGCTGGCCACGTCGTACCGGCGGTCCGGCAGCCTTCCTGATCCAGTTTGTCGAAGACGGTGAATCCCTGGCCCGTTTTGCCAATGACAGTTTTGATCTGGCGGTGATTCAGTCCCCCAGTGTCGAAGAGGCTCCCGAAGTCATCAAGCAACTGACCCGTGTCGCCCGGCAAGGCCTGATTACCCGCCGTTGACTCACCGCGTTGCATTTCAGGGATATTCGATCGCAACGATGTACACGCACTGCTCGTCGGTCGGCGTCTGCACCCGGACCTCGGCGTCGAGTGCCTTGCCGATCAGGGCTCGGGCCAATGGTGAGTCGATGCTGATCAGCCCTTGCTTGAGGTCCAGTTCATCCGGCCCGACAATGCGGTAACGTGCCTCCTTGCCGTCCTCGTCTTCAATCGTGACCCAGGCGCCGAAATAGACCTTGTTCGGATCACTGGGTTTTTCGCTGACGACCTTGAGCGCTTCCAGACGTTTGGTGAGAAAGCGCACGCGACTGTCGATCTCGCGCAGCATCTTTTTGCCGTAGGTGTATTCGGCGTTTTCCGAACGGTCGCCCTGGGCGGCGGCTTCGCTGACAGCCTGAGTCACTTGCGGGCGGCGCACGTGCCACAGTTCATGAAACTCGGCACGCATCCGCGCTTCACCTTCAGGGGTGATCAGCGCGGTGCCGGCGGTGCGGGGAGGGCGGTAACGGCTCATGGCAACTTCTTTTGAGGGTTATGGCTGGAGTCTATCAACCCTCGCGCAGGACTGTCAGGGGGCTGGCGTTCAAGGCGCGACGGGTACCGAACACACCGGCACCACCGATCAACACGGCACCGATCAATGGCAGTACCAACAGCCACGGATGCGGATGCCACGGCAGGTCAAACGCAAAACGGTAGAGCACCAGGCTCACGACTTCCGAACCCAGTGCCGCCAACAAGCCGCTGACCGCGCCGAGCAAACCAAACTCGATACGCCGAGCCTTGACCAGTAATTGCCGCTCTGCGCCCAGCGCCCGCAGCAGTGCGCCTTGGCGAATGCGTTCATCCAGCGTCGCCTGCAAGCCGGAGAACAACACCGCCATCCCCGCCGCCAGTACGAACAACAGCACGTATTCCACCGCCAGAGTGACCTGGGCGAGGATGCTGCGCAATTGCTCCAGCAACGCTTCGACTTGCAGGATCGTCACTGCCGGAAAACTGCGGGACAGGTCAACGATCTGCTGGTCATGGCCGGCCGCCAGATAAAAACTGGTCAGGTAGGTCGCCGGCAGGTCCTTCAGGGTGCCGGGCTGGAAGATCATGAAGAAGTTGGGCTGGAAATTGTCCCAGTTGATCTCGCGCAGACTGGTGACTTTCGCCTCGCGGTTGACTCCGCCGACGGTGAAAATCATATGGTCGCCGAGCTTGAGCTTCAGGCTTTCGGCAACCTTGCCTTCCACCGACACCCCAGGAATATCGTCGGGTGCCTGATCGCTCCACCATGTGCCCGCGGTGATTTTATTACCCGCGGGGAGGTCCGCCGCCCAGGTCAGGCTCAGGTCGCGCTGGATGGCGCGATCACCCGCCGAGTCCTTGCTGACAATGTCCTGCACCGGGTCACCGTTAATGCTGATCAGGCGCCCGGGCACTACCGGGTACAGCGGCGCCGATTGTGCCGATACGGCGATCAGTCGATCGGTGAAGGCCTGTTTGTCTGCCGGCAGGATGTTCAAGGCGAAATAATTGGGTGCGTTTTTCGGCAACTGGTTCTGCCAGGTGTCCAGCAGCTCTCCGCGCAGCAGGGCGATCAGCGCCATCGACAACAGAATCAGGCCGAAGGCCAGGGATTGCCCTGCTGCTGCCAGCGGATGACGCAGTAATTGACCGAGTCCAAGCCGCCAAGGCAAGGACGCGCGAGCGAGCAGGCGCCGCAGGCTTTTGAGCAGCAGCAACAGCAGTCCGCCCAGCACCAGCGCTGCAATCACCCCGCCGCCGAGCAGGGCGAAGGTCAGCACCAGGTCCAGGCTCAGGCGCCACATGATCAGCCCGAGGGCGCCCAGTGCCGCGCCGTAGACCATCCAGGTGCTGGAAGGAATCGGCAACATGTCGCGACGTAATACCCGCAGGGGTGGAACCCGACCCAGGGCCGCCAGAGGTGGCAAGGCAAAGCCGGCCAGGGCCACAAGCCCCGTACCGATTCCGGCGAAGGCCGGAAACAGGCCGCCCGGCGGCACATCGGTCGGCAGCAGATCATGCAGCAGGGCGAACAGGCCGAGTTGCGCCAGCCAGCCAATGGCGGCGCCGCTCAGACTGGCGAGCAGTCCCAGGACGGTCAGCTGTAAACTGAACAGCAGCAGGGTTTCCCGACGGGACAACCCCAGGCAGCGTAACAACGCACTGGCATCAAAGCGCCGGGTGGCGAAGCGCGTTGCCGACAGCGCCACCGCGACACCGGCCAGCAACACCGCCACCAGACTGGCCATATTCAGATAACGCTCGGCCTTGCCCAGCGCGCCACCGATCTGCCGGTTGCCATCGCGGGCGTCCTGCAGGCGCTGGTTGGCGGCGAGCCCCGGTTTGATCAGTTGCCGATAGGTTTCCAGCGCCTGGGCATCGCCGCGCCACAGTTCGCGGTAGCTGACCCGGCTGCCCGGTTGCACCACGCCAGTGGCCTGCAGGTCACTGAGATTGATCAACACCCGCGGCGTCAGGCTGTAGAAGTTGCCGGCACGGTCCGGCTCGTAGGTCAGCACGCGTGCCAGCTTCAGGGTTTTCATGCCCACGTCGATGCTGTCGCCGATCTTCAGCTCCAGCGCCGTCAGCAGTCGCGCCTCGACCCAGGCTTCACCGGGTTTCGGTCCACCGCCTGGCTCTTGCGGGGCAAAAGGGGTGGGGGCACTCTTGAGTTCGCCGCGCAGCGGATAGACGTCGTCGGCCGCCTTGATGCTGGACAGCTGGATGCCGTTGTCGGTGGCGATGACACTGGAGAACTCCACCACCTGTGCATGTTCGAGTCCTAGTCCCGTGCCGCTACTGATCTGTTCCGGCCGTGCCGGCGAACTGCCTTCGAGCAACAGGTCGGCACCGAGGAACTCGGTGGCGCGCAACATCATGGCGCCGTTCAGGCGGGCGCCGAAGTAGCCGATGGCAGTACTGGCGGCTACGGCCACCAGCAGGGCGAAAAACAACACGCGCAACTCACCGGCGCGGGCGTCGCGCAATAACTGGCGGATGGCGAGACTGAACAGGCGCAACAGCGGCATGCGTACCATCAAGGCTCCAGAGGGGCGACCAGCAGGCCGGCTTCAAGACGGATCAGGCGCCGGCAGCGATGGGCCAGGCGTTCGTCGTGGGTCACCAGCACCAGGGTCGTGCCGCGCTCTTTGTTGAGTTCGAACAGCAGGTCGCTGATGCGCTCGCCCGTATGGCTGTCGAGGTTGCCGGTGGGCTCGTCGGCGAACAGCACGTCGGGTTCGGCAGCAAACGCACGGGCAATCGCCACGCGTTGCTGCTCACCACCGGATAGTTGGCGAGGCGAGTGAGTCAGGCGTTGGCCAAGGCCCACCCGCTGCAGCAATTGGGTGGCGCGTTCACGGGCATCTTTGCGCCCGTCGAGCTCAAGCGGCAGCATGACGTTTTCCAGGGCGTTGAGACTGTCGAGCAGCTGGAACGACTGGAAGACAAATCCCACATGCTCGGCACGAATGCGAGCGCGCTGGTCTTCATCGAGGTTGCTCAGGCCTTGCCCGGCGAGGGTGACCTCACCGCTGCTCGGCAGGTCGAGGCCGGCCAGCAGGCCCAGCAGGGTAGATTTGCCGGAACCGGAAGCGCCGACGATGGCCAGGCTGTCGCCCTTGTTCAGTTCCAGGCTGAGTTCGTGCAGGATGGTCAGTTCACCTTCCGCGCTGGGGACCACTTTGCTAAGGTTCTTCGCGGTGAGAATGCTTGCGTCCATGGAGAATCCGATGCGTGTGTGGTTTTTGAGTGCCGGCCTGGCCTTGATGTGCATGGCCCAGAACGCAGCGGCCGGTACTGTGCTGATCGTTGGCGATAGTATCAGCGCCGGTTTCGGGCTGGATACCCGGTTGGGGTGGGTGTCGTTGCTGGAGCAACGGCTCAAAGGGGAAGGTTTTGACGATAAAGTGATCAATGCCTCCATCAGTGGTGACACCAGTGCAGGAGGCCAGGCGCGCCTGCCTGCGCTGCTTGCAGAGCATAAGCCTGAGGTGGTGATCCTCGAGTTGGGTGGCAACGATGGTCTGCGCGGGCTGTTGCCAACACAATTGCAACAAAACCTTGCGTCGATGATCGACAGCTCCCAAGCCAGCGGTGCCAGGGTGCTGTTGCTCGGCATGCAATTGCCGCCCAATTACGGCGCCCGCTACACCACAGCCTTCGCCGAGGTCTACAGCAATCTGGCTGAGGAGAAAAAAGTCCCGCTGGTGCCATTTTTCCTTGAAGGTGTGGGCGGTCATCCGGACCTGATGCAGGCCGATGGCATACACCCGGCGGCCGGGGCCCAGAGCAAATTGCTGGATAATGTCTGGCCCATCCTAAAACCGCTGTTATGACTCTTTTCTAGGCGCGGGCTTTCGGCTAAGGTGGCGCCCCCGATTTGGAGCCCCCGATGCCGCGTCCCGCCTGGTCACTTTTTGCCTATCAACTGATCGAGCCTGACGAGCAGCTGGATCTGTTCGCCTGCCAGGAAGTGCGGGTGCATCTGGTGACCCGTCAACTGGAGTTGGGCGGCTCGGCAGACCGGACCTTGTGCGGCAGCCTGTTGCCGGCACAGCCCCGCTGGTCTAGCGTCGATCGTCGGGTGTTCCAGGATCAGCGCCTGTGTTCGCTGTGCCGCGCCATCCTCGAGTCGCAGAAGCGCGGCACCTCGCCCATCTGGCCGGAACTGCGGTTCGAGTTGTGAAGCAGCAACGTTAGCTTACTATCGGCCAACTCCCCGAATCACTGGGCAGCGGTGTACAATCTCGCGCCTATACCCTCTGTTGATCACGAAGGATTTTCCGGATGTTGCCGCGCTTTCCTGCCGTCACCCGCTGCCTGACTCTTGCTGCCCTGTTTGTGGCCGGCCCAGTTGCAGCATTGGAGCTTCCCCTGCCACCGCCCGGCGAAGACATCATTGGCCAGGTCCAGGTGATAAAGGCCAAGTACGAAGACACCTTCGCCGACCTCGGTACCGCTTACGACCTGGGCTACACGGAAATGGTTGCGGCCAACCCGGGCGTCGATGCATGGTTGCCGGGTGCCGGCACCGAAATCATTCTGCCGACCCGTTTCATCCTGCCGCCGGGACCGCGTGAAGGCATTGTGATCAACCTGGCCGAATACCGCCTCTACTACTACCCGAAAGGCCGGAACGTGGTGTACACCTTCCCGCTGGGTATCGGTCGTGAGGGCTGGGGCTCGCCGATTGCCCATACCAGCATCACCGCGAAGACACCGAACCCGACCTGGACCCCTCCAGCGTCGATCAAGGCCGAGCACGCCGCCGACGGTGATCCGCTGCCCAACGTGGTGCCGGCAGGCCCGGACAACCCGCTGGGGCCGTTCAAGTTCACATTGGGCACACCGGGCTACCTGATCCACGGTTCGAACAAGAAGTTTGGCATCGGCATGCGCACCAGCCATGGCTGCTTCCGCATGTTCAACAACAACGTGCTGGAAATGGCCGGCATGGTGCCGGTGGGGACGTCGGTGCGGATCATCAATGACCCGTACAAGTTCGGCATGAGTGGCGGCAAGGTTTATCTGGAAGCGCACACGCCGCTGGACGACAAGGGCAACCCTTCGGTGGTCGACAAGCACACCGCGGTGATCAACGCGATGCTCAAGCGTGAAGACATCACCAACAACCTGCGCATGAACTGGGATGTGGTGCGTGATGTGGTTGCGGCTGAAGACGGTCTGCCGGTGGAAATCGCGGTACCGGGGACGGCTGCGCCGATGGTGTCGAGCACGCCGCTCGACCTGCAGCAGTAACGCCTGCAAAGAGCCCGCCGGCGCTGACTGCGCCGGCGGGTTTTTTATTGCCTGGAGGAAACGCCGGGCAATAAAAAAGCCGACCCAAAAAATGGGTCGGCTTGATAACAATCCCGAAGGATTATTACTTGCGGCTAGCTTTGTCCAGCATGCGCAGAGCACGCTCGTTAGCTTCGTCAGCAGTCTGTTGTGCTTTTTGAGCAGCAGCCAGAGCTTCATCAGCTTTACGGTAAGCTTCGTCTGCACGAGCCTGGGAGCGAGCAGCTGCGTCTTCAGTAGCGGTCAGACGTGCTTCAGTTTCTTTGGATGTGCTGCTGCAACCGGTAGCCAGAACTGCGGCCAGAGCCAGAGCAGAGAATTTCAGAACGTTGTTCATCGTGTTCCCCTTCAAGGACTTTCTATTAAGTGACTGTCTCCTCAGAGTGAGGAAATAGCCGGCGTACATACTACCCATTACTTGTAGTAAGTAAAACTGACGTGAAGCAAGAAGCATAAAAAATTGTAGGCGTTGATTCTTTTTCGAGCAACTTTTAACGACATTGTATAAAAAATATCCAGCTACAAGCCCCGATCCTGAGCGCGCCGCAACGGAAAAGTTCCCTGTTTACGGGCTCTTTTTGCCGACCTTGGCTAAAGGCAGTCTATATGGATTCGTTTACACTTTTATTCGGATTTTGCGCGGTGCGTCCCATATCTTTCACCATGTTCAGGTGACTTTAACAAAGGGCGTTCGTCTCAAGTCTCAACATCCGGCAATGTTCAGGCTCTCGACCTTGGGGGGATCTACGGTCGAGCCCTTCCTGCGTGACCTGGGGCAGCACCCGCCAACCTGTGTGATGACGAGCGTACCTTGAGCATTTCTGCCAATGGTGCCTACTATTTGTACGTGCTCGGTAACGCGAGATCGGTGCAGCTCTTCTCGGTGTCCATTCTGGCACGGGGTGGCGTAGATGTTCCTTCGCCGGAAAAACATCGGTAAGGTAGGGGTCGGAAATCCAGACCCGCGAGGAGTAGTGATGAGCGAGGCGTTGTCCATCCACCATGACCAGGCTGGTCATCAGTTCGAGACCAATGTGGACGGTCATCGTGCCTATCTGACCTATATGGATCTGGGGAAGCAGACCCTGGATATCTATCGAACCTTCGTGCCCAACGCATTGCGTGGTCGCGGCATTGCGGCGGCACTGACCGAGCAGGCTCTGCAGTACGCCGAGGAAATGGGTTACACCGTCATTCCATCGTGCTCCTACGTCGAACGCTACATGGAACGTCATCAGCGCCATGCCGCCAAGCTGAGCCAGTGAGCTTCAGTAAAACGAACGCATAAAAAAACGCCGGGTTCAGCCCGGCGTTTTTTTGTCTGCGTTTTTGGTGCGGCCAAACAGGCGATCAGGTGCGAGCGCGCTTGGGCAGCACATCCTTGAGCTTGGCATGCATGCTGCGCAAGGTGTTCTCTGTGGCGGTCCAGTCGATGCAGGCATCGGTGATCGACACGCCGTATTGCAGATCGGCGAGGTCTTTCGGGATTGCCTGGCAGCCCCAGTTCAGATGGCTTTCAACCATCAGGCCGATGATCGATTGGTTGCCTTCGAGGATCTGGTTGGCAACGTTCTCCATCACCAGCGGTTGCAGGGCCGGGTCTTTGTTGGAGTTGGCGTGGCTGCAATCGACCATGATGTTGGGCTTGATCTTCGCTTTGTTCAGCGCCTGTTCGCACAGCGCAACGCTCACCGAGTCATAGTTCGGCTTGCCGTTGCCGCCGCGCAGCACAACGTGACCGTAGGCATTGCCCTTGGTGGTGACGATCGATACGCCACCTTCCTGGTTGATGCCCAGGAAGCGGTGCGGGCTGGAAACCGACTGCAGGGCGTTGATCGCAACGGTGAGGCCGCCGTCGGTGCCGTTCTTGAAGCCGACCGCCGAGGACAGGCCGGAAGCCATCTCACGGTGGGTCTGGGATTCGGTCGTACGAGCGCCGATGGCCGACCAGCTGATCAGGTCCTGCAGGTATTGCGGGGAGATCGGGTCGAGGGCTTCGGTGGCGGTCGGCAGGCCCATTTCGGCCAGGTCCAGCAGCAATTGGCGACCAATGTGCAAGCCATCCTGAATCTTGAACGAGTCGTCCAGATACGGGTCGTTGATCAAGCCTTTCCAGCCCACGGTGGTTCGTGGTTTCTCGAAATACACGCGCATGACCAGATACAGGGTATCGGACACTTCTGCCGCGAGCACTTTGAGGCGCTCGGCGTACTCGTGCGCCGCCTTGATGTCGTGGATCGAGCAAGGCCCGATGACGACGAACAGGCGGTGGTCGGTACCATCGAGAATGTTGCGAATGACTTCGCGGCCCTTGGTGACGGTGCGCAGGGCTGCGTCGCTCAGGGGGATATCGCGCTTGAGCTGATCTGGAGTGATCAGTGTCTCGTTGGAGGCGACGTTTAGGTCGTTGATCGGTAAATCAGCCATCGTTTACTCGTCAGGTCACGGGTGCGGCCGCCAGCGAACCCGCGCGGCGGAGCACAGCAAATTAAGCGCGTCGGGGAGCCGAACCTTAGCGCGTTACACCGTGGCTCGACAATGGGCAGACGCGGGTTTGGAGGGCATTCTCAAACAGTTTTCCCCTCGTGCCGGGGAAAACGAGAATGTTTCTAATCCAGCGCAGGTTGGGCAAATGCCTTGTGCACCGATTCGTGGGAGAATTCGTTGGCATGTTCCTGCACCCATTCGAGGGCCAGGGCCTGAATACCCTGCAGGTCGTCGTGGCTGTCATGCAGGCGACAGTAGCGCTCAATCTGGCAGACTTGCTCGCCCATTCGGGCGCTAAACAGTGTCTGTTCGTCGACAAAGGCAATACCGACCAGATAACCGCGCTTGCGTCGCAGGCACCAGGCGACATACCCCAGATAACGCATGTCCGGATTCAGGGTTGGCATGCGCACTTCCAGCGCCGTACCGTGGCGCCATGCACGGTGATAATTGCAAGCCATGCCCCCCAGGCTGATAGTGTGCAGCTGTTGCCGCGAGATGCATTCGGGTTTGAGCAAGGTCAATTCGACGGGTATATCGTCAGGATGAGGAAGAAAACGTCCCATGAGCACGGACTCCATGTGTCGGTCATCTGACATTGTTTTCCCCAGTATAGTGGTCGAATCGGAACTGACCGATTTCGACGCCGACCAACGGCTGCTGGCGATGAGCGGTGTTTCGCTGGTTGTGTTTACCAGCGTTGGCTGCGCCAGTTGCCGTTATGCCCGCGAGCAACTGCCCGGACTCGAACTGGCGGTCGATCGACTGTGCTGGATCGATGCCGGAAACAACGGCGGCCTGGTCGAGCGTTATTCGGTTTTTCACTTGCCGGCACTGTTTGTCGTGCGTGACGGTGAGTTTTATGGGGCATTGCAATCGCGCCTGACCCGTATCGAGCTGAATGCAGCCTTGGGCCAGGCGTTGGGTGGAACAGCAGAGGAGTTGCCATGAAGGGGACAGTTGCCAAGCCGGTAGTCGGCATTATCGGGACGGGCGCAATTGGCGGTTTCTACGGTGTGATGCTGGCGCGGGCAGGGTTTGATGTGCATTTTCTGCTGCGCAGCGAGTTCAGCGCGGTGGCCGAGCGCGGCCTGCACGTTGATAGCGCGCCCCATGGCGCGCTGACGTTGAATCCGGTTCAGGCTTATTCGTCGGCTGAAGACATGCCACCCTGCGACTGGTTGCTGGTCGGCGCAAAAACCACCAGCAACGCGGATCTGGCACCGGCCATACTCAGGGCCGCGGCGCCGGGGGCGAAAGTGCTGCTGCTGCAAAATGGCCTGGACGTGGAAGACAGCTTGCGCCAATTGCTCCCCGACTCACTGCATGTGCTAGGCGGGCTTTGCTATATCTGCGTCCATCGCGAAGGCCTCGGGGTGATCACTCATCAGGCGCTCGGCGCGGTGCATGTCGGCTATCACAGCGGTTGTGCCGATGAAGCGGCGCGCACAGCGATCGTCGAAGAAGGCGTCGGCCTGTTCCGCGCTGCCGGCATCGACTCCCAGGCCATGGCGAACCTGAATCAGGCGCGCTGGCTGAAACTGGTGTGGAATATTCCCTACAACGGTCTTTCGGTTTTGCTGGGGGCAAGCACCACACCGCTGATGGCCGATGCCGATAGCCGTATGCTGGTCAAGGCATTGATGGATGAAGTGGTCCAGGGCGCCATCGCCTGCGGTCATGAGGTGCCGACGGGTTACGCCGAGCATTTGTTCAAGGTCACCGAGAATATGCCCGACTACTGGCCGAGCATGTATCACGACTTCCTGCACAAGCGACCACTGGAGCTGGCCGCGATCTATGCCCGTGCGCTGGTGGTGGCCAGGGCGGCGGGATGTGAGATGCCGCGCATCGAGGCGTTGTATCGTAGCTTGAGTTTTATTGATCGACGCAACCTGGGTTGATCGACCCGAGGGGGAAGGGCATGCCGAAGGTTATTGACGACAAACTGGTGCTGGCGATTTCTTCGCGGGCGCTGTTCGACCTGAGTGAAAGCCACAAGGTTTTCGAGGCGAGTGGTGTCGAGGCCTACCGGCAATATCAGATTGAACACGAGGACGAAATCCTCAAACCCGGCGATGCCTTTCCGTTGGTGCAAAAGCTCTTGAGCCTCAATGCCAGGCTGGGCCGCGCCCGGGTCGAGGTAATTCTGGTGTCGCGCAACAGTGCCGACACCGGCCTGCGGGTGTTCAACTCGATCGACCATTACGGGCTGGCGATTTCCCGCGCGGCATTTGTCGGCGGGCGCAGTCCGTACCCCTATCTAAAGGCCTTTGGCTGCGACCTGTTTCTCTCGACCCACGCCGAAGACGTACGCAATGCACTGGACGCCGGGTTTGCAGCGGCGACCATTTTGTCCGGCGGTGCCAGCCGCGCGGCCAGTGACGAATTGCGCATCGCCTTCGATGGCGATGCGGTGTTGTTCTCCGACGAGTCGGAGCGTGTCTATCAGTCCGGTGGTCTGGAAGCGTTTCAGGCCAGCGAACGTCAAGCCGCCCGTGAGCCATTGCGCGGCGGGCCGTTCAAGGGGTTTCTTGCCGCACTCAATCTGTTGCAGCGCGAGTTTGCGGACGACGCCTGTCCGATCCGCACCGCCCTGGTGACGGCCCGGTCGGCTCCGGCCCATGAACGGGTTATCCGTACCTTGCGCGAATGGGATATTCGTCTGGACGAGTCGCTGTTTCTTGGGGGCCTGACCAAGTCGGCGTTTCTCGAGGCGTTCGCGGCCGATGTGTTTTTCGACGATCAGGCCGGGCATTGCGAATTGGCCCGTGAAGTCGTCGCCACCGGTCACGTACCCCATGGCATCAGCAATGAGCTAAAGGTTTAACCCCGCCGTTCAATGTGTTACGCCGGACGTCGTAGTCGCCAAGGCACTGCTAAGCTGAATCAAATCCGAGCCATCTTGCCACTCAAGGAGGTCATATGATTCGTTCGATGTTGTATGCCACCGACCTCGGACTGTACGCACCTGTAGTGATGCAGCACGCCCTGGAGCTGGCTCGAACCTTCAATGCCAACTTGTATGTGGTGCACGCGGTCGAGCCCATGGGGCTGTTTGCCGAATCTGTATTGCAGAGCTATCTCGATGAGCAGGCACTGAACGAGTTCCACAGCCAGGGTCTGAATACGGTGATAGCCAACATTGAACAGCGCGTACTGGACAGTTTTCGTGAAGAGTTGGGTGAGGATGGCGAGCATGACCTGGCGCGCATCCAGGCGGTACGCGTGCTGCAGGGGGATCCGGCTCAGGTGATTCTGGAGCAGGCGCAGAAACTCTCCGTGGATTTGCTGATCGTAGGTAGTCACAGCCAGGGGGCAGGTGTGGACACGCCATTGGGGCGCACCGCAGCGCGTGTGCTGCAGCTGGCCAAGGTGCCGGTCTATCTGGTGCCGCTGGTGCAACGTCGTCGCCAGGGAGATTTCTAGAGCATCAATAGTGGCAGTCTGATAAAAAAGTTCTAGATTTATTCTTCACGCCATTAATATAGTTATATACCGTCGCTGATGCCCGTGGCGTCTACCTGCTTTGAGGGATTGATATGAAGCTTCAACAATTGCGCTACATCTGGGAAGTGGCGCACCACGACCTCAACGTTTCCGCTACAGCCCAAAGCCTTTACACCTCTCAACCGGGTATCAGCAAACAGATCCGTCTCCTTGAAGACGAACTGGGCGTCGAAGTTTTCGCCCGCAGCGGCAAGCACCTGACCCGCGTCACACCAGCCGGTGAGCGCATCATCACTACCGCTGGCGAGATTCTGCGCAAGGTCGAAAGCATCAAGCAGATTGCCCAGGAGTTCTCCAACGAGAAGAAAGGCACGCTGTCGATTGCCACCACTCACACCCAGGCGCGATATGCGCTACCGCCGGTGATCAGCAATTTCATCAAGCAATACCCGGATGTTGCCCTGCACATGCACCAGGGCTCGCCGATGCAGATCGCCGAAATGGCCGCTGACGGCACCGTTGATTTCGCCATTGCCACCGAAGCGCTGGAACTGTTCGGCGACCTGGTGATGATGCCGTGCTATCGCTGGAACCGCTGCGTGGTCGTGCCTCAGGGCCACCCTTTGACCAAACTGACGAAGCTGACCCTCGAAGCGCTGGCCGAATACCCGATCGTGACTTACGTGTTCGGTTTCACCGGCCGTTCGAAACTCGACGAAGCCTTCAGTCATCGCGGCCTGACGCCGAAAGTGGTGTTCACTGCGGCCGACGCCGACGTGATCAAGACTTATGTGCGTCTGGGCCTGGGCGTAGGCATCGTGGCGAAAATGGCCGTCGATACCAAACTCGACAGTGACCTGGTGGTACTCGATGCCAGCGAGCTGTTCGAATCCAGCGTGACCAAGATCGGTTTCCGTCGCGGCACCTTCCTGAGGGGGTTCATGTGCGACTTCATCGAGAAGTTCGCGCCGCACCTGACCCGCGAAGTCATGGCCAAAGCCATTGCGTGCCACAACAAGCAGGAGCTGGAAGAGCTATTCGACGGCGTCGAACTGCCCGTTCACTGATTTTGGCTAGACGACCTCGGTGACAGCGTACTGTTGCCGGGCACCCGCCACCAGAATTTCCACCTCATCACCCTCGAACTTGCCCAGCAGGCTTTTGCCCAGGGGAGAGCGGGGGGTGATGACGGTAATCAGCTGGCCCACCAGATCGACTTTCAAACCTGCCGCGTCGGGCGCCAGAAACAGCCATTGCTCGCGACCCTTTTCGTCTTCGAGCCCGAGCAACGCGCCCACTTCAATGCCCCGCCGAGCGTCGTAGGCACGCAGTACCAGATTCTGGCAGAGCGTCAGCGACTGGCGAATTTCCTCCACCCGCCTGGCCTGCCCGGCCGCCAGGTAAGAGGCTTCCAGGCCCAGGGTGTCGTACTTGTTCTCGGCGATGTTTTCTTCGTGGGTCGCGGTTTCGTAAGCGGTTTGCGCAGCACGTTCGGCGATGTCGAGATCGATCCGCAGCTTGTCGAGAATCAGTTGGTGGACGCTGAGTTTGTTCATGATCAATCGCAGAACTGCAGGACGTTGGCGCGACTTTTTTCGCTGGGTATGGTCCGGTCCTGCTGCAGCCAGAACTGGCAGGCAGGATTGGCCAGATTGCGGCCGCTGCTGCGCGCCTGGTCGAGTCGTTGCTGTTGTTCGTTCTTGCGCAGGTTTTCTTCGTACTGGTCGAACAGCGGGCTCTGCGCCGGGATGTCCGGTACCGGTTGCGCCGCTACCGGCGGTTTGGCCAGTTGCTCGATCGCTGCCGAGACCGGGGCCAGTTGCTCGCTGAACAGCAGGCGCGAAGCGAGCCAGCAGGTCAGCGCGATGGCGACGAAACCCAGCCATACGCCGAGGGCAATACTGCCGGTCAGTTGCAGGGCATTGAGCCGGATCGGCAAGTGACGGCGGGGGGTGGCACGGTAGGTCATGGTTGCCTCCTGGCGAAGGGTCGCGGGCGAGTGCCGATTGTCGCATGAAGATTAATTGCCGTCGGCTCTTCTGCGCGGGGTAATTTATGCGGACAATCGGCGCCTTTGCCAACGGGAGCCCGCAATGCCTGAACTGAAAACCCGCTGGGATATATTTTGCACCGTGGTGGATAACTTCGGCGACATTGGCGTGACCTGGCGCCTGGCCCGGCAACTGGTAGCCGAACAGGGTCTGGCGGTACGCCTGTGGGTCGATGATCTGCGGGCTTTCGAGCGTCTGTGCCCGGATATCGACATCCACCTTTCGCAGCAGTGGCAACAGGGTGTCGAGGTACGTCAGTGGCCCGCCGAGTGGCCGCCGACGCAAGCTGGCGATGTGGTGATTGCCGCGTTCGCCTGCCAGTTGCCCGGCGCTTACATGGAGGCCATGGCGGAGCGGGAAAAACCGCCGCTGTGGATGAATCTCGATTACCTGAGCGCCGAGGACTGGGTGATTGGCTGCCACGGCTTGCCTTCGGTGAAGTACAAGAATGTGCAGAAGTACTTTTTCTTCCCCGGATTCCAGAAGGGCACCGGCGGTCTGTTGCGTGAGCGCGAGTTGCTGGAGCAGCGCCGGCAATTTCAGCAAAGTCCCGAAAGCCAGCGAACATTCCTGCAAGGTCTGGGAGTTGATCGCGCGCCGGGCGCGCAGTTGATCTCGCTGTTTGCCTACGAAAATACCGGGCTGGCCAGTTGGCTCGATGCAATGGCCGCAGATTCGACGAGCACTCATCTGTTGGTGCCCGAAGGTCGGATTCTTGGCGATGTCGAGTGTTGGCTCGCAGAGAAGGGGCTGGCAGCCGGCGCCGTGCATGTACGGGGTGCCTTGACCGTGCAAGTGCTGACGTTCGTCCGCCAGGATCAATATGACCGCTTGTTGTGGTGTTGCGATTTCAATGCCGTGCGCGGCGAAGATTCCTTCGTGCGCGCCCAATGGGCCGGCCGGCCGTTGCTCTGGCACATCTATCAGCAGGAAGAAGACGTCCACCTGGACAAGCTCGAAGCCTTCCTGGAACTCTATGTAAAGGGCCTGTCTGAACCTGCGGGCGAGGCGATCAGCGGTCTATGGCGAGCATGGAATGCCGGTGAGAAAATGACCGACCACTGGCAATCCACTCGTAAACACTGGCCAGAGCTGGAAAAACACGCCGAGAAGTGGTGTCTGGAACAGGCCTTGCAGGCCGATCTTGCCACGGCGCTGGTACAGTTTTATGGAAATTGGATATGATACGCGGCCTAGATTTTTGTAAATCCCATCCAAATTCGGATATTCGCAATGAAAACTGGTAAAGAACTGAAACCCGGTACCGTGATCCGTCTCGAAAACGATCCTTGGCTGGTTCAGAAAGCTGAATTCACCAAGTCTGGTCGTAACAGCGCGATCATGAAGACCAAGCTGAAAAACCTGCTGACCGGTTACAAGACCGAGATCGTTTACAGCGCCGACGACAAACTGGACGACGTAATCCTCGACCGTAAAGAAGCGACCCTGTCCTTCATCAACGGCGACACCTACACGTTCATGGACACCACTGACTACACCATGTACGAGCTGAACGCCGAAGACATCGAAAGCGTTCTGCCATTCATCGAAGAAGGCATGACCGACGTCTGCGAAGCCGTGTTCTTTGAAGAGCGCCTGGTTTCCGTAGAGCTGCCGACCACTATCGTGCGTCAGATTGACTACACCGAAGGTTCCGCCCGCGGCGACACTTCCGGCAAGGTGATGAAGCCTGCCAAACTGAAGAACGGTACCGAGCTGTCGGTTGCTGACTTCATCGAAATCGGCGACATGATCGAGATCGATACCCGCGAAGGCGGTTCCTACAAAGGCCGTGCCAAATAAGCACTGCTTGAGGAATGAAAAAGCCCGACCATTGAGTCGGGCTTTTTTTCGCCTGGATGAAACCCGCCTCCTGTAGGAGCGAGCGTGCTCGCGATGGTCTTTAACGATAACGCGGGCTTGCTGAGTGCCCGCGTTGTCTGGACGCTCCTCGTCGGTACGCCGCCCGGAGCCTGCTCGCTCCTACAGTAGGGCACTTGCCAACGGTTAGACCGCAACGTGAAGACGCACATCTACATTGCCACGGGTAGCGTTGGAGTACGGGCAAACCTGGTGGGCGGCGTCGACCAGACTTTGCGCGTCGGCCTGTTCAAGTCCTGGCAGGCTGACATGCAGGTCGATGTCCAGACCGAAACCGCCAGGGATCTGGCCAATGCCGACGTGTGCGGTGATCGAAGTATCGTTCGGGATGCTGCGTTTGCTCTGGCTGGCAACGAATTTCAGGGCGCCGATGAAGCAGGCGGAGTAGCCAGCGGCGAACAGTTGCTCCGGGTTGGTAGCTGCGCCACCTGCACCGCCGAGTTCTTTCGGGGTAGCGAGTTTGACGTCGAGGATGTTGTCGCTCGAAACCGCACGACCGTCACGGCCACCGGTGGAAGTTGCGACTGCGGTATAGAGAGTTTGCATGGTGGAAGCCTCATTTGGAATTTGGTGTTTTGCGCTAAATGTTTGCGCATTAAGTAAGTGCGAGATGAATATATTGCGCAAATAATTAGCGCGCAATATAAATTCTGAAAAAATCCCCAGTGATCAAGTCGATGACGGCATGTGACGGGTTGTGAGAGCCGGTTTAGAGCCTTTCCGGCAGGCTTCTCAGCGATGAATATTTTTGCCCAGTGAAAAACAACTGTGGGAGCGGGCTTGCTCGCGAAGGCGCAGGGTCAGGCAATCCAGAGGTTGACTGACACATCGCTTTCGCGAGCAAGCCCGCTCCCACAGGTTTTTTGTATGACTTGAGGTTAGAGGCTGGCTTGCAGGTGGCTGCGCAGTTCTTGTAGCTCCGCTTGCAGTTTCTGCAGTCGCTGCAGCGTCATCCCGCTGGCGCCGAGGATGCATTGGGGGATGCCACGGGCCTTGTCGCGCAGGGCGCGGCCCTGTTCGGTGAGTTCGACGATCACCACCCGTTCATCTTCGCGACTGCGGGTGCGGCTGAGCAGGCCTTCGGTTTCCAGGCGCTTGAGCAGGGGTGTGAGCGAACCTGGGTCGGTCAGCAGCCGTGTGCTGATTTCGCCTACGGTCAAACCGTCCCGTTCCCACAGCACCATCATCGCCAGGTATTGTGGGTAGGTCAGGCCCAGCGCTTGCAGCAGGGGTTTATAGACCTTGGTCATCATCAATGAAGTGGAATGCAGGGCGAAGCAGGCCTGATTGTCCAGCAACAGATGGTCGCAGTTGTCCGGGGTGCCGTGTTTGGTGGTCATGTCAAAGCCTTGATCTGTGATTTATAGAATCTAGCGGCCAAATCTTTAATGCGCCAGATAATTTTCAATCAAGGTTTACCCACGTCAGTGCTGTTGCAGATGGGTTTGCAGCACCAGATCCCAAGGCGGTAAGGGGCTGAAACGGGTTTTCAGGTATTCCAGCAACAAGCGGCTGCGGGAGTTGGGTTGCTGCTCCAGGCGCAAGGCGTAGATACCGGCGCTCTCCGGCTTTGGCAGGCCGGCTTCGCAGAACAACGGCAGCAGTTCACCGCGCAGCAGGTATTCACTGGCGAGCCAGGTCGGCAAGTGTGCGATGCCCAAACCGGCCAGCGCACCGCAGACCAATGCTTCGGCATTGTTGGCGCTCATTCGGATTCGCGCCGGGCGGTGCAGATACATCTGCCCGTCGCGTTCGAAGCGCCAGGCGAACGGCGGGGCGAGGCCATCCCAGTCGAGGCCATCGTGTCCGTTCAATTGCTCCGGATCGGTCGGCACTCCGCGTCGCTGCAAATAATCCGGACTGGCGCATGCGATGCGCACCATGCTCGCAAGCGGCGTGGCCACCAATCGGCTGTCAGCCATCAGTCCGGCACGCAGTACGAGATCGACCTTGCCCAGATTCAAACCTTGCATGTCGACAAAACTGTCGATCAAGTGCAACTGGACGTCGAGGCCGGGATACAGCAATAAAAAGTCGGCAACCACGGGGGCCAGGTGTCGCCGCCCGAACGCCGCCGGTGCATCCACCCGGATCAGGCCTTCCGGCGCGCTGCTCAGGGACACAGCTTCGGCCCGGGCCAGGCGCAGCTCGGCGACAATCCGCCGGGCGCGCTCGGCAAAGGCCAGTCCCGCCGGTGTGGCACGTACCGCATGGGTGCTGCGAAGGAACAACTGGCTGCCGACCGCACGCTCCAGGCTGTCGATCCGTCGTGACACGGCCGAAGGTGTCAGCGGGTGGCGGCGCGAGGCGGCGGAAAAACTGCCGGTTTCCAGCACATCGAGAAACAAACCAAGTTGCTCGGTCAGTTGATTGGGATTCATGGCGTTCTGCGCTTATGCGGATGTGGCAAAGCCATTGTGCGTCGCTATGCGTTTCCCCGCCACAAACATCTGCGTAGGATCAAAGCCTGATGTGAGTGGGGGAAATCGCAGTGATTGAGCTTTTGATGTACCTGGTGTTTGGCGCAGCCCTCGGCACACTCGGCGGGTTGTTCGGAATTGGTGGCGGCTTGATTGCCATTCCGCTGCTGGGCGTTTTGTTCGGCCTGGATCAGCAAATTGCCCAAGGCACGGCGCTGGTGATGGTAGTACCGAATGTGATGCTGGCACTGTGGCGTTATCACCAGCGCAACAAAATCGAATTGCATCACGCCCTGCCACTGGCCTCGATGGGGTTCTGCTTCGCCTGGCTCGGCTCGATCTGGGCAGTAGGCATGGATGCGCAAACCATGCGTCTCGGCTTTGTCGCGTTCCTTGTCGCACTGTCGGCCTACAACCTGGCGCGGATGTTCTCTACTCGCTCGTCGGCTACTTCGCAGATGAACTACTCATGGCCATGGCTGGGCGTGTTGGGTGCGGCTTCCGGCACCATGGGCGGGCTTTTTGGCGTGGGTGGGGCAGTGGTCGCCACACCGGTATTGACCAGTCTGTTTGGCACCAGCCAGGTGGTCGCGCAAGGGTTGTCCCTGGCGCTGGCCCTGCCGAGCACCGGTGTCACACTGGTGACCTACGCGGTGCATCATCAAGTGGATTGGCTGATCGGTGTGCCCTTGGCGGTTGGCGGTTTGATGAGCATCAGTTGGGGCGTGAAAATCGCCCACGCGCTGCCGGAACGATTGCTGCGAGGACTGTTTTGCGGCTTCCTGGTGTTCTGCGCGGTAACGCTCGCCTTTAAGGTTTGAAGCCGTCGGCGATGTGTTCGGCCAGGCATTCGGTGATCGGCGAGGGATTATGCAGGTTGCGCACGAGCACGATGCTGGCTTCCGGCAGCAGTGGCAGCCCCTCTGCTTCACCGAGAATGCGCATGTCCGGAGTGATCAGGCTCTCCAGTTGCGCAGTGATTGCCAGGCCTGCGCTGACCACCGCCATGATCGCCGACAGACTGTCGCTGTTGTACGCAACGCGATAATCGCGACCGATGGCGTCGAGGGCATTGCACGCCCAGAGACGACAGAAGCAATCACTGTTGAACATCGCCAGCGGCAACGGCGTTTGTTCGTGGGCGCTGTAGCATTGCGCTTCGGCCCAGACAAAACGCTCCTTGCGTAACAACTGGCCGATTTCGCTACCCGGCTCGCGGGTGACGATCGATAGATCCAGGTCCTGGCGCATCAGCAGTTGCTTGGATGATTCGCAGTGCACTTCGATCTGGATCAGCGGATAGGACTGGGCGAACCGTCGCAGAATCCCTGGCAGGAAACGCATCACGTAATCGTCCGGTGTACCGATGCGCACCGTTCCGATCATGTCTGGCTCGCGCAGGGTATTGAAAACCTCGCTGTGCAGCTTGAGGATTCTGCGGGCATAACCGAGTAGCACCTGGCCTTCGGCGGTCAGGCGTACCTGGCGTCCGTCGCGCTGGAACAACTGACGCTGCAGCACGTCCTCTTCCAGCCGTTTCATCTGCATGCTCACGGCCGACTGGGTGCGATTGACCAATTCGCCAGCGCGGGTAAAGCCGCCCTGGTCGGCGATCGCAACAAAGGTGCGCAGCACTTCCGTATCGATACTCGGGTAGGCCGACATACATCAATCTCCGAGATGGTTGCCATCAGAAACATTTGTTGGATTGATCTTAGCCCCGGGGGGAGACTTGAGCCATCCAAACGGAGGGCAACAAGATGAAAGGTCAACATGGTTTTATCAATGCCGAAAAACATTCAATTCATGTCGTCTCCGACCTGCTGCACAAATTCAGCCGTTGGTATGAATTGCATCGTGAACGCGAGTTACTGGCGGGTATGAGCGACGAAGCCTTGAAGGATATCGGCTTGAGTCGAGCAGACGTCGCACAGGAGGCCGAGCGGCACTTCTGGCAAGATCCCTTGAGCAATGGAAAATAAATTGAAACCGCAGGAAATATTCGGTCACCGCCCCATGAATCATGGCAAGTGCCTGCAAACGTGGGGTGGGTGCCGAGCAGAAACAGACAGTCATAGAACCTGACTGGAGCTTCCCCGCCAACAGTACAAGACTGCCGCCTCAATCCTGAGGATGGTCGTCATGGAAGACAAACAATCTGCTGCAAAAGTCCTGTCCAAATCGTTGCGCAACGCCTCGGGCAACTGCGCTGTGCATTTTTCCCGAGCCTTGGTGCAAGTGGCACGCTGGCGGCAACTGCATCGAGATCGTGCCGAGTTGTCGCGCCTGAGCGATGATCGTTTACGTGACATCGGCTTGAGCCGGGCGGATGTCAGACGCGAAGCGTGCCGGCCTTTCTGGGAAGATCCGCTGAAGCGGTGAGGGCGGCGGTGGCGTTTTTTACGCAGAGGGCTAAGGTGGAGTGGCCTCGTCATCAACCAGAGCCATTGAATGCCTGCACTTCTTTGCCTGTCCTTGAAAAAAGCCAGACGTCTGGCGCTGACTGCCCAGGCGTTTACCGCGCGTCGCCCGTGCGCATTGGTTACACCGGCACGCATTAATCGATTGATCGAGCGCCTTGGCATTCTGCAGATCGATTCGGTCAATGCTTTGGTGCGCTCACATTATCTGCCGCTGTTTTCTCGTCTCGGCAATTACTCATCCGATTTGCTCGACCAGGCTGCCTGGAGCTCGGGGCGCCGACGCACGTTGTTCGAGTACTGGGGTCATGAAGCTTCCTTGCTTCCGTTGTCCATGTATCCGTTGCTGCGCTGGCGCATGCAGCGGGCGCGCCGTGGCGAAGATATCTATCAGCAATTGGCGCGTTTTGGCCGGGAGCAGCAAGGCACGATTCACCGGGTCCTGGCTGCGGTTGAGGAGCAGGGCGCGCTGGCTGCTGGAAGCCTGTCAACCCGTCAGGAGCGGGCGGGGCCGTGGTGGGACTGGAGCGCGGAGAAGCATGCGCTGGAGTGGTTGTTTGCCGCCGGTGAAGTGACTGTGGCGGGGCGGCGTGGATTCGAACGGCTTTATGACCTGCCGGAGCGGGTGATTCCCTCGGCGATCCTCGCCCAGCCGCTGCTCACGGAAGCCGACGCTCAGCGTGGCCTGTTGCTGCATGCGGCAACCGCCTTGGGTATAGGTACGGAAAAGGATCTGCGAGATTACTTCCGTCTGAACCCGGGTGATGCTCGTGCGCGCCTGGCGGAACTGGTTGAGGCGGGGGCGTTATTGAGATGTGAAGTCCAGGGCTGGCGGCAGCCGGCATTTTGTCTGCCCGATGCGAAGTCGCCACGCAAGGTCGAAGCCAGCGCCTTGCTTTCACCTTTTGATTCGCTGATCTGGGAGCGCAGCCGCACCGAGCGCCTGTTCGATTTTCGTTATCGACTGGAGATCTACACGCCACAGGACAAGCGGGTCTACGGCTATTACGTGTTGCCGTTTTTGCACAACGAACGGATCGCCGCCCGGGTTGATCTGCGCGCCGAGCGGGCGGCGGGTCGGTTGGTGGTGCACGCGGTGCACGAGGAAGTGCCGGGGCTGGATGGGGAGGGGATGCGGGCGCTGGCGCTCAATTTGCGGCAGCTGGCGGACTGGCTAGGGCTGGCGCAGGTTCAGCTCAATTGTCAGCGCGAAAGTGCAGGGCGGTTGCGGGTGGCATTGGTACGGATTGAAGGTGATTGAACTGGCCGCATCGCGAGCAGACTCCCACATTGGATTTGTGAACGACACAGAACCAGTGTGGGAGCGAGCCTGCTCGCGATGGGGGGACGCGATTTACCGCCGAACCTGCTTGAGGGTTTCGGCAATCAAAAACGCCAACTCCAAGGACTGATCGGCATTCATCCGCGGGTCGCAATGGGTGTGGTAACGATCCGACAAACCGTCTTCGGTAATCGGTCGGGCACCGCCGATGCACTCGGTGACGTTCTGCCCGGTCATCTCGATATGAATACCGCCGGCATAGCTGCCTTCGGCTTGGTGAACCTGGAAGAACTGCTTCACCTCGCCAAGGATCTGCGCGAAGTCGCGGGTCTTGTAACCGCTGCTGGCCTTGATGGTGTTGCCATGCATCGGGTCGCTGCTCCAGAGCACCTGCTTGCCTTCACGCTGCACTGCGCGGATCAGTTGTGGCAAATGGTCGCCGACCTTGTTCGCGCCCATCCGCGCAATCAGGTTGAGACGACCGGGGTCGTTGTCCGGATTAAGGACGTCGATCAGCCGGATCAAGTCTTCAGGGTTCATGCTTGGGCCGACCTTGACCCCAATCGGATTGTTCACCCCGCGCAGGAATTCAACGTGTGCGCCGTCGAGCTGGCGGGTGCGGTCGCCTATCCACAGCATGTGCGCCGAGCAGTCGTAATAATCATTGGTCAGGCTGTCGCGGCGCACGAACGCTTCTTCGTAATTCAACAGCAGCGCTTCGTGGGCGGTAAAGAAGCTGGTTTCGCGCAGTTGTGGCGAAGTGTCCATGCCGCAAGCGCGCATGAAGGCCAGGGTTTCATCGATGCGATCGGCCAGGTGGCTGTATTTTTCCGCCAGCGCCGAGTTGGCGATGAAGTCCAGATTCCACTTGTGGACCTGATGCAAATCGGCAAACCCGCCCTGGGCGAACGCGCGCAACAGGTTCAGGGTCGCGGTGGACTGGTGATAAGACTGCAGCAGGCGCTCCGGGTCCGGCACGCGGCTTTTTTCATCGAAACCGATGCCGTTGACGATGTCACCCCGATAGGCAGGCAGCGTCACGCCGTCGATGGTCTCGTCATTGGCCGAGCGGGGCTTGGCGAATTGCCCGGCCATGCGCCCGACCTTGACCACCGGGCAGCCGGCAGCGAATGTCATGACGATCGCCATCTGCAGCAGCACCTTGAAGGTGTCGCGGATTTTCGCGGCGGAGAACTCTGCAAAGCTTTCGGCGCAGTCGCCGCCCTGCAGCAGAAACGCGCGACCCTGGGTCACTTCGGCAAACTGACGGCGCAGCTCCCGGGCTTCGCCGGCAAACACCAGTGGCGGGTAGCTGGCCAGGGTCTGCTCGACGTGCAGCAAGTGCGCGGCGTCGGGGTATCGGGGTTGTTGCTGGATCGGCAGGGCGCGCCAGCTGTCAGGACTCCAGGGTTGGCTCATCACGGTCTCTAATGTTTTACGCTCGGACGACCATGTTATCAGCAATTAGTGCGTGACCTGTTCCCGTCGCTTGGCCGACAATCGCGCCTTTGCCGTGCCCTGCGCGCGGTGTTATCGCGTCGCCGCCCCGGGTGACGATCAGGAGACAAGATGACTGAGGAGCGCGTCGAGCATCTGCTCGCCGAGGTACAGGACGAGTTTGGCGTGATTCGCGTACTGGAAGTGGCCGACTACCGTTTTCTCGAATTCGGTGATGCCATCGAGCAAAGCTGTGTGTTCACCGCCGATCCGAGCTGGCTGGAGTACGACTATACCCGGGCGATGCTGATCGGTGCGTTGTGTCACGAGCAGCCGGAAAGCGCGCTGTTCCTCGGTCTCGGAGCCGGCACGCTGACCCAGGCGTGCCTGAAGTTCCTGCCGCTGGAAGACGTCGAAGCCATAGAACTTCGTCCCGACGTACCGCGCCTGGCCATCGAATATCTGGGCCTGGATGACGATCCGCGGCTGTATATCCGTGTTGGCGATGCGCTGGAATTGCTCGATAGCGCCGAGCCGGCTGATCTGATTTTCGTCGACCTGTATACCGATGTCGGTCCGGGGGTCGGGCATTTGGCCTGGAGTTTTCTGGAAAACTGTCAAAAACGCCTGAATCCGGGTGGCTGGCTGGTGATCAATCAATGGGCCACCGATGATGGCAAGCCATTGGGTGCAGCCTTGTTGCGCGGTTTGTATCACCGTCATTACTGGGAATTGCCGGTGAAGGAGGGCAACGTGATTCTGATCGTGCCTTCGGAACTGGATCAGCAACTTGACCTGGAAGGGTTGATCGCCCGGGCTGAAGGCCTGGCGCCACGGTTGGGTTATTCGTTGCAGTCGTTGATCAAGGCGATTCGGCCGGCGACATAATTGGTTGATTGTGATGGCCCCTTCGCGAGCAGGCCCGCTCCCACATTTGATCTGAATCGATCACCAATCCAATCTGGGAGCGGGCTTGCTCGCGAAGGGGGCCTAAAAACCAATACAAGGCTAAAGCCCCTTGAAAACTCCGGGCCGCCGCTCAACCATGGAGCGCACGCCCTCGGCGGCATCCTCGCTGGCCAGTAACTTCTTCACCAACGGTGGTAACCCTTGTGCTGCGGCGGTTTCCCCCTCATAGCGGGCCTGTCGGGCCGACATTAAGGTTGCCTGCACACCCAGCGGCGCCTGGCGGGCGATGCGCTCGGCCAGCTCCATCGCCCGTGGCAGCAAATCTTCGCTGGCCATGACCTCCTGCACCAGTCCCAAGCGCAATGCGTCATGGGCATCGAACTCATCTCCGGTCAGCAGCCAGCGCATGGCGTTGCCCCAACCGGCGACCTGATGCAGGCGCAAGGTTGCACCACCGAACGGGAAGAGCCCGCGCTGCACCTCCATTTGCGCAAATCGGGTATTGCTGGCGCACAGGTTGATGTCGGCTGCCAGCATCAACTCGATGCCGATGGTCAGGCAGTAACCCTGCGCGGCGACAATTACCGGTTTACTGACTCGAGGACCGGTAGAAATACCCCAGGGGTCGGCGCCACCGGGTGGCGGCAGCCAGCCATTGGCCAATGTCGCGCTGGCGTTGACCAGATCGAGCCCGGCGGTAAAGTGTTCGCCGTGGCCGAAAATCACCGCCACCCGTGCTTCGCTGTCGGCTTCGAATTCGCCGTAGGCCAGACTCAGTTCGTTGAGCAGATCGAGATCGAAGGCATTGCGCTTGGCCACCCGATCCAGACCGATCATCAGAATATGACCCTGCCTTTGGCGGCTGACTCGGCTGGAAGAAGGCTGATTCATGGAGCAGTTCCTCGGGTGGGGAAAGGGCTGTCAGACAGGCGGTCTGCACTGCAAGGGTGAACCGTTTTAGCTTCTTCAGCCGCAGGGCCGGGCCTTTGAAAAGTAGACGCTCGATCGATTATCCGCAAAGCCTGTGACGCAAAGGTTTATCCAGCGCATTTACGATAAAAAAAGCTCCCTTTTTGGGCGAATTCCGGTATAGTGCGCGCCGGCCTTTAGCCGGGCCGCGTTTAGGTGGCGCAATTCCCCGAAGTCAGATTCGGTTGCAAGTTCGCCCAGCGAACACTTCCTAAACGATTCTTTCATTCATTCGTTTTCGCAAATCCCCGCCGACAAAGCTGCCAGGGCGACTCTTGAGTCTCAACACGGCACGCGCAGCTTTGGAGCATGGGTCTTTGCGGATGCACTTAGAGGCAGACCCATGACCCAGGAATCCGGCGGATTCGCCGCTTTTAATCTTAATCCGAATATTCTTGCAGCCGTCACCGCGACTGGCTACGAAGAGCCATCGGCTATTCAGCAGCAATCGATCCCGATCATCATGGCCGGACACGACATGATTGGTCAGGCGCAAACCGGTACGGGTAAAACCGCAGCGTTCGCCCTGCCGATCCTGCATCGCATCGATCCTGCAAAGCGCGAACCGCAAGCCCTGATCCTGGCGCCAACTCGTGAGTTGGCGCTGCAAGTAGCAACCGCTTTTGAAACTTACGCCAAGCAAATGCCCGGCGTTACCGTTGTGGCCGTTTACGGCGGCGCGCCTATGGGCCCGCAACTGAAAGCAATCCGTAATGGCGCACAGATCGTTGTCGCTACTCCGGGCCGTCTGTGCGACCACCTGCGTCGTGACGAAAAAGTCCTGGCGACCGTGAACCACCTGGTTCTCGACGAAGCCGACGAAATGCTCAAACTGGGTTTCATGGACGACCTCGAAGTCATCTTCAAGGCCCTGCCTGCAACCCGTCAGACCGTATTGTTCTCGGCTACCCTGCCGCAGTCGATCCGTGCCATTGCCGAGCGCCATCTGCGCGATCCGCAACACGTGAAGATCCAGACCAAGACCCAGACCGTTACCGCGATCGAGCAGGCTCACCTGCTGGTTCACGCTGACCAGAAGACTTCTGCCGTTCTCAGCTTGCTGGAAGTGGAAGACTTCGACGCCCTGATCATGTTCGTGCGCACCAAGCAAGCGACCCTGGACCTGGCCAGTGCCCTGGAAGCCAAAGGCTACAAAGCCGCTGCGCTGAACGGTGACATCGCCCAGAACCAGCGTGAGCGCGTGATCGACTCCCTCAAGGATGGCCGTCTGGACATCGTTGTGGCGACCGACGTTGCTGCTCGTGGCCTGGACGTTCCGCGCATCACTCACGTGTTCAACGTTGACATGCCGTACGATCCGGAATCCTACGTTCACCGTATCGGCCGTACCGGCCGTGCCGGTCGCGAAGGTCGTGCGCTGCTGCTGGTGACTCCGCGTGAGCGCCGCATGCTGCAAGTGATCGAGCGTGTAACCGGTCAAAAGGTTGCTGAAGTTCGCCTGCCGGACGCTCAAGCCGTTCTGGATGCGCGCATCAAGAAGCTGACCAACAGCCTGTCGCCGCTGGTGGCTGAAGCCGAATCGACTCACGGTGATCTGCTCGATCGCCTGACCGCCGACATCGGTTGCAGCCCGCGTGCCCTGGCCGCAGCCCTGCTGCGCAAGGCTACCAACGGTCAAGCGCTGAACCTGGCCGCTATCGAGAAAGAGCGTCCACTGGTGCCGAACAATGCACCGCGTGGCGATCGTCCAGAGCGTTCCGGTGATCGTCCTGAGCGTGGTGACCGCGAGCGTCGTGCTCCGATGCCACTGGGCGAAGGCCGTGCCCGTTGCCGTACCGCGCTGGGTGCGCGTGATGGTATCGCTGCCAAGAACCTGCTGGGCGCCATCCTCAACGAAGGTGGTCTGGCGCGTGAAGCGATCGGTCGCATCCAGGTGCGTGACAGCTTCAGCCTCGTCGAGTTGCCGGAAGATGGTCTTGAGAAGTTGCTGACCAAGCTCAAGGACACTCGCGTTGCCGGTAAGCAGTTGAAGCTGCGTCGCTACCGCGAAGATTGATCCGCTCTCGGGCTGATTGATCGAACATAAAAAATCCCCGACTGGTTCGGGGATTTTTTTTGCCTGCAGTTCAAAGCCCGGCTGAAGTGTGGCGGTGGCCCCTTCGCGAGCAAGCCCGCCCCCACAGACGACCGCGTGACTTTGGAAAGAGTGCGATCAAATGTGGGAGCGGGCTTGCTCGCGAAGGTCGCGACGCGGTCTTGCTGTCAGCCGAAGCGATAGATGTCCATGCCCAGTGCACCCATGGTGAACCCCTGATGGGCAATGTTGAACGGTCCTCCCGCGGCACGGGCAAAATACAGCGGCAACAAGTGCTCGTCGCTGGGATGGTTGCGCACGGCATTCGGCGCTTGTTGGCGATAGTCGTGCAGCGCGGCTTCGTCATTTGCGGCGAGTTTGTCGATCATCCATTCGCGAAATGCCAGGGCCCAGGGCTCAACGCTCTCGGGGCCGGCATGCCAGTCCAGTTCCCGCAGGTTGTGTGTGATGCTGCCGGAGCCGATCAGCAGCACGCCATGCTCGCGCAGGCTGGCCAGGGCTTGGCCAACGCGGGTTTGCAGGGCCGGGCCGCCACGGGTGGGCAAGGACACTTGCACGATCGGGATGTCCGCCTGAGGATACATCAACGATAAGGGCACCCAGACCCCATGATCGAAGGGGCGCCCGGGGTCAATCCGGGCGGGTAGGTTGCTCGCCTTCAACAGCTCGACAACTTCTGCGGCCAGCTGAGGATTGCCAGGCGCCGGGTATTGCACTTCGAACAGGGCTTTGGGAAAACCGCCGAAATCATGCCAGGTGTCAGGCTGCGGATTGCCGCTGACCAGCAATTCGTTGCTTTCCCAGTGCGCAGAAACAATCACGATGGCTTTTGGCTTCGGCATTTGCGCTGCCAGACGCGCGAGAGCTGGCCCACTGGCACCAGGTTCCAGGGCCAGCATCGGGGAGCCATGGGATATATACAGGCTGGGGAACATGAATGAGCTCCTGAGGGTTAAGATGTCACCATCTTCAGTCAGATCATTGATCTAAATCTAATATAAGTTTTAGGGTGTTTTGATCGAATATTCGGGGTTATTTATGCAGCCGGAGTTTTGGCACAAGAAGTGGGCGTCGAATCAGATCGGCTTTCACCTGCCGCAGGTCAACCCTCATCTGAAGCGGTTCTGGCCAGCGCTAAACCTTGAAGAAGGTGCCCGGGTGTTAGTACCGCTATGTGGTAAAAGCCTGGATTTGCTATGGCTCGCTCACCAAGGTCATGAGGTCTTGGGCGTCGAACTGTCGGAAAAGGCCGTCGAGGAGTTTTTCAGCGAGCATGGCTTTGATCCGGCCGTCAGCGAACAGGGGCCGTTCAAGGTTTATCGGGCAGGTTCGATTGAGCTGTGGTGCGGCGATTTCTTCGAGCTGACGGCCGGTGACGTTGCCGATTGCTCCGCGCTTTATGATCGCGCGGCGTTGATCGCGCTGCCGGCGCCAATGCGAGAGCGCTATGCCGCCCATTTGAAGCGGATACTGCCCAATGAGTCCCATGGCCTGGTGATCACCCTGGACTATGACCAGGCGCAAATGCCCGGGCCGCCATTTGCTGTACTCGATGATGAGGTGCAGCGGTTGCTCGGGGACTCATGGGCGCTGAAGATCCTGGAAGATCAGGATGTGTTGAGCGAAAGCGGGAAGTTTCTGGAGGCGGGTGTCACGCGGCTGGAGGAGCGGGTGTATCGGGTTTCCAGTCAATAATTTGTTTTGCCCGTGCCGTCCTCTTCGCGGGCAAGCCCACTGCAACAGGGGCGGGCGCCGCAGATCTTGTGGACGGCTCGGAACCTGTGGGAGCGGGCTTGCCCGCGAAGAGGCCCGGAAAAACACTGAAGCTTCCAGGCAGACAAAAAAAGGCCCGCATCACTGCGGGCCTTTTCATTTGCACTACGAATCACTTAGCCCCGACGACGAGCCAGTGCGTCGATACGCTCTTCCAGCGGCGGGTGGCTCATGAACATGCGGGCGAACCCTTGTTTGATACCACCGTTGATGCCGAAGGCATTCAGGGTGTCCGGCATGTGCACCGGCAGACCTTGTTCTGCCCGCAAGCGTTGCAGCGCGCCAATCATCGCGGCGGTGCCGGCCAGGTTTGCACCCGCTTCGTCGGCACGGAATTCACGCTTGCGCGAGAACCACATGACAATGGCGCTGGCCAGAATGCCCAGGACCAGTTCGGCGAAGATGGTCGCCACGTAGTAGGCGATACCCTGGCCTTCTTCGTTCTTGAAGATCACCTTGTCGACAAAGTTACCGATGATCCGCGCGAAGAACATCACGAAGGTGTTCACCACGCCCTGGATCAGTGCCAGGGTGACCATGTCGCCATTGGCTACGTGGCCGATTTCGTGGGCCAGCACCGCCTTCACTTCATCTGGCGAGAACCGTTCGAGCAAACCCTGGCTCACGGCAACCAGTGCATCGTTCTTGTTCCAGCCGGTGGCAAAGGCGTTCGCCTCGTAGGCCGGGAAGATCCCGACTTCCGGCATCTTGATCCCGGCTTCGCGGGACAGCTGCTCGACGGTTTGCAGCAGCCATTGTTCGTGACGCGTGCGCGGCTGAGTGATGATCTGGGTGCTGGTGCTCATTTTCGCCATCCACTTGGAGATGAACAGCGAGAACAGGGAACCGGCAAAACCAAAGACCGCACAGAAAATCAGCAGCTGATTGAGGTTGAGATCAACCCCATTGGCCGCCATGAACCCGTTGAAGCCGAAAAGGCTCAGGGTGATGCTGGCAATCAGCACGACCGCCAGGTTAGTGGCCAAAAACAGCAGGATGCGCATCATGGTTGTAGAAATCTCCTTTTGCTAAAGATGTAGCGTACTGCGGGGTATATAAGGTGATGCACCGGGGTATTCAACCGGGTGACTATTTCAAACTGTGTCCTACAGCAACAGTCTAGCTGTTTGAAGGACATTTCCGACGTCGAAGCAGCAGGCGTTTGTAAACCGGTTCACGTCACAGGCCCCGCCGTTGTTGGGCCCGGCGGGAGAGTGCAGCCCCGTCGAGGATAGCGGCGGCGTTAACGTCCAGGGCGTGAAGATATGTTGCTGAATCAATCACCGTGCGAGTTGCGCGAGCATCGCACGGTGATAGTAGCTTACTGGCGGTAGGACTTGAGGAAGGTGCCGATACGTCCGATGGCCATGTCCAGGTCGTCGACACGGGGCAGGGTCACGACGCGGAAGTGGTCGGGCCAGGGCCAGTTGAACGCGGTTCCCTGAACCACCAGCAGCTTTTCGGACAGCAGCAGGTCCAGGACGAACTTTTCGTCGTTGTGGATCGGGCACACCTTGGGGTCGATCCGCGGGAAGGCATAGAGTGCTCCCATCGGCTTGACGCAGCTCACGCCGGGAATGTCGTTGAGCAACTCCCAGGTGCGGTTGCGTTGCTCCAGCAAGCGGCCTGGAGGCAGTACCAGGTCGTTGATGCTCTGGTAGCCACCCAGGGCGGTCTGGATCGCATGCTGGCTCGGCACGTTGGCGCACAGGCGCATGTTGGCCAGCATGTCGATGCCTTCGATGTAACTCTGGGCGTGGTGTTTAGGACCGGAGATGGCGATCCACCCGGAACGGAAACCCGCCACGCGATAAGACTTGGACAGACCATTGAACGTCAGGCACAGCAGGTCCGGTGCCAGGGACGCGGTGCAGATGTGCACGGCATCGTCATACAGGATCTTGTCGTAGATTTCGTCGGAGAACACCACCAGATTGTGCTGGCGGGCCAGTTCCAGCATGCCTAGCAGGACTTCTCTCGAGTACACCGCACCGGTCGGGTTGTTCGGGTTGATGATGACCAGAGCCTTGGTGTTCGGGGTGATCTTGGCCTTGATGTCGGCCAGGTCCGGCCACCAGTTGGCTTGTTCGTCGCACAGGTAATGCACCGGGTTGCCGCCCGACAGGCTCACCGCAGCGGTCCACAGCGGGTAGTCAGGAGCCGGCACAAGCACTTCGTCGCCGTTATTGAGCAGGGCCTGCATCGACATCACGATCAGTTCGGAAACGCCGTTGCCCAGGTAGATGTCTTCGATACCGACACCTTCCACCTGTTTTTGCTGGTAGTACTGCATCACCGCCTTGCGCGCACTGAACAGGCCCTTGGAGTCGCTATAGCCCTGTGCGGTCGGCAGGTTGCGGATCACATCCTGGAGGATTTCGTCCGGCGCTTCGAAACCAAAAGGCGCCGGGTTGCCGATATTCAGCTTGAGGATGCGATGGCCTTCCTCTTCCAGGCGTTTGGCGTGCTTGAGCACCGGGCCGCGAATGTCGTAGCAGACGTTGGCGAGCTTGTTCGATTTGCTGACCTGCATGGCGATGTGTTCCCGAAAGTGAACGATCCAGGCGGTGTATAAACTACCGTACTGGGAATTCTGCGTTCTTGCTCAAACCTGGCGCTTGGGCCGCTCGCCCCAAAATCCGTTTGAGTGCGTGTAACGCTGCTGCCAGACTGGCGTCAAATGAGGCGCAATCATACGTGCCGCCCGATCAGTGGAAAAGATACAGATCGGGCTTTTTCAGCCGCCGAGGTGTGATGATGGAAAAGTTGCAAAAAACCCTGGAAGAATGGAAGGCGATGCTCGACCCGGAGCAGTACAACGTGTGCCGCCTCAAAGGCACCGAGCGACCGTTCTCCGGCAAATACAACGCCACGAAAATTGATGGCGTCTACCACTGCATTTGCTGCAATGAAGCGCTGTTCGACTCCAGCACCAAGTTCGATTCCGGCTGCGGCTGGCCGAGCTTCTACGCACCGATCGCCGACAGTGCCATGGTCGAGATCCGTGATGTCAGCCACGGCATGATCCGTACCGAAGTGGTCTGCGCCAAATGCGATGCGCACCTTGGGCATGTGTTTCCCGATGGTCCGCCGCCGACCGGCCTGCGCTACTGCATTAACTCGGTGTGCCTGGATCTCGTCCCCCGCAACTGATCCCGGGTTGTCCGTAAGAGCCGGCTTGCCGGCGATAGCGTCGGCAATTGCGATGCAAGGTTCAAGGGCCTGATCGCTGGCAAGCCAGCTCCTGCGGTTCGGAATTTATGTCGGAAGAGAGAGCGGGGTGATCAATTCAATTGCACGCAATTCAATTGCTCGCTATTTTGTCATTCCTGTCTTCCATTCGGAACCTGCGCCATGAGCGACAATCTGCTGAGCATCCCTTGCACCACCATCAAGGGTGAACAAAAGACCCTGGCGGATTTCGCCGGTAAAGCCGTGTTGGTGGTCAATACCGCCAGCAAGTGCGGTTTCACCCCGCAGTACAAGGGCCTCGAAGAGCTGTGGCAGACCTACAAGGATCAAGGTCTGGTGGTTCTCGGTTTTCCCTGCAATCAGTTCGGCAAACAGGAGCCAGGTAACGAAGGGGCGATTTCCGAATTTTGCGAGTTGAACTACGGGGTCAGTTTCCCGCTGTTCAAAAAGATCGAAGTCAATGGCACCGGCGCTCACCCGCTGTTCGTGCAATTGAAGAAACGCGCACCGGGTCTGTTGGGCTCCCAGGGCATCAAATGGAATTTCACCAAGTTTCTGATCGGCAAGGACGGCCAGTTGGTCAAGCGCTTCGCCCCGGCCACCAAGCCGCAGGACCTGAGCCGCGAGATCGAAGCCCTGCTCAAATGAACAGTTTGTCCATCGACTCCCTGAGCCTGGACAGCCAGCTCTGCTTCAAGCTGTACGCCGCTTCCCGGGCGGTCATCCGTGCCTACAAGCCGATGCTCGATCAGTTGGGCCTGACCTACCCGCAATACCTGGCGATGCTGGTGTTGTGGGAATGGCAGGAGAACGCCCCGCAGCAGCCGACCGTCAAGGCGCTGGGCGAGCGCCTGGCGCTGGACTCTGGCACGCTGACGCCGTTGCTCAAGCGCCTGGAGCTGCTGCACCTGGTGCAACGTCAGCGCTCGGCACGGGATGAGCGTGAAGTGCATCTGAGTCTGTCGCCTGCCGGCCGGGGCCTGCGCGATCAGGTTGGGCCCCTCAAGGCGCGGTTGTTATGCGATAGCGGGGTTGATCTTGATCGACTCAATGACTTGCGCGACGGGCTTGATCACCTGCTGGGTCAGATCAAGGCACTGACTTAGCGGGAATCCACAAATCGAGGAGGGCGGCCAGTTCTTCGCGCCTGAAGGGTTTGGCCAGGTAGTCACTCATGCCCGCCGCACGACAGCGTTCACGCTCTTCGGACATGGCGTTGGCCGTCAGGGCGACAATGGGCAGCTGTGGCCAGCGTCCGCTGTGGCGAATTTGCCGACTGGCCTCGTAGCCATCCATGACCGGCATGTTGCAGTCCATCAGCACCAGATCGAAGTCCCTGAGTTCAAGTTGATCCAGTGCCTCGGCACCGTGGGCGGCAGTGACCACCTCGCAGCCGAGTTTGCCGAGCATACCCTTGGCCACCAGCTGGTTGACCGGATTGTCCTCTACAAGTAGCACGCGTCCACGGGGTTGCGAGTTCAGCGTGTCGAGGCGGGCATCGTTGAGTGTCTCGGTCTGCGGTTGCAAGAGGCGTCGCAAGGCCTGGTACAGCGCGTTGCGCGCCAGAGGCCGTGCCTGCTGCTGCAAGGGCGCCAGAGCGCTGACTTCTTCGATGGGCATGAAATTGCCGTAGGCGGTCACCAGCAGAATCGGTGCGGTAACGGTGGGGCGCAGACTGAACAGGCATTCGGGGCAGTCGGTGATCAGTACATCGAGTTCTACGCCCAGTAGCGGGTCATCAATGGATCGGCGTTGATAGTCGAGTCCCCAGCCAGGCAGCAGGCTGCTCAGCAGTTCACCCAATCCACTGCTGGCGTCGGTGATTGCGATGACCTTGCCCTGCAGCAGGGGGGCAGGTATTACGCGGGTATGGGCGGGTAACGGCAGCTCGGCGCAGAACTGGCTGCCAAAACCCGACTCGGAACTGATCGTCAGGCGCCCTTGCATGGCTTCGCAGAGGTTGTAGGTCAGGGCCAGGCCCAGCCCGGTGCCGCCGAACTGCCGGGTAATGCCGGCGCCGGCCTGGGTGAAGGGCTGGAGTATCTTGACCTGGGCGTCCTGGGGAATTCCGATACCCGTGTCGCAGACTTCGATTCTGACGCCATTTGCAGCGTTTGAAAGGCGCACATCGACGCGACCGAAGCGGGTGAACTTCAGGGCATTGGATAACAGGTTGCTGACAATTTGCCGAACCCGGGTCGGATCGCCCAGTACCAGTGCCGGGAAGCGCGGATCGATCAGGCAGGTCAGCTCGACGCTTGGCGCGGCGTTTTGCGAAAGCAGGTTGGCGGTGTCTTCGACCAATGCGCCGAGGTCGAAGGGGATGTGTTCGAGTTCGAGCTGGCCGGCATCGAATTTCGACAAGTCGAGAATATCGTTGAGCAACTCCACCAGAACTTTGCCCGAGTCATGGGCGATGGATAGCTGCTGTTGCTGCTCGGGGTTCAGCGGGCCGTCGAGCGATAGCGCGATCATTCCCAGCAAACCGTTGAGAGGAGTGCGGATTTCGTGGCTCATGTTAGCCACGAATACCGAGCGCGCTTCGGCCATGTCGAGGGCTGTACGGCGGGCGACTTCCAGTTCCTGGTTGGACAGGCTGAGCCGTGCGTTGATGGCCTTGAGTTCGGCAGTGCGGGCCGAGACGATGTTTTCCAGTTGTCCGAGGTACTCGGTCAGGCGGTTTTCGGCGCTGCGCCGCTGCTGGATTTCGGTGGCGATATTGGCGAATTGCTGGTTGGCGACCTTGACCAGCACGCCGATTTCGTCATTGGCGTGCCCCGCGGGGCACTCCAGGGATGTCGGTTGCGTACTGCGCGGGTCGCGACCGCTCAGCTCGTGGATGATGCGTACCAGAGGCTTGGTCAACATGACATAAAACAACGCCAGCAGGATGCCCGACAGCAGCAGGCTGCGGGCGAAACCATTGAGCAGGGTGACTTCGGCCCGGCGCAGAAAGCGGTTGCCGAAGGAGAAGGTGTCCACATCCAGCTGCAGCGTTCCGAGGGCTTCGCTGTTCATGTGATCCAGATAGAGACGGTCTTCGAACTGTCTATGGGCGCCGAACAGGAAGTCGCTGAGCACTCGATAACCGCTTTGCATGCCTTGTCGTTTGACGTTCGCCAGCACGATACCGTTGTTGTCGGTCAGTTTTGCACCAATGATCGCCGGCGAGCGCAACAGCCCTTGGGTCAACTCCCTGGCGAGCTCGGCGTCGATGTTGTAGGCGATGCGTGAGGCCGGGTTGTGGCTGATTTCCAGCAAAGACAGGATTTCCCGGTTGATGGAGGCGTCTTCACTGGCATAATCGATGCCTATTTGCAGCACGCTGAGCAGCGTGCCGAGAATGAAACCAACCAGCACGGTAAGCCGGGCCTGCTTGTATGACAGCCGGTTGGTGAACTTGATATCCATGGGGGGTTGAACCACTTCCGTTTTCTTCGCTGCTCAAGCATAGCCGATCATGCAGGGCGACCGAAGTTCTCGAGAGCCTTGTTCAATCAGGTAAGCCGGTCACCGGACGCTGTGCTTCGTCGCTGCATCGCCATCATTACTGTCAACGTGTCCGAGGAGAAGTCGTGGATTCCCGATTGAATGCTTTTCTTGAGCGCGCCGATGCCGTACTGGCCCGAATCGAGCCGTTGCTGCCCGCGCCTCGCCCCGCTATCGACTGGACGCATTGCCTGGCCGCGCGCTGGCAGCGCGAGACACGCAGCGGCTTTCTGCTGCCGCTGCAGGTCAGCCTCGACATGCGCCTGAGCGACCTGATTGGCGTCGATCGTCAGGTGGAGCAACTGGGGCGTAATACCCAACAGTTCCTCGATGGCATGCCGGCCAACCATGCACTGCTCTGGGGTTCACGCGGCACCGGCAAATCTTCGCTGATTCGCGCCTTGCTCGCTGAACACGCCCAGGCCGGTCTGCGCCTGATCGAAATTGAACGCGATCACTTGGCGGACCTGCCACGAATCGTTGAGCAGATCGGCAAATTGCCCCAGCGTTTTGTGCTGTTCTGCGACGACCTGTCGTTCGAATCGGGCGAGGGTGATTATCGAGTGCTCAAAAGCGTGCTCGACGGCTCGCTGGAGCAGGCGCCGGACAATGTTTTGCTGTACGCCACCTCCAACCGTCGGCACCTGGTGCCGGAAAAGGAAAGCGATAACGAAAACTGGAAGCGTGTTGATGGCGAACTGCATCCCAGCGAGGCGGTGGAAGACAAGATCGCCCTGTCGGATCGTTTCGGCCTGTGGTTGTCGTTTTATCCCTTCACCCAGGAACACTTCCTCAATGTGGTCGAGCACTGGGTCGGTCAGTTGGCCAGCAAGGCCGGCCTGCCGTGGCAACGCACCGAAGAGCTGGACGTTCTGGCGGTGCGTTGGGCCACTGGGCGGGGCAATCGCAACGGGCGCTGCGCCTATCAATTTGCCCGTTACTGGGTCGGGCTCAAACTGTTGGAGCACAAGGCATGATCGATTTACAAAAGAGCGGCCAGGGCCTCGAAGGCTACGGCATGCTGCACGCACAGCTTGAATCCTTGTTGGCGGACGAGCGTGATTTCATCGCCAACGCCGCGCAGTTCTCGGCGTTCCTGTTCAACCAGCTTGACGACCTGAACTGGGCCGGTTTTTACCTCAATCGCAACGAAGAGCTGGTGCTAGGCCCGTTCCAGGGGCAGATCGCCTGCGTGCGCATTCCGTTCGGTCGCGGGGTATGCGGGACGGCAGCAGCCACCTTGCAGACCCAACGGGTCGAGGATGTGCACGCGTTTCCCGGTCACATCGCCTGTGACAGCGCGTCGAACAGTGAGTTGGTCGTGCCGCTGGTCAAGGACGGCCGACTGATCGGTGTGCTTGACCTCGATAGTCCGAAACTGGCGCGCTTCACCGCCCAAGACCAGGCCGGTATCGAGCAGCTTGCGGCGATTTTCCTGCGTCTGAGCGACTGCTGATCAAGCCAGTCCGGCCTTGGCCAGCAGGCTTGAAGCGTCCACCGCATCAATTTGCTGGGGGTCGAGAAAGCGCTTGGCGTACTGCAAATAAATTTGCGCGTTGATGAACAGTCCGAAGAGTTCAGGATCGATGTGGGCATCACGGCACATGCAGGCCATGATGCCCAGCGCCTCACTCAAGGTCTTGGCCTTCTTGTAGGGGCGATCGGCAGCCGTCAGCGCTTCGAAAATATCGGCTATTGCCATCATTCGCGCCGGCAGGCTCATTTGCTCGCGCCTCAAGCGTTTCGGATAACCGGTGCCGTCCATTTTCTCATGGTGGCCGCCGGCAATTTCCGCGACCGTGCCGAGATGGCCGGGGAAGGGCAGGTGGCTGAGCATCCGAATCGTCTGCACCATGTGGTGATTGATGATGTAGCGCTCCTCGGCCGTCAGGGTGCCGCGCACAACGCTCAGGTTGTACAACTCGCCCCGGTTGTACTTGTAGGCGGGCACGTCGAGTTTGAAGCCCCATGGGTTGTCTTGGGCAATCAGCTCGCTTTGCGCACGCTCGAACAGGTGTTCCGGCTTGTCCGCCAATAGCGGCTCGCTGACGGGCAGAGCCGGGGCGGGTGTTCGTGCCTGTCGCCGGTTTTCTTCCCAGGAAACCCCGAGACGGTCATCCAGGGTGCGGGTCCAGGTACGTTGCGCCAGACTGCGCAAACGTTGCAGGTCTGCCTCTGCCATGGCTTCGCCACCAAGGTTGCAGCGGGCGACGAAGGCAAAATCCTCATCCAGCCCGGCCAGGGTAGCGTTGCGCAGCTCTGTCAGGGGCTTTGCGTCACCGCCCATGGCGACGGCCTGCCAGTAGTCGATCCAGGCATCGCGTTTGAGCACCTCGAAGCGGGTGCGGATTTCGTGGATGCGATCGTTCAGGGTTTCCAGTTTCGTGGCTTTGTCGACCACGTATTCCGGGGTGGTGACTTTGCCGCAATCGTGCAGCCAGGCTGCGATGTGCAGCGCCTCCCATTCATCTTCGCCGGGTTGATAGCTTTTGAAGGCAGGCTCCTGGCTGGCAGCTGCGGCGTGGGCGAGCATCAGGGTCAGTTCCGGGACACGCTGGCAATGGCCACCGGTATAGGGGCTTTTCGCGTCGATCGCGCCGGCAAGCAGTTGAATGAAGGCGTCCAGCAATTGTTTTTGCCTGGCTTGCAGGCGTTGACTTTCAATACTGACAGCGGCCGCGCCGGACACCGCCTGGATGAACGCGATGCGATCGGGCCGCAGTTTTTCCTGATCACTCTGATTGCCGCTGTCGGCGAGCAGCAGTACCAGCAAGCCCACGGTTTCGTTATGCCGGTTGTGCAAGCGGATACCGATCAGATGAACCCGGGGGCAGGCCAGTGCCAGGAGCACGTGTTGCAGGTCTGCCGCCTGATCGAAACCGAGACTGGTGACAATATTGTCGGTTTTCGCCAGTTGCAGCATCCAGGCCGGACTCTGCGGGTCTTCAAGCGCGTGGCCTCGAATGTCGTACGACGACAGCTCCTCGGAACTGTTGTTGAGCACCAGGCCGTGGGGCTCCATGCGATCGCCGTCTCCTTCACGAAGGTAAATCAGGCCGGCCTGGGCTTGGGCGATTTTCGCGGTTTCAAATAACACTCGTTCGAGCAGCGGGGCGAATCGGGTTTCGGCGCTCAGGCTGTCGGTGATCTGGAAGAAGCTTGCCAGGGTGTCCTTCATCCGCGCCATCGACACACTCAGTTGATCGACTTCGAGGACTGGCGAGCGCCGGGAAACCGGGAAGTTGAAGTCGAAACTGCGAATCGCATCCGCTTCCTTCACCAGTGCACGCAGGGGTTTGACCAGGACTCTTGACGTCAACCAACCCAGAGGCAGGCACAACAGCAATGTTGCCAGGGTAATCAGCGCGCCTTGCCAGCGCATGCGGTAGGCGTCGGCGAGCAACTCATCTTCCGGGACCAGCATTGCCAGTTCCAGCCCGTGTGGGCCGCCCTCCTGCAGGCTGCTGCGGGCCACGATCCATTGTCGACCATAGGCGTTGAGCCGATTGCCCGCCACAGGATTCTTGAGCAGCGCGCCGAGACTGGGGCTCAGGTCCGCCGCCTTGATCAGGCGCGCGGTCTTATCGTCGATGATCAGCCGGGAACTGTCGGGGTAGGCGATGGCATTGCCTTGGGCATCGAACAGCACGATTTCGGTACTGGGGGTCACGACGTGCCTGGCCAGGGTTGCACTGAGCTCGGCCAGGGTCAGGTCGGCGCCCATGACGGTGTTTTCGTCGCTGCGTCGGGCCAGTGTGGTACCAATGTTGTGGGTGGAGAAAAAAATGTAGGGTTCGGTGGTGATCTGATCGTTGTTGCTACGGGCGTGGGTAAACCAGGTGCGACTGCGTGGGTCGTAAGTATCGTTGGGGTTGTCCCGATGGCTGACGAGAGTCAGGTCTTGAGCGAAAAACAACGACTGGGAATGGACCATTCCTGCGTTGTCGTGTTCGATGCTCCAGACCTGATAAGCCGCCGTCTGCGGGGCATCGAGCAGCGCTTTGAGGTCCGGGGTGCGTAGGGGGCGTACCATGAAAAAATCGCCGTTGCCGTAACCTACATACAGCGAGGCCAGGTCAGGATTGTCCTTGAGCGACTGGCTGAACGGTGCGAGCAGCGCCAGGCGTTGTTCCAGGTCAGGGGCATGCCCCGCCGGGTTGACGACAAGCAGGCTCAACAGATGACGAATCGGTTCATAGGTGGCTTGCAGGTCCAGGCGAACGTCCTGCTCGATGCGTTCAAACAGCTTTTCACTGCTCGAAAGAATGATTTGCGTGGTTTGCCGATAGTTGAAAATGCCCAGCACTACCCCGGTCAACAGCAGCAGGAAAGTGAACATCACGCTGATATGGACGTGCAGCGGAAAGCGCCGTGCGTCCGGATGCAGTGGGTTGGGCATTGCAGGTTTCTCCAGGCTGGAAACGCACTGCTGAGCGTTCAAGCATAGTTAAGGCTCTGTCATCGTGCTCTCGGCGTTGTACTCAAGCTGTTGCAGCAATGCCTGTTCCAATTCAAGCAACGCGCGCTCCATGGCGGTTATGCATTGAGCCACCTTTTCACCATGGAAATCCCCATGACAGGCTGTTTCGAGCGCCTCGCAGCGCTCGATTACGCCAGATGCCTGGACGATACGGGCTGCGCCCTTGATCTTGTGGGCGAAGTCGAGCAGTGACTGCTTGTCCTCTGGAAACGTTAAAGCCAGCAGCGATTGCAGATCGAGCCGGTTGCTCTTCACCAACTCGCTCAGCAAGCGCCTGTTCAAGGTCGGGTTACCCCCTGTCAGCAGGTGCAAACCATTGAGACTGAATGGTAGAACGCCATGGCCCGGCTCGATGCCATCGACCCTTTGACTCAAGGCGTTCAGGCTGAGGGGCTTGAACAGGCAGTCATCCATCCCGGCCTGCTTGCAGCGTTGTATTTCCTCTGGCTGCGCGTTGGCGGTAAAGCCCAGGATGGTGCAGGGCGGGCGCCGGGCTTGCTGTTCGTGCCGGCGTATGGCGCGAGCCAGTTCGTAGCCGTTCATGACCGGCATGTTGCAATCGGCAATGACCAGGTCGAACGACTCGGCTTGCCACGCCTCGAACCCTTCCTGACCATTGACGGCAACCTTGCTTCGGTGGCCGAGGAACTCCAGTTGCTGGCACATGAGCAAGCGATTGGCTGAATGATCGTCCACCACCAGGACATTCAGTGCGCTCCGTGCGGTAGAGATTTGTACTTCGGCCGTATTCGGCAAAGGCTGTGCCGGCAATGTTTTGAGCTGCAACGAAACCTCGACTTGAGTGCCGACCCCCGACTGGCTGCTCAATTGCAAGCTGCCCCCCATCATCTCGCACAGGTTGCGGCTGATCACCAGCCCCAGCCCTGCACCACCCCTGGCCGATTGCGCGGCGTTGTCGGCCTGGGCGAATGGTTCGAACAGACGATGCTGATCCCGTTCACTGATGCCCATGCCACTGTCCCGGACCTGTAGGCGCATTTGCACCTGATCGGGCTCGTCAACGCAGCTCAGATCAACAATGACCCTGACTTCGCCCCGTTCGGTGAATTTGATGGCGTTGCTGACCAGATTGGACAGCACTTGCTTGAAGCGCAACGGGTCCAGCATGACATCGATTACGGGGTAGGCCGGATGGAATTCCAGCAGAAGATCCAGGTTTTTCTGTCGAGCCAGGCCATCGAAAATTCGTACTACCGAGGTCACGAGCTCCCCGGGATTGACGCGCTCCGGGCTCAGGCTCAAGTGTCCGGATTCGATCCGGGCAATATCGAGGATGTCGCCAATCAATCCCAGCAGGTCCTTGGCCGAGCTGTACGCAACATCAATGGCCGGTCGATCCGGGTGCTGAAGATCTATGCGCTTGAGGGTCAATTCGAGCATGCCGATAATCGCGTTCATCGGCGTACGGATTTCATGGCTCATGGTGGCCAGAAAGGTACTCTTGGCACGATTGGCTTCATCGGCACGTTCCTTCGCGCAACGCAGGTCATCGAGCAATTGCCGCCGCTCACTGATGTCGATCCAGCCACCGATAATGCCGCGCACTTCGCCGCTGGAGTCCCGATAGGGAAGAATCCAGTGATAGATCGTCAAGCGCCTGCCATCGATGTGCAGCTCACGGTCGATAATCAGCGGGGTGCCGTTGGCAACAACACGCTGGTAATCGGCCTGAAATTCCCGGGCTTCGAACACATTGCTCATGGCGCCCTGCATGACGCTTTTGCCGATGACGTCCTCGCGTCTGGCGCTAAACGCTTGCAGGTAACTGTCATTGCAACTTTGCAGCAGGCCCTGGCGGTCGCGTACGTAGATTGGATGTGGCGTACCGTTGACCAGCGATCGCATGAACTCGAATTGATCGTTCAATGCGCGCTCGGCGGCCTTGCGCTGTTTGATCTGGCGGCGCATGTAATCGTTCCAGGCCACGGAAAGCAGCAGTAGCACCCCGGCACCGATGACGATCTGATAAAACAACCGATGATAATTTCGCCAGGTGCTGTGGGCGGTCGCTGAATAGCCACGCCAGCGGCTGTTGATGATGCCCAGCTCCTCCGGTGCGATGCTCAGCAAAGCCTTGTCGAGAATGGCGTTCAGGTCCCCGGCTTGCCGGGCTGTCGCCAGGGAGAACGCGGCCTGTTCGGTGCCGATGGTGGTGCTGATCTGCAGTGTGTGTTCGAAGAGCTGCGAGGAAATGAAGTAGTTGGCGATTATCAGGGAGTTCACCGCGCCTTCTGCCTTGCCTTCGGCGAGCATCTCTACTGCGCTGAAACTGTCCGGGGTTTCGATCAGCTTGATGTGGGGGAACTCGCTGCGCAGGTAATCGAGCAGGGGGTTACCTCGGGCTATCGCCAGGCGCTTGCCTTGCAGCTGGGAAAGATTGCTCGGGCTATCCTTTGCTTTTCGGGTCAACAGGACGTAGGAATTTTCCAGAAAGGGGCGAGTAAAATTCAATGTCGCCTGACGTTGTGCACTGGGCAGCAGGGCGGCGATCACGTCGGCCTGGCCGCCCTTGACCTGTTCGATCATCTCATCGTCGTTGCGGCTGCGCCGGATGTCGAAGCGCAGACCAGTGCGTAGCCTGATCAGCTCAAGCAGGTCTGCGGTGACCCCGCGAAAATTACCCTCACTGTCGAAAAAGGTCAGCGGGGCAAAGGCTTCATTGACCACCACGCGCACGACTGGATGTTGCGCCAGCCACTGCTCTTCGCGGTCGGTAAGCTGCAGTTTCTGATCCGTAAGCAGAATATCGCTGCCTGCACTCCAGCGCTTTGCAATGTTTTCTCGTTCAGTCGAGGGGATGGCCATGAGCATCCTGTTGATGATGCCGAGCAGCTCGGGGTTGTTCCTGGTCACGGCGAAGCTGAAGCCATGGGCTTCATGTTTGCCGAAATTGGCCATGCGAATGTTGTTCAGGTACCCCTTGTTGATCATGTAGTGCGTCGAAATGGTGTCGCCCAGGAACACATCCGCCTGATCGAAAGCGACGGCACTGATAGCGTTCTGGTACGACGGATAGGAGGTGATGATCGCCTGGGGGTACATCGCCTTGACTTCCGACAGCGGCAAGTAGTGATAAAGCATGCTCAGGCGTAAACCTGCCAGTCCGTCGGTCAGGGATCTGGTTTCGCCCTCCCGCGTCACCAGTACCGGTTGATCGACGGCGTAGGGTATGGAGAGCGCGAGGTCGGCATTACCGGCTTCGAAGCCATTGGCAGTACCGAGTAAATCGACTTCGCCGCTTGCAAGAGCGGAGATCGCAGCCCCCCGGGACTCGAAGCGCCTGACCTTTATTGGCAGGCCGGTAACGGTGCCCAGGATGCCGGCGTAATCGGCAGTGAACCCTTCGTAGTCATGACCGCTGGTGGTCAGGTCAAAAGGCGGATAATCCTGAGCCGAGGTGCCAAGTACCAGTTCGCGTTTGTCGTTGAGCCATAACCGTTGTGCTTCGCTGAACTGGACTTGCAGATGTCCGGCGTTTGAGCGGCTGAGCAACGTGTAGTTTTCACTGGTTTGCGCTGCGAGCAGTGAAGTGCTCAGGCACAAACCTGCGGTCATCCTTATCAGATTATCCTTCAAGCGACTGGGCATCCGGCTTCTCACACGAGTGCGTTGCGTTTTGCCATTTCGATCAGCTCAACCAGTGATTGGGCTTTGAGTTTCTGCATGAGTCGCTTTTTATAGGTGCTGACGGTCTTGTTGCTGAGAAACATGCCTTTGGCAATTTCCTTGTTGGAGCGTCCTTGCGCAAAAAGTTGCAATACCATTAGTTCCCGATCGTTTACCGACTTGAATAATTCAAGTTCGGCGCAACGCGCCTCATCACCCCGGGCCGGATTCAACGCTTCACTCGGGAAATAGTTGTATCCTGATAATACCGCTTTAATAGCGCTGACCAGTTCGCTGAGTTCTTCCTGTTTGCATACATATCCCGACGCACCTGATTGCATGCAACGAATGCCGAACAGGGTCGGACATTGGGCTGTCAATACGAGAGTTCTCAAAGGTGTGTTCATGGCGTTTAAACGGGACAGCACTTCCAGTCCATCGAGTTTGGGAATGCTGATGTCGAGAATCACCAGGTCAGGCATGCATTCTCTAATCATTTGCATGGCGTCGACACCATTGTCGGTCTCGCCTACGACTTTGTAGTTTTCGTGTTCCAGTAACATTCGAACGGCCAGGCGGATGACAGGATGATCGTCGACAATAAAAACGGAGTTCATATTCAAATCCCATGCGAGCTCAAATAAAGCGCGCACCATAGCTCAGATGGTTGGCAGGACGTATGAACTGGCGAGCCCGTGGCGGCAATATAGGAAAAGTCCTACGCGTGAAAAAGAATGGACCTACGTATCAAATAGATTTTTAAGAAATAATTTGTGCTTTTGGTTGTTTATTCAAAGTTTTCATTTGCAAGTTGTGTTGTGTTTTTTTTCGGATTTTAATGCGTTGTTTTTATACAGGCGTCATGGCCAGTAGACTTCTGAACTCCGCTTGTTCCAGGGGTTTCATCAGATAGCCCAGCAATGGCAGTTGATGTTCGATGGCTGTTCTTTTGAGTCCGTCCAATTCAGCGCTCGTCAGACTACTCAACAAGATGGCCTGTCTGATCATTCCTTGCTGGCTGGCGTATCGGACCAGGTCGAGTCCGGACAGCCCGGGCAGGCATTGGTCGCATAAAAGAATATCGAAGGGTTGTGCCGCCCTGGACATTTGTTGCATCGCCGAATGGGCGCTGTCGGTGGATGTCAGTTGGGTGAAGCCATAACTTTCCAGAAGATATCCAGTGACTCTGAGCTGGAATGGATGGTCTTCCACCAGCAAGATACGCAGATCGTTTTCGGTCATGAGAACTCACTTCATCTGGCGAACAGAGGGAGGGTGATTGTTTCGTGTGAGAAGCGCACGGGCGATCAGTTCGCTCTACAGGGTATGTAGGACGATTCGGTAAACCTTGAGTGCATTTGGTTTTGAGGAAGGAGATCAGCCAGATCTGACGGCGAAATGGCTGATCAGTCGACACTCGTCAGTGACTTGAGCGGCCGGTCATTTCCAGCGCCATGTCACTGGCGTAGCTGTCGGTCATGCCGGCGATGAAATCGATCATGCGCAGGAACGATGTGTGCAACGAGCCGTGGGGATCGGGCGCATTGTTGCCCAGCAGATCGAGGACGCGGCGGCTTTTGAACGAAGGCGTGCGACCGTTGTGTTGTTCCAGCGCGGCTCCGCAGAACGCGTTGAGGAGGATTTCCAGGGTGGTGTAGGCGCCTATTTCGTGCAGGGTCTTGCGCTTGTCCTGGAAGATTTTTTTACGAGCCATGTCCTTGGCATTGAGCACACAACGCTTGGCGGGGCCGTGCATGTGCTCTACCAGATCGCCGGGCAACGTACCGGCCAGCAGCGCCTGTTGTTGCTCGACGAAGGCGCGGGCCGCGGCATTGGTCAGGTGTTCAATGGCCTTGCCACGCAGGATCGCCAGCTTTCGACGGCGTGAATCGTTGGGGCCGAGCTGGCGATAGGTTTCCGGCAGATCGTCACCGACCAGGTTGAGCAGCAGGGACTCGACTTCAGCGTATTCCAGCAGCTCCATTTCCAGGCCATCTTCGAGGTCGATCAGCGCGTAGCAGATGTCATCGGCGGCTTCCATCAGGTACACCAGTGGATGACGCGCCCAGCGTTGATCCTCCAGCTGCGGCAGACCGAGCTTGTGGGCGATCTGCTCCAGCAGCGGCAGCTCGCTCTGGTAGCAACCGAATTTGTGTTTCTTGTAGCCCAGGGAGTCGGCGTGCTTCGCCGTCCACGGGTATTTCAGGTAGGTACCCAGGGTCGCATAGGTCAGCCGGGTACCGCCGTCGAACTGGTGGTATTCAAGCTGGGTGAGTACCCGAAAGCCTTGTGCATTGCCTTCGAAGTTCAGGAAGTCATTGCGCTCGGTTTCGCTCATCGCATCCAGCCAGCCACGACCGGCGGCTTGCTGGAACCAGTGACGAATAGCATCTTCACCGGAGTGGCCAAAAGGTGGATTGCCGATGTCATGGGCCAGGCAGGCTGATTGCACCACCATTCCCAGGTCGCTGGGCTCGCACCAGTCGGGCAGAGAGCTGCGGATGGTTTCACCGACCCGCATGCCCAGGGAGCGGCCCACGCAGCTGACTTCCAGCGAATGGGTCAGGCGCGTGTGTATGTGATCGTTGCTGGAGACCGGATGCACTTGGGTCTTGCGCCCAAGGCGGCGAAACGCCCCCGAGAAAATGATGCGGTCATGATCTTTGTGAAAAGGACTGCGGCCCAGTTCTTCAGGGCTGTGCAGAGGCTTTCCGAGGCGTTCGCGGGTAAGCAGGGTGTGCCAATCCAAGGCTGGTTCTCTCCGTCCGGTGACTGATGGCCTAGCTTCCCGTTTCGCGACGGCACCTGCAAGCGCAACTGTAACCGGCCAGCGTCGAGGCGATGAGCCGCAGATTTGTGCCTGCCGCCCGGGCATGTACACCGCAATGCCCCCCTCGACAGAAGGAGGCATCTGGCAGCCATGGTAGAAAAGCAGGTCGAACCTGCTGGTCAGTTTCTGTGCGAAGAACCTTGCATCACCAGTTTGATCAGCGGCCCAAGGGTATTGCCCAGGCGAACCAGACGGCTCAGGGTGCTGATGCCGCCAGCGTTTTTTGCCCCCTTGCCGGTCAGGAATCCCAGCAAAGTGACGGCGGCCACGCCCCAGAGTGGCGCGTGCTTGATGCCGAAACCCTCCTGCAGGTTGTGCGTCATCCCGCGCATGCGTTGCAGCGGCTCCAGCAGTTGCCGGGATTCATGGCGGATTTCCTGGCGATGCATTTCCATGCGCAGGCGGATCAGTGTCTTGCGCATTTCTGCGCGCGTGCTGTTGCGTGGCAGTTCTGGCAGGTTCATGGCAGCAGGCGCTCCCGATCGTTGGCCAGCTCTTCGAGCGTGCCATGGAAGGGTGAGGATTCATCGTAAATCGCAGCTCGCAAGCGAATTGCACAGAAGATCGCGGCGAGCGCATAAAACACGCAGAGGCCGATGATGGCGGGCAGGCGATACGTGTCCCAGAACAGGATCATTACCAGTCCCGACAACCCCACCAGCAATAGCAGCGCGAACACCAGCGCGAGCCCCGCAAACAGCAACAGGCTTACCGTGCGGGCCTTTTGCTCTTGCAGTTCGATACCGAACAGTTCGACATGACTGTGCAGCAATCCCAGGAAAGCGGCACCCAGGCGCCGCGATGATGCGCTTGTACCCGTCACGGACGGGCCGGATTCACCGATTGCCATATCAGCGCCGGCTGGCCAGCAGGCCGATCAGGAAACCCACACCGGCCGCGATCCCGACCGATTGCCATGGATTGGCTTGAACATAGTCTTCGGTTGCGGTAACGGCAGCCTGGCCGCGCTCGCGCAGGGAGTCTTCAGTCAATTTCAAGGTTTCGCGGGCGCGCAGCAGACTGTCGTGGATCTGCTCGCGCAACTCATCAGCCTGATCACCGGCCAGGGTGGCGGTGTGCTCCAGCAGGCGTTCGGTGTCGCTGACCAGAGTCTGGAAGTCGTTCATCAGGATTTCTTGAGCAGTCTTTGCCTTGATGCTGGCCATGTGGGATCTCCATAGGTGGCTTTCTGAATCGTTCGAGTATGAGCCTTGAATGAAGGTTCAGTACAAATGACTGGTACAACTTTTGCTATCTCGTGGTGCGCCAGCTACGCCGTTGCGCTATTGCCGGGCATGCTTTGAGTAAAACCGTAGTACCGGAATCCGAATACGGACACCCGTGCGGGCCACGTTTTGCCCGGACAGCATATGTGCGCCAAATCGGTTCAACCGGTTGAACCTCCTGATTGCGTGAGGCCGCAACATAGTGCATGGAGCGCTGCCGCGAACTGCTTTGGTGCTTTTTTTCAGCCTTGAGGTCTGCCAACCGATGGAAAACCTGCAAAGTGCTGTGGACAGTCTGGTCCATAGTTCCAACACACTGTTCATTCTGATCGGTGCGGTCATGGTGCTCGCCATGCACGCCGGTTTCGCCTTTCTGGAAGTCGGAACGGTTCGGCAAAAAAACCAGGTCAACGCGCTGTCGAAAATCCTCAGCGATTTTGCCGTTTCGACCCTGGCCTATTTCTTTATAGGCTATTGGATTTCATATGGTGTGACTTTCATGCAACCGGCCGCCGTGCTCAATGCCGACCATGGCTATGGGCTGGTGAAGTTTTTCTTTCTGCTGACCTTTGCCGCGGCAATACCGGCGATCATTTCCGGGGGCATTGCCGAGCGCGCCCGATTTGTCCCGCAGCTGTGCGCAACGGTGCTGATCGTGGCTTTCATCTATCCATTCTTCGAGGGCATGGTCTGGAACGGCAACTTCGGCTTGCAAGCCTGGTTGCTTGAACGCTTCGGTGCCGGCTTTCATGACTTTGCAGGTTCCGTGGTGGTCCATGCCATGGGCGGCTGGCTGGCACTGGCGGCGGTGTTGTTGCTTGGGCCGCGCAATGGCCGTTATCGCGACGGCCGCCTGGTTGCATTCGCCCCCTCGAGCATTCCGTTTCTGGCGCTGGGTTCGTGGATTCTCATCGTCGGCTGGTTCGGCTTCAACGTGATGAGTGCGCAGACTCTGCAAGGCGTCAGCGGGCTGGTGGCGGTCAATTCGCTGATGGCCATGGTCGGCGGGACGATGGCTGCATTGATCGTCGGTCGTAATGACCCCGGCTTTCTGCATAACGGTCCATTGGCAGGGCTGGTGGCGATTTGCGCCGGCTCGGACCTGATGCACCCGGTGGGTGCGCTGGTCACAGGGGCCATCGCCGGGGCACTGTTTGTCTGGTGCTTTACCGCCGCCCAGGGCAAATGGCACATCGACGATGTACTGGGTGTGTGGCCGTTGCATGGTCTGTGTGGCGCGTGGGGCGGCATAGCCTGCGGGATTTTCGGCCAGAGTGCCTTGGGCGGCCTGGGCGGGGTCAGCCTGATCAGTCAGTTGCTGGGCACTGTGCTTGGCGTGAGCGTGGCGCTGGCCGGTGGCTTTGCGGTGTATGGCGTGATCAAGGCGTTGCATGGGTTACGCCTGAGTCAGGAAGAGGAGTATTACGGCGCGGACCTGTCGATTCACAAGATCGGCGCCGTGAGTCAGGATTGAGTCAGGTCTCTTCATCTGTGGCGCCCGGATAGAAGCCATGCAGCAGGCGATAGCGGTCGCGTCGCACCTGATCGACATGAACTTGCACCTGCTGGTCGGACAGACCCAACAGGATCAATGCCTGGGAGGCGAGCATCAGGCTGGACTCCAGCAATTCAGGCACGACTTCGCTGGCGCCGGCCTCCTTGAGTTCGGCCTGGCGACTGTCATCACGGGTGCGCACAAGGATCGGTACGGTCGAATGGCAACGGCGTGCCTGCTTGAGTATCAGCAGCGCCACATCCGTGCGGTCGACAGCGATTACCAGCAACTTTGCCCTCTCAAGTCCTGCGGCAATCAGCAATTCACGACGTCGGGAGTCGCCGTAATGCACGCATTTTTCAGCGACCGCGGCTTCCTGAATTCGCACGGGATCATTGTCCAGAGCAATGTAGGGTTGCCGGGCATGGTTGAGCAAACGGCCGATTGCTTGACCGACGCGGCCATAGCCACAGATCACCACATGGTTGTTCAGGCCGGCACTGAGTGCGCTGATTTCCTCGAGTTTGGTTTCTTCGCTGGATTTATGGTGCAGGCGAGCGGCGATATGTGGAGCTGCGCGCAGTAGCAACGGAGTCAACAACATCGAGCAGAATGTCGCAGACAGCAACGGGCCACCGAGGTCGCCGAGCATCAATTTGTGCAGCTGCATCTGCGCCATCAAGGCGAAACAGAACTCGCCACCCTGGGCCAAGGCCAGGCCGCTGCGCCACGCGGTTTCACTGTCGCTGCCGCGCCACTTGAGCAATAGCGCAACCACGCAGCCCTTGATCAACATCAAGCCCAGAGTCAGGGCGAGAATCAGCAGGCCTTGGCTGGTAAACAGCTGCAAGTCGATCAACATGCCGATACTGACGAAGAACAACCCAAGCAAGATGTCGCGGAACGGTCGCAGGTCAGCTTCGATCTGATGGCGGTAATGACTTTCACCCAACAACATGCCGGCAAGAAATGCCCCCAGGGCCGCAGACAGGCCGAGCAAGTGAGTCAGGGAGGCTGTCAACAGCACAATCACCAATGCCAGCAACACAAACAGTTCTGGTGAGCGGGCTGCCGCCACTTCATGGAACAGGCGCGGAAGCAACCAGCGGCTGGCCAGCAGCAGGCCGACGAACAGCACGACGGTTTTGCCCAGGGTCAGTGGCAGCGCCCAATACCAGAGCTGCTCGCTACTGCCGGCGAACACCGGGACCAGGGTCAGCAACAGCACCGCCATGATGTCCTGAAACAACAGTACAGCGATGGCATTCTGGCCATGGCTGCTGAAGATTTCGCCGAGGCTGCCCAGTTCCTTGCTGACAATGGCGGTAGAGGACAGCGCCAGGCCGGCGCCGAGCAGCATGGCAGGTGTGGAAGGAATGCCGAGCAACATCAGTAATCCGCCCAGCACAAGCGCCGAGACCAGCATCTGCAGGCTGCCAAGACCCAACACCAGCCGGCGCATTGCGAGCATTTTCGACAGGGAAAACTCCAGTCCGAGCGAGAACAACAGAAACACTACGCCCAGCTCTGCGAGGTCCGGCAGCTCTTCGCTTCTATTGACCCAGTTGAAGGCGGCCGGCCCGATCAGCATCCCCACGCATAGATAGCCCAGTACCGGTGGCAGTCGAAGCCGCTGGAACAGGGCGATGACCACCAGGGAAGAGGCAAAGATGATCAATAGATTGCTGAACACTAATCACCCCGGTGAATAAGTCTGCTCTACAAGCGTAGAGGCAAATAAACCCTGAGCATCCGGTAAATGACGGCAGTGGCAACTGATGTGCGTCAGGATATCTCTGTTCGCCCCGACCCTTTGATGGTGGCGCAGGGAGTATTCAACCGCTCGACGGTTTTTCGGGGCAGGCCTAGAATAGTCACTCAATTTTCTGGTTGAGCGCTCATGCTTCCTGAATGTCAGTTGTTCGGCACCCTTGGTTGCCATCTGTGTGAAGTCGCCGAAGCCATGCTGATGGAGTTCGTCGAGCGCGGCCTGCTGGTGGAACTGGTGGATATCGCTGACGACGAAACCTGGTTTGAGGCTTATAGCCTGCGCATTCCTGTGCTGCGACGGGTTGATACCGGTGCAGAGCTGGGCTGGCCGTTCAGTGCCGATGAGCTGGTGGCATTCCTGCTCTGAGCAATGCGCTGGCGGTGCTCCCGTCTGTCGAACTTTATGATCGATACCCTTGGCTTAACCGGTGTTGTTCGGATACTGTATGCGCATACAGTTATTCGCAATACCCGGTTTGCCGCTCCTGATCGTCAGGAATGCGCAGGCAAGGCCGGGCGAGAGAGGGATCAGTCGTGGTCAATGTCGAACAGTTGAAGAACAGCGTGAACCGGATGTCTGCGGACGTGGTCAGCGAGGCGGTCCATGAGTTGCGTCTGGATGGCCTGGTGACCGAGGGTAAGACGCCCTTCAACAAAACCCATTTCAATACCTGCTTCGCAGAGATCGAGGCCCTGTTTCAGCGGGCTGGCTATCACCGGCAACTGGACGTCGTGGGCTATCAGGGTCTGTTGTATGCATTGTACGACCCGGCTCGCTGGGAAGCGGTCGATGTGTTGCGCTGGCTCAAGGAATACACCGAAGCGGCGGCGCGCACGCAGATTTCGGCCTGAGGATTATCTTCTAGGCTCGTTCACGCCGCTGCTGGATAATGGCGCTCAGCATTGAGGGTTAGAGCGTCGTATGTCCACTTCATCATTTTGCGCGGCAAACAGTCAGGCCAGCACGTTGTATTTGCCACCGGGGCCTTGGTTGACCGTTCTCGAATGCCTGTGCGAGCACTTCAGCGCCATTGGCCGTGAACAGTGGCTGGATAGAATCGCTCGTGGTCGTGTCCTCGATGGGCACGGCCAGCCAATCGCCCTGGATCTCGCCTACAAGGAAGGTTTGCGGATTCACTATTTTCGCGAAGTGCCGGACGAAAAACCGATCCCGGTGATCGAGTCGATTCTGTATGCGGACGAGCACTTGGTGGTGGCCGACAAGCCGCATTTCCTTCCGGTGACACCGGCAGGTGAATACGTTGAACAGACTCTGCTAAGACGCTTGATCCGTCGATTGGACAACCCGCATCTGGTACCGCTGCATCGCATTGACCGGCACACCGCAGGCCTGGTGCTGTTTTCCGCCAACCCCCAGAGTCGTTCGGCTTATCAGTCGTTGTTCCCGACCCGGCAGATCGAAAAACGCTATGAGGCCATCGCCCGGGCCTTGCCTCAACACTCGTTTCCGCTGGTTCACAAAAGCCGCCTCATCGATGGCGAGCCTTTCTTCCGCATGCAGGAAGGCCCGGGTGCGAGCAACACCGAGACGGCTGTCGAGGTCAAGGAAACGCACGGAGATCTGTGGCGCTATGGGCTTTACCCGGTGACGGGCAAGAAGCATCAGCTGCGGGTGCACATGTCGGCATTGGGGGCCGGTATCTGCAACGATCCGTTTTACCCTGTGGTACTCAAGGATGCAGAAGATGACTACGCCAATCCTTTGAAGCTGCTGGCCCAGGGGCTGAAGTTTATCGACCCGGTAACAGGTCAGGAAAGGCAGTTCGAGAGCGAAATCACCTTGCAATGGTGATCATCAACCCTGGACGATCTGCTTTCTCCAGCCATGAAAAAGCCCGCATTCAGCGGGCTTTTCTGTATCCGGTGTCTCGTAGGAATTACAGCTCCTTAACGGTACGAACCTGATCCTTGTTGATGCGCGTCTGCTTGCCATCGAGCTGTTCGAACTCGTAGAAACCGGAATCCTGGTCGAAGTCCGGGGTGTCGACTGCCTGGATTTCGCGACCGTCATTCAAGGTGATCACTGTTGGCGATGCGCAACCGGCGAGGGTGGCGAGGCCCAGTGCAAGCATGAAAGTGGCGAGGGTCCGTTGTGTCATGAGTGTGTCTCCGAATATGAATTCTTTGGTTACTGAACTTGAGACGTATACAGCGCCAGCAAGTTCCTTGGGTATCAGTTTGACACAGTGTGGTGAGTGCTCAACAGCTGCGGCGTGTTGAGGTTGGCCAGGCGCGGATCGTTGTCGGGGCATGTCAAGGCGGTCGCACCGAGCTTGCGCATCAGTCGGCCGGGGCTGCGCTCACCCTCATTCCAGGCTTTGTCGAATTCAGCCCGCAACGCTACAGGTATCACACACAGCAGCGGCTCCCAGTGTTCGTCATGGCGAAGCATCAGCGGCTGGTCCGGGTGTTGGCCGGCGGATTCGCGCATGCTGGTCAGCAGCGCCGCATCGACACGCGGTACATCGCAGGGCAGCACCAGCAGATGGGGATGACGCGCGGCTTTGAGGCCCGCGCGAATACCGGCCAGCGGCCCCGGAAAGTCACCTTCATCGTCATGGACCAACTGATCGGCATAGGCTGCGTACCGCTGCGGGTTTCGGTTGCAGGAAATGATCAGGTCATCCGTCAGAGGGCGGGTCTGACGATGCAGATGTGCAATCAGCGGTTCGCCCTGCCAGTCCAGTAGCCCCTTGTCCTGGCCGCCCATGCGTTGGCCACGACCGCCCGCCAGGAGCAAAATGGAACAAGGCAATAAATTCGTACGGGTGGTCATTGCAAGTCTCCACGCAGGCGGCGAAAAAACGGGGCGCTGTGATATAACACCGGGCTGTTTCTCCTACAACTGGACGAGCCTATGAAAGCCAAGGCTGATGTACCTTTCGCACCGCTCAACATCGCGGTGCTGACTGTCAGTGATACCCGCACACTGGAAACCGATACCTCGGGCCAGGTCTTTGTCGATCGGCTGGTCGCTGCCGGTCATAACCTGGCTGCCCGGGTGATACTTAAAGATGACCTGTACAAGATCCGTGCGCAAGTTGCCACCTGGATCGCCGATGATGTTGTGCAAGTGGTGTTGATCACCGGTGGCACCGGCTTTACCGGGCGTGACAGCACACCGGAAGCGGTCAGTTGCCTGCTGGACAAGCAGGTCGATGGCTTTGGCGAGCTGTTCCGCCAGATATCGGTGGCGGACATCGGCACCTCGACCGTTCAGTCGCGAGCATTGGCTGGCCTGGCCAATGGCACGCTGGTGTGCTGCCTGCCGGGGTCGACCAATGCAGTACGCACCGGTTGGGACGGCATACTTGCCGAACAGCTGGATGCGCGGCATCGCCCATGCAATTTCGTACCGCACTTGAAGCAGGCGTCAGCCTGTGAATCCCGTGGGTAAGCCAGGCAAGACCGGCAGCCTGATGCCGGTCGAGGTGGCCTTGGCACGCTTGCTCGAAATGGCCGATGACACGCCAATTGTCGAGCGTGAGCATTTGCCGTTGGCTCAGGTTCAAGGACGTGTGCTGGCGCAAGACCTGGTGTCGACGCTTGATCTGCCGCCGTGGCCCAACAGCGCCATGGATGGTTACGCCTTGCGCACGGCCGACTGGGCTGGCGAGCCACTGGTGGTCAGTCAGAAGATCTTTGCCGGGCAGGCTCCCGAACCCTTGCAGCCCGGAACCTGCGCGCGAATCTTTACCGGTGCACCGGTTCCCGCCGGTGCCGACTGCGTCGAGATGCAGGAAAACGCCGAGGCCCAGGCGGATCGGCGAGTGCGTTTCATCCAGGCCATGAAACCGGGCCAGAACATTCGCCCCCAAGGCCAGGAAATTACCGTCGGTGAGCTGGTGCTGCCGGCTGGCACGCGTCTGGGGCCCATCGAGCAGGGGTTGGCCGCTTCCCTGGGATGTGCCGGGCTGGAAGTGGTTCGCAAAGTGCGCGTTGCGGTGTTGTCCACCGGAGATGAATTGATCGAACCGGGACAGGCGTTGGGGCCTGGGCAGATTTACAACAGCAATCGAGTGTTGCTCTGCAGTTGGTTGCAGCGCCTGGGTTGTGAAGTCGTCGATGCGGGAATTCTTCCGGACGATCTGCAAACCACCCGTACCCGACTGGGTGAAATGCAGGACGTCGACCTGATTCTCTCGACCGGTGGCGTATCGGTAGGTGAGGCGGATTTTCTCGGCATCGCCTTGCGCGAGGAGGGGGAGTTGTCTCTGTGGAAGCTTGCCATCAAACCGGGGAAACCACTGACATTCGGGCATTTTCGTGGCGTACCGGTGATTGGGTTGCCGGGCAATCCGGCATCGACGCTGGTGACTTTTGCCTTGTTGGCCAGACCCTATCTCCTGCGCCGCCAAGGCGTAAACGACACCGAACCGCTCAAGGTGCGAGTGCCGGCAGGCTTTGACTGGCCGATTCCCGGCAATCGACGGGAGTATTTACGCGGGCGCATGGAAAACGGTCAGGCAATCATCTACAAAAACCAGAGCTCCGGCGTACTGCGCAGTGCCGCCTGGGCGGACGGTCTGGTTGAAGTACTTGAGGATCGCACGCTGGTGCAGGGCGATATCGTCAACTTCATTCCACTGAGTGAAGTCCTCAACTGATGGCGGCCGCCGCCTTTTCACGCAAGCCCGGTGATTGAACCGGGTTTAGCGTTTCTGGTCGCTCAATGACTCAGGATCAATGAAATGATCTGCTCGAATCGGCTATTGGCGATCCAGCCAAGGAGCCCGAGAACAACGGCGGTTCCGCCAGCGGAATAGGCCAGCCTGTATTTGATTGACTTGACGTCGTCATGGAACTCATCCACATCTCTGGATATGTATCTGAGTCGAGTTTCCAGTTCAGCGATGCGAGGCTCCAGCGCTGTTTCTTCGATGGCTTTCACATTGTTGCCGGGCTGGTCGTGATGGTCGGGGCGTTTTTCTGCAGGTGTTAAAACTTGCATCACCGGTGACCTGTTGGTTTGGTTTTGCATTGCACATCCTTGTATTGATTTTGCTGATGACTAAAACCTTGGGCCCAAAGTGTACTAATCCCGATTTGTGGTCAATTGAGCCGATTCCTCACGTTTTGTAAGAAAAATCTCGACATCCATATTTCCACATTTACCCAAACGCAAATTATTGGTTTTTTTTGCAACTTTTATAGGGCGCTTCGTGGTCAACATTCTCCGGATGCCCTTCAAACCGGGAGCGACAATGATGAGCGAGCGCAAGGCCTTATTGATTCTGCATGGCAAGCAGGCGCTCAACGACGCGGTTCGTGAGGCGGTCGAAAGCAAGCGTGAGCAAGGTTGGGAGGTGGCCGTTCGATTGACCTGGGAGGCCGGGGACGCGCAAAGGCTGGTCGAGGAGGCCTTGGCTGGCGGATATCGACAGATCATTGCCGGTGGCGGTGATGGCACTCTGCGCGATATCGCCGAGGCCATGGCGTCGCAATCGACCAAGGCCAGCCTGGTGCTGATGCCTCTGGGCACTGCCAATGATTTCGCGCGCGCAGCGGGGGTGCCCCTGGAGCCCGATCAGGCCCTGGAACTTATGGACACCGCGCCCACTGCCATCGACCTTGGGGAGGTGGGCGGGCAGATCTTCCTGAACATGGCCACAGGTGGCTTTGGCAGTCTGGTCACGGCGAACACTTCCGAAGACTTGAAGAAAGTCCTCGGCGGCGCGGCCTATCTGTTTACCGGTCTTTCACGCTTCGCTGAGTTGCATGCCGCTTATGGTGAGCTGCAGGGGCCGGATTTCCACTGGAGCGGCGATCTGCTCGCGCTCGGCATCGGCAACGGGCGCCAGGCTGGCGGAGGGCGGGTGTTGTGCCCGCAGGCGCTGGTGGATGACGGGTTGCTCGATATCAGTATCCTGCCTGCGCCGCAGGAAGTCGTCGGCACCTTGAAAAATCTGCTTTCCGAAGGTTTTGGCATCGACAGCATGTTTGTACGCGCCCGGTTGCCATGGGTTGAAATCAAGGTGTCGGAGGGGCTTTTCATCAATCTTGATGGCGAACCGCTGGAGGGCGACAGCCTGAGGTTTGCGGTGCGGCCGGCGGCGCTGCTCGTGCATCTGCCCGAGCGCTCGCCGTTGTTGAGTACGGGTGAGGCCGACTAGTCGTCCAGACTGATGATCTGTTCGCGTACTGCGAAAAGTACCAACCCGGCGACATCGAAAATCTGCAGGCGTTTCATGATCTGTGAACGGTGGGTTTCGACGGTCTTGACGCTCAGGTACAGTCCGCTGGCAATTTCCCGGGTGGATTTGCCGCGGACAATCAGGCGCAGGATTTCCAGCTGGCGCGCCGTCAGATTGTGCGAGTCGGCGGCCTGCGGCGGGTGTTTCTGATTGCGGATCAACGCCTGATTGATGACGGTATGGGCGATGGCCGGGCTCAGATAGCGCTCGTTGTTGCGCAGGGCCTCCAGCGCGTGCTCGAGTTCGGTGGCCGTCGTGTCCTTTAACAGGTAGCCATGGGCTCCGGACTCCAGTGCCTGCATGATGATCGCGGGATCGGTATGCATCGAAAGGATCAGCACCTTGCTCTGCGGGCAGATTCGTTTGAGCTGTAGCAGTGCTTCAAGGCCACCGGTCTGGCGCATGGAGATATCCAGCAGCACGATATCCGGGGACAACTGTTCGACCATTTCGAGCAGTTGCGCGCCGTCATTGGCTTCGCCGATGACCGCATAGCCGGGAAGATCCATTACCAGGGCACGCACGCCAGCCCTGATCAGCGAGTGGTCATCCACCAGAAGTAAATTACAAGTCAATGCATAACCTTATTCGGACTGGCCCGTTCGAGCGCACGAGGCGCCCAGGGAAATAGAGCTTCGATCTGAGTGCCTTTGCCGGGCTCGCTGATAACGGTCAGCGTGCCGCCCAGTTGATCAATCCTTTCCGTCATCCCGGCCATCCCGCGTTGTCCCTCACGGCCTGGGTCGATGGCAGGTGCAAAGCCTTGACCATCGTCGCTGATTTGTAACTTCAGGCCTTGTGGCAGGCGCTGCAGACAGACCAGCAGGTTTTTCGCCTCGGCGTGTCGCAGGATATTGGTAACCGCTTCCTGGGTGATCCGGAAAGCAGCGACGGCCATTTCTTCCGGTATACCGGTCAAGCGCTGCTGGCACTCCAGACTCCAGTGCACTGGCGTATTGGCCAGGGTCTTGAGCAGATGTGCGCGCAGACTGGCTTCCAGGCCCAGGCTGGCCAACTGGCGGGGATTGAGAATGGCCGATACATCGCGAACTTTGGCCAGTGTTTCCTCCAGCGTCTCGCACAGAAGCGAGCATTGCCCCTGAAGGTCCTCGGGCATCCGGCGTTTGAGCCATTCGCTTTGCAGCTTTGCCGCTGTCAGTAGTTGGCCAATATCGTCATGCAGTTCGCGGCTCAATCGGTGACGTTCGTTTTCCTGAACTTGCAGCAGCCGGTCGGCCAGTTCTTGCGGCTCAAACTTGATCGACTTGCGCGAAAGCAGGTATTGCACCCAGACACCGCCCAAGGCGGCAATGTCGAGCGACAGAAGCCCGAGGGGCAACTCCAATGACCGAATGTAGATCAGCAGGCTGCCGAGGCTCGAGCAGATGCATAGAAAAAGCGTGAGCCTGCACGCATTTTCCCGGCTGGGCGGCCGCATGGTGATTGACTTGAGGCTGGCGTGCATAGCGGTTGGAGCCATTGGGTGTTCGCTGACGGGCAGACCGGTCATGCTGATTGACGGTCTCTGTTTTTGTTAGGTGGAGCGTCGACTTCAACGGGGCACACTTTTTCGGCAGCAAATCAGCCATGAACCTGGTTTGGGCTGTGCTGGCCTGAATTCACACTGCTAATAATTGGCGTCAACTAATAAGCGCCATAATAGCACTTAAGATACCGTCGGTCGCGGTGGGATAGTTGTTCAGATAGTCAGGCTTTTGGCTGGCCTGGATGCCGGTTCCAAAATGGAACGCATGACTGTGTGATGAGCTGGTTGGCTATTTGCGGTCTTTAGTAGTTGCTGCCAGGCTGAACCCTGGACGTTGATGGACACGCAACTACCGAAAGCAATAGTTGTTTGTTCACACATGTCGTTCATAAATATGAAGTATCCAATTGCGACATGTTCGAACGCGAGTTTCATAGCAATTGCGACGTCCCGGATACACAACCATGGCGTAGCCGGGTTTGTTCAGGCATGCAGTTCCGAGTAGGAAACGAGGGCGAGCGGTCTGGTGTTGATCGGTTGAAACCCGCTTTGTCCCACCTGAACGGCAAACGCTTCGATCAGGGTCACCTGTTCACTGTCGTCCAGACTCAACTGGCCAGTGGTCTGGTCAATGAGTTCGAGCTGCCAGGCAATCAGGGTCAGGCAGTCTTTCAGGGCGCTCAGCGCTTCGTCATGCAGGTTAATGTGATTCTGGGCGTGGTTGAGCAGGTCATGGATGTGCAGGGAAAACTCCGAAACGGCTGCCAACGCCAAGGCATCAGCCTTGTTGGCCAGCTTCAGGAGGGTGTTGAGCATGCAGTCGATGGCGTCCCTGTCGTTGCTGATCAATTGCAGGTGGCTGAGGCATTCTTCGGTTTTAGCCAGGAGTGTTTCAGCCTCGACGAGAAACTCCGGGAGCCGCTGAGCCCACTGTGTACGTTCGTTCGGCATACTTACCTCCACAACGTCATGTCAAATGAGGGGATGTCGTGTGTGTCGAGGAGGACGGTCGGGACCTCGCCGTTGTCAGTCAGACCAGGCAACGAGCTGCCGCCAGCCATGGAGCGGGCAGGGGAACACAAGAGGGTGCTAGGCCAATTAGCTGCGATCGCACACAAAAGCCTGACTCCGTTCATGCAATGAGAATGGCGTCACATTAATGGCAATTGGATATTGCGAATATCAGGTTGTAACTGATTGTGGCTAGGGGAATCCCCTACGCAGCGGAACCTGTCGAGTAATCGGTGGTCGCGCGACGGGGGCAGCCAATGAAATGTGCCGCTAGTAAAGCATGATGTCAAAGTGACATCAGTGCTTGCGCGTGGCATTTTAGAGCGGATCAAGCTTCGGTGATAACAGCCGATAACCATCTTTAGTGAATTCACCCGAACAAGACCAGGAGCCCATTGATGGCTGGCATTCTCGACACGGTAGACCAACGCACGCAACTGGTGGGTGAGAATCGCCTGGAAATTCTCATGTTCAGGCTCGCCGGACGGCAATTATTCGCGATCAACGTCTTTAAAGTGCAGGAAGTCTTGCAGCTGCCGAAGTTGACCCTGATGCCGCAGCGTCACCCTTTCGTTTGCGGTGTGGTCAACCTGCGTGGCCAGACTCTGCCGGTCATCGATTTGTCCCAGGCCATCGGCATGCGTCCATTGGTTCCGGGGCCTGGCAGCACGATTATTGTCACCGAATACAACCGCTCCGTGCAGGCATTCCTGGTCGGGGGCGTGGACCGCATCGTCAATATGAACTGGGAGGCCATCCTGCCGCCACCCACCAGTGCTGGTCGCCAGCATTACCTGACGGCTATCAGCAAGGTCGATGATCAACTGGTGGAAATCATCGATGTGGAAAAAGTCCTCGCCGAAATCGTCCCCTACAATGCCAAGGTATCCCGGGAAAAGCTCGACGACCCGGTGCTGGAACGTGCCCGTGGCCGCGAAGTGCTGCTGGTCGATGACTCGAATGTGGCCTTGTCGCAACTGCGTGACACCCTGGGTCAGCTCGGGGTGAAGATGCATGTCGCCAGTGACGGCTTGAAAGCCTTGAACAGGCTCAAGGCCTGGGCCGACAGCGGGATCGATATGACCGAAAAACTGCTGATGGTGTTCACCGATGCGGAAATGCCGGAAATGGACGGCTATCGTCTGACCACCGAGATCCGCAATGATCCGCGTCTGCGCGGGTTGTACGTGGTGCTGCACACCTCCCTGTCCGGCAGCTTCAACGAATCGATGGTCAAGAAGGTTGGCTGCGACGATTTCCTCTCCAAGTTCCAGCCGGACAAACTCGTCGACGTAGTGCGCCAGCGTCTGATACTCGACGAAGTGCCAGCCTAATAACCCCGCCTTCTACAGGATAATGCTGTTCACTTAAGCTGGAGCGCACACTTGTGGCGAGGGGGCTCGCCCCCGTTCGGCTGCGGAGCAGTCGTAAACCACTACACGCGGTATACCTGATACACCTCGGTGGCAGGTTTTGGGGACGCTTCGCGGCCCAACGGGGGCGAGCCCCCTCGCCACAAGGTGTGTGCCCGCTTAAGTGAACAGCATTAGCCTCCTACAGGGGACTTTGGCGCCATCCAGGCTTTGATTCGCCGCTGAAGCTCGTATAGGGTGACGCTTTTGCCTGACAAGGAGCTGGCCATGCTGCGTCTGAGCGCGCTTTATCGTTATCCGTTGAAATCGGGCAAGGGCGAGACACTGGCACAGATCAGTCTCGACAAACTGGGGCTGGACGGCGATCGACGCTGGATGCTGGTGGACGAGGCCAGCGGACGTTTCCTGACCCAGCGAGCGGTAGCGCAGATGAGCCAGCTGTCGGCATTGTGGAATGCTCAAGGGGGGCTGACCCTTGCGGCGCCCGATCATGCGCCGATCAATGTTGCCTTGCCCGGCAGTGCCGCTCAATTGCGCGGCGTGACGATCTGGCGCGACACCTTGCGGGTCCCCGATGCGGGTGATGAGGCCGCTGCCTGGGTCAGCGAGTTCATCGGCAAACCGACGCGGCTGGTGCAGGTGCCGCTCGATCGTGCGCGCACGACCCAGGCTGGCTACGGCAAGGATGACGATCAGGTGGCATTCGCCGATGGCTTTCCATTGTTGCTGATCGGCCAGGCGTCCCTGGAGGAGCTGTCGCAACGGGTCGGGCGTCCCCTGGAGATGTTGCGTTTCCGTCCCAACCTTGTGATCGAAGGCAGCGAAGCCTACGCCGAAGATGGCTGGAAGCGTATTCGCATCGGCGAGGTCGAGTTCCGGGTGGTCAAGCCCTGCTCGCGCTGCATCCTGACCACGATCGATCCGCAAACCGGGGAACGCAGCGATGATCGCGAGCCTCTGGCAAGCTTGCAGAAGTACCGTTCCCAGGCGGATGGCGCAATGTTCGGCCAGAATCTGGTCAACGACAGCAATGGTCGACTCGAAGTCGGCATGCCGGTCGAGATCCTCGAGTAGTCCCCGGTAGAACGAAAAATGCCCGCGTCCAGGAACGCGGGCATTTTTTTGTCGCGGTGAAAATCCGCAGGTTTAGCCGCGGTATTCGCACAGGTAGGCAGTATCGACGGCAACCTTGAGCTGGAACTTGCTGTTGGCCGGCACGTTGAACTGGCTGCCGGCGGCGAAGGTTTCCCAGCCGTTGCTGTCCGGCAGTTTGACCGTCAGGGCGCCGCTAACGACGTGCATGATTTCCCGCTGGCTGGTGCCGAATTCGTATTCGCCCGGAGCCATGACGCCGATGGTCGCCGGACCTTCTGCGGTGCCAAAGGCGATCGACTTGACGGTGCCGTCGAAGTACTCGTTGACTTTAAACATGGGCGATTCCTCGAAAAGGGCTGAAAAGGGCCGGCCAGTATGCACAAGGCCCTTGGCGCCGTCACCTGTCTAAAGCGGAAGAACCAGCGGCAGCAGGCGTGCGGTATTGCGCGCATCCTCCAGCGCCCGGTGCTGCTGGCCGCTGAACTGCATACCGGCCAGTTGCAGGGCGCCATTGAGCCCCAGCGGCCGTTCCAGTCTTCGGGCCTTGGCGAAGCGTTGCTTGAGGTTCATGTGGGTCACCTGGGTCAGTACGCTGTCCAGTTGCAGCCGCTGCCATTCCAGGAGCAGCTGTTTGCGATCGTAGTCGCCCCAACTGGCCCAGCCTTCAAGGCGTGTGTGATGCTGGCCGAGCCAGCGCTCGAACGCAGGCCAGACCTCGCGCAGAGGTTGTGCGGCATCGATGCTGGCCTGGGTGATGTGGGTCAGCTCGCGGCAAAACGGGGTCAGCAATGGCCGGCGCAGCGGCCGGACAAAGCGCTGGAAGTGATCCAGCTCACGTCCCTTGCGATCGACCAGAGTGGCGCCGATTTCAATGATTTCCATATCTGTGATTGGCCAACCGCCCTCATCGGTGGTGGCCTCCAGATCAATGACCAGCCAGTGAGGCATCGCAGGGTTCCTGGTATCCGCGTCCTATAGGCGTTGAGCGTAGCTAAACCCGGCCGTTGCGCCTAGCGGCTTATTCGACCTCCAGCAGAATCTGACGGTTTTTCACCTGGTCGCCGACCTGGACTTGCAGCCGTTTGAGTACGCCGTCGATACCTGATTTCAGCGGATGCTCCATTTTCATGGCTTCCAGCACAACCAGCAGTTGCCCCTTGGTGACCGGGCTGCCTTCGCGCACGAGCACGTCGACGATCGCTCCGTCCATTGGCGCCTTGAGGGTGCCGGAGCTGACGTTGGCCAGGCTGCTGACCGGTGCCTGAGTGCGATCCACCAGGCGCAGGCTGCCAGGGCGGGTGAACAGCCAGAGTTGCCCGGCGTCCAGACGGTAGTGGTGGCGTTGGCGAATGCCGTCGATCTCCAGGGTCGCCTGGCGTCCATCGTCGTGGATGACCTGCAGGTCGAGCTGACGGCTGGCGGCCTGAATCCGCAACGACCCGCCGGGCTGCGCATGCAATGCCACAGGCCAGACCTGATCTTCAAGACCGATACGGTAGTGCAGCGGTACGCTGGCGTTGTTGCGCCAGCCGGCCAGCGTGGTGTGATGAGTCTGCGCCGAGGCCAGATAAAAAAACGCGGCGGCGATGGCCAACTGTTCGGCGCTTGGTAGAGCCGGGTTGAGGCACTCATGCTCGACGAAATGCTGTGGGATAAAGCCGGTGCTGAATTCGCCACTGGCAAATTGCGGATGTTCCAGCAGGCTCGTGAGTAGACGCTGATTGCTGTGCAAGCCCAGCAATACACTGTCCTGTACTGCCCGCAGCAACTTGCGCCGTGCCTCTTCGCGTGTTGCGCCATGAGCGATGATCTTGCCCAGCATGGGGTCGTAGAAGGGGCTGATGTGCTGGCCTTCGATCAGGCCATGATCGATGCGGATGCCGTCCTGCACTCCCGGTTCCCAAGCCGTGACTTGCCCGGTTTGCGGCAGGAATCCCTGCGCGGGATCTTCGGCATACAGGCGCACTTCCATGGCGTGTCCGTTGAGCTGTACCTGCTCCTGGCGCAACGGCAGGGGATGCCCTTCGGCGACGTGCAGTTGCCAGGCCACCAGGTCCAGTCCGGTAACCAGTTCAGTCACCGGGTGTTCCACCTGCAGCCGGGTGTTCATTTCCAGGAAGTAGAACTGTCCTTGGGCATCGAGCAGAAACTCCACCGTACCGGCACCCACATAACTGACGGCACGTCCGGCCTTGAGCGCGGCTTCGCCCATGGCCTGGCGCAACTCGGCGGTCATGACCGGGCAGGGCGCTTCTTCGATGACTTTCTGGTGGCGGCGCTGGATCGAGCAATCACGCTCGCCGAGGTAGACCAGGTTGCCATGCTGGTCGCCAAACAACTGGACCTCGACATGGCGAGGGTCGATCAAGGCCTGCTCGAGGATCAGCTCGGCGCTGCCAAAACCATTGAGGGCTTCGGAGCGCGCGGTACGAATCTGCTCGAGCAAATCACTTGCCTCGTGCACCAGGCGCATGCCGCGACCACCGCCACCGGCACTGGCTTTGATCATCAGCGGATAGCCGATGCGTTCGGCTTCGCGGGTCAGGGTCGTATCGTCCTGTTCGGCGCCTTGATAGCCTTTGATGCAGGGCACACCGGCGTCGATCATGGCGATTTTCGACAGGCGCTTGCTGCCCATCAATTTGATGGCTGCAGGGCTTGGGCCGATGAAGGTGAGACCGGCATCCTGGCAGGCGAGGGCGAAGCCGGCGTTTTCCGAGAGGAAGCCGTAGCCGGGATGGATCGCATCGGCGCCGGTGCGGCGGGCGGCGTCGATGATCGCCGGGATGTTCAGGTAGGACTGTTGCACCGGGGGCGGGCCGATGTTGACCGCTTCGTCGGCCATCTGTACATGCAGGGCGTCGGCGTCGGCATCGCTGAATACGGCGACTGTGCGGTAGCCCAAGGCCTGGGCGGTGCGCTGGATGCGGCAGGCGATTTCACCGCGGTTGGCGATGAGGATTTTCTTGATCGCGGGCATGGGGTGGCTCTCTAAAATTTGCGATGACTGTTTGGGCCTCATCGCGAGCAGGCTCGCTCCCACATGGGATTTTTGTCGTTCACAAAACCTGTGGGAGCGAGCTTGCTCGCGATGCTTTTTAAGAGGCCCACCCCGGTTTACGTTTCTGCATGAAAGCCATGGTCCCTTCGACACCTTCAGGCCCCGTCACCGCCTCGCTGAACCACTGCGCTGCTTCATCCAGCAGCGCATCGGACGGTTGTCCGGCACTGGCCAGCAACAGCTTCTTGGTCGCCGCATTGGCTTGCGGCGCGCAACACAGGACATGGGCCAACACCTCGTCCAGACGCTCGGCCAAAGCTTGCGGGTCGTGTTCGACAAAATGCACCAGCCCCAGGCGCCGGGCCTGGGTGCCATCGAAACGGGCCGCTGTCAGGGCCAGTCGGCGGGCCTGGGTCAGGCCGATTCGCTGCACCACGAATGGCGCGATCTGCGCCGGCAGCAAACCCAGGCTGGTTTCCGGCATGCCGAACTGCGCCTGATGGTCGGCCAGGGCAATATCGCTGACGCAGGCCAGGCCGAGGCCACCGCCGAGCACTGCGCCTTGCAGCACCGTGATGACCACTTGCGGCGCGTGTTGAACTTCTTGCAGCAGCGCACCGAATACCCGGTTCAAATCGCGATGTGCGTTCGAACCCTGCGCGCGGGCGTTGGCCATGTCCTTGATATCGCCACCGGCACAGAAATGTCCACCGACACCGCCGATCACCAGTGCGCGAACCCCTGGTTTATCGCGTACCGAGGCCACCACCGAGCGCAATTCGGTGACCATCTGCAAGCTCATCGCATTGCGGCATTCCGGGCGGTTGAGGGTGATGTGCAGCACGCCGTTGTGCAGCTCCAGCAGCAAGGTCTGACAAACCGGCAGATTGTTCATTTCTTTTTCCCCGGCAGGATGCCCATGAGTTTGCAGATGATCCCCAGCATGATCTCGTCGGCGCCGCCGCCGATCGACACCAGGCGCACGTCCCGGTAGGCCCGGGCCACCGGGTTGTCCCACATGAAGCCCATGCCGCCCCAATACTGCAGGCAACTGTCGCTGACTTCGCGGCCCAGCCGCCCGGCCTTGAGCTTGGCCATGGACGCCAGGCGCGTAACGTCCTGACCTTTGATGTATTGCTCGGTGGCCTGATAGACCAGCGCGCGCAGGCATTCGATTTCGGTTTGCAGTTCTGCCAGGCGGAAGTGGATCACCTGGTTGTCGATCAGCGCATTGCCGAAGGTCTTGCGTTCCTTGCAATACTCGATGGTGCTGTCGACGCAGTATTCCAGGCCCTTGATCATGTTCGCCGCGCCGAACAGGCGTTCTTCCTGGAACTGCAGCATCTGCATCATGAAGCCTGCGCCTTCATGGCCGATGCGATTGCGCTGCGGCACGCGTACGTTGTCGAAAAACACCTGGGCGGTTTCCGAGCTGCGCATGCCGAGTTTGTCCAAGTGCGAACTCAGGCTGATACCCGGGGTGTTCATGGGCACCATGATCAGCGACTTGTTGATGTGCGGTTTGTCGTCCGAGGTGTTGGCCAGCAGGCAGATGAAATCGGCGCTTGGCGAGTTGGTGATCCACATCTTGCTGCCATTGATCACATAGTCGTCGCCGTCCTTTCGCGCGGTGGTTTTCAGTCCGGCGACGTCGGAACCGGCCCCGACTTCGGAGACGCCGATGCAGCCGACCTGCTCGCCGCTGATGGCCGGTCGCAGAAATTCTTCGCGCAAGTCATCGGAGCCAAAGCGGGCCAGTGCCGGGGTGCACATGTCAGTCTGCACGCCGATGGACATCGGAATACCACCGCAATGAATGGTGCCGAACTCTTCGGCAGCGACGATCGAATAGCTGTAGTCCAGCCCCATGCCGCCGAACTTTTCCGGTTTCGAGATCCCCAGCAGGCCGAGGTCGCCAGCCTTGCGAAAGATCTCATGGATCGGAAAGCGCCCGGCCTTTTCCCATTCTTCGACATGAGGGTTGATCTCGTGCTCGACGAATTGGCGGACGGTGCGACGCAGTGCTTCGTGTTCCTGGGTGAAGATCATTTTTATTGTTCTCCTTTGATCGCCCTCAGAAGCGGGCTACACCAAAACTGTTGGCTTGCAGCGGCCGCACTTGGGCCTCGTGACAGATATCGAGCAAGTAACCGAGCAAGGTCCGGGTATCGCGCGGGTCGATCAAACCGTCGTCCCACAGATTGGCGCTGCCATAGAGCGCCGTGGACTGGCTGTCGAGTTTCTGCGCGGTGACCTGTTCAAGCATGTCGAGCATTTTCGGGTCGGGCACCAGGCCGTCCTTGGCCTGCTTGGCTTCGGTAACGATGCGCAGCACCTTGCCTGCCTGCGCGCCGCCCATGACGGCGGTGCGGCTGTTGGGCCAGGCGAAGATGAAGCGCGGGTCCAGACCGCGGCCGCACATCGCGTAGTTGCCCGCACCGTAGGAGCCGCCGACCACCACAGTCAGTTTCGGCACCCGTGCATTGGCCACGGCCTGAATCATCTTGGCGCCGTGCTTGATCACGCCTTGCTGTTCCGACTCGGTGCCGACCATGAAGCCTGTGGTGTTGTGGAAGAACAGCAGCGGTGTCTTGCTCTGGTCGCACAGCTGGATGAACTGTGCGGCCTTGCTTGCCCCCTTGGGGGTGATCGGGCCGTTGTTGCCGATGAAGCCGCAGGCGCGGCCCTGAATCCGCAGGTGACCGCAAACGGTCTGTTGATCGAACTCGGCCTTGAATTCGAGAAAGTTCGACGCATCGGCGATGCGGGCGATGATTTCGCGTACGTCATAGGGCTTTTTCGGGTCGTCCGGAATCAGCCCCAACAGTTCGTCGATGGGGTACAGCGGTTCCTCCCAGTGCCGTTGCGCCAGGGGCGGCAGCTGTTCGTTCCACGGCAGCAGGCTGACGATCTCGCGCACCTGGCGCACGCCGTCGGCATCGTTTTCGGCCAGGTATTCGGCGGTGCCGGCGGTTTGTGCGTGCATCTCGGCGCCCCCCAGTTCTTCATCGGTGGCAACCTCACCAGTGGCGGCCTTGAGCAGCGGCGGGCCGGCGAGAAACAGCTTGGCCTTGCCACGCACCACCACCACGTAATCCGACAAGCCCGGCTGATAGGCGCCACCCGCCGTGGCCGAGCCGTGTACCACGGTGATCTGCGGCAAGCCCATGGCAGACATGCGCGCCTGATTGGCAAAGCTGCGCGCGCCTTCGACGAAAATCTCCGCCGCGTAATTGAGGTTGGCGCCGCCGCTTTCGGCGAGGGTAATTACTGGCAGGCGGTTTTCCATGGCGATCTGTTGCAGGCGCAGGGATTTTTTCAGGCCACTGGGAGAGATGGTCCCGCCCTTGATCGCGCTGTTGTTGGCCACCACCAGCACGCGCACACCGGACACGTAGCCGATCCCGGCGATCAAGCCACCGCCGGCCGAGCTGCCGTCCTTGTCGTCGTGCAATTTGTAGCCGGCCAGGCTCGCCAGTTCGAGGAACGGCGCGCCGGGGTCCAGCAGCAGGTTGAGGCGTTCTCTCGGCAACAACTGGCCGCGCTTTTCGAATTTCGGCCGGGCTTGCTCCGCTTTGTTCAGCAGGTTCTGCTCCAGCTCGCGGACTTGCTCGATGGCGCTGAGCATTGCCGCGCGATTGCGCGCGAACTGTTCGCTGAAAGGGTCCACTTGCGACTCAATCACCGTCATGGGTTATTCCTTGTCCTGGCGGCCATCGAGCTGCAGCACATCCGGTAAATAGGCACGGTGGAAACCGTTGTACGACTCGCTGTTTTTCGCCTTGTGAATCGGCCAGGCGCGCCCGCCGAGGCTGGCGGCACCATCGATGCGTAACGTACTGCCACTGACAAAGGCCGCCGCCGGGCTGAGCAGGAAAACGATCGCGGCGCTGACTTCCGATTCGGTGCCGATGCGCTTGAGCGGTACATGTTCGCGCAAGGTCGGGATCACCGCCTTGAACGCACCTTCGTAGGTGTCCATGCCGCTGGAAGCGATCCAGCCCGGCGCCACGGCGTTGACCCGAACCCCGGCATAACCCCACTCGAACGCAGCGGTCTTGGTCAGGTTGTCCATGCCCGAGCGTGCGGCACCGGAGTGGCCCATGCCGGGCATGCCGCCCCACATGTCGGCGAGCATGTTGACGATGGCCCCGCCGTGTTTGCTCATGGACTGGTTGAACACTTCCCGGGCCATCAGGAAACCGCCGACCAGATTGGTGCGCATCACGGTTTCGAAGCCCTTTTGATTGATCGAGGCCAGGGGTGACGGATACTGGCCGCCGGCGTTGTTGACCAGGCCATGGATGGGGCCGTGTTTGCCGATCAGTTCGCTGACCAGATGTTTGACCGGCTCTTCCTCGCGAATATCGCAAACGGCCCAATCGGCCTGGCCGCCGTCTTCGGCAATTTCAGCCGCGACGTTCTTCAGCTTGTCGGCGTTGCGCCCGACCAGCAGCACGTGGGCGCCGAGGGCCGCCAGCTCATGGGCGGTGCAGCGTCCGATGCCACTGCCGCCGCCGGTGACGATGATGTTTTGGCCGGCAAACAGATCGGCTTTGAAAATCGAATCGTAGGCCATGGCGGCAGTCCTCTACTTGACTTGGTCGGCGATGCTCTGTGGCACCGGAATCTGGATTTCCAGCAGTTGCTGGGCGAAGGCTTTGCCTTGTGGATCAATCCGCAGGCTGGCGATACCGCCACCGCCGAGGGCGTTCTCCAGGAGGAAATTCAGGCTGTGGCTGGCAGGCAGATACCAGCGTTCCACCCGTCCGTGGACCGGATCGAGGACGTGATTCATCCAGTCGACGATCACCTCCGGGGTCAACGCTTCGGCGATCCACGGCAGGTATTCGGGCTCGCGGGCCATGACACCTATGTTGCTGTGATTGCCCTTGTCGCCGGAGCGCGCGACGGCGAGTTTGACCAGGGCCACGCTGGCGTCGGCCGGCCCCGCGGGCTTTGGCGGTGCGAAGGGTGCGGGCAAGTCGTTGCTGTCGAGCACATCGAGGGTGGGCAGGGCGCACGGATGGCGCTCACCGCTGAGGTCGATTTCCAGCTGGCAGGCGTTCTTGTCGATCAGGAACGAGAACAGCCGGATCAGCGGATATACCGTCGGCCGGCCACCGACAATCCCGGTCAGCCCCGGCGCCATACCAGTGGCCGCTTGGGCAATTTCCCGGGAGAAAAGGATCAGCGCGTGTTTACTGGCATGGCGCACTGCGATCTTGATCACCACTTCGCGGCTGTCCTGGCGCTGGCCGTGGGGGCCGTAGGTGGCTTCGCTGCCCAGCAACTCGATGTTCACCTCGCTGTACGGCGCCCAGCCGCGTTGACTGAGCATTTGCGAGGTCTTGTTGATGATGGCTTCGCTGACCCGGCGTGCCTTGTCGACGGCATCGATACCGGCGATCAGGCAACTGGCCGTGCAGCGAAAACCGTCCGGGCAGGTGGCGCTGACCTTGTATTGGGCGGTAGGTGGCAAGCCTTTGGCACCGTGTACCTGCACCGCGTTCTTGCCCTGTTGCACCAGCCTGACTTGAGTGAAGTCGCACACCACATCGGGCAACAGATAGGCCCGAGGATCGCCAATTTCATAGAGCATCTGCTCACCCACCGTCAGCGGCGTGACCAGGCCGCCTGTGCCTGCGGGCTTGCTGACGATGAACTGACTGTCGGCGCTGACTTCGACGATGGGGAAACCGATGTGTTCGTAGTCCGTAACATCGCGCCAATCGGTGTAGTTGCCACCGGTACACTGGGCGCCGCATTCGATGATATGACCGGCCAGGGCCGCCTGGGCCAATTTGTCGTAGTCGTGCCACGACCAGTTGAACTCATGCACTAGGGCGGCGCTGACCACGGCGCTGTCGACCACACGCCCGGTGATCACAATGTCCGCACCCAGGCGCAGGGCTTCGACGATGCCCGGCGCGCCGAGGTAGGCGTTGGTCGAGACGCACAAGGGTGGCAGCGGTGCGCCGCTGAACATTTCCTCGATACCCAGGCTGCCCAGTCGTTTGAACTGCGGTTGCAGGTCATCACCCAGCAGCACGGCGATTTTCAGTGCTACGCCCGCCTTGTCGCAGGCTGCCTGCAAGGCTGCTGCACAAGCCAGGGGGTTGACGCCGCCGGCGTTGCTGATGACGCGGATTTTTTGTTCTGCGAGCTGTGCCAGCAAGGGCGTGAGGACTTCTATGAAGTCGCCCGCATAGCCAGCCTGGGGATCTTTCATGCGTGCGCCGGCCATGATCGACATGGTGATTTCGGCCAGATAGTCGAACACCAGATAATCCAGATGCCCGCATTCGACCAATTGCGCTGCCGCAGTCGAGGTGTCACCCCAAAAGGCGCTGGCGCAACCGATGCGAACAGTTTTTGGCGCAGTCCGTTCCATAACCACCTCCCACCGAAGTGCATCGACATTACCAAGCAAGCGCTTGGTTTGTAAATGGCTGGGTTTTCTTCTGCCAAGCGCTTGCTTGGTTGCATCGGTCAGCTTAAATTGCCGGCGCAACCCCAGAGTTTCCGGGGATCGGGCGTCAACGATTGATCGACTGTAGGAGATAATGGGTGGACGAGCAAAAAGCCCTGAAGGTCATGCGCCAATTGGTGGACAGCAGCCAACTCACTGACCCGGACAGCGCCCGCGGCAAGCTGTTGCAAGTAGCCGCTCACCTGTTTCGCAACAAAGGCTATGAACGCACCACCGTACGCGACCTGGCCGGTGCGGTGGGCATTCAGTCCGGAAGTATTTTTCATCACTTCAAGAGCAAGGACGAGATCCTGCGCGCGGTGATGGAAGAGACCATTCGCTACAACACCGCGTTGATGCGTGCCGCCATCGCCGAGGCCGGCAATGTGCGCGAGCGCGTGTTGGCGCTGATCCGCTGTGAATTGCAGTCGATCATGGGTGGCAGCGGCGAAGCCATGGCGGTACTGGTCTACGAGTGGCGTTCGCTGTCCGAAGAGGGCCAGGCCAAGGTGCTGGCACTACGAGATATCTATGAAGACATCTGGCTTGAGGTGCTGGGTGAGGCCAAGACCGCCGGTTTCATTCATGGCGATGTGTTTGTCACTCGCCGATTCCTCACCGGTGCGTTGTCCTGGACCATCACCTGGTTTCGCCCTGACGGCAGTATGAGCGTCGATCAATTGGCCCAAGAGGCTTTGATTCTGGTGATGAAGGATCAGCAATAGGCTTGTATTGGCCGGCAGGAAACTGGCTAACTGGGCAAAACCGCCTGGCTTGAATGCATTGATGCTGTTTTATTGAGGAGTGGGTTGTTGATGGGTTCGCCATTTCGGCCGGCCGCACGGCTTTTGCTGGCGACGCTAGGGGTGTTCTCACTGGTGCCGACGCATGCTGCGCAATTGGTGCGCATTGGCGCTGCGCACTTTCCGCCCTACACCGTGCGCCCGGAGTCCGGCGTCGACACCGGCTTGTTGCCGCAACTGGTCGAGGCACTCAATACAGTACAAAGCGATTATCGCTTCGTCCTGGTCCCCACCTCTATTCCTCGGCGCTTCGGTGACTTCAGGCAGGGCCGGGTCGACATGGCGATCTTCGAGAATCCTGCCTGGGGTTGGGAAAATATTCCCCATGTCGCCGTTGATATGGGGCTCGAAGATGCGGAAATCTTCGTCGCGCAACGTCTGCCCGAGCGCCAGCAAAGCTACTTTACCGATCTCACCGGCAAGCGCCTGGCACTGTTCAGTGGCTACCATTACGAATTCGCCAACTTCAATGCCGACCCCCAGCTCCTCGCGAAGAATTACAATGGCACGCTGACCTATTCCCACGACAGCAATCTGCTGATGGTATTGCGTGGCCGCGCCGACATTGCCCTGGTCACACGCTCCTATCTGAGCGACTACTTGTTGCGTAACGAAAAAGTTGCCGACGAGTTACTGGTGTCCCAGCGTGTCGATCAGATTTATCACCACTACGCCATTTTGCGTCCGTCCGGGCCCATCAGCGGCGAGGCCTTTGCCAAGGTGTTGCAAGACTTGCGCGAGAACGGCCAGATGCTGAGGATTTTCCAACCGTACAAGATTGCGCTGGTGCCGGTCCCCCCGGTCGAACCTGCGGCTCAGCTCGCAAAGTGACAGCCTTTTCCTGAAACTCTCCTTGTGGCTCACGTTCCATCTGATTGCGGGCTGCGGTGAACCCCGAGTACGTGACCGCGGCGCTATTGAAGTTTCTGGCTCGAAAAAACTAGTCGCTGTCTCCAACCCTATCGTCGCAACGCTGCTCGGAGCGGTCGGCTCCAGGTGCTGTTGCGACGATGGGCGTGTGGGATCACTTCGGCCCGAGAATCTCCACCAGCTTATCCGGTGATGGTGCCCCCTGCTGCTGTTGCAATTCACCCTTGGCGTCCATGTAGAAAATCGCCGGAGTGGCCGACAGCTCCAGTTCTTCCATCAGTTGCATGTTGGCTGTGAGTTTCTCCTGAATTTGCGGTGGCACTTCTTTCAAGGCCTTGAGCGAGCTGCTCTTGCCGGCTTTTTCGTGTTCTTCCAGGGCCTTTTGCGGGTCCTTGGCGGCAAGCAGCGCGGCGGACTTGCCGGGGCTGTCCTCACGGATGATGCCGACCATGATGTGCCGCAGTTGCACCTTGCCGGCCTTGACCCAGGGCCGCGCCTGCTCCCAGAACATGTTGCAGTACGGGCAGTTCGGATCGCTGAACAGGTACACCACGCGCGGCGCATCCTTGTTACCGTCGCCGATCCAGTTGCTCGCTTCCATCTTGGCCCAGACTTCCTTGGACATTGGCGCGTACACCAGTTTTTGCAGGGGGGCGCTGCTGAGGTCGTTCCCTTCGGCATCGTAAAGATTGCCCAGCAGTACATGCTTGCCATCCGGCGTCAGGTACAGCGCCATGCCGCGGTTCTGGTATTGCGCGGCATAACCGCGCAACCCGTCCGGTGCGTCGAACTGGCCGACGATTTTCGCGCCTTTGGCTTCGATCTTCTTGATCGCGTCGGGCAACTCTTCGGCCTGCAGCGATGGCAGGTGCAGCAGGGCTGCACCGAGGCTCAGGGTCAGCAGGTGGCGGAGGCGGGACATGGCAGTTTCCTTGAGGTATTGGCCGGTGTGGCAGAATTTGGGGTGTCGAAATTTTCCAGGGCGCGGGCCAGGCTGGCATCCGACAATTCGCCCAGGTGGCTGGCCAGCAGGCGGCCCTCGGGACTGTAGAACAGCGTGGTCGGCAATGCCATGGAGCCAACGGCCTGGCCCAGGCGACCGCCGCCGTCGAACAGCACGTTGGACAGGCTCAGGCCCTGGGTTTCCAGGAACGTTGCGACGCTTTGCATGCTTTCAGCCTGATTGACGAACAGGAATGTCAGGTCCGGCCGCTGTTGCTGGGCGTTTTCCAGCACGGGCATTTCCCGGCGACACGGCGGGCACCAGGTGGCCCATAGATTGATCACCAACGGGCCGCCCTGATAGTCGGCCAGTTGCACGGTTTGTCCGGCAGCATTTTTCAGGGTGACTTGCGGTAGACGGGTGCCTTGCTCGTAAATGCTCAGTGAGAAAGTGGCCAGCAACCAGAACGCCAGTCCGCTGGCCACGCCAAAACCCAGCGGGCGGCGCAGGCCCGGGCGTCGCCAGCCGCGATACAAGGTGGCGAGCAGCACGGCGATGACTCCGGGCCAGGCGAGGAAACCGCCATCGCGCAGATCGATGATTTGCCACGGGTCGCTACGATAGTGTGCCCAGTAAACGGCCACGAAACCGATGCGAGCGGCCAGCATGCCCAGCAGAAAAAGGCTGAACAGCGCCGACTCGGGATTTTCGCCGCCGCGCTTGGCCACTCGCCAACCGACAAAAGTTGCCAGCACCAGCGCACTGATCAACAACAGGTGATTAAGCGCGATGGCAAAGGTGCCGAGGGTAAAGGTCAGCATTAACGGGCGTCTCGGGTAGTGGTCCAGCGTTGCAGGAAAGTAGCGGCATCGACCTCACCGGTGATGCGCTGACTGCGGCGCTCCTCGCCATCGGCGCCGATCCACAGCAGGCTCGGCGGCCCCGGCACCTTGTAACGGCCGAGCAGCTCACGGCTGGCGGCATTGTCGGCGGTGACATCGAGTCGCAGCAAGCGCACATCGCTCAAGGCGTCGAGCACCTCGGCTTTGCCGAATACCCGTTTTTCCATGACTTTGCACGACACACACCAGTCGGCATAGTAGTCCAGCAGCACCCATTGGCCCTGTGCCCGTGCCGCGTCGAGCTCCCGTTGCAGCGCTGCCGGGTCCTTGATCGTAGTGAAGGCGTCGTGGCCGACGGGGCGGGCGACACTGCTCTCGTTCGAGGCACTGTAGACCTGCAATGGCTTGAGCAGATCGTCGCTGCCGCCAGCGGCACCGATCATCAGCAAGCTGCCCCACAACCCCAGCAACAAAGAACCGGCACCGAACACGTGGGCGGTTCGACTGAAACCCGAGGCCTGACGCCAGCTGCTGTACGCGGCGATCACCAGCAAGGCGCCGCACAACCCGATCCACAGGGATTCATCCAGCACCGGGCGCAGCATCAGCAATGCGGTGGCCAGGAACAGGAAGCCGAATACGCCTTTGAGCAGGTTCATCCACGCGCCGGGTTTGGGCAGGAAGCGATTGCCTACGGTTACCAGTAACAACAGTGGCACACCGATGCCGACGCCCATGGCGAACAGAATCAGCCCGCCGTGCAGCGCATTGCCGCTTTGCGCGATATAGAGCAACGCGCCGGCCAGAGGGGCGGTCATGCACGGGCCCACCAGCAAACCGGACACGGCTCCCAGCACACCCGCACCGACCAGACTGCCACCGCGCTGATTGCGCGAGACATTCTCCAGGCGATCACGAACGGCCACTGGCAATTGCAGTTCGAAGAAGCCGAACATCGGCAACGCCAGTAACACGAACACCGCGGCAAAAGTGCCCAGCAACCAAGGATTTTGCAGCAGCGCCTGAAGGTTAGCACCGAGCATCGCCGCCAGCACACCCATCGCCGCGTACACCAGTGCCATGCTCACGACATAGCTGGCCGCCAGCGCAAAACCACGTTTGGGCGTGGCGCCGCTGCCAACGATCAAACCGGCCAGAATCGGCAACATCGGCAACGTGCAAGGCGTGAAGGCCAGCAACAGGCCCAGACCGAAAAATACCAGCAGACTCCAGCCCAGCGCCCGTTGCTGCAGGCCACTGGCCAAAGCCTGGTCCGGCGCTTCGTCTAGCGCGGAGGTGGCAGCTATTCCACCCAGATCCACGACCTGGGTTTGCGGCGGATAACACAGACCGGCATCGGCACAGCCCTGGAAACCCACCTTGATTTGCCCGGTGGCGCCCGCCGGAATTTTCAGCTCCAGGCCCTGGCGATAGACCTGCTGTTCACCGAAGAACTCATCGCTGTGGGATTCGCCCTCGGGCAATGCCGGCTTGTGCTGCTCGGGTAAACCATCAAATTTCAGGCGCTGCTGGTACAGGTAGTAACCATCGGCGATCTGCCAATAAAGTTGTGTTTCGCCGGAGTCCAGGCGTTCGGAGGTGAAAATGAAGGCTTTTCCGACGGGAAGAAAGTCAGGTTTGGTTTCGAACGGGTTTGTCCCCGCATGGGCCAGACCCGAGATCAGGAGAACAAAAAATAAAAAGAATCGACGCATGGTTGAGGCTTGTCCGTGTGCATGTGAGGTGCACGATGGAGGGTGGCGATTAACCGGTGATTAACCGCCACGCAAGTCTGCCATGGTCTGTGATGAAGCTCAGTCGCGCAGCAGGCCGGGCCATGTCTCGTCGTTGACCGGGTAACAGCCCATGACTCTGTTTTCCGGCATGTTGTAGACGAGGTATTCGTCATTGGTCAGGAAAATGTAGAAGTGACTACTGGCAAGTGTCCGATCATTTTGTGCTGCGGTAATCATTCGATGCTTGTAAGGCTCCAGGCCTCGCCAAGTCATTTCGTTGATGGTTTCAACCGTCAAGTTTCCCCTTTGAAGACTCAGGGAATATCCATTGTCCATAAGGAATCGTATTGGATTAGGTTCTCCTATCCATTCAACGGTGATATCCCACCATGTGCCTGCGATAATGTGATCGAAATACGGAAGAATTGGGTGCCAGTGAGTATCGGCAAGCTTGCGGTCGCTCCATACTTTATCAGTTTCTTGATCGTACTCGCAGACCCGGGGTGTGGTGCCTTGATAATAAAACAGCCAAAGAATATCGCGGGATTTGGTGATGTATGGAGTAAGTAGTATGTCAAGTTTAGTGGTAAAGCCAAAGCGCAGGTTTTTTGCATTTACGTGAAAATCATGCCAGGTACTATGGTTGATGGCTTTAGGGAAGCCCATGGCTGCCCATCCCTGTGCAATATCAAATCGAGTGTACGTATTGGTATCTTTGAAGAAGAAATAAATTTTGTCCTTTCCTGAGCGCCAGTCAAAGGCAACAAAATTTTCAAGTTTTGACATGGTCTGATTCCTTTCAGGTGTGGCGAATAATCGAAATGGCTGAGTGAAGGGTTGCCCGTATTCAGTTTGATCTCAGGCCAGGCCAGTTACCTTCATTTACATCGAATGGGCCAGTCAAAGCATCGATGCTCTGGTGCCTGAAATATTGGCCGTTGGTGAGGAAAATGTAGAAAGTGCTGTGGAAAGCAGGGGTGTCGTCCAGCACCGCAGTCATCAGGCTATCCTTGTATTTTTCTAGCTTCTCCCAGCCGGCTTTTTGAAGTGATAGCTTTGTGAGACGATTAAAGAGCACGTTGAAGTCAAGCACAAAATTATCTCTCAATAGCACCCGAAATTGGTTTGGTTCAGATATCCATCTGACTCCAACAATTCGATCGAAGTGAGGATGCAGTGCTGCCCATTTGGTTTGGGAAACTGGTTTACTGGATACAACGCTGTCACTATCCTGAGAATACTCGCATACCATCGGAGTGTTATCCTGGTAATAGAATAGCCAAAGTGTATCTTTTGCATGGCCGTTGCCTGCACCCGTGAATCCAAAACGCAGGTTTTTTACGTGTGGCGCGAATTCCCCCCAGTTGCCGTAGACGCTTTTGGGGTACTCGGGAAGAATCCCATTCGCAGCTATATCAAAGCGAGAGTAAGTTTCGGTGTCTTTGAAGAAGAAGTAAATCTTGTCTTTTCCGTCTCGCCAGTCGACGGCGACGGTGTTCTTCAGTTTTGGCATGGTTTAGTCCGTTTGATTGGGTTATGGGTGGGGTTAATAGTTCAGTAAAGTCAATCAACTCCAGGTTCGTCGTGTTGAGGGTTGTTTGTTTTTGTTTGATAACTGATTGACCCACTTCGTACTTCCCTTTGGTCGACCACTCGTAGAGGGGCAGCCTTCAAATTTGTGGCAGGCCTGGCCAATTCGTGTCATCGACTTTCATTGGGCCGGCCTCCAGGGCGTTGTTCCAAAGGTCGTATCGTAGATATTCATTCTGGGTCAGAAATACGTAGAAATGGCTGTTGGCTAAACTGCGGTCGTTCTGCACGGCGGTAATGATCCGGTGTTTATAGGGTGCCAGTCCGGGCCAGGTCTTTTCACTGATGGCATGATGGATCAATTGTTTTCTAAGTAAATCCAGTTCTATGGCATTTCCGTCGTTCAGGATGAATCTGAATGAGCGCCGATTGAGCGCGCTCTCCCGCCATGTGCCGGCTACGATGCGATCAAAGTAAGGAAGTAACAAGTGCCAGGATGAGTCGGCGACACGATCTGTTCTATTGACCTGACGGGCATCCTGATCGTACTTGCACACCATGGGTACGCCATTGTCAAAGTAGAACAGCCACAATATGTCCGAATCCATTCCAAAATTCCGGGTGGGTTCGAAACCCGTTGTGGTGAACCCGAAGCGCAGGTTTTTCGCATGGGGATGGAAGTCGTGCCAGTCCGCGGCGGTCACTTCCCGAGGGAATCCGTCGGCGACTTTGTCTTCGGCGATATCGAACTCGGAATATGTATTGCTGTCCTTGAAAAAGAAATAGATTTTGTCTTTTCCTGCACGCCAGTCGACGGCGACAAAGTTTTTAAGAATTAGCATGGGTTGAATCCTTTCTTTGATTGGTTGTTGTTGGTGATTGAGTGGGCTGATTGTCAGATGTGCTGAGATGAATAAAGATTAACGCTGAAAGGAACGGTTTTAATAATGTCTTTGTTGGATATTTTATTTCCAATGGCATCAGGCATATTGCGAATGGATGAGACGGTTAAAATGCTTCGTGGTAGTTTCATTGGTAATGCATCATTTGTCGGTATTGATTACGCCTTTTCGCCGGCCATAGCCCTTGCCATAATTGAGGCTTAATCTTCACCTGTTTCACTGATGTTTTCGCTCAGGGAGCTCCCATGCACGTACTGGTTTGCGAAGACGATGAGCTGATTGCCAGTGGAATCGTCGCCGGGCTGAGCGCCCAGGGCCTGACGGTAGAGCATGTGGCCACTGCCTCTGCTGCCCGGGCCATGTTGAAGGTGGCGCAGTTCGACGTCATGGTCCTCGATCTCGGCTTGCCGGACGAAGATGGTCTCAAGTTGCTGCAGCAGCTGCGTCACAACGGCCTGGAGTTGCCCGTACTGATACTGACGGCCCGTGACTCGGTCACTGATCGTGTCGATGGCCTGCAGGCTGGCGCCGACGATTATCTGCTCAAGCCGTTTGATCTTCGCGAGCTCGCCGCGCGTCTGCACACGCTGTTGCGGCGGGTGGCGGGGCGCAGTGTCAACCTTATCGAGCACGGTGCCTTGACGTACGACCCCAGTAGTCGTGAAACCAGGCTCGGCGGCAAAGCGGTGGACCTGTCGCGCCGCGAGCAGTCTTTGCTGCAGGCACTACTGCATAATCGAGGGCGGGTGCTATCCACCGAGCAACTAAAGGACAGCGTCTACGGCTTCAACGACGAGCTGGAAAGCAACGCCCTCAACGTCCATATCCATCACCTGCGGCGTAAACTCGGCAATGGTATTGTCGAGACGGTGCGCGGCCTGGGCTATCGCCTGGGGCCGGCCAATGGCGGAGAAGAATCGAAGTGATGAGCCTGCGTTTGCGCCTGAGCCTGACGCTCGGCGCCGCCTTTGCGTTAATCTGGGCCCTGGCGGCGGCCTGGATGCTCAGCGATCTGCGTAATCAGATGATGTTTTCCCTCGACCAGCGGCTGGTGGCTTCGGCGCGCATGGTCGCCGGCTTGATGGAGCAGTTGCCGCCCGTGTCGAGCAAGGGCGAAGGCACCCATTTCAGTGCCGAACAATTGAACATTCCCGGTGGCATGGCCTGTCAGGTCAGTTCCTTGCGCGGTGAAATCCTCGCGCGCAGCCATATGGATCCGCAACAAGCCCTGGAAGCCGAGAAAATGGGCTTTCACGATCAGATGATCGACGGTGCGCCATGGCGCAGTTTCACCCTGGCCCGTGGCGATCTGCGCATCACCACTGCCGACCGGCAGATCGAACGTGAGGCGTTGAACATGTCGATCCTGCTCGCTGCATCGGTGCCGGTCGGCGTGGCGCTGCTCGGTTGCTTGTGCCTGCTCTGGCTCGGAATTGGCCAGGGGCTGGCACCGCTCAACCGCATGCGCGATGCCTTGATGCGCCGTAGCGCCGACTCCCTGGAGCCGTTGCAGATCCAGCCGCTGCCCAGCGAATTGCAACCCTTGCTCGAAACCCAGAATCAGTTGCTCCAGCGGATCGGCAAGGCCATCGAACGCGAGCGTCGCCTGACCGGCGACGCGGCCCACGAACTACGCAGCCCGTTGACAGCCATCAAGACCCACTTGCAAGTGGCGCGGATGACTGACGGCGCGGCGCGGGATCAGTCCCTGGCCCGGGCTGAAGAGGGCGCGGACCGCATGCACCGGACCCTCGAGCAATTGCTGTTGTTGGCGCGAGTCGAAGGCAGCCTGTCGTTCGATGACGGTGTGCAGTGCAACGCCGAGCAGGTGGCAAAACTGGCGATCCAGGATGCGGCAAGTGGTGACCGCCAGCGCATCAGGTTCCAGTCGCCGAACAAGGTTTCGGGTGCACCGGTGCAAATGCCCGCGGTGTTGTCGATTGCCGCGTTGCGCAACTTGCTCGATAACGCGCTGCGTCATACACCAGCCGACAAGTCTGTCGAGTTGAGCGTGGAAACTGCCGGCAATCGTGTGCAGTTCGTGGTACGCGACCACGGCCCGGGTATCGCTGAGGAAGATCTGCAAAACCTGACCCAGCGCTTCTGGCGCAACGGCCAGAGCACCGGCTGCGGCCTGGGGCTGGCGATTGTGCAGGCCATCGTCCAGCGTTGCGGTTGCACCCTGCGTTTCGATAGTCGCCCGGATGGGTTGCGCGTCGAGCTGACGATGCCGCTGCAGCCCATCTGACAACCACATTTCCCTGCAGGAACTACCGCAGGCTCGGGCTGTGTTCGGATGATCTTTTGATCTTATGTTGCGGGCTTATCGCTAAGCCCCTTGATCAGTGAGTCCACATTTCCTTCCAGCTCCGCCACCGGATCTTCGGCGTCGATACTCAACACCATCAACTGACTGCCAGACTCGGCAATCACCGCTTTCACCGCATCCGACGGCTGCCGATGATGCAGCACCACGGCCACCTCATTGTCCTTGAGCGTCGCGCCCAGTTGCTTCAATGCTTCGGGCGTCCATTCGGCATCCGGCCGCGCGTCCAGACCGGCCAGTTCCAGGTTGAGCCCGCCAATCAAGTAGCCGAAGTGATCGCTCAGGCTCATCACGCTGAGGTTGTCTGCCGCAGCCAGCCGCGCCTCGCTGTCGGCGCTGAGCTTTAGCAAGCGCTGCTTGAGCGCTGCCAGGTTGGCATCGATTTTCGGTTTGGCTGCGGGGTTCAGGCGTACCAGATCCGCTGCCATCACATCGGCCATACGCCCCATGTTATTGCTGGAAAGCCATGGCTGGCTGTTCAGGCCATCAACCTGGTTGCCGGGCTGCACGGCAATGCCGGGCAGGGCGCCGTCGACCGGGCGCGCCGCGTCGATTTCGACGATACGGATATTGCTACGGCGCGAGATCGGGTACAGCGGATCATCCGGCCACAGCGAGCGCACGCCGATCACGGCATCGGCGTCGCTCGCCAGTTTCGCCAGCGCCGCCGCGCCACGCCCGGTGAAGTAGGCGGTCTGGCGGCTGCCGGGCAGGTTGGCCGGGGCCGCGCGTTCGAGGCTGACGTCGGTGCCCTTGAGCAGCACTTCACCCAATCCATAGGTAATCGGCAACGAGGCCAGCACGCGCAGCGGTTTGCCGCTGTCGGCGGCGCCTGTCGTTGTCGCCAGCCCGCACAGGGCAAGGGCCAGGGTCAGTTGACGCAGAGAAAATGACATTTATCCAAGGTTCCCTTTCAGGCTGGGGACGACACCGCGCGCAATGGCGGCCAGGGCGAAGGCAATACCGGCCACCAGAATGATCGCGGCGCCGGACGGAATCGGCAGGTCGAAGATGATCGGTGCGAGAATTCCGCACAGGGTGCTGACCGTGGCGATCAGTACCGAGCACCAGAAAAAGCCTTTGAGCGACTGGCTGAGCAAGCGTGCCGCCGCGGCCGGAATTACCAGCAGGGCGCCGACCAGAATCGCGCCGATGACTTTCACTGCTGCGACGGTGATCAGAGTCACCAGGATCACGAACAGATAGTCCAGGGACTTCACCGCCACCCCGCGTACCGCCGCCAGTTGCGGATTGAAGCTGGCCAGCATGATGCGGTTGTACAGTGGCAAGGCCAGGGCCATGACCAGCGAACCGACGATGGCCAGTACCAGCAGATCATTGCCGTTGACCGTCAGCACCGAGCCGAACAGCACGTTTTCCAGAATGTGCACGTTGATCTTGCCCGCCAGGATCAGCAGCAGGCTCGCGCCGAGCGCCAGGGACACTGAAAGAAACACGCCGATCAAGGTATCCGGCGCCAGCCCGGTGCGGTTGCGCAGGTAATTGAGCAGGATGCCGAACAGCAGGCAGTAGCCGAACAGACTGCCGTAAGGACCCGTGTAAGGCTCGCCGAGCAGAATGCCGATGGCCACGCCGGTCAGTGCGGCGTGACCGACCGCTTCGGAGAAAAACGCGAACCGCTTGACCACCACCAGGGTGCCGAGGCCGCCCAGAACAGGGCCGATCAACAGTCCGGCGAGCAGGGCGTTGACCACAAATCCATAGGCCAGCGCCTCGGGCAGATAACCCGACGACGCCCAGCCCTGGACCATCAGACGAAAAGCTTCGTAACTCATCAGGCAAGGCTCCGTGGATGGGTCGAGAACAGCGTCAACAGCCGCTCCGGGGTCAGCGCCTGTTGCGGTGTGGCGTCGAACAGCACCCGGCGATTGAGCCCGGTGACGTGATCGGCCAGGCGTCCTACCGCCTCCAGATCGTGTTCGATCCACAGCACGGTGATGCCCGCCGTTCGCCAGTGCGCAAGCAAGCGTTCGAACACCTGGATGCCCGCCTCATCAAGGGCCGACATCGGCTCGTCGAGCACCAGCAATTGCGGCGACGGGATCAGCCCCTGGGCCAGCAACACCCGCTGGCGTTCACCGCCGGACAGCGCGCCCATGCGCCGCTTGCGCTTGTCCTGCATGCCGACCCGCACCAGCGCCTCGCCGATGGCGGCCGCGTAGTGCTTGCTCAAACCAAGGAACGCCGGGCGCCGCTGGCACATCGCGGCCATAAAATCGTCGACGGTCATCGGCAGGCCCCGGTCGAACTCCAGGGCCTGGGGTACATAGCCGATGGTGCCAGGCTCGCCGGGCCACTGCAGGCTCAAACGGCCCTGATGCGGCATCTGCCCGAGCAGGGTCTTGATCAGCGAACTCTTGCCACCGCCGTTGGGGCCGACCAGCGCATGCACACTGCCTGGCCGGACCTGGAAGGTCACCTTGTCGAGGATCGTCGTGCGCCCGAGGGTCAGACTGACGTCGGCAAAGTCCAGGGTCGGACCCGAAACCTGTAGGCGCGGGCTTGCTCGCGAAAGCGGAGTGTCATTCAACGATGTTGCCGACCGACCCACCGCATTCGCGAGCAAGCCCGCTCCTACAGGGGGTTCGGCGTTGGTCAGGATGGTCTCTTTCGACGTCATGCCCCAGACTCCTGAATCGCCCGCACCACAGTGTTGAGGTTGCCGGTCATCTCTTTTTCGTACTTGTCAGCGGTGTATTCGCCGTAGGAAATGTGCGACAGCGGATACAGCTTCACACCGGATTCGCGCTGAATGGTATCGACGTAGGAGGACGGGAAATCCATCTCCGAGAAAATCACCTTCACGTCCAGCTCACGCAGCTGATCGATGGTCTTTTTCAACTGGCTTGGGCTCGGCTCGATACCGTGGGCCGGCTCCACCACGGCGGTCACTTCCAGGCCGAACTCGCGCAGAAGGTAGTCGTAGGCCGCATGCACCGTGGCCACCCGCAGTTCGGCGTTCGGTGCCTGGGTCAGCTTGGCCAGTGCGTCGGCGCGCATCTTGCGCAGGCGCTTGCCGTAAGCGCGGGCGTTCTCGGTGTAGGTCCTGGCGTTGGCTGGATCGAGCTTGCCCAGTTCCCGGGCGATGTTGTTGACCTGGGCAATGGAGGCGCTGATCGACAGGAAGGTATGGGGATTGACCACCTTGCCTGCCCCCCGGGCGGCAACGCCAGTGGCGGCCAGCAGGGGCACGTTTTCGTTGGCTTCGATCACCGGGACCTTCGGGGTTTCGCTGGCGGCGATCATGCGGTCGGCGAAGTCGTCATGGCCGACACCGTTGAGCACGACTACATCGAGCCCGCTGATGCGCTTGATGTCTTCGGCGCGGGGTTCGTAGGCGTGCGGGTTGAAACCGGCCGGAATCAGCGGCACCACCTCGGCCTTGTCGCCGACGATGTTGGCCACGTAGCTGTAATAAGGGTGCAGCGTGATGCCGATGCGCAGGCGCTTGGCTTCGTCGGCGCTGGCCTGGGGGGCCAGTACAAAGGCAAACATGCCGGCCAGCAACAGGCGCAGGAAAGAGCGTTGAGATGAATTGGGCATTGGTAAGCGGTCTTCTCTCGGATAAAGGCGGGGGGTCAGTGCCGGTGCTGGCGGGTCACGCCGGCATCGAACTGCGCGACAATCTGCTTCCAGCCGGCGCTTTGCAGCGCGGCGTCGCTGAGGTCTTGCGGTGCAGTGGCCTGGCTGTCGCGGTTGAGCCAGATGTCCGGTGCGTCATCGGCTGCAGTCAGGCGCATCAGAAACGAACCGGCGACATCCTGCACCTGGCTACGGCCGAAGTAGGCCCTGGCCTCAATCAACTGCCAGGCATGACCGCCCCGGCTGACGGAGCTGGCATCCTGAGCGAACGGGGCAAAACCTTCCCCGGCGAGGACCTCTGGAGTCGGCAGTGATTGCTGTTCCTGGCGCAGCAGGTAGATTTCGTCGAGCGTCACACGCAGATCGGCGTAGATGCCTTGCTCGGAAGCACTGAGGTCGCGACGGGCATCCAGTTGGTGGCTGCTGACGCTACTGACCTCATGGATCTCGCCGCGCCAGAGCACCACGGAACCTGCGACCGCGAGGATCAGCAGGCACAGCAGCAGGACGTAGAGGGTTTCATGGCCGGCTCCGGCCGGTCGGATCACCTGGGTGGTTGGAGTACTCATGGTGCCTCGATGTCCGCTTGGTCAATCTCGACGACGTGACCGGGACCTGCGTCGAACAACACATAGAACTCGGCGCCGGGTTTTTTGAAGGTCAAGGTCGAGTCGGCGCCGAGCTTGCCCGGCACGAGGATGGTTTCGTCGTAGCCGATCACATCGAGGGTCACCCCTGGCGCGCCGCTGCCGTCGGAGAAGCCGCCGGTGCATTTGATCTGTTCGGCGTCGATAGCTTTGCATTCGCACATCGGGTTGTGGGCCAGGGCCGTGGCGCTGAAGCCGGCGCTGAGCACCAGCAAGATGGCGTGCAGAGGGCGAAAGGTCTTGCTCATGGTTTGCTTCCTTGTTTGTTCAGCCAGGCGATGGTGGCCGGGGATGCCTGGCTCAAGGGAATGGAGGCCTGATGCATGGCGCCGTCCCAGCCTTCCATGGTGATCCACAGCTCGGCATCGGCCGTGGTCTTTTCCGGGACGGGCAACGACGCGCCCATGCGATAGGGGGTGCCGAAGAAAATCACCCCGGCGGCGCGCAGGCTGCGGGGTTTGCCGATGCGCAGGTAAGTGGCCTTGACCTGTGCGATACAGCTATCACAAAGCGCTGCGTTGAAGCCCTTCATGTACCCGGCCGGGCCATCGAGCGTGGGAGCCGCGTTACGCAACTCCGCCAGGCGCAGGCTCCAGGGGCCGACCTGAATGTCGCCGACCTCCCGTTCGCCCAGGCCACTGTCACCGCGCATCAACGCCTCGTCGGCGAAGTACTTGGGCATGAAACCCAGGGGGATCAGCAACAACAGAATGTTCAGGTGAAACCGCCATTTGTGCCAGAACACACTGAGGCGCGAGGGCTGTGGGGCTGTGCTGATTTTGCTCACAGGTTAGCCTCCGACGTTTCGTTGCTGGTGACCGGTTGCGCCTTGGCGCCCTTGTGTTTTTTGTTGCTGCGCTTGAATGCGTTGGCGGTGGCCAGCGCTGTGCGCTTGGTCCAGATCAGCAAGCCGCTGAACACCATCATGCTCAGCAGCAGGCCGAAAAACGCCCAGATCAACTTGATCCACAGGCCACCGAAGTCCCCGGTGTGCAGCGGGCGCATGGACTCGGTGACGAATTCCAGTGCCGAACGGTCCGAGATCAATCGTGAAGCAGCGATTTCGCCGGTGTAGGGGTTGAGGGTGGCGGTCTGGAACATCAGCGGATACCAACCGCGTCCACCGACATCCAGGTGGCTGTAGGCATTGCCCGGCAGGCTGACGAAACTGGCCTCCAGCCCGGAGATTTTCTGCGAGGCGATTTCAATCGCGCGATCGAGGTCAATGCGTGGCGGTGGCGAACCATCGGCCGATTGCGGCACGGCTTCGCGGGACATCGACGGGATGATCTTTTCGGTGGAAATGGAAATCTGGTTATCGAACAGCAACGCCTGGATCAGGAACCAGGTGCCGGTAATGGAAATGACCGCGATGAACCAGATCGACCAGATGCCGCTCAGCCGGTGAAAGTCGCCCCAGAAAATCCGTGCGCCGTGGCGAAAACGCAGGGTCGGGCTGAAAAAGCCCTTCCAGAAGCGTTTATAGACCACAAGCCCGGTGACCAGCGAAGCCAGCAGTGGCAATCCGAGAAACGACACCAGGTACCAGCCCCAACTGTATCCATTGGTGAACGGCACCAGCCACCAACCGTGCAACGCGCGGGTGAACGCGCGGAAGTTGAAGTCGGGGGCGACGCCCTGGATGACACCGCTATAGGGGTTGACGTACACCACCACCGAGCGCCCATCGGGATAGCTGACTTTGACATCGAGGGCGAAGTGCGACTCGTCGGGACGACTGATGCTCTGCACCACGGTCTGTGGCTCGGCTTTATTGATGGCCTCGATGACCTGCTGATAACTGAGCAGCGGGGCGTCGTTTGTTGGCTGGCTGGCGCGCATCGGCGGGTTGGCCAGCCAGACGATTTCCTGGCTAAGCACCGCCAGGGTGCCGGTCACACAGACGATCAGCACGAAAAACCAGATTGGCAGTGCCAGCCAGCTATGAACCAGAAACCAGATTTTTGAACGGGACTTCGTTGACATGATGAGCGGTCTTGCCTGGATGAGTGGGTCACTGCTGTGGGTTGCACAGCATCAAGGCCCATGAAAGGTACGGTCGTGGCTTTTGCCGACGCGACCGACTGCATCTAGATAAGACGTATGAGGACTGGAAAACCCGAACGGTAATATGAAAGAAAATGTTTCTCATTACAATAAAAAATCGCAACCGTCGGCAGCTCCTGCAGGTGAACGCTGTTTGCAGGAGCTGCCGAAGGCTGCGATCTTTTGATTTTTTCGATGCGCAGCAGCAATCAACCCTGGCTGAACATTTCCTTCGCCCGCTGCTCGATCTGCTCCTGGGTCAGGTCTTCCTTGCGCGTGGCCAAAAACCACAGATGCCCGTAGGGGTCCTTCAAAGTTCCTGAACGGTCGCCATAGAACTGATCCTTGACCTCGGACACCGACGTCGCCCCGGCATCGATGGCTTGTTTGAAGGACTTGTCTACGTCTGTCACATACAGATGCAGACCCACGGAGGGTGAGTTGTCCGGATTGCTTAGCGGCCCTTGATCACAGGGTGTGCCGAGCATGATCGGGCAATCGCCGATGCGTAGTTCAGCATGGCCGATGCCGCCGTCGGGCATGGCCAGGCGCATGACTTCGATGGCGCCGAAGGCTTTTTTGTAGAACTCGATGGCCTCGGCGGCTTTTTGAATGCCCAGATAGGGCGTGATGCTGTGGTAGCCCTCTGGAATGGGTTTGACGCTCATGATGGGTCTCCCTGTTCTCTTGTAGTGAGTGGAAGAGGTTCCTTGGCCGTTACCGGCTGGATAAATATAGGCCAGCCCCCTTAGTGCCACCGAACGCCCGACGAGCAGCAGCGTCGCAGCTGTGCAATCGAGTGAGCAGGTCGCGTCACGATTGCCCAAGCATGATAGCCACTATTGAAAGCGTTGATTTCTGTCCCTTCGGACGCGCGGGTAGCCTGTGTTCATTGCCCCGAACAAGATGCCAGGACGCCGAAAATGAAAACCCTGATCGCCAGTTTGCTGCTGCTCGCCAGTGCTGTACTTGCCGGATGTGCCGGCCATGTTTCTCCAGAGTTGCGGCCCTACACCACCGAAGAAAGCCAGGAGTTGGCGCTGGAGGCGTTGAACCGTCGTGGCTTGTCTTTCGATGAATACCACGCAAAAAAGGCCGAACTGCTCGGCGAGCCGCGCAAACGCTTCAAATTTGATAGCCGTGGCGAAATGAACGCCGAGCGATCTGTACAGCTACACGGTCGCCCAAGCTGAGCGAAACTGTACTGGCAGAAGTTTTGCCAAACTGTCCGTGGGTTTCGCCCAGGGTGTGCGATAGGGTCACTACCTGACTGACCCAGATGGACACCACCCATGACGCTCTCACTCGACCTGCTGCTGGGCTTCGCCCTGTTCGCCCTCGTCACTTCGATCACGCCCGGCCCGAACAACACCATGTTGCTGGCATCCGGCGTGAACTTCGGCTTCAACCGTACCATTCCACACATGCTCGGCATCAGCTGCGGCTTTTTCCTGCTCGTGGTGGCCGTCGGTTTCGGACTGGGCGCGGTGTTCCAGACTTATCCTCTGTTGTATACCGTACTGCGTTATGTCGGCGCGGCGTATTTGTTGTACCTGGCATGGAAGATCGCCCATTCCGGGCCGGTCTCGGACAGTGACACAGGTGAGGCCAAACCGATCAGCTACCTGGGTGCCGCGGCGTTTCAGTGGGTCAACCCCAAGGCCTGGATCATGGCCATCGGTGCTATCAGCACCTACACGCCGATGCAGGGCTATTTCACCAACGTGATCGTCATCGCCGCCGTTTTCGCCGTGATCAACCTGCCGAGCGTCGGACTCTGGGCCGCTTGCGGCACGCTGCTGCGCAATGTCCTCAAGGACCGCCGCTGGCTGCGCCTGTTCAACTGGGGCATGGCAGCGCTTCTGGTGGTTTCTTTGTATCCGTTGCTGCTCGAAAGCTTTAGCTGACGCATTGCTTCAACCGGTTGCCCGATGCCTGTTAAGCTCACTTTTCAGGAGCGTTCCTACGCACTTTTAAATGAAGTTGTACTTCTTTAACGGCATCCGATCAGGTATTGGTAACGTTCTGAAAATCGCAGGCAGCTCACAAAGCTGCGTTTGCCGTTTGCAGTCACGAGCTTCCTGATCCCGGAACACGCTCTGCGAGTCCTTTATGAATAAACGTCCGTTGTATTTCGATTACGCCGCCACCACGCCGGTGGATGAGCGGGTCATCAAGGTTATGGTCGAGTGTCTGGGTTTTAACGGCAACTTCGGCAATCCCGCATCCAGCTCCCATGCCTTTGGCCAACAGGCTCGGCAATCGGTCGAACAGGCGCGGCGTCAGGTCGCCGAACTGGTCGGTGCAATGCCTGAGCAAATCGTCTGGACCTCCGGCGCCACCGAGTCGAATAACCTCGCACTCAAAGGTGTGGCCCAGGCTCGCACGGCTGCCGGCGGTCACATCATCACCAGCCAGATCGAGCACAAGGCGATACTCGACACCGCCCGGCAATTGCAGGAGGCCGGTGTTGCGGTGACTTATCTTGTGCCTGACGCCGAAGGTCTGATCACCCCGCAAGCGGTCAGCGAAGCCATGCGCGAGGACACCTTCCTCGTCTCGCTGATGCTGGTCAACAACGAACTGGGTACGCTCAACGACATTCCTGCAATCGGCCAGGTGGTGCGCGGCAGCGGTGCGTTATTCCATGTCGACGCAGCGCAAGGCGCGGGCAAAGTGGCAATCGACCTGGCGCAGTGGCCGGTGGACCTGATGTCGTTTTCGGCGCATAAACTCTATGGCCCAAAAGGTATCGGCGCGTTGTATGTCGGCCCGCGTGCGCAGCAGCGTCTGCAGGCGCAGATCCACGGCGGCGGTCACGAAGGTGGTTTGCGTTCCGGCACCCTGGCGACCCACCAGATCGTTGCCATGGGCGAGGCCTTCACCTTGGCGGCAGGCTGTTTTGACGCAGAGAAAGTCACGATCGTGCGCCTGCGCGAACGCTTGCTCGAACAACTGCTGAGCCTGCCCGGCGTGCGCCTCAATGGCAGCCCGAACCAGCGCATTCCACATACCCTGAGCCTGACCTTCAATGAAGGCGAGTTCAATTCGGCGGCGTTGGGCCATTCGATCGCGTTTTCCGCGACCTCGGCCTGCAACTCCGCCAGCAATGCTCCATCCCACGTGCTGCTGGCCCTGGGGCATGACGCCCGTTCAGCCAGTCGCACCATCCGCTTGAGCCTGGGACGTTTCACCACCGAGCAGGATATCGATCAAGCGGCAGAACTGATTAAAGCGGCCGTCGCGAGCGCTCCGGCGTTCTGGTAGGTGCGAGCTAGCTCGCGATCGGCGTCGTACAAAAATGAATAGTGGTTAGCAGGAGTCACGATGAATACGCAGTTTTCAATTAACGGATCGGTGCCCCAGCGCCTGGCACAAACCCGCGAGCTGATGAGCCGGGAGGGCATTCATGCCCTGCTGGTGCCGTCGGCCGACCCGCACCTGTCCGAATACCTGCCAGGCTACTGGCAAGGGCGGCAATGGTTGTCGGGTTTCCATGGTTCGGTCGGCACCCTGATCGTGACCGCCGATTTCGCCGGTGTCTGGGCAGACAGCCGGTATTGGGAGCAAGCGACCAAAGAACTCAATGGCAGCGGCATCGAACTGGTCAAGCTGCAACCGGGTCAGCCCGGCCCGCTGGAATGGCTGGCCGAGCAAACGCCGGAGGGTGGTGTGGTCGCCGTCGATGGCGCGGTCATGGCGGTGGCCTCGGCACGTACCCTGGGTAGCAAGCTCGAAGAACGCGGCGCGCGTTTGCGCACCGATATCGATGTGTTGAACTCGGTCTGGAGTGATCGTCCGAGCCTGCCGAACGAGCCGATTTATCAGCACTTGCCGCCACAGGCGACGGTCAGCCGTGGGGAAAAACTCGCCAAACTGCGTGAAGCCCTGCAGACCCGTGGTGCCGACTGGCATTTCATCGCCACCCTCGATGACATCGCCTGGCTGTTCAACCTGCGCGGCGGCGATGTGTCGTTCAACCCGGTGTTCGTTTCCTTCGCCCTGATCAGCCAGCAGCAAGCCACCTTGTTCGTGGCTTTGAGCAAAGTCAGCGCCGAACTGCGTGCGATTCTCGAGCGGGACGGCGTCACTCTGCGCGACTACAGCGAAGTGGCTGGCGCTCTGCAGGCGGTGCCTGATGGTGCGAGTCTGCAAGTCGATCCGGCGCGGGTCACCGCGGGCTTGCTGGATAACCTCGGCAGCGGCGTCAAACTGATCGAAGGCCTCAATCCGACCACTCTCGCCAAGTCGCAGAAAAGCCAGGCCGATGCCGGGCACATTCGCCAGGCCATGGAGCAGGACGGTGCGGCACTGTGCGAGTTCTTCACCTGGCTGGACAGCGCCATGGGCCGCGAGCGCATCACCGAGCTGACCATTGATGAAAAGCTGACTGCCGCCCGTGAGCGCCGTCCGGATTATGTATCGCTGAGTTTCAATACCATCGCCGCGTTCAACGCCAACGGCGCGATGCCGCACTACCATGCCACCGAAGAAGAGCACGCGGTGATCGAAGGTGACGGTCTGTTGCTGATCGACTCCGGCGGCCAGTATCTGGGCGGTACCACTGACATCACGCGGATGGTTCCGGTCGGCACACCAACCGCCGAGCAGAAGCGTGATTGCACCCGCGTGCTCAAGGGCGTGATTGCCTTGTCCCGCGCGCAATTTCCGAAGGGTATTCTCTCGCCATTGCTCGACTCCATCGCCCGTGCGCCGATCTGGGCTGAAAGCGTCGACTACGGTCACGGCACCGGCCACGGTGTAGGCTACTTCCTGAACGTTCACGAAGGTCCGCAAGTAATCGCCTATCAGGCAGCCCCGGCACCGCAAACCGCGATGCTGCCGGGCATGATCACTTCCATTGAACCGGGTACCTACCGTCCTGGCCGTTGGGGTGTGCGCATCGAGAACCTGGCGATGAACCGTGAGGCAGGCAAAAGCGAATTCGGCGAGTTCCTCAAATTCGAAACCCTGACCCTGTGTCCGATCGACACCCGCTGCCTGGAGACGTCACTGCTGACCGAGGACGAAAAGCAGTGGTTCAACGCCTACCACGCCGAAGTGCGTGAGCGTTTGAGCCCGTTGCTCGACGGTGCAGCTCTTGAATGGTTGAACACCCGCACCGCGGCTATTTGACCGGCTGACACCCAGGCGCTATGGCCGGCGCCTGGGTGTCGACATCCATCGGTCAAGATTCAGCTCAGGGCCTCAATGACGAAATCCAGTCGATCCTGGCCGAAGAACAGCTGATTATCGACAAACATGCTCGGTGCGCCGAACACCCCTCGCTGCACGGCCTGCTCGGTGTTGTGCTTGAGGATGGACTTGATTTCTTCGTCGCAGGTTAAGGCCAACACCTCTGTTGGATCGAAAGCGTTTTGGCTCAGGACAGCCGCTACGGTTGTCGGCTCATCAAGGCTGCGGCCGTCGACCCAGAGGGCCTTGAACAGGCAATCGATGAAGGCGCCGAAGCGTTCCGGGTGGCGCAATTGAATGCCGGTTACGGCACGCATGAGCATCAATGTGTTGATCGGGAAGTGCGGATTGAATTTCAGCGGCACGCCGTAACGTCTGGCGTAGCGATCCAGGTCCTGAAACATGTAGCGGCCTTTGGCTGGAACGGTCGCCGGGGAGGCGTTGCCGGTGGCTTTGAAGACACCGCCCAGCAGGATCGGAATGTAGATCAGCCGGGCGTCGGCCTCGGCGCAGATCTTTGGTAGCTGGGTGTAAGCCAGGTAGGTGGCAGGACTGCCGAGATCAAAGTAGAACTCCACGGTTTTGCTCATATTCGGTGTGCTCGTCTTGTTGTTATGGGGATGGGCTTACCAGCGTTCGCTCCAGGGGCGCAGGTCCAGCTCGAAGGTCCAGGCGTCGCGAGGCTGGCTGTGCAGGTACCAGTAGTTCTCGGCAATGTGCTCGGGATTGAGGATGCCGTCCTGGTCCTTGGTTGCGTACTTCTGCGGGAAGCTGTCGCGAATGAAGTCGGTATCGATGGCGCCGTCGACCACCACATGGGCGACATGAATGTTCATCGGTCCAAGTTCGCGGGCCATGCTCTGCGCCAGCGCACGAATCCCGTGCTTGGCTCCGGCGAATGCGGCAAAGCCGGCGGCGCCACGCATACCTGCGGTGGCTCCGGTAAACAAAATGGTGCCCCGTTGACGCTTGGCCATGCGCTTGGCCACTTCACGCGCGTTGAGAAAACCCGAAAAGCAGGCCATTTCCCAAATCTTGAAATACTTGCGCGCAGTTTCTTCGAGAATGCTGCATGGCACATTGGCGCCGATATTGAAAACGAAGGCTTCGATAGGGCCGATCTGGCTTTCAATCTGCTCGACCAGGGCAATCACGTCTTCTTCTTTACGGGCATCGCAGGCAAAACCGTGGGCTTCGCCGCCACGGGCGTGGATGGCATCCACCAGCGGCTGGAGTTTGTCCGCGCTACGGCGGGTCACGCAAGCGACAAAACCTTCTTCGGCGAAGCGCTTGGCAATGGCGCCGCCCGTGGCGTCACCTGCGCCGACAACCAGTACGACCTTCTTGTTATTCATGCTTGTTACTCATGGCTGGATCCCTTTGGTAAACGATCGTTAACTAAACGAACGTTATGCTATGATTCGACAAGCGTCAAGGCGATATAATTCGGGAGAAGGGCATGCGTTATTCGGCCAGTCACAAGCTGGAGACCAAAGAGAAACTGCTGCAAAGCAGTGCGTTATCAGCCAAGAAATCCGGCTTCTCGACGGTGGGAGTCGATGGCCTGATGAAAGCGATCGGTTTAAGCGGCGGGGCGTTTTACAGTCATTTCTCGTCGAAAGACGAGTTGTTCGCCAATATTGTCGAGCGCGAGTTGGGTCAAAGCCTGGAGCGCCTGGGGGCGGATGGCAACCGTGAAAAACTGCAGCGCTGCCTGAAGCTTTACCTGAGCATGTCCCATGTCGAGCACCCCGACACCGGTTGTGTATTGCCGGCCTTGGGGGCGGAAATTGCCCGCGCTGACGTGGAGATTCGGCAACAGGCAGAACACTGGATCTGTCGGCTTCAGGAGAGCTGGGCGCAGATCCTGCAAAGCGACAGCCTGGCCTGGGCGATTCTATCGCAGTGCATCGGTGCGCTGGTCGTGGCGCGGATGCTGGCTACACCGCAGATCCAGCGTGCGGTGTTGCAGTCCAGCTACGATGAGATTGGCCGTCAGATCGCAGGCCCGGGGGGCTGACGGGGCGGCCTATTTGCAGATGACGATCATGCTGCGACTGGTATAACCGGCAGGGTTGAGGCCAAACGGATAGTCGCCCGGCTCTTCCACCGTGTCCCCCGACTTGGCAATGACCTTGTACCCCTTGGGAGCGCAGGCGTTGGTGGCGGTGGCGTTGCACTTGTCCCAGGATGATGACAGGCCGGAACAGTTGATGTGCAAGCCTTTCTTGCCGTGTTTGACCTGGGACTTTGACGTCGCCGCGCAGCCCGCAATTGCAAGTACGGCGATGAGTAGCAAAATTCGTTTCATTACTGTCCTTAAGCGTTCCCGAGTCTTGTGCCCGGGTCTGGCTGCATTCGCTCGCGCTTGAAGCGTTCTGATACATCCCTATCCTGAATGTCCATGGTCTGACTTTATGCGCGCGGGTTTAAACATGGCCTAATTGAGCGTCAAATGCCAGACCTTCGTCATATCTACTCTCAATCCGCTGCTATTGCTGGCTTGGCAGTGCTGCCCATGGTCATGGTGGCGCCGACGGAAGCCAGGATGATGCACAGGATGGCCATCCACTGTGAAAACGACAGGTATTCTTGCAAAAACAGCAACCCCGACAGCGCACCGATTGCGGGCTCGATGCTCATCAATGTGCCAAAGGTTCTGGCAGGCATGCGCGTCAGAGCGACCATCTCCAGTGTGTAGGGCAGGGCGGTGGACAAGATGGCAACCCCAAGCGCTACCGGGATCAGCGATGGGGTCAGCAGGGCAGAGCCTGCATGGACAATACCGATAGGGGCCACGAAGAGCGCTGCGATCATCACCCCGAGCGCAGCGGTCTGCACGCCATTGTCGGCGCCGGCCTTTTGTCCGAAGAGAATGTACACGGCCCAGCAGACCCCAGCGCCCAAGGCGTAACAGGCACCGGTCAGATCAATCCCCGCGCTCGCTTCTCCCATGGGTATAAGCAATAACAAGCCGGCAGCAGCCAGGGCGATCCACAGAAAGTCGATCGCGCGACGGGAGGCGTAGATAGCAACCGCCAATGGTCCGGTGAACTCCAGCGCTACCGCGATCCCCAGGGGGACTGTCTGCAGTGACATATAAAAGAGGAAGTTCATGCCGCCCAGCGCCATTCCGTAAACGACAACGGTGCGCAGGGATTTTGCCGTGAGTTTCGCGCGCCATGGCCGCAGGATCAGCATCATGATCACGCTGGCGAACACCAGGCGCATCGTAGTTGTCCCTTGCGCTCCGATAACGGGAAACATGCTTTTGGCCAGGGAGGCACCGGACTGGATCGATGCCATGGCTATCAGCAATAGTCCAACCGAGAACAGGGTGGAGGCCAGGGGGCGTGGCTGGTCATTCATTGCGCGGCATCGTCCGAATCAGGATGTGAAGAGGGGGGTTGCTTGGCTTTGGGCAATATACTGCGCATTCCCTGCGGGCTCGTCTATATATAAGCAGCGTTTTTAGCTATCTCGATAGAAAACCAAATCAACCCTTGACGGCAGATTCTGGAAGCCTATAATTCGCCCCACTTCCGGCGCAGTCGAAACGGAAAACTCCTTGGTAAACAATGAGTTGCGCANCCAAATCAACCCTTGACGGCAGATTCTGGAAGCCTATAATTCGCCCCACTTCCGGCGCAGTCGAAACGGAAAACTCCTTGGTAAACAATGAGTTGCGCAGTTTTCGGCAGCAGGTTGCTTCAGTTGATCGAAGCCGAAAGGGAGTTGAAAAAGAGGTGTTGACAGCAGCGTGTAACGCTGTAGAATTCGCCTCCCGCTGACGAGAGATCGAAAGCGCAAGTGGTTGAAGTTGTTAAGGATTCCTTGAAAACTTCTGAAAATAACC
>NZ_LMLH01000010.1 GCF_001421885.1 Pseudomonas sp. Leaf48
AAATCTCCCACGGTCTGTACTGCGTCAACAGTCAGAATCGAGCCTTGTCCCTCCTCCTCCCTTCAAGTCCTACCATACAAGCGAGCCTGCTCGCGATGACGTTTAACCAGCCAACTCCGTCATCCGCTTAAGCACCGCATTCAGGCCATTGCTGCGCGACTGGGACAACTGCCGCCCCAGCCCCAACTGATTGAACCAGTCCGGCAAATCCACCTGTTGCAATTCGGCCACCGACAGTCCGTTGACCCGCGCCAGCAGCAACGCCACCAGCCCGCGAATCAGCCGCGCATCACTGTTGGCATTGAACTGCCAACGGCCATCGCGCAATTGCCCTACCAGCCAGACTTGGCTTTCGCAGCCATGCACCCGGTTGGCTTCGCACATGTCTTCGGCGCTCAACGCAGGCAGACGCTCGCCCCATTGCATCAACAGGCGTGCCCGCTGTTCCCAGCCGGCGGCGGCCTGAAAGGTTTCGAGCGCCGTTACGGCATCGGCAGGCAGGTTCATCGCAGTAACTCCAGCGCCTGATCCAGCGCCTCGAAGAATCGTTCCAGGTCGGCGGAGTCGTTGTACAGCGCCAGTGACACCCGGATTGCTCCGGCCAGTTCGAAGCTTTTCAGCAGCGGCATGGCGCAGTGATGACCGGCGCGCACGGCGATCCCTTGCTCGGTCAGCAAATGCGCCAGGTCGGAGTTATGCACAGCCTCGACGGTGAAACTGACCAGCGCCAGTTGCGGTTTGCCCAGCAGGCGTATGCCATTGCGCGATTGCAGGCCCTTGAGCAGGTAGTCATGCAACGCCGCCTCGTGGGCGGACACTGCGTCCTGATCGAGTCCGGCCAGATAGTCCAGGGTTGCACCCAGACCAATCACGCTGGCGATCGGCGGCGTTCCGGCCTCGAAGCCCAAAGGTGCCGGGCGAAAGCGTGCATCGTGGTAATTGGCATCCAGTACCATTTCACCGCCGAACTGCCATGGCCGCAGCTGCAGCAGCGCCTCATTGCGCCCGAACAGCACGCCCAGGCCATCGGGGCCGTAGAGTTTGTGGCTGGAGAAGACATAGAAGTCGCAACCCAGCGCCTGCACGTCGTGGCGGCCGTGGACCACGCCTTGCGCGCCGTCGATTACGGTCAGCGCGTCGTGCGACTTGGCCAGTGCCAGCAATTGCCCCAGTGGTTGCCAGGCACCGATTACATTGGACAACTGACTGACCGCCAGCAGGCGTGTGCGGGGGGTGATCAGGCGGGTGGCGAGTTCCAGGTCGATCACGCCGTCGGGATTGAGCGGCAGGATCACCAGCCTCAGATCGCGACGGTGCGCCAGTTGTTGCCATGGCAGCAGGTTGGCGTGGTGCTCCAGGGCGCTGATGACAATCTCATCGCCCGGATTGAATAGATGCTCCAGGCCGTAGGCCAGGAGATTCAGCGCGGAGGTCGCACCGTGGGTAAAGACAATCTGTCCGCTGTCACCGGCATTGAGCCATTGTGCCACTTTGCTGCGGCTATCCTCGAACGCCTGGGTGGCGTGGGCACCGGGCAGGTGCTGGGCACGATGCACATTGGCCGCGCCGTTGGCGTAGTAATGCGCCAGGGCATCGAGCAGGGCTTGCGGTTTTTGCGTGGTAGCGGCGTTGTCCAGATAGGTCTGGCCTTGCCGTTGCAGGGCGGCGATGGCCGGAAAATCGGCGCGCCAGGGAGAGGGAATCATCATGTGTTCGGCCCTATGAACTTGGGCGAGTGTACGTCGGACCTTGTGGGACCGAGCCTGTGTGGTGAAGGGACCTTGTGGCGAGGGGGCTTGCCCCCGTTGGGCCGCGGAGCGGCCCCATGCTCATGGCAATGGCCCGGGACTACTGCGTAGTCCAACGGGGGCAAGCCCCCTCGCCACATAAGCCCCCTTGACACAAGCTTGTTCCCACAGGGGATCATGCGACGCTTAGTTGTGAGCGTGCAGCGCTTCGTTCAGTTCGATGGCCGATTTGTGGGTTTTGCACTCCACGGCACCGGTCTGCGAATTGCGGCGGAACAGCAGGTCGGTCTGACCGGCCAGTTCACGGGCTTTGACCACTTTGACCAGGTTGTCGTTGGCGTCCAGCAGGGCAACCTTGGTGCCGGCGGTCACGTACAGGCCCGACTCGACGGTGTTGCGGTCGCCCAACGGGATACCGATACCGGCGTTCGCGCCGATCAGGCAGCCTTCGCCGACCTTGATCACGATGTTGCCGCCACCGGACAGGGTGCCCATGGTCGAGCAACCGCCGCCCAGGTCCGAACCCTTGCCGACAAACACGCCTGCCGACACGCGGCCTTCGATCATGCCCGGGCCTTCGGTGCCTGCGTTGAAGTTGACGAAACCTTCGTGCATCACGGTGGTGCCTTCGCCGACGTAGGCGCCCAGGCGGATACGCGACGCATCAGCGATACGCACGCCGGCCGGAACCACGTAGTCAGTCATTTTCGGGAACTTGTCCACCGAGAACACTTCCAGCAGTTCGCCGCGCAGGCGGGCTTCGAGTTGGTGCTCGGCCAGCTCGGCCAGGTCGATCGCGCCCTGGCTGGTCCAGGCCACGTTCGGCAGCAACGGGAAGATCCCTGCCAGGTTCAGGCCATGGGGCTTGACCAGACGATGGCTCAGCAGGTGCAGCTTGAGGTAGGCCTCAGGGGTGGACGACAGCTGGGCGTCTTCGGCAAGCAACGTGGCGACCAGCGGTTTGTGGCTTTCGGCCAGACGGGTCAGCAAGGCTGCCTGGGCAGCGTCGACGCCTTTGAGCGCTTCAGCCAGTTGCGAGGCCTGGGCGGTGCTGAACGCGATCGCCTGATTGCCTTCGGTGTAACCCAGAACAGGCGCGATGGCGGCGATGACTTCAGCCGAAGGATTGAGAACAGGTGCGGCGTAAAACACTTCCAGCCATGCACCTTGACGGTTTTGGGTGCCGACGCCGAAGGCCAGGCTGAACAGGGTAGTGGACATGTGTATACCTCTAACAAAATTGAACGGGCTGCTTACTTGAGCGCGGCCGCGTAGATATCAGGCTTGAAGCCAATCAGGGTTCGGTCACCGAGATCAAGCACCGGGCGCTTGATCATCGAGGGTTGTGCGAGCATCAGTTCGATGGCTTTCGTCTGGTCGAGATCGGCTTTGCGTTCGTCTTCGAGTTTGCGAAAGGTCGTACCTGCACGGTTCAACACCGCCTGCCAGCCGTGCTCGTCGCACCATTGGGTCAGGTGTTCACGGTCGATACCGGCCGTTTTGTAATCATGGAAGTCGTAGCTGACGGCGTGTTCATCGAGCCAGGTGCGCGCCTTTTTCATGGTGTCGCAGGCTTTGATGCCGAAAAGGTGCAACGTTTTGCTTGAAGCGGTCAAGGAATTGCCCCCTTTGCAGGTACTGTCGAATAAACGGTGACGGATTATGCCATGACCGGACGGTTTCGCGTCGGCTGTGGTGGATATGTCATTCGTGCGCTGGACCTGTACAAGCCTGTGCGACAATGGTGCAACGGTCAGGCGCAGTCTATGCGGCTAATATGGCACTTGTGCGCTGTCGATTGTCCGGGATCCGAGATTTATGCAAACCGCCTACACCGTCCTGATCCTGCTGATGCTGGTTGGCGTTTCACGCCTGATCGGACGGGTGGTCCCGTTGCCGTTGCCACTGGTGCAAATCGCCGCCGGAGCCTTGCTCGCCTGGCCGACGCTGGGGTTGCATGTGGCCCTTGATCCGGAGTTGTTCCTGTTTCTGTTCCTGCCGCCGCTGCTGTTCTCTGACGGCTGGCGCATGCCCAAGCGCGAATTCTGGCGTTTGCGCGGGCCGATTCTGACCCTGGCAGTGGGGTTGGTGTTGTTTACCGTGGTCGGTGCGGGATATTTCATCCACTGGCTGTTGCCGAGCATACCGTTGCCCGTCGCCTTCGCCCTGGCGGCCGTGTTGTCGCCCACCGACGCCGTGGCAGTCTCGGCGATCTCCCAGAACCGTTTGCCGACGCCCTTGATGCACATGTTGCAGGGCGAGGCGCTGATGAACGACGCCTCGGGCCTGGTGACGTTCAAGTTTGCCTTGGTGGCGGCTGTGACAGGTGTGTTCTCCCTGGCCACTGCCAGCGTTACGTTCGTGCTGGTGGCCGTCGGCGGCCTGGCTGTCGGCGTGGCCTTGAGTTGGCTGGTCGGGCGTTTGCGCGCCTGGATGATTGCCCGCGGCTGGGATGATCCGGCGACCCATGTGGTGTTCATGTTGTTGCTGCCGTTCGCCGCCTACGTGCTGGCCGAGCGCGTGGAAGTGTCGGGCATTCTGTCGGCGGTGGCGGCGGGCATGATGCAGAGCTGGCTCGACCTGCTGCCGCGCCAGACCAATACGCGCTTGCTCAACCGCAGCGTCTGGTCGTTGCTGGAGTTCGCCTTCAACGGCCTGATCTTCCTGCTGCTGGGCTTGCAACTGCCGGACATCATCAAAGCGGTGGCCAGCCACGAAACCTCGCTGTGGCCGACGCTGCTGTATCGCTGCTTTGACGTGGTGGCGATTTTCCTGGTGCTATTGGCACTGCGGTATGTCTGGGTGCAGAGCATCTGGCGAGCGTCGATTCTTCTGCGGCGTCTGCGCGGCAAGGGTGAAATGACCCAGTTGCCGACTGCGCGGTCTTGCTGGTTGCTGACCGTGGGCGGAGTGCGCGGAGCGGTGACGCTGGCCGGTGTGATGTCGGTGCCGTTGCTGATGGGTGGGGTGGCGTTCCCGGAGCGTGATCTACTGATTTTCATCGCCGCTGGTGTGATCCTGTTGTCGCTGATCGCCGCCTGTATCGCTCTGCCGCTGTTGTTGCGCGGTATCGATAAAAGCCCCGACGACAAGCGTCGCAATGAAGTACGCGAGGCCTGGCGTAAAACCGCCGAGGCGGCCATTCATGCGCTGGAAGCCGAAGAGGCCGGCCCTCAGGATGCGGCCCAGGCAGCGCTGGCCGCAGAGCTGAAAGCGCGGATCATGTCCGAATATCGGCACCAACTGGATATCTTCAATGACTCGGCAGAAGCCCAGGCCTTGGCCTTGCAGATGGACTTGCTGGAACGGCGCCTGCGTTTGAAAGCGCTGCGGGCGCAGCGCCTGGAGTTGTACAGCCTCAGCCGTCATCACCAGATTGGCGATGACGTGTTGCGTGAGGTGCTGGGCGAGCTGGACCTGAGTGAAGCCAAGCTCGGTCAGGTGAAATAACGCAGGCGGTTATTTGCGGCGCTGGATGAAGTCGCGAATACGTTCTGCCGCTTCCACACATTCGGCCAGCGGTGCAACCAACGCCATGCGCACACGCCCTGCGCCCGGATTGATGCCATCGACATCCCGCGACAGGTAGGAACCCGGCACCACGGTCACATGCTCCTGCTCGAACAGGTCACGGCAGAAGGCGGCATCGTCGCCGGCCACATTCGGCCACAGGTAGAAGCTGCCATCCGGACGTTGTACATCCATCACCGGGCTCAGGATTGCCAGCACCGCATCATACTTCTCCCGATACAGCGTACGGTTGGCCCGTACGTGCACTTCGTCGTTCCATGCTGCAACGCTGGCCAGTTGCGTCTGCACCGGCATTGCGCAGCCATGGTAGGTGCGATAGAGCAGGAAGCCCTTGAGGATGTCGGCATCACCGGCGACAAAGCCCGAACGCAGGCCTGGCAGGTTGGAGCGCTTGGACAGGCTGTGGAACACCACGCAACGCTTGAAGTCTTTACGGCCCAGTTCCACGCAGGCGCTGAGCAAGCCTGGCGGTGGGGTCTGCTCGTCGAAGTACAGTTCGCTGTAGCACTCGTCGGCGGCGATCACGAAGTCGTGTTCGTCGGCCAGGGCGATCAGTTTTTTCAGGGTTTCGACCGGGATCAGCGCGCCGGTCGGGTTGCCCGGCGAGCACAGGAACAGGATCTGGCAGCGTTTCCAGATGTCTGGCGATACCGCGTCGAAGTCCGGGTTGAAGCCGTTTTCATCCAGGCACGGCAGGTAGTGCGGCTTGGCCCCGGCGAGGAACGCGGCGCCTTCGTAGATTTGGTAGAAGGGGTTCGGGCTCACGACCAGTGCGTCGTCGCCCCGGTTGACCACGGTCTGAGTGAAGGCAAACAGGGCTTCACGGGTGCCGTTGACCGGCAGGACGTTGCGCGCGGGGTCGATCCAGCCGCCAGGTACGTTGAAGCGACGCTCGCACCAGGCGGCGATGGCTTCACGCAGGGCCGGGATGCCGAGAGTGGTCGGATACACCGCCATCTGATCCAGGTTGCTGGCCAGAGCCTCGGCGACAAAGCTCGGCGAGCGGTGTTTCGGCTCGCCGATGGACAGTGCGATGGCGCGTTTGTCCGGGTTTGGCGTGACGCTGCCGAGCAGGGCACGGAGCTTTTCGAACGGGTAGGGCTGGAGCTGGGTCAGAGCGTTGTTCATCGGGGGCCTCGTTCAGTGTGGAGGCAGGCCTGTGTGGCGAGGGGGCTTGCCCCCGTTCGACTGCGCAGCAGTCGTAAAACCATGATATGCGGTTTATCTGATAGACCGCGCTTGAGGTTTTAGGGCCGCTTCGCAGCCCAACGGGGGGCAAGCCCCCTCGCCACAGAAATCTGCTTTCACAGTGGGAAATTTGTTGATTCAGATGCTGATGCGCGACAGTTTGATATCGGGTTCCTGGTTGACGCTCAATTGCTCGACGATTGCATCCTGCAAGCGGCTGCACAGCAGCGGGTCGGACAGCGGCTGATTATTTGCGTCGGTAATGAAGAACACGTCCTCCACCCGTTCGCCCAAGGTAGCAATCTTGGCGTTCTGCAGTGACAGGTCGAACTCCAGGAATATCGTGCCGATCCGCGCCAGCAGGCCCGGGCGGTCGGGAGCCGTGAGCTCCAGCACAGTCACCGGGCGTTGGGCGTCGTTGTGGATCGTCACCTGCGGTGCAAAGGCGAAGTGCTTGAGCTGGCGTGGCACCCTGCGCTGGATGATCGTCGGGTAGTCGTCCGGGTTGCGCAAGGCTTCTGTCAGGCCATCGCGGATCTGTTTGACCCGCGCCGGGTTGTCGCCGATCGAATCGCCGTCGGTATCGAGCACGATGTAGGTGTCGAGGGTGAACTGGCTGCTGGAGGTGATGACCCGGGCGTCGTGAATGTTCAGGTTGAGCTGGTCCATCGCCGCCACGGTCACGGCGAAGAAGTCGTGCTGGTCCGGCGCATAGATGAAGATCTGCGTACCGCCTTCGAACTCGCGCTGGGTGGTTTCCTTGATCAACACCAGCGGCCCGCCGTCAGCCGGTTGCTGGAGGATCGCATCACTGTGCCAGGCAACGTCGCCGGCGGTGTGGCGCAGGAAGTAGTCATCGCCCAATTGCGACCACAGTTGCTCGACGTCGTCCGGATCGGTGCCGCCACGCACGAGAATGTCCAGGGCTGCGCTCTGGGTCTGGCGGATCTGCTCTTCGCGGTCCACCGGGTTTTCCAGGCCGCGGCGCAGGGCGCGCTTGGTCTCGGTATAGAGTTGGCGCAACAGGCTGGCACGCCAGGAATTCCACAGGGTCGGGTTGGTGGCGTTGATGTCGGCGACGGTCAGCACATACAAATAATCGAGGCGGGTTTCATCGCCGACGGCGTGGGCAAAATCGTGGATTACCTGCGGGTCGGACAGGTCCTTGCGCTGGGCAGTGGTCGACATGACCAAATGGTATTGCACCAGCCAGACGATCAGGCGGCTGTCCCACACCGGCAACTGATGGCGCTGGCAAAAGGTTTCGGCATCGACCGCGCCGATCTCCGAGTGATCGCCATGCCGGCCCTTGCCGATGTCATGGTACAGACCGGCCAGGTAGATCAGTTCGGGCTTGGGCAGCTTGCCCATGACCTTGCTGGCCAACGGGAATTTTTCCGACACCTGGGTGTACTGCAATTTACGCAGGTGTTTGATCAGGTTCAGGGTGTGCGCATCGACCGTATAGATGTGAAACAGGTCGTGTTGCATCTGCCCGACGATCAGGCCGAACTCCGGCAGATAACGCCCGAGAATGCCGTAACGGTTCATCCGCCGCAGATTGCGGTGAATGCCGATCTTGCACTTGAACAGCTCGATGAACAGGCTGGTGTTGCGGATATCGTTGCGAAAATCGTCGTCGATCAGATGGCGGTGTTCGCGCAACAGACGAATGGTGTCGGCGCGCACGCCTTTGATTTCCGGCTGCTGGGCCATCAGCACAAAGATTTCCAGCATGGCGAATGGCGTGCGGCGGAACACATTGTTGTTGCGCGCCTCGATGTAGCCGTCGTGCAGCTGGAATCGCGAGTTGATCGGTTGCGGCGGCGCTTCGTCTTCCGGTGCGAGGATGACTTCCTCGAAGTGCTGGATGATCAGGTCGCTGAGCTGGGCGATGCTCATGACCACCCGGTAATACTGCTGCATGAAGCTTTCGATGGCTTGCTTGACGTCATTGCCCTCGAAGCCCAGCAGTCCGGCGATGGTGCGCTGGTGATCGAACAGCAGGCGGTCTTCAGCGCGGCCGGCGAGCATGTGCAGGGCGTAGCGAACCTTCCACAGAAATTCCTGGGAGGACGCCAGCAGGGCGTTTTCGCTTTCGACCAGGAAGCCTTCGCCGGCCAGTGCTCGCAGGTTCAGGGTGCCATACTCGCGACGGGCCACCCACAGAATCGTCTGGATGTCCCGTAATCCGCCGGGCGAGCCTTTGACGTTGGGCTCCAGGTTGTACTCGGTGTCGTTGTACTTGTGATGGCGGGCTTTCTGCTCGGCGCGCTTGGCCAGGAAAAAGTCCTTGCTCGGCCACATGTGCGCGGTGCTGGTGACATCCAGCATGCGCTGGCGCAGGTGCTCCGGGCCGGTAATGGTGCGGCTTTCCATCAGGTTGGTGACTACCGTCAGGTCGGCGCGTGCCTCGACGGCGCATTCCTCGACCGAGCGAACGCTCTGTCCGACTTCCAGGCCAATGTCCCACAGCAGGGTCAGGAAGCGCTCGATGGAGTCGCGGAAAATTTCATGGTCTGCACTGTCCAGCAGGATCAGCAAATCGATATCGGAGTAAGGGTGCAGTTCGCCGCGGCCGTAGCCGCCGACCGCGACCAGCGCAATGTCGGCGTCTTCGCTCCAGTCAAACTGATCCCAGGCCTTTTGCAGGATGTTATCGACGAACCAGGCACGATCCTCGATCAGCCTGCGGATGTCCCGGCCGCTGCGAAACCGCGAGTCGAGCACTTCCCGGGCCTGGCGGATGGCCTTCTTGAAGGCCGATATCGGGCTTGCCTTCAGGGCCAGTTCAGCCTGGAACTGGCCGCGGTCGAAGAGTTCGGGATCCACCTGCGGCATCGATTGGCATTCCTTTCTATAAGGCTGGGTAACGGCTGGTCGGACTCAGGCCGAAACGCGTGCGATGGTATCGTCGCTGCGCAGGGTGAAGATCTCGTAACCGGTCTCGGTCACCAGCAGGGTGTGCTCCCACTGGGCCGACAGCTTGCGGTCCTTGGTAATCGCGGTCCAGCCGTCGCCCAATACCTTGGTGTCGGCACGGCCCTGGTTGATCATCGGCTCGATGGTGAAGGTCATGCCGGCTTTCAATTCCATGCCGGTACCGGCACGGCCGTAGTGCAGGATCTGCGGCTCTTCGTGAAATACCTTGCCGATGCCGTGGCCACAGAACTCGCGAACCACCGAAAAGCCGTTCTTTTCCGCGTGCTTCTGGATGATTTCACCGATGTCGCCCAGGCGGCAGCCGGGTTTGACGATTTCAATCGCCTTGTACATGCATTCCTGGGTGACCTGGGACAGGCGCTCGGCCCAGACCGGCACGCTGCCGACGTGGAACATGCGGCTGGTATCGCCGTGGTAACCGTCCTTGATGACGGTGACGTCGATGTTCAGTGTGTCGCCATCCTTGAGCGGCTTGTCGTTCGGGATGCCGTGGCAGACCACGTGGTTGATCGACGTGCAGATCGACTTCGGGTAACCCTTGTAATTGAGCGGGGCAGGGATGGCCTTCTGCTCGTTGACGATGTAGTCGTGGCAGATCTGGTTCAGTTGATCGGTGGTAACGCCCGGCTTGACATGTTCGGCAATCATTTCCAGCACATCGGCGGCCAGCTTGCCGGCGATACGCATCTTGGCGATATCCTCGGGGGTTTTGAGGGTGACGGTCATACAGGCTCTCTCTGCGCTCGAAGGCGCTTTCTAAACGGAAAGGGCGTTGCGCGATCGAACTTCGCAGCCCTGAAAAATGCGATTCTACCAGACGATCAGCGCAAATCAGCGCCTCTGTGCGTCGCTTCTCCTTATAGAATGGTGGATTGCTGGCGGATTCCAAGGCTCGGCGCCGGGATTTCATAATCCGGGTTCCGTTTTTGCCTGCCCTGTGGTATAAAATGCGCCGCTTTCCGGGGATGTCCCGAAAAGCCTAAATCCACACACGTGTCGACACGATGACCTGGGTGCCTTCAGCTGAAGCTGCTGGTTGGTCATTGGGATACGTGGAGGCCAAACCCGACTTATTAAGGAACTATCATGTCCCAAGTCAACATGCGCGATATGCTGAAGGCCGGTGTGCACTTCGGTCACCAGACCCGTTACTGGAACCCGAAAATGGGCAAGTACATTTTCGGCGCGCGTAACAAGATCCACATCATCAACCTTGAAAAAACCCTGCCAATGTTCAACGAAGCTCTGACTTTCGTAGAGCGTCTGGCCCAGGGCAAAAACAAGATTCTGTTCGTCGGCACCAAGCGTTCCGCTGGCAAGATCGTTGCTGAAGAAGCAGCACGTTGCGGTTCGCCGTACGTCGATCACCGCTGGTTGGGCGGCATGCTGACCAACTTCAAAACCATCCGTGCTTCCATCAAGCGTCTGCGTGACCTTGAAGTACAAGCCGAAGACGGTACTTTCGCCAAGCTGACCAAGAAAGAAGCGCTGATGCGCTCCCGTGACCTGGAAAAGCTCGATCGTTCCCTGGGTGGTATCAAGGACATGGGCGGTCTGCCAGACGCTCTGTTCGTTATCGACGTTGATCACGAGCGCATCGCGATCACCGAAGCCAACAAGCTGGGCATCCCGGTTATCGGCGTAGTCGATACCAACAGCAGCCCGGAAGGCGTTGACTACATCATCCCAGGCAACGATGACGCAATCCGCGCTATCCAGCTGTACATGGGTTCGATGGCTGACGCTGTGATCCGTGGTCGCAACAACGTTTCCGGCGGCACCGAAGTCTTCGTTGAAGAAGCTCCGGCAGCTGCAGCTGAGTAATTGACGCCCTGGCGTTGACTCAGTAAGCAAAAAGGGGGCTTGGCCCCCTTTTTGCCACCTCGAAAACCATTTGTCGGCGCCCACTGCTTTATCTGTAACGTGCGGCAGCTAACAAGGGTGGTTCGGGAAGAATTGAACGCCCGTTCGATCGGGTGGAATGGTTGATAACCTATCCAAGAGGAATTTTGAAATGGCAGAGATTACTGCAGCGTTGGTCAAAGAACTGCGCGAGCGTACCGGCGAAGGCATGATGGATTGCAAAAAGGCCTTGACCAAGGCTGGCGGCGACATCGAAAAAGCCATTGATGACATGCGTGCTTCGGGCGCGATCAAGGCTGCCAAGAAAGCTGGCAACGTTGCCGCTGAAGGCGCTATCGCCATCAAGGCTGACGACAAGTGCGCCGTACTGCTGGAAGTTAACTCGCAGACCGACTTCCTGGCCCTGCAAGACGACTTCAAAAACTTCGTTGCTGCCAGCGTAGAAAAAGCTTTCGCCGAGAAACTGACCGACGCAGCTCCGCTGATCGCCGCTCAGGAACCTGCTCGTGAAGCCCTGGTTGCCAAAGTTGGCGAAAACGTCAACATCCGCCGTCTGGTACGCGTGGAAGGTGACGTAGTCGGCACCTACCTGCACGGTAACAAGATTGGTGTTGCTGTTGTTCTCAAGGGCGGCGATGTTCAGCTGGCCAAAGAGATCGCCATGCACGTGGCGGCAAGCAACCCTGAGTTCCTGCTGCCATCGCAGGTTTCGCCAGAAGCCATCGAGCGCGAGAAGGGCGTTTTCCTGTCCCTGAACGAAGACAAGATGAAAGGCAAGCCAGCTGAAATCGTCGAGAAGATGATCGCTGGCCGTATCACCAAGTTCCTGGCCGAAGCCAGCCTGGTTGAGCAAGCTTTCGTCATGAACCCGGAAATCACCGTGGGTGCCCTGGCCAAGAAAGCCGGCGCTGAAATCGTTTCCTTCACTTACTTCAAAGTAGGCGAAGGCATCGAGAAGCCAGTCGACAACTTCGCTGAAGAAGTTGCCGCACAGCTGGCTGCCGCCAAGCAATAAGACGGTTTTTTAACTGTCGCCCTGAAGAGGCTGCCCGCTCACGCGCGCAGCCTCTTTTCAGATGGGGTACCAATTTTTATTTGGTTTCCTGTTGGAACTGGCTTACAAAGCCATGTTCCGATGGCGCTGAAGCAGCACCAAGCTAGAGTGAACGCCAGCTGAAAACAGCTCGCAAAGAATTTTTAAAATACGCCGCAGGAGAGATTCGCAATGGCTCAGCAGGGCAGTGGTTATCAGGCTCGCTATAAACGCATTCTACTCAAGCTCAGCGGCGAGGCCCTGATGGGCTCGGAAGAGTTCGGGATCGACCCGAAAGTTCTGGATCGCATGGCCCTGGAAGTTGGTCAACTGGTCGGCATCGGTGTCCAGGTGGGTCTGGTCATCGGCGGCGGCAACCTTTTCCGTGGCGAAGCGCTGAGCAAGGCTGGCATGGATCGGGTCACGGGCGACCACATGGGCATGCTGGCCACTGTGATGAACGCCCTGGCCATGCGCGACGCGCTTGAGCGTGCCAACATCTCGGCCATCGTCATGTCGGCCATTTCCATGGTTGGCGTGACTGATCACTATGATCGCCGCAAGGCCATGCGTCACCTGAACTCCAAGGATGTGGTGATTTTCGCTGCCGGTACCGGTAACCCGTTCTTCACGACGGATTCGGCGGCCTGCCTGCGTGCAATCGAAATCGATGCCGATGTCGTGCTCAAGGCGACCAAGGTCGATGGCGTCTACACCGCCGACCCATTCAAAGACCCGCATGCCGAGAAGTTCGATCATCTGACCTACGATGAAGTACTGGATCGCAAGCTGGGTGTGATGGATCTGACGGCCATCTGCCTGTGCCGCGACCACAAGATGCCGCTGCGCGTCTTTAACATGAACAAGCCCGGCGCCCTGCTGAACATCGTACATGGCGGCGCTGAAGGGACCCTGATCGAGGAAGGCCAACAATGATCAACGAAATCAAGAAAGACGCTCAAGAGCGCATGCAGAAGTCCCTGGAGTCTCTGTCCCACGCCTTTGGGCAGATCCGTACCGGCAAGGCTCACCCGAGTATTCTGGGTAGCGTGATGGTGCCGTACTACGGTGCTGACACCCCGCTGAGCGGCGTCGCCAACGTGACTGTGAAAGATTCCCGGACCCTCCAGGTCGTGGCGTTCGAGCGCAACATGCTCGCGGCAGTCGACAAGGCGATCCAGAGCGCGGGCTTGAACCTCAACCCGACGAACCTGGGTGAGTTGCTGCTGATCTCCATGCCGGCCCTGACCGAGGAAACCCGCAAGGGCTTCACCAAGCAGGCTCGCAGCGCTGCAGAGGATGCCCGTGTTGCCGTGCGCAACATCCGTCGCGACGCGCTGGGTGACCTGAAGAAACTGGTCAAGGACAAGGAAATCAGCGAAGACGAAGAGCGTCGTGCTGCTGCCGATATTCAGAAACTCACCGATAAGGCAGAGGCCGATATCGACGCGGCGACCAAGCAAAAAGAAGCGGACCTGATGGCCGTATAAGGGTCGCGTTTTCATGGAAAAGACCAAGCAGGTTGCACCGTCCCCGGTGCCGCGCCATGTCGCGATCATCATGGATGGTAATAATCGCTGGGCGAAAAAACGCTTTATGCCGGGTGTCGCCGGGCATAAAGCGGGTGTGGATGCGGTTCGTGCGGTTATTGAGGTGTGTGCCGAGGCCAAGGTCGAAGTATTGACCCTGTTCGCGTTCTCCAGCGAGAACTGGCAGCGCCCCGCCGATGAGGTCAGCGCCTTGATGGATCTGTTCTTCAAGGCGTTGCGTCGCGAGGCCAAGCGCCTCGACGAAAACAACATCAGTTTGCGCATCATTGGTGACCGCTCGCGCTTTCATCCCGAGCTTCAGGCCGCGATGCGCGAAGCTGAGGCCATGACCGCGGGTGCCAACCGTTTCGTCCTGCAGATCGCCGCCAACTACGGCGGCCAATGGGATATCGCGCAAGCGGCGCAGCGACTGGCAAGGGAAGTCCAGGCCGGGCATCTGCGTCCGGAAGACATTACCCCTGAGTTGTTGCAGACCTGCCTGGCTACCGGTGATCTGCCGTTGCCGGACCTGTGCATCCGCACGGGGGGTGAGCACCGCATCAGCAACTTCCTGCTGTGGCAGCTGGCTTATGCCGAGTTGTACTTCTCCGACCTGTTCTGGCCGGACTTCAAACACGACGCCATGCGTAACGCGCTGGCCGATTTCGCTTCCCGCCAGCGCCGCTTCGGTAAAACGAGCGAGCAGGTCGAGGCTGGAGCCCGGGTTTAATGCTTAAACAACGAATCATCACTGCGCTGATCCTGCTGCCGATAGCCCTGTGCGGGTTTTTTCTGCTCGAGGGTTCCGGTTTTGCGCTGTTCATCGGGCTGGTCGTCACGCTGGGTGCCTGGGAATGGGCACGCCTGGCGGGCTTTACCGCTCAGCCAGTCCGTGTCGCCTATGCCGCTGTCGTCGCCTTGATGTTGTTTGTCATGCACCTTGTGCCGGGGCTGGCGCCCTGGGTACTGGGTGCCTCGGTGCTCTGGTGGGGGGTCGCGACGTGGCTGGTGCTGACCTATCCGCGCTCCAGCGAACATTGGGCCAGCGCGGCCTGCAAGCTGGTGATCGGTCTGTTGATCCTGCTGCCGGCCTGGCAAGGTCTGGTGCAGATCAAGCAGTACCCGCTGGGCAACTGGCTGATCATGGCGGTGATGGTGCTGGTGTGGGGGGCTGACATCGGCGCCTACTTTTCCGGCCGGGCCTTCGGCAAGCGCAAGCTGGCGCCGCAGGTCAGTCCGGGCAAGAGTTGGGAGGGCGTCTACGGAGGCCTGGCCCTGAGTCTGGTCATCACCGTGCTCGTTGGCTTTTTCCGCGACTGGACCGTTGCCGAACTGTTCAAGGGGCTGATCGGCGCGGCCTTGATCGTGTTTATCTCGGTGGTGGGTGACCTCACCGAAAGCATGTTCAAGCGTCAGTCAGGCATCAAGGACAGCAGTAACCTGTTGCCCGGTCACGGTGGCGTGCTGGATCGAATCGACAGCCTGACCGCTGCGATCCCGGTGTTTGCCGTACTGCTGTGGATGGCCGCTCCATGAGCCGCCCGCAGCAGATTACCGTTCTGGGGGCTACCGGCTCGATCGGCCTGAGCACCCTTGACGTTATCGCTCGTCATCCCGAGCGTTACCAGGTTTTTGCCCTGAGCGGTTACACGCGCTTGAGTGAGTTGCTGGCGCTTTGCGTACGTCACAACCCGCGTTTCGCCGTGGTGCCCGAGGCGGCAGGGGCTCGACGCCTGCAGGACGATTTGCGTGCTGCGGGCCTTGCCACCCGTGTCCTGGTGGGTGAGGAGGGCCTGTGTCAGGTGGCCGCCGATCCTGAAGTCGACGCGGTCATGGCGGCGATTGTCGGTGCGGCAGGCTTGCGTCCGACACTGGCAGCGGTCGAGGCCGGCAAAAAAATTCTGCTGGCCAACAAAGAAGCGCTGGTCATGTCCGGTGCGCTGTTCATGCAGGCCGTGCGCAAGAGTGGGTCGGTGTTGCTGCCGATCGACAGCGAGCACAACGCGATTTTCCAGTGCATGCCACGGGATTTCGCCAGAGGCCTGGGCGAAGTCGGGGTGCGTCGGATTTTGCTGACAGCCTCCGGCGGTCCGTTCCGACAGACACCCATGGCCGAACTGGCGCATGTTTCACCTGATCAGGCGTGCGCGCACCCGAATTGGTCCATGGGGCGCAAGATTTCTGTCGACTCGGCCAGCATGATGAACAAAGGGCTCGAATTGATTGAGGCCTGCTGGTTGTTCGATGCCCAGCCGTCCCAGGTCGAAGTGGTGATCCATCCGCAGAGCGTGATTCATTCGCTGGTCGATTATGTGGACGGGTCCGTGCTGGCTCAACTGGGCAACCCGGACATGCGTACACCGATCGCCAATGCGCTGGCGTGGCCGGAACGAATCGACTCGGGCGTGGCGCCACTGGATCTGTTTGCCATTGCCCGCCTGGATTTCGAGGCGCCCGACGAAGAGCGTTTCCCGTGTCTGCGGCTGGCCCGGCAGGCTGCGCAAGCCGGTAACAGTGCGCCGGCCATGCTCAATGCTGCGAACGAAGTGGCTGTGGCGGCATTTCTCGACGGACGGGTACGTTACCTGGAAATCGCGAGTATCATCGAGGAAGTATTGAATCTCGAGCCCGTGGTCGTGGTGAATGATCTGCAGGCAGTGTTCACGGCGGACGCGAAGGCGCGAGAACTGGCCGGACAATGGTTGAGTCGTCACGGGCGGTAAGTGCTGCGCACAGATTGAACCCATGCAGCAGCGGATAGGATTGCGGAGAAAGTAGATGAGCGCGCTCTATATGATTGTCGGCACCCTGGTTGCTTTGGGTGTGCTGGTTACCTTCCACGAGTTCGGCCACTTTTGGGTCGCGCGTCGCTGTGGGGTCAAAGTGCTGCGTTTCTCCGTGGGCTTTGGCATGCCGTTGCTGCGCTGGCACGACAAGCAGGGTACCGAGTTCGTAGTGGCCGCCATCCCGTTGGGCGGCTACGTGAAAATGCTCGACGAGCGCGAAGGTGAAGTTCCCCTCGACCAGATCGAGCAGTCTTTCAACCGTAAATCTGTCCGCCAGCGTATTGCTATCGTAGCGGCAGGACCGATTGCCAACTTCCTGCTGGCCTTGGTGTTCTTCTGGGCGCTGGCGATGCTGGGAAGCGAGCAGGTGCGCCCGGTCATCGGCGCAGTCGAGTCTGGCAGCATTGCCGCGAAGGCCGGGTTGAGCCCGGGCCAGGAAATTGTTGCCATCGACGGCGAACCGACTACCGGCTGGGCTGCGGTGAATCTGCAATTGGTCCGTCGCCTGGGGGAAAGCGGTTCCTTGCAGGTAATGGTCCGTGAGCAGGGTTCCACGGCTGATTCGCCGCGCGAACTGGCGCTGGATAAATGGCTGAAAGGGGCCGATGAGCCCGATCCGATACATTCGCTGGGTATTCGCCCTTGGCGTCCGGCGTTGCCGCCGGTGCTGGCTGAGCTCGATCCGAAAGGGCCAGCCCAGGCGGCCGGCCTGAAGACCGGTGACCGCTTGCTGGCGCTCGATGGTCGCCCGCTCGAGGACTGGCAGCAGGTCGTTGATACCGTGCGCAAGCAGCCGGACAGCAAAATCATGCTGCGGGTCGAGCGTGACGGTGCGCAGATCGATGTTCCTGTCACCCTGGCTGCCCGTGGCGAGAGCAAGGCACCCAGTGGATACCTGGGGGCGGGCGTCAAGGCGGTGGACTGGCCGCCGGAGATGGTTCGCGAGGTAAGCTACGGTCCGCTGGCCGCGATTGGCGAAGGTGCACGACGTACCTGGACCATGAGCGTACTGACCCTCGATTCGCTCAAGAAAATGTTGTTCGGCGAGCTCTCGGTAAAAAACTTGAGTGGACCGATAACCATTGCTAAAGTGGCGGGCGCTTCGGCCCAGTCGGGTGTCGCTGATTTCCTGAATTTCCTTGCGTATCTGAGTATTAGCCTGGGAGTTCTGAATCTGCTGCCCATTCCTGTACTGGATGGGGGGCATTTGTTGTTTTATCTGATCGAGTGGGCGCGTGGTCGTCCCTTGTCAGATCGGGTGCAAGGTTGGGGGATACAGATCGGTATCAGTTTGGTGATCGGAGTGATGTTGCTCGCTCTGGTCAATGATCTGGGCCGACTGTAACGTCGCTGAATTGCGAATCTGCCGCATTTTGCGGCAGTTTGTTTATTGCCAGTTGGAATAAGAAAGGACTTCATGAAACGTCTGCTGCTAACTGCGGTTCTCACCGTATTGATGATCGCCGAAGTTCACGCCGAGTCCTTCACTATCTCTGATATTCGCGTCAATGGCCTCCAGCGGGTCTCCGCGGGTAGCGTCTTTGGTGCCTTGCCGTTGAACGTCGGTGAACAGGCGGATGATCGTCGCCTGGTGGAATCCACTCGTGCGTTGTTCAAAACCGGTTTCTTTCAAGATATCCAGCTGGGTCGCGATGGCAACGTACTTGTCATCACGGTAGTGGAGCGTCCATCGGTCGCCAGTATCGAGATCGAAGGCAACAAGGCGATCTCCACTGAAGATCTGATGAAAGGCCTCAAGCAATCCGGTCTGGCCGAAGGCGAGATCTTCCAGCGCGCCACCCTCGAAGGTGTACGTAACGAACTGCAGCGCCAGTACGTCGCTCAGGGTCGCTACTCGGCTACCGTCGATACCGAAGTCGTGCCGCAGCCGCGTAACCGCGTCGGCCTGAAGGTCAACATCAACGAAGGTACGGTTGCCGCTATCCAGCACATCAACGTGGTGGGTAACACCGTCTTCCCTGAAGAAGACCTGGTCGACCTGTTCGAACTCAAGACCACCAACTGGTTGTCGTTCTTCAAGAACGACGACAAGTACGCCCGTGAAAAACTGTCCGGTGACCTGGAGCGCCTGCGTTCCTACTACCTGGATCGTGGCTATATCAACATGGATATCGCTTCGACCCAGGTTTCGATCACTCCGGACAAAAAGCACGTCTATATCACTGTCAACGTCAACGAAGGCGAGAAGTACACCGTTCGTGACGTCAAGCTCAGCGGTGACCTGAAAGTCCCTGAAGACCAGGTCAAGTCGCTGTTGCTGGTTGAGAAGGGCCAGGTGTTCTCGCGCAAGCTGATGACCACCACGTCTGAACTGATCACCCGTCGTCTGGGTAACGAGGGTTACACCTTCGCCAACGTCAACGGCGTGCCAGTACCTCACGATGACGACCACACCGTGGACATCACCTTCGCTGTCGATCCGGGCAAGCGTGCTTACGTCAATCGCATCAACTTCCGTGGCAATACCAAGTCCGAAGACGAAGTACTGCGTCGTGAAATGCGTCAGATGGAAGGCGGCTGGGCTTCGACCTACCTGATCGACCAATCCAAGACCCGTCTGGAGCGTCTGGGCTTCTTCAAGGAAGTCAACGTAGAGACTCCGGCCGTGCCAGGTGTCGATGACCAGGTCGATGTCAACTACAGCGTTGAAGAGCAGGCTTCCGGTTCGATCACCGCCAGCGTCGGTTTCGCCCAGAGCGCGGGCTTGATTCTCGGTGGTTCGATCACCCAGAACAACTTCCTGGGTACCGGTAACAAGGTCAGCGTCGGCCTGACCAAAAGCGAATACCAGACCCGCTACAACTTCGGTTTCGTTGACCCCTACTGGACCGCCGATGGCGTGAGCCTGGGTTACAACGCGTTCTACCGCACGACTGACTACGATGAACTCGATACTGACGTTGCCAGCTACGCCGTAGACAGCCTGGGTGCCGGTGTGAGTGTCGGTTATCCAATCAGCGAGACTTCGCGTCTGACCTTCGGCCTGAATGCGCAACAAGACGAAATCAAGACCGGCGTTTACACCGTTGACGAGATTTTCGACTTCGTAAACCAGGAAGGCGACAAGTACCTGAACTTCAAGGCGTCGGCCGGTTGGTCCGAGTCCACCCTGAACAAGGGCGTGCTCGCCACCCGTGGCCACTCCCAGAGCCTGGTGCTGGAAAGCACCATCCCTGGCAGCGACCTGTCGTTCTTCAAGCTCGACTACCGTGGCCAGTTGTTCCAGCCGCTGACCGAAAACTACACGGTGCGCCTGCATACCGAATTGGGTTATGGCGATGGTTACGGTTCGACCGATGGCTTGCCGTTCTATGAAAACTACTATGCTGGTGGCTTCAACTCGGTACGTGGCTTCAAGGACAGCTCCCTGGGTCCTCGCAGTACGCCAAGTACCGGCAAGAATCCCGGCACCGCGTTTGACCCGGACCAGGATCCGCTGCCGTTTGGTGGTAACGTCCTGATCCAGGGTGGTGCAGAACTGCTGTTCCCTCTGCCGTTCGTCAAGGATCAACGTTCCCTGCGCACCTCGGTATTCTGGGATGTGGGTAACGTATTCGACTCGTCGTGCTCCGATAGCACCAACGCCGATGGCACTCCGTCCAATACCAAGTGCAACGACATCAGCCTGAGCAACATGGCCAGTTCTGTCGGTTTAGGCGTGACCTGGGTGACTGCGCTGGGTCCTCTGAGCTTCGCTTTGGCCATGCCAGTGAAGAAACCGGATGACGCTGATACTCAAGTGTTCCAATTCTCCCTCGGCCAGACGTTCTAAGCGTCTGACCCAAGATAACGACAACGGATTTTTTAGGGGTGCATCGTGCGTAAGTTGACTCAATTGGTTCTGCTGGCTTCCGTACTGGTAGCAGGCCCGGCATTTGCCGACATGAAAATCGCTGTCCTGAACTATCAGATGGCTCTGCTGGAATCCGACGCAGCCAAGAAATACGCTGTGGATGCCGAGAAGAAGTTCGGTCCTCAGTTGACCAAGCTCAAGACGCTGGAAAGCAGCGCCAAGGGCATCCAGGATCGTCTGGTGGCAGGTGGCGACAAGATGCAGCAAGGCGAGCGTGAGCGCCTTGAGCTCGAGTTCAAGCAAAAGGCCCGTGACTTCCAGTTCCAGTCCAAGGAGCTGAACGAAGCCAAAGCTGTTGCCGACCGTGAAATGCTGAAGCAGCTCAAGCCGAAACTGGACAGCGCTGTGGAAGAAGTCATCAAGAAAGGTGCTTTTGACCTGGTCTTCGAGCGTGGCGCAGTGATTGATGTCAAACCTCAGTACGACATCACTCGCCAGGTTATCGAGCGCATGAATCAGCTGAAGTAACCATGACAGCGACTATAAAGCTCGGCCAGCTGGCCGAGTTCCTCGGCGCCACGTTACGTGGCGACCCGGAGAAAGCAATCACTGGGCTAGCCACCTTGCAGGAGGCTGGCCCAGCTCAGTTGAGCTTTCTGGCAAATCCTCAATACCGTAAATACCTGGCAGACAGCCGGGCCGCAGCCCTGTTGCTGAAGGCTGCTGATGCCGAAGGTTTTTCCGGTGATGCCCTGGTGGTGCCTGATCCGTACCTGGCCTACGCGCGCATTTCCCATTTGTTCGATCCCAAGCCCAAGGCAGTTGCCGGTATTCACCCGACAGCGGCAGTGGCCGAGGACGCAGTGGTTGATCCGGCAGCGAGCATCGGTGCGTTTGCGGTAATCGAAAGCGGCGCGCGTATTGCGGCGGGCGTGACCATCGGCGCTCATTGCTTCATCGGTGCGCGCTGCGAAATCGGCGAAGGCGGCTGGTTGGCCCCGCGTGTCACGCTGTACCACGACGTGCGCATCGGCAAGCGAGTGGTCATTCAGTCCGGTGCCGTGCTCGGCGGGGAAGGCTTCGGTTTTGCCAACGAGAAAGGTGTCTGGCAGAAAATCGCCCAGATCGGTGGTGTGTTGGTCGGTGACGATGTTGAGATCGGCGTGAATACCGCTATAGATCGCGGCGCGCTGGCCGATACCATTCTCGGTAATGGCGTCAAGCTCGACAACCAGATCCAGATTGCCCACAACGTGCAGGTCGGCGATCACACCGCCATGGCTGCCTGCGTGGGGATTTCCGGCAGCACCAAGATCGGCAAGCATTGCATGCTTGCCGGTGGCGTAGGGCTGGTGGGGCATATCGAAATTTGCGACAACGTTTTCATCACCGGAATGACCATGGTGACCCATTCGATAACCGAAAAGGGTGCCTATTCTTCCGGTACAGCCATGCAACCGGCTGCCGAGTGGCGCAAAAGCGCGGCACGCATCCGCCAGCTCGATGACATCGCGCGGCGACTGCGACAACTGGAAAAGCAGGTTGGGGAAGTGACCCCTGACGGTAATGCTTCATCAGATGGCTGATACCATTTCCATATCAAGTATGCACAGCTACTAGACTGCATCCTTGATTTGCTAGAGGAGTGCGTGCCCCTCGCGCGCTCCCAATCTTTACATAGGCTTCCCCCCGAAATGATGGACATCAACGAGATTCGCGAATACCTGCCTCACCGTTACCCGTTCCTGCTGGTGGACCGGGTAGTGGACCTCGATGTGGAAGGCAAGCGCATTCGCGCCTACAAGAATGTCAGCATCAACGAACCGTTCTTCAATGGTCATTTCCCTGCGCATCCAATCATGCCGGGCGTACTGATCATCGAAGCGATGGCTCAGGCTGCCGGGATCCTTGGTTTCAAAATGCTCGATGTGAAGCCGGCCGACGGCACCCTTTACTACTTCGTCGGCTCCGACAAGCTGCGCTTCCGTCAGCCGGTGTTGCCGGGCGATCAGTTGATCCTTGAAGCCAAGTTCCTGAGCTGCAAGCGTCAGATCTGGAAGTTCGAATGCCAGGCTTCGGTCGATGGCAAGCCGGTCTGCTCCGCTGAAATCATCTGTGCGGAACGCAAGCTATGAGTTTGATTGACCCTCGCGCAATCATCGATCCGACGGCCGTACTGGCCGAGGGTGTCGAGGTCGGCCCATGGTCGATCATCGGCGCAGGTGTGGAAATCGGCGAGGGGACAGTGATCGGGCCACACGTGATCCTCAAAGGGCCGACCCGGATTGGTAAGCACAACCGCATCTACCAGTTTTCCTCGGTGGGTGAAGACACGCCGGACCTCAAATACAAAGGCGAAGAGACCCGCCTGGTAATTGGCGACCACAACACCATCCGTGAGGGCGTGACGATTCACCGTGGCACCATCCAGGACCGTGCGGAAACGACCCTGGGCGATCACAATCTGATCATGGCCTACGCGCACATCGGTCACGACAGTGTCATCGGCAATCATTGCATCCTGGTGAACAACACTGCACTGGCTGGCCACGTGCACGTGCATGACTGGGCGATCCTGTCCGGCTTTACCCTGGTCCATCAGTACTGCCACATCGGCGCTCACAGCTTTTCCGGCATGGGCACCGCCATCGGCAAGGATGTTCCTGCCTACGTCACAGTGTTCGGTAACCCGGCCGAAGCCCGCAGCATGAACTTCGAAGGCATGCGCCGTCGTGGTTTCAGCGAGGACGCCATTCACGCCCTGCGTCGTGCCTACAAGGTGGTTTACCGCCAGGGCCTGACGGTAGAGCAGGCGCTCGCCGAGCTGGCCGAACCCTCGGCGCAATTCCCGGAAGTGGCGGTATTTCGCGACTCCATCCAGTCTTCGACTCGCGGCATCACCCGCTAATCATGGCCAATCTGCGTATTGCGCTGGTGGCGGGCGAGGCTTCCGGTGACATTCTGGGCGCCGGTCTCATGCGCGCGCTCAAGGCTCAACACCCGGCGGTCGAGTTCATTGGTGTCGGCGGGCCGTTGATGCAGGCCGAAGGCCTGACTTCGTACTTCCCCATGGAACGCCTGTCGGTCATGGGCCTGGTGGAAGTGCTGGGCCGGTTGCGCGAGTTGCTGGCGCGACGCAAGAAGCTGGTTGCCGACCTGATCGCCGCGAAGCCGGATGTGTTCATCGGTATCGATGCCCCGGACTTCAACCTCAATATCGAACTCAAGCTGCGTCAGGCCGGGATCAAGACCGTGCATTACGTCAGCCCGTCGGTCTGGGCCTGGCGGCAGAAGCGGGTGCTGAAGATTCGCGAGGGTTGCGACCTGATGCTTACGCTGTTCCCGTTCGAAGCGAAATTCTATGAAGAAAAGGGCGTGCCGGTGCGATTTGTCGGGCACACCCTGGCCGATGCCATACCGCTTGAGGCCGATCGCGCGGCCGCCCGGGCTCAGCTCGGATTGCCTGACGGGCCGCTGGTAGCGCTGATGCCTGGCAGCCGCGGCGGTGAAGTCGGCCGGCTTGGCGCATTGTTTTTCGATACGGCGCAACGCCTGCGGGCCCTGCGTCCGGGCGTGCGCTTCGTCGTGCCTTGCGCCAGCCCGCAGCGTCGGGCGCAGCTTGAAGAGCTGTTGGCCGGTCGCGACTTGCCCCTGACGTTGCTCGACGGTCAGTCCCATCTGGCGCTGGCGGCCTGCGACGCCGTGCTGATTGCCTCGGGAACGGCGACGCTTGAAGCGCTGCTGTACAAGCGGCCAATGGTGGTCGCCTACCGAATGGCGCCTCTGACGTTCTGGATTCTCAGGCGCATGGTGAAAAGCCCGTACGTCTCCCTGCCGAACCTGCTGGCCCAGCGGTTGCTGGTGCCCGAGTTGTTGCAGGACGATGCGACAGTCGAAACCCTGGCTCAGACGCTGTCGCCGCTGATCGAAGGTGGCGAAGAGCAGACCCGTGGCTTCGATGAAATTCACCGGACCCTGCGTCTGGATGCCTCCAATCAGGCTGCGGACGCAGTACTGAAGTTGATCGGCCAAGCACAATGAGTAAAACAAGCATGCAAATGGGCCTGGATTTCACCTTGGTCGCCGAAGTCGAAGAACTGGTTGCCGGAGTCGATGAGGTCGGTCGCGGCCCGCTCTGTGGTGCGGTGGTCACGGCGGCGGTGATCCTTGATCCGAACCGTCCGATCCTCGGTCTGAATGACTCGAAAAAGCTCACCGAGGCGCGGCGCGAAAAACTCTACGACGAAATCTGCGAAAAGGCTCTGAGCTGGTGCATCGCTCGCGCTGAAGTCGAAGAAATCGACGAGCTGAACATCCTTCACGCCACCATGCTGGCCATGCAGCGCGCGGTGGCAGGTCTGCACATCCAGCCGAAACTGGCGATGATCGACGGCAACCGTTGCCCGAAACTGCCGATGCGTGCCGAGGCGGTGGTGCAGGGCGATGGCAAGGTGCCGGCGATCGCCGCGGCATCGATCCTGGCCAAGGTCAGCCGTGACCGTGAAATGGCTGCTTTCGAATTGATCTACCCGGGTTACGGGATCGGCGGCCATAAAGGCTACCCGACGCCCGTTCATCTGGAAGCGCTCGCGCGCCTGGGGCCGACGCCTATTCACCGGCGCTCGTTCGCTCCAGTGCGTCTGGCATACGAAGCGCGGGAAAGCCTGATCGAGAGTTAGCCACAAGGCTGATTTTTTTTGCCAAGGCCCGGTACAATCCGGGCCTTGTTGTTTTCATGACTCAACGCAGGATCACTATGCCGGCTTCATTCGTTCATCTACGCCTGCACACTGAATACTCCCTGGTCGACGGTCTGGTGCGGATCAAGCCGCTGGTCAAGACCCTGGTGGGCATGAACATGCCTGCCGTCGCGGTCACCGACCAGAACAACATGTGTTCCCTGGTCAAATTCTATAAAAACGCCATGGGTGCCGGGATCAAGCCGATCTGCGGCGCTGACCTGTGGCTGTCGAACAAGGACCCGGATAACCCGCTGAGCCGCATCAGCCTGCTGGTGATGAATGCCGAAGGTTATCGCAACCTCACCGAGCTGATTTCTCGCGGTTTCATCGATGGTCAGCGCAACGGCTCGATCATCATCGAGCGCGAGTGGGTCGCCGAGGCAAGCGACGGCTTGATCATGCTCTCGGCGGCGAAAGAGGGCGAGATCGGCCAGGCCATGCTCAGCGGCAACCCCGCGGAAGCCGAAACCCTGGCCCGTGAGTGGATGGCGGTCTTCCCGGATCGTTTCTACCTGGAAATCCAGCGCACCAACCGCCCCAATGATGAAGAACAACTGCACGGTGCCGTGGCGCTGGCCGAGAAGATTGGTGCGCCGCTGGTGGCAACCAACGACGTGCGCTTCATCAAGCAGGAAGACTTCGCCGCCCACGAAACCCGCGTTTGCATCGGCGAGGGCCGCGCCCTCGACGATCCGCGGCGTTCGAAGAACTACAGCGACCAGCAGTACCTCAAAAGCGCCGAGGAAATGGCCGAGCTGTTCAGCGACATTCCCGAGGCGCTGGAAAACACCGTCGAGATCGCCAAGCGCTGCAACATTGAAGTGAAGCTGGGCACGCACTTCCTGCCCAACTTCCCGATTCCCGATGGCATGACCATCGACGAGTATTTCCGCAAGGTGTCCTTCGATGGTCTGGAGGAGCGCCTTGCCGTTCTGCTGCCCAAGGACACCACCGAAGACTACGAAGCCAAGCGTCAGGTCTACGTCGACCGGCTGAATTTCGAGCTGGATATCATCATCCAGATGGGTTTCCCCGGTTACTTCCTGATCGTGATGGACTTTATCCAGTGGGCCAAGAGCAACGGCGTGCCGGTCGGTCCTGGCCGGGGGTCGGGTGCCGGCTCGCTGGTGGCTTATGTGCAGAAGATCACCGACCTTGATCCGCTGGAATATGACCTGCTGTTCGAACGTTTTCTCAACCCGGAACGGGTATCGATGCCCGACTTCGACGTCGACTTCTGCATGGATGGTCGCGACCGGGTGATCGACTACGTGGCCGAGAAATACGGCCGCAACGCAGTGAGCCAGATCATCACCTTCGGTTCCATGGCCGCCAAGGCTGTGGTGCGTGACGTGGCGCGGGTGCAGGGCAAGTCCTATGGCCTGGCGGATCGCCTGTCCAAGATGATTCCGTTCGAAGTCGGCATGACCCTGGAAAAGGCCTACGAGCAGGAAGAAATCCTGCGCGACTTCATCAAGGTCGATGAAGAAGCGGCGGAAATCTGGGAGATGGCCCGCAAGCTCGAAGGCGTGGTGCGTAACGTCGGCAAGCACGCCGGTGGTGTGGTTATCGCACCGACCAAGCTGACCGACTTTTCGCCGATCTATTGCGACGAAGCCGGTGATGGCCTGGTAACCCAGTTCGACAAGGACGACGTTGAAGCTGCCGGGCTGGTGAAGTTCGACTTCCTCGGCCTGCGGACCCTGACGATCATCGACTGGGCGCTGAAAACCATCAATCGCGACCGCGCCAAGGTCAACGAACCGCCGCTGGATATCGCCTTTATCCCGCTGGACGACAAGCCGACCTACTCGCTGCTGCAAAAAGCCGAAACCACGGCGGTGTTCCAGCTTGAATCCCGGGGCATGAAAGAGCTGATCAAAAAGCTCAAGCCCGACTGCCTGGAAGACTTGATCGCACTGGTGGCACTGTTCCGTCCGGGCCCGCTGCAATCGGGCATGGTGGACGACTTCATCAACCGTAAGCACGGTCGAGCCGAACTGGCGTACCCGCACTCGGATTACCAGTACGAAGGCTTGAAGCCAGTGCTGGCACCGACCTACGGCATCATCCTGTATCAGGAACAGGTGATGCAGATTGCCCAGGTCATGGCCGGTTACACCCTCGGCGGCGCAGACATGCTGCGTCGAGCCATGGGTAAGAAAAAGCCCGAGGAAATGGCCAAGCAGCGCGGCGGTTTCATTGAGGGTTGTGCGACCAACAACATCGACGCGGACCTGGCCGGTAACATCTTCGACCTGGTGGAAAAATTCGCCGGTTACGGCTTCAACAAATCCCACTCGGCGGCGTATGGCCTGGTGTCGTACCAGACCGCGTGGCTGAAAGCGCATTACCCGGCGCCGTTCATGGCGGCGGTGCTCTCGGCGGATATGCACAACACCGACAAGGTCGTGACCTTGATCGAGGAAGTGCGCACGATGAAGCTGCGTCTCGACGCGCCGGACGTGAACACCTCCGAGTTCAAGTTCACGGTGAACGACGAAGGCCGGATCATCTATGGCCTGGGCGCGATCAAGGGCGTGGGCGAGGGGCCGGTCGAAGCGATCACCGAAGCGCGGTTGGCCGGTCCGTTCAAGGATCTGTTCGATTTCTGCGCCCGTGTCGACCTCAAGCGCATCAACAAGCGGACCCTCGACGGCTTGATCCGCAGCGGTGCCCTGGATCGCCTTGGCCCGTATTTCCATGATGAACAGAAGGCCTATCAGGCCAATATCGACCGCAACCGCGCGGTATTGCTGACGGCCATGGAAGAAGCCATCAAGGCGGCCGAGCAGACTGCCCGCACCCAGGACAGTGGGCACGCCGACCTGTTTGGCGGGTTATTCGTCGAGGAAGACGCCGACGTCTACGCCAACCACCGCAAGGCCAAGGAGTTGACCCTCAAGGAACGCCTGAAAGGGGAAAAAGACACCTTGGGCCTGTACCTGACCGGTCACCCGATTGATGAATACGAAGGTGAAATCCGCCGCTTCGCCCGTCAGCGCATCATCGACCTGAAGCCGGCCCGCGATACCCAGACCGTCGCCGGGATGATCATCGCCCTGCGGGTGATGAAGAACAAAAAGGGCGACAAGATGGGCTTCATCACCCTTGACGACCGTTCCGGGCGAATCGAAGCTTCGTTGTTTGCCGAGGCGTTCCATTCCGCGCAGTCGCTGTTGCAGACCGATGCCATGGTGGTGGTCGAAGGCGAGGTCAGCAATGACGACTTCTCCGGTGGCCTGAAGCTGCGGGTCAAGCGGGTGATGAGCATGGAAGATGCGCGCACCAACCTCGCCGAAAGCCTGCGCCTGAAGTTGCATGCCAAAGACCTCAAGGGCGATCAGCTACGCTGGCTGGGTGAACTGCTCAAGCGTCACCGCGGCGCGTGCCCGGTCACCATGGACTACACCAGCCCTGACGCCAAGGCCTTGTTGCAGTTCGGCGAAGGCTGGCGAATCGATCCGGCGGATGCGTTGATTCAAGCCTTGCGTGACCAGTTCGGGCGAGACAACGTCTTCCTCCAATACCGTTGACGGTGAGGTGGCATTCTTTACTATTGAGAACGCCCCTCGATCTCGACCCGATTTTTTAATCTCGACCTGAACGCGCCTGTCCCTTATGGTAGGGCGCGAATAGACAACCGGCCGGCCCAAGCTCTCTTGGATGTCGACCCAAGACGGACGCCTATGAACCCGAATTTCCTGGATTTCGAACAGCCGATCGCCGACCTGCAAGCCAAGATCGAAGAGTTGCGCTTGGTCGGTAATGACAATTCGCTGAATATCGGCGATGAGATCTCCCGCCTGCAGGACAAGAGCAAAACGCTGACCGAGGACATCTTCGGCAAGCTGACCAGCTGGCAAATCGCACGTCTGGCGCGTCACCCGAAACGTCCTTATACCCTGGACTACATCGAACACATCTTCACCGAGTTCGATGAACTGCACGGTGACCGTCACTTCTCCGACGACGCAGCCATCGTTGGCGGCATTGCCCGTCTGGATGACAAGCCAGTAATGATCATCGGCCACCAGAAAGGCCGTGAAGTGCGTGAGAAGGTTCGCCGCAACTTCGGCATGCCGCGTCCGGAAGGCTACCGCAAGGCTTGCCGCCTGATGGAGATGGCCGAGCGCTTCAAAATGCCGATCCTGACCTTCATCGACACCCCGGGCGCCTACCCTGGCATCGACGCCGAAGAGCGCAACCAGAGCGAAGCGATTGCCTGGAACCTGCGCGTGATGGCGCGCCTGAAAACCCCAATCATCGCCACCGTGATCGGTGAAGGTGGTTCCGGTGGTGCGCTGGCGATTGGTGTCTGCGATCAGTTGAACATGCTGCAGTACTCGACCTACGCGGTGATCTCGCCGGAAGGTTGCGCTTCGATCCTGTGGAAAACCGCCGAGAAAGCGCCGGACGCCGCAGAAGCCATGGGCATCACCGCCGAACGCCTCAAAGGCCTTGGCATCGTGGATAAAGTGATCAGCGAGCCACTGGGCGGCGCGCACCGCGATCCGGCCGCTGCTGCTGCTTCGATCCGCGCCGAGCTGAGCTCGCAACTGGCGATGCTGAAGAAGTTCGACAACGATGCGCTGCTCAAGCGCCGTTACGATCGTCTGATGAGCTACGGTCTGTAATCGACCACGCAATACCCAATGTGGGAGCGGGCTTGCTCGCGAAAGCGGTATAACATTCAACACATTCGTTGTCTGTTGTACTGCTTTCGCGAGCAAGCCCGCTCCCACATTTGATTTGTGCAAAGGGGAAGATATGGATCGGCCCGCAATTGATTTGCCTTCCAGGCTTTTGCTGAGTCTGAAACCGTGGCGCAATGCTGCGACCTGGCACATCGCCTTCTCCGGCGGCCTCGACTCCACCGTCCTGCTGCACCTTCTTGCAGTCCTCGCAAAAACCGAATCCCTGCCGGCGCTGAGCGCCATCCATGTCCATCACGGCCTTCAGGCTGTGGCTGATGCGTGGCCGGAGCATTGCCAGTCCGTTTGTAATGCGCTTGCAGTCCCGCTGCAGGTGGTTCGCGTACAGGTGCAACCCGGCTCCAGTCTTGAGCGAGCGGCCCGGGATGCGCGCTACGCGGCGTTCATGGAGGCCACTCAAGCCAACGAAGTGCTGCTGACCGCCCAGCACCGCGACGATCAGGCGGAAACGCTGCTGTTTCGCTTGTTGCGCGGAGCCGGCGTGCGCGGATTGTCCGCAATGCCGCGTCAGCGCCCGTTGGGCAAGGGGCATTTGCTGCGGCCAATGCTTGATGTCACGCGGGCTGAACTGGAGGCTTATGCCTGTGCGCATGGCTTGAGCTGGATCGAAGACCCCTCGAACCAGGATCGGCAGTACTCGCGCAATTACCTTCGGCATCAAGTCTTGCCCGTACTGATCCAGCGCTGGCCCCAAGCGGTGGCGACCATGGCCCGTAGCGCGGCGCATTTGACCGAAGCGCAGGGACTGCTCGAAGAGCTGGCAGACATGGATTTGCGCAAGGCCAGTACTGACAGTGAGTTCGCCTGGCTGGGCTTGCGCTCCCTTGAACTGGCGCCGCTTGCGCAATTGTCCGATGCCCGGCAGCGCAATGCCTTGAGTCATTGGCTCGAACCGCTGACCCGCCTGCCGGACACTGACCATTGGTCGGGTTGGCAGGATTTGCGCGATGCCACCGGCGACGCCTGCCCGGTATGGCGCCTGGCCGATGGCGAGCTGCATCGGGCGGGCGGACGGATCTGGTGGCTGTCCGGCCACTGGCTGCGGCCTCTGCCCGGCGCCGGGGTGTGGCAGGAACCGGCTTCACCACTGGCTATCCCGGGTAACGGCATGCTTTCGCTCACCGGCCAAATCCCCAATGGCCCCTTGCAGATCCGCTATCGTGAAGGGGGAGAGGTCATGGCTTTGCCGGGCCGTGGTCATCGGGACTTGAAACGTTTGCTCAATGAAAGCGCTGTACCGTCCTTCGTGCGCGGCAGATTGCCGCTGCTCTACAAAGACGGGCAACTGCTGGCGGTAGCGAACCTCAAGGGGCTCGATGGTGGTGCACTCGGCGACTGGCATTTGCATTGGCAGCCATTGAACGAAGATCAAGGTTTGAGGTGAAAGGGGCTTTCCGGTAGACTACGCTCCCTTCTTGATACAACTTCTGTGGATTCGCCTGAATTGCAGGAGTTGCCGATTACCAAGCAGTCTTTGCTGGGCGATTCCAAAAAATGTGTAGCGAGCAACGTACCGGTGTTTCATCTGCCGGTCTGTCCCAACGCGGCGGTTTTTTTGAAAGGTGCACTGTGATTAATGCAGGTGATCGGGGGCTTCGGCCTTCCTTCGCTTTCCCCGGCGGCTCGGACCGCTTTAACGCAGACTTCTAGGGTTTTTCATGACGCGCTACATATTCGTCACGGGCGGTGTTGTTTCTTCATTGGGGAAAGGCATTGCATCGGCATCATTGGCGGCCATCCTGGAGGCGCGGGGACTTAAGGTCACCATGCTGAAGCTGGACCCGTACATCAACGTCGACCCGGGCACCATGAGCCCGTTCCAGCACGGTGAAGTGTTCGTCACCCACGACGGCGCCGAGACCGACCTGGACCTGGGCCACTACGAGCGGTTCATCCGCACGACCATGACCCAGAACAACAACTTCACCACTGGCCGTGTCTACGAACACGTCCTGCGCAAGGAGCGCCGTGGTGACTACCTGGGTGCAACCATCCAGGTGATCCCGCACATCACCGACGAAATCAAGCGCCGCATCATCAAGGGTGCAGGCGATGCCGACGTGGCAATGGTCGAGATCGGTGGCACCGTGGGTGACATCGAGTCGCAACCGTTCCTCGAAGCCATCCGTCAGTTGCGTTTCGAAGTCGGCGCCAAGCGCGCGATGCTGATGCACCTGACGCTGGTACCGTACATCGCCACTGCCGGCGAAACCAAGACCAAGCCAACCCAGCACTCGGTCAAGGAACTGCGTTCCATCGGCCTGCAGCCTGACGTGCTGGTATGCCGCTCCGACCACCCGATCGATGTGTCTTCGCGTCGCAAGATCGCGCAGTTCACCAACGTTGAAGAACGGGCGGTCATCGCGCTGGAAGACGCCGACACCATCTACAAGATCCCGGGCATCCTGCACTCCCAGGGCCTGGACGACTTCGTCGTCGAGCGCTTCGGCCTGCAATGCGGCGGTGCCGATCTGTCCGAGTGGGAAGCCGTGGTCGACGCCAAGCTCAATCCTGAGCACGAAGTCACCATCGCCATGGTCGGCAAGTACATGGAACTGCTGGACGCCTACAAGTCGCTGATCGAAGCGATGAGTCACGCTGGCATCAGCAACCGTACCAAGGTCAACCTGCGCTACATCGATTCAGAAGACATCGAAAACCAGGGCACTGCGCTGCTCGAAGGTGTCGATGCGATCCTGGTTCCGGGTGGCTTCGGTCTGCGTGGCGTGGAAGGCAAGATCACTGCCGTTCAATACGCTCGCGAAAACAAGGTTCCGTACCTGGGCATCTGCCTGGGCATGCAAGTGGCCGTGATCGAGTTCGCTCGTAACGTGCTGGGCTGGAAAGACGCCAACTCCACCGAGTTCGACCGTGCCAGCGGCCACCCGGTCGTGGGCCTGATCACCGAGTGGGAAGATGCCACCGGTGCTGTCGAAACCCGTACCGAAGCGTCCGATCTGGGCGGCACCATGCGCCTCGGCGCCCAGGACTGCCTGCTGGAGCCGGGTTCCCTGGTTCACGGTTGCTACGGCAAGGACGTGATCGTCGAGCGTCACCGTCATCGCTACGAAGTGAACAACAACCTGTTGCCGCAAATCATGGAAGCCGGCCTGAAAATCTCCGGTCGCTCCGGTGATGGCGCGCTGGTTGAAGTGGTTGAAGCACCGGATCACCCATGGTTCGTCGCTTGCCAGTTCCACCCGGAGTTCACTTCGACGCCTCGCGACGGTCACCCGTTGTTCAGCGGTTTCGTCAAAGCTGCCTTGGCTCAGCACCAGAAGAAGGCGTAAAACCTGATGGCCCAGAAGATCATCCGCGTCGGCGATATCGAGATTGCCAACGACAAGCCAATGGTGCTGTTCGGTGGCATGAACGTGCTGGAAAGCCGCGACATGGCGATGCAGGTCTGCGAAGAATACGTCAAGGTTACCCAGAAACTGGGTATCCCTTACGTGTTCAAGGCCAGCTTCGACAAGGCCAACCGTTCCTCCGTGACCTCTTACCGTGGCCCCGGCCTGGAAGAGGGCATGCGGATTTTCCAGGACATCAAGCAAGCCTTCGGCGTGCCGATCATCACCGACGTCCACGAGCCTGAGCAGGCCGCGGTCGTCGCCGAGGTCTGCGACATCATTCAGCTGCCGGCCTTCCTGTCGCGCCAGACCGACCTCGTTGTCGCGATGGCCAGGACTGGCGCAGTGATCAACATCAAGAAAGCCCAGTTCCTCGCACCCCAGGAAATGAAACACATCCTGAACAAGTGCGTGGAAGCGGGTAACGATCAGTTGATCCTCTGTGAGCGTGGTTCGAGCTTCGGCTACAACAACCTGGTCGTCGACATGCTCGGTTTCGGCATCATGAAGCAGTTCGAGTACCCGGTGTTCTTCGACGTGACCCATGCGCTGCAAATGCCTGGCGGTCGCGCCGATTCCGCCGGCGGTCGTCGTGCCCAGGTCCTCGACCTGGCGAAAGCCGGCATGAGCCAGTCCCTGGCCGGCCTGTTCCTTGAGGCGCATCCGGATCCGGACAACGCCAAATGTGACGGCCCTTGTGCCTTGCGTCTGGACAAACTGGAGCCATTCCTGGCCCAGCTCAAAGCCCTGGACGAACTGGTGAAGAGTTTTCCGACGGTAGAAACCGCGTAATCCTCATTTCTCCGGTAAAGTACCGCACGATTTATTGCTCAGGCCCTCGGGCCTGAGCCTTGTCGTCTGCAAGACTGCCCGCTGCACCTCACTTGCCGACGATCAAAGATTTCCTACAGCTGCGTCGTTTTCGTCAACTTTGGAGTGTTTACAACAATGGCTAAAATCGTCGACATCAAAGGTCGTGAAGTTCTCGACTCCCGTGGCAATCCCACCGTGGAAGCGGATGTGCTTCTCGACAACGGCATCATCGGCAGCGCCTGCGCGCCGTCCGGTGCTTCCACTGGCTCGCGTGAAGCGCTCGAGCTGCGTGATGGCGACAAGAGCCGTTACCTGGGCAAGGGCGTTCTCAAAGCCGTAGCCAACATCAACGGCCCGATTCGCGACCTGCTCAAAGGCACTGATCCAAGCGACCAGAAAGCGCTGGACCTGGCGATGATCAAGCTCGACGGTACTGAAAACAAAGGCTCCCTGGGCGCCAACGCGATCCTCGCCGTTTCCCTGGCCGCGGCCAAGGCAGCAGCACAGGACCAGGACCTGCCGCTGTACGCACACATCGCCAACCTGAACGGCACCCCAGGCGTCTACTCGATGCCGGTTCCGATGATGAACATCATCAACGGTGGCGAGCACGCCGATAACAACGTCGACATCCAGGAATTCATGGTTCAGCCGGTTGGCGCCAAGTCTTTCTCGGAAGGTCTGCGCATGGGCACCGAGATTTTCCATCACCTCAAGGCTGTCCTGAAGGCCCGCGGCCTGAGCACCGCCGTAGGTGACGAAGGTGGTTTCGCGCCGAACCTGGCTTCCAACGAAGACGCTTTGAAAGTGATCTCCGAAGCCGTGGCCAACGCTGGCTACAAGCTGGGTACCGACGTGACCCTGGCACTGGACTGCGCGGCCAGCGAATTCTACGAAGACGGCCAGTACAACCTGGCTGGCGAAGGCCAGGTGTTCACCGCTGAAGGTTTCGCTGATTACCTCAAAGGTCTGACCGAGCGTTACCCGATCATCTCCATCGAAGACGGCCTGGACGAGTCCGACTGGGCTGGCTGGAAAATTCTCACCGACAAGATCGGCGAGAAAACCCAACTGGTAGGCGACGACCTGTTCGTGACCAACACCAAGATCCTGAAAGAAGGCATCGACAAGAAGATCGCCAACTCGATCCTGATCAAGTTCAACCAGATCGGCACCCTGACCGAAACCCTGGAAGCCATCCAGATGGCCAAGGCCGCTGGTTACACCGCAGTGATCTCGCACCGCTCCGGCGAAACCGAAGATTCGACCATTGCCGACCTGGCCGTGGGCACCTCGGCTGGCCAGATCAAGACCGGCTCCCTGTGCCGTTCCGACCGCGTTTCCAAGTACAACCAACTGCTGCGTATCGAAGAGCAGTTGAATGGCAAAGCCAAGTACAACGGTCGTGGCGAGTTCCGCGGTTAACTGCAAGATGGTAAAAAGTCAGCGGATTTGTGTCAGAAAAGTCGCTACAAGGACGTTTTTGCCACTATCCTGACGCCTTATCAGCACAAGCCTGGTCCTTCCAGGCTTCGTGCTGTCAGTAGCTTCACGTTTTGGCTCGGCTGTCTTTTTTCACTGGATACCTGATATTCGATGCGCAGTCCCAATTGGTTGTTTCTCGTCTTGCTTCTGCTGCTGGCTGGCCTGCAGTACCGCCTGTGGGTGGGTAATGGCAGTCTGGCGCAAGTGGCCGACCTGACTCAGCAGATTGCCGATCAGCAAGCTGAGAACCAGACACTGCTGGAGCGCAACCGGGTCATGGACGCTGAAGTCAGTGAGTTGAAAAAGGGCATGGAGACCGTTGAAGAACGGGCTCGGCATGAGTTGGGCATGGTCAAGGACGGTGAAACCCTTTACCAGCTAGCCCAATGAACCCGACCTTGCCGGCCTTCTGGGCCGTTATTCCTGCCGCGGGCGTCGGTGCCCGTATGGCCGCGGACCGTCCCAAGCAGTACTTGCAACTGGGTGGACGCACTATTCTCGAACACAGCCTCGGCTGTTTCCTTGATCATCCTTGCCTGAAAGGGCTGGTGGTCAGTCTTGCTGTCGATGATCCTTACTGGCCGAACCTGGCTTGTGCCAGCGATGCGCGCATTGCCCGGGTCGAGGGCGGTGCCGAGCGTTCCGGCTCGGTGCTCAACGCATTGCTGCACTTGCATGCGCAGGGCGCCGATGATGAGGATTGGGTGCTGGTTCACGATGCTGCACGGCCGAACCTGTGCCGTGACGATCTGGACAAGTTGTTGGCTGAGCTGGCTGATGACCGGGTTGGCGGGCTGTTGGCCGTGCCCGCGCGCGATACCCTGAAGCGCGTCGACAAGCACGGTCGCGTCGTCGAAACCGTGGACCGCAGTGAAATCTGGCAGGCCTACACGCCACAGATGTTTCGCCTGGGTGCATTGCATCGCGCTTTGGCGGACAGCCTGGTGGCGGATGCCGTCGTCACCGATGAAGCGTCGGCCATGGAGTGGTCCGGTTTATCGCCGCGCCTGATCGAGGGGCGAGCGGACAATCTCAAGGTCACCCGGCCTGAAGATCTGGAGTGGTTGCGTCAGCGCTGGGCCAACCGTCGCTGACTGCCGTGGTGTCTGCCAGATTGCTTTCGCGAGCAAGCCCGCTCCCACATTTGATCACCTTTGTTTGAATGAACGCGGCCCCATGTGGGAGCGGGCTTGCTCGCGAAAGCGATGGTTCAGACAGTCGACATTTCACTGACACACCGATAATTTCCTAGTTTCGGTATTCAGGCCGCTCGGCCAACCCTTCCTTCAGATAATCCACCAGCTTGCGCACCTTCGGCGACAAATGCCGCTGCTGCGGATACAACGCCCACACCGCCGTATTCGGCGGCTGATGCGCCTCCAGCAGCGAAATCAATGCGCCGCTATTCAGATGCTCCAGCACGTAATAATCCGGCAACTGACACAAACCGACACCCTGCAGTGCCGCATCCAGCACCGCTTGCCCACTGTTACAGCGCCAGTTGCCCTGTACCCGCTGGGAAAACTCCCGCCCGTTCTGTTCCAGTTGCCACAGGTCTGAGCTGCCAATGAGGCAGTTGTGACGGCTCAGTTCCGACAAGCTGTGCGGGCGACCATAGCGTTCCAGGTAGGACGGCGAGGCGCACAGATACATGCGTCGCGGCGCGAGGCGGGTGGCCACCAGCCGTGAGTCCTGCAAGCGCCCCAGACGGATCGCCAGGTCCAGGCCTTCGTGCACCAGATCGAGTTGACGATTGGTCAGTTCGATATCGACGCGCAACTGCGGATACAGCCCCATGAAACGCGTCACCAGCGGTACGATGAATCGCTCGCCGTACGCCACGGCGCAGGTCATGCGCAGCATGCCCTTGGGCTCGCTGGTCAGGTCGCCGACTGCTCGCAGCGCTTCTTCGCGACCATCCTGCAGTCGCTGGCAATGTTGCAGAAAAGTTTGCCCGGCCTCGGTCAGGGTAACTCTGCGGGTGCTGCGGTACAGCAAACGGGTTTGCAGGCGCTCTTCAAGGCGTACGATTTGTCGACTGACATGCGAGGAAGAAACCCCGAGGCGCTCGGCGGCAGCGGTGAATTGGCTGCATTCGGCGACGGCGACGAATTCGTCTATGCCTTCCCAGCGGTTTTCGGACATGAATGATTATCCCTGCATGGCAATAATGTTTTGCTTTTGTCCTGATTATTCATCGTTAGGTGCTGTATTACACTCTCCCTCTCGTTTTTATTCATTGGAGTATCACCATGATCAAGTCGCGTGCTGCCGTTGCCTTCGAGGCCAAAAAGCCTCTGGAGATCGTCGAGGTCGATGTCGCCATGCCCAAGGCCGGTGAAGTGTTGCTGCGCGTGGTGGCCTCCGGTGTCTGCCATACCGATGCCTACACCCTGTCGGGCGCTGATCCGGAAGGCATCTTCCCGTCGATCCTCGGTCACGAAGGCGGTGCGATCGTCGAAGCGATTGGTGAGGGGGTGACCTCCGTTGCAGTCGGCGATCATGTGATCCCGCTTTACACCCCGGAATGCCGCCAGTGCAAATTCTGCCTTTCGGGCAAGACCAACCTGTGTCAGGCAATTCGCGCTACGCAGGGTAAAGGTTTGATGCCAGACGGCACGTCGCGTTTTTCCTACAAGGGCGAAACGATTTTCCACTACATGGGGACTTCCACTTTTTCCGAGTACACCGTGCTGCCGGAAATCTCCGTCGCTAAAATTGCCAAGGAAGCACCGCTGGAAAAAGTCTGCCTGCTGGGCTGCGGTGTCACCACTGGCATTGGCGCAGTTCTCAACACCGCCAAGGTGAAACCCGGTGATACCGTGGCCATCTTCGGCCTCGGCGGCATCGGCCTGTCGGCCGTCATTGGTGCGGTCAAAGCTAAGGCTGCGCGGATCATTGCCATCGATATCAACCCGGCCAAATTCGAGATCGCCAAACAGCTGGGTGCAACCGATTGTGTAAACCCGAAAGACTTTGATCGCCCGATCCAGGAAGTCATCGTCGACATGACTGATGGCGGCGTCGACTTCTCGTTCGAGTGCATCGGCAATGTACAACTGATGCGTGCCGCGCTTGAGTGCTGCCACAAGGGCTGGGGCGAATCGGTGATCATCGGCGTCGCCGGCGCCGGTCAGGAAATCGCCACCCGTCCGTTCCAGTTGGTCACCGGTCGCGTCTGGCGCGGTTCAGCTTTTGGTGGCGTGCGTGGCCGTACCGAGTTGCCAAGCTACGTGGAAATGGCCGAGACCGGCGAAATCCCGCTGGATACCTTCATCACCCACACCATGGGCCTGGAAGATATCAACAAGGCTTTCGACCTGATGCATGAAGGAAAAAGCATCCGCTCCGTCATTCATTTCTAAGGAGCAGCGACAAGCTGCAAGTTAAAAGCTGCAAGAAGGCTCAGCGCCCACTTGCAGCTCGAAGCTTGGGGCTTGCGACTGAAATATCTATGAGTCTGGAAAACATCTCCTGCCAGAAAAGCTTCGGCGGCTGGCACAAGCGTTATCGCCATCGCTCGGATGTGCTTGGCTGCGACATGGTGTTCGCCGTATACCTGCCGCCGCAGGCGGAACAGGGCGGCAAGCTGCCGGTGCTGTACTGGCTGTCGGGCCTGACTTGCACTGACGAGAACTTCATGCAAAAGGCCGGCGCCATGCGCATGGCTGCCGAGTTGGGGCTGATCATCGTCGCACCGGACACCAGCCCTCGCGGCCCCGATGTCCCTGGGGATCCGGATGGCGCGTGGGACTTTGGCCTCGGCGCCGGGTTCTATCTGAATGCCACGCAGGAGCCGTGGTCGCGACACTATCGGATGCATGACTATGTCGTGCAGGAATTGCCCGCTTTGGTCGAAGCCCATTTCCCGGCTTCCGACAAGCGCGGTATCAGCGGTCACTCCATGGGGGGGCACGGTGCACTGGTGTGTGCCTTGCGCAATCCGGGGCGTTATCTGTCGGTGTCGGCGTTCTCGCCGATCAACAATCCGATGGACTGTCCGTGGGGACACAAGGCCTTTTCCCGCTACCTGGGAGAAGACCGTTCGAAGTGGCGCGAGTGGGATGCCTGTGCGCTGATTGCAGAGGCGGGGGAGAAACTGCCGCTGCTGGTCGATCAAGGCGATCGCGATGATTTCCTCGCTACCCAGCTCAAGCCGCAGGCCCTGCAACAGGCCGCCAAACTGGCCGGTCATCCGTTGACGTTGCGCCTGCAACCTGGCTACGACCACAGTTATTTCTTCATCGCCAGTTTCATCGATGATCACTTGCGGCATCACGCACATGCTCTAGTTGCCTAATGCAGGTAGAATCACGCCCTGACAAAAATCGGGGCGTTTTTTTTTATGCGTATTGGCCACGGCTATGATGTGCACCGTTTCGCTGAAGGCGATTTCATCACTCTGGGCGGCGTGCGTATCGCACACGACTTTGGATTGCTCGCGCACTCCGACGGTGATGTCCTGCTGCATGCGTTGAGCGATGCCCTGCTGGGTGCGGCCGCGCTGGGTGATATCGGCAAACACTTCCCGGATACCGATCCGCAGTTCAAAGGTGCCGACAGCCGCGCACTATTGCGTCACGTCGTCGCTTTGATCCACGCCAAGGGCTGGAAAGTCGGCAACGTCGATAACACCATCGTCGCCCAGGCGCCGAAAATGGCCCCGCATATCGAATCGATGCGCGCGCTGATTGCCGCGGATCTTCAAGTTGAGCTCGATCAAGTGAACGTTAAAGCTACCACCACCGAAAAGCTCGGCTTTGTCGGTCGCGAAGAAGGTATTGCCGTGCATTCCGTTGCCTTGTTGCTGCGCCCATGAACGAACTGCAACTGCTCGGCCCGCGGGCCTATGGTGAACCCCTCGGCACTGCGGTACTGAAAGCCATCGCCGAAGATTTCCAGGTCGATGAAGTCCTTGATATCCCCTTGAGTGGCGACGGTGAACACCTGTGGATCTGGGTGGAAAAGCGCGGCCTGAATACTGAAGAGGCCGCACGGCGGATTGCCAAGGCTGCGGGCGTGTCCCTGCGCACTGTCAGCTATGCCGGGCTCAAGGATCGTCAGGCGTTGACGCGTCAGTGGTTCAGCGTGCAACTGCCAGGCAAGGCCGATCCAGATCTGTCGGCAGCCGAAAACGACACGTTGAAAATACTCAAGACCAGCCGCCACAAGCGCAAGCTGCAACGCGGTGCGCACTCGGCCAACGGTTTCACCCTGCGCCTGACCCAGTTTGCCGGCGACAAGGCCGCCATCGAAGAGCGGCTGCAACTGATAACCAAACTGGGCATTCCCAATTATTTCGGCACCCAGCGCTTTGGTCACGACGGCGGCAACGTCGTCGATGCACGCGCCTGGGCGGCACGCAAGGCACTGCCAGAACAACGCAACGTGCGTTCGCGGCTGCTCTCGACCGCCCGTAGTTTTCTCTTCAATCAGGTGCTGGCCGCGCGTGTCGCCGATGGCACCTGGCAGCGTGCCCAGGTCGGTGACTTGCTGGCATTTACAGACAGTCGCAGTTTTTTCCCGGCTGGCGAAGCCGAATGCAGCGATCCGCGACTGGCGATTCTCGATCTGCATCCGACCGGTCCACAGTGGGGCGAAGGTGACTCGCCGGCCACTGGCGTTGTCCATGAACTGGAGCAGGCCATCGCCGCGCGCGAAGCGGACCTGCGTGATTGGTTGATCAGCGCCGGTATGAGTCACGAACGTCGCATCCTGCGGCTGCCCATTGCCGGGTTGACGTGGCATTATCCCGAACCTGACATTCTGCAACTGGAATTCGTCCTGCCGGCCGGATGCTTCGCCACCGTATTGGTGCGCGAACTCGTTGATCTGGTACCGGTAGGGCAGACGGACAGCCAATGCGTATTCTGATTTCTAACGATGATGGGGTAACCGCACCCGGTCTTGCCGCGCTTTATGCTGCGCTGGCGGATTACACCGAATGCGTGGTTGTCGCCCCGGAGCAGGACAAAAGCGGCGCCAGCAGTTCGCTGACGCTCGACCGTCCGTTGCACCCGCAAATCCTCGCCAACGGCTTTATCAGCCTCAATGGCACACCCACCGATTGCGTGCACCTGGGGCTCAACGGCCTGCTGGAACGCGAAGTCGACATGGTGGTTTCCGGTATCAACCTGGGCGCGAACCTGGGCGACGACGTGCTGTATTCCGGTACTGTGGCAGCCGCGCTGGAGGGGCGTTTCCTCAAGAGTCCTTCGTTTGCCTTTTCATTGGTCTCACGCCAAGTGGAGAATCTTCCCACAGCTGCCTATTTCGCGCGCAAACTGGTCGAGGCCCATGCCGACCTGGATCTGCCCCCGCGTACGGTACTGAACGTGAATATTCCCAACTTGCCGCTGGACCATATCCGCGGTATCCAGTTGACCCGTCTGGGCCATCGCGCCCGCGCTGCGGCCCCGATAAAAGTGGTCGATCCGCGTGGCAAGGCCGGTTACTGGATTGCGGCGGCGGGTGATGCGGAAGACGGCGGCCCCGGCACCGATTTCCACGCCGTGATGCAGGGCTACGTTTCCATTACGCCTCTGCAACTGGATCGCACCTTCAATGATGCCTTCAGAAGTCTCGACGGCTGGCTGGAGGGGCTGCGCTAATGGGTCGTGAACAAGACGATATGTTGCGTCGCGGTATCGGGATGACGTCTCAACGCACCCGTGAGCGCTTGATTCAGCGTCTGTATGAAGAAGGCATTTCCAGTGCCCGGGTGCTGGAAGTCATCCGTCGTACCCCGCGCCACCTGTTCGTCGACGAGGCGCTGGCACACCGTGCCTACGAGGACACGGCGTTGCCGATTGGCAATAACCAGACCATCTCCCAGCCTTATATGGTGGCTCGCATGAGCGAGTTGTTGCTGGAGGCCGGTCCCCTGGACAAAGTGCTGGAGATCGGCACCGGTTCGGGTTACCAGACGGCGGTGCTGTCACAGCTGGTCGAGCGGGTATTTTCCGTCGAGCGAATCAAGGTTCTGCAGGACCGGGCCAAGGAGCGCCTGGTTGAGTTGAATTTGCGTAACGTGGTGTTTCGCTGGGGCGATGGCTGGGAAGGGTGGCCGGCATTGGCGCCGTACAACGGGATAATCGTGACCGCCGTGGCAACCGATGTGCCCCAGGCTCTGCTTGATCAATTGGCGCCCGGAGGGCGATTGGTGATTCCGGTAGGGGCCGGCGAAGTCCAGCAATTGATGTTGATCGTGCGGGAAGAACAAGGTTTTTCAAGAAGGGTTCTGGGAGCCGTACGCTTTGTTCCACTGCTCAATGGGCCACTGGCCTGACATTAGTTTTCACCACGCTGAATTCTCTTCGATTGCCTCTGTCTTACACCGGCATCGATGGTTTAAACGGAGTTCAACGTAAGGCAGCAAACGTGTGCGTCGTTGATTGAAGGTAAAGCCTGCGCCGCCCGTTATACTTGCCACTTCGTACCGCAGTCCGGTAATTCAAAAATTTCAGCCACCACAAAGGGAGCGGCGGGTGAGTCTCACAGTCATTGTGCAGCGTATGGGTACAACAAGCTTTCAGCGCCTGGTGACTGGCCTTGTCTTGAGCACCTTGCTGGTCGGGTGTTCCAGCAACAAATCGAGCGATGTGGGCGTGGTCGATCGCAACAAGGCTGCAGCCCAGCGTCCGGCAGTGACGACAGGGCAATATATCGTCAAACCCAAAGACACTCTGTTCTCCATCGCTTTTCGTTACGGTTGGGACTACAAGGCCCTCGCGGCCCGGAACAACATTCCTGCGCCCTACACCATCCGGCCGGGTCAGACGATTCGCTTTGATGGTCGTACCGGTTCAACGTCGACCTCGGTGGTCAGCTCATCGAATTCATCGCCTTCGTCGTCGAGTAAAACCACGGTTTACCGGCGTCCGGTAAACGCAGCCACCTCCAGCACGGCCGCTGTTGCACCGTCCGTCGCCAGCAAACCGGCCCCCGCTCCATTGCCCCCGCCCGGCCCAGCCCCGACCGGCTGGGGGTGGCCTTCTAATGGCATTCTCATCGGGAAATTCTCTTCAAACGGCAGTTTGAATAAAGGAATTGATATCGCCGGAGATTTGGGACAGCCTGTTTTAGCTGCGTCTGATGGGACTGTCGTATACGCCGGGAGTGGCTTAAGGGGCTACGGCGAATTAGTGATCATCAAACACAGCGAAACCTACGTCAGTGCCTACGGACATAACCGCAGGTTGTTGGTTCGGGAGGGGCAGCAGGTCAAGGTCGGACAGACAATTGCCGAAATGGGGTCAACGGGTACAGACCGGGTGAAGCTGCATTTTGAGATTCGCCGACAAGGTAAACCAGTAGATCCGCTGCAATTCCTGCCACGTCGTTGATCGCTTACCAGCCTGTTCCGTCGCGTAGAGGGGACAGGCTCCAGCGTTGCCAAGGATAAAGGCGCCGCTTGAGCTTGAGGTCGAACTCACCAAAGGACTATAACAATGGCTCTCAGTAAAGAAGTGCCGGAGTTTGACATCGACGATGAGGTTCTCCTGATGGAGGCCGGCATCGACACGGATTCGATGTCGAATGATGAAGGGGCAGCTCCACCTTCCGTTCGCGTCAAATCCAAACACTCCGCTTCGTTGAAACAACACAAGTACATTGACTACACGCGGGCGCTGGACGCTACGCAGTTGTATCTCAATGAGATTGGTTTCTCCCCTCTGCTGTCTCCCGAAGAAGAAGTTCATTTTGCGCGGCTGTCGCAAAGTGGCGATCCTGCCGGGCGCAAGCGCATGATCGAAAGTAACTTGCGGCTGGTGGTGAAGATCGCCCGACGCTACGTCAATCGTGGGCTGTCGCTGCTTGACCTGATCGAAGAGGGCAACCTCGGCTTGATCCGGGCGGTGGAGAAGTTCGATCCGGAACGCGGCTTCCGCTTTTCGACCTACGCGACCTGGTGGATCCGTCAGACCATCGAACGCGCAATCATGAATCAGACCCGTACCATTCGGTTGCCGATCCATGTGGTCAAAGAGCTGAACGTATACCTGCGCGCCGCTCGGGAACTGACGCAAAAACTCGACCACGAACCTTCACCCGAAGAAATCGCCAACCTGCTGGAAAAACCGGTGGGAGAGGTCAAGCGCATGTTGGGCTTGAACGAGCGGGTTTCTTCGGTCGACGTCTCGCTGGGTCCGGATTCGGATAAAACCCTGCTGGACACCCTTACCGACGACCGACCTACCGATCCTTGTGAACTGCTGCAGGACGACGACCTGTCCCAGAGCATCGATCAATGGCTCTCCGAGCTGACCGACAAGCAACGTGAAGTGGTGATACGCCGCTTCGGTCTGCGTGGTCACGAGAGCAGTACCCTTGAAGACGTAGGCCTGGAAATTGGCCTGACCCGGGAGCGGGTCAGACAGATTCAGGTTGAAGGCTTGAAGCGGCTGCGCGAGATCCTGGAGAAAAACGGCCTGTCGAGCGAGTCGCTGTTTCAATAATTCGACCGTCTCTGATGGCCCGGAAACCCTCGACTGGCTCGAGGGTTTTTTTATCGCCGGGCGCAGGGCAGGAGTCATCTCGGGTTTACAGACTTTCAATGTAAGCCCTGGCTTACTCTTTCGTAAGTGTTCGTTATTTTTACACGTTGGAAGTTGCCAGTTTTTTGATTGATGGATTTTAACTTATTGATTTATAAGAAATTCTGCTAATCAATACGAAGTTATGCCAACAATTTGATCGTGTTTGGTGGGTTGCTCCTGCCAGGGAAAACTCTAATATCCAGGTTGTGTCGACGGACAGACACGCCCTTCAAGGATGAAGGGAATGGAAATCGCAGGATGCGATTCATCAGGACGATGAAAAGGAACACAGGGAATAGGGAAAAAGGTGGGCGGGTCAAACCGCCCCTTTTTTTTGCCTGCAGAAAAGCAAAAAGGCCCTTGTGGGGCCTTTTTCGGCAACGCGGGGATAATCAGCGTTCGAGCTGTTCGATCTTGCCTGGTTTGCCATCCCATTCAGCGGAATCGGGCAAAGGATCTTTTCTTTCAGTGATGTTTGGCCAGATATCAGCCAACTCTGCGTTCAGCTCAATGAAGTTTTCCATGCCGGACGGCACTTCATCTTCGGAGAAGATGGCCACGGCAGGGCATTCAGGTTCGCACAGGGCGCAGTCGATGCACTCATCCGGGTGAATCACCAGGAAGTTCGGGCCTTCGTAAAAGCAGTCCACCGGACAGACTTCTACGCAGTCGGTGTACTTGCACTTGATGCAGTTGTCGGTGACGACGAAGGTCATTTCTAATTTTCTCCTCAGGCGCGGCTTGCTGCGCCCCTTCACGTGGGGGTCGCAGGTTCGGGAGCGATAGTCTGCTGGCCAGGCTATTAGCCAGCAGCATCCCAAACCGCGCGAGATTCTAACAGCTTGCGGCCCGCTGCGTTAGATCCGGTTCTTTAGTGCATAGAGCATTTCGAGTGCACGGCGTGGCGTCATGTCGTCCAGGTCGAGCTTTGCAAGCTCATCGAGCACTGGGTGCGGCAAGCTGGCGAACAAGTCGCTTTGCTGCGGCGCAGCCGGTTTGCCCTTGGCAGGCTTCGGTGCTTCATGAGGCAGCGCGGTGTCTTCCAGGCGGCTCAGGTGCTCACGGGCACGCAAGATCACCTCCGTCGGCACACCCGCCAGCTGCGCCACGGCCAGGCCGTAGCTTTGGCTGGCGGGCCCGGGGAGTACATGGTGCAGGAACACAATGCGCTCGTTGTGTTCGGTGGCATTGAGGTGCACGTTGGCTACCAGCGGCTGGGATTCGGGCAGCACGGTCAGTTCAAAGTAGTGGGTGGCGAACAGGGTGTAGGCGCGAAGTTGTGCCAGGCGCTCGGCCGCCGCCCATGCTAGGGACAGGCCATCAAAGGTGCTGGTGCCGCGACCGACTTCGTCCATCAGCACCAGGCTGCGTTCGGTGGCATTGTGCAGGATGTTTGCAGTCTCGCTCATTTCGACCATGAAGGTCGAACGCCCGCCGGCCAGGTCATCGCTGGAGCCGATCCGGGTAAAGATGCGGTCGACCAGCGACAGCTCACAGCTGGCGGCCGGCACGAAACTGCCGATGTGCGCCAGCAATACGATCAACGCGGTCTGGCGCATGTAGGTGGATTTACCGCCCATGTTCGGACCGGTAATCACCAGCATGCGGGTGCTGTCGTCCAGGCTCAGGTCGTTGGCCACGAACGGCGTAGTCAGTACCTGTTCGACCACCGGGTGACGGCCCTGGCTGATGCGCATGCAGGGTTCGCTGACGAAACGCGGGCAGTTCAGGTCAAGGTTCAGCGCGCGCTCGGCGAGGTTGCTCAGCACATCCAGTTCGGCCAGTGCACCCGCGGTATCTTGCAGTGGTGGCAACTGGCTGATCAGGTCTTCGAGCAGCGCTTCGTAGAGCATTTTCTCGCGGGCCAGGGCGCGGCTCTTGGCCGACAGCGCCTTGTCTTCAAAGGCCTTGAGTTCCGGGGTAATGAAGCGCTCGGCACCCTTGAGGGTCTGGCGCCGAATGTAGTCGGCCGGTGCCGATTCGGCCTGCTTGCTCGGCAGTTCGATGAAGTAGCCGTGGATGCGGTTGTAACCGACCTTCAAGTGGGAGAGACCGGTGCGGGCCTTTTCCCGGGCTTCGAGGTCGATCAGGAATTGCCCGGCGTTCTCACTGAGCGATTGCAGGTCATCGAGCTCGCTGTCGTAACCGGTCTTCAACACGCCGCCGTCACGGATCACTGCCGGCGGGTTGTCGATGATGGCTTTTTCCAGCAGTGCCGCCAGTTCCGGGTAGGTGCTGGTGATGGTCGCCAGTTGCTGCAGGTGCGGCGCTTCGAGCTCGGTCATCGCCACTTGCAGTTCGGGCAATGCACCCAGGGCATCGCGCAAGCGCGCAAGGTCACGCGGGCGGGCGTTACGCAGGCCGATCCGCGCGAGAATACGCTCGATGTCGCCGATTTCCTTGAGTTGCGGTTGCAGGCGCTCGAACCGGTAGCGGTCGAGCAGGCAGGTGATCGACGACTGGCGTGCCAGCAACACCGTCAGGTCACGCAGCGGACGGTTCAGCCAACGGGTCAACAGACGGCTGCCCATGGCGGTCTGGCAGCGGTCGACCACCGATTGCAGGGTATTGTCGCGACCGCCGGCCAGGTTGGTATCGAGTTCCAGGTTGCGACGGCTGGCACCGTCCAGCACCACGGTGTCGTCCAGGCGTTCATGACGCAAGCTGCGCAAATGGGGCAGGGCGGTGCGCTGGGTTTCCTTGGCGTAGGCCAGCAGGCAACCGGCGGCGCCGATGGCCAGGGTCAGGTTTTCGCAGCCAAAGCCTTTGAGGTCCTGGGTGGAAAATTGCTGGCACAGGCTTTTGAATGCCGAGTCGCGCTCGAAATCCCACGGCGCGCGGCGACGAACGCCACGACGTTTTTCCGCCGGCAAATCCTTTGGCCAGTCATCCGGGATCAACAGCTCTACGGGATTGACCCGCTCCAGTTCCGCCAGCAGGTTTTCCCAGCCCTTGATTTCCAGCACGCTGAAGTTGCCGCTGGTGATATCCAGCACCGCCAGGCCGAACAGGCGCTCATCGCCCAGAACGGCGGCGATCAGGTTGTCCCGGCGTTCATCCAGCAGCGCCTCGTCACTTACCGTCCCCGGGGTGATGATCCGCACCACCTGACGTTCCACCGGCCCTTTGCTGGTAGCCGGGTCACCGACCTGCTCGCAAATCACCACCGATTCGCCCAGCTTCACCAGTTTGGCCAGGTAGCCTTCGGCGGCATGGTAAGGAATACCGCACATCGGAATCGCCTGCCCGGCCGACTGCCCGCGGGCGGTCAGGGTGATGTCCAGCAGCTTGGCGGCCTTCTTCGCGTCTTCGTAGAAGATCTCGTAGAAGTCGCCCATGCGGTAGAACATCAGCTGGTCTGGGTGCTGGTTCTTCAGGCGCCAGTATTGCTGCATCATCGGGGTGTGCGAGGACAGATCGGAAGTAGCTGTATTCATCGGTAGCTTAGGAAGACTCGTTGAAAGGTGTGGGGCAAAAGGAGGGGCATCGGCCCGGCTTTTCCGCGATGGGCGCAAGGTTACCATGGGCGGTCTACCCGCCGCAGGCATGAAAGCCGCTGCTCGCCTTGTCACTTGTCGTGACACTGATGGTTGGGCGCCCGGCAACATTGGCGCAGGCGCTGGCTCTGCACATTTTGATCCGTCTTGTAACTTGCAAGTGCGACCCGCTGGTGTACGGTTAGTCTCATCCGCCCCATCAGGAGATCACCGTGAAAGAAATCACCCAGCTGGCCGCTGAACTTGGCCGACGCTTGCAGGTTCTCAATGCCCACGTGACCACGGCCGAGTCTTGTACCGGTGGCGGCATCGCCGAGGCCATTACCCGTATTCCGGGCAGTTCCGCGTGGTTCGAAGCCGGTTACGTCACCTACTCAAATCGACAGAAAACCCTGCAACTGGATGTTCCAGTGGAGTTGTTCACCACGGTGGGGGCGGTTAGCCGCGAGGTGGTCGAGGCCATGGTTCGTGGCGCACAGGAAAAAAACCGCGCGTATTTCTCCGTGGCCGTCAGTGGTATCGCCGGGCCGGATGGTGGAACAGCGAACAAGCCGGTGGGCACGGTCTGGCTGGCCTGGGGTGTGGGCGACCAGGTGTTCACCGAGCTTCAGCACTTCCCTGGCAACCGCGATGACGTCCGCCGACAAACGGTGAAGGCCGCGCTAGAGGGGCTGCTGCGCTATGCCGCGGCAGAAATCTCAAATCAGGGGTAGGCGATCGGCAAACCCTGTGGAATAATACTGTCTACTTATACAGGTGTTGGCCGTCAGGCCTTATTGATTACGTGAGGACTTTAATGGACGACAACAAGAAGAAAGCCTTGGCTGCGGCCCTGGGTCAGATCGAACGTCAATTCGGCAAGGGTGCCGTAATGCGTATGGGCGATCAGGACCGTCAGGCGATCCCGGCCATTTCCACCGGCTCTCTGGGTCTGGACATCGCACTGGGCATTGGCGGTCTGCCAAAAGGCCGTATTGTTGAAATCTACGGTCCTGAATCTTCCGGTAAAACCACGCTGACCCTGTCCGTGATCGCCCAGGCGCAAAAAGCCGGCGCAACCTGCGCATTCGTCGATGCGGAACACGCCCTCGACCCGGAATACGCCGGCAAGCTGGGCGTCAACGTCGACGACCTGCTGGTTTCCCAGCCGGACACCGGCGAGCAGGCCCTGGAAATCACCGACATGCTGGTGCGTTCCAACGCGGTTGACGTGATCATCGTCGACTCCGTGGCTGCCCTGGTACCCAAGGCGGAAATCGAAGGCGAAATGGGTGACATGCACGTGGGCCTGCAAGCCCGCCTGATGTCCCAGGCGCTGCGTAAAATTACCGGTAACATCAAGAACGCCAACTGCCTGGTCATCTTCATCAACCAGATCCGTATGAAAATCGGCGTGATGTTCGGCAGCCCGGAAACCACCACTGGTGGTAACGCGCTGAAGTTCTACGCTTCGGTTCGTCTGGACATCCGCCGCACTGGCGCGGTGAAAGAAGGTGATGAGGTTGTCGGTAGCGAAACCCGCGTCAAGGTTGTGAAGAACAAGGTTGCTTCGCCGTTCCGTCAGGCCGAGTTCCAGATTCTTTACGGCAAGGGCATCTACCTCAACGGTGAGATGATCGACCTGGGTGTTCTGCACGGTTTCGTCGAGAAGTCCGGTGCCTGGTATGCCTATGAAGGCACCAAGATCGGTCAGGGCAAGGCCAACTCGGCCAAGTTCCTGGCAGACAACCCGGAAATCGCCGCGAAGCTCGAGAAGCAACTGCGTGACAAGTTGCTGTCCCCGTCATCGGTTGCTGATGCCAAAGCTTCAGCGGTCAAAGAGACCGAAGACGACCTGGCTGACGCTGATATCTGATCAAAGCGATGACCGCCGTACTCGATACCCTCGTCGCGGTGCGGCGAACCGCCATGGACCTGCTCGCACGACGCGAGCACGGTCGAGTCGAGCTGACGCGTAAACTGCGTCAGCGCGGCGCCAGCCCTGAAATGATCGAAACAGCGCTCGACCGTTTGACGGAAGAAGGCCTGTTATCCGAAGCCCGTTACCTCGAAAGTTTTGTCTCCTATCGTGCCCGTTCCGGTTACGGCCCTTTGCGTATTCGTGAAGAGTTGAGCCAGCGCGGCCTGCAGCGTAGCGACATAGAACTGGCCTTGCGCGAGAGCGGTATCCTTTGGCATGAGCAGCTGGAAGATACCTGGCGACGAAAATTTTCCGGGCAATTGCCGACAGACGTTCGGGAGCGCGCCAGGCAAGGCAGGTTCCTGGCGTATCGGGGGTTCTCGATGGAGATGATCAACCGCTTGTTCAGCGGTAGAGGGATGGATGATTAAGAAGCGGCCCGCTATTTCGATAGCGGGCCGTTTTTTTTGCATCAGGAAACCTTTGAAGCTGCCCGTGCGCGCTGTTGCACCTTGGGTGTGGGTTGCGCCCGGTTTTCCGGCAGGTTGATGTAGTCCACCAGCTCGCGCAGGCGACCATGATTACGCGCGTTGAAGTTGAAGGCCAGTCGCGCAAGATGGCTGTACTGGGCTTCGTCGTGTTCTTCGCCGTTGTAGGCGTGCTGATGGAAATGATCGCTCAGGCACAGATCGGCAAACGCCTGCTGCATGTGTTCGAGTGCCTGGTCGCTGAGCGGGTGATTCATGCGAATCAGGAATTGCTGCTTGAGCCAGCGGCTGGAGTGGAAGTTGCTGTAGAACTGGTTGATGTGTTCCACCGCTTCATCGACGTTGTAGACGAGTTTCACCAGCTTCATGTCGGTGGGCAGGATGTAGCGATTTTCTTCCAGTTGCTCGTGTATGAAGTTCAGCGCTCCTTGCCAGAACGTGCCGCCCGGCGCGTCCAGCAGTACCACAGGTACCAGCGGGCTTTTGCCGGTCTGGATCAGAGTCAGCACTTCCAGTGCTTCATCCAGGGTACCGAAGCCGCCCGGGCACAGCACCAGCGCATCGGCTTCCTTGACGAAGAACAGCTTGCGGGTGAAGAAGAAGTGGAAAGGCAGCAGGTTGCTCGTACCGTTGACGGTGGGGTTGGCGTGCTGTTCGAAGGGCAGGGTGATGTTGAATCCCAGGCTGTGAGTCAGGCCGGCCCCTTCGTGGGCCGCGGCCATGATGCCGCCACCGGCACCGGTGATGACCATCAGGTCCGAGCGCGCCAGTGCGGCGCCGAGCTCCCGCGCCATCGCGTAGAGCGGGTGTTCTATCGGGGTTCGGGCGGAACCGAACACAGTGACTTTGCGTCGTCCCTTGAACTGTTCAAGCACGCGAAAGGCCTGCTCCAGTTCGCGCAAGGCTTGCAGGGTGATCTTGGCGTTCCAGCGGTTGTGGTCTTCCTGGGCCATGCGCAGCACAGTCAGGATCATGTCTCGATAGATCGGAATGTTCGGGCTGTTGGGTGAAATGAGGTTGAGTTGTTCTTCGACCTTTTTGATGAGGTCGTGGCCGCTTTCTGCAAAATGACGGCTGAGGAGGTCATTCGGTTGGTAAGGCATTCAACTTCTCCTTCTGCACAGAACCCAGGGCTTCGACTGCGTATGTCGAATGCCGCGACACGTCCTGCGTCGCTGTCTGCTCAGGTCCATGCCTGGGCGATCCACTTGGCCCGACTGGCAGCCGGGTCATCCAGACAGGCTCTGTTTGTCCTTGGATGAAAGAAACGTTCGCACAACACGACGCGTTACGGGCAGCCCCTTTCCTGCCCTGAAAGTGAACATGGTTAGCGCACATCCCGACCTTGCAATGAATGGCTGCCTTGATCATTGCGCCATAAGGTCTTTCCTGGCAATCGCTTATTGACGATTTGCAAGGTGGTTTCGCCGCTCGACTCATTTGAGTCTTGAGGAGGAGTACTGCCGACGATTACGTGGTGCTGAGCGTCGGTCGCACTTTTTGCAGGCGTTGTTGGCGCAACTGCGCGCCGAGGATGAACAACGGCGCGCCAGTTTCCGATGATTACTTCTTCTTCGCCGGGGTTGCTTTCGGGCAATCCGATTCCTCGAAGCTTGCGGAGCCGACCGGACGGTTGGTTTTCACTTCGGTGAAGTCGTAGCGCATGATCGCGCCCTTGGCCATCAGCTTGCGAAAGCCTGGGTTATTGCAGACCGAGGAACCGAGCTGGAAGTACACCGCTTTGGGGTCCGCGCGCATTTTATCGGCGTGGCTGCTTTGTACGCTCAGGTGGTTGATCAGCACCTTGCCTTCGACGGTATAGCCTTGATCGAGGATGTCTTCGTTGATCGCCCTTGGCGTGCCGACACTGCTTTGAGTGGCGACGTTTTTCAGCTCTCTGTTCAGATTCTGCTCATTCAAGGACGCAGCCTGAACGCTAAAGGACGACGCCAGCAAAATGGCAGCGGTAGGAACGATAAGGCGCAGCATGAAACTCTCCTGGTTCAGTGATGGGCGTTTGACCTATCACGTGACTGTGCGTTCAGTGGCGGCGAATTATAGGGGAGCCGGTCTGGACGGTACAGGCTTGCGCCGGCTGGTCTGGTAAACTGTGTGATCTTTTTGCCCTGCCGAGTGTGTTTCGTGTCGATTTTCCCTCCCTGCCGACGTTGCCTGCAATGAGCCATGTCCCTGCGCGTTTTGCCTCGAACGCTGTAGCCCGCTTGCGCGACCAGCGCGAAGAGGAGGGCATCAGGCCGATTCAGGCCCGTGGCTGGCGGGCGACCCGTTGCCGCGCGTGCCGGGTGATCGAGAGTCATTGCCTGTGCGCGTGGCGTCCGCAGGTTGAGAGCCGTTCCGGCATCTGTCTGATCATGACCAGCAAGGAGGTGTTCAAACCGAGCAATACCGGATGGCTGATCGCCGATGTCGTGCCGGACAATCATGCTTTCATCTGGTCGCGTACCGAGGTCGATCCGCAGTTGCTGGCATTGCTGGCCGACCCGACATGGCAACCTTATCTGGTGTTTCCCGGCGAGTACGTTGCACCGGAGCGCGTGACCAACACCGTCGAGATCAACAGCACCAGGCGGCCGCTGTTCATTCTGCTGGATGCGACCTGGACCGAAGCGCGGAAGATTTTCCGTAAAAGCCCATATTTCGATAAGTTGCCGATCCTCAGCCTGCTACCCGAACGACTCTCGCGCTATCGGCTGCGTCGTTCGACTCGCAGTGAGCATCTGTGCACGGCGGAAGTGGCGGCATTGTGTCTCGATCTGGCGGGCGACGTTGCCGCCGCTTCGGCGCTGGATGCTTATTTTGACGTGTTCAGCCAGCACTACCTCGATGCCAAGCATCAGCTGGAAATGAATGTTTCGACCCCGGCACACGCCGAGTTAATGCCTTATGTGTAGCAGCTAGCCAGATTGGTGTGCTGATTGTTGCGTATACTGCAATAAAGTGTACTGGCCATTCGGCTTGACCACCCCGGTTTCGCTGGGCATGCTTGGCACCGATTGGGTTGCGGCCAGCGTTTGAAACGCCGTTTATCTGGCGTTGAACGTGCCCGGTCGGTGCGGCTGCGTGGCCGTACTCGAGTTGTGTTGGCGATGCCCGAATGCATCGGGTATTCCCTGAAAAACAGGATCATTTGAAACATGGCCACATACGAAATCCTGATTGCCGATGATCACCCTCTTTTTCGTAGCGCGTTGCACCAGGCACTGACGCTGGGTCTTGGCCCGGATGTGCGTCTGGTGGAGGTGGCGAGCATTGCCGAGCTGGAAACCCGCCTGACCGAAAAATCCGATTGGGATCTGGTGCTGCTGGATCTGAACATGCCGGGGGCGTATGGTTTTTCCGGATTGGTCCTGTTGCGTGGTCAGTATCCACAGATTCCGGTGGTCATGGTGTCGGCCCAGGAAGAGGCGACCATCATGGTCAAGTCTCGCGAATTCGGTGCCAGCGGTTTTATCCCCAAGTCCAGTGATCTGAGTGTTATTCAGAGTGCAGTGCGTGCGGTGCTTGACGGCGATGTTTTCTGGCCGCCCCAGGCGTTCGAAGCGGTCAGCGTTTCCGAGGAAGCCAAGGCTGCCAGCGAGGGTCTGGCGAGCCTGACTCCGCAGCAGTTCCGGGTATTGACCATGGTCTGCGAAGGCTTGTTGAACAAACAGATCGCTTACGAACTGAGCGTTTCCGAAGCGACCATCAAGGCCCACGTGACCGCGATTTTCCGTAAGCTGAATGTGCGGACCCGAACCCAGGCTGCGTTGCTCTTGCAACAACTTGAGTCAATTTCCAGCCACTAACGCTGGAACGTTCACGCTTTTTTGACTTTGGTTAATCTAGCTTTCCCACTTCTTTTTTTCAGTTGCCTACTCTATGTCACCTTTCAAAGGCCAAACCGGCCTTAAACGTATTCTCAACGCCTCCGGTTATTCGCTGGATGGACTGCGCGCCGCTTTCACTGGCGAAGCGGCTTTTCGCCAGCTGGTGTTGCTTAACGCGATCCTGATTCCACTGTCTTTCTTCCTGAATGTCAGCCGGGTCGAGCAGGCGCTGCTGATTGCGGTGTGCCTGTTGGCATTGATCGTCGAGTTGCTCAACTCAGCGGTGGAAGCGGCGATCGACCGCATTTCCCTTGAGCTGCACCCGCTATCCAAGAACGCCAAGGACATGGGCAGTGCCGCGCAGTTCGTGGCACTGAGCATGATTGCGCTGGTGTGGGCGGTGATACTGCTTTAAGCGATTGTCGGCAGTACGATCTCGTCGCTGCGCTGAACCCCGGCGGTGAAGGCGCGGCAGAGCTCGAGGAATTCGCGCATGGCCGAGGTCTGGTATTTCTGTTTGTGCCAGATGAAATAGAACTGCCGCGCCAGATCCAGGTCCGGTGTTTCCACGGCCACCAGGCTGCCGCGGCGGAACGCATCGCGCAGTGCCAGCCTCGAAATGCAGCCAATCCCCAGGCCTGACTCCACCGCGCGTTTAATTGCTTCGGTGTGCTCAAGCTCCAGGCGAATGTTCAGTGCGCTGTGATGGTGACGCATGGCCTGGTCGAAGGTCAGTCGCGTGCCCGAGCCTCGTTCCCGCAGGATCCAGGCTTCCTGGCTCAACTCGTCCATGGTCGCCGAACCGCGCTTGGCCAGTGGATGCTGAGGGGCGCAAAACACCACCAGTTCGTCTTCGACCCAACTCTGGACTTCGATGTCCGGGTGGCTGCAATCACCTTCGATTAGACCCAGATCAATTTCATAGTGAGCTACTTGTTGCACGATATTGGCAGTGTTCTGCACGTGTAGCTTCACCTGGCTTTCCGGATGGCGCTGCATGAAGCTGCCGATCAGCAGCGTGGCCAGGTAATTGCCGATGGTCAGGGTCGCCCCCACTGCCAGCGAGCCGAAACCGGACTTGCCATTGAGCAGGTCTTCGATCTCCTTGGCCTGATCGAGCAGGGCCACGGCTTGTGGCAGCAACTGCTTACCGAGGGCGTTGAGGCTCAGCCGTTTGCCGGCACGGTCGAACAGCTGGCAGCTGCACTGACGCTCCAGTTCGGTGATCGAGGTGCTCGCCGCCGATTGCGAGAGGTTAAGCAGGCCCGCAGCACGGGACACGCTTTCCTGCTGGGCGACGGCGACGAAGACTTGAAGTTGACGGAGAGTAAATCGCATATCGATATAACCGATAACCCTTATCTTAATAATCCATTTAACAGATATTGTGTCTGCCTTTAGAATGCGATGCAATTGCGCAAAGCCGCTTGTCGTCCAAGACCAGGCGCAGAATATCTCCAGGAGTCCCACGTACATGAGCAACATGAACCACGAGCGTGTCCTCAGTGTTCACCACTGGAACGACACTCTGTTCAGCTTCAAGTGCACCCGTGATCCGGGCCTGCGCTTCGAGAACGGTCAGTTCGTGATGATCGGCCTGCAACAGCCCAACGGCCGCCCGCTTATGCGCGCTTACTCGATTGCCAGCCCAAACTGGGAAGAGCATCTGGAATTCTTCAGCATCAAGGTGCCGGATGGCCCGCTGACTTCCCAGTTGCAGCACCTGAAGGAAGGCGACGAGATCATCATCAGCAAGAAGCCTACCGGCACGCTGGTGCTGGATGACTTGAAGCCTGGCAAACATTTGTATCTGCTCAGCACCGGTACCGGTCTGGCGCCATTCATGAGCGTCATCCAGGACCCGGAAACCTACGAGCGTTTCGAAAAAGTGATCCTGTGCCACGGCGTACGTTACGTCAACGAAGTCGCCTACCGCGAATTCATCACCGAGCACCTGCCGCAGAACGAGTTCTTCGGCGATGCACTGCGTGACAAGTTGATCTACTACCCGACCGTGACCCGCGAGCCGTTCGAGAACGAAGGGCGCCTGACCGACCTGATGCGCAGCGGCAAGCTGTTCAGCGACATCGGCCTGCCGCCGATCAACCCGCAGGACGACCGCGCCATGCTGTGCGGCAGCCCGAGCATGCTCGACGAGACCAGCGAAGTGTTGAATAGCTTCGGCCTGAAAGTTTCGCCGCGGATGCGCGAGCCGGGTGACTACCTGATCGAGCGTGCGTTCGTCGAGAAGTGACCTTGGTCTCCTGTAGGTGCGAGCATGCTCGCGATGGAGGTCAACGATAACGCGGGAAGCTTGATACCCCGCGGCGTCCTCAGGTCTTTTCGCGAGCATTCGTACGTCGACCGGCTGCTCCTGCAGTAGATTTGAAGTGCAAAGAAAAGCCCGCATGGCCTGGGAAGGTCATGCGGGCTTTTTCGTTTCAGGTGTTCAGCCCTTTGCGGGAATGACTTCCAGCACCCGGATCAACTCCGGCGTCGGATAGTGCCAGCGCACGTCCAGATCCCAGAACTGCGCGCCATATTCCCGCTCGGGCGCAGGCGTCTGATACGCCGGCCGCGGATCTTGTGCCAGGCATTGCTCGATCAGCTCCACCAATGGCTCTGCAAGGCGCTGGGCATGCCCGTGGGCCTGTTGCAGTGCTGAGTCCGTCCACTGCACGGCAATCAACTGTGGCGCTGCGCTGGCGATGCTGTTGGACGCTGTATCAATGATATCGGCATAGGGAACGTAGGGTTTGATGTCGAGAACCGGCGTGCCGTCCAGCAGGTCGATACCGGAAATCCACAGGCGATTGGCTTCGACCTTGTCGAGTTTGACCACGGACTGGCCGATGCCATTGGGGCGGTGGGTCGCGCGAGTGGCGAACACCCCCATGGATTTGTTGCCGCCGAGGCGAGGCGGGCGGACTTTCAAGCGCGGTTTTTCCTCCAGGGCCTGGTGGAACAGGAACAGCAGCCAGACATGGCTGACCTGCTCCAGCCCTTGCACCGCGTCGCCCTGATCGAACGGCGCAACCAGTTCCAGCACGCCACGCGCGGCAGGTGCCAGTTGCGGTTGGCGCGGGATGGCGAATTTCTCCTTGAAGCAGGAGCGCACGAAGCCGATGGGGGAAACGCTGTAGGTCATGGTTTGGGTCGAGGCGGGATTAGGGGGGGCATGATAACCCGATCAACCCATGCATCGTTGTGCCACTGAGTCCGTCATCGCGGGCAAGCCACGCTCCCACAGATTTTGTGTCTGCCGCAATATCGGACACGACACAAAACCTGTGGGAGCGTGGCTTGCCCGCGATGGCAGCACCGCCGATCTCAGAGGCTGAAACCCCCATCGAGCGCAATGATATTTCCGGTCATGTAAGCCCCTGCCGTACTCGCCAGGCTGATCGCCAGCGCCGCCATCTCTTCCTCTCGCCCCCAGCGCTTCATCGGAATCAACGCCGTATCCTGTGCCAGTGCCTGCTCATCACTGCCGATGTGCTGGGTCATCTTGCTCGGAAAACGTCCGGGGGCGATCACGTTGACGTTGATGTGCTGGCTGACCAGTTCCCGCGCCAGAATCCGCGACAGTTGATGCAGGGCCGCTTTGCTCGGGCCGTAGGCATAAGCCTGTTCACCGAAGGAAGAAATCCCGGCCACCGAGCCGATATTGATGATTCGCGCGGGACTGGCTTCAGAACCAGCCTTGCGCAGTAGTGGCAGGAACTGCTGGATGCAGTTGAACACCGAGGTCACGTTGAGCTGCATGACCTTTTCCCAGCCCTTGACCGGGTAGCTTTCCAGTGGCGCGCCCCAGGTGGTGCCGGCGTTGTTCACCAGAATGTCGAGGTGGCTGATCTGCTTGCCCAGTTGCGTGGCCAGTTGCAGCACGCCTTCTTCGCTGGCGAGGTTGGCCGCAATGCCATGGCAATGACCCAGCGCACCCAACTCATCGGCTGTTTGCTGGCAGGCTTGGGCATCACGGGCGCAGACGTATACGGTGGCGCCTGCCTCGACAAAGGCCTTGGCGATCATTTTGCCGATACCGCGAGTGCCGCCGGTCACCAGGGCAGTGCGGCCTCGTAGGGAAAAGTAGGGGTGCATGGCGAATCCTTCGGAGCTGAGGGTGCCTACACCCTAGCCGTCAGCCGCCGGAGGCGGAGCCACTATTTATGCGCGCAATGGTGGGTCATACGACCTGAGCCACCACCACCCCCCTGTAGGAGCGAGCCTGCTCGCGAAAAAAACCGAGGATACCGCGGGTATTCAGGTTACCCGCGTTATCGTTCACGTCCATCGCGAGCCTGCTCGCTCCTACAAGGAGTTTTGGCGTTTCGGTGATTTTTGTCTGGCAGCCCTTGCAGGACGAGTGCGGGAGCCGTGACGATTTATTGCGGGCGCACGCGCAGGGTCAGGCCCTTGAGGAAATTACGCAGCAACTGGTCGCCACACGGGCGGTAGTTGGTGTGACCGAACTTGCGGAACAGTGCGCTCAGCTCAGGCTTGGACACCGGGAACTCGGCGGCCTTGAGGATCGCGTGCATGTCGTCTTCTTTGAGTTCGAAGGCCACGCGCAGTTTTTTCAGGATGATGTTGTTGGTCACCGGCACTTCGATCGGCTGCGGTGGACGGCTTTCGTCCTTGCCGCGCTTGAAGATCACCAGGCCATCGAGGAAGTGCGCCATGACTTCGTCAGGGCAGCGTACGAAGCCTTCTTCGTCTTCTTCTTTCTTGTCGAGGTAAGTCAGCAGGTCTGGCAGGGTTACGTCCATGCCGCCGAGCTTGATGATCTCGATGACTTTCTTGTCGCTGATGTCGAGCATGTAGCGCACGCTGCGCAGTACGTCGTTGTGAATCATGGTGTGCAGTCCTGATATTCAGCAGTGGGTGCCGCATAAGCTGCGGCACCAAAATGTGTGGCGGCGTGAGAAGGTTTAGAACTTCTCTTTGCCGGACAGGTAGCGCCATTGCCCCACGGGCACCTTGCCGATGGACACGCCGCCGATGCGAATGCGGCGGATACCCACGACCTTCAGGCCGACGGCCTGGCAGAACAGGGCGATCACCCCCGGTTGCGGGTTCTTCATGGCAAAGCGCAGGCGGTTTTCGTTCTGCCAGCTGGCCTTGACCGCCGGCAGTTCCTTGCCCTTCCAGGTCAGGCCATGCTGCAAGCGATTGAGACCATGCTCGACCATGTTGCCTTCGACTTCGACCACGTATTCCTGCTCGATCTTGTTGGAGTCGGCAGTGAGCTTGCGCAGGATCTTCCAGTCCTGGGTGAACACCAGCAGGCCGCTGGCGTTGGCCTGCAGGTCGGTGCTGGCAGTCAGGCGCTGGAAGTGACCCTTGAGCGGGCGTTTGCCGTAGCGGTGTTCTTCGCTCAGGGTCTCGGCGGTGATGGTCGCCATGGCGGTGTCCGCGTCCATGCCGGCGGGCACGTTGAACAGGATGGTGACCGGTTCCGGTGCGGTGGCCTTGGCCTCTGGATCGAGCTCGACTTTTTGCGCGCCGACCTTGAACTGCGGCTCGTCGATGACTTCGCCGTCGACGGTGACCCAGCCGCCCTCGATGAACAGCTCAGCCTCCCGACGGGAACAGCCGACGAGTTCGATGAGGCGTTTGGAGAGACGAATCGGGTCAGTCATGTCAGGGCCGTAACAAAAAAGGGGTGGGCATTGTACCTGCCTGGCGCCGGTTAAGCCCGGTTCCATTTGTACCATGCGGCTTTTTGTGGGAGCGGGCTTGCTCGCGAAGGCGGTGTGTCAGTAGATGATATGTGTCTGATATACCGTCTTCGCGAGCAAGCCCGCTCCCACATTCGTGTCGTGTTGTGTCAGCCGTGTTGTGAGCGCTGCTGATTCTGCCGCATGCGCATATGCAACAACGGATACGGCTGCCCCATGCCATCGACTTCCGAGCGACCGATTACCTCGAAGCCCTGTTTGAAATAAAACCCCAGGGCTTGCGGGTTCTGTTCGTTGACGTCCAGTTCATCGGCGTTCAGATGCTCCATGGCATAGCGCAGCAGTTGCTTGCCCAGGCCATGGCCGCGGTGTCTCGGGTCGATGAACAGCATCTCGATCTTGCCCGCTGCGACGCCAGCGAAGCCGGTGATGCGCTGGCCCGAGTCTTTGGTGCAGACCAGCATCACCGCATCGAGGTAGCGGGTCAGCACCAGATCCTTGAGCAGCAGGATGTAGCTTTCCGGCAGAAAGTCGTGGGTCGCGCGAACCGAGGCCTCCCAGACCCGGGTCAGTTCCTGGTAGTCGCTCTGTTTCGGTGTGTGGATGACCGAATGCTGACGCATGTCCGTCTGCCCCTTGTGGGTGAATGATGGGAATCCTTCCATCTGCAAACGATAGCCGTAAAAAAGCCCCGCATCTCGTCAAGAGAGCGGGGCTTTTCATATTTTTTGCGTTTAGATCTGTTCAGCCCACAGGTCGTATTCGTCGGCGTCGGTCACTTTGCACCAGACCTTGTCGCCCGGCTTGAGGTTGCTGCCGTTGTCGATGAATACGTTGCCGTCGATTTCCGGGGCATCGAAGAAGCAACGGCCAACCGCGCCTTGCTCGTCGACTTCATCGACCAGCACTTCGATTTCACGGCCGATGCGCATTTGCAGGCGCGCCGAGCTGATGGCTTGCTGGTGCGCCATGAAGCGATCCCAGCGGTCCTGCTTGACGTCGTCCGGCACCACTTCCAGGTTCAGGTCGTTGGCCGGTGCACCTTCAACAGGCGAGTACTGGAAGCAGCCGACGCGGTCGAGCTGGGCTTCGGTCAGCCAGTTCAGCAGGTACTGGAAGTCTTCTTCGGTTTCGCCCGGGAAGCCGACGATGAAGGTCGAACGGATGATCAGGTCCGGGCAGATTTCGCGCCAGTTCTTGATGCGGGCCAGGGTCTTGTCTTCGAACGCCGGGCGTTTCATCGACTTCAACACTTTCGGGCTGGCGTGCTGGAACGGAATGTCCAGGTACGGCAGGATTTTCCCGGCGGCCATCAGCGGGATCAACTCGTCAACGTGCGGGTATGGGTAAACGTAGTGCAGGCGTACCCAGACGCCGAGGGTGCTGAGGGCTTCGCAAAGTTCGGTCATGCGGGTTTTCACCGGCGCGCCGTTCCAGAAGCCGGTGCGGTACTTCACGTCGACGCCGTAGGCGCTGGTGTCCTGGGAGATGACCAGCAGTTCCTTGACGCCGGATTTGACCAGGCGCTGGGCCTCGTCGAGTACATCACCGACAGGGCGGCTGACCAGTTTGCCGCGCATCGAGGGGATGATGCAGAAGCTGCAGCTGTGGTTGCAGCCTTCGGAAATCTTCAGGTAGGCGTAGTGGCGCGGGGTCAGTTTGATCCCTTGTGGCGGCACCAGGTCGATCAGCGGGTTGTGATCCTGTCTCGGCGGCACGACTTCGTGCACGGCGTTGACCACTTGCTCGTACTGCTGCGGACCGGTCACGGCCAGCACGCTCGGGTGCACGTTGCGGATGTTGCCTTCTTCGACGCCCATGCAGCCGGTCACGATGACCTTGCCGTTTTCCTTGATGGCTTCGCCGATCACTTCCAGGGACTCGGCCTTGGCCGAATCGATGAAGCCGCAGGTGTTGACGACCACTACGTCAGCGTCCTGATAAGTGGACACGACGTCATAGCCTTCCATGCGCAGCTGGGTAAGGATGCGCTCGGAGTCGACCAGTGCTTTGGGGCAACCCAGGGATACGAAGCCAACCTTGGGATTGGCCGGCGCAGGAGTGGTGGACATGTCTAACCTCGGTATTTGTGACGCCTCCAGCCGTGATCGGCAAGGCGACAGACGGGCGCTTTATCGCGCCTCTGATCAAAAAGTGCGCAATTCTAGCGATGGCGGGCGCACTTGACCAGCTTTATGCAGGGAAATACGACGAGTGCTGCGCTATGCTTCGCGCCGTGGGGCATCAGCGAATTTTTACTGTCAACAAAACGTCTGTAACGTGAAGTAAAACAGAGCATGCTGCGTGACAAAGCATAGTGCTTCTTTCAAAGAAGCCGGGTTTGGGAATCAGGAGTTCCGGATGGGGCAGGCAAGTAGTCAGGCGGCAGGCGCCGAGCATTCGGCGGCGAAGCCGATCGGTATGCTGGTCGCAGCAGTCGGGGTGGTCTACGGCGACATCGGCACCAGTCCGTTGTACACCCTCAAAGAAGTGTTCTCCGGCGGCTATGGTGTGCCGGTCAACCATGATGGCGTGCTGGGCATTCTGGCGCTGATTTTCTGGTCGCTGATCTGGGTCGTTTCGATCAAGTACATGATGTTTGTCCTGCGCGCCGACAACCAGGGCGAAGGCGGAATTATGGCCTTGACTGCGCTGGCACGGCGGGCGGCGGCAGGGCATGCCAGGCTGCGCGGCTTTCTGGTGGTCTGCGGGTTGATCGGTGCCGCGTTGTTCTATGGCGACAGCATGATCACTCCGGCGATCTCCGTGTTGTCGGCGATTGAGGGCCTGGGCTTGGCGTTCGACGGCATCGATCATTGGGTGGTGCCGCTGTCGTTGATCGTGTTGGTGGCGCTGTTCCTGATTCAACGCCACGGCACCGCGCGCATCGGCATCCTGTTCGGGCCGATCATGGTCACCTGGTTTTTGGTGCTGGGTGCCCTGGGTGTCTACGGCATCCTGCAGCACCCGGAGGTACTGCAGGCGCTGAACCCGGCCTGGGGCGTGCGCTTTTTCATCGTGCACCCGGGCATGGGCGTGGCTATCCTCGGGGCGGTGGTGCTGGCGTTGACCGGTGCCGAAGCCTTGTACGCCGACATGGGCCACTTCGGGCGCAAGCCTATTGCCCGAGCATGGTTCATCCTGGTACTGCCGGCGCTGGTGCTCAACTACTTCGGTCAGGGTGCGTTGCTGCTGGGCGATCCGGAAGCCGCACGCAATCCGTTCTATCTGTTGGCGCCGAGCTGGGCGCTGATTCCGTTGGTTGGCTTGTCCACCCTGGCTACAGTGATTGCCTCCCAGGCGGTGATTTCCGGCGCGTTCTCCCTGACCCGCCAGGCGATCCAGCTTGGTTATATTCCGCGCATGCAGATCCAGCACACCTCCAGTGCCGAGCAGGGCCAGATCTACATCGGCGCGGTGAACTGGTCGCTGATGGTTGGCGTCGTGCTGCTGGTGTTGGGCTTCGAGTCCTCCGGTGCCTTGGCGTCGGCCTACGGCGTGGCGGTGACTGGCACCATGCTGATGACCAGCATTCTGGTGTCGGTGGTGATGCTGCTGTTGTGGAAGTGGCCACCGCTTCTCGCGGTGCCGATCTCACTGGGCTTCGTGCTGGTGGACGGTCTGTACTTCGCCGCCAACGTGCCGAAGATCGTTCAGGGCGGGGCATTCCCGGTCATCGCCGGTATTGCGCTGTTCGTGCTGATGACCACCTGGAAACGCGGCAAACAGCTGCTGGTGGAGCGCATGGACGAGGGCGGGCTGCCACTGCCGATTTTCATCAGCAGTATCGCCGTGCAACCGCCGCATCGTGTCCAGGGGACAGCGGTGTTCCTTACCGCCCGCCCGGACGCCGTGCCCCACGCGCTGTTGCACAACCTGTTGCATAACCAGGTGCTGCACGAGCAAGTGGTGCTGCTGACCGTAGTGTATGAAGACATCCCGCGGGTACCGCCGACACGGCGCTTTGAGGTTGAGTCCCACGGCGAAGGGTTCTTCCGGGTGATCCTGCACTTTGGCTTCATCGACGAGCCGGATGTGCCGCAAGCGCTGAAGTTGTGTCATCTCGATGACCTCGACTTCAGCCCGATGCGCACCACCTACTTCCTCAGTCGCGAGACGGTCATCGCTTCCAAGCTTGAAGGCATGGCTCGTTGGCGCGAGGCGTTGTTTGCGTTTATGTTGAAGAATGCCAACGGCAATTTGCGCTTCTTCAATCTGCCGCTGAACCGGGTGATTGAGCTGGGGACGCAGGTGGAGATGTAAGCCTCGTCAAAAAGCCCCCGTTGTCTTGCGGCAGCGGGGGCTTTTTTGTGTCTGGCCTATGACTGAAACCAATGAAGAACCCTGTGGGAGCGGGCTTGCCCGCGAAGACGGCGGCAGTTACAACACTTGTGTGACGGGCATCCCGCTATCGCGGGCAAGCCCGCTCCCACAGGATTGTGAGGCGTCCCGTCGATCTTCGTACGAATGAAAAAGCCCTCGCACCGTGAGGTAACGAGGGCTTTTGTGCAGCGGGCCCAGATCACTCCTGAGCAGTCGTATCCTTGGCCTGACGCTTCTCGATCACATCCACCAGCCGCTTGGCCAGCGCCGGGTAGTTCTCGTCGAAGTGGTGGCCGCCGGGCAGCTTGATGGCTTCTCCCACCGCCGTCTTGTCGGTGCAGCCGCTCTCGTCGGCTTCTTCTTCGCCGTAGATACACACAACCTTGGCCGCCGGCAGCCTGGCCATTTCCGGGCCGGTGGCGGCTTCTTTACCGGCGTTGCCGAGCCAGCCTTCGACTTCGATTTCGAAGCTGCCGGTGCGGGCAAAGGCCAGCAGGATGATGGCGTCGACGCGCTGTTGCTCCGACTCCGCCAAGCGGTTGTAGATCGCTGGCAGGACGTCGGCGCCGAACGAGTAGCCGGTCAGGATGAAGCGCTTGGTGCCCCATTTCTGCCGGTAGTGCTGCATCAGTTCGGCGAGGTCCAGGGCACTTTGCTCGGGGCTCTTGTGCTGCCAGTAGTAGCGCAGGGTGTCGATGCCGACCACCGGGTAGCCGATCTTGGCCATCTCGCCCGCCACATCGCGGTCCAGGTCACGCCAGCCGCCATCACCGGAGAGGAACAGGGTGACGGTATCCCGTGCCTCGCCGGCCGGCACTTCGACCACCGGAATCTGCAGGCCGCCTGCGTCTTTGTCGCCACCGACGAGGATCTTGCGCAGCTCGTTGTTCAGCACTTGCGGCAGGTTGATGTCGTAGTCGCTGATGCTGGTTTCGGCGTTGGGTTGGTCACGCACAAAGCCGGCGCTGGTGTCGTCCGGGTTGTCGTTCCATGCCACCAGCCAGTGGCCGTGGGCCGCAGATTTTGGCAGCAAATGGGTGCAGCCACCTTTTTCCAGGGCCAGGTCGACCGAAACGGCCTGGGCCTTTTCGTCTTTCTGCTCGGACAGCCAGCGCCATGCCAGCACCGCGCCGGGGCCGATGCCGCTGACCAGGGTCGCCGGGCCTTTGAGTTCGCGCAAGCCGGCTTGCAGGGCACGGCTTTGCAGCAGGCAGTCGTGGGGCAGGATCACCTGCACGATCTGCGCTGAACTGCTACGGCTCAGGGTGGACAGTTGCTTGTCGCTGAGCTTCTGGTCTTCATTGACCGCCACCAGCACTTGGGCGCGGGGTGTTGTCCCGGGGATGACGCGGGTCATTGGTGCGCCATCGGTCGGGGTCAGCCGTTCGAGGGTCGGTTCCGGTGCCGGGCGCTTGAGGTACCAAAAGCCACCACCGAGGATCAGGGCCAGCACAATAAGTGCGCCCAATACGTACCGCAAGGAGCGTTGAATCATCAGCGTTTCACCAGTCCGGTCAAGCCGCCCGCGATCAGGGCGGCAGTGTCAGCCAGGGCAACCAGCGGATCGAGTCCGGCGGGCACGGCCATATAACGGGGTTCCCAGTCAGGCTGGAACTTGTCTTTGAAGCGGCGCAAGCCTTGGAAGTTGTAGAGCTGTTCACCACGGCGGAACACCATCGAGCCCAGGCGCTGGGTCAGCGGTGCACCGCGACGGGGTTGCAACCCCGACAACGGCACCATGCCCAGGCTGAACCGCGCGTATCCATGATTTTTATAGTGTTGAATCAGGCCGACCATCATGAACTCCATGGTCAGCTTGGGTGCCTCGGGGTGGGCGCGCATCAGGTCGAGGCTGGCCAGGTCATGACTGTAAGTCTCGAGCAGGTTGGCGAACGCCACGGGGCGCCCTTCGAAACGGATCACCGCGATACGGAAATACTTGAGGTAGTCATCGCTGAAGCGGCCGAGGGAGAAGCCTTTCTCCCGGACATTCTTGCCGGTCAGCCAGGCATCGGAAATCACCTTAAGCTCATCCATCGGCGCCTGGCCCGGCTCGTGGATTTCCAGCGACAGGCCGTCGCGGGTGCCGCGGTTCCAGGTGTAACGCAGGTCTTTCATCTCCTTGCCCTTGGCTTCGAGATCAAAGCGCTTGAGATCGACCCGGGCTTCTTCGCCGAGCTTGATCGCGGTCAGGCCGATGTCCATGTAGTACGGCAGATTCTCGGCGCGCACTTGATAGAACACGGGGCGGGCGTGGTGGATGTCGCACAGGTCGCGGAACTGCCAGATCATTTCCGCCCGCTGCTGCCCCGGGCCGATCGGGTCATACAGCGCCACCAGGCTGCGGCCGCGACGGGCGTACATCAGGAAGGCCTCGTCGTCGGGATGAAACAGCAATGCCTTGTCACCCGTCAGGGCCAGGCCGCCATCCGGTTGCGCGGAGGCCATGAGAATCTTGCTCGCGCGCTCCAATTCTTCGGGTGTCGGCAAGTGGATCACCGGGCGCGCGGTGCGCAACAGCCAGGTCAGGGAGACCACCACCAACAGCACGGCGGCACCCAGCAGTGAGCGCAAGCCACGGGGGGCATCGGCGTCGAGGGTGAACTGCCACCACAGTTGATGGCTGTACGGAACGTCCTGATAGGCGAACAGCAGCAGCCAGATCGACGCACCCAGCACGCATAGGCTGGCCACCAGGTACAGCGGTGAGAATGGCAGTTCGGTCAGGCGGCTGGGGCGATAGAACGAGCGCCGGAACACCCCGAGCAGGCTCGCCGTCAGCACCATCAGGCTGGCTTCTTCCCAGTCAAAGCCCTTGAGCAGGGAGAGCAGGGCGCCGACCAGCAACAGGATGGTGGTCAATATCCATGCGGCCGACAATCGACGTCTCAGGCCCTGGGCCAACAGCAGGCACAGCACGCCGATCAGGCTGGCACCGAAGTGCGAAGCATCGACCAGTCGGTGGGGGATCAGAAAGCCGATATGTTCCAGGCGTGTGTCGATTTCCGGGGTTACACCGGAGAACAGCAGTACCACGCCGGACAGGAACACCAGTACCGCCAGGATTGGCGCAGCCAGGCCCGATGCGGCACGCAGGGTCTGGCGTGTCTGGAACAGGCGCTGGCCTTCGTTGATCAGCAGGAACAGGCAAGCAAGCAGCAGCGGCAGGACCACATAGATCAAGCGGTAGAGCAGCAGGGCCGCGGCCAGTGGCGCAGCACCGAGGGTGTTGGAGAAGGCGGCGAGCAAGATCGCTTCGAACACTCCGACACCGCCCGGCACATGGCTGAGCACGCCGGCGGCCAGGGCCAGCAAGTAGACCAGCAGGAAGGCGCCAAACGGTGGGGCTTCGGGCAGCAGTAGATAGAGCACGGTAGCGGCGGCGGCCACGTCCAGCGCGGTGATGATCAGTTGCAGGAAAGTCAGGCGAGGCCCCGGCAGGCGCAGCGTGCGGCGTCCGGCCTTGACCAGCAGGTTTTCCGGGTAAGGCTGGTCCGGCAGGCGACGACGGTAGATGCCGATGGCGAGAACCGCGAACAGTAACAACACCACCGCGGCAACGGCGCCGAGCAAAGTCTCGGAGAGACCCAGGGCGATGGAGGCGGCGGGCAGGTCGCTAAGGGTCGCCAGCGCGGCCAGCGGTGGCAGGGCACAGCCAAGGGACAGGCTGGCAAACAGCGTCATGCGGGCAACTTCAGCGGCTCCCAGGCCATGACGCGCATATAAACGGTAACGAACCGAACCGCCCGACAACATCGAAAGGCCGATGGCATTGCCGATCGCAAAGGCCGTGAAACCACCCAGTGCCAGCGTTCGCGGGGCCAGGTCGACACCGGCATAGCGACTGGCCGACCATTCGTAGCCCAACAGGATGATGAAGCCCGCCACGGTCGCCGCCAATGCTCCGAGCAAGGCAGGCTTGGGTACTTCGAGGATCGAGTCGTGCAGAGCGTTCAGATCGAGTTCGCTCAACAGATGGCGACAGGCGATCAGCGCAATGGTGAACAACAGCACCGTGACCGCCAGGCCAATGGGTTGACGGTATTTGCTGATGCGGTCAAGCAGGCGCAAACGCTCGGCCTTGATCGGTTGTATCGCTGTGACGGTGTCTTGTGGATCAGACGAGTTGGCGCGCATCAATCACCTCTTGGATTGTGCGCGACAGGATGGAGGTATCCAGCCAAGTTACCAATCCCTGTAGAAAAAAATAATTACAAATATTAACGCCTATACCGGATGGTGCAGCAGTCGACGTGGCGGTTTGAGTCTGCGACAGGGCATAGTCTGGACTCGACGCACGGTGAGTGCGAGCGGCTCACTACAGAGTGGCAGATCATTGTTGCGAAAGGACTTTTTCAACAGACACAAAAAAGGCCACTCTTTCGAGTAGCCTTTTTTGATGTTTGGTTGCGGGAGCCGGATTTGAACCGACGACCTTCGGGTTATGAGCCCGACGAGCTAGGCGAATGGCGGGGTGTCAACCGTTAATCCTGAACAAGGCCAAATAAACGTTAAACAGCGTCAAACGGTCGCAGGGTTTGCCTAAGTTTCGGAATTGAAACGATTTCTCTTATTTACCCATCCGGGTGAGGCGCGTGTGCGCATTCGAATCCATAAAACTGGCACGCACAAAAAAGGCCACTCTTTCGAGTAGCCTTTTTTGATGTTTGGTTGCGGGAGCCGGATTTGAACCGACGACCTTCGGGTTATGAGCCCGACGAGCTAGGAACGCCAGGGTGTCAACCTCAAATTCCAGTAAAACCTGTTTCTCTTCAATCGCTTAGCGATCTGATGAGGTGCTCGGTCGGGCTGTGACGCAGATGCAGCAAGGGCTGTAGCTCTATTGCAGTGCGCGATTCGATTGAAAAAATAAATTCATCAGCGGCAATTCCTACAGTCACAAAAGAACATTCAGAACACTGGTGCTATATACAGGTGTCAGTGAGATACTGCATATCTTGCACGCCCTGACGCCTTTTCTCCGCCATGAACACTGCTTTGATATGACTCAGCGAAAGATCATCCACGTCGACTGTGATTGCTTTTACGCTGCCATCGAGATGCGCGATGACCCGCGCCTGGCCGGAAAACCTCTGGCGGTGGGTGGCTCGGCGGATCGGCGCGGGGTGATTGCCACCTGTAATTATGAGGCGCGGGCTTATGGCGTGCGCTCGGCCATGTCCTCGGGGCATGCCCTGAAGCTGTGTCCCGACCTGACCATCGTCAAGCCACGTATGGATGCCTATCGAGAAGCATCTAAGGAAATTCATACGATCTTTCGCGATTACACCGAGCTCATCGAGCCGCTCTCACTCGACGAGGCGTACCTCGATGTGTCGGACAGCGCGCATTTCGGTGGCAGCGCAACGCGTATTGCCCAGGACATTCGCCGTCGGGTCTCCAATCAGTTGCATATCACCGTCTCCGCCGGGGTGGCGCCGAACAAGTTTCTGGCCAAGATTGCCAGCGACTGGAAAAAGCCCAATGGTTTATTCGTCATCACGCCGGATCAGGTCGAGGATTTTGTCAGTGGCCTGGTGGTAAGCAAGCTGCACGGGGTCGGTAAAGTCACCGCCGACAAGCTGGGCAGGCTCGGCATTGTCGATTGCGCGCAATTGCGCGAGTGGGATAAGTTGGCGCTGGTACGTGAATTCGGCAGTTTTGGTGAGCGACTCTGGAGCCTGGCCCGTGGGATCGATGATCGCCTGGTACACAATGACAGTCGGCGCCAGTCGGTCAGTGTCGAAAATACCTACGACGTGGATCTGCCGGACCTGAAGAGTTGCCTGGAAAAATTGCCCGAGTTACTGGAAACCCTGGCTGCACGCATGGCGTGGATCGACAGCAGCTATCGCCCGGGCAAGCCTTTCGTCAAAGTGAAATTCCATGACTTCACCCAGACCACGCTGGAGCAGGCCGGGGCAGGGCGGGATCTGGGGAGTTATCAGTTGATGCTGACCCAGGCGTTCAATCGCGGCGGCAAGCCGGTGCGGTTGTTGGGGGTCGGGGTGCGGCTGGAGGATTTGCGCGGTGGGTTTGAGCAGATGGAGTTGTTTGAGCGGTAAGTTTATGAAGTCAAAAGATCGCAGCCTTCGAAGGCTGCGATCTTTTTTCGGGGAGGGCGCTTAATTCGGCCGCGGATCCGCCACCAGTCGCTCGCCATCCTTGGTCAGTGACTTGAGGAATTCGGACTGCAATTCAGGATCATTGCGCGTCAATTCGATCAGGCTCTGTTCCAGTTCGCTGGCTTCTTCTTCAAGGCCCAGCTCCGACAGGCGTTTGACCCGGTGTACCCACTGGTTTACTTCGTCGCCTTCCAGGTCGTCATAAATCAGCCCGTGGGCTTCGTACAACTTGCTGCGCAAGGTGCTGCTGACCGCCAGTGATGAGTCGGTGTGCACGTCGTCCTGGACGTCTTCGACCTTGATCAGCAGTCGGCTCAGGTGATTGATGTCATGTTCGGCGAACGGGGTGTCCAACAGGTTCAGGCGCAGAACGCCGCTCTTGTCGGTGCTCAACTGGAACGTTTCCTTGCCGGCCTTGACCTCGACCGGACGCTCGCTCCAGGGCAGGCTGGAGTATTCGGTGCGTTTGTCGCGCTGAACCTCGTCGATACCTGCCAGGTTTTGCTGGGCGCGGCCATGAGATTGCACGTTCATGAACGGGTTGAGCCCGGCGAAACCGTAGCTGAGCCAGTCCCTGGTCACGCTGTCTGGCAGATTGCCGAGGGCAAACACATTGACCACGTTGGCACCGACGCCAGCCACCACGGCCACCGCGCCCAGCGGGATTTCGTAGACTTCCCGCCAGGGTTGGTAAGGCGTGTAGCGATCGTAGTGCCGAGTGACCTCGAATTCGGTGACTTCGAAGGTCTTCTGCTCTTGGATTTTCACTCGCCGTTGCGGCAGCTCAAGCACCTTGGGCTCGCCGACATCGATCTGCAGGCTGTGATCGAGCAATTTGCGCTCGATGCGTTCCTCGTGCTCGCTGCGTTGTGACATTTGATTGGCACAGCCGCTGACCAGCAGGGCGCCGCACAGGGCGGCACCACCGAGGCCTAAGGTGTTTCGCTTGAACATGACGTCTCTATATCTGCTATCAGCGGCGGATGCGGGCCTGAAGGAAAGGCAGTACGTCGGCGACCGGCAGCGCTTGCGCCTCGGCCTCGGTGCGGCTCTTGTATTCCAGGTTGCCTTCGGCAAGGCCGCGGTCACTGACCACGATCCGGTGCGGAATGCCGATCAGTTCCATGTCAGCGAACTTGATACCCGGGCTGGTTTTCTTGTCGCGGTCGTCCAGCAGCACTTCGAAGCCTGCCGCAGTCAGTTCTGCATACAGCTTGTCGGTGGCTTCGCGAACGAGGTCGGTTTCGTAGCGCAACGGCACCAGGGCAATCTGGAATGGCGCCAGGGTGTCGCTCCAGATGATCCCTTTATCGTCGTTGTTCTGCTCGATGGCCGCAGCCACCACGCGGGATACGCCAATGCCGTAGCAACCCATTTCCAGGGTTACCGGCTTGCCGTTCTCGCCCAGCACTTCGCACTTCATCGCCTTGCTGTACTTGTTGCCCAGCTGGAAGATGTGCCCGACTTCGATGCCGCGCTTGATTTCCAGGGTGCCCTTGCCGTCCGGGCTTGGGTCGCCGGCCACGACGTTACGCAGGTCGGCCACCGTCGGAACCGGCAGGTCACGCTCCCAGTTCACGCCGAAGTAGTGCTTGTCGTCGATGTTGGCGCCGATGCCGAAGTCGCTCATCATTTCGACGGAGCGGTCGATGATGATCGGCAGTGGCAGGTTCAGCGGGCCCAGGGAGCCGGCGCCGGCGCCGATGGCGTCACGCAGTTCGGCGTCGGTCGCCATGACCAGCGGGCTGGCGACGCCAGGCTGGTTGGCGGCCTTGATTTCGTTCAGTTCGTGGTCGCCACGGATGATCAAGGCAATCAGCTTGCCCTCTTCTTCGGCGCGTACGATCAGGGTCTTGATGGTCTTTTCGATCGGCAGGTCAAAGCCTTCGACCAGTTGCGCAATGGTCTTGGCGTTCGGGGTGTCGACCAGGCGCAGCTCTTCGGTCGCAGCGGCGCGTGAGGATTCGCGCGGCACGGCTTCGGCTTTCTCGATGTTGGCGGCGTATTCGGAACCGTTGCTGAAGACGATATCGTCTTCACCGGATTCGGCCAGCACGTGGAATTCGTGGGAGCCGGCACCACCGATGGAACCGTTGTCGGCTTCAACAGGGCGGAACTTCAGGCCCAGGCGGGTGAACACGTTGCAGTACGCCTGGTGCATGCGGTCGTAGGTGACCTGCAGCGAAGGCTGGTCGGCGTGGAACGAATACGCATCCTTCATGATGAATTCGCGACCGCGCATCAAACCGAAGCGTGGGCGGATTTCATCACGGAACTTGGTCTGGATCTGGTACAGGTTGATCGGCAGCTGCTTGTAGCTGCTCAACTCATTGCGCATCAGGTCGGTAATGACTTCTTCGTGGGTCGGACCTGCGCAGAAATCGCGGCCCTGACGATCCTTGAAGCGCAGCAATTCAGGGCCGTACTCTTCCCAGCGCCCGGATTCCTGCCACAGCTCAGCCGGTTGAGTGCTCGGCATCAACACTTCCAGAGAGCCGGCGGCGTTCATTTCTTCACGAACGATGGCTTCGACCTTGCGCATCACTCGCAAGCCCATCGGCAGCCAGGTGTACAGGCCCGAAGCAAGTTTGCGGATCATGCCGGCGCGCAGCATCAGCTGATGGCTGATCACGACCGCGTCGGAAGGCGTTTCTTTCTGTGTGGCGAGCAAAAATTGACTGGTGCGCATGGTTGGCCGTTATCGATTGCTGATGACGAGAAATGACGGAGCATTGTACGGGCGAGATCCGCTGGCGTACAGGCGTGCGGTCGGTGGTGTGGCAGGAGGGCGGGATTCACCCGCCCTGTTGCGAAATTTCCTGCGTGGAGGTCCTACGATTCTTCTGCTATCGGGGTCTGTAGCGGCTCCGGCGTCGGTGTCGGCCCGGCCCGGCGGCGCTCCTGGTACCAGTGCAGGGCGATCAGCAGCAGGGTCGGAACACCGAGCAGGGCGGTGATCAGGAAGAAGTCGTGGTAGCCGAACTTTTCCACCATGACTCCGGAGTAGCCGCCGATCAGGCGTGGTAACAGCAACATGATTGAGCTGAGCAGGGCGTACTGGGTGGCGGAGAACTTCAGGTTGGTCAGGCTCGACAGGTAGGCGACGAACGCCGAGGTGGCCAGGCCCGAGCTGAAGTTATCCAGGGAAATGGTGAGGATCAGCATGTTCAGGTTGGCGCCCATGTCGGCGAGCATCAGGAACAGGATATTGGTGCCCGCCGACGCGATGCCGCCGATGAACAGGATCGGCAGGATGCCGAATCGCACGATCAGCAGGCCGCCCATGCCGGCGCCCACCAGGGTCATGATCAAGCCGAAGATTTTGCTGACGCTGGCGATCTGATCCTTGGAGAAGCCCTGGTCGATGTAGAACACGTTGGCCATCACGCCCATGACCGTGTCGGACATCCTGTAGGTCGCGATCAGCCCGAGCAGCAGCAGCGCTTGCCAGCGATAACGCAGGATGAAGTCGTTGACCGGCGTCAGCACCGGTGCCAGGCCACGGCGACCCATGGCCGACAGGCACAGGGCGGTGAAGAGGGTGTAGAGGATCGCACGCAGGAAGGCGCGGTCTTGCAGCAGCAGGTCGAGCAGGCTCACGCCTCCGAACAGCACGCTGGCGAAGTCAGTGTTATAGAGCTGGGTGAACATCGCCGGCACCGAAACCAGCAGTACGATCAGGACGAACACCGACGCCAGTTGGTGCGCGAAGCTGTAGCGCCCGGCCTGCAGTTGGGTGCGCAATGGCACCGGCGGTTCGCGCATGAACAGGCAGGTCAGCAGCGCCGGGACCATCAGGACACCAAACAGTATGTAGGTGCCGGCCCAGGCGGAGTGTTGATAGTTGAAGCCGGTAGAGCCGAAACCTTCGGCGAAATACAGTGCGCCGGCGGTGGCCAGCAGTGCGGCGATGCGGTAGCCGGACATGTAACTGGCGGCCAGTGCGGCCTGGCGGTTGTCTTCGGCGATTTCCAGGCGATAGGCATCGACGGCGATGTCCTGGGTGGCCGAAGCAAAGGCGACGACGACGGCGATGGCGATCAGCCAGGACAGATGTTTTTGCGGGTCACAAAAGCCCATGCCGATCAGGCCGAGAATCACCAGCGCCTGGGACAATACCAGCCAGGATCGTCGGCGCCCGAGTTTGCCGAGCAGGGGCAGGCGCCATTGGTCGAGCAGTGGCGACCACACCCATTTGAAGGCGTAGGCCAAACCGATCAGGCTCGCATAACCGATGGTCTCACGAGCCACACCGGCTTCGCGAAGCCAGACCGAAAGCGTCGAAAACACCAGCATATAGGGCAAGCCGGCGGCGAAACCAAGCAGCAACAGCACGAGTGTCGAGGGGCTGGCATAAGCGGCGAGCGCGGCGCGCCAGGTTTTACGGGGCATGGGCTGGAGTCTGCCTCAAGAAATACGGAAACAAAGCGCGCACTCTAACCGCTGTGCTCTACCGGGCGCCAGCCATGGCGCTGAATATCAACACGATTATTCAGGATGCTGATGCCTTCCGTGCGTAATCGTGCGCGCTGTTCATCCCCCGAAGGGCTGCCGGCCGGCAGGCTCAGGCGCCCACCAGCGCCCAATACGCGGTGCCAGGGTAATTTGCTGTCGTTGGGTAATTGGCTGAGTGTGCGCCCGACCCAGCGGGCGGCACGGCCCAACCCTGCCAGCTCTGCCAATTGACCGTAGCTCACGACTTTACCTTCGGGTACTTGCGCCAGCGTCAGGTACAGTGCCGTGCGTCGGATTTGCGCCGCGCTCTCGGGTTCGGTGGGTGAGTCAGTCACGTGCGTCAGTCCTGAAGAAATTTGCATTACCGTCTGTAGGGTAATTCGAGCATAGGCAGTTGAGAAATGAACTCAATGGAAATCGTCGGGTCAGTCCTTGCTAGTGCCTTATTCCTGCGGATAATGCCGATTTTTTTCGCGAACTTGAGCCTCTATTTGCTTATGTTGTCCAGATCCCTGCTGTGCCTCGCTGTCTTCAGTGCCTCCACTCCCTTGCTCGCCGATACCGTCTGGTTGAAGAACGGTGACAAGCTGAGCGGCAAGATCGTCCTGTTCGATGGTGGCAAGCTGGTGCTCCAGACCGAGTACGCCGGTTCAGTGCCGATCGACTGGAGCAAGGTGAAAACCCTGGAAAGCGATCAGGAGTTGCTGGTCAAACAGGATGCTTACACCGGTGAAAAAGCCAAATCGCTGAAAGCGGCAGATGACGGCAAGGTGACCCTGGCCAACGGTGACGCACCAAAAACCGTGGAGTTGGCGAGTGTTCAGCAGATTCTCAAGCCGAAACCTGTGGTCGAGGATCTGGTATGGAAGGGCAACGTCGACATGGCGCTGGATTATCAGCGCGCGGAAAATGACACCGATGATTACGACATCGATTTCAAGACCACTGCGCGCCATGGGCGCTGGCGACACATCGCCGAAGGTGAGTACAACCGAGAGTTCCAGGATGACGTGGTGACCACGGACAATTGGCGGGCCGAGTACGCCCTTGACCGCTTCCTGACTGACAAGTGGTTCTGGCAAGGTCGCCTGGTCTACAAGCGTGACAAGGTTGAAGATCTGTCTCGCCAGCGCACGGTCGGTACCGGTCCTGGTTATCAGTTCTGGGATGATGAACTGGGCGCATTCTCCCTCGGTTCGCTGGTCAACCGCACGGACTATGAATTTGCCGATGGCAGCGAGGAAAACTTTTATTCCCTGGCCATGAAGTGGGATTACAACCGCTACCTGATTGGCAAGAGGGTGGAGTTCTTCACAAGTGGCGAGGTGGGCAAGCCGCTGTCGGGCGTGGCCGACTATGCGCTGGATGCTGAGATTGGACTGCGCTACAAGGTGACTGACTGGGCTTCGCTCAATCTAAAGGCGGAGCGCGACATCATCCACGGTACCGACGAGTCCGATCTGGACAAGACTCGCTACAGTGCCGGGTTTGGTGTGACCTGGTAAGGCTTTGAAAAAAAGATCGCGGCTTGGGCCGCGATTTTTTTCGCCTGGCAAAAACACACAGGCACAAAAAAGCCCCGCTGTTGAGGGCGGGGCTTTTTACTAAAGCAAGTACAAGTTAGATAACTTGAACTTCTTCAGCTTGCATGCCTTTCTGACCGCGGGTAGCGATGAAAGAAACCTGTTGGCCTTCTTTCAGGCTTTTGAAGCCGTCGGATTGGATAGCTTTGAAGTGAACGAACAGGTCGTCACCGGATTGTGGAGTGATGAAGCCGAAGCCTTTTTCATCGTTGAACCACTTAACGGTACCGGTTTGGCGATTAGACATGGTGTAACTCCTTGAACAAAGATAACTGCGACTCAGGAAGAACCCTGGCCGAGACTGAGTGCAAAGAGCAGGAAAAATTCTTGTAGATGGTTGGATCGAAATTCAACATATCGTGTAGAGATTCTCAGTGACACAAGCAGCACAGTGGCGCCACCTTAACCCTTTTTCCGGGACGTGCCAATGCTTCTTGTGCAGGTTTCTCTGTTTTAGGGATCGACGGTGTGTCGATTCGTCGCCAACGCAGGTAATTCCCGGATGTCCGGCGAGAATTGCAGCGTGGACTTTGAACCCGGCGGCGCGCCCCGGTAAGATGCCGGACAGATTTTTTCCACCTCGCTATTCAGGACACCCGCCATGAGCATCAAATCGGACAAGTGGATTCGCCGCATGGCGCAGGAACACGGCATGATCGACCCTTTCGTCGAGCGCCAGGTGCGTGGCAGCGACGATAGCCGTGTGATCTCCTACGGCGTGTCAAGCTACGGCTACGATGTGCGTTGCACCAATCATTTCAAGGTGTTCACCAACATCAACTCGGCCATCGTCGACCCGAAAAACTTCGATGCCGGCAGCTTTGTCGACGTCCACAGCGACGTGTGCATCATTCCGCCCAACTCCTTCGCCCTGGCCAGCACCGTCGAATATTTTCGCATTCCGCGTAATGTATTGACCATTTGCCTGGGCAAGAGCACCTATGCGCGCTGCGGCATCATCGTCAACGTCACGCCGCTCGAGCCTGAGTGGGAAGGCCATGTGACCCTGGAGTTCTCCAACACCACCAATCTGCCGGCGAAAATCTACGCGAACGAAGGCGTGGCGCAGATGCTGTTCCTTGAATCCGATGAAGAGTGCGAAGTGTCCTATAAGGACCGCGGCGGCAAGTATCAGGGCCAGCGTGGCGTCACCCTGCCTCGCACCTGAGTCAGCCGTCTGACAAGCAGGGGGAATTCTTCAGCGAGCGTACACTCTATGGAGTGTACTGCTCCGATCCGCGCCAGGCGGGTCGGACCACCGCTCAGGAGTGCCCCATGAAGATCAATCCGCTCATCAGTGCCGAACTGGCAAGGCTTGAACCCAATCAAGTGGGTGTTCTGGCCTGGTCGCTGCTGGCACATCCGCCCGTCAGCATGGCGGGGGGCATCCCGGGTCAGCCTGATCCCGATACCCCAAATGAACAGCCCACCGAACCCGGGGAGCCTACTCTGCCGGATGAGCCGCCACCTGCACCTGTGGTCTGACCGAACACGGTCCTGTAGGCGCTGTCGAGTGCAACGAGGCTGCGATCTTTTGATCTTGATCTTTTTATAATCACCGAAGATCGCAGCCTCGTTGCACTCGACAGCTCCACGGGGAGCTGCCTGCGCAGACGTTTTTACTTCAGGTTGCCGCTGAGGAACTGCTTCAGGCGCTCGCTTTTCGGATTGCCCAGCACGTCGGCCGGCGCGCCTTCTTCCTCCACCAGACCCTGATGCAGAAACAGCACCTGGCTCGACACTTTACGAGCGAAACTCATTTCGTGGGTGACCATGATCATGGTCCGGCCTTCTTCTGCCAGGCCCTGGATCACCCGGAGCACCTCGCCTACCAACTCCGGATCCAGGGCTGAAGTGGGTTCGTCGAACAACATCACTTCCGGTTCCATGGCCAGCGCCCGGGCGATGGCGACACGTTGCTGCTGCCCTCCGGACAGAAACGCCGGGTACTGGTCCGCCACCCGCGCCGCCAGGCCGACCTTGTCCAGATAGCGGCGGGCACGGTCCTCGGCTTCCTGCTTACTGCATCCGAGCACCCGACGTGGTGCCATGGTGATGTTTTCCAGCACCGTCATGTGGCTCCACAGGTTGAAATGCTGGAACACCATGGCCAGTCGGGTACGGATCTTCTGCAGTTCATCGGGGTCGGCCACGTGCATGCCGTGACGATCCTTGATCATGCGAATGTTCTGCCCGTCCAGACTCATGGCGCCGTCATTGGGCTGTTCGAGAAAGTTGATGCAGCGCAGAAAGGTACTTTTGCCCGAGCCGCTGGCGCCGATCAGGCTGATGACGTCGCCCGTCCTGGCCTTGAGCGAAACACCTTTGAGCACTTCATGATCGCCATAGCTTTTATGCAGGCCTTCGATGGTCAATTTGTACATGGGGCATGCATCCTCAAGGCGAAAGTAGGTAGCCGCTGCGATAGGCTTCGGTGCCCGCGACGTGGGCGATCACCATGCCGGCAGTGGCCATGCGGCGCAGCGAGCGGGCGTACATCAGCCCGGCTGTGGCGCAACGAACGGGGGTGACGAGATCGTTGATCGGGTCGATGACTTCGGCGATCAGTTGCCCGGCTTGCAGGTATTGGCCGGGCAGCGCGGTGAACACCAGCAGTCCGCCGACGGGTGTGGCCACAGGTTCCACAGCGGCCAGCGGTGTCGCGGGGTAAGGCAGGTCGGGCATGGGCGCGGGTTCGCCGGCAATCGCACCGAAATGGATCAGGTAGTCGATCAGTGCCTGGCAGTCGACGCTGGCCAGCGGGTGATTGACATCGCCCTGACCGCGCAACTCGACGGTAACCGAAAAGCTGCCTGGCGGGATCTCGAAATGCTCACCGAAACGTTCCTTCAATTGCCACCAGAGCAGGGTGAAGCATTCGTCGAACGACTGTCCGCCGGAGTCGGTCGCCAGCAGGCTGGCTTCGGCACCGATGTAGCGGGCCAGGGGCTCGACCTGCGGCCAGGCCTCAGGTGTGGTGTACAGGTGCGCAACTGCTTCGAAATCACAATGCAGGTCGAGCACCATATCGGCATCGCACGCCAGGCGTTGCAGGGTCAGGCGCTGGGATTGCAGTTGGGTCTCGGCGGTCTGCCGGGCCAGTGCGTCGCGCAGGGTGCTGCGGATCAGTTGCAGGTTGTGCTGCGGATCGTCACCGAGTTTGCCTTCGATGGTGTTGCCGACTTCTTCACTCAGGTCAATGAACCAGCGATTGAAATTCTGCCCGCTTTCCAGCTCATAGCGGCCCAGCGGTACATCCATCAGCACCTGTTCCAGGCCCACCGGATTGGCGATCGGCACCAGCACGATTTCGCTGCGCAGGCGCCCGGCGGCTTCCAGCTCCGCCAGGCGCTGCTTGAGGTGCCAGGCCACCAGCATGCCGGGCATTTCGTCGGCGTGCAGGGAGGCCTGGATGTAGATCTTGCGGGTGGCCGGTTGCGGGCCGAAGTGAAAGCTGTGGATCTGTCGTGCGGTCCCCGGCAGCGGGGCCAGCAGGTCATGTATCTGGTGGCGCATCTCTTGTTCCCTGAAGCAGGATAAGTCCTAGTGGGTCGGCCCGAGAAAGGCCAGCCAGCGACGTTCGGCGAGGCGGAACAGGCCGACCAGCGCGAAGGTGACAGTCAGGTAGATCAGTGCGGCGATGCCGAACGACTGGAAAGTCAGGAAGGTTGCCGAGTTGGCATCGCGGGCGACTTTCAGGATGTCCGGGATGGTCGCGGTGAACGCCACGGTGGTCGAGTGCAGCATCAGGATCACTTCGTTGCTGTAATAGGGCAACGAGCGACGCAGGGCCGAAGGCATGATCACGTAGGCATACAGCTTCCAGCCGGTCAGGCCATAAGCCTTGGCCGCTTCGACTTCGCCATGGTTCATGCTGCGAATGGCCCCGGCGAAGATCTCCGTGGTGTAGGCGCAAGTGTTCAGGGAGAAGGCCAGGATCGTGCAGTTCATCGCATCGCGAAAGAACGCATCGAGTACCGGCTGAGCCCGGATGGCCGCCAGGCTGTAGATCCCGGTGTAGCAGATCAGCAGCTGGATATACAGCGGCGTGCCACGGAACAGGTAGGTGTAGAACTGCACCGGCCAGCGAATGTAGAAGTGCGGCGAGACCCGGGCGATGGACAGCGGGATCGACACCAGGAAGCCGATGAATATAGACGCGCTGAGCAGCCACATGGTCATGGCCAGGCCGGTGATGTGGTAGCCGTCGCTATAGAGGAAAGGTTTCCAGTATTCCTGCAGGAGTTCGATCATCGTACGGCCTCCCGGGTGCCCGCGGAGTAACGACGCTCGAGCCAGCGCAGGATGAAGTTCGAGGCACTGGTGATCAGCAGGTAGATGAGTGCGGCAACCACGAGGAAGTAAAACAGCTGATAGCTGCTTTTGCCGGCGTCCTGCGCGGCCTTGACCAGGTCGGCGAGGCCGATGATCGACACCAGTGCGGTGGCCTTGAGCATCACCATCCAATTATTACCGATGCCGGGCAGGGCATAGCGCATCATTTGCGGAAACACCACGATCCAGAAGCGCTGGCCGCGCTTGAGGCCATAGGCGGTGGCGGCTTCGACCTGACCCCGCGGGACCGCGAGGATCGCGCCGCGAAAGGTTTCGGTGAAGTAGGCGCCGTAGATAAAGCCCAGGGTAATCACCCCGGCGCTGAACGGGTTGATCTCGATGTATTCCCATTCCATGAAGTCGGTGAACGATGTCAGCCAGGTTTGCAGGCTGTAGAAAATCAGCAGCATCAGGACCAGGTCCGGAACGCCGCGAATCAGCGTGGTGTAGACCTGGGCGGGGACACGCATAAGCTTGAGCTTTGACAACTTGGCACTGGCGCCCAGCAGCCCGAGCAACACGGCTACCAGTAGCGACAACGCCGACAACTTGATGGTCATCCAGGTGCCTTCCATCAGCAGCGGGCCGAAGCCCTGCAGGCTGAAGGCTGAGAGCCCCAGATTTTGTAAGAGGTTTTCGAACATAAATCAGCAACCTGATCAGATAAAAAAAGCGCCCATCGCGAGATGGGCGCCGGGCATTATTTGCCGCTGTACAGATTCAGATCGCCAAAGTGCTTCTTCTGAATGGTGGCGTAGGTGCCATCATCGTGTAACGCTTTGATACCTTTATCCAAAAGTGCCTTGAGCTCGTTGTTACCTTTAGCGATACCGATCGCTGTTTTGGCCGGCAGCAATTCGCTGTCGACCGGCTTGCTGACTTCATAGCCTTCGCCTTTTGGCGACTTCAAGAAGCCCAGTTCAGCTTGCAGCATGTCCTGAATCGCCGCGTCGAGGCGACCGGACATCAAGTCGGCATACACCTGATCCTGATTCTGATAGGCCTGGGTTTTCACGCCAGCCTTGTCCAGCACGGCTTTGGCGTAGGCTTCCTGGATGGTGCCTTGCTCGTAGCCTACGGTTTTGCCTTTGAGGGACGCGACGTCTTCGCTCAGGCCGGAACCTTTCTTGAACACGTAGGCAGTCGGCCCGGAGAACAGCTCGCTGGAGAAGTCGATGACTTTTTCGCGGGCTGGGGTAACGGTCATCGACGAGATCACACCGTCGAATTTATTGGCCTTGAGGCCCGGGATCATACCGTCGAAGTCACTTTCGACCCATTTGCACTTGACCTTCAGCTCGGCGCAGATCGCGTTCCCCAGATCGATGTCGAAGCCCACCAGGCTGCCGTCAGCCGCTTTCGACTCGAACGGTGCATAGGAAGGGTCAACGCCGAAACGCAATTCCTTGTATTCCTTGGCCATGGCGGAGCCAGCAGCCATGCACAACGCCAGTGCAGAAAGGGTCAGCAATGCTTTTTTCATTATTCAATCCCTAAGAACCAATATGAGCGCTTATGGCGCAGTTTTATTGTTACTGGAAAGCGTAAGACCCATTGAAAGTAGCAATTTCCGAACCACAGTGGCGAACAAGCGTTTTAAAAGGTGCTTGATCAAAGGTCGGAGCGCGATTTATGCACGAAAACGAGCGCAGGGAAATGCCTGCACACATTTGGTTCGGTGCAAAGGCAAAAATGGCGTGTGGGTGACTCTGCCGAGCAAGTCCTGTAGGAGCGAGCCTGCTCACGATGGACGTTAACGATAACGCGTGTTTACCCGATTAAACGCGGCGCGCTTGAGTCCATCGCCAGCATGCTGGCTCCTGCAAAGGGGGGCGGCTTGGGATTATTTTCCAGGCGTCAACGTCAGTCGCGCCGTGCCATACGCCTTGTCGTAATTTTGCGACTGCATCGGCAGGCTCATGTACTGCCCCTTCAACCACGGATCAATGCTGTTGAGGTAGTTAGGGCTCGCCGGATTGCCGGACTGGCCTGTGCCGTTCTGAGCCATCAGCGGCTCGGTCTGGCTGAAGTCGACGATAAATCGCATGGCTGGTGCCAGGGTGGTGTTGAAGTCCTGGCCCCAGGCGAATGCGGCAGTATTGAGGGTGCTCTGGTCGCCGCCGGCCGGCAGCGGCCCGCGCACGTTCTGGCCGCCGGCGTTTATCCATTCGTAGCGATGCAGCTTGCCCCACTGCCAGGCCTTGTGATCGGCGCCCAGCAGGCTGTCGCCGGCGCTGATCGCAGCAGCCAGGCTGCGCGCGAGGATGGCCGGCTTGTCTTCCTTCTGTGCGGTGCGTACGTCATCCCAGAACGGACTGTCCTCGCGCGCCAGCAAATGATCGGCCTGGGCGGCATAGGACAACTTGCCGTTGGCGACAAAGGCTTGCCACGCCGGGCTGCTTTGCGGGCCCAGTTCATCGAGGAAAATCTGCTTGCTGCTTTCCTCAAGGAGCAGCTCGTAGATCGCCGCGTCGGTGGAAGTCGCACTGACCTTGCCGTCGAATGCCATCAAGCGGCTGTAGGCCTCGCGGGCCTTGGCGCTATCGGCTGCCGGTAAAGCATTGATGGCCTGTTTCAGCGGCTGGGACATGCCTGGCGCTTCGAACATTTTCTTCAGTTTGGCGGCGAACGTTGTGGTCTGGTCGTACTGCATGGCGATCATGCTGCGACTGTCGTGTTTGCCTGCGCCGGCCAGTTCGGCCATGCGCTCGCCACGTTCCGGAGCCGCCCACGAGTTGGACAACTGCATGCCGTAGCCATGGGGAATGACCCGCTGGTTGGCGGTGCCGAGCCAGCCCTGGGCCGGGTCCTGATCGTAAGGATGGAGCATCGGGTCGGCGTAACCGTCCCAATCGTAGCGCCCCTCGGAGCCGGGCGATGGCAGCAGGCCTTCACCTTCGCGGCGGTTGGGATAGCGACCGGTGACTTGCCAGCCGATATTGCTGGCGTCGGCGAACACCAGGTTCAGTGCGATGGCGCGAATCTCGCGGCTGGCATCCGAGGCTTTCTCGACGCTCTGGGCGCGGGTCAGGTCGAACAACGCATCCAGGGTTTTGTCGTCGGTGAAGCCCGGCGTCTGCAAGGCCAGACCGAAACCATTGGCCAGAGCTGTGCCTTGGGCGCTGTTGAGCAGCGGGCCGTGACGGGTTTCGTACACGGCTTCGCGAATCGGTCGCTGGCCTTTGACGAAGTAAGTTTCGTTGCGCACGATCGCCGGCTGCCATTTGCCGTTGGTTTCGTAGGTCAGTGCGTTGCCCTGGCGCTTGATTTTCTCCAGGAACAGATCCTGGTTATCGCCCATGACCGAAGTCATGCTCCACGCCACTTTGCCGTTGAAACCACCCAGAACCATCGGCAAGCCGGCGATGGTCACGCCAGAAGCTTGATACTTCGGCGCGCGGATCTGCACGTAGCTGAACAACGACGGCGCGCCCAGCGGGCCATGGCTGTCGCTGGCCAGCAGGCTTTTGCCACTGCGGCTGCGTTGCGGGGCGATGGCCCAGTTGTTCGACGAGGTGGCGCCCAGCAGGTTCAGGTCAGACAGTTGCCCCGTGGCTTTATTGATCTGCGCCAGCCCAGGGATTTGCCCGTTGAGCTTGATGCCCTGGAGTTTTTCGCTTTCGGCCAGCGGCAATTTTTCGTCGGGGGCGGAGGGGCTCAACCAGGCCAGTTTGTCGGTGGTGACGGTTTGCGCCAGCACCAGCGAGGCAATTTCTTCCGGCAGGTTGGCCGACTGGCTGAAGTTCAGCAGGCAGAAAATCAGCGCCGAATCTTCCGGCCGCCAGTATTCAGGCTTGTAGCCGGTGGCAACGAGGTCCGCTGGCAGTTTGTCGCGGTAACGGAAAAGGTAGGCGTTGACCCCGCGGGCATAGACTTCGAAGAAGCGTTTGAGACGCGGCGAAGAGGCCTTGTACAGCTCGCCGGCGCTTTTCTTCAGGTTGACCGCACGCATGTAGCGGTCGGCATCCAGCAGATCCGCACCGGACATTTCGGCCAAACGGCCCTGGGCCAGCAGGCGCAGGGTGACCATCTGCGTGATGCGATCGCTGGCGTGCACGTAACCGAGGGCGAACAGGGCGTCGTGGAAGCTGCTGCTTTCGATCAACGGCATGCCCATGGCATTGCGCCGCACCGAAACGTTCTGCGCCAAACCTTTGAGCGGCTGTACGCCGGAGGCCGGCGGGAGGGTGTCCTGGGCATTGAAAGTCTGACAACCGGTCAGGCTCAAAACGCCAGCGACTGCTGCGGCAACGCCGAACCGGGGTAGAAAATGAGTAAGGGCTGGCGAGGCCATGGCAAAGCTCCTGCGGGGTGGTAGCGCAATAAAGGCGCTACGTTAGTGAGCAGGCGATGGCCGCGCAAGCGGGGCAAGAAGTTATTTCAGGATTTGTCAGATGAAGCGCAAAAATATCGCGCTTGTCAGTCACGGGGAGTAATGCTGAAGTGGAGCAAATCCAATGATTGTGCATGAGTACAGTAGGCATGGAGCTCCAGGCAAACGCAGCGCTGATCATCATCGATCAACAAAAAGGCATCCTGCATCCCCGGCTCGGTCGGCGAAATAATGCCCAGGCCGAAGAACGCATGCTGGAGCTGCTGGGGCAATGGCGGCGCAGCGCTCGGCCGGTGATTCATGTGCAGCACTTGTCCCGGTCAGAAGATTCGGTGTTCTGGCCGCAGCAATCGGGAGTTGAATTTCAGCAACGTTTTGCGCCACAACACGGGGAATGGCTGATCCAGAAGCAGGTTCCGGACGCGTTTTGCGCCACCGGGCTTGAGGCGAAGTTGCGCGATGCACAGATCGGGCAGTTGATCATCGTCGGCGTGGCCACCCACAACTCGGTGGAATCCACAGCGCGTACGGCGGGCAACCTGGGGTTTGATGCCTGGGTGGTGGAGGATGCGTGCTTTACCTTCGACAAGGCCGACTACTTTGGTAAGGCGCATTCAGCCGAGGAGGTTCATGCAATGTCGCTGGGGAATTTGCATGGCGAATATGCAACGGTCGTCAGCACCGGGCTCATTCTGAAAGCTGGCCGGTAACCAGCGCGAGCCAGTTCGCCGCAAAGGGATTGCCAGCTCCCACAGGATCGGCGGTGAACACAGGTCCTGTGTCAGGCGCAGTTCACTGTGGGAGCGGGCTTGCCCGCGAAGGCGATTCAACAGGCGAAGCAGACCTTCGCCCGAAGCATCAAGCGCCGTGGCACTTCTTGAATTTCTTGCCGTTGCCGCATGGGCACGGATCGTTGCGGCCAACGTCTTTCAGGGCGTTGCGCACCGGCTCCTGGTGAGCGTGGCCGCAATTCGGGCCATGGACATGGCCGTGGTCGTGGTCATGATGATGGTCGTGATCATGATCGTGGTTGCAGTCAGGGCCATGGACATGAGGTTGCTGGGTCATCGGGGTTACTCCGGAATTAAATCGGCGGGGATTATCACGCCATTACGCGCCAGGTGCACGTAGTGGGCGATGAATAAACCGGTTTCCATTTCACCGTCCAGACGATAGGGAATGGACTTCTTGGGATTTTTCAGGTGTTTGACCAGGTCACGGACCTTTGGCCACAGGTTCGTGCGGATCGGCACCTTGAAATAGGCGCTGTGTTTGGGGCCGACGGTAAACCAGTGTTCGTACTCGCCTTCGGCCAGCAAAATCTCCGCCAGATGAATGCGGTATTCCAGGCCGCGTACGGTCAGGTCGCTGTCATTGGGATTGTCGACGCGAAAGTGCAGGATGAATTTCTGATCCAGCAGTCTGGCGCGCACGACTTCGACCTTCACCAAATGAACCTCGGGCTCCAGAGCATCGTCGCTGAACCATGACGCACAGCCACTGAGCCCCAGGAACAGGAGCAGGGCGAACAGATGAAACGCGGTGGGCCGGATGGTCATGGTGGTGGTTCTCCCTTGCCCCCCAGTCTAGCCGCTGAATGTCACATCAAACGCTGAAGTAACCCGCGCAACACTTTTTGAATTTCTGTCCGCTGGCACACGGGCAGGCATCGTTGCGACCCGCTTTGAGCGCTACGGTAGGGTCGATGAAATACCAGTGCCCGGCGTTCTGCACGAACGATGAACGCTCGCGATGGCTGTGCTCGCCGGTGCTGTCATGCCAGCGCGCGGTGAAGGTCACGAACGCATGTTCGGGCTGACCGCCGAGGACTTCGGAGCTTTCCACCTCAAGCCCCAGCCAGGTGCTTTGGGCGCTCCAGTCGCTGATCGATTGACGGTCCAGGCCAGCTTGTTGCGCGGGCAGGGTGGTCGCCACCAGGTAGTCGACCAGGCCCAGCACATAGGCGCTGTAACGCGAACGCATCAAGGCTTCTGCGCACGGAGCCGGGTGGCCGGCGTGATAATGACCGCAGCAGGCGTCGAGCAGGGTACCGCTGCCGCAAGGGCAAATGGGTGTACTCATTGCGTTACCACCAATATTTCCCGAAGTTTTCCGGATTGGCCCAGAAGCGAGAATTAAGCCAGTCGGGCACTTGTTTGTATTCAAGCAGATCGTAAGTGAACAAGGTCAATTGCTGTTCTTCGCGCTCAAAACGCTCGCTGGCTTGCAGGGCCAGGGAGAAAAAGTCGGTCTCCTGCCAACCACAGGCTGCCAGATCCGCCAGCACCGCGATACGGCTGGCATTGAGATTTCGAATGCCGCCCAACAGGTTCAGGCCTTCGCGCTTGGGCAGATGCTCCAGGCAATCGACCACCAGCGCCAGGTCGAAGCGCCGGGCTGCCAGCTCGGCAGGCAGTGCTCCGGGCGGGGCGCAGGCGACGCAGCTGTCCGGGTGCGCGAGTTTGAAAGCCTCCAGCGCCGGGAACTCGCTGGCGCCAATCAGCAAGAGGCGCGCAGGTGCGTAGCGGTCCAGTAAGGCGGCCAGTGCCTGTTGCGGCGTGCGTGAAGAAATACCTGCAGTCATCAAAGTTCCTCAATCAGATCTGCCAAGACTAGCCTGCCTGAACGTCCGGGCCTAGAGCGTCTGTTCGGCATAACCAGGAACCTGTCGTAAATACACTGTTAAACAGCCTGACCCTTTTCTGGCGGAGTTTAATACTCGGGTCTTTACTACGTGAATCGGTTCTAAGCCGATCCCTCAGGAGAAAACTAGATGAGCATAGTTCGGACAGCATTACCCTTGGTTCTGCTCACCAGTGTGTTGACTGGTTGTGCAGGTTTGCAGAAAACCGACTGGCCGACCTGTGCGGCGGTCGGAGGTGTCGTGGGTGCGGGCCTCGGTGCGACCGAAAGCTCGGCATGGGCCGGTTATGGCGCGCTGCTGGTGGGCGGCACGGCCGCAGCCTATTGCTGGGTTCACGGTGATGGCGACGAAGACGGCGATGGTGTGCCGGACAGCCGCGACAAGTGCCCTGGTACGCCTAAAGGCGTAACGGTAGATGCTAACGGTTGCCCACCACCTGCTCCGGTGGTTGAAGAGGCGGTCGTGGTCAAGGAAGAAACCATCGTCATTCGCGATGTTCACTTCCAGTTCGACAAAGCTACGCTCACCGAATCCGACAAGCAGGTTCTCGACAAGATTGCCACGCGCTTGAAAGCGGAAGCGCCTACTGCTCAATTGACCGTAACCGGCCATACCGACAGCGTGGGCAGCGATACCTACAACCAGAAACTGTCGGATAAACGCGCCCACTCTGTGGTTGAGTATCTCATTGAGAGCGGCGTGCCACGCAGTAACTTCGTGTCCGTTGTAGGTGCCGGTGAAAGCCAGCCGGTTGCCGACAACTCCACCGCTGACGGCCGTGCACAGAACCGTCGCACCGAAATCAAAATTAACCGCTAACCCCCTCGCATCCGCGGCTTGTGCAGTCGCGGATGCGGGTCTTTACTCCTGTGTAACCGGTATTGGCCGGATACACAGGAGCTTTCAATATGATCGTTCTCACAAGGACCGTCCTTCCGGTTCTGCTAATAGGCAGCCTGCTGACCGGCTGCGCTACTCACAGTGATGGCACTGCCCCCCTCAATCAAAGAACCTGGCCTATCTGCAGCCTTATCGGCGGCCTGGTCGGTGGCGGCCTGGGCGCGATTGAAAGTGCCGCTTGGGCCGGTGGCGGTGCGGCGCTCGGCATTTTGACCGGCGGGTTGATCTGCTATGCCCAGGATGGTGACGAAGACGGTGACGGCGTGTTCGACCGCCGTGACCGCTGTCCCGATACACCAGCCGATACACCGGTCGAACATCACGGTTGCCCGGTGCCACAGTACCCTGTTGCGCAACCTGCCGAACCGGTGCCGGTCGAGGTCATCACCCTCAGCGATGCTGGCGATGTACTGTTTGCCTTCGACCAGTCCGACCTCACGCCTACGGCCAAGAGTCAGTTGGACGACCTGATGGGCAAGCTGCAAGACGCCAGCGTGGTGAGCATCAAGGTAGTTGGTCATACCGATAGCGTAGGTTCGGACGAGTACAACCAGGGCTTGTCGGAGCGGCGCGCCAGCAGCGTGGCCGATTATCTCCTGAGTCAGGGGGTGGCGCCGAACAAACTCACCAGTGAAGGCAAGGGCGAGAGTCAGCCGGTGGCTGACAACGAAACAGATGAAGGCCGCGCGAAAAATCGTCGCGTAGAGCTGCACATCAACCGCTGAGCCTTGAAATAGAGCCGTCGCACGTTAATTTAACGCGTGGCGACGGCCGTTCGGCGGCCTCCATGAAGATATTTCCGTTGCCCTCTGGCTTATCCCGCGTGGAAGCCGTTACTGTGCGCGCAAAGAATAATATTTGTTGGGAGCGCGTATGAAGGTGTTATGGGGGCTGGGCAAGTTATTGACCCTGCTGTTCTGGCTGGTGGTGCTGGTCAATCTGCTCGTGCCGTTCAGCTATCCGCTGCACCCGTTGGTCAATCTGGCCGGCGGCTTCCTGGCATTCATCCATTTACTGGAAGTGCTGCTGTGCAACCGCAGCGTCAAATGGCGCGCCCATCCCTGGCTTGACCGTCTGAAGATCGTCATTTTCGGCGTATTCCACCTGCAAACCATTCCGGCTCCTGCCACATCGAAGGCTTCCCATGCGTAAACTCTGTCTGCTTGCCGCACTCGTAAGTCCATTGGCCAGCGCACAGGTGGTGAGCGTCGAAACCAATTCGCTGATGCGCCTGCCCAACACCGCCAGCACCCTGCAACTGGAGCGCCTGGAAGTGGCGGACTACGGGACGTTGCTGATTCCTGCGAACGTAACCGAAGTCACAGTGGGTGAACTGCACCTGGGCCACGAAGCGCGGATCGCCATCGTGCCCGGCGAACAGGCGCTGGCGCTGAAGGTGCATCGGGCCGACCTTGCCGAAGGCAGCCAGATCACCGCGCGGGGTGCGCCGGGTACGTACGAGAAGGCTGCCCGTGCCGGGCGAAGTATTGATGTGCAGATAAAGTCACTGAATGCACCGCAATTGTTGGTCGATGCTCGCGGTGGCGCGGGCGCGCCGGGGTTTGTCGGCCTCGACGGTGCCAACGGGCAGGCCCCGGGCTGCACCTGGGGCCAGGCCGGTCGCGGTGCCGATGGCAGCGATGGCAGTAACGGCCAGCCGGGGGCACCAGGCGCGCTGGTTAAACTGGCAGTGCCGCACGACTATCCGGCAGAACGCATCAAGGTCCAGGTGGCCGGCGGTGCCGGTGGTGCAGCCGGCCCTGGCGGCAAGCCGGGGGCGGGTGGCAAGGCCAAGGGCTGTCTCATTTATAACGCCGATGGCGGCAAGAGCGGGCGCCCTGGTGCCGATGGTCAACCCGGGCCTGAAGGCGCGCCGGGTTCGGTGACGGTGCAGCGGTTGTAACCTGTTCCTTCGCGGGGCTTTTGTGGGAGCGAGCCTGCTCGCGATGGAGGCCAGCGATGGCCTGCACTGTCTGGATAACAGCGGTGAGTTTGAGAACATCGCGAGCAGGCTCGCTCCCACAGTAATTCGCTGTCGGTGGGAGAGAGCCGGGTCAGGAGCAGCTTTTAAAGCGTCGGGCGTGCCGCGGCAATTGCAACCAGCACCAGACCCACCAATAAATTGATCCCCACCAATCGACGAATCCGCCCCAGCACCGCCGCACCTGCCGGCCAATCCTGTGCGGTTACCGCCGTACGCAGTTCCGGCAACATCAGCGCCTGAATACGGATAAACAGCGCCGTCATTACCACATACAAACCCATCATTACCTGCACATAACGTGGCGCGGCTTCAAAACCGTGGAACTGCATGTGCAGCATGCCCACGCCGCTGACAGGCAGCAGTATCACGGCTGCCCAGACCCAACGGAAAAACCCCGGGAACACTTCTACCCATAACTTGAGCCGGGCAGGGCCCTCCAGCGCCTTGACTGCCGCGGGGCGCAGGACCATCCAGGCGAAAAACATGCCTCCGACCCAGACCAGTGCGGCGAGGACATGCAGGGTGTAAACGATGCCAAAAGGTGTCATTGGGGTACTCCGTTCTGCGCAGGATTCATTAGCGGGGTATGATAGCGGCCGAACCGAACCACTGAAAATTTATCCAGCGTTTTTTGCGCCCGACAATTCATGATCAGCACTGAACTCAAAACCACGATCCAGGGCGCCTACTCGCGTTTTCTCGAAGCCAAGAGCCTCAAACCGCGCTACGGCCAACGCCTGATGATCGCCGAAGTCGCCAAGGTTCTCGGTGACATCGACACCGACGATGAAGGCCGGCGCAGTGGCGAGCCCGCGATTGTCGCGGTAGAAGCCGGCACGGGTACCGGCAAGACCGTGGCCTACAGCCTGGCGGCGATTCCCACGGCCAAGGCCGCCGGCAAGCGCCTGGTGATCGCCACGGCTACCGTGGCCCTGCAGGAGCAGATCGTCTACAAGGACTTGCCCGACCTGATGCGCAACAGCGGGCTGAACTTCAGCTTCGCCCTGGCCAAGGGACGCGGGCGCTACATGTGCCTGTCCAAGCTCGACATGTTGCTCCAGGAAGGTCACGCGCAAACCGCCACCGCTCAGTTGTTCGAGGAAGAGGGCTTCAAGATCGAGGTCGATGAGGCCAGTCAGAAGCTGTTCACCAGCATGATCGAGAAGCTCGCCGGCAATAAATGGGACGGCGACCGCGACAGTTGGTCCACGGCGCTTGAAGATGCAGACTGGGCACGCCTGACCACCGATCACAGCCAGTGCACCAACCGTCATTGCCCGAACTTCGGCCAGTGTGCCTTCTACAAGGCCCGCGAAGGCATGGGCAAGGTCGACGTGATAGTCACCAACCACGACATGGTCCTGGCTGACCTGGCCCTGGGCGGCGGCGCAGTGCTGCCGGACCCGCGCGACACCATCTATGTGTTCGACGAAGGCCATCACCTGCCGGACAAGGCCATCGGCCATTTCGCCCATTACACCCGCCTGCGCTCCACCGCCGACTGGCTGGAAACCACCGCCAAGAATCTCACCAAGCTGCTGGCCCAACACCCGTTGCCGGGCGATCTGGGCAAGTTGATCGAACAGGTGCCGGAGCTGGCACGGGAGATCAAGACCCAGCAGCAGTTCATGTTCACCGCCTGTGAACAGGTTGCCGATTTCAAGCCCGGCGAAGATGTTGAAGGTCGCGAACGGCCTCGTCATCGCTTTGTCGGCGGGGTGATTCCCGAACACATGCGCGAGATGGGCGTCGAGCTGAAGAAGGGTTTCGCGCGCCTGACCGATCTGTTCACCCGCCTTACCGAGTTGCTCAAGGAAGGCATGGACGGCGAGGTCAACATCGGCATCGCCAGCAACCAGGCCGAAGAGTGGTATCCATTGTTCGGCAGCCTGCTGTCGCGCTCATCCGGCAATTGGGAGTTGTGGGTCGCGTTCACCGCGGAAGACCCGGAAGACAACCCGCCGATGGCGCGCTGGCTGACCCTGGCCGAAAGCGGTTCGCTGTTTGATATCGAGGTCAACGCCAGTCCCATCCTCGCGGCGGAAATGCTGCGGCGCAATCTGTGGAACGTGGCCTATGGCGCGCTGGTGACGTCGGCGACCCTGACCGCGCTGGGCACCTTCGATCGCTTTCGCATGCGTGCCGGCCTGCCGAAAAAAGCCGTGACCGCCGTGGTCCCGAGCCCCTTCCATCACGCCGATGCCGGCGTGCTGCGAGTGCCGAACCTAAACGCCGACCCCCGTGATGCGGCGGCTCACACTGCGGCAATCATCCGCGATCTGCCGGAGCTGGTCGAAGGCTCGCGGGGCACGCTGGTGCTGTTCTCTTCGCGCAAGCAGATGCAGGACGTATTCGACGGCCTGGACCGCGACTGGCGCAAGCAAGTGTTCATTCAGGGCAACCTGTCGAAACAGGAAACCCTGAACAAACACAAGGCGCGGGTCGATGGCGGGGATTCCAGCGTTCTGTTCGGCCTGGCGAGTTTCGCCGAAGGGGTCGACTTGCCGGGTGCCTATTGCGAACACGTCGTCATCGCCAAGATTCCGTTCTCGGTGCCCGATGATCCGGTCGAAGCGGCCCTTGCCGAATGGATCGAAGCCCGTGGCGGCAATCCGTTCATGGAAATCTCCGTGCCGGACGCCTCGCTGAAACTGGTGCAGGCCTGCGGGCGCTTGCTGCGCACCGAAGAGGACCGTGGCACCATCACTTTGCTTGACCGGCGCCTGGTCACCCAACGCTATGGCAAAGCGATCCTCAACGCATTGCCTCCCTTCCGGCGCGAAATTTCCTGAGTAACCGGTGGGCGGTTTTGCCCACCGCGTTGTCTATCTCTCAGCCATCTTTATTTCGCAGGCCCATTGAAGGTCGTTAGGGAGAATTTCGTTCTCATGATTCGCCGTTCGTTACCTGCCGTTTTTGCCCTGTTGTTCGCAACGCCCCTGTTGGCCGCACCCGCAGGCCCGCAGACGCTGTTCAACTTTGTGCGCCCCGCCGATGTGGTCCAGGTGGCGACTCAGGACGCCAGCCTGCCGCAATCCAACGCTGAACAGACCCCGGAAGGCGAAGTGCTGCGCCGGGTAACGTTCAATCCGGTGGCGCGCCCGACCCTGCGCCTGACGCCGCAAACCGGTGCCTGGGACTGGTCCGGGTCGAGCGTCATGAGCCTGCGGATCCAGAGCGCCATGAACTGGGCCGTGACCCTGTACGTGACCATCCAGAGCAATGATGGCAAGACCCTGACCAGCCGCGTCGATCTGCCGGCCGGGCCCGCGCAGACCTTGTTGGTGCCGCTGCAACCAGCGTCGCCGCTGAATCAGGGCATGAAAGCCGGGCCGCCGATGCCAATGACCGTCGAAGGCCAGCGCATCCTGCTGGCCAGCAGTGCCGGGGAACTGGACGCTCGGCAGGTGGTGTCGGTCAGCCTGTCGATGGATCAGCCGCAAGCCGCACAAAGCATACTGCTGGAGCGTTTCGGCGTGCAGGACGGCGAGTCGATCAGCCGGGCTGTATACGGTGGGTTGGTCGATGCCTATGGCCAGTCGACCCGCGCCCGGTGGCCGGAAAAAATCAGCAACGACGAGCAGCTCAAAGGCGCCGCTGCCAAGGAGCAGCAGCAACTGAAAACCTGGCTGGCCGAGCGCGAGAAGTCGCCCCTGGACAAATTCGGCGGCTTGACCACTGGCCCGGTATTCAGGGCCAGTGGGTTCTTCCGCAGTGAAAAGCGTGATGGGCGCTGGTATCTGGTGACTCCGCAAGGGCACCCGTTCTACTCGCTGGGGGTCAACACCGTCACCCCGGACGTCAACCAGACTTACGTCGCCGGTCGCGAGTGGATGTTCGAATCCTTGCCCAAGGCTGACGAAGCCTTGGCCCGCCACTACGGTGAAGGTGACAACCGCGGCGGCAACGGTGCCGACCAGGGCCGTGGATACAACGCCGGGCGCTGGTACGATTTCTACGGCGCCAACTTGCAGCGCTTGTATGGCAACCCCTGCGCATTGGGCAGCGATACCAAGGCCGGTGTCGCCGAGGCAGCCAAGGCAGACGCGGTCGAAGCGACGGCAGACAAGGCTGGTGCGCAACCCGTGGTTCCATCGAGCGCCGAGGCCGGTGTCGCGGAAGTCGCCAAGGCCGACGCCGCCCAGGCAACGGTGGCAAAAGCAGTCGAGCAGTCACCAGCCGAACCTTGCAAAGCCGAGTTTGACCAGCAACGCTGGGCCAGCCATACCCTGGATCGCCTGCAAGCCTGGGGCTTCAATACTGTCGGTAACTGGAGCGCTCCAATGCTGGCCGGGGCGGACCGCGTCCCTTACACCTTGCCGCTGTCGATCGTCGGCGACTACGCCAGCATCAGTACCGGTACCGATTGGTGGGGCGGCATGCCTGACCCGTTCGACCCGCGCTTTGCCATGGCTACCGAGCGCGCCGTGGCCATCGCCACCCGCGATCATCGAGACGACCCGTGGCTGATCGGTTACTACGCCGACAACGAACTGGCCTGGGCCGGTCCCGGCGATGACCCCAAAGCCCGTTATGCCCTGGCCTACGGCACCTTGAAGATGACCACCGACGTGCCGGCCAAGCGCGCATTCCTCAAGCAGTTGCGCGACAAATACCGCAACCAGGCAGGCCTGTCGAAAGCCTGGGGTATCGACCTGCCAGCCTGGGAGCTGATGGAAGACCCGGGGTTCAGTGCGCCGTTGCCGAGCGCCGAGCATCCGGAAATCGAAGCCGACTTCAAGTACTTCCAGAAGGTCTTCGCCGACACCTACTTCAAGACCATCTCCGATTCACTCAAGTGGCATGCGCCGAACCAGATGCTGCTCGGCGGCCGGTTTGCCATCAGCACCCCGGAAGCGGTGGAGTCTTGCGCGCAGTATTGCGACGTATTGAGCTTCAACATGTACACCCTGCAGCCCCATGATGGTTACGACTTCACCAGACTGCGCAGCCTCGACAAACCGGTATTGATCACCGAGTTCAACTTCGGCTCGGCGGACCGCGGCCCGTTCTGGGGCGGCGTGACACAATTGGCCAAGGAAGAGGACCGTGGCCCGGCCTACGCGAACTTCCTCAAGCAGGCGCTGAGCGAACCGTCGATTGTCGGCGTGCATTGGTTCCAGTACCTCGATCAACCCGTGACCGGACGCCTGCTCGATGGCGAGAACGGTCATTTCGGGCTCGTGGGCATTACCGACTTGCCGTTCCAGGGCTTTGTCGAGAGCGTACGCAGGAGCAATCTGGTGACCGCCGACCAGATGGGCAAAGAAGCCGAGAAGGCCGCAGCCGAGGTCGACAAAGCCAGTCACGATGCCGAGGGCGGGCGCAAAGCCGAAGCCGGCAAAGGGCCGGGGAAGGGCGCTGGCGGGCATTCCGGCAAAGGTCACTGAAAAAGATCGCAGCCCGCGACAGCGTCTGTAGGCGCTGGCGCAGGCGGCGATCTTTTGATCTTGCCCTTGAATCAACCGCCCGGCCAAACCCTGTTCCCAAAACCCTCAAGGGCTGGAACAATGCCCACCACTTTTGTAGAACGTTTATCCAGGGAGTTGCGGGTGCAGATTCAGGGTCATTACGAGCTTAAGTTCGAGGCAGTGCGCGAAGCGTTTGCAGCGTTGTTCGACGATCCTCAGGAGCGTGGCGCAGCGTTGTGCATCCAGGTCGGCGGGGAAACGGTACTGGACCTCTGGTCTGGCACTGCCGACAAGGATGGCGCCGAGGCCTGGCACAGCGACACCATCGCCAACCTGTTCTCCTGCACCAAGACCTTCACTGCCGTCACGGCGCTGCAACTGGTGGCCGAAGGCAAGCTGCAACTGGACGTTCCGGTGGCGCGCTACTGGCCCGAATTCGCCGCGGCCGGCAAGGAATCGGTGACCCTGCGCCAACTGCTTTGCCATCAGGCCGGGCTACCGGCGTTACGCGAGTTGCTGGCCCCCGAAGCCCTTTACGACTGGCCAACGATGGTCGACGCCCTGGCCGCCGAAGCGCCATGGTGGACACCGGGTGAAGGTCACGGTTACGCAGCAATCACCTACGGCTGGCTGGTCGGCGAGTTGCTGCGCCGTGTCGACGGTCGCGGGCCGGGTGAGTCGATCGTGGCGCGAGTCGCCAAGCCGTTGGGCCTGGATTTCCATGTCGGTCTGGACGATGCAGAGTTCCATCGCGTGGCGCACATCGCGCGCGGCAAGGGCAATGTCGGCGATGCCGCGGCCCAGCGCTTGCTGCAGGTGACCATGCGCGAACCGACGGCCATGACCACTCGGGCGTTCACCAACCCGCCGTCGATCATGACCAGCACCAACAAGCCGGAGTGGCGGCGCATGCAGCAGCCGGCGGCCAATGGCCATGGCAATGCGCGCAGTCTCGCCGGGTTCTATGCCGGCCTGCTCGATGGCAGCCTGCTGGAAAGCGAAATGCTCGATGAGCTGACCCGCGAGCACAGCATCGGCGAAGACAAGACTTTATTGACCTGCACCCGTTTCGGTCTGGGTTGCATGCTTGATCAACCGAATGTACCCAACGCCACCTTCGGCCTGGGTTCACGCGCGTTCGGTCATCCTGGGGCTGGTGGCTCCATCGGTTTTGCCGATCCGGAGCACGATGTAGCCTTTGGTTTTGTGACAAATACCCTGGGACCGTACGTCTTGATGGACCCGCGTGCGCAAAAGTTGGTGCGGGTTCTGGCCACCTGTCTGTAAAACCTGCTCGAGGGTTCCAGGGCTGGAACCGGAAAGCTTTTTGAGTTTCAAAGCGTCTGTTTATCCGGGCCGAACCGGTCTGATTTTTCATTACTCGATTTTTGTGGATATCCAATGTCATCTAAACCAACGCTCGCTTTGGCCCTGTGCTTCGCTATTACCGGTTGTGCACAGACTCCACAAAAAGATTCCGATGGCGGCAACTGGTGGCCGTTCGGTTCCACCGACAAAGTCGCCGCCAAAGAGCCGGCCCCGGCGCCTCAGAACCCTTTCGTAACCGCTCCGGTGGCGAAGACTGAAAGCGCCAGCCACTGGTACTGGCCGTTCGGTTCCGACGACAGCGCCGACAAGGCTGCGGTCAAGTCGCAGGTGAAAGACCAGGCCAAACCGGTTGCCGTAGCCAAGGCCGAAGCCGATGCCGGCGGCAAGTGGTGGTGGCCGTTCGGTGGTACCGACCAGAGCACCAGCAAAGCCGTGCCGATGCCTGATCCGAAAGTCACCCAGGCCTGGCTCGATGACTACGAACCACGCCTGCGTGAAGCCATCAAGGGCAGTAACCTGCAACTCGAACGCCGCGAAAACGTGTTGGTGGTGACGGCACCGGTCGAAGGTACATTCAACCCTGACCGTCCGGCGATGCTGCTGCCCGTCACACTCGGCCCGTTCACCCGCGTAGCCAAAATCCTGGAAGTTGATTCCAAGACTGCCGTGCTGGTGCTCGGGCACAGCGATACCTCGGGTGCCGCGCCGGCCAACGTGAAGCTCAGCCAGGAACGCGCGCAATCGATCGCAGCGATCTTCCGCCTCAGCGGTCTGCAGCGTGATCGCCTGATGTTGCGTGGCATGGGTGGCAATGCGCCGCGTGCTGCCAACGACAGCGCCGAAGGTCGAGCGTTAAATCGCCGCGTGGAGTTGCTGGTGACCCCACAGAACACCATGGTGGCCCTGCTGAGCAAATACAACATGCCTGCTCCGGCGCCGGTGACCCTGGTTGCCGCGCAGGACATCAAGCCTGTCGCCAAGCCCGTGACTCCGGCTCCGGCTGCCAAAAAGGCCGCGGTTCCAACCGCGAAAAAAGCCCCGGCGAAGAAAGCTCCGGCCAAGAAAGCGCCAGCCAAAACCGCGACCCCGGCGAAAAAGACCGCACCAGCCAAGGCCTCCACGGCTGACAAGAAAGTCGCCGCCGCCGATACTGTAAAGAAGTGATTGGTTAACCATAAGGAATGCGCCATGACCCAGGGCCTGGCTGATATGCGTCGTGATTACACCCGTGATGGCCTGGCCGAGGCGCAAGCCCCGGTTGAGCCATTTGCATTGTTCCACCGGTGGTTCGCCGATGCGGTGAAAACCGAACAGGCACCGGTGGAGGCCAATGCCATGACGTTGGCGACGGTGGATCAGGACGGTCGGCCGCATTGCCGCATTCTGCTGCTCAAGGGCCTGGATGAGCAGGGTTTCACCTTCTTCACCAACTACGACAGCGCCAAGGGCCAGCACCTGGCTGCGAACCCGTTCGCGGCCATGACTTTTTTCTGGCCGGCCCTGGAGCGTCAGGTGCGAATAGAAGGTCGGGTGGTGAAGGTCACCCCTGAAGAATCCGACGCCTATTTTCAGGTTCGCCCGCTGGGCAGCCGTCTGGGGGCCTGGGCATCGCCGCAAAGCCGGGTGATTGCCGATCGGGGTGAGCTGGAAGCACTGCTCAAGAACACCGAGCAACGATTCAGCGACACTCAGCCCCACTGCCCTGAGCACTGGGGCGGTTACCGTTTGCTCCCGGAGCGTATCGAGTTCTGGCAGGGGCGCTCGAGTCGCCTGCATGACCGTCTCAATTACCGCCAACAGGGCGCCGACTGGATTCTTGAACGCCTGGCACCCTGAACAGTCTACTGATCAGGGTAGCCTGCCGCTGCGGTCTCCAGCCACTTTGACAGGTCCCGACGCTTGATTTTCTGCGCTCGGGCGTTGGCCAGTTGTTCGAGCATGTAGGCTCTTTTGCGCTCGTCCTTGCCTGCCAGCGACAACGCCAGGTCGCGGTCCATCCAGCGTTTGATCCGTACGTACAACCACCAGTGGAAGTACAGACCGGCGGCGGTAGTGACGACAATGATAAAGTAATCCATGGAAATCCTGTGTCGGTAGCGCAGCGTCCGGATATGCAGCTACCTTGTGTCGGGTTCATGAAGCGCCTGTATGGCGCCTGAATCAAAGCACGATTATCCGGGGCGCGCCGTGACAGGCGTCAAGCTGCGGGGTTTAATGAACACCTGTTATTTTGGAGTTGATGTTATGCGTAAGTCTGTTCTGCTGGTTGCTTCCTTTTCCACCATGGCGATGTTGCTCACTGGTTGCCAATCGAGCCTGACCGGTGACTCCTACTCCCGTGACGAAGCCCGTCGTGTGCAGACCATCCGCATGGGCACCATCGAAGCCTTGCGTCCGGTGAAGATCGAGGGCACCAAGACCCCGATCGGTGGCGCGGCAGGCGCGGTCGTCGGCGGCGTGGGCGGCAGCAGCGTCGGTGGGGGTACCGGAAGCATCGTGGCTGCGGTCATCGGTGCCGTGGCGGGTGGCCTGATCGGTTCTGCCGCCGAAGAAGGCCTGACCCGCACCCAGGGCGTGGAGATCACCGTTCGCGAAGACGACGGCAGCATGCGCGCCTACGTGCAACAGGTTCAGGAAAACGAAGTGTTCCGTGTTGGCGAACGTGTGCGTATTTCGACCGTCGATGGAACCAGCCGCGTTTCCCACTAAAACGCAAAACGGCTAAAAGAAAACCCCGATCAGTGTTTGCTGGTTGGGGTTTTTTTTGTGAGGGGATTTGGATTCAATTGGACTATCAGTTCTGATAGTTGTCATTTTGTATAAGTTGGAGGAGAGTAAAGGTCGGTTTAACAGATTAACTGCGAGCGGGCTCATGCAAACTCCGAATAAATTTTTGCTCTGCAAGTATCAGTACAATGCTTTGGATCAACTGACTGCCTCCACGCTGTTTGCGAAGCCAAGCCATCAGCGTTTTTATCGAAAAGATCACTTGGTTACGGAGATTGCGGGAGACGTTGAACTTACAATCGTTCAGCATCAGGACCAGCCATTGGCGCAACATGTGCGTGACAAGGGCCAGGTCCAATCCACTTTGCTTGCAACTGATCTATCGCACTCGGTATTGCTGTCACTCGGCGTGGGAGGGCAACCGAATTCCTTCGCCTACACACTTTATGGGTATCTCCCGGTTGCAGGTGGCTTGCTCAGTCTGCTTGGTTTCAACGGGCAGCGACCAGACCAACTGACCGGATATTATTTGTTGGGCAATGGATATCGGGCTTTCAACCCGGTTTTGATGCGATTCAATAGCCCGGACAATTTGAGCCCGTTTGGAGAAGGTGGGGTGAATGCCTATGCTTATTGCAAGGGGGATCCTGTCAATCAGGAGGATAGTACAGGGCATATGCCATTTTTTCACACAAAGCTAAGGGCACCTAAACTCAAGATTCCCCCGAACAAATCTAAGCCAGTAGCTGATAAGCCGACACATTCTTCGAAGCAACCAAAAGTCGGCTCGGCTTCGAGCGGCGATAATAAGCCAGGCTCTAGCTCTGGAGCGTCTAATGCAAACGTTTTGCCAATTTCATCCTCACAACCTTCCGGAGCGTCTCCTGCAAACGTCTTGCAGGCTTTACCCTCAGCACCTTCTCACTTGAGCGCATTCATTTCTGTGGTAAACAACAGAGAAAGGGTTCTCAGGCAAGTGCCGGTCGACTTTGTAAAATACAGTAGGATTAGAAGGGTGCAGGATGTTGGTTTTAGGCAACCAATTATTTCGCAAGAAATGATTCGGAAAAAATTGGATCTTGAGGAACTACCGGATGGGGAATTTTACATGCTTCCCAAGGAAAGATGGGAGGAAAGATTGAAATGAGTTTCTATCTTCTCAAAATGGTCGCCTGATACGCACACTTGTCATCGATCATGTTGTGGTTTGTAAAAATGCCGCCTTGGATGGCGGCATTACGTTATCCACGCATTCTTGTTAAACGTTTGAGCGGATATCCACCGCTCGAGGTTGTTGTTTTTATCAGGACTGTCGCTCCACCCGCTTACGACTGGCCGCCGCCGTCACCGCATAGCCAATCAACGCCGCCAATATCGATCCGGTCAAAATCCCCATCCGATCCATCCCGGCGTAATCGCTGACGCCCGGTTCGAAGGCCAGTGAACCGACAAACAGGCTCATGGTGAAGCCGATGCCGCAAAGGATCGCCACACCCAACACCTGGCCCCAGTTGGCACCCTGGGGCAGGGCGGCGATGCCGATTTTCACTGCCAGCCAGGTCAGGCCGAACACGCCAACGGTCTTGCCCAGCAGCAGGCCAACCGCAATGCCCATGGGCACGTCGTGGGTAAAGCTGTCGACGGTGACGCCGCTCAGGGAGAGGCCGGCGTTAGCGAAGGCGAACAGTGGCAGGATGCCGTAGGCAACCCAGGGGTGCAGGCCATGCTCAAGGGTGAGTAATGGCGACGTCTCGGCATTTCTGGTGCGCAGCGGAATGCAGAAGGCCAGGGTCACGCCGGCCAGTGTGGCGTGTACACCGCTCTTGAGTACGCAGACCCACAGGATCAAGCCGATGATCATATAGGGTCCGAGTTTCACCACGCCCAGGCGATTCATGGCGATCAGCGCCGCGATACAGGCCGCCGCCAGTGCCAGGGACAGGGTCGACAACGAGCCGGAGTAGAAGATCGCAATGATGACGATCGCGCCGAGGTCGTCGATGATCGCCAGGGTCATCAGGAACAGTTTCAGCGAAGCCGGAACGCGTTTGCCCAATAGCGCCAGTACGCCCAGGGCGAAGGCGATGTCAGTCGCGGTCGGGATTGCCCAACCGCTCAGAGCCGGTGGGTTGTCGCGATTGAGGTACCAGTAGATCAACGCGGGCACCACCATGCCGCCAATGGCCGCCGCGCCGGGCAGGACAATCTGCGACGGTTGGGACAGTTGGCCGTCGAGTACTTCGCGCTTCACTTCCAGGCCGATCAGCAGGAAGAACAGCGCCATCAGTCCGTCGTTGATCCATAGCAGCAACGGCTTGGCGATTTTCAGTGCACCGATCTGGGCCACCACCGGGGTGTCGAGCAGGCCGCTGTAAAGCCACGACAGTGACGAGTTGTTGATGATCAGGGCCAGAACGGCGGCAGCGATCAGCAATAGACCGCTGGCAGCTTCCAACTGAAAGAAGCGCGTGAAAGTGCTACGCAGAGGCAAGGTCGCTCTCCATCTGTGAATTCAAAAAGGTGGCACACCCTAACCCGTACGGTTAGTTGTTAAAACAAAAGTTATATTCTTTTTTGTTATATGTCGTTACAACGCGATTGCTTGGCACGAATCTGAGCCTAGCAGTTGCCGGACGTATTGAACCTCAGCTGTACCTGTGCCGGATGCAGGATTATTCCTAAACTTGCTGGCTGAGCCGTGTGACCCGTTCAACTCTTGCCTGAATCAGAGAAACCATCATGAGCGACAACCGACAGTGGTCGCGCGAAGCGATCCGGATTATCGAAGCCGATTTCCAGCGCAGCGCCGACACCCACCTGATCCCCTTGCCGCTGCCGGGTTTTGCGGGCATCGAGTTGTACTTCAAGGATGAGTCCAGTCATCCCACCGGCAGCCTCAAGCATCGGCTGGCGCGTTCGTTGTTTCTCTATGCCTTGTGTAACGGCTGGCTCAAGCCCGGTGCGCCGGTGATTGAAGCGTCCAGTGGTTCGACGGCGATTTCCGAGGCGTACTTCGCCCGCATGCTCGGTTTGCCGTTCATTGCAGTGATGCCAGCGACCACGTCCAAAGAGAAGATCGCGCAAATTGCGTTTTATGGTGGCCAATGTCATCTGGTCGACGATCCGACCCGGATCTACGCCGAATCCGAGCGCCTCGCTCGCGAACACGACGGCCATTTCATCGACCAGTTCACCTACGCCGAGCGCGCCACCGACTGGCGGGCGAACAACAATATCGCCGAGTCGATCTTTCAGCAGATGCGTTTCGAGCAGCATCCCGAGCCGAGCTGGCTGATTTCCAGCCCCGGCACCGGTGGCACCACGGCCACCCTGGGGCGTTACGTGCGTTATCGCCAGCATGGCACCCGGGTGTTGTGTGCCGACGCCGAGCGCTCGGTTTTTTTTGATTACTACAGGACGGGTGATGCCACTCTGCGTCTGGACCACGGTTCGCGCATTGAAGGGATTGGCCGGCCGCGAGTGGAAGCTTCGTTCCTGCCCAAGGTGATCGACGCGATGGTCAAGGTGCCGGACGCCTTGTCACTGGCGGCCATGCACTATCTGGCGCAGCGTCTGGGGCGGCACGTGGGTGGGTCGAGCGGAACCAACCTGATTGGCGCCTTGATGGCCGCGCAGCATATGGCCCAGGCAGGGGAGAAGGGCTCGATGGTGGCGATTTTGTGCGACAGCGGCGAGCGCTATGCCACGACCTATTACGATCAGGATTGGCTCAAGGCCCAGGGGTATGAGTTGAGTGGCTTGATCGATGCGGTGGCGGCGACGGTGGAGCGTGGTGAGCCGCTGCCGGCTTCGGTTCTGCGCGCCAATATCTGATTTCAGACACTGAAGTCCCCTGTAGGAGCGAGCATGCTCGCGAAGGTCGTCAACGATATCGCGGGTATGCTGGATAAACGCGGTGACCTATGGTTTTTCGCGAGCATGCTCGCTCCTACAGGGGGATTGTGTCGTTTCAGGTATCAGGCTTCCAGGCCCAGGATATCGCGAGCCACGGCTTCAGCAATCCTGATCCCGTCTACCCCCGCCGACAGAATCCCACCGGCATAACCCGCGCCTTCACCGGCCGGGAACAAGCCTTTCACGTTCAGGCTCTGCATCGTGTCGTTACGGGTAATGCGCAACGGTGACGAGGTGCGGGTTTCGATTCCGGTCAACACCGCGTCGTGCAGCGAGTAACCACGAATCTGCTTCTCGAACGCCGGCAAGGCTTCGCGAATCGCTTCGATGGCGAAGTCCGGCAAGGCCAGGGCCAGATCACCCAGGGCAACGCCCGGCTTGTAAGACGGCTCCACGCTGCCCAGTTCGGTGGAGGGCTTGCCGGCGATGAAGTCGCCAACCAGTTGCGCCGGCGCTTCGTAGTTGCTGCCGCCCAGTACGAAGGCGTGGGACTCCAGGCGTTCCTGCAATTCGATACCGGCCAATGGACCGCCCGGATAGTCGACTTCCGGAGTGATGCCGACGACGATGCCGGAGTTGGCGTTGCGTTCGTTACGCGAATACTGGCTCATGCCGTTGGTGACCACACGGTTCGGCTCGGAGGTCGCGGCCACCACTGTGCCGCCCGGGCACATGCAGAAGCTGTAGACCGAACGGCCATTTTTGGCGTGGTGCACCAGTTTGTAATCGGCGGCGCCGAGCTTCGGGTGGCCGGCGTATTTGCCCAGCCGCGCGCGGTCGATCAGCGACTGCGGGTGCTCGATGCGGAAACCTACCGAGAACGGCTTGGCTTCCATGTACACACCACGGCCGTGGAGCATGCGGAAAGTATCGCGGGCGCTGTGGCCGAGGGCCAGGATCACGTGCTTCGAGTGGATCTGCTCGCCGCCATTGAGTTCGACGCCGACCAGTTGGCCGTCCTCGATCAATACATCGGTGACGCGCTGCTGGAAGCGCACTTCGCCGCCCAGCGCGCGAATCTGCTCACGCATGTTTTCCACAACGCCGGTCAGGCGGAACGTACCGATGTGCGGTTTGCTGACGTAGAGGATTTCTTCCGGCGCGCCGGCCTTGACGAACTCGTGCAGGACTTTGCGGCCGAGGAATTTCGGGTCCTTGATCTGGCTGTAGAGCTTGCCGTCGGAGAAGGTCCCGGCGCCACCTTCACCGAACTGCACGTTGGACTCGGGGTTGAGCACGCTTTTACGCCACAGGCCCCAGGTGTCCTTGGTGCGCTGGCGCACTTCGGTGCCGCGCTCGAGGATGATCGGCTTGAAGCCCATTTGCGCGAGCAGCAGCCCGGCGAAAATCCCGCACGGGCCGAAGCCGACGACGATCGGGCGTGCACTCAGGTCGGTCGGCGCCTGGCCGACCATTTTATAACTGACATCCGGCGCCACGTTGACGTTACGGTCATCGGCGAACGTGTGCAGCACCGCCGCCTCATCGCGAACATTGAGGTCGATGGTGTAGATGAAGCACAGCTCGGAGGACTTTTTACGCGCATCGTAGCTGCGCTTGAACAAGGTGAAATCGAGCAGGTCATCGCTGGCGATTCCCAGGCGCTGCACGATGGCAGGGCGCAGGTCTTCTTCGGGATGGTCGATCGGCAACTTGAGTTCGGTGATTCGTAACATGGCGGGATCCGGTTCGCGGGGCGCACAACTGCGCCAGGGCGTTTGTAGCCCGCGATTATAAGCCTCAATGGCGCAGTCCAGTGAGGCAAAAACCGCATCTCGTCGAATCAGTCGTCGCGCGCGCCGCCGAAATGCCCGCAGCCACGCTGCACCTGGCCGTCAATGCGCAGTTCGGCAGTCATGTGCTGGATGCTGCCGTTACTGTCGACGCAACGTTGCGGCGCGACCCACAGTTCAATGCGCTGGTTGTTGGCTTCGCTGCTGAGATTGAAGCGGCCGTCGCCCAGTTGCTCTTCGACATAGGGCAGCGCCAGGGGTTTCTGGCCGGCGCGCTCGATGATCATGCCCTTGCCGCTGACTTTCACGCTCCATTCGGGTTTGTGGCCAGCAGCGCGCAGGATCAGCAGCTTGAAGTCGGGATCGTTGCACGCGGTTCCCGAGCGCTCGACCCGATACAGCTTTTCCAGGTCCAGACGGCCTTCCACTAAGCGCCCACGCACGTCGGCGAACAGATTGCCCTTGGCATCGGCGAGGGTCGCCGCTTCCTGCTGGACACTGGTGCCACCGCTGTCGTTGACCGTGTAACGCGCCGGCTGGTTGCATGGCTGGAACATCAGTTGGCCGTCTACCGCAGTCAGCTGGCCCTGCATGCGGGTCTGACCGGTATGGGAGGCGCTCTGCCGGTCTGTATCGAACAATTGGCAAGCGGCGAACAGCGGAAGCAGGGCAACGAGGACTAAGGAACGGGCAACACGCATCTTGGGGTCTCCTGACAGGTGCCGCCACGTTACTCAGCCTTACCGCTCATCACAACCCATGGCCGGCAATTGTCATGGACCGAGCTGCGGCACAAGTAACATTCGCTTTTACTTCAACTACAAGGTTGCAGGGCTATGCGTCTAACCTTGTTGGTCATCTGTTTGGGGAGGTGTTATGAGGGGATCAGCCAAAGCTCTGTGGGTGGCGCTGGGGTTGATGGGGGCGCTGCACTGCCTGGCAGCTGAGATCGCCATGTCATCCGCGTCGGACTTTACTGAGATAAGCGTGGATCTCAAGGGGGCCCATGATCCCGATTTCATCATTCTTCGCGTCACGCTCAGCCCTGATGCGCAACACCGCATGGCGCAGGTAACGCGGGAGAACCTGCATCAGCCCCTGAAACTTTTTATCGACTCAATGCTGGTGTCGACCACAACTATTCAATCGGCCATCGAAGGCCCCGCTCTGATGGTCGTTTTGCCGCCCGAAACAGCCCGTAACCTGTTGCCCAGGCTGCTGGAACCATCACCACGGTAAGGCGGCGCCGGGCCAGCGCCGCACATTGAACCTCTTCAGCCTACATGGAGTGTCTGGCCGGTCTGCAGGCCTTCCACACTCTTGGCGTAGGCCAACGCCACATCCGCCGCAGGAACCGGTTTGAAACCACGGAAGTAGGGTGCGTATTTGCCCATGGCCTCGACGAGGACATTCGGACTGATCGAGTTCACCCGCAGGCCGCGTGGCAGTTCGATGGCGGCGGCGCGGACGAAGCTGTTCAGTGCGCCGTTGACCAGTGCTGCCGAGGCTCCGCTGAAAATTGGGTCGTGGCTGAGTACGCCAGTGGTGAACGTGAAGGATGCATTGTCGTTGGCGAATTCGCGACCGATCAGCAGCAGGTTGACCTGCCCCATCAACTTGTCCTTCAGCCCCAGGGCAAAACTCTCATCAGACATTTCGCTCAACGGCGCGAAGGTCACGTTACCGGCGGCGCATACCAGCGCATCGAACTTGCCGGTTTTTTCGAATAGTCTGCGAATCGACGTGCTGTCGCTGATGTCCACCTGAAAATCACCGCTGGTACGGCCGATACGAATGATTTCGTGGCGTTGGGACAATTCCTTGTCCACGGCTGAGCCGATGGTGCCGCCTGCGCCGATCAAAAGAATTTTCATGGGTGCTGATACTCGTGTGGGTTGAACGAGTCTTCAGTCTAAGGTGGTTTTTTCTCGAGATAAGCGCACTAATAGGCAACCTTTGGTTTTCAAATGGAAACAATCCGTGAGCGAGATGGATGACCTGGCGGCCTTTGCCGTGTTGATCGAAGCGGGAAGTTTTACCTTGGCGGCCCAGCAACTGGGTTGCAGCAAAGGCCAGTTATCCAAGCGCATCAGTCAGCTGGAAACACAGTTTGGCGTGGTCCTGCTGCAACGCACCACGCGGCGCTTGAGCCTGACGGCCGCGGGTGCGGCGCTGTTGCCCCAGGCTCAGGCACTGGTCGTACAAGTAGAGCGGGCACGTCAGGCTCTGGCGCGTTTGAAGGACGACATGGCCGGCCCGGTGCGTATGACGGTTCCGGTATCTTTGGGCGAAACCTTCTTCGATGGCCTGCTGCTGGAGTTCTCAGCCAGGTACCCCGAAGTGCAGATCGAGCTGGAGCTCAACAACAGCTATCGCGAACTGTCCCGCGACGGCTTCGATCTGGCAATACGTTCCGACGTGGCCATCGACCAGCGCCTGGTGGCGCGTCCGTTGCTGGCCTGGCACGAAATGACCTGCGCCAGCCCGGCCTATCTGGAGCAGTATGGCGAACCACAGACACCCCAGGCGCTGGCCGAGCATCGCTGCCTGCTTAACAGCCATTACAGTGGTCGTGAAGAGTGGTTGTATCACCAGCAACACGAATTGTTGCGAGTGCCGGTGTCGGGGCCGTTTGCCAGCAACCATTACAACCTGCTGAAAAAAGCCGCGTTGGCCGGAGCCGGTATCGCGCGCCTGCCATCCTATTGCCTGTCGGCGGAATTGGCTGACGGGCGTCTGCGCTGGCTCCTGCGCGATTATCAGACCCGTAGCATGCCGATGTACCTGGTGCACCCGTATCAGGGCGGTTTGCCCAAGCGCACGCAGGTGCTGGCGGATTATTTGATCGGCTGGTTCAAACGCAGTGGCGAGGCGCTGGACAGGCTTTGAGCCATCACCTCGACCTTGTGGGAGCGGGCTTGCTCGCGAAGGCGGCGAATCAGTCGACTCATTTGTTGAACGATAAACCGTATTCGCGAGCAAGCCCGCTCCCACAGGGGTAATGCTGTTCACTTTAGGTTAGAGGGCTCCAGGTGGATATTTGGATTAGGTGTATATCCATTCCTGCGGTAACGGCCACCTAGGGTTTCGCCCTTACGGCGAGTCACTTGGAAGAGCCCCAAGTAACCAAGGGCTCTTGCCCCTGACGTTCGGTGCCTCGCCTAGGCTCGGCATGCCCTCGCTCCGGTCCTGCTCCGTGGGCCCGCCGCGATNCCACTCGGCCTCTCGAGGGGGCAAGAAAATCAAAAGCCAAAGCCAAAGCGAGGCGGCCTGACAGCCGACCTGATTAAGGGACCTGTCTACGATCCAATTGTGGGAGCGAGCCGGCTCCGGGCGGCGTTCCGATGATGTACGTCCAGATAGCGCGATCCTCCAGACAGGGCGCGATATCGTTGACGTCCATCGTCGGAACGCCGCCCGGAGCAAACATCGCTCCGCTCCTACAGGGGAACGTGCTCACTAGAATTCAGGTCGGCTGTCAGGCCGCCTCGCTTTGGCTTTAGATTTGGGCGCCCCGTTAAACCACGATGGCCGGAGAGAGGGCATGCCGAGCCACAGCGTGGCACCGAGTGGTGGGGCAAGAGCCTTTTGGTTCCTTTTTGGCGTTTGAAAAAGGGACTCGCCGTAAGGGCGAAACCATAAGTGGCCGTTACCGCAGCAATGGATATCCCCCCCAATCCAGTTTTTAACAACCCCATGCTTAACTGAACAGCATTGCGCTCCCACAGGGGGGCTTTCTTCATTGGCGAGGTGACGGGCATACAAAAAAAACGGCCTGCAAAGGCCGTTTTTTTGTTTAGCGCAAAGGCTTAACCGCCAAGGTACGCTTCGCGCACTTTCGGGTCGGTCAGCAGCGCTTCACCGGTGCCTTGCATCACTACCCGGCCGTTCTCCAGAACGTATGCGCGGTCTGCGATCTTCAGCGCCTGGTTGGCGTTCTGCTCGACCAGGAACACCGTTACACCGTCCTTGCGCAGCTGTTCGATGATGTCGAAGATCTGCTGGATGATGATCGGTGCCAGGCCCAGCGACGGTTCGTCGAGCAGCAACAGCTTGGGCTTGCTCATCAGCGCACGGCCGATGGCGAGCATTTGCTGTTCGCCACCGGACATGGTGCCGCCGCGTTGGTTGAAGCGCTCTTTGAGGCGCGGGAAAAGTCCCAGGACCTTGTCCATCTGTTCCTGGTAGTCGCCCTTGGCGGTGAAGAAACCGCCCATGGACAGGTTTTCTTCCACGGTCAGGCGGGAGAACACCCGACGACCTTCCGGAACCACTGCGATGCTCTTGCGCATGATCTGCGCCGAGGTCTGCCCCACGAGCTCTTCACCCATGTAGCGGATGCTGCCACTGTGGGCTTGCGGCGAGCCGCAGAGTGTCATCAGCAGGGTGGATTTGCCTGCGCCGTTGGCGCCGATCAGGGTGACGATTTCACCCTGACGGATTTCCACGTTGACGCTGTGCAGGGCCTGGATCTTGCCATAGAAGGTGGAAACGTTTTCGAACTGCAGCATTTACGCTTCCCCCAGGTAGGCTTTGATCACTTCAGGATTGTCGCGGATCTGTTCCGGCGTACCGTCGGCCAGAGGCGTGCCCTGGTTGATCACGACGATGTGGTCGGAAATGCTCATGACCAGTTTCATGTCGTGTTCGATCAGCAGCACGGTGACGTTGTGCTCTTCACGCAGCACGCTGATCAGCGCCTTCAGATCTTCGGTTTCCTTCGGGTTCAGGCCGGCGGCCGGTTCGTCGAGCATGAGGATCCGCGGGCGGGTCATCATGCAGCGGGCGATTTCCAGGCGACGTTGCTGACCGTAGGCCAGGGTGCCGGCCGGACGGTTGGCGAACTCCTTGAGGTTGACCTTTTCCAGCCAGTACTCGGCGAACTCCATGGCCTCGCGTTCGCTCTTGCGAAAGCCCGGCGTCTTGAACAGGCCAGCCAGGAAGTTGGTGTTCAGGTGACGGTGCTGGGCGATCAAGAGGTTCTCGACCGCGGTCATGTCCTTGAACAGCCGCACGTTCTGGAAGGTACGCACCACGCCTTTGAGGGCGATCTTGTGGCCCGGCAGGCCTTCGATCGGCTCACCGTCCAGCAGGATGCTGCCGCCGCTCGGCTTGTAGAAGCCGGTCAGGCAGTTGAACACGGTGGTCTTGCCGGCGCCGTTCGGGCCGATCAGGGCAACCACTTGTTTCTCTTTCACGCTCAAGGCAACGCCGTTGACCGCCAGCAAACCGCCGAAGCGCATGCTCAGGTTTTCTACTTTAAGGATCTCGCGGCTCATTTGCGCAGCTCCATGTGAGGACGTTGCATGGGCAGCAGACCCTGAGGGCGCCAGATCATCATCAGTACCATCAAGGCACCGAACATCAACATGCGGTACTCACTGAACTCACGCATCATTTCCGGCAACAGGATCATCACCACGGCAGCGAGGATCACACCCAGCTGCGAGCCCATGCCACCCAGCACCACGATGGCGAGGATGATCGCCGACTCGATGAAGGTGAAGGACTCCGGTGTCACCAGGCCCTGACGGGCAGCGAAGAAGCTGCCGGCAAAACCGGCGAATGCCGCGCCGAGGGTAAATGCCGAAAGCTTGATGAGGGTCGGGTTCAGGCCCAGCGCGCGGCAAGCGATTTCATCTTCACGCAAAGCTTCCCAGGCACGGCCCAGAGGCATGCGCAGCAAACGGTTGATGACGAACAGCGCAGCCAGTGCCAGGAACAGGGCAACCAGGTAAAGGAAGATCACCTTGTTGATCGAGTTGTATTCCAGGCCGAAGTACTCGTGGAAGGTTTGCATGCCTTCCGCGGCTTTGCGTTCGAAGGTCAGGCCGAAGAACGTCGGTTTCTCGATGTTGCTGATACCGTTCGGACCGCCGGTGATATCGGTCAGGTTACGCAGGAACAGACGGATGATTTCACCGAAGCCCAGGGTCACGATCGCCAGGTAGTCACCGCGCAGACGCAGCACCGGGAAGCCCAGCAGGAAGCCGAAGGTGGCCGCCATCAGGCCGGCGATAGGCAGGCAGATCCAGAAGCTCAGACCGAAGTAGTGCGACAGCAGCGCATAGCTGTAGGCGCCGACGGCGTAGAAACCGACGTAACCGAGGTCGAGCAGGCCAGCCAGGCCGACCACGATGTTCAGGCCCAGGCCCAGCATCACGTAGATCAGCACCAGCGTGGCGATATCCACCGCACCGCGAGAGCCGAAGAACGGCCAGACCAGAGCGCCGGCGATCAGCGCAATGATGATCCAGCGTTGAGTGGTCGGCAGGGTCAGGAAGTTGCTGGCCTTGGCCGGAATCAGCGGCATGCCTGGCGAGGAACGCCAGACCGAACTGATCTGCCGGTCGAACAGCACGCGCAGGAACATCAGCACCGAACATACGGCGATGGTGATCAGGGTGGCGTTACTGGTGCCATGAACCTCGAGGTTGATGCCGACGATGGTCAGCTTCAGACCGAGTACCGGATAGGCCACGGCCCACACCAGCAGGGCGCTGAACAGCGCCTGTTTAAGATTCCTAGTCATACTTTTTCAACCTCCGGGCGGCCCAGCAGGCCGGTTGGCCGGAACAACAACACCAAAACCAGGAGACCGAAGGCCACGACGTCCTTGTACTGGTCGCCGAAGATATCGGCACCGAAGGCTTCTGCCACGCCAAGGACCAGCCCGCCGAGCATGGCGCCCGGGATGCTGCCGATACCGCCCAGTACCGCTGCGGTGAAGGCCTTGAGACCGACCAGGAAGCCGGCGTTCGGGTTGATCACGCCGTATTGCATGCTCAACAGCACGGCTGCGATGGCCGCCAGTGCCGCACCGATGACGAAGGTCAGGGCGATGATGTTGTTGGTGTTGATACCCAGCAGGTTGGCCATCTTGATGTCTTCGGCACAGGCGCGGCAGGCGCGGCCAAGGCGAGAGCGGGAGATGAACAGCGTCAGGCCGAGCATGGCGACCAGGGTCACCACGAACACCACGATTTGCATGTAGGAAATCAGCACTTCATGTGCGCCACCTGGCCCGAAGGTAAAATTACCCGGAATCAGGTTGGGGATGGATTTATCCTTGGAGTCTTGCGCCAGCAGAACGGTGTTCTGCAGGAAGATCGACATACCGATGGCGGAGATCAGCGGGATCAGACGGTTGCTGCCGCGCAGTGGGCGGTAGGCGATCCGCTCGATGCTGTAACCGTAGGCACTGGTCACCACGATGGTGGCGATGAAAGCGGCGGTCATCAACAGCGGAACGCTGTCGAGTCCCATCATGGCCAGCCCGGCGATGGCGATGAACGCCACGTAGGAACCGATCATGTACACCTCGCCGTGGGCGAAGTTGATCATTCCAATGATGCCGTAAACCATCGTATAGCCGATGGCGATCAGGGCATACGTGCTGCCAATGGTCAGACCATTAACCAGCTGTTGGAAGAAGTGATAGATGTCAGGCATTACAGCGCTCCTAAAAACCTGATACGCATTTCACTGGTGGAGTCATTTTCCCGCTCGGGCCCCGTGGATCTGCATCCACTTCGAATCCGAGGTTTGCCAGCGAACCGCTGATGACGGTTTTGAGATTTTCAGGTGGGGAGACTGGCGGATCTCGCCAGCGCGGCCCAATACGTTCTAAAACAAAGCCCACGGCACGCCGTGGGCTTTATTGGCAGTCAGTCAGGCAACGCCTTACTGAGGCTTGGCTTCAGTTTTTGGTTTGCCGAAGTGCCACTCGTAAACCACAAATTTGAAGTCTTTCAAGTCGCCCTTGGCGTCGAAGCTCAGGTCGCCAGTAGGAGTCTTGAAGGTACCGGCGTGGATGGCTTCAGCCACTTTGGCGGCGTCTTCGGACTTGGCAGCCTTGATGCCTTCGGCAATGACGGTCACAGCCGAGTAGGCCGGGAACACGAACGGGCCGCTTGGGTCTTCTTTCTTGGCTTTGAACGCATCAGCCAGGGCGATGTTGGCCGGATCCTGGTCGAAGGATTTCGGCAGGGTCACCAGCAGGCCTTCGGAAGCGTCCTTGGCGATCTGCGAAATGGAGTCGTTACCCACGCCTTCCGGACCCATGAATTTGGCCTTCAGGCCTTTTTCCTGGGATTGACGCAGGATCAGGCCCAGCTCCGGGTGGTAGCCGCCGTAGTAGACGAAGTCGACGTTGGCTTGCTTGAGCTTGGCGATCATCGACGAGAAGTCCTTGTCGCCGGCGTTGACGCCTTCGAACACGGCAACTTTCACGCCTTTGCCTTCCAGAGTGGTCTTCACGGCGGTGGCGATGCCTTCGCCGTATTGCTGTTTATCGTGCAGCACAGCAACGATTTTCGGTTTTACGTAATCGGCAATGTAGTTACCGGCGGCAGGGCCCTGGGCGCTGTCCAGACCGATGGTGCGGAACACCATTTTGTAACCACGTGCGGTGATGTCCGGGCTGGTGGCAGCCGGGGTGATCATGATCACGCCTTCGTCTTCGTAAATGTCCGAAGCCGGTTGAGTGGAGCTGGAGCACAGGTGGCCGACCACGAATTTCACGCCGTCGTTGACGACCTTGTTCGCAACCGCTACCGCTTGTTTTGGATCACAGGCGTCATCATATTCAACGGCTTCGAGTTTCTTGCCGTCTACGCCGCCTTTGGCGTTGATCTGTTCAATGGCCATTTTGGCGCCGCTGAACTGCATGTCGCCGTATTGGGCTACAGGACCGGTTTTAGGGCCGGCGATGCCGATCTTGATGGTGTCAGCTGCGAACGAATGGCTGGCAACCCCGGCCAGAACCATAGCGGCAAACAGTTTGGAAATCTGCTTAGTAGCCTTAGTCATAGTGCTCCACTCTTACTGTTGTAGTTTTTATAGTCCTGGCGCCTTGGGCAGCAGAACCGGGTCAGAAATTGCAACATTCCCCGGAAAAGCCCCTCGGCAACTGTACCGGTACAGTGTAGAGCGCCGATTGTCAGCCTGGGAAGGCGGCGCCGGGGGGCAAAACCTGCGAGTGTCGCTTAATTGAAATAAAAAGACAGAATTGCGGCGGGGCTTTGACGGGCTTATAGCTGAATTCCGTGCTTTCCTTGGCTTTCCTGCGCTTTTCATCTCGGTGACTCAATTGCATCCGGGTTTTTCTGCCGGACCACCGACGTTATCATTCGCGTCGATTTCTTTTCCGGACAGTCCCATGAATCAAGAACCTAGCACCCTCTATGCCAAACTGCTTGGTGAAACAGCATCTATTACCTGGAAGGAGCTGGAGCCATTCTTCGCCAAGGGTGCCCTATTGTGGGTCGACCCGGGCCTGGATTTGATCGCGGCCGCCGAGGCCGTGGCCTTGGACGAAGGCGAGAAAGTGGCCGCCTGGCTGGCCGCAGACACGCTGGCCAAGCTGTCTGAAACGCGGGCGCTGGATCTTTTTGAGCGTGATCCCGAGCTTTGGGCGGTGGTGGTTTCGCCGTGGATTCTGATCCAGGAAAGGGCGACGAACTGAATCCGCGCGCCCATTTGGTGCGTCATGCGCGCGAGCAAAAGTGTGTAGGTGAGTAGCGTGATGGCACCTTGCCGTGGAGAAAGGCCACAGCCTAACGGTGACGTAAACGTAACGGGAACAGTTGGGAGGGCAATTGAGCGTCTGATCAATTGTTTCCGAATGTTGAAATGTGTTGTTTTCATTACCGCTTTCGCGAGCAAGCCCGCTCCCACATTCGACTGCGTTCTTCCTGAAGAACATCGTTAAATGTGGGAGCGGGCTTGCTCGCGAATGGGAACGACGCTTAGTTAGCGGTCTTGCCCGTATGGTTATTAAGAGAAATAACCTTGGTCTTGCCAATGCGATGGCGGTAGATCTCGCGCAGGTACTTGATCGCTTTCTTCACGCAATCCCGGGACAGGCGGATGTCGTTGATCGAGACGAACTTGTCCTTGTCGTTGATCAGCTCACGGTATTTTTTCTCGTACATCGGCTTGATCGCGTACCAGTTGGTATCGAGGATCTTCGCCGGGTTCTCGAATTCGTTGAGCAGGTCGTCGATGCGGTCTTCGTCGAAGTCTTCATTGATGATGAAGTCGAGGATCGAGTTGTCCAGAGTGTCATCGAAGCGGTACGGGTTGCGTGCAAAACAACGCTTGATGAAGGCCACGATGAGCGTCAGGAAGTCGTCCGACAGGCACGGGCTCTTGGCAATCAGCGTGGTCAGCGACAGGTTGGCCGAGGCCCCGATCACCAACGCATAGCGCTTGAGCGTGGTATTGGGGAACAGGCTGTTGAGGTGTGTCTTCAACCGGTTCAGGTCCATGTACGACAGCTTGTAGTCCTTGGGCAGCGAGACGATCGACACCACCGACGAGCAGTTCTTGAAGAAGTGCAGGTCGTGCAGCGCAGCCGCGTCGTAGCCCGAATTCTTGTACTGCTCCAGCGATGCGCGATAGCGCTTGGATTCGATCGGCAACAGGCTGATGCCTTCGATGGCCTGGGTGACCTTGTTGAAGTGCGGCAGGTCGATCGAGCGGAAGAACAGGTCGTCGATGTTCAGGCGCTGCGGCTCTTTCTCGAACACCTTGAATTTGTCGCTGCTTGGCGGCGGGGTCTCCGGCACTACGGATTCGGCGTAGGCAATCGCCACCGGCCCGGCCAGGCTCATGAACAGGTCGTTGGCGTCCAGGCGAATGGTTTCGCCGATGTCGATGCCGGCGCGACGGAAATAGTTCTGGTCGTAGTCGGTCGTGACCGCCTGAGCCGTCAGAATGTTGAAGATCTGTTGGGAGATGTACTGGTTGGCGTGCTTCTCCATGGCATTGACGTCGATGTTCTGGATGTTGCCGTCATCGTTTTCTTCGGCGTAACGCATGATGTCGTTGGAGATCAGCATCATGGCGTTCCATGGGCGGATACGGCCCATGACGCTGGCTTCGCTGCTGTCTTCATTGGCGAAGTTGTAGGAGAAGTCCCACTCTTCCGACAGGTATTTACACAGCAGGCGACCGGCGTTGATGTGCAGCGCTTCGGACATTTCACTGCGGTGATCGGAAATGTTCGGCAGTACGCAGATGCCGCTGGTGAAAATCGGTTCGAAGACGAAGGAATGGCCGCTTTTGCCGTCGTGCTCGTCCATCGGCTTGGTGTCGAACGTCTTGTTCATGTACGAGTGTTGCTGGGCCAGGCCGAATTCCGAGGCCATGCCAGAACCGGTACCGCCGCCGGCACTGAAGATCGAGAAGTACAGGCGTGACTGGTTGGCCTTGATACCGCAGCTGTCGATCAGGTACGAGTGAATCATTTTCCAGTCGGGGCTGGAGAAACGCTGGGTGTCCTTGTTCAGGATGATCTTGGCCAGATACTGGCCGAGGATCGGCGCGTTACCGGCACCACCGGCGTGGACTTCCGACAAGTCCATGATTTTCATTTTGCTGTAGTCGCGCAGGAAGCCGCTTTTTTCGCCCTTGCGCGAAAAGCGGATGCGCCCGGCGATGTCTTTGTCGAGGTCGCCGAGCATCACCAGTGGTTCGACCAGAAACACTGGCTTGGAGGCTTTGTTCGAGCCCAGGCGCAGGTTGTTGCGGATCCATTGGGCCGGGCTGTAGCCCTTCTCGGCGTAGCGTTTGTCCGGCGACAGGCGATCTTCGTTGTTGAATTCGTTGAGGTAGAACTTGCGGGCGTTGTACACCAGTTCCGCGACATCCAGCGCGATGTTCGAGCCGCAGCGACCCAGGCCGATCAGGCACACCGACGGGAATTCCTGATCGCTGTGCTGTTCGTTGTCGCCTTCCAGATGCGGCGGGCGTGGGAACACCATGTCGCGCAGACCGTCGAGGTTGTCGAGGATGCGGTCGGTGTTGGTTTCGGTGAAGTACAGGTATTGCTGGCTTGCCAACGGGCGGGAAGGGGGCAATGGCTTCAAGGATGAAGGGCTGTTGGCCGCGGGGCTCAACGTCAGATCGGATACCGCAGTGGCCGGATTGTTTTTAGAAGTCATTGTTCGCCATGTACCTGGGCTGGTTGGTTGGCCGACTCGTTGTCGTCCAACCGTCACGGATTGAATCGCGTCTTTTTTTCAGCGCGTATTGGGCCCTACCCTCGGGCTGCAACCTGAGCATCACTCGGGGGAATCCTTTCCTAAGTCATGATGAATCGGCCAATATCAGGCGATCTTTAATCAAAAGGAGGCCAAATGATGTCAATGCTACCTTCGCTGGGTTTTGCCGGGATCGGTCTGATGGGGCTGCCGATGTGCCGGCGGCTGCTCGCGGCGGGTTACCCGTTGACGGTGTGGAACCGAAATCCGGCCAAGTGCAAGCCACTGGTGCAAGCCGGTGCGCGCCAGGTCGCTACCCCGGCCGAGTTGTGCCAGCACGCGGATGTGGTGATGTTGTGCCTGGCGGACACCGCGGTGGTGCGTGAAGTGGTTTTTGGTTCAGCGGGTGTTGCCCAGGGGGCGCAAAGCGGCCAGCTGTTGGTGGATTTTTCCAGCCTGGAGCCAAACGCCACGCGGGAAATGGCGGCCGAGCTTGCCGGCAGGACCGCCATGGGTTGGCTGGACGCGCCGGTGTCCGGAGGCGTGGTGGGTGCCGAAGCAGGCAACCTGGCGATCATGGTCGGTGGCGAAGCCCGGGACCTGGAGCGGGTTCGACCGGTGCTGCTTGAGCTGGGTCAGCGCGTGACACACATGGGCGGTGTCGGGGCAGGGCAAGTCACCAAGGCCTGCAACCAGATGATCGTTGCCTGTAACGCATTGGTGATTGCCGAAGTGGTTGCACTGGCGGAACGCTCCGGTGTTGATGCCAGCCTGATCGCCGAAGCGCTGGCCGGTGGTTTTGCCGATTCCAAACCGCTGCAGATCCTCGCCCCGCAAATGGCCGACAATCGTTTCGAGCCAGTCAAATGGCACGTACGAACCCTGCTCAAGGATCTGGACACTGCGGTGAAGTTTTCCCGCGAGCAAGGCAGTGCGACGCCGATAACGGGCTTGGCTGCGCAGTTGATGCGCCTGCATGGGAGCCAGGGATTCCTTGAACAAGACCCTTCTACATTAGTGCTGATGTACCGTGAGCCAGGCGCAAGCGTGTAAGGCTGCCGGGGGACTTGCGCTGGTTGATTTCGTCCAGCACCGGACGCAGTTCGGCGAGTGGCACCGGGCGGCTGAGCAGGTAGCCCTGAACGAAGTCGCAGCCATGGTCCTCCAGGAACTGGTATTGCTCGAAAGTTTCGACGCCTTCGGTGACCACCTCCAGGTGAAGGGTGTGCGCCATGACGATAATCGCCTGGACGATCTCCATATCCTGGATGGACTTGGGAATGTCCTGCAGGAAAGAACGATCGATTTTCAGGGTGTTGAGCGGCAGGCGCTTGAGGTAGGCCAGGGACGAGTAACCGGTACCGAAGTCATCGATCGACAGCGACACGCCGAGGGCGCGAATCTGGCCCAGTAACACCAGTGTCTCGGTGATATTGCCCATCAATGCATTTTCGGTCACTTCCAGTTCCAGCCGATCGGGCGCCACACCCGTTGCCCGCAGTGCGTGTTCGATTTCAGTTGCCAGTTCTTCACGTGCCAGGTTCAGGGCCGAGCAGTTCACTGTGATGCGCAGTTCTTCACAGCCTTGGCGCGATAGATCGGCCAGGTCTTCGCAAGCCTTGCGCAGTACCCAGTTGTCGAGTTCGGCGATCAGGCCGTTGGCCTCGGCGATGGCGATGAAGCGGTGCGGCACGAGGAACCGTGAACCGGGTGTTGCCAGCGAACATGCCCACGTAGTGCATGGTCGCGATGCCCAGGCCTGCCCCTGTCGAGGATTCCACGCATTGGCGGTTTGTCGGATCGGGGAGGCTGAAGGTGTTCATCGCCAGCCATGAAGCGCACAGGGCTGTGATCAGGGAAAGCAGCGTCACTGGCAGGTGGTAGTGAATATCGATAGCTGACTGCAAAGCCAGTATACCGATCAAATGCATGGCCCAGATTCTGCCTGCCATGCACACGGTGCCGACCCAGCGCCAGCGTCGTTTGGAGACCGGATGTTCGGCATGGGCAACCCGCTCGGCCATGCCTGGCGTGGCAAAGCAGCCGACGCAGGCGACCAGATACGCCAGCAGCACGAGGAATCGATCATGTGTGAAATTGAGTATGACCTGCCCACTCTCTGGTAAAGAAGTAGTGAAATGCAGACCAAGCCACTCCATAGCATGCCCCGTTGTGGTCATCTGGCCGGGGCAATGAGCGCCGGCGAATTTCATGCAGTATAGAGGGCATGCATGGAGCGCAAATCGATAGTGGCATATTGGTGTCAAGCATTTGGTTATTGCAGTTATAGCGATTAGTGCTATTGATCCGGCGCTTCTCTTTTCAGGCATCTGTTTGCAACGCTGCAAGACAGAACACCGCACATTTGGGCCCTTGCGGGGCCCCGGGAGCCAGCAATCACGTGGTCTTCGCCATGGGCTGGTATCAGCCTTACGAATAATTACAGACAGCTGTGACCGGCCTGTCTAGATTGCAGGTTCCGGGGACAGTGAGGCCCCAATAACAATAAAACGAGACGGACCCATGCAGAACTCGACCCAAGCGGCGAATGCCTGGCGCATTCTGTTCCTGTTGTTCCTGGCCAACCTGTTCAACTTTTTCGACCGTACCATCCCGGCCATCATCATCGAACCGATCCGCATGGAATGGCACCTCAGTGACTTCCAGATCGGCATCATCGGCACCGCTTTCACCCTCGTCTACGCGATTGCCGGTCTGCCACTGGGGCGTATGGCCGATACTGGCTCGCGCAGCAAGCTGATGGGCTGGGGCCTTGCGGTGTGGAGCGGGCTGACGGCGGTCAACGGTATGGTCGGCAGTTTCTGGAGCTTCCTGGTCGTGCGCATGGGTATCGGCATCGGTGAAGCCAGTTATGCACCGGCTGCCAACTCGCTGATCGGCGATCTGTTTCCGGCTCATCGTCGGGCGCGAGCCATGGGCATTTTCATGCTCGGACTGCCGTTGGGCCTGCTGCTGGCGTTCTTCACCATCGGCGCGATGGTCAAGGCATTCGACAGCTGGCGTGCGCCTTTCTTCATCGCAGCGGTGCCGGGGCTGATCCTCGCAATCTTCATGTTCTTCATCAAAGAGCCAAAACGCGGCGCCGCCGAGAGCGTGCAGGTTTCGCAAGAACGCGTGGACCGGCCGATCCGCCGGGTACTGGCGGTGCCTACGTTCCTTTGGCTGGTAATGGCCGGCCTCTGCTTCAATTTCGCCACCTATGCCTGCAACTCGTTTCTGGTGCCGATGCTCCAGCGCTACTTCTTGATGCCGTTGCAGGAAGCTGCGGTGGCAACGGGTGTAATCGTTGGTGTCACCGGTTTGTTCGGACTGACCATCGGCGGCTGGGTCGCTGACAAGATTCACCAGCGGGTAGCCAACGGGCGGCTGCTGTTTGCGGCGTTCAGTTTGATTATCTCGACCGTATGCACAGCGTGGGCGCTGCACTCAGGTCGCATAGAAATCGGCGTGTTCGTGGCGGTGTTCAGTCTGGGCTGGCTGTTTGCCTATAACTTCTATACCTGCGTTTACACGGCAATTCAGGATGTGGTCGAGCCGCGCTTGCGGGCCACCGCCATGGCTTTGTTCTTTGCCGGGCTATACCTGTTGGGCGGTGGGTTGGGGCCAGTGGTGGTCGGTGCCTTGTCCGATCACTTTGCCCACACGGCGATGCTGGCGGCGGGTGCCGAACAGATGACCGAGGCGTTCAAGGCCGTAGGCCTGCATGACGCGATGTACCTGATTCCTGTGGCGCTGTTTTTCACCATGGTGTTTCTGGTGTTGGCGTCTCGGTGTTTTGTACGCGATGCCAAGCGGATGAAAGAGGGGCTGGGGGCGGTGGTTGAGCCCGGGGTTGCTGCGGCGACGGCATAAGATCAAAAGATCGCAGCCTGCGGCAACCACAGGGAACACTCGATCTCCTGTAGGAGCGAGCCTGCTCGCGATGGTCGTTAACGATAACGCGGCCTTTCTGAATGCCCGCGTTGTCTGGGCGCTCATCGCGAGCAAGCTCGCTCCTGCAGTGGGGATCTGGTCAGAAGCTGCGATCGTTTGATCTGAAAAAAAAGCCCGCATCACTGCGGGCTTCTTGTTACTGCGATGCAGATGGGGACTTAACCCGCCACCAACACCCGAATCGCTTCCAGTCGCAGCGCAGCCTTGTCGAGCATCGCCAGGCCTTGCTCGCGCTGTTTGCGCAGGGCAACCAGTTCGCTGTCACGCACGGTCGGGTTGACTGCTTGCAACGCGGTCAGGCGCGCCAGTTCTTCGTCGGTATCGGCGGCCAGGCGACGCTGCGCTTCAGCCACGCGCTCGGCGTGACGAGGCAGGATTTTCGCTTCACCGGCGTTGATACGCGGTGTCAGCTGATCGCGCTGGGCCTGGATGAACTTGTTGGCGCTGGCACGCGGCACGCTCTCCAGCTGATCGTTCAGGGTTTCGAACGCGACGCGCGCCGCCAAATCGTTGCCGTTGGTGTCGAGCAGGCAGCGCAGGGCGGCCGGCGGCAGGTAACGGCCCAGTTGCAGCGAGCGCGGGGCAACCACTTCGCTGACATACAGCAGTTCCAGCAACACGGTGCCAGGCTTGAGCGCCTTGTTCTTGATCAATGCCACGGCGGTGTTGCCCATGGAACCGGACAGAACCAGATCCATGCCACCCTGGACCATCGGGTGTTCCCAGGTGATGAACTGCATGTCTTCGCGAGACAGCGCCTGGTTGCGGTCGTAAGTGATGGTCACGCCTTCGTCGTCACCCAGCGGGAAGCTGGCGTCGAGCATTTTTTCGCTCGGCTTGAGGATCAGGGCGTTTTCCGAATGGTCTTCGCTGTCGATGCCGAATGCGTCGAACAGGGTTTCCATGTAGATCGGCAGAGTGAACTGGTCGTCCTGCTCAAGAATGTCCTCCACCAGGGCATCGCCTTCGCCCGCGCCGCCGGAATTGAGTTCCAGCAGACGGTCACGACCGGTGTGCAGATCGGCTTCCAGGCGCTCACGTTCGCTGCGAGCCTCGTCGATCAGCGCTTGCCACTCGCCATCGTCGGCTTCTTCGAGCAGCGGCAACAGGCGTGGGCCGAACTGATGCTGCAGGGCGTTGCCGGTCGGGCAGGTATTGAGGAACGCGTTCAGCGCTTCGTGGTACCACTGGAACAGGCGCTCTTGCGGGCTGGTTTCCAGGTATGGCACGTGCAGTTCGATCACATGTTTCTGGCCGATCCGGTCCAGACGACCGATACGTTGTTCCAGCAGGTCCGGGTGAGACGGCAGGTCGAACAGCACCAGGTGATGGGAGAACTGGAAGTTGCGACCTTCACTGCCGATTTCCGAGCAGATCAGTACTTGTGCGCCAAATTCTTCGTCGGCGAAGTAAGCAGCGGCGCGGTCACGCTCGAGGATGTTCATGCCCTCGTGGAACACCGTGGCCGGGATGCCGGAGCGCACGCGCAGGGCATCTTCCAGGTCCATGGCGGTTTCCGCATGGGCGCAGATTACCAGCACCTTGGTGCGCTTGAGCATCTTCAACTGGTCGATCAGCCACTCGACGCGCGGGTCGAATTTCCACCAGCGTTCTTCTTCGTTGGCGTCCGGCTGGGCCTGAAAGCTGACTTCCGGATACAGTTCGGCGTGATCGCCCAGTGGCAGCTCAAGGTATTCGTCGGGGCACGGCAGCGGGTACGGGTGTAGCTTGCGCTCCGGGAAACCCTGCACGGCAGCACGGGTGTTACGGAACAGCACGCGGCCGGTGCCATGACGATCCAGTAATTCGCGGACCAGACGGGCGCTGGCTTCGATATCGCCATCGTTGACCGCGGCCAGCAGGGCTTCGCCTTCGTTGCCGAGGAAGCCGTGAATGGTCTGGTGCGCTTCAGGCGACAGGCGCCCCTTGTCCAGCAATTCCTGAACGGCTTCGGCCACCGGACGATAGTTTTCGCTCTCGGCACGGAAGGCGTGCAGGTCATGGAAACGGTTCGGGTCGAGCAGGCGCAGACGGGCGAAGTGGCTGTCCTGACCCAGTTGTTCCGGTGTCGCGGTCAGCAGCAGCACGCCCGGGATCGTTTCAGCGAGCTGCTCGACCAGTGTGTATTCCGGGCTGGCCTTGTCTTCGTGCCACACCAGGTGGTGCGCTTCGTCGACCACCATCAAATCCCAGCCGGCCGCGAACAGGGCGTCCTGGGCTTTCTCGTCATCGACCAGCCACTCGAGTGCAACCAGGGCAAGCTGGGTGTCTTCGAACGGGTTGGTGGCATCGCTTTCGATGAAGCGTTCTTCGTCGAACAGCGCGACCTGCAGGTTGAAGCGGCGACGCATCTCCACCAGCCATTGGTGCTGCAGGTTTTCCGGAACCAGGATCAGCACACGGCCGGCACGGCCCGAGAGCAGTTGGCGATGGATCACCAGGCCGGCCTCGATGGTTTTACCCAGGCCTACTTCGTCGGCCAGCAGAACACGTGGCGCGATTCGGTCGGCCACTTCACGGGCAATGTGCAGCTGGTGCGCGATCGGTTGCGCACGCACGCCACCCAGGCCCCAAAGGGCAGACTGCAACTGCCGGCTGGTATGTTCCAGGGTGTTGTAGCGCAGGGAGAACCAGGCGAGCGGGTCGATCTGTCCTGCGAACAAACGGTCGCTGGCCAGACGGAACTGAATGAAGTTCGACAGCTGGGTTTCCGGCAGGGTGACCACTTCGTTCTGCGCGTTGAGGCCGTGGTAGACCAGCAGGCCGTCGACGTCGTCGACTTCCTGTACGGTCAGTTTCCAGCCCTCGAAGTGAGTGATGGAGTCACCCGGCGAAAATCGCACGCGGGTCAGGGGCGCATTCCGTAGCGCGTACTGGCGAGTCTCGCCAGTGGCCGGGTAGAGCACGGTCAACAAGCGGCCGTCCTGTGCCAGAACGGTGCCCAATCCCAGCTCGGCTTCGCTGTCACTGATCCAGCGTTGCCCCGGTTGATACTGCTGCGCCATGCTGCCTGACTCCCACCTTGAAAAAGCGGGCTATCTTAACGGAATCGCGGCTGCAGACCAAAGGAATACTCATGTGGAAGCTGGCGCAGGCTACGATCTTCGGTTCTTCGATACCTGAAAAGATCGTAGCTTGCGCCAGCACCACAGGTGCCAACCGCATCACAGTTTGCGACCGAAGGCTCAAGTCGACATCCCCGCAGCCGACAGCCTGCTGACAGGAGACTGATAACCATGCTGCTACCGATGCTGCCCTTGAGTGCCGTGCCGATCACCTCGCAACATGACCCGATCCGCCAGCGTCCGGACATTCCTCCGGTGGTACCGGCGCAGGAAAGCTCCAGTGACAGCACGATTAACCTGCAAAAGCGCGATCCAGAAGAGGCCGCGTTACTTCTGCGTGAGGAGCAGCGCCGCAAGCAAGAGCAGGAACGGCGCCGTCGTGAAGCCGACGAAGATCCCGAGGCGTATCTGGCGATTCCCGGCGACGAGCTCAATGCTGACAACACCGTGCCCGTGGCCCCCCTGATGGAGGAGCAGCCACGTCAGGGGTTGTGGGTCGATATCGAGATTTGATCACACGGCTGGTCAGCGCTGCCGTCAGACCGCATTATTGGTCTATAGCTGCCGGACAACGTGCTGGCTGAATTTCATCTCTTGTGATGCACAGATTGCCATGAGCCAAGACGACAAGCTGATCGACCTCAATGCTGAACGCGCCAAACGTGTTCATGACCTCAACGAAAAGCGGCTCAATGAAGTACGCCAGGCGTTCGAACAGGCCATGCCGCTGGGCAAGGCGAAGAAAAAGCCGAAAAACAAACCGAAAAAACGCTGAAATCCCCCCCGCATTTATTGATGCGGGTCAAACTTTTCCCTTCCTCCTTCCCTGTTATGGCCGACATTGATCCCGGTCAATATTTTCTCCTGCCTGATTGTTTAACTTAGCTCCATCGCAACAAGGCAGATGCAGGAGACGAGTCATGTTTTTCGACAACGTTGTGTTCGCCGGAGTGCTGACGGTCAGCCTCATGTTTGTATTTTTTGCAGGATTCGGATTGTTTATCTGGAAAGATTCGCAAAAGCGGAAATAACCGCCAGCCTTTCTGGATGTAATGGGCACGCAAGGCATTTTGGGCAACTTCGGTTGCCTTTTTTTTTGCCTGTTATTTGCAGTCGACGATTCTTTGCAGGAGCCGGCTTGTCGGCGATGACAATCTTGCAAGCGCTAACGTCCGCAAGCCGGCTACTGCAACAGGAAAATGACAATAAAAAAGGCGCGGTCCTTGCGGAGCGCGCCTTTTTCATTGCAGCGATGAATCAGCTGCCCAATGCCTTCGACGCCAGCCAGAACAATCCGGCGGACAAGGCCACGGTAGCTGGCAGGGTCAATACCCAGGCCAGCAGGATCGTCTTGACGGTACCGCCTTGCAGGCCGCTCTTGTTGGCGACCATGGTGCCGGCCACGCCCGAGGACAGCACGTGGGTAGTCGATACTGGCAGGCTGAAGATGTTGGCCATGCCGATCAGGGTGGCGGTGGTGATCTGTGCCGACATGCCCTGGGAGTAAGTCATTCCTTGCTTGCCGATTTTCTCGCCGATGGTCAGCACGACTCGCTTCCAGCCCACCATGGTGCCCAGGCCCAGGGCCAGGGCAACCGCCAGAATCACCCAGAACGGGGCGTATTCGGTGGTGGTAGTCAGGTCTTTGCGCAGCTTGTCCAGGTCAGCCTTTTCCCGGGCCGAAAGTTCAGGCAGCTTGCTGACTTTTTTCGCCGTGTCGTCCAGGCAGAGCAGGTAGCGACGCACCTCGATGCGGCTCTCGGCTGGCATCGAGTGGTAGTCGGCTACACCCTTGAGGGTGCCGAGCAAAGCGGTGATGGTCGGCTCAGTCTGCTTCGGGTTGCAGCGGAACTTCTCCGGCAGATCGCCTTCCACACTTTTGCCCAAGGCGAGGAATTCACCCAGGGTTGCCTCATTACGCTTATAGAACTGGCTCAGGTGCAGAGTGGCGTCGCGAGTCCGCTCGATCTGATAAGTAGTGCTGTTCAGGTCGAGTACGAACTGTGCCGGTACGATACCGATCAACACCAGCATGATCAGGCCGATACCTTTCTGGCCATCGTTGGAACCGTGCACAAAGCTCACGGCCATTGCCGAAATCACCAGGACCAGGCGGTTCCAGAATGGCGGATGCTTTTTGTCGTCGATCTTGCGGCGTTGTTCCGGTGTCTTGTGCATCTTCGACAGCGGTCGCCACCATTTCAACGCAATCAGCACCAGGGCCGCGATGAGGAAGCCGGCCATGGGCGAGAACACCAGCGAGGCGCCGATATCGATCGCTTTCTGCCAGTTCACACCATCGGCCAACGGAATGTCGTTGATCAGGGCGTTGGCCAGGCCGACACCGAGGATCGAACCGATCAGAGTGTGCGAGCTGGAAGCCGGGATACCGAAGTACCAGGTGCCCAGGTTCCAGGCGATGGCGGCGGCGAGCAACGAGAACACCATGGCCAGCCCGTGTCCGGTATTCACATTGATCAGCAGCTCTACCGGCAACAGGTGGACGATGGCATACGCCACGCCGACCCCGCCCAGCAGCACGCCGAGGAAGTTGAACACACCGGAAAAGAACACCGCCAGATGAGGCGGCATGGCTTTGGTGTAGATAACAGTTGCCACCGCGTTTGCGGTGTCATGAAAGCCGTTGATGAACTCGAAGGCGAGGACAAAGGCCAGGGCGAGCAAGAGGCTCACAAGCACCCAAGCATCCAGTCCGCTGAATAAATCGATCATGAAGGTTTTCTGACCCGGTCATAAGGGGGCGCGATTATGCCAGAAAAGACTGCAAATCGATGCACTAGCTGCTCATCGGTAACATCCATCAACGATTTTTTTTGCAGATGAGCCCCAAGGCAAAGGGGTTTGCCCTGGTTTTCAACGCTTTGATTTAATTAAAAAAAGCGTCTGAAACCGGGTTTTTTAGGCGCAGACGCGGGGGCATCAATGCTTGTATGAAATATCTGAGAAGGTAGTCAGATATCAGCATTTTGTTTGATCTGGCGCAGCAAGAGACCACCGCCCGCTCGTAGCGGGCGCGAAAGGCAACGTCGATACATCCCGCTTTTAACGAGCGCAGAGGCTGCCCTTTTAAGGATCAGGCCCAAGAGATCATGGCTCTTCGGCTTTGAGTTCCTTTTCCATTTTTTGCAATTCTTGAGTGAATGCCTGGTCCTGAACGGTGGCGCGTTTACGCCAGGGTTTGCGCTCCGGTTCGGGCTGAGCGGCGTAAGTGGTGACTTCTCCGCCGTAAACTTCCTTGTAACGTTGTTCCTGGCGCTCAAGTTCCGCGCGCAGTTCGTCTTTCGTCACAGTGCTACCTGATTGAGTTGAGATGATTCTGGTGAAACGCGCTGCATCCAATGCATTGACCACGCTCATCGATACGACAACGCCCTTCAGGGCATCGGTTTAACGACAGTGTGAGCAATACTTCCATGTCGCAGGCGGCTACGGCACCAGAGATAAATAGCTGACGCAGCGTCAGATTCCTGTTTCAGCGAACGCACTGGCAAAACTTGTACAGTGAGTGTCAGGCGCTTGCCGGGGGGCAGCAGCGATGGAACATCCTGCTGCCGGATAACGTATTCGGCAAGTAAAAAACCGAATCGTTCCTGAGTTCTATTATAGCGTCCGATTTGTAGAACACTATCTCTGACGAGTTAAAAGTCAATCATGATGTGTGAGCCTGTGTCTGCTGGCAACTATCGGCTAACTAGCCCAGCGGGGGATTTCTACTTCTGGCGATGCGTTTCTGACGCCATTAAGTCGAACAAGTTACGGAAGCTTGATCATCCGATTAATTTTTTCCGCACCGTTGTGAAAAATTGTAATAACGCTGCCTGGCGTGTCGCGCCGGGCCCTTGTAAATGGCAGAATGCGATTATCGGACGGTGGTTCGATAATCGCCCAATTATGCCCGGGCAGACTTGCAGGGGCGGGCATCGGACCCTTGTAATGGCCGCTGATTCGAATGGGAAATGACCTGGTATGAACGATCAAATGCGTAACTCATTCACTTCAGTGGCTCCACCCATCGTTGCTTCGCCAGCCAAGCGGATTCAAGCGCTCACCGGCGACCCCGACTTCATGACGTCGCTGGCCCGGGGCCTGGCGGTAGTGCAAGCGTTTCAGGAGCGCAAGCGCCACCTGACCATCGCGCAGATCAGCCATCGTACGGAAATCCCCCGTGCCGCGGTGCGACGTTGCCTGCACACCTTGATCAAGCTCGGTTATGCCACCACCGACGGCCGCACCTACTCGTTGTTGCCCAAAGTGCTCACTCTCGGCCATGCCTATGTGTCTTCGACTCCGCTGGCGGTTTCCGCCCAGCCTTATCTGGACCGCATGAGCGAACAACTCCATGAGGCCTGCAACATGGCCACCCTGGAGGGTGACGATATTTTGTACATCGCCCGGTCGGCGACCACCCAGCGCCTGATTTCCGTGGACTTGTCGGTAGGTGGGCGCTTGCCGGCCTACTGCACGTCGATGGGGCGGATCCTGCTTGCCGCACTGGATGACACGTCCCTGGGCGAATACCTCGATCATGCCGAACTGCAAGCCAAGACCAGCCGCACCATCCATACCCCCGAGGCGTTGCTCGAATGCCTGCAAGAGGTACGGCAGCAGGGCTGGTGCATCGTCGATCAGGAGCTTGAGCAGGGGCTGCGGTCGATTGCCGTCCCGGTGTACGACACATCGGGCCAGGTAGTTGCCGCCCTCAATGTCAGTACCCATGCCGGTCGGGTCAGTCGAAATGAACTGGAGCAACGTTTCCTGCCTGGCCTGTTGAGTGCCAGCCGTGAACTCAGCGCTCAACTGTTCGCCTAAGCTGTTCGATAATCGCACGCAGTTGCGTTTATCGAATTGACGCTATTTCCTCTGGCTCATTAATGTCGCGGCAGCGCCAGCTTCGGTTGGCACCCGTTCGACCGCGATCCGTGGAATAAAAACAATGAACCAGCCTCAGTCTGCTGTTGGAAACTGCCTCGACGTGCAGTCTTTCATCAATGCCCAGCCCATCTCGCGCTACCAGTGGCGAGTGGTAATCCTGTGTTTCCTGATTGTCTTTCTCGATGGCCTCGACACTGCCGCCATGGGTTTCATTGCGCCGGCCTTGTCCCAGGACTGGGGCATAGACCGCGCCAGCCTCGGGCCGGTGATGAGTGCAGCCTTGATCGGCATGGTCTTCGGCGCATTGGGCTCGGGCCCGCTGGCGGACCGCTTCGGGCGAAAACTCGTGCTGGTCGGGGCAGTGCTGCTGTTTGGTGCTTTCAGCCTGGCTTCGGCCTATAGCACTAACGTCGAACAGTTGTTGGTGTTGCGCTTCCTCACCGGCCTTGGGCTGGGCGCCGGTATGCCAAACGCCACGACCCTGCTGTCGGAGTACACCCCGGAGCGCAAGAAATCCCTGCTGGTGACCAGCATGTTCTGCGGCTTCAACCTGGGTATGGCCGGTGGTGGATTCATTTCGGCCAAACTCATACCGGCGTTCGGCTGGCACAGTCTGCTACTGATCGGCGGGGTCCTGCCGCTGATCCTGGCTTTCGTTTTGCTGCTCTGGCTGCCGGAGTCGGCGCGTTATCTGGTTGTGCGCAACCGCGGTACGGACAAAGTGCGCAAGGCGCTGGCGCCGATAGATCCGACGGTAGTGGCCCAGGCATCGAGCTTCAGCGTGCCGGAACAGAAAACCGTGAAGGCGCGCAATGTGTTTGCGGTGATCTTCTCCGGCACCTATAGCGTCGGCACCTTGTTGCTATGGCTTACTTACTTCATGGGCCTGGTGATCGTTTATCTGTTGACCAGTTGGTTGCCGACCCTGATGCGTGACAGCGGCGCGAGCATGGAGCAGTCGGCGTTCATCGGCGCGCTGTTCCAGTTCGGCGGTGTATTGAGCGCGGTGGGTGTGGGTTGGGCGATGGACCGGTTCAATCCGCACAAGGTCATCGGCAGTTTCTACTTGTTGGCCGGGGTATTTGCCTACGCGGTAGGGCAGAGCCTGGGCAATATCACACTGTTGGCGACCCTGGTGCTGGTGGCCGGAATGTGTGTCAACGGCGCGCAATCGGCCATGCCGTCGCTGGCGGCGCGATTCTATCCGACCCAGGGACGCGCCACCGGGGTGTCGTGGATGCTCGGGATCGGCCGCTTTGGTGCAATCCTTGGCGCCTGGATGGGCGCGACGTTGTTGGGCCTGGGCTGGAACTTCGAGCAAGTGCTTACGGCACTGGTGATTCCGGCGGCGCTGGCGACTACTGCGGTGGTCATCAAGGGCATGGTCAGTCATGCGGATGCGACCTGATGTTCTAATCCGCTATCTCTAGTGATTTTGATGGCCTCTTCGCGGGCAAGCCCGCTCCCACAAGGATTACGCGTCAACCTGTGGGAGCGGGCTTGCCCGCGATGCTATTCAAAGGATCGATAGCCAAACAACAATTTGTTCGATTATCGAACGGTTAGTCGATTATCGGATTGTTTGCGCTTTTTCAGAAGCTTAACCTTCAGGCATTCCGGCGCGCGCATCGCGCCTTTTTCTTAGACTGGCAGTTAATAACAACGGGAGCCTGCCCCATGGCTGAAATCCTTTCGCTGCACGACGCGGTGAAGCAATTCGTAAACGACGGCGATACCGTCGCGCTCGAAGGCTTCACTCACCTGATCCCGACAGCTGCGGGCCACGAAATCATTCGCCAGGGCAAGAAAGACCTGACGCTGGTACGCATGACCCCTGACCTGATCTACGACCAGTTGATCGGTGCTGGCTGTGCCCGCAAACTGATTTTCTCCTGGGGCGGCAACCCGGGTGTCGGTTCGCTGCACCGTCTGCGTGATGCAGTGGAAAAGCAGTGGCCGCACGCGCTGGAAATCGAAGAACACAGCCATGCCGACCTGGCCAACGCCTACGTCGCCGGCGCTTCCGGCTTGCCGTTCGCGGTACTGCGTGCCTACGCCGGTTCCGATTTGCCGAAGGTCAACCCGCTGATCAAAACTGTTACTTGCCCGTTCACCGGTGAAGTGCTGGCCGCCGTGCCTTCGGTTCGCCCGGATATCACCGTGATTCACGCGCAGAAAGCCGACCGTAAAGGCAACGTGTTGCTCTGGGGCATCCTCGGCGTGCAGAAAGAAGCTGCCCTGGCTGCCAAGCGCTGCATTGTCACCGTTGAAGAAATCGTCGACGACCTCAATGCGCCGATGAATGCTTGCGTATTGCCGACCTGGGCGTTGAGCGCGGTCTGCCATGTGCCAGGTGGCGCGCATCCGTCCTACGCACACGGTTACACCGAACGTGACAACCGCTTCTATCAGGCCTGGGACCCGATTGCCCGCGATCGTGAAACCTTCACCGCGTGGATCAACGAGTACATCCATGGCAGCGCTGACTTCAGCGAGTTCCAGGCCAAACTGGCCGCCGCTTCGGAGGCGAAGTAATGACTTACACCACCAATGAAATGATGACCGTCGCCGCCGCCCGCCGTTTGAAGAACGGTTCGGTGTGCTTCGTGGGTATCGGCCTGCCGTCGAAAGCGGCCAACCTGGCGCGGCTGACTTCTTCGCCGGACGTAGTCCTGATTTACGAATCGGGTCCGATTGGTGCCAAGCCGAGCGTACTGCCGCTGTCGATCGGTGACGGTGAGTTGGCGGAAACCGCTGACACCGTGGTTCCGACCGGTGAGATTTTTCGCTACTGGCTGCAGGGCGGTCGCATTGACGTCGGTTTCCTGGGCGCTGCGCAGGTCGACCGTTTCGGCAACATCAATACCACGGTGGTGGGTGACTACCATTCGCCGAAGGTCCGCCTGCCGGGTGCCGGTGGCGCGCCGGAGATTGCCGGTTCCGCCAAGAGCGTACTGATTATCCTCAAGCAGTCGGCGCGTTCATTTGTCGACAAGCTCGATTTCATCACCTCGGTCGGTCATGGCGAGGGCGGCGATTCGCGCAAGCGTCTCGGCCTGCCGGGCGCAGGTCCGGTCGGCATCATTACCGACCTGTGCATCATGGAACCGGAGGAGGGCACCCATGAGTTCGTGGTCACCGCGCTGCACCCGGGCGTGACCCGCGAGCAAGTGGTAGCCGCCACCGGTTGGGCCATTCGTTTTGCTGACAGCGTTGAACAAACCGCTGAGCCGACGATCGTTGAGCTGACAGCCTTGCGTGATCTGGAAGCCCGCACTGCGGCCGCCCACGGTCAAGCCCCCGGAGAAGCGTGATGCGTGACGTTTATATCTGCGACGCGATTCGTACCCCCATCGGCCGTTTCGGCGGTGGTTTGTCGACGGTTCGCGCCGACGACCTGGCCGCCGTGCCGATCAAGGCGCTGATGGAGCGCAACCCCTCGGTGGACTGGAATGCAGTGGACGAGGTGTTCCTCGGCTGCGCCAACCAGGCCGGTGAAGACAACCGCAACGTGGCGCGCATGGCGCTGCTGTTGGCGGGGCTGCCGGACACTATTCCGGGCGTGACCCTCAATCGCCTCTGCGCTTCGGGCATGGACGCTATCGGCACCGCGTTCCGCGCCATTGCCAGCGGCGAAATGGAGCTGGCGATCGCCGGTGGCGTCGAGTCGATGTCCCGTGCGCCGTTCGTGATGGGCAAGGCTGATGCTGCGTTCTCGCGCAACATGAAGCTTGAAGACACCACCATTGGCTGGCGCTTTATCAACCCGCTGATGAAGGCCCAGTACGGCGTCGACGCAATGCCGCAGACCGCTGACAACGTCGCCGATGACTACGAAGTTTCTCGCGAGGATCAGGACGCTTTCGCCCTGCGCAGTCAGCAGCGCACTGCCGTCGCACAAGCCGCCGGATTCTTCGCCGAAGAAATCGTCGAAGTGCGCATTGCCCACAAGAAGGGTGAAACCGTGGTCAGCCAAGATGAACATCCGCGCGCCGACACCACCCTCGAAGCCCTGACCAGGCTGAAGCCGGTCAACGGCCCGGACAAAACCGTTACGGCGGGCAATGCCTCGGGTGTCAACGACGGTGCTGCCGCGTTGATCCTGGCTTCGGCTGAAGCCGTGAAGAAACACGGTCTGACTGCTCGTGCCAAAGTGTTGGGCATGTCCAGTGCCGGTGTGGCTCCGCGAGTCATGGGCATCGGTCCGGTGCCGGCCGTGCGCAAACTGACCGAGCGCCTCGGTCTGGCGGTCAGCGACTTCGACGTGATCGAGCTCAATGAAGCCTTCGCCAGCCAGGGCTTGGCGGTGCTGCGGGAATTGGGACTGGCGGACGACGCACCTCAGGTCAACCCGAACGGTGGCGCGATTGCCTTGGGACACCCGTTGGGCATGAGCGGTGCACGGCTGGTACTGACGGCGTTGCATCAGCTGGAAAAAACCGGTGGCAAGAAAGGTCTGGCGACCATGTGCGTCGGCGTCGGCCAAGGTCTGGCTTTGGCTATCGAGCGCGTCTGACGAGCTCTGATGGCGGATTATCAAGGTCAAGATCAAAAGATCGCAGCCTGCGGCAGCTCCTACAGGGTGGATGCCGTACCCATGTAGGCGCTGCCGCAGGCTGCATCTTTTGATGTTTCAGTGCTGCGGAACGGGACTGTTGCAAAGTGTGTCTAGACTCTCACGGTCCCCATTGAGAAAGTAAACAATGACAACTCCCACCGCTACTCCAGCTCTCTACACGGGCGAAGAACGCAGCAAGCGGATCTTCGCGATTGTCGGCGCCTCGTCCGGCAACCTGGTCGAATGGTTCGACTTTTACGTCTACGCCTTTTGCGCGATCTATTTCGCCCCGGCTTTTTTCCCGTCCGACAACCCCACGGTACAACTGGTCAACACCGCCGGCGTATTCGCCGCCGGGTTCCTGATGCGCCCGATTGGCGGCTGGATCTTCGGTCGTGTTGCGGACAAGCACGGGCGCAAGAATTCGATGCTGATTTCGATTCTGATGATGTGCTTCGGCTCGTTGCTCATCGCTTGCCTGCCGACCTACAAGGACATCGGCGTCTGGGCACCGATCATGTTGCTGTTTGCTCGTTTGCTGCAAGGTCTGTCGGTAGGCGGCGAGTACGGCACTACCGCCACCTACATGAGCGAAGTCGCCCTCAAGGGCCAACGCGGGTTCTTCGCCTCGTTCCAGTACGTCACGCTGATTGGCGGGCAACTGTTGGCGGTGTCGCTGGTGGTGATCCTGCAACAATTCCTCAATGAAGACGAGTTGCGCGCTTACGGCTGGCGGATTCCGTTCGTGGTCGGTGCCGTGGCGGCGTTGATCTCGTTGTTCTTGCGTCGTTCGCTGAAAGAAACCTCCAGCAAGGAAATGCGCGAAAACAAGGACGCCGGCAGCATCCGTGCGCTGTTTCGCGACCACAAGGCGGCGTTCATTACCGTGCTTGGCTACACCGCCGGTGGCTCGCTGATTTTCTATACGTTCACCACCTACATGCAGAAATACCTGGTGAACACCGCTGGCATGCACGCCAAGACCGCCAGCTACATCATGACCGGCGCGCTGTTCCTGTATATGTGCATGCAGCCGATTTTCGGCATGCTTGCGGACAAGATCGGTCGACGTAACTCGATGCTGTGGTTCGGCGCCCTCGGCACACTGTGCACCGTGCCGATTCTGCTGAGCCTCAAAAGTGTCAGCAGTCCGTTCCTGGCCTTTGTGCTGATTACCGTGGCGCTGGCGATCGTCAGTTTCTACACCTCGATCAGCGGCCTGGTAAAAGCCGAGATGTTTCCGCCTGAAGTCCGCGCCCTGGGTGTCGGCCTGGCGTATGCGGTAGCGAATGCTATTTTCGGCGGTTCGGCGGAGTATGTTGCCTTGAGCCTCAAAGCGGTAGGCATGGAAAACTCCTTCTACTGGTACGTGACGGTGATGATGGCCATAGCGTTCCTGTTCAGCCTGCGCCTGCCCAAACAGGCGAAGTATTTACATCACGACCTTTGATCCATACCCGCGGGCCCGAGCGGCCCGCGCCTGCAGGAACTGTTTATGAATCAGCGACCGGGCAATCAATTGTTCGATGCCTATTTCACTGCTCGCGATATGCGTGACGTGTTTTGCGATCAGGGCCGGGTTCAGGCCATGCTCGATTTCGAAGCGGCGCTGGCCAGGGCCCAGGCGCGGGTCGGGCTGATTCCGCACACGGCGGTGGCACCGATCGAAGCGGCCTGCCAGGCCGGGCATTACGATTTTTCGGCCCTCGGCGAGGCGATTGCCACGGCCGGTAATTCGGCGATCCCATTGGTCAAGGCGCTGGGCAGGCACATCGCCGCGAGCAATGCCGAAGCCGAGCGCTATGTGCATCTGGGCGCCACCAGTCAGGATGTGATGGACAGCGGATTGGTGCTGCAACTGCGCCGCGCACTCGAGTTGATCGACAGCGATCTGGCCCAACTGGGCCAAACCCTGGCCACCCAGGCTCAGCGTTACGTGGCCACGCCACTGGCCGGACGCACCTGGTTGCAGCACGCGACGCCGGTCACCCTCGGCATGAAAATCGCCGGTTGGCTGGGCGCGGTGACCCGCAGCCGTCAGCGACTGCAGGAACTTAAGCCGCGTCTGCTGGTGCTGCAATTCGGCGGCGCCTCCGGAACCCTCGCGGCCCTCGGCAAGCAGGCGATGCCGATAGCGCAAGCGCTGGCCGAGGAGCTGCAACTGACGCTGCCCGAGCAACCCTGGCACACCCAGCGAGATCGCCTGGTGGAGTTCGGCTCGGTACTCGGGCTGATCGCCGGCAGCCTGGGCAAACTCGGGCGCGACATCAGTCTGTTGATGCAGACCGAAGCCGGCGAAGTGTTTGAGCCTTCGGCGCCGGGCAAGGGCGGATCTTCAACCATGCCGCATAAACGCAATCCAGTCGGCGCGGCGGTGCTGATCGGTGCGGCGACGCGCGTGCCGGGCCTGATCTCGACCCTGTTCAGCGCCATGCCCCAGGAGCACGAGCGCAGCCTCGGCCTGTGGCATGCCGAGTGGGAAACCCTGCCGGAGATTTGTTGCCTGGTATCCGGCAGCCTCAAGCAGGCGCTGCTGGTGACGGGCGGGCTGGAGGTGGACGCCGAACGCATGGCCCGCAACCTCGATTTGACCCAGGGCCTGGTGCTCGCCGAAGCGGTGAGCATCGTCCTTGCACAAAGGGTGGGGCGCGACACCGCGCATCATCTGTTGGAACAATGCTGCAAACGCGCCGTGGCCGAACAACGTCATCTGCGCGCGGTACTCGGCGACGAGCCGCAAGTGACTGCCGAATTGTCGGCGGTCGAACTCGATCATCTGCTGGACCCCGCACATTATCTCGGTCAGGCCAGAACCTGGGTCGAGCGAGCGGTGGCCGAACATTCTGCATTGACTGCCTGAAGGAGATTGCTGTGGCTTTTGTACAACTCGCCGAGGGCGAACTGCACTACCAACTCGACGGACCGGTCGATGCGCCGGTACTGGTGCTGTCCAACTCCCTGGGTACCGACCTGCATATGTGGGACGCGCAAATTGCCGCGTTCACCGAGCATTACCGTGTGCTGCGTATCGATACTCGCGGTCACGGAAAATCGCTGGTAACCCCGGGGCCTTACAGCATCGAGCAACTGGGCCACGATGTTTTGGCGCTGCTGGATGCGCTGCACATCGAGCGCGTACATTTCTGCGGTCTGTCCATGGGCGGTTTGATCGGCCAGTGGCTGGGGATCAACGCCGGCGAGCGTCTGAACAAATTGGTGGTGTGCAACACCGCGGCGAAAATCGGCGATCCATCGATATGGAATCCGCGCATCGAAACCGTGCTGCGTGATGGCCAGGCAGCCATGGTCGCCTTGCGCGATGCGTCGATCGCGCGCTGGTTTACCCCGGACTTTTCCGAGGCGAATCCGGCGGCCGCCAAGCGCATTACCGATATGCTCGCGGCCACTTCGCCAGAAGGCTATGCCGCCAATTGCGCGGCCGTACGCGATGCCGATTTTCGCGATCAGTTGTCATCGATCAAGGTGCCGTTGCTGGTGATCGCCGGTACTGAAGATGCGGTGACGCCACCGTCCGGTGGGCACTTCATCCAGGAGCACGTAGAAGGCGCCGAATACGCCGAGTTCTACGCTGCACACCTGTCCAACGTCCAGGCCGGCGACGCGTTCAGCGAGCGGGTACTGGCTTTTTTGCTGGCTGACTGAGGGGCATTTCGTGGACGAGAAACAACGCTACGACGAGGGTATGAAAGTCCGCCGCGCGGTACTTGGCGATGCCCACGTTGACCGCAGTCTGACTACCCTGACCGAGTTCAACTCGGAGTTTCAGGAGATGATCACCCGCCACGCCTGGGGTGACATCTGGACCCGCCCGGGCCTGCCGCGCCATACCCGCAGCCTGATCACCATCGCCATGTTGATTGGCATGAATCGCGAAGGTGAGCTCAAGCTTCATTTGCGCGCGGCCGCCAACAACGGCGTCAGCCGCGGCGAGATCAAGGAAGTGATCATGCAGAGCGCGATCTACTGCGGCATCCCGGCGGCCAACGCGACGTTCCACCTGGCGGAGTCGGTGTGGGATGAGTTGGGGGTTGAATCGCGGGAGTGATCCCCGAGATTTTCGGCGACTGAACTGACGTCATCGCGGGCAAGCCACGCTCCCACAGTTTTGCGGTGTCATGCCAGTGTTGTGTTCACCGAAGAACCCTGTGGGAGTGTGGCTTGCCCGCGATGGCGGCGGTACATCAAACGTTGATGTAGCGCAAAGAATGCCATCGCGAGCAGGCTCGCTCCCACAGGTAACCGGGTTTTTGCAGAAAAAATGCGGTCGAATGTGGGAGCCAGCCTGCTGGCGATGGGGCCATAAAGAACAACTCTCCTTTTCCCGCAACCAACAAAAAGCCCACCAATCGGTGGGCTTTTTGTTTTCACAGCGCTATCAGAAGTACTTCATCTTCGGCGCTTCTTCTTTCACCGGCTCGTTTTTCGCGGTCTGTTCGTTCCAGCCACCACCGAGGGCCTTGTACAGATTGACTGCGCTGACCAGTTGCGCCAGACGGTCGGTGATCAGCACCTGTTGGGCGCTGAACAGCTGGCGCTGGGCATCGAGGAAGGTCAGGTTGCTGTCGACGCCGATGCGGTAGCGACGCTCGGCCAGGCGGTAGTAATCCTGGTTGGCGCTGACGAAATCACGCTGAGCCTGCAACTGCTGGGTGTAGGTCTGGCGTGCGGCCAGGCCGTCGGCGACTTCCTGGAAGGCGGTCTGGATGGACTTCTCGTAGTTCGCCACGCCGATGTCTTTCTGGATTTTCGAGTAATCCAGGCTGGCACGCAGGCTGCCGGCGTTGAAGATCGGCAGGTTGATCTGCGGCTGGAACAGCCAGGTGCCGGAACCGCCATTGAATAGACCGGACAGGTCGGGGCTCAGGGTTCCGGCATTGGCGGTCAGGCTGATGCTCGGGAAAAACGCTGCCCGCGCCGCGCCAATGTTGGCGTTGGCGGCCTTGAGGTTATGCTCGGCCTGGAGGATGTCCGGGCGACGCTGCAGCAGGTCCGATGGCAGACCTGGTGGAACGTCGCTCAGCAGGTCGTCGTTCAGCGGTTTGGCCGCCTGCAGATTGGCCGGGATGCCGGTGCCGAGCAGCAGTACCAGGCTGTTTTCATCCTGGGCGACCTGGCGGGTGTACTTGGCCAGTTGCGCCCTGGCGTTTTCAACCGAGGTGCGCGACTGGGCCAGGTCCAGCGCCGAGGCGACGCCCACTTCGTTGCTTCGGGCAGTGAGCTTGTAGCTCTCTTCGAATGCGGCGAGGGTGTCCTGAGTCAGCTTCAGCAGTTCCTTGTCGGCCTGCCAGGTCAGGTAGGCATTGGCGACGTTGGCCACCAGGCTGATTTGCGTGCTGCGCCGACCTTCTTCAGTGGCGAAGTACTGCTGCAGCGCTTCTTCATTCAGGCTGCGAACCCGACCGAACAGGTCAAGTTCATAGGCGCTGACGCCGACAGTGGCCGAGTAGGAACTGGTGATGCCGGCTTCGCCGGTCTGCGAGGCATCCGCCGGCAGACGCTGGCGGTTGCCGGTGCCATTGGCCGAGACCGCCGGGAACAGATCGGCACGGGAGATGCGATATTGCGCGGCGAAGGCGTCGATGTTCAGCGCCGCGACACGCAGGTCGCGGTTGTTTTCCAGGGAAACCTGGATCAGTTGCTGCAGCGCCGGGTCATGGAAAAACTGCTTCCAGCCTTGTTCCGCCGCAGCCTGGGCAGGCGCCTGGTTCGGCGAATACGCCGGGCCCTGCGGGTACTGGCCCGTCACCGGCGCTTGCGGCTGCTGATAATCAGGTATCAGCGAGCAGCCACCGAGCACGAAGGCGGCGACTGCCAGGGAGAGTAGCGACTTGCTCATTAGCCAGCCTCTTTAGGGGTTTCAGTAGCGTCATCCTGGTCGACCTGCTTGCGCTGGCCAATGGACGATACGGTGACAAAGAACAGCGGGACCCAGAAAATCGCCAGAACAGTGGCCGTGATCATACCGCCAATCACCCCGGTGCCGATGGCATGCTGGCTACCGGAACCTGCGCCCGTGGATATGGCCAGTGGTACCACACCGAGAACGAACGCGAGCGAGGTCATGATGATCGGTCGCAGACGCATGCGGCAGGCTTCGATCGCCGCGTCGCGCAGGGTGCGCCCTTGCTCGTGCAGTTCCTTGGCGAATTCGACGATCAGAATGGCGTTTTTCGCCGCCAGACCGATGGTCGTCAACAGGCCTACCTGGAAGTACACGTCGTTGGACAGGCCACGCAAGCTGGTCGCCATCAGTGCACCAATGATCCCCAGCGGCACCACCAGCATCACCGCAATCGGAATCGACCAGCTTTCATACAGCGCCGCCAGGCACAGGAACACCATCAGCAGCGACAGGGCGTACAACGCCGGTGCTTGCGAGCCGGACAGCCGTTCCTCATAGGACAGGCCGGTCCAGGAAATACCGACACCTTTCGGCAGTTTGGCGGCAATGGCTTCAACTTCGGCCATCGCTTCACCGGTGGAATAACCCGGAGCCGGGGCGCCGAGGATTTCCATCGCCTCTACGCCGTTGTAGCGGGCCAGTTTCGGCGATCCGTAGATCCACTCGCCCTTGGCGAACGCCGAGAACGGAACCATGGTGCCGACGCTGTTGCGCACGTACCACTTGTTGAGGTCTTCGGGGCTCATGCGTGAACCCGGCTGACCTTGCACGTAAACCTTCTTCACCCGACCACGGTCGATGAAGTCGTTGACGTAGCTACTGCCCAGGGCGATCGACAGGGTGTTGTTGATATCGGCGATAGTAATGCCCAGGGCACTGGCCTTCTCGTCGTCGATTTCCAGTTGGAATTGCGGTTCGTCGCTCAGGCCGTTCGGACGGACCTGAGTGAGAATCTTGCTTTGCGCTGCCATACCGAGGAACTGGTTGCGCGCTTCCATCAGCTTGGCGTGCCCGATACCGGCACGGTCCTGCAGGAACACGTCGAAACCGGTGGCGTTACCCAGTTCCAGTACCGCCGGTGGCGCGAAGGCAAACACCATGGCGTCACGGAAGGTGAAGAAGTGCTGTTGGGCACGGGCCGCGACCTTGAACACGTTGTTGTCGGCGTTACGTTCGTCCCACGGGCGCAGCATGATGAACGCCATACCCGAGCTCTGGCCACGACCGGCGAAGTTGAAGCCGGTCACGGTAAACACCGAGTTCACCGCATCACCTTCACCACCATCCTTGCCCGGACGCAACAGGAATTCGCGCATCTCGTCCACGACCACCTGGGTACGCTGGGAGGTAGAACCGGCCGGTGTCTGCACCTGGGCGAACAGTACGCCCTGGTCCTCTTCCGGCAGGAACGCCGTCGGGATACGGGTGAACAGCCAGATCATGCCGACGATGATGAGCAGGTAGGCCAGCAGGTACGGGGCCTTGTGCGTGAGCATGCTGCCCACGCCGCGTTCGTAGCTTTTGACGCCGCGGTCGAAGTTGCGGTTGAACCAGCCAAAGAAACCGCGTTTGGGCGTATGGTGCTCGCCCTTCGGAATGGCCTTGAGCATGGTGGCGCAGAGCGCCGGGGTGAAGATCAGTGCAACCAGTACCGACAGGGCCATGGCCGAGACGATGGTGATCGAGAACTGCTTGTAGATCACGCCGGTGGAGCCGCTGAAAAACGCCATCGGCAGCAATACCGCCGACAGCACCAGGGCGATACCCACCAGGGCGCCCTGGATCTGGCCCATGGATTTCTTGGTGGCTTCCTTGGGCGACAGACCTTCTTCGCTCATCACCCGTTCGACGTTTTCCACCACGACGATGGCGTCGTCCACCAGCAAGCCGATGGCGAGCACCATACCGAACATGGTCAGGGTGTTGATGCTGAAGCCGGCTGCCGCGAGGATCCCGAATGTACCCAGCAATACCACCGGCACGGTCATCGTGGTGATGATGGTGGCGCGGAAGTTCTGCAGGAACAGGAACATCACCAGGAACACCAGCGCAACCGCTTCGACCAGCGTGTTAACCACACCCTTGATCGACTCGGTCACCACCGGGGTGGTGTCGTACGGGAATACCACTTCCATGCCTTCAGGGAAGAACGGCTTGAGGCTGTCGATCGTCGTGCGCAGCGCCTTGGCGGTATCCAGGGCGTTGGCGCCGGTGGCCAGTTTCACTGCCAGGCCGGAAGCCGGAGCGCCGTTGAACTGGGCGTTGATGCTGTAGTTTTCACCACCCAGGCCGACCTCGGCGACATCCTTCAGGCGAACCTGGGAGCCATCCTTGTTGACCTTGAGCAGGATTTTATTGAATTGCTCGGCGGTCTGCAGGCGGGTCTTGCCGATGATCGTGGCGTTCAACTGTGTGCCGGGCAGGGCGGGCAGGCCGCCGAGCTGGCCGGACGATACCTGGACGTTCTGCGCAGCGATGGCGGTCTTGACGTCCACCGGGGTCAGGTTGAAGTTGTTCAACTTGGCCGGGTCGAGCCAGATACGCATGGCGTACTGGGAACCGAACACCTGGAAGTCACCGACACCGGCTGTCCGCGAGATCGGGTCCTGCATGTTCGACACGATGTAGTTGGACAGGTCGTCCTTGGTCATGCTGCCGTCACGCGACACCACGCCGATCACCAGCAGGAAGTTCTTCACTGCCTTGGTCACCCGGATACCCTGCTGCTGCACTTCTTGCGGCAGCAGCGGGGTGGCCAGGTTCAGCTTGTTCTGGACCTGTACCTGCGCGGTATCGGAGTTGGTGCCTTGCTCGAAGGTCGCGGTGATGGTCATGGTGCCGTCGGAGTTACTTTCCGAGGACACATACCGCAGGTTGTCGATACCGTTGAGTTGCTGTTCGATCACCTGCACCACGGTGTCCTGCACGGTTTGCGCAGAAGCGCCCGGGTAGGTCACGGAGATGGCGATCGCCGGTGGCGCGATGCTCGGGTATTGGTTGATCGGCAGTTTGAGGATCGATAGTGCCCCGACCAGCATGATCACCAGGGCAATTACCCAGGCGAAAATCGGACGGTCAATGAAGAATTTTGACATGAGTTACTCCCCTTTGCCGCCGGACGCTTTGTCAGCTGTCTGGACGGGGGCCGGGTTCTTTGCGCCTACGTTGACGTTAGTCGCCTCACTGGCCTTGACTTCAATGCCGGGGTGGACGAATTGCAGCCCTTCGGTAATCAGGCGATCGCCCGCCTTCAGGCCGTCTTCGATCAGCCATTGGTTGCCGACAGTGCGGTTGGCCTTGAGCTGACGCAGTTCGACCTTGTTGTCGGGACCGACGACCAGTGCGGTCGGGGTGCCTTTGAGGTCGCGGGTCACGCCTTGCTGCGGGGCCAGGATGGCGGCGCTGTTCACACCGGCCTGCAACTGGGCGTGCACGAACATGCCCGGCAGAAGCGTATGGTCAGGGTTCGGGAACACGGCGCGCAGGGTAACGGAGCCGGTGGTCTGGTCAACCGAGACTTCGGAGAACTCCAGCTTGCCGTCAAGTTGGTACTGGCTGCCGTCTTCGAGGGTCAGCTTGACCTTCGCGGCATTGTCGCCGGCTTTTTGCAGGCGACCGCTTTCCAGTTCGCGGCGCAGTTGAAGCAGCTCGACCGAAGACTGGGTAACGTCGACGTAGATCGGGTCCAGTTGCTGGATGACTGCCATCGCTTCGGTCTGACCGTTGGCGACCAGCGCACCTTCGGTAACTGAAGAGCGACCGATACGGCCGGTCAACGGCGCATACACCTTGGTGTAGCGCACGTTGATCTGCGCCGTTTGCAGCGCGGCTTCCGATTGCAGGCGGTTGGCCACGGCGGTGTCGTATTCCTGACGGCTTACGGCTTGTTCGTCGACCAGTTGCTTGTAGCGGTCGGAGATCGATTTGGTCGAACGCAGGTTGGCTTCGGCGCTTTTCAATGTAGCGTCATAGACCGACGGGTCGATCTGATACAGCTGCTGGCCGGCTTTGACGTCGCCACCTTCCTTGAACAGGCGCTTGAGGATGATGCCGTTGACCTGTGGGCGAACTTCGGCGATGCGGAACGCGCTGGTACGACCTGGCAGTTCGGATGTCAGGGTGAAGGCTTGCGGTTGCAGAGTCACGACGCCGACCTGAGGGGGTGGGGCGACCGGTGCTGCCTCTTCCTTTTTGCATCCGCTGAGTAGCGATGCCAGGGCGACGGCGGCGACCAGAGCGGTAACAGCTGGCTTGAATTGCATGAAAATCCTCGGGTCAGGCGCGCAAAGTGCGCACAAGAAAGGTGGAAGGTTTGAAAATGTTTACCGAGTGGATAAGTAGCTTGCTAAGGAATATACTTACGTACATGGTTGTTTGTAAATACCTTGGCTGTGTATCCCCGCCGTTACAGCAGCCATATAAAGGTTCGAATTGTAGGCCGGGGACGGCGACCAAGAGCGCTCGTTCCACTTTTATTCAGCTGATATTCAGACATCAGTGAAGCACCCTGATTGAGGTTGTACTGCCATGGTCCGTCGCACCAAAGAGGAAGCTCAGGAAACCCGCGCGCAAATACTCGTGGCGGCCGAAAAAGCCTTTTACGAGCGAGGCGTGGCGCGCACGACCCTGGCGGACATCGCGACCCTGGCCGGCGTCACTCGGGGAGCCATCTACTGGCATTTCAGTAACAAGGCGGATCTGGTTCAGGCCATGCTCGACACCTTGCATGAGCCGCTGGAGGAGATGGCCAAGGCCAGCGAAAGCCCCGACGAACCCGACCCCCTGGGCTGCATGCGCAAGCTGTTGGTTCATTTGTTTCATCAAATTGCACTGGACCCGAAAACCCGGCGCATCAACGAAATTCTGTTTCATAAGTGCGAATTCACCGATGAAATGAGTGACCTGCGCCTGCAGCGAGTGGCGGCCAGCCTCGATTGCAATGTGCGGATCGGCCTGGCCCTGAAAAATGCAGTGAACCGGGGGCAGTTGCCGGAAAATCTTGACACTGCCCGCGCGGCCATCAGCTTGCATGCTTACATCGACGGCATCCTGTACCAGTGGTTGCTGGCTCCAGAGAGCTTTGAACTGCACATCGAAGCCGAACGCTGGGTCGATACGGGGCTGGACATGCTGCGCTTGAGCCCCAGCCTGCGCAAATGAAACCAGGCGCGTAATTTGCACCGGGTGTGTCAAATGAGGCTTTGATGTCACCGGGCGTGCCGCGGTGGGGTGCTTTTATATACGCACCGTCGACAAGATGACAGGTAGCGAACTATGTATTTTGTAGGGATTTTGTTTCACGCCTGTGAATGAGGAGAAAAGAACCCCGGTGGTTTGCGGGGGTATTTCATCCAGGCAAGTTTTTGCAGGAATGGTCTGGTTTGCGGCTGATGACATTTGCGCCCCCCCCACGTGGTCAATCCACGTGATAGTGGACCGACAGCGTCCCTTTCTTTTGTGCAACTGAACCGATCGAAACCCTTTGCAGGTCCTTCAGGCTGCGCACATGAGTGCCGCCACAGCCATAGGCAGGCAGTTCGCCGAAACCGATTTCCCTGGCACCTTCTCGCACGGAGGTCAGGCGCGGCAGGTCAGCGGCGATCCATTGTTCGATGCCGTGCTCAACGGTCAGCGCCTCGATATCCTGAGCCGAATTTGTCGGTTTGAATTGCACGCGTCCTTCCCCCGGCCAGTGATGTGCCTTGATCGGCATCCAGCCCATGGCCTGGACGAAGTGGCCGATCAGGTGGCCAGCGGAATGCATGCGTGTGTTGAACAGCCGACGCTGTTCGTCGACGCGGATCTGCGCCATGCCGAGTCTGACCGGGTGGTCGACGAAGTGAATGATCCGTTGCGCTTCCTGGACCACCCTCAACACCTGACTTTCTCCGATCCAGCCAGTGTCGCAGGGTTGCCCGCCGCCCTGTGGGTGAAACAGGGTTGCGCGTAGCACCACTGCAAACTCGTTTTCGTGAGGTGTGCAATCGAGGACTTCCACGTTGGCCTTGAGGTCATCGCTATGGAAAAAAAGGCGCAGCGTCATATCCAGGCTCGTATTGAATTTCCTTTTTTATTATAGAAATGCAGTAAGTGCGTGATAATCCGGTCAAACATCAAAGGACTGTTGCGCTGTGAACACAAATCTCCCGCTGCCCCTGCTCGGTGAAATGGCGATATTCGTCAAGGTCGTCGAGACGGGAAGCTTCTCCGAGGCGGCTCGTCAACTGGGCTCTTCCCCCTCGGCAATCAGTCGCAGCATTTCGCGACTGGAAAAGGCGCTTGCGACCCGCCTGCTGCAACGCACCACGCGCAAGCTGCGCCTGAGCGATGGCGGCGAGGAGGTGTTCAAGCGTTGCAAGGAGATGGTTAACGCTGCCCGGTCAGTGATGGAAATCAGTGGGCAGTTCACTGATGAACCCGAGGGTCTGGTGCGAATCAGCGTACCAAAAGCGGTAGGCAGAATCGTGATTCACCCGCATATGCCGGAGTTTTTGCGCCGCTATCCCAAAGTGGATGTGGAACTGTTGCTTGAAGATCGTCAGGTCGATTTGATTGACGATCATGTCGACCTGGCGATTCGCATCACCGATAGGCCACCTGCGGGGCTGGTGGGGCGTCAGCTGCTGACGATTGACCATTTACTCTGCGCGACGCCGCAGTATCTGGCCGAACATGGTACGCCGACTCACCCCCATGACTTGCTCAACCACAGTTGCATTTACCTGGGCGAGACCCCGAGTGATGCGCGCTGGAAATTCAAGAAGGGTAATAAATCGGTTACCGTCGGTGTGCGTGGGCGATATGCGGCCAATCACACTGGCGTACGTTATGGCGCGGTATTGCAGCACATCGGCATTGGCAGCTTGCCGTATTTCACTGCGCGCCATGCCCTGGAAAAGGGGTTGATGGTGCAGGTTCTGCCCGACTGGACCTTTTTGGCGTCCTATCACGGAGGCGCCTGGCTGCTGCATTCCCCAACCCGATACCTGCCTCCCAAGCTGCGGGTGCTGATTGATTACCTGGTGGAGTGCCTTGCGAAAGAGCCGACTTTGGGGAAACCGGGTAAGACCAATGGCCCTTGCTGGACCCCATCGGAGTATGAACTGCCCGACAGTGACGGGTTGTTCTGAACGCAAAAAAATGGATCTTGGCGCAACCCCGGGAAATACGGATAACCCAATACCTGTAGGGGCCGGCTTGCTGGCGATGGTCTCAAGTACGCCGCGTTCATTCAGCTCATACGCTTTATCGTTAACGACCATCGCCAGCAAGCCGGCTCCTGCAGAGAGACGCGAACTCCACCAGATCGGCATTTTTGTCTCCCGCGATTCCGTGAATGTCTAGTCCTGAAATAGGTTTACACCTGTTTCAGTCTCAAAACGCCCGATGCACCGCATCGGGCGTTTTGTATTTCAAGGCCAGATGTGGCCGCTCC
>NZ_LMLH01000011.1 GCF_001421885.1 Pseudomonas sp. Leaf48
GCTCCTACAGGGGAACGTGCTCACTAGAATTCAGGTCGGCTGTCAGGCCGCCTCGCTTTGGCTTTAGATTTGGGCGCCCCGTTAAACCACGATGGCCGAACGCAGGCATTGCGCAGTGGGGAAACCGGCAGGACGCCGGTTTAGCCGCGCTGGGCCAGGGATGGCCCATCGCGGCGACCCACGGAGCAATGCTGGAGAGAGGGCATGCCGAGCCACAGCGAGGCACCGAGTGGTGGGGCAAGAGCCTTTTGGTTACTTTTGGGCTCTTCCAAAAGTGACTCGCTGTAAGAGCGAAACCATAAGTGGCCGTTACCGCAGCAATGGATATCCCCCCAATCCAGTTTTTAACAACACCATGCTTAAGTGAACAGCATTACCGCAATACCGGGGCTTTTTGTTGCGCGTTGGATTATTCAGCGACGGGCAAGCCGCGATCGCGCGCCACACGTATCCGGTAGAACAGGTAGATGATCACCACCCACACCGGGATGGCGATGACCGAGGCGCGAATGCCCGGAATCATCCACATCACGCAGATGATCATGGCCATGAACGCCAGGCACAGGTAGTTGCTGTAGGGAAACCAGAACGACTTGAAGCCCGGAACGATGCCTTGCTGGCCCATGCTTTTGCGAAACTTCAGGTGGGTCAGGCTGATCAGCGTCCAGTTGATCATCAACGAGGCGACCACCAGGGCGAACAGCAACTCCAGCGCTTCATGGGGCGCCAGGTAGTTGACCAGCACCGACAGCATGGTGATCAGCGCCGAGATGCCCAGCGCCCGCAGTGGCACGCCCTGTTTGTTCAGTTTCATCAGCGACTTTGGTGCGTCGCCCTGTTCGGCCAGGCCGTAGAGCATGCGGCTGTTGCAGTAGACGCCGCTGTTGTAGACCGAGAGCGCCGCGGTGAGCACCACGAAGTTGAGGATGTGCGCGGCGGTGTCGCTGCCGATCAGCGAGAAGATCTGTACGAACGGGCTGCCACCGTAGGCATCGCCGGACGCGCCGAGGGTCTGCAGCAGTTGATCCCAGGGGTACAGCGACAGCAGCACGGTGAGGGCGCCGACGTAGAAGATCAACACGCGATACACCACCTGGTTGATCGCCTTGGGAATCACCTTCCTCGGTTCGCTGGCTTCAGCTGCCGTGATGCCGACCAGTTCCAGGCCGCCGAAGGAAAACATGATGAACGCCATCGACATCAGCAAGCCGGTGGTGCCGTTGGGGAAGAATCCGCCGTGGCTCCACAGGTTGCTGATCGACGCCTGCGGCCCGCCGGTGCCGCTGAACAGCATGTAGCAGCCCAGGACGATCATGCCGATGATTGCCACGACCTTGATGATCGCGAACCAGAACTCCATCTCGCCGAAGACTTTGACGTTCATCGTGTTGATCAGGTTGACCAGTACGAAGAACACCGCAGCGCTGACCCAGGTCGGGATCTCGGGCCACCAGAACTGCACGTACTTGCCCACGGCCGTCAGCTCGGCCATGCCCACCAGCACGTACAGCACCCAGTAATTCCAGCCGGAGAGGAAGCCGGCATAACCGCTCCAGTACTTGTGGGCGAAGTGACTGAAGGAACCGGCCACCGGCTCTTCGACAATCATCTCGCCCAACTGGCGCATGATCAGGAAGGCGATGAACCCGGCAATCGCATAACCGAGGATCATCGACGGCCCGGCCGACTTGAGTACGCCCGCAGAGCCGAGGAACAGCCCGGTGCCAATCGCCCCGCCCAGGGCGATCAGTTGAATATGCCGATTCTTCAACCCCCGCTTGAGCGTTCCCTGTTGCAAGATTTCATCCGCCATCTCGATCCCTTCTGGTTATTGTTGTCAGGCCTGATTTGAAAGATCAGATATTACTCTCGGTGAACTTTTCGTAATACAGGTGAACGCTGTCCAGTGCCTGGGTCTGCAACCAGTCCTTGATCGACTCGACCATCGGCGGTGGCCCGCAGACGTACATGTCGACCGGCGCGTCGCGCAATTCGCTGAGGTCGAAATGCTCGGCAATGTAGCCGCGCTTGCCCGTCCACTGCGGCGAAGGGTCGCTGACCACTTCGGTGTAGCGAAACCCCGGAAGGCGTTCGGCGTAGGCCTCGATCCGCGCGCGTTCGCACAGGTCGGCAGCGTCGCGCACGCCGTAGTACAGGTGCACCGGCTGCGCACAATCGCGTTCGGCGAGGTCGTCGAGCATGCCCAGCAGTGCCGACAGCCCGGTTCCGCCCGCCACCAGGATCAGCGGTTTGGCCACATGCCGCAGATAGAAGGCGCCCAGAGGGGCCTCCAGCATGATTTCGTCGCCCACCTGACAGCGTTCACGGATGTAGTTGCTCATCACCCCGTCGGGCAACAGGCGAATCAGAAATTGCAGTTGATTGTGTTCACTTGGCCGATTGGCAAACGAATAGGAACGCTTGCTGTCGGTCCCGGGAATCGACAAACGGGCGTACTGCCCCGGCAGAAAATCCAGCGGGGTGGTCGTACCGAGGTCCAGGTGCAGGATCGCGGTGCTGGCAGAAATCTGCCTGATGTCGGTCACCTTCGCGCTCAGTTGTGCCGGACCCGAGGCGTTGCACAGGCTGGAAGCGAAGTCGAAATAGAACGCCGCATCGGATTTGACCCGGGTCTGGCAGGTGAGCATCTTGCGCTGCTGCAGGTCCAGGCTCGAGAGCGCTTCCTCGTCGACGTAATCCTGGCTGTAGTCACCCGATTCACAGCGACCCTGACAGGTGCCGCAGACGCCTTCGCGGCAATCCAGGGGAATGTTGATGCCGTTGCGCAGGGCGGCGTCGAGCAGGATTTCGTTGGGTTGTACGGGAAAGAACAGGGTTTTTCCGTCGGCAAAGCTGAACGCTACTTTGTGATTCATGCCTCGGTCTCCAGGGGCTCAGAGGTGGTAGAAGTCGAGTACCGAGTTGATGGTGTCGTTAAGCAGCAGCACATGCTTGCGGCTGATCAGCCAGCTGTCGGCGTGAGGCTTGAGCCGGTAGGTCGCGCGGCCATAGAACTGCTCGGAGGTAGCCAGGCGATAGAACAGCGTGTGCCAGTTCAGGCGCACCTCCAGTTCACCGCCCTCAAGTTCGCTGATCCGCACGTTGTTGATCAAATGCAGGGTGCGCGGCATCGGCGTCGAGGACGCGGACTTGCCGGTGCGCAGGCGGAACACGCGATCTTCCAGGCCGGAACGGTTGGGGTAGTAGATAAGCGACATTTCGCGTTTGGGGTCGCGGGTGTAGACGTGTTCCGAGTCCCATTGCGGCAGGTGGAATTCACTCTGCTCGTCGAACAGCTTGATGTAGGCGTCCCAGTCCTGGGCGTCGCACAATTCGGATTTGCGGTAGAAAAACTGTTCGATCTGGTACTGCAATTGCGCATTCATCATTGCACCTCACGGAGTTTCAGGGATTTCGCGTCCAGGCCGTCGAGCAGGAATTTCTGCCAGTTGCCGTGCTGGTTGACGTAAAGCCCTTCGTGGGTGAATTCGGTGCCGGTCATGGCCGGGGCAATGCCGATCGCCTTGCTGTTGGGCGTGGCGCCGGTGGCCCATTGATGATTGCCACGGGAAATGTCGCTCCAGCGCTCCAGGCGCGCCTGGAAACCGCGCTGGGCTTCACGGAATTCCACCAGGTCGTCCGGAGTGCCCAGGCCCGACACGTTGAAGAAATCCTCGAACTGGCGAATGCGGTTTTCGCGGTCGGCGTCCGACTCGTTTTTCACTCCGATGCACTGGCTGATGATCTCGGTCTTGTTCCAGGCCACCGGGCGAATGATGCGCAGTTGCGAGCTGATCTGGTCGAGGAAAAACAGGCTCGGATAGATGTTCAGGTTGCGCAGGCGATGCATCATCCATTCGGCCTTTTCCTGGCCGTATTCTTCGACCAGTCGCGGCATGATGGTGGCATAGCCCGAGCGTACCGTCGGGTTCGGCATGTCACTGAACAACACACTGTGTCCGTTGTTGAAGGCGAACCAGCCGTCATCGGTATTGGCATCGCCGGCACCGAGCTTGCTGTAGTCCAGGGTACTGCCGTTGCCGGTGCCGTTCTCGCTGTTGACCTGCTGGCGATGCTGCACCGTGGCCACATAGTTGTAGTGCACGGTGCTGACGTGATAGCCGTCGAGACCGTTTTCGTTCTGCAGTTTCCAGTTGCCATCGTAGGTGTAGGCCGACTTGCCGGGCAGCACTTCCAGCTCACCGGTGGGCGATTGGGCGACCATCATGTCGAAGAACACCTTGGCGTCGCCGAGGAAGTCTTCCAGGCTGTTGTCGGCGTGCACATCGAGGCTGATGAACACGAAACCCTTATAGCTCTGGATGCGGGCTTTTTTCAGGCCGCGTGTCGCCTTGTCGAAGCCTTCCGGATACTCGCCAGGCGCCTTGACCTTCACCAGGCGCCCGTCGCTCTTGTAGCACCAGGCATGGAACGGGCAGGTGAAGGTCGACTGGTTGCCCTTGCCGACGCGGGTCAGGGTTGTGCCCCGATGCTGGCAGGCGTTGATCAGTGCGTTGAGCTGACCCTCGCCGTCGCGGGTAATGATCATCGGCTGACGGCCGGCGCGCATGGTGACAAAGTCGTGGTTATTGGCCAGCTCGCTTTCATGACAGGCGTAGATCCAGTTCTTCTCGAAGATCAGTTCCATCTCCAGGTCGAACAACTGCGGCTCGGTGAACATGTCACGGGCAATGCGGAACACACCATCTACCGGACGGAAGTCCAGGCAGCCTTCAATAAACGCTTTCCACTGCTCGACGTTTTTTTCGCCACTCATGGGGGTGTACCTGTTTTTGTATTGGGGCTAATCGGTGTGCGCATTAGAGGGAGTGGGGCGGGTGGGGGTCTATCCGGTTTGTCGGCGAAGGCAGTCCGTATAATTTGTGGGGTAACACGCGCGGGGTATCAAGCTGTGCAGCGACTACCCAAACCGCGCATCAAACGATGAACGGCTGCCCCTGTTTGCAACAATGAGGTACTGTTTCGCACAACCTCGAGTGCCTGTTGGGGGGCGTTCATCGGCTGTTTTATCCGCATAGTCGAGAATTGCTATCCACTTGGTTGGCGCCGGGGTTTCATGGCTTGGAACTTGCCTTCTCCACGCCTGAGACGCGCCGTCAGAGCGCGCTGAAAAATAGCCTGTGGGTGCATCGTGATGAACAGCAAAACCGATCCGCAGTGTCGCGACATTCGTGTCGACAGCGATGATCTTGAGGCCGCGAGAAACTGGATGTCCGGTATTTGCGGGCCGCATCGACTCGTGAGCACGACGCCCGAGCGAATCCGCTTCCATCACAGCGCCAACATGTTCAAGTCGATGGCCACGACCCTGGGCACCATCGAGTACGGCACCGATGTCACCATCGATATCGAAGACGCCGAGCACTTCAGCAGTTACAGCCTGAGCTTGCCCCTGGTGGGCGAGCAGGAGTTGAGCAAGAACGGCAGTGTGCTGAGATCTGACCGCGACCAAGGCGTGATTATTTCCCCGAATGAAAACCAGCTGCTGGCGATCTCCGGCGACTGCCGCAAGGTCCAGGTGGTGATCACCCGCGTCGCCATGAGCGAGTCCCTGCAAGGCCTGCTGCAGCGGCCGCTGGACGCGCCGCTGCGCTTCGAACCGGTGATGGATGCGGTCGATGGTGCGTCGGCCTCTTGGTGGCGTATGGCGCGTTATTTCATCACCGAGCTGGAACGCAGCAGCGAGCTGTACGAGCAAGTGGCGTTCACCCGGGATATTGAGAGCTCGCTCATCAAAGGCCTGATCCTCGCTCAGCCGAATAATTATTCAGAGGAGTTGCGGGAGGTGCTGGGCGTGAAGTTGCCCCATTACCTGATCCGGGCTCGGCAATACATTCACGACAATGCTCGCGAGGCTTTGCATCTGGAGGACATCGAGCTCGCTGCCGGGGTTTCGCGCTTCAAGCTGTTCGAGGCGTTCAAGAAGTACTTCGCTCTGTCGCCAATGGTCTACCTGAAAAAATACCGCTTGAACGGCGTGCGCCAGGAGATCCTCGAGCACGGCTCGGTGCGCAATATTTCCGAAATCGCCATGGGCTGGGGCTTCACCCATCTGGGGCGTTTTTCCGCCGAGTACCGCAAGCTGTTCGACGAATCCCCAAGCATGACCTTGCAGCGCAATGAAGCCCGGCGCATGCGGGGCTTCTGAGCGAACCCTGTGGGAGCGGGCTTGCTCGCGAATGCGCAGGTCCAGTGAACATTGGTTTCAACTGACACTCCCTCTTCGCGAGCAAGCCCGCTCGCACAGGTTTGGCAGTGCGTTGCTCCCTTACTTGCGCACCACCAGGTCCAGCAACTCGTCGCGCTCCTTGATTTTCTGCAGGACTATTTCCGAGCGGATATCAGTGACCCCCGCCGTGCGGTTCAAGTGATTGACGATGAAATCGGAGAAGTGTTTGAGGTTGCGCGCCTGGACCCGCAACACATAGTTGCTCGCGCCCGTAATCACGTACGCGGTGACCACTTCCGGCCACGACTGGACCTTCTTGATAAAGGTCTCGTGCCAGTCCTCGATGTCCTGTCGCAATGACACATGGACGATGGCTTCCAGCTCGATTCCCAGCCGCTCGGCATTCAGCACGGCGCGATAGCCACAGATGATTCCCTCGCTTTCCAGCAGGCGCAATCGGCGTAGACAGGCCGACGGCGACAGGGCGACTTTCTCTGCCAGTTCCTGGTTGCTGATACGGCCATCCTGTTGCAGTTGATGGAGGATTCGCAGGTCTGTCGAGTCGAGATTCATGGCTGGTGTAAATCCGCGTTTATAGGAGTTGTATTCGAATTTTATGCGAAACAACTACCCTGCGGCCGCTTACTTTGCACGAAAATTCTGCAAGTCATCGTTCATTATCTCTCCACGGAAAAGGGCCGGAAACGCCCGTAAAAACGCTACGACCTTCAAAGAACAGGACACCCGATGACAACAAGAAACGATTGCCTGGAGCTTGATGCCCAGGACACTCTCGCGCCGCTACGCCAGCAGTTTGCGCTACCCGACGGTGTGATTTATCTCGATGGCAATTCGCTGGGCGCACGCCCCGTCGCGGCGTTGGCGCGTGCTCAGGAGGTGATCGCCCAGGAGTGGGGCAATGGCCTGATCCGCAGCTGGAACAGTGCCGGTTGGCGCGATCTTTCCGAGCGTCTGGGCAATCGCCTGGCTGGGCTGATCGGCGCCGGTGACGGTGAAGTGGTGGTGACCGATACCACCTCGATCAACCTGTTCAAAGTGCTCAGCGCTGCGTTGCGCGTGCAGGCCACACGTTCGCCAACTCGACGGGTGATCGTGACCGAAGCCAGTAACTTCCCCACCGACCTGTACATCGCCGAAGGTCTGGCCGACATGCTGCAGCAGGGCTACACCTTGCGCCTGGTCGACAGCCCGCAAGAGTTGCCGCAAGCGATTGACCAGGACACGGCGGTGGTGATGCTCACCCACGTCAATTACAAGACGGGCTACATGCACGACATGCAGGCCCTCACGGCTCTGACCCACGAGTGTGGGGCGCTGGCCATCTGGGACCTGGCGCATTCCGCTGGCGCGGTGCCTGTCGACCTGCATCAGGCGGGCGCCGACTACGCCATCGGCTGCACCTACAAGTACCTCAATGGCGGTCCGGGTTCCCAGGCGTTTGTCTGGGTGTCGCCAAAATTGTGCGATCTGGTGCCGCAGCCGCTGTCGGGCTGGTTCGGCCATTCGCGACAGTTTGCAATGGAGTCTCGCTACGAGCCGAGCAGCGGCATTGCCCGTTATCTGTGCGGCACCCAGCCGATCACTTCATTGGCAATGGTCGAGTGCGGGCTGGACGTGTTCGCCCAGACTGACATGGCCAGCCTGCGCCGCAAATCGCTGGCCCTGACGGACCTGTTCATCGAATTGGTAGAACAGCGCTGCGCAGCTCACGAATTGAAGCTGATCACTCCGCGCGAGCACGCCAAGCGTGGCAGCCACGTCAGCTTCGAACACCCTGAAGGTTATGCGGTGATCCAGGCCCTGATCGAGCGGGGTGTGATTGGTGACTACCGCGAGCCGCGGATCATGCGTTTCGGCTTTACCCCGCTATACACGACCTTCACCGAGGTTTGGGATGCGGTGCAGATCCTTGGCGAGATTCTCGATGAGAAAACCTGGGCGCAAGCGCGATTCCAGGTCCGCCACAGCGTCACCTGATACTTGCGATGTCGACGTCCGGCTGCCGTTTTTTGCGCGCAGCAGGTCTTCGGCCGCTGTCCAACAAGAGTTCTGTGCAATCACAATAATAAGGAGCACGCAGAATGAGACTCTCCCTCTGGCCCGCCTTGCCGTTGGCCATCAGCAGTTGCCTCGGGCAAATGGCCTATGCCGACGCAGGCAACGGCTTCGTCGAAGACAGCAGCCTGACCCTGACCAACCGTAACTTCTATTTTTATCGCAACAACCTCAACAACCCTGGCGGGCAGAATTATCGGGATGAATGGGCTCACGGGATCATGCTCGATTACCGCTCCGGGTACACCCAGGGAACCGTAGGGTTCGGGGTCGATGCCTACGCGCAATTGGGCATCAAGCTCGACAGTGGCAAGGGACGCACGGGCACGGGCTTGCTGCCCATCGATTCCGATGGTAACCCCGAGGATGAGTATTCCGAAGCGGGTGGCGCGGTGAAGGCGCGGATATCCCGGACCGAGCTCAAGTACGGCAACCTGACACCACTCAACCCGGTGTTCGGTACTGGTAATGCACGACTGTTCACCAGCGTGGCCACCGGTTTTCAGCTGACCAGCAATGAACTCAAGGCCTTGCAACTGGACATCGGTCATTTCACCGCCGGCAACGACAGCAATTCGACCAACGCCGATGGCGCACTCAAAGCGCTGTACGCTGGCGTGGAAACCCGCAGCGTCGATTATCTGGGCGGCAGTTACGCCCTGAACGATCAACTGAGCGTCAGCCTGTACGGTTCGCAGTTCACCGATATCTGGCGGCAGTACTACGCCAACAGCAATTACACCTTTATCCTCAGCGAAGGCCAGTCGCTGAACCTGGATTTCAATATTTACCGCACCCTCGACGATGGCCAGCGCCTTGCCGGCAAGATCGACAACACCACCTGGTCGCTGGCCAGCGCGTACAAGTTCGGCGCCCATCGATTGACCCTGGCGTATCAACAGGTCGATGGCAATGAACCGTTCGATTACCTGGGTTTCGACCAGCAGCCGGGCACGTCGATTTTCCTCGCCAACTCGGTTCAGGTGCTCGACTTCAACGCCCCCAACGAACGCTCATGGCAACTGCGTTATGACCTGGACATGGCGCCGTTCGGCGTGCCGGGCCTGAGCTTCATGTCGCGCTACGTCAGCGGTGACCATATCGACGACAGCCATTACGACGGCGGTCCCAACGGCGCCTATGGGCGCTACGGCGATGACGGCAAGCGCTGGGAACGCGACATCGAAGCGCGCTACGTCGTGCAGTCGGGCAAGGCCAGGGATCTCTCGGTGCGGGTACGCCAGGCCAGTGTGCGTTCGACCGCCCAAGTGGCCCGGGCTGATACCACGGACAACAACGAAGTGCGCGTCATCATCGAGTATCCACTGAGTATTTTCTGATCCGTGTGCTGCTGTGCGTGGCTGATCCCCACCGTAAAAACCAAGACGTGCTCTTCAAGAAAGACAATATTCAGAGGACATAAAAATGACCGATAACGCCGGTTTTGAAACGATATCCAACCGTGAACAGGGTCTGCGGCGTCAGCTGACGTCCGGGCAGATGAGCATGATCGCCATTGGCGGTGCGATTGGCACCGGACTGTTCATGGGCAGTGCCTACGCGATCGGCTATGCCGGGCCGAGCGTGCTGCTCAGCTACGCCATCGGCGCGATCATCACCTTGCTGCTGATGGGTTGCCTGGCGGAAATGACCGTGGCCCATTCGACCTCCGGTTCGTTCGGTGCCTACGCCGAATTTTATGTCAGCCCCCTGGCCGGGTTCCTGGTGCGTTATGCCTATTGGGCAGCGATCGTGCTGGCGGTCGGTACGGAAGTGACGGCGGTGGCGATGTACATGAAGTACTGGTTTGCCAACGTGCCGGAGTGGGTGTGGATCATCTCGTTCTCCAGTGTGCTGATTGTGCTCAATGCCATCAGCGTGAAGACGTTTGGCACTTTCGAATACTGGTTCTCGACCATCAAGATCGGCGCGATTGTCGGCTTCATCATTCTCGCGGTGTATGTGGTGTTCGGTTCCGGCAACCCGGAATACGGCGTGCACAATTACACCAGTCACGGCGGCTTTTTCCCCAATGGCCTGCAAGGCATGTGGGTCGCGGTCATCGTGTCGATCTTCAGCTACCTGAGCGTGGAGATGATCGCGGTGGCCGCCGGTGAGGCGCAGGACCCGGAACAAGCGGTGAAGAAAGCCTTTCGCGCGACCATCGTGCGGCTGGTGGTGTTCTACCTGTTGACCCTGGCCCTGATGCTGGCGATCGTGCCGTGGGTGCAGGCCGGTCACGCGCAGAGCCCGTTCGTCACGGTGATGCAGGCCATCGGCATTCCCGGCGCCACCGGGGTGATGAATTTCGTGATCCTGATCGCCGCGCTGTCGGCGATGAACAGCCAGTTGTACATCACCACGCGCATGATGTTCAGCCTGTCCCGTGGCGGTTACGCACCCAAGTCCATGGGCAAGTTGAGCAAGACCGGGATTCCGCTCAATGCCCTGTTGTTGTCGAGCTCGGGCATTGCCCTGGCGACGTTGCTCAACATCCTGTACCCGGAAAGTTCGTTCACCCTGATGATGGCGATCTCCATGTTCGGCGCCATCTTCACCTGGTTCATGATCTTCCTGACCCACTACTGTTTCCGCCGTTATCACCAGCGCCACGGCGAACGTAAACTGTCGTTCCGCATGCGCCTGTTTCCTTACACGACATTGCTGGGGTTGGTGCTGATGGGCGCGGTGATGATCACCACCTACTTCACCGAGGCCTTCAAGATGACCCTGGTGTTTGGCGTGCCGTTCCTGGTTCTGCTGACGGTGGTCTATGGTCTGTTTTTCAGAAAGCCAAAGCCGGCCTCACTCAGTGCGCAAGGCTTCGAGCAGCGCTCTGGCATAGCCGGGCAGACCAGTGAATGAACGGGCGCACAGCAGTAATTTTCGCTGTGCCCAGTCCTCCTTCAACGCGAAGCTTTTGAGCGGTTGATCCAGTGCCCGGCGCTGGATCGCCGCCCGCGGCACGATGGCCAGCCCGGCACCGCGAGCGACCATGCGAATCACCCCGTCGAAGCCTTCCGCACGGATGCGGATCTGCATGCGCATACCTGCGTGCAACGCCTGTTCTTCGAGGTACACCGCCAGTGCGCTATTGGCGGCCAGTCCGACGTAATCGTGCTGCAAGGTATCGCTGAAACCTGGCGGTTTGCCGGCGGCCAGGGGATGCCCGGGCGGCATGATCAGCACCAGCGGATCGTCGCGAAAGGGCAAGGTCTGGAGACCCTGGGCGTCCACCGCATCGGAGACGATACCGAGGTCTGCTGCACCCTGGCGCAGGGCGTGGGTGATGCGCGTGCTGGGTAATTCCTGCAGGTCGATGTCGAGGTTGGGGTGCTCGCGCAGGAAATCGCCGAGCAATTCCGGCAGGTATTCGGTGATCGCCGTGGTGTTGCACAGTAACCGTACCTGGCCTTTGACGCCTTTTGCATATTCGGCGAGGTCCTGCTGCATGCTTTCGGCTTGTTGCAGCAGGCCCCGGGCGTGCTGTGCCAGGGCTTTGCCGGCAGGCGTCGGCGTTACCCCGCGACGGCCGCGTTGCAGGAAATCAGTGCCAAGTGACGCTTCCATCGCGCGGATTCGCGCACTCGCCGCTGCCAGTGATAGATGACTGCGCGCGGCGCCGGCGGTGATGTTGCCGGTGTCGAGGATGTGCAGGTAGAGGCGCAGGTCGGTCAGGTCGAAGTGCATTGGTACAGCCTCAAGAGGTGTGTTGTCTGCACGGACGCCTTCGCGAGCAAGCCCGCTCCCACAGTGGATCTGTGAACGACACAAATTCCATGTGGGAGCGGGCTTGCTCGCGAAGGGGCCAGCAGCAACACCAAATATGCAAGCCTCTGTATAAACAAGAGGCAGCCTAAGTATATGGCAGATTTTCAATCAATCCCCGCGGGCTCACCATAGCCCCATGAATACACTCTCGGCGTTTTATCAGAATCTCGGATTGGCCCTTTCGCTATTGGTTATCGGCACCTTTGTACTGGCCGGCATGATCAAGGGCGTGATCGGTCTCGGCCTGCCGACCATCGCCATGGGGCTGCTCGGTCTGGCTATGGCTCCATCGCAGGCTGCCGCCTTGTTGATCATTCCGGCGACCCTGACCAACGTCTGGCAACTGGCAATCGGCGGGCATCTGCGCGGGCTGGTCAAGCGACTGTGGCCGATGCTGCTGGCGATTTTCATTGGCACGGGGGCGGGGACACTTTGGATCGGCATGGCGGGCGGGCACTGGGTGGTGCGGGGATTGGGGGCAGCGCTGCTGCTCTATGCGCTGAGCGGTTTGTTCCTGCCGACCCTGCGTGTCGACGCTCGCCATGAGCGCTGGCTCGGGCCTGTGTGCGGTGTGGTGACGGGCGTCATCACCTCGGCCACCGGCGTGTTCGTGATTCCGGCGGTGCCCTATCTGCAAGCACTGGGGTTGAGCAAGGACGAACTGGTGCAGGCGCTGGGCCTGTCGTTCACCTTCTCGACCCTCGCCCTGGCCGCCGGGCTGTTATGGCGTGGCGCCCTCGGTGGCGGCGAGTTGAGTGCGTCGCTGCTGGCGCTGATTCCGGCGGTGCTCGGGATGTGGCTGGGGCAATGGCTGCGCCAGCGGATCAGCGCCGTGCTGTTCAAACGGGTGTTCTTCATTGGCCTGGGGTTGCTCGGCGGCCATTTGTTGATCAGCGGCTAGCGGACCACGGGCTGATCATCTCGATGGCACGAATGTCGAAATCCCGTTCCAGGTATTCATCGCGCTGTTCGAGGAACTGTTTCATGTGCGGCAGGTTGGAGTGCACATCCAGGTGCGCCTGGGATTGCCAGATCTCATAGAAGATAAACAGCGTCGGGTCCTGCTTGTCGCGCAGCATGTGGTACTCAATGCAACCGGGCTCGGCGCGGCTCGCTTCCACGTGTCCGCTGAAAAACGCTTCGAAGGCGTCGGATTTTTCCGGGCGGGTCTTGGCGTGCAGGATGAAGCCTTGGATTTCACTCATCAAAATGTCCTCAACGTCAGAATGGAGGCGATTGTAATGCAACAATCGCCGGTTGATTCGTGCGTTTTGGTCAAATGAATTTTGCTTGTTCCTGTCTTATTCCGCGCGAGTCGGATCGATACTCTGCCGCCATCGAATTCCAGACCTTGTGAGACCTTCCATGAAAAAAGTCCTGTTGCTCAATGGTGGCAAGAAATTCGCCCATTCCGATGGTCGCTACAACGCTACCCTGCATGAAGCCGCGCTGAGCGTGCTGGACCGCGGTGGTATGGACGTTAAAACCACCTTTATCGACGAGGGTTACGACGTCGCCGAAGAAGTGGCCAAATTCCTCTGGGCCGACGTGATCATTTATCAGATGCCGGGCTGGTGGATGGGCGCGCCGTGGACCGTGAAGAAGTATGTGGACGAAGTCTTCACCGAAGGCCATGGCAGCCTGTATGCCAGCGATGGCCGCACCCGTTCCGACGCATCGCAGAAGTACGGCAGCGGCGGCTTGATCCAGGGCAAGCAGTACATGCTGTCGTTGACCTGGAACGCACCGCAGCAAGCGTTCGACGATCCGACTGACTTCTTCGAAGCCAAGGGCGTGGACGCGGTGTACTTCCCGTTTCACAAGGCCAACGAGTTCCTTGGCATGAGCGGTTTGCCGACGTTCCTGTGCGTGGACGTGATGAAACGCCCGAACATCGAAGCGGATGTGGCGCGGTATGAGCAGCATTTGACCGAGGTGTTTGGCCTGTCCGCCTAAGCGTTTCAGGCTACTATCGACTTCTATTGCTCCTGTCGCATGGGGCGTTTTGTGGCGAGGGGGCTTGTCGGACCGCCGCACCGCCCCGTTCGGCGGTGAAGCCGTCGTAGATTCGGTGAACGCGGTTCATATGAAACACCGCTTTTAACGGTTTTGGGTCCGCTTCGCGCACCAACGGGGGCAAGCCCCCTCGCCACAGGGCTATCGATAAGGGACACACGTGAAAGCCAGATCCGATGAGTTGCAGATATTCGTCTGCGTGATCGAATGCGGGTCGATTTCTGCGGCGGCCGAGCAGGTCGGGCAAACGCCTTCGGCGATCAGCCGCACGCTGTCGCGGCTGGAAGCCAAGCTCGAAACCACGTTGATCAACCGCACCACGCGGCGCATGGACCTGACCGAGGAGGGCAGGTATTTCTTCGAACACGCCAAGCTGATTCTCGATCAGATGGATGAACTCGAAGAACGCCTGTCTTCGCGCCAGCAAACGCCGTCCGGCCGTCTGCGGATCAACGCCGCTTCCCCCTTCATGCTGCATGCCATCGTGCCCTACATTGATGAGTTCCGCAGGCTCTACCCGGACATCCAGCTCGAACTCAACAGCAACGACCTGATTATCGATCTGCTGGAACAGAGCACCGACATCGCCATCCGCATCGGCACCCTGACCGACTCCACCCTGCATGCCCGCTCCCTGGGGTGCAGCCCGCTGCATATCGTTGCCAGCCCGGCTTACCTGGAGGCCCACGGTACGCCGACTGCCGTGGCCGATCTGGCCAACCATACGCTGCTCGGGTTCACTCAGAACGAAGGCCTCAACCAATGGCCCCTGCGTTATGTTCATGGTGACCGCTGGCCGATCCAGGCTTCGATCAGCGCGTCCAGCGGCGAGACCATTCGCCATCTGGCGCTGGAAGGCCAGGGCATCGCCAGTCTGTCGCACTACATGACCATTGGAGACATTCGTGCCGGGCGTCTGAAAGTGCTGCTGGCCGGGTTCAACAGTGGTTATCGCCAGCCAATCAACGCGGTGTACTACCGCAACTCGCAACTGGCCCTGCGCATTCAGTGCTTCCTGGACTTTATCCAGGGCAAGTTGGCGGAATATGCCAACGCCGATTTCCAGGGCGTGCTTTGAGTTCGCTTTAGACCGCGTCATTGTTCATCGCGAGCAGGCTCGCTCCCACAATTGATCATCGCAGGCCACATATTTTGTGTACGACGAAAATCCACTGTGCGAGCCTGCTCGAGATGGCATTTGTGCAGGCGCATGAACTGGCCGGGCCATCCGCAATTCCGTAACATCCGCACAATCTTTTCTCGCTACTCCTGCGTGCGGTTCCCCACATGAAAGCAAAACGTCTACGCGCCGATGTACTGGCCGGACTCACCACTTCGTTCGCCCTGCTGCCCGAATGCATCGCGTTTGCCCTGGTGGCTCACCTCAATCCGCTGATGGGGCTCTACGGCGCATTCATCATTTGCACCCTCACCGCGCTGTTCGGCGGGCGGCCGGGCATGATTTCCGGGGCGGCCGGGTCAATGGCGGTGGTGATCGTCGCGCTGGTGGTGCAGCACGGCGTGCAATATTTGCTGGCCACGGTGTTGCTGGGCGGCTTGATCATGATGGCGTTCGGGCTGCTCAAGCTTGGCAAACTGGTGCGCATGGTCCCGCATCCGGTGATGCTCGGCTTCGTCAACGGCCTGGCGATCATCATTGCGCTGGCGCAACTGGAACACTTCAAGAGCGGTGAAGCCTGGTTGAGCGGCACACCGCTGTACATGATGATCGGCCTGGTCGCGGTGACCATGGCTATTGTCTATGTGTTGCCGCGCTTGACCCGCAGCGTTCCGCCGGCACTGGTGGCGATTCTCGGCGTCGGCCTGGCGGTTTATCTGCTCGGCCTGCCAACCCGCACCTTGGGCGATATGGCGCACATTGCCGGCGGCTTGCCGACCCTGGCCCTGCCGGACATCCCGTGGAACCTGGAAACCCTGCGCATCGTCGCGCCGTACGCGATTCTGATGGCGCTGGTCGGCCTGCTGGAAACCCTGCTGACCCTGAACCTCACCGACGAAATCACCGAGAGCCGGGGCTACCCGGATCGCGAGTGCGTGGCGCTGGGGGCGGCGAACCTGGTGTCCGGGGCGTTCGGTGGCATGGGCGGTTGTGCAATGATCGGCCAGACCGTGATCAACCTCAGTTCCGGGGGGCGCGGGCGCTTGTCCGGCGTAATCGCGGGGGTGTCGATTCTGCTGTTCATCCTGTTCCTGTCGCCGCTGATCGAGCGTATCCCGTTGGCCGCGCTGGTCGGGGTGATGTTCGTGGTGTCGCAGCAGACCTTTGCCTGGGCTTCGCTGCGGGTGCTGAACAAGGTGCCGCTCAATGATGTGCTGGTGATCATCGCGGTCACGGTGGTCACGGTATTCACCGATCTGGCCACGGCGGTGCTGTGCGGCATCATCATTGCGGCGCTGAATTTTGCCTGGCAGCAGGCCCGGCAGCTTTACGCCGACAGTCATCTGGAGAGCGACGGCAGCAAGCTGTACCGGGTGCACGGCACGCTGTTCTTCGCCTCCACCACGCCGTTCCTCAATCATTTCGATCCGGCCAACGACCCGGCGCAGGTGACCCTGGATTGTCAGCACCTGAGCTTTGTCGACTATTCGGCCATCGCCGCGCTGGACACCCTTCGCGAGCGCTACACCAGGGCCGGCAAGCACCTGCGGGTGCTGCATTTGTCCGAGCGCTGCAAGAAGCTGCTCAAGCGTGCCCGGGTGCATCACGACTGAGTAACCGTATGAGGGCGACAATCACTTGCCGCCGGGAGACTGACATGCAGTACGACACGCTGATTCGCAATGCTCTGGTCATCGATGGCAGCAACAGCCCTGGCTATCGTGCCGACGTGGCGATCCTGAACGGCCGCATTCAACGCATTGGCGACTTGCACGATGCACGCGCCAGCGAGGAAATCGACGCCACCGGCCAGGTGCTGGCGCCCGGCTTCATCGACGTGCACACCCACGATGACACAGTGGTCATCCGTCAGCCGCAGATGCTGCCCAAGCTCAGCCAGGGTGTGACCACGGTCGTCGTCGGCAACTGCGGGATCAGCGCCTCGCCGGTGACTTTGCGCGGCGATCCGCCCGACCCGATGAACCTGCTCGGCAGCGCCGCCGCGTTTGTTTATCCGACCTTCAGCGACTACCGCGCGGCGGTTGAAGCGGCGAACACCACGTTGAACGTCGCGGCCCTGGTTGGCCACACAGCGCTGCGCAGCAATCACCTGGACGACCTGTTTCGCACCGCCAGCGCGCAAGAAATCGCGGCCATGCGCGGTCAGTTGCGCGAGAGTCTGGAGGCCGGCGCGCTGGGCTTGTCCACAGGCCTGGCGTACGCCAGCGCCTTTTCGGCGTCGACCGATGAGGTGATGCAACTGACGGAAGAATTGACGGCATTCGGGGCGGTCTACACCACCCACCTGCGCAGCGAATTCGAACCCGTACTGGAAGCCATGGACGAAGCGTTCCGCATTGGCCGTCACGCGCAAGCCCCGGTCATCATTTCCCACCTCAAATGTGCCGGTGCCGGTAACTGGGGGCGCAGTCCACAGCTGTTGGCGTCGCTGGAAGAGGCGGCGAAAAACCACCCGGTGGGTTGCGACTGTTATCCCTACGCCGCGAGTTCTTCGACCCTGGACCTCAAGCAGGTCACCGATGCCCATCGCATTACCATCACCTGGTCGACGCCCCACCCGGAAATGGGCGGCCGCGACCTGATGGACATCGCTGCCGAGTGGGCTGTGCCTTTGCTCGATGCCGCTCGCCGGCTGCAACCAGCGGGCGCTGTGTATTACGGGATGGATGAGGCGGACGTACGCCGCATCCTTGCGCATCCGCTGTCGATGGTCGGCTCTGACGGTTTGCCGGAAGACCCGTTTCCCCACCCACGTTTGTGGGGCGCGTTTCCACGGGTGCTCGGACATTTCAGCCGCGACGTGGGACTGTTTCCATTGCACACCGCCGTACACAAAATGACCGGCCTGTCGGCGGCACGCTTCGGCTTGAAGGGCCGGGGAGAAATCCGTGAAGGTCATTGGGCCGATCTGGTGTTGTTCGATCCGGTGACTGTTCGTGACGTTGCCGACTTCAGCGATCCGCAGCGGGCGGCGCAGGGTATCGAAGGGGTATGGGTTAACGGCGTATTGAGTTACCGCGACGGCCAGGCCAACGGGAGCAGGGCAGGGCGGTTCCTGGCGCGGGAGGGCGATTTGCGCGGCGGTTTTCAGTGATGATTCGAGTGTTGCGTCACAGTGATGGCATTTTGCAACTAAAGAATGGCGCTTTTAAGCCGACTCGCTGACATCAAGCCCGGCTACACTGCGGGCTTTCATTGTCTGGGAGCAACCCGATGAGCTTCGGTAAAACCACTCCAATCCTGCGCATTTTCGATGAAGCCAAGGCAGTGGAGTTCTACGTCGACTTCCTGGGGTTCAAGATCGACTGGCAACATCGATTCGAAGCGAATTTCCCGCTGTACCTGCAAATCTCCCGTGGCGAATGTGTGCTGCACTTGTCCGAACACCATGGCGACAGCACACCGGGTTCTGCGCTGCGGATCGAGACGGATGAGCTGGAGAAGTTTCAGCAGCAGCTGCTGGCCAAGGAGTACAGGTTTGCCCATCCACAGATTCAGGCCATGCCGTGGGGCAGCCAGGACATGACCATTGCCGACCCGTTTGGCAATCGGTTGGTGTTCACTAACGCGATCAGTCTCTGAGCCTGAAAGCCCCTCACCCTAGCCCTCTCCCAGGGGGAGAGGGGACCGACCGAGGTGTCTTGCGTCATACATCGACCTGGAATACCGAGTCGATTATGGATTCACAGCGGGAGTTTCAGATCGATGTGTATCCCGGATACCTCACGGTCGGGCTCCTCTCCCTGACGGAGGGACTGGGCGACCCGCAGCATCGAGTCGATTATGGATTCACAACGGGATTGTCAGAACGATGTTCATCCCGAGTGTCTGACGGTCGATCTCCTCTCCCTGAGGGAGGTACTGACCGACCTGCAGCATCAAGTCGATTCTGGATTCACAGCCAAATTTTCAGGTCGATGTACATCCAGAGCATCTCACGGTCGGCTCCCTCTCCCTCCGGGAGAGGGCTGGGGTGAGGGGGGCGGGCACCCTGGTGACAACATGGATCACTCAGTCGCTACCACATCCCTGCACCCGATGGCTCTGCCGAAACTCCCCGGGCGGTACCCCGCGTCGGCTCTTGAACGTGCGGTGAAACGAGCGGGGTTCGGTGAAACCCAGGTACTGGGCGATGTCCTGAATCGGCAGCGTGCTGTTAAGCAGGTAATGCTCGGCCAGCTCCTGGCGCAGGTCGTCGAGGATCTGCTGGTAAGAAGTACCGGCCAGGTGCAACTGGCGTTGCAGCGTGCGCACCGACACGGCGAGATGCTCGGCCACCTGCTCCTTGCGTGGCAGACCTTCCTTGAGCAATTTTCGCAGGATGCTTTTGACCCGCTGTTGCAGCGAGGCATCCTCCAGGGTCGCCATCAAGCCCATGGCATGTTCTTCCAGGGTGCGCAGCAATTGCGCATCGGCCTGGCGCAAGGGCAACTGCAAATACGGCAACGGCACAATCAGCGCCGAATAAGGCTGGTCGAACAGCACCGGACAGTCGAAGAACTGCTCGTACTGCGCCAGCGTCGTGTCGGCCGGGCGTGCATGCTCCAGCCAGACGGCGGCCGGCGACATTTGCGTGTCGGCGATCCAGCGCGCGTATTGCAGCCAGGAACCGAGCACGTTTTCCACAAGGTGCCGGCGAATTCGCGGGCGTTGATGGCGGCATGTCCAGATCAGGTGCACCTCGCTGCCTTGTACCTCGGCGCGGCTGACGCCCATGTCTCCCACCAACTTCTCGAACGGCATGATGCGGCTCATGGCGTCGCCCAGTGTCGCGCAGTTCATGGTGATGTAACCCAGCACGCTCCAGGAGTTGGGCAGCACAAAATGCGCGGCGTTGAGACCGAACAACGGATCACCCGAGTGTTCGCAGAAATAATCGAGCAAGCGTTCATGGGCTTCACCCGGCAACCGCAGGCTGTTGTCACTCAACTGCTGTGCCTGCAACCCGGCCGCCGCCAACGCAGGCTCGATGGCCATGCCCAGTTGTTCGGCATGACGCAGGTACTTGAGCAGCGGCGGAACTGAGGTGAAGCCCAGGGATTGCATGATCGTATTCCTTTGATCAAGGCCCGCGTGCGCGGATGAATGCCCTGAAAGGTAATTTGAAACCACGGCTAAAGTAAATGGCTGACGCCTGCTCGACGTTTGACTCAATTGGCTACTCGAACTGGCCGGATGCGACCGTGACACTTTCGGACGGCTCACTAGTATGGGGGCCTGAAAAATATCACTGACAAGAACCGTAAAAGGACACACGCATGCGACGCTGGAACGGCTGGGGAGATGCAACTACGGTGGTCGAACTGCCGGCCCAGGGCGCGAGCTTTCTCGCCCAGCGACTGGGTGAAGGTCGAGCGCTGCCCGATGCAACGCTCGAGGCGGCAATGGCCCGCGTACCGGAGTCGCGGCTGCAGGAGCACTCCTTGTACAGCGTCGATGCCCATGATCGTCTGCTGCATGCCCGGGGCCAGAGCCTGCCGGACTGGCTGGCATTGCGTGAAGGCGCGCTGGGCAATTATCCCGACGCCGTGGCCTTTCCCGAAAGCGCCGAACAGATTCGCCAATTACTGACGCTCGCCCATGAGCAGGACCTGTGCCTGATCCCTTATGGCGGCGGCACCTCGGTGGCCGGTCACATCAATCCACCGAGCTCCGCGCGGCCGGTGGTCACGGTTTCGCTGGCGCGCATGAATCGCCTGCTGGACCTCGACGAACAGAGCCTGCTGGCCACTTTCGGCCCCGGCGCCAGTGGGCCGCAAGTAGAAAGTCAGTTGCGCGCCCGTGGCTACACCCTGGGCCATTTTCCGCAGTCATGGGAGCTCTCGACCCTGGGCGGTTGGGTCGCCAGTCGTTCCAGTGGTCAGCAGTCATTGCGTTACGGGCGCATCGAGCAACTGTTCGCCGGCGGCACGCTGGAAACCTTTGCCGGGCCGCTGGAAATTCCCACCTTCCCGGCCTCGGCGGCCGGTCCTGATCTGCGCGAGGTAGTGTTGGGCTGTGAGGGCCGGTTCGGGATCATTTCCCAGGTCAAGGTGCGCATCAGCGCACTGCCTGCCGACGAACGCTTCTACGGGGTGTTTTTGCCCGATTGGACCAAGGCACTGCAAGCCATCCGCCAGTTGGCCCAGGCGCGCGTGCCGCTGTCGATGCTGCGCTTGTCCAACGCCGTGGAAACCGAAACTCAGTTGGCGCTGGCCGGTCACCCGCAGCAGATCGCCTGGCTGGAAAAGTATCTGGCCCTGCGCGGTGCCGGTGAAGGCAAGTGCCTGCTGACGTTCGGCGTGACCGGTAATCGCCGACAAAACGCGCTGTCCCTGAGTCAGGCTCGCAAGCACCTCAAGTCGTTCGGCGGGGTGTTTACCGGCACTTTGCTTGGAAAGAAGTGGGCACAGAACCGTTTTCGCTTTCCCTACCTGCGCGAAAACCTGTGGAACGCCGGTTACGTGGTGGACACCCTGGAAACGGCCACCGACTGGAGCAACGTCGATAATCTCCTCACACTGATCGAAAACAGCCTGCGCGACGCCTTGGCGGCCGAAGGCGAGCGGGTGCATGTCTTCACCCACCTGTCCCATGTCTACGGTGAAGGGTCGAGCATCTACACCACCTATGTGTTTCGCCCGGCGGCGGACTATCCCGCCACCCTGGCGCGCTGGCAGGCACTCAAGCAGGCGGCCAGCCAGACCATCGTCGACAACCATGGCACCATCAGCCACCAGCATGGTGTGGGCAAGGACCACGCGCCGTACCTGCTACGCGAGAAAGGTGCGCTGGCGATGGACACTTTGCAGGCGCTGAGTCGGCACTTTGATCCGGCCGGGCGACTGAACCCTGGCACGTTGTTGCAGGAGTGACGGCCATGAGCCTGGACTGGAACGCCGCCTGGCACCAACAGGTATTGCCGACGCTTGCGGATGAAACCTGGGACCTGATCGTCATCGGCGGCGGCATCAGCGGCGCCGGTATCCTGCGCGAAGCCGCGCGCCGTGGCTGGCGCTGCCTGTTGCTGGAACAGCGCGATTTTGCCTGGGGCACCTCCAGTCGCTCCTCGAAAATGGTCCATGGCGGCTTGCGTTACATCGCCAAGGGCCAGTGGCGCCTGACCCGCGATTCGGTCCGCGAACGTCAGCGCTTGCTCGACGAAGCACCGGGGCTGGTGGAGCCGATGAGTTTCATGATGGCGCATTACCGTGGCGGCTTTCCCGGACCACGGGTGCTGGGTGGCTTGCTGTCGATCTATGACGCATTGGCCGGGCGGCGCAGCCATCGCTTCCATGACGCGCAACACCTGCGTTATCTGGCGCCGGGAGTGAAGGAAGATGACCTGCTGGGCGGCACCTGTTTTGTCGATGCGCTGACTGATGATGCCCGTCTGGTGATGCGCGTATTGGGTGAGGCCCGGGCCGACGGCGCCGTGGTGCTCAACGGCGTGCGCGTGCAGCAATTGCTGCGTGAAGCGGGGCGGGTTTGCGGGGTTCAGGTCGAGGATTGCGAGGGCGGCGGGTTACTGACATTGCGTTGTGGTGTGCTGGCCGTGGCCACCGGTGCGTGGGCCGAGCGCTTGCGCCTGCCCGACACTCCTCGCCAGTTACGGCCGTTGCGTGGCAGCCATTTGTTGTTGCCGGGCTGGCGCCTGCCCGTGGCGCAAGCCTTCACTTTTCTGCACGAGCGCGACCGTCGTCCGGTGTTCGTTTTCCCTTGGGAGGGCGCCACGGTGGTCGGCACCACGGACCTTGATCATCATGAGGATCTGGACCAGAGCGCGAGCATTAGTTCCGACGAGCTCGACTATCTGCTGGCTGCCTGCAACCAGCAATTCCCCTTGGCAGAGGTGGGCGCGACCGATGTGCTGTCGACCTGGTCGGGGGTGCGTCCGGTGGTGGGCAGCGCTGCGGGTGAACTCAAACCGTCGAATGAAACCCGTGAGCATGTGCTGTGGCAGGAACCAGGATGCGTGACCCTGGCCGGCGGCAAGCTGACCACTTTCCGCCCGCAGGCCATCGAAGTACTCAAGGCCTGCGCGGCCATGCTCAAGCGTCCGTTCAATGAAGATGCCGCGCCGGTGTTTGCTGTCGTGCCGCCGCTGGTGATACCGGGGCTCAGCGCCAGCCAGTGGCGCCGCCTGGCCGGGCGGCATGGCCGTGATCTGCCGAGACTGGCGATGCTGATCGCAGAGTTGGGCCATGCCAGCGTCGGTGCCACCGATACCTTGTGGGCGGAACTGGCCTTTGCCTGTGAGGCGGAAATGGTCCTGCACCTGGATGACCTGCTGCTGCGCCGAACCCGCCTGGGTCTGTTATTGCCTCGCGGCGCCGAGGATCACTTTGATGCCATCCGCCGACTCTGCCAGCCGCGACTGGGCTGGGACGATGAGCATTGGCTGCGCGAGCAGCAGCGTTATCGGGCGTTGTGGCAACGCCATCACGGTTTGCCGAATGCCACGCATTGATGCCCATTGAAGAGAGCTCCATGGATAACCACCCGAACAAGCGTTACCTGCTGGCCATCGACAATGGCACCCAGAGCGTGCGCGCACTGCTCTTCGACCTGCAGGGCAATCTGCTGGGCAAAGGCAAGGTCGAGTTGCAGGCCTATTACTCGACCCAACCCGGCTGGGCCGAACAAGACCCGGAATATTACTGGGCGAAACTGGGTGAGGCTTGCCAGCTGTTGTGGCAGCAGACCGGCATCGATCGTTCACAGATTGCCGGCGTGTCCCTGACCACCCAGCGCGGCACCGTGATCAACGTCGATGCCCAAGGCAAGCCGTTGCGACCGGCAATCCTGTGGCTCGATCAACGCCAGAGTGAAGTCGACGGCGGCATCAAGGGACCGTGGGGCTGGCTGTTCAAACTGGTCGGTGCGCAGGCCACGGTGGACCACTTTCGCGCCCAGGCCGAGGCCAACTGGATCGCCCGCCACCAGCCTGAAGTCTGGGCGGCGACCGACAAGTTTTTGCTGCTCTCGGGGTTTCTCACCCATCGTCTGTGTGGACGTTTTGTCGACTCCGTAGGTTGTTGCGTCGGTTACCTGCCGTTCGACTTCAAGCGCTTGCGCTGGGCCGCGCCCTCCGATTGGAAATGGCAGGCGCTGGCGGTGCGCCCCGAGCAACTGCCGAGCCTGCACAAGCCCGGTGAAACCCTGGGCTACATCAGTGCCCAGGCCAGCCGCCACACCGGCATTCCCGAGGGGCTGCCGCTGATCGCCGCGGGTGCCGACAAGGCTTGCGAAGTGGTGGGTTCCGGCGTCGTCGACCCAGGCACCGTGTGCCTTTCCTACGGCACCACGGCGACCATCACCAGCACCCGGTCGCGCTATCTTGAAATCGTCCCGTTGATTCCGCCTTACCCGTCTGCGGTACCGGATCAGTACAACTGCGAGGTGATGATTTATCGCGGCTACTGGATGGTCAGCTGGTTCAAGAACGAGTTCGGTCTGCGGGAAATGCAGCAGGCCAAAGCCCAGGGCGTTGAGCCCGAGCAACTCTTCGATGCACTGGTCGACGCCGTGCCGCCCGGGTCCATGGGGTTGATGTTGCAACCTTACTGGTCGCCCGGCATCCGCGAGCCGGGTGTGGAAGCCAAGGGCGCGATGATTGGCTTCGGCGACGTGCACACCCGTGCGCACATTTACCGGGCGATCCTCGAAGGTCTGGCGTATGCCTTGCGCCAGGGCATGGAGAAGATCGAGAAACGTTCGAGGATCTCCGTCACGCGCTTGCGCGTGGCCGGTGGTGGCTCCCAGAGCGATGCCGCGATGCAACTCACGGCGAACATTTTCGGCCTGCCGGCCGAGCGACCGCACGTCTACGAAGCGTCTGGCCTTGGGGCGGCGATTTGCTGCTCGGTGGGGCTGGGGCTGCACGCGGATTTCCCCACGGCGATGGCGGCCATGACCCGGGTTGGAGCGGTATTCATGCCGCAGCCCGAAGCGCAGCAGATCTATGAGCGACTGTACAGGGAGGTCTACCTGCGCATGTACCGACAGCTCAAGCCGCTGTACCAGAGCATCCGCAAAATCACCGGTTACCCCGCTTAGTAGACCAACTCAAATCCTTGTGGGAGCTAGCCTGCTGGCGATGGCGGTGAGTCAGCCAACATTTATTTTGACTGACGTACCGTCATCGCCAGCAGGCTAGCTCCCACAGGGGGCACTGTGTTTTTCGCACCGTGCATGTGGCGCTATCGGAGAGTTTTTCTGGTGAGATTGGACAGTGTCAGGGGCAGGGGCGGTTGTTAGGCTCAACCGTACTGCACATCCAATAAGAACCAAAAGCAATGAAGCTGACATTCCTCCTGTTGCTGCTTTGTGGAACGGCGCCGATGGCCTGGGGCTGGTCGAACCATACGGTCGGCAGTTACCTGGCGTTGCAGGACTTGCCGACCTTGCGTGATGCGCCACAGGTCGAAGTCGAGCCGCTGGAACAGTTTCTTTCGCAGCAATACCAAGCCGTGAGCGCGCTGCTCGACGAGCAGGAGCGCTTCGCCCGCGAGCACTTCGCCCCATATCCGCCGCGCCCCGACAACCTGCGATTGCCCGCCGTGCCTGGGGACAATCTGCGCCACGACTTCCTCACCGCACTGCGCATCAATCCCGGGATTCATCTGGCGATGGTCATCCAGTCGATGCCAGGCAAGGATCTGCCCGAGCGTGAACACCTCAAGGCCGAACAAGTCATGGTGCCGCAGACGCTCTCGCCTTGGAATCGACAGCGCTTCATCGTTGTCGCTGACCACGAACAAGTAGCGCCCCTGGCCGTATTGGCCAGCGCCGCGGACGAGCCGGATTACGGCCACGACATCAACCTGTTCAGCGACAACCCGGGCGAGGTTGGCGCGTTGTACGGCTTCGGCCCACAGCCTTTCGGCGACGCCCGGTTTCAGTACAGCTCCCAGGCACCGTTCCATATGGGGTTCTTCCAGGAAAACCCGGTGGTCTATGCCGCAGCCGGATTTCTTCGGCACAGCTGGCCGCACTGGCGCGCCTACCAGTACATGGGCCTGGCGCGACTGGCATTTGCCACTGGCCACTCTTACTGGGGCTATCGATTTCTCGGTTGGGGCCTGCATCACGTTCAGGACCTGACCCAGCCGTATCACGCCAAGCCGCTGCCCGGTGTCGGTCTTGCGAGCTTGCTGCTGCTGGAAGGCAAGGCCCTGGCCGGCTTCGATGCCGACAAGCATGCAGCCATCGAGCGCGTCGCCACCCGGCACGCGGAAGTGGAGAAATATCAGTCGACCTGGCTGCGTCGCCTGCTGCGCGCCGGGCAGGCACACCCGATGCTCGACGTTTATGCCGATTTTGCCCAGGACGCCCGTTATCCGCCGTACTCGGTGGACTATCTGCGCGAAGTGGTGAGTGCCGAGTCCGTCGACGAATCCGCAGCCTTCGATGAAGCCATCGGCCAGTGGCTGGACGCGGCACCGATTACCAGCGATTTCAGCCGCGGCAATCAGCTGCAGCACGAAGGCTTCGACCATCCGGCACTTAACCAGCAGCTGTTCAAACTGCTGGGGCATTTCGGCGCCCATAGCCGCATTTACGCCCGTGCGGGATTGGCGCCATAGCCATCGCGACAACGATGTCAGAAGACAAAAACAATAAAACCAGGGAAAGAGGAACGGATCATGAACACTCGATTTCGCCTGTCTGGCGCGGCGCTTCCCGGCGTGGGCCTGGCAGGGCTGTTGCAACTGTGCGCGGTCGACGGCGTGCAGGCCGGGGAATTCAGCGTACTGGATAACCAGATCACCGGTTCATTCGACAGCACCTTGTCCTATGGCCGCTTGTGGCGGGTCCAGGGTCGGGACAAGAGCAACGATGACGTCAACACCAACGACGGCAATCGCAACTTCGACACCGGGCTGGTTTCGGAGGTGTACAAGATCACCTCGGAGCTGGAGGCCAACTATCAGAACTACGGGATGTTCGTGCGCGGCACCGCGTTCTATGACACCCAGCTGATGGACAAGCGCAACGATTACTACCGCAACAACAACCCGTCGCAACCCAGCCAGAGTTACCCGCAGGACGACCACTTCACCAGCCAGACCCGCGATATCGCCGGTAGCCGGGTGGAGATGCTCGACGCCTACCTCTATGGCAACTGGGACGTCGCGCAGATGCCGGTCACGGCTCGCGTCGGGCGCCAGGTGTTCAACTGGGGCGAGGGGATTTTCTACCGTGGCGGGGTCAATACCACCAACCCGGTGGACGCCGCCAAGTACCGTTTGCCCGGGGCCGAAGTCAAGGAAGTGCTGGTGCCGGTGGAAGCGCTCAGCTTCAACATCGGCCTGACCGACACCCTGACCATGGAAAGCTTCTACCAGACGAACTGGAAGGAAACCCGCATCGACCCGGTCGGTACTTTCTACTCGCAGACGGACCTGTTCGCCGACGGCGGCAACACCGCCTACAACAACTTCAGCGGTACCGCGCTGGACACCCCGGTGCCTGGCTTCGGCAACGTGATCGATCTGTACAGCGCTCTGGGCAACAACCCGCTGCTCAACCAGGCCCTGAGCACCACGGGCCTCTATGCCAACGGGGTAACCCCGGCCTTTGGCAACACGGTCAAAGTGGCCTCGGTCGGCAAGGATTTCAACGCACGCAACGACGGCCAGTTCGGCTTCGCCTTTCGCTACATCGCCGAAGAACTCAACAGCACCGAGTTCGGGCTGTACATGGTCAATTACCACGCCAAAGAACCGACCATTTCCGCCGACCTGGGAGGCTACCAAGGCATCGACATGAATGCCCTGACCAACCTCTTGGCCGGTGTCGCTGGCAGTCAGGCGGGGCAGCTGGCCAACGGCCTGGCGACCATGGATGTGCTGGGCAATATTCAGGCGCATCGGCGTTACGCCGAAGACATCCGCATGTACGGTTTCAGTTTCAACACCACCCTGGGTCAGGCGTCGGTGTTTGGCGAAGTGGCTTATCGGCCGAACCTGCCCATCGGGGTTGCCGCCACCAACGACCTGATCGGCGACCTGGCCAATGGCGCTGCCGCTGCGGCATCCGGCCAGACCATCAACATTGGCGGCCAGCAGGTCACCCTCGACAGCCAGATCAATAACGCCGAGCGGGTGGAAACGTTCAACACGTCCCTGGGCACCATTTACAACTTTGGTCCGAGCCTGTCGTTCGACTCGATGTTCGGCGTGTTCGAGCTGGCGTCCGAGCACCTGCGCGGCAGCAATCTGCAGTACACAGCCTATGACGGCAGCAATCGTTACTACGCAGGCACCGGCAATTTTTCCTACGTGTCCGGCGGCGAGCGCGCCGACCAGGTCAACCGCAATTCCTACAGCTACACCGCAATGCTCAATGGCACCTGGAACGACGTGTATGCCGGGGTCAACGTCTCGCCCTACGTCGTCTACAAGGATGACTTCGAGGGCAACAGCTATCAGGCAGGCAACATCATTGAGGGCCGCAAGGCCTACACCCTGGGGATCAAGGCCAACTACCAGAACAAGCTCGAGGCCGAGCTGCAATACACCGAGTTCTATGGCGGCGGGCAGAACAACGGCCTGCGTGACCGCGACAACGTCGGCTTCAACCTCAAGTACTTCCTTTGATAGCCACACGCAGCCCCATTGTGGGAGCGGGCTTGCTCGCGAAGGCGGTGTGTCAGGCGACATCTGTGTCGGATGTGTCGCCCTCTTCGCGAGCAAGCCCGCTCCCACAGTGGCTGGGTGCAATGCACCTGCCTTTATTTCGGAGAACGATCATGTTTCACACTTCACGACTGACCAAAATCTCGCTGGCGCTCATCTTGAGCCTGGCCGCCAGCACTGCCCTGGCCGCGATCACGCCCCAGCAGGCCGAGCAATTGAAAACCACACTGACACCGCTGGGTGCCGAGCGTGCCGGCAACGCCGCCGGAACCATCCCGGCCTGGAACGGCGGTATCACCCAGGCGCCGGCGGGCTACAAGCCGGGCCAGCACCACCTGGACCCGTATGCGGCGGACAAACCACTGTTCACCATCACCAAGGCCAACCTTGAACAGTACAAGGCCCACCTCAGCCCGGGGCAGGTCGCACTGTTCAACAGCTACCCCGACACCTTCCAGATGCCGATCTATCCGTCTCGTCGTTCGGGCTCGGCGCCGCAGTGGCTGTATGACAACACCTTCAAGAATGCGACTTCGGCCAAGTTGCTCGATGGCGGCACCGGTTTTGCCGATGCCTATGGCGGTGTGCCGTTTCCGGTGCCCAAGGACGGGGTTGAGGTGCTGTGGAACCACATCACCCGTTATCGCGGCATTTATGTGGTCCGGCGTGCCTCTGAAGCGCCGGTACAGCGCAACGGCAGCTTCGCGCTGGTGACCTCGCAGCAGGAGGGGCTCTTCAACTATTACCGTCCGGGCGGACAGTTTGCCGACCTGAAAAACATCCTGTTTTACTACCTGGCATTCGTGAAGAGCCCGGCCCGGCTGGCGGGCGGTGCGGCGTTGGTTCACGAAACTCTTGATCAGCTCAAGGACCCGCGTCAGGCCTGGGTCTACGACGCCGGCCAGCGCCGCGTGCGCCGGGCGCCGAACCTCGCCTATGACACCCCGATCGCCTCGTCCGACGGCCTGCGCACGGCGGACGATACTGACATGTTCAACGGCTCACCGGACCGCTACGACTGGAAGCTCAAGGGCAAGCAAGAGGTCTACATTCCCTACAACAACTACAAAGTCGGTAGCCCCGATGTGAAATATGCGCAGTTGCTCACACCGGGCCACCTCAACCCGCAATTCACCCGTTACGAGTTGCATCGGGTCTGGGTGGTCGAAGGCACCCTCAAGCCGGGCTCGCGGCATATCTATTCCAAGCGCGTGCTGTTTCTCGACGAGGACAGTTGGGGCGCTGCACTGGTGGATCAATACGACGGGCGAGGGGAGTTGTGGCGGGTGTCGATGGCCTACCTGAAAAACTTCTACGACCTGCCTACCACCTGGAGTGCGCTGGACGTGTTCCATGACTTGCAGGCGCGTCGTTACTACGTGCAGAACCTGGACAACGAAGAGCCGGCCACCGTGGACTTCGCCCAACCGGTGCCGGAAGACGCGTACTTCATGCCGTCGGCATTGCGTCAGCGCGGGACGCGGTAAGACCTGCGTGCAAGCGCAAACAAAAGCTTGAAGTCCTTGTCATGGCCATGTTCGACGAGGACTTTGCCGGACGTATTTTGCCTTGGTGAAAAACCAAAGCGAATACAAGCCAAATTCCATGCTTGGGGGTTCCCCCAAACATAGAATCTCCCACAGGGTGTTGGGTCGTTCACAGAGTCTGTGTTCGACGCCTTGCCTGTGGGTGCGGCGGTGCGATCTGCTCGCGAATGGTTCATTCATTCACCGCAAACCGGTGCTTCTCTATCGTCGATTGGCTGGAAGATTGTTCTTTTTGGACGTCGCCAAAGTGTGTAAGCAGGGGGTGTCGACAGCAATCCCGGGACAGGGTAATACACCGGTTTAAGGTTTTTTTCACATGGCTTTCACCGGCAGCCAACGCCAGCCTCACTAACCTTGCGCCACCAAATGAGCTGGTGCATGCCGGCGAGGCGGCTTGATGTGGAATTGAGACTGAGCCTGTTCGGGATAAAACGCTCGATCGATCTGAGCCGTTTTGCCCGTTTTCGCAATACAGCGGTGGTCCTGGCCTCGGCGCTGCTGGTGATCCCGTTGACGATATTTCTGCTGCAGCCCGCTGCCGTACCGGACCTGGCCAATGGCAACGTGGTCGGTGCCCGAGCGTTGATGACGGCGTGGGCCAAGGGCGATGTGATCGTGTTGGTGCGGCACGTCGAGCGATGCGACCACTCCAAGGCTGCCTGCCTGAGCGGTAACGACGGGATTACCGATCGCTCCCGTGGCGTTGCAGTGAGTGTCGGGGCCCGGTTCGAACAACTGGGGCTGGAGCGTGCCGATATCTACAACAGCCCGATCCTGCGCACGGTGCAGACCGCTGGCTATATGTTCAACAAGGCCGGTGTGGGCGAAGACTGGTTGATCAGTTGCAAGGGCACCATGCTGCGCGACGCGCTGGCGCACAAGGTTGCCGGGCGAAACCTGATTCTGGTGACCCACAGCGAATGCATGGTGCAGATGGAAAAGGACCTCAAGTTTCCGGCATCGACGCCGGACTATGGCACTGCACTGTTTATCAACGCCGAAACATTGAATGCGCCACGCATGCTTGGCTTCATCGAGGCTTCTGACTGGCATTCCGTGGCTACCGAATGAATGCCCTGCCTGGATCGACACACACCATGCAGACCACTTCGCGCTCGCGCTTCTACTGGATGAATTTCGGTATCCCACTGGCCTGTGCGGTGGTGGTGTTCCTGATGTTCGACCTGACCAGAATCGATATTGCCTTCAACGACCTGTTTTACGACCCGGTCACCCAAACGTTCCCGTTGGACCATGTGCACTGGTTCGAAAAAATCACCCACAAATGGGCGCGGATCATTCCGAACTGGACCGGCGAGATAGCGGTCATCGGTGCCTTGTTGTCGTTCCTGTGGCCACGCCTGAAAGCGCAGAAACATCCGAAGATCATCGCGTTTCTGGAAAAAACCAAAGTGGCGCCAGTGCTGCGCTTTACCCACAAACACCGTCGGGATTTTCTCTACGTGGTGTTCGCGTTTTCCATCAGCACGGGCGTGATCCATTACCTCAAGGGCCACACTAGCGTGTACTGCCCGGTTGAAACCACGCAATACGCCGGCAAAATCGAGCACAAGGAGTGGTATGAGAATTTCGACTTGCTCAAGGTTGCCGGTGACGGTCGCTGCTGGCCGGGCGGCCATGCTTCGGGCGGCTTTACCATGCTTGCGTTGTACTTTGTGGCCCGCCGTTATCGCTGGCGCTATTCGAAGGCGCTGATGTATGGCTCGTTGGCCCTGGGTTTTGTTTACGGTACGACTCGGGTGCTGCAAGGCTGGCACTACATGTCCCACACCTTCTGGGCCGGGATCTTCGTGTGGCTGGCCTGTTTGCTGACGGCGCTGGCGTTTTATGGGCGAGCGCAGCTGGAAATGCCGGTGCTCGATGAGGCGGAAAAAACCGTACCCGGTGAAGCAAAAAAAAGCCCGCGGGAGGGCGGGCAAACTGTAGTTTCTTGAAAGAGCGAGCTAAATGTACAGGCTGGTGTACGACGCCGGGGTGAAGAAATATTCATCTCGATGAAGGCCGCGGACCAGAGGCCTTGCCATGCTCAAGGCAAGTAATCGGCGGCAAAGTCGGCCTCGGATCGAGCGCGCAAACTTCCCCTGCGACACGCCTGCTGGAATCGCTCGAAATCGCGCTCGTTCTGTTTGGTATAGCCTTGGGCATATTGGTAGAGCGCATCGGCTAGCGCCTCGCTCTTGCCAATATAGCCGCTGATCAGCGCTGCCTGTCCCGAAGACTTGGCATGGGCACGGGCCAGGGCTCGACCGCAGACCCGGCCGTAGGCCGTGAAGGTTTCACCGTCAAAGGTTTCCAATTCCGCCGAGACTTTCATGTCGCGCAATTGCCGCACATAGAAATGGCGCCCGCTCGGGCCGGTGGTCCAGCCGAGGAACAGGTCACTGGCCGATTGCATGTGCCGCTGGCCGTCGACCACACGCTGGCCTTCATGGCGTACCCGCGACCTGGTCTTCACGTAGCTGGCCAGGACTGAGCGTCGCGCCTCCTTGAATTGCAGGAATAATGGAGACTCCTGATCGTCCGTCAGCAAGGCGACCAGGCAACGGGTACCGACACTGCCGACACCCACCACCTTGAACGCCATGTCGTGCACATGAAAACGTGACAACAGGTCCCGACGATCTGCTTGCAGTGTGCCACGGTAGTCGCGCATGAAAGCGTCATACAGCGGTCGCCAGTCCGAGAGACGCAGCCAGTCGTCATCGGGGTCCAGCAGCGTGGTGTTATTGTGCAGGTGGAAAATTTCCGGGAGGTCGTCGCGAATCACCAGGTGACCTTCAGCGTGACGTTCACTGATTTTCGGCAGCAGTTCGGCATGGGTGCGACGCCCGGCTTTTTCGATGGCGTATTGCACATGTTCCAGCGCGCTTTTGCGCGCCTTCGCCAGCATGTCGTTATAGGTGATCGACTCGTACCAGGTTTCCAGTGCGCTTTGCTCCGCGCACTCGAGCATCGTCTCCAGGTAGGCGCCCACGACTTCATGGCACAGCGTTTCTTCAACCGATTGCCCATGACGCAGGTCGCGTGCGGCGACCATGCAACTGGCCACCAGGCGTTTCAAATCCCACTCCCATGGCCCGGGATGGGTTTCGTCGAAGTCGTTGACGCTGAACAGCAGATTGCGCTCCGGCGTTGCGAAGCCACCGAAATTCATCAAGTGACAGTCACCGCAGATCGGCGAAACCAGGCCCATGTTCGGGGTGCCGGCCAGGTCGTGAGCCTGCAGCAGCGCGTTGCCGCGATAAAAGGTGAATGGCGACACCAGCATGCGCCCATAGCGCAACTCCACCAGTGACCTGATCCGCCCCGAGCTGGACGCCTTGATCAGCGGCAGGGGGTCGCGCTCAATGTTTCCCAAGGTCGCTTGCGAACTGCGGGGGCAGGTTTTGCGGGCATCCTTACCTTGCTTGAAACGGTCGTTGAGCGTGCTCATGGGGGGGCTCTTTCGACGGGTGTCGTAGAACGTGTGCCATTGAGTGTAGAAGAGGTGCGGGACTTCTTCGCAGAGAATGAAGGCGGATCGTTGAGCGAGGCCTGCTATAGTCAGTCGGAGCGGCTCAAGGCAATGGCTGCTGGCAAAACAACATCTATCCTGGAGCTTGGTTATGCGAATCGTAACGACGCTTGTGTGCACATTTCTGCTCTCCCTGGCTTTACCCTCGCTGTCCTTTGCCGGTTCCGATTGCGATGACGCAGGCAGCGCCAGTGACGTCCGAAACTGTTTGAAAAACAACAGCGATCAAAAGGGCAAGGGCAATTGCAACGACAATGGCAATTGCAACAAGTCCAAGGACAAGGGGAAAAACAAAGACAATGACGATTACGCGGTCAGTTGCATGGAGATCAACAACCTTGTCCTGCGCCGTGAGTGTCTTGATAAACGCAGGGATTGAAGGGTGGATGCCGGGTGAGTGTTGAGCCTTTCCACTGCTGGTTTCATGCATGAAAAAGACGTCTACAGACGTCTTTTTTTATTTGAATGGTGCTTGTTTGACGGTTGTTCAAACCCGTTGGCGTTTTTCGCGGCGCCACGCCGAGACACTGCACCCGAATCGGTCCGAGAACCATCGAGAAAAGGCACTCAAGGACGAATAGCCCAGTAGCGTCGCCACATCAGACAGCGGCCGTTCTCTGTTTTCGACATATTGAATCACCAGGTCGAGCCGAACTGCGTCGACGATGGAAGAGTAATTATGGCCGTGACTGGCCAGATGCCGGTGCATGGTCTTGCGGTCCATGCCCAGTTGCCCGGCCACGCGCTCGGCAACGCATTCTCCTTTCGGCAGCAGGGCCAGTACCAGCTTTCTGACCTTGTCAGGCATGGTCAAATCGGACTGGGCCAGTTTCGCATTGAGGAAATCCCGGGCATGCCACGCCAGAATGGGGTCATACGAAGGGATCGTTGTATCGAAATCGGCTTGGGTCAACACGATACCGTCGAAGTCCTGATTGAACAGGATTGAGGTGCCAAACACGCGTCGGTGCGTGGTCAGGCTGGCTGGCGCCTTGTGCTCGAAGCAGACGCTTATGGGTTTCCAGTTGGCCCCCAGGAACAGCTTGAGTATGCGGTACAGCGTGCAGATGACGATCTCGATCGACTGGCGCAGAGACGCGCGCGCACCGTGTATCACTTGCAGCCTGAGAAGCGCCACGCCGTTCACTTCCTCGATGCACAAATCCATCGACTCGTTGTACAGCACAAGATGGCGCGCAACCGACCCCAAGGCTTCGCGCAGTGTGGCTTCCTCGCGCAGGGCAATCGCCAATGGCCCCAGGTTCTCCAGTTGGCGCATTTCGCCCATGCGCAGGCCGAAGTCTTCGACGCCTGAGTCACGAGCCGATTCCTCCAGCAGGCGCAACACCGACTTTGCCGGGATCTTGATGTCCGGATCCAGTAGCGCTGAGGCGCTGACGCCGGCTTTGCGCAACTGCCGATAAGGGTCCAGGCCCGCTGCGCGGGCAACCTCGATAAAGTTTGTCAGGCTTGAGCTTCTGATTAAGGTCGGCATCGAGATTCCTCTTGTGCCCCAAAATGTAAAGTCTGCGCCCCAAAATATCAAATTCGCACACAGCCATTCACCGATACTTTTCCTGCACAGCGCTGACATTGCGATGAAGTGAAGTCTGCGCGCCGAAGGTTTTGAATCAGGAGAATGAATGTGCCCCACGCCATACGCATGCATGAAACAGGCGGCCCCGATGTCTTGCGCCTGGAGAAAGTGGAAGTCGGCGATCCCGGCCCTGGTCAGGTTCGGCTGCGCCACGAAGCGGTCGGTTTGAACTTCGCCGACACCTATTTCCGCAGTGGCCTGTATCCGATGCCACTGCCTGCCGGCATGGGGGTCGAGGCCGCCGGCGTTGTCGAGGCCGTCGGCGAAGGCGTGACCAATGTCTGTGAAGGGGATCGCGTCACCTACACCGGCTTTTTGAACACCCTGGGAGCCTACAGTACCGAGCGCTTGATACCGGCTGCGCCCTTGATCAAGTTACCCGAGGCGATCAGCTGTGAAACCGCCGCCGCCATGACCATGCGCGGCCTGACCTCGTCGTATCTGATGCGCCGCATCTACGACTTCAAACCCGGCGACACCATTCTGTTGCATGCTGCCGCCGGCGGTGTCGGCCTGATCGTTGCGCAATGGGCCAAGCTGTTGGGCCTGACGGTCATCGGCACCGTTTCTACCGAAGAAAAAGCGGCCATCGCACGGGCCCACGGTTGCGATCACACCATCAATTACAGCCATGAAGATGTGGCCAAGCGTGTGCGCGAAATGACCGATGGTGTCGGCGTGAACGTGGTCATCGACAGTGTTGGCAAGAGCACCTTCAATGCCTCGCTCGACTCCGTCAAGCGGCGCGGCCTGGTGATCTGCCTGGGCTTCACCTCCGGAACCCTCTCCAATTTCGATCCGCAAATCCTCGCCACCAAGGGCTCTCCTTATCTGGCGCGACCGGCATTGGCCGATTACATCGCCGACCCGGCCGAAAAGGCGGATCTGGCCGCCGAACTGTTTGGTCACGTCGGCGCAGGCCGCATCAAGATCGAGATCAACCAGCGCTATACGCTGGAAGATGCAGCCCAGGCGCACCGCGACCTGGAGGCGCGCAAGACCACCGGCTCCTCAATCTTCGTCATCTAAGGAGGGCGGCGCGAATGAGAGTCGAACAATTGACCTGTGCAATCGGTGCCGAACTGATCGGTATCAACTTACGCGATGCGGTGCATGACGATGCTTTGTTCGCCGCTATCCGTGAGGCCTTGATCAAGCATCGGGTGCTGTTCCTGCGCGACCAGGACATCACCAGCACCGAACATGCGGCTTTTGCGCGCCGCTTCGGCGACCTTGAAGATCACCCGGTGGCGCCCACACATGAGGATGCGCCGGGCCTGGTGAAAATCTACAAGACCCCGGACCACCCGGTCGACCGCTACGAGAACTGCTGGCATACCGACGCTACCTGGCGCGAAGCCCCGCCCTTCGGTGCCGTGCTGCGCTGCGTGGAATGCCCGCCAGTCGGTGGCGACACTATGTGGGCCAACATGGTGCTGGCCTACGAGAAGCTGCCGGAGGACGTCAAGGCGAGGATTGCCGACCTGGTTGCCAGCCATAGCATCGAATCCAGCTTCGGTGCCGCCATGCCCAGGGATAAGCGTCTCGCGCTGAAGAGCCAGTTTCCAGATGCCCAACACCCGGTGGTGCGCACGCATCCGCAAACCGCGGAAAAGATCCTGTTCGTCAATGCGTTCACGACGCACTTCGTCAATTACCACACCCGGGAGCGGGTGCGTTACGGCCAGGACTACAACAAGAGCGGCAGTGAGCTTCTGCAGTACCTGATCAGCCAGGCCTGCATCCCCGAGTACCAGGTGCGCTGGCGCTGGAAGAAAAACAGCGTGGCGATCTGGGATAACCGTTCGACCCAGCATTACGCCGTGATGGATTACCCGCCCTGCCATCGCAAGATGGACCGCGCCACCATCATCGGCGATCAGCCTTATTGAACACGCGAGCACCATCGGCCCCAGCTGATCTTTCGTCCCCGTTGTACAGACGCTCTTTCATCCTAACGGCAATAAGGGAACAGACATGATCCAAACCAATCCCACCCCGCTCGAGGGTAAGGTCGCCATCATTACTGGCGCCGGTCGTGGCATCGGCCGCAGTGTGGCCATCGCCTATGCCAGGGCTGGCGCTGCCGTGGTATGCAGTGCCCGCAGCGCCGGGCAAATCGCTGAAACGGCCGCTTTGATCAAGACGGCGGGTGGCCAGGCGCTTGCGCATGTCGCTGACGTGGGTGACTACGCTTCGATGGTCTCTCTGTTTCAGCGCGCCAGCGATGAATATGGTGGCGTCGATATTGTGGTGGCCAACGCCGGTGTCGCCACCGAGCAACGCCGGATCGAAGACAGCGACCCCGAGTTGTGGCGCCAGACCATCGACATCAATCTGACCGGTGCCTACTACACGGCACATGCCGCCATCCCGCACCTGCGCAAGCGTGGCGCCGGCAAGATCATCATGATCGGCTCCGGCCAACGCAATCGCCCTGCGCCAGGTTTTTCGGCCTATTCCTGTTCCAAGAGCGGCCTGTGGATGCTCACTCAATCGCTGGCGCTGGAGCTGCATGAATACAACATCAGCGTCAACGAACTCATTCCTGGCCCGGTCAAGACCGACATGACCCGCGATGCGGCCATCCCCCCGGGGGAGTGGTTCAAGTCGCCCCAGGAGGTCACGCCAATGGCCTTGTTCATCGCGAGCATGCCCGACGTCGGCCCGACGGCCCAGAGCTACAGCCTCATGCGCCGACCTGCCTGAGCCATGCCTGCCTTTTCGCGCTGAAAAACTGATCGTATCCGAACCTGGGAGAACGCCATGCAGTCATCACAACGAACCGAACATGCAGCAAGCGACAGAACACACGGCAAGCTCGCTGGCCGCATAGCCCTGATCACTGGCGCAGGCCGCGGTCTTGGCGGCACCATCGCGGTAGACATGGCCCGGGCCGGCGCCGATATCGTTGTCTGCGATATCGACATGCCCGCCCTGGAAGAAACCCGGCAAAGAGTGGAGGAGACGGGCGCAGCCTGCCTGGCCCTGCGCTGCGACATCACTTCAAGCCGAGAGGTAGCAGAGATGTTTGCCTGCGCCGCCGAGCGTTTTGGCACAGTGCATATTCTGGTGAACAACGCAGCGCTCGCGCCCACCGGCAAAGCCGACGCAGAGCGCCGCAACAAGCACTACGCCTACATGACCACACCAGTGCCCCGTCAATCCCTGGGCTTCACCAGCCAGATCACCGATGAGGACTGGCTGCGCTACTGGGATGTCAACGTGCATGGCACGTTCTACTGCACACGCGAAGCCCTCAAGCTGATGGAGGCGCAGCACTACGGCAGGATCATCAACCTGGCCTCGATCGCGGGCTTCTCCACCCTCAGCGTGCACAGCCCCCACTACTGCGCCACCAAGGGGGCCGTTATTGCCTTCACCAAGTCGGTCGCGGCCGAAGTGGCCGGCTCCAATATCCTCGTCAACGCGCTGGCGCCGGGAGGCGTGTCGACACCGTTCTTCGAGGAGTATCTCGACTCCATCGGCGAAGAAGCCAGGAACAGATTCTGGCAAGTGATCCCCGCAGGGCGTTTTGGCCAGATGGAGGAATATGCGTCCATGGCGACGTACCTGGCCGGAGACCATTATTTTGTGGGGCAGGTGATCAGTCCCAACGGTGGGGCCGTGATTTAAATGAAGTGAACCGTAAGCCATCTGGCCCGCATGCAGATGGCATCCCCACACGGCACATCAGACATGAAGGTTCCCATGATGAAACTGGCGACATTCAAGCGCATGCAGGACAGCACCCAGCAAGACTGGGACATCATCAAACCCCAGGCCGCGAAGTTTTTCAGCGCACTGCCCGAGCGCGTGCTGGCGCACCTGCAACTACTCAAAGGCGACTTCAGCGGCTTCCCCATCGACCGCTACAGCCACTGCCTGCAGAGCGCCACACTGGCCTTGAAGGACGGGCGCGACGAAGAATATGTGGTGTGCACCCTGTTGCACGATATTGGCGATACCCTGGGCTCATACAACCACCCCGAAGTCGCAGCGGCAATCCTCAAACCGTTCGTATCCGAAGCCAACCTGTGGATGATCGAGCACCACGGCATTTTTCAGGGGCATAATTTCTTTCACTGCCTTGGCATGGATCGCAACATGCGTGACCGGTTCAAGGAGCATCCTCATTATGAACGTACGGTGGAATTTATCGATAAATACGACAGCCCCGCGTTTGATCCGGAGGGGGAGATTTATCCGCTGAGTACGTTTGAGCCGATGGTGAGGCGGGTGATGGGGGCGCCGCGGCGATCTATCTATAAGGCGGTTGTGGATGCGGGGTGAGGTCCGCTTTAGCAGGAGCAAGTGTGGGTTGGTTTTTATCAAACTCCAGATGCAACAAAGCCCGCATTGGGCGTAATGCTGTGGGCACACACTTGTGGCGAGGGGGCTTGCCCCCGTTGGGTCGCGAAGCGGCCCAAAAACCTGCCATCAGGGCGTATCAGGTACACCACATGTAATGGTTTTGCGACTGCTTCGCAGTCGAACGGGGGCGAGCCCCCTCGCCACAGGTTTTGTACTTGCCCGATGATCGTCTTAAGTGAACAGCACTACCGCACTGGGCGGGCTTTGCCAGTTTTGATTGGTGGGCCGGGACCAAAAAGGGGACGGATCTATTTGTGCCGGATTGTCACCTGCGGCTGGCGTCCTCGCTGGCAAGCCACCTGCGACAAGGGGGAGCCATCGATTACCAAACCCCAGATGCAACAAAGCCCGCACTTGGCGTAATGCTGTGGGCACACACTTGTGGCGAGGGGGCTTGCCCCCGTTGGGTCGCGAAGCGGCCCCAAAACCTGCCATCAGGGCGTATCAGGTACACCACGTGTAATGGTTTTGCGACTGCTTCGCAGTCGAACGGGGGCGAGCCCCCTCGCCACAGGTTTTGTACTTGCCTGATGATCGTCTTAAGTGAACAGCACTACCGCACTGGGCGGGCTTTGCCAGTTTTGATTGGTGGGCCGGGATCAAAAAGGGGACGGATCTATTTGTGCCGGATTGTCACCTGCGGCTGGCGTCTTCGCTGGCAAGCCACCTGCGACAAGAGGGAGCCATCGATTGCCAAACCCCAGATGCAACAAAGCCCGCACTAGGCGGGCTTTGTCAGCTTCGATTGGTGGAGCCGGGGGGATTTGAACCCCCGTCCGCCAGTACTCCGCTGTCGGTACTACATGCGTAGCCGTGTCTATTAAGTTAACCCTCAGCGACCCGACGGGCAGGGTGCTTTGGGCGAGTTGTGTAAGTTTTAGCCGATTCGTCCACAACGTACTGCACGGCGATTCTGTTCTATATGACAATCACTTTGGGTTTACAGACATCCCCTGGTGATTGCTGGACCCGAAGGTACCAGAAGCTCAGGGCTAAGGCTGCTTACGCAGCGAGAGCGAATTCCTGGCCGTAGTTTTCGTCATTGGCAACTATAAGTAGTTGCAACAGTGGATTTACGAGTTCTGTTACCAACTCGGCATGCACCTAAAGTTTCGCAACCGGCGTCGAATCCTAAACGGCCCCGAGCCTGATGCTCGGTGAATCAAATGAGCAACAGGCCTGTGCAGTGTACGCCAACACGCGTGAGAAGGCCAACCCGAAAGGTTGGGCATCACAGATCATGGGGTGGCTGCGTTGGTCTGTTGGTCAGCGAGGGCCGTTGCCTGGCTGGCTTCGGTGACGCATTTGGTGTCGTCACCGGCGGCTTGTGATGCTTGGGCGCTGGACAGTAGTCGTTTGATCTCCATTGTGGTGTTCGTGGAGGTTGCTGGCAGTGCGGTGACTTTGTTGTTGAGCTCTTGGAGCTTGCTCGTGCAGAGGGTGTTGTCTGCGGCAAAGACAGGAGAGACCAGCATTGCGCAGGTGATGAATAGGCCAGCTAGTGAGGCAGGTTTCATGGTTAGCTCCTTGGGGTGATTTTTTCGGGGCTGCGTCAGGGGGGCGCGGCTCGGTCGAAAAAACTGCCATGGGGGGTATCAGGTCAGGTACATCGTGTGTACGGTTTTGCGACTGCTTCGCAGCCGAACGGGGCGGTGCGGCGGTCCGACAAGCCCCCTCGCCACAGTGTGTGCGCCCCAGCTAAGTGATCAGCATTACATGATGGACTCCGACTCTGCGCAGGAATTCGGTTCGCTCAGAAAAGCAGTGGGTGGACTGTCTGATGAGGCAGCGCTGAAAAGGGGCGAAAATTCTTTGTATAGGGCGGCGTCGGGGGGATGTGCGCCACCGAGGCTCGGAAGGGCCAACCCGAAGGTTGGCCTTGAACCGGGTTACTTCGAGCCTTTTTTTGCATTCGTGACATCGGCGATGGTTTGGGTGGTCTCGGAGATGCAAGCGTCAATGCCTTCCTGGGTGCCTTTTGCCTGCTCGGCCTTGGCTTTCTCGACGGAGGCCTTTACCTGGTCAGTCATTTCCGGAGGAACCTGTGCCTTGCCGTTTTCGATGGTTTTCAGGTTGACCTCGCAAAGGTCTTCTGCGGCAAACGAAGGGGAAGCCATCATGGAAGCAGTAATGAACAAACCTAACAGCACAGAACGATTCATGTGTATCTCCTTGAGCTGAAGGGCCAGGTATCGCTGGCCATCAAGTCGGGCTGCCGAGTATTGGGAAAGCCCCGCATTTGCGGGACTTGATCAGTGGACTGCGGCGGCACGTCAGGGTTCTGTTTTTTCTGCTGTAAGGTTGTCAATTCCGGCAAGAAGCATCGAGGAAGGTCCAACAATCCACCTTCCTTGAGGTCTTGCTATCACAGCGCTCTGGCTTGGGTAACGCGGTCCACCAGATAGACTAGACCGTGATAGTCGATGCCGCCGTGTTGCGTCAGGCCGATCTCACAGGTGCGGCTGGTGGAAATCCCTTCGCTGCACTGCTGCACCGCGTCCTTGAGTGTTCGCAAGGAGTGCGCGTTCAACTCCGGCGTGGTGAAGCCCTTGTCGCCGGCGAAGCCGCAGCAATGAATGCCTTCGGGAATCACCACGTTTTTGCTGCACTTGCGCGCCAGATCGATCAGCGCCTGGCTTTCGCCGAGGTGCTGGGTACTGCAGGTCACGTGTACGGCAATCGGCGCGTCCTGGGGAGTGAACTCCAGTCGATCCATCACGTGTGTGCGGATGAAACGCACCGGGTCGTACAGATCCAGGCGCACGTCGCCCAGGTCCTGGACCAGACGCAGGGTGCACGGGCTGGTATCGCAGTAGATGGGGTCGAGTCCGCCGCGACTGGCGTGCAGCAGTGCTCCGATCAGTTCCTGGCGTTTGTGTTCGGCCTGTTCGGCGTAGCCTTTTGACGCGAACGGCTGGCCGCAGCAAAGGCTGTCGAGGTTGTCCGGGTAGACCACTTGATAACCGGCCTTTTCCAGCAGGCCGCGGGTCTTGTCGTGCAGCGACATTTGTTCCTTGTCGCCCGCCGCCGGGCCCATGGCCCGTGACACACAGGCGGCCAGATACACCACCCGCGGGCGCGCATCGGTTGTCGTCGGGCTGAAACGGATCGCCCGTTCAGGCTGCGGCATGGCGTTGGTCCACAGCGGGATCTGCCCGTGGGACAGCTTATTCATCGTCGCGCTGAGTCTGGCCAGTCGTGGTGCTCCCAGCAGCATCCGTGCGCCGTTGGCCACGTGCAGGGTGAACCGCGCACCTTGCAGCGCCGTGGCGAAGTTTCCTTCAAGCCAGTTGGCGGTTTTCGTATGCGTGGCCTTACGGCTGCGAAGTTTTTTCACCAGCTCGCCGGTATTGATGCCGACCGGGCAGCGTTGTGCACACAGGCCGGTGGCGGCGCAGGTGTCGATGCCCTGGTATTCGAAGGCCGCTTCGAGTTCGGAGGTGTCGACTCCCGCGCTCTTCTTCGCCTGGATGTCACGCCAGATGACGATGCGCTGGCGCGGGCTCAGGGTCAGGCCTTTGGAAGGGCAGACCGGTTCACAGAAGCCGCATTCGATGCACTTATCCACAATCTCATCGGCGGCCGGCAGCGGCTTGAGGTGTTTGAGGTGGATCTTCGGATCTTCGCTGAGCACCACATCCGGATTGAGAATACCGTTGGGGTCCAGCAGGCGTTTGAGTTGCCACATCAACTGGTAGGCGTCGCTGCCCCATTCCAGTTCGACGAAGGGCGCCATGTTGCGCCCGGTGCCGTGTTCAGCCTTCAGCGAACCGCCGAATTCCACTGCCACCAACTGCGCCACGTCGTCCATGAACGCCTGATAGCGTGCGACTTCCTGCGGATTGTTGAAGCCTTGGGTGAAGACAAAGTGCAGATTGCCTTCCAGGGCGTGTCCGAAAAGGATCGCTTCGTCGTAGTGATGTTTGTCGAACAGCTCGATCAGGCGGTTCACGCCGATGGCCAGTTGTTCGACCGGGAAGGTCACGTCTTCGATGATCACCGTGGTGCCGGTTTTGCGCACCGCGCCGACGGCGGGGAAGGTGTCCTTGCGGATTGCCCAGAGCCGGGCGTTTTCCAGCGGGTCTTCGGTGAAGTCGACCTGTTTTTCTACCGGGAACCCGGCGAGCGACGCCATGATCTGCGCCAGTTGTTCATGCAGCAGGGTGGACGACGCGGCGCGGGATTCGATCAGCAGCGCGCAGGCATTGTTCGACAGTTGCTGTACGAAAGCCGGCATGCCTGGTTTGTCCTGCACTGAGCGCAGGCTACGACGATCGAGCAATTCCACGGCCGAGACCGGTTGGCTTTTGAGCACGCTTACCGCGTTGCAGCAGGTTTCCACATCCGGGAACACGATCAGCGCCGAGGCTTTGTTCGGGTGGTCGATCACTGTGTCGTAGGTCACGGCACTGATGAACCCCAGGGTGCCTTCGGAACCCACCAGCAGGTGGCTCAAGATATCCACAGGCTCGTCGTAATCCACCAGGGCATTAAGTGACAGGCCAGTGGTATTTTTCAGACGGTACTTGTGGCGAATTTTCGCAGCCAGTTCGGTGTTGGCGCGGGTCTCGCGACCCAGTGTCGCCAGTTGCTCCAGCAATGCACCGTGGCTCTGCCGAAATGCTGCAACGCTAGCGGCGTCTTCGGTATCGAGGCAACTGCCGTCGGCGAGTACCAGGCGGATGCCGGCCAGGGTGTGATAGGTGTTCTGCGCCGTACCGCAGCACATGCCGCTGGCATTGTTGGCGACGATGCCGCCGATTTTGCAGGCGTTGATCGAGGCCGGGTCGGGGCCGATCTTGCGGCCGAACGGCGCCAGCCAGGCGTTGGCCTGCGCGCCAATCACCCCCGGTTGCAGGCGAATCTGGGTGCCTTGGCCGCGAATCTCGCGACCGTTCCAGTTATCCCCAAGCACGATCAATACCGAGTCGCTGATGGCCTGGCCGGAGAGACTGGTGCCAGCGGCGCGGAAGGTCACCGCAACCCGATCGCGCTGGGCCAGTCGCAGCAGCGTTACCACTTCTTCTTCAGACTCGACGCGGATCACCAGTTGCGGAATCAGTCGATAGAAGCTGGCATCGGTACCGAACGCCAGCGTCGACAGCGGATCGTCGAAACGCCGCGCCTTGGGAATCAGTTGCTGCGCATCTCGCAGAAAAGCCGCCGGTAGACTCATTTGTCCTCCAGGATCAGAACCACCAGGTCTTTCGGTCCGTGAGCGCCGTACGCCAGCACCTGTTCGATGTCGGCGGTCTTCGACGGGCCGGATACCAGCAGTGCATTGGTCGGCATGCCCTGGGCCCATTCGAATTCCTGCTGCACCTGATAGAAGTTGTCGCGGATTTCACTGGCCTTGAGCAGGGCGAAATGCACCGGTGGCGCCAGGCTCATCAGGCGCGGTTCTTCCCGGGTCGGCCAGATAATCAGGCTGCCTGTCGCTGCGATTGCGCCGAGGGTGCCGGTGAGGCTCGCCGGGGTGTCGTTGAACAGTTCGGCTTTCCATTCTTCGATAGGCCGGTCGTAGGCTTTGAGCGTCGGCAGCTCAGGATGACTCGCCCAATGTTGAGTGACTCGCTGACCGTGAGCGGTGCCCGGTGCGATCAACAGGCTCGGCATTTGGCGCTCCTGCAGCAATTTCGCCAACAGCGCTGGCCATGCTTCGCCGGACGTCAGATGGATTTCCGTGTGCACCGCTTCCATCAGTTTGCGCAGTTGGGCGATGCGTTGTTCTGGCGCGTAGGTGTAGGGCTGCGTCACCAGATCGACGTCGAAGTTGTCAGCCACCGGCGTAGTGCCTGTCAGGCTTTTACGCAATTTGGCGAGGATGTTTTGCTTGGCGCTCATCAACGGTCTCCCTGTTTGGCCAGATGCTCGCGGGCCATGTCATGCAGTGAGCGGGCAGCGGGTTTCGGCGCGCTGTGGTTTTGCGTCCACGGGCCGACATTGCTCGGGGTGAGGGCGCGCAGGCGGGTGGCGAAAAAGCCGAACAGGCGGTACAGCGTCGGCGAGCTGTTCAGCTTCGCCCAGGCGTTCCAGATGAACCGTTCCTTGCGCGAATACTTGCTGCCCTGGCCGCGCATCACTTGATGAGGGCTGTCCGGTGCCTTGACGTTTTCCTCACGCAGGCGACGCAGCAGTGCAGGGATCGGAATTTTTACCGGGCACACTTCGCCGCAGGCACCGCACAGCGAAGAGGCGCTCGGGTGGTCCGGGACTTTGGCCAGGCCAACCATGTGCGGGGTGATGATTTTTCCGATAGGCCCTGGGTAAACCTCGCCGTAGGCATGGCCGCCGATTCGGGTGTAGACCGGGCAATGATTCATGCAGGCGCCGCAGCGGATGCAGTTCAGTGTCTGGCGCAATTCACTGTCGGCAAAGGCCTGGCTGCGACCGTTGTCGAGCAGTACCAGGTGCACTTCCTGAGGCCCGTCGAGCTCGTGCTCCTTGCGCGGGCCGGAGATCATGTTGACGTAGGTGGTGATCGGGATGCCGAGGGCCGAGCGGGTCAGTAGTGACAACAGCGGCACCACATCGCGCAGGTTTTCCACGACTTTTTCGATGCCGGTGACGGCGATGTGCACCGGTGGCACCGTGGTGGTCATGCGGCCGTTGCCTTCGTTTTCCACCAGCAGCAGGGTGCCGGTTTCGGCCACGGCGAAGTTGACGCCGGAGACGCCGATGTCCGCTTCGAAGAATTTCTGCCGCAAGACCTTGCGACCGATCTGAATGAGTTGGTCAACGTCCTTGGTGTATTCCACGCCAAGTTTGTCGTGGAACAAGGACGCGACCTGACCGGCATTCTTGTGGATCGCCGGCATAATGATGTGTGAAGGCTTCTCGTGGTCGAGCTGGACGATGTATTCGCCCATGTCCGATTCCAGGCATTCAATGCCCTGTTCAGCGAGGAAGTGATTCATCTCCATTTCTTCGCTGACCATCGATTTGCCCTTGATCACTTGCCGCCCCTCGTGAGCGCGGATGATCGAAAGGACGATGCCATTGGCCTCGTCCACCGTTTCCGCCCAGTGCACTGTCACACCGTTGCGGGTCAGGTTCTGTTCCAGTTGTTCGAGCAGGTCTGGCAACTTGGATAACGCACGGGCGCGAACAGCATTGCCCAGTGCGCGTAAATGTTCTCTTTCGTGGGCATCGCTGAAAGCCGCTGCCCGCTTGGTCATCAGTGAATCCATCGCCTTGCGGAAGTTGCCGCGCAATTGCGCATCACCCAGCGCGTTGTGGGCGCGGGTGCGAAAGTCTTCTTCTACGGCAACCGTCGGAATAATCGTGGAAGCGCTCATCGGGCACCTCCGGTTCGCTGCCAGAGGAAGCTGGCCAGATGCTGACCGCGTAACGCTTCCTGCTGTTTCTCCAGCGAGCCGTTGATGTTCATCAAGCAGCCGCAGTCGGCACTCAGTACCTGGTGCGCTCCGGATTCCTTCAGCGCCCGGGTCTTGTCAGCCACCATGGCGCCGGAAATGTCCGGCATTCGGACGCTGAAAGTCCCGCCGAAGCCACAGCATTCGCTTTCGTGTTCGTGGTTGACCCGCTCCACATTGCTCAACTGCGCCAACAACTCGCGGCCGTGCAGGTGGGTATTCATCTCGCGGCGTGCCGAGCACGAGGTGTGCAGCGCCACTTTCACGGGAGCGCCGCTGTCCTTGAGCTGCACCTTGCACACGAACAGCAGGAACTCGGCCAGCTCATAGGTCCTGGCAGCCAGCGCCTGAACCTGTTTCAGCGTGTCCGGCTCGTCCTTGAACAAGTCGGCGTAGTGCTCGCGCAACATGCCTGCGCAGGAGCCCGACGGCACCACCACTGGATAGTCCCCGGCGAACAGCGCCAATTGCGAGCGCGCCACGGTCCGGGCCTGCTCAGTGTAACCCGAGGTGTAGGCCGGTTGCCCGCAACAGCTCTGCCCCTGCGGGTAGTCGACACGAATGCCTTCGCGCTCCAGCAGGTGGATCGCGTCCATCCCGGCTTGCGGATAAAACAAATCCACCACGCAGGTCCCGAACAGGTAGACCCGTGACGGTTTCTCGCTGGGGTATTGCCGAGGCTCGGGCAGTGGCGGGGCGACGCGGGTCGCGTTCGGCACAGCGTTGTAGAAAAGCTCGCTCATCAGGCGTCTCCGGGTGGTCCCGGTTATGCGTCCGTCGAGGCTGCTGAATATTGAAAGGGAAACGTTCAGCAGCCTTACAGACCGGGGTATGAATAGCTGACGCCGGAGGTTTGGCCCGGCGTCGGTTTTGTCCGTGTTTCCTGTAGCCTTTAATGCACCAGCATGCCGGTGAACCAGTAGGCCTGAGCCAACGTGATCAAGCCGACGATTGTTGCAAAGAATAGGCTGTGCTTGAGGGTAAAGCGGAACAGATCCGATTCCTTGCCCACCAGGCCAGTCGCGGCGCAAGCCACGGCGATCGATTGTGGCGAGATCATCTTGCCGGTCACGCCGCCGCTGGTGTTCGCCGCCACCAGCAAGGTGTCGTTGACCCCGATCTGGTGCGCAGTGGTGGCCTGCAACGAGCTGAACAGGGCGTTGGACGAAGTATCGGAGCCTGTCAGGAACACACCCAGCCAGCCGAGGAACGGCGAGAAGAACGGGAAGGCTGCACCTGTGCCGGCCAATACCAGGGCCATGGTCGATGACATGCCCGAGTAGTTGGTGACGAAGGCGAACGCCAGCACCATGCCGATGGACAGGATCGGCCAGCGCAACTCGTAGAAGGTCTCTTTAAAAGTGGTAAGACCAGTTTTGAGGTTGATCTTCAGGACCACCATCGAGATCAGCGCGGAGAAGAAGATTGCCGTGCCGGTCGCGGAAATCGGGTCCAGCTTGAACACCGCTGGAATGGCCGTCGGCGTCGCCACGATCGGGGCAACCTTGACCACCATTTGATCCAGGTGCGGGATGGCGAAGTTGAATACCCAACTGTACATCGAGCCGCCCGCGGCAAACATCGCCTTGAACGGTTTCAGGGTCCAGATGGTGACCAGTACAGTGAGGATCAGGAACGGTGACCAGGCCTTGATAATTTCCCCGAGGCTGTAGGGCGAAGCCACGGTGCTGCGCTTCTGGCCGAAACCACCGACGCTGGCGGTTACCACGGAGGCTGACACGGCACCGGCGATGTGCTGGCCGGCGGCGCGTTTCGGTTGCCAGACTTTCAGGAACAGCGTGAGGGAAATCAGGCTGGCCAGGGCCGAAGTGATGTCCGGCAGTTCCGGGCCGATGAAGTTCGAGGTGAAATACTGGGTCACGGCGAAACTCAAGCCGGCTACCAGTGCTGCCGGCCAGGTTTCGCGCACGCCGCGCAGGCCATCCATCATGAACACCAGCCAGAACGGTACGAACAGCGACAGCAGCGGCAGTTGCCGGCCGGTCATGGCGCCGATTTTGAAGGCGTCGATGCCGGTCACTTGTCCGGCAACGATGATCGGAATACCCAGGGCGCCGAACGCGACCGGAGCGGTGTTGGCGATCAGGCACAAGCCTGCGGCGTACAGCGGGTTGAAGCCCAGCCCGACCAGCAGCGCGGCGGTAATCGCCACCGGCGCGCCGAAACCGGCGGCACCTTCCAGGAAGGCGCCGAAGCAGAAGCCAATCAGCAACACTTGCAGGCGCTGGTCGTCGGTGATCGACAGCACCGAACTGCGGATCACCTCGAACTGACCGCTCTTGACCGTCAATTTGTAGAGGAATACCGCCGCCACAATGATCCAGGCAATCGGCCACAGACCGTAGGCGAAGCCGTAACCGGCGGCGGCTAATGCCATGTCGACCGGCATATGGAAAGCGAAGATCGCCACCAGAATCGACAAGGCCAGGGTGATGCTGCCGGCCACGTGGCCTTTGAGGCGAAACACGGCCAGGGCCAGGAAGAAAAACACGATGGGGATAACGGCGGCGAGTGCGGACAGGCCGAGGCTGCCGAGCGGGCTGTAGAGCTGTTGCCAGGTTTGCATATGGGGTGGCCCCTAATTGTTGTTGGTCAGGCACTGATGGGCGGTCTTGGTTAATTGGTAATACCAATTTACAATCGCTGTTCGCTAGGGTAAAAGCCTTGTAGGTGGTGTGTCAATTTGCCGCCCTAAAACTTTTGTCGAATGCGCCGTCCGCGACTCGTCTGTAGCACGTGGGCAAATGCGCTGAGGCAGGTGCTGGCGACGCGCCGATAGGCCAGAATAGAGCCCCGGCGAGTCGTCGGATCGTGGAGAAATTTTGTTATGGGGTTTGATCAGATTCGTCAGCGCCGTTTGTCTGACGATATTGTCGAGCGGCTTGAGGGAATGATTCTCGAGGGCACGCTAAAGGCCGGTGAGCGCCTGCCGGCCGAGCGCGCGCTGGCCGAGCAGTTCGGCGTGTCACGCCCTTCGCTGCGCGAAGCCATCCAGAAACTGACGGCCAAGGGTTTGTTGGTCAGTCGTCAGGGCGGCGGCAATTATGTGGTGGAGTCCCTGGGTACGACCTTCAGTGATCCATTGCTGCAACTACTGGAAAGTAATCCCGAGGCTCAGCGCGATCTGCTGGAGTTTCGTCATACGCTGGAAGCGTCCTGTGCCTATTACGCGGCGTTGCGTGCCACCGACGTCGACCGCGAACGGCTCACCGCCGCATTCAATCAATTACAGGACTGCTACTCCCGCCACGATGAAGTGAGTCGTGCCGAAGAGGGCGCGGCGGATGCCAGTTTTCATCTGGCAATCGCCGAAGCCAGCCACAACGCAGTGCTGCTGCACACCATTCGCGGGTTGTTCGATCTGCTCAAGCGCAACGTGGTGACGAACATCGGCGGCATGTACAAGCAGCGTACTGAAACCCGCGACATGCTGATCACGCAGCATCGGGAGTTGTACCAGGCGATTATCGAAGGGCGGGCTGAGCAGGCGCGGGAAGTCTCCAGCCGACACATTCTGTATGTACAGGAAGTGCTGGAAGAAGTGCGTCAGGAAGTGCAGCGCATGGCTCGGGCGGAGCGACGCAAGGGGATGTGACCTTTAGTGATCGTTCCCACGCAGAGCGTGGGGACGATCAGGGCAGGAGGGTCAGTCTTCTTTGCCCTTGTTGCGCACAGCACGCTGCAACTCACGACCGGCGTCGCGTTCGCGTTCGGTATCGCGCTTGTCGTATTCCTTCTTGCCCTTGCCCAGAGCGATCTCGCACTTGACCATGTGCTTGCTCCAGTACCAGGACAGGCATACGCAGGCGTAACCCTTTTGCTGCACGGCGGCCGCCAGCTTTTCCAGCTCGCGCCGGTTGAGCAGCAATTTTCGCGTGCGCACCGGGTCAGCGATGACGTGGGTACTGGCCGTCATCAGAGGCGTAATGTGACTGCCAAGCAGCCAGGCTTCGCCATCCTTGAGCAGTACGTAACTGTCAACGAGCTGCAGCTTGCTTGCCCGCAAACTTTTTACTTCCCAGCCGGCCAGGACCAGACCAGCCTCGAACTTGTGTTCGATGAAGTAATCGTGTCGCGCTTTTTTATTTTGCGCGATGGTCCCTGTTGGGTGTTTCTTCTGTTTAGCCATAGGGGCGGCATTATAGGGAGTTACAACAGAGTCGGCTACGGTGTTGCTACGTGCTTGAGCAGGTTGATTGAATCCCGGACAATGCGCCCTCTTTTTTGAACGCTTGGGCGTGTTAACGATGTCGACAGACAAGGTTTCTGTCCACGGCAGTTGGGCTAGCCGCTGGGTCTTCATACTCGCCGCGACCGGTTCGGCCGTGGGCCTGGGCAGTATCTGGAAATTCCCCTACATGGTCGGCGTCTATGGCGGCGGCGCTTTTGTGCTGATGTTCCTGGCCTGTATCGCACTCATCGGTGTGCCCGTGATGCTGGCGGAAACCCTGATCGGCCGGCGTGCCCGGCAGAGTCCGGCCAACGCCTTGAAGATGCTGGCGGTCGAGGCGGGGCATTCGGGCAAATGGTCCTGGGGCGCATTTGCCGGGATGATCACGGCATTGTTGATCCTGTCTTTCTACAGTGTGGTGGGCGGCTGGTCGCTGGACTACATCATCGACATGGGGCGCGGCGATTTCCAGGGCGTGACGGCGGATCAGGTCGGTGCCTACTTTGGCAATGTCATCGCGGATCCGTGGCGCCTGACACTTTGGCACACGATTTTCATGCTGCTGTCCGCCGTGGTGATCGCCAGAGGCGTGGTTGCCGGCCTTGAGCGCAGCTTGCGGATCATGATGCCGTTGCTGTTCGTGATGATCCTGGTGCTGCTGGGCTATAGCATGACCACCGGGCATTTCATGGAAGGCGTGCATTTCATGTTCGACTTCCACCCGGAAAAGGTGCTGGAAGGCCTGCTACCGGCGATGGGGCACGCATTCTTCTCCCTGAGCGTGGGCGTCGGTTCGATCATGATCTATGGCGCCTATATGCCGAAGAATTCGTCGATTTCCGGCACTGTCGTCGGCGTGGCCTTGCTTGATACCTTCGTATCCCTGGTGGCCGGCCTGGCATTGTTTCCGATTGTGTTCGCTGCGGGCCTGAACCCGAGCGAAGGCCCGGGCCTGATGTTCGTCAGCCTGCCGTTCGCATTCGGTAACGTAGCCTTCGGCCAATTGATGGGTGTCGTGTTCTTCCTGCTGGTGGCGGTGGCGGCCTGGAGTTCAGCCATTTCCTTGCTGGAGCCCATGGTGGCTTACCTGGTGGAGCGCACTAAAGTAAGCAGGGCGTGGGTCACTTTCTGGCTGGCATTCAGTTGCTGGTTTGTCGGTCTGGGTACCGTGTTTTCCTTCAATATCTGGAAGGAAGCGAAGTTCTTCGTGAACGAAGGCGGGATGTTCCATCTCTATCAGTGGGGAGCAACCGGTGGTCTGGACTTCTTTGGCGTGATCGATTTCTTCACCTCGCGACTCATGTTGCCCCTTGGCGGTTTGTGTTTCGTGGTGTTTGCAGGCTGGATAATGGGGCGCGAAGCGGTGCGCGACGAATTGTCGATCCGCAACCCGGCATTGTTCAGCTTGTCCTTGTTTTTGATGCGCTATGTGGCGCCAATCGGCATTCTCGTAGTGTTTGCCGCCCAGCTGTGGAAGTGACGCTGACATGACGACACACATTCAACGTTCGGCCCTGCTGCCTTATCCGGCGCAAGCGCTGTATGACCTGGTCAATGACGTAGCGCGATACCCGGAGTTTCTGCCGTGGTGCTCGTCGGCGGAAGTCCTGGAAAGCTCCCCCGAGCATATGCGGGCGAGCGTCGGCGTGGCCAAGGGCGGACTCAGCCAGCATTTCGTTACACGTAACACCCTGGTGCCCGGGCAATCGATCGAGATGCATCTTGAGGAAGGCCCATTTACCCAGTTGCATGGCATCTGGGTGTTCAAGGCGCTGACCGACAAAGCCTGCAAAATCAGCCTGGACCTCTCGTTCGATTACGCCGGGCCGATCGTTCGCGCTACGTTGGGGCCGTTGTTCAATCAGGCGGCGAACACGCTGATGGATGCGTTCTGTCAGCGTGCCAAGCAAATACATGGTTGAGGCCGTGATCGAGATCGAAGTGGTGTATGCCGCCGTGGAGCGCCAGGTGCTTGTGTCGGTAGCGGTGCCGGTGGGAACGACCGTGCGGGCTGCTGTACTCGGGTCCGGGGTTGGCAAGGAGTTCCCCGAGCTGAATCTGGCTGATTGCCCCGTGGGTATCTTCGGTAAAGTTATCGTCGATCCCGACAGTCGGCTGGTAGAGGCCGGGGATCGCATCGAAATTTATCGGCCCTTGCTGGCCGATCCGAAAGAAGTGCGACGGCTGCGCGCCGCGAAGGCTGCCGAGGCCAAAGCCAGAAATCAGTGATTTGCCGAAATGCAGGCAATAAAAAAACCCGGACATGCCGGGTTTTTTATTGCGTCGCAAATTATTGCGGCGAGGTGTCCAGCGGTTCTGGCGTCGGGACTGGAACGGTTTCTACGCCGTCGACGTCCTTCTGGATCTGATCCAGTAACGAGCCTGGCTTGACCGGTTTTTCCGGTTTCGGCTGCTCGACGTTTTCTACTGGCGCAGCGACTGGTGTGCCGCTGTCCTTGCCGAGAATGGCCTCGTCACGGCTCACCCCTGGCATGAAATCACCAGAAAGGCTGACAAGCTGGTCATTTGGGTTGAAAATAACGCTAATGCGTTCTTGTTGGCGTTCACCGCCACCCGGTTGCAGGCTATACAGGTAATCCCAGCGATCGGCATGGAACGTGTCGGTCAGCAGAGGGTTACCCATGATAAACCGTACTTGCTTTCGGGTCATTCCCGGGCGTAACTGGTCTATCATGTCCTGCGTGACGACATTGCCCTGCTGGATGTCGATTTTGTAAACCCCGGGGAATGAACAACCGGCGAGTGCGAGCAGTCCCACAAAGGTGAAACTGGTTAGCAAGAGCTTGGTGTTTTGCATCGGTGGGCGACTTCCACTATCTTGGCTGGGACAACGTAAACGCCGATCATACCCGCATTAAGAGAAGCTGCGAAGCAGCATCGCGAGAAAGCTGACCATGGTTGAAAATAGCGAACTACGCAAAGCCGGCCTCAAAGTGACCCTGCCACGGGTCAAGATTCTGCAAATGCTCGACTCTACCGAGCAGCGCCACATGAGTGCCGAGGACGTCTACAAGGCGTTGATGGAAGCTGGAGAGGACGTAGGTCTGGCCACTGTTTACCGTGTACTGACCCAGTTCGAAGCGGCTGGCCTCGTGGTCCGTCACAACTTCGACGGTGGCCATGCGGTATTCGAATTGGCCGACGGTGGCCACCACGACCATATGGTCAACGTGGAAACCGGTGAGGTTGTGGAATTCATCAGCCCGGAAATCGAAAAGCTCCAGAAGGCAATTGCCGAAGAGCACGGTGTCGATCTGGTGGATCACAATCTGGTGCTGTACGTGCGCAAGAAAAAGTAAGCATGTCGCGCGAAGCCAAGGTTCGCGAAACGAACGAAGGCGACCCCAGGGTCGCCTTCGTGCTTTTTGTGCATCTCAAATTTTTGCCGTTACGACCATTTTTTTCGCGTGCGCCAGGGATTCCTTGGTGAGGTCGATACCGCCCAGCATGCGCGCGACTTCTTCGACGCGGTCGTTTTTGCTCAGTTTGGAGACAGCTGTGCGCGTGGCATCCTCGCCCCGTACCTTGTGCACAAATAAATGTTGATGACCTTGCGCCGCCACTTGCGGCAAGTGCGTGACGGTCAGCACCTGGCCCCGTTCTCCGAGTCTACGCAGTAGCTGGCCGACGATTTCCGCAGTCGGGCCGCCGATGCCGACGTCCACTTCATCGAATACCAGCGTCGGTACGCGGGATGTCTGCGCGGTGATCACCTGGATCGCCAGGCTGATCCGCGACAGTTCACCACCCGACGCCACCTTGGCCAGGGCTTTCAATGGTTGCCCGGGGTTGGCGCTGACCAGCAGTTCCACCTGTTCCAGGCCGTTGGGCAAAAGCTCATTGCTGCTGTTGGGGCGCAACTCGATGGTGAAGCGGCCACCGGGCATGCCCAGGCGCTGGATTTCCTGTTCCACGGCGCTGGCCAGGCTGCTTGAGGCCTGATGACGCAGGTCGCTCAGTTCCCGGGCCTTTTCCTGATAGTGACGCGCATAGGAGGACAGTTCATCGCTCAGACGCTCGATAGATTCGTCGTTGGCATTCAGGGTTTCGATTTCATCCAGCAGCTTTTGCTGCATCTCGGCGACTTCAGTCGGCTGGATGCGGTGCTTGCGTGCAAGGGTGTAGATCGCATCGAGGCGCTCTTCGAGGTATTGAAGGCGTGACGGATCGGCGTCGAAGTTGTCGAGGAAGCGGTTCAGTTCGCCGACGGCTTCTTCTACCTGGATCTGCGCGCTGGTCAGCAGGCTGCTGGCTTCACCCAGTGCGCCGATAGAGCTATTGATGCTCGACAGGCGGTTGAGGCTGGCGGTGAGGGCATTGAGGACGTTGCCGGAGTCGCTTTCGCTGCATTGTTCGACCACCTGTCGGCAGATCCCGAGCAGGGTTTCGGCATTGGTCAGGTTTTTGTGTTCCTGTTCCAGCTGTTCCAGTTCGTTATCACCCAGGCCAAGGTTTTCCAGCTCTTCGAGCTGGTAGCTGAGCAGTTGATGTCGTGCACGCTGCTCGTCACCGGAGTTGGAGAGGCGCTCCAGTTCCTGGCGGGTCTGGCGCCAGCGTTGGGCGGCCAGCTGTACCTGGCGGGCCAGGTCCGTGGCGCCGGCGTACTCGTCGAGCAGTCGGCGGTGGGTGTCCGTCTTGAGCAGTGATTGGTGTTCATGCTGGCTGTGGATGTCGATCAACAGCTCGCCCAGGGCCTTCAGGTCGCCAAGCGGGCAGGGCGTGCCATTGATGTAGCCCCGTGAGCGCCCTTCGGAGGTGATCACCCGGCGCAAAATGCACGGGCCGTCGTTTTCGAGGTCGCGCTCGGCCAGCCATGCGGCGGCTTCCGGGATGTCGGCCAGATCGAAAGTCGCCAGGATGTCGGCCTTGTCGGCGCCGGGGCGGACTACGCCATTATCGGCGCGATCACCCAGGGTCAGGCCCAGTGCATCGAGCATGATCGACTTGCCCGCGCCGGTTTCCCCGGTGATCACGCTCATCCCGCGATCGAGTTCGAGGTCGAGATGTTCAACGATGGCGTAGTTGTGTACGGACAGGTGCACCAGCATAAGGGCCGCTCCCAGGCATAAGGTCTGGTTATTTATACAGTGTTTTGTTTCGCGCTGACAATGCCCCTCTTTAGCTCGATTTGCTTGAGCCGACGAAACCCTTATCGCTGCCTGGCATGACAATGCAGTTGTTTTTTGTGGGGTTAATCTTTTGTTCCCCCCTTGAAGCCGGATTTCACGGCCCCATATAGCTGGGCAGAAGCGCGAGTTAAGCTCGCGGACGATATTGAAAGGAGAAATCTATGGCTGACGAACAGACAGTGGATACGCAAAACCCAGACGCCAACCAGGCGCCCGAGGCTTCGGGTGAGAACCTGGCGGCTCGTGTACAAGTGCTCGAAGAGCAACTGGCAGGCGCTCAGGATCAGGCTTTGCGTGTAGCCGCCGATCTGCAGAACGTCCGCCGTCGCGCCGAGCAGGATGTGGAGAAGGCTCACAAGTTCGCGCTGGAAAAATTCGCCGGTGACCTGCTGCCGATCGTCGACAGCCTGGAGCGCGGCCTGGAATTGTCCAGCCCGGACGACGAAAGCATCCGTCCGATGCGCGAAGGCATCGAGCTGACCCTGAAAATGTTCCACGACACCCTCAAGCGTTATCAGCTTGAAGCGATCGATCCGCATGGCGAACCGTTCAACGCCGTTCAGCATCAGGCTATGGCCATGCAGGAAAGCGCCGATGTGGAGCCGAACAGCGTTCTGAAGGTGTTCCAGAAGGGCTATCAGCTCAATGGCCGCCTGCTGCGCCCGGCGATGGTCGTGGTCAGCAAGGCGCCTGCGCCGGTTTCGCCTTCTATTGATGAGCAGGCTTGAAATCCGCCGCAAGGCCCCCATTTATAAGTCAAGCGTTTAAGTGCTACCGCAGTTAGCCACCACTGCTGCGGCAACCAAATCCAAAGTTTCGGGAGAGTGAACATGGGCAAAATTATCGGTATCGACCTGGGGACTACCAACTCCTGCGTCTCCGTGCTGGAAAACGGCAAGGCCAAAGTTATTGAAAACGCTGAAGGCGCGCGTACCACGCCGTCGATCATCGCTTACGCCAACGATGGCGAAATCCTGGTTGGCCAGTCGGCCAAGCGTCAGGCTGTGACCAATCCGCATAACACCCTGTACGCAGTAAAGCGTCTGATCGGTCGTCGTTTTGACGAAGAAGTTGTGCAGAAAGACATCCAGATGGTCCCTTATAAAATCGCCAAGGCTGATAACGGCGATGCTTGGGTTGAAGTGAACGGCCAGAAAATGGCGCCGCCACAAATCTCGGCTGAAATTCTGAAGAAGATGAAGAAGACCGCCGAAGATTATCTCGGCGAGGAAGTCACCGAAGCAGTGATCACTGTTCCGGCTTACTTCAACGACAGCCAGCGTCAGGCGACCAAAGACGCCGGCCGCATCGCGGGTCTGGACGTAAAACGTATTATCAACGAACCAACCGCAGCCGCTCTGGCTTACGGTATGGACAAGGCCAAGGGCGATCACACCGTGATCGTTTATGACCTGGGCGGCGGTACTTTCGACGTTTCCGTGATCGAGATCGCTGAAGTCGATGGCGAGCACCAGTTCGAAGTACTGGCTACCAACGGTGACACGTTCCTGGGCGGTGAAGACTTTGACATTCGTCTGATCGACTACCTCGTCGACGAATTCAAGAAAGAAAGCGGCATGAACCTCAAGGGTGATCCGCTGGCCATGCAGCGCCTGAAAGAAGCCGCTGAAAAAGCCAAGATCGAACTGTCCTCGAGCCAGTCGACCGACGTGAACCTGCCGTACATCACTGCAGACGCCACCGGTCCGAAGCACCTGAACGTGAAGATCTCCCGCGCCAAGCTCGAAGCGCTGGTGGAAGACCTGGTTCAGCGCACCATCGAACCTTGCCGCATCGCCATGAAAGATGCCGGTATCGACGTTGGCGCGATCAACGACGTGATCCTGGTGGGCGGTCAGACCCGTATGCCACTGGTTCAGAAGCTGGTAACCGAGTTCTTCGGTAAAGAAGCTCGTAAAGACGTCAACCCGGACGAAGCGGTTGCCATGGGTGCTGCTATCCAGGGTGCGGTACTGGCCGGTGACGTGAAAGACGTTCTGCTGCTCGACGTCAGCCCGCTGACCCTGGGTATCGAAACCATGGGTGGCGTGATGACCGCGCTGATCGAGAAAAACACCACGATTCCTACCAAGAAATCGCAAGTGTTCTCGACTGCCGACGACAACCAGGGCGCCGTGACCATTCACGTACTGCAAGGCGAGCGTAAGCAAGCCGCACAGAACAAGTCTCTGGGCAAGTTCGACCTGGCGGACATTCCACCAGCTCCACGTGGCGTGCCGCAGATCGAAGTGACCTTCGACATCGACGCCAACGGCATCCTGCACGTTGGTGCGAAGGACAAGGCTACCGGCAAGACTCAGTCGATCGTGATCAAGGCCAACTCCGGTCTGTCCGACGAAGAAATCGAGCGCATGGTGCGTGATGCCGAGGCTAACGCCGAGGAAGACCGCAAGTTCGAAGAACTGGCTGCAGCCCGTAACCAGGGTGACGCGCTGGTTCACTCGACTCGCAAAATGGTCTCCGACGCTGGCGATAAAGTGACCGCTGAAGAGAAGACTGCAATCGAAGCTGCCGTAGTTGCCCTGGAAGCCGCCGTCAAAGGCGACGACAAGGCTGCAATCGACGCCAAGGTTGAAGAGCTGTCGAAAGTCTCCGCTCCAGTGGCGCAGAAGATGTACGCCGAACAGGCCCAGCCTGCTGAAGGCGCTGCACCGCAAGGCGAATCGGCTGAAAAGGCTGACGACGTTGTCGACGCCGAGTTCGAAGAAGTCAAAGACCACAAGTAAGTTGTTGGTCGGCCGGTTGACTGCCTTTGGGCAGTGACTGGTAGGATGTCGCCGCGCGGGAGCTTGCTCCCGCGTTGGCGTATCTGGAATACGCGAATTTTTACAGCATGCGACAACGTTCGAATGCTGCTGGCATGGCCGGGAATGCTCCTGCTTTCCGAGCCGAAAGTGCCATCTTGAAACAAAGACCAGGATCGTTGAATTGACGTGAGTTGGGTCCGGGCCTGTATTGGGGCTCAACGAGTTCGGCAAACTCAGGAGGGTTTTGTCGGACGTCCTCAAGAGTGCAGATGACTTATGGCAAAGCGTGACTATTACGAAGTGTTGGGTGTTGAGCGCGGCTCAAGCGAAGCGGACCTGAAAAAGGCCTACCGTCGCCTGGCAATGAAGCACCACCCGGACCGTAATCCCGATGACAAAGCGTCGGAAGAAATGTTCAAGGAGGCCAACGAGGCCTACGAAGTGCTGTCCGATTCGAGCAAGCGCGCGGCATACGACCAGTACGGTCATGCCGGTGTCGACCCGAGCATGGGTGGCGGCGGTGCCGGTTTCGGCGGTCAGAATTTCTCCGACATCTTTGGTGATGTCTTCAGCGATTTCTTCGGTGGTGGTCGCGGCGGCTCCCGTGGCGGCGCCCAGCGCGGCAGCGACTTGCGCTACACCCTGGAGCTGGACCTCGAAGAGGCGGTGCGCGGTACCACGGTGAATATCCGTGTTCCGACGCTGGTCAACTGCAAGCCGTGCGACGGTTCCGGTGCCAAGAAAGGTTCTGCGCCGGTGACTTGCCCGACTTGCGGCGGTATCGGCCAGGTGCGCATGCAGCAAGGCTTCTTCTCGGTGCAGCAGACCTGCCCGCGCTGCCATGGCCAGGGCAAGATCATTTCCGATCCGTGCAACTTCTGCCAGGGCGAAGGTCGTATCGAGGAGTACAAGACCCTGTCGGTGAAAGTGCCGGCCGGTGTCGATACCGGCGATCGCATTCGTCTGTCCGGCGAAGGCGAGGCGGGTGCTCAGGGTGGGCCGACCGGTGATCTGTATGTTGTGATCAATGTGCGCGAACACGCGATTTTCCAGCGTGACGGCAAGCATTTGTTCTGTGAAGTGCCGATCAGCTTCGTCGATGCGGCGCTGGGTGGCGAGCTGGAAATTCCGACCCTTGACGGTCGGGTCAAGCTGAAGATTCCCGAGGGAACCCAGACCGGCAAGCAGTTCCGTGTTCGCGGCAAGGGTGTTGCACCCGTGCGTGGTGGCGGTGCCGGTGACCTGATGTGCCGCGTGGCGGTCGAGACGCCGGTTAACCTGGGTCGTCGTCAGCGCGAACTGCTGGAAGAATTCCGCAGTTCGTTGGCCGACGACAACAGCCATTCGCCGAAAACCACTGGCTGGTTCGAAGGCGTGAAACGCTTCTTCGGCGATTTGTAAGGAGACAGGCATGCGACGTATTGCAGTGATGGGCGCCGCCGGGCGCATGGGCAAGACCCTGATTGAAGCGGTGCAGCAAGCGCCTGGCGCCGGTCTGACGGCGGCGGTGGATCGTCCTGACAGCACGCTGGTGGGTGCTGATGCTGGCGAGCTGGCGGCTATCGGTCGTATCGGCGTGCCGCTGTCCGGTGATCTGGATCGAGTCGTCGACGAGTTCGACGTGCTGATTGATTTCACGCACCCGACGGTGACCCTGAAGAACCTCGCCTTCTGCCGCAAACACGGCAAGTCGATGATCATCGGCACCACCGGTTTCAGTGTCGAAGAGAAGCAATTGCTGGCGCAAGCGGGCAAGGACATTCCGATTGTCTTTGCGGCCAACTTCAGCGTTGGTGTCAATCTGTGCCTGAAATTGCTCGACACCGCTGCTCGCGTGTTGGGCGACGATGTCGACATCGAAATCACCGAAGCCCACCATCGCCATAAAGTCGATGCGCCGTCCGGCACCGCCGTGCGCATGGGCGAGGTGATTGCCGATGCGCTGGGGCGTGATTTGAAGAAGGTGGCGGTGTATGGCCGTGAAGGCCAGACCGGCGCTCGTGAGCGCGAGACCATTGGTTTCGCCACCGTGCGTGCCGGCGACATCGTTGGTGATCACACGGTGCTGTTCGCCGCCGATGGCGAGCGTGTCGAGATCACCCACAAGGCTTCCAGTCGCATGACCTTCGCCAAGGGTGCGGTACGGGCCGCATTGTGGCTGGACGGGCGCGAGCCTGGTCTTTATGACATGCAAGACGTGCTCGATCTGCGTTAAGATGCAGCCGAAATCGGGCTCGCGCACAGCGTTTGAGCCCGGTTTTATTCCGCCAAGCGACGTCCTGTCGCATTCTCCAGCCTTTAAGGCTCATTGGCGGTAGACCAAAAAGGCCTTTTTCTGTAAGCTACAGCTTTAGTGTGTCCACTAAAAGCGCGCAGAATAATTCAGTGAAGAAGCGGGGTGACGTGTCCATACGTCACTCCGCTTTTTTACAACCTGCGATCGCCCTTTCAGGCTTTATTTACGGGAGGTCTTCTTGACTAAGCCAGCCATACTCGCCCTTGCTGATGGCAGCATTTTTCGCGGCGAAGCCATTGGAGCCGACGGTCAAACCGTTGGTGAGGTGGTGTTCAACACCGCAATGACCGGCTATCAGGAAATCCTTACCGATCCTTCCTACGCCCAACAGATCGTTACCCTGACCTACCCGCACATCGGCAACACCGGTACTACCCCGGAAGATGCCGAGTCGAACCGCGTCTGGTCGGCTGGCCTGGTCATTCGTGACCTGCCACTGGTTGCGAGCAACTGGCGTAACACGATGTCCCTGTCTGACTATCTGAAGGCCAACAACGTTGTGGCCATCGCCGGTATCGACACCCGCCGCCTGACACGTATCCTGCGTGAAAAAGGCGCGCAGAACGGCTGCATCATGGCCGGTGACAACATTTCCGAAGAAGCCGCCATCGCCGCTGCCCAGGGTTTTCCTGGCCTCAAAGGCATGGACCTGGCGAAAGTCGTCAGCACCAAGGAAAGCTACGAGTGGCGCTCGACCGTCTGGGATCTGAAAACCGACAGTCACGCGACCATCGAAGCCTCCGAGCTGCCATACCACGTCGTGGCATACGACTATGGCGTCAAGGTGAACATCCTGCGCATGCTGGTCGAGCGCGGTTGCCGCGTGACCGTCGTGCCTGCGCAAACGCCTGCTGCCGATGTGCTGGCTCTGCAGCCGGACGGCGTGTTCCTGTCCAACGGCCCGGGCGACCCTGAGCCATGCGACTACGCGATCAAGGCAATCAAGGAAGTACTGGAAACCGAGATCCCGGTGTTCGGCATCTGCCTCGGTCACCAACTGCTGGCTCTGGCCTCCGGCGCCAAGACCCTGAAAATGGGCCACGGCCACCACGGTGCCAACCACCCGGTCCAGGATCTGGACAGCGGTGTAGTGATGATCACCAGCCAGAATCACGGTTTTGCCGTAGACGAAGCGACCCTGCCAGCCAACGTCCGCGCGATCCACAAATCGCTGTTCGACGGCACCCTGCAAGGGATCGAGCGTACCGACAAGAGCGCCTTCAGCTTCCAGGGTCACCCTGAAGCCAGCCCTGGCCCGAACGACGTAGCGCCATTGTTCGATCGCTTCATCAACGAGATGGCCAAGCGACGCTGATCGCTCGCCCTGATGTAGCAAAGCTTGAGGGTGGTCCCGAAACCGGCGGCCCCCTCAAGGCTTCACAGATTGAACAAGACGGCTTGCCGACTGACCTGCGGATTTGAGTGACAAACCCATGCCAAAACGTACAGACATTAAAAGCATCCTGATTCTCGGCGCTGGCCCGATCGTAATCGGCCAGGCCTGCGAATTCGACTACTCCGGCGCCCAGGCCTGCAAAGCCCTGCGCGAGGAGGGTTACCGCGTCATCCTGGTGAACTCCAACCCGGCCACCATCATGACCGACCCGGCCATGGCCGATGCCACCTACATCGAGCCGATCAAGTGGCAGACCGTTGCCAAGATCATCGAGAAAGAGCGTCCGGACGCGCTGCTGCCGACCATGGGCGGCCAGACTGCTCTGAACTGCGCCCTGGACCTGGAGCGCGAAGGCGTTCTGGAGAAGTTCGGCGTAGAGATGATCGGTGCCAACGCCGACACCATCGACAAGGCTGAAGACCGTTCGCGTTTCGACAAGGCGATGAAATCCATCGGCCTGGCGTGCCCGCGCTCCGGTATCGCCCACAGCATGGAAGAGGCCAACGCGGTTCTCGAGAAGCTCGGCTTCCCGTGCATCATCCGTCCGTCCTTCACCATGGGCGGCACCGGTGGCGGTATCGCTTACAACCGTGAAGAGTTCGAAGAAATCTGTGCCCGTGGTCTCGACCTGTCGCCGACCAAGGAACTGCTGATCGACGAATCGCTGATCGGCTGGAAAGAATATGAAATGGAAGTTGTCCGCGATAAAAAGGACAACTGCATCATCGTCTGCTCGATCGAAAACTTCGACCCGATGGGTGTGCACACCGGTGACTCGATCACCGTGGCTCCTGCACAGACCCTGACCGACAAGGAATACCAGATCCTGCGTAACGCCTCCCTGGCGGTACTGCGCGAGATCGGCGTGGAAACCGGCGGTTCGAACGTTCAGTTCGGTATCTGCCCGAACACTGGCCGCATGGTCGTGATCGAGATGAACCCGCGGGTATCGCGTTCTTCGGCCCTGGCTTCGAAAGCTACCGGTTTCCCGATTGCCAAGGTCGCGGCCAAGCTGGCTGTGGGTTACACCCTGGACGAGCTGTCGAACGACATCACCGGCGGCAAGACCCCGGCGTCCTTCGAACCGTCCATCGACTACGTCGTCACCAAGCTGCCACGTTTCGCCTTCGAGAAATTCGCCAAGGCTGACGCCCGCCTGACCACTCAGATGAAGTCGGTGGGTGAGGTCATGGCCATCGGCCGTACCTTCCAGGAATCCCTGCAGAAAGCCCTGCGCGGGCTGGAAGTCGGTGTTTGCGGCCTGGACGAGAAGGTTGACCTGAGCAACCCGGAAAGCATGAGCGTGCTCAAGCGCGAGCTGACCGTGCCGGGCGCCGAGCGTATCTGGTACGTGGCGGACGCCATGCGCTCGGGCATGACTGTCGATGAAATCTTCAGCATGACCATGATCGATCCTTGGTTCCTGGTGCAGATGGAAGATCTGATCAAGGACGAAGAGAAGGTCAAGACCCTGGGTCTGACCAGCATCGACCGCGACCTGATGTTCCGCCTCAAGCGCAAAGGCTTCTCCGACATGCGCCTGGCCAAGTTGCTGGGTGTGACCGAGAAGGCCCTGCGTGCTCACCGTCACAAGCTGGAAATCTTCCCGGTCTACAAGCGCGTCGACACCTGTGCTGCCGAATTCGCCACTGACACCGCGTACCTCTACTCGACGTACGAAGAAGAGTGCGAAGCCGCGCCGTCGGGCCGCGACAAGATCATGATCCTGGGCGGCGGTCCGAACCGCATTGGCCAGGGCATCGAGTTCGACTACTGCTGCGTACACGCGGCGCTGGCGCTGCGCGAAGACGGTTACGAGACCATCATGGTCAACTGCAACCCGGAAACCGTTTCCACCGACTACGACACCTCCGATCGCCTGTACTTCGAGCCAGTGACCCTGGAAGACGTGCTGGAAATCGTACGCGTCGAGAAGCCAAAAGGCGTGATCGTCCAGTACGGCGGCCAAACCCCGTTGAAACTGGCTCGCGCCCTGGAAGCTGCTGGCGTGCCGATCATCGGCACCAGCCCTGATGCCATCGACCGTGCCGAAGACCGCGAGCGCTTCCAGCAAATGGTCCAGCGCCTGAACCTGCGTCAGCCGCCAAACGCCACTGTGCGCAGCGAAGACGAAGCGATTCGTGCAGCCACCAAGATCGGTTACCCGCTGGTGGTGCGTCCGTCCTATGTTCTGGGCGGTCGTGCGATGGAAATCGTTTACGAAGAAGAAGAACTCAAGCGCTACCTGCGCGAAGCGGTTCAAGTGTCCAACGACAGCCCGGTGCTGCTGGACCACTTCCTCAACTGCGCCATCGAAATGGACGTGGATGCGGTTTGCGACGGCAAGGATGTAGTCATCGGCGCGATCATGCAGCACATCGAGCAGGCCGGCGTTCACTCCGGTGACTCCGCATGCTCGCTGCCGCCTTACTCGCTGCCGGCGCACATCCAGGACGAGATGCGCGAACAGGTCAAGAAAATGGCCCTGGAACTGGGCGTGGTCGGCCTGATGAACGTACAGTTGGCGCTGCAAGGCGACGACATCTACGTCATCGAAGTCAACCCGCGTGCTTCCCGTACCGTGCCGTTCGTATCCAAGTGCATCGGCGTTTCCCTGGCAATGATCGCGGCTCGCGTCATGGCCGGTAAAACCCTGAAGGAAATCGGTTTCACCAAGGAAATCATTCCGAACTTCTACAGCGTGAAAGAGGCGGTGTTCCCATTCGCCAAATTCCCTGGCGTGGACCCGATCCTGGGCCCAGAGATGAAGTCCACCGGTGAAGTGATGGGCGTGGGCGACACCTTCGGCGAAGCGTTCGCCAAGGCCCAGATGGGCGCCAGCGAAGTGCTGCCGACCGGCGGTACCGCGTTCATCAGCGTGCGTGACGACGACAAGCCGCTGGTTGCAGGCGTGGCCCGTGATCTGATCAACTTGGGCTTCGAAGTGGTTGCCACTGCCGGTACTGCCAAGCTGATCGAAGCTGCTGGCCTGAAAGTGCGCCGTGTGAACAAGGTGACCGAAGGTCGTCCGCACGTGGTCGACATGATCAAGAATGACGAAGTCACCCTGATCATCAACACCACCGAAGGTCGTCAGTCGATCGCTGATTCGTACTCCATTCGTCGCAATGCCCTGCAGCACAAGATTTACTGCACCACCACCATTGCTGCTGGCGAAGCCATCTGTGAAGCGCTGAAGTTCGGTCCCGAGAAGACCGTGCGTCGCTTGCAGGATCTACACGCAGGATTGAAGGCATGAGCATAACGAAGTACCCAATGACTGTTCAGGGCGCTCGCGCCCTGGAAGAAGAGCACACTCACCTGACCAAGGTCGTTCGTCCGAAGCTCAGCCAGGACATCGGTACGGCCCGCGAGTTGGGTGACTTGAAGGAAAACGCCGAATACCACGCTGCTCGCGAGCAGCAGGGTATGGTCGAGGCGCGTATTCGTGACATCGAAGGCCGGATTCAGAATCAGGTCATCATTGATGTCACGACTATTCCTCATACTGGCAAAGTGATTTTCGGCACCACCGTTGAAATCGCCAACGTCGAGACTGATGAGCGCGTGACTTACCACATCGTGGGTGAGGACGAGGCAGACTTCAAACTCGGCAAGATTTCGGTGGGTTCGCCACTGGCCCGTGCCTTGATTGCCAAGGAAGAGGGTGATGTGGTTGCCGTGAAAACGCCTGGCGGCGTAATCGAGTACGAGATCGTCGAAGTTCGCCACGTCTGAAGGTTGGCGCCCGCCTCGTGCGGGCGCCTTGCTTTGGTGGCTGGCTCAGATGTTTCGGGCTGGGAATCGAAGATATTGCAGGCATGCTGAAAGCGCTGATGGCGAGAATTGCCGCAGCGTGTGTGATTTTTCAGGCTTTGGTGCTGGTAAGGGCCGAGGGCCTTGTCGATCTATGGCGGGCTAATGCTGGTAGGGGCGCCTGCTCCTGAATGGAGTGGCAGGGTGCGCGAAGCACACCCTTGACCCTTGTCATCACTTGAAGCGATGGACGTTCGACAGCTGCTTGTTGACGCTGAAGTTCTTGCGGTAAACCAGTGCCATCTTGCCGATGACTTGAACCAGGTCCGCTTTGCCGACCTTGCACAGTTCTGCAATGGCTGCCAGGCGCGATTCGCGATCGAGGATGTTGAGCTTGATCTTGATCAGCTCGTGATCCGCCAAAGCGCGTTCAAATTCGGCTAACACACCTTCAGTCAAACCGTTATCAGCCACAATCAATACTGGTTTCAGGTGGTGGCCAATGGATTTGTACTGTTTCTTCTGCTCTTGAGTGAGCGGCATAATCTGACCCTTTCGTCTGGATTCTGTAAAATGGCGGCCATTTTACCCGAGGGTTCGTGGATCCGCCCAACTAATCACGACCCTTATCAACGAGGTGCCCAATGGCGCGTTCCAAGACAAGCCTTGAGTGGCTGAAAAGACATGTCAATGATCCCTATGTGAAACAGGCGCAGAAGGATGGGTACCGCTCGCGTGCGAGTTACAAGCTTCTGGAGATTCAGGAGAAGTACAGGCTGATCCGTCCGGGCATGAGCGTTGTCGACCTGGGTGCGGCGCCCGGTGGCTGGTCGCAGGTCACCAGCCGCCTGATCGGTGGTCAGGGGCGTCTGATCGCCTCGGACATCCTGGAAATGGACAGCATCCCGGACGTTAATTTCATCCAGGGCGACTTCACCCAGGACGAAGTGCTCGCGCGGATCCTTGAAGCCGTGGGTAATTCGCAGGTGGACCTTGTGATTTCCGATATGGCCCCCAATATGAGTGGTACGCCTGCCGTGGATATGCCAAAAGCCATGTTCCTTTGCGAACTGGCGCTTGATCTGGCGGAGCGGATACTCAAGCCCGGTGGTAATTTCGTGATCAAGGTTTTCCAGGGCGAAGGGTTCGATGCTTACGTGAAGGACACTCGTCTGAAATTCGACAAGGTCCAAATGATGAAGCCGGACTCTTCCCGAGGCAGTTCCCGCGAGCAATACATGCTGGCCTGGGGCTACCGCGGCCGTAGTGAGTAAAACGAGGTTTTTTTTGCAGGGCGATAGGATTTTCGTATTTCGCCTTGTGGGAATTAGCGAATATTGTGTAGGAAGTGTTTCACAAAGGGTTACAGACGGCGCCTGCCAAGTCGTAGGTAATGTAGTAAGTTAGGCCGGTGAATATCATGCGAGGCGCGCGCCACCAGCGGCGCTTGCTTCAGAGGGTAGTTAATTGAACGATATGGCAAAGAATCTGATCCTGTGGTTGATCATCGCGGCTGTCCTGGTGACAGTGATGAACAACTTCTCCAGCCCTAACGAGCCGCAGACCCTCAACTATTCCGACTTCATCCAGCAGGTCAAGGATGGCAAAGTCGAGCGCGTAGCGGTTGATGGCTACGTGATTACCGGCAAACGCACTGATGGCGACAGCTTCAAGACCATCCGTCCGGCTATCCAGGACAACGGCCTGATCGGCGACCTGGTGGACAACCACGTCGTGGTCGAAGGCAAGCAGCCTGAGCAGCAAAGCATCTGGACCCAGCTACTGGTCGCCAGCTTCCCGATCCTGGTGATCATCGCCGTGTTCATGTTCTTCATGCGGCAGATGCAGGGCGGAGCCGGTGGCAAGGGTGGGCCGATGAGTTTCGGCAAGAGCAAGGCACGCCTGCTCTCCGAGGATCAGGTGAAAACTACCCTGGCGGACGTCGCCGGTTGTGACGAAGCCAAGGAAGAAGTCGGCGAACTGGTCGAGTTCCTGCGTGATCCGGGCAAGTTCCAGCGCCTGGGCGGCCGCATTCCCCGTGGCGTGCTGATGGTCGGCCCTCCGGGTACCGGTAAGACTTTGCTGGCCAAGGCCATCGCCGGTGAAGCGAAAGTGCCGTTCTTCACCATTTCCGGTTCCGACTTCGTTGAAATGTTCGTAGGTGTTGGCGCCAGCCGCGTTCGAGACATGTTCGAACAGGCCAAGAAACACGCGCCATGCATCATCTTCATCGACGAAATCGATGCCGTCGGTCGCCACCGTGGTGCCGGCATGGGTGGTGGTCACGACGAGCGCGAACAGACTCTCAACCAGTTGCTGGTGGAGATGGATGGCTTTGAAATGAATGACGGCATCATCGTGATTGCCGCGACCAACCGTCCTGACGTACTGGACCCTGCACTGCTGCGTCCGGGCCGTTTCGACCGTCAGGTTGTGGTCGGTCTGCCGGATATCCGTGGTCGCGAGCAGATTCTCAAGGTGCACATGCGCAAAGTGCCGATGGGTGACGACGTCGCTCCGGCAGTGATCGCTCGCGGTACCCCGGGCTTCTCCGGTGCCGACCTGGCCAACCTGGTCAACGAGGCATCGCTGTTTGCTGCCCGTGCCGGCAAGCGCATCGTTGAAATGAAAGAGTTCGAACTGGCCAAAGACAAGATCATGATGGGTGCCGAGCGCAAATCCATGGTCATGTCCGAGAAAGAGAAGCAGAACACCGCTTATCACGAAGCAGGCCACGCTATCGTCGGTCGCGTCGTGCCAGAGCATGACCCGGTGTACAAGGTGTCGATCATCCCGCGCGGTCGTGCGCTGGGTGTCACCATGTTCCTGCCGGAAGAAGATCGTTACAGCCTGTCCAAGCGTGCGCTGATCAGTCAGATCTGCTCGCTGTACGGCGGTCGTATCGCTGAAGAGATGACCCTGGGCTTCGATGGGGTGACCACGGGCGCTTCCAACGACATCATGCGTGCCAGTCAGATTGCGCGGAACATGGTGACCAAGTGGGGTCTCTCGGAGAAACTCGGTCCGTTGATGTACGCCGAAGAAGAGGGTGAAGTGTTCCTCGGTCGCGGCGGTGGCGGTCAGGCTGCCAGCTTCTCCGGTGAAACAGCCAAGCTGATCGACTCCGAAGTGCGCAGCATCATTGATCAATGCTACGGCACAGCCAAGCAGATCCTCACGGACAACCGTGACAAGCTCGATGCCATGGCCGATGCCTTGATGAAGTACGAAACAATCGACGCCGAGCAGATCGACGACATCATGGCAGGTCGACCACCTCGCGAGCCTCGCGACTGGTCGGGAGGCACCGGTACCTCCGGAACGCCTCCTGTAGTGCAGGATGAACGTCCGGAAACACCAATCGGCGGCCCTGCTGCTGACGTTTAAGGTTCTAAATGACTTCTGTTCAGTCCTCGACCCGGTTGCCTTGCGGCAACCGGGTTCTTGATTTGGCCCAGACGCATGTCATGGGTATTCTCAATGTCACTCCTGACTCCTTTTCCGATGGTGGCCAATACAGCCAGCTCGATGCGGCCTTGCGCCATGCCGAGGCGATGGTGGCGGCCGGCGCAACGCTGATCGACGTTGGCGGCGAATCGACGCGGCCAGGTGCCAGGGCGGTATCACCGCTGGAGGAGCTTGAGCGTGTAGCGCCGATCGTCGAGCGCATTCATCGCGAGCTGGATGTGATTATCTCGGTCGACACCTCTACGCCTGCCGTCATGCGCGAGGCTGCCCGCCTGGGCGCCGGGTTGATCAATGATGTGCGCTCGCTGCGCCGTGAGGGTGCGCTGGATGCTGCGGCTGCTACCGGATTGCCCGTATGCCTGATGCATATGCTTGGTGAGCCGGGTGACATGCAGGATAATCCGCAGTATCAGGATGTTACGAGAGAAGTGGGTGAGTTTCTCGCCGAGCGCATGGCCCAGTGTTCATTGGCTGGCATTGCACCGGAGCGGATCATTCTTGATCCGGGTTTTGGCTTTGCCAAGACCCTGGAGCACAATCTGAGCTTGTTTAAACATATGGAAGCCCTGCATGCCTTGGGGCGGCCCCTGCTGGTAGGGGTGTCGCGAAAAAGCATGATCGGTCAGGCATTGAGTCGTCCGGTGGGAGAGCGGCTGTATGGCGGTCTTGCGCTTGCGGCGCTGGCTTCGGTGAAAGGAGCGCGTATATTGCGCGTCCACGATGTAGCTGAAACAGTAGACGTGGTGCGAATGATCGCCGCAGTCGAGTCAGCCGAATAAGAATGATGGAGCACTTATGAGCAAAAAATACTTTGGCACCGATGGTATTCGTGGCCGTGTCGGTCAATACCCGATCACTCCGGACTTCATGCTCAAGCTGGGCTGGGCTGCGGGCATGGCGTTCCGCAAGATGGGCGCCTGCAAGGTATTGGTAGGCAAGGACACCCGGATCTCCGGTTATATGTTCGAGTCGGCGCTTGAGGCAGGGCTGACCTCGGCAGGTGCGGATGTGATGCTCCTCGGTCCGATGCCGACACCGGCCATCGCCTATCTGACGCGCACCTTTCATGCTGAAGCCGGTATCGTGATCAGTGCCTCGCACAATCCGCATGATGACAACGGCATCAAGTTTTTCTCCGGCAAGGGCACCAAGCTGCCGGACGAAGTCGAGTTGATGATCGAAGAACTGCTCGATACCCCGATGACTGTGGTTGAGTCGAGCAAGATCGGCAAGGTATCGCGGATCAACGACGCCTCGGGCCGTTATATCGAATTCTGCAAGAGCAGCGTGCCGACCGGCACCGTCTTCTCCGGCCTGAAAGTCGTGATCGACTGCGCTCACGGTGCGACCTACAAGGTGGCGCCGAGTGTATTCCGTGAACTGGGCGCCGAAGTTGTCGTGCTGTCTGCCCAGCCTAATGGCTTGAACATCAACGACAATTGCGGTTCGACCCATATGGGGCCGCTGCAGGCAGCTGTCGTGGCCGAGCATGCTGATCTGGGTATTGCCTTCGATGGTGATGGCGACCGCGTACAGATGGTCGATCACACCGGTGCGGTGGTGGATGGCGATGAACTGCTGTTCATCATTGCCCGCGACCTGCATGAGCGGGGCAAGCTGCAAGGCGGTGTAGTCGGAACCCTGATGAGTAACCTGGGGCTGGAACTGGCCTTGGCCGATCTGGGTATTCCGTTTGTGCGGGCCAATGTCGGCGACCGCTACGTGATTGCCGAATTGCTGGAGCGCAACTGGATCGTTGGGGGTGAGAACTCGGGGCATGTCGTGTGCTTCAGTCATACCACCACGGGTGACGCTATCATCGCGGCGCTGCAAGTGTTGATGGCGCTCAGAAACCGTGACGAAAGCCTGGCGCAGTCCCGGCAGGCGCTGCGCAAGTGCCCTCAGGTGCTGATCAATGTGCGTTTCGGTGGTGGTACGAACCCTCTCGAGCATGCGTCGGTCAAGGAGGCCAGCGAGCGCGTAACCCGTGCGATGGCGGGGCGCGGACGCGTGCTGCTGCGCAAATCCGGGACCGAGCCGCTGGTGCGTGTCATGGTCGAAGGCGAAGACGAAAACGTGGTTCGCGGCTACGCCGAAGAGCTGGCAAAACTGGTTACTGAAGTTTCTGCCTGAATTCGGCTTGCCAGCCTTGTTTGTGTTGGGTAACATCTGCGCCCACTTTGACCGACGAGGTACAGCATGCGTCGCCCTATGGTAGCTGGTAACTGGAAGATGCACGGTACCCGCGCCAGCGTCGCTGAGCTGATCAACGGCCTTCGTGACTTGGCCTTGCCGAGCGGTGTTGATGTAGCGGTATTCCCGCCTTTGTTGCATATCAGCCAAGTGGTTGATGGCGTTAAAGGAAAGTCGATTTCGGTCGGCGCGCAGAACTCTGCGGTGGAATCCGGACAAGGTGCGCTGACCGGTGAGGTTTCGCCAAGTCAGTTAGTGGATGCAGGTTGTTCCCTGGTGCTTGTCGGGCACTCTGAGCGCCGCCAGATTATGGGCGAGCAGGACGCAACGCTGATCCGCAAGTTTGCAGCGGCACAGGCAAGTGGCTTGATTCCGGTGTTGTGTGTAGGGGAGACCCTCGAGCAGCGCGAAGCGGGGAAGACTGTTGAAGTCGTCTCGCATCAGCTGGGCAGCATCATCGACGAGCTGGGTGTCGGTGTCTTTGCTAATGCAGTAATTGCTTACGAGCCGGTCTGGGCCATTGGCACCGGGCTGACTGCTTCGCCGCAACAGGCGCAGGATGTGCACGCAGCCATCCGCGCTCAGTTGGCGGCAGAGAATTCTGAAGTCGCACAAGGTGTGCGGCTTCTATACGGCGGCAGCGTGAAGGCGGCCAATGCGGTCGAACTGTTCGGCATGCCGGATATCGATGGGGGTCTCATTGGTGGGGCTTCCCTGAATGCAGATGAGTTCGGTGCGATTTGTCGCGCCGCGGGAAACTGAAAAAATGCTGGAAACAGTCGTAGTCGTTTTTCATCTGCTGGGTGCATTGGGCGTAGTAGCTCTGGTTTTGCTGCAGCAGGGTAAAGGTGCGGATGCTGGTGCGTCTTTCGGAGCAGGTGCTTCAAATACTGTGTTCGGAAGCCAAGGTTCCTCTACCTTTCTTAGTAAGTTTACTGCTATACTTGCCGCAGGTTTCTTCATAACCAGCTTAGGGTTAGGTTACTTTGCTAAAGAGAAGGCTCAAGAGCTGACTCAGGTAGGTTTGCCAAATCCAGCGGTGTTGGAAGTTCCAAAGCAACAACCGGCTTCTGATGATGTCCCGGTGCTTCAAGAGCAAAAGTCGGCTACTCCAGCGACTGACGTGCCTCCAGCTCAAGAGCAGAAGTAAGAAGGGTTTCAAACGTAGTATTGCCGAGGTGGTGGAATTGGTAGACACGCAACCTTGAGGTGGTTGTGCCCATAGGGTGTAGGGGTTCGAGTCCCCTTCTCGGTACCAATTAGTCAGGAGAGCCCGCTGTTGCGGGCTTTCTTGCAGGTGGAAGGTTACATTGACCCTGTAGGGGATCGGTCGTATACTTCCGCCCCAGCTTTGTCGCGGGGTGGAGCAGTCTGGTAGCTCGTCGGGCTCATAACCCGAAGGTCGTCGGTTCAAATCCGGCCCCCGCAACCAGTTTAAGGAGCCCCTTTTCAGGGGCTTTTTGTTAGCTGGACACTTTCAACGCCGCTGTTCGACGGCGTTTCAAGGATGGGCGTTTCGCCCATTTTTTTATTTTGCAAAGCATGCACATACATGCACTAGGGGGTTCAGGTGTCGAGCAAGCTAGAAGAGTTGCAGGCCTTGCTGGCCCCGGTGGTCGTGGCCCTAGGCTATGAATGCTGGGGTATTGAGTTCTCGGCCCAGGGTCGCCACTCAATGTTGCGCGTTTATATCGATAAAGAGGGCGGTGTGCTGGTGGACGATTGCGCCATTGTCAGCCGTCAGATCAGCGGTGTACTGGATGTTGAAGATCCAATCTCCGTTGAATACACCCTTGAAGTTTCCTCGCCTGGCATGGAACGCCCTCTGTTCACTATTGAGCAGTTTGCAAAATTTGCCGGTGAACAAGTGAAGATCAAGCTGCGCTCGCCTTTTGAAGGACGACGCAACTTTCAGGGCCTTCTGCGCGGCGTAGAAGAGCAGGATGTCGTGGTGCAGGTTGAAGACCATGAGTTCCTGTTGCCGATCGATATGATCGACAAGGCCAACATTATTCCCAGTTTTGACTGAGGCGTGCCAGATACTGCGGATCCCGCGGATCCAATGGCTTGCGAAAGGCGAGGCGTACGATGAGCAAAGAAGTACTGCTGGTTGTTGAGTCGGTATCCAACGAAAAGGGTGTACCGGCAAACGTTATTTTTGAAGCGCTGGAGCTGGCCCTGGCCACTGCTACCAAGAAGCGGTTCGAGGACGAAGTCGATCTGCGTGTGGAAATCAATCGCCACACCGGTGCCTACGAGACATTCCGTCGCTGGACGGTCGTCGAGGAAGCAGACCTGGACGACCCGGCTATCGAAACCTGGCCAAGCAAGGTTGCCCAAACGCATCCTGGCGCCAAGGTCGGTGACGTTGTCGAAGAGAAGATCGAGTCCATCGAGTTCGGACGTATCGCTGCACAGACTGCCAAGCAGGTCATCGTGCAGAAGGTTCGCGAAGCCGAGCGCGCCCAGGTTGTTGACGCTTACCGCGAGCGCCTGGGTGAAATCATCTCCGGCACCGTGAAAAAAGTGACCCGCGACAACGTGATCGTCGATCTGGGCAACAACGCCGAAGCGTTGCTGGCTCGTGAAGACATCATTTCTCGCGAAACCTTCCGGGTTGGCGTGCGTCTGCGTGCGCTGCTCAAGGAAATCCGCACCGAGAACCGCGGCCCTCAGCTGATCCTGTCGCGTACCGCGCCGGAAATGCTGATCGAGCTGTTCCGCATCGAAGTGCCGGAAATTGCTGAAGGCCTGATCGAAGTAATGGCTGCGTCCCGTGACCCGGGTTCGCGCGCCAAGATCGCCGTTCGCTCCAAGGATAAACGCATCGACCCACAGGGCGCTTGCATCGGTATGCGCGGTTCGCGCGTCCAGGCAGTGTCGGGTGAGTTGGGCGGTGAGCGTGTTGATATCGTTCTTTGGGACGACAACCCGGCTCAGTTCGTGATCAACGCCATGTCCCCGGCTGAGGTTGCGGCAATTATCGTTGACGAAGATGCCCATGCAATGGACATCGCCGTCGGCGCAGACAATCTGGCTCAGGCCATCGGTCGCGGTGGTCAGAACGTGCGTCTGGCGAGCCAATTGACTGGCTGGACCCTGAACGTGATGACCGAATCGGACATCCAGGCTAAGCAGCAAGCAGAAACCGGCGACATCCTGCGCAACTTCATCGACGAGCTGGAAGTCGACGAAGATCTGGCACAGGTGCTGGTAGATGAAGGCTTCACCAGCCTGGAAGAGATTGCCTACGTACCGTTGGAAGAAATGCTCAACATCGACGGCTTTGACGAAGATACCGTCAACGAGCTTCGCGCTCGTGCCAAGGATCGTTTGTTGACCAAAGCCATCGCTACTGAGGAAAAGCTGGCAGACGCCCATCCGGCCGAAGACCTGCTCTCGCTTGAGGGTATGGACAAGGATTTGGCGATGGAACTGGCGGTGCGCGGCGTAATTACCCGCGAAGACCTGGCCGAGCAGTCTATTGACGACCTGCTCGACATCGACGGCATTGACGATGATCGTGCCGGCAAGTTGATCATGGCCGCCCGAGCCCACTGGTTCGAGTAATTAGGCGCGGCCTGAGGAGAGAAGTGCATGACGCAAGTCACGGTGAAACAACTGGCCGATGAGGTCAAAACACCGGTAGAGCGCCTGTTGCAGCAGATGCGTGAGGCAGGTCTGCCGCACACCGCCGCCGAAGAAAATGTGACTGACAGTGAGAAGCAATCGTTGCTGACTCACTTGAAAAGCAGCCACAAGGCGAAAGTGGAAGAACCACGCAAGATTACGCTGCAGCGTAAAACCACCAGCACCCTGCGTGTTGCTGGCAGCAAAAGCATCAGCGTTGAAGTACGCAAGAAGAAAGTCTTCGTACAACGCAGCCCGGAAGAAATCGAAGCCGAGCGCAAGCGCGAACTGGATGAACGTCGCGCAGTAGAAAATGCTGCACGCCAGAAGGCTGAAGAAGAAGCCAAGCGCCGCGCCGAAGAAGAAGCGCGTCGCCAGCCTGCTGCTGCGCAAAACGCTACTAACGACGCCGTTGCAGCTCCTGCTGCAGTTGCCGAACCAGTACGTGAAAGCGCACCGGTAGTCGCCGCTGCTCCAGCACCGTCTGCTGACGTTCGTAACAAGCAGAACGAACAGCGCCGTCCGGACAAGCCTCGTGCAGACGACAGCAATCGTCGCAGTGGCGGTGGTGATGGCGAGCGTAAAAACGCTCCGCATCGCGCATCGGTCAAAGAGAAGGCGCCAGCACCACGTGTTGCCCCACGTACTACCGACGAAGAAAGCGATGGCTTCCGTCGTGGTGGTCGCGGCAAGGCCAAGCTGAAGAAGCGCAACGCCCACGGTTTCCAGAGCCCAACCGGCCCTGTCGTGCGTGAAGTGAAGATCGGCGAGACCATCACTGTTGGCGATCTCGCTCAGCAGATGTCGGTCAAGGCTGCTGAAATCATCAAGTTCATGTTCAAACTGGGTACCCCAGCGACCATCAACCAGGTACTGGACCAGGAAACTGCCCAGCTGGTTGCCGAAGAGCTGGGCCACAAAGTGACCCTGGTCAGCGACACCGCCCTGGAAGATTCCCTGGCCGAGTCCCTGAAGTTTGAAGGCGAGGCAGTTTCCCGTGCGCCGGTCGTGACCGTAATGGGCCACGTTGACCACGGTAAGACTTCCCTGCTCGACTACATCCGTCGTGCCAAGGTTGCTGCTGGCGAAGCCGGTGGTATCACCCAGCACATCGGTGCCTACCACGTTGAAACCGACCGTGGCATGGTGACGTTCCTCGACACCCCTGGTCACGCCGCGTTTACCGCAATGCGTGCCCGTGGTGCCAAGGCGACCGACATCGTGATCCTGGTGGTTGCGGCGGACGACGGCGTGATGCCTCAGACCATCGAAGCCGTTCAGCACGCCAAGGCTGCTGGCGTTCCGCTGGTTGTCGCAGTGAACAAGATCGACAAGCCGGGCGCTGACCTCGACCGCATCCGCAGTGAACTGTCGGTTCACGGCGTGACGTCGGAAGAGTGGGGTGGTGACACTCCATTCGTACCGGTTTCGGCGAAGATGGGTACTGGTGTCGACGAACTGCTCGAAGCCGTTCTGTTGCAAGCCGAGGTTCTGGAACTGACCGCTACTCCATCGGCTCCTGGCCGTGGTGTTGTGGTTGAGTCCCGCCTCGACAAGGGCCGTGGCCCGGTGGCTACCGTTCTGGTTCAAGACGGTACTCTGCGCCAGGGCGACATGGTCCTGGTCGGTTCGAACTACGGCCGTGTACGTGCCATGCTCGACGAGAACGGCAAGCCAATCAAGGAAGCCGGTCCGGCCATCCCTGTCGAGATTCTCGGCCTGGACGGTACTCCAGACGCAGGCGACGAGATGAGCGTGGTTGCCGACGAGAAGAAAGCCCGTGAAGTGGCTCTGTTCCGTCAAGGCAAGTTCCGCGAAGTCAAGCTGGCCCGTGCTCACGCCGGCAAGCTGGAAAACATCTTCGAAAACATGGGTCAGGAAGAGAAGAAGACGCTCAACATCGTCCTCAAATCCGACGTCCGTGGTTCGCTGGAAGCGTTGAACGGTGCCCTGAACGGCCTGGGCAACGACGAAGTGCAAGTACGAGTGGTCGGTGGCGGTGTCGGTGGTATCACCGAGTCCGACGCCAACCTGGCACTGGCTTCCAACGCTGTACTGTTTGGCTTCAACGTGCGTGCCGATGCCGGTGCCCGCAAGATCGTCGAGCAGGAAGGTCTGGATATGCGTTACTACAACGTGATCTACGACATCATCGAAGACGTCAAGAAAGCCCTGACCGGCATGCTCGGCAGCGACGTTCGCGAGAACATCCTGGGCATCGCCGAAGTGCGTGACGTGTTCCGTTCGCCGAAGTTTGGTGCGATCGCCGGTTGCATGGTGGTTGAAGGTACTGTTCACCGTAACCGTCCGATCCGTGTACTGCGTGAAGACATCGTTATCTTCGAAGGCGAGCTGGAATCCCTGCGCCGCTTCAAGGATGACGCTTCCGAAGTACGTGCCGGCATGGAATGCGGTATCGGCGTGAAGAGCTACAACGACGTCAAGGTCGGTGACAAGATCGAAGTCTTCGAGAAGGTTCAGGTTGCTCGCAGCCTCTAACTCGCGCACTTCAAGAGCCGTGATGGGCAGCCGCATGCAAATGCACGGCGCATCAGTCGGACTCTAAACGCAACGCCCGGTCTGGCTTTTGTCAGGCCGGGCGTTTGCCGCTTTCAGACCACACGGGTTTCACCGTGGGGCAGTAACAGGTAACAAGACATGGCAAAAGAATACAGCCGTACCCAACGAATCGGCGATCAGATGCAGCGCGAGCTGGCACAGTTGATCCGTCGTGAAGTCAAAGACCCGCGCGTTGGCCTGGTCACCATTACCGCAGTGGAGGTCAGCCGTGACGTTGGTCACGCGAAGATTTTCATCACCGTGATGGGCCAGGACAGCAGCGAAGAAATCGCTCAAAGCATCAAGGTGCTGAACTCTGCCGCCGGTTTCCTGCGCATGCAGTTGGCCCGAGAAATGAAGCTGCGCAGCGTTCCGCAGTTGCACTTCCACTACGACGAAAGCGTCGTGCGTGGTGCGCACCTGTCGGCCTTGATCGAGCGTGCAGTGGCTGAAGACAATCAGCATCCGGTTGCGGCAGAAGCCGAAGACACCAAGGAGTAACCGGTGGCTCAGGTCAAACGTATCCGTCGTAACGTCAGCGGCATCATCCTGCTCGACAAGCCGTTGGGGTTCACCTCCAACGCGGCCCTGCAGAAGGTCCGCTGGTTGCTCAACGCCGAGAAGGCCGGCCACACCGGCAGTCTCGACCCCTTGGCCACCGGCGTGTTGCCGCTGTGCTTCGGCGAGGCCACCAAGTTCTCGCAGTACCTGCTCGATTCCGACAAGGGTTACGAAACCCTGGCGCAATTGGGCAAGACCACCACCACGGCGGATGCCGAGGGTGAGGTTTTGCAGGAGCGGCCGGTGACCGTTGGTCGCCCCGATATCGAGGCTGTGCTGCCGAAATTTCGTGGGCAAATCAGTCAGATACCGCCGATGTACTCTGCCCTCAAGCGTGACGGTCAGCCGCTGTACAAACTGGCTCGTGCAGGTGAAGTAGTGGAGCGCGAACCGCGTTCTGTTACTATTACGCGCTTGGAATTACTGGCCTTCGAAGGTGATACTGCGCGGCTGGCAGTGGATTGCACCAAAGGTACCTATATCCGCACCCTGGTGGAGGATATCGGTGAGCAACTCGGTTGTGGCGCTTACGTTGCAGAACTGCGACGTACCCAGGCCGGGCCTTTCACCCTGGCGCAAACGGTTACCCTCGAAGAGCTCGAAGCGGTACATGCCGAAGGCGGCAACGAAGCGGTCGATCGCTTTCTGATGCCATCGGACAGCGGCCTGCTCGACTGGCCACTGTTGCAGTTCTCGGAAGCGAGCGCGTTCTACTGGCTCAACGGCCAGCCGGTACGTGCCCCGGAAGCACCGAAGTTCGGCATGGTACGGGTACAGGATCACAATGGTCGCTTCATCGGGATCGGTGAAGTGAGCGAAGACGGGCGCATCGCGCCGCGTCGTTTGATTCGGTCAGAGTGACCGAAACCAGTCTGTGTCAAAGCAGGCTGGCGAGGGTGGCTGTCAACAGGCACGGTCACTACTCTTTTTTAGATACAGGGATTTGTCCCTGGCCTGTTGAAACTGTTTTTCTGAAACAGTTTCCTGATAAAAGGATTGCCTCATGGCTCTCGACGTTCAAGAAAAAGCTCAAATCGTTGCTGACTACCAGCAAGCTGTTGGTGACACTGGTTCGCCAGAAGTGCAAGTTGCACTGCTGACCGCCAACATCAACAAACTGCAAGGTCACTTCAAGGCCAACGGTAAAGACCACCACTCCCGTCGTGGTCTGATCCGCATGGTAAACCAGCGTCGTAAGCTGCTGGACTACCTGAAAGGCAAGGACGTGAGCCGTTACAGCGCTCTGATCGCTCGCCTGGGTCTGCGTCGCTAATAAGCGATTGCGCTAGAGGTTGGTTGTCTGTCGTGCGTCAGCGGGTTTCCCGCTGGCGCATGGCAGGCTCCCAGCCTCAAGTTTTATCTGGATATACGTTTTACCCTGGACAGGCGTTGGGCCGATTCCCGACATTGCCCAAGAATTTCGCAAGAAACCAGTTCCCCCAAGAGCCACAAAGAAGGTAGGACACCGTGAACCCGGTAATCAAAAAATTCCAGTTCGGTCAGTCGACCGTTACCCTCGAGACCGGCCGTATCGCCCGTCAGGCATCCGGCGCAGTATTGGTCACCGTTGACGACGACGTCAGCGTATTGGTGACCGTAGTCGGTGCAAAACAAGCCGATCCAGGTAAGGGCTTCTTCCCTCTGTCTGTTCACTACCAGGAAAAGACTTACGCTGCCGGTAAGATCCCTGGCGGTTTCTTCAAGCGTGAAGGCCGTCCTTCCGAAAAAGAAACCCTGACTTCCCGACTGATCGACCGCCCGATCCGTCCGCTGTTCCCTGAAGGCTTCATGAACGAAGTGCAGGTTGTCTGCACCGTCGTTTCCACCAGCAAGAAGACCGATCCGGACATCGCTGCGATGATCGGTACCTCGGCTGCCCTGGCGATCTCCGGCATTCCTTTCGATGGCCCGATCGGCGCCGCTCGCGTTGCTTTCCACGAAAGCACCGGCTACCTGCTGAACCCGACTTACGAGCAGCAAGCTGCTTCGAGCCTGGACATGGTTGTTGCCGGTACCTCCGACGCCGTGTTGATGGTTGAATCGGAAGCCAAAGAGCTGACCGAAGACCAGATGCTGGGCGCTGTACTGTTTGCTCACGACGAGTTCCAGGTTGTGATCAACGCTGTCAAAGAACTGGCTGCCGAAGCTGCCAAGCCAACCTGGACCTGGGCTCCTGCGCCAGAAGCCACCGAACTGCTGGGCGCTATCCGTGCCGAGTTCGGCGAAGCGATCTCCCAGGCTTACACCATCACCGTCAAGGCCGACCGTTACGCTCGCCTGGGCGAGTTGAAGGATCAGGTCGTTGCCAAGCTGTCCGGTGAAGAAGGCCAGCCTTCGTCCAGCGAAGTCAAAGCTGCTTTCGGCGAAATCGAATACCGCACCGTTCGCGAAAACATCGTAAACGGCAAGCCACGTATCGACGGCCGCGACACCAAGACCGTACGTCCACTGAACATCGAAGTTGGTGTTCTGCCCAAGACCCACGGTTCGGCTCTGTTCACCCGTGGCGAAACCCAGGCTCTGGTAGTCGCGACTCTGGGCACCGCCCGTGACGCACAACTGCTGGACACCCTGGAAGGCGAGAAAAAAGACCCGTTCATGCTGCACTACAACTTCCCTCCGTTCTCGGTAGGCGAGTGTGGTCGCATGGGTGGTGCTGGTCGTCGTGAAATCGGTCACGGCCGTCTGGCCCGTCGTTCGGTTTCGGCCATGCTGCCTGCCGCTGACGTGTTCCCGTACACCATCCGCGTGGTTTCGGAAATCACCGAATCCAACGGTTCGAGCTCGATGGCTTCCGTTTGTGGCGCTTCCCTGGCCCTGATGGACGCTGGTGTACCGATGAAGGCACCGGTTGCCGGTATCGCCATGGGTCTGGTTAAAGAAGGCGAGAAATTCGCTGTCCTGACCGACATCCTGGGTGACGAAGACCACCTGGGCGACATGGACTTCAAGGTAGCCGGTACCGCCAAAGGTGTTACCGCGCTGCAGATGGACATCAAGATCAAGGGCATCACCGAAGAGATCATGGAAATCGCTCTGGGCCAAGCCCTGGAAGCGCGCCTGAACATCCTCGGCCAGATGAACCAGATCATTGGCCAGTCGCGTACCGAACTGTCGGCCAACGCTCCGACCATGATCGCGATGAAGATCGACACCGACAAAATCCGTGATGTCATCGGTAAAGGCGGCGCGACCATTCGTGCGATCTGTGAAGAAACCAAGGCTTCGATCGACATCGAAGACGACGGTTCGATCAAGATCTTCGGCGAAACCAAGGAAGCGGCTGAAGCTGCACGTCAGCGCGTTCTGGGTATCACCGCTGAAGCCGAGATCGGCAAGATCTACGTTGGTAAAGTTGAGCGCATCGTCGACTTCGGCGCATTCGTCAACATCCTGCCGGGCAAGGACGGTCTGGTACACATCTCCATGCTGAGCGACGCTCGCGTAGAGAAAGTGACCGACATCCTCAAAGAAGGTCAGGAAGTGGAAGTACTGGTACTGGACGTGGACAACCGCGGCCGTATCAAGCTGTCCATCAAGGACGTAGCAGCAGCCAAGGCTTCGGGCGTTTAATCAGCCCTGCTTGATTGCTTCAACGTTATAAAAAAGGCCCCGCAGTGAAAACTGCGGGGTCTTTTTTTGCCTGTCATAAAAGCAAAGATCTGTCTCAAAGTTGCCGGCGCCCGGGACCGGTGCTAGGTTTAGCCCACCGCCCGTGTAGCTCAGCCGGTAGAGCAGCGCACTCGTAACGCGAAGGTCGCAGGTTCGATTCCTGTCTCGGGCACCATTTTCGATGTCATGGGTTACCCAAACCACAATAAGCGCCAGCCCACATTGCCTCCGCGAATCTGCGGCAGAGGCAGGCTAACTTGATCTGGTAAATGACCTGCGCTTTTACCGGGAAACTCAGCTCTGGCCTCCAACTCCTGCTAGCCTCAGGCTTTCAGTATATAAAAAGCGAGTGTCTGCTCTGCTCAAGGGCTTGAAGCAGCTCAGCCAACGGTAAAAATGACTGGTAGCAAGTTATGAGCATAAATCGTACCAGTGCGTTGCTTTTGCCAGGTTTGTTGTTGCTCAATCTCATCGTTTGGGCGGGGGCATGGGAGTGGTTGAGTACGACACGTGAGCAATACGAGACGAAAGTCTCCATCCAGGCTGACAACCTGTCGCTACTTCTCTTTTCGGATTTTAACAGCCAGTTCGAGAATATCGATCGCACTTTGACTGCGGTGGCGAGTGAAATCGAGCGTCAATATACGATCGGGGAGCTACGCCCGGAGTTCGTTGAACCGGTGCTCAGGCAGCATCTGTTTGTGCTCTCTTCCATGGTAGGGATGCGGGTGGTGAACGCAGATGGCCAAGTTGTTTTCGGTGCAGAGGGGCGATCACAGAATTTTGCTAGCGATCGTGATTATTTCAAACGTTTGCGTGATGATCCCGAAGCGGGCATGGTAATAAGCGACCCTATGGTTGGTCGTATAACCCAAACTTGGGATATTATTTTTGCCAGGGCAATTCGTACGCAGCAAGGGGCGTTTGCCGGTATTGTTACCCTCGTGCTGCCGATCAGTACGCTTAATGACCGATTTGCCAAAATTTCCAGCGGTTCGTCTGACTCCTTCTCCATATTTAATGACAACAGCTGGCGTTTCGTAATCCGCTACCCTTCAGGTGTGGTTACGCCGGGAGAGCCGCTAATTATTCGAAAAGATGCGCCCATGATCGTCGCGCGGCGCACTTCTCGACTTTCAGGGAAATTTGTAAACGTTGCACCGCAAGATGGAGTTCTGCGTTCATACGGATACCGCTGTATGGACAAGTATCCGATTTGCGTTCTCGTAGGCGTAGGGTTGGAGGCTTATCTCGCACCTTGGGTTACTGAGCGGAACCTGATTATTGGCTTCGTTATTCTGTTTGCATTGATTACGGTACTGCTCTGGTGTCTGACTTATCGCGCGTGGGTGAAACAGCTCAATGCCATAAGTGCTGAACAAGAGGCCTATAAAGCCAGGGACGCTGAATATCGATTCAGTCAGACAATTATCGAAGAGTCGCCTATTGCTGTAATGACGCGAGATACTGTTGGCGTTATAACCCTGGCGAATGAAGCCGCAGAAAAACTTCTAGGGTGGCCAGCCAGCGAACTGGTCGGGCAAAGGCTTGAGCGTGTACTTCCTGACATGGCTAAAGAGATGGAATACGTTCGTCAGGAAGTATTCGCAGGCGAAACCATTGTAGATCGTGAGGTCGTTCGCTCTTATCGGGACAGGCAGTGCGATCATTTCAGCGTTACCCAGGCACCGTTGCGTGATGAGCATGGTGTCATCACCGGCTATCTGACGATGGCGATGGATATAACCAAGCGCAAAGAGGCTGAGGCAAAAGCCGAGTTTTTTGCTACGCGGGATGCATTGACCGGTTTACCGAACCGGTCGCTGCTACAGGACCGTTTCGAGCAAGCGATGAATGACAGGGAGGGGCAGCGTCTCAGGCGGGTATTCGTTGCGCTTAAATTGAACAACTTCACAACCATCAACGAATCGCTTGGGCATGCAGCGGGAGATGCAGTGCTGCGTATTGTCGCTAAACGCCTGAGCGGTTGTGTGCATGAATCAGACACTGTAAGTCATCAGGATAGCGATGAGTTTTTCCTGCTTCTCAATGGAGTGGGTGGATTAGCGAAAATACAGAGGCTCTTGCACGATGTTAAACTCCGCTTGGCTGAGGTCATGGACGTTAACCAAGAAGACATATATACCTCGGCGACGATGGGCGTGGCCCGGTTTCCCGAGGATGGTGAAACTTTCGACAAGGTTTTGCGCAATGCCACTGCTGCGATGACTCGTGCTAAAGGCGGTGGCAAAAACTCGATTTGTTTTTTTGATGAGCGACTTGATCACGAAGCGGCCGACTTTATCCGTATGGAGGTCGGATTACGCAAAGCGCTGGAAGTAGGAGAGTTTGAACTGCATTATCAACCCCAGGTTGACCTTCAAAGCGGTCTTGTTTCAGGGGTGGAGGCTTTATTGCGCTGGCGGCATCCTGAAAAAGGCATAACTCTCCCTGAGATGTTTGTTCCGATTGCAGAGCAAAGTGGTCTTATTGTGCCGATCGGCGATTGGGTCGTGCGCGAATGTTGCCGTCAGGGGCAGGAGTGGCGTAGGGCAGGGGTTCCTCCTATACGCATTGCAGTAAACCTTTCGACTGTACAATTCAGTCACGGTGATATCGAAGATACAATTCGCCGCGCCTTGAACGAATATGAGTTCAACCCCTATTACCTTGAACTTGAGCTTACGGAGTCGGTGCTTATTCGTAATACCGAACATGTACTTTCCACGGTGCGACGACTCCAACAGCTTGGCGTGGTGGTATCTGTGGATGATTTTGGCACAGGGTACTCAAGCTTGGCCTATTTAAAGCGCTTCGACATAGATAAGCTGAAGATCGACAAGGTGTTCGTGAAAGACTTATGTCAAAACGTCAATGACCAATCAATCGTACGCGCGATCATTCAGATGGCGCATGCACTTAACCTCCACACAATAGCCGAGGGCGTCGAGGATCAAGCAACGCTGGACTACTTGCAGCAGTTGGGCTGCGACGAGATACAGGGTTACCTGATTGCCAGACCGATGCCGGCAGAACAAGTCGCAGCGTTTATTTGCCAATACCGAGAGGGTTGGAGCCTATGAAAACGGCTCCACGCTCAGTACCGTTCGATTGGAAGCCTGATGGGCAGTGGCCATCAGGCGGTTGAGTGGTCATCGCGCTTCCCCGTGCCTGTCGAACCTCCTGCATACATATTTTTTGCAGATTTGATGTGAAGATGCATATAAATCCTCTGCCAAACGTCCTATATTCGGAGCCTGCCTGAGCTCCGCCCAGCAGTTTTCCAATGATCCAGAATGGTTCTGAAGGCCAGATAAACCGGGCCTAAGCCGGTTTTTGCGTCAAGAGAGATCCTTGAAGATCCAGATCCATCTTCCATTCCCAGATCAGCGAGAACGCCATGACCGTTAAACAGATGACCCAAGAAGCCAGACACGAAGAAGCCCTCAAGAAGTACGTGCTGGATGTGCCCGAATTGAAGGAAGAGATCAAGGACTTGAGTCCGGATGATCAGAAAGACCAGATTCAGTGGGCGTTCGAGGATGAAGCCGAAGCCCAGGGTTTGCAGCCGTGGGAGTTGAGCCTCAAGTACACCTCGAGCCCGGAGGAGTTCGAGGCTGCCCGTCTGGCGCTGCACAAAGAGGCGGCCGAAGTCTTGGGTGTCGACTGGGAAGAGTACTGCGAGATGAACAATCTGGTGGTTTGAGCATCGTTGAACTGTAGGAGCGAGCATGCTCGCGATGGACCCGAGAGCGCCACGTTTAACCAGTAAACCCGCGTAATCGTTAACGACCATCGCGAGCACGCTCGCTCCTGCAGCACGAGTGATCAGATACTCAATCGCATCGACAGATCGACCGCCTTCACATCCTTGGTCATCGCGCCGATCGAAATGTAGTCCACCCCGGTCTGTGCAATGGGCAGCAACGTGCTTTCGTTGATCCCGCCACTGGCTTCCAGCTTGGCCTTGCCGGCGTTCAGGCGTACGGCTTCGCGCATGTCATCCAGACTCAACTCGTCGAGCATGATGATGTCGGCGCCAGCCGCCAGTGCTTCTTTGAGCTCACCCAGGCTTTCGACTTCAATCTCCACCGGCTTGCCCGGGGCGATCTTGTGCGCGGCAGCAATGGCCTGAGGGATCCCTCCGCAGGCGGCGATATGGTTTTCCTTGATCAGGAAGGCGTCATACAGGCCGATGCGGTGGTTGTGGCAACCACCGCAGGTCACCGCGTACTTTTGCGCCAGACGCAGCCCCGGCAAGGTTTTGCGCGTGTCGAGCAGCTTGACCTGGGTCTGGGCCACGAAGTCCGCCAGGTACTGCGCGCGGGTGGCCACGCCGGAGAGCATTTGCAGGAAGTTGAGCGCGCTGCGCTCACCGGTCAGCAGTGAGCGCGCAGGGCCTTCCAGGTGGAAGAGCACCTGATTGGGGATGACCCGTTCGCCATCGGCTACCTGCCAATGCACCGCCACTCGTGGGTCCAGTTGCCGAAATACCGTATCAACCCAGGCTGTACCGCAGATGACGGCAGCGTCGCGGGTAATGATGGTGGCTTTGGCCAGGCGTTCGGCCGGGATCAACTGTGCGGTGATGTCGCCGCTGCCGATATCCTCGAGCAACGCACGGCGCACGTTGGCTTCGATTTCGACGGTCAGATCGGCGAGACGTAGATTCGGCATAACGGACTCCACAAACAAAGTGGCTCGATTATAGGGCCATGCGATGGGCCAACCCAAGGCGTCGCAGGTATTCCTCTCGATCTGGCAACTGTATTGGCTCCAATCCCGATGATCGACCCTGACCCGGTGGCGTCGGCGATCGATAATCTCCAGCGCTTCAATCGTGGCAAGTGATCGCGCCCGGAGGGTCTATCGCGGCATACTGGGGCCTACACAGTCGACATTGCAGGAACCGGTATGCAGTTGGACCCCGTGAGCGGTTGGTGTCAGGGCGCGCATATATGCCCGTCACCCAACTTCAATGAGCGCCCCTCGGGTGAAATTTCCCTGCTGGTGATCCACAACATCAGCTTGCCGCCAGCGCAGTTTGCCACTGGCAAGGTGCAGGAATTTTTCCAGAATCGTCTGGACGTCACCGAGCACCCCTATTTTGAGGGAATTGCCGACCTGCGGGTGTCGGCGCATTTTCTGATCGAGCGTGACGGCGGCGTCACACAATTTGTTTCCTGCCTGGAGCGCGCGTGGCATGCGGGAATTTCCAGTTTCGAAGGGCGGGAAACCTGTAACGATTTTTCCGTAGGCATCGAGCTTGAAGGCACTGATGATCTGCCGTACACCGACGCGCAGTACGGGGCGTTGACTGCCTTGACCCGGCAACTGCAACACGTCTTCAAGGCAATCACCGCTCAGCGCATCTGCGGGCACAGCGATATTGCACCTGGGCGCAAGACCGATCCAGGGCCGGCGTTTGATTGGGCACGCTACCGTGCCGCCCTGGCACAAGAGGAAGGACAATGAGTTTTCTGGTTTTGCTGTTGGCCGTGTGGATCGAAAAGTTTTCGGCTATGCGCCATCAGGTACAGCGCGACGGCGGCTGGATACGCGAACTGAACAAGCTTGAATCAAACCCGCGCCTTGCACAGCGGCCCTGGCTGGTACTGGCGGTGCTGGTATTGGCGCCCGTGGCGCTGCTGGCTTTGTTGCTGGTGGTGCTGGAGCCGGTGGCCTACGGCTTGCTGGTGCTGCCGATCCACTTGCTGGTGGTGATTTACAGTTTGGGGCGTGGTGATCTTCTGGCGGGACTGGGGCCGTTCCGGGATGCCTGGCGCCGTGAAGATCTGCAGGCGGCAGCCCATGTGGCAGACCGCGACCTGGGTATCTGTGCCGACGATGGCGAGCAACTGCTGGAGCGAGTCCAGGGGCATTTGCTGTGGGAGGCTTACCAGAGCTTTTTCGCAGTGATTTTCTGGTATTTCCTGCTGGGGCCGGTCGCGGCATTGAGCTATCGGCTGCTGGCTCTGGCTGAGGAGCACGGGACGAATCCGGCGGTGGTCGAGCGCGCAGCTCAACTGCGTCATGCGTTTGATTGGGTGCCGGTGCGCCTGCTGGCGGCGAGCCTTGCCCTGGTGGGCAATTTTGTCGCGGTCAGCCGGGTAATGCTCAGTGAGCTGCTGAACTGGAACATCAGCGCCGCGCAGTTGATCGAAAAAGTCGGGCTGGTGGCGGGGGAAATCCCGGCGCCGATAGTCGGGCCAGAGGGCATCCACAACCTCGACCGGATCTGGGAGTTGCTGCTGCGTGCCGCAGTGCTCTGGTATGCGGGGTTTGCGTTGTGGACTGTCCTGCACTGATAACGTGAAAGATCGTCCCTTGGCAGCCCCGGCCATCGGACGATCTTGCCGTTAACCTTAAGTTACAAAACTTCCTGCCGATTTAATATATACAGAGACAGCGCTCAATAGTGGCGATCTGCTGGCGATCTGCGCCTGCCAATAAAAATAATAAATTGAAACGGAGACATCCAGTGAAGAGCTTGCTCTATCCCGCTGTCGCTCTGATGAACCGCCTGAGCTTCGGCATGAAGTTCAGCCTGATCAGCGTGCTGTTCCTGGTGCCGATGCTGGTGACCAACTTTTATCTGGTGCGCGACTCTTATCGCGAATTCCAGGGCACGCGGGTCGAACTGCAGAGCCTCGATCTGTTGGGCAGCAGCCTGACGCTACGCCGCGATCTGGAAACCCTGAACAATCTGGTGCAAATCAATGTCATCCTTGGCCAGTCCGGCAAAGGCGGCAATGTCGAATCGAAAATCAGCCCCCTGGAACAAAACATTCTGGCCCGTCTGCAAGGTCTGGCGGCGACGACCACCGACCCGGAGCAGATCGCGGCGTTCGATGGCAAGCGCGATGAAATGATCGCCGCATTCAAGGCCCAGCAAACAGAAAGCTCCCTGCAAAGCAAAAGTGCGCTCATCGGCAAACTGGTAGGCAGCGCGCAGATTTTCAGCCAGGTCATCACCAGCCAGGCCGGCCTGAGTCGCGACAACCAGAGCGATATGCGCCAGCTGAGCGAACTGGTGACCCTGGTCACCCCTCGTGTCACCCAGATGATCGGCGAAGGCCGGGCGATGGGGTCTTATTCGATGGGACAGGGTTTCCTCAACTCGGCATCGAGTACCCGATTCGATGAATTGCTGGCGCAAATAGAAAAGCTTCAGGCTGAGTACGGCCTGAAGTTGCAGGACTCCCTTGGCTCCAGCGCCGCCGCGCGCGATGCGTTGGCCGCTCAGGCCGAAAGCAGCCGGGCGTCCTTGAAAAAGGCCAGCGAGCTGTTCGAGGAGCAGGTGGTGATGGCTGACACCCTGGATGCGCCTTGGCAGGGGTTTTATGATCAGGCCAGCGCCCTGATGGACCAGACCTACCAACTCAATGAAGCAGTGCTGAAGTTTCTCGGTCCTCAGCTGCAACAACGGCTGGATCAGAACCGTACGCACATGATTCTGCAAGCCGTGGCGCTGTCCGTCGTCTTCGTGCTGATCTTTTACCTTTACGGTGGCTTCTATGCCTCGACCCGCACCACGCTCAAGCGTCTGGGGGCAGTGATGGACAAGGTGGCTGCGGGCGACATGACCGCAACCTTCAGCGCCGACAGCCGGGACGAACTGGGTGAGTTGGGCGAGGTGTTCAACGGCACCGTGAAGAAAATCCATGACCTGATCGAACGGGTAGGGCAGACCGTCACAGAAGTCGAGCGCCAGGCCGGACAAGTAGAAAATGTCTCGGCCCAGAGCAACCAGGCCGTCGCCGGCCAGCGCACGCAGATCGAGCAAGTGGCGACTGCCATGAACCAGATGTCGGCCACTTCCCTGGAGGTGGCGCGCAGTGCCGCCGCTGCGGTGAGCAGTGCCCACAGCGTCAACGACGAAACCATCAGTGGCCGTGGCCTGGTGCAATCCCAGCAGGGCAGCATTGCCGCCCTGGCCAGCGAAATCGATCAATCGGTGCAGGTGATCAATCAACTGGCCAGTGACAGCCAGTCGATCAGTCGCGTGCTGGAAGTGATCAAGAGCATCGCCGAGCAGACCAACCTGCTGGCGCTCAACGCCGCGATTGAAGCCGCCAGGGCCGGTGAGCAGGGCCGTGGTTTCGCAGTGGTGGCGGACGAGGTCCGGACTCTGGCCAAGCGCACCCAGCAGTCGACCGAAGAAATCGAGCAGATGATCGTCAAGCTCCACAGCGGTGTCGGCGCGGCAGTGAAGGCCATGGGCATCAGTCATGAGATGGCCAGTGGTACGGTCGGGCAGTCGGAGAAGGTCCAGCGGGCGCTGGAAAACATTCTCGGTGCGGTCGGCATGATCGTTGACCAGAACCAGCAAATCGCCGCTGCGGTGGAGCAGCAGACTGCCGTGGCTCACGACATCGACCAGAACATTGTCGAAATCAACCGGGCCGGCGAGCGAACCGCCGAAGGTGCACACCACACCGAGGACGCCAGCCGTGCATTGTCGGCTCAGGTGGTGGAGTTGAAGCAATTGATCAGTGCGTTCCGGGTCTGAAGCACACCCTTGTTCACAAGGTTTTTTTGTCAGTGCTTACCAGTTGAACAGCTCGCGTGCATTGGCGGTACTGGCCGCCGCGAGCTGCTCTGGTGTGATCGCCATGATTTGAGCCAGCGCCTCGCAAATCGCCGGCAAATGCGCCGGGCTGTTGCGTTGCCCGGGGAACATGGCGGGCGCCATGTCTGGTGAATCGGTTTCCAGCACTACCGACTCCAGCGGCAGCTCGGCCAGCACGCGATGCATGCGCAGCGCCTGGGGCCAGGTCGCGGCACCGCCAAGGCCGAGCTTGAAGCCAAGCTTGATGTACTCGCGGGCTTCTTCCTTGCTGCCGGCAAACGCATGGATGATCCCGGCGCGTTTCAGGCGAAAGCGTTTGAGCGAGGCAATCACCGCCGCATGGCTGCGCCGCACGTGGATCAAGGCTGGAAGGTTGAAGTCATTCGCCAGTTGCAGTTGCGCATCGAACAGCCCTTGCTGGCGTTCGCGATCCAGGGTTTCGATGAAGTAGTCCAGGCCGATCTCGCCGACCGCACACAATTGCCGATGGCCGGCCAGGCGCGTCAGCCAGGCGCCGAGTTCGCTCAAGTCCTCAGGGCGATGCTCGTTCAGGTACACCGGGTGCAGACCGAAGGCGGCGTGCAGGTCGGGATCGCTCTGCGCCAGCTCCCAGACCCGTTGCCAATTGCCCTGATAAACCCCCAGTACCACGATTCGCCGCACCCCGAGGGCGCGACTGGCGCTCAGCAACGCCTGACGATCAGCGTCGAAGTCCGGGAAATCCAGATGGGTGTGGGTGTCGATCAGCTCCACGATTCATTCCTGGCGAATACGCTGTTTGAAGGTTCGCGCGATGGCTTGTACACCGGGTTGGTAATCGGACTGTTCGATCGCCGCCAGGGCCAGGGCCAGCGCCTTGTCAGCGATCAGTTGGTGTTGCTGGGCCATGGCATTGACCGGCAGGGGCAGGAAGTCCAGCAACTGAGTGTCGCCGAAAGTGCCAAGACGCAGCCGGCGGTTTTTCAGCGGGAAGTCATGCAGGGCATCGAACACGCCCTGGAGCAATACGTAGGATGTAGTGATCAACGCCTCGGGCAAATGACCCAGGCGCCGCAACAAATCTTCCATCAATTGCTTGCCGCACTCACGGCTGAAGGACTCGCCTTCTTCGATCAGCACGTCCCCTTTGAAGCCATTGAGAGCTTGCTTGAAACCGGCGGCGCGTTCCTGGCTGATGCTCAGGTCGGGGCGGGCACCAATGAGCACGATCTGCTTGGGTAATGGCTCCAGCAGGCTGCGAGTCAGTTGCAGGCTGGCCTCGCGGTCGTCGCTGATCACCGAGCAGAAATGCTCGGGCTCCATGACCCGGTCGATGGCAATGATCGGCATGCCCTTGGCTTGCAATTGGCGATAACTGTCGTCGCTTGCCGGCAGGCAACTGGCGACGATCAGCGCATCGCAGCGGCGTGCGCGGAACAGTTTGAGCAACTGCAGTTCGCTGTCCGGCGCGTCGTCGGAGCTGGCGATCAACAGCTGATAACCCCGGGCTCGCGCACCTTGCTCAAGCAATTTGGCGATGCGTGCGTAACTGGGGTTTTCCAGATCCGGCAGAATGAAACCCAATGTGCGCGTATGCCGGCTACGTAAGCCGGCGGCCTGGGGATTAGGTGTGAAGCCATGTTGCTCGACGACCGCGCGAACACGTTCGACCGTGGCGCTGCTGATGCGCTGCTGTTCGGCTTTGCCATTGATGACATAGCTGGCGGTGGTAACGGACACACCGGCCAACTGGGCAATATCACTGAGTTTCAACCCGCTGTTTCCTTGTTTTTTCGAGCTTGCCTCGACATTTTCGTCAATCCTACCCGATTCAGGCAGACGACCCTTGTCGTAACGCAGCCGACAAGTAGGACTTCAAGGATGGATCATTATCGAGTAACGTGCCATTCATTATAGATTAAACGTTTCAGCAAGCGTATTTTAGGGGTTTATCCCTTTTGTCGGTTCTGCCCGTGCAACCGCCAAAAGAGTTGGCAAAAACGCCAAGGCTGATTCACTCAAAACAATACCTGGCGCCCCAAGGGGCCAAAAAGGAGAAAGCATGCTCGAGCTCACTATTGAGCAGATATCCATGGGCCAGTCGGCTGTGGATAAGTCCGCTGCATTGCAACTGCTGGCCAGTCACCTGGTCGCTGACGGCCTGGTGGACGAAGGGTATCTCGCCGGGCTGCAAGCGCGGGAAGCCCAGGGCTCGACCTTTCTCGGTCAAGGTATTGCCATCCCCCACGGTACCCCGCAAACCCGCGATCAGGTGTTCACCACCGGCGTGCGCTTGATGCAGTTTCCCGAAGGCGTGGACTGGGGCGACGGCCACATCGTCTATCTGGCAATCGGCATTGCCGCCAAATCCGACGAGCATCTGCGCCTGCTGCAATTGCTCACTCGCGCCCTTGGTGAGACCGACCTCGGCCAGGCTCTGCGCCGTGCCGGTTCTGCGCAAGCGCTGCTGAAACTGCTGCAAGGCGCGCCGCAGGAATTGGCGCTGGATGCACAAATGATCGGCCTGGGTGTGTCGGCCGAAGATTTCGAAGAACTGGTCTGGCGTGGCGCGCGCCTGTTGCGTCAAGCCGATTGCGTGAGCAACGGTTTCTCTGCCGTGTTGCAGCAGGTCGAAGCGCTGCCTCTGGGTGATGGCTTGTGGTGGTTGCACAGCGAACAAACGGTGAAACGTCCTGGCCTGGCCTTCGTTACGCCGGATAAACCATTGCGTTACCTCGGGCAGCCGCTGAACGGGTTGTTCTGCCTGGCCAGCCTCGGCGAAGCCCATCAGGCATTGCTTGAACGCCTGTGCGCGCTGCTGATTGAAGGGCGCGGCAACGAATTGGGGCGCGCCACCACCCGCCGCCATGTGCTGGAAGTCCTCGGTGGCGAGCTGCCCGCAGACTGGCCGAGTGCGCGCATTGCGCTGGCCAACGCCCATGGTCTGCACGCCCGCCCGGCGAAAATTCTCGCGCAACTGGCGAAAGGTTTTGCCGGCGAAATTCGCGTGCGCATCGTCGATGGCCAGGACAGTGCGGTGTCGGTGAAGAGTTTGAGCAAGCTGCTCAGCCTCGGCGCCCGTCGCGGCCAGGTGCTGGAGTTGATCGCTGAGCCGAGTATCGCTGTCGATGCCTTGCCCGCCTTGATGGCGGCTATCGAAAATGGCCTCGGTGAAGAAGTCGAACCGTTGCCGCCGGTGAGTCAGCAGCGCGAAACCGTCGCCGACTTCGCCGAAGTGCTGCTGGCCCCGGCGTCGGGTAGCCAGATCCAGGCCATCGCCGCAGCACCGGGGATCGCCATCGGTCCGGCGCATATTCAGGTGCTGCAAGCCATCGACTATCCGCTGCGCGGAGAGTCAGCCGCGATTGAGCGCGAGCAACTCAAGCAAGCTTTGGAGCAGGTGCGCCAGGATATTCAGGGTTTGATCGAGCGCAGCAAGGCCAAGGCCATTCGCGAGATCTTCGTCACTCACCAGGAAATGCTCGACGACCCGGAGCTGACCGATGAGGTCGACACCCGTCTCAAACAGGGCGAAAGCGCGCAAGCGGCGTGGATGTCGGTCATCGAATTGGCGGCCAGGCAACAGGAAGCCTTGCAGGATGCCTTGCTTGCCGAGCGCGCCGCGGATCTGCGCGACATAGGGCGTCGTGTACTGGCGCAACTCAGTGGCATCGAAACCCCGAGTGAACCGGATCAGCCGTATATTCTGGTGATGGACGAAGTCGGCCCGTCGGACGTGGCACGGCTCGATCCGGCTCGCGTGGCCGGCATCCTGACTGCACGGGGTGGCGCCACGGCGCACAGCGCGATCGTCGCCCGAGCGTTGGGCATTCCTGCATTGGTCGGCGCCGGTGCCGCCGTGCTGTTGCTGGCGCCAGGCACACCGTTGCTGCTCGATGGCCAGCGCGGTCGTCTGCACGTCGATGCCGATGCGGCGACCTTGCAGCGCGCAATCGCCGAGCGCGACAGTCGCGATCAACGCCTGCAGGAGGCCGCCGCACAACGTCATCAACCAGCGCTGACCAGCGACGGCCATGGTGTCGAAGTGTTCGCCAACCTCGGTGAAAGCGCCGGGGTTATCGGCGCCGTCGAGCAGGGCGCCGAAGGCATCGGCCTGCTGCGTACAGAACTGATTTTCATGGCCCACCCGCAAGCGCCGGACGAAGCGACCCAGGAAGCCGAGTACCGGCGTGTCCTCGATGGCCTGGCCGGGCGGCCGCTGGTGGTGCGTACACTTGACGTCGGTGGCGACAAGCCGCTGCCGTACTGGCCGATCGCCAAGGAGGAAAACCCGTTCCTCGGCGTACGAGGCATTCGCCTGACCCTGCAGCGTCCGCAGATCATGGAGGTGCAACTGCGCGCGCTGCTGCGGGCCGCCGACAACCGGCCCCTGCGCATTATGTTCCCCATGGTCGGCAGCATGGACGAGTGGCGCCAGGCCCGGGACATGACCGAACGCTTGCGCAAGGAAATCCCGGTCGCCGACCTGCAGTTGGGGATTATGATTGAAGTGCCGTCGGCAGCGCTGCTGGCGCCAGTCCTGGCCAGGGAAGTCGACTTTTTCAGTATCGGCACCAATGACCTGACGCAATACACCTTGGCCATCGATCGTGGTCATCCGACGCTCTCGGCCCAGGCCGACGGGCTTCATCCGGCGGTGTTGCAACTGATCGACATCACCGTGCGCGCAGCCCATGCCAACGGCAAGTGGGTCGGTGTGTGCGGTGAGCTGGCGGCCGACCCGCTGGCAGTGCCGGTACTGGTCGGGCTGGGGGTGGATGAACTCAGTGTGTCCGCGCGCAGCATCGCCGAGGTCAAGGCGCGGATTCGCGAACTCAGCCTTGCCCGTACACAAGTGCTTGCCCAGCAGGCTCTGGCCGTGGGCAGCGCCAACGAAGTGCGCGCATTAGTGGAGGCTCTGTAATGGCCCGGATTCTCACCCTGACCCTCAACCCGGCACTCGACCTCACGGTTCAGTTACCGCGCCTGGAGCCCGGTCAGGTCAACCGCAGCGACGCCATGCACACTCACGCCGCCGGCAAAGGGGTGAACGTGGCCCAGGTGCTTGCCGACCTTGGGCATCAGGTGACCGTCAGCGGTTTCCTCGGCGTGGACAACCTGCAAGCGTTCGAAACCCTGTTTGCCAGACGCGGTTTTATCGATGCCTTCATCCGGGTTCCCGGTGAAACCCGTACCAACATCAAGCTGGCGGAAAGCGATGGACGCATCACCGATATAAACGGTCTGGGGCCGCGGGTCAGTGCAGCCGCGCAACAGGCGTTGCTTGATCGACTTGAGCAGATTGCGCCCGGGCACGATGCGGTTGTCGTCGCCGGCAGCCTGCCGCAAGGCGTCAGTGCGCAGTGGCTGCAGGCGTTGATTGTGCGCTTGAAGGAACTGGGCTTGAACGTCGCCCTCGACACCAGTGGCGAAGCGTTGCGTGCTGGAATCAAGGCGGGTCCGTGGCTGGTCAAACCCAATAGCGAAGAGCTGGCCCAGGTCCTGGGGTACGGGGTGGTTTCGGTCGCCGCCCAGGCCGATGCGGCTGAGCGTTTGCACGCCCAAGGCATCAGGCATGTGGTGATCTCCCACGGTGCCGACGGCGTGAACTGGTTCAGTGTGGGCGCGGCCTTGCATGCCACTCCTCCCAAGGTCGGCGTCGCCAGTACGGTGGGCGCCGGCGATTCGTTGCTGGCGGGGATGCTCCACGGTTTGCTCAGTGCCGATACGCCTGAGCAAACCCTGCGCACGGCCACGGCGATTGCCGCGCTGGCCGTCACCCAGATCGGTTTCGGCATTGGCGATGCCGCGCAGCTGGCGCGGCTCGAAAAGGGTGTACGCGTGCGTGCCCTGACAGAACAATAAGAGGGTTTGTCATGAAGTTAGCCATCGTTACGGCCTGCCCCAACGGCATGGTCACCAGCGTGCTGTGCGCCCGCTTGCTCGATGCGGCGGCCCAGCGTCAGGGCTGGAGCACCAGTGTCGAAATCAGTGATCCCGCCCACCCTGAGCGTCAAATGTCGGCTGCTACCCTCGAAGGCGCCGAGTGGGTGTTGCTGGTCACCAGCGCGCCAGTGGATATGTCTCGATTCGTCGGTAAGCGGGTGTTCCAGAGTGCTCCGGCCCAGGCCCTGCACGACGTTGAAGCGGTGTTGCGACGGGGCGCGCAGGAGGCTCAGGTGTACACGCCTGCCGAAGTCGTCGCCGAGCCGGTAGCCGTTGCGCACAATGCTCCGCGACTGGTTGCGGTTACGGCATGCCCGACCGGCGTCGCTCACACCTTCATGGCCGCCGAAGCCCTGCAGCAGGCGGCCAAGCGCCTGGGCTATGACCTGCAAGTGGAAACCCAGGGCTCGGTCGGTGCGCGTAATCCACTGAGCGCGGAGGCGATCGCCGAGGCCGATGTGGTGTTGCTGGCGGCGGACATCGAGGTCGCCACCGAGCGATTCGCGGGCAAGAAGATCTACCGTTGCGGTACCGGCATCGCGCTCAAGAATGCCGAAGCGACGCTGAAAAAAGCCTTGGCTGAAGGCAAGCGGGAAAGCGTTTCGAACAGTTCCCAAGGGCCGACCAAGCAAGAGAAGACGGGCGTCTATAAACACCTGTTGACCGGCGTGTCGTTCATGTTGCCGATGGTGGTGGCCGGCGGTCTGATGATCGCCCTGTCGTTTGTGTTCGGCATCACCGCCTTCAAAGAAGAGGGCACGTTGGCGGCGGCATTGATGCAGATTGGCGGCGACACCGCGTTCAAGTTGATGGTGCCGTTGCTGGCGGGTTACATCGCTTACTCGATCGCCGATCGTCCTGGCCTCGCGCCGGGCATGATCGGTGGTTTGCTCGCCAGTACCCTGGGCGCCGGTTTCATTGGCGGGATTGTCGCCGGTTTCCTCGCCGGCTATGCGGCCAAAGCGATCAACAAATATGCGCGGCTGCCGCAGAGCCTTGAAGCGCTGAAACCGATTCTGATCATCCCGATGCTGGCCAGCCTGTTCACCGGACTGGTGATGATTTATGTGGTCGGCAAACCGGTGGCGGGGATGCTCGGTGCACTCACGCAGTTTCTCGACAGCATGGGCACCACCAATGCCATTTTGCTCGGTGTGCTGTTGGGCGCGATGATGTGCGTCGATCTTGGCGGGCCGATCAACAAGGCGGCGTATGCGTTCTCGGTCGGCTTGCTGGCGTCGCAGAGTTACGCACCGATGGCCGCGACCATGGCCGCCGGCATGGTGCCACCGATCGGCCTGGGTATCGCCACCTTCATTGCCCGGCGCAAGTTCGCCCAGACCGAGCGCGAGGCCGGTAAAGCGGCGTTCGTACTGGGGTTGTGCTTCATCTCCGAAGGGGCAATTCCGTTTGCCGCCAAAGACCCGCTGCGGGTGATTCCGGCGAGCGTGGCCGGTGGCGCGTTGACCGGTGCGTTGTCGATGTATTTCGGCTGCAAGCTGATGGCGCCCCACGGTGGATTGTTCGTGCTGGCGATTCCGAATGCGATCAACCATGCGCTGTTGTATCTGTTGGCGATCGTGGCCGGGAGCCTGTTGACGGCGGTGGTGTATGCGCTGGTCAAGCGGCCTGAGGTGGTGGAGTTGAGCGTAGTGCCCGTCAGCGCCTGATCCTCAAGCCCTGTTGCGGATTCAAAAGCACCCCCTCACCCCAGCCCTCTCCCAGAGGGAGAGGGGGCCGATCGAGTTGTCTGGCGCTATGCATCGACCTGAGAGATCGTGTCGATTATGGATTCGGTACAGCACGCTCAGGCCGCAGTATTTCCAGAGAAGCCCACGGTCAGTCCCCTCTCCCAGTGGGAGAGGGTTAGGGTGAGGGCCACTGCCGGATCAGGATCGCGATCTCAAGTCCTGCGCAGTCCGAATAATGCACTCCAACACATCGCTCATCTGCTGAATCACCTCCAGATTACTGAACCGCACAACCCTGATCCCTTGCTCCTGCAGGTACTTGGTTCGACGCAGATCATGGATTCTTCCCGCCACCTCATAGTGCTGACCGCCATCCAGTTCAATGGCCAGTTTCAATTCGACGCAATAAAAATCCAGGACATAAGGCGGACATGGAAACTGTCGGCGGAATTTCAGATTGGCGATTTGCCGGGCCCGCAGTTTTTGCCAGAGCAGGTGTTCGCAGTCGGTTTGGTGGGTGCGTAGATGGCGTGCGAATTGGCGTAGGGGGAGGGTGGGGTGGTTGGGCATGCTTCACGTCCTTGTGAAGGGGGATGGAGGTTTTACTTTAGTCAGGGATTTTTGCGTTCGCATTGGAAATGCAGCCCTCACCCCAGCCCTCTCCCGGAGGGAGAGGGGGCCGACCGAGGTGTCTGGCGCTTTACATCGACCTGAGAAATCGAGTCGATTATGGATTTGCTACAAAATCTTCTGATCGTAGTATTTCGATAATGGATTTTGTACAGCGCGTTCAAGTCGCAGTATTTCGATCATGGATTCGGTACAGCTCGTTCAGGTCGCAGTCTTTCGATCATGGATTCGGTACAGCTCGTTCAGGTCGCAGTATTTCGATCATGGATTCGGTACAGCTCTTTCAGGTCGCAGTATTTCCAGAGAAACCCACGGTCAGTCCCCTCTCCCTTTGGGAGAGGGTTAGGGTGAGGGCCACTGCCGGATCAGGATCGCGATCTCAAATCCTGCGCAATAATGCTCTCCAACACATCGCTCATCTGCTGAACCATTTGCAGATTACTGATCCTTGCTCCCGCAAATATCGCAGCAAAAACACTCTCAATACACGTCGCGACGATAGCGGCCCTGTTCGATCAATCGCTCCACTTCAGATGCACCCAGCACCTCGTTGAGCACCTGATCGACGCCAGAGGCCATGCCCTGAAGGCTGCCACAGATGTAGATCACCGCGCCGTCCGCCAGCCACTTTTTCAGCTCGTGCGCCGATTCGCGCAGGCGATCCTGCACATAGATTTTCTGCGCCTGATCCCGCGAGAACGCCAGGTCCAGACGCTCCAGGTCACCGGCAATCAACCATTCTTCCAGCTCGTCGCGGCACAGGTAGTCGTGTTCGCGATTTCGCTCGCCGAAAAGCAGCCAATGCCGTTGCTGGCCATCGGCGATCCGCGCCTTGAGCAGGCTGCGCAACCCGGCCAGCCCTGTGCCGTTGCCCAGCAGAATCATTGGCACCGGTTCAACTGGCAGATGGAAACCGCTATTGCGGCGTACGCGCAGGCTGATAGCGCTGCCCACAGGGGCATGTTCGGTCAGCCAGCCGGAGCCAACGCCGAGGCTGCCATCCGGGTGCACTTCCTGACGTACGATCAGCTCCAGCATACCGTCGGCCGGTATGGAGGCAATCGAGTACTCGCGCATGGCCAAAGGTACCAATGCGTCCGTCAGCGCTTGTGCGTGCAGGCCGACCAGGTGGCTGCGGTTATCCGGTAACTGGCGGCTGGCCAGGGCTTGTTCGAGGGTTTCTTCCAGGCCACCCAGTTGTACCCGGGTTTCGCCGTGGATGCCCAGGCCGTCGAGGAAGTGCTCTATCGCCCACGGACAATTGCGTGGCAACACTTCCACCAGATCGCCGGCCAGCCAGCTGCTGCTGGTCGGGGCTTTAAGGCCCACCAGGTAGACGCTCGAACCACTGCTGTCGGGATTGAGTAGCTCGCGCCGGGCCAGCGTCCAATTGTCATAACTCGGTGCTTGCCAGGTGTCCACGGGCATCTGACCGGTCAACAATCCCAGTTGCTGCTGCCAGTGACGCAAGGCGTAAGGATCGCCGCTGTCGACTTCCACGGGGGTAAACAGGGTCTTGCCGCCGTGAGCACCCAGCCAGGTGTGCAGGCGTCTGGCGAATCCGCAGAAGTGTTGATACTGCCGGTCGCCCAGTCCGAGAACCGCATAGTTCAGGCGCTCAAGGCTCGGCGCACGACTCAATACCTTGCGCTCGAACCCCCTGGCACTGTCCGGTGCTTCGCCGTCGCCGAAGGTGCTGACTACAAACAACGCATTACTGGAGTCATGCAAATCCTGCTCGCTGACCTCTGCCAGTGGCTGCACTTTCACCGGCAAGCCTGCGGCCTGCAACTGGCCTGCGGTCTGCCATGCCAGTTGCTCGGCAAAACCGCTCTGGCTGGCGAAGCCGATCAGCCACGCAGGGGCATCGCTACCCGGTTGTACGAGACCGTTGCGGGTCGCCTTGATCTGGCGTTTTTTGCGGCGACGGTCCAGGTACAGCAGCCAGCCGGTGACGAAGAACAGCGGCATGGTCAGTGCGGTGATCGTCAGGATGATTCGTCCGACGATGCCGAAATAACTGCCGACGTGCAGGGCGTAGATACTGGTCAACAATTGAGCCTTGAAGCTCTTGTCGCTGTAGCGCTCCACTCGTTTGACGACGCCGGTGGCCGGGTCCAGGGTGATCTGGTTCAGGGCGCGGTCGTGGGGCGATGTCTTTAGCAGGTAAAACACGGTCGCCGGTTGGCCAGCCACCGCTGGCATGCGAATGTTGTAGGAGCTGAGATGCGGGCCGGCAGCGCTGTAGATGCTGCTCCACATCGCCGCGTAATCGGCCGTCGGTGCCGGACCTTGCGGCGCAGGGCCTCGCCCGCCGCGCACACGTTCGTTCTGCGGTGAATCGGACAGCAGACGGGTCAGGCCTTTGTTGTACCACTCATAGGACCACGACAGCCCGGTCAGCGCCGCCAACAGGTAAAACACCATGCACCAGGTGCCGGCGATCGAGTGCAGGTCCCAGTTGAAGCTTCGACCCTTTTTCTTCCAGTCCATGGTCAGCCAGGCGCGCCAGCTTTTCCACTGGCGCGGCCAGCGCAAATAGAGGCCGGACAGGCAGAAAAACACCAGGATCAGCGTGCATGCGCCAGTGATCTGCCGGCCGCTGTCGCCCATGGCCAGGAAGCGGTGCAGTTTCAGCATCAAGCCGAAGAAATCCTGGCCCGTGGCGTCGCCAAGGAACTGGGCGGTGTACGGATTGAAGTAACGCATTTCGCCTCGGCGTTCACCCGGTGGCGGGGTAAACCACACTCGGGACGCATCGCTGCTATCACTTTCGACGGTCAGCATCGAGACTTTCTTGCCGGATGCGGCTTCGATGCGCTCTACCAGTTCGGCAGGCGGCAACACACCGGCTACCTGTTTTTCGACCTGTAGCACCGAAGGATTGAGTGCGCTCAGGATCTCGTCCTGAAACGACACCGTCGCTCCGGTAATGCCCATCAGGGCCAGGACCAGCCCGGCGCTGATGCCGAAAAACCAGTGCAACTGGAACAGGGTTTTCTTCAACACATCGCTCGCCTTGTTCGTTCGAAATGGATCACCACGGCGCGCATTATGCCGTGAGTTGTCGAGAAGCATTCTTTCTTACGTACAAAAGCCCCGTTCATCTGGATGAACGGGGCCTGGTCCCTGCAGGCGCTGGCGAAGCCTGCGGTCTTTTGATCCTGGCGATTTCGGATGCGCCAAAAAAACAGAATCAACAGCTCGCAACCAACGCCAACTCCTCCACTCGCATCAGAAGTGGAAGTTGGTGCTCAGCAAGGCAGTACGACCGGCCGCCTGGTTGGCGAAGTGGGTCGAGAACGCTTTGTCGTAGTAGGTCTCATCGGTCAGGTTCTGCACGTTCAGTTGCAGGTCGACGTTTTTGGTCAGCTTGTAGGCCGCCATCGCGTCGTAACGAACGTAGGATTCAACCATGGTGGTGTTGGCCACGCTGCCGAACACGTCGTCGACATAGAACGCACCGCCACCGACGGTCAGCTTCGGCGTGACTTGATAAGTCGTCCACAGGCTGGCGCTGTTTTCCGGCGTATTGGGCAGTTGATTGCCGTCGTTGGCCGCGCCCAGCGGGCCGCCATCGATCTGCTCGCTGTCCATGAAGGCATAGCCTGCGAACACTTGCCATTTATCGGTGAGCTTGCCGGTAGCCGACAGTTCGACACCTTGAACGCGGGTCTTGCCGACGTTTTCGTAGGTGGTGGTGTTGGTCTGCACCCGGGCGTTGTCTTTCTCGGTGCGGAAGATGTCGGCGGTCAAGGACAGACGATCATTGAGCAGATCCCACTTGGTACCGATTTCGTAGTTCTTGGTGGTTTCCGGTTCCATGTCGCTGCTCAGCAGGTTGCCGCTGCGATCAGGCGTGCCACCCAAAGGGTTGCCTTCCGAACCTTCACCGAGGGTGTTGCCCGGTGGTGTGGCGGAAGTTGCGTAGGAGGCATAAATGCTGCCGTTCTCGGCCGGCTTGTAAACCACACCGAACTGGCCGGTGACGAACTCACTGACGTCATCGCCCTTGGCGGTGGTGGTGCCGGAAGCGTTGAACGTTTTGTAGTCAGTGTCGAAATGGTCGTAGCGCAGCCCCATGTTCACCAGCCACTGCTCGGACAACTCCAGGGTGTCGAACACATACAGCGCATAGGTATCGGCGTTGGTGTCGGTGCCGGCGTAGTTACGCGAGATCGCACCGTTCCATGGGTCGTTCGGCGTCGGATTGGACAGCGAGGTGCAGTTGTAGCCGCTTGGCGTGCCGATCAGTGCAGGCGAGCAGTTGGTGGTCGCTGCCGCAGTTCCCGGTGTGGTATCGGTGTTGACGTTGTACGAGGACTTTTCACTTTCCTCATGGGTGTACTCGATACCGGTGGCGAAGCTGTTCTTGAAGCCGGCGATGTAGATATCACCAAACAGGTCGGTCTGGTTGGTCGTGGTTTCGGTATTGCTGACCCGGGTGTTGGCCCGACGCCAGACGCTGCCGTTGTTGACGTTGCCCTTGCTGTCGTCCGGCTGGGTCAGGATGTAATCCTGCATGCTGCTGCCGTGACGCAGGGTGTTCTTGACGGTCAGCGCATCGCTCAGGTCATGCTCGACGGCGAAGGTCGCGGTGTCGGTGCGGGTCTTGCGAAAGTCACGATCGGTCAGGCCATAGAAGTTGCTGCTGTCGCCACCATCGTTCGGCTTGTCCGGGTTGCCCTTGGTACGGGCAGCGGAGCCAGCGGCCGGGATCGAGTAAGGAATACCCGAGTCCGGCGTGTCGTTGCTTTCCAGATGGTAGTAGTCGAGGTTGACGCGGGTGTCGGTGCCCAGGCCGAAGGCCAGCGACGGTGCCACGCCCCAGCGGTCGTAATCGACGCTGTCACGACCGGCGACGTTGCTCTCGTGGCTCATCAGGTTCAGACGGCCGGCGGTGGTGTCATTGAGCTGATAGTTGCCGTCCATTGTGTAACGCTGGGTCTGATCCGAACCCCAGGTAAAACCACCGTCGAACGAGTCGCCCAGGTGGGCTTTTTTGCTCACCAGGTTGATGCTGCCGCCGGCGGCGCCGCGCCCGCCAATGGCTGAGTTCGGGCCTTTGCTGACTTCGATCGATTCGACGGCGAAGATCTCGCGGCTTTGCGAACCGGTATCGCGCACGCCGTCCAGGTAGGTATCACCCTGGGCATCGAAGCCGCGAATGAACGGACGGTCGCCTTGTGGGTTACCGCCTTCGCCGGCGCCGAAGGTAATGCCGGGAACGGTGCGCAGGGCATCCTGCATGTTCAGGGCGCCAGTGTCCTTGAGGACTTGCTGTGGAATCACCGTGATCGAACGCGGTGTGTCCACCAGTGGCGCGGTGTACTTGGGCGAGGAGGCTTTCTCCACGTTATAGGAAGTCTCGTCCTGGGCTTCGCCGGTGATGGCGGTCGCACCCAGTGAAATCACATTGCCCGGAGCTTTTTCGTCGGCTTTTTCCGCCGCGAAAACCATGTGACCCGCAGAGCCGGCAGTAATCGCCATGCCAATGGCCGATGCGAGCAAACGTGGCGAACTGACCGGTAATTGTGGTTGTTGACGTGACATTTGAATTCCCCTCCCCAAGGATTTGAGGCCGCGGAATATAGGGTAAACAGGTATTTGTATCAATTGCGAAATATTGTTATTCGCACTTAATTTACATTCTTTACAATTTAACCTTACGGTTTTTGCTGACTCATTCGTCTGTCGGGTTTTACACAGGCAATAAGAATCAATACCATTGCCATCCCTTTGCCTTCAGGTGTCTCTGCCATGCTGCTGCACATTCCCGGCTTGTTCGAAAAAGAAGAAGTGCGGCGCATTCGTGAAGCGCTGGAGCAGGCCGACTGGGCGGACGGCAAGATCACCGCCGGCTACCAGTCGGCCAAGGCCAAGCACAACCTGCAATTACCGGAAGGTCATCCTCTGGCCAAGGAAATCGGTGCGGCGATGCTGGAGCGGTTGTGGAAAAACCCGCTGTTCATGTCGGCCGCACTGCCGCACAAAGTCTTTCCACCACTGCTGAACTGTTACACCGCCGGTGGCAGTTTCGACTTTCATGTCGACAACGCAGTGCGCCAGCCCAAGGGCGGCATCGAGCGAGTGCGCACTGACCTGTCGGCCACACTGTTTTTCAGTGAGCCGCAGGATTACGACGGCGGTGAGCTGGTAATCCAGGACACCTACGGCACGCAACAGGTAAAGCTGCCCGCCGGTGACATGGTGTTGTATCCCGGGACCAGTCTGCACAAGGTCAACGCGGTCACTCGCGGCACGCGCTACGCCTCGTTTTTCTGGACCCAGAGCCTGGTGCGCGAAGATAGCCAGCGCGCCTTGCTGTTCGAGATGGATGGGGCGATTCAGCAGCTGACCCAGGACATGCCTGATCACCCTTCGCTGATCCGCCTGACGGGGACGTATCACAACCTGCTGCGGCGTTGGGTCGAGGTATGAGTTTTCAACTGCGACGCGAAGAAGTGCTCAGCGGTGACCAGCTAAAAGCCATGCTGCAAGAGAGTCCCGCACGCGCGGCCCAGGCGGTGCTGATTGCGGCCGGCGAAGGGGTACTCGATGCTCAGGCGCTGCTGGGGCAAATCCTGCTGGACGGACAGGGCATCGAGCAGGATCAGCCGTTGGCCGTGCGCTGGTTCGGGATCGCCGCCCGGCGTGGGCACATGATGGCGCGCAACATGCTCGGTCGTTGTCATGAACATGGCTGGGGCTGTGAGGCCGATGCTGCCATCGCTGCGGGGCATTATCGGATCGCCGCCGAGGCCGGCCTGGATTGGGCGATGTACAACTACGCCAACTTGCTGGCGACCGGGCGCGGGGTGGCTGAGAATCAGCAGCAAGCGCTGAATCTCTATCGCCGCGCGGCTGAACTGGGCCACGCGAAATCGATGAATCTGCTGGGGCGCTACCTGGAAGAAGGGCTGGTCTGCCCGAAAGACCTGCCAGCGGCGCACGGTTGGTATCGGCGTTCGGCTGAGGGTGGGGACTTTCGCGGGCAGTTCAGCCATGCAGCAGTGCTGGCGGATCAGGGGAATATCGACGAGGCATTGCAATGGCTGCGCAGGGCGCTGACCGGCGGCAATCTGAATTTCCTGCGGGTCGCGAGCAAAGCGTTGTTGGACGCAACCGATCCGCAGATTCGCGCGTTGGCACCTGCGTATGCCCAACGCCTCGCCGAACTCGAACAGGTACTCACACCTCTGTAGGAGCCGGCTTGCTGGCGATCCAGGCACCGCGGTTCATCGGACGTTAATCGCCAGCAAGCCGGCTCCTGCAGATCACCGACAAAAAAGCCCATGACAGGTCATGGGCTTTTTGATTTCTGCGTGCAGTAATTACACGTAGAACGACTTCAGCGGCGGGAAGCCATTGAACTCAACTGCGCTGTAGCTGGTGGTGTACGCACCGGTCGACAGCCAGTACAGGCGATCACCGATGGCCAGGTTCAGCGGCAGGCCGTACTTGTAGTTTTCGTACATGATGTCGGCGCTGTCGCAGGTTGGACCGGCGATCACGACTTCTTCCATCTCGCCTTTCTTCTCGGTCCAGATCGGGAACTTGATGGCTTCGTCCATGGTTTCGATCAGGCCGGAGAACTTGCCCACATCCGTGTACACCCAACGCTCTACGGCGGTACGGGATTTACGCGCGACCAGCACCACTTCGCTGACCAGGATGCCGGCGTTGGCAATCAGCGAACGGCCCGGTTCCAGGATGATTTCCGGCAGGTCGTCGCCGAAGTCTTCCTTGAGGAAGCGGATGATTTCTTCGGCGTAGGTTTCCAGGCTGTTGGTGCGGGTGATGTAGTTGGCCGGGAAGCCACCGCCCATGTTGATCAGCTTCAGTTCGATGCCGTCTTCTTCTTTCAAGCGCTCGAAGATTACTTTGACCTTGGCGATCGCCGCGTCCCAGACGCTGATGTCACGCTGTTGCGAGCCGACGTGGAAGGAGATGCCGTAAGGCACCAGGCCCAGGTCGCGGGCGAGGATCAGCAGGTCCATGGCCATGTCGGTCTGGCAGCCGAATTTGCGCGACAACGGCCAGTCGGCGGTGGTCGAGCCTTCGGTCAGGATACGCACGTAGACTTTCGAGCCCGGCGCAGCCTTGGCGATGTTGCGCAGGTCGGCTTCGGAGTCGGTGGCATACAGACGCACGCCCTTCTCGTAGAAGTAGCGGATGTCCTTGGATTTCTTGATGGTGTTGCCGTAGCTGATCTGGTCGGCGCTGACGCCACGGCCCAGCACTTTGTCCAGCTCATAGATGGAGGCGATGTCGAAGCTCGAGCCTTTCTCTTTGAGCAGGTCGATGATCTCGACGGCCGGGTTGGCCTTGACCGCGTAGTAGACCTTGGCGAATTCGAAACCGGCGCGCAGGTCGTCATAGGCCTGGCTGATCATCGCGGTGTCGATCACCACGAACGGGGTTTCCTGCTTGTCGGCGAACGCCTTCATTTTCTGAAAGGTTTCGCGCGCGAAATAGTCTTCGACCTGGATCGACATACCTGGGAGCTCCTACTGGCAAACGTTAGTAATCAATGGGTGCAAATGAACGTCCTCCGTATCCCCACTTTGGTTCGCCTACTTCCCAAGGCATGTCGCCGAAAGCAAAAAGGCCATGGGAAGCGCTGCTTTCCCTTGGCCTTGCTGTCTCGTCGTCAGTACTTGAGCCGGATGGATCGTTTCCAGCATGGACGTTCGGCGCGAACTTTAGGGCGTGAGGGGCTTGAGATCAACAAAAAATGTCGCGTTTTTGCACACTTCCGTCGTGCGGCCCCTGACAGGTACTGATGTAACCGACCTGTGTGACGGTGTGATGTTCCCGTTGCAGGAAGAATTGAGGTGTTTCAGGGGGATTTTTGGTGTGCCATTCGCGAGCAAGCCCGCTTGTATGTTTAGACTTGAAGGGGTGGGTGGGACTAAAGCCTCGCTTCTGACTCTGACCAGTACAGACCGTGGGAGACATCGTCCCACCCCTTCACCTAATGCGCCGATAAGGAATGCATCG
>NZ_LMLH01000012.1 GCF_001421885.1 Pseudomonas sp. Leaf48
CGATGCATTCCTTATCGGCGCATTAGGTGAAGGGGTGGGACGATGTCTCCCACGGTCTGTACTGGTCAGAGTCAGAAGCGAGGCTTTAGTCCCACCCACCCCTTCAAGTCTAAACATACAAGCGGGCTTGCTCGCGAAGGCGGAGTGTCAGACAACAAGAATGTGGCTGACACTCCGCCTTCGCGAGCAAGCCCGCTCCCACATCGGTTTTCAGTATTCCGACGACAGATCCGCCAACGGGTGCCGACCTTCCCACGCCTTGTGAAAATGCGCCTCCACGACCGCATCCGGCACGTTGTTGACATCCGGCCAGTGCCAGTGGGGCTTCTGATCCTTGTCGATCAACCGCGCGCGCACCCCTTCGCTGAACTCCGGATGACGGCAGCAGTTGAGGCTCAGGGTGTATTCCATCTGAAAAACCTGGGCCAGTGACAGGTGCCGGGCGCGCTGGATCTGCTCCCAGACCAGATGCGCAGTCAGTGGCGAGCCTGCGCTCATGGTCTTCGCCGCCCGACTGAGCAGCGGGTCGGTGTGATCGGCCAACGCACTGATGGCTTTCCACGCGCAACGCACATCACTGACATCCAGCCATTCGTCGATCTGTCGACGACGTGGCAGCCACTGGGCTTCGGGCATCCCGGCCACGGCTTCCTGCTGCAACGCCTTGAGCAGACTGTTGAGCTGCATGGGTGTCTGTTCCTGCCAGTTCAATTGCAACAGACCTTCGATCAGGTCCTGCTGCTGCTCATCGAGCAGGAAACGGTCCGCCAGGTCCAGGTCAATGGCGTCGCGGCCGTTCATGTGGGCACCGCTCAGCCCCAGGAACAACCCGAGCTTGCCCGGCAGTCGCGACAGGAACCAGCTGGCACCGACATCCGGGTACAGGCCGATGCTGATTTCGGGCATCGCCAGGCGGCTGCTCGGTGTGACGATGCGGATATTTGCGCCTTGCAACAACCCCATGCCACCGCCGAGCACATAACCATGCCCCCAGCAGATCAGCGGTTTGGGGTAGGTGTGCAGGTTGAAGTCCAGGCGATACTCCGCGGCAAAAAATTGCGCGGCCAATGGCGGCACCTCACCCGGGTGGGCACGACAGGCGTCCACCAGGCTGCGCACTTCGCCGCCGGCGCAAAAAGCCTTTGCGCCATTGCCGCGCAACAGCACGCAGACGATTTGCGCGTCCCTGGCCCAAACGTCCATGCGCTCGCGCAGGGCGTTGATCATCGGCAGGGACAGGGCATTGAGTGACTGTTCGGCGTCCAGGCTGGCGATGCCGATGCGGGCGCCGTCGGTGCCGGTGAGTTCTTCGAAGTGCAGATTCATCGTGACCTCGATCGGGAATTTGAACGTTCAGTATGATCGCTGCGTAGGAAAGTGCTGGATCTGCGTCAGAGCAATTGACAAGCCAGGGAGGGTTTCCTAGGGTTCGCCCCATTGTCTTTACCGGATGTAACCATGACTGCAGATGACCGTATCAAACTCGAACCGAGCTGGAAGGAGGCACTGCGTGCCGAATTCGACCAGCCCTACATGACAGAGTTGCGAAACTTTCTGCAACAGGAGCGCGCGGCCGGCAAAGAGATCTATCCACCGGGTCCGATGATATTCAACGCGCTCAACTCTACCCCGCTGGACAAGGTCAAGGTGGTCATCCTTGGCCAGGACCCGTATCACGGCCCGGGCCAGGCCCATGGCCTGTGCTTTTCAGTGCAGCCCGGGGTGCCGGCGCCACCGTCGCTGGTGAACATCTATAAAGAGCTCAAGCGCGACCTGAACATCGACATCCCCAATCACGGCCACCTGCAGAGCTGGGCCGATCAGGGCGTGCTGATGATCAACACCACCATGACGGTGGAACGCGCCAACGCCAACGCGCACAAGGACAAGGGCTGGCAGTTTTTCACCGACCGGATCATTGAAGTGGTCAGCCAGCATCAGCCACATCTGGTGTTCATGCTGTGGGGCGCGCATGCCCAGAGCAAGCAGAAGCTGATCGATGCGACCAAACATCTGGTGTTGACCTCGGTGCATCCGTCACCGCTGTCGGCCTATCGTGGCTTCCTCGGTTGCGGGCACTTTGGCCGGACCAACAAGTTTCTCGAACAGAATGGCGAGACGCCGATCGAGTGGCGGTTGCCGCCGGTTTAAGCGGCGATGATGAGGGCCTCTTCGCGAGCAAGCCCGCTCCCACATTGGCTTTGTGGACACCGCAAAAACCCATGTGGGAGCGGGCTTGCTCGCGAAGAAGGCACCTCGGTCTATCAGACTGAATCTGGATTGCGGTTCCAATATCTGAACAAAGGCTCCGCCAGAAACAACACAAACAACAACCGCATCACCTGCATCGCCGTTACCAGCGGCACCGACAGTTGCAGGGTTTGCGCCGTCAGGCTCATCTCGGCAATCCCCCCGGGCATCATGCCCAATGTCAGAGACCGCAGATCCAGATGGGTCAGCGCGCTCAAGGCCAATGCCGCCGCCGTGGCGATCAGCATGGTCAGCACCGTGCCGATCAACGTCCGGCCCATGAACGACGGGGCGCGACGGAAAAACTGCCGGTTGAAGTGACAACCCAGACCACTGCCGATCAGCCATTGGCCGATCTCGCTGCCGCCGTTGGGCAAGGCGATGTGCAGGTCCCAACCGATGCTCACCGCAGCCGTCACCAGCAACGGCCCGAACAGCCAGGGGTTGGGTTGACGCAGACGCTCCCAGATCCAGGCCGCCAAAGCGCCCGCCGGGAATAGAAGTGCCAGCCAGCGCCAGTCCACACTGGTGGCATGGGAGACCGGCGTACCGTCGCCCATCAAATACTTGAATGCCGCCGGTACACAGAGCACCACCACCAGCACCCGCAAACTCTGCCCCGCCGCCACGCGACTGAGCACCGCGCCATTGCGCGCGCCGAGGTTGACCATCTCCCCTGAACCGCCGGGCATGCTGGAAAAAAACGCGGTGGCGCGATCTTCACCGGTGCGCCGCATCAACCAGACCCCGACCACGGCGGACAGGCTGGTGACCAAGGCTCCGAAGAAGATCAAACCGAAATGACTGAGCACCTGTTCCATCACCACCGGGGTGAAGTGCAGGCCGATACCGATACCGATGACCCACTGGCCGCACTTGCGCCCGCCCGGGATTTCCGCCAGTTGCCAGGGAGTCAGGCAGCGCACGAGGATGATCGCCAGCAACGAGCCGACCATCCACGGCAGAGGCCAGCCGACCTGGCTGGCGAGGTATCCGCCGAGCAGGCCGACCAGCGGGGTTCCCCACCAGGCTTTGAAGGGTGTTCGATCAGACATCGGCGATAACGCGCCGTGCAACCGAACGTTTGCGCCAGATCCGCAGCAGCGGCACCAACAGCATGACCACGGTCAGCACCCAGACACCGAAGGTGATCGGGCTCGACCAGAGGATCTCCAGCGCACCGTTGGAAATCGACAGCGCGCGACGCAGGTTTTGTTCCATCAGCCCTCCGAGAATGAACCCCAGCAGTACCGGCGACAGCGGGAAGTCCAGTTTACGCAGGATGTAGCCGAAGATGCCGATGCCGACCATCAGGAACAAGTCGAAGGTGGTGGCGTGCACCGCATAGACGCCGATCCCTGTGATGATCGCGATCACCGGCACCAGTGCCCAGTTCGGCACGGCGAGGATGCGGGTGAAGATGCGGATCATCGGAATGTTGAGGATCACCAGCATGATGTTGGCGATGAACAACGAGGCAATCAGGCCCCAGACGATGTCCGGTTGCTGCTGGAACAGCAGGGGGCCGGGAGTGATGTTGTACAGCGACAGGGCGCCGATCATCACCGCCGTCGTACCCGAACCCGGCACGCCGAGGGTCAGCATCGGCACCAGGGCGCCGCAGGCGGATGCACCGATGGCGGTTTCGGGAGCGGCGAGACCGCGCATGTCGCCCTGGCCGAAGGTACCCTTGGCGCCGGCGATACGTTTTTCGGTCATGTAGGCCACGGCGCTGGCCAGGGTTGCACCGGCCCCCGGCAATACACCCATGATGAAACCGAATACACCGCAACGGATGTTCACAACGAACACCGCTGAAGCTTCCTTGAAGTTGAACATCATGCGCCCGGTCGCCTTCACCGCTTCCTGGCCTCTATGGGTTTTTTCCAGCAGCAGGAGGATTTCACTGATGGAGAACAGGCCCAGCACCAGCACGACAAACTGAATGCCGTCAGTGAGGTGGATGTTGTCGCCGGTGAAGCGGTACACACCGCTGTTGGCATCGATGCCAACGGTCGACAGAAACAGGCCGATCAATGCGGCGATAAAGGTTTTCAGTGGTCGGTCACCGGCCATGCCGCCCAGACAGACAATGGCGAATACCATCAGCACGAAGTATTCCGCCGGGCCGAAGGCAATTGCCCATTTCGCCAGTAGCGGGGCAAACAGCACCATGCCGCAGGTGGCGATGAACGCACCGATGAAAGAACTCCAAGCCGACAGAGACAAGGCCACACCAGCCAGGCCTTTGCGGGCCATCGGGTAACCGTCGAGGGTGGTCATCACGGTGGAGGCTTCGCCCGGAATGTTCAGCAGGATCGAGCTGATCCTCCCGCCATATTCGCAACCCAGGTACACCGCCGCCAGCAGGATCAGCGCCGATTCCGGTGGCAAGCCGAGAGCGAACGCGATCGGGATCAACAACGCCACGCCGTTGATCGGGCCCAGGCCCGGCAACAAACCGACGACGGTGCCGATCAGGGTGCCGCAGAGGGCGGTCACCAGGTTGTACGGGCTCAGCGCGACGCCGAAACCCTGACCCAAATAGCCAAGGGTATCCATATCAGTTCTCCAGAACGTCGAGCAGGCCCAGGGGCAGCGGCACGTCCATCAACTTGTCGAACAACAGGTAGAGTCCAACGGCCATCAGCGTGGTGACGACCACGCTGGGCAGCCAGCGACCGCCATACAGGCGCGCCATCGGAATACCGATCAGGATGCTGCTGAGGATGAAGCCCAGAGGTTCGAACAACCCGGCGAAGATCAGCAGCAGCACGATGCAGAGGCCAATCTTGTTCAGGGTTTCACGGTCCAGTTTCGGGTCGTCTTCGCTGTGCACGATGGGTGTCGGGCGAAACGCCATGTACAACAGCGCGCAACCCATCAAGGCGAGCATCAGCAAGGGAAAGGCCCGAGGCCCCACCGGTTCGTAGGAAAAAGCCGCTTGATACGGCCACGCCATCAAGGCCAGGCCGACACAAGCCAGCAACAGCACCGAAGCGAAAATACGTTGTAAGAGCATAAGGAACTCCTGTGCCGCGGCTCCGCAAAACGGAGCCGCAGCCGCTAGACAGAGGCGATCACTGGATCAGGCCGAACTCTTTGGCCAGCACTTTGTAGTCCGCGACTTGCTTCTTCACGTAGGTGTCCAGCTCCGGGCCGGTCATGGCGAACGGGAAGAGTTCGCGCTGATCGCGCAGCTTGGCGAATTCCTCGGACACCAGCAGTTTGTCGAAGGAATCTTTCCACCAGGCGTAGTCTTCATCGCTGACTTTCGGCCCGAGGTAGAAGCCGCGAACCACCGGCCAGACGATGTCGTAGCCTTGCTCTTTGGCGGTAGGGATGTCTTTCATCTCCGGCTCGTCCAAACGCTTGTCGGAGAACACCGCCAGCAGACGCATGTCCCCGCTCTGGATGTGCGGCATGGAGTCGGAAATGTCCGTGCTGCCGACCTGGATGTGACCGCCGAGCAGGGCGGTGGCGATTTCACCGCCGCCTTCGAGGGCAACGTAGCGCAGGTCCCGCGGGTTGATCCCGGCGGCTTTGGCGATCAGCGCGGTTTGCATCCAGTCCTGGCTGCCGACGGTGCCGCCGGAACCGATCACCACGGAGCTCGGATCTTTCTTCAGGGCCTGCACCAGATCGTCCAGGGTCTTGTAGGGCGAATCGTTTTTCACTGCGATGGCGCCGTAGCTGGTGCCCACCGCTGCCAGCCAGCGCACGTTGGTTTCGTCGAAGCGACCGAACTTGCCCTGGGCCAGGTTCAACAGCGAGCCACTGGACCAGGCCACCAGCGTGCCGGCATCGGCAGGGCGCTGGGCGACCACTGCGTTGTAGGCCACCGCACCGACGCCGCCAGGCATGTAGGTCACGCGCATCGGCTTGCTCAGCAGCTTCTCGTTGACCAGCGCGCTTTGCGCCAGTTTGCAGGTCAGGTCGAAACCACCACCGGGCGAGGCCGGGGCGATGCATTCCGGGCGTTTGGGCTCGGCCATGAGTTGGCCGGCGAACAGCACACAGCTGGCGGCGAGGGCGACACGGCGCAGTGATCGATTCATAGTTGTCTCCACGGGAGTTATTGTTTTTGGGGATGATTCAAGCGCGACGATTTCTTACGCTTTGAGTGTGTTCAGTTCGGCGCGGTCTGAACGACGAGCAGCCGGCTTCGGCGCTGGCAAGGGTAAGAACAGGGGATCGATGAAGAGGGCGGGGCGGGCAAGCCTGAAGCTGTGTGGACAGCATGATGCAATACCTCGTTTATTGTTCTTATTGGCGAAAACGCTTCAAGGCGTTTTTCGGTAGTTACATGGCAAGGCACGTTTCAAACTACGATTCGATGGTCTGCAGTCGAAACCATCCGTGGGCCGACTCTAACGTGCCAACCTTTCGCTAACCTTTCATCGGGCTTTCATGTTTTTTCGGGCTTCACAGCGTCGGTTGCGGCGGTAAACTCCGCGCCAAAGAATGGCGTCGACCATCCCTGAACGAGGTAAAGATCCATGCGTGTCCTGCTCGTCGAAGATCATCTGCAGCTCGCCGATAGTGTCGCCCAGGCACTGAAAAGCACCGGGTTGACCGTGGACGTGCTGCACGATGGCGTGGCTGCCGATCTGGCGCTGGGCAGCGAGGAATACGCCATGGCGATTCTCGATGTCGGCCTGCCGCGCATGGATGGTTTCGAAGTGCTGGCGCGCCTGCGTGCCCGGGGCAAGAATCTGCCGGTGCTGATGCTCACCGCCCGCAGTGACGTCAAGGATCGGGTCCATGGCCTGAACCTGGGTGCCGACGATTACCTGGCCAAGCCGTTTGAACTGAGCGAGCTCGAAGCCCGGGTCAAGGCCTTGCTGCGCCGCAGCGTGCTGGGCGGTGAGCGCATCCAGCGCTGCGGTGTGCTGGCCTACGACCTGGAAACCCGGCGCTTCACCCTCGGCGAAGAACTGCTGACCCTGACTTCCCGCGAGCAGGCCGTGCTCGAAGCCTTGATTGCCAGGCCTGGCCGAGTGATGAGCAAGGAGCAACTGGCCTCGCAGGTGTTCGGCCTCGACGAAGAAGCCAGCCCCGATGCGATCGAAATCTACGTGCATCGCTTGCGCAAGAAACTCGATGGCCAGCCGGTCGCCATCGTGACCTTCCGCGGCCTCGGCTACTTGCTGGAAAGCCGCGATGCATAAGCCCAACAGCCTGCGCTGGCGGTTGCTATGGAACCTCGCGCTGTTGTTGGTGGTACTGATGCTGGCCAGCGGTCTGAGCGCCTACTGGAACGGTCGCGAGGCCGCCGACACCGCCTATGACCGCACCTTGCTGGCATCGGCGCGGACCATTGCCGCAGGCGTCACCCAGCGCGACGGCACGCTGAGTGCGGACGTGCCCTATGTGGCCCTCGATACCTTCGCTTACGACAGCGCCGGGCGGATTTTCTACCTGGTCAACGACATCAATCAGAAGCTGATTTCCGGTTACGAAAACCTTCCACCACCACCTCCCGGGACGCCTCGCACCGACGACTATCCGGCCCTGGCGCGTTTTTACAACGCGACCTATCGAGGGCAGAACGTGCGAGTGGTGAGCCTGCTCAAGCCGGTCAGCGAGCCGAACATGAATGGCATGGCGGAAATCCGCGTGGCGGAGACTGATGAGGCGCGCGTCAGCATGGCCCGCAGTCTGGCGGCGGACACTTTGCTGCGTTTGGGCATGCTGGCGATCGGTGCGTTGATGGTGGTGTGGTTTGCGGTCAGTGCCGCGCTGCGTCCGCTGGAGCGCTTGCGCTCGGCGGTGGAAGAGCGTCAGCCGGATGACCTTCGGCCATTGCCGCTGGTGGAAGTGCAACATGAGTTGTGGCCGTTGGTGCGTGCGCTCAATCACTTTACCGAGCGCCTGCGCGGGCAGTTCGAACGCCAGGCGCAGTTCATTGCCGACGCGGCCCATGAACTGCGAACCCCGTTGGCAGCGCTCAAGGCGCGACTGGAATTGGGCATGCGCTCAAGTGAACCGCAGGCCTGGCGCAGTACCCTGGAAACCGCAGCGCAGAGTACTGACCGCTTGACCCATCTGGCCAATCAGTTGCTGTCCCTGGCTCGGGTCGAAAATGGCGCCAGGGCCATTGCCGAAGGCGGCGCGCAGTTGCTGGACTTGAGTCAGCTGGCACGGGAGCTGGGCATGGCCATGGCACCCTTGGCGCATAAACGCGGCGTCGCACTGGCGCTGGAAGCGGACGAACCGGTGTGGTTGCGCGGTGAACCGACGCTGTTGAACGAACTGCTGAGCAATCTGGTGGATAACGCCCTGGCCCACACGCCACCGGGTGGCAATGTGATCCTGCGCGTCACGGCCCCGGCGGTGCTTGAGGTGGAGGATGACGGACCGGGGATTCCTCTGGATGAGCGTGACCGGGTGTTTGAACGTTTTTACCGGCGTAACCAGCAGGTGGCCGGTTCGGGATTGGGCTTGGCGATTGTCGGAGAAATCTGCCGCGCGCACCTGGCACAGATCAGTCTGCATGATGGCGAGCAGGCGGGGTTGAAGGTGCGGGTGAGTTTTATCGCCGGGGAGTGATGCTGTTTGTACCGGCCTCATCGCGAGCAGGCTCGCTCCCACATGGAATCAGCAGCGGACACAAAATCTGCGTACGACCTCAAATCCACTGGGAGCTGGCTTGCCGGCGATGGCGGTGTGTCAGTCACCAGAGATGTTGGATGTGCCGGCCTCATCGCGAGCATGCTCGCTCCTACAGTGAATCTGTAGCGGACACAAAATCTGCGTACGACCACAGACCCACTGTGGGAGCGGGCTTGCTCCGGGCGGCGTTCCGACGAAGGCGCAGTGTCAGTCACCAGAGATGTTGGATGTGCCGGCCTCATCGCGAGCATGCTCGCTCCTACAGTGAATCTGTAGCGGACACAAAATCTGCGTACTACCACAGATCCACTGTGGGAGCTGGCCTGCCGGCGATGGCGGTGTGTCAGTCGCCTGAGATGTTGGATGTGCCGGCCTCATCGCGAGCATGCTCGCTCCTACAGTGAATCTGTAGCGGACACAAAATCTGCGTACTACCACAGATCCACTGTGGGAGCTGGCCTGCCGGCGATGGCGGTGTGTCAGTCGCCTGAGATGTTGGATGTGCCGGCCTCATCGCGAGCATGCTCGCTCCTACAGTGAATCTGTAGCGGACACAAAATCTGCGTACTACCACAGATCCACTGTGGGTCATCGCGAGCATGCTCGCTCCTACAGTGAATCTGTAGCGGACACAAAATCTGCGTACTACCACAGATCCACTGTGGGAGCTGGCCTGCCGGCGATGGCGGAGTGTCAGTCACCAGAGATGTTGGATGTGCCGATCTCATCGCGAGGGACGACACGGTCCCTGATCAGTAAAACATCGATCGCGACTCTTCCAGCTCGGTACACATCGCCTTGTTGTCGATGTCGACCCCGAGTTTGCCGAAGGCCGGCACGCTCAAAACATCGACGCGAGCCAGCGGGTGATCGGTGTCTTTGTGGCAGTACAGGCTGGCAACCTGTACCAGATCCACATAATCGACCCGGGCGGACTGGCGTTTCAAATCCAGGTACAACTGCGGCACCTGCACCAGCAGGTCCGGAAAATCCCAGACCTTGAGCAGTTTCTCACCGATCAATGGATGGATCTGATCAATCACATGATTGAGGCTGACCGGGTCGGACAGCAGTTCATAGTGATCTTCGGCATAAGTCAGGATCGGCAGCACGCCAATCTGATGCACCAACCCACCCAGAGCTGCCTGATCGGGCTTGAGGCGGGTATAGGTGCGGCACAGTGCGTAGCTGATGCCGGCGATTTCCAGGCTTTTACGCCAGACTTCGCGCATCTTTTGTTCGACCACATCGGAGCGGGCATTGAAGATCTGCTCCATGACCAGGCCGATTGCGAGGTTGCTGCTGTAGTTGATGCCCAGGCGGGTGATCGCCGTGTGCAGATCAGTCACTTCGTGGGTGGCGCGCAGCAGCGGGCTGTTGACGACTTTGATCAGGCGCGCTGACAGCGCGGCATCGCGGCCAATCACCTTGCTCAGTGTGCTGACGCTGATTTCCGGATCCTCGGCGGCCTTGCGAATCTGCAGGGCCACTTCCGGCAATGTCGGCAGCACCAGATCATCGTTATTGATGGCCGTAACCAAATCCTGTTGGACCCTTTCCGCCAGCTCGCTCATTTAGTCTCTCTAGGCCAGTTGCCGCCGTTATTGCTGTATCTCGCGATCGCGATCCAGTGCATACGGCAAGTCGAGCAGTTGCAGGGATGGCCCTTCGGTCGTTCCCAGGTGGATATCTCCACTTTCTGCTGCCTCGGCTTGCAACACCGCCAGGAGCTCAATGTTCTGTCCAGCACGAGCGGCAAGCACCACCTCGCCGATGGAGCTGCCGTGGGTCGGGGCAAACAGCGGCACGCCAGGCTCAGGCAGTTCGCCGCCAGCCAGTTGCAGGCGATACAGGCGGCGCTTGAGTTTGCCCAGGTACTGCATTCGCGCGACGATTTCCTGGCCGGTGTAGCAGCCTTTCTTGAAGCTCACGCCACCGATGGCTTGCAGGTTGAGCATCTGCGGGATGAACAACTCACGGGTAGCCGGCATGACCTGGCCAATCCCGGCGCGGACCTGGCCCAGCAGCCATTGATTGAGATCGCCCTCGCTCAACGCCGCGGACAGTTTGCCCTTGATGCTGTCGGCCTGGTCGGCGGCGACCCACAATTCGGCACGCTCAGGTGAGATGCGAATGGCGATCAGTGCGTCATTGCGCACGACGCTGTCGGTTTCTGCGGGTAGCTCAAGGCCCAGACCGGCCAGTGCCGCATCGCCGTGATCAACGCCGAAGCGCACCCACGCGGCACTTTCATCGGTCAGCTTCGATTTGGAGAACACTGCGTATTTCTTCAGATCCGCCAATTGCGGTTCCAGCAACTCGGTGGCCATGGCCATTAGAACGCCATCACCTTCGAGCAGGATGCGAAAACTCGATTGCATCCGGCCCTTTTGCGTGCAGCGTGCGCCGAGGCTGGCCCGGGTGTCGCTCAGGTAATTGAGGTTGCAGGTCAACTGGCCTTGCAGGAATTTGCTGGCGTCCGCGCCGCGGACCGCGAGAACGCCTTCATGAGTCAGGGTGCAGAAAAAAGCGGAATCGGCCATGGGTCATCGCAGGGTAAAGAGTCTGGGGCACATCATAAGGGGGCGCCCTTGAAATGGGTAGTTTACAAAGGATCGCCGGTCCCGACCAAAGCCGACTGTTCGCCAGTGCGCGGGCCTGTATACTTGCGGCCTATTTGAGGAGCGCTCCATGGTCGAAGATGTTGAACTGAACCGCCTCTACTGGCACAGCCGCCGCGGCATGCTTGAGCTTGACGTGTTGCTGGTGCCATTCGTAAAAGAGGTTTACCCGCATCTCAATGAGGTTGATCGCGCCTGCTACGTCAGGTTGCTCGAATGCGAAGATCAGGACATGTTCGGCTGGTTCATGGAACGCAACGAATCCGAGGACCCTGAGCTGCAGCGCATGGTTCGCATGATCCTGGATCGTGTCCAGCCCAAGTAATTCGTTCGAATGCCGCTGGCATGCCTCACGGCAGTTGCTGGCGGCGTATCTGTTGGCCCAGCTGTTCGCCCTGGGTTCGCTGTTTTTTCTCTCGATTCCGTACTGGGCCAGGCTGCTCGGCGTTTTACTGTGCCTGGCGCACGGGTTTTGGTCGTTGCCCAGGCAGATATTGCTGACACACCCGCAGGCATTGCGCGGCTTGCGTCGTGATGCCGATGGCTGGCAGTTATGGAATCAGAAGTCGGGTTGGCAGCCTGTGCAATTAAGGCCGGACAGCCTGGCGTTGCCGTTGATCGTGGTGCTGCGTTTTCGTCTGCGTGGCGAGCGCCGGGTCAGGGCCATTTGCGTGCCCCGGGACGCACAGGCGGCGGATGTGCACCGCCGCCTGCGCGTGCGACTCAAGTTCAGTCGGCGTAGGTGGGCGGCACCAGGATAGTGTCCAGGGCGACCGGCAACAGGTTCGGGTAGTCGAGGGTGTAATGCAGGCCCCGGCTTTCCTTGCGTTCCATGGCTGAGAGAATCATCAGTTCGGCAACCTGGGCCAGGTTGCGCAACTCGATCAGGTCGCGGCTGACTTTGTAGTTACTGTAGAACTCGTCAATTTCATCCAGCAGCAGTTGCACGCGGTGTTGTGCGCGCTGCAGGCGCTTGTTGGTGCGCACGATGCCCACGTAGTCCCACATGAACCGGCGCAACTCATCCCAGTTGTGCGCAATGATCACGTCCTCATCGGAGTCGGTGACCTGGCTGGCATCCCAGACGGGCAGGGGGGCAGGCATCGAAACCCGAGGCAGTTGGTCGATAATGTCTGCTGCTGCCGACCGCGCATAAACGAAACATTCCAGCAGCGAGTTGCTGGCCATGCGGTTGGCGCCATGCAGGCCGGTGAAGCTGGTTTCGCCAATGGCATACAGCCCCGGCACGTCGGTACGGCCATGCTGGTCGACCATCACGCCACCGCAGGTGTAATGGGCCGCCGGCACCACCGGAATCGGTTGCTTTGTGATGTCGATGGAAAATTCCAGGCAGCGTTCGTACACCGTCGGGAAGTGCGTCTTGATGAACGCTTCGGGCATGTGGCTGATGTCCAGGTAGACGCAGTCGATGCCCAGGCGCTTCATTTCGTGGTCGATGGCTCGTGCAACGATGTCCCGTGGTGCCAGCTCGGCCCGAGGGTCGAAGCGCTGCATGAAACGTTCGCCGTTGGGCAGTTTCAGGTGTGCACCTTCACCGCGCAGGGCTTCGGTGATCAGAAAACTCTTGGCTTGCGGGTGATACAGGCAAGTGGGGTGGAACTGATTGAATTCCAGGTTCGCCACCCGGCACCCGGAGCGCCAGGCCATGGCGATGCCATCACCGCAGGCGCCATCGGGGTTGCTGGTATAGAGGTAGACCTTGGCGGCGCCGCCGGAGGCGAGGATCACAAAACGCGCGCCATAAGTGTCGACTTCTCCTGTGCCGCGATTGAGCACGTAGGCGCCGAGGCAGCGATCACCGGCCAGGCCCAGGCGCTTTTCGGTGATCAGGTCAACGGCGACGCGCTGTTCCAGCAGTTCGATGTTGGGACGTTTCCTGGCTTGCTCGAGCAAGGTGCGGAAAATCGCCGCGCCGGTGGCATCGGCTGCATGAATGATACGTCGATGGCTATGTCCGCCTTCGCGGGTCAGGTGGAACTCGAAACCGCCATCCTCGGTGCCGGATTGCTCATCGCGGGTAAAAGGTACTCCCTGGTCGATCAGCCACTGGATCGCTTCCTTGCTGTGCTCGACGGTAAAGCGCACGGCGTCTTCATGACAGAGTCCGCCGCCGGCGTTGAGCGTGTCCTCGACATGGGATTCGACAGTGTCGGTGTCATCGAGAACAGCGGCCACACCGCCCTGGGCCCAGAACGTCGAACCGTTGGCCAGATCGCCCTTGCTCAGTACGGCAATGCGCAAATGACCGGGCAAGGTCAGCGCAAGGCTCAAACCGGCAGCACCGCTGCCAATTACCAGAACATCGTGTTGAAACTGTTGGCTCATTTCAGGATTCCGCTCAAAGCGACCCGGTTCGGGGTTGGCGCACCTCATTTGCGAGTCAAGGCAGCCGCACAGCCCACTAGTATATAGAGGGGGGGAGCGGCACAATACCCGAGCGCGCATGGCATTGTGAAACTACCGTTACGGAAAATTCCGGACGCTTCGTCGGATGTTTTTTTGTCCCTTGGGCGACAAAGGAGCGGTATCGTCGATTTACCGGTCTTTTTCCCTCCACGGTTGCACAATGTCTGTTCGGCACAGCTATAAATATTTGGAACTTTTGTCAAAGTGCCATGATCAATAGACCGTTGCCTGAATCAAGGGACAGTGTCGGTTTCGATGGGGGATTGCGGTTCGATCCCTGCCAGCGGATCCGACGACAAGATTATTCGCGCAGCCGGGTCAACTCGCGCTGCGCTTTTCGTGCGTGCCAATCAGAGCCCGCAGGAAACTTGCCTGGAGGGGGAGAACTTTTGCGAAAAGTCCGAGTCTATGTTTGCAAGTCTGGTCGTTTTGTTCTGCAAGCCTCCTCCATGCTTATTGAGGAGTGTTCATGCTAACCCAGGAAGAGGATCAGCAACTGGTCGAACGCGTTCAGCGCGGCGACAAGCGTGCTTTCGATCTGCTAGTGCTGAAATATCAGCACAAAATTCTCGGGTTGATCGTGCGTTTTGTGCACGACACCCATGAAGCCCAGGACGTCGCACAGGAAGCTTTTATCAAGGCGTACCGTGCACTTGGAAATTTTCGCGGAGACAGCGCGTTTTATACGTGGCTTTACCGCATCGCCATCAACACGGCGAAGAATTATCTGGTTTCACGCGGCCGCCGGCCGCCGGATAGCGATGTCAGTTCCGAGGATGCAGAGTTCTACGATGGCGATCACGGCCTGAAGGATCTCGAATCACCAGAACGGGCTTTGCTGCGGGATGAGATCGAAGGCACCGTCCATCGAACCATTCAGCAACTGCCGGAAGATTTGCGTACGGCGTTAACTTTACGTGAGTTCGACGGTCTGAGTTACGAGGATATTGCGAGCGTCATGCAATGTCCGGTGGGTACCGTGCGCTCCCGGATTTTCCGCGCCCGGGAGGCCATCGATAAAGCCCTGCAACCGTTGTTGCAGGAAAACTAAAGACAGCGGCGACAGCCAAGAGAGGAACGCCATGAGTCGTGAAGCCCTGCAGGAATCGCTGTCCGCAGTGATGGATAACGAAGCGGACGAACTGGAATTGCGTCGGGTATTAAGTGCCTGCGACGATGTTGAAACCCGTGATACATGGGCTCGTTATCAGATCGCTCGGGCAGTGATGCACAAGGATCTGCTGCTCCCGCGTCTGGATATTGCCGCGGCTGTATCCGCAGCGCTTGCTGACGAAGCCGTGCCGGCAAAAGCCTCACGTGGTCCATGGCGCAGCCTGGGTCGCCTGGCGGTCGCCGCTTCGGTCACCCTGGCCGTATTGGCAGGTGTTCGCCTGTATAACCAGGATGAGATCGCCGGCGTCGAACTGGCCCAGCAATCGAACCAGCCTGGTCTGGTTGCCCCTCAAGCAAAAGGCCCGGCTGTACTGGCAGGCTACAATGAGGGTTCAGAGACCACCGGTCCCATGGCCAATGGTGTTTTGCAAGGTCAGCCAGGCTGGCACGATCAGCGTCTGCCCGGGTACCTGCGCCAGCACGCACAGCAGGCTGCATTGAAAGGGACTGAGAGCGCGCTGCCATACGCTCGTGCCGCAAGTCTGGAAAACCAGTAAGGAGGATCATGCGCGCCATACCTTTACTTACGCTTGTGCTCAGTGGCTGGTTTGTTGTTCCAGCCCATGCCGATGAAGCCCAGGACTGGTTGAAACGTCTGGGCCAGGCCGAGCAGCAGCAGAGCTTTCAAGGTACTTTTGTCTACGAGCGTAACGGTAGTTTTTCTACGCACAACATCTGGCACCGCGTCCAGGATGGCAAGGTCCGTGAGCGTTTGCTCCAGCTTGACGGCTCGGCTCAGGAAGTTGTGCGCATTGATGGGCGTACTCAATGCGTGAGCGGCACACTCGTAGCAGGACTGGGGGATAGCCCCAATACCGCGGCTCGTGCACTCGATCCACAAAAGCTCAAAAATTGGTATGACCTTGCTGTCATTGGCAGCTCGCGCGTGGCCGGACGTTCGGCGGTGATCGTCTCGCTCACTCCTCGCGATCAACACCGCTATGGTTTTGAGTTGCACCTGGATAAAGAAACCGGGCTGCCGCTCAAGTCATTGTTGCTTAGCGACAAGGGACAGTTGCTGGAGCGCTTCCAGTTCACACGGCTGGATACTTCAGACATCCCTGCCGACAAGGATCTGCAGGCAGGCGCCGATTGCAAGGCCGTCAATCTTGAAGGCGACAAGGCTTCGGCCATCAAGGCTGCCCAGGTCTGGCACTCTGACTGGTTGCCACCAGGTTTCGAGCTGACCAGCAGCAGTGCGCGCAAGGATTCGGAGACCAAAACCCTGGTCAACAGTCTGATGTATGACGATGGTCTGACTCGTTTTTCGGTATTCCTCGAGCCCTTGAACGGCGCCAAAGTCACCGATACCCGCACGCAGTTGGGCCCGACCGTTGCCGTTTCCCGGCGCCTGACCACGGCTCAGGGCGATATGATGGTGACCGTAGTCGGCGAGATTCCGGTAGGTACCGCAGAGCGGATCGCGCTTTCAATGCGTACCGACGCAGCTGCAACCAAGCAGTGAGCTGAAACCGAAATGTTTCGTGAACATTTCAGTTTGCAAATATCCCTTGAATTTTTTATAGGTCAGAGCCCCTCGGCTCTGGCCTTGTTTGTTGTTCCCGGAACAAAAATACCGGCGTATTGTTCCCGGTGTTCCTTGCTCCATATCGCTTAACCATGCTCGTTGTAACGGGAGCCGTATGTCGATACCACGCTTGAAGTCTTACCTTTCCATTTTTGCTACCGTGCTGGTGCTCGGTCAGGCGGTCACCGCTCAAGCGGTGGAGTTGCCTGATTTCACGCAACTGGTCGAACAGGCGTCGCCTGCGGTAGTGAACATCAGCACCACGCAAAAGCTGCCCGACCGCAAGGTCAATCAGCAGATGCCTGACCTCGAAGGCTTGCCGCCAATGTTGCGCGAGTTCTTCGAACGCGGCATGCCGCCACAGTCTCGTTCACCCCGTGATCGTCAGCGCGAAGCGACCTCCCTGGGTTCGGGTTTCATCATCTCGCCTGACGGCTACATCCTGACCAACAACCACGTGATCGCCGATGCCGACGAGATTCTCGTGCGTCTGGCCGACCGCAGTGAAATGAAGGCCAAGCTGGTCGGCACCGACCCGCGCTCGGACGTGGCCCTGCTGAAAATCGAAGGCAAGGACCTGCCGGTCCTCAAGCTTGGCAAATCCCAGGACCTGAAGGCCGGCCAATGGGTCGTGGCCATCGGCTCGCCGTTCGGCTTCGATCACACGGTGACCCAGGGCATTGTCAGTGCCGTGGGCCGCAGTCTGCCGAACGAAAACTATGTGCCGTTCATTCAGACCGACGTGCCGATCAACCCGGGTAACTCCGGTGGCCCGCTGTTCAACCTGAACGGTGAAGTGGTCGGCATCAACTCGCAGATCTATACCCGCTCCGGTGGTTTCATGGGCGTGTCGTTCGCGATTCCAATCGACGTAGCCATGGACGTTTCCAATCAGCTCAAAAGCGGTGGCAAGGTCAGTCGCGGCTGGTTGGGTGTAGTCATCCAGGAAGTGAGCAAGGATCTGGCCGAGTCGTTCGGCCTGGAGAAACCGGCCGGCGCGCTGGTTGCGCAAATCCAGGACGATGGCCCGGCTGCGAAGGGTGGGTTGCAAGTGGGCGACGTGATCCTGAGCATGAACGGTCAACCTATCGTCATGTCGGCCGACCTGCCACATCTCGTCGGTGCGTTGAAGGCGGGCGCCAAAGCCGATCTGGAAGTGATTCGCGACGGCAAGCGCAAGAACGTCGAACTGACTGTAGGCTCGATTCCGGACGACGATAAGGATGTCGGTGCGCTGCCAGGTACCAGCATCGAGCGCAGCAGCAACCGCCTGGGTGTGTCCGTGGTCGAACTGACTGACGAACAGAAGAAGACCTACGACCTCAAGGGGGGTGTGCTGATCAAGGAAGTCCAGGACGGTCCTGCCGCCATGATCGGCCTGCAGCCGGGCGACGTCATCACTCACCTGAACAATCAGGCCATCGGTTCTGCCAAGGAGTTCGCGGACATCGCCAAGGCGTTGCCGAAGAACCGCTCGGTGTCGATGCGGGTCTTGCGTCAAGGTCGCGCCAGTTTCATTACCTTCAAACTGGCTGAATAATCCGCTGGTTGGCTGAAACACAAACCGCCTCGAAAGAGGCGGTTTTTTTTTGTCTGTTTTCCTGCTGGAGGAGTCAGCCCATCATGTCCTTGATCATGCGTTCCTGTTCCATGAGCTCCCGTTGTCGCGCGTCGATTCGCGATGCCAGCGGGAAGTTGCTCCCGGCCTTGCGCTTGGCGAAGTCCAGTTGCTGAATGGCCTGCTTGTAGTCCCCGACCAGCGCGAAATACTCGGCGCGCGCCTGATGCAGGCCGATGATGTTGCCTGACAAGCCGCGAGTCTCGGCCACCTGGTACCACACGTCCGGATCGTCCGGACGCGACTTGAGCAGGCCTTCGAGGGCTTTTTCCGCATCGGCGGTGCGGTTCTGCTTGAGCAGCAGGTCGACGCGCATCTGGTTCAGCGGATAATTGCCGGGGTATTGAGTCAGCAACCGATCCACCCGGGTCTGGGCATCTGCCAGGCGACTGTTGGTGATGTCCAGATCGACCTGCGCCAGATTGTAAATGATCTCGTTCGGGGCCTTGGCCAACAGCAGCTTGAGATTTTCTCTTGCCTCGTTCAGCCGACCGCCCTTGATCTGTGCGATCGCCAGGCCATAGCGTGCCACATCGCTATTGGGATTGCTGTCGAGCTCGGCGCGAAAACGCTTGGCACCAAGCCCTGGGGTTTCTTCGTAGATCAGTTGCACCCGTGCACGAATCAGTTGATAGCGCAGGCTGTCTTCAATGCCGCCGTGTGGAGCCAGTTCGGCGCGGTTTCGGGTGTCGGCGATCCGCGATTCGGTGACCGGGTGAGTCATCAGGAATTCCGGTGGCTTGGCGTCGAAGCGGTATTGGCGCCCCAGACGCTCGAACATGGTCGGCATCGAGCGTGGGTCGTATCCGGCTTTTTCCAGATTGAGGATGCCGATGCGGTCGGCTTCCTGTTCGTTCTGGCGCGAGAATCGCCGTTGTTCCTGAATCGCTGCTGCCTGGGACCCGGCAATGGCCGCGATCCCTGCATCGCCGCCGCCGGCAGCGGCCAGAACGATGCCGGCCAGCAAGGCGGCCATCATCGGCACCTGCATGCGCTGCTGGGCTTCCACGCCGCGGGCGAAGTGGCGTTGCGACAAGTGAGCCAATTCGTGCGCCAGTACCGAGGCGTACTCGCCTTCGGTCTGGGCGTTGAGGAACAGACCGCCGTTGACCCCGATGATCCCGCCCGGCGCTGCAAAGGCGTTGAGTTGAGGGCTGTTGATCAGAATGAATTCAAGGCGTCGGTCGTTGACCTGACTGGTCTCCACCAGCCGGTAAACGCTCGATTCCACGTAGTCCTTGAGTTCAGGATCGTTGAGCTGCGAGACCTGGCTGCGCAACAGCGCCAGCCAGGCACGACCCAACTGATATTCCTGTTGCGGCGAGACGATGGCAGAACTGGCGTCGCCGAGTGACGGCAGGTCGTCGGCGAAGCCTGGAGAGGCGAGCAGGCAAGCGAGCGTCAGCAGGGTGGGGCGCAGAAAAGTCATGCACAAAGCCTTAGTCGACAAAGACCTTACTGTAGCCGGACACCAGCCCTGCGACCAGATATTCTAGGTGACTCAAGCACCTGATCCGGAGTGAAATAATGACCGACGCTGTAGACCATGACGTTGAGCTGGACGCCAGCGGCCTGAATTGCCCCTTGCCGTTGCTCAAGGCCAAGATGGAACTCAATCGGCTGGCCAGCGGCGCGGTCCTCAAGGTCATCGCCACCGATGCGGGATCCCAGCGCGACTTCCGCACCTTTGCCCGATTGGCCGGTCATACCTTGCTTCGCGAAGAAGATGAAGCGGGTGTATACCGCTACTGGTTGAAAAAGGCCTGAAATCGCTGCGCGTTTTCCTAAGGATTATTGATGTTCAAAGTGTTGCGGGACTGGGTTCAGCGGTATTTCTCCGATGAAGAAGCGGTGGTGCTCGCGGTTTTGCTGTTTCTGGCCTTCACCGCCGTGCTTACCCTGGGTGGCATGCTGGCGCCGGTGCTGGCCGGGATGGTGCTGGCGTACCTGATGCAGGGACTGGTGGTAGCCCTTGAGCGCCTGCGAGTGCCCGGTGGGGTAGCGGTAGGGCTGGTCTTTGCCTTGTTCATGGGGATTTTGCTGGTGTTCATCGTGGTGGTGGTGCCGTTGCTCTGGCACCAACTGATCACTTTGTTCAATGAATTGCCCGGCATGCTGGTCAAGTGGCAGTCGGTGTTGTTGTTGCTGCCCGAGCGCTATCCGCATCTGGTGTCCGACGAGCAGGTGTTGCGGGCCATCGAAGTGATGCGCGGTGAAATCGGCAAGTTCGGCCAGTGGGCGCTGACGTTTTCGCTGTCGAGCCTGCCGCTGCTGGTGAACATCATGATCTACCTGGTCCTGGTGCCGATCCTGGTGTTTTTCTTTCTCAAGGACCGGGAAATGATCGGCCAGTGGGTGCGCGGCTACCTGCCCCGGGAGCGGGCACTGCTGACCCGTGTCGCCCGTGACATGAACCGGCAGATCGCCAACTACATTCGCGGCAAGGTCATCGAGATTTTCATTTGCGGGGGAGTGACCTACGTCGCCTTCGTCGTCCTGGGGCTCAACTATGCAGCGCTGCTGGCGATGCTGGTGGGCATTTCAGTGGTGGTGCCCTACGTCGGCGCGGTGGTGGTGACGGTGCCGGTGTTGCTGATTGCGCTGTTCCAGTGGGGCTGGAGCGATCAGTTCATCTATCTGATGGCGGTTTACGGGATCATCCAGACCCTGGACGGCAATGTGCTGGTGCCGTTGCTGTTTTCGGAGGCGGTTAACCTGCACCCGGTGGCGATCATCTGTGCGGTTCTGTTGTTTGGCGGGCTGTGGGGCTTCTGGGGGGTGTTCTTCGCGATTCCCCTGGCGACGCTGTTCAAGGCCGTGCTGGATGCTTGGCCGCGCAAGGAGCCGGTGGTTGCGCCGCTGCTGTAACGGGTATTTCAGGTTTTTCAGCGGGGCGGGCGACCCCTTCGCGAGCAAGCCCGCTCCCACATTTAACCCTGTTGCCTGGACGGACACGGTTTAATGTGGGAGCGGGCTTGCTCGCGAAGGCGTTCGAATGGACGCCAGATATGGCTCAGGCCTTGTTCAATGCCTGGGCAGCCGCCAGAACGGCATCAACATGCCCCGGCACCTTCACGCCACGCCACTCCTGGCGCAGCACACCATCCTTGTCGATCAGGAACGTGCTGCGATCCACGCCCATGTATTCCTTGCCATACAGCTTTTTCAGCTTGATCACATCGAACAGCTGGCAGAGCGCTTCTTCCTTGTCGCTGATCAGCTCGAAGGTGAAGGCTTGCTTGGCCTTGAAGTTTTCATGGGATTTGAGGCTATCGCGCGACACGCCAAACACTTCGGTGTTGGCCGCTTTGAACGCTTCCAGCTGATCGCGAAAGCCCTGTCCCTGGGTAGTGCAACCCGGGGTGCTGTCCTTGGGGTAGAAGTAGATCACTACTTGCTTGCCCTTCAGACCCGAGAGGCTGACGGTCTGCCCGCTGGTGGCGGGGGCTTCGAAATCGGCAACCGGTTGGTCGATGGCAACGGCCATGAAAGCTTCCTTACATTGGGTTCTGTGGGCGCCACGGTTCGATCAGGGCGTCCAGGTTCAACGCATCGGCGAAGTCCAGGAACTGATCACGCAACCAGCTGATCTGCACGCCGGCCGGCAAGGTCACGGTGAACGTGGCGTTGAGCATGGTGCCGCCGGTCTGTGGAGCCTGATAGGTGTCGCAGGTCAGGTTCTCCAGCTCGACGTTGTGGTCCATGAAGAACTGACACAGCTCATTGACGATGTCCGAGCGGTAGGCCGAGCTGACGTACGCGACGTATGGCAGGGCCTGGGGGCGGTTTTCCAGGGCGGCGCTGCGTACCACGTTGACGGTGAACGCATGCCGTTTGGCCAGTACCGGCAGGCTACCTTCGAGGCGTGCCAGGGCATCCCAGCTGCCGGTGACTTCCAGCACCAGCGCACTGCATTCGCCGTGACGGGTCAGGCGAGAGGTAACCACGGCGCAGCGATTTTCATGGCTGGCGCGGCACAGGACGTTGGTCAGCTCCATGGGGTTGGCGCCGAGGGCACTGATTACAAGGAATTGTTCGCGAACTGTGGGGGTGGACATGCAGCATTCCTAAAGCGATGAGCGGTCGATATAAGCAAGGGCTGTCTTGTCGGATGCAAGCCTGCGGATGCGAATTCAGAAAACCCGGCGCATTCAGGTTGCAACGTGCTCCAGTGTGGCAGGAGCGAGGGCTGGCAACGCTGGCTCGGGGCTTGTGATGTCGAAAAGGGAGGCGCAAACCCGACGTACAAGCTTGTCAGTATCGATCAAAGTCTGAAGGGTAGCGAAAACCGGCGCCAAGGGGAATGGCGGCAGCGCAGTACTTTGCTTGTGCAAGCATCTTGGCGCCAGTACCATTACGGCTCTCTTTTTCCGGCAGGAGCGGTTTCATGATTGCGGGCAGTATGGTGGCACTGGTCACACCCATGGATGCACAAGGGCGTCTTGACTGGGACAGCCTCAGCAAACTCGTGGACTTCCACCTTGAAAACGGCACCCATGCCATTGTCGCGGTCGGTACTACCGGCGAGTCGGCAACCCTCGATGTAGATGAGCACATCGCGGTCATCAAGGCCGTGGTCAAGCAGGTCAATGGCCGTGTTCCGGTGATCGCCGGTACCGGTGCCAACTCGACTCGCGAAGCCGTCGAATTGACCCGCAACGCCAAGGAAGCCGGCGCCGACGCCTGCCTGCTGGTAGTGCCGTATTACAACAAGCCGACTCAGGAAGGCTTGTACCAGCACTTCAAGCACATCGCTGAAGCGGTCGACATTCCACAGATCCTCTACAACGTTCCTGGCCGCACCTCCTGCGACATGCAGGCCGAGACCGTGATTCGCCTGTCCACCGTGCCGAACATCATCGGTATCAAGGAAGCGACCGGCGACCTCAAGCGCGCCAAGGCCATCCTCGATGGCGTGAGCAAGGACTTCATCGTGCTGTCCGGCGATGATCCGACCGCTGTCGAGCTGATTCTGCTGGGCGGCAAAGGCAATATCTCCGTCACCGCCAACGTCGCCCCGCGCGAAATGGCCGACCTGTGCGAGGCCGCGCTCAAGGGCGACGCCGAGACTGCACGGGCAATCAACGAAAAATTGATGCCGCTGCACAAGGACCTGTTCATCGAAGCCAACCCGATTCCGGTGAAGTGGGCTTTGGTCGAAATGGGCCTGATGCATGAAGGCATTCGCCTGCCGCTGACCTGGCTGAGCACACCTTGTCATGAAACGCTACGCACGGCCCTGCGCCAGTGCGGCGTCCTGGTTTAATTGAGGAAATACAACGCATGAAGCGAATGGCCGGACTTTCCGCACTTGCCTTGATTATCTCCAGCACCAGTGGCTGCGGATGGGTCTGGGGCCCGGAAGGTTATTTCCGTGACCGTGGTAGCGACTACCTGGTAGCGCAACAGACTGCACCGATGCAATTGCCGCCGGATATCACCACGGCCAAGCGCCTGGATCCGCTGTTGCCGATCCCGCGCAACGTGGCCGATGACACCGCCAAGGGCGAATACATCGTTCCGCGGCCGCAGCCATTGACCGCTGCTGCCGATGCCAGCCCCTACACCCTGCAGAAGAGCGGCGACTCGCGCTCGATCCTGGCGCAGAGCCCGCCGGCCGAAGTCTGGCCCGTGGCCGTGCAGTTCTTCCAGGACAACGGTTTCCGCCTGGATGAACAGCGTCCGCAAACCGGCGAGTTCACCACCACCTGGCAGCACTCCGACGAACTGTCCGCAGCCATGGCCAAGCGCCTGAGCGCGGCCGGCGTCAGCGCCGACAGCCAAACCCGTGTACGGGTTCGCATCGAGCCGGGCGTGCAACGCAACACCAGTGAAGTGTACGTGGTCAGCGCCGAGCGTCCTGCCGGCAGCACCGCCGACGTGGACTTCACCAATCGTTCGGTCAACACCGGCCTGGACGCGGCACTGGTCGACGACATGCTCGCGAGCATGAGCCGCATCTCGGAGAAGGGCGGTTCGGTCTCGATGCTGGCTTCGCGTGATTTCGACGCGCCCAGCCGTATCAGCCTGAGCGAAGACGGCAGCGGCAACCCTGTGCTGAACGTCGGCACCGATCTGGATCGTGCCTGGTCGAGTGTCGGTCGCGCGCTGGAACAGGGCGAATGGCGTGTTGAAGACATCAACCGCAGCCTGGGCCTGTACTACCTCAATCTGGCCGAAAAAGCCGAGAGCAAGGACGACAAGCCTGGCTTCTTCAGCAGCCTGTTCGGCACCGCGCCGAGCAAGGAAGAAGTTGAAGCCCGTGCCGAGCGTTATCAGGTTCGCCTGAGCAAGGTTGGCGATAACGTCCAGGTCACCGTCGAGAAAAACATCAACACCGTGGCGCCGGCAGACGTGGCGCGTAAAGTGTTGAGCGTTATTCAGGACAACCTGGGCTGATCACATGCGTTTTGCCGTTCTCGGCAGCGGTAGCCAAGGGAACGGCACGCTGATAGCCAGCGCTGACACGTATGTGCTGGTGGATTGTGGTTTCTCCCTGCGGGAAACCGAAAAACGCCTGCTGCGCCTGGGGGTGAACCCTGCGCAGCTGAGCGCGATACTCGTGACCCACGAACATGCCGACCACGTGCATGGCGTGGGTTTGCTGTCTCGGCGCTACAATCTGCCTGTCTACCTCAGTCGCGGGACCCTGCGCGGGATGCGCAAACCGATAGAACCCGCAGGCCTGCTGGCCGGCGGCGAGCAACTGCAAATCGGCGACTTGAGCATCGGTGTCATTGCCGTGGCCCACGATGCGCAGGAGCCGACGCAGTACGTATTCAGTGATGGTGAGCGGCGCTTCGGCCTGCTGACCGACCTGGGCTCGTATTGCGACAAGGTGCTGGACGGCTATCGTGACCTCGATGCATTGATGATCGAGTCCAACCATTGCCGGGACATGCTGGCTCGCGGTCATTACCCGTACTTTCTCAAGCAACGGGTGGGCGGTGAACTGGGGCATTTGAACAACCATCAGGCGGCATTCCTGGTGTCCGAGTTGGGCTGGCAAGGCCTGCAACACCTGGTCCTGGCCCATCTGAGCAGCAAGAACAACCTGCCGCAGCTGGCCCGGCAATGTTTCGTCGACACCCTCGGGTGCGACCCGGACTGGCTGCAACTGGCCGATCAAGATTCAGGGCTCGACTGGCGCCACATCGCCTAGCCCACCTACTTAGCAAGCGGAGCCCATCATGGAAAAACGTGAAGAACTCTACCGCGGCAAAGCCAAATCGGTTTACAAGACCGACGACGCTGACCGCTTGATCCTGCTGTTTCGCAACGACACCTCGGCGTTCGACGGCAAGCGTATCGAGCAGCTCGACCGCAAAGGCATGGTGAACAACAAGTTCAATGCCTTCATCATGCAAAAACTCGAAGCGGCCGGCGTACCGACCCAGTTCGACAAGCTGCTGGGCGACAACGAGTGCCTGGTGAAGAAGTTGGACATGATCCCGGTCGAGTGCGTCGTGCGTAACTACGCCGCCGGCAGCCTGGTCAAGCGCCTGGGTGTCGAGGAGGGCATGAAGCTCAACCCTTACACCTTCGAACTGTTCCTCAAGGACGACGCCAAGGGCGACCCGTTCATCAACGAATCCCACGTCGTGGCGTTCGGTTGGGGCACCGCCGAGCAACTGGTTCGCATGAAAGAACTGTCGCTCAAGGTCAACGAAATCCTCAGCAAGCTGTTCGACGACGCCGGCCTCTTGCTGGTGGACTTCAAGCTTGAGTTCGGCGTATTCAGTGACGGCTCCATCGTCCTGGGCGACGAGTTCAGCCCGGACGGCTGCCGCCTCTGGGACAAGGACACCAAGAAGAAGATGGACAAAGACCGCTTCCGCCAGGGCCTCGGTGACGTCATCGAAGCCTACGAAGAAGTCGCCAATCGTCTGGGCGTACCGCTTTAATCGACGCAAGCATCTGAAAGCACAGAAAATATTTCGCCTGGGGGGTTCGCTTTAGGCGAAAGTGTTGTTATGATGCGCGCCGTTGGAGAGATGCCAGAGTGGCCGAATGGGACGGATTCGAAATCCGTTGTACCTTCACCGGTACCTAGGGTTCGAATCCCTATCTCTCCGCCATTATTGAATAAGACTAAGCCCCTGTAATCGTTAGCGATTACAGGGGCTTTTTCGTTTCCGTCGTATTATTTAGGGTGTTTTTAGGGCATAAACCTCGCCGTGTTGCCGCTCTAGCCCGCTCTAGCCCGCTCTAAACCCCAACGTTTCGTCACGACGATAAGGGCGTGTTCTGTGAGGGACTAAGGATGATCTGCATTAAACGTCATCTCATGGTGCCTTACACCGCCGACGTGAGCGATTTCCGCTACTGGAATTCTCCGGAGCTTTCGCAGGCATCGGGCTTTTTTCGAATAAATGAAGGAGAGCTTTGAGGTCCTTTATGTGGAGTTGGCTGAAGGGCCACGTATGATGTTGATCGGACTGCACCCACGTATGGCGGGCCGTCCCGGGCGGGTAAGGGCGATCAAGCAATTTATCGCGTTTGCCAAGCAATATGGAGATGTGTGGTTTCCTGCGCGCGAAGAAATCGCCCGTGCCTGGCTGAACGAACTTGATGGACTGCCGAACGACCACTTTTGGCCGATTGCATTCTGTCCCGGTGGGCGGCAAGCGACCCTTATCTTCAACAAAATCGCCCGATTCGCCTTGAGTTTGTTCAATTGTCACGACAACAAAATTTCGCCATTAACCGAACGTAGCGCTTTACCCATTAGATGACCGAATCATCCGTTCGCGACTTCCAAATCCGCCAGACAGGGCAGCATCGCTGCACAAGAGCTTACTCGGCGATGCAAATCCGAGCGGTTATTCCTGAAATCTCGTTCATAAAATCCTTGATGGCGAAATTTTGATACTACACGTCGAGTTGGCGGGAGCGACGAAGCGCTGACGGAGATTATTGTTTTCGCACAGAAGCAGGAAACAATAATCATGCTGCCGTCGACCAAAAGAATAGATTGCCACGTTCATTTTTATACTTCGGAAGATCTTCGTCGGGTGGCCGGTTCGTTGCCTTATACGTTACCTGAGCCGCATCCGCTGACTGCTTATTTGGATAGGTTGATAGATGCCGGAGTTGCACCGACGCTCATCAATAATGTTCATCTAAGTATCCTGCCGGATTCAGAAAACGTGTTCGCTTCCTTTGAGGAGCTCAAGAAACTCCAGGCAGTAGACCCGCAGCGCTATGGGGGGGTCGAACTGGTGGGCACGATCAAGGCGGAGCCTGCTTATGCCACTCTGCAGCGTCTCTCGCACCCGCAGGTGATTGGCGCTCGAATCGTGCTGCATGATGCAAGACCTGAAACGGTTTCTGATACGCGGTTCAGTGATGGGCAATGGTCGGCATTTTATGCCCGCCTGTTCCCGCACCAGCATCTGCACATTTACGCGAAGGAAGCCGAGACGAATCTGCGCGTATTGCGCCAGATCCCTCGCGATGTACGGGTCATCATCGATCATCTAGGCACCTGTCACTGCGAGCGTGACATTACAGAACCGGCTTACATCGCGCTACTCGCTGAAGCGAGAGAGCGAGGCAACGTGTGGTTCAAAGGTCCCGGCTATCGCACTTCAGTTCACCCCGAGGAAACCGCTCGTTTCGTGACGCAGATTGTTCGCGCGGTTGGCGCGGGAAAGATACTTCTGAGCGCCACCGATGCACCTCATGTCGGTACTGACAACCAGGGTGTGCCGTATTCCGATCTTTTTGATTTGAGCAAGGCCTTCAACTTTGTTGATGCCGTTGCAAATCATGTTTCTAAAGAAACCCGAATTCCTGTTGGCCAACTTCTGCGAAGAGCATCTGGCCAATTGGTAAGTTGATCTCCGCCCACGCTCCCACTTCGAGATATCTAGCGATGACGAACATTACAACAAAAGACATCAACTTCACCGTCAAGTATGGCGATGAAACCCTGAGCCTCAAAGGCACTGTTTTTCAGCCAGAACAACTCGACGCCGCGTCGCAAAAACTGCCACCGGTCATCTTCAACTCCGGCTTCACCGGCGGGGTCACGATGTACGGCCAACTATTCGGTCGCGCCCTGGCAGGCCTGGGCTATCGCGTCATGACCTACGACGTGGCCGGCTTTTTTTCCAACAAGCACATCCGAAATACCCTCGAGTCTGGTGACAAGGTCATCACCAACGTCATCCTGGAAGACCAGAAAGATGAAGTGCTCGGTGCCGTTGAATGGGCGCGCGAGAATTTCGGTGAGATGCCGGTGGTCGCATCGTGGGCGATGGGCTCGGTGGCAAGCCTCGGTGCAGTGGCTGAACTGGCTGCGGCCGGCGGTGAGCAGATCCGCTTCTGGGTACCCATGAGCTATACCAACATCCGTAAACTGCAATCCTTGCGAGCTGATCAGGCAGCAGCTGACGCGGCCATCCTGCAACTCGCGGATGACGCGCCGATCCCTCCATTCGACACCGGCACTGATGCGACCCGTCTCGGTTACTACCCGCTGGACCCTGAAACTCAGGCGTATGTTGATCAGCAACTGGGTGGCTACACTGAAGCAGGCGGAGCGGACCGTTGGCCGGGCTGCACCTACGTGACGGCGAAGTCCTACAAGTCCTATGTGGCGTATGACCCTGAGCAGTCCATCGAGGGTGCCAAAGGCTTCCCGCCTGCGCTGATCATCCACGGCGCCGACAACACCTTGCACATGCCGTCGGAGTCTGTGCGTCTGCATCAGAACTATCCGGGCGATGCCGGCCCGAACGCGCTGATCATTTCGCACATGCAACACGGCCAGCAGAATCAGGTCGACAGCCCTGTGTTCGAGTCGATGATCCAGAGCATCGACGAAGCTATCCGCGCGCGCGGCTGATCCGCTCGTCACTCTCCTGCGAGACCTCGGGCGTCGAGGACTCGCAGCGTTTTTTTGCATCGTGGGGTGTATTCCTCCCGTCATTCTGATCGGTTGTAACGCTTCGGCATGGCTCGTTCACTGTCTCAACGATTCAATCTGGCTGAATGCGTGCCCAACCCCTAACATGGTGTGTCCAAAGCCACTCCCTCGGGCTGGCCTAAGCTGTTCACTTGAACTGCTGGAACCAACCATGACAAGGACCCGGCGATGACAGCCCCCAGTGAATCAGCGACGTCTGTGAATAGCTCCACAACCAAGCGAATTGGGCTGCTCATTCTCCCTCAGTTCTCCATGATGGCCCTGGCAGGTGCCAGCGAGCCTCTGCGCGCGGCCAATCGACTTTCTGGCAAAGCGCTTTATGAGTGGAGCCTGCTTACGGAAACGGGTGGGCCGGTCAGCTCCAGCAGTGGTATCGAGATCCAGACCATACCAGTTGATCAGGCCCCGGAACTGGATCGTGTTTTTGTCCTGGCGAGCCTGGATATCGAGCGTCAGAAACCACCGAAAATGCTGCGCTTCCTGCAGCGTGCAGCGTCCCGCGGGATAACCGTAGGCGCACTGAGCACAGGTACGTTCATCCTCGCCCGCGCCGGGCTACTCGAAGGTAAGCGCTGCACCTTGCACTGGGAGTCCATCGGCCAGTTTTCGGAGGAATTCCCCACGATCGAAGTCACCAAGGAGCTGTACGTCAATCATGGAAACCGTTGGACGTGTGCCGGGGGGACGGCGGCCATCGATCTTATGCTGGCGCAGATCGCGCTTGATTTCGGTAACCAGCTTGCGGCGAACATCGCCGAGCAATTTCTGCACGCCAGGATAAGGGCACCGGAAGAGCATCAGCGGATGTCGATTCAGTGGCGGTTCGGCATTCACGATCGCAGGCTGACGGCAGCCATCGCCTTCATGGAGGACAATCTGGAGAACATCGTCGGCATCGAAGAAATCGCCGACCGATGCAATCTGTCCCACCGCCAACTTGAACGGCTGTGGCATCAGCACTTCGGCATGACGCCGAAGAAATTCTATCTAGAGCTCAGGTTGAGCGAAGCACGCCGGTTGCTCCGTGAGAGCGCCCAGCCCATTGCGTCCATAGCCTACAGCTGCGGGTTCGTCTCAGCGTCACACCTGGGTGCAGCTTACCGTCGTATCTGGGGATGTACGCCCGGTGAAGAGCGGCGGAAATTTGATGATGCTCACTCTGACTTCAGTCACTGAAAGCATGGATCAACATACGCTAACCCCCTGAAAAACATCTGAGCCAATCCTCTCCTCAAAATCCCGTAGCAAGCTAATGACTCGGGCGAGCAGGTGGTGCGCTCTGGCCAACCTTGGTCATTTGGTGATCCCGCATACTCCCGTCTTCAATTGCCCCTACGCTTTGCATCACACGTTGATTTGCTCCGAGACGTCGTTTTTTTGATAGAAATCGTCGAACTCGAATCTAAGAGGGCCTACGGTAGCGCGGTAATGTTTCTTACAGATCCGGCGCTCAATTCCAGATACGCGACCGATAAAAATAACAATGACTACAGAAGGCATAACAACCATGGAAACCTTGAGTTTCATTCTGGAAAACGTCGGGCTGATCAGTCTGCTACTCGGACAACACCTTCTCATCGTGGCGGTAGCGGTAGGTTTGGCAATTCTGACCGGCGTGCCTGTCGGGATCGCGATCTCTCAGCACCCCAGAACACGTCGTTGGGTCCTGGCCTTCGCTGCCGTCCTGATGACTATTCCCTCTGCCGCGCTGTTCGGGCTGATGATTCCGGCCCTGTCGCTGATTGGCTATGGGATCGGCGTCGTACCGGCGGTCATTGCGCTGTTTCTCTACTCCCAATTGCCCATCATCCGAAACACCACCACCGCGATTTCCAACATCGATCCTGCATTGCGCGAAGCGGCGATCGGGATGGGCATGTCGACCGGGCAACGATTGCGCAAGGTTGAACTGCCGATTGCGGTTCCGCTGATCATGGCGGGCGTGAGGATGGCGACCGTCATCAACATCGGCATCGCAGCCATCGCGGCCTACATCGGTGCCGGCGGTTTGGGCAGTCTCATCATTCGCGGCATTGCGCAGTCGGATACCCGCCAGCTGTTGGCCGGCGCGATCGTCATCAGCGTCATCGCCATTGCGGCCGATTACGCGTTGTACGGCTTGCAGCGCCTCCTGACGCCAAAAGGCTTGAACAAGAACAAAATGGCCACCGGCCAAATGAAGGAAGCGACGACGTGATCCAGATCGAAAACCTGAACAAGCAATTCGGCTCAATCACAGCAGTAGAAGATGTCTCATTCAATGTTGAAGAGGGGCAGATCTGCGTACTGCTTGGTCCGTCGGGCTGCGGTAAAACCACGACGCTGAAAATGATCAACCGACTGATCACGCCAACCTCCGGCACGATCAGGATCGGTGGTCGCGACACGTCCGAACTGGACAGCGTCACCCTTAAACGCTCCATCGGCTATGTGATCCAGCAAGTCGGCTTGTTCCCGAACATGACCGTCGAGGAAAACATCTGCGTCGTTCCGAATCTGTTGGGATGGGACAAAAGCAAAAGCCTAAAGCGCGCAGCGGAGTTGCTGGAAGTGGTCGCGCTGGATCCGTCCAAATTCCTCAAGCGCTACCCGTGTGAACTTTCCGGTGGTCAACAGCAACGCGTAGGCGTGGCCCGGGCCCTGGCAGCGGATCCGCCCGTCATGTTGATGGACGAGCCCTTTGGCGCGATCGACCCGATCAACCGGGAAGTGATCCAGGACGAGTTCATGCGCATCCAGCGACTCGTCAACAAGACCGTACTGTTCGTCAGTCACGACATCGATGAAGCGGTGAAGATGGCGGACTGTGTCGCCCTGTTCCATAACGGAAAAATCCAGCAATTCGGCAGCTCGGATGATCTGCTGGCCCGGCCCAACAGCGAGTTCGTGGCGAACTTCATGGGCGGCGACCGCATCATGAAGCGTCTGCGTCTGCTGCGCGCGGTTGATGTGGCCACCAAGGTCCCGCCGCGGGAACACATGCAGATCGTCGGCGGCAACAGCGGTGTTACTTCGCAATCGCACCTGATCGTTAAACCTGGGGATGACCTGCGTCAGGTGCTTTCGCAATTACTGGGTCGCGGCCAGGACTGGGCACTTTGCAACGACAGCGACGGACGCTTTATCGGCTATGTCCACCAAACCGACATTTTGGCGCGACTTGTTGAAAACATTACTCCGGTGGTGCACTGACAATGTCTGACTTACTGATCAGATTGTGGGAAGGGCTGCAGTTTTACTGGGGTGACATCAGCTACCTGACGGTCCAGCATCTGCAGATCGTGGCAGTCAGTGGGGCACTTGCCCTGATCATCGCGCTGCCGTTGGGCGTCTGGATGAGCCGGCCGGCGAACCAGCGTTATGCCATGGCCAGCATGCAGGTCCTTAACGTAGGGCAGGCAATCCCTAAGCTCGCGTTGCTGGCGCTGGCCATGAGCTTCATTGGTGTCGGTAGCGGCGCGGCCATCATCGGGTTGTTTGTCGCGACGTTGTTGCCCGTGGCAGTCAACACCTATGAAGGCTTGCGCGCAGTGCCGCAGCACTTGCTTGAAGCCGCCGAAGCTATGGGTATGACGCCACGGGAAACGCTGTGGAAAGTTGAAATTCCGAACGCGATGAACGTGATTTTCGCGGGCATCCGCACGGCGTTGGCGATCAACGTCGGTACTGCGCCGCTGGCCTTTTTGGTCGGTGGCGGCGGGCTGGGCGAGTTGATCTTTACCGGGATCGACTTGAACGACTTCGGCATGATGTTGGCCGGTGCCGCAGCGACCGCGCTATTGGCGATTGCGGTCGATCTGGGCTGCGGCTTGATTCAAAACATTGCAGTGTCACGGGGCTTGAGGTTGACCGGGCGCGAATGAATCTGAAGACCATAGACAAAAATCAATAATATGAGGTGCACGATGATTTATCGAATGCTAGCCAGTTTGATCTTTACCCTGAGTCTTGTTTCTGGCGTTGTAGGCAGTGCTTCTGCAAATAATACGATTGTGGTCGGCGGCAAGAAGTTTACCGAGCAGCAATTGGTTGCCGAGATGACCACTCAACTCCTGCGCGCCAATGGCTACAATGTCGACAAACGCCCTGACCTGGGTTCTTCCGTTCTGCGCGCAGCACAAGAGAATGGTCAGGTCGATGTGTATTGGGAATACACCGGCACTTCGCTGATTACTTACAATAAAGTTACGGACAAGCTCAGCCCTGACGAAACGTACAAAAAAATCAGCGAGCTTGATGCGCAGAAAGGCATCACCTGGTTGAACTCTTCCAAGGCCAACAACACCTACGCCTTTGCCATGCGCAAGGAAGAGGCACAGAAGGATGGAATCGTTTCGATCAGCGATCTTGCGAAGAATATCGAAACAGGCAAGTCCTATAAGTTTGCCTCCAATGCTGAATTCTTTTCCCGGCCTGATGGCCTGGGTCCTTTGCAAGAGACATACAAGTTTAAATTTGAGCGCAAGAACATCGTCCGCATGGACGGCGGGCTGACCTATCAGGCGCTTAGGGATGGGCAGGTCGATCTGGCCTTGGTCCTGTCGACGGATGGGCGGATTCCGGCCTTCGGCTTTGTGGTGCTCAAAGACGATAAAGGCTTCTTCCCCAGCTATGCGCTGACCCCGGTTATTCGCACTGAGGTGTTTAAAGAAAATCCGAAGATCGGCGAGTTGCTCAACGCCCTGTCGTCCAAGCTGGATGACGACACCATCGCGGGCCTCAATTCCCGGGTCGATGTCGGCCGTGAATCCATCGAAAGCGTGTCCAAGGAATTTCTGCAAAAGAGTCAGTTGCTGTAGTTAATTCGCGGGGACGTTGAAGTCACCCGGTTTGATCATGACTTTGCGGGCCAGCGCTCTTTAGCTGGCCTCTTTTTATCCTGCGTAGTTATGACGCTCAGCCCAATCGCTTAGGGCGTGAGCTCATTCCGTTCGTCTGTACTTAGGGGAATTACCCATGCAGTTGAATAAACAGTTCGTGGCGTGCGTGTTTTTGCTTCTGGCGGCAAGTGCTCAGGCAGATGACGGTATCGACCGTATGAGCCTCGCCGACATGCGTAATGCGTTGAATGCCGGGACCCTCAGTTCCGAGCAACTGGTCCAGCATTACCTGAATAACATCGAGGCCAACAATCATCAGGGCCAAAAGATCAATGCGCTGGTGACAATCAATGAACAGGCGATCAATCAGGCCCGCAAGTGGGATTCTGAGCGGGCGAAAAACCCCACTGCCAAATACGCGCCTCTGGCCGGCATTCCGTTTGTGGTGAAGGACAACTTTGACACTGCCGGTATGGTCACCTCCGGTGGCTCCTTCGTGCTACGTACGTCGGTGCCAAGTCAGGATGCTTTTACCGTCAAGAAGCTGATCGACGGGCAAGCGATCCTGCTCGGCAAAGCCAACCTGTCGGAACTGGCGGCGTCCTTTGGCTGGTTTGGTTACAGTTCGTTCGGTGGCCAGACACTGAATCCGAAAAATACCAAGCGTGATGCTTCTGGCTCCAGTAGCGGTTCTGCCGCCGCCGTGGCGGCAGCGTTTGCACCGTTTGCGCTAGGGTCGGACACCAGCGGCTCGATCCGAGCGCCAGCCAGCGTCACCGGCACAGTGGGTTTGCGACCTTCGCTGGGGTTGATCAGCCGCAGCGGCATCATTCCACTGTCGCTCGCGTTTGATACGGGTGGCGTCATAACCAACAGCGTGCTGGATCAGGCCATCGTGCTGGATGCGATTAAGGGGCAGGACAAAAGCGACCCGGCGACCCTGGATCTGGTCTCCGACAAAATACAGTTCGAGTCAACGCTGAGCCGTTCCTCGTTACAAGGAAAAACCATTGGCGTGATCACCAATTTCAAAGGCGCCAATCCAGAGGTGGATGCAGTCTTCAAGGCCGCTCAGGAAACCCTCGGCAAGCGCGGCGCTCGTGTCGTCTCCATCGAACTGCCAAAAGCTTTTGAAACCTTATGGAGCGATGTGCTCGGCCCAGTGGGAGAGGGCGAATTCAAGCCTCAATTCGAACGCTACCTCGCCACCCTCAATCCGGGCCAACCGCGAACGCTTGCGCAGTTTCTCGAGCTGGCCAGGCAAAATCAGGCGCAAAACGCTGCACACGGGATGAACCCGGCACGCCTGGCCGGACTGGAAACGGTCGCGAATGCCACAAGCACCGATTCGCCGCAGTACATCTCCATCCTGTCCCGGAAGATTCCTCAGTTGCGCGCGCAGCTGATGGGCATCATGAAGCAGAACAAAGTCGACAGTCTGTTCTTCGCGACCATCAACTGCCCTGCGTCGGTGGTGCATGGCGTGACCGATGACAGTTACGTCTGCACATCCGGCGATACCTATGCGTCGTCGTATATTGCCTCCGCCACAGGATTTCCCGAGATTACGGTTCCGGCAGGCACCATCAAGGGCAACCTGCCGGTAGGTGTTTCGTTCCTGGGTGGCTATGGTGAAGACGCCAAGGTGGTTGGTTTCGGCTATGCGTTCCTTGGTCGGTAAACGTCAGATCTGTGTTAGCAGCCAGGTACGAAACGCGACGAGTGATGGCAGCATTTCGTTGCGCGGCGGATAAGCCAGGTAATAACTGCGCTGGCTGGCAAAGGGCCGATCGAGGCTGATGAGTTCGCTGTTGGCCAACTCGTCGGCCACCAGAATACGCGGTACCAGACCGATGCCGATGCCGGCCCTGACGGCCTGGATCAAGTGTGAAGTGAGTTCGAAGCTCGGGCCCAGCCGCATCATCCGATGGGGCAGGCCTTGGTGGCTGAACCACTCGCCCCAGACGTTGGCATTGCTCGCGACGTTGAGTAGCGTCTGACCGCCAATGCGTTCCGGGGTCCAGGTGTCGTGGGCTTCGGCCGCTTGTGGGGACATGATAACCATCAGTTCTTCGGTGTGCAGGCGATGGCTGATCAAGCCTGGAAAGTCGGCATTGCCAACGACGATCGCGGCGTCGATGCCGCTGGTTTCAAAGTCTATGGCGTCGATTCGGGAGTTGATGTGTACCAGCATGCCTGGATGGGTTTTGTAGAAGTCGTGCAGGCGCGGCAATAACCACTTCGAGCCGAAGGTCGGCAAGGTGGCCAGGCGCAACGTGCCGCTGCCTGACTGATAAGCCATGGCCTGCAACGTGGCGCTGCGGATGCGCCCGAGCGCTTCGCTCATTTCCCGCTGATAAAGACGACCGACATCGGTCAGTTGTACTTGCCGGCCTTCACGGCGGAACAACGTCAGGCCCAGTTGCTGCTCCAGCGCTTGGACTTGCCGGCTCACGGCGCTTTGGGTCAGTGAGAGCTCCATCGCTGCACGGGTATAGCTTTCATGTCGGGCGGCGGCTTCAAAAGCCAGCAGCAACGACATTGAAGGGGTGAGGTGACGGTAATTCATTCGTAAAAGTCATCGATAGCGGCAGGATTATCCGTTTGTCTGGTGCCGGATCCTACAGGATCATTGGTGTAGCTGAAGACCTGAGGCTGACCCATTAATGCTCAGGCGACAAGTGTTTTGAGTTTTCCGTGATTAGACCAACAAGAGACCCGCCTGCGATGATCGCTCAGTTGCCTACCGTTGCACTTGCGGCACAGTACCCGGAATTTCTGCAAGCCCTGCGTGCCAGCGGCTTTCGCGGTCAGCTTAGCGCTGACTACGCCACCCGTACCGTACTGGCGACCGATAACTCGATTTATCAGCGTCTTCCGCAAGCGGCGGTGTTCCCCCTGGATGTGGATGACATCGTACGCATCGCGACCTTGATGGCCGAGCGACGCTTTCGCCAGATCAATCTGACCCCGCGCGGTGGTGGCACCGGTACCAACGGGCAGTCATTGACCGATGGAATCGTGGTCGATCTGTCGCGGCACATGAACACCATCCTCGAAATCAACGTCGCCGAGCGCTGGGTGCGGGTGCAGGCGGGCGTGGTCAAAGACCAGCTCAATGCCGCGCTCAAGCCTCACGGGCTGTTCTTCGCGCCGGAGTTGTCGACGTCCAACCGTGCCACCGTCGGCGGCATGATCAACACCGACGCCAGCGGCCAGGGCAGTTGCACCTATGGCAAGACCCGTGATCACGTTCTGGAATTGCATAGCGTGCTGCTCGGTGGTGAGCGCTTGCACAGCCAGCCGCTGTCAGATGCGGAACTGGAGGCGGCTTGCACGCAGCCCGGCCGTATCGGCCATGTGTATCGGGTGGCGCGCAGTATTCATGACACCCAGGCCGATCTGATCGAGGCGGTGTTTCCCAAGCTCAACCGTTGTCTGACCGGTTATGACCTAGCGCACTTGCGCAACGAGCAAGGGCGTTTCAACCTCAACAGTGTGCTCTGCGGTGCGGAAGGGTCATTGGGCTACATTGTCGAAGCCAAGCTCAACGTGCTGCCAATTCCAAAATACTCAGTGCTGGTGAACGTGCGTTACGGCAGCTTCATGGATGCGCTGCGCGATGCCAATGCGTTGTTGGTGCACAAGCCGTTGTCCATCGAAACCGTGGACTCCAGGGTGTTGCTGCTGGCGATGAAAGACATCGTCTGGCATAGCGTCGCCGAGTATTTTCCGACGGACGCCGAGCGCCCGACGCTGGGCATCAATCTGGTTGAGTTCAGCGGTGACGACGTGACGCAAGTGAACGCTCACGTAGCGTCTTTCGTGGCGCATCTGAAGGCCGACACGACGATCGAGCGGCTGGGCCACACGTTGGCGGAAGGCGCCGAAGCCGTGTCCCGCGTCTACACCATGCGCAAGCGATCGGTCGGACTGTTGGGCAACGTCGAAGGCGAGGTTCGGCCACAGCCATTTGTCGAAGACACCGCCGTGCCGCCGGAGAAACTGGCCGACTACATCACTGAGTTTCGTGCATTGCTCGATAGTTATGGCCTGAGCTATGGCATGTTCGGTCACGTCGATGCCGGCGTGTTGCATGTGCGCCCGGCGCTGGACATGAAAGACCCGGCCCAGGCCGCACTGGTCAAACCGATTTCCGATGCTGTGGCCGAGCTGACAAAACGTTACGGGGGGCTGCTGTGGGGCGAGCACGGCAAAGGTTTACGTTCGGAATACGTTCCCGGGTTTTTTGGTGAGCTGTACCCGGCGTTGCAATCGCTCAAGGGTGCGTTCGACCCACACAATCAGTTCAACCCCGGGAAGATCTGCACGCCCCCAGATGCTGCCCAAGGTTTGCTCAAGGTTGACGAAGTTTCGCTGCGGGGTGATTTGGATCGGCAGATTGATGAGCGTGTCTGGCAAAGCTTTGGCACCGCGATGCACTGCAACGGTAATGGCGCCTGCTACAACTACGACCCCAACGATGCGATGTGTCCGTCGTGGAAAGCTACACGTGAGCGGCAGCATTCGCCCAAGGGCAGGGCGTCGTTGATTCGCGAGTGGTTGCGCTTGCAAGGCGCGGCCAATATCGATGTATTGCAAGCGGCCCGGGGCAAGTTGTCGTGGTTGAGCGGGTTGCCGACAAGGTTGCGTAATAACCTGGCGCGTTCGCGCGGCGAGGCGGATTTCTCCCATGAAGTCTATGACGCGATGGCGGGCTGCCTGGCCTGCAAATCCTGCGCGGGACAATGCCCGGTCAAAGTCAACGTCCCGGAGTTCCGTTCGCGTTTTCTGGAGCTTTACCACGGTCGCTATCAACGTCCTCTGCGTGACTACCTGATCGGCTCGCTGGAGTTCACGATTCCATACATGGCTTACGCGCCGGGCCTGTACAACGCAGTGATGGGCTCGAAATGGGTGAGCCGCCTTCTTGAGCGACAAGTCGGCATGCTCGACAGCCCACTGATCCACCGGCATGACTTGCAGGGCACTTTGACCCGCTGCAACGTCGCGGTCGCCAGCGTGCCAGCCCTGCGCGAACTGACCGAGGCACAACGTGAGCGCAGCGTGGTGTTGGTGCAGGACGCCTTCACCCGTTACTTCGAAACGCCGTTGCTGGCGAGCTTTATCCAATTGACTCATCAATTGGGTTATCAGGTGTTTCTGGCGCCCTATAGCCCCAACGGCAAGCCTTTGCACGTGCAGGGTTTTCTCGGAGCGTTCGCCAAGGCGGCGATCCGCAACGGCAATCAACTCAAGGCTCTCGCCGACTGCGGCGTAGCACTGGTGGGATTGGACCCGGCGATGACGCTGGTCTACCGCCAGGAATATCAGAAAGTACCAGGGCTCAATGATTGCCCGAAAGTCTTGCTCCCGCAGGAGTGGCTGTTCGATGTGTTGCCCGCAAACTCGCCTCCCGCTACCCAGACATTCCGTTTGTTGGCGCACTGCACCGAGAAGACCAATGCCCCGGCCAGTACTGCGCAATGGGAAACCGTGTTTACCCGGCTTGGGCTCAAGCTGGTGACGGAGGCGACCGGCTGCTGCGGCATGTCCGGCACCTACGGCCATGAGGCGCGGAATCAGAACACCTCGCGGACCATTTTCGAGCAGTCATGGGCTGGCCAGTTGGATAAAAAGGGCGAAGCGCTGGCGACGGGTTATTCCTGCCGCAGCCAGGTAAAGCGCTTAACCGACAGGCAGCTGCGTCATCCGTTGGAAGTGGTGTTGGAGTATGCGCGCTAGCTCACCGATAATGGGGGCGGCGTAAGTAGTCAGTGTATTCGTCCACTGCTGAGCATGTTTGACGTTTTTCCAATCGGCACGATGGGCCTCTATGTAATCGTTGACTACGTCTTGGAGCGTTACGGATTTCTGTATGCGATGGCCCACAAAGGGTAGGAAGGTGGCGAGCATTGGCACTTGAGTTGCGTAGACGCCACTTGCCCCAGCTACCTAAACTGTCGGCAGCTAAGGATCGAGGGCAGGGAATGAATCGCAACGAACTACGCAAGGCCGATATCAACCTGATGGTGGTGTTCGAGACCTTGATGCTCGAACGCAACGTCACGCGGGTGGCGGAGAAGTTGTTCCTCGGTCAGCCGACCATCAGTTCTGCGCTCAATCGCTTGCGTGCGATGTTCAATGATCCGTTGTTCATTCGAGTCGGCCATCGCATGGAGCCGACGGCGCGGGCCGAGGAAATCATCAGGCACCTGTCGCCGGCACTGGATTCGTTGTCGGTGGCCTTGAGCCTGACCCATGACTTCGATCCGGCCAGCAGCACCATGACCTTTCGCATCGGGCTGTCCGACGACGTCGAGTTTGGCCTGTTGCCGCCGTTGCTGCGGGCCCTGCGCCAGGAAGCGCCGAAGGTGGTGTTTGTCGTGCAGCACGTCGATTACTGGCGGATTCCCGATCTGCTGGCGTCCGGCGATATCACCGTGGGTATCAGTCAGACACGCGGTTTGCCGGCCAATGCCAAGCGCAAGTTGCTGCGCCATATCCAGCCGAGCATTCTGCGCGCCGATGCCTCTGATGCGCCGCTGACCCTCGATGAATATTGTTCGCGCCCGCATGTGCTGGTGTCGCACACCGCCAATGTCAGTGGTTATGCCGATGAGTGGCTGGCAGAGATAGGTCGCAGCCGTCAGGTGGTGCTTTCGGTGCCGCAGTACAGCGCGTTGCCGGCCTTGCTCGCCGGGACTGACCTGATTGCCAGCCTGCCGGACTACACTGCCGAGGCGATGGCAGCATCAGGGTTGTTGTTCAAGGAACCCTTTCCTTTCGAGACACCGACCCTGGATCTGTCCATGGTCTGGCTCAGTCATGTCGATACCGATCCCGCCGAGCGCTGGTTGCGTTCGCGCCTGGAAGCCTTCATGAGCGAGCGTGACGTGTTGCCGCCGCCCGAGTGAACAGCGTGTTGCCGTGTTATACGTACGACCTTCGGACCCCTTAAGGAGCTACCTCATGCCTCACCTGCACATGGAATACACCGCCAACCTGCCTGCGCTGAATGCCGATGTGGCGTTGATGCGGCTGAACAATACGCTGGTGGGGTCCGGCCAGTTTGCTGCTGAATTCGACATCAAGAGCCGCGCCGTCAAGGTTGAGGCATTCAAGGTCGGAACGGCATTGGCCGAGCGGGCATTCGTGCATGTGAAGCTGGCGTTGTTGAGCGGCCGCTCGGCGCAGATCAAGAAGCAGCTGTCTGAAAGCCTGCTGGCGGTGGTGCAGGATTTGTGTGAGTGGCCGGCCGGGGTGGAGGTTCAGTTGTGTGTGGAGATTCTTGATATTGATCGGGACTCCTACAGCAAGGCGGCTATCAACGGCTGAATTTCAGGTGGTTGCCTGTTTGGCGTTGCGCTAAACGACACAAAATACTGTGGGAGCGAGCAGGTTCGCTCCCACAAAAAGCCCGGGATGTACGGGAGATGTTTAGTCGTTTCACAACCAAAGTTCTTCAAATCCCGATTTAACCCCTCAAGCCGCCGTGTGACGCTGCTGCTCATCTGTTTACTCGGTTCGCTCTATGGACGGTTGGCCAGTCACAATCCACTACAAGGCATGCAACGGCGTTCGAGCGTCGAGCCTTGGTCGTCGATTTACGTGCGCCACCGCCCCCAGTCTCTCTGCACTCCCTTCTGAATTGGCCTTCTGGGCGTTATGGCACTGTCGCCATGCGCGCCCGCCGGATTTTTGCATTTCCCGTTGATCTTCTTACAGGTCCCGCGCTGCGCGCCGGATCAAAGCGGCAGCGCCTGCGCGTTTGCCCGACGCGGAAAAAAGAGAATTCTCATGAGTTGTGCCACGACCACCTTTGCCACCAAGCAAGAAGCCCTGACATTCCTGGACCAGAACCCGGATATCGAGATGTTCGAGTTGTTCATCCTCGACAACAACGGTGTGCCCCGGGGCAAGTTGCTGCATCGGGATGAATTGCTGGCGGTGTATGAAAGTGGTCGGCCACTGCCGAGCACCATCCTGGGCCTGACCATCAACGGCGATGATGTGGAAAATTCCGGGCTGGTCTGGGATGTCGGTGATATCGATTGCCGGGCTTACCCGATCAGCGGCAGTCTGACGCGCATGCCGTGGCGTCTGATTCCAACAGCGGCGGTGCAGGTCAGCATGCACCCCACTGAAGGCATGCCGGCGACCATCGCCGATCCCCGGCACTTGCTGGCGAAAGTCATTGAAGGCCTGCACGCCGATGGCTATTACCCGGTCATGGCCGCCGAACTGGAGTTTTACCTGCTCGATCAGCAACGCGACAGTCATGGCCGGCCGCAACCGGCGCGGGATGTCGACGGCGGTCGCCCGCGCGGGACGCAGGTCTACGGCTTGCGTGAGCTGGAGCAGATAGAACCGTTTCTGGCCGACCTCTACAACGCCTGCAAACTCCAGGGGATTCCCGCGCGCACGGCGATTTCCGAGTACGCACCGGGACAAGTGGAAATCACCCTGGAGCACCGCACCGATGCCTTGCAGGCGATGGATGAAGCGGTGCGTTACAAGCGCCTGGTCAAGGGCGTCGCCCACAAGCACGGCATGACGGCCTGCTTCATGGCCAAGCCTTTCGATGATCTGGCCGGCACCGGCATGCACATGCACGTCAGTCTGGCGGACGAGGAGGGGAACAATCTGTTCGCCAGCGAAGCCGCGGACGGCACACCCCTGCTCAGGCAGGCGGTGGGTGGCATGCTCGCTACCTTGCTCGATTCCCTGCTGCTGTTCTGCCCCAACGCCAATTCCTACCGCCGGTTCCAGACCAACAGCTATGCGCCGCTGGCAGCCACCTGGGGTGTGGACAACCGCACCGTCAGCTTGCGCGTGCCCGGTGGTCCGGCGTTCTCCCGACATATCGAACACCGCATCTGTGGCGCCGACGCCAACCCGTATCTGGCGGCGGCGGCGATTCTGGCCGGGATTCATCGGGGTATCCGTGAGCAACTTGATCCTGGTGCGCCGGTCGAGGGCAATGGCTACGCCCAGGCCAGCAAGCTGTTGCCGACCGACTGGCTGACCACGCTGCGTTCACTGGAAGCGTCGAATTGGGCAAAGGATGCGTTCGGCAGTGAATTCCTTGGTGTGTATCTGGCCGTGAAGCGCGCCGAGTATCGCCAGTTCATGGGGGAGGTCGGGGAACAGGATTGGCGGTGGTATTTGCATCAGGCCTGAATTAAAGTTAATTATTCTCAAATAGCGTAAACGTTAGAATCCTATTAAGAGCCAACTAATCGTTGGCTTCTTTTTCACAAAAAATTGATGGTCGGCTTTCTAGCATGAGTACTGTCACGGTAAATGAATTTTTCACATTTGCCGAAGGCACCTATCTTCAGGAATAGCCGAGCCTCATGTTTAAGATCAAAACCGTGCGCCCCGAGTGGGTGACACTGATTGCCAGCGCATTTTTGTTAATTGGCTTCAATTTTGTGCTGTGGCAGCACCTGTTCGAAATCACCGCGTCTGACGGTAAAGGCATTGCCATGCGGGTGGCATTCGGGGTGATGATCTTCGCCGCCTTCAATATTTTCCTGACCTTTCTGGCTTTACGGCCGGTGCTGAAACCGGTGCTGAGCCTGCTGTTCATGATCAGCGCGGGCGTTACTTATTTCATGGGCCAATACGGCGTCTTGATCGACGTTGGCATGTTGCGCAACTTCGCTCAAACCAATGCCACGGAAGTGCGCGACTTACTGTCGTTCAAGTTGCTTGCTTATATTTTTTTCCTCGGCGTATTGCCAACCTGGTTGTTGTGGAAAACTCCGATAAGCTATCGACGCTGGCATCGTGAGTTATTAAGCAAGGCACTCGTGATGTTTGCCTCGGCGGCGGTCATTGGTGGTGTCGCGCTGGTTAACTATCAAGGCCTTTCTTCACTGTTTCGCAATCACCATGAACTGCACTTGATGGCAGTTCCGAGCAACTACATCGGTGCCTCCGCCGGTTACTTGAGCGAGCAGGTCGTATCAGCACGCCAGCCTTTTGTCAGAGTCGGTGAAGACGCCCGCCGCGATCCTGCCTGGCGAACCCATGGTCGCAAGTCCTTGACGGTGCTGGTGGTCGGTGAAAGTGCCCGGGCGGAGAACTTTGGCGTCCTCGGCTATAACCGCGACACCACGCCGAAACTGGATAAGGAAGCTGGCCTGATTGCCTTTACCGATGTGAAGTCCTGCGGCACTGAAACAGCAGTGTCGGTGCCCTGCATGTTCTCCAATATGGGGCGCAAGAATTACGACGCAAGCAAGGCCAAAAATGAAGAAGGCCTGCTGGATGTACTCAAGCGCGCCGGCCTCGACGTGATCTGGCGTGACAACCAGTCAGGCTGCAAGGGTACCTGCGATCGCGTCACCCTCGACGACGTCAGCAACCTGAAAGACCCGGTGCTGTGCGCCAACAGTGAATGTCGCGACGAAATCCTCCTGCAGGGTTTGCAGCACTTTATCGATACGCTGGATAAGGACACGGTGTTGGTCCTGCACCAGATGGGCAGCCACGGTCCGGAGTACTTCAAGCGCTACCCGAAAGAGTTCGAACACTTTACCCCGGTCTGTGAAAGTAACGCGCTGAACAACTGCAGTCGCGAAAGTATCGTCAATGGCTACGACAACACCCTGGTGTATACCGACCATGTGTTGTCGACCCTGATCGACTTGTTGCGCAAGAACCAGGACAAGGTCGATACCGCCATGCTTTATCTGTCGGACCACGGCGAGTCCCTGGGTGAATACAACCTGTTTCTCCATGGCACGCCTTACATGCTGGCGCCAGACCAGCAAAAGCATGTGGCGATGCTGGCCTGGTTCTCCGACAGCTATCAGAAGTCGTTTTCGGTGGACACTCATTGCCTGCAACTGAGCCGGGAAATGCCATTGAGTCAGGACAACCTGTTTCATTCGATGCTCGGCCTGCTGGAGGTCGACAGCAAGGTTTATAACCAGGGTCTGGATATGTTTGCCGGATGTCGCGGCGCGGTGATCGATGGCGTGTTGGCCAAGGATTGATTGCTTCGACCCTGTCTCACGCGACGGCCGCCGACCAGCGGCCTGTAATCCTTCTCCAAGAGCCATTGCACATGTCCTTCCAGCCCCCATCCGCCTTCGAGCTTGAAATTGCCCGGCGTTACGATCAGGAGCACGCGCGCGTCTGCCTGCAGCCGCACACGCCAGGCTTGGTCGAGCGTCTGCGGTACTGGCGCGAGGAGCGGCTGGTACGTAATGCGCTCAAGGTCGCTGGTGAACCCGGTCTGATCCTCGATGTGGCCTGTGGAGTCGGGCGATACTGGCCGGTACTGGCCGGGCACGCCAATCGAGTGATTCTTGCGACTGATCCGTCCCAGGACATTCTCGATCATGCGCGCACCCACCATCCACAGAGTCTGTTCAAACGGGTCAAGACCTTTCAAAGCTCGGCTTTCGCCATCGGCTTGTCGGAGAATGCGGTTGACTGCATTTTTTGCATGCAAGTGTTTCAACACCTCACCACCCGCGAACTTCGTCTGGCGATGCTTGGCGAGTTCCATCGGGTCAGCCGCGATACAGTGATTGTGGCGGTCCACCTCGATGGTCGCTTCCAGGGACAACATTGCGACGGGGAGGGTGTCGCGACCCGGTCGTTACCGGGTAAGGCCGAAGTGGAAAACGAAATCCGGCAGGCGGGTTTCAGTTTGCTCAACCAACAGGATTTCCTGCCCGGTTGCGCGCGGATGCGCGTTTACGTACTGGGCAAGGCCAGCTAGCGTCGATTTGTCGGACTATTCTTGGTATCAGGCACGAATTTTCGCTAACGCTCTTGTTCAGTGGATGCGCGGAAATCGCCGGGGGCGATATATACTGCGCGCCATTCTTCAAGGGAGAGCCGTGTGGCCATCGATATTCACTGGATTCGCGACAACGATAGCCTCGGTCGGCTTTGTACCGAGTGGCAGCAGCTGCCATTCGTTGCCCTCGATACCGAATTCATGCGGGTCGACACGTTCTACCCCATCGCCGGCCTGCTGCAGATTGGCGATGGCGTTCGCGCTTACCTGATCGACCCGCTGACCATCGACAACTGGCAACCCCTGGCCGCGCTGCTGGAAAACCCGGCCGTGGTCAAAGTGGTGCACGCCTGCAGCGAGGATCTCGAGGTCCTGTTGCGCCTGACCGGCAGCCTGCCGGCCCCGTTGTTCGATACACAACTGGCCGCCGCGTATCTGAACCTGGGTTTCTCCATGGGCTATTCGCGACTGGTGCAGGAAGTGCTCGGCATCGACCTGCCCAAGGGTGAAACCCGTTCCGACTGGCTGCAGCGGCCGTTGTCCGACACCCAGATCAGCTACGCCGCCGAAGATGCCTTGCACCTGGCGGAAGTTTTCGTACAGCTACGTCCGAAGCTTTCCGATGACAAATACGCCTGGGTGCTCGAGGACGGTGCCGAGCTGGTGGCTAACCTGCGCCGCGAAACCGACCCATACGAGGTCTATCGCGACGCCAAGCTGGCCTGGAAACTGTCCCGCGCCCAGCTCGCCGTACTGCGTGAACTCTGCGCCTGGCGCGAACAGCAAGCCCGGGCCCGTGATTTGCCACGCAATCGTATTATTCGTGAACACTCACTGTGGCCACTGGCGCGCACGCAGCCGGACAACCTCGGTGCCTTGGCGAAAATCGAAGACATGCACCCGCGTACCGTGCGTCAGGACGGCGAGTTTCTGCTTGATCTGATCAAGCGCTCTGGCAGTGTGTCGCCTGATCAGTGGCCGCCAGCCGTGCCGGAGCCGTTGCCGGTGGACGCTGCCGTATTGCTCAAGCAACTCAAAGCCATCGGCCAGGCCGAGGCCGAGCGCCTGAACATCGCGCCGGAACTGATGCTGCGCAAGAAAACCCTGGAAGCGCTGCTCAAGAGCGGTTTCCCCAATGGTCCCTACCAATTGCCTGATTCGCTGCGTGGCTGGCGCCGCGAATTGATGGGCCAGGCGCTGCTCGACAGCCTGGCCACCGCCGGAGAACAGCCTTGAAACGTATTTGCTCCATCTACCGCAGCTCGAAGAGAAACGAAATGTACCTGTATGTGCTCAAGAGCGATGCTCTGGAGCGCGTGCCGGAGACTTTGATGGCCGCCTTCGGCAAAGCCATCCATGCTTTTGACCTGGTGCTGACGCCCGAGCGCAAATTGTCGCGCGAAGACATTGCCGTCGTGCTGGAGAACCTGGAAAAACAGGGTTATCACCTGCAGATGCCTCCGGCCGAGGATGAATATATCGAGCACTTGCCGGAAGAACTGCTGCGCCGCAACGACCCGATGTAAAACCCAGACAGGTTCTGTTCAGAGCCTTTATGAAACACTGGAAGGATTTTCGCGGTGGCCGTGACGACGTTGTGAAGCGTTGTCGGCGGCCATCTGCACTGTTTTTGAAAGGTTTGAAGCATGCGCGTTCTGATTGCCGAACACGACCACCCCGTCTACGCCCGGTTGTTGCGCGAGGCTGCGCCGGATCTGAAGGTGCTGACCAGCGGTGATTCCGCCGAACTGGCCAGTCAGGCCGCCGATTGCCCGGTCTGGCTTGGTCAACCTGATCTGCTGGCCACGCTGTTGCGTCAGGGCCACCAGCCCCAATGGCTGCAATCGACCTGGGCAGGCATCACTCCACTGCTGGCCGACGGTTTGCCTCGCCACTATCGGCTGACCCGCGCAGTGGGGATTTTCGGTCAGGTCATGGCCGAATATGTACTGACCTACATGCTCGGTCATGAACGTGAAGTGCTGGCGCGACTGGTCAGCCAGGTCGAGCGCAAGTGGGACAATCGCGCAAGCCGCAGTCTGGCGGGGCGCAAGGTGCTGATTGTGGGCACCGGTGATATCGGCCAGCGTGTGGCGCAGTTCCTCGTGCCGTTTGGCGTTGAACTGTACGGCATCGCCAGCAGCGCCCGTGAGCAGGCCCCCTTTATCGAAGTCGGTGCACTGGCGGATCTGCCGCGACTGGTCGGCGACGCGGACTATGTGGTCAATCTGCTCCCCAATACCCCGGACACCCACGATATTTACGATGCCGCGCTGTTCAGGCAATTCAAGCCGACCGGGCTGTTTATCAACGTCGGACGCGGTGTCGCCGTGGTCGATGCGGACCTGGTCGAGGCCTTGAAAGAAGGGCATCTGGCTGGCGCGATAATCGACGTGTGCCGCCAGGAGCCGTTGCCGCAACGACACCCATTCTGGACTGCCTGGGGGTTGCTGTTGACCGGCCACAGCTCGGCACCGACTTCACCTGCGATGATGGTACAGCTGTTCCTCGAGAACCTGCGGGCGTATCAGGCGGGCGAAGGGATGCGCGGGGAAGTGGATTTCGATCGCGGGTATTAAAATCACCCCAATCGACTGTGGGAGCGGGCTTGCTCGCAAAGGCGGTGTGTCAGCCAGCATAAATGTCGACTGGTTCACCACCTTTGCGAGCAAGCCCGCTCCCACAGGAGGGGATGCTGTGGGAGTTAGAGGGTGAAATCACCCTCGGCCGCCAGCTCGCTCAGCGGCTGCCGCGGGCTTGGCGCTTCGCGGGCCTGCAGGTAGTCCGCCAGGCTTGCCTTGTCACCCAGCTTGCCGACCGCAACGGCGGCGTGCAGGGCGTAGCCTTCAGGAATGTTCAGCTCCTTGCGGGTCAGTTCCTGGTCGAAGCCGGCCATGCCATGGGTGTGCCAGCCGCTGATGCTCGCTTGCAGCGCCAGGTGGCCCCAGGCCGAGCCTGTGTCGAAGGTATGCCACAAGGCCGGGGTTTCTTCGGTGGCACCGGGTGCGGCGAAGGTGGTCTTCGAGATCACAATCACCAGGGCCGAGGCGTGTTGCGCCCAACTGCGGTTGAACTCGTTCAGCAAACCCAGGTAACGCTCCCAGTTCGGTGTATCGCGACGGGCGTAAAGAAAGCGCCAAGGCTGCGAGTTATACGCCGATGGCGCCCAGCGTGCGGCTTCGAAGAAGCTCAGCAGGGTCTCGACGGGAATGGCTTCGCCGGTGAAGGCGCGAGGGGACCAGCGATCAGTGAACTGCGGGTGAATGGCGTATTCGGCAACGCGTGGGTTGGCACTCATCAAGAGATTCCTTGCTACGTTTGAAAGAGAGTTGTCTGAAACCTGCGGGCGCAGTTGAGCTGGGCGATGAGGTTTGTCGAGAGCCTGGCAGACTACTGCAATGCAACGCGGTCGAGCGTTTATGGCACGCGGGTATGGCTCCTTGCGATTGGCAAAGCTACTTGGCAGCGCAATAACTGACAAGTGCGATGTACCGACAGTCGCCAATGCTTGGCCCAACGGGCCGGGGGCACTAGACTGGCGGCCTTTTCACCACCTGATGTTGATGCTCGAGCCATGGCCGCCAAAGTCGAACCGTTCTGGATACGCAAAACCCTCGATCAACTCGATCAAGAGGAATGGGAATCGCTGTGCGACGGCTGCGGCCTGTGCTGCCTGCAAAAGCTTGAAGATGAAGACGACAACAGCGTCTATTACACGCGCATCGCCTGCAAACTGCTGGACCTGAAAACCTGTCAGTGCACTGACTACCCTAATCGTCGTGACTTCGTGCCGGACTGCATCCAGCTCACGCCGGGCAAGGCCGACGAGTTCAAGTGGCTGCCACCGACCTGTGGCTATCGCCTGGTCAGCGAAGGCAAGGATCTGCCGCTGTGGCATCACCTGGTGTGCGGTGATCGCGATGCCGTGCACCACGAGCGCATCTCCCAGTCCGGGCGCATGCTGGCCGAAGGCAGCGTGCCGGAAGATGATTGGGAAGATCACCTGATTTTCCGGGCGGGCTGATCGCCCGGGGTTTTAGCGTTTCACGAAGGAGTGTGTATGGCTGTGGGATGGCGGCTGGCGTTGGCTTGTGGATTTCTGACCCTGGGTTCGCCCGTGTGGGCGGCGAACAAGGTTGATCTGGATTATCACGTGCGCTTGCTGCCGCAGAGCGATCAGGCCGAAGTGCGCCTTACCCTGGCCCAGGGTTCGGCAGTGCGCAGTCTGGATTTCGACCTTGGTGACGGCAGCCATTACAGTGATTTCAAGGCCGATGGCCAATGGCAGCTGACGCCGGGCAGCCAAGCACGGGGCGTTTGGCAACCAGGCGCCGACAAGGCCAGCCTGACCTATCGCGTGCGCATCAGCCACGGGCGCAACAATGGCAGCTTCGATAGCCGTATGACCCCGACCTGGGCCTTGATGCGCGGTGACGACCTGGTGCCGCCGGCCCGACTCGATCAGCAGGATGGCGTCGAATTGGTGGCGCGCCTTGAGTTTGAACTGCCCAGTGGCTGGAAAAGCGTCGAAACCGCCTGGCCGCGCATCGGCACGAACAAATTCCGCATCGATAATCCCTCCCGCCTGTTCGACCGGCCCACGGGCTGGATGCTCGCCGGCCACCTCGGCAGCCGGCGCACGCGGCTTGGGGAAACCGAAGTCACCGTCGCCTCTCCCCAGGGGCAGGGCATGCGCCGCATGGATGTGCTGACCATGCTGACCTTCGTCTGGCCCCAGGTACAGGCGGTTTATTCCCGACACCCGACCAAACTGCTGATTGTCGGCGCCAGCGATCCCATGTGGCGAGGCAGCCAGGCGGCACATGAGTCGATCTACCTCAACAGCCGTCTGCCGCTGGTCAGCGAAAGCGGCACCAGCGTCCTGGTGCGTGAACTGGCTCAGCTGTGCGGGAGAATCAACGACACGCAGCGCAGTGACTGGATCAGCGAAGGTCTTGCCGAGTATTACGCCATCGAACTGGTGCGGCGGGCCGGCGGCATGAGCGATGAGCGGTACGAAAGTCTGCACGCCAAGCTGATCAAGACAGGCCAGAAGGTCACGACCTTGCGCGTTGAATCGGCGAGCCCGGCGCAGGTGGCCAGGGCGGTGGTGTTATTGCAAGAGCTGGATCGCGAGATTCGCCTGAAAACCCACAACAAGCGTTCGCTCGATGATGTGCTGCGTGGGGTGATGCGCCTGGAGAACGTTGATACCAAGGCGTTTGTGCAGCTCAGCGAGAGTGTGATCGGGGATTCGTCGAAGGTACTGGATACCGAGTTGCTTCAGTAACTCGGCTATCGCTGGCGAGCCAGCTCCCACAAGTGGAACCTGGCTTGCCGGCGATGAGGCCATCAGCCTCACCAGAACGCTTGGATCAGACCCCGGCTTTCGGCGATTGCAGCGAATCATTGCCCGTGACAGTTGCCGTTTTTGTCGCGGCCTCGGCATTGGCCTTCAACTGGCTCAACTCTTCCCCGGCCCGCTGGATTTTCGCCCGCACGTTGTTCATGTCCTGACGGCTTTTTTCCAGCAGGCTTTTCGCCGAGCTATGGCCAGTGATGCCGCGGGCCAGGGCGACGCCGCCAATGGCCACCTGGATCAAACCGAAAATACCGCCGCGGCGCAGGCCTTTACCGACCATCACAACGCCGCCCGCCAGGGAACCGATGCGTTCCCAGCCCTGCACGTTTTGCTCGGATGGGCTCTGGAAAGGTGTGGATTCGATACGCTCGACGCGCTTGAGTTCGCTCATGATCTGACTCCAGGCAGGAAGGGTTGATTCAGTAATGGATAGTTAAGCTGACTGCCGAAACGGCCAGCTTGTTCCATCGGATGTGCGGCACTTCAGCGGAATTTCGGCCCGGATCGGGTATTGAGACCCTTGGCCATGCGGTCATAGAGCACGACGTTGACGGTGGCCGCCAGGTTCATGCAGCCGGTGGTCGGGATGTACACCACGTCTTCGCACCAGTCGCGAATCTCTTGATCCAGCGAACCGTCCTCGGGGCCGAAGATGTACAGCGCGCGATCCGGGTGAGTGTATTCAGGCAGCGCCCGGGCGCCGTCGACAAGTTCAACGGCAACGGGCACGCAGCCCAGGGGCAGGATTTTCTTCAGGTCGTCGATGCCAATCAGCGGAATGTCGTAGTGGACTCGCTTGGTATCGGTGACGAAGTCAGCGGCGCGTTCATAGCGCTTGCCGGTATAGAACACCGACGCCACGCCATAACAGCCAGCGGCGCGCATCACCGAACCGACGTTCTCCGGTGATTTTGGGTTGTACAAACCGATGCAGCTGTACCGTTTGTCTGCCACGAGCGAAGCGCCTTTCAGGAAAAAAGCGCGATTATACGGGGAATGGGTGGCAGTGGTCTGTTCGCAGATTAGTGGTGTCTGCGCAATTGCCTTCGCGAGCAAGCCCGCTCCCACACTGGACCTGAAGCGCACATAAATTGAGTGCTCACCTCCAATCCACTGTGGGAGCGGGCTTGCTCGCGAAGGGGCCGGTTCAGGCGCTAAAAATCTTCAGTCTTCCTTTTTCATCAACCCGGCCAAAGCCGCAAACGGATTGTGCGTCGCCTTGGCGATTTTTGGTGTGCTCAGCGAGCCTTCGCCGAAGTACTGCTGGTCGGTATATCGAGAGTGCTCGTTATCGTGGCAATACAGGCACAACAATTCCCAGTTCGAGCCGTCCTGCGGGTTGTTGTCGTGGTTGTGGTCGCGGTGGTGCACGGTCAGTTCGCTCAGGCGCTTGCCGGAAAACTCACGGGCGCAGCGGCCGCACACGTGCGGGTACATCTTCAGGGCTTTGTCGCGGTAGCCCATTTCCTTGTCGCGCTGGTTGTCGGCAAGGATGCGATCCAGCTTCGAAGTGTTGGTCGGGGTGGACGAACTCATGGGTTCACCTTTGTAGAAAGACTAATGACAGTTATAGGGTGAAGTTTAGCCTAGCCCTTGAGCTTCTCGGCAATCCAGATGGTGTGACGGGTGCCTTTGTTGCCATGGGCGAAGACCTGGACTTCCTCGGCCTTGAAGCCAGCTTTTTTCAGCTTGTCGGAAAATTGCCGATCGGCGCTGGCCGACCACACGGCCAGCACGCCCTTGAGCCGCAAGGCTTTGGCGCAGGCCGCCAGGCCTCCTGCGGAGTACAACCAGCTGTTGGCCTTCTGGGTCAGTCCTTCAGGGCCGTTGTCGACATCGAGCATGATCGCATCAAAACCCTGTGGCTCGGCTTGCAGTACCTTGGCGACGTCTTCCATGCGAATTACCGTGCGTGGGTCGAGCAGCGGCTTGCCGGCCTTTTCGCCCAAGGGCCCGCGGTTCCACTCGACCACGCCTGGCACCAGCTCGGCCACCACCACTTCGGCGCTCTTGCCCAGGTGCTTGAGCGCGGAGGCGAGGGTGAAGCCCATGCCCAGTCCGCCGATGAGCACCCGTGAATTCGGTCGGCCAGCGACTTTGCGGCAAGGGATCTCGGCCAGGGCGTCTTCGGAGCCGTGCATACGGGTGTTCATTAATTGCCCGCCGTCACCGCCCTGGATCTTGATGACGAAATCCTCGCCGTACTCGAACAGGCACAGGGCGCCGCCGTTTTCAGGAATAGGGGTGGTGTCGAGCAGAACAAAACGTTTCATGGGGCTCACTTGAAGAAAATTGGCAGAACTCAGGAGGGCAAACCGACGCAGTTGGGAGTAGCCTGTTTATGACGACAAGGCCAACGGAGCCATTGATGAAGCGCACCATTCTAACGGTCATTGCCCTGGCCGCGCTCTCGATAACTGCAGCGCAGGCCCAACAGCTGCAAACCATTCCTGTCAGCCCCGCGTCGACGCTCGGTGCTCCCGGCACTGCGACGCCTACACCATATCCGCAGATCAGCCCCGCACCTTTGCCCAGGGTTGGCCCAGGCAGCAGCGGTCCGCCGTTGGTGCCGATGGAAATGCCCAGCCCGCCGAGCAAAGACCAGCCGTTGCCAGGGCTTACACCGCAACCACCGAAAGCCAAGTCGCCGGGCGGTTAAACCTGCTGTGAAAGCAGTTGCCCGTCGGCCATGCGCAGGCGCCTGGAGAGGGAAACGGCGAGGGCACGGATGATCTTCGCGGCGATTTTCGGCGCGTCGTTGAGCATTTTTTCCAGTGAGTCCTTACCCAGGTTAAGCAACTGACAGTTGCTCGCCGCCACGCAACTGGCCGAGCGCCGCTCGCCGTCGAGCACAGCCATTTCACCGAACGAGCGACCGCTGCGCAAAGTGGCGATGGTTACCCGTTGGCCGTCGGCGGTGGTTTTCTGTACCGCCACCTGGCCGCTGTGGATGATGCACATGAAGCTGCCGGCATCGCCTTCCTGGAAAATTTCTTCGCCCTGGGGGATGGCACTGATGCTGAAGTAGCCTGAGGCGGCGGCAAAGTCCGCTGGCAGCAGCTGGTTGAACAGGCCGCAATCCATCAGCCAGTCGCGGATTTCGTTGTTAAGCAAGGTCGGTTCTGACATGTCGTTGCGGTCTTTTTGTAGTGTCTTTTACTGGCTGGATTATGAATACACCGCAATCCCCTAATGTACGAGCGAGCTTTGTGGCGAGGGGGCTTGCCCCCGTTCGACCGCGTAGCGGTCGCATAGCACACCCGATCTATCAGAATGAATTCAGGACACCGGGTTTGGGGCTGCTTCGCAGCCCAACGGGGGCAAGCCCCCTCACCACAAAGGCGCCCACAGGGGGATAGTGTTGTATCGGCCCGAGGCGTCAGGAATTAAGACCGTTTCGTCGGGCCAGGTTCCTCAGGCAATGCCCAAAACCTTGAACAAAAACCCATATTCGAGCGCTACGTCACGTAATCCCTGATATCGACCGCTCATCCCGCCATGACCGGCGCCCAGTTCGGTCTTGAGCAGCAGTGGATTGTCGTCGGTTTTGTTCGCGCGCAGCTTCGCCACCCACTTGGCCGCTTCCCAGTACTGCACACGGCTGTCGTTGTAGCCGGCGATCACCAGGGTCGCGGGATAGTCCTGAGCGGTGACGTTTTCGTACGGGGCATAGGCCTTGATCCGCTCATAGACATCCGGCTCCTCGGGGTTGCCCCACTCGTCGTATTCGGTCACGGTCAGTGGCAGGTCCGGATCGAGCATGGTGTTGAGCACATCAACGAACGGCACTTCGGCGATAGCGGCAGCGAACAACTCCGGGCGCTGGTTGAGTACCGCACCGATCAGCAGGCCACCGGCGCTGCCGCCGCTGATCGCCAATTGTGCAGAGGAGGTGAAGCCCTCGGCAATCAAGTGTTCGGCGCAGGCGATGAAGTCGCTGAAAGTGTTGTGCTTGTGCTCCTGCTTGCCGGCGCGATGCCAGGCTTCCCCCAGCTCGCCGCCGCCACGCACATGGGCAATGGCAAAGGCCATGCCGCGATCGAGCAGGCTCAGGCGCGCGTGGGAAAACCACGGGTCGAGGCTTTCGCCGTAAGCGCCGTAGCCATAGAGGTACAGCGGTACCGGTTTGCCGAGGTCCTCACGCTTGATCACCAGACTGATCGGCACTTGCGTACCGTCCGGCGCGGTCGCCCACAGGCGCTGGCTGACGTAGGCGTCGGCATCGAACGGACCGAGCACCGGCGTTTGCTTGAGGACTTGCTGCTCGCCTGTGGCCAGGTCGAGCTGGCGAATCTGCGCCGGACGGTTCAATGCCTCATAGCGCAGGCGGATGCGCTCGCTGAGGAACTCCAGGCTGTTCTGCACGTGCAGGCTGTAGGCAGCGTCGGGCAGTTGCACGCGGTAGCTCGGCAGACCCTCGGGGTGAACCTCGATGATCGGCAGGCCGCCGATGCGCAGGCTCAGGGTCATGGCGCCGGCATTGAGGCTGACGCCATCGATCATCACCGTATCGCTGTGCGTGATCAGGTTCTGCCAGTCGGACTCGCTCGGCGCGCCGCCGTTATCAATGGCTGTGTACAAGGCGAAGTTGATGCCATCGCGGTTGGTGCGGATGAACCAGGTCCATTGACCGTCGAACGTACCGTGGTCGACGTCGTATTCGTGATCTTCGACCCTCGGCGCAATGCAGGTAAAGGCTTGCTGGGGCTGGGAGGCGTCGAGCACCCAGACTTCACTGGTGGTCTTGCTGCCCACGGACAGCAGCAATTGCTGCTCGGAGCTGGAGCGATAGCAATGCATGAAGAAGCGGCCATCGGGCTCATGGAACACTTCTTCGGCCGCAGTGCCATCGAGGCGATAGCGGTACAGCTTGTGCGGGCGATGGGTGTCGTCCAGCTCGCCGAAAAACAGGGTCAGGCTGTCGTTGGCCCAGGTCATGCTGCCGTCGCAGTCCTGGAACTCCAGTTCGCTGACACGCCCGTCGGACAACTCCTTCACGAACAGCGTGTAGATCTCCTCGCCGCTGGAGTCGATGCTGTAGGCCAGGCGCTGGTGATCGGGACTGATGCTGAACGCCCCAAGGGAAAAGAAACCGCCATTGGCCAGTGCGTTCGGGTCGAGCAACAGCTGTTCCCGGCTTTCGTCGAGGGTCAGGCTGTCATCTGCCGGGCGCGGGCAGCGGTAGTGCCGGGCGTATTCGTCGCCCGCGGTGGTGCGCGTGTAATACAGGTACGGCCCCCAAGGCGAGGGCAGGGACAGGTCGGTTTCGAGAATCCGGCCCTTGATCTCTTCGAACAGGGTCTCGCGCAATGCGGCCTGGTCGGCGGTTTGTGCTTCCTGATAGGCGTTTTCGGCCTTGAGGTAGTCGAGCACTGCCTCGGTGTCGCGCTCCTGCAGCCAGGCGTAGGGATCGGAGCCTTCAGCCTTGTGGGCAATCGGAGCGTCGCAAAGGGTGGCGGATAGGGGCATGGAGGACTCTCGGACAGTATACGAAATAAGGGCATCACCCCCTGTGGGAGCGGGCTTGCTCGCGAAGAGGGGTGTCAGTCGAGACTATGTTTTCTGACACACCGCTTTCGCGAGCAAGCCCGCTCCCACAGGGTGAGGCACGTTGCTGGCTGGATTTGGGCAGCCTGAAGGGCGAAAAGCCGTTATCATAAGCGCCTCTTTGCCTGCCTTGCCATGGACACCATGACCGAGAACGACTATCTGATTGCCTGGGGCCTCTACGCCTTCGCCGCCATAGGCTGCCTGTTGGTGTGGATGCGCATCACCCGCTGGATGTGGCGTTGGCTGCGTGAGCCGTTGCGTTTGCTGGTCGCCGTGCTGCTGTTCAGCCCGACCATCATCGACCCGGTCAAGGCCAAGGTCGCTCCATCGATTGCCATCACCGCCCTTGATCTGTTGTTCAAGGTCGGCAACAACGCCTGGCGGGCGATTTCCGATCTGTTCATGTACGGCATGATCGCGTTCGCAATCTACCTGGTGTTTGTCGCGATCCGCTTTCCGATCGAGCGTGCTGCCAATGCCCGCAAGGAACAGGCAGCGGCCGCCAACGCCGCCGCCCGCGCCGAAGACCGGGAAAATGATCAACCGTTCGGCGGTGCCGGCGATGATCGTTACGGTCGTGCGCCTGTGCCGGCCAATCCCCAGCGTATGCGAGTCGAACCGCGTTTGTAACCTTGCCCTGCCTTCATCGAGAATCCGAGCATGTGTGAGTTATTGGGCATGAGCGCCAATGTCCCGACCGATATCGTGTTCAGCTTCACTGGGCTGATGCAGCGCGGTGGCCGCACAGGCCCGCACCGCGATGGTTGGGGCATCGCCTTCTACGAAGGCCGCGGGCTGCGCCTGTTCCAGGACCCGGCCGCGAGCTGCGAGTCGGAAGTCGCCAATCTGGTACAGCGTTATCCGATCAAGAGCGAAGTGGTGATCGGGCATATCCGCCAGGCCAACGTCGGCAAGGTCTGCCTGTCCAACACCCATCCGTTCGTCCGTGAGCTGTGGGGGCGCAACTGGTGTTTCGCCCATAACGGCCAACTGGCGGACTTCCAGCCGGCCGCCAGTTTCTACCGCCCCGTTGGCGATACCGACAGCGAAGCGGCATTCTGCGACTTGCTCAACCGCGTGCGTGCAGCGTTCCCCGAGCCGGTCGAGGTCGAACAATTGCTGCCGGACCTGGTGGCGGCCTGCGCCGAATACCGCAGTAAAGGCGTGTTCAACTGCCTGCTCAGTGACGGTGACTGGCTGTTCTGCTATTGCTCGACCAAGCTGGCGCAGATCACGCGCCGCGCTCCATTCGGCCCGGCACGCTTGAAGGATGTCGACGTGATTGTCGACTTTCAGGCCGAAACCACGCCCAACGACGTGGTCACGGTGATCGCCACCGAACCCCTGACCGAAAACGAAACCTGGACTCGCTACGAACCGGGTCAATGGAGCCTGTGGCGACGCGGCGAATGCGTCAGCCAGGGCCGGACCGAATAAGGATCTCCCATGTTGCTCAGTTATCTACGGCTGGTGTTGTTTGCGGCGGGCCTGTTGATCGGTGTCCAGGTGCCGGGGTTCATCAGCGATTACGCCAAGCGGGTCGAAGCGCACCTGATCGAGGCGCAAGCCGGCTTGAGCGGTTTCCAGGGCACGGCCAATCAGTTCTTCAAGGGTGACATGCAGGCCCTGGTCGCCCATTACCGCGCCAGCGACGACCCGATCTTTCGCAGCGATGCCGACAGCCTGAGCAATCTGCTGACCCGCCAGATGGCGCTGGACAAGCAGTTCCAGGCGATGCAGGGACCTTGGTACATCCGTGTCCTGCAAGTGGTCCTGGCCGCCGACCCGGATATTCGCAAGGAGACCTGGAACGGCTACAGCTACCAGATTCTGCTGACACCCGAGGCGATGATCTGGGGCATGAGCGGCGCGTTGCTGCTGTCGTTCGGCCTGGAGTGCCTGTTCCGCCTGATCGACTGGGTGGTGCTGGGCGGCAAGCGCCTGCGCCAGAGCCGGCCGATCGAAGAGCGGGATTTGCGCGGGTTGTAAAAAGATCAACAGATCGCAGCCTCGTTGCACTCGACAGCTCCTACAGAAAACGCGATCCCCTGTAGGAACTGTCGAGTGCAACGAGGCTGCGATCTTTAGCTTTCAGCTGGCCGCAGGTTTGCTCAAGGTGACGTAAGCGTCACCCACCTTCTGCGCATAGTCTTCAAGCACCTGCTGACACAACGCCACAATCTCCTCGACCCACTCCACACCCACTCGCCACGACACCACCACTTGCAGGTCCGGCGGTCGCTGGTCGATGTCGAGCAAGGACAATTCCCCCCGTGCCAGCTCCTCGGCGACTAGCACCGGTGGCAACGCGCCAATGCCGAAACCGTCACGCAACAACCGGGTAATCGCCGACACCGAATTGACGCAGTTCAATCGCGGCGCCATGACGCCGTTGGCCTGCATCAGGGCGAGCACTTCCTGATGCGGATGGGAGTTTTTCGAGTAGGTAATGATGCGCTCACCGGCCAGGTCGGCGATGCCTGAGTACTCGCGGTTGTACAGGGAATTGCTGGCGGCGATCCAGCCCATGGGGTGGCTGGCCAGCTCCAGGCTGCGCACGCTTTCCTGGCGCAACAGATCGGTTTGCAGGATCACATCGAGAAAGCCTTTTTGCAGCTGATCGCAGAGGTTGAGCGAGGTATCGGCCACCAGCTCGATTTCCACTAGCGGGTAGTGGTCGGTCATCTGCGCCACCAAGGGGCTGAGCCAGGTGTGGATCACCGTGTCCATGACGCCGATGCGTACCCGTCCGGCCTTGCTCGAACGGGTCTCGATCGACTGCTTGAGCGCCTGCATGGTGTCCAGCATCCGCTCGGCATAATCGAGCACTTTCAAGCCTTCGGGGGTCAGGCTCACGCCCCGGGAATCGCGCAGAAACAGCTTCACTCCAAGCTCGCCCTCGAGCACTGCGATGCGGCTGGAAATCGACGCCTGGGTGGTGAAAAGCTTGTCTGCCGTCAGGCGAAAACTCTTGAGGCGGGCAACCCAGACGAAGGTCTCTAGAAACTTCAGGTTCATGTCATCAGCTCGGGGGATAAAGTTTTCTTATGGCTGGGGCGGGGTTTTATTAGTTGGACGCAAAGGGGCCGGACATCCAAGAATCGACGCATCCGGTTCCCACGATAGGCGTCGTCGGGGCTCAGAACAATACCAATAAAATATGCGCGGAGATTTGCCATGAGTGCGCCCGACACCCTCGACATCCCCAAAGCCACCGCCCGTCCGGGACCCTTCGACTGGTATCGCAACATCAATCAGCAGGAACGCCGCACCTTCTGGAGCTGCAAGATCGGCTATGGCCTGGACGGCATGGACACCCAGATGCTCAGCTTCGTGGTGCCGACCCTGATTGCCATGTGGGGCATCACCACAGGCGAGGCCGGGTTGATTCACACCAGTACGCTGATCGCTTCGGCCATCGGTGGCTGGGTGGCGGGGATTCTCTCCGACCGCATCGGTCGCGTGCGCACCTTGCAACTGACCGTGTTGTGGTTCGCCTTCTTTACCTTCCTCTGCGGCTTCGCCCAGAACTACGAACAGTTACTGATCGCGCGCACCCTGATGGGCTTCGGTTTCGGTGGCGAATGGACAGCCGGTGCGGTGTTGATCGGTGAAGTGATTCGCGCCCAGGATCGCGGCAAGGCGGTTGGCATGGTGCAATCCGGCTGGGCGCTGGGTTGGGGGCTGACGGCGATTCTGTATGCAGTGCTGTTCTCGCTGCTGCCACCGGAAGACGCCTGGCGCGCACTGTTCATTCTCGGCATTGTGCCGGCGATTTTCGTGATTTTCGTTCGCCGACTGGTCAAGGATCCGGAAATCTACCGTCAGGCCAAAGCCAAGGAAGCGCCGAGCAACCCTTCGAAGTTCTACGAGATCTTCGCCCCCGGCATGCTTTTCACCACGTTCCGCGCCTCGTTGTTGACCACGGGTGCTCTGGGTGGCTACTACGCGATCACCTCCTGGTTGCCGACTTTCCTGAAGAACGAACGCGGCTTGAGCGTACTCGGCACTGGCGGTTATCTGGCGATGGTGATCATCGGTTCCTACGTTGGCTATGTCATCAGTGCGTATTTGACTGACATCCTTGGGCGCAAAAAGAACTTCATCCTGTTCGCGGTCGGCTCGTTCACCATCGTCCTGCTGTATACGCAATTGCCCGTGAGCAACGGCGTCATGCTGTGGCTGGGCTTCCCGCTGGGCTTCTTTGCCTCGGGGATCTTCAGCGGCATGGGCGCGTTCCTGACCGAACTGTTTCCTACGCGGATTCGCGGTTCGGGGCAGGGTTTTTGCTACAACATCGGCCGGGCGCTGGCGGCGCTGTTCCCGTTGCTGATTGGCTTGCTCAGCCAGACGGTGCCATTGAGCGTGGGGATCGGCGCGTTCGCGGCGGTTTCCTACGGCGTGGTGATTCTGGCGGCACTCAGCCTGCCGGAAACCCGTGGCAAGCAACTGGACGCTCAGTAACTGATAACCTGCGCGGTAGATGCATTACAGCGAAGAAGAATAAAACCTACAGGAGTGTTCACTGTGAGCCGCCTGCTATTGAACTGTGACATCGGCGAGAGTTTCGGCAGTTGGACCATGGGTCTGGACGCCGAGGTGATGCCCTTCATCGACTGCGCCAACATCGCCTGCGGCTTCCATGCCGGTGACCCGGGCGTCATGCGCAAGACTGTCAGCCTGGCCCTGAGCCACGGCGTGCAAATCGGCGCGCATCCGGCCTATCAGGATCTGGTCGGGTTCGGCCGTCGGTCCATGACCTACAGCGCCCAGGAACTGCAGGACATTCTGCATTACCAGATCGGCGCCCTCGACGGCATTTGCCGGGCCCAGGGCGGTCGGGTGAGCTACGTCAAACCCCACGGCGCGATGTACAACGACATGATGGCCAACCCGGCGCAATTGCGCGCGGTGCTCCAGGCTGTAGCGTCCTATGACCGTAGCCTGCCGTTGATGTTGATGGCCACTGCCGACAATAGCGCCGCCCGGCAGTTGGGCGAGGAGTACGGCGTGACCCTGTGGTTCGAAGCCTTTGCCGATCGCGGCTATGACAGCGCCGGCAGGTTGCTGTCGCGACAATTGCCGGGAGCAGTGCATCATGATCCCGAGCAAGTCGTCGAACAGGCACTGATCATTGCCCGTGGCGATCATCTCACCGCCAGTGACGGCAGCGCCTTGCACTTGCAGGCCAACACCCTTTGCGTGCACGGCGACAACGCCGGTTCGGTCGCCGCCGTGCAACGTATCCGTGCAGCCTTGAATCAGCCGAGCGCCTCATGAAACTGCGGGTTGAAGTGGTAGCGCTCGATTGCCTGATGGTGCGCCTGTTCGATGAAATCGCCGAAGCCAACATGCCGTGGATGCTCGCTGCCAGCGAAAGCCTGCGCAGTGCGTTTGCCGGGCATTTGATCGATCTGGTGCCTTCTTACACCACCTTGATGGTGCACTTTGACCTGAGCGGATTGAGCCCGTCCCAGGCCCGGGAGTTGATCGCCCAGGCATTGATCGATCTTTCGCCCAATGCCAGAAAGCGCGGCGCTTGCCATGTGCTGCCGGTGTGGTACGACCCGAGCGTCGGCCCGGAGCTGAGCCTGTTATCGCAGCGCAGCGGCTTGACGGTGGATGAGGTGATCCGCCGTCATAGCGAGCGTGAGTATCAGGTTTTCGCCCTGGGCTTTGCGCCGGGGTTCGCGTTCATGGGACTGGTGGAGGAGGTCCTCGCCGCGCCGCGTCTGAACACGCCCCGCAAGAAAGTCGCAGCCGGCAGCGTCGGCATCGCCGAACGACAAACGGCGGCCTATCCGGTGGTATCCCCCGGGGGCTGGAACCTGATCGGTCGCACCCCGGCCAGATTGTTCGACCGCCACCGCGATGGCTACAGCCTGATGCAGCCGGGCGACACGGTGCGCTTCGAAGCGGTCGGCCACGCCGAGTTCATCAATCTGGGCGGGGATGACACGCCATTGGAGGCCCAGGCATGAGCCGTCTGAGTATTGAAGCGAGCACGCCACTTTGCTTGTTGCAGGATGCGGGGCGTTTTGGCGTGCGGCACCTGGGGGTGACCCAGGGCGGGGCGGTCGATTGGTGCTCGATGGCCTGGGCCAATTGGCTGCTGGGCAATGCACTGGATGTAGCGGTGATCGAAATCACCCTCGGCGGGCTGACCCTGGTGGCCGAAGACGAATGTCTGCTGGCACTGGCCGGAGCGGATCTGGGCGCGCAGGTCGATGGCGAAGCGTTGGCGCCATGGCGCAGTTTCAGACTGCACAAGGGCCAGCGTTTGCAATTCACTCAACCATTGCTTGGGGCCCGAGCCTATCTGGCCGCGCCGGGTGGTTTTGCCGCACCGAAGGTGTTGGGCAGCAGCGCCACGGTAGTCCGCGAAGAACTGGGGGGGCTGGATGGCATGGGTCGCCCATTGAGCCAAGGTGCTTCGTTGAGCTATTCGGGGAATCCGCTGATGCTGCTGCGCGATGTACCGGCAGATCAGCGACCGGACCTGAACCTGGATACACCGCTGGACCTGGTGCTGGGGGCGCAAATCGGTGAGTTCAGCGGGCAGAGTCTGTTCGATGCGTTCAACAGCACCTGGAGTCTGGACAGCCGTTCCGACCGCATGGGCATTCGTCTCTTGGGCCCTGCGCTGCAGTATCAGGGCAAGCCGATGATTTCCGAAGGCATCCCGCTGGGTGCGGTTCAGGTACCGCCGGACGGGCAACCGATCGTCCTGCTCAATGATCGGCAGACCATTGGTGGCTATCCGCGTCTGGGGGCGTTGACGCCGTTGGCGCTGGCGCGCTTGGCGCAATGCCTGCCGGGTAAGCAGGTGCGGCTGCGCCCGGTGGTGCAGGAGGTGGCGTATCGCGAGCAGATTGAATATTTGCGCAGGTTTCAGAACCCCTAAAAGCATCGTCGGAACGCGCTCCGGAGCAAGCCCGGCTCCCACATTGGCGTTGTGCAAGGCACAGAGTAAATGTGGGAGCGGGCTTGCTCGCGAAGAGGCCCTTACCGGCAATACATTCCTATTTGGATAAAAACCGCATCCCTTCCTCCAACCCGCGAAGGGTCAGGGGATACATCTGGTCATCGATCAAGTCCCGCACGATATTGGTCGACGAGGTATAGCCCCAGGTGTCTTTCGGGTACGGGTTGATCCAGATGAGCTTCTTGTACTTCTCCTTGAACCGCTGCATCCACACGTAACCGGCTTCTTCGTTCCAGTGCTCGACGCTGCCGCCTGCCTGGGTGATTTCGTAGGGCGCCATCGCGGCGTCACCGATGAAAATCACTTTGTAGTCGGCACCGTACTTGTGCAGCAGGTCCATGGTCGAGGTGCGCTCGGAGGTGCGGCGCATGTTGTTCTTCCACACCGATTCATAAATGAAGTTGTGAAAGTAGAAGTACTCCAGGTGCTTGAACTCGGTCTTGCAGGCCGAGAACAGCTCTTCGCAGATCTTCACGTGAGCGTCCATCGAGCCGCCGATATCGAACAATAGCAACAGCTTGACGGTGTTACGCCGCTCCGGCCGCATCTGGATATTCAGCAAACCGGCATCTTTGGCGGTGTGGTCGATGGTGCCATCGATGTCCAGCTCTTCGGCCGCGCCCTGGCGGGCGAACTTGCGCAGGCGGCGCAGGGCGACCTTGATATTGCGCGTGCCCAGCTCGACGGTGTCATCGAGGTTCTTGTACTCGCGCTGGTCCCAGACCTTGACTGCCTTGCCCTGACGCTTGCCGGCATCGCCGACCCGAATGCCTTCGGGGTTGAAACCGCCGGAACCGAACGGGCTGGTACCACCGGTGCCGATCCACTTGTTGCCACCGGCATGGCGTTCCTTCTGTTCTTCCAGGCGCTTCTTGAACTCTTCGATCAGCTTGTCCAGGCCCCCAAGGGACTGGATCGCCGCGCGCTCTTCGTCGGTCAGTGAACGCTCGAACTCCTTGCGCAGCCAATCTTCGGGGATCAGCGCCTGCAAGTGATCATCGAGTTTTTCCAGGCCGTTGAAATAGGCCCCGAACGCTCGATCGAATTTGTCGAAATGCTTTTCGTCCTTCACCAGGATCGCCCGGGACAGGTAATAGAACTCGTCCATGTCGGCGAAGGTCACGCGCTGTTTCAGCGCGTTGATCAGGTCCAGCAGCTCACGCACCGAGACCGGCACCTTGGCTGCGCGCATTTCATTGAACAGGTTGAGCAGCATGGTCTTTGCCCCGGATGATCAACGACTGCCGCGACGGCTCATGAACGCCAGGCGCTCAAGCAATTGCACGTCCTGTTCGTTCTTCACCAAGGCGCCGGCCAGCGGCGGGATGGCCTTGGTCGGATCGCGTTCGCGCAGGACCGCTTCGCCGATGTTGTCGGCCATCAGCAGCTTCAGCCAGTCCACCAGCTCTGAGGTCGATGGTTTTTTCTTAAGGCCCGGCACCTTGCGCACGTCGAAGAACACGTCCAGCGCTTCGCTGACCAGGTCTTTCTTGATGTCCGGGTAATGCACGTCGACGATCCGCTGCATGGTCGTGCGATCCGGGAACGCGATGTAGTGGAAGAAGCAGCGGCGCAGGAATGCGTCCGGCAGCTCTTTCTCGTTGTTGGAGGTAATGATGATGATCGGACGCTTCTTGGCCTTGATGGTCTCGTCGATCTCGTAAACGTAGAACTCCATTTTGTCGAGTTCTTGCAGCAGGTCGTTGGGGAATTCGATGTCGGCCTTGTCGATTTCATCGATCAGCAGGATCACCCGCTCTTCGGATTCGAAGGCTTCCCAGAGCTTGCCCTTTTTCAGGTAGTTGCGAACGTCGTGGACCTTTTCCGTGCCCAGTTGCGAATCGCGCAGGCGGCTGACCGCGTCGTACTCGTACAGGCCCTGGTGAGCCTTGGTGGTGGACTTGATGTGCCAGGTGATCAGCTTGGCGCCAAAGGATTCGGCCAGTTGCTCGGCGAGCATGGTCTTGCCGGTGCCTGGTTCGCCCTTGACCAGCAATGGCCGCTCCAGGGTGATGGCGGCATTCACCGCCAGCTTCAGGTCATCGGTGGCGACGTAGGCCTGGGTGCCTTCGAACTTCATCTGCTAATCCTCGAACGGTAACGCCGACCTGAAAAGGCAGGGCGGGGCGCAATAAAATGTCAGCCCCGACTATAACGCGCTGTCCGGTCGACTGTGAACGCAGACGGCTTATTCAGTCTCTGAATGGAGCGTCACATCCTGACTCAGCCAGCATCCGGCTTGGGATTCTCATACCGTGCATTGAATGCCTGGATGAAACCATTACGTAAAATCTGCAAAAACGCCTGAAATGCGCTGATATCTTGCCGATGTACGTTGCCTTTCAGTTCGACGCGGGTGGCAAACTGATTCTTGCCCTGGTTCTTCAGCACGGTTTCAGAGCCCCCGACTATAGCTTCCCAGATGGATCGAAAAATCCCTTTGTCTTTGTTTTCCACGTCCTGCTGCCAGTTGAACACGTCGACGTCTTTCAACAGCGGCTTGATATAGCCCGTTAACCTGGCTTTTTTCGCCTGCGCTTCGATCACCACGTCGCCGTGGCCGGCGTTGAAGTCGAACTTGCCATAAGCCGCTGCGAAGTCGTTCATGCGTTTGAGTTCAATGTCCCGGGCGCGCAGGCGGAACTCGAAGTCTTCGAAATTGCTCAGCGGGTCGAAAGTGGCGCTTGTTTCAAGTGGTGCGTGCCCCAGCAACAGGGCTTTGCCTTCGAAGCGTGCGTCACGTTTGCCTTCGGTATCGACGACATTGGTCAGGTTGTAAATGCTGGCATCGACCTTGGTGGCGTTCATGTTCACCGCAGGTTTGGAATTGAAATTGCGAAAACTGATCTTGCCGTCATCGATCTTTACTTCGTTCAGGGTGATCGGCAGCAATTTGCCCAACTGGGCGCGCCAGTCGGTGCCTTGGCCGGTTTGAGAGTTCTGTTTGTTGGCGCCACCGTCGACGAAATTCACTTCAGGCCGGACGAATGTCACCTCGGCCACTACCGCATGGTCATGCCAGAGTGAGTGCCAGCTGACCGAGAGGTCGATCAACGGTGCATCGACGAACGGAACCGGCACCTTGCCGTCGACCTTGACGATCTTCAAGCCATTGATTTTGTAGGCGCCGCGCCACAGGGCCAGGTCCACATCGGTGATCTGGCCGCGGTAATCACCCATGTCCGCGAGGCGGTCGTTGAGGTAGTCGCGCACCAGATAGGGCAGCGCGAAATGCAGGGCAATCAGCAGCACAATCAGGCCGGCGAAGGTCCATAGGGGCCAACTGTATCGACGTTTCATGGTGGCAAATCTCTGGCGATCTAAAGCCATTGACTCCTGTAACAACTGGACGTTCGACCTGACTGGACGACTACAGGTAACAGGCATACCTTTGTGCGCTTATCAAATGCTGTAGTAAGGACCCAGCCATGAGCCGCATTTACGCAGACAACGCCCATTCCATCGGCAATACACCGCTGGTGCAGATCAATCGCATCGCCCCGCGCGGCGTGACCATCCTGGCCAAGATCGAAGGGCGTAACCCGGGTTACTCAGTCAAGTGCCGGATCGGCGCTAACATGATCTGGGATGCCGAAAGCACCGGCAAACTCAAGCCTGGCATGACCATTGTCGAACCGACCTCCGGCAACACCGGTATTGGCCTGGCCTTCGTCGCCGCCGCCCGTGGTTACAAGTTGATGCTGACCATGCCGGCGTCCATGAGTATCGAGCGACGCAAAGTGCTCAAGGCCCTGGGCGCGGAACTGGTGCTGACCGAACCGGCCAAGGGCATGAAAGGTGCCATCGAGAAGGCCGGCGAAATTGTCGCTGGGGATCCATCCCGATACTTCATGCCGGCACAGTTCGATAATCCGGCCAACCCGGCCATCCATGAAAAGACCACCGGGCCGGAAATCTGGAACGACACCGACGGTGCGGTCGACGTTTTGGTGGCCGGTGTCGGAACAGGCGGAACCATCACTGGCGTTTCGCGCTACATCAAGAATACCCGGGGCAAACCGATTATCTCGGTGGCCGTGGAGCCTGCTGTCTCGCCGGTGATCACCCAGGCGCTGGCCGGTGAAGAGATCAAGCCGAGCCCGCACAAGATCCAGGGTATTGGTGCCGGTTTTGTGCCGAAAAACCTCGATCTGTCGATCGTGGACCGGGTCGAACTGGTCAGCGACGACGAGTCCAAGGCCATGGCCCTGCGCTTGATGCAGGAAGAAGGGATTTTGTGCGGTATCTCCTGCGGTGCGGCCATGGCTGTCGCGGTGCGCCTGGCGGAGACCCCGGAAATGCAGGGCAAGACCATCGTGGTGATCCTGCCGGATTCCGGTGAGCGTTACCTGTCGAGCATGCTGTTCAGTGACCTGTTCACCGAGAAGGAAAACCAGGCATAAGGCGGCATTCAGGCGATTGGTTGATCCGGGCGCGATGCGCCCGGTGTTGGCGGTAGTGGGGCTGACGTTTCTGGGGTATTGGTTGTTCGGGTGATTATCTGTCCGGGAAGCAGACCTGTAGCTGGCTTGCCAGCGATCGCGGTTTATCAGTCATCATTGATTTTTGCTCAGCGCGCTATCGCCAGCCAGCCGGCTTCTACAGGCTCCCGGCGCTTTTGACCAATTGATTGCATTCCATACCCAGCGCTGGTTATAGTCGGCGCACAGTGAGCTCCAGTGACTCACTTATTCACTCCTTAAAAAAGATCAGCCCAATGCCTGCATCCCTCATAAACGCGGTAGTCGATTCAGCGGTCAACGCTGGCGTCGTGCCGTGCGGGAATCAGCAACCGGGGCAGATCAGTCATTACCCCCCACCTGTCAGTAGCACGCCGGTGTACGCAGTCGTATCACCGCCGGGCGTTGGCGTTTCGGGCTGATCAGCTTTTTCCTGCTGTTCCCGTGCCCGCCTGCAAAGCGCCCGCTTGAAAAAAACTACTGAATTTCAGCTTCGGCTGAGTTGGCTATTTGCCTGACTACAGGTGGTATTCATGTTTGTCCTTTCGAAACAGTCCGCACTCGCGGCGGCTTCCACGAGTCTGTTCGTCCTGCTGTGGAGCAGCGGGGCGATCTTCTCCAAATGGGGCCTGGCCCACGCATCACCTTTTGCCTTTCTGTTGTTTCGCTTCGCCATCGCGTTGTGCGGCCTGGTGTTGCTGGTGCCGTTGCTCAAGCTGAGGCTGCCCAAAGCGGGCAAGCCAATGCTGTATGCGATGGCCACGGGGGTGGTGCTACTGGGGGCCTATCAGATTTTCTATCTGCTGGCGCTCGACCTAAAAGTCACGCCCGGGGTGATGGCGACCATCATGGGCGTGCAGCCGATCCTCACCGTGGTGTTGATGGAGCGCCAGCGTTCCTGGAGCCGGATGTTCGGTCTGGCCCTGGGGCTGGGCGGCTTGATCATGGTGGTCTATCAGGGTATCGGCCTGGCTGGCATGTCGTTGGCCGGGATGCTCTTTGGTTTGCTGGCGCTGGCGAGCATGACCTTCGGCTCGATCATGCAGAAACGCATCACCGACAATCCCCTCGGCACGCTGCCGGTGCAATACCTCGCCGGGTTACTGTTGTGCGGGATTTTCGTGCCGTTCCAGCCATTTCACTTCGAGCAGGGCTCCGGCTTCATTGTGCCGGTGCTGTGGATGGGGCTGGTGGTGTCGGTACTGGCGACCTTGCTGCTGTACCGTTTGATCGCCCGGGGCAATCTGGTGAATGTCACCAGTCTGTTTTACCTGGTGCCAGCGGTGACAGCAGTCATGGACTACCTGATTTTCGGTAATCGCCTGGCGATGCTGAGCATTCTCGGCATGTTGCTGATCATCATTGGTCTGGTGTTCGTGTTCCGTAAAACCGGTTAAAACGCGCTCCCCTTGTAGGAGCCGGCTTGCTGGCGATAGCGTTCTGTCAGGCGATCAATAATGCCTGGCAGAATGCCGTCGCCAGCAAGCCGGCTACCGCAGGTTTTGCGTTATCCCTGAAGAACCGTTTCATTTGCTCAGCGCATGCTCGGCCCGCACCGAATTCATGAACGCCTGCATCGCCGAGGATTGAATGCGATGGCGCCTGGTGATCAAGCCATACGGCGGCAAGCGCGCTTCGAACTTGATCGGCAGCACCGCCAGTAAATCACGGCCAGGATAATCCTCGACCACCGACACCGGCGTGACACCGAGCATGTCGGTCTGCTGGATCAATGAGAGCAGGGTCATGATCGAGGTGGTTTCGACGATGCTGCTGGGAATATCGACCCGCGCATTGTGGAACACCTGATTGATGATCGCGCGCATCGGGCTGGGTTGTTGTTGTAGCACCCAGGTCATGTTTTGCAGTTCGGCCCAACTCAATTGAGTCGCTTTCGCCAGTGGATTGTGCGCGCCGGAAATCACGCACAAGGCTTCTTCGCCGAGGCTGTCGAAGAGCAATTCTTCGGCCCGGGCACCCGCCGGAATCCGCCCCAGCACGATATCCAGTTGATCCTGCAGCAATGCTTGTACCAGCACGTCGCTGGTGTCGACCTGAATGCTCATGGACAGACGCGGATGGCTTTGTTTCAAGGTTGCGATGGTACGCGTGAGCAGTCCTGAAGCGAGAGCCGGAATCGCTCCCACCGCGACGCGGCCGAGGTTGCCGGACTGCAGGGCGACCAGTTCTTCACGCATGCCGCTGAGTTCGGCGAACACCATGCGTGCGTAGTAAATGACCGTCTCGCCGAATGGGGTGGAGCGCATGCCGCGAGGCAAGCGTTCGAAGAGTTCGACGCCGAGCAAATCCTCGGCTTCGTGCAGCATCTTGGTCGCTGCCGGTTGAGTCATGCCGATGTGGTCGGCGGCGCGGCGCAACGAGCCGAATTCCTGCAGGGCCAGCATCAGCCGCAGTTGGCGCAGACGCAGTCGGCTGTGGATTACGTTGGCATCAGGAATTCGGGTCATGGGCCGCGCTCGCATGAAAGACTGCGGCAAGCCTGACAACAAATGTCAGGCGTTGCCAGCATTGCTGTATCACAGCACGGATTTGGTCTTGGCGACGGGCGGTTTGCGCAGGCCTGTCAGGGCGCCCAGTGCCCTGGAAATCAGCGGCCAGAACAGCATCAGCAGTGCCGCTGTGGTCAGGCTGCCCACCAGTGGGTTGGACCAGAAAATCCCCAGGTGGCCGTCGGAGAACAGCATTGACTGTCGGAATGCATCTTCAGCCTTGTCACCCAGCACAGCGGCCAGTACCAGTGGCGCAATCGGGTAGCCGAGTTTCTTGAACAGATAACCCAGGGCGCCGAAGCCGAGCATCAACACCACGTCGAAGAACGAGTTGTGGACCGAGTAGGCACCGATGGCACAGACCATGATGATGATCGGCGCGATGATCGAGAACGGAATGCGCAGGATCGAAGCGAACAGCGGCACGGTAACCAACACCACGATCAGGCTGACCACGTTGCCCAGATACATGCTGGCGATCAGGCCCCAGACAAAATCATGCTGCTCGACGAACAGCGTCGGGCCGGGGTGCAGGCCCCAGATCATCAAGCCGCCAAGCATTACCGCTGCCGTGGCCGAACCAGGAATGCCCAGGGTCAGCATCGGCAATAAGGCACTGGTGCCAGCGGCATGGTCTGCAGTTTCCGGAGCGATCACGCCTTCGAGTTCACCTTTGCCAAAATTGTCGCGGTTTTTCGAAAAGCGCCGCGCCAGGCTGTAGCTCATGAACGATGCGGCGGTCGGTCCGCCTGGTGTAATGCCCATCCAGCAACCGACCAGGGTGCTGCGCACGATGGTCCACCAGTAGCGCGGCAGCTTGGCCCAGGTGCGCAGGATCACCATCGGTGTGATGCGCGCATGTTCGCCACGGAACACCAGGCCTTCTTCGACAGTGCAGAGAATTTCACCGATGCCGAACAGGCCGATCACCGCCACTTCGAAGCTGATGCCGGTCATCAGTGTCGGCTGGTCGAAGGTCAGGCGCAGGTTGCCGGACACAGTGTCCATGCCGACCGCTGCCATGGCGAAACCGATCATCATCGCCACCACGGTTTTCAGTGGCGGGTTCTTGCTCATGCCGATGAAGGTGCAGAACGCCAACAGGTACACCGCAAAGAACTCCGGCGAACTGAAGGACATGGCGAACGCGGCAATCTTCGTCGACAGGAAGGTCAGCAACAACACCCCGGCCAACGCACCGAGCAGCGCCGAACTGAATGCAGCGGTCAGGGCTTCGGCGGCGCGACCTTCGCGGGCCATCGGGTAGCCGTCGAACGTGGTCGCCACCGATGAGGGCTCACCGGGGATGTTGAACAGGATCGAGGTGATCGAGCCGCCGAACAGCGCGCCCCAATACATGCACGACAGCAGGATGATCGCCGATACCGGCGACATGGTGAAGGTCAGTGGCAGCAGCAGCGCCACGCCATTGGGGGCGCCGAGGCCGGGCAACACACCGACCAGAATGCCCAGCAGCACGCCGATCACCATCAGGCCGATATGGCCCGGGGTCAGGATCAGGTTCATGCCTTGCAGCAGGGAATCGAACTCGCTCATTTGAAGTTTCTCCCGGCCAGGGCAATCCAGTCGCCCATCGGGCCGGCATCCAGCGGGACCTTGAACCACAGCGCGAAAATCAGGTAGCTGGCGAGCACCGCGCCCAGGGACACGCTGGCGATCATCAACTTGCCATAAGGTTTGGCGCGCACCTTGTCACGCCACATGAACCAGGCGATGAAGCACGCCGAGGCCACATAGATGCCAGTCAAGGGCATGGCGCCGACGAACAGCGCGATAGGGATGAATACCGACATCACTTGCTTGAATGCACTGCCGCTGACGAACGCAACACTGAGCGCCTGCCAGCGCACCAGGGTCAACAGGCCGTTGGCCACGCTGGCGGCACTGAGCATCAGGCCGATATAGAAGGGGAAGTAACCCGGCTCTGGGCCGGCATCGCCCCAGCCAATGCCTTGTTCGAGGCTACCGTACATCACCACCGCGCCGATCAGGGTAGTGAACAACGCCAGGCCGAGTTCGACCCAACGGGTGCCGACCAGTGCCGGTGAATCCGAGGAATGGGACATGAACATATCTCCAGCAGGGCACGGCCGCCCGCAGGCAGGCGGCCGTGGCGACTTCAGTTTTTCAGCCAGCCGGCTTCCTTGAACACTGGCGTGACGCGGGCGGTGTCTTTTTCGATGTAGGCAGTCAGCAGCTCGCCTTCGAGGAAGGTCGGCACCAGGGCGTTCTGCTTCACGTAGGCCTTGAACTCAGGGGTTTCGGTGACTTTGCGCATCAGCTCGACATAGAACGCCCGTTGTTCGGCGGTGACTTCGCCAGGCATGAACACGGTGCGCGGGAAGCGATACTGATCGATGCCCAGGCCTTGTTCGTGGCAGGTCGGTACGTCGGCCCAGGATTTATCGCCGGCGACTTTTTCGGTGTAGCTCATGCGCTCCTTGCTGAATACGCAGAGCGGCTCGACCTGGTCACCACGCCATTGGCTGATGCTTTCGCTGGGGTTGTTGACGTTGGCGGCGATGTGTTTGCCGGCCAGTTGGGTCGCGGCTTCGCTGCCGCTCTTGAACGGGATGTACACCAGTTTGCTGTTGTTGGTCTGGTTGAGCAGCAGGGTCAGGGTCTGGTCGACGTCCTTGGACTGGCTGCCGCCCATGCGCAGGCTCGATGGGTCGGCCTTGACCGCCGCGTAGAAGCCCTTGGCGTCTTTCCAGGGCGCGTCCTTGTAGCTCCAGAGGATGAAGTCATCTTCGGCCACGGCGGCAATCGGTGTTAGCTCCTGCCATTGATAGCCGAGCTTGGACACCAGCGGCAACAGGTAGATGTTATTGGTACCGATCACCAGTTTCTCGGCATCGCCCTTGTTCATCTTCATGTCGAGGAAGGCTTCGGCGCCATTGCCGCCGCCCTTGTTAAGGACGATGGTATTAACGTCGAGCAGCTTGTGGGTGGTGATGATCGACTGGATCAGGCGCCCGAGCTGGTCGGTGCCGCCACCGGGGCCACCGGCGACAATGATTTCGACATTCTTGTCCGGCTGCCAGGCGTGCGCCAGGGCGGGAAGGGCACCGGCGGCGATCAGAGTGCAGCCAAGAAACAGACGGGAAGTGCGACGGACGAATGCATTTCGCATGGGAAGGGCCTCGTTTCGGTGTTTTTGTAATTGTTATGAGCGACTTGTTTAAGCGTTAAAGCCGCAAGCCTGGCCTGAGTGTGTGAACACGCAGACTCCACGTCTAGTCAAAACAATACATACACCGATAGCCTGGAGTTATAGCTCGGCAAACGAAGCAGGACTTATGTAGGAGCGAGACTGCTCGCGATGGACTCATGGGCGCTGCGTCTCTTCAAGAAACACGCGTTTTCGTTGAAGTCCATCGCGAGCAGGCTCGCTCCTACAGAAAAAAGCGCCAACATTGAAAGGACGTTGAAAGCAGGGCATGGCATAACCCGAGGCTATCGCCTGATTCCAAGTATTGATTAGACGGTTATCAGCGAGCCTTCGATAGTGCTCACCACGCCGCCAGGAAAGGTGTCGTTACGTTCACAACAATAATAAAACGAGGTACGCACCATGGCTCGTTCCAGTGCTTCCCTGAACCTGCCCGCCGCAGGTATCCAGCCACCGGCCGCGGCGAACGCGCAGGCCGGCACCGCCAAAGCCAGCAGTGTGCGTTGGCGGATCTTCGCCATCATCTTCGCCTTGACCATGATCAACCTGATCGACCGGGTCTCGCTATCCATCGCGATGCCGACCATTGCCCACGAATTTTCCCTGTCTCCCAGTTTGCAGGGGCTGATCCTCAGCAGCTTCTTCTGGGCCTACGCGCTGTTGCAGATTCCCGGTGGCTGGTTGATCGACCGATATGGCCCGCACCGGGTCATCAGTTGGTCGACCGGCTTGTGGGGCACGTTCCAGGTACTGGCGGCGTTCGCCACCGGTGGCCTGTCATTATTGTTTGCCAGGGTGGCACTGGGTGCCGCCGAGGCGCCGCTGTTCCCCTCGGGCGGCAAGATGATTTCCCTTTGGCTGGCCCCCAGCGAACGCAGTCGCGGCGCGGTGCTGATGGACAGCGGCAGCCCGTTGGGTGTGGCGCTGGGCGGGTTGATCATTGCTTACCTGATCGCTTCGCTGGATTCCTGGCGCCTGGCCTTTGTGATTGCCGGTATCGCCACCCTGGCGCTGGCCTGGCTGGCGCGGCGTTATCTGCGCGATGACCCGGCCAGCCACCCGCAGGTCAATGAAGCCGAGCTTGAACAGATCAACGCCGGCCGTGCCACACCGGCTGCCGAAGCGGCGCGGGTGCCGGTCAAAGGCCTGGGCATTGCCGCGCGTTCCCTCAGTGGCTTGCTGATCGGTCGTGCCAGTTGGGCGATGGTGTATTTCGGGTTGCTGACCTGGGGCCCGAGTTATCTGTCCCAGGCCCGCGGCTTTGATATCAAGGGCATTGGTGCTGCGACTTTCGTGATCTTCCTCTGTGGTGCGCTGGGCTCGTTGACCGGTGGTTTTCTTTGCGACGGTTTGATTCGCAAGGGTGTCAGCCGCGGTACGGCGGTCAAGAGCCTGCTGGCGTTTTCCGGGCTGGTGGCCCTCGGCGCCTTCCTGCTGCTGCCGACCCTTAGCAATCCTTTTGCAGCAGTGGCGCTGTTGGCGATGACCGCGTTTTTCCTGATGTGGGGCAGCCTCTACTGGAGCTTCCCGGCACTGCTGGCGGCTCCGGCGCGGGTTGGCCTGATCGGCGGCGTGATGAACATGGCGGGCAGTACCGGCGGCATTGCGGTACCGATCCTGGTGGGCGTGATTTTGCAGATGACCGGTGGTTTTGCCCCGGTGCTGGGCTTCTTCGCGGTGTGCTCGGCGGTGTTTGTGCTGGCTACGTTGTTCATCAGTCTGGATGAGGTGCGACATGTCTAAGCTCTTGGCCGGTACCACTTGGGATGGCCCGATCGTCGATGCCCATCATCACTTCTGGGACCCGACCGTCAACGACCACCCCTGGCTCGCTCCTGAGGCCAGCGTCCCGTTTCGTTACGGTGACTACAGTGCAATCAAGCGGCGTTATTTCCCTGAGGACTATTTCGCCGATGCGGCCGCGCATGACGTCGTGCAGACGGTGTACGTCGAGACCGAATGGAACCCCGGGGACCCGATTGGCGAAACCAGGTTCATCGAGCAATTGGCCGCCCGTTACGGCGTGCCGAATGCCATTGTGGCGCAAGCCTGGCTCGATCATCCGGACGCCATCGATGTATTGCACGAACAGGCGCGTTTCAAGCACGTGCGCAGTGTCCGGCACAAACCCGGTGGGCCGGCCACGCCCCAGCAAGTCGGGCATCTGCGCAGCCTGATGAGCGATGAGCACTGGCGCCGCAGCTATGCCGCCCTCGAAGGCCTGGGGCTGCATTTCGATTTGCAGACACCCTGGTGGAACCTGCACGAAGCCGAGCGCCTGGCCCGGGACTTTCCCGGAATCACGCTGATTCTCAACCACGCCGGCTTGCCCAGCGATCGCAGTGCCGAAGGCCTGGCGAGCTGGCGCCTGGCAATGGCGCGGCTGGCGCAGTGGCCGAACGTGCAGGTGAAGATTTCCGGCCTGGGGCAGGGTGGCCAGCGCTGGCGTGCCAAAGACAACGCCTGGATCGTGCGCGAGGTGATCGCCATGTTCGGCAGCCAGCGGGCGATGTTTGCCAGCAACTTCCCCGTGGACAGCCTGTGCGGCTCGTTCGACGACATCTACAGCGGTTTCAAATCCATCGTCGCCGATCTGCCACGGGCCGATCAGGAGCGACTTTTCTGCAGCAACGCGCAGCGGGTTTATCGCTGCGAGCCTTGCGCCATTGACCGTGCGCAGCCTGAACCCTTGAGGAGTGAAGCATGAACAAGACTACCATCGCGATGGTCCTGGGGGACCCTGCCGGCATCGGCCCGGAACTGATCGCGCGACTGCTCGGCGAGCCGCAGGTGCGCAGCCAGGCCAATGTGATCCTGATCGCCGACGAGGCGGAAATGCGGCGTGGCATGCGCATCGCCGGGGTGGAGTTTCCCTTTCGTCGCGTGGAATCCCTGGCGCAACTGGACTTTGTCGATGACACGCCGCTGTTCTACGATTTTCGCGGCGATGCCATGGGTGAGTTCCCCCGTAGCGAAGCCAGTGTGGTGGGCGGTCGCTACAGCCTCGACACCCTCGAACAGGCCCTGCGCCTGACCGAAGCGGGCACCACTGATGCGGTGCTGTTCGGCCCGTTGAACAAGACCTCATTGCACATGGCCGGCATGGCCCACAGCGACGAACTGCACTGGTTTGCCGAGCTGCTGGATTTCCACGGACCGTTCTGCGAATTCAACGTGCTCGACAACCTCTGGACCTCGCGGGTGACTTCCCACGTGGCCCTGGCCGATGTGCCGGGCATGCTCAGCCAGGCGCGGGTGGTGGAAGCGATTGAGTTGATCGATACCGCGCTCAAGCGCAACGGTCTGGAAAAACCGCGCATCGGCGTGTGTGGCTTGAACCCGCACAACGGTGACAACGGGTCGTTTGGTCGTGAAGAGCTGGACATCATCGGCCCGGCGGTGCGTGCGGCTCAGGCCAAGGGCATCGCGGCTGAAGGGCCGTACCCGGGAGATACGATTTTCCTCAAGGTCCAGGGCGATGCCAGTGCCTTCGATGCAGTGGTGACCATGTACCACGACCAGGGGCAGATCGCGATCAAGCTGATGGGCTTTTCCCGCGGCGTGACGGTGCAGGGCGGCTTGCCGATCCCGATCACCACACCGGCCCATGGCACGGCCTTCGATATCGCCGGGCAGGGCAAGGCCAATGTCGGGGCGATACGCCAGGCGTTCGAGATTGCCTGCCGGATGGGCGCCAACAGCTACTGATTTCCCGATCCATCGACAACACTTAACCCTGTGGGAGCGGGCTTGCCCGCGATGGCGGTGTGTCAGGCGGCATTTATGTCGATTGACATTGCCTCTTCGCGAGCAAGCCCGCTCCCACATTTTTTTGTGTCATGCCTGATAACTCGATCAGAGCAATAAACGCATTCATCTATCACCCCAGGTTATCGCCGGATACGCATAAGTGATTATCCGCCGCCCCCGGGCGCTGGCTAAAGTCGGCCCATCGAATGCCTTGGAACCCGTCACCGAGCAGCTCCAGGCACGCGACCCGACAACTACAAGAAGCCGGCAGCTCAAGGAACTGTATTCATGAAAATCAAAGCGATCCGTACCCGCGTTTTCGAGTGGAAAGGCAAAGTCGTTCCACCTCAAGCGCACTTCTGCACCAACGCCAGTGACATCCTTTTCGAGCGCGGCGACGCCATGGGATCGTTCCGTTTCCACGGCTGGCTGGTGGTGGAAGTCGAGACCGATACGGGCCTGGTCGGCATCGGCAACTGCGCCCTGGCGCCGCGTGTGGCCAAGGAAATCATCGACACCTACCTGGCACCCATCGCGATGGGTGAAGACCCGTTCGACAACGAATACATCTGGCAGAAAATGTACCGCCAAAGCCACGCCTGGGGCCGTAAAGGCATCGGCATGGCGGCCATTTCGGCGATCGACATCGCGATCTGGGACATCATGGGCAAGGCGGTCAACAAACCGGTGTTCAAACTGCTCGGTGGCCGTACCAAGGAAAAGATCTGGACCTACGCCTCCAAGCTGTACGCCAACGACAACCTCGACCTGTTCCTCGAAGAAGCCCAGGGCTATCTGAACCAGGGTTTCACTGCGCTGAAAATGCGCTTCGGCTACGGCCCGAAAGATGGCCCGGCGGGTATGCGCAAGAACATCGAGCAAGTGCGCGCCCTGCGTAATCTGGCCGGCCCCGATGTCGACATCATGCTCGAATGCTACATGGGCTGGACCCTGGAATATGCCCGTCGCATGTTGCCGAAACTGGCCGAGTTCGAGCCGCGCTGGCTGGAAGAACCGGTGATCGCCGACGACATCGAGGGCTACATCGAGCTGAAAAAAATGGGGATCATGCCGATCTCCGGCGGCGAGCACGAGTTCACCTCCTACGGCTTCAAGGACCTGCTGGAGCGTCGCGCCGTCGACGTGATCCAGTACGACACCAACCGCGTCGGCGGCATCACCGCCGCACGCAAGATCAACGCCATGGCCGAAGCCTGGTCGGTGCCGGTGATCCCTCACGCCGGGCAGATGCACAACTACCACCTGACCATGTCCACCACCGCCTCGCCGATGGCCGAGTTCTTCCCGGTATTCGACGTCGAAGTCGGCAACGAACTCTTCTACTACGTGTTCAAGGGCGAGCCGCAGCCGGTCAACGGTTACATCCAACTCGACGACCACAAGCCCGGGCTGGGCCTGGAAATCTCCGATGAGTACCTGAGCGACTTCAACATCATCGAGTGACCCTGTGGCCACCAATTCGCGACTCTATGGAGGGCCGACATGCGCCTGATTCAATTCGAAAATACTGCCGGACAACGTCAGGTCGGACTCGTCGACGGGGCACAGGTCCAGGTGCTGCGCGACACCCGCAGCACCCGCGAACTGGCACTCGCGGCGATCCGCGGCAAACGCAGCCTGCAAGAAGAAGTCGCGCAGCGCGGCACCGAGCCCGGGCCCGATTACGCGCGGTTATTGCAGCAGCGCTGCGTTTTGCCACCGCTGGATCACGAAGACCCGGCCCATTGCCTGATCAGCGGCACCGGCCTGACCCACCTGGGCAGCGCCTCGGCACGGGACAAAATGCACCAGCAGGACGGCGCCGTAGAAATCGGCATGACCGACACCATGCGCATCTTCAAATGGGGCCTGGAGGGCGGCAAACCGGCGGCGGGGCAGGTAGGCGCGCAACCGGAATGGTTCTACAAGGGCGACGGCAGTATCGTCGTGCGCCCCGGTGAGGATTTTCCGGTGCCGCCGTTTGCCGAAGACGCCGGCGAAGAACCGGAGCTGACCGGGCTCTACGTGATTGGCGATGACGGCCAGCCGTATCGCGTTGGTTATGCGCTGGGCAACGAGTTCTCCGACCATGTGATGGAGCGGCGCAACTACCTGTACCTGGCGCATTCGAAGCTGCGTTATTGCTCCTACGGTCCGGAGTTGCGCATCGGTGAGTTGCCCAGGCACCTGGTCGGCACCAGCCGGATCAAACGCAACGGCGAAACGATCTGGGAAAAGGAGTTTCTCAGCGGCGAAGACAACATGTGCCACAGCCTCGCCAACCTCGAATTCCACCACTTCAAATACTCGCAGTTCTTGCGCCCGGGTGATGTCCACGTGCATTACTTCGGCACTGCCACGCTGTCGTTTGCCGACGGTGTAAAGACCCAGCCGGGGGATCGCTTCCAGATCAGCCTGGATGAGTTCGGTGCACCGCTGATCAACGGCATAGGCGAAAGCGCCCAGCCGCTGCCGATCGGACAAGTTCGCGTGCTCTGAACACAGGTTCTGAGTCGAACGCAATGTTGAACAACACGAAGATCGGCTCCCTTTCCCCTCTCCCCTTTGGGGAGAGGGTTGGGGTGAGGGGTGACTCTTGAACACCCCACGAATCTTCGGTCAGTCACCTGACTAAGGATCTCCACATGACCACGCCACTCGGACACAACTACATCGGCGGCCGTCGCAGCGCCAACGGCACCTCGCAACTGCAAAGTATCGACGCTACCACCGGTGAACCACTGCCCGGCACATTCTTCCAGGCATCCGAAGCCGAAGTGGACGCCGCCGCCAAAGCCGCCGCTGCGGCCTACCCGATCTACCGTAACCTCAGCGCAGAAAAACGCGCACGATTCCTCGATGCCATTGCCGATGAAATCGATGCCCTCGGTGATGATTTCGTCGCCACGGTCTGCCGCGAAACCGCGTTGCCTGCCGGACGTATCCAGGGTGAGCGCGGGCGCACCAGCGGCCAATTGCGTTTGTTTGCCAAGGTGCTGCGGCGCGGCGATTTCTACGGCGCGCGCATCGACCGGGCGTTACCGGAGCGTCAGCCGTTGCCGCGTCCGGACCTGCGTCAGTACCGCATCGCCCTGGGGCCGGTGGCGGTGTTCGGCGCCAGCAACTTTCCGCTGGCGTTCTCCACCGCCGGTGGCGATACCGCTTCGGCGCTGGCCGCCGGTTGCCCGGTGGTGTTCAAGGCCCACGGCGGCCACATGGCGACCGCCGAGTGGGTGGCGGACGCAATCATTCGCGCCGCCGAGCGCACGCAGATGCCGGCCGGTGTGTTCAACATGATCTATGGCGGTGGAGTGGGTGAGTGGCTGGTCAAGCATCCGGCGATCCAGGCCGTGGGCTTCACCGGCTCGCTCAAGGGCGGTAATGCCTTGAGCCACATGGCCGCGAACCGGGCGCAACCGATTCCGGTGTTCGCCGAGATGTCGAGCATCAACCCGGTGTTTTTGTTGCCCGAGGCGCTCAAGGTGCGGGGCGAGCAGATCGCCGCGCAACTGGCCGCTTCGGTGACCCAGGGCTGCGGGCAGTTCTGTACCAATCCTGGCCTGGTCATTGGCCTGCGTTCGCCGCAGTTCAGCACCTTTCTCGAAACCTTTTGCGCCAGCATGAACCAGCAGCCGCCACAAACCATGCTCAACGCCGGCACACTGGCCAGCTACAGCCGGGGGCTGGGTGAATTGCACGAGCATCCGGGCCTGATGCACCTGGCGGGCAAGCCGCAGCAGGGCAATCAGGCGCAACCGCAGGTGTTCAAGGCCGATGTCAGTCTGTTGCTCAAGGGCGATGATCTGCTTCAGGAGGAAGTGTTCGGGCCGACCACTATCGTTATTGAAGTTGAAGATCGGGCGCAGTTGGCGGCGGCGCTGCACGGCCTGCGCGGGCAACTGACGGCGACGCTGATTGGCGAGGCCGACGAGTTACTGGAGTACCGCTGGTTGGCGGAGGTATTGCAGGAGAAGGTCGGGCGGATTCTGCTCAACGGCTATCCGACCGGGGTCGAGGTGTGCGAGGCGATGGTGCATGGCGGGCCATATCCGGCGACTTCGGACTCGCGGGGCACGTCGGTCGGGACGCTGGCTATCGACAGGTTCCTGCGACCGGTGTGCTTCCAGAATTATCCGGATGCGCTGCTGCCAGAGGCATTGCAGGATGCCAATCCGCTGGGGATTGAGCGGTTGGTGGATGGGGAGATGAGTGCTTCGGCTTTGTAGTGCCTGAGCTGACGCTTTCGCGGGCAAGCCCGCTCCCACAGTTGATCTCAGTGATCACAGATATCGCGTTCACATGAGATCCAATGTGGGAACGGGCTTGCTCGCGAAGACAATGTCGCAAGCACCGCAGCACTACCGGGTCGATACCTTAGCCACTTTCACCACCGTCGGCTTCAACACCATCCACAACGCCAGCGCAATCAACAACCCCCCATAAATATGCGCCATGGACAGTGGCTCATCGAGAAACAGCGCTCCCCACAACACGCCGAACAGCGGAATCAAAAAGGTCGTGGTCATCGATTTCACCGGACCAATCGAGCTCAGGAGCCGGAAGTAAATAATGTACGCAAACGCCGTGCAGCCCAGGCCCAGGCCCAGCAACGACAACCAGACATTCCAGCCGCCCCAGCTCGTCGGTGGCTGGGTGATTACGCTGTAACCGAACAACGGCAGCAGCAACAGGGTTGCCCCCAGCATGCTGCCCAGCGCTGAAAGACGACTGTCGAGCCCACCGGCCTGATCGAGCCAGCGGCGGGCCAGAAACCCCGCAAATCCGTAGCAAGTGGTCGCGAGCAGGCAGGCGACGGCACCCATCAGCAGTTTCATATCGAACGCCACCGGACCGGCACGGGTCAGCACGCCCACGCCGAACAGCCCCAGGAACACACCGCCGAGTTTGGCGCCAGTGAGCCTTTCATGGAAAAACAGGCCGCCGATCAGCACGCCCATCAAGGGGGTCGTGGCATTGAAAATCGACGAGTAACCGGCTGGCAACACCTGCGCGGCCACCGAATAGAGGGTCGCCGGAATCCCGGAGTTGATCACCCCGAGCAGCATCACGGTTTTGAGTTTGCCCTTGAAATCCCAGCTGACACGCATCAGCCCCAGTATCACCAACAGTCCGGCGGCGGCGATCGATACACGGAAAAAAGCGGTAGGAATGCTGCCGATCACCGGGGCGATGATGCGCATGAACAGAAAGCTCGCCCCCCAAATGGCCGCCAGGGACAGTAAACGAAATATATCGACGGGGTTCACTGCGCGGTCCTTCCTGGGGGGAGGGGCGAAAGTGTTGCCGAGTGTGTGATCGATGGCAACCGAAATCCGGGCATTTAACTCTTCAGGGTGTCGACGACGCGAAGGCACAAAAATTACGCTTCTCCTGCACCCGCTTCACTGGCTAAGCTCAGGGCTCCCGAATTCCCGCAGAGGTCTCACCATGGCGCAGCAATGGCCAGCCGCCGACATCGCCCGAATGGTTCTCGATGGCTTTGACGATTACCGCGAGCATTTCCGTCAGATCACCGACGGCGCCCGGGCCCGCTTCGAGCAGGCTCTCTGGCAGGAGACGCAATCGGCGTCGGCGGCACGGATCAACCTTTACGAAGAAAAAGTCGGCGAAACGGTGGAGCGGCTGCGCACCGCGTTTGATGCCGATACGCTGGACGTAAGCTGCTGGCCGCTGGTCAAAAGCGCCTACATCACCCTGATCGACCTGCGCTTCGACGATGAGCTGTCCGAAACCTGGTACAACTCGATTTTCTGCGGCCTGTTCAGCCACGACCTGATCAGCGATGGCTGCATGTTCATCCACACCACCCGGCCGAGCCTGCGTCGTGCCCGTGCTGCGCAAACCCGTACCTATAAACCCCAGGGCCAGCTGTCGGCGATGCTGGCGAGCATCTTCGCCGACTACCGTTTCAGCGAGGCGTACGCCGATTTGTCCGGCGACCTGCGCCGTCTCGAAGCGCAGCTGCGCGAGAACCTGCCGGACTGGGTGTGCAAGGACCCCGAGCTGAGTGTCGAGCTGTTTTCGTCGGTACTCTATCGCAACAAGGGCGCGTACCTGGTGGGGCGCATCTACACCGCCGATGAGCAGTGGCCGCTGGTGATTCCGCTGTTGCACCGCGAAGGTCGCGGGATTCAGATCGATGCACTGATCACCGATGAAGCCGATGTGTCGATCATTTTCTCGTTTACCCGCTCGTATTTCATGGTGGACGTGCCAGTGCCGGCGGAATTCATTGGCTTCCTCAAGCGCATCCTGCCGGGCAAGCACATTGCCGAGCTGTACACTTCGATAGGTTTCTACAAACACGGCAAGTCCGAATTCTACCGGGCACTGATCAACCACCTGGCCAACACCGACGACCAGTTCATCATGGCCCCCGGCGTGCGCGGCATGGTCATGAGCGTGTTTACCCTGCCGGGTTTCAACACCGTATTCAAAATCATCAAGGACCGTTTCTCGCCGTCAAAAAACGTCGACCGTGCCACGGTGATCGAGAAGTACCGCCTGGTGAAGAGCGTCGACCGCGTGGGGCGCATGGCCGATACCCAGGAGTTCGCCGACTTCCGTTTCCCGTTGAGCAAGTTCGACCCGGCGTGCCTGGAGGAGCTGCTGGAAGTCGCGCCGTCCACGGTGTCGGTGGAAGGCGACACGGTGCTGATTCGCCACTGCTGGACCGAGCGGCGCATGACCCCGCTGAACCTGTATCTGGAAAACGCCAACGAGGCGCAGGTGCACGAAGCGCTGGAAGACTACGGCCTGGCGATCAAGCAACTGGCGGCGGCGAACATCTTTCCCGGCGACATGCTGCTGAAAAACTTTGGCGTCACCCGCCATGGGCGCGTGGTGTTCTACGACTATGACGAGATCTGCTTCCTGACCGAAGCCAACTTCCGATACATTCCGCAGCCGCGTACACCGGAAGATGAAATGGCCTCTGAGCCCTGGTATTCGATCGGGCCGCTGGATGTGTTCCCGGAGGAATTTCCGCCGTTTTTGTTTGCTGATTCGGGGCAGCGCAAGTTGTTCGATCAGTTGCATGGCGAGTTGTATAACGCCGATTACTGGAAGAGCCTGCAAGAGGCGATTCGGGCAGGGAAGGTGATTGATGTGTTTCCTTATCGGCGCAAGGGGTTGGATAGCGAGTAGGTATTCAAGAACCCCCCCTCACCCCAGCCCTCTCCCGGGGGGAGAGGGGGCCGACCGAGGCGTCTTGCGTCAAACATCGACCTGAAAGACCTTGGCGATTATGGATTCGGTAAAGCATCCGGACAGTCGATGTGCTTCTGAAGTCTTGGCAATAATGGATTCAACAAAGCACTCGCAGGTCGATGCACGTCTAAAGCAACCTACCCCAGCCCTTTCCCGGGGGGAGAGGGGGCCGACCGAGGCGTCTTGTGTCAAACATCGACCTGAAAGACCTTGGCGATTATGGATTCGGTAAAGCACCCGGACAGTCGATGTGCTTCTGAAGTCTTGGCAATAATGGATTCGGCAAAGCACTCAAAGGGCGATGTACTCTGCTGTCTTGGCAATAATGGATTCAACAAAGCACCCAACAGTCGATGTGCTTCTGCAGTCTTGGCAATAATGGATTCAACAAAGCACTCGCAGGTCGATGCACGTCTAAAGCAACCCACAATCGGCCCCCTCTCCCTCCGGGAGAGGGCTGGGGTGAGGGTAGCAATCCCCCTGACACGCCACAAATCCCCCAAATCTGCGACAATCCGCAACCTGCGCCACTAGACGACTGAATTGCGTACCCGATGACCGACGAATCGCCCTCCATCGACAAACTGCTGAAAAACCTCGATCACGCCATGCTCGCCGACCGCCACCGGCTGCGGCGGCAACTGCTTGAGCTGCGCAAGAAACCCGACGACGCCAAGCTGGCCCAGTGGGTTTCGCGCATGCAAGCCTCCTGTGATCAGGTGCTGGCGCGCAAGGCCAGCCTGCCGGTGATTCGTTACGACGACAGCCTGCCAATCGCCGCCAAGCGCGACGAAATCAAGAAGGCACTGGAAAAGCATCAGGTGTTGATCATTGCCGGTGAAACCGGGTCGGGCAAAACCACCCAGTTGCCAAAGATCTGCCTGGAGATCGGCCGCGGCCAGCATGGCCTGATCGGCCACACCCAGCCGCGCCGAATTGCCGCGCGCAGCGTCGCCAGCCGGGTTGCCGAGGAACTGGGCACGCCATTGGGCGCGCTGGTTGGATATCAGGTGCGCTTTGAGGATCAGAGCGACTCCAACACGCTGATCAAACTGATGACCGACGGCATCCTGCTGGCGGAAACCCAGAACGACCGCTATCTGGAGCGCTACGACACGATCATCGTCGACGAAGCCCACGAACGCAGCCTCAACATCGACTTCCTGCTCGGTTACCTGAAAACCCTGCTGCCGCGCCGTCCGGATCTGAAAGTCATCATCACCTCGGCGACCATCGACCTGGAGCGCTTCTCCAAGCACTTCGACGATGCGCCGATTGTCGAAGTCTCCGGGCGTACCTTCCCGGTGGACACCTGGTATCGCCCGCTGACCCTGGAGCAGGACGAAGAGGGCAACCGTGTCGAGGACGACCTGACCGTGGATCAGGCGATCCTTGCCACCCTCGACGAAATCGCCGCTTTCGAGCGCAGCGAACGCCGCAGTCCCGGTGACGTGCTGGTGTTTTTGCCCGGCGAGCGGGAGATTCGCGACGCTGCCGACATGCTGCGCAAGGCCCAGCTCAAGCACACCGAGATTCTGCCGCTGTACGCGCGTTTGTCGCCGGCCGAACAGCAGCGGATTTTCCAGTCGCACCCCGGCCGACGCGTCGTCTTGGCAACCAACGTCGCGGAAACCTCGTTGACCGTGCCGGGTATCCGTTACGTGATCGACAGCGGCACCGCGCGCATCAGCCGCTACAGCTACCGCGCCAAGGTCCAGCGCCTGCCCATCGAAGCGATTTCCCAGGCCAGCGCCAACCAGCGCAAGGGCCGTTGCGGGCGGGTCGAGCCGGGTATCTGCGTGCGCCTGTACAGCGAAGAGGATTTTCTCGGTCGCCCGGAATTCACCGATCCGGAGATCCTGCGTACCAACCTCGCGGCGGTTATTTTGCAGATGCTGCATCTGCGCCTCGGTGAAATCACCGCGTTTCCGTTCATCGAGCCGCCGGATGGCAAGGCCATCAGTGACGGTTTCAACCTGCTGCAAGAACTCTCGGCGGTGGACCGCAACAGCCAGCTGACCCCGCTCGGACGGCAACTGGCGCGGCTGCCGGTAGACCCGCGCATGGGCCGCATGCTGCTTGAAGCGGCGAAACTCGGCAGCCTGCAGGAAGTCCTGATCGTCGCCAGCGCCATGTCGATCCAGGACCCGCGCGAGCGTCCGCCGGAGCGTCAGCAGGCGGCCGACCAGGCCCACGCCCAATGGAAAGACGCCGACTCGGACTTCGCCGGGCTGGTCAATCTATGGCGCGGTTTCGAGGAACAGCGCCAGGCATTGACCGCCAACCCGCTGCGCAACTGGTGCCGCAAGAACTTCCTCAATTATCTGCGCCTGCGCGAATGGCGTGATTCCCATCGCCAGTTGAGCCTGATCTGTCGTGACATGCAGCTGAGCCTCAACAAGGAACCGGCGGACTACCCGAAACTGCACAAGGCCGTGCTGGTGGGGCTACTCAGCCAGATCGGCCAGAAAACCGAAGACGGCGATTACCTCGGCGCCCGTCAACGACGCTTCTGGATTCACCCGTCGTCAGGAATCGGCAAGAAGCGCCCGCAATGGCTGATGACCGCTGAACTGGTGGAAACCACCAAGCTCTACGCGCGCATGGTGGCCAAGATCGATGCCGACTGGATCGAGCCGCTGGCCGGGCACCTTATCAAGAAAAACCACTTCGAACCCCATTGGGAGAAGAAGCGCGGGCAGGTGGTGGCGTTCGAGCAGATCACCTTGTTCGGGCTGATCGTTGTCGGTCGCCGGCCGGTGCATTACGGCCCGGTCGACCCGGTGGTGTCGCGCGAACTGTTCATCCGCGAAGCCCTGGTACGTGGCGAGATTCAGTCCAAGGCCAAATGCCTGACGGCCAATAAACAGTTGCTGGAGCAACTCGACGAACTGGAAGCCAAGGCCCGCCGTCGCGACATTCTCGCCGACGAAGAAACCCTGTTTGCCTTCTACGACGCACGGTTGCCGGCAGAGATCCACCAGACCGCGACCTTTGACGCCTGGTACCGGATCAACAGCCAGAAAGACCCGCAGTTGCTGATCATGCGCGAGGAAGACGTGCTGGCCCGCGAAGCCAGTGAAGTCACCGCCCTGCATTACCCGGACACCCTGCACATCGGTGATCTGGAATTGGCCTTGAGCTACCACTTCGAACCCAATCATCCGCGCGACGGCGTGACTCTGCGGGTACCGGCGCCGCTGCTGCCGATGCTGCCGCCGGAGCGTCTGGAATGGCTGGTGCCGGGGGTGATCGAGGCCAAGTGCATCGCCCTGGTGCGCAACCTGCCCAAGGCCTTGCGCAAGAATTTCGTGCCGGTGCCGGACTTCGTCAAGGCCGCCTTGCAACGCATGACCTTCGCCGAGGGTTCGCTGCCCCAGGCGCTGGGACGCGAGTTGCTGCGCATGACCGGGGCACGGGTCAGCGACGAAGCCTGGGCAGAAGCTGAGCAGCAGGTGGAAAACCATCTGCGGATGAACCTGGAAATTGTCGACGCCCAGGGCAAGTTCCTCGGCGAAGGCCGCGACCTCGCCGAACTCACTGCGCGCTTCGCCGAAGCCAGCCAAGCCGCCTTGGCCGTGCCGCAAACCGCGAAAAGCCAGCAGCCGGTCGAGCCGAAAGTGTTTGCCGCCGTGGCGGAAAAAACCCAACAGAAGATTGCCGGGCTGTCGATGACGGTGTATCCGGCACTGGTGGAAGAGGCCGGCACGGTCAAGGAAGGACGCTTCTCGACGCCGGCCGAGGCCGAGTTCCAGCATCGCCGCGCCTTGCAGCGCTTGTTGCTGCAGCAGTTGGCTGAACCGGCGAAGTTCCTGCGTAGCAAGTTACCGGGCCTGACTGACCTGGGCCTGCTGTACCGCGACATGGGGCGTGTCGATGCGCTGGTGGAAGACATTCTGCTGGCCAGCCTCGACAGCTGTATTCTCGACGGTGAAGATCCGCTGCCTCGTGACGGTGCCGGACTGGCGTCATTGGCCGAGCGCAAGCGCGGGGCCTGGACCGAGCACGCCGAGCGGCTGGCGAAACTGACCCTGGAAATCCTCAAGCTCTGGCACGGTCTGCAAAAGCGCTTCAAGGGCAAGATCGACCTGGCGCAAGCTGTGGCCCTGAACGACATCAAGCAGCAATTGAGTCATCTGGTGTATCCGGGTTTTGTCCGGGAAACGCCGATGCAGTGGCTCAAGGAGTTGCCGCGTTATCTGAAAGCAGTCGAGCAGCGTTTCGAAAAAATCGGTGCTCAGGTCCAGCGGGACCGGGTCTGGAGCGGCGAGCTGTCCGGACTCTGGAGCCAATACCAGGCCCGCGCCAGCAAGCACGCCCAGGAAGGCAAGCGCGACCCGCAGCTGGAGCTGTATCGCTGGTGGCTGGAGGAATACCGGGTTTCACTGTTCGCCCAGCAACTGGGGACCAAGGTGCCGATTTCCGACAAGCGTCTGAACAAGCAGTGGGCACAAGTCGAGCCTTAACCCTTGTGGAGTGGGGCCTGTGGCGAGGGGCTTGTCCGACCGCCGCACCGCCCCGCCGGGAGGCGAAGCCGGCCCAAAACCTGTGACGTCGGTGTATCGGTTTCATCGAGTGCGCAGGTTTACGCCTGCTTCGCAGCCGAACGGGGCGGTGCGGCGGTCGGACAAGCCCCCTCGCCACACAAGCCCCTTCACCCCATATCGGCCTTCACCAAATAAGTCCACACAAGTAGGTGTTTGCTCGCGCAAAAGGGGCGAAAACCTGACGTTTATGGCAAACTTCGCGCCTATAAATACCGGCCCCTCGGTTTAGAGCCTTCGCGGCTGCGGGCAGGTCGGATAAAGCGATGCCAGGTTTGCGTCCCCTGGATGGGAATAGACCCCTTGTGTGTTGGTACGTCGGTGCCAATGCTTTCTGCCTGAACAGATTAGAGACACGACCATGCATAACGTCGTCATCAGCGGCACCGGCCTCTACACCCCGGCCAATAGCATCTCCAACGAAGAGCTGGTGCAGTCTTTCAATACTTACGTCGCCCAGTTCAATGCCGACAACGCCGACGCCATCGCGCGTGGCGAAGTCGAGGCCTTGACCGAGTCCAGTGCGGCATTCATCGAAAAAGCTTCCGGCATCAAGAGCCGCTTTGTCATGGACAAGGAAGGCATTCTCGATCCGCAACGCATGGCCCCACGCCTGCCCGAGCGTTCGAACGATGAGTGGTCGGTGCTCTGTCAGATGGCCATCGGCGCTGCCGAACAAGCCTTGCAACGCGCCGGCAAGACTGCCGCGGATATCGACGGCGTCATCGTCGCCTGCTCCAACCTGCAGCGGGCCTACCCGGCCATTGCCATCGAATTGCAGGAAGCGCTGGGCATCCAGGGGTTCGGTTTCGACATGAACGTGGCGTGCTCCTCGGCGACTTTCGGCATCCAGACCGCCGCCAACAGCGTGCAACTGGGCCAGGCCCGGGCGATCCTGATGGTCAACCCGGAGGTCTGCACCGGCCACCTGAATTTCCGCGATCGCGACAGCCACTTCATCTTCGGCGATGCCGCGACGGCGGTGATCATCGAGCGCGCCGACCTGGCCACGTCCAAGTACCAGTTCGACATCGTCAGCACCAAGCTGCTGACCAAGTTCTCGAACAACATCCGCAACAACTTCGGTTTCCTCAACCGCGCTGCGGAAGAGGGCATTGGTGCCAAGGACAAACTGTTCGTGCAGGAAGGCCGCAAGGTATTCCGCGATGTCTGCCCTATGGTCGCCGAACTGATCGCTACCCATCTGGAAGAGAACCAGTTGAACGTCAGCGACGTGCAGCGCTTCTGGCTGCACCAGGCCAACCTCAGCATGAACCACCTGATCGTGAAGAAACTGCTCGGTCGCGACGCCACCGAACAGGAAGCGCCGGTGATTCTCGACACCTACGCCAACACCAGTTCCGCAGGTTCGGTGATTGCGTTCCACAAAAACCAGGACGACCTGGCCGCCGGCTCGCTGGCCGTGCTGAGTTCGTTTGGCGCGGGTTATTCGATTGGCAGCGTGTTGTTGCGTAAACGCTGAGTTGTTGTAGGAGCTTGCTCGCTCCTACAGGAGAGGTTTGTCCCAAATAGAAACAGCCCGGCGTTGACCTATCGGAGGATGATGGGGACCGATAGACCAACGTCAGGCTGTGGGTGCGACCCGGGCTTCCTTGACCGGGTCATGTAGCGGGGTGAATCAGAACTTCGCTTCGGCATCCAGTTGCAAGGTATTGATGTCCGAATCTTTCTGGTTGCTGCTGGCGTTGGTGTAGTCGGAGTTAGCCAGGAAGTACGTGGCGCCCAGGGTGAAGTTTTTGTCCAGCTCGTAGCTCGCTTTCAGCTTGTGGCCGCGCGAACCGGTGTAACCATTGGCAAAGTCGGAGTCGGTGAAGGCACCGACCACCGCGTTACGCTGTACATCGCGGTAGTTGTAGTCGAGTGCGAAGCCGTAGACCTTGGTCTTGACGCCGGCCAGCCAGGCAGTGTCCTGGTCGTTGCTGGCGTCGTTGTTGTTGACGATCTGACCGTATAGCGAGAGCGGCATTGGCAGGCCGCCGATGTCCAGCTGGCCAAAACCTTCGTACAACTTGAACTGCTCGCCCGGGCTGTTGCCGTTGACGGCCAGTGCGCACGGCGAAGTTGCGGTGCCGCTGGTAGGGCAGGCGCTGCTGTCATCGTTATCGTAGGCGTAGAGACTGCCGCCCAGGGTCATTTTCAGGTCGTCGGTAAGCGCGAAACGCCCACCCAACTGGCCGGCGTACAGGCGCAAGTCGTGCTTGAACTGCACACCTTCACCGTCGACGTTGTCCTTGAGGGTGTAGTGACCGGCGCTGCCGAACAACTCGGTGCTGCCGCTCAGCGGGTACTTGTAGGTCACTGCCAGACCTTCCGGGTTGATGTCGCTATCCCAGATGATGTCGCCCATGCTCACCCATTGTTGTGGCATCTTGCCGCCCACCAGGTGCAGGTTCTTGATCGCGTCCGGGTGGTAGTCGATGTAACCCAGATCCAGCCAGATCGACTTCTTGTCGAAGTAGTTGTTCAAGTCCTGGTTGGTGGAGCGAGCATCGTCGCTGCTGCCGGTGGCGATACGGATACCGGTGTCGACTTGCGAGTTGATTTCAGTGAAGGCCCCCAGACGGGCGCGAATGCGCTGGCGATCCTGGTCTTTGTTGTTAGACACGCCGTCGTTGTGCACGTTTTCCTGGCGGAAGCGAACATCACCCTTGAACTGGGTCTTGGCCGCCCAGGCCAGCTTCTGGTCGAAGGTGCTCAGTTCATTGGTTTTCTTCGTGGTGGCCGCGATTTGCTCGTTGGTCTCTTGCTGAGCCTGGCGGGCAATCTGCTGGTCCTTCTGATCCCTGGCCAGCTCCGCTTGCAACTCGCTGTACTGCGCGTTGGTGATCGAACCGTTAGCCTTGAGCATGTCGAGCAGTTTGGCGTCGACTGCGGCGCTGGCCGGAATACTCATGGCCAGCAACAGGCTGCCACACACGGCCGCCGCAGTTTTCGTGAAAACAAGACGCATATCAATCTCCGAAGATGAGAAAGGATGACTGGGCCATCCAGGACACAACCGACCAACAAGGGACGGAAAACAGTGGCCGGGTATAACCCGGCGCTCTAAAAACAGGCGCCAGTATCGCGATCGATTATTACAGTGCGGTGGCAATGTGATGGCAAGTCGATGACGATATAAAGACGCTTGAACCCTTGAGCTAGAGCGCTGCAATGCCTTTGCACGTGTGCAATGGATGGCGATGAGCGATACTCGCGGGGCTGCCAAGTCATGAAGAGAGGACGGTGATGCCGTTGCAACGCCTGCAAAGTCTGTCCGAAATCGCCCCGGCAACGTGGGACGCCCTGGTGCCGGAAAATCAGCCATTTCTGCGTCATGCCTTTCTGAGCGCATTGGAAGACAGCGGTAGTCTTGGCCCACATTCCGGCTGGCGGGCAGAGCATTTGCTGCACGTCGAAGGCGATCGCCTGGTTGCCGCGCTGCCCAGTTACCGCAAATGGCATTCCTATGGCGAGTACGTGTTCGATCACGCCTGGGCCGATGCCTGCGAGCGTGCCGGCATCGAGTACTACCCCAAGCTGCTGACCGCAGTCCCGTTCAGCCCGGTCAGCGGGCCGCGCTTGCTGGCCGCCACGCTCGAAGACGGTTTCGAATTATTGAACAGCTTGCCGGGTTATCTGGAGATCGAAGGACTCTCCAGCGCGCACATCAACTTTACCGACCCGTTTACCGACGCTGCATTGAGCGAACAACCGGGCTGGCTGCAGCGCGTTGGCTGCCAGTACCACTGGCAGAATCGCGGCTATCGGGACTTCCAGGATTTCCTCGATGCATTGAGTTCGCGCAAGCGCAAACAGATGCGCAAGGAGCGTGAGCAGGTGGCGGGGCAGGGCATCGAGTTCGAATGGCTGGAGGGGCGGGAGCTGGACCAGGCGCAGTGGGACTTCGTCTATGCCTGCTACGCCAATACTTACGCGGTGCGTCGGCAAATGCCGTATCTGACGCGGGAGTTTTTCAGCCTGCTGGCCGAGCGCATGCCGCAGGCGATTCGTGTGGTGCTGGCCAGACAAGGCTCACGCCCGGTGGCGATGGCGTTCAGTCTGGTGGGGGGCGACAGCTTCTTCGGACGCTATTGGGGCTGCCTGGCGGAATTTGATCGCCTGCACTTCGAGACCTGTTTCTACCAGGGCATGGACTACGCGATTGCCAACGGTTTCCAGCGTTTTGATGCCGGGGCTCAAGGTGAGCACAAACTGATTCGCGGGTTCGAGCCGGTCATTACCCATTCATGGCACTACCTGCGTCATCCGGGTTTGAAGGCTGCCGTGAAGGATTTTTTGCAGCAGGAGCGAGTCGGGGTACTGGCCTACGCCGAGGAAGCGAAGACCGCCTTGCCTTACCGGCAAGGCTGATCTTCGCAGTACCCGCGGTCAGCTGTCTTCCTTGCCCAGCCAGCGATAGAGTACGCCGCCGACTGCCGCGCCAATCAGGGGGGCGACCCAGAACATCCACAATTGCTGGATGGCCCAGCCGCCGACGATCAGCGCCGGGCCGGTACTGCGAGCAGGGTTGACCGAGGTGTTGGTGACCGGGATCGAGATCAGGTGGATCAGGGTCAATGCCAGGCCAATGGCAATCGGCGCAAGCCCCGCTGGCGCACGTTTATCGGTGGCGCCGAGGATGATCAGGATGAACATGGCGGTCATCACCAGCTCACAGACAAATCCCGCCACCATCGAGTAGCCGCCCGGTGAGTGTTCGCCGTAGCCGTTCGACGCCAGCCCCGAGGCCAGTTCGAAACCGGGCTTGCCGCTGGCAATGAAATACAACAGGGCGGCTGCAACCACACCGCCAATAACCTGGGCGATGATATAGGCTGGCAGTTCGTTGGCCGGAAACCGTCCGCCGACCACCAGGCCCAGGGACACCGCCGGATTGAGGTGGCAACCGGAGATGTGGCCGATGGCAAAGGCCATGGTCAGCACCGTCAGGCCAAACGCGAATGAAACCCCCAGCAGACCGATGCCGACATCCGGGAAAGCGGCGGCCAGTACCGCACTGCCGCAACCACCCAACACCAGCCAGAAGGTACCTACCAACTCTGTAGCGGAACGTTTGAGCAAAGACATGAGCGAGTGTCCTTTCGAGATTTTGCTGCCTTGTGCATCCAGCAGATGGACTGCAGAACCATCTCCAGAACCTTGGGTGAGTACAGCACGATTTTTACAAAGTTCCAGTGGGCAGGAAAAACCGTCGATGCCCGTGGTTGATGGGCATGGTGGCTTGTTGTCAGGACAGGGAGTGGGAGCGGGCTTGCTCGCGAAGGCGGTGTGCCAGTCAATACAGATGTTGACGGACACACCGCCTTCGCGAGCAAGCCCGCTCCCACAGGGGACCCGTGTGAGCCCGGGATTTAGTCGATGCCGACAAACCCACCCGTCTGGTGCTGCCACAAGCGCGCGTACAAGCCGCCATGGGCCAGCAGCTCGGCATGGCTGCCGGTCTCGGCGATCTTGCCGTTTTCCAGCACCACCAGCCGGTCCATCCGTGCAATGGTCGAGAGCCGGTGGGCGATGGCGATCACGGTCTTGCCCTGCATCAGGGTTTCAAGGCTCTCCTGGATTGCCGCTTCCACTTCCGAATCCAGCGCCGACGTGGCTTCATCCATGATCAGGATTGGCGCGTCCTTGAGCAGCACCCGGGCAATGGCGATGCGCTGGCGCTGGCCCCCGGAGAGTTTCACTCCGCGCTCACCGACGTGGGCATCGAAACCGTGGCGACCTTCGGCGTCCGACAACGAAGGAATGAACCCGTCGGCGCGGGCCTTGTGCACTGCTTCCCAGAGTTCGGCGTCAGAGGCATCGGGCTTGCCGTACAGCAGGTTGTCGCGGATCGAGCGGTGCAGCAGCGAGGTGTCCTGGGTGATCATGCCGATGCGTTCGCGCAGGCTTTCCTGGCTGACGTCGGCGATGTTCTGACCATCGATGAGGATGCGTCCGGCTTCCACGTCATACAGGCGCAACAGCAGGTTGACCAAAGTCGATTTGCCCGCGCCGGACGGTCCGATCAGGCCGATTTTTTCGCCGGGCTTGATGGTCAGGTTGAGTCCGCCAATGATCCCGCTCTGCTTGCCGTAATGAAAATCCACATTCTCGAAGCGCACTTCGCCCCGGGCCACGGCCAGGGGTTTGGCCTGGTCGCGGTCGGTGACGCTCACCGGTTGCGAGATGCTCTGCAGGCCGTCCTGGACCATGCCGATGTTTTCGAAGATCCCCGTGACCACCCACATGATCCATCCGGACATGTTGACGATACGAATCACCAGGCCAGTGGCCAGGGCAATCGCGCCCACGGTGATCAGCGACTGCGTCCACAACCACAGGGCCAGGCCGGTGGTGCTGACGATCAGCATGCCGTTCATGCTGGTGATGACCACGTCCATACTGGTGACCACGCGGCCGGCCAGTTGGGCCTTTTCGGTTTGTTCCTTGATCGCTTCGCGGGCGTACTGTTGCTCGAAATTGGTGTGGGCGAACAGCTTCAGGGTGGTGATGTTGGTGTAGCCATCGACAATGCGCCCCATGAGTTTGGAGCGTGCGTCAGACGACACGACCGAGCGTTCCTTGACCCGTGGCACGAAGTAATACAGGGCACCGATGAACGCGACTATCCAGGTCAGCAGCGGGATCATCAGGCGCCAGTCGGCTTCGGCGAACAGCACAAGTGAACTGATGGCGTAGATCAGCACGTGCCACAAGGCGTCCACCGCCTGTACGGCAGAGTCGCGCAACGAGTTGCCGGTTTGCATGATGCGCTGGGCGATGCGGCCGGCGAAATCGTTCTGGAAAAAATTCAGGCTCTGTTTGAGCACATAACTGTGGTTCTGCCAGCGAATCATGCTGGTCATGCTGGGGCTGAGGGTCTGGTGCACCAACAGGTCATGCAGGCCGACGAACACCGGGCGCAGGACCAGCGCAACCACCGCCATCCAGGCCAGTTCGATGCCGTGTTCCTTGAAGAAGTCGACGTTCGGCGTGCCTTGGGCCAGGTCGATGATGCGGCTCAGGTAGCTGAACAGTGCCACCTCGATCAACGCACCCACCAGACCGACAAGCAAGAGGGCGGCAAAGCTCGGCCAGACCTGCTTGAGGTAGTAGGTGTAGAAAGGAAAAACCCGGTCCGGCGGAGTCGCCGTCGGCGCGTCACGGAAGATATCGATCAGTTTTTCAAAGCGGCGATAAAGCATCGGTTTTTCGCCCGCGTACGGGCTCTCCTTTTAACGGTTTGAGCGTTGCCGGCAGTGCCAGCAACGGCTCGGACATCCTTGTCCAGCCTGGTTTCAGTCGATTCGCTTGGCGGACTTGATGAACACCGGGTCAGCCGGGACATCTTTCATGCCGGCACGCACGGTGGTTGGTGAGTTGACGATGATGTCCACCACGTCCATACCTTTGACCACCTTGCCGAATACGGCATAGCCGTCACCCTGGTCGAGGAAGTCGTTGTCCTTGACGTTGATGAAGAACTGGCTGGTGGCCGAATCCGGTACCGAGGTGCGGGCCATGGACAAGGTGCCACGAACGTTGACCAGGCCGTTGTTGTGCTCGTTCTTGATCGGTGCCTTGGTTTCCTTTTGCTGCATTGCCTGGGTGAAGCCACCACCCTGGACCATGAAGCCCGGGATCACGCGGTGGAAAACCGTGTTGTTGTAGAAGCCGCTGTCGACGTACTCGAGAAAGTTCTTGGTACTGATCGGTGCCTTGACCGGGTCCAGTTCGATTTCGATCTGGCCGTTGGTGGTTTCCAGCAGAACGTGCGGCGCCTTTGCCGGTGTTGCGGCCATCAGGTTGGCGGCAAACAGAACGGAGCCAGCGGCGAGGGCAATTTTTTTCAACATGGGTCAATGATCCTGAGTGGTGGTGTCGACTGCGGTGAGAAACTCTAGCAGTGTCTGGTTGAATTCTTCCGGCTGGTCCAGTGGCGTTGCGTGTCGCGAATCGGCGATCACCGCCAGCCGCGCATCGGGCAGCAGTTTTACATAGTTTTCCTTCAGCGCCACCGGGGTGTAGTCATGGTCGGCAGTGACGATCAGGGTTGGACAGGTAACTTTGGAAAGTCGTTCCTGGACGCCCCAGCCAACGATGGCGTCGAAGCTGGCGAGATAGGCATGCCGGTCGTTTTTTGCCCAGCGTTCGGCCATCCTCTGGCGTAGCGCGGCTTGCTCGGGTTTCGGGAATAATTTGCCGCCCAGAGCCTTGCCGATGGTGCCCAGGCTGAGTACGCGCATCAGGCTCCAGCGCTTGAACCACTGCCAGTAATCGTCGCGGCTGCGCAGTTTGACCTCGGGCGCGCTGTTGACGATGCACAGGCTCTTGAGCAATTGCGGCTGCTCCACTCCCAGTTGAAAGCCGATCATGCCACCCATGGACAAGCCCACGTAATGGGCCGGGGCGAGATGGAGGTGCTCCATAAGCGCGACCAGATCGGCACTGAAACCGGCGATGCTGTAGCGCTCGCGGGGTTTGTCGGAGCGACCGTGGCCGCGAATATCCGGGACAATCACCCGGTAGCGGGTCGACAGAGCGGGGATCTGCTTTTCCCAGTCCAGTGTGCTGGAACCGAGCCCATGGACCAACAGCAGCGGCGCGCCGTGGCCGTATTCTTCATAGTGCAGGTTGCAACCTTCGTGTTCGAAATAGGCCATGCATACACTCCGTGTCAGGCTTGTTCAGGGGCGGCGAACGGTGCGTCCAGTGGCGCGGTGTCGAAAGTACGCAGCAGTTCGATGAGAATCTGCGTGGCCGGGCCCAGGGGTTTTTCCTTGTTTGAATACAGGTAAAAGTTCGGGTTGCGACTGCCGCCCTGATCCAACGGTAGCAGCTTGAGCGTACCTTCCCTCAGTTCCCGCTCGATCATGTGCCTGGGCAACCAGGCGAAACCCAGGCCGCTGCTGACAAAGGTCGCGGCGGTGGCGAGGCTGCCGACCGTCCAGCGTTGTTCGGCACCGAGCCAGCCGACGTCCCGTGGCTGCTGGCGGCCGGAGTCACGAATCACCACCTGCATGTGGCTTTCCAGGTCCTGGAAGTTCAGCCCGCGGTTCAGGCGATGCAGCGAGTGTTCAGGATGGGCCACTGCGACGAACTCGACATCGCTCAACTCCGCGCCCAGGTAGCCGGGAATACTGAAACCGGTGATGGCCAGGTCCGCTACGCCTTCGAGCAGCACTTCCTCCACACCCGACAACACCTCTTCGCGCAGGCGCACGCGGCAGCCACGGCTTTGCGGCATGAACGCGGTCAGGGCGCGCACGAGGCGGGCGCTCGGATAGGCGGCATCGACCACCAGGCGCACCTCGGCTTCCCAGCCCTGCTCCATATGATGGGCAAGGTCTTCGAGCTGGCTGGCTTGCTTGACCAGTTGCCGGGATCTTCGCAGCAGCACGCCACCGGCCTCGGTCAGCACTGCCTTGCGTCCATCGATGCGCAACAGCGGCACCCCGAGCTGGTCCTGCATGCGCGCCACGGTGTAGCTGACCGATGATTGCGAGCGGTGCAGCGCTTCGGCGGCCTGGGCGAAACCGCCATGGTCGACCACCGCCTGAAGCGTTCGCCATTGATCAAGGGTCACGCGGGGCGCTTTCATGTTGAGCTCCTCTTGTCCTAAGCTGGCAGCCCCTATTGGAGCCTGCTGAATGAAAAAATTCTGTTGTGTGGTGCTGGCGATGCTGCCGCTGACTGCGTTTGCTTACCCGATCGATGTGCAGAAAGACCTCAACGGCATGAAGATCGACTACTTCACCTACGACACGGACAACGACATGGGCTCCATTCAAGTGGCCAACTATGGCGAAGTCGATGCGAGCTGCAAGGCGGTGTTCATCAATGGCCCGGAAGCGCCGCGCACCCGCAAGATCGACGTGCCAGCAGGCAAGCACAAAAACGCCACCGCCAAGTTCACCCGCAATATCATCAAGCTGCGTATCAACCTGACCTGCACCCCCAAGTGATCCCCCCTGCAGGAGCGAGCAGGCTCGCGATGGTCGTCAACGAAAACGCGGGAAGTCTGGTCTCCCACGGTGTTCTTGAGTCCATCGCGAGCATGCTCGCTCCTACAGTCGACCGCATTCCCCTGCAGGAGCGAGCAGGCTCGCGATGGTCGTCAACGAAAACGCGGGAAGTCTGGCCCTCCACGGTGTTCTTGAGTCCATCGCGAGCACGCTCGCTCCTACAGTCGACCGCATTCCCCTGTAGGAGCGAGCAGGCTCGCGATGGTCGTCAACGAAAACGCGGGAAGTCTGGCCCCCCACGGTGTTCTTGAGTCCTTCGCGAGCAGGCTCGCTCCTACAGTCGACCGCATTCCCCTGTAGGAGCGAGCAGGCTCGCGATGGTCGTCAACGAAAACGCGGGAAGTCTGGTACCCCACGGTGTTCTTGAGTCCATCGCNAGGAGCGAGCAGGCTCGCGATGGTCGTCAACGAAAACGCGGGAAGTCTGGTACCCCACGGTGTTCTTGAGTCCATCGCGAGCATGCTCGCTCCTACAGTCGACCGCATTCCCCTGTAGGAGCGAGCGGGCTCGCGATGGTCGTCAACGAAAACGCGGGAAGTCTGGTCTCCCACGGTGTTCTTGAGTCCATCGCGAGCATGCTCGCTCCTGTAGTCGACCGCATTCCCCTGCAGGAGCGAGCAGGCTCGCGATGGTCGTCAACGAAAACGCGGGAAGTCTGGTTCCCCGCGGTGTTCTTGAGTCCATCGCGAGCAGGCTCGCTCCTGCAGTCGACCGCATTCCCCTGTAGGAGCGAGCAGGCTCGCGATGGTCGTCAACGAAAACGCGGGAAGTCTGGTACCCCACGGTGTTCTTGAGTCCATCGCGAGCATGCTCGCTCCTACAGNAGGAGCGAGCAGGCTCGCGATGGTCGTCAACGAAAACGCGGGAAGTCTGGTACCCCACGGTGTTCTTGAGTCCATCGCGAGCATGCTCGCTCCTACAGCAACGAGCGAAGCGCATGTAGCTTGCCTAGGTTATAAACGAATTTGTTGATAGGTTGTAGCAGTTATTTGCGCTTTTTCATCGATATGACTCCGTTTAACCTTCACTCCATCGACTGACAACATTCCCAGATGGAGCCTACAAGCCATGTCCCGCGTTCTGATCATCGAAAGCAGTGCCCGTCAGCAAGATTCGGTTTCCCGCCAACTGACCCAGACGTTCATCAGCCAGTGGCAAGCGGCTCATCCGAATGACCAGATCAGCGTCCGTGACCTGGCCGTCAATCCGGTGCCGCACCTGGATATCAACCTGTTGGGCGGCTGGATGAAACCTGCCGAACAGCGCAGCGATATCGAGCAGATCTCCCTGGAACGCTCCAACCAGTTGACTGACGAATTGCTGGCCGCCGACGTGCTGGTCATGGCGGCTCCCATGTACAACTTCGCGATCCCCAGCACCCTGAAAGCCTGGCTCGACCATGTGCTGCGTGCCGGTGTGACCTTCAAGTACACCGAAACCGGCCCGCAAGGCCTGCTCAGCGGCAAACGTGCCTACGTATTGACGGCCCGCGGTGGTATCTACGCCGGCAGCGCGGCGGATCACCAGGAACCTTACCTGCGTCAGGTCATGGGTTTCATAGGTATCCATGACGTGACGTTCATTCACGCCGAAGGCATGAACCTGGGCGGCGACTTCCAGGAAAAAGGCCTGAATCAGGCGAACGCCAGGCTGGCCCAGGTGGCTTGACCCGTTAATCGCCAGATAATCGCTTGATGGTCTAGTGACCTGGCGCAACCCTTCAAGCCTGTACGCGCATCGAACCTCCCTTTGCACTTGTTGCTCCCAAGTGCCCTGGCCCGATTGAACGCTTTAGCGAGATCGGGCTTTTTTTTGCCCGGGATTTGGTTGTTGCACGCATGCCTCTGTAGGAGCTGACTTGCCAGCGATGAAGGCATTACCGGCAACATCAAGGTCGCCTGGCGCCGCTATTGCCAGCAAGCCGGCTCCTGCAGTGATTTGTGCGTCTCGCGATCACCGGCAAAACCCGCTATCTTCGCCGCCATTCAAAACGAGGCGAACATGGGCTATCTACTTTTTGTCACGCTGATCCAGGCGTTTTCCTTCAGTTTGATCGGCGAGTACCTGGCCGGTCATGTCGACAGTTACTTCGCCGTGCTGGTGCGCGTGCTGCTGGCGGGGCTGGTGTTCATTCCACTGACGCGCTGGCGCTCGGTGGAACCGGCATTCATGCGTGGCATGTTGTTGATCGGGGCGTTGCAGTTCGGTGTGACCTACGTCTGTCTGTACCTGAGCTTTCGCGTACTCACGGTGCCGGAAGTGTTGCTGTTCACCATCCTCACGCCGCTGCACGTGACCCTGATCGAAGACGCGCTGAATCGCCGCTTCAACCCATGGGCATTGATCGCGGCACTGGTGGCCGTGGCGGGGGCGGCGGTGATTCGTTTTGATCGCATCAGCCCGGACTTCCTCTACGGATTTTTGCTGCTGCAACTGGCTAACTTCACCTATGCCGCCGGGCAGGTGATGTACAAGCACCTGGTGGCGCGTCATCCCAGCGACCTGCCGCACTACCGGCGCTTTGGTTACTTCTACCTGGGGGCGCTGGCCGTTGTCCTGCCGGCCTTCCTGCTGTTCGGTAAAAGCAATTTCCTGCCTGAAGCACCGCTGCAATGGGGCGTGCTGCTCTTCCTCGGGCTGGTTTCGACCGCGCTGGGTCTGTATTGGTGGAACAAGGGCGCGTGCATGGTCAATGGCGGCACCCTGGCGGTAATGAACAACCTGCATGTGCCGGTCGGGTTGCTGATCAACCTGCTGATCTGGAACCAGCATGAGGAGTTGGGGCGGTTGTTTCTCGGCGGCTCGGTGATTCTGCTGGCAGTATGGATCAGCCGGTTGGGCATACGCCGGCCCGAAATCGCACGCTGAACCCCTGTAGGAGCGAGCATGCTCCGGGCGGCGTTCCGACGATGGACGTCAACGATAACGCGTGATTTCTGGATAAACGCGCCGTCCTTAAGTCCATCGCGAGCGTGCTCGCTCCTACAGGGGGGGAGGTTACATGACGTGTTTTTCGGGCTCAGGGATATGGCTCGCGCCCAGCACTGCCGGCAGCAGTCCGGCTCGTAGATCGGTTCCGCTCGGCTGCTGATAAAGGCTCAAGCCAAACTCCGGCAACACCGCCAGCAGATAGTCGAAAATATCCCCCTGGATCCGCTCGTAATCGGCCCACGCCGTGGTGCGGGTGAAGCAGTAGATCTCCAGCGGAATGCCCTGGGCCGTGGTCTGCATCTGGCGCACCATGCAGGTCATGTTCGGCTGGATGTCCGGATGACTCTTCAGGTAAGCCAGCGCGTAGGCGCGGAAGGTGCCGATATTGGTCATGCGCCGGCGGTTGGCCGACATCGCCGCCACGTTGCCCTGTGCTTCGTTCCACGCCTTGAGTTCGGCCTGTTTGCGGCTGATGTAGTCGGTCAGCAGATGCACCTGGGACAGCCTCATCTCCTCATCGTCTCGAATGAAACGCACGCCGCTGGCATCGATGAACAGGCTGCGCTTGATCCTGCGCCCACCGGACTGTTGCATGCCGCGCCAGTTCTTGAATGACTCGGACATCAGGCGCCAGGTGGGGATCGATACGATGGTTTTGTCGAAATTCTGCACCTTGACCGTGTGCAGGGTGATGTCCACCACATCACCGTCAGCGCCGACTTGCGGCATCTCGATCCAGTCGCCGACCCGCAGCATGTCATTGCTGGTCAACTGCACGCTGGCGACGAACGACAGCAGTGTGTCCTTGTAGACCAAAAGAATCACCGCCGACATGGCACCCAGGCCCGACAGCAACAGCAGCGGTGAACGGTCTATCAGGGTGGCGACAATGATGATCGCGCCGAATACGAACAACACCAGTTTCGTCAGTTGCACATAGCCTTTGATCGAACGGGTGCGGGCGTGTTCGGTGCGCGCATAGATGTCCAGCAGCGCATTGAGCAAGGCGCTGGCAGCCAACAGCAGGAACAGAATCGTGAACGCCAGCGCCACGTTGCCGAGGAACAACGTCGCGGTTTTGTTCAATTCCGGCACCAGGTACAGGCCGAACTGGATCACCAGCGACGGTATGATCTGCGCCAGTCTCTGGAACACCTTGTTGTGGCGCAGGTCATTGACCCAGTGCAGCGCCGGCTGCCGGCCGAGTATTTTGCTGGCGTGCAGGATCAAGTAGCGCGCCACTCGTCCGAGAGCCAATGCGATGACCAGCAACACCATTAGCCCCAGGGCGGCATGCAGGAGCGGGTGCTGGTCGAGGGTGCCCCAAAGGTCTTGGGCGTTGAGCCAGAGCTGTTTCATATCCATGGGCTAAATCGATTCTTCTGTAAGGCGCGACGGGCAATTAGAGCATTTAAGACGCTTTGTATTACGTTCGTTAACAAATCAGGCAACAAAAAAGTCACTGTTTGCTGCCTTTTGCATAAAGAAACTCGGCCTACGCGCTCGAAACCGGTACCCTATGCAGCTGTTTTTTTGCATTTCTTCGAGGTAGCACCCGTGTTTTCCCAATTCGCCCTGCACGAACGCCTGCTCAAAGCCGTGGCCGAGCTTAAATTTGTCGAGCCAACGCCAGTGCAAGCAGCGGCCATTCCGCTGGCGCTCCAAGGGCGTGACCTGCGGGTGACAGCGCAAACCGGTAGCGGCAAAACCGCTGCATTCGTTTTGCCTATCCTCAATCGCTTGATCGGCCCGGCGAAAATCCGTGTCAGCATCAAGACCCTGATCCTGCTGCCGACCCGTGAGCTGGCCCAGCAAACCTTGAAAGAAGTAGAACGCTTCTCGCAGTTCACCTTCATCAAGTCCGGCCTGATCACCGGCGGTGAAGACTTCAAGGTCCAGGCCGCCATGCTGCGCAAGGTGCCGGACATCCTGATCGGTACGCCGGGGCGGATGATCGAGCAACTGAACGCCGGTAACCTCGACCTCAAGGAAGTCGAAGTGCTGGTGCTCGACGAAGCCGACCGCATGCTCGACATGGGCTTTGCCGAAGACGTACAGCGTCTGGTCGACGAGTGCACCAATCGTCAGCAGACCATGCTGTTCTCCGCCACCACAGGCGGTTCGGGCCTGCGTGAAATGGTTGCCAAGGTCTTGAACAACCCTGAGCACTTGCAGCTAAACGCGGTCAGCCAGCTGAACGAAACCACCCGTCAGCAGATCATCACCGCTGACCACAACCAGCACAAAGAACAGATCGTGAACTGGCTGCTGGCCAACGAGACCTATCAGAAGGCCATCGTGTTCACCAACACCCGGGCCATGGCCGACCGTATCTACGGCCGCCTGGTTGCCCAGGAATACAAGGCATTCGTGCTGCACGGCGACAAGGACCAGAAGGATCGCAAGCTGGCGATCGACCGTCTGAAGCAGGGCGGCGTGAAAATTCTCGTGGCCACCGACGTTGCCGCTCGCGGCCTGGACGTGGACGGCCTGGACCTGGTGATCAACTTCGACATGCCGCGCAGCGGCGACGAATATGTTCACCGCATCGGTCGTACCGGCCGTGCCGGCAACGATGGACTGGCGATCTCGTTGATCTGCCACGGCGACTGGAACCTGATGTCGAGCATCGAGCGCTACCTCAAGCAGAGCTTCGAGCGCCGCACCATCAAGGAAGTCAAAGGCACCTACGGCGGACCGAAAAAGGTCAAGGCTTCGGGCAAGGCCGTTGGCGTGAAGAAGAAAAAGACCGACGCCAAGGGCGACAAGAAGAAAACTGCCGCCAAGACCCCGACCAAGCGCAAGAGCGCCAACCGGCCAAAAAGCGATTCGCTGGTGAGCAGCGACGGCATGGCGCCGCTCAAGCGCCGCAAGCCGGAAGCACCGGCCGCCGAGTAATTCGGTTTCAAGCGTTAAATTAAAAACCCGGACAGCGTCCGTAATGCTGTTCACTTAAGCGGGGCAATACACCTTGTGGCGAGGGGGCTTGCCCCCGTTCGGCTGCGAAGCAGTCGCAAAACCATTACACGCGGTGTACCTGATACACCTCGGTGGCAGGTTTTGGGGCCGCTCTGCGGCCCAACGGGGGCAAGCCCCCTCGCCACAAAGGTGTGACCTGGCTTAAGTGAACAGTATTGCGCTCCCACAGGGGGTTTATGTGTCATCCACACTACATTTCTCCAGCACTTCTTCCCTAGGGCNGTAATGCTGTTCACTTAAGCGGGGCAATACACCTTGTGGCGAGGGGGCTTGCCCCCGTTCGGCTGCGAAGCAGTCGCAAAACCATTACACGCGGTGTACCTGATACACCTCGGTGGTGGGTTCTGGGGCCGCTCTGCGGCCCAACGGGGGCAAGCCCCCTCGCCACAAGTGTGTGACCCAGCTTAAGTGAACAGTATTACGGACAGCGTCCGGGTTTTTTTACATCAAAAAATCGCAACGTCCCGTAGGAACTGCCGAAGGCTGCGATCTTTGCTGTCAGCTATCAGCTTTTTTTTCAGCCGATCCCAGCTCCTTCAAGCGCTGATCAATCAACTGGCACTTGTCCGGCAAGTCCTTGGCGGCGGTGCCCAGATCCATCTTCTGCAGTTCGGCGTTGATCTCCTTGGCCTTGGCCGGGTTCTGTTCAGTGAGCCTGGTCACTTCCTGTGCCAGTTGTTCGCGTTTGGCAGTGGCCTCTTCGGGCGTGCAGGCCCAGGCGGGCAGGGCACAGGTCAGGGCGACGCCGAGGGTAAGTTTGAGCAGTGTTTTCATCGGGGCAGGCCTCAGTTCCGGTTAAGGCGGGTTAACCGGTTGAGCGCTGCCCTTGGGCAAAAGTTCACTAAGTGGCGATGACCGCGACTCGGTTGCTGCGGGTTACCCACCATGGCAACAGCTGGACTTGGCCTGTTCCTCATAACAATCGTGATGCCGCACCCATTCCATGATTTCTTCTTCATTACGGCCCTTGGGCATCAGGTCGAGGTAGTTGTAGGCACCCACGAGCATGTCCAGGCCTCGGGCATAGGTGGAATAGGTGTGGAAAATTTCCCCGGTTTCGTTGCGATAAAACACGCTGAGGCCGGGGAGTTCTTCTTCTGAACCGTCGGTTTTTTCGTAGTTGTAGGTGGCCTTGCCGTTTGCGACATCTTCGGCCCGGGCCGTGACGCCAAAGTCGTAGTTGAAGTCGCAGCCCTCTGACGACACCCAGTCGAACTTCCAGCCCATGCGACGCCTGAACGCCTGGAATTCGGCAAACGGAGCGTGGGAAACGGCCACCACTGCCACGTCATGGTGGGCCAGATGCTGGTTGGCACCGTCAATGTGGTCCGATAGGAATGAACAGCCGGGGCAACCTTCGTCCCAGCCTTGGGCAAACATGAAGTGGTAGATGGCAAGCTGGCTGCGACCGCCGAACAGGTCCGCGAGACTCAATTGACCCTCTGCGCCCTGGAAATGGTAATCCTTGTCGATTTTCACCCAGGGCAGGGCGCGGCGTTCGGCACTGAGCCTGTCCCGTTCTTTGGTAAAGGCTTTTTCATGGGCCAGGTGTTCCTTGCGGGCCGCTAGCCATTCTTCCCGAGACACGACGGGATGATTCTGAATACTCATGGTGGTTTTCTCCTGCGAGGGGCTGGGAGTCGGCTTACACAGGCTAGTCGTTTGGCTGGTGTGGGATTCGACATACCGCCGGTCGGTCATCCCTGCACGCCAGGCTGAACGGCTGTCGAGTGCACAGGTCACAACCTTTAAGGCCCCTCTCAATCACACGGGCACCGGAGGTTGAATCAGGATGACGACTTATAACTGGGATTTAATCGAGCGCTTGCTGCATGAAGCGCAGAACAGCGCCGGCCACAGCTTCACCCCCCGGCCTTATGCCGAGCAGCACGCAGCGCAGAAAGCTGCGGAAGGTGAGCCGATCGAGAATCTTGACCACCTGAAAACAGTGGCCAGTGATTATGAAAGGTTACTGCTGCTGCGAGGCTACATTGCTTCACGGCCCGAGGATGAAGGCGGCAACGGCGAGAACTTCGTGTTGACGCCCAGGGGGTCGTGCCTGTTGAGCCTGCTCGACAGCAGTATTCCGGGCAATGATCATCCGCGGCAGGTACTGGACGAGCAGGAAGATGCCCTGGATGAGGCGACGTTCGATGAGGTGGCATCCAAGGCGCAGATTGCCTGAGCCGTTCATAGTCACGCCCCTGTAGGAGCGAGCATGCTCGCTCCTACAGGGAGCGGGCGGCATGGCATCAACCTTGTTTCGCCGCCTTCAGGCATTTTAGATCGCTGAAGTCCTTCCTTACGCCCTCGATCTTCGTCAGCAAGCGCTGGCGTTGCATCGGTGTGCTTTGAGCCATCAGGTCGACAATCAGCGAGCGAGCCTGGGCCTCGGTATTGGCGAAGGCCTGACGGTATTCGGGCGTCCACAAACTCTCGCGATTGACCAACAGTGTCTCGATGCGCTGCGGAAACTGCGGGCTTTGGCGTTGCGCAACAGCGGCACTGAACTGCTTCTGCCAATGCGCGCGGTTGGCAATCCACTGAGTGTTCTGGTCGCCCAAGGCCGTGGACCACGCAACCACTCGCTGTTGCTGAGCAGGGCTGAGCGGCCCGAGCCAGTCATTCAGACGCTTGCTCATGCGCTCACCACGTTCCTTGATCTGCTGATCGAGGGGCGGCTTGAGGTATTCCTCCTGACGTTTGCGCTGGTCCTTGGCGAAGGCGTCGTTCATCTCGGCCACTTGCTTGTCATCCAGCCCCTGCAACAACTCGATGGCCGATGGGGTGATTGCCCGGGCGGTTTCAGCGATCGCCTGTTCGGCTTCCCGGGTACGTTCCTGCAGGGCGGTATCGGTGATCTGGTTGCTTTCGATCATGCCCTGCAAGCGGTCCAGCCAATCAAGATAACCGGGCAATTGTGTGGTGCAGTGCCAGGTCAGGTGTTCCTTCAGCCGTTCGTTCAGCCAGTTTTTCTGCTCGCCGTTCATGTCCAGATAGTCGCTGAGCGTCCAGGGAATTATCACGTCGAGGTTGCGGTAGGCCACGCCCACGCGGCTACATGCGCCAAGGGCGAGGGCAAAGGTGAGCGCAAAGGCTACGGGTTTAAGCCAGCGTGACATAGGCGAATCCTTGCGAAAGTCTGCCTTCGGGATTTGATTGTCGTTTGATCCCAGGATGAGCCCGGCAGTTCAGCCGATCAATAAAACGCGCGCTCGGCCTTGAGGGTAACCAGCCCGTCGCATTGGCTGTTATGCCCGACGTAAGCCGAACAATCGTTGCCGCGCAGGCTGGAATCGCTGTAGATCAAATCCACATCGATGCCCATGAACGGTCGGGACAGTTTCAGCGACCAATCGGTGAAGCTGCCGACATACCCGCCATCCACTGCGACCGGTGCGTTGAACTGGTGGCTGGTGTATTTCATGCTGACGCCGATGCCGAACGGTTGATTACCCGCCAGGTCCGCGAACAGGGTGCTGTTCTGTCTGTCCGGGTCGTTGCTGAAGGCAACGCCGAAACGGCTGCCAAGCAAGGTCAGGCCACCGAAAAGTTCATGGCTGTCGAGGGTATCCACTTCGGGGTAACTGTAGCGGATCATCCCCACTTCGTAGCCCAGCGTTCGGTCAAAGGGTTGTTTGAAGCCCAGGTAGGAGTCGATTTCGAGATTTTTTCCCGGGCTGATGCCCATGCTCGGCGACCATTGGCCAAAATAGAAACCGCTGCCGTGACTCAGGTCCAGACCGCCGTGGAACGAGCCGACCGCCGAGGGTTTGACCAGGCCCTGGGCCATGCTGCGTGTGGGGCTGGTGCCGAGCTTGAGGTCGAAATCACCCAGTTCGCGCTGGAAAATCTGCGCGTGCACCACCGAACATGCCAGCAGGCTGGCGAGGCATACCGATATGCAGGAAAATTTGAACATGCATCACTCCATGAGCAGCGAAGGCAGCCGTGTCGGGCTGAAACGCTTGATCCAGACGCGTGCAAGGATAACGGCGAATGATCGGCATCGGGGGCCGTTCGTCGATTTTTATCTGATTGCTGGAATGACGGAGGGGATTGCGAGGGTTCCAGTCCAAGCGCTTCGAAGCTCAAAGCGCTTTGGGACCAGGTGTGGCGGGGGTATTACTTTTTGCCCAGGGTGATCTGCTTGGACGGGCCGAACGTCTGGCCGCTGACGCCTTTGGCAATTTGCTGGATTTCACCGCCGGACTTCAAGAATGCAGCGATCTGGCTGTTGATCGATTCGCTGGTTTCGACGGCTGGAGCTGGCTTTGCTTTGCTGGTGGATGCTTTTACGCGCATGGCGGCCATTAACCTGTAGAAAATTAACTTGGCCAAGCATAGTACAGGAAATACCTGCCGATTGCTTGGCAAATATCCCCTCGAAATGTGCAGGGAAAGGATCGGGTCAATGGCCGGAAAATACTCGAAATATGTGCCTAAGCTGCTGTTTTAAATAAGAACATCACTGGCTGAGTTAATGCTTGTTACTGGCCCGGGTCGGGCGCAAATAGCCGGATTGATCTGACGAGCGGCCGGGCGTGGAGCCTGCGGACCCCGCAAATCCATGGTTCCAGGCGGATAATTGCGCGCAGGCGTGCCGGGCCCCCAACGTGACGCATAAAACCGGGTAGAATGTCACCCACGCAATGAGGGTATTGGACATGGCTTTAGTCGGGCGTTACAACAGTTTACAAATAGTTAAACACACTAACTTCGGTTTATATCTGGATGGCGGCGCGGATGGCGAGATCCTTTTGCCGAATCGTTATATTCCAAAAGATATTCCCACTGAAGATGAAGACTGGCTCAACGTTTTTATTTATCTGGATAGCGATGACAAACTCATCGCAACTACTGAAAAACCGAAAGTTCAAGTCGGTGAATTCGCCAGTTTGAAAGTTGTTGAAGTCAACAGCATCGGTGTATTCCTCGATTGGGGGCTGCCAAAAGATCTGTTGCTGCCCTACTCCGAAGAAAAGCGCCAGATGACGGCCGGCGAATACGTGGTGGTGCACGTCTACCTCGACAAGCACACCCGTCGTATCACCGCGACCGCACGCCTGGACCGCTATCTGGACAAGACCCCGGCCAACTACACCCCGGGCCAGGAAGTGGACCTGCTGGTTGCCGAAGCCACCGACATGGGCTTCAAGGCGATCATCAATAACAAGCATTGGGGCCTGATTCACAAGAACGAAATCTTCAAGTTCATGCGCGCCGGTAAAGAAGAGAAGGGCTTCATCAAGGAAGTTCGTGCCGATGGCAAGATCAGCCTGAGTCTGCAGCCGGTCGGTCAGGAAGCGGCCACCAGCCTGAATTCGAAGATCCTCGCCAAATTACGCGACAACAACGGCACGCTGGCAGTCAGCGACAAGAGCGATCCGGCCTTGATCAGCAGCCTGTTCGGCGTCAGCAAAGGCAACTTCAAGAAAGCTATCGGCGCGTTGTACAAGAATGGCCAGATTGTCATTCATGCCGATCGCATTGAACTGAGCTGAGCCCTGCGTAAGCTCGTGCATCGATCAGGTTGGCCGCACGTTATCGCCAATGGCCGGACTTGATTGCAGCACGGTGACGTCGGCGCACTTGGCGCGTCCAGGTATGTCAACGTCATCAACAAGCGGCTTTTTCTGGCCATTTGATCAATAATCGATAGCATCAACTTTGCCCCGGCCTCGAGTCGGGGCTTTGCTTTTTAATCTGTGAGCCACTGCCATGTCTTATGCCATTGAGGTGTTCCGGTGAGTGCCAGCCGGCGTACCGCCGACGGTTTCGCCCTGCAAGTGATGATCGGCTTGTGTCTGATCTGGGGCATTCAGCAAGTCATGATCAAATGGGCAGCGCCGGATATTGCGCCGGTCATGCAGGCGGTCGGGCGTTCGGGCATGTCAGCGTTGCTGGTCGGGCTGCTGATCTGCTGGAAGGGTGGCTGGGATCAGGTCGGCAACACCTGGCGTGGCGGACTGTTGGCCGGCGCGTTGTTTGGCCTGGAGTTTTTTTTCATATCCGAAGGCCTGCAGCTGACCACGGCGGCGCATATGTCGGTGTTCCTTTATACCGCGCCGATCTTCACCGCATTGGGCGTGCACTGGCTGTTGCCCAGTGAGCGTTTGAGGGCGCTGCAATGGTTGGGCATTGTCCTGGCCTTTTTCGGCATCGCCATCGCTTTTGCGGGCGGCCTGTCCTGGGACAACCTTGATCGACGCATGTTGCTGGGCGACGCCTTGGGCGTCCTGGCGGGCGCGGCGTGGGGCGCGACCACGGTGGTGGTGCGTGCCTCGCGGCTCTCGGAAGCGCCGGTGACGCTGACCCTGTTCTATCAACTGATCATCGGCTTCGTCGGTCTGCTGCTGATTGCCCTGCTCAGCGGCCAGATCACTCACGTCAGCCTGACCTCCACGGGGGTGACCAGCGTGCTGTTCCAGGGCGTGGTGGTGTCGTTCTTCAGTTACCTGGTGTGGTTCTGGCTGCTGCGTCGTTACCTGGCGGCCAATCTGGCGGTTTTCTCGTTCATGACGCCGTTGTTTGGCGTCACGTTCGGTGTCGTGCTGCTGGGCGAAGAGTTGAGCATCAACTTCATCATCGGTGCGGTGCTGGTGTTGTTGGGCATTACCTTTGTCAGCGCTGAACAGTGGCTGCGTCGTCGTTTGCGCAAAGCCCTCGGGCAGCACTGACAGGGGTAAAGAGGGGGCCACCACTAACACAGCAGGCGATTTTTCCCTCCACGATGGCTCAGGAACGGGCAATTGCCTGAACCCAGGCTGATTGTGATGGATTCAGTAACAGATCGTTGCCACTTTGGGCGAGCATTGCGCAGGACTTCGGACTATTATCAGTGCGAAGGGGCTACTGAATTTTGGCCGCTCGGCACTACCCTGAAGGGGGCACCATGAAAGAGAAAATCCAAAACTGGCTGCATGACCTGGGTGTCGCACTCGGTTTGATCGAACCGCCTCTGCAACCTGTGCCTATCCGCACCGACGACGAGCAACGCCGACGCCAGCAGCGTCGCCGGTAACGTCAGTCCGAAAAGCTTGATCGAAGGCTCGCTGTGGAGGCTTCTGTGGCTAAGGGGCTTCTGAGGTGGGGGGGCTTCTGTGGCGAGAGGGCTTCTGTGGCGAGGGGGCTTGCCCCCGTTCGGCTGCGAAGCAGTCGTATGTACTCCATAAATCGCCTGATGCGTCTGCCAGACATCACCGAATTAAAGCATTTTGGGGCTGCTGCGCAGCCCAACGGGGGCAAGCCCCCTCGCCACAGACCTAGTCAGATCTTCAGAGCCACTCAGAGCTCCAAATCTTAAGACCTAGTCAGATGCAGAGCCACTCAGAGCTCCAAATCTTAAGACCTAGTCAGATGCAGAGCCACTCAGAGCTCCAAATCTTAAGACCCACTCAGATCTTCAGAGCCACTCAGAGCTCCAAATCTTCAGACCCACTCAGATCTTCAGAGCCACTCAGAGCTCCAAATCTTCAGACCCACTCAGAGCTTCAGTGCCACTCAGACCTCAAGTCTTCAGACCCACTCAGAGCTACCCAATCCGCCAGTCCCCACAAAAGCAATTCACCTCCATATTCCCGGCAGCCAATACCAGCAGCTTTGTCATAGCCCTCAATCCCGTCCAATCTCCAGCAAGATCTGGCTCAAGTCATTGACCGTCCTCGCGGATTTAAGCAACCGGTCCTCTTCGGCGGTAAAGGCCGTCAGTTTCAGTTCATCCTCCAGATGGAAGATCAGCTCTTCGATATCCTCCCTGTCCAGTCCCAACTGCTCCAGACTGGTGTTGTCGTCGAAGTCACTGCGGCCGTCCAGCAGACGGCTGATGTGACGGTGCACGACGGCGCGAACGGCTTGTCTGTTCATGGCAATTCATCGTGAATGTTATTTTTTAGTCCCTGCGTGTTTTTCCTGAAGATCAGTACAGCAGGCTTCAGCCGTGGCAACGCTGCCATTGGTCAATCATGTGGTGCAGGTGTTCCCCGGAAAAACTGCCGAAATGCCCGCCATGCACGGTACGGATCGACAATCCCAGCAGGCGCTGCAGGCTGCGGGTGTAGTCGTCGAGGTTGGAGTGGTAGGCGTCTTCGACCAGCGGACCGTCGTAGATGATGTCGCCACTGAACAGGGTTTGGGTCGAGGCTTCGTACAGGCAGATGCCACCCGGGGAGTGTCCCGGAGTGTGTATCACCTGCAATACCCTGTTGCCCAGATCCAGCACGTCGCCATCCTCGATCATCCCGGTGGCCGGGGCGGCCTTGACCCGGTATTCGGCGTAGCACAACGGGCAGTCCGGGTGCGCCTCGAACATGTCGTCACCGACAAATGCCCTGCTCAAGTCGTTTTCGCCATCTGGCGCAGCAAGAATTTCAGCTTCGGCGGGATGTACCAGGCGTTCGGGAAATTCGTGATGGCCGGCAATGTGATCAAAGTGGCAGTGACTGGCCACCGCCACCAGCGGCCGTTCGGTGATCCAGGGCAGTTGCTCGCGCAAGCTGACCAGGCCCGAGCCACTGTCCAGCAGCAGGTCTTTGTCGCGGCCTTGAACGTGCCACAGGTTGCAGCGGTAGAAGGGGCGGATATAGGGCTCATGAATCAGGCGGATGCCATCGCTGAGCTGTTGCACCTCGAACCACTGATCGCGGCTTACGATTTTCATGGGCGCTTTCCTGCAGGCGAAAAAAAACGAGTGTGGCAACCGACGCCACACTCGTCGAAGAAAAAAGTTAAACCACTTTTTTCAGTTTAGGCGGCGCTTGCCAGTGGCAAGGGGCGGCGGGACAGCAGGCTGACCATCACGAAGCTCAAAAGGCTTACACCAAGGCTGTAGTAGATCGGAGTGTTGGCATCCAGACCGTCCTTGACCATGAACAGCAGAGCAGTGGCGAAGCCCATGCCCATGCTGGCGATGGCGCCGGCGGTGGTCGCGCGTTTCCAGAAGATCGCCCCCATCAGCGGGACCAGCATGCCACCCACCAGCAGGTTGTAGGCCAGGGTCAGGGCGCTGATCACGTCGTTCACGATCAGAGCAATTACCAGCACCACGCAGCCGGTCAACAGGGTGAACAGGCGGTTGATGGCCAGGCTCGACTGTTTGCCGCCACGCAGTTTCGGCAGCAGGTCTTCGGTCAGGGTGGTGGCAGCGGCGAGCAGGCCGGCGCTGGCGGTGGACATCATGGCGGCCAGGGCGGCGGCGATCACCAGGCCACGGATACCGTCCGGCAGGGACAGTTTCACGATAGCGGCGAAGGCGTTGTTGACGTTGTCCAGATCCGGGATCAGCACGTGAGCGGCCATGCCGATCAGGGCGCAGGCCAGGCCGTAAAGGATGCAGTAGATACCGGCTGCGGTACCGGCGACCTGGGCGACTTTGGCGGTCTTGACGGTGAACACCCGTTGCCAGATGTCCTGACCGATCAGGATGCCGAAGAAGTAGATCATGAAGTAGGTGATGATGGTGTCCCAGCCGATGGTGGTGAAGCTGAAGCTCGCCGCCGGCAGTTTCAACACCAACTCATCCCAACCGCCGACGCGGTACAGGCAGATAGGCAACAGGATGAACATCAGGCCGACAGTCTTGATGACGAACTGGACGATGTCGGTCAGGGTCAAGGACCACATGCCGCCAATGGCCGAGTAGATCACCACGACGCCGCCACCGAGCAGTACCGAAATCCAGAATGGCAGGCCGAACAGCACTTGCAGCACGGTGCCGATGGCCAGGATCGAGGTCACGCCGATCATCAGTGCGTACGCCAGCATGATCACCGCGCTCGCGGAGCGGGCCATCGGGTTGTAGCGTTTTTCCAGCACCTGGGTAACGGTGTAGATCTTCAGTTTCAGCAGCGGTTTGGCGAGGAACAGGTTAAGTGCCACGATCCCGCAACCCAGTGCCGCGCACAGCCAGAACCCGGAAATGCCATGGACGTAGCCAAGACGTACGGTGCCCACGGTGGACGCGCCACCCAGAACGGTGGCGGCCATGGTGCCCATGTACAGGCTTGGACCGAGATTGCGGCCGGCGACTAAAAAGTCTTCGTTGGTCTTGGCCTTGCGCATGCCGTAGTAGCCGAGTATCAGCATCGCAGCGGCGTAGATGAGTACGACGAATAAATCCAAAGCCATGATGGCGTGTCTCCGATTGTCTTTTTTATTGTGAGGCGAAAATCAACCGCTGTGGCGCCACGAACCCACAGGTAATTCGTTGACCACAGGTAATGCGCAGTCCTCAGCGGTGGACCACGCCAGGCAGTACGCAGAGCATTTCGTACAGCAGGTTGGCGGCCAGCAGCGAGGTGTTACCCGTGGTGTCGTAAGCGGGCGAGACTTCTACCAGATCACAGCCGACGAGGTCGAGGCCTTGGCAGCCGCGAACGATCTCGATTGCCTGAATGGTCGTCAGGCCGCCGATTTCCGGGGTGCCGGTGCCGGGCGCCCAGGCCGGGTCGATGCCGTCGATATCAAAGCTCAGGTACACCGGACCATTGCCGACTTTCTCGCGAACTTCGGCCATCAATGGCGCCAGGGATTTGTGCCAGCACTCTTCGGCCTGAACCACACGGAAACCCTGATTGCGGCTCCAGTTGAAGTCGTCAGCGGTGTAGCCCTGCGCGCGCAGGCCAATCTGCACCACACGCTCAGGATCCAGAAGACCTTCTTCGACGGCGCGACGGAAGGTGGTGCCGTGGGCGATTTTCTCGCCAAACATGTGATCGTTTACATCGGCGTGGGCATCGATGTGCACCAGACCGACCTTGCCGTGCTTTTTATGGATGGCACGCAGGATCGGCAGGGTGATGGTGTGGTCGCCGCCCAGCGTCAGGGGGATCACATCGTGTTCGAGGATGTTGTCGTAGGATTCTTCGATGATCCGCACGGCATCCAGCAGGTTGAAGGTGTTGATCGCAATGTCACCAATATCGGCAACCGACAGCGAGTCGAACGGGGCAGCGCCGGTGGCCATGTTGTATGGGCGGATCATTACCGATTCAGCGCGGATTTCGCGAGGTCCGAAACGGGTGCCTGGGCGCAGGGAGGTACCGATGTCCAGTGGCACGCCTACGAAGGCAGCGTCCAGACCGGCAGCGGTATTCAAATGGGGGAGTCGCATCATGGTGGCGATGCCGCCGAAGCGCGGCATTTCGTTGCCGCCCAGTGGTTGGTGAAGAAACTTGTCCACGGGTAAGGCCTCATCGTCGTTTGTTTTATTTATGTCGGTTGCGCCGTTCACGGGAGGTACGGGCACCGGTTTGGGCGGATTCTGCGAAATGTAGTGGCCGGGAAGAATCGCTACGGGCAAATACTTAGTTCAGATTTTTCTAAACTAATGGCGGAGGGGGGAGATAGACTTCCCGGCTTGAGATATGCGTTGTCCGGGCGGGCCGATCGCCAGCAAGCCGGTTCCTAAAGGGTCAGCGATCATTCTGTAGGAGCCGGCTTGCTGGCGATTGGTTGCGCAGCAACCGCCCATCCGACAACGCCGACTCACTGAACAAGTTACGGAGCCCCCATGGCCAACGCTTTACCCGACCTCAAACTATTGCGCATCTTCGTCAGCGTGGTGCGCCATCAGGGTTTTGCCAACGCCCAGCAGGAGCTCAACCTCTCGACGTCGGCCATCAGCACTTACATGAGTCAGCTCGAAGGCGCGCTGGGCCTGGTCCTGTGCCATCGCGGCCGGGGTGGTTTCAGCCTGACCAGCAAGGGCGAGCTGTTTCATCAGGAAACCTTACGGCTGCTGGGTGAGCTGGAAGGGTTCGAACAGTACGCCGCCGCCCTCAAGGGCGAGTTGCGCGGCACGCTGAACCTGGGGGTGATCGACTCCACCGTAAGCGACAAGGCCTTGCCCTTTGCCGAAGCTATCGGCGCCTACAGCCAGGAGCACCCGGCCGTGCACTTGCACCTGTCGGTGATGAGCCCTTACGAATTGCAGCTGGGCGTGCAGGACAATCGCCTCGACCTGGCCATCGGTGCGTTTTCCACGCGTATGAGTGGTCTGGTGTACATGCCGCTGTACCGCGAACAGCACTGGTTGTATTGCAGCAGCCGTCACCCGCTGTTCAACGAGCGGCGCATTCCCGAGCAGGTCATTACCCAGCAGCGCATGGTCGGGCGCGGCTACTGGAGTCAGGCCGAACTGGCCCGCCACGGCTTCAAGCACAGTGCCGCCACCGTGGAAAGTATGGAGGCGCAGTTGATCCTGGTGTTGTCCGGCGCCTACATCGGCTACCTGCCTGAGCACTATGCCCAGTCTTGGGCGGACAAGGGCGATTTGCGCGTATTGCTGCCGGCGACTTTCGGCTATCAGGCGCCATTTTCGATGATCATGCGCCGTGGTCGCAGCCGTGAGCCGCTGATCCAGACCTTCCGCGATTTGCTCAAAGCCCAACTGAATCAGGCCTGACGATGTCCAGAATTGAATGCCCCCGTTGCCTGCGCCCACAAAGCCATTGCCTGTGCCCGCTGATCCCGAGCCTCGACAGCCGCACCCGGGTGTTGCTGTTGCAACATCCCAGTGAAGTGAGTCATGCCTTGAATACCGCGCGCCTGGCCGCGTGGGGCTTGAACAATGCCGAGCTGATCGTAGGCGAGGTGTTCGAGGATCTGCCGAGGCTGTTGAATCAGCCGGGGTATCAGGCGCGATTGTTGTTTCCCGGTGAGGATGCGCAACCCATGCAGGCCTATGGCGCCACGAGTGAGCCACTGTTGCTGGTGGTTCCTGACGGCACCTGGCGCAAGGCGCGCAAGATGCTGCACCTCAATCCGCTGCTGGCCGCGTTACCCAGGGTGACGCTGGCTGAAGGCGGCGTGTCCCGTTATCGACTGCGCAAGGCACCAGGACCTGGGGCGCTGTCGACGGTGGAGGCGATTGTGCAGGCGCTGGAAAGCCTTGAGGCGCCAGCTTCTTTTGCGCCGTTGCTCAAGCCTTTCGAAGCATTGATCGAGGGGCAGATTGCGGCGATGGGGGAGGAGGTTTTTCAGCGTAATCATGGGCCGAAATAGTCGGCGCTTTTGCTGACCCCTTCGCGGGCAAGCCCGCTCCCACAGGTTTTTCGTGTTCACAGTGTTTGTGTACGACACGGACACTGCGGGAGCGAGGATGCTCGCGATGCCGGTGGAACGATCACAAGAGATCCTGAATAGTGACTAGCGCTCGCGCATCGCCTCGGTCCGCGCTTTCAACACCGGCTTGAGCAGGTAATCCAGCACCGTCTTCTCCCCGGTAATGATGTCCACCGTCGCCACCATCCCTGGAATGATCAGCAGCGGTTTCGCGTCCCCGCCCAAGTGGTTTTTGTCGGTGCGCACCTGAATCAGGTAGAAGCTGTTGCCCTTGTCATCGGTGATGGTGTCGGCGCCGATCAGTTCCAGCTTCGCGCTCAGGCCGCCGTAGATCGTGTAGTCGTAGGCGCTGAATTTGACCATGGCTTTCTGGCCCGGATGCAGGAACGCTACGTCCTGTGGGCGCACCTTGGCTTCGATCAGCAGGTTGTCTTCCAGCGGCACGATCTCCACCATGTCGCTGCCCGGCTGGACCACGCCACCGATGGTATTGACCTTCAGCACCTTGATGATGCCGTGTACCGGTGAAACCACCGTGGTGCGTGTCACGCGGTCATCGATAGCGATGCTCGATGCCGTTATTTTCGACAGGTCGGTGCGTTTCTCATTCAATTCTTTCGCCGCTTCCGAGCGAAAGGTCTGTTCCGACTCATCGATCTTGCTCTTGATCTCGTTGATCGCCGATTCGGCCCGGGGAATAGCCAGGGTCGTGGCATTCAGCGAGCCGCGAATCTCCACCGCGCTGCGTTTGAGGCGCAGGATCTCCACCGGCGACACCGCCCCGGTGCCCACCAGTGGCGTGGACATGTTCATCTCTTGCTGCAACAACGCGAGGCTGGAACTGAACTGCCCTTGTTTCGACCTGAACTCCGCCAGTTCCTGGGTTTTTTGCCGAAGTTGTTCGCTCAATGTTCTCTGTTCACTGGCCAGTCGACGTTGCCGTTGCTCATACAGCGAGCGCTCGTCTTCGGCCACTTGCGGGGCTTTGGCGATAACTTCTTCTGACAGCTTGAAGGGGCGGCCCTCGGCTTCGGCGGAGAGCCGTTCGACCTGCGCGGTCAGGGCATAACGATCGGCTTCGCTTTCACCCTTGTTCGACAGGTAGCGGGTGTCATCCAGGCGCAGCAAAGTATCGCCCTTGTTCACCATTTGCCCTTCGCGTACGAAGATTTCAGTGACGATGCCGCCCTCCAGGTTCTGGATCACTTGCACCTTGCTCGACGGGATCGCCTTGCCTTCGCCCATGGTGACTTCCTGCAGCACGGCGAATTTGGCCCAGACGAGCGCACTGACAATCAGCCCGGCCGCCAGCCACACGGTGATGCGCGACCCGCGCGGGGAGTCCTGCAACGAAGCGCCGGCGGTTTCCGGCATGAATTCGGTTTCGGCACTTTTGCTGAAACTGTCGAAGTAGCCACGTGCTTTTGACGTGACAGGCGGGGAGTCAGACATGGACCACTCCTAGACAGCCGCAGAGCCGACGCGGCCCTTGCGCAGTGCATCGATGACCGATTCTTTCGGCCCGTCGGCGACGATCCTTCCGTTGTCCAGCACCACCAACCGATCTACCAGGCTGAGCATCGAGGTGCGGTGCGTGACCAGCAGGATGGTTTTGCCCTGCACCCAGCCGTGGAGTTTTTGCCGCAGGACGTCTTCGCTGCTGTTGTCCATGGCGCTGGTGGGTTCATCGAGCAGCATGATCGGCGGGTCGAGCAACAATGCCCGGGCCAGCAATACCGCCTGACGCTGGCCGCCGGACAGCAGTTGTCCGCGCTCGCCCACGGGCCGGTCGAAGCCCTGCGGGTGTTGCCGGGCCAGTTCAGTGACGCCGGTGAGTTCCGCGACTTCGAGCATGCGTGCATCGCTGATGTAGCGCGCACCGAGGGTCAGGTTGTCGCGCAGGCTGCCGGCCAGCAGCGGAAGGTCATGGGCGACATAGCCGATCTGATGGCGCAGGTCGGCGACGTCCAGTTGCCGCAGGTCCAGGCCATCGAGCAGCAGTTGGCCTTCATCCGGTTCGTAGAAACCCATTACCAGGCGGGCCAGGGTGCTTTTGCCGGAGCCGCTGCGCCCGATGATGCCGATACGTTCGCCGGGTTTGACGCTGAAACTGACATTGCCCAGCGCCGGAGCGCTCTGGCCATTGTAGTGGAAGGTCACGCCAACGACATCCAGCCCGCCTTGCAGTTGCGTGCGCTCCAGTGGCCGTTGTCTGGCGTCGCGCTCCTGGGGCAGGCCCATCAACGCGTCGGTGCTCTTCATGGTCAGTTGTGCTTGCTGGTAGCGCGTGATCAGTCCGGCGATCTGCCCCAGGGGCGAAAGTACCCGACTGCCGAGCATGTAGGTCGCCACCAGCGCGCCGACGCTGAGGTTGCCGGCGATAATGCTGTAGACCCCGGCGACGATGGTTGCCATGCCGGAGAACTGCTGGATGAACAGCGTGCCGTTGGTCGCCAGGGCCGAGAGATTACGGGCGTGGCTGTCGAGGCGGGTGAGGGCGCCGTGGGTGCTTTCCCATTTGTGCTGGCGCTCGCTTTCAGCGCTGCAAGCCTTGAGGGTTTCCAGGCCGCTGAGGGTTTCAATCAGTAGCGCCTGGCGTTCGGCGCCGAGGCTGAGGCTTTTCTGTACCGTGTCGCGCAGGCGCGCCTGAATCACCATGGCGAAGATGATGGTGATCGGAAACGCCAGCACCGGGATCACCACCAGCCAGCCGCCGAGCAAGCCGATCACCACCAGCATCAGCAGGGCGAAGGGCAGGTCGATCAGGCTGGTGAGGGTCACGGCGGTGAGAAATTCGCGCAGGCCCTGGAAGTCATGAATGCTCTGGGCGAATCCGCCGATGGTGGCCGGCCGGGCTTTCATCGCCATGCCGGTGATGCGCTCGAACAGGGTCGCCGACAGGATCACGTCGGTTTTCTTGCCGGCAGTGTCGAGCAAATGCGCGCGCACCACCCGCAGCACCAGTTCGAAAGCGGTGCCGATCAGCAGGCCGATGGCCAGGACCCACAAGGTCGAGGTGGCCTGGTTGGGCACCACGCGGTCGTAGGTCTGCATCACGAACAGCGGCACCATCAGGCCCAGCAGGTTGATCAGGAAACTTGCCAGGATCGCGTCACTGTACAGCCATTTCGACAGTTTCAGCGTATCGCGGAACCAGGCCTGGACCCGCGGCACCAGAGGCGAGCGCAGGTCTTCGAGTTCATGGCGTGGCCGGGCGAACAAGGCCTGGCCACTGTAGTTTGTGGCGAGTTCCTCGGGGCTTATCCACTGTTCGCCACCGTCGGCCTCGCTGGGCAGGATCAGTACCTGGCCATCTTCGCCGTAACGGCGCAATACCGCGGTACGACCGTTGTTGAGCAACAGGAGCACGGGCAGGTTGAGCGGGGAGATGTCTTTGAGGTCGCGACGCAGTAAACGCGCCTGCAAACCAGCCCGGGCTGCTGCGCGTGGCAGCAGCTCCAGGCTCAGGCGTTGGTGTGCCATTGGCAGCCCGGCACTCAGGCTGGCGCGACTGACCGTCGCGCCGTGGAGTTTGCAGAGGATCAGCAGGCCATCCAGAAGCGGATCATCGAAGCTCAGGCGCGGATCGACACCGGTGTTGCCGGGTTCCATGCTGGTCACATTGATCGCTCCGTGGACTACTTCATTTCAGGCAAGCGGGCTTCGTTCTTCACTTCGGTCTGGGCAATCGCATCGGCGGGCAGTACCACCCGTTGCTTGCTCAGCAACTGGCCCATGTTCGCCAGTACACGGTACATCGAATACTCTTCGGTGTAGCGCACTTCTGTGTAGCGACGGTTGGCGTTGTAAAGCTCGTTTTCACTGTCCAGCAGGTCGAGCAGGGTCCGTTGGCCGAGGCCGAACTGATCCTGGTACGCCACGCGCACGCGCTTACTGGTATCGGCGTATTCGCGGGCGGTCGGGGTTTGCTTCTTGGCGTTGACCATGGCGTTCCAGGCCAGGTGAATGTTTTCGTTGAGTTGGCGCAGGGCATTGTTGCGGATGTCCATGGCCTGGTTGATCTTGTGCGCGTCGGAAGCCAGGCGTGCCTTGTCGCTGCCGCCGCGGAACAGGTTGTAGTTCATTACCACGCCGACCCGCCATTCGTTGTCATGGCCTTCTTCGCCCCCGATGTTGTTGTTTGCGCCCACTGCGGCCTCGGCGTCGAAGCGCGGATAGAATGGCGACTTGGCGACTTCGTACTGGCTCTCGGCGGATTGCACGTCGGCCTGGGCGGATTTCAGGTATGGGTTGTTTTCAACCATGCTCTGCTGGGCTTCCGGCAGGGAGCCTGGCAGCTCGCCGCGGATCGAGGGCGGGACTTCGAGTTCATCCGGCAAGCGTCCCACGACGCTGTAGAAATTCGACTCGGCGTCGGCCAGATCGACCTGAGCGGTGTCGAGGTTGTTTTCCGCCAACGCCCGACGGGCGGTGGACTGGTCGGCGTCGGCGTTGCTGCCCACACCGCGCTGGGTACGCAGGCCGATCTGATCGTTGACCCGCAAATGCGCCTGCAGGTTGTTCGTGGCCAGGGTCACCAGTTCACGACGCTTGAGCACTTCCAGATAGACCTCGGTGGTGCGCAGCGCCAGATCCTGGGCGGTACCCTGAGCGTAATAGGCCCGGGAGTTGACCACGCCTTTGGTGCGCTCGACTTCGTTGGCGGTATTGAACCCGTCGAAGAGCATTTGCCGCAGGCGCAGTTCCGACTGGGTGTAATTGAGAATTTCGGTGTGGTGATTGCCAAGTGCCCGGGTATTGGTGTTATCGCTGTAGCCGCGCCCGTAGCCGGCATTCAGGTCTACTGACGGATAAAAGCCCCCCTTGGCGACTTTCACGTCTTCGTCGGCCGACAGACGGCCGTCGACCCGTGAGGCGAGTTCCGGATGGGTCGCGATGGTGCTCTGGATCGCGTCGGTCAACGACATGGCGTGAGCCTGGTTCGTGCAGGCCATGGCCAAAAGAACCGCGCTGCAGAGGGGGGTTAAAAGGCGCATGGGTGCATCTCCCTGATAACTGATGGCGCTTTCTGAGTCGCCAAATATTTGACGACATTTATAGGTAAAACCGTTTCATGCTTGTAACAACACAGCTAAGAACATTCTAGAGCATAGCTAAGAAATATTTTTCATAAGGCTTATGCCAAAAAAAACTTATGCGCTCCGTAAAATCCAGCACATTGTTCAATACGAAAGCCTTTGATTTATGAGCTTTAGGGCGCTCATCGAGGGTTTAAGGAAAGTTCCAATCCACTTATCGACAGAGGGCGGAGAACTGCTAGAGGGGAGGGACGCGTCGATCTATTGGTGACGGTTTTTTGTCACTTAAGTGGTTCAAGATCGTTACGCTTTGCTCGCAGACGAACTGTCGCGGACTGGATCAGATCCCATTGATTGCATGGGATTTTTCCCGAACCGCAGACGTCATCGGTGAGTGACCGGCTGGGCGCGATTGTCGCCAGGGCCCCGGTTTACGTCAGGTAACCGGCACCCTGGAGAATCCACCAGTCTCCCGTTTGAGCCATGAGCACGTTTTTCGCACAAACAGGATGCCGACAGCGGTTGGCAGCGGAGGAAGTGCACATGGCTACGCTCATCGGAATCGTCAGTAAGGTCATTGGTCAGGTATTCGCCGTGGCGAGCGATGGCACGCGGCGCGCTTTGGTCGAGGGCGACCGATTGTTCGCTGGTGATCAACTGAACACTGGCGCTGAAGGCGCGGTGGCAGTGCATCTGCAAAATGGCCAGGAGCTGACGCTCGGTCGTGGCAGTAGCCTGCAGATGACGCCCCAGTTGCTCGCGAACCAGACGCCACATGTGCAGACGCCGGAAGCAGTGACGCCCAGCGAGGCGCAACTGACTGATGTCGAGCAACTGCAAAAAGCCATTGCGGCCGGTGATGACCCGACCCAAACTGCTGAAGCCACTGCAGCCGGGCCAACCGGAACACCGAGCGGGACACCGGGTGGTGCACAGGGCGGTGGTCATAGTTTTGTGATGCTCGAAGAAGTGGGTGGCAGGGTTGATCCGACTCTCGGTTTTCCTACCGCCGGTTTCAATGGCATTCCGGAGATAACCCTGGAGCGCCTGGCCGGGGACCCGGATAACGACCTCCTGGCGGATGACACGACACTGCTGCCGCCAGTGGTTGAGGATAACCCGGTAACCCTCGACGGGCTCACGGTGCAGAACATCGAGCGCAACGCCATTGTCAATGAAGCCAACCTGGACGGTGGTTCGGCGAGGAATCTCGGGGCGCTGACCAAAAGCGACACCTTCACCATCACCGCCCCAGACGGGCTGAGCAGTCTGAACATTAGTGGGATCAACGTGATCAGTGGTGGCGTACCCGCCGGCTTCCCGCAGTCGATCACCACGCCATTGGGCAGCACGCTGACCATCACCGGTTACGACCCGGCCACCGGTGTGGTCAGTTACAGCTACACCCTCAACGGCAGAGAAAGTCATGCCAACGGTGATGGCTCCAACACCGTCAGCGAACATTTCACCGCAGTAGCCGTCGACAGCGATGGCGATACGGCCACAGGATCGCTGGACGTCATCATCACCGACGACGTGCCCCAGGCGATCGACGACAGCAATGGTATCGCCACTGAAACCCTGCTGACCCTCAACGGCAACGTGCTGACCAACGATGTGCAGGGCGCTGACCGCGTACCTGTCGGTGAAAACTCCGGACCGATCACTCCCGGCACTTTCAATGGTACCTACGGCACCCTGGTGCTCAACGCCAACGGCACGTACACCTACACCCTGAACACCACTGACGCTGATTTCAAAGCCTTGCACGGCGGCGGTGACGGCACCGAGACCTTCAGCTACACCCTGACCGACGCGGACGGGGATACCAGCACCGCCAATCTGGTGCTGCAGATCCACAACAACGACGACACCGTGACTATCGGTGGTCTGGACGTCGCCGGTGGCGAGTTGACGGTCTTCGAGAAAAACCTCGGTGACGGCAGTACACCGGATACCAATGCCCTGACCCAGAACGGCACGTTCACTATCACCGCACTGGACGGTGTAACGACCCTCACGGTGGGCGGCATTGCCGTGGTCACCAACGGCGTGGCGGCGGGCTTCCCGCAATCAGCGGTCACTCCGTTGGGGAGCACCCTGACCATCACCGGGTTCAATGCCACTACCGGCGTGGTCAGCTACAGCTACACCCTCACCGATAACGAAGCGCATCCAACGGCCAACGGCGCCAACACGCTGTCCGAGCAATTCGCCGTGACCGTGGTCGATGACAACGGCACCACCGCCAATGCCAGTCTCGACGTCAACGTTGTGGACGACCTGCCTGCCGGGGTGAACGACAGCAATGCGAGTACTGCCTCGGAATCCCTGCTGACCCTCAACGGCAATGTGCTGACCAACGACGTACAGGGCGCCGACCGCGTACCGACTGGCGAAAACGCCGGCCCGATCAGCCCCGGCACCTTCAACGGCACTTACGGCACCCTGGTGTTGAATGCCAACGGTACTTACACCTACACCCTCAACACCACGGACGCCGACTTCAAAGCCCTGCACGGCGGCGGTGATGGCAGCGAGACCTTCCAATACACCATCACCGACGCGGACGGCGACACCAGCACCGCCAACCTGGTGCTGCAGATCCAGAACAACGATGACACGGTGACCATCGGCGGCCTGAACGTTGCCGGTGGCGAACTCACCGTCTTCGAGAAAAACCTTGGCGACGGCAGCGCTACAGATACCAGCGCCCTGACCCAGAACGGAACGTTCACTATCATCGCACTGGACGGTGTGACGACCCTCACGGTGGGCGGCATTGCCGTGGTCACCAATGGCGTGGCGGCGGGCTTCCCGCAATCAGCGGTCACTCCATTGGGCAGCACCCTGACCATCACCGGGTTCAATGCCACTACCGGCGTGGTCAGCTACAGCTACACCCTCACAGATAACGAAGCGCACCCAACGGCCAACGGCGCCAACACCCTGTCCGAGCAATTCGCCGTGACCGTGGTCGATGACAACGGCACCACCGCCAACGCCAGCCTCGATGTCAACGTTGTCGACGACCTGCCTGCCGGGGTGAACGACAGCAATGCGAGTACCGCCTCGGAGACCTTGCTGACCCTCAATGGCAATGTGCTGAGCAACGACGTGCAGGGCGCTGACCGCGTATCTGTCGGTGAGAACACTGGACCGATTACCCCCGGCACCTTTNTTGCTGACCCTCAATGGCAATGTGCTGAGCAACGACGTGCAGGGCGCTGACCGCGTATCTGTCGGTGAGAACACTGGACCGATTACCCCCGGCACCTTTAACGGTACTTATGGCACCCTGGTGTTGAATGCCAACGGCACTTACACCTACACCCTGAAAACCACTGACGCCGACTTCAAAGCACTGCACGGCGGCGGTGACGGCAGCGAAAGCTTCCAGTACACCATCACCGACGCGGACGGCGACACCAGCACCGCCAACCTGGTGCTGCAGATCCACAACAACGACGACACCGTGACCATCGGCGGCCTGGACGTTGCCGGTGCCGAACTCACCGTCTTCGAGAAAAACCTTGGTGACGGCAGTGCATCGGATACCAATGCCCTGACCCAGAACGGCACCTTTACCATCACAGCGCTGGACGGTGTGACGACCCTGACGGTGGGTGGCATTGCCGTGGTCACCAATGGCGTGGCGGCGGGCTTCCCGCAATCGGCAGTCACCCCGTTGGGTAGCACCCTGACCATCACCGGGTTCAATGCCACCACCGGCGTGGTCAGCTACAGCTACACCCTGACCGATAACGAAGCGCACCCAACCGCCAACGGCGCCAACACGTTGTCCGAGCAATTCGCCGTGACAGTGGTAGACGACAATGGCACCACTGCCAACGCCAGCCTCGATGTCAACGTTGTCGACGACCTGCCTGCCGGGGTGAATGACAGCAATGCGAGTACCGCCTCGGAGACCTTGCTGACCCTCAATGGCAATGTGCTGAGCAACGACGTGCAGGGCGCTGACCGCGTATCTGTCGGTGANTTGCTGACCCTCAATGGCAATGTGCTGAGCAACGACGTGCAGGGCGCTGACCGCGTATCTGTCGGTGAGAACACTGGACCGATTACCCCCGGCACCTTCAACGGCACTTACGGCACCCTGGTGCTCAATGCTAACGGCACTTACACCTACACCCTGAACACCACTGACGCCGACTTCAAAGCACTGCACGGCGGCGGTGACGGCAGCGAGACCTTCCAGTACACCATTACCGACGCAGACGGGGATACCAGCACCGCCAACCTGGTGCTGCAGATCCACAACAACGACGACACCGTGACCATCGGCGGCCTGGACGTTGCCGGTGGCGAACTCACCGTCTTCGAGAAAAACCTTGGTGACGGCAGTGCACCGGATACCAATGCCCTGACCCAGAACGGCACCTTTACCATCACAGCGCTGGACGGTGTGACGACCCTGACGGTGGGCGGTATTGCCGTGGTCACCAATGGCGTGGCGGCGGGCTTCCCGCAGTCGACCACTACGCCTTTGGGCAGCACCCTGACCATCACCGGGTTCAATGCCACTACCGGCGTGGTCAGTTACAGCTACACCCTCACCGATAACGAAGCGCATCCAACGGCCAACGGCGCCAACACCTTGTCCGAGCAATTCGCCGTGACCGTGGTCGATGACAACGGCACCACCGGCAATGCCAGTCTCGACGTCAACGTTGTGGACGACCTGCCGAAGGGCGTAAACGACAGCAACGGCACCGCCTCTGAATCCCTGCTGAGCCTCAGTGGCAATGTGCTGACCAACGACGTACAGGGCGCCGACCGCGTACCGACTGGCGAAAACGCCGGCCCGATCACCCCCGGCACCTTCAACGGCACTTACGGCACCCTGGTACTCAATGCCAACGGCACCTACACCTACACCCTCAACACCACGGACGCCGACTTCAAAGCCCTGCACGGCGGTGGTGACGGCAGCGAGACCTTCCAATACACCATCACCGACGCGGACGGCGACACCAGCACCGCCAACCTGGTGCTGCAGATCCACAACAACGACGATACCGTGACCCTCGACGGCCTGAACGTCTATGGCGGAGAACTGACCGTCTACGAGAAAAACCTCAGCGACGGCAGCAACCCAGCCACCTCGGCGCTGACCCAGAGCGGCACTTTCACCGTGCATCACCGGTTACAACCCGGCCACGGGCGTGATCAGCTACAGCTACACCCTGGTCGATAACGAAACCCACCCGAACGCCAACGGCGCCAACAGCGTCGTCGAGAACTTCAGCGTCGTCGCCACCGACACCGATGGCGACAGTGCGACCGGGCAGATCAACGTCAACATCGTCGACGACCTGCCGAAGGGCGTAAACGACAGCAACGGCACCGCCTCTGAATCCCTGCTGAGCCTTAGTGGCAATGTGCTGACCAACGACGTACAGGGCGCCGACCGCGTACCGACTGGCGAAAACGCCGGCCCGATCACCCCCGGCACCTTCGCCGGTACCTACGGCACCCTGGTGTTGAATGCCAACGGCACCTACACCTACACCCTGAACACCACTGACGCCGACTTCAAAGCCCTGCACGGCGGCGGTGATGGCAGTGAAAGCTTCCAATACACCATCACCGACGCGGACGGCGACACCAGCACCGCCAACTTGGTGCTGCAGATCCACAACAACGACGACACCGTCACTCTCGACGGCCTKAACGTCTATGGCGGAGAACTGACCGTCTACGAGAAAAACCTCAGCGACGGCAGCAACCCAGCCACCTCGGCGCTGACCCAGAGCGGAACGGCGTGGCGGCGGGCTTCCCGCAATCGGCACCTACCCCGTTGGGCAGCACCCTGACCATCACCGGTTACAACCCGGCCACGGGCGTGATCAGCTACAGCTACACCCTGGTCGATAACGAAACCCACCCGAACGCCAACGGCGCCAACAGCGTCGTCGTTGGGCAGCACCCTGACCATCACCGGTTACAACCCGGCCACGGGCGTGATCAGCTACAGCTACACCCTGGTCGATAACGAAACCCACCCGAACGCCAACGGCGCCAACAGCGTCGTAGAGAACTTCAGCGTCGTCGCTACCGACACCGACGGCGACAGTGCAACCGGGCAGATCAACGTCAACATCGTCGACGACTTGCCGCTGGCCAAAGCCGACACGAGCTCGGTAATCGAAGGTAATATCGTCAGCAGCAACGTGTTGCTCAACGACGCCACCGGTGCAGACGGCGCTGCTGCCAGTGGAGCGGTGGTCGGCGTGCGTGCCGGCGCCAACACCTCGACATCAGCCATAGGTGGACTCAACAGCAACATCAACGGTACTTACGGTTACTTGACGCTGGATGCGGCGGGTAACGCGGTCTATCACAGCAACCCGAACTCGGTCGGGGCTGCGGGGGCTACGGATACCTTCACATACACCATTCGTGACGGTGACGGCGACGAAAGCACCACCACCATCACCATCGATGTTGCCAACAGCAATATCAAAGCCGTTGTGGACACTGACGTGACCGTTTACGAAAAAGCCCTGGACCTGAGCAAGGGCGGCCTGGACCTGGCGGCCGGCACAGTCATCGGCAGCGATCCGGGCAACACTGGGGAAACCGCGTCCGGCACGCTGGTTGGCTCGGTCACCGGTGCCAGCGGGGCGATCACCTATACCCTGGTCGGCAGCGCAACCGGCAGTTACGGGCAAATCCTGCTCAACGCCGACGGCAGCTACACCTACACCCTGACCAAACCAGCGAGCACTTCGCCAAACGCCAACGACGGCCCAAATACCCTCAGCGAAAGTTTCACCTACAAAGCCACCGATGCGGCAGGCAACAGCACCACCAGCACCATAGTGGTCAACATCGTCGACGACGTGCCCAAGGCAGTGGCTTCGGATCGTTCGGTGACGGCGGTGGAGATCGACTCCAATCTGCTGATCGTGCTCGATGTCTCCGGCAGTATGGTCGACCCTTCCGGCGTACCGGGCCTGTCGCGGCTGGCCCTGGCCAAGCAGGCGATCAGCGCCTTGCTCGACAAGTACGACGACCTCGGCGATGTGAAAGTGCAGCTCGTCACCTTCAGCAGCAGCGCCACTGACAGGACTTCGGTGTGGACCGATGTGGCAACCGCCAAATCGCTGCTCGCCGGCCTCATAGCGGACGGCGGTACCAACTACGACGCGGCCGTGGCGATGATGAAAACGGCGTTCAACACCTCGGGCAAGCTCACCGGAGCGCAGAACGTCGGCTACTTCTTCTCCGACGGCAAACCCACCAGCGGACAGGAGATTGGCACCACTGACGAGGCCTCGCTCAAAACCTTCCTCGATGCCAACAACATCAAGAACTACGCGATCGGCCTGGGCAGCGGCGTGAGCAACGCCAACCTTGATCCGCTGTCCTATGACGGCATCAGCCACACCAATACCAATGGCGTGGTGGTCACCGACCTCAATCAGCTCAACTCGGTACTGTCCGGTACCGTGGTCGGCGCGCCGGTCACCGGTTCGCTGCTGGGCCAGGGCGGTACATTCGGTGCCGACGGTGGTTTCATCAAGACCATCACGGTGGACGGCACCACGTACACCTATGACCCGCACGGTAACAGCAATCAGGGCTCCCTGAGTTTCAGCGGCGGCGCCAACAACGGCACCTTCATTACCGCAAGCAACTCCCTCAGTATCGCTACCAACAACAGCGGCACCTTGCTGATCAACCTCGACACCGGCGACTACACCTACATCTCGCAGAAAACCACATCGGTAGTGCTCACCGAGAACATCGGTTACACCGTCAGCGACAATGACGGCGATTTCGCCAGCTCGAACCTGACCATCAAAGTGATTCCTAACGCACCACCTGTGGCGATGGACGATAACATCATCACCAACGTGCTGTCGGGCAACATCGTGGTGCCGGGTGAACTGCTGCTGGCCAACGACACCGACGCCAATGGCGACCCGCTCAATGCATCGCCAACCAGCTTCGACACCGGATGGAAAGCCAAAGGCGCGGACTTCACGGGCTCCGGTGCTGTCTCTTTCACTGGCAGCAACGCCAATAACCCGCTCAACCAGAACCTCGCCAATGTGCGCAATTCTTTCAAGGTCAATGGCTCGACCATGACGGCGGTATTGTTGGTCACCGGTTACCTTGGCCAGATCTCCGGCTCTAATGCCAACGATGAAGACCGCATCACCGTCCACCTGAAGAAGGGCGAAACTCTCAACCTGAATCACGACCAGGCGACCGGGCAGATCGGCATGGAGTATTCGATCGACGGCGGGAGCTACATTGGCATCGCCGACGGCCAGACCATTACCGCGGCTGCGGATGGGATCTACCAGATCCATCTCATCAATACGCCCAATGGCTCGAGTGGTAGTGGTGTCAACGATGCCGAAAACTATGTATTGACCATGACAGTCAACTACGCCGGAGCCCAGACCACCCCGGACTATCACGGCACTTACACCGCCAACGACAGCCACGGCGGCAGTGACAGTGCGGCTGTGACCATCAGCTATCAGGAAGGCCAGACGCTCACTGGCACCGGTGGAGATGACGTGCTGGTGGCGGGCACTGGCACCAATATCATCAATGCCGGGGACGGCAACGATGTGCTGACCGGCGGCTCGGGCAACAATGAAATGCACGGCGATGCCGGCAACGACTTGCTCTACAGCGGCCCGGGCAACGACATACTCGACGGCGGAACCGGCAGCGACACTGCCAGCTATGCCCATGCCACCGCCGCCGTGACGGTGAACCTCGGTACGCTTGTTGCGCAAAATACGCTCGGCGCGGGTACAGACATCCTGACGGGTATCGAAAACCTTGCCGGTTCCAACTTCAATGACACCCTGACCGGCAATAACAGTAACAACGTGATTACCGGAGGCCTGGGCAACGATGTGCTCAGTGGCGGCGGTGGCGATGACCTGCTGATTGGTGGTCTGGGCAACAATAGCCTGTCCGGTGGGGCCGGGGCAGATACCTTCCAGTGGCTCAAGGGCAACAGCGGCCATGACGTCATCGCCGACTTCACCCCTGGCACCGATAAGCTCGACCTGTCGCAACTGCTGCAAGGGGAGAACGGCACATCGGCCTCGCTGGATGACTATCTGCACTTCACGGTCACTGGCAGCGGCGCAGCCGTGACCACCAGTATCGATGTCAGCGCCATGGCCGGCGCCGCGTCGAACCAGACCATCGACCTGACCGGCGTCAACCTGGCCAGCTACTACGGCGTGACGCCGGGGGCAGGTGGAGTGGTGGCCGGGGCGGATACCGCGACCATCATCAACGGCATGCTCAATGATCATTCGTTGAAGGTGGATACGGTGTGAATAAGGGGGGCTAAGCGCAAAGAATCGCAGCCTGCCGCAACGTTGCGGCAGGTTGCGATCTCAACTGTGGGACTCAGCCAACCAATCCCTTCCAGTTGTGCCCGGTTCAACTGTGGGAGATTCTATGGTTGAGGGCAATCCCTCAACTGAATGAGTACATATCCGTTGCTGCGGTAACGGCGGCTTATGGTTTCGCCCTTACGGCGAGTCACTTTTAACAAACGCCTTAAAAGTAACCAAAAATGCTTGCCCCAGCGTCCGGCCCCTCGCTTAGGCTCGGTGTTCCTTCGCTCCGGTGTCCATCCGGGGGCATCGCCTCCGGTCGGCTTCGCTTCGACCTCCTCTCGATGTGTTCGACTTCGTCGAACGGCGCTGCGCGCCTACCCCCCGGATGAACACCTCCACTCAGCCTCCCGAAGGGGCCGGTGGATCAAGATCAAAATCTGCAGGCGAGCTAACGCTCGGCCTGTTGAGTGGTGAAGAGCGGCGGCGGGTGTGCGCAACTTTGCTTTTGCTCTTCTGTGAGAACTGGCCTGACAGTGATGGCGGCCTGACAGCCGACCTAAGCTCCAGGTTGCCCCCAATCCCTGTGGGAGCTGGCCTGCCAGCGAAGGCGGCCTACGAGCCGACCAATCTCCTGCTGATGCACACAGTTCAAATTGTAGGAGCCGGCTTGCCTGCGATGGCGGCCTGCCAGCCGACCAATCTCTCTCGGATACACCAGGATCCAATTGTGGGAGCTGGCTTGCTAGCGAAGGCGGCCTGACAGCCAACCCATCTCCTGCTGGTGTACGCAGTTCATCAGTGTGCCGGCTTGCTCGCGAAAGCTGGGGGCAGTCACTGTCGCCGTTGAATATCAAATCGCTTTCGCGGGCCAGCCACGCACACAAGATGGCGTAGATCTGCAGGAGTGTGGCTTGCCTTCGATGAGCGCTGACGCGATTAACCTGCCAGAATCACATCGGCTCCGGCGCCCCGATCAGGCGTCCCATCGCGCCGAATATGCCCAGTTCCCGAATGACCTCCAATTCGCCCTGGGTCTCGACCATCTCCGCAATCAGCGGTAGATCGATACTGTGGGTCGCGCGAAAGATGGCATCGATAAACAATCGCTTGTCCGGTTGCTGGTCAATGCTGCGAACGTAGGCACCATCGATTTTCAGGTAAGCCAGTCCCAGTTGGGTGATGTTGCCGATCTGGCTGAAACGCCCACCGAAGTGTTGCAGACCAATGCTGTAACCCGTGTCGAGCACGCTATGGGTCAGACGTTGCAGCTCTTGTGGGGACGGCAGTTGGCGCTCGTCGATTTCCAGCGTCAGCAACGGCGCCAGTTCCGGAAGCGATTGCAGCAGGTCGACGATTTGCCGTACTTGCGCCTGATCGCGCAGCGTGCTGCCGGACAGACTCAAAGCCAGCGGCCAGCGGTTGATCACCAGGTAATCGAGTGTCGCCTCGAGCATCGCCAGATCGAAACGCGCTGACCAGCCGAGGCGCTCGATCCAGGGCAGGAAATGTCCGGCTGCAATCGCCTCGCCCTCGGGATCGAGCAGGCGCGCGAGTACTTTGTGATGCAGTACCTGGCGGGTATCCGAACATTGCACCACCGGTTGGAAATACAGCTGCAGTTTGCCTTGGGTCAGCGCGTCATCGATCCAGGTCCGCCATTCGTGCTGTGAATGGTTGACCATACTGTCGCTGCGGCTCAGTTGAACCCAGGGCCGCTCGGGATGCTGCGCGGCCTCGGTCAGCGACTGGTCGAGGCGCAGCAGTACATCGCTGGCAGCTTCACCTGGATGGTAGGCAACGATGCCCAGATGGGCGACCGGCATGCAGTCGCTGGCACCGCTCAGGCGCATGTTTTCCAGGGTGACGCTGATCTCGGCCACCAGGCGAGCGGCGCCCGGGATGTCCAGGCCCGGCGCCAGCAGGCTGAACTCACCCCCCCGGTTTCGCGCCGCCAGCCAGGTGCGGCGCTCAGGCAACTGGGTCAGACGCTTGAGCAACTCTGCGACTGCGCCGATCAACTCGTCGGTGCCTTGGCCACCCAGACGCTGGTTCAGGCCGGCCAGATCGTTGATCCGCAGCATCAGCAAATGACCGTCGCGGCTCTGTTCGCATACCTGCAATTGGTCGGCAAGTTGCTCATCCAACAAGCGCCGGTTAGCCAGTTGGGTCAGGCTGTCCAGGTAGGATTCGGCGCGCAGTTGTTCACTGCGAACGGCCTCTTCGGCAAACAGCCCCTTGAGCTTTTCCACCATCTGATTCATGGCCAGCACCACCCGTTTCAACTCCGGAGTGCGCGGCAGCTTGGACTGGCTGAGGAACTCGCGTTTGCTGATGGCTTCGGCCTGACGGACCATTTTGTCGAGCGGGCGAAATTGTCGGCGCAACATCCAGCCGCCAATTACCGCGCTGAGCAGACCGCACAACAGCAACCAGATCAGGCTGCCGACGGTGCTGTCCCAGAGTTTGTCCAGGGCAAATTGAGGATTGCTCACCACCTCGATGCGTGCAGCCTGTTGCCAGCCGCGCATGATCAGGGCATCACCACCTTCGGGGCGCAGCTTGACCAGGCGGATAAACCAGCGCGGCACATGGGCCGATTTCGCCGGTGCACTGCGCTCCAGCAGCGTTTGCTCATTCGCGATGTCGATGATGCGGATGCTGCTGAAGTAGCCACTGTCGAAGACCGCGCTGACCATCGATTCCATCCTGGCCGGATCATCGGGCTGCGCGGACAATGACAGGCCCAGCGCGGTAGCGGCATCCTGGGCGTGGGCACGCAATTGGCTGAGCGTCTGCTCGCGAGAGCTTTCCAGGCTGACAAAAAAGCTGCCGCTGAAGGCCACCAGCAAAAACAGGCAGATGGCCAGAAACAGTTGATTGCGCAAAGTCATGAAACGCTCCTTGCAGGTGCGACTAACCGTCGCCTACATCGAACCCTTCGGCTTGCATTTTTTTCAGCACGTCCTGCCAGCGCGACAGTTTTTTCGAGTCGCTGCTGCGTTGACCGCCGTTCTTGCCTGGCAGGTACAAGCCTTCGGCGTTGAAGGCATATACCGGCAGCAGGTCTTTACGTTGGGAGGCGGGGCGGATGTCGCCGATCAGGTTATCCAGAACCAGAGGGTCGGCCGTGGGGCTGCTGTAGAAGGTCAGCACCATGTGCGCCTGGTTCTGAGCCAGCGCCTTGACGTAGGTGATACGCAGTTTTTCACTGGGGATACCGAGCTGGCGCAGGCTGAAGTATTTCGCCAGCGCATAATCCTCGCAGTCGGCGGCACCCCGGACCAGGGCTTCCACGGGGGTGGCCCAGTAGTCGGTCTGGCGCCAGATGCGAGTATCGTCCTGAAAATTCAGTTGCTGATTGAAGAAGCGATTGACCGCATTGAGTTGTTCGCGCTCATCCGCGCTGCGCTCTTCATTGAGCATATGACTCCAGGCTTCGATCCGCGCGCGCGCCGGACCCAGGGAGCCGTAGCGTTTTTCGGCCGATAGCAGAATCTGCGCAAAGTCCCAGTCGGCCCGGACAGTGCCAAGCCCGAACAACAGCAATCCCGCCAGCAACAGCCATCCGCCGAGCCGAAGTCGGGGCGTTGACCTTCCTGGACTACGCGGACTGCGGAACATGCCTGGCTGCTCGAGTGCGGATTGGTGAAGTCTAGGTGGTGTTTGAAGCGGGGCAGGGCAGATCGTCGGCAACAAGGCAAAAGATCGCCTCCAGCGGAAGCTCCTAACGCAGGGTTTTCTGCCGCAGGATGTAGAGGGTTACCAGCACCGCACTGGTCAGCATGAAGCGCCGTGCCCATGGCAACGGCACCAGATAGCAGGAAAACAGAATGCTCAGCCACATCAGGCCAATGGCGTAGACCTTGCCTTTGAGCGGAATGCCATGGCCATCGAGATAGTCGCGTATCCACGGGCCAAGTCGTGGATGACCCACCAGCCATTGATAGAAACGTGGCGAACTGCGGGCGAAACAAGCGGCCGCCAGCAGCAGGAAGGGGGTGGTGGGCAGCACCGGCAGGAAAATTCCGATCACCCCCAATGCCACGCTCAGCCAGCCGATGGCCAGCAGCACGTAGCGCAACATCAGGGAGCGGTTGCCTATGGGGTTGTCCATAGGCAGAACCTTAGTGGTGACGTGGCTTGAGGATCGCCGGTTTTTCGTCTGGCGCATTGCACAGCAGGTACAGCGCGGTCAGGGCTTCCGGGATCTGCACGATCATGTCGTCCATCAGATTGGCGTCTGCGGCGATGTCGGAGAACTCTGGCTGCTCGTCGAACAGACCCGAGCCGACCATGATCGGCAGCAGCATTTCGCTGACTTCGTCTTCGGCGGTTTCGAACCAGGCTTCTTCGCGCAGGAACACGCCTTCCATGAAACCGATGCACCAGCCGCGCAATTCCGAATCATCCGGGTCTTCGCCCAGGTCCAGGTCGCACGGCAGCTCGAACTCTTCATCGGAGGCCAGTTGGCGGGCGATGTGAGCCTTGAGGCCGATCAGCGTGGCTTCGATTTCTTCGCGCTGGGCTTCGCTGCTGTAGTGCGGCTCTTCGGCGAAGAGCGCATCGATCCATTCACGGTCCGGAACGACTTCGGAACAGATCGACAGGGCGGTGAGGTAACCGTGGGCGGCCACGTAGTCCAGCGCCTCGTCATGCAGTTCGTCGGCGTCGAGGAAGACTTGCAGGCGGGTTAGTTGCTCAGCGAAGGACATTAAAGGACTACCTTGGGGAATGTTCGATGCGGGAATTCTAGGCCTTCTTGAGCGCTCAGGCCAGCCGCGCGGCATATTTGCAGCGTATTCCCTGTAGCAGCGAGCCTGCTCGCGAAAAACGTCCTGACACCGCGGGCCTTCAGACAGCCCGCGTCATCGTTGCCGTCCATCGCGAGCAGGCTCGTTCCCACAGTTTTGGTGTTCCATGGGCTGTGTCTTATCAGCGGTGCCCTGCGCAAGGGAGGCCTCGGGTATACTCGCGCGTTTTGTGATGCCCTGCTGGCTTCACGGCTGAAATGTGAAGCGTCATGCAATGTGCACTTACGATTTGTCGGTGCAGTGTTGCGGGTTCTGAACCAGCCTTGCAGGGATGTTTCGGTGATTTTTGGAGTTTTTATGCTCGAACAGGCTCAACGCGTCCTCAAGGACATCTTCGGCTACGACAGTTTCCGTGGCCGTCAGGGTGCAATCATTGAGCGCGTGGCCAGTGGCGGCGATGCCCTGGTCCTGATGCCTACCGGCGGCGGCAAGTCCCTGTGCTTCCAGGTCCCGGCGCTGCTGCGCGATGGCCTGGCGGTGGTGGTGTCGCCGTTGATCGCGTTGATGGACGACCAGGTCGCCACCCTCGAAGAGCTGGGGGTGGCTGCCGCTGCGTTGAACTCCACCCTCAGCGCCGAGCAGCAGCGTGACCTTGCGGCCCGCATCAAGCGCGGCGAAGTCAAAATGCTTTACCTCGCCCCCGAGCGCCTGGTTCAGCCGCGCATGCTGGCCTTCCTGCAGGGGCTGAATATTGCCTTGTTCGCCATCGACGAAGCGCACTGCGTGTCGCAATGGGGGCATGATTTCCGCCCGGAATACCTGCAGTTGGGCCAGTTGGCGGAAATGTTCCCCGACGTGCCGCGCATCGCCCTGACCGCCACCGCCGACAAGCGCACCCGCGAGGAAATCGTCACCCGTCTGCACCTGCAGGATGCCGAGCGTTTCCTGTCGAGCTTTGACCGGCCGAACATCTTTTATCGCATCGTGCCCAAGGAACAGCCACGCAAGCAGTTGCTGGCTTTCCTCGCCGAACGGCGCAGCGATGCCGGCATTGTTTATTGCCTGTCGCGCAAAAAAGTCGAGGAGGTCGCAGCATTCCTCAGCGAGCAGGGTTTCCCGGCGCTGCCGTACCACGCCGGGCTGCCTAATGATCTGCGTGCCTACCACCAGAAGCGCTTCCTCAACGAGGAAGGCCTGATCATGGTCGCCACCGTGGCGTTCGGCATGGGCATCGACAAGCCCAACGTACGCTTCGTCGCCCACCTCGACCTGCCCAAATCCCTGGAAGCCTATTACCAGGAAACCGGGCGTGGTGGCCGTGACGGCCTGCCGGCGGATGCCTGGATGGCCTATGGCCTTCAGGACGTGGTGATGCTCAAGCAAATGTTGCAGAACTCCGAAGGCGATGAGCGCCACAAACGTCTGGAGCAGCACAAGCTCGATGCCATGCTCTCGCTGTGCGAAGAGACACGCTGCCGCCGTCAGACCCTGCTGGCCTATTTCGACGAAGACATGCCCGAGCCCTGCGGCCACTGCGACAACTGCGTCGATGGCGTGCAGACCTGGGACGCCACCGAGCCTGCGCGCCAGGCGCTTTCGGCGATCTACCGCACCGGCCAGCGCTATGGCGTCGGCCATCTGGTGGATGTATTGCTGGGCAAGGACAACGAGAAGGTGCGCGGCATCGGCCATCAGCACCTGTCGGTCTTTGGTGTTGGCAAGGCCATGGCCGAGGGCGAATGGCGCTCATTGTTCCGCCAGTTGGTGGCGCGTGGCCTGGCCGACATCGATCTGGAAGGCTACGGCGGCTTGCGCTTGAGCGACAGCTGCCGGCCGCTGCTCAAAGGCGAAGTGACCCTGGAACTGCGACGCGACCTCAAGGCGCAGACCTCGGTGAAAAGCAGCAAGAGCCAGGCCAGCCAACTGGTCCGTGGCGAAGAGCGCGAACAGTGGGAAGCCTTGCGCGCCCTGCGGCGCAAACTCGCCGAGGAACATGGCGTGCCGCCGTACGTCATTTTTCCCGACTCGACCCTGCTTGAAATGTTGCGCAGCCAGCCGACCTCGCTGGCGGAAATGGCCCGGGTCAGTGGCGTCGGCGCACGCAAGCTGGAACGTTATGGCCAGGCCTTCCTCGAAGTCCTCGGTGGTCAGGTCGAAGCGCCGAAAGTGGTGGCCGATGTGCGCCACGAGATGATCACCCTGGCTCGGGCCGGCATGACTCCGCTGCAGATCGCCGGGCAGTTGCAATGCTCGGAAAAGAACGTCTACACCATGCTTGCGGAGGCGATCGGCAAGCAGCAATTGTCGCTCGAACAGGCCCTGGATCTGCCCGAAGACTTGCTGGGCGAAGTCCAGGACGCCTTCCTCGACGGCGAAGGCGAATTGCCTCCGGTTTCCGAGATCGCCGCGCAGTTCGCGGGCCGGGTGCCGGAAGGGGTTTTGTATTGCGTGCGGGCTGCCTTGCAGTCGGAGTTCGAGATTTGAGAAAACTGTGCTGATGATGTAACGATTCAGTACAGATCAAGCCTTGCCTACAGCCAAGGCTCATGCTTAGCTGACTAATAATTAGTATTTCTCTATTTTCAGTCTAACCATGAGTGTTTTATGCCGTTAACCGATCAACACCGCTTTGGCATGCAACTGGCCCAGATGTCGCGCGGCTGGCGTGCCGAACTGGACCGTCGTCTGGCCGGCCTCGGGCTGTCCCAGGCGCGCTGGCTGGTGCTGTTGCACCTGGCGCGCTTCGACGAAGCACCGACCCAACGCGAGCTGGCACAAAGCGTGGGCGTCGAAGGGCCGACCCTGGCTCGTTTGCTCGATAGCCTTGAAGGCCAGGGCCTGGTGCAACGCCAATCGGTGCTGGAAGATCGCCGGGCGAAGAAAATCGTCCTCTGTGCTCCGGCGCGCCCTCTGATCGAACAAATTGAAACCATTGCCACGCAGTTGCGCCTCGAACTGTTCGCCGGCGTCGACGAGGCGGATCTGGCGGTCTGCATGCGAGTTCACGGGCACATCCTTGGCAACCTTGAAAAACCTTGAGGCATAACCGACCGCCAGGCTTTTGAGAAGGTCTGTTGGGCGGACTATAAGAACTACTCGGCAAAAACGTGTTCGTACCGGATGCACAAACACGTGCCGGTTGGTTCTGGTTCTCCAAGGGATGCTCATGCTCAAGAGTTGGCAGTTGGTATTGCGCAGTTGTGCGCGGTTTTTTCTGGCTGGAGGCGTTGTCACTTATTCGGCGTTGGCGCCCGCGCTGGGCCTGGGTGAGATCACCCTGCATTCGGCGCTGAACCAGCCATTTCGCGCTGATATTGCCCTGGTGGATGCCGCCGGCCTTGAGCAGAGTGAGCTGACGGTCAGTCTCGCGTCCGCAGAGGAGTTCAGCCGCGCGGGCGTCGAGCGGGCGGCCTTCCTCAGCAGCCTGAAGTTCACCCCGATCCTGAGGGGCAATCGCCGCCTGATCCAGGTGACATCGAGCAAACCGGTCAATGAACCTTTCCTGAATTTCCTTGTGCAGCTCAACCAACCTAACGGGCGGTTGCTGCGTGAATACACGGTCCTGATTGATCCGCCGGGCTCTGCGGACATTGTTCCGGTCGATGATGAACCGGTTACCCCGTCGTCCGCCTTCCCGAGCGTGCAGCCTGCCGTTGTCCCGCCGGCGACGACAAAGACTGCGACCACGAGTGCGGGCCCCGTTCCATCGACGCAAGCCTCCATGGCCGACTCCTCTGCCGGACAACTGGCCGAAATTGATCTGCACAACCGGCAGCTGCAAGCCTCCATCGATAAGCTCAATGCCAGGCTTGAGGGGCAGGACGAGCAAATCGTCGAGCAGAAAAAGCAGCTGGCCGAACTGCACACCCAATGGCTGGAACTCAGGGAGGCGGCGGGAGCCGCTCCTGTCATCGCTCAACCCCCCTCGACGGACTGGCGGCTGGTGGTCGGCATGCCGGCAATTGTGGCGTTGCTGATGCTGGCCTGGTTGATTCGTCGTCAGCGCCAACGAACTCACCCTGAACCAGCGGCACCATTGCCATGGGGGGATGCTTCAAACCATGCAGACCATCACCAGGGTTTTACCGAAACGGCGTTCAACGAGCAGAGCCTGCAGGACATTCGCAGCAGCATTGCGAAGCAGGGCCTTTGCAGCCCGGTGGTTACGACGGTGGTCGCTGCGACCCCGGTGGCAATACCCGATACGTGCCCGGACGAAGAATATCAATTGAACCTGGATGACCTGTCCATGCATACCAGTCAGAGCCCTGAATCTGCCCAGCAGTCACCCAAGGTTGGCCGAGTCGACATTGCCGGCCTGTCGCTGAGCCTTGAACCTTTAAGCCTGGACTCACTGAACCTTGAACCGGGCGCAGCAGGCGATGCCCGCAGGTGAACCGCTCAAGCGCTGCTGGCCGGGCTATCATGGTCGCGCCCTGGGATTCTGGAATCTGACCTCATCATGACTGCAAGCAAACCGGAAATCGTCATCACCTATTGCTCGCAATGCCAATGGTTATTGCGCGCGGCCTGGCTGGCCCAGGAACTGCTCAGTACCTTCACTGACGATCTGGGTAAAGTCTCCCTTGTGCCGGGCACTGGCGGGGTTTTTCATGTTTTCTGTGACGGTGTGCAGATCTGGGAGCGCAAGGCCGACGGCGGTTTTCCTGAAGCCAAGGTGCTCAAGCAGCGGGTCCGCGATCAAATCGATCCGGACCGCGACCTGGGGCACAACGACCGTACTCAGTGAGAAGCTGCTTCCGCGGCAACGGCCTTTTTGCTGGAGCTGCCGGCGAGCCTGCTGGAGACCACGATCGCCACAATGATCAATGCACCGCCGATCAACATGCGTACGGTCGGGTTTTCATCGAACAGCAGCCAAGCCACGGTGATGCCGTAAACCGGCTCCAGGGCAAACACCACGGCGGCGGTGCGCGCCTTGATCACGGCGAGGCTGGCGACGAATAAACTATGGGCAACCCCGGTGCAGAACACGCCGAGCAGGCCGATCCACAGCCAGTCGAGGGCGCGCACTTCGCTCAATTGTGGGGCCGCGACCGGCAGCAGGCACAGGGCGACTACCACGTTCTGGCACAGGGCTGCCTGCACCGGTGGGATTCTCCCGGAGCTGGCGCGGTTGGTCAGCGACAGCAAGGCGAACAGCAGGCCGGAGGCTATCGCCCATAGCAGGCCGGTGGTGGCACCGCTGGCCAGGTCAAAGTCAGGTGTGACCAGCACCAGCCCGACGCTCACCAGTACTACCAGCAGTATTTCGTTGGCGCGAATCCGCTCGCGGAAGATCAAGCCTTCGAGGATCACCGTGAACGCCGGGAAGCTGGCAAAGCCCAGGGTCGCAATCGCCACGCCCGCAACCTTCACGGCTATGAAGAAACTCACCCAGTGCCCAGCCAGCAACAAACCGCTGAGCAACAGGCGGCGCCTGTCCACCGCGGCAAGGGGCTGCCAGCGAGTCTGGCTGGCGAACCGGGCGAAAAACGCCAGCGCCAGCACCGCGAAGGCGGCACGGCCGAAAACGATGATCGCCGGCGAAGCGGCGGCGAGCTTGCCGAACACTCCGGTCAGGCCGAACATGAGTGCGCCGATGTGCAGGGCGCCGAGGGCGGTACGGGGAGTCATTGCATTCCTTGATGACAAACGAACAGATGCATCATTGAAGCGCGTAACCAATCACCAAGTCTGTCGGCAAACTAGCGTTTTTTGTCGCCAGCCTCGCGTCGCAGTTTGCCCGGCGATGCCCCGAATTCGCGAAGCACAGCCGCTGCAAAGGCACTTTGCGAGCTGTATCCGACGCGAACGGCGATCTCGCCGATGGGCAGCGCTGAGTCACGCAACATTTCCACGGCCCGGTGCAGGCGCCGACTGCGGATGTAATCCATCGGTGTCTGCCCGCATTCGGCCATGTATCGTGCATGCAGACGAGCGCTGGAGAGGCCTGCGACACGGGCCAGGTCAGCCACTTGCAATGGATACGCCGCGTACTGGTCGATGTGCGCATTCAATGCCGCATAGGGCAAGCGTCGACCGCCGATGGCGTCGGGCCTGGCATGGTTGAGGCTGGCCAGCAGCAGCACCGCACCTTGTTGCGCAATCAGCGGATCATCGACCGGGCTGCTCGCCAGCCAATTGACCAATTGATTTTGCCCGGCATCCAGGGCCAGCCGGCCGGCGGTGTCGAGCAAGCGGCGGCTCGATTCAGCGTGATCGCCCAATGACTCGGCAACCCATTGATCATCGGGCACATCCAGCACCAGGCAACGGCTGCCATTGGCGCTGCCGCACGCATGGTGAGCACCGGACGGCACCACCAAAAAACTCTGCTGGACCACCTGACTGCCCCGGCCGTCGACCTCGAAATCCAGCGCACCCGACAACCCGAACACCAATTGCGCGTGGTCGTGGCTGTGGACGATCAGGTCCTGGCTGTATTGGCGTAGCGTGAGGATCGGTCTCATCGAAGCTCTCCCGGATCAGGTTGCCAGTCTACACCGGGCTCGGCCGAAATCGCTGTCACAAGACTGACTTGACGCTGTCATGGCGCATTAACCGGGTCGCAGCAAAATTGGCGAAACTTGCCCAGAGGGTTGCCCATGACCAGCGCCGAGCTCGCCAAACCCACCCGTAAGCAACGAGTGCGGACTTTATGGATTTCCGACGTGCACCTGGGCACCCGGGATTGTCAGGCGGAACACCTGTCGCAGTTTCTCAAGGGTTATCACGCCGACAGGATCTATCTGGTCGGCGACATCATCGACGGCTGGAAACTGCGCGGCGGCATGTACTGGCCCCAGGCTCACACCAACGTGATCCGCCGCCTGTTGACCATGAGCAAGCGCGGCACCGAGGTGATCTACGTCACCGGCAACCACGACGAATTCCTGCGCCGTTATTCGAAGCTGATTCTGGGCAATATCCAGTTGGTGGACGAAGCTGTGCACGTCACCGCCGATGGTCGTCATCTCCTGGTCATCCACGGCGACCAGTTTGATGTAATCACCCGCTACCATCGCTGGCTGGCCTTTCTCGGCGACTCAGCCTACGAATTCACCCTGACCCTCAATCGCTGGCTGAACCATTGGCGCGCCCGGTATGGCTACGGCTACTGGTCGCTGTCGGCGTACCTCAAGCACAAGGTGAAAACGGCGGTGAGCTTTATCAGCGACTTCGAGGAAGCCATCGCCCACGAATGCGTCAAGCGCGAACTGCACGGGGTAGTGTGCGGGCATATTCACCATGCCGAGATCCGCAAGGTCGGCGAGGTGGACTACCTCAACTGCGGGGATTGGGTGGAGTCCTGCACGGCGTTGATCGAGCACTGGGATGGCTCGATCGAGTTGTATCGGTTGGCGGATGCCCAGGCGCGGGAGGTGCAGTTGAAAACAGGGAACGTTGCAGAACCGGCTTGAGGGGGGTGTGTTTCGGCGGGCCTCTTCGCGAGCAAGCCCGCTCCCACAGGGTTGCGTGTTGAACTCGAAATCTGCATACGACACAAATCACTGTGGGAGCGGGCTTGCCCGCGAAGACGGCAGCACAGTCGACATCGCAAAACCTGTCGGACCGTTTGAACGAGTCACGCGGGCGTGTGTTCTTCCATCGCCGCCTTGTAGATCGAATTCTTCGGCTGCGCAAACACGCGTTCCATCATCGGCTCGAAGAAACTCAACGCCAGTGTGTCGTACGCCGGATCAAACGCCGCCGCATCGTACTTCGCACAAAACTCGACGGTCGCCTGATACTGCGGGTGATCCTTGAATTGCTCACGCAGATGCCGGTCCATGCCCAGGTGATGAAAGAAGTAGTAACCCTGGAAAATCCCGTGTTTCTCCACCATCCATAGGTTCTCGGCACTGACGAACGGCTTGAGGATCGCCGCCGCAATGTCCGGATGGTTGTAGGAACCCAGGGTATCGCCAATGTCGTGGAGCAGGGCGCAGACCACGTATTCCTCGTCGCGGCCATCGCGCCAGGCACGGGTGGCTGTTTGCAGGGAGTGGGTCAGACGATCGACCGGGAAACCGCCAAAATCACCCTCCAGCAGCTTCAGGTGCGCGACAATCCGCGTCGGCAATTGTCGGGCGTAGGCACTGAAGTCTGCGGCGATGATCGCCCAGTCTTCCTGCGTGCCATCCTTCATGTGGGTGAAACCGGCGGTGGCATTCATCGGCAGTTCTCTTGTGACGCAGGGTGACTAGAACGGAACACGCCCCAGAATCATGTCCCGGTACATGACGAAATCACCGAGCAGGCTGTAGAGGGGATGTTGAAAGGTTGCCGGGCGGTTTTTCTCGAAGAAGAAGTGTCCGACCCAGGCAAAGCTGTAGCCTGCCACTGGCAAGATCCACAACAGCGTCCATGCACCACGGCCAATGGTCAGCGCCAGAATAAATATGACCAGGGTGGTGCCGATAAAGTGCAATCGTCGGCAGGTACTGTTGCTGTGTTCGCTGAGGTAGTACGGGTAGAACTCAGCGAAGCTGTTGAATCGTTTGATGTTTTCCACGACTGCGATCTCTGTGGTTATTGTTCTGACGGCAAGTTGTTCTGCGGGAAGCTTATTTGAGTCTAGAGTGATCATTGGTGCCAGCCAGTGACAATAGGCGCCACTTTAGTATCCTTCGCAAATCAGCCGCGTCAGACGGCACAACCAGACAGTAACCGCCATGAGCGAACGAACGACTTCTGCAAGCTGGGCGATGGGGATTGTAAAAGCGCTGGAGATGGAGGGCCTGGACTGCCGGGTTCTGTTTAGACAGCTAGGGCTCGACTACGCGGCACTGGACGATCCGGATGCGCGCTTCACGCAAGATTCCATGACGCGGCTGTGGCAACGTGCGGTCGAGTTGTCCGGCAACCCGGCCATTGGCCTGAACATGGGCAAGGTAGTGCGCCCGGCCTCTTTCCATGTGGCCGGTTATGCATTGATGTCCAGCCAGACCCTGGCCGCAGGTTTCGAGCGGCTGGTGCGCTATCAGCGGATCATTGCTGAAAGCGCCGATTTGAGTTTTCGCCTGGTGGATGAGGGTTACGCGCTGATTCTGACGGTCCACGGCGATCACCTGCCGCCCACCCGACAAAGCGCCGAAGCGTCGCTGGCCTGTGCCTTGGCGCTGTGCGGCTGGTTGACGGGGCGTACGCTGCAACCGCGAAAAGTCATGTTTCAGGGCAGCGAACCGGCCAATCCGGAACCGTACAAACTTGCCTTCCATGCGCCGCTGGTGTTCAACGCGCCTTACGATGCGTTGATTTTCGAACGTGCGGACATGGAAGCACCGCTACCGACTGCAAACGAGGCCATGGCGTTGCTGCATGACCGGTTTGCCGGTGAATACCTGGCACGCTTTTCCGAAAGCCGGGTGACCCACAAGGCGCGACAGGTGCTGTGTCGACTGTTGCCCCAGGGCGAGCCCAAGCGCGACACCGTGGCACAGACGTTGCACCTGTCCCAGCGCACCTTGCAGCGCCGCTTGCAGGAAGAGGGCACGAGTTTTCAGATCCTGCTCGACGACACCCGACGTGAACTGGCCGAGCAATACCTCGCACAGCCGAATATGACCCTGCTGGAGATTGCCTATTTGCTGGGGTTTGCCGATCCGAGCAATTTCTTTCGTGCATTCCGGCGCTGGTTCGACGCCACACCCGGTGAGTTCCGGATGCGGCTGATGCAGGCGCCAGCGGTTGTCAGTGACGCCAAAACGCCGGAATACACAGCACGAACACCGTAATGATCTCCAGTCGGCCGAGCAGCATGCCGAACGAGAGAATCCACTTGGCGGCATCCGGCAGAGTGGCGAAATTGCCCGCCGGGCCTATCGTCTCGCCCAGCCCGGGGCCGACACCGGACACGGTACTGGCCGCGCCCGTGAGTGCGGTCATCCAGTCGACGCCAAGCAGCGAAAGCAACAATGCGATCACGCAGATGGTGATGGCGAAGAAAAATGAAAAGGTCAGGATCGAGCGCACGATCTCTTCATCGAGGCGGTGCCCGTTGTACTTCTGCTTGATCACCGCGCGGGGGTGAATCAGCTGGTTAAGGTTGGCCTTGAGCAGGATATAAGCGACCTGGAAACGGAAAATCTTGATACCACCGGCCGTCGAACCGGAACAACCACCGACAAAACCCAGATAAAAGAACAACATCAGCGAGAAGTTACCCCACAGGCTGTAGTCCCCCAGGGCGAAGCCGGTGGTGGTGACCACCGAAGTCACGTTGAACGCCACGTGCCGCAGAGCCTCCAGCCAGTGCAGCTGGGTGGTCCACCAGTACCAGGTGCCGAGCACCAGCCAGGTGACCAGCAGCATGCCGAGCAAGCCTTGTACCTGCTGGTCCTTGATCAGAGCACGCCGGTTGCCACGCATGGTCGCCACGTACAGGGTGAACGGCAGGCTGCCAAGAATCATGATGACGATCGCCACCCAGTGCACGGCGGGTTGAGTCCACTTGGCCATGGACTGGTCGGAGGTGGAAAAGCCGCCGGTGGAAATGGCTGACATCGCGTGGTTGATGGCATCGAAGGGGCTCATCCCGGCCCACCAGAGCGCCAGGCTGCCGAGAATGGTGATGCCGACGTAGGCCACCACGATCAGGCGCGCCACCATGTGTGAGCGGGGCATGACCTTTTCCGAGCGGTCCGACGACTCGGTCTGAAACAGCCGCATGCCGCCGATGCGCAGCAGTGGCAGGATCGCGACCGCCATGCCGATAAAGCCGATGCCGCCGATCCAGTGCAACAATGAGCGCCACATCAGAATACCCGGGGACATATTGTCCAGGCCCGTGAGCACGGTCGCCCCCGTGGCGGTGATGCCGGACATGCTTTCAAAGAAAGAGTCGGTGTAGCTGATGTGCTGGGTCAACAGGAACGGCAGCGCGGCGAAGATACACACTACCAGCCAACTGCTGACGGTCAGCAGGTACATGTCCCGCGGACGCAGGTGCACATGGTCGGGACGCCCCGGTATGACCAGCGCCAGCCCGGCAACAAAGGTAATCATGCTCGCCCAGAGGAACGAAGGCAGGTCGCTGGTGCGGTCGAAAACGACCAGCGTGGCCATGGGCACGACCATGGCGATCGCCAGCGTGACCAAGAAGATGCCGATGATGAAACCAATGATCCGTAAGGTCGGCAACGCCATGAAGTCCGCTCGGGCTGAAATAGGGAAGGGCGCCATTCTACCCGCGAGGCAGGCCATGTAAACCGCACTGCAACGGTAGTTACAGCTAGAATAGCTGCACAATTTTTTCTGGAGGTGGCCGATGCAGGCTCTCGACGCTTTGCTCAACCGTGTTTCCGTTCCCCGACTGCTCGATCCGGCCCCCACCGCCGAGCAGCGCGAAGTGCTGTTTGCCGCTGCCATGCGTGCACCGGATCACGGCCACTTGCAGCCTTGGCGCTTCCTTACGGTAGAAGGTGCAGCGCGCGAGCAAATGGGCGAGTTGCTCGCCGAAGCGGCGAAGTTGCAGGACGGCGAAGTCACTGAAGCGGCGATCGACAAGGCGCGAAACGGCCCTCTGCGGGCACCGCTGGTGGTGGTCGTGATCGCGCGGGTGCAGGAGCACGTCAAGTATCCGAAGTCCGAGCAACTGTTGGCAGCCGGCTGTGCGGCCCACGGGATTTTGCTGGCCGCCTATGCGCAGGGTATCGGAGCGGTGTGGCGTACGGGTGATCTGGCCTATTCGCCGCACGTGGCCAAGGGGTTGGGACTGGCCGAAGGGGAAGAGGTGATTGCGTTTCTGTACCTTGGCACGCCGCAGAAAGAACCGCGGGTGGCGGAGAAGGTTGATCTGGCCGAGTTTGTCAGCGCCTGGCCAGGTAGTCGCTAAGCCCACAATTCCCTGTGGGAGCGGGCATGCTCGCGAATGCGGTGTGTCAGATAACGATGAATGCGGCTGACGCACCGCATTCGCGAGCAAGCCCGCTCCCACAAGGGATCAGGGTTAAACGATAGTGCCGGGTACCAATGGCAACTCCAGGCTGGCGATGAAGCCGCCTTCCGAATGATTGGCCAGCACCAGGCTGCCGCCATGGCGCTCCGCCGCCCGCCGGGCGATGGCCAGGCCCAGGCCATGCCCTGCGGTTGTCTGGCCGGGGGCGCGATAGAACGGCTCCCCTAGTTGATTCAAATACTCTTTCCCGACGCCAGGCCCATGGTCGCGCACGCTGACCACAATTCGCTCGCCCTGCCGCGAAGCCTGCATCTCGATTGCCTGCCCCACCGGGTTGAAGCGCTGGGCGTTGCGCAGCAGGTTGTCGACCGCCCGCTCAATCATGGTCGGCCAGCCGGTGAGATTCAGCTGCGGCTCGGCCTTCAGTTCGACGCTTTGCTCCGGCGAACTCAGTTGTGAATCCTTTTGCAGGTTGCCCAGCAGCGCATTGAGGTCGACCGGTTCAGCACTGGCATTATCGGAATCGACCCGTGCCAGCACCAGGATTTCGCTGATCAGCGCCTCCAGCCGGTCGCATTCGCGGGTCAGGCGCGGCCAGAGTTGTTCCCGTTCCTGCGGACCGGCCCGTTCCGCCAGGGCCAGGGCAATGCGCAGACGGGCGAGGGGCGAGCGCAGTTCATGGGACACATCGCGCAGCAATTGCCGCTGGCTGCCGATCAGACTTTGCAGGCGTGCGCCCATGCGGTTGAAGTCGTTGGCCAGGACGCCGAACTCGTCCCGGCGACTGGCCAGTTTGACCAGACTGTTCTGTTGATAGGTGGTTTGCCCGAGGTCGTGCACCGCACCGCGCAGGCGGCTGAGCGGGCGGGTGATGGAAAAGGTCACCAGCAGACTGAACAGGGTCAGTACCACCAAGGCGATCCCAAGTGCACTGAGCGGCCACAGCAGGCTTTCACGGTGCCATGCATCCAGTTCCGGATGGCGGATGCGATAGATCAGCAGGTAGGTGTCACCGGTTTTTTCGCTGGTGTACTCATCGGTCAGACGCCGCCATGGCAGGCGCCGGTCGTCGCTGTTCTGCCTGGCTTCAAATGCCGCAGCGCGCCGTGGGAAGGTGCCGCGCACCACCGGGTCACCGCTTTCGTTGAGCACCTGAACGTCGAAGTGATAATCGCGCTTGCGCTGCTCAAGAATGGCCTGGGCGGCTTCCTCGCCCTGGGATTCATAGGTTTGCGTCCATTGTTCGGCCAGGGTGTTGAGGCCGGGGTGGCGACTGAGGATCCACGCGTCCTGGTTGAGCATGTGCCCGAGCAGTATGGAAAGCCCTGCGACCAGAGCGATGGCCAGCCAGAAGCTGGCCAGGATTCGCCAGAACAGTGAACGCACAGAAAATCCTCGAATAAAGACAGACGGCTAACCACTATCAATCTGACCCAAATCCATGTGGGAGCGGGCTTGCTCGCGAAAGCGGAGTGTCAGGCGACATCATTACTGCCAGATACTCCGCTTTCGCGAGCAAGCCCGCTCCCACATTTTGATTGAGTGGCATCAGACCCAACGGTTATCGACCATTGGGTCCGGGATCAACGCATTATTGCGCTTTTTGCGGCTGTTGCGCTTTCCACGCTTTGAATTCGGCCCATTCTGCGCGACGTTCAGCCCGTTTTTTCTGGATTTCGTCGAATTTCTTCTGTTGATCCGGTTTCAACAGGGCACGGACGTCGGCTTCGGCTTTCTGGTGCTTGGCCGCCATCTCGTCTTTCAGGGCTTTCTGGTCGGCCGGCGAGAGTTTTTCCAGGTACTTGTCGACCAGTTGCTTACGCTCATGCATCTGCTCGCCCATGATCTTGCGGATCTGCTCGCGCTGTTCGCGGCTCAGGTCCAGTTGGCTGTACGGGCCTTTACCGTGCATGCCGTGCATCTGACCGCCGTGGTGCGCACCATCCATCGGGCCCGCGCCTTCAGGCATGGCCATGGCAACGGTCGGCAGGGCAGCAGCGAACATCAGAGCGATAAGAGTCTTGCGCATGGTGTATCTCCTTGTCTCATTCCCGGTACGTTCCGGATGAGTTCAGATTACGCAGATCAAGGTCAGCCGCGGTCAGCGAAGCGTAAAGCTTAGGTAAAGACGGCTTTCCATCGAGCTGACAAAACTGACGAATCCTGTAGGGACCGCGTAGTGTCAGACTCAGGTTTTAGAGGCTGTAGTAGTAACCACGGCTACGCAAGGCGACGATACGCGCACGCCCGTCAGGGTGCGGGCCGATCTTTTTGCGCAGGTTGCTGACGTGCATGTCCAGGCTGCGGTCGTACAGGGTCAGCTTGCGGCCGAGGGCGATTTGCGCCAGTTCCTGTTTGTCCAGGGGCTCGCCGGGCTGCTTGAGCAAAGCTTCCAGAATACGGCTTTCGGAGACGGTGAGGGTGAATTCCTGGTTGTCGATACTGACTACGCCGCGCACCGGGCTGAAGCACAAGTCGCCCAGTTCGATCTGGCTGGACACCGCCGCGGGGTGACTGCGGCGCAGCACCGCACGCAAGCGAGCGGTCAGTTCCCGCGGGTCGCAGGGTTTTGCCAGGTAATCGTCGGCACCAAGTTCCAGGCCGAGGATACGGTCCAGGGGTTCGCCCCGGGCGGAAAGCATCAACACCGGCAAGTCCGGGTGATCGCTGCGCAGTTGCTTGAGCAGTTCCAGGCCGCTGCCATCGGGCAGCATCACATCCAGCACCACCGCCGCCGGGGAGGTTTCGGCCAGCGCCCGACGGGCGCTCTGGCCGTCATGGCAGGCGCGTACCTGAAAACCTTCCTGGCTCAGCCAGGTGACCAGAAGCTCGCACAGCTCCTGGTCATCATCAATAAGTAACAGCTCGCTCATGACTCACTCAATTTAGCCATTGTCGACGTCTTCGATTGGCCCCACTGGCGAAAATACCGCACAGCAGAGCTGTCAGTGCTACTGCGGCGCCGATGACGAACCATTGTTGCTGGTCGGTCAACAAGCGTGGCAACGGGTTGCTGGCCTGGATTTCCTTGAGTTGCAGTTTCAGGCGCTGATTGTCCTGGCGCAACCGGGCCAGCAGGGCGCTTTCACGTTCACCATCGGCAGTTTGCAATTGTTTGCTCAGATCTTCTCGTTGCCGTTCGCTTTCTTTCAAGCGCTGTTGCAACTCGTTGATCTGGCTGCCAGCGCTCAGAGACAGCGGCGTTGAATTGCCGCCTTCGTCGCTTTCTTCACCGTGGGCGGGCGCCACGACCGACAACGTGACCAACATCAGACACAACGGACCTTTGCGCATCGCGACTCCTGGTTCCAATACAAGTATTGGGCAGTTTGTCGGCCGGCAAACGGGAATGATGAGCGATTGAGAGCGCGATGAACCCATAAGGTTCATCGCGAGGGGAAAAATTACGGCAGGACTTGCTTGAACGGCTTGACCAGAACATTGGCGTAGACGCCTGCAGCGATATACGGGTCGGCGTCGGCCCAGTCCTTTGCGGCGCTCAGGGAATCGAACTCGGCAACGATCAGGCTGCCGGTGAAACCCGCTGCGCCTGGATCATTGCTGTCGACCGCCGGGTGCGGGCCGGCCAGTACAATGCGGCCTTCGCCCTTGAGAACCTGCAGACGCTCAAGGTGCGCAGGTCGTGCGGCCAGGCGGGCTTCCAGGGAGTTGGCGACGTCTGTGGCAATAATTGCGTAAAGCATGTCAGTCCTCGGTTTTTGGCGTGGTGGTTTCGCTATCGTGCAGATGACGGGACAGGTAGATGCCCTGGCCGATCAGGAACAGCAGGGTCATGCCCAGGCTGCCGAAGACCTTGAAGTCGACCCAGTAGCTCTGGAAGGTGAACGCGACGAACAGATTGGCGGCACCGCAAAACAGGAAAAACACGATCCAGGCGATGTTCAGGCGCGTCCACACCGGCTCCGGCAGGGTCAGGGCGTGGCCCATGATGCGCTTGATCAGCAGTTGATCACCGATGAAGTGACTGCCGATGAAGCCCAGGGCAAACAGCCAGTTGACCACCGGGGCTTTCCATTTCAGGAAAGTCTCGCTGTGGAACGCCAGGGTCAGGCTACCGAAGACCAGGCAGGCGATGAGGGTCAGCCACTGGCTCTTCTCCAGCTTGCGCTGCTTGAAGAACAGGGCGCCGTAGACCACCAGTGAGCTGATGATGAGCATCGCCGTGGCACTGTAGATACCGCCTACAGTGACCTCGTGACCGGCAATGTCGACGACGCGTGGATCGGTTTTGAAAACGATGAAAAACAGCAGGAGCGGGATGAAATCGATGAATTGTTTCACAGTGGCAGCCAGAAGCAGGATGTGTCGGCATAATAACAAACATATGGGCGCGCGATAGCGCCAGCTGATTTGAGGTTACAAAGCCCCGTGAATGTTGATTTGCACTGCCATAGCACGGCCTCCGACGGCGCCTTGGCGCCTGCGGTACTGGTTGCGCGTGCGTTCGAGAAAGGCGTGCGAGTCCTGGCCTTGACCGATCACGACACCCTGGAAGGCCTTGCCGAGGCGCGCTGCGCCGCGATCGGGCTGGGGATGCAACTGGTCAACGGCGTCGAACTGTCCTGCACCTGGGGCGGCGCGACCATCCATGTGCTGGGTTACGGTTTTGACGTCAACGCCGAACCGTTGGTCGAGGCAATCGGCAAATTGCACGATGGCCGCTGGCTACGGTCGGAAGAGATAAGCCGCAAACTGGCGCTCAAGGGCATGCCGGGTGCGCTCGACGGCGCCCGACAGATCCAGCAGGCGCTGGGCGACAGTGGAAATGCACCGGCGCGCCCGCACTTCGCCGACTGGATGGTGCGTGAAGGTTTCGTCAAGGATCGCGCCGAAGCGTTCCGCAAATGGCTGGGTGCCGGCAAACTGGGCGACGTCAAGCAGCACTGGCCGACCCTGGAGGAAACCGTCGAAACCCTGCGCGCGGCGAAAGCCTGGGTCAGCCTGGCGCACCCGTGGCATTACGATTTCACTCGCAGCAAGCGTCGCCGCCTGATTGCCGACTATATTCAAGCAGGGGGCCACGCGATCGAAGTGGTCAATGGCCATCAGCCCGCCGAGCAAGTGGGCAGCCTGGCCATTCTTGCTCGCGAGTTCGGTCTGCTGGTCAGCGCCGGCAGTGATTTTCATGGCCCAGGGGGCTGGTCGGAGATCGGTGAATACCGCCCGCTCCCGGAGGATCTGCCACCTTTGTGGTGTCGATTCAAACATGACCCAATTATTGCCGCCGTCTGAACAGGTAGAGAATGTGAGTCAATTTTTCCAGATTCATCCGGAAAACCCGCAAGCGCGCCTGATCAAACAGGCGGTTGAGATCATCCGCAACGGCGGGGTGGTGATTTATCCCACCGACTCTTCCTACGCCATTGGTTGCCAGATCGGCGACAAGAACGCCGTGGATCGCGTGCGCCGTTTGCGCGGGCTGGATGAAAAGCACAACTTCACGCTGATTTGCAGCGACCTGTCGCAACTGGGGTTGTTCGCCAAGATCGACACCGGCACCTTTCGCTTGCTCAAGGCTCACCTGCCTGGCCCCTACACCTTCATTCTCAACGCCACCCGCGAAGTCCCGCGGCTGTTGCTGCACCCGAAAAAACGCACCATCGGCCTGCGGGTGCCAAGCCATCCAATTGCCCTGGCGCTGCTCGAACAGCTCGGCGAACCGCTGATGAGCGTGACCCTGATCCTGCCCGGTGATAGCGAGCCGCTGACGGACCCGTACGAGATGCGTCAGTTGCTCGAACATCAGGTCGACCTGATCATCGACGGCGGTTACGGCGGGATCAAGGCGTCCACCGTGATCAACCTCGCCGATGGCGAGCCGGAAGTGATTCGCGTCGGTTGCGGCGACCCTGCGCCGTTCATGGCCGAGGCCTAGATGTCCGCAGTAGAACCCGTCGACAGTCAGGCCGGAGCCCAGCAAGAGCTGCCCTTCGCCATGGTCTATGGCCAGGCAGTCCTGGAAATGCCGCTGGACCTGTACATCCCGCCGGATGCGCTGGAGGTGTTTCTCGAAGCCTTCGAAGGCCCGCTGGACTTGCTGCTGTATCTGATCCGCAAACAGAACATCAATATCCTCGACATCCCGGTGGCGGAAATCACCCGTCAGTACATGGGCTATGTCGAGCTGATGCAGTCGGTGCGCCTGGAGCTGGCCGCCGAGTACCTGGTGATGGCCGCGATGCTGGCCGAGATCAAGTCGCGCATGCTGCTGCCCCGGGCCGAAACCGTCGAGGAAGAAGAGGACGACCCGCGCGCCGAATTGATCCGCCGCTTGCAGGAATACGAGCGCTTCAAGGCCGCTGCCGAAGGCATTGATGGCCTGAGCCGGGTTGGTCGCGACGTGGTGGTGCCCAAGCTCGATGCCCCCGAAGCCCGGGTGCGCAAGCTGTTGCCGGATGTACGTCTGTCCGAACTGTTGCTGTCCATGGCCGAGGTACTGCGCCGTGGCGACATGTTTGAAAGCCATCAGGTCAGCCGCGAGGCACTGTCGACGCGCGAACGCATGAGTGACGTGCTGGAGCGGCTCAAGGGCGGCGGTTTTGTGCCCTTCGTCGAGCTGTTCACCGCTGAAGAGGGGCGGCTGGGGGTGGTGGTCACCTTCATGGCGGTCCTCGAGCTGGTCAAGGAATCCCTGGTCGAACTGGTGCAGAATGAGCCGTTCGCGGCGATCCATGTGCGAGCCCGAGCCGAATAACGAGTTGAATCATGAACCTGACTGAACCCCGCGAGCTGGCGCCATTGCTTGAAGCCTTTCTGTTGGCCTCGGGAAAGCCGCAATCCCTGGAAAGCCTGTTCGAACTCTTCGAAGAAGGCGAACGGCCGGAGCCGCCGGTTTTCAAGAAGGCCCTGACGATTCTGGCCAAGTCCTGCGATGGCCGCGCTTTTGAACTCAAGGAGGTGGCCTCGGGTTATCGCCTGCAGATTCGCGAGAAGTTTTCACCCTGGGTCGGACGCCTGTGGGAGGAGCGCCCGCAGCGATATTCGCGCGCCATGCTCGAAACCATGGCCCTGATTGCCTATCGCCAACCGATCACCCGGGGCGAGATCGAAGACGTGCGCGGTGTGGCGGTCAACAGCAACATCGTCAAAACCCTGATGGAGCGCGAATGGATCCGCATCGTCGGCTACCGCGATGTGCCCGGCAAACCGGCGATGTTTGCCACCACCAAGGCGTTTCTCGATCACTTCAACCTGAAAAACCTCGACGATCTGCCGCCGCTGGCCGAACTGCGCGAGTTGGAGCCTGATCCGGTGCTCGATTTCGACGACGCGCCGGTGCCGGCAGCGCTGCAAGAATTGGCGGACGCCAGCGCCGAACCGGAAGAGCCCAAGGAAGAAACCAGTTTCCATACGCTGTTGCTGGAACTGGACAGCATGGAGGAGGGGATCAAGACCGATTTCGATGATTTGTTGCGTGATGGGGTGGAGTCCGGAGCGGATTCGGAGCGTGCTGATATTCAGCCGGAAGCCGGGGTTGCGCCAATCGAGGCCGAGCCGGAACTTGAAAACGAGCCAGAGCCAGAGCCAGAAGACGACATCCTTGGCGTGGCCGAGGCCCGAGAAAAACTGCTCGCTGCTGTTGCTGCTCTTGAACAGCCCAAACCAGAGCTAAGCGATGAAGAGGCTGAAGCCCTGGCACTCGCCGAAGCCATCGAAGCCGAACGCCGCCAGTTCGAAGACTGATTGCAATGTTTGCGGCTTAGAAGATCCCTGTGGGAGCGGGCTTGCTCGCGAATGCGGTGGGTCAGTCAGCGACGATGGCGACTGGCACGGCCTCTTCGCGAGCAAGCCCGCACCCAGGGGATGTGATTGGCCATCACGATCACCGGTCGGCGGAAAAACCGTTAAGTCCCGTTTGATCAACTAGTCTCTGATGCGCAAACGCCCGCATGAGCGTATGATTCGCGACCCTTCGGCGATCCCTTCGCCCAAGTACCCAGTTTTCAGACCACACCGGGAGGTGCCCAGATGAGTATCAACGACCAGAAAGACGACCAGGAAATCGGCCCAGCAGGCGAAAAGCTGCAGAAAGTCCTCGCCCGTATCGGCGTCGGCTCGCGCCGTGACGTGGAAGCCTGGATCAGCCACGGCCGCATCAAGGTCAACGGCAAAGACGCCACCCTTGGCCAGCGCGTCGACATGCACGACGCCATCACCATCGATGGCAAGGTGATCAAGCGCGAAGAGGCTGCCGAGTCGGTGCGCCGCGTGATCATGTACAACAAGCCCGACGGCGAAATCTGCACCCGCGTCGACCCGGAAGGCCGCCCGACCGTGTTCGACAAGATGCCAAAGCCGAAAGAAGGCCGCTGGATCAACATCGGTCGCCTCGACATCAACACCACCGGTCTGCTGATGTTCACCACCGACGGTGAACTGGCCAACCGCCTGATGCACCCTTCCTACGAAATGGACCGTGAATACGCGGTACGTGTGCGTGGCGAAGTCGATGACGAGATGATCGAGCGCCTCAAAGCCGGCGTGGTCCTCGAAGACGGCCCGGCCAAGTTCACCGACATCAAGCAGGCGCCAGGTGGTGAAGGTTTCAACCACTGGTATCACTGCGTGGTGATGGAAGGTCGTAACCGCGAAGTTCGTCGCCTGTGGGAATCCCAGGGCCTGGTGGTCAGCCGCCTGAAGCGCGTGCGTTTCGGCCCGGTGTTCCTCAACTCCGACCTGCCGATGGGCCGCTGGCGCGAAATGAGCCAGTACGAAGTCGACATTCTGAGTGCCGAGGTCGGCCTGACGCCGGTCGCGATGCCGCAGATGAACGCCAAGAGCAAAGACAAGCTTGACCGGATGCAGCGCAAGTCGTCGCGTCCAATGGCCAAGACCGAGCGCGTGCGCACCCTGCGTCCGGCTGCCGGCGCTCCTGCCGCGCCACGTGCAAACCGTGAGCCGCAGATCGAAGGCGAGCGCCCGGGTCGCAAGCCAGCGGCCCGTCAAGACGGTGAGCGCGGCCCGCGTACGCCGCGTCCGGCCAATGGCCGTACCGAGCGTGGTGAAGGTCGTGGCACGCCAGTGGCGGATCGTCCAGCCGACACCAAGCGTCCGGCCAAGCCTGCGCCGAAGCGTCCGGGGATCAAGCTGGTCGACGGTGACAAGCCGTCGGGCAGCCGTCGTGGCGCACCGGCAGGTTCCGGCCAGCGTCCGGGCTTTGGTCGTCGCAAGCCAGAGTAATCGGTAAGCGCTTGATGAAAAACGCCAACCTTCGGGTTGGCGTTTTTTTTGGGCTGGTTTTAGTCCGGTAGTGTTTTTGAGGGCGCCTTCGCGAGCAAGCCCGCTCCCACAGTGGATCGCATTTATCCGTGCCGACCAGGTCTCCGGTGGGAGCGGGCTTGCTCGCGAAAGCGCCAGTCGCAGCACCAGAGATCCTGAAGTGGAAAGCCAAAATTACATACTGTAAATAATTCATGACGAAATTCACTGATTAACCCCATGAATTCGCCGACCACTCAATACTGTAAGAAAACTCTTACGCTTCATTGTCTTGCGTCCATCTCCCGCCGCTCTAACCCGCTTGTTTCCCCGCTCCATGCAAGGTGTCATGCGCGTCATGCCTGTCGTGCAGGTGCATAACAAAAAGGAGGCGCAATGAACGCCGTTACCTATCTAAATCTCTCTTCGGGGCGCGTGTTTTCTGGCGTCGCCGTCCATGATCCGCAAGGGTCAGACTCAGTTTTTGCAGCCGCCCGAGCCTCTCGTGGCGGACACAGGCAATCCCGGTAACAGATACGCTGATCCAGCGGCTCTGGCAGCAGGGGGTTACCGGTGTACAATGCGCCGCGTTTTACCTGTGACCTCCTGCGCACCTGCGCAAACATCGAGGCTATCCGCCTTTTTCACTCCGTCGCGTCACGAGCGCGTCGGGTTCGATTTCGTCACAGATAAAAACAAACAGGTGACGCATGACCGTTGTAAATACGTTGAACGTGAGGCCCCTTTAATGACTGGCCAAAACTCGCAATCAGGTGAGCTGAAACGCGGCCTGAAAAATCGCCACATTCAATTGATCGCCCTCGGTGGCGCGATCGGTACCGGCCTGTTCCTCGGCTCGGCCGGGGTACTGAAATCCGCCGGCCCGTCGATGATCCTCGGCTACGCCATCTGCGGCTTCATCGCCTTCCTGATCATGCGCCAGCTGGGCGAAATGATCGTCGAAGATCCGGTGGCCGGTTCCTTCAGCCACTTCGCGCACAAGTACTGGGGCGGTTTCGCCGGCTTCCTGTCGGGCTGGAACTGCTGGATTCTGTACATTCTGGTGGGCATGTCCGAACTGACCGCGGTCGGCAAATACATCCATTACTGGGCGCCGGATATCCCGACCTGGGCCTCCGCAGCGGCTTTCTTCGTGCTGATCAACTTGGTCAACCTGGCGAACGTCAAAGTCTTTGGCGAGGCCGAGTTCTGGTTCGCGATCATCAAGGTCGTGGCGATCGTCGGCATGATTGCACTGGGCAGCTACCTGCTGGTCAGCGGCAATGGCGGCCCGCAGGCAGCGGTCAGCAACCTTTGGTCCCACGGTGGTTTCTTCCCCAACGGTGTCTCGGGGCTGGTGATGGCCATGGCTTTCATCATGTTTTCCTTTGGTGGCCTGGAAATGCTCGGTTTCACCGCTGCCGAAGCTGACAAGCCGAAAACCGTGATCCCCAAAGCCATCAACCAGGTGATCTACCGGATTCTGATTTTCTACATCGGTGCCCTGGTCATCCTGCTGTCGTTGACCCCGTGGGACAGCTTGCTGGCCACCCTGAACGCCTCCGGTGATTCCTATAGCGGCAGCCCGTTCGTGCAAGTGTTCTCGATGCTGGGCAGCAACACCGCCGCGCACATCCTCAACTTCGTGGTCCTGACCGCTGCCTTGTCGGTGTACAACAGCGGCACCTACTGCAACAGCCGGATGCTCCTGGGCATGGCCGAGCAGGGCGACGCGCCGAAAGCGTTGGCGAAGATCGACAAGCGCGGCGTGCCGGTGCGTTCGATCCTGGCCTCGGCTGCCGTGACCCTGATCGCGGTGTTGCTGAACTACCTGATCCCGCACAGCGCGCTGGAACTGTTGATGTCGCTGGTGGTGGCTACCCTGGTGATCAACTGGGCGATGATCAGCTACTCGCACTTCAAGTTCCGCCAGCACATGAACAAGACCAAACAGACGCCGCTGTTCAAGGCCCTGTGGTACCCGTACGGCAACTACGTCTGCCTGGTGTTCGTGTTGTTCATCCTTGGCGTGATGCTGCTGATTCCGGGGATCCAGACATCGGTGTACGCGATTCCGGTGTGGCTGGTATTCATGTGGGTCTGCTACTGGTTCAAGAACAAGCGCAGTGCAGAGCGTGCGTTGCAGACTTCGGCTGCCATCGCCAAGTAACGCTTGATGCATAAACGACAAACCCGGCCATGTGCCGGGTTTGTCATTTATGGGATACATGCATAACCCTGTGGCAGCGGGCTTGCTCGCGAAAGCGGTTTAACCCCCAGCGTTCAAGTCGACTGACACTCTGCATTCGCGAGCAAGCCCGCTCCCACATCGGTCTGCATCAACGTTAGGCCATTCGCGGTATCCTGCACGCTCTGAATACGGACGCTTTTCCATGCTGGTGATTTCCAACAACGTGCATCTGCCCGATGCCGAGATCGAGTTGACCGCCATTCGCGCCCAGGGCGCCGGTGGGCAGAACGTCAACAAGGTCTCCAGCGCCGTGCACCTGCGTTTCGATATTCCGGCCTCGTCCTTGCCCGAGTTCTACAAGGAGCGCCTGCTGGCGCTGCGTGACAGTCGCATCACCAGCGAAGGGGTGCTGATCATCAAGGCCCAGCAATATCGGACCCAGGAGCAGAACCGGGCCGATGCCCTGGAGCGGCTGACCGAGCTGATTCTCAGCGCCACCAAGGTCGAGAAAAAACGCCGTCCGACCAAGCCGACCCTCGGCTCGAAGACCCGCAGGCTCGAATCCAAGAGCAAGCGCGGCAATATCAAGGCCGGGCGCGGCAAGGTCGACTTCTAGCGCGACGCGCGCGCTTCACGCTGGCTTGGCGCCTGTCGGTACAGATATACGCTCAGCATCAAGCCGCAAAACGCGGCGAGGGCGGCGAACAGGAAGATCGAAGCGAAACCGAACCCGGCTGCAATGGCCCCGGCCAGTGGCCCGGTGATCCCCAGCGACAAGTCGATGAACAGCGAGTACGCGCCGACGGCGGCACCACGGCTGGAGGCCGGGACCAGGTTGACGGCTTCCACCCCCAGCGCCGGAAACACCAGCGAAAAGCCGAAACCGCTCAGCGCCGCGCCCGCCAGCGCCCAATGCGCGTCCGGTGCCAGCCACAGCAACAGCAGTCCCAGGGTTTCCACTGACAGGCAGGCAATGGCGACGCGAAAGCCGCCGAGGCGGTTGATCAGGCTGCCGAACAGCAGGCGCGCGCCGATAAAACTGGCGCCGAACAGGCTCAGGCACAGCACCGCGTTGTCCCAGTGTTGAGTGGCGTAATACAGGGTGATGAAAGTGGCGATGGTGCCAAATCCGATGGAACCCAGGGCCAGGCCGCAACCGTGGGGGAAGACCCGCCCGAGCACGTGCATGAACGGCAGGCGTTCACCGGCCACGATCGGTGCGGCGGTTTTCGGCCAGGCCAGCAGCAGGCCGAGCACGGCCAGCAAGACAATGCTCACGCCCATGCTCCACAAGCCCAGTTGATGGACGATCAGCACGCCCAAAGGCGCGCCCACGGCCAGTGCACCGTAGCTGGCGATCCCGTTCCAGGAGATGACTTTGGCGGTATTCGCCGCGCCAACCCTGCCGATGCCCCAGCCGATCGAGCCCGAGCCCACCAGGCTTTCCGCGCTGCCCAATACCAGGCGGCCAATCAGCAGGCTGATCAGGCTCAGGGTCGGCAAGCTTTGGGTCCAGGCTGACAGCAGCATGAACACACCGCTCAGGCCGCAACCGGCCAGGCCATACATCACCGCCAGCTTGCTGCCCTTGTTGTCGATGATTTTCCCGGCATACGGGCGGCTGAGCAGGGTGGCCAGGTATTGCACGCTGATCACAAGGCCAGCGATCACCGCACCGAAACCCAGGTCGCTGTGGACGTAGCCTGGCAGTACAGCCAGGGGAATGCCGATATTCAGGTAACCGATAAAGGTGAACAGGACGATGGAGACGACTTGCAGCGTGACCGCCAGGGGGCGCCGGGTTTCTGACATGGGTAAAGGTCCACGGGACAGCAGGATAGATAGGCTGCTTATGATAACGGCGTGAACGCTTACCGGTCGTGCAAAAGTATAACTATTTACCGGATGGCATCAGTCGGGTTTGGCGGGAGCGACCAGTTGCGTGGTGACCAGGGCGGCCAGGGCATTTTCTTCAGTGCCGAAACGTGCGAGCAATGCGGCTTGTTTCTCAGGGGAGAGGCGATTCCAGATCTCGATCATTTTCTCGGCGGTGCCGATCAGAGCGCTGGCTTGAGCTTCGCTGAAGTCTTCGGTCATGGTAGGGCTCATGGTTCAGGCAGTGTGGAAAGCGCATGTTAGCGCTTTCCACACGGTCTGTACGGCGCGTTACTCAGTCTTCGCTGTCAGCCTGGCGACTGTCAGTGGCTTGTTTCGGCTCGGGCTGTTGGGCGCCGGCTTGTTGCGTGGTTGTCTGCTCAGTTTCGTGCAGGCTTGGGAAGGGGAGATTAGGGATCTCGTGCATAGTCGCGCTCCTCGCTAAGTCTGTTGATAGATCTGGTAGATCCGCGCTTTGAAAAAAGCATGGGCAGGATACAGCAGTAAAAATGACAAACGGACTTTTATATCCATTAGTTTCGACGGATGGGATTGTCTAGACAGGTCAGCAGGAGCAACGCTCACCCACTGTGGCGAGGGGGCTTGCCCCCGTTCGGTCGCGAAGCGGCCGCCGTTTTACCCGACAGGTATCGGCTGCTGGATGTGGGGCTGCTGAGCAGCCCAACGGGGGCAAGCCCCCTCGCCACAGGGGGGCGGCCAGTGCTTTAAATTACTTGCAGACTTCGGCGATTGCTTCGGCCAGCAGATCCAGGCGCGTCGCATCTATCCCGGCCACGTTTGCACGGCCAGTGCCGACCATGTACACGCTGTGATGATCGCGCAGCTGTTTGACCTGCTCCGGCGACAAACCGGTGTAGGAGAACATTCCGCGCTGCACACCAATATGCGCAAAGCGCTCGCGCAAGCCGTGAGGTTCCAGTGCTTCGACCAGACCGCTGCGCAATTGGGCGATACGCAAGCGCATGGCTTCCACTTCGTCAGCCCAGAGACTTTTCAGCTCCGGGTCGCCGAGGATGGTTGCGACTACCGCAGCCCCGTGATCCGGCGGCGTCGACCACAGGTTGCGGGCGATGTTGGCTAGTTGGCTGCGGATATCCAGCAGTTTCTCGGCGGTTTTCGCGCAGACAATCAATGCGCCGGTGCGATCACGGTAGAGCCCGAAATTCTTCGAGCAGGAACTGGTGATCAGCACTTCCGGTAGTTCGGCGGCGAACAACCGGGTCGACCAGGCGTCCTGTTCCAGGCCATCGCCGAAACCCTGGTACGCGAAGTCGATCAGCGGCACCAGATCCCGATGGCGCACCACTTCCAGCACCCGGCGCCAGTCGTCATGGGACAAATCGAAACCGGTCGGGTTGTGGCAGCAGGCGTGCAGCAACACCACATCGCCTTTGGGCGCTTCGTTGAGCGCTGCCAGCATGGCTTCAACGTCGAGGCGGTTGTCACTGCCGACATAGGGGTAGTGGTTAACCTTGAGCCCGGCCGTGGCGAAAATGGTTTCGTGAATCGGCCAGGTCGGATTGCTCAGCCACACACCACGCCCCGGCAGGCACTGGGCGATGAAATCCGCGCTCAGGCGCAGCGCACCGGTACCGCCCGGCGTCTGGGTGGCGCCGGCCCGTTGTTCGGCGATCAGCGCAGAGTCGGCGCCAAGCACCAACGCATTGATGACTTTGCCAAACGCCGGCTCTCCGTGACCGCCGATGTAGGTCTTGGTGGCCTGACGATCAACCAGACGCTGTTCGGCAATCTTCACCGCCTGGGGAATCGGCGTCAGGCCCAGGGCGTCTTTGTAGACGCCCACGCCAAGGTCAAACTTGCGCGGGTTTGTGTCCTGCGCATACGCCTCCATCAACCCCAGAATCGGGTCGCCAGGTACTCGACCGATGGCGTCGAAATGCATTATTTGCGGCCCTCGGCGTCCTTGGCCACTTCGTCGGTGCGCGCGGCCATGATGAAGTCGTTGCGGTGCAGGCCCTTGATCGAGTGGCTCCACCAGGTGACGGTGACTTTGCCCCACTCGGTCAGCAGGCCCGGGTGGTGACCTTCGGCCTCGGAGATTTCACCGACGGCGTTGGTGAACGCCAGCGCGTGCTTGAAATTCTTGAACAGAAAAACCTTTTCGAGCTGCATCACGCCATCGCGCACTTCGATGTTCCAGTCCGGGATCTGTTTGATCAGTACCGGCAGTTCTTCGTCGCTCACTTGAGGGGCGTCGGCGCGGCAGGCTTCGCAATGGGCTTGGTTCAATGTGGACATGATGTTTTCCTGAAATCTAATAATGGGAAATCGGCCATCAGTAACACCACGCTAAAGCAAAGCGTCGGTTCCTGACAGGTTCACTTGATTTTAAAAGCAGCGGATCACGCCGCTTTTGGTTTTGGCGGAAATTTAGGTGCGTGCAGACCCATCTGCATCGCTTGCTTGACCATGCCCATGATGTCTTCGTGGGCCAGGTCGAACAGGCGCTTGAGGTTCGGCAGAACGAAATACAACGGCTGCAGGATGTCGATGCGATAGGGCGTGCGCATGCATTCCAGCGGATTGAACGCCTGATGCTCAGGCTCGTCCGAGAGGCAGTACACGGTTTCTTTCGGTGAAGACAGAATGCCGCCGCCGTAGATGCGCTGGCCTTGCGGGGTATCGACCAGGCCGAACTCGATGGTCATCCAGTACAGGCGCGCCAGGTAGACGCGCTCCTCTTTGGAGGCCTTCAGACCCAGTTTGCCGTAGGTGTGGGTGAACTCGGCGAACCACGGGTTGGTCAGCAGCGGGCAGTGGCCAAAAATCTCGTGGAAAATATCCGGTTCCTGCAGGTAATCCAGCTCTTGGCGGGTACGAATAAAGGTCGCCACTGGAAACTGCTTGCTGGCCAGCAATTCGAAGAAAGTCTGGAAGGGAATCAGTGCCGGTACCCGGGCAACCTGCCAGCCGGTGGTTTCACCGAGGACTTTGTTGATTTCGCCGAGTTGAGGAATGCGGTCGTGGGGCAGACCGAGTTTTTCGATACCGTCCAGGTATTCCTGGCACGCACGCCCTTCGATCACTTTCAGTTGACGAGTGATCAGCGTGTTCCACACCGCGTGTTCTTCGGCGGGGTAGTCGATAAAACCATGCGCATCGGGCTCGCGAGCCACGTATTGCGTCTGCTTCATGCTGCTCTCCTGCTAGGGGATTTCGTTCTTGTTATGTGCTGCTATGGACCTAGGAATACCCCAAGGATTGCGTTGTTGCAGCAGGTGATTCGTGGTGTGCGTAGGAAAATTCGCTGATATTTGTAAAGTTTTCGTTACGAAGCGGCCGGGGTCGCGCAGCTATTGAGTGTTTCTAGTTTGAAAAACGCTTTGTCTGTCACATAATCTTGACGACTATTTGGGTGCTTCTGCAGAAATCTCCGCCTCAAAGGCGCCGCCGCCCCCTGTGGGAGCGGGCTTGCTCGCGAAAGCGGTCTGTCTGATACATCAATGTTGGCTGCGTCTAAGCCTTCGCGAGCAAGCCCGCTCCCACAGGGGGCTGCGCCAGGCATCAACTCCATCACCGCTTTTTCGGGTCTTTCATATGCGTATCAAAGTCCACTGCCAGAACCGCATCGGCATCCTGCGCGACATTCTCAACCTGCTGGTGGAATACGGCATCAATGTCGCTCGCGGCGAGGTGGGCGGAGAGCATGGCAACGCCATCTATCTGCATTGCCCGAACCTGATCAACATCCAGTTTCAGGCGTTGCGCCCCAAGTTCGAAGCGATCGCCGGGGTCTTCGGCGTCAAGCGCGTAGGCCTGATGCCCAGCGAACGCCGACACATGGAGCTCAATGCGCTGCTCGGCGCCCTGGAGTTTCCGGTGCTGTCGATCGACATGGGCGGCTCCATCGTTGCGGCTAACCGTGCGGCGGCGCAACTGCTCGGGGTGCGGGTCGACGAAGTGCCGGGGATTCCCTTGTCGCGTTATGCCGAGGATTTCGATTTGCCGGAGCTGGTGCGCGCCAATAAATCGCGGATCAACGGGCTGCGGGTCAAGGTCAGGGGCGATGTGTTTCTCGCCGATATCGCGCCACTGCAGTCAGAGCATGACGACAGCGAAGCCATGGCGGGTGCGGTGCTGACCTTGCACCGTGCCGACCGCGTCGGCGAGCGCATTTATAACGTGCGCAAGCAGGAGCTGCGCGGCTTCGACAGTATTTTTCAGAGTTCGAAAGTCATGGCCGCAGTGGTGCGCGAGGCGCGGCGGATGGCACCGCTGGATGCGCCGCTATTGATAGAAGGCGAAACCGGCACCGGCAAGGAATTGCTCGCGCGCGCCTGTCATCTGGCCAGCCCGCGCGGACAGTCACCCTTGATGGCGCTCAATTGCGCCGGACTGCCGGAGTCCATGGCCGAGACCGAGCTGTTCGGATACGGGCCTGGTGCCTTCGAGGGCGCGCGTGCCGAAGGCAAGCTCGGGCTGCTTGAGCTGACGGCGGGCGGCACACTGTTTCTCGATGGCGTGGGGGAAATGAGCCCGCGCCTGCAGGTGAAATTGCTGCGCTTCCTGCAGGACGGTTGCTTCCGTCGGGTGGGCAGTGATGAAGAGGTCTACCTCGATGTGCGCGTGATCTGCGCGACCCAGGTCGACCTGTCCGAATTGTGCGCCCGGGGCGAGTTTCGTCAGGACCTGTATCACCGTTTGAACGTGTTGTCGCTGCACATCCCACCGTTGCGCGAGTGCCTCGACGGTTTGCCACCTCTGGTCGAGCACTTCCTCGACCAGGCCAGCCGGCAGATTGGCTGCCCGCTGCCCAAGCTCGCCCCGGCGGCCATGGAGCGGCTCAGTCACTACCACTGGCCAGGTAACGTGCGGCAGCTGGAGAACGTGTTGTTCCAGGCGGTTTCCCTGTGCGACGGCGGCACGGTCAAGGCCGAGCACATTCGTTTGCCGGATTATGGTGTGCGCCAGCCCCTTGGCGATTTTTCCCTGGACGGTGGGTTGGACGAGATCGTCGGGCGTTTCGAGAAGGCGGTGCTGGAACGGCTGTATTCGGAACATGCCAGTAGCCGCTTGCTCGGCAAGCGACTGGGCGTCTCTCATACAACGATTGCCAACAAGTTGCGCGAATATGAAATAGGCAAACTTGAGCGTTGAGGAAATATTTAATTAAGAGCTGTTACTAGATGCTAGTGATTCACTAGTGATTCCAGTTCCTATTTAAGCAGTTACCCCCTGCCATTGATCCAAATCATGGAAGTTACCCAATAGGCCATCTATGCTCTTCTCAACGTTTGGCAGGAGCGCTGACCATGTCATCAATGGATGACTCTACCCGGCGAGTTCGCAAAGAAACTCGCCTGTTCTATTTCCTGATCATCGTCCTGTTTCCACTGTTATCGGTGGCGATAGTCGGTGGTTACGGCTTTTTCGTCTGGTTTCTGCAAATGCTCCTCGGTCCGCCAGGCCCCCCAAACTGAAACTGATCGTCATCTATCTCTAATTCAGCAGAGAGTCCGGGTCATGGAAAAGACGCTGCACATTGCCAGTCTGGTAGTACATGCCCGTCCGGCCCTGTTCGAAGCAGTGAAAGCCAACCTGCGTTTGCTCACGGGCGTCGAGCTTCACCAGGAAAGCCCCGCCGGCAAATTGGTGGTAGTGCTGGAAACCGAACACGAAAGCCAGATTCTTCAGCGAATCGACCAGATCAATCGCTTGCCAGGCGTGCTCAATGCGGCCCTGGTTTATCACGAGATTCTCGATATAACGGGAGAAAGCACATGCCTATGACGCGGCGAGAGTTTGTCAAAGTCCAGGCGGCCGGGATCGCGGCTGCCGCTGCGGGCCTCCCGGTGTTTACCTCTGCCAGCAACCTGATCACCGAACAAGACATGGCGACCCTGGACTGGAACAAAGCGCCCTGTCGATTTTGCGGCACCGGTTGCAGCGTCATGGTGGCGACCAAGGACAATAAGGTTGTTGCAACCCACGGTGACGTAAAAGCCGAGGTCAATCGCGGGTTGAACTGCGTCAAAGGCTACTTTTTATCCAAGATCATGTACGGCGTGGATCGGCTGACCCAGCCGCTGTTACGCATGACCAATGGGCAATATGACAAACAAGGCGAGTTTCACCCGGTGTCCTGGGAACAGGCGTTCGATGTAATGGAGTTGAAGTACAAGGAGGCGCTGAAGAACAAGGGCGGGGAATCCGTCGCCATGTTCGGTTCCGGACAGTGGACGGTCTGGGAAGGCTACGCGGCTAACAAGTTGATGAAGGCGGGGTTTCGCTCCAACAACATCGACCCCAATGCACGCCATTGCATGGCCTCGGCGGTCATGGGGTTCATGCGCACTTTTGGTATCGATGAGCCAATGGGTTGTTATGACGATATCGAGGTCACCGATGCGTTCGTCTTGTGGGGTTCAAACATGGCGGAAATGCATCCGATTCTTTGGAGTCGGGTGACCGATCGGCGGTTGAGCCAGCCGAATGTGAAAGTGGCGGTGCTCTCTACGTTCGAACACCGCAGTTTTGAACTGGCCGACATTCCGATGGTGTTCAAGCCGCAGACGGACCTGCTCATTCTCAATTACATCGCCAATCACATCATTGAAAGCGGTTCGGTCAACAAAGACTTCGTCAGCAAACACACCAAGTTCGCCAAAGGCACCGATGACATCGGCTACGGTTTGCGTGCCGATAATCCGCTGGAGATGAAAGCCAAGAATGCCGACAAGGCGAACACCTGGACCGACATCGACTTCGAGCAGTTCGCTGCTTTCGTAAAGCCCTACACCCTTGAGCGCACCGCGAAGGAAACCGGCGTACCAGCCGAGCGCCTCAAGGCATTGGCCGAACTGTACGCCGACCCCAAGCGCAAGGTGGTTTCGTTCTGGACCATGGGTTTCAACCAGCACACCCGCGGTGTTTGGGCCAACAACCTGATCTACAACATCCACCTGCTGACCGGGAAAATCAGCGAGCCTGGCAACAGTCCGTTCTCCCTGACGGGCCAGCCTTCGGCCTGCGGGACGGCACGTGAAGTGGGCACGTTCTCCCATCGCTTGCCGGCCGACCTGGTGGTCACCAACCCGGCGCACCGCGCCACCGCGGAAAAAATCTGGAAACTCCCGGCGGGCACCATCAAGGAAAAGGTCGGGTTCCACGCCGTGCAGCAAAGTCGCATGCTCAAGGACGGCGTGCTCAATGTGTACTGGACCATGGCCAGCAATAACATGCAGGCCGGGCCCAACATCATGCAGGAAGTATTGCCGGGTTGGCGCAACCCGGAGAACTTCGTGGTGGTGTCGGATGTGTATCCCACCGTCTCGGCACAGGCGGCCGATCTGATTTTGCCAACGGCAATGTGGGTGGAGAAAGAGGGCGCGTACGGCAACGCAGAGCGGCGTACGCAGTTCTGGCATCAACTGGTCTCGGCGCCGGGTGACGCCAAGTCGGACCTCTGGCAATTGGTCGAGTTTTCCAAACGCTTTAAAACCGACGAAGTCTGGCCGCAGGAGCTGTTGGCCAGTTCACCGCAATACCAGGGCAAGACCCTGTATGAGGTGCTGTTCAAGAATGGCCAGGTCGATCAGTTCCCGGTGGAACAAATGGCGCAGGGCTACCAGAACGACGAGGCCCGGGATTTCGGTTTCTACCTGCAAAAAGGCCTGTTCGAAGAATATGCCCAGTTCGGCCGTGGACATGGTCATGACCTGGCGCCTTTTGATCGTTATCACTCCGAGCGCGGCTTGCGCTGGCCCGTCGTCGAAGGCAAGGAAACGCTCTGGCGCTTCCGCGAAGGCTACGACCCGTATGTCGAGAAGGGCAGTGGCGTGCAGTTCTACGGCTACCCCGACAAGAGAGCGATCATCTTCGCACTGCCTTACGAGCCTCCTGCAGAAGCCCCGGACGCGGACTTCCCGTTCTGGCTGAGCACCGGTCGGGTGCTTGAACATTGGCACACCGGGACCATGACCCAGCGTGTCGAGGAGCTCCATAAAGCGATCCCCGATGCGCTGGTCTACATGCACCCGGCCGATGCCAGGGCCTTGAATGCCCGGCGTGGCAGCGAAGTGAAGCTGATCAGTCGGCGCGGCGAGATGCGTGCGCGGATTGAAACCCGGGGGCGCAACAAGCCGCCCCAAGGCCTGGTGTTCGTGCCGTTTTTCGATGCCAACAAGCTGATCAACAAAGTCACGCTTGATGCAACGGACCCGATCTCAAAACAGACCGATTACAAGAAATGCGCGATCAGGATTGAGTTGATCGCGACGGCATAAGGAGAGCTTTCATGAATTATCGTTCGCTGTCCTTTCTTGTCGTGCTGCTGACGTGGCTGCCCACGACATTTGCCGCAGAGCCCGCTTACCCCCTGGATGCACCGGCACCGGATGGTCGCAGAGCCGGCGGGACCCTGACCCAGGAGCTGCCGGCACCGCCTATCGCAGAAGACGAGAACAAGGACCTCAAGCGTGAGCGCAATTACCCCGAGCAACCGCCCACCATACCCCACAGTATTCGCGGGTATGCCATCGACATGAACAGCAATAAGTGCCTGACCTGCCACAGTCGCGCCAACAGTGCGCGTACCCAGGCGCCGATGATCAGCATCACTCACTACATGGACCGTGACGGCCAGGCTCTGGCGGCGGTGTCGCCGCGCCGCTACTTCTGCAACCAGTGTCACGTGCCGCAAAAGGATGTGAAGCCACTGGTGAACAACAGCTTCAAGAACATCGACCAGGTCTTGCAAGATGAAATACACCAGCAGCCGAAACCTTGAGGAGAGGCCATGAAATCTTTGCTTGCCTTGTTCAAGGATTATTGGGGTGTGCTGCGTCGGCCCAGCGTGCATTACAGCCTGGGTTTTCTGACCCTCGGCGGGTTTATCGCCGGGGTGATTTTCTGGGGTGGATTCAACACCGCGCTGGAAGCGACCAACACCGAGCAGTTCTGCACGTCCTGCCATGAAATGCGCGACAACGTTTTCGTCGAGTTGCAGGAAACCATCCACTACACCAACCGTTCGGGCGTGCGCGCCACGTGCCCGGACTGTCACGTCCCTCACGAGTGGACGCACAAGATCGCCCGCAAGATGCAGGCTTCCAAGGAGGTCTGGGGTAAGCTGTTCGGCACTATCAGCACCCGGGACAAGTTCCTGGACATGCGCCGGGAGCTGGCCGAACACGAGTGGGCACGGCTCAAGGCCAACGATTCGCGGGAGTGTCGCAACTGCCATAACTTCGAGTTCATGGACTTCACACGCCAGGGCAAGCGCGCCGCCAACATGCACTCCACCTCGTTGGCCAGCGGCCAGGCAACCTGTATCGACTGCCATAAAGGCATTGCTCACAAGTTGCCCGACATGAGCGGCGTGAAAGGCTGGTAGCCGGCTTTTCACGGCGTTGCCGCCAAGCGGCATCAGCGCGCCGGTTTTTCGTCTTCGATACATCGTTCAATTCCCTTCCGATCAGCCCCAGCCCCCTGTTTAAAAGGGGTTGGCGCCGCTGCGCGCAAGTTGGTCTGCAAATTGCTACAACCTGCGCAACACAGCGGTGGGCGGCAACCGTCCGGCATGCAGAGGAAAGATTGTGGACAAGTACCTTTATGTGGCAATGACCGGCGCCAGCCAGAATGCACTGGCGCAAAAGGCTCATGCCAACAACCTCGCGAACATCTCCACCAACGGCTTCCAGAAGGACCTGGAGCAGGCGCGTTCGATGCCGGTGTTCGGTGACAGCTTTCCGGCGCGTGCGTTTGCCATGTCTGAACGCCCGGCCACCGACTTCTCCCCTGGCAGCCTGGTGGAAACCGGCCGCGACCTCGATGTTGCCGTGCAAGGCAATGGCTGGCTGGCGGTGCAGAACCCCGATGGCGGCGAAAGCTACGTGCGTACCGGTAGCCTGGTGGTCGACGCCCTGGGCGTGCTGCGCGCTGGCAATGGCATGCCGGTGATCGGCAATGGCGGGCCGATTGCCGTGCCGCCCGAGCAACAAATCGAGGTGGGCGAGGACGGCACCATCAGCATTCGCGCGATGGGCGAAGGCCCTCGTGTCATGGCGGAAGTCGACCGCATCAAGCTGGTCAACCCGGACATCAAGAACATGACCAAAGGCCTGGACGGTTCGATTCACACCCGGGACGGCCAGCCGGCGCAAGCCGATGCCAACGTCAAGCTGGTGTCCGGGTTCCTTGAGTCGAGCAACGTCAATGCCGTGGACGAGATGACCTCGGTACTGGCCCTGGCCAAGCAATTCGAACTGCACATCAAGATGATGAACACCGCCAAAGACGATGACCAGGCCATGGCTCGGGTCTTGCAGATCAGCTAATTATCAGAACGTCGCGCCGTAAAACAGGCGCACGAGGAGAATCGAATGCTTCCGGCTCTATGGGTTGCCAAAACAGGTCTGTCCGCCCAGGACACCAACCTCACCACCATTTCCAACAACCTGGCCAACGTATCGACCACGGGCTTCAAACGTGATCGCGCCGAGTTCCAGGACCTGCTCTATCAGATCAAGCGTCAGCCAGGCGCCCAGTCGACCCAGGACAGCGAACTGCCGTCGGGTCTGCAACTGGGTACCGGTGTGCGCATCGTCGGCACCCAGAAAAACTTCACCGCCGGCAGCCTGCAAACCACCGAGCAGCCGCTGGACATGGCCATCGACGGTCGCGGTTTCTTCCAGATCCTGCAACCGGACGGCACCACGTCCTACACCCGTGACGGTACGTTCCACCTGGACTCCAATGGTCAGATCGTCAACGCCAGCGGCTTCGCCCTGGAACCGGCCATTGTCATTCCGAACGACGCGCAAACCTTCACCGTCGGTCGTGACGGCACCGTGTCCATCACCGTTGCCGGCAACCCGGCTTCCCAGGTGATCGGCAACCTGCAAACCGCCGACTTCATCAACCCGGCCGGTCTGCAGGCAGTGGGCAACAATCTGTTCCTGGAAACCGCTGCCAGTGGCGCGCCGCAAGTCGGCACTCCGGGCCTGGCTGGCTTCGGCACCACGCTGCAGAACACCCTGGAAACTTCCAACGTCAGCACCGTTGAGGAGATGGTCAACATGATCACCACTCAGCGCGCCTACGAGATGAACTCCAAGGTGATCTCCACCGCCGACCAGATGCTCTCGTTCGTAACGCAGAATCTGTAATCAAGTCTATGAGGCGGTCATGAGGCCGCCTGCAACACCGTGAGGTAGGGTCATGAATCGCTTTGTATCTGTTCTGGCACTGAGTGGGGCTGTCGTGCTCGCCGGCTGCGTTCCTTCGACGCCCAAGCCCAACGACCCTTATTACGCGCCGGTGTTGCCGCGTACGCCGTTGCCGGCTGCAGCGAACAATGGCTCGATTTATCAGGCCGGGTTTGAACAGAACCTTTACAGCGACCGCAAGGCGTTCCGGGTGGGCGACATCATCACCATCACCTTGAACGAGAGGACCCAGGCCAGCAAAAACGCCAACTCGCAAATCGGCAAGAACAGCCAGGCGAGCATCGGCTTGACTTCGTTGTTCGGCGCCACGCCCAGCACCAACAACCCGTTTGGCAGTGGTGACCTGAGTCTGGATGCCAGCTACGAAGGCGATCGCGCGACCAAGGGTGACAGCAAGGCCGCACAGGGCAATACCCTGACCGGTTCGATCACGGTGACTGTTGCCGATGTATTGCCCAACGGCATCATCGCGGTTCGTGGCGAGAAGTGGATGACCCTCAACACCGGCGACGAGCTGGTGCGGATCGCCGGACTGGTTCGCGCCGATGACATCGCCACCGACAATACCGTGTCGTCGACCCGTGTCGCCGATGCGCGCATCACCTACTCGGGTACAGGTTCCTTTGCCGATGCGAGTCAGCCAGGCTGGTTCGACCGTTTCTTCCTCAGCCCGCTGTTTCCTTTCTAGGTGGCTTTCCAGTTGAGCATGTTGAACTTCAGAAGTCTCATCGTTGCCGCCCTGATGTTGCCGGTCGCCTTCAGTGCTCAAGCCGAGCGCCTGAAGGACATCGCCAGCATTTCCGGCGTGCGTTCCAACCAATTGATCGGTTATGGCCTGGTGGTCGGGCTTAACGGCACCGGCGACCAGACGACGCAAACCCCGTTCACCCTGCAGACATTCAACAACATGCTTTCGCAGTTCGGCATCAAGGTGCCGCCGGGTTCGGGCAACGTACAGTTGAAGAACGTCGCGGCGGTGTCGATCAGCGCCGACTTGCCGCCGTTCGCCAAGCCTGGGCAGCAGGTCGACATCACGGTTTCCTCCATCGGCAACTCCAAGAGCCTGCGCGGCGGTACCTTGCTGTTGACGCCGCTCAAGGGTATCGACGGCAACGTCTATGCGGTGGCCCAGGGTAACCTGGTGGTCGGCGGTTTCGACGCCGAAGGCCGCGACGGATCGAAGATCACCGTCAACGTTCCGTCGGCCGGTCGCATCCCTGGCGGTGCCTCGGTCGAACGAGCGGTACCGAGCGGGTTCAACCAGGGCAACAGCCTGACCCTGAACCTCAACCGCTCCGATTTCACCACGGCCAAGCGCATTGTCGACAAGATCAACAACATGCTCGGCCCAGGCGTGGCCCAGGCCATCGACGGTGGCTCGATTCGCGTTAGCGCGCCGCTCGATCCAAGCCAGCGGGTCGACTATCTGTCGATTCTCGAGAACCTTGAAGTCGATCCGGGCCAGGCGGTGGCGAAAGTCATCATCAACTCCCGCACCGGTACCATCGTGATCGGCCAGAACGTCAAGGTATCCCCGGCCGCCGTGACCCACGGCAGCCTGACCGTGACCATCACCGAAGACCCGATCGTCAGCCAGCCCGGCCCTCTGTCCAACGGTCAGACGGCCGTCGTGCCCCGTTCGCGGGTCAACGCCCAGCAGGAAGCCAAGCCGATGTTCAAGTTCGGCCCGGGTACCACCCTCGACGAAATCGTCCGTGCGGTGAACCAGGTCGGCGCGGCACCGGGTGACTTGATGGCGATCCTCGAAGCTCTGAAGCAGGCCGGTGCGTTGCAAGCCGACCTGATCGTGATCTGAGGACGGCCATCGTGGATATGCGCAAGAGCGGTCTGGTCAGCAGTAGCGATTCGGGTTCCTATTCGGACCTCAATCGTCTGAATCAGCTCAAGGTCGGTGACAAGAACAGCGACGGCAACCTGCGCAAGGTCGCGCAGGAATTCGAGTCGCTGTTCCTGGGGGAAATGCTTAAGTCCATGCGTTCGGCCACCGACGCGCTTGGCCAGGACAATCCGCTCAATACGCCGGCGGCCAAGCAGTACCAGGAAATGTACGACCAGCAGTTGGCCGTTTCCATGTCCCGCGAAGGCGGTGGTATTGGCCTGGCGGACGTACTGATGCGGCAGATGTCGAAGGACAAACCGCTGGCGCCGGGTGAAGCGGCCGCTGCATCGCTGGCCAAACAGGAGGCGGCCAAAGCTGCCGTGCAAACACCGGTGGCTGCCGGTACGGTGGCGCTCAACGGGCCGCTGTCGCGAATCAATGGTCAGCGTCCATTATGGGCTTCGCGCTCGGTGCATGCGCCGCAAGAGGCGGGCGAGGGTGCCCATCGCAATGACATGGCGCTGATCAATCAGCGACGCCTGGCTCTGCCGCCCAAGCTGGCGGATCGTCTGCTGGCAGGCTTGGTGCCTTCAGCGACGCCTTCGGTAACAGTCAACAAGACGCCTTTGCCGGAACGTATCGGCACGACCGGCTCGGGGCCGTTGTACAACGGCGACTGGCTGGCGACTGCGCAGCAGCAGGCGTCGGGCGCTCGCTTGCAGATTTATGGTCGCGCGATGGCGCAGATTCCCCTGGCGCCGGCGAAGAAAGCCTTCAATTCCGCCGACGATTTCGTCAACACCATGCTGCCAATGGCCAAGGAAGCTGCCGATCGCATCGGCGTCGACCCACGTTACCTGGTGGCCCAGGCCGCACTGGAAACCGGTTGGGGCAAATCGGTCATGCGCGCCCAGGATGGCAGTAGCAGCCATAACCTGTTTGGCATCAAGGCCGGCAGCAGTTGGAACGGCGGTTCGGCGCGGGCGATCACCAGCGAGTTCCGCAACGGCGCGATGGTCAAGGAGACGGCCGAGTTCCGTTCCTACGACTCCTACAAAGACAGTTTCCATGACCTTGTCACCTTGCTGCAGAGCAACAATCGCTATCAAGAAGTCGTGAAGTCGGCCGATAACCCAGAACAGTTTGTACGCGAGTTGCAGAAGGCCGGTTACGCAACCGACCCGGACTACGCAAGCAAGATTTCGCAGATAGCCAAGCAGATGACCAGTTACCAGAACTACGCTGCGGCGGGCGCTTCCACCACGCCTTTATAGGCATAAGGGTCTGAACCATGAGTTTGCTAAACATCGGGATGTCGGGGCTGAGTGCCAGCCATAACGCCTTGGCGACCACCGGCAATAACATTGCCAACGCCGACACCGCCGGCTACTCGCGCCAGCAGACGGTACAGAGCAGCAAAAACTCCATTCAGTACGGCAATGTGTACATCGGCACCGGCACGACCCTGGCCGATGTGCGCCGGGTGTACAACAGCTACCTCGATGCACAATTGCAGACGACGACTTCGCTCAACAGTGATGCGGCCGCCTACCAGGGGCAAATCACGCCGCTCGACACGCTTTTGTCAGACAGTGCCACAGGCCTCAGCGGTGCGCTGACCAAGTTCTTCGCCTCGGTACAGAACGTCAATGCCAAACCCGGTGACGACGCTTCCCGGCAGTTGTTGCTCAGCGATGCGCAGGCCCTGAGCAATCGCTTCAACTCGGTGGCCGGGCAGTTGAACTCGCAGAACTCGACCATCAACGGCAACCTGACGGACATGGTTGGCCAGGTCAACAACCTGGCCAGTACCATGGCGCAGTTGAACAAGAAAATCGGCGAAGTGACCAGCGCCGGCGGTACGCCGAACGAGCTGCTCGACGCGCGCAACGAGACCATGCGCCAGCTGTCCTCTTTCACCGGGGCGCAGTATATCGAGCGTGACGGCAACATAGACATTTACCTGGGCAGCGGGCAGCCCTTGGTGATTGGCGACACCGTCAACAAGCTGGAGGCGGTGCCGGGCAAGGATGACCCGGGTCGTCTGGCGCTGCAGCTCAATCGTGGTGCGAGCACTATCGAAATCACCTCGATCATGACCGGGGGCGAAATCGGCGGCCTGTTGCGCTATCGCAGCGAAGTCCTCGACCCCGCCTTGAATGAATTGGGCCGTGTCGCCCTGGTCGTCGCCGATCAGATGAACAGCCTTCAGGCTCAGGGTATCGACAAGAACGGCAGTTTCGGTTCGAACCTGTTCAACGGTCTTAATAGCGCCGCGCAGATGTCTCAGCGCAGTATTGCCTCGACTGGCAACAGTGCCGGTTCAGGCAATTTCAATGTGGCGGTCAAGGACACTGGCAAGCTGACGATCAACGATTACAAGGTCACCTTCACCAGCGCCACCAACTACACGGTCCAGCGCCTGCCAGACAATACGTCGATGGGTAGCTTCAGCACCGCGACCACGCCTGCGCCAGTCATCGACGGCTTCGCGATGTCGTTCAGCGGTGGTGCTGCCACCGGCGATACGTTCAGGATCACCCCGACCCGCAACGCGGCCGCAACCATCCAGACCGAGATGACCGACCCCAAGCGCCTGGCCATCGCCGCACCCCTGAGCGCGGCCATTGCACCGGGCGGCAGCGGCACCCTGACGATCCCGTCCAGCGGCCAGCCGGCCCTGACCACCAGGTTCGACATTTACGACGCGGCCACCGCCACGGCCATGCAGAACGGCCTCAAGAATTCGACGCCGGTCAAGCTCGTGTTCGGCTCACCGTCTGCCGACGGCAGCACCCAGACCTATCAGTTGCTCGACGCCAAAGGTGTCGAAATCAGCAATGGCACGATCAAGCCAAACGCGAACAACACCCTGAGCCTGAGTGTGCCGCTCAAGGACGCCTCGGGTGCGCCGATCATGGATCCGGGGCCGCCTGCCGTGCAGCGTACCGCGACCTTCGAGATGACCGTGGCCGGTTCGCCGGGCAAGGGCACAGCGATCGACATCAGCATCGCGCAGCCGGGCACCCTGGACAACCGTAACGGCACCGCACTGGCGGGCTTGCAAACCAGGCAGGTGGTGGAAACCGGTACGGCCAGCAAGGGCATTTCCCTGACCGACGCCTACGGCAAACTGGTCGAAGGCGTGGGTGCCAAAACCGCCCAGGGCAAGCTCGACAGCGCCGCAACCGGCGCCATCCTGGCCAACGCCAAGGGTGCTCGCGACTCGCTCTCGGGTGTCGACCTCGATGAGGAAACCGGCAATCTGGTCAAGTATCAGCAGTACTACACCGCCTCTTCGCAGATCATCAAGGCTGCGCAGGAAACTTTCAGCACACTGATCAACAGTCTCTAAGGAGTCGTAGCCCATGCGCATTTCCACTGGCCAGTTTTACGAGTCCACCGCGGCGAATTATCAGAAGAACTTCGCTAATGCGGTCAAGAGCAGCGAAGAGGCCAGCAGCCTGGTTCGCGTCAATACCGCCGCCGATGATCCGGTCGGCGCCTCGCGTCTGCTGCAACTGGGTCAGCAAGCGTCGATGCTCGATCAGTTCAACGCCAACACCAACACGATCAAGGCCTCCCTGGGGCAGACCGAGTCGGTAATGACCAGTATCAACAACGTGCTGCAGCGCGCCAAGGAACTGGCTATTGGTTCCGGTAACGGCAACCTCACCGACGCCGACCGCCAGGCCAATGCCTCGGAGCTGGGCCAGATCGAAGAACAACTGTTGAGCCTGATGAACGCCAAGGACGAAAACGGTACCTACATTTTCGCCGGTTCCAAGGGTGATACCCCACCGTTCTCGCGCAATAACGACGGCACCTACAGCTATAACGGCGATCAGGTGACCCTCGACCTGCAGGTTGGCGACACCATGTCCATGGCCACCAACAGCACCGGCTGGGAGGTGTTCCAGCAGGCGATCAATACCAGCCGTAGCCAGGTCACCATGACCGCGCCGGCCATTGATGATGGTCGCGTGACACTGTCCAACGGACAGGTATCGTCGAACGTCGCCTACGACAGCAAGTTCCGCAGCGGCGAGCCGTATACCGTGTCTTTCGTTAGCGGTACCCAGCTGAAAATCACCGATGCCAGCGGTACCGACGTCACTGCCGAAGCCTCTCGGGTGGGCGTTTTCGATCCGAGTACCACCGCTGGGCAGGCTGTCAGTTTTCGCGGTGTCGAACTTAACCTCAACATCAATCTGCAAAGCGGTGATAGCGCCGCGGCAGTGCTGCCTGGCCACAGCTTCACACTAGGTTCCAAGCCCGATACGTTCACGACAACCCGCAGCCCTGGCAACGCATCGACAGCGCAGGTTACTGCGGCCACCATCAGCAACCCGACCGATTATCACGCCAGTTTCCCGTCCGGCTCGGCCGTCCTGAAGTTTACCAGTGCCACCGACTTCGAACTGTACGCGGCGCCCTTGACCGCCAGCAGCAAGCCGGTTTCCACCGGGACCATGGCGGGCAACGTCGCCACCGCATCGGGTGTGAGTTTCACCCTGACAGGCCCGCCGGGCCCGTCTGCCAATGATCAGTTCAGTATTGCCGTCAATGCTCACCAGACCCAGAACATCCTGGATACCGTGAGCCAGTTGAAGAGCGCTTTGAACACGCCAACCAACGGCAACCAGGTCCTGATCCAGAAGCAGTTGGCCGCCGTGTCCTCAGGCATCGCCAACCTCGCCAGTGGCAACGATCAATTGTCCAGTGCACTGAGTTCGGTGGGTGGGCGTGGCTCGGCTCTGGATACTCAATCGGCGATCAACCAGAGCCTGACCATGGCCAACAAACAGACCCAGTCGGCCATCCGCGATTCCGATCCGGCGGAGGTGATGACGCGTCTGACCCTGCAGCAAACCATGTTGCAGGCCTCGCAACTGGCGTTCAGCAAAATCAGTCAGCTGGGTCTGTTCAACAAGATCTAAAGGTGTCGGGCGCGAAAGCTCCCGGCCACAAATCGCCGAATATCTATCGTCTTTTTTCAGCGGTTTCAGGTGCTCACCCGCATGGGTGAGCGTCTATCGCTTGAGAGTCCCGCCGTGAATCCAGTCTCGTTAGTCAGCCTCGTCATTCCCGCCTTCAACCCGCGCTTTTTTTCCCGGGCCCTGCACAGTGCCTTGATCCAGCAATACGCCAACCTTGAGATCATTGTGTGCGACGACAGCCGCGGCGATGAGATTGCGCAGGTTGTCGAGTCGCTGACGGGCGATGCAGCGCTGCGCGTGCGTTATGTACGAAACCCGCAGACATTGGGGTTTGTCGGCAACCTGCTGGCGTGTCTCGACGAAGCAAAAGGCGATTACATCAAGTTCCTCTGCGACGATGATCAGCTGTCTCCTGCGTGCATCGAGTACCAGGCGCAGGTGCTGGTCGAGAATGCGGACATCAATCTGGTACTGGCTCAGCGCACCTTCTGGGATGCCGACAACCATCCGTTGCCGTCCCGGCTGGAGAACAGCACGTTGTCGCCGGCTTGCGGGATCTACAAGGGCGATGACCTGCTGGCGATTTTTGAAAGGTTTCCCATCAACTTCCTCGGTGGCTTCAGTAATGCACTGTTTCGCCGCGAGGATGTCCTGGAGTTGCTGCCGGCCCTGACTCAACCCGGCCATTGCTTTGTCGCCTCTCTCGATCTGGCCCTGTACATCTGCCTGATGCGTCGGGGCAATATGGCGCAGCTAAACTACGTGCTGAGCGTCGAACGCCTGCATCCGGAGCGATTGAGCCGCCAACAACCGATCAAGGACGCGGCCGAGGTGGAAAAGGACTGGCTGGTGCAGATGCTCAAGGTTCGCGGCGGCGAAGATGCGCCTGCCGGGGGCTGGGTTCGTTACTTGCCATTGAGCCGCAGTAAGGAAGAGCCGCGGGTCTGGGATGAGGTGGCCGTGAGTCGAAACCTGGGTGCCAGCCAGGCCCACCAAGAGTTTCGGGTGGGGGTGGCCAGCGAGAGTTTTCCCCAGCTTTACACTCAGTGGCTGGCGTGTCGCACGCTCAGCGAAACCGCGCGCCGTCACTTGCCGGAAACCCTGGCCGGTTGGGCGCGGCAACCGAAAATCGTCCCGATCATCATCGATGACCAGGCCAGTCGTGCCGCTCTGGATCTCACCCTTCAGAGCCTCGCCCGGCAGCTCTATGCGCCGGAACTGACCCTGGTGTTATCCAGCGCCTGCACTGAAGCCTATCTTGACGAGCGGGTGTTCAATTTACCGTTGCAAGACGACGGGTTTGAGCAGATCAACGGGTTGCTGGCACAGCTCGACGGGGCTGACTGGTTTTACATGCTGCGTGCCGGCGATCGTCTGGTAGAACCGGCGCTATTGCTGCTGGCCGAGCGCATCAGTGTCTCGTCGGATGTTTTGTGTATCTACGCCGATGAAGGCAGATTATGTGACGGTGAGTCGCAAGACCCGGTCTTCAAGCCGGATTTCAATCTGGACCTGATGCGCAGTTACCCTTATGTCGGGCGCTCCCTGGCATTTCAGCGCGAGAGTTTCCTCAAGCTTGGCGGCTTCAATTCGAACTACGGCGAATTGGCGCCCCACGATGTGCTATGGCGCATGGTTGAAAATGACGGCATCAAGGTTGTCGAGCATATCGCCGAGGTGATGCTTGAGTCGCCATTAGGCCTGGCGCAGTGGTTGGTATTGCCCGAGGTCATAGAACTCAATCCGCTGGTGCTGGAGGCGCATCTGCAACGACTGGGCATCGCCCATGAGATTCGCGAGGGCAGTTTCACCTCGCTCAATCGTGTCGATTACTTGCACGCGACCCGGCCGCTGGTGTCGATCATCATTGTCTGTAAAGACCAGTTGGCTGCCGTGCAGCGTTGCGTCGAAACGCTCCTGGAAAAAACCACTTACAGCGAGTACGAGTTGCTGCTGATCGACAATGGCAGTGAGTCACCGCATACACGTGAATGGCTCAGTGGCATGGCCGAAATGGGCAGTGAGCGGTTGCGGGTGAAGTCGTTTGCGCCGCAGGGAAATATCGCGGCAACGCGCAATTTTGCCGCGCAGCAGGCCCGTGGCGAATACTTGCTGATGCTCGACCCGTACGCGGTGATCACCCGGGGTGACTGGCTGGATGAGATGCTCAATCATGCCCAGCGTCCTGAGGTCGGTGTGGTCGGGGCCAAGCTGTTCAACGCGGACGGCCGTGTGCAGCACGCGGGCCTGATCCTCGGGTTGCAGGGGCCGGCAGGCTCGCCATTTGTCGGCGACCCGCTGAATTCACAGGGTTATATGCAGCGTTTGCAGGTGGTTCAGGACATGAGCGCAGTCGGTGCCGATTGCCTGATGGTGCGCAAAGCGTTGTTCGACAGTGTAGGGGGGTTCCAGGCCCAGGACTTTGCCTTGACCCTCAACGAGGTGGATCTGTGTCTGCGGATCCGGCAAAACGACTATCTGGTGGTCTGGACGCCGTATGCCCAACTGGTCCTCGGGACATCGCCTGCGGTCGAGGCAAGCGCGGCCGAGGCGGCACTTCGCAGTCAGGAGCAGCAAACGTTTTACCGGCGCTGGCTGCCCGTCATTGCCCGCGATCCGGCTTACAACCCTAACCTGACGCTGAATACGCCGGGGGGCTCCAGCTTCAGTCTGGAGCCAGGCTTATGCGCAGGCTGGAGCCCGTTTTCCGCGCGCCAAGTACCGAAAGTCATGGCGTTGCCGGTCAACTCCTCGGCGGTTGGACACTACCGGGCGCTCCAGCCACTGATCGAGCTGGAGAAAGCGGGTCGGGCAACCGGGCGCGTCTACTATGATCTGCCCTCGATTATCGAGATCGAGCGCGAATCACCTGACGTCATCATCCTGCAGGGGCGCTACAGCGAAGGACCAATCAGCGACATCGCCGCCATTCGGCCCCACACCAATGCCCGAATGATTTATGAGCTCGATGACTACGTCATCAAGGCGCCGAAGAAGAACCTGCACATTCGCAACATGCCGGACAATGTCGAAATGGAGCGTCTGGTTCGTCGCGCCATCGGCCTGTGTGATCGGGTGGTGGTATCGACGCAGCCGCTGGCCGAAGCGTTGTCATCCATGCATCACGACATTCGGGTGGTGCCGAACATGCTCGCCACTGACCTTTGGAGTGATCTGCGCAGTCAGCGTCGCACCTCGAAAAAACCGCGGGTTGGCTGGGGTGGCGGCACCAGTCACTCAGGCGACCTGGCGATCATTGCCGATGTGGTTCGTGAACTGGCCAACGAGGTGGATTGGGTATTCTTCGGCATGTGCCCCGAAGAGTTACTGCCCTACGTCTATGAGTTCCATGGGGTGATCGACCTGAGCATCTACCCGGCGAAGCTGGCCAGCCTGAACCTTGACCTGGCGTTGGCGCCGCTGGAATTCCATATCTTCAACGACTGCAAGAGCAACCTGCGTTTGCTGGAGTACGGCGCGTGCGGCTACCCGGTGGTCTGTACCGATACCGAGGCATATCGCGGTTACCTGCCTTGTACGCGGGTGATCAGCAACACTACCGATGAGTGGTTGCAAGCCATCCGCATGCACCTGGCAGACCCGGATGCCAGCTACCGCATGGGCGATGAATTGCGCGAGGCGGTACTGCGTGACTTCATGCTGCGTGGCGACAACGTGCGCTATTGGGAGAATGGCTGGCTGGCCGATTGATCCATCCCTGATGTAGTCGCTGCCCCAACGGTAGCGGCTACACGGCGCCGCCGTTCGAGCTGGCGCGTTTCCTGCAAGTCCCCTGAAAATCGCCATAAATCTAGCATGTGCGACGCAGTCAGAAGCTATGGATGCGGCCTTGTGCGATTTATCCAGATGCTCGAAAAGCCTTTTCAGGCTTGGGCTGGCGCTGTGAAGAACAAGAGGGGAACAGATGAAGGCAGTTATTCTGGCGGGTGGTCTGGGCACGCGTATCAGCGAAGAGTCGCACCTCAAGCCCAAGCCAATGATCGAGATCGGTGGCAAGCCAATTCTCTGGCACATCATGAAGCAATATTCCGCTCACGGAATTCACGACTTCGTGATTTGCCTTGGCTACAAGGGTTACGCGATCAAGGACTTCTTCGCCAATTACTTCCTGCACACCTCTGACGTCACGTTCGACATGTCCAACAACCGCATGGACGTTCACCAGAACTACAGCGAGCCGTGGCGCGTGACCCTGATCGATACCGGCGAGGACACCATGACCGGTGGCCGCCTGCGTCGTGCCGCGCGTTATCTGGAGGGCGAGCAAGCGTTCTGCTTTACCTACGGCGACGGTGTCTCGGACCTGAACATTGGCGCCCTGGTGGACTTCCACCTGACCCACGGCAAGCTCGCGACCGTGACCGCCGTACAGCCACCGGGGCGTTACGGCGCGCTGGAGCGTGACGGTGACAGCGTCAAAGGCTTCGTCGAGAAGCCGCGCGGCGACGGTGGCTGGATCAATGGCGGCTTCTTCGTGCTGTCGCCCAAGGTGCTGCCGTACATCGCCGATGATCAGACTTCGTGGGAATCCGAACCTTTGGCCGCACTGGCCAACGAGCAACAGCTGCAAGCGTTCCAGCACGATGGTTTCTGGCACCCGATGGATACCCTGCGGGACAAAAACCACCTTGAGCACCTGTGGCAGAGCGGGGAGGCCCCATGGAAGCAATGGGACTGAGCCCGGAGTTCTGGCGCGGCAAGCGGGTTCTGCTGACTGGCCATACCGGCTTCAAGGGCAGTTGGTTGACGCTGTGGCTGCAAAGCCTCGGAGCCGAGGTCAGCGGGTTCTCGCTCGATCCGTCGACCGAACCGAGCCTGTTCGAACTGGCGCGGGTGCACGAGGGCATCAACGATCAGCGCGGCGACCTACGTGACCTGGGCGCGTTGCTGGAGCTGATCGCCGAGACCCGACCGCAAATCGTCCTGCACCTGGCGGCTCAACCGCTGGTGCGTGAAGGCTATCGCGACCCGCTGGGGACTTACTCCAGCAACGTCATGGGCACACTCAATCTGCTTGAGGCGATCCGTCAGGTCGGCGGCGTGCGCGCGTGCGTGCTGGTAACTACCGACAAGGTGTACGCCAACCAGGAATGGGCGTGGCCGTATCGCGAAACCGAAGCGCTGGGCGGGCACGACCCTTACAGCAGCAGCAAGGCTTGCTGTGAATTGTTGGCGCAGTCCTATGCCGCTTCTTTCTTCCCTGCGCACAAATACGCAGAACACGGTCTGGCCCTGGCCACCGCGCGCGCCGGCAACGTTCTGGGTGGCGGTGATTTTGCACCGGAGCGTTTGATCCCCGATGTGCTCAGGGCCTGGACCGCCGACGAACCGGTGACCTTGCGCTACCCGCACGCCGTACGCCCGTGGCAACACGCGCTGGAGCCGCTGGCGGGTTACCTGCAACTGGCCGCCAGCCTTTATGAAAAAGGCCCCGAATTTGCCGGTGCATGGAACTTCGGCCCGAGCGAAGCCGACATGTGCAGCGTTGGCGAGGTGGTCAAGTTGCTCTCCAGCCGCTGGCCGCAAGCGCGTGGCTTGCGCATCGAACCGAGTGAACTGCACGAGGCGGGCCTGTTGCGCCTGGACAGCAGCCGCGCCCGTCAGTTGCTGGGCTGGCAACCGCGCTGGTCGTTGCAGCAGTGCCTGACCCAGACCCTCGATTGGCACCTGGCCTGGCAAAACGGCGACGACATGCGCGCAATCTCCCTGGCTCAGTTGAACCTGTACCGAGGCGCGCTGTGAGTGAGTTTGTGTTGAAGCCATTGCCCTTGGGCGGACTGTTCAGCGTGCAGCACAAACGCTTCGAAGACGAGCGCGGACACTTTGCCCGGCTGTTTTGCGAGGGCAGCCTGAGCGCGTTCGGCGAGCCGTTTCATATTCGTCAGATCAATCATTCCTGCACGCGTGAACGCGGCACTGTGCGCGGTCTGCATTATCAGAACGCCAGTGCGCCGGAGGCCAAGTTGATCACCTGCCTGCGCGGTGAAGTCTGGGACGTGGCGGTGGATTTGCGCCCCGATTCCGCCACCTTCCTGCACTGGCACGCCGAGCACCTGCGTGCCGGTGACGGTCGCAGCCTGCTGATCCCGGCCGGTTTTGCCCATGGCTTCCAGACCCTGACCGCCGACGCCGAGTTGCTCTATTTGCACAGCGCCGATTACACGCCCGCCCACGAGGGTGGCTTGTCGGTGAACGATCCACGGCTGGCGATTACCTGGCCGTTACCTGTCAATAATCTGTCGGCCAGGGATGCCAACCATCCTTTGCTCGATGAACACTTCGCCGGAGTGACTCTATGAACTGCCGTGGTTGCGGTACTGCTCTGGCTTTGCCGCTGATCGACCTGGGCACTTCGCCGCCGTCCAATGCCTACGTGCGCGCCGATCAGCTGGAGCACGCCGAACAATGGGTGCCGCTGAAGGTTGCAGTGTGTCAGCAGTGCTGGCTGGTACAGACCGAGGATTACACCAGCGCCGACAGCCTGTTTGACGCCGAATACGCTTATTTCAGTTCGTTCTCCAGTACCTGGCTGGCCCATGCCGAACGCTATGTGGCCGAGATGGTCGAGCGCTTTGGCCTGAGCGCCGACAGCCGCGTGGTGGAAATCGCCGCCAACGACGGTTACCTGTTGCAGTACGTGGCCGGGCGCGGCATCCCCTGCCTGGGCGTCGAACCGACCCGCAGCACCGCGCAAGCGGCGCGGGAAAAAGGCCTGGAAATTCGTGAGCTGTTCTTTGGCCGCGAAACCGCTGCGCAGTTGATCGCCGAGGGCTGGTCTGCCGACCTGATGGCGGCCAACAACGTGCTGGCCCATGTGCCGGACATCAATGATTTCCTCGGCGGTTTCGCGACCCTGCTCAAACCGACCGGTGTAGCGACGTTCGAGTTTCCGCAGTTGCTGACACTGATGGCCGGGCAGCAGTTCGACACGCTGTATCACGAGCACTATTCCTACTTGTCGCTGACCGCCGTGCAGGCCTTGTGCGCGCGCAATGGCCTGGAAGTGTTCGACGTCAGTCAGTTGTCGACCCATGGCGGTTCGTTGCGGGTGTTCATCCAGCGCGCCGACGGCGTTCGCCGCGACGTGCAGCCGGCGGTTCAACAACAACTGCAGGCCGAGCTTGCCGCCGGGGTGAAAACTGCCGGGTACTACGCGACCCTCGCGCCTGCCGCCGAGCGCATCAAGCACGAACTGCTGCGCTTCCTGTTGCAGGCCAAGGCGGACGGCAAGCGTGTGGTCGGTTACGGCGCCGCTGCCAAAGGCAACACCTTGCTCAACTACGCCGGGGTCAAGCCGGACCTGTTGGCCTGGGTGGCCGATGCCAATCCGCACAAGCAGGGCAAGTATTTGCCGGGCAGTCGCATTCCGATTGTGGCGCCTGGGCAGATCGATATAGAGAAGCCGGATTACGTGTTGGTCCTGCCGTGGAACCTGCTGCACGAAGTCAGTCAACAACTGGCGCAGGTGCGTCAGTGGGACGGCCGCTTCGTGATCGCCGTACCCGAGTTGACTGTCCTGTGAAAGTGCTCGTGACCGGTGCCACCGGGTTCGTCGGCCGTCATCTGGTCGCCGCCTTGCTCGCCCGTGGCTGTGAAGTCCGGGCGGTAGCGCGCAACGCCGAGACCGCCGCGTGCTTGCCGTGGATCAATGCAGTGGAGTTCATCGCTGCGGATATTCACGCCCCGACGCTGAACCTTGACGCGCTGACCGATGGCGTCGACGCCCTGATGCATCTGGCGTGGCCAGGCTTGCCGAACTATCAGGCGCTGTTTCACTTCGAGCACAACCTGATGGCCGACTACCGGTTCATCAAAGGCGTGGTGGAGGCGGGCGTCTCACAGGTATTGGTTACTGGCACCTGTTTCGAATACGGCATGCAAAGTGGTCCGCTCAGTGAGCAGACCGAGCCGCAGCCAGGCAACCCTTACGGTTTGGCAAAAAATACGCTGCGTGTGTTTTTACAGAATCTGCAGCGGGTTCAGCCGTTCACCCTGCAGTGGGCGCGGTTGTTTTACCTGCACGGCGAGGGGCAAAACCCGAACAGTCTGCTGGCCGCACTGGACCGGGCCATCGATGCCGGGGATGACAGCTTCAACATGTCCGCTGGCGAACAGTTGCGTGATTACCTATCGATTGAAACGGCTGCCGGCTACCTCGCCGCGATCCTGCATCAGCGCGACTTCGATGGTGTCATCAATTGCTCCAGCGGCCAGCCGATTTCGGTGCGAGCCCTGGTCGAGCAGCGGCTGCGCGCGCGCGGTGCATCGATCCAATTGAACCTCGGTCACTACCCATATCCGATCCACGAACCGATGGCGTTCTGGGGTGTGGCGGACCGTCTGCAACAGCTACTGGGAGCATCGCATGAGGCATGAGTTGTATCGGGTCGCCGACCTGCCGGTGTTGCAGAACCGCACCTTTGCCGACCCCGCGTCGGCCAGGGCCTCTGCCCGCGCCGACATGGTGCTGGTGCAAGACCACAAGAGCGGGTTGATCTTCAACCAGGCCTTCGATGCCGACAAGCTCAGCTACGACGCCGATTATCAGAACGAGCAAGCGCACTCCGGCCAGTTCCAGAAACACTTGAGCGATGTCGAGGGCATCATTGCCCGTCACTTCAAGGGCCGGGAACTGATCGAAGTCGGCTGTGGCAAGGGCTACTTTCTCGAACTGTTGAAAGGCCTCGGCTACGCCATTACCGGCATCGACCCTGCTTACGAAGGCGATAATGCCGATGTGATCAAGGCGCCGTTCACGCGCGGCCTGGGGCTGGCGGCGGACGCCATCGTGCTGCGCCATGTGCTGGAGCACATTCAGGACCCGGTGAGCTTTCTCGCCGAAATGGCCGATGCCAACCAGGGCGGGCAGATCTACATCGAGGTGCCGTGCTTCGACTGGATCCTCGATCACAAAGCCTGGTTCGACCTGTTCTACGAACACGTCAATTACTTCCGCCTCGATGACCTGCGCCGGATGTTCGGCACGGTGCATGAGGCCGGTCACCTGTTCGGTGGCCAATACCTGTACATCGTTGCCGACCTTGCGACCTTGCGCCTGACCCCGGAGCAACCGGTGCCGCGCCTGGACCTGCCCGACGGTTTCACCAGCAGCCTGGAGCGCGCGGTGCAGATCATTCAGGCAGCACCAGAACAGGGTTCAGCGATCTGGGGCGCGTCATCCAAAGGCGTGATCTATTCGCTGTTCCTGCAACGGGCGGGCGTAACGGTAGATCGTGTGGTGGATATCAACCCGGCCAAACAGGGGCGGTACCTGCCCCTGAGCGGCGCGCGGGTTTGCTCGCCGCAAGAAGCCATGGATGCGCTGCCAGAAGGCGCCAATGTGTTTGTGATGAACTCCAATTACCTCGAAGAAATCAAGCGGATGACCGATGGACGCTACGTCTATCACGCCGTCGACAGCGCTTCGTTCCAGTGACTATTGAGATTCTAAAATGACCGACAACACCATCAATAAAGCCTTCGAAGCCGAATGCCAGGAACAGATCGCCCAGCAGGGTGACAACCAGAAACTTACCGGCCTGGCGCAGGATTTTTTCAACGAGTCGGCCCGACACAAGTACAGCTACCACTTCTCGTGGATGGGCCGTCCGATCATTCAGTTGCCGCAAGACATGATGGCAATGCAGGAGATCATCTGGCAGGTCAAACCGGACCTGGTGATCGAGTGCGGCATCGCCCACGGCGGTTCGATCATTTACTACGCGTCCCTGCTGGAGCTGCAAGGCCACGGTGAAGTGCTGGGCATCGACCTGGACATTCGTCCGCACAATCGCGAAGCCATCGAAAGCCACCCGATGAGCAAGCGCATCAAGATGATCGAAGGTTCGAGCATTGACGCGGGCATCGCGGCCCAAGTGCGTGCTGCCGCCGCAGGCAAGAAAGTCATTCTGGTCCTGGACTCCAACCACACCCACGACCACGTGCTCGAAGAGCTGCGTCTGTACGCGCCGCTGGTCTCGGTGGACAGCTACTGCGTGGTTATGGACACCGTGGTTGAAGACATGCCGGCCGATTTCTTCCCGGACCGTCCATGGGGCCCGGGCAACAACCCGAAGACCGCCGTATGGAAGTACCTGGAAGAAAACGCTGATTTTGAAGTCGACCGTCAGTTGCAGAACAAACTGCTGATTACCGTGGCGCCGGACGGCTATCTGCGTCGGGTTCGTTAAGCAACAGCATCATTGTTGAGTTCATCGGGCGATAGCCAGTGGCGGGGAAGAAAATGCAAGGCAAGTACGGTTCTGAAAGCGGATTACCACTGAACGAGTTGTTGACGGTGGTGCTGGTCACCCATAACCGTCCGGCCTTTGTGCGCCGGGCAATCAAGTTTTACAGCACCTTGCCTTGCAGGATTTTGCTGCTGGACTCTTCGACCCGGGTCACCGATGGCATCGGCGGCGTGTTCCCGTCGGTCGACTACCGGCATGTGCCGCAGTTTGGCTATCAGGGCCTGCGGGCCAAGCTCGACTACGGCGTGCAACAGGTCACCACGCCGTACATGATATTCGCCGCCGACGATGACTTCATCGTGCATGACGCGATCCAGGCTTCGGTTTCGTTTCTGGAGTCGAACCCCGATTACGGCATGTGCCACGGCTATTGCCTGATGTACCTGACCCTGGCGAGCAGCGTGTGCTACTACCGTCGGGACAAGAAGGTCTGCGAAGACTATTCGTCCGAGCGTGCGCAGGACCGGGTCATCGATTTCATGCAGCAGTACGTTCCGCCGTTTTATGCCGTCCACCGTGTCGAGCTGTTGCGCGACTGGTACGCAGTCATGCCGGAAAACACCAGTTTCGAATGGCAGGAAATCGGCCATGCGTACTACATGCTGGCAAGGTCAAAGGCGCGGCTGCTACCCATTCCTTATGTCGTGCGAGAGGCCAATTACATGGCCTCGGAGCACAATACCGAGGTCATGACCACCCTCAGCGCCAGCGATGCCAAATCGGTGTCGGAGCGTGAGGCTTTCGCCGAGTTGCTGTCGACACTGCCAAGTGTGCAAACCGGACTGGATCCGGCACAGGGCAGGCAGTTGGCTCTGGACAGTTTTGAGGCAATGGGTCAGTGCCTGCGCACTTCCAGATCGTTGACCATCGAACCCATTTTCGAATCGCGCTGGAGCAATGTGCAGAATGGGCCAGACCGTAAATTCGGCCTTTTACAATACGTCGAGATGCCTTACTACAATCAGGCATTCTTCGACCTGTTGACTCAAATCGAATTTTTGCTGCATGCCATGCCGGCCGGTCGTCTTCAGCTACAAGGGCTTGAAGGTATTTGGGCGGACCAGGAAAACATGATGCGGCCACGCAACAACGACACCGCCCAAAGCGTCGTCGATCGGCTGTGGCACGCATTTGACAGCGGCCCATTCAACCGTAGGGTGGTCACGCGTCTGGCGCAACAGCTGGAACTTCTGGGTACAGCCCAAGAGGCACAGGATATGTTCGCCTGGAGCGAGCGCCTGGACGCCGTATCGACCCAAGACCATACAGAAGCATTCGGTGCCATGCGTTCCGGTCGCCTGCTCAAGTGGCTGGCAGCGCGTACGCCGGACGCAGACGAAGTCGCCGCGACTTCGCGTCACCTGGCGGCCCACAACGGTGGTCCGCAATTCGGCATTCTGATACTGGACCTCGACAACGACGCGGCCAAGCTGCAGATCACCCTCGATAGCTTGCTGGAAGGTCACAACCACGCCTTCAAAATCGTGGTGTTCACCACGGGTGAGCCGCTGACGGCGACGACGGAGCAGAACACGCTGCACTTTGTTCGAGTGACCCAGGCCAACTTTGTCGACAAGCTCAATCAAGTCGCGCGTCTGTCTACCTGCGACTGGTTGCTGCTGACCGAGGCGGGTGACGAGTTCACCGCCGGTGGCCTGTTGCGCGCCGGTCTGGAATTGCACGCCGCACCTGACTGCCGAGCGGTGGCAATGGACGAAATTCATCGCGACGCCCATGGCGCGCTGGTTGACGTGTTTCGTCCGGGCTTCAACCTCGACCTGCTGCTCAGCCTTCCAGCGCTGATGGCGCGGCACTGGCTGATCCGCAAGGATGTCTGGTTGGACGCCGGCGGTTACCAGGCCGACTTCAGCAAGGCGCTGGAGTTCGACCTGCTGCTGCGTATCATCGAACAGGGCGGCATGGCCTGGCTGGCTCATCTGGACGAACCGCTGCTGATCGCCCCTGCAGCCGCACGCGAAGAAAATGCCCACGAGCGCCAGACGTTGATCCGTCACCTCGCCACCCGCGGCTACAAGGCGCAAGTCACCTCGGACACGCCGGGCACTTTCCGCATCGACTACCGGCACACTGAGCGCCCGCTGGTGTCGATCATTGTGCCGAGCCAGGACAACCTGGCGCAGGTTCAACGTTGCCTGACCGCGATTGTGCAACGTACCCGCTACACCCGTTACGAAGTGCTGATTGCCGATAACGCCAGCCAGTCCCCCGACATGCTGCAATGGCTGGACGGTCTGGGACAGCCAGGCGACAGGGCCCGTGTCCTGCGGGCACACGAGCCTCTCAGCGCGTCGGCCTTGTACAACGAAGCCTGTCGGCAGGCCCAGGGTGAATACCTGGTGCTGTTGGCGCCGGACAGTGAAGTGGTCAACCCGACCTGGCTCGAATCGCTGCTCAACCAGGCCCAGCGTCCGGAAGTGGGTGTGGTCGGTGCCAAGCTGCAGGACCGTGATGGCAACGTCACGCAGGCCGGGCTGATTCTGGGCATGAACGACGGTGTCGGTTGCGCCTTTGCCGGCGAACCGAAAGAGGCCAGGGGTTACCTTGATCGCCTGGTGCTTGAGCAAAATTACTCAGCTGTCTCGGCCCTGTGTCTGATGATCGGCAAAGCGTTGTTTGACGAGGTTGGCGGATTGGACGAGGGCGTGTTCGCGGACGCCTTCAGCGACGTCGACCTTTGCCTGAAAACCGGCCAGGCGGGCTATCTGGTGGTGTGGACGCCACAGGTTCAGGTCATCCATCCGGGCACCTTGCCCGAGGCACCGCAGGCCCTTGAAGCCTTGCGGGAAAAGTGGCCCGGGGCATTGAGCCACGATCTGGCGTACAACCAGAACCTGGCCATGACCGGCAAGGGCTTTACCCTCGGCACCGCGCGCAGTGTGAACTGGGCGCAGTTGCTCGCTCAACTGTCTGATCAATAAAAGGACGCTCACATGCTCAACGGCGAAATGATGTTCGAGGCCACGCGTGCCTGCCCGCTGGTTGGGCGTTGTGTCGAGTCATGGTCATGATGCCCTACCGGATTCCCTACGGCCGGCAGAACATCGACCAGGCAGACATCGATGCCGTGATGGAGGTGCTCAAGTCCCCCTGGTTGACCCAGGGGCCAACCATCGAACGCTTTGAACGGGCCTTGGCCCAACGTTGCGAGGCTGAGTATGCGGTAGCGGTGTGCAATGCCACGGCGGCGCTGCACATTGCCTGCCTGGTCGCCGGGCTGGGGCCGGGCGACGTGCTGTGGACGAGTCCGAATACTTTTGTCGCGTCGGCCAACTGTGGTCGCTATTGTGGCGCTGAAGTCGATTTTGTCGACATTGACCCGGGCACCTTGAACCTGGATGCGCGGTTACTCGCGCAGAAACTCGAGATCGCCCAAGCCTGCGGCAAGTTACCCAAAGTGGTGGTGGCGGTTGCGTTCGCCGGTCAGAGTTGTGACATGCGCGCGATCGCGCAGCTATCCGAGCGCTATGGTTTTACGCTGATCGAGGACGCCTCCCATGCAGTGGGTGCTTCGTACCTTGGGCGGCCGGTGGGTTGTGGCCAACACGCGGCAATGACGATTTTCAGTTTTCACCCGGTCAAGATCATCACCAGCGCCGAGGGTGGGATGGTGCTGACCAATCGCCCGGAGTTCGCCGAGCGCTTGCGACGCCTGCGCAGCCACGGGATCACTGGTGATCCGGCACAGATGAACGTGCCGGACACGGGATTGTGGTACTACCAGCAACTGGAACTGGGCTTCAATTACCGCATGACCGATCTGCATGCGGCACTGGGATTGTCGCAACTGGCGCGGCTGGACGGGTTTGTCGCCAGGCGTCGTCAATTGGCCGCCCGTTATGAAACGCTGTTGGCGGGCCTGGCGGTGACATTGCCGACGGTTCAGCAAGGCGCCGAGTCAGCCTGGCACCTGTACGTGGTCAGGTTGCAGTTGTCGCAGATCAAACTCGACCAGACTCAAGTGTTCGAAGCCTTGCGCGCAGCCGGGTTGGGTGTGAACCTGCATTACATTCCGGTGCATTTGCAGCCGTACTACCGTGAACAGGGTTTCAAGGACGGCGATTTTCCGCAGGCCGAGCGCTATTTTTCCGAAGCCATCAGCTTGCCGTTGTACCCGGACCTGACGGATGAAGAGCAGGATGAAGTGGTGGAGCATTTGAGACGGGTTTTGGGTTGAACATCATGATTTATCGTCTTGTATCGGGGCGGCGACGGTGAGCAGCGTCGCGATCATTCCTGCGCGTGGCGGCAGCAAGCGAATCGCGCGCAAGAACCTCAAGCTGTTCGACGGCGTGCCGATGATCGTCCGTTCGATTGCTACGGCGCTGCAATCGAATCTGTTCGACGAGGTAATCGTCAGCACCGACGATGAAGAAATTGCTGAGGTCGCACGGAGTCACGGGGCGCGGGTGCCGTTCATGCGTCCGGCGTCGTTGGCCGATGATTTCACCGGCACGGCGGCAGTGATCGTCCATGCCCTGGGTGAACTGCCTGCGTTCGACTATGCGTGTTGCATCTACGCGACCGCGCCGCTGTTGCAGGCGCGATATCTGCATCAGGGCTTCGAGTTGCTTGAACAGCATGGGGACAAGGCCTTCGCCTTTTCCGTAGGCAGTTTCGGATTCCCGGTGCAACGGGCCTTGACCCTCGACGAGCAGGGCGCCTTGACCCCGCTCTACCCGGAGTTTCGCCAGACCCGTTCCCAGGACTTGCCCGCAGCCTTCCAGGATGCCGGCCAGTTCTACTGGGGGCGCAGCGAGGCCTGGTTGCGTGGTGATGCGCTGTTCTCGTCGGCAAGCCTGCCAGTGATTCTGCCGCGGCATCTGGTGCAGGACATAGACACGCTTGAGGACTGGACGCGTGCCGAATACCTTTACGCCGCGCTCAAGGCCGGCGGGGAATTGCAATGAGGGTGCTGATTCGTTCCGACTCGTCGCCAGCCATTGGCAGCGGCCATATCGCTCGTTTGTTGCCGCTGGCCAGAACCCTGCGAAAGCAGGGATCGCACGTCGCATTTGCCTGCCGACGGTTGCCGGGGCATCGGCTCGATACCCTGGCGGGCGAAGGCTTCGAAACCTTCGCGCTGCCGGATCGTTATCCCGGTGAAGACCCGTTGCAGGCCATCGAGTCCATGCTGCCGTGGCAGGCGGATATCGACGCGCTGGCGCTGGTGCTGGAAGGTCATCCGGCGTTCGACTGGATCATCGTCGATCACTACGGCCTCGACCATCACTGGCAAACGGCGGCTCGCCGCTGGGCACCACGGATCGCAGCGGTGGATGACCTCGCAACCCGCCAGTACCGCGTCGATCTGCTGCTCAATCAGAACTTGTCTGGCACGCCCCAGGCTTATGCCTCGCTGCTGCCGCCGGACTGCCAGACGCTGTTCGGCCCACGATTTGCCATGCTGCGCGAAGAGTTTTGCTGCCCGGCCATCGAGATCAAACCCCGGGCCAGGCGAGTACTGGTGAACTTTGGCGGCTTTGATGCAGCCATGCAGACACAACACGCGATGCTGGCGCTGGCGGACTTCCATGAACTGGAGGTCGACTTCGTCGCCGGGGCCGACAACCCCGCCTGGAACCAGATGCAGGCGCTCGCGGCGGGGCATCCGAACTGGCGCTTGCACAGCTTTGTCAGCGACTTCTACCGCTTGATGACCGAGGCGGACCTGTTTGTCGGCGCCGGTGGCGGTACCAGCTGGGAACGGGCAGCGATGGGGTTGCCGACGATCTGCATCGCTGTGTCCAATAATCAGCAAGCCAACGGCGAGGTGATGGCGGCTGCAGGTGCGCACGTCTATCTTGGCGTTCGCGAGCAGGTCAGCGTCGAGCAGTTGCGTCTGGCTATCGGTTTTGTGGCGGACAATCAGGGCATACGCCAGAGCCTTGCCGATCGTTCACGGCAATTGGTCGATGGTCGGGGGGCGCAACGGGTGGCGGCAGCCCTGGCTGGAGCAGTTTTGCGCATCCGACCTGCAACCAAAGAGGATGCGCAGTTGTTGTTCGACGGGCGCAATGCCGAGGCAGTACGGCGCTGGTCGTTGCAAACCGGTGTAGTTGAATGGCAGTCCCATCAAAACTGGCTGGCCGCCAGTTTGAGTAATTCCCAGCGCTTGTTGTTGATCGCCGAAAGCGATGACGGCCCAGTGGGTGTGTTGCGTTATGACCTGCACGGTTTTGAAGCCGAAGTCTCGATTTATCTGTTCGAAGAACGCTTCCGCCTGGGCTGGGGCAGGGCGTTGCTGGCGCGGGGCGAAGACTTCGTGAGCGCCCACTGGCCGCAGCTGCTGGCTATCACTGCGCAGGTATTGCCGGCCAATCAGCCGTCACTGAAAGTCTTTCGTGAGGCAGGTTTCACTCAGGGTACCTGCCAGTTCACGCGCGTATTGAAGGATCACAAATGACTGGTTTCAAGATTGGCAACCGTTGCATCGGGGCCGATGCGCCGCCGTTCATCATCGCTGAAATGAGTGGCAACCATAACCAGTCGCTGGATGTGGCACTGCAGATTGTCGAAGCCGCGGCCAAGGCCGGTGCGCATGCCTTGAAGCTGCAAACCTACACGGCCGACACCATGACCCTGGACCTGTCCGAGGGCGAGTTCTTCATTAAGGATCCCAACAGTCTCTGGGCCGGTTCCTCGTTGTACGCGCTGTATGAGAAGGCTCATACGCCATGGGAATGGCATGCGCCAATCTTTGCCCGGGCCAGGGAACTGGGCATGCTGGCGTTCTCCACGCCATTCGATGACACGGCGGTGGACTTCCTCGAAAGCCTTGAGGTGCCGGCCTACAAGATCGCCAGTTTCGAGAACACCGACCTGCCGCTGATCCGGCGGGTCGCGGCCACCGGCAAGCCGCTGATTATCTCCACCGGCATGGCCAGCATCGCCGAACTCGACGAAACCGTGCGAGCCGCCCGTGAGGCCGGTTGCAGGGATCTGCTGTTGCTCAAGTGCACCAGTACCTATCCGGCAACGCCGGCCAACAGCAACGTGCGTACCATCCCGCATTTGCGCCAATTGTTCGGCTGCGAAGTCGGCCTGTCCGATCACTCGATGGGCGTCGGGGTGTCCGTGGCGGCGGTTGCGCTAGGCGCCTCGGTGATTGAAAAGCACTTCACCCTGGATCGAGCTGCCGGTGGCGTCGACGCCAGTTTCTCCCTGGAGCCGGCCGAACTGGCCAGCCTGGTGATTGAAACCGAGCGCGCCTGGCAGGCCATGGGCCAGGTGCATTACGGCGTGACCGAGGCCGAACGCAAGTCACTGGTGTACCGGCGTTCGCTGTATGTCACCCGGGACATGGCGGCCGGCGAGCTGTTTTGCGCCGACAATCTGCGGGCCATTCGCCCGGGCCTGGGGTTGGCTCCCCGGCACGCTGAAAGCCTTATGGGCCGGCGCGCCGGGCAGGACCTCAAACGCGGTACACCGCTGGATTGGTCATTGGTCGAATAACGTCTTGTCGGGCGGATTCGGCAAAATAGAGTGACCTGTGAGTCATTACGCGCATCTTCACTGTATTGTATTGATCGGGAAGGTGGCGCCTGGCTTCTGTCTGGCCCAGTGATAGCCTTTTATTCTTCCCGTGGTCGCCGCTTCGGGGCGACGTATTTCTCTGTTTGTCGGCGCCCCTCGAATCATCACGAGCGGTGGTATTGGGCTGTTTATTATTGGGAAGCCGTAATGATTGGCATAAAGAGCATTGCGAGCTACGTTCCTGTAGCCGGCTTGGACAATTACGCACAAGGTGCAAAATTCGACAAGGATGAAGAGTTCATCCTTGGCAAGATCGGTTCGGCCTTCCTGCCTCGTAAAGGCGAGGGCGAGGAAACTTCGGACCTGTGTGTCGAAGCGGCCAATGCGCTGTTCGCCAACAACCCTGATTTGAAACGTGAAGCCATCGACGTGCTGATCGTGGTCACCCAGAACGGTGACGAAGAAGGTCTGCCTCACACCGCTGCCATCGTTCAGGACAAGCTGGGCCTGCCAACCAACGTGGCGGCGTTCGATATTTCCCTGGGCTGCTCCGGCTACGTCTACGGCATCTACGCCATCAAGGGCTTCATGGAAGCCGCGGGCCTGAAGAATGGCTTGCTGATCACTGCCGATCCGTATTCGAAGATCGTCGACCCGGAAGATCGCAATACCACCATGCTGTTCGGCGATGCCGCCACCGCGACCTGGATGGGCGAAAACGCACCGTGGCAGCTGGGCAAAGCCAAGTTCGGCACCGACGGTTCCGGCGCGCCGCACCTGAAAGTCAGCGATGGCGTGTTTTTCATGAACGGTCGTCAGGTGTTCAACTTTGCCTTGCTCAAAGTCCCGGCGCATTTGCATGAACTGCTGGCCGAGGCGCAACTGACGGCTGACGATGTCGATGCCTTCTGCATTCACCAGGGCAGTGCGGCCATTGTCGATGCCGTGGCACGCCGCTTCGAAGGGGACCCTGCGAAATTCATCAAGGACATGGTCGAGACCGGCAATACGGTGTCGTCGAGCATTCCGTTGCTGCTGGAAAAGCACGTGCTCGATTCCAGCTGGAAGCGTGTTGCGCTGAGTGGTTTCGGTGTTGGCTTGTCGTGGGGTTCGGCGATTATTTATCGCCCCTGACACGAACTTTGTGGCATAAAAAATAGCGCTCCGGGTGTAACCTTGAGCGCTATTTTTTTCGTTGGTGCGCGAGGCGATATGAGCGACAGCTTTGACCACAATGCTCAGGTGATAGAGCGACGCTGGCCGGCACTGTTTGCGTGGTTGAGTACCGAACCCGGCATGCAAGAGCAGGCTGAGCTGGTGCAAGGCTTGGGCTCGACGCTGAGTATTGGCGGTATTCAGCTTACCAGTCGCCATGATCGCACCCGTGAAGCACGACTGCAGGCCGCCAGCTTGCCCCCGGGCAGTTCGGTGGTGCATGTCTACGGCACAGGGCTGGGTGATTTGCCGACAGTGCTGCTCGAAGGCGCAGACCTTCAGCGTTTGTACGTGCATATCCTCAACGGTGCGATTTTCATGCTGACGCTACAGTTACTCGATCAGCGGCATTGGCTCGACGACCCGCGCGTCGAATTGAGGTATGCCGGTGATTCGCCGGAAATTTGCCAGCCATTTTTTGCCTTGCCTTCCGAGATGCTGCTGGCCGATGACTTCAATGCCAAAATTCGCGACCGCCTGCTCAGTGAAGTGCACCTGACGTTCAATAATCGCGAGTTCGATCCGCAATCCCCGGAAATTGTCCAGCGGCTGCAAGAGAGTTTCGGGCTCGTCAGTCAGGATGCCGATGTTGCCGAGTTGTTCGCGACATGCCCGGGGCGGGAGGTCTACGTTATCGCCACCGGGCCTAGCCTTGAGCAGCATTTCGAGCAGCTCAGGGCTGTGCGCGAACAGGTGCCGCGACCGTTGTTCATCAGTGTCGATACCGCCTACAAACCTCTGCGCGAGCATGGCATCAAACCGGACGTGGTGGTCAGTATCGATCAGCGCATCGGTTTCAGGCATCTGCCGCCCGAGGACACTGGCGACATCCCGCTGGTCTATCTGCCCTTGAGCGATCCGCGGGTGTTGGCGGCCTGGCAGGGTGCCCGTTATGTCGGGTATTCCGCCAGTCCGGTCTATGCCGCTTTGCGCCAGCAGGTCAGCCGGGCTGAACTGTATGTCGGCGGCAGTGTGATTCATCCGGCAGTGGACTTGGCGGTGAAGATGGGCGCGCAGCGGATTACGCTGTTCGGCGCCGACTTTGCGTTCCCCATGAACAAAACCCACGCCGGCTGGAACGATGGCGACCTGGGGCCGGCACTGAGTCAGGCCAGGTACTGGGTGCTCGACGGCAATGGCGAGCGTGTCAGCACGCAGTTGAATTTTCGCAGTTACCTGTGCGAGCTGGAGCGCTACATTGCCGGGCACCCGCAGGTACAGTTTTTCAACAGTAGCCGGGCAGGCGCAATGATTGTCGGTACGACGTTCAATCAGGAGTTCGTGCAATGAGCGGGTTTGCGCAATGTGTCATTGATTGCCGCCAGTGCGCGCAGTTGTTTCGACTTGGGCGTGATGTCGAGGCGGCGCTGAACATGGTCGATATCTTCGAAAACTCGCAGGCGTTGTTCAGTCAAACGCCTCAAACGATCCAGCAGCAATGGGCGCAATTGCTCATGTCGATGTTCGCCGCTCAAGAAGCAATGGACTGGCTGGGGCTGGCGGATTCGATGGAGTATGAGTTGGTCGATTTGCTGGAAGCGGGGGACGCTCACCTCTGAGCGTTACTCCGTCTGCCGGCGTGATTCATTCGTAATTGTGTTGTGGGCGACTTTCTGGCGCCATTTTTCTCGCGTGGGTGTCTTGCAAGCCTTTGTTTTCGTAGGGGTGGCAGTGTGATGGCATTTTTTTTCAAAAAAGCCCTCAAGCAACCTGCAATAGCGACGATAACTATTACGAAGGTTCTCTAGGCCATACCCGGCGGTTGCCAGGGCCGGAAGCCAGTACCCAACCAACGAGGAATACATCATGCCATTAGGCGTAAACACTAACGTTGCCTCCCTGAACGTTCAAAAGAACCTGGGCCGTGCATCGGATGCTCTGTCGACCTCCATGACCCGCCTGTCTTCCGGCCTGAAAATCAACAGCGCTAAAGACGACGCCGCCGGCCTGCAGATCGCTACCCGTATGACCAGCCAGATTCGTGGTCAGACCGTGGCAATCAAGAACGCCAACGATGGTATCTCGATGGCTCAGACCGCTGAAGGCGCTCTGCAAGAGACCACCAACATTCTGCAACGTATGCGTGAACTGGCTGTCCAGGCACGTAACGGTACCAACATCACTGCTGACCGTACCGCAACCAACGCCGAGTTCACTCAGCTGTCCGACGAGCTGACTCGTATTGCCCAGAGCACCAACCTGAACGGCAAAAACCTTCTGGACGGTTCTGCTAGCGTCATGACCCTGCAAGTGGGTTCCAACACCGGTACCGCCAACCAGATCACTCTGGCTCTGAGCACCAGCTTCGCCGCCTCCAGCCTGTCCGTAGGTTCGGGTACTACCGTTCTGACTGGTGCTACCAGTGCTGCTGCTTTCGTGGCAATCGACGGCGCAATCACCGCGATCGACAAAGCTCTGGACACGGTGAACGCCACTCGCGCCAACCTGGGTGCTTCGCAAAACCGTCTGACCAGCACCATCTCCAACCTGCAGAACGTCAACGAAAACGCCAGCGCTGCACTGGGTCGCGTTCAAGACACCGACTTCGCTGCTGAAACTGCCAGCCTGACCAAACAGCAAACTCTGCAACAAGCTTCCACCGCTGTTCTGGCTCAAGCCAACCAGTTGCCTTCCGCCGTACTGAAACTGCTTCAGTAATTCGGTTGAGTTTTAGCGGGGGAGTGCGCCAGTCGCGCTCTCTCGCTTTTTGCTTCATGAGGTGATGGATATGGACATGAGCGTCAAGCTGAACTTGTCTTACCTGGCCGCTCAACCGTCAAATACGGCTTCTGCTCAGCCGGCTGGCGTCACTCGTAGCGACAGCAGCACCGAACGCGATAGCGTCAAGTCAGTGGCTGCAAGAGATGACTCGGATCCCGAGAAGCTTAAACTGGCCGTGCAAGAGATCGAGAAATTCGTTCAGTCGATCAAGCGCAATCTGGAGTTCTCGATCGATGAGGCTTCCGGCACAGTTGTGGTGAAAGTGATCGCCTCGGAGTCCGGTGAAGTGGTGCGCCAGATTCCTTGCGAAGAAGCCCTGAAACTGGCGGAAAGTTTGACGACGGCAAGCAACGTGCTGTTTGAAGCAAAAGCCTGACAGCTGGCATGAATCGTGTTTGTACGTTGATGTGACGGCGTGACCGGTCAAAAGACCGGCAGCAGACATAAAGGGGAATGTGCATGGCAAGTCCGATTACACCAGGTTTGGGCCTTGGGTCCGGTATTGATATCAACTCGATCGTTACAGCATTGGTCAACAGCGATAAATCGGCCAAGCAGACTCAGATCACCACTCAGACCACGATCAATACGTCCAAGATTTCTGGTATAGGCACACTCAAAAGTGCTCTGGCCGCCTACCAGGCTGCCATGAACAAGCTCAACAGCGCGACAAGCCCTGCGTTTTCCGGTTTCGCGGCAACCTCCTCAGCGCCGACGGTTTTGACGACAACCTCGGACAACACTGCCGTCAACGGTACTTACACCATCAAAGTCGACAACCTGGCTACCGGCTCCAAGGTTGCCAGTGCTTCTTTCGCGGGCGGTGCGTCCAGTGCCATTCCGACTGGTACATTGAACATCAGTCAAAATGGCACTGCCTACAGCGTTGCTATACCGAGCGGTGCGACCTTGCAGTCGACCCGTGACGCTATCAACACAACACTGGGTGCCCAGGGTATCTCGGCCAACATCGTCACCGACAGCAACGGGTCGCGACTGGTGATCGGCTCGACCACGACCGGCAAGGGCACGGATCTCATTGTCAGCGGCATCGCGGGCCTTGAGATCGATGGCAGCCAGATCATGGGGACCATTCCCGATCCGGCGAATCCGGGGGCGACCCTGCCTGATCCGAACAGTGCCGGCACCATCGGTGCGCTGGCGGCTGATGCGAACCTGACGATCGATGGTCTGGCAGTGACCAGCAAAACCAACACCGTCAACTCGTCAGTCAGCGGCTTGAGCATGACCCTGGTGGCAGCAGGCACCTCGACCGTGACCGTGGCGACCAATACGACGGGGTTGCAGACTTCGATCCAGTCATTTGTCGACGCCTACAACACGCTGGTGAGAACGGTTAACTCGCTGACTCAGGCCACTGTCGGTGCTGATGGCAAGCCGACTGTCTCTGCGGCAATGACCGGTGACGCCATGCCCCGTTCGTTGATTGCCGATATCCGCAAGGAGTTGACCACACCAGGCCCGGGTGGGCAGTTGTCGGTGCTGGCGCAATTGGGTATCACCACCGACCAGAAAGCCGGCACGTTGAATTTCGACTCGGCAAAATTCACCAAGGCGATGACCAGCAAGTCGCTGGGTGGTGAGGTCCAGACGCTGTTTACCGGTACCAACAGTACCAATGGCCTGCTGGCCCGCATGAGCGCGGCGATCAAACCCTATTCTCAGACCGGTGGCATTCTTGATCAGCGCACCACCAGTCTGAACAAGCAGAAAAGCGAGCTGAGCGATCAGCAGATGGCATTGGACCTGCGCGTGACGTCGCTGACCGCGTCGCTGACGGCCAAGTACAACGCCATGGACCTGTTGGTCGGGCAAATGAAGGCGACGGCGACCAACATCACCTCGTTCTTCGACAGCCTGAATGCACAGGCTTCCAAAAGTTAAGCGTTGAGCCCATGACAAAAAACCCGGCGACGTTTTAAACGCGCCGGGTTTTTGTCTTCCGGTTTAAAGTTCTTTGACTCGTAGACGATATATTGGTCAGGTGAGTCCTAAAGTTGCGATGAGGTAAGAACATGAATCCGATGTTGGCCCTTCGGCAATATCAGAAAGTTGGAGCGCAAGCTCAAGTCTCCGAAGCCAGCCCGTACCGCCTGGTGCAGATGCTGATGGAGGGTGGGCTGGACCGTATTGCTCAGGCCAAAGGCGCCATGGAGCGCAACGATATTCCGGGTAAAGGTGTGTTGATCAGCAAGGCCATCGGGATCATTGGCGGCTTGCGTGAGGGCCTGGACCTCGAGAACAAGGCTGAAGAGGTGGAGAGGCTGGATAATCTCTACATGTACATGATGAAGCGTCTCGCCGAGGCGAACATCACGACCGATCCAGCGATTCTTGACGAAGTTGGCGACTTGCTTCGCACCGTCAAAGACGGCTGGGACGGTATCGCCCCTGCGGGTCCGCAGTTTTAAGGAGATCATCATGAGTCTTGTCCTGCAGCGAATCGAACACACCCGCCAAGCCCTGGTCGGCGCATTAGCCGAACGCAACTGGCAAGCGATCGGTGAGTTGGACCTGGCGTGCCGTTCCTGCATGGAAGACGTCTTGAGTGAAGCTTCGGTGGACGAGGCCGCGTTGCGCGACAATCTTCAGGAGCTGCTAGGGGTGTACAAGCAGCTTCTTGAGGCGGCTACGGGGGAGAGGCAAGCGATAGTCGATGAGATGTCGCAGATCCATCAAGCACAAAACGCGGCAAAGGTTTACCATCTGTTTGGTTAAATAACCTCAGAGTTGTGCGCCATAAATTTGACTGTGCACGGTTTTTTGACTTAACTAGAGCTGGTTCCAGATTTCAGTCGTCTTCAGGCATAACAAGTCTGCAAGCGTCTAGCTTGCCCCAACATTTTGGGTATTGAGTTGACTAGGGAAGTTGCTATTGCATGTGGCGTGAAACCAAAATTCTGCTGATTGATGACGATAGCGTCCGCCGCCGCGACCTGGCGGTGATCTTGAATTTTCTCGGTGAAGAAAATTTACCCTGCGGCAGCCATGACTGGCAGCAGGCTGTCGGCTCTTTGTCATCAAGTCGTGAAGTAATCTGTGTCCTCATCGGGACGGTCAATGCTCCTGGCGCACTTGGGGGCTTGCTTAAGACACTGTCAACCTGGGATGAGTTCCTTCCGGTTTTGCTAATGGGCGATAATTCTTCCATTGAGCTGCCCGAAGACCAGCGTCGCCGAGTGCTTTCGACGCTCGAGATGCCGCCCAGCTACAGCAAATTGCTCGACTCCCTGCATCGTGCCCAGGTCTATCGCGAGATGTACGACCAGGCGCGCGAGCGGGGGCGTCATCGCGAACCCAATCTGTTCCGCAGCCTTGTCGGCACCAGCCGGGCGATCCAGCACGTGCGGCAGATGATGCAGCAAGTCGCCGACACCGATGCCAGCGTGCTGATCCTCGGTGAGTCCGGTACCGGCAAGGAAGTGGTCGCGCGCAACCTGCATTATCACTCCAAACGCCGTGAGGCACCGTTTGTGCCGGTCAATTGCGGGGCCATTCCGGCAGAGTTGCTCGAGAGCGAGTTGTTCGGTCACGAGAAGGGCGCTTTTACCGGGGCGATCACCAGCCGTGCGGGGCGTTTCGAACTGGCCAATGGCGGCACGTTGTTCCTCGATGAAATCGGCGACATGCCACTGCCGATGCAGGTCAAGCTGCTGCGCGTGTTGCAGGAGCGCACCTTTGAGCGCGTCGGCAGCAACAAGACCCAGAGCGTCGACGTGCGCATCATTGCCGCGACCCACAAGAATCTCGAAAGCATGATCGAGATTGGCACCTTCCGCGAAGACTTGTACTATCGCCTGAACGTGTTCCCGATCGAGATGGCACCGCTGCGCGAGCGGGTCGAAGACATTCCGCTGCTGATGAACGAATTGATCTCGCGCATGGAGCACGAGAAACGCGGTTCGATCCGTTTCAACTCGGCCGCCATCATGTCGCTGTGCCGGCATGGCTGGCCGGGCAACGTCCGTGAGCTGGCCAACCTGGTGGAGCGCATGGCGATCATGCATCCGTACGGGGTGATCGGTGTGGTCGAGCTGCCGAAGAAGTTCCGCTACGTCGACGATGAAGACGAGCAAATGGTCGACAGCCTGCGCAGTGACCTTGAAGAGCGCGTGGCCATCAACGGCCATACGCCGGTCTTCACCGCCAGCGCCATGCTGCCGCCGGAAGGCCTGGACCTCAAGGACTACCTCGGTAGCCTGGAGCAGGGGCTGATTCAGCAGGCGCTGGATGATGCCAATGGCATCGTGGCCCGTGCCGCCGAGCGGCTGCGCATTCGACGTACCACGCTGGTGGAGAAGATGCGCAAGTACGGCATGAGCCGTCGTGATGGAGACGAACAGGCGGATGATTGACGCCTGTTTTTCAAGTGCTTCATTTTCAGGCTGTTTTTTTTAGGCACGGGTATTGCTACGTCCCTCGCAACGTTCCGTTTAACTGACGGTCAGCCACGCGAGAGAGCACGATGCCCCAAGCCGCCCAGATGTCTCCTGTCCCTGACGTTTCGGGGCAACCGTCGTCCGTAGAGCAGGCGAGCCGGCTTGGTCTTGAGCAGGCGTTCTCTCTGTTCAACCAGATGTCCAGTCAGTTGACTGATTCCTACAGCCTGCTGCAAGCCCGGGTGACCGAGCTCAAGGGCGAGCTGGCGGTGGTCAGCGCCCAGCGCATGCAGGAACTGGCGGAAAAAGAGCGCCTGGCCAATCGCCTGCAAAATCTCCTTGATCTGTTGCCTGGCGGTGTCATTGTCATCGACGCCCAGGGCATCGTGCGCGAAGCCAACCCGGCGGCCCGCGAGTTGCTCGGTCTGCCGCTCGAAGGCCAGTTGTGGCGCCTGGTCATTGCCCGCTGCTTTGCGCCTCGCGAAGACGACGGCCATGAGGTTTCACTCAAGGATGGTCGGCGCCTGTCGATTGCCACCCGCTCGCTGGACGCCGAACCCGGTCAACTGGTGTTGCTCAATGACCTGACCGAAACCCGTCACCTGCAGGATCAGCTGGCGCGCCACGAACGGCTGTCGTCCCTTGGGCGCATGGTGGCCTCGTTGGCCCATCAGATTCGTACGCCCTTGTCCGCCGCGTTGCTTTACGCCAGCCATTTGACTGAGCAGGCGTTGCCGGTCGCGACCCAGCAACGTTTTGCCGGGCGCCTGAAGGAGCGCCTGCACGAACTGGAACATCAGGTGCGCGACATGCTGGTGTTTGCTCGTGGCGAGCTGCCGTTGACCGACCGGCTGACGCCTGGCCAATTGTTGCAGTCGCTGCAAGCGGCTGCACTGCCCCATGTGCAGGACCTGCCGATCCGCTGGCAGTGCGACAGCCATGCTGGGGAGTTGCTGTGCAATCGCGACACCCTGGTCGGAGCAATTTTGAATTTGATCGAAAATGCCATCCAGGCCAATGCCGGCGACCTGCGCCTCAAGGTTCATCTTTACACCCGTGGCAATCATCTGCGCCTGTGTGTCAGCGACAGTGGCAGCGGTATCTATGCCGGGGTGCTGGAGCGTCTGGGTGAGCCGTTCTTTACCACCAAAACCAACGGTACCGGCCTTGGCCTGACGGTGGTCAAGGCGGTGGCGCGTGCTCACCAGGGGGATCTGCGTTTGCACTCGCGCCCGGGTCGCGGTACGTGCGCACTGGTAATCCTGCCGTTGTTCTGCGGCGCCTTGGGCGCGGAGTGACGGACATGGCAATCAAGGTTCTACTGGTCGAGGATGACCGCGCGTTGCGCGAAGCGCTGGCCGATACGCTGATGCTCGCGGGGCATGATTACGCCGCCGTGGGGTCGGCAGAGCAAGCATTGGCCGCTGCCGCTGGCGAGTCTTTCAGTCTGGTGATCAGCGACGTCAACATGCCGGGCATGGACGGCCATCAGTTGCTCGGCCTGTTGCGTGCGCGACAACCGCAATTGCCCGTGCTGCTGATGACGGCTCATGGGGCGGTGGAGCGCGCAGTCGATGCGATGCGCCAGGGCGCGGTGGACTACCTGGTCAAGCCATTCGAGCCCCGGGCGTTGCTCGATCTGGTGGCGCGTCACGCCCTGGGCAACCTTGGTACGACGGCGTGCGAAGGACCGATTGCCAACGAGCCGGCCAGCGCGCAATTGCTGGAACTGGCGGCGCGGGTAGCGCGCAGCGACTCCACGGTATTGATCTCCGGTGAGTCGGGGACCGGCAAGGAAGTGCTGGCGCGTTACATTCATCAGCATTCCCATCGGGCCAGCCAGCCGTTCATTGCGATCAACTGTGCAGCGATCCCGGACAACATGCTCGAAGCGACCCTGTTCGGCCACGAAAAAGGTTCCTTCACCGGTGCTATCGCCGCCCAGGCCGGCAAATTCGAGCAGGCCGACGGTGGCACCATCCTGCTCGACGAAATTTCCGAAATGCCCCTCGGGCTGCAGGCCAAACTGCTGCGCGTATTGCAAGAGCGCGAGGTTGAGCGGGTCGGGGCGCGCAAGCCGATCACCCTGGACATCCGCGTGGTCGCCACGACCAACCGCGACCTGGCTGCAGAAGTGGCGGCCGGGCGTTTCCGTGAAGACCTGTTCTATCGTCTGTCGGTGTTTCCCCTGGCCTGGCGGCCATTGCGCGAGCGCACCGCCGACATCCTGCCGTTGGCCGAGCGCTTGCTGGCCCGTCACGTCAATAAAATGAAGCATGCGCCCGCCAGGCTGTCGCCCGAGGCGCAGGCGTGCCTGGTCGGGTATCCGTGGCCGGGTAATGTACGGGAACTGGACAATGCGATTCAGCGCGCCTTGATTCTGCAGCAGGGCGGTTTGATTCAGCCGCAGGATTTCTGCCTGGCCGGGCCAGTCGCCTGTGCGCCATTGCCGGTATCGACGCCCGCAGCTGTGCGCGCCGTGGAAATTGAATCCGAGTCGGCGGGAGCCTTGGGCGATGACCTGCGCCGACGCGAATTTCAGATGATCATCGACACCTTGCGCGCCGAACGCGGCCGTCGCAAGGAAGCGGCCGAGCGCCTGGGCATCAGTCCGCGAACCTTGCGCTACAAGCTGGCGCAGATGCGTGATGCCGGGATGGACGTGGAAGCCTTTCTATTCGCTACTTGAATCTGTTCCTGTAGGAGCGAGCATGCTCGCGATGGTCGTCAACGATAACGCTGGGAACCTGACACCCCGCGGTGTTCTCAGGCCCATCGCGAGCATGCTCGCTCCNCCTGTAGGAGCGAGCATGCTCGCGATGGTCGTCAACGATAACGCTGGGAACCTGACACCCCGCGGTGTTCTCAGGCCCATCGCGAGCATGCTCGCTCCTACAGTAGGCGGATGCCGGTTGCAGCACGGTCCCCTGTAGGAGCGAGCATGCTCGCGATGGTCGTCAACGATAACGCTGGGAACCTGACACCCCGCGKTGTTCTCAGGCCCATCGCGAGCATGCTCGCTCCTRCAGTAGGYGGATKCCGGTTGCGCCACGGTCCCCTGTAGGAGCGAGCATGCTCGCGATGGTCGTCAACGATAACGCTGGGAACCTGACACCCCGCGGTGTTCTCAGGCCCATCGCGAGCATGCTCGCTCCNGAGCGAGCATGCTCGCGATGGTCGTCAACGATAACGCTGGGAACCTGACACCCCGCGGTGTTCTCAGGCCCATCGCGAGCATGCTCGCTCCTACAGTCGGCAATAGGCGGATGCCGGTTGCGCCATGTGGCTAGAGCTTTTGTTCGAGTTTGCCGTGGAGCTGGCACCCTTGTTGCTAACACCTGACTACCCGCCGAGTGAGCGTCAAAAAATTGCGGGTCGCCAACGAGAGTAGATCATGAGCCAAGGTATTGAATTCAATCGATTGATGCTGGATATGCGGGCCATGCAAATGGATGCCATGTCTGCGCCGAAATCGACTGCCGGCGTCCCTGAAGTGGCGGGCAGCAGCTTTTCCGACATGCTCGGTCAGGCCGTTAATAAAGTGAACGACACCCAGCAGGCTTCCACTCAGTTGGCCAGTGCATTCGAAATCGGCAAAAGCGGCGTCGACCTGACGGATGTGATGGTTTCCTCGCAAAAGGCCAGTGTGTCATTCCAGGCGTTGACCCAGGTGCGCAACAAGCTGGTTCAGGCCTATCAAGACATCATGCAGATGCCTGTTTAAAGGACGAGATTGAGTCATGGCAGAAGCAGTCGCCGATAATGTTCCGGCCAAGGCCACCCCGATAGACGGCAAGCCGCCGCTGTTCGGATTGTCGTTCCTGGAAAACCTTTCAGAGATGACCATGTTGCGTCAGGTGGGCCTGTTGGTCGGCCTGGCAGCGAGCGTGGCGATTGGTTTTGCCGTGGTGTTGTGGTCCCAGCAGCCGGACTACCGGCCTCTGTACGGCAGCCTTGCCGGTATGGACGCCAAGCAGGTCATGGATACCCTGGCCAGCGCCGATATTGCGTACACCGTCGAACCCAACTCCGGCGCCTTGCTGGTCAAGGCCGAGGATCTGTCCCGTGCGCGACTCAAGCTCGCGGGCGCTGGTGTCACTCCCAGCGATGGCAACATCGGCTTCGAAATCCTCGATAAGGAACAGGGCCTGGGGACCAGCCAGTTCATGGAAGCGACCCGTTATCGTCGCGGCCTCGAAGGCGAACTGGCGCGGACCATTTCCAGCCTGAACAACGTCAAGGGTGCCCGGGTGCATCTGGCGATTCCCAAGAGTTCGGTGTTTGTGCGCGACGAGCGCAAGCCGAGCGCCTCGGTGTTGGTGGAACTGTATTCCGGTCGCTCCCTGGAGCCGGGCCAGGTCGTGGCCATCGTCAATCTGGTGGCGACCAGTGTTCCTGAACTGAGCAAGTCGCAGATCACCGTGGTCGACCAGAAGGGCAACCTGCTTTCCGATCAGGCGGAAAACTCCGAACTGACCATGGCCGGCAAGCAATTCGATTACAGCCGTCGCATGGAAAGCATGCTCACCCAGCGCGTGCATAACATCTTGCAACCGGTGTTGGGCAATGATCGTTATAAGGCCGAAGTGTCGGCCGACGTTGATTTCAGCGCCGTCGAGTCGACCTCCGAGCAATTCAACCCCGATCAGCCGGCATTGCGCAGCGAGCAGTCGGTCAATGAGCAGCGCACCGCCAGCAATGGCCCCCAGGGTGTGCCGGGTGCCTTGAGCAACCAGCCACCGTCGCCGGCTTCGGCCCCGCAAACCACCGGTGGCAGCACCGCACAAGCTGGCATGGTCCAGCCGGGGCAACCATTGATCGATGCCAACGGCCAGCAGATCATGGACCCGGCCACCGGCCAGCCGATGCTCGCACCGTACCCGGCAGACAAGCGTCAACAGTCGACCAAAAACTTCGAACTCGACCGTTCCATCAGTCACACCAGGCAGCAGCAGGGCCGTTTGAATCGCCTGTCGGTGTCGGTGGTCGTCGATGATCAGGTCAAGCTCAACCCGGCCAGCGGTGAAACCGCCCGGGTGCCGTGGAGTACCGACGAATTGGCACGCTTCACCCGTCTGGTTCAGGACGCGGTCGGTTTCGACGCCAGCCGTGGCGACAGTGTCAGCGTGATCAACATGCCGTTCTCCGCCGATCGCGGCGAAGTGATAGCCGATATTCCGTTCTACTCCCAGCCGTGGTTCTGGGACATCGTCAAGCAAGTGCTGGGTGTGCTGTTCATTCTGGTGCTGGTGTTCGGTGTCCTGCGTCCGGTGCTCAACAACATCACCGGTGGCGGCAAAGGCAAGCAGCTGGCCGGTATCGGCAGCGATGTCGAGCTGGGTGGCATGGGCGGCCTGGATGGCGAACTGGCCAATGATCGTGTCAGCCTCGGCGGCCCGCAAAGCATCCTGCTGCCGAGCCCGAGCGAAGGCTATGACGCTCAGTTGAACGCAATCAAGAGTCTGGTGGCAGAAGATCCGGGTCGCGTGGCCCAGGTCGTGAAAGAGTGGATTAACGCAGATGAGTGATAACCGAGCCGTTGCCGCCAAACTGACCAAGGTCGACAAAGCCGCGATCCTGCTGCTGTCGCTGGGTTCTACTGACGCCGCCCAGGTACTGCGCCACATGGGGCCCAAAGAGGTCCAGCGCGTAGGTGTGGCCATGGCCCAGATGGGCAACGTGCACCGCGAGCAGGTCGAGCAGGTGATGAGCGAGTTCGTCGACATGGTCGGCGACCAGACCAGCCTGGGCGTCGGCTCCGATGACTATGTGCGCAAGATGCTCACCCAGGCCTTGGGCGAAGACAAAGCCAATGGTCTGATCGACCGTATCCTGCTCGGTGGCAACACCAGCGGCCTCGACAGCCTGAAGTGGATGGAGCCGCGCGCCGTGGCCGATGTGATCCGTTACGAGCACCCGCAGATCCAGGCGATCGTCGTGGCGTATCTCGATCCGGATCAGGCCGGGGAAGTGCTCGGCAACTTCGACCACAAGGCACGCCTGGACATCATCCTGCGGGTTTCTTCGCTCAATACCGTGCAGCCGGCAGCCCTGAAAGAGCTCAACCAGATTCTCGAGAAGCAGTTCTCCGGCAACTCGAATGCCTCGCGCACCACCCTGGGCGGCATCAAGCGCGCAGCGGACATCATGAACTTCCTCGACAGCTCGATTGAAGGCCAGTTGATGGACTCGATCCGCGAAGTCGACGAAGACCTGTCCGGTCAGATCGAAGACCTCATGTTCGTGTTCAACAACCTGGCCGATGTTGACGACCGCGGTATTCAGGCGCTGTTGCGTGAAGTGTCTTCCGACGTTCTGGTACTGGCCCTCAAGGGTTCGGACGAAGGCGTCAAGGAAAAGATCTTCAAGAACATGTCCAAGCGTGCGGCCGAACTGCTGCGCGACGACCTGGAAGCCAAAGGCCCGGTGCGCGTCAGCGACGTGGAAACCGCGCAGAAAGAAATCCTCACTATCGCCCGCCGTATGGCCGAAGCCGGAGAAATCGTTCTCGGTGGCAAGGGCGGCGAGGAAATGATCTAACACCATGGTCAAGAATGATGAGTCAGCCACTGACCTGATCCGCGCCAGGGATGTCAGTGGCTTCGATACCTGGGCGTTGCCCAGTTTCGACCCGCCAGAACCCGAGCCGGAACCTGAGCCTGAGCCCGAACCGCCGGAAATGGAGGAGGTGCCGCTGGAGGAAGTCCAGCCACTGACCCTCGAGGAACTCGAAAGCATTCGCCAGGAAGCCTACAACGAAGGCTTTGCGGTGGGCGAGAAGGAAGGCTTCCACAGCACCACGCTTAAGGTGCGTCAGGAGGCCGAAGTCGCCTTGTCGGCCAAGATTGCCGGGCTGGAACAGTTGATGGCGCACCTGTTCGAGCCCATCGCCGAGCAGGACACCCTGATTGAAAAGTCCCTGGTCGACCTGGTGCAGCACATCACCCGTCAGGTGATCCAGCGCGAACTGGCGATCGACTCAACGCAGATCGAGCACGTCATGCGCGACGCCCTCAAGTTGTTGCCCCTGGGCGCGGGCAATGTGCGGTTGTACATCAATCCGCAGGATTTCGAACAGGTCAAAGCCCTGCGCGAGCGCCATGAAGAAACCTGGCGCATCGTCGAGGACGAGTCGCTGTTGCCTGGCGGTTGCCGGGTGGAGACCGAACACAGCCGCATCGACGCCACAGTCGAAACCCGGGTTGCACGGGTCATGGATAAACTCTTCGATCAGTTGCATGACCAGGCCCTGCGTCCAGCCGCGCCAGACCTGAGCCTGGAGCTGCCGATCGAAAGCACGCCTGCGGGCGCAGCTGAGCCGGACGTTGCCGATGCGCCTTGATCGCACCAGTTTCGCCAAGCGCCTGGGCAGCTATGCCGAGGCCACTGAGCTGGCCGGTGCGCCGATTCTCGAAGGTCGCTTGTTGCGTATGGTCGGCCTCACCCTTGAAGCCGAAGGCCTGCGCGCTGCCATGGGCAGTCGTTGCATGGTCATCAATGACGACAGCTATCATCCGGTGCAGGTTGAAGCCGAGGTCATGGGTTTTTCTGGCAGCAAAGTTTTCCTGATGCCGGTTGGCAGCGTCGCCGGCATTGCGCCGGGTGCCCGCGTGGTGCCCATGGCCGATACCGGTCGCCTGCCGATGGGCATGAGCATGCTTGGGCGTGTTCTCGACGGCGCCGGTCGTGCGCTGGACGGCAAGGGCGGCATGAAGGCCGAAGACTGGGTGCCGATGGACGGCCCGACCATCAACCCGCTCAAGCGTGAGCCCATCAGCGAACCGCTGGACGTAGGCATTCGCTGCATCAACGGAATGCTCACTGTCGGCCGTGGTCAGCGACTGGGTCTGTTCGCCGGTACCGGTGTTGGCAAGTCGGTGCTGCTGGGCATGATGACCCGCTTCACCGAGGCGGACATTATCGTCGTTGGTCTGATCGGTGAGCGGGGTCGTGAGGTCAAGGAGTTCATCGAGCACATCCTCGGTGAAGAAGGCCTCAAGCGCTCGGTGGTGGTGGCGTCCCCGGCCGATGATGCGCCGTTGATGCGCCTGCGCGCCGCGATGTACTGCACGCGCATCGCCGAGTATTTTCGCGACAAGGGCAAGAACGTCCTGTTGCTCATGGATTCCCTGACCCGTTTCGCCCAGGCCCAGCGGGAAATTGCGTTGGCCATTGGTGAACCGCCGGCGACCAAGGGCTATCCGCCTTCGGTATTTGCCAAACTGCCGAAACTGGTAGAGCGGGCGGGCAACGCCGAGAAGGGGGGTGGCTCGATCACCGCTTTCTACACCGTGCTGTCCGAAGGTGATGACCAGCAGGACCCGATTGCCGACGCGGCGCGCGGCGTGCTCGACGGGCACATCGTGTTGTCCCGGCGCCTCGCCGAAGAAGGGCATTACCCGGCCATCGATATCGAAGCGTCCATCAGCCGGGTGATGCCGGCGGTGGTGTCGCCGGAACACATGGCGCGTGCGCAGTATTTCAAGCAGTTGTGGTCGCGTTATCAGCAGAGCCGCGACCTGATCAGCGTCGGAGCCTATGTCGCGGGTGGCGACCGCGAGACCGACCTGGCGATTTCCCTGCAGCCGCAGTTGGTCAAATACCTGCGCCAGGGCCTCAACGACAGCATCAGCCTGGGCGAAAGCGAAGCGTACCTCGCGTCGATCTTTGCGCCCGCGGCTGGCGGTTAAGCGGCCATGGCCCAGACTCGGGCAGGGCGCCTGGCGCCGGTGGTGGACATGGCCGAAAAGGCCGAGAAAACCGCCTCTCAACGGTTGGGCCATTTTCAGGGGCAGGTGCGGCTGGCGGAAAGTAAGCTGGGTGACCTGGAAGCCTTTCGACTCGATTATCAGGAGCAATGGATCGTACGCGGCAGCAGCGGCGTCTCGGGTCAATGGCTGCTGGGGTATCAGGGCTTTCTCGCGCAGTTGGGCACGGCCATCGACCAGCAGCGCCAGAGTCTGGCCTGGCATCAGAACAATCTGAACAAGGCGCGGGAAACCTGGCAACAGGCGTTCACCCGGGTCGAAGGCCTGCGCAAACTGGTCCAGCGTTATGCCGATGAGGCGCGGGCGCTGGAAGACAGGCGCGAGCAGAAGCTGCTCGATGAGTTGTGCCAGCGGTTGCCGCGCCAGGATCAGTATTAGCGTTGCCTGAAAAAAGATCGTCCGAACTCGGCCCGGGCCTGCGATCCTTTGACCTTGCCTCTCTCAGATGCTAAACCTTCTAAACGTATTCCAAAGACTAGGACGCGGTAAATGTCAGTGATTTCCGAGATGTCCCAGGACGGGCAAAAGCTGACGATTTCGATCAAGGGACGATTCGATTTCGCCAAGCATCAGCAATTTCGTGATGCCTATGAGAACAAGGAACTGGCCGCCGTGGTGGTCGACCTGAAAGACGCGACCTACCTCGACAGCTCCGCCCTGGGGATGTTGCTGCTGCTGCGCGATCATGCCGGTGGCGACGACTCCGACATCCGCGTGGTCAACAGCAGCAGTGACGTGCGCAAGATCCTCGCCATTTCCAATTTCGACAAACTGTTCGACATCAGTTGATTGCCATGCAGCCGCAGGTGCAACTGACCATCCTGATCGCCGAGGACAGTGCCGCTGATCGCCTGTTGCTGTCGAGCATCCTGCGCCGACAAGGGCATGTGGTACTGACGGCGGCCAACGGCGTTGAAGCGGTCGACGCGTTTCGCCGGCAAACACCGCATCTGGTGTTGATGGACGCGATGATGCCGGTCATGGACGGCTTCGAGGCCGCCCGGCAAATCAAGGCATTGGCCGGTGAAACCCTGGTGCCGATCATCTTCCTTACGTCCTTGTCCGAAAACGAAGCCCTGGCCAGTTGTCTGGAAGCTGGTGGCGACGACTTTCTGGCGAAACCCTATAACCAGGTGATACTCGCCGCCAAAATCAAGGCGATGGAGCGCTTGCGCCGATTGCAGGCCACGGTGCTGGAGCAACGCGACCAGATCGCCAGGCACCACGACTATTTGCTCAACGAACAGCGGGTGGCCAAGGCCGTTTTCGACAAAGTGGCGCATTCCGGTTGCCTGAATGTCGCCCCCAACATCCGATACTTGCAGTCGCCCTATGCACTGTTCAACGGTGACCTGTTGCTGGCGGCATTCACGCCATCGGGCGATATGCACGTGCTACTGGGCGACTTTACGGGGCACGGGTTACCGGCGGCGGTGGGCGCCATGCCGTTGGCGGAGGTCTTTTATGGCATGACCGCCAAGGGCTACGGCCTGGCGGAGACGTTGCGCGAGATGAATGCCAAGCTCAAGCGCATCCTGCCCGTGGACATGTTTTGCTGTGCGACCTTGCTGTGCCTGAGTTTCCAGCGGCGCTCGGTGGAAGTCTGGAATGGCGGCATGCCCGATGGATACCTGCACCGTATCGCCAGCGGCGAGCGCACGCAGCTGGCGGCGCGCCATCTGCCACTGGGCGTGCTGAGCCCTGAGGCATTTGATGATCGCACTGAGGTGCTGCCGATGGCACTCGGCGATCGGGTGTTCCTGTTGTCCGATGGTGTGATCGATACTCGAGATGCCAACGACCGGTTGTTCGGTGAGCAGGGTTTGCAGCGAGTGTTTGCGAGCAATCGTCAGCCTGATGCGCTGTTTGAAGAGGTCCAGCAGGCCTTGCGCGATTTTGGCGGGCAAGCGCGCGACGATGTCAGCATGGTCGAAATCAGCCTGCTGCAACCGGCGAAGATCACGCCGCCGGCACTGGTTTACTCTGATAGTGGGCAGTCCTGCCCGCTGGATTGGTCGGTGAGTTTCGAGTTCCGTGCCGCTACGCTCAAGCGCTTCAATCCGCTGCCGTATCTGTTGCAGTTGTTGCAGGAGGTCCACGGTTTGCGAGCCCAGAGCGGGGCGCTCTACAGCGTGCTGGCGGAACTGTATTCCAATGCTCTGGAGCATGGTGTGCTCGGACTGGATTCGAGTCTCAAGCGCGATGCCGGCGGTTTCGCCCGCTACTATCAACTGCGCAATGCTTGCCTGGATGCGTTGCAGGACGGCTATGTCAGGGTGCATTTGCAGGTCACGCCGACAGGCGAGGGCGGTTGCCTGACGATCCGCGTCGAGGACAGTGGCAAAGGGTTCGATGTTGCGCGGGTGATGCAAAGACCTGTGGACGACATACGTCTGTCCGGACGCGGGGTCAGTCTGATCCGCCAGTTGGGCCGAAATGCCCGATGGAGCGATGACGGGCGAAGTGCTTGCGTGGAGTTTTTCTGGGAGGCTCTGGCATAATCTGCACAATTCTTGATCAAGGAGTGAGCAAGTGGCTGACACACATCTGGATCGCGACGTGTTGAATGCGTTGCAGGAAATCATGGAGGGCGAGTATCCGACGTTGCTGGATACCTTTCTCGAAGATTGCGAAACGCGTTTGCAGCAGTTGCACAAGGCGCAGAGCGCGGCGCAATTGATTGAGGCCGCCCATAGCTTCAAGGGCAGCAGCAGCAACATGGGAGCCTTAAGGCTCGCCGCGTTGTGCTGTCGGCTGGAAAAGAGCGCAACCCATTCATCGAAGGACGATATTCAGCAATTGATTACTGAAATCGTCAGCGAGTTTGCTATTGCCCGGCCACTGTACGAAGAGGAGCGGCAGCGATTCCTGATGGACCGTTAAGCCGTTCGACGCGACATTCGAGTGAATCTGGCGCGACCCTTGCTTTACTCTCCGCAACTGTACCTACGTATCCAGTGCAGCGGAGATCGTTTCATGCCCGTTACCCCCGATATTTTTCTTCAGGCCGCCACACAGGCCAAGGCTAAAGCGCCCCCCGCCAGTGCCCCGGTGTCGTCCCCTGAGCCTGGGAACAAGGCGTCCAGCTTCGCTCGGGTGTATGCCGATCAAACCCCGGATAAATCTGCTGCCGCCGGTAACGGATCAAATGAGCCGATTGGTAAAAAAACCACCGAAGGGCCCGAGACGCAGGATTCTGGCGAACACAGTTCTGCCGCTGTAGAGCCGGCTGTTGCCGATGACGGCAAATCCTTGCCAGTCAATCACCTGGTGCAGGCAGACGATAAGTCCGCCAGCGACGAAACGACGGATATCGAGCATAAGGCGGTGGGTGACTGCGCGCCGATCGATCCGGCTTATGATCCGGCATTGGCTCAGGTTGTCCAGATTGTAGTGCCGGCGCCAATTGCAACGGCCGCCGAAGCCGTGGTGGACCCGGCCTTGGCACAAGCTGTCCAGGCTGCAGTGCCGGTGCCGGTGCCGGTGCCGGTTTCGGTTTCGGTTTCGGCGACCGCCAAGACGACGGTGGCCCCGGCGCTGACCGCCACGGATAACGACTTCAATCCCGAAGCTGACCCACTCGATGCATTGCCGGCAGTGCGTCTGGCGATGGAACACAGTGGCCATGTGTCCGCTTCCAGCCAGGGCCAGGCCAAGGCAGCACCGATACCAGCCCAGGCTGATGGCGAGCTGACTTCGGCACAGAACTTTGCAGCGGGCATGGCGAGCATGCTGGATATGCCGCCCGACAAGGACAGTACCAGCCAGGGTGGCGACAAGGCGTTCAGCGGCTTGATCGACGCCGGTCTCAAGGATCTCACGTCCGCCAGCAGCGACACCCGTGTCGACAATTTCGCCAACCGTCTGGCGGAACTGACACAGGCCGCCACACCGAAAACCGCGAATGCCTTGCCGGTGAACCAGCCGATCGCAATGCATCAGAGCGGCTGGACACAAGAGGTGGTCAATCGGGTCATGTACCTGTCCAGCACCAATCTCAAGGCCGCCGACATTCAGTTGCAGCCAGCTGAACTTGGGCGCCTGGACATTCGGGTGAACATGGTACCGGATCAGCAGACCCAAGTGACGTTCATGAGTGCCCATCCAGCTGTCCGTGAAGCGCTGGACGGCCAGATGTATCGCCTGCGTGACATGTTTGCGCAGCAGGGCATGGGCCAGGTCGATGTCAACGTTTCGGACCAGTCCCGTGGTTCGCAGCAGGGGCAGGATCAGTCTCAACAGGCTCAGCGAGGGCGCGCCAATGCTGGCGGCGGGGGGCTGGATTCGATGGATGATGATCTTGCGCCGAGCGTTGCCGAAGTGGCTGCCAGTACCACTAGCGTGATCGGCTCCAGTGCGGTCGATTACTACGCCTGACCACACACGCCACTAAACCCTGCGGGAGTGAGCTTGCTCGCGATGGCGGTGTAGCAGTCAATGAAGATATTGGCTGTTCTGCCCTCATCGCGGGCAAGCCCGCTCCCACAGGTAATGCTGTTCACTTAAGCGGGGCAATACACCTTGTGGCGAGGGGGCTTGCCCCCGTTCGGCTGCGAAGCAGTCGCAAAACCATTACACGCGGTGTACACAAAGGTGTGACCTGGCTTAAGTGAACAGTATTGCGCTCCCACAGGGGGTTTATGTGTCATCCACACTACATTTCTCCAGCACTTCTTCCCTAGGGCGCTTCTGGCATAACACTTGCTCTTGCCTTGCCGTGCGACTGTGAAAACCCGAATAGTGACGGATTATTGGCATGGCGAAGAGCGACGCAGTAGTAAAAGAACCCGCAACCAAAGGCAGGCTCAAGCTGATCATCTTGATGGTAGTGGCGTTGCTGCTCGCGATCGGTTTGTCCGTGGGTGCGACCTGGTACTTCATGCACAGCGCCCAGAGCAAGCCCGCCAGCGCCGAGGCCGAAACTCCACTCGGCAAGCAGCCAGCGATTTTCGAGGCGATTGCCCCGGCCTTCGTCGCCAATTTCAACCAGAACGGCCGCCAGCGCTACTTGCAAGTGAGCATCACCATGCTCGCCCGCAATCCGGTCGATCTGGAGGCGCTCAAGGTTCACATGCCGGTGATCCGCAATAACCTGGTCATGCTGTTCTCCGGCCAGGATTTCGCGACCCTCGCCTCGCCGGTCGGCCAGGAAATGCTGCGCCAGAAAGCCACGGCCAGCGTCCAGGAAGTGGCGCAGAAAGAGGTCGGCAAAGTGGTCATCGAACAGTTGCTTTTCACTAATTTCGTACTGCAGTAGGAACACGACATGGCCGTGCAGGACCTGCTGTCCCAGGATGAGATCGATGCGCTGTTGCATGGCGTCGACGATGGTCTGGTACAGACCGAAAACGCTGCCGAACCCGGCACTGTCAAAAGCTATGACCTGACCAGTCAGGATCGCATCGTCCGTGGACGCATGCCGACCCTGGAGATGATCAACGAGCGTTTCGCCCGCTATACCCGCATCAGCATGTTCAACATGCTGCGCCGTTCGGCAGATGTGGCGGTCGGTGGCGTCCAGGTGATGAAGTTTGGCGAATACGTGCACTCGCTGTACGTGCCGACCAGCCTCAATCTGGTCAAGATCAAGCCGTTGCGCGGCACCGCGCTGTTCATCCTCGACGCCAAGCTGGTGTTCAAGCTGGTGGACAACTTCTTCGGTGGCGATGGCCGTCACGCAAAAATCGAAGGGCGTGAATTCACGCCGACCGAACTGCGCGTAGTACGCATGGTGCTGGAGCAGGCTTTCATCGATTTGAAGGAGGCCTGGCAGGCGATCATGGAAGTGAACTTCGAGTACATCAACTCGGAAGTGAACCCGGCCATGGCCAACATCGTCGGCCCGAGCGAAGCGGTCGTGGTGTCGACCTTCCACATCGAACTCGATGGCGGTGGCGGCGACCTGCACGTGACCATGCCGTACTCGATGATCGAGCCGGTGCGCGAAATGCTCGATGCCGGCTTCCAGTCGGACCTCGATGACCAGGACGAACGCTGGGTCAACGCGCTGCGCCAGGACGTTCTGGATGTCGACGTACCGATTGGTGCCACGGTCGCCCGTCGCCAGTTGCGCCTGCGGGACATTCTGCACATGCAGCCGGGGGATGTGATCCCGGTTGAGATGCCCGAAGAAATGATCATGCGCGCCAACGGCGTGCCGGCCTTCAAGGTCAAGATGGGTTCGCACAAAGGCAACCTCGCGTTGCAGGTGATCGAGCCGATCGAGCGCCGTTGAAGCAGTGCCCCAATCCTATTTTATTGACTGCTTCTAATTGAACAGTTGCCCCGCCGAGGACAAGTGATGGCTAACGACATGAATACCCAGGACGACCAGGCGCTGGCCGATGAGTGGGCTGCGGCCCTGGAAGAAACCGGAGATGCCCAGGTCGATATCGATGCTTTGCTGGCAGCCGATACCGCCTCGTCGGCGAACAACCGCCTGCCAATGGAAGAGTTCGGCGGCGTGCCGAAGAGCAACGAGCCGGTCAGCCTGCAAGGGCCGAACCTGGACGTGATCCTTGATATCCCGGTGTCGATTTCCATGGAAGTCGGCAGCACCGACATCAACATCCGCAACCTGCTGCAACTGAACCAGGGCTCGGTGATCGAGCTCGATCGCCTGGCCGGTGAGCCGCTGGACGTGCTGGTCAACGGCACGCTCATCGCCCATGGCGAGGTGGTGGTGGTCAACGAGAAGTTCGGCATTCGCCTGACCGACGTGATCAGCCCAAGCGAACGCATCAAGAAGCTGCGCTGAGTGAAAAAGCTTCTCGCAGTCTTGTTGGGGGCCGTGTTGGCGTTGCCGGTATGTGTGCTGGCGGCTGAGACCGTTGCCACGACCGCCGCTGCGCCGGTGGCCAGTAGTGGCGTGGCCGGACAGTTGACGCAACTGGTGTTCGGTTTGCTGTTGGTGCTGGGGCTGATCTTTTTCCTCGCCTGGCTACTGCGCAGGGTTCAGCAGGCGGGACCGGCCGGTAAAGGCCAGGTGATCGAATTGATCGGCTCGCGTGCGCTGGGCCCCCGCGACCGGTTGATGCTGGTGCAAGTGGGCAACGAACAGATTCTGCTCGGCCTGAGCCCTGGCACCATCACCGCATTGCATGTGCTCAAGGAGCCGGTGCAGGTGCCGAGCAGCGAGAAAGCGACGCCGGAGTTTGCCCAGCGTCTGATGGACATTCTGGGCAAAGATCAGAAGGATAAGAAGTAATGGGTGCGTTACGTGTCGTCCTGACACTGGTCCTGATGCTGGCCGCGCCGCTGGCGCTGGCAGCCGACCCGCTGTCGATCCCGGCAATTACGCTGGGCACCAACGCCCAGGGCGCGCAGGAATACTCGGTCAGCCTGCAGATTTTGCTGATCATGACGGCGCTGAGCTTCATTCCAGCCTTCGTCATGCTGATGACCAGCTTCACCCGGATCATCATCGTGTTCTCGATCCTGCGCCAGGCCCTGGGCTTGCAGCAGACCCCTTCGAACCAGATCCTCACCGGCATGGCGCTGTTCCTGACCCTGTTCATCATGGCGCCCGTGTTCGACCGGGTGAACCAGGATGCCTTGCAGCCGTATCTGGCGGAGAAACTCACGGCCCAGGACGCCGTGGCCAAGGCTCAGGTACCGATCAAGGACTTCATGCTGGCGCAGACGCGCACCAGTGATCTGGAGTTGTTCATGCGCCTGTCCAAGCGCACGGACATTGCCACGCCGGATCAGGCGCCATTGACCATCCTGGTGCCGGCCTTCGTCACCTCCGAGTTGAAAACCGCCTTCCAGATCGGTTTCATGATCTTCATTCCGTTCCTGATCATCGACCTGGTCGTGGCCAGTGTGCTGATGGCCATGGGTATGATGATGCTCTCGCCGCTGATCATTTCCCTGCCGTTCAAGATCATGTTGTTCGTGCTGGTCGATGGCTGGGCGCTGATCATCGGTACGCTGGCCAGCAGCTTCGGTGGTGTCTCACCATGACCCCTGAAGTCGCGGTCGACATCTTCCGTGAAGCGCTGTGGCTGACCACCATGATGGTGGCGGTGCTGGTGATCCCGAGTCTGCTGATCGGCCTGCTGGTGGCGATGTTCCAGGCCGCCACCCAGATCAACGAACAGACCCTGAGCTTCCTGCCGCGTCTGCTGGTCATGCTGGTAACCCTGATCGTTGCCGGGCCGTGGCTGGTACAGACTTTCATGGAATACATCGTGCAGCTGTACGGCAGCATTCCTCAGGTCATCGGCTAAGCCATGTCGCTGCTTCAGCTGACCGATACGCAGATCAGCACCTGGGTGGCGACGTTCATGTTGCCGCTGTTTCGCGTCGGCTCCTTGCTGATGGTCATGCCGGTATTCGGCACAACCCTGGTGCCCGTGCGGGTACGTCTCTATTTCGCGCTGGCCATTACCTTGGTCATCTCGCCTGGCCTGCCGCCCATGCCGCCGGTGAATGCGCTGGACCTGAGCGGGCTGATGCTGATTGCCGAGCAGATCCTCATCGGCGCGATCCTGGGGTTTTCCTTGCAGTTGCTCTTCCAGGCCTTCGTGGTCGCCGGGCAAATTGTCGCGATTCAGATGGGCATGGGCTTCGCTTCCATGGTCGACCCTACCAACGGTGTGTCGGTGGCGGTGATCGGGCAGTTCCTCACCATGCTGGTGACGCTGCTGTTCCTGTCGATGAATGGCCATCTGGTGGTGTTCGAAGTGCTCACCGAAAGCTTCACCACCTTGCCGGTCGGTAGCGGCTTGATGGTCAATCACTTCTGGGAGCTGGCCGGCAAGCTTGGCTGGGTGCTTGGCGCCGCGCTGATGCTGGTGCTGCCAGCGGTGACCGCGTTGCTGGTGGTCAACATTGCCTTTGGCGTGATGACCCGGGCGGCGCCTCAACTCAATATTTTCTCCATCGGCTTTCCGCTGACCCTGGTATTGGGGTTGTTCATTTTCTGGGTTGGCCTGGCGGACATCCTCAATCAGTATCAACCGCTGGCCGCAGAGGCCCTGCAGTTTTTACGCGAACTGGCAAAGGCGCGCTGAGTCATGGCTGAGAGCGAGAGCGGTCAGGACAAAACAGAAGACCCCACGGACAAAAAGAAAAAGGACGCCCGTGAGAAGGGTGAGATTGCCCGTTCCAAGGAGCTCAACACTCTGGCGGTCATGCTGGCCGGAGCGGGTGCGCTGCTGGTGTTCGGCGGCGCACTGGCCCAGGACATGATGGAGCTCATGCGCCTGAATTTCTCGTTGTCTCGCGAAGTCATTCTGGATGAGCGCTCCATGGGCACCTACCTGCTGCACTCGGGGCAGATTGCCTTGCTGGCCATTCAGCCGGTGATGATTCCCTTGTTGCTGGCGGCGCTGATCGGCCCGATCGCCCTCGGTGGCTGGCTGTTCTCGGCGGGCACCATGGCCCCCAAATTCAGCCGCATGAACCCCGGCCCCGGCCTGAAACGGATGTTTTCGGCCAAGGCGCTGGTGGAACTGCTCAAGGCATTGGCGAAGTTTTTCATCGTGTTGTTCGTGGCCCTGGCAGTCTTGTCCTCAGACATCGACGACCTGCTGCGCATCGCCCATGAGCCTTTGGAGCTGGCGGTCATTCACAGCCTGCAGCTGGTGGGCTGGAGCACCTTGTGGATGGCCTGCGGGCTGATCATCATCGCCGCCGTGGATGTGCCGGTGCAGCTGTGGGAAAGCCACAAGAAACTGCTGATGACCAAGCAGGAAGTGCGCGACGAACACAAGGATCAGGAAGGGCGACCCGAGGTCAAGCAACGGATCCGCCAGTTGCAGCGCGAGATGTCCCAGCGGCGGATGATGGCGGCGATTCCCGAGGCTGACGTGGTCATCACCAACCCGACCCACTACGCCGTGGCCCTCAAGTACGACCCGGACAAGAGCGGGGCGCCCATGCTGATCGCCAAGGGCAGCGACTTCCTGGCCCTGAAGATTCGTGAGATTGCGGCGGCCAACGAGATCCTGCTGCTGGAATCGCCGGCGCTGGCGCGGTCGATTTATTACTCGACAGAGCTTGAGCAGGAAATCCCGGGCGGGCTGTACCTGGCTGTCGCTCAGGTGCTGGCTTACGTCTATCAGATTCGCCAGTACCGCGCGGGCAAGGGCAAGCGTCCGGATCCGTTGAAGGATGATTTGCCGATTCCGCCGGATTTGCGACGCGATTCCTGATAACCCGGCCCAGTCAAACGATCACGACACTTGTGGGAGCGTGGCTTGCCCGCGATGAGGCCGGTTCAGGCGAAACACATCCCTGAAAATCCCTCTATTTTCGTTGTTGCTCTCCATATTCGAGTTGGCCTGTTTGCGATAAAGTGTCACTTTCTTATTTCGCTAAAATAAGCACTTCGAAATCTATGGTCGGTAAAAATCACGTCTAAGTAATCGAGTTGTTCGACAGGGGGGCGAACGATTTTTTTCTGGTGAAAAGTGCGCATCCTTTCTTGGCCGATTCGCGAGGATTCTGTGCTCCCAAATCTATCGGTAAGCATTAGTTTTGAACTTACATCCTTATCCAGGCTTTTGCTTATTGATGTGTTGGAATCGTTCTTGATGTTTGTCATGATATTGACGTGCTTGGAGATTTTGTCTCTTGTAAGAGTTGTTAATGTGCTTATTTGGTCTGTGCTAGTTAGGTTTTCTTTGAAGTTTACAAAGTGCTTAAAGTGTTTATCAATTTTTTCTAGTCTGCTGGCTACAGTTTTTTCAACTAAATAAGCTTGGGGCGTTAGGCTGCGCTTTGCTGCCTCCGCAATGATACTCGCCTCACCACCCGCCTTTATGTATGTACGTTCAAGAGCCTTTAGTGTTGGTTTAAGGCCTTTTGTTCCAGATAGCTTGGAAATGAGAGCATTACTGATAGTCTGTAAAGTTGTGGGCGAGTGACCTGTTGGGTCTGCCGTATTAATAGGGTTACCCGCGCAATACGTATATGCATTTAGTCCTCCCTCCCCAAACGGACTCAGGCTGTCGGGGCTATTAAACCGCATCAACACCGGATTAAACGCCCGATACCCATTCCCCAATAAATAATGCCCGGTCACCGGATCTGCCCGTTCGCCGTTGAAGCCGAGCAGGCTGAGTATTGCGCTCGCAAAGGGGCGATGGCCATAGGGCGAATAGGTGATGGCTTGTCGTGGTTGATTGCCCTTGAGCGTTTGCAGCACCGAACGCTGCAGGTCGGTAGCCAGTAGTGAGGTGTCGATTGCGCCAGCCTCGTTTTGTTGCTGCGCTAACAACTGGTCACCGTGTTGGACGATTGAACAGTGCATCGCACCTTGTATCTCGGTCACCAGCCTGCTTTTGCAGTAGAAACGATGGCGTGCAGGGGTGTTCAGCAGTGTTTGGCTGATGAGTCGATCAAGGGGATCATGGCCATAACGGCAAAGCAGGGGTGGCGGTTGCGATGGCATGGTGAGTGGTCCGAGGGCCGAAATGCTGGCACTCAGTATTGATCGATGCGGTGGAGTTGGGTACTAGCAGAACTGATAGTCTTGCCGCTGCAGACTTGTTCGATTATCTGCTTCGCCGACGACCAGAATGCGGGCCGATTTATTTTCTCTTAAATAAATCTGTCCCCATTTCCACACATTTCCAGGTCAAAATACTAACAGTTCTGATAGTAGGCAACGACTGAAAAAAGAAAGATGCTCAAGGCTCGTATTTGGATCATGCACGGAGCAGTCAATGCCTACCTCAACTCGTGGTACCCCATTGGGCAGATATCGGTACGACGCGCTTGATCGCCAGGTCGAATGCACACCCTTTCAACAGGCTGCCATACAGAGCTTTTACTGCCAAAAGCGCCTGAGCAGCGAAATACAATCCGCAGTCCAACGCAGTATTGTGCAGCACGACGACCAGCTATTGGCGCAACAGCAGTGCGAGGGCGGGAAGGTTGTCGCCACGCTGCTGGCGACGGACCAACAACGTTCGGTGTCGAGCGCGCTCGAGGCAAGTCGGCTGTATCCCTTTGCTTACACACCCTACGGCCATCGACTTGGTGGTATCAGTTTGCCCAGTGTTCCTGGCTTCAATGGTGAGCGGCCGGACCCTGTGACCAGACATTATCATTTGGGTAACGGCTATCGCCAGTTCAACCCGGTGCTGATGCGGTTTAACAGTCCGGACAGTATGAGTCCGTTTGGGAAGGGGGGCTTCAACGCGTATTCGTACTGTGGCGCAGATCCAATCAATCGGAGTGACCCGACTGGGCACTCTTTCATGTTTGTCCTACAGGTGCTGGGGGCGGGTGTTACTTTTGCTGGAACAGTGACTGCTGCGGTGGGGACGATTATTGGTAATCCAGATCTCAAAACGATTGGTTGGATCGCCGTACCGCTTGGGGGGGCTGCGATGACTATAGGGCGGTTTGGTGGGGCAATCAGATATCGTGCCATCAGTATTGCAGGGAGCCGTCCCCCTCCGTCATATGCGGTGGCGAGAGATATGCCAAGACCTCGTGACAGTGTCTCAAATGTTTCCACTACCTCTACTTCTTCCTCGCTTGCTAGTCCTCCTACATATGAAGAAGTTATGGTTAATTGGGATTTCCGTTCTGTAAATTTTTCCAAAGGTCCTATTGCTGGTCAAAGCGCTGCGCAGCCAGGATCGTCTGGCGGCACAGTTGTAAATAATTCTAGTTCCAGATCCATTAATATCAATGGCACTTCGTTGTCACGCAGAGGCAGTTCTAGCAGTAGCGACGTAGAATCCATTCGTAGGTAGCGAGTACGTGTTCGGTACCTCGTAGCCGGGGCCAGAATGGGGACAGATTTATGTTCTCTTAAATAAATCTGTCCCTATTTTCAGTCCCCATTTTCATGGATTTTTACTCTCTGACGCGCTTTGTTTCTTCATGAGTAGTGAGTGAGGAAGATCGCGAAGCTTGATCGTATTCTGAAGCGTATCTTTGAATGTATTCTGATCTTTCAATATACGCGGAACCGGCATTTTTTTTCATCCGTGATTTATACCCTTGCGGAGCGGGTCTACTGGCTTGGTGGTGAAAATGGCCTATAGCGTCGTCAAAAAAATCTGTACGTAAAATCTCTTGGTGGTTGTTCGTTGTTATAATGGCTTGTTTTGGGTTGGGAATGCCGAACTCATCGAATGGAATGCCCTCTGCTTTATGGTTGTTGTATTTTTCTCTGGATAAGCCCGGAGTCTCTGGGGGGTTGAATGGTGTGATATGTCCCGATGCTTTGAGTCGCATTTCTGATAACGCGCTTTCCTTTAATTTTGGTACGAATTCGTCTTTTGTGGATTCTGTTAATTTACGAAACGCTTTATCTCTCAGGCGCTGAGATCGCGGGGCTCGCGTGTTTAGTTTTGCCCATGCTTTATTTTTTATTGCTCTTAGTATGTAGCCGGGTAAATGTTCTGTCTTGATGGCTAGCGCAAACGCCGTGTGCCCCTGAGGGTCGCACAGATTGATTGGGTCTCCCAGGCAGTACGTATATGAATTCAACCCGCCCTTGCCAAACGGACTCCAACTGTCCGGACTATTAAATCGCATCAACACCGGATTAAACGCCCGATATCCATTCCCCAGCAAATAACACCCGGTCACCGGATCCGGCCGTTCGCCGTTGAAACCGAGCAGGCTGAGTAACCCGTTTTCACCGGGCCGGCATCCGTAGGGCGAGTAGGCAATGGGTTGTCGTGGATGATTGGTTTTGACCACCTGCAGCACCGAACGCTGCTGATCGGTGGCCAGTAGCGTGGTATCGAGGGCATTACCTTCGCTTTGCTGTTGCGCCAGTAGCTGGTCACCATGCTGGAAGATCGAATAGCGCGTCGCCCCCTGTATCTCGGTGGCCAGTCGGCTTGTGCAGTAAAATCGCTGGCGCTCAAGGGTGTTCACCAGCGTGTGGCGGGTGAGTCGATCAAGAGGGTCGTAGCCATAACGGCAAAGCAGGGTGGTAGGTTGTGATCGCATGGTGAGTGCTCCGAGGGGCCGAAGTGCTGGTGTTCAGTATTGAGCGTTGAGTTGGGATTGGGTACTAGCAGAACTGATAGTCTCGCCGCCGAAGGCTGCGATCTTTTTTCTGCAAAAAACCTCCATTTCAACCTCCCGCCAAAGTTGGAAGGCTTCTTGCAGTAGCCGCCCTGCGCCCGCTTCTGGCGTCAAAAGTTTGCTTTAAAGGAACGGGGAATACCGGTGGATCGCTCTCAGTTAATCAACACAGCCCGCACGAACGTTGCCGATTTAAGTCGTGGCAATCTGGGCGTGCCGTTGTTGCTGCTGGTCATGCTGGCGATGATGATGTTGCCGGTGCCGCCGTTCCTGCTGGACGTGTTCTTCACGTTCAACATTGCCCTGTCCATTGTCGTGCTGCTGGTCTGCGTGTACGCCTTGCGTCCGCTGGATTTCGCCGTGTTCCCGACCATTCTGCTGGTGGCGACGTTGCTGCGGCTGGCGTTGAACGTGGCCTCCACGCGAGTGGTGATGCTCCACGGCCAGGACGGCCACGCCGCCGCGGGCAAGGTGATCCAGGCTTTCGGTGAGGTAGTCATCGGCGGCAACTACGTGGTGGGTATCGTGGTCTTCGCGATCCTGATGATCATCAACTTCGTCGTGGTGACCAAGGGTGCCGGGCGGATTTCCGAGGTGAGCGCGCGTTTTACCCTCGATGCGATGCCCGGCAAGCAGATGGCGATCGACGCCGACCTCAACGCCGGATTGATCGATCAGGCCCAGGCCAAGGCCCGTCGCTCGGAAGTCGCCCAGGAGGCCGAGTTCTACGGTTCGATGGACGGTGCCAGCAAGTTCGTTCGCGGTGACGCCATCGCCGGCCTGTTGATTCTGTTCATCAACCTGATTGGTGGCATGGCGGTCGGGATTTTCCAGCACGGCATGAGCTTCGGTGATGCCGGCCGGGTGTACGCGCTGCTGACCATCGGTGACGGTTTGGTGGCGCAATTGCCATCACTGTTGTTATCGACAGCGGCGGCGATCATGGTGACCCGTGCTTCCGGCTCGGAAGACATGGGCAAGCAGATCAATCGGCAGATGTTCGCCTCGCCCAAGGCGCTGGCAGTAGCGGCCGGCCTGATGGCCGTCATGGGCCTGGTGCCCGGCATGCCGCATTTCTCCTTCCTGACCATGGCCGCCCTCGCAGCCGGTGGCGCTTACCTGTTCTGGAAAAAGCAGAATGCGGTGAAGGTTCAGGCACTGCAGGAGGTCAAGCGCCAGCAGGAGCTGCTGCCATCACCGGCCCGCGCCATGGAAACCAAGGAGCTTGGCTGGGACGACGTCACGCCGATCGACATGATTGGCCTGGAAGTCGGTTATCGCCTGATTCCGCTGGTGGACCGCAACCAGGGCGGCCAGTTGCTGGCGCGGATCAAGGGGGTGCGCAAGAAGCTGTCCCAGGATCTGGGCTTTTTGATGCCGACCGTGCACATCCGCGACAACCTCGACCTGGCGCCAAGCGCCTATCGCCTGACTTTGATGGGGGTGATTCTCGCTGAAGCAGAGATTTACCCTGACCGCGAATTGGCCATCAACCCGGGGCAAGTCTACGGCTCGCTCAATGGCATAACCGCCAAAGATCCGGCTTTTGGCCTGGAGGCGGTCTGGATCGAAATCAGTCAGCGGGCACAGGCGCAATCCTTGGGTTACACCGTGGTCGACGCCAGCACGGTCGTGGCCACCCACTTGAACCAGATTCTGTACAAGCACTCCAGTGAACTGATCGGTCACGAAGAAGTGCAGCAACTCATGCAATTGCTGGCAAAAAGCTCGCCAAAACTCGCCGAAGAGCTGGTTCCGGGTGTGGTTTCGCTGTCGCAACTGCTCAAGGTTCTGCAGGCGTTGCTGGCCGAGCAGGTGCCGGTGCGCGACATTCGCAGCATTGCCGAAGCCATCGCTAACAACGCCGCCAAGAGTCAAGATACTGCCGCTTTGGTGGCCGCCGTGCGCGTCGGCGTGTCCCGTGCAATCGTGCAAAGCATTGTAGGCACTGACTCCGAGCTGCCTGTGATCACCTTGGAGCCAAGGTTGGAACAAATATTGCTCAATAGTCTGCAGAAGGCAGGGCAGGGCTCAGAAGAGGGTGTTCTGCTGGAGCCGAGCATGGCTGAAAAGCTGCAGCGCTCGTTGATCGATGCGGCACAGCGTCAGGAGATGCAAGGTCAGCCGGTGATTCTGCTGGTAGCCGGTCCGGTTCGCGCGATGCTCTCGCGATTCGGCCGACTGGCAGTCCCGGGTTTGCATGTGTTGGCTTACCAGGAAATTCCTGACAACAAGCAAGTGACCATCGTTGCGACAGTAGGCCCCAACGGCTGAGGTAGTGGTTTATGCAAGTTAAGCGTTTTTTCGCCGCCGATATGCGTCAGGCCATGAAGCTGGTTCGTGATGAGCTGGGCGCTGATGCCGCCATCATTGGCAACCGCCGGATCGCCGGTGGTGTCGAGCTGACGGCTGCGCTCGACTACAAATTGTCGGCGCTGGCGCCTCGTGTTCCGAACATGGAACTCGAAGACGAGCTGCGCAAGACCCAGTCGCGGATCGTCACCGCCCAGGCCGAACTGAGCCTGCGTGGCGAAGGCGAGAGCGACAATGCAACCAATCGCCAGTTGTTCGCCGGCCTGCCCCTGACAGCCGCCGAGCCGCTGATCGAACCGACCCTGGCCGAGCCGCGGCGTCCCGCTCCGGCCCCGGCTGCGGCGGCAGGTGTCGATCCTCGTGCGCTCGACTCCATGCGTTTTGAACTCAACAGCCTGCGCGAACTGATGGAAGTCCAGCTCGGCTCCCTGGCCTGGAATCAACTGCAAGGCAGCCGTCCGGATCAGGCCAACCTCTGGCGTCGCCTGCAACGTATCGGCCTGTCCGGCCCGTTGTCACGCGACCTGCTGGGGCTGATTACGGATATCGAGGAGCCGCGTCAGGCCTGGCGCATGTTGCTGGCGCACCTGGCGCGGATGATCGTCACCCCGGAAGTCGAACCTCTGGAAGAGGGCGGTGTGATCGCCATGGTGGGTCCTGCCGGCATGGGCAAGACCACCACCCTGGCCAAGCTGGCGGCGCGTTATGTGCTCAAGTACGGCGCGCAGAACATCGCGCTGGTCAGCATGGACAGTTTCCGCATCGGTGCCCAGGAGCAACTCAAGACCCTCGGACGCATCCTCAATGTGTCGGTGACCCACGTCGATCCGGGCCAATCCCTGGTGCAGGCGCTGGAGCCGTTGCTGCGCAAACGGGTGGTGTTGATCGATACCGCCGGCCTGCAGGCCAGCGATCCGGCGTTGCGCATGCAGCTCGAAAGTCTGGCCGGTCGCGGCATCCGTTCAAAAAATTATCTGGTTCTGGCAACCACCAGCCAGAAACAGGTTCTAACTGCCGCTTATCACAGTTACAAGCGCTGTGGGCTTGCTGGCTGCATTCTGACTAAACTGGATGAGACGGCGAGCCTGGGCGAGGTGTTGAGCCTGGCGATCGGCCATGAGCTGCCGGTGGCTTACCTGACTGATGGACCGCGGATCCCGGATGATTTGCATCTGCCCCGTCGTCACCAGTTGGTCAGCCGCGCCGTCAGTGTGCAAATGCAGGAAGAGCCCAGCGAAGAAGCCATGGCTGACATGTTCGCTGATATCTACCACAGTCCGACCAAGCAGGTTGGCTGAGGTAATAATGAATAGATTTTGTACCTACATCGATGGTCTGCCATGCATTGTTCCGTTTGCGAACGCGCAGCCAGTAATGTGGCCTCCGTCTATGCAAGACAAGGTAGTGAAATAACATGGGCAGCATGCATCCTGTACAGGTGATCGCGGTGACCGGCGGCAAAGGTGGCGTCGGGAAAACTAACGTGTCAGTGAACTTGTCCCTGGCTTTGGCTGAACTTGGCCGGCGCGTTATGTTGCTGGACGCCGACCTGGGCCTGGCGAACGTTGACGTCCTGCTGGGGCTGACACCCAAACGTACCCTGGCCGACGTGATCGAAGGCCGCTGCGAACTGCGCGATGTACTGCTGCAGGGCCCCGGCGGCATCCGTATCGTCCCGGCCGCATCCGGGACTCAGAGCATGGTGCATCTGAGCCCCGCGCAACACGCCGGCCTGATCCAGGCCTTCAGTGATATCGGCGACAACCTCGACGTACTGGTGATCGACACCGCTGCGGGCATTGGTGAGTCGGTGGTCAGTTTCGTTCGCGCAGCCCAGGAAGTGTTGCTGGTGGTCTGCGACGAACCGACCTCGATCACCGACGCCTACGCCTTGATCAAGTTGCTCAATCGCGACTACGGCATGAACCGCTTCCGCGTCCTGGCCAACATGGCTCAAAGTCCGCAGGAAGGGCGTAACCTGTTCGCCAAGTTGACCAAGGTCACCGATCGCTTCCTCGACGTCGCCTTGCAATACGTCGGCGCGGTGCCCTACGACGAAAGCGTGCGCAAGGCTGTGCAGAAGCAGCGAGCGGTCTACGAAGCGTTCCCGCGTTCCAAGTGTTCGCTGGCGTTCAAGGCGATCGCGCAGAAGGTCGATGCCTGGCCGCTGCCTGCCAACCCCCGTGGGCATCTTGAGTTTTTTGTCGAGCGTCTGGTGCAGCAAACCGCAGGTCCGGTTCTATGACAGCCAGCGGTTACAACCTCTACAAGAAGTCGGCGCGTGACGCGCAGTACGAGCTGATCGAGCGTTACGCGCCGCTGGTCAAACGCATTGCTTACCACTTGCTGGCGCGTCTGCCGGCCAGTGTCCAGGTCGAAGACCTGATCCAGGCCGGGATGATCGGCCTGCTCGAAGTTTCAACCAAATACGACGCCAGCAAAGGCGCGAGCTTCGAAACGTACGCGGGCATTCGAATCCGCGGCGCGATGCTCGATGAAGTGCGCAAGGGGGACTGGGCGCCACGTTCGGTCCACCGCAATACCCGCATGGTCAGCGACGCAATTCGCTCGATTGAAGCTAAAACCGGCCGTGACGCTAAAGATCACGAGGTTGCGGCCGAACTCCAATTGAGTCTCGACGATTATTACGGGATTTTGAACGACACCCTGGGCAGCCGGTTATTCAGTTTCGACGATCTGTTGCAGGACGGCGAACACGAAGGGCTGCACGAGGATGGCGCGAGTGCTCATCTGGAGCCGTCACGCGATCTGGAAGATGAACGCTTCCAGGCAGCGCTGGCGGACGCGATTGCCAATTTGCCGGAGCGTGAGCGACTGGTGTTGGCGCTGTACTACGACGAAGAACTGAACCTCAAGGAAATCGGAGAGGTCCTGGGGGTCAGCGAATCTCGGGTCAGCCAGTTACACAGCCAGTGCGCGGCCCGTTTGCGGGGGCGTTTGGGGGAGTGGCGAGCGCGCTGAAGGCAGTGTGGGGACACTGCGAACGAGACTGGTGCGGATTTGAACGGCACCGGTCGCGATCTGTTGTGCTCCAGACAGTCATCGAGTGCTTTGCCGGATTGATTGAAATGGCGCGTCCAGGTGCTGGGCGCGCTTAAGACTGCTTGGAGGTCGAATTGGACAAGAACATGAAAATCCTCATCGTTGATGACTTCTCAACGATGCGGCGGATCATCAAGAACCTGCTGCGTGACCTTGGGTTCACCAACACCGTCGAGGCCGACGATGGCACCACTGCCATTCCGGTGCTCAACAGCGGAAGTATCGACTTTCTGGTAACGGACTGGAACATGCCTGGCATGACCGGTATCGATCTGTTGCGTCACGTGCGCGCCGATGAAAAGCTCAAGCACTTGCCGGTGCTGATGGTGACCGCTGAAGCCAAGCGCGAGCAGATCATCGAAGCGGCCCAGGCCGGCGTCAACGGCTATGTGGTCAAACCCTTCACGGCCCAAGCGTTGAAAGAAAAAATCGAGAAGATTTTCGAACGCATCGGTTGATGAGCGCGCCACGGGGGAGCTATGGGCAATAACGAGTCTTCATTGGGCGATTTTGAATCGACCCTGAAAAAACACGCCGTCGAACTGGTCGCGAGCCTTGAGAAAGGCAAGTTCGGCGAAGCGGTGCAATTGATCCATGAGCTCAACCAGACCCGTGACCGCGGCCTGTATCAGGAAGTGGGCAAGCTCACCCGCGAACTGCATAGCGCCATCGTCAATTTCCAGATTGACCCGAACATGCCGCAGGCCAAGGAGGTCTCGCAGATCACCGACGCCACCGAGCGTCTGGGTTATGTGGTCAAGCTGACCGAGGCCGCAGCCAACCGCACCATGGATTTGGTGGAAAGCGCCACGCCACTGGTCAACAGCCTGGCTGATGAAGCCCAGGCCTTGAGCACCGACTGGGGACGCTTCATGCGCCGTGAAGTCGGGGCTGAGGAGTTCCGTGCATTGGCGCGGCGAGTCGATGGTTTCCTGGCGCGCAGCTGCACGGACAATCGTGCGGTGTCGAGCAACCTGAATGACATCCTGCTTGCTCAGGACTATCAGGACCTCACCGGTCAGGTGATCAAACGTGTGACCACACTGGTCACCGAAGTTGAAAGCAACCTGCTCAAGCTCGTGCTCATGGCCAGCCAGGTGGACCGCTTTGCGGGCATCGAGCATGACCGTGAAGCGATGCTTGCCGAAAAAGATCCACAAAAACATCTCTCTCAGGGTGAAGGTCCGCAGATTCATGCCGATAAAAGAGAAGACGTTGTGTCCGGTCAGGACGATGTGGACGATTTGCTATCCAGCCTAGGGTTTTGAAATTTTAGGTTTTTTAGGTTTTTAGACCTGTTAGGAGCACCCCATACATGAGCTTCGGCGCCGATGAAGAGATCCTTCAGGATTTCCTGGTGGAGGCTGGCGAGATTCTGGAGCAGCTGTCCGAACAGCTGGTCGAGCTGGAAAGCCGACCTGATGATGCTGACTTGCTCAATGCAATTTTTCGCGGTTTCCACACTGTAAAGGGGGGCGCCGGGTTCCTCCAGCTCAACGAACTGGTGGAGTGCTGCCACATCGCCGAGAACGTGTTCGACATCCTGCGCAAGGGTGAGCGTCGCGTCGACTCGGAACTGATGGATGTGGTTCTCGAAGCGCTGGACGCGGTCAACGGCATGTTCAGCGAAGTCCGCGAGCGCAGCCCGATCACCGCTGCCACACCACAATTGCTTGCGGCACTGGCCCGCCTGGCCGAGCCGCAATCGGCTGACGAAGTGGCTGCTGTCACTGCAGTGGTTGAAACGCCTTTGGCTGAAGCCGAAACGGGCGATATCACCGACAATGAATTCGAACAACTGCTGGACTCGCTGAACGCCGTCAAGGCTCAGGCCGAGGCGCCGGCACCTGTTCCTGCGCCGGTCAGCGCCGCTGCGGGCAGCGATGAAATCACCGATGCCGAGTTCGAGTCGTTGCTCGATCAACTGCACGGCAAGGGCCAGTTTGCCGTTGATGCGCTGGTCCCGACTGCGGCAGCGCCAGAGGCGCCGAAAGCGGCGGGCGACAGTTCCGATATTACTGACGACGAATTTGAAGCACTGCTGGACCAGTTGCATGGCAAGGGTAATTTTGCTGTCGAGGCCCTGGAGTCGGCCATTGCTGCGGTGCCTGCACCCGCGGCGCCGACTGCAGCGGCGGCCGGCAGCGATCTGATTTCCGATCACGAGTTCGAAGCGCTGCTCGACGAATTGCACGGCAAAGGCAAATTCAGCGAAGTCGGTACCGCCACGGCGGTGGATGGCGGCAATGCCGCCGTTGCGACTTCCGTCGTTAAGGCCGTGGCAGCCAAACCGGTTGCCAAGGCGCCCGAAGCAAAAGTGCCAGCGCCTGCCGCTGCTCCGGCTCCAGCTCGTGCCGCCGCTGCGGCGCCAGTGGAAAAGCCAGCCAGCGAAGCCGAGACCACCGTACGCGTGGATACCGCGCGACTCGACGAAATCATGAACATGGTCGGCGAGTTGGTGCTGGTGCGTAACCGTCTGGTTCGCCTGGGTGCCAACAGTGCCGATGAGGCCATGTCCAAGGCCGTATCGAACCTCGACGTGGTCACGGCCGACCTGCAGACCGCGGTGATGAAGACCCGGATGCAACCGATCAAGAAGGTTTTCGGGCGCTTCCCGCGGCTGGTTCGCGACCTGGCTCGCCAGCTCAAGAAAGAGATCAACCTGGAGCTGGTGGGCGAAGAAACCGACCTCGACAAGAACCTCGTCGAGGCCCTGGCCGACCCGCTGGTGCACTTGGTGCGCAACGCGGTCGACCACGGCATCGAGTCACCGGAAGAACGCGAAGCCTCGGGCAAATCCCGGGGTGGCAAGGTGATCCTGGCGGCAGAACAGGAAGGCGATCACATCCTGTTGTCGATCTCCGATGACGGCAAGGGCATGGACCCGAACGTCCTGCGCTCCATCGCGGTCAAGCGCGGAGTGATGGACAAGGATGCCGCCGACCGACTGAGCGACACCGAGTGCTACAACCTGATTTTCGCCCCGGGCTTTTCGACCAAGACCGAGATCTCCGACGTGTCCGGGCGTGGCGTGGGCATGGACGTGGTGAAAACCAAGATCTCCCAGCTCAACGGTTCGATCAACATCTACTCGGCCAAGGGCCAGGGTTCGAAGATCGTCATCAAGGTGCCGTTGACCCTGGCGATCATGCCGACCCTGATGGTCATGCTAGGCAACCAGGCGTTTGCGTTCCCGCTGGTGAACGTCAACGAGATTTTCCACCTCGACCTGTCGACCACCAACGTGGTGGACGGCCAGGAAGTGGTGATCGTGCGGGACAAGGCACTGCCATTGTTCTACCTCAAGCGCTGGCTGGTCAGATCCGCCGCTCACGAAGAGCAGCGTGAAGGCCATGTGGTGATCCTTTCGGTGGGCACCCAGCGGATCGGCTTTGTCGTCGATCAACTGGTGGGCCAGGAAGAGGTGGTCATCAAGCCTTTGGGCAAGATGCTCCAGGGAACCCCGGGCATGTCCGGCGCCACCATTACCGGTGACGGCCGCATCGCGCTGATTCTCGACGTACCGAGCATGCTCAAGCGTTACGCCACACGGCGTATTTGATTCTGGTGGAGCGGGGCGACTGAGCCTCGCTCTGTCTAACGGAGTGTTTATGGCAGTCAAGGTCCTGGTGGTGGACGATTCGGGGTTTTTCCGCCGCCGCGTCTCGGAAATTCTTTCGGCGGATTCGAACATCCAGGTTGTCGGCACGGCGACCAACGGCAAAGATGCGATCGACCAGGCGCTGGCGCTCAAGCCCGACGTGATCACCATGGACTACGAAATGCCAATGATGGACGGCATCACGGCAGTGCGGCATATCATGCAGCGCTGCCCGACGCCGGTCCTGATGTTTTCCTCGCTGACCCACGAAGGTGCTCGCGTCACCCTTGATGCTCTGGACGCCGGTGCGGTGGACTTCCTGCCGAAGAACTTCGAAGACATTTCGCGCAACCCCGAGAAGGTCAAGCAACTGTTGTGCGAGAAGATTCTCAGCATCTCGCGCAGTAACCGTCCTGTCCGCTCCTACAGCGCCCCGGCTCCTGTCGCTGCACCTGCCCCGACAACTGCGTCTTCGAGCATCGGCAGCTATGCCAGCAACGCGCCCGTGCGACCGGTCCCGGCTCCGATCCCGGCCCGTGTGCCAGCCGCCAGTCATTCGTCACCGGCACCCAAGCGTAAAGCCTACAAACTGGTTGCCATCGGCACCTCCACCGGCGGCCCGGTTGCCCTGCAGCGCGTCCTGACCCAGTTGCCGGCCAGCTTCCCGGCGCCGATCGTGCTGGTTCAGCACATGCCGGCGGCCTTCACCAAGGCGTTTGCCGAGCGTCTGGACAAACTCTGCCATATCAGCGTCAAGGAAGCCGAAGACGGCGACATTCTGCGTCCGGGCCTGGCGCTGTTGGCACCGGGCGGCAAGCAATTGATGATCGACGGCCGGGGCGCGGTGAAAATCCTCCCGGGCGACGACCGACTCAACTACAAGCCGTGCGTGGACATCACCTTCGGTTCTGCGGCCAAGTCGTACGGCGACAAAGTTCTGGCGGTGGTGCTGACCGGCATGGGCGCCGACGGTCGCGAAGGCGCTCGCCTGCTCAAGCAGGCTGGCAGTGCTGTATGGGCCCAGGACGAAGCAAGTTGTGTGATCTATGGCATGCCGATGGCCATCGTCAAAGCTGAACTCGCCGACGCGGTGTACAGCCTGGACGACATTGGCAGGCATTTGGCCGAGGCGTGTATCTAATGGATGTTCTAAGCCTGATTGGCATCATCATGGCGTTCGTCGCCATCATCGGCGGTAACTATCTCGAAGGCGGCCACCTCGGCGCACTGGCCAACGGCCCGGCTGCGCTGATCGTGCTCGGCGGGACCATTGGTGCGGCATTGCTGCAATCGCCGATGAGCGCGTTCAAGCGCGCCATGCAGATTCTGGCGTGGATTCTGTTCCCGCCCCGTGTCGATCTGGCCGGTGGCATCGATCGCGTGGTGAACTGGAGCCTGACCGCCCGTAAGGAAGGCTTGCTCGGCCTTGAAGGTGTAGCGGATGCCGAGCCCGACAGCTACGCGCGCAAAGGCCTGCAACTGCTGGTTGACGGTGCCGAGCCGGAAGCGATCCGCAGTATTCTGGAGGTTGATTTCTACACCCAGGAAAGCCGCGATATCGAAGCTGCCAAAGTCTTCGAGAGCATGGGCGGCTACGCGCCGACCATCGGTATTATCGGCGCGGTGATGGGCCTGATTCACGTCATGGGCAACCTGGGCGATCCGTCACAATTGGGTAACGGCATTGCCGTGGCCTTCGTCGCTACCATCTACGGTGTGGCCAGTGCCAACCTGGTGCTGCTGCCCATCGCCGCCAAGCTCAAATCCATCGCTTTGCGCCAGTCACGTTATCGCGAAATGTTGCTGGAAGGGATCCTGTCGATCGCCGAAGGTGAAAACCCTCGCTCCATTGAGTTGAAGCTCCAGGGCTTCATGGATTAAGGGAATAACCTCATGGCCCGTCGTCGCCAGCATGAAGAACATGTAAACCATGAACGTTGGCTGGTTTCCTACGCCGACTTCATCACCTTGCTGTTCGCCTTTTTCGTGGTGATGTACTCCATCTCGTCGATCAACGAAGGCAAGTACAAGATCATCTCCGAGGCGTTGATCGGGGTATTCGCCGATAACGACAGCGCCCTCAAGCCGATCCCGATCGGCGAAGAGCGGCCCAAGACCGTGACCCCGGCCAAGCCCCTGGTCAAGGACAGTGAGCAGGTCGATGCCGGCGTCGCCGGTGCCAGCGATCCGCTCAAAAGCATTGCCGACGACATCAGTGCGGCCTTCGGTGACCTGATCAGTTCCAATCAGATGACCGTGCGCGGCAATGAGTTGTGGGTCGAGATCGAGCTCAATTCCAGCCTGTTGTTCGGCAGCGGCGACGCCATGCCCAGCGACATTGCATTCAATATCATCGACAAGGTGGCGGCGATCCTGAAACCCTTCGACAACCCGATTCACGTCGAAGGCTTTACTGACGATCAACCGATCCGCACCGCGCAATACCCGACCAACTGGGAGCTGTCGTCGGCCCGTTCTGCAAGCATCGTGCGCATGCTCGCGATGCAGGGGGTGAACCCCGGTCGCCTGGCCTCGGTGGGTTACGGTCAATTCCAGCCGGTGGCCAATAACGCGACCGCCGAAGGTCGCGCACGCAACCGCCGGGTGGTGTTGGTGGTGTCGCGCAACCTTGATGTGCGCCGCAGCCTGACCGGCACCGGCACTGCTCATGCGCAACCGGATGCGGCATTGAAGCGTGCTGGCACACAAACTGCACCGACCCCGGCCAAGGCGCCGGTACGAGAGAGTGCCGTCAATTCTCCGTCACCCGCATTAACACGTTGAGCTATTTCTCGGTTGGTTCATTGGGCCGGGAGGAACAATCCGAATGAGAGTCTGGGCAGTCGCCAATCAAAAGGGTGGTGTTGGTAAAACCACTTCCTCTATCGCCTTAGCCGGTTTGCTGGCCGAAGCGGGCAAGCGCGTGGTCGTCGTCGACCTCGACCCCCACGGCTCCATGACCAGCTATTTCGGTTACGATCCGGACAGTCTGGAACACAGTAACTACGATCTGTTTTTGCATAAGGGCAGCGTGCCCCAAGGCTTGCCCGGCCAGTTGCTGCTGTCGACCAGCGACAAGCGCATCTCCCTGTTGCCGTCCAGTACCGCCCTGGCCACCCTTGAACGTCAGTCGCCGGGCCAGAGTGGTCTGGGGCTGGTGATTGCCAAGAGTCTGGCGCAGCTGTGGCAGGACTTCGATTACGCGGTGATCGACAGCCCGCCCTTGCTCGGTGTGTTGATGGTCAATGCCCTGGCGGCGAGCCAGCAACTGGTGATCCCGGTGCAGACCGAACACCTGGCGGTCAAAGGCCTGGAGCGCATGGTCAACACCCTGGCGATGATCAACCGGTCACGCAAACAGGCGTTGCCGTTCACCATCATTCCAACCTTGTTCGACCGCCGCACGCAAGCCTCCCTCGGGACGCTGCGGGTGTTGCGCGACAAGTTCCCGGAAGAAATCTGGCAGGGCTACATCCCCGTGGACACGCGGCTGCGCGACGCCAGCCGGGCCGGGCTCACGCCTTCACAGTTCGACGGCAAGAGCCGTGGCGTCCTCGCATACCGTGCGCTTCTCAAGCATCTGCTGACCGCACAACTTGTCCCGCAGGTGGCCTGAGATGACCTCGGCTTTTGTAGGAGCAAGCTTGCTCGCGATGGACGACAACGATAGCGCGGGCTGTCTGAATGATCGCGTTTTCCGGGAGTGTTTCGCGAGCAAGTGGAATCGTCGCTCCGTCGCTTCTGCAGGTGAGCGCTCATGAGTCGACTGGTCAACACGACATCGCGCCCGCAACTGGCGTTGCAGTCTTATCTGGACAATCTGCTGCAAGACGCAACCCTGGAGGCGTTCGAAGCGCTCCCCGTGGTGGAGGAAGTCGTCGAAGCGGTCAAGGCTATCGAAGAGCAGGGCGTACTGGATGAATTCCAGGCCGCCGTACTCGAAGAACAGGCACGTGACGCACAGAAAGTTGCAGTCGCCGTACCGCACGTTGCTTCTGCAGTTCCTGTGGCCAAGCCGGTAGTGACCGAAACAGCATCTCCCGTTCTGGCACCGGTTTCGACCATCGCACCGCTGCTGCAAGCGCTAGTGGCGCCGGTGGTCGAAGTGCCGCAAGCCCTCGTGGAGTCTTCGGTCGAGGTGCCCCAGGCCCTGGTACCACCGGTGGTCGAAGTGCATCTGCCACCGGGCAACACGCCGCCACCTGTGCAAGCCGACGGTCGTCCGGCCTGGGCGGCAGAGCCTTTCGAATGCCTGCTGTTCGATGTTGCCGGGTTGACCCTGGCGGTGCCGTTGGTGTGCCTGGGATCGATCTATTCCCTGGCCGGCCAAGAGCTGACGCCGTTGTTCGGCCAGCCGGAGTGGTTCCTGGGCATCCTGCCCAGTCAGGCCGGCAACCTGAAGGTGCTGGATACCGCGCGTTGGGTCATGCCGGATCGATACCGCGACGATTTCAGGCAGGGCCTGCAATACGTCATTTCGGTCCAGGGCTACGAGTGGGGTCTGGCGGTGCATCAGGTCAGCCGCTCATTGCGCCTGGACCCGAACGAAATCAAATGGAGAAGTCATCGAGGTCAGCGGCCATGGCTGGCCGGCACGGTGATCGAACACATGTGCGCTTTGCTTGATGTCGCCTCGCTGGCCGAATTGATCGCCAGTGGCGGGGCAAAGCAAATGGCCGGCGTCAAGCCGATCCACAAGCACACATAAGCCGAATAACAGACTAGCGACGCCACTCGATGGCGTCGCACGGAACACACACCGCCAGGGCGGTTTTTTGAGGGGGCAGGGTATGAACGACAAGGCAACGGCGGCAAAGGGTTCCGAAGATCCGATCCTGCAATGGGTCACCTTCAAGCTGGACAACGAGACCTACGGCATCAACGTGATGCGCGTCCAGGAAGTGCTGCGTTACACCGAAATCGCCCCGGTTCCCGGTGCCCCCAGCTACGTGCTGGGCATCATCAACCTGCGCGGCAACGTCGTCACCGTGATCGACACCCGCCAGCGCTTCGGCCTGATGAATGCCGAGATCAGCGACAACACCCGTATCGTCATCATCGAAGCCGACAAGCAAGTGGTCGGGATCATGGTCGACAGCGTGGCCGAGGTGGTTTACCTGCGGCAGTCGGAAATCGAGACCGCGCCGAACGTCGGTAACGAAGAGTCCGCCAAGTTCATTCAAGGCGTGTGCAACAAGAACAACGAACTGCTCATCCTGGTCGAACTCGACAAAATGATGAGCGAAGAAGAATGGTCGGAACTGGAGAACATCTGATTGATTCTCGAGGTTGCGGTCATTGTCCTGTTCCTGTTCTGGGCAGGCACCCTGGCAATGTTCCTGGCGTACATTCGCGCGCAGAAACTGATTGCCGCACAACAGGCCAAGGGCGATGTGCTGCGCGAACAGCGCATCAAGGACCTGGCCAAGCGCGTTGACGATTATCAGAACGGCAATGTGCGCATGGGCGAAGACCTGCACGAACTGCGCTCGATCGTCGCGCCGCTGCCGGACAAACTGGCCCAGCTGGAACAGCGCGACCCAACCAGCCTGTCGTTCGCCCAGGCGGCGCGGCTGGTCGGCATGGGCGCCAGCGTTGATGAACTGACTCAGTCCTGTGGCTTGACCCAGGCTGAGGCGGAGTTGATGAGCAAGTTGCACAAGCACTGATAGAAATCTGTAGGAGCGAGCATGCTCGCGATGGACGTTAACGATGACGCGGGTCTCCTGGAGAAACGCGGCGCTCATACCTCCATCGCGAGCGTGCTCGCTCCTACAGTGGTTCTATGTCCGGCACAGAACATGTGTTCACCGCAGATTACCTGATGGAGCGTGCTCGCGAGGGCGTCCTCGAAACCTCAATAGTCATCCCCGCGTTCGCTAATATCCTTCTCCACCCTCGGCGCATCCGGATCCTGCCCCGCCGGAAACTTCCCCTTCAAGTTCCAGGCAAACGCAATGATCTCGGCAATCGTCCGATACAGCTCCTCAGGAATACTGTCCCCCAGCTCCATGCGCGCCAGCATTCTCACCAGCTCGGCGTTTTCATAGATTGGCACTTCGCAGTCGCGGGCAATGCGCAAGATTTCTTCGGCCAGTTCTTCGTCGCCCTTGGCGGTGAGGGTAGGGGCGTGGCTGCCGTCGTATTTGAGGGCGATGGCCTGGCGTGGGGCGTTGGGGTTTTTCATGCGGTTTCGTCGACCCAGCGTTGATCGAGGCGGGTTTGGGGGCCTTGGGGCGGCGAGCCGTGGTGACAGTCGAGGTCGCCGACGTTCAGGCCGCAGGACAGCAGGCGTTCGCGCAGAGCGGCCAGGTTACTTTCAATCAGGCTGGCGGTATAAGGCCGTTCGGCCCACAGCTGACTGGACAGGCTGCCTTTGATCAACTGTGCCTGAATCTGCAAGGGGCCCAAGGGTTCCATGTCGAAGGCCAGCTCTACACGCCATAGTTGTTGTTTCGTTTCGCGTTCTTCGCGGCGCTCATTGGGGTGGTCGTGCTCAGGGGCCTCTTCACGCTGGAACTTGACCTGCAAGGGCACGATGTCTTGCAGATTGCGCATCGGGATTTCCAGCTGCCAGGTGCTCATCAGCCGTCCGTCGGCGGTGACGCCGGTTTGTTCCAGGCTTGCCAGCTGGTGGCTCTGCAGGCGTGAAACCGCGGCGGCGGCCAGGCGCAGCAGGTGTTCGAGGTCATCCTCACCCTCGGCGCCTGGCAGTTGGCGCTCGGCAAGCGGAAAGCCGGTCGGCGACGGTTTGGCGCTGACCTGGCCGAGCATGCCCAGGGCGTTGCGCACGAAACTCGGCATGGTCTGGGCGAGGGTGTTGGCCGCAACGATCGCGCCGAGGCTGGTGTTGGTCGGCAGGCCCTGACTCAATTGCGCCACCAGTTTGAGCAGATCGCCCTTCATGTCGGGCGCCAGCGTCGGGTTTTGCCCGGTGAGCAGTTTGCTTTCGAGAAACACACCGCTGCCGGCAAGGGCCTGGGCAAGGCCTTTGGCCGTACTCAACTGTTGAACATCCGGCAGGCCGGCGAGCAAACGGGTAGCGGCGCTGCGCAACTCAGCGGATGTCTGGTCTGAGGGTGGAAGGCTCTGCAGGAGGTTGAGCAAGCCATCCAGCGATCCCTGGCGACTTTGCTGGTCGACCAGTTGCCGGGTCACCGCCAGTTGTTCCTGACGACTACTCAGAGGCACGAATTTCACGGTCTGGGCGTCCTGCACCTGCGCGCTCAACAAGGTGCCGATGCGCAAGGGCTGCGGGCTGTCGATGCTCAGGGTGCTGCCGCTCAGTGCGGTGTTGAGCAGGCTCACCATCGAATGAAATACCAGGGGCTGGCCGGGCAACCGGGGCAGCACTTGCGAGGTCAGCACTTTACCCTGCAGCAAGGTGCCAACGGGCAGTTGCGCGGTGTCGAGGCTGGTGAGGGTGGCGATGCTGGAAGCAATGGCCTGTTGTACCGTCACGGCCAGGCTGCCGGCCGAGGGTTGGCTGACGACCAGTGTGGTGCCCAGGGCCAACGGTTGATTACCGGTAGTCTGGACCGTGGTCTGGCGGCCGCTGTCGAGTGTGACCTTGAGCAGCATCTGGAAAGTCTGGTCTGTCTGCTTAAGCGACAACACTTCGGCCTGGGCGGTTTGACCGACGCTGATCAGCCCGTCCATCGGCGTCTGCAACTTGAGCAACTCACCGCTGAGCACCTGCGGGCGCGAAGTCGCCGGGAGGATTTGCGGTAGCGGCAGGATGTTCATTTCGCCTGTCATACGCGGTCACAACCTGAGGAAAATGCACTCTTTAGAGTAAGGCATGGCATGTATAATGCGGCGCCGTTGTATCCAAAAATGGCGAAAACTTTGCAATTATTTGACGCAGCTCTCTGGAACAAGCCGTCATTGCATTTATGCTGCATCTCTTTAACGGCCGCGCCAGTGCCGACTTGAACCGTATAAGGCCCGTGATCCCTTGACCAGTCCCGTCCTGCAAACCGTTGACCTTGCCTGCGAGCGAGACCTTCGGCTGCTCTTCGAAAACCTCGAGTTGCGACTGGCCAGTGGCGAAATGGTACAAATCAGCGGCCCCAACGGCAGTGGCAAGACCAGTCTTTTACGCCTGCTGAGCGGGCTGATGCAGCCGACCGCGGGCCGGGTGTTGCTCAATGGCCAGCCGTTGAACGCGCAACGCAGCGAGCTGGCGCGCAATCTGCTGTGGATCGGTCACGCGGCGGGGATCAAGGATTTGCTGACGCCGGAGGAGAATCTGAGCTGGCTGTGTGCCTTGCATCATCCGGCTGACCATGAGGCGATATGGCAGGCTTTGGCGGCGGTCGGGCTGCGTGGGTTCGAGGACGTTCCGTGCCACACCCTGTCCGCCGGCCAGCAGCGTCGCGTCGCGCTGGCGCGCTTGTACCTGGACAGTCCGCCGTTGTGGATCCTCGACGAGCCGTTTACCGCCCTCGATAAACAAGGCGTGGCGCAGCTTGAAGAACACTTGGCCGGCCACTGTGAACGTGGCGGCATGGTGGTGTTGACGACTCACCACACCCTGAGCCGGATGCCGGCCGGTTATCGCAACATTGATCTGGGGAACTGGGCCGTATGAGTGTGTTCGGCCTGTTGGTCGCCCGTGAGGCTCGCCTGCTGTTTCGCCGTCCCGCGGAACTGGCCAATCCGCTGGTATTTTTCGCCATCGTGGTTGCGCTGTTCCCGCTGGCGGTCGGACCCGAGTCTCAATTGTTGCAAACCTTGTCTCCGGGACTGGTCTGGGTGGCGGCACTTTTATCGGTCTTGCTCTCGCTGGACGGGCTTTTCCGTAGTGATTTCGAGGATGGATCGCTCGAACAGTGGGTCCTTTCGCCGCACCCCCTGGCTCTTCTGGTTTTGGCCAAGGTGCTGGCACACTGGGCGTTTTCCGGCCTGGCACTGGTGTTGCTCGCGCCTTTGCTGGCGTTGATGCTCGGTTTGCCTGCCGCCTGTCTGCCGGTGTTGCTGCTTTCGTTGCTGCTCGGTACACCGGTGCTGAGCCTGCTCGGTGCAGTGGGCGCGGCATTGACGGTGGGATTGAAGCGCGGCGGCCTGTTGCTGGCGCTGCTGATTCTGCCGCTGTACATCCCGGTGTTGATCCTTGGCAGTGGCGCCTTGCAGGCAGCCTTGCAGGGCATGCCGGCGACCGGTTATCTCCTGTGGCTTGGCAGCCTGACCGCCCTGGCGATAACTCTGACACCTTTTGCAATAGCCGCTGGCCTGAAGATCAGCGTCGGCGAATAATAATGAGGCCTGGTTAAAAATTAACCACTCCTTTTGAAAAAAAGCAGGCCCTGGCTCTTCACAGTAAAGAGCAACCGTGACGGAAACAGAGTATGAACTGGACGTGGTTTCACAAGCTTGGCTCGCCCAAATGGTTTTACGGCATCAGCGGCAAACTGCTGCCCTGGCTGAGCGTCGCGGCGTTGCTGCTGATCGGCATTGGCGTGGTCTGGGGCCTGGCCTTCGCGCCGCCGGATTACCAGCAGGGCAACAGCTTTCGCATCATCTACATCCACGTCCCGGCTGCCATGCTGGCGCAGTCCATCTACGTGATGCTGGCCGTGTGCGGCATCGTCGGCCTGGTCTGGAAAATGAAACTGGCCGACGTCGCCCTGCAATGCGCCGCGCCCATCGGTGCCTGGATGACCGCCGTGGCGCTGGTCACCGGGGCGATCTGGGGCAAACCGACCTGGGGCTCGTGGTGGGTCTGGGATGCACGCCTGACGTCCATGTTGATCCTGCTGTTCCTGTACTTCGGTCTCATTGCGCTGGGCAACGCCATCAGCAATCGTGACAGCGCGGCCAAGGCCTGTGCGGTGCTGGCGATTGTTGGTGTGATCAACATCCCGATCATCAAATACTCGGTAGAGTGGTGGAACACCCTGCACCAGGGCGCGACCTTCACCCTCACGGAAAAACCGGCGATGCCCGCCGAGATGTGGCTGCCACTGCTGCTGACGGCGTTGGGTTTCTACTGTTTCTTCGGCGCGGTCCTGCTGCTGCGCATGCGCCTTGAAGTGCTCAAGCGCGAAGCCCGGGCCAGTTGGGTCAAAGCCGAAGTGGAAAACAGCCTGGAGGCCGCTCGATGAGTTTTGCTTCATTCGGCGACTTCATCGCCATGGGTCATCATGGCCTGTATGTCTGGTCAGCCTATGGCATCTGCCTGGCGGTGCTGACCCTCAACGTGGCGGCGCCAATCCTGGCCCGCAAGCGGTATCTGCAACAAGAGGCGCGTCGTCTGCGCCGGGAGAACGGCAAGTGAATCCGCTGCGCAAAAAGCGTCTTATCATCATTCTCGCGATCCTGGTCGGGGTCGGCGCTGCCGTCGGCCTGGCCCTGAGCGCCCTGCAGCAGAACATCAATCTGTTTTACACACCGACCCAGATCGCCAACGGTGAAGCCCCGCAGGACACGCGCATCCGTGCCGGCGGCATGGTCGAGGCGGGCTCGCTGCAGCGCTCCGGCGATTCCCTGGATGTGAAGTTTGTCGTCACCGACTTCAACAAATCCGTGACCATCACCTACCGCGGCATCCTGCCGGACCTGTTCCGCGAAGGGCAGGGCATTGTCGCCTTGGGCAAGATCAACGCCGATGGCGTGGTAGTGGCCGACGAAGTGCTGGCCAAGCACGATGAAAAGTACATGCCGCCGGAAGTGACCAAGGCTTTGAAAGACAGCGGTCAATCAGCTCCAACGCCCGCGAAGGAGGGTTGATCCATGACGTCCGGTATCTTTATTCCCGAACTTGGGCACCTGGCCATGATCCTGGCCCTGTGCTTCGCCCTGGCCCAAGCCGTGGTGCCGTTGCTCGGTGCCTGGCGCGGTGACCGCCTGTGGATGAGCCTGGCCCAGCCGGCCGCCTGGGGGCAGTTCACCTTTCTGGCGTTTGCCTTCGGCTGTCTGACTTATGCCTTCATGGTGGATGATTTTTCCGTCGCCTATGTGGCCAATAACTCCAACAGCGCCTTGCCCTGGTACTACAAGTTCAGTGCCGTGTGGGGTGCCCACGAAGGTTCCTTGCTGTTGTGGGCGTTGATTCTGGGTGGCTGGACCTTCGCGGTATCGGTGTTCTCCCGGCAGTTGCCGCAAGTCATGCTGGCCCGCGTGCTGGCGGTGATGGGCATGATCAGCACCGGTTTCCTGCTGTTCCTGATCATGACCTCCAACCCGTTCAAGCGCATTCTGCCGCAAGTGCCCACCGATGGCGCCGACCTTAATCCGTTGTTGCAGGACATCGGCCTGATCGTTCACCCGCCGATGCTGTACATGGGTTACGTCGGGTTTTCCGTGGCCTTCGCCTTCGCCATTGCGGCGCTGATGGGCGGACGCCTGGATGCCGCGTGGGCACGCTGGTCGCGTCCATGGACCATCGTGGCCTGGGCCTTCCTCGGTATCGGCATCACCCTCGGTTCGTGGTGGGCCTACTATGAACTCGGCTGGGGCGGCTGGTGGTTCTGGGACCCGGTGGAAAACGCCTCGTTCATGCCATGGCTGGTTGGCACCGCGCTGATTCACTCCCTGGCGGTCACGGAGAAACGTGGCGTGTTCAAGAGCTGGACGGTGCTGCTGGCCATCGCCGCGTTCTCCTTGAGCCTGCTGGGCACCTTTCTCGTGCGTTCCGGCGTACTGACTTCGGTGCACGCCTTTGCCTCCGACCCGGAGCGTGGCGTGTTCATCCTGATTTTCCTGCTGTTTGTGGTCGGTGGTTCGTTGACCCTGTTCGCCCTGCGCGCGCCGGTGGTCAAGAGCCAGGTCGGCTTCAATCTGTGGTCGCGGGAAACGCTGTTGCTGGGCAATAACCTGGTGCTGGTGGTAGCGGCTTCGATGATCCTGCTGGGCACTTTGTATCCGCTGATTCTCGATGCCATGACGGGCGCCAAACTGTCGGTCGGCCCGCCGTACTTCAACGCGCTGTTCATTCCGTTGATGGCGTTGCTGATGGTGGTGATGGCAGTCGGTATGATCGTGCGCTGGAAAGACACGCCGGTGAAATGGCTGTTGAGCATGCTCACGCCGGTACTGCTCGGCAGCGCCGCCCTGGCCGTTGTGGCCGGTATTGCGTATGGCGATTTCAACTGGGCGGTCCTGGCGACCTTCATGCTCGCGGCCTGGGTGTTGCTGGCCGGCGTGCGTGACATCTTCGACAAGACCCGGCACAAAGGCCTGATCAAGGGCTTGCCGACCCTGACCCGCAGCTACTGGGGCATGCAGGTCGCGCACCTGGGCATCGCCGTATGCGCCCTGGGTGTCGTGTTGTCGAGCCAGAACAGCGCCGAGCGTGACCTGCGCCTGGAACCGGGCGAGTCCATGGACCTGGCCGGTTATCACTTCGTGTTCGAAGGGGCCAAGCACTACGAAGGCCCCAACTTCACCTCCGACAAGGGCACTGTTCGCGTCATCCGCAACGGCAAGGAAGTCAGCGTGCTGCACCCGGAGAAGCGTCTCTACACCGTGCAGAACTCGGTGATGACCGAAGCCGGGATCGACGCCGGTTTTACCCGTGACATCTACGTTGCCCTCGGCGAACCCCTTGGCGATGGCGCCTGGGCCGTGCGCGTTCACGTCAAACCGTTCGTGCGCTGGATCTGGTTCGGCGGCCTGCTGACCGGTTTGGGCGGATTGCTGGCGGCGCTGGATCGGCGTTATCGGGTCAAGGTGAAAAGCCGTGTGCGCGAAGCACTGGGCATGTCGGGAGCCACTGCATGAGACGTTGGTTGATGTTGTTGCCACTGGCGATTTTTCTGGTGGTCGCCGTATTTCTGTACCGTGGGCTGTACCTGAACCCGGCCGAGTTGCCTTCGGCGATGATCGGCAAGCCGTTCCCGGAGTTTTCCCTGCCGGCGGTGCAGGGCGACAAGACCCTGACCCGTGCCGACATCCTCGGCAAACCGGCGTTGGTCAATGTCTGGGGTACCTGGTGCATTTCCTGCCGGGTCGAGCACCCGGTGCTGAACAAGCTGGCCGGGCAGGGCGTGGTGATCTACGGCATCAACTACAAGGACGTCAATGCCGATGCCTTGAAGTGGCTGAGCGAATTCCACAACCCCTATGTGCTGGACATTCGTGACGATGAAGGCTCGCTGGGCCTGAACCTCGGCGTGTATGGCGCGCCGGAAACCTTCTTCATCGACGCCAAGGGCATCATCCGTGACAAGTTTGTCGGCGTGATCGACGAGCAGGTCTGGCGCGAAAAACTGGCGGCCAAATATCAGGCGCTGGTCGACGAGGCCAAGCCATGAAGCGCTGGATTGCCGCCGCTGTTCTGGGCTTGAGCATGGCCGGCGTCGCACATGCAGCCATCGACACCTACGAGTTCGCCAAGGAAGGCGATCGCGAGCGCTTTCGCGAGCTGACCAAGGAGCTGCGTTGCCCCAAGTGTCAGAACCAGGATATTGCCGACTCCAACGCACCGATCGCCGCCGACCTGCGCAAGGAAATTTTCCGCATGCTCGGCGAGGGCAAGGACAACCAGCAGATCATCGACTTCATGGTCGATCGCTACGGTGACTTCGTGCGCTACAAACCAGCCCTGAACGCCAAGACCGCGCTGCTCTGGTTCGGCCCGGCCGGCCTGCTGCTTGGCGGTGTGGTGATCATCGCGGTGATCGTGCGCCGCCGTCGTGTGCAACGCTCTGACACCAAGGATGAGCTTTCCGCCGAGGAGCGCTCGCGCCTCGACCACCTGTTGGATAAAAACCAAGAATGATTGATTTCTGGCTTGCTGCAGGTCTGCTGCTACTGGTTGCCCTGAGTTTTCTGTTGATCCCGATCCTGCGCAGTCGTCGTGCACAACTCGAAGAGGATCGTACCGCCCTGAACGTCGCCTTGTATCAGGAGCGCGTGGCTGAGTTGCAGACTCAGCAGGAAGAGGGCGTGCTTGATGCGGCGCAGATGGATACCGGGCGCGCCGAGGCAGCCCGGGAGTTGCTGGCGGACACCGAGGGGGTCGAAGCGCCGCGGGTGTCTCGTTTGGGCAAGCCCTTGCCATTGCTGGCGGCAGTTCTGGTGCCGGTTCTCGGTCTGGGCTTGTACTTGCATTACGGTGCCAGCGACAAGGTCGAACTGACCCGCGAATTCGCCCATGCACCGCAAACGATGGAAGAAATGACCCGTCGCCTGGAGCGCACCGTCGCCGCTCAACCGGATTCCGCAGAAGGCGTGTATTTCCTCGCTCGTACCTACATGGCGCAGGATCGTCCTGCGGATGCGGCGAAGATGTTCGAGCGCACGGTGAGCCTCGCCGGTCGCGAGCCGGAACTGCTAGGCCAATGGGCCCAGGCGCAGTATTTCGCCGATGGCAAGAAGTGGTCGGACAAAGTCCAGGCCCTGACGGATGAAGCCCTCAAGGCCGATCCGAAAGAAGTCACCAGCCTCGGCCTGCTAGGCATCGCCGCGTTTGAAAGCGAGCGTTATCAGGATGCCATCGACTACTGGAACCGGCTTCTGGCGCAACTGGCGCCTGAGGACAAGTCTCGCGAGGCGTTGCAAGGCGGCATTACCCGGGCCACGGAGAAGCTGGTGACCAGTGGCGGCAAGGTTGCAACAGCACCTGTGGCGAAGGCTGCGGCACTGCTCAAGGTCAGCGTCGATCTGGCAGCGGAGCTCAAAACCAAGGTCCAGCCCGGCGACAGCGTATTCATTTTCGCCCGTGCGGTATCCGGTCCACCGGCTCCGCTGGCGGTCAAGCGCCTGACCGTGGCAGACCTGCCGGTCACCGTCGAACTGGGCGATGCCGATGCAATGATGCCGCAATTGAAACTGTCGAACTTTCCTGAAGTCCAACTGGTTGCGCGCATTTCCCGTGCCGGCAAACCAACGGCAGGCGAGTGGATCGGTCGCAGTCAGCCCCTGGCCAGCAGCACCACCGCGCTACAACAACTGACCATCGACAGCCCGGATAAATAACAGGAAACGCCACCATGACCGCCATTGCTCGTATTGCCCTGCTCAGCGCTGTTTTGGGGTTAAGCGCTTGTGCGGTCCAGCGTCCACCGGAACAGCCGACCCCGACACCGATGCCGCCGTCGCAGCCCAAACCTACGCCATCGACGTCGCCCACCCCGAGCAAACCGAGCGTCCCGGCCAAACCGGCCAAGCCGATGCCGCGTACCTCGGCCAGCTTCGCGCCGCCGCCGGGCGGGAACAGTCATTGGGATCAGAAGCTGGGGGTTTATGTGCTTGATGACCAACCCAATACCTTCTATCGCCAGCGGACTTACTACCGTTGGGATAATGGCTGGAGCCGTTCGATCAGCCCGAAAGGGCCTTGGGAGGAGACGGATATCCACGGGGTGCCGGGCGGGTTGGGACGGCAGTTCGAGCAGTAACGCAGAGAGGCGATCTTCGGGTCGCCTTTTTTGTGGGCGTTGAGTGTGTTTCGGGCGGCGTGTGAACTTTTTGGGAATGGGCTTGTTCGCGAAGGCGGCCTGACTTTGGTTGACCGGGTACATATCCATTCCTGCGGTAACGACGGCTTATGGTTTCGCCCTTACGGCGACTCACTTTTTTACAAGCGCCTAAAAAAGTAAGCAAAAAACGCTCGCCCCTTACGTACGGCGCCTCGCTGAGGCTCGGCGTTCCTTCGCTCCGGTATTCATCCGGGGGCATTGCCCTCCGGTCGGCTTCGCTTCGACCTACATGCAATGAGTTCGACTGCGTCGAACGGCGCTGCGCGCCAATCCCCGGATAAACACCTCCACTCAGCCTCCCGAGGGGGCGGGTGAATCAAGACCAAACGCGGCAGCCCTCCAGCTCAACCTTTCACAAAACCTTCATCAAATGATTCACCCAGTGACATGTGCAAGTCATAGGGCTGACATGCGACGTGCCTAAAGTCTGTTGAACTCAAATACGGCCACGGACGGCTGTTCAACCAGACAGAGAAGCCCATGAACGCAGCTATCCATGTCGATCATCTGAACAAGACCTTTGCGCGTAAGACCGCACTGGTCGACCTCGAACTGAGCATCGCGGCCGGTGAGATGGTCGCGCTGATCGGCGCGTCCGGCTCCGGCAAATCCACCTTGTTGCGCCATCTCGCGGGCCTGGCCTGTTGCGATAAAAACAACGGTGGCAGCGTCAAAGTGCTGGGGCGGGAAGTACAGGCGAGCGGACGGCTCAATGGCAAGGTGCGCCGCTTGCGCGCCGACATCGGCTACATCTTCCAGCAGTTCAACCTGGTCAATCGCCTGAGCGTGCTCGACAACGTGCTGCTCGGTTGCCTGGGCCGCATGCCGCGCTGGCGTGGCAACCTGGGCCTGTTCAATGCCGAGGAAAAACAGTTCGCCATGGAGTCCCTGGCCCGCGTCGGCCTGGCTGACCTCGCCGCACAGCGCGCCTCGACCCTGTCAGGTGGGCAGCAGCAACGCGTGGCGATTGCCCGTGCGCTGACCCAGCGTGCCGAAGTCATCCTTGCGGACGAGCCGATCGCCTCTCTGGATCCGGAATCGGCGCGCAAGGTCATGGAAATCCTCGCCGACATCAATCGCCGCGACGGCAAGACCGTGGTGGTGACCCTGCATCAGGTCGACTACGCCACCCGCTATTGCCCGCGCGCCGTGGCGCTGAAGGCCGGTCGGATTCATTTCGATGGCCCGGGTACTGAGCTCAGTGGCGCGTTCCTCAACGATCTGTACGGTGCCGACATCGACACCAGCCTCATGTGCTCCGAGCCTTCCCGTCACAACGAAGCTGCACCCCGGCTGGTGCTGGCGCGTGTTTGATCACTCCGGATTCCCCAACCGTTCACCCTCAGGAAACTTTTCCATGTTGAACCGTATCGGTCGCGTTTTTGCTGGTGCAGCACTGCTCACCGGTTGTTTGATGGGCACCGCCCAGGCTGAAGAAAAAGCCATCAACTTCGGCATCATGTCCACCGAGTCTTCGCAAAACCTCAAGAGCGTCTGGCAGCCATTCCTCGATGACATGCAGAAGCAAACCGGCTTGAAGATCAACGCCACATTCGCTTCCGACTATGCCGGCCTGATCCAGGGCATGCGTTTCAACAAGGTCGATGTGGCGTGGCTGGGCAATAAGGCCGCCATCGAAGCCGTGGACCGTTCCAACGGCGAGATCTTCGCCCAGACCGCTGCAGCCAGTGGCGCTGCCGGTTACTGGAGCGTGTTGATCGCGCGCAAAGACAGCCCGATCAACTCGGTCGACGACATGCTCAAAGACGCCAAGAACCTGACCTTCGGCAACGGTGATCCGAACTCCACCTCGGGCTATCTGGTGCCGGGCTACTACGTGTTCGCCAAGAACAACGTCGATGCTGCCACCGCGTTCAAGCGCACGCTCAATTCCAGCCATGAGGTCAACGCCTTGAGCGTGGCCAAGGGGCAACTGGATGTGGCGACGTTCAACACCGAAAGCTGGGATCGCCTGGAAGTCACCCAGCCCGACAAAGCTGCGCTGCTGAAAGTGATCTGGAAGTCGCCGCTGATCCCTGCCGACCCGTTGGTGTGGAGCAAAGCGCTGAGTGACAGCGAGAAGAGCAAGATCCGCGATTTCATCTTCAGCTACGGCGACACCGACGAAGAGAAAGCGGTGCTCAAGGGCATGCAACTGGGCATGTTCCTGAAGTCCAGCGACGACCAGTTGCTGCCGATTCGTCAGCTCGAGTTGTTCAAGCAACGCACCACGATCACTGCGGACACCAAGCTTGATGCGGCCGATAAAACCAAAAAACTGGCCGAGATCGATGCCGAGCTGGCGAAGCTGCAAGAGCGCATCACCTTGCTCGACAAAACCGCCGACAAAAAATCCGCAGCCAACGGCTAACCCCGGTAGGAGCGAGCCTGCTCCGGGCGGCGTTCCGTCGATGAACGTATGGACACCGCGTTTCTCCCGGTTTCCCGCGTCATCGTTGACGACCATCGCGAGCAGGCTCGCTCCTGCAGGTTCTGCATTACGCAATCTAGAGAACCCTCATGACCACTCTGCACGCTGAAGCTGTTGGAAAGCGTACCTGGCCGCAATACGCCGCTTGGGGCCTGTTTCTGGTCCTGCTGGCCTGGGCCTGGCACGGCGCTGAAATGAATCCGATGGCGTTGTACCGCGACTCGGGAAACATGGCGACGTTCGCCGGGGACTTCTTCCCGCCGGATTTCCATGAATGGCGCATGTACCTCAAGGAAATGCTCGTCACCGTACAAATCGCCCTGTGGGGCACGGTGCTGGCGATTGTCTGCTCGGTGCCGCTGGGCATTCTCTGCTCGGAAAACATCACACCGTGGTGGATCCACCAACCGCTGCGCCGGGTGATGGATGCGTTCCGCTCGATCAACGAAATGGTCTTCGCCATGTTGTTCGTGGTGGCCGTCGGGCTGGGGCCGTTTGCCGGGGTATTGGCGCTGTGGATCAGCACCACCGGCGTACTCGCCAAGCTGTTCGCCGAAGCCGTCGAAGCGATTGATCCCGGCCCGGTCGAAGGCGTTCGCGCCACTGGTGCCAGTGCCTTGCAAGAGGTGATCTACGGCGTGATTCCGCAAGTGATGCCGCTGTGGGTGTCCTACGCGTTGTACCGCTTCGAGGCCAACGTGCGTTCGGCGACGGTGGTGGGAATGGTCGGCGCAGGCGGGATAGGCGTGATTCTGTGGGAGAACATCCGCGCCTTCCAGTTCACGCAGACCTGCGCCGTGCTGCTGGTGATCATCGTCATCGTCAGCCTGATCGACATCCTGTCGCAACGCCTGCGCAAGCAGTTCATCTGACTTTTTCGGAGGGGTGCCCCCGGGCGCTTTTTTTAAAGCATGCAGTTGTCTAGACAAGATGAGCCGGTGTACCGCGAATTGGCCGACATCCTGCGGCGGGAGCTGGCGGAGTACCGCGCCGGGGATTTCCTGCCGGGCGAGGTGATGCTGGCCGAGCGCTTCGGCGTCAATCGCCACACCTTGCGCCGTGCCATCGATGAACTGGTGTTCGAAGGCAGCCTGTTGCGCCGCCAGGGCAAAGGTACCCAAGTGCTGGAGCGGCCGCTGATTTATTCGATGACCGCCGACAGTGCCTACAGCCAGTCGCTGTCGGCCCAGGGGCATGGCGTCGAAGCATTGTTGCTCAAGCGCCGTTACTGCTTTGCCAGCCGCGAAGAAGCCCAATATCTGGGCATCGCCGAGATGGCGCCGATGATCGAATTGCAGACCTTGCGCAAGCTCGACAATCAACCGGTCAGCCTGATCCGCCATCGCTACTGCGCCACTCACGCGCCGCTGCTGGCCGACTACGTCGGTGGCTCTTTGCGCAAATACCTGAGCGAACGGGACCTGCCGCTGACCCGTACCCAGAGCCTGATCGGCGCCCGATTGCCCAACCGCGAAGAAGCCGCGCTGCTGATGATGCCCCGGCATCTGCCGGCGCTGAGTGTCTTCACCCTTTCCCGCGACCGCGACGGCCGTGCGGTGGAGCTGGCCCAGTCCACCAGCCGTTCGGATCGCTTCCAGTACCAGGTCGTCACCTGATGGAGAATGCCATGCAAAACCCTGTTCCTCACGCCGAACGGCAGCACTGGATCGGCGTACTGGCCCGCGCCCGTCGCAGTGAATTGCAGCCCTTTGAGGATGCGCTGCGCGACGTTGAGTACCAACTGATCCGCGCCCCGGAAATCGGCATGACCCTGGTCCGTGGCCGCATGGGCGGCAATGGCGCGCCGTTCAACGTCGGCGAAATGAGCGTGACCCGCTGCGTGGTGCGCCTGGCCGATGGCCGCACCGGCTACAGCTATCTGGCGGGGCGCGACAAGGTTCACGCCGAACTGGCCGCCCTGGCCGACGCGCATTTGCAGGGCGTGCAACAACGCCATTGGCTGGCGGACATGATCACGCCTCTGGCTGGCGCTCAAGCTGAGCGCCGGGCACAAAAAGAGGCGGAAACCGCCGCCACCAAAGTCGAATTTTTCACCCTCGTGCGAGGAGAAAACTGATGAGCGCACAGCTGTTGCAACCGGCCTTCAGCGACCCGGTGCTGGATGCCCAGCGCGGATTTCGCGCTGCACTCAAGGCCTTGGCCGGTCCCGGTCTGATCCAGACGTTGCACCCCACGCCGACCCTTGAAGGCCTGGCACCCGCGACATATGCACTGTGCCTGGCAATGTTCGATGTCGACACACCGCTGTGGCTGGCGCCGTCCTTCGACACACCGCTGATCCGCGCCAACCTGGCGTTCCACTGTGGTTGCCCGCTGACGACCCAGCGTGAAGACGCGCGATTCGCCTTGCTTGCCACCGAGGATCTGCTCGACCTGAGCGGTTTCGACACCGGCAATGATCGTTATCCCGACCAGTCCTGCACTTTGTTCATTCAGCTGCCCAGTCTCGATGGCGGGGCAGGGCTGAAGTGGCGTGGACCGGGGATTGAAAGCGAACACGACGTGGCGCTGCCGGTAGCCGATGGCTTGTGGCGCGAACGTGAACGTCGCAACGAATTTCCCCGTGGCCTCGACCTGTTTTTCACTGCCGGCCACGACCTGATCGGTTTGCCGCGCAGTACCCGCATCGCAGAGGAGCGTGCCTGATGTACGTAGCCGTCAAGGGTGGCGAACAGGCCATCGACAATGCCCACCGCCTGCTGGCAAAAAAACGTCGGGGCGATACCGCAGTCACTGAGTTGAGTGTCGAGCAGATCCGTCAGCAACTGCCGCTGGCAGTGGCGCGGGTGATGAGCGAAGGCTCGCTGTACGACGAAGAACTCGCCGCGCTGGCGATCAAGCAAGCGGCGGGGGATCTGGTGGAAGCAATCTTCCTGCTGCGCGCCTACCGCACCACGTTGCCGCGCTTCAACCCGAGCCTGCCGATCGATACCCAGAGCATGCAGCTCAGCCGACGCTTGTCCGCGACCTTCAAGGACGTGCCGGGCGGGCAACTGCTGGGGCCGACCTTCGATTACACCCACCGTCTGCTGGACTTTGCCTTGCTGGCCGAAGGCGAATATCCGGGGCCGCAAACCACGCCGAATGCCAGCCTCGAAGCGTGCCCGCGAGTCCTCGGTTTGCTGGCGCAGGAAGGCCTGATCAAGACCGAATCCGACAGCGGCGAAAGCGTGGCCGACATCACCCGCGACCCGCTGGAGTTGCCCGCCAGTCGCGCTCAACGCCTGCAAGCCCTGGCCCGTGGCGACGAAGGTTTCCTGTTGGCGCTGGGCTATTCGACCCAACGCGGTTATGGCCGCAACCACCCCTTCGCGGGTGAAATCCGCATCGGCGAAGTCGAGGTCTGGATCGACCCTGAAGAGCTGGGTTTTGCGATCAACCTGGGCAGCATCGAAGTCACCGAGTGCGAGATGGTCAACCAGTTCGTCGGCTCGGCCACGGAGCTGGCGCAGTTCACTCGCGGCTACGGCCTGGCCTTCGGACACGCCGAGCGCAAGGCCATGGGCATGGCGCTGGTGGACCGTGCGTTGCGCGCCGACGAATACAACGAAGAAGTTGTTTCCCCGGCGCAGCAGGAAGAATTCGTGCTGATGCACTGCGACAACGTCGAGGCCGCCGGCTTCGTCTCGCACCTCAAGCTGCCTCACTACGTCGACTTCCAGGCCGAACTGGAACTGATCCGCAAACTGCGCAAGCCTGCCGAGGGCCAAAACCATGAATGACGTGAGCCAGGCACCCGTGCGCGATGCGGCGTACAACTTCGCCTACCTCGATGAACAGACCAAACGCATGATCCGCCGCGCCTTGCTCAAGGCCGTGGCGATCCCCGGTTATCAGGTGCCGTTCGGTGGTCGCGAGATGCCGCTGCCTTACGGTTGGGGCACCGGTGGCATGCAGTTGACCGCCGCGATTCTCGGTGACGAAGACGTGCTCAAGGTCATCGATCAGGGCGCCGACGACACCACCAACGCCGTGTCGATCCGCCGCTTCTTCGCCCGCACCGCAGGCGTCGAAACCACCGAAAGCACGCCTGACGCGACGGTGATCCAGACCCGTCACCGCATCCCGGAAACCCCGCTGCACGCCGATCAGATCATGGTTTACCAGGTGCCGATTCCGGAGCCGCTGCGCTTCATCGAACCGTCGGAAACCGAGACCCGGACCATGCACGCCCTCAACGATTACGGGGTCATGCACGTCAAGCTTTACGAAGACATCGCGACCTTCGGCCATATCGCCACGGCGTACGCCTACCCGGTGATGGTCGACGAGCGCTACGTGATGGACCCGTCGCCGATCCCCAAATTCGACAACCCGAAGCTCGACATGAGCCCGGCGCTGATGTTGTTCGGCGCTGGCCGCGAGAAGCGTCTGTACGCGGTGCCGCCTTACACCAAGGTCACCAGCCTCGACTTCGAGGATCATCCCTTCGAAGCGCAGAAGTGGGAAGCGTGCTGCGCGATTTGTGGCAGCCGTGAATCGTTCCTCGACGAGCTGATTCTCGACGACGCCGGCACCCAGAGCTTCGTCTGTTCCGACACTTATTACTGCGCCCAGCGCGTCAGCCAGCAGGAGCAGGGCCAATGAACCAGGCGCTGAAAAACGATCTGTCCGTGTCCACTGAACCGCTGCTGCGAGTGCGTGATCTGTCGCTGTTGTACGGGCCGGAAAAGGGCTGCCAAGACGTCAGTTTCGACCTGTACCCCGGTGAAGTATTGGGAATTGTCGGCGAATCCGGCTCGGGCAAATCCACCTTGCTCTCGCTGCTCAGCGGCCGCCTGCCGCCGCAGCGCGGCAGCATCGGTTACCGCGACAAACAGGACCAATGGCTGGACCTGTACAGCGCCAGCGAAGCCGAACGTCGCACCTTGCTGCGCACCGAATGGGGGTTCGTCGAACAGAGCCCGCGTGATGGTTTGCGCATGGGCGTGTCCGCTGGCGCCAACATCGGTGAGCGCCTGATGGCCCAGGGTGTGCGCAATTATCAGCAGCTGCGCGGGGCCGGCCTCGACTGGTTGAGTCAGGTGGAAATCGATCCGCAGCGCATCGATGACCTGCCCCGGACCTTCTCCGGCGGCATGCAGCAGCGCCTGCAAATCGCCCGCAATCTGGTGTCGAGTCCACGGTTGGTGTTCATGGACGAGCCAACCGGTGGCCTCGATGTCTCGGTGCAGGCGCGCTTGCTCGATTTGTTGCGCGGACTGGTGCGTGAACTGGATCTGGCGGTGGTAATTGTCACCCACGATCTCGCTGTTGCGCGTCTGCTGGCTGACCGTTTGATGGTGATGCGCCGCTCGCGGGTGGTGGAAACCGGGCTGACCGATCAGATCCTCGACGATCCGCAGCACCCTTATTCGCAACTGCTGGTGTCGTCGGTGTTGCAGCCGTGAAGCCCCGTTCAATAGTGGAAACCGAGCGATGAATACCTTGATCGAGGTCCGTGACCTCTCGAAAACTTTCACCCTGCATCAGCAGCACGGCGTGGTCCTCAATGTGTTGCGCGGGATCGATTTCAGTGTGGCGGCCGGTGAATGCCTGGTGCTGCACGGTCAGTCCGGTGCGGGTAAAAGCACCTTGCTGCGCACCTTGTACGGCAACTATCTGCCCGCAGGCGGCAGCATTCGCGTGCAGCACGATGGCCAATGGCTGGAGCTGGTGGGCGCCGAACCCCGGGACATCCTGCAAGTGCGTCAGCGCACGTTGGGTTATGTCAGCCAGTTCCTGCGGGTGATCCCCCGCGTGGCCTGCCTGGACGTGGTCATGGAGCCGGCGCTGGCCCGGGGCTGGGCGAAAGAGCAGGCGCAAGCGCGTGCCGAATCGCTACTCAGCCGTCTGAACATTCCGCAACGTCTTTGGCAACTGGCGCCCGGCACGTTCTCCGGGGGCGAGCAGCAACGGGTCAACATTGCCCGGGGTTTCATGGTGGCGTGGCCGGTGATGTTGCTCGACGAGCCGACAGCATCACTCGACGACAACAATCGCCAGGTGGTGCTGGAACTGATGAATGAAGCAAAAGCGGCAGGGGCTGCACTGATCGGCATCTTCCACGACCGCATCGCCCGTGAAGCGGTCGCCGACCGCCATCTCGACATGACCCCAGCCGCAGTCAGCCAAGAGGAATACGCCGATGCCCGTTGAACAGATCCTCAGCAATGCCCAACTGGTCACCGCTGACCGTGTGTTCTACGGCACCGTGGTGCTGCGCGACGGCTTGATCGCTGAAGTCTGCGAAGGTCCGAGCCGCTTGCCTCAGGCGCAAAATCTGCATGGTGATTACCTGCTGCCGGGTCTGGTGGAGTTGCACACCGACAACCTGGAGCGTCACATGACCCCGCGCCCCGGTGTGGACTGGCCGTCGGTACCGGCGGTGCTCAGCCACGATGCACAGATCATCGCGGCGGGCATCACCACGGTGTTCGATGCGGTGTCCATCGGCGACGTAAACCCGAAGGGCAATCGCATGCAGAAATTGCCGGCGATGCTGGAGGCAATCACCAAAGCGTCCGATGCCGGCCTTACCCGCGCCGAACACCGTTTGCACTTGCGCTGCGAGCTGTGCCACCCGGACACCTTGAGTGTGTTCCGCGATCTTGTGGAAAACCCGCTGGTGCAACTGGTGTCAGTGATGGACCACTCGCCGGGCCAGCGCCAGTTTGTGCTGCAATCCAAGTACCGTGAGTACTACATGGGCAAGTACCACCTGACCACGACGCAGATGGATGACTTCATCACCCTGCAAATGGCCAACTCGCGGCAGTACAGCGACAGGTATCGTGCGGCGATTGTCGAACACTGTCTGGCCCTTGGCCTGTCGGTGGCCAGTCATGATGACGCGACCCTGGCCCACGTCGAGGAGTCGGCGCGCTACGGCATGACCATCGCCGAGTTCCCGACCACGGTCGAGGCGGCGCGCGGATGCCGGGAACGGGACATGAAAGTATTGATGGGCGCACCGAACATCGTGCGCGGCGGATCGCACTCGGGTAACGTGGCCGCCGCGGAACTGGCGGCCGAAGGCTTGCTGGATATCCTGTCCAGCGATTACTACCCGGCGAGCCTGTTGCAATCGACGTTCGCGCTGGCAGCGCAGAACAATCGCATCGGCCTGGCCGAAGCAGTGCGCATGGTCAGCCTGAACCCGGCCCGCGCTGCGGGTTTGCATGATCGTGGCGAAATTGCAGCGGGCCTGCGGGCCGATCTGGTGCAAGCACGCAGTCACGACGGTCTGACGGCGGTTCAACAAGTATGGCGGCAAGCGAAGAGGGTGTACTGATGTCGGGCAGGTTGATCTATCTCATCGGACCTTCCGGGTCGGGCAAGGACAGCCTGTTGGACGCGGCGCGAGGCCGGTTGGCCGAAAGAGGCTGCCGCATCGTGCGGCGGGTCATCACCCGTTCGGCGGAGGCGGTGGGCGAGGCGGCCTTGGGTGTCAGCCCGCAGCAGTTCGCCGAGATGGAGGCTCAGGGCGCGTTTGCCCTGAGCTGGCACGCCAACGGTTTGTCCTACGGCATCCCGCGGGAAATCGACGATTGGCTGAAGGCCGGACAAGATGTGCTGGTCAATGGCTCGCGCGGGCATTTGCACAATGCCCGTGAGCGCTACCCGCACATGCTTGTGGTGCTGCTGACCGTGGATCAAGCGGTGTTGCGCGAGCGCTTGCTGGCACGAGGACGGGAGTCCGTGGTGGAAATAGACGCACGGTTGGCGCGCAACACCCGATTCAACCAAAGCGTACTGGCCGACGACGACCCGATGGTGCATGTCCTCGATAACTCCGGGGCACTGGAAAATACGGTGGAACGCTTGCTCGGCTGCATCGACGAACCCTCCATATGCGCTTGACGTTGCTCGGTACTGGTGATGCCCGGCAAGTTCCGGTCTACGGCTGCGAGTGCGTGGCTTGCGACCGGGCGCGTAAGGATCCGCGTCAGCAACGTCGACCCTGCTGTGCGCTGATCGAGTGTGGCGATCAGCGCTGGTTGATCGACAGCGGCCTGCCAGACCTGTGCGAGCGTTTTGCGCCGCGCAGCTTCAACGGCATATTGCAGACCCACTACCACGCCGATCACGCACAGGGCTTGTTGCATCTGCGCTGGGGTCAGGGCCTGGTGATCCCGGTCCACGGCCCGGTGGACCCGGAAGGCCTGGCCGACCTCTACAAACACCCCGGCATTCTCGATTTCAGTCAGCCGTTCGAGGCCTTTGAAACACGTGTTTTCGGCACGTTGGGTGTTACAGCGTTGCCGTTGCTGCATTCCAAACCGACCCTGGGGTACTTGTTGGAAGGCGAGGGGCGACGGATCGCCTATTTGACTGACACCGTGGGCCTGCCGCCGGACACCTTGAACTGGCTGCTGCGTGAACCGCTGGATGTGCTGGTGCTGGACTGCTCCATACCACCGCAACCTCAGGCGCCGCGCAATCACAACGACCTTAACCTGGCCTTGCAGTGCATTGACGAACTGCAGCCAACGTCAGCGGTGTTGACCCATGTCGGGCATACGTTGGATGCGTGGTTGATTGAGCATCGCGATGAATTACCGGGCAATGTCAGTGTCGGGTTTGATGGGTGTGAGCTGTAAAAAGATCGCAGGCTGCGCCAGTTCCTGCGTTAATCGTGCATATGGCCCTGTAGGAGCTGGCGCAGCCCCTCCTTCCTGGCGGATGCGGCGATGGAGAAGCTGGTTCGAAACTGAGTCGTACTCGTACGTGGCCTTCGTGGGCAAGCCTTTAATGCTTACGCCGTCGCCAACGAACCCTTTTGCGAAACGCTCAAGAACCGCAACAACGCCAACAGTGGAAATGCGCTGCCGACAATCACGATCCACAACCAGCCACCGTGTTCGTATACCGGGCTGGCCACCGAAGAGCCAAACGCGCCACCGATGAAGATGCTGGTCATGTACAGCGCATTCAGACGGCTGCGACTTTTGGCGTCGAGAGCGTAAACCGCGCGTTGACCGAGGACCATGTTCATCTGCACGCAGAAATCGAGCACCACGCCCGTCACGGCCAGACCGATGACGCTGTAGACCGGATGGATGAATGCGGGCAGGAAGCTCAGGCTGGCGAACAACAGGGCCAGCAAGGACGCGATGCGGGTATGCCCGGCATCTGCCAGGCGCCCGGCGATGGGCGCGGCGATGGCGCCGATGGCACCGACCAGGGCGAAGATCGCAATCTGGCTTTGCGACAAGCCGTGATTACGTGTCAGTTCCAGCGGCACGGCGGTCCAGAACAGGCTGAAGGTAGCGAACATGCAGCCTTGGTAGAACGCACGCTGGCGCAGCACCGGTTGCTTGCGCAACAGTGTCCACAGCGAGCCCAGCAGATGACCGTAAGACGCACTGTGATCAGGCTGGCGCTTGGGGATCGTGACCGCCAACACAATGCTGATCGCTGCCATCAACAGCGCGGCGATAACAAACATCGCGCGCCAGCCGAAATGATCGGCCACCACGCTGGATACCGGCCGCGCCAGCAGAATCCCCAGCAACAAGCCGCCCATGATCCCGCCGACTACCCGGCCGCGAGATTCTTCCGGGGCGAGGTGAGCGGCCAGCGGGATCAGGATCTGCACCGACACCGAACTGAAGCCCACCAGCAGCGAGATCAGCAAAAACACATTGGGCTGATCGGTGAACGCCGCGCCCAGCAGGCTGGCAATTGCCACCAGCGTGGTGGTGATCATCAGCCGGCGATTCTCCAGCAGGTCACCCAGGGGCACGAGAAAGAACAGACCCAGTGCATAACCGATCTGGGTCAGCGAAACGATCAGGCTGGCCATGCTGTTGGTCAGGCCGATGTCGGGCGCGATAAGACCGATTATCGGCTGGGCGTAGTAGATGTTGGCGACGATCGCGCCGCAGCAAAAGGCGAACAGCAGCACCATGCCTCGGGTCATCGTTGCGGCACTGTGGGGCGCCTGGGTCGCAGGGGTCATGACGTGTCTCGCTGAACATTGGAATGTGCGCAGGTTAAGCGGCAGACGCAGAGGGCGGAAGAGTAATTGCAGTGATAGTGATTATTCCCTTGCGGCATGGGTGGCCTGAACCACGACTGCCTGGATGCACAGCCTGCGTAGCTTGCGTAACAAATCGCAGAGCCCATAAAAAAGGCGACCTTCGCAGGTCGCCTTTGGCATTGCCACTCAGCGTTTACTGGCCGGTGTAAATCTGGTCGAAAACGCCACCATCATTGAAGTGGGTCTTCTGCACGGTACGCCAGTCGCCGAAGGTTTTTTCCACCGAGAGGAAGTCGACTTTCGGGAAACGATCGGTGTACTTGGCCAACACGGCCGGGTCGCGGGGACGCAGGTAGTTGGCGGCCGCGATTTCCTGACCTTCAGGCGACCACAGGTACTTCAGGTATTCCTCGGCGGCGGCACGGGTACCTTTCTTGTCGACGGTTTTGTCGACCACCGACACCGGTGGCTCGGCTTCGGCGGAGACGCTTGGGTAGATGACTTCGAACTGCTCGCGACCGAACTCGCGGGCAATCATCTCGGCTTCGTTTTCGAAGGTCACCAGCACGTCGCCGATCTGGTTGGTCATGAAGGTGGTGGTGGCTGCACGGCCACCGGTATCGAGCACTGGTGCTTGCTTGAACAGTTTGCCGACAAACTCTTTTGCCTTGTTCTCGTCACCGCCGTTTTTCAGCACGTAACCCCAAGCCGAGAGGTAGGTATAGCGGCCGTTGCCGGAGGTTTTCGGGTTCGGAACGATGACCTGTACGCCATCCTTGAGCAGGTCTGGCCAGTCTTTGAGGGCTTTCGGGTTGCCTTTGCGGACGATGAACACCGTGGCCGAGGTGAATGGCGCGCTGTTGTTCGGCAGGCGGGTCACCCAGTTGTCCGGGACCAGCTTGCCGTTGTCCGCCAGGGCGTTGATGTCGGTGGCCATGTTCATGGTGATGACGTCAGCCGGCAGGCCGTCGATCACCGAGCGCGCCTGTTTGCTGGAGCCGCCGAAGGACATCTGCAGGGTGATGTTTTCGTTGTGTTCAGCTTGCCAGTGCTTCTGGAACGCAGTGTTGTAGTCCTTGTAGAAATCTCGCATCACGTCGTAGGAAACGTTGAGCAGGGTCGGTGCGGCGTGGGCCATATTGCCCAAGGCCAGGCCAGCGGCGAGAAGTGAGGCGCCAAAGAGTTTTTTCACTGCGCATTCCTTGTTCTACAGGGGTGTTGTTGAAATAGGGGTGATTGCGTTTTGCCAGCGACTATAGCCGTGCTTTCATAGTCCTTTAAAGATTAAAAAGTACTTTGCTTATTCCATTTTCTTGAACAGCGCATTACCACAACGTGAACAGAACGCTGCGCCGTGTTCGTGGCTGTTTTTGCGGCACACCGGGCAGTCGTGTTGCAGTTGTTCGCCGCGCATGGCGTTGGCCAGCTCTGCGGTGAAAATCCCTGTTGGCACGGCGATGATCGAGTAACCGGTGATCATCACCAGTGACGAAATCACCTGGCCCAGAGGCGTCTTTGGCACTATGTCGCCGAAGCCCACGGTGGTCAGCGTAACGATAGCCCAGTAGATGCCTTTGGGAATACTGGTGAAGCCATGTTCCGGGCCTTCGATCACGTACATCAAGGTGCCGAACACCGTCACCAGAGTGCAGACGCTGACCAGAAACACCACGATCTTCTGCTTGCTGCCGCGCAGCGCCGACATCAGGTAGTTGGCTTGTTTCAGGTAGGGGCTCAGCTTGAGCACGCGGAAAATCCGCAGCATGCGGATGATCCGGATGATCAACAGGTACTGCGCATCGGCGTAATACAGCGCAAGTATCCCGGGCACGATCGCCAGCAAATCCACCAGGCCGTAAAAGCTGAAGGCGTAGCGCAGGGGCTTGGGCGAGCAGTACAGGCGCAGGATGTACTCGCCCAGGAAGATAACGGTGAAGCCCCACTCGATGTACGCCAGCACATCGGCGTAGTCACGGTGAATGCTGTCGATGCTGTCGAGCATCACGATCACCAGGCTGGCGAGGATGATCAACAGCAAAATGCCGTCGAAGCGCCGACCAGCCTTGGTGTCGCTCTGGAAAATCATGACGTAAAGGTCTTCACGCCAGTTTTTGCTGCTGTCCATGGAGAACGCCTGAACCGGGAATCAACGCAGCCTAGGTTGATTCTCCCCGGGAGTGCAAGGTGCACTGGCATCCGTGGCTTTGCCGAGCACTTGAACAACCGTACGCAGCAGCCAGCAGGCGAGGATGAACGGCGCGGTCAGCGTGGGCAGGCCAATAGCGGCAAACATTGGCGTCAGCAGCAGCGCCGCTGCAATGCCGATCAGTGGTAGCCACGGCTGCTGGCGCTGCGCGCTGAAGGCGAGGGCAGCGAGCACCGCGTTATAACCACCAAGGCCGAGCAGGGCGGTGTAGAAGTCGTGGTGCAGCAGGCTCCAGCCCATGCCCGCGACAGATGCCAACAACGCCCAGCAGAATGCGCGACGGTCAGCGATCAGCAAGCCGGCGGCAATCAACGCTCCGGCCAGCGGATGACCGAGGAACATCACCTGGCCGAGGCCTTTGAGTGGTGCGGCGAGCATGTTCAGTGCGGTGACTTCGATCAGATGCGCCTGGGTCGACGGCGTGGCGAAACCCAGCAGTAACCAGCCCAGGCCCACGAAGGGCGCGGTGTAGGCGGGCAGGTATCGGCTGATCCGGGAGCGCTTGAGCCACTGTTGGGTGAGCATCGCGCTCAAGCCGCCGCAGGCGATGATCATCAGCGGCAGCATGGCCGACCAGGGGAAGTACAGGCTCAGCAGCAGGCCGAGCAATACGCCGTTATAGCTGAACAGGCCGGCCTGGCGGTCAGCCTTTTCATAGCCGCGACGCTGTGCGGTGAGCAGCCCGGCGACGCCACCGAGCAATGCGCCGCCAAGCAGGGCTGGCGCCGTGAAAAGTACTGCCAAAAGGCACAGCAAACCAAACAGTGGGTGGCGCTGCAGGAAGATCTGGCTAAAGCCGTTGAGCAGGGCCGTGGCCCAGTCGGGACAGTGGGTGTTGAAGTGATTGGCAGGCATGGCAAGTCTGAAAGTCAGTGAAACCGGGTTTGCTGCATCGCCAGCAGGCTGGCTCCCACACTGAATCTTTGTTCAGTCTTGATTGTGTGATCGACACAAAACCAATGTGGCAGCCAGCCTGCTGGCGATGAGGCCGGTATGGGCGCTCTAGATCAACGTCTCGATGCGCAATGAGTTAGTCGACCCCGGCTGTCCAAACGGCACACCGGCGGTAATCAATAATGTATCGCCACGCTGCGCCATGCCCTGGGCCTGGGCAATCTCCAGGGCCGTCGAACACACTTCATCCACCTGGCGCAGCCGATCATTGACCACCGAGTGCACGCCCCAGGCCACGGTCAGGCGGCGAGCGGTCTGCTGGTTGGGTGTCAGGTTGAGGATCGGCACCGTCGGCCGTTCCCGTGCCGCGCGCAGGCTCGAAGCGCCGGACTCGCTGTAGTTGACCAGCACCGCTACCGGCAGCACGTTACTGATGCGGCGAATCGCACAGCTGATGGCATCGGAAAGGGTCGCCTCGGCTTTCGGTCGGCTGACATCCAGTTGGGTCTGATAGTCCGGGCCGTTCTCCACCTGGCGGATGATCTTGCTCATCATCTGCACGGCCTCGAGCGGGTATTCACCGGACGCGGTTTCCGCCGACAGCATGACCGCATCGGCGCCTTCGGCCACGGCATTGGCGACATCGGTCACTTCGGCACGGGTGGGGGCCGGCGAGAACCGCATCGACTCCAGCATCTGCGTCGCCACCACCACCGGTTTACCGAGTTGGCGGCAAGTGCTGATGATGTTCTTCTGGATCTGCGGCACGCTTTCGGCCGGCACTTCCACGCCCAGGTCACCCCGGGCGACCATGATCGCATCGCTCAGTTCGGCGATTTCCCGCAGTTGGTTGACCGCCGACGGTTTTTCGATCTTGGCCATCAAAAACGCTTTGTCGCCGATCAGCGCACGGGCTTCGCGGATATCCTCCGGGCGCTGCACAAAGGACAGCGCCACCCAGTCCACACCGAGTTCCAGACCGAAGCTCAGGTCGCGACGATCCTTGGCCGTCAGCGGGCTGAGGTCGAGCACCGCTTGCGGCACGTTCACGCCTTTGCGGTCCGACAGTTCGCCGCCGTTGAGAACGGTGGTGTCGATCGCGTCGGCGTATTTGCTCACGACCCGCAGGCGTAGTTTGCCGTCGTCCAGAAGCAGGTCCATGCCCGGCTCCAGCGCGGCGATGATTTCCGGGTGCGGCAGGTTCACCCTGCGCTCATCCCCCGGCGTGGCATCGAGGTCCAGGCGCAGGGCCTGGCCGCGCACCAGTTGGACCTTGCCTTCGGCGAACTTGCCGACCCGCAGTTTCGGGCCCTGCAGGTCCATCAGAATGCCCAGCGGATAATTGAGCTGGCGCTCGACTTCACGAATCCACTGATAGCGCTGGGCGTGATCGGCGTGATCGCCATGGCTGAAGTTCAGGCGAAAAATATTGACCCCGGCCTCGACCAGCTCGCGGATATCGTCGATGCCTAATGTGGCGGGGCCGAGGGTGGCGAGGATTTTGACCTTTTTATCAGGCGTCATGTTTAGGGTTCTCGAGAATCAGGATGGCACGGAAGTCGTTGACGTTGGTGCGGGTCGGCTCGGTGACGATCAGTGCGTCCAGCGCCTCGAAGTAGCCATAGCCGTTGTTGTTGTCGAGCTCGTCGCTGGCGCTCAAACCGAGGGATTCGGCGCGGGCGTAGCTGTCCGGGGTCATGATCGCGCCGGCGTTGTCTTCGGAGCCGTCGATGCCATCGGTGTCACCGGCCAGGGCGTAGACGCCGGGCAAGCCTTTGAGGCTGTCGGTCAGGCTCAGCAGGAACTCGGCGTTACGCCCGCCACGGCCGTTGCCGCGTACGGTGACGGTGGTTTCACCACCGGAGAGAATCACGCAGGGGGCGGCCAATGGTTGACCGTGCAGGACGATCTGTCGGGCGATGCCGGCGTGGACTTTCGCCACTTCGCGCGATTCGCCTTCCAGGTCACCGAGGATCAACGGGCTGAAGCCGGCCTGGCGGCACTTCACCGCAGCGGCTTCGAGGGATTGCTGGGGGCGTGCGATCAGCTGGAAATGGCTGCGCGCCAGGCTCGGGTCGCCGGGCTTGACGGTTTCCGATTCCGGGCTTTGCAACCAGTTGCGCACCGAGACTGGCACTTCAATGTTGTAGCGTTTGAGGATCGCCAGGGCTTCGTCCGAGGTGCTCGGATCGGCCACCGTAGGGCCGGAGGCGATGACCGTGGCAAGGTCGCCCGGCACGTCGGAAATCGCGTAGGTGTAAACGGTTGCCGGCCAGCAGGCTTTGCCCAGGCGGCCGCCCTTGATCGCCGAGAGGTGCTTGCGCACGCAGTTCATCTCGCCAATGGTCGCGCCGGATTTGAGCAGGGCTTTGTTGATCGCTTGCTTGTCGGCCAGGGTAATGCCGGCAGCAGGGAGGGCCAGCAACGCCGAACCACCACCGGACAACAGGAAGATCACCCGGTCGTCTTCGCTGAGGTCACTGACCAGCGCCAGCACGCGCTTGGCTACCGCCAGGCCGGCGGCATCGGGAACCGGATGCGCGGCTTCGACCACTTCGATTTTTTCGCAGCAAGCGCCGTGACCGTAGCGGGTGACTACCAGCCCTGTGACTTCGCCCTGCCAGCAGCGCTCGACCACCTGGGCCATGGCGGCCGCGGCCTTGCCGGCACCGATGACGATCACGCGACCACTGCGGTCCTTGGGCAGATGAGCTTCGAGGACATGTTGCGGATGCGCCGCGTCGATGGCTGTAGCGAACAGTTCGCGTAGCAATTGTTGTGGTTCGACCGACATGGCGGGCTCCCGGAATTCTTGTTATTGGAAGGGCACTCGATCCAGTATGGGAGCGGGCTTGCTCGCGAAGGCGGGGTATCAGTCAGCATTGATATCGACTGACACTCCCTCTTCGCGAGCAAGCCCGCTCCCACATTGGGGGGCGGCAGGGCTTACTTCTTGTCGCGAATCGAGAAGTTCGCCATGTGCTCCAGGCCTTTGATCAGCGCCGAGTGGTCCCAGTTGCTGCCACCGATGGCCGCGCAGGTGCTGAACACTTGCTGGGCGTTGGCGGTGTTCGGCAGGTTGATATTCAGCTCCTTGGCGCCTTGCAGGGCCAGGTTCAGGTCCTTCTGGTGCAGGCTGATGCGGAAGCCTGGATCGAAGGTGCCCTTGATCATGCGCTCGCCGTGTACTTCAAGGATCTTCGACGAAGCGAACCCGCCCATCAGTGCTTCACGCACCTTGGCTGGATCGGCACCGTTTTTCGAAGCGAACAGCAGGGCTTCGGCCACGGCCTGGATGTTCAGGGCGACGATGATCTGGTTCGCGACTTTCGCGGTTTGACCGTCGCCGTTGCCACCGACCAGGGTGATGTTCTTGCCCATGGCCTGGAACAGTGGCAGGGCGCGTTCGAAGGCGTCGGCATCGCCACCGACCATGATGCTCAGGGTCGCGGCCTTGGCGCCGACTTCACCGCCGGATACCGGGGCGTCGAGGTATTGCGCGCCTTTTTCGTTGATCTTCGCGGCGAAGGCCTTGGTGGCGGTCGGCGAGATCGAGCTCATGTCGATCACCACCTTGCCTTTGCCAACGCCGGCAGCGATGCCGTCTGCGCGAAACAGCACGTCATCGACCTGCGGGGTATCCGGGACCATGACGATGATGAATTCGGCTTCCTGGGCGACTTCTTTCGGGTTCGCCAGGGCAATGGCGCCAGCGGCGACCAGGTCTGCCGGGGCAGCGTCGTGGTGTGCCGACAGGAACAGGCTGTGACCGGCTTTCTGCAGGTTCGCCGCCATTGGGTGGCCCATGATGCCGGTGCCGATAAATCCGATTTTAGCCATGAGAAAATCCTCTTGTTTTTGTGTAGCTCCTGGCACTTGGCCGGTGAGCTCTTTGTGGCGAGGGGGCTTGCCCCCGTTGGGTCGCGAAGCGGCCCCAATGTATTTACGCAGTCAGTCAGATAGAACGCATTTGCTGGTTATACGACTGCTTCGCGGTCGAACGGGGGCAAGCCCCTCGCCACAAAAGCGCTTCTGACAATCAGATTGCGTTATGGGTTTTCAGCCAGCCCAGGCCCGCTTCCGTAGTCGTCAGCGGCTTGTATTCGCAGCCGACCCAACCCTGGTACCCGATGCGGTCCAGGTGTTCGAACAGGAAGCGGTAGTTGATTTCTCCGGTGCCAGGTTCGTTGCGCCCCGGGTTGTCTGCGAGCTGCACATGGTTGATCTCGCCCAGGTGCGATTGCAGGGTGCGAGCCAGGTCGCCTTCCATGATTTGCATGTGATAGATGTCGTATTGCAGGAACAGATTGGCGCTGCCGACCTGCTCGCGAATCGACAGGGCTTGGGCCGTGTTGTTCAGGTAGAAGCCTGGAATGTCACGGGTGTTGATCGCTTCCATCACCAGTTTGATACCTGCTGCTTGCAGCTTGTCGGCTGCGTACTTGAGGTTGGCGACGAAGGTATTTTCCACGGTGGCATCGTCAACGCCTTGTGGGCGGATGCCGGCCAGGCAGTTGACCTGGGTATTGCCCAGCACTTGCGCGTAGGCGATCGCCAGATCGACACCGGCGCGGAATTCTTCAACCCGATCCGGCAGGCACGCGATACCGCGCTCGCCCTTGGCCCAGTCACCGGCCGGCAGGTTGAACAACACTTGGGTCAGGCCGTTGGCGTCGAGCTGGGCCTTGATTTCGGCGGAGCTGAAGTCGTAAGGGAACAGGTATTCGACACCACTGAAGCCGGCCTTGGCGGCCGCTTCGAAACGGGCGAGGAAATCCTGTTCTGTGAACAGCATGGACAGGTTGGCTGCGAAACGCGGCATGATGGTCTCCTGAAACAGATTTGATACGGGTAGGTCTGACTAAACGCAATCAGTCCCCTCTCCCTGGGGAGAGGGTTAGGGTGAGGGGGAATCTTGAGTCTGATCCCGATCCTGCGAACACCGCAAAACCTTTCCCTCACCCCAGCCCTCTCCCGGAGGGAGAGGGAGCCAGATCGAGTCAATCAAGCATCGAAATCGCAGTCGGTGCGTCGTTGCCGACCAGCGCCAGGTCTTCGAATTCGTTGACGGCGTTGATCTCGGTACCCATGGAAATGTTGGTCACACGCTCCAGAATAATCTCGACGATCACCGGCACCTTGAACTCTTCGATCAGCTCCTGGGCCCTGCGCAGTGCCGGCTGGATCTGGGCCGGTTCGAACACACGCAGTGCCTTGCAACCGAGGCCCTCGGCAACCGCGACGTGGTCGACACCGTAACCGTTGAGTTCCGGCGCGTTCAGGTTATCGAAGGACAACTGCACGCAGTAGTCCATGTCGAAACCGCGCTGCGACTGACGGATCAGCCCCAGGTACGAGTTGTTTACCACAACATGAATGTAGGGCAGCTTGAATTGCGCGCCCACCGCCAGTTCTTCGATCATGAACTGGAAATCATAGTCGCCCGACAGCGCGACAACCTTGCGGTTCGGGTCAGCCTTGACCACACCCAGCGCTGCCGGAATGGTCCAGCCCAGGGGACCGGCCTGGCCGCAGTTGATCCAGTGACGCGGCTTGTAGACGTGCAGGAACTGCGCGCCGGCAATCTGCGACAGACCGATGGTGCTGACGTAGCAAGTGTCTTTGCCAAACACCTGGTTCATCTCTTCGTAAACGCGCTGCGGTTTGACCGGTACGTTGTCGAAGTGGGTCTTGCGCTGCAGGCTGGCTTTGCGCTGCTGGCAGTCTTGCAGCCAGGCGCTGCGGTTTTTCAGCTTGCCGGCGGCTTGCCATTCGCGAGCGACTTCGATGAACACGGTCAGCGCGGCAGCGGCGTCGGAGACGATGCCCAGGTCCGGAGTGAATACACGGCCGATCTGGGTGCCTTCAATGTCGACGTGAATGAACTTGCGGCCTTCGGTGTACACGTCTACCGAGCCCGTGTGGCGGTTGGCCCAACGGTTACCGATACCCAGCACCACGTCGGACTTGAGCATGGTTGCGTTGCCGTAGCGGTGCGAAGTCTGCAGGCCGACCATGCCAACCATTAGCGGGTGATCGTCCGGGATGGTGCCCCAGCCCATCAGGGTCGGGATGACCGGAATACCGGTCAGCTCGGCGAACTCCACCAGCAACTCACTGGCGTCGGCATTGATGATGCCACCACCCGCTACCAGCAATGGACGCTCAGCCTGATCGAGCAGGGCCAAAGCTTTCTCGATCTGAACGCGGCTGGCGGTTGGCTTGGCCAGCGGCAATGGCTGGTAAGCGTCAATGTCGAATTCGATCTCGGCCATCTGCACGTCGAACGGCAGGTCGATCAGCACCGGGCCTGGACGGCCAGAGCGCATTTCATAGAAGGCTTTCTGGAACGCGTAAGGCACCTGGCCAGGTTCCAGAACGGTGGTTGCCCACTTGGTGACTGGCTTGACGATGCTGGTGATATCGACAGCCTGGAAATCTTCCTTGTGCATACGGGCGCGGGGTGCTTGCCCGGTAATGCAGAGGATCGGGATCGAGTCGGCCGAGGCGCTGTAGAGCCCGGTGACCATGTCGGTGCCGGCCGGGCCGGAAGTACCGATGCACACGCCGATGTTGCCGGCCTTGGTGCGGGTGTAACCCTCGGCCATGTGCGACGCGCCTTCAACGTGGCGAGCGAGGACGTGATCGATGCCACCGACCTTTTGCAGGGCGGAGTACAGCGGGTTGATGGCGGCACCCGGGATGCCAAAAGCGGTATCAACCCCTTCACGGCGCATCACCAGAACGGCGGCTTCGATTGCTCTCATTTTGCTCATGGTTTTGTGCCTCTTACGTTTTGTAATTGTATACAAGTGGCTTTGCGCAGAGTGTATTCACGGCGGACGGCGCAGGTCAATCCATTTTCTCAAGCGCTCGTTTCATTTGTCTGAAGCCCAATCTACTGTGGCTTTTCGTCGCATGTGGCGCTTTTCGAGAATTATTGTATACAAAAAAATAACTCATTGTGTTCTATTTGTTGCATCTGGCTGCGGCACAAACGCGCAGCCCACTGGCTTTCCGAAAAACAAAATGAGGACGGCACCATGAGCGCTTTAACCTTGAAAGTTGCAGTCAACCTGGTCAATGAGGCCATCTCTGCAGGGCGGGCCATTTCAGCGGCACCCCTGACCATCGCGGTGCTCGATGCCGGTGGGCACTTGGTCACCCTGCAACGCGAAGACGGCGCAAGCCTGCTGCGCCCGCACGTCGCCATCGGCAAAGCCTGGGGGGCCATCGCATTAGGCAAAGGCTCGCGCCTGCTGGCGCTGGATGCGCAGCAACGCCCGGCGTTTATTGCCGCGCTGAACAGCCTGGGGCAGGGCAGCGTTGTACCGGCACCGGGTGGTGTGCTGATTCGCGACCAGGCCGGGAGTGTGCTGGGAGCGGTGGGGATCAGCGGGGATTTGTCGGATGTTGATGAGCAGTGTGCGATCACTGCGATCGAGGCGTTGGGGTTGAGGGCGGATGCGGGGGTTGCGGCTTGATTGATGGGTGACTGATTTGCAGCCTTCGCGAGCAAGCCCGCTCCCACATGGGATCGTCGGTGGACGAAAATTCTGTTAACACCACAAGTCCCCTGTGGGAGTGGGCTTGCTCGCGAAGACAATCTCCCAGTCACATCCAGCTAAAAGTCTGCCCTGCAACTCTGAGTGCGCTGATCTAGCCTTCCCATGATTTCAACATGGGAGAGGGCAAGGGAATGCCTGAATTGTCAGCGTCGCATCGTCTACGTATCGGCCGCTATGCCGAACAAAACCGCATCTACCTTCTGACTGCCAATACTTTGAAACGGGAACCTGTCTTCAGGGATTACACCCTTGGCAGGCTGGTCGTTCAGCAATTCAAGCAAGCACAGGACGATGGCTTCGCCGATTCATTGGCCTGGGTGGTCATGCCCGATCATTTTCATTGGTTGATTCAATTGAACAAGGGCTCATTGGGGCAACTGATGTGCCAGGCGAAATCCTTGAGTACCCGAGCAATCAATGCGGCAACCGGCAGAGCAGGTAGCCTCTGGCAACAGGGATTTCATGATCATGCGCTTCGCAAGGAAGAGGATCTGGTCAAACTTGCTCGCTACGTAGTGGCCAATCCGCTGAGGGCGGGATTAGTCGAAAAGCTTGGCGACTATCCGTTGTGGGATGCGATCTGGGTTTGACCGGGGACCGAGTTGCCCCATTCGCGAGCAAGCCCGCTCCCACATTTGATCTGCGTCAAACACAAACCCAATTTGGGAGTGGGCTTGCTGGCGAATGGCCGCGCCGCGGTGCATCAGTCCGGCTCGCACCCCTTGAGCACCAACCGGATGATCGTCTGCGCGGCCGCCTCGTAATCCTCTTCATCCAGCCGGGCCTTGCCGGTGATGGCGCTGATCTGCCAATCGAAGTCGGCGTAGGTCTGGGTCGCAGCCCAGATGCTGAACATCAGGTGGTTGGGGTCGATCGGGGCGATCTGGCCGCGGTCGATCCAGGTCTGGATGCAGTCGATGTTGTGTCTGGCCTGGCCATTCAGTTGCTCGACCAGGTCGGCACTCAAGTGCGGTGCACCGTGCATGATTTCACTGGCGAACACTTTGGAGGCGAAGGGCAGGTCGCGGGAAATGCGGATTTTCGAGCGGATGTAGCCGCTGAGCACTTCGCTGGGCTCACCGTCCGGATTGAACGGTGTCGAGGCCTGCAGGATTGGCACGATGATACTTTCCAGGACCTCGCGATAGAGGTTTTCCTTGGATTTGAAGTAGTAGTAGACGTTCGGCTTGGGCAATCCCGCCTTGGCGGCGATGTCGCTGGTTTTGGTCGCAGCGAAGCCTTTGTCGGCAAATTCTTCACTGGCGGCACGCAGGATCAGTTGTTTGTTGCGCTCGCGGATAGTGCTCATAAACCGGGTGATTCCTTGCCTGCTCTGGCGGTTGCGCATGGTATCACCGGCCTCGCGCAGCGCTCAAGAATGCGCCACGCGCCGTTGTGTCGCGCTATGCTGCACGGCAATCATTCAAGAAGGAAACCCGATCCATGGCTGGAAGCAGTTTGCTGGTGCTGATCGATGACATCGCCGCTGTACTGGACGATGTGGCGTTGATGACCAAAATGGCCGCCAAGAAGACCGCCGGTGTCCTCGGTGACGACCTGGCGCTCAATGCCCAGCAGGTCAGCGGCGTGCGTGCCGAGCGGGAAATCCCGGTGGTCTGGGCGGTCGCCAAGGGTTCTTTTATCAACAAACTGATCCTGGTGCCGTCGGCATTGGCCATCAGCGCGTTCGTTCCCTGGCTTGTCACTCCGTTGCTGATGGTTGGCGGCGCTTATCTGTGTTTCGAGGGTTTCGAGAAACTCGCCCACAAGTTCCTGCACAGCAAGGTTGAAGACGCAGTCGAGCATGCGCAATTGGTCGAGGCCGTGGCCGACCCTGCCACTGATCTGGTGGCGTTCGAGAAGGACAAGATCAAGGGGGCGATCCGCACCGACTTTATCCTTTCGGCGGAAATCATCGCCATCACCCTCGGTACCGTGGCTGATGCGCCGTTGACCCAGCAAGTCATCGTGCTGTCGGGTATCGCCATTGTCATGACCATCGGCGTCTATGGCCTGGTCGCCGGCATCGTCAAGCTCGATGACCTGGGCCTGTGGCTGACGCAAAAACCCGGGCGGATGGCCAAAGGCATTGGCGCCGCGATTCTGCGCGCGGCACCCTACATGATGAAAAGCCTGTCGGTGATCGGCACGGCGGCGATGTTTCTGGTGGGTGGCGGGATTCTCACTCACGGCGTGCCGGTGGTGCATCACTGGATCGAGAGTGTCAGCGCGGCGGCAGGTGGTGGAGGATTTATCGTGCCGGTGCTGCTCAATGCGGTGGCGGGGATTGTGGCGGGGGCAGTGGTGCTGGCAGGGGTGATGCTCACCAGCAAAATATGGAAAACGCTCAAAGGCTGAAGCCTGGGTCGCCCGTTTATGTACAACACATAAACAACTGTGGGAGCGGGCTTGCTCGCGAATGCGGTGTGTCAGTCAGCATTGATCTTGACTGGTACACCGCATTCGCGAGCAAGCCCGCTCCCACAGGTTCCGAGGTGTCTTGCGGTCGCCGGTATTACTCGGCGATCTGCAGCTTGCGGGCCTCGGTGTACACGTAACGCACTTTCTCGTATTCGAACGGCGAGTTCATCTGGCCATAACGGAAGCTGGTCTGGTAGCGCTTGTCGATGCCGCGCAGGATCAAGACTTCCGGATGGTTGGAGCTGACTTCGGAGACGTTGAGGAAGTTGATTGCCGACTCGGCAGTGAAATCCACTGCCAGGCCGCCTGTATCCCGCAGGTTCGAAGGACCGAAGATCGGCAGTACGAAGTAAGCGCCGCCCGGGACTCCGTAGAAGCCCAGGGTCTGACCGAAGTCTTCGCTCTGGCGTGGCAGGCCCATGGCAGTGGCCGGATCCCACAGGCCGGCGACGCCGAGGGTGGTGTTAAGCAGCAGGCGACCGGTAGTTTCCAGTGAGCGCTGGCCCTTGAGTTGCAGCATGCTGTTCAACAGGTTTGGGATATCGCCCAGGTTGTTGAAGAAGTTGCTCACCCCGGTGCGCAAGAAGCTTGGCGTAATGTAGCGATAGCCATCGACCACTGGCAGGAACACCCATTGGTCAAAGCGGTAGTTGAAGTGGTAAACACGACGGTTCCACTCCTCCAGCGGGTCGTAGACCGCCAGGGCGTTTAGCGTCGAACGCTCGAACTCGCGTTGGTCCAGGCCCGGGTTGATTTTGAGTTTGCTCAGCGGCTCTTTGAAGCCATCACTGTCAACCACCACGGGTGCGTTGGCGTTGCTGTTGTCGGCGTTGGCGACACCTGCACAGAGTAACGCTGCGATAACCAGGAGATATTTAGCCACGGAAGAACTCCAGCATGGCGTCGCTGTTGACGCGGTAGTTAAGATTGCCGCAATGGCCGCCCAGCGGATAAACAGTCAGGCGATCGCCAAAGGTCTTGCGCAGGAAGCCCAGGTCGCCCGGGCCGAGGATCACGTCATCGGCGTTGTGCATCACGGCGATTTTCGGGCTGTTTTGCAGATAATCCTTCAGTGCATACAGGCTGACCTGGTCGATCAGTTGCAGCAGGCTGCCGCCGTCGGTGCGCGCGCGCCACATCGGGATCACTTGTTCGGTGATGTAGCAATCGAAGTCGCACTGCAAGGCGCGCTTGAGGAATGGCGTGAGGCTGGTGCCCTGGGTGATCGGAAACTTCGGCGGGGTGATCAGTCCGCGACGATTGATCAGGTCCGAGGTGAAGGCAATGTCGGCCGCCGAGAAGCGGAACGAGGTGCCGATCAGCATGGCCATCTGTTCGTTGGTCAGGTGCTGCTTGGACTGCTGGAAGTCATACAACAGGGCATCGTTGAGGTCGATGTAGCCCTTTTGCTGGAAGTAGCGGGTCAGTTTTTCCAGGACCAGTTCATAGAAGGTGGTCGAGGTGTTGATGCCCTTTACTTCGGTTTGTACCAGCTTGTCGAGATTGGTGATTGAGGTATAGAGGTTGACCGGCGGGTTGAGCAGCAGGACTTTCTTGAAGTTGAAGCTGCGGCGGGTTTCGTCCAGGTGCGCGACGAAGGCCGCATCCAGTGCGCCCAGGCTGTAGCCGGTGAGGTAGTAGTCGGTGACTGGCAGTTTCGGGTTCTGTGCCCGAACGGCCTGCATCACCCGGTACATGTCTTCGGCGTCTTCCTTGGTGATGCCCGGAGTGGCAAAGCGTGACGCGGCGCTGATGAAGTCGAAGCTGGTAGGCGACGACAGTTGCACCACGTGGTAGCCGGCCTTGTAGTACAGCTTCTTCAGGTATTCGTTCAGGGTGCTGTCATAGCGTGCGCCAGTACCGGCGATCAGGAAAATCAGCGGCGCGGCCTTGTCCTGCGTGGCAATACGGTACTCGAGTTTCTTCACTGCCCAAAAGTTGTCCGGCAATTGGAACTCACGCTCAGGCCGCAGTGTAACGCTGCGCGTAGATTGATCGATGTCGTCGTCCAGCGGCAGTTCCGGACGCAAATCCGGTGGTGTCGTGGCAATGGTTGCCTCGAACGGGTTGGTCAGGGGATAGCCATAACTGGCGGCGTCGATGTCGACCGCCAGTGCGGACGCACTCAATATAAGGCCGCCAAACAGGGCGGCGAAGCGCAAGGAACGGAGCATGACTAGATCCCTTAGAAGGAAGGTGCCGATTGAATTTCGCAGGCTATGACCACCGGAGTTGCGCCAAAGTGCCAAGTATCGGCACCAAATAGGCCAGAATCCCAAGTAATAGTAGCTTGACGATACACTTTGCAGTGATTGAAAGGCCAGTAACTGTTGTTGGTACTTGCTTAACGCTTTCGGGCGATTAAGCTGACCGCCGCTTTTCGTCTATTGGAGTGCTTCATGTCCCGCCATCTGCCCGTGATTCTGCTGCTTGTTTTACTGCCTGTCTGGCTGGCCGCCAGCTATGGTGCGCGCTATGGCTTCATGGAAGATGCGCAATGGGTCGGTGTCTGTGTGGATGAGGCGAGTCGGTGGGAATGTCAGGTGCGGTCGAGCCTGGGCTTGATGATTCACTTCAAGGTGCTGGGTTGGTCGGCCGTGGTTGCAGCCGTGATCGGTTTTGTACTGCAGGGCCGGGCAGGGTGGTGGCTGGGCGTGCTGGCACTGGCGCTCGGGTTCCCGGCGCTGGCGTTGTACAACACGACATTGGCGGTATTTGCGGTGGTGATTGCGGGGTTGCGGTTGGTCAGGGGATCTCGCGCTATTTGACATTCCGGCATCGCGAGCAGGCACGCGATGGTGTCGGTACAGCCGGCAGGAATCTGTCTGCTGACTATCGGTTCTGATAGTAGACGGTTGCCACGAATGCTCCGAATCTAGTAACTCTTCCTCGGGTTACGAATTGGAGCCAGTCATGATCGTTCAGCGAGACACATTGTTATGCCGCTACCACTATGACCCATTGGATCGGGTCGCAAGTTTTGTACCGCTGAACGAGCCGGGAATTCAGCGCTATTACCGCAAAGATCGATTGGCCACGGAGCTGCAGGGGCGGGTCCGGTATTCGGTGTTTGAGCATGAGGCGCAGTTGTTGGCGCAACAGCGTCATGAAGCGGGTCGAATTGATAGCTCTTTGCTTGCTACTGATCTGCAGCGTTCGGTTTTGCATTCAGTCGCCGCCGGTCAGCGCCAGCAGTCAGTTTATTCCTCCTATGGGCATCGTTCTCCTGAAAGTGGTTTGAGCAGTCTCCTGGCGTTCAATGGCGAGCGTAGGGATCCGCTGACCGGACATTATTTGCTTGGGAATGGTTATCGCGCATTCAATCCGGTGTTGATGCGATTCAATAGTCCAGACGGTTTGAGCCCGTTTGGGAGGGGCGGGGTGAATGCGTATGCATATTGTCAGGGCGATCCGATCAATCGGGTGGACCCGACAGGTCGTTATTTCGCGCCCGCTCTTGTAACGGGATTGTCTGGTGGTGCGTTGCTACAGCGTGCCGTCAATACTACGGTTGCTGCGGTAATTAAGGTAGGCCGTGGCGTTCAAGGAGGTCTCAATGCCGTCAACAAGCTGCGTCCCTCCTACCGAGCCGCCGAGCTGACTCGCGCCAGGGATGCAGAAAGGCTTGTTGCCATTGAAGATTTCAAAAAAATCAGAGCGAATTTAACCGACACTCCACCTTTCACCACCACCCGGAACCACGCATTGGACCAGAAAGCGAAGGTCGAAAACTTTGTGGGGCCGCGGTACGTTGAAGGTGGGCCCGCTAAAGATTTCGAACAATTGCTAGAGAACTCAGCTTTGGCGGATGCCGATCTGAAAAGGGTAATTACTGAGGATAAAGCCTTGCGGCAGGCAAGGACGAAAATGGATGATGCCGTTCGGAACTGGCGGAAGGCGACGGGGTTTGGAGTGGAGGATCTCGAGCGTATTGATCAGTTGATGGGAGCTGTCCGAAAGAAGTCCTGAGTGAGCTTGATCTTAGTTGATGGATAGATAGGCGACCCAAAACTACGAAAGCGCTCAATCAAAAACGGCCCCTATATAAGTAGAGGCCGTTTTTGATAGGGCTAAGACGCTACCGCAAGACAGGTCTTACTTGCGGTCTTCCAGCTTGGTGATGTCACGCGACTCGTAGCCGGTGTACAGCTGGCGCGGGCGGCCGATCTTGTACGGGCTGGAGAGCATTTCTTTCCAGTGGGAGATCCAGCCGACGGTCCGCGCCAGGGCGAAGATTACGGTGAACATGCTGGTTGGAATGCCGATCGCCTTGAGGATGATCCCCGAGTAGAAGTCGACGTTCGGGTACAGCGAGCGTTCGATGAAGTACGGATCGGTCAGGGCGATCTCTTCCAGGCGCATGGCCAGTTCGAGTTGCGGATCGTTGTTGATCCCCAGTTCGCGCAAGACTTCGTCGCAGGTCTGCTTCATTACGGTGGCGCGCGGGTCGCGGTTCTTGTAAACGCGGTGACCGAAGCCCATCAGTTTGAACGGATCGTTCTTGTCCTTGGCCTTGGCAATGAACTTGTCGATGTTCGAAACATCGCCGATTTCATCGAGCATGGTCAGTACCGCTTCGTTGGCGCCGCCGTGGGCAGGGCCCCACAGTGCAGCGATACCAGCGGCGATACAGGCGAACGGGTTGGCGCCCGAAGAGCCGGCCAGGCGAACGGTGGAGGTCGATGCGTTCTGCTCGTGGTCGGCGTGGAGGATGAAAATCCGGTCCATGGCCTTGGCGAGTACCGGGCTGATCGGTTTGATCTCGCACGGGGTGTTGAACATCATGTGCAGGAAGTTTTCCGCGTACGACAGGTCGTTGCGCGGGTACATCATGGGTTGACCCATGGAGTACTTGTAAACCATTGCAGCCAGGGTAGGCATCTTGGCAACCAGGCGGATCGCGGAGATTTCGCGATGCTGCGGGTTATTGATGTCCAGGGAGTCGTGGTAGAACGCCGAAAGGGCGCCGACTACGCCGCACATGACGGCCATCGGGTGGGCGTCGCGACGGAAACCGTTGAAGAAAGTCTTCAGCTGCTCGTGAACCATGGTGTGGTTCTTCACGGTGCTGACGAACTGAGCCTTCTGTTCTGCGGTCGGCAGTTCGCCGTTGAGCAGCAGATAGCAGGTTTCCAGGTAGTCCGATTTTTCAGCCAGCTGTTCGATCGGGTAACCGCGGTGCAACAAAATGCCGTTGTCACCGTCAATATAGGTGATCTTCGACTCGCACGAAGCGGTCGACATGAAGCCTGGGTCGAAGGTGAAGCGGCCCGTGGCCGTCAGGCCCCGAACATCGATAACATCGGGACCAACGGTGCCGGTTAAAATGGGCAGCTCGACGGGGGCTGCGCCCTCGATGATCAACTGCGCTTTTTTGTCAGCCATGTGGCCTCCTATTTATGCTTGAAATCATCAGACAGACCCCCCACGCAGGGCCCGCACCACTATAGTGAGATAAATTTGAATGTCAATTTGCCTAAAGTCTTGCTCCAGAAGGCTTTAACCGCACTTTTTTCTCGAAATTGCCAGCCATTTACGCCTTTTATGTCAGTTGCGCAATCAGCTGTTTGGGTTAGGTGTTTGCGTTGTCATTAGTAGCCTAACTGTCTATACTCGGCCACCGACCGCCAAGGGCTTTTGGGCTTGCTTTTATTGGGGGTCGCATCCCTGGGTGGTGGTTACCTGACCAGTGCACTCCCCAACAACTTTGCCCTGATTGTTAGGGGCTCTTCAGTGTGAAAAAAAAGCCGTGAAAAGCCAACGACCTGTAAACCTAGACCTAAGGACCATCAAACTCCCAGTCACTGCTTACACGTCCATCCTTCACCGAATTTCCGGTGTCATCCTCTTCGTGTGCCTTGCCATCATGCTTTACGCATTGGACAAGTCGCTGAGCTCCGAGGAAGGCTTCGGTCAGGTGAAAGCGTGTCTGACCAGTCCGCTAGCCAAGCTAGTGATTTGGGGCATCCTGTCCGCTCTGCTGTATCACCTGGTAGCCGGTGTGCGCCATTTGATCATGGACATGGGCATCGGTGAGACGCTGGAAGGCGGCAAGCTGGGCTCGAAAATCGTTATCGCCGTTTCCGTGGTGGTAATCGTTCTGGCAGGAGTTTGGATATGGTAACTAACGTCACGAACCTGTCGCGTTCGGGCCTCTATGACTGGATGGCGCAACGTGTGTCTGCGGTCGTTCTCGCGGCTTACTTCATTTTCCTGATCGGATACGTCGTGGCCCATCCTGGCCTCGAGTACGCCCAATGGCATGAACTGTTCGCCAATAACTGGATGCGTATTTTCAGTCTCCTGGCTCTCGTTGCCCTCGGCGCTCACGCCTGGGTCGGCATGTGGACCATTGCGACCGACTACCTGACGCCAATGGCGTTCGGCAAGTCCGCGACTGCAATACGTTTCCTTTTCCAGGCAGTATGCGGCGTTGCGATGTTCGCTTACTTCGTCTGGGGTGTGCAGATTCTCTGGGGTATCTGAGTCATGGCTAACATTCCAACGATTTCTTTCGACGCCATCATTATTGGTGGTGGCGGTGCCGGCATGCGCGCTGCGCTGCAGCTGGCTCAAGGCGGCCACAAGACTGCCGTAATCACCAAGGTTTTCCCGACCCGCTCGCACACTGTGTCGGCACAGGGCGGCATCACCTGCGCAATCGCGTCCGCTGACCCGAACGATGACTGGCGCTGGCACATGTACGATACCGTCAAGGGTTCCGACTACATCGGTGACCAGGACGCTATCGAATACATGTGTCAGGAAGGCCCGGCCGCTGTATACGAGCTGGACCACATGGGTATGCCGTTCTCGCGTACCGAGCAGGGTCGTATCTACCAGCGTCCATTCGGCGGTCAGTCGAAGGATTACGGTAAAGGCGGCCAGGCTGCCCGTACTTGCGCTGCTTCCGACCGTACCGGTCACGCGCTGCTGCACACCCTTTATCAAGGCAACCTGAAAGCCGGTACCGTGTTCCTGAACGAGTACTACGCTGTTGACTTGGTAAAGAACGCCCAAGGCGACTTTGTCGGCGTTATCGCTATCTGCATCGAGACCGGCGAAACCACCTACATCCGTGCCAAGGCTACCGTTCTGGCCACCGGCGGTGCAGGTCGTATCTATGCCTCCACCACCAATGCCCTGATCAACACCGGTGACGGCGTCGGCATGGCACTGCGTGCCGGCGTGCCGGTCCAGGACATCGAAATGTGGCAGTTCCACCCGACCGGCATCGCCGGCGCCGGTGTACTGGTTACAGAAGGTTGCCGTGGTGAAGGTGGTTACCTGATCAACAAGCATGGCGAGCGTTTCATGGAGCGTTATGCTCCGAACGCCAAAGACCTGGCTGGTCGTGACGTTGTTGCCCGTTCGATGGTTAAAGAAATCATCGCTGGCAACGGCTGTGGCCCGAACGGCGACCACGTGATGCTCAAGCTCGACCACCTGGGCGAGGAAGTGCTGCACAGCCGTCTGCCAGGCATCTGCGAACTGTCGAAAACGTTTGCACACGTTGACCCGGTTGTCGCTCCGGTTCCGGTTGTTCCTACCTGCCACTATATGATGGGCGGCGTTGCCACCAACATTCATGGTCAGGCGATCACTCAGGACGCCGAAGGCGTAGACACCATCATCCCTGGCCTGTTCGCTGTAGGCGAAGTGGCTTGCGTATCGGTTCACGGCGCCAACCGTCTGGGCGGCAACTCGCTGCTCGACCTGGTGGTGTTCGGCCGTGCTGCCGGCCTGCACCTGGAAAAGGCGCTGACCGACGGCATCGAATACGACGAAGCCACCGACGCCGACATCAATGCTGCCCTGGCACGTCTGTCCGCTCTGAACGAGCGTACCGATGGCGAAGACGTGGCTACCCTGCGTCGCGAGCTGCAAAGCTGCATGCAGAACTACTTCGGTGTATTCCGTACTGGCGAATACATGCAGAAGGGTATTGCCCAGTTGGCCGACCTGCGCAAGCGCATCGCCAACGTGAAGATCAACGATAAGTCGCAGGCTTTCAACACTGCGCGTATCGAAGCTCTGGAACTGCAGAACCTGCTGGAAGTGGCTGAAGCCACCGCCATCGCTGCCGAAGTACGTAAAGAGTCCCGCGGTGCTCACGCCCGTGAAGACTTCGAAGACCGTGACGACGAAAACTGGCTGTGCCACACCCTGTACTTCCCGGGTGAGAAACGCGTTGCCAAGCGTGCCGTGAACTTCTCGCCGAAGACTGTTCCGACTTTTGAACCTAAGATTCGGACTTATTAAGGGTGACCGCCATGTTGCAAGTCAGTGTTTATCGCTACAACCCTGATCAGGACGCTGCGCCGTTCATGCAGGAATTTTCGGTCGATACCGGTGGTAAAGACTTGATGGTGCTGGACGTGCTGGCCCTGATCAAAGAGCAGGACGAGGGTTTCTCCTATCGTCGCTCTTGCCGTGAAGGCGTCTGCGGTTCGGACGGCATGAACATCAACGGCAAAAACGGCCTGGCGTGCATCACGCCGCTGTCTGCCGTCGTAAAAGGTAACAAGTTGATCGTTCGTCCTCTGCCAGGTTTGCCGGTTATCCGTGACCTGGTCGTGGATATGAGCATCTTCTACAAGCAATACGAGAAGGTTAAGCCTTACCTGCAGAACGACACGCCGGCTCCGGCCATCGAGCGTCTGCAGTCCCCTGAAGAGCGTGAAAAGCTTGACGGTCTGTACGAGTGCATCCTGTGCGCCTGCTGCTCGACTTCTTGCCCGTCCTTCTGGTGGAACCCGGACAAGTTCCTGGGCCCGGCTGCCCTGCTGCAAGCGTACCGCTTCCTGGCAGACAGCCGCGACACCAAGACGTCCGAGCGTCTGGCTTCGCTGGATGACCCGTTCAGCGTATTCCGCTGCCGCGGGATCATGAACTGCGTCAACGTATGTCCGAAAGGCCTGAACCCGACTAAGGCCATCGGTCACATCCGTAACATGTTGCTCTCGAGCGGCGTGTGATTCAGCTGTTGTAAATGTAGTACTGCTGTGCCGTAGAGGCTTCGGCGCGGGCTTCAACCCGCGCCGTAGCTATAACCAGAGCAGCTGCTTTAAAGGCAGCGGCTCTTATTTTGAAGAAATGAGACAAGCAGGGGCATCCGGGCTGGTACCCGGACTATCAGTGTGATCCTAGTGGCTTGTTTTGGTCGCTGCATTCGGACTTCTGCAAGTTTGCTCGGTGTCGACACCGGTGGTGTTCCCCTAACCGAGGGTGACCAAGCATGCAAGAAAGCGTGATGCAGCGCATGTGGAACAGCGCCTACCTGTCCGGTAGTAACGCTGCCTATGTGGAAGAGCTCTACGAGCTCTACCTGCACGACCCTAACGCTGTGCCAGAAGAGTGGCGCACCTACTTCCAGAAGTTGCCTGCTGACGGCAACTCTGCCACCGATGTTTCGCACTCCACAATTCGCGATCATTTCGTTCTGCTGGCAAAGAACCAGCGCCGCGCCCAACCGGTTTCCGCCGGCAGCGTGAGCAGTGAGCACGAGAAGAAGCAAGTTGAAGTGCTGCGATTGATCCAGGCCTACCGTATGCGTGGCCACCAGGCATCCCAGCTTGATCCGCTGGGGCTGTGGCAGCGTCCTGCACCTGCAGACCTGTCGATCAATCATTACGGCTTGACCAATGCCGATCTTGATACGACCTTCCGTGCCGGCGACCTGTTCATCGGCAAAGAGGAAGCGAGCCTACGCGAAATTCACGAAGCGTTGCAGCAGACATATTGCCGCACCATCGGCGCTGAATTTACGCATATCACCGATTCCGAGCAGCGCCAGTGGTTCCAGCAGCGTCTGGAAAGCGTGCGCGGTCGTCCGGTGTACTCCGCCGACATCAAGAGCCACCTGCTCGAGCGTGTGACTGCTGGCGAAGGCCTGGAAAAATACCTGGGCACCAAATACCCGGGCACCAAGCGTTTCGGTCTGGAAGGCGGCGAAAGCCTGATCCCGATGCTCGACGAACTGATCCAGCGTTCCGGTTCCTACGGCACCAAGGAAATCGTCATTGGCATGGCCCACCGTGGCCGTCTGAACGTGCTGGTCAACACCTTCGGCAAGAACCCGCGCGAGCTGTTCGACGAGTTCGAAGGCAAGAAGAAGGTCGAGCTGGGTTCCGGTGACGTTAAATACCACCAGGGCTTCTCGTCCAACGTGATGACCACCGGCGGTGAAGTTCACCTGGCCATGGCGTTCAACCCGTCCCACCTGGAAATCGTTTCTCCAGTGGTCGAAGGTTCGGTTCGCGCCCGTCAGGATCGTCGCAACGACCCTACCGGTGAGAAGGTTCTGCCGATCTCCATCCACGGTGACGCGGCATTCGCCGGTCAAGGCGTGGTGATGGAAACCTTCCAGATGTCGCAGACCCGCGGTTTCAAGACCGGCGGCACCGTGCACATCGTGATCAACAACCAGGTCGGTTTCACCATCAGCAACCCGCTGGACTCGCGTTCCACCGAGTACGCGACCGACGTCGCGAAAATGATCCAGGCGCCGATCCTCCATGTGAATGGTGATGATCCGGAAGCCGTATTGTTCGTGACCCAGCTGGCCATCGACTACCGCATGCAGTTCAAGCGTGACGTAGTGATCGACCTGGTCTGCTACCGTCGTCGCGGCCACAACGAGGCCGACGAGCCAAGCGGCACCCAGCCGATCATGTATCAGCAGATCACCAAGCAGCGCACCACCCGTGAGCTGTACGCTGATCGTCTGACTCAGGCCGGTGTACTGGACGCTGAACGTGTTCAGGCCAAGGTCGACGAGTACCGCAACGCGCTGGACAACGGTCTGCACGTAGTGAAGAGCCTGGTCAAAGAGCCGAACAAAGAGTTGTTCGTGGACTGGCGTCCGTATCTGGGCCACGCCTGGACCGCGCGTCACGACACACGTTTCGATCTGAAGACCTTGCAGGAACTGTCCGCCAAGCTGCTGGAAATCCCGGAAGGCTTCGTGGTTCAGCGCCAGGTTGCGAAGATCTACGAAGACCGTCAGAAGATGCAAGCCGGCGGCCTGCCGATCAACTGGGGTTACGCCGAAACCATGGCGTACGCGACCCTGGCGTTCGAAGGTCACCCGATCCGCATGACTGGCCAGGACATCGGCCGCGGTACGTTCTCGCACCGTCATGCCGTGTTGCACAACCAGAAAGACGCAGGGACTTACATCCCGCTGCAGAACCTGTACGACGGTCAGCCACGCTTCGACCTGTACGACTCGTTCCTGTCCGAAGAAGCGGTACTGGCGTTCGAATACGGTTATTCGACCACCACGCCTAATGCCCTGGTTATCTGGGAAGCCCAGTTCGGCGACTTCGCCAACGGCGCCCAGGTTGTAATTGACCAGTTCATCACCAGTGGCGAGCACAAGTGGGGCCGTCTGTGCGGTCTGACCATGCTGCTGCCGCACGGTTATGAAGGTCAGGGTCCGGAGCACTCCTCGGCTCGTCTGGAGCGTTACCTGCAGCTGTGCGCCGAGCACAACATTCAGGTGTGCATGCCGACGACGCCGGCTCAGATCTACCACTTGCTGCGCCGTCAGGTGATTCGCCCGCTGCGCAAACCATTGGTAGTCCTGACTCCGAAGTCGTTGCTGCGCCACAAGCTGGCCATCTCGACGCTGGAAGATCTGGCCGAAGGTTCGTTCCAGACCGTTATCCCGGAAATCGATGCCCAAGACCCGAAAAAGGTCGAGCGCGTTGTTCTGTGTAGCGGCAAGGTCTACTACGACCTGCTGGAAAAACGCCGTGCCGAAGGTCGTGACGACATCGCCATCGTGCGTATCGAGCAGCTGTACCCATTCCCTGAGGACGACTTGAAAGAAGTCCTGGCTCCTTATACCAACGTCAAGCATGCCGTTTGGTGTCAGGAAGAGCCGATGAACCAGGGTGCGTGGTACTGCAGCCAACACCACATGCGTCGCAGCATCAGCAACCTCAACAAGTCTCTCGTACTCGAGTACGCGGGCCGTGAGGCTTCTGCTGCACCTGCATGCGGTTACGCATCGATGCACGCCGAACAGCAGGAACAACTGCTGCAAACGGCCTTTACTGTTTAACGCCTTCGCGCACCTGAAACCGAATTTAAGGAACCACAGACAATGGCTATCGAGATCAAAGCCCCCACTTTCCCGGAATCGGTTGCCGATGGCACCGTTGCCACCTGGCACAAACAACCGGGCGACGCGGTCAAGCGCGACGAACTGATCGTCGACATCGAAACCGACAAAGTCGTACTGGAAGTGCTGGCCACCGCTGACGGCGTGCTGGGCGCTATCGTCAAGGGCGAAGGCGAGACCGTTCTGTCCGACGAAGTCCTGGGCTCCATCGAAGCTGGCGGCGCTGCTGCCGCTCCAGCCGCTGCCGCTCCGGCTGCCGCTGCTCAAGCTGCTGCTCCTGGCGCTGAAGGCGAAGACGATCCTGTTGCTGCACCGGCTGCTCGCAAGCTGGCTGAAGAAAACGGCATCAACATCGCTTCCGTTGCCGGCACCGGCAAAGGCGGTCGCGTGACCAAGGAAGACGTGGTTGCAGCCGTTGCTGCCAAGAAAGCCGCTCCGGCTGCCGCGCCTGCCAAGGCTGCTGCTCCTTCGGCTGCCGCTCCTGTGTTCGCCGCTGGCGACCGCATCGAGAAGCGCGTACCGATGACCCGCGTTCGCGCCACCGTGGCCAAGCGTCTGGTTGAAGCTCAGTCGAACATGGCGATGCTGACCACTTTCAACGAAGTCGACATGACCGAAGTCATGGCGCTGCGTTCGAAGTACAAGGATCTGTTCGAGAAGTCCCACAACGGCGTGCGCCTGGGCTTCATGTCGTTCTTCGTGAAAGCGGCCACCGAAGCGCTGAAACGCTTCCCGGCTGTCAACGCCTCGATCGACGGCGGCGACATCGTTTACCACGGCTACGCTGACGTCGGCGTTGCAGTGTCCAGCGACCGCGGCCTGGTTGTACCGGTTCTGCGTAACGCCGAACTGATGAGCCTGGCTGAAATCGAAGGCGGCATCGCCACTTTCGGCAAGAAAGCCCGTGACGGCAAACTGTCGATGGACGAAATGACCGGTGGTACTTTCACCATCACCAACGGTGGTACCTTCGGTTCGATGATGTCGACCCCGATCGTCAACCCGCCACAAGCAGCCATCCTGGGCATGCACAACATCATCCAGCGTCCTATGGCCATCAACGGCCAGGTCGTTATCCGTCCGATGATGTACCTGGCACTGTCCTACGATCACCGTCTGATCGATGGCAAAGAAGCTGTAACCTTCCTGGTGACCATCAAGAACCTGCTGGAAGATCCGGCTCGTCTGTTGCTGGATATCTGATAGAAGCAGCCATGAGCTGCAAGTCGGGCGGGCGGAAAACCCGCGGCCTGGCTTGCAGCTTGCGGCTTGAAGCTTTTCTCTAAAGAGGATTTTTTGAATGTCGCAGAAATTTGACGTAGTAGTGATCGGCGCTGGCCCTGGCGGCTACGTGGCTGCCATCAAGGCCGCCCAACTGGGTCTTTCGACCGCCTGCATCGAGAAGTACACCGACAAGGATGACAAACTGGCTCTGGGCGGTACTTGCCTGAACGTCGGCTGCATTCCGTCCAAGGCGCTGCTGGACAGCTCCTGGAAGTACAAGGAAGCCAAAGAAGGCTTCGCGATCCACGGTATCAACCACGCCGGCGTGACCATGGACGTGCCAGCGATGGTCGGCCGTAAAGCCACAATCGTCAAAGGCCTGACCTCCGGTGTCGCGACCCTGTTCAAAGCCAACGGTGTGACCTCCATCCAGGGTCACGGCAAGCTGCTGGCCGGCAAGAAAGTCGAAGTCACCAAGCCAGACGGTTCGGTAGAAGTCATCGAAGCCGAGAACGTCATCCTGGCCCCAGGTTCGCGTCCGATCGACATTCCACCGGCTCCGGTTGACCAGAATGTGATCGTCGATTCGACTGGCGCCCTGGAATTCCAGGCCGTGCCTAAGCGTCTGGGCGTTATCGGCGCTGGCGTGATCGGTCTGGAACTGGGTTCGGTATGGTCGCGTCTGGGTGCAGAAGTGACTGTCCTGGAAGCCCTGGACACTTTCCTGATGGCAGCAGACACCGCTGTCTCCAAGGAAGCGCTGAAAACCCTGACCAAACAGGGTCTGGACATCAAGCTGGGCGCTCGCGTGACCGGCTCCAAAGTGAACGGCGACGAAGTCGTGGTGAACTACACCGATGCCAACGGCGAACAGACCATCACTTTCGACAAGCTGATCGTAGCCGTTGGTCGCCGTCCGGTGACCACTGATCTGCTGGCAGCCGACTGCGGCGTGACCCTGGACGAGCGCGGTTTCGTGCACGTTGATGATCACTGCGCTACCACCGTACCGGGCGTTTACGCCATCGGCGACGTGGTTCGCGGCATGATGCTGGCGCACAAGGCCTCGGAAGAGGGCATCATGGTCGTCGAGCGCATCAAGGGCCACAAGGCCCAGATGAACTATGATCTGATCCCGTCGGTTATTTATACTCACCCGGAAATCGCATGGGTCGGTAAAACCGAGCAGGCCTTGAAGGCTGAGGGCGTTGAAGTTAACGTTGGCACCTTCCCGTTCGCAGCCTCTGGCCGTGCCATGGCTGCCAACGACACCGGTGGTTTCGTCAAGGTCATCGCTGATGCCAAGACTGACCGCGTACTGGGCGTCCACGTGATTGGCCCAAGCGCTGCCGAACTGGTTCAGCAGGGCGCAATCGGTATGGAATTCGGCACCAGCGCTGAAGACCTGGGCATGATGGTTTTCTCCCATCCGACCCTGTCTGAAGCCTTGCACGAAGCTGCTTTGGCAGTGAATGGCGGCGCCATCCACATCGCCAACCGCAAGAAGCGTTAAGGGCTTTGTGAAAACGTAGCGAGCGACGGAAAGACAAGGCAAAAACAGGTGAGGAAGCGGAGTTGACGTCAGTCAATGAGCATTTCGAACCTGTTTTTAACGCAGTATTTCCTAGCGCAGCAGTTTTCACATGTCCGAAAGAGATAATAAGAAACCACGGCGGCATGGCCCGTCGTGAGCCTTGCACGCAAGACTCACCGCGGAATATCCGCTGGACGCAGTCTTGCGTAGCTGCACCGGTTGTCCGGAAAGGCTACGCAAGCAGCAGTCACAGGTGGTGCGGCACTTGAACAAGTGCAGCACCGAATGCGCAGTACCTAACGAAGACGGTAAAAAGCATGAATCTTCACGAGTATCAGGGTAAGCAGCTGTTCGCTGAATACGGCCTGCCAGTTTCCACTGGTTACGCAGTAGACACCCCGGAAGCAGCAGCAGAAGCTTGCGACAAAATCGGCGGCAGTGAGTGGGTTGTCAAAGCCCAGGTCCACGCCGGTGGTCGCGGTAAAGCGGGCGGCGTCAAGCTGGTTCGCAGCAAAGAAGACGCCAAAGCCTTCGCACAGCAGTGGCTGGGCAAGCGTCTGGTGACTTACCAGACTGACGCCAATGGTCAGCCAGTCACCAAGATCCTGGTTGAATCGTGCACTGATATCGCTAAAGAGCTGTACCTGGGCGCTGTCGTTGACCGTTCGAGCCGTCGTATCGTGTTCATGGCTTCCACCGAAGGTGGCGTGGACATCGAGAAAATCGCTCACGACACTCCAGAAAAAATTCTGAAAGCCACTATCGATCCACTGGTTGGCGCTCAGCCATTCCAGGGTCGCGAGCTGGCATTCCAGCTGGGTCTGGAAGGCAAGCAAGTTGCTCAGTTCGCCAAGATCTTCGTAGGTCTGGCCAAGCTGTTCAAGGATCACGATCTGGCCCTGCTGGAAGTGAACCCGCTGGTGATCAAGGCTGACGGCGATCTGCACTGCCTGGACGCCAAGATCAACATCGACGCCAACGCCATGTACCGTCAGCCTAAGCTGAAGACTTTCCACGATCCGTCGCAAGACGATCCGCGCGAAGCGCACGCTGCCAAGTTCGAGCTGAACTACGTGGCACTGGAAGGCAACATCGGTTGCATGGTCAACGGTGCTGGCCTGGCCATGGGTACCATGGACATCGTCAACCTGCATGGCGGCAAGCCAGCCAACTTCCTCGACGTGGGCGGCGGTGCTACCAAAGAACGCGTTACCGAAGCGTTCAAAATCATTCTGTCCGACACCAACGTCGCTGCAGTACTGGTTAACATCTTCGGCGGCATCGTTCGTTGCGACATGATTGCCGAAGGCATCATCGGTGCAGTGAAAGAAGTCGGCGTGAAAATCCCGGTTGTTGTTCGCCTTGAAGGCAACAACGCTGAGCTGGGCGCTAAAGTACTGGCAGAAAGCGGTTTGAACATCATCGCTGCTACCAGCCTGACCGACGCTGCTCAACAAGTTGTCAAAGCTGCGGAGGGCAAATAATGAGCGTCCTGATCAATAAAGACACCAAAGTTATCTGCCAGGGTATTACCGGTTCGCAAGGTAGTTTCCACACCCAGCAAGCCATCGAGTACGGCACCAAGATGGTTGGTGGTGTAACTCCGGGCAAAGGCGGCACCGAGCACCTGGGTCTGCCAGTGTTCAACACCGTTAAAGACGCAGTAGAAGCCACTGGCGCAACCGCCAGCGTTATCTACGTTCCGGCTCCTTTCTGCAAAGACTCGATCCTGGAAGCTGCTTTCGGCGGCATCAAGCTGATCGTGTGCATCACCGAAGGCATTCCTACCCTGGACATGCTGGACGCTAAAGTTAAGTGCGACGAGCTGGGTGTCATCCTGATCGGCCCTAACTGCCCAGGCGTGATCACCCCAGGCGAATGCAAGATCGGCATCATGCCAGGTCACATTCACTTGCCAGGCAAGGTCGGTATCGTTTCGCGTTCCGGCACCCTGACCTACGAAGCTGTGAAGCAGACTACTGACGCCGGTTTCGGTCAGTCGACTTGCGTCGGCATCGGTGGTGACCCGATCCCGGGTTCGAACTTCATCGACATCCTGAAGCTGTTCCAGGAAGACCCGAAGACCGAAGCGATCGTGATGATCGGTGAGATCGGCGGTTCGGCTGAAGAAGAAGCGGCTGCCTACATCAAGGCACACGTGACCAAGCCGGTTGTTTCCTACATCGCTGGTGTGACTGCTCCTCCGGGCAAGCGCATGGGCCATGCTGGCGCAATCATCTCTGGCGGCAAAGGCACTGCAGACGAGAAATTCGCTGCTCTGCAAGACGCAGGCGTTAAAACCGTGCGTTCGCTGGCAGACATCGGCAAGGCCCTGGCCGAGCTGACCGGTTGGGCTGTCAAGTAAGCCTCGCGCTTAGCTGACGCTTCACCAAACAAAGGCCACCTTCGGGTGGCCTTTGTCGTTTCCGGGGTTTGTATTATCTGTGGCGAGGGGGCTTGCCCCCGTTCGGCTGCGCAGCAGTCGCAAAACCAGCTTTCATTGACTACCTGACAACGTGCAATCGCCTGCATACGGGGCTGCTTCGCAGCCCAACGGGGGCAAGCCCCCTCGCCACAGGGGTCTGTGAAGGTAAATTAGATATGTAAATGCGACATGGAAATGTCGCGTATCGGAATGTTCGCCCCCAAACAGTGCGTTTGTCAGACAAATTCGTTAGGCTACGCGCCATTTTTGCGTCCGCAGCCCACAAGGCCGTAACGCGCTTAAAGGGTTGGTCCCATACGGACCGACAGCATTTCCCTCACCCATAGGGAAATCCCTCTCTAAATTCCGATTCAGTAGTGTGGTATTTCCTTAATGAAAGTGTTGAAAGGCCAGGACATCCTGGCACTTGGTTTTATGACGTTTGCCCTGTTCGTCGGGGCTGGCAACATCATCTTCCCGCCTATCGTCGGTTTGCAGTCCGGCCCCAACGTCTGGATGGCGGCGCTGGGCTTCCTGGTCACCGCAGTCGGTCTGCCGGTGATCACCGTTGTCGCCCTGGCCAAGGTCGGCGGGGCAATGGATGCATTGAGCAGCCCGATCGGTAAAATTGCCGGTGGCCTGCTGGCAGCTGCCTGCTACCTGGCCGTCGGCCCGTTGTTCGCGACTCCGCGTACCGCGACGGTATCGTTTGAAGTCGGCCTGGCACCGTTGACCGGCGAAAGCCCGCTGGCGCTGTTCCTCTACAGCTCGGTGTACTTCCTGCTGGTGTTCTTCATCTCGTTGTACCCGGGGCGTCTGCTCGATACCGTGGGGCGTTTTCTCGCACCGTTGAAGATCGTCGCCCTGGCCGTGCTGGGCATCGCGGCATTTGCCCTGCCGGCGGGTGACATCGGTGTCGCCACACCGGAATACGTTGCCGCACCGTTCTCCCAGGGCTTCATCAATGGTTACCTGACCATGGATACCTTGGGCGCGTTGGTCTTTGGCATCGTCATCGTCAACGCCATCCGTTCCCGTGGCGTCGAGTCGCCGGCGCTGATCACCCGTTACGCGATCATTGCCGGTCTGATCGCCGGTCTGGGCCTGGTGCTGGTTTATGTCAGCCTGTTCCGCCTTGGTTCCGGCAGCCATGAAGTGGCCGCCGGTGCAACCAACGGTGCGGTGGTATTGCACGCCTACGTGCAGCACACCTTCGGCTCGCTGGGCAGCGGTTTCCTGGCCGTGCTGATTTCCCTGGCCTGCCTGGTGACGGCGGTCGGCCTGACCTGTGCCTGCGCTGAATACTTCAGCCGTGTGCTGCCACTGTCCTACAAGACCCTGGTGATTATCCTGGCCGCGTTCTCCCTGCTGGTGTCCAACCTGGGGCTGACCAAGCTGATTGCGTTCTCGATCCCGGTGCTGACCGCGATCTACCCGCCATGCATCGCTCTGGTGGCCCTGAGCTTCTGCAAGGATTTCTGGCATGAGCAGGGCCGCATTGTCGGTCCGGTGATGCTGGTGTCGTTCATCTTCGGTCTGATCGATGCCCTCAAGGGCGCCGGCCTGGCGGACTGGATGCCGGAGCAGATGTCTCACCTGCCATTGAGTGAGCAGGGCTTGGCCTGGCTGGTGCCGTCGGTGATGACGCTGGTGGTTGCGGTGGTTTGCGATCGTCTGCTGGGCAAGCGCGAAGAAGCGCTGGCTTAAGCTGCTTATTGGCCCGCCACAAGCGGGTCTCGAGCCTTGAAGAAATGCCCCGTATCAATCGATGCGGGGCATTTTTTTATGGAGTGGATGCAGTGTCTTTTTTCTTGGGCTAACGTCGAAGCAATGCAAAACCCGAATGTGGGGGCTGCTCTTGTGGCGAGGGGGCTTGCCCCCGTTGGACTGCGTAGCAGTCCCGGAACACTGGTAAAGGGCCGCTACGCGCCCCAACGGGGGCAAGCCCCCTCGCCACAAAGGCCCCTCACACAAAAGCCCGCGCCCACAAGGTTTCGGTGTTCTGCCACTACATCACAAGGACCTGCATGTCGTTCATCCAAGCCAATTTGATCCACATCCTCGCCGCCCTCTGGTTCGTCATCTGCTGGGGTGGCTACACCCGTTACGCAACGTGGAAGGGCCGCGACACCGCGTGCCTGGCCAGTGTGCTGCATCTGTACCGTGAGGACTGGATGCGTCGCATGCTGCTGCGCGATAACCGCATCGCCGACGCCAGCGTGATTGGCAATCTGGAGCGCAACGCATCGTTCTTCGCCTCCAGCACACTGATTATCCTCGCCGGTATTCTCACCGTGCTCGGCGCATCAGAGCGGGCAGTCTCGTTACTGGCGGATATCCCGATGGTGCAGCAAGCCTCCCAAGGCATGTCCGAGATCAAGCTGCTGTGCCTGGCGCTGGTGTTCGTCTATGCATTCTTCACCTTCAGCTGGTGCATGCGCCAATACAACTTTGCAGCGATTCTGGTTGGCTCGGCGCCCATGGTCGGCGAGCGCCTTGTTTCCGAACAAGAGCGCAAAGCCTTTGCCGCCCGGGCGGCACGGGTGATCTCCATGGCCGCCAACCAGTTCAACTTCGGCCTGCGTTCCTACTACTTCGGCATGACCATGCTGGCCTGGTTTGTCAGCCCCTGGCTATTCATGTTGATGAGTGCCGGCGTGGTGCTGGTGTTGTATCGCCGCGAGTTTCATTCCGACGTTCTCGACGTGATGGTCTATACCCCTACAGAGGCGCCGTTGCCTGAGGTGAATAAAGAGGCCGCTTGATGAGTATTCCGTTCTGGTGTGTGTTTATCAGTGCACTGTTGATTTATGTCGCCCGCATGCCGGTGGCCAAGGCCATGAAAGAGCAGGGCGGTTACGACAATCACCTGCCGCGTCAGCAACAGGCACAGCTCACAGGTTTCGGCGCCCGCGCGGTTGCGGCTCATCAGAACAGTTTCGAGGCGTTCATATTGTTTGCGGTGGGGGTGTTGATGGCGCACACCACTCAAACGGCGGGATGGCTGATCGACGCGTTTGCAATCATCTTTTTGATTGCACGAATCCTGTACCTGTTGTGCTACTGGGCAGACCAGGCCTGGCAGCGCAGTCTGGTGTGGTTGGTTGGGCTGGTGTGTTCGTTGTTGCTGATGGTCAGTCCGACTTTCAGAACGATCTTGCTGTAAACAAAAAATCGCAGGCAAAAGAAAACCCGCAGCAGGCGGGTTTTCTTTATCACGCTAAAAACTGTTTTAGTTTTTAGGTGCAGCTTCTTTTGCAGCGGCTTCGTTCGATTCAGCCTGAGCTTTGGCGGCTTCGGCGTTTTCTTTCGCAGCGTCGTTCACTTTATCCTGAGCTTTGTTCATGTCCTGCTGAGCTTGCTCGGCGTGTTGGTTTGCATCTTGAGCTTTGTCCTCGGATTTTTTATCGCAGGCAGCGAGACCGAGGGAAGCGGTCAACATCAAGGCAATAGCTAAAGTCTTACGCATGGGGTGTCTCTCCTTATGGAAAATATCTACTTGGCCTTTCGAGCACAGGCATCAGGGTTAAGTTCCTCAAAACCTTCAGATATATATGTTTAGTCTAAAACGGAACTTTTGCAGGGGTTTTTACCCCAGAGCGCGGACACTCATCAGAGTTTAATGAAATGGCTGAAAACCCCGTTTTTGAGCGCGCAACACGGTTTATGTCGGCCCTGCGGCACTGTCAGGTACTCGGTTTGCAGGTTCACAGCGCCAGCAACGATGGAATGACGATCATTCTGCCCTACAGCCGGCAAATCGTTGGTAATCCACAGACCGGGGTCATTCACGGCGGTGCCTTGACCACATTGATGGATACGGCATGTGGCATGGCCACGCTCTGCGTGCTGCCCGAATTCGAAGTCTGCCCGACCCTCGATTTGCGCATCGATTACATGCATGCCGCCGAACCACACAAAGATGTTTTCGGCTTTGCCCAGTGTTACCGAGTGACCACTGACGTGATTTTCGCCCGTGGCTTTGCCTATCAGGACGATCCCGAACAACCGATCGCGCATGTAGTCGGCACCTTCATGCGCATGGGCACGGGCATCAAGGGCGGCAAAGGCATGGCCGGCAGGATTGCCGGAGGTGCGAAATGACTGAGTTTTTGCAGGAGCAATTGCGCCAGGCCCATGAGCAGGGCGACTACGCCTCGCTGCTCGATCTTATTCCCTACGCCAGACTGATCGGTGTCGAATGCTCTCGCGTTGGCGATGAGTTGCTGTTCCGCCTCCCGGCCAACAAGGACAACATCGGCAACCCGCTGTTGCCGGCAATCCATGGGGGGGTGATTGCCGGTTTCATGGAATTGTCAGCAGCCTTGCACCTGCTGATTTTTACCGGCTCGCCCGGAGTGCCGAAGATCATCGACTTCTCCCTGGACTATTTACGGGCGGGACAATTTCGCGACACCTGGGCCCGTTGCCAGGTTTGCCGCCAGGGCCGCCGGGTCGCCAACGTGGCGATTACCGCCTGGCAAAGCACCGAGGCCGAACCCATCGCGACGGCCCGGGCACATTTCAAACTCCAGGAGCCCTTGAAATCCTGAACGGCGCCCCAAACTCTGATGACAACCCGCCGCCGACCCTCAAGGTCGCGGCTTATGCCATCTGATTGGAGTTTGATGACCATGAGTGTGGAAACTCAAAAGGAAACCCTGGGCTTCCAGACCGAGGTGAAGCAACTGCTGCACCTCATGATCCATTCGCTGTATTCCAACAAGGAAATTTTCCTTCGCGAATTGATCTCGAACGCCTCTGACGCCGTCGACAAATTACGTTTCGAGGCCTTGGCCAAACCAGAATTGCTGGAAGGTGGCGCGGAACTGAAAATCCGTGTGAGCTTCGACAAGGACGCTAAAACCGTCACCCTCGAAGACAACGGCATCGGCATGAGCCGCGAAGATGCGATCACCCACCTGGGTACTATCGCCAAATCCGGCACCGCAGATTTCATGAAGCACCTGAGCGGTGATCAGAAGAAAGATTCGCACCTGATCGGTCAGTTTGGTGTTGGTTTCTACTCCGCCTTCATCGTCGCCGACAAAGTCGACGTGTTCAGCCGTCGCGCCGGCAGCCCGGCCAGCGAAGGCGTACATTGGTCGTCCAAAGGCGAAGGCGATTTCGAAGTTGCAACCGTCGACAAGGCCGAGCGCGGCACTCGCATCGTCCTGCACCTGAAGTCCGGTGAAGACGAGTTCGCCGATGGTTGGCGCCTGCGCAACATCATCAAGAAATACTCCGACCACATCGCCTTGCCGATCGAGTTGCCAAAAGAAGTGGCCGCTGTCGAAGGCGAAGAGCAGCCGGCTGTCGAGTGGGAAACCGTCAACCGCGCCAGCGCCCTGTGGACCCGTCCTCGCACCGAAATCAAGGACGAGGAATACCAGGAGTTCTACAAGCACATCGCTCACGATTTCGAAAACCCGCTGAGCTGGAGCCACAACAAGGTCGAAGGCAAGCTGGAATACAGCTCGCTGCTGTACGTGCCGACCCGTGCTCCGTTCGACCTGTACCAGCGTGAAGCGCCAAAGGGCCTGAAGCTGTATGTACAGCGCGTGTTCGTCATGGATCAGGCTGAGTCCTTCCTGCCGCTTTACCTGCGTTTCATCAAGGGCGTGGTCGACTCCAATGACCTGTCGCTGAACGTGTCGCGGGAGATCCTGCAGAAAGACCCGATCATCGACTCCATGAAGTCGGCGTTGACCAAGCGCGTCCTGGACATGCTGGAAAAACTGGCGAAAAACGAGCCTGAGCAGTATCAGGGCTTCTGGAAAAACTTCGGCCAGGTCATGAAAGAAGGCCCGGCGGAAGACTTCGCCAACAAAGAGAAAATCGCCGGCCTGCTGCGGTTCGCCTCGACCAACGGTAACGACGGCGAACAGGTTGTCGGCCTGGCCGAGTACCTGGCTCGCGCCAAGGAAGGTCAGGACAAGATTTACTACCTGACCGGCGAAACCTACGCGCAAGTCAAGAACAGCCCGCACCTGGAAGTCTTCCGCAAGAAAGGCATCGAAGTGCTGTTGCTGACCGACCGCATCGATGAGTGGCTGATGAGCTACCTGAGCGATTTCGACGGCAAGAGCTTTGTCGACGTAGCTCGCGGTGACCTCGACCTGGGCAATCTGGATTCGGAAGAAGACAAGAAAGCCGCAGAAGAAGTCGCCAAGTCCAAGGAAGGTCTGGTCGAGCGTTTGAAAACCGCATTGGGCGAATCCGTGGCTGAAGTGCGGGTTTCCCATCGCCTGACCGATTCCCCGGCGATCCTGGCCATCGGTGAACAGGACCTGGGCCTGCAAATGCGTCAGATCCTCGAAGCCAGCGGTCAGAAGGTTCCGGATTCGAAGCCGATTTTCGAATTCAACCCGGCTCACCCGCTGATCGAGAAGCTCGACAACGAGCAGAGCGACGAGCGCTTCGGCGACCTGTCGCACATCCTCTTCGATCAGGCAGCCTTGGCGGCCGGTGACAGCTTGAAAGACCCGGCGGAATATGTGCGCCGACTGAACAAGCTGTTGGTCGAGTTATCGGCTTAACTGTGTTGCAGAAAAACCCGCTTCGGCGGGTTTTTTCATTCTGGTGTTCAACAATCAGGAGTCACAAATGAGCCAAGTCACTGTACGTTCCGTTGTCTATCAGATTGACGGCCAGCCATATGAAAGTCGTGTGGCCTTCGACGCTGACCATAAAGGCCCGCGCCCGGGCCTGTTGATGGCGCCGAACTGGATGGGCGTCAGCGCCGGTGCCGAAGAGATTGCCAAATCGGTGGCAGCCAAGGGTTACGTGGTGTTGATCGCGGACATCTATGGCCAATCACTTCGCCCGCAGAACAACGACGAGGCGGGCGCGGCGATGATGCCGTTGAAGGATGACCGGGCATTGCTGCGCAAGCGCATGCAAGTGGCGTTCGAACAGCTGCAAAGCCAGGGTGAGGCGGTGGTCGATAGCTCGAAGCTGGCGACGTTCGGTTTCTGCTTTGGCGGTTGCTGTGCGCTGGAGTTCGCCCGTACCGGTGCGCCAGTGAAAGCGGCGGTGTCGTTCCATGGCACCCTCGATACGCCGAACCCGGCCGATGCGAACAACATCAAGGGCAAGGTGCTGGTGCTGCACGGCGCTTCCGATCCATTGGTACCCAAGGAGCAACTGCCGGCGTTCGAAGAGGAAATGAACGCGGCCGGGGTGGACTGGCAGTTGCTCAGCTACGGCGGTGCGTTCCACTCGTTCACCGACCCGCACGCCCAGGTGCCGGGGATGATGATGTATGACGCGAAGATCGCGGCTCGGGCGTTCACCTCGATGCACAATTTGCTGGATGAAGTGTTCAAGGGCTGACTCAGTCGGCGCCTGTACCGGCCTCTTCGCGAGCAAGCCCGCTCCCACAGGGTTTGATTCACCGTCGAACCCTGTGGGAGCGGGCTTGCTCGCGAAGGGGCCAGCCAGGCACCAGAGAAATCAGGGCAACTCGATCCGCTCAACTTCCCCCGGCACTGTCGGCCAATCCCCGGCCGCCCAGCGCCGGCGTGCTTCGTCGATAGCCGCCGGGTCGCTGGCGACAAAATTCCAGTTGATCCGTCGTGGCCCATCCAGCGGCGCACCGCCAAACAGCACCGCATGACAGTCGCTCTCGGCGAACAGTGTCATTTCTTCCCCGACCGGCAGCACCACCAGCGAATGCGGCTCCAGTAGTTCGCCATCCAGTTGCACCTCGCCGCTCAATACATACAGCGCACGCTCTTGATGCTCGGTGGGAATCACCAGCGTCGTCGCCGTTTGCAGCTCCAATTGCGCGTACAGCGTCGGTGAAAGCACCGGCACTGGTGATTCCAGGCAAAAGCCTGTTCCGGCAATCATGCGGATCTTCACCCCAAGGTTTTCGCTGACCGGCAGTGTCGCCGCCGGATGATGGCTGTAGTGCCCCGGCCCCTGTTCGTGATCCCTGGGCGAGGCCAGCCAGATCTGCAGGCCATGCATGGTGAAACCGCTGTCCTTCAGAGCTTGCGGCGTGCGTTCGACGTGGGCAATGGCGCTGCCTGCGGTCATCCAGCTGACGTCTCCGGCGTCCACCACCTGATCGGAACCGAGGCTGTCCTTGTGCTGGATCTGCCCCTGGAACAGGTAGGTGAGGGTGGACAGGCCGATATGTGGATGCTGGCGGATGTTCATGCCTTTACCTGCCGGATAACGGGTTTCCAGCATGTGGTCAAAAAACACGAATGGCCCGACGCTGCGACATTTGGCCGACGGCAATGGACGCAGAATCGGCTGGCCTTCTACATCTTCGGCGCGAGGGCGGATCACGAGCGGAGTGTTCATGGTGAATTCCAGGTTGAGCGGGTGATGCTGTCGAGCATAACCCGCTTGCTCAACCCTTGCCGCTATTGGCTGAACGCACCTTCGGACAGGTGAGTTTCGATGCTGACGTCGCTGGTGGTCATCAGCTTGTGGATCGGGCAGCGATCGGCCACACGATGCAGTTCATCGCGCTGGGCATCGGTGAGCACGCCCTTGAGGGTCAGTTTGACGTGCAGCGCGTATTGGCCTTTGTTCTCCTGACTGTTGTCGCGCTTGACCTCGACGCCTACTCCAGTGAGCGGAATGTCTTTTTTCCTGGCATACAGCTTCAGGGTCAGGGCTTTGCAGGCTCCCAGTGCGGCATCGAAATAATCGTGGGGCTCGGGAGCAGAACCTTCGCCACCAGCCGTGACGGGCACGTCGGCAAACAGTTCGTGTTCATCGATTTGTACGCTGTGGCGAAAACCTTCGGCGGAGACGGTATTGACGGTAACAGTCATAGCAAACCTCGCTGGTAGCAGGAAAAATCATTCGATCAAAAAGATCTTGAAGGTATAGAGCATTACGCTGGATTCGCGTTCCAATGGATTGCTTCGGGGGCAAATCAAAAGATCGCAGCCTGCTGCAGCTTAGAGATCGGTGTAGGGGCTGCCGCAGGTTGCGGTCTTTTGATTCACAAAAAAAAGCCCCGCGAGTGCGGGGCTTGTCGTATCGGTGCGGATCAGTTGCCTTTGACGGCCTTGCCGTTGACCTTGCCGTCCAGGAGCATGATGTTGTACTCCTTGCCGTCGGTTTCTACCTGTTGCAGGCGAACCAGCAGATAGTCCCAGTCCTTGGCGAACCACAGCACGGTGATGCGCTTGCTTTGTGTCGGGTCGCGTACGCGCTCGACCTTGATCGCATCGATCTGGCCGGCCTTGGTGTCGACTTTTTCCGGACCCAGCACGCGGAAGTCATAGGTATCGACTTCGCCATCATCGACTACCTGATAGCTCATGCTTTTCTTGCCAGCGGCGACGTCGTGCTGCAGCGCCAACTGGTAGGTGGATTTATCGAGCATGCCGCGGTTGAGTGGAATCTTGACCGCGTCACCGCGATCGGTACCGGTGACCATTTTGCTGGCCCAGTCGAAGTCCAGGTCGGCCTTCTTGGCCTTGCCCAGACCGCCACGTTCGAAGTGGTAGGACTGTGGCAGCAAGGTGTCCTTGTCCAGGGTCAGGGTGCTTTCTTCGGTCAGGCTGGCGATCATCATCGATGCCTTGAAGCTGAGCTTCCATTTTCCATCGCCGAGACTTTCCAGGTTACGTTCGGCGGTACCGCTCATGGGCAACTGTTTCCAGTCGGCGGTGTAGCTGGCGGAGAAAGGTTGAAGTTCTGCCGCCTGGGCAAAGGGCAGGGCGAGCAGAGCGCAAGCGAAGAGCATGGCGCGACGCATAAAATCTCCTAGGGTCGAATCAAGTGGCCGCTGGCCGCAAGTAACTGTCCATCCAGTAAAGCACCTTGCTCGCCGAGCAATAAACGATCTTCGGCAAACCAGCGTACGGCCATCGGGTAGATCAGGTGTTCCTGAACATGGACTCGCTGCGCCAGACTCTGCGGCGAATCCTGCAACTCTACGGGTATTACTGACTGTACGACCAGTGGTCCGCCATCGAGTTCCTCGGTGACGAAGTGAACGGAGCAGCCGTGTTCGGTGTCGCCGGCCTCCAACGCGCGCTGATGGGTGTGTAACCCCTTGTATTTGGGTAGCAGCGACGGGTGGATATTGAGCAGGCGACCCTGATAGTGGCGCACGAATCCGGCGCTGAGAATGCGCATGAATCCGGCCAGTACCACGAGTTTTGGGTTGAAGGCGTCGATCAGTTCGATCAGCGCGGCATCGAAGGCTTCGCGGCCCTCGAACGCCTTGTGATCCAGGGTACGGGTGTCGATACCCGCATCCCTGGCGCGTTGCAGGCCGTAGGCGTCGGCACGATTGGAAATCACCGCGGCGATGCGGACCGGGCTGTCGCCGGTCCGCGTGCTGTCGATCAAGGCCTGCAAGTTACTGCCGGAGCCGGAGAGCAGCACCACGACATCACAGGTGTTGGACATCCGCTCTTGCATCAGTGTGCCTTGAGGTTCTTCAGTTCGACCTGGGCCGCGCCTTCGGCAGCGGTGGAGATCTGACCGATGACCCATGGCTGTTCGCCGGCTTCGCGCAGAACCTTCAGGGCGGTTTCTACGTGCTCTTGAGCCACGCAGATGACCATGCCCACACCGCAGTTCAGCACGCGGTGCATTTCGTTTTCGTCGACGTTGCCTTGCTCTTGCAGCCAGTCGAACACTGCCGGGCGGGTCCAGCTCGCCACGTCAACCACCGCCTGGGCGCCTTTTGGCAGAACGCGCGGGATGTTGTCCAGCAGGCCGCCACCGGTGATGTGGGCCATGGCTTTGACAGCGCCGGTTTCCTTGATCAGCTTGAGCAGCGGCTTCACGTAGATACGGGTCGGGGCCATCAGCAGGTCGGTCAGGGGCTTGCCGTCGAGCTGGGTGTTTTCGATGTCGGCACCGGACACTTCGATGATCTTGCGGATCAGCGAGTAACCGTTGGAGTGCGGGCCGGAAGACGGCAGGGCGAGCAGGGCATCGCCGGCAGCGACTTTGGAGCCGTCGATGATTTCGGATTTTTCCACGACGCCGACGCAGAAGCCGGCCAGGTCGTAGTCTTCGCCTTCGTACATGCCCGGCATTTCAGCGGTTTCACCGCCGACCAGGGAGCATCCCGACAGTTCGCAGCCTGCGCCGATACCGGTCACAACCTGAGCAGCGGTGTCGACGTTCAGTTTGCCGGTGGCGTAGTAGTCGAGGAAGAACAGCGGCTCGGCGCCGCACACCACCAGGTCATTGACGCACATGGCAACCAGGTCGATGCCGATGCTGTCGTGCTTGTTCAGGTTCAGTGCCAGGCGCAGCTTGGTGCCGACGCCGTCGGTACCGGAAACCAGCACAGGCTGCTTGTAGCCAGCCGGGATTTCGCAGAGGGCGCCGAAACCGCCCAGGCCGCCCATGACTTCCGGGCGCGCAGTGCGCTTGGCGACGCTCTTGATGCGTTCGACCAATGCTTCACCGGCGTCGATGTCTACACCGGCGTCCTTGTAGCTCAGGGAGGGTTGCTTGCTCATGATCCAGGCCTTTAGGGGGGATTTCTGGGTAACGACCGAGCCCAGCGGGAACGCCGAAACTGCGTAGGCGAGAGCCTTGCACGCTATTCGGACACTGCCCGGCTGTTGCCGGTCTGCGAAGGCGCGCGATTTTATCAGGCTTGAGCCGCAGCGGCCATCCTCAGGCCGACCACAGGGTCATATCCGCTTAAAAAAACCGCTACAGACTCGGTGTCGGTGGCATCCTGCATGGCTGTATAAAGGTATCGCAATTAACCGGCTATCGTTATGACAGTGCGAAAACTTACCCGGTACCTGTGAATGTTTTGCGTCGGGCGAGGGTCACAGCCTTGCTCTATTGTCTTCATGCGGTCAGTTCCAGCCGCTCTTGTCGTCAGGAATCTTCCATGCGTTTATGTAAATTCTTGTTTGTGGGTTGTCTGTCCTTGTTCAGCCTGATCAGCCATGCAGAAACCGTCAAAGGCCTTTATCAGGTGCGCGAGCCGGTGAATGGGCAGTCCGCAGAGGAGCGCGATCAGGCCACTCAGCGGGCACTCGATACGCTGGTGGTGCGCCTGACCGGCGATCCAAAAGCCGCGCAAAGTCCGGGTTTGGCGGCCATTCGCAAGGACCCTCAGCAAATCATCAGCCAGTACGGCTTTGATGCCGGACCACCGGAAGTGTTGAAAGTCGATTTCGATCCGGGCACCACCGAGCAGGCCTTGCGCCGTGCCGGATTACCCATGTGGGGCGCTAATCGGCCGTCGATCCTGGGCTGGTGGCTGAACGAATCTGCCGAGGGAACCAGCCTGGTGGGTGACGGTCAGGCCAGCGCGGCGCCGCTGCGGCGGGCGGCCCAACACCGTGGTTTGCCCTTGCGTCTGCCGCTGGCGGACCTGAATGAGCAGATAGTAGCCACCGCGCCGAACCTGGAAAGCGCCGATCCGGCGCCTTTGCATGCTGCCTCCGAGCGCTACAACGCCGATGCGTTGCTGGCGGTGCATGCCCGTGAAGAAGGTGGGCAATGGCAAGCCAATTGGCGGCTGTGGCTGGGCGACCAGAAAGAGGCAGGCAGCGTCCAGGGTGCTGACCAGGCCGGCGTGGCCGATGCAGTCATGCTGGCGGTCAACGAGCGCCTGGCGCCGCGATTCGTCGCCAAACCGGGCGCTACGGGGCAGCAATTGCTCGAGGTTCAGGGCATGAACCTTGAGCGGTATGCGACGCTTGGGCGGTTGCTGGAGCCCTTTGGCGGGCGTGTGCAAAGCGTCAATGGCGAGCGGATTCTCTATCGGGTCAATGGCAGCGCCGACCAGTTGCGTGCGCAACTGTCGCTGGCGAGGTTGCAGGAGCAGCCGGTGAGTGCGCCGCCAGCCCCGGCTCAGCCTGCGGCAGACGGTTCGGCACCGGCTGTTGTGCCTGCGCCTGCGCCTACGCCTCAGTTGAGTTTTCGCTGGTAGTTTTTCTTTCCTTATATAAAAGCAGGAGTTGTGCATGGCCGATACGCGGCAGTGGTTTTGGCTTGGTGGGGTGGTCCTGCTTTGTGGTTTTATCTGGTTGCTGCATCCGATCCTGACGCCGTTCCTGGTGGCGTTGCTGCTGGCTTATCTGTTTGATCCGGTGGTCGACCGGCTGGAGAAGGCCGGGCTGTCACGGACCTGGAGCGTGGTCGCGGTGTTTGCGCTGATTACCCTGATCTTCAGCGCGCTGCTGTTGGTGCTGGTGCCAATGCTTGCCAGGCAGTTGTTTCATTTGTATGAGCTGGCCCCGCAAATGCTCGACTGGCTGCAGCATACGGCGTTGCCCTGGGCGCAATCGAAGTTCGGATTGTCGGAAGGTTTCTGGAAATTCGACAAGCTCAAGGCGGCAATCAGCGAACATGTGGGCCAGACATCCGACATTGTCGGCGTGGTACTCACGCAAGCAACGGCTTCAGGCCTGGCGTTGATTGGCTGGCTGGCCAATCTGGTGTTGATTCCGGTGGTCAGTTTTTACCTGCTGCGCGATTGGGATCTGATGATGGCCAAGATCCGCGGCCTGCTGCCCCGTGATCGCGAAGAGCGCGTTGTCGCCCTGGCGGATGAATGCCATGAAGTACTCGGTGCGTTCATTCGCGGGCAGTTGCTGGTGATGGTGGCATTGGGCGTGATTTACTCCGCCGGCCTGATGCTGGTGGGCCTGGAGCTGGGGCTGTTGATCGGGATGATTGCCGGCCTGGCCGCGATTGTGCCGTACATGGGGTTTATCATCGGCATTGGCGCGGCATTGATCGCGGGTCTGTTCCAGTTTGGTGGCGATCTGTATCCGATGATGGGCATCGCCGCCGTCTTCATGGTCGGCCAGGCGCTGGAGGGCATGGTGCTGACGCCGCTGTTGGTGGGCGACCGGATTGGCCTGCACCCGGTGGCAGTGATCTTCGCGATTCTGGCCGGTGGTGAGCTGTTCGGATTTACCGGCGTGCTGCTGGCGTTGCCCGTTGCGGCGGTGATCATGGTGCTGGTGCGACATATGCATGACCTATATAAGGTTTCAAATGCCTATGGCAACGTAGAGGGGCCTGGGCAATAAGGTTGTCGCCGGGGTTCATCGGCTACCCGGTTTGATGCCGGGGTGGCCCTTGTCCGTCATCTGACTGTCACATGTACCGCCAAAGAAACTGTCATAAAACCAGTGCGTTAACGCAAACCTTTGATTTTGCTTGTGGTCTGTCGCATTGTGCGGCCAGCTTCACGGGTATAAACTTCGCAAACTTTACACAGAGGCCACTAACGGTTCCTTTGGAACTGTTCAGTCAGCATGAAACCGATTCAGCTGCCCCTAGGTGTGCGTCTGCGTGACGACGCCACCTTTATCAACTATTACCCAGGCGCCAACGCCGCTGCACTCGGCTATGTCGAGCGGCTGTGCGAAGCCGACGCCGGCTGGACCGAGAGCCTGATCTACCTCTGGGGCAAGGACGGGGTAGGGCGTACGCATCTGTTGCAGGCGGCTTGCCTGCGTTTCGAACAGTTGGGGGAGCCTGCGGTGTATCTGCCGCTGGCTGAGTTGCTCGATCGCGGCATTGAGATTCTCGACAACCTCGAACAATACGAGCTGGTCTGTCTGGATGATCTGCAGGCGGTGGCCGGAAAAGCCGACTGGGAAGAAGCACTGTTTCATCTATTCAATCGCTTGCGCGACAGTGGCCGACGACTGCTGATTGCAGCATCGACCTCGCCTCGCGAATTGCCGGTCAAGCTGGCGGATCTCAAATCCCGCCTGACCCTGGCGCTGATTTTCCAGATGCGTCCGCTTTCCGATGAAGACAAATTGCGTGCCCTGCAATTGCGCGCTTCACGTCGCGGTCTGCACCTGACCGACGAAGTCGGGCATTTCATCCTCACTCGCGGTACCCGCAGCATGAGTGCGTTGTTCGAGTTGCTCGAGCGTCTCGATCAGGCCTCGCTCCAGGCTCAGCGCAAGCTGACCATCCCGTTCCTCAAAGAAACCCTGGGCTGGTAGAGCCCGCTAAAACCGGGGCATTTGGCCGGCTCGGCATATTTCAGGCGCCAGAAAACACGCTTTCCTGCAGGGTTGCAGGCTGCGCGACTTTTCAAAATGGGCTTAAGCGCTTAGATGTTAACGAGAAACTGATAAGTCACAAAAAGATTGATTGAATTTGCAAATGAGGTTGATAGCGGGCATAGTCTCGGCTTCTTTACAACTTCAGCCACGGTCGTGCCCATGCTAAATCGCTTCGCACCCCTCGTGCCTCTCGCACTCGTTACCCTTCTGTTTGGTTGCGCTGCCCACACTCCGGTGTCCGAGCAAGCCCCGCAACAGCAGGTAAAAAATTCTGTTACCGCCCAGTCTTCCAGCGTTTTTCAGGAAGAGCTGGCCACTGAAAAAGAACTGGCTGACTTCGCCGATGGCAAGTCGTACCAGCTCCCGGTTCTGGCTGACAGCATCCTCGAACGTGGCATGTCCCTGATCGGTACCCGTTACCGTTTCGGCGGTACCTCCGAAGCCGGCTTCGATTGCAGTGGCTTCATCGGTTACCTGTTCCGCGAAGAGGCGGGCATGAATCTGCCGCGTTCCACTCGCGAAATGATCAACGTCGATGCGCCGCTGGTTTCACGCAGCAAGCTTGAGCCGGGCGACCTGCTGTTCTTCGCTACCAATGGTCGTCGCGGTCGCGTCAGTCACGCCGGCATCTACCTGGGCGACAACCAGTTCATCCACTCCAGCAGCCGCCGCAGCGGTGGTGTGCGCATCGATAGCCTGGGCGACAGCTACTGGAGCAAGACCTTCATCGAAGCCAAGCGCGCCCTTGCGATGGCTCCGGCGGCAAGCCCTGCAATCGTCACGGCGCGCAAGTAATCCGACATTTTGTAGGGTTAACTTAAAGTCTTACTTGAAGTTTGCCGCGTAGCCGCTAAAATTCTGATCTACGAATGATGGCAAACCGCCTGCGTGACACGCAGGCGGTTTTCTTTTCTGCACTCCCGGCAGAAAAAAGCCGCAGCCAGATCAGGATGCACTGCTAATGATGACCTCGGCCCGCCTCGCAATCATCTGCTTCGCAGCGCTGCTCAGCGCCTGCGCCAGTCGCACACCGCCTCCTGCGCCGGTGGTTCGCGCGCCCATCGTATTCGGATCCTCACAAGCCTTTTCACCTGAAGCGGAAGATGTGCTGTTTCGCGCCCTGGGCCTTGTGGGTACACCTTATCGCTGGGGAGGTAACACACCGGATTCCGGATTTGATTGCAGTGGGTTGATCGCCTACGTGTACCGTGATGTCACGGGGATCTCCCTGCCGCGAACCACTCGCGAAATGATCTCCATGCGAGCGGCCAACGTGGGCAAGGAAGGCCTGCAGACCGGCGATCTGATCTTCTTCGCCACCAATGGCGGCTCCCAGGTCAGCCATGCCGGGATTTATGTCGGCGAGGGACGCTTCGTGCACGCACCGGCCACGGGTGGCACGGTCAAGCTCGACAGTTTGTCCAAGGCGTATTGGCAGAAGGCCTATCTGAGTGCCAAGCGTGTGCTGGAACCTGAGCACCTGGCGCGTAATCCGTAGTAGCCCGAGGTTGTGGCCATGACCGCCCGCACACTCAACCTTGACGACGCTTTGTATCAATACCTGCTTGATGTTTCCCTGCGCGAAACGCCGTTGCTCGAGCGCCTGCGCGATGAAACCCAGGCGTTAGCCATGGCGCGTTGGCAGGTGGCACCGGAGCAGGGGCAGTTTCTTGCTCTGCTGGTGAAACTGACCGGTGCCAGGCGTGTGCTGGAGGTTGGCACCTTTACCGGTTATAGCGCGCTGTGCATGGCGGCGGCTTTGCCGGCGGACGGTGCGTTGATCTGCTGTGATATCCCGGGGGACTACAACGCTACCGCACGCCGTTACTGGCAGGAGGCCGGCCTCGCCGAGCGAATTGACCTGCGCCTGGCGCCGGCTTTGGAAACCCTGGCCGAGCTTGAACGGCAAGGGCAGGGCGGGCAGTTCGACCTGGTATTCATCGATGCTGACAAGGCCAATTACCCGCAATACCTGGAACATGCCTTGGGTTTGTTGCGATCAGGCGGGTTGGTGGTTTTCGATAACACGCTGTGGAGTGGGCGGGTGCTGGAGAGCGATCCCGAGAGTGCGGACACCCGTGCCATCCAGACGCTCAATCGAGCGTTGAAGGAGGATGCGCGGGTGGATCTGTCGTTGTTGCCGTTGGGGGATGGGCTTACCCTTTGCCGCAAACGCTGACGCCCCTCTGTAGGAGCGAGCATGCTCGCGATGGGCGTTAACGATAACGCGGGGAGTCTGATACCCCGCGGTGTTCTTGAGTTCATCGTCGGAACGCCGCCCGGAGCATGCTCGCTCCTACAGTTAAGGGCGCGTCGCGGTTATTTGACCGCCGACACCCGCCACACCTTGTTCCCCACGTCATCGGCCACCAGCAAGTCACCCTGCCGGTCTATCACCACGCCTACCGGCCGACCCATGGCTTGCTCCTCGTCATTCAGGAAACCGGTCAGCACATCAACTGGCGGCCCGGCGGGTTTGCCAGCGTTGAAGGGCACGAAAATCACTTTGTAGCCACTGTGCGGCTTGCGGTTCCATGAGCCATGCTGGCCGATGAAAGCACCTTGGGTAAATGGCGCAGGCAGCTTGCTGCCCTCGGCGAAGGTCAGGCCAAGGGAGGCCGTGTGGGGGCCGACGGCATAATCCGGAGCAATGGCCTTGGCCACCAGTTGCGGGTTTTGCGGGTCTACGCGAACGTCGACGTGCTGGCCGTAGTAGCTGTACGGCCAGCCGTAAAAGCCACCGTCCTTGACCGAGGTAATGTAGTCCGGCACCAGGTCGCTGCCGATCTCGTCCCGCTCGTTCACCGCCGTCCACAGCGCGCCACTTTTCGGTTCCCAGTCCATACCGTTGGGGTTGCGCAGGCCGGAGGCGAAAATCCGCTGGTTGCCGGTGGTGCGATCGATTTCCCAGATCGCCGCGCGACCCTCTTCCTTGTCCATGCCGTGTTCGGCGACGTTGCTGTTGGAGCCAACGGTAACGTACAGCTTGCTACCGTCCTTGCTGGCGATGACGTTTTTGGTCCAGTGGTGATTCAGCGTGCCGCCCGGCAGGTCGAGCACTTTGATTGGTTGCGCCTTGATCACCGTATCGCCGGTTTCATAGTGAAAACGCAGCAGGCGGTCGGTGTCGGCCACGTACAGGTCATTGCCGACCAGGGTCATGCCAAACGGCGAGTTGAGGTTTTGCAGGAACACTGTGCGGGTTTCGGCAACGCCGTCGTGGTCCTTGTCGCGCAACAATGTGATTCGATTCGGGCTCGGTACGCCAGCACCCGCGCGGCCCATGACCTTCTTCATTACCCAGCCTTTAACGCCCTTGCCATCATCGGGTTTGGGTGGCGCATTGGTTTCCGCCACCAGAATGTCGCCGTTGGGCAGCACGTACAGCCATCTAGGGTGGTCCAGGTTTTCGGCGAACGCCGCCACTTGAGTTCCTGTCGCGGCGACCGGTTTCGCGCCCTGCGGCCAGCCTGTTGCCGGCGCTATGTTGATCGTCGGCAGCAGGGTTTTGTTGGGTTGCGGGAGCTGGGGGGACGGCCCGGTGCCGTCGGCGACTTTCAGGCTGGCGCTTTCACCGCAGGCGGCGAGCCCACCGACGAGCGTAATCATGACAAAGAGCTGGGAGGTGCGCATGCTGGGCTTCCCTATGAATACCTTCTTCTAATCATAGAGAAGCGTTATCGCGCGAAGGTTCAACGCCTCAGGTGCGAGCTTCTTTGAAAAGCACGGCAATCCCGGGGTGGTAGTTGCCGGCCTCGTTGCGCAACTTGCGATAGGCGTAGGGGAAGTACCAAGCCACGGCGCAGGTATGCTCCTTTTGCAGGTCGTCGACCATGTCCTGCAGCTCTTCCGGTGTGGCACCCTGCTGGGCTTTGTGCGGGGCGACGAACAGGCAGCCCAGTTTCAGCTCGCTGGCATGACTCAGGCGCCTGGCATCGCTGGTGACGTCGAGCAATGCCTGAGTCACATTGAGGCTGTTGACCCGTGGCCAGCGCTGGCTGGTCTGGATGTAGGCGCGGGTGTCGGGTGTCGCGAGAAACAGATCGGCGCGGCTGTTGCGTTCGCCTTCTTCGGTCTGTTTGCGGGTTTGCGTCTGTTGCAGGGTGACCATTTCGGCCATCCAGGCTGCCACGGAGAGCAATCCAAGATTGGCCTTTTCGTCGTGCCAGTACGGCGTTTCAGCGTCGCCACGTATGGCGTTGTAACGGTCGATGCAGTCGAACCAGCGTTCCAGCGCCGGGCGCAGGAATTCCAGCTTCGGATTGCTGATGATCATGCCTTGCATGGGGTTCACCCTTGTTATTGTGTAGTAAGTTTATGGCGCTTTGATATCACTGCTGGGGCCAAGGCACAAGATGGCTGTCGGATTATTGATCAGCGCACTTAATTGCTCCCCAGCGTCCCGGCTTTAATTGACGCTCCACCCCCAACCCTCTAACCTTCGCGGCTTGTTTCAGGTGCTCTGTGGCTTGGGTCGACAGAGTGAAACAGGGAAGCCGGTGAGTGAGCCTTCGATGGGTTCGAAAGCCCACAATCCCGGCGCTGCCCCCGCAACGGTAAATGAGTGAAAGCTGCGCCTTGAGCCACTGTGTCCATTGTCGACATGGGAAGGCGCGCAGCCTGGCGCAAAGCCGCTCATGAGCCCGGAGACCGGCCTGATTCATCCAGTGGCATCACGGTGGGCGATGCCAGGCTTGTTGCCACCTATTCTTGTGCCTGCCCGCCGTTATCCAGACTCAACGGAGAGCTCCCCCATGACTGATACCCCCGATCGTGACGAACGTCACCTGGCGCGCATGCAGCGCAAAAAAGCCGTGATCGACGAACGCATCGCCAATTCCCCGAATGAATGCGGCCTGTTGCTGGTGTTGACCGGCAACGGCAAAGGCAAGAGCAGTTCGGCTTTCGGCATGCTCGCGCGCGCCATGGGCCATGGCATGCAATGCGGCGTGGTGCAGTTCATCAAGGGACGCAACAGCACCGGAGAAGAACTGTTCTTCCGGCGTTTCCCCGAGCAGGTGCGCTTTCATGTGATGGGCGAGGGGTTCACCTGGGAAACCCAGGACCGTCAGCGCGATATCGCCGCCGCGCAAGCGGCGTGGCAGGTTTGCCGCGAGCTGCTGCGTGACCCTGCCATAGGCCTGGTAGTACTCGATGAATTGAATATCGCCCTCAAGCACGGCTACCTCGACCTCGATCTGGTGCTCAGCGACCTGCAGGCCCGCCCGCCCATGCAACACGTGGTGGTTACCGGCCGCGCCGCGAAAGCGGAAATGATCGAGCTGGCCGACACCGTCACCGAAATGGGCATGATCAAGCACGCCTTCCAGGCCGGGATCAAGGCGCAGAAAGGCGTCGAGCTGTGAAGCAATCCCGTCATTGTCCGGCGGTGCTGATTGCCGCGCCGGCTTCCGGTCAGGGCAAGACCACCGTCACCGCCGCGCTGGCCCGCTTGCATCGCAATCAGGGACGCAAGGTGCGGGTGTTCAAGTGCGGACCCGACTTTCTCGATCCGATGATCCTCGAACGCGCCAGCGGTGCGCCGGTGTATCAACTGGACATGTGGATGGTCGGTGAACAGGACAGTCGTCGCCTGTTGTGGGAAGCCGCCGGCGAGGCCGACCTGATCCTTATCGAAGGGGTCATGGGCCTGTTCGATGGCACGCCGTCCAGTGCCGATCTGGCCCGGCATTTTGGTGTGCCGGTGTTGGGTGTCATCGATGGCACCGCCATGGCGCAGACGTTTGGCGCACTGGCCCTGGGTCTGGCGCGTTATCAACCGGACTTGCCATTTGCCGGGGTGCTGGCCAACCGCGTGGGCACCCAGCGTCACGCGCAATTGCTCGAAGGCAGCCTCACCGAAGGGTTGCGCTGGTATGGTGCCTTGTCCCGTGAGACCGGGATCGAATTGCCGAGCCGGCACCTGGGACTTGTCCAGGCCAGTGAATTGAACGATCTCGACTTGCGTCTCGATGCCGCGGCCGACGCCCTGGCCAGCAGTTGCGAAGTAACGCTGCCACCGGCGGTAGAGTTTGCGACTCCCGATGTGCTTGAAGTCGAACCGTTACTGGCCGGCGTGCGCATTGCCATCGCCCGTGATGAAGCCTTTGCCTTCACCTACGGCGCGAGCCTGGATCTGCTGCGCGCGATGGGCGCCGAGTTGTCATTCTTTTCGCCGATCCGCGACAGTGGTTTGCCTGAGGCGGACAGTTTGTATCTGCCGGGCGGTTATCCGGAATTGCATCACGTGGCGCTGTCGCGGAACACGTCGATGCTGGCGGCGATACGCGCCCACCATGCAGCTGGTAAACCGCTACTGGCCGAGTGTGGCGGCATGCTTTACCTGCTCGACTCGTTGACCGATGTCGAGGGCGCCCGCGCCGAACTGGTCGGTTTGTTGCCGGGTGAGGCTGTCATGCAAGAGCGTCTGGCGGCGCTGGCGTTGCAAACGGTGGAGTTGCCAGAGGGCGTGCTGCGTGGGCACACGTATCACCATTCGCTGACCACCACTGGACTTGAGCCGATTGCCCGAGGCTTGAGCCCGAATGGCGGACGTGGGGCCGAGGCGGTTTATCGCGAGGGGCGGATGACGGCTTCCTACGTGCACTTCTATTTTCCATCCAACCCATCAGCGATTGCCGCACTATTTGCCCCCGAGCCTGAAGCCGCCTTCGCTGGCAAGCCAGCTCCCACAAGGATTGATGTATTGCCTGAAGAAATGCAGAACCCTGTGGGAGCGGGCTTGCCCGCGAAGAGGCCATGACTGACAACGCCTTTTCCGAAGCCGAACGCGCTGCCGTCTACCGCGCCATCGCCGAACGCCGCGACATGCGCCATTTCAGCGACGGCACCGTCGAGCCCGAACTACTGCGGCGCCTGCTCGAAGCCGCACACCAGGCACCCAGCGTCGGCCTGATGCAGCCATGGCGTTTCATCCGCATCAGCGATAGAACGCTGCGCGGGCAGATCCGGCAACTGGTGGAAGAAGAACGTATCCGCACCGCCGAAGCACTCGGCGAGCGCAGCGATGAGTTCATGAAACTCAAGGTCGAAGGCATCAGCGATTGCGCCGAAGTGCTGGTCGCCGCGCTGATGGATGATCGCGAGCGACATATCTTCGGCCGCCGCACCCTGCCGGAAATGGACATGGCGTCGTTGTCCTGCGCCATTCAGAATCTGTGGCTGGCCTCCCGCGCCGAAGGGCTGGGCATGGGCTGGGTATCTCTGTTCGAACCGCAGGCGCTGGCCAATCTACTGAAATTGCCACCCGGCGCCAAACCCCTCGCGGTGCTGTGCCTGGGGCCGGTCAAAGAATTCTATCCAGCGCCGATGCTGGTACTCGAAGGCTGGGCGCAAGCGCGTCCGTTGAGCGAACTGCTGTACGAAAATTATTGGGGAGTGAGTCAATGAGTGTGGCGTTGTTGAGTGTCGCCGCAGTGGCGCTGGATGCGCTGCTGGGTGAACCCAAACGCTGGCATCCGCTGGTGGCGTTCGGCCGTTTTGCCGAGCGCGTCGAGCAACGTTTCAATGGTGGTGGGCGTGGCTGGCGCAGCCATGGCGTCACCGCCTGGGTGATCGCCGTATTGCCGCTGACTCTGCTGGCCACCGCATTTTCCTGGGCGCCTTATGTTGGCTGGATTGTCGAGATCCTCGCGCTTTATTGCGCGCTCGGCATGCGCAGTCTCGGCGAGCATGTAGAGCCAGTTGCCAGAGCGCTGCGCAGGGATGACCTGGAGGAGGCGCGCACCCGGGTGAGCTATCTGGTCAGCCGCAAGACCACTGACCTGGATAAAACCGAGGTCGCCCGTGCCGCCACCGAGTCAGTGCTGGAAAACGGCAGTGACGCGGTGTTCGCCGCGTTGTTCTGGTTTGCCGTGGCCGGAGCGCCGGGCGTCGTGCTCTATCGTTTGAGTAACACCCTGGATGCGATGTGGGGTTATCGCAATGAGCGCTTCGAGCGCTTCGGCTGGGCCGCGGCGAAGATCGACGACGTACTCAACTACATTCCTGCGCGGCTGGTGGCGTTGACTTACGCTGTGCTTGGCAAAACCCGGCTGGCGATCAAATGCTGGCGCACCCAGGGGCTGACCTGGGACAGCCCCAACGCCGGTCCGGTGATGGCGGCGGGAGCCGGGGCGCTGGGCGTGGAGCTGGGTGGGGCGGCGATTTATCACGGCGAACTGCATCAGCGTCCGCAGTTGGGCGAAGGCTTGCCGGCGGATGCCGACTCGATCGACCGGGGCTGGCAATTGGTCCAGCGCGGGGTATGGTTATGGCTGCTGATCCTGTGCATAGGGGCCGAATTTTATGCTTGAACACGGTGGACGATTGCGCAAGGCGGCGCTCGATTACTGCATAGACGAAGCCGAATGGCTCGACCTGTCCACCGGCCTTGCCCCCTGGCCTTTTGCAGTGCCGGACATTCCGTTGCGGGCTTGGGCGCGCTTGCCGGAAACCGACGATGGACTGGAGCAGGCTGCCTGCGATTATTACGGCACCTTGCAGGCCTTGCCGGTGGCCGGCTCGCAAATGGCCATTCAACTGCTGCCGCGCTTGCGTCGTGCGGGCAAGGTCGGCGTGTTGTCGCCCTGTTACGCCGAGCATGCCGAAGCATGGCGTCGCAACGGTTACATCGTGCGCGAAGTGCTGGAGCATGAAGTCGACTTCTTCCTGGACAGCCTCGACGTGCTGGTGGTGGTTAATCCGAATAACCCCACGGGGTTGAGCCTGACGCCCGCTCGCTTGCTCGACTGGCACTCGCGACTGGCTCAGCGCGGTGGCTGGTTGGTGGTGGACGAGGCTTTCATGGACAACACGCCGCAACTGAGTTTGGCGCCATTTGCCCACCAGGTCGGTTTGATTGTATTGCGTTCGTTCGGCAAGTTTTTTGGTCTGGCCGGTGTGCGCCTGGGCTTCGTGCTGGCCGAGCGCAGGCTGCTCAAGTTACTGGCCGAGCAAGTGGGGCCATGGGCGGTCAGCGGGCCGACCCGGGTGGTGGGTGCAGCCTGCCTGCGCGATACGCAAGCGCAGGCCAGGCAACGAGAGCGCGCCGAGCAGGCCAGCGAACGCCTGGCCGCGCTGCTGGACCTATATGGCTTCAAACCTCAGGGTGGTTGCGCCTTGTTCCAGTGGCTGATCACCGAGTGCGCCGAAGAACTGTATGAGTTCATGGCCCGGCGCGGCATTCTGCTGCGCTTGTTCACCCACAACAGCAGTCTGCGCTTCGGCCTGCCTGGCGAAGAGGCGGATTGGGTGCGCCTGAGTCAGGCTTTCGAAGAATACGCCAAGGATAACCAATGACCACGCTGATGGTGCAGGGCACCACGTCGGATGCAGGCAAAAGCACGCTGGTGACCGCGCTGTGTCGCTGGGTCACGCGCCAGGGCGTGAGGGTGGTGCCGTTCAAGCCGCAAAACATGGCCCTCAACAGCGCGGTGACCGCCGACGGTGGCGAGATCGGTCGCGCGCAAGCGGTGCAGGCCCAGGCGGCCGGCCTCGAACCGCACACTGACATGAACCCGGTGCTGCTCAAGCCCAACAGCGACACCGGCGCCCAGGTAATCATTCATGGCCGTGCGGTCACCTCCATGAACGCTGTCGCCTATCACGACTACAAGACCATCGCCATGCAGGCGGTGCTGGCCTCCCACGAGCGCCTGAGCGCGGCGTATCCGCTGGTCATGGTCGAAGGCGCGGGCTCTCCGGCCGAAATCAATCTGCGTGCCGGTGACATTGCCAACATGGGGTTTGCCGAAGCGGTGGACTGCCCGGTTGTGCTGATTGCCGACATCGATCGCGGTGGCGTGTTCGCCCATCTGGTGGGCACATTGGAACTGCTGTCGGTGAGCGAGCAGGCGCGGGTCAAGGGGTTCATCATCAACCGTTTTCGCGGTGACATCGCTTTGCTGCAACCGGGTCTAGACTGGCTGGAACAACGCACCGGCAAGCCGGTGATCGGCGTCCTGCCGTATGTGATGGATCTGCACCTGGAGGCTGAGGACGGCATCGATCAGCGCCAGACCGCCAAGGCCGACCAGGTCTTGAAAGTCGTGGTGCCGGTGCTGCCGCGCATCAGTAATCACACCGATTTCGATCCTTTGCGCTTGCATCCGCAGGTGGACCTGCAATTCATCGGCCCCGGCCAGGCCATACCGCCTGCCGACCTGATCATTCTGCCCGGCTCGAAAAGTGTGCGCAGCGACCTCGCTCATCTGCGCGCCAACGGCTGGGAAAGCGCTATCGCCCGCCACCTGCGTTACGGCGGCAAGTTGCTGGGTATCTGTGGCGGCCTGCAAATGCTCGGCGAGCAAGTGCACGACCCGCTCGGCCTCGAAGGGGCGCCGGGCTCCAGCGCCGGCCTGGGCTTGCTGGCGTTCCAGACGCAGCTCGAACAAGAGAAACAGTTGCGCAATGTGCGCGGTCGCCTGGCGCTTGAAGATGCGCCGGTTGCCGGCTATGAGATTCACGCCGGCGTGACCACCGGGCCGGCCCTGGAAAACGCAGCGGTGCAACTCGATGACGGTCGCTGTGATGGTGCGCAAAGCGCCGACGGGCAGATCTTCGCCACCTATCTGCATGGCCTGTTCGAGTCACCGGCGGCGTGCAGCGCGCTGTTGCGCTGGGCAGGTTTGCAGGATGTGCAGGCGGTGGATTACCACGCCTTGCGCGAACGCGATATCGAGCGCTTGGCAGATTTGGTGGAGAAGCATCTGGATACCCGACAGCTGCGGCAGCTCTGTGGGATTTGAGGTGAGTTTGAGGGCGCCATCGCGGGCAAGCCCGCTCCCACCGGGTCGGTGATTGTGCCCAAAATTGTGAACAGCCCCGATCCTTGTGGGAGCGGGCTTGCCCGCGAATAGGCCTGCATCCTCACCGAAGTTCTTAAGGAATAAACCATGCTCCAACTGATCCTCGGCGGCGCGCGCTCCGGCAAAAGTCGCCTGGCCGAAAAAATGGCAACAGACAGTCAGCTTCAGGTGACCTACATCGCCACCAGCCAGCCCTTGGACGGTGAAATGAGCGATCGCGTGGCCCATCACCGCGCCCGCCGTCCCGCCGAATGGGCGCTGGTCGAAGAACCCCTGGAACTGGCCCGGGTCCTGAGCGAAAACGCCGGCAGTGACCGTTGCCTGCTGGTGGATTGCCTGACCTTGTGGCTGACCAACCTGTTGATGCTCGACAACCCCGAACGCCTGCACGCCGAGCGCGAAGCCTTGCTCGACTGCCTGGCTTCCTTGCCGGGTGAAGTCATTTTTGTCAGCAACGAAACCGGAATGGGTGTCGTGCCACTGGGCGAATTGACTCGCCGCTACGTCGATGAAGCCGGTTGGCTGCATCAAGCCCTGGCCGAGCGCTGTCAGCGAGTCGTGCTGACCGTGGCGGGCCTGCCCCTGACTCTGAAAGGAACTGCGTTATGACTCAATCCTGGTGGCTGAACCCGTGCCAGCCGATCGATGCGCAAGTGCTCGAACAGGCGCAGGCGCGCCAACAGCAACTGACCAAGCCAGCGGGTTCTCTCGGTGAGCTGGAGTCGGTGGCAGTGCAGCTTGCCGGTTTGCAAGGGCGGGTCAAACCGAGCCTGGATCAGCTATGGATCGCCATTTTTGCCGGCGACCACGGCGTAGTCGCCGAGGGGGTGTCGGCGTTTCCCCAGGCAGTCACCGGGCAGATGCTGCACAACTTCGTCAGCGGTGGCGCGGCGATCAGTGTGCTGGCACGGCAGTTGGGCGCCTCCCTTGAAGTGGTGGATCTGGGCACGATCACGCCGACGCTCAATCTGCCGGGCGTGCGGCACTTGAACATCGGCGCCGGCACGGCAAACTTTGTGCAGGGGCCAGCGATGACCGGTTCCCAGGGCCAACTGGCTTTGCAGGCCGGTCGTGACAGCGTGCAGCGGGCCAAAGCGGCGGGCACACAATTGTTCATCGGTGGCGAAATGGGCATCGGCAACACCACAGCGGCCAGCGCCCTGGCCTGTGCTTTGCTCGATTGCCCTGTGACCCATTTGACCGGGCCGGGCACCGGGCTCGATGCCGCAGGTGTCAGCCATAAGGCGCAGGTTATCGAGCGTGGGTTGGCGCTGCACCATGCGCAGCGTGGCGATGCCTTGCAGACCCTGTTCAACCTGGGTGGTTTTGAAATCGCGGCGCTGGTGGGTGCCTATCTGGCGTGCGCGCAGGAAGGTATTGCGGTGCTGGTGGACGGCTTCATCTGCAGTGTCGCTGCGCTGGTCGCGGTGCGCTTGAACCCTGAGTGTCGTCAGTGGCTGCTGTTTGCTCACAGGGGAGCCGAGCCGGGTCATCGCCATGTGCTGGAGACCTTGAACGCGCACCCCTTGCTCGATCTCGGTCTGCGCCTGGGCGAAGGCAGTGGCGCGGCTCTGGCTGTGCCGTTGTTGCGTCTGGCGTGTGACCTGCACGGGCAGATGGCGACGTTCGCCGAAGCCGCAGTGGCGGATCGTCCGGCATGACCTTGCGCCTGGATCTGCTGCGCCACGGCGAAACCGAGCTCGGCGGCGGCCTGCGTGGCAGCCTCGACGATGCCCTGACCGCCACGGGCTGGGCGCAGATGCGCGCGGCGGTGGTTGAGCAGGGCCCGTGGGATCGGCTGATCAGTTCGCCCCTGCAGCGTTGTGCGCTATTCGCGCAAGAGCTGGGCGAGCAATTGACTGTGCCCGTGCAGCTGGAAAAGGATCTGCAGGAGCTGCACTTCGGTGCCTGGGAAGGGCAGAGCGCTGCGGCGTTGATGCAAACCGATGCACAAGCCCTCGGCCTGTTCTGGGCGAATCCGTATTCGTTCACGCCGCCCCAGGGGGAGCCGGTCACAGACTTTGCGACCCGGGTGCTGGCAGCGATCGAGCGGTTGCACGCGAACTGCGCAGGCGAGCGGGTGTTGCTGATCAGCCACGGCGGTGTCATGCGCCTGTTGCTGGCGCAGGCCCGGGGGTTGCCCCGCGAGCAGTTGCTCAACGTTGAAGTGGGGCATGGGGCGCTGTTTTCGCTGACGGTGGAGTCCGGTGGATTGTTAAGGGAAGCGCTCTGACCATGTTGCCGTTCTGGATTGCCCTGCAGTTTCTCAGCAGCCTGCCGATTCGTCTGCCGGGCATGCCGCAGCCCCGGGAGTTGGGGCGGTCGCTGCTGTTTTATCCGCTGGTGGGATTGCTCTTTGGCGCCATTCTGTGGGTGGTGAACTGGCTGTTACTGGGCATACCGACGTTGCTGCACGGGGCGTTACTGCTGAGCGTTTGGGTACTGCTCAGCGGCGGGCTGCATCTGGATGGCCTGGCGGATAGCGCCGATGCCTGGCTCGGCGGTTTTGGCGACCGTGAGCGTACGCTGACCATCATGAAAGACCCGCGTAGCGGGCCTATAGCGGTGGTCACGCTGGTGTTGGTGTTGCTGCTGAAATTTGCTGCGCTGCTGGCGTTGATCGAGCAGCAGCAGGCGGTTGCGCTGATTATTGTGCCCTTGATCGGGCGCAGTGCAATGCTCGGGCTGTTCCTGAGTACCCCCTATGTTCGCGCCGCAGGTTTGGGTCAGGCATTGGCTGACCATCTGCCGCGTGCGGCGGGTTGGCGGGTACTGGCGGCTAGCGGGCTGGCGTGTGTGCTGATCGGCGGTTTGAGCGGTGTAGTGGCAGTGGTGTTGGCGGCTATTGGATTCGTCTGGTTGCGCCAAGTAATGGTAGGGCGATTAGGCGGGACGACGGGTGACACGGCTGGAGCGTTGCTCGAACTGCTGGAGGTTGGGGTGCTGGTGGGGTTGGCGTTGACCTGAAGGTTTAAAAGATCGCAGCCTGCGGCAGCCCCTGCAGGGACCGCGTTGCCCTGTAGGAACTGCCGCAGGCTGCGATCTTTTGATCTTCTGTGCAATCCTGTATCTTGATTTAACCGATTCACGGGTATATACACGCACCATGCTCGATTCCCAATGTTTATGCATCAACCTGCGTCGCGCCGCCCGTGGCGTCAGCAGGCATTACGACGGCGCTCTCGACGGCTTCGGGATCAACGTTGCCCAGTATTCTTTGCTGTGCAACCTGCAGCGCCTGGATCAGCCGAGTATTTCCACCCTGGCCGAGGCCATGGGGCTGGATCGCAGCACCCTGGGGCGTAACTTGCGGGTGCTGGAAGGCGAAGGTCTGGTGACGCTGGTCGAGGGCGAAGACATGCGTAACCGCATTGTCCTGCTGACCGACGCCGGTGCCGAACGCCTTGCGGCGGCATTGCCGGCCTGGGAGGCGGCGCAGCAACGCCTGGTCGATCGCCTGGGCGCCGAGAAGCGCGAAATATTGTTGAAGCTGTTGGACGAACTGGCTTGATGCCAGTTTGTTCGATCTTAAGCGGGTATATACCCGCACCGGAGAAGAACAATGACATCGATGTGGCGTACGTGCGGTTGGGTTCTGCTGGGGAGTGCGCTGATCCTTGCGTTGTCTCTGGGAGTGCGACATGGCTTCGGGCTGTTTCTGGCGCCGATGAGCGCAGAGTTCGGCTGGGGGCGTGAAGTCTTTGCCTTTGCGATCGCCTTGCAGAACCTGATCTGGGGGCTGGCCCAGCCCTTCACCGGCGCCCTGGCCGACCGCTTCGGCGCGGCGAAAGTGGTATTGATCGGTGGCGTGTTCTACACGGCAGGATTGATCTGCATGGCGCTTTCCGACTCGCCGCTGACCCTGTCCTTGAGTGCCGGTCTGCTGATCGGCATCGGTTTGTCCGGCACTTCATTCTCGGTGATTCTTGGCGTAGTCGGCCGCGCAGTGCCGCCGGAGAAGCGCAGCCTGGGCATGGGCATCGCCAGTGCCGCTGGCTCTTTCGGTCAGTTCGCCATGTTGCCTGGCACCCTGGGGCTGATTGGCTGGCTGGGTTGGTCGGCGGCCTTGCTGGTGCTGGGTCTGTTGGTGGCGCTGATCGTACCGTTGGTGAGCATGCTCAAGGACAAGCCGTTGCCGGTATTGGGCCATGAACAGACTCTGGGTGAAGCACTGCGCGAAGCCTGCTCCCACTCCGGGTTCTGGCTGCTGGCGTTCGGCTTTTTTGTCTGCGGCTTTCAGGTGGTGTTCATCGGCGTGCACCTGCCGGCCTATCTGGTGGATCAACATCTTCCGGCGACGGTCGGCACCACGGTGCTGGCGCTGATCGGCCTGTTCAACATCTTCGGTACCTACACCGCCGGCTGGCTCGGCGGGCGCATGTCCAAGCCGCGTCTGCTCACCGGTTTGTACCTGCTGCGGGCAGTGGTCATCACGCTATTCCTGTGGGCACCGGTATCCACCACCACGGCCTATCTGTTCGGCATGGCCATGGGCTTCCTGTGGCTGTCTACCGTGCCGTTGACCAACGGTACCGTGGCGACCTTGTTCGGTGTGCGAAACCTGTCCATGCTCGGCGGCATAGTGTTCCTGTTTCACCAGCTCGGCGCGTTCCTCGGTGGCTGGCTGGGCGGGGTCGTGTACGACCGAACCGGGAGTTATGACTTGATCTGGCAAATGGCGATTCTCTTGAGCCTGTTGGCCGCCGCCCTGAACTGGCCGGTGCGTGAGCGGCCGGTAGCGCGTCTGCAAGCGCAGGTGGGGGCGATATGAACAGTCTCTGGCCGCGGATCGCTGTAGCGGCCGTCTGCGCCTTGCTGCTGGCGTTGTCCTGGTGGGGCTGGCATCAGGGCGGGCTGGCGCTGATGCAGTTGGGCATGGGTGCTTGCTAGCAAGCGGCGAGGGCGAGTAACTTCGTTTTTGACTACTTGATAAGGATGCACCGACATGCTGATGCGCTGGATTGCAGTTCCTGCGTTGCTGGTGGCGATGACCGGGCTGGCCCACGCGGGCGAGTGCCCGGAGCTGCTGCAGGGCTCACTGCCAAAGCTGCGCGCCAAGGAATCCATCGACCTGTGCCAGCGGTTCGAGGGCAAGCCGTTGGTGGTGGTCAATACCGCCAGCTTCTGCGGTTTCGCGCCGCAGTTCAAAAGCCTTGAGGCGCTCAATCAGCGCTACAAGGGCCAGGGGCTGGAGGTGATCGGCGTGCCCTCCAATGACTTCAAGCAGGAGTCCAAGGATGGCGCCGAGACTGCCAAGGTCTGTTACGTCAATTACGGCGTGACTTTCACCATGACCGAGCCGCAACCGGTGCGAGGCGCAGACGCGACGCACCTGTTCAAGGTCCTGGCCGAACAGAGCAGTGCGCCGAAGTGGAACTTCTACAAGTACGTGGTCGATCGCAAGGGCAATGTGATTGCCAGTTTTTCCAGCCTGACAAAACCTGACGACCCCGAGTTCATTGCCGCAGTGGAGCAGGCTCTGGCCTCCAAACCCTGAACTGCGTCCACTAAAAAGCCCCGCCTCTGTACAAGAGAGCGGGGCTTTTTTGATTCGATCGGCGAGCGATTCAGGCTCGCCGGGAATCATCAGAAGCGGTAGGTCGCACCGACACCGAAACCGTTCGCGTAGTTTTCATACTTGGCGTTGTAGGTCTGACCACGGTCGTTGCTGTTGTTGACCTTGACCGAATCTTCGCGCAGGTACGAGTACGCCACGTCGATGGTCAGGTCGTCGGTTGGGCTCCAGCCGGCGCCCAGGCTGAAAATCTTGCGATCGCCAGTCGGGATGCGTGGGGAACGGTCGACGTTGTTGGTCGGCGCCTGGTCAACGGACAGACCGGTACGCAGTACCCATTGCTTGTTCAACTGGTAGGACGCGCCGATGGCGTGAGCCCAGGTGTCGTGCCAGTTCTGCTCTTCGGTGATGGTACCGAACTGACCGTTCAGAATACCCGGAACACCTTTGTTTTCGACGGTGATTTCTTTCAGGCGGCTCCAGCGAGTCCAGGTGCTGCCTGCGTACAGAGTCCACTTGTCGTCAAGCTGGTGAGTGACCGAGAAGTCCACCGACTCAGGGGTGGTCAGGTCCAGCGATGCGTCGTACTTCTGGCTTGGGTTCTGGCCGATCAGGCCCAGCACGTTGTAATTGACCTTGGTGTCACCCTCGAGCTTGTACTTCACTTTCGAGTGGTAGGTCAGGCCGACACGGGTGCTGTCGGTGGCTTGCACCAGCACGCCGATGTTGTAGCCCAGCGCAGTGTCATCACCTTTGATCTTGACGTTGCCGTCCGGCGCGGCCTGGGTGATCGACAGATTCGATTCCAGGGTGCCGTCGATGCGGTTGATGGTCGGGCCGAATCCGACGGAAACCTTGTCGTTGAAGGCGTAGCTGACAGTCGGTTGCACGGTGACGATTTTAACTTCGCTCTTGCTGCCGAAGTAGCGACCGGCAAAGCCGTTTTCGTAGTCGGTTACCAGACCGAACGGAGCGTAAACGCCCACACCGAAAGCCCACTGGTCGTCGATTGGCTTGACGTAGTAGCCCATGGGTACGGCGATGAACGGTACCATGTCGCCGTCGTTGCTGCCGCCGTTCGGGAAGGAGCTTGCCTGGCTGATGTCAGTGTGTGCGTCGAGCATTGCAACACCGCCGGTGACTTGTTCGCGCTTGATGCGGGACATGCCGGCAGGGTTGCCAAAAATGGTGGAAGCGTCGTCTGCTGCGGAAGATCGCCCGGCAAAGCCCGTACCCATCCCGCTGATGCTTTGTTCGTTGATGGCAAAGCCACTTGCAAAGATCTGGGTGGATGCCATGGCAACAGCGAGGCTAAGGGTGGTTTTGAGCATTACTTTTTTCATTATTAGAACTCCTGGTGATCACCGGGGCGGAAATTACCAACATTTTCGTCCCAGCGCCATAGGCTGTAACGCTTGAGTTAGAGCGGTTTTGTAGGACAATCAGACCAGATTCGGCACTTGTTGCACGATCTTGCGAAACTGGTGGGTCAGCAAGCGACTTGATTGAGGGGGGCAACGCAGGTTTGCCAGGCGCACGTAAAATCACGCAGGCGCCCCTGGGGTTGAAAGGTCTGGCGCCAGATTCTGGCCATACCGAGCAAATCATCCGGGGCGGGGAGGGGGGGGTTCTGTTCTTCGATCAGTAGCCAGGCAATGGCCGTGGCATAACGCAGATTAACGGTCAGTTCCAGGTGCGGGCCGCTGAGAAACGCATGCTGGCTGGCCAGGCCGCGAACCAGGCTGGCGCGTTCGGGATCAAGGGCCAGGTAATGGTCCCAGAGGGCCTGGTGACGCAGTTCAGCGATTCGATACAAACCGTGTCCACGGCGGTCATGCAGGGCGGAGCCAAGGGCCGACTGACTGGCGGCGATGCCCAGCAGCAGGGATTCGGCGGTTGCGCTATGGCGTCCAAGATAAATCAGGGTTGGACGAATCACATAACGGCACAGTTCGCTGGCAGCGATACCCATAAGACCCTCGAAAACCGAATTGGGCGGCGATACCTGAATGGGCTTTGGCAGCAATGGATCGGCTCAGGCTCGCCGGAAGCGGACGGGCCGCTTGAGTTGAAGTGTAGTGTCATATTCGTGCTGTAAAGGCCTGTTTTTAAAATATTTCTGGCGGACAGTTATAACCGTTATATCGGTTGGTGCTTAGCCGATGGCTTTGAAACATGAAATCTCGGGCAATAAAAAGCCCCGCTTTTTCGGCAGGGCTTTTGAGGTTTTCAGCCTTTCTGGCGTCTCAGGCAACCAGTGCCTGACGGGTACGCTCGATCACGGCCTGCAACGGCTCGGCGCTGGAGTATTGATCGGGGTACAGGCGTTCGCTGTGACGGGCGATGCCGTGTTCGTTGACCAGGGTGAAGCTGAAGCAGCCTTTGCGAGCGGCCATGATCAGGCAGTTCATTGGAGCAAAAGCGTTGGTTAGGGTGCGAATGGCATCCTGAGTGTGGATTTGAGTAGACATTATTGGTGTTCCTGCATATGACACGGATAAGAACCGTGCAACGTTAAAACGTTCCAGTAACGTCGATCACCATTGATCGAACGAAGAACCCGACTGGAACAAAGCAGCCAGTTTGAAGCGCTGATAAGTTGGCGCGCTTGGGCTGGCAGGTAGGTACTTAGGAGGGCAGGCAACACATCGAGGGCAAAGGTTCTGGGCCCGGGGTGAAGATCCTGATCAATTTGCAGGCTGGTTCGGTCAGAGTAAGTGAGCCTGGCAACACCCTTTGCATTGGCAGAGGCTGTGTTGGCGCAAGATTTACCTGGAAACCATCGAGGTGGCCGATCCCGCTTGTTCGATGGAGTCTTCCGTTGGGAAGACCGACCGGGGGGATTTGTTCGACCAGAATTGACTTTCAGCTTGGTACTAACGCTGCGGATACTAACGTATTGAATTGGTAAAGGGAAGTGTGATAGCGAAAAAGTCTGCTCGTCACGGTTCGCTTGGCTGTTTTGCCCGTAATGGGTTGTGCGGGTGGTACTGACTGGCGAACCCCGTATCCGGGCCGAATCCGACCATCGGTCATCGAAGTTTGTAACATCGTGAGCCCGCTTATCGCCGGGTTTTCGGGGCTTATCCATAAAAAAACGGAAAAATGCGCCGAACCGGTGCACCGATATAACCGTCGCGAAGGCACTTGTGCACATAAGTTGCCCAGACTGTCACCGCACTGTCATCTCGGGTTCCAGCATCATGGGTGCCTGTAACCAAAATTTAAGTCAATGAAAAATCTCGCTTTTTTTTACTGGTGAAAAAATCGTCAGTTTGACTGTAAGCCCCATTCCACAGGGCTTTGCGCGGGTTCAAGGGGGGTTGTCCACTGAGTTATCCACAGGATCTGTGGATTGTCCCGAGCGCTTGCTCTAGCACGGGCGTGCTGGGGCTTTTTCAGCTTTACCTGTAAGAAAAAGAGAGTAAAGTGGCGCGCCTTCCGATCTGCCCCACAGTGCTTTATGAAGTTTCGCTCAGTAACGCCTTCGACTTCCTCTACACCCTCCACTGTTACCCCTCCCAAGCGCTTTTCGATGCGCGTGGCCGAGTGGCTGCTGGATAGCCCGCGCCTGGGCGAAAACACTAACGTCAAACACATCGCCGGACGTTTGCTCAAGCAACCGGCCCGCGAAGGCATAGTCGCTGCGCAAAGCCGCCTGGGCCAGTTGATGTGCCGTGAGTGCGGCAACGCCCGGGATCGTCGAATCGGCCAGGACCTTTTGCGCCAGGCCGCTCGCGCCGGGGATCGACGCGCGCAGCAGGAACTGGGTCTGATCGAAGACTGAGCTGTCCAAGACCTGACACCTTGGTTAACCTTCAGGCTTTATTTCAATGGCAGGAGTCGCTATGGCTATGGACTTGACCAGCGTTTTGCTCGGTCTGGCAGGGGCTGCGTTGCCATTACTGGTACTGGCCTGGCAACTGCAGCGTCGGGCAAGTTCCAGCCAGGCAGAGGTCTTGCTGCTGGAAGAGCGGCTGGCCATGGCGCAATTGGCGCAGGACGGGCTGAATGTGCAACTTGAAGCCAGTCGTGATGAAGTCGGTGATCTGAGCCAGGCCAACGCCGCCAGGCAGGCAGACCTGGCCGCCCTGCGTCGTGAGGTCGAACTGCTGCAAATCGAACGCGACGACGCGCGCGATGCCGCCCATGCGTGGAATATCGAGCGTGCTGGTAAAGAGGCCGAATTGCGCCGGCTGGATGCCCGGGCCGCTTCGCTCAATGCCGAGCTGCGCGAGCAACAGGAAAGCCATCAGCAACGCCTCAATGACCTGCAAGGCTCGCGGGATGAACTGCGTGCGCAGTTCGCCGAACTGGCGGGGAAAATCTTCGATGAACGTGAGCAGCGTTTTGCCGAAACCAGTCAGCAACGACTGGGGCAGTTGCTCGATCCGTTGAAGGAGCGCATCCAGTCTTTTGAAAAGCGTGTCGAGGAAAGCTATCAGGCCGAAGCTCGTGAGCGCTTCTCCCTGGCCAAGGAGCTGGAGCGCCTGCAGCAACTTAACCTGCGCCTGAGCGACGAAGCCACCAATCTGACCCGCGCCTTGAAAGGGCAAAAAACCCAGGGCAACTGGGGCGAGCTGATTCTGGAGCGGGTGCTTGAGCATGCGGGGCTGGAGAAGGGGCGCGAGTATCAGACCCAGGTCAACCTCAAGGGCCCTGACGGCGAGCGCTTCCAGCCCGACGTGATCATCTACCTGCCGGGCGACAAGCAGGTAGTGGTCGATTCCAAGGTCAGCCTCACGGCCTACCAGCAATATGTGGCGGCTGAAGACGAGGCCATCGGCCAGATCGCCATCAAGCAGCATGTGCTGTCCCTGCGAAATCACGTCAAAGGCTTGGCCGGCAAGGATTACAAACGCCTGGACGGTCTGCATAGCCTGGATTTCGTGTTGCTTTTCGTACCCATCGAGGCGGCATTTTCGGCGGCGTTGCAGGCAGAGCCGGCGCTGTTCCAGGAAGCGTTCGACCGTAACATCGTGATCGTCAGCCCGACCACGCTGCTGGCGACCCTGCGTGTCATCGACAGCCTGTGGAAGCAGGAGCGCCAGAGTCAGAACGCCCGGGAAATTGCCGAGCGCGCCGGGTGGCTGTACGACAAGTTCGTGCTGTTCATTCAGGATCTGGATGAGGTTGGCAATCGCCTGCAGCAACTGGACAAGGCCTACAGCTCGGCACGTAACAAGCTGACCGAGGGGCGCGGCAACCTGGTCAGTCGCAGTGAGCAGCTCAAATTGCTGGGCGCGCGGGCGAGCAAGAGCTTGCCGGCGGATTTACTGGAGCGGGCGATGACGGATGTCGACGGGTTGGTTGAGCTGCCGGAATAACGGATCAAAAGATCAAGATATCGTTCGAACGCGTCGCGGTATTGATCGTTCCCACGCGTGGGAACGATCAGAAAACCCTACAACGGTAAATGCCGGCTAAGCAACGCCCGCAACGCCGCCGGCTTCACCGGTTTGGCCAGGTAATCGAGCCCCGCCGCATGGACCTGGGCGACGGTCTCGGGCCGGCCGTCGGCACTGATCACCACGCCGGGTACAGGCTCGCCCAAGCGGGTGCGCAGCCAGGCCATCAACTCGGTTCCGGTTTCACCATCGTCCAGGTGGTAATCCACCAATGCCAATTGAGGCCGTACCCCTTGGGCAAGCAGTGCGGCGCATTCCTCGCGGTTACGCGCGGTCCAGACCTGGCAACCCCAGCGACTGAGCAGGCTGTTCATGCCGATGAGGATGCTGTCCTCATTGTCGATGCACAACACCTGTGCACCGTTGAGCAATTTACCGTTGAGTTCGACCACCTTGGCCGGCAGCGCGGCTTGCGTGCGCGCCAGTGGCACGCTGACGCTGAACACGCTGCCGCGACCCGGCCAGGAACGCACACGCAGGGTATGGCCGAGCACGCGACAGAGCCCGTCGGCAATCGCCAGGCCCAGTCCAAGGCCTTTTTCGGCGCGGGTCTGGTGGCTGTCGAGGCGCTTGAACTCTTCAAAGATCACTTGCTGTTTATCTTCAGGAATACCCGGCCCACGGTCCCAGACCTCCAGGCACAACTCATCCTTGCGTCGGCGAACACCCAGCAATACCGGACCCTTGGCATAACGGAAGGCATTTGTCAGGAAGTTCTGCAGCACACGACGCAGCAATTTGATGTCGCTGTCGATGCGCAATTGACTGCCACGTACACGGAACGTCAGCCCTTGCTGGCGGGCCAGGGCCTTGAACTCGGCACCAAGGGTGTCAAACAGCTCGTTCAGGACAAATGGCTGGCGGGCAGGGTTGATCTTGCCGTTTTCTAGGCGGGAAATATCCAGCAGGTCGCTGATCAGGTCCTCGGCCGAGCGCAACGAGCTGTCCAGGTGTTCGACCAGCTTCTGCGCGTCGGCGGACAGTCCGTCTTCCTGATGGCAGAGCGCTGCGGAGAACAGTCGCGCAGCATTGAGCGGTTGCATCAGGTCATGGCTCACGGCCGCCAGGAACCTGGTTTTCGACTGGTTGGCCGCTTCGGCGGTGCCTTTGGCTTCGGTCAAGGCAACGTTGAGTTGGGACAGCTCCTGGGTGCGCGCCGCGACCCGCTGCTCCAGTCCCTCGTTGGCTTCGGTCAGTGCCTGCGCGGCTTCGCGGAACGGGGTGATGTCGGTGAAACTCATGACAAAACCGCCACCGGGCATGGGGTTGCCGATCAGTTCGATCACCCGACCGTTCGGAAACAGGCGCTCGGAAGTATGGGCACGGCCCTGGCGCATCCAGTGCAGCCGGCGGGCGACGTGCACTTCGGCTTCTCCGGGGCCGCACAGTCCGCGCTCGGCGTTGAAGCGAATGATGTCGGCAATGGGCCGGCCGATACTGATCAAGCCGTCAGGATAGTTGAACAGTTCCAGGTAGCGCCGATTCCATGCCACCAGTTTGAGCGACTGGTCGACCACGCTGATGCCCTGGGTAATGTTCTCGATAGCCCCTTGTAGCAGGGCTCGGTTGAATTGCAGGACCTCCGAGGCTTCGTCGGCGATTCGCACGACGTCCTCCAGTTGCATCTCCCGACCCTCAATGGCGGCTTTTACCACCGCACGAGTCGACGATGCGCCGAGTACGCCCGCCAGCAAGCGCTCGGTGTGGGCGATCCATTCACCGTCGGCGTTCTGGTTCGGGTTGAAGCCTTTGCCCTGGCGGTAGGCGAAGCGGATAAAACTCTGCCGGGCACGTTCTTCACCGACGAAGCGGGCCGCCAGTTGCAGCAGGTCTTCGATCTGTACCGCCAGCATCGAACGGGCTCTGGGACGGGCATTGATTTCCTGGCCGATGAAACGACCCGCCTGCCAGTGCTCCGATACCCGGGTGCGGGACAGTACCGAGACCCAGGCGAACAGCGTGAAGTTACCCGCCAGCGACAGCACCACACCTTGAGTCAATGGCGTGATCGGCAGGCCCAGCGGATTGCTGTGCAGCCAGGCCAATCCCGGAAAGCTGCTCAAGGGCAAGCCGAGGCTGTGGGCGGCAATCGGCAGGACCAGGGTGTAGAACCACAGGAAGGTGCCGGCGGCCAGGCCGGCAAACACGCCGCGGCGGTTGGCCTGCTTCCAGTACAGCGCGCCGAGCATGGCCGGTGCCAGCTGAGTCACGGCGGCAAAGGCAATCTGGCCGATGGTCGCCAGGCTCGCGGTCGATCCCAAAAGGCGATAGCTGACATAGGCCAGCAGCAGAATGACCACGATGCTCACCCGGCGCACCGACAGCATCCACTGGCGGAACACTTCGAATGGCCGCTCGGCATTGTTGCGGCGCAGCAGCCAGGGCAGGAGCATGTCGTTGGAGACCATGGTCGACAGCGCCACGCTGGCCACAATCACCATGCCGGTGGCCGCCGACGCGCCACCAATGAACGCCAGCAAGGCCAGCGCCGGATGCGCCTGGGCCAGCGGCAGGCTGATGACGAACGAGTCCGGCAGCACCGAGCTTGGCAGCAGCATCTGGCCGGCCAGCGCGATAGGCACGACAAACAGTGCCGCAAGAGCGAGGTAAGCCGGGAACACCCACTTGGCCAGGCGCAAATCCTGCGGGTCGATGTTCTCCACAACGGTGACGTGGAACTGCCGGGGCAGGCAAATGATCGCCATCATCGCCACGCCGGTCTGCACCACCATCGATGGCCAGTTGATGGTTTCTTTCCAGTATTGCTCAAGGCGTGGAGCGAGCATCGCCTGGTCGAACAGGTCCTCGAAACCGTCGTACAAGCCGTAGGTCACGAACGCCCCGACGGCGAGGAATGCGAACAGTTTGACCAGCGATTCAAAGGCGATCGCCAGCACCATGCCGCGGTGGTGCTCCGTAGCGTCGAGGTTGCGGGTACCGAAGACGATGGTAAACAGTGCGAGAACCAGCGACACGATCAGCGCGGTGTCCTGAGCCCGGGTGCCCATGGCATCGGCACCGGCGCCGATCAGCAGGTTCACGCCGAGCACGATGCCCTTGAGCTGCAGGGCAATATAGGGCAGGACGCCGACCAGGCAGATCAGCGCCACCACCACCGCCAATGACTGGGATTTGCCATAGCGCGCAGCGATGAAGTCGGCGATGGAGGTGATGTTCTCCTGCTTGCTGATCATCACCATTTTTTGCAGCACCCACGGCGCGCCGAGCAACAGCAGGATCGGTCCGAGGTAGATCGGCAGGAATGACCAGAGCTGTTCGGCGGCCTGGCCCACGGCGCCAAAGAAGGTCCAGCTGGTGCAGTAGACGGCCAGCGACAGGCTGTACACCCATGCTCGCACTCGCGGCGGCAAGGGCGCGCTGCGACGATCGCCGTAGAAGGCGATGGCGAACATGATGGCCATATAGGCCAGGGCGACGGCGGCGATCAGCCCGGTGGACAGCGACATGGGAACTCCCGACGAAAGACATCCGGGCCTCCCGCCCGGACAGACAGTCTCGCACGACCGCTTGCGTTAGTCAGTGTCGACCAAGGTCGTGGCGTGGCGGGGTGTCGCAGGGAATGTTTGTGGTGACGCTCAGGTGTTTTCACTGGCCTGTCGCGAGCCATTCTGCACCGCCAATGGAAATGCGGATCTGAACTCTTATCTGTAAAATAGATAAGTTATAGAGATATTACCCGTTATATAGATATTCGATGCGGATCTAAGATGGATTCCTACCTCACCTGAGGACAGGAGTTCTTCATGACATGCGCCAATAGCGTCAAGCCCGGAATCAAACCTTTCACTCATTTGCAGCACCCGCGGGAAGTGATCCGTCAGTTCACGCCCAACTGGTTCGCCGCCACCATGGGCACCGGCGTGCTGGCGTTGGCGCTTGCGCAGTTACCTGGCGGCGTGCCGGGCGTGCGTGCCATTGCCGAAGCCCTTTGGCTTTTCAATATCGTGCTGTTCCTTGTGTTCACCGCGGTGTACGCGACTCGTTGGGTCATGTTTTTCGACGAGGCGCGGCGCATTTTCGGCCACTCCACGGTTTCGATGTTTTTCGGCACCATTCCCATGGGACTGGCGACCATCATCAACGGTTTCCTGGTGTTCGGCCTGCCGCGCTGGGGGGAAGGGGTGATTCAGCTTGCCGAGGTGCTGTGGTGGCTGGACGTCGCCATGTCGCTGGCTTGCGGGGTGCTGATTCCCTACATGATGTTCACCCGTCAGGAGCACAGCATCGATCAGATGACTGCCGTCTGGTTGTTGCCGGTGGTGGCGGCGGAAGTCGCGGCCGCCAGCGGTGGTCTGCTGGCGCCGCACCTGGCCGATGCCCACTCGCAGTTGGTCATGCTGGTGACCAGTTATGTGCTCTGGGCGTTTTCCTTGCCGGTGGCATTCAGCATTCTGACAATTTTGTTGTTGCGCATGGCGCTGCATAAGCTGCCCCACGAAAACATGGCCGCTTCGAGCTGGCTGGCGCTTGGTCCCATCGGCACCGGTGCATTGGGCATGCTGGTGCTGGGTGGCGATGCACCCTTGATTTTTACTGCCAACGGTTTGCCGGGTATCGGTGAAACGGCCGCGGGGCTGGGGCTGGTGGCCGGAATCACGCTATGGGGCTTCGGTTTGTGGTGGATGCTGATGGCGGTGCTGATCACCGTGCGTTACCTGCGTGAAGGCATTCCCTTCAATCTCGGCTGGTGGGGTTTCACCTTTCCCTTGGGCGTTTATTCTCTGGCGACGTTGAAACTGGCCACTCTCTTGAATCTGACGTTCTTCAGTGTGTTCGGCTGTGTATTGGTGGCGTTGCTGGCGGTGATGTGGATGATCGTCGGCAAACGTACGGTGCTGGGAGCATGGCGCGGCGAGCTGTTTGTCTCGCCGTGCATTGCAGGATTGAAGAAATAACCTGCAAAGATTAGGTAATGTGTGGCCTGGATCGATATACGACACTCAAATAGCTGTATCCAGGCCACTCAGGGACACATGGAATGAGTCATCCGTCACAGTTCACTTTGCTTCGCACCCGGCGCTTTCTGCCGTTCTTCATTACCCAGTCGCTTGGGGCGTTCAACGATAACGTCTTCAAGCAGTCGTTGATCCTGGCCATTCTTTACAAGTTGGCCATCGAAGGCGACCGCTCGATCTGGGTCAATTTATGTGCGCTGTTATTCATCCTGCCATTTTTTCTGTTTTCGGCGCTGGCCGGGCAGTTCGGGGAAAAGTTCGCCAAGGACGCGCTGATTCGCCTGATCAAGCTCGGAGAAATCGCCATCATGGCGGTAGGTGCTGTGGGCTTCATGTTCGATCATCTGTCGCTGATGCTGGTGGCACTGTTCGCCATGGGTACCCACTCGGCGCTGTTCGGGCCGGTGAAGTATTCGATCCTGCCCCAGGCCCTGCACGAAGATGAGTTGGTGGGAGGCAACGGCCTGGTGGAAATGGGCACGTTCCTGGCGATTCTTGCCGGGACCATTGGCGCCGGGGTGATGATGTCGTCCGCGCAATACGCGCCCATTGTGTCCACCGCGATCATCGGCATTGCGGTGCTCGGTTACCTGGCCAGTCGCGGCATTCCCCGCGCGGCGGCAGCGACCCCGCAAATGCGCCTGAACTGGAATATTTTCAGCCAGTCCTGGGCCACCCTGAAACTGGGCTTGGGACAGACCCCTGCGGTGTCGCGCTCGATTGTCGGTAACTCGTGGTTCTGGTTCGTCGGGGCGATTTACCTGACGCAGATCCCGGCGTATGCCAAGGAGTGGATGCACGGTGACGAAACCGTGGTGACGCTGATCCTGACAGTGTTCTCGGTTGGCATCGCGTTGGGCTCGTTGCTTTGCGAAAAACTCTCCGGGCGCAAAGTCGAAATCGGCCTGGTGCCATTCGGCTCGTTTGGCCTGACCGTCTTCGGCCTGTTGCTGTGGTGGCATTCAGGGGGAATTGCGGACAGTGCCCAGGGACATGGCTGGATTGAAATCCTCGGTTTTGGCCATGCCTGGCTGGTGCTGTTCGATATCCTCGGCCTGGGGATCTTCGGTGGCTTCTACATTGTGCCGCTGTATGCGCTGATCCAGTCACGCACCGCCGAGCACGAGCGGGCCCGGGTGATTGCCGCCAACAACATTCTCAATGCGTTGTTCATGGTGGTCTCGGCGATCGTCTCGATCATCCTGCTGAGCGTGGCCAAGCTGTCGATCCCGCAGCTGTTCCTGGTGGTGTCGCTGCTGAACATCGGCGTCAACGCCTACATCTTCAAGATCGTCCCCGAGTTCACCATGCGTTTCCTGATCTGGCTGCTCAGCCATTCCATGTACCGCGTGGAACACCGCAATCTCGACCAGATCCCCGATGAAGGCGCGGCGTTGCTGGTGTGCAATCACGTGTCGTTCGTCGATGCGTTGCTGATTGGCGGCGCGGTGCGTCGGCCGATTCGCTTTGTGATGTATTACAAGATCTACAACCTGCCAGTGCTGAACTTCATCTTCCGTACGGCGGGGACGATTCCCATCGCGGGGCGTCAGGAGGATATACAGATCTACGAAAGGGCCTTCACCCGCATCGCGCAGTATCTGAAGGACGGCGAGCTGGTGTGTATCTTTCCCGAGGGCAAGCTGACTACCGATGGCGAGATCAATGAGTTCAAGGGTGGGCTGACGCGCATTCTCGAAGAGACACCGGTGCCGGTAATTCCCCTGGCGTTGCAGGGATTGTGGGGGAGCTTCTTCAGCCGTGATCCGGGCAAAGGGTTGTTTCGCCGGTTATGGTCACGGGTGACGTTGGTGGCGGGGTCGGCGGTGGCGGTTGAGGTGGCGGAGCCTGCCAGATTGCAGGCGTTGGTGGGGGAGTTGCGGGGCGCTGTCAGATAGCGGGTGGCTGTGCTGGCCCCATCGCTGGCAGGCCAGCTCCCACAGTGATCTTGGGTTTTCACAAAATTTGTGCAACAACAAAGGCCCTGTGGGAGCGGGCTTGCCCGCGAAGGGGCCAGTGGCCTAGGCGCTGACCTTGAGCCCAACCAACCCGATAATGATCAACGCCACACTGGCCAACCGCACCAGCGCCATCGACTCACCAAACAGAATGATCCCGGCAATCACCGTACCCACGGCACCCACCCCGGTCCAGATCGCATAGGCCGTACCCAGCGGCAGTTCCTTCATGGCCAGGCCCAGCAGGCCAAGGCTGATAGCCATGGCCGCAACGGTCAATGCAGTGGGAAGAGGGCGGCTGAAGCCGTCGGTGTACTTCAGGCCAACGGCCCAGCCGACTTCAAACAGACCGGCGAAAAACAGAATGATCCAGGACATGAAAGACCTCATCGCTTGACGGGGTCGTCCCCAGATTAATGACTCAATCGAGCCGCGGGGTCGTCCCCGCGTTTGCGCAATATAGTGCCCAGCATTAATCCGGGGATCAAGTTTCCGGCTCAGTCGGTGGCCTGGCGGGCAGCCGTTTCCCGATCCTGTTTCTCACTCATGCGGCGGAACCAGGTCGAGAGCAGCGCTCCCGAAATGTTATGCCAGACGCTGAACAGCGCGCTCGGTACCGCCGCCAACGGCGAGAAGTGCGCACTGGCCAGGGCTGCGCCCAGACCGGAATTCTGCATGCCCACTTCCAGCGCCAGGGATTTGCGTTGCGCCAGTGGCAATTTGAACAGGCGCCCGGTGAAGTAACCCAGCAGAAAGCCAAAGCTGTTGTGCAGCATGACCACAGCCATGATCAGCAAGCCGGACTCGGCTATCTTCGCCTGGCTGGCGGCTACTACGGCAGCGACGATAATCACGATGCTGACCACCGACACCAGCGGCAATACATCCACCGCATGGCGAACCTTGTCGCCAAGCAAGCGTTGCGCCACGACGCCGAGGACGATCGGCAGCAGCACGACTTGCAGGATCGACCAGAACAGCTCCATGAACGATACCGGCAACCATGCCGAGGCCAACAGCCAGATCAGTGCCGGAGTCAGCAGCGGAGCGAGGAGGGTGGTGACGGCGGCGATGGCCACCGACAACGCCAGGTCGCCGCGTGCCAGCCAGGTCATGACATTCGATGAAGTGCCGCTTGGGCAGCAGCCGACCAGAATCACGCCCACGGCAATCTCCGGCGGCAAATGGAACGCCTGGCAAAGCAGCCACGCCACGCCGGGCATGATCACGAAGTGCGCGACTACACCCAGGGCCACACGCCACGGATGGCGGGCGACCTCGGCGAAGTCTTCGAGTTTGAGCGTCAGGCCCATGCCGAACATCACCAATCCCAGCAGCGGCACGATGGCGCCTTTGAGGCCGATGAACCACGTTGGTTGCAGGAACGCCACGACCGCGAAAATCAGTACCCAGTAAGCGAAGGTGTTGCCGACAAAACGACTCAATGCAGCCAGTGCGCGCATGGCCTGATCCTTATTATTAAGTAGCATCACAAAGCATTGTGGGAGCGGGCTTGCTCGCGAAAGTGGTTTATCAGTCAGTGCATATGTTGACTGACACTCCGCTTTCGCGAGCAAGCCCGCTCCCACAGTTTGATCATCACAAGACTTTAAATGCCCTGAGGTGTCTCTTCGCCGCCCAGCGCTTCAACCAGCGCCGGCAGGAAATCGCCGAAGGTCAGCATCATCAGGGTGAAGCTGGCATCGAGCTGGCCCAGGGCTTCGTCGCCGCCGTCCTGTTCCGCCTGATCCTGGAGCAAGTCTTCGAACTTCAGGCGCTTGACCACCATCTTGTCGTCGAGGACGAATGACAGTTTGTCCTGCCATGCCAGGGACAGCTGGGTGACCACCTTGCCGGTGCTCAGGTGCAGCTGGATTTCTTCGCTGGTCAGGTCCTGGCGCTTGCAGCGCACGATGCCGCCGTCTTCGTGGGTATCGCGCAGTTCGCACTCGTCCAGCACAAAGAAATCGTCCGCGGCTTTCTGGGTGGTGACCCATTCGGTCATGGTGGCGGTCGGGGACATTTTCACGGTCAGCGGACGTACCGGCAGGGTGCCGATCACTTCGCGCAGGGTAGAAAGCAGGTCTTCGGCGCGTTTCGGGCTGGCCGAGTTGACCAGAATCAGGCCTTGCTTGGGAGCGATGGCGGCAAAGGTCGACGAGCGACGGATAAAGGCGCGGGGCAGGAAGGCCTGGATGATTTCATCCTTGATCTGGTCGCGTTCCTTCTTATAGACCTTGCGCATTTGCTCGGCCTCGATCTCTTCGACCTTTTCCTTGACCGCGTCGCGCACGACGCTGCCCGGCAGAATGCGTTCTTCTTTACGCGCGGACACCAGCAGGAAATCACCGCTGACGTGCACCAGTGGCGCATCTTCGCCTTTGCCGAATGGCGCGACGAAACCGTAGGTGGTCAACTCCTGGCTTGCACATGGACGCGCCAGTTTGGTGGCCAGTGCAGTTTCCAACGCCTCGGCATCAACAGGCAGATCTTGGGTCAGGCGATAGATAAGCAGGTTTTTGAACCACATGGGACAAGTCTCTCCTTTATACAAAGGGGGGCATTATTGTCCTCCGTGTGCCATAGGCCAACCTTTCTCTAAGCCTTTGGAAGGCCTCAGAAAATTATTTTAAAAAGTGCTTGCCAGAGGTGGGGTCGCTCCGTAGAATGCGCGCCACACCGAAGCGAAGGGTGATTAGCTCAGCTGGGAGAGCGTCTGCCTTACAAGCAGAATGTCGGCGGTTCGATCCCGTCATCACCCACCATTCGTTTTCAGTGTTACGCGCAGCGGTAGTTCAGTCGGTTAGAATACCGGCCTGTCACGCCGGGGGTCGCGGGTTCGAGTCCCGTCCGCTGCGCCATATTCGGTAACCTGGAACACTGAACGCCAGGTCACCACGGAAAAGCCCGCTTAGGCGGGTTTTTTTCTGCCTCAAGTTTGTACCTTGTTCCAGCGGGTTGTGTCGTTTCACCGGTTTTCAGATTTATTTGAAAAAACTTCAAATAAATCAACACATTACGAAAACTTGTGGCATAATGCGTCCCGTAACGAAGCGAAGGGTGATTAGCTCAGCTGGGAGAGCGTCTGCCTTACAAGCAGAATGTCGGCGGTTCGATCCCGTCATCACCCACCATTCGTTTCAAGCGTTTCGCGCAGCGGTAGTTCAGTCGGTTAGAATACCGGCCTGTCACGCCGGGGGTCGCGGGTTCGAGTCCCGTCCGCTGCGCCATATTCGGTAACCTGGAGCACTGAACGCCAGGTCACCAAACAGAAAGCCCGCTTATGCGGGCTTTTTGCCGTCCGGGATTTGGCAAAGCCCGAATCCAGCGGACTTTCGGCCGGTATATTCTGCGTCATGTTGAGCGGCAAAGTGCGGCAATTGGCTATTACCCCATTTGTTTTGTGCGCCGAAATTTGCTTGTGTCGGAGCAAGATGAAGGAAGCTTCATCCCCGCGAACCTGAAATGCGTTTAAACACCTGAACTTATCGGAAATTTCCTGCTCTCATGCCGGTAGCCATTGGTCGTGGCGGCCTGATAAGCTCGCGGCTTTACTCGATTGCCCTTTAGGCGCATGAACAAGGAAATAGCATGAAACAGCATCGGTTGGCGGCGGCGGTAGCCCTGGTTAGCCTGGTACTCGCGGGTTGTGACTCGCAGACCAGTGTAGAGCTGAAAACTCCGGCGCAAAAAGCTTCCTACGGAATCGGCCTGAACATGGGCAAGAGCCTGGCTCAGGAAGGGATGGATGACCTGGATTCCAAAGCTGTAGCCCAGGGCATCGAAGATGCCGTCGGCAAGAAAGAACAGAAGCTCAAAGACGAAGAGTTGGTAGAAGCGTTCGCCGCACTGCAAAAGCGCGCCGAAGAGCGCATGGCCAAGATGAGCGAAGAGTCGGCCGCTGCTGGCAAGAAGTTCCTCGAGGAAAACGCCAAGAAAGCCGGTGTGACCACTACCGCTTCGGGCCTGCAGTATGAAGTCGTGACAAAAGCCGACGGCGTTCAGCCTAAGCCTACCGACGTAGTGACTGTTCACTACACCGGCAAGCTGACCAATGGCACCGTATTCGACAGTTCCGTCGAGCGCGGCAGCCCGATCGATCTGCCGGTCAGCGGTGTGATCCCGGGTTGGGTCGAAGGCCTGCAACTGATGCACGTTGGCGAGAAGTACAAGCTGTACATCCCTGCTGAGCTGGCTTACGGCGCGCAAAGCCCGAGCCCGGCGATTCCGGCCAACTCGGTGCTGGTATTCGACCTGGAACTGCTGGCGATCAAGGATCCGGCAAAAGAAGACGCCGCTGCCAAGTAATCAGCGTCCGCTTCAATGACAACGCCTCGCTCAAGCGGGGCGTTGTTGCATCTGGCCCGCGGTAACGGTAAACAAAGCGAACAGATGCTGCTGACTGGAGTCATACCCACTATGGACAGCTGCACTAGCCATCTGGGCCCGCCAAGTCAATGAAATTATGGGGTTTTTTTCGATGGGCAAAAAACGCCCGATCTGAGGCGAGCCCTTGTAGGACGTGGCTTTCAGCGGTGAAAACCAGCTCTGTTCACAAGGTTATCCACAATTTGTGTGGATAACCTTTCAACGGGAGGAATGATGAAAACACCCTGGAGTTTCGCTCGTTTTCTGCCATTGGCTGGCCGCCTTCTCGCGCGCGGGCGCTTGCCCACCCTGTTGTTCGCAGTCGCCAGCAAAGGTGCGAGCCAGGGCAATCGCCTGGGTAAGCTCAAGGATGACTTGCGCCTGTTTCAGGCGCTCTGCCTGGCCTGGTGGCGCGGTGAGTATCGAGCTATCAGTCCCAAGGCGCTGGTCTCGATCGTTGCAGGCCTGATGTACTTCCTCAGTCCGGTGGATGCGATCCCGGACTTCATACCAGGCTTGGGCATGCTCGATGACATTGCAGTGCTGGCCTGGCTGATGAAGGTTTTCGACGACGAACTGGCTGCCTTCCGGGCGTGGCGCAATCGGCAAGTACCGGAGAAGCTTGCGGTAGTCGAGCGCCTGCCGAAAAATCCAAAGCAATTGCACCTTGAAGGCCGGAAAAAAAACTGAGCCGATAACCTGTTGTTCACAGATTGAAACACCCCCGCGACCTTGGCCGCTGTTAGGATTACACTTCTAAGGAAAAGTGCCGACTCGCTAAGTGTTGTTGTCCTACGGGGTAGTCATGGATATTCAGATAATTACACGCGAAGGCGAGCCCGAATATGCGGTTGTGCCATGGGCTCAGTATCAGGCTTTGCTGAACGCAGCGGGGATCAAGGAGCAGCCGCCAAAAGAAGCGGCAAAGGTTCAAGCCCAGGCATCCGACCAGGATCTTCCAGGTCTGGATCAACTGCGCAGTTTGCGTGAAGGGAAGGGCATCGCCATTGAGGCGCTGGCCCGCACGGTAGGTATCAGCCCGTCTTACCTGGCCATGATCGAAAGCGGTGAACGCCTGCCCGACGCTGCCATTCGCCGCAGCCTGGCCTGGGAATTGACGGTGCCGGGGTGGAGGGAGCAATCGTGAGCGTACGCATCAGTCGTCAACACTGGGACGGATTGTTGGGCGAGCTGGATCAGGCCCGCCGCCAGCGCCATCTTCTGACTTATCGGGCATTGCTTGAGCGTTTGCAGCTGCCGACACCGGCCATGCAAACCCTGACCGCCGCCCTGGAGCATCTGGCTGCGCTGGACGCCAAGGCCGAACAACCATTACGCAGCTCGCTGGTGATAAGCCAAGGCGCCAGCCGCCTGCCACGCACCGGTTTCTTTGAATGTGTCGAGCGCCTCGGGCGTTTTTCCGGGCCGTCGGACGGTGTCGCCGCGGCCTCCTGGCACGCCTCGGAGGTGGTGCGGGTGTTTGAATACGAATACCCGGAATCGGCAGAGGCCTGAGTGTTTCTTCAACTCAAGGCTCGAGCCGGCTACTGGCTCGCGCGCAGGCTGTTCCACTGGTCGTGGTTTGTCCGCCAGCCACGGGGGTGGCGCTGGCTGGAAGGCCAGTTCGCCCGCATGGCTAACCTGGGCAATGTCGGTGCCCAGAGCTTCTATGGGCACATCCTGGCCTTTCGCGGCGTCGGCCTGGGGGCTCGTGAAGAAGGTGTGCGTTTGTTGCGCCTGGCTGCGCTGGCGGGCGATGGCAAGGCGGCGTATCAGATGGGCGTGATCAGTCTGGCGGGGACGGCAAGCAAGCAGCCGGATCTGGTTGAAGCGGCGCGGTACTGGGAGATTGCTGCCCGGGCCGGGCATCCACTGGCTCCGCTCAAATTGAAACAACTGGCCGCTCGCGACCCTCTGTAGGAGCGCGCCTGCTCGCGATGGTCGTCGACGATAACGCGTGTTTACTGGCTACACGTGGCGCCCTTGGGTCCATCGCGAGCATGCTCGCTCCTACAGGTATTGCGCAATTGCTTGGGGAAGCCAAAAAAAAGACCGGGAGCGCTCTTGGTTGAAGAGGTGCTCCCAGTCTCACGACAGAACCATCACTGTTTGCTGACGCTCTGCGAAGCGTCAGCCTTAAGTTGTACCTTAGTGCTTGGCCACCGCCGTGTTGAGTTTCAGGTAGTCCAGCAGAATCCGCCCGGTCTCGCTCAGGTAGGCATCATCCTCCGGCTTGGTTTTGTCCGGCTCGGCCGCGATGGCGTCTTCGTCTTCTTTCTTCAGCTCTTTGAGCGGTTCTTCGCCCTTGGCCTTGCGACGGATATTCTCCATGGCAAGCTGCTTGGCTTCGATGTCGGTGTGTTGCGCACGACGCTCGACTTCATTGAGGCTGACGGTTTTTTCGTTCATCAGCTTCTGCGCCAGGGCCAGCTTGTCGCGGATGAACACGAACTCGGCATCCGTGGCCGTACGCACGTCATGCTCGGACTTGAGCTGGGCGAGGAACGGTTTGAACGGATCGACCGCAGGCTTGATGGCCGCGCGGATGGTGTCCCACGGCATGGCTTCCGGCAGGGCACTTTCACCGATTTCCTTGGTGTCGATAATCGACGGGTAATCGATGTCCGGCAACACGCCCTGATGCTGGGTGCTCTGCCCGGAAACCCGGTAGAACTTGGCCAGGGTCAGTTTCAGTTCGCCATGGTTGAGCGGCTGAATGGTCTGCACGGTGCCTTTGCCGAAGGTCTGGCCGCCGATGATCAATGCGCGGTGGTAGTCCTGCATGGCGCCGGCAAAAATCTCCGAAGCCGAGGCGGACAGGCGGTTGACCAGCAACGCCATCGGGCCCTTGTAGAACGCGCCCGGGTTTTCATCTTCCAGCACATCGACCCGGCCATCGGCGTTACGCACAAGCACGGTCGGACCTTTGTCGATGAACAGGCTGGTCAGTTCGGTAGCCTCCTGCAAGGAGCCGCCACCGTTGTTGCGCAGGTCGATGACCACGCCGTCGACCTTGTCTTTCTGCAACTCGGTCAGCAGTTTCTTGACGTCGCGAGTGGTGCTCTTGTAGTCCGGATCGCCGGCACGGAAGGCCTTGAAGTCCAGATAGAACGCCGGGATCTCGATCACACCGAGCTTGTAGTCCTTGCCGTCCTGTTTCAGGTTCAGCACCGACTTCTTCACGGCCTGGTCTTCGAGCTTCACCGCTTCGCGCGTGATCGGTACGATCTTGCTGGTCTGGTCGTTAGGCGCATTGCTCGCCGGAATCACTTCCAGGCGCACCACCGTGCCTTTCGGACCACGGATCAGCTTGACCACTTCGTCCAGGCGCCAGCCCACCACGTCGACCATCTCTTTGTTGCCTTGGGCAACGCCGATGATCTTGTCGGCCGGAGCGACCTGCTTGGTCTTGTCCGCCGGGCCTGCGGGCACCAGGCGCACGACTTTCACCTGGTCGTTATCGCTCTGCAACACGGCGCCGATGCCCTCCAGGGACAGGCTCATGTTGATGTCGAAGTTCTCCGCGTTATCCGGCGACAGATAGTTGGTGTGCGGGTCGTAGGACATGGCGAAGGTGTTGATGTACGCCTGGAAGATGTCTTCGGCACGGGTCTGGTCCAGGCGCGCCAACTGGTTCTTGTAGCGCTTGGTCAGGGTTTCCTGGATCTGCTTGGAATCCTTGCCGGCAATTTTCTGGCGTAGCACTTCATCCTTGACGCGCTTGCGCCACAGGTCGTCGAGTTCTGCAGTGGATTTGAGCCAAGGGGCGTCCTTGCGATCGATCAGCAAGGTTTCCTTGGCGGAGAAGTCGATCTTGTCGACACCCTTGTTGAGCTCGGCAAGGGCAAAGTCCAGGCGCGCCTTGACGCGGTCCAGGTAGCGCTTGTAGATGGTGAACCCGGCGTTGAGGTCGCCGCTTTTGAGGAAGTCGTCGAACTGGGTCTTCCACTTGTCGAATTCGGCGATGTCGCTGGCCATGAAGTAGCTGCGCGACGGATCCAGCAGCTTGAGGTAGCTGTCGTAGATGATCACCGAGCGCGCATCGTCGAGCGGTGGCTTGCTGTAGTGGTGGCGCTTGAGCAACTCCACGACGTTCAGACTGGCGATCACTTCGTCACGATCAGGTTGAAGCTTGTCCCAGCTATTGGCTGCGAATGTATTGCTCGACATCGGCAGCAGGCCGATACCGATGAATAAGGCGAGGGCGGTGCTGGGGAACAAATGCTTCATGCTGATTCGACGCGGGGACAATTGATAACGCATATTAGGCCGTCTTTGAAGTCGCCGGTACCACGAGGGCCGGTCGCATAATGCAAAAAGCCCGGCGCTACAGCTTCGGGCTCAGTCCAGACTCACTATGGAGGCACTGTGAAAGCATTGCAAGGCGTTGACGGTCAAGTGGCGTGGGTAGATGAGCCGAGTCCTACATGCGATGTAGGGCAAGTTCGTATTCGAGTGGCGGCATCGGGCCTCAATCGCGCCGATTTGCTGCAGAAAGCTGGCCTTTACCCACCCCCGCCCGGCGTTAGCCAGGTGCTCGGTCTAGAGTGCTCAGGGGTGATCAGCGAAGTCGGGGCGGGCTCGTCCTGGCAAGTGGGCGACAGGGTTTGCGCCTTGCTGGCCGGGGGCGGGATGGCCCAGGAGGTGGTCGTCGACGGGCGGCACGTGCTGCCGGTTCCCGACGGGATGTCGCTTGTGGAAGCAGCTGCATTGCCGGAAGTGTACGCCACCGTCTGGCTGAATTTGTTTCAACTGGCTGCGCTCAAGCCGGGTGAGAAAGTTCTGCTGCACGCCGGTGCAAGTGGAATCGGTTCAGCCGCCATTCAGCTGTGCAAGGCATTTGGCAATCCGTGCTGGGTCAGTGTGGGTTCCGCCGAGCGTCTGGCCTATTGCGAGGCGCTGGGAGCCCAGGGTGGCGTGGTGCGCAATGGCGACCTGGATAGCCTGAGCGACCTGGGGCCGTTCGACGTGGTTCTCGACCCGGTGGGCGGCAATTACGCGCAACTGAACCTCAAGCTGCTGGCCCAGGATGGTCGCTGGGTGCTGATCGGCCTGATGGGTGGCCGCGAGGCTAAACTGGACCTGGCCCAGGTGCTGGCCAAGCGCGTGCAGTTGCTGGGTTCGACCCTGCGCAGTCGCGACGATCAGTTCAAGGCCGATTTGTTCAGTGAGCTTGGCCAGCACGTCTGGCCATTATTCGCCGAAGGACGGTTGCGCCCGCAACTGGCCAGAACTTTCGCGATCAAGGATGCCGAGGCAGCGTTTGCCGAGCTGGCCAGCAATACCGTGGCGGGGAAGGTGGTACTGGTGATTGATGAAAGCCTGAGCTGAAAACCCGGGGTCTGTGGGTGCGAGCTCTGTGGTGAGGGGGCTGCTGCAAGGGGGGCTGGAGTGAGGGGGGCTGGAGCGAGGGGGGCTGGAGTGAGGGGGGCTGGAGCGAGGGGGGCTGGAGTGAGGGGGGCTGGAGTGAGGGGGGCTGGAGTGAGGGGGGGTTGGAGCGAGGGGGCTTGCCTGTGGCGAGGGGGCTTGCCCCCGTTGGAGCGCGAAGCGCTCCCCGGCATTCTTTCAGAAAAACCGCATAAGCAGGTTTTGCGACTGCTTCGCAGCCGAACGGGGGCAAGCCCCCTCGCCACAGGAAGCCCCTAATCACAGGAGGCCCTTTAACCACAGGAAGCCCCTAATCACAGGAGGCCCTTTAACCACAGGAAGCCCCTAATCACAGGAGGCCCTTTAACCACAGGAAGCCCCTATTCACAGGAAGCCCTTTAACCACAGAAAGCCCCTAATCACAGGAAGCCCATAATCACAGGAAGCCCCTAATCACAGGAGGACCCTTAACCACAGGGAAGCCCCATAATCACAGGAAACCCCCTCACCACAGGCAAGCCCCCACAAAGGATTCGGGTTACTTCCAGAGGTGGATCGGCCAGCCGGCTTTTTCGGCGTGTTCCAGCAACACCGGGTCCGGATTGACCACGTGCGGGAAATCCACCTTCATCAGCAACGGCAAGTCATTGCGCGAATCAGAATAGAAACTCGCACCTTCGAGGTTTTCCTCTTGCGCATCCAGCCACTCCAGCAAGCGGGTGATCTTGCCTTCGCGGTAGGTCAGGGTGCCGACGGTGTGGCCGTTGTAAACCCCGTGCTCGACTCCCAGCTCGATGGCCAGTATCTCGTCGATGCCCAGGCGCTCGGCGATCGGCCCGACCAGGTGCGTGCCCGACGCCGAGATCACCAGGATCCGGTCGCCGGCCTTGCGGTGGGCGGCGATGGTCTTGGTCGCATCACTGAAAATGATCGGCTCGATGTAGTCCTCCACCCAGGGCCCGACCAGATGTTCGACCTCCTGTGGCGTGCGACCGATCATCGGCTCCAGGCTGAAGTCCATGTACTCTTCCATGCGCAACTTGCCGTGGCTGTAAGCGTCCATCAGCTCGTTGTTCTTGCGCATGAACGACTCGGGATCGACCCATCCCAGCCGGCCCATCTGCTCGCTCCAGAGGGTGGCGCAGTCGCCGTGGATCAGGGTTTCATCCAGATCAAAAATTGCCAGTGCCATCAGTGCGGTTCTCTCTTCAACATCAGCAAAGTCATCAGGCTACCTCACACAGGGCCGTCGGATCGATCGAAAGCGCCAGGCGCTGACCATCGGGGTGCAGGTCGGACGCCGAGCGGTTCAGCACGTCCACCACCAGCTCAACACCCCGGGCCTCGATCCGGTAGCGGATCACGTTGCCCAGCAGCGTATGGCTACGCACTTGCGCATCAAGTTCGCCGTTCAGACTGAGTTCGATGGCCTCCGGGCGAATGGCAATGCGATGGCTGATCGGGCGCTGCAACAGCTTCGAAGCGCTCTCGGCTTCCAGCAGGTTGTAATTGCCGATGAAACCGGCGGCAAAAACATCGACCGGTGCGGTGTAGAGGGTTTCGGCGTCGCCGCTTTGTACGATCTTTCCCTGATTCATCAGGAAAATCCGGTCAGACATGGTCAGGGCTTCTTCCTGATCGTGTGTGACGAAGATCGTGGTCAAGCCCAACTCGCGTTGGATCTGCCTGATCTGTTCGCGCAGGTGCTTGCGAATCCGTGCGTCCAGGGCCGACAGGGGTTCATCCAGCAACAACAGGCGTGGCCGGGTGACGAGGGAGCGGGCAAGTGCCACACGCTGGCATTGGCCGCCGGACAGTTGATGCGGGTAACGCGCGGCGAAATCCTGCAGCTCCACCAGCTTCAGCACTTCGGCGACGCGCTTGTGGCTATCGTCGGCGTTGACCTTTTGCATGCGCAAGCCGAAGGCGACGTTCTGTTCCACCGTCATGTTGGGGAACAGCGCATAACTCTGGAACACCATGCCGATTCCACGCTTCTGCGGACTCAATGGCACGATATCCACACCATCGAGCAGGATCTTTCCGCCATCCACCGAGGTCAGGCCGGCAATGCAGCGCAGCAGGGTCGATTTGCCGCAACCGGACGGGCCGAGCAGGGTGACGAATTCACCCTTGTTTATTTCGCAGTTGATGTCGCTGAACACCGTGGTGCCGGCGTAATTCTTTTGCAGATGTTGGACGCTGACATAGCTCATTCGCTTTTGTCCTTGTTCAAGATATTGGCCGCCCAGGTCAGAACCAGCACGAAGAAAAAGTAGGAAATCACCAGCGCACTGGTGAAGTGGCCGCTGCTGTTACGCATGTTGTTGAGGTAGACCTGCAGGGTTTCGTAGCGGGTGCCGACGAGGATGTTGGCGAAGACGAATTCACCGAACAGGAACGAGAACGACAGCAGCAGGGCCACCAGCAGGCCCTTGCGCAGGTTCGGCAACACCACCAGGAACGCGGCTTGCCAGGTACTGGCGCCGAGTAATTGAGCGGCGTCCATCAGGTCGCGCAGGTTGATCGCTTGCAGGTTATTGGTGATCGCCCGGTACATGAATGGCAACGCCACGGTGAAGTAGCAACCGATCAGGATCCACGGCGTGCCGACCATGGCGAACGGCCCCGAACCGTAGAGCTGCAACAGCCCCACCGACGACACCACCGGCGGCACGGCGAAGGGCAGCAGGATCAGGATGTTCATCAGCGCATCGAGCTTGGGGAAGTGGTAGTGCACGACGAACAACAGCGGCAGGATCAGCACCACCGACAGGATCAGCGAACCGACGCAAACCAGCAGCGATTGCCCGAAAGCATGCAGAAAACGCGGGTCGCTCCACAGCTGGATGTACCACTTGAGGGTGAATCCGCTGGGCAGAATGGTTGCCGACCAACTGCTGGCGATCGAGTACACCAGCGTGCCGAGCAACGGCAGCAGCAATATGGCAAACAGCAGGTACACCACAACCCGGTGATAGACACCGGCGGGCCCCAGTTCAGCGCGAGACATGGTAACTCCTCTTCAACAGCAACTGATGCACGATGGTCACCAGGGTCATCAATGCCACCAGCACCACGGCCAAGGCACTGGCCAGGTTAGGGTCCAGGGAAATGTCCCCCGACACCATCGCTGCGATTCGGATCGGCAGTACGTTGAAATTGCCGGTGGTCAGGGCATACACCGTGGCGTAGGCGCCGAGTGCGTTAGCCAGCAGGATCACGAAGGTCCCGAGCAGCGCCGGAGTCAGCACTGGCAAACCGATGTGCCGCCAGTATTGCCAGCCGCTCGCGCCGAGCAGCGCGGCGGACTCGCGCCAGTCTTCGCGCAAGGCATCGAAGGCGGGGTAGAGCAGCAGCACGCCGAGGGGGATCTGGAAGTAGGTGTAGAGAATGATCAGCCCGGTCTTCGAGTACAGGTTGAAGTCCTGAATGATCCCGGCCTGTTTGAGCATGATGGTGAAGCTGCCGTTGAAGCCGAGCAGGATGATGAACGCGAAGGCCAGGGGCACGCCAGCGAAGTTGCTGGTCATGTTGGCGAAGGCGTTGACGAAATTGCGCAGCTTCGAGTCGACCTGGCGCAGAGAATAGGCACCGAGCACCGCGATCAGGATGCCGAATACGCTGGACCAGAAACTGATCTCAAGGCTGTACTGGATCGCCTGCAGGTAGAACTTCGAACTGAAGATTTTTTTGAAGTTGGCCAGGCCCCAGCCGAACTCTTCCGATTGCAGGCTGTTGATCATGACCCAGGTCAGCGGGGCGATTTCGAAGACAATGAAGAACAGCGCAAATGGCACCAGGCACAAGGCCGCGAGCCATTTGCCGCGAGTCATGGAATTCACTTCAGAAGCTCCCGGCACACCGGTTTGTCGTGAGGCACGCCCAGCAGTTCGCAGACCGTGCCGCAGATGTCAGTTTGTGCGGGCGCGGCGCCCGAATCGAAGCTGAATGCGTCGCCGAGGACGAACAGCGGCACTTCGCGTTCCTCCTTGAGCAGCCCGTTGTGGGAGCGGTCGTTGTTCATGCCGTGGTCGGCGGTCACCAGCACCTGATAACCGGCGTCGAGCCAGCCTTGCAGGTAGTCGGCCAGGATGATGTCGGCCGTGCGCGCGCTGTTGCGGTATTGCGGGGTGTCGAGGCCATGCTTGTGCCCGGCATCGTCGATGTTCATCGGGTGGATCAGCAGAAAGTCCGGTGCGTGGCGCAGGCGCAGGTTTTCGGCGTCGGCGAACAGGTGCGAATCCGGGTAATGATCGCTCCAGTAGAAATGGCCGTGCTGGATCGGCAGTTGCGGGTTGTCGGTGTGACGATCCCGGGCGGGTACGAATGGCGATTGGTTGTACAGCTCGCTGACCCAGTGGTAGGCCGCCGCCGCAGTCTTCAACCCGGCATCCGTGGCGTAATGGTAAATGCTGCGCTGGTTGGACAGGCGCGAGACGTTGTTGTGGACGATGCCGCTGTCGATCGGTGGGACACCGGTGAGGATGCATTCGTAAAGAGGGCGGGACAGGGCCGGCAACGCACACTCCAGCTTGTAGAGTGCCGCGCGTCCTGCGCCGACGTAAGCCTGCAGGTGCCCCATGGCGTGGCGGGCGACCTCGTAGTTGAGGCCGTCGAGCACGACCAGGATGACGTTGTGTTTCATAGGGCGGACCTCCGCGAGCAGATATTTCAAATACGCAGCCACTCCCCTGTGGGAGCGGGCTTGCTCGCGAAGGTGTGTGTCAGTCAACACAAGTGTTGAATCTCAGTCCGCCTTCGCGAGCAAGCCCGCTCCCACATTGGTTCTCCATAGGATCACCAAGGTGGGGGTCTACCGGGTTATTGCATATTGATAATGACTTCTTCCTGCCACTTCTGAGGCAGTGCCTTGGAGGTCTTTTCCCACGCGTCCGCGTCCTTGATCGGCGTCACGTTTTTGTACTGCTCGTTTGGCAGCAGCTTTGACTTCACCTCGTCCGGCAGTTTGATGTGCTCGGCACGGATTGGACGGGCGTTGCCTTTGGCCAGGTTGATCTGGCCGGCGTCGCTGAAGATGTATTCGCGGGTCAGCTTGGCGGCGTTCGGGTTTTTCGCGTACTTGTTGATGATGGTGGTGTAACCGGAAATCACCGAGCCGTCAGACGGGATCAGCACCACGTAGTCATCCGGGTTGGCCATCTTGGCCTTGTAGCTCAAACCGTTGAAGTCCCAGACCACGCCGACTTCGATTTCACCTTTTTCCATGGTGGCAATCGTCGGGTTGGCCATCGACAGGCGGCCTTGCTTGGCAATGTCGGCGAACAACAGCAGGGCAGGCTGCAGGTTTTTCTCGTCGCCACCGTTGGCCAGTGCCGCTGCCAGTACACCATTGGCAGCTTGGGCGGCAGTGCTCACGTCGCCGATGGAGACCTTGTATTTGCCGGTCTTGAGGTCGGCCCATTTGGTCGGTGCTTCGGAGCCATGCAGCAGCTTCTTGTTGATGATGAACGCGATGGAACCGGTGTAGGCCAGTGCCCAGTTGCCGTCCTTGTCCTTGGCCCACTCCGGTACCTGATCCCAGGTCGAAGGTTTGTAAGGCTGGACCACCCCTTGCTTGACCGCGATCGGGCCGAACGCTGCACCGACGTCGCCGATGTCGGCGCTGGCGTTGTCTTTTTCCGCGGCGAACTTGGCGATCTCCTGGGCCGAGCTCATGTCGGTGTCGATGTGCTTGAGGCCGTATTTGTCGCTCAGGTCTTTCCAGGTACCGGCCCAGTTGGCCCAGTCATTGGGCATGCCGACGCTGTTGACGGCGCCTTCCGCTTTCGCAGCGGCTTCCAGGGTTTTCAGATCATCGGCCGCCATGGCGGCGGTGCACATTGCAATGGTCGAGCCTAACAGTGATGCCAGGAGAAACTGTTTCATTCCAAAGCTCCTTGGTTCGTGATCAACGCTGCGATTGCGGTTATGTTGGTCTAGGTCAGCAATACCCGAGCCAATTTAAGGATGCTGGATGACACTTTGATGTCGCTCGTCGCCCTGCAAGGCTTTTCGCTGCTCGATATTACTGGGGGCCTGCTAAGCGTAGACCATGGCCAAAGCCCCGCCGGCAGCTGACTTGGCCGACGTATTGCACGGTCGAATGCGACCGCTGGGCGGCTTTGTCATCTATCGGTCATCTGGAGTGCCTACGCTGACACACCACTGAAAAGGAGCCCGTTTACCGTGCGCTTCTGCCCCGAAACAGAGCTGGTCTAGTCCAGATAGGTAACCTTGATGCGCGATGAGGCAACCAAGGCGGTGACAGCCATTGGCCAGGTTCTCCAGGAACAGCTCGACCACGGACTGCTGGCCCCGGGCAGCAAGTTGCCGGCCGAGCGCAAGCTCAGTGAGTTGTTCGGCACTACGCGCATCACTGTGCGTGAGGCGTTGTTGCAGTTGGAGTCTCAAGGCCAGATTTATCGCGAGGAACGCCGGGGCTGGTTCGTATCGCCACCGCGCCTGGCTTACAACCTGATGCAGCGCAGCCATTTTCACGCGATGGTCAGCGCCCAAGGGCGGGAGCCGTCCACCGAAATGATTTCGGCGCGCTTGCAGCCGGCCTCGGCGGCGGTCTGTGCCTGGCTGCAATTGCCGGCACTGTCGAGGGTGATCCAGATTTGCCGTGCGCGGCGGATCGACGGGCGGCTTGTGCTGTACGTGGAGCACTATCTGAATCCGCAATACTTTCCGGGGATTCTCGAGTTCGATTTGAATCAGTCGATCACCGAGTTATATGCGCGGCATTACGATTTGCACTATGGCCGGGTGCGTTTCGAGATAGTGCCGACGGCATTGTCGATGGATGCGGCGGCGGCGTTGCGGGTGTCGACAGGAAGTCCGGGGTTGCGGATTGCACGGCTCAATTATGATCAGCATGAGCGGTTGATTGATTGTGATCTGGAGTTTTGGCGACATGATGCGATTCATGTTGGGGTTGATGTGATGTAAGTTAGGTTTTACCAGTATCCGAGTGGCTGTTTATATATTTGTTTTTTTGAAATAATCAGTAAGTGCTTTCAGGTATTTTGTTGGGTTAAGTTTGTTTAGGCTGACTGCGAGTCAATGGTTGGCTTTTAATAACTTTATTCGCAGGTATTTTTATGTCTGATTATGCAGAACAATCTCAGCCGGATTTCAAAGGCGTTTTTAAATCGTTCGGCCATTCGGTTGCAGTGATTAACAAGAGCAGGGTTGGCGCTCTGCGTCGAAGTGCTGAGCCGACTGTTTTTCATTTCCGAAACTTTATAAATCAATTTGTGATTACGGTGGGTAATAATGATAGTGAAGAGTTTGTCGGAATAAATCGCGAAGGGTATCTTTGCATTAGTACTGAAGTGACGCTGTTCACTCTCGTTGATCTCGATGGGCGGCCGCTATCGAAAGATCAATCTGCAGGTGAAAAAGTTGTGCACTTAGTCGCTGCCGGTAATTCGCCGGTCATATTGTATGATGGCGCTGACGGATTTGATGATCTTGATAATATTTATAACTTCCTGATCGCCGGGCGAAAGCTCAGAGAACAATCAGAAGAGAAAGGCGTGTTTTATATTGTTCCAACGGGAGAGGGAACGTGGGAGGATCACCCGGCTGACGAGCCATATACAGCCAAGCCAACTCCCCTTGTGTTATCTATCCTCTAATTTGGTGTTTTCCTGATCGTAGTGCGGTTGATCGGGAGCCAGCGGTTAGTGAAGAAAGCAGCGCGAATATTCGCGCTGCTTTTCGTTTGAAGTTACTTATTCATCTGGTTATCTGTTGCCACCATTTGAATGCTCATCCTCGGCGTCGCCAGATCCAGTCCGGCCTCATCCAGATGGCGTTTGAGCGACAGGTTGAACGCACGAGACACTTCCCACTGCTTGATCGGCGCGGTCTTGAACCGGGCGCGCAGGATCGCGTTGCCGGCCTCGAAACTTTCCACCCCCTGAATTTCCAGTGGCGACCAGATATTGCGGCGCTGCAGGGGATCGGTGCGCATTTTCTGGCCGACGTCGCGCATCAGTTTGATCGCGTTGTCGATGTCCATATTGGCCGGCACCGCCACCCGGAAGATCGCGTAGCCGAATTCACGGGAGTAGTTTTTGATGCTTTTGATCTCGCTGAACGGGATGGTGTGGACGATGCCGTCGATGTCCCGCAGGCGCACGGTGCGGATGGTCAGGCCTTCGACTGTGCCAAGGTGGCCGCCGACGTCGACATAATCGTCGATGGCCAGGGAATCTTCGATGATGATGAACAGCCCGGTGATCAGGTCGGCCACCAGCGACTGCGCGCCAAAACCGATGGCCAGGCCGATGACGCCGGCACCGGCCAGCAGCGGTGTGACGTTCATGCCCATGTTCGCCAGGGCGACGATCAGCGCAATGATGAAAATCGCCACGAACAGTACGTTGCGGATCAGCGGCATCATGGTCTGTGCGCGGGCGTTGGCCAAGCCTTTGCGCGAGCGGGTGAGGGCAATGTGCACCGCTGTGTCGCTGAGGATCCAGATCAGCCAGGCAAACAGCAGCGTGCCGGCAAGGCTGAGCAGCTTGACGCTGACCTCATGGCCATCGCCTTCAGTGAAGCGGATCAGCGACAGCCCCCAGACCCGCAGGCCAAGTTCGATGAAGGCCAGCCATACCAGCAGATGGGCGATGGTGTAGAAGAAGTTTTTCAAGCGCTCCGAATACAAGGCATGGCGCTTGACCCCGCGTTGTGGCTTGAGGGCGTGGCGGCGGACCAGTCCATTGATGACCATGCACAGCACTAGCAGCACCGTGCAGATCAATGACTGGCGCAGTGCGGTGCTGGTATCGCCGGCCGAGATGAAGGTGGCGAACAGCGAAACGGCTACCAGCACAAGGGCAGGCACGTACCAGTAGGTGCCGAGGATCTCGATGGTGTCGCTCAATGCCCGGCGGGTCAGGCGCCGGGACAGTGGCTGATTGCGAATCAGGTGGGCAATCGGGCGGCGGAAACGCAAGATGAACAGCCCCGTGGACAAGGCTGCCAGGACGTTGGTGGCGGTTGCAGCGGTGTGGGCCAGATGAACGCCGAGGCTGTTGACCAGTCGCGGATCGTTCAGGGCCTCGCCGAATGCGGCGAAGCTACCGATCAGCCACAACGGGCGAAAGGCCTGATGGCGCAGGATGTACAGCGCGCGATGGCGGTGCGGGCCGTCGAGCAGGGAGAAGGCGATCACACAGATGGCCGAGAAGCAGGTGCCGACGACCAGCGCATAGGCCAACACCATCGCCAGGCTCTTGCCCAGGGATGAGGGCAAGGCGTAGCTCATGTAGACCGTGATGACCAGGGCAACCAGCCATGGCCCGAGTTTACGCAAGGCGAAGCGCAGCATGTCCACTGCCCTGGGGTGCTGCGGCAGTTCTTCGGTCAGGCCGAAGCGCATGCGCACTCGATGGCTGATCCAGATCAGCGCGGCGGCCAGCAGGCTCCAGACCATCAGGATCATGGCGAAGGCAAAGATCATCGGCAGCCATTCATTGGCTGGCAGTGCCAGCGCGGCCAACTCTTGTGCGGCCAGGTCAAACTCGTTGGACCAGCGGGTGAGTGGGCTGTCAGCGCCGGAAAACTTCTGTTCCAGATTGGTCAGGGTTCCGCCAATCAGGCTCAGCACGCCCTCTTCGGCAGGCGGTTGGGCTTTGTTGGTGACGTCGCGCAGCTGCTTCAGGTCCGCCAGCAGTTTGCTGCGTTGCTGGTCGTTCTCCAGCGACTTGATTACTTCATCCAGGGATTGTCCCAGGGGTTCTTGCGCTTCGGGCTGGGCCTTGGTCTGGCTGCCGAGCAGGCCCGGCAGGCCGACCGCCTGTGCAGATGCCAGCGGCACCAGCGTCATGAGGCAGACAAGGAATAAGTACGGTAGGGCGAACAGACGAACGAACACTAGGCGGTCAACCTCGCAGGAAGCGGATCGACCGAGTGTACGAGCCCGCCAAAATCAATGCGAGCCAGGGCGAGGTTTTATTCGTTGAGTTTGGCGAGGATCTTGATCACCACGGTGGCAAGAATCGTCAGCATGCCGATCCACATGGCGAACACACCGGCGTTCTTGTCACGAAAATTGAAGCCGACGGCCAGCATGAGCATCCCGGCAAGAATGGGGTACAGCATGGCCTGAAAGTTTTGCATCGAAATCATGGATGACAGCCTTGTCGCAAAGGGATGTTTTAATTGTAGGAGCTATCGCAGGCTGCGATCTTTTGATCTTTTTTTCCGTGATCAGGATCAAAAGATCGCAACCTGCGGCAGTTCCTACAGGGGTTACGGCAGTTCGTGGCAGGCGTAGAACGCGCTCAGCACTTTGACCAGGTGCGCCAGGTCATGACTGCCGCACAGTTCGCGGATCGAGTGCATGGCGAAGGTCGGCAGGCCGATATCCACGGTGCGCACGCCCAGATGGCTGGCGGTGATCGGGCCGATGGTCGAGCCACAACCCATGTCGCTGCGCACCACGAAGCTTTGTACTGGCACTTCTTCAGCCATGCACAGATGACGGAAGAACCCGGCGGTTTCGCTGTTGGTTGCGTAACGCTGGTTGCTGTTGACCTTGATCACCGGCCCGGCGTTGAGTTTCGGGCCGTGGTTGGCGTCGTGCTTGTCGGCGTAGTTGGGATGTACGCCGTGGGCGTTGTCCGCCGAGACCAGCAGGGATTTCTGAATGGTACGTACGAATTCATCACCTTCGGGCAACAGGCGGCGCAAGGTTTGTTCGAGCATGGGGCCATCGGCACCGCAGGCCGAGCACGAGCCGACCTCTTCGTGGTCGTTGCACACCAGCACGCAGGTCTCGTCGGTATCGGCGCTCAGCAGCGCTTGCAGGCCGGCGTAGCACGACAGCAGGTTGTCCAGGCGCGCGCCAGCAATGAAGTCGCCATGCAGGCCGATGACCGCGGCGCTCTGAGTGTCGTAGAAGCTCAACTCGTAATCGAGGACTACGTCGGCGTTCAGGCCATGTTCCAGAGCGAGTTGGTTGGTGAGCACCGCGCGGAAGTCTACGCGCTCGTCGCCGGCGAATTGCGCCAGGATCGGCGGCAGCTCGGTCTGGGCGTTGATCGCCCAGCCCATGTTGGCTTCGCGATTGAGGTGAATGGCCAGGTTCGGAATGATCGCAATCGGGGCCTTGAAGTCGATGAGCTGGCTCTCGACCTTGCCATCGCGGCGGAACGTCACGCGGCCGGCCAGGGAGAGGTCACGGTCGAACCAGGGGGCCAGCAGTGCGCCGCCATACACTTCGACGCCCAACTGCCAGAAACCCTGGCGTTGCAGTTCCGGCTGCGGTTTGACCCGCAGGCACGGGCTGTCGGTGTGGGCGCCCACCAGTCGGATACCGCCGTGCAGCGGCGAGTGCCGGCCCATTTTGATTGCGACAATCGAGGAGTCGTTACGGGTGACGTAGTAGCGGCCGTTGGCTTCGGTATTCCACGGTTCGCGTTCGTCGAGGCGTTGATAGCCCGCCGCTTCCAGACGCTGGACCAGGCTGGCGGTGGCATGGAATGGGGTAGGGGAGGCCTTGAGGAAGTCGATCAGGCCTTGGTTCAACTCTTCGCGCATAAGTAGCTCCAGACAGCAATGGCGCCAGTTTAACGTATTGGCCATTGAATTGGCGCTGGAGTGCGGGGTGGCGTGGCGCCAGGATTGAATCTTGAGAACATCCTGTAGGAGCGAGCACGCTCGCGATGGACGTGAACGATAACGCGGGCTGTCTGATTCCCCGCGGTGTTCAGATGTCCATCGCGAGCATGCTCGCTCCTACAGGGGGTTTTGCATTTGCTTTAGAAGGGTGCCGGGCACTCGAAGCGCAAGCGCTCGCCGCTTTGCGGATGAGTAAAACTGAGCATGCTCGCGTGCAGGCACAGGCGCGGCCAGGCCGCCAGTGCCTGCTCATGGGCATAGAGGCCGTCACCCAACAGCGGATGGCCGATGGACAGCATGTGCACGCGCAACTGATGGGAGCGGCCGGTTATCGGCGTCAGTTCAACGCGACACCAGTCGCCGCAACGTTCCAGCACACGCCAGAAGGTCAGGGCGTTTTTGCCGAATTCGTGGTCGACCACATGGCGCGGCTTGGTTGGCGGATCGTAGCGCAATGGCAGATCGATGCTACCGCTGTCGAGCTCAGGTTGACCCCAACACAAGGCGGTGTAGGCCTTTTCGGTTTCGCGGTCATGAAATTGCCGAGACAACTCACGATGTGTGTCCGGATCGCGGGCGAGCAGGATGATGCCGGAAGTTTCCCAGTCCAGGCGATGGACGATTCGCGCTTCGGGGTAGCCGTTTTCCTGCAGGCGGGTAATCAGGCAATCCTTGTTGTCATCGGCCCGGCCAGGGACGGAGAGCAGCAAGGTTGGTTTGTTCACCACCAGGACGGCGGCGTCCTGATGGATGATGTGGACGTTGGACAACGGCATTAAAACAGCCTCGTAACAAACGCCAACGGCGGCTCGATGACTTGACTCCTTGATTGTAGGAGCTGGCTTGCCAGCGATGGCATCGACGCGTTGTATCAGATACAACGCGCTGTCTGCATCGCCAGCAAGCCGGCTCCTACGAAAAAGGTGCGCTCAAGTCATCGAGCCGCCGTGGCTCCAGCCGGATCGACTAGCGATCAGGCAGGGTGATATTGAGTTCCAGAATCGAGCAACTGCCCTGGCTTTCCAGTGCGACGTGCACGTCATCGGACCCGATATTGACGTACTTGCGGATCACCTCCACCAGTTCCTTCTGCAAGGCCGGCAGGTAGTCCGGGGTGCTGCGTTGGCCGCGTTCGTGCGCCACGATGATCTGTAGACGCTCTTTCGCTACCGACGCGGTGCTTTGCTTTTTGTTGGCACGAAAGAAGTCAAAAAGGTTCATTGCTTAGTTGCCTCCAAACAGGCGCTCGAAGAATCCCTTCTTCTGTACATCGAGGAATCGATGATCCACGGTCTTGCCCAGCAGGCGGTCAACGGTATCGCTGTAGGCCTGGCCGGCATCGCTCTGGTCGTCGAGAATCACCGGAACACCCTGGTTGGATGCCTTGAGCACCGCCTGGGATTCAGGGATCACGCCGAGCAGGGCCACCGAGAGGATTTCCTTGACGTCTTCTACGCCGAGCATTTCGCCTTTGCTCACACGTTCCGGGTGGTAACGGGTAATCAGCAGGTGTTCCTTGATCGGGTCTTCGCCGCGTTCAGCGCGACGGGACTTGCTGGCCAGCAGGCCGAGCATGCGATCGGAGTCACGTACCGAGGACACTTCAGGGTTGGTCACGACGATCGCTTCGTCAGCGAAGTACATGGCCAGGTGGGCGCCTTTCTCGATGCCCGCCGGCGAGTCGCAGACCACGAACTCGAAGTCTTCCTTGAGTTGCATCAGGACCTTTTCCACGCCTTCGACGGTCAGCGCGTCTTTGTCGCGGGTCTGGCTGGCAGCCAGGACGTAGAGGTTTTCCAGGCGCTTGTCTTTGATCAGGGCCTGTTGCAGGTTCGCTTCGCCGTTGACCACGTTGACGAAGTCGTAAACCACGCGGCGCTCGCACCCCATGATCAGGTCAAGGTTACGCAAACCGACGTCGAAGTCGACGATGACTGTTTTGTGGCCACGCAGAGCGAGACCGGTACCGATAGCGGCGCTGGTGGTGGTCTTACCCACACCACCCTTGCCGGATGTAACCACGAGAATCTTGGCCAAGGTGTTTCACCCCTAAGGAAAAGGACTTTTTTAGCCCCTGAAAAACATCTCTTGAAAACTACTGCAGTTGGACAGCCTTGGCTGGAATTTGGCCGCAGACGGCGTTTACCCCCGGTAAACACTGCTTGTAGCCTTTTTCCTACTTCGTTTGAGCCGTTTTCGCTACGTTTTAGAGATGATTGGAAAATGCGGCAGTATCCGTTAAAGACGAATGATGTTCAACACATCGCCCGACAGGCTGACCTGCACGCCCGAACCCCACAGGGGATCACGTCGCAGATCTTCGGAAACCTTGTAATGACCGGCAATGGAAATCAGCTCAGCGCTCATTTGCTGACAGAAAATTCTGGCCTTGGTGTCTCCCTTGACGCCAGCCAGCACACGACCACGCATAGGACCGTATACATGGATGTTGCCATCGGCGAGAAGTTCCGCCCCGGGGCTGACCGAGGAAATCACTACCAGATCGCTGCCCTGGGCGTAGATCTGCTGGCCACCGCGCACGGGCGAGGTGATGATTTTGGTCGGCTTGATGGTCGGCTCGGGCGGTTTTTCCGGTTTTTTCTTCGGTTGGCCTTCGCTCAGGTCCAGCGTGCGCTCCCTGGCACCTGATGGTGGCAGCACCGGCAGGTCGACCGCGATGGCGGCCGCGATGTCTTCAATGCGGCTGGCACGGATCGCCAGGGTGCGCAGGCCGTGTTGGCGGCACACGCGCATCATCGCGGGCAGGTCGACAGCCCCTTCGCTGGCCGGGAGCTTGTCCAGGGCCAGTACCAGCGGCGCGTTGCTGAAGAAGTTGGGCGCCTGGGCAACCTTGGCAGCCAGTTGCCGATCAAGGCTTTCGAGGTCGTTACGGGCCAGTTCCAGCACCGTAATGGCCAGCATGCTGCCCTTCAACTGGAACACGGGATCTTGGTCTAGCGGTTCGGTTTGGCTCATGGTCGGCATACAACGACTTGTCACTAAAAGTGCCGAGACTTATAACGAGAACGCCCGCAGGCCGCAAGCCGGGTCGAACGATGTAGAATGCGCGGCCACTGTCATTGCGGAAGCTTTAATGGATCGCCCGAGTTTTCAAAAATCTTTTCTTTCTCCACGTTTCTGGCCGCTGTGGTGTGGCCTGGGGCTGTTGTGGCTGATCGTCCAGTTGCCGTATCCGGCATTGCTGTGGATCGGTCGCGTGCTGGGCGCATTGATGTATCGGGTGGCCGGCGACAGACGGCGCATCGCCAAGCGCAATCTGGAGCTGTGTTTCCCTGAAAAGAGTACGGCCGAGCGCAAGCGCCTGCTCAAGGAGAACTTCGCCTCCACCGGTATCGCCTTTTTCGAGATGGCGATGAGCTGGTGGTGGTCGCGCAAGCGCCTGGCGAGCCTGGCCCACATCGAAGGGCTGGAGCATCTGCAGCAGGCACAGCGCGAGGGCAAGGGTGTAATTCTGATGGCGCTGCATTTCACCACACTGGAGATCGGTGCTGCATTGCTCGGCCAACAGCACACCATTGACGGCATGTACCGTGAGCACAAGAACCCGCTGTTCGACTACATCCAGCGTCAGGGCCGCGAGCGGCACAACCTCGACTCGCTGGCCGTGGAGCGTGAGGACGTGCGCGGCATGCTCAAGCTGCTGCGTTCGGGCAGGGCGATCTGGTACGCACCGGATCAGGACTACGGCGCCAAGCAAAGTCTCTTCGTGCCGTTTTTCGGCATTCAGGCCGCGACGGTCACCGCCACCAGCAAGTTTGCCCGGTTGGGCAAGGCGCTGGTGGTGCCGTTCACCCAGGAACGCCTGGCGGATGGCAGTGGCTACCGTCTGGTGATTCATGCGCCACTCGAAGGCTTCCCGGGCGAAACCGAAGAGGCCGACTGCATCCGCATCAATCAATGGATCGAAGGCGTTTTGCGTGAGCGTCCCGAGCAATACCTGTGGGCCCATCGCCGTTTCAAGAGTCGTCCGCCGGGCGAGCCCAAGCTGTACGCAAAGCGCCGTTGAATCACGATCCCCTGTAGGAGCGAGCATGCTCGCGATGGTCGTCAACGATGACGCGGCAAACCTGACACCCCGTGGCGCTCTCAGGTTCATCGCGAGCAAGCTCGCTCCTACAGGGGGAATAGGTCGAAACAACGAAATCCCATCAAGCACCAAGGAGCGTTGTGCATGAGTCCAGGCGAACCGGTTACAGGTTTGATTCTTTCCGGTGGCGGGGCTCGGGCGGCTTACCAGGTCGGAGTTCTGGCGGCGATAGCCGAGTTGTTGCCGCAGGGCGCGAATAATCCGTTTCCGGTGATCGTCGGCACCTCGGCCGGGGCGATCAACGCGGTCAGCCTCGCCAGTGGGGCGATGGATTTTCGTGGTGCCATCGAGCGCCTCACCGCCTTCTGGCAGGGCTTTCGCAGCAATCAGGTGTTGCGCAGCGACTGGCCAGGGGTGATCGGCCAGGCCAGCCGTTTTATCAGCCACAGCCTGCTCGGTCTGGGTGCAAAAGTCCCGGTGGCCTTGCTCAACAGCTCACCGCTGCGGGATTTGCTCAACGACAAATTGCACCTGAACGGCATTGCCGACGCCATCGCGCAACAACAGTTGCAGGCCGTGGCGGTCACGGCGTTTGGCTATGAGTCGGGTCAGGCCGTCACCTTCTATCAGGGCGGTGGCACCATCAACCCGTGGTTGCGTCATCGGCGCATTGGCGTGCCTGTCCGCTTGTCCGTTGAACACTTGCTGGCCAGTTCAGCCATTCCATTGCTGTTCGCTCCGGTGAAAATCGGTGAAGAATATTTCGGCGACGGTGCGGTGCGCCAATCGGCACCGATCAGCCCGGCCCTCCACCTGGGCGCCAACCGGGTGCTGGTGGTGGGCGTCAGCGGCAATCCACGCGGCGTCGACCCGCTACAGCCCCGGCAAGGGGCCTACAGCGGCCAGCAGCCAACGTTGGCGCAGATCGGTGGGCACATGCTCAACAGTACATTCATCGACAGCCTGGAAAGCGACATTGAATTGTTGCAACGCCTGAACCAGTTCAGTCACCTGCTGCCTAGCGGCACACCGGCTCGAGCACTGGGGGTGGCGCCGGTGGAGGTGCTGGTGATTTCGCCCAGTCAGCCGATCGACGAGATTGCTGCGCGCCATCGTCAGGAATTGCCGGCGGCGTTGCGCCTGTTTTTGCGCGGGCCGGGTGCGACCAAGACCAGCGGGGCAGGGGTGCTGAGTTATTTGTTGTTCGAGGCGGGGTATTGCAGCGAGTTGATCGAACTGGGACGGCGTGACGCGTTGGCCAAGAAGGCTGAGTTGTGCCGGTTTCTGGGGTTGGCGCAGCCGGTGGTTTCGGCCTGAGATCGCTAGTGCGGCGTGCTCTCACATGGACACGCGGTCAATTGCAGGAGCGAGCCTGCTCGCGATGGTCGTTAACGATGACGCTGGGGGCCTGACACCCCCGTGGCGCTCTCTGGTCCATCGCTAGCAGGCAAGCTCCCACAAAATCAGAAGTGAACCTTGACCAGGAAGCTGGTCACGCTCTGATCAGTCTTGAAGCCCTGACTGTCTTCGATACCGTACTTGTTCTTCCAGTAGTCATACTCAACACCCACGTACAGCTGCTTTTCGCCGAAATGCAGCGCCTTGCCCAGGTCGTATTTGACCTGTGGGTTGAAGTGCAGGTTGGCGTGGTATTCGCCTTTACTGTTGACGTCGTTGTCGACGACCCAGTCCATGAAACCGTCGATCAGCACGTCCGAGCCACCCACCGGAATGGTGTAGGACCAGGCCGGAGTGATCTGCCAGACATCGTCACCCGGACGGTCGCCTTCGGTATGGCGGTTGTAGAAGTTCAACTGGAAGTAGTCGAAACCAGGGATTGCCAGGTCGAAACCAGGGCCGATCAGGTACGACTCGGTATCGTCTTCGCCAAATTCGTACGTCATGGCCAGCAGCACGTCTTTGATCGGGCCAAACTCAAACTTCTGATCGAAGATCTTGTTGAACGACAAACGCGGGCTGAGCTCGCCGTAGTGGGTGTTCTCACCCGCGAAGGCGTCTTCCTTGCCGTTGTAGAAAATCTTGTCGATGAAGAAGAAGTTGTCGCCGTATTTCCAGCCATCGGCGTGCTCGAAGGTCACGGTCTGCTGAATGCGCGGGTTGACCTGGAAGTCCTTGCCGTAGAGGTAGGTCAGGCTGTTGGTCTGCCATTGCAGCAAGTCGCCGGCCATGGCCTGGCCCCCCGCCAACATCGATCCTGCCAGCATCAGGCTAGTGCACGTACGTTTCATTCGGTTGCTCCCAAAATGTAGGTGGTTCCACGTTATTTTTTTAAGGTCGGCGCTCTGGTGTGGCGCCTTATATCTGCAGCTACAAAAAAATCATCCGTTCGGTCAGCTTTAGTGCTGTTAGCAAGAGCTGCGCCAAGGCTTTCAGAAAACAAAAAAACTCCCGCTCGGCTGCGCAAAAACAGCCGATTGAGAGTGATTACCGGGTGCCTTGGTACCGTCCAGAGCCGGGGTAAGTTGGCTTTTTGGTCAGGAATTAAATCCGGGCTTTTTTTTAAAGCGGATTCAGGCGGCCGCGGAGAATACTGACTCCTCGGCCAGGTCTCAAGTGCCCCGCAACGGCGCACCGACGACATGTTTGGGGCACGGTTGCGGGTGAGCATCAGAAATGCACCTTCAGCAGCAGGCTGGTGGTGTTTTCGTTGGTATCGAATCGGGACGTGTTCTCGATGCCGTATTTATCTTTCCAGTAGCTGTATTCGGCGCCGACGTAGACCTGCTTCTCACGCCAGCCCAGGGCTTTGCCCAGGTCGTATTTGATCTGTGGGTTGAAGTGCAGGTTGGCGTGATAGGTGCCGTGGGCGTTCTGGTCGTTGTCCACCACCCAGTCGATGTAACCGTCGAGCAACAGGTTCGAGTTGCCCAATGGAAGGGTGTAGGACCAGGCCGGGGTGATTTGCCAGACGTCGTCGCCGGGACGTGCCCCTTCGGTCTGGCGATAATAGAAGTTCAAGGTAAAAAAGTTGAAGCCCGGTACTGCCAGGTCGAAACCCGGGCCGATCAGGTAGGCCTCGGTGTCGTCTTCGCCGTTCTCGTAGGTCATGGCCAGCAGCACATCCTTGATCGGGCCGAATTCGAAACGGCGGTCGAGGATCTTGCCCAAGGACAGGCGCGGACTGAACTCGCCGTAATAGGCGTGAACGCCTTTGTTGCGGTCTTTCTCGCCGTTGTAATAGGTGCTGTCGACGAACAGGAAGTTGTCGCCGTACTTCCAGCGATCGGCATGTTCGAAGGTCACCGTCTGCTGGATCGACGGGTTGACCGCGAAGTCCTTGCCGTACAGATAGCTCAGGCTGTTGGTTTGCCACAGCAGTAGATCGCCGGCCATGGCCTGGCTGGCCGCCAGAAGCCCACCGCCCAACAGCATGCTGGTTTGTGTCCGAATCATCTGTTGCTCCCTATTTTTCTTGTTTTCAAGGCGCAGGAACCCCCCTTGTGGGAGCGGGCTTGCTCGCGAAAGCGGTTTGCCAGTCAACATTGATGTTGGATGTGCCGACCTCTTCGCGAGCAAGCCCGCTCCCACAGGGTTCTGTGTCGTTAGTTGTTAGTGGGCCTGACAGTCGTTGATGGCCGCGCGTTCGGCACCGCCAAGGATATTGAACAGCAGGTTCAGCGTCAGGGCGCTGAGGGTGGCCATGGCGATACCGCTGTGGGTGATCGGGCTCATCCACACGGGCAGGTGGGCGAAAAACTCCGGACGCACCACCGGGATCAGGCCCATGCCGATGCTCACCGCCACCAGCAACTGGTTGCGCCGGTCACCGATGTCGGCCTCCTGCAGGATCTTGATCCCGGTGGCCGCGACCATGCCGAACATCGCAATGGCTGCGCCGCCGAGTACCGCTGGCGGAATCGAAGCCACCAGGAACGCGGCTTTGGGCAGCAGGCTCAGAACGATCAGCAAACCGCCGGCAACAATAGTCACCGAACGGCAGCGCACACCAGTCATCTGCACCAGGCCAATGTTCTGGGCGAAGGAGGAGTGGGTGAAGGTATTGAAGAACCCGGCGAAAAACGAGGCACCGGCGTCGCAGAGCAAGCCGCGACGCAGCATCCGCGGGCAGACTTCCTGGCCGGTGATCTTGCCCAGTGCCAGGAACATCCCGGTGGATTCGACGAAAATGATCACCACCACCAGGCACATCGAAAGGATTGGTGCGAGTTCGAATTTCGGCATACCGAAATGCAGCGGTGTGACGAACTGCAGCCATGGCGCCTGGGCCATGCCACTGAGGTCGACCATGCCCAACACACCGCACAGCACATAGCCCAGGCACATACCGATCAGCACGGAGATGTTGACCCAGAAACCGCGCATGAAGCGATGCACCAACAGGATGGTGCCCAGCACCAGCGCGGCGATGGTCAGGTAAATCGGTGAACCGAATTGAGTCGCGGCCGCTCCACCGCCAGCCCAGTTTACGGCCACGGGGAACAGCGACAAACCGATCGAGGTGATGACCGTGCCGGTCACCAGAGGCGGGAAGAAGCGTACGACTTTGGACATGAACGGCGCGATGAGCATGCCGAAGAAACCGGCGGCGATGGTCGCGCCAAAGATCCCTTGCATACCGATACCCGGCATGCCGGCCATGGCGACCATGCTGCCGACCGCGGCGAAACTGGCACCCATCATCACCGGCATGCGAATGCCCATGGGGCCGATGCCCAGCGACTGGACGATGGTGGCGATGCCGGCGACCAGCAGGTCGGCGTTGATCAGAAAGGCAATCTCTTCACGACTCAGGCCAGCAGCCTGTCCGATGATCAGCGGCACCGCAATGGCGCCACCGTACATCAGCAGAACATGTTGCAGACCGACCAGGATCAGTTGCAAAAGGGGCAAACGCTGAATGGCGGGTGCGTCGGGGATGCGTGCTTGGGTTAGCTCGGACATGCAACACCTCGGATCTTTTTTATTCTTGTGATTTCGTGCATCAGGGAGATCTGTGGCGAGGGGGTTTGCCCCCGTTGGGTTGCGAAGCAGCCCCAAAACCGACAATTGCGTTGCGTCTGAGAGATCGCATCCGCAGGTTTTACGACTGCTTCGCAGTCGAACGGGGGCGAGCCCCCTCGCCACAAAAGCCCGTTTTCACGGGCTTTTGTTTTGCTTAGTTGGTCGGAGCTCCCTGCACAATCCAGGCACCGATCAGATCACGTTCCTGCTGGGTCATCTGGGTGATGTTGCCCAGTGGCATGATCTGGCTGGTGACGGCTTGAGCCTGGATGCGCGCAGCGTTCTGGCGGATCTGCTCGGGGGTGTCGAGCATCACGCCGGCAGGCGCTGCGCTGAACAGCGGGCTGGTAGGTTTGGCCGAGTGACACACTGCGCAACGTTCCTGAATCACACTGTGCACCTTGTCGAAACCAGGGCCGGCGTTGGACGCTTGGGCCGGTGCGGCTGCGGGTGCCTCTGCAGGTTTCGCTTCAGCCGGTTTCAAGCCACCGCCCACTGCTGTTTCCGGCAGCGGCTGGTACTCGATCGCAGCGGGTGCCTTGGCCACTTCAGGGGCGTTGGACATCGGCTTCGGACCGGTTACATAAGCCAGGCAAATCATGCCGACGGCTGCCACTGGCAGGGTCCAGGCAAACTTGTGGCTGTCGTGACGGGTGTTGAAGTAGTGACGCACCAGCACCGCAAACACCGCGATCCCGGCCAGGATCAGCCAGTTGTATTGGCTGCCATAGGTGCTCGGGAAGTGGTTGCTGATCATGATGAACAGCACCGGCAGGGTGAAGTAGTTGTTGTGACGCGAACGCAGCAGGCCTTTGGCCGGCAGCGCCGGATCGGGCGTGCGGTTTTCGGCAATCGCCGCCACCAGTGCGCGCTGCGCCGGCATGATGATGCGGAACACGTTGCCGACCATGATGGTGCCGATGATCGCGCCGACGTGCAGGTACGCACCACGACCGCTGAACACCTTGCTGAAGCCGTAGGCCGCGCCGATGATCAATACGAACAGGATGAAACCCAGCAGGGCAGGGCGTTTGCCCAGGGCCGAGTCGCAGAGGAAGGAGTAGACGAACCAGCCGACGAACAGTGAGCCGATGCCCAGCAGAACGCCTTCAGGGCCGGTCAGGCTGCTGCCTGGGGCCAGCAGGTAGAGCGTCGGGTTGGAATAGAACACCACGCACAGCAGCGCGATACCCGACATCCAGGTGAAGTAGGCTTCCCATTTGAACCAGTGCAGGTTGTCCGGCATGGTCGGTGGAGCCAGTTTGTATTTTTCCAGGTGGTAGATACCGCCGCCGTGGATCGCCCACAAATCACCGGCCAGACCACTTTTCGGGTTGACCCGATTGAGGTTGTTTTCCAGCCAGACGAAATAGAACGATGCGCCGATCCAGGCCACACCAGTAATCATATGAACCCAGCGTACGCTCAGGTTCAGCCATTCCAACAAATGTGCTTCCACAGTCTTTACCTCTCGCCTGTCACTCTGTTGTCGAGTGATCAGACCTTCTCTTATTGGTGGGGGGCGAGGACCAAACGCTCTTCCTCTTTGAAAAAATGCTCATCGCAGTTATTGCCTGTGCCACTGCGATCAACCACCAGGAAGTCATCCCGCTTTTCGATCGTCAGCACCGGGTGGTGCCAGACGCCGCGATGGTAATTGATGCCCTGCCTGCCGTTGGTGACGAAGGCGCGGACCAAGCCTGATACAGGTTCATCGCCAACTGGCGCGACCACGATCAGAAAGGGGTTGCCGAGCAGCGGAATGAAAGCCTGGCTGCCCAGCGGATGACGCTCCAGCATGCTCACGGTCAGCGGCATGTCCTGCGCGTCGGCGCGGAAGATGCTGATGATCGCGTTGTCTTCTGGCGTGGCGGTTTCAACCGTCGCCAGTTTATGGAAGCGCATGGTCGAACCGTTGTTGATCATGAAGTGATCGCTGCCGTCGGTTTCGATCACGTCACCGAAAGGGGCGAAGGCTTCTTTGGTCAGCGGTTCAATCGTCAGTGTGCGCATGCTGTTCTTCTTTTCGTTGAGTTCTGTGTTGTTGGTTCTGACGCCTTCGCGAGCAAGCCCGCTCCCACATTTGGAATGCATTCCCCTGTGGGAGCGGGCTTGCTCGCGAAGGGCGCGCCGCTTATTTAGCGACCTTGCCCAAGACGCGCAGGCGGCTAACACCACCATCCGGGAACACGTTCAGGCGGATGTGGGTGATCGGGCCCAGTGCCTTGATCTGCTCGGCGAAGGTGTGTTCGGCGTGCATTTCCAGTTTCTGGCTTGGCAGCAGTTCGCGCCAGAACAGCGACTGGGTTTCGATCTGGCTGTCGGTACCGCCCTTCACGAACGCGCCCTGGATCGAGCAGCTGTCCGGGTAGTTACCCTTGAAGTGCAGGGTGTCGACCACGACTTTCTCGACTTCGCCAGCATGACCCAGCGCGACGATTACCCAGTCATTGCCCGGGGTACGACGACGTGCGGTTTCCCAACCGTCGCCCATGTTGATACCACGGCCCGGGTTGAGGATGTTGCTCATGCGGCCGAAGTGTTCATCGGAGCAGGCGAGGGCGCGGCCACCGTTGAGGGCTGCGGCCAGGTCGACTTGCTCGTTGTCGCCCACAGCGGACCAGTCGCGGTGTGGCACGCCGTACACGCGCAGGCGGGCTACACCACCATCCGGGTAGATGTTGAAGCGCAGGTGGCTGAACGCCTGGTCGTTGTTGATTTCGTGATAGTGGTGGCTGTTGCCCTGCAACTCGACGGCAGACAGCACTTCAGTCCACTGGGTATTGTCGTCGGGTTCGCCCGACGCCAGGAAGCAGGCTTCCAGGGACGCCGATGGCGGGAAGTTACCGGTGAAGAATGAAGTGTCGATGTCCACGCCCTTGATCGAACCAGGCACGCCCAGGCGGATTACCGCGCTGTCGTAGCCTTCGAAGCGCTTGCGGCGCGACTCCCAGCCGTCCATCCACTTGCCGTTGTCATCGAACACGCCCTCCTTCCACACGGCCGGGGTCGGTTGGAACAGACGGTTGGCGTCTGCGAACCAGTCATCGGTGACCGAGATGATTTTGGTGCCCAGGCGGGCGTCGGCCAGGTTGACGAACTTCTCGAAAGGTACGGCGTAAGCTTTCATTCTTCTTGTCTGCCTTTAATAAGTTGGCTTGGGATGCTTGCAGGGCCCTGGTCGATTTCGACGTTCATGAATTCGCAGGGCCAGGCTCGCTATAGGGTCAGTAAACGGAACAGGGCGATCTTGTTGATCTCCGCCAGCGCGCATTTGAACTCGGTGTCGACCGGGTTGTGGATGCGCGTTTCGAACGCCGCGAGGATCTGATGCCGGTTGCTGCCTTTTACCGCCATGATGAAGGGAAACTTGAACTTGGCCTTGTAGGCGTCGTTCAGCTCGGTGAAGCGCTGGAACTCTTCGGCCGTGCATTGGTGAATACCGGCGCCAGCCTGTTCATTGGTGCTGGCTTCGGTCAACTCGCCCTGGACGGCAGCTTTGCCGGCCAGGTCCGGGTGAGCGTTGATCAGGGCCAGCTGGCTTTCGTGATCAGCGCTCAACAGGATGTCGCTCATGCGCTGGTGCAGGGTTTCGATCTGGTCGATCGAAGCATCCTGGCCCAGGTCGAAAGCCTTTTCGGCCACCCATGGCGAATGTTCGTAGATGTCGGCGAAGGCTGCGACGAAGGCGTCGCGGCTCAGGGTCGAGGGTTTCAGGCTTTGAAAGGTGCTCATTTGGCGGCCCCTTGGCACGGGTGGGTTTGTTGCCAGTGGCGTGCGATGTCGACGCGACGGCTGAACCACACCTGTTCATGACTTTTAGCGTATTCGATAAAGCGCTTGAGCGAAGCCAGTCGCGCCGGACGGCCGATCAATCGGCAGTGCAGGCCGATCGACAGCATCTTCGGTGCTTCGGCGCCCTCGGCGTAGAGCACATCGAACGCATCCTTGAGGTATTCGAAGAAATCGTCGCCCTTGTTGAAGCCCTGGACCTGGGTGAAGCGCATGTCGTTGGTGTCCAGGGTGTACGGGATCACCAGGTGCGGCTTGCCGGTCGGGTTGTTCGGTTCCCAGTAGGGCAGGTCGTCGTCATAGGTGTCGCTGTCGTAGAGGAAGCCACCTTCCTCCATCACCAGGCGTCGGGTATTGGGGCCAGTGCGGCCGGTGTACCAGCCCAACGGGCGCTCGCCGGTGATTTCGGTGAGGATGCGGATCGCTTCGAGCATGTGCTCGCGCTCTTCGGCTTCGTCCATGTACTGGTAGTCGATCCAGCGGTAGCCGTGGCTGCAGATCTCGTGGCCGGCATCGACCATGGCGCGGATCACATCCGGGTGGCGCTGGGCGGCCATGGCCACGGCGAAGACGGTCAGTGGAATGTCGAATTCCTTGAACAGTTTCAGAATCCGCCAGACGCCGGTGCGGCTGCCATACTCGTAGAGCGATTCCATGCTCATGTTACGTGCGCCTTGCAGCGGCTGGGCGGAAACCATTTCCGAGAGGAAGGCCTCGGACTCTTTGTCGCCGTGCAGGATATTGCGCTCGCCACCTTCTTCGTAATTGAGCACGAAGGACAGTGCGATGCGGGCATTGCCAGGCCAGTGTGGGTGCGGAGGGTTACTGCCGTAACCGACCAGGTCGCGTGGGTAGTCAGCGCTCACTGCAGTCTTCCTTCTTGTTCGTGTTGACAGGTTGTGTGGCGCGCCTGAAGTAATTGAAAGGCTGGCGTCACAGCGATGGAGTGATTGTATACAACTTTATATTCACTTTGTAAGCCTGAATTTTCGCATTTTTAACCAGCTGTCATCTTTTGCTGTTATGCGCATAGGTCTGCAATAAATCTGCCTGAACGGTCAGCGACTGAATAAGAGGTGTAACAGCGGTCAGATTTGGCTTCAGATGGGTGATAAATGGACCGATGGCCGGAGAGGTGGGAAAAATGTCGTTTTTATTGTGTACAATTTTTATGGAAAATGTCTTAATCAGTCGCTCGCCGCAGCTTTTCGTGCTCCGAATCGGTGCGGTCTCCTTTTCAACTGACTTCGGGAGGCGCGAGGTCTGACTGCTCCATGCAGGCAGGCGCGCAGAATCAATGGGACGTTTGACTACACACGTTTTGGACGCAGCACACGGTTGCCCGGGCAGCTCGATCAAGGTCGAGTTGTACCGCGTTGAAGGCTCGCAGCTGGAATTGGTCGCCAGCGCGATCACCAACAGCGATGGTCGGGTCGATGCGCCGTTGCTGCAAGGTGATGACTACCGTACCGGGGTCTATCAGGTTCAGTTTCACGCTGGCGATTATTACCGCGCCCGGGGCGTTCAACTGCCGGAACCGGCATTTCTGGATGTGGTGGTGCTGCGCTTTGGCATATCCGCCGAGCAGGATCACTACCACGTGCCATTGCTGATTTCGCCTTACAGCTATTCCACCTATCGCGGCAGCTGATCCCCCAAGCAGCTGCCTCAGCCTGGAAGCGACTGCGCATATAGCTTCTTTGGTCTTTCGCCCGCTCACACTGCGGGCTTTTTTTCGTCTGGAGAAAACTGGTGTTTGTGAAGCCGTCTTCGCGAGCAAGCCCGCTCCCACACTGGATCACCCTCGAACGCAAATACCATGTTCGCTGACAATCAACTGTGGGAGCGGGCTTGCTCGCGAAGCGCTTAGCTTCAGGCTTTTAGCGGCTAAGTAGAGACGCCGCCCCCGCGCCACCGAACAATCCGGCACTGATCCGGTTGAACCAGCTCTGTCCCTTGCCGCTGCGCAGATATCGCGCCGCACCATTGGCGCCGAGGCCGTAGGCCAGCTTGCACAGCAGGTCGAGCACGGTCCAGGTCACAATCATCACCAGCAACTGCGGCAGGAACGGCTGCTCGGCACTCAGGAACTGCGGCAGGAAAGCGGCGAAGAACAGAATGTCTTTGGGATTGCTCGCGCCCAGCATGAACGCGCGCCCGAACAGCGCACGAAAGCGTGGCACCGGCGCAGCCTGTGGTACTTGCGCGCCATGGGCGGGCAGGCGTGACTGCTGCCAGCTTTGCCACGCGAGATAGAACAGGTACAGCGCGCCGAGGATTTTCAAGGCACTGAACAGCTGCTCCGAGGCCAGCAACAACGCACCCAGGCCCAGTGCCGAAGCGCTGAGCAGGCAGATCGAGGCCGACACTCCGCCCAGAAAGGCCGGGTAGGAACGGCGCAGGCCGTAATTCAGGCTGTTGCTGATCATCAGCAAAGACAGGGGGCCCGGGATCAATATCACTATCAGCGCAGCGCCGCTGAACAGCAGCCAGGTTTCCAGACTCATCACTTTCCTCCATTTGCACAAAAGCCTCACCCGACGGGGTGAGGCTGTTTTCAAGCCTTGATGGCTTACAAGAAGATGAACTTGGCGATGAAGATCGCGCAGAGCACCCACAGACTGACGGAAATTTCCTTGTATTTGCCAGTGCCGGCCTTCAACGCCACGTAGGTGATGAAGCCCAGTGCGATGCCGTCGGCGACCGAAAAGGTCAGCGGCATCATGATCGCTGTGACGATTGCCGGAATGCTGTCGGTCGCTTCATCCCATTCGATGTGGGCCATGCCGCCCATCATCAGCATCGCCACGTAGATCAGCGCGCCAGCGGTTGCATAGGCCGGAATCATTCCTGCCAGTGGAGCAAAAAACATGGCTGCGATAAACAGCACGCCAACAGTGACGGCGGTAAGACCGGTGCGACCACCCGCAGCAACACCAGCAGCACTTTCCACATAGCTGGTGACCGGCGGAACACCGACCACGGCGCCGAATACGCTGGATGCACTGTCGGCTTTCATGGCACGCGAAAGGTTTTCGATGCGGCCGTCAGCGCCTACCAGATTGGCACGCTGGGCAACGCCCATCAAGGTGCCGGCGGTGTCGAACATGTGTACAAAGAGAAATGCCAGGACCACGCTGATCATGCTGACATTGAACACGCCGGCGACATTCATGGCCATCCAGGTCGGAGCCAGGCTCGGCGGTGCCGACATGATGCCCTCATAGTGCACCAGGCCCAGGCCCCAGCCGGCGAGAGTCACGGTGATAATGCTGATCAGGATTGCGCCGAACACCCGGTGATAACTGAGGATGGCGATCATCAGGAAGCACACGGCAGCCAGCAGCGGGCCGGGTTCGCGCAGGGAACCGAGCTTGATCAGGGTCGCCGGGCTATCGACGACGATGCCTGCGGTTTTCAGGCCGATCAGCCCGAGAAACAGGCCAACGCCGGCGCCCATGGCGTAACGCAGGCTGACCGGAATGCTGTTGAGCAGCCATTCACGAATCCGCGAGAACGTCAGGATCATGAACAGCACACCGGAAACGAACACCGCACCCAGAGCGGTTTCCCAGTTGTAGCCCATGGTGCCTACCACGGTGTAAGTGAAGAACGCATTGAGCCCCATGCCTGGAGCCAGGCCGACTGGCCAGTTCGCATACAGGCCCATCAACAGGCAACCCAGCGCGGCGGCGATGCAGGTGGCGACGAAGGCCGCACCGTGATCGATGCCGGCGTCGGCCATGATGTTGGGGTTGACGAAAATGATGTAGGCCATGGTGATGAAGGTTGTCAGACCGGCAATCAGCTCAGTCTTCACCGTGGTGCCATGCAAAGTGAGTTTGAACAGGCGTTCCAGCAAGCCATTGCGCAATGGCGGCGAGAGTTCCAGCGTCGATGCATCGGATTTGCGGCTTTCCACAGCGAGTACTCCTCAAGAGTTTTATTGTTATTTCCAGGACCGGACCCATGAGGGTGGCAGCGGCCCATTGAGGCACTTGCGAATTTGTTGACCGGTTGGTCAGGAACTCGCACGAAGTGGATTATGCTTTTGTATACAAAGAAAGCAAATAATGTTTTCTATTCTGCTTACGAAAAGTTTGGAAATAGGGATATATGGGACAAAAAAACCGGCGCGAAGGCCGGTTTTTTTTGTCTGAAGTTTGCGGTGCCTGCACCGGCCTCATCGCGGGCAAGCCCGCTCCCACAGGTTTTGCGAACGCCGCACATCACTGTGGGAGCGGGCTTGCCCGCGAAGAGGCCATCAGCTACACCGAAAAATCTCAGGCTGCCGCGAACCGCTTATCCAGATAATCAATGATCACCTTGGACTCATACATCCAGGTCGTCTGGCCATTTTCTTCGATACGCAGGCACGGCACTTTGATTTTGCCGCCTTGTTCCAGCAGGGTCTGGCGATCCTGTTCGTTGTTTTTCGCGTCACGCAGTGCCACCGGCACATTCAGGCGGCGCAGGGTGCGGCGGGTCTTCACGCAGAACGGGCAGGCGTGGAATTGATACAGGGTCAGATCCTTGGCGGCGGATTCGACCTGGGCCTGGGCAGCCGCAGGGCGCTGCTTCTTGCCTGGACGGGTCAGGAAGTCGATAAAGATGATCAGTTGGCCAAGGCCGACTCGAAGCGCTTTTACGAACACGTTGAAAGCCTCACGGTGCAGATTGAGAAGGGCGCGCAGCTTACCTGATTTTTCGCGGGCGAAAAAAAACCGGCGATGAATGCCGGTTTTCTTCGTGACGCGAATTACTTGATCAGGCTGAGGAATTCGCTGCGGGTCGCGGCGTTCTCACGGAACTCACCGAGCATCACCGAGGTGATCATCGACGAATTCTGCTTCTCCACACCGCGCATCATCATGCACATGTGCTTGGCCTCGATCACCACGGCAACACCCAGGGCACCGGTCACCTGCTGGACTGCTTCGGCGATCTGGCGGCTGAGGTTTTCCTGGATCTGCAGGCGGCGGGCGTACATGTCGACGATGCGCGCAACCTTGGACAGGCCCAGCACCTTGCCGCTTGGAATGTACGCGACGTGGGCCTTGCCGATGAACGGCAGCAGGTGGTGTTCGCACAGCGAGTACAACTCGATGTCCTTGACCAGCACCATTTCGCTGTTGTCGGAGCTGAACAAGGCACCGTTGGTGACTTCTTCCAATGTCTGTTCATAGCCGCGGCAGAGGTACTGCATGGCTTTGGCTGCACGCTTTGGCGTGTCGAGCAGGCCCTCGCGGGAGACGTCCTCGCCCAGTTGGCCGAGAATCGCGGTGTAATTCTGTTCCAGGGACATGAAACTACCTGTGGGATTTTTTCGCAAAGGGCAAGGGTACGGTGGTGGACACGGCGCTGCAAGCGCGGCGCATCAGCTTTACTCGTCGCGTCCTTCCATCATGGTGCGTTTGAGCATCACATAAACCGCTCCGGCGCCGCCATGTCTGGCCTGGCACGAAGTGAAGCCAAGTACCTGCGGATGCTGGCGCAACCAGGTATTGACGTGGCTCTTGATCATCGGCCGTTTACCGTCCAGGCGCACCGCCTTGCCGTGGGTGACGCGCACGCAACGGATTTCGAATTTGGTTGCTTCAGCCAGGAACGCCCAGAGGGTTTCCCGGGCCTTCTCCACCGTCATACCGTGCAGGTCGAGGCTGCCTTCGAACGGAATCTGACCGATCTTGAGCTTGCGCATCTGGCTTTCCTGAACGCCATCGCGTGCCCACATCAATTCGTCTTCGGGGCCGACGTCGATGACGAACTGATCGGACAAGCCGTCAACGGTGGTGGCATCTGTGCGCACAGTGGCGGCCTGGCGCAGCTTGGCGATCTGCGCGCGGTCAGCCTTGGGTTTGCCGGTTTCGGCGCGATCGTGCTTGATGGGCTTGACGCCCTGGATCGCGCTTTTGAATAAGGAAAAATCGTCGTCTTGCATGTCAGCCTCCGCGAAGGGCGGCCAGTTTACCCAAGTCGAGACAATTGGGGCGCAACAAACTGCGTGGCGTTTGCACGCCATTGGTTGTGTCGTTTGCTTCAGTCGTGTTTTTTCATCAGGTGCGGAGACATGGCCAGTGCCCGCGACTGGCGCGAGCGGCGGCGGCAGCGGCGCCACAGCCATACGCCGATGTACAGCACGAACAGGCCCAGCGCCAGAATGACCCCAGCGCCTGCGCGGCTGGTATTCAGTTCACCTAGCGCCGGGACGTGACCGAACAGGCTGGCGGCGCCGGCCATGGCGAGCAGCACACCACAGGTCGCCAGCAGCGCCGCGAATGCCGCGCCGATTCGAAAACGCCAGTTGCTTTGGCCTTTGGGCCGCAAGCGGCGAGCGTCAAAACCATCGGATAACTTCATTCCGACCTTCCTCAATGGGTATCGGCCCTTCGACCGGAAGTTGACCGGGATGTTCCTGAGGCTAAGACAATTACAGCAAACGAGAGGCTTTAGCGGATGAGCGGCGATATTGGCCGCTCATCAAGATGCAAATCAGACCAATTCACCGGTCGTGGCGAGGGTGGCGAAGTTGTCTGCCATGATCGCCATTTCGGTCTGGTGAACGTGTTCGGCACTCAGGACGCCGCCCTTGTAAGGCAGATCGCGCGTGGCGCAGGCGTCCTCCACCAGGGTGCAACGGAAGCCCAGGTTCTTGGCCGCGCGTACTGTGGTGCTGACGCTGGAGTGGCTCATGAAGCCGCAGACGATCAAGTCCAGTGCGCCCAGGTCCTCCAGGAGTTTTGCCAGTTCGGTGCCGTGGAATGCGCTGGGCAGCAATTTGCCGATGACGGTTTCGTCACCCTGCGGCTCCACACCCGCAATGAACTCACCGCCTACGCCCTGTGGGTTGAACATCCCGCCCAGCGTGCCAAGGTGGCGGATGTGCACGATCGGCCGGCCGGCGGCGCGGGCAGCAGCGAGTAACTGTTTGATGTTCGCGACGGCAGCGTCCATGCCGGTCAGGGCCAGTGGCCCGCTGAGGTATTCCTTCTGGGCATCGATGATGACCAGCGTCGCTTGGCTCAGGTTGGCTGCTGCATAACCGCGGCCGCTGAGTTGAAACATCGTTTTTGGAACGGACATTCTGGGGCTCCTTGGAGTGGGGCTTTTGAGGCATTGTCCTCTGGCTGAACGATTCTGTGAATCGCTACGAACGTAGATGATGCGGTTTCTGCCAGGTAGCCTTGTCAATTGTTACGCATTGTTCAATAGCCGGCAGAATAATCGGATAGTTCCTACATTCATCCCAAAGCTTTTCCTGCGTCGTCGTGACGGCGTTTGACTGGTAGAATTGCCAGTCGATTTTTCTGGAGCTTGCCGTTGTGATCACTTCCCGCCTTCGTACCCTGCGCGACCATATCCGTTGGGCCGTCAGCCGCTTTCATGGGGAGGATCTGTTTTTTGGCCATGGCACCGACAATGCCTGGGACGAAGCCCGTCAACTGGTGTTGGGTGCGTTGCACTTGCCGTGGGAAATCGCCGACAGTTATCTCGACTGTACCCTTGAAGAAGATGAACTGGTACACCTGCAGCTTCTTCTCAAGCGCCGCATCGAAGAGCGGGTACCTACAGCTTACCTGCTGGGCGAAGCCTGGTTCTGTGGCATGTCGTTCATTGTCGACGAGCGTGTGCTGATCCCGCGATCGCCGATTGGCGAACTGATCGAAAAACGTTTCGAACCCTGGCTGGGTGCCGAGCCGGCGCGGATTCTCGACCTTTGCACCGGCTCCGGTTGCATCGGCATCGCCTGCGCCTACGAGTTCCAGAACGCAGAGGTGGTATTGGCGGACCTGTCTTTCGAAGCGCTGGAGGTCGCCAACCAGAACATCGAGCGTCATGGCGTCGATGAACGGGTGTATACGGTACAAGGCGATGGTTTCGATGGCTTGCCCGGCCAGCGTTTCGATCTGATCGTGTCGAACCCGCCTTATGTCGATGCGGAAGATTTCGCCGACATGCCGGACGAATACCAGCACGAACCGGAGCTGGGCCTGGCCTGCGGTGATGACGGCTTGAACCTGGTGCGGCGCATGCTCGCCGAAGCTGCCGATCACCTGACCGAGAAGGGCTTGCTGATCGTTGAAGTGGGCAATAGCCAGGTTCATGTCGAGGCGTTGTACCCGCAAGTCGACTTCGCCTGGCTGGACTTCGAGCGAGGCGGGCATGGGGTGTTCATGCTGACCGCCGAGCAGTGTCGAAATCATCAGGCGCTGTTCGCTTCGCGCGTCTGACCCCTGTAGGAGCGAGCCTGCTCGCGATGGACGCAAGACCACCGCGTTTATCCAGATAACACGCGTAATCGTTAACGTCCATCGCGAGCAGGCTCGCTCCTACAAAAGATCATCAGTGCGTGGCAATCCAGATCAGCAAGCCCGCCTGAAACACCGCAAACGCCACCAGGCAAGTGATGGTAAAGCGCAGCCCGGCGTCTTCACGCTTGTACTTGCTGACTTTCTCTTCGTGTTTCTTGAGTTTGACTTCCTGCTCGGCCAGATTCTGCTCGGCCTGCTGGAGCATCTGCGCCGCTTCGAGAATTTCCACGACCTGCAGTTTCTCCGTGTTCCAGTCACCTGTCAGGTCACCGACCTGCACGGCTTTGACGCTGCCCTTCAAATGCTGGGCATCGGCGTAGGCCACTTCGAAACCATGGGCTTGCAAAAAGTGATCGCGGCGCAAGCGCGTGTCTTCGTTCAGTGCGTCCTTGTTGTTCAGGTCGGCACCGTCGAAGGTATAGCCGGGCCAGCGCTTCTTCGCCCAGTTGATGCCCTGGGCGGTCAGAAAACGTCCGATACCCCGGTTCAGTGGCTCGACCTGCAGCCCGCTGTCAGGACCGAAATGCACGGTTTTTTCGCTGTGATCGACCCACACATCGAGATGATTCTGTTCCTTGCGCACGCGCTGGCCGGGCAGCGTGATGTTCATGCGCATCAGGCTGTGCTGCTTGTCATTGCGTTCGGCATAGCCAAATTCGACAAAACGCAAGGGGCGTCCACCGGTGTTGCGGTCGGTCTGCAACGGTGCCAGGCGGAGCATCTTGTGGTGCTCGACGTGGACGTCCGCCCAGGGCAGCTCGACCGCTGTCGGTGCGTCTTGTACAGCGCTGGTGTCGGGTGAAGTCTGGGTATCGGTCATAACGGCGAGATCCTGTCCAAGCTCTGCTTGTCGCCAGCCAGTGCGCTGGCGACAAAGGCTTATCGGCCGTTTTTTTCAGTACTGGAGGGTTGCCGGGCTTAACTGGTGCGAAGTCCGTCAATAAACCCGATGATTCGCGCGCCCAGTTCCGCTGCGAGGGGCAATTGTGGATCTTTATAAGAGGCCAACTGGCGCTTTACGTCATTGGGCACAATTCGCAATACATGGTTCATGCCTTCGATCAGCGCCAGTTCGGCGTCCGGTTTCGCGGCCTTGAGCAGGCGGGCGTCATTGACCCCGACTTGAATGTCATTGCTGCCCTGAATGATCAGGGCGGGCATTTTCAGGTTGGCGAACGCAGCGGCCGGATCCTGACGAAACAGTGAAATCAGGTACGGCTGTACGCTCGGGCGGAAAATCACCTGCAATTGCGGCGGCACGTTGTCGTCGGTTTTGCCGGCCTTGAGGCTGTCGAGCAATTCGTTGCTGCGCAGCATCAGCGGCGGTGGCAGGCGATTGCTCAGTTGCTGGCGCAATACCTCAGCGACCGGCCGGGCACTGCCAGACATGGAAATCACTGCACCAGCATCGATATCGGGTGCCGCGAGACTGGCGATCAAGGCGCCCTCGCTGTGGCCGAGCACAATCAGTTTGTCGAATCGCGGATCAGCCTTGAGCTTGTGGCCCCATGCCTGGGCGTCGGCCACATAGGCTTCCACGCTCAGGTTGCGTTCGTCCGGCGTCGCTGCCAGGCTCGCCGCGACGCCGCGTTTGTCATAGCGCACGCTGGCGATGTTGTGTTTGGCCAGCACCCAGGCCAGGCGCTTGAGGCTGTCGTTGCGCCCGCCGTCGGGGTTGTTGCCGTCGCGATCGGTCGGGCCGGAGCCGGAAATGATCAGGACAACGGGCACAGGCTGGTCGGATTTGGGCAGCAGCAACGAGCCGAAAAGCTCGCCGGTGCCGGTGTTGAGGGTGATCGGTCGCTGCAGGACAGTTGCCTGGGCGAAGCCGCTGATAAGGGTAAGGCTCAAGGCTAAAACTCGCAGCATCATCAGGCCATCATTCACAAAGATGCCCGTTGGACTCACGGGCACCCATAAGGTTCGAGGATGAACTACTTGGGTAGCCTGCGTATACTGGCGCGCATTACGTATTCAGGTTCATTTCACGGAGCGTCCTGCATGTCCGGCAATACCTACGGCAAGCTATTCACTGTCACCACCGCTGGCGAAAGCCATGGTCCGGCGTTGGTCGCCATTGTCGATGGCTGCCCGCCGGGGCTGGAGATATCCCTGGAGGATCTGCAGCGCGACCTCGACCGGCGCAAGCCCGGCACCAGCCGCCACACCACCCAGCGCCAGGAAGCCGACGAAGTTGAAATCCTTTCCGGCGTGTTCGAAGGTCGCACCACCGGCTGCGCCATCGGCCTGTTGATCCGCAATACCGACCAGAAGTCCAAGGACTATTCGGCGATCAAGGATCTGTTCCGTCCGGCCCATGCCGACTACACCTATCACCATAAATACGGCGAGCGCGATTATCGCGGCGGTGGCCGCAGCTCGGCCCGTGAAACCGCCATGCGTGTGGCTGCTGGCGCAATTGCGAAGAAGTATCTGGCCAGCCAGGGCATTGTCATCCGTGGCTACATGAGCCAGCTCGGCCCGATTGAAATCCCGTTCAAGACCTGGGATTCGGTCGAAGAGAACGCCTTCTTCAGCCCCGATCCGGACAAGGTGCCAGAGCTGGAAGCCTATATGGACCAGCTGCGCCGTGACCAGGATTCGGTCGGTGCGAAGATCACTGTGGTCGCCGAAGGCGTGATGCCTGGCCTTGGCGAGCCGATTTTCGATCGTCTGGATGCCGAGCTGGCCCATGCCCTGATGAGCATCAACGCAGTCAAGGGTGTGGAAATCGGCGCCGGTTTCGCCAGCGTCGCCCAGCGCGGCACCGAGCATCGCGATGAAATGACGCCCGAAGGTTTCCTCAGCAACAACGCCGGCGGCATCCTCGGTGGCATTTCTTCCGGTCAGCCGATCATGGCGCATCTGGCGTTGAAACCAACGTCGAGCATCACCACACCGGGCCGTTCCATCGACATTCACGGCAACCCGGTGGAAGTGATCACCAAGGGCCGTCACGACCCATGCGTCGGCATCCGCGCCACGCCGATCGCCGAAGCGATGATGGCGATTGTGCTGATGGACCACCTGCTGCGCCACCGCGGGCAGAACGCCGATGTGCGCGTGAGCACGCCGGTGCTGGGTCAGCTTTAATGGCTGACCTCTCAGCTGCTGCAGCCTGATGGCTGCGGCGGCGCTGCCGTACTGGCGGCTCTCCAGTTTCTATTTGTTCTATTTCGCCTTGCTCGGTTCTACGGCGCCGTTTCTGGCGTTGTATTTCGATCACCTGGGATTTTCCGCCGCGCGCATCGGCGAGTTGGTGGCGATCCCGATGCTGATGCGCTGCGTGGCGCCGAACATCTGGGGCTGGCTGGGCGACTACACCGGTCGGCGGTTGGCCATCGTGCGCTTTGGCGCAGTGTGCACCTTGCTGACCTTCTCGCTGATTTTCGTCAGCAAGAGCTATGCCTGGCTGGCGATGGTCATGGCTTTGCATGCGTTCTTCTGGCACGCCGTGTTGCCGCAATTCGAAGTCATCACCCTGGCACATCTGCAAGGCCAGACCTCGCGCTACAGCCAGATTCGCCTGTGGGGTTCGATCGGCTTCATCATCACCGTGGTTGCCCTGGGCCGCCTGTTCGAATGGCTGAGCCTGGACATTTACCCGGCGGCGCTGGTGTTGATCATGGCCGGCATTGTGCTGAGCAGCCTGTGGGTGCCGAACGCCCAGCCCGCACCGGGCAACCGGGTGGCCGGCGAAGGATTTCTCAAGCAGCTGCGCAACCCCGGCGTGCTGGCGTTCTACGGCTGCGTGGCATTGATGCAGATGAGTCACGGGCCGTATTACACGTTTTTGACCTTGCACCTCGAGCGCCTGGGTTACAGCAGGGGCGTGATCGGCATGCTCTGGGCGGTCGGCGTGGTCGCCGAAGTCCTGATGTTCCTGGCCATGAGCCGGATCTTCGCGCGCTTCTCGCTGCGCCGGGTGCTGATGGCCAGCTTTGTGCTGGCGGCGGTACGTTGGCTATTGCTGGGTTCGCTCGCAGAATTTCTTTGGGTGCTGTTGTGTGCCCAGATCCTGCACGCGGCGACATTTGGCAGCTTTCACGCCGCTGCCATTGCCTTCGTGCAACGTAGCTTCGGTGCGCGCCAGCAAGGCCAGGGTCAGGCGTTGTATGCCGCCTTGGCCGGCACAGGCGGTGCGTTGGGCGCGTTATATTCCGGCTACAGCTGGAACGCCCTCGGGGCCGCATTGACCTTTAGTATTGCCAGTCTCGCAGCTGTCGCGGCTGCCGTTATCATTGCCACATGTATGCAAGAGGACAGGCCATGAGCCTTACCCGTGAACACCTCGCCCAGGAAATCATCGACGCCGGGCGTTTTCTGTATGGTCGCGGCTGGTCGCCGGCCACCAGTAGCAACTATTCCACCCGTTTGTCGCCGACCGAAGCCTTGCTGACCGTGTCCGGCAAGCACAAGGGCCAGCTCGGCAAGGACGATGTGCTGGCCACCGACCTTTCGGGCAACAGCCTGGAGCCGGGCAAAAAACCGTCCGCCGAAACCCTGTTGCACACCCAGTTGTACAGCTGGCGCCCGGAGATCGGCGCAGTGCTGCACACCCACTCGGTCAACGCCACGGTGCTGTCGCGCCTGACGCCGCAAGATTTCATCGAGTTCGAAGACTACGAGTTGCAAAAAGCGTTTAGCGGCGTGTCGACCCACGAATCGACGGTGCGGGTACCGATTTTTGACAACGATCAGGACATTGCGCGCCTCGCCGCCAAGGTGCAGCCTTGGCTTGAAGCCCATCCCGATTGCGTCGGCTATCTGATCCGCGGCCACGGCCTGTACACCTGGGGCGCGCGCATGAGTGATGCGCTGCGGCAGATCGAGGCCTTTGAATTTTTGTTCGAGTGCGAGCTGAAAACCCGCTCGCTCTCAAACCGTTAAGGAGTTGCCCTGATGAGCAGCCTGTCCGTTTATCACGTTTCGAGCCCTGAAATACCCAACAAGGTGCTGACCCATTACGAAGACATCGCCTCGACCCTGGCCGAGCAGGGCGTGCGCTTCGACCGCTGGCAAGCGGCGACGAAACTTCAGCCGGGGGCCACTCAGGAAGAAGTGATCGCAGCTTATCAAGAGCAGATCGACAAGCTGATGACCGAGCGCGGCTACATCACGGTCGATGTGATCAGCCTTAACAGCGATCACCCGCAAAAAGCCGAATTGCGCGCGAAGTTCCTTGAAGAGCACCGCCACGGTGAAGATGAAGTCCGGTTTTTCGTCGCCGGCCGTGGCTTGTTCACCCTGCACATCGAAGATTACGTTTACGCGGTTCTCTGCGAGAAGAATGATCTGATCTCGGTCCCGGCCGGGACCAAACACTGGTTCGACATGGGCGAGCACCCGCATTTCATCGCGATCCGGCTGTTCAACAACCCGGACGGCTGGGTCGCCAACTTCACCGGCGAAGACATCGCCGGGCGTTTCCCGCGTCTTGAGGACTGAACCGATGCCGATCAAAGCGATTCTCACCGACATTGAGGGCACCACCAGCGCGGTGAGTTTTGTCTTCGACGTGTTGTTCCCCTATGCCGCCAGCCACCTGCCGGATTTCATCCGCCAGAACGCCGAGCGTGCGGACGTGGCCGAGCAATTGGCGGCCGTGCGCCGCGATAGCAATGAACCGGACGCCGACGTCGAGCGGGTGATCGCGATCCTGCTGGGCTGGATTGCCCAAGACCGTAAGGCCACGCCACTCAAGGCGTTGCAAGGTATGGTCTGGGAGCAGGGTTATCAGGCCGGGCAGTTGAAAGGGCATGTGTACCCGGATGCAGTGGATGCGCTCAAGCGCTGGCACCAGGACGGCTATCAACTGTTCGTGTATTCCTCGGGCTCGATCCAGGCCCAGCGCCTGATTTTCGGTTGCTCGGAGGCGGGCGATCTGACGCCGCTGTTCAGCGGTTATTTCGACACCACTTCCGGGCCCAAGCGCGAGGCACAGTCCTACGCCAACATTATCCAGGCGATCAAGGTCGAAGCGGGGCAGATTCTGTTCCTGTCGGATATCGTCGAGGAGCTGGATGCGGCGCGTTTGGCAGGCATGGCCACCTGCGGCCTGGCCCGCGAGGGCGGTGAGCTGGCGGGGCATGTAACCGTGGACAGCTTTGCCCGGATCGATCCTGCGGCGATCTAATCCCCCCCGTAGGAGCGAACCTTTGTGGCGAGGGGGCTTGCCCCCGTTGGGTCGCGAAGCGGCCCCAGAAAATGGGACTGCTGCGCAGTCCAACGGGGGCAAGCCCCCTCGCCACAAAGGCCCCCTCGCCACAAAGGTTCGCTCCCACAGAGGGCATGCGACAGATTCCGGGTTTACAGCGAGTGATAAGTCGGCAGGGCAAACCGTTGCTGGCTTTGCAGCATGGAGATTTGCGGCAACTCGCTGGCCTGTTCGGCAAGGTCGCGGCGAATTGCGCTGATAACCCACGTCAGTTGGTCACCATTGTGCAATTGCTGGTAGGAAATCGAGCGTTTGAAGGTCCTGCCTTCGGCACTGAGCGTCAGCAGAATCCCGCCGTCAGGTCGAGCCTGGGTGGTGACTTTGAAGTTGGAGAACAAGGACGAAAATTTTTCTTGAATCAGGCTCATGTCTATCAGCTCCGTGAGTACTTGAATGGCAAGCATGCACAGAGGGTTGCAGTGATTGTGCCAGTATCGACTCCTATAAAAATGCTAATAAAATCAGATACTTACAAATAGATACGTTTTTTGATTTCGTGCAATCTGCATGAATGGCCATCGTGCATCCTGCATTTTGCGGGGTCGTTCGGCGTTTTGATGGAACCTTTCGCCAGGCAGGGTTTACCAATCGACAGGTAGCTGCTGCGGATACAAAACATTTCAAAAACCGCGTGTACAGCTCAAGAACCGTTGACGTATTTTCGAGGCAAGTCATCGCCGCCCGACAATAAGAAGACCAACGGGAGCAACATGAGTCGCACGTCGCACGACACCATCACCTGGGGCATGATGCTGCGCAAGCTGCCAGCCATCGCCAAAGCCATTCCCCGAGTGGTGAGGGGCATGAAGGTCGCCAACGTCAAGGATCCCGCCCAACCCTGTGGGTTGGGCTGGAGTTTCGAGCAGGCCGTTTTGCGTAACCCCGAGGGGCCGGCGCTGTTGCAGGACGATGTGATACTCAGCTATGGCGAGGTCAATCAATGGGCCAATCGCATCGCCCATCACTTGATCAGCCAAGGCATCGCCAAGGGCGACGTGGTGGCGGTATTCATCGAAAACCGCCCGGAGCTGTTGGTGACTATCCTGGCTGTGGCCAAGGTCGGCGCGATCAGTGCGTTGCTCAATACCTCGCAAACCCGTGACACCCTGGTACACAGCCTCAACCTGGTGGCGCCGGTGGCGATCGTCGTCGGAGAGGAGTTGGCCCCGGCGTTTCTCGCGGTGCGCGAGCGCGTATCGATCGAGTCGTCGCGCACCTGGTTTGTCGCCGATCAGGACACCTCCCGCCAGCCAGGCATTGCTCCGGACGGCTTCGTCAATCTGATGTCCGCCAGCATTGACCAATCCAGCGACAATCCGCTCAGCAGCCAGCAGATCTTCTTCGACGACCCCTGCTTCTATATCTACACCTCCGGTACCACCGGATTGCCCAAGGCCGGCGTGTTCAAGCACGGCCGCTGGATGCGCAGCTCGGCAAGCTTTGGCATGATCGCCCTGGATATGCGCGCCGACGATGTCGTCTATTGCCCCTTGCCGCTGTATCACGCCACCGGCCTGTGCGTCTGCTGGGGGGCGGCCGTCAGCGGTGCGGCCGGGTTCGCCATCCGTCGCAAGTTCAGCGCCAGCCGGTTCTGGGGCGACGTGCGCAAATATCGGGCAACTACCATCGGTTACGTTGGCGAGTTATGTCGTTATTTGGTGGATCAACCGCCCAGCGCCGAAGACAGCCGTCATGGTGTGAAGAAAATGGTCGGCAACGGTCTGCGTCCCGGCGCCTGGAACGAGTTCAAGACCCGTTTTGCGGTGAACCATATCTGCGAGTTGTACGCCGCCAGTGACGGCAACATCGGTTTTACCAACATTCTGAATTTCGACAACACCATCGGCTTTTCCCTGATGTCATGGGAACTGGTCGCGTATGACCATGACAGTGGTGAGCCGCTTCGCGACGCCAAGGGTTTGCTGCGCAAGGTTGCCAAGGGCGAGCAAGGCTTGTTGCTGGCGAAAATCTACGAAAAGGCCCCCCTGGACGGTTACACCGACCCTGAGAAAACCGCCAGGGTCGTGCTTCACGATGTGTTCGAAAAGGGCGACCGCTATTTCAATACCGGCGACCTGCTACGCAACATCGGCTTCGGTCATGCGCAATTCGTCGATCGCCTGGGTGACACTTATCGCTGGAAGGGGGAGAACGTTTCGACCACGGAGGTTGAGAACATCCTCTTGCAGCACCCGCATATTTGCGAGGCCGTGGCCTATGGCGTGGAAATTCGCAACACCAATGGCCGCGCCGGGATGGCCGCCATCACGCCCGCCGAGTCCCTGGCGACCCTGGATTTCAGCGAGCTGCTGGCCTTCGCCCGGCAACAGATGCCGGCCTATGCCGTGCCGTTGTTCCTGCGGGTGAAAGTGAAGATGGACACCACCGGGACCTTCAAGTACCAGAAAACCCGGCTCAAGGACGAGGCGTTCGATCCGGACAGGACCGGCGATGACCCGATCTACGCCTGGTTGCCGGGCACTCATACTTACGTTCAGGTGACCGGGCAGTTGCTGGCGGACATTCACAGCGGCAAATACCGATATTGAACATGGCTATGACCGCCCATGAGAAAAAACAAGTGACAGTGCCCGGGCCACTCGGGAAACTGTCGGCTTTGCGAATGACAGAACGTGGAGTGTCCAATGTCAGATAAAAGCCGCCAGATGACCCCCGAGGAAGCTGCCGAATTTGCCGAACAGGTATTCAACAAGGCGCGCGAGGGCGATGCGGCCATGATGGCAGCGCTGCTGACCAAGGGGCTGCCGCCGAACCTGCGCAACCACAAGGGCGACACTTTGCTGATGCTGGCCGCGTATCACGGTCATGTGGAAACGGTGAAAGTCCTGCTCGAGCACAAGGCCGACCCGGAAATCCGTAACGACAATGGCCAGAGCCCGATCGCCGGCGCCGCTTTCAAGGGCGACCTGGCAGTGATCAAGGCCTTGGTCGAAGGTGGGGCGCAGGTAGAAGGTTCGTCTTTCGACGGCCGCACGGCGCTGATGATGGCGGCGATGTTCAACCGCGTCGAAGTGGTCGACTACCTGATCAGCAAAGGTGCCGATGCCCAGGCCAAGGATGCCAATGGCATTACCGCCCTGGATGCGGCCAGGACCATGGGCGCTGTCGATACCGTGGCGCAGCTTGAGAAGTTGGCTGGCTGAAGCAGAGTCCTGTCGGGAGAGGGTGTGCCTGTGGTGAGGGGGCTTGCCACAGGTCATGCCAGCCTCAGCACACAGCCCACGAATGCGCTATCCTTCGCGCCCTCAAAATGACCTCTCCACAGGATTCGCCCCATGAAAGCCGCACTCGTCGAACTCATCAGCAAAATCAGCTCCGGGTGCATGGGCGATGACGAAATTCTCAAGGTCGCCGACGAAGCCGCCCAGGCGTACGCCGACGCCGACGCATTTCTGGCCGCCAACCCGGACATCAACTACGACGACAGCTTCCCGATCCCGCTGGGTGAATGGGTCGTGGTCGGCAGCCTGCCGGAGACCGTGCTGTTTCAGGCCGATACCTACACGGACCTGTTCGCACAGATCGTTGCCTCGTTCGGCCCGGGCGTCGATTTCAATCTCAAGCCCAAGCAACTGGCCAAGACTGAAGCCCTGACTGCTCTCAATCGCATTCAGGTGCAGATGAGCAGCCTGAACAAGGAAAACGGCGGTTACACGCTGATGAACTTCAGTCATCTGCTCGATGACGAGTTGCAGGTGGTGCTGGTCTTCGGCAACGACGTGCCACGGGTGCTGGAACTCTGTGCCCAGGTCGGTATCGCGGCAGCACCCTCCCTGGAAGCCCTGAAAGTGGCGATCCACGTCTGAAAGCAAAATGCTGGCAATAAAACGGAACCCTGGCGATGACCGTCTATCCTAAGAGGGATTTCCACTCTTAGGGGCGACACCATGGGTTCCACGTTCAACAGTCTGGTTGCATTGATCATTTTCGTCCTGGATATCTGGGCGATCATCAACGTGTTCAAAAGTAGTGCCGGGACCGGGGCCAAAGTCCTCTGGGTACTGTTGATCGCGCTGCTGCCGGTGCTGGGGCTGATCATCTGGGCCATTGCCGGGCCGCGCGGGAATGTGCGGGTCTAGACAAGCGACACTGAACCTGTGGGAGCGTGGCAAGCCCGCGATGGGATCACAGGTGTACCTGACAGACCATGGCGCCTGTATCGCGGGCAAGCCACGCTCCTACAGGGGATTGTGGCAAGCCGGACAACTGAGGTTCGACCTGTCATGTCCGGCGACGTAGAATGCGCGCCTTTCCCGGCCAATCGATCCGATCGACTGGCCATCATGGGCGGGTAACCGTCCGTTGCCTCCCGCATTCATCGGAGCACTTCCCATGAGCAACATCCCTGCCAGCGACTACCTGGAAACCCTCTACGAAGGCTACGGCCAGCGTTTTCGCATGGAAAAACTGCTGCACGAAGTGCGCACCGAACACCAGCACCTGGTGATTTTCGAAAACCCGCGCATGGGCCGGGTGATGGCGCTGGACGGCGTTATCCAGACCACCGAGGCCGATGAGTTCATCTACCACGAGATGCTGACCCACGTTCCAATCCTCGCCCATGGCGCAGCCAGGCGCGTGCTGATCATCGGTGGCGGTGACGGCGGCATGTTGCGTGAAGTGGCCAAGCACGGCGGCGTCGAGCACATCACCATGGTCGAGATCGACGGCACCGTGGTCGATATGTGCAAGGAGTTCTTGCCGAACCACTCCAATGGCGCGTTCGATGATCCACGCCTGAACCTGGTGATCGACGACGGCATGCGCTTCGTCGCCACCACCACTGAAAAATTCGACGTAATCATTTCCGACTCCACCGACCCGATCGGCCCGGGCGAAGTACTGTTCTCGGAAAACTTTTACCAGGCCTGCCATCGCTGCCTGAACGAAGGCGGCATCCTGGTGACCCAGAACGGCACGCCGTTCATGCAGATCGAGGAAGTAAAAACCACCGCCGGTCGCCTGCACAGCCTGTTCCCGGACTGGCACTTCTACCAGGCTGCCGTGCCGACCTACATTGGCGGCTCGATGACCTTTGCCTGGGGTGCGACCGATACCGCTTATCGCAAGCTGTCCCGTGAAACCCTGCAGCAGCGCTTCATCGGCAGCGGTATCGTCACCCGCTACTACAATCCGGAGATCCACATCGGCGCCTTCGCCTTGCCGCAATACGTATTGCAGGCCGTGAACAAGCCAAGTAACGACTGAAGTCATGCGTGACCCTTGTGGGAGCGGGCTTGCTCGCGAAGGCGGTGTGTCAGTCGATAGATAGGTCGATTGACACACCGCCTTCGCGAGCAAGCCCGCTCCCACATTGATTTTATCCTCAGTTCAATTGATCCAGCGGAACGTTTAGCCACCTATCAAGGTCGAGATTCATGTAAGCCCACCCATGGGTTTTATCTAGGAGGCTGCGATGCAAAAGTGGAAAATCACTTTCGTGGATGATCACGGTGAAACTGTCGACGAAGTCTTTGAGTGCGACGAGTGCCCGGATAATGAGCTCGCTGCCAAACTCATCAAGGCCCGGCTCCTTCCTGTTGCCGCCGAACTGGATCTGAACGATCTGGAAGGGCGAACCGCTGACGCCAGCGTCAAAAGTCTCAAGTCCCAGAACAGCATTCAAATCCTCGGAATCACTCCCGTCTGATTCAACTCTTGCGACATTCACGCCCAGACCTTGGCAGACGCTCTAACTTGAGGCTACTCTGCAAGCGAGATCAGCGAATGAATCGCTAAGGTCTGGTCTTGTAGCTCCATGCTTGTTTCCCGCCGGCACATCGGTTGCCGTCGCTCGCACCGTTCGGTTGCGGGCGCAGGGAGTACGGAAAGTCTATCCATCATTTGAGGAGGACGTTTCATGAGCACAGCCTATCAAGAAGACATCAGCAGCAGCGTGCTGCGCCGCATGAAAGAAGGCGGTTTTGACTTTTCCCGGTTCCATCCCATCGAGTTCTACGCCATTTTCCCGGACGAGGAGCGGGCACGCAGGGCGGCAGGGCATTACCGTGGTGAATCGCTGAATGCACAGATCAGTGTGCGTGATGACGGCGCCTGGGCGCTGGAGTTGAGCAAAGTCATGTATGCCACCTACGACGACATCGGCGATTTCGAGCAGGGGTTCGAAGCTGTGGTCGAGCCACTGGGCGGCATCATCGAAGGCTGGGGAGTGAAACAGGAGGTACGAGGGCGACTCGCATAAGCTTATGAACAGTAGCAGGCATCAGTAACGGCTGACCTTTTGGGTTGGCCGTTTTCGTTTATGAGCAAAAGATCGCAGCCTTGGGCAGGGCGATCAACTCTGACTATGCTGGAAACAGGCGACTACAGTGCCTTGCATTGGAGCGCAGCCAATGGGGTTGGGGCGTTTGCCGCACAGCAATGGTGCGGTGCTTTCGCGTTGATTATCCAACCGATTGAAATCAAAGCGATTCTGCCGATGGCACGGGCCTTGCGAAGGTCTGGATGTCCGGGTGACAAGGAGTACGGCATGAACCGCACTTATTTTGATGAAATGTACGATGCCGGCGGCCAGGTCCGCCCGCACTATCGGGAGTTTGCCCGTTGGCTTGCCGAGACGCCTGACGAGCTACTGGCCCAACGGCGACGCGAGGCCGATCTGCTGTTTCATCGCGCCGGGATAACCTTCACGCTCTACGGGGATGAGCAGGGCACAGAGCGCCTCATACCCTTCGATACCATCCCCCGCAGCATCCCTGCCAGCGAATGGCGTATCGTCGAGCGCGGCTGCATCCAGCGGGTCAAGGCGCTGAACATGTTCCTCGCCGACCTCTACCACGAGCAGCGCATCATCAAGGCCGGCATCATTCCGGCCGAGCAGGTGCTGGCCAACGAGCAATACCAGTTGGCAATGCAAGGCCTGGATCTGCACCGCGATATCTATTCGCACATCTCCGGCGTCGATCTGGTGCGCGATGGCGACGGCACGTATTACGTGCTCGAAGACAATCTGCGTACACCGAGTGGCGTCAGCTACATGCTCGAAGACCGCAAGATGATGATGCGCCTGTTCCCCGAGTTGTTCGCCGCGCAACGCATCGCGCCCATCGACCACTATCCGAACCTGTTGCTCGACACCCTGAAAAGTTCCAGCCCGATCGACAACCCGAGCGTGGTGGTGCTGACTCCCGGGCGCTTTAACAGTGCGTTCTTCGAGCATGCGTTCCTGGCCCGGGAAATGGGCGTGGAGCTGGTGGAGGGCGCGGATCTGTTCGTGCGTGACGACAAAGTGTTCATGCGCACCACCGACGGGCCGAAAGCCGTCGACGTGATTTACCGCCGCCTCGACGATGCGTTCCTTGATCCGCTGGCGTTCAATCCGGACTCGATGCTCGGTGTGCCGGGGCTGCTGTCGTCTTACCGATCCGGCAATGTCGTATTGGCGAATGCCATCGGCACCGGTGTGGCGGACGACAAGTCGGTGTATCCGTTCGTTACCGACATGATCCGTTTTTACCTGGATGAAGAACCGATCCTGAAGAACGTGCCGACCTGGCAGTGTCGCAATCCTTCTGAACTGTCCCATGTGCTGGCCAATCTGCCGGAACTGGTGGTCAAGGAAACCCAGGGCTCCGGTGGTTACGGAATGCTGGTGGGGCCGGCGGCGACGGCGGCGGAAATCGAAGCCTTCCGCGCGCGCATCATCGCCAAGCCCCATGCCTATATCGCGCAACCGACGCTGTCGCTGTCGACCTGTCCGACCTTTGTCGAAAGCGGCATTGCGCCGCGCCACATCGACCTGCGTCCGTTCGTTTTGTCCGGCCGCGAAACCCGGGTCGTACCCGGCGGCCTGACCCGTGTCGCCCTGCGCGAAGGTTCCCTGGTGGTGAACTCCTCCCAGGGTGGCGGAACCAAGGACACCTGGGTGGTCGAGGATTGAAGGAAGCCTGTCATGTTAAGTAGAACTGCCTCGGATCTGTATTGGATGTCACGTTACCTGGAGCGGGCGGAAAACCTCGCACGGATGCTCGACATCAGTTATTCGCTGTCGCTGATGCCACAGGATGGCCGTGGCGACGGGCTGCACGAGCTGGCCATGCCGCTGTTGATTACCGGCACCCTGGACGATTACATCGAGCGGCACGGTGATTTGCACGCCGAGCGGCTGCTGCATTTCTTCGCCCTTGATGCGGCCAACCCGGCGAGCATTTACAGCTGCCTCGGCGCAGCGCGGGCCAGTGCCCATGCGGTGCGCGGGCGCATCACCGCCGACATGTGGGAGAACATCAACGCCACCTGGCTGGAGATTCGCGGGATTGCCGAGCAAGGCTTGAGTCGCTACGGCATGAGCCGTTTCTGCGAGTGGATCAAGGAACGTTCCCACCTGTTTCGGGGCGCGTCCTACGGCACCATCATGCGTAATGACGCATTCCGCTTCATTCGTCTGGGTACGTTTATCGAACGGGCCGACAACACCTTGCGCCTGCTCGATGCCCGCTACGAAATGGCCGGCGATCAGGCTGAAGCGGTCAGCGACGGCACCGCTCACGCCTATTACCAGTGGAGTGCCTTGTTGCGGGCGTTGTCGTCGTTCGAGGCCTACACCGAAATCTACCGCGACGCTCCCGGCGCCCGACAGGTTGCCGAGTTGCTGTTGCTGCGGGCCGACGTGCCGCGTTCGTTGCGCGCCTGCACCGAAGAAATCGACCAGATCCTCGCCCAGCTGCCTGGAGCCAACGGCCGTCCGGCGCAACGCCTGGCCGCGGAGATCGACGCGCGCCTGCGCTACACCGGCATCCACGAAATTCTCGAAGAAGGCCTGCACGCCTGGCTGACCGAGTTCATCCCGCTGGTGCGCCAGTTGGGCAATGCCATACACAGTTCTTACCTGGAGGCGGCATGAGACTTTCCATTAGCCACGAGACCACCTATCAATACGAAGACAAGGTGCGGGCGAGCATCCAGTACCTGCGACTGACCCCTCACGACAGCGAGCGCCAGCACGTGCTCAGTTGGCAGCTCGACCTGCCGCGCCCGGTGCGCGCGCAACTCGATCCGTTCGGCAACATCCTGCATGTACTGACCATGGACGAACCCCATGAGGCCATCATCATTGGCGCCCGGGGCCAGGTGGACATTGATGAGCTGCGGGAGGCCGAGCACGAAAGCCAGTCGGCATTGCCGTTTTTGCGTTTCACCCGGCTGACAGAAGCCGACCAGGCCCTGCGCGCTTTCGCGCAAAAACAATGCAAGCAACGCCGAGATCGCACGGCGCTGATCGACTTGATGCATGGCCTGAATCAGTACATGACCTATACACCCGGCTCCACTGAAGTCGACACCAGCGCCGCCCAGGCTTTTGCCGGCCGTAGCGGCGTGTGCCAGGACCACACCCACGCGTTCCTCGCCTGCACCCGCAGCCTGGGCATCCCGGCGCGTTATGTGTCGGGGTATCTGTACAGTGAAAGCAGTGAGCACCTGGCCAGTCATGCCTGGGCCGAAGCCTGGCTGGATGACGCCTGGTACAGCTTCGACGTGACCAACGAACTGGCGCGTCCGGAACGGCACCTGAAACTGGCGGTGGGCCTGGATTACCTGGATGCCTGCCCGGTGCGCGGCATGCGCCGGGGTGGTGGAAGCGAACAGATGCACGCCAAGGTACTGGTATCGCCGACGCCGGTGGCACCGGTTGTTTCGGTGCAACAGCAGTAAGCGCACAACGACATCCGCGTCACCAAGGAACCTGTGGGAGCGGGCTTGCTCGCGAAAGCGGTGATCCAGTCGGCATCTTTGTTGGCTGATACACCGCTTTCGCGAGCAAGCCCGCTCCCACAGGTGCTACGGTCTGTCCCAATAGGGCACTTCGCCAAAACATTCGACGAAAAAATCGATGACCGTTCTGACCTTCACCGACAACCGTCGGCTGCCCGGCCAGAGCACGGCGATCTGCTGCGGTTCGAGGCTGTTGGATACCTGATAATCCCCCAGCACCGGCACCAGCGAGCCGTTGCGCACGGCGTCGCCGATTAGCCATGACGGAAACATCACCAGCCCCAGGCCCTGTTCGGCGGCCTGGGTCAGGGTGTCGGCATGGTTGCCGGTTATAGGCCCCTTAACCGAATAGGGTGTCCAGGCCTGCTGACCTTGACGGAAGAACCAGCGCTGCTGGCCGGCCGCGCCCTTGTAGGCCAGGCATTGATGAGCCACGAGATCGGCGGGGTGTTGCGGTATCCCGTATCGCGCAAGATAAGCCGGGCTCGCCGCCACCTGAAAGCGATGGGGTGCCAGAATCCGCGCCTGCATGCTCGAATCGGGCAACGGGCCGATGCGAAACAACAGGTCGGCGCCTTCCTGCAAGGGGTCGACATAATGGTCGGTCTGCTGGATATCCAGTTGCAGTTTCGGGTAGCGCTCGCACAAGCGACCCAGCCATGGCGTCAGGTGCCGTTGACCGAACACCACGGGCGCGTTGATCCGCACCAGCCCGCCGGGTTCGCTTTGCTGTTCCTGCAAGGCCTGTTCGGCTTCTTCCAGTTGAACCAGTACCAGTCGTGCATGGTGGCCGAGCATGCGTCCGGCTTCGGTGGGGGTGACGGCGCGTGTATGTCGGTAAAGCAGTTGCTGGCTCAGGGCCTGCTCCATCAACTGGATCTGTCGGGAGATCGAAGAGGGCGCCAGGCCTTCGCGGCGGGCCACTTCGGAAAAACTGCCGTGATCGAGCACTGCGACAAACAGCCGGAGCGCCTTGAATCCCAGTTCATTGAGGCCGTGCATGATTAGTCCCGCTGTGCGTTTTACGCAAAAGTGTTGTTGGCATTCTCCCATTTATCGCACAGCGGCGCCAAACGATAATGCACACCTCTCTAATAACCAGCGCTCAACCCTGTGGGAGCCGGCAGGCCGGCTTCCACAGTTCGAGCGATTACATGGGTGCTGTGCATGCAATCTTCTTCCATTGATCCCGCGGGCGTCGACACGATGCCCGCCACCCGGCCGGGGCTGCGCCTGCTGCTGTTGCCTCTGGTGATTCTCGCCGGCATGGGGCTATCCGTGGAGGCCGGCTTGCTCGGGCCCCTGGGTGTGCAGGTCGGCCATCTGTGGGCGACCTTAAGCATCTTCGGCGTCGGTTCGGCGATTCTGTTCTTGCTGTTGCTGTTCAGCGGCCCGCAACGCGGCCCGGCCCTCAGCGAACTGCCCCGCTGGCAATTGATCGGCGGCTTTCTCGGGCCGATGTACGTGGTCGTGTTGACCTTGGCCACGCCGCACATCGGTATCGCGATGACCATGATCGCAATTCTGTCCGGGCAGGTTGGTAAAAGCGTGTTGATCGACCATTTCGGCTGGTTCGGCGCCACCCGCAAAAAGGTCAACGGGCAACGTTGGCTGGCTTTGCTGTTGATTGTCGCGGCACTTGTCTTGATTGCTCGGGGTTGATGATGAATCTGATTATTCTGTTGGCCTTGGTGGTTGCCGCCGGTGCGGTGTTGAGTGTGCAGGCAGCGATCAATGGCCGGCTCGGTGAAACGGTCGGCGTGTTGCGCAGCAGTTTGCTGACCTTTGTGGTCGGGACTGTGACCACCGGGTTGCTGATCCTGTTTTTCGAACCGGCCCACGCCGTCAGTTTGCTCGATGTGCCGAAATGGCAGCTCGGCGGGGCGTTTTTCGGTGTGGTCTACATGATGGTTATGGTCGGCGCGGTGCCACGGGTGGGCACGGCGGTGGCGACCGTGGCGGTGATTGTCGGGCAACTGGGAATGGGCATGCTGATCGATAACTTCGGCTGGCTGGGCAATCCGCCGATCGAGTTGTCGGGCAACCGCATTCTGGCGATGGCGTGTCTGGCCCTGGCACTGCTGTTCATGTACCGCAGCAGCACCCGAGAGGCGTAACATCAATCCTGCACATACACATACCGAAGGAGTCAGAGTCATGATCGACAGCGAAAGTGTCTGCGATTGTCCAAAATGTTCCTGCAAACTCGGTGAGCATCCGATTGCCCGCCACGGCAAGCATTATTGCTGTGAAGCCTGCGCCAAGCACCATGAACACGGCGAGGAATGCACCCATAAAGGCTGCAAGTGCGCCCATGGCTGATAGCAACCGTGCAGGAAAAAGTGGAGCCTGACTCGGCTCCACTTCCATTCTCAAGCTGTCATCGTCCAGCCGATCGCTGCGGCGCACCGTGCCCTGCAAGCGCCGGCCTTCGACGCGCAGTACCACAGTCCTGGTCTTCAATCCCCCCCCTCGATCATGCGAAGCCAGGCGTCAGTTCGCCGGCCGCCACTTGACGTTCTCCACGCCGAATTTCTCTGCCATCGGCTTGCTGGTTTTTTGCACCTTTTCACGGCCAAAGCGAGGAATACGGCCAACTCCCGCATCACAGCTCGCCCAGTGCCAAGCCTCGGCATTATCCATTTTGTCCAGACGGATAATGAATGACTTGGGGACGCCATGAAGGGTGTACTCGATGACGAAAAGTTTTGCGCTGTTCATAAAGCCCTTGTTCCTCCCTGTGGTACATAGAAGGATCGCGGCCTGCGCGGAAAATTCATTCGAATTGGCGGGCGGTTACGGTTGCTGGCGACAAGTTCTATGTCCCGTTACCATGAGACATCTCCCACCTCCAATGAATATTGACCATGGCCCTTGCCGTGCCGCCAGACCTGAGCGATTTCGATGTGCCCGTGCAACCGCTGGCACGGACGTATCCGCGCGGCTTGTACATCGAACCCCATGAGCATGTCTGGGGCCAGTTACTGTACGCGATGAGCGGGGTGATGTGGGTCGAGACGCCACACGAGGCGTTGGTAGTGCCGCCGCAACGGGCGGTATGGTTGCCGCCGGGGGTGCCTCACGGGATTCGCGTGGTGTCCGATTTGCAAATGCGCAACATCTACCTGCGACCGGCGTTAGCGGTGACGCTGGATGGCAGTGTGCAGGTGATCGAGGTGGGCGGGTTGCTGCGTGAATTGATCCTCGGGTTGGTGGAGCAGGGCAGCGACGGGGCGCCCGAGTATTACGAAGCCTTGGTCGGCCTGACCCTTCTGGAGCTGCAGCGGGCCAAGCGATCGCTGCTGAGAATCCCGCTGCCGGATGATTCCGATCGAAGACTGATGAACCTGTGCCAGGCCGTGATGGCCGCGCCGTCCCTCGACGTACCGTTTGAACAGCACGCGGAAAACGCCGGTGCCAGCGTGCGCACCCTGGCGCGGCTGTTCAAGGACGGTTTGGGCATGGGCTTTGCCGAGTGGCGGCGCCAGGTGCAGCTGGCGACAGCGGTAGCCGAATTGATCCAGGGTGTGCCGGTCAGCGGGATTGCCCGGGAGCTGGGCTATTCACCTAGCAGCTTCAGCGACATGTTCCGCCGTGAACTGGGCGTCGCGCCTTCGCAGTTTTCCACAGGGCAACGCCAAGGGTGACCCCCCCCGGCTTTGGCCGAAATTCAGAAGCACTTGGCCGATGCACACGGTTCTCACCCTTTAGACTCAGCGCAACTTCAATTGCTCCAAGGAGTCTGCCATGAGCTACCTCATCTCACTGGCCATTGGTCTGGGCGTCGGGTTGCTGTACGGCGCGCTGGATTTTCGTTCCCCGGCACCACCGGCCATCGCGCTGGTCGGCCTGCTCGGCATGCTTGCCGGCGAAAAGCTCTGGCCGATGGGCCGACAGCTGGCCGCTGGCTGGATCTCCTGAGACCATCATCAACTTAATGGAAATGCCATGAAAGCACTGCAGTTTGACAGGACCGGCGATCTCTCGGCCCTGCGCTATGTAGAAGTTGCTACTCCTGTTCCCGGTGCCGATGAGGTATTGGTCGAGATCAAGGCCGCCGGACTCAACCCCAGCGATGTGAAGAATGTGCTGGGACGTTTTCCCTACACCACCTTGCCACGGATTCCCGGTCGGGATTTTGCCGGTGTGGTCGTGGCGGGTCCTGACGCATTGATCGGCAAGGAGGTGTGGGGCACCGGTCGGGAGTTGGGGTTCTTCGCCGACGGTTCCCATGCGCAGTTCGTCAAGCTGCTGGCAGGCGGCGTGGCCCAAAAGCCCGGCAACCTGAGCTTTGCCCAGGCCGCGAGCATCGGCGTGCCGTACACCACGGCGTGGGATGCACTGGAGCGCAGCCTGGTAACTACCGGAACCCGCTTGCTGGTCATAGGCGGTGGTGCGGTCGGCAGCGCAGCCCTGGCGCTGGCCAAGGTACGGGGTGCCGAGGTGCTGGCGGCGGCACGGCGCCCGGAGCAGGTCAAGGATTTGCGGGAGCAGGGGTACCCGACTATCCAGCTGGATAAACCCGAGGACCTGGGCGCGCAAGTCAATGCTGTGTATGCCGGCGGCGCCGAGGTGATTTTCGACACCACGGGTTTCTGGTTGCCGGCTTCGGTGGCGGCGTTGGCCACCTTCGGCCGCATCGCGATCATTGCCGCGCCCGTAGACGGCCATGTGCAATTGCCGGCCCTCGCGCTGTACCGCAAGGGCGGTTCGGTGGTGGGGGTCAACACCTTGCTGTATGGCGTGCAAGCCTGCGCGGCGATGCTCGATCAGTTCGGCCGGTATTTTGATCAGGACTTGCTGCCGTTGCCCCAGGGGTTGGTCGAGTCGCCACTGGCCGAAGGGCTGGAGCGCTATGGCGAGGTCAATCAGGGCTCGGGCGGCAAAGTGATCCTGCTGCCCTGACCCGATCTGTGTGCGGGAGCGGGCTTGCTCGCGAAAGCGGTGTGTCAGCCAATCGAGATGTCGATCGGGTCACCGCCTTCGCGAGCAAGCCCGCTCCCACACCGGTTAGGTGTAATACCCCGCATGGGCTTGCTGTAGAATCCATGGCACTGACTTCACGAGGTGTGTTCCATGAGCGAGCCGATTCGCCTGACCCAATACAGCCATGGCGCCGGTTGCGGCTGCAAGATTTCCCCCCAGGTGCTGGAGGTGATTCTGGCCGGCAGCGGGGCGCAGAACCTGGACCCGAGGCTGTGGGTCGGCAACGCCTCGCGTGATGATGCGGCGGTGTATGCCATCGACGAAGAGCGCGGCGTGGTCTCGACCACTGATTTCTTCATGCCGATTGTCGACGACCCCTTCGATTTCGGCCGCATTGCCGCCACCAATGCCATCAGCGATATCTACGCCATGGGCGGTGATCCACTGATGGCGATCGCCATTCTCGGCTGGCCGGTGAACGTACTGGCACCGGAGGTTGCCCGGGAGGTGATTCGTGGCGGGCGTGCGGTGTGCGACGCGGCAGGGATTCCATTGGCCGGTGGGCACTCCATCGACGCACCTGAGCCGATCTTCGGCCTGGCCGTCACCGGGCTGGTGGAAAAACGTCACATGAAGCGCAATGACACCGCCACTGCCGGTTGTCTGCTCTATCTCACCAAACCCCTGGGTATTGGCATCCTCACCACCGCCGAAAAGAAGGGCAAGTTGCGTCATGCCGATATCGGCCTGGCCCGCGACTGGATGTGCACCCTGAACAAACCCGGCAGCCGTTTCGGCAAGCTCGACGGCGTGACCGCGATGACTGACGTCACCGGTTTCGGCCTGCTCGGGCACCTGGTGGAAATGGCCGACGGCAGCCAGCTCACCGCACGCATCGACTATGACCGCGTTCCGCGCCTGCCGGGGGTCGAGTATTACCTGGAACAGGGTTGCGTGCCGGGGGGCACGCTGCGCAACTTCGACAGCTACGCCAGTAAGCTGGGGCGTCTGCAGGAACTGCACAAACGTGTGCTGTGCGATCCGCAGACCAGCGGCGGGCTGCTGATTGCGGTGACGCCACAAGGCAATGCGCAGTTCCTCTCGGTCGCCGCCGAACTGGGCCTGGCGCTTGAGCCGATCGGTGAACTGGTCGAGCGACAGAGCAACGCGGTCGAGGTGTCCTGATGTCTGTCGACTGCACCGATTACCGCGACATTTTCCTCAACGATCGGCCGATGATGGATGCCCGCGCGCCGATCGAGTTTCTCAAGGGTTCGTTCCCTGACGTGGTCAATCTGCCGTTAATGAACGACCACGAACGGCAGCGCATCGGCACCTGCTACAAGCAGCACGGTCAGCAAGCGGCAATCGTCATGGGGCATCAGTTGGTGTCCGGGCAGATCAAGGCTGAACGCATCCAGGCTTGGGCAGACTTTACCCGCGCCCATCCCGATGGGCTTTTGTACTGTTTTCGTGGCGGCTTGCGTTCGCAAATCGTTCAGCAATGGCTGAGGGACGAGGCCGGCATCGACTATCCGCGGGTCGGTGGTGGTTACAAGGCGATGCGTACGTTCCTGCTCGATACCCTCGATCAAGCGATTACCCAGTGCGATTTCGTCTTGTTGGGCGGCATGACCGGCACCGGCAAAACCGAGGTGCTCACGCAGTTGCGTAACGGCCTGGACCTTGAAGGGCACGCCAACCATCGCGGCTCCAGTTTCGGCAAGCGGGCTACCGGCCAACCTTCCAATATCGACTTCGAAAACCGTCTGGCGATAGACGTGCTGAAGAAGCGCGCCCAGGGCATTGGCCAATTCGTGCTGGAAGACGAAAGCCGCGCGGTCGGCAGTTGCGCGTTGCCGCTGCCGTTGTATCAGGGCATGCAGCAGTTTCCGATGGTCTGGCTGGAAGACAGCTTGCAAGGGCGGGTCGAGCGGATCTTGCGCGATTACGTGGTGGACTTGAGTGCCGAGTTCATCGGTGTACATGGCGAGGAAGGTTTTGCGCTGTTCTCAGAGCGTTTGCTTGAAAGCCTGAACAATGTGCAGAAGCGCCTGGGCGGTGAACGTCATCGGCGCATGCTGGTGCTGATGGAGGACGCGCTGGCGGAGCAGGCCAGGAGTGGTTCGGTGGACCTGCATCGGGGCTGGATCGAAGGTTTGCTGAGCGAGTATTACGACCCGATGTATGCATTTCAACGCGAGAAGAAAGGCATGCGGATCGAGTTCGCCGGGGAGCACGGGGCGGTTCTGGAATACTTGCGTGAGCGGGGCAGTCGGCGGGAGTGATGGTGGTCTTGCCGGCGCGATCCCTTGTGGAAGCGAGTCTGCTCGCGATGGCGGCGTGTCGGACGACATCGATGTTGGATGTGCCGGCCTCATCGCGAGCAGGCTCACTCCCACAGTAGTTTATTGGGTGATTGTGGGTTTTGGTCACACACGCTGACCCTGTGGGAGCGAGCTTGTTCCGGGCGGCGATCCGACGAAAGATGCGCCGCAGGACTCAGGTCGGACAGGTTTGCTGGCCATTATCCAGGCCTTGCTTGTAGATGTGGCTTTGCAGGCTGGCCTTGCCGTTCTGCCAGGTCAGCGTGAGCACGTATAGCGAGTCGTAGTCGCTGGACTCCCAGTCCTCGGTGATTATCATTTCCTTGCCAACGGCTTCACCGGCGACCTTGTTGATCAGGTCGGGCAGATAGCCGTGGGACCAGGCGGTATAGATGACCGAGTTGTGGTACTTGTCGTGCAGCAGTTCATCGGCCAGGTCGCTGGTGTCATTGGCCGAGAAGTTGATGTTTACGGGCAACCCGAGCTTGATGGCGGCGGGGCTGATGGTCATCAGTGGGCGAATGTAGCTGTAGGAATTGTCCAACTCGCCTTCCTCGACATTGCGCGTCGGGTTCGCGGCGAACACGTAATTGGCCTTGCCGAATTTTTCCGGCAGCAAGGTAGCCAGGTCGATGGCGCGGTTCAGGCCCTGGCAATTGAGCTGGCCCAGGCCGCCGGCGGGTTTCTCCCCGTGGCGCAGGAATACCAGGGTCTGGGTGCCATCCATCGGTTGCGCGCGAGTCTTGCTGGACTCCAGCGCCAGAAACAACGCGGTGGTCACCAGCAGTGCAGGCAAAAAGAAGTAAGCGCGATGTTTGAAGCGCTTGGCGAATTTGAAAAAGTTGATCATTGGATGTCGGTCTTCAGCGCAATTCTGTTAAGGCTGACAAACCTTTACACGGCGAACTTCCAGCGTCGCGTGTTTTCCATGTCGTTGAAGCGGTCAATTAGAGTCCATGATACCCATTTGGTTCTATGCCCGGCCGAGCGCGCACAATTTACCGGTAACCTTCAATGGGTTGCAGCACAGGTTATTGACAGTATGTTGCGAAATTATGGACAAGGTACACCAGTAGGAACTGCCGAAGGCGGCGATCTTTTGAATCTATTCATCAGTAATGTTGATGACGCCAAAAGGTCGTGCGAATGAGGCAGCTACATTATGCTCATCCATCTCAATGTCTTCGTGGATCCATCCCATGCCTGATCTGTCCGCATTCCCCATCACCAGCAAATGGCCAGCCCGCTACCCGGAGTGGATTCAGCTGTACTCGTTGCCCACCCCCAACGGCGTCAAGGTTTCGATCATGCTCGAAGAGATCGGCCTGCCGTACGAGCCTCACCGTGTAGGTTTCGACACCAACGACCAGATGTCTCCCGAGTTTCTCTCGCTGAACCCCAACAACAAGATTCCGGCGATCCTCGATCCCCATGGCCCGGACGATCAGCCGCTGGCATTGTTCGAGTCCGGGGCGATTCTGATCTATCTGGCCGACAAGAGCGGGCAACTGCTGGCCCAGGAGTCGGCAGCGCGTTATGAAACCATTCAGTGGCTGATGTTCCAGATGGGCGGGATCGGCCCGATGTTCGGCCAGCTCGGCTTTTTCAACAAATTTGCCGGCAAGGACTACGAAGACAAGCGCCCCCGCGACCGCTACGTCGATGAAAGCAAACGCCTGCTCAAAGTCCTCGATGGTCGCCTCGAAGGGCGCGACTGGATCATGGGCGAGCGCTACACCATTGCCGACATCGCAACCTTTCCCTGGGTGCGTAACCTGATCGGCTTCTATGAGGCTGGCGATCTGGTGGGTATCCAGGATTTCCCTAACGTCACGCGGGTGCTGCAGCGTTTCCTGGCGCGGCCGGCAGTGATACGCGGTCTGGAAATTCCCAAACCCGTCTCTAACTGACACCGCCGCTCCCACAAGGGGGACTCTGCTCAGGCAATGAACGGCCGAATGCCGTGATGTTTGAAATACCGCTCGATCACCTTGGGGTCCGAGCAGGTTTCGGCAATCGCCACATAGGTATCCGGGCGCAACAGGTAAAACCCGTTGCGCCCAAGTCCTGCCGCTTCAAATGCCGGCCGCCAGGCGAACACATGCAGTGGCAGATGGTGTTCATTGCACCAGGCGATCATCTCGTCGCTGGTGTCGCCATAGACGTGCACTTGCCAGGTCAGGCACTTCAGCGATTCGTAATTATCCCCCTCGCCGTCGTGGGCCCAGGGCAGGCGGTCGCCTCCATGAACGTGGCCGGCAACGCCCGCGCTCAGGGGCATCGCGCGATAGTTCAGGGTGATTTGCGACACTGTGCGAAAGAGAAACTCGCGGGAGGTTTCGAACGACGCCATTTTCGGAATCACGAAGGGCGCCAGGCGCGTGCGTAACAGGTCGGCGACGGGGCCTTCAGCGGTGACGAAGGTGAACACCCGGTCCGTGGTCGCCACCAGTTTGCGGGCAAACGCCATGCGTTCGGTTTCATAGGTGTCGAGCAGTCTGGCTTCGGCACCGCCAGTCAATACCGCCGCAAGTTTCCAGGCCAGGTTGATTGCATCGCCAATCCCGGTGTTCATGCCCTGGCCGCCCGCCGGGCTGTGGACATGGGCGGCATCGCCCAACAGGAACGCGCGGCCGCCGCGAAAGTGATCCGCCACCCGATGATGCACCCGGTAGGTGGAGAACCAGTTCAAGTGCTCGATCTGCACTTTCATATGTTCGATGGCGCGGCTGCTGACATCTTCGAAACGCAGGGTCTCGGCGTGTTCGGCGCGATCATCGCGAACGGTGCCGATCAAGCGGGCACGTCCCGCACCCGCCAGCGGGAATACGGCGAGGAAGTCTGCCTCATCAAGATCCACATGCAGTTCGCCGTTGAACGTCGGGCCGCTGCCCTGCACATCGGCAACGTAGAAAATCTGTTGGTAGGTACCGCCGGGAAACCCGGTGTCCAGGGTCTTGCGCACCCTCGAGCGGGCACCATCGCAACCGGCCAGGTAGCAGGCCTGGCAGATTTCCTGCTGGCCATCAGGCAGGTGCAGTGTGGCCGTGACGCCGTCATTGGTTTGCTCGAAACCCTGCAGTTCGGTATTGCGCTCCACGGTGATGCCGAAGGTTTCCAGGCGTTCGATCAGCAGCCGTTCATGTTCGTCCTGGGGAAAAATTTCGAGGAATGCGTATGGCGTCAGTCCCTCGCCGATGCGGCTCAGGGGCAGGTGTGCCAGCGGCTCGCCCTTGACCCAGAAGTTGGCGGCTGCCACCCGATGGCCATTTTCCACCACGGCCTCGGCCAAGCCGAGCTGGCGGTACAACTCCAGTGTCCGCGCCTGCACGGCCAGCGCCCGGGACGTGGTGCCGGGCGCGGAGGTCTTGTCGAGAATCCGCACGCGAACCCCCAGCTTGCTCAACCACAGCGCCAGGACCAGCCCGGTAGGGCCGGCGCCGATGATCAACACGTCGCTACGCTGCATGGGCCTGTCCTCTTTGCTTGCGCATCAGTATGGTCCAGTCGCGCATGGGAGCCAGTTCGCCTGCCCAACGGGGGCAAGCCCCCTCGCCACAAAGTGTGTTGCCCAGCTTAAGTGAACGGCATTATCTGCCCGCAGGGGACTTTCAGAAGTCGATAGTGCCCGACAGCTTCGCCGAGCGTGGTTCGCCCTGGGTCAGGTAGCCGCCCTGGGCCGACTCCCAGTAGTCCTTGTTGGCCACGTTCTCGACACCCAAGCGTACGGTCACGTCTTTTTCCTGGACCTTGAAGGCGTAACGGGCGCCGACATCGAAGCGGTTCCAGGTCGGCAGGCTGAGGTTGTTCGCCGCGTCGGCGTACTGGCCGCCGGTGCGCAACATCCGTCCGCTCAGCGCTACGCCTTGCATGCCGGGCACATCCCAATCTACGCCAGCGTTGAACTGGAAGCTGGGAACGCCAACCGCCTGGTTGCCGTCGTTGAGGCCGTCCTGGGTGTTTTTAAGTTCGGTGTCCATCACGGTTACGCCGCTGAGCAGGCGCAGACCGTCAATCGGCTCGCCGAAGACATTCAATTCAACGCCTTTGTTGATCTGTTCGCCATCGTGTACGAACACGGCGGTGCTGTCGTCGATGACCTGGGTATAACCATCGGCCGGCTGTTCGATGCGGTACACGCCCAGGGTCGCGCCGTAGGTGCCCATGTCGACTTTTACGCCGGCTTCGACCTGCTTGGTGCGCGACGGTGCAAAGACTTCATTGCCGTTGACCACGACTCGCGAGCCGGAGGTGGTCGGCGCTGTCGGCCCCTTGGTCAGACCCTCGATACGGTTGGCGTAGAACGACACGTGGTCCCATGGTTTGAACACGATGCCGTACACCGGAGTCGTGATCGACTCATCGTAGTTGGAAGTACGGCTTCCGGTGTCATAGTCATAGCCTTGCACAACCAGCTGTTGACGGCGTACGCCAAGGGTTATCAGCAGGCGATCATCGATAAACCCCAGGGTGTCGGACATTGCGACGCTGCGCATGAAGGATTTACCGGTGATGCCCGGGTCACCCAGGTCCCCGCCAGAGTAACCGCCCCCAGGCGCCGGAACGTCGATCGGGTCGTAGATGTTGTTCGGGTAATCGTTCTGGTCGAAATCGTAGGCGTTGCGCTGTTCGGTCCAGATCCCGGCCAGGCCGAAATTGAGCCGGTGGCTGACGGCTCCAGTGTTGAAGGCGCCATTGAGACCCGCCATGGCGCTGGTGTTGTCCTCTTCATGGGGAATGTAAGAACCGCTGGTCACCGAACTGCCATCGTTGCCCACCAGGGTGGTGGAGTCGTAGTTGCCGACTTCTCGGGTGTGCTTGGCACCCGCGGCGGCGTAAGCGGTCCAGCTGTCGTTCAGGTCGTACTCGGCACGCAGCATGCCCAAGGTGTCTTCGATCTCGCTGAAGCCCCACTTCTGCGCATAGTTGGTGTCGGCCGATGGTGCATCCGGAATGTCGGTGGCGTCGCCGATATTGACCGAGCTGCGCCCGCCATTGACCCGTTCTTTGGAATAGATGAAGTCGCCGGAGAGGCGCAGGGCGTCGCCGCGGTAATCAAGGCCGAGGGCGAAAAGCTTGGAGCGCTGGTTCTCGTCATCGATGGCAGTGTCGCCTTCGCGTTGCGACAGGTTGATACGTGCACCGAAGCGGTTGTCCTCGCCAAAGCGCTGGCCGATATCCAGGTGCTGGCCGATGCGCCCGTCGTCGCTGATGTCCGTGGTGAACCGCTGCAACGGCACGTCACCGGCGCGCTTGGGTTGCAGGTTGACGCCGCCGCCGATACCGGAGCCGGTCGGGGTGACGCCGTTGATGAAGGCGTTTGGCCCCTTGAAGACTTCCACTCGCTCCACGGCATCGGTGGAAATGATCTGCCGCGGCAGGATGCCGTAAAGGCCATTCAAGGAAATGTCGTCGCCGTAGAGGGGCAGGCCGCGAATCATGAAGCTCTGGGCCTGGTTGGAGTACCCGGAGGCCTGACGCACCGATGAATCGTTGAGCAGCACGTCGCCGACTGTTTCGGCTTGCTGGTCGCGGATCAATTCTTCCGTATAGGACGTCATGCTGAACGGTACGTCCATGATGTCCTGGTTGCCCAGCACACCCAGTTGCCCGCCGCGTGCGACCTGACCGCCGCTGTATACCGGGGGTAATTGTGACGGTGTGGGAGCCTGGGCGTCGATGTTGACGTCGCCCAGCACCAGCGGTTGGCCTTCAGCCTGGGATGTATCGGCAGGTGCGGCGTGAGCCGTCACGTTGAGGGAGCAAAACAGGGTGAGTAGCGTCGGGCGAAAAAAAACGCCGAGTCGGGCGAAAGGTTTCATGCATGGTCCTGGCGGCGCGCCGCCGATGAAAAAATAAAGGGCCGGCGCGGGACTCCTTGCGCAAATACGACTCCACGCGCAAATGATAGTCGTTATCAATAATGTCGCGAAATGCGTTTTCTGCGAGGTATAGGGGCAATTTCTGCCAGCGCAGAAACCTGAGGAACCGTGGCTGGGCAATTTCAGCGGCATGAACGGCAAACTTTGGGCACGGTCATGGCCTGCGCCATGCCATTGGTCGTATGGTTTACCTGGCTCAACGGATTTGATGGAACGACATGCAAGCCAAACGATTTATTTCAAGCGTCGCCGTATTACTGGTACTGGCCGGCTGCGGCAGCCAACGGACCCAGGAGGCCGCTGTGCGCAATCCGGCCGAAGTGAAGGCCGAAATCGTCCGCCTGCTGCCGGCCAAGACGGTCGACCGCCAAGGCTGGGCCACCGACATTCAGGCGGCATTTGCTGCGCAGAACATCTCGCCGACCACGCAAAACCTCTGCTCGGTGCTGGCCGTAACCGAGCAGGAGTCGACCTTTCAGGTCGACCCGTCGGTGCCGGGGCTGGGCAAGATCGCCCGTGACGAGATCGACCGCCGTGCGGCCAAGGCGCATGTTCCTGGCCTGCTGGTCAGCGCAGCGTTGCAGTTGAAGGCTCCCGGCGGCAAAAGCTATAGCGATCGCCTGAATGCGGCACGCAGTGAGAAGGAGCTGAGCAGGATTTTCGATGATTTCATCAACATGGTGCCCATGGGGCAGACGCTGTTTGGCGGTTTCAACCCGGTGCATACCGGCGGGCCGATGCAGGTCAGCATCGATTTCGCCGAACAGCAAGCCAAGGGTTATCCGTATCCGGTGAACGGCTCGATCCGCCAGGAAGTGTTCAGCCGACGCGGTGGCATGTATTTCGGTATCGCCCATTTACTCGGATATCCGGTGAGCTACCAGCAGCCGCTGTATCGTTTCGCCGATTTCAATGCCGGCTGGTACGCCAGCCGCAATGCCGCATTCCAGAGTGCGGTGAGCCGGGCTTCGGGCAAAACCCTGGCACTGGATGGCGATCTGGTGCTCCATGGTTCGATCATGCCCGGGACCACGGAGTTGGCCGTGCGCAGTCTTGGCAAGCAACTGGACATGCGCAATCCGACGATCCGCGCGCAACTGGAGCAGGGCAATAGTCTGGCGTTCGAGAACACGAAGCTGTATCGGCGGGTCTTTGCGCTGGCCGAAAAGGCCGAAGGTCGATCACTGCCACGGGCGGTATTGCCGGGAATTGAGCTGAAAAGCCCGAAGATCACCCGCAAACTCACCACGGCCTGGTTCGCCAAACGGGTCGATGAGCGTTATCAGCGCTGTATGGCGCGGGCGAAGTGACATTAGTTTGTTGCAGACGTAAAAAACCCGGCTGATGAGGCCGGGTTTTCCTTGAGTGCCGCAGTGAAGCCAAGCATTCAGGCAGTACGGTTCTGGATCAGTCGGTCGGAACCACCTTCAGCAACGCGGTTTTCGATCAGTCGATCAGAACCACCTTCAGCCACACGATTCTCGATCAGGCGATCGGAACCACCCTCAGCGACACGGTTTTCGATCAAGCGATCAGAACCACCTTCAGCCACACGATTCTCGATCAGTCGATCAGAACCACCTTCAGCCACACGGCTTTCAATCAGTCGATCAGAACCACCCTCAGCGACACGGTTTTCGATCAAGCGATCAGAACCACCTTCAGCCACACGATTCTCGATCAGTCGATCAGAACCACCTTCAGCCACACGGTTTTCAATCAGTCGATCAGAACCACCCTCAGCGACACGGTTTTCGATCAAGCGATCAGAACCACCTTCAGCCACACGATTCTCGATCAGTCGATCAGAACCACCTTCAGCCACACGNAACCACCCTCAGCGACACGGTTTTCGATCAAGCGATCAGAACCACCTTCAGCCACACGATTCTCGATCAGTCGATCAGAACCACCTTCAGCCACACGGCTTTCAATCAGACGATCCGAGCCGCCTTCAGCGACCACAGGTTGAGCAGAGGTAGCGGCGAAAGCGTTAACTGCAAAAACCGAGAAAGCGATGCCGAGAAGGACCTGGCGTTTCATGATGGTGTGCTCCGGGGTGTTATGGGTTGGTATGGAGCAGATGTTACGCCGCGGATTTTTTATGAGAACTTCATTGCGCTGATGGTGACCATCGACAGCAATGATAGGACCCATGCCTTGGCGCACCTGGCGATGATGATGCGGTCGTCGGATGGCCAGGGCAGGGCCGATGGGGCCTTCTACACTGATCGGCATTGGCGCGACCGCAGTCTGCAAGGAGAGGTTTATGTATCAGCTCTACGGCCATCAGAATTCCGGCGCCGCGGCGATAGAGGCAGCTCTGGAGCTGTGTGAAATCCCTTATCGTTTTATCGATGTCGAGTCATCTGTGCAGGCGGCGCAGGCGCTGGAGAAGCTCAACCCGCTCAAGCAGATTCCGACGTTACAGCTCCCCGACGGCAGCGTCCTGACCGAGAGTGCGGCGATCCTGATTCACCTCGGGCTGACATTTCCCGCTTCGGGGCTGTTGCCGCAAGATCCCGCCGAACGCGACCAGGCCATCCGTGGCATGGCCTACATCGTCAGCAATTGCTATGCGGCCATTGGCGTGATCGATTACCCGGAGCGCTGGCTGTCCACGACGGATGAAGCGTCAAGGCAAAACCTCATGGCCGGTGCGCGCAAACGCCTGCATTGGAGTTGGGACGTGTTTGCCGATCAGTTTTCCGGCGAGTTGTACCTGGGGGGCGAGACACCCGGGGCGCTGGATGTGCTGGCGGCGGTGATATCGCGGTGGGCCGGTAGCCGCGAGCATTTGCGCAGTGCCCGGCCGGGTTTTTTCGCCTGGCTTGAGCGAATCGACCGCCATCCCGTATTGGCGCCGGTGTTTGCCCGGCATTGGCCCGCTTGATCAGCATGAAACCACTGTAGGAGCCCGGCTTGCCGGCGATGGCATGTGCAAGATCGCCATCGCTGGCAAGCCAGCTGCCACAGGGCAACGATCAGATAACGGCTGTGGCTGACCCATGCGTAGACGCCTCGGCTTGGGCGAGGCCATTCAATTACAGAGGGGGCGTGTCATTCGCCGCGGATGTACTGCTCCAGCTGGCGAATCAATTCGGCCTGTTCGGCAATCGCTTCCTTGACCAGGTCGCCGATCGACAGCAGACCGATGAGCTTGCCACCTTCCACCACCGGCAGGTGACGCAGGCGTCTGTCGGACATGATGCCCAGGCAAGTGTCCACGGTTTGATGGGTATCGACGGTGATCACCGGCGATACCATGATATCGCGCACCGGCGTGCCCACCGAAGAGCGGCCATGGAGCACCAGTTTGCGCGCATAGTCGCGCTCGCTGATGATGCCCAGCACCTCGTCATTTTCAACCACCAGCAAGGCACCGACGTTTTTCTCGGCCATCTTCATCAGGGCTTCGAGCACCATGTGATCGGGTTTGATCTGGTGCACTTCCTGATTCTTCTGATCTTTGAGCTTGAGCAATTGAGCGACGGTTTTCATGGTGGTTACTCGGGTGTTGTCGTTGTTCATGAAGAATCGTAGACACAGGCGCTGAGGGCAAGGGCGAAAGCGGCAGATAACACGCAAAAAACGGCATTCAGCGGTTTTTCTGCAGTAAACCGCCCATTGGCGAGGGGGACTTGCCTGTGCGAGGGGGCTTGCCTGTGGCGAGGGGGCTTGCCTGTGGCGAGGGGGCTTGCCTGTGGCGAGGGGGCTTGCCTGTGGCGAGGGGGCTTGCCCCCGTCGGGCTGCGAAGCAGCCCCCTAAAATGTCCCAGCACCAAAGATCTTGTGAGTGCTGCGCACTCAAGCGGGGGCAAGCCCCCTCGCCACAGGGGATCGACCTGCGCGCTATCGCGGCCCATGACAGGTAGAATCCCCTTCTGAATCAAATCTGAGGTTGCAGTGGTGGATTTACAGCAGGGCTTCGTCCTGACCCGGCATTGGCGCGATACCCCGGCCGGCACCGAAGTCGAGTTCTGGCTGGCGACCGATGCCGGTCCCCGGTGCATCCGCCTGCCTCATCAACCGTCGGTGGCGTTCATTCCGGCCCAGCAACGGCAGCAGGCCGAGGCGCTGTTGCAGGGTGAGAAGAATGTCGAACTCAAAGCCCTGGCCCTGGAGGATTTCGAACATCGTCCCGTCCTGGGCCTGTACTGCCAGCAGCATGGACAGTTGATGCGCCTGGAAACTGCGCTGCGCAGGGCCGGTGTCGAGGTGTTCGAGGCCGACGTGCGGCCGCCGGAGCGCTACTTGATGGAGCGATTCATCACCGCTCCCGTCGTTTTTACCGGTACACCGAACGACAAGGGCGTGCTGCTCGACGCCCAGATGAAAGCCGACCCCGACTATCGGCCGAACCTCAAACTGGTCTCCCTGGACATCGAGACCACGGCACAGGGCGAGTTGTACTCCATTGCCCTGGAAGGCTGCGGCGAGCGTCAGGTGTACATGCTCGGTCCGCCCAATGGCGACGATAGCGAGGTGGATTTCCAGCTTGAGTACTGCGACTCCCGTACCTTGCTGCTGAAAAAGCTCAACCAATGGTTTGCCCGTTTCGACCCCGACGCGATCATTGGCTGGAACGTCGTGCAGTTCGATCTGCGCATCCTGCATGAGCACGCAAGACGCCTGGCCGTGCCCCTGAAACTGGGGCGTGGCGGCGAGGAAATGCAGTGGCGCGAACATGGCAGCGGCAATCATTACTTCGCCTCGGCGGCAGGCAGGCTGATCATCGACGGCATCGAGTCCCTGCGTTCGGCGACCTGGAGCTTCCCCTCGTTCAGCCTGGAAAATGTCGCCCAAACCCTGCTCGGCGAGGGCAAGTCGATCGCCACGCCGTACCAGCGCATGGACGAAATCAACCGCATGTTCGCCGAGGACAAACCGGCGCTGGCCAAGTACAACCTCAAGGACTGCGAACTGGTGACACGGATTTTCGCCAAGACCCAGTTGCTGACCTTCCTGCTGGAACGCGCCAGCGTCACCGGTCTGCCGGCCGATCGCAGCGGTGGTTCGGTGGCGGCGTTCACTCATCTGTATATGCCGTTGATGCATCGCCAGGGGTTTGTCGCGCCAAACCTCGGCGGCAAACCACCGCAAGCCAGCCCCGGTGGTTTTGTCATGGACTCGCAACCGGGGTTATACGAATCGGTGCTGGTGCTTGACTACAAAAGCCTCTATCCGTCGATCATCCGCACCTTCCTGATCGACCCGGTGGGGCTGATCGAAGGGCTCAGGCTTCCGGATGACAGCGAGTCGGTCCCGGGGTTTCGCGGGGCGCGGTTTTCGCGCACCCGACATTGTCTGCCGGCCATCGTCGCGCGGGTCGCCGAGGGTCGGGAAACCGCCAAGCGCGAGCACAACGCACCGCTGTCCCAGGCGCTGAAGATCATCATGAACGCGTTCTACGGTGTGCTCGGCTCCAGCGGTTGTCGCTTCTTCGATACGCGGCTGGCGTCGTCCATCACCTTGCGTGGTCACGAGATCATGCTGCGTACCCGCCAGTTGATCGAAGCCCAGGGCCACGCGGTGATCTATGGCGACACCGACTCGACGTTTGTCTGGTTGCGTCGCGCTCACGGTCAGCAGGAAGCCGCGCAGATCGGTCATGCGCTGGTGGACCACGTCAATCAGTGGTGGCGCGAACATGTGCAGCAGGAGTACGGCCTGCAAAGCGTCCTGGAATTGCAGTTCGAAACCCACTACAAACGCTTTTTGATGCCAACCATTCGCGGCGCGGAAGAGGGCAGCAAGAAGCGCTATGCCGGGCTGGTGACGCGCGCCGATGGTAGCGAAGAAATGGTCTACAAGGGCCTGGAAACCGTGCGCACCGACTGGTCGCTGCTGGCCCGGCAATTCCAGCAGGAGCTGTACTCGCGGATCTTCCAGCGCAAACCCTATCAGGATTACGTGCGCGACTACGTGCGCAAGACGCTGGCCGGGGAGTTCGATGACCGGCTGATCTACCGCAAACGCCTGCGCCGTACCCTGGACGACTATCAGCGTAACGTGCCGCCCCACGTGCGCGCGGCGCGGATCGCCGACGACTACAACGATCTTCAGGGCCGCCCGCGTCAATACCAGAACGGCGGATGGATCAGCTACGTGATCACCGTCGCGGGCCCCGAGCCGCTGGAAATTCGCAGCGCACCCATCGATTACGACCACTACATCACCCGGCAGCTGCAACCGGTGGCGGACGCGATTCTGCCGTTTGTCGACGACGATTTCTCAACCCTGATTGGTGGGCAACTGGGCCTGTTTTAAGTCCATCAACGACAACGTCCAGGCATCCAGAATGCCGTGAAAATAGCGGTCCAGAGCCTGGTGGAACGGACTATCCCGGTCTGCTACCTCGGCGAACAGCGTCATCGATGAGTGAAATTTCAGGTCATCCGGATGGCCGAAAATCGCTGCAACCGAGCGCTGCTGGATGTTAAGCACTTCCTGAGTGCAAGTGCGTAACCTTGCACCCAGCAAGGGATGATCCAGATAGGCCAGGGCTTCTTCCCGCGAGTGAATGGCAAAGTGCCGGGACATCTCACTGCCGCCCAGCCCGGCAAACTGCGGGAAGATGAACCACATCCAGTGACTGCGCTTGTGACCAGCACCTAACTCGGCCTGGACCCGGTCGAATACCGGGTCCTGCGCCTGTATGAAGCGTTGCAGGTTAAAGGTGTCCAGCGGATCGGTGCTTCTCATGACGAAGCTCTCTGACAGGCTGTATTGGCTTAGACCATGGCCGACGGCTGTTTGCGTTGTGGCGCACGAAAAGCTTGGTCCAGCGCCTCCAGATCCCCGGCCTCAAGTTGAAAATCCGCCGCGTGGGCGTTGAGTCGTACATGTTCGGGACTGACCGCCTTGGGGATGGCGATCACTCCATCCTGACGCACAATCCAGGCCAGCGCTATCGGTGCCGGCGTCACCGATGATCGATTGATGCCTGCCGACACTGCACTTTTTCGAATTGAGCGGCTCTATCCATGGGCAGCCTGCGGCGATCCCCACCGTTGGCCCATGCCAAGTTCAAGACCCCATGGCTCAAGCTTTACCTGTTATCAGCGCTCTGTTGCGAAAGCATTGCTGGCTGCCGGCCGGCCTGGCGATCTTGCTTTTTGCCGGCTGCAGCCAGCAGCAGGGCAGCGATATCTTCACTCAGATGCGCGAAGGCAAGCCCCAGGAGTTTCTGCAAACCAGCGTCGACCGCATGGCGACCCTGGCGATGCGCGACAATCTCGACAGCCTCTACCGGATCATGGGCAAGCTTTACCTGCGCAACCCCGACGAGCTGAAAAAATCCGGTTTCCTCGATGTCCGCACCGCAGTCAAGCAAGTGCGCCTGGCCATCGAGCAGGAGCAACCGCTGCCCACCCTGGGTGGCAAAAAGGACCTGGCGGCCCTGCGCTTTGCCATGAGCCCGGAGTTTCTCGGTGACCGGGTCGGGGCCTTCATCTATGCCATCGGCAGCATGCTGGTCACGGCCCACGGCAATCGCCTTGAGTTTTACATGACAGACGCGATCAACCCGACCTTCGTCAGTAACGCCGCGCGCAATATCGAGATAGCCACCTGGATTCTGAGCCAGCGGCAAAACAGGGAGGGCCAGCCCTTGCTGTTCTCCAATGAAATCTCGGAAGAGGGCAGCAACCTGAGTTTTGCCGTGGAGTTCGGCAAGATCGTCGCGCGCCTGGACTTGCTGACCCAGATGCTCGACGAGCGTTATCGGCGCATTGGCTTGAATTACGCGCAGAGCCTGTTGTTTCTCAATTTCCTGCCGGTCCAGTGAAAATCCCCTGTGGGAGCGTAATGCTGTTCACTTTAGGTTAGAGGGCTCCAGGTGGATATTTGGATTAGGTGCATATCCATTCCTGCGGTAACGGCCACYTATGGTTTCGCTCTTACAGCGAGTCACTTGGAAAAGCCCCAAGTAACCAAGGGCTCTTGCCCCTGACGTTCGGTGCCTCGCCTAGGCTCGGCATGCCCTCGCTCCGGTCCTGCTCCGTGGGCCCGCCGCGATGGGCCATCCTTCCATTCCTGCGGTAACGGCCACTTATGGTTTCGCTCTTACAGCGACTCACTTGGAAAAGCCCCAAGTAACCAAGGGCTCTTGCCCCTGACGTTCGGTGCCTCGCYKAGGCTCGGCATGCCCTCGCTCCGGTCCTGCTCCGTGGGCCCGCCGCGATGGGCCATCCWTGGCCCAGCGCGGCTAACCCGGCATCCATGCCGGKTTGCCCACTGCGCAGAACCWCCACTCGGCCTCTCGAGGGGGCAAGAAAATCAAAAGCCAAAGCCAAAGCGAGGCGGCCTGAYAGCCGACCTGATTAAGGGACCTGTCTACGATCCAATTGTGGGAGCAAGCTCGCTCCTACAGGGGAACGTGCTCACTAGAATTCAGGTCGGCTGTCAGGCCGCCTCGCTTTGGCTTTAGATTTGGGCGCCCCGTTAAACCACGATGGCCGA
>NZ_LMLH01000013.1 GCF_001421885.1 Pseudomonas sp. Leaf48
GGTTATTTTCAGAAGTTTTCAAGGAATCCTTAACAACTTCAACCACTTGCGCTTTCGATCTCTCGTCAGCGGGAGGCGAATTCTACAGCGTTACACGCTGCTGTCAACACCTCTTTTTCAACTCCCTTTCGGCTTCGATGAACTGAAGCAACTTACTGTCGAAAACTGCGTAACTCATTGTTTACCAAGGAGTTTTCCGTTTCGACTGCGCCGGAAGTGGGGCGAATTATAGGCTTCTAAAATTCGCCGTCAACCTCTATTTCGGTTTTATTCGGCTTTCAGCGTAATTCGTGCAAAAGCCTTCTTGCCAGCCTGGCAAACATGGGTCGCACCCACTGCATATATAAAGGTGCGATCAACCACTTCACCATCTATACGCACACCGCCCGAACCAAGAAGGTCCCGCGCCATCGCCGAGTTCTTCACCAGGCCCGCCTTATTAAGGACGGCAGCAATAGGCATATCTTCGGCAGCAGTCAATTCGACCTCCGGCAGATCATCCGGCAGCTCGCCTTCCTTCATGCGGTTACCCGCCGCGCGATGAGCGTTAGCCGCAGCCTCCTCACCATGGAAACGCGCAACGATCTCTTCGGCCAGCTTGATCTTGATGTCGCGCGGGTTGGCCCCTGCCTCCACATCAGCACGAAATGCATTGATCTCTTCCATGGAGCGGAAGCTGAGCAGCTCGAAGTAGCGCCACATCAACGCATCCGGAATGGAAACCAGCTTGCCGTACATTACGCCCGGTGCTTCCTGGATACCGACGTAGTTGCCCAACGACTTGGACATCTTCTTCACGCCATCCAGACCTTCCAGCAACGGCATGGTCAAAATGCACTGAGCCTCCTGACCATAACCACGCTGCAGCTCACGACCCATCAGGAGATTGAACTTCTGGTCGGTACCACCGAGCTCGACGTCCGCACGCAAAGCGACCGAGTCGTAACCCTGAACCAGCGGATAGAGGAACTCGTGAATGGCAATTGGCTGGTTGGTCGTGTAGCGCTTGTCGAAGTCATCGCGCTCGAGCATGCGCGCCACGGTGTACTGCGAAGTCAGGCGAATGAAGTCCGCAGGCCCCATCTGATCCATCCAGGTGGAGTTGAACGCCACCTCGGTTTTCGCCGGATCAAGAATCTTGAACACCTGAGTCTTGTAGGTCTCGGCATTCTCGAGAACCTGCTCACGGGTAAGCGGAGGACGCGTGGCGCTCTTGCCGCTCGGATCACCGATCATCCCGGTGAAGTCACCAATAAGGAAGATCACCTGATGCCCCAGCTCCTGGAACTGGCGCAGCTTATTGATAAGCACGGTATGACCCAGGTGCAGATCCGGAGCGGTCGGATCGAAGCCTGCCTTAATACGCAGTGGCTGGCCACGCTTGAGCTTCTCGATCAGCTCGGACTCGACCAACAGTTCTTCCGCACCACGTTTGATCAGCGCTAGCTGCTCTTCAACCGACTTCATAACCAACCTGCAAGGCTCAGAATCAAAGGGAACCAACCATACAAGATCGCGCGTCAAATACAAGTTTTGCCCGGCGCACGGACGCCAATCCACAGGCAGAGCACCCACGGACTTGCTTCAGAGATGATTTGGTTATATTTTATACAGTTATTTCATCTTCATCATGTCATTCATCTTTTCCAATTCATCATTTTTCAAAGTCAAAATCACTTATGACCACTGAACCGTCTAAAGCGCCACCGCTTTACCCGAAGACCCACCTGCTTGCCGCAAGTGGGATCGCCGCCCTTCTCAGCCTGGCGCTCCTGGTATTCCCTTCCAGCGATGTTGAAGCCAAAAAGACGACCCTGAGTCTTGAACTGGAAAGTCCTGCTGAACAACTGACACAAGATCAAGACGCTGCTGACGCCGTCCAAGCCACAAATGAGTCAACAGCCTCGCCCTTCGCGCAGATAGAAAACAGCGCAGAGGACACCCAGGAAACCGCCCAGACTGCACCCGTAGCTGCACCGGAACCGGCACAGGCACAGGCGCCGGTAACTGCATCCGCACCGGCCGCCGAAGAAAAGAAGGCTGAAACCCACAGGGAAGTGATCGTCGGCAAAGGCGATACGCTTTCCACGCTGTTCGCGAAAGTCGGCCTGCCAACCACCTCTGTGCATGAACTGCTGGCCAGCAACAAGCAGGCCAAGCAATTCAGCCAGCTCAAACACGGACAGAAACTCGAATTCGAACTGAGCCCCGACGGTCAACTGACCAATTTGCACAGCAAGCTGAACGACCTGGAAAGCATCAGCCTGACCAGAAACGACAAGGGCTACACGTTCAACCGCACTACCGCCAAGCCGACCGTGCGCTCCGCGTATGTTCACGGAGTGATCAACAACTCACTGTCGCAGTCCGCCGCTCGCGCCGGCCTGTCTCACAGCCTGGCCATGGACATGGCCAGCGTGTTTGGCTACGACGTCGACTTTGCCCAGGATATTCGCCAGGGTGACGAGTTCGACGTCATCTACGAGCAGAAGGTCGTCAATGGCAAGGCTGTCGGTAACGGCCCGATCCTGTCGGCACGCTTCACCAACCGCGGCAAGACCTACACCGCCGTGCGTTACACCAACAAACAAGGCAATAGCAGCTACTACACCGCTGACGGCAATAGCATGCGCAAGGCGTTCATCCGTACACCGGTGGATTTCGCCCGCATCAGTTCGAAGTTTTCCATGGGCCGCAAACACCCGATCCTGAACAAGATCCGCGCCCACAAAGGCGTTGACTATGCAGCACCACGCGGCACTCCGATCAAGGCCGCCGGTGATGGCAAAGTTCTGCTGGCGGGGCGTCGTGGCGGCTATGGCAACACCGTGATCATCCAGCACGGCGCTACCTACACCACGCTGTATGGCCACATGCAAGGCTTCGCCAAAGGCGTGAAGACCGGCGGCGCGGTCAAACAGGGCCAGGTGATCGGCTACATCGGTACCACTGGATTGTCCACCGGTCCGCACCTGCACTATGAGTTCCAGGTCAATGGTGTACACGTTGACCCGCTGGGCCAAAAAGTAGCGATGGCCGATCCGATCTCCAAGGGCGAACGCGCACGCTTCCTCGCACAGAGCCAGCCGCTGATGGCGCGCATGGATCAAGAGAAGTCCACCATGCTGGCTTCGAAGCGCTAAGCCATGACGCGCTATATAGGTGTGATGTCCGGGACCAGCCTGGATGGACTGGACATTGCACTGATCGAACTGACCCCGGCGATCAAGCTGATTGCCACGCACTACATCCCCATGCCCGAATCCCTGCGCGCCGAGCTGCTTGGCTTGTGCGCCAGCGGTCCGGACGAAATCGCCCGCTCCGCCATCGCCCAACAGAACTGGGTGAGTCTGGCAGCACAGGGCATTCACGCCCTCCTTGCCCAGCAGCAACTCGAACCTCACGACATTCGCGCGATCGGCAGCCATGGCCAGACCATTCGCCACGAACCGGCGCGCGGGTTCACTGTACAGATTGGCAATCCGGCCCTGTTGACCGAACTGACCGGCATCACCGTGGTCAGTGACTTCCGCAGCCGCGATGTAGCCGCTGGCGGGCAAGGCGCGCCGCTGGTTCCAGCCTTTCATGAAGCCCTGTTTGAAGAGCGGGAAGGCAACCGCGCAGTCTTGAACGTTGGCGGCTTCAGCAACCTCAGCCTGATCGAGCCCGGCCAGCCTGTTGCAGGCTTCGACTGCGGCCCGGGAAATGTGTTGCTGGATGCCTGGATCCATCGGGAGCGTGGCCACAACTATGATCGCGGCGGCCAATGGGCCGCTACGGGCAAGGTCGAACCGACACTGCTGAAGGCCCTGCTTGGCGATCCATTTTTTGTCACCAAAGGCCCGAAGAGCACCGGCCGCGAAGTGTTCAACTTGCCGTGGCTGCTACAGCATCTTTCGCACTTGTCGACCTTCGCGGCAGAAGACGTGCAGGCAACATTGCTTGAACTGACCGCTCTGACCATCGTCGAGTCGCTGCAGAGTGCCCAGACAGACACTCGGGAACTGTTGGTATGCGGCGGGGGCGCGCATAACACCACGCTGATGAACCGCCTGGCCAGCCTGCTACCGAATACAAAAGTCAGCAGCACTGCCGCTTACGATGTAGACCCTGACTGGGTCGAAGCCATGGCCTTCGCCTGGCTGGCGCATTGCTGCCTGGAAGGCATCGCCGCCAACCGCCCAAGCGTTACCGGCGCCCGCGGCTTGCGCGTACTCGGTGCCATCTACCCCGCGTAAATCCTCCAGACAGCAAAACGCCGCAGGGCTCTGGAGCCATGCGGCGCTGGGTAATGCAGACTCGCTGATCAGATCGAGAACGAAGAGCCACAACCACAGGTCGTAGTCGCATTCGGGTTCTTGATGACAAAACGCGAACCTTCCAGACCTTCCTGGTAATCCACCTCGGCTCCCGCCAGGTACTGGAAGCTCATTGGATCGACAACCAGACTCACACCCTCGCGCTCGACAATGGTGTCGTCTTCGGCCACTTCTTCATCGAAGGTGAAGCCGTACTGAAAACCTGAACAACCGCCGCCCGTAACGAATACGCGCAGCTTCAAGCGATCATTCCCCTCTTCATCGACCAGGCTCTTCACCTTGTGCGCGGCACCGTGGGTGAATTGCAAAGCCGTGGGGGTGAAGGATTCGACGCTCATGCTGACTATCTCCCGGCGTTACGCCGTCATATTGCGTGATGACGCGCATTATCCGCTTCTCCTAGAAAAGCGGTCAACTATTGTTATGGTATATCAACCAACCCAGGCGCCGACCCGGAATGCAAAAAGGCCCGTATAAAGGGCCTTTTTACTGAGCAGCATTAAGGCCTCAAGGCAGCATGCCGGCGTGGGACAGACCCAGACGCTCATCCAGCCCGAACAGGATGTTCATGTTCTGCACCGCCTGACCCGACGCGCCCTTGACCAGATTGTCGATCACCGAGAGCACCACCACCAGATCGCCGTCCTGTGGACGATGCACCGCGATCCGGCAAACGTTGGCACCGCGCACGCTGCGGGTTTCCGGATGGCTGCCGGCCGGCATGACGTCGACGAACGGCTCGTTGGCGTAACGCTTTTCAAACAGCGCCTGCAGGTCCACCGAGCGATCGACTACGGTCGCATACAACGTGGAGTGAATGCCACGGATCATCGGCGTCAGGTGCGGAACGAAGGTCAGGCCGACATCCTTGCCCGCGGCGCGACGCAACCCCTGGCGAATTTCCGGCAAATGACGGTGACCTTTGACCGCGTAGGCCTTCATGCTTTCCGATGTCTCGGAGTACAGCGAGCCGACCGCAGCACCACGACCGGCACCGCTGACGCCAGACTTGCAGTCCGCGATCAAACCTTTGGTGTCCGCCAGACCGGCTTCAAGCAATGGCAGGAAGCCCAGTTGCGTGGCAGTTGGATAGCAACCCGGTACGGCAATCAGGCGCGCCTTCCTGATTTGCTCACGATTGACTTCCGGCAAGCCGTAGACCGCTTCGTCGAGCAACTCCGGCGCACCGTGGGGCTGGCCGTACCACTTGGCCCATTCCGCGGCATCTTGCAGACGGAAGTCGGCCGACAGGTCGATGACCTTGGTCCCCGCCGCCAGCAGCTCACCCGCCAGGGCGTGGGCAACGCCGTGCGGTGTGGCGAAGAACACCACGTCGCAAGCCCCCAGGGTCTTGATGTCCGGAACGCTGAACGCGAGGCCGTCGTAATGGCCTCGCAGGTTCGGATACATGTCGGCAACGGCCAGGCCAGCCTCGGATCGGGAAGTGATGACAACCACTTCTGCTTGCGGATGCTGCGCCAACAGACGCAGCAGTTCGACACCGGTGTAACCCGTGCCGCCGACGATACCGACCTTGACCATAAACCTGCCCTCAACGAACCCACTGGAAAGCCGTCGATAATAGGGGCCGCAAGCCCCTGCGACAACCGTCAAGGTGACGTGCGGAGCCTCAAGCCTCTACTATTCGGCCTACCGTGAATTCTGGAATAACCAAAAATGCTTTATCTATGGCTCAAAGCGCTTCACATCGTCAGTATGGTTTGTTGGTTTGCCGGTCTGTTTTACCTGCCGCGACTGTTCGTATATCACGCGCAAAGCGAAGACGCTGTCAGCAAGGAACGCTTCAGTATCATGGAGCGCAAGCTGTACCGGGGCATCATGGGCCCGGCGATGATCGCTACACTGATCTTTGGCGGCTGGTTGATCAGCCTCAACCCTGGCGCCTATTTCACCCAGGGCGGCTGGATGCACGCCAAGTTGACGCTGGTGGTATTGCTGATCGGCTATCACCACATGTGCGGTGCCCAGGTAAAACGCTTCGCCCGTGGCGAGAACACCCGCAGCCATGTCTTTTATCGCTGGTTCAATGAAGTCCCGGTTCTGCTATTGCTGGCCATCGTAATTCTGGTCGTGGTTCGGCCGTTCTAATCCTACTAGCCGCATTTAACGGGGTACTTCCAATGTCGCTGCCCGCTCTGCTCGAACAACGTCTGCGTCTGCCAGTGGTGGCAGCGCCAATGTTCCTGATTTCCAACCCGCAATTGGTGCTCGCCTGCTGTCGCAACGGTGTAGTCGGTAGTTTTCCTGCGTTGAATCAGCGTGAGAGCAGCGGCTTCAAGGCCTGGCTGGAAGAAATCGAAGCCGGGCTGGCAACCCTGGACAAACCTGCGCCCTACGCCGTCAATCTGATTGTCCACAACAGCAATCCGCGGCTGCAGGCAGACCTGGATATCTGCGTGGAGCACAAAGTACCGATCGTGATCACCAGCCTAGGCGCCGTGAAAGAACTGGTCGATGCAGTCCACAGCTACGGCGGCCTGGTATTCCATGACGTCACTACACGTCGCCACGCGGAAAAAGCCGCCGAAGCCGGTGTAGATGGCTTGATCGCTGTGGCCGCAGGTGCCGGTGGACACGCCGGGACCTGGAGCCCGTTCTCACTGATTGCCGAGATCCGTCAGTTCTTCGACAAGACTCTCCTGTTGGCCGGCTGCCTGAATCACGGCCATGAAATCCTCGCCGCACAATTACTCGGCGCGGACCTGGCCTACTTCGGGACGCGATTTATCGGCACCACTGAAAGTCATGCGCCTGACGCTTACAAAGAGATGCTGCTGACTTCCCAGGCAGCAGACATCATCCATACTCCAGCAGTGTCCGGCATTCCCGCCAGCTTCATGCGCCAAAGCCTGGAGGCGGCCGGTTTCGATATGGCGGCGCTGCAGGGCAAGGGCGAAATCAACTTCGGCGCCAAGCTCAAGCCGGTCAGCGATGAGGCCAAAGCCTGGAAAACCGTGTGGTCCGCAGGCCAGGGTGTGGGCGCAATCGATGACCTGCCAAGCGTCGAGCAGTTGGTTGCGCGTCTAGATGCCGAGTATCGCAAGGCTCTGGAGCATGCCGCGCAACTACCCAAGCGCTGGCCACGCTGACAATGGAGTAAGGCCTGCCGCCATCGGCGGGCCTTACAGTCGCCCGGACGCGACACTCTGAATCTAATGTTTCATGACAAGGATGACTCGAACATGGACGAAAACCGCTCTCAAGATCCCGTCCCGCCGACGGATCCTCTATCTCCTTACGGCCCGACCCACGCCGCAGTCGGTGAAGCCTTGCCGCAGTTCGCAGCGCTCAACCCGTTCAGCTTCGATGGGCGCATTGGTCGTTTGCGTTACCTTGCCTGGACGATGGTCCTGACCCTGGCTCTGCTGGCTGCTTGCGCAGGCTTCGCCTCGATTGCCCTGGCCCTGATCGGCGCTGACTCGTCGGCCGGCCTGATCATCGGTGGCTTGCTGGCCTTTATCCTGTTTGTTGCCATCGCCTTCATCAGCATCCAGATCACCGTTCAGCGCCTGCATGACATCGGCTGGTCAGGCTGGCTGTGGCTACTGAACCTCGTTCCATTTGTAGCCAGTGTCTTCCCGTTCGTGATCACGGTCGTGCCTGGCAACAGCACCACAAACCGCTATGGCCCACCACCCCCACCCAACAGCACCGCAGTAAAGCTGTTGTCTTTACTGTGGTTGCTCTTTATCGCGCTGGTCTTCGCCGGCGCATTGACCGGGAGTCTTTCGGCGATTCAGCAAGAGTACGAAAACGTCTTGCAGGGCAGCTATGGAACCGGCTCGGCCACTTCCGACGAAATCGACGTCGATAACGAACTGCAACCAAATTCTCCTGGCGATGCAGCCGAAGAGGCCCAGCCCCCTGTAGACTCTGCCAAAGAATGAACAGCGCTCCAGGCCCGTGACACCTGCGTCGCGGCGCGGAGCTGTTTGCGATGGAGAACTGAATGACCCGTTACGCTCTGATCACTGGTGCCTCCAGCGGCATCGGCCTTGCGATGGCCGAAGCCCTGGCACGGCGCGGCCGCAGCCTGATTCTGGTGGCCCGACAACGTGATCAGCTGGAAAGTATTGCGATCGAACTGACCCAACGTTTCGGCGTCGAGGTGCTGTTCCGTGCCTGTGATCTGGGCGAACCGCTACGCTTGTCCGGATTTCTGCTGGAACTGGAGGAAGGTGACCGGCACATCGATTTGCTGGTCAACTGCGCCGGCATTGGCACCTGCGGACCTTTTCTGGCCCAGGACTGGATGACCGAGCAAGACCTGATCGAAGTGAACATCCTTGCCCTCACCCGCCTGTGCCACGCGATCGGCAACAGCATGGCGCTGCAAGGCGGCGGACAAATTCTGAATGTGGCCTCGGTGGCCGCGTTTCAGCCGGGACCGTGGATGAGCACTTACTACGCCAGCAAGGCCTATGTGCTGCATTTTTCCGAAGCCTTGCGCGTCGAGCTGAAGAAATGCGCGGTCAAGGTATCGGTGCTCTGCCCCGGCCCGACCCGCACGGGGTTTTTCCGCACCGCGCAACTCAATACCGACAAACTTGCCGGCAACAAGCTGCTGATGAGTCCCGAAGAAGTCGCTTTGTATACCGTGCGGGCGCTTGAAAAGAATCGCGCGATCATCATTCCCGGGCGGCGCAATCGCTGGTTCGCCTTCCTGCCGCGGCTCGGTTCGCGCTGGTTGAACCGGACAATTGCAGGCATGGTCATCAAAGCCCACTGCCCTCGTTGAAATGTCCTACGGTAAAACACTGGGCTGGTGCATCCCCTTGTAAGTACACTCAGGCCAGCCCAAACAACGGAGAAACAGCTGTGGATACTCTGTTCACCAAGATCATCAACCGGGAAATCCCGGCGAAGATCATTTACGAGGACGACCAGGTACTGGCCTTCCACGACATCGCCCCACAGGCACCGGTACATTTTCTGGTCATTCCGAAGAAACCGGTGCGAACCTTGAACGACCTGACTGAAGACGACAAGGCATTGGCCGGACACATTCTGTTCACCGCTCAGCGCCTGGCGCTGGAACTGGGCTGCGAAAAAGGCTTCCGTGTGGTCATGAACTGCAATGAAGAAGGCGGGCAGACCGTCTATCACATTCATATGCACGTACTCGGCCAGCGCCAGATGAACTGGCCGCCGGGCTGATTCTCAGGCTGCCCTTGCAGGAGCCGGCGTGCTGGCGATGGCGTCATTGAGATCGCCATCGCCAGCAAGCCGGCTCCTGCAGGAGTGGTGGTGACGCCACACATGACCCAACGCAAACCTTCCCCTCGCCGATTGGGTTAAACTGGCCGCCGAGATTCCCCCGGAGGTCCGCATGACTACCCAACGTCACTACTCGCCGATTGACCGTCTTCTGCTGCAAGCCGATGCCGCGATGCGTACCCTGCTGCCCTTCAGTGGCCAGCCATACCGTCCATCGCCTGCCATCGTCCAGCCGGATGCAAAAATGAGCGATGAAGACACCCGCCACGTTGCCGGCCTGATGCGTATCAACCATACCGGCGAAGTCTGCGCCCAGGCGCTGTACCAAGGCCAGGCCCTGACCGCCAGGCTGCCGCAGGTGCGTGCAGCCATGGAGCATGCAGCCGAAGAAGAAATCGATCACCTGGTCTGGTGCGAACAACGCCTCCATCAGTTGGGCAGCCACACCAGCATTCTTAACCCACTGTTCTACGGCATGTCCTTCGGGATTGGAGCGGTTGCGGGGCTGATCAGCGACAAAGTCAGCCTGGGGTTCGTTGCGGCGACTGAAGATCAGGTGTGCAAACACTTGAACGAACACCTGGAGCAACTGCCGGCCGAGGATGAAAAGTCCCGGGCGATTCTTGAGCAGATGCGCATTGACGAAGAACAGCATGCCGAAAGCGCACTGGATGCCGGTGGGTTCCGTTTTCCGGCACCCGTGAAGTTCGGGATGAGCCTGATGGCTAAAGTGATGACCAAGAGTACCTATCGGATCTGATACTTTGGTTTCCCGGGAGGGCCTCTTCGCAGGCAAGCCAACTCCCACAGGGGCAGTATTCAGTGTAATAAAAAAGGCGACTGCCCTGAGGTAGTCGCCTTTTTTGTGCTCGAAGAACCTTAGTTCGGCATGTTGCGCGCGTAGAAGATTTCGAGCATTTCGTGTTTCACCCGCTCGGTCACCTGGGCACGCTGCTCAGACGACAGATTGCTGGTGGCATCGCCGAACAGGTAGTTATCCAGTTCGAAGTTCTTCAGCAGCATTTTGGTGTGGAACAGGTTTTCCTGGTACACGTTCACGTCGGTCATCTGGTACGCGTCGCGGGTGTCTTCGGAGAGGTAGTTCTGGATCGAGTTGATCTCATGATCGATGAAGTGCTTCTTGCCTTCAATGTCACGGGTGAAACCGCGCACACGGTAGTCCACTGTCACGATGTCCGAATCGAACTGGTGAATCAGGAAGTTGAGCGCTTTAAGCGGTGAAATGACCCCGCAGGTCGACACGTCAATGTCCACACGGAAGGTTGCAATACCGTCCACCGGATGGATTTCCGGATAGGTGTGCACCGTGATGTGGCTCTTGTCGAGGTGGGCCAGAATGATCTCGGGCAACGGGCCCGGAGATTCTTCGATCTGACTCTCGGTCGGGGTTACCGGCTCTTCAGAAATCAGGATCGTGACGCTGGCGCCCTGTGGTTCGTAGTCCTGACTGGCAATGTTCAGGATGTTGGCACCAATGATATCGACAACTTCCGTGAGGATCTGCGTCAGGCGTTTCGCGTTGTACTCTTTATTGATGTACTCGACGTAAGCCTGCTGGTCTTGCGGGGTTTCCGCGTAGCAGATGTCATAGATGTTGAAGCTCAAGGTCTTTGTCAGGTTATTGAACCCGTGGAGCTTGAGTTTGCTTTTCACCGTTAAAAACTCTCTATGTGCTTGCGGCCCGGCCGCGTGATCAAGCATGCCCGTCAGATGCGAACAACGCACCTGCGTAGGACGGTTAACACCTCTTCGCGATGGCGATTTTGGTTGTCTGTTCGGGTGCGAGGCCTATCGATTGACCGGCCACTACCCTGAAAAAAGTGGCGCATTATGCAGACGTCAGCTTGGGATCGCCAGAGTCTGCACTGCTTTTATGATAGTTGAATGTCGACTCAGCCAAGCTCGACGATTTCATAGTCGTGGGTAATCGCCACACCCGCCGCGCCAAGCATGATCGAGGCCGAGCAATACTTTTCTGCGGACAGCTCGATGGCGCGCTTGACCTGGGCCTCTTTCAACCCGCGGCCCTTGACCACGAAGTGCATGTGGATCCTGGTGAAGACCTTGGGATCTTCAGTTGCACGTTCGGCCTCGAGAAAGGCTTCACAGCTTTCCACGGCCTGGCGGGATTTCTTGAGAATGCTGACCACATCGAAATTGCTGCAACCGCCGACACCCAGCAGGAGCATTTCCATCGGCCGGACGCCCAGGTTACGTCCGCCAGCTTCAGGTGGACCGTCCATGACCACGACATGACCGCTACCGGATTCGCCGAGGAACATGGCTTCGCCAGCCCATTGGATGCGTGCCTTCATCGCCAAGACTCCACTGTATAAAAAAGGGTCGCCAGCTTAGCACAGGCCCCGTGATTGACACTGTTAGCCTTCCTGAGAGATATCCTGCAACGCTGTAGGTAAATGCTCGAATATTGCAGGAAGTGTCTGTTAAGCTGGCGCCAATTCGCTGGCGCATAGCCAGCTTTGGCGCCAGCTTCTGCATTCATAAAAAAGCCAAACACACCGTGCAGCATTTTCGGGATACAACCATGGTTGCTATTACCCCCCCCACCCCCAGGATCAAGAACCTCGACAAGCTGTTGATGCATTGCCAGCGCCGTCGCTATCAGGCCAAGAGCAACATCATTTGTGCTGGCGACCGCTCGGAAACACTGTTCTTCATCATCAAAGGCTCAGTCACCATCCTGATCGAAGATGATGATGGCCGGGAAATGATCATTGCCTATCTCAATGCCGGGGATTTTTTCGGAGAGTTGGGGCTGTTTGAACAGGCAGGCCTGGAGCAGGAGCGCAGCGCATGGGTGCGAGCCAAGATTGAATGTGAAGTTGCCGAAATCAGTTATGCAAAATTCCGCGAACTGTCTGAGCAGGATCCCGACATTCTTTACGTGCTTAGCGGACAAATTGCACAACGCCTGCGTAATACCACGCGCAAAGTTGGCGACCTGGCATTCTTCGACGTGACCGGTCGCGTTGCGCGCTGCCTGCTGGAACTGTGCAAGCAACCCGATGCGATGACCCATCCCGACGGCATGCAGATCAAAGTGACCCGTCAGGAAATCGGGCGGATCGTCGGATGCTCTCGCGAGATGGTCGGCCGCGTGCTCAAGGATCTGGAAGAACGCAACCTGGTGGGCGTCAAGGGCAAGACCATGGTGGTCTTCGGTACGCGCTAGGCGCAGAACATCTGCTTGAGCATCAGCCGGTAGAGTTCGTCGAGACGAGCCAGGGCCCCTGGCGCCGTAAACTTCTCATGCAATGCAATATGGCTTTCAGCGCGCACCCGCTGCTCCAGACCGCAGGCTTCGTTGAAGCGATTGACGGCCGCGACCATTGATTCACGCTCATTGTCGATCAGCATCGCTCCGTGCACCAACCCCACCGGTCGTTGGCCTCCATGACTCTGACGCCAGCGCTGGGCGGTGCCGACCATCTTGCGCCCGTCCAGGTTGACGTTGAAGCGACCATCACAGAACGCCCCTTCGATTTCACCCAGTGACGACGTGCCGCCCAGCTCATCCAGCAGCTGGCAGATAGGGTCGCACAGACGCCGGTATCCGGACTCGATGCGGTTCAGATCGCCTTCGTTGCGTGGCGGTGCGTAAACCAGCGCGATATTGATCGTCGAGGCCGACTGTGGCACCGGCTCACCGCCAGTTTCGCGCAACAGCACCGGCCAACCCGCTGCCGCTGACACCTCGCACGCGACCTCGAAACCGGGCAGACGACTCAAGCGGCGCGGCATGACCAGTGCGCGATCGCTCGGTTGCCAGAACAACAGGCCAAACTCCGCGTCGCCGGCACAGACCGATGCCAACAGATCCTGTTCGGCCTGCAGGCCGGCTTCGATGGTCATGTTGATCGGCTGGTTCATGGACAACTCCGCAAGGCTTGGATCTTCAGGAATGTTTAAGGGCCCTTTCGCAAGCAAGCCCGCTCCCACATTAGTGGCGCTCTACGGGCAACGCCGATCATATGTGGGAGCGGGCTTGCTCGCGAAGGTCGCGCCCCGATTTACCGGCAAAAAATCAATCGAGGGTCGAACCGCTGACCGGAACGCCGCGCTCTGGGAAGAACAATCGCTGCAATTCAGTGCCCGGGCTTTCGGCGCGCATGAAGGCTTCGCCGACCAGGAACGCGTAAACATCGCTGATCTCCATCAGCTCGACATCGGCGCGATTGAGAATGCCACTCTCAGTGATGACCAGACGATCGCGCGGGATGCGCGGCAGCAGGTCGAGGGTGGTTTCCAGGCTGACGTCGAACGTGTGCAGGTTGCGGTTGTTCACCCCGACCAGTGGCGTGTCGAGGGTCTTCAAGGCACGCTCCAGCTCGTCGCCATCGTGGACCTCCACCAGTACATCGAGGCCGACGCTTTTGGCCACTGCCGCCAGTTCGGCCATTTTCACGTCATCCAGAGCGGAAACGATCAACAGCACGCAATCGGCGCCCAACGCACGGGCTTCGACGATCTGGTATGGATCGATCATGAAGTCCTTGCGGATCACCGGCAGCTTGCACGCCGCACTGGCCTGTTGCAGATACGCATCGGCGCCCTGGAAGTAATCGATATCGGTAAGCACCGACAGACAGGTCGCGCCACCCTTCTCGTAGCTTTTGGCGATGTCGGCGGGAATGAAGTTCTCGCGGATCACACCTTTGCTCGGCGAAGCTTTCTTGATTTCCGCGATGACCGCCGGCTGTTTCAGCTTGGCCTGGGCCAGCAATGCGTTGGCAAAACCACGGGGTGCATCGGCCGTCTTGGCCAGACTTTCCAGCTCGGCAAGGCTGACGCGAGCGCTACGCTCGGCGACCTCCTCGACTTTGCGCGCCAGAATGTTTTCCAGAACCGTCGGTACACTCATCCTTCATTCTCCACTTTGAATACCGCGGTAAATGCACCCAGCTCCTCGAGTTTTTCCCGAGCGAGGCCGGTGTGCAGCGCATCGTGCGCCAGGGCAACGCCTTCTTTGAGGCTGCTGGCATGGTCGGCGGCATACAGCGCGGCACCGGCATTGAGCACGATCATCTCGGCTGCCTTCTGACCGTTTTCGGTCTTGCGCTTGCCCAGGGCATCGCGAATCAATTCCAGGGAAGCCGCCGGGCTTTCCACCGCCAGGCCATGCAGGCTCTGGCTTTTCATGCCCAGGTCTTCCGGCTCGACCCAATACTCGGTGATCTGGCCATCTTTGAGTTCTGCGACAAAGGTCGGCGCGGCGAGACTGAACTCGTCCAGGCCATCCTTCGAATGCACCACCAACACATGCTTGCTGCCCAAACGCTGCAACACTTCAGCCAGTGGCCGGCACAGTGCCTGAGTAAATACGCCGACCACCTGATGTTTCACACCGGCCGGATTCGTAAGCGGGCCGAGCATGTTGAACAGTGTCCGCAACCCCAGTTCACGGCGCGGGCTGGCGGCGTATTTCATCGCGGAGTGATGGGTCTGGGCAAACATGAAACCGATACCAACGTTGTCAATGCAACGCGCTACCTGAACCGGGGTCAGGTTCAGGTAGATACCAGCTGCCTCCAGCAGGTCGGCGCTGCCGCTCTTGCCCGACACTGCACGGTTGCCATGCTTGGCCACGGTGCAACCGGCCGCAGCGACCACGAAAGCCGATGCGGTCGATACGTTGAAAATGTTGGCGCCGTCCCCTCCGGTGCCGACTACGTCCACTACACCATCGAGGGTCTTGAGTTCGACTTTGTCCGCCAGTTCGCGCATCACCGATACAGCGCCGACGATCTCGTCGATGCTTTCGCTTTTCATGCGCATGGCCATCATGAATGCGCCGATTTGCGCATCCGAGCATTGCCCGGTCATGATTTCACGCATCACATCGCGCATCTCATCGGTGCTGAGGTCGAGGTGATCGACGATTCGGCTCAGGGCTGTCTTGATATTCATGAAAGGTCCTTAGCGCGTGCCGCCGGTTTGTTTAAGGAAGTTGGCAAACAGTTCGTGGCCCTGTTCGGTGAGGATCGACTCGGGGTGGAACTGCACGCCTTCGATGTTCAATGTCTTGTGGCGCAGGCCCATGATCTCGTCAACCGAGCCGTCCTCAAGCTGAGTCCAGGCCGTCAGCTCCAGGCAATCGGGCAGGGTTTCGCGCTTGACGATCAACGAATGGTAGCGGGTCACCGTCAATGGACGATTCAAGCCCTCGAATACGCCCTTGTCCTCGTGAAATACCGGGCTAGTCTTACCGTGCATCACTTGGCGGGCGCGAACCACATCGCCGCCAAAGGCCTGGCCGATGGACTGATGGCCGAGGCAGACACCAAGAATCGGCAGCTTGCCGGCGAAATGCTTGATCGCTTCAATCGAGATCCCGGCTTCGGTCGGGGTGCAAGGACCGGGGGATACTACGATGCGCTCAGGGTTGAGGGCTTCGATTTCAGCGATGGTCAGTTCATCGTTGCGCACAACCTTGACCTGGGAGCCCAGCTCACCGAGGTATTGCACAACGTTGTAGGTAAAAGAGTCGTAGTTATCGATCATCAGCAACATGGCGTTAAGAACCTCTTGAATTCACTGACTTTGAAGATGGCCTTCGAATGATTTACCCGCAGCGCGCTGCGCTTTGGCAGATGCTGGGGTAGCGCCAGCAAAGCGGCATATCAAACAGGTAAAGAAGGCAAAGCGGTACAGGGCCGGCGGGGCCGGCAAAAGAATTCAGGCGCGCCAACGCCAGCGGGCGTGTGCCTTGATGACTTGATCCAGGAGTTTACTGATGATCAACACGGGGAAGGTCTCATTCATACGTCTCGGCACAGTAACTTAGCTGGGCAGAGCGTGCAATATGGCCGGGGCTGCTGCTCGCGAAACTATTAAGGGCTTCGCGACAGATGGCAAAAGGCCCGGAGTTTTTGGTACTGTCGTTTCGTTCACTAAAACAATAAATAAACGGACTTGCTCATGATCAAACAGACGATGTTTGTACCGCTCGCAGGATGCTTGCTCGCAATGGCTTGCGCCCAGGCGAACGCCGCGCCGAATCCCTATACCAACTTCGTCGTCTTCGGCGACAGCCTCAACGACGCAGGGACCTTTGCCGATCCGGGTGGTCCTGCGGGGGCGACGCAACGCTATACCAATCGGACAGGGCCGATCTATCTGGATGGCAGTGGCGAAATCCGCTCGCTCAACTCCACGCAGATCCTCGGTGGGAAACTGGGATTCTCGCCAGACCAGACGGCGTCATCATCCTCGGCAGTGCGCGCCAGCAATGGCCAGCCCGATGGCAACAACTGGGCCGTCGGCGGTTACCGCACCGATCAGATTCTGGATTCGATCACCAGCACTTCCGCCACCGGCGAGCGCACCCGCGCCGGCTACCTGCCGTCGAACAACTTCCGTGCCGACCCGAATGCGCTGTATTACCTTTCGGGTGGCGGCAACGACTTCCTGCAGGGCCGCGTGACCAGCCTGCCTCAGGCCAGTGCCGCCGCCGGCCGTCTCGCCGACAGTGTGCAGACGCTGCAAACCGCCGGCGCCAAATACGTCATGGTCTGGTTGCTGCCCGATATCGGCTTTACCCCGGCGTTTAACGGCACCCCGTTGCAAGCGTTCACGTCCCAGCTAAGCGCCCAGTTCAACACTGAACTGGTTAGCCGACTGCAAAACATCAATGCCGAAGTCATTCCGCTCAACATTCCGGTACTGCTCAAAGAGACATTCGCCAACCCGGCACAGTTTGGCCTGGCCACCGACCAGAACCTCATCGCCACCTGCTTCAGCGGCAACGGTTGTACCGAGAACGCCCGCTTCGGTATCAATAGCGCCACACCGGACCCGACCAAGCTGATCTACAACGACTCGGTGCACCCCACCGAAGCCGGGCAACGCCTGATTGCCGATTATGCGTACTCTCTGTTGGCGGCCCCGTGGGAGCTGACGCTGCTGCCACAGATGGCCCAGGGCACCGTGCGTGCGCATCAGGATGAGCTGCGCAATCAGTGGCTGGCCGATTGGGAAAACTGGCAAGGCGTTGGCCAATGGCGAGCCATCGTCGCCGGCGGAGGCCAACATCAGGATTTTGACGGCCAGGACAGCGTGGCAAGCGCCGACGGCAACGGAGCCAACCTGAACATTGGTGGCAGCTACCGCCTTGATGACGCCTGGCGTGTTGGTCTGGTGGCCGGTTTCTACAACCAGGAACTCGAAGCCGGCAACAATGATTCCGACTACAAGCTCAACACTTATCTGGGCACGGCATTCGCCCAGTATCAGCAAAACCGTGTATGGGCAGACGCGGCGTTGACGGCCGGTCATCTGGATTACGACAGCCTCAAGCGCAAGTTCCAGCTAGGCGCCAACGAGCGTGGCGAAAAAGGCGATACCAGTGGCTACGTCGAGGCCTTCAGTGCTCGCCTGGGTTACGACATCGCGCAGCAAGCCAGCAGCCCTTGGCACCTGTCGCCGTTTGTCAGCGCCGACTTCTCCAAGGTAGAAGTCGATGGCTACTCGGAGGACGGCTTTAACTCCACAGCACTGACCTATGCCGATCAGGAGAGTATTTCCCGGCGTCTGGGTATCGGCTTGCAGGGCAAATACCAGATCACGGCACAAACCCAGGTGTTTGGCGAAGTAGCTCACGAGCGTGAGTACAACGACGATACAGAGGACGTGTCCATCAACCTCAATAGCTTGCCGGGTAATCAGTTCACACTGGAAGGCTACGTTCCGCAAACCAGCCTGAACCGGGTGAACCTGGGGGTGAGTCACAACCTCACCAAGGACCTGGCACTGCGCGCCAGCTATAGCATTCGCAAGGATGATGATTTTACCCAGCAAGGCATCAACGTAGGTGTTGCACTGGACTTCTGATTCGCAAGCAATAAAAAACGCGGCGCCTGTGAAGACGCCGCGTTTTTTTATCCGCAGCCCCCCTGTGGGAGCGGGCTTGCTCGCGAAAGCGGTATGTCATTCAGAATCATTGTCGACTGATACACCGCTTTCGCGAGCAAGCCCGCTCCCACAGGTACCAAGTGATTTCAGGTGTTCGGGGTTTGTTCGGCCAGGGCCACGGCACGGAACATCGCGCGGCGCTTGTTCAGGGTTTCTTCCCACTCCAGCGCCGGTACCGAGTCGGCGACGATGCCGCCACCAGCCTGTACGTGCAATTCACCGTTCTTGATCACCGCCGTGCGGATCGCAATCGCGGTGTCCATGTTGCCGTTCCACGCGAAGTAACCGACCGCGCCGCCATAAACGCCACGCTTGACCGGTTCCAGCTCGTCGATGATTTCCATCGCGCGAATCTTCGGAGCACCCGACAAGGTGCCCGCCGGCAGAATTGCCCGCAATGCATCCATGGCAGTCAGCCCTGCCTTCAGTTGCCCGGTAACGTTGGACACGATGTGCATCACGTTGGAGTAACGCTCGATAACCATTTTCTCGGTGAGTTTCACCGAACCAATCTCCGACACCCGACCGGTATCGTTACGCCCCAGGTCGATCAGCATCAGGTGCTCGGCGATTTCCTTGTCGTCGGACAGCAGGTCTTTTTCCAGGGCCAGATCGGCTTCTTCGTTGGCACCACGCGGACGGGTACCGGCAATCGGGCGCACGGTGATCAGGTTGTCTTCGACCCGCACCAGCACTTCCGGCGAACTGCCGACCACGTGGAAGTCGCCGAAGTTGAAGAAGTACATGTAAGGCGTCGGGTTAAAGCAGCGCAGCGCCCGGTACAGGTCGATTGGCGCAGCCTTGAAGTCGATCGACATACGCTGGGACGGCACAACCTGCATGCAGTCTCCAGCCAGGATGTATTCCTTGATGGTGTCGACGGCTTTTTCGTAGTCGCCTTGGGTGAAACTCGAACGGAACACCGGATCAGCCGCTTGTTGCTTGCTGAAATCCAGGCCCCGGCGCGGCGTGATTGGCTGACGGAGCTTTTCCAGCAGCTCTTCAAGGCGTGCACGACCTTGTTCGAAAGCGTCGTCCTGCGCCGGGTCGGCCAGCACGATCGCATGCATTTTGCCGGCGAGGTTATCGAAAACCACCACCGCATCGGAAACCATCAACAGAATGTCCGGTACGCCCAGCGGGTCCGGGTTCGGGCATTTGCCCAGACGCTTTTCCACATAACGTACGCAGTCATAACCGAAGTAACCCACCAGACCGCCGTTGAAACGCGGCAGGCCGGGGATGGTCGGCACGTTATAACGGGCCTTGAACGCTTCGACGAAGGCCAACGGGTCTTCGACGTCATGACTTTCGGTTTCGACGCCATCGATGGTCACGCTGACGTGATGATCGTGAACCCGCAGCACGGTGCGGCACGGCAGGCCGATGATCGAGTAACGGCCCCACTTCTCTCCGCCCTGCACCGACTCCAGCAGGTAGGAGTTCGGTTCGTCGGCCAGTTTCAGGTAGATCGACAGCGGCGTGTCGAAGTCCGCCAGGGTTTCGCAGGCAAGCGGGATGCGGTTGTAGCCGGCAGCGGCCAAACGCAGGAATTCTTCGCGGATCATGAGGTGCCTCGTGGCTTGAGGGTCTAACAGTCAGGTATGCAAACGTGCCGGACAACCGGCCAGAATCAAGTCAGGCGCGCCAACGCCAGCGGGCCAGGGCCTTCATGACTTTCATCCAGAGTTTGCGAGTGACCACCACGATGGAGTTTCCAGGAGGGGATTGAACAGCGTCGGCCAACGTTATCTCAGCGGCCGGATCCAGGCAACCGGGAATTAGTTTGCGCAGATCGTCGATCACCATCGACGGCGACTCTTCGGCGATTGGCCGGCCATGGTTGTAGCCATAGCTCAAACCCACGCACTTGACCCCCGCTGCTTTCGCCGCCAGCACATCGCTGCGCGAATCGCCGACGAACAAGGATTGCGAGGCCGGAATGTTGGCCATTTTCATCACGAAAAACAGCGCGGCCGGGTCCGGTTTTTTCTGTGGCAAAGTGTCGCCACCGATGATCCAGCGGAAATACCGGCCGATCTTCATCTGATCCAGCAGCGGCGCGACGAAACGCTCCGGCTTGTTGGTGATCAGCGCCATCTCGACACCCTGCTTTTTTAGCCACCTGAGGGTTTCGCGCACGCCGGGATAGATCACGGTCAACTCATGGCTCGCGCCATAGGCCTGCATGAACAATTCCAGCGCTTTTTCCGCTTCATGGTTATCGACCGCCGAATGATCGATGCCGCCTGCCAGCGCACGGCGCACCAGCACTGGCGCGCCATTGCCGACCCATTCGCGCACGGCTTCGATGCCGGCCGGCTGGCGGCCAAGTTTGAGCAGCATGTTATCCACAGCCGCCGCCAGGTCCGGGACCGAATCGATCAACGTGCCATCCAGATCGAACATCACCAACCGCGGTAGTTGCCCCGGGAACAGCTGCTCAAAACCACTCATGGGCGAGCCAGCGCCAGTTCGGAACGCATTTTTTCGATGATTTCCTGATAGTTCGGCGCATTGAAGATCGCCGAACCGGCGACGAACGTGTCGGCACCGGCCGCGGCGATTTCACGAATGTTGTTCACGTTCACGCCGCCGTCGATTTCCAGGCGGATGTCACGGCCCGAGGCATCGATCAGCGCCCGCGCTTCACGCAGCTTGTCGAGGGTGCCCGGGATGAACTTCTGCCCGCCGAAGCCAGGGTTGACGCTCATCAGCAGGATCATGTCGACCTTGTCCATCACGTACTTGAGCACGTCCAGCGGGGTCGCCGGGTTGAACACCAGGCCCGACTTGCAGCCACCTTCGCGGATCAGTTGCAGGGAACGATCAACGTGCTGCGTGGCTTCCGGGTGGAAGGTAATGTAGGTCGCGCCGGCCTCGATGAAATCGCCGACGATGCGGTCCACCGGGCTGACCATCAGGTGCGCGTCGATCGGCGCGGTCACGCCGTACTTGCGCAGCGCCGAACAGACCATCGGGCCGATGGTCAGGTTTGGCACGTAATGGTTGTCCATGACATCGAAATGCACGAAGTCGGCGCCGGCGGCCAGGACGTTATCCACTTCTTCACCCAGGCGGGCGAAGTCGGCGGAGAGAATCGACGGAGCAATTACGAAGGGCTGCATGACGCACCTTTTCTGAGCAGAATCACGATGGCGCGCATTGTATACCTCATGCTTTGACGCGCGCACCGTGACTGCGATGATTGACCTTTGCCATCAGCCATCAACGGTAAAGGCTCTAGTACGCCGCGCGATAGATTTTCTCGATATCGACGGCACTCAGTTTACGCGGGTTGTTGCGCATCAAGCGCTCGATCCCCGCGGCTTCTACCGCCATGGTCGGGATCGCGTCTTCGGGCACCCCGAAACTGCGCAGGCCCTGAGGAATTTCCACCGCTGCGCACAACTCGGTCATGGCTTGCACGGCTTTATCAGCCGCCTCGCCGGCACTCAGGTGAGCGGTTTTCACCCCCATGGCTTCAGCGATATCCTGCATGCGCTCGACACAGGCCATCTTGTTCCAGGTCATGACATAGGGCAGCAGCAGCGCGTTGCTGACGCCATGGGCAATATTGAACCGCCCACCCAGCGGATACGCCAGCGCATGCACCGCACCAACCCCGGCATTACCGAACGCCATGCCGGCCATCAGGCTGGCGGTGGCCATGTCTTCCCGGGCTTGCAGGTTCGACGGATTGGCATAAGCCTTGGGTAATGCCCTGGCGATGAGCTTGATGGCGCCGATGGCCAGGGCGTCGGTAATCGGCGAGGCATTGACCGACAGGTAGGACTCGATGGCGTGGACCAATGCGTCAACACCGCTGGCGGCCGTCACACTGCGCGGACAAGTCATGGTCATTTGCGGACTGACCAGCGCCACGTCGGGCAACAGGTAGTCGCTGACAATCCCCCGCTTCAACTGCGCGACCTTGTCGGAAAGAATCGCGACGTTAGTCACTTCCGAGCCGGTGCCGGCGGTGGTCGGAATGGCGATCAGTGGCGGCCCCTTGCGTGGCACCTGGTCGACGCCGAACAGGTCCTCCAGAGCACCGTGGTAACCGGCATAGGCCGCAACGCTCTTGGCAATGTCGATGGCGCTGCCGCCACCCAGACCGATCAACCCGTCATGCCCACCGTCGCGGTAGACCTGCATGCAGTCCTCGACGATGGCGATTTCCGGATCGGGCAGCACCCGGTCGAAAATTTCGTAGGAGCGTTCGCCCAACTGCGCCAAGGCCAGTTCGACCGTGCCGGATTTGACAAGGGCGGCATCGGTGACGATCAGCGGGTTGTCGATGTCCAGACGCGTCAACTCTGCGGCCAGCTGCTCGATGGCGCCTGCCCCGGTGATCAGTTTGTGAGCGATTTTGAAAGAGGAAAGACTCATGTGCGCAGCCTCTTACAGGAGTGGGAGCTGGGCACAATAGTAGCTGGGGATTGGGAGTTGTCTGCTATTCAGGTCATGAATGACCGTGCCCCCTGGATACCACAAAACATAACTGTAGGAGCGAGCAGGCTCGCGATGGTCGTAAACGATAACGCGGGAAGTCTGCTTCCCCGTGGTGTTCTTGAGTCCATCGCGAGCAGGCTCACTCCTACAGGTGATCGGTGTGCGGTTTCAGACCTGGGCGGTACGCAGTTTCTCGCTGCGCCCGCGCAACCACTCCAGGGTCAGCAGCAGGATCACCGAGAAGGCAATCAACAGGGTTGCCGCTGCTGCAATGGTCGGGCTGAGGTTTTCGCGGATGCCGCTGAACATCTGCCGTGGCAGCGTCGCTTGCTCGGGACCGGCGAGGAACAGCGTCACCACCACCTCATCGAACGACGTCGCAAAGGCGAATAACGCACCCGAGATCACGCCCGGCGCAATCAGTGGCAAGGTCACCCGACGAAACGCGGTCAGCGGCGAAGCACCGAGGCTCGCAGCGGCGCGCACCAGGTTCTGGTTGAACCCCTGCAAGGTCGCCGACACCGTGATGATCACAAACGGCACGCCCAGCACCGCATGCACCACGATCAGCGAAAAGAAGCTGTTACCCAGCCCCAGCGGTGCGAAGAACAGATAGCTGGCCACACCGATGATCACCACGGGAACCACCATCGGCGAAATCACCAACGCCATCACCAGCGCCTTGCCGGGGAATCCGCCCCGGGTCAAGCCGATGGCCGCCAAGGTGCCAAAGATCATGGCCAGCACCGTCGCCGCCGGGGCGACGATGATGCTGTTCTTCAATGCGCGCATCCATTCCGCCGAGGCGAAGAAGTCGTGGTACCACTGCAGCGAGAAACCTTGCAGCGGATACACCAGGAAACTGCCGGAATTGAACGACAGCGGAATGATCACCAGCACCGGCAGAATCAGGAACAACAGAATCAGGCCGCAGAGAATCCGCAAACTGTAGAACCACGCCCGTTCGATGGGCGACATATAAGGACTCAGCATTTCGTTTCCCCCTTAGCTCAGGCGCAGGCGACTGGCGCCCACCAGCCAGCTGTAAATCAGATAAAGCACGACGGTCGCCAGTAGCAGTAGCCCGCCGAGTGCGGTCGCCATGCCCCAGTTGATGCTGGTGTTGGTGTAGAAGGCGACGAAGTAACTGACCATTTGATCGTTCGGGCTGCCCAGCAACGCCGGGGTGATGTAGTAGCCGATGGCGAGGATGAACACCAACAGGCAACCGGCGCCGACACCGGCATAGGTCTGCGGGAAGTACACCCGCCAGAAGCTGGCGAACGGATGGCAGCCCAGGGAAATTGCGGCGCGCATGTAGGTCGGCGAGATGCCTTTCATCACGCTGTAGATCGGCAGGATCATGAACGGCAGCAGAATATGTACCATCGAGATGTAGACACCCACACGGTTGAATACCAACTCGATCGGTTTGTCGATGATGCCCATGGCCATCAGGCCGCTGTTGATCAGGCCACCCGATTGCAGCAATACAATCCAGGCTGCGACCCGTACCAGAATCGACGTCCAGAACGGCAACAGCACCAGAATCATCAGCAGGTTGCTTTGCCGCGATGGCAGGTTGGCCAGCAGGTAAGCCAGGGGATACGCCAGCACCAGGCAGATTACGGTGATGACCAGACCCATCCAGAACGTGCGGGCAAAAATGTCGAGGTAGATCGCCTGGTCCGGGGTGGCCGGGGCGATTTCGCCGAGGTCGTCGATGCGATGATCGACGGCAGCCAGCAGGTAATACGGGGTGATGCTGCTGGTGTTGCGGCGCACCGCTTGCCAGTACGCCGGATCGCCCCAGCGCTCGTCGAGACCTTCCAGCGCTTCCTTATAGGAGGCCGGTTCAGTGGCCAGCGGCAAGGCGCGGGCGGTTTTGGTCAGCAGGCTGCGGTAGCCGGCCAGTTCCATGTTCAGGCGTTTGGACAAGTCGCCCAGGGTTTGATTCTTGCGGGCTTCGGCGAGGTCTTCGGCGGCCGCTTTGTAAACCGGTTCAGCGGGCAGCCCGCGACCGTCCCAACTGGCGATGGCCGTCACGGTGCGCGGCATGCCGCCGACCACTTCCGGGTTGCCCACGCTTTTATAGAGCAGCGCCGCTATCGGCACCAGGAACACCAGCAACAGGAACAGCACCAATGGCGCGATCAAGGCCTGGGCCTTCCAGCGGTTGACCCGCTCGGCGTGCTTGAGCCGCTGCTTCAAGGTGGGGTCAGTGCCCGCGTTCGCGGGAACGGCGATAGCCATGGCGTACTCCGGAAATCTTTGATCAATCAATAATGAGGGAGAGAACTTGTGGCGAGGGGGCTTGCCGGAATGCCGCATCACCCCGTCCGGCGGCCGTCTTGAAACCATCGCACTCGGTGTATCTGATACACCGTGATTTCAGGTATTGGGACCGCTTCGCGGCCCAACGGGGTGATGCGGCATTTCGACAAGCCCCTCGCCACAGAGGTCCGCGCTCACAGGAGCGCGAGCCCTCAAGTTACTTAGCGGCCCAGGAATTGAAGCGCTGTTCCAGTTGCTCGCCGTTGTCAGCCCAGAAGCTGACGTCGATCTGCACCTGGTTGGCGATGTTTTCCGGGGTGGTCGGCATGTCCTTCAGGATATCCTTGGACAGCAGCGGTACCGCCTGGATGTTGGCCGGGCCGTAGGCGATGTTTTCCGAATAGGTCTTCTGCTGCTGTGGCTGTACCGAGAAGGCGATGAATTTCTTCGCCGCTTCCGCCCGCGCCTTGTCCAGACCTTTTGGAATAGCCCATGCGTCGAAGTCGTAGATGCCGCCGTTCCAAACGACCTTCAGGTTGCTTTCTTTCTGCACTGCGGCGATCCGGCCGTTGTAGGCCGAGCTCATGACCACGTCACCGGAAGCGAGGTATTGCGGCGGCTGTGCACCGGCTTCCCACCACTGGATACTTGGCTTGAGTTCATCGAGCTTCTTGAACGCGCGATCCTGACCATCCTTGCTGGCCAGCACTTTGTAGACGTCTTTGGGCGCAACGCCGTCGGCCATCAGAGCGAATTCCAGGGTGTACTTGGCGCCCTTGCGCAGGCCGCGCTTGCCCGGGAACTGCTTGGTGTCCCAGAAATCCACCCAACTGGTCGGAGCGGTTTTCAGCTTGTCAGCGTTATAGGCCAACACCGTCGACCACACGAAGAAACCCACGCCGCAAGGCTGGATGGCGCCTTTGACGTAGTCTTCGTTCTTGCCGAACAGCGCAGGATCCAGGGGCTCGAACATGTCTTCGTCGCAACCACGGGACAGCTCTGGCGACTCTACTTCCACCAGATCCCAGGAAACACTCTTGGTGTCGACCATGGCTTTGACCTTGGCCATTTCACCGTTGTACTCGCCGGCGACGATCTTGCCGTTACCTGCCGCTTCCCACGGTGCGTAGAAGGCCTTGACCTGCGCCGCCTTGTTCGCCCCGCCAAAGGACACCACGGTCAGGTCCGGGCCAGCCGCCATCGCGCCCGCTGCGCCCATCATGCCCAGTGCCAAAGCGGTGAATTTCAGGGATCTCAACATTTATTGTTCTCTCCACGTGCAGGGTTGGTGTTGTTGAAGCCGGGGGGCGATCAATGCGCCTCTAGAAGCGGATCGAGCGCGCGAACGTGTTCGACCTGCCAGCCAAGCGGTACCACGTCACCGACCGCGAGCGTTGGATCGAGCTCGGCAATCGGTTGTTTCACGAAGAAATCGGTCTTGCCGCAGACTTCCAGGCGCACCCGGACGTGGTCGCCCAGATAGATGAATTCCGCCACCCTTCCCGAGAAGCGGTTGACGCACGACTCGCTGGAACCATTGAGGCTCACGCGTTCCGGGCGAATCGACAAGGTGACAGGTTCGCCGGTCCGGCCGACGTTGACCGCCAGGGCTTCAACCTTTTCACCACGACCGAGTTCCACGATGCAGCGGTCGCCGGCCTGGCTATGCAAACGGCCATTGAGACGGTTGTTCTCGCCGATGAAGTTGGCCACGAAGGTGTTTTTCGGCTCCTCGTAGAGCGTGCGCGGCGGCGCGATCTGCTGGATCTCGCCTTGATGAAACACCGCCACACGGTCCGACATGGTCAGGGCTTCGCCCTGGTCGTGGGTCACGTAGACCACGGTCACACCGAGGCGCTGGTGCAGGTGCTTGATTTCCATCTGCATGTGTTCGCGCAATTGCTTGTCGAGGGCGCCGAGGGGTTCGTCCATCAATACCAGCTGGGGTTCGAACACCAGCGCCCGGGCCAGAGCCACACGCTGTTGCTGGCCGCCGGACAGTTGCGCCGGGTAGCGCTGGGCGAAGGCATCGAGCTGCACCATGCTCAGGACCCGCTTGACCCGGTCACTGACGTCACTCTTGTTCATGCCGCGCACGGTCAGGGGGAACGCCAGGTTCTCGGACACCGTCATGTGCGGGAACAACGCATAGTTCTGGAACACCATGCCGATGTCGCGTTTATGCGGCGGTACGTTATTGATCGCGCGTCCTGCCAGGAGGATTTCACCGGCCGTCGGCGTTTCGAAACCGGCAAGCATCATCAGGCTGGTGGTCTTGCCGGAGCCGGACGGCCCGAGCAAGGTGAGGAATTCGCCTTTGCGAATGTCCAGGTTGAGGTCTTTGACGATCAGGTTCTCGCCGTCGTAGCTTTTCTGCACTCCACGAAAGCTGACCAGAACATCATTGGCCCCTGCGCTTGAATCGACCTGGCTCATACCCACACCTTTGTTGTTGATGACTGCTGTGCGGTTAAGCCTAGTGGACACTGGGGACCACGCAAATCGGGGCGCAAGAGAGATTCGCCTCAGCCGGATGGAAGGCCGGGGGTAGGGATTGCCCTACAAGGATGGCGCGTTTTGGCAAACGCAGGGACAAGTTGTCAGCTGCAAGCCACGAGCAACGGCAAAAGCGCAGTCAGGGCGTGTCGTAAATGGGTATGCCATCCCCAGAACTGTGGGAGCGGGCTTGCTCGCGAAGGCGCAGTGCCAGTCGACACATCTGCTGCTGACACTCCGCCTTCGCGAGCAAGCCCGCTCCCACATGGGGGACAATGGTGTTCTTCAGAGCAGTTTGTGTTCCATGGCGTACTTCACCAAATCCGCAAGGGAGGTGATGTTGAGCTTCTGCATCAAGCGCGCTTTGTGGGTGCTGATGGTCTTGCTGCTCAACGCCAGCTGCTGGGCGATGTCGTTGACGTTGGCGCCCTGGGCCAGGCGCTCGAATACCGAAAACTCACGCTCCGAAAGCAAGGAATGCAACGGTCGCGAATCGGTCAGGCCGACCTCGAAAACCATGCGGTCAGCCAGGTCCGGGTCAATGTAGCGCCCACCGGCTGCGACTTTACGGATGGCCGTCAGCAACAGAGCGGGGTCGCTATCCTTGGTCGCATAACCGGCGGCCCCGACCTTCAACGCCCGTGCGGCCATTTGCGCTTCGTCGTGCATCGATAGCACCAGGATCGCCGGCGGGTTGTTGAGCGCACGAATCCGCGGAATCGCTTCCAGACCGTTTACGCCCGGCATGGAGATATCCAGCAGCACCACTTCGCAGGGCACATGACGCAAGGTCTCGAGCAACTGCTCGCCATTGCTCGCCTCCCCCACCACCAGCAAGTCCTTGGCCAGGCCGATCAATTGCTTGATGCCTTCACGGACAATGGTGTGGTCTTCGGCTACCAATACACGGATCACTTGTTTCTCCTCGTTAATGCGTTGATGCCGAAGGCAGGGATCTTTTATCAATCCAGCGGCACTCGAACACTCAGGGTCGTGCCCTCCCCCGGCTCACTCTCAAGCGACAACGCTCCACCCATAATCAACACCCGCTCGCGCATTCCCACCACGCCGAAAGATGTCGGCCTGTCGGTAGTAGGGATAAATCCTACGCCATCATCGCTGACCGTCAGGCACAACTCGTCGTCTTCCAGCGCCAGTGTCAGCTCAACAGTATGCGCCTGGGCATGGCGCATGACATTGGTCAGCGCTTCCTGAAGGATGCGGAACAAGCCGATCGCCTTGGCATCGCTGAGCTGCGGCAAATTGTCCGGCACCTGCACCAGACACGGAATCTGCGTACGCGCTTCGAAACGCCGGGCTTGCCATTCAATGGCCGAAGCGATCCCGGCATCGAGAATCGGCGGGCGCAACGCCGTCGCCACATCGCGGACCAATTGAAACAGTTGGGCAATCAGGCGCTTCATGCTGGTCAGGCGCTCATTCAGGCCCGGGTCAAGCTGCGCGTAGGCCAGTTCGCACATGGACGTTTCCAGCTTGAGTACGGTCAACATCTGACCCAGTTCGTCGTGAACTTCCCGGGCGATACGCGCTTTTTCTTCTTCCCGAACGCTCTCCAGATGCGCGGACAACTCACGCAATTGTTCACGGGAACTGGCCAGCTCGAGTTCGATACGCTTGCTCTCGCTGATATCCCAGACAATGCCATCCCAGACATAGGCGCCGTCTTCAAGCCGGCGGGTAATGGCCTTGATTTCCGCCCAGCGCTGCTCGCCCTGACGCGTCAGGATACGCCCCTGCCATGACCAATCGCTGTCGGTGTCCAGCGCATGATCCTGGGTCTGGTGATAGCCCGCCCTGTCATCCGGATGCACCAGGCTGCGCAGGCCTTTGTCGCGGTGAGCCAAAGTGGCAGGGGAGTAACCGACCAGCGTTTCGCTGCCTTCACTGATGTAGGCAAAGTCGATCTGCCCTGTCACCGGTGCCCGCTCAAGCCTGAAGACCAGCCCGGGAACGTTGGCGGCGATGCCTTGCAGTCGCGCCTCGCTTTCCTGCAACGCAGCCAGGGCGCGACGGCGCTCGGTCACATCGGTGAGGTAGACCACCAGATACTCGCCATCACGAAAACGTAAAAAGCTCAATGAAACATCAACGGGCAGGATGCTGCCATCGGCCCGCACACAGCTGGTCTCGAAACTTTGCGGGCCTTCGTCGCTGGCTCGGGCCCGCCGCCACAGGTTCAGCCAGCGGTCCATGTGCAGGCCAGGCTCAAAGTCGATCAAGGGCCGCTCGATGATCCCCCCGGGCGGGTACCCGAGCATGTTTTCCGCCGCGCGGTTGGCGTAGCGCACATGGCTGTCCCAATTGACCCAGAGAATGCCGACAGTGCTCTGGTCGATGGAAAACTGCGTGAGGCGCAGCGCCTCCTCGCTGGCGGCACGCAGGGCAATGTCTGCCTGCGCCGCAGATAGACGTTGCTCCAGATTGTGTTGCTGGCGACGCTGCCAGTACACGATGGCCATGCAACTCAGCGCCAGCACCGCCAGCAGCAGGCAGAGGTTTTGCCAGAACCCCCGCGACTCGGTCAGCCGCGGATACTTGGGCTGCAGCCATTGGTTGTGCAACTGCTCCAGGTCTTTGGCCGGGATCGCCCGTAGCGCACTTTCGACAATCGCCGCCAACTCCGGCTTGTCGCGCCGCGTGGCCACCCGTAGCAATTGCGGCAAGCCAATATCCCCTACCACCACCAGCCCGGCGAATTCCGGCTCGACGGCCAGACGACCCAGTTGCGCCTCGTCGACCACCGCGTAGGCAGCCTGCTGACTCAACAACAACTGCAATGCCTGGCGCTCGATCGGCACGCCCTGCAAATTCAAGTGCGGATAGGTGTTGCGCAGGTAATCGGCCGTAGCGCCGGGCATGCGTACGGCAACGCGGGTCTGGCTGTCGAGCTTTTCCAGCTCCACAGCGCCGGTGCTTTTGCGCTCACTGACCACCAGTTGCGGCACCCGCATGTAGGGGTCGGAAAACTGCCAGAAGCGCAGCCCCCCGGGCGTTTGCGTCAGTCCCGGGGCGATATCGATTTCACCCTCTCGGGCCGCTTTCTCTAGCTGCTCAAGGTCAGGAAAATTACGCCAGCTCAGTTCGACCTTGAGGCTCTTGGCCAGCCACTTCATCAGTTCGACGTTGATCCCGGAGAGCAGTTGCAGGCGGCGATCGTATTGCGCATAGGGCGCCTGCAATACCACACCGACCCGCAATTCACCTTGCTGCGCCAGCCATTGCTGCTGCATTGGCGACAATTGCACCGTGTGCGTCGGCGGCGCAGATGCCGCCCAGCCCATCAAGGGAAACCACAAACAGCCGATAACCCACAGGCAGCGAAAACGCATCATTGAAATCCCGCTCACTGACAAATACTGACCAACCCATTAGGCTGCCGGAATAACTTCTGGCCTGGAATATCCGATGCCCCCTGTCTACCGCCTGGCGCTGCCAGCATTGTGCCTGTCGTTGATCCTGCCTTGCGCTTTTTCCGTCGAGGCGGCCGATCCGCTGCCTGCCGAGCAAAAGCCCGCAGAAGAAAAACCACTCGAACGTCAGCCGCTGCCAGAGCGTAGCCAGGAAGAGGCAACAGCACTTGAGCGGAAAATACCGACTCAGGAGCAGCAGCAGTTACAAGCGGGCAGCGACACATTTCTGGCCCTGTGGAAGCCGGCCAATACCGCCGATGCCAAAGGCGCGGTGATAATCATCCCGGGCGCTGGTGAAACAGTCGACTGGCCGCAGGCAATCGGTCCATTGCGGCGTAAATTGCCGGATGCCGACTGGAGCAGCCTCAGTATCACCTTGCCCGACCTGCAAAGCGATGCCATTGCGCCAAGAGTCGCTGAAGTGGCACCCGTGGTGAAGACACCCGAGAGCGCCAGCAAAGACTCGACCACCGCTGCGCCTATCGAACAGGCAGCCGGCGGCGAGGCGGATGTAGTCGACAAGCCAACGATCGAAACTCCCGAGGAACACACAAAGGCCGATGCCGAACGAATTTTCACCCGGATCGACGCCGCTATCGCATTCGCCGAACAACAGAGTGCTCGCAGCATCGTAGTGCTGGGGCACGGCACGGGTGCCTACTGGACTGCACGCTATCTGAGCGAGAGGCAACCACCACAGATCGAAAAATTCATCATGGTCGCCGCTCAAACGCCCGGGCAGGCAAAACCCGAACTGGATGAACTCGCGCCCACATTGAAGTTGCCCACTGCTGACATCTTCTATATGGACAAGCCGGCTGATCGCAACGCGGCGCTCGCCCGCCTGCAGGCCAGCAAACGCGTGAAGACGACGGCATTCAGTCAGGTCGCGCTCAAGGCAATCCCCGGTGACAACAAGGCGCAGCAGGAACAACTGGTGCGCCGGGTGCGGGGCTGGTTGAATCCGCAGAAAGCGGCAGACTGACAGACCGGGTCGTCCTCATCGCGGGCAAGCCACGCTCCCACAGGATTTGAGTCGCATGCAACTTTTGTGATCGACATAAAACCTGTGGGAGCGTGGCTTGCCCGCGAAGAAGGCAGCACAAACAACACTTCAGCCCGGGTCAGCGGAAATCCCGCCGCTCCCGAATCAATGTGTAGGCGTTATGCAGCTCACGAGTCTTGTCAGTAGCCTCGCGAACCTGCATTGCCGTAGCGCCACTGCCGGCAATCTTGTCTGGGTGATGGCGACTGAGCAGGCGCCGATAGGCATTTTTGATCTGCGCCGGCTCACTGGTGGCCGAAACACCCAATAGCCGCAACGCATCCTGATAGGTCGCGGTGCTGTTGCCTAACGGGCGCTTCTGCGGCTCATAATCGCGAGCCAGCGCCTGCACCTGCCAGGCATCCCAGCCCAGCCACTTGCCCCACTGGGAGATCAGTTCGAGCTCGTTGCCACCCGCACGACCGTCAGCCCAAATCATCCGCCAGCAGGCGCGCAGTACGCCTTCGGCCGCGTGGGGCTGGGCCCCCAAGCGACGCAGATAACTGCGAAGCCGATCGCGGCCCGACTTGCCACGGTTGAATGCGGCAATCGCCCGACGCTGGGCCGATTCGGACATCTCCAGGGAGCGCATTTCCGCACGCGCCTGCTGGATATGTCCGCCCAGCACCCGTCCGTCACACTTGGCCAGGCGTCCCAGTAAAACGAACAGCAGCTCATCGTTGCGCAGCATCGGGCGACCGCCCAGCTTTTCCCGCAAATGCCCCCAGCTCTGCAGGTTCAAGCGCCGATCCAGCGCCTGTCCCAACAACGCGCCGAGCATGGCCCCCGGAATACTGGCGATGGCAAAGCCCGCTCCGGCTCCAATCAGAGTCCCTGGCCACAACATGTCAGCGGCTCGCTTCTAGCAATGCTTCGACTTCAGCCAGACGTTCGTGAGTACCGACATCAACCCAATGCCCCTTCAATCGCTCTCCCGTCACTTGCCCATCCGCCATGGCTTTGCGCAAAAGCGGCGCGAGCTTGAAGGCACCGGCCGCACAGCCATCGAACAACTGTGGGTGCAGTACCGCGATCCCACTGTAGGTCAGGGTAGCGGCTTGCGGTTGACCGTCACTCACTTGGGTACCAATCAGGCTGAAATCTCCGCCCGGATGATGGGCCGGGTTGTCGGCCAGCACCAGGTGGGCCAGGCCGCTGATAGGCTGATGCAGCACACTGAAATCGTAATCGGTCCAGACATCACCGTTGACCACCAGAAAGGCTTCGTCGCCCAACAGCGCCAAGGCGCGGAAAATCCCGCCACCGGTTTCCAGTGGCTCACCTTCGGCCGAGTACTGAATGCTCACCCCGAAACGCGAGCCATCGCCCAGATAGTCTTCGATCTGCTGACCGAGCCATGCATGGTTGATGACGATCTCGGTAAACCCGGCAGCGGCCAGCGCGCGCAGGTGATACTCGATCAAGGGCACGCCGCCCGCGCGTACCAGCGGTTTTGGCGTAGTGAGCGTCAGCGGACGCATGCGCTCGCCTTTGCCCGCAGCCAGAATCATTGCCTTCATGCATTCGCTCCAGCACGCAGACTCGTCAGCAGTTCACCCAACGCGGCCAGTTCAGGACGGCGGGCGACCACTGCTTCTATGTAAGCGAAGAAACGCGGCACGTCACCCAGATAACGCGGCTTGCCGTCGCGATGGCAGATGCGGGCAAAGATACCGATGACCTTCAGATGGCGCTGCACACCCATCAGGTCGCTGGCACGCAGGAATTCCTCGAAATCCGGTTGCACGGGAATGCCCAGAGCGCCCGCCTGCTGCCAGTAAAGCTGGAGCCAGCCGCGCACACGCTCTTCTGGCCAACTGAGGAAGGCGTCCTTGAACAGGCAGGTCACGTCGTAGGTGACCGGTCCATACACCGCGTCCTGGAAGTCCAGCACCCCTGGGTTCGGTTCACTGAGCATCAGGTTGCGCGGCATGTAGTCACGATGCACCAGGACTTTGGGTTGGGCCAGGGCGCTGTCGATCAGCAGGTCGCTGACCTGTTGCCACAAGGCCTGCTGTGCCGAATCGAGCTCGATTCCCAGTTCGCGCTTCACGTACCACTCGGGAAACAACTCAAGCTCGCGACGCAACAGTGCCACGTCGTAGCTCGGCAGCGGCGCCACCATCGGCAACTGCTGGAAAGCCAGCAGCGCTTGCAGGGCATCCTTGAACAAATCGTCGGCGTTTTCGCTGTCGATTACATCCAGATAAGTCTTATTGCCCAGGTCATTGAGCAAAAGAAAACCGCGTTCGAGGTCTTCAGCATAAATTTTTGGCACATTTATTCCGGATTTCGCCAGCAAAAAAGCGATATCCACGAAAGGTTTGCAGTTCTCCTGGGGCGGAGGGGCATCCATGACGACAAAACTTTTGCCTGCGCCTTCCCAGCGGAAGTACCGCCGAAAACTTGCGTCGCTGCTGGCCGCGGTCAGTGTGGCCGGGGGTACGATCCCCCAACCCTGTGCCGCGTAAAGGTTTGCCAGCTGTTCGTCGAGCCAAACTTTCAGGTGTTGCAAACGTACATCTTGGTCAGGCATTGCAAGGGTCTCCGACGGCGCTAGCCGTCAAGCGGGTCATGCTTTATTATCCAGCATCTTTTTCAGACCATCGAGAGGCGTGCGGCCCACACCGCGGGCAGATGGCACGCAGGAAGCCCGGACTAATAAGATGGCATTGAAATCCCCCGCGTTTCGTAAAAAATTTCCGTTGCTGGTAACCGGCAGTTTGCTGGCACTGCAACCCCTCGCCACTTCGTTCGTCGTCGCCGCGGAACAGTATGACTGCTCCGTCTCGGCTTCGGGTGCCTGGAATTGCGCGCCGAAGACGTCGGCAGCTGCTTTGCCGCCACGTCCCGTGCATGACGGCAGTGCAGTCTCCGCAACCGGCGAGGCCCCAGCTGCCGAGAGCGGTTCCGGCGAAGCAACAGTCGCCAAGACGGCGCTGGTCACCGAAGCCAAGGGCCGTGGCCTGAAGTCGCGTAGCGAAGACTACAGTCACCTCGACTGGGTTCCCCGCGATCAGCTCACCGCAGCACAATTGGCCGAAACCGGTCCTTATTGCTCTGGTTCCTATATCGAGCCGATTCGTCCTGGCATGAGCGACAAGACGAATAAAAGTGACGCACCGACCTTCATCGGCGCCAAGGCTTCGCGCTACAACACCGAAAACCAGGTCGGCACGCTGGCCGGTGACGTGGTGTTGCGTCAGGGCAGCATGCAGGTCGAATCCGACGAGGCCAGCCTGTATCAGGCCGAGAGCCGCGCAGAACTCAATGGTGACGTACGCATCCGCGACAACGGCGCCCTGATCGTCGGCGACCACGCCGATGTGCAGCTCGACACCGGTGAAGCCAAGGTCGACAACGCCGAATACGTGATGCACAAATCCCGTATCCGCGGCAACGCGCTGTACGCCAAGCGTGCGGAAAACGCGATCATCCGTCTCAAGGACGGTACGTACACCACCTGCGAACCGAACAGCAACGCCTGGCAGCTCAAGGGCAACAACATCACCCTGAACCCGGCCACCGGCTTCGGTACCGCGACCAACGTGACACTGCGGGTCAAGGACATTCCAATCCTGTACACGCCGTACATTTACTTCCCGATCGACGACCGTCGCCAGTCCGGCTTCCTGCCGCCGACCATCGGCACCGGCACCGACACCGGCTTCATGCTGGTTACGCCGTATTACTTCAACCTGGCGCCGAACTACGACGCCACGTTGTATCCACGCTACATGTCCGATCGCGGCCTGTTGATGGAAGGCGAGTTCCGCTACCTGACCAAATCCAGCGAAGGTCAGTTCGGTGCGGCGTACCTCAGCGACGAGAACGACGATCGCAAGCTGCAGAGCGATTACCAGAAAGACCGCTACATGTATAACTGGCAGCACAAGGGTGGCCTCGACTCGCGGACCCTCGCGCAGGTCGACTACACCGAAATCAGCGATCCGTATTACTTCCAGGATCTGCAGACTGACCAGATCGGCGTGAAAAGTGCCGATTACGTGAACCAGCAAGGCTCCATCACCTACCGTGGTGACAGCTACACCGCTCGCCTGAATGCCCATGCCTATGAGCTGGCAAGCGTCTCCAACATCACGCCGTATGACCGGTTGCCGCAGATCACCTTCGATGGTGCGCTTCCTTACCATCCGGGCGGTCTCGATTTCACGTACAACACTGAACTCGTACGGTTTGACCGGGATCTGCAAAACGGCAGCTTCACCGATGAAGACGGTAATGTGGCGCCGCGCCTTGATACCAACGTCGTCGGCCTGGCGCGCGCAAACGGCGACCGCCTGAACCTTGCACCTGTGGTCAGCCTGCCGCTGAACTGGACTTATGGGTTCCTCAAGCCGTCGCTCAAGTACCAATACACTCAGTACCAACTGGACCTGGACAGTCAAGGCAAAGCCTTTATCGACGGTCAGACTCCAGAACAGGACAAGCTCCTGGGGACCTTCGACAGTAATCAGAACCGTGCGGTGCCGATCGCCAGCGTCGACAGCGGCCTGTACTTCGATCGCAACACCCAATGGTTCGGCAAGAACTACCGCCAGACTCTCGAACCACGCCTGTTCTACCTCTACGTACCAGAGGAAGACCAGGAAGACATCCCGGTATTCGATACCAGCGAATACACCTTCAACTATGCGTCGCTGTTCCGTGACAACCGCTTCTCCGGTGCCGACCGTGTCGGCGACGAGAACAAGCTGTCCCTGGGCGTGACCAGCCGCTGGATCGAAGACGATGGCTTCGAGCGTCAACGCGTCAGCGTCGGCCAGGCCTTGTACTTCAAGGATCGCGAAGTCCAGTTGCCGGGCATCGATGCCAAGACCCGTGAAGATGCGCATTCCGACGTTTCGCCTTACGCACTGGAATACGAGTACCGCTGGAACCGCGACTGGCGCACCACGGCCGACTACAACTGGGACCCGGACAGCCGCAGCCCTCGGTCGGGCAGCGCGATGTTCCACTACCAGCCTGAAGACAATCCGAACAAGGTCATCAACGCCGGCTATCGCTATCGTAATGACCAGGTCCGTTACGACCAGAACACTGGTAAATGGACCGTCGGTGGCGGTGACTACGGCACTCCAGGCCAGCCTGGCTACGTGAAGGATTACTACAAGATCGTACAGCACGATTTCTCGGTGATCTGGCCGATCGTGCAACAATGGAACCTCATCAGCCGCTGGCAGTATGACTACAACCAAAACCGTACCCTGGAAGCCTTCGGTGGTTTCGAGTACGACAACTGCTGCTGGAAACTGCGCCTGATCAACCGTTACTGGGTTTCCTATGACGAATTCAGTCAGGAAGCTCCTGAAAACGAAAAAGGCGACCATGGCGTCTTCCTCCAAATTGTTCTGAAGGGACTCGGCGGCCTTACCGGCTCCAAAGTAGAGAGCTTCCTCGACAAAGGCATTCAAGGTTATCGTGAACGTGAAGACCAAGCTTTCTGATTGTCTGCGCCCGCTGATGCTGGGCGCGCTGTTCCTGAGTACTGCGGCGAGCGCCGCAGTGCAGTCCATCGACAAAGTGGTGGCCATCGTCGACAACGACGTGGTCATGCAGAGCCAACTGGACCGTCGGGTCAATGAAGTTCAGCAAACCATTGCCAAGCGTGGTTCTGCCGTGCCGCCAGCCAGCGTGCTGGAGCAGCAGGTACTTGAGCGTCTGATCGTCGAAAACCTGCAATTGCAGATCGGCGAGCGCTCCGGCATCCGCATTACCGACGAAGAACTGAACCAGGCTGTCGGCACCATCGCCCAGCGCAACAACATGTCGATCGAACAGTTCCGCGCAGCCCTGGCTCACGATGGCCTGTCTTACGACGACGCACGTGAGCAGATTCGTCGCGAAATGGTGATCAGCCGTGTCCGTCAGCGCCGCGTCGCCGAACGCATCCAGGTCTCCGAGCAGGAAGTGAAGAACTTCCTGGCTTCCGACCTTGGCAAAATGCAGCTGTCCGAAGAGTTCCGCCTGGCCAACATCCTGATTCCCACGCCGGAAAGCGCCAACTCCGAAGCGATTCAGAATGCTGCCAGACAGGCCGACGCGGTTTACCAGCAGCTCAAGCAAGGTGCTGACTTTGCTCAACTGGCCATTGCCAAGTCCGCCAGCGAAACCGCACTGGAAGGCGGCGACATGGGCTGGCGTAAAGCCGCTCAACTGCCACCTCCGTTCGATCGCCTGCTCAGCAGCATGACCGTTGGCGACGTGACCCAGCCTATGCGCACCCCGGGGGGCTTCATTATCCTGAAGATCCTCGACAAGCGTGGCGGCGAAACCCAGATGCGCGATGAAGTGCATGTGCGTCACATCCTGGTCAAGCCAAGCCCGATCCGCGACGAAGCAAAAACCAAGGCACTGGCCGATTCGCTCTACACCCGTATCGAATCGGGTGAAGACTTCGGCGAGCTGGCGAAAAGCTACTCGGAAGATCCGGGATCTGCCCTCAACGGCGGCGACCTGAACTGGATCGACCCGAACGCATTGGTGCCCGAGTTCCGCGAAGTGATGGCCAAGACCCCTCAAGGTCAGCTGTCGCGCCCTTTCCAGACTCAATACGGCTGGCATGTTCTGGAAGTCCTTGGCCGTCGCGCCACCGACAGCACCGCCCAGGCTCGCGAGCAACAGGCGATGACCGTACTGCGTAACCGCAAATACGACGAAGAACTGCAAACCTGGCTGCGTCAGATCCGTGACGAGGCGTACGTAGAAATCAAACTCCCTGGCGCAGACCAGGCAACTCAGTGAAACCCCAACGTTTCGCGCTGACACCCGGCGAACCAGCCGGCATAGGTCCCGACCTGTGCCTGCTGCTCGCCTCGCAAGCCCAGCCACACCCCCTTATTGCCATTACCAGCCGTGACCTGCTCTCCGAGCGGGCCACGCAGTTGGGCGTGGCCGTCGACTTGTTGCCAGTGACCCCGGACAACTGGCCGGATGCACCGGCGCCAGCCAACAGCCTGTACGTCTGGGATACCCCGCTCAACGCCAGGGTCACAGCCGGACAACTGGACAAGGCCAATGCCGCGTTCGTCCTGGAAACCCTCACCCGGGCAGGCCAGGGCTGCCTGGACGGGCATTTCGCCGGCATGATCACTGCCCCCGTGCACAAGGGCGTGATCAACGAGTCGGGGATCGCTTTTTCCGGACACACGGAATTTCTCGCCGACCTGACCCATACCGCACAAGTGGTAATGATGCTGGCTACACGCGGATTGCGTGTAGCCCTGGTGACCACCCACCTGCCCCTGCGCGAGATTGCCGATGCGATCACGCCGCAGCGTCTGGAGCAAGTCACACGCATCCTGCATGCCGATCTGCAAAACAAGTTCGGCATCGCCCGGCCGCGCATCCTGGTCTGCGGGCTCAACCCCCACGCCGGTGAAGGCGGACACCTGGGCCATGAAGAAATCGATATCATCGAACCCACATTAGAGCGCCTGCGCAGCGAGGGAATGGACCTTCGTGGCCCCCTGCCCGCCGACACTCTGTTTACCCCCAAATATCTGGAGCACTGCGACGCAGTGCTGGCGATGTACCATGACCAGGGCCTGCCGGTGCTGAAGTACAAAGGCTTCGGCGCGGCAGTCAACGTGACCCTCGGCTTGCCGATCATCCGCACATCGGTCGACCATGGCACCGCCCTGGACCTGGCCGGCAGCGGCAAGATCGACACCGGCAGCCTGCAAGTCGCCCTGGAAACCGCCTACCAGATGGCCGAGACCCGTTTATGACCGAGCAATACCAACACAAGGCGCGCAAACGCTTTGGCCAGAACTTCCTGCACGATGCCGGCGTTATCGACCGCATCCTGCGCTCCATCCATGCCAAGGCCGAAGACCGCTTGCTGGAAATCGGCCCTGGCCAGGGTGCACTGACCCAAGGCCTGCTCAGCAGCGGCGCCCAGCTCGACGTGGTGGAACTGGACAAGGACCTGATCCCGATCCTCAACCAGCAGTTTGCCGGCAGGAGCAACTTCAACCTGCATCAGGGTGATGCGCTGAAGTTCGACTTCAACAGCCTGAATGCTGCGCCGGGCAGCCTGCGCGTGGTCGGCAACCTGCCGTACAACATCTCGACGCCGCTGATTTTTCACCTGCTGCACAACTCGCACCTGATTCGCGACATGCACTTCATGCTGCAAAAGGAAGTGGTCGAGCGCTTGGCGGCAGGTCCCGGCGGCGGCGATTGGGGCCGGTTGTCGATCATGGTCCAGTACCACTGCCGGGTCGAGCATCTGTTCAACGTTGGGCCGGGGGCGTTCAACCCGCCACCAAAAGTCGATTCAGCCATCGTGCGCCTGGTGCCTCACGCCGTACTGCCGCATCCAGCCAAGGATCACCGCCTGCTGGAGCGCGTCGTGCGCGAAGCGTTCAACCAGCGTCGTAAAACCCTGCGTAACACGCTCAAGCTGCTGCTGAGCAACGACGAGATCACTGCCGCCGGTGTCGACGGCAGTCTGCGCCCGGAGCAACTCGACCTGGCTGCCTTTGTGCGACTGGCTGACAAGCTCAGCGAACAAGTCGTACAGACGCCTGCCGCAGACTGACAGGCGATGAGCGCTATCGGGTAGGACGCCACTCTGGTTTACTACCCGATACTTGGCCTAGACTGAATCCATCAGCTTCGCCCCGCGTCCCGCTTCGTTTTTAAGGCCCCTTGCATGTCCGATCCTCGCTATCAGGTCGACGTCAGCGTCGTCACCCGCTATCTGGCAGAACAATCGCAACCCGAGCACGAACGCTTTGCCTTCGCCTACACCATTACCGTGCAAAACAATGGCCTGGTCCCCGCCCAGTTGCTGTCGCGGCATTGGGTAATCACCGATGGTGACGGGCATGTCGAAGAAGTGCGCGGTGCAGGCGTGGTTGGCCAACAGCCGTTGATCGAGCCTGGCAAAAGCCACACCTACAGCAGCGGCACTGTGATGACCTCCAAAGTCGGCACGATGCAAGGCACCTATCAGATGCTGGCCGACGATGGCAAACATTTCGACGCCATCATCGCGCCCTTTCGCCTGGCGGTGCCCGGAGCCTTGCACTGATGGCAACTTACGCGGTCGGCGATCTGCAAGGCTGCCTGCAAGCACTGCAATGCCTGCTCAAGCAAGTCGACTTCGATCCACAACGGGATCGACTCTGGCTGGTGGGCGACCTGGTCAACCGCGGCCCGCAATCGCTGGAAACCCTGCGCTTCCTCTATAGCATTCGCGAATCGCTGGTGTGCGTGCTGGGCAATCACGACTTGCACCTGCTGGCCGCCGGTCGCAACATCGAACGACTGAAAAAGTCGGATACCCTGCGCGAGATTATCGAAGCCCCGGATTGCACCGAGCTGCTCGAATGGCTGCGCCAGCAAAAGCTCATGCACTACGACGAGCAACGCAATGTGGCCCTGGTCCATGCCGGTATTCCACCCCAGTGGTCGCTGCGCAAAGCCCTGAAGCTTGCAGCCGAAGTCGAGACTGCATTGCGCGACGACAACTTGCTGCCGCTTTATCTCGACGGGATGTACGGCAACGACCCGGCGAAATGGGACAGCGACCTCAAAGGCGTGACGCGCCTGCGTGTAATCACCAACTATTTCACGCGCATGCGCTTCTGCACCGCCGAAGGCAAGCTTGACCTCAAAAGCAAAGAAGGCCTCGGCACTGCACCACCCGGCTACAAGCCCTGGTTCCATCACCTGGAACGCAAGACCAAAGACCTGAAAATCATCTTTGGCCATTGGGCCGCACTGGAAGGCAAGAGTGAGGTGCCGGGCATCCTGGCCCTCGATACCGGTTGCGTCTGGGGCGGAGCCCTGACCCTTATGAATGTCGACAGCTTTGAACGTCTGTCCTGCAAATGCGACGAGCACGGTCACGCCCTGCCGCCAGTCGCCCCGACCATTACCCAAACATCGCCAGCCAGCGCCCCGCGCTAGACTGCCATTCAGCCGAGCCACAGGAGCCCGACATGAGCGAATTCAAACGCATCCCCCCGGAACAGGCCCAGGCCTTGCGCGAGCAAGGCGCGGTGGTCGTTGACGTCCGCGACCCCGCCACTTTTGCCGCCCTGCACATCGCAGGCTCCAGACACCTGGACAACCATTCCCTGCACGCCTTCATTCAGGGCGCCGACCTCGACGCACCGACCGTGGTGGTCTGCTATCACGGCAACTCCAGTCAGGGTGCTGCCGCCTACCTGATCAGCCAGGGCTTTTCCGATGTCTACAGCATGGATGGCGGTTTCGAGCTGTGGCGCACGACCTATCCTGCGGAAACGGCGCAAGGCACCTCTGAATAATTTTTTTGTAACCTTGCAAGCCCCGGCCTCCGTGGGCTTGCGCGGAGGCAGACGAACGGTCTGCCACAGTTAATTACGTATCTCACCTTTACCTCCCGAATTCCCAACTATCCTTAAGCGCAGGCCATCCAAAACAGGGGAGAGCCGGTACACCGGCGCACGGGTCATCGGGAGTAGCTTTCGGAGTCGTCAGCTCCGGGAGAGTTCTGGGGGGTAAACAGCAATCGCCTGTTCGATTGCTGCCAGCATCGACTGAATGATCCGGCGTCGGCTCCACGTATCGAGCGAGGTGACGTCATGAGTATCTTTAGCCACTTCCAACAACGCTTCGAGTCCACACGCCAGGAAGAACTCTCTCTGCAAGAGTATCTGGAGCTGTGCAAAAACGACCGCAGCGCCTACGTTTCCGCCGCCGAGCGTCTGCTGCTGGCCATCGGAGAACCTGAACTGCTCGACACCTCGACCAACTCGAGGCTGTCGCGAATCTTCTCCAACAAGGTGATTCGTCGCTATCCGGCCTTTGAAGACTTCCACGGGATGGAAGAATGCATCGACCAGATCGTCTCGTATTTCCGCCATGCCGCTCAGGGCCTGGAGGAAAAGAAACAGATTCTTTACCTGCTCGGTCCTGTCGGTGGTGGTAAATCGTCCCTGGCCGAAAAGCTCAAACAATTGATCGAAAAAGTGCCCTTCTACGCGATCAAGGGCTCACCGGTATTCGAATCGCCCCTGGGTCTGTTCAACGCCACCGAAGATGGCGCGATCCTCGAGGAAGACTTCGGCATTCCGCGGCGCTACCTCAACACCATCATGTCGCCATGGGCCACTAAACGCCTGGCCGAGTTCGGTGGCGACATCAGCCAGTTCCGCGTAGTCAAACTCTACCCGTCGATTCTTAACCAGATCGCCGTGGCCAAGACCGAACCGGGAGACGAAAACAACCAGGACATCTCGGCGCTGGTCGGTAAGGTCGATATCCGCAAACTGGAAGAATATCCACAGAATGACGCCGACGCTTATAGCTACTCGGGGGCCCTGTGCCGGGCCAACCAGGGCTTGATGGAATTCGTCGAAATGTTCAAGGCGCCGATCAAGGTGCTGCACCCACTGCTGACCGCCACCCAGGAAGGCAACTACAACAGTACCGAAGGCCTCGGCGCGATTCCGTTCACCGGGATCCTGTTGGCCCACTCCAACGAATCGGAATGGCACACCTTCCGCAACAACAAGAACAACGAAGCCTTCATCGACCGGATCTACATCGTCAAAGTGCCGTACTGCCTGCGGGTCAGCGACGAAGTGAAGATCTACGACAAGCTTCTGTTCAACAGCTCCCTGGCCAAGGCCCATTGCGCACCCGACACCCTGAAGATGCTGGCCCAGTTCACTGTGCTCTCGCGCCTCAAGGAGCCAGAAAACTCCAACATCTATTCGAAGATGCGCGTGTACGACGGCGAGAACCTCAAGGACACCGATCCGAAGGCCAAGTCGATCCAGGAATACCGCGATAACGCAGGGGTCGACGAGGGCATGAACGGCCTCTCCACCCGTTTCGCGTTCAAGATTCTGTCGAAGGTCTTCAACTTCGATCCACACGAAATCGCCGCCAACCCGGTGCACCTGCTCTACGTGCTGGAACAGCAGATCGAACAGGAACAGTTCCAGGCCGAAACCCGCGAACGCTATCTGCGCTTCCTCAAGGAGTACCTGGCACCGCGCTACATCGAATTCATCGGCAAGGAGATCCAGACCGCCTACCTCGAGTCTTACAGCGAGTACGGCCAGAACATCTTCGATCGCTATGTGCTGTACGCCGACTTCTGGATCCAGGACCAGGAATACCGCGACCCGGAAACCGGCGAGATCCTCAACCGCGTAGCGCTGAACGAAGAACTGGAGAAAATCGAAAAACCGGCCGGCATCAGCAATCCGAAGGATTTCCGCAACGAAATCGTCAACTTCGTCTTGCGCGCCCGGGCCAACAACAACGGCAAGAACCCAACCTGGCTCAGCTACGAAAAACTACGGGTGGTCATCGAGAAAAAAATGTTCTCCAACACCGAGGACCTGCTGCCAGTCATCAGTTTCAACGCCAAGGCGAGCAAAGAGGACCAGCAGAAACACAACGACTTCGTTACACGTATGGTCGAGCGCGGTTACACCGACAAACAGGTACGGCTGCTGTCCGAGTGGTACTTGAGGGTGAGAAAGTCCCAGTAAGGGAGCTGCAAACGGCACGCGACACTGCAGCAACGAGAACGCGCTGTTTGCGTAATTGTGGCCATATGTCGCGCGCCGCTTGTTTCTGAAGCTTCTGTCTTGCAGCTTGAAGCTTATGACTCGAAGCTCCCCGGAGGGCCTATGAGCTATGTGATCGACCGACGCCTCAATGGCAAGAACAAAAGCACGGTGAACCGTCAGCGGTTTCTGCGGCGTTACCGTGATCACATCAAAAAAGCCGTCGAAGAGGCGGTCAGCCGTCGCTCCATCACGGATATGGAGCACGGCGAGCAAATCAGCATCCCTGGTCGCGACATCGACGAACCGGTGCTTCATCACGGTCGCGGCGGCAAACAGACAGTCGTGCACCCGGGTAACAAGGAGTTCACCAGTGGCGAGCACATCGCGCGCCCACCGGGAGGCGGAGGCGGCCGTGGTCCTGGCAAGGCTGGCAACTCCGGCGAAGGAATGGACGAGTTCGTCTTCCAGATCACCCAGGAAGAATTCCTCGAATTCATGTTCGAAGACCTCGAACTGCCAAACCTGGTCAAGCGCAACCTGACCGGTACCGACACTTTCAAAACCGTACGTGCCGGGATCAGCAACGAAGGCAACCCGTCACGAATCAACATCATCCGCACCCTGCGTTCAGCCCATGCGCGGCGCATCGCACTGTCCGGCAGCAGCCGGGCGAAACTGCGCGAAGCCAAGGAAGAACTTCTGCGACTAAAGCAGGAAGAACCGGACAACTTCGGTGATATTCAGGAAATCGAAGCAGAAATCGAAAAACTCAGCGCGCGCATTCATCGCGTGCCGTTTCTCGATACTTTCGACCTCAAGTACAACCTGCTGATCAAGCAGCCCAACCCCAGCTCCAAGGCCGTGATGTTCTGCCTGATGGATGTCTCCGGGTCGATGACCCAGGCGACCAAGGACATCGCCAAGCGCTTCTTCATCCTGCTGTACCTGTTCCTCAAGCGAAATTACGACAAGATCGATGTCGTGTTCATCCGCCATCACACCAGCGCCCGCGAAGTGGATGAGGAAGAGTTTTTCTACTCCCGCGAGACCGGCGGGACCATCGTCTCCAGCGCCTTGAAACTGATGCAGGAGATCATGGCCGAGCGTTATCCGAGCAATGAGTGGAACATCTACGCTGCCCAGGCTTCCGACGGCGACAACTGGAACGACGACTCACCGATCTGCCGCGACATCCTGATCAACCAGATCATGCCGTTCGTCCAGTACTACACTTACGTTGAGATTACCCCGCGCGAACATCAGGCCCTGTGGTTCGAATATGAGCGCATCGCCGAAGCGTTTTCCGACACCTTTGCCCAGCAACAACTGGTCTCGGCCGGGGATATCTATCCGGTCTTCCGTGAACTCTTCCAGCGCAGGTTAGTGACATGACCGCCAAAGAGCAGAAGCGCCAACCCATTTCCACCGGCTCCGAATGGACATTCGAGCTGATCCAGGCCTATGACCGCGAAATCAGTCGTATTGCGGCGGGCTACGCCCTCGATACCTACCCTAACCAGATCGAAGTGATCACCGCCGAGCAGATGATGGACGCCTATGCCTCCGTCGGCATGCCTCTGGGTTATCACCACTGGTCCTATGGCAAACACTTCCTCAGCACCGAAAAGTCCTACAGTCGCGGCCAGATGGGCCTGGCGTACGAAATCGTGATCAACTCCGACCCGTGCATTGCCTACCTGATGGAAGAAAACACCATCTGCATGCAAGCATTGGTCGTCGCCCACGCCTGCTACGGCCATAACAGCTTTTTCAAAGGCAATTACCTGTTCCGTACCTGGACCGATGCCAGTTCGATCATCGATTACCTGGTATTTGCCAAGCAGTACATCATGCAATGCGAGGAGCGCCACGGCATCGACGCGGTCGAGGACTTGCTGGATTCCTGCCACGCCTTGATGAACTACGGGGTCGACCGCTACAAGCGCCCCTATCCGATTTCTGCCGAAGAGGAACGCCGCCGGCAGAAGGATCGGGAGGAGCACATGCAGAAACAGATCAATGACCTGTGGCGCACCATCCCCAAAGGCGCGGACAAATACAGCGACAAGGACAACGCACGCTTCCCCGCTGAACCCCAGGAAAACATCCTGTACTTCATCGAAAAACACGCGCCGTTGCTGGAGCCCTGGCAGCGGGAAATCGTCAGGATCGTGCGCAAGATCGCCCAGTATTTTTACCCTCAACGCCAGACCCAGGTGATGAACGAGGGCTGGGCAACGTTCTGGCACTACACGCTGATGAACGATTTGTACGACGAGGGCCTGGTCACCGACGGCTTCATGATGGAGTTCCTGACGTCCCACACCAGCGTGGTGTTCCAGCCCGGCTTCGACAGCCCCTATTACAGCGGCATCAACCCCTACGCCCTGGGTTTTGCCATGTACCGGGACATTCGGCGCATGTGCGAAGAGCCAACGGAAGAAGACCGTCGCTGGTTCCCGGACATTGCAGGCAGCGACTGGTTGGCAGCCATCAAGTTCGCCATGAGCAGCTTCAAGGACGAGAGCTTCATCCTGCAGTACCTTTCGCCCAAGGTGATCCGCGACCTCAAGCTGTTCAGCATTCTCGATGACGACCAGAAGGATGACTTGCTGGTGCCGGCCATTCACGATGAAGGCGGCTACCGCATCATTCGTGAAACCCTGGCCGCGCAGTACAACCTGGGCAACCGCGAGCCGAACGTGCAGATCTACAGCATCGATCGTCGCGGCGATCGCTCCCTGACCTTGCGCCACCAGCAGCACGACCGCAAACCCCTGGGAGAGTCCACCGAGGAAGTACTCAAACACCTGCACCGCCTCTGGGGCTTCGACATTCACCTGGAGACCCTGCAAGGCGACCAGGTCATGAAAACCCACCATGTACCACCCAGAAACGAGCATAGCGAAGGCGATTACGGCCGGCTGGACCTGGCCGTCATTCATCTTTGATCCGGTTTGCGCCTCCGAAAGCCCGACGCAACGGTTATCCTGTCGAGCTAACGGAGGTTTTTTATGCAGATTTATAAAGTCGGCGGCGCCGTACGTGATCGCCTGCTGGGCAAACCCGTCACCGATATCGATTGGGTAGTGGTCGGCGCTACCACCGATGAAATGCTCGCCAAGGGCTTTCGTCCAGTGGGTGCGGACTTCCCGGTATTTCTTCATCCCAAAAGCGGTGAGGAATACGCCCTGGCCCGTACCGAACGCAAAAGCGGACGCGGTTACGGCGGCTTTACCTTTCATGCCAGCCCCGAAGTGACTCTGGAAGAAGACCTGATTCGCCGCGACCTGACGATTAACGCCATGGCCGAAGACGATCAACAGAACCTGACCGATCCTTATCATGGTCAGCGTGATCTGGAAGCGCGCGTGCTGCGCCACGTTTCCCCGGCATTCGCCGAAGATCCGCTCAGGGTTCTGCGTGTAGCCCGCTTCGCCGCGCGTTATGCCGGACTGGGATTCACCGTCGCCCCAGAAACCCTGGAGCTTATGCGCCAGCTCAGCGAATCCGGCGAACTGGAGGCTTTGACGGCTGAACGCAGCTGGAAGGAAATTTCCCGCGCACTGATGGAAGATCAGCCCCAAGTGTTCATTCGGGTACTGCGCGAATGCGGCGCCCTGAAGGTGCTGATGCCCGAAGTGGACGCACTCTTCGGCGTGCCACAACCTGAAGCTCATCACCCGGAAATCGACACCGGCGAGCACATCCTGAACGTCTTGCAGCAAGCCGCACAACACAAACAGCCACTCACCGTGCGCTGGGCCAGCCTGCTGCATGACCTGGGCAAAGGCCTGACGCCAGAGGAAGAATGGCCGCGGCACATCGCCCACGAGTTCAAAGGCCTGAAGCTGATCAAAGCGGTCAACGAACGTTTCAAGGCACCCAGGGATTGCCAGGAACTGGCGCTGCTGGTGGGCGAATATCACACCCACGGGCATCGCGCCCTTGAACTCAAGCCTTCAACGCTGCTTGAGCTGCTGCAAAGCTTCGACGTTTATCGTCGACCGCAACGCTTCGAGGAATTCATTGCCGCGTGCGAAATGGATGCACGTGGACGCAAAGGCCTGGAACAGCGAAGTTATCCACAGGCGGATTATTTGCGTGGGGCAGCGATGGCGGCGCGCAGTGTTGCGGTGCAGCCGCTGCTGGAGAAAGGATTCAAGGGGCCGGAGCTGGGTGAAGCGATCAAGCGTGAACGGCTCAAAGCACTGAAGGCTTACAAAGAAGCTGCGTCCGTGTGAAGAGCTTCGCGAGCAAGCCCGCTCCCACAGGTTCAGCGCAAGCCCTGTGGGAGCGGGCTTGCTCGCGAAGGCGTCTTGCGACTTACAACAAATTCGAAGGCGTCAACTGCTCCCCACGCCACTCAAACGCCACCGGCGCCAGCACCTGATCAATCTGCGACTCAGCCCACAGCGTGGCGAAACTCTTGCCGACACCAGGATGCACCCGCTCCGGCGCAATCAACGACAAAGGCCATAACACAAAGGCATTTTTCAGAATTTCGGCCCGCGGCAAAACCAATCCATCGAAATTGCCCACCAGCTCACCGTAGAGCAAAACGTCGATATCCAGCGGCAAACCTCGGCGATCCGGTGCGTAACGACCGTTATCCGCCTCAATGAATTTCAAGCGACGATCCAGCTCCATCAGCGGCAAATCGGTATACGCCGACACCACGAAATTGAAAAACGATCCGCTCTTGATGCCTACCGGCTCACTTTCAAATACTGCCGAGCAGCGGATATCCACCAAAAACGCCGCGAGAGCATCCAGACCTGCCTGCAAATGGGTTTCGCGCTCGATATTGCTACCGAGCCCGAGGAACACCTGAGTCAGCGACATCCGCGCTCGATCTCCACACCTACGCCACCGGTGGCAGCCGGTACGGCGCCGGGCTTGGTCAGCTTGAGACGCACCCAGGTGATGCTGAATTCACTCATCAACACCTCGACCAGACGCTCGGCAAATGTCTCGACCAACTGAAATTGCGCCTGCTCGGCAAAAGCCTGGATACGTGAGGACACGCTGGCGTAGTCAAGCGCCAGGGTCAGGTCATCACCGGCGGCGGCCGGGCGATTATCCCAGGCGAAGCTCAAATCCAGACGCAAGCACTGCCGGATGCCTCGCTCCCAGTCGTAGGCACCAATTACCGTGTCGACTTCCAGGCCCTTGATAAACACTCTGTCCAAGCACTTCTCTCCGCTACACGACAAGGGCGCAATGCGCCGTTAGAATCAGGGCGTCCCCGCCCGGAATAGTTAGCATGTTTTGGTTACTGGCGATCCTCGCCTACCTGCTCGGCTCTCTGTCCTTCGCCATTTTGCTCAGCCGCCTGACCGGTAATCCGGATCCGCGAATGAGTGGCTCAGGCAATGCCGGCGCCACCAACATGCTGCGTCTGGCTGGCAAGAAACTGGCCATCCTGACCTTGCTCGGCGACCTTTGCAAAGGCTTGCTGCCGGTACTGATTGCAAGCCTTGCAGGGCTTTCGCTGCAGGAGCAGGCCTGGATTGGCGTCTGCGCCGTCATCGGCCATTTGTACCCAATATACTTTTGCTTTCGGGGCGGCAAGGGTGTCGCCACCGCCGCCGGCATGTTGCTGGGCCTCTATCCGCCCGCCGCCCTGCTGGCAGTCTGCGCCTGGCTGCTGACGTTCTACCTGACCCGCACCAGCTCACTGGCCGCGCTCATTGCCACGCCGCTGACCCTGCCGTTGCTGGCCTGGCAAGAACCGGCGGCCCTGCTGCCCATGAGCGCACTGACCGGACTGATCGTCTGGCGCCATCGCGGCAATCTACGCGACCTGTTTGCCGGGCGCGAACGGCATTTTTAGCGGCCGCACATGAGCGGCGCTCCTCACAGTGCCGACAACTGCTCCATCGGCCAACGTGCCTGCACGCTGATCGCCAGGCTCTCCTGCTGACCGGCCTGCAGACGCTGGCAGCCGGCAAACGCAATCATCGCGCCATTGTCAGTACAAAACTGCGGTCGCGCATAAAAAACGTCACCTTTCATGTCTCCGAGCATCTTCTCAAGAGAAGAGCGCAGCGCCTTGTTTGCACTGACGCCCCCGGCAATCACCAGACGCTTCATGCCTGCCGCTTTCAGGGCACGCTTGCACTTGATGGTCAAAGTCTCCACCACGGCTTGCTGGAACGCCAGCGAGATGTCGCAACGAGCTTGTTCGCTGTCGTCCCCGGCGCTCACGCACTGCTGCCAGGTGTTCAGCGCGAAGGTTTTCAGGCCGCTGAAGCTGAAATCGAGGCCCGGGCGGTCGCACATCGGCCGCGGAAAGACGAAGCGCCCCGCAATACCCTGTTCTGCCAGGCGAGCGATTTCCGGACCACCTGGATAATGGAGTCCCATCATCTTCGCGGTCTTGTCGAATGCTTCACCGGCGGCATCGTCCAGCGTCTCACCCAGAAGGGTGTATTGACCGATTCCATCGACCTGCACCAGCTGAGTGTGACCACCGGAGACCAACAAAGCGACGAACGGAAATTGCGGCGGTTGCGACTCCAGCATCGGTGCCAGCAAATGACCTTCCATGTGGTGCACGCCAAGGGCCGGAATACCCCAGGCGAAGGCCAGCGCCTGCGCGCAGGAAGCTCCCACCAGCAAGGCACCGACCAGGCCAGGACCCGCGGTGTAGGCGATCGCGTCAATCTCTGTCGGCACGCAGTCAGCCTCGGCCAACACCTGACGAATCAAGGGCAGCATGCGTTTGACGTGATCACGCGAAGCCAGCTCCGGCACCACGCCGCCATAGGCGCGATGCAGGTCGATCTGACTGAACAGCGCATCGGCCAGCAGACCGCGCTCACTGTCGTAAAGTGCGACGCCGGTTTCGTCGCAGGAGGTTTCTAATCCCAGTACTAGCATGGGTTTGCGCCTTGTTTAGGCTGAATTCGAAGGCGCGCATAATAGTCGTCGCGTGATGCCCCGACCAGCGGTTTTCGATCAGAGGCTTTGCATTCCGAGCGATGAGGGGTTAACATCCGCAACCCTTAAAAACCGACGTCTTCAAGTGCACTTTTGCCGCGAGGATGTTGACCCCGGTAATGAATGAAGGTAGCTCTGGATGCCAGCCGTCAAAGTAAAAGAGAACGAACCCTTCGACGTAGCTCTGCGTCGTTTCAAGCGCTCCTGCGAAAAAGCCGGTGTACTGGCTGAAGTTCGTAGCCGCGAATTTTACGAGAAGCCAACTTCTGAGCGTAAGCGCAAGGCAGCAGCCGCTGTTAAGCGTCACGCCAAGAAAGTTCAGCGCGAACAGCGCCGCGCCGTTCGTCTGTACTAATACACAGACGATCGTAGCAAGCTTCTGCCAAGCCCGGCTCTCAGCCGGGCTAATGGCATTTGCGTAAAACGCTTGATGCTTCACTGTCAAAGCCGCAGACGCGACCAAGACAAATCTGCTTCACCGCGTCAGACCTGGCTCTTTTGCCAGCGGTGCACGTCTTTTCTGACGAGCCTTTCAAGGCTACTGACGAGCACACCCACTGATTCCTCTCACGACGATCAGCCCAAGGCACCTGCATGCGTGCCGAATGATGAGCTATCCGAGGCCAACGACTGGCCGCAGGCGGACTCAGCGCAACACTTTCACATAGTCGAATACTGATTGGAATTAACGTCAGTGGATTTTCGGCAGATACACTCCCCGACAACGACTTCGCAGACGACAACGGTCGAGCCGCACATCTTGCGCGCCCCTAACAATGACCCGCGTTCGGCTAACCTTCGTTTCGGACCCCTTTGAGCGCAGATGACGAGAACGCCATGGCCGGGCTAATTCCCCAGAGCTTCATTGACGACCTTCTGAACCGCACCGACATCGTCGACGTGGTCAGCTCGCGCCTGCAACTGAAAAAAGCCGGCAAGAACCACACCGCCTGCTGCCCGTTCCATAAAGAGAAAACCCCGTCCTTCAGCGTCAGCCCCGACAAACAGTTCTATTACTGCTTCGGCTGCGGCGCTGGCGGAAACGCCCTCGGCTTCATCATGGACCACGACAACCTGGATTTCGTCCAGGCCGTCGAAGAACTGGCCAAAGCCGCCGGCATGGAAATCCCCCGCGAAGAAAGCGGTCGACCGCACAAACCGCGGCAACCAACTGATTCGCCGCTGTACCCGTTGCTCAGCGCTGCCGCGGACTTCTACCGGCAAGCCCTGAAAAGCCACCCATCGCGCAAAGCCGCAGTGGATTACCTCAAAGGCCGCGGGCTGACCGGCGAAATCGCCCGGGATTTCGGCCTCGGCTTCGCTCCGCCGGGCTGGGATAACCTGTTCAAGCATTTGAGCAGCGATACCCTGCAACAAAAAGCCATGATCGACGCCGGCCTGCTGATCGAAAACGCCGAAACCGGCAAACGCTATGATCGCTTCCGCGATCGCGTCATGTTTCCGATCCGCGACAGCCGCGGGCGCATCATCGCCTTTGGTGGCCGGGTACTGGGCGATGACAAACCGAAATACCTGAACTCACCGGAAACTCCGGTCTTCCATAAAGGCCAGGAACTCTACGGCCTTTATGAAGCGCGCAAGAACAATCGCAACCTCGACGAAATCATCGTCGTCGAAGGCTACATGGACGTTATCGCCCTCGCCCAGCAAGGCCTGCGAAATGCCGTCGCCACCTTGGGCACCGCCACCAGCGAAGAACACCTCAAGCGATTGTTTCGCGTCGTGCCCAACGTGCTGTTCTGCTTCGACGGTGACCAGGCCGGCCGCAACGCCGCCTGGCGAGCACTGGAAGCGACGCTTTCGAGCCTGCAGGACGGACGTCGCGCACGCTTTCTGTTTCTGCCCGAAGGCGAAGACCCGGACACCCTGGTTCGCTCCGAAGGCACCGACGCCTTCCGCGCACGCATCAATCAGCACGCACAGCCCCTGGCGGACTACTTCTTCCAGCAGCTGACCGAAGAGTCGGACCCGCGCTCGCTCGAAGGCAAGGCGCACATGGCGACGCTCGCAGCACCGCTGATCGACAAAGTCCCGGGGGCCAACCTGCGCACACTGATGCGCCAGCGCCTGACGCAAATCACCGGGCTCAGCGGTGAAGCCGTCAGCCAGCTGGCCCAGAGCGCGCCACAAGAAGCGCCGCCCGCCTACGATCCGGGCTTCGATTACGACGCAATGCCGGACTTAAGCGACTACCATCAGCCGCACGCACAGGAAATGTATGTGCCGCAGCAGGAATGGACGCCGAAAAAACCCGGCGCTGGCGGCAAGAAGTGGGAGAAGAAGCCTTGGGACAAGAACGGCAAGCGCGGCGGCGACCGCGATCAACCGAGCGCCCCACGCAAGCCTATTGCTGTCGAGGCACCCACGCTGATTGCGTTACGCACACTAATCCATCACCCGCAATTGGCCGGCAAGGTAGAAACCGCCAACCACTTCGCCAATGAGAGCAATACCTACGCACAGTTGCTGGTTGCCCTTATCGAAGCGGTGCAAAAAAATCCTAAGCTAAACTCTATTCAGCTGATGGCTCGCTGGCACGGCACGGAGCAGGGTCGCTTGCTCAAGGCCCTGGCAGAAAAGGAATGGCTGATTGAGGGCGACAACCTTGAACAACAGTTTTTAGACACCATTACTAGGTTATCAGCGGGTCAACACACCGATAGCCTGGAAGAACTCATCAGGAAAGCGAAGCAGCCAGGGTTGACTGCAGAGGAAGCAAATCAGATCGCAAATCAGATGCGCGACCTATTAAAACGCAATATGGCTGCACCAAACCCGACCTCAACTGGCGCGTGAGGTCATAGCTCAGGTATAATCCTCGGCTTGTTTTTTGCCCGCCAAGACCTTCAGTGGATAGGGTGTTATGTCCGGAAAAGCGCAACAGCAGTCTCGTATCAAAGAGTTGATCACACTTGGTCGTGAGCAGGGCTACCTGACTTACGCGGAGGTCAACGACCACCTGCCGGAGGATATTTCAGATCCGGAACAGGTGGAAGACATCATCCGCATGATCAATGACATGGGGATCAACGTATTCGAGGTTGCGCCAGATAAGGATTCCCTTATGCTGGCCGACGCCGATACCGACGAAGCCGCAGCCGAAGAGGCTGCCGCTGCATTGGCGGCGGTCGAGACCGACATTGGTCGTACTACCGACCCGGTGCGCATGTACATGCGCGAAATGGGTACGGTCGAACTCCTCACGCGTGAAGGCGAAATCGAAATCGCCAAACGTATTGAAGAGGGCATCCGTGAAGTGATGAGCGCAATCGCGCACTTCCCTGGCACGGTCGACCATATTCTCTCCGAGTACACCCGCGTCACCACCGAAGGTGGTCGCCTGTCCGACGTCCTGAGCGGTTATATCGACCCGGACGACGGTATTGCGCCGCCTGCAGCAGAAGTGCCGCCGCCGATCGATGCGAAAGCCGCCAAGGCCGACGACGAGTCCGACGACGATGACGCAGAAGCCTCGGATGACGAGGAAGAAGCCGAAAGCGGTCCGGATCCGGTTATCGCTGCACAGCGCTTTGGTGCTGTTGCCGATCAAATGGAAATCACCCGCAAGGCGCTGAAAAAGCACGGTCGCAACAACAAGGCAACCATTGCCGAGCTGTTGGCCCTGGCTGAGCTGTTCATGCCGATCAAGCTGGTGCCGAAGCAATTCGAAGGCTTGGTCGAGCGTGTTCGTAGCGCCCTGGATCGCCTGCGTCAGCAAGAGCGCGCGATCATGCAGCTTTGCGTACGTGATGCACGTATGCCGCGCGCCGATTTCCTGCGCCAGTTCCCGGGCAACGAAGTCGACGAAAGCTGGAGCGACGCCCTGGCCAAAGGCAAAAGCAAATACGCTGAAGCCATTGGCCGTCTGCAGCCGGATATCATCCGTTGCCAGCAGAAGCTGACCGCGCTGGAAACCGAAACCGGTTTGACCATCGCCGAGATCAAGGACATCAACCGTCGCATGTCGATCGGTGAGGCCAAGGCCCGCCGCGCGAAGAAAGAAATGGTTGAAGCGAACTTGCGTCTGGTGATCTCCATCGCCAAGAAGTACACCAACCGTGGCCTGCAATTCCTCGACCTGATCCAGGAAGGCAACATTGGCTTGATGAAAGCGGTAGACAAGTTCGAATACCGCCGCGGCTACAAATTCTCGACCTATGCCACCTGGTGGATCCGTCAGGCGATCACTCGCTCGATTGCCGACCAGGCCCGCACCATCCGTATTCCGGTGCACATGATCGAGACGATCAACAAGCTCAACCGTATTTCCCGCCAGATGTTGCAGGAAATGGGTCGCGAACCGACCCCGGAAGAGCTGGGCGAACGCATGGAAATGCCTGAGGACAAGATCCGCAAGGTATTGAAGATCGCTAAAGAGCCGATCTCCATGGAAACCCCGATCGGTGATGACGAAGACTCCCATCTGGGTGACTTCATCGAAGACTCGACGATGCAGTCGCCAATCGATGTTGCCACTGTTGAGAGCCTTAAAGAGGCGACTCGCGAAGTCCTGTCCGGCCTCACTGCCCGTGAAGCCAAGGTACTGCGCATGCGCTTCGGTATCGACATGAATACCGACCACACTCTCGAAGAGGTTGGTAAACAGTTCGACGTGACCCGTGAACGGATTCGTCAGATCGAAGCCAAGGCGCTGCGCAAGCTGCGCCACCCGACGAGAAGCGAGCATCTGCGCTCCTTCCTCGACGAGTGATACCAGAACCCCCGGCCCAGGCCGGGGGTTTTGTTTTGTGCAGATTTATCCCCCAAAGACCTCCCCTTGCACCTTGTAGCCCGTCTACACTCGAAGCATTCCTCCGTGCCATAACGAGACCGTTATGCCCAGACTGCCGACCGTGCTTTTTTTGCTGTCGCTGATGACGTGGACCGCAACGGCTGGCGCGCTGACACTGACTGATGAAGAACGTGGCTGGCTGGCAGCTCATCCGGACTTGCGCCTGGGTGTCGATGCGTCCTGGCCACCCTTTGAATTTCGCGACGATCATGGCCATTACCAGGGGCTCGCCGCGGACTATATCGATGTGATTCGGCAGCGGCTGGCCATCAAGCTCACCCCCGTCGAGCCCGCCAGCTGGACAGTTGTCCTGGACCAGGCCAAACAAGGAAAAATCGACCTGCTGCCAGGCGTCATGTCGACTCCGGAACGCCAGACGTATTTGTCCTTCACCCGCCCCTACCTGGACTTTCCGATTGTTATCCTGGCTCACGCCGGAGGCCCACAGCCACGCAAGCTAAAAGACCTGTACGGGCTGAAAGTCGCCGTGGTGGAGAACTATGCCCCCCACGAACTGCTACGCACCCATAACCCCGACCTCAATCTGGTAGGCATGCCCAACGTCAGCTCGGCATTACAGGCGCTGGCAACCGATGAAGTGGATGCCGTGGTGGGCGACCTGGCCTCCAGCGTCTGGAGCCTGCGCCAACTCAAACTGGACGGGCTATACGTCAGCGGTGAAACACCCTATCGCTATCAGCTGGCCATGGGAGTCCCCCGGGACAGCAAAATTCTGGCCGGTATTCTCGACAAAGTACTGGCCGACATGAGCCCGGATGAAATCAGCTCGATTCAGGAGCATTGGGTCGGCAACGTCCTCGATCATCGGACTTTCTGGAACAATCTGCTGGTGTTCGGAATACCCGGACTGTTGCTGCTGTCCATTGTCCTGGCGGTAGTCATCCGCATTAACCGCCGCCTGAGCTCAGAAATCGCCCGCCGTGTCGACCTTGAACAGGAGCTGCGCAGTAGCGAATACCACTACCGCGGCCTGGTAGAGAGCCTGTCGGCCATCGCCTGGGAAGCGAAGATCGACGATTTCACCTACAGCTACGTGTCGCCTCACGCCGAGGATCTTCTCGGCTACCCCCTGTCGCATTGGCTGATTCCGGGCTTCTGGCGCAACATCATCCACCCGGCCGATCTGACCCGCGCCCAGACCTATTGCGATCACGAAGTACTTGCCGGACGCGATCACAGTCTCGATTACCGGGTCATCACCGCCGACGGCCGTTGCATATGGGTGCGCGACATCGTCAGCCTGATCGAACACGGACATGAACCGGTCATGCGCGGGCTGATGATCGACATCACCGAAGCCAAGCGTACCGAAGAAGCCTTGCGTCTGTCGGAGCAGAAGTTTGCCTCGGTGTTCCAGCAATGCCCGGACATTCTGGTGATCGCTCGCCTGTCCGACGGCTGCCTTCTGGAGGTCAACGAGGCGTTCGAAGAACAGATCGGCCTGCGCGCCGAAGACGTCATCGGCCAGACTGCCACCGACCTGAATATCTGGGGCATACCCGGCGTGGGACCGGGCTTGTTGCAGCGTTTACAGGCCGGCAGCATCCGCAACCTGGAGATGCCCTTCCGTCGCAGCAACGGCCAGGTGTTTACCGGCCTCATTTCCGCCGAACCTTTCGACCTCGACACGACTCCCGCATTGGTGGTGGTGGTGCGGGACATCACACAACTCAAGGAAACCCAGCAGCAACTGCAAACCTCCGAAGAAAAGTTCGCCAAGGCTTTCCACGCTTCCCCCGACGGCTTGCTGCTGTCCCGGCAAAGCGATGGACTGTTGCTGGAGGTCAACGAAGGCTTCAGTCGCATCACCGGGTTCAATAGCGCAATGTCGGTGGATCGCTCGGTGCTGGAACTCGGGATCTGGGTCAACCTCAACGAACGCAAACAGATGCTCGACCTGCTGCACCGGGACGGCTTCGTCCGCGACTTCAGCTGCCATATCCGCCGCAGCGACGGGCAGATCCGTCTCTGTGAGGTATCAAGTCGTCCGCTACCGATTGGCAATGATGACTGCATGCTGACCATCGCCCGGGACATCACCGAGCGCCACCTGATGCAGGAAAAACTGCAACAGGCCGCTACCGTGTTCGAGAGTACCGCCGAAGGCGTATTGATCACCGACACCCAACAACACATCAGCGCGGTCAATCGCGCGTTTACGGAAATTACCGGCTATAGCGAGAGCGAAGCCCTGGGCCACACGCCGCGCCTGCTCGCCTCGGGGCTGCATGACAGCGCGTTTTACGCAGCCATGTGGCATCAACTGACCGCCGAGGGGCACTGGCAAGGCGAGATTTCCAACCGGCGCAAGAATGGCGAGCTATATCCGAGCTGGCTGACCATCAGTGCCGTGCGCAACCGAGACGAGCTCATCACCCACTTCGTCGCGGTATTCGCCGATATCTCCAGCCTCAAACACGCCCAGGCCAAACTCGATTATCAGGCGCACCACGACCCACTGACCGGCCTGCCAAACCGCACCCTGTTCGAAAGCCGGCTGCTGACCGCGCTCAACACCCAGCAGGAAAACGGTGGGCAAGGCGCGGTGTTGTTCCTCGATCTGGACCGTTTCAAGCACATCAACGACAGCCTCGGCCACCCGGTCGGCGATCTGCTGCTCAAAGGCATTGCCGTGCGCCTCAAGGAACAGCTGCGCGACATCGATACCGTGGCACGCCTGGGTGGCGACGAGTTCATCATCCTGCTGCCCGGCTTGCTGCACCCCGGCGATGCCGACTCCATCGCCAGCAAGCTGCTCAACTGCTTCGGTGCGCCGTTCCAGGCCGGCGAACACGAGTTTTTCATCAGCGCCAGCATAGGCACCAGCCTCTATCCCAGAGATGGCTGCGACGTCGCCACACTGATCAAAAACGCCGACGCAGCGATGTATCGCTCCAAAGCCAAGGGGCGCAACCGCGTTGAAAGCTATACCCGTGACCTCACCGCCCAGGCCAGCGAACGCGTGGCGCTTGAGCACGAACTGCGGCGCGCTATCGAACGCAACGAATTGCACCTGCACTATCAACCGAAGATCAGCCTCGACGGCTACCACCTGGTCGGCGCCGAAGCGCTGATCCGCTGGCGTCACCCGACCTTTGGCGACGTACCGCGGGAACACTTCATTGCGCTCGCCGAAGAAAACGGCATGATCCTGCAGATCGGCGACTGGGTACTCGAAACCGCCTGCCGCCAGATGCACGAATGGAGCCAGAAGTACGAAGGCCTGGGCTCACTGTCGGTAAACCTCGCCGGCGCTCAACTCCGGCAGCCGAACCTGCTGGGCCGGATCGAGCAACTACTCAAGGACAACGGCCTGCGCCCCGAACTTCTGCAATTGGAGATTACCGAAAACTTCATCATGAGCCAGGCCGAAGAGGCACTGGCGGTGTTGCATCAACTCAAGTATCTGGGCGTGCAACTGGCCATCGACGACTTCGGTACCGGTTACTCCTCCCTGAGTTACCTCAAACGCCTGCCGCTGGACTTCCTCAAGATCGACCAGTCGTTCGTCCGCGGCCTGCCGGACGACCCCCACGACGCGGCCATAGTGCGCGCCATCATCGCCCTCGGACGCAGCATGCAATTCACCGTGATAGCCGAGGGCGTCGAGACCCAGGCACAGCAGCAATTCCTCGCCAGCGAAGGCTGCGAACAAATCCAGGGCTACATCGTCAGCCCACCCCTCGCACCCGACGAATTCGCCGCGACATTTCTTCGTACAACCCTAACCACTTTTTCGGATGGCACAGCCGCGAAACCATCGCTATAATCCGCGACCTACTGAGGGCCTATAGCTCAGTTGGTTAGAGCAGAGGACTCATAATCCTTTGGTCCACGGTTCAAGTCCGTGTGGGCCCACCATCTATCTCAAGGGTTTCAGCCGCTTGAGCCTTCCCCGAAAGGCTGGCGACACCCCGTTTGACACCCCGTTTGGTTTTCCAACCCCCAAAAAAATACCCCCGGCCGACGATGAGAAAACCGGGGGTATCGAAAAGCCTTGCGGCTGAATCGCGGAGATGAAGACGCGACCAGCCTCGGGCTTTTCAACTCACGCTGGGAGTCGTCAGCGTGAGGTTAACTTGGCGTTGATCGCTTCGATTCGCTTATGGTCGATGGCGATGTGGGCAAGGGCCGCGGCCCGGCCGGTCAATGCCGCCTTGTCCTTCGGCTTCCACTGCCCGGGCGCGTCCATCGGATCGAACTTGTCAGTGATTGCGCGACGGCGGCACAGCTCTTCAACCGCGGCCAGAATCGCCGCAATTCGTTCTTCAACAGATTTCATGCAACCCCCTTCAGCGCGTTGGGTGGTCGGCGTGTGAGTTGTTCACGAGTGAATGTTGAGCCCCGAGGAGGCATAAGCAAAACTTCAACCGGGTAGCCGCCTCCGATGTGCTCAGGTAAGCCGGTGATCTTGTTGCGAAGCTTAACCCGCACGTCGATAGTCGCAGCCAATGCGCAGTGAGCCGCGTAAAAATCATCTCCAGCCTTGAGGAAGGCTTGGGCGGCCAATGCCTCCGCCTTGCACGCTTCGTCGTGCTGGGCTTCGGTGAGCGCCTTGGCGGCGTCCTTCAGCGTGAGCTTGGCGTCATGGAGTTGGTCATTCAGATCGTCGATGCGCGCCTTGTAGGCCGCGGCGCAATCTTCAGACAACGCCAATGACTCCTCGGCCGCGTAGAGTTCTTTTCTCGCTTGCTGCCAATCGCTGTTGTCGCCAAGCGTCATGCCAGCGGCAATTGCAGACGCACCGGCCGCGGCCGCTGTTGCCTTGAGTGCTTTAACTTTTTCCAGAAGGCGGACGTGATCGCCGGCCTTGTCGCGGGCTTCGGCTATCTGGGCTTCAAGGGCTGCCACCTTCCCGGCCGCGGCGTCATAGTTTATCTGCTCTTTCATGCTCAAAACTCCTGATCTAAGGCGGCGTCGATGGCATCGTTGGCGGTCATGCCGGGGTTGGCCCGGTGCAGCGCGTTGGCCTTGTCGAGAATGCGTTGCTGGATGGCGGTCAGCCGCTGTGGGCCGCGCCGTTTCTCAAGTGCCCGAAGGCGGATAATCTTCATTGTTGAAGTCCCTCCAATGCAGCGAGTCGTTTTTCAAACTCGGTGCATTCGGTTATGCGGGCAATCTGCGCAAGGCTGGCAATCAGTGTGGCGCCGATGTCCGGTGACAACTTGGCCGTGCTCACGGCCGTGAGGACCGCCCAACTGGCGGAGGTGAGGTCTTGGCCCTTGGGAAGTGTGAACGTCACCATGGCCGCGACGGGCTTCAAGTCCGGCGTGCTCTTGTTCAGGATCGCCTTGGCCGCGCCGGCATCGCCCGCCCGGGCGAGCGCTTCAAGGACGTCCAGCATGTCAGCGCCCAGCTTTGCCGCACGTAGCCGCAAGGCACCGTCTGCCGGCTTACGACTTGTTGTCATACTTCGCGGCCAGCAACTTCACCGACAACTCAATCAACGCTAGACGAGCGGCAATACTGCCAGCGTCGGCTTCGGCACGCAGCCCGTCCATGTAGCGCCGTATGTCGGCTTTGGAAGGCTTGGTGTTCTTTGATCCGTGAATTCGGCCGGGCATGGCGGGAACCTTGATTCGCGCTGATTTGCTTTCAGTATGGCAGATACGCCATAGAATGCGACCGATTTGCCACTGTGTAAATATTTTGCCCAGTCGACAACTTTCTCTTTCGCGAAACTGCGGGACTTTCTGTTCAGCTCGTCGTGGCTTACGGATTTGAGCAGCGCGGGAGCCCCTCTGAAGGTGCGTTTTCGTCGTATAGAGGCCACTGTTCAGACGCCAGAGATTCTGAATGCCTAGTTTTCGTATAATTGACTTACAGCTATGGGCTCAAAGAAGGCTGTCTCAAAAGCAAAATATAGATATAATTTCATAATGTGTGGCCTATGCCGCAAACACGGTTATACAGTGATTTATTATTGAGAGTGTACACAATGAAAGCTGTTGAATTATTTTGTGGCATTGGTGGCTTTAGAATAGCTTGCGATTCTTTAGGTATTGAAACAGTCTGGTCTAATGACATAAGTGTAAAAGCTGCAAAAGTGTACAGAAAAAAATTTGGCGCTGATAATTTTCACGAAGGAAACATAGAAGATCTTTTGGACACTGTTCCTGAACATGATGTATTGACAGGTGGATTTCCATGCCAACCATTTTCAAGCGCCGGCAAAAAATTAGGCATTGAGGATCTGCGCGGTACGCTTTTTGAAAAAATAGTGTACGTTCTAGATAAGAGAAAGCCAAAATATTTTGTACTAGAAAATGTTAAGCGACTATTGTCCATGGACAGCGGTAAGCACTTCGCAACGGTATTAGATGCACTGTCAAATATAGGATATTTGATCGAGTGGAGGCTTTTGAATGCTGTTGATTTTGGTCTACCACAAAATCGCGAGCGAATTGTAATTACAGGCAGAAAAGATCACACTTCGACTTCAAAGCTATGCAATTTAAAAGATTTGTCCCAACTGACAAAAAAACAGCTAACTCAAGCAAAAGATAAAAGTTCTTGGAAAAAAATCGAAGAGCATGGTCTGAAGTTTAAAACTTGGGGTCTGGCTTTAGATGGACATTTTTTCCACTCTGATGTTGACGTATTTTCAGAGAAAACTGAACCGGTCAAGTTGAGCAGCGTATTAGAGACAAGGCCGAACGATAAGTTTTTCTTCACAGAAGACACAATAGAGCGCATAAAAAATAGTGACGAAGTTAACAGGTACTACAGCGGAGTAGAAATTTTATATAATCAAAAAGGCGGAGCTAGGATGGGATATTCCATATTTGGCATTAATGGTGTCGCACCTACCCTGACATGCACAGCTAGTCGTCACTACGAACGTTATAAGGTAGGTGAAGAATATCGAAGGTTAACGAATGTAGAATATGCCCGGATACAAGGATTCTCCGATGATCACTGTGATGCGGTATCTATCTATGATCAGTACACCTTGTATGGTAACGCTGTGCCGCCATCGCTTGTAAAATGGGCTTTAAGCAAATTGATATCAGATGAGTTTACGAATCTGGAGACATTTGAAGAGGGGATAAATTTGACGACTTTGGTTCTTGAAGAGCAAATGGAATTGCTTTGATAGGAAGCCTGATTATTTATTTTTAGTGGCGTTGATGGCATGGAAGAATATTTTTTCCTGCATCTTAAAGCCGCATAAAAACGTGTTGCGCAATGGACAATTGCCCTAAACGACAGGAAAGGAAAATTAACAATGTACTTGACGGATAAAATTCTCTGCAAAGAAGCGGAAGTTTTTTCGGCTGCCGAAAGCAGACATCAAGAGCACACACTGTTTGGTGTTACTGACGGAAAGGCAGTTGGAACTTATCTGGAACTAAAATTTAGAACTTATTTGCTTGATAAGGGCTACATATTTGAGTCTGGAAACTCTGCTAGCGGCCTAGACTTCCCTAATCTTAATTTGGACATGAAGGTCACAAGTACTAGGCAGCCGCAGTCGTCATGTCCATTTAGATCTCTCCGCCAGAAAATTTATGGGTTAGGGTATTCTCTAATTGTATTTGTATATGAGAAGTTTGATGACCCAGGAATGCGCACGGCTACATTGCGAATTACGGATACAATTTATGTAGAGAAAGAACAAACCGCAGATTTCCAAATGACCAAGGGACTGATTGAACTTTTGGCAAACCAAGGGAATGAAGATGATGTCATGGATTTCATGGTGTCTCGGCACTTAACTAGTGATGAGATTGAGTTGAGACGTTTAGCTGAGAGCGTGATGACTAATCCTCCGGAACAAGGGTATTTAACAATCTCCCCTGCACTTCAGTGGCGATTACAATACAGGAGAATTATTGATAAGGCAGGCACCGTGGACGGCATCTACTCTGTGTATAAAAGTACATCGCCCCTGGTTTTGTAGGTACCTCTGATCGGAACGATAAGGCCGTCCCGCTTCTTCGACAGCTCTCAATTTGAGTTTGGTCAATTTGAGGGGCTGACTCTGACTTTGTTGAGAAAACTACATCTTGCGGTGGGCGGGCATGGTTCCATCCTCATCGCATTCGATGTCGTCATTGTCGGTTATGTTGTTTGCCTCGTGGGAAGTGGATGGCGGCGATCCGACCTGACCGAGGGGGTGGATTTCGGGCTGCTCCAAGATTTCTGCGCATCTTCGCGCTTCTCGGAACAGCCAGAGACCATTGAGTTAGAGCCTCGGGAATGGCGCTGCTCCATGTTCCGAGATTTAGCTAAAAAACTCCCCGCGATACCGGGCTGCTGAGCCGGCTCTTTCTAAAAATATAATCCTAAACTATTTGAATACTCTTAGATCTTGGAACAAAAAACACGCCGACGGCTCTATTTAGCGGCTTTCAGCCGTGCTCCAAGTTGAGTCGCACGCATCAACTCAGAACTCCCCCTCGGTCACAACTTCTGTGCCAGAGCGTGACCACTCATCGGCTCCCTCGCTTTCTCCAGAGCGATGACATCGACAACGAAGCCTTCATCAAAAGCATACAGTCTCTCTTGCACGCGCTTGATGCGGGGGCGGGGGCCACCGATTTTGTGAACACCAGCCCGTTGCAGCATGAAGGCCAACGCCTTCGAGGCATTAGTCCACGCGACTCCCTCATCAATACCCAGCGCATGCCGCAGGTCTTCGCTGCCGAAGCCGGGCACGCCCGCGGCCTTCCAGTCGGCTAGCACCTCGCCCAAGTCCTGTTCCAATTGCGAAGTCGCGGCAAGGATCACCGCGCGCTTCGCATCATTGATGGCTGGACGCTCTCCGGGGTTGAATTTGCTGATGTCTCGCTTGGCCAACCATGCCCCCACCGCGGCCCCGAATTCAGGCGTGACGAGGTTGTACAGGCGGGTGTAGTAGTCCGCGGGCTTTGGCTCTTCCGGATTCTTGATCACTGCCCAGCGGCGATCCTTCGCGTCAATCGGCAAGGCGTCAACATGGTTTGATAAAATCAGCCACCGCACCGAGTTCTTTTCCCAGTATTTTTTGCCGTACTTCGCGTTAATTCGCCGCTCGCTCGCGGTCATCATGCTTCGTAGCTTCGCGGCTTGATCGAGTAAGGACTTGTGTGTCCCGATGTGGATTTCATCGACGCAAGCGAACCGGGTGCCGGCGATGTCGTCGTTGAAGGCACCCTGCAAAAGTCCGCCCAAGTCCAGACCGCTGGCTACCTCCCCGGGCCACACCTGAGACAGAACATCAACCAACCAGTTGCGACCAATCCCCATCGTCGGCGTGTAGAAGAGGTAGCCGTGATGCGGCAGCACTTCCGGCACTCGTTCGCAATGCGCCAGCCAATCGAGGAAGCGCTCACGCTCTTCCAGCGCTGGTATCAGATATTCGATGTGCTCAAGGAACGGCGCAATATCCGCCGTCGCCGGGTGACGCTCGCGAGGCGTCCAGGTATTCACCATGCACACGCCTTTGGCGACATAGATCCGGGGCAGGCCAATCGCCAAACCCGCGTCAGCAATTGGAACCCGCCCCGGATCCTTCAGCCAAAGCTCCGCTGAGCTGACGTCGTTTGTGCCTGTGCCTTTGGAGTTGGGCACTGTCTCCACCGAGGCTGCGTACTCGGTCTTGAAGTGGTCGATACCCAAGACGTCCAGCACAACGCCCCCCTTTTCAAAGTCTTCATGAGGAAGCGTGACCACAGCATTCAGCTTGCGCACATACCGGCACCGCTTCAGCATATCGGCGCAGGTCAGCAATTCCGTCGCGTCGGCGGCTCGGTTTGCATCCCAGCGGCAAGCAAGCTGTTCACGTTTGGCCTCGTGGGCCGCTTGTTTCGTTGCATTGATATCCTTGCGTACCGCGACCAGTTCAGTGACACCCTTATCGAATACCGGACTTGTTTTTTTCTTCTCAGTCATCGAAAAACTCCAGCGCAAATAACCGCGCGTTGGCCGCGTTGAGTTGGGGGATTATTCGTTCATTCACCCAGTCGGTGTACTCGCGCCAACCCCGCCCGCTGTCGTCGAGGCGGCGACCGGACGCATCGCGATTGGTCGCACAAGAGCTGTGCTTGCAGTCGAATGCCCCGGTCCAACCGTTGGTGTCGCTCGGCTCCATGAGCACCGTGCCGGTGTCGGCTCGGTCGGAGTGGTCGCCAATGAACGGGCAAATAATGTCGATCATCTCGCCGCGCTGGCCCTTCACCATCCCGGCCGCCTCCAGCACATTGAGGCAACGCTTGAAGTAGGATTCTTGCCGCTCCATCGTCTTGCCGCTGACATGTGCCCACGGGCGCTGGTACGGCACCGTCAAGTCGAGTCCGTAGATGTGGGCAAGGACTTCCACTGAATACCGCGGGCCGTCGAGGTGCTTCACTCGCACCTGCCAACCCCTCTTGCCATCCGCGTCATACTTGTCCTTGCAGTTCTTCGACTCGGGTGTGCGACCGACGTGGGCAATGTCCTTGCACTTCTTGTCACCGCCTCGCACCGTGACGAACTGGTCCAGCAGCCGGGCGAACAGCGCGCGGTCACGGCAGGGCTCGTCGAGCACATACCACGCCTGAAAATTGTCTTCAGACGTTTCAATAAGTGCCGTGGGCGTCCATCCGTCGAGGATTGCAAAATCAAACTTCACCGACGACTCGTAGTTGCCCGGTTCGCCCGCGGCGATGGCCTGCTTGTTTTTCTTTTCGGCCTTCGCGATTGCGTCGGCGAGATAGCCAACATCGTCGACCATCAGCGCGCAGCCCGCGGCGAAGTTCTGCTTGCGTCGGCGCCAGCGTCGGCGCTGGCCGTCGTCGTCGATGTGGAAGGCAGAAAAGGACACAAAGCGGTTCATCTGCGCATCGCCGTCAAAGTTCCAGTCGCCATCGGAGTAGCGCACAAGGCCACGGACCTTCCAGCGGCCCCGCGCTGCTTTGGGGTTGTCGTTGTCTTTGGTCGGATCGCCTGCGAAGGCACTGCCGGTTAGCCGCTCATCCGGGCGGAGCCCCTCGGCCAGCAAGTCGAGGAATGTGTTGAGGTCACCAGTCTTACCAGACATGAATCTCTACCTCATCACCGAGGCCAAACCGCTCATGGATCAGCGCGTGGGCCACGTCCTCATCCGTTCTTTGCTTCACAAGGAAAATTTCCACACTGAGGGTGCGGGCTTCGTAGATGTCGAAAGAGTTATACGGCTCGTACCACAAAACTTCAGAGCATTCCTCGATGGACACGGCGCCGTGTTTCTTCACCAGCAGGTTTGCCCGCTGGTGGGCAGATGTTCGGCTGAGGCATTGTTCGGTTGACATAACTTCCTCCTGCCGCGGGAGGAGTCGCAGGGGGCATCGACGAACGTGCAGAAAGAGCGGAAAATGACCTTGCCCTTCAAGCACGCTGCATCCGACGCCGCCCCGTTTCTCGACCGGGGCGGCGTTTTTATTGGTGGGCAGCGGCTACTTTCGCTTCGGCCGCGGCAACGCGCAGGCTGGTCGCGATGGGCTCGACGTTGCCTTGGCGGGCGTCGAAGTAAGCCTTCACCTCATTCCAAGGGAAGACACGTTTCTTGTGGGAGATGCGCACGGCCTGTGGGAAGTCCGGGTCAACAAGCGCCATCTTGCGGAGGGTCTGTAGCGATATGCCGAATGAGGTCGCGACAAGGTTCTGATCGACATAGACCGGCGTGATGCCGGGGGCTTCTCGGTTTAAAACGTTCATGGGGTAACGCTCCTGATGGGTTTGCGTTACCTATTGAAAGGCCTAAGGGTGGAATAGCCGGTTAACTCCACCCTAAATAATTCTCCCTGCCTTTTTCCACCACTCCTTGAGCGTTTCGTGCGACTTTTTTTTCCAGCCCTTTGCTTCGTCGTCAGACTCGACAGGCACCGCGTAGGCTGTTGCGAGGTAAGCCAGTGGCACGGCTGGGTGTTTCTTTAGGCCGACGCCTTCAATTTTGTCCGCCAGCGCTAAGTCGATGAACTCAGTAAGGGACCGTTCGTCGTCGCGCTCGGACGTCATCCGCTCGATGAATTCGCCGCTCAGTGTAGTTTTTTCTTTCTTCTTTCGCGGCTTGCTGGCGACGTTGGCTTGGTGGCGGCTTTGGTAGCTGCTTTCTCGACGGCTCTCGGCTCCCATCACCGCCTCGATGCTGGTGTCTTCCAGAAAGTCCGCATCACCACAAAGGCCCATCTGCACTAGCTTGGTGGCGCGGCGCGCTGCGACTACCAGCCGCTCGGGGTGCTTCTCACACTGCTCAGCGAACGTCTTCTGCTGCTTGGCGTAGTGCTCGGCATTGATGCGGTTCAACTCTTCGGGCGTCATGCGACCAGCTCCTCAATCTTGGCCTTCCACAACAACAAGGCGGCGGTCTTCTCGGGCAACAGCTCGGCCCGCTCATAGTGCTTGGCCTGCACGCCGGTTTGGCCGTGCGACAACAGCGCCCCGCGCAGGTCGCGGCTGATACCCAGTTCCTGCATCCGGGTTTCGACGGTGCGGCGGATGTCGCTGGGCTTCACACCCTTCGGCAACAGGCGCGGCCCGGCACCGCGGAGGCTGTCCACGCTTGCGGTCTCGGTGGCGATCTTGGCCGCGGCGGTCAGGTCGGTGTCGATCACCGGCAACAAGCAAACCTTCGCCCGACTGCCGCGGCCCTTCGTGTCGGTGATGGTGATCAGTTCTTCACTGCTGAAGTCGGCGGTGCGCAGTTGCTCCATGCGTGCGCCGGTCAACAGAATGAGTTTCCAGAAGGCACCGACCGGCCCGGCCGCGGAGGCTTTTGCCCAAAACAACTGGATCTCGTCATCGGTCATCACCCGGTCGTTGGCCCGTTCCCACTCAGCAATACGGGGCGTGCCGGTGACGGGGTTGTGGCTGATCTTGAAGGTAGCGGTGCCGGCTGGCTTGCGTGGGTCATAGTCGTACTTGGCCGCGTGCGCGAAGGCAGCGTGAAGCAGACTGCGCAGACGGTTGACGGATGTGGTGATGCCCGTTGCCGCACGGCGGCGGAGTACAGCGGCCACCTCGGCGGTGGTGATGCTCGCAGCTTCGCGCTTGAGCAATGGGTCGCCTTCGGGGAAGGCCAGATTGAACACAATCTTGGCATCGCGTGCGGTCGGCCGCTCACCGAGGCTTTCGCGGTAAGCCGTGAGCAAGTCGAGAAGTGTGCCGGTGCGGACCAGCTCTTTGCCGCCCATCGCACGCGCAGCAGTTCGGGCCGCGGCCAGCCCCATCGTCGGATACTCGCCCAACTTGCGGGAGCGGTCGGAGCCGTTGACGCGTGAGCGGATATGCCATGAGCGCGTGCCGGTGGCGGAGACGATCAGAACCAATCGTCCACCCCCGTACTCACCGTCATCGGTCAGCTTGGCACCGTATGGGGCCGCACGTACGGCTTTATCAGTAAGCTTCAACCTGCTCTCCTTTGACACCCCGTTTGACACCCCGTTTGGGGTAACAACTTGGGAATAACTGGGAGAGGTATTAAACTACGAAACCCTTGTAGAATAAAGGCTTCAGCGATTCCTAATAAATCCGGATATGGTATTGCAGAGGTCTCATAATCCTTTGGTCCACGGTTCAAGTCCGTGTGGGCCCACCATACTCAAAGCCGCGCATTGCGCGGCTTTTGCGTGTCTGACTGGCCGGTCTTTACAGAGACGCTTCTTATCGCCTCAATTGGAACTGACGACGATGAGCAAAGCGCCGCATTGATGGTGTGGTGACGGTACTGCCCCTGCAATCTGTTCAAGCGAGGACGGATGCCGATAGATAGAACATCGCACCATCAGGCAGCTCCAACGGTTCTGAAATGGGACCGAACGTTCCCTTTGTGGGAATGATAGAGCCAGCCTTCTTCGGTTCTTCATTATTCCAAGCCCTGAATGACATCACCAACACCGTCAGACCAGACACCCAACGAAGCAATAGCCTGCACCACCCGCAACCGCTCCAGCATCGGCCCCGTGTAAACAACCTCATAGGTATCCGCCGGCCGCCCCCATTGCTCGACGATAGCCATGCCGTCGACCAGCACCCCGGCCAATTCGGCAATCGTATCGGCCAACATCTCGACGACTGTTTGCGTGCGCAGCCACACCTGATCAGTCATCGCTTTAAGCTGCGCGGCTATGCGCTCAGTCGACGCTGGATCGGTATCCGGATAGACGATGTTGCGCAGCAGATGCTGAAGCTCCCTGACTTTTGCGTAGTCCTGTTCTGCGCCCTGCTCGCCTTTGAGGATGGCGATGGCTTTTACTTTGTCGACGCGTTTCGCGGACGGTTTTGAAGGAAGTGTCTGCGCCATTGCCCCAGCCAGGAGCACCATCATCCGGGCTTCCAGATGTTCCTTCATGGCTTCCATCGAAGCGATTGGCCGCGTCAACGTGATGGACGCTCCACCTTGATGCCGCAAATCCATGGTCACCGTCAGGGTCACGCCGCCTGTGGCGAAACCCAAGGCACGGGCCACGACGTAGTGGCCCATTTCGTGATGGGCGATCTGCAATGCACGGTCCCGTACAGCGGCAGGCAGCTTCGTCGTCATGTCCTTTGTCTCGGATCCTCGTTCTCGCATTCGACTACGAGTGACGGTCACTGTCGATCCTGTCGCTCCCACAAGGGATCTTTGGTGGCCACAGTCTTCACGCTCACTGGACATCATACTGTAGGGCCCCGCTCAAACAACCGCCGCGAGCGCTGTGCAGGATGTGCCTGTAACATGCCTGGCCATTGACCTGTCCCGCTGGAGACATCCCTTTGCCTGACACTCGCCCTCCTGTTCTTGATGAAATTGATCGCCAGTTGATTGCAGCCTTGCAGATCAACGCCCGTGAGAGCGTGGCCATGCTTGCGCGGCAACTGGGGATTGCTCGCACCACCGTGACTTCGCGCCTGGCACGGCTGGAAAAGGCCAAGGTGATCACCGGCTACGGGGTGCGGCTTGGTCAGCGCGTGGTGGATGGCGGGTTGCAAGCGTATGTCGGGATTACCGTGCAGCCGCGTTCGGGCAAGGAGGTGGTGCGGCGGTTGAGTGCGATGGCGCAGGTGCAGCAGTTGTGTGCGGTGAGTGGCGAGTTTGATTATGTGGCGTGGCTGCGTACCGACTCGCCGGAACAGCTGGATCAGTTGCTGGATCAGATTGGCAGTGTGGATGGGGTGGAGAAGACCACGACTTCGATTATCTTGAGCAGCAAGGTGGATCGGGGGCAGCCGGTTTGAACGCTATCCACTGTGGGAGCGGGCTTGCTCGCGAATGCGTCGTGTCAGTCGACTCCAGTGGCAACTGATACTCCGCGTTCGCGAGCAAGCCCGCTCCCACAGTGACGATATGTACAGCTTGATCGTCAGACTGATCATAAATATGGCAAAACGACGACACTTTGCGTCTTATTAACGTGTTCTGTGCTCTCTAGAATGGCTGGCATCTTTTCCTATACTCAGATGCGCATTCCGCGTCGGGTCGCCAGCAAGGTCAGCCATGAACAAGAATAATCGCCATCCTGCAGACGGTAAAAAACCGGTCACCATCTTCGGTCCCGACTTTCCTTTCGCCTTCGACGACTGGATCGAACACCCGGCCGGCCTGGGCAGCATTCCCGAGCACAATCATGGTGCCGAAGTGGCGATTGTCGGCGCCGGTATCGCTGGTCTGGTGGCGGCGTACGAACTGATGAAGCTCGGCCTGAAACCGGTGGTCTACGAAGCGTCGAAATTGGGCGGCCGCCTGCGCTCGCAGGCGTTCAACGGGACGGATGGCATCGTCGCCGAACTCGGTGGCATGCGCTTCCCGGTGTCGTCGACGGCGTTTTATCACTACGTCGACAAGCTTGGTCTTGAGACCAAGCCCTTTCCAAACCCGCTGACGCCTGCCTCCGGCAGTACCGTGATCGACCTGGAAGGCAAGACGCATTACGCACAGAAACTGGCCGATCTTCCTGCCTTGTTCCAGGAAGTCGCTGACGCCTGGGCCGATGCCCTGGAAGCCGGCTCGCAGTTCGCCGATATTCAGCAAGCCATCCGCGACCGTGACGTTCCGCGCCTCAAGGAACTGTGGAACACCCTCGTACCACTGTGGGACGACCGCACCTTCTACGACTTCGTCGCCACCTCCAAAGCGTTCGCCAAGCTGTCGTTCCATCACCGCGAAGTGTTCGGCCAGGTCGGCTTCGGCACCGGCGGCTGGGACTCGGACTTTCCCAATTCGATGCTGGAAATCTTCCGCGTGGTCATGACCAACTGCGACGATCACCAGCACCTGGTGGTCGGCGGTGTGGAACAAGTGCCGCAAGGCATCTGGCGTCACGTGCCTGAGCGTTGCGTGCACTGGCCCGAAGGCACCAGCCTGAAGTCCCTGCACCGGGGCGCCCCGCGCTCCGGCGTGAAAAAAATCGCCCACGCCGCCGATGGCCGTTTTGCAGTCACCGACAACAATGGCGATACCCGCGAATACGCCGCCGTGCTGACCACCTGCCAGAGCTGGCTGCTGACCACCCAGATCGAATGCGACGAGACCCTGTTCTCGCAAAAGATGTGGATGGCCCTGGACCGCACCCGCTACATGCAATCGTCGAAAACCTTCGTGATGGTCGACCGCCCGTTCTGGAAGGACAAGGACCCGCAAACCGGCCGTGACCTGATGAGCATGACGCTCACCGATCGCCTGACCCGTGGCACCTATCTGTTCGACAACGGCGACGACAAGCCCGGCGTGATTTGCCTGTCGTACTCGTGGATGAGCGATGCGCTGAAAATGCTCCCGCACCCGGTGGAAAAACGCGTAGAGCTGGCGTTGAACGCGTTGAAAAAGATCTACCCGAAAGTCGACATCGCCGCACGCATCATCGGCGATCCGATCACCGTGTCCTGGGAGGCCGATCCTTACTTCCTCGGCGCGTTCAAAGGCGCCCTGCCCGGCCACTACCGCTACAACCAGCGCATGTACGCGCACTTCATGCAGGACGACATGCCGGCCGAGCAGCGCGGTATCTTCATCGCCGGCGACGACGTTTCATGGACGCCGGCCTGGGTCGAAGGCGCGGTACAGACCTCGCTCAACGCGGTATGGGGCATCATGAAGCACTTCGGCGGGTCGACACATAAAGCGAACCCGGGCCCGGGTGATGTGTTCAAAGACATCGGCCCTATCGCCCTGCCCGAGTAAGAGGAATCCCAAATGCGCGTAGCCCTTTACCAATGTCCACCGCTGCCATTGAAGCCCGCCGCCAACCTGCAACGCCTGCATCAACTGGCGATGGAGGCCAAGGGCGCCGACCTGTTGGTGCTGCCGGAGATGTTCATGACCGGCTACAACATTGGCACCGATGCGGTCAGCACGCTGGCCGAGGTGTACAACGGTGAATGGGCGCAGCAGATCGGCCGGATCGCCAAGGCGGCCGGCCTGGCGATTGTGTACGGCTATCCCGAACGCACCGCTGACGGGCAGATCTACAACGCTGTGCAGTTGATCGACGCCAACGGTGAACGCCTGTGCAATTATCGCAAGACGCATCTGTTCGGTGATCTGGATCGCTCGATGTTCAGCCCCGGTGAAGACCAGTTTCCAGTGGTTGAGCTCAACGGCTGGAAGCTCGGCATGCTGATCTGCTACGACCTGGAGTTCCCGGAAAACACGCGCCGCCTGGCCCTTGCCGGCGCCGAGCTGATTCTGGTGCCGACGGCGAACATGGTTCCGTTCGACTTCGTCGCTGACGTCACCGTGCGTTCGCGCGCCTTCGAAAACCAATGCTACGTGGCCTACGCCAATTACTGCGGCCACGAAGGCGAGATCCACTATTGCGGGCAAAGCAGCATCGCCGCTCCGGACGGCAGTCGCATTGCCCAGGCCGGACTGGATGAAGCGTTGATCGTCGGCGAACTGGATCGACAGCTGATGCTCGACTCCCGCGCCGCCAATCGTTACCTCAGCGACCGCCGGCCCGAGCTTTACCACGCGCTCAACAAGCGTTAATCCGCTAGCATTGGCACTTCACTGTTCTGGAAGTGCCCATGCCTGCGCCGATACTCCCCCGCCCTCACACCGAAACCCTGGCCAATGGCTTGCGCGTGACCCTGCGTCATGTGCCCGGCCTGAAACGCAGCGCCGCTGCGTTGCGAGTGGCGGCGGGTAGTCATGACGTGCCATTGGCGTGGCCGGGGCTGGCGCATTTCCTTGAGCATTTGCTGTTTCTCGGGACCGGGCGTTTTCCTGCAAGCGAAGCGCTGATGGCCTACGTGCAACGTCACGGTGGGCAGGTGAACGCCAGCACCCGCGAACGCACTACCGATTTCTTCTTTGAACTGCCAACCCGATCGCTCAGTGGCGGGCTCGAACGCTTGTCAGACATGCTCGCCCGACCGTGCATGAATTCGGACGATCAGATGCGGGAGCGGGAAGTGTTGCAGGCGGAATATATCGCTTGGTCGCAGAATCCTCAGGCGCAGCAGCAGTTCGCGCTGTACGAAGGACTGGCGGTAGAACATCCGTTGCGCGGGTTTCATGCGGGCAATCGGGACAGCCTGAAGGTTGAATTGCCAGCGTTTCAGCAGGCATTGAAAGACTTCCATCAGCAGTTTTATCGCACCGGCCAGATGACCCTGAGTCTGGTCGGACCGCAAAGTCTTGATGACTTGCGCACGCTGGCAGAGCAGTTTTCAGCGACGCTACCGGTTGGGGATAAAAACCCGCAGGCAGCCACTTCGCCGCTGGCGGTGAAAAGTTATCAACAGGTCGGCCAGCAGCACGGCAATCTTTTGTTTGCCTTCGATGCGTTGCCGGACACCTCTGCCGAGGCGATGGCGTTTCTTTGTCATTGGCTCAATTGCACCAAGCCAGGTGGTTTGCTCGCGTACTTGCAGGCCCGGAATCTGGCCGACGGTTTGAAAGCCGCGCCGCTGTATCATTTCTCCCGACAAGGCATGCTGCATCTGCAGTTCACCGCGCCATCCGGATCATTGAGCGCCATTGGCGAACACCTGCGAGATTGGTTCAGCTTCTTCGCACAACAGGATTGGGCACCGCTGCGCGAGGAATACGCAGCACTGCAGCAACGACAGCAGCAAGTCAGCGGCGCACTGCAACTGGCGCGCCTCGACAGCGAACAGCTTGAAAGTGGCTTGTCCGAGTCCGGCGTTGCCGCCCTCAAACAGATTCTCAATGAAATCGGCACTGTGGATAACTTCAGCGACCATTGGCACCTGCCCACCGCCAATCCCTTCCTGCGCAGCAGTGAACCGCTGGCCAATGCCGGATTGATTCGTGGCCAGACCAGCGCCCACCGCGGTCTGCGCACGTTTGCCCAGGACCGCTCGCGCAGCCGCCGAGAGCGCTCGCCGATGCAGTTCAGTCAGGCATGGCGGGATGACGGTGATGAAGGCGCGATTTATCTGCGTTGGCGGATGGAAGCCGCAGCCACGGTTGACCTGCAAGAGCAATTGCAAGGCAGTCTTTGGCAAACACAGCAAGATGCGCGCGAGGCCGGTGTCGAGTTGTCGTTCAGCACGAGTGGCCATGAATGGTTGCTGAAACTGACCGGCCTGCAAGAGTCGATACCCGCAGCCCTCGAACATGCGCTGAAATGTCTGACACAGATTGATGCCGATTCCCCGCGCGCAGAGCCGGAAACGCCGTTGTTGCCCATCCGCCAATTGCTCAAGGCATTCCCGGAGCATTGCCTGGAATCAGCGCAAGCCTCCAACGACGCGAAACACCTGTGGACAACTTCCCGCTGGGATGGCTGGGCGCTGGGCCTCAGCCCACAAACCCAATCGGCGATGGGCCTGGCCCTGAGCCGCATTCCCGGTATACCGGACAATCAATTGCCGGCACAGACAGCGTTCACAACACCATACTTGTGGCGCCACATTGAAACGGCTTCCAGCGAACACGCCTTGTTGCTGTTCTGTCCGGTCGCCAGCCGCGAGATCGCCGACGAAGCGGCCTGGCGCTTGCTGGCGCACCTGTGCCAGACACCGTTCTATCAACGCCTGCGGGGTGAATTGCAGTTGGGTTATGCGGTGTTCAGCGCCCTGCGGCAGATCCATGGGCGAACCGGATTGCTGTTTGGCGTGCAGTCCCCGACGGTGACATCGGTGGAGTTGCTCGGCCACATTCGGCAGTTTCTCGAAAACATTCCGACGCTCGTTACACAACTTGATGAGGCCAGCCTGGGCCAACTGCGCCAGAGTCTTGCCGATCAATTCGACGACTCGTCTCTATCCTGCAGAGACGCTGGCGAACTGCTCTGGCAGGCCAGGCTCGCCGGCCACTCGTCGGATTATCTAGCGCAACTGGTCACCGCGATCGAGCAACTCGACGCCCCGCAGTTGCTGGCTGCTGCGCAACGGTTAAACAACATCGAAGGCGGCTGGCTCTGCCTCGCCAGCGATTCCATGCCCGGCGCCCCGTGGCAAGCGGCGAAATGATCATTACCGAGCCTGTAAGGAGCTTTCTCAAAGATTCACGGGCAAACCCCTGGAAATTTTGAGTAACATAGCAGCCTAACTATTTGGAACCTCCCCGCGCTGCCGTGGACTATAACTATAGACAGCGCTATCCCATCACCCTGAAGGAGTCACCCATGTCCTGGACAAAACCGGCTTACACCGACCTGCGTATCGGCTTCGAAGTCACCATGTACTTCGCAAGCCGCTGATCTCTGCCGTGGCAGATCCGCAGCACAACGCCTCGGTTATCCGAGGCGTTTTATTTTCAGCGTTGAAATGATGGAGCACCCATGTTTGTCCAGATTCTAGGTTCCGCTGCCGGCGGCGGTTTCCCCCAGTGGAACTGCAACTGCGTGAACTGCGCAGGTTTTCGCGATGGCAGCCTGCGGGCCAAGGCGCGGACACAATCTTCCATCGCGATTTCCGATGACGGCGTGAACTGGGTGCTGTGCAATGCCTCCCCGGACATCCGCGCCCAGCTCCAGAGCTTCGCCCCGATGCAACCGGGCCGTGCCCTGCGCGACACCGGGATTGGCGCAATCATCCTCATGGACAGCCAGATCGATCACACCACCGGCCTGCTCATGTTGCGTGAAGGTTGCCCGCATCAGGTCTGGTGTACCGACATGGTCCATGAGGATCTGAGCAGCGGTTTTCCACTGTTCACCATGCTGAACCACTGGAACGGCGGGCTGAACTGGAACCGCATTGAGCTCGACCAGAGCTTCAGCATCCCGGCCTGCCCGAACCTGCGATTCACCCCGCTGCCTTTGCGCAGTGCAGCGCCGCCCTACTCGCCACACCGCTTCGACCCGCATCCGGGCGACAACATCGGCCTGATCGTCGAGGACTTGTCCACCGGCGGCAAACTGTTCTATGCGCCGGGCCTGGGCAAGGTCGATGCATCACTGCTGGAGATCATGGCCGGCAGTGACTGCCTGCTGGTCGATGGCACCTTGTGGGACGACGACGAAATGCAGCGCCGTGGCGTCGGCACCCGTACCGGTCGCGAGATGGGCCATCTGGCACAGAATGGTCCAGGCGGCATGCTCGAAGTGCTGGAGCAGTTGCCCGAACAGCGCAAGGTGCTTATCCACATCAACAACACCAACCCGATTCTCGATGAAGACTCACCGGAGCGCGCGGAGCTGGATCGGCGCAATGTTGAAGTGGCGTATGACGGCATGAGTATTGTGCTGTAGCGGATGCCCCCATCGCTGGCAAGCCAGCTCCCACAAAGGAGATCGCATTCCAATGTGGGAGCGGGCTTGCTCGCGAAAACGTCCGACCAGACACCAACGATTTCAACGGTTGTTCCCCGGAGAACCGCAATGACCGACATCCCAATGTCCCCCAGCGAATTCGAAGCCGCCCTGCGCGCCAAGGGCGCCTACTACCACATCCATCACCCCTATCACGTGGCGATGTATGAAGGCAGGGCAACCCGTGAGCAGATCCAGGGCTGGGTTGCCAACCGCTTCTACTACCAGGTGAACATTCCGCTCAAAGACGCGGCCATCCTGGCCAACTGCCCGGACCGCGAGATCCGCCGCGAGTGGATCCAGCGCCTGCTCGACCATGACGGCGCCCCGGGCGAAGACGGCGGCATCGAAGCCTGGCTGCGCCTGGGCCAGGCTGTCGGTCTCGACCCGGATCAGTTGCGCTCCCAGGAACTGGTGTTGCCCGGTGTGCGTTTCGCCGTGGACGCCTACGTCAATTTCGCCCGCAGGGCCAGTTGGCAGGAAGCCGCCAGCAGCTCGCTGACCGAACTGTTCGCGCCGCAGATCCACCAGTCGCGCCTGGACAGCTGGCCACAGCATTACCCCTGGATCGACCCGGCCGGCTACGAGTATTTCCGCACTCGCCTGGGCCAGGCGCGGCGCGATGTCGAGCACGGGCTGGCGATCACCCTGCAGCACTACACGACACGGGAAGGCCAGGAGCGCATGCTGGAAATTCTCCAGTTCAAACTGGACATTCTTTGGAGCATGCTCGATGCCATGAGCATGGCCTACGAACTGAAACGCCCGCCGTATCACAGCGTGACCGGGCAACGGGTCTGGCACAAAGGAATCACCTTATGAGTTTCGACCGCAGCAAGACCCCGACCTGGCGTCCCGGCTACCGCTTTCAGTACGAACCGGCGCAAAAAGGCCATGTGCTGCTGTACCCGGAAGGCATGATCAAACTCAACGAAAGCGCCGCGCTGATCGGCGGATTGATCGACGGCGAGCGCGATGTCGCGGCGATCATTGCCGAACTCGACCAGCAGTTCCCCGGCGTGCCCGAACTCGGTGACGACATCGAGCAATTCATGGAGGTTGCCCGTGCGCAGCACTGGATCGAACTTGCCTGATTCATCGGTGCAAGTACCGCCCACACCCGAAGTCGGCCTGCCGCTGTGGCTGCTCGCCGAGCTGACGTATCGCTGCCCGCTGCAATGTCCGTACTGCTCCAATCCACTGGACTTCGCCAAGCAAGGCGAGGAACTGAGCACCGAGCAATGGATCAAGGTATTTCGCGAAGCCCGCGAGATGGGCGCCGCACAACTGGGCTTTTCCGGTGGTGAACCGCTGGTGCGCCAGGACCTCGCCGAGCTGATTTCTGAAGCGCGCAAACTGGGGTTCTACACCAACCTGATCACCTCCGGCATCGGTCTCACCGAGCAGAAAATCAGTGATTTCAAAAAGGCCGGTCTGGACCACATCCAGATCAGTTTCCAGGCCAGCGACGAGCAAGTGAATAACCTGTTGGCCGGGTCGAAAAAAGCCTTCGCGCAGAAACTGGAAATGGCCCGCGCCGTGAAAGCCCACGGCTATCCGATGGTGCTGAACTTCGTCACCCATCGACACAACATTGACCAGATCGACCGCATCATCGAGTTGTGCATTGCCCTTGAAGCGGACTTCGTCGAGCTCGCCACCTGCCAGTTCTACGGCTGGGCGCAACTCAATCGAGTCGGGCTGTTGCCGACCCGGGAACAACTGGTGCGGGCCGAGCGCATCACCAACGAATACCGCGCCAGGCTGCAAGCCCAAGGGCATCCGTGCAAGCTGATTTTCGTCACGCCGGACTACTACGAAGAACGACCGAAAGCCTGCATGAATGGCTGGGGCAGTATTTTTCTCACGGTCACGCCGGACGGAACCGCCCTGCCCTGTCACGGTGCCCGGCAGATGCCGGTACAGTTTCCCAACGTGCGCGACCACAGCATGCAGCACATCTGGTACGACTCGTTCGGCTTCAACCGCTTTCGTGGCTACGACTGGATGCCCGAGCCGTGCCGCTCCTGCGACGAGAAAGAAAAAGATTTCGGCGGCTGCCGCTGCCAGGCATTCATGCTCACCGGTGATGCGAGCAATGCCGACCCGGTATGCAGCAAGTCACACCATCACGGCGTGATCCTCAAGGCTCGCGAAGAAGCCGAGCACGCCACCCGGACCATCGAACAACTGGCCTTTCGCAATGAACGAAACTCACGCCTCATCGCCAAAAGCTGAACCCTTGAGTGCCGCCAAAGCCGTTGCGGCTGGCATCGATTTCACCGAACTGCAGGTTGGTGCGCATGGCTTGTTCTGGAACGAATATCGGCCCGCAGACGCTGCGTGCCGGATCTGGCACTGGCACTGGCACTGGCACAACAATGCGGCGACCTGCCTGACACCCCCGGGTTTCAGTGTGCGCAGTCGGGTGTACGAATACGGCGGCGGGGCGTTTTGCCTGACCGACACTGGCATCGTTTTCGTCAACGAAGCGGATCAACAGCTGTACCGCCAATCACTGCAAGGCGAAACACCTGAGCTGCTGACGTCCGGGGAATGCCGTTACGGTGATCTGCAATTTGCCAATAATCAGGTGCTGGCCGTTGAAGAACATCGCGACCGGCACCGACTGGTGGCGATCGATCTCACCGATGGCGTGCGTCATCTGCTCGCCGAAGGCGCCGACTTCTACGCGGCGCCGACCCTGAGCCCTGATGCCCGACGTCTGGCCTGGATCGAGTGGAGCAAACCGGATCAACCCTGGACCGCGACCCGCCTGATGGTTGCCGAACGCCAGGGCGACGGCCGTTATGCCAACCCCCGTTGCGTCGCTGGCAACAGCGCACAGGAGTCCCTGCAACAACCGCGGTTTGATACAGATGGCCGCCTGTTTTGCCTGACCGATCGCGGCGGATTCTGGCAGCCATGGGTGGAATCGGCCGTAGGCTTGAGCCCGTTGCCCAGTGCCCCCGCCGATCATGGCCCCGCGCCCTGGCAACTGGGCGGCTGCACCTGGCTGCCGCTGGACGGAGACACCTATCTGGCCAGCTGGACCGACGGCGGCTTTGGCCGGCTGGGCTTGTGTGGCGCCAGCAGCGAAGACTTCACCGGCGACTACAGTCGCTTCCGTCATCTCGCTGTGGATAAGCAGTTCATTTACTGCATCGCCGCTTCGCCCGTCAGCGCCACGGCGGTGATCGCCATCGACCGCCAGACCCGACAGGTAAAGGTCCTGGCCGGTGGCATTGCACCGTTGCCTGCCGAGCAAATCAGCCGCCCGCGGACCTTGCGCTACCCCAGCGGCTCCGGTGAAGCCCACGGCTTCTTCTACCCGGCGATGACCGGTGAGGCGAAACCTCCACTTGTGGTGTTCATCCACGGCGGTCCGACTTCGGCGTGCTACCCGATGCTCGATCCACGCATCCAGTTCTGGGCACAAAGGGGGTTCGCCGTAGCCGACCTCAACTATCGCGGCAGCAGTGGTTATGGCCGGGCTTATCGCCAGGCCCTGCATCTGAGCTGGGGCGATGTTGACGTAGAGGATGCGTGCGCGGTGGTCGACTATCTCGCCAAGCGCGGATTGATCGACCGCGACAAGGCATTCATTCGCGGCGGCAGTGCCGGCGGGTACACCACCCTTTGCGCGCTGGCATTCCACAAGGTGTTCCGCGCCGGCGCCAGCCTTTACGGTGTCAGTGACCCTGTGGCCCTCGGACGGGCGACCCACAAGTTCGAGGGCGATTATCTGGATTGGCTGATTGGCGATCCCGTGCAGGATGCCGAGCGCTACGCCGCCCGTACGCCACTACTGCATGCGAGCAACATCAGCGTGCCGGTCATATTCTTTCAAGGGGAACTGGACGCCGTGGTCGTCCCGCAACAGACCCGCGACATGGTCACGGCGTTGCAAGACAACGGCGTACTGGTTGAAGCGCACTACTACGCCGACGAACGTCACGGCTTTCGCAAGGCGGGTAACCAGGCCCATGCGCTGGAGCAGGAGTGGCTGTTTTATCGGCGGGTGATGGATCAGGGGGGGCTGAGTTCAGGGCAAAGTGCTTGAAATTTAGCGCCCCCATCGCGAGCAGGCTCGCTCCCACAAGGTTTTGTGAGCGACGCACTTCCAATGCGGGCCTGCTGGCGAGGGCTGGTTACCTGACAACGTGTCACTCAACGCTTGGCGATGATGTAAACCGCATGCACGATCCCCGGAATATAACCGCACAGTGTCAGCAGGATATTCAGCCAGAACGCCCCGCCGAATCCGACCTGCAGAAACACGCCCAATGGCGGCAACAGAATGGCAATGATGATTCGAACAAAATCCATGGGCTTGCTCCTGGTTGAGGTGGGCTTCTAAAACCCTACAGTTAATCGACCGCTACCGTTCGTCAGGGTTCAGTAAAGCATCCCGGGGAAAACCCGGCGAAAAAAAACGCCCCACGCCAAAAGAATCAGGCATGGGGCGTGCGTTATACCGCGAGACGGTTCTGGAATGAGTTGAGGGACGCCTGCGATCAGACGGCAATCCCTTTGCGGCAGTGCAATTGCGCGGTGCGCACGCGGGAGAAGGCGCGCGTCAGGCGCAGGAGCATTTCGTCGATGCTGGCCTTGCTGACGGTCAGCGCGGGGGTGAAGCGCAGGCAGTCGGTTTGCGGGGCATTGAGCAGCAGGCCTTCCTGTAGTGCGGCATTGACCACGGCAGCGGCCGAATCGTCAGATAACGTAAGCCCCCAGAGCAGCCCTTGCCCGCGCAATTCGCCGTGTCCGTAGCGCCAGGACAAACGCCGCAGGCCTTCGCTCAGATACTGGCCGGTTTCTCCCACGTGCTTGAGCAATCCCTTGTCCTGCACGCTCTCGAGCACCGCGAGTGCCGCTGCGTTCATCAGTGCATTGCCGTGGTGGGTCCCGGTCATTTCACCCATGTCGAAGCAACAGGCTTTGCCCCGCGCCAGCAAAGCGGCCACTGGCACCCCACCGCCCAGGCCTTTGCCGAGCACGACGATATCTGCCCGCACGCCGTAGGATTGTTCGGCAAGCAAAGTGCCGCAACGACCGATGCCGGTTTGCACTTCGTCGAGGATCAACAGGATGCCGAGTTCGCGACACAACCGCTCGACCCCCTTGAGGTAATGCGCGGTGGCAGGGATGACTCCCGCTTCACTCTGGATCGGCTCAAGCATGATCGCCACGGTCCGCTGATCCACGGCGGCATGCAGTGCCGGCAGGTCATTGAACGGCACGTGGCTGAAACCTGGCAGTTGCGGTTCGAAGCGGTTGGTCAGTGTCGAACTGTCCGACGCCGAAATAGTCGCCAGGCTACGGCCATGACAGCCGTTATTGGCCACGATGATCCGCGAAGCGCCGCCTCGATGCTGTTGACCCCATTTGCGCGCCAGTTTGATCGCCGCTTCACAGGCTTCGCTGCCCGTGTTGAGCAGGTACGCCTGATCGCTGCCGGTACTGGCACACAGTCTTTCAGCGAGGCTGAGCATGCCACGGTTATGTAATCCAAAACCCGGGTTGATCAGCGATTGGGCCTGCGCCGTGATCGCGTTGACCAATGCCGAGGGGCTATGGCCCAGGCTGTTGGCGCCACCGCTCTGGGAGAAGTCCAGATAGGCGCGGTCATCACTGTCCCACAACCAGGAACCCTGGCCGCGCGTAAAAACCTGGGCCGGCCGTTCGACACTCGGCATCAGGTATTCAGTGGATAGACTATCGCTTTGGGATGGCGCGGCGGCGCCCATGACCAGGTCATCAAGGCTGGGCGTGCTACGGCGTAGACTGAATAGATTCATTGGCAAAAACCTCCCAAGAGGTTTTTTGCGTTACCTATGCAAATGCCATCGAAACAAACAGTATTCATCGCGCTCTGTGGCCCTGTAAGCCTTGTGAATACAGTTAGACTAGGCTCAGCCAAGGCGTAGAGCCATTTCGATTTCCGAGCATTTTCGATAAGTATTAGTTATGGATTTTAAGCAACTGCGTTATTTCGTCGCGGTGTATGAAGAAGGTCATGTCGGCCGGGCCGCAGAACGCCTGTCAATCTCCCAGCCGGCGCTGTCGCAACAAATCCGCCACCTCGAACAGAACCTCGATGTGAGCCTGTTCGAGCGCAGCAGCAAACGCCTGTTGCCGACCCTCGCGGCCCATACGCTGTACAACCACGCCCAGCCCCTGCTTGATGGCTTGCAGCGTGCGCGCGAAGCCCTCGGCAACTTCAAGGGGCAGGCGCTGCGCACCCTGGCCATCGGTGTATTGCAGACCGTCCACTCCAACCTCGTGCCGCAAATGCTTGAGCGCGTGCGCCAGGCGCAGCCGCATCTGGTGGTGCAGATTTACGAGCTGACGGGGCTGGAAATCGAGCGCCGGCTGCTCAATGGCTCGCTGGACATCGGCATCGGCTACCTGCCGCCCCGTCAGCCGGGCCTGCATGGCGTGATGCTGTATGAGGATGAACTGACCCTGGTCATCCCGGCGGAGCATCCGTTGCGCGACTTCAAGAAAGTGTCCATCCGTCAGGCCGCCGAGCTGCCGATGTTGTTGCTGGGTGAAGAGTTTCAGATCAGGCAGATCTGGCAGGCCCAACTGGCAAACCTGGGACGCCGCCCGCAGGTGCAAGCGGAACTGAACAACATGGCGGGGATTCTCGACAGCTTGCCCAACACGCGACTGGCGACCGTACTGCCCGGGCGCTCACACAAGACCCACGGCACCGATGAACTGCTGTGGAAGCCCCTGAGCGAACCGCGAGTGCCACTGAAAGTCGGTTTGGTGTGTCGCGATGTGCAACGGCAACAGGCCTCTCTGGCCTTGCTGCGCACGGTGCTGGAAGAAGTGATGAAGGCTCAGGATGAGCGCTTGAACAGCGCACAGGCTATAGATGGATTGAGCTGAGAACTTTTTCGCGGCCAAAAGAAAACCCCGCCGAAGCGGGGCTTTGCAGACTGTTTCCCTGACATCCTTTTCGCTCCACCGTCCTGGCAGAATCCTACGTGTCCGTGTTGTTGCTTTGCGCTTCCTGCGCTACGTCCATGGCAAGTAGATTAGCCCTGGATCCAATTTGCTTCTATGGGAGAACAGCAGCACGGCATGTAAGAGAATGCTTACATGCCGTTACAACATCAGAATTGTCCTGCATCCAGCAGGAACAGGGACTCGCTACCGGCCTTCACCGATGCACTCAACGAATGAATGCGCGGCAGCAGACGGGCGAAATAGAAGCGTGCCGTGCCCATTTTGCTGGCGTAGAAATCGTCCTCGGCTTCTTTGCCGATGGCGGCCTTGGCCATCAGTGCCCACATGTAGGCGTACGACACGTAACCGAATACCTGCAGATACTCGACCGACGCCGCGCCGATTTCATTCGGGTTGTTTTTCACTCGGTCCAGCAGCCAGGCGGTCAGTTCGTCGAGGGTGGTCACTGCGTCGTTCAGCGGCTTGGTGAACTCCGCGAGGTCCGCACTGGCGGTCGATGTGAAGTGACGGATTTCGTCCGCGAACAGGTTGTAGAACGCGCCACCGGTGCCGACGATCTTGCGCCCGACCAGGTCCAGCGCCTGAATGCCGTTGGTGCCTTCGTAGATCTGGGTAATGCGCACATCGCGCACCAGCTGCTCCTGGCCCCACTCACGGATGTAACCATGGCCGCCGAAAACCTGCTGGCCATGAACGGTGGTTTCCAGACCGAGGTCGGTCAGGAATGCCTTGGCTACCGGGGTCAGCAGCGCAACCAGATCTTCCGCGCGCTTGCGGGTCGTGGCGTCTTCGCTGAACTTGGCGGTGTCCAGTTGCATCGCCACATAGGTGGAAAAAGCACGACCGCCTTCGTTCGAGGCTTTCATGGTCAACAGCATGCGACGCACGTCCGGGTGGACGATGATCGGGTCTGCCACCTTGTCTTTGTTCTGCGCGCCGGTCGGCGAACGGCTTTGCAGACGATCACGGGCGTATTCCACAGCGTTCTGGTAGGAACGTTCGCCAGTGGCCAGGCCCTGGATACCGACGCCCAGACGCTCGTAGTTCATCATGGTGAACATGGCCGCCAGGCCCTTGTTCGGCTCGCCGACCAGGTAACCCACGGCTTCGTCGAAGTTCATCACGCAGGTCGCGGACGCCTGGATGCCCATCTTGTGTTCAATAGAGCCGCAGTTCGCCGGGTTGCGTGCGCCCAGGCTGCCATCGGCATTGACCATGAACTTGGGCACCAGGAACAGCGAGATACCTTTCGGACCCGCCGGTGCGTCCGGCAACTTGGCCAGTACCAGGTGGATGATGTTTTCGGTCAGGTCGTGTTCGCCACCGGTGATGAAGATCTTGGTGCCGCTGACTTTGTAGGATCCGTCGGCCTGAGGCTCGGCCTTGGTGCGGATGATGCCCAGGTCGGTACCGGCGTGCGGTTCGGTCAGGCACATGGAACCGGCCCAGACACCGGCGTACATGTTCGGCAGATAGGCCGCTTTCAGTTCTTCACTGGCGTGAGCGTTGATCGACAGACAGGCACCGGCGGTCAGCATCGGGTACAAACCGAACGACAGGCTGGCGGAGTTGACCATCTCTTCGACCTGGGCCGAAACAGCCTTGGGCATGCCCATGCCACCGAACTCCGGATCGCCACCCACACCCACCCAGCCGCCTTCAGCATAGGTCTGATAGGCCTGTGGGAAACCTGCCGGCGTGGTGACCGCACCGTCCGCCCAATGGCAACCTTCTTCGTCAGCCCCACGGCTCAGGGGCGCGATGCTTTTGCTGGTGACCTTGCCGGCTTCTTCGAGAATGGCTTCGACAGTTTCTGCATCGACAGTCTCGGCCAGAGCAGGCAACTGGGCCCAGAGTTTGGCGACCTCGAAAACTTCATTGAGGACGAAGCGCATATCGCGCAGGGGCGCTTTGTAGTCAGCCATGGCAAACCTCACAAGATCTAAACAGGTGATTCACAGGAGTTGTTTTTTGCGTTGGGTCCGAGTGTAACCCAACAACTTTTCAGACACATAGGGTCAGCCCGTGACCAATTTGTAATGATTGGTCACTGACTATCAGGTCATAAAAAAACCCGCTGTATCGCGGGTTTCCAACAACGCAGACAATTGTAGGAGCGAGCATGCTCGCGAGGGTCGTAACGATAACGCGGGCATTCAAAATTCCCGCGGCGTTCTCTGGTTCTTCGCGAGCATGCTCGCTCCTACAAGTACCGGACAGATGGCATCGTTACAGCGCAAATAACTCCGCCGGCAACTGCATCAGGCAATCACTGCCCGCCTCGATTGCCGCCCGATGAGCGGCGGTGCGCGGCAGCAGTCGCTTGAAGTAAAACTCGCTGGTCGCCAGTTTGCCCCGGCAGAAATCGGCTTCGCCGCTGCCAGCATCGAGTTGGGCCTGAGCCACCAGTGCCATGCGCAGCCACAGATAGCCGAGGATGATGTAACCGCTGTACATCAGGTAATCCACCGACGCGGCACCGACTTCGTCAGGGTTTTTCATGGCGGCCATGCCGACTTTGCCAGTCAACTCACCCCACTGCCGATTCAGCTCATCGAGCTGCGCCACATAGCTGGCCAGCTGCGGATGGGCGGCGTTGGCCAGGCAGAATTTATGGACGATTCTGGTAAAGCCGCGCAACAGTTTGCCCTGGCTGCCGAGGACTTTGCGCCCAAGCAGGTCGAGCGCCTGAATGCCGTTGGTACCTTCGTAGATCGGCGCGATCCGGCAGTCGCGAACCAGTTGTTCCATGCCCCATTCGCGAATGAAGCCATGGCCACCAAACACTTGCATCCCGTGGTTGGTCACCTCCAGGCCCGTGTCGGTCATGAAGGCCTTGCAGATCGGCGTGAGGAACGCCAGCAGGTCTTCAGCATCCTGACGCGCCGTTTCATCGGGGCTTCGGTGCGCCACGTCCAGCAGTTGCGCGGTGAAGTAAGTCAACGCGCGGTTGCCTTCATTGAAGGCCTTCATGGTCAGCAGCATGCGCCGCACATCGGGATGCACGATGATCGGGTCGGCCGCTTTTTCCGGGGCTTTCGCGCCCGTCAGCGAACGCATCTGCAAGCGCTCGTTGGCATACTTGATCGCGCCCTGGAAACTCGCCTCGCCCAAACAAAGGCCCTGCATGCCGGTACCCAGCCGGGCGTGGTTCATCATGGTGAACATGCAGTTCAGGCCCTTGTTCGGTTCACCGATCAGGAAGCCCTTGGCACCGTCGAAGTTGAGCACGCAGGTGGCGGAGGCCTTGATACCCATTTTATGTTCGATCGAGCCGCAGGAAACACCATTGCGCTCGCCCGCCTCTCCCCCGGCATCAGGCAGGAACTTCGGCACGATGAACAGCGAAATGCCCTTGGTCCCGGCCGGAGCGTCCGGCAGTTTCGCCAGCACCAGGTGAATGATGTTGTCACTCAGGTCGTGCTCGCCGGCGGAGATGAAAATCTTGCTGCCGTAGATCGCGTAACTGCCATCGGCCGCAGGTACGGCACGGCTCTTGATGATGCCCAGATCAGTGCCGCAATGGGCTTCGGTCAGGCACATGGTGCCGGTCCATTGGCCGGCGGTGAGCTTGTTCAAATAGGTCTGTTTCTGTTCCTCGGTGCCGTGGGCATGGATCGCCGACATCGCACCATGGGTCAGGCCCGGGTACATGCCCCAGGAGGTGTTGCTCGAACCGACCATCTCGCTGATGACCAGGCCCAGGGAGCTCGGCAAGCCCTGGCCACCGTAGGCCGGATCCGCCGCCAGGCCATGCCAGCCGCCCTCGACGTATTGGGCGAACGCCTGCTTGAAACCTGCAGGCGTCGTGACCACGCCCTTGTCGAAATGGCAGCCCTCTTCGTCGCCGCTGCGGTTGAGTGGCGACAGGACGTTTTCGCAGAATTTCGCCCCTTCTTCCAGGATCGCATTGACCATGTCCGGGCTGGCGTCGGTAGCCCCCAGCGCCGCATAGTTGCCATGAAAATCGAAGACGTGGTCGATCAGAAAGCGCATGTCGCGCAAGGGAGCTTTGTACTCAGGCATGGTCATTTCTCCGTCAGCAGATTGAATCAACCTACTGCCGGCGGCCACACCCGACAATCACAGTGCAGACCCTGAATGCGCCATCATCACTGAACCGTAGCGGCGTCCATGCGCACCGCGCCACGGCGGTTCTGACCGAACGCCATCACACAGTTACGCCCGGCGCCCTTGGCACTGTAGAGGGCCTGGTCTGCGGACTTGAGCACCTCTTCCGGGGTGCGCTGATCGATCCGTTCGGCTACGCCGATACTGACCGTTACCGACACGCTCGAAGCACCCGAACCGGAGCGACGCTGGCGCCCCTGACTATCATCCTGGGGACGGTTGTCCTGATTACGCAACTGGATGTTGTAGGTAGCGATGGATTCCCGGATCACTTCCAGGTGCGGCATACACTCTTCGAGGGTCTTGCCAGCAAACACCAGTGCAAATTCCTCGCCGCCATAGCGATACGCCTTCCCGCCGCCGCCGATTTTCGACAGTTTGCTGGCGACCAGGCGCAGCACCTGATCGCCGACGTCGTGGCCGTGGGTGTCGTTGAATTTCTTGAAATGGTCGACGTCGCTCATGGCCAGCACATAGTTGCGTCCCAGCCGCTGCATACGCTCATTCAGCGCCCGACGACCCGGCAGCCCGGTCAGCTCGTCGCGAAATGCCATCTGATAGGCCTCGTGGGCCACGGCCGCAGCGATCATCAGCATCACCTGGCTGCACATGATGTTCAGGGTAAACGGCAGGATGAAGGTTTTCGGCAACATCCAGAACAGCCCGAGCAAGCCCACCAGTTGCGCGGCATGCAGCGGCCTCGGGTTACGCCAGTACTGGTAGGTCAGCAGCAGAAAAGCGGCAATGAATACCGGGTAAGACAGCTGAATCAGGCTCATCCATGCACCGTGCAACGCCGGCCAGCGAATCTCCGACAGCCAGATCAACAGCGCATGCGGGTAACTTTGCTCAAGGCCCAGCGCAACGCTGCCGACAGCCAGCAACACCGCAAAGCGCGCCACCATATCCTGAAACAGATGGGTGCGTTCCTGCCATGCCGCGAACACGCCAAACATCAACGGCAGCAGCAGACAACACAAATGAAAGACCACGGCGGCGTCGTCGCGAACCTTGCCGTTGTCGCGGTAATAGTCGGTCTGGGTGTCGAGCAGAAAGTAGGCGATGTACACCGTGGCCATCAGAAACAACTCACGCTGACGTCGGTAAACCGCGCAGTAGGCGCCGCCGAGCAGCAGCACAAGGGTTGGCAGCACGTTGAACAGTGAAGTGAAGAAGACGTTCAGGTCCTTGATGTACGCAGCCGCGAGCCCCGCCAGTAACAGCAGCAGTGACGGCAGGAAATGACTGAAACGTACAGCGGAAGAACGTGGCAAGGGTAAAGCTCCGACCCGTCGATTCAATAGATGGCAATGTGCCAACTACTGTAACGGCAGAACCCTCAAGTTACTGAGTGAAATACTGCGGTATTTGCAAAAAAAAAGCCTCACTGCCGACAAGCGGGGCGCCCGTCATGCAAGGGCGAGACACCAGCGAGGGCTGGTTCTAGGCTTTCGCATACAAAAAAACCGCTGACCCCGAAGGACCAGCGGTTTCCTGTACAACCTCGCCGGGACTTAGTAGCCCAGGTCGAAGTTCTCTTCTTTCATGTCCATCAGGTTGTTGGCGCCCGACAGCATGGTTGCAACGTGAGTGCGGGTACGCGGCAGGATGCGCTGGAAGTAGAAGCGCGCAGTCTGCAGCTTGGCGGAGTAGAACGCCTCTTCGGAAGTGCCGGCAGCCAGTTTTTCCGCAGCCAGGCGCGCCATGTCAGCCCAGAAGTAGGCCAGGCAGGCGTAACCGGAGTACATCAGGTAGTCCACGGAAGCCGCGCCGACTTCTTCGCGGTCTTTCATGGCGGCCATACCGACCTTCATGGTCAGCTCGCCCCACTCTTTGTTCAGTGCAGCCAGCGGCGCGACGAATTCCTGAACGGCTTCGTTGCCTTCGTTGGTCTGGCAGAACTTGTGGACGATCTTGGTGAAGCCTTTCAACGCCTCGCCTTGAGTCATCAGCACTTTACGGCCCAACAGGTCGAGTGCCTGGATACCGGTGGTGCCTTCGTACAGCATCGAAATGCGGCTGTCGCGAACGTTCTGCTCCATGCCCCACTCGGCGATGAAGCCGTGGCCGCCGTAGATCTGCACGCCGTGGTTGGCCGATTCGAAACCGACTTCGGTCATGAAGGCTTTGGCGATCGGAGTCATGAACGCCAACAGAGCGTCGGCTTTCTTCTTCTCTTCTTCGTCCACGCCGTACTTGACGATGTCGACCTGTTTGGCGGTGAAGTACACCATCGCGCGGTTGCCTTCGGCGAATGCCTTCATGGTCAACAGCATGCGACGTACATCAGGGTGCACGATGATCGGGTCAGCGGCTTTGTCCGGCGCTTTCGGGCCAGTCAGCGAGCGCATTTGCAGGCGATCACGAGCGTATTTCAAGCCGCCCTGGAAGCCGATCTCGGCGTGGGCCAGACCTTGCAGTGCGGTACCCAGACGTGCGGTGTTCATGAAGGTGAACATGCAGTTCAGGCCTTTGTTCGCCGGGCCAATCAGGAAACCGGTGGCCGCGTCGAAGTTCATCACGCAAGTGGCGTTGCCGTGGATGCCCATCTTGTGTTCCAGGGAACCACAGGACACCGCGTTACGCTCACCGATCGAACCATCAGCGTTGGGCATGAATTTCGGAACGATGAACAGGGAAATGCCTTTGGTGCCGGCCGGTGCATCCGGCAGGCGGGCCAGTACGATGTGGACGATGTTGTCGGCCATGTCGTGTTCACCGGCAGAGATGAAGATCTTGGTGCCGGAAACTTTGTAGGAACCGTCAGCCTGAGGTTCGGCCTTGGTACGCAGCATGCCCAGATCGGTGCCGCAGTGCGGTTCGGTCAGGCACATGGTGCCGGTCCATTCGCCGGAAACCAGTTTGGTCAGGTAAGCGTCTTGCTGTTGCGGGGTGCCGTGCTCGGAGATGGTGTTCATCGCGCCGTGCGACAGGCCTGGGTACATGCCCCACGACCAGTTGGACTCGCCAACCATTTCGCTGACTGCCAGACCCAGCGACTCCGGCAAGCCTTGGCCGCCGTGTTCTACGTCGTGGGCCAGGCTTGGCCAGCCGCCTTCAACGAATTGCTTGTAGGCCTCTTTGAAACCGGTCGGCGTCTTAACGCCGGACTCGCTCCAGGTGCAGCCTTCAGTGTCACCCACGCGGTTCAGCGGAGCCAGCACCTGCTCACAAAACTTGGCGCCTTCTTCGAGAATGGCGTCAACCATGTCCGGAGTTGCGTCTGCGCAAGCCGGAAGGCTCTGATAGTGCGCTTCGTAACCGAGCAGTTCGTCACGAACGAAGCGAATATCACGCAAGGGGGCCTTGTAGTCAGGCATAGCGAAAAACCTCTGCTGATGTAACCGGGGATGAACGACCGCGGCGATTTGTCGCTACGATCAAACAGTTGTTTGAAACATACGTTTACGCCGAAATCTTGTCAAGCGTCGTTCTTTTGCCGCTGGTCACGATATCCACTCAGCCAGGCACGCAACAACGCGGCAGGCGCCTTGCATCGCTATCTGCCGTGTAGAAAAGATTAGTTGAGGAAGAACGACTTACGCAGAAAAACGCCGCGAACAAACGCGGCGTTTCAGGGGCGCGGGTTCAGTGAAGCGTCAGGCGAAAGTATCGATCAAGGTTCCAAGCACTTCATCGGACGCCTTGGCGACTCTGGCGCCCAGCTCGACCTGGGATTGGCCCTGGTCCATTTCCACCAGATTACTGGTCAGGTCCGACCGCTGGCTGCGATCGACCGACTGCAGGCGATCGATCTGGGCCTCAGAGGACTGGCTGCTGACCGAGCGTTCGATTGAATGACTGGCGATCTGCCCGGCAGCTTGATCGACACGATTCTGGCCTGCCTGAAGAGTGCTCAGACCGGCATAAAAAGCGCTGTTACCTGAGATTTCCATGGGAGAGTTCGTCCTGGTGAAGGATCAACAGTGACCATTGAAGCAGAGCCGCTTGCAAAACACCCGTCAAAAACACTAATGGCACTATGCCTTGTCATAGGCAAAAGCTAGTCCAGCAGATCCAGTTGCAAGTGCTCGGCCACCGCTTCGGCCGAGACTGTCTTGAGTTTCGGCACCCGGCCCAGGCACGGTGCCGGAATCCGTTCGGCAAGCGTCGCGAGGTTTTCTTCCAGGCGCGAGGTCTTCGGATCGATGATATTGGCCACCCAACCCGCCAATTGCAGACCGTCCCGGGCAATCGCCTCGGCAGTCAGCAAGGCATGATTGATACACCCCAGTCGCACTCCGACCACCAGAATCACCGGCAGATCCAGGGCTATGGCCAGGTCGGATACATTGTCCTGATCCGCCAGCGGCACACGCCAGCCGCCGGCACCTTCGATCAAGGTGAAATCCGCCTGCATGTCGAGAATCTGCCGCATCGGTACCAACAATGACTGCACCGTCAGTGCCACGCCGGCCTCGCGCGCCGCCAGATGCGGGGCAATGGCCGGTTCGAACGCCAACGGATTGACCTGTGCATAAGTCAGCGGTAGCGAGCACTCGGCTAAAAGCGCCAGGGCGTCGGAGTTACGCAAGCCCTTGGGCGTCACGTCGCAGCCGGAAGCAACCGGTTTGCCCGCTGCCGTGCTCATGCCCGCCGAACGCGCGGCATGTAACAGACCTGCAGCTACGGTGGTTTTACCGACATCGGTGTCCGTACCGGTAATGAAATAGGCTGCGCTCATAAGGGCTTCTCCAGTACGGCGTACACCACTTGATAAGTCGCCGGCAGTCCATGGGCCTGACGAAACTGCTCATACGCTTCAACCAAACCCAAAATCCGCGCCCTGCCGGTCAGACCACCCGGCCGACCAGGATTCAGATTATGTGCTCCCAGCGCCTTGAGCTCATGGGTCAGGCTGCGCACATCCGGGTAATGCAATACATGTGGACGGGTCTGCAGGCTGATCGCCCGCAAGCCACTGTCCGCACACAGCTGTTGATAAACAGCGAACTCGCGGAAGCGGTTGACGTGCACCATGCCATCGACCTTACTCCAACTATCACGCAACTCACACAATGTGCCTACGCATAGACTAGCAAACGCGAAAATCCCCCCCGGTTTGAGTACCCGATGAGCCTCGCTGAGCACCGACGCGAAATCTTCGCACCACTGCACCGCCAGGCTGGAGTAGATCAAATCGCAAGTCGAATCCTGCAACGGCAAACACTCGGCATCACCGGCAATGAAATCCGCTGCGCCGCCTAATGGCCTGGCGTGGTTGAGCATGCCCTCGGCAATGTCCAGTGCCACCCCGTGACCGGTAGAAAAACGCGAACCCAGGGCACGGCTGAAATGACCGGTGCCGCAGCCCAGGTCCAGCCAGCGTCGCGGAAAAAAATCCTCCGGCAAACGACTCAACAACTGGCTGCCTACGTCACGCTGCAATTGGGCGACGCTGTCATAGCTCACCGCCGCGCGGGAAAACGAAGCCGCTACCTGACGCTTGTCGGGCAAGCCACCGGGCTGATGGGAAAGGGACAGATCAGTCATCGCCGCACTCGTGCAAAAAGGCCTGGATAGCCCCCGCCACACCGTGGGGGTCTTCCAGAAGAAATGCGTGGCTGGCCTGTTCGATCAGACCGATTTCAACGTCTGGCAACAACGCCAGCAGATCGCTTGCCGCTTCGGCCGGCACCAGTGCATCGACGCCGGCGAACAAATGCAGTTGCGGGCCGCGAAAAGCCTGCAAGGCCTGGCGTGTGTCCAGTTGTGCGAGCAGCTCCAGGCCGCTCAGCAACACGGCGGCCGTGGTATGGGGCGCCCCGCCGAGCAATAGCCGCGACAAGCCGCGGGGATCTTCGGCGCCTTGGGCGCAGAGCAGTGAAAAGCGCTTGAGCGTCAGTCGCGAATCGGCCGCACAACCGGCAAGAAACGCATCGAAGGTTTCGCCAGCCATTGCGCTCGGCCATTGGTCACTGGCGACAAATGCGGCGTTACTGGCCAGCGTCAGCAAACCACAGCAGCGATCGCCGCGACGGGCTGCGAGCGCGGACGCGAGCATACCGCCCAGAGACCAGCCGCCGAGCCAGGCATCCTGAGGCAAATTGGAGTCGAGTTCATCGAGCCATTCTTCAAGATCGCTAGACTCCAACTCCGGCAACGGCTCGATCTCCACCCGCAGGCGTTCATCCAGGCCTTGCAACGCGGCGGCCAAGGGTTCCAGCGGCGAAACGCCGAGGCCCCAGCCGGGCAGTAGAATCAGTCGATCACGCATGGCCCGGCTCCGGATCAAGTTGTTGGAAACAGTCGGCCAATCCTTCTAACAATAGCTGTACCTGCGCCTCGCTGTGGGCTGCGGTCAGGGTGACCCGCAGGCGTGCGCTGCCAGCGGGCACGGTGGGCGGACGAATCGCCGTGACCATCAAGCCTCGCTCGCGCAGCATTTGCGACAAGCGCACCGCACGACCGGCGTCGCCGATCATGATCGGCTGAATCGGCGTGAAGCTGTCCATGAGCTCCAGGCCAATCTGTTCGGCACCCCGGCGGAACTGGCGGATCAGCGTCTGCAAATGCTCGCGCCGCCAGTGTTCGCTACGCAGCAGTTCCAGACTTTTCAGCGTCGCACAGGCCAGTGCCGGTGGCTGGCTGGTGGTGTAGATGTAGGGCCGGGCGAACTGGATCAGGCTCTCTATCAACTCGTCGCTGCCCGCTACAAAAGCCCCCGCCGTACCGAACGCCTTGCCGAGTGTGCCGACCAGGACCGGCACGTCTTCCTGGCTCAGGCCGAAATGCTCGACGCTGCCGCCACCGGTGGCACCCAGCGGACCAAAACCGTGGGCATCGTCGACCATCAGCCATGCGCCTTTGGCCTTGGTTTCCCGAGCCAGCGCCGGCAAATCGGCGAGGTCGCCGTCCATGCTGAACACGCCATCGGTGACCACCAGCGTATTGCCGGTGGCTTTCTCCAGGCGCTTGGCCAGGCTGGTGGCGTCGTTGTGCAGATAACGGTTGAACCGCGCACCGGACAACAACCCGGCGTCCAGCAACGAGGCATGATTGAGCCGGTCTTCGAGCACCGTATCTCCCTGCCCCACCAGCGCCGTCACCGCCCCGAGGTTGGCCATGTAGCCGGTGGTGAACAGCAGGGCACGCGGGCGACCGGTCAGGTCGGCCAAGGCTTCTTCCAGGGCGTGATGCGGGCCGCTATGACCGATGACCAGATGCGAAGCGCCGCCGCCCACACCCCATTTCGAAGCGCCGGCGCGCCAGGCTTCGATCACTTGCGGGTGATTGGCCAGGCCCAGGTAGTCGTTATTACAGAACGCCAGCAAGGATTGACCATCGACCACCACTTGCGGCCCTTGCGGGCTTTCGAGCAGGGGGCGCTGGCGATAGAGGTTTTCGGCACGGCGGGCAGCAAGGCGTGCGGCGAGATCGAAAGACATGCAGGCCTCGTGGATCAATTCACATAAATCAGAACACGCCCCTCCCGGTGGGAGCGGGCTTGCTCGCGAAAGCGTCAGGCCAGTCGACATCGTTGCTGGATGTCAGTCCGTCTTCGCGAGCAAGCCCGCTCCCACAGGAGGGATGCATTCCATCAGCGGTATCATCAGAAGCTTCAAACAGCCGCGTTGTAGAACTGCTCGCTGTTCTTGTGCTCCACCAGCGCCTGTTCGATCGCTGCCTGATGCACTTCGTCGGCATGCTCTTCGCGGGCTTCCGGCAGGATTCCCAGGCGCGAGAACAGTTGCATGTCCTTGTCGGCCTGCGGGTTGGCGGTGGTCAGCAGTTTTTCCCCGTAGAAAATCGAGTTGGCGCCGGCGAAGAACGCCAGGGCCTGCATCTGCTCATTCATGGCTTCGCGGCCGGCGGACAGACGCACGTGGGATTTTGGCATCAGGATCCGGGCAACGGCGAGCATGCGGATGAAATCGAACGGATCGACATCGTCGGCATTTTCCAGCGGCGTGCCGGCGACTTTCACCAGCATGTTGATCGGTACCGACTCCGGGTGCTCCGGCAGGTTGGCCAACTGGATCAGCAGATTGGCGCGGTCGTCGAGAGACTCGCCCATGCCGAGGATACCGCCGGAGCAGATCTTCATCCCCGAATCACGCACATAGGCCAGGGTTTGCAGGCGCTCGCTGTAGGTGCGGGTAGTGATGATGCTGCCGTAGAACTCCGGCGAGGTATCGAGGTTGTGGTTGTAGTAGTCAAGGCCGGCCTGTGCCAGGGCTTCGGTCTGCTCCTGATCGAGGCGACCGAGGGTCATGCAGGTTTCCAGACCAAGGGCTTTTACGCCCTCGACCATCTTCAACACGTACGGCATGTCTTTGGCCGAAGGGTGTTTCCACGCTGCGCCCATGCAGAAACGGGTGGAACCGATGGCCTTGGCGCGCGCAGCCTCTTCGAGGACCTTCTGCACTTCCATCAGCTTCTCTTTTTCCAGACCGGTGTTGTAGTGACCGGACTGCGGACAATATTTGCAATCTTCCGGGCAGGCGCCGGTCTTGATCGACAGAAGGGTCGACACCTGGACGCGGTTGGCGTCGAAATGTGCGCGGTGCACCGTCTGCGCCTGGAACAACAGGTCATTGAACGGTTGAACGAAGAGTGCTTTGACTTCGGCCAAAGACCAGTCATGACGCAGGGTTGCAGTGGTGCTGGCGCTCATGGGTGTTTCCTTTGAATTATGCTTGGCAGGCGACTGGGTCATGGAGACCCGCAGTTGCTTCACAAATGTTTCGGCATATTTAAGGAAGAGTGATGCGCTGTCAACCACGATACGATGGACCGGTTTACATCTGGTTAAAAAACAAACAATCCTGTTTACTCTGCGATGAGCCCGCCGACGACATCATCCCTATCTGCACGGCCTGCGAAACAGAATTGCCTTGGCTCGGCGATCAGTGCCAGACCTGTGCCCTGCCCCTGCCTGGCGCAGGCTTGTACTGCGGTCAATGCCTGAAGCATCCGCCAGCTTTCGAACGAGTTATTGCACCCTGGACCTACAACTTTCCGATCGACAGCCTGATCACTCGTTTCAAGCACAGTGCGAAATGGCCCTTCGGCCGTCTGCTCGCCGAACTGCTCGCGCAATCGGTGCAGCATAACTTCGATAATGGCCTGGACCGCCCCGACGCATTGGTGCCCGTGCCTCTGGCCAAGCGGCGCCTGCGCCAACGGGGTTTCAACCAGGCTGCGATGCTGGCTCGGTGGCTCGGCGCCGGTCTCGACCTTGCTTGTGACGAACAGCTGCTCTTGCGAACACAGGACACCGACGCACAACAGGAACTGAATGCCGATGCCCGGCATAAAAACCTGCGCAACGCTTTCGCCCTGGCAGCCAACGCCACCGTCAAAGGCAAACACCTGGCCCTGGTCGACGACGTGCTGACTACCGGCGCCACGACACAAGCGCTGGCTCGTCTGTTGGTGGATGCTGGCGCGGCGCGGGTCGATGTCTATTGCCTGGCTCGTACCCCCAAGCCTGGCGAGTCGCCCTGACTTGACTCCCGCGCCCTGAGCCGCCAACGTCCCCCCATCGCCACAGCCAAAGCGTTTTGCCATGTCCTTGCCTACCTTGTTGTCCCAGCACATTGTCCGCCGCCCGCAGCGCATTGCCCTGCTGCAGCACATTGCCGAACAGGGCTCGATCACCCGCGCCGCAAAAAGCGCCGGCCTGAGTTACAAGGCAGCCTGGGATGCCATTGATGAGCTGAACAACCTGGCGCAGAAACCATTGGTGGAACGGGTGGTCGGCGGCAAGGGCGGTGGCGGGGCGAAGCTGTCCAGCGAGGGTGAGCGCGTGTTGCGCTTGTATCAGAAACTGCAAGCGCTGCAGGCCCAGGTACTGGAAGCGGCTGAAGACGCGAGCGACCTCGATCTGCTGGGACGCTTGATGCTGCGAACCAGTGCGCGCAATCAGTTACATGGCAAGGTCGTGGCGATCGATTCCCATGGGCGTAACGATCTGATTCGCCTGCAAATCGCCGAGGGCTTGATCATCAATGCCCAGATCACTCACGACAGTACCGAACGCCTGGAATTGCAGATCGGTACCGAAGTCGTGGCCTTGATCAAGGCCGGCTGGCTCGACGTACTGGCGCTCGACACCCGCGAAACCTGCGCAAGCAACTGCTTGAGAGGAATCATCGAGAAAATACTCGATGCCGAAGATGGCCCCAGCGAAGTGCGCATCACCCTGCCCGGTGGCCTGACACTCTGTGCCCTGGCTGAGCCAGAACATCTTGAAGCTCAGGGGCTTGGCATGGGCAAACCGGTGCGTGTGGAGTTTTCACCCTCCATGGTTTTGCTGGGCACGCCGCTGTAAACACTACTGCAACAAAAGTTTCATCCTCGATCATTAAGGTGACTGCTCTGACCGCAGGGAGCCTGAAATGAGCCTATTAGAAGAAAACCAAGCCACCGACCTCGAAAACATGGTCGGTCTCAGCCGTCGCGGCTTCATCAGCGCGGGAGCCCTTTGCGGTGCCGCGATGTTCCTCGGTGGCAACCTGCTGAGCCGCAGCGTACTGGCCGCCAGTGTCAGCGCCGGCAACAGCCAGTTGTTGGGATTTGAAAGTATTGCCGCCGCCACCAGCGACACCATCACCCTGCCGCCGGGTTACAAGTCTTCGGTATTGATCAGTTGGGGCCAGCCGCTGCACAAGGACGGTCCGGCCTTCGACCCGAGCGGCAACGGCAGCGCCGAACACCAGGAACTGCAGTTCGGTGACAACAACGACGGCATGAGCCTTTTCGAGTTTCCCGGTGAAAACGACCGGGCGCTGATGGCCATCAACAACGAATACACCAACTACCGCTACCTCTACCCCCACGGCGGCATGCCGCAATCGGCCGAAGAAGTGCGCAAAGCGCTGGCCTGTGAAGGTGTGTCGGTGATCGAGGTGCAGCGCAAGGACGGCCAATGGCACTTCGTCCAGGGCTCACGCTACAACCGCCGGATTCATGGCAATGCGCCGATCAGCCTGAGCGGTCCTGCTGCCGGTCATGAGCTGCTGAAAACCAGCGCCGACCCACAGGGCAAGAACGTTCTCGGCACCTTCCAGAACTGCGCCAACGGCAAGACACCGTGGGGCACATACCTGACCTGCGAGGAGAACTTCACCGACTGCTTCGGCAGCAGCAATGCCGAGCAGAAATTCGACGCCGCGCAGAAACGCTACGCAGTGGTGGTCACCAGCAAAGAGATCAACTGGCACCAGCACGACGAACGATTCGACATGGCGAAGAATCCCAACGAACTGAACCGTCATGGCTGGGTGGTGGAAATCGACCCGTTCGATCCGCAATCGACCCCGGTCAAGCGCACGGCCCTGGGCCGTTTCAAACATGAAAACGCCGCCCTGGCCGAGACCGGCGACGGTCATGCCGTGGTGTACATGGGCGACGATGAGCGCGGCGAGTTCATCTACAAGTTCGTCAGCCGCGACAAGATCGACCACAAGAACCCCAAGGCCAACCGCGACCTGCTGGACCACGGCACCCTGTACGTGGCGCGCTTCGACGCTGGCGACGGCAATGCCGACCACCCGAAAGGTCAGGGTGAATGGATCGAGCTGACCCACGGCAAAAACGGTATCGACGCCAGCAGCGGCTTTGCCGACCAGGCCCAAGTGCTGATTCACGCGCGGCTCGCGGCCAGCGTAGTCAAGGCCACGCGCATGGACCGTCCGGAATGGATCGTGGTCAGCCCCAAGGATGGCCAGGTCTACTGCACGCTGACCAACAACGCGAAACGCGGGGAAGACGGCCAGCCGGTGGGCGGACCTAATCCGCGGGAGAAAAACGTCTACGGGCAGATTCTGCGCTGGCGCACCGAGCGTGACGATCACGGCTCAAAAACCTTTGCCTGGGACCTGTTCGTCGTCGCCGGTAACCCGGGGGTTCACGCCGGCACCGCAAAAGGCGGATCGTCGAACATCACGCCACAGAACATGTTCAACAGCCCGGACGGACTGGGCTTCGACAAGGCCGGGCGGTTGTGGATCCTGACTGATGGCGATTCGAGCAATGCCGGGGACTTTGCCGGCATGGGCAATAACCAGATGCTCTGTGCCGACCCGGTGACCGGCGAGATTCGTCGCTTCATGGTCGGGCCCGTGGGGTGTGAAGTGACCGGGATCAGCTTTTCTGCGGACCAGAAAACCTTGTTTGTCGGGATTCAGCATCCCGGGGAAAACGGTGGTTCAACCTTCCCTGAGCACTTGCCGAATGGCAAGCCGCGCTCTTCGGTGATTGCAATTACTCGCGAAGATGGCGGGATCGTCGGCGCCTGATCGGCCCTCATCGCGAGCAGGCTCGCTTGTATGGTAGGACTTGAAGGGAGGAGGAGGGACAAGGCTCGATTCTGACTGTTGACGCAGTACAGACCGTGGGAGATTTCGCCCCTCCT
>NZ_LMLH01000014.1 GCF_001421885.1 Pseudomonas sp. Leaf48
CTGAAAGGAACTGAGGCGCTGGTGATACTTGCCAGAAAATTAGCTCGGGTATTGTTTGCCTTGATGAAAAACCAAAGCGAATACAAGCCAAATTCTATGTTTGGGGGTTCCCCCCAAACATAGAATCTCCCACATTTCGACCACATTTCCAATGAGTTAACTCGGTTGAGTGTGGGAGCGGGCTTGCTCGCGAAGGCGTCAGATCAGGCGACAGCAGTCTCTGCTGGCGAAACAATACTGGTCTTGCCTCCACGGGACTTGCCAGAGCTCAAATATTCGGCAATCGACTCCTGGGTCACTTCCCCAAGAAACACCCGTTCCGCATCCATCACCGGCAGCCACGACCGATTGAACTCGTACATCCGCGACAACAGGATGCGCAGATGCTCGTCATAGGCGGCCGTAGCGTTGAACTCGCGCAAGTACTGAGCACAGGTGCCGGCCTGACGGTGCAAGTCGCGACGACGCACGTAGCCCAAAGCCTTGTTCTCGGCGCAGGTCACCACCACATAACGCCGGTCATGCTCGTCCATCAACTCCAGCGCATCGGCCACCGGGGTTTCCGGGCTGACCGAAGGGGCGTTGTCTGCCGCATCTTCGGCCTTGACCAGCAGCAGGCGTTTGAGCGTGCTGTCCTGACCAACGAAGTTGCTGACAAACTCATCCGCCGGATGCGCGAGCAGGGTATCTGGATGATCGATTTGCAACAGTTTGCCGGCGCGGAAGATCGCGATCTTGTCGCCCAGCTTGATGGCTTCGTCGATATCGTGGCTGACCATGATCACGGTCTTGTTCAGCGCGCGCTGCATCTCGAAGAACTCGTTCTGGATCATCTCGCGGTTGATCGGGTCGACTGCGCCGAACGGCTCGTCCATCAGCAACAACGGCGCATCCGCCGCCAGGGCCCGGATCACGCCGATGCGCTGTTGCTGGCCACCGGACAGTTCCCGCGGGTAGCGATGCAGGTATTGCTTGGGTTCGAGCTTGATCATGCTCATCAACTCGCGGGCGCGGTCGTGGCATTTCTGTTTGTCCCAGCCGAGCAGTTTCGGCACCACTACGATGTTTTCCTCGATGGTCATGTTCGGAAACAGGCCGATCTGCTGGATCACATAGCCGATGTTGCGGCGCAGGGTCACCTCGTCGAGACCGGTGGTGTCTTCGCCGTTGATCAGGATCTTGCCCGAGGTCGGCTTGATCAGGCGGTTGATCATTTTCAGCGTTGTGCTTTTGCCGCAACCGGACGGGCCGAGGAACACGCAGATTTCGCCTTCATTGACGGTCAGGCTCACCGAGTCCACGGCTTTCACGTCTTTGCCGTTGCTTTGGAAGGTCTTGCTGAGGTTTTGAAGTTCGATCATTTGAGCAGTCCTTTTGGAGTCAGCGAGCGTTGCAGCCATTGCAGAAGCAGGTCGGCGAAGATGGCCAGCAGACTGACCAGCACCGCGCCGACGATCAGCATCGACATGTCGCTGCGGCTGATGGAAGCGAGAATGAGTACACCGAGGCCGCCGGCGCCAATGGTCGCGGCGATGGTCATGACACCGATGTTCATGACCACGGCGGTACGCACGCCGGCGAGGATTACCGGTACGGCGATGGGCAGTTCGACCATGCGCAGGCGCTGGCCGAAGGTCATGCCGATGCCGCGTGCGGCTTCGCGAATGCCAGGTTCCACACCGGTCAGGGCCAGGTAGGTGTTACGCATGATCGGCAGCAGCGAGTAGAGAAACACCGCGGTGATCGCCGGCAGCGGACCGAGGCCCTGGCCGAATTTGGAATAGAACGGCAGCAGCAGGCCGAACAGCGCAATCGACGGCACGGTCAGCAGCACTGTGGCGCTGGCTTGCAAGGGGCCGGCGAGGGTCGGGAAGCGGGTCATCAGGATGCCCAGTGGCACGCCGGCCACAATCGCCAGCGTCACGGCGATGCCGACCAGGGTGATGTGCTGCCAGGTCAGGTGCAGTACCTGCTGCCAGTCGAGGTGGGAAAAGGCGTTGAGAAATTCCATGGCTTTTCCTCCTTATTTGATTGGATGCCGACGCAGGAAATCTGCGGCAACGGATGAAGGGCTTTCATGGTCGACATCGACCCGCGCGTTGAGCTGGCGCATGGTCTCGTCGTCGAACAGTTCGGCCAGGGGCTTGAGCTGTTCGGCCAGTTGCGGGTGTTCGTCGAGATAGGCCTGACGCACCACGGGAGCTGCGGTGTAGTCGGGGAAGTAGTGCTTGTCGTCCTCGAGCAACTTGAGCTTGAAGGCATTCAAGCGACCGTCGGTGGTGTAGACCAGGCCGGCAAACACTTGGCCGTTGCGCAGCGCGGTGTAGACCAGTCCGGCGTCCATTTGGCGGATGTTTTTGCGCGTCAGGTTCATGCCGTACAGCTTGACCATGCCGTCGAGACCGTCGGAGCGGTTGGCAAACTCGGTGTCCAAAGCCACCAGGTTGTTGGTCTTGCCTTCGCTGCGCAGCACGTCGTTCAACTGGCTGATGTTGTTGATCTGCGGGTATTCGTCGGCGACGTTTTTCGGCAGGGCGAGGGCATAGGTGTTGCTGAATTTGGACGGGGTGAGCCAGACCAGGCCTTTTTTCGCGTCGAGTTCTTTCACCCGGGCGTAGGACTGTTCGCTGTCGAGTTTTTCGGTGACATGGTTGTAGGCCACCAGCGACACGCCGGTGTACTCCCAGAGCATGTCCAGTTGCCCGCTTTCGTGGGCGCTGCGGGCCAGATTGCTGCCCAGGCCGCCGGTGACTTTCACCTCGTAACCCTTGGTGCGCAGGTACTGCGAGGTGATTTCCGCGAGCAGGGTTTGTTCGGTGAACACCCGGGCGCCGATGCGGATCACCGGTTTTTCCGCGGCTTGGGCAAATCCTGCGAACAGCAGAACGCAGCCTAGTAAAAAGCTTGATGTTTTCATGATGATTCCTTTGCCGAGGCTTAAGACGGGCGCAAGCCGCGTTCGAGCCAGACTCGGCTGGCAAGTGTCACCAGACCGTCGAGCAGCAGTGCAAGCAGGGCGGTACAAGCCGCGCCGAGCAGCAATTGCGGCTGATTGTTCAGGGCGATGCCGGGGAAGATCAGGCTGCCCAGGCTGTTGGCACCGATCAGGAACGCCAGTGGCGCCGTCCCGACATTGATCGCCAGGGCCACGCGCACGCCACCGATGATGATCGGCACGGCGTTGGGCAATTCGACTTTCCACAGCACCTGGCGCGGGGTCATGCCGATGCCGACGGCGGCTTCCTTGAGCGAACCCTGGACGTTTTTCAGGCCTTCATAGGTGTTGCGCACGATGGGCAGCAGGGAGGCCAGGAACAGGGCGAAAATCGCCGGACCGCTGCCGATGCCGAGGATGCCCAGGGCAATGGCCAGTACGGCGAGAGGCGGCACGGTGTTGCCGATGTTGAAGAACTGCATGAAGCGTTCGGCGCGGCCGACCATGGTCGGGCGGCTGAGGAGGATGCCGGCGGGGATGCCCACGACAAGGGCGGCCAGCATGGACGCGAGGACGAGAATCAAATGAGCTTGCAGGTAAAACAATAAATCGTCGCGGTAGTGTTCGATCGTGTTGATGCCGATCCAGTTGATCAGCAGGGCCAGAAGGGCGATTACCAGCGCGCCTCCTATCAGCCCTTTGCCATAGTGGATAGCCACAGGCGGACTCCTTTTTTTCAGTCGGCGAACACTTTCTCGTGTGGCAACGCCATGCCTGGCTGCCGAAAAAGTGATCGCGATAAGCAGCTCATGCCGAGCGCATTCCACTGTAGGAGCGAGCATGCTCGCAAAAACGTCCGGACAACGCGTACCTTCAGGTACCCAGCGTTATCGTTGGCGTCCATCGCGAGCGTGCTCGCTCCTACAGGGGGAGAGCGCACGGCTTTTTGAGCCATGAGCACAGCCTCGTCAGGCTGAATTGCGGGTGTTTCAGGCCCCCGACGAGTGGTCGTAGCAGGGGAATGGACGCCTCCACCTTTTAAAAGGTTCCATAATTTGCAGCCTTTTGCCACCCTTAATGCCCACTCGCATACCCGTAGGAGCCGGCTTGCTGGCGATGGCATCCCCGCGGTCTGTCAGTTGCACCGAGGTGATGCCATCGCCAGCGAGCCGGCTCCTGCAAGGGGCTCTGTTGGTCGCCGCGGTGGTCCGGGGCGGTCCCTTTGCGCTATACTCGCCGCCCTTTTTTGAATCACCTGCCAGGCGATTTCCCATGACCAAACAGGCCGCCGAAGTCGCGAAACGCCGCACTTTCGCCATTATTTCCCACCCCGATGCCGGTAAGACCACCATCACCGAGAAGCTCTTGCTGATGGGCAAGGCGATTGCGGTTGCCGGTACGGTGAAATCTCGTAAGTCCGACCGCCATGCCACCTCCGACTGGATGGAAATGGAAAAGCAGCGTGGTATTTCCATTACCACGTCGGTCATGCAGTTCCCGTATCGCGAACACATGATCAACCTGCTCGACACCCCGGGCCACGAAGACTTCTCCGAAGACACCTACCGCACCCTGACGGCAGTGGACTCGGCATTGATGGTTCTCGACGGCGGTAAGGGTGTAGAGCCACGGACCATCGCCCTGATGGACGTTTGCCGTCTGCGTGATACGCCGATCGTCAGCTTCATCAACAAACTCGACCGTGACATCCGCGACCCGATCGAACTGCTCGACGAAATCGAAGCGGTCCTGAAGATCAAGGCAGCGCCGATCACCTGGCCGATCGGTTGCTACCGCGATTTCAAAGGCGTGTATCACCTCGCCGACGACTACATCATCGTGTACACCGCCGGTCACGGGCACGAGCGCACCGAAACCAAAATCATCGAGAAGCTTGATTCCGATGAAGCCCGCGCGCATCTGGGCGACGAGTACGAGCGCTTCATCGAACAGCTGGAACTGGTGCAGGGTGCCTGCCACGAGTTCAATCAGCAGGAATTCCTCGATGGCCAACTGACCCCGGTGTTCTTCGGTACCGCTCTGGGCAACTTCGGTGTCGACCACGTCCTCGACGCCGTCGTTGATTGGGCGCCGCGCCCGCTGGCCCGCGTGGCCAACGAGCGCACCGTGGAGCCGGTGGAAGAGAAGTTCTCGGGCTTCATCTTCAAGATCCAGGCAAACATGGACCCCAAGCACCGCGACCGTATCGCCTTCATGCGTATCTGCTCCGGCAAGTACGAAAAAGGCATGAAGATGCGCCACGTGCGCACTGGCAAGGACGTACGCATCGGCGATGCCCTGACCTTCTTCTCCTCCGAGCGTGAGCAATTGGAAGAAGCGTTTGCCGGCGACATTATCGGCCTGCACAACCATGGCACCATCCAGATCGGCGACACCTTCAGCGAAGGCGAAGTCCTGGGCTTCACCGGCATCCCGCACTTCGCCCCGGAACTGTTCCGCCGCGTGCGCCTGAAGGACCCGCTGAAATCCAAGCAACTGCGCCAGGGCCTGCAGCAGTTGGCCGAAGAAGGCGCGACCCAGGTGTTCTTCCCCGAGCGCAGCAACGACATCATCCTCGGCGCCGTCGGTGTGCTGCAGTTCGATGTGGTCGCCAGCCGCCTGAAAGAGGAATACAAGGTCGAATGCTCCTACGAGCCGATCACTGTCTACTCTGCGCGCTGGATCGAATGCAGCGACAAGAAGAAGCTTGAGGAATTCTCCAACAAGGCCGTGGAAAACCTCGCGCTGGACGGCGGCGGCCACCTGACTTACCTGGCGCCTACGAGGGTCAACCTGGCGCTGATGGAGGAGCGCTGGCCGGACGTGAAATTCCGTGCGACGCGTGAGCATCACTAAGCGTTAGCTGCGATACCCGAAACCCCGTTGCGAAAGCTTCGGGGTTTTTTGTAGCCTTAAGTAATTCCCTGGATCAATGCACCTGACCACTGGCCGAGTCACCTTGGCGGACGAGAATTTCATTGTCCTTGCTGATGGACTGCTTGATGTTGTAACCGATGAGTTCTATCACCTGACCTTCCTGCGAATACGTCACCTCGACATATCCCCCGCCAAAATACTCCACGCGATAAATACGTAACTGATCCACGGTTCGCATCGCGAAGGATTCAATCTCGAATAAATTCTCGATCCCTACTGATTTGGTGGTCATGTTCTCGACCGTTATATGTCCCGCTTCATCCAGGAACATTATTGCCCCGGCCGGGCGCGTGACTTTCACGCAGCCCTCTACCTTCTCCACCACGCAGCCAGAAATCTGGGCGCCAACGAAGTTACCTTCGCGGTCTACCTGGACATAGCCATCGTCTGCCGTCGTTTCCGCTCCTTGTGGGGCTGCCTCAAACTCTACGTTTATCTTGCCTGCTTTAAGTCTGGTCATTTTCTGCTCCTTGCAGTTGCCGGAATTGGCGGTGGTTGTATTGCGTCAGACTTTTGCCATACCGATTGCAACAATCGGCCAGTGCGTGCCCGATAAATGGATCGGGAAATACTCATGCTTCGCCGAACAGGCTCCACTTAATTTTCTCCTCTTGGACGGTAATTCTGTCGGCGAGCAGGAAGCGGCTATGGCTGCGCTGGACATTGAGGGTCGGCATCATTTCGCCTTTTTCGAAGCGTTGGATCTTGTTGATGATGCCTTCGGCTTTCCAATAGCCCGTCTGCGGGCAGGCTTGGCCACTGTTGCAGGTCAGCGTGGAGTAAGGAGTCCGGATAAAATCGGGAGAGTCCGGCAACGGGCGGCCGGAGGAGGGGTCGAGGAGTTTGGCCTTGGCCAGTTGGCGGATCAGCGTTTCGCTGGGTTTTTCTGGCGGGACGTTGGCCAGGCGTTCTTCGAGCCATTGCAGTTTGCCGTCCCAGGCTGGCAGTTTGGCCGGTGGGAGGGGGGCGATCTCGTTTATTTCCGGGACTTTAGGATTGGCGTAGGAGTAGCCAGAGAGCACTTTCCAGATTTTTGCGTAACGTTCGGCGCGCTCCAGATCTTCCTTTTGACCGAGATAGTGCAATCGATTCGTAGGTTCTGGACCTCGAAATCCCGCCTCAATAAAACCGGCAGAAGTATCATCTCCAGCTGCCACTCCGAGCTGGAATGCCTCGAGCGCTTCTTGATACTGCTTCTTCCCCTGAAGATTGACCCCTAATTCTGTAGCCGCCTCTCCATGCCCCTGTTCAGCGGCGCAACGGCGCATTTGCCTGGCAATGTCAGGGGCAGCATCGCTCCAGGCCAGTTTGTCACCCACATAGTACTGCGCTTGCGCGCTGCCTTCATCTGCCGCCTTGCGGTAGTAACGTAAGGACATCTGCGAATCTTGCTTCAGTCCCGCCGAGCCCTGTTTGAGGAAGATCCCGACGAAGTAGTATCCCGTCGCCACACCTGCGTTGATGAGTTGCTGACTCATCCTCAAGTGCTCCTCGCCTCGGAGCTGGAATTGGCCACGCATAGCACCATTCTGCAGATTGATGTTGGCCCTGTAATGGCCATTCTCGGCGGCAATGCGGTACAACCGCTCGATTTCCGCATCGACGCTTTTATCCTGTTTGAGTTGATTATTTTTCTGCAACCAGCGGGCGTCCTGGAACAGTACATCCGACTCGGCTGAGGCTTCAGGTATCTGCTCGCGGGCGCAGGTAAAGGCCAACTTGGCTTTGATCTCGGTGAGCGGGTTCAATTGAGGATCCTTCTTCGTAGAGTTAAAGGCGTCGGGACTGTCACAGGCGACCAGCAGCAGGCAAGAACACAAAAGTAAACAACGCATCAGTCGAGGTCCTGCATGGTGTCTTTGTCGTAATAAAATTCAACAAGAGGGGCGTCTGGCACGCCGTTTTGCTTATCCTTCTGTCGGTCTTTATTTATCTTAATAATCTCCTGCCAAGCCTTGAATGCCTGGCCTGCATCATCCTGCGCCCCTTTCTTATTCGTATGCAGATCCCACAACCGCCGCCGCATTTCCCGGGTCACACTCGCCCACTCATGAGCAATATTCAGCTCGCTGTCCACCTGCATGCTGCGAGTGTTGATGTTGGCCGAACCATGGGTGGTGAAGACGTCGTCAATGATCATCAACTTGGAGTGGATGTACACCGGCATCCAGTTGTCCGCCGGTGAGTCTTTGGCGACCAACGAGCACACGTGGATTTTCAAACCGGGTATGTTCAAGTTCGCCTCCACTTTGCTGCTTTCGATTGCACGGATGCTGGCGTTGAGATCTCTCAGTCGCCAAAAGTTGGAGTTGGCAGTTTCCCGCTGAGCTTCTCTGGCTTTTTCACTCAGATCGGTGCCTCCCATCGCATCGGTGAGACTTGTCATCATGAGTAAAGCGCGCTGCTCGACCAGCTCACCCAAAGTTGGAGTCAGCGGAGCGGCCTGAGCTTTTACCGCCTCGATGCGACGTAACTTGGTGACCTGGGGCATGGTCTCAGCCCGCCCGAGGCTTTCGAGCATGCGCTGTGTATTGACCATGCCGGCACCGATGGCGCCGTACTCGTCATTGGTGATCACAAACAGATGCAGGCTGCCGTGCAGGCCGGGATCGCGACCGCCTTTGGCTTGGGCGGCGGCAACTTCCTTGATCAGTTCAGCCAGGGGCGGCCAGCGAAAGTACTGATTCTCGATGTAAATGAACTGGGTCGCGTTGTTGACAGCTTGCAGGTAAAGCTTCTCGATGTCGCGCTTGCCTTCCTGCGGTTGGGTGCGCACCAACTGGGCCATTTGCCGGGTGACCTCCGGGCTGCATTGAAGTGTTGGCCCTATCTGCATGGCACGGCGTGAGGCGAACAGGTCTTCGCGGGTTTCCTTACGCCAGGCCTTGGCAAAGTTGTGGTGCAGGTGCTCGAGAATCGGCCCACTTACGCGGCTGGAAATGTCCTGCCGTGGTGTATCGCCACGCGGTCCTCTATCGGGAGCGGGCTTGGTGCCTTTGTTACGGTTCAACGCCGTATGGGAGTCGGTGTCCCAGTACTCGTCGAGCATGTTGTGGCCCATGACGAAGCCGACGGCGCGGCCAGGTATCTCGTAGTCGACCAGGACCGTTTTCTGGTGGTGAGTCGCTGTCGCGCTCAGCGTGGTCAGCGTGCTGGGGCTGAGTTGTCGATCGAGGCTTTGGTATTTGACCTGATGGGCAATTTCGGCGCGTTCATATACGCTGAAACCCCGACTGACGAATACCGGCACCTTGCGCGCGATCAGCATCGCCGGCGCCAGGTGGTCATCGTACGCACAGCGGGCAAACCACTGACGGTCATAGGCATATTGCTCGTCTGTGGAAGGTTGCAGCGCCCGATTACGCAACCGGTAAGGGCCTTTACCGGGCAGGTTGGCTTCACCCCCATAACCCGCGCTGTTGAACGGCATCTCCCACCCCAGTAGCCGCACCTCGACACCTTCCCGGGCCTTGAGCATGAGCAACTCGCCTATGCACGGCGCCTCGCCGTCGCGGATGAAGTACATCGACGGCTGGAAACCCCAGCAGATGATGTCGATCGTTCTGACAGCCTCCTTGATGGCATTGTGAACGGCCCGGAAGGCCTCCTCGCCGTTGATCAAGGGCTCATAGGTTGCCTTGGCCGGCGGGTATTCGGTGTTCTGCACGTACCACGGCGGGGTGCAGGTCACCTCGTCGGTATGCTGAAACGCGACCGGCACGACGATGTCGGGTCTGCTCATTGTGTTTTTCCTTCCTGGTCGGTGGCGTCCATCTGCACGGCGTACTGCGCGCGGTGATCGGTGTGCGATGCGGGCTGGCTCAGCTCGGCATCGGCTTGTGAGGGGTGGTTGTGCAGGCCGCGATTGGCGAGTTGCGCCTGCTCGGCGTTGCGGTATTCGCTGGGCACCGGGATCTGGTAGGCCACACCGTTGGCCATCACCAACCGGTAGCCTCGGGTGACGACCTGATGGTCGATCGACAGTTGCCCGGTCTTGTCCAGCACGCCTTGTTTGAGGACTGCGCCGTCGGCGTACAGGGTGTAGGGCATACCCGCCCAGTTATGGCCGGAAGCATTGGCGGCTGGCGGCAGGTTGAACCGTAAGGTCTGCCTGGACAGGCTTTGCGGGTAATCCGGATGCGTGGCTTTCATGCTCGCCGGGCCGCTGTAGTCGAAATGCGCCGACTTGACCTTGTGATCCCCTGCCGTGCCCGACTCGATGCAACACTCATCCAGGCTGAGGTAACTGCCGCCACCGTTGAGGACGATTTTCTTTTTTGCAGTGATGTGGATTTCGTCTTCTGTGCTGGTGATGTCCAGGCCGTGCCGGGCGATCAGCTCCAGTCGGCCGTTTTGCGCCTGCACGCTCACCGGGCCCTGATTGGCGATCAGCTTGAGGCCGAGCTTGCGCACGAACAGGCTCATTCCCTGCCCGACGCCGATGAACAGGCGCTTGATCACGCTGAGGTCGGCCTCGCCGCCGGCGTTGAGCATCAGGTTGTCCTTGGCCGCCAGTTGCAGGTGTTTTCCGCTGGTCAAGGCGATGCCTTGCGGGGCGCTGAGCAGCAGGACCTGGGACTTGAGTTGTTCCAGATCCTGGCGCAGCAGGTTTAGCTGCGCGGCTACGTCCGCCGGTTCGGCTTTGGCGGTGTGGGCGTCAGTGGAGAGCTGCTGCAGCTGTTCGCCGGCCTGTTGCAGTCGGGCCACGGCGTCGTCCATGTCCAGCACCTGACCTTGCGCCTTGGCCTGCGCATCGGCGCTGATGAACACGCCCTTGCCCGCGCGCAAACTGCCCCAATCATCCGTGCGCAGCTCAAACCCCTCCCCGCGCTTGACCCTCTTGGCATCCACCAGATGCCCCAGATTGAGCTGGCTCTTGCCCCCATACTCAGTACTGAGCTTGACGTGCTCCTCCCCCCGCGTGTCGTCCAGGCGCAACTTGTTGTTGGCCGGAGTACGCAACACATTGCGATGGTCATTGCGCATGGTCACCAGGTCGGGATGCTGGTCATCATGCAAGGCGTGGGCAATGTAGGGTCTATCCGGGTCGCCCTGTTCGAAGGCGATSGCCACTTCGGTGCCGGCGATCAGCGGCAGGTGCAGGCCGTAGGTGTCGCCGGCGTAGGCGCGGGCCTGGCGCAGCCATTTGCTTTCGCGGCCGGGTGGCTGTTCGAAGGCGATCGCCACTTCGGTGCCGGCGATCAGCGGCAGGTGCAGGCCGTAGGTGTCGCCGGCGTAGGCRCGGGCCTGGCGCAGCCATTTGCTTTCGCGGCCGGGTGGCCAGGTGTCGCGGTCGAAGAGGAATTTGACCCGGTAGCGRCCKTGCTGGTCGATTTCGGTGTAGAGGGGGTTGCTCTGGGGGTGGGTGATGCGTGCCGGGAGGGTGCCGGCGATTTGTGGTTTGGGTGGTATTTCGGGGCGGAAGCACAGGCGCAAGGCGTAGGGCATGGCTTCAAAATCGCAGGTCAGGCTGCGGTCGCGGGCGGCGCGGATGGCGATCTTTTTAATCACTACGCGGGGGGCGAAGGCCTTGGGGGTGTCGCCGCTGATGGTCAGGACCTGGCCGGGGGCCAGGGTGGCGCTGCTGCTGGTGCCGCTGAGGTGGGTCTGGTTGTTGAGGTAGCGCTCGTGGCGCAGGCGTGCGTAGAAAAAGCCGCTTTCGCTTTGCAGGTCTTCGTCGCGCAGGTGGGCCTTGCCGAGCACGCGGTAGGGTTCGGCGTAGTGGTAGGCCTCGCCGTAGGTGTTGTCGGCGCATGGGTCTGGTTGTTGAGGTAGCGTTCATGGCGCAGGCGTGCGTAGAAAAAGCCGCTTTCGCTTTGCAGGTCTTCGTCGCGCAGGTGGGCCTTGCCGAGCACGCGGTAGGGTTCGGCGTAGTGGTAGGCCTCGCCGTAGGTGTTGTCGGCGCTGGGGCGTTCGACTTTGCCGTGGRCRGCCGGCTCGCCCTGGGTCTGGTCGACTTCGCCATCGAGGTAGGCGCGGCTGTCTTCGGGGTGGTAGGCGCGAACATTGACCTGCTGTTCCACCACCTGGTGGCGGGTCTGCAGGGCCCAGACGCTGTCCTCGTCGCTGTTGCTGAAGCCCGATGGTGAGCGCAGCGGCAATTCGACGTCGAACTGGTAGCAGCGCTGGTCGTCGCAGAACTCGACCATGTCGAAGTGGAGTTTTTCRTGTTGGGTGCAGCGGTACCAGATGCCRACTTCGGCGAGGATCCGGCTGATGAAGGCCAGGTCGCTTTCCTGGTACTGCATGACCTGTTCGCGGGACGGGTAGTCGCGCTTGAGGGTGAAGCGAAARTGCCCGGTGTCCAGAYCGTGGCGGCTGCGCAGGATGCTTTTGACGATGTCCGGCACGGACTGGTGCTGGTAGATGCGCGTTTGCTGGCCGCGATCGAGCAAGGCCAGGCGCGGTTGCAGGGTGACTTCGTAGCGGGCTTCGTCGACCGACCCGGACAGGCGCTGGCAGCCGGTGATGCGGCCGTACAGGGTGCGCAGGGGTTTGGGTGGYTTGGGTTCGTCCCAGGACATCACCGGCCGCGTCGAGGGGTGGGCGTACAGGCTGAACTCGGCGTATTGGCCGATGAGTTTTTCCGCGCCGATGTCGAGGTCGCTGGCGGTGAATTCGATGCGGTAGAGGTAGGGTTGGCTGAGGTACTCATGGCCCTCGAAGGCGAGGACGTCGAGGTGGGTGTCGAGTTGGTCGATCTTGAGTTTGTGGCGGCTGTGGTCGAAGAAGGTGTTCATGCTTGGCCCTCCATCGCAACGGCTGAGGGCGCGTCGCTGAATTGCAGGGTGATGCCCTCCTCGTCGCTGTAGCCCAGGGTCACGCCAAGGGTTTTATGCCGGGCGGCCTGGCGCTGCAGCAGCTGTTGGCTGAGGACCGGCAGAATCTGCTGGCTGAGCAGGCTGTCGATGTTGCGCGCGCCGCTGTCGGGCAGCAGGCAGGCGGCGACCAGTGCGTCGTGCAGGCCATCGTCGATCTGGCAGGTCAGGCCGTAATGGCGGTGCAGGCGCTTGGCGACCTTGGCCAGTTTGAGCACGACGATGCGCTTGAGCGCCTCGGCCTGCAGCGGGCGGTAGATCAGGGTCTGGAAGCGGGCGAGCAAGGCGGGCTGGAAGTGCTCGCGCAGCAGCGGTCGCAGCCATTCGTGCAGCTCGCTGTCGCTGGCCTCGGGCTGGTCGCGCAGGCCGCTTTGCAGCGCATCGCTGCCGAGGTTGGAGGTCATCAGGATGACGGTGTTGCGGAAGTCGATTTCGCGCCCTTCACCATCGCGCATGAAGCCGCGGTCGAACACCTGATAAAACAGGTTGAGCACGTCGCGATGGGCCTTCTCTACCTCATCCAGCAACACCACGCTGTAGGGCCGTTGGCGCACCGCTTCGGTGAGCACGCCGCCTTGGCCGTAACCGACGTAGCCCGGTGGCGAGCCCTTGAGCTGGCTGACGGTGTGGGCTTCCTGGTACTCGGAGAGGTTGAGGGTGATCAGCGATTTTTCGCCGCCGAACAGGCACTCCGCCAGCGCCAGGGCGGTTTGTGTCTTGCCGACGCCGCTGGTGCCGACCAGCAGGAATACCCCCAGCGGCGCCTGTTCTTCGGTCAGACCGGTCTTGGCCGCGCGCAGGCGCTGGGCCAGGGCGCCGAGGGCAGCGTCCTGGCCAATCACCCGCTCGCCCAGTTGCTGTTCCAGGTCCAGCAGGCTGGCTTGTTCGTCCTTGAGCAAACTGCCCAGGGGCACGCCGGTCCAGTCGGCGATGACTTCGGCGACGCTGCGGGCATCGACGTCGAGGGACAGCATCGGCTGGCTGCCCTGGGCTCGCGGCAGTTGCTCCTGCAGTTTCGCGCAGAGGTCGCTGCGGGCGGGTTCGGCCTGGCGCGCATCGAGCAATTGCCGGGTCAGGTCCAGCTCGTAGTGGTACTGGCGCAGCAGGTCGTCCTGCTGTTGCTGCAGCTCGACCTGTTGCCCGGCGATCAGGCTCAAACGCTCGCCCAGGTCGCTGCCATTGAGTTGCACATCCTGCTCCAGCGCACGCCGCTCCAGCTCCAGCGCGGCATGCCGGGCCTTGAGCCGAACCAGTGCCTGGGGCTCGCAGTCGAGGCTCATGCGCACCCGCGCGCTGGCGGTGTCGAGCAGGTCGACGGCCTTGTCCGGCAACTGCCGGCCCGTGAGGTAGCGCCGCGACAGGCTGACCGCCGCCTGCACCGCCGCGTCCTGGATGTGCACGCCGTGATGGCTGGCGTAACGCGCCTTGAGGCCGCGCAGCATCAAGCAGGCGCTGGCATCGTCCGGCTCGTCGACCTTGACCATCTGGAAGCGCCGCTCCAGTGCGGCATCGCGCTCGAAGTACTGCTTGTATTCGCTCCAGGTGGTCGCGGCGATGGTGCGCAATTCGCCACGGGCCAGGGCCGGCTTGAGCAGGTTTGCCGCATCCGCCCCGCCCGCCTGGTTGCCGGCACCGATCAGGGTGTGGGCTTCGTCGATGAACAGCAACACAGGGTTGGGCGACTGCTGCACCGCGTCGATGACGTTTTTCAGGCGTTGCTCGAACTCGCCCTTGACCCCGGCGCCCGCCTGCAACAGGCCCAGATCCAGGGTGCGCACGCTGACCGCCTTGAGGCTGTCCGGCACGTTGCCGTCGGCAATGCGCAGGGCCAGGCCTTCGACCAGCGCGGTCTTGCCGACGCCGGGTTCGCCGACCAGGATCGGGTTGTTCTTGCGCCGGCGACTGAGGATGTCGATGACCTGACGGATTTCATCGTCACGCCCGAACACCGGGTCGATCTGCCCGCCCCGCGCCTTGGCGGTGATGTCCTGGGTAAATTTGTCCAGTACTGCTTGCAAGGCATCGTGCACGGCAGCACCGGGGATGGGCAAAGCCGCGGTCTGGTCCAGTGCACTTTGCTGTTGGACCTGAGGGCGTTCCTCAGAGTGTTGATCGAGCAGCGTCGACAGCTGCTGCAAGTGCACGTCACCAAGGCTCAGCATGGGCCAGGCCGCATCGCAAGCCAGCAGCTGCGGACTGTCCTGCAACGCGCCCATCAGGTGCACCGAACGCAGGCTGTCATGCCCTTCCAGCGACGCGCGCAACCAGGCGCTCTCGATCAGTTTGTGCAACTTGCCGCACAACTGCGGCTTGCCTTGCACGCTGCGCGGCAGCGTATCGAGATGGTCAAGCAGACCGCGCCAAAGTGCGTCCATGTCCCATTCGTGACGACGGGCGATCAGGGTCAGGTCGCCCTCGCCCTGCTCCAGCAACTTGAGCAGCCAGTGTTCGATGCTGATCCATCCATGGGCTCGGCTTTGGCACAAGGAAGCCGCTGCACTGAGCGCCTGGGCGCAGTAGGGATTGAGACGGCGAAGCAGGCGCGTGGAGTTATGGGGCATGGCGTTACGTCCTTGTGCTGAGGGCTCAGCGGGTGGTCGGTGGGGGCGATGGAAGTGGCGGGATGGGCTGGGTTGAACGTCCGCGAGCAGACGTTCAACCCAGCACACCGAACCGGCAGGCAAGCGCTGCCTGCCGGTTTTCCCGGGTTATGCGCTCGAGCGCTGGTTCCAGGAGTCGTCGTGCATGAGGTTGCCGTCCAGGTAGAGCCAGGTGATCTTCTCGTAGCGCAACTCAATCTCTTCCATGTGGTTGTGTTTGGACTTGGTCGGGTCCTTGATGTCATGCATTTCCGAAGCGACTCTCACTACCTTGACGTTTTCAAGGGTGGCGTTGAAATACTCGACTTCCTGGCCGTTGTTGTCGATGCGATACCATTTGAACTCGGCACTGGTGAGCGTCTGGCCGGTGGTTGCAGCCTGATAGAGGTATGGGCTGGCGGCATCGACCTCCTTGGTAAACACGTACGGGGCATGAGTCCGGGTACCGGTCAATTTTCCGGTGTTGTCGTCGGTGGCGATGTAAACGCTATGGGAGTGAGCGACCACCTCGATACTGCCTTCGCGCCCTACTACGTTCACTGAACCTTTGACGTCGTTTCCAGCGTCATTTTTCAGCCACAGGTAAATGGGAATTGCCATGTGATGCTCCTTTTCTCAGTACACAAATGCCGCGTTTGCGACAGGGGATTGAACGTCGGCCCCGGCCGTGGGTAGCGCGCAGGCCCCCACTTCCGGGACCAGACGGATATCGACGCGACGGTTGGCCTGGCGCCCCGCCTCGGTGTCATTGCTGGCGATCGGCTGGCTCTTGCCAAAGCCCTGTACCGCGAAACAGCTGTCGGGGATGCCACCCATGCGCTGCATCCAGTCACGCACCGCGGCCGCACGGGCGCGGGACAACTGCAGATTGTGTTCGTCACTGCCCACGGCATCGGTATGCCCGGCGATGACGATCAGCCAGCCCGGCTGGGCCTTGATGCCGACCAGGGCGTCGATCAGCACCCTGGTCGATTCAGGCTTGAGTTGTGCGCTGGCACTGCTGAACAGCGACAGGCTGTCCAGGCGTACGGTTCGCGCGGTGCGTGCCGGCAGCGGGCGGGTCACCGGTTGCCTGTGCTCGGCGATGGTGGTCAACAGCCGTTCACGCAGTCGCTCGCCGTGATACAGGCCAAGGCCCAGTGCCAGGGGCGCGCCCAGGCGGTAGTAACTGTCCAGGCGCACTGCGTCCTCGCGCAGCACGTTCAACGCATCCTCGCGCCGGGCGTATTCGGGTTGCTCGGGACGCGCGGTCGAAGCAATGGATGTGTAGCGGCGCAGGTCGTCACTGACCTGGCGCAGCAGCAAGGTGTTCTGCCAGGCCGAGCTGGTCAGGGCGACAACGGCGGCGCCAGCGAACAGCCACACCGCGATCACCATGGCGCCACGCCGTGGCGAAGGTTGTGCCTGTCGGGGCAGCAGCGTCAGCAAAGGATCAGGGAACGGCAGCGACTCCCCCGGTACTTGCACAGCGACATCGGCGTCCAGCAACGCGGTCTTGTCACGCTGCCATTGCCGCCACAGGTTGCCGGGAACATATCCGGGCAGTGCCGGTACCAGTGTGCAGGCCCACACCAGCGGCAGGCCGACAGGCTGGCGACCTTCACGGCAGGTGAAGTGCGCCAGGACCTGCTCGTCCAGCCACGCGGCGGCGCCGTTGAGCTGGATGCCCGCCTGCAATCGTTGCGTGTGGACTGCACTCTGCGCGGATTGCCGATACCAGCCCTCTGGGCTGAAGCTGGCCCCGGCCTGCAGAATGTTGCATTGGCCCTGCCCAGCGCCCCAGCTGAACCAGGCCCCTTTGGCCGCCGGGGACTGCTGATAGCTGACCAGCAGCAACGGCAAGCTAAAGCCACGCTTGCGCGTCTGTGCGACCTGATGAATGAAGGTACGAACCTGCCCGGCCAACGCCGCGGCATTGATGTGCTCGCCCGGGTTGACGATCAACATCACGCTGAGCTGCCCGCCCCACTGGGGGCGCAAGGTCATGACGCTGTCGACCAGCCCGGGCAGCTGCTGCACACGGGCGACCCGCAGGTAACATCCCTGCTCGGTCAACCGCTGCGCGGGATGCTCGCAGGCATCGAAACCAAACAGGCTGGACAGGCCGTCGCCACAGACCAGCACCACGGGATGTCCGTAGCTCGCCGGGGGCAGCGCGAATTCATCGAGGGAACCGGGCAGTTCCCGTTGCTGCGCTGCCTGACGCGCCGCCCGCACCCTCGCCAACGCAACACTGCCGACAACGATCAAGACGCCAACCCCGCGCGTCCATCCGTCAAGCGGGATGATCGCCAGCAGCATCAGGGCCAGTGCACCGGTCCATAGCCAGAGCCCTTGTTTGAGTTTGAGCGTCATGGACCCCACCTCAGGCGTCTGCTGATAACAGCGTCGCCACCAGGCCACCCAGCCACTGATCGAGCGCGTACCAGACACCGACCAGCAACAGGCCGGCGGCCACGGCATTGACCAGGGGTGAGCGCAATTGCGGCAGCCGCGTCATGCCCTGCCCGCCGCTCAACGTCGCGGTCGAGCGTCGATGCAATGGCAAAGGCGCGACCCGATCATTCAGGGCGGCCAGCAGTTGCTCGCGCTCGGGGTCATTGATATCGGCGTAACGACCCTTAAAGCCCAGGGTCAAGACCCGCTGGAAAGCCGTCAGCACCAGCGGGTCCGCCGCCGGTTCGCGCAGCACCTCGCGCATGTCCTCGTAGAGGAACACCCCGGCCTGATGGCGGTTGAAGAACCTGGTTTGCAAGGGTTCGCTGGCCCAGCGCGAATGGGCATCGTCGTGGGTGAGATTGAGCATGGTTTCATCGAGCAACGCGCATTGCGCATGGCTGATATGGTCGATGCTGCGTTGCGCCAGGCCGGCCTCTTCGAGCGACTGGCGAACACGCTCGACCTGCTGCACGCAAAGCGCTTTGACTTCATCGCTGTTTTGCGCCGAAGCCCCCTGCCGCAACTCGACCACCAGCAGGTAGCTGTCCTGCAACAAGGCGTCGATGTCCACCGCGATGACGCTGTGTTGTTTCGTTTCGATCAGGTTCATGCGCGTAGTACCGCGAACAGTTCAAGTTTGACGTCGGCCAGGGTGCTCGGGACGTAGAAGGCACAGATGCCCTGAGCCAGGATGGCTTGCCCCTTGGCATGGTTGAGGTCGAGGGCGAAGTACTGGTTTTCCAGGCGCAGGGGGATGGCCGCCGGCACGTGGCTAAGGGACTGCAACGGCACGCCGTCGAGGGCGGCGTTGACCAGTTGATCGACTTCGTCCGGCGTGCCGATCTTGCACAGGCGCGGGAACTGGCTCTGCAGTTGCACGGCCGGCAGGCGGCAACGCACCGACAGATAGAAATCGGCACTGTCCGGCTCCCGCAGCCGAGGGTCGTCGAGCCGCACCTGCCAGCGGTTGGCTGAACGCTCTTCAAGGTCCAGGGCGATGACCCGCGAAGGCAGGCTGGCCTCCAGCAACGTGGAAATCATGCGCAACAGCGGCGGCAACACGCTTTCCAGGTGATCGTGGCGGTAAGGCGGAATCTGCTCGACATCGTGTTCCAGGGAAAAGGTCAGCAGGCTGCCGGCCAGTTTGGTCAGCTCCAAGTAGACCTGCTCGGGAGGCCTGGCAGGCCAGGCCTTGAGATCGGCCAACACCGGCTGGTAGGTGTTCAAGGCATTGAGCAGCCAGAACAGCGACACGTCGGCCACGGCGAAGTCGGCCATGCGCTGGTTGCTTTCGCGGCGCATGCCCATCAGTCGCTGCCGCTTGGAGGACAGTTGGGTCAACAGGTTGTCCAGTTGCGTCAGCAGCCCCGGGTGCGCGGCGAAACTGAGCAAGGGCGGGATGTAGTCGGGGTCAAGGCTCCAGGCGCCCTGCCCGTCGCGTACCATCCGCGCAATCGGGCAGGTCAGGTAATCGCCGTTCTCGTCGTGCTCCAGGCGCAGGCTCAGCACCTGTTCGAGCACGCCGACCGATTGCACCTCGTCGGCGTAGATGTCCTGTACCTGACGCCAGTCCTGGCGATAACGGGTGGGTCGGTCCCCCTCGCCATCAAACAGGCAGTTGTTGCCATTGGCCTGCTCCAGCGGCAGGGCCAGCAGCAAAGTCGCGGCCTGGCTATCACCCGGTAACAGGTGCGACAACTCAAGGCCCGGAGGCAGCCGATCGACATGATCGGTGTCGATCAAGGTACCGTCGGGCATGCGCAGGTTCAGCCGGGTAGCCTTGAGCGTGCCCAGGCGCAAGGCTTCGAGGTCGAAGGCGACGCTGCGAACGCCCCAGGGGTGCACCAGGCACAGACGAGCCAGGCACTCGTTGGCCCAGGCTTCCCAGCGTGCCTGCTGCTGGAATTGCTGCGGGGACAGCAATGCCCCCGCGGCCCACAAGGGGCGGTCGATCTTCATGAGGTCGTATCCCTACGAATTGGCTTGGGATTGATCAGATTCAGGCTTTCGCCTTCGGCATCTGCGAAACCAGCGACAGGTTGACGTCCATGCCTTCCACCTGGAAATGCGGCACGGCATACAACTTGACGCGGAAGAAACCCGGGTTGTCTTCGATATCTTCGACCGTCACCCTGCCAGCCCGCAGCGGGTGCGACGCTTGCAGGTCATCACCGGGATCGTTCATTTCGGTGACCAGCCCGCCGACCCACTTGTTCAGCTCCAGCTCGAGCACACGGCGGTCCTTGGTGGTGCCGATGTTTTCGCGCTGGATCAGCTTCAGGTAATGGGCAATCCGTGACAGCAGGAAGATGTACGGCAGGCGCGCATTGATCCGGCTGTTGGCGGTGGCGTCCGCGGTGTCGTACAGCGCCGGTTTCTGCGTCGAGTTGGCCGAGAAGAAGCAGGCGTAGTCGCGGTTCTTGTAGTAGGACAGCGGGATGAAACCGAGGTTGGCGAACTCGAACTCGCGGGTTTCCGGGATCATCACCTCCGAGGGAATCTTCACCTGATTGCCAGTGCCCAGATCGTACAGATGGATCGGCAGGTCGGTGACCGCGCCGCCCGCCTGCGGGCCACGGATCTGCACACACCAGCCGTTGGCGATGAAGCTCTTGACCATGTTGGCCGCGAAGGCATAGGACGCATTGGTCCACAGGTACTTGTCGTGGTCCGGCCCCTTGACGCTCTCGATGTAGTTGAAGCTGCGCACGGGAACGGTGTCGGGGCCATACGGCAGGCGCCCGAGCACGCGAGGCATGAGCAAGCCGATGTAACGGGCGTCGTCGCTCTCGCGGAAGGCTTTCCACTTGAGGTATTCGGCGCGGTCAAAATAGTTGCCGATGTCCTTGATGGCCGCCACCTCTTCCATCGAGCGCTTGCCGAAGAAGGCCGGCCCGACCGAGCCAATGAATGGCATGTGCGCAGCGGCCGCGACTTTGGAAATGTTGCGCAGCAAGGCGATGTCCTGGGGGCTGCGATCGAATTCGAAGTTGGAGATGGCCGCGGCGATCGGCTCCCCGCCCGGGGTGTCGTATTCCTGGATGTAGGTCTGCACATACAGGCCGCTTTGCGCGATTTCCGGGGCATCTTCGAAATCCTGGACCAGGTGGTCCTTGCTGATGTCCAGCAGTTCGACGCGCACGTTCTGACGGAAGTCGGTCTGGTCGATCAGCGACTTCACACCGCGCCAGGTGGACTCCACACGCTGGAAGTCCTCGTGATGCATCACGGCATCCAGTTGCCGGCTGATCTGCGCATCCAGTGAGGCAATGTGTTCGTCGAGCAGCGTGCGGTCCAGACGCTGGACCTTGTGGGAAGATTGCTTGATCAAGTTGAGAAAAACGCTGACTGCGGCGGTCACGCGCTCATCAGCTGAAACATCGGAAAGTGCTTCGGCGTCTTGAAAGACTTCAATTTCGCCCAGCACTTTTACCGGACTCAGATTGATCTTGCCAAACAGCGCGCCATACACGCCCTGGTTTTCTTTGGACAGCACCGTAGCGCCGCGCGATTGCACGTTGGATTGTTCAGTAGACATATTGAAACTTCCTTTTAAACAAACCGAGTTGAATTAACCAACTTGTTGCGCAGTGAGGGCAGCCAACTCGCCCCGCAGTTCATCGCTCAGCGACTCGTCCATGAGGATGCGCTCCAGTTCCTGACGGAACGTGGCATTGTCCAGAAGGTTCGACTTGAGGTCGCGCAGCAGGTTACGCATCGCCAGCAGCGCGCGCAGCTGTGGAATTTGCCGGGCCACCTGCTCCGGCTCGAAATCCTTCATCCTGCCAAAGCTCAACTCCACCGGGATTTCGCCAGCCTCGTCGGCCAGGGTGTTGGACGCCACCAGCTTGACCTCGGGCGCGTACTCGGCCAGCACGCTGTCGAAATTGTTGCGGTCGATGCCGACTTTGGCTCGCTCCGATAACGGACGCTGTTCCCGGCCGTTACTGTAGTCGCCCATCACCATCAACTTGAGCGGCAGCTCGATTTTTTTCTGCGCGCCACCGGTATGTAAATCGAGCTTGATATTCACCCGAGCCTTGGGCACTTCGTTTTGAAAACTACCAGAAGCCATAAATCCTCCATGAGCATTTGTAACGATTTACACCGTTACACAAAATCAATTACAAATTCCAACCCACTATGCCCGCCGGCATTATGAAGTCACATTACCGACCACAGCATGCAAGCTGTTAGAGCAACAAAAATAGACCATAGACAGGGTAAGTACAGCTGCCGAAACAAACACTCAAACACTTACCAGGAGGAATGTTGAACTAACTTACGCAGGCTTACCATCCTGTAACTAATATTTAGATAAAGGCTACGTTGCACTCAGAACTTGCTTGCACTCGAAACAGCAACTTCCTACATGGCTAGAGAAATTGCCTACACGCAATCTATTGACTCGCTGCAAAAGCAATGCGGCACAGCCGTCATGAAATCAGAAGACAAGGAATACCCGATCTCTGATATCACCACAGCTGTGCTCGAAAGCACTCAGGACTGAGCGCAGGCTGGGCGGTCTGCAAGACCTCAGAATTGCTCGGTGATATAGCGGTACGGATAATCCGGCTCGCGGTAGTCACCCTGCGCCTGCCGCTTAGGCAGTTTCACTTTGGCGCGTTTCACATCCTCATAGGGAATGCTGGCGAGAAGATCGCTGATGATATTGAGACGGGCCCGGCGCTTGTCGTTCGAGTTGGCGACACGCCAAGGGGCGAACTCGGTATCGGTGGCTTTGAACATGTCGTCCCGGGCACGGGAGTAGTCGTACCAGCGGTTGTAGGACTTGAGGTCCATCGGCGACAGCTTCCAGATCTTGCGGCCGTCGGTGATACGTCCCTTGAGCCGACGGGTCTGCTCCTCTTCGCTGACTTCCAGCCAGTACTTGATCAGGATGATGCCCGATTCGACCAGTGCCTGCTCGACCCGCGGCGCCACCGTGAGAAAGGTCTCGAGCTGCTCGTCCGTGCAGAACCCCATCACCCGCTCCACGCCGGCGCGGTTGTACCAGCTGCGATCGAAGATCACCACTTCACCGGCCGCCGGCATGTGCGGCAGATAGCGTTGCAGGTACATCTGGCTCTTTTCCCGATCGGTCGGTGCCGGTAGTGCCACGACGCGGAACACCCGTGGGCTGACCCGTTCGGTGAGGGCCTTGATGGTCCCGCCCTTGCCGGCGCCATCGCGCCCTTCAAAGATCACGCAAACCTTGATGCCCTTCTCTTTCACCCACTCCTGCAACTTGACCAGTTCAACGTGCAGCCGGGCCAGTTCATTGAGATAGACCTTGTTCTTGAGCTTGCCGCTGTCATCAGGTTGGCTTTTCACTGCTGCCTTTTTCTTTGCCATGGTGCAAACCTCGCTAGATACTCCGAACAGTGTCAGGAAGCGCCCGACAGCTGCCATTCACAGTCGACTGAGCCGATAGTGCTCAACCGCCAATTCCAGGTTATGGAAGATGCGCGCCTCGCCCAGCGTGCGCCCCAACGGTGCCTTGATGACCATAGCCGAAACGCTGGGGCTCATTCCCACCAGCCACAGCGAAACGCCTTTTTCGCGCAAGCGTTGTTCAGCGCCGGTGAGCATCTTCAAGGCGGTGTACTCCAGATCGAACACACTGCGCAGGTCGAGGACGACGACCCCCGGCTCGTGTGTCTCGATCAACAGCCGTATCTTCATGCCAATACGCTCGGCATTGGCGAAGAAGATGCGACCTTCGGGCCGAAGCAATAGCAGCCCGTCAAAGTGTTCGTCATTGAGGTTCGTCGGGGACTGTGGACGGAACACGTTGGTGCCGGGCTTGCGACCCAGGATGTGCACCGGTGGATCGGAAACCTGATAGGCCAGGGCGAGCAGCGACACGACAATGGCGACGACAATCCCTTGCAGGGTGCCCAGCAGCATGACGCCGACCATGGCGACGATGGCCCAGACCAGCTCGGTCTTGCGCACTGACAGGATCTCGCGGAATTCCCTGGGCTCGATCAGGCCCACCGAGTACACAATCACTACGGCGGCAAGCGTGGCATTGGGCATCATGCCAATGAACGGCGCCAGCAGCAGGCAGGTACCCAGCGCCAGTGCCGCGGTGATCAACCCCGCCAATTGCGAGCGAGCCCCGGCCAGGCGATTGACCGCCGTCTGGGTGGTGCCGCCGCCAGCGACCATGGCGCCAAGAAACGCCCCGCCGATATTGGCCATGCCGGTGGCGACCAATTCGCGATTGGGCTGCAGCGTGGGTTCATCGTTGCGAGCGAAGGCGCGCGCAGCGGCGATGGATTCGGTAAAGCTCATCAACGCGATGCCCATCGCAGACGGCCAGAGATCAGCGGCCAACGACCAGATCGGCAATACCGGTGCGGGCAGCCCAATCGGCACCACGCCGACCGCCGACACGCCGAAACGCTCCAGATCAAACAGGCTCATGGCGATAATGCCGAGCGCTACCGCAATCAGCGGCGCCGGCAATCGAGGGGTAAAATGCTTCATGCCGACCAGCACCGCCAGCATGCAAACGCCGACCGCCACGGTCGGCAGCGAGACATGTCCGAGCCCCTGGAAAATCGCCACCAGGTTGTGCAGGAAACTGCCTTTGTCGATGTGAATGCCCAGCAGCTTGGGCAACTGGTCGAGAACGATGACCACACCGATGCCCGCCTTGAAGCCCACCAGTACCGGTTCGGAAATGAAGTTGGCAACGAAACCCAGGCGCAGCACCCCGGCCATGATCAGGATCGCGCCCACCATCAAGGCCAAGGTGGCCGAGGCCGCCAACAGTAACGCCGGATCACCGGACGGGCTGGCCTGGGCGAGCGCGGAGCCGGCGAGAATCGCCAGGGTGGTGGTGGTGCTGACACTGAGCGGGCGCGAGGTGCCGAGCACGGTATAGATCACCATCGGCACCAATACGGTATACAGCCCGACCTGCACCGGCAGGCCGGCAATGGTGGCATACGCCAGCGCCTTGGGAATGACCACGGCCGCCGCCGTCAGCCCGGCAATGACATCGCCCCTGAACCAGTCCGGCCTGTAGTTGTTCAGCCACTCGGGTATTAGCAGGCCACGCAAGGTGCCCTGGTGTCGGGTACCGGGAACCCGCGGCTGCGGATGGCTGCCCTGCTCACTCATGTATCACTCCCTGTCGGAATCGGTCTTATAAAGTTTTGCGTGTGCCCGGTTCACCGGGTCTGATCTGTTCATCTGGTCTTTGCACATACGCCATTCACCTGTCCCCACAGGCAATCGGCTCAAGGTCGCAAAACCCAGGCGCCGGGGCATGAAAAACCGGGGTTGAATCTACCGGCAATGGCCGATATGGCCGGACTCGGTCAATGGCGCCGGCCAGTGGATTTGCGCAAAGGCCTGACCATCGAAGAACAACGTCGGGTATGGGACATCTGGTGCGTTATCGTGGACTTCCCTCTGCGGCCCTGGTGGCAGGAAGTCCCTCTAAATCTGATGTTTGACGATAGTACGACCCAGGCAGTCCCACAAGGACAGCCTCTGCGAGTTTGAGCCATGGCGCAGCAGGTATCGGCCAAAAGGCACTGATAAGCCTTTGCGTCACGGCGCTGCACGCAACGCCTCAGGGCAAACCCCGTCACGATCCTGTCATTAAAGCCTGATAGCGTCAGCGCGCTTGCCCTGGCCGCGGCGCTCGACCTGCGATCGACTGCGCCCTGCAGCAGGGTCCCCGCTCCTCCGCCCAAGGTGCCACTTCCGGTGTACTCAAGCACGACGCGCAAGAACATCATCCTTAGATCCAGCGACCTGAACTGCGACGACTTTGGCGCGCTGTTCTCGAAGATGTTCGGCAATCTCTATGCCGACTCGCGCCCGCCGCCCAAAGACATCATCATCGGCGGGGTGTATGGCAGGCACGACGGTGTCAGCTTTCGCCGCATGCACTACCTGGGGGATTTCACCGTCGACTTTCCCGAGCCACTGGACGAGATTACCTTCGTCATCCCCAGCGCCGGGAAGATCCTCTACAACCATGCCACCGTTGGCGGTAGCCAGGTCGGCCTGGCCATCGACAAGGCTGATATCCGCTCGATGCGCTTCATGGACAACCATGCCCAGCACGGAATTTCGATCCGGCGCGCACTGTTTACCGAGCGCCTGTCGACCCTGCTGGGCAAGCCGATTCTGGAAAAGCTGTATTTCGAGCCCGTAGTGGATCTGAATGTCCCGGCCTTCCAGGTCATCCGCACGTTAGTGGAGATGGCCACGGGCAACGAGTTCGATCTGCTGATCAATGCGGGCGCGCTACTGCCTTCGCGCCTGCGCGAGATGCTGGTTGATGCGGTACTTCAAGCCTGGCCGCACAACTTCACGCAAGCGCTGCGACGCCCTGCCCCGACGATTGCGCCGCGACATGTCAAGTTGGCGGTCGAGTACATCCAGGAACATCCCGATGATCTGGTCAGCGGAACGGACCTGGCCCGGTTGAGCAATGTCAGCCTGCGCGCGCTGCAGGATGGATTTCAGCGGTTCATGGGGATGTCGATCGTGGCTTATCAGCGGCAAGTACGGCTGGAGCGTGCCTATGCCGAACTTGCCGGTGAGACCGCGCCTTCGGTGACCGAGGTGGCGTTGCAATACGGGTTCAGCAATGTCGGGAGGTTTTGCCAGTATTTTCAGAAGGCGTATGGGGTGAGTCCGGCAGAGGTGAAGAATGGCCGGCGGGAGGGACGTTTGGGGTTCGCGATGGTTTGATTGTTCACCCTGCCGGGGCGTGTCAGTCAGCATCTGTATTGGCTGTGCCGGCCCCATCGCCAGCAGGCTGGCTCCCACAATTGATCCGGGCGATCAAAAATCTCCTGGTCACCATCAATCCCTGTGGGCGCTAGCCTGCTAGCGATGAGGCCCGCCGATACAACATCAATGGCGGCAGATGCGCTACCGCCATGACATCCCGTCAGAACAGATAACTGGCCTTCAACCCGCCATTGAAGCCATGGCTGTCACCACCGCCACTGGCACCCATTTGCGCCCCGACACTCACCGCGCCCAAATGCGCCATGACGTTCACTGCGGCGGTGAACTGGTCGCGATTGTCGAAGGCGGCCTGTTGCTCCACGTCCAGGCCCAGCAGGTGCCCTTGACTGTCAATCTCGTTATCGCCCAGCACATGCTCATAGCCGACCTGAACACCCGGCACCAGCTGCCACGCGCCCATGCCGACCGGGGCAAAGGCCACGTTGAGGTTGGCCACGGCGCTGTGGCGGGTTTCATTGATGCTGTCGACGTCGAGGGCCAGTTCGCTGCCCGTCTCCTGGAAACCGTCCAGGTTCACGTGACTGACCCGCACGCCGAGACTCGGTTCGAGGATCACATCGCTCACCGGCACGCGGTAACCCAGCGCCAGCGTCAGGCCATAGAGGTTGCCGTGGCTGTCGCCCTTGGCTGTGCCCAGGCCGCCGCCAAGTTCGCGCTTGCTGTCGTAGTCGAGGTAGCCGGCGCTGGCATCGGCGTCGACAAACAGGCCGCGTTCCAGGCCGTTCGGGGCGAATCGCGCACCCGCCGAGAGGAAGGTGTAATCGGTGTCCGCCTCGCCACCCGCCCCGCCGACGCTGCCACGGCTGTAGCCGATGCCGCCATGGGCGCTAAGGTTTTCCGAGAAGCGTTGGGTCAGGCCGACCATCAGCCCCTGGCTGTGCTCGTTGCTGCTGGACGCCTGGGACGAACCATCGGTGCCCAGGTAACCGGCCAGGGCGCTGCTCCACAAGCGGTATTGCCCGGCCTTCAGATCGATGCCACTGGTGAAGGGCGCGGCGGCCTGTTCGATCATCGCGCCCTGGCGCAGCAGGTAGCTGGCGGCGTCGGCGTGCACCTGACCACCGACCGTGGATTCGACACCCGCGAGGTTGCCGGCGTCGATGGCCGATTGCAGGTAATAGTTGTAGTCACTGTAAGTGCCTGAGAGGCTGGTGTTCTGTAGTTGCTGCAACAGCTGGGCACCTGCGGCGGCGTTGCCGACCAGGCCTTGCTGACCGGGCAAGCTGTTGAAATAGACCATCTTGCCGCGCAGCACGTAGATGGTTTCCTGGGACAGGCCCAGGCCCTGTTTGAGGTAGTTGTCCATGCTGCCGTACTGCGCGGTGACCTGATCCAGGCCAGCCTGCAGGAAGCTCGCTTCCACGCCGAGCAGCGGCGCATAAACGGCGGCCATGCTCGGCGGCAGTGCGGCCAGGGTCGCCTGCACGCGCGCGGCGGTGTAGTCGTTGGTGGCCAGATAATTGCTCATGATCGTCGCGTCATCGATCCCGGCGATACTCTGCAGCACGGCGGCGGTCCAGCCGGTGCGGTCCTTGCCGGCGGTACAATGGAACAGCGCAGCACCGTCGACCCCGGCCAGTTCGTTGAACAGCCTGCTGATCTGGCCGCGCATTCCGGCGTCGCTGACGAACGCGCGGTTGGTCTCTTGCATCATCGCAACAGCATCGGCGGCACTGTGAAAAGCGACGCTGGTGATGTTCGAGCCGGACGTGGTGCTGCCGATGATGTCGATGTTGCTGTAGGTCGCCCCCGTCGGCAGGGTATCAGGCGTGCCTGCAATCTCGCTGGGCGTGCGCAGGTCGTAGACCGATTTGATGCCCAGGCTGTTCAACGTCGCCAGGTCCGCGGCCGACGGGGTCAGTGCATTGGAGCGATAGAACACGCCGGCGCGCATGGTGCCATCGTGCGCAGTGGAATACGCCGTGGTGAGGCCGGCAACATCGCGCAAGTTGTCGATGCTTTTCAGGCGTGGCGTATTGAGGGGCACAGGGTCGGCGGCCTGGGCGGCGGCGATGGACAGGCTCAGGACAGACAGCGAACACACAAGACGTTGAAACACGGTACAGCCTCATTGACTACTCGTTGGGCTGCCTACTATCTGTGGCTAAGTGATACTGAATATTACAGTTTGCCTTTCGCAGAAAATGCCTGCGCGATCTGTCCGCGAGGTGCGTTATCTGTCCGCACCCGGCGTCTGGTGGTGATGGATGCGCCTTTGCCCAGTTCCGCAGCATTCGCCAGGACGCCACGGACAATGAGGCGTCGATGGCGACGAAACTGAAAATGCCGGTGCTGGCAGTCAGCGGCGAAAAATCTTTCGGCGCCAATGAAGCGATCGTGATGCGCAATGCCGCAGACAGCGTCACCGAGGTGGTCGTTGCCAACGCCGGGCATTGGCTGATGGAAGAAGCACCGGGGCCGACCATTGCGGCGATTCGCGAATTTATCGCGAAGTGAAGCGATGCCGGGCGAAAATTTAATGAACGCAAAGGGCCCGCGTCCACCTAACTGAAGGACCATCAGGAGGTGACGCATGCAAAACCCGACAATGTGGATCGTATTGGCTGCAGTGCTTTTGCTTATCGAACTCTGGGCGATCAACCGGGTGCGCAAAAGCGCCGGTAAAGCGAGTACCAAGGGGGTGTGGATGGTGGTGATCGTGTTTGTGCCGCTGCTCGGGCTGGCGTTGTGGGCGCTGGCGGGGCCCAAGCACGTAGCGCACTCGCCTTCGCCGCAATCCGGACATTAACAGTTCCTGGTTTCCTGTAGGAGCGAGCATGCTCGCGAAAAAACGCAATGACACCGCGGTAAACCTGTTGCCGCGTTATCGTTGACGTTTTTCGCGAGCATGCTCGCTCCTACAGGTACCAGGTATCAGATCCAGATTGGGTGCGCTTGAATCAGCTGCCCCCACCGCTGCTGCCACCGCCCACCTGGCCAGGGGCAACAGGCTTGGAACCCGCAGGGACCGGGCCGTTGTCGGTCTTGCCGCTGTCGGCGCCCTGGGGCAGTGAAGCGGCATCAGGGTCGGCATTGGTCGGTTTTGGACCGGTATCCTTGGTTTGGCTGGTGCCGTCTGCCTCGGTGGAACTGGTGTAGGGTTTCTCGGCGGCGATGCTCACCAGCGAGGTGCCAGTGAGGATGGCGGCAAGTGTCAGGACAACAAACTTTTGATTGAGCATGACGGTTCTTCCTTTGCGTGGCTGATAAAGCTTGGAAGAACCGTTATCAAGAAGGTGCGACGCAGTGGACGAGCGGTCACACCGCCTTGGTGATCAGAAGTTCGCCGGCGTGTTGGCGCTGATGATCTCTGCCTCATCCTGGCCGATATTGCGAAACCGGTGCGGCAGCGTCGTCGGGAAGTAATAGCCGTCCCCAGCATTGAGCACACTCACCTGGCCGTCCACGGTCAGTTCCACGGTGCCACGGGTGACCAGGCCGCATTCCTCACCTTCAGCGTGCACAATCGGCTCTTCACCTGAGCTGGCACCCGGCGCGTACTGCTCGCGCAGCAGACGCATTTGCCGGCTGGGTACAGACGCACCGATCAGCAGCAGACGCAGGCCGTGACGGCCGAGATCCGGCTGTTCGCTTGAACGGAAAACGTACTGGTGTTCGCGTGGCGGCTGATCGAAGGTGAAAAAGTCCGCCAGTGACATGGGAATGCCTTCGAGCAGTTTCTTCAGGGAACTGACCGAGGGACTGACGCGATTTTGTTCGATCAGGGAAATGGTGGCATTGGTGACGCCGCTACGCCGGGCCAGCTCGCGCTGGGATAGTTTGTAGCTTTCGCGTACTAATTTGAGTCGTGAGCCCGTGTCCATGACAGCCTTATGTGCGTACTACTCAAGGATAATGGGTGTGGAGAGCTGGCGCGATTCACGCCGTTTCCGGCCCCGCAAACGTGAAAGGCGGCTATTAAATCACGTTTGTCAGAGTTGCTCAGCAGGTTCGATAAACGGTGGGGGAAAATGACTGTGAACATCAATCTTCAATCAACCGTGGCCCCTGTGGGAGCGGGCTTGCTCGCGAAGGCGGTGTATCAGGCGCCATCAATTGCGCCTGATATGGCCTCTTCGCGAGCAAGCCCGCTCCCACAGGGAAAGCGATGTTTGAGCGGCTAAAAAAACCGGCGGCACTTTTGGGGATGCCGCCGGTGAGGTAAAGCTTAGATCCCGAACCGGTCGCGCAGCGAGTAGTACACGGCACCAAGAGCGGTCAACGGTGCCGAGAAGGTGCGCCCGCCGATCATCGGCATGTGCGGCAAGGAGGCGAAGGCGTCGAAACGCTCGGCATCGCCACGGATCATTTCCGAGATCAGTTTGCCGGCCAGGTGCGAACAGGTGACGCCATGGCCGCTGTAGCCCTGCATGTAGTAGGCGTTTTTCTCGATACGGCCGAATTGCGGCATGCGCGACATGGTCAACAGGAAGTTGCCGGTCCAGCGGTAGTCGATCTTCACGTCCTTGAGTTGCGGGAAGGTCTTGAGGATTTTCGGCCGGATCAGTTGCTCGATATCGTCCGGCTCACGTGCGCCGTAGACCACGCCGCCGCCGTAGAGCAAGCGGTTGTCGGCCGTCAGGCGGTAGTAGTCGAGCAGGTAGTTGCAGTCTTCAACGCAGTAGTTGTTGCTGATCAGGCTCTTGGCCTGCTGCTTCGACAACGGCTCGGTGACGACGATTTGCGACCCGCACGGCATGCTTTTGCTGGTCACGCGATTGTCGAGGCCCTGGGGCAGGTAGGCGTTACCGGCGATCAGCAGGTACTTGGCCTTCACCAGGCCTTTGGCAGTGCGCACAGTGATTGGCTCGCCGTAGGTGATTTCCACCGCCGCCGATTGCTCGTAGATCTTGCCGCCCAGGCCGATGATTGCCGAAGCTTCACCAAGGGCCAGGTTCAGCGGGTGAATGTGCCCGCCCTGCATGTCCAGCAGGCCGCCGACGTAGGCGTCGGAACCGACTTCGCGCCTGATGTCCGCCGCGTCGAGCATTTTCAGGTTCTTGTTGCCGTAGCGCTCCCAGCTTTTCTTCTGCTCGGCCAGGCCTTTGAGCTGCTTCTTGTTCATCGCCGCGAAGATGCCGCCAGGACGGTAATCGCACTGGATGTCGTAGTGCTGTATGCGCTGACGGATGATGTCGGCGCCTTCGAAAATCATGCTGCCGAGGACCTCGGCGGTCTTGTCGCCATAGCGCTCTTCGATGACATCGACGTCGCGGCTGTAGGAGTTGACCAGTTGACCGCCGTTGCGACCGCTGGCGCCGAAGCCGACTTTGGCGGCTTCGAGCACGGTCACGCTGTAGCCCGCTTCGGCGAGGAACAGGGCCGAGGACAGGCCGGTGTAGCCGGCACCGATCACGCAGACGTCGCAGTCCACAGCGCCTTCGAGCACCGGGAAATCGCCGGTGAAGTTGCGGGTGGCGGCGTAGTAGCTGTTTACATGTGTCTGTTTCATAGATTTCTCCGATGGTCGCCGCAGAGCCGGCGACCGCCGCTTATAAAGGTGTCAGAGCTTGATCCAGGTCGCTTTGAGTTCGGTGTACTTATCGAACGCGTGCAGCGACTTGTCGCGACCGTTGCCCGATTGCTTGAACCCGCCGAACGGCGCGGTCATGTCGCCGCCGTCGTACTGGTTGACCCAGACGCTGCCGGCGCGCAAGCCACGGGCGAAGGTGTGGGCCTTGCTCAGGTTGCTGGTCCATACGCCGGCGGCCAAACCGTAGATGCTGTCGTTGGCGATTTGCAGCGCTTGTTGCTCGCTGTCGAAGGTGATCACCGACAACACCGGGCCGAAGATTTCTTCCTGGGCGATGGTCATGGCGTTGGTCACACCGTCGAAAATCGCCGGTTCCACGTACAGGCCGCCGGTGTCTTCGAGGGTGCGGCTGCCGCCGGCGATCAGTTGACCGCCCTGCTGCTTGCCGACTTCGATGTAGCGCAATACGTTTTCCAGTTGACGCTGGTCGACGACCGCGCCGACGGTGGACGCAGGATCAAGGGCGTGGCCCGGTTTCCAGGCTTGCAGGGCCTCTACCAGCAATGGAATGAACTGCTCGCGAATCGAGCGCTCCACCAGCAAACGCGAGCCGGCGGTGCAGACCTCACCCTGGTTGAAGGCAATGGCGCCGGCGGCGGCCTGCGCTGCGGCGCGCAAGTCCGGCGCATCGGCGAACACCACGTTGGCGCTCTTGCCACCGGCTTCAGCCCAGACGCGCTTCATGTTGCTTTGCCCGGCGTAGATCATCAGCTGCTTGGCAATCGCCGTGGAGCCGGTGAAGGCCAGCACGTCGACGTCCATGTGCAGCGCCAAAGCCTTGCCGACGGTGTGACCGAAACCCGGCAAAACGTTGAAGACGCCTTTGGGAATACCGGCGTCGAGTGCCAGCTGCGCGATGCGGATCGCGGTCAGCGGTGACTTTTCCGAAGGCTTGAGGATGAACGAGTTACCCATCGCCAGGGCCGGGGCGAATTTCCAGCTGGCCATGATCAGCGGGAAGTTCCACGGCACGATGGCCGCTACTACGCCAGCCGCTTCGCGAGTCACCAGGCCAAGCTGATCGTGGGGCGTGGCGGCGACTTCGTCGTAGATCTTGTCGATGGCCTCGGCGGTCCAGCGGACCGCATTGGCGGTAGCCGGGATGTCGATGCCCATGGAGTCGCTGATCGGCTTGCCCATGTCGAGGGTTTCGAGCAGCGCCAGTTCTTCCCGGTTGGCCAGGATCAGGTCGGCGAAGCGGATCAGGATGCGCTTGCGCTCGGCTGGGGCCAGTTGGGACCACACGCCGGATTCGAAGGTGCGGCGCGCCACCGCGACCGCGGCGTTGGCGTCGGCTTCGTCGGTGCTGGCGACGTTTGCCAGGAATCGCCCGTCCACCGGGCTCATGCATTCGAACGTCGCGCCGCTGGCGGCTGCGCAGTATTGGCCGTCGATGAATGCCCGACCTTCAATGGATAAGGACTGGAAGCGTTGCTCCCAGTCGCTGCGAGTGTTTGTCATTGTTTTGACTCGACGCAGGGGAAAATTGAGGTGTGTCTGGTTCATTTGTTCGGCTTGGCATCCGGCCCTCACCCTAGCCCTCCCGAAACGTCGGACCGCCCATAGGGAGAGGGGACTGACCGAGGGGTCTTGGGATCTGCTGCGACCTGAGCGACCGAGTCGATTATGGATTCGGTAGAACAGCTTCACGTCGCGGGATTTCACGAGCATCACGGTTCCCCTCTTCCCTTGGCGGAAGGGACTGACCGAGCTGCCTCAAGGCATGCTGCGACCTGATCCACCGAGTCGACTATGGATTCGGCACAAAAGGTTCAGGTCGCAGGATTTCCCGAGCATCCCCGGATCAGTCCCCTCTCCCCCGGGGAGAGGGTTAGGGTGAGGGGCTTTTCAAATATCAAACGGTATGCAAATACCAGTTGTACTCAAGATCCGAGATGGAGTTCTCGAACTCGGCCAGCTCGCTTTCCTTACAAGCCACAAACACATCGATGTACATCGGGTCGATGTATTTGGCCATGACTTCGCTGTCATCGAGCTCACGCAAAGCATCGCGCAGGTTGTTGGGCAGGCTCTGCTCGTTCTGCTCGTAGCTGTTGCCTTCCACCGGAGCGCCCGGCTCGATCTTGTTGGTGAGGCCGTGGTGCACACCGGCCAATACCGAAGCCATCAGCAAGTACGGGTTGGCATCGGCACCGGCCACGCGGTGCTCAATGCGCACGGCGTCCGGCGAGCCAGTCGGCACACGTACCGCCACGGTACGATTGTCGATGCCCCAGCTCGGCGAGTTCGGCACGTAGAACTGTGCGCCGAAACGACGGTAGGAGTTGACGTTCGGGCAGAGGAACGCCATCTGCGCCGGCAGGGTCTCGAGCACACCGCCGATCGCGTGTCGCAGCGCGGCGTTCTGCTCGGGATCCTCGCTGGCAAAGATGTTGTTGCCTTCCTTGTCGAGAATCGAAATGTGCACGTGCAGACCATTACCTGCCTGGCCCGGGTACGGCTTGGCCATGAAGGTGGTGTCCATCTCGTGGTCGTAGGCGATGTTCTTCACCAGACGCTTGAGCAGGACTGCATAGTCGCAAGCCTTTATAGGGTCGGATACGTGGTGCAGGTTGACTTCGAACTGCGCCGGGGCGCTTTCCTTGACGATGGCGTCAGCAGGAATGCCCTGCTCTTTCGCGCCTTCGAGAATGTCTTGCAGGCAATCGACGTATTCGTCGAGGTCGTCGATGAGGTACACCTGGGTCGACATCGGACGCTTGCCGGACACCGGCGAACGTGGCGACTGCGGACGACCGTTCACGTTGTCCTGGTCGATCAGGTAGAACTCCAGCTCGAACGCGGCGCAGATGGTCAGGCCCAGATCGTCGAACTTGCGCACGACATTGGCCAGCACTTCACGCGGGTCGGCGAAGAACGGCTGGCCTTCGATTTCGTGCATGGTCATCAGCAGTTGCGCGGTTGGGCGCTTCTGCCAAGGCTCGATGCTCAGGGTGCCGGGGATCGGATAGCAGATCCGGTCGGCATCGCCGATGTCCAGGCCCAGGCCGGTGCTTTCCACGGTGGAGCCATTGATGTCCAGCGCAAACAGCGACGCCGGCAGGTTGATGCCTTTCTCGTAAACCTTATGAAGACTGGTGCGTTCGATGCGCTTGCCGCGCACCACACCGTTCATATCCGCAATCAGAAGGTCGACGTACAAAACCTCAGGATATTTCTTAAGGAATGCGTTTGCTTCGTTGAGTTGAACGGTACGCAGAGGGACCGACATGATGCACCTATTTTTTACTGTTAATTATTATGTTCACCGCCCTTTCACGTAGCCAGTCAATCCGAAAGGCAAAGTGAAGTCAATAGCGAACACTTGGCCTTTCAACGTTTATTTTAGGGCCTCTCAGAGACAATAGAGTGTCAGATCATCCCTGGAACACAGGTAAATCCTCAGCTTCAGACGTTCGCCGTTTAGAATTTTTTACATGACAGTTGTTAATTAAAATCAACAAGGCTAAGCTCCGGAAAAGCTCGTTCAAGTGTGAAACTTCGAGGTGATAAAAATGGCACTCAAGCCATTGATCGGCGTTACTGCATGCGTCAAACAGATTGGCCTGCACCCCTACCATGTCAGCGGCGACAAGTACTTGCGCGCTGTCAGCGTTGCGGCACTGGGGCTGCCAGTCGTCATCCCTTCCCTGGCTGAACTGACCGAAATCGAGGACCTGCTGCCGCAGCTCGATGGTCTGTTGCTGACCGGATCGCCGTCGAACGTGGAACCCTTCCACTATCATGGCCCCGCCAGCGCCCCCGGCACGGATCACGATCCGGCGCGGGATGCCACCACCCTGCCCCTGATCCGCGCCGCGATTGCTGCTGGCGTTCCAGTACTCGGCATCTGCCGTGGCTTTCAGGAAATGAACGTGGCGTTCGGTGGCAGCCTGCATCAGAAAGTCCACGAAGTGCCGGGCTACCTCGATCACCGCGAGGCCGACCACCCGGAGCTGGCGGTGCAATACGCACCGGCGCATGCGGTCAATGTGCAGCCCGGTGGCGTGTTCGAAGCGCTGGATCTGCCGGCGGTGTTCCAGGTGAACTCGATTCACAGCCAGGGTATCGACCGCCTCGCTCCCGGCCTGCGCGCCGAAGCGGTCGCGCCCGATGGCTTGATCGAAGCGATTTCGGTGGAGCACAGCAAGGCTTTCGCCCTCGGCGTGCAGTGGCACCCGGAATGGCAGGTGCTGGACAACCCTGCTTACCTGCGGATTTTCCAGGCGTTTGGTGAAGCATGCCGGCAACGGGCGGCCCAGCGGCACTCGCGCTGACGACCCGGTAATCCCATTCAACGATTAACTGCCCCCGCGAGCGGGCAGGCGCCTTCGCGCGTCCCGCTCGCGGCAGCTACACCCTGCGATAACAACAAGCACTACCCGGCAGCCAGGACGGCGGCGCCGAATGAACCCGAGCCGACGGGGCTTCCCTGTAGGAACTGGCTTGTGTGGCGAGGGGGCTTGCCCCCGTTCGATTGCAAAGCAATCGTGAATCGGTCAGCGCGTGCTACTTCACGGCGTCGACTGATTTCAGGGGCGCTTCGCTCCCCAACGGGGGCAAGCCCCCTCGCCACACAAGCCGACTCCTGCTGGGAGCACGGTTGAATTGACCGGCACCGTCCGGCTCGGGTTTGCAATCAACTATTAAGCCGGGCCGCGTTGGCCTGGCGACTGAAACCTGTTGGGAGTTTCACATGGCAAACGCCTCCAGCATTTACAGGAAGGCTCTTGAAGGTCACCAGGCACCGAAAAAGGTGCTGGTGAAAGTCGATCGCGTCACCAAGAAGTTCGACGAGACCACTGCGGTGGACGATGTCTCCCTGGAGATCCATCAGGGTGAAATCTTCGCCCTGCTCGGCGGTTCCGGCTCAGGCAAGTCGACCCTGTTGCGCATGCTCGCAGGTTTCGAACGTCCGACCGAGGGGCGAATCCTGCTTGATGGTGTCGACATCACCGACATGCCGCCGTACGAACGACCGATCAACATGATGTTCCAGTCCTACGCACTGTTCCCTCACATGACAGTGGCGCAGAACATCGCCTTTGGCCTCAAGCAGGACCGTTTGCCTGCCAGCGAGATCGACGCCCGCGTCGACGAAATGCTGCGTTTGGTGCACATGACCCAATACGCCAAACGCAAACCCCATCAACTCTCCGGCGGTCAGCGCCAGCGTGTGGCCCTGGCCCGCTCCCTGGCCAAGCGACCGAAGTTGTTGCTGCTCGACGAGCCAATGGGTGCACTGGATAAAAAGCTGCGTTCGCAAATGCAGCTTGAGCTGGTCGAGATTATCGAGCGTGTCGGCGTGACCTGCGTGATGGTGACCCACGACCAGGAAGAAGCCATGACCATGGCGCAGCGCATCGCGATCATGCACCTGGGCTGGATCGCCCAGATCGGCAGCCCGGTAGACATCTATGAAGCGCCGGTCAGCCGCATGGTCTGCGAGTTCATCGGCAACGTGAACGCCTTCGACGGCACGGTGATCGAGGACCTGGAAGGTCACGCGATCATCCACAGCAAGGACCTGGAACAGAAGATCTACGTCGGCCACGGCGTCAGTACTTCGGTGCAGGACAAGTCGATCACCTACGCCATCCGCCCGGAAAAACTGCTGGTCAGCACCGTCAAGCCGGAGCAACGCTACAACTGGTCCAGCGGCAAGGTGCATGACATTGCCTACCTCGGCGGCCACTCAGTGTTCTACGTCGAACTGCCCGGCGGCAAGATCGTCCAGTCGTTCATGGCCAACGCCGAACGCCGTGGTGCACGTCCGACCTGGGACGACCATGTCTACGTGTGGTGGGAAGACGACAGTGGCGTGGTACTGCGCGCATGAAAACCTTCAATCAGCAATTCCTCAGGCTGGTCCCCAGCGGGCGCAAGTTCGTCATCGGCATTCCGTTCCTGTGGCTGTGCCTGTTCTTCCTGTTGCCGTTCTTCCTGGTGATGAAGATCAGCTTCTCGGAAGCGGCCCTGGCCATTCCGCCCTACTCGGAGATCTACACCTACGCCGAGCAGAAATTCCAGTTGCTGCTCAACATCGGCAACTACACCTTGCTCGGCGAAGATGAGCTGTATCTCTCCGCCTACCTGGGTTCGTTGAAGGTTGCGCTGTTCAGTACGCTGATGTGCCTGGTGCTCGGCTTTCCGATGGCCTACGCGATCACCAAGGCCAGCAAGGAAGCGCAGAACGTGCTGATGCTGCTGATCATGATGCCGACCTGGACCGCGATCCTGATCCGCGTCTACGCGTGGATGGGCATCCTCAGCAACAACGGGCTGCTCAACGGCTTCCTGATGTGGACCGGGCTGACGTCGCACCCGATCGAGATCCTCAACACCAACACCGCCGTCTATATAGGCGTGGTGTATGCCTACCTGCCGTTCATGGTGCTGCCGCTGTACGCCAACCTGGTCAAGCATGACCAAAGCCTGCTGGAGGCTGCGTCGGATCTGGGTTCGAGCACCTTCAACAGCTTCTGGAAAATCACCGTGCCGCTGGCCAAGAACGGCATCATCGCCGGTTGCATGCTGGTGTTCATCCCGGTGGTCGGTGAGTTCGTGATTCCGGAACTGCTGGGCGGCCCGGAAACCCTGATGATCGGCCGCGTGCTGTGGCAAGAGTTCTTCAACAACCGCGACTGGCCGGTGGCGTCCGCCCTTGCAGTGGTGATGCTGTTGATCCTGATTGTGCCGATTCTGCTGTTCAACCGCAGCCAGGCCAAAGAAATGGAGGCACGGGGATGAAACGTTTCGGGTTCTCAAAATTGATGCTGGTGCTCGGCCTGTCGTTTATCTACCTGCCGATGCTGATCCTGGTGATCTACTCGTTCAACGCCTCGAAGCTGGTGACGGTGTGGGGTGGCTGGTCGTTCAAGTGGTACGCCGGCCTGCTCGACAACACACAACTGATGGGCTCGGTGCTGCGCTCGCTGGAAATCGCCTGCTACACCGCGATTGCCGCCGTCGCACTGGGGACGCTGGCCGCGTTCGTCCTGACCCGCGTCACGCGCTTCAAGGGCCGCACGCTGTTCGGTGGCCTGGTCACCGCGCCGCTGGTGATGCCCGAGGTGATCACCGGTCTGTCGCTATTGCTGCTGTTCGTGGCCATGGCGCAGTTGATCGGCTGGCCGATGGAGCGTGGCATCGTCACCATCTGGATCGCCCACACCACGTTTTGTGCCGCCTATGTTGCGGTGGTAGTCTCCGCCCGCCTTCGCGAGCTGGACCTGTCCATCGAAGAAGCGGCCATGGACCTGGGTGCGAAGCCATTCAAGGTGTTTTTCCTGATCACGATTCCGATGATCGCGCCGTCACTGGCAGCCGGCGGCATGATGTCCTTCGCCCTGTCGCTGGATGACCTGGTGCTGGCCAGCTTCGTGTCCGGCCCGGGCTCCACGACCCTGCCGATGGAAGTGTTCTCGGCGGTGCGCCTGGGTGTGAAGCCAGAGATCAACGCCGTGGCCAGCCTGATTCTGTTGGCCGTATCGATCGTGACCTTCATGGTCTGGTACTTCAGCCGCCGCGCCGAAGCCAACCGTAAACGGGCGATTCAGGAAGCCATGGAGCAGACCGCCAGCGAATCCTGGCAACAACCGAAAAAGCAGATGCAGGAAGCGACGGCCTGAGGTAACTGTGATAAGGGGGGGGGGATTGCTGTGGTAAGGGGGCTTTTGTGGCGAGGGGGCTTGTCGGACCGCCGCACCGCCCCGTTGGGCTGCGAAGCGGCCCCAAAGCGGTGTTCCATTGACACCGCACTCAGTGGTTTTTACGACTGCTGCGCAGCCGAACGGGGGCAAGCCCCCTCGCCACAAAAGCCCCCTCGCCACAGGCAAGCCCCCTCGCCACAAAAGCCCCCTCACCACAGGCAAGCCCCCCTGCCACAAAAGTCCGCGCTTGCCACAAGTGTTGTGTTCACTGTTGTGTTTTTTGAATAAAAAAGAAATGGAGTTGTACCGATGAAAATGTTTGGCAGGACTCTGCTGACACTGTCCTTATTGGGCGCGATTACCACCGGCGCCCAGGCCAATGACAAGGTTCTGCGCGTCTACAACTGGTCGGACTACATCGCCCCGGACACCGTCAAAAAGTTCGAGGACGAGACGGGCATCCAGGTGACCTACGATGTCTTCGACAGCAACGAAACCCTCGAGGCTCGCCTGCTGGCGGGCAAATCCGGCTACGACATCGTCGTGCCGTCCAACAGCTTCCTGGCCAAGCAGATCAAGGCCGGTGTCTATCAGGAACTGGACAAGTCGAAGCTGTCGAACTGGAAAAACCTCAACCCGGTCCTGCTGAAAAACGCATCGGCCAGCGACCCGGACAATGCCCACGCGATCCCGTACATGTGGGGTTCGATCGGCATCGGTTTCAATCCGCAGAAGGTCAAGGAAGTGCTCGGCGCCGACGCCCCGACCAACTCCTGGGACCTGTTGTTCAAGCCGCAGAACGCCGAGAAGCTCAAAGCCTGCGGCATCAGCTTCCTCGATTCGCCGACCGAAATGATCCCGACAGCCCTGCACTACCTGGGCTACCCGGTGAACGACCAGGACAAACAGCACATCGCCGAAGCCGAGGCGCTGTTCATGAAGATTCGTCCGAACGTGGCGTACTTCCATTCCTCGAAATACATCTCGGACCTTGCCAACGGCAACATCTGCGTGGCCGTCGGTTACTCCGGCGACGTGCTGCAGGCCAAGGCTCGCGCCCAGGAAGCCGGGGACAAGGTGAAGATCGACTACAGCATCCCCAAAGAAGGTGCCGCCAGCTTCTACGACATGCTCGCCATCCCGCGCGATGCCGCCAACGTCGACAACGCCTACCTGTTCATGAACTTCCTGATGCGCCCCGACGTGATTGCCGACATCACCAACAATATCGGCTACAGCAACGCCAACGCGGCGGCGACCCCTCTGGTTGACGAAGCGATCCGCAACGATCCGGGCTCTTACCCGCCGCAGGCGGTGATGGCCACGCTCTATGCCGTGCCGGACCAGCCGATAGCCATCCAGCGCATCATGACCCGGGGTTGGACCAAGGTGAAGCTGGGCAAGTAATTCGCACAATAATTGCGCGGTACCTGACGCCCCGATCGCGAGCAGGCTCGCTCCACAGTTTGATCTTCAGTGATCACAAAAAATCATGGCAGGCAAACAATCCCTGTGGGGGCTGGCCTGCCGGCGATGGCGGTGTGTCAGTCACCCTTGATGCTGGATGTGCCGGCCTAATCGCCAGCAGGCTAGCTCCCACAGTTTGATCTTCAGTGAACTCAAAAAATCATGGCAGGCAAACAATCCCTGTGGGAGCTGGCCTGCCGGCGATGGCGGTGTTTCAGTCACCCATGATGCTGGATGTGCCGGCCTGCTCGCGAAGAGGCCATCACATACAACAGATACTCGCCCTACCGTTTTCCGTTCCCGCAGCGCCTTACCACCGCTGCCTCTCCTGCAGAAGAACGGCCTCACCTGGCTCCCTCGGTCAAGGTGAAGTTTGGCGCCCTCGGGCGCCTTTTTTATGGCTATCAGGTACAACCAAGCGGCCATTCGGCCAGCGCCCGGTAGCGACCCTTGTGGGATTCGAACAGGGTGAAGCGGTCAGCGCGCAGGAAGAACTCCGGCGGCTCCGAGGATTCCGGCAGCGGCGCGCGAAAGTCACGCATCAGGGTCAGATGCGGCCGATACTCACGCGGTGTTTCTTCCAGTGCAAACGGCAACATCGCCTGTTCCAGGTCATACACCAGCCGCAGCAATGAAGGTGGCGCCTGCCCCGCCGCCAGCACCAATGCCCCTGCCTTGCGCCAGACATCCAGCCGATCAAGCAACACCGTCAGCGACTCCCCCGGCGTGCGAACCTTTGCCGCGGCAGCGCAGATGTCGGCGATCTGCGCCACGCCGACCGAACCCAGAAATTTCAGGGTCAGGTGAAAGTTCTCCACCGGCACCGGTCGTCCATCGCGCAGATGCAACTCGCCGCGCCATTGAGCGATTGCCCGGCGTTGGCCTGGTGCGCAGTTCAACGCAAAAAACAGGCGTTTAAACGGCTCACGGGATTCCTCGGTCATACCGGTCACCTCCTGGAAAGACACTTGAGTGTACAAAATACATCCGCATCGACAAGCGCATTTCTGGCGCCACCGGGCATGGGCGTTATAGTTCAAAGGTGCCGATAAACTGGAGGGGGCAATGCGACAGATCATCAGCAAAGAGCCATGGTGGGCCACGCCGCCCGAGCCCGGCCAGGACGAACTCAAGCTGGACTGGGGCTGGCTGGTGCATTACAGCGAAGGTGAACCACGCTTCGAATTCATCCGCGAGCGACCGACGGACGACGAAATCCAACAGCGCAAGAGTTGCAGGATCACCCCGGCGCCGGAGTGATCCCAATCAGCCTCAGGCCTGGAGCAGAATGTTGAAACCACCGTACACCATTCGCTGGCCATCGAACGGCATTGGATTGACGTCCGCCTGCATGCGCGGGTCTTCCATCATTTTGTTCATCCCGGCGTCACGGGTGGCCTTGTCCGGCCAGATCAGCCAGCCAAAGGCCACGGTTTCGTCCGCCTTGAGTTTCACCGCCAGGGGAAACGACGTCACCTTGCCATCAGGCACATCGTCACCCCAGCATTCGACGACGCTGAGTGCGCCGTTTTCCTTGAATATCTCGGCGGCAATTGTGGCGTGTTTGAGGTATTGCTCGCGATTGGCGGTAGGTACGGCTGCGATAAAACCATCAACGTAGGACATGAGTGTTCTCCTTGGGTCATGGGGTGTTCTGCTGGTTAGTCGATACGGGTGGACTCCAATCGACAGTAGCTGCGTTCAACCCGACCGGCGGTTCGCTACGATCCGCCAGGTTGCCTTCGATCTGCGCCGCCAAATACAACGTGCCGGCCATAACCCCACTGGTCGGGTTTTTCACCAGCTTCATCCAGGCCTTGTCGAACGTGTTGCCCAGGCTGCTGCGGATCAGCGCCTCGCTGTCCGGCCGGTCGTTGGCCCGGATAATCGCGCGAATGGCCGCGACCCCTACCGTGATCAAGCCTCCGGCCAGTTTGCCGGCCGCCGCCGCCACAGCGCTGGCTGCCCCGCGCGGGGCCATTTCGGCCTCTATGCGCTGGCTGGCGCGCTTGGCCACGGGGGCCATGGCGGTGTCGGTGGAATCGACCCCTCTATCGCCACCGGCCTTATGGACCTTGTCGACCAGCGCCGCATAGGCCGGCAACGTGCTCAACGGTTCGGTGCGCACCACCTGATACAACGACGCATCCCGCGCCGGGGGCGGCCCGAGGGCGATAGCGGGGACTTTCTGCAGGCGACCATTTAGCTGGGCCATCGGCACGCCGTGGCGCCGGGAGATTTTTCCCATTTCCTCTTTGAGAATGTCGACATAGAACTCCATCGACTTATTGAGAATCGCGTCGGGGTCGATCTCCAGCGCCGCGGGTGCCAGCACCTTCTCCTGATACGCCTCCAGCAGGTACGCCGCCAGTCGCTTGGCCGACGCATCCTGTTCGCCCTGGGAGCTGATGGAGTACCAACTGACCTTCATCGACAGCCATTCCTGGGTCCAGTAACTGCTGAACCAGGGAATGAAGTTCTCTTCGGTGAGCTCATAGACCCGAGTGCGCCAGTAGTCCATGGAGCCACGCGCATAGATGGTTGTCTGCTCGGTGGCCAATTGCGACGCCGCGACAATTTCCCGGTCCACCTGCTGCCAGGTACTGGGCGAAACCACAACCGGCGGCGGTGCCAGCACCTGCGCACGTTCAGGCGTGGCGCAGCCCGCCAATACCACCAACACGGCGACGATCAGCGAACGCAGGTTCAAGATCGTGGTTTCCTGCAGTCTTCACCGCACGGTATGTTCGGTGATCAGAATCTTCTGTTTCAGTATAGGCGCCGGCTTACCGGGCAACGAGCCAGCCGGGACTCCACCCGCGCCCTGGTTTCATCAGCGGCGCGCATTGAGCCCGGGGTGTGCTCCCGTCTGGGCAGCGGTCCGCCGATTGGCTTATAACGTCCTCTGGCTATTGCCGATACCTTTGGCAATATCGACCCCCCAGTCCAGCGCGGCCTCCATGTCCAGCATGTGGGGCTTGGGGTCGTGGTTCTCTTCGATGACCTTGCCGCCCGGCCCGTAGACCCCGATAAACATCCCCAATGACCCGTCGCGCAGGATCTCGGCCTTGACCTCGATCTTGCATCCGTTGGACAACGTCTCCCTGTGGACCAGATGGCGTTCAGTCATCGCTGCATTCCTCCCGTTGCTGGATTCAAAAGCCTATCCGCCATGCTAGCTCAGCCCCCCGAAACGCGCCGATGCGCTGGACCGGAGGGCTTTTCTTGCACAAACGCAATGCCACCTATACTCAGAACCACTTCCCCCATGGGGCCTGCATTTCCAACAATAAAAAGCAGAGGTGGAACATGGTCTGGCAGCAAGTCTACGATCCATTCGGCAACCCGGTGCTTTCAACCCTCATGGCGGCTGTGCCGGTGGTGGTGATGCTGGCAGCCCTGGCTTTCTTTCACATCAAGGCGCACCTGGCGGCGTTGCTTGCCCTGGCGTCAGCCCTGCTGATCGCGATCTTCGCTTTCGGCATGCCGGCGGACATGGCCGGCTCTGCGGCCCTGTACGGTGCGGCCAATGGCTTGCTGCCCATCGGCTGGATTGTCTTGAACATCATTTTCCTGCACCGCCTGACCACCGAAAACGGTTCGTTCAAGGTGCTGCAGGATTCCCTGGCACGCATCACCGACGATCGTCGATTGCAGCTGCTGCTGATCGCCTTCTGTTTTGGCGCCTTTTTCGAAGGCGCGGCGGGGTTCGGCACCCCGGTGGCGGTGACCGGAGCCATTCTGATCGGACTGGGCTTTTCACCGCTGGCCGCGTCGGGCCTGGCATTGATCGCCAATACCGCGCCTGTTGCATTCGGTGCGCTGGGCACGCCGATCATTACCCTGGCCAAGGTCACCGGGCTCGATGAAATGGAGCTGTCGATGATGGTGGGTCGACAACTGCCGTTCTTCTCGGTGCTGGTGCCGTTCTGGTTGATCTGGGCCTTCGCCGGCTGGCGCAAGATGCTGGAAATCTGGCCGGCCATCCTGGTCGCCGGGGTCAGCTTCGCCATCCCGCAGTTCCTCGTATCCAACTATCACGGGCCGATGCTGGTGGACGTGATTGCTGCGCTGATTTCCATGGCCTGCCTGACCGGTTTCCTTAAAGTCTGGAAGCCCGCCACGGTGCACACCTCAGCGGCGCTTAGCGGGCGAGTCGACAACTCGAAAATCGACGACGAACACGATGAGAAACCCGTAGCCAGTGCAACCTTCGCCAGCGATGCCAAACCGGCGGTGATGCGCGCGTGGATGCCGTGGATCATCCTCACCGTCTTCGTATTCATCTGGGGCACCCAGGGCTTCAAGAATAAATTCGATACTCGCCCGGCGATCGATCCGCAGACCAGCGCCGCCAGGCTTGACCCTCAGGGCAAACCCATGCGTGAAGCCAATCCGGTCTTCGCCCCGGTGCTGACCTTCACCACCATTCACCAGCAAATCGAAAAAGTCCCGCCCGTGGTGCCAGCAGCGAAAACTGAAGAAGCGATCTACAAATTCACCTGGTTTACCTCCACCGGCAGCGGCATCCTGCTGGCGGCGATCGTCGGTGGGTTGCTGATGGGCTACTCCATCCCGCAACTGATTCACCAATACTTGCGAACCCTGTGGGTGGTGCGTTTTTCCTTGATCACCATTGTGGCGATGCTTGCCCTGGGCTTTCTCACCCGTTACTCGGGCCTGGACGCCACCATGGGCCTGGCCTTCGCCGCGACGGGGGTCTTCTATCCCATGTTCGGCACCCTGCTCGGCTGGCTCGGCGTGGCCCTGACCGGTTCGGACACGGCCTCCAATGTGCTGTTCGGCGGTTTGCAACGGGTGACGGCTGAACAACTGGGCATCAGCCCTGTCCTGATGGCCGCCGCCAACAGCTCCGGCGGGGTCATGGGCAAGATGGTCGATGCCCAGTCCATCGTGGTCGCCTCCACGGCCACCCGCTGGTACGGCCATGAAGGGGAAATCCTGCGCTACGTGTTCTTCCACTCCATTGTGCTGGCGATCCTGGTCGGTGGCCTGGTGACGTTGCAGGCCTACGTCGCACCGTTCAGCCACATGGTGGTAGGCGGGCATTGAGCCTGATTGCGCCACTTTCCACGCCCGGGCCGAATCGCCCGGGCGTGGCATTTTCAGAACGCAATTATTGAATGTTCCCACGCTCGGGCTGACAAATTAGCCATGGACAGCGAAGCATCCCGGACCAATGATTAACCTCAGTGACATCCTGTGAGTGTCGTGACCAGATGAACATTCTCTACGATGAACGCGTTGACGGCGCACTACCCGACGTCGACAAAAATGAGCTGTTGCAGGCCCTGCGAACCCGCTTGCCGGACCTGGAAATCCTGCACCAGCAGGAAGAGCTCAAGCCGTACGAATGTGACGGACTGTCCGCTTACCGCACCACGCCCTTGCTGGTGGTGCTGCCCCGGCACCTCGATGAGGTACAGGGCATATTGCGCGTCTGCCATGAGCTGCAGGTGCCCGTGGTCGCCCGGGGTGCCGGTACCGGCTTGTCCGGCGGCGCATTGCCATTGGACAAAGGCGTGCTGCTGGTGATGGCGCGCTTCAATAACATCCTGCACATCGACTCCGCCGCCCGCACTGCGCGGGTCCAGCCGGGGGTGCGCAACCTGGCGATTTCCCAGGCCGCCGCGCCGTTCGGCCTGTATTACGCACCGGACCCTTCCTCACAGATCGCCTGTTCCATCGGCGGCAACGTGGCGGAAAATGCCGGCGGCGTGCATTGCCTGAAATACGGCCTGACCGTGCACAACGTGCTGAAGGTCGACATCCTCACCGTCGAGGGCGAGTACCTGAGCCTGGGCTCCAACGCCCTGGATTCCCCCGGTTTCGATCTGCTGGCGCTGTTCACCGGATCCGAAGGCCTGCTCGGGGTGATTACCGAGGTCACGGTCAAGTTGCTGCCCAAACCCCAGACCGCCAAAGTGCTGCTGGCGGCATTCGACTCCGTGGAAAAAGCTGGCCGTGCGGTCGGCGACATCATTGCCGCGGGTATCATTCCCGGCGGCCTGGAAATGATGGACAACCTGGCCATTCGCGCCGCCGAAGACTTCATCCACGCCGGTTATCCGGTCGACGCCCAGGCCATTCTGCTGTGCGAACTCGACGGCGTTGAAGCTGACGTCCACGACGACTGCGATCGGGTGCGCCAGGTGCTGCAACAGGCTGGGGCCATCGAGGTGCGCCAGGCCAGGGATGAGGCCGAGCGGGTGCGGTTCTGGGCCGGGCGCAAGAATGCCTTCCCGGCAGTGGGCCGCCTTTCTCCGGATTACTACTGCATGGACGGCACCATTCCCCGTCGCGAACTGCCCGGCGTGCTGCAGGCCATTGCCCAACTGTCGGAGCAATACGGCCTGCGGGTGGCCAACGTGTTCCATGCCGGGGACGGCAACATGCACCCGCTGATTCTGTTCGACGCCAATCAACCGGGTGAGCTTGATCGCGCCGAAGCCCTGGGCGGCAAGATACTGGAACTGTGCGTGAAGGTCGGCGGCAGCATCACCGGCGAACATGGGGTGGGCCGGGAAAAGATCAATCAGATGTGCGCCCAGTTCAACAGCGATGAGTTGACGGTATTCCATTCGGTCAAGGCCGCTTTCGATCCCGGCGGCTTGCTCAACCCCGGCAAGAACATCCCGACTTTGCACCGCTGCGCCGAATTTGGCGCCATGCACGTGCATGCCGGGCAACTGCCCTTCCCTGAGCTGGAGCGTTTCTGATGCGCGGCGCGGACGATGTCGACGACAGCCTCGTGCTGCTGGAGCAGGTCAATCAGGCGCTGGAAAACGCCACGCCGCTGCGCATTCAGGGCTCCAACAGCAAGGCCTTTCTCGGACGCACCACGGCCGGCGAGATACTCGACACCCGCTCGCACCGTGGCATCGTCAGTTATGACCCGACCGAGTTGGTGATCACCGCCCGCTGCGGCACACCGCTGACGGAACTGGCCGAAGTGCTGGATGCCGCGCAACAGATGCTGCCCTGCGAACCGCCGTCCTTTGGCGACAATGCCACGGTCGGCGGCATGATTGCCTGCGGGCTGTCAGGGCCACGCAGGCCCTGGTCAGGTTCGGTCAGGGACTTCGTCCTCGGCACCCGGGTTATCAGTGGTCAGGGCAAATTATTGCGCCTGGGCGGCGAGGTCATGAAAAACGTCGCCGGCTATGACCTGTCACGCCTGATGGCGGGCAGTTACGGCTGCCTCGGGGTCATCACCGAAGTCTCGCTGAAAGTCCTGCCAAAACCTCGACAGTGCCTGAGCATCAGCCTGGAGATGAACAGTGAGCGTGCCTTGCTGCAGCTGGCGCAATGGGGCCAGCAGCCGCTGCCGATCAGCGCCGCCTGCCACGACGGAGAGCGCCTGCACTTGCGCCTGGAAGGCGGTGAAGGTTCGGTAAAGGCGGCCCATGAACGCCTCGGGGGCCAATGGCTGGAGGATTCGTACTGGGGCGATCTCAACGAGCATCGCTTGAATTTCTTCGATGAAGACCAGCCCCTCTGGCGCCTGTCACTGCCGCACAACACCCCGCGTCTGTCACTGCCGGGCCGCCAGTTGGTTGACTGGGGTGGCGCCCAGCGCTGGTTGAAATCCGATGCCGAAGCGGCGTTCATTCGCCAGGTGGTCGACGAGGTCGGCGGCCATGTCACCTGCTTCAGCCATGGCCTGTGCGACACCCCGTTTCAGCCGCTACCCCCAACCCTGCTGCGCTATCACCGCAACCTGAAACAGCAACTCGACCCCCGGGGCATTTTCAACCCCGGGCGCCTGTACGCGGAGCTTTGAACCATGCAGACGACCTTGAGTGAACGCGCCAGCCACCTGCCCCGTGCCGCCGAGGCTGAAAGCATCCTGCGCTCCTGCGTGCACTGCGGGTTCTGCAATGCCACTTGCCCGACCTATCAACTGCTGGGTGATGAGCTGGACGGGCCACGGGGGCGAATCTATCTGATCAAGCAGGTGCTCGAAGGCAACGAAGTCACCCATAAGACCCAACAGCACCTGGACCGCTGCCTGTCGTGCCGCAATTGCGAAACCACCTGCCCGTCGGGCGTCGATTACCACAACCTGCTGGATATAGGCCGGGCCGTGGTCGATGCCGCCGTGCCGCGTCCGCTCGGGCAACGCCTGTTGCGTGAGGGATTGCGCCGCACCGTGCCCCATCCGCAGCTGTTCAAGGGGCTGGTCAGCAGTGGCCAGGTGTTCCGGGCATTGCTGCCCGATGCCCTGCAAAGCAAACTGCCGCGTCATACCTATGCAGCCAAGCCACGCCCGGTGACCCACCGTGAACGACAGGTGTTGATGCTCGAGGGTTGCGTGCAACCGGGGCTGTCGCCCAATACCAACGCGGCTGCCGCACGGGTGCTGGATCGCCTTGGGATCGGCGTGACCGCCACTGGCGAAGCCGGTTGCTGCGGCGCCGTGGATTATCACCTCGACGCCCAGGCCACAGGCCTGGATCGTGCTCGCCGCAACATCGACGCCTGGTGGCCGGCCCTTGAAAAAGGTGCCGAGGCGATCGTGCAGACCGCCAGCGGTTGTGGTGCCTTCATCAAGGATTACGGTCATCTGCTGCGTAGCGATCCGGTGTATGCCGACAAGGCCAAAAAAGTCAGTGCACTGACCAAGGACCTGGTGGAAGTGCTGCGCGACGAGCCGCTGGAGCAACTCGGCATCCACGCCAGCCAGCGCCTGGCGTTTCATTGTCCCTGCACCTTGCAGCATGGGCAGAAAGTCGGTGGCGTGGTAGAGGCTTTGCTAAGCCAGTTGGGCTTCAACCTTACGGCCGTTCCCGACGGTCATCTGTGCTGCGGTTCGGCCGGCACCTATTCGCTGACCCAGCCCGAGCTGTCCCGGCAGCTGCGCGACAACAAGCTCAACGCCCTGGAAAGCGGACATCCCGAGGTCATTGTCACGGCCAATATCGGCTGTCAGTCGCACCTTGACGGTGCCGGCCGCACTCCTGTGCGGCACTGGATCGAGCTGGTCGAAGCGGCCATGGCGCAAACCAACCCCGGAGAATCCTGATGAACAGCAAAGCGGTGCTCTGCCAGAGCGAAGTCAGGCGGATCCTCGCCGCGGCCCGTGCCGAGGCGCAAAACAATCAATGGCCTGTGACCATTGTGGTGGTCGACGATGGCGGTCACCCACTGGCCCTCGAACGCCTCGACGGCGCCGCGCCCAGCAGCGCCTATATCGCCACTGAAAAGGCCCGCACTGCGGCTCTCGGGCGGCGTGAATCCAAGGGTTATGAAGATATGATCAACGGGGGGCGCTACGCTTTTCTGTCAGCGCCGTTGCTGACTTCGCTGGAAGGTGGCGTGCCGGTTGTCTTCGACGGCCAGGTGATCGGCGCGGTCGGAGTTTCCGGGGTCAAGGCTGAACAGGATGCGCAGGTGGCCAAGGCGGGAGCCCAGTGCTTGAATTGAATAGCCCGCAAATTTGAGCATTCACCACACATCCCTGTGGGAGTCCTGTGGCTATTTTTTTTCGGAACACCGCATCGCCCCGTTGGGCTGCGAAGCAGCCCCGACATCTGCGATGCGCTAAAGCTCTTGTGAGTGCTACGCACTCAAACGGGGGCGAGCCCCCTCGCCACAAGGGCTGCTCCAACAGGAGTTGTATTGCTCAGTGGACCCGCTGACAAGCTATCAACCAGCCGAATAAGGAACCGCAAAGATGACCCGTCTCACTGCGAAAGACTTTGCCCCGCAACTGCTGGAACTCTATGACTACTACGCCCACGGCAAGATAAACCGACGCGAGTTTCTCGATCGCGCGGCGTTGTTCACCCTGGGTGGATTGACCGCCAGCGCGCTGCTGGCGGCATTGAGCCCCAACTATGCGCTGGCCGAACAGGTCGAGTTCACCGATCCAGACATCATTGCCGAATACATCACCTACCCCTCGCCCAAGGGCCACGGCCAGGTTCGCGGTTATCTGGTGCGTCCGGCCAAGACCACCGGAAAAGTGCCGGCGGTGGTGGTCGTGCATGAAAACCGAGGGCTCAACCCGTACATCGAAGATGTCGCCCGGCGGGTGGCCAAGGCCGGGTTAATCGCCCTTGCCCCGGACGGCCTGACGTCGGTCGGCGGTTATCCCGGCAACGATGACAAGGGCCGCGAGCTGCAAGCCAAGGTCGATCCGGAAAAGCTCATGAATGACTTTTTCGCCGCCGTCGAGTGGCTGATGAAACACCCGGCCGGCAACAGCAAAGTCGGCATCACCGGCTTCTGCTACGGCGGTGGTGTGGCCAACGCGGCAGCCGTGGCCTACCCGGAACTGGGCGCCGCCGTGTCGTTTTATGGCCGCCAGCCGACGACAGAGGAAGTCGCCCGGATCAAGGCGCCGGTGATGCTGCACTTTGGCGAACTGGATACGCGCATCAACGAAGGTTGGCCGGCGTATGAACAGGCGCTGAAGGCTGGCGGCAAGACTTATGAGGCCTACATCTACCCTGGATGCAACCACGGCTTTCACAATGATTCGACACCCCGGTATGACGAGGCGGCAGCGAAACTGGCGTGGGAGCGGACGTTGGGGTGGTTCAGAAAGTATCTGGCTTGAACGGATGTCAGGTCGTGTGCAGACCTGCAGGAGCCGGCTTGCTGGCGATGGCGCCCTTGAGTACGCCATCGCCAGCAAGCCGGCTCCTACGGATGTGGGCAATGGTTACTTCGGCTGCGCGACTGTACGCAGATAGGGCTTGAGGGTCTTGAAGCCATCGGGATATTTCTTTTTCGCATCTTCATCCGACACCGAAGTGGGGATGATCACATCTTCACCCGGCCGCCAGTTCACTGGCGTAGCCACGGTGTGCTTGGCGTTCAGTTGCAGCGAATCGAGCAAACGCAGCACTTCATCGAAGTTGCGCCCGGCGCTCATCGGATAGATCAGCATGGCCTTGATCTTCTTGTCCGGGCCGACGATGAACACCGAACGCACCGTGGCGTTGTCCACCGCCGTGCGCGAGCCACCACTGGCGTTGGGGTGGATCATGTCGTAGAGCTTGGCCACCACCAGGTTTTCGTCGCCGATCAGCGGATAGTTGACCGCACTGCCCTGGGTTTCCTCGATATCACCGACCCATTTGTTGTGGTCGCTGACCGGGTCGATACTGAGCCCGAGTACTTTGGTGTTGCGCTGGTCGAATTGCGGCTTGAGCTTGGCCAGGTAGCCCAGCTCCGTGGTGCACACCGGGGTGAAGTCTTTCGGATGGGAGAACAGGATGACCCACTTGTCGCCGATCCATTCATGAAAGCGAATCGTGCCTTCAGTGGTCTCAGCGGTGAAATCCGGCGCTTCGTCGCCAATGCGGATTGCCATGTTCGATCTCCTTGCAGTGATGGACAGGGAAGCCGCCAGCGCTACCGACGGCATGGACGCGAAACAGTATAGGAGAGGATGCCGGACTCGCCGGCCTGCCTCGGCTACCCCACCAGCGCGATCAATTGCTGGCGCTGGGCATCGGTGAGCATCGGGCCAAAACCGGCCCCGGCGTTTTCTGCCATGTAGCGCGGCTTGCCGGTGCCAGGGATAACGCAGGTCACCGCCGAATGCGACAGCAGGAATTTCAGCGCCAGCTGCGGCCAACTCTTGATCCCGACTTGTGCGGCCCAGCCCGGTAGTGGTTTGTCTTTGAGCCGGCCGAGCAAGCCACCGCCACCGAACGGTCGATTGCAGATCACCGCCACCCCTTTCTCGCGGCACAGCGGCAACAGGCGTTTCTCCACAGCGCGATCATCCAGGGCGTAGTTGATCTGCAAAAAATCCACCGGCTCGGCCTTGAGTACCGCCTCCACCTCTTCGTAGGCCGAAGCGGTGTAATGGGTGATGCCGATGTAGCGAATGCGCCCCTCTTCCTTCCATTGGCGCAGGGTCGGCAGGTGGGTTTGCCAGTCCAGCAGGTTGTGGACCTGCATCAAGTCGATGCGATCGGTCTGCAACAGGGCAAAGGACTGTTCCATCTGCGCAATGCCTTCTTCGCGGCCCCGGGTCCACACCTTGGTGGCCAGGAAAGCTGGCGAACGCGGCTCATGGATCGACAGCAGTTCGCCAGTAGTCTGTTCGGCACGACCGTACATCGGCGAGCTGTCGATCACCTTCCCGCCTTTCTCGAACAACGCGCTGAGGACTGCCGGCAGGTCCTTGTAAGCAGGGTCCGATGGCGCTACATCGAAGCCGCGATAGGTGCCCACACCCACCACGGGCAAGGGCTCGTTGCTGGAAGGAATGACTCGGGTCAGCATGGTCTTGCCTCCTGTTCCCGTCGACGGCGCGGTTTGCGCGCCGGCCGGACCGAACGTGAAGACCGCCGAAACACCGGCAGCCAGCGTGAGAACTTCTCTACGGGTGTACCCCTCAGGATGGCTCATAAATCGTTCCTCACCAGTCGATCGGGTTGCGCTTGTTGCGCCTGTCGTCGTGCCAGCCAGAAACACAGCCAGCCCCAGGCCCCGGCAAACGGCAGGACAAACAGCGACACCAGGGCGAAGCCTGCGCCCATTGCCGCCAATCCTGCCGACAACCAACCGCTGGCGGCATCACCGCCGCGATACACCAGGGTTTCGATCACATTCTTGGCTTTGTACTTTTCCTCGCGGCTGACCACCGTCCACAACACCTCGCGCGCCGGGCGCACAATGGCGAACTCCACCGCCCGGCGCAGGCCTTGGGCCAGGGCCACCGTTGTTGGCACGGGCGCCAGGGCCATGGCGGCAAACGCTGCCATCGCCGCCACTGGCAACGCCGCCAGCGCCCCGCCAACGCCAATCAAACGGATCAGCGGTGCCGTCAGCAGCAGCTGACAGATCAAGGTCAGGGCCGATACCAGCAAATCGACGACGGCGAAGAATTGCGTGCGGCTGCCCACATCAGCGTAGCTGCCGGCGACGATTCGTCCCTGCTCGAAATACAACAGGGTCGCGGCGCTGGTGTGCAGGAGCATGAACGCCACCAGCCCCAGCAGATAAGGCGAGCGCAGGATCAAAGTGACGCCGGCGAGGATGCTGCCGCCCATACGCCGCTCGTCCAGCACCAGGCTGCCGGATTGCGAGCGGGTTCGCGACAACAGCGCCCGATAGCAGCGCACCGCGATTTCCAACAGCGCCGCCGCCGCGACGGTCAGCGCCACCGGGCCGAGACGGCCGACCATGCTCGCGGCCAGCAACGGCCCGATAAACGTGCCGAGGGTGCCGCCTGCGGCAATGAAACCGAACAGGCGTCGACCCTGTTCGCTGGAAAAACGGTCGACCAGCACGCTCCAGAAAATCGACACGATGAACAGGTTGTAGATGCTGATCCACACGAAAAACACCCGCCCCACGGCCACCGGGGCGATGTGGTTGGCGATCAACAGGCCAAACAGCAACATCGACAAGGCGATGAACCGGTAAATCAACGGTACGAAGCGCGTTGCCGGCAGACGCGACGCCAGCGTCCCGAACACCGGTACCATCAGCAACATGACAACAAAGGTGGCGGTGAACAACCACTGCAATTGCCCGGCTCCGCCTTCGAGCCCGAGGGCATCGCGCAAGGGCCGCACCAGGTAATAACTGGCGAGCACGCAGAAATGGAAGGCGAAACCCAGCATCAGGGCCGCTCTTTCGGATGGCAGGACGTTTAGCCATTTTTCCACGCCGGGCATCGGTGCCCTCCTCTTGCGCCAGCGTTTGACTACACTCTGGCAGCGATCACCCTATCTCCGTTGCAAGTCCCGAGTCGTCAATGCGGTCCACTGACGTTAGCCGAATGTCACGCGCCCTGGTGTTAATCGTCGTCATCGTAGCCGCGCTGTATCTGGCGCTGTGCGCTGCGTTGTTCGTGTTTCAGCGTGCGCTGATCTACTTTCCGCAATCGCGCGCCATCGAGGCGCCCGTTACCCTGACGTTGCCGGTCGGCGACGCCCGGGTGCTGGTCTCCGTCAGACCGCACCAGGGCCCCAAGGCACTGATTTATTTTGGTGGCAACGCCGAGGATGTCTCACGCAATCTGCCCGGTTTTGCCCAGGCATTTCCTGATTACGCGGTCTATCTAATGCACTACCGAGGTTTCGGGGGAAGCGCCGGTTCCCCTTCTGAAGAGGCCATTCAACGGGATGCCGTGACCTTGTTCGACCTGGTTCACGCCGAGCATTCACACATTGCCGTGGTCGGTCGCAGTCTGGGCTCGGGGGTGGCGGTGCGCCTAGCCAGCCAACGACCGGCGGCACGCCTGGTGCTGATCACACCGTATAACAGCCTTGAGGAACTGGCCACACGGCAGTTTCGCGGAATTCCCGTGCGGTGGTTGTTGCAGGATAAATTCGAGTCCTGGCGCTATGCCGAACGCATCAAGGTGCCTACGCGGCTGATAGCCGCCGAGCGTGACGAAGTGATCCCTCGCGCCAGCACCGATCGCCTTTACCGCCATTTCGCCAGTGGCGTGGCCTCGCTGCAGGTCATTCCGGGCACGGGGCATAACTCGATCGGCGACAGTCCCGACTACCTGAAAGCGCTCGGAGCCGGGTTGTAAGGAGGGTTACAAAGTCGTGTGCGAGCCTGCTTGCGAGTGCGTCAGCCCTGCCAGCACTGATGCCGGATGTACTGGCCTCATCGCCAGCAGGCTAGCTCCCACAGGGAATCCCGGGCAGCCGCAGATTTGCGGACACTGAAGATCAAATTGTGGGAGCGAGCCTGCTCGCGATGGCGTCAGGCCTGCCAGTATTGATGCCGGATGTACTGGCCTCATCGCCAGCAGGCTAGCTCCCACAGGGAATCCCGGGCAGCCGCAGATTTGCGGACACTAAAGATCAAATTGTGGGAGCGAGCCNGGATGTACTGGCCTCATCGCCAGCAGGCTAGCTCCCACAGGGAATCCCGGGCAGCCGCAGATTTGCGGACACTAAAGATCAAATTGTGGGAGCGAGCCTGCTCGCGATGGCGTCAGGCCTGCCAGCATTGATGCTGGATGTACTGGCCTCATCGCCAGCAGGCTAGCTCCCACAGGGAATCCCGGGCAGCCGCAGATTTGCGGACACTAAAGATCAAATTGTGGGAGCGAGCCNGCGTCAGCCCTGCCAGCACTGATGCCGGATGTACTGGCCTCATCGCCAGCAGGCTAGCTCCCACAGGGAATCCCGGGCAGCCGCAGATTTGCGGACACTAAAGATCAAATTGTGGGAGCGAGCCTGCTCGCGATGGCGTCAGGCCTGCCAGTATTGATGCGGGATTAGTGTCAACGTGGGCCTCTGCGGTCCGTTTCCCCCTCGCCGTGAACCTTGTGTCGATAGTCCAGTCATATCCCGGCGTTTTCCTGCTCTCTCAACCTTGTCATCTCATCAGAGCTGTCCCCCCATGCGCCAAACTGTCGTTGCCTCGCGCGTTACTTCACTGTGCCTGCTTACCCTGCTTCCCACTCTCGCCAGCCCCGCCCTTGCCGACGCGCAAAGACAGCTGGTGGCAGCCATCAACGACTATAGAGCTCATCCGCAACGCTGCGAACGACGACCGGAACAACGGTTGGCTCCCCTGGCGTTCAATTCCAACCTGGCCTTGCCGATCGGCTACGGTGGTGGCCTGCGCGACAGGTTGAAAGCTTCCGGCTATCAGGCGGTGACAGTGCGCAGCATCCGCGTGGTCGGCGCCCGGGATGCCGAAGATGCCTTCGATTTGCTCCAGGACGAGCATTGCACGGCATTGCTCGATAGCCAGTACGCCGACATTGGCGTCAGTCGCGCCGGCAGCCAATGGCAAGTGGTGCTTGCACGGCCGGTGCTCGACGGTAAGACCGGCGATGCGCGAGATGCTGGCAAGGCCCTGCTGGCTCAGGTCAACGCAGCCCGGGCCAGACCACGGTTGTGCGGACGCCAGCGTTTTGCCGCCGCACGCCCGCTGACCTGGAACGCCGCCCTCGGCGCCGCCGCCCAGGGCCACAGCAAGGCCATGGCCGTGGGCAACTATTTCGCCCATCAGGACCCCGACGGCGATATGCCCGCAGACCGGGCCAGGGCCGCCGGTTTCCGGGGACGGCAGATTGGCGAAAACATCGCCGCCGGCCAGGGTTCACCGACCAAGGCCATGGCCGGCTGGCTCGCCAGCCCCGGGCATTGCGCCAACCTGATGAGCCCGATGTTCACCCAGGTCGGTGCAGCTTACGCCGCCGACTCCCGCAGCGACCGCGGCGTTTACTGGACGATGCTGTTCGGAACGCCATGAGCCAGCACACCTATCTGCAGGACATTAAAAAGCCCGCGCGTGGCGGGCTTTGTAGTGGGAGATAAAGTAGGTGGCCGGTGCTGGTCTCCGGCTTACGAGGTTTATCAGGCCTCCCACAAAAGAGTCGTGTAGCTGTAATGGAACTCTTCTGCTTCACACGGCATAAGGGCTGGATCTCAGCGCGGAGATCTTTCTAACCGTGTACCCTTCGGAGCGCGCCCCACGCGTCCTCGCTATCCTTTTGCGCATCAGTCTGCGTCTTCACCTACAGGTTTGAGGATAGCAAAATCGAGCAGATTGCCAACCGCACTTTTAGACCGATTTCGACCAGTAGAAAGTGCGTAAGGAAGGGAAAACACTATGGCCGAAAAGAAGGACGATCAGCAAGAACTGGCTGGCAACCTGGCCATGGCTCAAGCCGGGCGACTCATGACGGCCGGCGCACCGCTCTCACCCTGCCGCTGCCGCCTCCACCGCAAAAGAATCGCTCGCCGCCGTCGGATTCCAGGCCCGACACGCCGACACCGGCAGGCATCCTGAGGCTCTCCAGCACTTCGCCGGACTGCGGATCGATACGGCGCAACTCACTCTCATCGCCCTCCCAGGTGCCATGCCACAGATCACCTTCGACCCAGGTCACGCCGGTGACGAAACGGTTGGATTCGATGGTGCGCAGGATCTCGCCGGTACCGGGGTCGATCTGGTGAATCTTGCGCTCGCGATATTGCCCTACCCACAGCGAGCCTTCGGCCCAGGTCAGGCCCGAGTCGTTGCCGCCGCCGGGTGCGGGGATTGTGGCCAGGACGCGGCCGGTCTGCGGGTCGACTTTGTGGATACGGTCTTCGGCAATCTGGTACAGATACTCGCCATCGAAGGCAGTCCCGGCATGGCCGGCGACCTCCAGCGAGCGCAGGGTCTTGCCGCTTTCGGGGTCGAGGGCGTGAAGTCTGTCGGTGGTTGCAAACCAGACCTGTTCGCCGTCCCAGGTGACGCCATGCACGGCGTCGACACCAACAAACGGGCCATATTCACGAAGGATCTCGGCAGCTGCGGTTTTCATCTTGCATTACCTCTTCAGCGGACTGGTGGCGTTGATCCTAACCACTGGGCAGCGGCGCCGGGAGTAACAAGGTCGTCGCGAATCCGGGCATCGGCGGGGTCATCCAGCGCCGGGCGCGGCCGCAACCGAACGACTGCACCTTGCCCTCGGCCGCCAGGGTATCGAGCGCCCGTTGTACCGTGCGCTGACTGATGCTCAGTGCCAACGCCAAGGCCGAACTGGACCACGATTCACCGTCCGCCAGGCAGGCGCACAAGGCGGCAAATTTTTCTTCGAGCGGCGGTACCAGTACCACCACCTCAGGGCAAACCGGGGTGGTCAGGACGAACCCGCGCGGGGTGGCGGTCACACCGGCCAAGGGTTTGAGCGCGACCCGCAGCCGGCCGATTTCCACGCGCAGCCGTGCGCGGTGGGACTCGTCCGAAAGCTTCAGGCGAAATGCCCGGGCGATCAACACCTCCCTTGCAACATCGGCTGGCCAGGCTTCGGCCAATGCTTGCGCGAGGCTGAACAGGATCGGTCGTGTGCCCAGGGATACCGACATGCCGCAGCCACGCACGACGTAGCGGCAGGCGTCCACCACCAGCGAGGTCGAAGCGAGCAAGGCTTCAACTTCGTCCAGCAACACTGGCCGCTGTTCGCCCCCGGCAATCAGGTGCGCAACCGGGGTGTCGAGGAGCATCGCCGCGTGTTCAACTTCAGCGCTCAATGCCGCAATGGCGGCTTGATCGGCCGCGCGCCGTGCCCGCGTCAGGGCATCCCTGGCCGCGCGCGATTGCAGGCGGCGCAGGGCAATTCCCAGCAGTACCAGTTCGTGGGCCGTGCGCAACGCTGGGGGCAATGGGTCCGGGTTAAGTCCGGCGATCAGGTGTTGCGCTTGATCGAGCTGACCGATCAGCAACAGTCGACGAATTTGCAGATAGCGGGCGTGATCGGCATTGACCTGATCACCGTGCGCCTCAAGGGTGATTCGCGCCGCTTCCAGCGCCTTGACCGGCCAGCCAAGTTCCCGGGAGGCCAGCGCGATCTCGGCTTCGGCTACCACGCAGCGGGCCCGGGACAACGACTCTTTCGGGCCGAACCCGCGCAGGGCGCTTTTGATCAGCGCCCGGGCCCGCACCAGATCGCCCAACTGAGCCATGGCAATACCGCGCAGCGCCAGCGCCGGTGCATCGTCGCGCAAGGCCACGCGGTCCAGCGCGCCCAAGGGATCACCCGCCGCCAGGGCGCGGGCTGCCGCTGTGATCATCGAGTCCATCGCAATACCGCCACGCTTGTCACTCCCACCGTTGCATACCCCGGTTTAGTCTAATTCACGACAGGCCACCAGGAGCGTACGCCGAGGAACAATGGCTGGAGCAACAGTTACATTGCCTTGGCGCCCTACTCCCGGTCTTTCGTCGAACGGATCAGATTGCTGCGTAATTTGACGATTGCCTTCTGCATCTGCACGAATTCGTCAGGGTCAAGACCGGTTTGCGGGAAACCTTCTTCCCAGAGGCCTTCACGCAGTTTGCGTCCTTCTTTCGTGAGCCTGATCCGTACCTGGCGTTCGTCTTGCGGATCGCGCTGGCGCAGCAGATAACCCATCGCTTCGAGCTTCTTCAGGATCGGCGTGAGGGTGTTGGATTCAAGGAACAGCTTCTCGCCGAGGCTGCCCACGGTCTGGTTGTCTTCCTCCCACAGCGCGACGAGGGTGATGTATTGCGTATAGGTGAGGCCAAGCCGTTCGAGCATCGGCTTATACGCCTTGCTGAACGCGAGGTTGGAGGAATAGACCGCAAAACACAGAAAATCGGCAAGCTTGAGGTCGAGGGCGGCTGTCTTTTCGGTGGGTTTCATGGGCATTCTCGATGGGCACGACGGATGAATCGCGGGGTCCGACTATACATCGCATGCGATGGTATCGGAAGTATTCACACCATTGGCAGTCGTCCAGAAAGCAGCACCATGCAGGCCGACGACCGGCTCACCAGGTTTAACCCTGGCGAGCCGGTCGTGCAGTGGGTCAAGCAGTCAGGACCTTGATGGCAACGTCAATATTGCCCCGTGTGGCCTTGGAGTACGGGCAGATGGCATCGGCGTTGTGAGCCAGTTCGGTCGCAACCCCCTCATCCAGGCCGGGCACCCGCAGGGTCAATCGAGCCTGGAGGAAGTACTGCTCACCGGTCTGGCCCAGATCGACTTCGATATCGACAGCCGTATCGGATGGCAACGTCACCTTCAATTGTTGAGCGGCCAGCCCTACCGCTGCGATGTAGCAAGCCGACCACGCCCCGGCGAACAGTTGCTCGGCTTTGGGGTGCGGTTGCACGCCGGTAAGCACGTGTGCCGCAGTGGTGCTGCCGGGGGACGACAACTCGATGTCGAGGTTGCCGTTATGGCCGCGCGATGTATTGCCGGCGCTGCTACGGGTGGTATGGGTTCTGCCGCTGGCCAGTACTTTTTCGATCTTGCTCATGATGATTTCCTCAGGTTTACAGGCTGCTTAATTCGTATGCGCTTGCATCGCGTGCGACGCTTGTCGCCGCATCCAGGCATCACGCCGTAATCACGTTCAGGGCAACGTCGATATTGCCGCGAGTCGCTTTGGAATAGGGGCAGATGGAATCGGCGATGTGCGCCAGTTCCGTCGCGACATCCTGTGCCAATCCCGGCACGCGCAGGGTCAGTCGAGCCTGAAGGAAATAGGCCGGACCAGTCTGGCCCAGGTCCACTTCGATGTCGACGGCCAGATCCGCTGGCAACACGACGTTGCGCTCCTGCGCCACCAGACCGACCGCCGCGGTGTAGCAGGCCGACCATGCCCCGGCGAACAATTGCTCGGCGGTCGGGTGCGGTTGGGTGGCGGCGAATGTGTGTGCTGGCTGGGCGGAACCGGGTGAAGACAACTCGATATCGAGGTTGCCGTTATGGCCGCGCAGGGAGTCACCGGCAGCGCTGTGGGTGGTGTGGGTTTTGCCGGTAGCCAGTACTTTTTCAATCTTGCTCATGGACGGTTTCCTCAGTGTTTTATTGCATGCGATCGTATCGTATGCGAGTTATTAAGTGTAGAAGCAACGCTTATCAAGCGGCTGGTGCAGTCATCCAGTTATTGCCGTTGTGGCCGTTGTGGCCGTTGTGGCCGTTGTGGCCATGGAAATCACGGGTGTGGCGACTTTCGGTGTTCATGGTTGGAATCTCCAAACGGCAAGGCCATGATCTGCTATCGCAACCGATTTGATCGTACGCGATGTATAAATATTCAACCAAAGCCGCAGTCATGTCAAAGATTATTTTAAGTGTCATCGACGGGCGGTAGATGGCCGCCAGAATCGGGGGAGTAGTCAGGGCCCGGCATCCGGGCCCTGGTGTTCAGGCCTCTCTCAAGGCGCCCTCGAAAGCGGGGGTCAGCCCCGACAGTTGCAGCTTGCGAACAAAGTCGCCGAGACGCTGTTGCTTGTAGGCTTCTACATCCAGCTCGCTGTAGTCATAAAACCCCTGGCCGTCTCGCAAGCCATTGCGGCCGTTTTGCATATTGTCGGCAATCACCTGTGGCGACTCGAAACGAGGTGCCAACGCGCCACTGAGGTAGCGCGAGGCGTAGTACAGAATGTCGCCGCCGCCCCAGTCGATAAACTCCAGCAGCCCCAACACCGAGAAACGCAGGCCAAAGCCGACGCGCACTGCGGTGTCGATATCTTCGGCGCTGGCCACGCCCTCCTCGACCATCCGCGCGGCTTCGTTCATCGCCAGCGCCTGGATGCGCGGGACGATGTAGCCGGCCACCGGGTTGCACACCACGGGCACCTTGCCGATCTGCTTGAGCAGTTGCAGCAACCGCTCGACCACTTGTGGGCACGTCGCCTGGCTGCGGCTGACCTCCACCAACGGCATCAGGTACGCCGGATTGAGCCAGTGCGCGTTGACGAAACGCTGGGGTTCACTGACCATCTCGGCCAACTCGGTGACCAGAAAGGTCGAGGTGGTCGAGGCGATGATGGTCGACGCCGGGACATGCTCGCTGATCCATCCAAAGGTCTGCTGCTTGACGGCGATGACTTCCGGCACCGCCTCAAACACCAGGTCGCACAGGCGCAAGTTCTCCCCGGCCAGGGTTCGGGATTGCAGGGTCAACCGGGATATCGCGATGTCCGCCTGCTCCTCCACTAGCATGCCCAGGCGTACCAGCATCTGCAGTTCGCTGCGCACGTTGTTTCGCACGCGTTCGAAGTAACCACGCCGCTCGTGCTCGGCGCGATCCTTGATGTCGATCAGGGTTACCGGCAATCCCGCATGGATGAACGCCAGGGCAATGCCCTCGCCCATCCGGCCGGCACCGACCACGCAGACATGAGGCAACGCAGCGTTCATCAGTTGTAACCCCTGGTCAGCAGCTCGGTCATCTGCGCCCGGTCAAGACGGGCCAGACCGAGGTTTTCCAGGGTGCGACCTTCGGCGTAAAGATCCCGTGCAGCGACTGCCGATGCGATGCTCAGCAGTCCCTGCGCCACCGGGGTAGGCACACCGGCCCACCGGCCGACGGATACCAGGAAGGACAGGCCCAGGCGCGTGTCTTCGAGCATGTAGCGATGTTTCTGCAGGTCGATGTCTTCGCGCCAGTCGCCGCTGTCGGTCAACTTGCCGTGGGCACCGCGACCGTACATCCACTCCTCGCCTTCGCTGGTGTTGTAGTGATCGGCCAACGGAAAGTGCGGCGCGCCGTAGGTCAGTGCTTCGCGCACGGCCATGCGCTCGGCATCAAGCTGGTTGGTCACGCGGCGAATCGATGGCTGGGTACCCTCATTGTGAATGTCCCAGGCCTCGAAATGCTCCAGGGGACCTGCGTTCATCACGATCAGCGGCGGGTGAATGATGGGGCCTGCGTTCATCAACGCCCCGCTCAGGGCGTCTTCAATCGGCTCGACGCTCGGGTAGGCCTCGCGCAGCACCGCAAAAGCGTGCTCGGACAGGTTGCTCGGGAACACGCCGGTCGGCAGACGGGTGGCGTAGCAACTGATCACCAGGTCGCTGGCACCGTGCTTGCGCACCAGGTACGGCAGCGTGCCGGTTTCAGCGAAAGCGACCTTGCTCTGGTTGCCCGCATCGGCCATGGCCTTGGCGAACACGAAACTGCCGAAGGTGCCCGGCGGCAGGAACACCACCTGACCGTCGTGCAGGTGCGGCGCGACTTGCCTGGCCAGGTCTTCATGGGAGGTCGACGGCAAGGGGATGATGACCAGTTGCGCGTCGCTCAGGGCTTCGCCCAGGTTGTCGGTCAGGGACAGTTTGTCGCCAGGATTGCCGACGGCCAACTGGCGAGTGCCCCGGTAGTCCTTGATGGTCAGGCTGCCGATGTCCAGCAGCTCTTTGAGCGCTGCGCTGTCGCGACGCCACAGGCGGGTCTGATGCCCCTTTTCCGCCATCTCCACAGCAGCGGCATAACAGCCGTGTCCACCACCCAGCACGGTAATATTCATCGAGTTGCTCCTCTTGTCAGAGACCCGATGCTATCGAGGCGCAGCGCCGCAGACTTATCCGATTACGCAGCCGAATGACCGATTGCGCAGCAGTCTCAATGCTTGCGTCGCCGCAGGGTGTCCGAAGGCAGGCAACCATAGCGTTGTCGATAGGCGCTGGAGAAATGCCCGAAGCTGTTGATGCCATGACGCAACAGGATATCGGTGACGGTTTCGCCGGCCCTGCCCTGCCTGAGCGACTCATGGATCACTGCCAGGCGACGGTCACGGATGTACTCGACCGGCGCCTGCTGGAGGAACTGATTGAAGCCATTCTGCAGAGTGCGCACCGAGACGCCACACAGTTCGCTCAACGTCGCCAGGCTGATCGGTTCGTCGAGGTGCTCCTCGATGTAATCACGGGCCTTTTTCACGTGGTGCGGCAGCGGTGCGCGCGAGTCGCTCAACAGGTCCGCCGAGTAGTTATGCGGTAACTGTGTGAGCAGCAGTTGCATCAGGTATTCGGACAGGCCGCTGGCCAGGCGCGATCCGTCCACGCCGCTGCCGTAGAGCCGGCAAATGTAATCCAGGGTGTGATAGAGGCTGACGACGCCGGCGCCCAGGTGATCGACGCTGACATCAAAGATCACCGACTGGCGCAGGCTGCGGCCGAGCAGGCGTTGCAACTGCGTCTCCAGGGCATCACGGTCGACACGCAGGATCAGGTTGCGACATTGCCCATCGGTGACGATGCGGCTTTGCGCGAATGGCGATGACACGCTCAGGTAGCCCGACTGCATCGCCGCGCTGCGCCGCCCGTGGGCCACCTCGCAATGCCCCTGCAAGGTAATGCGGAACAGGTACTGATCGGCAATGTCGCCGATGGTAATCTCCACCGGCGCGCCATAACTCAGGTCGAGCAGCGCCGAATCGCCGAAAAAAACGCCGTTAAGCCGGGTATGGATGGGCTTGTCGCGCAGTACGTTGAAGCTATGCGGGCACAGGTATTGGCTGACCTTGTCCTTGATCTCGCGGTAATCGGCGGAGCTGAGCAGGCTGTGGCGTTCCAGCAGGTGTACGTCATTCAACATCAGAGGCTCTCCTGACCTGAAGCGGAGCGGCCCCGCTGCGTGGAAACGCAGCGAGGCCCAAGTACTGGCGTATTCATCTCACGCCCGGGTAGGGTATTCCCTGGCATAGCTTTCGCGGAAACGACGGCAACCACGCCATAGCAGAAGCACGGTTAACACCGAGGCGCCAGCAATCACCAGCGACATCGACGAGCCCACCGCTGCCGGCGAGCCGAAGTAACGGTCGGTCAACAGCGCCACCAGCGTGGTGCCAAGTCCCAGCCCCAGCAGATTGCTGATCAACAGGAACACGGCCGAAACCTGCGCGCGCACCTGATTGGGCGCGAGGATCTGCATGGCCGCCGTGGACGCCGGCATCGGGAACGAGGCAAAGAACATCGCGGGTACCAACAGGGCTACCGACAGCCACAGTTGATCGACTTGCGGGAACAGTACGGCCGGCACTGCCATGCCGAGGGCACCGATCACCCCGGTGCGCATCGCGGCATCCTGATGCCCTTTTTTGGCCAGATAATCGGTGAGCCAGCCACCGAACAACACCCCGGCGGTGTTGGCCAGCAACAGCACGGTGCCGAGCATGTAACCCGCCTCTACCGGGGTCATCCCGAACTTGCGGATGTACAGCGCCGGGCTCCAGCTCATCATGCAGAAAAGCACCATGGCGTAGAACGAAAAGCCCAGGTAATGGCAGGCAAAGGTGGCGCGGTGGCGCCCGAGGAAGCGCAAGCCATCGCTCAGCGCGACCTTCTTCGGCCGGCCCGAAGCATCAATCTGCAAACCCTTGCGCGCCGGGTCACGCACGGTGAGCCAGATCAACAGGCCGACCACGATGCCAGGCAGGCCGACAATGAAAAACGCCAGCTGCCAGGCCTTCATCGCACCGAGAACCGCGACTTCGATGGTGTTCATATCCTTGAGCATCGCGATCACATAGCCGCCCACCAGGAACGCCAGGCCGCCACCCACAAACGAGCCGATCGAATAGATGCCGACTGCCCGGCCAAGTTTTTCCTTGGGAAACATGTCGCTGAACATCGAGTAGGCCGAGGGCGACAGCGCCGCTTCGCCGACGCCGACGCCAATGCGCGCGAGGAACATGTGCAGGAAGTTTTTGCTCATGCCGCAGGCGGCAGTCGCCAGGCTCCAGAAAACCACGCCGACGGCGATGATCTTCGGTCGGGAGAAACGGTCGGCCAGGTAGGCGATGGGCATGCCCATGAATGCGTAGAACAAGGAAAACGCCAGCCCGTGCAGCAAGCTGAACTGGGTGTCGCTGATTTGCAGGTCGGCTTTGATCGGCTCGATCATCAGCGCCAGGATCTGCCGATCCACAAACGAAAAGATGTAGGCGACCATGCACAGGGCCACCACATACCACTCGTAAAAATAGGTTTTCTTGTGCTGCAGGACCGCGTTATCGACCTGGACATTCATTAGTGTTTGCTCCTCTTGGAATCCGCTCATGTGCGCAGCGCGCCGGGTGACGGTGCACAGAGCACCGACTGGGAAGTTGCAGGGCAGATGTAAAGGACAATGGGTTCGAACATGCTCAGGCCTCTTATTGTTATGGGGTCAAACACCGGGTGGACCGGGCTTACCAGAACTTCCAGGTGTACGTCGTGGCGACACGGAATTCGTTGTAGTCGTAGCCGTACTTCTGTTTTACATCGATGTTGCGCAGGTCCAGCCCAAGGCCCTGCAGCGCCCCGCTCTGCACCACGTAGTTGAGCCCCAGAAAGCGTTCGCTTTCCTGGTTGTCGCTCAAGTTTGCGCCACGATCCCAGTGGGTACCCTTGATGTAGCGGGTGTAGAACTTCAGCCCCGGCATACCCATCCCGGCAAAGTCATAGCTGTAGCGTGCACCCCAGGACTTTTCATCCGGGCGGACAAACCCCAGGGACGACCAGTGCACCAGGTAAGGTTGCGGGATATAACCGTTCATGGTCGGGAACACGCTGTCACCAAGCATGCGCTGGTAACTGAGGCCAAACATGTGGGCGCCCTTGAGCAAGGTGAACAAGGCTCCGTAGGAGCGGTTGTCTACTTCACCGTTCAATGCACTGCCATCTTCATTGTTATTGAAGTAACGCAAGTCGGTTTTTAGTTTGTAGCCATTGCCCAGGTCGGCCATATGCATCAGGCCGAAATAGTGTTGCTGATAAATATCGTGCAACACGCCATAGAAATAACTGGCTTGCAGGTTCTTGGTAATGTCGTAAGTAGCACCACCAAAGTCCAGGCCATCACTGTCGAGGTTATCAGTGGAGCCAAACTTGTAGAGTTTCTCGTGGTTGGAAGACTCCCGTGTAGCGGCAGACCAGAAACGGCCACCGGTCAGCATCAATCCGTCAACTTCCCTGGACTCGACCACAGCCCCCTGGTAGATGGTATCCAGTTGTCGACTCGGGTCATCGGACGCCACCGGCAATTGTGGGCGCAGATCACCGACCTTCAATTCGGTCTTGCTGTAGCGCATCTTGAAGGTGGCACCGGCACGACTGTAGTCATCCGCCGTCTGCTGATCGCTCACGCTGTACGGTAGCGAACCATCGTTGCCTGACGAATCCAGGCGCACGGCGTATTGCGCATCCACATCAAGGCCGATGGCCAGGGCTGTGTCGGTGTAACCGGAGGTAAACTGCGCATCGAAACCCTGAGACCAGCTATGCACTTCTGAAACCGGCGCATTGGTATTGGTGTAGTTACGGTGCAAGTAGAAGTTACGCGTATCCACTTTGAAGTGACTGTCATCAATAACATCGGCATAGGCTGCCAGTGGCGAACAGATTACTCCGAGCGCACTGGCAATACCGAGCCCACGGCAAGATTGCTTTACCTGATACATCTGACATCTCCACATCTGTATGTGCTCGGGCACTGTATTTATAGGAGCGAAATCAAACTGAAAAACGCCGGGCGACGATGTAACAATCCAGCGACCGGAAAAGTGCACGGCAGACAACTACAGCAAAAGACGGATTGCATCAGGGACGTAAAGGACCATGGGTTGGAGCATTGTCAGACCTCTTGTTGTTATGGGGTAAAACGCCAGGCGGGCTCAATGCAACAGTCCGCTACGACGACGCGCTTCCCTTCTACGCAAGGTATGCCAGTCAGCGTCGCGCCGATATCAAGACGAACAGCATTCGTTGGGGGGTAATCTCCAAGCCGGCTAAAGGTTTCCCTTAGTCCAAATCCACGATGGGCGTTGGCAACGCCTGGGCTGCATAGGCCTTCCTGGAGCCAGTTCATGCTGATCGGTGCGCTCTAAACTAGCCATTGCACCACCTGCCAACCTCCCCGATTGCGCAGCAGATTCTCCAATTGCGCAGCCCGCTGCCGAGCCCGGACTCACCTGCGCAGAATCAGAGAAATGTCCGCTCCCCAGCAAAACTTTTCGCTTCACTGGGCGTCCGTTAATAAGTCGACATGATCTTTGAACCCCAGACCGCTGATCTCAGCCAGGGACAGATGATCTCTCTTGTTTTCCTCCTGGCCCGCGACCTTGGGTGGCTTTGTATAGCCGCAGCGCTGAACTTATCCATGGGGTGTAATAACCGCTGATGACGAATTTCGAATCGGGTACTAAAGCGCCATGGCCAGTAGGCGAACGGGAGTTGCTGCAAGTGCGCAACTTCAACAAAAAGCTCGCCTGGATACCGCGCTTTCGAATCCGCAACCGCATCACCCCCCATGTGATCCAGGCGCTGTTGCGCGCCAGTCAAATCGGCGGCGCGGGAAAATTGCTCAAGCACGGGCTCAAGGCTGAAACAAAGGTAGTGGGTGCGGGCGGCGACCAAGTGCCCGTTCGGATCATCCGGCCCAGAGGCAAAGCAAAGGGCGTTGTGCTTGATTTCCATGGGGGCGGCTGGGTAATCGGCAATGCGCAGATGAATGACGACTTTAACCTTGCCATGGTGAACGCCTGCGGCGTTACGGTTGTCTCGGTCGACTACCGGCTTGCCGTATCGACTCCGGTTCAAGGTCTGATGGAGGACTGCCTTTGTGCCGCTCGCTGGCTATTGGATGACGACTGTCGAGAGTTTGCAGACCTTCCTGTTATCGTCGTGGGTGAATCGGCAGGGGCTCATCTTGCAGCGGCAACGATGCTGGCGTTAAAGCAATCGCCCGGCTTGCTGCAGCGGGTCAGCGGTGCGCTGTTGTATTACGGCGTCTACGATTTGACGGGAACACCAAGCGTCCGTGCGGCGCCCCCGCAAACGCTGGTGCTGGACGGCCCGGGCATGGTCGAAGCTTTTCGCCTGCTGACGCCGGGCCTGACTGACCCGCAACGCCGGCAGCCACCTTTGTCACCGCTGTACGGCGACTTCACGGATTTCCCGCCAGCGCTCATGTTTGCCGGTGAACTTGATCCCCTGAGAGATGACACACTCCAATTAGCCGATCGCTGGATGAAATCTGCCCCTGTCGAAGTGCACTTGCTACCCTCCTCGCCCCACGGGTTTATTCATTTTCCGACGGCAATTGCAGATAGCGTGCTTGCTTACGGCAGGGACTGGATAACGACTCGAATCGACGCCTGGATTGGCTGAAAACAATCTTGCAGGAGCAAGCTTGTTCGCGATGAGGCCCTCACATTCACCATCCTCGGCGTCTGACCTGCCGCCATCGCCGGCAGGCCAGCTCCCACAAGGGATTTGTGCCATGCGCGGATGTTGAATTCCCCATGGAAACCTGTATGAGCTGGCTTGCCAGCGATGAGGCCCTCACATCCACCATCCTTGGCGCCTGACACGCCGCCATCGCCGGCAAGCCTCGCAGGCGTGGGTCATCCACCACGAATGCCCCACATCAAGCGCTAAAAGCCACCCTGGATGCGCGATGACTCTTTACATCTCAACCTGTGTACCCAGCTCAATCACCCGATTCAACGGCAACTTGAAGTACTTCAGGTTGCTGTTGGCGTTCTTGAGCAAAAACGCGAACAGGCTTTCTCGCCAACGGGCCATACCGATGCGCTTGGTCGGGATCACCGTCTCCCGGCTGAGGAAATAGGTGGTGCGCATCGGACTGAAATCCAGCTCGGACAAGTGACACAGACTCAGGGTCAGAGGAACATCCGGCTCCTCCATAAATCCGAAGTGCAGACTGACCCGAAAGAAACCTTCGCCATAGGCTTCAACCTCAAATCGCCGGTCAGCAGCCACGCGCGGGCTGTCTTCGGAAACCACAGTGAGTAACACCACTTGCTCATGCAAAACCTGGTTATGCAGCAGGTTGTGCAGCAGCGCATGAGGAACAGCATCTGCCCTGGCCGTAAGGAACACTGCCGTGCCTTGTACGCGATGGGGAGGCTGCGTACGGATGCTGCCGATGAACAGCGGTAGAGGAAGTGCAGTTTCATCCAGCCGCTCAACGATAATCTTTCTGCCCCGCTTCCAGGTCGTCATCAAAATGAACAGACCAATGCCGGCAATCACCGGAAACGCACCGCCCTGAAAAATCTTTGCGGCGTTGGCCGCGAAATACAGGCTGTCTACCAGCAAAAATCCGAGCAACATTGGAATGGCCACCCAGCGCGGTGTTTTCCATAGGAGCAGGACGACAGCCGAGGACAGGATTGTTGTGATCAGCATGGTCCCCGTCACCGCGACGCCATAAGCCGCAGCCAAAGCACTGGACGACTCGAAACCAAGCACCAGCAGCACGACACCCACCATCAACGCCCAGTTAACCGTACCGATGTAGATCTGCCCCTGCTCATGGCTGGAGGTGTGCTGGATGAACATGCGAGGGATATACCCAAGCTGGATGGCCTGGCTAGTCAGGGAGAAAGCGCCCGAAATCACGGCTTGGGAAGCGATGATGGTCGCCAGTGTGGAGAGTGCAACCATCGGCAAGAGCGCCCAGTCGGGTGCCAGCAAATAGAACGGGTTACGCACAGTCTCCGGGTTGCCCAGGATCAACGCGCCCTGGCCAAAGTAATTGAGCACCAGGCCCGGCAACACGAGGATGAACCAGGCACGCGCAATCGGTTTGCGACCAAAGTGGCCCATGTCGGCATACAGCGCTTCAGCACCGGTCAATGCCAACACCACAGCACCCAGGATAGCCACACCCATTCCCGGATGAACCACGAAGAATTGCACAGCCCATACAGGGTTCAGTGCTTGCAGCACTTCCGGACGCAGCGAAATACCGTAGATACCAAGTGCACCCAACACCACAAACCACAGCACCATGATGGGGCCAAACAGGATACCGATTCGAGCCGTGCCATGTTTCTGTATCAAGAACAGCGCCACCAGCACAATCACCGACAAGGGCACGACCCAGTGTTCTATTCCGTCAAACGCCAGTTGTAGTCCTTCAACCGCAGAGAGCACAGAAATAGCCGGGGTGATCATGCTGTCCCCATAAAAAAGTGCTGCACCGAACAGGCCAAGCAGTACCAGAACCTTGCTCATGTGCGGATAAGGTGCGGCCGCGCGGCGCGCTAGCGCCGTCAACGCCATGATGCCGCCTTCGCCCTGGTTGTTGGCACGCAGGATGAACAGCACGTATTTGATCGAGACCACCCAGATCAGTGACCAAAAGATCAACGATAGAATGCCCAGCACTCCGTCGTGATTTACCTGAACGCCGTAGTGGCCGGAAAATACTTCCTTGAGCGTGTAGAGGGGGCTGGTGCCAATGTCCCCGTAAACCACTCCGACGGCGGCGACGAGCAAGCCCACTCCTGACGCCTTGGATTGGGATTGGGAATCTGAATGTGCACGGGTCGCTGTTTCACTCAAGGGTCGCTTCTCTCAAATTGCGGGAAAGAGGTGCATGCCATCCTTGGGCAATACATTGCCAGCGTCATCAGGAATGCAGACGCTTGGGCGATTAATAAAATCGCGGCCAGTATCGTTGCGGACCAAACCGCTTATCGTAAAAAAAGCGTAAAAAATTAACGGCTCGCCTCAAGCCTGGCTCCGACCAGTCATGCCGATGCGCACTGGATGGTGATTGCATGGATGGCGGTCGGCGGTGAAACGCCTCGTTGCACTCAACACCAGGCTCAGTGGCAACATCCTGGATACGCGCTTTCCAGCGGCATGCGCGCAGATCGTGGGTATAATGCGCGCCCTCTTCATAAGCCAATGTTTTCCAATGAAAAAACTGCTGTCCGTAGTAGCGCTGGTGCTCTCGGTAATCACCCCCGCCTTCTCAAGCCCTCCGTCGAACTTTTCCGAAGCCAAGGTCATAGCAAAACAGAAAATCTACCTCGACCAGGCGAACAGTGCCCTTGGCGAGTTGTACTGCGGTTGCAAGTGGACATGGGTAGGCAAGTCGGGTGGCCGTATTGACCCTGATTCTTGCGGCTATCAAACCAGAAAACAGCAAAACCGCGCCGAGCGGACTGAGTGGGAACATATAGTTCCTGCCTGGACATTCGGTAACCAACGCCAGTGCTGGAAGAACGGCGGTCGAGAGCACTGCGTGGACGACGATCCGGTCTTCCGAGCCATGGAAGCGGACCTGTTCAATCTCTACCCGTCTGTTGGGGAAGTGAACGGCGACCGTAGTAATTTCAACTACGCAATGACCCCCGGCGTAGCGCCGCAGTATGGGCAATGCAAGACCCGGGTTGATTTTGATCAACGAGCCGCCGAACCCCGTGACGAGGTCAAAGGCCTGGTCGCGAGGACGACCTTTTACATGTTCGATCGATACAATCTGAACATGTCACGTCAGCAGCAACAACTACTGATGGCCTGGGACAAGCAGTACCCGGTCTCGGCCTGGGAGAAAGTGCGCGATAGTCGCATTGCCTCAATCATGGGGCACTCGAACCCTTTCGTGACGGGTGACCGTCAATGGACGCAAGGATACAAGGCGGCGGGTGATGGAACCGTCAGCGCCATTGCCGGGAAACCCGTGCCAGTAACGGCCCAGCCAACCCTGGCGAAAGCGACCGGGGCAGGCTTGATCATTGGCAACCGCAAGAGCCAGGTGTATCACCTCTCAATCGGTTGCCCTGGTTATGCTCAAGTGTCGGAAAAAAACCAGATAACTTTTGACTCTGAAGCTGCCGCCCAGGCCGCCGGATTTCGTAAGGCCGGCAACTGCAAGTAGCAGCAGGTGGAGTTGATGGAGCCGCTTTGACGATTAGCGTCGCTGAAGCTTCCTCGGCATGCTCACGCCCTCGCCAGGCGTGAGCATGGGCCGATCACTCAGGCAAAGACGAAGTCCGCCGCGGTAACGGAGTCTGGCAGGACCCCGGTCAAGGTGAACCTGTGCGCATTAAGTTGCGTTCGGGCGACTCGATCAGCACCCAATCGCTCGCATTCTTCGGCGCCCTCTTCACCCCGGAGGAATGGTCGCCAGTGCCCCGATCAAAATGGTCAACAGCAGAAAACCACCGAGAAAAATCGTCATTCTGGCCATATGGCCTCCCAGCTCATGAAGTTGCTGTACAGGGTCGTACTGCGCTGTTGTGCGCCGGGCGGATGACCCTGCCGATGAGTTATTGTGGGCCGGTGACTGTTTTCGTTACAGATGCAGATTGCGCAGGAAAATACGGATCAGACAGGCTTCGTCCAGGCTCGGTCAAGTTCGATTGCGGGCGTCTGGGGGGGAAAAACTTGCGGGCAACGTCGACAAAGGGCGTGATGATCAGGCCGTGAAGCGTCAGGTAACGCTCGTGATCCTGCTCACCAGTGCCGAAGCGGATTGCTTCCGGGGTCGACCGGGTGACATAGAGCGTGCCGAACATCCAGTCCCACAGTGACAGGTTGATACCGAAGTTCTTGTTGAAATGCCGCGGCGCATCGCTGTGGTGAATCTGATGCTGCGCGGGACTGCTCAGCACCCGCTCGATCACCGGCCCGAATGAAAACCACACATGGCTATGCCGCAGGTTGGCCGCCAGACCGTTGAAGATGAACACAATCCACGTCACGCCAAACAGGGTATAGCGGCTGACCTCGCCGCCACAGGCGTACCAGAAGACTCCGGCATAGAGGCCCAGGCAGATGATATCCACCAGCTTTTCGACGAGTTCTTCAAGAAAATGCACCCGGCTTGCCGTAGCCGGCACCAGCACGGGCGCCGAATGATGGACTTTGTGAAATGCCCACAAGTAGCGCGAATGAAAGGCCCGGTGGTTCCAGTAATGAGCGAAATCCTTGACCAGGAACACGCCCAGGCCGTAGAGCAGGGAAAGCCCGAGGTTCTCCCCCACTTGCGCGCGCGCGCCCCACAGGTTGGAGAAAAATCTGATGTAGTCCGCTGAACGCAGCACATAGGGATCAACCAGCCCGACAATCGGCAGCACCAGCGCCACTTTCAGGATGGCGAGCACGAAGTAGTAGCGGTAATCGAGCAGCGCCGAGCGGTGCAGGTAAACCCGCCGCCCGCCGAGGAACTGCCCGAAGGAGCGCGCCCCGGTCAATCCGCGAGACGTTCTGAATCGAAACAGGCCATAGGCGACGCCGTAGGAAACGCAGAGAAAGACCACTCCCAGGCGTCCATTGACATCGAAGATGCCAAGAAACTGGTGGGTGACCGGCTCGATCACCCACCTGATCAGGTAACGATGTAGATCGGCGAGCACATCCATACCCGACTGCCCTGCGTAAGTGGAAGGGCATTGTAAATGAGAATGAATACTCAATGTGCTGCCGGGTGAAAATCTCTAGCCACCGAGCGCGATGATGGCGACGATCAGCACGCTACCTGTGAGCGCCAGGGCCACCCCGCCCTGCCAAGGTTTGGTGTTAGCGTATTTGGCCAGCATCCAGCCGGCGATGACAGATACATGACAGCGTCCGCCAGCCCCAGGCAAGGTTACAGCCGAGCGCGGCAATCATCATCGAGCGCTCTTGCGCTGCCTGGTCTGCCGTCGCCACACTGATGGTTCCGGTGAACGTCATGGCCATTAACAGGCCGAATACAACTTCTGTAATGTGCTCGACTGGATCAAGCACCGGGGCCCGCTTCTGTTTTTAATTATTTTGCATTGCCCACCCTCTCCATGTCCTGCTCGTTGAGTACCGTCCGGCTCATCCGCCGATACCGGCTCTTCAAGTGTAGATTGAGCGGCTACACTGGAGCGAGTACGCCAACTGATTCACAGAGAGACAATTGATGCTTGATTACTTCGCGTTGGGGCTGTTGTTCTTTGTCGGACTTGTCCTGTTCTACGGGATTATCCTGCTCCACGACATTCCTTATGAAATTGCGGTCCACCGCAATCATCCGCACCAGGATGCGATTCACGCCACGGGCTGGGTCAGCCTGTTTACCCTGCATGCGCTGTGGCCGTTCCTATGGATCTGGGCGATGGCATACCGGGAAGACCGGGGCTGGGGGTTCAGTGATGGAAAATCAGGGCACGCCCATGTTGTGCATCTGGAACAACAAGTCGCAGAACTGCAAAGCCGCGTCGCGCACCTGGAGACAGCGACAGGAACGGCGCAGCACAGGTTGCCGACCGACAACAGTGGCGAGGGAATCTGACCCATGGATCTTTTACTGGTACTGACTTACACCGCCATCTGCGTTGCAATCTTCAAGATCTTCCGCATCCCCTTGAACAAATGGACGGTCCCCACCGCTGTATTGGGCGGGATCCTGATCGTTGGCGCGATGATTTTCGTGATGAACTACAACCATCCCTACTCGGAGGTTGCACGTTCGTATTTCGTCTCCGTCCCGGTGATTCCCGTGGTCACAGGCCAGGTGATCGACGTGCCGGTCCAGGGCAACGAACGCCTGGAAAAGGGCGATGTGCTGTTTCGGATCGACCCGGCCCCCTTCGAGTATCGAGTGAAGTCGCTCAAGGCCCAACTGTTGGTGGCCAAAGCTGACCGCGCCCGAATCAGCGAACTGATCAAGCGTAACTTCGCCACCCAACGGGAACTGGATGTCGTCGTTTCCCGTACTGATGACCTGCAGGCGCAACTCGACGGCGCGCAATACGAACTCGACAACACGACGGTGCGCGCACCGAGCAAAGGCTTCGTCACCCATGTGTCGTTGCGTCCGGGCATGATGGCGACGAAGTTCCCGCTACGCCCCTCGATGGTGTTCATCCCCGATGAAGGCCAATATTTCGCGGCGTGGATGCGCCAGAACAGCCTGCTGCGCCTGACGGTCGGCGATGAGGCCGAAGTCGCTTTCGACGGCATTCCGGGTAAGGTTTTCGAGGGCAAGGTCAAAAGCGTCCTTGAAGTCATCGCCGAAGGTCAGGTCCAACCTTCCGGCTCGCTCATCGGCTTTACCGGCTCACCACCGGCCGGTCGGGTTCCGGTGATCATTGAAATCACCGACCCCGATTTCGCCCCGTATGCCAAGCTGATGCCCGGCGGTGCCTACGGCCAGGCGGCGCTCTACAGCCAGCATTTCACCCACATTGCCATGATGCGCAAAATCCTCCTGCGCATGGCGGCCTGGATGAACTACATCTTCCCATTCCATTAATCGCTGGATGATGGCGGCGTGACGTTCAAAGGATTGAGACAAAGGCCGGTTCAAAGGAGCCGGCCCGATCACGCCGTTGAACCGGTCGTTGCAGGTTAACTCAGCGATTGGCACAGACATGAAGTGCAACGCGGGGAATGGTTCCCCGCGTGCATTGGGTTGAATGCATTCGAGAGGTGCGGATATTTTTTGATATTCAGCGCTGCGCTAAAGAATCCAGGGCAGCAGAAGGTGCGAGGCAATCCAGGGAGACGCCTGGCCCACGACCCATTGCAGGAAGACACATGCGGCCAGGTAAGCCGCAAAGAACTTGATCATCGTCAATCTCGCCATGACCATCACCAACCTCCCGCCTTTAAATCCTGGGGTTCCAATTCGACCCCGTGACCATCACCACGCCGAACCGCCCGTAAAGCTTTGACGCCTGCAATTTTTATCAGTTCCATGTGTGCCGGGACTTGATGACGGGCTACCGTCCAACCCGCTTGCGCCCCGCTGCACGCCGTTTGGCGGCTTATCCACCGAGCCCTCTTCTGGGCAGAACCATACATCCGACAAACGGCCTGGCCGACTTGCACCCTCGTTCCGGAGCAAAAAGCGACGAGCCTACCGGCTGGCTGCACAAGGTTGCGGGTGACCCGATCCCGGCCTATGGTCCAAACGAACCCTTGCCTGTGACGAGTACTCGATGCTTATCGCAGGTCGCTGTTCATTCGCAGCACAGCTACATCAGGAGCTACGCAAGGAGGAGATGACATGCCAGGCAATTCACGCCCCGCCGTGCTCGAACTGATCGGCAACACGCCACTGGTGCGCGTCAGCCGTTTCGATACCGGCCCCTGCACACTGTTTCTCAAGCTCGAATCCCAGAACCCCGGTGGTTCGATCAAGGACCGCATCGGTCTGGCGATGATCGACGCCGCCGAGCGCGATGGCCGGCTGCGCCCCGGTGGCACCATTGTCGAGGCCACCGCCGGCAACACGGGCCTGGGCCTGGCGCTGGTCGGCCGGGCCAAAGGCTACCGGGTGGTGCTGGTGGTGCCGGACAAGATGTCCACGGAAAAAGTCCTGCACCTCAAGGCAATGGGCGCCGAGGTGCACATCACCCGTTCCGATGTCGGCAAAGGCCATCCGGAGTATTACCAGGACGTCGCCGCACGGTTGGCGCAGGACATTCCCGATGCCTTCTTCGCCGACCAGTTCAACAACCCCGCCAACCCGCTGGCCCATGAGTGCAGCACCGCGCCGGAGATCTGGGCACAGACCCAGCATGACCTGGATGCCATCGTCGTCGGCGTCGGGTCAGCCGGCACCCTCACCGGCCTGACCCGCTTCTTCAAACGGGTACAACCGGACCTGGAAATGATCCTGGCCGACCCGATCGGTTCGGTGATGGCCGAATACAGCCGCGGCGGCACCCTCCCCACCCCCGGTTCCTGGGCGGTGGAAGGTATTGGCGAAGACTTCATTCCATCGATTGCCGACCTTTCCAGCGTGCGTCACGCCTATTCGATCAGCGATGAAGAAAGCTTCGATCACGCCCGCCAGTTGCTGCGCGCCGAAGGCATTCTCGGTGGTTCTTCGACCGGGACATTGCTGGCGGCGGCCTTGCGTTACTGCCGCGAGCAAACCGAGCCGAAACGGGTGGTCAGCTTCGTCTGCGACACCGGTACCCGTTACCTGTCCAAGGTCTACAACGACCAGTGGATGAACGACCAGGGCCTGTTGCAACGCAAGCATTACGGCGACCTGCGCGACCTGGTCGCGCGGCGTTTCGAGGATGGCCGGGTGATCAGCGTCGGCCCCGACGACACCCTGCTCACCGCGTTCCAGCGCATGCGCCTGGCGGACGTCTCGCAACTGCCGGTGCTGGTGGGCGGGCAGCAACTGGTCGGGGTCATCGACGAATCCGACATTCTGCTCGGGGTGCACGAAGACGCGGCGCACTTTCGCAAGACCGTGGCCAGCGCCATGACCGACAAACTGCAGACCTTGGCCCCCGACGCCACCCTGGCGGAACTGGAGGCTGAACTGGGCCGAGGCCTCGTGGCGATCATCAAGGATGCCTCGGGTTTTCACGGACTGATTACCCGAACCGACATGCTTAATCACTTGCGGAGATCCCTGCCATGAGTCAACAGGACAAAAACTCCCGGCCACAGGGCTTCGCGACCCGGGTGATCCATGCCGGGCAAGCACCGGACCCGTCCACCGGGGCCTTGATGCCGCCGATCTACGCCAACTCCACCTACCTGCAACAGAGCCCCGGCGTGCACAAGGGCCTTGACTACGGACGCTCGCACAACCCGACGCGCTGGGCCCTGGAGCGTTGCGTCGCGGACCTCGAAGGCGGTACCCAGGCCTTTGCCTTTGCGTCGGGGCTGGCGACTATTTCCACCGTGCTCGAACTGCTCGACGCCGGCTCGCACGTCGTCTCCGGCAATGACTTGTACGGTGGCACCTTCCGCCTGTTCGACAAGGTGCGCCAGCGCAGCGCCGGGCACCGTTTCAGCTTCGTCGACCTGACGGATCTGTCCGCCTTCGAGGCAGCGCTGGAAGACGACACGCGAATGGTCATGGTCGAGACGCCGAGCAATCCCCTGCTGCGCCTTTGCGATCTGGCCGCCCTCGCTCGCATCTGCCGCTCACGCGGGATCATTTGCGTAGCCGACAATACCTTCGCCAGTCCGTACATCCAGCGCCCGCTGGATCTGGGTTTTGACATCGTGTTGCACTCGACCACCAAGTACCTCAATGGCCACTCCGACGTGATCGGCGGCATCGCCGTGGTCGGGCAAAATGCCGAGCTGGCCGAGCGCCTGGGTTTCCTGCAAAACGCCGTGGGGGCGATCGCCGGGCCGTTCGACGCCTTCCTCACCCTGCGCGGCGTGAAGACTCTGGCCCTGCGTATGGAACGCCACTGCAGCAACGCCCTGGAGCTGGCGCAATGGCTGGAGCGTCAGCCACAAGTCTCCAGGGTCTACTACCCCGGTCTGCCCTCGCACCCGCAGCACGAATTGGCTTGCCGGCAAATGCGCGGGTTCGGCGGAATGATCGCCCTCGACCTTAACAGCGATCTGGCAGGCGCCAAACGCTTCCTTGAGAGCGTGCAGATCTTCGCTTTGGCCGAGAGCCTGGGCGGCGTGGAAAGCCTGATCGAACACCCGGCGATCATGACCCATGCCACCATTCCTGTTGCCACCCGTGCGCAGTTAGGGATCGGCGATGGGCTGGTGCGTTTATCAGTTGGAGTCGAGGACGTGGAAGACTTGCGGGCTGATTTGGCGCAGGCGCTGGCGAAGATGTAAGCCCCCCCGACTAACGGGACACCCTGTAGGAGCGAGCACGCTCGCGAAAAACCGGAGAGCGCCACGGGCATTCAGGATGCCCGCGTCATCGTTGACGTCCATCGCGAGCATGCTCGCTCCTACAGGATCGCGCGCAATGCCTCTATAATCCCGACGTTTTCGTCTACCCTCACGAAGCGTCGTGCAGCAATCAGCTTGTGCGGGGCGCATCGACATTTTTCCGCTATTGAACCGGAGAACCTCCATGCTCAAACGCACCCTGGCATTGGCCGTCGGCCTGACCTTGTCCCTTTCCACCCTGCTGGCTCAGGCTGCCGAGACCCTCAAGGTCAGCGCCATTCCCGACGAAGCCCCCACCGAACTGTTGCGCAAGTTCAAGCCATTGGGCGAATACCTGGAGAAGCAGTTGGGCATGAAGGTCGAGTTCGTACCGGTGTCCGACTACCCGGCCGTGGTTGAAGCGCTGGCTACCGACCGCATCGACATGGCCTGGCTGGGCGGCTTCACCTTCGTCCAGGCGCGCCTGAAAACCGGCAATGCCATACCGCTGGTACAGCGCGAACAGGATGCCCAGTTCACCAGCAAATTCATCACGGCCGACCCGAACGTCAAATCGCTGGCCGACCTCAAGGGCAAGTCCTTCGCCTTCGGTTCGGTGTCCTCCACCTCCGGCAGCCTGATGCCGCGCTACTTCATGCTGAAGGACGGCATCAAGCCGGAAACCTATTTCAGCCGCGTCGGCTACTCCGGTGCCCATGACGCCACCGTTGCCTGGGTTCAGGCCGGCAAGGTGGATGCAGGCGTGCTCAACGCCAGCGTCTGGGAAAAACTGGTAGCCGCCGGCAAGGTCGATACCAACAAGGTCAAGGTCTTCGCCACCACACCGGCCTACTTCGACTACAACTGGACCGTGCGCGGCACCCTCGACCCGGCCCTGGCCGCGAAAATCAAGGCCGCTTTCCTCGCGCTCGACCCGGCCAACCCTGAGCAAAAGGCGATCCTCGACCTGCAAGCCGCCAGCCGCTTCATCGAGACCAGTCCCGAGAACTACAAGGGCATCGAGGAAGCCGCACGCGCTGCCGACCTGCTGAAATGACCTTGCATCTGAACCGGGTCAGCCTCACCCATGGCAATGGCGTGCGGGCGCTGCATGAGGTCGACCTGCACATCGGCGCCGGTGAGCAGGTGGCGATCATCGGCCCCTCCGGTGCCGGCAAGTCGAGCCTGCTGAACCTGCTGGCCACCGCCCTGCGCCCCGGCAGCGGCACGGTCGAAGTGCTCGGCGAGCAAGCCTGGCAGCTCGGCGCCAGCCAGCGCCAACGCTTGCGGGCGCGCATCGGCCTGGTGCACCAGGCACCGCCACTGCCACCGCGGCAACGGGTGGTCACGGCGGTGCTGGCCGGAAAACTCGGCCAATGGGGTTTTGCCAAAAGCCTGCTGAACCTGCTGCATCCGGTGGACGTTCCTGGGGCTCGGGCGGCACTGCTCAAGCTGGACCTGGGCGACAAGCTGTTCGCCCAATGCCAGCAATTGTCCGGTGGCCAGCTGCAACGCGTGGGCATTGCCCGCGTGCTGTACCAGGCGCCCGAGGTGTTGCTGGCCGATGAACCGGTGTCGGCGATGGACCCGGTATTGGCCGGGCACACCCTGTCGACCCTCTGCCGCCACGCGCGCGAGCACAAGGTGACGCTGGTCGCCAGCCTGCATGCGGTGGACCTGGCGCTGAGCAACTTCTCGCGCATCATCGGCTTGCGTGAAGGGCAGGTGCTGTTCGATCTGCCCGCAAGCGACGTCGACCACGATTTGCTCGACAGGCTCTACGCCAATGAGCAACTGCAATCCCCGCCCCCTCCGGTGGCACCCTTGAGCCTGCAGATTCCCCGATGCTGACCCGCGATACACGAGACCCCGCCACCCTGCCTCGCCTGCTGCTCAGCCTGTTGGCACTTGCCCTGCTGTGGCCCGGCGTCCATTTCAGCGAACTGGACCTGGGTGTCCTGCTCATGGCCGACAGCCAGAGTGAGATGGGCCGGTTTGTCTCAGCCTTCTGGCCACCGGCTCATGGCGAAGAATTCCTTGAACTGCTGTGGCAAGCCACGCTGCAGACACTGGCGATCGCCACCGCCGGCATGGCCTTGGCGTTGCTGCTGGCCGTACCCGCGAGCCTGCTGGCCAGTCGCGCACTGTCGCTGTCGGCGGCTTCGCGCAGCGGTCGCCCGAGCGCCTTGGGCCGGCTGTTGCGCTGGCCGGTGCGCGGGCTGCTGATCTTCCTGCGCAGCGTGCCGGAAATCGTCTGGGCCCTGCTGTTCGTGCGCGCCGTCGGCCTTGGCCCGACGGCGGGGGTGCTGGCCATCGCCATCACCTACAGCGGCATGCTCGGCAAGGTCTACGCGGAAATTTTCGAGTCCGTCGACCAGCGTCCCGCCCACGCACTGCTGCAAGCCGGCAGTGGCCGGCTGGCGGCGTTCTGCTACGGCATCCTGCCCAATGTCGCGGCGGAGTTGCTGTCGTACACCGTGTATCGCTGGGAATGCGCGATCCGCGCGTCCGTGGTGATGGGTTTCGTTGGCGCCGGTGGCCTGGGCCAGCAAATCGACCTGTCGCTGCGCATGTTCGCCGGCGGTGAAGTGGCGAGCATGTTGCTGACCTTTTTCGTGTTGGTGCTGCTGGCCGATCAGATCAGCCGCCTGCTGCGCTGGAGGTTCGCATGAATCGCCTGATCAACCTGCTGCTGATCCTGTGCATCGGCGCGGCGGTCGTCGCGTCGTTCCGTTATCTGGGTATCGATCTCGGTGAGCTGGCAGGCAGCGATAACCTGAAGCAGATGGGCGCCTACGTCCTGCGTTTTCTCAGCCCCGACCTCAGTGCCAGCCACCTGCAAGCCATCGGCCGTGGTGCCGTGGAAACCCTGGCCATGTCGGCCTTGGGCACCCTGCTCGCGGCGGTATTGGGCCTGGTGCTGGCACTGCCGGCGGCCGGGCGTTTCGGTTGGCCGCTGCAGAGTGCGTCGCGCCTGGTGCTGAACGCCCTGCGCGCCATTCCGGAACTGGTGTGGGCTGCACTGATGGTGCTGGCCGCCGGACTCGGCCCCAACGCCGGGACCCTGGCCCTGGCCATGCACACCACCGGCGTACTTGGCCGCCTGTTCGCCGAAGCGCTGGAAAACACCCCGCCGCAACCGGCCGAAGCAATCCGCCTGCAAGGCGGGAATGTGGTGTGGGCCTTCTGTTACGGCACCCTGCCCAACCTGTTTCCGCAACTGTTGGCGTACATCCTGTACCGCTGGGAAAACAACATCCGCATGGCCAGCGTGCTCGGCTTCGTCGGTGCCGGTGGCCTGGGGCAAATGCTCTATGTCAGCCTCAGCCTGTTCCAGGAAGCCCAGGCCAGCACGGTCATTCTGGCCATGTTGCTGTTGGTGTTTGCAGTCGATGGTCTGAGCAGCTGGAGTCGTCAGCGCTGGGTCAAGGCGTGATGGGCAATTCAGGGGTATTGAACGCAATGTTCCATTTAAAACTATTCTGACTCCGGCGCACGAAAGGCCTTACTGTAGTAACCAGACTGGTCGAAACAGCAAACCCGCTGCTTGCCGGATGCAAGCATTTCGCAGGCATCTCCCACTCGTTTTGCACGCGTCTTGAGTTGCTTGGCTGAAGTAATCCAGTGGATCCAGTCTACTCGTGCGATGGTCGTCGTATTGTTCCAGACTTTACGCGCCTCGGGAGCGGCTGCCAGCGCCTCCTGAAAATCCGGCGGGATGTCAGGCTCGGGGTCCTTCTTCACTGGCGTCAGCTCCAGCGTAACGATATCCCCAACCGCCGCGCCTGCGGCTTCGTACAACTCTCTACTTACCTGCAGCCAATGGCTCAGTTGACCATCCGGCTCAAGGGTTGCCTGAAACGGGTGCCCATTGATTGTGCCTTCAACTGTCGTCCTTCCTCGCCTCGGAAGCTTTTCACTCGCATCTCTTGGCAGTACTACGAACGCCCACGACGTATCATCAGGCTTTGCCGGACGAAGAAGCTTTGCTTCAAATCGGGATTTCACATCGATTGTTGTCATTGCAATTTCTCCAACTGATACGCCTGACTACTATCCGTATAACGTTCCTTGTTGTCCTGCAAGCCTGGCCTAGCCTGAATGAGTTGCAGTAAACACGAGACAGCCAGAAAGACATCGTGTTCGAGGCTGGTGACCGTGTGCATCAGCTGACTGACAGCGGCGTGAGACATGAACGGTAAACGTATGGCGCGGCCCCCCAAAAAAGTGCTGAGTACTTACACAAGCGCATCATGCGGTACCGCGCGCCATCGCAAGCAGGCTCCTAAAGGTTCAAGTGTCTAAACCACCCGGCATTTGTTTCCCGCTTACTCCTTGAGAATCAACAACGGCTCGCCCTTCTTCACGATGTAAGACGCCAACTCCGAACCATTGCCCTGCCCGACATTCTTCGCCACATGGGCAACACCGGCGGGTATGTACAACGAATCACCGGCCTTGAGCGTGACCGGCGCCCGCCCCTCCAGTTGATACTCGAATATGCCGCTGACGACGTAAGCCACTTCCACACCCGGATGAGCATGCCTGGGCGATGTCACGCCCGGGTCGAAATCGACACGCACCTGAATCACTTCGCGGTCGGCGGCGCCGAGGTCTTCGCGTACCAGGTCGGTACGATGGATGCCCTGCTGCCAGCTTTTCGCCGCGCCGGCCTCTTGCGCCTGGGCGAGGCTCGCGACGGCAGACAGGCCGGCGATGACCAGGGCAGCACCCAGGCCGCCAGCCATGTTACGGGGATTGAATCGGGACATTGCCTTTCCTCCAGTTGAACCTCGGTACGCCACGCCAGCTTTGGCGCGGTGTCTGAGGTTGCATTTAGAGGCCGCCATGTATCGCCCGGGTGTCGGGGAACGCTGAATTTGTATTCGAAAGTAGCTGTGGTCGCTGCAGATACCTGCAGATACAAGCGCAGCACCCGCTTACATCGGTAACCCTGCTCGCCCAGCGCTGCCGGGCTGCGCGTCGACTAACCGCTAGGTCTGCCGCATGTGCTCGATGGCCGTGATCTGTGGGTGCCGCGACCCGATTCCACCCGGGTCGCGGCTATTTTCAGGCTGACGTGACGATCACTTGAGGTCGAAGCGATCCAGATTCATCACCTTCGTCCACGCAGCCACGAAGTCATTGACGAACTTCTGCTGCGCATCGGCACTGGCATAGACTTCGGCCAGGGCGCGCAACTGCGCGTTGGAGCCGAAGACCAGGTCAACCCGGGTGGCCGTCCACTTCACCGCGCCGGTTTTGCGATCGCGCCCTTCGAACTCCTGCCGGGCGTCCGAGGTCGGCTTCCACTCCACGCCCATGTCGAGCAGGTTGGTGAAGAAGTCGTTGGTCAAGGATTCCGGACGCGAGGTAAACACGCCATGTTTGCTTTGCCCGGCATTGGCGTTCAACACGCGCAGGCCGCCGAGCAACACGGTCATCTCCGGTGCGGTGAGCGTCAGCAGTTGTGCCTTGTCGATCAGCAGATTCTCGGCCGGTACGCGATATTGCTGTTTGAGGTAGTTGCGGAAACCGTCGGCAATCGGCTCGAGGAAGCCGAAGGAATCGACATCCGTCTGCTCCTGGCTGGCATCGGCGCGGCCCGCAGTGAACGGCACCGTCACACTCTGGCCGGCGTTTTTCGCGGCCTGTTCGACACCCGCACAACCGGCCAGCACGATCAGGTCAGCCAGGGAGACTTTCTTGCCGCCGCTTTGCGCTCCGTTGAACTCGTTCTGGATGCCTTCGAGTTTGGCCAGCACATTCGCCAATTGATCCGGCTGGTTGGCCGCCCAGGATTTCTGCGGCGCCAGGCGCAGGCGACCACCGTTGGCACCACCGCGCTTGTCCGAACCACGGAACGTCGAAGCCGCCGCCCATGCGGTCGACACCAGTTGCCCGACCGACAGGCCAGAGGCCAACAGCTTGCTCTTGAGCGCAGTGACGTCACTGTCATTGACCAGTGCATGATCGACACGTGGGATCGGGTCTTGCCACAGCAGCTCTTCGGCCGGCATTTCCGGACCCAGGTAACGCGACAACGGCCCCATGTCACGGTGGATCAGCTTGTACCAGGCGCGGGCGAAGGCGTCGGCCAACTGGTCCGGGTTCTCCAGGAAGCGCCGCGAAATCGGCTCATAGATCGGGTCGAAACGCAGGGCCAGGTCGGAGGTGAGCATGGTTGGGTTACGACGTTTGGCAGGATCAAAGGCATCGGGAATGATGCCGGCGCCGGCGCCGTTTTTCGGGGTCCACTGATGCGCACCGGCCGGGCTTTTGGTCAGCTCCCACTCGAAGCCGAACAGGTTCTCCAGGTAGTTGTTGCTCCATTTGGTCGGTGTGGTAGTCCAGGTAACTTCCAGGCCGCTGGTGATGGTGTCGGGGCCTTTACCGCTGCCAAAGGTACTCTTCCAGCCCAGGCCCTGCTGTTCCAGGCCGGCGGCTTCGGGCTCAGCCCCGACGTTGTCGGCAGGCCCGGCACCGTGGGTCTTGCCAAAGGCGTGGCCGCCGGCGATCAGCGCCACGGTTTCCTCGTCGTTCATGGCCATGCGGCCGAAGGTTTCGCGGATATCCAGGGCTGAGGCGCGCGGGTCCGGCTGACCTTCCGGGCCTTCCGGGTTGACGTAGATCAGGCCCATCTGCACAGCGGCAAGGGGGTTTTCCAGATTGCGGCCATCTTCGGTACGGCTGTCTTCGTTCCTGCCAGGCTCTGCCACGAGCGGGACATCGCCCGGTGGCTGCACGGGTTTGCTGTCATCTTTGCCGTAACGGCTGTCGCCACCCAGCCACTTGTTTTCCGAACCCCAGTAAACATCTTCGTCCGGTTCCCAGACATCCGGACGGCCACCGGAAAAACCAAAGGTCTTGAAGCCCATGGACTCAAGCGCGACGTTACCGGTCAGGACGAGCAGGTCAGCCCAGGAAATCTTGTTGCCGTATTTTTGCTTGATCGGCCAAAGCAGCCGGCGCGCCTTGTCCAGGCTGACGTTATCCGGCCAGCTATTGAGTGGTGCAAAGCGTTGCTGCCCGGAACCGGCGCCGCCACGGCCGTCGCCCGTGCGATAGGTGCCTGCGCTGTGCCAGGCCATGCGAACAAACAAAGGCCCATAGTGGCCGAAGTCGGCTGGCCACCAGTCCTGGGAGTCGGTCATCAGCGCCGTCAGGTCTTGTTTGAGCGCTTGAAAGTCGAGACTTTTGAACGCCTGCGCATAGTTGAATTCGCCGCCAAGCGGGTCAGACTTGGGCGAGTGCTGGCTCAGGATTTTCAGGTTCAGTTGATTCGGCCACCAGTCGCGGTTCGTCGTGCCACCACCAGCGGCGTGATTGAACGGGCATTTCGATTCGGTTGACATGGCATCTCCTCATTATTGTGTGATCAGCTAACCACCCTTGAGCGTGGATCCGGAGTACCGATTAATGAAATAGCTTTTCGACATGGGATCCATAGCCTTAAGGCTATGACGGCTCCGTGATCAGTCACTCCAGACCATCCATTAAAGTACCGGTCGGGGAAACTGTCGCTTCACCATGGAAGATTGCTGATAAAAGCCCTGTTGCGCCCACTCGGCGAATGAAAGCCCTCCAACGAGAAAATGCTGGCAAACAAAGGGGAAGTTTGCGCAAAAAGTGCCACACTCAAGGCAATCATTGCTGCAGGGATGTTGGCGAAAAGCAAAGCAGGACGCGCGCGAGGCCGCCATGGTTCTAAAAGCCGTTGTCCTCTGGGTGTTGCTGTCGATTGTCGTCGTCGCCGTGCTTTGTCGGCTGGTTCACAATGCCAAGGTCGCGGACCGGGCGCTGAAGAGACAGGCACTGGAGCGAAAACCCGTAGACCCGGGCTTGACCGACAGGCTTGGCCACCCGGTGTCGCGCAGCGCTCACGACGATCCGGACGGCTTGCGCGATAAGAACGAACCGGATTAAACCCGCCATAAAAAAACCCGGCTTTCAGCCGGGTTTTTTATTCATTTCAACAGCACTTCGGTCCGGCTTTGCTGCCGTAACGGGCTTCCTGGCGCTCGCGAAAGAACGCCTCGTAGTCCATCACCGGCTGGTCCGGGTGTTTGCCCTGCATGTGCTCGACGTAGTTGTCATAGTCAGGCATGCCGACCATCAGGCGCGCGGCCTGACCGAGGTATTTACCGAGGCGACTCAGGTCATTGAACATGCTTAAACCCTCGGATCACGCTTGCGGCACAGTCTGGTAAGGCGCTTCTTTATCCGTACGCTCTTTAGTACCCCAGGCGGCAATGCCGACCTTGAGCGCAAAGAACAGGATGCTGAACACCACGAACAGGAACAATGCAGTCAGCGTTGCGTTGGTGTAGGCGTTGAAGATCACGTGCTGCATCTGATCAATGCTCTTGGCCGGCGCGAGGACCTGACCGTTGGCCAAGGCGTCGCTGTACTTCTTGGCCAGGGCCAGGAAACCGATTGCCGGGTTGGCGTCGAACAGCTTGATGAAGCCCGCCGTCGTGGTGCAGATCAGCAGCCATACCGCCGGCAGCAAGGTCACCCACACATACCGCTGGCGCTTCATCTTGATCAGCACAACAGTGCCGAGCATCAGCGCGATCCCGGCCAGCATCTGGTTGGAGATGCCGAACAGCGGCCACAAGGTGTTGATCCCGCCCAGCGGATCGATCACGCCCTGGTACAGCAGATAGCCCCACATCGCCACACAACCGGCGGTGGCGATCAGGTTGGCGGTCCAGGATTCGGTACGTTTCAGGGAAGGCACGAAGGAACCGAGCAGGTCCTGGAGCATGAAACGCCCGGCGCGGGTACCGGCGTCGACAGCGGTGAGGATAAACAGCGCCTCAAACAGGATCGCGAAGTGGTACCAGAACGCCATGGTGTTTTCACCCGGCAGAAGCTGGTGCAGGATCTGCGCGATACCCACCGCCAGGGTCGGCGCGCCGCCGGCACGGGCCAGGATGGTGGTTTCACCGATGTCGTGGGCTACGGCTTGCAGCGCCTCCGGGGTGATGGCAAAGCCCCAGCTGCTGACGGTTTGCGCAACAGTCACGGCGTCAGCGCCGACTACCGCAGCCGGGCTGTTCATGGCGAAATACACGCCCGGATCGATCACCGAGGCCGCGACCATGGCCATGATCGCCACGAACGATTCCATCAGCATGCCGCCATAACCGATGTAACGGGCATGCCCTTCATTGGCGAGTAATTTCGGCGTGGTGCCGGAAGCGATCAGCGCATGGAAACCCGAGACCGCGCCACAGGCAATGGTGATGAACAGGAACGGGAACAGGCCGCCCTTCCACACCGGACCGGTGCCGTCGATGAACTGGGTCAACGCTGGCATTTTCAGCTCGGGCATGGTCACCAGGATGCCGATGGCCAGGGCGACGATGGTGCCGATCTTGAGGAAGGTAGAGAGATAGTCACGGGGCGCCAGGATCAGCCACACCGGCAATACCGCTGCCACGAAACCGTAGCCGATCAGCATCCAGGTGATCTGGATTCCGGTAAAGGTAAAGGCCTTGGCCCACACCGGATCGGCAGCAATCTGCCCGCCCAGCCAGATCGAACCGAGCAGCAACAGCACGCCGATCACCGAGATCTCACCAATGCGGCCCGGGCGGATGTAGCGCATGTAGATGCCCATGAACATCGCGATCGGGATAGTCGCCATTACCGTGAAAATACCCCACGGGCTTTCGGCCAGGGCCTTGACCACGATCAGCGCCAGCACCGCAAGGATGATGATCATGATCAGGAAGCAGCCGAACAGCGCGATGGTACCGGGAATGCGGCCCATTTCTTCACGGACCATGTCACCCAGGGAGCGACCGCTGCGGCGGGTCGACAGGAACAGGACCATGAAATCCTGCACCGCACCGGCCAACACTACCCCGGCGATCAGCCACAGGGTACCGGGCAGATAGCCCATTTGCGCGGCCAGCACCGGACCGACCAGCGGGCCCGCGCCGGCAATGGCGGCGAAGTGGTGACCGAACAGCACGTGCTTGTTGGTCGGCACGTAGTCCAGGCCATCGTTGTTGAGCACGGCGGGAGTGGCGCGATTGGGGTCCAGCTGCATCACTTTGTTGGCGATAAACAGGCTGTAGTAGCGGTAGGCAACGAGGTAGATAGCGACGGCTGCAACGACGATCCACAAGGCGTTGATCGCTTCGCCGCGGCGCAGGGCCACGACACTCAGCGCAATCGCTCCCAGGACAGCCACGGCAAACCAGGCAAGGTGTTTAGCCAGACGGGGCATAGCGGGTCTCCTGCCACAGCCTGTGAACTGTGGCGGTAATTTTTATAATTGTGTCCGCGGAGCGGAGCTGGCCCAATATCCGCGCATGCCGTCAACAAATAAATCCGCGTTACTACGTACGTGGCGTCTACGTAGTACTACGTAGACGCCATCCCCTGTGGGCCCATCCCCGATCAAATTGTGGGAGCGGGCTTGCTCGCGAAAGCGGTGGATCAGTCACTATTGATGTCAACTGACACACCGCTTTCGCGAGCAAGCCCGCTCCCACATTGGTTTTGCATTTCAACAGACCAATATTCAGGCCGCCGGTCATTCCGTCCAGCAACGCTACTGGCCGAACGCCTCTTTGGCATATGATCCCGAGCCTTCGCGCGGGCAGGAATGAACATGCAGCTCAAACACAAAATCGTCGCCCTCGGCATTCTGCCGCTGGTGCTGGCCATTGCCGTCATCTGCGCCCTGGTGATTTCCCTCAACCGCCAACTGGGTGATCAACAGGCGCAACTGATCGAAGACAGCATTCTGGCGAGCAAGCGCGCCGAACTAAAAAACTACGTGGAAATGGCGCAAAGCCTGATCGCCCCCCTGTACGACGACGGCCACGGTGACGCCCGCGCCCAGCAACAAGTGCTGGAAGAACTGCGCAAGCTCAGCTTCGGCATCAACGGCTACTTCTTCGTCTATGACCACGAAGGCCGCAGCCTGATGCACGCGCGGCAATCGGAGCTGGTGGGCCAATACCTGTGGGACATGAAAGACCCCCACGGCCTGCCGGTGATTCAGGCGCTGCTGCAAAGCGCGAAATCGGGCGAAGGCTTCCAGCGCTACGCCTGGAACAAGCCCTCCTCCGGCCAGGTGACCGACAAGCTCGCCTACGTGGTGATGCTCGATCGCTGGGGCTGGATGCTCGGCACCGGCATCTACCTCGAAGACGTCGAGCGCGCCACCCAGCAGGCCCGCGCCGAAGTGGCCATGGGCATCCGCAAGACCATGATGGCGATTGCCGTGGTCGCCCTGGTGGCGGTGCTGTTCGTCTTCGCCAGCGGCATGACCCTCAACGTCAGCGAACATCGCCTGGCCGACAAAAAACTGCAGCGCCTGACCCAGCGCATCGTCAGCCTGCAGGAAGAAGAACGCTCGCGCGTCTCCCGTGAACTGCACGACGGCATCAGTCAGGTGCTGGTGTCGATCAAATTCCAGTTCGAACTGGCCAGCCATCTGCTGGAACGCGGCCAACCCCACGACAAGGGCTTGAGCACACTCAAAGACGCCACCGAGCGTCTGGGCGATGCCATCGGCGAAGTCCGCAGTCTCTCCCACGACCTGCGCTCCTCCCTGCTCGACACCCTCGGCCTGTCCGCGGCCATCGGCCAACTGGCCGCGGAATTCGAGCAGCGCAGCGGGCTGACCGTGACCTATGACGAAAATGAATTCGACTGCCAACTGGTCGACGGCGCGGCGGTTTCGCTGTTCCGCATCGTCCAGGAAGGCCTGACCAACATCGAACGCCATGCCCGGGCAAAGAACGTTTCCATTACCCTGCGCGGCTGCGATAAAAACGTACGGCTAACCGTGGTCGACGACGGCATCGGTTTCAACGTCGCCCAAGTCGAGCGTTTGCACGCCGGTATCGGCCTGCGCAACATCCGCGAGCGAGTCGCGCATTTTGGCGGGCGCTTCGAGCTGATCTCGATGCCCGGAAGAAGTGAGCTGGACGTGCTGTTGCCGATGACACCGCCCGCCACGAAACGCTGAGCCGGCCCACAACAAGAGTGAATACCTGCATGAACCTGCCCTCCCCGATCCGCGTCGCCCTGGTCGACGATCACTCCCTGGTCCGCGACGGGATCAAGGCGCTGCTGGCCGTCATGGACTTTCTGCAAGTGGTGGGCGAAGCCGAAAACGGCGCCGAGGCAATCGAGATGGTCGGACGCTGCCAGCCGGACCTGCTGCTGGTCGACATCAGCCTGCCAGACATGAACGGCCTGGAGCTGACCCGGGTGCTGCGCAGCCAATACCCCGCCCTCAAGGTGCTGGTGCTGAGCATGTACGACAATTACGAGTACGTCAGTGAGTCGCTGCGCTCGGGTGCCAGCGGCTACGTGTTGAAGAACGCCCCCTCACGGGAAATCATCGCCGCCATCGAAGCCATCACCAGCGGCGGGACCTTCTACAGCGCCGAAATCGCCCAACGGCTGATCGCCGACAGGCATACCGACAACGAACTGACCCCGAGGGAAAGCCAGGTGCTGTCGAAGATGGCCCAAGGGCTGAACAACAAGGAAATGGCCCGGGAACTGGACATCAGCGTCCGCACGGTAGAGACACACCGCTTGAGCATCCGGCGCAAGCTCAACATCGACAAGCCTGCGGCGCTGGTCAAATACGCCATCGATCATGGCCTCATCTCCCGATAACACCCCGAATCCTGTATCCACTACAAAACCTGTGGGAGCGGGCTTGCTCGCGAAGGTGATGTGTCAGTCGACAACATTGCTGGCTAAGCCGACGCCTTCGCGAGCAAGCCCACTCCCACAAGGGGGTGACCAATCACCCATTGACCGCATCGATAGTCACCATCATCTCAATGAAGTTCTCTTAAAAAATCCCCGGCGTAACATCTGCTCCATACCAACCCATAAACACCCCGGAGCACACGATCATGAAACGCCAGACCCTCCTCAGCATCGCTTTCTCGGTTTTCGCAGTTAACGCTTTTGCCGCTACCTCTGCTCAACCTGTGGTCGCTGAAGGCGGCTCGGATCGTCTGATTGAAAGCCGTGTGGCCGAGGGTGGTTCCGATCGCCTGATCGAGAATCGTGTGGCTGAAGGTGGTTCGGATCGCCTGCTGGAAAAACGTGTCGCTGAAGGTGGCTCTGACAAACTGCTGCAGAACCGCGTCGCTGAAGGTGGTTCCGACAAGCTCCTGCAAAACCGCGTCGCTGAAGGTGGTTCCGACAAGCTCCTGCAGAACCGCGTGGCTGAGGGTGGCTCCGACAAGCTSCTGCARAACCGCGTCGCTGAAGGTGGTTCCGACAAGCTCCTGCAGAACCGCGTCGCTGAAGGTGGTTCCGACAAGCTCCTGCAGAACCGCGTCGCTGAAGGTGGTTCGGATCGTCTGATCCAGAACCGCAGTGCCTGATTAAGTTGCTCTACTACCGCCCCACAAAAAAACCGGCCTGATCAGCCGGTTTTTTTTGTAATGGTCAACCTGACGGAACCCGGAAATCCTCAGGCCAGGCTCGGGGCAGTCTCAGCGCTGCTGGCACGCTCAGTATCCAGCAGTACATCCAGCGTCGTAAGAAACAGGTCATGACTCAAAATACCGGTGCACACCGTAAATAGAATCTGTCTCCCGGTCGCATCCTTAATAGTGACCATTTCACTCCACTTATTTAGATCAACTGTGGAGAGTGTCGATAGCGGAATTTTACTACCCTCAACGTCCAGGCACTCACCTGTGAAAATGATTGGCTGGGTAGTGATACTCAAGAAGTCGCCCCCGACTCGTTTGCGCCAGGCCATCTACCAAAATCAAATAACGACTATTTTATTTTTAAAGAAACCAACAGGCCAATGACCGGAATAATATGATCTAACTATTGTCAACCATCGATCACCAAGCCCGCGGCGAAGCTTGAGCTTTTCCACCTTGTTCGATCAGGTGAAAGAAGCACGGCGAGCAGACCCCGATTACCTGACCCAGGGTGACTGGCAAACCGATCTGAAGTCATCCGACTGGGATCTGACCCTCACCCTGGCTGCCCAGGGCCTGGCTCGACAGAGCAAGGACCTGATGCTCGTCGCCTGGCTCAGCGAAGCCCTGGCGCACAAGTACCATTTCACCGGTATCACCTTTGGCCTGACCCTGGCCGAACGCATACTGGACAATTTCTGGGCCGGCCTTTTCCCTTCCCTCGAGGATGGGGTCGATGAACGCGCTGCCCGCCTGGCGTGGATGAAAACGACCCTGGCGGAGGTGGTGGGTGGATTGCCCATCACCCAAGGCCAGCAGTACGGCCTGCTGCGTTATGACGAATCCCGGCACGTCGAAAACCTGGCGTTGCAAAACCCCCAGGCCATGCGTGCCGCCCTCGACGAAGGCAAGATCAATGCCGAGGTGTTTCAGCGTTCGGTGGTGCTGACCGACTCCGATCACCTGCGCCTCAAGGCCGGCGAAATAGCCGCCAGCCTCAATGCGTGCCAGCAGTTGCAGAACACCGCTGACAGGCTGTTCGGCCCTGACGCACCTAGCTTTGCCGGACTCAATGACATGTTGTCCCGCGCAGGACAACTGGCCGAAAAACTGCTCAAGGATCGGGGTATCGAACTGCACCCCGCCCCTGCCGCTGCCTCCCTGGCTGAACCTGAAAGCGCTGGCGCACAACCCACAGGTGCTGCAATGAACCAGATCCCCCAAGACCGTTCAGCCGCGCCGCTGCGCACCACGCCGCAGTCGCGCGATGAAGCGTTCACCCTGCTGGCGGGTATTGCGCAATTCTTCAAACAGACCGAGCCCCAAAGCCCCGTGCCCTACCTGATCGAACGCGCCATCAAGTGGGGCAACATGCCGCTCGAGGGTTGGCTGAACGATGTGATCAAAGACAGCAATGTAGTAGACAATATCCGCGACGTACTGGGGACCAGGGACGCGAAGTCCTGAGCGGCCGCCGGCGCGCATTGATCGCCATGGCCCGCGACGGTGGGCACCTGCTAATGTGTCATCCGAGGCCATCACAACGTCGGGTTGTGGTGGCCTTTTTTCTGCTGCGTGTAAGATAACTTTTACAACAGCTTCCTCAAATTCCGGTTTAATGCTAAATAGTGCTCAGTATTTTTAACACCCGACACTGTCATGTCACACAGTGCAACGAGAATAACGATATGAAAGTCCTTTTCGAGAAACGTGAAGCGCCAGCACCCCTCCACCTGCACCCGGCGGTGACAGCATGATCGAAGTTACCGAAGTTTCCATTGCCCAACTGCGTGCCGCTCTCGAGTCCGGGCAGACCACCTCGGTTGAACTGGTCCAGGCCTATCTGGCCCGGATCGATGCCTATGACGGCGCCGATACGTCCACCGCTCTCAACGCCGTGGTAGTGCGCAATCCCGAGGCGCTGAAGGAAGCGCAGGCCTCTGACGCCCGTCGGGCCAAGGGCGAGACGCTCGGGCCCCTCGATGGCATTCCGTACACGGCCAAGGACAGCTACCTGGTCAAGGGCCTGACCGCCGCTTCGGGCAGCCCGGCTTTCAAGGACCTGATCGCCTATCGCGACGCCTTCACCATCGAGCGCCTGCGCGGTGCCGGGGCGATCTGCCTGGGCAAGACCAATATGCCACCGATGGCCAATGGCGGTATGCAGCGCGGTGTCTACGGCCGCGCCGAGAGCCCGTACAACGCTGATTATCTCACCGCGCCTTTCGCCTCGGGTTCGTCGAACGGTGCGGGAACGGCCACCGCTGCCAGCTTCGCCGCCTTCGGCCTGGCCGAAGAAACCTGGTCCAGTGGTCGTGGCCCTGCCTCCAACAATGGCCTGTGCGCTTATACCCCTTCGCGCGGGGTGATCTCGGTGCGCGGCAACTGGCCGTTGACGCCGACCATGGACGTGGTCGTGCCCTTTGCCCGGACCATGGCGGACCTGCTCGAAGTGCTCGACGTGGTGGTGGCGGACGATCCGGACACCCGCGGCGATCTGTGGCGCCTGCAACCCTGGGTGCCGATCCCGAGTTCTTCCTCGGTACGCCCCGCTTCTTACACCGCGCTGGCAGCGAACAGCGAGGCACTGGCCGGCAAGCGCTTCGGTGTCCCGCGCATGTACATCAATGCCGACCCTGAGGCCGGCACCTGCGAAGCACCGGGCATCGGCGGCCCCACCGGCCAGCGCATCCATACCCGGCCTTCGGTGATCGGGCTCTGGGAGCAGGCGCGCAAGGCACTCGAAGCCGCGGGCGCCGAGGTGCTGGAAGTCGACTTCCCGCTGGTGTCCAATTGCGAGGGTGACCGCCCTGGCGCACCGACCGTGTTCAATCGCGGCCTGGTGTCCAAGGAGTTCCTGCACCATGAGCTATGGGACCTGACGGCCTGGGCGTTCGATGATTTCCTGCAGGCCAACGGCGATCCAAAACTCAACCGTCTGGTCGACGTCGACGGTCCGCAGATTTTCCCTCACGACCCGGGCACCCTGCCCAACCGTGAAGGCGACCTGGCCGCCGGCATGGACGAATACGTGCGCATGGCCGAGCGCGGCATTACGCCCTGGGACCAGATCAGCACGGTGCCGGACGGACTGCGCGGGCTCGAACAGACCCGTCGCATCGATCTGGAAGAATGGATGGACCGGCTGGGGCTCGATGCGGTGATCTTCCCGACCGTAGCCGATGTTGGACCGGCGAATGCCGATGTCGATCCCAAATCCGCGGACATCGCCTGGAGTAACGGTGTGTGGGTCGCCAACGGCAACCTGGCCATCCGTCATCTGGGTGTTCCCACGGTGACCGTGCCAATGGGCGTCATGCCGGATATCGGCATGCCTGTGGGGCTGACCTTTGCGGGTCGCGCTTATGACGATTCGTCGTTGCTGCACCTGGCTTCGGCGTTCGAGTCGACCGGGAGCAAACGGCTGATCCCGCCGCGTACCCCGCCCCTTCAAGTCTAAACACACAAGCGAGCCTGTTCGCGAAAACCCGAAGACGCCGCGGGCATACAGGATGCCCGCGTTATCGTTCACGTCCATCGCGAGCAGGCTCGCTCCTACAAGGATTTGTGGCCTTGCGCAGATGTTGTGTCCGCAGCAAATCCATGTGGGAGCGGAGTTTCAGGGATCGACCTGGGCCATCAGTTCCGGGATCCATTCCGGCCGTTTTGCGTAGCGTTGCGCCAGCACCGCGCAGACCATCAGTTGGATCTGGTGGAACAGCATCAGCGGCAGGATCAGCACACCAATGGTGCTGCCGGCAAACAATACCTGCGCCATGGGCACACCGGTCGCCAGGCTCTTCTTCGAACCGCAGAAGAGAATGGTGATGCGGTCTTCCTGATTGAAGCCGAAGGCTTTGCCCAATCCGGCGGACGCCAGCAGCACCAGCCCCAGGACCACGCAACAAACCACCACCAGCCCCACCAGGTCCAGCAGCGGAATCTGCTGCCAAAGTCCCTCGATCACCGCCTCGCTGAAGGCGCCGTAAACCACCAGCAGAATCGAACCCTGATCGACGAACTTCAGCCAGTTCTTGTTGCGCGCTACCCAGTTGCCGATCCAACGCCGCGCGATCTGCCCGGCAATGAATGGCAGCAGCAATTGCACGCTGATCTTGAGGATCGCATCCAGGGTCGAGCCGCCATCGCCATGCACATCCAGCAGCAAGGTCACCAGTAACGGCGTGAGAAAGATCCCGAACAAACTGGACGCCGCCGCGCTGCAAATCGCCGCGGGGATGTTGCCACGCGCCAACGAGGTAAAGGCAATCGCCGACTGCACCGTGGCCGGCAGCGCGCAGAGGTACAGCATGCCCATGTACAAATCGTCGCCGATCAGTGGCGACAGCAACGGCTTGAGCGCCAGGCCAAGCAGCGGGAACAGCACAAAGGTCAGGCTGAACACCAGCAAATGCAGGCGCCAGTGCCCGGCACCGGCGATGATCGACTCGCGGGAAAGTTTGGCGCCGTGCAGGAAAAACAGCAGGGCGATGGCGCTGTTGGTCAGCCAGCCAAAGCCGACCGCGACCTGGCCGCTGGCGGGCAGCAGGCTGGCGAGCAGCACCACGCCGAGCAGGGTCAGGGTGAAGTTGTCAGGTAACAAGCGAGGGCGGGTCATGGGTTTGATCATCCGGGGTTGCCAGTACGTGAAAGCGACTCTAACGTGACAGGGAATTACCGACTAACGCCGAAGAGCCAGCAGATGCCGCCTAAAGGACATGACAAGAGTATCCGGCGCAGTATTCCCGGGCTGGCAAGCCTGCCACGCCCCTTGTACGGTCGCACTGAATCGCTGCCCAATCGCGCCCTGACCCGGCGTCACAGCCATCCATGGGTGCAGTTGTCCTATGCGATCCAGGGTGTGCTGGAAATCCAGACCGGTGTCGGGCGCTTTGTCGCACCACCGGCTCGGGCGGTGTGGATTCCGGCGGGCATGCCGCACCGGGTATTCAGCTCGCCGCGCACGGAGATGCGCAGCCTGTACATCGATTGCAGTGTCACGGCGTGGGCGGCGCCGCGCTGTCATGTGCTGGGGGTCAGCGACCTGCTGCGCGAGTTGATCCGGGCGTTCAGCCAGATCCCGGTGGAGTACGATCAAAGCGGCCCCCACGGGCGCCTGGCGCAGGTGATCCTGGATCAGTTGGCCGAGGCGCCGCAATTCGATTTGATGCTGCCCCTGCCCCAGGACAGTCGATTGAAACAGATCTATCAGAGCCTGGACCTGCATCCGGAACAGTCGACCACGCTCGGCCACTGGAGCGAGCAATTGGGCGTGACTGAAAAAACTCTCAGCCGACTGTTCCTGCGTGATACCGGACTGACATTCCGAGCGTGGCGCCAGCGCTTGCGCCTGTTGGGCGCGTTGACCCCGCTGGAGCAAGGACAACGGGTCACGGATGTGGCGTTGGCCTGTGGCTATGATTCAACTTCGGCGTTTATCGCGGCGTTCCGCCAGCAATTCGGCGAAACGCCGGGTGAGTTTTTTCGCTGAGCGCCCTGCACCCTACCTGTTTGTTGCCTGTCAGTACGCCATCGCAGGCAAGCTCGCTCCCACAAGGCGCGGCGTCGTCCACAGCATTCGTGCACAACGACATTCAACTGTGGGAGCGGGCTTGCTCGCGAAGAGGCTGCTACAGCCAGCATGTATGTTGACTGACACACCGCCATCGCGGGCAAGCCCGCTCCCACAGTTGATCAGTCTCAAACGCGAAATCTGTCTACACCCTTGCACCCGGACAAAATGAGCAATGCTTTTTTCAGTCCCGACCGACCGACTAAATTCCAGGCAAAAAAAATCCCGGGCAGCTGATGGACGCCCGGGATCTAAAAATGCATAAACCGTGGTGGTGAACGCGGCGCGAATATTACGGAACATTTCACACTGTAACAAGATATTTTTATTCACTATCTAGTTACTAATTCTTCCAACACCTTAAATATGCACAACTTTTCAAGAATGACCCTACATGAACCAGCGATACTCCCGCGCACTGATGTCGTTCATGAAGGCCAGATGATCCTGGCGCTTGTTTTCGCAATAGACGTCCACGAACTCCGCGCCCAAGCCTTCGCGCAGCTGCGCATGGCCTTGCATGGCCTGCACGGCCTCCAACATCTCCAGAGGGAAATCGATACCACTGCCCCGGTCTTCATTGAGGGGGACAATCGGTTCACGGCCGCTCTCCAGACCTTGCTCCAGCCCCACCAGAATGGCTGCCAGCACTAAATACGGGTTGGCATCGGCACCGGCCAGGCGATGCTCGACGCGCAGGTTTTTCAGGTCCGACTCCGGCACCCGCAAGCACGCATCGCGGTCTTCAAAGCCCCAACTGGCGCGGGACGCGGTGTTCACCGTACCGCTCAAGCGACGCAGTGCGTTATGGTTCGGCGCAAAAATCGGCATGCAATGCGGCAACACATCCAGGCAGCCGGCCACGGCGTGACGCAACGCTTGCTGGTCATTTGCTGCCAGCAGGTTGTTGCCCGCCCCGTCGTACAGGCTCACATGCACATGCATGCCGCTGCCGGGATGTTGCAGGTACGGCTTGGCCATGAAACTGGCGCGGTAGTGGTGCTTGAGGGCAACGCCGCGGGTACTGCGGCAAAACAGGGCCGCCCAGTCTGCGGCGCGCAGGCCGTCATCGAGATGGCCGAAATTGATTTCGAACTGGCCCGGACCGAGTTCGGCGGTGATCACCGTGGCATCGACGCCCTGGGCCCGCGCGGTCTCGACCATTTCATCGAGCACCGGGGCAAATCGGGTCAGGCGTTCGATGTGCATGTTCGGCTGATCATCGGCATCCCCGGTCAGCTCATCCCGGGGGAACTGCGGCAAGCCATCCTTCAACCGGCTATCGAACAGATAAAACTCCAGTTCGAACGCCACCACCGGGAAAATGCCTTTGCCACGCAGACGCGCCAGCACCTGGGCGAGGACTTCACGGGGTTCGAATTCAATCGGTTTTTCGGTGCCGTCGGAGGTGATCAGCATTTGCCCCAAGGGTTGTTTTTCCCAGCCCACGAGCTTGAGCGTGCCGGGCACCAGGCGCCGACGTGCATCCGGATCGCCGTCGTTGAAACAGTAATCACCGATCTTGAACAGGCCGCCCTGGGTGCCCAGCAACACGCAGTTCTGCGGCAACTTGAGGGCGCTGCCGGCAGCGACTTTTTCGAGCATTTCGATCGGGTAGCGCTTGCCGTAGAAATGCCCCGGAATGTCCAGGGCAATCAGATCGACATAACGCACGTCCGGGTGGCGGTGACGGAAGTTACGAACCTCGGCCAGCAGATCAGAGCACACAGCATCCATCTTTTTTATTCCTGGTTGTTTTCAGGTGTAAACCCAAAGCACGCGGGTCAGTTGGTCGCAAAGATTGCCGTAGCGACAGTGCGCATGACTGGCCAGCTGGAAGCTGTCGCCTGCGTGCAAGGTCACCGGTTCGTTGCCGTCGAGCCACAGGGTCAATTGCCCTTCCAGCACATAGCCACCCTGCTCGGAGCTGTCCTTCATGTGCCTGTCACCGCTGCTGGCTCCAGGCTCCAGCTGGCTTTCGAGCATGGAAAAAGACGCGCGCATCTTCGGCGAAACCATGATGTCGGTGATGCCGTCGGCGTAGTACAGCGTGCGACGCTCGTCGGGGCGCGTAACCCAGGACAGGGCCATGGGTTTGGGCAGGCTGTAGAAATAAGTGGTCGGTACACCCAGGGTTTCGCTGATGGCGGTCAAGTCCGCCACCGTGGGGCGCGACAGTCCGCGCTCGACCTGGGAGAGAAAACCGACGGAGCGACCGATTTTGTCCGCCAGCTCCTTCAAGGTGTACTTCTTGTGCTTGCGCAGGTCCTGGATCAGGATCGCCAGCGCGGAGATTTCTTCTTGCATGTCCATCAACTGTCCCTCAAATGCTGTCACGCAGCCGGTACCAGGCCTTGCCGATGGCTTCCAGCGGAGCGGCCAGGTATTTGCCGCCGGGAAAACGGCCGTTGCTCAATCCCTGATACAGGCCAAGCTCATCCGGCTGGCCCAATATCGCGTCGGACACCGCCCGCGCGGCGGCCAATGTCGGTAATACGCCATGCCCGGAGTAACCCTGCATCCAGTAAAGCTCGCCGCGTCGACCGATATCCGGTGTGCGCTTGAGGGTCAGGTCGATGTGCCCGCCCCAGGCGAATTCCAGTTTCACGCCGGCGAGCTGTGGGAACACCCTTTGCAGGAATGGCCGGGTCGCCGCCGCGATGTTTTTGGGCATCCCGCCCAGGTAGGTGCAACCACCGCCGAAGAGCAAGCGGTTGTCCGGTGTGCGACGGAAATAATCGAGGACAAACTGGTTGTCCGTGACGCACACATTATTCGGTAGCAGCGCCATGGCCTGGTCTTTTGTCAGCGGCGCGGTGGCGACCTGGTAGGTGCCGACCGGCAGCACACAGCTGGCCAGTTGCGGATCGAGCCGGTCGAGGTAGGCGTTGCAGGCCAGCACCAAGACATCGGCGCGGACCAGACCGCGCGGCGTCGACACGACAAACCGGCCGCCCTCTTCGCGGTAGTCCAGCGCCTTGCTTTGCTCGTGGATACGGCCACCGGCGCGCTCAATCGCATTCGCCAGGCCGAGGGCCAGTTTCAACGGGTTCAGGTGCCCGCCTTCGGGGTCGAACAGGCCCGCCTGATAGCGCTCACTGGCAACCCAATGGGGCAATTGGTGGCGTGGAATGAATTGCAGGCCATCGTGGCCCCACTTGTGGCTCGCCTCGTGTTGCCAGTCCGTCAGCAGGCCCACCCGGCGCGGCATGACCGACGTCCAGAGGTGACCGGGGCGATAGTCGCAATCGAAATCTTCGCGTCCGGGCAGGTCCCGCAATTCCCGCGCCGCCCAACGCATGCCGTCCCACAAGCGCCGCGCCCGCTCATGACCCAGCGCGGCTTCCAGCGGTGGCATGTCGCACGACCAACCGAGAATTGCTTGTCCGCCATTGCGGCCCGACGCGGCCCACGCCACCCGGCTGGCTTCCAGCACAGTCACGCGCTTGCCGGCCAGCGCCAGGCGCAAGGCCGTATGCAAGCCGCTGAAACCGGCGCCGATGATCAGCACTTCGGTGTCGTGCTCGCCCTCCAGCGCTGCTCGATGCACCAGGCGATCGGCACAGGTGTGAGCGTAATAGCTGGCGACATGCTGGGTGGATTGCTGAAACATAAGGGGTCGTGAATTTTTCTACTTATAATTTCATGAAAAAATACACGGTAAATTTCACACAAGCAATGTTTCCAGGCGCAAAAAAAATCCCGCCCAAGTTGGCCTGGGCGGGATTTCTTTATTTGAACCGCGTTAGCGGATCACTGCCACTGGCGGCTCAGGCCACAGGAATCATTGGATCGGCCGATGCCAGCGCAGTGGCACGGTCGGCTGCAGGCGGGTAGATCCATAGGGTGTTGATCTGGGTTTTCAGCGCCTTGGCCTCCTCCTTGATGAGCTTGACCTGACGGTCCCAGCCTTCGGTGTACACCGCGCCCCAGGCACCCAGGTCCAGACAGGTCACGTACTTGGGCTGGCTGTACGGCGTCGGGGCCACGCCGAGGATGTGTGCGGCCACGTTGTTACCGGCATGCCGACCCAGCGAAATGGCGTGCTGGCAGGTCATCAGGGCGAAGTTGCCGAACGAAATAACCCTGCTGGATATCGTCAAAGCCATCGACGGCCGCAAGTCCATTTTTGAATGCCGGGAGGTTCGCGGCCGTTGCGCGCTATTTGACGGTTCGCCACCGGAATGGGCGTTGGACGGCCCTTGTGCGATCAATGGCGCAATGATGGTGGCGAAGAAGCGCATGGAAGAAGCTCTCGCCCAGCAAACCATCCTCGACATTGCCAGAAAGGTCGGGCGCAAGGCCCCGCCGGAGTTCGGCGAGCGAGTGGAAAACTGGATGAATGATCGTCGAGACAGGAATAGCGCCAGCCAAGGCGCCCCGCTGATCCCGTTGACCGATATTGGCGAGTGATACTCAGAGGCAGTCGCGTACCGCTTTGCGCAGGTCTCCTGATTTTGCCCAAGGCGGCCCTTGGTACAGTGACACCCGGCTGCCATTTTTCGATTTCACGATATCGACAATTTCGTCAGCCGTGATCACGCTTGGCGCAGTGATCCTGTAGCCGTTGGAAATAGACGACTGGGTCGAGCCCGATACCTCATGCTGCCAGACAGGCAACACGCACGCTGCGTATTCCTTTGGCGGCTTCTCACTGAATTTATTCAAATTGGGCTCACCCGGCACCACCGACGCCGGCAACGAACACCCTGCCAGCAACGCCAGCACAACTCCCCCGATCAACACCCGCATGATGCTTCCCTTAAGTTCTGAAAAAATGTCCTGGAAAAATTGTAGCCCGTCGTTTACCGCGCGGCCATTGGCCAGAGCGAAATCAGAGGCCGACACTGTGACCGCTTCCCCCCGGATAGTTCCGTTCGTTCAGGTAGGCCATCCACCGCTCATACGCTTCATGCTGCCATTGAGTGACCCGCTCCCATTCCGGCCCGCTCAGTTGGTGGGCGCTGACCAGTTGCATCATTTGGGTCGTGGCAGCGTCAAGATCAACGATCAGCTCGTGGGCCCGGGCCCTGAAATCATCGGTAGTGCTCATTGGAAGTCGCCCCGCTCTGCTGATAAGCCGATACATGAGTAGGACAACGCAGTTTGCCCTTCGCCTTGGTTTTCCCGACCAAAGGTGGCGCAAACCCACCTGCTGAACACAACGCCCCATGGCGTAAAGCGGTCTAAAATTTCGGAACGTGAAATCAGGAGATCATCATGTGGCTTAACGAAGCAGAACAGGAACTTCGACGCGACCTGCAAGGACTGGCGTCAGATTTGCGCTGGTCGGCGGTAGAACTTTTACGCATAGAACAGCAATTGCGCCTGAGCGGGAACGAAGCCGATGCACAAGCCATGCAGCGGCTGTGCTCGTTATTTCAGGGCGATGAAGAAAAGTTGTCCGGCTATGCCGAAGAAGTGAAAGCGAGATTGATCAGCCGCAATAAAACCCCATAGCGGGCTGTTTGTCGTGAACACCCTGTCCCGCAACCCGGTGGTCGCGGTGACACTGTAAGAGCGAGCATGCTCGCGATGGTTTTGAGAACACCGCGTTAAACGAGTAAGCACGCGTTATCGTTTAACACCATCGCGAGCAAGCTCGCTCCTGCAGCCAGCAAGTTTCAATCATCTTTGCTGGTGGTCACCGGCAGGCTTGCCGGTTCGGGCCCGGTAGCCAGGAAGCGCCGCGGCAAATGCCAGTGCCTCCTCTCTACTGCCGAATGAACCAAGCCGGTCACCCCGGGTGCATACCCGCCACGGACCATTGTTCACGCTCAGTACGTCATAACCGTTCATATGCATTTTGTTCAGCATCGGTACGCTCATCGTCTCCTCCTTTCGGCAGGGATGTCAGATTGACAGACCCACCTTACACCTACCGTTCTCGAAAATACCGACCAGACGTCGCAACATAAATTCCAAAATTAATGGCACTTTGCGGCGTATTCATCCCTCAAAATATTCCGTTGCCAGCCGAAACAGTCACTGGCCCCGATTTTGCGTTTGGATCTCCAATCCACGACAACCGGTAATCCATGAAAATACGAGCAACGGTCATTTGCGAGCAGGACCGCCATGTTCTCCTGGTGCGCAAGGCCGGAAGCCGCTGGACGCTGCCGGGGGGTAAGGTCGAGCCTGGCGAAACCGTCGCCGATGCCGCCATTCGCGAACTGCAGGAAGAAACCGGATTGCGGGTCGATGAGCTGGTGTACCTGATGGCGCTGGAATCAGGCACTACTTGCCATCATGTCTACGAAGTGTCGGTGCTGAACCTGCATCAGGTCCGCCCGCACAACGAAATCATCGATTGCATCTGGCATCCCCTGGAAACCGTGCACAACCTGAACACCACCGACGCTACGCTCAGTATTGTCAGGGCGTTTTTGCGTCGCTTGTAGTGAGCCTCTTGCCTCAGCCCTGATCGCCACCGCCCACGGGCATGACCATGCCGGTGATGTAGGACGCTTCGTCGCTGGCCAGAAACAAAATGGCGCCTGCCTGTTCATCCAGCGTGCCGTAGCGTTTCATCAGGCTGCTGTCGAGGGTCTGGTCGACGATTTGCTGATACCAGACTTTCTCCTGGTCACTTTGCCCGGCACTGTTGCGCGGGATAATCCGCGGTGGCGCTTCGGTACCACCCGGTGCTGTGGCATTGACCCGCACGCCGCGACCAGCGGCCTCGAAGGCCAGGCAAGCAGTGAGCGCATTCACCCCGCCCTTCGCCGCACCGTAGGGCACACGGTTGACGCTGCGGGTGGCGATGGAAGAAACGTTGACGATTGCACCACTGCCCTGCTCCAGCATGAACGGTAGCGCGGCATGACAGCACCACAAGGTCGGGAATAACGAGCGGCGGACTTCGGCCTCGATCTGCGCTGCTTCATAGTGCTCGAAGGGCTTGGCCCAGATCGTGCCGCCGACGTTGTTGATCAACACATCGAGACGACCAAAACGCTCGACAGCCGTATGCATGACCCGGCGGCATTCCTCGTATTGCTCAAGGTCAGCGGTCAGGGCCAGCACCTGGCAGATTGGTGCCAGCTGCTGCTGTACTTCGAACACCAGTTCGGAGCGATCGATCAGGATCAGCTTCGCCCCTTCGGCCGCCATACGTTCGGCCACACGCCGCCCGATGCCTTGGGCAGCGCCGGTGATCAGCGCGACTTTTTCGTGAAATCTGTTCATGTGTACCTCATCGGTTAATGACGAATCCTGCGGGAGCAAGCTTGCTACGGGCGGCGTTCCGACGATGGCGGCCCCATCCACAACATTTCTGTGGAATGTTCCGGCCTCTTCGCGGGCAAGCCCGCTCCCACATTGGAGCTGCGTCGTGCGCAGAAAACGCGGTCACCACCCATCAACTGTGGGAGCGGGTTTGCTCGCGAAAGCGCACTTACAAACCACATCAACGCTGAATGTTCCGGCCTCTTCGCGGGCAAGCCCGCTCCCACAYTGGAGCTGCGTCGTGCGCAGAAACCGCGGTCACCACCCATCAACTGTGGGAGCGGGCTTRCTCGCGAAAGCGCACTTACAAACGACATCAACGCTGAATGTTCCGGCCTCTTCGCGGGCAAGCCCGCTCCCACACTGGAGCTGCGGCGTGCGCAGAAAACGCGGTCACCGCCCATCAACTGTGGGAGCGGGCTTGCTCGCGAAAGCGCACTTACAAACGACATCAACGCTGAATGTTCCGGCCTCTTCGCGGGCAAGCCCGCTCCCACACTGGAGCTGCGTCGTGCGCAGAAAACGCGGTCACCGCCCATCAACTGTGGGAGCGGGCTTGCTCGCGAAAGCGCACTTACAAACGACATCAACGCTGAATGTTCCGGCCTCTTCGCGGGCAAGCCCGCTCCCACACTGGAGCTGCGTCGTGCGCAGAAAACGCGGTCACCGCCCATCAACGCCCATCAACTGTGGGAGCGGGCTTGCTCGCGAAAGCGCACTTACAAACGACATCAACGCTGAATGTTCCGGCCTCTTCGCGGGCAAGCCCGCTCCCACATTGGAGCTGCGGCGTGCGCAGAAAACGCGGTCACCGCCCATCAACCGTGGGAGCGGGCTTGCTCGCGAAAGCGCACTTACAAACGACATCAACGCTGAATGTTCCAGGATCTTCGCGAGTACCCCCGCCCCACACTGGCTCGTTTCAAGCCGCGCTGGCGGCGAATTTCTCGTAGTAAAAGTTCGCCGGCGCAATGCCTTGCTCACGGATGAACTGGCTGACCGCCTCGACCATCGGCGGCGGGCCACACAGGTAGACGTCGACGTCGCCATCGTGCAAATGCCCGGGCTCGATGTGCTGGGTTACATAGCCCTTGAGTGGATGCCGGCTCTCGGGGCTGGCCACGCAGGCGCTGAAACTGAAGTTGGGGATGCGCGCGGCGAAGGCTTCGAGGCGGTCGAGTTGCACCAGGTCGAAGTCGTGGGTCACGCCATAGATCAGGTGCAGCGGATGCTCACTGCCCTGTTCGGCGATCTTTTCCAGCATCGCCGTGAAAGGCGCCAGCCCCGTACCACCGGCCAGCAACAACAGCGGCCGGCGGATGTCGCGCAGATAGAAACTGCCCAGGGGGCCAGCAAGGTTAATGCTGTCGCCGACCTTGGCCATGCCGGTGAGGAAGCTGCTCATCAGCCCGCCGGGCACGTTGCGAATCAGGAAACTGACCTCGCCGTCGCGCTGCAACGAGCTGAACGAGTAGGCGCGGGTCTGCTCGCTGCCGGGAATGCCCAGGTTCACGTATTGCCCCGGCAGGAACGCCAGCTTGCCCAACGCATCGCCCTTGATCGACAGCGCGATGGTGCTGTCGGACAACTGGCGCACCGCACTGATGGTGGCGTCGTAGCTGGCCTGACGGGTGCGGCAGACATCCGAGGACGCCGGCACTCGCACCACACAATCACTGCGCGCGCGCATCTGGCAGGTCAGGACGAAACCCTGTTCAGCTTCTTCAGGGCTGAGGGCGTCTTCGATGTAGTCCTCGCCCAGATCGTAGCGCCCGGCCTCGGCGAAACACTTGCAGGTGCCGCAGGCGCCGTCGCGGCAGTCCAGGGGAATATTGATGCCCTGGCGATAGGCGGCATCGGCCACGGTTTCGCCGGCATGGGCATCGATGAAACGCGTGACGCCGTCTTCAAAACTGAATGCGATGGAATGAGTCATGACGGGCGCCTCACAGGTGGTAGACATCAATGACCTGGCGAACGTAGTCGTTCTTCAGGATCACTTTCTTGGCCTTGATCAACGGGTTTTCACCGCGCACATCAAGGGTGTAGAAACTGCTGCCGAAATAGCTGTCGACGGTCTTGTAGCGAAAGCTCAGGGTGTGCCAGTTGAAGCGCACCTTGCACAGCCCGTCAGCCTGTTCGAGCAGCTCGATGTTGCTGATGTTGTGGGAGGTGCGGGTGTCCGGCACGCTGGCGCTGGAGCGCTCGGTCTTGATACGGAATACGCGGTCTTCGAGGCCGGTGCGGTTGCCGTACCAGATCAGCGAGATCTCCCGCTGCGGGTCCTCGGTCAACTCGTCGTTGTCGTCCCAGGATGGCATCCAGAAGGTCGCGTCCGGGGCGTACAGTTCCAGCCATTGGTCCCACTGGCGATCGTCGAGGTAGCGCGCCTCGCGGTAGAGGAAGTCGCGCACGCTGTCGTAGGTGATGGTCATTGCACGGCCTCCACGGCAATCAGTGCGCACTGCTCTGCGGCCAGGGCCTTGAGCATGGTCTGCTGCCAATACTTGTGTTGCAGCACGAACAGACCTTCGTCTTCGGTACGCACACCGCTGAGCAGCGGGTGCAGGTCGATCTCTTTGGCGGCTTCGTCTGCACCTTCGATCCAGTGTTCTGCACCACGGGACATGTCGTTCCAGGTGGTGACGCTGCCCTGGTAGCTGGTCTGGCAGGAGCGAAACTCCTCCAGGTCGTCCGGCGTGGCCATGCCGCTGACGTTGAAAAAATCCTCGTACTGGCGAATGCGGCTGGAACGGGCATGGTCGCTCTCACCTTTCGGGGCGATGCAATAGATGGTGATTTCGGTGCGGTTGACCGAGATTGGCCGGGCGATACGGATCTGCGAGCTGAACTGGTCCATCAGGTACACGTTGGGATACAGGCACAGGTTGCGCGAGTTCTCGATCATCCAGTCGGCGCGGGCCTTGCCGAAGTCCTGGGCCAGCTCGTCGCGACGTTCGTACAGCGGGCGGTCTTCGGGGTTGGCCCAACGGGTCCAGAGCAGCATGTGGCCCTTGTCGAAGGAATAGAATCCACCACCCTGCTTGGCCCAGCTACCGGCGCTCATGGTCGGGTTGCTGTCACCAGCCTCGCGTTGCTTGCGCTGGTTTTGCGTGGCCGCATAGTTCCAGTGCACAGAGCTGACGTGGTAGCCGTCGGCGCCGTTTTCGGCAGTGAGTTTCCAGTTGCCTTCGTAGATGTAGCTGGAGGATCCGCGCAGCACTTCCAGACCGTCGGCGGACTGGTCGACGATCATGTCGATGATCTTCGCCGACTCGCCCAAGTGCTCGACCAGCGGCAAGACGTCGGCCTTCAGGCTGCCAAACAGGAAGCCGCGATAGGACTCGAAACGCGCGACCCGAGTCAGGTCGTGGGAGCCGTCGCAGTTGAAACTCGCCGGGTAACCCGCCTGGGCCGGGTCCTTGACCTTGAGCAGTTTGCCGGAGTTGTTGAAGGTCCAGCCGTGGAACGGGCAGGTGTACGAGCTCTTGTTGCCGGACTTGTGCCGGCACAGGGTTGCGCCGCGATGGCTGCAGGCGTTGATGAAAGCGTTGAGCACACCGTCCTTGTTGCGCGCGATGAAGATCGACTGGCGCCCCATGGTGGTGGTGTAGAAATCGTTGATGTTGGGGATCTGGCTTTCGTGGGCCAGATAGAGCCAGTTGCCTTCGAAGATGTGTTGCATCTCCAGATCGAACAGGCGCGGGTCGGTGAACATCTCGCGCTTGCAGCGATAGATGCCTTGTTCGGGATCGTCTTCAAGCAGGGAATGAAGATATTCGGGTCGCAGGGTCATGGCCGCCGCCTCCATTGTTATTGTTCAGGCAGGGGTCATGCTAGGACGGGGCAATGAGGGGGACTATCCGCGGGGTGCAGACCTTTATCCGTTTTGTGCAGGGGGGTTGGCGTTGAGTCAGGGCAACATCAATGTTGAATGTGCCGGCCTCTTCGCGAGCAGGCCCGCTCCCACATTGGTTTTTCTGTGGGCCACGGATCTTTAATACACCAACGCGAGTATGTGGGAGCGGGCTTGCTCGCGAAGGCGTCGATTCAGACAACATCAAAAGTAAAGCATGACAACGGTTGTCAGTGCCGACGCTTGAGGGTATCGGACGGCAACTCGCCGAACTGTTTGCGGTAGCTGTCGGAGAAGCGGCCCAGGTGCAGGAAGCCGTAGTCCATCGCCACTTCAGTGACGTTGCGCACGTTGCAGGTCGGGTCGCTGAGGCAGGCGTGGATGCGTTCCAGGCGTTTGTGGCGCAGGTAGTTTTTCGGCGTCAGGCCGGCATTGCGCTCGAACAGGCCATACAACGAGCGCAGGCTCATGCTGGCCTGGCGCGCCAGTTCTTCGCTGTCGATGTCCTGCTTGAGATTACACGCGATGTAGTCGGCAATCGCTTCGAAAGTCGAGGCCTGTGAACCGGGACTGAAACGGCTGACATTGGTTTTCATCAGACTGAGCATCTTGCTGACGATGATTTGCGTGTAGTGCTCCTGCACCCTGGGGATCTGTTCGGCAGCCTCGGCTTCCTGGCAGATCATCGCCAGCAGGTTGACGAAGCCTTCCAGTTCATTGAGCTGGTAGCGGTTCTCGAGGAACCTCACGCCCTGCCCCGGATAATGCCAGCGCTGCTCGTCGCAGACGGCTTCGAACAAGTGGGTGGGGACTTTGAGGATGAATTTTTCGCAATCGTCGGAGTACGTCAGGTCCACCGGATCGTCGGGGTTGATCAACAGCAGCTCACCGGGGGCGAAGTAATGCTCCTGGCCGTGCCCGCGCCACAGGCAGTTGCCACGCAGCAGCACCTGCAGGTGATAGATGTTCTCCAGCGCGCCCGAAGTCACCCGCACACTGGCGCCGTAGCTGATGCGGCACAGATCGAGGCTGGCGAACTTGCGATGGTCGAGACTGGCCAGCGGCCGTCCCGTACGGGGCATGAGAATGCAGTGATTGCCGACGTGCTGATTGACATAGCCGGACACCGCGTAGGGGTCGGCATGGTCGAATACTCTGCTGCGCTGACTCAATAGTTGCGCTTGCATCATCGGGTCACTCTCGTTGTTGTTATAGGTTGCGTCGGTCCATTCTAGAGCCGAAACACTTGTAGGAGCGAGCCTGCTCGCGATGGACTTGAGAACGCCGCGGGGCATCAGGCTCCCGGCGTCATCGTTGACGTCCATCGCGAGCAGGCTCGCTCCTAAAGGAGTCGAGGGTGATCAGTCCTCGAGTGCGCGGACCCGTTCGTGGCGTTGCTGTTCTTCAGGCTGGCCGGTGGACTGCAGGGTGAAGTCGAACTCGATTTCGGCAAACCGACCGCTCACGCCGTGGGCTGCTGCACGCTGTTGATCATCGCTGAAGGTGATTTTGGCGATTAGCTCGTCACGGGTAGCGTAGGCAAAGTCGTCGTGCAGGTACTGATCGCCGTCGAGGTTGATCTGGGTGGTCAGATGGCGATGGTCCTCTGCCGAAATGAAGAAGTGCACGTGCGCCGGACGCTGGCCGTGACGGCCCAGTTGATCGAGCAGTTGCTGGGTCGGACCGTCCGGTGGGCAGCCGTAGCCCGACGGCACGATGCTGCGAAAACGATAACGGCCTTCGGCGTCGGTGACGATACGGCGACGCAGGTTGAATTCCGATTGGGTGGGATCGAAGTACGAGTAGGTACCACCGGTGTTGGCGTGCCACACGTCTACCACGGCGCCAGCCAGCGGTTCGCCAGCGGTGTTGAACACGCGGCCTTGCATGAACAGCGTCACACCCGGATCGACGCCGTCATCCAGACGTGCTTCGCCCACGGACAGCGGTGCACCGGCCACGTACAGCGGGCCTTCGATAGTACGCGGGGTGCCGCCGGATTTGCCGGCCTGCTCGTCTTCAGCGTCCATCAGCAGGTCGAGGTAATGTTCCAGGCCCAGCCCGGCCACCACCAGGCCCGCCTCCTGACGTGCACCCAGCACGTTGAGGTAGTTCACGGCTTTCCAGAATTCTTCCGGGGTCACCGCCAGGTCTTCGATGATATTCACCGAATCACGCAGGATGCGGTAGACCAAGGCCTTGGTGCGTGGGCTGCCGGCGTCGTTGTGCAGGCCGCTGGCCTCTTCGAGAAATTTCTGGACTTCGGCAGTGTGGGAAATCTTTACGTTCATCAGGGGTTCCTCATCTTGTAATTATTGGCGTATCGAGCTGAACAGGCCAGGTTCAGCGGTCATCGTCACGGATGGAAGAAGGATGCCGGCACAGGGCGTCGATCTCGATGGCCATGTACGGAAACAGTGGTAACTGCATCAGCAGGTCGTGTAACTCCTGAACGCTGTCGACATCGAACACGCTGTAGTTGGCATAGTGCCCGGCGATGCGCCACAGGTGGCGCCACTTGCCCTGCTCTTGCAGGCGCTGGGCCAGGGCTTTTTCGTCAGCCTTCAGTTTGGCCGCCGCTTCAGGATTCATATCGACCGGCAGGTTCACGGTCATTTTTACGTGGAACAGCATAATGCTCTCCTCAGGCTTGATGAATGGCAGTGGATGTTTTGTCGCGGCGGAAAAACGCCAGGCGCTCTTCATCCAGGTTCAGACCCAGACCCGGTGTTGTCGGCACGTGCAGTTCAAAGTCGCGATACACCAGCGGTTCACTGAGAATGTCTTCGGTCAGCAGCAGCGGGCCGAACAGTTCGGTGTCCCAGGCCAGTTTGTTCAGGGTGACAAAGGCATGGGCCGAGGCCATGGTGCCGATCCCGCCTTCAAGCATGGTGCCGCCGTACAGGCCGATACCGGCCGCCTCGGCGATGGCGGCGGTGCGCAGTACCGCGCGCGGGCCACCGTTCTTGGCGATCTTCAGGGCGAACACCGACGCTGCACCTTCACGGGCCAGGTTGAACGCATCTTCCACGCACTCGATGGACTCGTCGGCCATGATCGGTGCCGGGCTCATGGCATTCAGGCGCGCCATGCCGCTGCGGTTGTTGCGCGAGATCGGCTGTTCGATCAGGTCGATGCCGTTGGTGCCGAGGATCCGGCAGGCCCGCAGTGCAACCGCTTCGTCCCACGCCTGATTGACGTCGACCCGCACGCTGGCACGATCGCCCAGGGCTTTCTTGATCGCAATGACGTGGGCCAGGTCGCGGTTGACTTCACCGGCACCGATTTTCAGTTTGAAGATACGGTGGCGGCGCAGCTCGAGCATTTTTTCCGCTTCGGCGATGTCCTTTGCGGTATCGCCGCTGGCCAGGGTCCAGGCCACGGGCAGCGCATCACGCACGCGGCCACCCAGCAATTCGCTGACCGGCAGGCCAAGGCGCTTGCCCTGGGCGTCGAGCAACGCGGTTTCAATGCCGGATTTGGCGAAGGTATTGCCACGGATACTGCGCTCCAGACGCAACATGGCGGCGTTGACGTTGCCGCTGTCCTGGCCGAGCAGTAATGGCGTGAAGTGCGTGTCGATGTTGGTCTTGATGCTGTCCGGGCTCTCGTTGCCATAGGCCAGGCCACCGATGGTGGTGGATTCACCGATGCCTTCGATGCCGTCGGCGCAACTCACGCGAATGATCACCAGGGTCTGGTTCTGCATGGTGTGCATCGCCAACTTGTGCGGGCGGATGGTCGGCAGATCGACGATGATCGTCTCGATCGATTCAATGGCAGTTGCAAGCATTTCGATACCCGTCAGGTTCTTGAAGTTCTGGAATCGATTCTCGTACGGCTTTTTTCGCGAAGCCAATATAGAATTGGTCTGACTCAATACCTTAAAGGTATGCAACTGATCGAGCAGCGGAGGCACCATGGAACTGCGTCACCTGCGGTATTTTCAGGTATTGGCCCAAACCCTCAACTTCACCCGCGCCGCCGAACTGCTGCACATCGCCCAGCCGCCGCTGAGCCGGCAGATCCAGCAACTTGAAGATGAACTCGGGGTCGTGCTGCTTGAACGGGGGCGGCCGTTGAAGCTGACCGACGCCGGACGGTTTTTCCATGAACACTCCACTGCCCTGCTCGAACAACTGAGCAAGGTCTGCGACAACACGCGGCGCATCGGCCAGGGAGAAAAAACCTGGCTGGGCATCGGTTTTGCGCCGTCGACACTGTATGGCGTGCTGCCGGAACTGATTCGTCGCCTGCGCAGTGGCGAGCCTTTGGAGCTGGAGCTGGGGCTCTCGGAAATGACCACGCTGCAGCAGGTGCAGGCGCTCAAGGCTGGACGCATCGATATCGGCTTCGGGCGAATCCGCATCGACGATCCGGCGATCGTCCAGACCGTCCTGACCGAAGACCGCCTGGTGGCCGCCCTGCCTGCCGGTCATCCCTTGCTCGCTGGACCCATCAGCTTGCGCGACCTGGCCAAAGAGCCCTTTGTGCTCTACCCCGGCAACCCGCGACCCAGCTACGCCGACCACGTGATCGCGCTGTTCGAGTCCTATGGAGTGAGCATCCATGTGGCGCAGTGGACCAACGAGTTGCAAACGGCGATCGGGCTGGTGGGAGCAGGCATTGGCGTCACCCTGGTACCGGCTTCAGTGCAATTGCTGCACCGCGACGACATTGGTTTCACGCCGTTGCTGGAAGACAACGCGACCTCGCCGATCATCCTCAGCCGACGGGTGGGTGATGTGTCACCAGGTTTGAATCATTGCTTGCGGATGATCGATGAGCTGCTGCCCCGCGACTGATGGCACCTGCCCGAGGTAAAGCGCTGCCCTATCCGGCAAACGCCCGGCGCCCGGCGCTCATCTCGGTGCGCAACTCACCCACGAAGTCGGAGATGGCGCGCACACTGGTCAGTTGCTCTATAGAAACGCCGTCGAGCAACAACTCGACCCGCCCGGTAACAGCGTCAAATACCTCGATTCGCAGGAGTCCGTGGCTTTCCGTGCGCTCACAGGACAGCGGCTGAAAACCTGACTCGACGATACTGCAAAGGACTGAAATCGGGATCATGGCCGGTGCCTCGAGCGGTGACAGGTCAATCTTGATCCGTTTCAGAATAGATACACTTTGGGATTTTTGCGCCAGTGATCATTGGCAATTAGTGTTAGCTGCCTCGCATTTCCAAGGTTTTTCAATGGGCGTTGCGGCCCCAGATCCAGTTCCACAGCCCTGGCAACTGCACCGGTTGTGAAGCATCGCGCACGGTGCGTGCCAATGCCGCCCGCAACAAGGCGTCCCGATCGTCGTAAAAAGGCTTGTCTGCGGTTTTCACGCCGCTGGCCCGGGCACTGTCGAGGAGTATCTGCAGGTACTCGCGGGTATGCCGGGCGGTATAGCGGTTGAGGTCGTGAAAGGTCACCACTACCGGAATCACCCCGTCGACCACCGGCAGTTCGCCTCGGGCAATGCGCTCGCGTACTTCAGACATCGAGCGCAGCATGTGCGAGCGCCTGCGGGGGCTGGCATTGAAGCCCCAGATCTTGCCGTCATTGGCACTCAAGTCGGTCAGCAACACGTGCAGGCCATGCTGCTGATAGGCGGCGAAGGTGCGTTTGTCGTAGTTCCAGAATGGCGGGCGCAGCAGCACCGCAGGCGTACCGCTGATCGCCGCGATGTCGGCGCAGCCTTCGGTGAGGGCCTGCTCCAGCTCCTGCGGGTCGAGGGAGCGATGATTGGTATGACCGGGTGTGGCAGTGTGGAAACCCAGGATGTGCCCTTCGACCTGTTCGCGACGCATGATGCCCTGCCCGATTTCACTGCCCCCGGCCCGGGACGCGCGGGTCTGCACGAAGAACACGGCCTTGATGTCCGGTTGCAGCGGATTGCGCGCCAGGCTGTCGAGCACGGTCTCGGTCGGATTCCACCAACTCGAGGCGCTGGGACCGTCATCGAAGGTCAGCAAAAAGCGGATTGGTGGTTGTGCGCGCAATCGCTGTTCGGTCTGCGGCGTCATTTCAATGGGGGCCGCGATACAACCCAGCAGTCCGGCTGCCATCACGCTCGCGATTAAAAACTTGTACAACTTATTCATGTTTTGCCTTGGGCCAGACCTGATGCTCGACAGCAAAAAAAATCTTTGCCGGTTCATCCGTTGTAGACCCGCATTGCCTGCGGGCGCAGGTTGGATAAGGTACACGGGGTTTTGTTCCGGTGCTTGCCCTGTAAGTGGGAGGGGTGCCGATTTTAGCCGATGCAACTAAGCTCAAAACTCCGGTCGGTGTTTCATAACAAGGGTGTCAGGCAATGTGCGGACGACTCTCGCAATATCGGGGCATCCACGATTTCGTCGCGGCGCTGAGCATCCCCGATGCAATGATCAACCACATCGGTAATGAACCGTTGGCGCGCTACAACGCCGCGCCCACCATGCAACTTGCCCTGCTGCACGTGGAGAACGAGCGCCTGCACGCCGACTCAGTGCGCTGGGGCTGGCGACCGCATTGGGCGAAAGATCGTGCAGCGCCGATCAATGCCCGGGTCGAGAAAGTGGCCCACGGGCCCTACTTCAAGGCGATCTGGCCACACCGCGCGATCTGCCCGGTCGATAACTGGTTTGAGTGGGTCGATGCCGGCGATGCCACAAAGCAGCCCTGGCTGATCCGGCGGCGAGACAAGGGCCCCGTGTTCTGTGCCGCGATCGGTCAGTTCCCGCTCGATGGTTTACCGCCACGGGAACACGATGGCTTCGTCATCATCACCGCTGACAGCGCTGGTGGCCTGCTTGATGTGCATGACCGGCGGCCAGTGGTGCTGTCGGCTGAACTGGCGCGCGAATGGCTCGATCCTGCGACGTCAAGTGAGCGCGCCGAGCAAATGCTGCTGTTCCAGGGCGAGGCGAGCGAGGTGTTCGAGTGGTATCAGGTCGACAAGGCGATTGGCAACGTCCGGAACCAGGGCCCGGCGCTGATCGAGCGAACAGTCGCTTGAACAATCAACCAGAACGCGAAAGCAGTCATAAATAACAACTTGCATTAAAGGTTTGGTACATACCAGTCACAACTAGTGTTTCGCCCGGTTAACACTCATTTTTGCGGCATTAACCGCTTGTCAGACTCTGTCGTGGCAATAGATACATTTACAAAAACTACAGCTAGCATTCGCGCCGCATTTCCGACAACCAGGTGACCGAAGAGTCAGCGACCAAGGAAATCCTATAACAACAAGCCTTGCAGAGAAAAACTCAATTGCGCGACGATTTTACAAATAATCAAGCCGCGAGTCTGGCCTATGCCTATCTCACAAAGACAGAACATTACCAACTCGACTGCTTTATCGGGCAATACATCAAAACCCGCAATCTTCGATCCATTCCCGGCATCAATGAAATCCTCGCTTCAACCCTTGAAACCTACCCTGGTAAACCGCCGGTAATGGTCAATGAGTTGAATGCCTGGATCGACAAGACCCTGGGGTATCGTGCAACCCACCCCGAATTTCCAGAGTGCCTGGAGCAAGGGTGATCAATATCGACACGCCTTGTGGCAAGGGGGCAAGCCCCCTCGCCACAAGTGTGTGACCCTGCTTAAGTGAACAGCGATTACGCTCGATGCGGGGCTTTGTCATTTTTCAGGCGCTCAGAACTTACGGTCCGGTTCAGACAACTCAGTCCCGTCGTCAGGATGTTTCCAGTCCGGTACCGAACGCTTCTGCCGTTCGATCTCTTCTTGCGTAGGTTCGTCCGCGTCCTCTTCCGGGTCGGAATGTTTGGGCTCGTTGGCCATGTTCACCTCTCTTGCTAAAAGGGATCTGTCTTGCCTTCAAGCGTAGAACAGTTTCCCGCCCCCGCTTCAAAGCCACCAGCGCAGCAAAAAGAAAAACCCCATGCTTAACAACATGCTGAGCAAAGTGTTGCGGGTATAAAGCACCAACCCCACAGCCACCAGCGAGCTGATCAGGTAAGGGTTGTCCCATTGCATGTTAAGTTGTTTTTCCGGCATGAACACGATCGGCCCGCAGATCGCGGTGAGCATGCCCGGCACGGCAAAACCGAGAAACTGCCGGGCATTGCTGCTCAGGCGCAGTGGCAACCTGGGTTCGAGGAACACATAGCGGTTGAGAAACACCAACACGCCCATGCCGATAATCACTGCCCAAACCATCATGCGCGTCCACCCTGGAATTTGTTGCAGATAAAACCCGCGGTCATGCCCGCCAACCCTGAGAGCACCAGGGCCGAGCCCCATTGCCAATAGCTGAACAGCACCGAGCAGAACAGCGAAACCGCCACACAGATCACCGTCGGTACGTTGCGTACCACCGGGGTAATCAGGGCGATGAAAGTTGCCGCGATGGAGAAGTCCAGGCCCAGGTGTTCAAGGCCTGGAATGCTGCTGCCGAGCACGATGCCGGCCAGGGTAAAAAGATTCCAGGCGATGTAGAACGTCAGGCCGACGCCCAGGGCGTACCAGCGGTTGAACTGTTGCTTGTCATGTTGGCTGGTCAAGGCGAACAGTTCATCGGTGAGCAAGAACCCCAGCCCTGCGCGCCAGCGGCCCGGCAGTGGCGAAATGACCGAGCGCAGGCTCATTCCGTAGAGCAAGTGCTGGGAGGTCAGCAGCAAGGTGGTCAGCAGAATCGAAAAGATCCCGGCCCCGCCCTTGAGCATGCCGATGGCCACCAGTTGCGCGGCCCCGGCAAACACGATACTGGACAAGCCCTGACCTTGCAGGGGCGTGAGATTGGCCTCGATGGCCATGGAACCGGCCAGCAGCCCCCAGGGCGCGGTGGCCAGCGACAGCGGCATGATCGCCACGGCACCGCGAAGAAACGCAGTGCGCGGCAGATGTAATTCGGACATAGCATTCTACATACAGGGAAAAAAGCCAGACTGTGCCAGCAGTCGCGGCCAAACGCATGCACATTCTTGCGAAATTTGCCTCGACGATCCGGCCTCCAAGACTGTGCCATTCATCGGCTGCCCGCTTGAAACACTGCGGTGGTAGCAACATGATGGCGCTGCACTTTTCTTCGAGGCCAGGTATTTCATGAGCTCAATCGAAACGGATAGCGACGTCTACAAAACCCTGCTCGAATCAACCCAGGCGATTCCTTGGCGCATCGACTGGAAAACCATGACATTCAGCTACATCGGGCCGCAGATCGAGCAATTGCTGGGCTGGAAGCAGGACAGTTGGGCCTCGGTCAACGACTGGGTCGAACGCATGCACCCTGATGATCGCAATTATGTCGTCGACTTCTGCGTTTCCCAGTCCCGGGCGGGAGTCGATCACGAAGCCGACTACCGGGCGCTGACGGACAAAGGCGAATACGTGTGGATTCGCGACGTGGTGCACGTGCTGCGCAAGGATGGTGAGGTTGAGGCACTGGTGGGCTTCATGTTCGACATCAGTGAGCGCAAGAAAACCGAAGAGCATTTGCTGCGCCTGCAAAAGCAACTTGAAGAATATTCCTTCCAGGATGGCCTGACCGGTATCGCCAACCGGCGCATGTTCGACACCGTGCTGGAACGCGAGTGGAACGCCGCACAGCGCACCGGTTCGGCCCTCTCGTTGTTGATGCTGGACATCGACTACTTCAAGCAATACAACGACCATTACGGCCACATCAAGGGGGACGAATGCCTGCGCCAAGTGGCGCAAACCCTGTCGCTGGCAGCCAATCGGCCACGGGATTTCATCGCCCGTATCGGCGGCGAAGAATTCGTCTGGCTGCTCCCGGAAACCGATGCCGAATCCGCCAGGCTGGTGGCCCACAAATGCCTGCACCTGATTCGCCAGCAGCAGATCCCGCACGAGCTTTCTGCGGTGTCGAACCTGCTGAGCGTCAGCCTGGGAGTCGGCACCACCACGGCCTCGATGCATGCCACACCGCTAGAGTTCATCGAGCAGGTCGACCAGTTGCTCTACAAGGCCAAACACAATGGGCGGATGCGCGCCGAGTTTACTGATTTTCGTGAATGAGCCGCCCGCGTACCATGGACTGACTGGCAGGTTACCTCAGGTACCGACATGCTCTACCGACTCGCCGCCGATGGGCTGGTGCTGTTCCATCTACTGTTCATTGTGTTCGTGCTGTTTGGCGGGCTGCTGGCACTGAAATGGCGGTCAGTGCCGTACTGGCATGTGCCTGCGGCAGCCTGGGGCATGGCGGTGGAGTTCTTTCACCTGCCCTGCCCGCTGACGGACTGGGAAAACAACATGCGCCATGGGGCCGAACAGACCGGTTACGCAAGTGGGTTCATCGAGCATTACATCTGGCCGGTGATCTACCCGACGGGGCTGACGCCGAGCATGCAGCTTGGCCTGGGGGCTGTGGTGCTGATGATAAACGGGGTGGTTTATCTTTGGTTGTTCCAGCGGATGAAGCTGCGCCGAATGCGCTGACTCGGCAGGCCCATCCGTTGTAGGCGCTGGCTCGTCAGGGATTAGCCTGTACCTTGCATCGAACACTCGGGCGCCATCGCCGGCAGGCCAGCTCCCACAAAGGTTGGCGTGAGCCGGCCCGGTTGGTGCAGGGCGGGGTCTGCAGGCCCTGTCGTCAGTTGGCAATCACACTCATATTGCGCCCGCTGGCCTTGGCCACATACAGCGCCTTGTCCGCCGCACCGATCAGGTCCTCGGGCCGCAGCTCCGAGTTCGGTTCACAGGCGCACACACCCAGGCTGACGGTGACAATGCCTTCGGGGCTTTCGCCGTGGGCAATGGCCGCCTGCATCACCGCGCGACGGATTTTTTCCGCCACCAGAAACGCCCCGACGTAATCGGTGCCGGGCAGCACCACGGCAAATTCTTCGCCACCGTAGCGCGCCGCCAGATCTGTGGGGCGCTTGATGTTGTCGGTGATGATCGCACTGATGTTGCGCAGACACTCGTCACCCGCCAGGTGACCCTGGTGGTCGTTAAAAGCCTTGAAATGATCGACATCGATCATCAGCAGCGCGAGGCCTGCCTGGTTGCGATGGGCGCGACCCAGTTCCGCCTCGATAAACACATCGAACTGGCGCCGGTTGGCCAAGCCCGTGAGGGCATCGTTGAGCGCCAACCGCTCGAGATTGCGATTGACTTCCAGTAGTTGCTCCTGGGTGTCGAGCAACTCGACTTGAACCAGATTCTGCTGCCTCATCAGGTTGATCAGTCGATAACCCAGCATGCCCACAAAGGTCAGCAACAACGCGACGATGCCTGCGCTGAGCAGGGCCTGCTTGCGCCAGCCATCCAGAGATTCCTCCTTGTTGATCGCGACGAATACGATCAGCGGATAGTTCTCGACCCGGCGATACCCCACCACCCGTTCGACCCCGTCGAGGATCGACTTTATCGTCGCCGTCCCGGCGTCAGCCTTGGGCAGCAATTGGAGAAACAAAGGGCTCTTGGCAAGGCTGGTGCCGATCTCCGCCTCATTGAACGGACGGCGTATGACGATGGTGGCGTCGTCGGCGATCAGGTTGATCACGCCGTTACGGCCGATATCGATGCTGTCGTAGAGCTGCAGGAAATGGCTGAGGTAAATGGTGGCCAGCGCCACCCCGGCAAAACTGCCATCGGGATGATTGACCCGGCGCGACACCGTCATGACCCACTCGCCGCTGGAACGACTCTTGATCGTTGGCCCGATGTGCGGCCCACGCCCGGGATTATCGCGGTGGTAGATAAAGTACTCGCGGTCGGAGTTGTTCAGACCGGTCTGTTCGGCGCCGTTGGAGTTGGCGACCCATTGCCCTTTTTCGTCCAGCACGAACAGGCCATGGAGCTGGCTGAGTTCACCGCGCTCGGCGGCGAGCAAACGTGGCAGGCGGACCGGATCGACACCGTCATGCTCCAGGCGGTCGACCAGGGCAAACAGCAACGTATCCGCCTGCTTGATCGTCGCCTGAGCCTGTGAGGCCAGGGTCTGCGCAAGGTTGGACATCGCCACTTCCTTGTCATGCAGATGGTACTGGCGCGCGGTCCAGGCTTCCCAGATCAGGATAGCCGTCATCGAAAGGCAAACCGCGACCAACAGGCTCACCGCAGAACGGATCTTGAGCCGGTTCACGCCAGAGCGGAGTGTGTCAATTTGATCGATGATCGCCGGCTGCCCCATGGTTGGTCCCTGAAGTTCTGTTACCGCGATGTTCGCTTGAGCGCTTCCAGCCAGGCCGGATCCAGGCGCGTCTGCTGCGTGTCGATGCCCAGCGCTTGCATCCGCGCCTTGTGCTGGTCCATTTCACGGATCAACTGGCTGTGGTCGCTGGAGTTGCCGTCCAGTTCATGCATCTGATTCAAGCCCAGATGATAGAACCGTAGCACCTTAACGGCGATCGGATCGCCGGCCTCCACAGCGCTGGTCACATGATGCATCACATTGGTAACACTCATCAGGCTGCGCTTGAGCTGCCAGTTGTACACCGCCGGCGCCATCCATGCCTGCGTCCAGAACACTTTGCGCATCAATGCCGCCATCACCAGCACCGCCACAAACACGCCACCGACGTTGAATCGCAGGTTGTCACCCCCGGGTTCGCCGAACAAGGCCACAGCGGCGGTCGACAGGAACATGGCCAGGGCCAGAAAGATCAGGGCAATAATCACTGTGCTGCGCCGTGTCTGTTGCCGATAGGTGTCGGCGTTCATCGGCTGGATTTCGAACATTACGTCGGGATTCCTTGGGTCGTAGACAAAAAGACTGCGGGGGCATTATCGCCTCTGCGGGGGATTTAGCTATGCTGGGGCTCCTTTTCATCTTTTCATCGTCAAAGGGAGGACGTGGCGAGACCCCGCAGTTCGTGCCATCTTCTTTCATGGATACATACTATTCGGGTGTCATTCGCTGGTTTTGCGCGAATGCCATCGTTTTAAGGATCATTGAATGACCCAACGACAAGTAATCAACGCCTCGGTCAGCCCTAAAGGCAGCCTGGAAACACTGTCCCAACGCGAAGTCCAGCAACTGAGCGAAGCCGGTTCCGGCAGCACCTACGACATCTTCCGCCAATGCGCCCTGGCCATCCTCAACACCGGCGCCCACGTCGACAACGCCAAAACCATCCTTGAAGCCTACAAAGACTTTGAAATCCGCATCCACCAGCAAGACCGCGGCGTACGCCTGGAACTGCTGAACGCCCCGGCCGACGCCTTCGTCGACGGCGAAATGATCGCCAGCACCCGGGAAATGCTGTTCAGCGCCTTGCGTGACATCGTCTACACCGAAAACGAACTCGACAGCCAGCGCATCGACCTGAGCACCTCCCAGGGCATCAGTGACTACGTTTTCCACCTGCTGCGCAACGCCCGCACCCTGCGCCCCGGTGTCGAGCCGAAGATCGTGGTGTGCTGGGGCGGCCACTCGATCAACACCGAAGAATACAAATACACCAAGAAAGTCGGCCACGAACTGGGCCTGCGCAGCCTGGACATCTGCACCGGTTGCGGCCCCGGCGTGATGAAAGGCCCGATGAAAGGCGCCACCATCGCCCATGCCAAGCAGCGCATCCACGGTGGTCGCTACCTGGGCCTGACGGAACCTGGGATCATCGCCGCCGAAGCGCCAAACCCGATCGTCAACGAACTGGTGATCCTGCCGGACATCGAAAAGCGCCTGGAAGCCTTCGTGCGCGTCGGCCACGGCATCATCATTTTCCCGGGCGGCGCCGGCACGGCCGAAGAGTTCCTGTACCTGCTCGGCATCCTGATGCACCCGGACAATCAGGGCCTGCCCTTCCCGGTCATTCTCACCGGGCCTAAACATGCCGCGCCGTACCTGGAACAGCTTGACGCGTTCGTCGGCGCCACCCTGGGCGATGGCGCCAAGCAGCACTACCAGATCATCATCGACAACCCGACCGAAGTCGCCCGCCAGATGACCCAGGGCCTCAAGGAGGTCAAGCAATTCCGCCGCGAGCGCGCCGACGCCTTCCACTTCAACTGGCTGTTGAAAATCGACGAAGGCTTCCAGCGCCCGTTCGATCCGACCCACGAGAACATGGCCAACCTGAAACTGAGCCGTGACCTGCCCGCCCACGAACTGGCCGCCAACCTGCGCCGCGCGTTCTCCGGCATCGTCGCCGGCAATGTCAAGGACAAGGGCATCCGCCTGATCGAGGAACACGGGCCGTATCAGATCCGTGGGGATGCCGCGATCATGCAGCCGCTGGATCAGCTGCTTAAGGCATTTGTGGCCCAGCATCGGATGAAATTGCCGGGTGGCGCGGCGTATGTGCCGTGTTATCGGGTGGTTGCGTAAACCCACAAAGGGATGAGCTTTACCGTCGCGAGCCGCAGTGAAAACTGCGGTTCGCGGCACTCTATGGAGAGAAAAAATGCGCCAACGCAATTCCGCCAGGCTACTGGTGATCAACCCTGCGAAACAGGTTTTGCTGTTTCACTTCCAGCATAAAGGCGATGCCCTCGACGGCCGTGACTATTGGGCCACACCCGGTGGCGGTCTTGAACAAGACGAAACCTATGAGGCGGCAGCGTTGCCCAGCGCAGCTTCGAGATGATGCTGCCCAGTGGCGAAACCGTACTCTCCGTTGAGCGCTATTTCGTGGTTCATACCAACGGCGAGAAACTGTCCCGAGCGGGATGGACGACCGATGAAGCGCGGGTGATGGCGGATCATAAATGGTGGTCGGTGAATGAGTTGCGGGAAACGGGCGAAACGGTTTGGCCGGAGAGGTTGATCGAGATGCTGGAAAGCTCTGCCTGTAGGAGCGAGCAGGCTCGCGATGGTGGTTAACGATGACGTGGGCATTCTGGATGCCCGCAGCGCTCTCGGGTTTTTCGCGAGCGTGCTCGCTCCTACAGGGGGACGGGGCTGTTCGCAGATTTTGTGGATGGCACAGATCAACTGTAGGAGCGAGCAGGCTCGCGATGATGGTTAACGATGGCGCGGACATTCTGACTACGCGCGGCGTCCTTGAACGCCTCGCTGACTAGCTCGCTCCTACAGCGAATCAATGCACCTGACCGCTGGCCGATTTTCCTTGGCGAACCAGAATTTCATTGTCCTTGCTGATGGTTTGCTCGATGTTGTAACCGATAAGGCCAATCACTTGACCCTCTTTTGAATACGTCACCTCGACATAACCCCCGCCAACATAATTCACGCGATAAATACGCATGCCATTCACAGTGCGCATCGCAAACGACTCAATTTCGGATAAATCCTCGATCCCTACTGATTTGGGGATCAAATTCTCGATCCTGATATTTCCCCCGTCTTGCCGGTACACTATTGACCCATCGGGGCGAGTGACTTTTATGCCACCCTCTACCTTCTCCACCACGCTGCCACAGACTTGGGCACTGAGGACGTTACCTTCCTGGTCCACTTGAACATAGCAATCGTCTGTTGTCGTTTCCGCTCCTTGTGGGTCGGCCTCAAACTCTTCGTTTATTTTGCCTGTTTTAAGTTTGGTCATTGTGCTGCTCCTTGCAGATGCCGGAATTGGCATTGATTTGTCAGGCTCTTGCTACCGACCAACCGCCGAGCGCCTCGACTGATCATCGGATCAGAAATGCTCAGGCTTCACCGAACAATATCCATTCGATGTTTTCCTCTGCGACGGTAATACGATCGGCGAGCAGGAAACGGCTATGGCTACGCCGGACGTTCAATGTCGGCATGATTTCGCCTTTCTCGAAACGTCGGATCTCGTCGACGATGCCTTCCGCTTTCCAATAGCCGGATTGCGGGCAGGCTTGACCGCTGTTGCAGGTCAGCTTGCGGTAAGGCTCCCGGATGAAATCGGGAGATGCTGGTAGCGGTCGACCGGAAGTGGGGTCGAGGAGTTTGGCCTTGGCCAGTTGCTGGATCAGCGCTTCGCTGGGCTTTTCTGGCGGGACGTTTGCCAGGCGTTCTTCGAGCCATTGCAGCTTGCCGTCCCAGGCTGGGAGTTTGGCCGGTGGCAGCGGGAGGATTTCGTTGATTTCGGGGACTTTGGGGTTGGCGTAGGAATATCCCGCAAGTATCTTCCAGATTTTTTTGTAGCGGTCGGCACGCTCAAGGTCTTCCGATTGGCCTAAGTAGTCCAACTTGTTACTACTGGAAGGGCCGCGAAATGCATCGCCCAAGCGGCCAGCAGCATGTTCGTACCCTCCGGCAACCCCCATCTGCAAGATTTCGATTGCTTCGCTGTATTTTTGATTTCTTTTTAAATAAAGCGACAACATGACAGCAGCTCTGCCATGCCCCTGTTCAGCAGCACAACGGCGCATCTGCCGGGCAACTTCTGGAGCGATGCTCTTTGGCGCCAGCTTGTCACCCACATCGTACTGCGCTTGGGCGCTGCCTTTATCTGCGGCCTTGCGAAAATATCGTAACGCCATCTCCGGATCCTGCTTAAGCCCGGCCGAACCCTGCTGAAGAAAAATCCCTACAAAGTAGTAACCTGTCGCCACACCAGCATCCATCAGTTGTTGACTCAAACGCAGGTGTTCGGCGCCACGCAACTGGAATCGTTGGCGCATCGACCCGTTTTGCAGGTTGATGTTGGCTTTGTAATGTCCATTCTCGGCGGCGATGCGGTACAACCGCTCGATTTCGACATCGACAGTTTTGTCCGGTATGAGCTGATTGTTTTTCTGCAACCAGCGGGCGTAGTGGAACAGCACGTCGGTTTCAGCACTGGCTTCCGGGATATTTTCGTGGGCACAGGTGAAGGCCAGATTGGCTTTGATTTCCGTCAGAGGTTTCACATGAGGATCCTTCTTCAGATAGTTAAAGGTGCTGCGGCTATCGCAAGCCGCCAACAGCAGGCAGGTGAGCAAGAGAAAACGGCGCATCAGTCGAGGTCGCTCAGTTTGGCTTTTCCGTAGAAAAATTCGACGAGGGGGGCGTAAGGAGTTGTCTCGTCTTCTTGGCTCTCTTTGTTGTAATCGATGATTTTCTGCCAAGCTTCGAATGCATCACCCACCTCCTCCTGCACCCCCTTCCCATCCGTATGCAGATCCCACAACCGCCGCCTCAACGCCTGGGTCACACTCATCCACTCATGAGCAATATTCAGCTCACTGTCCACCTGCATGCTCCGGGTATTGATGTTGGCCGAGCCATGGGTGGTGAACACGTCATCGACGATCATCAGCTTGGAGTGGACGTACACCGGCATCCATTCCCTGCCCGCCGGTGAGTCCGGGGCAACCAGCGAACACAGGTGCACTTTCAGGCCGGGGATGTCCTCCGGCTCGACGGTGCTGTCCTTGATCTGCTTGATGTGCCAATCGAGTTCGGCCTGCCACTCGGCCAGTTCCCGGTGCCCGGCACGGTCGCGGGGCTCGGGCATTGGCCGGGGTGATGCTTGCGCTTTGACCTGTTCGATGCGCCGCAGCTTGGTCACTTCAGGAATGGTCTCGGCGCGCCCCAGGCTTTCGAGCATGCGCTGGGTATTGCGGGTGCCGGCGCCTACGCTGTCGTCGCCGGCGTTGGTGATGACGAACAGGTGCAGTGCCCCATGGAGGCCGGGATCGCGCCCGCCCCCGAGCTGGGCGGCGGCTGCCTGCTTGATCAGATCGGCCAACGGCGGCCAGCGAAAGTACTGGTTTTCGATGTAGATGAACTGGGTCGCGTTGTTCACCGCCTGCAGGTAGAGCGTCTCGATGTCGCGTTTGCCTTCCTGGGCCTGGGTGCGCAGGATCTGCGCAATCTGCCGCGTGGCACCGGGGGCGCATTGCAGCTGCAGCCCGACTTGCTTGGCCTGTCGCGATGCCAGCAGGTCCTCGCCGGTTTCTTTGAGCCAGGCCGTGGCGAAATTGTGGTGCAGGTGTTCGAGGATCGGGCCGCTGACCTGGCTGGAGATGTCCTGGCGCGGGGTGTCGCCACGGGGACCGAGGTTGGGGGCCGGTTTGCTGTCCTTGGCACGGTTAAGCGCCGTGTGAGCACTGGTGTCCCAGTATTCTTCGAGCATGTTGTGGCCCATGACGAAACCGACGGCGCTATCCGGGAGTTCGTAGTCGACCAGCACGGTCTTTTGGTGGTGGGTGGCGGTGAGTTTAAGGGTTTGGCGCATCTTCGTGCTGATGTCCGGGTCGAGGCTTTCATACTTCACCCAATGGGAAATTTCAGCTCTTTCCTCCCAACTGAAACCACGACTGACGAATGCTGGCAGGCCGTTCGCGACCTGTTGCGGCGCTTTGCTGCCTGTGACCGCACAGCGGGCAAACCACTCTCGGTCTTCGGTGTATTGCGCTTCGGTGGAGCGCTGCAGCGCTCGATCGGCGATACGAATCGAGCCTTTGCCGGGCAGGTTGGCTTCGCCGCCCACCCCCGCCAGATTGAAGGGCATTTCCCAACCCAGTATCCGTACCTTGACGCCTGGCTTGCTCCTGGCCTTGGCCAGGAGCAATTCGCCGATGCTCGGCGCCTTGCCGTCGCGGATGAAAAACATCGACGGCTGAAACCCCCAGCAGATGATGTCGACGGATTTTTTCGCCCCGGCGATGGCCTCGTGCACGGCCTTGAACGCCTCTTCGCCGTTGATCAACGGCTGATAGGTGGCGCCAACCGGATGGTATTCGGTGTTGCACACGTACCAGGGCGCGGTGCAGGTGGCCGTGTTGGTGTGCTGCAGTGCGATGGGCACCACGCATTCAAATTGAGTCATCGGGTTTTCTCTCCTTGAGGGGCGATGTGCGCGGCGTACTGTCCGCGATGATCGGTGTGCGAAGCGGGCTGATTGACGCCGGTATCGGTTTGCGAGGGGTGGTTACGCAGACCCTGATTGGCGAGTACCGCCTGCTCGGCATTGCGGTAGTCGGTCGGTACCGGGATCTGGTAAACCGTGCCGTTGGCCAGGACCACGCGGTAGCCTCGGGTCACCACCTGATGGTCAATTGATATGAGGCCGGTCTTGTCCAGCACGCCTTTTTTGAGTACCGCGCCGTCGGCCAACAGCGTGTAGGGCATGCCGGCCCAACCGTGGCTGGAGGCGTTTGGGGTGGGCGCCAGGCTCAGGCTGATCATTTCTTTTGACAGGATTTTGGGGTAATCCGGATGCGTGGCCTTCATGCTCGCCGGGCCGCTGTAGGCGAAGTGCGCCGCCTTGACCTTGTGGTCCCCGGCCGTGCCCGACTCGATGCAGCATTCGTCCAGGCTGAAGTAACTACCGCCGCCGTTGAGGACGATTTTCTTTTTTGCGGTGATGTGGATTTCGTCCTCGGTGCTGGTGATGGTCAGGCCATGGCGGGCAATCAGTTCGAGTTTGTCGTTCTGTGCCTGCACGCTCACCGGGCCCTGGTTGGCGATGAGCTTGAGGCCAAGCTTGCGCACGAACAGGCTCATCCCCTGCCCCACGCCGATGAACAGGCACTTGATCACGCTGAGGTCGGCCTCGCCGCCGGCGTTAAACATCAGGTTGTCCTTGGCCGCCAGTTGCAGGTGTTTTCCGCTGGTGAGGGCGATGCCTTGCGGGGCGCTGAGGAGCAGGACCTGGGACTTGAGTTGTTCCAGATCCTGNGTCCTTGGCCGCCAGTTGCAGGTGTTTTCCGCTGGTGAGGGCGATGCCTTGCGGGGCGCTGAGGAGCAGGACCTGGGACTTGAGTTGTTCCAGATCCTGGCGCAGCAGGTTTAGTTGCGCGGCGACGTCGGCCGGATCCGCTTTGGCGGTCTGCGCATCTGTGGAGAGCTGTTGCAGCTGTTCGCCGGCCTGTTGCAGGCGGGTCTCAGCGGCGTCCATGTCCAGCACCTGACCCTGCGCCTTCGCTTGCGCATCGGCGCTGATAAACACACCTTTTCCACCTCTGATGGCGCCCCAGTCATCCGTACGCAGCTCAAACCCTTCCCCACGCTTCTTCCGCTCGGCATCGACCAAATGCCCGAGATTGAGCTGGCTCTTGCCCCCATACTCGGTACTGAGCTTGAT
>NZ_LMLH01000015.1 GCF_001421885.1 Pseudomonas sp. Leaf48
AAGCTTGCTCGGGTGGTATTCGCCTTGCTGAAAGGACAAAGCGAATATCAGCCAAAAGTCAGTTGAGGGCTTCCCCTCAACCATAGAATCTCCCACATTGGAATGCATTCCCCTGTGGGCGAGCCTGCTCGCGATGAGGCCATCAGCCCAACCAGCTAAACTTGAGACTTTATCCGCTCCGACGGGCGCCGCCCCCCCGCAACGATCTTATCCACCGCCTTGGTCGCCGCGACCATGCCGAAGGTCGCAGTCACCATCATCACCGCACCAAAGCCGCCGGCGCAGTCGAGCTTGACGCCGTCGCCGACAAAACTCTTCTGCAGGCAAATGCTGCCATCAGGTTTCGGATAGCGCAGTTGCTCGGTGGAAAACACACACGGCACGCTGTAATGGCGGGTTACGGTGCGTGAAAAGCCGTAGTCGCGGCGCAAAGTGGAACGCACTTTGGAGGCCAGCGGATCATTGAAGGTGCGGTTCAAATCGCAGACCTGAATCAAGGTCGGGTCGATCTGCCCACCCGCGCCGCCGGTGGTGATGATCTGGATCTTGCGGCGTTTGCACCAGGCGATCAGCGCCGCCTTGGCGTTGACGCTGTCAATGCAGTCGATCACGCAATCGATGTTCGGCGTGATGTACTCAGCCATGGTCTCACGGGTGACAAAATCCGCCACCGCATGCACCGTGCAATCCGGGTTGATGCCGCGCAGGCGCTCGGCCATCACCTCGACCTTGGGTTTGCCGACCGTGCTGTCCAGCGCGTGCAACTGGCGGTTGGCGTTACTGACGCAAACATCGTCGAGATCAAACAGCGAAATCTCGCCCACGCCGCAACGGGCCATGGCTTCTGCCGCCCAGGAACCCACACCGCCCACGCCGACTATCGCCACATGGGCCGCGCGCAGACGCTCCAGGCCTTCGATGCCATACAAACGGGCAATGCCAGCAAACCGCGGATCTTCTGTACTCATGACCATTACCCCAAAAACCGGCGCGCATTATAGGGCCGTCCGCGGCCAAGAGCATCTTTTGGGCTATGAACGGGCGCGTCATTGCTTTTGATAAGACTACATCGAACGAAGAATTGAACTACATGCTCTAAGGAAAGAACTTAAGTCGACTTGGAGTGCCCAACGTCCGGCATTTCCCTGTGCGATGTAAGTTCAGTGAGCTGCCGGTGTAGGAAGCGCGCCCTTGTGCGGCCGCCGACCGTTCTTTTGTTCCACATTCCTTGGAACCCGAAATAGCTATGTCATCGCGTAAATTTGGACTCAACCTGGTCGTGGTGCTCGCCATCGCCGCCTTGTTTACCGGCTTCTGGGCGTTGATCAATCGCCCGGTCACCGCACCCAACTGGCCTGAACAGATCTCCGGTTTTTCATACTCGCCGTTCCAGCAAGGCCAGTTCCCTCAGAAGGAGCAGTATCCGACCGACGATCAGATGCGCCGCGACCTGGAGATCATGAGCAAGTTGACGGACAACATCCGCACTTACTCGGTCGACGGCACGCTGGAAAACATTCCGAAACTAGCGGAAGAGTTCGGCCTGCGGGTGACGCTGGGGATCTGGATCAGCCCGGACCAGGAACGCAATGAACGCGAGATCAACCGTGCCATCGAAATCGCCAATTCCTCGCGCAGCGTGGTTCGTGTGGTGGTCGGCAACGAAGCGATCTTCCGCAAGGAAATCAGCGCCGCCGAGTTGGGCATGATCCTTGATCGCGTCCGCGCTGCCGTGAAGGTACCGGTCACCACCTCCGAGCAGTGGCACGTCTGGGAAGAACACCCGGAACTGGCCAGGCACGTCGACCTGATCGCCGCGCACGTCCTGCCTTATTGGGAGTTCATCCCGATGGACAAGGCCGGGCAGTTCGTTCTCGACCGCGCTCGCGACCTGAAAAAGATGTTCCCGAAAAAGCCGCTGCTGCTGTCCGAAGTGGGCTGGCCGAGCAACGGCCGCATGCGCGGTGGCGCCGACGCGTCGCCGGCAGACCAGGCCATCTACCTGCGCACCCTGGTGAACAAACTCAACCGTCAGGGCTTCAACTACTTCGTGATCGAAGCGTTTGACCAGCCGTGGAAAGCCAGTGACGAAGGCTCCGTTGGCGCCTACTGGGGCGTGTTCAACGCCGCACGCCAGCAGAAGTTCAACTTCGAAGGCCCGGTAGTGGCGATTCCGCAATGGCGCGTGCTGGCCATCGGCTCCGTCGTGCTGGCCCTGTTGTCCCTGACCTTGCTGATGATCGACGGCTCGGCCCTGCGCCAACGCGGCCGCACTTTCCTGACCTTTATCGCGTTCCTCTGCGGTTCAGTGCTGGTCTGGATCGGTTATGACTACAGCCTGCAATACAGCACCTGGTTCAGCCTGACCGTGGGGTTCCTGCTCGCCCTTGGTGCGCTCGGGGTGTTCATCGTGTTGCTGACCGAAGCCCATGAACTGGCTGAAGCGGTGTGGGTGCACAAGCGCCGGCGCGAGTTCCTGCCGGTGGAAGGCGACTCCAGCTACCGTCCGAAAGTGTCGATTCACGTGCCCTGCTACAACGAGCCGCCTGAGATGGTCAAACAGACCCTCAACGCCCTGGCCAACCTCGACTATCCGGACTTCGAAGTCCTGATCATCGATAACAACACCAAGGACCCGGCGGTCTGGGAGCCGGTGCGCGACTACTGCGCCACCCTCGGCCCGCGCTTCAAGTTCTTCCACGTCGCCCCACTGGCCGGCTTCAAGGGCGGCGCGCTGAACTACCTGCTTCCGCACACCGCCAAGGACGCCGAAGTGATTGCCGTGATCGACTCGGATTACTGCGTCGACCGCAACTGGCTCAAGCACATGGTGCCGCACTTCGCCGATCCGAAAATTGCCGTGGTGCAGTCGCCGCAGGACTATCGCGACCAGAACGAAAGCACCTTCAAGAAGCTCTGCTATGCCGAATACAAGGGCTTCTTCCATATCGGCATGGTCACCCGCAACGACCGTGACGCGATCATCCAGCACGGCACCATGACCATGACCCGGCGCTCGGTGCTCGAAGAGCTGGGCTGGGCCGACTGGTGCATCTGCGAGGATGCCGAACTGGGCCTGCGCGTGTTCGAGAAAGGCCTGTCGGCGGCGTATTACCACACCAGCTACGGCAAAGGCTTGATGCCCGACACCTTTATCGACTTCAAGAAACAGCGCTTCCGCTGGGCCTACGGGGCGATTCAGATCATCAAGCGCCACACCGCCAGCCTGCTGCGCGGCAAGGACACCGAGCTGACCCGCGGCCAGCGCTACCACTTCCTCGCGGGCTGGTTGCCGTGGGTCGCCGATGGCATGAACATCTTCTTCACCGTCGGTGCCCTGTTGTGGTCGGCAGCGATGATCATCGTGCCGCAGCGGGTGGATCCGCCGCTGCTGATTTTCGCCATCCCGCCATTGGCACTGTTCGTGTTCAAGGTGGCCAAGATCATTTTCCTCTACCGTCGAGCGGTCGGGGTCAATCTCAAGGATGCCTTCTGCGCGGCGCTGGCCGGGCTGGCCTTGTCCCATACCATTGCCAAAGCGGTGTTGTACGGCTTCTTCACCAGCAGCATTCCGTTCTTCCGCACACCGAAGAATGCCGATAACCATGGCTTCTGGGTGGCGATTTCCGAGGCCCGGGAAGAGATGTTCATCATGCTGCTGCTGTGGGGCGCTGCACTGGGGATCTTCCTGGTCAACGGCCTGCCGAGCAACGACATGCGCTTCTGGGTCATCATGTTGCTGGTGCAGTCGCTGCCGTACGTGGCGGCGCTGATCATGGCGTTCCTGTCGTCGCTGCCAAAACCTTCTGTCGAGGCGCAAACCGCACCGGCGGTCTAAATCTCTGCGGATGCACTAAACGGCGGCCAATGGTCGCCGTTTTGCTTTAAGATAACCGCCATTTTGCGGGGCTTGGCGTGCCTCGGCTTGCCGATCGAAGCCAATACCTGTGGGAGCGGGCTTGCTCGCGAATGCGTTGTAACAGTCGAGGAGTATGTTGACTGATACACCGCATTCGCGAGCAAGCCCGCTCCCACACTAAAAGCCCAAGCCCATACCTCAAGTTTCCGGAGTTTTCCATGACGGCCCACGCCGACCTTTCGCCGACCCTCCAACTCGCCATCGACCTGATCCGCCGTCCATCCGTGACGCCGCTCGACGCCGATTGCCAGAAGCAGATGATGCAGCGCCTGGGCGATGCCGGCTTCACCCTGGAACCGATGCGCATCGAAGATGTGGATAACTTCTGGGCCACCCACGGCCAGGACGACGGTCCGGTGCTGTGCTTCGCCGGCCACACCGACGTGGTCCCGACCGGCCCGGTGGCGGCCTGGCAGATCGAACCGTTCAACGCACTGATCGACGAACACGGCATGCTCTGTGGCCGTGGCGCGGCTGACATGAAAGGCAGCCTCGCCGCCATGACCGTCGCCTCCGAGCGTTTTGTCACCGACTACCCGAATCACAAGGGCAAGGTCGCCTTCCTGATCACCAGCGACGAAGAAGGCCCGGCGCACCACGGCACCAAGGCAGTGGTTGAGCGCCTGGCCGCACGCAATGAGCGCCTGGACTGGTGCATCGTCGGCGAACCGTCGAGCACCACCCTGGTCGGTGACGTGGTCAAGAACGGTCGTCGCGGCTCCCTCGGCGCCAAGCTGACTGTACGCGGCATTCAGGGTCACGTGGCCTATCCGCATCTGGCGAAGAACCCGATCCACCTCGCAGCTCCGGCGTTGGCGGAACTCGCCGCCGAGCATTGGGACCACGGCAACGATTTCTTCCCGCCGACCAGCTTCCAGATCTCCAACGTCAATTCCGGCACCGGCGCGACCAACGTGATCCCCGGCGACCTGATCGCGGTGTTCAACTTCCGTTTCTCCACCGAGTCCACCGTCGAAGGCCTGCAAAAGCGCGTCGCCGACATCCTCGACAAGCACGGCCTGGACTGGCACATCGACTGGGCACTGTCCGGCCTGCCGTTCCTCACCGAGCCAGGCGCTCTGCTCGACGCGGTGTCGTCGAGCATCAAGGACATCACCGGTCGTGACACCAAGGCCTCCACCAGTGGCGGCACCTCCGACGGGCGCTTCATCGCGACCATGGGCACGCAAGTGGTCGAGCTGGGCCCGGTCAACGCGACGATTCACCAGGTCAATGAGCGGGTACTGGCGGCTGATCTCGATGTGTTGACCGAAATCTACTACCAGACCCTGATCAAGTTGCTCGCCTGATGCTCGCGTGTCCGATCTGCAGTGAACCGCTGAGCGCGGTGGATAACGGCGTGGCGTGTCCCGCCGGGCATCGGTTCGACCGCGCGCGCCAGGGCTACCTGAACCTGCTGCCGGTGCAGCACAAGAACAGCCGTGACCCTGGGGATAACCAGGCAATGGTCGAGGCTCGCCGTGACTTCCTCAACGCCGGCCATTACGCACCGGTGGCCAGGCGCCTGGCGGAGCTGGCTGCGGGTTACGCGCCACAGCGCTGGCTCGACATCGGTTGTGGCGAGGGTTACTACACCGCGCAGATCGCCGAGGCCTTGCCGAACGCCGACGGATACGCCCTGGACATTTCCCGGGAAGCGGTGAAGCGTGCCTGCAAACGCAACCCGGCAATTACCTGGTTGATCGCCAGCATGGCGCGGGTGCCGCTGGCATCGGCCAGCTGCCAGTTCCTGGCCAGTGTTTTCAGCCCGCTGGACTGGCAGGAGGCCAAACGCCTGCTCAGCCCCGGCGGCGGCCTGATGAAGGTCGGCCCGACCAGCGGCCACCTGATGGAATTGCGCGAGCGGCTGTACGACGAAGTACGCGAGTACATCGACGACAAGCATCTGGACCTGGTGCCGGACGGCATGCAGCTGCAACACAGCGAGATCCTGGAGTTCAAGCTGACGCTTGCCCATGGTCAGGATCGCGCCAACCTGCTGGCCATGACGCCCCACGGCTGGCGCGCCAGCGCCGAACGCCGGGCAGCGGTCATCGAGCAGGCTGAGCCGTTCGAGGTCACCGTGTCGATGCGCTACGATTATTTCGTTCTTCAACCCTAATATTGGCCTTGAGCATCAGCTTGAGCCCGGCTAAATCCGCGAATGGATTTTTCAGACACGCAGTGAGGACATCCATGCGCCAACCCGATATCGAGATTTACCTGAAAGACGCCGACGTCGACCACAAAGCCATCTCGGCTTGGCTCGGTGCGGCATTGGGCCCGTGCAGCGACTGGGTACAGAGAGGCCAGACCTACAAGTGCAAGGCTGGCAACGTGCCGGTGACCTGGCTACCCAAGGCCGTGGGCAAATGGAACAGCCTGTACCTTGAAAGCGACCAGACCCCGTGGGAAGACGACATCGCCTGCGCCCGCGCCGCGTTTGTCGCGCTGAACGTCGAAGTGCGCTGCGCACCGGGTAGCTGGGTCGAAGAAGAAGGTGAAGAAACAGCGGATCGCTGGATACGCATCAGCGCTGATGGTGAAGAAGAGATCACCTGGAAAACTGCTTAAAGCAGAGCGACACCGAGCTGGATGTGGGAGCGGGCTTGCTCGCGAATGCGGTGCGTCAGTAGAGATCAATGCTGACTGACGCACCGCATTCGCGAGCAAGCCCGCTCCCACAATGGTTTTGGGTGAGCTGATGAGTGGGTTTACAGCCCGACGACGTCTTCGGCCTGCAAACCCTTCTCGCCCGTCACCACGGCATATTCAACCTGCTGCCCTTCAGCCAGCGAGCGGTGCCCTTCGCCGCGAATTGCGCGGTAATGCACGAACACGTCCACCCCGTCCTCGCGCTGAATGAAGCCGTAGCCTTTGGCGTCGTTGAACCACTTCACGTTGCCTGTTTCGCGCGTTGCCATGAATCAGTACCCCCTTGTTTTTATTTTGAGCGTCGGAGTATATGACAGCCGTCAAAACTCTCAACTCAACTTTACTTAGCCGCTTTTTTGCCGATTTTCGGCGAATACGGCACACTATCGCCCACCCGAGCATTTGCTCGGTTTTATTCACTCACGCAGAAGCCGTATGACCCGTTCCCCGTTCCGCCGTCTTGTGTTTGGCACACTGCGCCGACTTTTGTACCTCTGGGTTCGCTCGGAGACGATCAATCAGTCGTCGTTCACCCTTAACCTCGACCGCAGTCGCCCGGTGCTCTACGTCCTGCAAAACCCTTCGCTGAGCGACCTCGCCGTGGTCGACAGCGAATGCACCAAGGCCGGCCTGCCGCGCCCGGTGCTGCCAGTCTCGGTGGGCGGCCTGGTGGAACCCGCGGCGTTCTTCTACCTGACCCCGGATCCCGACTGGCTCGGCCGCCAGGACAAGCGCGGTGCGCCGCCGACCCTGACCCGGCTGGTCAGCGCCTTGAGCCAGAACGCTGGCGAAGACGCGCAGATCATTCCCGTCAGCGTGTTCTGGGGCCAATCGCCGGACAGCGAGTCCAGCCCCTGGAAACTCTTGTTCGCCGACAGCTGGGCCGTCACTGGCCGCCTGCGCCGCTTGCTCAGCATCATCGTGCTGGGGCGCAAGACCCGCGTGCAGTTCTCCGCGCCGATCCACTTGCGTGAGTTGATCGATCACAACAAGGGGCACGAGCGAACCGTGCGCATGGCCCAGCGGATACTGCGGGTGCACTTTCGCAACCTCAAGGCCGCCGTCATCGGCCCGGATATTTCCCACCGGCGCAACCTGGTCAAGGGCTTGCTCAATCAGCCACTGGTCAAGCAGGCGATCCTCGACGAAGCAGAGCGCGAGAACATCTCCCCGGAAAAGGCCAAGGCCCAAGCGCTGCGCTATGGCAACGAGATCGCCTCGGACTACACCTACACCGCAATCCGCTTCATGGAAGTGGTGCTGAGCTGGTTCTGGAACAAGATCTACGACGGCATCAAGGTCAACAACATCGAAGGCGTGCAAAAGGTCGCACCGGGTTACGAAGTGATCTACGTACCCTGCCATCGCAGCCACATCGACTACCTGCTGCTGTCCTATCTGCTGTTCCGCAATGGCCTGACCCCACCGCACATCGCCGCCGGGATCAACCTCAACATGCCGGGCATCGGCGGCCTGCTGCGTCGTGGCGGTGCGTTCTTCATGCGCCGTACCTTCAAGGGCAACCCGCTGTACACCTCGGTATTCAACGAATACCTGCACACCCTGTTTACCAAAGGCTTCCCGGTGGAGTACTTCGTCGAAGGCGGCCGTTCGCGCACAGGGCGCATGCTGCAACCGAAGACCGGGATGCTGGCGATCACCCTGCGCAGTTTCCTGCGCTCCTCGCGTATGCCGATCGTCTTCGTACCGGTGTACATCGGCTACGAACGCGTGCTGGAAGGCCGGACCTATCTTGGCGAACTGCGTGGCGCCACCAAGAAGAAAGAGTCGATTTTCGACATCTTCAAAGTCATCGGCGCGCTCAAGCAGCGTTTCGGCCAGGTAGCGGTGAACTTCGGTGAGCCGATCAAACTCGCGGAATTTCTCGACAGCGAACAGCCGGACTGGCGCAAACAGGAGCTCGGTCCGCAATTCAGACCGGCCTGGCTCAACGAAACCACCAACCGCCTCGGCGAAAAGGTCGCGCAGCACTTGAATGAAGCGGCGGCGATCAACCCGGTCAACCTGGTGGCGTTGGCGCTGCTCTCCACCTCGCGCCTGGCCCTCGACGATCGGGCCATGGCGCGGGTACTCGACCTGTATCTGGCGCTGTTGCGCAAAGTCCCTTATTCACCGCACACCACCCTGCCCGCAGGTGATGGTCGTGCGTTGATCGAGCACGTGAAGGACATGGACCTGTTGTCCGAGCAGAGCGATGCCCTGGGCAAGATTCTGTATCTGGACGAGCAGAACGCTGTCCTGATGACCTACTACCGTAACAACGTCCTGCATATCTTCGCGTTGCCGGCGTTGCTGGCGAGCTTCTTCCAGAGTGCGTCGCGCATGAACCGCGAACAGATCCTGCGCTACACCCGCGCGCTTTATCCGTACTTGCAGGCGGAGCTGTTCATTCGCTGGTCGCTGGACGAACTGGACGCGGTGATCGATCAATGGCTGCAAGCCTTCGTCGAGCAAGGCTTGCTGCGATTCGAAAACGATGTCTACCTGCGCCCGGCACCGAGCTCGCGGCATTTCGTGCTGCTGACCCTGCTGTCGAAAAGCATCGCCCAGACTCTGCAGCGTTTCTACATGACCGTCTCTTTGCTGCTCAACAGTGGCCAGCACAGCATCAGCGCCGAAGAACTGGAAGACCTGTGCACGGTCATGGCCCAGCGCCTGTCGATCCTGCATGGCCTGAACGCCCCGGAATTCTTCGACAAGAGCCTGTTCCGCCACTTCATCCAGACCCTGCTCGATCTCGAGGTGCTCAAGCGCGACGAAGCCGGCAAGCTGGGCTACCACGAACTGCTCGGCGAACTGGCCGAAGGCGCGGCCAAGCGAGTGTTGCCGGCGGAGATTCGTTTGTCGATCCGTCAGGTGGCGTTGCATCGCAGTGAAGATGCAGCGGAGTTACTGACGCCGCTCTGACCCATCGAGTATTTGGCAGAAACAAGGATTTTTCTGCCCTATAAGACGCCCCGTTCGACTCGGTTTGCAGGAATCGCCCTACATAAAAGTCGCGGTATCGACTTTATGGTTAGCGCTCGTCAATACCGACGGTCAATTGAAAAGGAAATCAAAATGAGCGGCGAAAAAGAAATTACCGGTAGCGTAATTTATCTCGAAAAGGTTGGCCTTCTATCGGGTTCGACCCTCCAGGTCAGCCTGGTGGATGTCACTCAGCCAAGTGACCTGAAAACACTGGCTACAGAGGTCTATACCGATCTGAACCAGGATTTCATGGAATACGCACTGACTTTCGACATGGCAAAACTGCAGTACGGGCGTACCTACGCCATCAGTGCAAGCATCTTCTATGAAGATGAGAGGGTGTTCACCTCCACGAACCATCCCGCACTGGATTTGAGCGAGGAGACGTTGTGGGTTAAAGATGTGGTGGTGAAAATCGTCAGTGTTTCGCCAGACGCATAACCGGCAGTTTTTCTTGAGTTGCCGTTGGCGCCGACTGTGCTCGAGCGCCAACGACTAAGTGTTACCTGGAACATTGCGCAACAAATCCGTTAAATTGTCATAGGCGCCAGTGAACTTCCGGCGCCAACGACACGGATTCGCTTCATGAAAGAACATGCTCTGCCAAGGCGAATCGCAACAATCAGCAACCCGTTGATAATTCCCGACGAAGCCGTCCGCTGATGCCCTCTTTCAAACAAGGAAGCCTAATGTTCCGCCCTACCCTTCGCTTTGCCGGTCTGTGCGCCGGCGTGATGATCTGCGCCAACGCCCTGGCCCTTTCCCTCTCCGACCTGTCGCAAAAAGACGCCACCGGTGGTCTCAAGGATGCCTTGACCCAGGGTGCACAATTAGCCGTGAAACAACTCGGCACCCCAGGCGGTTTCAGCAACAACCCGGACGTCAAAATCGAACTGCCAGGCAAGCTCGGCAAAGTCGCGAACAAGATGAAACAGTTCGGCATGGGTGCTCAGGTCGACCAGCTGGAATCGAGCATGAACAAAGCAGCTGAAACCGCTGTGACCCAGGCCCAGCCGATTCTTGTGGATGCCGTGAAGAAAATGACCGTGGAAGACGCCAAGGGCATCCTCAGCGGCGGCAACGATTCGGCCACTCAGTACCTGAACAAAACCAGCCGCGAACAGATTCGCGTCAAGTTCCTGCCCATCGTCAAGCAAGCCACCGATCAAGTGGGCCTGGCCCAGCAATACAACGCCTTCGCCGGCCAGGCCGCGACCATGGGTGTGATCGATGCGAAGAGCGCCAACGTCGAAAACTATGTGACTGAGCAGGCGCTCAATGGCTTGTTCGAAATGATCGGCAAACAGGAAGAAACCATTCGCCAGAACCCGGCTGCGGCTGCGACAGGTTTGGCCAAAAAAGTATTCGGCACTCTGTAACGATCACCTGCCATATCCCTTCCGCGTACGGCGCATTCCGTATAGATCTGCCGAAGGCTGCAGTCTTCTGATCTCGCTCTTAAATCAAGATCAAAAGATCGCAGCCTCCGGCGCCTCCTACAGGGATCGAGTGCATCTGAAAGCGACTGGTTGGCTTGCAGGCCGCCATCGCTGGCAGCCCAGCTCCCACAATTAGTCCCCGGTGCATCTAGGAGAGATTGGTCGGCTCGTAGACCGCCATCGCTGGCAGGCCAGCTGCCACAATTAGTCCCCGGTGTATCTGAGAGAGATTGGTCGGCTCGTAGACCGCCATCGCTGGCAAGCCAGCTCCTACAATTTGGGTCCCGGTGCATCTGAGACAGATTGGTCGGCTAGTAGGCCGCCATCGCCGGCAGGCCAGCTCCCACAATTAGACCCTGGTGCATCTGAGAGAGATTGGTCGGCTCGTAGACCGCCATCGCTGGCAAGTCAACTCCTACAATATGGATCCCGGTGCATCTGAGAGAGATTGGTCGGCTCGTAGGCCGCCATCGCCGGCAAGCCAGCTCTACAATTTGGATCCCGGTGCATCTGAGAGAGACTGGTCGGCTCGTAGACCGCCATCGCTGGCAGGCCAGCTCCCACAATTAGTCCCCGGTGCATCTGAGAGAGATTGGTCGGCTCGTAGGCCGCCATCGCTCTTCACCACTCAACAGGCCGAGCGTTAGCTCGCCTGCAGCTTTTGATCTTGATCCACCCGCCCCTTCGGGAGGCTGAGTGGAGGTGTTTATCCGGGGGGTAGGCGCGTAGCGCCGTTCGACGAAGTCGAACACATCGAGAGGAGGTCGAAGCGAAGCCGACCGGAGGCGATGCCCCCGGATGAATACCGGAACGAAGGAACGCCGAGCCTAAGCGAGGGGCCGGACGCTGGGGCAAGCCTTTTTGGGTACTTTTTTGGCGTTTGAAAAAAGTGCCTCGCCGTAAGGGCGAAACCATAAGCCGCCATTACCGCAGCAACGGATATGTACTCAATCCCCCCAAGAACCTGGTCGGCCCAAAGGCCGCCAAGGTCAAACAGATTCTTTGCGAACACGAAACCAGGCCGCATAAAGCGCAGGCAAGAACAACAGCGTCAAAGCCGTAGCAACAATCAACCCCCCCATGATCGCCACCGCCATCGGCCCGAAAAACAAACTGCGCGACAGCGGAATCATCGCCAGCACCGCCGCCAGCGCCGTCAACACAATCGGCCGGAACCGCCGCACCGTCGCCTCGATAATCGCCTCCCAAGGCTTATACCCGGCAGCGATATCCTGCTCGATCTGATCCACCAGAATCACCGAGTTACGCATGATCATCCCGGACAAAGCGATAGTCCCCAGCATCGCGACAAATCCGAACGGCTGGCGGAACACCAGCAGAAACAGCGTCACCCCGATCAACCCCAACGGCGCCGTCAGAAACACCATCGCCGTGCGTGAGAAACTGCGCAGCTGCAGCATCAGCAACGTCAACACCACCACGATGAACAGCGGCACACCGGCCTTCACCGAGTTCTGTCCGCGTGCCGAATCCTCCACGGTGCCGCCAACATCCAGCAAATACCCATCCGGCAGTTCGGCGCGGATCGGGTCGAGGGTCGGCATGATCTGCTTCACCAGGGTCGCCGGTTGTTCCTTGTCGTAGATGTCGGCGCGAACCGTCACGTTAGGCAGGCGATTGCGGTGCCAGATCACGCCTTCTTCGAAGCCGTATTCCAGGGTCGCGACCTGCGACAATGCCACGCTGCGACCGTTGTCGGTCGGTACCGCCAGGCTTGGCAGCAGCGACAGCTCAGTGCGTTCATGCAAGGTGCCGCGCAACAGGATCTCGATCAACTCGTTGTCTTCGCGATACTGGCTGACGCTGGAGCCGGTCAGGGAGCTTTGCAAAAACTTCGACAGGTTCGCCGTACTGACGCCCAGTGCCCTCGCGCGGTCCTGATCGACGTTCAGGTACACCACCTTGCTCGGTTCTTCCCAATCAAGGTGGACGTTGACCACATGGGGATTCTCGCGAACCTTGGCCGCGACTTTGCGCGCCAGTGCACGGACTTCCTCAATGTGCTCACCGGTCACCCGGAACTGCACCGGATAGCCGACCGGCGGACCGTTCTCCAGACGCGTAACCCGCGCGCGCAGGGCTGGAAACTGCTCGTTGAGGGTGGCGATCAACCAGTTGCGCAGGGTTTCGCGCTCCTCGATGTTTTTCGCCAGGACGACGAACTGGGCAAAACTCGCCGCCGGCAGTTGCTGATCGAGGGGCAGGTAGAAACGTGGCGAACCGGTGCCGACATAAGCCACATAGTTGTCGATCCCGGCATGATCCTTGAGCAACGCTTCGAGGCGCTTGACCTCATCGGCGGTGTTGCTCAGCGAAGCGCCTTCGGCCAGTTTCAGGTCGACCATCAATTCCAGGCGGCCCGATGCCGGGAAGAACTGCTGCGGCACAAAGCGGAACAGCACGATCGAGCCAATGAACAACAGCACGGTCAGCACGATAACGGTTTTGCGCCAGCGCACACACCACTCCACCAGTCGCCGCACGCGCTGATAGAAAGGTGTGCCGTAGGGGTCGGGTTGGCCTGCACCATGCTTGGCCGCATGAATTTTCGCCAGGTCCGGCAGGAGCTTTTCCCCAAGGTAAGGCACGAAGAGTACCGCAGCCACCCATGACGCCAGCAGCGCGATGGTGACCACCTCAAAGATCGACCGGGTGTATTCGCCGGTGCTCGATTGCGCGGTGGCAATCGGCAGGAAGCCGGCTGCGGTGATCAGCGTCCCGGTGAGCATCGGGAACGCGGTGCTGGTCCAGGCGTAGCTGGCAGCCTTGATGCGGTCGAAGCCCTGCTCCATTTTGATCGCCATCATTTCCACGGCGATGATCGCGTCGTCCACCAGCAAACCCAGCGCCAGCACCAAGGCGCCGAGGGAGATCTTGTGCAGGCCTATCCCTAAGTAATACATGCAGGCGAAAGTCATCGCCAATACCAGCGGGATCGTCAGCGCCACGACCATGCCGGTGCGCATGCCGAGGGAAAAGAAACTCACCAGCAGCACGATGGCCAGGGCTTCGACCAGCACCTGGACGAACTCGCCGACCCCGGTTTTCACCGCCGCTGGCTGGTCGGAGACCTTGCGCAGCTGCATGCCGGCCGGCAGGTTTTTCTGGATGCGGGCAAACTCGACTTCCAGGGCCTTGCCGAGCACCAGAATATCGCCGCCGCCCTTCATGGCGACGGCCAGGCCGATAGCGTCTTCCCCCATAAAGCGCATGCGCGGCGCCGGAGGATCGTTGAAACCGCGCCGCACATTGGCCACATCGGAAATGCGGAAAGTGCGATCGCCTACGCGAATCGGGAAATTCCGGATCTCGTCGACCGTCTGGAAGTTCCCCGTGACCCGTAGCTGCAATCGCTCGCTGCTGGTTTCGAAAAAGCCCGCCGTGGATACCGCGTTCTGCTCTTCCAAAGCTTGTTGCACCGCCGCCAACGGCAAGCCGAGGGTGGCGAGCTTGACGTTGGAGAGCTCGATCCAGACTTTCTCGTCCTGCAACCCGAGCAGGTCGACCTTGCCCACGTCCTTGACCCGTTGCAGCTGGATCTGGATGCGGTCGGCGTAATCCTTGAGGACCGCGTAGTCAAAACCATCGCCCGTAAGGGCGTAGATGTTGCCGAAGGTGGTGCCGAATTCATCGTTGAAAAATGGCCCCTGGATGCCAGGCGGCAAGGTGTGACGAATGTCGTTGACCTTCTTGCGCACCTGATACCAGAGCTCGGGGATATCCACCGAATGCATGGCGTCGCGGGCGATGAAGGTCACCTGGGATTCGCCGGGGCGCGAGAACGACATGATGCGCTCGTAATCGCCGGTTTCCATCAGCTTCTTTTCGATGCGTTCGGTGACCTGGCGCGAGACTTCCTGCGCCGTCGCCCCCGGCCAGTTGGTGCGAACCACCATGGCCTTGAAGGTGAACGGCGGGTCTTCGCTCTGGCCGAGCTTGGTGTAGGAAAGCGCGCCAACAATGGCCAGCAACAGCATCAGGAACAGGACAATCTGACGATTACGCAGCGCCCAGGCGGAGAGATTGAAACCCATCGGGATTACTCCTTGTCCGCCAGATTGACCACGCGGTTGGAGCGATCTACCGGGCGCACCTGCTGCCCTTCGAGAAGCACATGGACACCGGCGGCCACTACCCAGTCGCTGGCTTTGAGCCCTTCGAGCACCGGTACGGTTTTTTCACCGAAGGCACCGATACGCACCGGGGTCTTCTTCAAGGTATTGTCGGCGCTGACGACCCAGACGTAGGACACGCCGTTTTCCGAGGTCAGTGCCGAAAGCGGCACCGACAGCACCATCACGTCGCTGCTCTGCACGAATACCCGGGCGCTCTGGCCCAGTTCGACGGGTACATTGCCGGCGGTGAAGGCGATGCGTGCGGCGAAGGTGCGGGACTTGGGATCGGCCGCTGGCGACAGCTCGCGGATACGTCCGGCGAAACGCTGATCGGGTTGGGTCCACAGTTCCACCGCGACCGGCTGGCCGACCTTGAAGCGGCCGAAGCTCTGCTCCGGCAGGCTGATCAACACCTCACGCTCGCCGTCGGTGGCGAGGGTAAATACCGTCTGCCCTGGCGCCACCACTTGCCCGACTTCCACCGCGCGCTTGGCCACCACACCATCCTGGGGAGCACGCAGCACCGCGTAACTGGCCTGGTTGGTCGAGACGTTGAATTCGGCTTTGATCTGTTTGAGGCGCGCTTCACCGGAGCGGTAAAGGTTTTCGTGATTGTCGTACTGCGAGCGGCTGACCAGCTGACGTTCCATCAGGGTTTTATAACGATCACGCTCGGCGCGCACCATGCTCAGGTTGGCCTCGGCGGCGGCGACCTGGGCGCGGGTGGCTTCCAGTTGCAGGCGCACATCCTGGGGATCGAGCTCGGCCAGGGGTTGATCGGCCTTGACCCGTTGCCCTTCGTCCACCAGTCGTCGGCTGACTTTACCGCCGATGCGAAACGCCAGGTCAGGCTCATAACGCGCACGAACTTCACCGGGATAGCTTTCCATTGCCTGCGCCGAAGGCTCTGGCCTAACCACCATGGCCGGCCGCACGCTGACCTGGGGCGCCTCTTCGTGACCGCACGCAGACAGAAAAAAAGCCAGGCAGACTGGCAACGCGAGGGGCAAGGCATAGCGGAACATGGTGAAGGACCTTTCGCTAATAGTGCTTGGAATAATTATACTGAGCAGTATGGTATTAATAGCAAACTCACCAGTCCAGTAATAAAAGCGAATATGCCCAACAAACTTTCAGCACCCAATGGCCCAGGCCGCCCCAAGGATCTGGCCAAGCGCCAGGCGATCCTCGATGCGGCCAAAACGCTGTTCGTGAGTAAGGGCTATGCCAGCACCAGCATGGATGCCGTCGCCGCCGAAGCGGGTGTGTCGAAGCTTACGGTCTACAGCCATTTCAACGACAAGGAGACGCTGTTCTCCGCCGCGGTGGTGGCCAAGTGCGAGGAGCAACTGCCGCCACTGTTCTTCGAATTGCCGCCAGGCGTCGCGGTTGAAACCGTGCTGTTGAACATCGCGCGCGGCTTTCATCAGCTGATCAATAGCGATGAATCGGTGAACCTGCACCGTCTGATGATGACCCTGGGCAGTCAGGACCCCAAACTCGCACAGATCTTCTTCGAGGCCGGCCCCCAGCGCATGGTGCTGGGCATGGAGCGCTTGCTGACCCGCATCGATCAGAGTGGCGCGTTGCGCATCGACAATCCGCACAATGCAGCCGAGCATTTCTTCTGCCTGCTCAAGGGCGCGGGGAATTTCCGTTTGCTGTATGGATGCGGCGAGCCACCGGAGGGTGACGCGGCCGAGAGCCATGTGCGGGAAGTGGTGGGGCTGTTTATGCGGGCCTATCGGCCGGATTGAGCCTGATAGACTCTGTTTGGCTGATCCGGCCCCTTCGCGAGCAAGCCCGCTCCCACAGGGGATTTGTGGTGATCCATAGAGCCAGTGTGGGAGCGGGCTTGCTCGCGAAGCAGGCGACGCGGTGCTAGGGCTTCAACGCCTTCTTCGGATAAATGTCATACCGGCTCGACTTGCCATCGAGCGCATGACTTGGCTTGGGCCCTTCAATACACGGAGCCTTGCGCGGGCGCTTGACCACCACCCGGTGGCTGGCCAGGGCCAGGGCCGCTGCAAGCAAGGCCGGCGCATCCGGGTCATCGCCCACCAGCGGCCGGAACAGGCGCATTTCCTTCTTCACCAATGCGGTTTTCTCACGATGCGGGAACATTGGGTCGAGGTAGATCACCTGGGGTGGCTCCCCTGCCCAATTGCTCATCACCTCGATTGAGTTGCCCTTGAGCAACTGCATGCGCGCCACGATCGGCGCCACCTCGAAATCGTCCGCGCCACGGGCCAGGCCATCTTCGAGCAAGGCACCAATCAACGGCTGGCGCTCGATCAGGCTCATCTCGCAGCCGAGGCTGGCCAGCACGAAGGCATCCTTGCCCAACCCGGCCGTGGCATCCAGTACGCGCGGGCGCACACCCTGTGCGACGCCGACCGCCTTGGCGATCATCTGTCCGCTGCCACCGCCGTACAGCCGGCGATGGGCCGCTCCGCCCTCGACGAAATCCACCCGCACCGGCCCTGGCGCATCCGCACCCAGCTGTTGCAACTGCAAACCCTGCTCGCCCACCTGCAAGGCGAACTCGGCGTCCGCCACCTGCAACGGCAAGTCCAGGCGCGCGGCCCACTGCTCGGCTTGTGGCTCGAAGGCTTCGCCGAGGGCCTCGACATGAATGCGGCACGACGCAGGTTGATCAATCATCGGAAAACACGCTCAAAAAATTAATGATCGGCAAAAACTGCCGATAACAAAACTATCGAGCATTTTGCCAGAGCTGAGCGTCGACCGAGAGAAATGTCAGACATTCAACCGACAATCACAGGTTTTATCTCGCCCTACGGCGATTACAACCTGCGAAACACCCAGGCACTGAGCGGCGTCAGTCACATCTGGCAGGATTTCTTCGCCCGTGCGCTGGCCGATCAGTCGGGTGAGGTGCTGCCTGAATCGCTCAACTTTCCACCCGTCGACCTCGACAGCCCGATCGAGCCCACTGTAGGTAGCGAACTGTTGGCACACATCGTGTCCCAGCGTTTATGCGATGTGCAGGACAACGAAGTCCGCCCGCCTGAACCGCTGTTCCTGCCGATTGCCGAGTTCGAAATGGACCTGGCCGACAAGCCGCTCCCTCCATTCCCGGCAGATGAAATCGTCGCCCAGCAAAAACAGCAGGACTTCGACAGCGGCTGGGTGCGCCCGATCGTGCTCAACGCCGGCCAGCCTGTGCCGCTAGCAGGCCCGGCGCCGCAACCCCGTGCGTTGCACCTGCCGATCGCCGAGTTCGAACTCGACCTGCTCGACAAGCCGTTCCCGCCGTTCTCGCCTGAAGAGTTGGTGGAACAACAGAAACAGCTCGACTTTGACAATGGTTGGGCGCGCCCGATCATCCTGCAGAACCTGCGCATCGCCGCCTGACCCTCAGCGACAGACCCACCACGGCCCGACATCCACATGAAAGTGATTGCGGTGGGCTGCGTTGTAGTCCGGGCTCAACACCACACTGAACATCCCGCAGGCGCCGTCGCGAACCTGACGCAGGAACAGCGCTTCCTGATTATCCTTGGGCCAATCCTTGAGCACGCTGATGGCCCGGCCATCGGCCAGGCGGAAACCGGCGATATCCAGCGCATTGGCACTGGCATGCTGGCTGCGCCGGCCGTTCTCGCGGCTGTAGACGTTGCGACAGGCAAAGCTGCCCAGATGCTCGACTCGCGTCACCGCTTGCCCGTAGACCGCCTGCGCGGCGGGCTGCAACACATGGTGCTCGAACAGGGCAAAGGACACGGCGAGGCGGCAACTGGCGAGAAAACTGCTGCTCAGGCCCACCTCGCCACCTTGCACGCGCAAGGTACCGGTCAACGGGCACGTCGCGTCAGGGCTGTCAGCCTGGTGGGTGACGCGCAGGCCGGAACTGCCCAGCGCTTGATCGCACAGTTGCGGGTCATCACGCAGACGCATCAGCTTGTAGCGGGTCAGCAGGTTCGGCGTGGCCTTCACATCCAGCGGCGCCCAGGGGTTCCATTGCGGCGCCAGGTCGATCCAGCCGCGCCAGACGCCCACCACCGCTGCGCCGCTGATCAACAGCAGCACCAGCAGCCACCTTGCGCCACGCATGGTCAGCCTTTGAACAGATTATTGGCCTGCTGGAACGGCATGCTGCGGGAGGTGAAGCCAAAGGTGCCCGACGTGCGGATTTCTTCGGCAGCACGAAAAAACTCGCCATAGGCCGCCAGCGCCAACGCCGAACCGACGCTGATGCGCTTGACGCCCATTTCGCTCAACTGCTCGACCGTCAGTTTCAAGCCACCGGACATCAACACATTGACCGGCTTGGGCGCCACGGCACGCACTACTGCCAGGACTTCCTCGGCGCTGCGCAGGCCCGGCGCATAAAGCACGTCGGCGCCAGCCTCGGCAAACGCCTGCAAGCGGCGGATGGTGTCGGCGAGGTCCGGCTTGCCGTGCAGATAGTTCTCCGCCCGGGCCGTCAGCGTGAAGTGAAAAGGCAAGCTGCGCGCGGCCACCACTGCAGCTTCAATGCGCGCCACAGCATGTTCGAAGCAGTAGATCGGACCTTCTTCACGCCCCGTGGCATCTTCAATCGAACCGCCAACGGCACCGGCCTCGGCTGCGCGCAGAATGCTTTTCGCGCAATCGACGGGGTTGTCGGCGAAACCGTTTTCCAGATCAACCGCCACCGGCAGATCGCTGGCCGCGACAATCGCCTGGACGTTGAGCAGGGTCTCGTCCAGGGTCAGTCCACCATCGGGACGCCCCCGGGAAAAAGCATAACCGGCACTGGTGGTGGCCAGCGCCTCGAAGCCGAGACTGGCGAGCATTTTCGCCGAGCCGGCGTCCCACGGATTGGGAATCACAAAAGCGCCGTTGCGTTCGTGCAGTGCCTGGAACGCCTGGGCTCGAAGGGTTTGCGCATCCATTTGGCAGCCTCCTGAACGGAAAAGAGTTCGCCTCAGAGCAGGCCAAGTTGCTCGATGACGGGCTCTCTGTATAGCTCAGCCAGCGCCGCCAAGCCAGGCAGGCGCTGCATCAGCATGCCGTGGAAGCGTTGCGCCAGCTTCGCCGCGAGCAGGTTGTCGGCGGTGTGCAGGAAGATGTAGGGCGTGCGGCCCTCTTCGATCCACAGGGCGATCTTTTCCACCCACGGCAACAGAAACGGGTCGTTGGCTTCGAGCAGCGGATGGCCAATGAAACGCACTTGGGGAAATCGGGTGAACGCCGCCGGACGTGGTGGAACCCGGGGCTTCTTCGATTGGGCATGGAGCACCGAGGGTTCGGTGGAGGTGCAACTGAACAGTGCTCGCGGATCGAGGCAGATACGTTCGACGCCGCGGTCGAGCAGCAGGCGATTGAGCATGCGCTCGCTGTCACCCCTGGCAAAGAAGTCGTCATGGCGCACTTCAACGGCCAACGGTCGTTCCAAGGCATCGATAAAACCGGCCAGTTCGGGCAAACGTTGTGGCGTGAAGCTTTTCGATAACTGCAACCACAGCGGCGACACCCGTTCGCCCAGAGGCTTGAGCAATTGCACGAAGGTGTCGGCGGCCGTCAATTGTTCGCGCAGATCGCCACCGTGGCTGATCTCACGGGGGAACTTGGCGGTGAAACGAAAGTGCTCGGGCATGCTCTCGGCCCAGCGTTGCACCGTATTGGCAGCCGGGCTCGCATAGAAGGTCGTATTGCCTTCCACGGCGTTGAATACCTGGGAATACAGATTCAGAAAATCGGCGGGTCTGGCGTCTGGCGGATACAGGTACTCGCGCCAGGCGTTTTCACTCCAGGACGGGCAACCAAGGTAGTAAGGCAGCGACATCAGATGTACAGGTCGAGGCCCAGCACGTCCGCTTCCCAATCGACGAAACCGGCGGTGCTCAGGTAGCTGGCCAAGGCCATTGCCGCACTTTTGCTCATGGAGCGCTGGTAGATCATGTCCTGCTGACGAGCCGGCAGATTGCTCAGTTTCTGTGCAGAGGCTTTGGCAGCACGGGCAGCCCGTTGTTCTTGCGTGGGCAACTCCAACTCACCGTCGATATCGACGTAGTCGTCTTCCGTCACAGGGCCTTTGCGAGGCTTGCGCTTGATCGGGTAGGACTGAGAGGAAACGCCGTCTATACGCATATATGCATGCTCGGAATCAGTGATGGCAGTTTAGTGGCGCAGAATCTGCTGCGCAAACGGCCGAGTGATAACTAGAACACAGAAAAGCGAAAAGGTTTAAAGCCGGGGGCAGAAAATGACGATTGGTAATCTTCTGCGGCGGCAATAGCCGTTCGCCGATCAACCACACCCCACCAGCCTATCAATTCGATAGGCTGGTCATTTAAGGCAAACTCGCCAAGGCGTCAGTTCACAACTGGACGCCATATACCGTTGGAGTGCGGGCCCCCGCGTCATTCAAATTCTCACCCGCTACAATGATTCGATTGCTTTGAACGCTGACCCCCCATGAAAGTCCGCCTACACCGAGACTGCCCCAGCCATTGCCACCGAAACTGGTATCAGGTCTCCCATCCGGAAGTAGCCTGGCCGCAATGACCAATAACTGAAGATTGGCATTGTTCCCCGTCATGACAATTTTACCATCCGACTGAATAGCCAATGCGTTCCAGAACGTGTCTCGTTCTGCATCAGTGAGCACGGGACTCGCACCGTTGAAGCTCGAGTCTGGACTTGCGTCGGCATTGAACCGCATTACCATGCCCACTGTTCTAGAGTTTCCGATAGAGGCTGCGCCAGCACACACCAATTTTCCATCGGCCTGCGCTACCATCTGCCTCATTCTCAATGGGGTTCCCGGGCTACTGTAAAAACCAAAACCTTTGTCAGCGAAAGTTGTGTCGACCTCGCCGTTGGGTGTAACGCAGGCTATTACCAACTGATCGTCAGCGGTCCCGCCGACAATAATCTTCCCATCGTCTCTTACAAGCACACTTCGCAATTCGATGGGGTAGTCTGCGTGTTTGACTTCTGCAACACCTCCGTTACCGAAACTCATATCAAGGCTCCCGGTCGCAGCAGTCAATCGTATTAACAGCGACAGCCTCCCTTCAGCAGTTCTGTAGCTGAACGTTACAAGTATTTTTCCATCGCTCTGAAGATAACCACTGACCAACTCCAACAGTACATATTCTTCATCAAGGACCGGAATCAGTACTGTGCCGAATACCAGGTCAGGACTCCCAGAGCTGTGGAAGCGCGTCAGTGCCACGCGGCCGGTACCGTCCCTTCACGTATCACCGATGACAAGTATCTTGTGGTCCGCTTGCACCAGTACGCAGGAAGGTCTGGATTCTTCGCCGCTGACAAAACGCCACTTTACATGGCCTGTTCCATTACCGAAGGACGGATCCACGCCCCCGTCAGGCGTAGTCCGATACAAAGCGTTTTCATTCTGCCAAGCCGTAAAATAGACCGATTCGTCCGCTGACAATTGCATTGCCCGCACAGAACCACTTTGAAGATTTGGCCGGACTTGTCCTGATTCGCCGAACCCAGGATCAAGAGGCAGGGCCCCTTGAGCTTTCAATTGAGTCGATTCCATTTCCATTTCTGCTCCTGCTTCCAGCCCGGAGGACACGACAGGTATCCAAAGCGGCTTCCTGACGATAGATCGAGACGTAACGGCAAGATCCAGGAGGGGAGCCACCCCGAGCCGATGAACCGACATTCAACGCTATGTGGAGAAGCAAAAGAAACTGTCAAATATGACAGTTGCGGCAACATAAACCCTCCTGTAGAAAGGGTAAATTGCGCATGAATAGAATCAATGCAACACAGTTAAAAGCCCTTATAACCGTTGCCGGAAAAAGAGCCTTGGTCCCGCTGTGTTAGCCAGATTGCGAACTACTGAAACCTTGAAAAATTACGCATTAATCATGTTTTCGGTAATTTAGGCGTCGCCACTTTATCGCGCAGATAAACCGGCTGCGCTTGATCGGCCACGATCGCCTCGCCCCGCGCCCAGGCAAATCGCGCCAGGGTCAGCAGGTCTTCGGCGTGAGGCAGCATGCCCGCGTCCTGGCCGGTCAGGCTGACAGCAATACGTTCGGCATACCCCCAACCGGTGCCCGCGCCGAACCATTCGCCACTGGCGTCCGCCGGCAACGCCGCCACTTCCGGAGGCAATACCGCCTCAACGCCAGCCAGTCGCATCTCCCCCGCCGTTTCGCGGTAGCAACCCCAATACACTTCGTCCATGCGCGCATCGATGGCGGCGGCAACCTGGCTGGCGCCATGCTCGCGAAAGGCGCGTTGCGCCAGCACCGCCAGGTTCGACACCGGCAACACCGGGCGATCGAGGGCGAACGCCAGGCCCTGGACCACACCGATGGCAATTCGAACGCCAGTGAAGGCCCCCGGGCCACGGCCAAAAGCGATGGCATCCACAGCTTGCAGGGTAGTCCCGGCATCAGCGAGCAATTGCTGGATCATCGGCAACAGCTTCTGCGCATGCAGGCGCGGGATCACCTCGTAATGGCTCGTGACCTTGCCGTCATGCAGCAAGGCAACGGAGCAAGCTTCAGTCGCGGTGTCCAGGGCCAGCAAGGTGCTCATCGATGTGTCCGTAACAAGAGGTCAGAAAAAGTGCGTCAGTATAAACAACTACGGCCCGCAAGCGGGCCGTAGATCATGCAGCAAGTGATCAGCTCAGGGCAGCAAGCACCTTGGAGGTGATCGCTTCAACCGAACCGACGCCTTCGATATGGCTGTACTTGGGCTTGCCATTGGCAGCGGACAGCTTCTGGTAGAAATCCACCAGCGGCTTGGTCTGCGAATGGTAGACCGACAGGCGATGACGCACGGTTTCTTCGGTGTCGTCTTTGCGCTGCACCAGCTCTTCACCGGTGACGTCGTCCTTGCCGGCCACTTTCGGCGGGTTGTAGACGATGTGGTAAACGCGACCGCTGGCCTCGTGAACACGGCGACCGGCGATACGCTGGACGATTTCTTCGTCTTCAACGGCGATTTCAACAACCGCATCCAGTTCGACACCGGCAGTCACCAGGGCTTCTGCCTGAGGAATGGTGCGCGGGAAGCCGTCGAACAGGAAACCGTTGGCGCAGTCGGACTGGGCAATGCGGTCCTTGACCAGTGCGATGATCAGGTCGTCGGATACCAGGCCGCCGGCATCCATGATGCTCTTGGCCTTGATGCCCAGCTCTGTGCCGGCCTTGACCGCAGCACGCAGCATGTCGCCGGTGGAGATTTGCGGAATGCCGAATTTTTCGGTGATGAACTGAGCCTGAGTACCTTTACCGGCCCCGGGAGCTCCCAGCAGAATGACGCGCATCGATGTGCTCCTCAATTTTTTATATGGATAACGTCAGATTCGCCTCGTGGGGCCAATCTCAAAAATAGGGTCGTGGCCGCCCAAACGGCCAAAGGCTGATCAAGATACACAGCAGGCTGCGCCCACACAAGACGGCAAAAGTCGGAGAAACCGCTGCCCGATGTGACCCGGCCACTGAGTTTTACAAGTCGCAACCCCATCATTAACTGTCGCCTGGCAGTACTTTCCCAACGGCCATGCGCGGACCTGCGGCACATCGACCGCAGGCCTGAACCCGAGGCAAAAACCTTAGCCGGTGTTACGCAAACCGGCGGCAATCCCCGCCACAGACACCAGCAAGGCCTGTTCTACTGGGCTGCCCTGCGCTACATCCTGCAGTCGCGAACGGGCCAGCAACTCGGCCTGCAATAGATGTAGCGGGTCGAGGTAAGTGTTGCGCAAGCGGATGAACTCAAGGGTGGCTGGGCTATGTGCCAGCAGCTGCGACTGACCGGTCAGGCCCAGGACGATGGTGCACGCCTGCGACAATAGGTCGCGTAAGTGCGCGCCCAATGGCAGCAGATCCGCCTCGACCAGACGCTCGTCGTAGGACCGCGCAATATCCGCGTCGGCTTTGGCCAGGACCATTTCCAGCATATCGATACGGGTACGGAAGAACGGCCACTGCTCGCGCATCTGCCCCAACAGTTCGCCTTCGCCGCGTTCCAGCGCCTTGCTCAGGGCCGCTTCCCAGCCGAGCCAGGCCGGCAGCATCAGGCGTGTCTGGGTCCAGCCGAAGATCCATGGAATCGCCCGCAGGCTCTCGATCCCGCCGGCCCGTCGCTTGGCCGGCCGGCTGCCCAAAGGCAAGCGGCCGAGTTCCTGCTCCGGGGTGGACTGGCGGAAGTACTCGACGAACTGCGGATTTTCCCGCACCACGGCGCGATAGGCGCTGACACCGTCGGCCGCCAGTTCGTCCATCAAGTGTCGCCACTCAGGTGTCGGTGGTGGCGGTGGCAACAGGGTCGCTTCAAGCACCGCCGCCAGATAAAGGTTGAGGTTCTGTTCGGCGATGTCCGGCAGGCCGAACTTGAATCGAATCATTTCCCCCTGCTCGGTGGTTCGGAAGCGCCCCGCCACCGACCCCGGCGGCTGCGACAGAATCGCCGCATGGGCCGGGCCGCCGCCACGGCCCACGGTGCCGCCGCGACCGTGGAACAGCAGCAGTTCCACTTGCTGTTCGCGGCAGATATCCACCAGGCGCTCCTGCGCCCGATACTGCGCCCAGGCCGCCGCCGTGGTGCCGGCGTCCTTGGCCGAGTCGGAGTAGCCGATCATCACTTCCTGCGGCCCTTGCAGGCGAGAGCGATAACCCGGCAACAGCAACAATTTCTCGATCACCGGGCCGGCGTTGTCGAGGTCGGCCAGGGTTTCGAACAGCGGCACCACACGCATCGGCCGCAACACGCCGGACTCTTTGAGCAGCAATTGCACGGCCAGCACATCGGAAGCGGCGCCGGCCATGGAGATCACGTAAGAACCCAGGGACGCGCCCGGTGCGGCTGCGATTTCCCGGCAGGTCGCCAGTACTTCGGCGGTGTCGGCAGAAGGTTTGAAGTAAGTCGGCAGCAATGGTCGACGGTTGCCCAGTTCGCGCAGCAGGAAGGCGATGCGCTCTTCCTCGCTCCAGTCTTCGTAGCGACCCAGGCCCAGGTAGTCGGTAATTTCGGTCATGGCACCGGTGTGCCGCGACGAGTCCTGACGCACATCGAGGCGCACCAGGAAAAGGCCGAAGGTCACTGCCCGGCGCAGGCAGTCGAGCAACGGGCCGTCGGCAATCACGCCCATGCCGCACTCGTGCAATGACTGAAAGCACAGCTCCAGCGGGTCGAGCAGCTCACGGTTGTTTTGCAGCACATCGGCCGGTGCCGGCGTCGGCGCCGACAATGCGCTGTGCGCCCAGTTGCGCGTCGCCCGCAAGCGCTCTCGCAGCTGTTTGAGCACCGCCCGGTAAGGTTCGGCGCTGTCGCCGGCCTTGGCCTTGAGTGCTTCGCTGGCCTGTTGCATGGACAATTCAGCGGCCAGGTGATCGACATCGCGCAAATACAGGTCTGCCGCCATCCAGCGCGCCAGCAGTAGTACTTCGCGGGTGACCGTCGCCGTCACGTTGGGGTTGCCGTCGCGGTCACCGCCCATCCACGAGGCAAAGCGGATCGGCGCCGCTTCCAGTGGCAAACGCAGGCCAGTGGCGGCATGCAGGGCCTGATCGGCCTTGCGCAGGTAATTGGGGATCGCCTGCCACAGCGAATGTTCGATCACCGCGAAACCCCATTTGGCTTCGTCAACCGGTGTCGGGCGGGTGCGGCGGATTTCTTCGGTGTGCCAGGCTTCGGCGATCAGGCGCTGGAGCGTGGCCTGGATCTGTTCCCGCTCGCTAGCGGTCAGGTCGCGGTGGTCCAGCGCCGCCAGTTGCGCGGCAATGGCGTCGTATTTCTGGATCAGCGTGCGCCGGGCGACCTCGGTCGGGTGCGCCGTGAGGACCAGCTCGATCTCCAGTCGTCCCAATTGCCGGGCCAGCGCCTCGGCACCGTGCCCTTCGGCGCGCAGGCGCGCGAGCAATTCAGGCAGTACCCGGGCTTCGAACGGCGCGGCCTGGGTTTCTTCGCGACGGTGGATCAGTTGGTACTGCTCGGCGATGTTGGCCAGGTTGAGAAACTGGTTGAACGCCCGCGCCACCGGCAGCAATTCGTCTTCGGTCAGTTGATTGAGACTGGCGCTGAGCTCGGCATCCATGGAGCCACGACGGTCGGCCTTGGCGCCCTTGCGGATCTGCTCGATCTTGTCGAGAAACCCCTCGCCATACTGTTCACGAATGGTGTTGCCCAGCAGCTCACCCAACAGGTGAACGTCTTCGCGCAAGCGTGCATCAATATCGGTCATCAGCGGGTCTCCAGCAAAGAATCCGGGCGGCTTTTAACCTAGAGAGTGCCGCTCCAGACGGGTTCTTACAAGCCAGACGACGAAGTGACGTCAAACTTTGCCGGTTGAAGCTAGTCTCAACAGAAGGCCGTACAACGACCTTCGCCGGCACTTGCCGGATACTCACACTGCCTGCCACGAGCAGACGCACCATGAGGTCTCTATGAAAATCCGCGAACTCGCCCACCATTGGGAAGAAAACGCCAAGGGTCGCCTGACCGATACCGGCTACTCGATTCATCTGGACGTGGAAGCCGCCGCCCGCCTGGCGGCGATCATCGATATGTACCCCAAGCGGCATCCCGAAGAACTGCTCGGTGACCTGATCGGTGCCGCCCTGGAGGAACTGGAAAGAAGCTTCCCCTATGTGAAAGGCTCGACCGTGGTCGCCACCGATGAAGAGGGTGATCCGCTGTATGAAGACGTCGGGCCGACCCCGCGTTTTCTAGCCCTGTCACGTCGCCATCTACACGATTTGGCAGCCGGCGACGACAAGCAGAAACACTGATCTCCCTCCCCGCCATACCTGCTCGCGATGGACTCAAGGACACCGTGGGGAACCGGACTCCCCGCGTAATCGTTAACCACCATCGCGAGCATGCTCGCTCCTACCTGGGAATRCGGTCCACTGTAGGAGCGAGCACGCTCGCGATGGACTCAAGACCACCGCGGCGAACCAGACACCCCGCGTAATCGTTAACAACCATCGCAAACATACTCCACTCCCAAAAACACGGTCTGGAACCCTGCCGATTCCGTCACGGTTTTTCGATAGCTGGCTAAATTTCTCTGAACTTTCGAAAAAAGCTCCGGGTCAACCAGGTAACCACACCTGGGACGAGCGTTTCAAATTCTCTCGAATTAGACGGTTCGCGGCTCCTTGCCCAGGATGGATTTTCAACGTTTATCTGGAGTTGACCCAATGGAGTTGAAGACTATGAAAACCCGTACTGGCATCCCCTCGTTCACCCACCTGCGCAGTTTGAAACTGGCGGCGCTGGCCCTCGGCACCGGCCTGATTCTGGCCGGTTGCGCCGGTAACCCTCCCACCGAGCAATACGCGGTAACCCAATCAGCCGTTAACGACGCCGTGAGCGCCGGTGGCACCGAGTTCGCCGCGGTGGAAATGAAATCCGCCCAGGACAAGCTCAAGCAGGCCGAGATCGCCATGCATGACAAGAAATACGACGAGGCCCGACTGCTCGCCGAACAAGCCGAGTGGGACGCTCGCGTGGCCGAGCGCAAGGCCCAGGCCATGAAAGCTGATCAGACGGTGAAGGACTCTCAGAAAGGGGTCCAGGAACTGCGTCAGGAAAGCCAGCGCACCGTTCAATAAACGCCGCGGCACGACGTATTTCTTATTCAACTAAAAGGACGAAACCATGAAGCGCACACAATTGATGATCCCTGCCCTGCTGGCTGTCACCGTTGCCTTGGCGGCCTGCTCCACGCCTCCCAACGCCAACCTCGAACAGGCCAGAACCAATTACGCCGGCCTGCAGGCCAACCCGCAGGCAAGCAAAGTCGCCGCTCTGGAAACCAAGGAAGCCAGCGACTATTTGAACAAGGCCGACAAGGCCTACATGGACAAGGAAGACGCGGCCCAGGTTGACCAACTGGCGTATCTGACCAACCAGCGGGTGGAAGTCGCCAAGCAAACCATCGCCCTGCGCACCGCCGAAGCCAATCTCAAAGACGCCTCGGCGCAACGGGCCCAGGCCCGACTGGATGCCCGCGACCAACAGATCAAACAGTTGCAGAACAGCCTCAACGCCAAGCAGACCGATCGCGGCACCCTGGTGACCTTCGGTGACGTACTGTTCGCCACCGACAAAGCCGAGCTGAACTCCAACGGCTTGGTCAACACCAATAAACTGGCGCAGTACCTGCAGGAAAACCCGGACCGTAAAGTGATTGTCGAAGGCTATACCGACAGTACCGGTACGGCTTCGCACAACCAGTCGCTGTCGGAACGCCGCGCAAACTCCGTGCGTGCGGCGCTGGTGAAGATGGGTGTTGATCCGACGCGCATCGTCGCCCAGGGTTATGGCAAGGAATATCCTGTAGCCGATAACACCAGTACTTCGGGGCGGGCGATGAACCGTCGGGTAGAAGTGACTATTTCCAATGACAACCAGCCGGTGATTCCGCGTTCGGCGGTGAGTGTAAACAGCCAATAACGGGTGGAAATACGTAACCAATGTGGGAGCGGGCTTGCTCGCGAAGGCGGTGTGTCAGACAACAGTGATGTTGAATGTAAGACCGCATTCGCGAGCAAGCCCGCTCCCACAGTTGATTTATCCAGTCTTACTGCTCCAGCTTTTGCGGCGTTTCCTGCCCCATGCAACGCACGGCTTTCTTCTTGCTGTCCACCAGCACCCCGGTCAGGCCTTTCTGGTCCATGTCGAACAGCACCAGCACACCATCAACGCACTGCGCCACTTGCGAGGCCGGCTCCAGGGAGACTCGGTAGTCTTCACCCGGCACCGTCTTGAGCATGGTGAACTCGCTGAGCAGCAGCGCGTCTTCCGGTTTGGCAAAGTGCAGGTAGCCGTACCACCACAGGGCAGCTACCGTGCCGAGGATGCTGCAGATACCGGTGATGATCAGCGGGATGGCATTACGTTCTTCACTCATTGCGGACTCTCTGGTGGTTCATCTTCAGAATGCTGGGGCGCCGGGTAATTGGGGATTTCACCCAGGCGGCGCAGACCGTTGAAATGCTGCGGGTCATCAAGATAACGCAGCATGACGTTGCGCCAGACCGGGTCGGCGAAGGTCTGCACATGACCGCCCCGGGTCAGTTGCAACACTCGCGGCGGCGGCGCAGCTTGATACAGACGGATGCCGTTGGAAAGAGGCACGATCGGATCGTCGATGCTGTGGTAGATCAGTTTCGGCACGCCTTTGAGTTGCGCGATTGAATTGATCGCGCTGTCACCATCCGGTACCAGCCACGACAGCGGCACCTGAAATGGCCAGGTCAGCCATGACGTACTCAGGACAAATTGCCCGACGTCGCGGTAGCTGGCGGGTGCGCCATCGAGCACGATGGCCTTGAGTTGCTTCTGCCGTTGCGGGTGCTGCACCAGATAATGCACGGCCATCGAGCCACCCAGGCTCTGGCCGAGCAAGACCAGCGGCTTGCCCTTGACCTCGGGTGCCTGGTCGAGCCATTTGAACGCGGTGTCGATGTCCTGATAGATCCCCGACAGGCTCGGTTCGCCCTCGGACAGGCCGTATCCGCGATAGTCGATCAGCAACACCTGGTAACCGTTTTTCGGTAACCAGAAGCTGCCGCCGAGGTGCATAGGCAGGTTGCCACCGTTGCCGTGCAGGTGCAGGACAGTGCCTTTGACTTCGACACCCTGCTTCGCCGGCAGCCACCAGGCATTCAGCTTGAGGCCGTCTGCGGTGGTCAGGGTGACCTCGCGGTATTGAAGACCGGCTTTTTCCGGGGTGAATAGCTGGCCGGGTTCAGGGTAGAACAGCAACGAGCCGCAACCGCTCAAGGTCAGGAGGAGGCAAACGATGCCGAGGATTCTCATCCGTTGAAGCCTCGCATTAATGGTGGTTGGAACACAGAACGAATGTGGGAGCGGGCTTGCTCGCGAAAGCAGTGTGTCAGTCAATAGACGTTCTGAATGTTAGACCGCATTCGCGAGCAAGCCCGCTCCCACAGGGGCCGACTCACTCACAGGATGTTGGAGTAATCCGCCTCGATCCGGTCCAGGCTCAGGTGGTTGAGGAAGTTGGAGAAGCACATCCACGCCGACAATGCGTTCATGTCGCGAAACTGTTCCGGCAGGTACTTGGGCGGTACCACCAGGCCTTCATCCACCAGCTGGCGCAAGGTGCGCATGTCTTCCAGAGTGGTCTTGCCGCAGAACAGCAGCGGAATCTGCTCCAGCTTGCCTTTGCGCACCGCCAGCTGAATGTAGTTGTAAATCATGATGAAGCCCTTGAGATAGGACAAGTCTTTGGTAAATGGCAGACCTGTCGGCACCGAACCGCGGAAAACGCGGCTGGTGTTGCTATAGCTGTCAGCCATCTCGAAGCCTTGCTCACGGAAGAACTCGAACACCTGCAGGAAGTCGGCGCCCTCTTCCACCATATGAATCGCCCGGGTGCGGTTGGTCAGTTTGCGCAAGCGACTGGGGTAGGAAGCGAAGGTGATGATCTCCATCAGGATCGCCAGGCCTTCCTGGGTCACCGTGGACGAGGGTGGGCCTTTGGACAGGAAGGTACAGATAGGCTGGTTCAAGCCGTTGAGCGTGGTGCCAACGTGCACCAGCCCTTCGTGGACTTCCAGGGCGCGCACGTCGCGCTGGTTGAACATCGCATCGGTGCGGATCTTGATGTAGTCGGCACCGGCCGCCGCATCGGCAACAATCCCGTCGGATTCGAATACCCGGATGGTTTCCTCGGCCTCGCCAAACACTTTGTTCAGGCGATGCTGCAGCATGTCCACCGCTTCCTTGGCGGTCAGCGTCTTGGGTTCATCCTTGAGGTCACCACGGCCGTCGATGTTGTTCAGGTAGTCGGACAGCATCAGTCCCAGGTCGGACAGGGTCGGGTCTCCGGCGTGGAACGCATCGGAAGCGGCGCCGTAAAGCTCCTGGGAAATCAGGCCGAAGTCCTCGGTACCGCGCGCTTCGAGCATGCGCACTACCATGCGGTATTCCTTGCACATGCGCCGCATGATCTGCCCGACCGGGTTGAACTGGCCGAGCTGGCGAGTGATGTCGCGCTCGATATTCTGGAACTCCAGCTTCACCTGGCTGGAGTCGAACGCCAGAGGCCGGTTGAGGTAGTAGTCGCGATCCACTGCGGGCATTTCCTTGCCCTTGGCCTTCAGGAAGCCTTTGCGAATGTTGTCATCCCATTTGACCGCATCGAGTACGCGAATCGGCGTCTGCGCCAGCACAATGCGGTCAGACAAAATGCGTATCGACTGCTGGTAATCGTCCACGCGGAACTCCTGTAGAAAAACGTGCCGGGTTATTTGGTTTTGGCCTGGTGCTGGTAGCGCACGGCCTCGACGAACACATCGGTATTGGCCGGGTCGTCGAGGTACGCCGAGACTTGATCCATGTTGCTGTCGATCAGCACGCCATCGCCATCGTCAGTCTGGAAGCCTTGTCCGCTCAGGGAGCGTTGTTTGATGGCCTGGTTGATCTGGTCGAGGTCGAGGTTATAAACCACCAGTTCATGTTTGTCGGTGAGTTCGAAGCCGGCGATAGTGAAATGCCCGCCGAACTGCGCCGGCACTTTCGCCGACAGATACCAGCGATTGCCATGACGCGACACGGTGAAGGGATAAGCTTCGCGCTCCTTGGGCCTGGCCCTGTAGTAGCTGACGGCCTGATAGCGATTATCGCCGATGCGGGTCAGCTCCAGGTTGAGCGGCTCACCCCAGGCGTTGGTGCTGGTCCATTCGCCAAGCAGCCCTTTGGGCGCGGGCTCGCTGGTGGGCAGCGGCGCCTTGAACGTCACCAGGCAGCCGCTGAGCAGCAGGAACGACAAGGCGATCACAACGACACGCCAGACTCTCATTCAACACTCCCTATCGACACGCTTCGCCCTAAAATGACCACCTCAGCCTGTGGACGCGAGCCCGTGGCGAGGGGCTTGTGTGGCAAGAGGGCCTGTGTGGCAAAGGGGCTTGTGCGGCCAGGGTGCTTTTGTGGCGAGGGGGCTTGCCAACGTTGGACTACGCAGTAGTCCCTGTTTTGGGGCCGCTTCGCGGCCCGACGGGGGCAAGCCCCCTCGCCACAAAAGCAACCCTAGCCACACAAGCACCCTAGCCACAAAAGTCCCCCGGCCACAAAACCCCTCTCACCACACAAGCCCGCTCTTACAGGAATCACACCGACGCCAGCACCAAATGCATGTAACGCGTCAGGATACCGAGCATTTCCTCTTCGGCGTCAGGTTCGGCGTCATTGAGCAGGCCCTGATATTCCATCCGCCCGATAATCGCCGTCAACACTTTGGCATCCTGGTCAGGCTCACGGGAACCCAGTACCTGAAATAACTGGCAGGTGCCCTGCAGCAGAATCTGCTGATGCGAGCGCACCAGTTGGGCCAGGCGCGGGTTGAGCAACGCTTCCTGACGAAACGCCTGCTCGGCCATCAAGTGCTCGCGGCGGTTGACCAGTTGCCGATGGACATAGTCGGTCATCAGCCGTGCGATGTTGTCCGCCAGCTTCGAGCGCGCCTGCGGGCTGCCGTCGCCGCTGTCGACCATCTCGCGCAACAGGCCTTCATTGTTGATCCACAACTTGGCCATGTAGGCCGCGCTGCGCTCAACGTATTGGGCGAAGGTATCGTTGAGCAGGTCATCGATATCCTTGAAATAGTAGGTGGTCGCCGACAATGGCACCGCCGCCTCGGCCGCCACCGCACGGTGGCGTACAGCCCGCACGCCATCGCGCACGACGATGCGCATGGCGGCATCGAGGATGTCCTGTCGACGCTGCTCGCTGCCCTGTCGGCTGGCCTTGCGGCCCTGGTACTGAACACTTTCAGCGACCGCAGTGGCGATATCCGCTGCACCTTCTTGAGCTATTGCACGAATCACGACAGGTATTTCCTCTCAGGTGAAAGTCACAAGTTGATACGTTTGTACCAGACAGGCAATAAAAAACCGCCTGAAGAGGCGGTTTTTTAAGTGAAACACTTACGCTTGCGGCCGCATGTGCGGGAACAGTATCACGTCGCGGATCGACGGTGAGTTGGTCAACAACATCACCAGGCGGTCGATGCCGATACCTTCACCGGCGGTTGGCGGCATACCGTATTCAAGGGCACGCACGAAGTCGGCGTCGTAGTGCATGGCTTCGTCGTCGCCGGCGTCCTTGTCGGCCACCTGGGCCATGAAGCGCTCGGCCTGGTCTTCCGCGTCGTTCAACTCGGAGTAGGCGTTGGCGATTTCACGGCCGCCGATGAACAGCTCGAAACGGTCGGTGACGTTCGGGTTGTCGTCGTTGCGACGGGCCAGCGGCGACACTTCGAACGGGTACTGGGTGATGAAGTGCGGCTGCTCCAGTTTGTGCTCGACCAGCTCTTCGAAAATCATCACCTGCAATTTACCCAGGCCTTCGAAACCCAGCACCTTGGCGCCGGCTTTCTTGGCGATGGCACGGGCCTTGTCGATGTCGTTCAGGTCGTCAGCGGTCAGCTCAGGGTTGTACTTGAGGATCGAGTCGAACACCGACAGACGCACGAACGGCTCGCCGAAGTGGAACACCTTGTCGCCGTACGGCACATCGGTGCTGCCCAGAACCAGCTGCGCCAGCTCACGGAACAGTTCTTCGGTCAGGTCCATGTTGTCTTCGTAGTCGGCGTAAGCCTGATAGAACTCCAACATGGTGAATTCAGGGTTGTGACGAGTCGATACGCCTTCGTTACGGAAGTTGCGGTTGATCTCGAACACTTTTTCAAACCCGCCAACAACAAGCCGCTTGAGGTACAACTCAGGCGCAATGCGCAAGAACATTTCCATGTCCAGCGCGTTGTGGTGGGTTTCAAACGGTTTGGCTGCCGCGCCGCCCGGAATGGATTGCAGCATCGGCGTTTCCACTTCCAGGAAGTCACGCTTCATCAGGAAGGTACGGATGTGGGCGATGACTTGCGAACGCACGCGGAACGTCTGGCGCACGTCTTCGTTGACGATCAGGTCAACATAACGCTGGCGGTAGCGCTGCTCGGTGTCGGTCAGGCCGTGGTGCTTGTCCGGCAGTGGGCGCAGGGACTTGGTCAGCAGGCGCACGTTGGTCATTTCAACGTACAGGTCACCTTTGCCGGAACGGGCCAGGGTGCCTTCGGCGGCAATGATGTCGCCCATGTCCCAGGTTTTCACCGCGGCCAGGGTTTCTTCGGACAGAGTCTTGCGGTTGACGTAGACCTGGATTCGTCCGGTCATGTCCTGGATTACCATGAACGAGCCACGGTTGAGCATGATACGACCGGCAACCTTGACCGGGATCGCAGCCTCTGCCAGCTCTTCCTTGGTCTTGTCCGCGTACTGTTTCTGCAGCACATCGCAGTAGTTGTCGCGGCGGAAGTCGTTGGGGAAGGCATTGCCCTTGGCGCGCTCGGCAGCAAGCTTTTCCTTGCGCAGGGCGATCAGGGAGTTTTCTTCCTGTTGCAGGGCTTGCGGGTCGAGTTCTTGGTCGCTCATGTCTTTAAATATTCCATCACGGGTTCGTTGCCCCCGGCCTGCGGCCGGGGATCGCCAGCAAGCCGGCTCCTACAAGGGATCGAGACCGATCCCGTATTGCATGTCTTACAGCCCGGATTTCAGGCTGGCTTCCAGGTATTCGTCGATATCGCCGTCGAGTACCTTGTCGCAGTCGCTGCGTTCGATGTTAGTGCGCAAATCCTTGATCCGCGAGGCATCCAGCACGTACGAACGAATCTGGTGACCCCAGCCGATATCGGACTTGGTGTCTTCCAGGGCCTGGGAGGCCGCGTTGCGTTTCTGCATTTCCTGCTCATACAACTTGGCCCGCAGCATTTTCATGGCGGTGTCCTTGTTGGCGTGCTGGGAACGTTCGTTCTGGCAGCTGACCACGGTGTTCGTCGGTACGTGGGTGATACGTACGGCCGAGTCGGTGGTGTTTACGTGCTGACCACCGGCACCCGAGGAACGATAGGTGTCGATCCGCAAGTCTGCCGGGTTGATTTCGATTTCGACCTTGTCATCGATCTCCGGGGAAACGAACACCGCAGAGAAAGATGTGTGACGACGATTGCCGGAGTCGAACGGGCTCTTGCGCACCAGACGGTGCACGCCGATTTCGGTACGCAGCCAGCCAAAGGCGTATTCGCCCTTGATGTGCACGGTGGCGCCCTTGATCCCGGCGACTTCACCGGCGGACAGTTCCATGATGGTCGCGTCGAAACCGCGTTTGTCAGCCCAGCGCAGGTACATGCGCAACAGGATGTTGGCCCAATCCTGGGCTTCGGTGCCGCCGGAGCCGGCCTGGATGTCCAGGTAGGCGTTGTTCGGGTCCATTTCGTGGCTGAACATGCGGCGGAATTCAAGCTTGGCGAGGTTTTCCTCGAGACGGGCCAGCTCGGCGACGACATCGCCCACTGCGCCTTCATCGTTTTCTTCGACGGCCATGTCCAGCAGGTCGCGGCAATCGGCCAGACCGGTGTTCAGTTCGTCCAGGGTTTCGACGATCTGCGCCAGTGCAGCACGCTCGCGGCCCAGCTCCTGGGCGTATTCAGGTTTGTTCCAGACACTCGGATCTTCAAGCTCGCGATTGACTTCAGTCAGACGCTCATGCTTTTGATCGTAGTCAAAGATACCCCCGAATAGTTTCGGAGCGCTCGGACAGGTCCTTGATGGTGTTAAGGATCGGGTTGATTTCCATGGCGGGCAGCACTCGTTGGCGAACTTTTGAAAGCCGGCGAGTATACCGGTAAACAGCCAAAAACGGCAGTCCGCCTGGCCGAAAAGGCATGTTAACAGGCAATCCCTGAAACGACGCAAACCCCTGTAGGAGCGAGCCTGCTCGCGAAAAACCGCAAGCACCGCTGGGTATCTGGCTTTAAGCGTTATCGTTCACGCCCATCGTCGGATCGCCGCCCGGAGCCTGCTCGCACCTGCACAGGGTACGGTTTACCCGACCCCAACCTGATTACGCCCATTTTTCTTCGCCGAATACAGGCCCTTGTCCGCCGCCGAGATCAGGTCGCGGTAATTGCCGCCCGGTTTCGGGATGATGGTCGACAGGCCGATGCTGACGGTCAGGCTTGAACCTTCGCTTGGGGAGTTGTGCGGGATTTTCAGGGCTTCGATGGTCTGGCGCAGTTTTTCCGCCACAAGTCGGGCACCGCCCGGCGAGGTGTTGGGCAGCACCAGGGAGAATTCTTCGCCGCCGTAACGGGCCGGCAGGTCGGAAGGCCGGGAGCTGGCGTTGCGGATCGCCTCGGCCACCTTGCGCAGGGCTTCGTCGCCTTCCACGTGACCGAAGTTGTCGTTGTAGGACTTGAAATAGTCGACGTCGATCATCAGCAACGACAACTGACTCTGCTCGCGCAACGCACGGCGCCATTCCAGTTCCATGTATTCATCGAAATGCCGGCGGTTCGATAATCCGGTCAGGCCGTCGGAGTTCATCAGGCGCTGCAGCACCAGGTTGGTGTCGAGCAACTGTTGCTGGCTGACCCGCAACGCCCGGTAAGCGGCGTCGCGCTGCAACAGGGTCATGTAGGACCGCGAGTGATAGCGGATGCGCGCGACCAGTTCGATGTTGTCCGGCAGTTTGACCAGGTAATCGTTGGCGCCGGCGGCGAACGCCGCGCTCTTGATCAGCGGGTCTTCCTTGGTCGACAGGACGATGATCGGAATGTCCCGGGTCGCCGGATGATTGCGGTATTCGCGTACCAGGCTCAGGCCGTCCAGGCCCGGCATCACCAGGTCCTGGAGAATCACCGTCGGCTTGATGCGCACCGCTTGGGCGATCGCCTGGTGCGGGTCGGCGCAGAAATGGAAGTCGATGTTCTCTTCATTCGATAATCCACGGCGCACGGCTTCGCCAATCATCGCCTGATCGTCCACCAGCAATACCATGGCGGCGTTTTCGTCGCTCTTGAAGTCGTCGATCTGTAAATCATTCATGTGCGGTCACCTGAGTACTGCCTGGGCCAGGGTTGCGAAAAAAAGTAGTCATTTGGAGAAAATCTCCAGCAATCGTGGCGCTATCTTGTCCAGTGGGCGAATTTCCACGGCAGCGTCGATGGCCGCGGCCGCTTTCGGCATGCCGTAGACCGCGCTGCTGTTCTGGTCCTGTGCGATGGTCAGGTAACCCTGCTGGCGCATGAGTTTAAGCCCCTGAGCGCCATCACGCCCCATGCCGGTGAGCAAAACGCCTACGGCATCGCCGGCCCAGTGATGGGCCACGCTCTCGAAGAACACGTCGATAGAGGGTCGGTAGATTTCGTTGACCGGTTCGGCGGTGTAGGCCAGCGTGCCGTTTTTCAACAGACGGATATGATGATTGGTGCCGGCCAGCAAGACCGTGCCGCTTTGCGGCGGCTCACCTTCGCGGGCCAGCCGCACGTCGAGGCCGCTGGCACTGCCGAGCCATTCGGCCATGCCGGCGGCGAACACCTGGTCAACGTGCTGTACCAGCACGATGGCCGCTGAGAAGTTGCGCGGCAGCCCCTTGAGCAGGACCTCTAGCGCAGCGGGCCCGCCGGCGGATGAACCGATGGCAATCAGCCTTTGTCGCGAACCCTGATTGCGTGACGGGCCGGGGGCGGAACGTTCGCCACTGACCTTTTCGCCGATCAGCCAGCCGATGTTGATGATTTTGCGCAGTAATGGCGCGGCCGCTTCCTGGGCATTACCGGCACCGAGGGTCGGAGTGTCGACGACGTCCAGTGCCCCGTGGCCCATGGCTTCGAACACCCGGTGGACATTCTGCTGGCGATCGACGGTAACAATGACGATGGCGCAAGGGGTCTCATTCATGATCCGCCGGGTAGCCTCGACGCCATCCATCACCGGCATGATCAGGTCCATCAGGATCAGGTCCGGCGTATCCTGCGCGCACAGGTGCACTGCCTCGGCCCCGTCGCCGGCGACCCAGACCACCTGGTGAGCCGGCTCGAACGCCAGAGCGCGGCGCAGGGCTTCCACTGCCATTGGCATGTCGTTGACAATTGCGATCCTCATGCCCGCGCTCCTCCAATGAGCTCGACCACTGCATCGAGCAGGGCGTCGTCATGAAAACTGGCCTTGGCCAAATAGTAGTCGGCGCCGGCATCCAGCCCCCGACGGCGATCTTCTTCGCGATCCTTGTAGGACACCACCATCACCGGCAGCGATTGCAGGCGATTGTCCCGACGCAGCAGCGTGACCAGTTCGATGCCATCCATGCGCGGCATATCAATGTCGGTGATCAGCAGATCGAAATCCTCCGAACGCAGGGCGTTCCAGCCGTCCATGCCATCCACCGCGACCGCTACGTCATAGCCGCGATTGAGTAGCAATTTACGCTGCAACTCTCGCACGGTCAGGGAGTCGTCGACCACCAGAATCCGCTTGCGCGCGGCTTCGACGACCTTGCTGCTGTGCCGGGCGATGCGTTCCAGACGCCCGGTATTGAGCAGTTTATCCACGGAGCGCAGCATGTCTTCGACGTCGACGATCAGCACCACTGAACCGTCGTCGAGCAAGGCCCCGGCAGAAATGTCCTGCACCTTGCCCAGACGCTCATCCAGCGGCAGCACCACCAATGTCCGTTCGCCGATAAAGCGCTCCACCGCCACGCCGTAGATCGCATCGCGTTCGCGGATGACCACGACTTTCAATGTTTGCGGGCTGTTCTGGCTCGCCGGGCGCTGCAATAGCTGAGTCGCCGCCACCAGCCCCACGTGTCGGCCCTCGTGCCAGAAGTGCTGGCGACCTTCGACCTGGACGATATCCGCCGGCTCCAGATCGCACATGCGTTCAATGTGAGCCAACGGAAAGGCGTAGGCTTCGTCGCCGACCTCTACCACCAGGCTGCGCACCACCGACAGGGTCAGCGGCACTTCCAGATGGAAACGGCTGCCCTCGCCCGCCGTCTGCTCCAGTACCACGGCGCCGCGCAATTGCCGGACCATGTGCTGCACCGCATCAAGCCCGACGCCGCGTCCGGAGACTTCGGTGACCGTGTCGCGCAGGCTGAAACCCGGCAGAAACAGGAACGTCAGCAGCTCTTCCTCGCTCAACTGCGCGGCGGTTTGCGCTGGCGACAACTGCCGTTCGATGATGCTGCGGCGGACCTTTTCCAGGTCCACGCCATTACCGTCATCACTCAACTCCAGCACCAACAGCCCGGCCTGATGGGAGACGCGCAGGCGGATCAGGCCTTCAGCCGGCTTGCCTGCCAGCAGGCGCTGCTCAGGGCTTTCAATGCCATGATCGACCGCGTTGCGCAGCAAATGGGTCAGCGGAGCTTCGAGCTTTTCCAGCACGTCGCGATCGACCTGGGTCTTCTCACCCTCGATCTCCAGGCGCACCTGTTTACCCAAGTCGCGGCCCAGATCGCGGACCATGCGCACTTGTCCGCTCAGCACATCAGCAAACGGCCGCATCCGACAGGCCAATGCCGTGTCGTACAGCACCTGCGCCCGCTGGCCGGCCTGCCAGGCGAACTCATCGAGTTCGGTGTTCTTTTCCACCAGCAATTGCTGGGATTGCGCCAGAAGTCGCCGGGCATCCTCGAGGGCTTCCCGGGCTTCCAGGCTCAAGGCCTGGTCCTTGAGATGCGTATTGAGGTTCTCCAGCGCGCGCTGGCTGTTGTTCTGCAGGCGTTTGAGACGCTGCATGGCGGCCAGATGCGGTTTGAGCCGCAGGGTTTCGACCAGGGATTTACTCGACAGATCGAGCAGGCTGTTCAGGCGCTCGGCGGTAACGCGCAGCACACGTTCGCCGTTTTCCGTCGCGGGTTTTCTTTTGCGCAGTGTCTTGGCCGCAGGCGGCTCAATGTCCTCTGCCACTGGCTCGATCCCAGGCACTGGCGCTTCGAGCTGCAGTTCGGCCATCACCGGTGCTGCCGCCGTGGCGTTCGGGTCGAGCAATTGCGCCATCCGTGCCACATAGGCTTCGATCTCGGCCCCTTGCGGATTGTTGTTCGGTGTGGCGATGCGCATCAGCAGATCGGTGCCTTGCAGCAACGCATCGATATGCTCCGGGCACAGCAGCAGACGCCCTTCCTGGGCACTGACCAGACAATCTTCCATCACGTGGGCAACGCTGACCCCGGCATCGATACCCACGATCCGCGCCGCGCCCTTGAGCGAGTGTGCCGCGCGCATGCACGACTCGAGCTGGTCGGCCAGGGTCGGGTTGCGTTCAAGCGCCAACAGACCGGTACTCAACACCTGGGTCTGGGCCTCGGCTTCCAGGCTGAACAGCTCCTGCAAAGAGGCGTCGCGCATTTGCTCAGGGGTCATGTAAGGCTCCGTGTCACGGCTGTCAGCAGCTGCTCTTCATCCAGCCAGCGCAGGCTGCGGCCTTTGAATTGCAACACGCCCCGGGTGTATATGGCGCTGGCCTGGGCACCGGAGCGCGAGGCCGCATCGAGGATGCGCTCATCGATGGCGTGAATCCCGTCGACCTCATCCACCGGCACCACCACCGGCCCGCCGTGAGCCGCGATGATCAGCATGCGCGGCATGACCCGGATGCCAGGCGCGACGTTGCCGCTGCCATCGAGCCCGAGCAGTTCCACCAGCGACAGGCACGCCACCAACGCGCCGCGCACATTGGCAACACCGAGCAGGGCCCGGGAGCGCTGGTGCGGCAAAGAGTGAATCGCCTGCATCGGCGCCACTTCGACCAGACTGCGGGTAGCCAGGCCCAACCATTCTTCGCCCAGGCGAAACATCAACAGCGAGCGGGTTTTCACCTCGCTCTCGAGCGCAATGGACACCTGCTCGCGATCTTCCTGCTGCAACGCATAACGATCGAGCAAACGCGTGGCGGCGGCCGAATACACCGCGCAATTACGGCAGTGAATGTGCTCACCCAGCAACGGGCAGGATTTGTCACCGTGAATCCCGATGCGGTTCCAGCAATCGTCGATGGCCTGGGCGTCCCGGCTGACGCGAAAGGTATCGGAGGCGGTCATCGTCTACGCTCACTGTCGGCGGCGCGGCCGCTGCGGGCGGCACGCTCCTGTAATCGTCTGGCACCCGCGGTGTCGCCCTGGGCTTGCAGCAATGCCGCCAGGTGCATCAACGCCTCGGGATGTTGCGGTTCGAGGTACAACGCCTTGCGATAAAAACCCTGGGCCTCCAGGGCATTGCCGGCCACGTCGCTGAGCAACCCCAGCCAGCAAAAAACCTGGGCTACCGGCTCGTGGCTGCGCAGATAACTTTCACAGGCGACCCGCGCTTGTGCAGTTTTGCCTTCGTTGGCCAGGGCGGCGATGTTTGCCAGCAACCCGGCCCTGTCGGAATCCGGCTTCTTTGCCGCAGCAGGCATCGGCGCCACGCTGGCAAACGGACGGCTGCGCAGTGACGTTGGCGGGGCGCTGCGCAGTTGTTTCTGCACCGGTAAAGGCGCAGGTACGAAGAGGGGGAACGGCTCAGGCACCGGGGCGTTCTGGTGACTGAAAGCAAAGGATTGTGCAATGCCAATCGAGCGCATGCCCAAGCGCCCCAGCGGAGCACCCTCGGCCGGACCGATGAATAGCACGCCATCCACGTGGGTCAGGCGCTTGAGCACTTCAAACACCTGCTTCTGCGTTGCCTGGTCAAAATAGATCAGCAGATTACGGCAGAACACAAAGTCATACGGCGGCTCACCGGCCAGCAGCGCCGGATCAAGCAGATTGCCGACCTGCAGGCGCACCTGCTCGAGCACTCTCTGGTCAAGGCGAAAACTATCGCCTGCGGCGCTGAAATGGCGTTCTCGAAAGCCCATGTCGTGGCCACGAAAGGAGTTTTTGCCATACAGCGCACGCCTGGCTTTTTCCACAGACAGGGGGCTGACGTCCATGCCGTCGACCTTGAACTGATGCGGCTTGAGCCCGGCATCGAGCAACGCCATGGCTATCGAGTACGGTTCTTCTCCGGTGGAGCACGGCAGGCTGAGGATCCTCAGCGCACGCAGGTTATTGATCTCGGTCAGGCGTTTGCTGGCCAGCCTGGCCAGGGTGACGAAGGACTCCGGGTAACGGAAGAACCAGGTTTCCGGGACGATCACCGCTTCGATCAGTGCCTGCTGTTCGTTCTCTGAGCCTTGCAGCAGTTGCCAGTAATGATCGGCTGTCAGCGCATGCGACGCGGCACTGCGCTGGCGCACGGCACGCTCGATGATCGCCGGCCCTACCGAGGTCACGTCAAGGCCGATGCGCGCCTTGAGGAAATCGAAAAAGCGCTGGTCGCTGCTCATGAGTGCGCCTCAAGCGACGCCAGGTCCAGCGGTGGCGAAGGGAACAACAGTGCGCGAACCTCATCGTTCAGCAGATCCCTGACCCGCACCCATTGCAGCAAACCCTGCTCGTCCTTGCGCACCGGTCCCAGGTACGGCGCCTGGCGATTGTCCAGTCCATAGGGTTGAAAATCCGCCGGATCGCAACGCAGGGTGTCGGTGGCCTGCTCCAGAATCAACCCGAGCAGTTTCGTTTCCGCGCTTTCATCGCGACGGTAGTTGACCAGCACAAGCCGCGTACTGGTACGGGCCTGGGCGGGCGAACCAAAGGCCAGTGCGCAGAGGTCAATCACCGGTACCACCACACCACGACAGGCGAACACGCCGGCGACCCATTCGGGGGTACCGGGGATCGGCTTCAACGCATGGCACGGCAGCACTTGCGCCACCTCTATCGCTTGTAATGCATAGCGCTCGCTGCCGACGCGAAACACCAGAAACAACGCGTGCGCCGCCTGTTTCACGGCAGCGCGTTTGGCGGTGATTTCGCTCATCAGACTTTGAATCGCGAAACGCCACTACGCAGCCCTACGGCCACCTGGCTCAGCTCGTCGATGGCGAAGCTGGCCTGGCGCAGGGATTCGACGGTCTGACTGCTGGCGTCACCCAGTTGCACCAGCGCGTGGTTGATCTGCTCGGCACCGGTGGCTTGGGCCTGCATGCCTTCGTTGACCATCAACACCCGTGGCGCCAGCGCCTGAACCTGATGGATGATCTGCGACAGCTGCTCGCCGACTTGCTGCACCTCGGACATGCCCCGGCGCACTTCCTCGGAGAACTTGTCCATGCCCATGACCCCGGCGGACACCGCCGACTGGATCTCACGGACCATTTGCTCGATGTCATAGGTGGCCACGGCAGTCTGGTCCGCCAGACGTCGCACTTCGGTGGCGACCACGGCGAACCCGCGACCGTACTCCCCGGCTTTCTCCGCTTCGATGGCGGCGTTGAGCGACAGCAGGTTGGTCTGGTCGGCGACCTTGACGATGGTCACCACCACCTGGTTGATGTTGCCGGCCTTCTCGTTGAGGATCGCCAGCTTGGCGTTGACCAGATCGGCCGCGCCCATTACCGAGTGCATGGTTTCTTCCATCCGCGCCAGGCCCTGTTGCCCGGAGCCGGCGGCCACCGAGGCCTGGTCGGCGGCGGTGGAGACTTCTGTCATGGTGCGCACCAGGTCACGGGAAGTGGCGGCGATTTCCCGCGACGTCGCGCCGATTTCCGTGGTGGTGGCAGCGGTTTCGGTGGCGGTGGCTTGCTGTTGCTTGGACGTGGCGGCGATCTCGGTGACCGAGGTGGTGACCTGCACCGACGAGCGCTGGGCCTGGGACACCAGGGACGTCAGCTCGGTCATCATGTCGTTGAAGCCGGTTTCCACCGCACCGAATTCGTCCTTGCGCTCCAGATTCAGGCGACTGCTGAGATCACCGGTGCGCATGATTCCGAGAATTTCCACGATGCGATTCATCGGCGCCATGATGGCGCGCATCAACAACAGGCCGCAGAGGCCGGCCGCCAATACGGCGATCACCAAGGAAATGCCCATGATAACTTTCGCGGTGAGGACAGCGTCGTCGATGGCTGCTACTTCCGCATCTGCCACTGCCTTGTTGTGGCGCAGGATATCAGTGAGTTTCAGACGACCCGCCGTCCAGGTCGGGGTCAGCTCTTCATTGAATGTCTCTATCGCTTCGGCGTTCTGATTGCGTTTGTACAACTCGATCACGGCCAACAGAATCCGCTGGTAATCCGCCGCCAGCTTTTCGAACGCGGCGTACTCGACTTTGTCTTCTTCGGTCGTGACTGTTGCGCGATAGAGCTCCATCTGCTCTTGCAGGCGCGCGGAGTAGCCCTTGAAGTCCGAGACATCCTCAGCGCTGAAGCCGTTCCCTTGCTCCAGGCCAAGCATGCCCAGCATTCGTAGATAACTGTCGGACCAGGCACTGCGCACCATCGAACTGTGATACAGCCCGGGAACTGCATCCTCGCGAACACTGGCTTCGCTGGATTCGATCGTCAACAGCCGTGAATACGAGACGACCACCATCAACAGCATAATGGCGATAATTACCGCAAAACTCGCCAAAATGCGTTGGCGCAACGTCCAGTTCTTCACAGTCGATCCTCGGGCCTGATGCCAAATGGGCGGAGTATAGCCGAGGGCGGTGTTACACCTATAAGACGGTCGCTTACACTATTTTACCCTTCTGGCAGAAACAGGCTATCAATTGGCCATTAAGACACTGAGCGCAACTGCAATTGTCATCGTGAACAGGCCCGATCCCACAATAACCTTATGCGAGCACAACATTTGTGCTCGCCGATGGTCCTTGTGGCAGCGAGCCTGCCCGCGGTCAGGCGGCCTCGGCGCCTACAGCGAAGCCTGGCGCACCTGCCTCTCCAGCTCGGCCTTCAACCCTGGCTCCAGCTTGAGTTGCCGCGCCAGTTCATCGAGGTAGGACTTCTCCATGAAGTTCTCCTCGTCGACCATCATCACACTGGCGATGTACATTTCAGCGGCGATTTCCGGGGTACTGGCGGCGCGGGCGACAACGCTTGGGTCCAGGGGCATGTTCAGTTCGGCGTGCAGCCAGTGCTGCAACTCCTGATCGTTGTCCAGTTTGGTGAACGCACCTTCAATCAGTGCACGTTCGCGCTCATCGACGTGACCGTCAGCCTTGGCCGCGGCCACCATGGCCTTGAGGATTGCCTGGCTGTGCTGCTCGACCTGCACGGCGGGCACGCGGTCGACGGTTTGCGGCTCACGCGCTGATCCAGCACCCGACTGGGCCTGCCAGTTGCCATAAGCCTTGTAGGCCAGTACGCCTAACGCGGCGAGGCCACCGTAAACCGCGACCTTGCCCCCGACTTTGCGGGCCTTCTTGTTACCGAGCAGCAAGCCCATTGCCCCGGCGGCCAATGCGCTACCCCCGGCACCGGAGAGCAGACTGCCGAGACCGCCGCTTGCACTCTTGCCCTGCGCGCCACCGGCCTTGTTCTGCAGCAGGTCCTGACCGGACTTGAATAATTGATCGAGCAATCCGCGGGTGTTCATTTTTCCGCCTCCATAAAAGTGATTAACCGGAAAATAAGGCCACCAGCCTAGATTGAAAGTGCCCACGACTCGCCCGCAAGAGTGCTTCGAGATGTTGCCTGCGTCCTTGCACTTGCCACTTCAAGCTCGCAGCTTTCGGCTGCACTCAGAAAAATCGATATAGACTGCAACAAATTGATAAAAACAGCCCACTGGGACCTTTCCCATGATGACCCTGCGTCAGATCCGTCATTTCATCGCCGTAGCCGAGACCGGCTCCATCTCGGCCGCCGCGCAAACCGCGTTCATTTCCCAGTCGACCCTGACCCTGGCCATCCAGCAATTGGAAGAAGAAATCGGTGTCAGCCTGTTCAGTCGCCATGCCAAGGGCATGACCCTGACCCACCAGGGCCATCAGTTCCTGCGTCAGGCGCACCTTATCCTGGCCACCGTGGACAACGCCAAGCGCAGTCTGCAACAGAGCACCGACCAGGTCGCCGGGCAGTTGATCATCGGCGTAACCAGCCTGGTCGCCGGCTATTACCTGGCGGATTTGCTCACGCGCTTCCAGCGCGCCTACCCCAACGTTGAAATCCGCGTGATGGAGGATGAACGCCCTTATATCGAGCACTTGCTGGTCAGCGGCGAGATTGATGTCGGCGTGCTGATCCTTTCCAACCTCGAAGACCGCCACGCCTTGCAGACCGAAGTTCTGACCCATTCGCCCCATCGACTGTGGCTACCGGCCCAGCATCCACTGCTGGAACACGACAGCATCAACCTCGCCGACGTGGCCCGCGAGCCGCTGATTCAGTTGAACGTCGACGAGATGGACCGCAATGCCCAGCGCATGTGGTCCGCCGCCTCATTGCAGCCGCGCATCACCCTGAGAACCGCCTCAACCGAAGCCGTGCGAAGCCTGGTGGCTGCGGGATTGGGCGTGTCGATCCAGCCCGACATGACTTATCGCCCCTGGTCCCTTGAGGGCGACATCATCGAAGCGCGCACCATCGCCGACCTGAGCCAGACCCTCGACGTCGGCCTGGCCTGGCGTCGCGGCACCGCACGCCCGGCGCTGGTGGACCCGTTCCTCACCGTCGCCCGTGAACAGCCTCATGGCGGGCGCAAGCCATCTATTTAATCGAACGCTACCTTCAGTATTTAGAATTTGTCGACCTCGGGTCCGCGCACTAGTCTTGTCGTATCTATATAAGACGGCCAGGCCCCAGTCACAGGGAGCAGCATGGCTATACAAGAAAAGAGAACCCGAAAGATGGCTGGCGCACAGACCCCGTTGTTCACCGCTCTGTTGATCGATGGTGAATTAGTTGCCGGCCAGGGCCGCGCCGAGCCGATTCTCAATCCGGCCACCGGCGAAGTCATCACACAGATCGCCGAAGCCAGCACCGAGCAAGTCGAAGCGGCCATACTCGCCGCCCACCGCGCCTTCGCCGGTTGGTCACGGACCACGCCGCAGCAGCGCTCGAACCTGTTGCTGGACATCGCCAACACCATCGAAAAGAACGCCGACCTGCTTGCCCGCCTCGAATCCATGAACTGCGGCAAGCCGCTGCACCTGGCCCGCCAGGATGACCTCAGCGCCACGGTCGACGTGTTCCGCTTCTTCGCCGGCGCCGTGCGTTGCCAGACCGGCCAGCTCAGCGGTGAATACGCACCGGGCTACACCAGCATGGTGCGCCGCGACCCTATCGGCGTCGTCGCCTCGATAGCGCCGTGGAACTACCCGATCATGATGGCCGCGTGGAAGATCGCGCCGGCCCTCGCCGCCGGCAATACCCTGGTGTTCAAACCCTCGGAACACACACCGCTGTCGATCCTGGCCCTGGCCCCGGCACTGGCCGAGATCCTGCCGCCGGGCGTGATCAACATTATCTGCGGCGGCGGTGAAGGCGTCGGCAGTCACCTGGTGAGCCATCCTAAAGTGCGCATGGTGTCGCTGACCGGCGATATCGTCACCGGACAAAAAATCCTCCAGGCTGCGTCGAAAACACTTAAACGCACCCACCTGGAACTTGGCGGCAAGGCCCCGGTGATCGTCTGCAACGATGCCGACATCCAGGCTGTGGTCGAAGGCGTGCGCACCTATGGCTATTACAACGCCGGTCAGGATTGCACCGCCGCTTGCCGGATTTATGCTCAGGCCGGCATTCATGACCGCCTGGTGGCCGAACTCGGCGCGGCGGTGAGCAGCCTGCGCTTCGCCGGCAAACGCGACGCCGACAATGAAATCGGCCCGCTGATCAGCACCCGTCAGCGCGACCGCGTGGCCAGTTTCGTCGAGCGTGCCCTCGGCCAGCCGCACATCGAGCGGGTAACCGGCGCGGCAGTGCATTCAGGAGCCGGTTTCTACTATCAGCCGACCCTGCTGGCCGGCTGCAAGCAAAACGATGAAATCGTCCAGCGCGAAGTCTTCGGTCCAGTGGTCACGGTGACCCGTTTCGATGAACTCTCACAAGTCGTGGACTGGGCCAACGACTCGGAGTACGGCCTGGCTTCCTCGGTCTGGACCCAGAACCTCGACAAGGCCATGCAGGTCGCGGCACGCCTGCAATATGGCTGCACCTGGATCAACAGCCATTTCATGCTGGTCAGCGAAATGCCCCACGGCGGCCTGAAGCGTTCGGGCTACGGCAAGGACCTGTCCAGCGATTCCCTTCAGGATTACAGCGTGGTGCGGCACATCATGGCGCGCCATGGCCAGCATCTCTGACTACGCTAATAACAAGCCGCTGACGGCATGCTTCACCACGTTCAAAACACTGCCCCGACCATAATTAAAAAAGAGGGAAATTCCATGTTCGTGCACAAGACCGCACTGCTCAGTGCAATCACCACCGCGCTGCTGGCCAGCGTCAGTGTCCAGGCCGCAGAGCCCCTCACGGCCGTCGGTGCCGGCGAGGGTCAACTGGATATTGTCGCCTGGCCGGGCTACATCGAACGTGGCGAGAGCGACAAGGCCTACGACTGGGTGACCGGCTTCGAGAAAGAAACCGGCTGCAAGGTCAACGTCAAGACCGCTGCTACCTCTGATGAAATGGTCAGCCTGATGGCCAAGGGCGGATACGACCTGGTGACCGCGTCCGGCGACGCTTCCCTGCGCCTGATCGTCGGCAAGCGGGTACAGCCGATCAACACGGCGCTGATTTCGAACTGGAAGAATCTCGACCCGCGCCTCAAGGATGCGCCGTGGTACGTAGTCAATAAACAGACCTACGGCACCCCGTACCAGTGGGGCCCGAACGTGCTGATGTACAACACCAACGTGTTCAAGACCGCGCCCACCAGTTGGGGCGTGCTGTTCGACGCGCAGAACCTGCCGGACGGCAAACCGAACAAGGGTCGCGTACAGGCGTATGACGGTCCGATCTACATTGCCGACGCGGCGCTGTACCTGAAAACCGCCAAGCCGGAACTGGGTATCCAGAGCCCGTACGAACTGACCGAAGCGCAGTACAAAGCCGTGCTCGACCTGTTGCGCGCCCAGCAGCCGTTGATCCACCGCTACTGGCATGACACCACGGTTCAAATGAGCGACTTCAAGAACGAGGGCGTAGTCGCCTCCGGCGCCTGGCCGTACCAGGTCAACGGTCTGATCAACGAGAAGCAGCCAATCGCTTCGACCATCCCGAAAGAAGGCGCCACCGGTTGGGCCGACACCACCATGTTGCACACCGAGGCCAAGCACCCGAACTGTGCGTACAAGTGGATGGACTGGTCACTGCAACCGAAAGTCCAGGGCGATGTCGCGGCATGGTTCGGCTCGTTGCCAGCGGTGCCGGCGGCTTGCAAAGGCAGTGAGCTGCTCGGCGCCGAGGGCTGCAAGACCAACGGTTTCGACCAGTTCGACAAAATCGCTTTCTGGAAAACCCCGCAGGCTGAAGGCGGCAAGTTCGTGCCGTACAGCCGCTGGACCCAGGATTACATTGCGATCATGGGTGGGCGCTGACTCAAGTGCGATCCGGTCGAGCTCCCTTTGCCCCTCTTCCCCCTGAGGGAAAGGGCTGGGGTGAGGGGGTAGCTTTTGACGTTGCTCTTCAATTATGGGCAATGACCGAAACCGCTGCCCTCACCCCCCGCCCTCTCCCGGAGGGAGAGGGAGCTAAAAGCAGATTGCATTTCATCTGCGAGATGTGCGAGCTCAAAGCAGATCGCATTTCACCTGCAGGATGTGTGAGCTAAAAGCAGATCGCATTTCACCTGCAGGATGTGTGAGCTAAAAGCGGATCGCATTTCACCTGCAGGATGTGTGAGCTAAAAGCAGATCGCATTTCACCTGCAGGATGTGTGAGCTAAAAGCGGATCGCATTTCTCCGGCCAGATGTGTGAGCTAAAAGCGAATCGCATTTCATCTGCCAGGTGTGTGAGCTGAAAGCAGATCGCATTCACCGCTAGACGATTCAGTTTTTTCAGAAGTCCAGGCAGGGCCGTTGCGACGGCCCTCGCCTTTTTGGAGCACCGCACCATGACGCTTGCAGTCCAATTCACCAACGTTTCCCGTCTGTTCGGCGAAGTGAAGGCCGTAGACCGGGTTTCCATCGACATCCAGGACGGCGAGTTCTTCTCCATGCTGGGGCCTTCCGGCTCGGGCAAAACCACCTGTCTGCGCCTGATCGCCGGCTTCGAACAACCGAGCGCCGGCTCCATCCGTATTCATGGCGAAGAAGCCGCCGGGCTGCCGCCGTATCAACGCGACGTGAACACCGTGTTCCAGGATTACGCGCTGTTCCCGCACATGAACGTTCGCGACAACGTCGCCTACGGCCTGAAAGTCAAAGGCGTGGGCAAGATTGAACGCCTCAAGCGCGCCGAAGAAACCCTCGACATGGTCGCCCTGGCTGGCTATGGCGAGCGCAAGCCGGTGCAACTGTCCGGTGGTCAGCGCCAGCGTGTGGCCCTGGCCCGCGCCCTGGTCAATCGTCCGCGCGTATTGCTGCTCGACGAGCCCCTCGGCGCTCTCGACCTGAAGCTGCGCGAGCAAATGCAGAGCGAGCTGAAAAAGCTGCAGCGCCAGCTCGGCATCACCTTCATTTTCGTTACCCATGACCAGACTGAAGCGCTGTCGATGTCCGATCGCGTTGCAGTATTCAACAAGGGCCGCATCGAACAAGTCGATACGCCGCGCAACCTGTACATGAAACCGGCCACCACCTTCGTCGCGGAATTCGTTGGCACCTCCAACGTGATCCGCGGCGAGCTGGCCAAGCAGTTGAGTGGCAATCCGCAGCCGTTCTCGATTCGCCCGGAACACGTGCGCTTCGCCGAAGGCCCGCTGGCCAGCCACGAGATTGAAGTCAGCGGTTTGCTGCACGATATCCAGTACCAAGGCAGTTCGACTCGCTATGAGCTGAAACTGGAAAACGGCCAGAGCCTGAACATCAGTAAGGCCAACAACCAGTGGCTGGATACCAGCGCACAGCACCAGACCGGACAGCGCATCAGTGCACGCTGGGCGCGCGAAGCCATGATCCCGTTGCACGACACCGCAGCGGGCGGGGTGTGAGATGAACAGCGTGGCTCTCGCTCAATCTTCGGCCAGCGGCTCACTGCTGCGCAGGTTTTCCAACCTGTTGTATCGCCGACCGAATTTTTACCTGTCGCTACTGTTGGTACCGCCGCTGCTGTGGTTCGGTGCGATCTATCTCGGTTCGTTGCTGGTTCTGCTGTGGCAAGGCTTCTACACCTTCGATGACTTCACCATGGCGGTCACCCCCGACCTGACCCTGGCGAACTTTGCCGCACTGTTCCAGCCATCGAACTTCGACATCATCCTGCGCACCCTCGGCATGGCGATTGCCGTGTCGATCGCCAGCGCCATCGTCGCGTTCCCGATCGCCTATTACATGGCGCGCTACACCACCGGCAAGACCAAGGCGTTCTTCTACATCGCGGTGATGATGCCGATGTGGGCCAGCTACATCGTCAAGGCCTATGCCTGGACCTTGCTGCTGGCCAAGGGCGGCGTGGCCCAGTGGTTCGTGCAGCACTTGGGGCTGGAGCCGCTCCTGCAACTGGTGCTGGGCATTCCGGGCGTCGGTGGCAGCACCCTGTCGACCTCGCACCTGGGGCGCTTCATGGTGTTCGTCTACATCTGGCTGCCGTTCATGATCCTGCCGATCCAGGCCTCGCTGGAACGCCTGCCGCCGTCGTTGCTGCAAGCCTCCGCCGACCTTGGGGCCAAGCCGCGCCAGACCTTTATGCAGGTGATCCTGCCGCTGTCGATCCCGGGCATTGCCGCAGGCTCGATCTTCACCTTCTCTCTGACGCTCGGTGACTTCATCGTGCCGCAACTGGTGGGCCCACCCGGCTACTTCGTCGGCAGCATGGTCTACGCCCAGCAAGGCGCGATCGGCAACATGCCAATGGCCGCAGCGTTCACCCTGGTGCCGATCGTGCTGATCGCCATCTACCTCTCCATCGTCAAACGCCTGGGGGCCTTCGATGCACTCTGAGAAAGCTTCTATTGGCCTGAAAATCGCGGCGTGGGGCGGGCTGGTGTTCCTGCACTTCCCGATCCTGATCATCTTCCTGTACGCCTTCAACACCGAAGACGCGGCGTTCAGCTTTCCGCCCAAGGGCTTCACCCTGAAGTGGATCGGCGTGGCGTTCTCGCGGCCGGACGTGCTCGAAGCGATCAAGCTGTCGTTGCAGATCGCCTCGATTGCCACGCTGATCGCCATGGTCCTTGGCACATTGGCCTCGGCCGCGTTGTACCGCCGGGATTTCTTCGGCAAGCAAGGCATTTCGCTGATGCTGATCCTGCCGATCGCCCTGCCGGGGATCATCACCGGGATCGCGCTGCTGGCGACCTTCAAGACACTGGGGATCGAACCGGGGATGTTCACCATCATCGTCGGTCACGCGACCTTCTGTGTGGTGATCGTCTACAACAACGTCATCGCCCGTTTGCGCCGCACTTCGCACAGCCTGATCGAGGCCTCGATGGACCTCGGCGCCGACGGCTGGCAGACCTTCCGCTACATCATCCTGCCGAACCTCGGCTCGGCGTTGCTGGCTGGCGGCATGCTCGCTTTCGCGCTGTCGTTCGATGAAATCATCGTCACCACCTTCACCGCCGGCCATGAACGCACCCTGCCGCTGTGGCTGCTCAACCAGCTCAGCCGCCCACGGGACGTACCGGTGACCAACGTCGTGGCGATGCTGGTGATGATCGTGACCATGCTGCCAATTTTCGGTGCCTATTACCTGACCCGTGGCGGTGAAAGCGTGGCGGGCAGTGGTGGAAAGTAACTGACAACGATTACTCCCGAAAGGAACCGAACTCAATGTGGGAGCGGGCTTGCTCGCGAAGAGGCCATCAAATTCAACAGTGATGGTGCATGACACACCGCTTTCGCGAGCAAGCCCGCTCCCACAGTTAGAGCCGGTTTCTACAGATAAAAATAAATAGTTTCGAAGAGGACAATGCCATGCAAACCCGACTCTTGATCAACGGCCAACTCCTTGATGGCGAAGGCCCCGCCCAACCGGTGTTCAACCCGGCACTGGGCAGTGTGCTGGTGGAAATCAACGAAGCCAGCGAAGCCCAGGTCGATGCCGCCGTGCGCGCTGCCGACGCCGCGTTCGACAGCTGGTCGCAGACCCCGCCTAAAGAACGTTCGCTGCTGCTACTCAATCTCGCCAACGTCATCGAAGCCCACGGAGAAGAGCTGGCCAAACTGGAATCGGACAACTGCGGCAAGCCCTACAGCGCCGCGTTGAACGACGAGATCCCGGCGATTGCCGACGTGTTCCGCTTCTTCGCCGGCGCCAGCCGCTGCATGAGCGGTTCGGCCGGTGGCGAATACCTGCCTGGCCACACCTCGATGATCCGCCGCGATCCGGTGGGCGTGATCGCTTCCATCGCGCCCTGGAACTACCCGCTGATGATGGTTGCCTGGAAAATCGCCCCGGCCCTGGCCGCCGGTAATACCGTGGTGCTCAAGCCGTCGGAACAAACTCCGCTGACCGCCCTGCGTCTGGCCGAGCTGGCGTCAGAAATTTTCCCGGCCGGCGTGCTCAACCTGGTATTCGGTCGCGGCCCTACCGTCGGCAGCCCGCTGGTGACCCATCCGAAAGTGCGCATGGTGTCCCTGACCGGTTCGATCGCCACCGGTTCGAACATCATTTCCAGCACTGCCGACAGCGTCAAGCGCATGCACATGGAACTGGGCGGCAAGGCTCCGGTGATCATCTTCGACGACGCCGACATCGACGCGGCAGTGGAAGGCATCCGCACCTTCGGTTTTTACAACGCCGGCCAAGACTGCACCGCCGCCTGCCGCATCTATGCGCAGGAAGGCATCTACGACAAGTTCCTCGAGAAACTCGGTGCCGCCGTCAGCAGCATCAAGCACGGCTTGCAGGATGACCCATCGACCGAACTCGGCCCACTGATCAGCGCACAGCACCGCGACCGCGTGGCCGGCTTTGTCGAGCGCGCCGTGGCCCAGCCGCACATCCGCCTGATCACCGGTGGCAAGGCGGTGGACGGCAACGGATTCTTCTTCGAGCCCACGGTGCTGGCCGACGCGCAGCAAGACGATGAAATTGTTCGTCGTGAAGTGTTTGGGCCAGTGGTGTCCGTCACCCGATTCACCGATGAAGCGCAGGTGCTGGGCTGGGCCAATGATTCGGACTACGGGCTCGCCTCGTCGGTGTGGACCTCAGATGTCGGCCGCGCCCATCGCCTGTCCGCGCGCTTGCAGTACGGCTGCACCTGGGTGAATACGCACTTCATGCTGGTCAGCGAAATGCCCCATGGCGGTCAGAAACTGTCCGGGTACGGGAAGGACATGTCGATGTATGGGTTGGAGGACTACACCGTCGTGCGGCATGTGATGTTCAAGCACTAAAGGCATCGCCAGCAGGCTGGCTCCCACAGTTTGGAATGCGTTTCCCTGTGGGAGCCAGCCTGCTGGCGATAGCGTCACCCCGGCTTCAAGGCAGAAGCCGGCACCAGGCGACGCCTGGAAGACAAAACAATAACCACCGCCCCCGAACGCTTCCAAAACTTTGCCCTGGTTTCGGACATCCTGAATCTGCCAGTTTTGCGCAGAGATCTCAATGAGTGCATTACCCTGCCCAGCGCATGGCCTTGGTAGGGAACAGCATCTGGCAACACATCACTCCCCCACTTTCGCGCTCACCCCGCTAAAGTTTTCTACGCCTCTGCACACTTGAGTTGGTTGACGAAAAGCGCGGGAGACCCTAGTGTGTTTACGTAGTTTACAGCGTATACACCCTAGGAGAGCCATCATGGCTTCACCCGTTTTGTCCTTTCGCGTCGAAGAATTACTGGCTCAACAGCTCGATCAGCTAGCAGCCGCCACCGATCGCGACCGCCAATACCATCTCAAGCGTGCACTGGTTCGATATGTGGAAGCCGAGTCCTGGCATCTGCAAGCCATCAGCGACGGCATAACCGATGCCGATGCCGGGAATCTCACCGATCTGGACGCCGTGAAGGCTAAGTGGGCAAAACGTGCCGAGCGTAGTACTGACTGAAAAAGCTGAAAGCGACCTCGATAACATCCATGAGCATTACCTGGGGATCGCTGGCGCACAGGCTGCCTTGGAAATCATCGCGACGATCCTGCAATCCTTTGAACTGCTCGAGCATTTTCCCGGCTCGGGCCGGCCGTCTGTGGTGCCTGATGTACGAGAGTTAGTGCTTGGCCGATATCCCTTCATCGCCCCTTATCGATTTGTCGAAGGCCAGGTACAGGTGTTGCGAGTGCTGCATCAGCGCTCAGAACGCTCGCAGGATTGGTGAAAAAAGGGCATCCCGCCCAAGCCGGATGCCCCGCCTCTTTCAGAACCGCGAAACACTCCTCATCGCATCCACCAGATAGCGCATGGCAATCCGGTCGCTTTCCGATAATTCGCGATATCGCTCCACCAGTTTCATTTCCTCGCTGTTGAGTCTGCGTCTGCGTCGCCCGGTACCCAGGCACGGAAAGATTCCCAACATTTCGGTGATGCCTTGTACTTTCGACATGGACGATGTCCTTCTCTATACGTCAAAGAAAACTGCTAAAAACCGAATCGCCCTATCTTTTTCAACTGACTCCCTGTTTCAGCTGCCTCCATGTGCCCACTGAACCGCACCGGCCTGAAGGGCATAAACCGGTCATGAGCACAGAATAGGAATATTCCGCGCGCTGAAAAGCGGTTTTTAGAGTAATTAGTCGAAAAAAGCAGATATGCCCTGAAAATCAGAAAAGGCTGTGGGAAACATTTACCGACATGTCTTGTTTCATTGCCGGACTAGCGCCGTGCCATCAATCAATTTTGCTCTTCAAGCGAACGGTTTAAGCTATCCGGCATCTGTTTAAAGTCCGTTGCGTTTGGCCGAAGGCATGTCCGAACCGATATTTTTGATCCAGCACGTGCCAGGAACGGCGCGGGATTGTTAACGACAGGTTGTATTTATGCACCGCAGACATTTGCTCAAAGCCTCCATGGCCATCGCTGCCTACACCGGCTTGTCCGCCTCCGGCCTGCTGGCCGCCAATGCCTGGGCGGGCAGCGGGAGCACCGCCGATGGCGAGGCCACTGCGTTCGATTTCGAAGCGCTGAAACGCCAGGCCAAACAGCTTGCCAGCAACCGCTACCAGGACACCAAGCAGGTGTTGCCGCCGACCCTGGCGACCATGACCCCGCAGAACTTCAACGCCATCCGCTATGACGGCAACCATTCACTGTGGAATGACCTGAACGGGCAGCTTGACGTGCAGTTCTTCCACGTCGGCATGGGGTTCAAGCAGCCGGTGCGCATGTACAGCGTCGACCCCAAGACCCGCCTGGCGCGCGAGGTGCATTTCCGTCCGTCGCTGTTCAACTATGAAAACACCACCGTTGACACTACCCAGCTCAAGGGCGATCTGGGCTTCTCCGGCTTCAAGCTGTTCAAGGCTCCGGAACTGGACAAGCACGACGTCGTGTCTTTCCTCGGCGCCAGCTACTTCCGTGCAGTAGACGCCACCGGCCAGTACGGCTTGTCGGCCCGCGGCTTGGCCATCGACACCTACGCCAGCAAGCGCGAAGAGTTTCCCGACTTCACCAAGTTCTGGTTCGAGACGCCAGACAAGGACAGCACCCGTTTCGTGGTCTATGCCCTGCTCGACTCGCCGAGCGCTACCGGCGCCTATCGCTTCGATATCGACTGCCAGGCCGAGCGCGTGGTGATGGAAGTCGACGCCCACGTCAACGCGCGTACCGCCATCGACCAGTTGGGCATTGCACCCATGACCAGCATGTTCAGTTGCGGCACCCATGAGCGCCGGATGTGCGACACCATTCACCCGCAGATCCATGACTCCGATCGCCTGGCCATGTGGCGCGGCAACGGCGAGTGGATCTGCCGTCCGCTGAACAACCCGGCCACCCTGCAATTCAACGCATTCGCCGACAAGGACCCGAAAGGTTTCGGCCTGGTGCAGACCGATCACGAGTTCGCCAGTTACCAGGACACCGTCGACTGGTACAGCCGCCGTCCGAGCCTGTGGGTCGAACCGACCACAGCCTGGGGTGAAGGCTCGATCGACTTGCTGGAGATCCCCACCACCGGCGAGACCATGGACAACATCGTGGCCTTCTGGACGCCGAAAAAACCAGTGGCCGCCGGCGACTCGCTGAACTACGGCTACAAACTCTACTGGAGTGCCCTGCCCCCGGTCGGCACGCCACTTGCCCGGGTCCACGCGACCCGTTCAGGGATGGGCGGTTTCACTGAAGGCTGGGCACCGGGCGAGCATTACCCACCGGTCTGGGCCCGGCGTTTTGCCGTGGACTTCACCGGTGGCGGCCTGGATCGCTTGCCTGAAGGCACAGGCATCGAGCCCGTGGTCACCTGCTCGAACGGCGAGGTCAAGGATTTCAGCATTCTCAAGCTCGACGACATCAAGGGCTACCGCATCCTGTTCGACTGGTACCCGACCAATGACAGCGTCGCGCCGGTAGAACTGCGTCTGTTCATTCGCACTAACGATCGCACGCTCAGTGAAACCTGGTTGTACCAGTACTTCCCGCCTGCGCCGGACAAGCGCAAATACCCCTGACATGCCCACACTGTAGGAGCCGGCTTGCTGGCGATGACGATCTATCAGACAGGATTGATGTGACTGATGCTCCGCTATCGCCAGCAAGCCGGCTCCCACGCCTGGAGATGCGCATTAGCCACCATTCGGTTTTCCGAACGCGACTTGTCGGTCGGTTCGGTTAACCGGATGTTTCCCTCACAACATCAACGCCACAAATATTTAATTTCCTTATAAATCAACGACTTGATCATTATGGACTGGTCTGGCACGAGTCATGCTCTACACTCTTCGACGAATGTCCTTTGCGCTCGCTCATCGTGGCGCTCAGGTGTTTTGCAGCACAAAAAGGGCCGATGAACTGGCTCCATAAAAAAAACAAAGTCGAGGAAAATTTGATGCGCATCGTTCCCCATATCCTGGGCGCAGCCATTGCTGCCGCTCTGATCAGCACGCCAGTTTTCGCAGCCGAACTGACCGGCACCCTGAAGAAGATCAAAGAATCCGGTGTCATTACCCTCGGACACCGTGACGCTTCCATTCCTTTCTCTTACATCGCTGATGCTTCCGGCAAGCCGGTCGGCTACTCCCACGACATTCAGCTCAAAGTCGTCGAAGCACTGAAAAAAGACCTGGACCTGCCCAATCTCCAGGTCAAGTACAACCTGGTCACCTCGCAAACCCGTATCCCGCTGGTACAGAACGGCACCGTTGACCTTGAGTGCGGTTCCACCACCAACAACGTCGAGCGTCAGCAGCAAGTTGACTTCTCTGTCGGCATCTTCGAAATCGGTACTCGCCTGCTGTCCAAAAAGGACTCCAAGTACAAGGATTTCGAGGACCTCAAAGGCAAGAACGTCGTGACCACCGCCGGCACCACGTCCGAGCGCATCCTCAAGGCGATGAACGCCGACAAGCAGATGGGCATGAACGTGATCTCCGCCAAAGACCACGGCGAATCCTTCCAGATGCTGGAAACTGGCCGCGCAGTGGCCTTCATGATGGATGACGCCCTGCTGGCCGGTGAAGCCGCCAAGGCCAAGAAAGCCGATGACTGGGCCGTGACCGGTACTCCACAGTCCTACGAAATCTACGGCTGCATGGTGCGCAAAGGCGACGAGCCGTTCAAAAAGGCCGTGGATGACGCCATCAAGGCAACTTACGCATCGGGCGAGATCAACAAGATCTACGAAAAATGGTTCATGCAGCCGATTCCGCCAAAGGGCCTGAACCTGATGTTCCCGATGAGCGACGAGCTCAAGGCCCTGATCGCCAATCCGACCGACAAAGCGGCTGACGACAAGAAATCCTGATTTCTGACTAACCTTATCCCTGAGAGGGTCGTTGCCCTCTCAGGGATCGCACTCCCTGCTGGCATTTTTGGAAAAACTCGAACCGGTGGCTGTCGAGCCGAGCGCGTGTGCCTGACTCTCGAGGTCGGGCGGGAACGGAGCTTCCCCCAAGCGGGCATTTGTACATCGATCGAATCCGAGGGGAGACCCTAATGAATTACAACTGGGACTGGAGCGTGTTCTTCAAGTCCACCGGCGTGGGCAGCGAGACCTATCTCGACTGGTACGTGTCCGGTCTGGCCTGGACCATCGGCATCGCCATCGCGGCGTGGATCATCGCCCTGACACTGGGCTCGATCCTGGGCGTCATGCGTACCGTGCCGAATCGCATCGTATCGGGCATCGCCACCTGCTACGTCGAACTCTTCCGTAACGTGCCGCTGCTGGTTCAGCTGTTCATCTGGTACTTCCTGGTACCCGACCTGCTGCCGGCGGACCTGCAGGAGTGGTACAAGCAGGATCTGAACCCGACCACCTCGGCCTTCCTCAGCGTCGTCGTGTGCCTGGGCCTGTTCACCACCGCCCGGGTTTGCGAACAGGTGCGCACCGGTATCCAGGCCCTGCCCAAGGGTCAGGAATCCGCGGCCCGCGCCATGGGTTTCAAACTGCCGCAGATCTACTGGAACGTGCTGCTGCCCCAGGCCTACCGGATCATCATTCCGCCGCTTACCTCGGAATTCCTCAACGTCTTCAAGAACACCTCCGTGGCCTCGCTGATCGGCCTGATGGAGCTGCTCGCGCAGACCAAACAGACCGCCGAGTTCTCCGCAAACCTGTTCGAAGCCTTTACCCTGGCCACGCTAATCTACTTCACCCTGAACATGAGCCTGATGTTGCTGATGCGCCTGGTCGAGAAGAAAGTCGCCGTACCGGGCCTGATCTCCGTAGGGGGTAAATGATGGAATTCGACTTCTCGGGCATCATCCCGTCCCTGCCGGGCCTGTGGAACGGCATGGTCATGACCCTGAAACTGATGGCCATGGGCGTGATCGGTGGGATCATCCTCGGCACCATCCTGGCGCTGTGCCGCCTGTCCCACAACAAACTGCTGTCGAACCTCGCTGGCGCCTACGTCAACTACTTCCGCTCGATCCCGTTGCTGCTGGTCATCACCTGGTTCTACCTGGCGGTGCCGTTCGTACTGCGCTGGATCACCGGCGAAGACACGCCGATCGGCGCGTTCGCCTCCTGCATCGTGGCCTTCATGATGTTCGAAGCGGCGTACTTCTGCGAAATCGTCCGTGCCGGTGTGCAGTCGATTCCCAAGGGCCAGATGGGCGCTGCCCAGGCGCTGGGCATGACTTACGGCCAGATGATGCGCCTGATCATCCTGCCGCAAGCGTTCCGCAAGATGACCCCGCTGTTGCTGCAGCAGAGCATCATCCTGTTTCAGGACACCTCGCTGGTCTACGCGGTCGGTCTGGTGGACTTCCTCAATGCTTCGCGCGCCAGTGGCGACATCATTGGCCGCTCCAATGAGTTCCTGATCTTCGCAGGTCTCGTGTACTTCATTATCAGCTTTTCCGCCTCGCTGCTGGTCAAGCGTCTGCAAAAAAGGTTCGCCGTATGATCTCTATCAAAAGCATCAACAAGTGGTATGGGGACTTCCAGGTACTGACTGATTGCAGCACCGAGGTCAAAAAAGGCGAAGTGATTGTGGTGTGCGGGCCATCCGGTTCCGGCAAATCGACCCTGATCAAGTGCGTCAACGCCCTGGAACCGTTCCAGAAGGGCGACATCGTGGTCGACGGCACGTCCATTGCCGACCCGAAGACCAACCTGCCGAAACTGCGTTCGCGTGTTGGCATGGTGTTCCAGCACTTCGAACTGTTCCCGCACCTGACCATCACCGAAAACCTGACCATCGCGCAGATCAAGGTGTTGGGCCGCAGCAAGGAAGAAGCCACCAAGAAAGGCCTGCAACTGCTTGAGCGCGTCGGTCTCTCGGCTCACGCCCATAAGCACCCGGGCCAGCTTTCCGGTGGTCAGCAGCAGCGTGTGGCGATTGCCCGTGCGCTGGCGATGGACCCGATCGTCATGCTGTTCGACGAACCGACCTCGGCGCTGGACCCGGAAATGGTCAACGAAGTACTCGACGTGATGGTGCAACTGGCCCACGAAGGCATGACCATGATGTGCGTGACCCACGAAATGGGCTTCGCCCGCAAAGTGGCCGACCGCGTGATCTTCATGGACGCCGGCAAGATCATCGAAGACTGCCCGAAAGAGGAGTTCTTCGGCGACATCAACGCCCGCGCAGAACGTACCCAGCACTTCCTCAACAAAATCCTGCAGCACTAAGCAAACACCGCTCCCCCTGTGGGAGCGGGCTTCTGTGGCGAGGGGGCTTGCCCCCGTTGGGTCGCGAAGCGGCCCCGGCATTTTATAGTCAGACCGCATGCAATGGGTTTACGACTGCTTCGCAGCCGAACGGGGGCAAGCCCCCTCGCCACAAAGTTCACCCCACACCAGTGGTTATTCACGATCAAGTGTTGTGGTTGACCCAAGGCATCTGTGATGAAATGCGACCCCAATCTCTATCGCGCAGCGCCGCAATCACTTGCCGTGAAACCCCGTCTGATCCGTCATTTGTTCCTGCCGCCGTTGATCATCGCCCTGATGATCGGACTCGGCTACATCGGCTTCTGGCTCAGTGAGCACTATGGCATTCGCCACCTCGGCGAGAACGGCCAGCGTCAGCTGGAACTGCACGCCCGCGCCGTCGAGAGCGAGATCAGCAAGTACACCTACCTGCCCAGCCTGCTGGAACTCGAATCCAGCGTTTCGCAGCTGCTGGCCGACCCGACCCCGGAACACCGGCAAACGGTCAATGATTACCTCGAAGGCCTGAACCGGCGCAGCCGCAGTCGGGCCATCTACGTGATGGACACCACCGGCCGCGTCATGGCCACCAGCAACTGGCGCGACTTCGACAGTTACCTGGGTGAAGACCTGTCCTTCCGCGCCTATTTCCAGAACGCCGTGCGCGGCCAGCCGGGACGCTTCTACGGCATCGGCAGCACCAACGGCGAGCCCGGTTACTATCTGGCCCACGGCCTGGAAGAACACGGCAAGATCATCGGCGTCGCGGTGGTCAAGGTCCGCCTGGAGGCCATGGAAGAACGCTGGCAACGGGCGCGCCTGGAAGCCTTCGTCAGTGACGAGAACGGCATCATCATTCTGTCCAGCGATCCGTCGCGGCGGCTCAAATCGGTGCTGCCACTGAGCGACGAAACCAAGGAGAAACTGGCCCGCAGCCTGCAGTACTACTGGTTCCCGCTCAATGAACTGCAACCGCTGGCCCGGGAAACCCTATCGGAGGGCGTGGAAAAACTCACCTTTCCGGCCAACAGTGAACTGAAGTCAGACGACGAGAACATCAGCTATCTGTCGCAAAGCCGACCGCTGAGCGACACACCGTGGAACTTCACCCTGCTCACCCCGTTGCAGGATTTGCGTCGCGAAGCGATCAACCAAGGGATTCTGGTAGCGGTGGCATTTGCCCTGGTCGCCTTCCTGCTGATTGCCTGGAACGAACGGCGCAAGGTGATCGCCACCCGCCTCGCCGCCCGGGAAGCCCTGCAGGAAGCCAACAATCAACTGGAGCGTCGGATTACCGAACGGACCGTCGACCTGCGCGCCAGCAATGAACGGCTCAAGGGTCAGATCCGTGAACGCCGGCATGCCGAAGAGACCTTGCGCCGCGCCCAGGATGAACTGGTGCAGGCCGGAAAACTCGCGGCGATTGGCCAGATGTCGACCAGCATCGCCCATGAATTGAACCAGCCGCTGGCGGCGCTGCGCACCCTGTCCGGCAATACCGTGCGTTTCCTCGAACGCGGCCAGCTTGACGTGGCCAGCACCAACCTCAAGACCATCAACGAGTTGATCGACCGCATGGGCCGGATTACCGCCAGCTTGCGCTCTTTTGCCCGTCGCGGTGATGACAAAGGCCAGGCCTGCCTCGGCAAAGCCGCGGACGCCGCCTTGCAGTTGCTCGGCAGCCGCGTGGAAAACACACCATTGCGCCTGCATCGAGACTTCGAAGACGTACAATTGCAAATCGACCAGACCCGCCTGGAGCAGATTCTGGTCAACCTGATCGGCAACGCCCTCGACGCCATGCAGGCGCAGCCACTGCCACAGCTGTGGCTGGAAGGTGAGCGGGTCGACGACAAGTATCGGCTGCGCGTACGTGACAACGGCCACGGCATCGACGCCGAAACGCGCAAGCACCTGTTCGAACCGTTTTTCACCACCAAACCCGGCGAACAGGGCCTGGGCCTTGGCCTGACGCTTTCTGCCAGCCTGGCCGCCGCCACCGGCGGGCAACTGGGTGTCGAACATCCGGCCAGCGGTGGTACCGCATTCGTCCTCAGTTTACCGTTGGTAAGCCCCACTCCCGCCGAGCCAATATGAACAACGACCTTAGTGTGTTGATCGTCGAAGACGACCCCCATGTACTGCTTGGCTGCCAGCAGGCGCTGACCCTCGAAGACATCCCCTGCATTGGCGTGGGCAGCGCTGAAGAAGCCCTGGAGCGGGTCGGCGACAACTTTGCCGGCATTGTCATCAGCGACATACGCCTGCCGGGCATCGATGGCCTGGAACTGCTGACCCGGCTCAAGGCGCGCGATCGCAGCCTGCCGGTGGTCCTGATCACTGGCCATGGCGACATCTCCATGGCGGTCGGCGCGATGCAAAAAGGCGCCTACGACTTCATGGAGAAACCGTTCTCTCCGGAACGTCTGGTGGATGTGGCCCGCCGCGCCCTGGAGCAGCGCAGCCTGGCGCGTGAAGTTTCGTCGTTGCGCCGGCAACTGGCCGAGCGCGACTCCCTCGAAGGTCGCATCATCGGCCGTTCGCCCGCCATGCAAAACCTGCGAGAACTGATCGCCAACGTCGCCGACACTTCGGCCAACGTGTTGATCGAAGGCGAGACCGGTACTGGTAAAGAGCTGGTCGCGCGCTGCCTGCACGACTTCAGTCGCCGCCACACCCGGCAGTTTGTCGCGCTGAACTGCGGGGGCCTGCCGGAGAACCTGTTCGAAAGCGAAATTTTCGGCCATGAAGCCAACGCCTTCACCGGCGCCGGCAAACGGCGAATCGGCAAGATCGAGCACGCCGACGGCGGTACGTTGTTCCTCGACGAAGTGGAAAGCATGCCGCTGCCACTGCAAATCAAACTGCTGCGGGTCTTGCAGGAGCGCACCCTCGAACGCCTCGGCTCGAACCAGAGCGTGGCGGTGGACTGCCGGGTGATCGCAGCGACCAAGTCCGATCTGGACGAGTCGAGCAGGGCCGGCGAATTTCGCAGCGACCTGTACTACCGCCTCAACGTGGTAACCCTGGAGCTGCCACCCTTGCGTGAACGTCGCGAGGACATCCTGCAGCTGTTCGAACACTTCCTGCAGCAATCATCCCTGCGTTTCGACCGCAGTGTGCCGGAGCTGGACAACCAGACCCTGTCCAGCCTGATGAGCCACGACTGGCCCGGCAACGTGCGCGAACTGCGCAACGTCGCCGAGCGCTTCGCCCTCGGCCTGCCGGCCTTCAAGAAGTCTGGGGCCAGCGGCAACAACCAGGGCCTGACCTTCGCCGAAGCCGTGGAGGCTTTCGAGCGCAACCTGCTGGTGGACGCCTTGCAACGCAGCGGCGGCAACCTGACCCAGGCCAGCCAGGAACTGGGCATGGCCAAGACCACTCTGTTCGACAAAGTGAAAAAGTACGGCCTGAGCCATTAAAGCGAGACCTGTGTGGACCTGATTCTCAAAGCAATGCTGGGTGCCGCGGTGGTGGTGATCCTCGCCGCCCTGGCCAAGACCAGAAACTATTACATCGCCGGCCTGGTGCCACTGTTTCCGACCTTCGCCCTGATTGCCCACTACATCGTCGGCAAAGGCCGCTCGCTGGATGACCTCAAGACCACCATCGTGTTCGGCATGTGGTCGATCATTCCGTACTTCGTCTACCTGGCGACCTTGTACCTGATGGTGGACCGGATGCGCCTGGAGGCTTCGCTGGCGGTGGCCGCCGTGGCCTGGTTGATGGCAGCCACCGTGCTGGTCAGCGTCTGGGTGCGCCTGCACGCCTGAACATCCCCCTCGCCGTAATACTGTTCACTTAAGCTGGGTACACACTTTGTGGCGAGGGGGCTTGCCCCCGTTGGGTCGCGGAGCGGCCCCAAAACCGGCCACCGAGGTGTATCAGGTAAAACGCGTGTTATGGTTTTACGACTGCTGCGCAGCCGAATGGGGCGGTGCGGCGATCCGACAAGCCCCCTCGCCACAAAGTGTGTACTCAGCTTAAGTGAACAGCATTACCCCCTTGCCGGGGGTTACAGGAGATTGTGTTCGGCTACCGGGTCGATTTGCGCCCAATGCGACGTGTCTTCCCGGTGAGCGCGCAAATACGGCAACACTGCCGCCAACAACGGTGCCTTGAACTGTTCCTGGAAGCGATGGGCCAGACCCGGAATCAATTTCAACTCACTGCCACGCAAGTGCGCCGCCAGATGCACACCGTGCATCACCGGCAGCAGCGGATCGGCCGTACCATGCACCACCAGCGCCGGCACCCGTAATTGGTTAAGCAACGCGACACGGCTCGGTTCGGCCAGAATTGCCATGATCTGGCGCTGCACACCCTCGGGATTGAACGCCCGGTCATAGGAAGCGGCCGCCTGCTCCAGCAATGCCTGACGATCGTCACTGACCATCGGACTGCCCAACGCTGCCAGCAGGTCGGCCTGTTGTTCCAGAGCCACTTGACGATTCGGGGCGCCACGACGCGCCAGCAATTGCATAAGGGCCGCGCTCGGCGCCGGCAAACCTTCGGCCCCGGATGTGGTCATGATCAACGTCAGGCTCTCGACACGTTGCGGCGCCATGGCTGCCATATGCTGGGCGATCATCCCGCCCATGCTCGCGCCGAGCACGTGAAACCGTTCGACATGCAGGGCATCCATCAGGCCGAAGCCATCGTCCGCCATGTCGGTCAGGGTGTAGGGCGCCGACACCGGCAAGCCGAGTTTGTAGCGCAGCACTTCGAAGGTCAGGTTGGCGTCGGCGGGCGTTTGCCGCCAAGTGGACAGACCGACATCCCGGTTGTCGTAACGAATCACCCGAAAACCCTGCTGACACAGCGCGACCACCACCTCATCCGGCCAATGAATCAACTGCCCGCCCAGGCCCATGACCAACAACAGCGCCGGATCGGAATCACGGCCGATGCTCTGGTACGCCAGGCTCACCTGTGCCAGATCGACCCGTTGGGTTGGAACATTCACATCACATTGCGAGGCCGCCACGGATGGCAGGCTGAACAGCCCGGCCAGCAAAAAGGCCGCCGATAAAAACAAAGCACGCATGAAAAACACCGAAACGCAGAACCCCAGTAGAGCGCGAGTCTGATGATGTTTGTGCAAGCGCGCTGCCACAGTTGCGTGACAATTTGATGAACATCGCCGAATGGTCGGTGCGCTAACTCTCATGTCGTGGTGCGGTAACTATGTAGTGCCCGTACCACACGGGACTTTCCTTAAATGGCTCGATCAAGGAGCGGATCCTCTGCTCCCCACATCGCGAGCCATATTGCCATGACCGATAGACTCCTCTTCGAACTGCCCTTGTCGCCACCTGCCGTCTTTACACCCTCCCCCCCGCTACCGCCCCTGATCGACGAAAGCCTGTTTCTGCAAGCGTCTGCACGCTGGCGCGAAACCAGCCAGGGCTTGCGCGAGCTGGTGACCAGCAGTCCGCGACTGCGCGACACGCTCAATCAACTGCTCCAACGGGAACTGAATCTGGATGGGCAACTGGCCGGTTTGCTCTTCCCCGCCACGGACGAGCAGCCAGAGCGTTTCGTCAGTTTGACCGATGCCTGCGCTTTCGTTATGCAACACCCGACGCTGGAGGAACCCCTCGATCAGCAATGTCGAGTGACGGGCGTTGATCAGCCCCACCCCCTGTCAGCACTGACACCGCTGCAAATGCTCGCGCGACTCAAGAAGCTCAATCTGGAGCAGGCACTCGGCGAGCGCTGGCGAACCTTCTGGGCCTCGCGAGCCCCCGGCACCCCTGTGTCGCGACAACAACGCTCGATACAGCTTTATCGCGATCATTTCGAGGCCGCCGCCCAACTGGCATTCGCCCAGAAAACCCTTACGGCGCAGCAGCTCAAACCTTTGCTGACGCTCATCGATACGCCCCCCGCGGAGGCGGTCTCCAGCGACCCGCCCATCCGTACCGAAACACTGGCGCTGGTGTTGAACAACCAAAGCCGAGTCAAACTCACAGGTGCCTGGGTCATCACCACGGGAGACCCGGCGAACGCCAGCCCATTGCTGTATCTGCCCAGCCGGCCCTTCGCAATCCAGGTATTCAAGCAGCGCAGCGACATGCAAGACTGGCTGTCCCGGCAAGCACTCGTCCCCAAGGGCCTGCCCAGCGATAACATACATTTTGAGTACACAGTACAAAACACCCCATTTGTCGTGGGCTCAAGCGATCTGTACGCGGCTCACCTGGAGGCTCAGGTGACCGCGTTACGGCATGGCACGCGCGGCAAGCCCGGGCTCGCGGAGCATGGAGGGCAAGCCCTGAGCCAGGCTGACCAGATTGATCGTCAGCACAGCAAAATAACGGTTTTCGCCTCACCGCCCAAGCTGGAAACCGGCGATGACGATACCCAGGTCGATGAGCCCGCGCTTTTCGGCAGCCTGTACGCCGATATCCCCCGGTCGATGCGCAAGGCTGCGTTGGACAAACAGCGTGAGGCACTGGAAACACTGGTTGAAGCGGTTGGCGAAGGTGAAGGCCTGCAACCTTTCAAGGATTCGCTCAAAGCGCTGGAAGATGCCGAACAAGCTGCCGACAAGGCCTGTACTGCATTACTCCATCGCTCGCGCGCCCTGGATCTGGACAGGTTTCAGCAAGAATTCAGCGCCCTTCACACCGCTCACAAGGCCGGTTTACACGCCGAAGCAGCGCTGCAACTGGCTCTCAAGCAGTTGACTGACGATGAGTGCAGCCTGCTCAAAGCTGTACTCGATACCCCCGACGAACCCGGTCTGGACGCGGTAGCGGCCAGCCTTACGCTATCAACGAGCGAGCAACAGGATGACGGCGGCAGCCCCACCACCCAGGTGCTGAACGGCGCATTTGTCGTGACCGGCGCGGACGCGCTCATCGACGCAGACTCGCCACATAGCGTACTGCTCTATTGGCCTGGAGCCGGTGGTGGATTGCAACGGTTTGCCAACCGTCGCGAGCTGGAGCACCAGGTGTTCATGCTTCACGATCAGGACAGCAAACTGACCGTGCAGCTGAAAAAAATCAGCGGCGATGCGCTCCTGCATGGCCTTGACCAACTGACCAGCGACTTCGAAGAACAGGCCGGCAAAATACGTCAGCTCCATGCTGAACCGGCCGACGCCGCACAGCGTGCCGAACAACTGGAGATTTTGCGCCAAGGCGCCCTCGCCCGTTTACAGGTTCCGGTGCACGCCGCCAGAAGCCTGGCCTTCACCCATCTGCTGGAGCAAGACCGCAGCGGCACCCTCGCCGCCAACCTGCCGCAGTGGCTCAACCAGTTGCCTGAAGCGGACCGTAACGAACTCAAAGGCCTGATTCAGGCGTACATCCCGGCGATGCAACGCAGCCACGAACTGATGACCATTGCCCTGGAGCCCCGGGACGACTTCACCCGCAAACACCTGCACGCTCGCCTGCGCAAAGACTTTGCCGTCAAGGGCAGTTTCGACGTAAAGCTCGACTTGCCCGATTCGGTGAGACTGGAAAACCAATTCATTGAAGCGCCCGGAGCACCCGGCACCCCGCAGAAACTCAAATCAGTGCCCAGCACATCGCGCAGCAAGATGTCCCTGGAGGATCTGGCCCAACACAACATCGACACCACGCCGTCGATGAACCTGGTGCAATTGGCGCTACGCCTGTCGTACATGCAGGTGCAGGTCACTGCCGATGATGAAACCGAAGGCAAGACCCTGACGACCGGGATCACAGTGCCCTGGCTGAAGAGGGTCCTGCCCGAACTCGACTTGGCCCAGGCCTACGAAAAGCAGATCCGCAAAACGTTCATGGGCGCGGCCGACGAATCCGTGTTCGTGAAGGAGCATCGGCGTGAATGCCTGATCGAGCCCTGGCGCCTGATGCTCAAGCTGCAAGGCGAATGCGCCCGCCTGCAGAAACAGATCAGCGTCGACGAATTGAAAGTGCTGAACATCGCCATCGACGCCAACAGCGCCGAGGCCTGGAACGCCGACGGTAAGCGTATCGTCATGCTCGCAGCCTTCCTGAGCGCAGGGGGCAAGGACACGCCCGGTGAAGGCTCCGCCACCTTGTCGGGTGTGACGTTCATTGAAGAACAGGTCAGTGGTACGACCCTGCTCTACCTGCCCGACAGTCCCGATGGCCAGTTCCTGCGTCGCTACGACAACCTGGAGGGGGCTCGCAAAGCCCTGTTCAACCTGTGCCTGCATCAGCGATGGGTCAGCTATCTGGCCGGTCGCGCGTTGCAGGGTCAGGTTGCAGCCCATGAAAGGCGCATCAATCAGGCCGTGCTCACGCACTTCGATGCGATGATCGGGGTCGGCGCGCGCTGGCCGGCGACTACCTCGCTGGCCGCACACCTGCTCGATGGGCATATGGGCCGCCTGATCGAAGCCCATCGCGGCACGTCGCGCTCCAACTATGCGCTGTACATGGAGCGATATGCCCTCAAAGGCCCGCGTGCCTTCAACTACATGAAAATGGCCATGGGCATGGTGCCTTTCGTTGGCGTGACCATCGCCCTCTACGATGCCTGGACCGCCGCGAACCAGGCGACCGCGGCCTTTATTCGCGGCGAGGTGGGTGACGGCCTGTCAGAGGTCGAATCGGTGCTGCTGTCATTGATTGACGCGGCCATGGATCTGCTCCCGGGTGAAGTGGCCAGCTCGGCGCTTTCCCGGACAGCGCGCTCCTTCACCCGCACTCGCCAGTTGAACAAGCTGGTCAGAAACGTCGCGGCGATGCAGCACATTTCCCTGCGACAAGCCCGGCATGTGCTGGCACGCTTCGCCGGTTACGAGTACGAAAAACCGCTTTCGCTACTGGGGCTGCAACCGGCAACCCATGGTCTCTACCGCGGTATATACCGGCATGCCGATGGTGATTTCATCGAGCGCCAGGGCCGTATCTTTCAGGTTGAACTGAGCAAGGATTCGCGCAACTGGCGTCTGTTCGGCAATTCCCGAAAAACCTACAAGCAACCTGTTGCCCTGGATGAAACAGGTCATTGGGACACCTGGTTCGGCGTTTATGGGACGGCCTTCGAAGGGGGTGGGTTGGGGGGTGGCCAGGTGTACGGGCATTTAGCCGACGCATTAGATCCGATCTGGCCACAAGCTGTTCGTCAACGGCTACCACGCTGGTGGACCGACCAGAGGTTTCGCCGCCTTCAACAGTTGAACGAGACAGCCCAAGAGGTTACCGATGAATTTCGTGTCCAGACCGATTCCAGCGCTATCGCAATCAATAATTACCAAGCCACTACGATGGAGAGTCGCCCGGCGCTCAGGCCGACTGTCGACGCCTTATGCGACCTCGATATTGAATTGGCCATCCGACGGCACAGGGTGCTGGTGGAGCTGGAACCGCTGACACAGGGACGAAAAAAACGTGAGCTAATTGAAGCGATAAGCAAAGGTACCTGGATATTGGCTGATCGATACAGGCACCGTGCGTCTTATGCCTCGGACGGTAACGTAGACCTGTTTAAACGAATGACTGCCCTGAAAGAGGAGCTGGACAAATTACCCAGTACCGCCCTTGAACAGCGGGCGGCTGTGAACGACGGTCTGCGCAAACTGCAGGTGGAGTTCGTGGCTAACGTGGAGCAGATGCAAAAGTTCAAAGCCGAGGCCAACTATTGGTTTGATCGCATCAGCATCAAGTCGCACAAAGCCCTACTGAAGTCAATCATGGAAGAAATGAACCAAAACGCCACCGAAGCCAGATTGACGTTTCTGAAAACCATCTACCAGATGAAAATCGTCAGACGGGACGGCACAACCGATGATGCAGCATGGCAGTACCTCAAAGATCAGGTCGTTGCGCTGCGTGACAATGTCGCCCGAGCCTTGTCGTTGCAGAACGGCCTCCCGGAAGTCATCGTCACACGGGAGCAGCGCAATCAGAGCCTTCAGGTCTGCGTTTCGCAGTACACAGAATTCCGACGCAAGATGAGGGTCTGGACAACCAGCTACCCGGAATACTTCCACATGGATGTCGTTGATCCGTTGCTGGCCGGCATCGATAAAATGACAGTCTTGGCACGTAAAGGCATCGATCAATCTGTCCCGGTGGCACCCAAAGGGGAAATAAGTAAAAAATTGTTCCCGACCGAGGACAACCAATGGCTGATTGGTGTTGAAAGTTGGGATCCGAAAAGCAAGAAGCGGCTATTCAAAGTCAACGACAATGAAGTCTGGGAGCAAACCAGTGGTGACAAATTTCGCCTGCTGCCTCCATCGACACCCGGACCGGCAGCGGTTCAACCGAATCTCGCTGCACTGCTGGACGAAGCCCAAAAGCGCCTGGATTACCAACCCAAATACCAGGCCAAGGTTGAGGGCTACGCCGAGCAGGATATGCTCCCGGTTGACCTGGAGCACATGTTGGTCAGCGAGGCGGACGAGCTCATTCGCCGTGCCGACCGTATTGAGGGTGTGGCCGCGCAGGAGCAAATCATAAGAGCGTTACGCGACAAGGCGGACGAGCTCAAAACCACCGGGCGCTCGCTGCGCACCCGGCAATCACTGACCACACGCAAACCCACCGACGGTATGTTGCTGGATCTGATCGAGCAGGATGCGGTGGAGATACGTAAAAAACTTCCGATCAGAAATCTCGGCAAGCGCCGCGACGGACACCCAGACTACATGCAGGAATATGAAATCTGGGATATGACACTCACTGAACCAGAGTTGCTCTGGTACGCCCACTTTCACTACAAAAGCGATAATCCGCCGCAATTCAAGAGGTTCGAGAAGGCCCACTTGAAACTGCCGGAACACCGTTATCTGACACACGCAGACGATGCCAACCTGCCCTATGCGGATATCGGCAATCGATCTGCCGTCCTCCAGTACTTTGAAACGCTTTAACTGAAAGGGGGAGCGGCTGGCCCGCTCCCCTCAAGGTTACGCCAACTGACTGCGCAACTGCCGCGCCGCCGCCACCATGTTGACCAACGCCGCTTCCGTCTCCGGCCACGCCCGCGTCTTCAACCCGCAATCGGGGTTGACCCACAGACGCTCGGCCGCAATCCGCTGCGCCGCCTTGCTCATCAACTTGACCATTTCGGCCGTGTCCGGCACCCGTGGCGAGTGAATGTCGTAGACGCCCGGGCCGATGTCGTTGGGGTAGTCAAAAGCTTCGAAGGCCTCCAGCAACGCCATGTCCGAACGCGAGGTTTCGAGGCTGATCACGTCGGCATCCATGGCCGCGATGGACTCGATCACATCGTTGAATTCGCTGTAGCACATGTGGGTGTGGATCTGGGTTTCGTCGCGCACCCCCGAGGCGCTCAGGCGGAACGCCTCCACGGCCCAATCCAGATACTCCTGCCACTGTGCCCGGCGCAGCGGCAGGCCTTCGCGGAACGCTGCTTCATCAATCTGCACGATCCTGATCCCGGCGCTTTCCAGGTCCAGCACTTCGTCACGCAGGGCCAGGGCCAGTTGCTGTGCCTGGACCTTGCGCGAGACATCTTCCCGGGGGAACGACCACATCAGCATGGTCACGGGACCGGTCAGCATGCCTTTCACGACTTTGTCCGTGAGGCCCTGTGCATAAGTGATCCAGTCGACCGTCATCGCTTTCGGGCGGCTCAGGTCACCGTAGATGATCGCCGGTTTCACGCAGCGCGAACCGTAACTCTGCACCCAGCCGAAACGGGTGAAGGCATAACCGTCGAGCTGCTCGGCGAAGTACTCGACCATGTCGTTGCGTTCAGCCTCGCCGTGCACCAGCACGTCCAGGCCCAGGCGCTCCTGGATTTGCACTGAGTGGCGGATTTCGCAGCGCATGGCGTCGTTGTAATCGTTGGCCGACAGCTTGCCTTGCTTGAAGGCCTGGCGCGCCAGGCGGATCGAAGCGGTCTGCGGGAACGAGCCGATGGTGGTGGTCGGGAACACCGGCAGTTTCAGCTGCGCGCGTTGCTGTACGATGCGTTTGGCGAACGGCGATTGGCGTTGGCTGTCGGTTGCCGCGATGCCGTGGATACGCGCCTGAACGTCGGCTTTATGGATACGCGGTGACTGGGCGCGACTGGCGTGAATGGCACGGCTTTGTGCCAGGGCCGCTTGCACCTTGGGCGCTTGCGGATCGTTGAGCGCATCACGCAGCACAGCGATTTCGCCACACTTCTGCACTGCAAACGCCAGCCAGCTTTTCAGTTCCGGATCGAGTTTGTCTTCGCGCTCCAGATCCACCGGGCTGTGCAGCAACGAGCAGGAACTGCTGACCCACAGGTTGTCGCCGAAGCGCTCCTGGGCAAATTGCAGTTGCGCCAGCACGGGCTCCAGTTCACAGCGCCAGACATTGCGACCATTGACCAGGCCTACCGAGAGAATCTTGTAGGTCGGCAGGCGATCGAGCACCTGGCCGAGTTGGTCCGGCGCGCGTACCGCGTCAATGTGCAAGCCTTGCACCGGCAGGCCGACCGCCAGCCCGAGGTTGTCTTCCAGGCCGCTGAAATAAGTCGCCACGAGCTTTTTCAGCGGCGAGTACTGAAGAATGTGATAGGCCCGCTCGAAGGCGTTCTTCCAGGCCTGGGGCAGGTCGAGTGTCAGGATCGGTTCGTCGATCTGCACCCATTCCACGCCCTGCCCGGCTAGGCGAACCAGAATTTCGTTATAGACCGGCAGCAGGCGCTCGAGCAGGTCGAGTCGGTCGAACTCGTTGCCCTTGGCCTTGCCCAGCCACAGGTAAGTCAACGGACCGATGATGACGGGTTTGACGGTGTGACCAAGCGCCCGGGCTTCATCGACTTCATCGAACAGTTGTTCCCAGCTCAGCTTGAACGCTTGCTCGGCCGTGAATTCCGGGACCAGGTAATGGTAGTTGGTGTCGAACCACTTGGTCAGTTCCTCGGCGTACGGCGCGTTGGCGTGCTCAGCGCCGCAGCAGGCTGTACTGGCGCCGCGGGCCATGGAAAACAGGGTATCGAGAGTCGGCAGGCCGTTGGCATCCTTGGTGTTGTCGAAGCGCTCCGGGATCACGCCGAAGGTCAGGGAGTGGGTCAGCACCTGGTCGTACCAGGCGAAATCACCGACTGGCAGCAGATCGATACCGGCGTCTTTCTGCAATTGCCAGTGGGCAGCACGCAGCTGACGGCCGACGTCATTCAACGCTTGCTGGTCGATATCGCCCTTCCAGTAGGACTCAAGGGCTTTCTTCAATTCGCGGTCCGCGCCGATACGGGGGAAACCAAGGGTGTGGGCCAGTGCCATGGTGAGAATTCTCTTCATAAGATTCGGTAAAACATGGCGCTATTGTCGACAGGCAAGGCAACATGAGACAAACTCAACCTTTTCGTGTTGATCACAAGTTTTTCTCATGGAGCCAGACCGGTGCTTGAAATCCGTCACCTCAAGACCCTGCACGCCTTGCGCGAAGCCGACAGCCTGGTGGACGCGGCCGACCGCCTGCACCTGACCCAGTCGGCGCTGTCTCACCAGTTCAAAGAGCTTGAGGAACGGCTGGGCATGCCGTTGTTCGTGCGCAAGACCAAACCGGTGCGTTTCACCAGCGCCGGCTTGCGCCTGCTGCAACTGGCCGACGCCACCCTGCCGCTGCTGCGCGCCGCCGAGCGCGATATCAGTCGTTTGGCCGGCGGCACCGCCGGGCGCCTGCACATGGCCATCGAATGCCACAGTTGCTTCCAATGGCTGATGCCGACCATCGACCAGTTCCGCGACGCCTGGCCGGAAGTCGAACTGGACCTGGCCTCGGGTTTTTCCTTTGCGCCGCTACCGGCCCTGGCCCGTGGCGACCTGGACCTGGTGGTGACCTCCGATCCGGTGGATCTGGTCGGCATCACCTACGTGCCGCTGTTCACCTATGAAGCGATGCTCGCGGTGGCCAACCAGCACCGCCTGGCCGGCAAGGCCTATATCGTCCCGGAAGACCTGCTCGCGGAAACCCTGATCACTTATCCGGTAGAACGCGACCGGCTGGACATCTTCACCCGCTTCCTGGAACCGGCCGACATTGAACCGGCGCAGGTACGCACCTCGGAGCTGACGGTGATGATGATGCAACTGGTGGCCAGCGGACGCGGTGTCTGCGGCATGCCCCACTGGGCGCTGCATGAATACAGCTCACGGGGTTACGTGAAGGCCAAGCGGCTGGGCGAAAAAGGCTTGTTTGCCACGCTCTATGCGGCGATCCGCACCGATATGCTGGATGCACCGTACATGCGTGATTTTCTGCTGACGGCCAAGGACACGTCGTTTTCGACACTCGATGGTGTCAGCGCAGTCCGCTGAAACACAATCAACCTGTGGGAGCGGGCTTGCTCGCGAAAGCGGTGTATCAGTCAAGCTGATGTCGACTGACACTGCGCTTTCGCGAGCAAGCCCGCTCCCACATTTTTGATCGTGGTGGACTTARAGYTCGCGCCACATATGGAYCTTGTCGAAGTAATCCTCGCCCACCCGCACCGCCATCGGTTCCAGCCCGAACTGGACGAAACCGCAACGCARGTACAGGTTGATCGCGGCAACATTGCCGGCGGTGACGGTAAGATGCGCCGTACAWGCATGATTTTTTGCTGACGGCCAAGAGTCCGCTGAAACGCAATCAACCTGTGGGAGCGGGCTTGCTCGCGAAAGCGGTGTATCAGTCAAGCTGATGTCGACTGACAC
>NZ_LMLH01000016.1 GCF_001421885.1 Pseudomonas sp. Leaf48
GAATTTCTTGACGACCATAGAGCATTGGAACCACCTGATCCCATCCCGAACTCAGCAGTGAAACGATGCATCGCCGATGGTAGTGTGGGGTTTCCCCATGTGAGAGTAGGTCATCGTCAAGATTAAATTCCGAAACCCCTATCTGCGTATGCAGGTAGGGGTTTTGTTTTTGGCCGCGGGAAAGTCCAGGGATTTCTCATTGATCCTTTTCGCAGTTGACCATCCACGAAACACCAAAACGGTCAACCAGCATGCCGAAGCGTTCCGCCCAGAACGTGGCCTCCAGCGGCATTTGCACGCTGCCCCCTTCCGACAACGCAGTGAAGACCCGCTCAGCCTCGGCGATACTGTCGACGTTGAGTGAAATGGAGCAAGCGCTCATGGCGTCGGTGGGGCGATCAGGGGTGGTATCCGATCCCATGAGCGCCTGGTCTCCCACCACAAGACGGGTATGAATGATCAGGTTATGGAGATCCTTGGGGACGTGTTCGGCGGCAGGGGTTTCACCGAAGGTCAGCATGGCTTCGATATTGCCGGGCAGGCTTTGCGCATAGAACGTGAAGGCAGCTTTGCAGTCGCCATTGAAAATGAGGTAGGGATTGATTTTCATGTTCGGCTCCAGGTGTTGAAGTACACACAAACACACCTCGGATTGGACGCCAGGGGCGCTGGCGAATTCCGATTGGGTTGAGCCGACAAGCTAAGCTTTAAATCGTGGCAGGGACCTGTATTTCTTTAGATATCTTTTCTATAGGGCGGGCGAGGCTTATGGCCTCCAGTGCGCGCTTGGGGGCCAACAGGCGCTCGACGGCACCGCAGACCATGCTCTCCAGCAGTTCTTCGCGTTCTTGCTCACCCAGCGCATGTGGGGTCAGCCAGCTGGGAGCGCTGTTGAGCAAGCAGCCAATGGCATGCCCGGCCGCCAACAAGCCTTCTTCGCTGAAGCGGGAACTGCCGCCAAGCATTTTCAGGAGGGTGCGCTCATATTGTTCGCGCAATTGCTGCACCCGTTCCTGTTGCTCTTCATTCAGACAGCCGATGTCGCGTTCCGCCAGGCGGAAATGCCAAGGCATATCCCGATGCAGATTCAGGTGGGCGCGGATCAGGCTGCCCAGCCTGTCGCGCTTTGCCGGAGCTTTTTTCTGGATGCGGGCGAGGGTGGCCAATAGCTCCTCGTAGAACTCCTCGATCAGATCGAGCAGCAGGTGCTGTTTACTCGGGTAGTGGTGGTACAACGAGCCTGGGGAAAGCCCCAGGCACGTCGCCAGCTCACGCATGCCGACCTGGCCGAAACCTTTGCTGGAAAACAACTCCAGCACCTTGTCCCGGTACTCGGCAAAGCGCGAGCAACGTTCAGGCATAGGCATGGAAACCGCGCCCCGATTTGCGCCCCAGGTAACCGGCCGCGACCATTTCCTTGAGCAGCGGAGCAGGGCGGTATTTGCTGTCGTTAAAGCCGTCGTAGAAGGCTTCCATGATCGCCAGCAGGGTATCCAGGCCAATCAGGTCGGCCAATGCCAACGGGCCGATTGGCTGGTTGCAACCCAGGCGCATGCCCGCGTCAATGTCCTCGACGCTGCCCAGGCCTTCCTGGAATACCAGAATCGCTTCGTTGATCATCGGTACCAGGATCCGGTTGACCACGAAGCCTGGGCGGTTGCCCGCGGTGATCGCGGTTTTGCCCAAGGTGGTGGCCATGTCCAGCGCCAGTTGGTGAGTCGCGTCGCTGGTCTGCAGGCCACGGATGACTTCGATCAGGCCCATCACCGGCACCGGGTTGAAAAAGTGCAGGCCGATGAAGCGCTCCGGCTGGCTCACACTGGCGGCCAACTGGGTGATCGACAGCGACGAGGTGTTGGAGGCAATCACGCATTCGCTGCTGACCTGCGCCGCGATCTGCTGCAGCACACGCAGTTTGAGCTCGAGGTTTTCGGTAGCCGCTTCAATCACCATTTGCGAGTCTTTGAGGCTGCTGTAATCGGTGCTGGTGCGGATCTTGTCGAGGGCTGCGAGCTTCTGCTCCTCGGTCAGCGTTGCCTTGGCAACCTGGCGATCGAGGTTTTTAGCAACGGTCGCGACGGCTTTTTGCAGAGCGCTTTCAGAGATGTCGAGCAAGGTCACGTGGAAGCCGGCGAGGGCACAGACTTGTGCAATACCATTGCCCATGGTGCCAGCGCCGATCACGCCGATGTTTTGCAGATTCATGTTCCCGTCCTTCAATCAAACCTTGCGATACCTTGGCCGCGGCCGAAGGCGTACTATTGCCGGCGAGTCTAGAGCTGGCAGGGCACTTGTCCTATGCCGGAACTGTTCAACGGCACTGATGTTTTTTGCCATTCGGGTGATGAGAGAGAAGCGTTCAAATGCGGGAAAATGACTCGGTTGCCGCCTACTTCGTGCGGGCAATGATCCATGGACTGGGGGAGGATCCGCAGCGAGTGAAGGCGGTACTCGAACTGGCGGGGATTGATCCGCAAGTCATGCACCAACCCACGGCGCGGGTGCCGGCCGGTGCGTTTGCAGCGCTATGGCTGATTCAGATCCGTGAGCTGGACGACGAGTTTTTCGGCCTCGACTCCCATGGCATGCCGCCGGGCAGTTTTGCCCTGATCTGTCGTGCCTTGATTCAGGAGCCCGATCTGCATAAAGCCATGCGCCAGTGCCTGGTCAACTTCGGGCTGTTCCTGCGCGATTTTCGCGGCACCCTGACGGTGCGTGGCAAGCGCGCGGTCATTAGTCTGCAAACCCACTCCTCAGATGCCGATGCCAGCCGTTTTGGCGAAGAGACATTCCTGGTGCTGATGATCAGCCTGCTGTGCTGGCTGGGTGGCCGACGCATCCCTATCGACCGTGCCGACTTTCGCCACGAGCGCCTGTCCCTCAGCGATGATCGACTGCTCTGGGGCCCGAACCTGACCTTTGGTGCCGAGCGCACCGAAATCGAATTCGCCAGCCACTACCTGCGCCTGCCCGTGGTTCAAGACCTGGCGTCGTTGAAAGTGTTCCTGCGCACCGCGCCGCAATGGCTGGTGATCCGCTTCCGCAACCAGCATGGCCTGGCATCCCAGGTTCATCAGCGCTTGCGCGGCAGTCATTACAGCGAATGGCCGACCTTGCAGGATTTCGCCCTGGAGCAGCACCTGAGCCCTAGCACGTTCCGCCGCAAACTCGAACGCGAAGGCTGTTCGTACCAGGAGATCAAGGACGAGGTGCGGCGCGGGGTGGCGTTCGAACGGTTGCGCCAGAGCGGGGCCAGCATCAGCGATATCGCCGAACAACTGGGATTTCAGGAACCCAGCGCTTTCCATCGGGCGTTCAAGAAGTGGACCGGGGAAAGCCCGGGGCGGTATCGGGCAAGATTCCAGGGGTGATTATCGAAGCGTCTGTCAGACGCTTCTGATTTTGTCCGGGCCCGATGTTTCTGGCCTGTTCAGACTGTAAAGTCGCACGTCATTGTCTCTGTTGAGCACTGCTTGCAACAAGGACGCTATGCCCAAGGAAATGGAGTCCACCGACGTGACCGAGTTTGAACGTATCGAAGCTAAACCCGCAGGCACCTCACCCGACCGCTTTGCCCATCTGAGTAGAAGCCTGTTATGGCTCAACGAGCGTGCCTGGCCTCTGGGCATTGGCATTCTGCTCACTGCCGGGATGTATCTGTACCAGTACATCCACGAGGAAAACATTCCCCTCAGTATTACCTCTTCTGCGGTCCTTACCGCGCTGCCGGTCATGTCGGCGATACTCGTGTTCATCATCTCGATCCTGGTGGCGTTCGTCCTGTTGCCGATCTTCGTGCTGTTCCATCAGCTCGATGCCTCCGGAAAACGCCTGAGTGACGATTTGAGTTTCGACCAGAAATCTCCCGAAGCACAGGCTCGTCACCGGCACCTGTTGTGGCGTTGGGGAGGCGGCTTGCTGATCCTCGGGATTTTCTGCGGGTCGCTCACCGCTATCGGCTCCCAGGTCCAGGTCAACCTGCTGTGGGGAAGCGCTGCGGTATCGGCGGCGATGCTGACGATCGCGGGCTACTACAGGCTCATGACGCTCGGTGTACAGGGGACGATATCGACAGGGTTTCGTATCGCCTGTGTGATGTCCGCTTTCGTCCAGATAATGGTCATCCTGAACGTCACTATCGTGGCAATCCACATCGCGAGCCAATACGTCAGCCAGCTCGGCTGGCTTGTGCCTCTGATGCTGGGTGAGTTGGCGATCGTATGGCTGATCCAGCTGCTGGGTGCACAGTTCGTGGTGAAAGTGCGCGGCCATCAAAATCCGCTCGCCCTGCTGGCGATAGCGGTAACGGTAGTGGTCATCGGATTGGGCCTGCACCCACAGTCGGGCGCCAAGCTGGGCGGGTTTGCGTTCCAGTTTTCGGCTTCCGGGGCACGCAATTGCACGATCATGAGCTTCAGCCCGCAGAGCCAGGGGCTCGAAGCCATAGCGGACCCTGACCGGCCAGGTTTCAGTCGACCGTTACGCGTCGTTGCCGAGGCCGACGCCACCTACTTTGTACGACTCTGGAAGACCGAATCCAAGGCGGTTCAGTTTGTCCCTCGCTCCAGCCTGACCGGAATAGATGCCTGCCCGGTCGATAAAAAGGCTTCGGATAAAACTCGGGACTCCTGAGTCTCGCTGTATCCAGTCCACGGACAGTAAAAAGATCGCAGCCTCGCTCCGCTCGTCAGCTCCTACTGAGGTATCCCTGTAGCTGTCGAGCGAAGCGAGGCTGCGATTTTTTGCTTCACCATCAAGGCATCTGCGGCAACTCCTGCGCCCGCAGGTCGAACACCAGCACTTCTGCATCCACACCGTTGCTCAACGTCAACGCCTGTTCTTCACGAACCCGTACGCCATCGCCTTCCTGTAACAACAAACCATTGAGCTCGACGCTGCCCCGCGCCACATGCACATAGGCATAGCGATGGGCGCCCAGTTCCAGGGTGGCGCTTTCCTTGCCGTCGATCAGACCGGCATACACCCGGGCATCCTGGCGCACCTTCAACGAACCCTTGGCGCCGTCCGGGGAGATGATCAGCTGCAGGCGTCCCCGTTTCTTCTGCGTGCTGAAGTGTTCCTGCTGATAGCGGGGTTTGGCACCGCTGACCTCAGGCACGATCCAGATCTGCAGGAAGTGCACCGGGCGTGTACTGGAGTGGTTGAACTCGCTGTGGGCGACACCGCTGCCGGCACTCATCAATTGCACGTCGCCGGGGCGAATCACCGAACCGGTACCCAGTGTGTCCTTGTGTTCCAGGGCACCTTCAAGCACATAGGAGAAAATTTCCATGTCGCGGTGCGGGTGCTGGCCGAAGCCTTTGCCGGCGGCGACACGGTCGTCGTTGATCACCAACAGGTCGGAAAAACCCTGCTCTTTCGGGTTGCGGTAATTGGCGAAGGAAAAGGTATGAAAGGACTTCAACCAGCCGTGATTGGCCAGGCCACGATCCGAAGCTTTGCGCAGAGTCAGCATGATGAAATCTCCTGTGGGGACGTTGATTCGTCTGATTGAGGAGAAGGTTAATGTTTACTGGCTGATGCAATAAGTAGGTGGGAATTGAAATACTGTCTCCATCCAGTTGACAGACAACCGACCCTACAGTCGAACGTCATGCACCGAAGATCCAATGTGGGAGCGGGCTTGCTCGCGAAGGGGCCAGCACATCCAGCTTCTCCGACGACTGACACACCGCTTTCGCGAGCAAGCCCGCTCCCACAGGTAATGCTGTTCACTTAAGGCGATTTTCAGGCAATTGAAAACCGTGGCGAGGGGGCAAGCCCCCTCGCCACAGATTTTGTACTTGCCTGATGATCGTGTTAAGTGAACAGCATTACGCTCCCACAGGGATTTGTTTGATTTTCCCCGGCGCGCTTGCAAAAACAGCACGTACATTCAATTTTTCCTGCCCCCGTCCCCGCAATATCGATTCCAGCACCCGGTGCTGCGAGTTGTGCGGGGAGAACATGAGCGCTTCGCATCGGCACCACAGAGGACTGCTGTTTGTGCGGCTCAGCGACGCAATATTGCTGTTACGGATGCAGGGTTTGCCCAAGCTGCTTCAATACAGTACTGAGCCGAAAAAAGCGTGCCCTTTCCACCCAAGGGCGAATCTCACGTTGCCGTGATTGTGACCACCAGCATTTTCGTCGCCGGGCCAGGAAGGCTGGCGCTCAATGTGCGTTTCACCGGAGTCTTGCGCCATGTCTGATCCCGTTCGCCTGCAACCGGTCAAGCCGGGGCCTGATGAAGTCGTGACCCTGATCGTCAAACATCGGGTCAAGGCAGGTTTTGAAGCCCCTTATGAGGCCTGGTTGCGCAACATCGTCAAAGTGGCCGGGCAGAATGTCGGGCACCTGGGCGTGGACGTGGTGCGCGGCAAGAGCGTCGGGCTCGACATGTATACCTGCGTGTTGCGCTTTTGCTCTACCGAAGCGATGCAACACTGGCTTGATTCGCCGCAACGTCGGGAACTGATCGACCAGGCCACGCCGATGCTCGCCGATGGCGACCAGACTGAGGTCAACCCGGTCAACGAGTTCTGGTTCTCCCCGCAGACTGAAGCAGCAGTTCTCCCACCACCACGCTGGAAGCAGGCGGTGTTGACGTTGCTGGTGATTCTGCCGCACACCTTGCTTGTTCCGTTGCTGTGGGGGCCTCTGCTTGGGCTCAACGCATTTCTCTCCAACTACGTGGTGGCCACGTTCCTGATCACGCTGACCATCGTCCTGTCGGTGGTTTATATCTTCATGCCCATGGCGACGCGCCTGTTCGCGCCCTGGCTGTCCCCTACCGCCGAGTCCAAGGAGCCGCAATGAACGCCGACCTGATTCTGTTCAATGGTCAATTCCATACCGTTGACCGCGAAAAGCCGCTCGCCAGCGCCGTGGCTATCAGCGAAGGTCGTTTTGTCGTGGTCGGCAGCGATGCCGAAGCCATGGCTCTGCGTGGTTCGGGCACACAAGTGATCGACCTCAAGGGCCGCTGCGTCATCCCCGGGCTCAACGACTCGCACCTGCACCTGATCCGTGGGGGCCTGAACTACAATCTGGAACTGCGCTGGGAAGGCGTGCCGTCCCTGGCCGATGCCTTGCGCATGCTCAAGGACCAGGCCGACCGCACGCCGACGCCGCAGTGGGTGCGGGTGGTCGGTGGCTGGAACGAATTCCAGTTCGCCGAAAAGCGCATGCCGACTCTCGAAGAACTCAACCTGGCGGCACCGGACACCCCGGTCTTCGTCCTGCATTTGTATGATCGCGCATTGCTCAACCGCGCGGCCCTGCGGGTGGCCGGGTACACCCGCGACACACCGAACCCGCCCGGTGGCGAGATCGTGCGTGACGCCAATGGCGAGCCGACCGGCATGCTGGTGGCGCGCCCCAACGCGATGATTCTGTACTCGACCCTGGCCAAGGGGCCGAAGCTGCCGCTGGAGTATCAGGTCAACTCGACCCGTCAGTTCATGCGCGAACTCAATCGCTTGGGCCTTACCAGCGCTATCGATGCCGGCGGCGGTTTCCAGAACTACCCTGACGATTACCAGGTGATCGAGCAGTTGGCCAAGGACGAGCAACTGACCGTGCGCATCGCCTACAACCTGTTCACCCAAAAGCCCAAGGAAGAGCTGACCGACTTCAAGAACTGGACCGGCAGCGTCAAGCTGCACCAGGGCGACGATTACCTGCGACACAACGGCGCCGGGGAAATGCTGGTGTTCTCGGCGGCGGACTTCGAAGACTTCCTCGAACCGCGCCCGGACCTGCCGCAAACCATGGAAGCCGAACTGGAGCCGGTGGTGCGCCATCTGGTCGAGCAACGTTGGCCGTTCCGTCTGCACGCCACTTACAACGAATCCATCAGCCGCATGCTCGACGTGTTCGAGAAGGTCAATCGCGACATTCCGTTCAACGGCTTGCAGTGGTTTTTCGATCACGCCGAGACCATCACCCCGCAGAACATCGAGCGGGTGAGGGCGCTGGGCGGCGGCATCGCGATTCAGGATCGCATGGCGTTCCAGGGTGAATATTTCGTCGAGCGTTACGGCGCGAAAGCGGCCCTAGGCACACCACCGATCAAGCGCATGCTGGCCGAGGGCGTACCGGTGGGCGCCGGTACCGACGCCACGCGGGTGTCTAGCTACAATCCATGGACTTCGCTGTACTGGATGGTCAGCGGTCGCACCGTCGGCGGCATGGAGCTGCACGCCGAAGGTCTTTCACGCCTGACGGCGCTGGAACTGTTCACCCACGGCAGTGCCTGGTTCTCGTCGGAGCAAGGCAAGAAGGGCCAGATCAAGGTCGGGCAACTGGCCGACGTCGCGGCCCTCAGCGCGGACTTTTTCAGCGTCGATGAAGAGGCGATCAAGTGGATCGAGTCGGTGTTGACCGTGGTCGGCGGCAAGGTGGTGTACGGCGCCGGTGACTTCGACAAGCTCGGGCCGGCCAGCGTGCCGGTGCTGCCGGACTGGTCACCGGTGGTGAAGGTACCGGGCCACTGGCGCCCGACGTCGCCGATGCAGGCCCAGATTCACCATTGCAGCGGCCCATGCGCGGTGCATTCCCACCGTCATGAACGGGCACGCCTGTCGAACGCGCCGGTCAGCGATTTCGCCGGTTTCTGGGGCGCCTTTGGCTGCTCGTGTTTTGCCTTCTGACGAATTCAAAAAAAGCGCCGGCCCAGCAGGGCGGCGCTGACTGCAACAACCATCCCACAAGGAGTTTTCCAATGAGCAACGTTCCTTACTCGCGCCTGAACAAAGACGATGCCGTGGTATTGCTGGTCGACCACCAGACCGGCCTGATCTCGCTGGTACAGGATTTCTCGCCCAACGAGTTCAAGAACAACGTGCTGGCGCTGGGTGACATCGCCAAGTTCTTCAAACTGCCGACCATCCTCACCACCAGTTTCGACAGCGGTCCGAACGGCCCGATCGTGCCGGAGCTCAAGGCGCAGTTCCCGGACGCGCCGTTCATTGCACGCCCGGGCCAGATCAACGCCTGGGACAACGAAGACTTCGTCAAGGCGATCAAGGCCACCGGTCGCAAGCAACTGATCATTGCCGGTGTGGTGACCGATGTGTGCGTGGCATTCCCGACCCTGTCGGCCATTGCCGAAGGCTTTGAGGTGTTTGTGGTGACCGACGCTTCCGGCACCTTCAACACCACCGTGCAACAAGCGGCCTGGGCACGCATGTCGGCCGCCGGTGCGCATCTGATGAACTGGTTCGCCGTGGCCTGCGAGCTGCAAGGCGACTGGCGCAACGACACGGAAGGCCTGGCCAACCTGCTGTCCGAGCGCCTGCCGAACTATCGCAACCTGATCAACAGCTACACCAAATTCACGGCGAAGTAAGACCTGTCAGTTGAACCCATTACCTGTGGGAGCGGGCTTGCTCGCGAAGGCGTGATGTCAGTCAGCATTGATGTTGACTGAACCACCGCTTTCGCGAGCAAGCCCGCTCCCACAGGGTTTTGGGTGATCTGCAGATCAGCGGGTCTGCAACCCACTCAAAAAACCACTTTTCTTGAGGTCATGGCGGTGAACCGTGCCTGGGACGGCGAGTCAGCGAGGATGCTTTGTTTCAGATTAATTGGATGTCTGGAGGGGGGGAAGCGGCTATAAAGTGATTGGCTGTCCACCAGGGAGTGACAATGAACCCCTTTGAAGATATGCGTATTTTCTGCCAGGTGATGGACTCCGGCAGCTTCACGGCGGCCGCCGATCAATTGGGGCTGTCCAAGCAATTTGTCAGCCGCCGCCTGATGCAACTCGAAGAGCGCCTGGGCGTACGTTTGCTCAATCGCTCGACCCGGCGACTGGATGTCACGCCGCTGGGGCAAAGCTATTACGAGTCAGCCTTGCGCCTGCTCGCTGAAGTCGAGCAGGTGGAGCAGGGCATTGCCGGGCAGACCACCGAGCCACGGGGGACCATTCGTGTGAGCGCGCCGCTGTCCTTCGCACTGGCGCATCTGGGCTGCCTGCTGCCGGTGTTTTTGCAGCGCTATCGCGACGTGACGGTGGAGATGGATTTGAGCGATCGTCCTGTGGATTTACTCGGTGAGGGTTACGACCTGGCGCTGCGCATCGGCACACTGGAAGATTCGTCGCTGATTGCCCGACGCATTGCCTCCATCGAGCGAGTGTACTGCGCAAGCCCGGCGTACCTGGCCGAGCGCGGCACACCGCTCAAGCCTGAAGACTTGCACGGTCACGACTGTCTGCCGTACGGCCATGGTCGACAGGTGCAGTGGCGTTTTGCGGGGCAAGGCAAGTCATTGAGTGTCAATGTCAGCGGGCGGATGCGGGTCAACAACGGCGATCTGCTCAAGGATGCGGCGATCGCCGGGCTGGGGATCACGTATTTACCGACGTTCATCGTCGGCTCGGCGTTGAAGGAAGGACGGCTGGTGCAGGTGCTGGAGGATAGGCGGCCGGAGCCGCTGACGTTGTCGGCGGTCTATCCGCAACACCGGCAGAGTTCGTGGCCGGTGCAGGCGTTGGTTGAGTTCCTGCGCGAAGAGCTGGATCGGGTAGAGGGTAGGTTGTAGGAACGCGCAGGACCGGACGTCAATGAACCTGTGGGAGCGGGCTTGCTCTCGATGGCAGGGTATCAGGCAACAGAAATGTTGAATGATAATCCGCTATCGCGAGCAGGCTCGCTCCCACAGGGTTTTGTGTTGCATGGACTTCAGCGGGGATCAGCTCCTTTTGTCATCCCCAGGCTCGCCATTGGCATGCACACCACGGTCATCGCCGATTTCTCCGTTGGCGTGTACACCACGGTCATCGCCGATTTCTCCATTGGCATGGACGCCTCGGTCGTCCCCGGGCTCATCATGGGTGCCGCTGCGACCGGAGGACGATACTGCACCGGAGTGGCTTGAACCGCTGGCGCTGGCGCTGTTGCCGTGGCCGCTGTTGCTGCCATGGTCGCCACTATGGCCGCTGCCGCTGTTACCGCCACTGCCGCTACCACCGTGACTTCCGCCATTGCCGCCGCTACTTCCTCCGCCACCGCCGCCGCCGCCACCGCCACCACCGTGACCGCCACCACCGTGACCGCCTCCACTTCCGCCACCACCGCCGCTGCCGCCACCACCGCCACTGCCGCCACCACCGCCGCTGCCGCCACCACCGCCACCACCGCCGCTGCCGCCACCACCGCCGCCACCACCACTACCGCCCCCGCCGCCACTTCCTCCGCCGCCACCACCATCCTTGGCCTGAGCACTGGATACCCCGGACAGGCTGTCCGGAATCAGAACGGTAGACGCCGACAGAACTGCGCCAATAGCTACTGCCAGTAAAAGCTTGTTGATGTGCATGTCGTTCTCCGTCTTCTTATTCAGCCTGGAACGTTGATGAACGTTGCAACTTGCTGCTTTTTCCGTTGCTACATTGATGAACACCCCAGCGTGCTGATTTATTCAGTGGGTACCTTGATAAAAAGTGCTGCGTACAGCGCGCCCCTGGTTCGGGGTCAATGAATGCTGGAAGCCAGTTCGAAAATCGGTATGTACATCAGGATCACGATCACCCCGATCAGCAGGCCGATGAAGGTCATCAGCAACGGTTCGAACAGGCGCACGAACCATTCGATCCAGCGGCTGATTTCTTCGTCGTAGAAGTCGGCGCTGCGCTCCATCATCTGCCCGAGGTTGCCGGACTGTTCACCGGCACGCAGCAGGCGCAGGGACACCGGGGTTACCAGATGATTGAGTTCCAGCGCAGCGGACAGCGATTGCCCCTCGCGCACGCGCTCGCAGGCCTGGTCCAGGCGTGAGCGCGAAGCCACGGTGAGCAGGCCTCGGACCATGCCCATGGCCGTGACGAGGGGGATACCGCCTTGCAACAGAATCCCCAGGGAGCGGTAGAAGCGCGCCAGTTCGTACATGAAGATTCGCTGGTGGACCGCCGGCAGTTTTTCGATCAGTCGGTCCACGCCCCGGCGAAAGGCCGGCTGGCGCTGGAGCAGGACCAGGCCAACGATGAGCGCGAGCAGGCCGCCGAAAAACTCTCCCTGGTGGGCGTGGAGGAACATGCCGCTGCTCATGAGGATCTGCGACAGCCAGGGCAGGTTCGACCCCAGGCCTTCGAATACCAGGCTGAAACGCGGCACGACATAGCCCATCAAAAACAGCACGACACCACCGCCTACCACCAGCAACAGCATGGGGTAGATCGAAGCGCTGACGATCTTCTGCCGGACTTCGTCCATGCGCTGGCGATAGCTGACGTACCGGCCCAGGGCATCGCCCACGGCGCCGGTTTTCTCACTGGACTGCACCAGGGCAACGTACAGCGGGGGAAACACCGCTGATAGCTGGCCCAATGCCTGGGAAAACGATTTGCCTTCATAGAGCAGGCGCACCAGCTCACTCAAGGTTTTGCGGGCCTGGGGCGCGGTTTCTTTTTCCGCCAGACTTTCCAGCGCATCGATCAACGGCAGGCCGGCGTTGAGCAGGGTGGTCAATTCCTGGCTGAACAACACCAGGTTGAAGGTCTCGCGCTGCTTGAGCCGCAAGGCGCGCCAATGCCGCTCGGCGTGCAGGCTGACCACCCGCAGGCCCTGGTCTTCGACGATGCGGCGGGCTTCGCTGTGACCCGGTGCTTCGACAGTCATTGCAACGACACCGGCCTTGCCGACGGCTTTAAGGTGAAAGCGCATGGTCGCGATTCCCGTTACTGCCAACTGGTGACTTCGGCGTTCTCGCCTTCGCCGCCGGGCTGCCCGTCCTTGCCCATGGACAGCAGGTCGTACTCGCCGTTTTCACCGGGGTAGCGATAGTTGTAATTACGGCCCCAAGGGTCCTGGGGCAGTTTTTTCTGCAGGTAAGGGCCGGTCCAGCGCGGTTCATCACTGGGTGCGCTGATCAATGCCTGCAAGCCCTGTTCAGTCGAGGGGTAATGGCCGACCTCCAGACGGTAAAGATCCAGGGCCTTGCCCAGGCCTTCAATCTGGGCCTTGGCGACTTTCACTTCGGAGCGGCCCAGTTGGGCGAAATACTTCGGCGCCACCAAACCGGCCAACAGCCCCAATACCACCAGCACCACCAACAGTTCGAGCAGGGTGAACCCGCTTTGGGATCGCGGGGCACAACGAAGACGCTGTTTCATGATGACCTCATACATTTGGCAGCACAGTTGCGATCAAAGCGCATGCAATTGCCATGCTCACCCCCGGGCGTCCTGGCGCACCCCTTGTCCTACGGGCCTTGGGTGTAACGGCACAGTGCTTGCGTATGCCTGATCCGCGACCGGCAATTGGGGCATTAGCCCCAATTTTCGGGGTCGGGAAGGGGAGGCATAACAATGAAGTTGCTCACCACCGCAATGCTCGCTCTGTTTGTGCTGGCTGGCGCCGTACAGGCGGACGTATTCGTTTCCGTGGATGCCAATGGCAACTACGTCCTGTCCAATGTCCATCGCCCCGGCCGCCACTATGAACGAGTGATTCGCGAGCCTGCAGAGGCGGTGGTCAGCCTCGACGATCAGCCGCAGATGATCGCCGCGCAACCTTACGCCGAGCTGGTGGCGGCGGCGGCCACGGCCAACGAAATACCGGCGGCGCTGTTGCATGCGGTGATCAAGGCCGAGTCCGCCTACAACCCCAGAGCCGTGTCGCCCAAGGGCGCCGGTGGGCTGATGCAATTGATGCCCGATACCGCCCGCGAAATGGGCGTGAGCGACGTCTACGACCCCAAGGCCAACATCCAGGGTGGCGCCCGTTATCTCAAGCGCCTGATGACGATGTTCGACAACGATATCCGCCTCGCCGTGGCCGCCTACAACGCCGGGCCGCAAGCGGTGCTCAGCCGTGGCAACGTGGTCCCGCCATTTGCCGAAACCCAACGTTATGTGCCCAGCGTCCTGAAGCAGTACCGGCGCTTGCAGGGGCTGGCTGCTGATGCGCCTTTGTGAGCGCTGGCAGTGGGGCAGTATCCCCAATGTTGGGGCATGGTGGCCCCGGTGAAAAAATTGGGGGATTGGGTGGGGCTTTTCCCCCCGAGTCATTAGGTCGTGACAATAACTATCTGATTAATAATAAGATTTTTTATGGCATGCGGATTGCTCTGGACGATTTGTCGAGATCTGTCCCTGAAAACCGCTGCGAGGCCCGACTCCATGATCGGCATAAACCGCGCTCCGACCCTGATACATTTACTGCTGCTGGTTGCATCAATGTCTGGCATCGAAGCCGCCAATGCAGCTGCGCGTTGCGAGCGCAACCTGGTGGCCAACGTCGTGGCGCTTGATCAGCCGCTTATGTTCAACCGCCTCGGTGCACAGAACGTCAACGGCATGATGTTCGCTTTGCGTCGTGATGTGGTCGATGACCATGACCGGTCCCTGGCCAGTGGCGGCTCAGCGGTACCGGGCAAAGTGTCCCTGCGTCCAGACAAGCGTCCGCGTCCGCTGGTGTTGCGGGTTGCCGCCGGCGACTGCCTGACCATCAATCTGCAGAACCTGCTGGCTTATCAGGCCAACCCCAACTCCGATGAGGACGCAAACGAGGAAGAGGGCGAGGAAGAAATCGAGATCGGCAACGCCGATGGCTTCAAGGCCGACGAGCAGGTCGCCGACCGCCATGTCGGTTTTCAGGTCAACGGCATGCAAGCGGTCAACAGCATTGATGACATCTCATCGTTCACCGGGCGTAACGCCAATACCTTGATCCCGCCCGGTGGTACCCGTTCCTACACCTTGTATGCCGAGCGGGAAGGGGTATTCGCCGCCAGCAGCCGTGGCGCAAGCTTCGGTGGCGAAGGTGCGGCAGGCAACGTGGCCAATGGTCTGTTCGGTCAAGTGGTGGTGGTGCCCAAAGGTGGTCGCACTTACCGCAATACCGTAACCGAGGAAGAGATGCGCCTGGCCAGTACCGGTCGCACACCGGCCGGTCAGCCGATCGTCGATTATCAGGCGCGTTACCCGCAGCGCGAGCCATGGGTCCGTGAAGGCAAGGCCGGCACGCCGATCATCAACATGGTCGACGGCAACGAAATCATATCCAGTGAAAGCGACGCAATTGTCATGGGCAGTAACGCCGATGGCAGCTTCCCGACATCGACCTACGCGCTGGAATCCATGGGCAAACGCAACCCGGCGCTCCCTAACCGCCTGGAGCCGTTTCGCGATTTCGCTTCGCAGTTCCAGGATGAAGTCGCTGTCACCCAGGCGTTTCCCGCCTACTGGGCCGACCCGGTGATGGCCCACGTGCTGGAGCCGACCCGTGACTCCTTCATGATCAACTATGGCTCCGGCGGCATGGGTGCCGAGGTGGTCGCCAACCGCCTGGGCGTGGGGCCGATGCACGATTGCCTGTCCTGCGCTTATGAAGAATTTTTCCTCAGTTCCCACACCGTCGGCGACGTGGCGATGCTGGTGGACGTACCGGCCAACGCCGGGCTGGAAGGCATCACCCCCGGTCAGACCCCCAATGCCGATCAGGTAGGTGTGAAGGCGACCATGGCGCTGTATCCGGCCGAACCGTCCAACGTCAACCACAGCTACATCGGTGACTTCGTCAAATTCCGCAATACCCACAATGGCCACGAGCAGCACATTTTCCACCTGCACGGGCATCAGTGGCTGTTCAACCCCAATGACGATAACTCTGACTATGTGGATGCCCAGGGCATCGGTCCGGGTGCGGGCTACACCTATGAAATCGCCAATGGCGGTTCGGGCAACCGTAACCGGGTAGCGGGCGACGCGATCTATCACTGCCATTTCTATCCGCATTTTGCCCAGGGCATGTGGGCCATGTGGCGGGTGCACGATGTGTTTGAAGAGGGCACCAAACTGGAAGTCTCCCAGCAGGGTGATGACGGTTTCCACAGCGAACCGTTCGCCCTGCGCAGTGGAAAACCTGCGGCCGGTGCACGGGCGCTGCCCGATGGTGAAATTGTCGCCGGCACACCGATCCCGGCGGTCGTGCCGCTGCCCGGTAAAGCCATGGCACCGATGCCAGGCAAAGTCGCCGTGGTGCCGAAAATTGGCGAAACCCTCGTGGCCGGCAACGATGACGACGATGAAGAAGACGACGATGACGACGGCGAACATCACGGCGGTGGCGGCGGAGCACAGGCCATTGGCTCGCTGGTGCTGGTCGATCGCAGCGAAGCCAATCGCAATGCCGATGGCACGCTGAAAAACCCTGGCTATCCATTCTGGATCGGCGGTATGGAAAGTTCGGTCGGGCAACGTCCGCCAACTCCGCCGCTGGACATGCTCGACGCCGCCAAGGCGCAGGCCTTGAAGGCCAGCGGCAATGCGTTGTGGGCCAACCTCGACCCGGCTCAATCCGGTGGCTGGGACGGTGGCCTGGGGCGGCATACCCTGGACGGCGTCTCTGCCGGTGGTGAGGCGAACACAGTGACAACCTCGCTGGACTTCTCCAAGGAGGTCACCCGGGCCAAACCGATTTACCTGCCTGAAGAGGGCACCGAAGTCGAACAGGCGGCCATGGCGTTCCACGCCAGGAAGGACCACCCCAGCTACGCCGTGTTGCCCGGCAGTCAGGTGGTGGCGCGTAACTTCCGTACCAACGGCGCCTTGCCGATCGCGGGTGCGCCGTACTACGAACCTTGCATGGACGATCGGCAGAAACGCCTGACCGGCAGCGCCGGCACCGGCGAGTTCACCAGCGGCGAACGGGGCGACGGCATGTCGTTCACCGGCGCCTCGACCTTCACCGCCGACCGCCCGCGCATCTACAAGGGAGCGAACATTCAGTTCGATGCGGTGTACAACAAGGTCGGCTACCACTTCCCGCAAGCACGCATCCTCGCACTGTGGGAAGACGCCTGGCCGGTGATTACCAAGCAGCGTCCGCCAGAGCCTCTGGTGATGCGCATGAACACCTTCGACTGCGTGCAGTACATGCAAACCAACCTGGTGCCGGCCACCTATGAGATGGACGACTATCAGGTGCGCACGCCAACCGATGTGATCGGCCAGCACATTCACCTGCCGAAATGGGACTTGACCGCGGCCGATGGTTCGTCCAACGGCTGGAACTACGAAGACGGCGTGCTTTCCCCGGGTGCGGTGCAAGAGCGCATTCACGCCATTCGCCAGTTCAACCAGTGCGAAGAAACCGATCCGCGTGACGGCACACCCGCCTGCCCGAAAGCCAAAAACCACCCGTTCTTCGGTCAGTACGGCCGGGCCGACTGGGTCGGGGCGCGCACGGCGATGCAGCGCTGGTTCGTCGATCCGGTGGTCAACAGCAAGGGCGTCGATCGTGGCCTGGGGACTATTTTTACCCACGACCACCTGGGCCCATCGACTCACCAGCAGATAGGTCTGTACGCCACCGTGCTGGCTGAGCCGGCCGGCTCCAGTTGGTTCCATGCCGAAACCGGCGAGCCGCTGTACAGCGGTGCGCGCCAGGACGGCGGACCGACTTCCTGGCAAGCGGTGATTTCCACCGGTGATATCGATGGCGACGGCAAGAACGACAGCTTCCGGGAGTTTTTCCTCGAATACAGCGACTTCCAGCACGCCTATGAAGCGGGTGTGTACGTAGGCGCAGGTCCCGATGGCAAGCCCAATCCGCAAGGCTTCCCGGCCACGGCGGACAGCTTCCGCTACGCGATCAACCCACCGGTGCGCAACAACGCCAGCAACTTGTTGGACGGGATTGTCGAAGTCCAGGGCGGGATCAAGCCCGGCTGCCCGACCCGGCCGTGCCCACAGGCGATCTCGGTGGATGACCCAGGCATGTTCGTGGTCAATTACCGCAATGAACCGCTGGCCCTGCGGGTGTACGACCCTAACCGGCTCGGCCCGGACGGCAAGCGCGGCATGCAGGCTGACGGCCTCGGCGGTGACCTCGCATACGCCATGCAAAGCCGTACCGACCGGGCGATCCCGGCGATGAACCTGGCGCCGAACCTGATCACCGCGGCGACCGGTCCGACCGGCGGCACCACGCTGTTCCCGCCGCATATCAACCGCGGTGGCGCCGAACCGGGTGACCCCTTCACCCCAATGCTGCGCACCTACACCGGTGACAACGTGCGGCTGCGGGTACATGCCGGTGGTCATGAAGAGGAACACAACGTCACCCTGCATGGCGTGAAGTGGCTGCAAAGCGGCTCCGGTTTCGGCAACAGCTCCAACTCCGGCTGGCGCGCGTCGCAGATGGTCGGTATCTCCGAGCAGATGGGCTTCATTGCTCCGGTCTCGATGCTCTCCAGTTCGGCGGCGACAACGGGTGACTACCTGTACTCGATGGACGCTTCCATTGAAGGCTACTGGAGCGGGATCTGGGGGGTGATGCGCAACTACACGGCGCAACGCAACGACCTGTTCGCACTGCCGAACAACCCGAAACCGGCCGGTATGCGCAACACCGTGGCGTTTGAGGGCACCTGCCCACGGATCGGCGCCAACCCCACTGGCATCGGCACCCGGCCAACCCCGCAACGCAACTATGAAGTGGTGGCGGCGCTGGCCAACGACATCCTCAGTAATCCACTGGGCTTGTCCATCGGTGATCCGGCAGGGCTTGGGCAACACGTGGGCGGGCCACTGAAACCGGCGGGCGGCACCCTGGTGTTCAACTCGCGGGCGGTGAGCATTCCACAAGTCACCGTGTTCGACCCAGAAGACGGTGAAACCATCACCATCGGCGGGCAAAGCGGGCCGCTGCATGACCCGACCGCGATCCTGTATGTACGCAAGGCCGACCTCGATCCGGCCACCGGCAAGCTCAAGCCCGGCGTGCCTGTCGAACCGCTGGTGTTGCGTGCAACGGCGGGTGACTGCATCAACATCACCCTGGAAAACCGTTTGCCGACCGTCATGCCGGACCTCACCCAGACTGCGGTCATGCAAGGCATGGTCAAGCGTGACCGCAACAACGGCAGCGGCTCGACCACCTTCAGCAACAACCTGATGCGGCCGTCCAGCCATGTGGGTCTGCATGCACAATTGCTGGCGTACGACATCACCAAGTCCGACGGCACCAACGTCGGCGCCAACCCGATCCAGACTGTGCCACCCCGTGTCGGCAGCAGCGGCGCGTACCCGACCCGTACTTACCAGTATTACGCCGGGCACCTGGAGCGTGAAGGCAAACCGATCACCCAACTGGGGCGCAGCGTCGACAACATCAACGCGACGGCGGTGGAATTCGGCGGCTTGAATTTCACCCCGGCGGACGTGATCAAGCAGTCGCAAAAAGGCCTGGCGGCGGCGATGAGCATCCTGCCGGCCGGCGCCACCTGGGTGGAAGATGCGCGCAAGGTCAATGCGACCGTCACCGCGCCGGGGCAAACCAGCTACCGCGATTTCGCGATGGTCTGGCAGAAAGCCTTGAACATGCGCTGGGCCAATGGGCGTCCGGTAGAGGGGATTGCTGCGGAAGGGTTCGGCGTGCCGAACGATCCCCAGGACAACTCGAGCATGGCCATCAACTACAAGACCGAGCCAATGTGGTACCGCTTCGGCCTGGCCCCGGATGCTCCGTTCGGTCGTGCCGACGGCGCAGGTTATGGCGACATGGTCAATGCGCACATGGCCTATAGCAACGCGCTGGTGGGTGGTGATCCGCAAACCCCGGTGCTGTACGCCAAGCCGGGGCAACCGTTCCGAACCCACATCCTGATGCCTACCGGCGGCAGTCGCGGCAGCACCTTCCAGCTTGACGGTCACCTCTGGTCGACCAACCCGTTCGTGGCGGAGAAGAGCGACACCGGTGGCTACCCCATGGGCAGCCCTGGCGTGGGGTCGGTGAAGTTCGGCTACAACCCGATGTCGATGTACATAGGTGCCCGCGAAAGCATCCTGCCGGCCGCGCATTTCAGTCTGATGCTGCCGAGCGCCGGGGGTATCAACGCGATACCGGGGGACTACCTGTTCCGCGATTACGGAGCCTATGGGAATACCTCGGGATTGTGGGGACTGCTGCGGGTCACCAACGAGCCTGAGCCGGCACCGGCACCTTAGGGAAGCAACGCAACACCTGTAGGAGCACTGTGGCGAGGGGGTTGACTGTGGAGAGGGAGCTTGCCTGTGGTGAAGGGCTATCCCTGTGGCAAAGGGCTTTCCCTGTGGCGAGGGGGCTTGCCCCCGCTTGAGTGCGAAGCACTCACAAGATCTTTGATGCAACAGAGATTTTTGGGGCTGCTTCGCAGCCCGACGGGGGCAAGCCCCCTCGCCACAGGCAAGCCCCCTCGCGACAAGGGTAGTCACCCTCGCCATGGGGCTGGCCATCCTCACCACAGGGCTCGCTCCCACAGGGAGCAAGGCAGACGTAGATCTGAAGGGGAGTTTTTACAATGAACAGGACCATCACTTTCGCCAGTTGCGCCCTGATTGTCGGTGCAGCGCTGATCGGCCTGGCGGTGTCGCGCACGTCGCCACCCACCCGGCTCAGTCACGTCGCACTGCCAGACACCTCGAATGGCCAGACCCTTGAACGCGACGGCATTTCGGTGGCGTTCGAAGTCAAACCGCTGGCCGAGGATGGCGTGCTGCGCGAAGGTGGATTCGCCGACGTGCAGTTTCGCGTGACCGACAAAGCCTCGGGCCAACCGCTGGCAGGCGTCGCCCCCGGAGCCTGGCTCGACCCCGAAACCATCGCCGCAGATCAGGCCCAGGGTCGCGATCAGAGTTGCAAGTCGCGGGTCGGGGTCTTCCTCAAATCGAGCATCGGGGCGCGGCCGCTGCTGGATCTCAACAGTTACTTCCTGATGGTCATGAACCGCGATGCCAGCGTCTCGGTGGTCGATCCATCGGTATCGGTGGGCGGCATCACCAGCACCATGACCCGGGTCGAACTCAAGCAGCCACCCATGGACTGGGTCACTCCCCGGGACAACAAACGCGTGTTTGTGTCGATGCCGACCGCGGGGGAAGTCGCGGTGCTCGACAGCGAGCAATTCAAACTGATCGACTCGGTGGCGGCCGGCAGCAACCCGGTACGCGTGGCATTGCAACCGGACGAACGCTTGCTGTGGGTCGGCAACAATGCCCAGGTGGCGGAGCAGTCCGGGGTCACGGTGATCGACACCGCCAGCCTCAAACCCCTCAAGCACCTGGCCACCGGTAGCGGTCATCACGAAATCGCCTTCAGCAAGGACAGTCGCCTGGCGTTCGTCACCAACCGCGACGACGGCACCCTGAGCATTGTCGACATCGCCAGCCTGAGCATCAGCAAACAACTCAAGACCGGTTCGAACCCGTTGTCGGTGATGTATTCGCCGCTGTCCGGCGCAGCCTATGTGACGGACGGCAAGGACGGCACGGTGACGGTAATCGACAGTGCCAGCCAGTCGGTGCGCCGGGTGATCCAGCTCAAGCAGGGACTGGGGCCGATGGGCTTCAGTGCCGACGGGCGCTTCGGCATCGTGCTCAACACCCTGGAGAACCAGGCCTCGGTGATCGACAGCGCCACCGATGTGTTGATCCATGACCTGGACGTCTCCGCCGAACCCTATCAAGTGGTGTTCACCAAGGCCTACGCCTATGTCCGCGGGCTGGCTTCGCCGAAGGTCACGATGATCAACCTGTCATCCCTCGGTGAAGGCCGCACGCCGATCATCCAGGGCTTCGAGGCCGGCCCTCAGGCACCACGGCTGGCTGGGGACCTGCCGCTGGCGTCAAGCCTGGCGGTGTCGAAGGACGACAACGCGGTGTTCGTGGTCAACCCGGTGGACAACACCACCTACTTCTACGCCGAAGGGATGAACGCACCGATGTCCGGCTACCCCAATCGCGGGCAGGTGGCCCGGGCGGCGCTGGTAATCGATCGCAGCCTGCGCGAAGTCGAGCCGGGGCTGTACAGCTCGCGGATCAAGCTGCCGACCGCCGGCCGTTTCGATGTGGCGTTCCTGCTCAACCAGCCGAACATCATCCATTGCTTCAGCACCGTGGTCGAGGCGGACCAGAGCCTCGATCCGCACCGTGGGGTGGCGAAAGTGGAGTTCCTGCTCGACAAGTCCACCGCCGCGCTGGGTAGCCCTTACGTGGTGCGCTTTCGCATCGTCCAGGGCAAGCAGAAGGTGCAGCGCAGTGGGGTCAAGGACGTTCAGGTGCGTTACTTCCTGGCCCCGACTTCGCACCCCCGGGAAGTCGCCGCCGTGGAAGTCGCCGACGGTATATACGAAGCCCCGGTGAACCTCGACCAGAACGGTGCCTGGTACCTGCACGTGCGCGCAGCGTCCCTGGGCAGGCGTTTCGATGACCAGACTTTTGCCAGCGTTCGGGTCAAGCCCGGCCATGCCCACTAAGAGGAAACTGACATGAACCGATTCGCACATCGTGGCCTGCTGACGTTCTGCCTGTTGGCCATCGGTATTGGCCAAGCCCTGGCCCATTCGGCGGATGAGCACGCCGGGCACGACATGACGGCCAAAAAAGCCAGTCCGGAAACCGCTCAGGTCAAGTTCGCCGACGTCGCGCTGGTGGATCAGAACGGCAAGTCGGTCAGCCTCGAAAAGGATCTGGTGGGGAACAAGATCGTCGTCATGGGCTTCATCTACACCAGTTGCACCACGGTGTGCCCGGTGGTGTCCTCGATCATGGGCAAGGTGCAGAAACAACTGGGGCACCGGGTCGGCACCGAGGTGCAACTGGTCTCGATCAGCATCGACCCACAGCGCGATGATCCCGAGCGCCTGAACGACTACGCCCGCACCTTTCAGAAGGGTCCGGGCTGGAGCTGGTTGACCGGCTCGCCCCAGTCGGTCAACGCCACCCTCAAGGGGCTGGGGGCCTACAGCGGTGACTTCAAGAACCATTCACCTCTGATTCTGGTGGGCGATGGCAACAGCCGGTTCTGGACCCGCTATTACGGCTTCACCGACCCGGTGGAACTGGCCCGCGCGGTCGAGAAAATCAGCGGTGAACGCAACGCCCACGCCAAGCACACGGCCGTCGCCATGGAGCATCAGCCATGAAAAACCTCGAGTGGATTGCCCTGAGCCTGTGCCTCTGGCTTGTCAGTACCTTGGCGTTGGCCCACGAAGCGCACGAACCCGCGCAACCGGCGTCGGCAACTGCGGCGGCGAACGCGCAACCGGCGACCGGCACCCGTGACGCAAAGACCTGGTTCACCGACACGCCGTTGCAGGACCAGAACGGCAACACCCTGCGCTTCTACAGCGATGCGCTGGAGAACCGCGTGGTGCTGCTCAACGTGATCTTCACCAGTTGCAACGATGCCTGCCCGCTGATTACCCGCAAGCTCAAGGAAGTCCGTGAGGTGCTGGGCGACAAGGCTGATGGCATCACCTTTATTTCCCTTACCAGTGATCCGCTGCGCGATACACCGGCGGTACTCAAGGCCTATACCTTGAAGCAGGGTGTTGATGACCCCCACTGGCTTTTTCTTACCGGCGACAAGGCGCAAATGGACCTGGTTCTAGGGCGCATTGGCCAGATCGTACCGACCCCCGAGCAACATTCGACCCAACTGATCGTCGGTGACGTGGCGAACAAGCGCTGGAGCAAAATCCGTCCCGATGCCCCGGCCGCCGCCATTGCCCAGCGCTTGCAGTTGCTGACAATGCCTGTGGCCGGGCGCTGAGTGCCGGCCATGAATACTGTCCTGGTTCTTGGCCTGTTCTTGCTCGGCGGCATCACCCTGAGCGTGCAGGCGCTGCCGCTGACTGTCAGCGAAAGTGCCGGTAAGCGACTGTACCGCGAAGGTGTGTCCGCCAGCGGTGCCCCCCTCATGGCCCGGGTCGGCGCGGCCGACATGGTACTGCCCGCTACCAGCCTGCCGTGCGCCAACTGCCATGGCGCCGACGGCCTCGGCCGACCGGAGGGTGGGGTGCGACCACCGGACCTGAGCTGGTCGCGGCTGACCAGCAGTCATGGCCAGCAGCAGATCAATGGCCGCAATTACCCGGCCTACAGCGAAGCCAGCGTGGCGCGGGCGATACAGGAGGGGCGCGACCCCGGCAACAATCGGCTTGACCCGACGATGCCAAGGTTCGTGCTCTCGATCAACGATCAGCGCAACCTCACCGCCTACCTCAAGCGCCTGGCCGATGATCGCGATCCGGGTCTGACCCCCGACAGCCTGCACCTGGGGACATTGTTACCAGGGTCGGGACCGTTGAGCGAGGAGGGCGCCACGGTGGCGGCGGTGCTCAAGGGCTGCGTGGCGCGCATCAATGGCGCAGGCGGGATTCATGGCCGGCATTTGCGCCTGACCATCCTTGACCCCGGTACCGACCGCGCCAGCGCCGAACAGGCGCTGGAGCGTCTGATTGAGCAGGAACAGGTCTTTGCCATGATCGCTCCGCTGGCGCCGGCACTCGACCCGGACCTTGCGGCACGCCTGGAAAAGGCCGGTATTCCCCTGATCGGGCCGTTGTCCATGCAGGGCACGGTGCAGGCCAGCCCGCAGATTTTCGAACCGTTGCCGGGGTTGCGCGAACAGATGATTGCCCTGGCCGACTATGCCGGCTCCAGCCTGCGAGTGTTGCCGGGGCCGACGCTGGTTGCCTACCCGGATGAGCCCGGGCAACGGCTGGCAGCACAGGAACTCAGTCAGTACTTGCAGGATCACGCCTGGAAAGACGTGCGCCTGCTTGCCTACGACCCGACCCGGGATGAGTTGCCGCTGGGCTCGCGATCGGTGTTTTACCTGGGCAGCGGCAGCGGTTTCAGCAGTCTTGCCGATCGTTTGCGCACGGCGGGGCAGGTGCCCTACCTGTTCGCCGCGTCGAACCAGGTGGCGGGGAATCTGTTGCAGGTGCCCAATGATTTTTCCCGTCGGGTATTTCTCGCCTATCCATTCGTACCCAGCGACTGGACCCACGCCGGGCGCCTGGCCCTGACCCAGTTGCGCGAGCATCAGGGGCTCGGTGGCCAGTACGGGGTGCTGCAGGTGGGCGCGTTCAGTTCGATGATGCTGCTTGGCGAAGGCATGAAGCAGGCCGGGCGCGATGCCAGCCGCGAAAAGCTGGTCAATGCCCTCGAAGGCCTGCATGACTTCGACACCGGTCTGACGCCGCTGATCAGCTTCGGCCCGGGACGGCGCCTGGGCTTGAGCGGTGCGCATATCGTCACGGTGGATCTGCCCGACCAGCGCTTCTATCTGGTTGCTCCCTACAAACCCATTGTCGCCGCGCCCTGACTGGAGGCCGATCATGAAACTCAACGCTTTGCTGGTCCTGTCGGCGCTGTGGTTGCCCGTGGCGTGGTGCAGCAATGGTCCGGCCGTGGCGCGGGTCAATGGCGAGGAAATTTCCCAGTTGCGCCTGGAGCGTTATTTCGCCGAGTACCTGGAGGATCAAGGCCGGGCGGTGGGCAGCATTCGCAATCCCAAGGCCTACGAGCAGTTGCGCAGGGCGGCGCTGGACGCTTTGATCGACCGGGAATTGTTGTGGCAGGAGGCGCTCAGGCGCGGTGTGGTGATCAGTGATGAGGCTGTGCAGGATCAGGTCGAGCAGACACGGCAGGCGATGGGCGGCGCGCAGGTGTTCGTCCGGCGCCTGGACGATGCCGGTTTCGACGAGGCCGGTTACATCGAATATACCCGTCGCGAACTGGCGGCCCGGCAGGTGTTTAACGATCTCACCAAGGCCGGCGAGCCTGACGAACAGGAGGTCCGGGACTTTTATGCCGAACACCGCGCGCAGATGAGCCGGCCAGAGGAAGTCCAGGCCAGACACATTTTGATTAAAGTTGCCCCCGCAGCAGACGCTTCCACCGTCGAGGCCGCACGGCTACGCTTGGTTGAACTACGTGCGACGATCGCCGCTGGAGCTGATTTTGCCACGGTGGCCCGCAGCGCCTCCGAAGACGCTTCGGCCAGTGCGGGTGGCGACCTGGGTTACTTCCCTCGCGGGCGTATGCTGCCGCAGTTCGAGGCCGCGGCTTTTGCCCTGGCGCCGGGGGCGGTCAGTGAACCGGTTCGCACTGCGCTGGGCTGGCATCTGATTAATTTACAGAACCACCTGGAGGCGGCGGATGTCCCAGAAGAGCAAGGACTTGACATGGTTCGGGCGTACCTCGCCCGGCAAAAACAGGTGCAGGCTCGTCTACAGGCACTGGCGCAGTTGCGGTCAAGCAATCGAATCGAGCGGATTGACGATGAATAGGGGAATTCCCCGAAAGTGGGGGAAAAACTTCAATGCCAGTCCGATGGTTTTCCCCGAGTCTGGGGGATGGAACTTGCGTACCAGATGGCATTGTTTTTAAATTCAAGGACATGAAAACCTGATATTACCGGCACCCAGCCTGGCATGAAGTGTGCGTTAGTCCCGATAGGGCGCGCACTCTGACAGGTTCAAATCCCGGACCTGCGGTTTCAAGGAGTCCACCTTGGTGAACAAAGTACTGGTTGTCGAAGACGAACAGCTGCTTGCACATAACCTCCAGGATTACCTGCAGGCGCAAGGGCTGGAAGTCAGAATTGCTCATAACGGGGTAGACGGAATCGGTGAGGCCGATGAATTCCACCCCAATGTGATGGTGTTCGATTACCGCTTGCCCGATATCGAAGGCTTTGAGGTGCTCGATGCCGTCCGCCGGAACGGGAAGTGTCATTTCGTGCTGATTACCGGGCATCCAACCGCTGAAGTCTGTGAGCGGGCCCGGCAAAAAGGCGTCAGCCACATCCTGTTCAAACCCTTTCCAATGGCGGAATTGGCCCGGGCAGTCTGTGATCTTCTAGGGGTTAAGCGCGAACCCAAAGCGGGCGTGAGCACTTCTGCAGGCTTTGTCGAACGACGCCAGAGCAGGACCGAGAGTTTCCCGCTGCAGTTGTACGACGGTAGTTGGGTGCTTGCAGATCGCCGACGCAGTTCATCGGCTTCCATGGCGCCAGACGACGAACAATTGCTCACCGGGGAGTAATGGCGCGACAAGAGGTTTCGGCCCCCGCCGTAATTGCTCGCCGCGCCGACAGGGCTCAAAGCCCCGGGCGTTGGAGAGCAAGCCATGGACCGTCTATCCCTTGCCGCAGAACCGGCGCCGCTGGAATCTGTACCGTCACGCTTCTGCAGTGAGCAATTGGCCCAGGCAAGGGCCCTGGCGGCCTCTTCCGGCGAGCGAGTACTGAACGCTCTTGCAGAGTTGTCCGAACTGGCACCCATGCCGTTCATTCAGTGCCTCGGTGCGACCCTGCATTATCCGGTACTGGACACCGACAGCCTGTTCCAGTCGACCCCGGTCTTCGATCGGGTCACCCTGGCCCAATGCCTCAAGCGTGAATTCATCCTGCTGCGACACGACGATGCGGTCATCGGCGTGTTTGCCGACCCCTTCGACACTGCACGCCTGGCCTGGATCGACGATTGCCTGCATGGGGCGCCGCTGTACCTGGTGCATGCCGACGACCTCAAGGCCTACCTGGCGCGCCACGAAGAAAGCTTCCACGCGGTGGAATCGCTCAATGCCCAGGCCGAAGGCGGCGCCGAAATCGACACCCTGCAAAGCCTGTCGCTGACCAGCATCAGTGAAGACGCCAGCGTGGTGGTCAAGCTGGTCAACTCAACCCTGTACGACGCGCTGAAAATGCACGCCAGTGACATCCACCTCGGTACCACCGGCAGCGGGCTGGTGATCAAGTACCGGATCGATGGTGTGTTGAACAACATCAGCAAGATCCAGGGCAGCGAGTTTGCCGAACAGGTGATTTCCCGGGTCAAGGTCATGGCCGAACTGGACATTGGCGAAAAACGCGTACCCCAGGACGGGCGCTTCAAAATCGGTATCAGCGGCCGCCAGATCGACTTTCGGGTGTCGATCATGCCGAGCATTTTCGGCGAGGACGCGGTACTGCGGGTGCTCGACAAGCAGGACCTGGCGGACAAGGTCTGTGGCGTGCAATTGCAGGCCCTGGGTTTTGAAGAGGACACCCTGCGCCAGCTGCGCCGGCTGGCGGCCGAACCCTACGGCATGGTGCTGGTGACCGGCCCCACCGGCAGCGGCAAGACCACCACCCTGTACGCGATGATTACCGAGATCAACCACGGCGTGGACAAGATCATCACCATTGAGGACCCGGTGGAGTACCAACTGCCGGGCGTGCTGCAAATTCCCGTCAACGAGAAGAAAGGCCTGACGTTCGCCCGTGGCCTGCGCTCGATCCTGCGCCATGACCCGGACAAGATCATGGTCGGCGAAATCCGCGACCCGGACACTGCGCAGATCGCCGTGCAGTCGGCGCTCACCGGTCACCTGGTGTTCACCACCATTCACGCCAACAACGTGTTCGACGTGATTGGCCGCTTCACCCAGATGGAAATCGACCCATACAGTCTCGTCTCCGCGCTCAATGCGGTGCTGGCTCAGCGCCTGATTCGGCTGGTCTGCACCAGTTGCAGCACAGCCTACAGCCCCAGCGAGGAAGAGTTGCAGGCCTCGGGGCTCGACCCGCTTCAGGTCGCGCACTACCACTTCGTTCACGGCAAGGGTTGCGGCCATTGCCGTGGCACCGGATATCGCGGACGCAGCGCCATTGCCGAGCTGCTGCACCTGGACGACGAACTGCGGCAAATGATCGTCGAGCGTCAGCCCATTTCGAAAATCAAGGCCCATGCCTGCAAACGTGGCTTGCGTCTGTTGCGCGAATCGGCGCTTGAACTGGTGGAACAAGGTCGTACCACTCTCGAGGAGATCAATCGTGTCACTTTTATCTCGTGATCAATACGTCGCCGTGCTCGGCGCCAGTGGCGTCGGCCTGGGTCAGCGCCAGGGCAGCGCCACCCACTGGCTGGGCAGCGTCGGCTACATCGACGAAGGCTTCCAGGCCTGGACCGTCGCGCTGGACACCCTCGACCGCCTGCTGGCCGAACATGTCACCACCAGGGCGGAGCTGACCGTGGTGATTTCCGGACACTTCAGCCGGTTTTGTCTGGTGCCGTGGAGCGACCAGATCAGCACCCCGAGCGAACTGCTCGGTTTTGCCCAGCTGTGTTTCGAGGACCTCTACGGAGCACCGACGCAACCCTGGAGCCTGGTGTTGTCGGCCGAGCCTGCGGGCTACGACCGGGTGGCCAGTGCGCTGCCGCAAGGCCTGCTCGATCGTCTGCGCAGCCTGGCCAGCGCTCGAGGCCTGCGCCTGCGTTCGGTGCAGCCGTACCTGATGGCAGCGTTCAATCATTTCGATAAGAGCTTCGACGCCGGCGACTTCCTGTTCGTGGTCGCCGAGCCGGTGCGCAGCGTACTGTTGCTGGCCCGGGAAGGGCGCTGGAGTTCGGTGCGCTCGGTGGGCAGCAGCGACAGCGATGCTGCATTGACCGCGCTGATCGGCCGCGAAACCCAGTTGCAGGCCTCTACCAGCGAGCGGCCACTGAACGTTTACCTGCATGCCCCGGCACGTGTTGACTCACACCCCGAAGTGCCCGGTGTGCACCTGCGCAGCCTTGACGAAGACCGGACATCCGTACGCGATAGCCTGTACGTCATGTCTCGGGCGGTGGCCTGAAATGCGCGCCCTGGTGCTCGACTTTCAGCCCCGTCGCCGCGCCGGTCCCCTGGGCTGGAGCCTGCTGGCCGGTGGCGTGGTGCTGACGCTGACCTGCCTGCTGGTGCAGCAGCACTTGAGCGGCGAGGCCGAACAACAGCAGGGCCACCTGCAAACCGCCCAGCGTGTGCTCACCGGTGACACCGGCGGCAAGGTCAGCCTGACCCCGGCGCAAACCCGCGAGCAGGCGCACAACCTCGCGGAAATGCGCAAGGTCTCCCTGCAACTGCGCCGGCCCTGGGAGCGTTTGTTCGCCTCGCTGGAAGCCATGCCACGGGAAAACGTGGCCCTGCTGACCCTGACCCCGGACGCTCGCAAGGGCCAGGTGCGGATCAGCGCCGAGGCGCGCGACCTGGACGCCATGCTCGACTTCCACCGGCGTCTGGAGGCCAGCGAAGAGCTGTCCGATGTCTCGCTGCTCAGTCACGAAATCGTTGCCAACGTGCCGGAACACCCGGTGCAGTTCAACCTGTCAGCTACCTGGGAGATCGGCGATGCAAATCCCTAAATTGATCGTCCACGAATACCTGCAGGGCCTGGGTGTACCAGGCCTCACCGGGTTGGCAATGCTGGTGTTGGCGCTGACCTACGGCCTGGCCGGATTGTTGCCGGACTGGCAGTCGCTGCAGCACCTGAGCCAGCAGACCCGCGAAGCCAGCGAGTACCTGGCCCGGGTCGAGGACGGCACAGTCACCGCCCCGGTGGTGCCGCAGCGTCAGCTCGACGACTTCCGCAGCAAGCTGCCGTCACAGCCCCAGGCCACCGTCGCCATCGACAAGATCTACGCCCTGGCTGCCCAGGAGCGCATCACCCTGGCCCGGGGTGAATACTCCCTGGGCATCGACCCCAAGACCCACCTGGCGCGGTACCAGATTCTGTTGCCGGTGCGCGGCAGCTATCCGCAACTACGGCGCTTTTTGCACGCCTTGCTCGGCCAGTTGCCGGCGGTGGTGCTTGAGGACGTGGAGTTGCAGCGCAAGAAAATCGCCGATACCGACCTGACCGGGCGGATCCGCATGACCCTTTACCTGTCGAGGTCATGATGAATACCAAACGTGTTGTGAGTTGGCTGGCGTTCTTCGGCGTGGCGGCGGCGCTGGCCTGGATTCCCGAATTGCTCAAACGTGATGATGACAGCGACCTGGCGGTCGCCAGCGTGACCACCCCGGCCAAAGGCACAAAAACTGCCCCACAGACTGCCGCGCCAGCCGGCGCCTTGCCGGTGGCGATCAAGGACCTGAGCCCGGCGGGCGATCTGTTCGTTACCCGCAGCTGGAAAGCCGCGCCGGCACTCGCCACCGTCATCGAACAACCGGTAGACGTGACTCCAGAGGTGCAAGTCCCCACTGCACCGCCAGTGCCCTTCGAGTTTGTCGGCAGGCTGGCTGACCGCTCCGATCTGCAGGTGTTTTTGCAGAGCGGCGAAAAGATCTACGTCGTGCGCAAAGGGGATGTGATCGACGAAACCTGGCGGATCGAGCGGATTTCCGATGCGGAACTGAGCCTGGTCTACCTGCCGCTGCGTTTATCGCAGACCTTGTCTGTGGGGAGCACGCAATGAACCGATCCCGTTTGCTGTTGAGCCTTGCGATCTGTTTAGGGCTGGCTGCGTGCAGTACGGCGCAGCTCGCCAACGAGGAAGCGTCCGACCTGATCGAGGCGGGCCAGTATGAAGCAGGTCTGGCTCGCATCGAAGAGGGGTTGCGTGAAAATCCGCGCGATACACAGCTGCACATCGCCCTGAACAACGGTCGCACCCGTGCGGTGAAGGCGCTGATGACCCAGGGCGACATGGACCGGACCCAGCGAAATTTCGCCGGGGCTCGCATGTCCTACAGCCGGGTGCTGAACATTGAACCGAACAACCGTCGCGCCCAGGATTCCCTGCGTCAGCTCGACTACCTGCGCAGCATGGATGAGAAGCTTGAACTGGCCCGCGGCGACCTGCGTCGCGGCGACATCTACGGCGCCGACCGCCAGGTCAAACAGATTCTCGAGCTGGACCCGAAAAACGAAGGCGCCCTGGAACTGCAAGGCAACATCCGTCTGGTACAGAGCCGCAACGTGGTGGCGTACCCGCAGCTGCGCACCCGTCTCGACCGGCCGGTGACCCTGGAGTTTCGGGACGCCTACCTCAAGACCATCTTTGAAGTGCTGTCCCAGGTTGCCGGTCTGAATTTCATTTTCGACAAGGACCTGCGCCCGGACATGAAAGCCACTATCTTCGTGCGTGATGTGCGCATCGAAGACGCCGTGGAACTGCTGCTGCAACAGAACCAGCTGCATCAGAAAGTGGTGAATGAAAACACCTTGCTGATCTACCCCGACTCGCCGCAGAAGATCAAGGATTATCAGGAGCTGGTGATGCGTACCTTCTACCTGACCAGCATCGATGCCAACACTGCGTTGAACATGGTCAAGACCATGCTCAAGACCCGTGACGTGTTCGTCGACGAACGCCTCAATACCCTGACCATGCGTGACAGCAGCGATGCCATCCGCATGGCCGAGAAACTGCTGCAGTCCCAGGACCAGTCCAACCCCGAAGTGGTGCTGGAAGTAGAAGTCATGGAAGTGGCCCGCCAGCGCATTCTCGACCTTGGCCTGCAATGGCCGAACACCTTTGGTGTCGTCAACAGCGACGGATCGGCGGTGACCCTCCTTGATCAACTCAAAGGCATCAACTCCGGCCGGATCACCATCAACCCGTCACCACAGGCCAAGATCAACGCCCAGGACAAGGACATCAACACCCTGGCAAGCCCGGTGATACGGGTCAGCAACCGTGAACAGGCGCGTATCCACATCGGTCAGCGGGTGCCGATCATCAGCGCCACTTCGGTGCCTTCGACCCAGGGGCCGGTGATCACCGAGAGCGTGACTTACCTCGATGTCGGTTTGAAACTGGAAGTGCAACCCACCGTGCACCTGAACAACGAAGTGGCCATCAAGGTCGCGCTGGAAGTCAGCAACGCCACGCCACTGGAACCGACCCGCCAGGGCACCATCCCGGTCCAGGTCGATACCCGCAACGCCCAGACCACCTTGCGTCTGCATGACGGCGAAACGCAGATCCTCGCCGGCCTGGTGCGCAACGACCATGGCAGCACCGGCAACAAGATCCCGGGTCTTGGCGACATTCCCGGCCTGGGCCGTTTGTTCGGCAGCAACCGGGACGACGTCATCAAATCCGAGCTGGTGCTGTCGATCACCCCGCGCATTGTGCGCAACCTGCCGTACCAGAGTCCGTCGGACATGGAATTCCCGACCGGCACCGAAACCAGCATGCACATCCAGGCACCGGATCGTTCCATGGGTGCATCGGTCCAGGCGCCGAACATGGCCTCGCCGATTGCCACCACCGTGACCATCGAGAAGCCTTGATCATGAACGCCTCGCAACGCGGTTTTTCCTTGGTCGAAGTCGTGGTGACGCTGGCCCTGATCGGTCTGCTGGCCTCCATGGCCGCACCGCTGACCGAGACCGTGGTGCGCCGGGGCAAAGAGCAGGAACTGCGCACCGCGCTGTACCAGATTCGCGATGCCATCGACGCTTACAAGCGGGCATTCGATGCCGGTTACATCGAGAAGACACTGAACAGCAGTGGCTATCCGCCGAACCTGAAAATACTGGTCGATGGCGTGCGTGACGTGCGCAGCGCCAAGGGTGGCAAGTTCTATTTCCTGCGGCGCATCCCCCGCGATCCGCTGGCAGTGGTCAAGCGCGACGACGAAGGCGGCTGGGGCCTGCGTTCCTATGACAGTTCGGCCGAGAACCCGCGGGAGGGCGAGGACGTCTTTGACGTTTACTCCAAGGCCCGCGGCAAGGGGCTCAACGGCGTCACCTATCGGGAGTGGTGAAATCATGCGTCGGCAAAAGGGCTTTACCCTGTTGGAACTGATGGTGGTCATGGCAATCATCGCCACCTTGATGACGATCGCCTTGCCACGCTATTTCAACAGCCTGGAGGCGTCGAAAGAGACCACCCTGCGCCAGAGCCTGTCGGCCATGCGTGAGGCGCTGGACCACTACTACGGCGATACCGGGCGGTATCCCGACTCCATTGATCAACTGGTCGAACAGCGCTACCTGCGCGTTCTGCCGACCGACCCGATCGCCGAGCGCAAGGACACCTGGGTCTTGGTGGCACCGCCCGAAGGCGTGGCGGGCGGGGTGGCCGATATCAAGAGTGGCGCTACAGGGAGGGCGCGTGATGGCAGCCGTTATTCCGAGTGGTAAGCCTGCGCGCGAGGACGGCTTCACCTACCTGGGTGTGCTGTTTCTGATCATGGTGATGGGCATGGGCCTGGCCAGTGCCGGGGAGTTGTGGGCCACCGCCGCCCGCCGCGATCGCGAGCGCCAGTTGCTTTGGGTCGGCACTCAGTATGCCCAGGCGCTGCGCAGCTATTACCGCAGTTCGCCAGGCGTGGCCTTGTACCCCAAAGAGCTTGCCGAATTGTTGCAGGACGAGCGTTTCCCCTCGGCCAAGCGACATATCCGCCAGTTGTATCCGGACCCTGTCGGCGGCGGCGAGTGGGAGCTGATGCGCGGCACTGACGGACGTATTACCGGGGTGTACTGCCCCTCCGAGCAGAGGCCGCTGAAGCAGGCGGACTTCCCCAGTCAGTGGTCGGACTTCAATGGCATGGCCAGCTACAAGGACTGGCAGTTCGTCGCCGAAAAAGCCTTCCTCGACGGCACCTCCGGCCCCGCCAAAGGCCAGTCCAATGCCCCCCAGGCGTTGCAACCATGAATCGCAGCTGGCTGGCGGCGCTGGTGCTGATGTTCAGCGCGAGCCTGGCCTGGGGTGAAGAAGACGAGATGCTCGGTTTCATCATCGACGACACCATCTCGCACATCGGCCATGACTTTTATTACTCGTTCAGTGAACGCCTGCGTGCCACCAGCCCGATGGATTTCAACCTGGTGGTACGGGAAAGACCTTCGGCGCGCTGGGGCAGCCTGGTGACCGTGGAGTTTCAGCAACGCCTGGTGTATCGACGCTTTCTGCCGCCGAACACCGTGGAGTTGAAAGACGAGGCCTATGAGGCAGCCGACCTGGTCCGCGCGCAGATCGTGCGGCGCAAGCTGGAAGCCCTGTTGCAGGACACCACCGACCTTGAGAGGGACGAACTATGAGGGAAAAAACTTTCTTGCAACGTACCGGCCTGTGTCTGCTCGGCCTCGGCGGTTGCGGCTTGGTCCAGGCTACCGAACTGGTGTACACCCCCGTCAACCCGTCGTTTGGTGGCAACCCGCTGAACGGCACCTGGTTGCTCAACAACGCCCAGTCACAGAACGACTACGACGACCCTGACTTGAAAGACCGCACCACGGTGGCCGCGACTTCGGCTCTGGAGCGTTTTACCAGTCAGCTGCAATCGCGATTGCTGGGGCAATTGCTCGACAACATCTCCACGGGCAACACGGGGAGCCTGTCAACGGACGCTTTTATCGTCGATGTGATCGACGACTCCGGGGCACTGACCATCAATGTCACCGATCGTTTGACCGGTGAAGTGTCGGAAATCCAGGTGAATGGCATCGCCCCTTGAAGGGGATTCGGGTTGATGGGGAGTTACAGACATGAAAAAAACAATCGTGCTGGGGATGTTGCTGGCGGCGCTTTGCGGCTGTGGTCTGCGCGAGCCGATGTCCGCCGAACAGGACACGGAAACGCCGACCCTGACCCCCAGGGCTTCGACCTACTACGACTTGCTCAAAATGCCACGGCCCAAGGGGCGGTTGATGGCGGTGGTCTATGGCTTCCGCGACCAGACCGGTCAGTACAAGCCGACCCCGGCCAGCTCGTTCTCCACCAGTGTCACGCAGGGCGCGGCAAGCATGCTGATGGATGCGTTGCAGGCCAGCGGCTGGTTCGTGGTGCTTGAGCGCGAAGGGCTGCAGAACCTGCTGACCGAACGCAAGATCATCCGCGCCTCGCAAAAGAAACCCAATACGCCGGTGAACATCATGGGGGAACTGCCACCGCTGCAGGCGGCGAACATGATGCTCGAAGGCGGCATCATCGCCTATGACACCAACGTGCGCAGCGGCGGGGAAGGGGCGCGCTATCTGGGCATCGACATTGCCCGGGAGTATCGCGTGGATCAGGTCACGGTGAACCTGCGGGCGGTGGACGTGCGCAGCGGCCAGGTGCTGGCCAACGTGATGACCAGCAAGACGATCTACTCCGTGGCCCGCAGCGCCGGGGTGTTCAAGTTCATCGAGTTCAAGAAGTTGCTGGAGGCCGAGGTGGGCTACACCACTAACGAACCGGCGCAATTGTGTGTGCTGTCGGCGATCGAGGCGGCGGTGGGGCATATGCTGGCGCAGGGCATCGAGCGGCGCTTGTGGCAGGTGGCCGGGGACAACTCGCCGACCAACGAGACGCTGGAGCGGTATTTGACGCAGAACAAGGTGGTACCGGAGGGTGAGGGTACTACTGGATCGGGCGAGTAACCAGAATGCCCGCGTCATCGTTAACCACTATCGCGAGCCTGCTCGCTCCTACAGTTGATCTGTGCCATCCACAAAATCCGCGAACAGCCCCGACCCCTGTAGGAGCGAGCACGCTCGCGAAAAACCCGAGAGCGCNAAAATCCGCGAACAGCCCCGACCCCTGTAGGAGCGAGCACGCTCGCGAAAAACCCGAGAGCGCCGCGGGCATCCAGAATGCCCGCGTCATCGTTAACCATCATCGCGAGCCTGCTCGCTCCTACAGTTGATCTGTGCCATCCACAAAGTCCGCGAACAGCCCGACCCCTGTAGGAGCGAGCACGCTCGCGAAAAACCCGAGAGCGCCGCGGGCATCCAGAATGCCCACGTCATCGTTAACCACCCTCGCGAGCCTGCTCGCTCCTACAGTTGATCTGTGCCATCCACAAAATCCGCGAACAGCCCCGACCCCTGTAGGAGCGAGCACGCTCGCGAAAAACCCGAGAGCGCCGCGGGCATCCAGAATGCCCACGTCATCGTTAACCGCCATCGCGAGCCTGCTCGCTCCTACAGGCAGAGCTTTCCANGGATCGGGCGAGTAACCAAATGCCCGCGTCATCGTTAACCACTATCGCGAGCCTGCTCGCTCCTACAGTTGATCTGTGCCATCCACAAAATCCGCGAACAGCCCCGACCCCTGTAGGAGCGAGCACGCTCGCGAAAAACCCGAGAGCGCCGCGGGCATCCAGAATGCCCGCGTCATCGTTAACCGCCATCGCGAGCCTGCTCGCTCCTACAATTGACCTGCGCCACACGCAACCCCTCGCCACAAAAACCAGAGACGAATAAACCCTACAGATCAAGCACTGCAACTTTTTGGACGCGTCCTACACACACCTCAGAAGCTTCCTATTTCAACTGTTCTCCAATTTTTCAATGCTTTCATCCCCCAGGACCCGGGTGAAAGCACTGCCTTTCCTGCCCGTCCCCCGCAGACCAGGAAGGACTGAGCATGAGCAATCCGCTGCGCACTTTTTACGACCACAGCCGCCACAAACTCAAGATCGACCAACTCGA
>NZ_LMLH01000017.1 GCF_001421885.1 Pseudomonas sp. Leaf48
GAGCGGCCACATCTGGCCTTGAAATACAAAACGCCCGATGCGGTGCATCGGGCGTTTTGAGACTGAAACAGGTGTAAACCTATTTCAGGACTAGACACTGTAGGAGCGAGCATGCTCGCGATCGTCGTTAACGATAACGCGGGCATCTTGAGTCACCGCGGCGCCCTCAGGTTTCTCGCGAGCATGCTCGCTCCTACAGAAAAGTGCGGGGCTTCACTTACGCAATCATGCGTGGGATTGCAGGTAATTCTCGAGACCGATCAGCTTGATCAGACCCAGCTGTTTCTCCAGCCAGTAAGTGTGATCTTCTTCGGTGTCATGCAACTGAACCCGCAGCATCTCGCGGCTGACATAGTCCTTGTGCTGCTCGCAAAGCTTGATGCCTTTGCACAGCGCGGCCCGTACTTTGTATTCCAGGCGCAAATCCGCTTCGAGCATCTCTGTCACCGTGGTGCCGACATCGAGATCATCCGGGCGCATGCGTGGGGTGCCTTCGAGCATCAGAATCCGGCGCATCAGTGCATCGGCGTGCCCGGCCTCTTCTTCCATCTCGTGGTTGATACGTTCGTAGAGCTTGGTGAAACCCCAGTCCTCATACATCCGCGAATGAACGAAATATTGATCACGCGCGGCCAGTTCGCCGGTCAGCAACGTGTTGAGGTAATCGATTACGTCTGGGTGGCCTTGCATCGCCCTACATCTCCCTGCTTGAAAGTTATAGTTTGAACCAAGCTGACCGTAACGTCACTCGACAGACGCAATAAAAGCGAAGATATTCTGAGAAAAGCAGCTTAAATAACGCAAAAACCGCCCAAACAAGGGCGGTTCTGCTTCTCATTTAGACTTCGTTAAGCTGTACGTTGAGCAGCGTTGCGATTGCTTCTCCATACGCCGGATCAGCTTTGTAGAAATGCTGCAGTTGCCGATCAACCACGTCACTGGAGACGCCCGCCATCGCACCGGCAATGTTACTGACCAGCAGGGTTTTCTGCTGCTCGTTCATCAGGCGGAACAACGCGCCTGCGTGGCTGTAGTAGTCAGTGTCTTCGCGATGATCGTGACGATCGGCCGCGCCGCTCAGGCACAATGCCGGTTCAGCGTAGCGAGGTGCCTGCTTCGGCGACTCCACATAACTGTTGGGCTCGTAGTTCGGCGCCGCACCACCATTGTTGCCTAAGGCCATCGAGCCATCGCGCTGGTAGGTATTGACCGGACTGCGTGGGGCGTTTACTGGCAACTGCTGATGATTGGTGCCTACACGATAGCGATGGGCATCGGCGTAAGCGAATACTCGCCCTTGCAGCATGCGATCCGGCGAAAGACCAACACCAGGCACCATGTTGCTTGGACCGAACGCCGCTTGCTCCACCTCGGCGAAATAATTCTGCGGGTTGCGGTTCAGCTCCAGTTCCCCCACTTCAATCAGCGGAAACTCTTTCTGCGACCAGGTTTTGGTCACGTCGAACGGGTTCTCGTAGTGCGCCGCAGCCTGAGCCTCGGTCATGACCTGAATGCACACGCTCCATTTCGGGAAATCGCCGCGCTCAATGGCATTGAACAGGTCGCGCTGGGCGTAATCTGGATCGGTACCCGCCAGGCGAGCCGCTTCGGCCGGTGCGAGGTTCTTGATGCCCTGCTTGGTTTTGTAGTGCCACTTGACCCAGTACCGCTCACCGAGAGCGCTTATCAGGCTATAGGTATGACTGCCGAAGCCGTGCATGTGACGGTAGCCATCCGGGATGCCGCGGTCGGAAAACAGGATGGTGACCTGGTGCAGCGCCTCAGGCGAATGGGACCAGAAGTCCCACATCATCTGGGCACTTTTCAAGTTGCTCTGCGGCAGGCGTTTCTGGGTGTGGATAAAGTCGGGAAACTTCAGCGGGTCGCGAATGAAGAATACCGGTGTGTTGTTGCCGACGATGTCCCAGTTGCCTTCCTCGGTGTAGAACTTCAAGGCAAAACCCCGTGGATCGCGCTCGGTATCAGCCGAGCCACGCTCGCCACCCACCGTGGAGAATCGCAGGAACGTCGGGGTTTGCTTGCCAACAGACTCAAACAGCTTGGCGCTGGTGTACTGAGTGATGTCGCGAGTCACGGTGAAGGTGCCGTAGGCGCCCGAGCCCTTCGCGTGTACCCGGCGCTCAGGAATGTTTTCGCGGTTGAAGTGGGCAAGCTTCTCGATCAGGTGAAAGTCGTCGAGCAGCAGCGGACCACGAGGGCCGGCGGAGCGGGAATTCTGGTTGTCGGCAACAGGAGCGCCGCTGGCGGTGGTAAGCGTTTTGTTCTGGCTCATACGATCTTCCTTCATCTGTCGGTCTTGAACTGCCGGCTATCGGCTGAGAAGGAGTATTGACCATCAATATGACAGCTACAAATTCATTAACTTGCAGCAATCGATAGAAAAATACTAATGAACACTCCCATCACATAGTGACGTTGCGGACAAAGGAGACGCTTGTATAAATGGCGCGTTTCTTACAGACACAAAAAACCGGGCACTAGGCCCGGTTCTTTGTTTCAGACTGACGTCTTACTCGGCAGATACAGCTTCGCCGGCAGTAGCACGATCAACCAACTCGACGTACGCCATAGGCGCGTTGTCGCCAGCGCGGAAACCGCACTTGAGGATGCGCAGGTAGCCACCCTCACGGGTAGCGTAACGCTTGCCCAGGTCGTTGAAGAGCTTACCAACGATAGCTTTCGAACGGGTACGGTCGAAAGCCAGACGGCGGTTAGCCAGGCTGTCTGTCTTGGCCAAAGTGATCAGCGGCTCGGCAACGCGGCGCAGTTCTTTAGCTTTCGGCAGTGTAGTTTTGATCAGCTCGTGCTCGAACAGCGACACCGCCATGTTTTGGAACATGGCCTTGCGGTGCGAGCTGGTGCGGCTCAGGTGACGACCACTTTTACGATGACGCATGGTTCATTCCTTACCAAACACTACGTTCGGTGATTACGACGATCAGGCAGTCGCCTTGTCGTCCTTCTTAAGACTTGCAGGCGGCCAGTTGTCGAGGCGCATGCCGAGGGACAGACCGCGGGAGGCCAGAACGTCCTTGATTTCAGTCAAGGATTTCTTGCCCAGGTTCGGAGTCTTCAACAGCTCTACTTCGGTACGCTGAATCAGGTCGCCGATGTAGTAGATGTTTTCCGCCTTAAGGCAGTTAGCCGAACGTACAGTCAGTTCCAGATCGTCAACCGGGCGAAGCAGGATCGGATCGATCTCGTCTTCCTGCTCGACAACCACTGGCTCACTGTCACCCTTGAGGTCGACGAACGCAGCCAACTGCTGTTGCAGAATGGTTGCAGCGCGGCGAATAGCCTCTTCAGGATCCAGAGTACCGTTGGTTTCCAGATCAATAACCAGCTTGTCCAGGTTAGTACGCTGCTCGACACGGGCGTTTTCCACCACGTATGCGATACGGCGAACCGGGCTGAACGAAGAGTCAAGCTGCAAGCGACCGATGCTGCGGCTTTCGTCTTCATCGCTCTGACGCGAGTCGGCCGGTTCATAACCACGACCACGAGCTACTACGAGCTTCATGTTCAGGGCGCCGTTAGACGCCAGGTTAGCGATTACGTGATCGGGGTTAACGATCTCGACATCATGATCCAGCTGAATATCGGCAGCGGTAACCACCCCCGAACCCTTCTTCGACAAGGTCAGCGTAACTTCGTCACGACCGTGCAGCTTGATAGCCAGACCTTTAAGGTTCAACAGGATTTCAATTACGTCTTCCTGTACACCTTCGATGGCGCTGTACTCGTGGAGCACACCGTCAATCTCGGCCTCGACTACTGCACAGCCGGGCATTGAGGACAACAGGATGCGGCGCAGCGCGTTGCCCAGGGTATGGCCAAAGCCACGCTCGAGAGGCTCGAGAGTGATCTTGGCGCGGGTTGGACTGACAACCTGCACATCAATGTGGCGGGGTGTCAGGAACTCATTTACCGAAATCTGCATGGATGCACCTATTTTCTAGCCCTTACTTGGAGTAGAGCTCGACAATCAGGCTTTCGTTGATGTCGGCGGACAGATCACTGCGAGCTGGAACGTTCTTGAAAACGCCCGACTTCTTCTCAGTGTCTACTTCTACCCATTCTACGCGGCCACGTTGGGCACACAGATCGAGAGCTTGGACAATGCGAAGTTGATTTTTTGCTTTCTCGCGAACAGCAACCACGTCACCAGCACGAACCTGGTAGGACGGAACGTTAACGGTCTGACCGTTTACGCTGATCGACTTGTGCGATACCAGCTGACGGGATTCGGCACGAGTCGAACCGAAGCCCATACGGTATACCACGTTGTCCAGACGGCATTCGAGCAGTTGCAGCAGGTTTTCACCGGTTGCACCTTTCTTGCCAGCTGCTTCTTTGTAGTAGCCGCTGAATTGACGCTCGAGAACGCCGTAGATACGACGGACCTTCTGCTTTTCACGCAGTTGGGTGCCGTAGTCGGACTGGCGACCGCGGCGTTGGCCGTGGATACCAGGTGCTGCTTCAATGTTGCACTTCGATTCGATCGCGCGCACGCCGCTCTTCAGGAAGAGATCGGTGCCTTCGCGACGAGCGAGTTTGCATTTTGGACCAATGTAACGAGCCATTCTTTACAATCTCCTGGATTACACGCGGCGCTTCTTCGGCGGACGGCACCCGTTGTGCGGGATTGGCGTCACGTCGGTGATGCTGGCGATCTTATAGCCACAGCCGTTCAATGCACGGACAGCAGACTCACGACCTGGACCTGGACCTTTGACGTTAACGTCGAGGTTTTTCAGGCCATATTCCAGCGCAGCTTGACCAGCACGTTCAGCAGCTACTTGAGCAGCAAACGGGGTGGACTTGCGGGAACCGCGGAAACCCGAACCACCGGAGGTAGCCCAAGAAAGCGCGTTACCTTGACGGTCGGTGATGGTCACGATGGTGTTGTTAAAAGAAGCATGGATGTGGGCGATGCCATCAACCACTGTCTTTTTAACTTTTTTACGAGGACGAGCAGCAGGTTTTGCCATGATTAATTTCCTGTCGATTCGCGTGGGCGATTACTTGCGGATCGGCTTACGCGGACCTTTACGGGTACGCGCGTTAGTCTTGGTACGCTGACCGCGTACTGGAAGACCACGACGATGACGCAGACCACGGTAGCAACCGAGGTCCATCAAACGCTTGATTTTCATGTTGATTTCGCGACGCAGGTCACCTTCAGTGGTGAACTTCGCCACTTCGCCACGCAACTGCTCAATCTGCTCGTCGCTCAGATCTTTGATCTTTGCGGCTGGGTTTACCCCAGTCTCTGCGCAAATTTTCTGCGCAGTAGTGCGACCAACACCATAGATGTAGGTCAGCGAGATAACAGTGTGCTTGTTATCTGGAATGTTAACGCCTGCAATACGGGCCATTCAGTGGGACTCCAATTGACAGCTACCTACGCCCCGGAAGCCAAGAAATAGGGCGCGAGATAATATCGCTGTAATAACAAATAATCAACCCGGTAGCGCACTAGCTACCGGGCTTCAAGCAGATCACACTCAGCCTTGGCGCTGTTTGTGACGCGGTTCCGCGCTGCAAATTACTCGAACAACACCTTCGCGGCGAATAATCTTGCAGTTACGGCACAGCTTTTTCACCGATGCACGAACTTTCATCACCAACTCCTCGAACCTTATGGGTCAGCGCAGCATGCCGCTGCCGTAACCCTTCAGGTTGGCTTTCTTCATCAGGGATTCGTACTGGTGCGAAACGAGGTGCGATTGTACTTGGGACATGAAGTCCATCACAACCACGACGACGATCAGCAACGAGGTCCCGCCAAGGTAGAACGGAACGTTGGCTGCAACCACCAGGAACTGGGGCAACAGGCAGACGGCCGTCATGTAAAGAGCACCGAACAGGGTCAAGCGGGTCAGAACGCCATCAATATAGCGTGCCGACTGCTCACCTGGACGGATGCCCGGAATAAAGGCACCGGACTTCTTCAGGTTTTCCGCTACGTCTTTCGGATTGAACATCAACGCCGTATAGAAGAAGCAGAAGAAAATAATCCCTGCACTAAACAGCAGAATATTCAACGGCTGACCAGGAGCGATCGACTGCGAGATGTCCTGCAACCAGCCCATACCTTCAGACTGACCGAACCAGGCACCCAGCGAAGCCGGGAACAGCAAAATGCTGCTCGCGAAAATGGCCGGAATAACACCGGCCATGTTCACTTTCAGCGGCAAGTGGCTAGTCTGCGCAGCGAAGACCTTGCGGCCCTGCTGACGCTTGGCGTAGTGAACAGCGATACGACGCTGACCACGCTCAATGAACACCACGAAACCGATGATCGCTACTGCCAGCAAACCGATGGCAACCAGGGCGAAGATGTTGATATCACCCTGACGGGCAGACTCGAAAGACTGCCCGATCGCTCTCGGAAGACCGGCGACGATACCCGAAAAAATCAACATCGAGATACCGTTGCCAACACCACGCTCAGTAATCTGCTCACCCAGCCACATCATGAACATCGCACCAGCCACAAAAGTGGTTACCGCGACGAAATGGAAGCTAAAGTCACCAGTGAACGAAACGCCCTGCCCCGCCAGACCAATGGACATGCCAATAGCCTGGACAAGAGCAAGAGCGACAGTGAGGTAGCGGGTGTACTGGCTAATCTTGCGACGGCCAGCTTCACCTTCCTTCTTCAACTGCTCCAGCTGCGGGCTGACGGCGGTCATCAGCTGCATGATGATCGATGCCGAAATGTACGGCATGATCCCCAGTGCAAAGATGCTCATCCGCTCCAGCGCGCCGCCGGAAAACATGTTGAACAAGCTAAGAATGGTCCCCTCATTCTGTCGAAACAGGTCCGCGAGTCGGTCCGGGTTGATACCTGGAACCGGGATGTGTGCGCCTATTCGGTAGACGATAATCGCCAGGAACAGAAAACGCAGACGAGCCCAGAGTTCAGACATACCGCCTTTGCCGAGCGCAGAGAGAGCACCTTGCTTAGCCATTTATTCCTCGAACTTGCCGCCAGCTGCTTCGATAGCCGCACGCGCACCTTTGGTGGCGCCGATTCCCTTTCCGATGGTAACAGCGCGAGTCACTTCGCCGGACAGCATGATTTTCACACGCTGAACGTTGACGTTGATCACGTTGGCATCTTTCAGAGACTGCACGGTGACGATGTCGCCTTCCACTTTAGCCAACTCGGACAGACGCACTTCTGCGCGATCCATGGCTTTCAGGGAAACGAAACCGAACTTCGGCAGGCGACGATGCAGCGGCTGTTGACCGCCTTCAAAGCCTGGAGCAATGGTGCCACCGGAGCGGGAGGTCTGACCTTTGTGACCACGGCCACCAGTCTTACCCAAACCACTACCGATACCACGGCCCGGACGATGCTTTTCGCGACGGGAACCCGGCGCTGGACTCAGATCATTGAGTTTCATCGATTAACCCTCGACACGCAGCATGTAGTAAGCCTTGTTGATCATCCCGCGATTCTCGGGAGTATCCTGGACTTCTACAGTGTGACCGATGCGACGCAGACCCAGACCCTTAACGCACAGTTTGTGGTTAGGGATGCGGCCGGTCATGCTTTTGATCAGCGTTACTTTAACGGTAGCCATGATCAGAAGATCTCCTTGACGCTTTTGCCACGCTTGGCGGCAATGGATTCAGGAGACTGCATTGCTTTCAAACCCTTGAAAGTGGCGTGAACCACGTTTACCGGGTTAGTCGAGCCGTAGCACTTGGCCAGAACGTTCTGAACGCCAGCAACTTCGAGAACGGCACGCATAGCGCCGCCAGCGATGATACCGGTACCTTCAGAAGCAGGCTGCATGTACACCTTCGAAGCGCCGTGAGCGGACTTCATTGCGTACTGCAGAGTGGTGCCGTTCAGATCAACCTGGATCATGTTGCGGCGAGCAGCTTCCATTGCCTTCTGGATCGCAGCAGGCACTTCACGCGACTTGCCACGGCCGAAGCCAACACGGCCCTTACCATCACCAACCACGGTCAACGCGGTGAAAGTGAAGATACGGCCGCCTTTAACGGTTTTGGCTACGCGGTTAACTTGAACCAGCTTCTCGATGTAGCCTTCGTCGCGCTTTTGGTCGTTATTTGACATAACTTAGAACTCCAGCCCAGCTTCACGAGCAGCATCAGCCAGCGCTTTAACGCGGCCGTGGTACTTGAAGCCAGAGCGGTCGAAAGCCACCTGCGAGACGCCAGCGGCCTTAGCACGCGTAGCGACCAGCTGGCCAACCTTAGTGGCCGCGTCGATGTTGCCAGTGGCACCATCACGCAGTTCTTTATCCAAAGTCGAGGCGCTTGCCAGGACTTTGCTGCCGTCGGCCGAAATGACCTGGGCGTAGATGTGCTGCGAAGAGCGGAACACGCAGAGACGCACGACTTCGAGTTCGTGCATTTTCAGGCGTGCTTTGCGAGCGCGACGCAGTCGAGTAACTTTTTTGTCGGTCATTTGCTATGCCCTACTTCTTCTTGGCTTCTTTACGACGGACGACTTCGTCCGCGTAGCGCACACCTTTGCCTTTGTACGGCTCTGGTGGACGGAAGTCGCGGATCTCGGCGGCCACTTGACCTACCAGCTGCTTGTCGATGCCCTTGATCAGGATATCGGTCTGGCTAGGAGTCTCAGCGGTGATGCCTTCCGGCAGTTCGTAATCCACTGGGTGCGAGAAGCCAAGAGCCAGGTTCAGCACTGTGCCTTTTGCTTGCGCTTTGTAACCAACACCGACCAGCTGGAGCTTGCGCTCGAAGCCTTGGCTTACGCCTTGGACCATGTTGTTAACCAACGCACGAGTGGTACCAGCCATTGCGCGAGTCTGTTGATCGCCATTGCGAGCAGCAAAACGCAGCTCACCGGCTTCTTCAACGATCTCAACGGACGAATGGATGTTCAGTTCGAGAGTGCCCTTGGCACCCTTCACCGAAAGCTGTTGGCCTGCGAATTTTACTTCGACACCGGCTGGCAGCTTAACGGGGTTCTTAGCGACGCGAGACATGCTTATCCCCCCTTAGAACACAGTGCAAAGAACTTCGCCGCCGACACCGGCAGCGCGCGCAGCACGATCAGTCATCACACCTTTGTTGGTGGAGACGATAGACACACCGAGACCGCCACGAACTTTTGGCAGATCATCGACGGACTTGTACTGACGCAGGCCTGGACGGCTAACGCGCTTCACTTCTTCGATAACCGGACGGCCTTCGAAGTACTTCAGCTCGATGGACAGCAGTGGTTTTGTTTCGCTGCTGATCTGATAACCCGCAATGTAACCTTCGTCCTTCAGGACTTTGGCAACAGCTACCTTCAACGTGGAAGATGGCATGCTTACGACGGACTTTTCAGCCATCTGGGCATTACGGATACGAGTTAGCATGTCCGCTAACGGGTCCTGCATACTCATGGGCTAGACGCTCCTAATACAAAAAAATTAGCCTTGCGGCTATTACGTGTCGCCGAGAATCTCCGGTCATGAAAAACACGGGCTCAGGCGAGCCGGGTATTCTAGACACACCCCGGAAATGAATCAAGCCCCAAAAGGGGCTTGATCCAGATTCAAGGCCACCGGTGGTCAGGTTCTTGCGAACCTTCGCACCGAGACTCTGAAAGTACTTACCAGCTGGCTTTAACCAGACCTGGTACGTCACCACGCATTGCCGCTTCACGCAGTTTGTTACGGCCGAGGCCGAACTTGCGGTAAACGCCGTGTGGACGACCGGTCAGGCGGCAGCGGTTACGCATGCGCGAAGCGCTTGCGTCACGTGGCTGCTTCTGCAGAGCTACTGTAGCTTCCCAACGCGCTTCTGGACTTGCGTTCAGATCAACGATGATAGCTTTCAGTGCTGCACGCTTCTTGGCGTACTTGGCAACCGTGAGCTGACGCTTCAGCTCGCGGTTTTTCATGCTCATCTTGGCCATGGTCCTACTCCAATCAGTTGCGGAACGGGAATTTGAACGCACGCAGCAGAGCGCGGCCTTCATCATCGTTCTTGGCAGTGGTGGTCAGGGTGATGTCCAGACCGCGGAGAGCATCGATCTTGTCGTAGTCGATTTCCGGGAAGATGATCTGCTCTTTCACGCCCATGCTGTAGTTGCCACGACCATCGAAGGACTTGGCATTCAGGCCGCGGAAGTCGCGAACCCGAGGCAGGGAGATCGACAGCAGACGATCCAGGAACTCGTACATACGCTCACGGCGCAGGGTCACTTTGACGCCGATCGGCCAACCTTCACGGACTTTAAAGCCAGCGATGGATTTGCGAGCGTAGGTCACAACGACTTTCTGGCCGGTGATCTTTTCCAGGTCAGCAACAGCGTGCTCGATGACTTTTTTGTCGCCGATCGCTTCGCCCAGACCCATGTTCAGGGTGATTTTGGTAACGCGCGGAACTTCCATCACGTTCGAAAGCTTAAGTTCTTCCTTAAGTTTCGGAGCAATTTCCTTCCGGTAAATCTCTTTTAGTCGTGCCATGGTCTCATCTACCTAGCAGTGTTCAAGCATCAACCGCTTTTTGGGTCGACTTGAAGACACGAATTTTCTTGCCGTCTTCTACTTTGAAACCAACGCGGTCAGCCTTGTTGGTTTCGCCGTTGAAAATGGCGACGTTAGAAGCATCCAGTGGAGCTTCTTTTTCGACGATACCGCCCTGCACGCCCGACATCGGGTTAGGCTTGGTATGACGCTTGACCAGGTTCAGACCACCAATAACCAAACGGTTGTTAGCGAGAACCTTAAGCACCTTACCGCGCTTACCTTTGTCTTTGCCGGCGATCACGATGATCTCGTCGTCACGACGAATCTTTTGCATGTCGGATCTCCTTACAGCACTTCTGGGGCGAGCGAGACGATCTTCATGAACTTCTCAGTACGAAGTTCACGGGTCACTGGCCCAAAGATACGGGTGCCGATCGGCTCTTGCTTGTTGTTCAGAAGAACAGCAGCGTTGCCATCAAAGCGGATAATGGAGCCATCAGCACGACGTACGCCGTGACGAGTGCGGACTACAACAGCAGTCATCACTTGGCCTTTTTTCACTTTACCGCGAGGAATTGCTTCCTTGACGGTAACCTTGATGATGTCACCGATACCAGCGTAACGACGATGGGAGCCACCCAGCACCTTGATGCACATAACGCGGCGAGCGCCGCTGTTATCGGCCACATCGAGCATGGATTGAGTCTGAATCATATAATTTCTCCGACCCCTAGTCCTTAGACTTCCACAGCGCGTTCGAGAACATCAACCAGCGCCCAAGACTTGGTCTTGGCCAAAGGACGAGTTTCACGAATAGTGACTTTGTCGCCGATGTGGCACTGATTGGTTTCGTCGTGCGCGTGCAGCTTAGTCGAACGCTTAACGTATTTACCGTAGATCGGGTGCTTAACGCGACGCTCGATCAGAACGGTGATGGTTTTGTCCATCTTGTCGCTGACAACACGGCCAGTCAGCGTACGGACAGTTTTTTCGGCTTCAGCCATGATTACTTACCTGCCTGCTGGTTGAGCACAGTCTTCACGCGAGCGATGTCACGCTTAACTTGCGAGAGCAGATGAGACTGCCCCAACTGGCCAGTTGCTTTCTGCATACGCAGATTGAACTGGTCGCGCAGCAAGCCGAGCAGTTGCTCGTTCAGCTGCTGTGCGGATTTTTCACGAAGTTCATTCGCTTTCATCACATCACCGTCCGTTTAACAAAGGAGGTGGCGAGCGGCAGCTTTGCAGCAGCCAGGGCGAAAGCCTCACGCGCCAGCTCTTCAGAAACACCCTCGATTTCATACAGGACTTTGCCTGGCTGAATCTGGGCAACCCAGTATTCCACGTTACCCTTACCTTTACCCATACGAACCTCGAGAGGCTTCTTGGAGATCGGCTTGTCCGGGAATACACGGATCCAGATCTTGCCGCCACGCTTAACGTGACGGGTCAGAGCACGACGCGCTGACTCGATCTGACGAGCGGTGAGACGACCACGAGCAACAGACTTCAGCGCATATTCGCCGAAGCTGACTTTGCTACCGCGCAGTGCCAGACCACGGTTGTGGCCGGTCATCTGCTTGCGGAACTTCGTACGCTTTGGTTGCAACATTTGGCGTACCCCTTACTTAGCAGCTTTTTTACGAGGCGCTGGTGCTTGTGGTTTCAGTTCTTCTTGGCGACCACCAATTACTTCGCCTTTGAAGATCCAAACCTTTACACCGATCACACCGTAAGTGGTGTGAGCTTCGTAGTTGGCATAGTCGATGTCGGCACGCAGGGTGTGCAGTGGCACACGACCTTCGCGATACCATTCAGTACGTGCGATTTCAGCACCGCCGAGACGACCGCTCACTTGGATTTTGATGCCTTTGGCACCAATGCGCATGGCGTTCTGTACAGCGCGCTTCATAGCGCGACGGAACATTACGCGACGCTCCAGCTGCTGAGCTACGCTCTGCGCAACCAGCATACCGTCGAGCTCCGGCTTGCGGATCTCTTCGATATTGATGTGCACAGGCACACCCATTTGCTTGGTCAGGTCCTGACGCAGTTTCTCAACATCTTCACCTTTCTTCCCGATAACGATACCAGGACGAGCGGTGTGGATGGTGATGCGTGCAGTTTGGGCCGGACGATGGATATCGATACGGCTTACGGACGCGCTTTTTAGTTTGTCTTGGAGGTACTCACGCACATTCAGATCTGCGAGCAAATAGTCCGCATAAGTCCGACCGTCTGCGTACCAGACGGAGGTGTGCTCCTTGACGATTCCCAGGCGAATGCCAATGGGATGTACTTTCTGACCCATCTCTTCGACTCCGTTACTTGTCAGCAACCTTGACAGTGATATGGCAAGACCGCTTGACGATGCGATCAGCACGGCCTTTGGCACGTGGCATGATGCGCTTCAGCGAACGCCCTTCGTTGACGAAAACAGTGCTGACCTTCAGGTCATCAACGTCTGCGCCTTCGTTATGCTCGGCGTTGGCTACGGCCGACTCCAGCACTTTCTTCATGATCTCGGCGGCTTTCTTACTGCTGAAAGCCAACAGGTTGAGCGCTTCGCCCACCTTCTTCCCGCGGATCTGGTCGGCGACCAAGCGGGCTTTCTGGGCGGAGATTCGAGCGCCCGACAACTTAGCGGCTACTTCCATTTCCTAACCCCTTAACGCTTGGCTTTCTTGTCTGCCACGTGCCCGCGATAAGTGCGGGTACCGGCGAACTCGCCCAGTTTGTGGCCGACCATGTCTTCGTTCACGAGAACTGGGACGTGCTGACGACCGTTGTGTACTGCGATGGTCAGACCGACCATTTGTGGCAGGATCATCGAACGACGCGACCAGGTTTTCACCGGTTTGCGATCGTTCTTTTCCGCCGCCACTTCGATCTTCTTCAGTAGGTGAAGATCGATAAAAGGACCTTTTTTCAGAGAACGTGGCACTGTCGTATCCCTCTATTTACTTGCGACGACGGACGATCATTTTGTCGGTACGCTTATTACCACGAGTCTTCGCGCCCTTAGTCGGGAAGCCCCATGGCGATACCGGATGACGACCACCAGAGGTACGACCTTCACCACCACCATGTGGGTGGTCAACCGGGTTCATGGCAACACCACGAACGGTTGGGCGAACGCCACGCCAGCGTTTGGCACCAGCTTTACCCAGCGAACGCAGGCTGTGCTCGGAGTTCGAGACTTCGCCCAGGGTCGCACGGCATTCAGCCAGGACTTTACGCATTTCACCGGAACGCAGACGCAGGGTCACGTATACGCCTTCACGAGCGATCAGCTGAGCCGAAGCACCAGCGGAACGAGCGATCTGAGCGCCTTTACCCGGCTTCAATTCGATACCGTGAATCGTGCTACCCACTGGAATGTTGCGCAGTTGCAGGGAGTTGCCTGGCTTGATTGGAGCCAGAGCACCTGCGATCAGCTGGTCGCCAGCACTCACGCCTTTAGGGGCGATGATGTAGCGGCGCTCGCCGTCTGCGTAGCACAGCAGTGCGATGTGAGCAGTACGGTTTGGATCGTATTCAATGCGCTCGACAGTGGCGGAGATGCCATCTTTGTCGTTGCGACGGAAGTCGACCATACGGTAATGCTGCTTATGACCACCACCGATGTGACGAGTGGTAATACGGCCATTGTTGTTACGACCACCAGACTTCGATTTTTTCTCGAGCAGCGGTGCGTGAGGAGCGCCTTTATGCAGCTCCTTGTTGACCACCTTGACCACAAAACGGCGGCCAGGGGAAGTCGGTTTGCATTTAACGATTGCCATGATGCACCCCTTCCTTACTCAGCACTGCTGCTGAAATCGAGATCTTGGCCTGGCTGAAGGGAGATAACCGCCTTCTTCCAGTCATTACGCTTGCCCAGACCGCGAGCTGTGCGCTTGCTCTTACCCAGAACGTTCAGGGTAGTAACACGCTCAACTTTCACGCTGAACAGGCTTTCGACGGCCTTCTTGATTTCCAGCTTGGTTGCGTCAGTTGCAACCTTGAAAACGAACTGGCCTTTCTTGTCTGCCAGAACCGTAGCCTTCTCGGAAACGTGCGGGCCAAGCAGAACTTTAAATACGCGTTCCTGGTTCATCCCAGCAGCTCCTCGAATTTCTTCACGGCCGACACGGTGATCAACACCTTGTCGTATGCGATCAGACTAACTGGATCGGAACCTTGCACGTCACGTACATCAACGTGTGGCAGGTTACGAGCAGCCAGGTACAGGTTCTGATCAACAGCGTCGGACACGATCAGAACGTCGGTCAGGCTCATGTTGTTCAGCTTGCCCAGCAGGTCTTTGGTTTTCGGCGTTTCAACGGCGAAATCCTGAACCACAACCAGACGATCAGTACGCACCAGCTCAGCAAGGATGGAACGCATTGCTGCGCGATACATCTTCTTGTTCAGCTTCTGGGAGTGATCCTGAGGACGAGCTGCGAAAGTGGTACCGCCGCCACGCCAGATTGGGCTACGGATAGTACCGGCACGAGCACGGCCAGTACCTTTCTGACGCCATGGGCGCTTACCGCCACCACGAACGTCGGAACGGGTCTTTTGCTGCTTGGAACCCTGACGACCGCCAGCCATGTAGGCTACGACTGCTTGGTGAACCAGCGTCTCGTTGAATTCGCCGCCAAATGTCAGTTCGGAAACTTCGATCGCTTGAGCGTCATTTACATTTAATTGCATGTCAGCTTCCCCTTAACCGCGAGCCTTGGCTGCTGGACGTACAACCAAGTTGCCGCCAGTAGCGCCAGGAACAGCGCCCTTGACCAACAACAGATTGCGTTCAGCGTCCACGCGCACTACTTCGAGGGACTGCACGGTCACGCGCTCAGCGCCCATATGACCGGACATTTTTTTGCCCTTGAATACACGACCAGGAGTCTGGCACTGGCCGATAGAGCCTGGAACGCGGTGGGATACGGAGTTACCGTGGGTGTTATCTTGCCCGCGGAAATTCCAACGCTTGATCGTACCCTGGAAGCCTTTACCCTTGGACTGACCGGTTACATCAACCAGTTGACCAGCGGCGAAGATTTCAGCGTTGATCAGATCGCCGGCCTGGTACTCGCCTTCTTCAAGGCGGAATTCCATTACGGTACGACCAGCGGCAACGTTCGCTTTAGCGAAGTGGCCAGCCTGAGCTGCTGTTACACGCGAAGCACGACGCTCGCCGACAGTGACTTGCACTGCACGATAGCCATCGGTCTCTTCAGTTTTGAACTGGGTGACGCGATTCGGCTCGATCTCAATGACCGTGACCGGAATGGAGACACCTTCTTCGGTGAAAATACGGGTCATACCGCATTTACGACCGACTACACCAATAGTCATGTTGTAAACCTCATGAGTGTACGGGGCTTTCACCCGCTATGGCCGCCCATTTCAGAGCGTTACACGACTAAGACCGAGTCTTAGCCGAGGCTGATCTGCACTTCCACACCGGCCGCAAGATCAAGCTTCATAAGAGCATCAACGGTTTTATCCGTTGGCTGGACGATGTCCAGAACGCGCTTATGAGTACGGATCTCGTACTGGTCACGCGCGTCTTTGTTGACGTGCGGGGAGACCAGAACGGTGAACCGCTCTTTACGGGTAGGCAGTGGAATTGGACCACGCACTTGAGCACCAGTACGTTTCGCGGTTTCCACGATTTCCTGGGTTGATTGGTCGATCAGGCGATGGTCGAAAGCCTTCAACCTGATACGGATTTGCTGATTTTGCATTGGATTTCAGACTCCGGCTGCTATTCCCACCGGGCGCAATACGCCCGTTAAAAGGAGGCGCAATTCTATAGACGCCCCAGATGGGTGTCAACCCAATAAAAAAGGCCCCCGCTGAGCGGGGGCCTTTTCAAAACATCAAAGCTATCTCGGTGAAGAGATTACTCGATGATTTTAGCTACAACGCCAGCACCAACGGTACGGCCGCCTTCACGGATAGCGAAGCGCAGACCGTCTTCCATTGCGATGGTTTTGATCAGGGTAACAGTCATCTGAATGTTGTCACCTGGCATTACCATTTCAACGCCTTCTGGCAGCTCGCAGTTACCAGTCACGTCAGTAGTACGGAAGTAGAACTGTGGACGGTAGCCTTTGAAGAACGGAGTGTGACGACCGCCTTCTTCCTTGCTCAGAACGTAAACTTCTGCGGTGAACTTGGTGTGCGGCTTAACCGAACCTGGCTTAACCAGAACCTGGCCACGCTCAACGTCGTCACGCTTGGTACCACGCAGCAGAACGCCGCAGTTCTCGCCAGCACGACCTTGGTCGAGCAGCTTGCGGAACATTTCAACACCGGTGCAGGTGGTGGTGGTGGTGTCACGCAGACCAACGATTTCCAGTGGGTCTTGAACGTTTACAACGCCACGCTCGATACGACCGGTAACAACGGTACCGCGACCGGAGATCGAGAACACGTCTTCGATTGGCATCAGGAACGGCTTGTCGATAGCGCGCTCTGGCTCTGGGATGTAGCTGTCCAGAGTTTCAACCAGCTTCTTGACGGCAGTGGTGCCCATCTCGTTGTCGTCCAGGCCTTCCAGAGCCATACGAGCCGAACCGATGATGATTGGAGTGTCATCGCCCGGGAAGTCGTAGGTGGACAGCAGGTCGCGAACTTCCATCTCAACCAGTTCCAGCAGCTCAGCGTCGTCTACCAGGTCGGCCTTGTTCAGGAAAACCACGATGTACGGAACGCCTACCTGACGGGACAGCAGGATGTGCTCACGGGTTTGTGGCATCGGACCATCAGCGGCCGAGCAAACCAGGATAGCGCCGTCCATTTGAGCAGCACCGGTGATCATGTTCTTCACATAGTCAGCGTGACCTGGGCAGTCAACGTGAGCGTAGTGACGGATCTTCGAGTTGTACTCAACGTGCGCGGTGTTGATGGTGATACCGCGAGCTTTTTCTTCTGGTGCGCTGTCGATCTTGTCGAAGTCAACACGAGCCGAACCGAAAACTTCGGAGCAGACGCGAGTCAGAGCAGCGGTCAGAGTGGTTTTACCGTGGTCAACGTGACCGATGGTGCCAACGTTGACGTGCGGAAGGGAACGATCAAATTTTTCTTTAGCCACGACAATTAACTCCTAGCCTAAAGGGGCTGAATCAGCCTTGTTTTTTGGTAACAGTTTCGACGATGTGCGACGGAGCTGTATTGTATTTTTTGAATTCCATAGAGTAGCTTGCGCGACCCTGGGACATCGAACGAACGTCGGTCGCATAACCGAACATCTCGCCCAACGGAACTTCAGCACGGATAACCTTACCGGAAACCGTATCTTCCATACCCAGAATCATGCCGCGACGACGGTTAAGGTCGCCCATCACGTCACCCATATAGTCTTCAGGCGTAACAACCTCTACCGCCATGATCGGCTCAAGCAGCTCACCACCGCCCTTCTGGGCCAGTTGCTTGGTCGCCATGGAAGCAGCCACCTTAAACGCCATCTCGTTCGAGTCGACGTCGTGGTAGGAACCATCAAACACGGTAGCCTTCAGGCCGATCAGCGGATAGCCGGCAACAACGCCGTTCTTCATCTGCTCTTCGATACCCTTCTGGATAGCCGGGATGTATTCCTTAGGAACCACACCACCCACTACTTCGTTCACGAATTGCAGACCTTCCTGACCTTCGTCAGCAGGAGCAAAACGGATCCAGCAATGGCCGAACTGGCCACGACCGCCGGACTGACGAACGAACTTGCCTTCGATTTCGCAGTTCTTCGTGATGCGCTCACGATACGAAACCTGAGGCTTACCGATGTTGGCTTCGACGTTGAACTCACGGCGCATCCGGTCAACCAGGATGTCCAGGTGCAGCTCGCCCATGCCAGAGATGATCGTTTGACCAGTCTCTTCATCAGTCTTGACGCGGAAAGACGGGTCTTCCTGAGCAAGCTTGCCCAGAGCGATACCCATTTTTTCCTGGTCATCCTTGGTCTTAGGCTCTACGGCAACCGAGATAACCGGCTCCGGGAAGTCCATGCGAACCAGGATGATTGGCTTGTCAGCGTTGCAGAGGGTTTCACCAGTGGTGACGTCCTTCATGCCGATCAGGGCCGCGATGTCGCCAGCGCGTACTTCCTTGATCTCTTCACGGGCGTTTGCGTGCATTTGCACCATACGACCCACGCGCTCTTTCTTGCCTTTAACCGAGTTGATCACGCCGTCGCCGGAGGCCAATACGCCCGAGTAAACGCGGACGAAGGTCAAGGTACCCACGAATGGGTCGGTAGCGATCTTGAACGCCAGAGCCGAGAACGGCTCGTTGTCGTCCGCGTGACGCTCCATCTCTTCTTCCTCGTTATCAGGGTTGGAACCCTTGATAGCAGGAATGTCGACAGGAGCCGGCAGGTAGTCGATAACGGCGTCGAGAACCAGGGGAACGCCCTTGTTCTTGAAGGAAGAACCGCAAACAGCCAGGACGATTTCGCCAGCGATAGTACGCTGACGCAGAGCGGCCTTGATTTCCTCGATGGTGAGTTCTTCACCTTCCAGGTACTTGTTCATCAGCTCTTCGCTGGCTTCGGCAGCAGCCTCAACCATGTTGCTGCGCCACTCTTCAGCCAGTTCCTGCAGTTCAGCAGGGATAGCTTCGCGACGTGGAGTCATGCCCTTGTCAGCATCGTTCCAGTAAACCGCTTCCATGGTCATCAGATCGATCTGACCCTGGAAGTTGTCTTCGGAACCGATAGCCAACTGGATTGGCACTGGAGTGTGGCCCAGACGCTGCTTGATCTGAGCGATCACGCGCAGGAAGTTAGCACCGGCACGGTCCATCTTGTTCACGTAAACAATACGTGGAACGCCGTACTTGTTGGCTTGACGCCATACGGTTTCGGACTGCGGCTCGACGCCGGAAGTACCACAGAACACAACGACAGCGCCGTCGAGTACACGCAGGGAACGTTCAACTTCAATGGTGAAGTCTACGTGGCCCGGGGTATCGATGACGTTGAAGCGGTATTGGTCTTTGTGCTGCTTGGCGGAACCCTGCCAGAAGGCGGTAATGGCAGCAGAAGTAATGGTAATACCACGCTCCTGCTCCTGCACCATCCAGTCAGTGGTCGCAGCGCCATCATGCACTTCGCCCATCTTGTGGCTTTTGCCAGTGTAAAAAAGGACGCGCTCGGTGGTGGTGGTTTTACCAGCATCCACGTGAGCAACGATACCAATGTTACGGTAGCGGTTAATCGGTGTAGTACGAGCCATAAAGCCCTCGCAAAATTAGTGACGCTAAAATTAGAAGCGGTAGTGCGAGAAAGCCTTGTTGGCTTCAGCCATACGGTGCACGTCTTCACGCTTCTTAACTGCAGCACCTTTACCTTCGGCGGCGTCCAGCAGTTCGCCAGCCAAACGCAGAGCCATAGACTTCTCGCCGCGCTTGCGGGCGAAGTCTACCAACCAGCGCATTGCCAGAGCGTTACGACGGGACGGACGAACTTCAACCGGAACCTGGTAAGTAGCACCGCCTACACGGCGCGACTTTACTTCGACCAGCGGAGCGATGGCGTCGAGAGCTTTCTCGAAGATTTCCAGGGGGTCGCTGTTCTTGCGTTCTTTAACCTTTTCCAGCGCGCCATAAACGATACGCTCGGCAACGGCTTTCTTGCCGCTTTCCATCACGTGGTTCATGAACTTGGCCAGGATTTGGCTTCCGTATTTTGGATCGTCAAGCACTTCGCGCTTGGCTGCTACGCGTCTTCTTGGCATGGATAAGCCCTCAAACGGTCTTCAGGTTCGCTCGGAATCGGTGCCCTTGCGGGACGCCTCCGACCTTACTCTTATCGACTCAGAAAAATAGAAAATCAGTTTTTACAAAAAGCCGCTACTACTTAGGCTTCTTGGTACCGTACTTCGAACGACCCTGGTTACGACCTTTAACGCCGGAAGTATCCAGAGAACCGCGTACGGTGTGGTAACGAACACCTGGCAAGTCTTTTACACGACCGCCGCGGATCAGTACCACGCTGTGCTCTTGCAGGTTGTGGCCTTCACCGCCGATGTACGAGGAAACCTCGAAACCGTTGGTCAGGCGCACACGGCATACTTTACGCAGTGCCGAGTTAGGTTTTTTCGGCGTGGTGGTGTACACACGGGTGCACACGCCACGGCGTTGCGGGCAGTTCTGCAGCGCAGGCACGTCGGATTTCTCGACGATACGCTTACGCGGCTGACGTACCAGCTGGTTGATAGTTGCCATCTACTAGCTCCACTGTTGTCTTGCGACGCTATTGTCTTGCAAGAAAAGCAAAATGGCAGGAACGAATTCCCGCCAAATTTAGGGGTACAAGAGTCTAAAGAGGATCTTGTCCCCAGTCAAGGCAAGGCCCCGACCTCCCCGCTCATCCAACCTCGACAAATTGTCTCGATTCGATGAACGGTGCGACCGGGGCCCCACGCTCATTTACCGCAGAACTCAGTTACCGCTCGAGTTCAGCGCTTCGGTCAGTGCAGCTTCCACTTCACTGGCGCTTACGCGCAACGGCTTGTCTGCATCACGACGACGCTTACGCTCGCTGTGATAAGCCAGGCCGGTACCAGCCGGGATCAGACGACCCACGACCACGTTTTCTTTCAGGCCGCGCAGGTAGTCGCGCTTGCCGGTTACCGCCGCTTCGGTCAGTACGCGAGTGGTTTCCTGGAAGGAAGCCGCCGAGATGAACGATTCGGTGGACAACGACGCCTTGGTGATACCCAGCAGAACGCGAGTGAACTTGGAGACAAACTTGTCTTCGCCGCTCAAACGCTCGTTCTCTACCAGAACGTGAGTCAATTCCATCTGGTCGCCCTTGATGAAACTGGAATCGCCGGATTCAGCGATTTCAACTTTACGCAGCATCTGACGCAGGATGGTCTCGATGTGCTTGTCGTTGATCTTCACGCCTTGCAGACGGTAAACGTCCTGGATCTCGTTGACGATGTACTTGGCCAGCGCACTCACACCCAGCAGACGCAGGATGTCGTGTGGATCGCTTGGACCGTCGGAGATAACTTCGCCGCGGTTTACCTGTTCGCCTTCGAACACGTTCAGGTGACGCCACTTCGGAATCAGCTCTTCGTACGGATCACTACCGTCGTTCGGGGTGATAACCAGACGGCGCTTGCCTTTGGTCTCTTTACCGAACGCGATGGTGCCGCTGACTTCAGCCAGAATCGACGCTTCTTTCGGACGACGAGCTTCGAACAAGTCGGCAACACGCGGCAGACCACCGGTGATGTCACGAGTCTTCGAAGTTTCTTGCGGGATACGAGCGATAACATCACCGATCGCGATCTTCGCACCGTCCGCTACACCGACCAGGGCGTTGGCTGGCAGGAAGTACTGAGCGATAACGTCAGTGCCTGGCAGCAACAGATCCTTGCCGTTGTCGTCGACCATCTTCACGGCAGGACGGATGTCCTTGCCAGCAGCTGGACGATCTTTGGCGTCGAGTACTTCAATGTTGGTCATACCGGTCAATTCGTCAGTCTGACGCTTGATCGTGATGCCTTCTTCCATGCCCACGTAGGTCACGGTACCTTTCATTTCGGTAACGATCGGGTGAGTGTGCGGATCCCACTTGGCCACGATTGCGCCAGCGTCGACCTTGTCACCTTCTTTAACCGAAATCACGGCACCGTACGGCAGCTTGTAACGCTCGCGCTCACGACCGAAGTCATCAGCGATGGCCAGCTCACCGGAACGGGACACAGCAACCAGGTGACCATCCACTCGCTCAACGTGCTTCAAATTGTGCAGACGGACGGTGCCGCCATTCTTCACCTGAACGCTGTCGGCTGCGGAGGTCCGGCTTGCCGCACCACCGATGTGGAACGTACGCATCGTCAGCTGGGTACCCGGCTCACCGATCGACTGTGCAGCGATTACGCCGACAGCTTCACCGATGTTCACCTGGTGACCGCGAGCCAAGTCACGGCCGTAGCACTTGGCGCAAATGCCGTAGCGGGTTTCGCAGCTGATCGGCGAGCGAACAATCACTTCGTCGATGCTGTTGAGTTCGATGAACTCGACCCACTTCTCGTCTACCAGGGTGCCAGCAGGAACGATGATGTCCTCGGTACCTGGCTTGAATACGTCACGGGCGATAACACGACCCAATACGCGTTCACCCAACGGCTCTACAACGTCACCGCCTTCAATGTGCGGTGTCATCAACAGACCGTGTTCGGTGCCGCAATCGATCTCGGTTACAACCAGATCTTGCGCCACGTCTACCAGACGACGAGTCAGGTAACCGGAGTTCGCAGTTTTCAACGCGGTATCCGCCAGACCCTTACGAGCACCGTGAGTAGAGATGAAGTACTGAAGTACGCTCAAACCTTCACGGAAGTTCGCAGTAATCGGCGTTTCAATGATGGAACCGTCCGGCTTGGCCATCAGGCCACGCATACCGGCCAGCTGACGAATCTGTGCTGCGGAACCCCGCGCACCAGAGTCAGCCATCATGTACATCGAGTTGAAGGATTCCTGGTCGACTTCGACGCCATGACGGTCGATGACTTTCTCTTTCGAGAGGTTGGCCATCATCGCCTTGGAGACTTCGTCGTTCGCTTTCGACCAAAGGTCGATCACTTTGTTGTACTTCTCGCCCTGGGTTACCAGGCCGGAGGCGTACTGACTTTCGATCTCTTTCACTTCGTCGGTGGCAGCACCGATGATGCGGGCTTTTTCATCCGGGATAACGAAGTCGTTAACACCGATGGAAACGCCGGAAATGGTCGAGTAAGCGAAACCGGTGTACATCAACTGGTCAGCGAAGATCACGGTCTCTTTCAAACCAACCACGCGGTAGCACTGGTTGATCAGCTTGGAGATCGCCTTTTTCTTCATTGGCAGGTTGACGACGTCGTAGGACAGACCTTTTGGCACAACCTGATACAGCAACGCACGGCCGACAGTAGTGTCGACGATACGAGTGCCGCTCACGCTGCCACCGTCACGGTCGTTGACGGTTTCGTTGATCCGCACTTTGACCTTGGCGTGCAGTGCGGCTTCGCCGGCACGGAACACACGGTCAACTTCCTGCAGATCCGCGAACACACGACCTTCGCCCTTGGCGTTGATCGCTTCACGAGTCATGTAGTACAGACCCAATACAACGTCCTGCGACGGAACGATGATTGGCTCACCGTTGGCTGGCGACAGAATGTTGTTGGTCGACATCATCAACGCACGCGCTTCGAGCTGGGCTTCCAGCGTCAGCGGTACGTGCACGGCCATTTGGTCGCCGTCGAAGTCGGCGTTGTACGCGGCGCAGACCAGAGGGTGCAACTGGATAGCCTTACCTTCGATCAGTACCGGTTCAAACGCCTGGATACCCAGACGGTGAAGGGTCGGTGCACGGTTGAGAAGAACCGGGTGTTCGCGAATCACTTCAGCGAGAACGTCCCAAACTTCCGGCAGCTCGCGCTCGACCATCTTCTTGGCAGCTTTGATGGTGGTCGCGAGACCACGCATTTCCAGCTTGCCGAAAATGAACGGCTTGAACAGCTCGAGAGCCATTTTCTTCGGCAGACCGCACTGGTGCAGACGCAGGGTTGGACCTACGGTAATTACCGAACGACCGGAGTAGTCAACACGCTTACCGAGCAAGTTCTGACGGAAACGACCTTGCTTACCCTTGATCATGTCAGCCAGGGATTTCAGAGGACGCTTGTTGGAACCGGTGATAGCGCGGCCACGACGACCGTTGTCGAGCAGTGCGTCGACGGCTTCCTGCAACATACGCTTTTCGTTGCGCACGATGATGTCCGGAGCGGACAGATCCAGCAGGCGCTTCAAACGGTTGTTACGGTTGATCACTCGACGATACAGATCGTTGAGGTCGGAAGTCGCGAAGCGACCGCCATCCAGCGGGACCAGTGGACGCAGATCTGGCGGCAGAACCGGCAGAACGGTCAGCACCATCCACTCTGGCAGGTTGCCGGAACCCTGGAAGGCTTCCATCAACTTCAGACGCTTGGACAGCTTCTTGATCTTGGTTTCGGAGTTGGTTTGCGGAATCTCTTCACGCAGACGGCCAATCTCGTGTTCCAGGTCGATAGCGTGCAGCAGTTCACGGACAGCTTCAGCACCCATGCGGGCGTCGAAGTCATCACCGAACTCTTCCAGCGCTTCGAAGTACTGCTCGTCGTTGAGCAGCTGACCTTTTTCAAGGGTGGTCATGCCTGGATCGATAACGACATAGCTCTCGAAGTAGAGAACGCGTTCGATATCACGCAGGGTCATGTCCATCAGCAAGCCGATACGCGACGGCAGCGATTTCAGGAACCAGATGTGGGCAACTGGCGAGGCCAGTTCGATGTGCGCCATGCGCTCACGACGAACTTTTGCCAGCGCGACTTCAACGCCGCACTTCTCGCAGATCACACCACGGTGCTTCAAGCGCTTGTACTTACCGCACAGGCACTCGTAATCCTTTACCGGGCCAAAGATCTTGGCGCAGAACAGGCCGTCACGCTCAGGTTTGAACGTACGGTAGTTGATGGTTTCCGGCTTTTTAACTTCACCGAACGACCACGAACGGATCATCTCAGGCGATGCCAATCCAATACGGATGGCGTCGAACTCTTCGACTTGACCCTGGTTTTTCAGCAAATTCAGTAGGTCTTTCAAGGCCTTTCCTCCTGGCGGAGCAGAGAGCGGGCAATCCTGCCCCGCTCTCGATTCGCGTCACGTGTTATTCGGTTTCCAGATCGATATCGATGCCGAGGGAACGAATTTCCTTGATCAACACGTTGAAGGACTCGGGCATGCCCGGCTCCATACGGTGATCGCCATCCACGATGTTTTTGTACATCTTGGTACGGCCGTTCACATCGTCCGACTTCACTGTGAGCATTTCTTGCAGAGTGTAAGCGGCACCGTATGCTTCCAGTGCCCAGACCTCCATCTCCCCGAAACGCTGACCACCGAACTGCGCCTTACCACCCAGCGGCTGCTGGGTAACCAGGCTGTACGAACCGGTAGAACGAGCGTGCATCTTGTCGTCTACCAAGTGGTTCAGCTTCAGCATGTACATGTAGCCAACGGTAACCGGGCGCTCGAACTTGTTGCCGGTACGGCCGTCGGTCAGCTGCATCTGGCCGCTTTCTGGCAGGTCTGCCAGTTTCAGCATGGCCTTGATTTCGCTTTCCTTGGCACCGTCGAACACTGGAGTGGCCATTGGAACGCCGCCACGCAGGTTTTGAGCCAGATCCAGGATTTCCTGGTCGGAGAAGTCATCGAGGCTTTCCTGACGACCGCCGATCTCGTTATAGATCTCGTGCAGGAATTTACGCAGCTCGGCAACTTTACGCTGCTCTTCAACCATGCGGTTGATCTTCTCGCCCAGGCCCTTGGCCGCGAGGCCCAGGTGGGTTTCAAGGATCTGACCAACGTTCATACGCGAAGGTACGCCCAACGGGTTGAGGACGACGTCGACCGGGGTGCCATTGGCATCGTGCGGCATGTCTTCAACCGGCATGATCACGGAGACCACACCTTTGTTACCGTGACGACCGGCCATCTTGTCGCCCGGCTGGATGCGACGACGGATTGCCAGGTAAACCTTGACGATTTTCAGCACGCCTGGAGCCAGGTCATCGCCCTGCTGCAGTTTGCGCTTCTTGTCTTCGAACTTGTCGTCCAGCAGACGGCGGCGATCAACGATGTAGGCCTGGGCCTTCTCGAGCTGCTCGTTCAGAGCGTCTTCAGCCATGCGCAGTTTGAACCACTGGCCGTGCTCAAGACCGTCGAGTACTTCGTCGGTGATGTCCTGGCCTTTCTTCAGACCGGCGCCGCCTTCGGCTTTGTGGCCGACCAGAGCGGAACGCAGACGTTCGAAAGTAGCACCTTCAACGATACGGAACTCTTCGTTGAGGTCCTTGCGGATCTCGTCCAGCTGGGACTTCTCGATCGACAGTGCACGAGCATCACGCTCAACGCCGTCGCGGGTGAAGACCTGTACGTCGATGACAGTACCCTTGGTACCGGTAGGTACGCGCAGGGAAGTGTCTTTAACGTCGCTGGCTTTCTCACCGAAGATCGCACGCAGCAGTTTTTCTTCCGGAGTCAGTTGGGTCTCGCCTTTCGGAGTGACCTTACCAACCAGGATGTCGCCTGCGCCTACTTCAGCACCTACATAAACGATACCGGCTTCGTCCAGCTTGTTCAGTGCAGCTTCACCCACGTTCGGGATGTCCGCAGTGATTTCCTCTGGGCCAAGCTTGGTGTCACGGGCCACACAGGTCAGTTCCTGGATGTGGATCGTGGTGAAACGGTCTTCTTGAACAACGCGTTCAGACAGGCAGATGGAGTCTTCGAAGTTGAAGCCGTTCCATGCCATGAAGGCGATGCGCATGTTCTGACCCAGCGCCAGTTCACCCATGTCGGTGGACGGGCCGTCGGCCATGATGTCGCTACGCTGGACCCGATCACCTTTACGCACCAGCGGACGCTGGTTGATGCAGGTGTTCTGGTTGGAGCGGGTGTATTTGGTCAGGTTGTAGATGTCGACACCGGCTTCACCGGTTTCAACTTCGTCATCAGCAACACGAACCACGATACGGCTGGCGTCGACAGAGTCGATCACGCCGCCACGACGAGCCACGACGCAAACGCCGGAGTCACGGGCTACGTTACGCTCCATGCCGGTACCTACCAGCGGCTTGTCAGCGCGCAGGGTTGGTACAGCTTGACGCTGCATGTTCGAACCCATCAACGCACGGTTGGCGTCGTCGTGCTCGAGGAACGGAATCAGCGACGCTGCGACCGAAACTACCTGCTTCGGCGAGACGTCCATCAAGGTGACGTCTTCCGGCGCCTTGACGGTGAATTCGTTCAAGTGACGAACAGCTACCAGCTCGTCGATCAGGACTTTCTTGTCGTTCATCGTGGCCGAAGCCTGAGCGATCACGTGATCAGCTTCTTCGATGGCAGACAGGAATACGATCTCGTCGGTGACCAGAGCGTCTTTCACCACACGGTACGGGCTCTCAAGGAAGCCGTACTGGTTGGTGCGCGCATAAGCCGCCAGGGAGTTGATCAGACCGATGTTCGGACCTTCCGGCGTTTCGATCGGGCATACACGACCGTAGTGAGTCGGGTGTACGTCACGAACTTCAAAGCCGGCGCGCTCACGAGTCAGACCGCCAGGGCCGAGTGCAGAGACACGACGCTTGTGGGTGATCTCGGACAGCGGGTTGTTCTGGTCCATGAACTGGGACAGCTGGCTGGAACCGAAGAACTCTTTCACCGCTGCAGCCACTGGCTTGGCGTTGATCAGGTCTTGCGGCATCAGGCCTTCGCTTTCAGCCATCGACAGACGCTCTTTGACCGCACGCTCAACACGTACCAGGCCAACGCGGAACTGGTTCTCGGCCATTTCGCCTACGCAGCGAACACGACGGTTACCCAGGTGGTCGATGTCATCGACGATGCCTTTACCGTTACGGATGTCGACCAGAGTCTTCAGTACCGCGACGATGTCTTCCTTGCACAGCACGCCCGAACCTTCGATCTCGGTACGACCGATACGACGGTTGAACTTCATCCGGCCGACCGCAGACAGGTCATAGCGCTCAGGGCTGAAGAACAGGTTGTTGAACAGGGTCTCGGCAGCGTCTTTGGTAGGCGGCTCGCCTGGACGCATCATGCGATAGATCTCGACCAGCGCTTCCAATTGGTTGCTGGTGGAATCGATCTTCAATGTGTCGGAGACGAACGGACCGCAGTCGATATCGTTGGTGTACAGAGTTTCGATGCGAACAACTTGAGCCTTGGCGATTTTGGCCAGGATCTCGGTGTTCAGCTCGGTGTTGCACTCTGCCAGGATTTCGCCGGTTGCCGGGTGCACGATGACCTTGGCGGTTGTGCGACCCAGGACGTAGTCCAGAGGCACATCCAGCTCTTTGATCCCGGCCTTTTCCAGCTGGTTGATGTGGCGAGCGGTGATACGACGACCCTGCTCGACAATAACCTTGCCTTTGTCATCCTGGATATCGAGGACAGCGATTTCACCGCGCAGGCGCTGAGGCACCAGCTCCAGGCTCAGGGTCTCGCCCTTCACGTGGAATACGTTGGTGGTGTAGAACGCGTCCAGCACTTCTTCAGTGGTATAGCCGAGCGCACGCAGCAGTACCGATGCAGGCAGCTTGCGACGACGGTCGATACGCACGAACACGCAGTCTTTCGGGTCGAACTCGAAGTCCAGCCACGAACCGCGGTAAGGAATGATGCGCGCGGAGTACAGCAGTTTACCGGAGCTGTGCGTCTTGCCACGGTCGTGGTCGAAGAACACGCCCGGGGAACGGTGCAGCTGGGAAACGATTACACGCTCGGTACCGTTGATTACGAAGGTACCGTTTTCAGTCATCAGTGGGATTTCGCCCATGTAGACTTCTTGCTCTTTGATGTCCTTGATCGCTTTGTTCGACGATTCTTTGTCGAAAATGATCAGGCGCACTTTTACCCGCAAAGGTACGGCGTAAGTTACACCGCGCAATACGCATTCTTTGACATCAAATGCCGGTTCGCCCAGGCGATAACCGACGTACTCCAGCGCAGCATTGCCGGAGTAGCTGATGATCGGGAAAACGGATTTGAAGGCCGCATGCAGGCCCACGTCGCGGAACTGATCTTTAGTCGCTCCCGCTTGCAAGAATTCACGATACGAATCCAGCTGGATGGCCAGGAGGTACGGCACATCCATGACGTCCGGCAACTTGCTAAAGTCCTTGCGGATACGTTTTTTCTCAGTATATGAGTAAGCCATCAGCGTTCCCCAGCTTGGTCACCTGCTTGTTTGGCCCCTCCCGACGGGAGCAGCCAGAAAATCGTGCAAACCCCATGGTTTGCGCCACCGCATCGGGTGGTTACAGCTCGTTACCGGCACCGACCCAGTCGGCTGCCAATAACGGAAAAAGGCCGGTGGCAAGAGCCACCAGCCATCAGCCTGTCGCTTAACGCTCGGGCTGGAAACGCAAAGTCGATGCTTACTTCAGCTCGACTTTAGCGCCTGCTTCTTCCAGAGCTGCTTTGGCTTTGTCAGCTGCGTCTTTGGCAACAGCTTCCAGAACCATGGCAGGAGCGCCGTCAACTACAGCCTTGGCTTCTTTCAGGCCCAGACCGGTCAGTTCACGTACTGCCTTGATCACGTTTACTTTCTTCTCGCCAGCTTCGGTCAGCATGACGTTGAATTCGGTTTGCTCTTCAGCAACGGCAGCAGCAACAGCTGGACCAGCCGAAGCAGCAGCAGCGGAAACGCCGAATTTTTCTTCGAAAGCTTTGATCAGCTCAACAACCTGCAGAACCGACATTTCAGCTACGGCGTTGAGGATATCTTCTTGGGAGATAGACATTACTGTATTTCCTGAATTGGGGGACGGCCTACGCGGCCATCGAAATAAACAAAAATACGCGAGAGAAAGTGCTCAGCCTTAGGCTGCGGCAGCTTCTTTTTGCTCGCGAACTGCAGCCAGAGTACGAGCCAGCTTGCTGGTAGCGCCTTGAATCACGCTCATCAGCTGCGAAATGGCTTCGTCGCGGGTCGGCAGTGTTGCCAGTACGTCGATTTGGTTAGCTGCGAGGAACTTGCCCTCGAACGCAGCTGCCTTGATCTCGAACTTGTCCTGACTCTTGGCGAACTCTTTGAACAAACGGGCAGCAGCGCCTGGATGATCCTTGGAGAACGCGATCAGAGTCGGGCCGGTGAACACGTCGTTGAGGACACTGTATTCAGTGTCAGCAACAGCGCGCTTGAGCAGGGTGTTACGTACAACACGTACGTATACGCCAGCTTCACGAGCCTCTTTACGGAGTCCGGTCATTGCGCCTACTGTCACACCACGGGCATCAGCCACGACAGCGGACAGAGCGACTTTGGCAGCCTCGTTGACTTCAGCGACGATGGCCTTCTTGTCTTCGAGATTAATTGCCACGGGTTTAACTCCTGCTTGTTACCGTTTCATCTGGCCGGAGCCGGATGTCGTTTTGGTGTCTGATTCGGTAAGGAACCGGGAGCACCATCTGCGTAGGCTTGTGGTTTAAGACTTGCGCCGCCTACGGTCTTGGATAGCCCCCGCCAGGCAGGGACCCCAATTTTTCAATTGGCGCAATCGCTTGCGCCAACCTGTGTCTTACGCGTCGAGCGAGCTTTGATCGATGATCAGACCTGGGCCCATAGTGGTGCTCAGGGTGACGCGCTTGACGTAAATGCCTTTCGAGGAAGCTGGCTTGATACGCTTCAGATCAGCGATCAGGGCTTCAACGTTTTCCTTCAGCTTGACGGCGTCGAAGCCCATCTTGCCAACGGAAGTGTGGATGATGCCGTTTTTGTCGGTGCGATAACGAACCTGACCAGCCTTGGCGTTTTTAACCGCGGTAGCTACGTCTGGAGTCACGGTACCAACTTTAGGGTTAGGCATCAGACCACGTGGACCGAGGATCTGACCCAACTGACCTACAACGCGCATTGCATCCGGGGATGCGATAACTACGTCATAGTTCAGGTCGCCGCCTTTCATTTCGGCAGCCAGGTCGTCCATACCTACACGGTCAGCGCCGGCAGCCAGAGCGGCCTCAGCAGCTGGACCCTGGGTGAACACAGCAACGCGAACGGTCTTGCCAGTGCCGTGAGGCAGCACAGTAGCGCTACGAACGACCTGGTCGGATTTACGCGGGTCAACACCCAGGTTTACAGCTACGTCGAACGACTCGCTGAACTTGACAGTCGACAGCTCAGCCAGCAGGGCAGCGGCGTCTACAATGTTGTAGGCCTTGCCTGCTTCGATTTTGCCGGCGATAGCCTTTTGACGCTTGGTCAGCTTAGCCATTACACACCCTCCACGTTAAGGCCCATGCTACGAGCAGAACCGGCGATGGTACGCACGGCTGCATCCATATCAGCTGCAGTCAGATCCGCGTTTTTGGTTTTCGCGATTTCTTCCAGCTGAGCACGAGTCACGGTGCCAACCTTAACGGTGTTCGGACGAGCGGAACCGCTGGTCAGACCGGCCGCCTTCTTCAGCAGAACCGAAGCAGGGGTGGATTTGGTTTCGAAAGTGAAGCTACGGTCGCTGTAGACAGTGATGATCACTGGAGTCGGCAGACCTGGCTCAAGACCCTGGGTACGGGCGTTGAAAGCCTTGCAGAATTCCATGATGTTCACGCCGTGTTGACCCAGAGCAGGACCAACAGGTGGGCTTGGGTTAGCCTGAGCGGCCTTCACTTGCAGCTTGATGTAAGCGGTAATCTTCTTGGCCATGAGGCACTCCAATTACGGGTTCAAACGCCTCGAAAGGCTCCCCGGTTACTTGCGCGTTTATCCCAGTGACGACAAAACCCCACAGCCTATGGCTGCGGGGTTGGGATTTTTGCTCAGCTAGACCTTTTCGACCTGGCTGAACTCTAGCTCTACCGGAGTAGAGCGACCGAAAATGAGCACAGCCACCTGGATGCGGCTCTTTTCGTAGTTAACTTCTTCAACAACACCGGTAAAGTCAGCGAACGGACCGTCATTGACACGCACCGACTCACCCGGCTCGAACAACGTCTTCGGCTTCGGCTTGTCGCTACCATCAGCAACGCGACGCAGAATCGCTTCTGCTTCTTTATCGGTGATTGGCGCAGGCTTGTCAGCGGTACCACCGATGAAACCCATCACCCGAGGCGTGTCCTTGACCAAGTGCCAAGTACCCTCGTTCATATCCATCTGCACCAGCACGTAGCCAGGGAAGAATTTGCGTTCGCTTTTGCGCTTCTGGCCATTGCGCATCTCAACCACTTCTTCAGTGGGGACCAGAATCTCGCCGAAGCCATCTTCCATGCCAGCCAGCTTTACGCGCTCGATGAGCGAGCGCATTACATGCTTCTCGTAACCGGAGTAAGCATGCACAACATACCAACGCTTAGCCACGGGACACCCTTAGCCGACAATCAAGGAAACAAGCCAGCCGAGCAGGGAATCAAGCCCCCACAACAGCAACGCCATAACCAGAACAACAGCCACAACGATCAACGTGGTCTGCGTGGTTTCTTGGCGAGTTGGCCAAACGACTTTACGAATCTCGGTGCGCGCTTCCTTTACAAGAACAAAGAAAGACTTGCCCTTCACTGTCTGCAGGCCTACAAAGGCAGCTACAGCAGCAATCACGAGCAAAGCGAGCACACGGTACAGAATCGGCGAAGCAGAGAAGTACTGATTGCCAACAACGCCAACAGCCACCAAAGCAACTACTACTAGCCACTTGAGCAGATCGAAGCGAGAACCTTGAGCTTCAGCTTTAGGAGTCATCTATGAAGATCCTGTGAAAAGAAAGCCAGACACACCGAGTGAATCTGGCAGGTCAGGAGGGAATCGAACCCCCAACCTACGGTTTTGGAGACCGTCGCTCTGCCAATTGAGCTACTGACCTAAAACAAAATCAGGCCGACCATTATGCAGACCTGAAAAAGACTTTACAACCATTTACTCAATGACCTTGAGCACTCCGCCAGAACCAGGGACTCAGACCACCCCACGAACAACGAAGAACATCCCAGGCCATTAAAACAAAGGCAGATATTTTCATATCTGCCTTGTTATATGGAGCTCTTGAGCGGATTTGAACCGCTGACCTCACCCTTACCAAGGGTGTGCTCTACCAACTGAGCTACAAGAGCGTAACACTGTGCAAAACCTGCAAACTTGGAGCGGGTAGCGGGAATCGAACCCGCATCATCAGCTTGGAAGGCTGAGGTTCTACCACTAAACTATACCCGCGAGGCTTGCAGCTCTCGCTAAAATGGTGGAGGGGGAAGGATTCGAACCTTCGAAGTCGTAGACGTCAGATTTACAGTCTGATCCCTTTGGCCGCTCGGGAACCCCTCCTAAGCGAGCCGGCATTCTACATCATGCCAGCCTTCTGTCAAGCACTTTTCTCAATAAAAACTTGAGGTTAGCTGCGTTGACCCGCTTCACACCGCTTACCGTTTCCGGTGTTCGCTGTGGAGCGGGCGCCATTCTATGCAAACTATTCGAAGGGCGCAACCCCCTCGCAAGGCATTATTTTATGTTTTAACTCATTGAATTCTTTAGAAAGGTTTTGCAGCTGCAGTTCATCCAGCCAGCGCCTGCTTTCGGGGGCGATTCGCACCCAATAACCGGCCGTTTCAGCCCCACTCCGAGGTAGCGACTGGAACTTGACTTCCATCCCGCTCAACCGCCGCTCAACGGCTTGCGCCGCATCCAGACGAACATAGCCCCCCAGATAAAGGCAGCTTGCGTCAGGCAACACAGGCTTGGTTTTTTCCCTGGATGTATCAGCCGCCTCACTCAACAGGCGAATATCCTGCTGAGACCCTTTATACAAGCTCAAAGACGTTACATCCTTGGCGCGCAGAGGGGCCTCCTGTTGATTCCAGATGTAATAGAACCCGTTGAGAACAAGCAGCAGCAGAAACAACCAACGCATAGAAACCTCAGGACAAGGGACAGGCCATAGCCAAACCGACAAACACCAGGTCCGGCACCACCTTGGCACGAGGCACGATCTCGGAAACGAGGTCTGCATCCCCACCGGTGAGGAATACGCTGAAATCCTCACCCCAATAGCTGTGGGCAAGTTCAAGCTGGGTTAGCACGAAACCGCGCAGCATCAACAGGCAGCCACGCTCGACAGCCTCAACAGTGGTACGACCGGGAACCAGACTCTCCAGGGCCTGTTCGGCTGCCAGATCGCCATAACGGATTTTCCGCGTATGAGTGCGCAGCTGATTGCGCATCAATGGCATGCCCGGGCATATGAAACCACCGAGATGCACTCCATCCGCCGCAACGAAATCAGCAGTAACAGCCGTACCGAAGTCGAGCACAAGAGAAGCGCCCCCAGCCAGGTGAAAACCGCCGAGCATTGCCAGCCAGCGATCAAGGCCCAGCCGCTCGAATTCTTCATAGCCATTACGGACACCCGACATCTCGCGGGCCGGTGTCGCGCACACCGCAGATACTCCGAACGCCTCAGCCAACAGACTCGTCAACGCACTGGTCTCATCGGCGGTCCTGACACTAACCAGGCGGCAGAAGGCAAGGGCTAGCCCACTGATAGCCCTTACGCCCTCCAGTAGAGCCAGATCCGAATCAACCACGCCCTCGCCTAACACCTGACGGGCATTGGTAGCGAGCACACGCCACTTGATGAAACTATTTCCGCAGTCGAGCTCAAGAATCATCACGCAACCTCAGGCTCAGCTCGCCACCACTGAAAACTTTCTCCACACCACCCACCTGCAGGCGCAAAGCACCCTGGCTATCGATACCCAGTACCTTGCCATCTATTTGGTTGGCACCCGCAATCAAAGACACGTCTCGCCCTTGCCACAGATGATTTTGCTCCCACTCCGCCTGGATAGCTGAAAAGCCACCGGCCTGATGTCGAGCAAGGTACTTCTCAAGCGTAACCCCCAATGCGGCGACCAGGACATTGCGATCAAACACCTTGCCGGACTCAAGCCGCATGGACGTCCACTGCTGATCAACCTCATCGGTTGCCTGCATATTCACATTTATCCCGATACCGAGAACAACGTGACACACGTCAGCAGGATCCCCCACCAGCTCCAGGAGTATGCCGGCGATCTTTTTCCGCCCCACCAGGACGTCGTTAGGCCACTTCAATCCAGCTCCCGCGATACCCAGGTCACGCAAGGTCTGCAGTGCGGCGAGCCCAACCACAAGACTCAGGCCTTCCAGTTGACGCATACCACCATCGATACGCAGGACAAGGCTGTAATAGACGTTCTCCGCGAAAGGACTTACCCATTTTCGACCGCGTCGACCGCGACCCGCAGTCTGCCGCTCAGCCAGCACCAGAAACGGCGCGGCCCGCCCTTGCTCGATGGCCCGCAGCGCCTGGGCATTGGTAGAGTCAATTGAGTCGAAAGTCAGGACAGGCCAGGCGCAGGAAGGCGCTCGCGCATTTATTGCCGCAGGATCAAGCAGCGCCAACGGCGTGGCCAACTGATAGCCGCGCCCGCGGACCTTATGAATAGACAAACCCAATTCGGCCTCCAGATGCTGAAGCTGCTTCCACACAGCACTGCGACTGACACCCAAGGCTGCGCCTAGGGCCTGGCCCGAATGGAATCGGCCATCTTTAAGAAGCTCTAACAACGTCAGCATGCAACTCTCGCCTCACAATGAGGCCCGCATAATAGCCACGCACCGAGCCATTGCATAGAAATCCCGACAAGCAAACTTTCTCGCGGCCAAAAACAAAACCCCTACCTGCATACGCAGATAGGGGTTTCGGAATTTAATCTTGACGATGACCTACTCTCACATGGGGAAACCCCACACTA
>NZ_LMLH01000018.1 GCF_001421885.1 Pseudomonas sp. Leaf48
TACGACGTTGATAGGTTGGGTGTGTAAGCGCTGTGAGGCGTTGAGCTAACCAATACTAATTGCCCGTGAGGCTTGACCATATAACACCCAAGCAATTTGACTACTCGAAAGAGCATCAGATTGCGGTGTGTGAAGACGAAAGAACCGAAAGTTCGAATCTTACAAACACCGAAAGCTATCACATACCCAATTTGCTGAAGCGAGGCCAACTGGCCACGACTCGGTACCCGAATTTCTTGACGACCATAGAGCATTGGAACCACCTGATCCCATCCCGAACTCAGCAGTGAAACGATGCATCGCCGATGGTAGTGTGGGGTTTCCCCATGTGAGAGTAGGTCATCGTCAAGATTGAATTCCGAAACCCCTGTCTGCTGACGCAGACAGGGGTTTTGTCGTTTCAGGGCCCTGTAGGTTACTTCGAGGTCTTTCTGGCCTGAGCTTCAGGGCTGTCTAGGTAGCGTGTGATGACTTGCACCGCACGGTTCAGGTGGAGCTCCAGCAACTGAACAGAGCGTTCCACATTCCGCTCCCGGGCTGCATGCAATAGAGCTCTGTGGTCGTCCTGGGATAGCTTGCCGAGGCCCATGGCCTCCAGGTTGAAACGCAGGAAGCGCTCCTCTTCATTCAACCCGTCCTCAACCAGCTGCAACAGCCGGCGATTGGGCGCCCTGCTGTACAGCATCATATGGAAGAGACGGTTGAGACGGCCGATTTCGGTGTAGTCGTGTTCTGTTTCGAGTTCTTCGATGTATCGTTGGGCCTGTTCGATGTCCGCATCCTGGAGCAATGGGATCGACAGGCGTAGCGCTTCCGACTCCAGGAGAATGCGCAAGGCGTAGGTTTCCACGGCATCACCCTGGACCAGCGGAGCGACGACGGCACCTTTATGGGCTACAACATTAAGCAGTGCTTGTGCCTCGAGCTGGCGCAGGGCTTCGCGCACCGGCATGCGACTGACGCCGAACAGGTCGGCCAGGTCTTGCTGACGCAGTGCAGCACCACAAGGGATGCGCCCGTCCAGGATGGCCGAGCGCAGGGTTGCTTCGATCACCGAACGCGCCAGATGTGCGGGAATCGGCCCGTTGATCTTGATACTGCTAAGAGGGTTGGGCTTTTGTGTCACTACAACGCACCCTGATTCAGAGGTTTTGGATCCAAATGACACTAGTGACTGCCTGACGGGAAGTCAAACAAGCAGTAGCTCACCTGTCTTTAGTTTAGCGCGACGCCAATGATCTCATCGTGCCATTGTTTTTTTTCAGGCTAACCTTCACCATTCAATCGACTCCTTCCTGTCCACCCTGGATGCCTTTGCATTGACGGCACCTATAGCGATTCCCCGGATTCTAAGTTGGCTGTGCAGTGCATTACTGCTGGCTGGCGTGATGCTGGGCAGCCTGAGTGCCGACTGGGATTTTTCCCTGATCAGCCGGAAGGCGCAGGGGTTGTACGGGCCCTTGGGCCAGGGGCAGCAGCGCATTGACGACTGGCAGCAGCTATTGGCCAGCCAGAAGCAGCTCGGCGAGCTGGAGAAGCTTAATGTGGTTAACCGCTTCTTCAACAAACAGCTGCGCTACGTTGAGGACATAGACCTGTGGCGCCAGGTGGATTACTGGGAAACCCCGATCGAGGCGCTGTGGAAGGGCGCCGGCGACTGTGAAGACTACGCTATAGCCAAGTACTTCAGCCTGCGCCATCTCGGTGTCGCCAGTGACAAGTTGCGTATCACCTATGTAAAGGCTCTGACCCAGAATCGCGCGCATATGGTGCTGACCTACTACTCCAGCCCGGAGGCCATGCCACTGGTGCTCGACAGCCTGATCGACGTGATTAAGCCCGCCAGCCAACGAAAGGATCTGCTGCCGGTCTACTCTTTCAACGCAGAAGGGTTGTGGTTGGCTGGTGCCAAGGGCAACCAGAAGGTTGGTGATACCAAACGCCTTTCGCGATGGCTGGATGTACTGAAAAAAATGCAGGCCGAAGGTTTCCCGCTCGAGACGACTAATTAGGAGCACGCGCTCAGATGTCTTTGTTCAAACAGCTGTTGATTGCTATCTGTCTGTTCCTGGTAGTCGCTTTCACCGGCAGCTTCATGGTCAGCCTGGAAAGCTCGCGCACCCAGTACGTCAATCAACTGCGCTCCCACGCTCAGGACGCGGCGACGGCACTGGCGTTGTCCTTGACGCCGAACATCGACGACCCGGCGATGGTCGAGCTGTTGGTCAGCTCGATTTTCGACAGCGGCTACTATGCGAGCATCCGCGTAGTCGACGTGAAGACTGATCAGACGCTGGTTGAGCGTACGGGCATCCCTGCAGTCAGCAACGTTCCGGACTGGTTCGTCAAGCTGATAGGTCTTGAGGCTGCCGGTGGTGACGCGATAGTCAGCCGTGGCTGGGAACAGGCGGCGCGGGTCGAAGTGGTCAGCCATCCGATGTTTGCTCTGGCCAAGTTGTGGCAAAGCGCGTTGGGTAGCCTTGGCTGGCTGCTGATCTGCGGTGCGGTGAGTGCAGTGCTGGGCGCGTTGTTGCTGCGTCGGCAACTCAAGCCGCTCGATTATATGGTCCAGCAGTCCCATGCCATCGCCCGGCGGGAATTCCTGAGTCTGCCGGAATTACCGCGCACTCCCGAATTGCGCCGGGTGGTGCAGGCCATGAACCAGATGGTAGAAAAACTCAAAGCGCTGTTCCAGGAACAGGCCGAGCGCAGCGAAAAACTGCGAGCCGAATCCTATCAGGACACCTTGACCGGATTGGCCAACCGGCGCTATTTCGAGATGCAACTGAATGCGCGGGTCAGCAATCCTGAACAGGCCAGCTCCGGTTATCTGCTGTTGTTGCGGGTCAAGGATCTGGCTGGACTCAACCAGCGACTCGGCGGCCAGCGCACCGATGAAGTACTTAAAGCAGTAGGCGAGCAACTGTCGCGCGAATGCGCCAAATACCCGGAAACCCAGAACCTGGTCACTCGTATCCGTGGCGGTGAGTTTGCTGTGCTGGCACCGGGTCTGGTACGCGAAGAAGCACTGCATCTGGCCCAAAACCTGGACAGCGCCCTGGCGAGTCTGCACGCCACTGGTGCTACAGATGTGCCGGCAGTGGCCTCCATTGGACTGGCACCATTCGCCCATGGCGACTCACCGCAATCGGTGTTGAGCCTCGGCGATCAAGCATTGGCGCAAGCGGAAGGCCAGGGCGAGCAGAACTGGGCCTGCCTGGACCACAGTCTTTCGGCCAGCGTCGGCGACGATCACCACGCCTGGCACCGCTTGCTCGACCAGGCACTGAGTCAGCAGCGTTTCGACCTGTATTTCCAGCCGGTAGTGGCTGCCCAGGACACGCAGATGGTGCTGCATTACAAAGTACTGTCGCGTTTGCTCGACGAACAAGGCCAGACCATTCCTGCCGGGCGTTTCCTGCCATGGCTGGAGCGCTTTGGCTGGACCGCACGGCTCGATCGGCTGATGCTCGAGCGCGTGCTGGAGCAGATGCACGGACACGAAGAGTCACTGGCGTTGAACCTGTCATCGGCCACCCTGGCCGACCCCCAGGCGCTGAACAAAGTCTTCGAGATCCTGCGCGCTAACTCCAGCCTCGGCCCACGTCTGACCCTGGAAATCGGCGAAGAGCAACTGCCCGAACAGGCGGTGCTGGAGCAACTGACCCGACGCCTGCGAGAGCTTGGCTTCTCCTTGAGCCTGCAGCGCTTTGGCGGACGCTTTAGCATGATTGGCAACCTGGCACGACTTGGACTGGCATACCTGAAAATCGATGGCAGTTACATTCGATCGATTGACCAGGAGAGCGACAAGCGTCTATTCATCGAGGCAATTCAGCGGGCGGCGCACAGTATCGATTTGCCGCTGATTGCCGAGCGGGTCGAGACCGAAGGTGAATTGTCGGTGATTCGCGAGATGGGGCTTTATGGGGTGCAGGGGCAGCTGTTCGGTGAGCCCAAGCCCTGGGGATGAGCTGATGCCTGAAAAGATCGTTCGCGATACGGACGATCTTCATGGGTACCGGGAGGTCAGATCAACCCGGCTTCTTCTTCATCGATCAAATGGCTCAGGCCACCCAATGCTTCACGGGCTTGGGTCCGGTCCATGAGTTTTGCCTGGGCCGCCGGTGGCAGATCGGTGACGCGGATTACGCCTTTCTGGGTCAGCACCTGAATCAAGTCGTCGAGTACCCGGATCATTTCCAGGTCGCTCTGCTTGAGCTGCTTGAGGCTAGTCTCCACGGCCTCGTTAGCGTACCAGTCCTGGATTTCATGGTGGTCGGCCGGCAGCGTCTCCGTGGCCTCGGCGTAAGCCGCAGCTTCCACGCGAACCAACAGGCCCTGCGCATCGCGTTGCACGTAAAACATTGAGCATCCCTCGGAAATTAACCAGCATCATGCCGTCAGCAGCATAGGACAACTGTACGCGAGTATGCGGTGCGCCGACGAAATCGTCATCGGGCGGTAGCCGCAAACGTGACGACCGCCCCATAAGGGCGGTCGTTTTTACGCATCAGCTGTTGTTGTGGTCGACCTTGATGGTCGGGTCGCTACCGGCAATCAGGCTGTGCAGGTTGGCGCTCGACCAGTTGTTGCCTTCCAGTTTGATCGTCACATCCGGTGTGGCCGCTGCCGCGTCGCCGGAGTTGAACTTGCCGCCCGAGCTGACCTGCAGCGACGACACGCCATCGACCGTAGAGATCTTCAGGAAGTTGTCGATGGTGCTGCCGGTTTCGCCCTGCAACAGATCGCGCAGGTCGATGCGGTCGCCTTCGCTGGCCTTGAAATCCTTGATCACGTCGCTGCCGGTGTCGCCCGCCTTCCAGACGAAGGTGTCGCCACCGGATCCGCCGATCAGGATGTCATTGCCCTGGCCACCGGTCAGCGAGTCGTTGCCGGTACCACCCAGCAGGATGTCATTGCCTCTGCCGCCGTCGAGCAGATCGGTACCGCCTGAACCGAACAGGATGTCATTGCCCGCGCCGCCCAGCAGGGAGTCGTTGCCATCATGGCTACCCGATACATCGAACGCTGTGTAGTGCTCGGTGATGTACTGGTGCACATTGCTGGTGGTGACTTTGCTGACGTCTACGCCGGTCTCTTTGGCGACGAACGCCTGCATCGCCGGATAACCCTCGCCGGCGATGCCGTTGAAGCTCACCAGGTCGCCGAACAGGATGTCGTTGCCATTGCCGCCATTGACGATGTCGTTACCCGGCATGGTCGCTTCGGTATGACCGATGATCGAGTCGGCAAGGTTCTTTGGATCGATGTCGGTCTGCGGCGTTCTATCCGAGTCGTAGGGCCTCAGGTCGCTGAGCGTCACGTCCTTGTTCAGGCCGATAGCTTCCACCGCCGACACCTTGGCCAGGAGCGCGAAGCCATCGGAGGAGTTGTCGATGGCGTCGGAACCGGTGCTGTTGCCGGTGCCGTCGCGACTGGACAGCTCATAGGTGCCGTTGCCCTCGGCGCGAATGGTACCCAGATCATCACTGCTCCAGTAGTTGCCAAGCCATGAGGACTTGTACGTCTGCAGCGTGACCGTGCCATCGCTATCGATGGACAGTTTGTGAGTACTGTCCAGAGTGGCGCTGTAGGTCTGCCCCAGTTTGTAATTGCTGGTGGTGATAACGTCGTCGAACTTCACGTTGCCGTACAAGGTCGGGTTGGTCAGCTCACCGCTCTGGTAGTAAGTCGGTTTGCCGTCGGTGATGAAGTACGTGAGGTTCGTCGCCCCGGAGTTGGCCTTCGCCTCGGTGCTCTGGAACCAGTTGGCCGTGGTTTTGAACACGTCCTCGTAGTTAGTGCCGCCGCCGGAAGCCATCGAATCCAGCACCCCTTTGAGCAGGGTCAGGGCATTTGGATCGTTCAGGTTGACCGAAACAGACTTGTTGACCTGGCTATCGAAGTCCGCGAGGAAGATGTTCACGGTGCCCGAGTTTCCACCCATGCTCTGCTTGAGCGTGTTGAACACCGACGTCAGCGAGGTCTTGGCCGCGCTGATCGACGACGCGCTCATACTGCCCGAACTGTCGACCATGAACGCAATGTTGTAGTTGGTGCCCGGCACCACCGTCAGCCCGCCGATGTCGGCGATCATGATGTCGTTGCCGTCGGTGCCGACGACATTGTCATTACCGGTGGTGCCAGTGACCGAGTTATAAACCGCCGGATTAATCGCGATCGGAATCTGAGTGGTATTGCTGGCCGAACCACCTTGGCTTTCGGTCGAGACTGCCGTGACTGTCAGCGTGTTGGTACCGGTGGCGTACGGTGCCGGGGTGTAGCTCAATTTGCTTACATCCCACCCGCTGAGGTTCACGACGGTATTACCGAGCGTGCCGGTAAAGGTGTGCGTGCCGTCGGTCAAGGTCGCACCTGCCGGGATGCCGCCGATCGAGGTAATGGTCTGTGTTTCAGAGCCATCAGTGTCCGCGGACGTTACCTTCAAGCCCAACGCAATGCTGCCGTTTTCGGCGACCTGTGTCGTGGTGGCGGACACGATCGGTGCATCCGCGACCGCGGTCACACTGATGTCTAGCGTGGAGTTTGAACCGGTGCTGGTGATGTAGGTGACAGTCGGAACCTTGCCGCTCCAGTTGTTGGCGGGGGTAAAGCTGTATTCACCGTTGGCACCGAGAGTCAGCTTGCCGACGTTCAGTATCGTGGCGGTACTCCCTGCCGTGTACTCCACGCCACCCACCGTGAACTTGGCCACGCTGAGGGCGTTATCCACATCGCGGTCGTTGGTCAGTACGTTGCCGGTGGCGATCGTGTCCTCAAGGGTAGTTTTGAGGTCAGCAGCCAGCACGCTCGGGTCATCGACCGGTGTAACGCTGATGTTCAGGGTCGAAGTGTCGTTGGTGCCCGAGCCGTCGGTGAGGGTGTAGGTCACGGTCGGCACAGTGCCGTTGTAATTGGCRGYYGGGGTGAAGGTGTAAGCACCGTTCGCTCCGATGACCAGGGTACCGACGTTGGCGATGTTGGCGGTCTGGCCGGCGTTGAACGTGCCGGTGACGCCAGCGACGCTGAAAGTGACCACGCTGACCGAGCCATCGACGCTGGTCGTACCCGTGAGGACGCTGCCGGTGAGGGCGGTGTCTTCGAGGGTGGAGACCGATTCGCTGGCGTCGCTGAAGCTGTCGTCGACCGGGGTGACGCTGATGTTCAGGGTCGAGGTGTCGTTGGTTCCCGAGCCGTCGGTGAGGGTGTAGGTSACSGTYGGCACYGTGCCGTTGTAATTGGCAGCCGGGGTGAAGGTGTAAGCACCGTTCGCTCCGATSACCAGGGTGCCGACGTTGGCGATGGTGGCGGTCTGGCCTGCGTTGAACGTGCCGGTGACGCCAGCGACGGTGAAGTTAACGACGCTGACCGAACCGTCGACGCTGGTTGTGCCATTGAGGACGCTGCCGGTGAGGGCGGTGTCTTCCAGTGTGGAGACCGTTTCGTTGGCGTCGGTGAAGCTGTCATCGACCGGGCTGACGCTGATGTTCAGGGTCGAGGTGTCGTTGGTGCCCGAGCCGTCGGTGATGGTGTAGGTGACCGTTGGTACCGTGCCGTTGTAGTTGGCGGCCGGGGTGAAGGTGTAAGCACCGTTAGCACCGATCACCAGGGTGCCGACATTGGCGATGGTCGCGGTCTGGCCGGCGTTGAAACTACCAGTGACGCCAGCGACGGTGAAGTTAACGACGCTGACCGAACCGTCGACGCTGGTTGTGCCAKTGAGGACGCTGCCGGTGAGGGCGGTGTCTTCCAGTGTGGAGACCGATTCGCTGGCGTCGGCGAAGCTGTCATCGACCGGGGTGACGCTGATGTTCAGGGTCGAGGTGTCGTTGGTTCCCGAGCCGTCGGTGACGGTGTAGGTSACGGTCGGYACYGTGCCGTTGTAATTGGCAGCCGGGGTGAAGGTGTAAGCACCGTTCGCTCCGATCACCAAGGTGCCGACGTTAGCGATGTTGGCGGTCTGACCGGCGTTGAACGAACCAGTGACGCCAGCGACGCTGAAAGTGACCACGCTGACCGAGCCATCGACGCTGGTCGGTGCCGACGTTAGCGATGTTGGCGGTCTGACCGGCGTTGAACGAACCAGTGACGCCAGCGACGCTGAAAGTGACCACGCTGACCGAGCCATCGACGCTGGTTGTGCCAGTGAGGACGCTGCCGGTGAGGGCGGTGTCTTCCAGGGTGGAGACCGATTCGCTGGCGTCGGCGAAGCTGTCGTCAACCGGTGTGACGCTGATGTTCAGGGTCGAGGTGTCGTTGGTGCCCGAGCCGTCGGTGACGGTGTAGGTGACGGTCGGCACTGTGCCGTTGTAATTGGCGGCCGGGGTGAAGGTATAAGCCCCGTTTGCGCCAATGACCAAGGTGCCGACATTGGCGATGTTGGCGGTCTGGCCGGCAGTGAACGTGCCAGTGACGCCCGCGACGGTGAAGTCGACCACGCTGACCGGGCCATCGGCACTCGAAGTACCGGACAACACGTTGCCGGTAGCCGCGGTGTCTTCCAGGGTGGAGACCGTTTCGTTGGCGTCGGTGAAGCTGTCGTCGACCGGGGTGACGCTGATGTTCAGCGTCGAGGTGTCATTGGTTCCCGAACCGTCTGTAACGGTGTAGGTGACCGTTGGCACCGTGCCGTTGTAGTTGGCAGCCGGGGTGAAGGTGTATTCACCGTTCGCTCCGATCACCAGGGTGCCGACGTTGGCGATGGTCGCGGTCTGGCCGGCGTTGAACGTCCCAGTGACGCCCGCGACGGTGAAGTCGACCACGCTGACCGAGCCGTCGACGCTGGTCGTACCAGTGAGAACGCTGCCGGTGAGGGCGGTGTCTTCCAGGGTGGAGACCGTTTCGTTGGCGTCGGTAAAGCTGTCGTCGACCGGGCTGACGTTGATGTTCAGGGTCGAGGTGTCGTTGGTTCCCGAGCCGTCAGTGACGGTGTAGGTGACGGTCGGCACCGTGCCGTTGTAGTTGGCAGCCGGGGTGAAGGTGTATTCACCGTTCGCTCCGATCACCAGGGTGCCGACGTTGGCGATGGTCGCGGTCTGGCCNTGGCACCGTGCCGTTGTAGTTGGCAGCCGGGGTGAAGGTGTATTCACCGTTCGCTCCGATCACCAGGGTGCCGACGTTGGCGATGGTCGCGGTCTGGCCGGCGTTGAACGTCCCAGTGACGCCCGCGACGGTGAAGTCGACCACGCTGACCGGACCGTCAACGCTCAAGGTACCGGACAACACATTGCCGGTCGCCACGGTGTCTTCGTTGACCGTAACGGTTTCGTTGGCATCGGTAAAGCTGTCATCGACCGGGCTGACGCTGATGTTCAGGGTCGACGTGTCGTTGGTTCCCGAGCCGTCGGTGACGGTGTAGGTGACTGTTGGCACCGTGCCGTTGTAGTTGGCGGCTGGGGTGAAGGTGTAAGCACCGTTCGCACCAATGACCAGGGTACCGACGTTGGCGATGGTGGCGGTCTGACCAGCGTTGAACGTACCAGTAACGCCAGCGATGGTGAAGTCAACCACGCTGACCGTGCCGTCGACGCTAGAGGTACCCGTCAACACACTACCGGAGACTGGAGTCTCTTCTGCGGTGGTCACGCTTTCGCTGGCATCGATGAAGCTGTCGTCGGCCGGCGTGACGCTGATGTTCAGGGTCGAGGTGTCGTTGGGTCCAGAGCCGTCGGTGACGGTGTAGGTGACCGTGGGCACAGTGCCGTTGTAGTTGGCAGCTGGAGTAAAGGTGTATGCACCATTCGCTCCGATCACCAGGGTGCCGACGTTAGCGATGTTGGCGGTCTGACCAGCTGTGAAGGTGCCATTGACGCCTTCGACGGTGAAGTTGACCACAGTGACCGTGCCATCAACGCTCGAAGTTCCGGACAGCACGCTGCCGGTGGCCACGCTGTCTTCCAGGGTGGAGACGGTTTCATTAGCGTCAGTGAAGTTGTCGTTGACCGGCGTAACACTGATGTTCAGCGTACTGCTCGAGCCAGTATTGGTGGTGTACGTCACCTGTGGAACGTTGCCATTCCAGTCAGCAGCCGGTTTGAAGCTGTAGTCGCCGTTGCTGGCGATGATCAGCGTTCCGACACCGGTGATGGTTGCGGTCTGACCCGCCGTGAAGCTGCCGTTGACCCCATTCACGCTGAAGCTGGAGACGCTCAGGGCATTATCGACATCGTGGTCGTTGGTCAGCACGTTGCCGGTTGCGTTGTGGTCTTCGCTGACGGTGTTCTGGTCTGCTTGCAGTACGCTTGCGTCATTGACGGGCGCAACGTGCACCACCAGTGGCAGCGAGGTGCTGGCGCTTTGGGCATCGCCGTCTTTGGCGGTGGCCGTTACGGTCAGGGGGATGTCGCCATTGAAGTTCGTTGGCGGTGTCAGCTTGAGCGTGGACAGGTTCCAACCCGTAATGTCCACCGACGTCGAGCCGTCGGCAGCGTTAAAGGTGTGGGTGCCATCGGAGAGCGTGGAACCCGCTGGCAAGCCGCTCAGAGTGAGAGCGAGCGTTTCCGAACCGTCGACGTCATTGGTGTGTGCCTGGATGGTCGATAGCAGGATCGCATTGTCTTCGAGGCCCGAGTTGAGCACCTGAGTGACATTGATATTGTCCAGCAGGCCGCCCACGCTATTGCTGTCCCCAGCGCGGAACTCGAGCTTCTGATTGCCATCGGCAGTGACCGGAACGTCGAAGCTGTAGTGCTTCATGCCGGTGGCCGAAGTGTTCAGCGTGCCAATGAGTTGGCCACCCCAGTACACATTGATGAGCGCATTATCCACGCCGGCACGCGGTGCATAGTCGAGCGACACGTTATAAGTGGTGCCGGCCTTGGCATCGATAGTGGTGTAGAGGTTGCTCGCATCACCGGTATTGCGCTCCAGTTCAATGACCTGGTTATCGCCGCCGGCACCGTAGACGCTGGCCTTGCCGATTTCGACCATGCCACCGCTGTTGTCAGTGTGCCAGGCACCATTGCCGAGCTTGCTGACATTGACGTTGCTGTTATAGGAGCCGTTAACAGCGACTTCCTGTAAGTCGGTCGAAGCAACCACGCCGCCACCGGTCAGTGACAGGCTAGGGGTGTCGGTTACTGGCGCAACGACGATGGTTCCGGTCGCGGAAGACGCGGAAGGCAAACCGCCGTTGTCGGTCGCGTTATAGGTGAAGCTGGTGGTACCGCTCCAGTCGCCGGTTGGCTTGAAGTAAATCGTTGCGCCGTTGGCGGTAGCGGAGATCACGCTGCTGGCGGTCAATGCGATTGTCCCGGCGGCGTCGGCGTAAAAACTGCCATTGGCCGGCAGGCTGGTCAGGCTGAAGTGGTTGACGCTGCCGTCAATGTCATTGCCGCCAAGCTGCACGGCGATCAATTGATCTTCATTGCCGTGGGCCGAAGTGGAATTGACGGTCGGAGCGTCGTTGACCGAATTGACCGTGATATCCAGCGTGCTGGTGGAGTTGGTGTTGGTGGTGTAGCTGATCTGTGGAACGTTGCCGTTCCAGTTCGCGGCCGGGGTGAAACTGTAGTCGCCGTTAGTGGCGATAGTCACAGTACCGACTCCGGCGATAGTCGCGACCTGGCCCGCGGTAAAGGAACCGGTGGCGCCTTGCACAGTGAATGTCGCGACACTCAGAGCGTTGTCGACATCGCTGTCATTACCCAGCACGTTGCCGGTTGCAATGTGGTCTTCATCGACGGTGTTGGTGTCCGCGATCAGCACACTCGGGTCATTGACCGGGGTGACGCTGATGTTCAGGGTCGAGGTGTCATTGGTTCCAGAGCCGTCAGTGACGGTGTAGGTCACGGTCGGCACAGTGCCGTTGTAATTGGCGGCCGGGGTGAAGGTGTACGCACCGTTCGCTCCGATGACCAGGGTGCCGACGTTGGCGATATTGGCGGTCTGACCGGCTGTAAAGGTCCCATTGACGCCTTCGACAGTGAAATTGACCACGCTGACCGAACCATCGACGCTGGTCGTACCAGTGAGGACGCTGCCGGTGAGGGCGGTGTCTTCCAGGGTGGAGACCGTTTCGTTGGCGTCGGTGAAGCTGTCGTCGACCGGGGTGACGCTGATGTTCAGGGTCGAGGTGTCATTGGTTCCTGAACCGTCAGTGACGGTGTAGGTCACGGCCGGCACAGTGCCGTTGTAATTGGCGGCAGGGGTGAAGGTGTACGCACCGTTCGCTCCGATGACCAGGGTGCCGACGTTGGCGATGGTCGCGGTTTGGCCAGCTGTGAAGGTCCCATTGACGCCTTCGACGGTGAAATTGACCACGCTGACCGAGCCATCGACGCTGGTCGTACCAGTGAGGACGCTGCCGGTAAGGGCGGTGTCTTCCAGGGTTGAAACCGTTTCGTTGGCGTCGGTGAAGCTGTCGTCGACCGGGGTGACGCTGATTTTCAGGGTCGAGGTGTCGTTGCTTCCCGAACCGTCAGTGACGGTGTAGGTCACGGTCGGCACAGTGCCGTTGTAATTGGCAGCCGGGGTGAAGGTGTAAGCACCATTCGCACCGATCACCAGGGTGCCTACGTTGGCGATGGTCGCGGTCTGGCCAGCTGTGAAGGTCCCATTGACGCCTTCGACGGTGAAATTGACCACGCTGACCGGGCCGTCGACGCTCGAGGTCCCCGCCAATACGTTGCCGCTGGCCGTGGTGTCTTCGTTGATCGTGACGGTTTCACTGGCATCGATGAAGTTGTCGTTAACCGGCGTGACGCTGATGTTCAAGGTCGAGGTGTTGTCGGTGCCCGAGCCGTCGGTGACGACGTAGGTCACCGTTGGCACCGTGCCGTTGTAGTTTGCGGCCGGGGTGAAGGTGTATGCACCGTTCGCTCCGATCACCAGGGTGCCGACGTTGTCGATGGTCGCAGTCTGGCCGGCAGTGAACGTACCAGTGACGCCAGCGACGGTGAAATTGAGCACGCTGACCGGGCCATCGACGCTCGAAGTGCCGGACAACACGTTGCCGGTAGCCACAGAGTCTTCTTTGATCGTGACGAATTCACTGGTATCGATGAAGTTGTCGTTGACCGGTGTGACGCTGATATCCAGGGTCGAGGTGTCGTTGCTGCCCGAACCGTCGGTGACGGTGTAGGTCACCGTTGGCACCGTGCCGTTGTAATTGGGCGCCGGAATGAAGGTGTACGCACCGTTCGCCGCGATCACCAGGATCCCGACGTTGGCGATAATTGCCGGGACACCTGCCGCGTAAGTGGTCGCCCCGACGGTGAAATTGAGCACGCTGACCGGGCCGTCGACGCTCGAAGTGCCGGTCAGCACGTTGCCGGTCGCCCAAGTGTCTTCGTTGATCGTGACGGCTTCATTGGCATCGACGAAGTTGTCGTTGACCGGCGTGACGCTGATTTTCAGGGTCGAGGTGTCGTTGCTTCCCGAACCGTCGGTGACGGTGTAGGTCACGGTCGGCACAGTGCCGTTGTAATTGGCGGCCGGGGTGAAGGTGTAGGCACCGTTCGCTCCGATCACCAGGGTACCGACGTTGGTTATGGTCGCGGTCTGGCCGGCGGTGAACGTGCCAGTGACGCCAGCGACGGTGAAGTTGAGCACGCTTACCGGGCCGTCGACGCTCGAAGTACCGGTCAGTACATTGCCGGTAGCCACCGTGTCTTCGTTGATCGTGACGGTTTCACTGGCATCGACGAAGTTGTCGTTGACGGGTGTGACGCTGATGTTCAGGGTCGAGGTGTCGTTGGTTCCGGAGCCGTCAGTGACGGTGTAGGTAACCGTTGGCACGGTGCCGTTGTAATTGGCGGCCGGAGTAAAGGTGTAAGCCCCGTTCGCTCCGATGACCAGGGTGCCGACGTTAGCGATGTTGGCGGTCTGACCGGCGGTGAACGTGCCAGTGACGCCGGCGACGGTGAAGTCGACCACGCTGACCGGGCCGTCGACGCTTGAAGTTCCCGCCAATACGTTGCCGCTGGCTGTGGTGTCTTCGTTGATCGTGACGGTTTCGCTGGCGTCGGTGAAGCTGTCGTCAACAGGTGTGACGCTGATATTCAGGGTCGAAGTGTCGTTGGTTCCGGAACCGTCAGTGACGGTGTAGGTAACCGTTGGCACTGTGCCGTTGTAGTTAGCGGCCGGGGTTTGTAGTTGGCGGCCGGGGTAAAGSTGTACGCGCCATCGGCACCGATGACCAGGGTACCGACGTTGGCGATGGTGGCGGTGGTGCCTGCGGTGAACGTRCCASTGACGCCTTCGATGGTGAAGTTGACCACGCTGACCGGGCCATCGACGCTGCTCGTTCCACTCAGGACGCTGCCGGTGACCGGAGCGTCTTCGGCGGTGGTCACGGTTTCGCTGGCATCGGTGAAGCTGTCGTCGACCGGAGTCACGTCGATGTTCAGGGTCGAGGTGACGTCAGTGCCGGAGCCGTCGGTGACGGTGTAGCTGACGCTTGGAACGTTGCCGTTGTAGTTGGCGGCCGGGGTGAAGGTGTATTCACCGTTCGCTCCGATCACCAGGGTGCCGACGTTGGCGATGTTGGCGGTCTGACCGGCGGGCCGGGGTGAAGGTGTATTCACCGTTCGCTCCGATCACCAGGGTGCCGACGTTGGCGATGTTGGCGGTCTGACCGGCGGTGAACGTGCCACTGACGCCTTCGATGGTGAAGTTGACCACGCTGACCGGGCCGTCGACGCTGCTCGTTCCACTCAGGACGCTGCCGGTGACCGGAGCGTCTTCGGCGGTGGTCACGGTTTCGCTGGCGTCGGTGAAACTGTCGTCGACCGGGGTGACGTTGATGTTCAAGGTCGAGGTGACGTCAGTGCCGGAGCCGTCGGTGACGGTGTAGGTAACCGTTGGCACTGTGCCGTTGTAGTTGTGTACGCGCCATCGGCACCGATGACCAGGGTACCGACGTTGGCGATGGTGGCGGTGGTGCCTGCGGTGAACGTACCAGTGACGCCTTCGATGGTGAAGTTGACCACGCTGACCGGGCCATCGACGCTCGAAGTACCGGACAACACGTTGCCGGTAGCCGCGGTGTCTTCGTTGACCGTAACGCTTTCGCTGGCGTCGGTGAAGCTATCGTCGACCGGGGTAACGTTGATGTTCAAGGTCGAAGTGGCGTCAGTGCCGGAACCGTCGGTGACGGTGTAGCTGACGCTTGGCACGCTGCCGTTGTAGTTGGCGGCCGGGGTAAAGGTGTAGGCGCCATCGGCACCAATGACCAGGGTGCCGACGTTGGCGATGGTAGCGGTGGTGCCGGCGGTGAACGTACCAGTGACGCCTTCGACGGTGAAGTTGACCACACTGACCGGGCCATCGACGCTCGAAGTGCCGGACAACACGTTGCCGGTAGCCGCGGTGTCTTCGTTGACCGTAACGGTTTCGCTGGCGTCGGTGAAGCTATCGTCGACCGGGGTAACGTTGATGTTCAAGGTCGAAGTGACGTCAGTGCCGGAACCGTCGGTGACGGTGTAGCTGACGCCTGGCACGTTGCCGTTGTAGTTGGCGGCCGGGGTGAAGGTGTATTCACCGTTCGCTCCGATCACCAGGGTGCCGACGTTGGCGATGTTGGCGGTCTGACCGGCNAACGTTGCCGTTGTAGTTGGCGGCCGGGGTGAAGGTGTATTCACCGTTCGCTCCGATCACCAGGGTGCCGACGTTGGCGATGTTGGCGGTCTGACCGGCGGTGAACGTGCCACTGACGCCGTCAACCGTGAAATTGACCACGCTGACCGAGCCGTCGACGCTGTTCGTTCCGCTAAGGACGCTGCCGGTGACTGGAGCGTCTTCGGTGGTGGTCACGGTTTCGCTGGCGTCGGTGAAGCTATCGTCGACCGGGGTAACATTGATGTTCAAGGTCGAAGTGGCGTCAGTGCCGGAACCGTCGGTGACGGTGTAGCTGACGCTTGGCACGCTGCCGTTGTAGTTGGCTGCCGGGGTGAAGGTATAAACCCCGTTGGCTCCGATCACCAAGGTGCCGACGTTGGCGATGGTCGCGGTGCTGCCAGCGGCGTAGGTGGTATCACCGATGGTGAAGTTAACCACGCTGACCGGGCCGTCGACGCTCGAAGTACCCGACAACAGGTTGCCGGTGGCGACGGAGTCTTCGCTGACCGTAACGCTTTCGCTGGCGTCGGTGAAACTGTCGTCGACCGGACTGACGTTGATGTTCAGGGTCGAAGTGACGTCACTGCCAGAGCCGTCGGTGACGGTGTAGCTGACGCTTGGCACGCTGCCGTTGTAGTTGGCGGCCGGAGTAAAGGTGTACGCGCCATCGGTACCAATGACCAGGGTGCCGACGTTGGCGATAGTCGCGGTGCTGCCAGCGGCGTAAGTAGTTTCACCGATGGTGAAGTTAACCACGCTGACCGGGCCATCCATGCTCGAAGTGCCCGACAACACGTTGCCAGTCGCCGCGGTGTCTTCGTTGACCGTAACGCTTTCGCTGGCGTCGGTGAAGTTGTCGTCGACCGGGGTGACATCGATGTTCAGGGTCGAGGTGACGTCCGTACCGGAGCCGTCAGTGACGGTGTAGCTCACTGTCGGCACGCTGCCGTTGTAGTTGGCCGCCGGGGTAAAGGTGTAGTCGCCGTTAGCCCCGATCACCAGGGTACCGACGTTGGCGATAGTCGCGGTGCTGCCGGCGGAGTAAGTGGTTTCACCGATGGTGAAATTGACCACGCTGACCGGGCCATCGACGCTCGAAGTACCCGACAACACGTTGCCGGTAGCCGCCGAGTCTTCGTTGACCGTTACGGTTTCGCTGGCGTCGATGAAACTGTCGTCGACTGCAGTCACGGTCAGATCCAGTGTGCTGGTCGAGCCGGTGTTGGTGGTGTACGTGATTTGCGGTACGACGCCGTGGTAATTGGCGTCCGGAGTAAAGGTGTAGTTGCCATTGGTGCCGATGGTCACGGTACCGACCCCGACGATAGTCGCTGTCTGGCCTGCGGTGAAACTGCCGGTCACTCCGGCGACGGTGAAGCTGGCGACGCTGAGTTGCGAGTCAGCATCGCTATCGTTGTTCAGTACGTTACCCGTCGCGACGCTGTCTTCGGCCAGTGAGCCAGTATCAGCGGTCAGGACACTCGCAGCGTTGCTGGTAGTGGTGTTCTGATTGCCGATATCGAGCGTGGTGATTGCGGCAGCGGAATCAGGACCGTCGGTTGGGAAACCAATGGTTGCGTCTACCCGGCCAGCAGTGGCATCGAGCATAACAAAGCTGTGACCGCCACCGGCGGCACCACCATTAGAGCCCGCCGCAGCCGGACCGGCAGCGGTAGCCTCAAGTGCCGTAGTCGGGTCGACGCCGGCGGCGATAGCTTGTTGCAGTTCATCAACGGATGGCGCGGCTTGCGCGGTGGCTTCTGCCAGATCGCTGCTGGAGTCCGCAGCGCTGGCGCTCCATTGGGTTTCACGTCCCAGATCCAGGGTACGGCCGTCAGCCAGTTCCAGGGACACGGCGCCGGACAGGCCCGTGTCAATCTGGTCGCCGACGGACAGTCGGTCGCCTTCAACGAGTACGCGGCGCACGCCCTCTGGTGACACCACGAAAACTTGACCGACAATGCTTTTGACGACGGCAACAACACTGCTCATTGAAGACTCTCCGGGTGTCACATTTAGTTGACTTACATTGACCTGAGGGGGGACTTATCAGATCGGGGACGCAATTTTTAAAAGTAGTACAAATACTTGACGCTACTTTGCGCCAATATATTGTCTATATTCTTTGGCTATTAACTTTATGCCAAACTATTGACCTTCTTGGATCCATCCTAAACAATCGTCCCAATAATGTCACATTGATATTTGATGGGTGGCCTGCCCTAGGCGCGTGATTCAGTTCCGCTTTTGAACTTTCCGACATGCGGTCATCCCACCTGCCATCTTCCGACACGGCGTTTTCATTCGCGCTGATTCAAGACAAGTAGTTCTGGGAAATTCCTACCATGCGTCCGCTTTTGTTCATGGCTATACCTTTCGCTCTCACCGCCTCTGTTGTTCAAGCGCAATCCTTACCGCAAGCCATGCAACAGGCGCTGGATGTCCATCCGGAGGTCCAGGCAGGCGTAAACAGCCGATTGGCCGCGGATTATCAGTTAAAGGCTGCGAAAGGGGGATACCTGCCCAAGGTTGACCTGCTGGGCGGTTATGGCCGTGAAGGCACTGATAGCGTGACCACCCGAGGCGATGGCAGCAATAACCACTACGAAACCCTGAACCGCGGCGAGTCAAATTTACGTCTGTCGCAAATGGTCTTCGACGGTTTTGCGACGTCGAACGAAGTGGGGCGCCAACAAGCCACCGTCAACTCCCGTGCCTACTCGTTGCTTGGCACCTCCGAACGCACCGGGCTGACCGTGGCCCAGGTTTATCTCGACGTGCTGACTCGCCGTGAGTTCGTACGCCTGGCCGAAGACAACCTCAAAAGCCACCAGCGCATTTACGATCAGATACAGCTACGCACCCAGCGGGGCGTCGGCAGTGGTGCCGACCTTGACCAGGCCGAGGCCCGGATGGCCCAGGCCCGTAACAATCTGCTCACTGAGCAGACCAACCTTGCTGATGCCGAGACCAATTACCTCAGTGCTGTCGGTCAGATGCCCGATCAGCTGGAGCGCCCGGCGCCATTCATGGCGTTATTGCCGGCCGATCTGAACGAAGCCCGCGCGCAGATGCTGGAAAACAGCCCGATCCTGCGCTCGGCCGAGTCCGACATCGCTGCTGCGGAAAAGCAATATGAGACCGCCAAGTCGACATTCTATCCACGTGTCGATGCTGAGTTGGGTTCCACCGCCGACAACAATATTGACGGCCAGGCCGGCCATAACAACGAATGGCAGGCTATGCTGCGTATGCGCTTCAACCTGTATGCCGGCGGCAGCAACAAGGCTGATCTGGAATCTCGGGCCTACCTGTCGAACCAGGCGCTGGACATCCGCAACAACGCCCTGCGCCAACTGAATGAAGAACTCGGCTTGGCCTGGAATGCCTTGAACAACGCCAACGCTCAGGTACCAATTGCCCAGCAGTACGTCGATCGCAGTACTTCAGTGCGAACTGCCTACCAGCGTCAATTCAGTCTCGGCGAACGTACCTTGCTCGACTTGCTCGACAGTGAAAATGAACTGTTCACCGCATCGCGGCGTTTAGCTGAGATCAAAAACATTCAGTTATTTACTCAGTATCGAATCAAGGCGACCATGGGCGAGTTGCTCAAGAGCCAGGGAGTGGTGGCACCGTTGGCATCCGTTGTGCAGAACGATGTGAAGCCCAAGGTGCAGCTACCCGGGATGAATTGAGTTATCCCTTTCAACTGCTAAAGAGTGTCGAGCGTGGAATCAGAAATCAGTCGAGTAAATCTCAGTCATGATCCACGCGCATTGCACGACGATCCGTTGCTGGACGGTCTGCTCGCTCTTTGCATGCTGCACCAGAAGCCCGCCAGTGCGGCGATGCTGACAACCGGCCTGCCACTGCCCAAACAACGCTTGAGCGTCGAGTTGCTACCCCGGGCGGCAGCTCGCGCCGGGCTTCAGGGCCGGGTGCTGCAGCGCAAGCTGGAAGATATCCCGGCCATCGCCATGCCGGCCCTGTTGCTATTAAAGGATGGCCGCAGTGCTGTACTGCTCGGTTGGCAAGGTGAAGACCAGGTCCGGGTGCTGCTCAGCGAAAGCGACGGCGGTGAATCGCTGGTCAGCCGCGAGTTGCTGGCTGACGACTACATCGGCAAAGTCTTTTTCGCCCAGCCGCAGCACAAATTCGACGTCAACCACGGCACGCTGATTCCGCGCGCACGCTCGTGGTTCCGCGATACCCTCAAGCGTTCGCGCTGGCTGTATGCCGACGCCATCGCTGCCAGTTTCCTGATCAACATCATCGCCATGGCCGCGCCGCTGTTCGTGATGAATGTCTATGACCGTGTCGTACCGAACCAGGCTGAAGCCACCCTGTGGGTGCTTGCGCTCGGCATCACCGGCGCCTACATCTTCGACCTGATCCTCAAGAGCCTGCGCAGTCTTTGCCTGGATCTGGCCGGCAAGAAAACCGACCTGATCATCTCCGCCACGCTGTTCGAGCGCATTGTCGGCATGGCCATGAAATACCGTCCGGCGCGGGTCGGCAGCTTTGCCCAGAACATCCATGAGTTCCAGAGCCTGCGCGACTTCCTCGCCTCGCTGACGCTGACCAGCCTGATCGATCTGCCGTTCACCATCCTGATATTTATGGTGATCGCGATACTCGGCGGGCATCTGGTGTGGATTCCGGTGCTGGCATTCCCGATTGCCCTGGCTATTGGCTACGCCTTGCAGAAACCCTTGGTGGCAACCATGGAACGCACCATGGCGCTGGGTGCCGAGCGTCAATCGAGCCTGATTGAAACCCTCGCCGGTCTCGACGCGGTCAAGGTCAACAACGCTGAAAGCGAACGCCAGTATCAGTGGGAGCAGACCATTGGCACCCTCAGCCGCCTTGAACTGCGGGTGAAAATGCTCTCCGGTCTGGCGATGAACATTACCCTGCTGATCCAGCAACTGGCCGGGGTGATCATGATCGTCTTTGGCGTGTACAAGATCATCGCCGGTGACCTGAGCATGGGCGGTCTGATCGCCTGCTACATGCTCAGCGGCCGCGCGCTCAGCCCGCTGGCGTCGCTGTCCGGCTTGCTGACCCGCTACCAGCAGGCACGCGTGACCATGACCTCGGTCGATCAAATGATGGAGTTGCCTCAGGAGCGCAATTTCGAGGAGCGCCCGCTCAGCCGCAAGGTACTGCAGGGTGCCATCGAATGTCGGCAGCTCAACTTCACTTATCCGCAACAGCAGAATCTGGCGCTGAAGAACATCAACCTGGTGATTCGTCCCGGCGAGAAAATCGGCATCATCGGCCGTAGCGGCTCGGGCAAGAGTTCGCTGGCGAAGCTGCTGGTGGGGCTGTACCAGCCGGACGACGGTGCGTTGCTGGTCGATGGTGTGGATATCCGTCAGATCGATGTCAGCGAACTGCGCTACAACATCGGCTACGTGCCGCAGGACATCCAGTTACTCGCCGGCACCCTGCGCGACAACCTGGTATCCGGTGCGCGCTATGTGGAAGACGAGTTAGTGCTGCAAGCCGCGGAGCTGGCCGGTGTCCACGAATTTGCCCGTCTGCACCCGCAAGGCTATGAGCTGCAGGTCGGTGAGCGTGGGCAGAACCTGTCCGGTGGCCAGCGCCAGAACGTTGCCCTGGCCCGTGCGCTGCTGCTCAACCCGCCGATCCTGCTGCTCGATGAACCGACCAGCGCGATGGACAACACCGGCGAAGAACGCCTCAAGCAACGCCTGGCGGCGGTGATTGAAAACAAGACCGTGGTGCTGGTGACGCACCGGGCGTCGCTGCTGTCGCTGGTTGATCGCCTGTTGGTGATCGACCGTGGGCAGATTCTCGCCGATGGCCCGAAAGCCGTTGTGATGGAAGCGTTGAAGAAGGGGCAGATCAGTGTTGCTTAAGTCGGGTTTCAAGGACTCTATCCGCCGTTACTTCAAGGGCTCCGCATCGCTGCAAGGCCAGCCATTGCCGGAAGTGAACAAGGCGCTGATCGAAGATGCGCCGCGCGTGGTGCGGCTGACCATCTGGGCGATCATCGGTTTCTTCGTGTTCCTCATGCTTTGGGCCAACTTCGCGGTCATCGACGAAGTGACCAAGGGTGATGGCAAGGCGATTCCGTCGTCGAAGATCCAGAAAATCCAGAACCTTGAAGGGGGGATCGTCGCCGAACTGTTCGTCAAGGAAGGCCAGATCGTCGAGGCTGGCGCCCCGCTGATTCGCCTGGACGATACGCGTTTTGCTTCCAACGTCGGCGAAACCGAGGCTGACCGGCTATCGATGCTGTTGCGCGTAGAGCGGCTGAGCGCCGAGGTCGATGACCGACCGCTGAATTTCCCCGCAGACGTACTCAAGGCGGTTCCGGGGCAGGCCCAGAGCGAAGAATCGTTGTACATCAGCCGCCGCCAGCAATTGCACGACGAGATTGGCGGCTTGCAGGAGCAACTGATCCAGCGTCAGCAAGAGCTGCGCGAGTTCACCTCCAAGCAGGCACAGTACCGCCAGCAACTGAGTCTGCAACGCCAGGAAATCAACATGTCCGAGCCGCTGGTGGCTCAGGGCGCGGTATCTCCGGTGGAAGTATTGCGCCTCAAGCGTGCCGAAGTGGAGACCCGTGGTCAGCTCGATGCCACCACCTTGGCGATCCCCCGTGCCGAATCGGCGATCAAGGAAGTACAGCGCAAAATCGACGAAACCCGCGGCAAGTTCCGTAGCGAAGCCCTGACACAACTCAACGAAGCGCGCACCGACCTGAACAAGGCCCAGGCCACTGGCAAGGCCCTGGAAGACCGGGTCAGCCGTACGCTGGTCACTTCACCGGTGCGAGGGATCGTCAACAAGCTGCTGGTCAATACCATCGGTGGGGTCATCCAGCCAGGCAGTGATCTGGTGGAAATCGTGCCGCTGGACGACACCTTGCTGGTCGAGGCGAAGGTCCGTCCACAAGACATCGCCTTTCTACACCCGGGGCAGGAAGCGACGGTGAAATTTACCGCCTATGACTACACCATTTATGGCGGGCTCAAGGCCAAACTGGAACAGATCGGTGCCGATACCATCACCGACGAAGACAAGAAAACCACCTACTACATCATCAAGCTACGTACCGATCGTAGTCACCTTGGCTCTGACGAAAAGCCGCTGCTGATCATCCCGGGGATGGTCGCCTCGGTAGACATCATTACCGGCAAGAAGACCGTGCTCAGTTACCTGCTCAAGCCAATCATTCGGGCCCGGGCCGAAGCGCTGCACGAACGTTGATTGTTCAGCTAGGCTGCTGGCATTGTGTCTGAGTCAATCCATATCAGACACGAGTGCACACCATGCAACTCCCGGACATGAACCTGTTGGTTGCCCTCGACGCCTTACTCGACGAGGGCAGCGTTGTCGGCGCCGCACGCCGCATGAACCTGAGCCCGGCCGCGATGAGCCGGACGCTGACACGCATCCGTGAGGCCATCGGTGATCCCATTCTGGTACGCGCAGGGCGAGGGCTGGTGCCGACACCCAAGGCCCTGCAGTTGCGTGAACAGGTGCGCGACGTGGTGGAGCAGGCCGCGCTGCTGTTTCGATCGGCCGATGCCGTGGAACTGGGCTCGTTGCGCCGACGTTTCAGTATCCGGGCCAATGACTTTTTCGTGGGCGTGTACGGCGGCAAGCTGTTCGATACGATGGACCGCCAGGCGCCACACTGCGAGTTGCGCTTCGTCCCGGAGGGTGATGGCGACGATGAAGCGCTACGCGAAGGGCGGATCGATCTGAGTATCAGCAATACCCGGCCGCAGACCCCGGAAGTGAAAGTCCAGAATCTGTTTTCGACCCACTTTGTCGGCCTGGTACGCGCGGACCATCCGTTGTTCGACGAAGAAATCACCGCCGAGCGCTATGCGGGGTTCTCCCATATCAGCATGTCCCGGCGAGGCATCGCCCGCGGGCCGATCGACACAGCGCTCAATGCCCTGGGGCTGGAGCGACGGGTTGCGGTCATTGCCCCGAGCTTCCATGCGGCGATGTTCGCCCTGCCCGATTCGGATCTGATCCTGCCAGTGCCCAAGGAAGCACTGCTGAGCGTGCGACGCCTGGGGCTGAAACTGCGCTCGTTCGACCTGCCGATCCCGTTACCGACCCTGATGCTGACCCAGGCCTGGCATCCGCGCTTCGACAAGGACCCGGCTCACCGCTGGATGCGCGAAACGCTCAAGGCGTGTTGCGACGAGACATGGCTCGCTGCCCAGCCAGCCTGAGTTGTAGGCCAGCTCCGGGTGCTGCAATCCCGGGGAACACAGAAACAAGAATGCGGAACTGTTGGAGTTCGCGTTTCTCTGTAGGAGCCGGCTTGCTGGCGATGGTCGATAACGATAAAGCGTATGAGCTGAATGAATGCGGCGTATTTGAGACCATCGCCAGCAAGCCGGCTCCTACTGGTATGACGCTCTGCGTACTTCCCGGGATTGCCTGAAGAACCCGAAATAAGCCATATCGTTATTCACTAATGGTATTTAAATTAGTCCTCTTATACCTATAAAGTCACTCTCCTGCGTACCTGCCGACCAATCGGCGCGCCGCACGACCGAACCAACACGGGACCACCGTGAGTTTCTGATCGACGCGCGCCTTTGAGCGTGCCGTGCGTGGGAGAGATTTATGTCTGCAGCTTCAGCATCGCCAGCTATCGCGCCACAGTTCTTCGAGATTCGTCCCTTCATCGGCGCAGTGGGCGCCGAAATCGTCGGGCTCGACTTGTCCCGTCCAATCAATGACCAGGACTTCGCCCGCATCCACCGCGCGCATCTGGACCATCACGTGGTGGTGTTCCGCGACCAGCGCATCACCCCCGAGCAGCACATCGATTTCAGCCGTCGCTTCGGCGTGTTGCAGATCCATGTGCTCAAGCAGTTTTTGCTGGCGGGGCACCCGGAAATCCTCATTGTTTCCAACATTATTGAAAACGGCCAATCCATCGGTCTCGGCGATGCCGGCAAGTTCTGGCACTCCGATCTCTCCTACAAGGAACTGCCAAGCCTGGGCTCGATGCTGCATGCCCAGGAGTTGCCATCCGAAGGTGGCGACACGTTGTTCGCCGACATGCACAAAGCCTGGGACAACTTGCCCGAAGCACTGCGCAAAGCCGTCGATGGTCGCTCGGCCGCGCATTCCTACACGGCGCGTTACAGCGAGACCAAATTCGAAGGCAACTGGCGCCCGACGCTGACCCCGGAACAACTCGCCCAGGTCGCCGAAGTGGTTCACCCGATCGTGCGGACTCACCCGGAGAACGGCCGCAAGGCGTTGTTTGTCAGTGAAGGATTCACCACACGCATCGTTGGCCTTCCCGAAGACGAGAGCAAACAGCTGCTGGCCGAGCTCTACGCCCACAGCGTATTGCCGCAAAACATCTACCGCCATCAATGGCAGCCCCATGACCTGGTGTTCTGGGACAACCGTTCGCTGATCCACCTTGCCGCCGGATGCCCCAGTCATCTGCGCCGCAAGCTGTATCGCACCACCATCCAGGGCGACGCGCCTTTCTGATTTGTCGGAGATCGATCATGTCCAAACGTATTCCATTTGCACCCCTGGCCGCCGCCATCGGCCTGGGTTTCAGCCTGATCGCCGGCAGCCTGGTGGCGCCGACCGTGGCCCATGCCGAAGGTGAAATCCGTATCGCCGAACAATTCGGCATCGTTTACTTATTGCTCAACGTGGTTCGCGATCAGAATCTGATCGAGAAATACGGCAAGCAGGAAGGCATCGACATCAAGGTCGACTGGACCCAGCTTTCCGGCGGCGCGGCGGTCAACGATGCATTGCTCTCCGGTTCCATCGACATTGCCGGGGCCGGTGTCGGCCCGCTGCTGACCATCTGGGACCGCACCCACGGTAAACAGAACGTCAAAGCCGTCGCCTCCCTGGGTAACTTCCCGTACTACCTGGTGAGCAACAATCCGAAGGTCAAAACCATTGCCGACTTCACCGAGAAGGACCGCATTGCAGTGCCGGCGGTGGGTGTGTCGGTGCAGTCGCGCTTCCTGCAATATGCTGCCGCCAAGCAGTGGGGCGACAAGGAATTCAACCGCCTCGACAAGTACACCATTGCCGTCCCGCACCCCGATGCGACAGCGGCGCTGGTGGCTGGCGGTACCGAACTGACCGGGCACTTCTCCAACCCGCCGTTCCAGGATCAGGCACTGACCAATCCCAATGTGCACGTGGTATTGAACACTTACGACCTGCTCGGCCCGAACTCGCCGACAGTGCTGTTCGCCACTGAAAAATTCCGCGACGAAAACCCGAAAACCTATAAGGCTTTCATCGACGCCCTGACCGAAGCTGCGCAGTTTGCCCAGAACGACAAAGGCGCGGCGGCCGACACCTATATCCGCGTGACCAAGGCGAAAATCGACCGCGCAGAGCTGCTGAAGATTATCGACAACCCGCAGTTCGAATTCAGTGTCACGCCGAAAAACACCTACCCGCTGGCCGAGTTCCTCTACCGCGTGGGCGCTATCAAAAACAAACCGGACTCGTGGAAGGACTATTTCTTCCAGGACGCCAAGCTGCTGCAAGGGAGCTGACCGAAATGAATGCCCCTTTGCAAGGCCACACGGTCAGCAAACCGACCACGGCAGCGCAGGCGCTGCTGTCGGTCGATAACGTCAGCCTCGAATACCGCACGCCGCAGCGTGTGGTTCGAGCGACCCACCAAGTCAGTTTCGAAGTCGACCCGGCGGATCGTTATGTCCTGCTCGGCCCGTCCGGTTGTGGCAAGTCGACCTTGCTCAAGGCGGTCGGTGGTTTTATCCAGCCTGTTGAAGGAGAGATTCGCCTGCAGGGGCAGACCGTCCACGCACCGGGGCCGGATCGCATCGTCGTGTTCCAGGAGTTCGATCAACTGCCGCCATGGAAAACCGTCAAACAGAACGTGATGTTTCCACTGCTGGCGTCTAAGACTCTCAAGCGTCGCGACGCTGAAGAGCGTGCGCTGCATTACCTGGAAAAGGTGGGGCTGGCGGCGTTTGCCGATGCCTATCCACATACGTTGTCGGGCGGCATGAAAGCTCGGGTTGCCATCGCCCGGGCGTTGGCGATGCAGCCGAAAATCCTGTTGATGGACGAACCCTTCGCTGCCCTCGACGCGCTGACCCGGCGCAAGATGCAGGAAGAATTGCTGCTGCTGTGGGAAGAGGTGCGCTTCACCCTGTTGTTCGTCACCCACTCCATTGAAGAGGCGCTGGTGGTGGGCAATCGCATCCTGTTGCTGTCGCCGCATCCGGGGCGGGTGAGGGCGGAAGTCCACAGCCACCAATACGATCTGCACAGCCTCGGTGGCGTGGCGTTCCAGGAATCGGCGCGGCGTATTCATCGGCTGTTGTTCGATGAAGGTCAGTCGCCGCAAATCGAGCGCGAACTGGATTTTACTGATATCCGCATTGCTTATTGAGCTGCCTGGAGGATTGCCCGATGAGCCAATCATCATCCCTGCGTAAAGAATTCGAAACCGTTCTACAGCCACTGACCAGCGTGCCGCTGGAGCGAGAGTTGCCCCTCGGCCAACGTTTGTGGCAACAGGGCTGGCTGCGCAAAAGCCTGATCCTGATTTTGCTCGCGGTGCTCTGGGAGGCCGTCGCCCGTTATCAGAACAACGACCTGCTGCTGCCGAGCTTCCTGCAAACTGGTCATGCCTTGTATGACGGCCTGCTCAGTGGTGAATTGCTGGGCAAGGTGTGGATTTCCCTGGTGGTGTTGCTCAAGGGTTACCTGATCGGCATCGTCCTGGCGTTTGCCCTGACCACACTGGCGGTGTCGACGCAGTTCGGCCGGGATCTGCTGAGCACATTGACGTCGATGTTCAACCCGCTGCCGGCCATTGCACTGTTGCCGCTGGCGTTATTGTGGTTTGGCCTGGGACAGAACAGCCTGATTTTCGTGCTGGTGCATTCTGTGCTCTGGGCCTTGGCACTGAACACTTACGCAGGCTTTCTCGGCGTCTCGGAAACCCTGCGCATGGCCGGGCGCAACTACGGCCTCAAGGGCATGCGTTTCGTGTTGTTCATCCTGATCCCGGCAGCGTTGCCGTCGATCCTCGCCGGCCTGAAAATCGGCTGGGCGTTTGCCTGGCGCACCCTCATTGCTGCCGAACTGGTGTTTGGTGCTACCAGCGGCAAAGGCGGTTTGGGCTGGTACATCTTTCAGAATCGCAATGAGCTTTATACCGACAAGGTGTTTGCCGGGTTGGCGGTGGTGATTTTGATTGGCTTGCTGGTGGAGAATCTGGTGTTTGATACGTTGGAGCGGGTGACGGTGAAGCGGTGGGGGATGCAGCGGTGAGGCGTTGTCAGCCGGTTTGATTTTTATCGCCTCAGGATCAACCCCGCTAATTGTTTCGTCTGAATAAAATTAATCAATGGTCCCCTGTGGGAGCTATGTCAGGAGGCTATTGTTGCGCCTGACGCACTTATAACCTGCCAATAAGTTGATTTTCGTCAGCAACTACGCTTCTTAAAATGCTTCGGTATTCTCCCGGAGCTCGCAGTACATGACTTCCCTCACGGTCACGATGCCTGTAGCCGCGCCCAGCCCGGTAGCCGCCGCACCAGCGGTCCTCGGCCCACGGATCATCATCGGTCTGGTCGGTGTACTGCTGGCGGTGTTGGTATCGGGCCTGAACGAGATGGTGACCAAGGTCGCGCTGGCCGATATTCGCGGCGGGTTGTCCATCGGCTACGACGAAGGCACCTGGTTGGTCGCCAGCTACACCGCCACCTCGGTGGCCGCCATGGCCTTCGCGCCGTGGTGCGCGGTGACCTTTTCATTGCGCCGTTTCACCCTGTGCGCCATCGGCGTATTTACCTTGCTGGGCGTGGTGAGTCCGTTCGCCCCGAACTACGAAAGCCTGCTGCTCCTGCGCACCCTGCAAGGCCTGGCGGGGGGCGCGTTGCCACCCATGTTGATGACCGTAGCCCTGCGCTTTCTGCCGGCCAACGTGAAGCTGTACGGCCTGGCCGGTTATGCTCTGACGGCTACCTTCGGACCGGGACTGGGTACACCGCTGGCCGGATTCTGGACTGAGTATGTCGGTTGGCAATGGACCTTCTGGCAAATCGTCGCGCCCTGCCTGATTGCCATGGTCGCGGTGGCTTACGGCTTGCCGCAGGATCCGCTGCGACTGGAACGCTTCAAGGCATTCAACTGGCGCGGATTGCTCCTGGGTTTTCCGGCGATTTGCATGCTGGTGATCGGCATCCTGCAGGGCAATCGCCTGGACTGGTTCGAGTCGGACTTGATCTGCGCATTGCTCGGTGGCGGCCTGCTGCTGTTGCTGGCTTTTCTGATCAACGAATGGTCGCAGCCCATTCCGTTTTTCAAGTTACAGATGCTCGGCATCCGCAATCTGTCATTCGCCTTGATGACCCTGGCCGGGGTGCTGGTGGTGTTGCAGGCGGTGGTCATTATTCCGTCCGGCTACCTGGCGCAGGTGCAGGGTTATCGCCCGCTGCAGACCGCGCCAATCATGCTGCTGGCTGCGCTGCCGCAGTTGATCGCGCTGCCGTTGGTGGCGGCGTTGTGCAACCTGCGTTGGGTCGATTGCCGGTGGGTGCTGGGGATCGGCCTGGGCATGCTGGCGCTTTCGTGCATCGGTGGTTCGCAGCTGACATCGATGTGGATTCGCGACGATTTCTATGTACTGCAATGGCTGCAGATTTTCGGCCAGCCGATGGCGGTGTTGCCGCTGTTGATGCTCTCCACCGGCAGCATTCACCCGATGGAGGGGCCGTTCGCATCCTCCTGGTTCAACACCGTGAAAGGCCTGGCGGCGGTGATCGCCACCGGCGTGATCGAGGCACTGACCACGGCGCGCCTGCATTTCCATTCGACCATGCTGGTCGACAACCTCGGTAACTCGCCATTGGCCGAGCGCGACAGTGCGGGGCTCGCCCATCGTCTGCACGAACAAGCGCTGGTGCTGACCTCTTCAGACCTTTACCTGTGCATGGCCGGCGTCGCAGTGGCGTTGATCCTGCTGATTTTCTGGCTGCCGACGCGGATTTATCCGCCACGGGCGCCGACCTGATCGCTTCACTGAAACAGAAGGTTTTCATGACGACTCAAGCAAAGCAAAAAATAGCGGTGGCCGTGGCCGTCGCACTGGCTGTTGGCGTGTTGCTGTACCTGACGATGCCCGGCCTGTTCGGCAAGCGCACCAGCCAAAACACCAATGATGCATTCGTTTCCGCCGATTTCACCCTGGTGGTGCCGCGGGTGGCCGGGTTCATCAAGGAAGTGCTGGTGGAGGACAACCAGCAGGTCAAGGCCGGGCAGTTGTTGGCACTGATCGACGACCGTGACCTGCGTGCCGCCGCCGAGGCCGCTGATGCGCAAACGCTGATGGCCCGCGCACAACTGCAAAACGCCCGGGCAACCCTGGAACGCCAGGCTTCGGTGATCGCCCAGGCACAGGCGTCGGTGGTCTCGGCCAAGGCCGAAATGGCCTTCGCCCAGCAGGAACTGAACCGCTACAACCACCTTGCGGGAGTGGGGGCCGGCACCGTGCAGAATGCGCAGCAGGCCAGGACCCGCATCGATCAGGCCAGCGCGCGGGTGGATACGGCCACGGCAGTGCTGGCGGCCGAGCGCAAGCAAGTGGAAATCCTCGCCGCACAGCGTGACGCCGCCGACGGTGGCTTGAAGCGCGCGCAGGCGGCACTGGAAATTGCCAGCTACGAACTGTCGTACACGCGCATCGTTGCGCCGCAGGATGGTGTGATAGGTGAGCGCGCGGTGCGGGTCGGTGCTTATGTGACACCGGGCAGCAAGCTGCTGGCTGTGGTTCCGTTGCATCAGGCCTACGTGGTCGCCAATTTTCAGGAAACCCAACTCACCGATGTGCAACCGGGGCAACAGGTCCAGGTGCGCGTCGACAGCCTTGGCGGCGCGGCACTGAACGGTCGGGTCGAAAGCATTGCACCGGCCACCGGGGTCACGTTCGCCTCGGTCAAACCGGACAACGCCACCGGCAACTTCACCAAGGTGGTACAGCGGATTCCGGTGAAAATTGTGCTGGAGCCGGGGCAGCCACTGGCTGAGCGTGTGCGGGTGGGGATGTCGGTGGAGGCGAGGATTGATACCGCCAGTGCCGGCACCGAGCATGAGGTTGCGCAACGATGAGGAGGCTTGGTGACTGGTCTGACGCTTTCGCGAGCAAGCCCGCTCCCACACTTGATCTGCAGGGTGGTCAAGCTCCCTGCATAAAAGGAAATCCCGTGTGGGAGCGGGCTTGCTCGCGAAGAGGCCGTGCGCCGCAACTCATCCTGAGCGCCGTGTTCGCCGTAAGCCTCAGTGCCTGCACAGTAGGCCCGGATTTCCACAAACCCGAAGCCCGGCAGATCGCAGAGTGGTCCAGGCCATCAAAAGCCGCGGACAGCCAAATCATTAACGAGACAATCAACGAACGCTGGTGGGAGGTTTTCAACGACCCGAAACTCTCCGAACTGAGCCAGCGCGCCCTTGCCGACAACCTCGACCTGAAGATTGCCAGCAGTCGCCTGCAGCAAAGCCGCGCCGTACGCCAGGTGATCACTGCCGAGCGCTATCCGAACACCGCCGCTACCGGCAGTTATACCCGTAAACGCAATAGTGGCGAAGGTCTGAGCGACCCCTCGGGACACAACGGCAATTCGGCGTTCAATCTTTGGGACGCAGGCTTTTCAGCGTCCTGGGAACTGGATTTCTGGGGCCGGGTGCGCCGCGAAACCGAAGCGGCAGACGCCACACTTGAGGTCGCGGAAAACGATCGTCGTGGGGCGCTGTTGTCGGTGCTGGCCGAAACGGCCCAGGACTACATTCAGCTGCGCGGTGTGCAAAACACTCGGGCAGTCACCGAGCAGAACCTCGACGTCGCTCGCCACAGCTTGAAGCTCTCACAGTTACGCCTGGCCGACGGGGTGGCGACGGACCTGGACGTCGCCGAGGCTGCCGCGCAAGTCGCGGCCATCGAATCGCGGCTGCCGGCCCTGGCGCAGCGTCAGTCGCAACTGATCAACGCCTTGAGTCTGTTGATGGGTGAACCGCCACAGGCGCTGGCGGCGGAGTTATCCACAGACGCGCCAGTGCCGCAGACGCCGCGTCAGGTCGCCATCGGAGTGCCGTCGCAACTGGCCGAGCGCCGTCCGGATATCCGTCAGGCCGAGGCCCGCCTGCATGCGGCGACGGCCAACATCGGCGTGGCGAAGGGCGATTTTTATCCGCGTATCATCCTGTCGGGCAATTTAGGTTCGCAGGCCATGCAATTGAGCGATTTCGGTTCATGGAACTCGCGCTCGTTCGGTATCGGCCCGCAGTTCAGCCTGCCGCTGTTCGACGGTGGCCGCTTGCGCGGCGTGCTTGAGCTACGCGAAGCGCAACAGCAGGAGGCGGCCATCGCCTATCAGCAAACCGTACTGCGCGCCTGGCATGAAATCGACGATCAGCTGACAGCCTACAACGCCAGTCAACTGCGCCGCGACAGCCTGGCCGAAGCCGTGCGCCAGAACCAGATCGCCCTGCGTACCGCGCAACAGCAATACGTGGAAGGGGTGGTGGATTTCGTCAATGTACTCACCGTGCAAGGCGCCTTGCTGACGACCCAGGAGCAATGGGTCGAAAGTTCCACCGGTGTGTCGCTGGCGGCCGTCGGGTTGTACAGGGCGCTGGGCGGTGGTTGGCAGTCGGTGTATCCGTTGGCGGTGAACACTCGATAAACGCCAGCGGCTCAGGGTTTCGCCGACAGATCGGCCATGCCCTTGAGCAACTCGATCGGCAATGGAAAGACGATGGTCGAGCTCTTGTCGCCGGCAATCGAGCTGAGTGTCTGCATATAGCGCAATTGCATGGCGCCCGGCTGCCGGCCAAGCATTTCGGCGGCCTGCATGAGCTTTTCCGAGGCCTGTAATTCGCCTTCGGCGTGAATCACCTTGGCCCGCCGTTCCCGTTCGGCCTCGGCCTGCTTAGCGATGGCGCGGACCATCGATTCGTTGAGGTCAACGTGCTTGATCTCAACGTTGGCCACCTTGATCCCCCAGGCGTCGGTCTGGGCGTCGAGCACTTGCTGGATATCGATGTTCAACCGTTCCCGCTCGGCCAACAACTCATCGAGCTCATGCTTACCCAGCACCGCGCGCAACGTGGTCTGAGCCAATTGGCTGGTGGCCATCAGGAAGTCTTCGACCTGAATGATTGCCTTCTGCGGATCGAGCACGCGGAAATACAGCACCGCATTGACCTTCACCGAGACGTTGTCGCGGGTGATCACGTCTTGCGGCGGTACGTCGAGGACTACCGTGCGCAAATCGACGCGAACCATTTGCTGGACCACCGGAATCAGCAGAATCAGACCGGGCCCCTTGACCTGCCAGAAGCGCCCGAGCTGGAACACCACTGCACGCTCGTACTCGCGCAGGATACGAAACGTCGAACCCGCCAGCGCGATCAGCAACAACAGCAGCGCGACAAAGCCCAGTTGCACACCCATGACTATTCTCCACCCGGTGCCGCGTCAGCCGCGGCCACTTGCAGCAGCAATCCCTTGCGCGCTACCACCCGCACCCGTTGTCCGGGTTGCAGCGGCGTCGCGCTGAGCACTTGCCATTGTTCTCCTTGCAGATGCACCCAGCCGCCATGGGCGTTACCAGCCTGCAATGAGGTTATCGGTGCCACGCTGCCGACGAGGCCGGCATCACCGCTGACCGTGTGGCGCGGCCGGGTTTTCAGGGCGTGGATCACCAGCAGGAGCAGCAGCAGGGCGCTGACCAGTCCCAGACCGATCATCAAGGGCACGGGGACTTCGGTGTTGGTGAGGATGACCGCACCGATCACGAACATCACGATCCCGCCCAAGCCGATCACGCCGTAGTTGGGCAGGGCGGCCTCGGCTATCAGAAACGCGATGCCGAAGGTGATCAGCCAGATCCCGACGGGGTTGGGAGCCAGCAGTACAACCGAGTCTGCGGCACAGACCGATCCGCTCAGTGCCAGGAACAGCGCAACAGCACAACAACGAGTGTTCACTTGACCCTCCGGGAGAGTCATGGGGTGGCTCTGTATACAGTTTAGTTGAGCCTTGGGTTGTATGAATTTCGCTCAATTGTCGGCGGTGTCCGATGGGCGGAATTCCAGCCGGAACACGCCAGCGGGCCTAGACTTTCAGTACTGCGAAAATGTTAACCATCGTCCGCAAATGGTTGTTGCGCGGACACCGAGGTGCATCATGCGTATGGCAAGAACCGTGCAGCGCAGCCTGGACAAGGCTCAATGCGAATATGACATCGTCAGCCACCCACATTCGGCCAGCAGCCTGGAAACGGCGCGGGTCGCCGGCATTCCTGCGGAACGGGTGGCGAAATCGGTGATCCTTGACGACCACCATGGTCACTATCTGATGGCGGTACTGCCCGCCAGCCGTCACCTGGACCTGAGCAAGGTGCGCAGCAGTGGCCAATGGCAAGTTTCCCGTGAAAGCAATCTGGCGCACCTGTTTGATGATTGCGAGCGCGGCGCCGTGCCTGCCTTGGGTGAAGCCTATGGCTTGGACGTGGTGATCGACCCACTTTTGACTCGGCAGAAAGACATCTACCTGGAGGCTGGGAACCACACCAACCTGCTGCGTATGGACATGCCCGAGTACCTGAAAATGGTGCCGCATGCCGAGGTGCGGGAATTGAGTCATTAGTTCTGCAGTGTTTTCGCTGCCGTCATCGCGAGCAGGCTCGCTCCCACAGGTTTTTTGATCGATACAGATCCTTGTGGGAGATTCTATGGTTGAGGGGAAGCCCTCAACTGACTTTTGGCTGATATTCGCTTTGTCCTTTCAGCAAGGCGAATACCACCCGAGCAAGCTTGC
>NZ_LMLH01000019.1 GCF_001421885.1 Pseudomonas sp. Leaf48
GCAAGCTTGCTCGGGTGGTATTCGCCTTGCTGAAAGGACAAAGCGAATATCAGCCAAAAGTCAGTTGAGGGCTTCCCCTCAACCATAGAATCTCCCACAGTTTTATCTTCATTGAACCCAATCCCTATGGCCGCCGCGGACCGCCGCATCGACGCGCTCACAGGGTTTATCAATTGAGCACAAAATCCACCGGTTCCAGTTGTGGCGGTAGCTCCGTCACGCCCAGGGCGTCGAGGATGTCGCGTTCGATGTTGCGCACGATGGCGTCGGTGGGCAGGTCGTTTTCATCGCGGCCGAAAGGGTCTTCCAGTTCATCGGCAATCGCATCCAGGCCGAAAAAGGTGTAGCTGACAATCGCGGTGAAAATCGGCGTCAGCCAGCCCAGTGGCTCGGCCATGGCGAATGGCAACAGGATGCAGAACAGGTAGATGGTCCGATGCAGCAACAGGGTGTAGGGGAACGGCAGCGGTGTGTTTTTGATGCGTTCGCAAACGGCCTGGGAGCGGGTCAGGCTGGTCAGAATGTTGGCCATGATCGTGTAGCGCCATTCGCCGATCACGCCTGATTCGTTGAGCGCCGAGCACTGTTGGCCAACCTGCAGCAGAATCTGCGCACTGACGTCGTGGGTGTTGCCCCGGGGCATCGGTTCGAGCCAGTCGCCGCTGGCGGCCAGTTCATTGTCCTTACGCAGCCGGGCGTTGAGGGCATGGGCGAAGCCGCAGAGGTTGCTCAGGAGGGTGTGTCGTTCGCGGGTGTCCTTGATGATCTGGGTTTCACGAATCATCGAGCGGATATCCACGATCACCTCGCCCCACGCCTTGCGCGCTTCATACCAGCGGTCATAGCAGGCATTGTTGCGAAAGCTCATGAAGATCGACAACGACAGCCCCAGCAGGGTGAACGGCGTCGCACTGACCTTGGAAAAATAGCTTGGATGCAATGTTTCGATCAGTACGATGGCCGAGGCGAGCAGCGTCACCAGAAGGCTGCGCCAGGCAATGCGCTTGGCGATCGACCCCTTGAGTGAAGTCAGGACGCCGATCAGGCCGGGTTTGGGTCTAACGATCATGGTCTTTCAGCCGCCCGTCATGTTCATGAAGCGAACCACCTGAACATCGTCGTTCACCTCGAAATTATGTCGATAGGGTTTGCGTTTCATCGCCTCGATAATGGCTTTTTCCAGATGTTCAGGCGCGCCCGGATGGCTGCGCAAGACCGCCTTCAGGTCAACGGAGTGCTCATTGCCCAGGCAGAGCAACAGGCGACCTTCCACGGTCAGCCGCACGCGATTGCAGGTGCCGCAGAAGTTGTGGCTATGGGGCGAAATGAACCCCAGGCGAATGTGCGGTGCCTCGGCCAGGCGCCAGTAGCGTGAAGGGCCTTGGGTCGACTCGGCGGAATCAATCAGAGTGTAGCGCTCGGCAATCCGATCACGTACCTGAGCGCTGGAGAAAAACGACTCGGCACGGCTGTGTTCATTGATGGTGCCAAGGGGCATTTCTTCGATAAAGGAAATATCGAGGTTGCGGTCGATGGCGAAACTCACCAGATCATTGATCTCGTGGTCGTTACGGCCCTTCATCACCACGCAGTTGAGCTTGGTGTTGCGAAAGCCTGCCTGGTTGGCTGTGTCGATGCCCTTGATGACCTGCGCCAGGTCACCGGTGCGGGTCAGTTCGCGAAAGCGCTGTGGGTCGAGGCAGTCGAGGCTGATGTTCAGACGCTTGACCCCGGCTTCGAACAACGGATCGGCCAGCTTGGCCAGCTGCGAGCCGTTGGTGGTCATGCACAGCTCGCGCAGGCCGGGCAGGGCGGCGATCTTCTGGCACAGTTGGACCACGCCTGGACGGATCAGCGGCTCGCCCCCGGTCAGGCGGATCTTGCGGGTGCCCAGCGCGACGAAGCTTTCGGCTGCCTGATAGATCTCCTCCAGGGTCAGAATCCGTTGGCGCGGCAGGAACTGCATGTCCTCGGCCATGCAATACACGCAACGAAAATCGCAGCGATCGGTGACCGACATCCGCAGATAGTCGACGCGCCTTGCGAACCCGTCGATCAAGACTCGCTCTGACATGATTTCCTCACTTGGCATCGCTTGCATTGAATGAATGTTGCGCTGTGATCCTTGTAGGAACGAGCCTGTTCGCGATGGACTTAAGAACGCCGCGTTTAACCAGCAAGCACGCGTTATCGTTAACGTCCATCGTCGGAACGCCGCCCGGAGCCGGCTCGCTCCTGCAGGGGGTTTGTAGAGTGCAGGCTAAGTGCAGTTTGGAGGGTCGTCCAATCACTAATAATAACTGCCTGATCGATTCGCTCTATGATCAGTTTTTTTCGCCAGTCATATACTTCTAATATGATTTAAGTTATTGAAATACAACTATAAATATCATTGATAGATATCCTCGATAACATGGTCGTTAATAGCGATTAGACAACATTCCACGCACATTCCTATGCTTTTCTCCGTCAAACGATCAATGGCCTGAATCAGGTCACGGAGAAGTACCATGTCTCAAGTCGACCGCTACAAACCCTACAAAGGAGCCGCCGCTGGTTGGGGCGCGCTGATCGCCGTTACCAAAAACTGGCTGGGCAGTGAAAACGCCCTGAAGAATATCCGAGCGATGCTCAAGACCAACCAGAATGGTGGCTTCGATTGCCCCGGTTGCGCCTGGGGCGAGTCGCCGGAAAACGGTATGGTCAAGTTCTGCGAGAACGGCGCCAAGGCCGTCAACTGGGAGGCGACCGGCCGCTTGGTCGACCCGGCATTCTTCAACAAATACAGCGTATCCACGCTTGCCGAGCAAAGCGACTACTGGCTGGAGTATCAGGGGCGGCTGACCCATCCCATGCGCTATGACGCGGCCACCGATCATTACGTGGAAACCACCTGGGATGAAGCGTTCGCGCTGATCGCCCGGCATCTCAATGCCCTGGAATCGCCGAATCAGGCCGAGTTCTACACCTCGGGTCGGGCCAGCAATGAAGCGGCATTTCTCTACCAGTTGTTCGTCCGGGCCTACGGCACCAACAATTTCCCTGACTGCTCGAACATGTGCCACGAAGCCAGCGCGGTGAGCATGATCGAGAGCCTGGGCGTGGGTAAAGGCACTGTGGTGTTTGACGACCTGGAGCACGCCGATGCGATCTTTGTCATCGGCCAGAACCCCGGCACCAACCACCCACGGATGCTCGAGCCACTGCGCGAAGCGGTGAAACGCGGAGCCCAGGTGATCTGCATCAACCCGCTCAAGGAGCGCGGACTAGAGCGCTTCCAGCATCCCCAGCACCCGGTCGAGATGCTGATGAACGGCTCTGAACCCACCAACACCGCTTACTTCCGTCCGGCTCTGGGCGGTGACATGGCGGTCATGCGTGGCATGGTCAAGTTCCTCTTGCAGTGGGAGCGCGAGGCTCAAGTCAACGGTGGCGAGCCGGTGTTCGACCATGAGTTCATCGCCGAACACACCTCGGGGCTGGGTGCCTACCTGGGCGAAGTCGACGCCACTTCCTGGGAGCACATCGTGCAGCAGTCGGGCATGAGCTTGGCCGACATCGAACTCGCCGCACGCATGTACGTCCGGGCCAAGCGCGTGATCATGTGCTGGGCGATGGGCCTGACCCAACATACGCACTCGGTGCCGACGCTGCAGGAAGTCATCAACCTGATGTTGCTGCGCGGTAACGTCGGTCGCCCGGGTGCCGGGCTGTCGCCGGTGCGTGGTCACAGTAATGTGCAGGGCGACCGGACCATGGGCATCAACGAACTGGCGCCCACCGAATTGCTCGATGCCCTGGAGAAACGCTTTTTGTTCACGCCGCCGCGCGAGCACGGCCACAACACCGTGATGGCGATCGGCGCCATGGAGCAGGGGCTTTCGAAAGTGTTCATCGCCCTGGGTGGCAACTTCGCCCAGGCCACCCCCGACACCCCGCGCACCCATGCCGCGTTGCGCAAGTGCGACCTGACCGTGCACATCGCGACCAAGCTCAACCGCAGCCACCTGGTGACAGGGCGTGAGGCTCTGATCCTGCCGTGCCTGGGTCGTACCGATATCGACGTGCAGGCCGAGGGTCCCCAGGGTGTCACCGTGGAAGACACCTTCAGCATGATTCATATTTCCCATGGCCAGCTCAAGCCCAAGTCGAAACACCTGCTTTCCGAGCCGGCCATCATTGCCGGGATCGCGGAAGCGACACTGGGCAAGCACCCGATTGACTGGAACTGGGCCATCGGCGATTACGGGCGTATCCGCAACATGATCGCCGACACCATTCCCGGCTTCGAGGACTTCAACTCCCGCTTGCTGCACCCGGGCGGTTTCCATATGCCCAACAACGCGGCGCAGCGCGTCTGGAAAACCGCGAGCGGCAAAGCGCAATTCACTTCGAGCGTGTTGCCGGAACATTTGATCAGCGAAGGCGTGCGCAACCTGGCGGTCAAGCCGCACCTGATTCTGCAGACCATGCGCTCCCACGATCAATACAACACCACGCTGTACGGCCTGGACGATCGCTATCGCGGGGTTTATGGCATGCGTGATGTGGTATTTGCCAACGAGCAGGACATTCGCCGACTCGGTTTAGAGCCGGGGCAGAAAGTTGACCTGGTGGCGTTGTGGGATGACGAACGCGAGCGTCGGGTCAGCGGTTTCACTCTGATTGCCTACGACATTCCCGCCGGTCAGGCGGCCGCGTACTACCCGGAAACCAACCCGCTGGTGCCGCTGGAAAGTTACGGGGACCGCACGTTCACCCCGACCTCCAAATTCGTCGCCATCCGGATCGAGCCGGCGAAGGCCAACAGCCTGATCTCCACCTCCGCCGCATAAATCACTGTAGGAGCCGGCTTGCTGCGGTCGGCTCCTACAGGTTCGTCCCCTTTATATCCGCGATGAGGATATCGACATGTTTAACCTTGAGGCACTGGACCTGGCGCGAATGCAATTCGCGTTCACGGTTTCGTTCCACATTATCTTTCCCGCCATCACCATCGGGCTGGCCAGTTTCCTGGCGGTGCTTGAAGGTCTTTGGCTGAAAACCCACAACGACACCTACCGCGATCTTTACCATTTCTGGTCGAAGATCTTCGCCGTCAACTTCGGCATGGGCGTGGTCTCCGGGCTGGTCATGGCCTACGAGTTCGGCACCAACTGGAGCCGTTTCTCCGACTTTGCCGGCAGCATTACCGGACCGTTACTGACCTATGAAGTGCTCACCGCTTTCTTCCTCGAAGCCGGATTCCTCGGGGTCATGCTGTTTGGCTGGAACCGGGTAGGGCGCGGCCTGCACTTCTTTTCGACGGTCATGGTGGCGATCGGCACCTTGATCTCGACCTTCTGGATTCTTGCATCCAACAGCTGGATGCAAACGCCCCAGGGCTTCGAGATCGTCGATGGTCGCGTCATGCCGCTGGACTGGCTGGCCATCGTGTTCAACCCGTCGTTCCCGTACCGACTGGCGCACATGGCGATCGCCGCCTTCGTAGCCACGGCGTTCTTTGTCGGTTCGTCAGCGGCGTGGCATCTGCTGCGCGGCAATGACACCAAACAAGTGCGCAAGATGTTGTCCATGGCGTTGTGGATGGCGTTGATCGTCTGCCCGATCCAGGCCGTGGTGGGCGATGCACATGGCTTGAACACCCTGGAACATCAACCGGCGAAAATCGCCGCCATTGAAGGTCACTGGGAAAATAACGGCAGCGAGGCAACGCCGCTGGTGCTGTTCGGCATCCCCGACATGCAGGCCGAGAAAACCAAATACGCCATCGAGATTCCGTACCTGGGCAGCCTCATCCTGACTCACAGCCTCGACAAGCAAATTCCGGCACTCAAGAGCTTCCCGAAAGAAGATCGGCCCAACGCGACGATCATCTTCTGGAGCTTCCGCGTCATGGCCGGCCTTGGCATGTTGATGGTGCTGGCCGGCGTGCTGGGCCTGGCCTTGCGTCGCAGTGGCGCGATTTACCGCAACCGCTGGTTTCTGCGCCTGATGTTGTGGATGGGCCCAAGCGGCCTGATCGCAATGCTCGCCGGCTGGATCACCACGGAAGTGGGGCGCCAACCATGGGTGGTGTATGGCCTGCAAAGAACCGCGAATGCGGCGTCCAATCACAGCGTGACGCAGTTGAGCATCTCGTTGGCGCTATTTGTGGTGATCTATTTCTCGGTGTTCACGGTGGGTATCGGCTACATGATGAAACTGGTGGCCAAAGGGCCAAAATCCCATCACGAGCATGGGCCCGAGGGCCACAACGAACAGGTGATTACACCGCGCCGTCCGCTTTCGGCCGACACCCTCGAAACCGACGCCCGCGTCATTTGAACCAGCGTCATCTGAAAAAGAGGAGGTGAGACATGGGTATTCAAGGTATAGACCTATCGCTGATCTGGGGCGTGATCATCGCCTTCGGCGTGATGATGTACGTGATCATGGACGGCTTTGATCTGGGGCTGGGCATTCTGTTCCCGCTGATCCCGGATGCGAAAGAGCGTGATGTGATGATGAACACCGTCGCCCCTGTATGGGACGGCAACGAGACCTGGCTGGTGCTGGGTGGCGCGGCGCTGTATGGCGCGTTCCCGCTGGCCTATTCGGTGATTCTGGAAGCGTTGTACCTGCCACTGATCCTGATGTTGTGCGGGCTGATTTTCCGTGGCGTCGCCTTCGAGTTTCGCTTCAAGGCCAGCCCTGAAAAACGTCATATCTGGGACATGGCGTTCATCGGCGGTTCGCTGCTGGCGACGTTTTCCCAGGGTGTGGTGATCGGGACTTACATTGTCGGTATCCCAGTGGTCGAGCGGCAGTTCGCCGGTGGCAGTTGGGACTGGCTGGCGCCGTTTCCCTTGTTCTGCGGCGTTGGCTTGATCGTCGCCTACGCGCTGCTGGGCAGCACCTGGTTGCTGGTCAAGACCGAGGGCATGCTGGAATCGCGCATGCGCCTGTTCACCCGGCCCCTGGCCTGGCTGCTGCTGGCGGTCATCGGAGTGATTTGCGTGTGGACGCCGATCCTGCACCCGGAAATCGCCACGCGCTGGTTCGGCCATGCGCACCTGGTGGTGTTCGGTGCCCTGGCGCTGCTGGCCTTGCTGGCGATGTTCGGCCTGCTCAAGACACTGCGCCAACGCCACACCCATTGGCCGTTCGCCTTCACCCTGATGCTGGTGTTCCTCGGTTACATCGGCCTGGCCTTCAGTATCTGGCCGAACATCTTGCCGCCGTCCATCAGCTTGTGGGAAGCGGCTTCACCGGCTACCAGCCAGTTGTTCATCCTGATCGGCGCGTTGTTCATTCTGCCGATCATCCTGATGTACACCGTCTGGAGCTACTACGTTTTCCGCGGCAAAGTGAGGATCGGTGATGGCTACCATTAATTCGCAGCAACCGGCACCTGCGCGTTGGTACAAACGCCTTGGGTGGCTGGTGTTGATCTGGCTGGGCAGTCTGGTTGCATTGGGTGTGGTGGCGGGGGCTTTGCGCATGTTGATGCGTGCGGCGGGGATGAGCTCGCACTAACCCTTGCTGTTCAATGTAGGAGCAGCCTGCGGCAGCTCCTACAACTGCATCGCGGTTTTACCTTGCCCTCACTGCGCCCCAAACATCGCCGTCCAGTAGATCCCCGCATCGCTTTTCGGATCGGTCGCATACGCCGCGCCCAGGTCGCGCATCTGCGGGTTCATCAGGTTGGCGCAATGCCCGGGGCTGGTCAGCCAGCCTTCGACCACTTTGCGCGCGCTGTCCTGCCCCGCGGCGATGTTCTCGGCGATTTGCTGGAAGTCGTAGCCGGCGAGCTCGGCGCGGTCACCGGGGGTGCGCCCGTCGCGGTCTTTGTGATCGAAGTAATTATTGTTGGCCATGGACCGCGAGTGGGTCTCGGCGGCGCTGGCCAGCGTGGCGTTCCAGGTCAGTGGCGTGGCGGCGGCAAAGGATTGTGCGCCGCACTGGCGCGGCTGCGCGCGGGCGGTGTTGAGTTCGGCCAGCAGTTTCTGGCCTTCCGCTTGCCAGTCCCCCAGGCGCGCGCTCAATAACGGGCGTGCGACCACGATGCGCCAGTCACGGTCCTGGCGGCTGACGCCGACATCGACAAATTGCGGGTCTAGCACGATCTGGCAAAAACTCTCCCGGATCGCCTTCATCGCCGACGCCGCATCACGTGGTCCGGTAAGGCTGATCGCCTGCACGTTCTTCATGGGATAACCCGCGCTGGCCATGGCCTGCTGCAGATTGACGACGCTGGTGGCGGACAGCACCAGGCGAGGATCGGCGGACAGCGGCGGCAGCTCCGACGAGACCTGGCCGGCACAGCGTTGCAGTTGACTGCGGTAGACATTGATCGACTCGATCAATTGCGACTCGTCGCTCGCCACAGCGGTGGCGGCGAACACCAGGCCCAGTGACAACCCGGCCAAACGCACAGCGGATGAGATGAAGCGCATGGAAATCCCCCTTGAGCTGAATGCGCCCATGATGCGCGAATTTGCCCCGTCAAAGGCAACGGATTTTATCCAGAAGTGTAGTGGGTGGAGTGCAATCATTTCACTACTACACTGGTTCGATACTGCCTCGGAGTTTGCCCGACCATGCGCCTTGACTGGATAGCCTCCTGCCTCGTCGTCATCTTGTTTGCCACCTGCGCAATCGCCGCAGATCAGGAACAGCAAAAGCAGGCGGCCGAGAACAAGGCCCAGGTGCTTGAGCAAAAGGCCGCGCAGAGCAGCAGTCCCGCACCGGCCCCTGGGGCCGAAGCCATTACCCAGTCCGAAGTCCAGGCCGTGGACCCTGCCGGCGTCGCGCCACTGGACGACGCGATCACCTGTCTGGCGCGGTCGATTTATTGGGAAGCCAAAGGCAAGGATTCGGTCGACATGGAAGCGGTGGCCAATGTGGTGATGAATCGCTTGGGCCACGGGGGGTTTCCGGACACCGTCTGCGGCGTGGTCAAGCAGGGCTCGGAGAGCAAAAGTTGCCAGTTTTCCTGGTGGTGTGACGGGCGCCCTGATTCGGTCCAGGAAGAAGTGCCGTATGCGCTGGCCAAGGAAATAGCGCGCAAGGCACTGAACAAACAGTTGCCGGATCGCACCGGTGGTGCGTTGTATTTCCATGATCGTACGGTCAGGCCAGACTGGGCCAGGCGGTACACCAAGACAGTGGATATTGGCCTGTTCCGCTTCTACAAACCCCGTGGCGGGTCAGCCAGGTAAGGAATAAAGCATGCGCAGATCTCTACCCTCGTGGCTTGAATGCCTGGGCTTGATGCTTCTGGCCCTGGTATTGATTGGCGCAGGACTGGGCTGGCGTCAGGCGCAGAACGTGGAGGAAGAACGCTATCTGGGGGTCGCCCTGGAAATGCTGCAACACGGCTCGTGGCTGATCCCCCATCGTGCCGCAGAGATCTACGGTGACAAGCCGCCGATTTTCATGTGGGCGGTGGCTTTCTGTGTCTGGTTGACCGGCAAGGCCAGCATCGCGCTGTACATTCCTGGACTGTTTTCGGCGGTGATGGTCACGGCCATGGTCTATGATCTGGGGCGCCGGCTGTGGAACCAGCGTACCGGGCGCATCGCGGTACTGTTGTACCTGGCGACCTATCAGACCTACAGCATTCTGCAAAGCGGCCAGATCGACAGCTTTTTGATTCTGTTCACTTCCCTGGGCCTGTACGGTCTGGCCCGGCACCTGCTGTCAGGCCCGGCCTGGCGCTGGTTCTATGTGGGTTGCGCGGCCATGGGCGTCGGCGTGATCACCAAGGGCGTGGGTTTTCTGCCGGTGTTGATGCTGATTCCGTATGCCTATGCAGTCCTCAGGAAATGGCCGGGTGTGGTGGCCATGCCGGGTGGGGCACGCAAATGGTTGCTGGGCCTTGCCGTGATGCTCGGCGCCATAGCGGTGTGGTTGTTGCCCCTGGGCTTGTCGATTGCCCTGCATGGCAGCGCCGATGAAATGGCCTACGCCCGGGAAATTCTCCTGCGCCAGACCGCGGGACGCTATGCCGAGGCGTGGCATCACCGCGAACCGTCCTGGTACTTCTTTACCCATGTCATCGCCCTATACTGGCTGCCGTTGGTGTTGATGCTGCCATGGCTGGTGCCCGCGTGGCGCCGTCAGTTGAAAAAGCGCGATGGCCGGGTGTTGGTGCTGCTCGGCTGGGTGCTATTGGTCGTGCTGTTCTTCAGCTTCAGCAGCGGCAAGCGCGAGTTGTACATCTACCCGGCGTTGCCAGGCCTGGCGCTGGTGGCCGCGCCACTGATTCCATGGATGCTCAAGCGCTGGTACAGGCGGCGTGCGCGTTTGCGCCGGGCATTTACGGCGCTGTTCGCGATCTGGTTCGTGCTGTGGTTCGCCCGGGGATTCTTCGTGCCGCTCAAGGATGGCGCCAATCCTGATCAGGCCATCATGGAGCAGGCAGCGACCGTGACCCACGGCGCCGATCTGGTATTGGTCAACTGGGAAGAAGGGCACTGGCTGTTCGCGCGCCAGCCGCTGGTGCATTTCGGGATGGACAATTCCTCGGTCGAGAAGGCCGCCCAATGGTTGCGCGAACATCCACAAGCCTACGCCCTGGTGCCCGATGATGTGCTGGGCCAGTGCTTCAATGCCGAAGCGGTCCATGCCCTGGGGGAAGATTCCCGGGCCCACTGGTCCATCGTCAGTGCCGCCGCCGACAACGGCAAGTGCCTTCCTGAGATGGCCGCCAAAGCCTATCGGTTCGCCTGGAAAGAACCCTACACGCCTGCGACGGCGGTGCTGCCGACGCAGGCGGCGAATCCTTGATGGGAAAGCGGGGTTGCTTATTGGTCGGGTTATTCAAGGCTATCTGTGAGCAGGGCTATTTCATGTACCAGGCCCAAGGCTGGTCGCTGACATACTCGGTGACCTGCTTGACCTCCAGATAATTGTGCAGCCCCCATTGCCCCAACTCGCGGCCGATCCCGCTGTGTTTCATGCCGCCCCACGGTGCCTCGACGAAGGTGGGCTGTGAGCAGTTGACCCAGACGATCCCGGCACGCAACTGATTGGCCACGCGCGTGGTGCGTTGCAGGTCGGCGCTCATCACGGCGGCGGCGAGGCCGAAGCGGCTGGCATTGGCCATTTGCAGCGCTTGCTCTTCGGTCTTGAAGCGTTTGATGCACAGCACCGGGCCGAAGACTTCTTCGCGCCACAGGATGCTGCTGTGCTCCGGCTCGTCGAAGATTGCCGGTTCCATGAAATAGCCTTTGGCCAGATGCGCCGGGCGCCGTCCGCCGGTGAGCAGACGGGCGCCGCTGGCCAGGCCCTGGTCGATGAAGCCGAGCACCTTGTCGTACTGGCCCTGGCTGACCAGCGGCCCGAGCAGCACGCCGGGCTGCATGCCCGGGCCAATGCTGATCTTGCGCGTTTCTTCCACCAGCCGTTCGATCAGGCGCGGGGCGATGGTTTCTTGCACCAGCAGACGCGACGTGGCGCTGCACACCTGGCCCTGGTTCCAGAAGATCCCGAACAGTATCCACTCCACGGCGGCTTCGACATCGGCGTCATCGAACACGATGAACGCAGATTTACCGCCCAGTTCCAGGCTGATGTTCTTGATGTCCCGCGCCGCCGCCGACATGATTTTCGCCCCGGTGGGCACGCTGCCGGTGAAGGCCAGTTTATCCACCCCAGGGTGTTCGGTGAGTGGGCTGCCGGCGTCGGCACCGAGGCCGGTGACCAGGTTCAACACCCCGGCCGGCAAGCCGATGCGATCGGCGGCGGCCGCCAGTTCCAAGGCGGTCAGCGGCGTCAGTTCGGACGGTTTCAACACCACCGTGGCCCCGGCGGCCAAGGCTGGCGCGACCTTCCACGCGGCCATCAGCAGCGGGTAGTTCCAGGGAATGATCTGCCCGGCCACGCCAATCGGCTCGTGGCGGATGCGGCAGCGAAAACGCTCGTCCGGCAGGGCCAGCGATTGGTCCTGCTGTTGATCCAGTTCCCGGGCCAAACCGGCGTAGTACCGGAAACAGCCGATGGCGTCAGCAATGTCCCACTGCGCTTCAGGCAAGGGCTTGCCGTTGTCGCGTACTTCCAGTTCCGCCAGCGCTTGCTGGCCGTTTTCCAGCTCATCTGCCAGCGCCTCCAGCCACTGCCCGCGCTCGGCGCCGCTGGTCTGGCTCCAGCCATTGTCGAAGGCACGCCGGGCCGCGCGCACGGCATGGTCGACGTCTTCTTCAGTGCCGGCCGCCACGCGGTGGAAGGCCTGTTCGGTGGCCGGATCGATCACATCCAGATAGCCGCCCAGGTCCGGGCTGACCCATTCGCCGTTGATGTAGAGCTGATCACGCATGGTGCGACTCCTGGACGCCGGTGCGGCGGTTTTGCAGATGGCGGGAAGTGAACAGCAGGGCCAGCGACACGCAGATGATCACCGTGGAAATCGCGTTGATCTCCGGCGTCACGCCGCGGCGGATGGAGGAAAATATGTAGATCGGCAGCGTCGTCTCTGAACCGGCGACGAAGAAGGCGATGATGAAATCGTCGAAGCTGAAGGTGAACGCCAGCAGGAACCCGGCCATGATCGCCGGGCTGATCTGCGGCAGGGTGACGCGCCAGAAGGTGTCCATTGGAGGCGCGTACAGGTCCGCCGAGGCTTCGAGCAAGGCCTTGTCCAGGGAATCGACGCGGCTGCGCACGATGACCATCACCAGGGCCATGGTGAACAGCGAATGCGCGGCGATCACCGTGAAGAAGCCCATGTTCAATTTCGGCACTGTCGGCAACCAGCTCGCCAGCAGCGGGTTGATCAGGTCGAACAGGCTGATGAAGGCAATCAGTGTCGAAATGCCGATGACGATGCCCGGGACAATGATTGCGCAATAGGTCAGGGCATCAAACAGCATCCGCACTTTGGCGCCGCAGCGCTGCAAGCCGAACACCGCCAGGGTGCCGAACAACGTGGCAATTACCGCGGAACTCAGCGCAATCAGCGCGCTGTTGCCCAGGGCTTCCATGATGAACGGGTTGCCGAACGCGGTGCCGAACCATTGCACCGAACAGCACTGGAACGCCAGGCCACTGCGCCCGGCGTTGAAGCTGAACAGCACGATCAAGGCAATCGGCGCGTAGAGAAACAGGTACAGCGAAGTTGAATAGCTGCGCAGCCACATGTCACAGGCCTCCGTCGGCAGGGCGGCCGCCGTAGCGCGCCACCAGTTTCAGATACACGCCGATGATCAGCAGCATCATCGCCACCAACGTCATGGCCAGCGCACTGCCGAACGGCCAGTTGCGCGATTGCAGGAACAGGTCGACCAGGGCGTTGCCGACAAAGAACACCTTGCCGCCGCCGAGAATGGCCGGGATCAGGAACTCGCCCATCAACAGGATGAACACCAGCATCACCCCGGTGATGATCCCCGGCGCGGACAGCGGCAGGGTGATCCGACGGAAGCTTTCGAAGGCACTGGCGCCCAGGTCCGCGGAGGCTTCGAGCAGGCGCTTGTCGAGTTTTTCCAGGCTGACGTAGATCGGGAACACCATCAGCGGCAGGTAGCCGTAGACGATGCCGATCAGCACCGCCCAAGGCGTGTTGATCAGCCGCACATCCTCAAGGCCCAGGCTGGCCAGCAGCGCCGGTATGCCCTTGCCGCTGAGGATGAAAATCCAGGCGTAGGTGCGGATCAAAAAACTGGTCCAGAACGGCACGATCACCAGCGTCAGCAGCAGCGAGCGGTTCCTGGTGACCTTGACCGCCAGGAAGTACGCCAATGGATACGCCGCCACCAGGCATACCAGGGTGCCCAGCGGCGCCAGCATCAGCGTATTGCTGAAGGCCGCGCCGCGGGAGCCGAGGTTCAGGTAGTTGGCCAGGGTGAAGCCACCGGCGTATCCGCCCACGGCGCTGCGCTCACCGAAGCTGAAGACCAGGATGATGACCAGCGGCATCAGCAACAGCAGCAGGAACCACAGGGTCGAAGGCAAGAGCATCAGCAGGGTGATGCGTCGGCCCAGGCTGCGCCGTTGGCGCACCTCGACCGACAGGGCAAGGCCCGGCTGCACCGTTTGCGGGTGGGCGGCGGCGTTCATTGACGGCTCCTCATTGGCCATGGTCAAGCGATCAGGCGGACTTGAAACGCGCCATCAACTCGGCGCGTGCCGGACTGGTCAGCGTGGCAGCTGCTCCGAACTCCAGCGGGCTGAGGGCTTCGGCGGCCGGGTACATGATCGGATCGTCGAGCATGGCGGTCGGCAGCAGGGCGTCGACGCGCTTGTCGCCGCTCGGGTAGCCGTGGCTCAACACTTCGAGCTTGTTGTGCTGTGGATCAAGCAGGTAGTTGATGAAGGCATACGCAGCATCCTTGTGCTCCGAGCTTTTGGGGATGGCGAAGAAGTCGCTCCACAGTTCGCCACCTTCCTTGCCCAGTTCGAACTGCATCTGCGGGTTGTCGCGGTGCAGTTGCGAAGCGTCGCCGGTCCAGGACATCGCCAGCCAGGCATCGCCGCTGCGCATCGACGGCTGGATGTCGGAGTTGATCGCAAACAGATGCGGCTTGGCCTCGATCAGCAGTTTTTCCGCGTCGGCCAGTTCCTTCGGGTCCAGGGAATTGAAGCTGTAGCCGAAGCTTTTCAGGGCGTTACCGATGGCGGTCAACTGGTAGTCGTGGACGATCGTGCGGCCGCTGGCGGGGCCTTGGGCGGCGGCCCAGAACTCCTTCCAGCTGGTCGGGCCGTTTTTCAGTTTGCCGGTGTCGTAGAGCATGCCGGTGGTGCCCCAGTTTTTCGGCACCGCGTAGACTTTGCCGTCTACGGTGCCCTGGGCCATGAACTTCTGCTGGAACGCCGAGGCGTCGAAGTTGGGAATGCGCGAAAGGTCCAGCGGCTCGATCAGGCCCAGGCCGACGTAAGTACTGATGGTGTAGTTGGTGGGCACCAGCACATCCCAACCGCTGCCGCCGGCCTGCAGTTTGGCGAGCATTTCTTCGTTGGAGCCGAACACGCTCATCGACACCCGGGCACCCGTGGTCTTGCCGAAGGCGTCGAGGTTTTCCTGGCTGTGGTAGTTCGGCCAGGTCGCCAGTGACAGGCGATCACCCAGCTTGCCTTGTTCGGCGGCTTGCGCGGTGGAGGTCAGCAGGCCGGGCATGTTGGTGGCGACCACGGCGGCAGCGATGCCAAGGCCGGTGCGACCAAGGAACTCGCGGCGGCTGATCGAGCCGTTCTGCCAGCTGCGCAGGGTTTTTATAAAAGTCTTCTGGTCCATAGCACGCTCCACATCCGGTTGATGAAACGAATCGATGATTTACAACGCCATGGCCAGGCCATTGGCGTGATCCCAGCCGACGCGCACTGGCGCGCCGTGTTCGAATGCGTTGGCGCCGTGATCCTGCTGGCGCGGTACACGCACGCAGACCACGCCGAAGGCCTGGGTCCGCACGCGGTATTCGGTGGAGTTGCCCAGGTAGATGCGGTCCTCGACAGAACCCTGCAACTTCACTTCCCGGGTCATCTCGACATTGGCGCCGGCGATGCTGATCAGCTCTGGGCGCACGGCGATGCAACCGGCAGTGTTGGCGCTCAGGGCTTTGCCGGTGGGGGTGAGGGGGCTGGTCAGTTCCAGCCCTTGCTCGGTGCGCAGCACCACGCAGTTGCCGTTGAGCTGGCGCACGGTGCCGTCGAACAGGTTGGATTCGCCGATGAAGTCAGCGACGTAACGGCTGGCCGGGGCTTCGTAAAGTTGTTCCGGGGTGGCGGTCTGGATGATCGAACCGTTGTGCATCACGCTGATGCTGTCGCTCATCGACAGGGCTTCTTCCTGGTCGTGGGTGACCAGTACGAAGGTGATGCCGACCTCGCGCTGCAAACGCAGCAGTTCCGATTGCATCTCCTTGCGCAGCTTGCGGTCCAGCGCCGCCAGCGGCTCGTCAAGCAGCAACACCGTCGGCTTGTTGACCAGGGCGCGGGCGAGGGCGACACGTTGTTGTTGGCCGCCGGACAGTTCACTCGGCTTGCGCTGACCGAAGCCGCTCAGGCGCACCATCTCCAACGCTTCATCGGCCATGCGCAGTTGTTGTTTCTTGTCCGGGCGCGGGGTGCGATAGCGCAGGCCGTAGGCAATGTTCTGCGCCACAGTCAGGTGCGGAAACAGCGCGTAATGCTGGAACACCATGTTCACCGGTCTTTTAAAGGCCGGTACTCCAGCAACGCTTTTACCGGCCAGGCGCACTTCGCCGCTGGTGGGTTGTTCGAACCCTGCGATCATGCGCAAGGTGGTGGTCTTGCCACAGCCGGAGCCACCGAGAAAGGAGTGAAACGAGCCACGCTGCACCGCGAAATCCAGGCCGTTGACGGCCTGCACATCGCCATAGCGTTTGACCACATTGCAGAATTCGATATCGCTTGGTGGGGTGTCGTTCACGCTGTTGTTCACGAGCCGGGCTCCCTTGCAGTGATGAATCAGTGCGTCGGGGGCCAAACTAGCAATCGGGGATTTGCGGTGTATATATCCCTTGGGGGATAGGAGGGGAGTCGTTGAGGTGTTTCAGTGAACGTATGGCATAACGATCATTGATAAACCCCATGCTCAATCCGGTTCAGATAGTTTTCTACCTTCTGGAATCCATGCAAATTGCCGATCAGTTCCAGCGGGATTTGGTCGTCTAAATACTTGCAAGGTTTCTTCAGCCAGTCCTCGGCCAATTGCTGGCTGCCAAACACGTTGACGGCGTGCTCCAAGGTTTGGGCATGTCGGACTGTTTTTTTCTGCTGGTTTAGATACTCCGATTCAGGCTCCTTTGCCATCCCAAGTTCTTGCCAGGAGCTGCAAAATAAACCTTGCACTTGCGCAGGCCAACCCTAAAAACACGTCGGATATTTCCTGCTACTTCGTGAGTGCTTTCAACGAAAACAAGACACGGGAGTCCTCCTTCATGCGTACGTGTTTAAGCGCTGTCAGCGTTACTTCCCGCAAGCTACAACACCTTGCGTCGTTGCCTACAGGTACGCCAGAATCCGCCGGCTTGTGCGCCTTGGGGCTGGGTTTTATCGTTTGCCGGTCGCTGGAAAACAACAGTGATCGGGTTTGGTAGCCTGGTATGCGAGGTGCAGAGCGTCATCATTGGCAGCGTTTTTCTACTTTGCTTTATGGTGGCCATGCACAGGGCGCTTTCGGGCGCGCCGGTCTCCTTGCATCCCGGTCTACCAACCTGCGTTATGGCCACCACCCTTCGTTTGGTAGCGTGTGTGTGATGGCTCCTTTTTACGATGCGAGGAGTTTCATTCATGTTCAAAGTCACACCCAATCCCCCGGACACTGATCCGGCAACTCCGTACGAAAGTCTCGATCTCAACCCCGGCCCCAACATCATGGCGACGCCGCGCAAGCCTGGCACGATGTTCATTGTCAATCCTGAACTCAACACTGAAACCTTGCTGGTGCATGCCTGTGAATCGCTGGCGTCGGCCAACGTCATGGCCAACGATCTGGTGGATCATCTGGAAGGGTCGAGTCGCAACGCGCTGCTCGGGATAGCGCAGGTGATCATGCTGGGTGAACTGGCGGTAAACCGCGCACTAGATCAACTAGACCCACTTGGGTAGCCACGATCCGAGCTGCCGGAAGCTGTGACCTTTTCTAGATTTGCTAGGGATTGCCGAGAATCAAGACCAAGGGATCGAAGCCTGCGGCAGCTCAGATAGTTGAAGTCGATGATGGCCCTTGTCTTCAGAGTCGGCCAAGAGGCGGTAGCGTTCGAGTTGCGTTTCGTTGAAGTGGCGGATGTTGCTGTAGCACGAGGCTGGGACCAGGGGTTGAGCCCAGGCAGGGTACCGACTTCTTCGCGTACCCAGCCGTCGAGGCAATACCCGTTACCAATCCTTTGATTTACACCTCTTTAGTACCGTGTTTTCTCAATTATTTCTTCCGCTATGTCAATTTAGCCTCCTTGCGCTAGAGCATTGGAGATCGCTCATGTTTCCCTCTGCAATTGGGATCACGCATTCCCTTACTTCCTCACCCGTAGGTTCCAAAGGCGTAATGCTTAAAGTTAAGTGGATGCCATCTTTTTCAAAAGTTATATCTTGAAAGCCTGCATAAGCAAATCCTGTTGAGAACGGCTTGCCTTCAAAACTACATAAGTGCATGCTTGATAGCACGCTAAGCTTAGCGCCTGCATTCACTACCTCGACTTCAAGGCAATCATCTTCGAATGTCTTTATGTATCGAGCCAGCGTGCCATTAACTCTTCCGGAGTTTACTTCGGATGATGCGGAGTAATTCACCTCGGCTCTTGCAGTTTGAAGTGATGCAAGAACAAGGAATAATATATATACTAATTGATTGATTTTTAATTCTCCACATATTTAGAGTGCTTGTAAAATCTTTCCGTCGGGACAATGGTCTAATTTTTACGAGTGTGCACAGCTTTTGAAAAGTTCGCATTTCAAAGGTTGCTCTGAAAGCGTCACGTACATTTTTTTACCGCGATTTTTTTTAGATCTTGCTCCTGCATTCTTTGAAGTCGCAGCGGATCTTCAGAGCGAAGCACGTCAAGGTAATGGAGAGTGGGGTTATCTTTGTTGATAAAAACCAGAAACCCAACAGCATCTGCAAAGTTGAAGCACCCAGAGCGACTTTTAATAATTTTTTGAGGTGCTGAGTTTTCTAATGAGTTTGCTGATGGGTATCTATCAAAAACCTCAATCTCTCCTATTTTTCCCAGAAAAAAATCTTTCCCAATGCCACTCTCAAATACCTCTTTAGTATCAAATGAAAAAATTGACGCTCTCCAAATATTTGAATAATCCTGCGCTATCTCATCATAATTCTCAGTAAGTTCTATATTTAGCCCGCATATACCGGCGGATGCTCTAGCGCCATTATATATGTTTCGGGTATCAAAGTAGGCGCAGTCAATTAGTATCTCATTCTCCCTGGGTGTTAGAGTGTAGTAAAACTTATATCTAGCGCTCGCTCGCAGTGCAGGAGAGTCATTTATACTTATCAGCTTGCGGTCAAAGCCTTCTTTGTCTCCAATTATATTCTTGTAGGTAACTTCGTTATTACTATCGCGCAGCATGATACTCCCCGGAATTTGCCCGCTCACTATTTCTCTAGGCACCGCTTTTGAACAGGTCAGAAACAATAGTAGTGATACGAATAAGGGGTGTTTGGTCATGTTAAAACTCCATAGATAACGTGGATGTTTGCTTTAGAATGGCCTCAAATTTTTCTGCGTAGGAGGCGATTAACGCTTTTTCGTCGTTACCATTTATGATCTTCCTTGCCGATAAGTAGTCCACCTCATTGGCGTTTAAGTAGTTGGCCAGTTTTTTTCCAGTAAAAATTCCTTCAGTCATGCCGATAATCATAATAGGTATGGAGTGCTCAAATTTTGCTGCAGCGTCCGGATTTGAAATAAAGTCAAAAGACAGCAAGTTTGAGAATTTTCGGTAATTACTCTTCCACGTCAAGTGGACGCAGCCGCGACCTCTGTACTTGTACCCGTCACCTTCCTCGGTATTTCCATTTTTTCTAGCCTTCTCTCGATCAATAGGATCTGAAGCAAGGATAGGATCGTACTTGTTAAAGTAAGAAAGATCACCAACCTCTGGCTTTTCACTAAAAAATTCTCCAGTAGGGAAGTAGTATGCTTCATGCCTGACAGTTGCCAGCATATAAGATACTTCGTAAAGGTTTGCTTTCAGTGGATTTGATTCGTAGTAATTATTTATCGCGATGATTATTTTTTTCAGATTTTCCTTTGACCCTTGACTTAGGGTGCGTGTCCCAGGCGAAAAGCGCGTATGTGCCTGCTCGTATTGCATTAAAAAATCATCCACATCAATTAGGCCACCTTGCTTCGCCAACTTTCCAGCCAACCCCACCGGATGAAAGTGATACGCCTTCCCCCATGACGGCAACCCCACTTTCTCCGCCACCTCACTCCACCAACTTATCTGCTTGATTCGCTGTTTCTCCGCCAACCAGTTCAAATGCGGCGTCGAGCCGCTATGGCCGAGCAATTCATCCAGCGCGTCCCATTTTTGTGACTGGTGATACCACTCGCTTTCCTTGTGGATAATCAGTTGCGATATCGATTGCGCATGGGCCGGCAGGCTGATGGCTGCCTGTAGTTCCTCGGCGGTCATTTTGCCGTCGCGGTTGCGGTCGATGATGTCGAACAGGCGGCTCTTGACCGGTCCCTTGTCTTCAGCGTCGGCCATGGGGCGGTAGCGTTCGAGTTGCGTTTCGTTGAATTGGCGGATGTTGCTGAAGAACGAGGCGAGGGCATGTCGGGGCGTGCCGTAGTCGTAGATGATGTCGTAGCCTTCCCACGACCAGGGATTGAGCCAGGGCGTGACGCCGACTTCTTCGCGCACCCAGCCGTCGAGCGCGTTGTTCTGCGCGTCGTGCAGCAGCCCGTCCAGTCGATACCAGGTGCGGGCGTTGTGGCTCGGGCTGGCCGGCACTTGGATTTTTCGGTCGGCCGGCAGAGCATCCAGCACACTTTTGGGGAGCAACAGGTCGGCGGCGCTGAGTGGGCTGGAGGCACTGGCCATCTGCAAGCGGGCGGCAGTGGCATTGTCTTCATGAGTCACCACGGCCGTGCCCTTGGCCAGCTTCAGCCAGGTCTTGTCTTTATCCGGCAGACGCTTGGCCCAGGCACGACTGGCCTCGATGAAAATATCGACGTCATCGCCACTGAACACTTCCAGGTGCAGTTTCTCTTCCGGGTGCTCGGCACGGCATTCGTGATATTGCCCGATATGGCCTATCAGATTCCCGGCCTTGATTGGCACCGGCTGGTCGAGCACCACCACCTGATCCGTCAACGCTGCCGGCTCACCTTGCAACGACGCGGCAAGCACGTATTGGCTGATGCTTTCCAGCTTGCGAAACTCGCCTTCACCACTGATGGTGATTTCTGTTCCTTGCCTCAATATGAGCAAATCACGACCGTTGAGATCGAAGCGGGATCGAACATTCATGTGGTCACCGGAAGAACTGACCCGATAGGTCACACCGTTGACGTGGTCCAGGTTGCGGAAGGCAACATAGCCTTGCAGAGAGCCATCGGCGTTACGCAGTGAAGCCGGGCCCCGGGAGTGTTCCAGCTTGCGGTATTTGCCCTCGCCACTGACCACCACCGGCGTGCCGGGTGGTAGCAGGTCGAGGTGAAGCATATGTCCGCCTTCAGCCGGCTTGGAGAGCACTATCAACCCTTTGGGTGTCGAGGTGCCTGGGCGAGTGTTGGAGACGTCCGCTCTGACCCTTAGATTACGTTCTGGCCAAAAGGCCGGACGTTGCAGCGCAGAGTCTGCTTCATAATTCGCCCAATCCCGCAGGTGCATGTACAGGCTGTAGAACGTCAGGCTGGGTGGGGTGTCCGGGCTGCCTTCGATTTTCGGCGGCTGAAGGCGGTGACGCACCAGGACGAAGTTGCGCGAGAACGGCTTCTCTACGGACTGTTTGTTGACGATGTAGGGCGTGGTCGGCGAATGGGTGTCGATGCGGTAGGCCACCACTTCACCGTCGGCCAGGCACTGCACGCTGGATTGATCCAGGGGACCGGCAGTGCCGCTGTCAAAATGCACGCCGCCGTGCCAGAGACCGTTTCGACCCAATGGGTAGAAGCCCGCTTTCGCCCTGGCCATGTGGGTCAGTTGCATCAGCGGGTTGCGTTTGTCCTTGAACGGATGGCTCCAGTTTTTCAACGGTTGCAGTGCTTCACGCTCTGGTTCTGGCGTTGGGGCTGCTTGAGTCGGTCGTGGCTGGGCGGGAGTAACGCGGGTCTCTGATTGTGGGGGGCGGTCAAACGCCTGAGTCCCAAAAAACCAAACAAGTAAATCGCGCATGATGTGTTTTCACTCCTTGAGTGGCATAGGGGTCAGCCAGAGAAATCCGTAAGCCCCAGGGACTCGTGGTCGTGCTCGGTCAATGGGGATAGCTGTGGTATTTCGAGTATTTGTTTGGCTGCACCGCTGTACTCGAAGTGCGCCGACTTCACCTTGTGATCGCCGGCCGTACCCGATTCGATGCCGCTCGCTTCCAGGGTGAGGTAACTGCCTGCGCCGTTGAGGATGATTTTCTTTTTCGCCGTGATGTGGATTTCATCTTCGGTGCTGGTGATGTCCAGACCATGCCGGGCGATCAGCTCCAGTCGGCCGTTCTGTGCCTGCACGCTCACCGGGCCCTGGTTGGCGATGAGCTTGATACCGAGCTTGCGCACGAACAGGCTCACCCCCTGCCCGACGCCGATGAACAGGCGCTTGATCACGCTGAGGTCCGCCTCGCCGCCGGCGTTAAACATCAGGTTGTCCTTGGCCGCCAGTTGCAGGTGTTTTCCGCTGGTGAGGGCGATGCCTTGCGGGGCGCTGAGGAGCAGGACCTGGGACTTGAGTTGTTCCAGATCCTGNGTCCTTGGCCGCCAGTTGCAGGTGTTTTCCGCTGGTGAGGGCGATGCCTTGCGGGGCGCTGAGGAGCAGGACCTGGGACTTGAGTTGTTCCAGATCCTGACGCAGAAGGTTTAGCTGCGCTGCCACATCGGCCGGTTCGGCTTTGGCGGTCTGGGCGTCGCTGGAGAGCTGTTGCAGTTGTTCGCCAGCCTGTTGCAGGCGGGCCACGGCTTCGTCCATGTCCAGCACCTGACCTTGCGCCTTGAGCTGCGCATCGGCACTGATGAATACGCCCTTGCCAGCGCGCAGACTGCCCCAATCATCGGTGCGCAGCTCAAACCCTTCCCCGCGCTTGACCCTCTTGGCATCCACCAGATGCCCCAGATTGAGCTGACTCTTGCCCCCATACTCGGTACTAAGCTTGATGTGCTCCTGCCCCCGAGTGTCGTCCAGGCGCAACTTGTTGTTGGCCGGTGTACGCAACACATTGCGGTGGTCGTTGCGCATGGTCACGAGGTCCGGGTGCTGGTCATCATGCAAGGCGTGGGCAATGTAGGGTCTATCCGGATCACCCTGCTCGAAGGCGATGGCCACTTCGGTGCCGGCGATCAGCGGCAGGTGCAGACCGTAGGTGTCGCCGGCGTAGGCGCGGGCCTGGCGCAGCCATTTGCTTTCGCGGCCGGCGGGCCAGGTGTCGCGGTCGAAGAGGAATTTGACCCGGTAGCGACCTTGCTGGTCGATTTCGGTGTACAGGGGGTTGCTCTGGGGGTGGGTGATGCGTGCCGGCAGGGTGCCGGCGATTTGTGGTTTGGGTGGTATTTCGGGGCGGAAGCACAGGCGCAAGGCATAGGGCATGGCTTCRAAATCGCAGGTCAGGCTGCGGTCGCGGGCGGCGCGGATGGCGATCTTTTTAATCACTACGCGGGGGGTGAAGGCCTTGGGAGTGTCGCCGCTGATGGTCAGGACCTGGCCGGGGGCCAGGGTGGCGCTACTGCTGGTACCGCTGAGGTGGGTCTGGTTGTTGAGGTAGCGTTCATGGCGCAGGCGTGCGTAGAAAAAGCCGCTTTCGCTTTGCAGGTCTTCGTCGCGCAGGTGGGCCTTGCCGAGCACGCGGTAGGGTTCGGCGTAGTGGTAGGCCTCGCCGTAGGTGTTGTCGGCGCNTGGCGCAGGCGTGCGTAGAAAAAGCCGCTTTCGCTTTGCAGGTCTTCGTCGCGCAGGTGGGCCTTGCCGAGCACGCGGTAGGGTTCGGCGTAGTGGTAGGCCTCGCCGTAGGTGTTGTCGGCGCTGGGGCGTGCGACTTTGCCATGGGCGGCCGGCTCGCCCTGGGTCTGGTCGACTTCGCCATCGAGGTAGGCGCGGCTGTCTTCGGGGTGGTAGGCGCGCACGTTGACCTGCTGTTCCACCACTTGGTGGCGGGTTTGCAGGGCCCAGACGCTGTCCTCGTCGCTGTTGCTGAAGCCCGAGGGCGAGCGCAGCGGCAGCTCGACGTCGAACTGGTAGCAGCGCTGGTCATCGCAGAACTCGACCATGTCGAAGTGCAGTTTTTCGTGTTGGGTGCAGCGGTACCAGATGCCAACTTCGGCGAGGATCCGGCTGATGAAGGCCAGGTCACTTTCCTGGTACTGCATCACCTGTTCGCGGGACGGGTAGTCGCGCTTGAGGGTGAAGCGAAAGTGCCCGGTGTCCAGACCGTGGCGGCTGCGCAGGATGCTTTTGACGATGTCCGGCACGGACTGGTGCTGGTAGATCCGCGTTTGCTGGCCGCGATCGAGCAAGGCCAGGCGCGGTTGCAGGGTGACTTCGTAGCGGGCTTCGTCGACCGAGGCGGACAGGCGCTGGCAGGCGGTGATGCGGCCGTACAGGGTGCGCAGGGGTTTGGGTGGTTTGGGTTCGTCCCAGGACATCACCGGCCGCGTCGAGGGGTGGGCGTACAGGCTGAACNAGCCGGTGATGCGGCCGTACAGGGTGCGCAGGGGTTTGGGTGGTTTGGGTTCGTCCCAGGACATCACCGGCCGCGTCGAGGGGTGGGCGTACAGGCTGAACTCGGCGTATTGGCCGATGAACTTTTCTGCGCCGATGTCGAGGTCGCTGGCGGTGAATTCGATGCGGTAGAGGTAGGGTTGGCTGAGGTACTCATGGCCCTCGAAGGCGAGGACGTCGAGGTGGGTGTCGAGTTGGTCGATCTTGAGTTTGTGGCGGCTGTGGTCGAAGAAGGTGTTCATGCTTGGCCCTCCATCGCAACGGCTGAGGGCGCGTCGCTGAATTGCAGGGTGATGCCCTCCTCGTCGCTGTAGCCCAGCGCCGAGGGTCAGGCCGCCGACCAGCAGGTCGACTC
>NZ_LMLH01000020.1 GCF_001421885.1 Pseudomonas sp. Leaf48
ATGGTAGTGTGGGGTTTCCCCATGTGAGAGTAGGTCATCGTCAAGATTAAATTCCGAAACCCCTATCTGCGTATGCAGGTAGGGGTTTTGTTTTTGTGGCGCTTTTCCCTGTAGGAGCGAGCACGCTCGCGAAAAACGCCAGGACACCACGGGGACCCAGACAGCCCACGTAATCGTTGACGTTCTTCGCGAGCATGCTCGCTCCTACATACACACACATGAAGCAAGGCGCCTTCAATGCTAAAGTCGTCCATCGATTGTGCATTTTCCAGGAAGCCTTTATGCCGGATGCGACACCCCTCAGTGCTGGATTCATGGTGGTCCACGGCAACCGCCTGGACGAATTGCGCAGCCTGGTGGTCAGCTGGATGCGCCGCTACCCGCTGGCTCCCCTGGAAAACGAAATCGCCCTGGTGCAGAGCAACGGGATTGCCCAATGGCTGAAACTGGCCTTGGCGGAAGATGCCGAAGAGGACGACATGGGTGGCTGCGGAATCGCTGCGGCCATTGATGTTCAACTCCCCGGCAGTTTCATGTGGCAGCTCTATCGCATGGTCCTTGGGCGTGACGAAATCCCGGCCAAATCCCTGCTCGATAAGGCTCCGCTGACCTGGCGTCTCATGCGCCTGCTTCCACAACTGATCAACCAGCCCCACTTCGAGCCCCTGCAGCGCTTCCTGACCCACGATGCCGACTTGCGCAAACGCTATCAGTTGTCCGAGCGTCTCGCGGACCTGTTCGACCAATATCAGGTGTACCGGGCGGACTGGCTCGAAGACTGGGCAGAAGGTCGCCATCAATTGCGCAACGGTCGCGGCGAAGCCAAAGCCCTTACTCCGGCCAACTGCTGGCAGGCAGAGTTGTGGCGCGCCCTGCTGCTGGATGTGGGGGCAGAAGGCATGGCGCAGAGCCGCGCCGGCGTCCACCAACGGTTTGTCGAACGGATCAACAGCCTCGACGTGGCACCCCATGGATTGCCCTCACGAGTGATCGTTTTCGGCATTTCCTCCCTGCCGGCCCAAGCCCTGGAAGCCCTCGCCGGACTGGCACGATTCAGCCAGGTCCTGCTGTGCGTGCATAACCCATGTCGTCACCATTGGGCGGACATCGTCGCCGATAAAGACCTGTTGCGGCATCAATACAAGCGCCAGGCACGCAAGAGCGGTATGCCGGTGGTGATCGATCCGCAGACCCTTCATCAGCATGCCCATCCGTTGCTGGCAGCATGGGGCAAGCAGGGGCGCGATTACATCAATCTGCTCGACAGCTATGACGATCCCAACAGCTATCGCTCGGCATTTCGTGACGGGCGCATCGATCTGTTCAGCGACAGCCAGCCACTGAGCGTGCTCAACCAGTTGCAGGATGACATCCTCGAGTTGCGGCCGCTCAACGAGACCCGGGAGCGCTGGCCGGCCGTCGATCTGCATCAGGACCCGTCGATCCGTTTTCACATTGCCCATAGCCCTCAGCGCGAAGTCGAGATTCTCCACGACCAACTGCTCGCGCGCTTCAGTGCCGATCCACACTTGCGTCCTCGGGATGTGATCGTGATGGTCCCGGACATCGACAGCTATGCACCGCATATACGTGCGGTGTTTGGCCAGCTCGACCGCCATGACCCGCGTTTCATTCCGTTTACCCTGGCAGACCAGGGCCAGCGAGGTCGCGATCCATTGCTGATTGCGGTCGAGCACCTGCTCAAGTTGCCGGACAGCCGATTCCCGGTCAGCGAGATTCTCGATTTGCTCGACGTGCCAGCATTACGGTCGCGTTTCGGCGTCGAGGAGCGCGACCTGGCGACACTGCACCGCTGGATCGAAGGCGCGGGCATTCGCTGGGGCATGAATGCCGAGCAGCGAGCCGGACTGGGATTGCCCCACGAGCTGGAGCAGAACAGCTGGCGTTTCGGCCTGCGCCGGATGTTGCTCGGCTATGCCGTCGGCAGCGGCGAAGCCTGCGAAGGAATCGAACCCTACGATGAAATCGGTGGCCTGGACGCGGCACTGATCGGCCCCTTGGTGGCCCTGCTGGATGCGCTGGAAGTCGCTCACCAGGAACTCTCCCAACCGGCACCGCCCAAGCAATGGGGCATGCGCTTGCAGGCATTGATGCAACTGTTCTTCCAGGCCAGCAGTGAGCACGACGACTACTTGCTGGCCCAACTTGAAGAGTTGCGCGAAACCTGGCTCGACACCTGTGAATCAGTCGGCTTGCACGACCCGTTGCCATTGACCGTCGTGCGTGAAGCCTGGCTTGCCGGTCTTGACCAGGGCCGCTTGTCCCAGCGCTTTCTCGCCGGCGCAGTCAACTTCTGCACCTTGATGCCCATGCGCGCCATCCCGTTCAAACTGGTTTGCCTGCTGGGCATGAACGACGGCGATTATCCGCGCGCGCAACCACCGCTGGACTTCGACCTGATGGGCAGTGATTACCGCCCCGGCGATCGCTCCCGCCGTGAAGACGACCGTTACCTGCTGTTGGAGGCGGTATTGTCGGCGCGTGATCAGCTCTATATCAGTTGGGTTGGTCGCAGCATCCGTGATAACAGCGAGCGTCCCGCATCGGTACTGATCGGCCAGTTGCGTGACCACCTGGCCAGCGGCTGGCGAATGCCTGATAGCGAAGAAGACTTGCTTGAGGCGATGACCCAGGAGCATCCGCTGCAACCCTTCAGCGCCCGATACTTTCATGAGGGTGATGAGCTGTTCAGCTACGCCAGCGAGTGGCAAGTCCTGCATCAGGCTACGCAGCAACCGGTGCAGATCGAAGTGCTTGAGCCCCATGTTCAGGATGAGCCGCTCAGCCTTGGTCAGCTTCAGGATTTCCTGCGCAATCCGGTGCGGCATTTTTTCAGCCAGCGCCTGAAGGTGTTTTTCGAAGCGGCTGAAGTGCCTTTGGCCGACGAAGAGCCATTTGTCCTCGACGCCTTGCAGCGCTATGGCCTCAGCGCCAGTTTGCTCGACGCAGCCCTGGGCAATATGCAGCAAACCGAGCAGGCACTGAAGGCGCAGGCCAAGCGTCTGCAAAATAGCGGACTGCTGCCCATGGCCGGGTTTGGCGAGTGTCTGCAACAGGAATTGATCGAACCATTACCCGACTTGCTGCAGCGCTATGAACAGCTGCTGACCCTATGGCCAACAGCGCTCACCAGTGCCTTGCCGGTCAGTCTCGAGCTGCAAGGCTTACGCCTTGAGGGCTGGCTCAGCGGTCTGCATCAACGCGATGATGGTGGTTTGCTGTCCATTACTACCATCCCCAACAGTATCGGTTCGATCAAGTCGCGCAAATGGCATCGCCTCACCCGGCCATGGGTCAATCATCTGGCGGCTTGCGCCAGCGGCATGGTGATGACCACGGCCCTGGTGGCCAGTGATGACAGCCTGCTGCTCGGCCCGCTCGAAGAGAGTTCGGCGCGGCGGATTCTCGGTGACCTGCTGCTGGCCTGGCAATCGGGGATGCGCCAGCCGCTGCCGATCGCCGTCAAGACAGCCTTCGCCTGGCTCGGTCAAACCGATCCGCTCAAAGCCGAGGCCGCTGCGCGCAAGGCCTATGAAGGTGATGGGCTGACGACTGACGGAGAGCGTCGCGAAAGCCCGGCACTGCTGCGTCAGTTCACCGATTACGCTGCCTTGACCGCCGATGAGACGTTCTCCGGCTGGTGTGATGCGCTGTACCGCCCGCTGCTTGAAGCCCCATGGCGCTCATTGACCGGCGAGGAGCCGCGCTGATGACTACGAAGACACCTCTGGCGCTGGCATTCCCGCTGCGTGGCAGCCAACTGATCGAGGCCAGTGCCGGTACTGGCAAGACCTTCACCATTTCCGCCTTGTATCTGCGCCTGGTCCTTGGCCATGGCGGCGAGCCCACGGGTTTCGGCCGCGAGTTGTTGCCACCGCAAATCCTCGTCGTGACGTTCACCGACGCCGCCACCAAGGAGTTGCGCGAGCGTATTCGTACGCGGCTGGCTGAGGCTGCGCGATTCTTTCGCGAGGAGACACCGGCACCTGACAGCCTGATCACCGAGTTGCGCGAGCAGTACCTTCCCGAGCAGTGGGCCGGGTGCGCCAATCGGCTGGACATCGCGGCCCAATGGATGGACGAAGCTGCTGTATCAACCATCCACGGTTGGTGCCAGCGTATGTTGCGCGAACACGCATTCGACAGTGGCAGCCTGTTTACCCAGACCCTGGAAACCGACCACAGCGATCTGCTCGGCGAAGTCCTGCGCGATTACTGGCGACTGTTCTGCTACCCGATGCAGGGCGATGCCTTGAGCTGGGTGCGCAACAACTGGGGAGGTCCTGCGGCATTGCTGCCACGGATCCGCGCGCTGTTCGCCAGCGAGCGTGACACGCTTGAGGGCAAAGAACCTGCCGAGCTGATCACCGAGTGTCTGCAGGAGCGCCGCGCCGCGTTGATTGAACTGAAAATGCCCTGGCGGCAGTGGGCTGACGAGTTGCTTGCCATTTGTCATCAGGGCGTCGCCAGCAAGAGCGTCGACGGCCGCAAGATGCAGGCACGTTATTTCGAACCCTGGTTCGAAAAGCTCAAAGCCTGGGCCGAAGACGAAGCCCTTGAACAACTGGACATCGGTACCGGCTTCACGCGCCTGACGCCCGACGGCATGGCCGAAGCCTGGAAAGGCGAAGCCCCTCGCCATCCGGGTCTGGATGCGATGGCTGCACTCAAGGCCTGTCTCGATGGACTGCCGACCCCCGACGCCGCCGTACTGCAGCATGCCGCCCGATGGGTCAGCGGTCGATTCGAGGAGGAGAAACGCCGCCGCGCGGAAATGGGCTTTGACGACATGTTGCTGCGCCTGGACGCAGCCTTGCAGTCCGACGGCGGTGAGCGCCTGGCAACTCTGATTCGCGAACAGTTTCCGGTTGCGCTGATCGATGAATTCCAGGACACCGACCCGGTGCAATACCGGATCTTCGAGAGCATCTACCGGATTGAGGACAACAGCCCGGAATGCGGGCTGTTCCTGATCGGCGACCCGAAACAGGCGATCTACGCCTTCCGTGGCGCCGACATCCATACCTATCTGCGCGCCCGCCAGGCGACCACCGGCCGCCTGCACACCCTGGGCACCAACTTCCGTTCCAGTCATGGCATGGTCAAGGCGGTGAACCATGTGTTCGAGCGTGCTGAAGTTCGTGATCTGGGACGCGGGGCTTTCCTGTTTCGCGAGCGCGATGGCGAGAACCCGGTCCCGTTCACCCCGGTTCAATCCCAGGGCCGCAAAGAAGTCCTGCAAATAAACGATCAAGCAGTACCGGCCCTGAACGTCTGGCACCTGTCGGCCGAGCAACCGTTGTCAGGTGCGGTGTACCGACAACAACTGGCTGCAGCCTGCGCCAGTGAAATCACCGCATTGCTTAACGGCGGTCAGCAGGGGCAAGTGGGCTTCGCCCAGGACGGCAAGGTTTTTCGGGGCCTGCGCCCGGCGGATATCGCGATCCTGGTGCGCGACGGCAAGGAAGCCCAGGCCGTGCGTGCCGAACTCTCCACCCGAGGTGTGCGCAGCGTCTACCTTTCGGACAAGGATTCGGTGTTCGCCGCCCAGGAGGCTCACGACCTGCTGACCTGGCTCAAGGCCTGCGCCGAGCCGGACGTGGAGCGGCCACTGCGGGCTGCGCTGGCCAGCGTCACCTTGAACCTGTCGTTGTCCGAACTGGAACAGTTGAACCAGGACGAACTGGCCTGGGAGTCGCGGGTCATGCAGTTCCGCGGCTATCGCGAGCTGTGGCGCAAACAGGGCGTGTTGCCGATGCTGCGCCGCTTGCTGCATGACTTCTGTCTGCCTCAGGCGCTGATCGCCCGCCATGACGGCGAGCGGGTGCTGACGAACCTGCTGCACCTGTCCGAACTGCTGCAGCAGGCCGCCGCCGAGCTGGATGGCGAGCAGGCCCTGATCCGCCATCTGTCCGAACATCTGGCACTGTCCGGGCAGGCAGGCGAAGAACAGATCCTGCGTCTGGAAAGCGACGAACAACTGGTCAAGGTCGTGACCATCCACAAGTCCAAAGGGCTTGAGTACCCCCTGGTATTCCTGCCGTTCATTTGCTCGGCGAAACCGGTGGACGGCAGCCGGCTGCCGTTGCATTACCACGATGCCGACGGCAAGGCCCAGGTGACGTTGAAGCCGACGGCGGAGTTGATTGCCCTGGCCGATGAAGAGCGACTGGCCGAAGATCTGCGCCTGCTGTATGTCGCCCTGACCCGGGCGCAACATGCCTGTTGGTTAGGCGTGACCGACCTCAAGCGTGGCAATAACAATGGCTCGGTGCTGCACCTCTCGGCACTGGGTTATCTGCTCGGTGGCGGCGCACCATTGGCCGAATCCACAGGCCTGCGGCGCTGGCTGCAAGACCTGCAACAAGACTGTCCGGCAGTGGCTTGCAGCGAGATGCCCGAAGCGACGGGCGCGCAGTACCAGCCACCGCAAAACGCTGCTGCATTGCTGGCTGTGCGGGTGCCAAAACGCAAGGCCAGCGAAAACTGGTGGATTGCCTCGTACAGCGCTTTGCGCATCGGCGACACCCTTGGCGTCGGCAGTGACGAAGCGCCCGAGAGCCCCCGGGCGCAGAAGCTGTTCGATGATGAACGCCTCGACCCGCAGGCGCGCAACGAAGTACTCGCCGGCGGTGCGGATATCCATCGATTCCCTCGTGGCCCAAACCCCGGGACCTTTCTCCATGGCTTGCTCGAGTGGGCCGGGGGCGAGGGGTTCAACGCCACGCCGCAAGAGGTGGAAGACGCTATCGCCCGGCGTTGTAACCGTCGTGGCTGGGAGGGCTGGATCAGCACGCTGAGCGAGTGGCTGCAGCATCTGCTCAAGTCGCCGTTGCATGTCGGTGGTGGTCAGCCAGCCGTGACGCTGGCGCAATTGAGCCAGTACCAGGTGGAGATGGAATTCTGGTTCGCCAGCCACAAGGTCGATGTGCTCAAGCTCGACGCGCTGGTGTGCCAATACACCCATGGTGGCGTCGCCCGGGTGGCCGCTGAACCGGTGTTGCTCAACGGCATGTTCAAGGGTTTTATCGACCTGACGTTCGAGCACGACGGCCGCTATTACGTGGCTGACTACAAATCCAACTGGCTCGGTGTCGATGATGCCGCCTATACCGCACAGGCCATGGAACAGTCGATCCTCGACAACCGATATGACCTGCAATACGTGTTGTACCTGTTGGCCCTGCATCGCCAGCTCAAGGCGCGTCTGGCCGATTACGACTACGACAGGCATGTCGGCGGTGCGTTGTACCTGTTCCTGCGGGGTACGCGCGCACCGGGCCAGGGCGTGTATTTTGCCCGCCCGCCAAGAGAACTGATCGAGCACCTGGACCGGCTGTTCCAGGGCAAGCCGCAACCCAAGGCGGAACCTGCCTGGGAACAGGGAGTACTGCTATGAGTCGCTCATTCGCCGATTTGCTGCCGACGTCGCTGGCAGACGAAAGCCTGGCCGACCTCGCGCCCTTGAGCCGCGCCGACGACCTGCTGCTGTTGCTCACCCGTTGGGTTGAACGTGGCTGGTTGCGTGCACTGGACAAAGCCTTCGTGGCCTTCCTGCATGAACTGGCACCGGAGGATGATCCGCTGGTGCTGCTGGCCGCTGCGCTGACCAGTCATCAGTTGGGTCATGGGCATGTCTGCCTGGACCTGTTCGAGACGCTCAAAGAGCCGGACTTCGCCCTGTCGCTGCCACCGGAGGGCGACCTGCAAGGCGGTGCGATGCTGTTGCCTTCGCAATTGCTCGAAACCCTGGACGGCGCCCATTGGTGCAAGGTCCTGGCGGCCAGTGACCTGGTCGCTTTGGCGGCAGACAGTCGGGACGCCGTGCAGCAACGGCCATTGGTGTTGTCGGGAAAACGTTTGTACCTGCGGCGCTATTGGGCGTATGAGCGACGGATCGATGTCTCGCTGCGCGAACGCCTGAGCGGGCACGAAGAGACGCCGAACGACTTGCCCCAACGCCTTGCGGGCCTGTTCGGCCCGGCCCGGCCAGGTGAGGTAATCGATTGGCAGAAACTCGCCTGCGCCCTCGCCACCCGCAGCGCCTTCAGCATCGTCACCGGCGGCCCGGGAACCGGCAAGACCACGACAGTGGTGCGCTTGCTGGCACTGCTTCAGGCGCCGGCGGTGGAGGCCGGCAAGCCCTTGCGCATTCGTCTCGCCGCGCCCACCGGCAAGGCGGCGGCGCGGCTGACGGAGTCCATCAGTCAGCAAGTCCAGAGCTTGAAAGTCACCGAAGAAATACGCGAAAAAATCCCGTCGGACGTCACCACGGTCCACCGCCTGCTCGGCAGTCGACCGGGTACTCGACACTTCCGCCATCACGCGGGCAATCGTTTGCCACTGGATGTACTGGTGGTGGACGAGGCCTCGATGATCGACCTGGAAATGATGGCCAACCTGCTCGATGCCTTGCCGGCCCATGCGCGCCTGGTGCTGCTGGGTGACAAGGATCAACTGGCATCGGTGGAGGCGGGTGCGGTGCTGGGAGATCTGTGTCGAGACGCCGAGGCCGGTTGGTACAGCCCGCAGACTCGTCAGTGGCTGGAGGCTGTCAGCGGTGAAAGCCTGCAAGCCAGTGGCTTGCAGGAGGACAACCAAGGCACTCATCCATTGGCCCAGCAGGTGGTCATGTTGCGTCATTCGCGGCGATTCGGCGAGGGCAGCGGTATCGGCCAACTGGCCCGCTGGGTCAACCAGCAGCAGCCCGAAGAAGCCCGCAAGTTGCTCGCTGCGCGCAGCCACGACGACGTGTATTCGTTATTCCTCAAGGGCGAACAGGATCGGGCGCTGGAGCGCCTGTTGCTCGAAGGCCATGGTGAAGGGCCGCAAGGTTATCGGCACTATCTGAGCCTGCTGCGCAATCAGCGCCCGGCGCTCGACAGCCCGCTGGAAGACGCGCGCTGGACCGACTGGGCCCGGGAAGTACTGCAAGCCTTCGACAGCTTCCAGTTGCTCTGTGCCGTGCGCAAGGGACCCTGGGGCGTCGAGGGGCTGAACCAGCGAGTGACCGGGGCATTGCTCAAGGCGCGATTGATCGACAGTGACCAGCAATGGTACGAAGGCCGCCCGGTTCTGATGACCCGCAACGACTACGGCCTGGGCTTGATGAACGGGGATATCGGCATCGCCCTCAAACTTCCGGAGCGTGATGGCCCCGAGGCCGGCAAGCTGGTCCTGCGAGTTGCCTTCCCGCGCAATGACGGCCAGGGCGGGGTGCGCTTTGTCCTGCCGAGCCGGCTCAATGATGTCGAAACTGTGTACGCCATGACCGTGCACAAATCCCAGGGCTCGGAATTTGCCCACACCGCGTTGATCCTCCCCGATGCCCTGAACCCGGTGCTGACCAAGGAGCTGATCTACACCGGAATCACCCGGGCCAAGAACTGGTTCACCTTGATCGAACCGCGCACAGGGGTGTTCGAAGAGGCGGTGAGGCGCAAGGTCAAGCGCTTGAGCGGGTTGATGCTGGAGCTGGGCGCCGACTGATCGGCGAACAGCATCTCCAGGCTGCCATTGACTCCAAAGGGTGGATTGCGAGCGATAGAGAGCGGCCTGTGTAGCCGCTCCAGACTTGATGAAGGACTATGGGAGCCTCACAGGCTCCGATTTCCCGAATGGTCCAGGAGGGCAAGGCCAACCCCACCTTCGATGTAATCCTCTAATGCATCTATGCCCATGGGGCGACCAAAAAAATACCCCTGATAGTTACGGCAACCCAAAGCCGCCAGCATGTCACGCTGCGCTTGCGTTTCAACACCCTCAGCGATGACCGACAAGTTCATGCTGTTTGCCAATGCGACCACCGTTTTGGCGATTGCCGCATCGTTGGGGTCCACCAGGATATCGCGAACAAATCCCTGATCGATCTTGAGCTGGTCCAGCGGTAGTCGCTTCAAATACGACAGGGAGGAATAACCGGTGCCAAAGTCGTCCAGCGAAAAGCCAACGCCGATGGTTTTCAACGCATTCATCTTGGCAATCACATCCTCCACGTTGGAGGCCAGCATGCTTTCAGTAATTTCCAGTTTGAGGCGATGAGGATTGGCACTGTAGCGCTTGAGTACAGACCGTATTTCTTCGACAAAGCCATCCTGATTGAACTGCCGGGTACTGACGTTGACGGCGATGCTCAGGTGCGAGAACCCGGTTCGATTCGCCCATACGGCCAACTGGTGACAGGCCATTTCCAATACCTGCTGTCCTAGCGGAAAAATCAAGCCAGACGCCTCTGCCAGTTGAATGAACGCTGCGGGAAAGATCAGGCCACCGCGCGGGTCTTTCCAGCGCACTAACGCTTCCACGCCTGTAACGCGACCTTCTTCCGTGACCTGCGGCTGATAGTGCAAAACGATTCGGCGTTGCTTGATGGCCTCGCGCAAACCTTCCTCCATTGCGATTCGAGCGCTGACGTCCGCCTGCATCTGGGGGTCGAAAAAGCGTATGACGTTGCGTCCGCAGGCTTTGGCCTGGTACATGGCCAACTCGGCGCGTTTCAAGGGCTCGCTTGCATCCTCAGTCTGCTCGCCAAACAGCGTAATGCCTATGCTGCAGGTTCGATGCAGGGTGGACGAATACAGTTCATAAGGCTGCGCGAGTTCGCGCAGGGTTTTTTCGCCAACGGTTTCAGCATGGCTCGCTGCCTCTTGGGGATTGGTGCTCAGGCTTTCCAGAATGAGAGCGAATTTGTCGCCTCCCAAGCGAGCGACGGTGTCACCCTCCTGCACACACCGCCTCAATCGCTGGGCGATTTCATTCAGAAACAGGTCACCTCGGCCGTGCCCCAGGGTTTCGTTGATGGATTTGAAGTCATCGAGGTCGACAAATATCAATGCGCCCACCCATTGATGGCGAGCACTCGAAATCAATGCTTGCTCCAGGCGATCCATAAAAAGTCTGCGATTGGGCAACCCCGTGAGCTGGTCAGAGAACGACAGTCTCTGGATCTGCTGCTCGTCAGCCTTTCGATCGCTAATGTCCCGGACGATCGCCTGAATGCACAAAGTGTCATTCAGGGTAATCACGTGCGCCGAAACCAGACCGGGCCACGTTCGGCCGTCCTTGCTTACAAACTCAGCTTCACGATCAATGAAGTATCCGTTTTGCTGCAAGATACGAACCGATGTACGACGCTCCTCCGGATAGCGCCAGATGTCGATATCAAAAACCGTTTTGCCAACAGTATCTTCCCGTGTCCAGCCAAATACGGGCGTAAATCCGTCATTGACCTCAAGAAGTCGCCCATCCTCAAGACGGGTGATGACCTGGCTGTCCGGGCTGGTGCGGAACACGGTACGAAAGAGCTCCATTTTTTTCGCCTTGCGCGATTCAGTCTCACGCCTGTAGCTGGTGCGCGTGTAAACAAGAATCGCCAAGGTAAAAATGACCACCAGTAAAAGTGTTCTGAAAACTTCCTTTCGCCAGGGAGCAAGAAAGTCGTGGGTGCTTTTTGCGACGAAGATATAGAGAGGGTAATTGGCAATTTTTCGATAGCTGTAGATTCGCTCGATGCCGTCCACTGGAGCAACGGCGGTGTAGCTCCCTGAATTTGGGAACGCTCGAAGCATTTCTGTGGCTTTGGCTGAAACCAGTCTGGCGCCAACGGCCCCGCTTTCATTCTCTGCTTTTGGATGCCGGACTATGAGCGCCATCTGATCATCGCGAAGAGCAATGATCCCTTGTTTTCCAACATCAAAAGAGGAAAACATGGCGGTGAAATACTCCATCATGCGCAACGAGCCCAGCGCTACACCTGCAAAGGAGCCATCAGGGTGGTTGATGCGTCTGGACAGGAGGACCGACCAGGCTTTTGTGCTGCGTCCGATCACCGGCTTGGATACGACCATTCCGAGCTGCGAGTTCTCTTGCAGGCGCTGGAAATACTCTCTATCGGTTATGTTCGTTATTTTGCCGGGGGTCATTACTGTGCCCCAGGGGATATCACCTTTCTCATCCGACACCCACAGTCCTTCGCAATCGCGAATCTGCGCCTGTTGCTGTGTCAGATACCCGTCCAGCAACGCACCATTAACCCCTCCCGCAGCCATTTGCTGTTCTACTTCGCTGGCGACAGCAAGCAGGCCGATATCAACTTTATCAAGGATGCCGGAGACGTTGATCGCCAGGGATCGCGCCAGATTCTCCGTTGTGATGACCGCTTGAAGCTCATGCTGTTGTTTGCTCTGGTAGAGCGCCAGCCCTGCCAGCGCATAGACAAACAAAATGATGGCAACAATGCCTGCCATAAGGCGGACCGCCAAGGAATGTGATCGCCACTGCATGAGGGAGTCTCGACAAATCAATTGAGGGGCGTAGCGGGGCAAGTCATAGGTTAGCCGGTCAGAAAAAACGTGCCTTAGAAAATTTAACTATCTAGATAATTTGTGTGGTGGCGCGCAAAACTGATGTTTTCCCTCATGAAATTCCGTCAGTCGGCAAACAGCATCTCCCGGCTCTCACCCATCAACAGGCCCTGGTTCTGCTCAGTGACCGCGCGGATGTAGTCCCACAACAGGGTGATCCGCTTGAGCTTTCTCAGGTCCTCGCGGCAGTACATCCAGAACTGCCGTGTGATGTTGACGTCCTGTGGCAGTACCGGCAGCAAACGCGGGTCCTGAGCCGCCAGGAAGCACGGCAGAATCGCCAGCGAGCGCCCCTGCTGGGCCGCGATGAACTGCGCGATCACGCTGGTGCTGCGCAGGTTGGCGCTGGCGCCGGGCAATACGTTGGCCAGGTACAGCAGCTCCGAGCTGAACGCCAGGTCGTCGACATAACTGATGAACGAATGCTTGGCCAGATCTGCCGGGCGGCGGATCGCCGGGTGTTTGTCGAGGTATTCCTGGGTCGCGTACAGCTGCAACCGGTAGTCGCAGAGTTTGCAGCACACGTACGGACCATGCTCCGGGCGTTCCAGGGCGATGACAATGTCGGCTTCGCGCTTGGACAGGCTGATGAAGTGCGGCAGCGGCAGGATATCCACCGAGATCGCCGGGTAGGTGTCGACGAAGTGGCTCAGCTGCGGGGTGATGAAAAAGCTGCCGAAGCCTTCGGTGCAGCCCATGCGCACATGACCGGACAGCGCCACACCGGACCCCGACACCTGCTCGCACGCCATGTGCAAGGTGCTTTCAATCGACTCGGCATAACCCATCAGGCGCTGGCCTTCTGCGGTCAGGACGAAACCGCTGGTCCGGGATTTCTCGAACAGCAAAGTGCCCAGCGCCGCTTCCAGGGAACTGATGCGCCGCGACACGGTGGTGTAATCCACCGCCAGGCGCTTGGCCGCGGTGCTGGCCTTGCGGGTGCGGGCAACCTCAAGGAAAAACTTGAGGTCGTCCCAGTTCAGTGAGCCTAACGAGGTGATGTTTTTTTGCATGTTGGACCGGTTTTTATGTGCGTTCTTATTAGAAGTTTGCACATCTATACTCCAAAAACAGCCCGACAACCAATTCGCGGCACACGCCTCATCGCAGGGCGACCTTTTCGCCCTGGCTCCTGAAACAAGAACAAGCATCCGGAGACCCACATGAACGCATCGCTCACGCCCAACGACACCACCGTACACAAGGTCAAACTGCTGATCGACGGTGAGTGGGTCGAATCTCAAAGCACTGAATGGCACGACATCGTCAACCCGGCGACCCAGCAAGTGCTGGCAAAAGTACCGTTCGCTACCGCAGAAGAAGTCGACGCGGCCATCAGCGCCGCCCACCGCGCCTTCCAGACCTGGAAGCTGACGCCGATCGGCGCACGGATGCGCATCATGCTCAAACTCCAGGCGCTGATTCGTGAACACTCCAAGCGTATCGCCGTGGTCCTGAGCGCCGAGCAGGGCAAAACCATTGCCGACGCCGAGGGCGACATTTTCCGTGGCCTGGAAGTGGTTGAGCACGCCTGCTCCATCGGCAGCCTGCAAATGGGCGAGTTCGCCGAGAACGTCGCTGGCGGCGTCGACACTTACACCCTGCGCCAGCCGATCGGTGTGTGTGCCGGCATTACCCCGTTCAACTTCCCGGCGATGATTCCGCTGTGGATGTTCCCGATGGCCATCGCCTGCGGCAACACCTTCGTGCTCAAACCGTCCGAACAGGATCCGATGTCGACCATGCTCCTGGTGGAACTGGCCATCGAAGCCGGTGTTCCAGCCGGTGTTCTGAACGTCGTGCATGGTGGCAAGGATGTGGTGGACGCACTCTGCACCCACAAAGACATCAAGGCTGTTTCTTTCGTCGGTTCGACTGCGGTCGGTACGCACGTCTACGACCTGGCCGGCAAGCACGGCAAGCGTGTGCAATCGATGATGGGCGCCAAGAACCACGCCGTGGTGCTGGCGGATGCCAATCGCGAACAAGCGCTGAACGCGCTGGTGGGTGCCGGTTTCGGCGCAGCGGGTCAGCGCTGCATGGCGACCTCCGTGGTGGTGTTGGTCGGCGCGGCCAAGCAATGGCTGCCAGACCTCAAGGCGCTGGCGCAGAAACTCACGGTGAATGCTGGCAGCGAGCCGGGCACCGATGTCGGGCCGGTCATCTCGAAGAAAGCCAAACAGCGGATTCTTGATCTGATCGAAAGTGGCATCAAGGAAGGTGCGAAACTGGAGCTGGATGGCCGCGACATCACGGTGCCAGGTTACGAGAAAGGCAACTTTGTCGGCCCGACCCTGTTCTCCGGCGTGACCACCGACATGCAGATCTACACCCAGGAAATCTTCGGCCCTGTGCTGGTGGTGCTGGAGGTCGATACCCTCGACCAGGCCATTGCCCTGGTCAACGCCAACCCGTTTGGCAACGGCACCGGCCTGTTCACCCAAAGCGGCGCGGCGGCGCGCAAGTTCCAGAGCGAAATCGATGTCGGCCAGGTCGGCATCAACATCCCGATTCCGGTGCCGGTGCCGTTCTTCAGCTTCACCGGTTCCCGTGGTTCCAAGCTCGGCGACCTCGGCCCGTATGGCAAGCAAGTGGTGCAGTTCTACACTCAGACCAAGACCGTCACCAGCCGCTGGTTCGATGACGACAGCGTCAATGACGGTGTGAACACCACCATCAACCTGCGATAAGGAGCCGGACATGAAAATCGCATTTATCGGTCTCGGCAACATGGGCGCGCCGATGGCGCGCAACCTGATCAAGGCCGGTCATTCGTTGAATCTGGTCGACCTGAACAAAACCGTGCTGGCGGAACTTGAGCAACTGGGTGGCCGCATCGGCGCATCGGCCCGGGAAGCGGCCGAGGGCGCGGAACTGGTGATCACCATGTTGCCCGCTGCCGTGCATGTGCGCAGCGTCTGGCTCGGCGAAGACGGCGTACTGGCCGGTATTGGCAAAGGCGTACCGGCGGTTGATTGCAGCACCATCGATCCGCAGACTGCCCGTGATGTGGCGGCTGCGGCTGCCAAACAGGGCGTGGCCATGGCCGATGCGCCGGTCTCCGGTGGCACTGGCGGTGCAGCTGCCGGCACCCTGACCTTCATGGTCGGCGCCACCGCAGAACTGTTCGCCACCCTGCAACCGGTACTGGCGCAGATGGGCCGCAATATCGTGCACTGCGGCGAAGTCGGCACCGGGCAAATCGCCAAGATCTGCAACAACCTGCTGCTGGGTATTTCCATGGTCGGCGTCAGCGAAGCCATGGCATTGGGTGATGCGCTGGGCATCGACACCAAGGTGCTGGCCGGGATCATCAACAGCTCCACCGGACGTTGCTGGAGTTCCGAGATGTACAACCCGTGGCCGGGCATCGTCGAAACGGCACCAGCCTCGCGCGGCTACACCGGCGGCTTCGGTGCCGAACTGATGCTCAAGGACCTGGGGCTGGCCACCGAAGCGGCACGCCAGGCGCACCAGCCGGTGGTACTCGGCGCGGTGGCTCAGCAGTTGTATCAGGCGATGAGTTTGCGTGGGGAAGGGGGGGATGACTTCTCGGCGATCATCAACAGCTATCGCAAACCGCAATAATCGCGCGGAAAACCTGTGGGAGCGAGCCTGCTCGCGATAGCGGTAGGTCAGTCACCGTTGATGTTGAATGTGCTGGCCTCATCGCGAGCAGGCTCGCTCCCGCAGGGGGGTAGCATGTACCCACAGATATTTACCGGGAAATCACATGAAGTGATCTCCCGGTTTTTTTGTCAGGCAAACACGAAATACTTACGCACGGTTTCCACCACTTCCCAAGTGCCTTTCATCCCAGGTTCAACGACGAAAATATCGCCGGCGCGCAGATGAATCGGCGCCATCCCTTGCGGGGTGATGATGCAGTAGCCTTCCTGGAAATGGCAGTACTCCCACTTCACGTATTCCACGTACCACTTGCCCGGCGTGCAAATCCAGGTGCCCATGATCTTGCTGCCGTCTTCGCTGGTGTAGGCGTTGAGGTTGACGGTGTGCGGGTCGCCTTCGAGTCTTTCCCACTTGCAGGCGTCGAGAACGGGCAGCGGGTGGGTGTCGCGAAGAACGGTGATGGGTGCGGACATGATGACTCCGGGCGTCAGGGAGAACCGAAGTTGCACCCTATAGGGCCTGTGGCGGCATCAGTTGTCTGTATTCGACATCGGGGTATCCAGAAACGCAGCCGCCATCACTCGCTCGATGCCGGGTACCGGCTGTGGCCTCATTGAAATTTCCACTCGATAAACCGCCGGTATCTGGCAGTTCGTGCGAAAGCTCCGGGCTTTTCCGAGCGTTTTTGCAAGAACATGCACAGGTATCGCTCGTATCATTCACATCGGAAAAGGCCGAGAGCTGTGCAATGAAAAAAACAATGTCGTGGTGGGACATCAGCCCGCCCTTGAGTACCGCAACACCGACCTGGCCGGGAGATACACCGTTTCAGGAAGAACGCGTCTGGACGCTGGGGCCTGAGTGCCCGGTGAATGTCGGGCGCATCACGCTGTCGCCGCACACTGGCGCCCATGTCGACGCACCGTTGCACTACAGCGCAGACGGCGCGGCCATTGGCGAAGTGTCGCTCGATGTCTATATCGGGCCTTGCCGGGTGCTGCATTGCCTGGACAGCGATGGGCTGGTGCAACCCGGGCAACTGCAAGGTCGCTTGGCCAACCTGCCCGAACGTGTCCTGCTACGTACCTATCAACAGGCGCCGCTGACCGCCTGGGACCCCGAATTCACAGCGGTCGGCAAAGACACCGTCGACCTGCTCGCCAGTCTCGGCGTGCGCCTGATCGGTATCGACACGCCGTCGCTGGACCCGCAGCAATCCAAGACCATGGATGCGCACAACGCGGTGGCACGCCACGGTATGGCCATTCTCGAGGGCATCGTGCTCGATGACGTCCCGGAGGGGGACTACGAGTTGATCGCGCTGCCGCTGCGCTTTGCCAACCTCGACGCCAGCCCGGTCAGGGCTATCTTGCGTCCACTGAATTCATCGCCACATGAGGAGCCTGCTCAATGAGCCAATGTCCGTATTCGCCTGGCAATCAAACAGCGGAGTGGCATAACGCCGAGCTGAATTTTGCCGACTCCATGAGCTACGGCGACTATCTGGACCTGGGGCGTATTCTCAGTGCCCAGCACCCGTTGTCGCCGGACCACAACGAGATGCTGTTCATCATCCAGCACCAGACCTCCGAGCTGTGGATGAAGCTGATGCTGCACGAGCTCAAGGCCGCCCGCGAACACGTTCGGCTGGGTGAGTTGGCGCCGGCCTTCAAGATGCTGGCGCGGGTCTCGCGGATCTTCGATCAGCTGGTGCATGCGTGGACGGTGCTGGCCACCATGACGCCCACCGAGTATCACTCGATCAGGCCTTTCCTGGGGCAATCGTCGGGCTTCCAGTCGTTCCAGTACCGGGAAATCGAGTTCATCCTCGGCAACAAGAGCGCGACGCTGTTGCGCCCCCACGCCCATCGGCCGGAGCTGTTGCAGGAACTGGAAAAAGCCATCGCCACCCCTTCGTTGTATGACGAAGCCATACGCTTGATGGCCAACGCCGGACTGGCGATCGACCCGCAGCGTTTCGAGCGTGATCCGAGCGCCCCGACGCAGCATGACGCCTCGGTCGAGGCGGCCTGGCGCGTGGTCTACAAGGATCCGACGCGTTATTGGGATCTCTACCAACTGGCCGAGAAGTTCATCGATCTCGAAGACTCGTTCCGCCAGTGGCGCTTCCGCCACGTCACCACGGTCGAGCGGATCATCGGCTTCCAGCCTGGCACTGGCGGCACTGAAGGGGTGGGTTATCTGCGCAAGATGCTCGATACCGTACTGTTCCCGGAGTTGTGGCGGGTGCGTTCGACACTTTGATCCAGCAAGCATAAAAAAGCCCCGGAATGCCGTAATGCTGTTCACTTTAGGTTGGAGGGCTCCAGGTGGATATTTGGATTAGGTGTATATCCATTCCTGCGGTAACGGCCACCTATGGTTTCGCTCTTNCGTAATGCTGTTCACTTTAGGTTGGAGGGCTCCAGGTGGATATTTGGATTAGGTGTATATCCATTCCTGCGGTAACGGCCACCTATGGTTTCGCTCTTACAGCGAGTCACTTGGAAAAGCCCCAAGTAACCAAGGGCTCTTGCCCCTGACGTTCGGTGCCTCGCTGTGGCTCGGCATGCCCTCGCTCCGGTCCTGCTCCGTGGGCCCGCCGCG
>NZ_LMLH01000021.1 GCF_001421885.1 Pseudomonas sp. Leaf48
GGAGGAGGGGCGAAATCTCCCACGGTCTGTACTGCGTCAACAGTCAGAATCGAGCCTTGTCCCTCCTCCTCCCTTCAAGTCCTACCATACAAGCGAGCCCGCTCGCTCCTACAAGAGATGTATTGCCAATTCAGAACAGTTCGCTGAACGGGATGAACCGCGCCGTATCACCCGCTTGCAATGTGCGGCCTTCCAAAACTTCCACCAGCCCATCCGCCCACGAAGCACCCAACAGCACACCTGAACTCTGGTTTGGATAAAGCACGGCGCGACCGGCCTCAAGCCTGGCCCTGAGGTACTCCCGGCGACTGCCCGGCTTCGGCCAGGCGAAACCGACAGTGACGGGCACGCTCAACGGCTCGACGTCTTCGACACCCTGAATACGCAACAGATAAGCCCGGGCCAACAGGCCGAAGGTCACCAGGGCCGATGTCGGATTACCCGGCAGGCCAATCACCGGCGCATTGCCAAACTGGCCCACGGTCAGCGGTTTGCCGGGTTTGATCGAGAGTTTCCACAGCAGCAGCTTGCCGCATTCACGCAGCACCTGGCCGAGGCAATCGGCGTCCCCGGCGGACACCCCGCCGGTGGTCAGAATCAGGTCGGCCGCGTGCTGCAGTTGCTCGAGCTTTAGTCGGGTCTGCCGAGGGTCGTCAGGAACAATCCCGGCATCGATGACCTCGCATCCCAACGCACTCAACCAATGGCTCAACAAGGTGCGATTGCTGTTGTAGATGCTGCCGGGCTTGAGCGGAGCGCCTGGTTCGACCAGTTCATCACCCGTGGACAGTAATGCCACCCGTGGCCGCCGTACGACCTGCACCTGGGTGCAGCCCTGCGCCGCCGCGACCGCCAACTCGAACGGCCCCAGACGCTGGCCCGCCCGCAACAATACATCCCCGGCGCGGTTCTCCTGGCCTTGCGCACGGATGTTGCAGCCCTCGGTGAGCGGCTGCCTGAAGCTCACGCGTCCGTCATCGAGCACCTCGGTGTTTTCCTGCATCTCCACGCAGTTGGCCCCGCCAGGGACAGGGGCGCCGGTGAAGATGCGCGCGCAGCTCCCGGCTTCCAGGGCCATGGGCGCCTGCCCGGCAAACACTTGCTGCGATACAGGCAAGGGTTGCCCGTCCCAGCCGTCGATATTCAGGGCATAACCGTCCATGGCACTGTTCGGCCACGGCGGCAGATCCAGGCTCGCCACCAGATCGTTGGCCAGCACCCGTTGCCGCGCAGTACTCAGCGACACCGCTTCGCTGTCTTGTAAACGCTGCTCCTGAGCCATCACCAGCAAATGGCTGATGGCGTCCTCCAGCGGCATCAACGCTGAGCCCGTCATCCCCGTGGCCCGCAGGCTTGCACGGACTTGAGGTGGGGAACGAAGTTACAGGGCCGATGCCGGGCGTCCAGTTGTTCGGCGAGAATGCCCTCCCACGCGGTGCGGCAGGCACCCGTGGAACCGGGCAGGCAGCAGACCAGGGTGCCATTGGCCAGCCCGGCCAGGGCCCGGCTCTGCACCGTGGAAGTGCCGATATCGAGGATGGATATCGCGCGGAACAGTTCGCCGAAACCTTCAATCTGTTTGTCCAGCAAACAGGCCACCGCTTCAGGTGTGCTGTCGCGCCCGGTGAAGCCGGTGCCGCCAGTGATCAGCACCACCTGAGTACCCTCATCGGCAATCCAGGTCGCGACCTGCGCACGAATCTTGTACAGGTCGTCCTTGAGCAGGTTACGTTCGCTCAAGGTGTGGCCGGCTTCCAGCAGGCGACTGACCAGCAACTGCCCGGACGTGTCATTGGCATATTCACGGGTATCGCTGACAGTCAGCACGGCAATATTCAAGGGTATAAACAATGCATCCGGTTTAACGCTCATGGAATTCTCCTGAAGGAATTAACTCATTAACATCCAGAGACTAAAGTGCAAGATCAAGCACTGTCTAATCACTCTAACCAACCACACTATCGAGCACGTTTATCAGCACTATTCGGCATTAAACGGCTATATTTCCCTTGCAGTAATCCAGCATGATAGAGCGTATCGATGAGCCTTTAAATACAACCGATTGGACGCTCGACAAAGACAATGAGATCGTCAGCGGGCAAACCTTGTGCCCAGCGCATCTGAGTCAATACTTACCTCTCCTTTCCTCCCTCACCAGGTGCCGTCATGGACATCAAACAACTCAAGTTCCTGATCGCCCTGGAGCAGACACGCCACTTCGGCCAGGCCGCCGCGCGCTGCCATATCACTCAGCCGACCCTGTCGATGCGCCTGCGCAACCTCGAGGATGAACTGGACCTGGTGCTGGTCACCCGCGGCCAGCGCTTCGAGGGTTTTACCGAAGCCGGCGAGCGCGTATTGGCGTGGGCCAAGACCCTGCTGGCCGCCCATGACGGCCTGTTCGCCGAAGCCGCCGCCTGCCGTGGCCAACTGGTCGGCAATCTGCGCCTGGGCCTGGTACCGCTCAGCAGCTTCAACCCGGTCAGCTACATCAAGGGCCTTTCCCACAGCTTCCCCGAGCTCAAGTTCAGCCTGTCCTCGTTGAGTTCCGATCAGATCATCGAGGGCCTAGGCAACAATCAACTGGACCTGGGGGTGTGTTACCTAGACCACGTCAACCCGAACTACTTCGAGTGTTTCGAGATCGGCGAGACCCGCGTCGGTCTTCTCTACGACACCCGGCACTTCCATTTCGAAGGCAGCGAAATGAGCTGGGAAGACGCCGCCGAGTTGCCGCTGGGGATGCTCAGCACGGGCATGCACTATCGCAAATCCATCGACTTGAGTTTCCGCAGTCGCGGGCTCAACCCGCAGCCGATCATGGAAAGCGACTCCACTTACCAGTTGCTCCAGGGCATTCACGAAGGCTTTTGCTGCGCCATCATGCCGCTGGACAGCGGCCTGGAAGAACCCATCGAGCACCTGGCCTTCATCAACTTGCCCGATGCCAGCGTGCTCGCGCCCCTGGGCCTGGTCATGCGCAAGACCGAACCGCGTTCGGCGATTGCCGAAAAATGCTTCGCCGAAGCGCGACTGTTATTTCCATCGAAGAACTGATCAATATTAATATTAATTTTAATTAATTACGATTCGGACAACTTCGCCAAGGACGATAGACATCACCAATCAGCGCATCGGAACAAGCGATTGGACGCATTAAATAGTTACCCGTAGCCTGAACTCAATTCAGCGCTTCGAGGTTCTTTTCATGTCGTGCCAAGTTGAACAGATCAATGATCGAAGCGACACCAATGCCCCTGCGCCAAAACCGTTGAATGTGAACTTCCGCGAATACGTCAGTGGCGCGGCAGTCTGCCAGGCGCCACTGGCGGCGGAAATTGCCCTGGCGATTACCTATAACGGCCTGAGCCAGGCGGTGATGATGGTGTCGCCCGGCAACCTCGAGGACTTCATCCGCGGCTTCAGCGTCAGCAACGACATCGTTGAAGACCAGAGTGAAATCTACGACCTGCGCCTGACTTGCTTTGACCAGGCCGTGCAGGCGGATGTGCAGATTTCCAGTCGCGCGTTCTGGGCCCTGAAAAATCATCGTCGACAGATGGCCGGCACCAGCGGCTGCGGCCTTTGTGGTGTGGAGGCGCTGGAACAGGCCCTGCCCAAACTGCAGAGTCTCGACCCGGTCGCCTTGCCCCCGGCGGAGCATTTCCTCGATATCCGCCAGCGCATCGAACAAGCGCAACAAATGGCCCGCAGCTGCGGTGCATTACATGCCGCGCTGTACTTCGATGCGCAAGGCTCGGCGCTGATCTGCCGGGAAGACATCGGTCGCCACAACGCCCTGGATAAATTGATCGGCGCCCTGCAGCACGCCGGCATCGACAGCCGTTGCGGCTTCACCGTGGTCACCAGCCGCTGCAGCCTGGAACTGATTCACAAAGCGGTCCGGGCGAAGCTGGGCACCTTGGTCAGCCTGTCCGCGCCCACCGCGCTGACGGTGCAGTGGGCCCTCAAACATCGACTCAACCTGATCCACGTCCCCCATCGCAACGCGCCGCGCATTTACAGCCCGGCCTGATATTTCCCTTTGATGACCGCGCCCATGAGCGCAGGAGTTTCCCCCGTGACAGACATTTGTGATGCACCACCTGTATTGACCCACCTCGACAGCCAGGGCCGCGCCAACATGGTCGATGTCAGCGACAAAGCCTTGACCCGGCGCGAGGCGCAGGCTCAGGCCTGGGTTCGCATGCGCCCGGAAACCTTGCAAATGATCCAGAGCAACGGCCACCCCAAGGGCGATGTGTTCGCCGTGGCGCGGATCGCCGGGATCATGGCGGCAAAGAAAACCCATGAGCTGATCCCGCTGTGCCACAGCTTGCTGCTCAGTTCGATCCGCGTCGAACTCACGGCCTGCGCACCGGACAGCGTGAAGATCGTCGGCACCTGCCGCCTCGAAGGACAGACCGGCGTCGAACTGGAAGCACTGACCGCCGTCAGTGTCGCTGCGCTGACGCTCTACGATATGTGCAAAGCGGTGGATCGCGGCATGGTCATCGACGATATCCGCCTGCTCAGCAAACAAGGTGGCCGCTCCGGACACTTCCAGTTCGAGGACGCACAATGATCCTGATCAACTACTTCGCCCGCTACCGCGAGCAACTCAACCTCGGTGGTGAAAAACTGCCCCTGACCGACAACCTCAAGACCATCGAAGACGTGCGTCAATTGCTGATGGCCCGCGGTGAAATCTGGAACGACGTCCTCGGCGAAAACAACCTGATGTGTGCGCTGAACCAGGAACTGTGCCACCCGGACCGGACGATCGAGGATTTCGACGAGATCGCCTTTTTCCCGCCGGTCACCGGAGGCTGAGACATGACGGTACGCGTCCAGTACAAAGCCTTCGACAGCGGCCAACTGATCGACAGCCTGCGGGCGAATGATCCCTCGGTCGGTGCAGTGGTCAACTTTATCGGCTACGTACGTGACATCAACGCCGGCCAGGAAGTCGCCAGCCTGTTCCTGGAACACTATCCCGGCATGACCGAACGTTCGCTGCAAAAAATCATCGACAACGCCAAGGCCCGCTGGCCATTGAAGGCGGTGCAGATCGTGCACCGCATCGGCCAATTGTCGGTCACTGATCCCGTCGTGTTCGTCGGCGTCAGCAGCCAGCACCGCCATGCGGCGTTCGAGGCCTGTGCATTCATCATGGACTACCTGAAAACCGACGCGCCGCTCTGGAAGCGCGAAGACACGGGCGTGGGCGCACGCTGGGTCGATGCCCGTGACAGCGACCGGTCCGCGGCCGAACGCTGGGCGAATACACCGCGATAACCGACTGTTCAAAGCACCGCCGCATGGCTACAGTCACTGGCTCAAAGCAACTGCGCAAGGAACCTCCGCTTGAGCCTCACGCCTTCCCCTGACAGTGACTCCGCACAAGCAAAACCCGCCCCGGTGAGCCTGCGCGAAGCCTTTGGTTTCTGGCTCAAACTCGGTTTCATCAGTTTCGGCGGCCCGGCCGGGCAGATTTCCATCATGCATCAGGAACTGGTCGAACGCCGGCGCTGGATTTCCGAGCGGCGCTTTCTGCATGCCCTCAACTACTGCATGTTGCTGCCTGGGCCTGAAGCCCAGCAACTGGCGACCTACATCGGCTGGCTGATGCATCGCACCTGGGGTGGCGTGATCGCCGGGACACTGTTTGTGCTGCCGTCGCTGTTCATCCTGATCGCGCTGTCCTGGGTATACATCGCTTTTGGCGATGTGCCGGTGGTGGCCGGGCTGTTTTACGGGATCAAGCCGGCGGTGACCGCGATCGTGGTGCATGCGGCCCATCGCATTGGCTCCCGGGCCTTGAAAAACGGCTGGATGTGGGGCATCGCTGCGGCGTCATTCGTGGCCATCTTCCTGCTCAATGTACCGTTTCCCTTGATCGTGTTGGGGGCAGCGATCCTCGGTTATTTCGGCGGGCGTCTGGCGCCGGAAAAATTCAGCGGCAGCGGCCACGGCGCCGCGCAAAAATCCTTCGGCCCGGCGTTGATTGATGACGATACGCCAACCCCCGGGCATGCCCGCTTCAGTCGCGGCAAACTGCTGCGCCTGGTCCTCGTCGGTGCGGTCTTGTGGAGCTTGCCGATGGCGATCCTCACCGTGCTGTTCGGCTGGCACGGCACACTGACGCAGATGAGCTGGTTCTTCACCAAGGCTGCGCTGCTGACCTTTGGCGGCGCCTATGCCGTGCTGCCCTATGTGTATCAGGGTGCGGTCGGCCACTTTGGCTGGCTGACGCCGACGCAGATGATCGATGGCCTGGCACTGGGCGAGACCACCCCCGGGCCATTGATCATGGTGGTGGCCTTCGTCGGTTTCATCGGCGCTTACGTGCATCAGGTCTTCGGGCCGGAGCAGGCCTTTGTCGCCGGAGCCGTTGCCGCCACGCTGGTGACCTGGTTCACCTTCCTGCCTTCGTTCCTGTTCATCCTGGCAGGCGGGCCGCTGGTGGAGTCGACGCACAACGAACTGAAGTTCACCGCGCCACTGACAGCGATCACCGCCGCCGTGGTCGGCGTGATTCTCAACCTGGCGTGTTTCTTCGGTTACCACGTGATTTGGCCGAACGGCTTTGGCGGTCACCTGGACTGGCCTTCGGCGTTGATCGCACTGGCTGCGGCGATTGCGTTGTTTCGCTTCAAGCGCGGGGTGATTGAAGTGCTGATTGGCTGCGGGTTGATCGGCCTCGGGGTTCACCTTCTGGCTTGAATGGCGATCAATGAGCCGGGCCTGCCAGGGCCTGGTCCCGGCTCACCCGGGCATTGCAGAAATCGTCGTATTAGAGATTTACAGGCCCGGGAATGCCCCCTACTATCGGTGTTCCGCGGAGGTTCACCAAACCCGCCTCCGACGTTTTCCGCCCTGGAAACACGCGCCATGAACACCTTGCCGTCAGAACAGCACCTGCTGAAAGTCTCGACGCCGGCCACCTCGCTACTGGCCACGGGCGGCACTGCCTCATGAAACGCATCGTCAACCTGCCCATGGCCCTGCGCCGTTCGAAACTGCGCCACTCCGCACGCCCGCCGGATAGCGCCCTGCTCGCCTGATCGCCGAGCTCCCGCCTATCACTCCCTGTTCAGTCTTACGCAGATCCCTGTGGGAGCGGGCTTGCTCGCGAAGGCGGTGTGTCATCCGACATCAATGGTGACCGACACACCGCTTCGCGAGCAAGCCCGCTCCCACCAGGGCTGCGCTCACCTGACTGGCATTGAGTTTCTTCGAATTCTGCCTGGACACTGACATGACTCAACACTGCAATTCCTACTACACCGCCACCCTCAATCAGGACACCGACTACCCGACCCTGCAAGGCCAGCACCGGGTCGACGTGGTGATCATCGGCGGCGGCTTCACCGGCGTCGCCACGGCGCTCGAACTGGCGGAAAAAGGCCTGAAAGTCGCCATCGTCGAAAGCCACAAGATCGGCTGGGGCGCCACCGGGCGCAACGGCGGCCAGGTCACCGGCAGCCTGTCGGGCGACGAGGCCATGCGCAAACAGATGCGCCGCACCCTGGGCGAAGAGGTCGACGATTTCATCTGGCATCTGCGCTGGCGCGGGCATCAGATCATCCAGCAGCGGGTGGACAAATACGCCATCGCCTGCGACCTCAAGCACGGTCACCTGCATGCGGCCTACAAACCCGCGCACATGGACGGCTTGCGCAAGGACTACGACGAGGCAGTGCGCCGTGGCATGGGCGAGCAGGTCAGCCTGCTCGACCGCAGTCAGGTGCGCGACCTGCTGGAGAGTGACCTCTACCACGGCGCCATCAAGAACACCCGCAACATGCACCTGCACCCGCTCAACCTGTGCATCGGCGAGGCCCGCGCCGCAGAAAGTCTCGGCGCGCTGATCTTCGAAAACAGCGAGGTGCTGGAAATCATCCACGGACCGACGCCAGGCGTACGCACAGCCCAGGGTCGCATCGACGCCAATCAGGTGCTGCTGGCCGGCGACGTCTATCACAAGCTCGAACCGGGCAAGCTCAAGGGCAAGATTTTCCCGGCCATGGGTGGCATCGTCACCACCGCGCCGCTGGGCGACCTCGCCAGGCAGATCAACCGCGAAGACCTGGCGGTCTACGACTGCCGCTTCGTGCTCGACTACTACCGCCTCACCGCCGACGGTCGCCTGTTGTTTGGGGGCGGCGCCAACTACAGCGGCAAGGACTCACGGGACATCGCCGCCGAACTGCGCCCGTGCATCGAACAGACCTTCCCGGCGCTCAAAGGCGTGGCGATCGATTTCCAGTGGAGCTGCGCCATGGGCATCGTGATCAACCGCATCCCGCAACTGGGCAAGCTTTCGGACAACGTCTGGTATTGCCAGGGCTACTCCGGACACGGCATCGCCACCACCCACATCATGGGCGAAATCATGGGCCGGGCCATCACCGGGCAGCTCGAACAGTTCGACACCTTTGCCGCCTGCCAGCACATCCGCGTGCCCATGGGCGACCTGCTCGGCAACCCGATGCTCGCCGCTGGCATGTGGTACTACCAGATGCTCGAACGATTGCGCTGAGGCGCTGGCGCGGCTCATTACGTAAGCCGGGGCTCGGGGTGAGGCGTCCATCTGCACCACCCCGCCCCCCGGCACCCGGTCATCCTCGACGTTGCCCGTGGCCACAAACCCGGCAGCAAAACAACACAGCCAAGTATCATTTCTTTCGATCATTCAAATCATGAAGGCGAATTTTTTATTTTTTCGTGACCTGTTCAAGATAGCGCCGTCTCTACATGCTTTGGATGGAAACTTCATGAATCTCAATTTTGCTTTCGCGTGCATGATCGTGGTCTCGTTTGCCATTGCATTGGGCCATGCCTGATCTGCCGCGCCAGGAACAACCCTCGTGACTGGCCGCCAGAAGCCTGACAGTTCCAGCCGACATGATTTCGATCAAGGGAACTGAAAGCGTTCCCCGGTATTTTTATCTCTCCAACAACGCGGGCAATTGGATGCCAGCCAGGAGAGGCCACGATGAAAACCCTGAAAATAGCTGCCAGCGAAGGCACCGTTGAAACGTTCCAGAACACCCGCGAGGTCGTCCCGCTCAGCCATACCGACTACACCGACGTCGCAGTGGCGGTGGTGTCGGTCAATGATGTCCTGGCTGGCGCTTTGGACGTCATCCAGCGTACCGGTTTCGATATTCCGATTTTTCTGGTGGCTTCCCCGGGCACCAGCACCCACCCCCGGGAGGTCTACAAGCACCTGACCGACGTGCTGTTGCAGGTGAAGGGCATTTTCGATCTGTCGCGCAGCAACGTCGAATACCATGGCAACCAACTGGAAACAGCAGCCAAGGCCTATGAAGATAGCCTGCTGCCGCCCTTCTTCGACTCGCTCAAGCATTACACCGAATCGGCCAACGCCACCTTCGCCTGCCCCGGCCACCAGGGCGGCCAGTTCTTTCGCAAACACCCCGCAGGCCGCCAGTTCTTCGACTTTTTCGGCGAAACCCTGTTTCGCGCCGACATGTGCAATGCCGACGTCAAACTCGGCGACCTGCTGATCCACGAAGGTCCGGCACTGCTCGCGCAAAAACACGCGGCGCAGGTGTTCAACGCCGACAAGACCTACTTCGTGCTCAACGGCACCTCGGCCTCGAACAAGGTGGTGACCAATGCCCTGCTCACCCCGGGCGACCTGGTGCTGTTCGACCGCAACAACCACAAGTCCAACCACCAGGGCGCACTGATCCAGGCCGGAGCGACGCCGGTATATCTGGAAACCGCGCGCAATCCCTACGGTTTCATCGGTGGCATCGACGCCCACTGTTTCGAAGAAGACTATCTGCGTGAGCTGATCGCCGAGGTCGCACCGGACAAGGCACAGCTGCCACGACCATTTCGCCTGGCGATCATTCAGTTGGGCACCTATGACGGCACGGTCTACAACGCCCGGCAAGTCGTCGATCGCATCGGCAAGCTGTGTGACTACATCCTGTTCGACTCGGCCTGGGTGGGCTATGAGCAGTTCATTCCGATGATGAAGGACTGCTCGCCACTGCTGCTCGAACTTGATGAGAACGACCCCGGCATCTTCGTCACCCAATCGGTGCACAAGCAGCAGGCTGGTTTCTCCCAGGCCTCACAGGTGCACAAGAAAGACCGGCACATCAAGGGCCAGGCCCGTTACTGCAACCATCATCGCTTGAACAACGCCTTCATGGCCCAGGCTTCCACCAGCCCGTTCTACCCGCTGTTCGCCTCCCTGGATGTGAATGCGCGCATTCATGCCGGCCGCAGCGGCCTGCGCCTGTGGGAAGACTGCGTGAAGTTCGGCATTGAGGCGCGCAAGCTGATTCTGGAAGCCTGCACCCTGGTGCGTCCGTTCGTGCCCGACAGGATCGATGGACGCGAGTGGGAAGATTATCCGACTGAAGAGATTGCCCGTGACCTGCGCTTCTTCGAATTCCATCCGAAGGATCGCTGGCACGCGTTCGGCGGCTACGCCGAGAAGCAATACTTCATCGACCCCTGCAAGTTGCTGTTCACCACCCCCGGCATCGATCCGGTCGATGGCAGCTACACCGACTTCGGCATCCATGCCGGCATTCTCGCCAACTTCCTGCGCGAGAACGGCATCGTTCCGGAAAAGTGCGACCTCAACTCGATCCTGTTCCTGCTCACGCCAGCCGAAGACTGGGCGAAGATGACCCACCTCGCCGCGCAGATCGCCCGCTTCGAACGCTTCGTCAATGAAGACGCACCGATGAGCCGGGTGTTGCCGACGATCTATGCGCAGCATCAGGAGCGTTACCGCAACTACAGCATCCGCCAGCTCTGTCAGGAGATGCACGACCTGTACCGCCAGCACAACGTGCAGCAGTTGCAGAAGGCGATGTTCCGCAAGGAACACTTCCCGAAAATTGCCATGAACCCGCAGCAAGCGCAGATCGAATACATCCGTGGCAACGTCGAACTGGTGGCGCTGGCGGACGCCGAGGGGCGAATCGCCGCCGAAGGTGCCCTGCCCTATCCGCCTGGCGTGCTGTGCGTAGTGCCGGGGGAAGTCTGGGGCGGCGCGGTGCTCAAGTACTTCCTGGCGCTGGAAGAAGGCATCAATGCGTTGCCGGGGTTCACGCCGGAGCTACAAGGTGTGTATCTGAAGGAAGTTGAGGGTCGCACGCGGGCCTTTGGGTACGTCATCAAGGCCTGAACCACCCCCGGAGCTGGCTTGCCAGCGATGGCGGTCTTCAATGGTGCATCGCCAATGCGGCCGCCATCGCCAGCAAGCCGGCTCCTACGGGTGGTGCAAGATCGCCACCTTTGGCAGCGCCTACACAGGCACATCCTGCCCGCAGGCGCCGGTTTGTGGCAGCAGGCTGATTTCGACTCGTCGGTTGGCCGCTCGCCCGGCTTCGGTGTCGTTGCTGGTGACCGGCTGGCTGGACGCAAAGCCCTGGACAGCAAAACAACTGTCGGGGATGTCGCCCATGCGTTGCATCCAGTCACGCACCGCAGAGGCACGGGCATGGGACAGCTGGAAATTCTGCTGCGCACTGCCGCGGCCGTCCGTATGCCCCCCAATGACGATCAGCCAGCCAGGCTGAGCCTTGATATCCACCAGAGCGCTGACCAGAATCTTGGTCGAACCCGGCTTGAGCTCGGCGCTCCCGGCGTCGAACAGCGAAAGGCTGTCCAGGCGCACCGGTGCGACAACAGTGGGTGCCGGCTCCAGTAACTGCGCCAGGCGCTGCTCGCCGACACCGGACGAGCCCAGCCACCAGGCGCCACTGACCAGGCCAGTCACAACGGCGGCCGCAGCCAGCCACCGCGCCACAGGACGCCTGACCCCAGGCATTTCAGGCATGGGCATGGGATTAGGCGGCAATATCACCACAGGCATCATCACAGCCGGCGCCGGCTCCCTTGCCGGCGGCGAGAGTGTGCCGACCACAACGCTGGTGTGTTGCATGCGCCGGATCAGGCTCTCGATCTGCTGGCGCAAGGCATGCAAGGCAACCACCGGCGGTTGGGCGTGTTGCTCCAGACGCTGCTGCAAGCGCGCAAGCCCGCTGTCGAGCTGCAGCAGCTCGGGGAAGTGTGGCGCCCCCAGGGTGCGCAGCAACGCCTGCCACTGCACGCACAACCAGGCCAGGATATCCAGGCGCACCGACGCCATGGGGGGCCAACAGGCCGCCCATTGGCCGCACAGGGTTTCAATCAGCGTCACCCCCTGGCACATGCCTTCCACACCATGCCGCTGACTGCGTGCCAGGGCAAACGCGGCGGCCGTCTGCAGGTCCGCGCCGTTGTGGTCGAACAGCGTCAGGCACCACTGTTCCACCCTGGCCCAATCCACGTCGGGACAGGCCGGATGACTCAGCTTCGCCAGCTCCTCGCGTAGCGCAATAAACTCACCATGACCGCGCGGATCACCGCCCAGCCGAATACGCATTTCATATAGCACCGTCAGCCTCCATTGCTTTAAAGGGTCAGGATTGCGACAGCCATTGCTGTCGTTTCAGATGTCGCACCAGGACTTTGCCCTCCGGTGCCAGGGTGGTGCCGAAGGTGACCTGCCGGCCGTTTTTGAGCCGTACATCGAGGCTGTACTCCAGATGGCCTGGCAAAGCCTGTTCGAGCGTTTCGATGTGCACGCTCGCCAGGCGCGGCTCGTACTTGACCAGGGTGTCCTCCATGTCCCTCAGCAGCCGGTGCGCCGAGCCCGGCAGGCCCTGCAGGATCCCGCCCATGTCGGGAAGACCGTAATCGGGCAGATGCGCGAGTGTCCCGGCTCGGCTGTTGAGGATGCGCTGCAGGTTGTCCAGCACCGACAGCGTGTGCTGGTCCTCTTCGTTGACTTGATGAAGCTCCAGATCTCCGTCGAAGTTCTGCAGCAGCGTTTCGTAAAGCGAAGGATTGAGATCGGCCATGGTCATTTCCGGGCCAGTTCGCGCAAGGTCAACTGGTTGTCCCCCAGCTCGATGACCCGCGCCCGGTCCGGATCAAGGTCATCGCGATTCAAGGTCAGGCGCCAGGTATTGGCCTGCACGTCGGGGTTGCGAAACAACCCGACCACCGTGACGAAACGCGCGTCCTTGTCCAGCGGCACATTCAATTGCGCACCTTCGCCCGGCTTGATCACCAGTGCCCGGGTATCGAGCAACGCGCCAGCGAGCACCTGTTCGTCGCCACTGAGCAGGCTGTCGTAGGTCGCCCTTTGCAGCGCCTTGCTATCGCTCAGTTGATAGACCCGTACCAGGGTCGGAACCGACATCGCATTCATTTCCGCGGCATCGGTGTTGATGGCCGTGCGGGCACTGAAATCCAGGTGCAGGTCTTTCACCTGCTTGTAGAAAATCGAACGGGTGGCGGAGGCCGTGCCTTCGCTGACCGTCTGGGTGACGCCGCAGCCGCCGAGCAGTACCGCCAGCGCTACCAGGATCAATGGATTACCAACGGTACGCGACATGTTGTGCTTCCCTGTTCCGAGTGTTCTTCAACAGGCCCTGATAGCGGCCCAGATTGATGGTGATGCTGTCGTCTTGCGCGTCCTGCCAGGTGGCGCACCCCGAACCCAGCATGCCGGTCATGCCCAGGCGGATCGGCGCCCGCCCCAGCAACGGTTGCGGCAGGCTGCGCACCGGCAACGAGAGCTGCAGCCTGGCGGTGCAACGCCAGCCGAGATAGACCCGCAGCAACACCAGCAGGTCGTTGTATAGCGGGCCATCGGGCAACCAGCCCCGCGCTTCGTCCTGGTCCCGGGTGAACAGCGCCAGGTGCAGCTGGCTGTTGGCGTCGAATCCGTTGCTCCCCAGCGGCGTGCCTTGGGACAGGCTGACCGGACGACTCGCCGACAGGCTCGCCGGATGCGCCAGGGGGATTTTCTGCGGCCAGTGCGGCGTGATCCTGGCACGGGTTTCAGGAGCCAGCAGCGCTACCAGCGCGGTGATGCCTTCGGCATTGCGAGTGGGCATGCGCATCACACTGAGCAGTGCAAGAAAGCGCGAAACCGGCGTGGCAATGCGCTTGGCGGTGCCGGGGATCCCGAGCCCGACCAACCCCAGCAGGCATTGCGAAGTCGCATCAGTGCCGCCGGCTTCGAAGGACGCCGGGTAGGAATACTTGCGCCAGATCCGGTAGAACTGGGTGAAGATCCGGTGGTTGAAAATATCCAGGAACGCCTCCAGCGCCTCATGCCCGTCGCGGCGTTGGGCAATGTCGTCGATAAAGGCCGTCGGCAAAGGTGAATCCACGCCGTACAAGCCCAACAGCCGCGTGCGTACCGTCGCCGGGCGCAGCGGTTGTCGGTCATCGATTTCGATGGCTTTGAGCTCACCGGCAGGAAAGCCCATGCCGGGGTCCGGGCGAAAGCGTACCGGGTCGTCCGCCGGGTGGCTGGTGCTGCCCAGCGGCGGATTTCCCGGCAGGGCTTGCTCCAGCAGCTGGCAGAAACGGTACAGGCTGGCTTCGGCCACCCGCCCTTGCAGCGCTTCGAGCAATCCCGCGGCTTTCAGCCGGGAATTCGCTGACTGTGGTTCTCGTTCCATCGCAGGCACTTTCCAGTAGGTTGAAGGATCAGCGTGAGCTGGTTGAACAGGTGAATGTCGGCGTACAGGGCGAAGAAACGATGGAGCATCTCGCCAAACAGACTGATGTCGCCCTCGCCGCAAAAACCGTTGGCATCGAGGGTCACTTCGATGTCCACGCCGCGCAGCAGAAAGCCCTTTTCGAAACGCTGCACCAGGTGGTGTTTGACGTCGACGATGGCCGCCAGACGACGGCGGTTCAGCTCGCTGCCGGTCCAGTCGTACAGCGCCAAGGTGCCGCGTAGCACCTCGGCGTTATCAAGCATCGGCAGGAAGTTCGAACCCAGGTGGCTGAGCACGCGCCAGTGGAACCGGTCGTTGTTCGGCGGATAGCACGGCAAGGTCGGCGCGCTCAGGTTGTGCACGCGCAAGCCGGTCAGGGCGGTGTTGACCAAGGTGTCGAGGACGGTGCTTTGTAACGCCTTGCGTGGCAGCTGGCCGTGGGTGCCGGTCAGTTGCAGGGACAGGCTTTGGCTGCCCGGCACGCGATCCTCTTCGAAGCCGTCGCCGCCGAGGATCAGCCAGGTATCGTGCAGGCCGTTGGCGCCACGCTTGAGGCGGGTATGGAAGTAACGCTCGGGCGCCTCGTCGCGCAGCATGCCGCCCTTGTGACGAAAACTGCTGAAGGGGACGTAGTCCAGGCGCTCGGCGTTTTTCGAAGCGGTGACCCGGTCCACCGAGTAGATTTCCGTGTGACCGTCCTGCAGGCGCATGGGGCGCAACAGGTAGTCGGTTTGCAACGGATCCAGCAGCATCGGGTCGGCTTCCAGGGTGAACAGATTGATCACCGGTACCGCATGCAGGCGAAGGTGTTCTGCACTCAGGTTGAATGCCTGCGGCCACGACTCGCGCAGGACCACCTCCAGTTCGAACCAGGGCATGTTCGCGGTGATGTTCACCTGCTCCAGGCCATGGAGGGTGACGAACATGAACTTCTCGCGGAAGGTGAAATACTCCAGCAGCAACTGATAACCGCTGAACGCGCTGTCGCCCTTGGGCCACAGGCGGTCCTCGTCGGCAAAGCCCTTGGGCGCGAAATGACCTGCCAGGGCGACCCGTTGCGCCTCGCCTGGCCGGCGCACATAGAACGCCTCGGCATTCAGGGTCAGGGCCTGATGCAGCGCGCTGGCCAGGGGCGCATCGGCGTTCAGGTACATCGGCAGGCGACTGAGGTCGATCTGGCTCCAGTCGATCTCCGTTGCGCAGGCAAACCGCAGGCACAACACCGAGCGGCCGTCGGGCTCATGGGCCAGGCGCAAGGATTGCAGTTCGATGGGTTGCAGCCGCAGGTCCTGGGTGGTGGTGTAGCGGCATTGGGTGCGCTGGGGGCCGATGGGTTGCGAGAGCACTTCCTGACCGGCGGCGATCAGTTCGCTGCGCTTGATCGTTGTCAGTTGCGCCTTGAACTCGACGATCGACAGCGAGGGAATGGTGCGCAGGTAATGGGGCCACAACAGGCTGACCAAGCCTTCGGTCAACTCCGGCAGGTCGTCGTCGAGCTTTTCCCGCAGGCGCCCCATCAGAAAGGCGAAGCCTTCGAACAGGCGCTCCACGTAAGGATCGCGGGCGCCCGGTTTGTCCAGGTTCAATTGCGCCGCGCGGTCGGGGAACGCTTGCGCGAACTCCTGGCCGGCTTCGCGCAGGTAACGCATCTCGGCGTCGTAATAACGCAGGGTCAGATTGTCCATGCTGAAAAATCCTGATAAATGAGGTTCAACCGCAGAGCACGGCGGCGCGTACCGGATCGATGGCGACCAGCGCCGCCAGCAACGCCTCCATGCGCCTGGCCAGGGCAGTTTTGTCGGCGTCGTTGCGCTGCGCCTTCAGACGCGTGAGCTTGAGCAGGCGCGCCTTGACCTCGAAATTCAATTCCGGCTCCCAGTCCGCCAGGGCCTGGCGCTCGGCCGTGGCATCCAGCTCACCGAGCAGATGCAGGGCCAGGTCGTTCTTGCCACATTGCTCGGCCACCCGCGCCATCAGCAGGCGCAGCAGCCAGCGCTGGCGACCGCTGTGGATGCCGGGGCGAGCGGCCAGCCAGGCCAGCGCCTGCTCGACGCCGTCACTGTCCGCCTGGGCCAGTGCCTCGCTTTCCAGCGACAGGATCTCGACATCGGCACTGGCCGCTGCCGGGGCCGCTGCAGGCAGGAGTTGGCGCGACTGCTGGGCACTGACGTGCTGAGCGATCCACTCACGGGTGGTCTCGTCGGCAAACGGTGTGCCGTCGTTCCACGCCAGCACCTCCACGCCCGGCAGGCGCTCGAGAAGCATGCCCAGGTCGCGCTTGACGATGTCCGCCCAGCCATCCTGGGGCGGCGGTTGTTTGTTCAGGGCCTGGACCAGATACCACTGCAGGTCCAGCCAGAAATGGTTGACCCCCTCGGCGAACGTGCGCTCGACATGATCGAGCAATTCGCCCCAGTTCTGTTGCAGATACAGGCGTTTGAGTTGCGCCCTGGATTCGCCCCGGGGCGGTGCCAGGCGCGTGGTGCCGCTGGCGTCCTGCAGGGGCGGCTCGTGCAAGGTGTCCCAGCGCAGGCTTTTCATCAGGCGGTGCGCCGCCAGCCAGCCTTGTGGCTGGTCCCGCAGGTAACCGGCCAGGGACCGGCCGCTGTCCAGCAGGTCGCGCCCGGACTTGATGGCCAGGCTAGCCGATGCGCTGGTCTGGCTGACGGACGGGTGACTGGCACTGTGCTGCGGCACCACGGCATCGACCCCGCCGGACTGCGCCAGGCGCGCCGACAATGCCCCGTGCAGCCCATCGAGTTGCGGCCGCTGGTCCTCGGGCCAGGCTTGCAGCCCGTGCTCCAGCCAGGCGAGCGCCGCCACCGTGCGCTCCGCCTCGGCCTTGACCACTTCCGGGAACAGCACCAGGCTGTCCAGCACCTTGGCGCTGGTCAACCACTCCAGGGCCATCCTGCGACTGTTGGCCCGTTGCGGAAGCACCTCGCCGGCGTAACGCTCGACCAGCGCCGCCAACAGACCCAGGCCATCGGCCAGGCCCTGCTCACCGTCCTTCTGCAGGCGTGCCCACAGGTAATAAGTGGCGATGCGCAAATCCTTGCTGCGCTGGCCGAGCAATTGCTCCGCCAATTGAATGACCTCGTCGACATTCGCGCCGGAGAGCTTGTTGACCTCTTCACGCATGTGCTGGAAATCATCGTCGTAACTCGGATCTTCACCCACCGCTGACTGCGCGCTGATGGGTTGCAACCAGCCTTGCCAGCGGTCGGCTTCGGTACGGGCAAGCACCAGCGGGTCACGTTCGCCCAGGCAGCGATTGATCAGTGTGAGCAGGCTCATGGGTAATTTCCATTCTGTGCATAAGGCTGTGCTTGAGAGCCTTTGCCGAGAAAAATCTGCGCCGGCAGTTCAAAGCCGCGCAACTTCAGCAACGCCAACGGCCCCGCCCCCAGTTCGGTGCGCAAGTGCCAGGTCAGGTCGAGGCCGTCGGGGGCCCTGAGTTGCACGCGGAACTGGCTGTCGGTGTCGTTGAGCGCAGTGACTTTCGCCTGTTCGAACAGGCGGATCAGGCCCCAGGTGCCTTCGTAGTCGCCGAACAGGCGCTCGTTGGCCTGCACGCTGATCCAGCTCAGGCGCGTGCCCGGGTGATGGCTGAA
>NZ_LMLH01000022.1 GCF_001421885.1 Pseudomonas sp. Leaf48
CACTGCGCAGAACCTCCACTCGGCCTCTCGAGGGGGCAAGAAAATCAAAAGCCAAAGCCAMAGCGAGGCACCGAGTGGTGGGGCAAGAGCCTTTTGGTTACTTTTGGGCTCTTCCAAAAGTGACTCGCTGTAAGAGCGAAACCATAAGTGGCCGTTACCGCAGCAATGGATATCCCCCCAATCCAGTTCTTAACAACACCATGCTTAAGTGAACAGCATTGCCTGTGGGAGCGGGCTTGCTCGCGAAGGCGGTATGTCAGTCGAAAGTTGTATTGGATGACACACCGCTTTGGCGAGCAAGCCCGCTCCCACAAAGAGGGAGGCTGTGTTTGGGGAATAAAGATAGATCGTATCGATATAACTGGTTATAAGAAAAATCGCTATGCTGCGGGCCGGATTTCCCCTGCGATCTATGTGGACGTATCAATGGATTTAGTGAACATCGGGTTAGTCGTTGCCGGGTTGGTGGTGGGTTTTATCGTCGGCATGACTGGCGTCGGTGGCGGGTCATTGATGACCCCGATCCTGCTGTGGTTCGGCATCAATCCCGCAACGGCCGTCGGCACCGATCTGCTGTACGCGGCCATCACCAAATCCAGTGGCGTGCTGGTTCACAGGAAGAACAACAATATCGACTGGGCCATTACCGGTTGGCTGACGCTGGGCAGTGTGCCGGCAGTGGCGCTGACGTTGTGGTTCCTCAGTAGTTTGCACAGCTCACCCGATGCGATGAATGCGATCATCAAACAGGCCCTGGGCTTCGTTTTGTTCGCCACGGCGCTGGCCATTCTGTTCAAGAAACGCCTGCTCGATTTCGCTCACAAACGCGCCGGTGGCAACTACAACCCCAGTGGCACGCGTCTGAATGTCCTGACAGTCATCACAGGCCTGGTCCTTGGCACCATGGTCGCGCTGACGTCCATTGGCGCCGGCGCCTTGGGTACCGTGGCGTTGTTCATTCTCTATCCGCTGCTGCCGACCCGTCGTCTGGTGGGGACGGAAATCGCACACGCCGTACCCCTGACCCTGGTTGCAGGCCTGGGTCATGCAAGCATGGGCAACATGGACTGGCACGTGCTCGGTTACCTGCTGATCGGCTCGTTGCCGGGAATCTACCTGGGCAGCCACTTGACCGGGCGCATCTCCGATGAACTGTTGCGTCCGTGCCTGGCGACCATGCTGGTATTGATCGGTTACAAATTGGCGTTCTGAATCAGCCCTGGCCCAGCCTGTTGCGCAATGACCGCCCTGACCTAAGCTTGGGGCAAGACGCAGCACAAATTGCGGTATGTCACCTGGAACAATCGCCGCGATGCGCAATCATTAGAGCGTGGATATCAAAAGGAGATGCGCATGCTCATCAGGTCACTGACCCTGGCTACTTTACTGGCGTTTACCGGCACCTTGTTCGCCGCCGATGGCGATTCACCACTGGATATCGAAAAGGGCAGGAACCGCTCCCTGATTGTCATCGCACCCAGCACGGTGGATCCGACCTGGGTCAGCCTTAAAAAGGCATTGGAGGAGCCTGCGAACAAGCAGGGATTCTCCGAACGCAAGCTGGTGCTGTATTCGGTGATCAACACGATGGGCCAGCGTGACGGTAAAGACCTCGACCCGCAGACGACGATGGCACTGATCCGTGCCCTGAAGCTGGGAGCAGGTGCGCAGACCAAAGTCATTCTGGTGGGCAAGGATGGCGAGAAGAAACTGGATCATTCCGGCGCAATCGAACTGACGGAAATTTTCAGCACTGTCGATCAGTTACCGGCGGCGGAAAAAGAAGCCGTGCCGCCACCGGTGGTGACACCGCCCGCCGAGGCCGAACCGGCCAAGGGTACCAAGGGCGCAAAAAACGGCAAAGCGACCAAGACCGCCAAGCCGCCGCAAATGCCGGATGATTGATCCGACATGGAATTTTGCTGGTGAGAAAGGCGCTGGCGGATCTGGTCTTGAAAAAGATCAGTCGCCCAGCGCAGTCAACAGGGTGTGAGCAATCCTGATCCGCTCTGCAATGGGATAGTTCTTGTTGGCCAGGATCACGATACCAATGTCCCTGGACGGCACGAATGCGACGTAAGCCCCGAATCCACCCGTCGATCCGGTTTTGTTGATCAGCACATTGTCCGCTTGCGCTTGTGGCGGGTTCAGCCACTGAACCTTGTGCGCCTCCATGGCCATCTGCGTCGAGTTGCCAGCCAATAACCGATCCAGTGTTACCGGATAGTGATACAGCTCCCAACCCAGTCCCTGAGTCATGTCACCGACGGTGTAATAACCGCTGCGGGTCAGTTCGATGGCTCGCTGCATGGGTATTTCCAGGTTCGCCGGATGCATGTTTGCTTCGACATAGCGAATCAAGTCCGCCGCACTGGTTTTGATCCCGTAAGCCTCGGCATCCAGTGCCCCCGGCCCGACTCGTACCGGTTTGTCATCCTTGTTGTAGCCCTGGGCGTAGAGCGCCATCTGCGCCTGCGGCACCTTGAGGAAAGTGTGCTGCAAACCGAGTTTGGGCAGCAGGGTGTTTTCCATCAGCGCATCAAACGGTTGCCCCATGCTTTGCGCGGCAAGATAACCGAACAGGCCGAGGCTGGGGTTTGAGTATTGGCGATGGCTGCCGGCGGGGTAGAGCGGCTTCCACTGTTTGTAGTAGCCGAACATCTTGTCCGGCGCATCGGCATCCTGGGGGAATTGCAGCGGCAGGCCACCGGCGCTGTAGGTGCCCAGTTGCAACACACTGATGTTGTCGAATGCACTGCCGCGCAAGGCCGGCAGTACCTGGCTGGCTTTATCGGACAATGACAGCTTGCCGCTGGCCTGGGCGTAGGCGGCGAGGGTGGCGGTGAACGTTTTGCTGACCGAGCCGATCTCGAACAGGGTGTCTGGCGTGACAGGCTTGCCGGTTTCCCGGGAGGCCACTCCATAATTGAAATAATGCGCTTTGCCGTGCAGGGTGACAGCCACCGCCATCCCGGCGATGCCATGGTCGCGCATGACCGGGCGTACCGCGTCGTTCACCAGGGTCTCTATCGGTTGCTCGGCGAAACACTGGGTTGCCCCAATCAGCGCGATGCCAGCCGCCAGGCGAGTGATTGTGGAGAGTCTGATTTTGCCCGTCATTGGCTTTGCTCCATGATTTCAGAGGAGCCAAATCTAGACAATTTACTGATGATCGACAAACGACGTCATCGCTTACTGCACAGAACAAACATGTCGTTACCATCATCGAACAGGTAACGGGTCGCGGACAACGGCCGCATCCAGTAACTCAGGCTACCGTCCGAGCGGAAAATGAACATGCCCAGTGTGCCCGACAATTCAGGCGCCGTACTGTCCGCTTCGCCTCTGGCGCTACTCTCGACATTGAGCTGCAAGCGGTGCCCCTGTTGTTGCACGCGAAAGGCACTGTTGCGACGGATAGTGCCGAGTTCAGCCCCTGAGTCGGCATCGATCAGTTGCGCCACCAGGCGCATATGACTGACGCCGGTGGGCCTCAAGTCCAGTCGATAGCGTGTGGTCATCCACGCAGGACGCTGTTGCGACGACACTTGGTGAGCCCCTTCTCCGTTGCACCAAAGGTCCGGGCCGGAGGTTTGCCTTCCAACGAGGTGTGCCAGTCCCACTCCCAATAGACCAGCCAGCACGAAGGCCAGGCACCAGGCTGCATTTTCCGCGCGTCTAGTCATGTTGTTGTACCCCAATGCAGCGACTGCTGGACGCTTCCATCTCACCGTCGCAGAGAATCTGATCTGCACCACGACGGGACGGCAACAGGTACAAATGCAGATTTTGCGTCGCAACACCAAGCAGCCCCGCCAGTTTTCGACTGTGCCGGACCATCGGTTCCAGCTCTGCAGCTTCCAGCGGCGGCACTTCTTGAGCTGGCAGATGCACCTGCACATCATCAATGGTGACGGGAGCGTTGAACGTTGGCAGCACCACTGCTTGCGAAGGTGCCAGCCAGATTTTGCCTAGCATGAAGGCACCGATTGCCCAAAGGGGTAAGGCCAGCCACAGATACCATCGCCTTGGACGCGCTGTCGCAAGCACCGGTTGCTGCGTTGGCGCAGGTTGCTCCGAAGCTGGAATGTTGATGAGTGATGGATGCCCGACTTCTTCGTCTTGGGCCTCAGCCATGGGCAATACAGTAAGCGCTTCAGGGTGGGGTACTTCACTGCCGGCGCCAGCCGCCGTTTTTTGCGCTGTGGTCAACTCATCGACCCGCACGCCATCGGCGAGCTTGTAACCTATACGAGGCAAGGTCTGGATGAACTCCCGATCCGGTTGCAGTTTCTCAAGCGCCACGCGCAACTGCCGGACAACCTGGGCCAGGCTGTTGTCGGTCACTTCCAGGCCGTATTGCCCCCATGCCCCGGCCATCAGTTCACGCTTGCGCACCACAGCGCCCTCGGACCTGAGAATCATGGCCAGGCATCGACTGGCAATTGCCCCCAGGCGCAAAGGCTCCTCATCCGTGGCGTCCACGCGAAACAACAGGAAGTTACTCTCGTCGAACACCAAGTGTTCATCAATCAGCAGTTGGCCCATGGAACCCTTTCGTATGTGGCAGGAAGGCAGGTCGGGTGTGTGTCGCCGACCTCTAGAGTTAAGCGTCCATTCCCAGCTTTAGCCAACATATCGGTTGATCGGGTGTGCAAATCGCTGCTGCAGGGTGGTGATCATTGAAGCAGTCCGGGATACGAGCACCATCGAGGCTCGCGTTCAGACGTACGCAACCTGCGCAGAATCCGCCAGGGGCTCGCTGATATAGCGGTCACGGCCTTGCTGCTTGGCTTGATAAAGCAGTTTGTCGGCGCGCACCAGCAAGTTCTGAAGGCTATCCCCGTGACCATGCCAGGCGCTTACACCTATGCTGCAGGTGATGCCGAAGCACTTGCCGTTATAGTCCACCGTCGAGCTGCGCAGCACTTGCAGCAGACGCCGGGCCATCTGTTGCGCGCCGCTCAGGTCGGTGTCGGGCAACACCACGAGAAATTCCTCACCGCCGATGCGGGCGACCAGATCCGGTTGCCGCACCGTTTCACGGAGCAACTGCGCGAAAAACTTCAGCACTTGGTCTCCGCCGTCGTGGCCGTAGGTATCGTTGACCTGTTTGAAGTGGTCGATGTCCATCATCAATACACACAACGGCCCGGGCTTGCGCGTGGCGCGTGCCAATTCGGTTTCAGCCAGCGCCATCGCCGCCCGCCGGTTGTACAGGCCGGTGAGAAAGTCGTGGGAGGCTTCACGATGTTGCACCACAATGGCATCGATCAGGTGCGCCACCAGCCAGTTGATCAGCAGCAGACAGACAACTACTCCGGCCGCCAGCAACAACCATTGGCCGTTCAGAATGAGGAACTGCGAGAGGAAATTCGGCGCCAGCGGTTCACTGTAGATGCGCATTTGCAGTTCTCGGTGCAGATTCGCATATTGCCGCAAGAAGCGCTCTTCGCCTTGCACCTGGTCAGGCAGCGAGGTCGGCCAGCCAGTGCCGGTGACAGGTAAATAGATTGCTTTGCCGGCGTTGAAACGAATGTCGAAGTACAAGGTTGGCCCCATACCCTGGTTCAACGCAACATGCACGACAAGCCCTTCGGAAACCGCCGATCCCAACGCCAGAGGCTGCAGCAGCGGAGGTGGGTTCAAGCGGGTCTGCGTTTGCTGTATCACTGCGTAACGCTTATCGCAGGTATAGCCCAGGAGTTGTCCGCTGGTCATGTGCAAACTGCCCCCGCTGACTTTCATGCGTGGCGCGTGCGGCTTGGGTAAAGGTGCCAGTTGGTGAATCGGTACTCGCAAAGTGTGTTGTGACAGCCCGTCGACATCCGCCGCCTGGGTCTTATTGAATCGCTGCTGCCCGGCAATGAACTCGTCTGACAGGCATCCCTGCGGAGGGGGATTTGCCAGCAGCAGTGATTGTTGCAACTTGTGGGTCTGCAGATTGCTCAGCAGGTCGGAGTAACCCCTGGCGCTTCGCTGAGCCAACAGTGCCTGCTGGCTCTCCAGCAGCATGATTTGTTGGCGTTGATAGCGATCGACCACGGCAACCACGGTAAGTATCGATAGAACGGCCACTGTTATCCAGCAAATACGCTTGATCACCTGCGCGTGCTTGACGACCCAACTCATGATCTTTACTCCGGTCTGATTGCTGACACCGCTGTCTTGACTCTGCCGTCACTCACCCGCCGTTAGCCGGCCTTGTCCTCAAGGGGCTCCTCGTCAGTGGTGTCGGCATAGCGTTCGGCAATCTGCTCAAACTGTTTTTCCAGGGTGATGAAGGCTGCTACCACCTCCGGATCAAAATGTTGCCCGGCCCCGTCGCGGATGATCGCCGCTGCGGTCTGGTGGCTCATTTGCGATTTGTAGACCCGTCGACTGATGACCGCGTCGTAGACATCGGCGACCGCCATCAGGCGGGCGCTGACGGGAATGGCATCACCGGCAAGGCCACTGGGGTAGCCGCTGCCGTCCCATTTTTCGTGGTGGCACAGGGCGATCTCCTTGGCGATTCGCAGAAAAGGCACTTGCGCGCCCAACAGCTCCTCTGCATGGACCAGGGCCTGATAACCCAACCGGGCGTGGCTCTTCATGATCTCGTATTCGGCTGGCTCCAAGCGCCCCGGCTTGAGCAGGATATGGTCGGCAATCCCGACCTTGCCGATATCGTGCAGTGGCGCCGACTTGAACATCAGTTCAATGCTCTCGTCATCAAGATGTGCACTGAATCGCGGGTGATCGCGCAGTTCTTCCGCCAGTATCCGCACGTAATGCTGCGTGCGGCGCAGGTGGTTGCCGGTCTCGTTGTCCCGAGTCTCGGCCAGCGAGGCGAGGGCCAGGATGGTCACGTCATGGGTGGCTTGCAGCTCCCGGGTTCGCGCCATCACTTGCTCATCGAGATAGGCATTGTGCGAACGCAACAGGTCCGTTGTCGCCTTCAGGCGCAACTGTGTCTGCACCCGCGCCAGCAGGATAGGCGGGTTGATCGGTTTGAACAGGTAGTCGGTGGCGCCGAGCTCGAAACCCAGGCACTCATCTTCGTGGTGATTCCTGGCGCTGAGAAACAGGACCGGTACTTCACGTGTGTTCGGATCAGCCTTGAGTCTACGACAGACTTCATGGCCATCCATGTCGGGCATCATCACATCCAGCAGGATCAGATCAGGGATCGTGCGTTGTACGATCTGCAGGGCCTGGGCACCGCTGATGGCGATCTTGACGTGATAAAGCTCACTTAGCATCTCACTGATCAGCCGCAGGTTGGCCGGCATATCGTCGACCACCAGCACGGTGGGTGTATGGATCGAACTGTTCAACTGGACTTCCTCGTGACGAGGTCACAGATGTGTCAGTAAAGCAGCGGGGGCAATAGCTGCTGCGTGAACGCGACGCAAAGATCAACGGACATCGCCTCTGCCAACTGACTGCAGTAACGCATGCCCTCCATGAATCTGCTCTGAAATGGGCTGGAGCCTGATGGCCGGGTTGTGAAAAACGCTTAAAACTTCTGAACAGCGATACTTTCACTGTTTATCGCACCCGTTCCACAGGCCAGCAGGGCCTCGTTGAGACAAACCTGCGCCTGCTCGAAATCGAAACGCTGCACAGCGCTTTCCAGGGGCTGGTAGTGTTTTGCGAACGCGTCCCGCAGCAAGGCGGCATGGGAGGAAAAACAGGGCACGGCCTGCGCATCGAAATCGCCCAGCAACTCGTCGAGTTGTCGGCAGATTCGTTGCAACTCGACAAAATCCACGACTATCGGTGCAGTCTCCACTTCACCGGGAAGTTTCTCCTGCAGTTGCTCCAGCACAGCCATCAAGGGTTCAGACAACGCCTGCAGACAGGTTTGCAGCTCTTCCTGCGGACTCTTTGCGCGCAGTGACTGCTCCAGTTGATTGGCCGCTTGCGCGACGGCATCAGCACCGATGGTCGCTGACGCGCCTTTGCAGCTATGGGCCAACAGTTCGGCTCTATCCCGTTCGCCCGCCGCAAGGGCCGCGCCCAGTTGTTTGAGCAAGTCGCTCTGGTCTGTCAGGTAGCTGCGCAGCAAGTCCGTATACAGGTTATGCCGACCCATTGTCCGGCGCAGTCCGGCGTCCATGTCTACACCTTCGAGTTCCAGGCACGCATGCGCGCGGTGCACCTGTGTTGGAGCATCCACCTCCAGGGCGAGCTTGTCTCGGGCCTGTGGCCCGGTTTGCCAGCGCCGCAACACCGCATAGAGCGTCTGCGGCTCGAAGGGCTTGCTGATAAAGTCATTCATGCCCGCAGCCAGACAGGCGTCATGATCATCTTTTCCGGCATTGGCGGTCATCGCGATGACGGGCAGTGTGCCGAGCCCGGGCAGCTGACGCAGCAGGCGGGTGGCGGCCAGGCCATCGAGCACCGGCATCTGCATATCCATGAACACCAGGTCATAGCGCTCGCCGGCCAACAGGTTCAACGCCTGACTGCCATCAGCCGCGATATCTACCTGACAACCTGCCGCCTGCAGGATTTCGGCGGCCACCTGCTGGTTCAATTTGTTGTCCTCGACCAGCAAAACACGAGTCCCCTCGGTCACTCGCCAATCTTTGAGAGGGTCTGTGGCATACGAGCCTTCAATGAACGTGTCGCCGGCCAGCAGCAGGCGAACCTCAAACCAGAAGGTGCTTCCTTCACCCGGCACGCTCTGCACACCCACTTGGCCATCCATCAGTTCGGCCAGTTGTCTGGCGATTGCCAGCCCGAGCCCCGTGCCGCCAAAGCGCCTTGTGGTGGAGGTATCAGCCTGCACAAAGCTCTGGAATATGTGTGGCAATTGCTCGGCACAGAGCCCTATGCCGCTGTCGGTGACACTGAAGCAAAGCAAGGCGTCACCCGGGCCGGCCTGACGCAGGCTGACCTGCACCCGGATCTGCCCACGTTCGGTGAATTTAACCGCATTACTAAGGTAGTTCAGCAGTATTTGCCGCAAACGCAGCGGATCGCCACATAGCCGTTCCGGCACATCTGCGTCGACATGCAGCCGCATATCCAGGCCTTTATCGGCAATACGCGGACGTACCTGGTCCAGCGCTTCTTCCAGCAACCGGGCCAGGCTGAAATCGCGGGCCTCCAATTGCAGCTTTCCGGCCTCGGCCTTGGAGAAATCCAGAATGTCGTTAATGACACCGAGCAAATGCCGGCTGGAGCTTTGTACCTTGTTCAGGTAGTCGCGCTGGCGTTCGCTCAACTGCGTTTTCAGGGTCAGGTAGGTCATGCCGATGATGGCGTTCATCGGCGTGCGGATCTCGTGGCTCATGTTGGCGAGGAATTCGGCTTTGGTCCGAGCGCTTTCCTCGGCCAGCTGCCGCGCCTGCTGCATCTCTTGGGCCGCCGCTTGCTGGGCGGAAATATCTTCGATGATCCAGATCGAGCCACGGGACAGGTCGCCGGGGCTGATGGCCCTTGCACTCATGCTTGCCCAGAAACGGCTGGAGTCCTGGCGGCAAAGTTGCAAACGCTGCTGAAAGATGTCGCCACGGTTCAACGTCTCGCGCACCTGCGCCTCGAACGAGATCATCATCTGTGCCGGCATGACGTGCTCCAGCCAGATCAGCGGGGAGCGCTGAAGCTGTTCGCCAACGGCGTAGCCGAGCAGTTCGTCCAGCCGCGAGTTGGCCTGGGCGATGAGCATGCCTCGCACCAGGGCAATGCCATAGGGCGCCGAGTTAACGATGGCCTCCTGCTGTTCGTGTGCTTCACGCAGCCTGCGCTCTTCAGCTTTGCGCTGGCTGAGATCGCGAAACGCAACGCACAGACATTGCCCTCGATTCTGTCGCGCCGGCAGCAGACACAGGCGCAATTCGGCCGGGAACTCGCTACCGTCAGCGCGACGGGCAATCAGCTCGAGCGTGCCGAGCGTCTTTTTCTGCCGCACACGTTCGAGCAGGTGTTCAATGACTTCAAACTGGCTGTCCGGTACCAGTGCCCGGTAGCTCAAGCCAAGCAGGCTGCCGGGGGCATAACCAAAGGTCGCTTCGCTCTGCTGGTTAGCCAGGATCACCCCTTGTTCGTCGAACACCAGCAGCGCTTTGGGGGCAAACTCGACGATGCTGCGATACCAGCTCTCGGTGGTTTCCAGGGACTGCTGGCGTTGTTGCAGTTTCACCGCCTGGGATTCCAGTTGCCGGGCCTGCAGGTGAGCCTGTTGCAACAATTGCTGATTGTGAATGCGTTGATCCAGCAAGCTCAGGAGCGTACCGAGTCGGTTGGGCAAGCTGTCGAGAAACTTCAGCTGGGCGGGATCCGGGCGGTTGGCGAAGTCGATTTCAAGGCTGGCCAGCTGCTGGCCTTCCTGCAGCAGTGGCAGACTGTAGTGCACTTGGCCCGTACGCTCCCCAGAGGGTTCTGCGTCGAACAGCAACGTCGTCCGGCAACCCAGGCATTCACCCAGTTTGTGCTGCAGCGTCGCCGCAAAGGCCTCCCGACTGGTGCATAACTGCAACGCTTGCATCAGCTCGCCGAGGAGTTCTTTTACCCAGTGCTGTCGGCGCAGTTTTTCATTGACGTCCACATAGGCATCGATTGCCTCGGCCAGGGTCACGACTTCAGCGAGCCCCTTTCGCTGCTCCGGCTGCCCAGGATCTTCACCAGCGTGCAGGCGGCGCATGCGTTCGGCAAGACTCAGCAGGGGAGTCACCAGCTGCCGACGCAGGATGACCAAAAACGCCAGCAGACCCGCCCCCAGGGTAATCAACTGCATCAGGACATTGATTTGGCTGGCCCACTGCGCTTTTTTGCGAGCCGCAACGAAGTCACTATTGAAACGCAGGGTAATTGAGCTGGTCAGTTGATCCAACGCGACAGCAAAACCCCACTCGGAATTGACGTAAGTGGTGCTGGCAAGCAATGACGGCCCCCTCGTGCCGTGAAAGCTCTGTTTCATTGCCATGCGTTCCATGCTCGTCTGCCTGGTATCCATGGTCTCGACCAAATCCAGCAGTTTTTGCTCTGAGTCGTTCAGGCCAATCGCGCGCAAATCCAGAGTGATGCCGTGGAATGTCCGGCCTTTCTGCCATTTTTCGTTGTATTGGCTCAGAAACAATTCATCGCCGGTGCCTACATAAAGACGGGCGAGGTGCGTCATTTCACGGTTGAGGGTGGCCATCCGCGAGACGCCAACGATCGTCTGGTGACGTCGATCCGTGGCTTGCGCAGCCTGCTCACCAAAGTATTCATCCAGCGCCAGGGTCATCAGGCAGGCAACCAAGGCCATGCCAAACCCCACTGAAATGAGTTTGCTCAGACGTACCAGGCTCATGGGCTCTCCCGCGACAATCGCCCCGAACACTTATCGGCAGCTTGAATGTGCAGTAAACCGCCGCGCCAAGGCCCGTGCTGTGAAAAACATCCTGTCCAGGCAATTCGACTCGATGAAAAACCCTGAAAAAATATGTGGTGCGTCCTGTATGCGGCGCCTGCGGTGGCGGGGGCGTTATAGGCCGGTGTTGATCTGAATCTATGCTTGAAGAACAAACGGATGGCACTCGCGCGAACCGTGGCGGACTAAGCATCAGGGCGTTGCGTTTTACGTCCGGGTGTACTGACATGGATCGGATATGAGTAAAGAGACGCTACAAGACAAATCATTGATGGTATTGCTGACACTGGTGAGCGTTGCATTTGTCTGGATTCTGCTGCCGTTCTACGGCGCGGTGTTCTGGGCGGTCATTCTCGGCATTCTCTTTGCGCCCTTGCAGCATCGGTTGCAGCTGAAATTCGGCTGGGAGCGCAACCTGACGTCGCTGTGCACCCTGAGCATATGTCTGGTGATCGCGATCCTGCCGGTGATTACCATCAGCACCTTGCTGGTGCAGGAAGGCGCGGCGCTGTACAAGCGCATCGAGAGCGGCGAGCTGGACATTGCCGGCTATGTGGCGCAGTTCAAGCACAGCCTGCCGGCATACTTCCAGAATTTGCTCGACCGGTTCGGCATAGGTGAGCTGAATGGGTTGCGGGAGAAAATCGTCAAAAGCGCGATGACCGGCGGGCAGGTCCTGGCCTCCCGGGCGTTCAGTTTTGGCCAGGGTACATTCGAGTTCATCGTCAGCTTTTTCATCATGCTCTACATGCTGTTCTTCTTCCTGCGCGATGGCTCTGAGCTCGCGCGCAAGGTGCGGGCCGCCGTACCACTGGAAGATCAGCAGAAACGACGTCTACAGCTCAAGTTCAATCGGGTGGTGCGGGCCACGGTGAAGGGCAACCTGTTGGTCGCTGTCACGCAGGGTGCATTGGGCGGACTGATTTTCTGGGTGCTCGATATCCCCAGCGTGTTGCTCTGGGCGGTACTGATGGCGTTCCTGTCGTTGCTGCCAGCGGTGGGTGCGGGGATCGTCTGGGCACCCGTGGCGGCGTTTTTCCTCCTGAGCGGGGCGATCTGGCAAGGGGTCGTGCTGACCTTGTTCGGGATCTTCGTGATTGGCCTGGTGGATAACCTGCTGCGCCCGATCCTGGTGGGCAAGGACACCAAGATGCCCGACTACATGATTTTGATCTCGACCTTGGGTGGCCTGGCGGTTTTCGGTCTCAACGGCTTTGTCATCGGCCCATTGATTGCGGCCCTGTTCATGTCGAGCTGGGCCATTTTCATCGAAACCAAACCGCGGGTGCAGTTGCCTTAAGCACTGAGTTTGCCGGACTGGCCTGTGCCAATGCGTTGCGACAGTGCCCGGGCGGCGGGCAGCGAGGTCAGCGGACCACTGATTGGCTCGCCATCCTGAACCAGATACCAGCAGGCGAGCATGCCCAGGTTTCTGAGTTGTGCGGGAACCGCGCTACCGATAACGGACATGATCTGGACTTGAGACATCATAGGTACCTCCATCAATCTGTGGAGTTACCTTAAGGCCCCGGTGCTCTCACCGAAAATCAACGTTTTCAATAGTGGTCATTGACGCCAGTGAGGGTAAAAGACCGGCTGTCGATCAGTTGACGACCTGATCGAGCATTTGCACCACTTCCTGCTCGTTGAGCAGGCCTTTGCGCACCAGGTTTTGCGTCAGCAGCGAAAGAAATTTGGCGCTGCGATGGCCTTCCAGGTGCTTGAGTTCGGTCAGTGTGTCATAGACCTTGCTGGAGGTGCAAAGGCCGGCGTTGCGGTGCGGGTTTTGAGTTGGCATGGGGTCGTCCTTGTTTTTATTGACCTGTTATCAACGGACAGATCCGAGCTTGCGGATCTTTTGTGACATTAATATGACCGTTTGTGACGCGGGCCAAAAGAGTGATCAATTATTCTTGCCAACCAGCACCCCGGGCATTGTCCCGATAGCGACCTTGACGAGATGGATCCAGACTTCTGGCGACGAACGGGAATAAAAGCCCCGCTCTCAACACGTAATGCTGTTCACTTTAGGTTGGAGGGCTCCAGGTGGATATTTGGATTAGGTGTATATCCATTCCTGCGGTAACGGCCACCTATGGTTTCGCTCTTA
>NZ_LMLH01000023.1 GCF_001421885.1 Pseudomonas sp. Leaf48
TGTGGGAGATTCTATGGTTGAGGGGAAGCCCTCAACTGACTTTTGGCTGATATTCGCTTTGTCCTTTCAGCAAGGCGAATACCACCCGAGCAAGCTTGCGAGCCAGCATCACCAGCGCCTGCGTAGTGCTGAAACCCCGAGCTCTTTGGGCTTCGTAAAACCCTTTCCAGGCTTTCGTACGGCTGGCCGACATCGCTGCGTTGTGCAGAAGTCGGCGGGCCTCGGGGTCTCCGCGCTTGGTCAAGCTGCGGCGACCGTCCTTCTGGCCTGATTTCGATACCCGCAAATCCATGCCCAAGAAGGCGATAAACGCGTCCGCGTTGCTAAATTCCCCCCGCTGAAACGCCGTGAGCAAGCGCGCGCCGGTCAGAAATCCAATGCCTTCGACTTTCAGGCAACGCTTCAGCTGACCGAGCAAACCGGATTGTTTGAGCTGATCGTTGATCGTCTTTTCGATCATTGTTTCAAGCCGCTGCATGGACTTGATTTGTTCGGCAAATGCGGCCTTCAGCAGCGGCTCATTCGACCAGCTCTGCACCAGGCCGACCCTGGCCTGGACCAAAGCCGCGCGACGGCGGAAAAGGCTCAGAAGCTGGCGGTACATCGGTGATGGCGGGGTCCAGGGGCGCAACTCCTCGGCTTCGTTTTTCAGATAACGGGCCAGCAGCTTAGCGTCCAAGGCGTCGGTTTTGGCGCGGATCTTTACGCCTTCTCGGTAATGTTTAAGTTCATAGCCGCCCACCATGTAAATTGTGCAGCCGGCTTCATAGGCCAGATCAGCGAACTCCAGGTGGTAGATGTTGGTTGCCTCAATGGCAATAGACACTGGCCCCAGCAAGGCCTTCAGCCACTGTTTGATGGACGTCTTGGTGTTGGGAATCGCTTTAAGCACATCCCCATCAGCCTGATAAATCACCAGTTCATTCTTGGCGACATCCACGCCCACGATCGGTTTTGATAGAGCGACTGACATTGCCACAGCATTTCCTCCGGGATAAGGTTTGAGCACTTGAAGGGCTCACCCAGAGGCGCAGGCTTGTTCCTATCGTCGGTCTAGCCAGATGCATTCTTTATCGGCGCTTGGGTGAAAGGAGGAGGGGCGAAATCTCCCACGGTCTGTACTGCGTCAACAGTCAGAATCGAGCCTTGTCCCTCCTCCTCCCTTCAAGTCCTACCATACAAGCNGAAAGGAGGAGGGGCGAAATCTCCCACGGTCTGTACTGCGTCAACAGTCAGAATCGAGCCTTGTCCCTCCTCCTCCCTTCAAGTCCTACCATACAAGCKAGCCTGCTGGCGATGAGGTCAGTACATCCAGCATCACGGGTGACTGACAAGCCGCCATCGCTGGCAAGCCAGCTCCCACAGTGGATGGGGGCCGGCCATGAATGTTGTGTTCACTGAAGATCAAATTGTGGGAGCGGGCTTGCTCGCGAAGAGGTCGGCACATCCAGCATCTCGGGTGAGTGACACTACGCCATCGCTGGCAAGCCAGCTCCCACAGTGGATGCGGGCCGGCCATGTATGTTGTGTTCACTGAATATCAAATTGTGGGAGCTAGCCTGCTGGCGAAGAGGCCAGCACATCCAGCATCACGGTAACTGACACTGCGCCATCGCTGGCAAGCCAGCTCCAATTACAGGGGCTCTTTATCAGGCCACTGGAATGATCGGCAGGTCCAGGGTCTGCCCGCCGCTGAACCCCGCGAACGAACTGGCAATGGTTTGATGCGGCACACCTTTGGCTACTTCACTGGCGCCATCGAGTCGCGCCAATTGATCGGCACTCATGTGCACCTGCAACGCCCCCAATGTCGCATCCAGTTGCTCACGGGTGCGCGAGCCCAGAATCGGAATCAGCGCCGTGGTCGAGCGCCTGGCTTTTTCCCGCAGCCAGGCAATGGCCACATGCGTCGGGCTGGCGTCAAGTTCTGCGGCGACGGCCAGCAAGGCGTCGAGCAGGGCGGTTTCCCGGGCGCTTTTTTCGCTGTGAATCAGGACGCCGAGCTTGTTGGCGCGGTTGTCGCTGTCATTGTTGCGATACTTGCCGGTGAGAAAGCCGCCACCCAGGGGTGACCATAAGGTGGCGGCCAGGCCCAGGGCCTCGACCATCGGCAGTTGTTCACGTTCCGCGCTGCGCTCGGCAAGGCTGTACTCGACCTGAATGGCGGCCACCGGAGCAAATCCGCGCACTTCGGCCAGCAGGTCGGCGCGAGCGATGCGCCAGGCCGGGAAGTTCGACAGCCCGGCATAATGGATCTTGCCGGCGCGCACCAGGTCGTCGAAGCCGCGCAGGATCTCCTCCATTGGCGTCACGCCATCGCTCATGTGTGCCCAGAACAGGTCGATGTGATCGATCTGCAGGCGCTTGAGGCTTTCTTCAACGGCTCGAACCATGTTCTTGCGATTGTTGCCGGTGTGGGAGATTCCCGCCGCTGGGGTGGTACCCAGGGCGTACTTGGTGGCGATGACCAGGCGATCACGCTCTGCAGCGATGAACTCGCTGAGCATCACTTCCGACTGCCCGCCCTGATAGCCGTTGGCGGTATCGATGAAGTTGCCGCCGGCTTCCAGGTAGCCGTCAAAGATGCGCCGGGCTTCGTCACGCTCTGCACCATGGCCCCAGCCGGTGCCGAAATTGCCGGCGCCCAGCGCCAGTTCGGATACACGCAAGCCGGTTTTACGGCCGAAGACTTTGTAATGCATGAGCCTGACTCCAGGGGATGGAAATATGAATGACGTACAACATGCAATAAATATTACGCACGTAATATTATGCGTCAATGGGTTTTACCGCCTGCATGAAATTTGCCGACCAGCGGCCCCGTAATCGAAGGGCGATGGCATACTGCTGCGCATGACTATCGACTCCCCCCTGAGCGCCTGGCAGCAGGCCATCGCGCAAAAGGGCTTCGTCCAGGACGAGGCCCAGGAACATGCCGTGTGGGCCTTGCACAAATGCCACGAAGCATTGCATGAAGGTCGCACGCCAGTATCCGGCGTCTATCTCTGGGGCCCGGTGGGGCGTGGCAAGACCTGGTTGATGGACCAGTTTTACCAAAGCCTGCGAATACCGGCCCGGCGCCAGCACTTTCATCACTTCATGGGCTGGGTGCATCAGCGCTCGTTTCAACTGACCGGTACCGCCGACCCGCTCAAGGCGCTGGCGCGCGAGCTGAGCGAGGAAGTGCGGGTGCTGTGTTTCGACGAGTTGTTCGTCAACGACATCGGCGACGCGATCATTCTCGGGCGCTTGTTTCAAGTGATGTTCGAGCAGGGGGTTGTGGTGGTCTGTACATCCAACCTGCCGCCAGATCAGTTATACGCCGATGGCTTCAACCGTGAGCGCTTTGTCCCTGCCATCAGCGCGATCAAACAGCATATGCAGGTGATCGCGGTGGATGGCGGGGAAGATCATCGCCTGCATCCGGGGGCAGCGTCGCAACGTTACTGGGTGGTCGAACCGGGGCAGCCTGGCGCGCTGGACGAGGTGTTTGCGGCGTTGACCGTCGGCCAGCCAGTCAGCAGTGAGCCGATCAAGGTCGGCTACCGCTCGCTTGATGTGGTCAAGGCCAGCCCCGGCGTGCTCTGGAGCCGTTACGCCAATCTCTGCGAGCAGCCGTTTGCCGCCATGGATTTCATGACCCTGTGTGACACCTACAGCGCTATTCTTTTGGGTGATGTGCCAAACCTGAGCGCGCAAAAGCGTGCAGGGCGCATCGCCCGGGGCACTGAGGATGGCGTCGAACGGGTAGAGGCGGGGGATCGCGTGTTGCCGCAACTGTCGGTGCATGACGATGGAGTGCGGCGTTTCATTGCACTGGTGGACGAATGCTACGACCGCAAAGTGCCGTTGTATCTTGAAGCGCAGGTACCGATGGCGTCGCTCTATACCGAAGGGTATCTGGAGTTCCCGTTCCGTCGCACCCTCAGTCGTCTCCAGGAAATGCAGTTGCAACGATTTGCCCAAAGCTGATCGGGAGGAGGGAGCATGCATCAGCCACTGTCACATCATTTGCTGACCATGGCCTATCAGAACGCCTGGGCCAATCATCGCCTCGCCAAGGCCTGGCGGCAGTTGAGTGCCCACGAACTGGCGGCTGCCCGAGTCAGTTTCTTTCCCAGCCTGCGGGCGACCCTCAATCACATTCTGACCTGCGACTGGTTGTATGTGGATGCCCTGGAACGTGAGTTGCGCGGCGACGATCCGCACGCCGATATTCAGGTGTTTTTCCGGCAAGACGAGCCGTTCACTGCCGCTGACGAACTTGGCCGCGAACAAGCCCATGTCGACCGTCGGCTGATTGCCTACTGCGAGCAAATGCGTGACGCCGATCTCGGTAAAATCGTGACGATCGCCCGTGATACCCCACAGCATGACAGCCGCCTGCGCCTGCTGTCCCATCTGTTCGAGCACCAGATCCATCATCGGGGGCAGGTTCACGCCATGCTCAGCGGCACCTCGGTCGCACCACCGCAACTGGACGAATTTTTCTGTGCCGGTGAAGCGCACCTGCGGGCCGAGGATTTTGCCGAGCTGGGATGGACTGAAGCCTTGATCTGGGGGCATTAAGGCAGGCGTCGTCGCAGGCTGCGGTCTTTTGATCCTTTGATATTTGTCGCATCTCGCGCTAGGGTCGCGATTCCCGTGTGAACTGCGCACGGGCTACTTCATGTGTGTTCGAGGATGGAAATGGATTTCGCAGAAATACTTGTATTGCAAGCCAGCTACAGCAACCCGGTGCATGCCGAGGCGATTGGCCTGGTCTTGAACAGTTATGCCGAAGACCCCATGGGTGGGGGCCATTCCTTGTCTGCGACTGTTCTGGAACACTTGCCGGAGGAGTTGGCCAAGCGCGCCCATGCGTTCAGTGTCCTGGCCTTCGTCGGCGGCGAACCGGCCGGGCTGGTCAATTGCTTTGAGGGGTTCTCGACCTTTGCCTGTCGCCCATTGGTCAACGTCCATGATGTGGCGGTGGTGCCGAAGTTTCGCGGATTGGGCCTGAGCCAGCGAATGCTGCACAAGGTCGAGGAAATCGCCCGGCAACGGGGCTGCTGCAAAATCACCCTGGAGGTGCTGGAAGGCAACGCAGTGGCCCAGGCGTCCTATGGCAAGTTCGGTTTTGCTGCGGGCGAGTTTGACCCGGCGCACGGCCGCATGATGTTCTGGACCAAGGCGCTCTGATCCAACGGGCAAAAACGGCCGCAACTGTAGGAGCGAGCATGCTCGCGAAAAAACCGAGGGCGCCGCGGGCATTCAGGAAACCCGCGTCATCGTTGACGTCCATCGCGAGCCTGCTCGCTCCTACAGGGGATCTGCGTGCGCTGAAGATCAAACTGTAGGAGCGAGCATGCTCGCGAAAAACCAGAGAGCACCGCTGGCATTCAGGACGCCCGCGTCATCGTTAACGTCCATCGCGAGCCTGCTCGCTCCTACAGGGGATCTGCGTGCGCTGAAGAACAAACTGTAGGAGCGAGCATGCTCGCGAAAAACCAGAGAGCACCGCTGGCATTCAGGACGCCCGTGTCATCGTTGACGTCCATCGCGAGCCTGCTCGCTCCTACAGGGGATCTGCGTGCGCTGAAGAACAAACTGTAGGAGCGAGCATGCTCGCGAAAAAACAGAGAGCACCGCTGGCATTCAGGACGCCCGCGTCATCGTTAACGTCTATCGTCGGAACGCCGCCCGGAGCCTGCTCGCTCCTACAGATCATCGCGGTCCTTGTAGGATTCAGTCATTTGCGCAGTTTGATCGTCGGGGACCCGAAGTTCCGCACTCTGGCTCGCTTGCCCGAGCGCTTGCTGCTGGGCGAGTCGCAGGCTTTCGAAGTAATAGCGCATGCGTTCGGCGCCACCTTCGGCAAATGCACTGGCGGTACCCAGTGCCATCAATCCTGCGATGATCATTGCAGTACGTTTCATGGTTTGCCTCCACTACTGATCGGATGCCTTTCATCCATGAGCCAATGAGTCGGTGTACAAACAGAATTATCCGCCGATTCCGTTAAATGGGAATTAACTTCACCAGGGGTGTGAGGCTGCAGAGAGTGTGCGGCGCGGGGTATGAGAAAGGGGCCGGAACCGGCCCCTTGAAGGTTTACTGCTTAACGACCGTCGGCGCCGCTTTGGGCTTCATCAGGCTGAAGTCGATCAAGGCTTTCTGTTCACGTTCGTAAGGGTTGCCGATCATCAGCGGGCGCACCGTGAAGCTGTCGCTGACCAGGCTCTTGCTGCGATCCAGTTCATCGAAGCTCAAACCTGCGAGGTCGGCCCAGGTATGGATCAGATGGGAGCTGCTGTACGGTCGATCCAGCGCTGCGGTGAAATTCCAGTCATGGCTGGCACGCCATTTTGGCGAAGCCCAGGCCATGAACGGAATGGTGTACATCGGCGCCGTCGGCTTATTCTCGTTGCGTCCCAGAGTGCTGTGGCCCGCAGAGTCGAACACGTCTTCGCCGTGGTCAGAGAGGTACAGCAGAAATCCGTTCGGATCGGTCCTGGCGTAGTCCTTGATCAGGCTGGAGACCACGAAATCGTTGTACAGCACCGCGTTGTCATAGCTGTTGTACGTCGGCAACTGATCATCACGCACGCCGGCGGGGACACCTGTGCGGTCGGTGAACTTGTCGAAAGTCTTCGGGTAGCGGTACTGATAGCTCATGTGCGTGCCGAGCAAATGCACGACGATCAGCTTGCGTGGCGCCGCGTCAGCCAGGGCCTTGTTGAATGGCTCGATGACATCGCCATCGTACTGGGCGGCGTTCTGATTGCGGTTGTTGTTCAGATACACCTGTTCGTCGGCCTGTTCGGAAAAGGTCGTGAGCATGGTGTTGCGCTTGGTCATGGTCTGCTGGTTGGTGATCCAGAAGGTCTTGTAACCGGCCTGTTTCATCATGCTGACCAGCGACGGCGTCGACAGGTACAGGTCCGGGCTCTCTTCGTCGGCAAAGGTCAGAACCTGCTGCAACGCCTCGATGGTGTAGGGGCGCGGGGTAATGACATTGTCGAAGACCGCCAGTTGATCCTTGAGCTTGTCCAGTTCTGGCGTAGTGTTGCGCGGATAACCGTACAGGCTCATGCGCTGGCGGTTGGTGGACTCGCCGATCACCAGTACCAGGGTCGCCGGCTGGTTGGCCATCGCATCCTTGAGGTTGCGCAGCGGCGGGATCTTGCGGGCGCTGTCGAGCATCCCTTGCATGCTGGCAAGGGTTTCCAGGTAGCGGTGATAGGCCACGGCCATCTGCCAGGGCACTGCCGGTTCGATGCGGGTTTCGAACTTCTCGAAGCCTGCTGCGAAACTGCCGGTGCGTTGAGTCTGCTTGAGCAGCGGATAGCCGACCACTGCGATGACGATTGCGGTGGCTGCCAAAAGGGCTTTGCCGCGTGGCAGGTATACCGGGCGCAGGCGAGTCCACAGCCAGTAGGCGAAAGCACTGTGGGCGAGGAATGCCAGGACCATCCACCAGGCAAAATACTGGGTCATGTACTCGCCGGCTTCAGACACGTTCGATTCGAACATGATGAAGATGACACTTTGCGAGAACTCTTGCTGATAGATGAAAAAATAACCCAGGCTGGCCATGGAGCACGCCCACAGCACCACACCGATCAACGCCGACAGTACACGCGTCTGCCTGGGGAACAGCAGCATCGGCGCAAGCCAGAGGGCACTCATCACGAAGGCCTGGCGGAACCCGGAGAATCCGGAGGTACCCGTCAGCTGGATGAGCAGCTGGGTGATGCCGGAAAAATACCAGAAGAAGACAAACAGCCAGACGAACCCGGCCCAATCGAAACCTTTCGCAGACTTGTTGCTGCGTTCAAACACATTCATTCAGCGCTCCAGCCGATAAAACACTTCCATTTCCGGGACGTTGAACATCCCGGACGACGGAACTGGGCCGCGCGAATAGCGAGCGGCCATCAACCGTAAATTATCTGTTTCTGAATGTGAAAATTTTGTGAGTTGCCGGTATCGGCCCGACGTGCAGCGAGCGCAAGCAGTGCAGACCGCTTGCGCGTTGAGGAAGGATCAGACGTGAGGAACGCGGTGAGTGACAGGTAACGGCTTGGTCTCGTTTCCTTGCAGCAACAGACGCAGTTGGGTCAGCTCCTGTTTCAATTGATCGCGCTCGTCTTTCAACTGGCGCAATTCATCGCGACGGATAGTGACGTAAAGGGTTTGTGCTGGCTGTACGGCGTGTACTGTGCCCATTGCTCACCTCGCAAATGGCGTGTCTCAACTACAGGTAAGCCTCGCAACGGGAGGTCGACCTGCTATCGGCGCCAATTTTGATTTCTTTTTCCCTCGAAGGGAACTTTTTTATTTTGCATTGTCGTTGTGTCTTCGGCTTGATTGCAGGCGTTATCAGTCAGGATCGGGCACAATGCCCGGAAACTTCATGGCAACGCACCTGACTAAAGCTTCTTTGGGCTTCATTGGTCACGTTGCGCTATAACCTTTGACACACATTTATTTGTAGTAGGGAGCATCAGCACATGCAACTCGGGATTATTGGACTGGGCCGCATGGGCGGCAATATTGCGCGTCGCCTGATGCTCAACGGGCACACCACCGTTGTTTATGACCGCAATACCGCCTTCATCGAAACCCTGGCCGCGGAGGGCGCCACCGGTGTGGCCGACCTGCCGGCCCTGGTCGCCGGACTGGCCAAGCCACGAGCGGTGTGGGTCATGCTGCCGGCAGGCGCACCGACCGAAGACACCATCGACACGCTGAGCACCTTGCTCGAAGCCGGCGATACCATCATCGACGGCGGCAACACTTTTTATAAGGATGATATTCGTCGGGCGAAAACCCTGGCGGAAAAAGGTCTGCACTATATCGACGTCGGCACCTCCGGCGGCGTCTGGGGCCTGGAGCGCGGTTACTGCATGATGATTGGCGGTGATACCGAGACCGTCAAGCGTCTCGACCCGTTGTTTGAAACCCTGGCCCCGGGCCTGGGTGACATCCCGCGCACCAAGGATCGCAAGTCTGACGATGATCGCGCCGAGCGCGGCTACATTCACGCCGGTCCCGCCGGTGCCGGTCACTTTGTGAAGATGATCCACAACGGCATCGAGTACGGGATGATGCAGGCGTTCGCCGAAGGTTTCGACATCCTCAAGACCAAGTCCAGCGAGATTCTGCCCGAGGATCAGCGTTTCGACCTGAACGTCGCCGATATCGCCGAAGTCTGGCGTCGCGGCAGCGTGGTGTCCTCCTGGCTGCTCGACCTGACCGCTGATGCCCTGGCCAGCGATCCGAAACTCGAAGGTTTCTCAGGCTCGGTGGCGGACAGCGGTGAAGGCCGCTGGACGATCGAAGCCGCCATGGAACAAGCGGTACCGGTACCGGTGCTGTCGAACTCGCTGTTCTCGCGCTACCGCTCCCGTGGGCAAGGCACCTTTGGCGACAAGATTCTCTCGGCCCAGCGCTTCGGCTTCGGCGGTCACGTGGAGACAGCGAAAAAATGACCCACGGGATCCGCAGGAAATCCAAGACCGAGCCCGCACCGCCAACCACGCTGTTCCTGTTTGGCGCTCACGGAGATCTGGTCAAGCGTCTGCTGATGCCGGCGCTGTACAACCTCAGTCGCAACGGACTGCTCGGGGATGGCCTGCGGATCATCGGCGTTGACCACAACGCCATCAGCGATGAAGGCTTCGCGCAAAAACTCGAAGACTTCATTCGCAACGAGGTGGCCACCAAGGTCGGGAAGGGCGATCAAGCCCTTGATCCGGTCGTGTGGGCCAGGCTCGCCAAAGGAATCAGCTACGTCCAGGGCGATTTTCTGGACGACAGCACTTATCAGGCGCTGGCGGCGAAAATCGCCGACAGCGGTACCGGCAATGCGGTGTTCTACCTGGCCACCGCGCCACGCTTTTTCAGTGAGGTGGCCCGTCGTCTCGGCGCCGCCGGCTTGCTGGAGGAATCACAGGATGCCTTCAGGAGGGTGGTCATCGAGAAGCCCTTCGGCTCCGATCTGCATACCGCCGAGGCGTTGAACGCCTGCTTGCTCAAGGTCATGACGGAAAAGCAGATCTACCGGATCGATCACTATCTGGGCAAAGAGACCGTGCAGAACATCCTGGTCAGCCGGTTCTCCAACAGCCTGTTCGAAGCATTCTGGAACAATCACTACATCGACCACGTACAGATCACCGCCGCCGAAACCGTCGGTGTGGAAACCCGTGGCAGTTTCTACGAAAACACTGGCGCCCTGCGCGACATGGTGCCCAATCACCTGTTTCAGTTGTTGGCAATGGTGGCGATGGAGCCGCCAGCGGCCTTTGGCGCCGACGCGGTGCGTGGCGAAAAAGCCAAGGTGGTTGGCGCGATCCGGCCATGGACCGTCGAGGAGGCCCGGGCCAACTCGGTTCGTGGCCAATACTGCGCCGGTGAGGTAGACGGCAAGGCGTTGCCGGGTTATCGCCAGGAAAACAACGTGGCGCCCGACAGCACGACCGAAACCTATGTCGCGCTCAAGGTCATGATCGACAATTGGCGCTGGGTGGGTGTGCCGTTCTACCTGCGCACCGGCAAGCGCATGAGCGTGCGTGACACCGAGATCGTCATCTGTTTCAAGCCGGCACCTTACGCGCAGTTTCGTGATACCGAGGTTGAGGAGCTGAAACCCACCTATCTGCGTATCCAGATTCAGCCCAACGAAGGCATGTGGTTCGATCTGCTGGCCAAACGACCGGGCCAGTCGCTGAAAATGGACAATATCGAGCTGGGTTTTGCCTACAAGGACTTCTTCGAGATGCAGCCGTCCACCGGCTACGAGACCCTGATCTACGATTGCCTGACGGGCGATCAGACGCTGTTCCAGCGTGCCGACAATATCGAGAACGGTTGGCGTGCCGTGCAGCCGTTCCTCGATGCCTGGCAGCAGGACTCAAGCGTGCAGGACTACGCAGCCGGGGAAAACGGCCCCAAGGCCGGTGAGGAGTTGCTGGCCCGCGATGGTCGAGTCTGGCACCGTCTCGGGTAGCAACGCCAAATCCTGTAGGAGCGAGCTGACTCGCGATGGTCGTCAACGATAACGCTGGGGCGCTGACACCCCGCGGCGCTCTCAGGTTTTTCGCGAGCGTGCTCGCTCCTACAGGGATGGAGGGGGGGACGGCAGGGTTACAGCCAGTAGCTGACGGCGTACCAGCCAAGCACGCCCATCACCACGGTATACGGCAACGCCATCCACACCATGCGCCCGTAAGACAGGCGAATCAGCGGTGCAATCGCCGACGTCAGCAGAAACAGAAACGCCGCCTGGCCGTTGGGTGTCGCCACGCTTGGCAGGTTGGTGCCGGTATTGATCGCAATGGCCAATGTCTCGAAATGTTCGCGGGTCATGGCGCCGGCAATAAAGGCGCGTTTCACTTCTGTGATGTAAATGGTCGCCACGAATACGTTATCGCTGATGGCCGACAACAGACCGTTGGCGATAAACAGCATACCCGGCTGCTGATTCGCCGGCAGCGCCAATACCCACTGGATCAGCGGCGTGAACAGTTGCTGGTCGTGAATCACGGCCACCACGGCGAAGAACACCACCAACAAGGCGGTGAACGGCATGGCGTCCTTGAACGCGGTGCCCAGGCGGTGTTCGTCGGTGATGCCAGTGAACGCAGTGATCAGCACGATCACCATCAAGCCGATCAGGCCCACCTCGGCGATGTGAAACCCCAGGCCGACAATCAGGATCAATGCGGCCACGCCCTGGACTATCAAAGCTGCACGCTGGCGTGTGGTGCGTTCGGCATCATCTTCTGCCGCGTAGTTGGCCAGCACCGCGCGAACGTTATCGGGCAGCACGGTGCCATAGCCGAACCAGCGCAGTTTCTCCAACAGCACGCAGGTCACCAGACCTGCCGCGAGTACCGGCAGGGATACCGGCGCAACCTTCAAGAAGAACTCCAAGAAATGCCAGCCCATCTCGTGGCCGATCAACAGGTTTTGCGGTTCGCCAACCAAGGTACAGACGCCGCCCAGTGCGGTGCCCACGGCGCCATGCATCAACAGGCTGCGCAGAAAGGCACGGAACTGTTCCAGATCGCCGTGATGCAGTGTCGGCAAGTGCTGGTCATCGCCAAATTCGCTGTCCTGGCGTGGATCATTACCCGAGGCCACGCGGTGATACACCGAGTAGAACCCCACGGCCGCACTGATGATCACGGCGGTTACGGTCAAGGCGTCGAGAAACGCCGACAGAAACGCCGATAAAAAGCAGAACATCAGGGCGAGCAAGGCCTTGGAGCGCACGCCGAGCAGCAGGCGTGAGAACAGGAACAGCAGCAAGTCCTTCATGAAGTAGATGCCGGCGACCATGAACATCAGCAGCAGGATCACCGGGAAGTTATGCAGCAACTCGTCATACAGCGCCTGGGGCGTTGTCATCTTCAGCAGCAGTGCTTCAACCAGCAGCAGGCCACCGGGCATCAACGGATAACATTTGAGCGCCATGGCCAGGGTGAAGATGAACTCCAGTACCAGCAGCCAGCCGGCTGCCACCGGCCCCACCGTCCATAGCACCAGGGCATTGAGGATCAGAAAGCCGACGATGCAGGCCTTGTACCAGCGGGGCGATTGCCCGAGAAAGTTGTGCGCGAACGCCTGGGCCATTGAACCGGACATCAGCTGCTCCTTGTCTTAAGAAGCGCGCAAGTTGCCGCAAGCGCGAGAGAAGATCAAGCGTAGGAAAAATACAGTGGCCTACGCCAGATAGCGTGCGACGATTGCCTTGTATGTGCCGTCCAGTGAGTAACCTCCTACAACGATGTTCCCATCGGCCTGCACGGCAACGCAGGTTGCCGTATCCAGGCTGCGACCGAAGCGGGTGCGCACCCATCCCGCGCCGTCGCCGAACCCGGCGTCGAGTTGGCCGCCGGGCAGATACCGCCCCAGAATGAAGTCTGCCTCGCTGCCGCCGATGGTTGCGCCAACTGTCAGTACAGTGCCGTCGGGTTGTGCTTGCGCGGCGGTCCATTGGCAGCCGCAGTGACCAATTTCCAGAAGCTGGGGCTGGCCACCGTGGCAATGGTTATCCGGGCGACCGTCGCTGTGGGTTTTAAATGCCAGGCAATGCATCGGGTCGCGGCTGCTGCCAAAACACAGCACGTCGCCATTCTCCTGCTGGACTACCCGGGTAACCTGCGCGTTGTGCCTCTGTGCCTTGAAGGTCATGAATCCATCGATGGCAAATTTTTCGTCGAGACTGCCGTCGGTTTGATAGCGCGCCAGCAGACCTTCTTCGGGAAAGTTGATCGATCCACCCACCAGGATTTGTCCATCGCGCTGCACCGTCAGGCAGCTTAGCCAGGTGTTCATCAGTAAATGCCTGACCATGACGAAACCGCGGCCATTGAACGAACTGTCCAGCGAGCCTTCCACGTCCAGGCGCATCAGCAGGCCAACGTGATCGGCGAGTTCGAAGTGGTGATTGGCCAGTAGCAGGATTCGCCCGTCCTTCTGTATGCCGACATCGCAGGCTTCCGCGCCGGGTACACCGGGAGGCAGCCAGGCATCACGCACTCCCCGGGACAGGTCGCCGGGCAAGCGCACCACGCTGCGACCATTGTTGCCGAAGCCTTGAACCGGTAACCCCTGTGGATCAAACAGTGCCACGGCCGGCAGCGTGCGATGGGCGTCTTCGTAATGCAGGCCGGCCAGCAGGATATTACCGTCGGCCAACACCACGGCTTTGGCCCCCATGGCTTCGAAGCCCGGTTCGAATTGGCCGATGACACTGCCTTGTCGGCCAAATGCCAGGTCCGCTGAGCCATCTTCGAGCAATCTGGCCAGACCGAAGCGGCTGCCATCGGGCATTGTGACCTTCGCGGACACCAGCAAGCGACCCTGGGCATCTATTGCTACCCCGTTGGCCACGCTGCAAAGGCTGCCGGCAAAATACACCTGGGTTCTGCCGTTGGCGGCGAACGTGATATCGAGTTTACCGTCGTCGTCACGGGTGCAGGGGAAGGCAACAGCAGACTGGATTGACATGCACGCATCTCCTTGCGAGTTGGCCTGGTCCAGAGTCGGGATGGCGACTATCAGGAAAACATTCAATCCCTGAATGACAAGATGCACAACTGCAAGAACTAACAGGCGGAGGGTCGCTGTGTGCCACAACAGTGTCTTTTCGAACCACTGACTAGCCTGCAAATCAATCAGGCGATAGAAGTTCCACTCAGTCAGTGTCGATGAGTACAGTTGGCCGTAAAAGGCCAGTTAACTAACGAGAGGAGGGAGCGGATTACCGGGAAGTAATCCGCAAGACAATTAGTGCGGCATCGACCACGATTGCAGCGTGTAGCCTTCCTCGCTCAATTCCGCGCGGGCCTGTTCCAGCACGTGTTCGAGCTGTTCGGGATCGGTATAGGCGCTGCTTGGAATCTGCGTGCGACCGATGTTGGTACTGGTGCGGTCGATAACCGTAAGAGTCAGTTCGCCGTTACCGTCCTGCGGGGCCCATGCCACACATTTAAATGGCTTGAATGCGCGATCAGCAATCAAAAGAGCTTCGTTGATACGGAGCGGGGCGTTCATAAGGTCTTCTCTCAATTATGCCCAATCAAGTGAAATGCCGAAGGTTGGGCTTACCGTTCGGTTTCTTACTTTTACTGATGCCCGCAAGCGCCCCCCGGGTCACACACAATCACAATAAATTTTCACTTTCTTGCATCTATTCAAGAGGGAGCCTTGTTTTGAAAGCTGGCTGAAAGGAAATAGTCGTTAGGTAACTAATAAACCTGCTTCTTATAACTAGTTTGGTATCAACGCTATAGACAAACGGTACAAGGCCCCGTCAACTTCTTGCTAACGTTACACCTAGGTCCGCCAAACGACTGTTTTTACTAAATATTCCTTAATTTTGGCGCCAAGGAACAGTCATGAGCGATGCGCCTGCCTTACGGCGGTTGTTAGTAGTGGACCCCTGCGATGACTGCTATCGCCTGCTCCCGGGATTGCGCTCTGTGGGCTGGGACGTGGATAGCTGCTCGCTGGAAAATGCCGCCGATCGCTCCTGTGACGTCGGATTGATCCGCTTGCAGCCCTATCACCTTGAGCGGCCCGACGCCGTCAAGGAATTGATCAGTCGCAGTGGTACCGAATGGATAGCAGTGCTGAATCAGGAAGTCCTGCGCCTGCAGAATGTCGGGGACTTTGTCTGCGAATGGTTTTTTGACTTTCATACCTTACCGTTCGATGTGGCGAGGGTGCAGGTTACACTGGGCCGCGCGTATGGCATGGCACGCCTGCGCGGGCAGGGCACGGTACATGTCGACCAGCCTGAGCACGAGCTGCTAGGTGACAGCAAACCTATCCGTGAGTTGCGCAAGCTGCTGAGCAAGCTGGCACCGACCGAGTCACCGGTATTGATTCGGGGGGAAAGCGGCACGGGCAAAGAGCTGGTGGCGCGGACTCTGCACCGACAATCCCAGCGTCACAGCAAGCCCTTTGTCGCCATCAATTGCGGCGCGATTCCCGAGCACTTGATCCAGTCCGAGCTGTTTGGTCATGAAAAAGGCGCCTTCACCGGTGCGCACCAGCGCAAGGTCGGGCGAATTGAAGCGGCCCATGGCGGGACATTGTTTCTTGACGAGATTGGTGACCTGCCGCTGGAATTGCAGGCCAACCTGCTGCGATTTCTCCAGGACAAACACATCGAGCGTGTTGGTGGCAGTCAGCCGATCCCGGTGGATGTGCGGGTCCTGGCGGCGACTCACGTCGACCTTGAATCTGCCATCCAAAAGCGCCGCTTTCGCGAAGACCTGTATTACCGCCTGAACGTATTGCAAGTGGTAACGGCGCCGCTGCGTGAGCGCCACGGCGACTTGTTGGTGCTGGCTAACCACTTTTCGCATTTCTATAGCCACGAAACCGGCCGGCGTCCGCGCAGCTTCAGCGAGGACGCACTGATTGCCATGGGCAAGCACGACTGGCCGGGCAATGTTCGCGAGCTGGCCAACCGGGTCAGGCGCGGCCTGGTGTTGGCCGAAGGCCGGCAGATCGAGGCCCGCGATCTGGGGTTGATCAGTCAGCAGGCCATTACCGCCCCCATGGGTACCCTCGAAGATTACAAGACCCGTGCCGAGCGCCAGGCACTGTGTGATGTATTGAGCCGCCACAGCGACAACCTGAGTGTCGCCGCCAAGGTACTGGGTGTGTCTCGGCCGACCTTCTACCGGTTGTTGCATAAACACCAGATTCGCTGATTGCAAAGATCGCAGCCTGCACCAGTTCCTCCAGGAGCTGGCTTGCCGGCTCCAGATTTATGGGGGGCCATGCAATCAGCGTGTACTCACATCAACGGGGTATGGTCGAAGGGTCAGAAGTAATAAGGAAGTTTCAGGCTGAACTGGAAGTCCGGGGCGTCGTCGGTCAGTCCGATGGACAGGTTAGGCACGATGGTCAGGCTGTCAGTGGCGGCAATCGTCATGCCGATGTTGAAGTAACCGGCGTTGGCATCGCTGGATATCACCTTTTCCCACTCTCCACCGTCCTGTTTGATTTTGCTGTTGCGTTGTACCAGGTCAGAGACCGAGAACGACATGCTCATCTTTTCGTTCAACGCAAAAGCGATACCGGCACCGATCTGGATACTGTCGCCGATTCGTACTTTACCCGGCGTCTTTTGATTGACCGTCGAACTGATGTCGTCGAACGACTCCTCCAGGTTGTGGGTATAGGACAAACTGCCGAACAACACTGCCGGGTCGAAGGTTTTAACCAGCGAGATACCTGGCGAGATCGACCAGACCCCGTTGCCGGTAGGCAATGTGTCAGGTACGAACAGGTTGGAGTTGGCGTCGACCTGGCGCAGTTTGATACCGAACGGGTCCTTGCCGGTGGGCGCCTTCACGCGCAAGGTCACCACCGCATCCGGCGTGTTGACCGACTCGTCGAGGAACTTGTAGGCGATGCCGAAGTTGACGTCGCCGATATTCGGGTCCCGGGTAACGGATGCTTCGGAGGTGACGCCTGCCGAACCCTCGTTGCCGCCGCCGGATTGATACGTGGATTCGCGGTAGATCACCGGGACGTTCAGGTCGAACTGCCAGCGATTGTTGAAGTTGTAGCGACCGGTAAGGTCAAGGGTCCAGGTGTCGGCCTTGATTCGGTCCAGGTTGATGTTGCCCAGGAAGATCGAGTCCAGCGCAAGAAAGCCGTTGAGAATCAATTGCCGCGTATCGTAACGCGAGTAGGTTATGCCGGTTTCGACGCTGAACTTGCCGCCGCCGAAGAATCCGCTGGCTTCGTCATAGAGATTGGAAACGCTTTGGGCCGGTTGCGAGTCTTCTACCAGCGTTTGTCCATATGAGCTGCCGCCTGCGGAGGCTGGTGCTGCCCCGGTGCCCGTGGCGACTTTCGAATTGCCTTTCATATCCGCTGGTGACTTGACCAGGCGCTTGGGTTGCGGTGCTGCGGGCTGTTCTTCAACCTGGCGGACTCGTTGTTCGAGTACCGCCAAGGCTTTTTGTTGGGCTTCGTATCGTTGCTTCAACTCCAGCAGTTCCTGTTTCAGAGCCTGTAGTTCGGCATCGGGTGCTGCCTGCAATACTGCCGCGGGGAATAGGGCGCTCAAACATACGACTGCACGCAGGGGTACTGATCGATACATGAAATATGCCGTCCCTTGATGCCCAATGTTCGAGCCTCAGGGTAGTTTAGTACCCCTGCGTACGAAGTGCGGTAAGTTGATTCAGATTGAAGTTCTGGCCACCCGTGCCCGAACCGTCATTATTGAGAATCACACTCAGTTGAGTGAGGTTGTTGACCATATTGTTATTGCCCTGCAAGCGGGTGTTTTGTACCAGGCCACTCTGCGCGATTTTGTGCAGGGACGAACCTTGATTGTTATTGGCGGTAATCGCCATCTGGACCCCGCCACCGGTGGCGGAAACGGCGACACTGCCTGCTGCATTGTTGCCGCTGATCGTCTGGCCGGCTACCAGCGCCTCGCCCTGAGCGGGCAACGGTGCCGGGGCGATACTGGCCTCTTTGACGTCGATGGTGATGCTGTTGTTTGCCGTGTTGTCATCACCGGCGGCCCGTGTGACCTGGGTAATTGCCTGGCTGGTGTTCAGGCTGGCACCACCGAGCACTGTGCCGGAGCCCAGCGTGGGCGTTCTGCCGTTGCCCCTTTCCTTGATGGTTGATACGTAAAATTGGGGTTTTACCGTCGCGGCCTGAATTTGCATCGTAGTGGCTGCCCCGATCAGGTCGCCACTGGCATTGCGCCAGGTACTGCTCATGACCACGCCGAAACTGATAACGCGCCCCGGCATGACATACCGGCCGCGCAATTGGGCCAGCTCTTCATCCTTTATCTCGACGGGATTGAAATCATTGGCAAAGCCGGTGGTGCTCGTCACCAGACAAGCAGCGGCCAGCCAATAGGAGGTTTTCATTTACTGCTCCCGGAGCGTCCTGCCCTCTGTTTGTTGGCTTGTTGGCGATTAAAAAAAATCGCTCTGTATGAAACCGAAATCCATCAATTCGGCATCTTTGACCGGGTTGAAGTTGTCCAGTTTGTACTTGGCAGTCAGCGGTTCCGGTGGACTGCGTAATGCATTGGTTTTGTCGTAACCGGGGCCTACGACGGCAAACACAATGCCATTCCAGCCTTTGACGAAGTCATCATGGGAGTAGCGCTTGTGACCGAGTACCGGATCGCCGATATAGACCCAGTTCCTGTCGGCGCGCTGCATCACCACGAAGTGCTTGTAACCACGAATCTCCATCAGGACCACTACCGGGATCGTGACTGCGTCGAGCCTTTCAGGCGGGATCTTGTAGCCCCGGGCGCGCATGCCGATGCTTTCGATGTAGCGCTTCATGTCCAGCATGGAAAAGCCTTGCGTACGCACCAGGTCCTGGTCGGCATTGATCAACATGCCTTTGATGACATGTTCTTCATCGACATCAAGCCAGTACGCCTGGCGCAGGACCGTTGCCAATGCCGCGGCGCCGCAGCTGAAATCGGTTTTCTGCTCGACGATATTGCTGAACTTGCGCTCACGCAAACTCTGCACCTGCTTGTACACCAGCACCCCGCCAGGCAAGGCGGCCACCGGCATCTGCCCAGCCTGGGTCAGGCCGGACAGGCAGAGGAGGGCGAACAGTGCAGCCTTGCGCATTGTCATCACGCCTTCGGGCCGAGGAAAAACCCCGTCGCCGGGGCTTTTATGTCGACCGCAATCACTAGCAGCCACTGCAACCTGCAGCGATGGAGAGCGAGTTGCTTTGCTGGTTGCCGGTACCGGCAGAGTTGTTGAAGCCAGCGTTGCCGGAGAAATTGTTGCCGACGTTATTGAGTGTTGCAGTGTTGGTGACAGGGTTCCAGCCCGCCGGGGTCACCATTTGTTGGGTGGTTACGCCAGCCAGACCTGTTGCGCCAACGGCGACGAAGGCTCTGTTGTTGGCCGTGAGGCCGGACGAGCTTTGGTTGGCTGCCGCCGCTGCGACTGCTACACGTCCGCCGGACACGGCAATCGCCAGGTTGTTTTTCTGTTGGTTGAAGCTGCCGGCCGAGTTGTTTACGCCAATGTTGCCAGAGCCATTGTTACCCACGTTGGTCATGTTGGCGTTGGCGGCGCTCGCGCGGTTTCTGGCGGTGTTGCCAGAGATCGTCTGAGACGCGCTCGTGACAGCGATTGCACTGCCGAAGATGAAGCTTTCGTCCGCGGTCGCCAGTGCGGCAGCGTTATCTTGCTGGTTGCCGTCGCCGGAGGCATTGTTCATGCCCAGGTTGCCGTTTGAGGATTCCGCCGAATCTCTGACCCTGGCATCATTTTGGGTGCCCTGGTTGCGTACTGAGCCGGTGTTGCTCTCCTGCTCATCCACCACGACGGCCCCGGCGCCCGCAGTGATCTGCAGAACTTGGTCCAGCGACGGGCCTGCAGGCTGATTGCCATTGCCTTGGTCATCGTCAGGGGTGGCTTGCACTGCGAATGCCATCACCGCTGCCAGAGCGAAAACCATTGGTTTCAAGGCCATTGTAGAGTTCATGGTGATCTCCGTGCTTATGCGTTATTCAAATGTTGTTACTTTTCTAATTGCACTGCCTTCGGGTCATTCAGCGACCCGGATGCTTAGGGTGTTAGTCATGCGGTTGCCTACACCGGCACTCTGGTTGACCTGGATCACTCCCCGGCTACCAGCAAAGGCCTGGTCGCTTGTCACCACCTGGCGAGCGCCGGTTGGGGCGCCACTTGCCCCCGAGCCAGGTAGCAACGCCACGTTTTGTTGAGAAAGGGCGCTGTCGTCCACGGCTTGCGGTGCAGCGCTGACGCTGATTCGCATGGCGTTGGCCATCTGGTTGTTGGCCCCCGCACCCTGGTTCACACCCAGGACGCCGTTGCCATTACTGAAAGATGTGCCGCCGAGGGTGGTGGTTGCATCAACCGATCTATCGGCCTGGGTGTTGATTTTCTGATTGATGCGGGTGGTGGCGCTCGCGTCGGTACCGATGGCGATTGCACGGACGTTGGCCTGCTGATGCTGATCACCCGAGGCCTGGTTGACGTTGAAGTTGCCTTTGTAGCGGGTGCCGGCATCCACCATGCTGGCGTTGTTCACCGTGCTGACCCCGGAGTCGGCCATCACGCTGGTGCACCCGAACAGGGCAAGGAACATGAGGAAATGCCGCATCTCATTGACCTCCAGCCAGTCTGCCCAGTGGGGCGAGGCCGGAACTCATGGCGCGGTTGACGGTCCCCGAAATGGCGTTGCCGCTGCCGCCGCCGTGACTGGCGCGCATGCCGGGCATACCATTGGGATTGCTGATGACGTTGAGGCCTTGCATACCGTTCAGGTGCTGGCCATTACTACTGCGCAGGGCGGTACCGGTGGTGACGCCGGCAATGTCTGCGTCGCTCAGTTCGCCGGTGACCCGTGCCGATGGGTTGGCGTTGATGGTGCTCGGATAGGGGTCCCTGCCACCATTGCGACCGAAATACTGCGGCTGTACATCGCGTTGCAGCACGATGACACCGTTGCCTTCAGCCTGGACGTCGAATGTGAGGAGCGTACTGGCAGCACCTGCGATCAGCAGGAGGCAGGACAAGCCTTTATCGATGAACATCCCCACGGCACAATTCCTTCTTTATGTGGGCTGGCAGGGATAAGGAGCGAAAGCTGTGCCGGTTTTTGATTTCATTGGAAAATCAATAGCTTGCAGAATTTGGCCGATAGATCAATGTTGATTCTGTATCAGTCCTGAGACATAACTACCGGGTTGGGACCCGATAAAGTCGTTGCACCGCTCTGGAACAGGGGTTCTAGTCGATGTGTTTCAAAGTCGTGACAGGTCAGGTCGTTAAACGATGAGGGGCTTTTAAACGGGCCACTTGCGCAGGGGAGTGTGTTTCAGCAGCGGACAGTTTTTTCCTGGATCAGGGGAGCGAAGGGGGCAAACGCCCCGAATTCAGGGGCAGGGATGCAAAAGTCGAGTCACGCAGTCGAGTGCCTGAAGCCGGCGTTGTGCCCAGTTTCCATCCAGAATCTGAACAGCTTGGCCGTGGCTGTCGAGCCAGACCTGAGTCCTGTCGAAAAATGCCTGGCGTTCGCCCAGGTCGGGCTGGCAGCGCTGACCATCATCTGTCCATTCGACGTCTTGCGGTGACAACAGCAGGTGCAAGTCATAGTGCCGGGCCAGCAGGGCTTGTTCGATCCAGGCCGGACATTCGCCAAACAGGGTCTGGCTCCAGAGGATGTTGCTCAGCAAGTGGGTGTCGAGAATCAGCAGTTGCGGGTGTCGGGCGCGGGCCTCGTCCTCCCATCGCAATTGCCCGGCAGCAATGTCGGGGATGTCGGCAAGGGTGGTGTCCCGCGGATTCTGCTCTATGAAGTGGCGCACATACTCGTCCACTCGAACGCCGCCGAAATGTTCCTGCAACCCGGCTGCCAGCCAACTTTTGCCGCTGGATTCCGGACCGGTCAGCACCAGGACTTTCATGCGCGTAACGCCGGATCGGCGCGCCATTCACGCCAGCCCTGCACGGCGATAATCGCGAACAAGCCATACAGGGTGGCGGTCAGGTACAGCTCTTTATAAACGAACAACCCAACGAAAATCACATCCAGGGCAATCCACAGCGCCCAGCATTGCACCCGTTTTTGCGCCATCCACACCTGCGCCACCAGGCTGAATCCGGTGAGCGCCGCATCGAGCCAAGGCTGCGCGGCATCGGTCCAGTGGGCCATGGCCGCGCCCAGCAACAGGCTGCCGAATGCGCCAATCGCCAGGCTGATGGCTACGGCCTTGCCACCCAGGCGGCTGACCGCGCGGCCCTGTAGAGTTTGCCCGGGGCGGGTCCATTGCCACCAGCCGTACAGCTGCAAGCCGGCGTAAATCACTTGCAGCAGCATGTCCGAATACAGCTTCACCGTAAAAAATATCCAGCTGTAAAGCAGCACCATGACCAGGCCGATCGGCCAGCACCAGGGGTTCTGTTTGACCGTCAGCCAGACGGCAATGACACCGAGGGCGGCGGCAAACAGTTCAAGCCCGGACATGGAGGTTCCTTGGGGGAAATGGAAGAGGGGGCGGATTGTACCCGCCGGCCGCGAGGTTTTCGAACTGCCTTTGTTGTTCTTGTAAAAAACCGTCTCCAGCCTGCCTTGGCAGCGGATGTCCAAATACGCGGCAGCGTTTACCGGGCTTGTCTGATAGGATTTCGGCCCCGAATGGAAAGCTCTCGGTCCTGAATGATTTATCAGCGGACTTTCACAGTTCTGTGGGGGCTGTTTCACGCGGGATTTCAGTTACGCTCATCGCAATGATTGCTTTGAAAAATACTATTGGGGCATGCAGGTGCATAGCCTTTTGGGGGATTGATGGATCTTTGGACCGCCTTTCAGGCATTGATTCTTGGGGTTGTAGAAGGGCTGACGGAGTTTCTGCCCATTTCCAGTACCGGCCACCAGATTATCGTGGCCGATTTGCTCGAGTTCGGTGGTGAGCGGGCAATGGCTTTCAACATCATCATTCAGCTCGGTGCGATTCTGGCGGTGGTGTGGGAATTTCGTCGCAAGATCTTCGATGTGGTTATCGGTTTGCCGACCCAGCCGAGTGCCAGGCGTTTTACCGCCAACCTGCTGATCGCATTCCTGCCGGCCGTGGTATTGGGGGTGATCTTCGCCGACCTGATTCACCATTACCTGTTCAACCCGATCACCGTGGCCAGCGCCCTGGTGGTTGGCGGGGTCATCATGTTGTGGGCCGAGCGCCGTCAGCACCAAGTGCACGCCGAGACGGTGGATGACATTACCTGGAAGGACGCCCTGAAAGTCGGCTTCGCCCAGTGCCTGGCGATGATTCCCGGCACTTCGCGCTCGGGCTCGACGATCATTGGCGGTTTGCTGTTCGGCCTGTCGCGCAAGACGGCTACCGAGTTCTCGTTCTTCCTGGCAATGCCAACCATGGTCGGTGCTGCGGTGTACTCGGGCTACAAGTACCGTGATTTGTTCGTGCCCGCGGATTTCCCGGTGTTTGCCGTCGGTTTCGTCACCGCATTCATTTTCGCCATGATCGCCGTGCGCGGCCTGCTCAAGTTCATCGCCAACCACAGCTATGCGGCATTCGCCTGGTATCGGATCGTGTTCGGTTTGCTGATCCTGGCCACCTGGCAGTTCGGCTGGGTCGACTGGACTGCGGCCAAGCCGTGAGCCAATACAATGCACGCAGCCAGCCTGGCCGCCAGCCCGCTGGGCCAATACGCAACCCACGGCTGAAATGGCTGGTGTTTGCGGTGCTGTGTGCATTGCCGCTGACGGGCTCGATTACGTTCTGGCTGCGAGGGGTGTCGCTGGTTCCCCTGGTGGCCTACGGCATTTTCAGCGTGCTGGCGTTCTTGCTGTACTGGCGCGACAAGCGCAAGGCCCAGGCCGATCAATGGCGCACCCCGGAAAACGTCCTGCACGCACTGGAGTTCGCCGGTGGCTGGCCAGGTGCCTTGCTGGCCCAACAAGTGTTCCGGCACAAGACGCGCAAGGTTTCCTTTCAACTGGTGTTCTGGTTCATCGTGTTGCTGCATCAGGTGTTCTGGATAGACCTGTTGTTTCTCGGCTCGCACCTGTCCGGTGCGTTCCGCTAATCAAGGTTCAAAGCAACAATCGGACCTGAATGCGCTTGGGCAACCTGCCGACGACCAATTGGTGGGACCGTCGCAACAGGTCTTGCAGCTCATCACGGCCCAGCGGGTAGGGGGTTTGCATGATGATCCACTGGGCGCGGGCCAGATAGGGGGCCGGGGCAATTCCCGGGCGGTCGCAATGGCCGAGAAACAAATCCTTATCGACCTTGAAGGCCAGGGAATCGCCGCGCAGGCCCTGCAAGGCGAACATTTTGTTCCCGGCAACCGAAAACACCCGCACGCCACCCCATTTGTAGTCTTCCCGTGCTCCAGGCAAGGCAAGGCAGAACGTCGCGACTTCTTCTTCACTCATGCGTGCGTCCTTCATAGCAATCGTTCTCCACAGGCCTCGAATGATTCCACCAGATGGTCGATCCAGGCGCGTACCGCCGGCATCACTCCGCGCCGATGAGGGTAGACCGCCTGAAGCCAGCCACCCGGCAGGGACCAGTCGGGCAGCAACTGCACCAGCGAGCCATTTTCCAGTTCCTGTTCGCAATACATCATTGGCAGCATGGTAAAGCCCAGGCCGCCAAGGGTACTGGCCTTGCGTACGATGAAATCGTCGATGCCCAGGCGCGCTTCGAGCGCCAGTTCAACGCTTTTGCCCTGCAGATCGAGCATGCGGATATGCACCATGCGATCAGGTTCGAGGGCGCCGAGCACCGGCAGGGTTTTCAGATCGTCGGGATGACTGATTGCACGGCCATGCAAAAACCCGGGACTGGCGACCATTATCATCTGCGCCTGACGCAGGCGGCGGGTGACCAGCAGTGGGTCTTCGTCACCCAGTTCGCGTACCCGCAACGCGACATCAATGCCCTCGTTCACCAGGTCGACGCGGCGGTTGAGCAGCATGACTTCCAGTTGCACCTGGGGAAATTTTTCCAGGAAGTCGCGGATCACCCCCGGCAGGATTTCGTGGGCCAGCCCCACCGGGCAGGACACCCGTAACCGGCCCCGGGGTTCGCTGGACATGCTGAGCACCGCCTCGTCGGCCATTTCCGCTTCCAGCAGCATGGCCTGACAGTGCCTGAGGTAGCGTTCGCCTACGGCAGTCAGCTTCAGCTGGCGGGTGGTGCGCTGCAATAGCCGGGCACCCAGGCGCTCCTCCAGTTCGGCAATGCGCCGGGACAACCGCGATTTGGGAATGCCCAGCAGTCGTCCGGCCGCGGCGAAACCTCCGGCTTCCACGACTTTGGCGAAGTAATACAAGTCATTGAGATCTTGCACGGTGCGAGCCTTATTGTCCTGTCTGTGGGACAAACTATCGCATTGTTGCCGTCTAATCAGCCATTGGTTTCGCCTGTAGGATTGTTTCCATCAGGTCGCCCTTGTGGGCGATCCTCACCTGGAGACCCCACATGAAACTACTGCATATCGATTCGAGCATTCTTGGCGATAACTCGGCTTCCCGTCAGTTGAGTGGTGAAGTGGTCAAAGCCTGGCAAGCCGCCGAGCCCGCCGCCGTCGTGACTTACCGTGACCTGGCCGCCGATGCTATCAGCCATTTCTCGGCCACCACCCTGGTCGCCGCCGGTACGACCGCTGAACTGCGTAATGCGGCGCAACAGTACGAAGCCGAGCTGAGTGCACAGACCCTGGCCGAGTTCCTCGCCGCCGATGCCGTGGTGATTGCAGCGCCTATGTACAACTTCACCATCCCTACGCAATTAAAGGCCTGGATCGACCGCATTGCCGTTGCCGGTCAAACCTTCCGCTACACCGAAGCCGGTCCTGAAGGGCTGTGTGGTGGCAAGAAAGTGGTGGTCGTCTCGACTTCCGGTGGCATGCACGCCGGCCAGGCGAGCGGTGTGGCCCACGAAGAGTATCTGAAGGTGCTGTTCGGCTTCATCGGCATCACCGACATCGAGTTCGTTCGCGCCCAAGGCCTGGCCTACGGCGATGAAGTGCGCAACAAAGCCATGAGTGACGCTCACACGCAAATCAGCGAGCAGTTGTTCGCTGCCGCGTAAGATTTGCGTAAAAGGCAGCAAGCGTTCAGGTAAGCCAAAAAAAACTCTGTATTCTGGATACGCAAGTACCAGGTGCGGAGTTTTTTTGTTTCTGGTCGTTGCAGGATTTCATCTTGTGGCTCGAGTTATGCAGTCACAGGTGAACGTCTCAAGGTCCGGTAACAGGGTGGGGCATCCCATGATGCGTCTTTGTGCAGCTTTATTGATTTGCCTGCTCGCCAGCCTGAATATAGTGCACGCCGCGCCTGCGTCCCGTCCTCACTGGAGTGTCGGCTTCCACGAGCTGACGTTCCTCGATCCGCTTGATCTGCAACCGATGCGGGCCATCGCGTTCTATCCTTCCAGCGACCGTGAACACACCAGCAAGCTGGAGGGCTATACGGTCGAGGCCGGGGAGGACGTCAAGGTCGCCATCGGCCGCTTTCCAATGCTGATGCTGTCCCACGGTAATACCGGAACACCTCTGGCGCTGCACGACCTCGCCACGTCTCTGGCGCGCAAAGGTTTTGTGGTGGTGGCGGTGATCCACCCCGGTGACAATTCCAGGGACCACAGTCGCCTCGGTACTTTGAGTAACCTCTACGGACGGCCGATCCAGATTTCCGAAGCCATTACCGCTACCTTGGGCGACCCTATGCTAGCGCCCTTCGTCAATGCCGGGCAGGTGGGTGTCATTGGCTATTCGGCAGGCGGCGAGACCGCATTGATTCTGTCGGGCGCGACGCCAGACCTGGATCGCCTGCGTCGCTACTGCCAGGAGCGCCCGGATGATCGCGATGCCTGTAACACCCAAGGGGAACTGATTGTCGACCGCGATGATTTGCAACCGGTCGCTGATCCACGCGTCCACGCCTTGCTGCTGATGGCTCCGTTGAGCCTCAAGTTTGGTCGCCACACCCTGGCCGATGTGCACGTGCCAGTGCTGCTTTACAGCGGCGATGGCGACAAGTTGGTGGCCTTCGACAAGAACGCTGCCGCACTGGCGCGCAAACTGCCCGTCGCCCCGGATTTCAAATTGCTGGCCGGGGCAGGGCACTTCGTGTTCATGGCGCCGTGCAATGAGGAGCAGATCGTCTCGATGCCGGCGTTGTGCACCGATGCCGACGGTGTCGATCGGGCGGATATTCACCGCAACCTTATTTCCGAAGCCGGAAGCTTTTTCTCGCGCACCCTCGGCAGAGCCACACGGGCGGGGATGCAGACCGCCGATCAATAGGCGATGACCGGCGCTTATCATTATCCGTTACTTTTCGGCCAAAGCTGTTTCCAGGGTTTGTACCCTGGCATTCAGTTCGCGAACCGATTCAATTAACGGTGCGACAAGTTTTTGATAATCCACTTGAAGGAGATCACCTTCAGTGCGGACCAGCTGAGGGTAAACTTTTTGTACGTCCTGAGCGATAAGTCCTACATCAGCCTGGTTGTTTTGTTTCCAGTTGAATGTTACGCCATTCAGTTTAAGCAGGTTCTGGGTTGGGTTTTCCAAAGGTTTCACATTTTGTTTCAGACGTTCATCACTGAACGGGCAACATTCACCGCCAATGCCACCTGGGCCGCCTACGTCATAGCAGACACCATTGTGGCAGATTTGCTGTTGAACCGAGTCTTGCGCATGGACGGTGGGGGAAAGTAAAAACACCAGCGTCGGAGCGAGGAGTGTCAGTGTTGTACGCATTATATGTATTTCCTGAATTCGAGTTGATGAAAGTGCGTGTTCGATAGTTTGTCGAAGTTGATATTTAAAACAACGATGGCACTCTGCATTAATCGATTCGGGATATTGCATGTTATTGAGTCTGGAAGCGTTTTAATGGATTTATATAATGGCTATTTCAACTGGCCATACTCATGGCGCGACGTGACAGCAACAAAGTGAGAAAAAGCCCGGTCACCGACAGTAGCGCCGCACAAAAGAATATCCACGAATACCCAAGGTTCAACGCCACCGCACCCATCAAAGGGCCGGCAATCGCCAGCGCCAGATCGAAAAATACCGCGTACGCACTCAGGCCCGCGCCACGGCTGGAATTGGGCACCTGCTTGATCGCTTCAACGCCCAGAGCCGGATACACCAGCGACAGGCCAAAACCGGTCAGCCCGGCGCCGATCAAGGCATAACCTGCCGATGGCGCGAGCCACAGCAGTACCAGGCCAACCGTTTCGATGCTCATGCAAACAATGGCAGAAGCGAATCCGCCAAAGCGGTTGATGCTGGAAATGAACAGCAGGCGCGACAGGATGAAACACACGCCAAAAACTGTCAGGCAGTACGCTGCGCCTGTCCAGCCACGGCTGACGTAAAACAAGGTGATGAATGTCGTCAGGGTGCCGTAGCCGATCGAGGCCAGGCTCAGGCTGGCGCCAAAGGGGGCTATACGCCCGAACACCGCCCGGAACGGCAGGCGCTCGCCGCGAACCACCGGCACCGAAGGCTTGCCACGAATCAACAGCAATGCCGCCAGGGCCAGCAGCGACAGCGCAATCCCGAGGCTGGCGAATCCCAGGCGGTCGACCATCACCACACCCAAGGGGGCGCCTATGGCAATGGCGCCATAGGATGCGATGCCATTCCAGGAGATCGATCGAGCGGTGTGTTCAGCGCCGACCTGGCCCATGCACCAACTGATGGTGCCGACACCGATCAGACCCTGGGCAACACCGAGCAACAGTCGTCCGGCGATCAGGATCAACAGGCTGACGAGGGGCAAGCTTTGCAACAAGACCGACAGCCAGGTCAGCACACCACTTAACACAATGCCTGACAAGCCGTAAATGATCGCGCGCTTGGTGCCGATATTGTCCGACATGCGCCCGGCCATGGGGCGGCTGAGCAGGGTGGCGAGGTATTGTGAACCAATGGTCAGGCCGGCAATGACGGCGCTGAAACCCAGTTGATCATGGACATAGCCGGGTAATACGGCAATTGGCAGACCGATGCAGAGAAAGGCAACAAAGGTATAGAAAACAATTGAGACGATCTGCAAGGTGATCGCCATGGAGCTTTGAGGAGGCACTTGCTGCGCAGGCATGAGGGCGGGTTCGCGAGCGTCGGTGGAAGAGCAGCATGATGGCGTGGCGGGGGAATAAAAGAAAGCAGGCTAACGATCAAAAGATCGCAGCCTGCTGACAGAGCCGGATGAACGCAAAACCTGTAGGGGAACGCGACCCCCTGTAGGAGCGAGCCTGCTCGCGATGGTCGTCAACGATTACGCGTGATTGCCGGTTTTACGCGGCGTTCTTTAGTCCATCGCGAGCAGGCTCGCTCCTACAGGTGCCGCGATCCCGTGTGGCCTTTAAAACACCACACCCTGGCTACGCAGGTAGTCATCGTAGGTGCCGCTGAAGTCGGTCACGCCATTCGGGCTCAGCTCGATGATGCGGGTGGCCAGGGACGATACGAACTCACGGTCGTGGCTGACGAAGATCAGCGTGCCCGGATAGTTTTCCAGCGCCAGGTTCAGCGCCTCGATCGATTCCATGTCCAGGTGGTTGGTCGGTTCGTCCATCACCAGTACGTTCGGCTTTTGCAGGATCAGCTTGCCGAACAGCATGCGGCCTTGCTCACCACCGGAAATGACTTTGACCGACTTGAGGATCTCGTCGTTGGAGAACAGCATCCGTCCCAGGGTGCCGCGAATGACCTGCTCGCCCTGCGTCCACTGGCCCATCCAGTCGAACAGGCTGACATCGTCTTCGAAGTCGTGGGCGTGGTCCTGGGCGTAGTAGCCCAGCTCCGCGCTTTCGGTCCACTTCACGGAGCCGGCGTCCGGGGTCAGCTCGCCCATCAGGGTGCGCAGCAGGGTGGTCTTGCCGATACCGTTCGGGCCGATGATCGCCAGGCGCTCGCCGGCTTCGACGGTGAAGCTGAAGTTCTTGAACAGGGTCTTGCCGTCGAAGCCCTTGGACATCTGCTCGATGGTCACGGCCTGGCGGTGCAGCTTCTTGGTCTGTTCGAAACGGATGAACGGGCTCACGCGGCTCGATGGCTTGACCTCGGCCAGCTGGATCTTGTCGATCTGCTTGGCGCGGGAAGTGGCCTGCTTGGCTTTCGAGGCGTTGGCCGAGAAGCGGCTGACGAAGGTCTGCAGTTCGGAGATCTGGGCTTTCTTCTTGGCGTTGTCCGACAGCAACTGCTCGCGGGACTGGGTGGCCGCCGTCATGTACTCGTCATAGTTGCCCGGGAACAGGCGCAACTCACCGTAGTCCAGGTCAGCCATGTGGGTGCAGACGCTGTTGAGGAAGTGACGGTCGTGGGAAATGATGATCATGGTGCTGTTACGCGCCTTGAGAATCGTTTCCAACCAGCGAATGGTGTTGATGTCCAGGTGGTTGGTCGGTTCGTCGAGCAGCAGCACTTCCGGATCGGAGAACAGCGCTTGGGCCAGCAATACCCGCAGTTTCCAGCCTGGAGCCACTTCGGACATCGGGCCGAAATGCTGTTCCAGGGGGATACCCAGGCCCAGCAGCAGTTCGCCGGCGCGGGATTCGGCGGTGTAGCCGTCCATCTCGGCGAATTCGGTTTCCAGCTCGGCCACGGCCATGCCGTCTTCTTCGCTCATTTCCGGCAGCGAGTAGATGCGGTCGCGCTCGGCCTTGACCTTCCACAACTCTTCGTGACCCATGATCACGGTGTCGATCACGGTGAATTCTTCGTAGGCGAACTGGTCCTGGCGCAATTTACCCAGACGCACGTTCGGCTCCAGCATGACCTGGCCACCGGAAGGCTCGAGGTCATCGCCGAGAATTTTCATGAAGGTCGACTTGCCGCAACCGTTGGCGCCGATCAGACCGTAACGGTTGCCACCGTTGAATTTGACCGAAACGTTTTCGAAAAGCGGCTTGGCGCCGAACTGCATCGTGATGTTAGCTGTAGAAATCAAAGGTTTTTCCTGCGAAGCATTCAGAGTGGCCAGGGTTGCGCCTGTACCGCGCTTGACCCGAGTCAAAGTGCGCTGAGCCGGGATGGTTGCCCGTGATCAACGAGGAGCGCGTAAAGTTTGGCGGCGATTGTACTGGTCTGGCTCTTTAAACGATAGGGCGTTGAGGATCCTGTGACGCTTTGACAGCCTGACAGGACAGATTTTCACAGTTTCAGGTTAACTATTGGTTACAAACTGTGGCTAAAATGCCACCTGTCAGCCTGATGCCGATCGTCGGCAGGGCTCAACGATGTGCTACGAGGCCGCCGGTTCGTAACCGGATGCTACCTGAGACTCAAGGTCTGCCTGGCCGGCAAGGGGCGCAGTCTGTTTACTTCTGACCTGTGACGATATTTGTGAAACTCATCATTGCCGTTATCTATCTGGTATCGATTGCGTATGTCCATCTGCGTGGTCGAGTGCGCCATAAGCTGGGGCGCCAACTGAGCGATCACTCGACGTTTCTGGCGCCGATCAATTGCTTCCTTTACTTGTGCTCGAAAATCCCCAACAAGCCTTACCTCAATCCTGCGGATTTTCCGGATCTGAGCCCGTTGCAGGCCCATTGGGAAGAAATTCGCGCCGAAGGCCAGAACTTGCTTCGGGCCGGTGAAATCAAGCGTTCGAACCAATACGACGACGTCGGCTTCAATTCGTTTTTCAAGACTGGATGGAAACGCTTTTACCTGAAGTGGTACGGCGAAAGCCATCCGTCAGCGATGAAGCTCTGCCCGCGCACCACCGAGCTGGTTCAAAGTATCGGCTCGATCAAGGCCGCGATGTTCGCCGAGTTGCCACCGGGCTCCAAGCTAGTGCGTCACCGCGATCCTTATGCCGGTTCCTACCGTTATCACTTGGGCCTGGAAACGCCCAATGACCCCGGTTGCTATATCAATGTCGATGGCGAGAACTATCACTGGCGCGATGGCGAAGCCGTGATGTTCGACGAGACCTATATTCACCACGCCGAAAACACCACGCAGAGCAACCGCATCATACTGTTCTGCGATGTCGAGCGCCCGATGAAGTATCGCTGGGCGGCCGCGTTCAATAGCTGGTTCAGCCGCAATGTGATGTCTGCGGCAGGGGCACCGAATGATGCTGGCGACAAGGTCGGCGGGATCAACCGTCTGTTCGGTAAAGTCTATAAGTTCCGCCTGCGCGGCAAGGAGCTGAAAAAGCGTAACCGAAAGCTTTATTACCTGCAGAAATGGTCGATCTTTGCCGGATTGCTGGCGGTTTTTGTTCTGATCTGATTCATGGTTTGAGGCCGGTGCATCCAATTGGTCACTTACTGACTTTTTTCCTCGCTGCCGGCTTGGTGCTCGCCTTCGGTTTGGCTGGAGCCTTACTGGCGCTTTTGCCCCCGAGGCTGCGTTTGAGCAGTTCAGTCAGATCAATGACATCTGCCGTTTTACGCTCTTCTTCGCCCGTGGCGGTTTCAACGTTTTCGATCTTGCCTTCATGGGCTTTCTTGTCCACCAGGGCCATGATTTTTTCTTCGAAACTGTCGCGGTAATCCTCCGGTGACCAGTCGGCGCTCATGTCTTGCACCAAGCGTTTGGCCATGTCCAGTTCACCTTTGGCCAGCTCGGCTTTGGTGACATCGGCCCCCAGTGCCAGCTCGTCCAGGCTGCGTACCTCCGCCGGCCAACGCAGTTTTACCAGCACCATGGCCGACTCCATTGGCATCAATGCCGCCAGGTACTGACGGGTGTGCAACACCACGCGGGCGAGCGCCACCTTGTTGGTTTTGGTCAGGGTTTCGCGCAGCAACGCATAGACCTTGCCGCCGCGTTTGTCCGGTGCCAGGTAGTAGGGCGTATCGATGTTCTGCAAAGGAATCTGATCGCTGTCGACAAAAGCAAAAATGTCGATGGTCTGGGTCGAGAGGGGGTGAGCGGAGCGAATTTCCTCCTCGCTCAACACCACGTATTGGCCCTTTTCATATTGCACACCTTTGACGATGTGCTCCTTGGTGACTTCCTTGCCGGTGATCTTGTTGACGCGTTTGTAGCCCACCGGGTCCATGCTGCGGCTGTCGAGCCAGTCGAAGTCCACTCCTTGCGAAGACGTCGCCGAAACGAGTGCCACGGGGATATGCACCAGGCCGAAACTGATTGCGCCTTTCCAGATTGCCCGTGCCATGGTCGTCTTCCTGAAAGTGATGTTCAGGTGACCTGTGGCCGCGGGCAAAAGTTTCGATGGCTTTTGCGCCCCGGCGCGGTCTCGGATCAACGTCGTGTTACATCTTGGCGGGGAGGTTTTGATTAACAAATCCGAACCCCGGGCGTAGCGTGGTATCGAAGACGTTATCCACGCTGACGCACAGAGGCTCCCCATGAATCGATACGTGATTGGCGCAATAGCCCTGGCCCTGAGCGCAGCCCTTAGCCCACTGGCCGTGGCGGATACCTCCTTTCCTCTGCAGCCTTCTTTGCAGGTGGCGCAAAACCTGCCGGGCAGTACCCGCAACAATCCGTACAACAGCCCGATCCGCCGGGCCAATCCCAACAGCATGCAGGGTACTCAACCCGGTGCCCCGGCAATCCGTGGCCCCAACACGGTACCGGTGCCGCGCCCGCCGACACTGGATAACGGTGGTATCGGCAATCGTTATCCGCAGCAGAAAGCCCCGGCGAGCCCGCCGGTATTCATCCCCAATCCACCCTCTCGGGATGCCGGCACCGGCAACCGTTGAACGGCAGGCTGCGGCCCGCCGGCCATTCTGACGAAAAAAGGAATTGTGCATGTTGCGTAAAACCCTTCTCGCCACCCTCTGCGCCAGCGCATTGATCAGCACCACGACGACGGCATCTGCGGCGCCGATGCAGGAAATGAAAAGCGAACAGGGCACTGTTGAGGTCACTGCGATCGTGACCGGACTGGAGCATCCCTGGGCCTTGGCGTTCTTGCCCGATCGTACAGGCATCCTGGTGACGGAGCGGCCCGGCAACCTGCGCCTGGTGACGGCCGACGGCAAGCTGTCGGCACCGCTCAGCGGAGTGCCCAAGGTTTGGGCCAAGGGGCAGGGCGGCTTGCTCGATGTAGCGCTGTCACCTGACTTCAAGCAGGACCGGATGGTTTATCTGTCCTACGCCGAGGGCGGTGGCCAGGGCGACAAGGCCGGCACCGCGGTCGGGCGCGGGCGGCTGTCGGAGGACCTGGCAGCCATCAAGGATTTCCATGTGATCCTGCGCCAGGAACCCAAACTATCGGTAGGCAACCATTTTGGCTCGCGACTGGTGTTCGATCGTGACGGCTATCTTTTTGTCACCCTTGGGGAGAACAACGACCGCCCGACCGCCCAGGACCTCGACAAGCTGCAAGGCAAAGTGGTGCGCATCTATCCGGACGGCAAGGTGCCGAAAGACAACCCCTTTGTCGGTCAGGCCAGCGTGCGCCCGGAAATCTGGTCTTACGGCCAGCGCAACCCGCAAGGTGCTGCGCTCAATCCGTGGACTGGCACGCTCTGGGAAAATGAACACGGCCCCCGGGGCGGCGACGAGATCAACGTCATTGAGCGAGGCAAGAATTACGGCTGGCCGCTGGCGACCCATGGCATCAACTATTCCGGTCAGCCGATTCCGGAAGCCACGGGCGAAATCGCCGAAGGCACGGTTGCACCGCACCATGTGTGGGAAAAATCCCCGGGATTGAGCGGCATGGCGTTTTACGATGCCGATCGTTTCAAGGCTTGGCAGCACAACGTGTTTATCGGCGCGCTGGTGAGCCAGGAGTTGATCCGTTTGCAGTTCGAGGGTGACAAGGTGGTGCATGAAGAGCGCTTGCTCGGAGAGCTGAACAAGCGCATTCGCGACGTGCGACAGGGGCCGGACGGGTATTTGTACGTGTTGACCGATGAGGCTGACGGAGGGCTGTACAAGGTTGGCTTGAAGTAGCCCTCACTTAACTGCGGCTCAGGTCAGGTTATTCCTGAACGGCTTTTTCGACCTTGCTCGATGCCGACCAGATTCGGTAGTGCACTTCGACGTCCTTGGGGACGTACACAACGATTGGCAGTTTGCTGTTGTAGCGCAGCATGAAGCCGTCGCCGACCACCGGGACGAACTCCTGTTTGCGCTTGCCGTCGGGGCAGGCCATCAGCGTACTCATGGGGCCGATGACTGTTTCCAGACGATAAAACGGGTAGCCCCAGCCTTCGAGGTTTTTCTCCTCGAGCATGCCGCCCAGGCGTTGCTGGTTGCAGTCCACGGTCAGGGTCTTGCCGGCGAGGATTTCCACCTGAAAGTCGCCTTCCCGGCTTTGCGGGGTAAGGTGAATGACCTGGCGGGTAAAGCCGGTTTCAGCTTTCGGAAAGGGGGCCACTTCTTCAAGTTTACCGGCTTGCGCCAGGCTGCAAAAGGCGGCTGCGATCAAGCCGAAGGTTGTATTGAGTTTCAATGGGCGCATGATGCCTCCTGGCGTAAAATGGTTTGGAGCATTCTTGCTGCCATAGGCGGCGAATGCAAATCCGTCTCCGGCAGCGGGTAAATTGCAGGGTTAAAAAAGTGAGTTATTGCAATTTGCATGAGGCCATAACTGGATGAACGGCCTAAGTTCCTGATTTGCGGATGAACTGCTCATTGCAGAGTCAGGCATGTTTTGTGCTGTAGCTGTTGAAAGCTGGCCGCGATTACCTATGAGCCAGCATTGATAGGCTGTCTCAAAATGGAGGGTCGCCATGTTTCTTTCTGCCTTGGAACTTCGCAACATCATTGAAAGCAGTTTTCTGCCTAAACGCTGCCAATGCACGCTGTCACCCGAGTTATCAATGACGGTGAAAGTCTATGCCGACAGTCAAACCGATAACCTTGATCTATTCGTGACCGGTATTGATGCCTCGGGGCTCAATGGTTGTCGGGAAATCAATGAGCTGGTTGCTCAACTGCGCACACGGCAGCATCAGCCGCATCCAATGGATTTCCAGCCCCAGCCGAGAATGAGCAAGGCTCTTTAGCCTGCGTTTTCGAATGCCCCCGACAAGCGCCAGGTCTGGACAAACGCCAGGCCCGGCGCCACGCCAATGGGACTTTACCGTCAGCCTTGGTTCTCGCAGGCGTCGGAAAGTTTACGGTAGGAGATTTGCGCCGGTTTTCCGGTTTCGTCGATGTACTTCATGTCAGCCTGCACCACTTTGCACTCCAGGGTGTCGGGTTCGGTCAGCGATATCACCTTGCTAACGTGCAACGGCATGCCGTAGTGATAGGGCACCGCTTGTGAAGTTGTAGTTTCATTGGCCTGGGACAGGCCGGAAAATGCGGCACAAGCGAAGGCTGTGCCAACCAGCAATGTGCAAGTGTTCATGAACGATCTCCGATGCGGACGGAAAGTCTGCTCGACGTGACAACCGTCGAGCCTGCCGCACCAGGCGTCAGAATTTTCTGAGGGCGTGCGGTCCAGTAAAGTATGGACCGCAGGGTTAAGCGAAGGTTAACCCGGCAAAATGCCACCTGTCGCCTTGATGATTGATCTGTTCACCCCAGCTGGTGGCGGTACGGTAAGTCCGGCCCGGTCTTGCTGCACGTCAATGCCGCCGCCTGCATCGCAAACGCGAGCATTTCATTGATCTGCTCGCGGCCCAATTGCGCTACGCCTTGCACACAATCGAGTTGTCGCTCGGTCAGCCAGGCGATCAATGCTGCCTGGAAGGTGTCGCCGGCACCAACGGTGTCAGCGATTTTCACCTCGCGGGCGGGCAACGACCACGAGCCGTGCGCCCGACTGAAAACCGTTGCTCCGTTACCGCCACGGGTCAGGAACACTAACTGGCAGCGGTGCTGCAACCAGTCGTCGATCACCTGTGCCGGCTCTTGTCCGGGATACAGCAGGTGCAAATCCTCGTCGCTGACTTTGATCAGGTCCGCCAGTTCCACCAGCGTTGCGATCCGCGAACGCCACAGCTGGATATCGGGTTCGGGATTGAGCCGCACGTTCGGGTCGAGACTGATCAGGCGCTGGCCGCATTCGCGACGCACCAGCGCCAGCAGGGTGTCGGCAATTGGCTGAACCACCAGCGAATACGAGCCGACGTGCAGGCCGCGCACCTGCGATCCCAGTTCTGGCAAGTGATGCGCTTGCAGTTGGCGATCAGCGCAACCTTCACCACGGAAACTGTACTGCGGCGAACCGTTGGCCCCTACCGCGACCATTGCCAGGGTGGTCGGTGCGGCAAAGTCATGAAGGAAGTCCTGGCACACCCCTTCATCCTGCAACACCTGTAGCAGGCGCCGACCCAGGTAGTCGGTGGATAACCCGGCCAATAGCGCCGCTTCCACGCCCAGGCGGCGCAAACCTACCGCAACGTTGAACGGCGAGCCGCCGGCAATGGCCTGGAAGTTCGCTTTTGAAGCTGCACCGTTCCCGTCGTTCTCACTGAAGAAATCGAACAGCGCTTCACCACACACCAGATACATAGTTGTTCACTCTTCAAAGGGTCACTGTGGAATCCGGTTTTTCGCTTCGATCCATTGCGCCATGTACTGAGTACTTTTGTGCTGATGATGGCGCAGCATGCCGCCGGTGAAGTTATCTCTTCTGATCTGGTGCAGGCGAGCCTGGCAATCGAGCAGCTTTTCAGTCACGGCCGGTCCGTGAACAACCTGTTGGTAACGACTGGCCAGCAAGGCATGCGCCTGGGTCTGGGCGTTCAGCCAAAGGGCCTTGTCGTTGTGCAGCCGTACGGCGCTGTCGGCGAACTCTCGAGCCGTGCGGGTCACGGCGCCGGGCCAGGGTTGTTCATCGTGCATGGCTTCGGCACCTACGGGAGTGGTGACGTTAGGCGTCCCACAGAGCATTGCATCGACGATTTTGCCTTTGATGCCCGCGCCGAAACGCAAGGGCGCCATGCATACCCGCGCTGCCGACATGACCTGCAGGGCGTCTTCGGCCCAGTTCATTACATGAAAGCCTTGGGCCGGGTTATGCAGGGCGGTAGCCTTGGGTGGGGTGTAGGCGCCGTAGATATGTAGCTGCGCGCCAGGCATCTGGGCGCGAATCATCGGCCAGATCGCGGTTTTCAGCCAAAGCACGGCATCCCAGTTTGGCGCATGGCGAAAGTTACCGATGTGCAGGAAGTGCGCGCGGTCTTCGAATGGGACGGGCGGGGTCGACGGTAGATCGACCATCAACGGACACCAATGCAGCAAGCTGCGCGGCACCTGGAACTGCGAGACCAGCAGCTCGATTTCCACGGGGGAAATCATCAGGCTCAGGTCACACCGATAGATGGCGGCGATTTCGCGTTTGGCCACGTCGGTATTGGCCATGAGCTCGAACTCTTCGCGCAAGGCCGGCGCGAACAGTTCGCTGAAATCATCGTTATCGTCACAGGCTTTCAAACGCTCCTTGAGGCGTTGATGCCGGGCGTCGCGCAAACTCTGCAGATCTGACGTCTCAAGCACCCGCATGGCATCGGGGCAGTGTTTTTCAACGCGCCAGCCGAATTGCTCTTCCATCATGAAGCGATCGAACAGCACCACCTCCGGGGCAAGCTCACGAATGAACTCATCAAAACTGCTGTTGTTCAGCTCGATCGGCACCTCGCCAATACCCAGCGCCGTCAGGTCAGCCCGGTGTTCCCCGGAACTGGCGGGGCTACTGAAGGTGATGTCCCAGCCACGCTGCAGGAAGGCTTCGAGTATCTGCATCATGTGCCCGCCGGCCGCGGAAGAGCGGGGCTCGGGCCAGACGTAACCAATGACCAGGACTTTGGTTGCGCGGGGCTGACTCATGAACGGAAATTTCCTTGAAACGGGCGGGAAGCGAGGGAGTGTCGAGGGTGGCAATTAAACCATAGTCGCTCCCTTGGTGGCGCCACGGATCAGCAGCCTGGCTGCAATGCGCTGCGGTCCGCGAGCCGATAGTGAAACTGAAGTCGCTCGTGCGTGCCTGTTACGGCATTGCTTCAACCCAGGATGCCTTTGACCTTGTCACGCAACTGGTCTATCGAGAACGGCTTGCCGATCACGTGCATGCCTGCGGGCACTTCAATGCTTTCGGCGTAGCCGCTGGCAAAGAGGATGGGGAGCAGAGGGCGTAACGTCCTGGCCCGAGTGGCCAATTCGCGACCATCCATACCCGGTAAGCCGACATCGGTCATCATCAGGTCGATGTGCAACTGGCGATCGTCGAGAAACGCCAGAGCCTGTTCGCTGCCATCAGCCTCGATCACTTTGTACTCCAGCTCTTCGAGCACATCGACGATCAGCATGCGCACGATGGCATCGTCTTCGACGACAAGAATGGTGGAGGCGCTGACGGCGGACATAATGTATTTCCCGAAGATAATTGGCAGTAACCGGTCGAGCGAAATCACCGGTCTCATGCATCAGTAAGCGGCGGCTCCCGACAAGTTCCCGGCGGTATGGAAAAAGAACAGGTGCCCACCTGCGCCAAGAATAACCCGTGCCCGTGAGCGTGCGCAGCGGAATGTAGGAAGTTAGGAACAAAGATGTCAGAAAATTGGATCCCAGTGGCATTTTTGCGGCAAACTCCTAGCATTCCGACAGCATCACAAGGCCTGCCCCATGACCTCCGCGTCCTCGGTTGATGAGCAACGATTTCGTAAACTACTTAGCCGCAACGTCAGCCTGCCGTTGGGGCTGGGTGTCATCAGCGCGGTGTTTTTCGTTTCGCTGATCACCTATTTGTTATCGACGATCCAGTGGGTGGAGCACACCGACCGGGTGATCAATAACGCCAACGAAGCGGTCAAGCTGACTGTTGACCTGGAAACCGGGATGCGCGGCTATCTGCTCAGTGGAGACGAGCATTTCCTCGACCCTTACGAAACCGCCAAACCGCGGATCGCTGTCGCCGTGGACACCTTGCTTGAACTGACCGCCGACAACCCGGTGCAGACCGACCGCCTGCGCCGGTTGCAGGCGTTGCATGCGGAATGGACGGCTTACGCGCAATCGATGATCGACTTGCAGCGTACCAGCGGCGATTACCGCAGCGCGGTCAGGGCCGGGCGGGGCAAACGCCTGACTGATGAAATTCGCAAGCAATATGATGAAGTGATCAGTACCGAACAACAGCTGCGTACCGCGCGCAACGAAGAGGTCCGCCGCACCACGATCTGGAGCATCAGCCTTTATATCTTGTTCATTGCCGCTGTCAGCGCAGTGTTGTCCTACATCGGCCGGCGTGATCTGCTGGGCCTGTCGCAAAGCTACAGCGTTAATCTCGCCGCGCAACAGGCCAGCGCCCATCGCCTGGAACAGCAAGCCTGGTTGCGCAATGGCCAAACGGAACTGGCCGAGCAGGTGCTGGGCCAGTTGAGCCTGAACATGCTGGGACGCAACATTCTGCAGTTTTGCGCGCAGTATCTTGGTTCAGCCGTGGCGGCCATTTATGTCCGCGAGGAGCAAGGCAGCCTCAAACGCATCGCTTCCTATGGCTTTTCTCGGGAGCAGGAAGCACTGGACCAGCAGATTGACGCGGGCGAGGGCATTATCGGTCAGGTGGCCAGTCAGGCTCGTCTGATTCGTCTCGACGAGGTGCCGCAGGACTATTTCAAAGTCAGCTCCGGCCTTGGTGAAGGTTTGCCGCGCAGTGTGCTGGTGGTGCCGACCAGCGACGACGACCGGGTCAATGGTGTCATCGAATTGGGCTTCCTGCGCCCGCTTAACGACCGTGACGTTGAACTGCTGGAGCTGATTGCCGGCAACATTGGCACCTCGGTTGAAGCTGCTCGCTATCGCCAGCGCTTGCAGGAGGTACTGGCGCAATCCCAGCAACTCAACGAAGAACTGCAAGTGCAGCAGGAGGAGCTCAAGACTGCCAACGAAGAACTTGAAGAACAGTCGCGAATTCTCAAGGAGTCCCAGGCGCACCTGGAAACCCAGCAGGTCGAGCTTGAACAAACCAATGAGCAACTTGCCGAGCAGGCGCAGATCCTTGCCGACCAGCGCGATGCCATGGACCGCAAGAACACCGAGCTCAATCAGGTGCAAAGCCAGCTTGAAGACCGCGCCCAGGAGTTGCAGCGTTCCAGCAAGTACAAGTCGGAATTCCTCGCCAACATGTCCCATGAGCTGCGCACACCGCTCAACAGTTCGTTGATCCTGGCCAAGCTGCTCGCGGAAAACCCTCAGGAAAATCTTAGCGCCGAGCAGGTCAAGTTCGCCGAATCGATCTATTCGGCCGGCAACGATTTGCTGAATTTGATCAACGATATCCTCGACATTTCCAAGGTCGAGGCCGGCAAGCTGGAAATCCGTCCGGAGAACGCCAACGTCGAGCGTCTGGTCGACGGTTTGCGCGGCATGTTCCAGCCGTTGGCGACAGACAAGCAGCTGGACTTTCGCGTGGAACTGCAGGCCGGTGCCCCGTTGATGATGTTCACCGATCGGCAGCGCCTGGAGCAGGTGCTCAAGAACCTGTTGTCCAACGCGGTGAAATTCACTGAAAACGGCAGTGTCAGCCTGACTGTTGCCGCAACGCCAAATGACGGCATTGCATTCATTGTCCGCGATTCCGGGATTGGCATTGCAGCGGATCAGCAGGAAAGCATTTTCGAAGCCTTCCGCCAGGCCGACGGCACCACCAATCGCCGCTACGGTGGCACCGGGCTGGGGCTGTCGATTTCCCGGGACCTGGCCGCGCTGCTCGGCGGTTCCATCAGCGTTTCCAGCACTGCGGGGCAGGGCAGTGTATTCACGCTGGTGCTGCCGCAACATTACATTGAGCCTGGGGAGGAAACCCCCGAACCCATGAGAATGGCAGCGGTACCGATGAAGCCGGACGTTGCGGCACCGATCCTTGCGCCGCAGATTGCCGACGTCGCCATTGCGCGTTTCGACGACGATCGCCATCGGGGCCCTTTCACCAGCCGTTGCATCCTGGTGGTCGAGGACGAACCGAACTTTGCCAATATTCTTTACGACCTCGCCCATGAGCTGGGTTATCAGTGCCTGGTGGCCCATGGCGCCGATGAAGGCTATGACCTGGCCACAGCGTTCATTCCCGACGCCATTCTGCTGGACATGCGCCTGCCGGATCATTCCGGCCTGACGGTGCTGCAACGTCTGAAGGAGCATGCGCAAACCCGGCATATTCCGGTGCATGTGATTTCCGTCGAAGACCGGGTGGAAGCGGCCATGCATCTGGGCGCCGTCGGCTACGCCGTGAAGCCGACTACCCGTGAAGAACTCAAGGATGTGTTCGCCCGCCTGGAAGCCAAGCTGACCCAGAAGGTCAAACGCGTGCTGCTGGTCGAAGATGACGATCTGCAACGTGACAGCATTGCCCGGCTGATCGGAGACGACGATATCGAAATCACCGCCGTGGGCCTGGCCCAGGAGGCGCTGGACCAGCTGCGCTGCTCGGTCTTCGATTGCATGATCATCGACCTCAAATTGCCGGACATGCTCGGTAACGACCTGCTCAAGCGCATGTCTACCGAGGATATCTGCTCGTTTCCGCCGGTGATTGTTTATACCGGTCGCAACCTGACCCGGGACGAAGAGGCGGAACTGCGCAAGTATTCGCGCTCGATCATCATCAAGGGCGCACGCTCGCCCGAGCGTTTGCTCGATGAGGTGACACTTTTTCTGCACAAAGTCGAATCGCGGCTGTCTCAGGAACGGCAGAAGATGCTCAAGGTGGCGCGCAGTCGAGACAAAGTCTTCGAGGGGCGCAAGGTGCTGCTGGTGGATGACGATGTCCGCAACATCTTTGCCCTCACCAGTGCGCTGGAGCAAAAGGGCGCCGTTGTGGTCATCGGCCGCAATGGCCAGGAAGCGATCGATAAATTGAATGAAGTCGACGACTTCGATCTGGTGTTGATGGACGTGATGATGCCGCAGATGGATGGCTTTGAAGCCACCATCGAGATCCGCAAGGACCCGCGCTGGCGCAAGCTGCCGATCATCGCGGTCACGGCCAAGGCCATGAAGGACGATCAGGAGCGCTGCCTGCAGGCGGGCGCCAACGATTACCTGGCCAAGCCCATCGACCTCGATCGCCTGTTTTCACTGATCAGAGTGTGGTTACCGAAGATGGAACGTTTCTAGTGGAGCGAAATAGCGAAATCGAATTGCGCTTGTTGATCGAGGCGATCTACCTCAAATACAGCTATGACTTTCGCGATTACTCCGGCGCGTCGATCAAGCGTCGGGTCAATCATGCGTTGAGCCAGTTCGAATGCAATACCATTTCGGCGCTGCAGGACAAGGTCCTGCACGATCCCGCGGCGTTCATGCAACTGCTGCAATTGCTGACGATACCGGTCAGTGAAATGTTCCGTGACCCTTCGCACTTCCTGGCCATTCGCAAGGAAGTGGTGCCTTTGCTCCGGACCTGGCCCTCGATCAAAATCTGGATTGCCGGGTGCAGCACGGGCGAAGAGGTGTATTCGATGGCGATTCTGCTGCGCGAGGAGGGTTTGCTCGATCGCACCATTATCTATGCCACCGACATCAACCCGCACTCACTGGAAAAAGCCAAGCAAGGGATTTTCTCGCTGGAGAATGTCCGTGCCTACACTGCCAATTACCAGCAGGCAGGTGGCCAGTGTTCGTTTGCCGACTACTATACGGCGGCGTACGACTACGCCATTTTCGACAAGACCCTGCGCGAGAACGTGACCTTCGCCGATCACAGCCTGGCGACGGACAGCGTATTTTCAGAAACTCAATTAATATCGTGCCGTAACGTATTGATTTATTTTAATAAAAAGCTTCAGGATCGAGCATTTGGATTGTTTCATGAATCCCTTTGCCATCGAGGATTCCTGGTGTTGGGCAGCAAGGAAACCCCGGATTTTTCGGCCTTTGGCGATCACTTCCAGGCTATGGTCAAACAGGAACGGATCTACCGTAAATCATGAACAGCGCAACGGGCCAGCCCGCCATCGAAGCAATAGTGATCGGTGCCTCTGCCGGAGGCGTCGAAGCATTGCTGCATATACTCGAACCGCTGCCGGCGGGCTTCGCCTTGCCGATCATCGTCGTGCTGCACCTGCCGGACCAGCGCCATAGCCAGTTGGCCGAGGTGTTCTCGCGCAGGGTCGCGCTGCCGGTCGTGGAGGCGGGGGACAAGACGCTGGTGGAAGCCGGCACCCTGTATTTCGCCACGCCCGGTTATCACTTGTCGGTAGAGCAGGACCGCAGCTTTTCCCTGAGCCTGGAGCCCCGGGTGCACCATTCGCGTCCGGCGATCGATTACCTGTTCGAATCGGCCTCCGATGCATACGGAGCCAATCTGCTGGCGGTGTTGCTGACCGGCGCCAACCGTGACGGCGCGCTGGGCCTGGCTCAGGTTAAACAGCGCGGCGGCCTGACCGTCGTGCAGGACCCCCTTGAGGCCCAGGTGGCCACCATGCCTCAGGCTGCGCTGGATTTGCACCAGCCAGACCATATTCTCACCACACGCGGCATCGGCCGTCTGCTTGTCGAGCTGGAACGAATCGCATGCTAAGTACTATCCAGGCCAAACTGCTGATCGTCGACGATCTGCCGGAGAATCTGCTGGCGCTTGAAGCGCTGATCAAGCGGGAGGACCGTACGGTGTACAAGGCATTGTCCGCTGACGAGGCCTTGTCGCTGTTGCTGCAACACGAATTTGCCATGGCCATTCTCGACGTGCAGATGCCTGGCATGAATGGCTTTGAACTGGCCGAACTGATGCGCGGCACGGAAAAGACCAGGAACATTCCGATCGTGTTCGTCAGTGCCGCCGGCCGTGAACTGAACTACGCATTCAAGGGCTACGAAAGCGGCGCCGTGGATTTCCTGCACAAGCCGCTGGATATCCATGCGGTCAAGAGCAAGGTCAATGTCTTCGTCGACCTGTACCGCCAGAGCAAGGCGATGAAAGAGCAGGTGCTGGCCCTGCAGGAGAGTCGCCGCGAGCAGGAGGCGTTGCTCAATCGCTTGCAAAACACCCAGCTGGAACTGGAGCAGGCGGTGCGCATGCGCGATGACTTCATGTCCATCGTCGCCCACGAAGTGCGTACGCCGCTCAACGGTCTGATTCTTGAAACCCAGTTGCGCAAGATGCATCTGGCGCGGGACAACGCCGCCGCGTTCACCCTGGACAAAATGCAGGCCATGGTCGAGCGCGACGAACGGCAGATCAAAAGCCTGATTCGCCTGATCGAAGACATGCTCGATGTGTCGCGGATTCGTACCGGTAAACTGTCAATCCAGGCCAGAAGTTTTGATCTGGCGGCATTGGTACGTGGCTTGCTGGAGAGTTTCGCCCCTCAGGTCGAGGCCGCCGAGTCCTCGGTGACACTGGATGCCGGTCAACCGGTCATCGGCAGTTGGGATGAGTTTCGCATCGAACAGGTCATTTCCAACTTGCTGACCAACGCCCTGCGTTATGGCGCCAAGAGTCCGGTCAGCGTGAAGGTGTACAGTGACGGGCCGCAGGCAATAGTGGAAGTGCGTGATCAAGGGATTGGCATCAGTGAGGAGAACCAGCAGCGGATTTTTCAGCAGTTCGAGCGGGTATCGGTCAATCATGCCGTTGCCGGCCTCGGCCTGGGATTGTTCATTTCGGAGCAGATTGTCACCGCCCATGGCGGTACCATTACCGTCGAGAGCCGGATTGGCGAAGGCGCCCTGTTTCGCGTTTGTCTGCCGCTGTAGGAAAACAGCCGGATAAACGCAACCTCTGATCGGCCCTATGGTCGTATCAGCAGCAATTGACCGAACAAAGGCTTCCCATGAGTGAAGATGCGCAAGATGTTGTACTGGTCGTCGAAGACGATCCCTCCATACTGATGGTGCTGGTCGCTTATCTGTCGGGGGAGGGTTACCGGGTGCTGCAAGCCGAAAACGGTGAGCAGGCCTTCGAAATCCTCGCCAGCAAACCGCACCTGGACATGATGATCACTGACTTCCGCCTGCCCGGTGGTATCTCCGGCGTGCAGATCGCCGAGCCGGCAGTGAAGCTGCGACCGGAGCTCAAGGTGATCTTCATCAGCGGCTATGCCCAGGAAATCCGCGAGACGGACAGCCCGATCACGCGCACCGCACCGATTCTGGACAAGCCGTTTGATCTGGACAGGTTGCAGGAGTTGATGCAGGACATGTTGTCGTAAACATGTCTGCCTGAACCGATGGACCCTGTGGGAGCCAGCAGTCTGGCTCCCACAGGTTTTGCGCTTGTTTCAGATTCGGATCATCTCCTGCACCTTCGCCGTCAACAGGTCGAAGGTGAACGGCTTGGTGATCATCTGCATCCCCGGGTCAAGGAAGCCGCCGCGCACGGCGGCATGTTCGGCGTAGCCGGTGATGAACAACACCTTGAGATCAGGGCGCAGCTGCCGACCGATTTCCGCCAGCTGCCGGCCATTCATGCCGGGCAGACCGACGTCACTGATCAACAGATCGATGCGCTGCGGTGAGTCGAGAATCGGCACCGCGCTGTCGGCATCAGCGGCCTCGACAAAGGCATAGCCCAGATCGCTCAGTACCGTACAGACGAGCACGCGCACAGCCGGATCATCCTCGACGATCAGTACCGTCTCGCCGTGATACGCGAACGAATCGTACTGCCGGTCGGCCGGCTGGTCCTGGGGCAGGTCGCCGCCGAAGCGCGGCAGGTAGAGGCTGACGGTGGTGCCTTGGCCAGGTTCACTCTGGATGCTGGCATGACCGCCCGATTGTTTGCTGAAGCCATAGATCATCGAGAGGCCAAGACCAGTGCCCTGGCCAATGGGCTTGGTGGTGAAAAACGGATCAAAGGCTCGGTCGATGATGCTTTGCGACATGCCGCAGCCGGTATCGGTGACACTCAATACCACGTAATCGCCGACACCGAGGTTGCCGTGGGCCCGGGTGAAGTCTTCATCCAGATGCTGATTGCAAGTGCTGACCACCAGTTTCCCGCCGTCGGGCATGGCATCGCGGGCATTGATCACCAGGTTGAGCAGGGCGCTTTCCAGCTGATTGGGGTCGGCTTCGGCAACCCAAAGGTTGTCGCTCAACTGTATGTCCAGGCGAATGCTTTCGTTGATGCTGCGTTGCAGCAGTTCACCCATGGAGACTACCAGGGTGTTCATTTCCACCGGTTTTGAATCCAGTGACTGGCGCCGGGAGAACGCCAGCAGGCGATGGGTCAGGCCCGCCGCGCGGTTGGCCGAGGTCACTCCCAGATCGATCAGGCTGTCCAGATCTTCGGTGCGCCCCCGGGCCAGCCGGCGGCGCAGCAACTCGAGACTGCCGATGATGCCGGTGAGCATGTTGTTGAAGTCATGGGCGATGCCGCCGGTGAGTTGGCCGACCGCTTCCATTTTCTGCGACTGGCGCAGGGCCTCTTCGTTGTGGCGCAACTGGGCGGTGCGTTCCTCTACTTGCTGTTCCAGGGTTTCGAGGGTGTTTTGCAGGCGCAGTTCGCTTTGGCTGAGGTCGATCAGCCGGTCCCTGGCTTCATACTGGCGTCGCCGTCCCCGCAGGGCGGTGGTCACCAGGCTGATCAAGGTGACCGGGTGAAAAGGTCGCTCGAGGAACGTGACATTGCCCAGCTGCGGGCCAATGCGTGACGCGGGATTGTGTTCCGGGCCGCCATGGTGAGTGAGCAATACGATCGGCAGGTCGGACCACGCCGGTTGTTGCTCGAGCAAGCGCAGCAGCGGCTCGGGATCACTGCCCATGAGGGCCTCGGAGGAGATCAGCAGCAGTCCCGCGCCTTGCTCGAGCTCCCCGCACAAGGCGGCCAGATCACGGCTGATGACCCCGTCGAAACCGGCTTCATTGAGCAACATCAAGGCGATCTGGCTGTCGCGTCCCAGTGGCGCGAGGATGATCGCACGCTCGGAAGTCGCTCTCACCACCGTCACCGGTGGTCTTCCTCAAGCAGCGGGCTACTGGCGCCCAGATACGTGGGCACGCCACGCAATACGCCCTGGAATGCATCGAGCGGTTCGCCGATGGTCATGCCTTGGGCACTGATGCGATATTCACGGATGGTCGATTCATGGCTGCCGGTGCGCTTCTTGATGATGGAGATGGCCCGGCGGACCTTGCCCAGGGCCTCGAAATAGCGCAGCAGAATGACCGTGTCGGCCAGATAGGTGATGTCCACCGGAGCCTGCATGTCGCCGACCAGCCCGTGCTGGGCAACGGTCATGAAGGTCGCGGCACCCTGGCGATTGAGGTACAGCAACAGCTCGTGCATGTGCAGCACCAGGGCATTTTCTTCCGGCATCGCCGCCTGGTAGCCGTTGATGCTGTCGATGACCACGGTCTTGATATTGCGTTCATCGACGCAACGTCTGACCCGGTGGGAGAACTCGCCGGGGGACAGTTCGGCGGCATCCACTTGCTCGATCAGCAAGTTACCGCTGTCTTGCAGCACTTGCAGATCAATGCCGATGTTCTTCATGCGCTCGAACAGCAACCCCAGTTCTTCGTCGAAGATGAACAGCGCGGCTTTTTCGCCCCTGGCAACCGCAGAGGCGGCAAAGATCATCGAGATCAGTGATTTGCCGGTACCGGCCGGGCCGAGAATCAGGGTGCTGGAACCGGTCTCGATACCGCCTCCGAGCAGGGCGTCCATTTCCCGTATGCCGCTGGTCAATTGCTGGCGGATGTAGGTACTGCGATGTTCGGCGGCCACCAGGCGCGGGAAAACATGCACGCCGTCGGCCATGATGGTGAAGTCATGAAAGCCGCCACGGTATTTCTGACCCCGGTATTTAACCACCCGTATGCGTCGTCGTTCGGCACCGTAGCTGGGCGTCAATTCTTCAAGGCGAATCACGCCATGGGCGACACTGTGCACGGTTTTGTCCAGTGACTCGGTGGTCAGGTCATCGAGCAACAAAACCGTGGCGTTGTAACGCACAAAGTAGTGCTTGATGGCCAGGATCTGACGACGATAACGCAGTGAGCTCTGGGCCAACAGGCGAATCTCGGACAGGCTGTCGAGTATGACGCGGGTTGGCTTGAAGCGTTCCACCACTTCAAAGATCTGTCGGGTCGCTTCACCCAGCTCAAGGTCGGAGGAATACAGCAATGTCTGCTGTTGCTCGGCATTGAGCAGGCTTTCCGGTGGGGTCAGTTCGAAAATATGGATGTTTTCACCCAGTTCCCAGCCGTGGGACAGCGCACCCTGGCGCAGCTCGCGTTCGGTTTCGGAGAGGGTGATATACAGCGAGCGCTCGCCGGCTGCCGCGCCGGCCATCAAGAAGTGCAAGGCCACCGTGGTCTTGCCGGTGCCCGGTTCACCTTCGAGCAGGAACACATGGCCGCGAGACAATCCGCCGGCGAGGATATCATCCAGGCCTTCGATGCCGGTCGCGGCTTTGAGTTGGTTGAATTCGTTGGATGTAGACAAAAAACGTCCTCTCTTGTCCAAGGGGATGCGGGGCAGGTCAGTGCAAATCGCCGTGGCTGCCTTATCACTTGACCTTTTGTCGCCACGACCGTTCAACGAATTTTTTTGCTCACCTCAGAGCCCTTGCTGCAGGGCCGGGTCATCAGGATTGAGCTGTTCGAGTTGCGCCAGCAGGATCTGCACATTTTGCAGCTGGCCGCTTTCTTTCCAGTAATTGATCAACATGACCCGCGCCTTGCGGTCATTCGGGTGGCGCTGAACGATTTCCTGCAACTGTTTCTGGGCCGCTTCAAGCTCCTGTTCGTCATGTAGGGTAACGGCCAGGTCGTAGCGGTAATCCTTGTTATCAGGCTCCAGCTCGACGGCTTTGGACAGGCCAAGCAGGGCGAATTCACTTTGGTCGTGATGCAGCAACCACATGCCCAGGGCATGTTGCAGATAGGCGGAATTGGGTTGTGCCTGCAGTTGCCTGGCCAACAGCTGCCGGGCGGCGTCGCTCTGGCCCTGCTTGTCGAGTACTTCGATCTGCATGACCAGCGCCGGCAGATTGCCCGGTGCCAGGCGCAGGGTATTGTCCAGAGCCTGTTGCGCTTCTTTGAGCTCGGCGTTGTGCAAGTGCAGTCGGGCCAGCTGATATTGGTTGTCGGCGCTTTGCGGCTCGCTTTTAAGCACCTGTTCCCAGGCATCTATAGCCTGCTCCAAAGGCCCGAAATACAACCCCAGATCATCCGGTGACAAACCCAGCAGGGCATTGACGGCGGCCAGCCGGACACTTTGCTCGTGGTCATCGAGCAAGGGCCCCAGCAGCAGGCTGCGCTGGCCGGTGGGCACCAGGGCGTTGATGCTTTTGATCGCCGCGATACGCACCTCGGGCGAATCGTTCTGCAAGTCCGCATCGGCCAGTTTCAAGGCCACCGAGCTTGGGTAGTTGGGCAACTCCGCATGCAGCCACACCCGCCGCTTGGGCGACAGGTCAGGGCGGGCCAGTTGCTGATAAAGCACCCGCGCGGCACCCGGCTGACCCGCCCGGGCTGCCGCCAGCGCTTCGCTGTAGCCGTGCTTGATCGCATCGGGAACCACCGGTGTGGTGCTGCGCAGGGACAACCACGCAAGGCCGATGACAAAAAGGGCGCAGAGGCTGATGAGCAGGTAGCGACGGGACTTGGGCATGCAGGAATCCGGAACTGGCAAGCTTTTGCAGAGGCGCCAGCTTCGGTCAGGTCAGGCTGTGAGTCAAACGTTGACGTCGTAGAACACCCGTGTAACCCACCATCAGGGCGCTTCGCCCCGAAAGCTGTCGAGAGCCCGAAGCAGTGACTACGCTTGCTTAAGATCACTCGACAGGTAACTTCATGCAAGCAATGCTGCAGTACTTCAAGGCGATGCTCTTCCCCGACCGCGGGGTACTGCTGTTTGCCTTGAGAACCATCGCCGCGGGGTTGTTGACCTTGTACCTGGCGTTTGTGTTTGACCTCGACCAACCCAAGTGGTCGATCATGGCCGTGGTGATTATCAGCCAGCCGCTGGGCGGCATGGTGCTGGCACGCAGTTTTGGCCAGGTCATCGGTACCACCCTGGGCGCGGTGGTGGCGGTGGCGATCATGGCGATTTTTCCCCAGGCGCCGTTGCCTTTCATCACCACCCTGGCCCTGTGGCTGGCACTGTGCACCGCCGGTGGCACGCTTTTGCGCTACACCAGTTCCCAGGCGTTCGTGCTCAGTGGCTACACCGCCGTGGTCATCGCGCTACTGGCGATACCCGATCAGGACGCCACGTTTTTGCTGGCGGTGACCCGTGTGACCGAGACCTTGTTGGCCGTGGCCTGTGTGTGCGTGGTCAGCCTGCTGACGGCGCGGCCGGAAGCGGTGGCCCGGGACTACTTCGCCAAAATCGATCAGATCACCAGGTTGCTGGCGACCCATGCCAGTGCCGTGATCCGTACTGAAGAAAGCGAGGAGGATTTTCAACGTCGGCAAATGCAGTTGCTGGGCCAGATCAGTGCGCTGGAGGGCGTGCGTCGGCACCTGTACTTTGATGCGCCGCGCCTGCGCAGCGCAAACGCTCTGGTGCAATTGTTGGGTAATCAGTTGGTGCTGCTGACAGCGAGACTCACCGCCCTGCGTCACCAGCGACTGCTGCTGACGGAGCGCTGGGAAGGGGAATTGCCCGAAGAAATCCAGCGTCTGCGCGCCGAAGAACTGGCCTTTCTCGATCAGTTGGCACTGCACGGACGTTCGCTGCCCGGCGACAAGCGTCACCATTTCACCTCGCTGCAACAGCGTTTCGATGAGCTGGCGTACAAGGCTGAACAATTGACCGAGACCATGCCGGCCACCCTGCGCTCGCTGGCCTGGTCACTGCGCTGGGAGCAGGCGCGCCTGTTGCAGCAGCTTGAACAGATACTGGAACTCAGTGACGCGATCCAGAGCGGGCGGCCAGCCAGCAGTATGTTTGCAGGCCAGGAAAACCCGCTGCACCTGGACTTTACCCTGGCCACCATGAATGCCATCCGCGCATTCACCGCCTTGTTGGTGGCCGGGCTGATCTGGATCGAAACCGGCTGGGACGGCGCGCGGGGCGGCATGGTCCTGGTGGGGATTCTGTGCTCGCTGATGTCGACTTTTCCACGGCCGCTGCTGGCGGTTCAAAGTTATGCCAGGGGGTTCGGGCTGGCGCTGGTGGCGTCGGCGCTGTTGCAGTTCATGTTCGTGCCGATGATCAGTAACTTCGAGATGCTCGCCTTGCTGCTGATGCCGCTGCTCTACGCCGTCGCGGTGGGACTGGCCAACCCGGCAACCACAGGCACCGGGATCGGCCTGGGCCTGACCACTTTTCTAATGCTCGGTCCGGTGAACGCAGGGGTAGGACAGAACAGCGCTGTCCAGTGGTTCGAATTCGCCGGGGCCTATACTTGCGCTACCGTGCTGGCGTTGAGCGTCTATGCACTGATCTTCCCGTTCAGGCCCGTGTTGCGGATACGCCGGCTGTACAAGGAGAACTGCGAGCAGGTTTACGCCTTGTTGAAAGTACCGCCCACCGACCAGCAGCAGTTTGCCTTCGAGAGTCGCATGGTTGATCGCCTGACCATGATGTTGGGTTTGTTGCCGGCCACTCAGGATTCGCAGTCCCGGGATTTGTTTCAGGTGAGCCTTGGGTGTATGGCCTTGGGCATTGCCTTGAATCAGCTGCGGCAACAGGGACAGAACAACGATCTGTTGAGTGCACAAGTCAAAACCCGCCTGTTCGCAACGGTCCGCGAGACCGGGAGGCTGGTCGCCGGCCGACCGGGCGTCGAGCCGGGCCAGGTGCTGGAAAATCTGCGCACGTTGGGCGACGAGCTCGATGGTCTGCATGCCAGCGTTCACGAACATCTATGGTCAGTATTTCGCATGCGCGTCGCGTTGTTGATCGTGGTGTCGTTCGTGGAGCGCTATCGTGGCTTCTTTGAGCCCGGATCTGTTGAAGGAGTGACGGCCCTTGCCCATTGACCTGGAGATTGGAGGCGTCTATCTCCCGCCGATTGCCCAGGCATTGTTGCTGGGCTTGCCGGTTTTCCTGCTGCTGGACTGGGTCTTGCGGCGTTTCGGTGTACTGCAGTTCGTCTGGCATGAGGCGCTGTTCGAAGGCGCGTTGTACGTCTGCGTCTGCGCCTCGTTGATTCTGCTGATGGGAGCCTGAGGCCTTGAAGAATATCCTTTCCCGATTCTCGACGGTGGCCGTGGTGTTGCTGGCGTTGGTCCTTGGCTGGTTTGCCTGGGAGCATTACACCCGCGCGCCCTGGACCCGTGATGCGCGGGTGCGTGCCGATGTGGTGACCTTGTCCGCCGATGTCACGGGGCGCATCGTCAGCCTGAGCGTGCAGGACAACCAGCATGTAGAAAAAGGCCAGGTTTTGCTGGCGATTGACCCGGCGCGCTACACGCTGGCCGTGGAACATGCCAAGCGTTCCGTGGAAGTAGCGAAAGCGTCGCTGGGGCAGGCCGAGGCGAACATTACCGCCAGTGAAGCGTTGCTCAGGCAACGCCAGAGCGAGGAGCAACGACGACGCACCCTCAAGGATCGTTCGGCCATTTCCGGGGAAGAATGGGAAAAAGCCCACACCGACGTGACGGTCGCCCAGGCCGATTTGTTGCGCAACCAGGCCAACCTGATTCTGGCCCAGGCCAATGTGCAACTGGCCGTCGCGGCATTGACCCAGACTGAACTCAATTTGCAGCGTACCCGGGTCGTATCCCCGGTCAGTGGTTTTGTCACCAACCTGCTGACCCGTCAGGGCGATTACGCCACGGCAGGTAGTCCCTTGCTGGCGCTGGTGGACAGCGCCTCGTTTTATGTCAGTGGTTATTTTGAAGAAACCAAGCTGCCGCGGATCGAAGAGGGCGACCGGGTTAAAATCGAATTGATGAGCGGTGAGACCTTCGGCGGCACGGTGCAAAGCATCGCCTTCGCCATCGCTGACCGGGAAAACCTGCCCGGTGGACGGCTGTTGGCCAGCATCAATCCCAGCTACACTTGGGTCAAACTGGCGCAACGGGTGCCTGTGCGGATACAGATCGACGCCGATTACGCCGGCAAGGACAAGTTGCGGGCCGGGACGACGGCCACAGTAACGGTCCTGGAAAACCACAAACCCCAAGATCACCCCTGACCCTCCCTGTAGAAGCGAGCCATGTGGCGAGSGGGCTTGCTGTGATTAGTGGGCTTTCTGTGGCGAGGGGGCTTGCTGTGATTAGTGGGCTTTCTGTGGCGAGGGGGCTTGCTGTGATTAGTGGGCTTTCTGTGGCGAGGGGGCTTGTTTGAGTGCGCAGCACTCACAAAATCGTTGGCGGTGCAGAAATCCTGGGGCTGCTTTGCAGCCCAGCGGGGGCAAGCCCCCTCGCCACAGGTCCGGTGCGTACAAGGAAAATGGTGGTAGGCCTGAAAACACGCAGGCAAAAAACGCCCCGCGGTCGAATGAAACGCGGGCCAAGGAAATTGGTTGGTTACGGCCAACCTTGTCGCAAGGGGGACTTGCTGTGGTGAGGAGGCTTGCTGTGGTGAGTGGGCTTTCTGTGGCGAGGGGGCTTGCCCCCGWTTGAGTGCGCAGCACTCACAAAATCGTTGGCGGTGCAGAAATCCTGGGGCTGCTTTGCAGCCCAGCGGGGGCAAGCCCCCTCGCCACAGGTCCGGTGAATTGTGGTAGGGCTGAAAACACGCAGGCAAAAAAAGCCCCGCGACCGAATGAGACGCGGGGCAAGGAAAATGGTTGGTTGCGGCCAACCTTGTGGCAAGGGGGGCTTGCTGTGGCGAGGGGGCTTGCCCCCGATTGAGTGCGCAGCACTCACAAAATCGTTGGCGGTGCAGAAATCCTGGGGCTGCTTTGCAGCCCAGCGGGGGCAAGCCCCTTCGCCACAGGTCCCGTGTGCACAAGGAAATGGTGGTAGACCTGAAAATACGCAGGCAAAAAAAGCCCCGCGACCGAATGAGACGCGGGGCAAGGAAATTGGTTGGTTGCGGCCAACCAAAGGAGCGCTTTAAAAACGGTATCACCTGCTGGCGACGGTCTCCGGCTGCCAGCCACCACCGAGGGCCTTGTAAATCGCGACGATGCCGCGATACAGGTCGACTTCGGCCTGGGCCTGGGTGTCTTCGGCGGCCAGGCGTTCACGCTGCGCGTCGAGCAGCACGAGGAAGTCCGCTGTGCCTTCGCGGTAGCGAATCTCCGCCAGATTCGCCGCCGAGCGGCTGGACTCACTCTGGCGAATCAGCGAAATCAGCCGCTGTTGGCGTTTGCCGTAGTCGCTGAAGGCGTTCTCCGATTCTTCCAGGGCCAGCAGCACTTGCTGCTCGTAGGTTGCCAGGGCGCCTTCGGCATCGGCGTCGGCACCGCGCAAACGGGCCTTCACGCTGCCCAGGTCAAACGCCGCCCAGGTAATGCTCGGGCCCAGCGCCCAGGCGTTGGCCGCCGAGGAGCCGATCTGCGAACCGCGCCCGGCAGTAAAGCCAAGGAAGCCGCTGAGGCTGACCCGCGGGAACAGATCGGCCTTGGCTACCCCGATGCGCGCCGTGGCCGAGGCCAGTTTGCGTTCGGCGCTGAGGATGTCCGGACGCCGTTGCAGCAGTTCGCCCGGGTCGCCGATCGGCAGGGCTTTGGCAATCGCTGGCAAGTCTTTCGGACTCAGGTCGACGCTGAGCTTGTCCGGGCGTTCGCCCAGCAGGGTGGCGATGCGGTTTTTCTGGCGCACCTGCTCGGCCTGCAATTGCGGCACGCTGGCTTCGACCGAGGCCAGACGCGCATCGGCGCGCTCGACATCGAGCTGATCGCCGACGCCTGCGTCACGCAGGTTGATGGTGATCTTGCGCGACTCCTGCTGGTTCTGCAGGTTGGCCAAGGCGATTTTTTCCCGCAGTTGTGCACCGCGCAGTTGACCGTAGGAGTCCACCAGTTCGGCAATCATGCTCACTTGCAGTTGGTACAGGTCCGCTTCGACAGCTTGCTGCTCGGCGTTGGCCGATTCCAGGTTGCGCTGGATCCGGCCAAACAGATCGATTTCCCAGGCCATGTCCAGGCCCAGGTCATAGCGCTCGATATTCACCCGATCGGTGGTTTCCCCGGGAATCTGACCTTTGCCCAGGTCACTGCTCGCACGGCTGGTGATGGTCGGCATGGCGTCATTGCTGACGTCATCACGAATCGCCCGCGCCGCTTTCCAGCGCGCGAAGGCCACGCGCAAGTCTCGGTTGCCGGCCAGCGATTGCGTCACCAGCTGGTTGAGGGTCGGGTCTTCGAACTGCTGCCACCAGATGCCTTCGAAACGCGAGCGGTCGAAGTTCTTCTGGCCGGCGGCGCCATCGGTGGCGGCCGTGATATGCGCCGCCTCGGTGGTCGGGGTCTTATAGTCCGGGCCGACGGTGCAGGCACTCAGGGCCAGCACCAGCAGGCTCGGCAGGAAGGCTTTCAACGTCATTGTTGCGACTCCAGCTTCAAAGTGGCCCTGGCTGCCTTGCGCGCTTGACCCCGCTCGACAAAGTTACGAATCAACACGTAGAACACCGGCGTCAGCAACAGGCCGAAGAAGGTCACCCCGAGCATCCCGGAGAACACCGCCACACCCATGGCGTGACGCATTTCGGCACCGGCACCGCTGGAGAACACCAGGGGCACCACACCCATGATGAAGGCGAAGGAGGTCATCAGGATCGGCCGCAGACGCAGGCGGCACGCTTCCAGGACCGCCGCCAGCGGGTTCATGCCTTCCAGCTGTTTGTCCTTGGCAAACTCGACGATAAGGATCGCGTTCTTGCAGGCAAGCCCTACCAATACGATCAGGCCGATCTGGGTGAAGATGTTGTTGTCGCCACCGGAGGCAATCACCCCGGTAATCGCCGACAGCAATGTCATCGGTACGATCAGGATCACCGCCAGCGGCAGGCTCCAGCTTTCGTACTGGGCCGCCAGCACCAGGAACGCCAGCAGCACACAGAGCGGGAACACGAACAGCGCAGTGTTGCCGGACAGGATCTGCTGGTAGGTCAGGTCGGTCCATTCGTAGGTCATGCCGTTAGGTAGTTCTTCCTTGAGCAGTTTCTCGATGGCTTTCTCGGCCTGGCCGGAGCTGTAGCCCGGGGCGGCCGCACCGTTGATTTCGGCAGTGATGAAGCCGTTGTAGTGCATCACGCGGTCCGGGCCCGAGGTGTCGCTGACCTTGATGAAGGTCGCCAGCGGGATCATCTCGCCTTTGTTGTTGCGCACCTTGAGCTGGCCGATCTGGTCGGATTCAAGACGGAATTGCTGCTCGGCCTGCACGTTGACCTGATAGGTGCGCCCGAAGCGGTTGAAGTCGTTGGCATACAGCGAACCCAGGTAGATCTGCAGGGTGTCGAAGATGTCGCTGACGGCCACGCCGTGGGTCTTGGCTTTTTCCCGGTCGATAGCGGCATCGACCTGGGGCACGTTCACGGTGTAGCTGGTGAACAGGCCAGCCAATTCCGGCACGTTGTGGCTCTTGTTGATGATGTTCATGGTTTCCTTGTACAGCTCTTCGTAGCCCAGGTTGCCCCGGTCTTCTATCTGCAGGCGGAAACCACCGATGGTGCCCAGGCCTTGTACCGGCGGGGGCGGGAAGATCGCCATGTAGGCTTCCTGAATCTGCGCGTACTGGCCGTTCAACGCACCGGCAATCGCCCCGGCGGACATGCTCGGGTCTTTACGCTCGTCGAACGGTTTGAGCGTTACGAACACGATGCCGGCGTTCGGGCTGTTGGTGAAGCCGTTGATCGACAGGCCGGGGAAGGCCACCGCACTTTCCACGCCAGGCTGTTTCAGGGCCAGCTCGGACATGCGCTTGATCACGTCTTCGGTACGATCCAGGCTCGAGGCGTCCGGCAATTGCGCGAAGGCCACCAGGTATTGCTTGTCCTGACCAGGTACGAAACCGGTCGGGGTGCTGGAGAAGCCGAAGAAGGTCAGGACCATGAGGCCTGCGTACAGCAGCAGGGCGATGCCGCTTGAGCGGATCACACGGGCAACGGTGCCGACATAACCATGGCTGGCCTTTTCAAAGAAACGGTTGAACGGACGGAACAACCAGCCACCGAAGAGCTTGTCCAGGACCCTGGAGAAACGATCCTTGGGCGCGTCATGGCCCTTGAGCAACACGGCGGCCAGCGCTGGCGACAGGGTCAGGGAGTTGAAGGCCGAGATCACCGTCGAGATGGCAATGGTCAGGGCAAATTGCTTGTAGAACTGACCTGTCAGGCCCGAGATGAAGGCCGCGGGTACGAATACCGCGCAGAGCACCAGCGCCGTGGCGATGATGGGGCCGGTCACCTCGCGCATGGCACGCTTGGTGGCTTCCACCGGGGTCAGCCCCAGCTCGATGTTGCGTTCGACGTTCTCCACCACCACGATGGCGTCGTCCACCACGATACCGATGGCCAACACCAGGCCGAACAGGGACAAGGCGTTAAGTGAGAAGCCGAACAGGTGCATCACCGCGAACGTACCGATCAGCGAAACCGGCACCGCCACCAACGGGATGATCGAGGCGCGCCAGGTCTGCAGGAACAGGATCACCACCAGCACCACGAGGATCAGCGCTTCGAACAGGGTGTGAACCACCGCCTCGATGGAGCCGCGCACGAAGATCGTCGGGTCATAGACGATGCTGAAGTCCATGCCTTCGGGGAAGCTCTTCTTCAGTTCGGCCATTTTTGCCCGGACTTCATTGGAGATCTCGATCGCGTTGGAACCCGGGCGCTGGAAGATCGGGATCGCCACCGCCGGCTGGTTGTTCAGCAACGAACGCAGGGCGTACTGGCTGGAGCCCAGTTCAACCCGGGCAATGTCTTTGAGGCGAGTGATTTCACCGTTGTCGCCAGAACGAATGATGATGTTCTCGAACTCTTCCTCGGACACCAGGCGGCCCTGGGTGTTGACCGACAACTGGAAGGCCGTGGCATTCGGTGCAGGAGGCGCACCCAAGGCACCGGCCGCCACCTGACGGTTCTGTTCGCGAATCGCGGTGACCACATCGGTGGCGGTCAGATTGCGTGAAGCGGTCTTGTTCGGATCGAGCCACACCCGCAGCGAGTAGTCACCCATGCCGAATAGCTGTACATCACCGACACCGCCCAGGCGTGCCAGCTCATCCTTGATGTTGAGCAAGGCGTAGTTGGACAGGTACAGCATGTCGTAGCGTTTGTCCGGCGAGGTCAAGTGCACCACCATGGTCAGGTCGGGCGACGCCTTGTCCACGGTGATACCGATGCGTGTCACTTCCTCGGGAAGTTTCGGCTCGGTGCGGGTCACGCGGTTCTGCACCTGAACCTGGGCGTTGTCCAGGTCGGTGCCCAGGGCAAAGGTGATGGTCAGGGTGATCTTGCCGTCGGCGGTCGACTGCGAGGACATGTACAGCATGTTCTCGACGCCGGTGATGGCTTGCTCCAGTGGGGCGGCCACGGTTTCACCGATGACTTTCGGGTTGGCACCCGGGAAGTTGGCGCGCACCACCACGGTCGGCGGTACCACTTCGGGGTATTCGCTGATCGGCAACTGGAACAGCGAGATGGCACCGGCGATCAGGATCAGCAGCGACAGTACCGCTGCGAAGATCGGCCGAGAAATGAAGAATTGGGAAAAATTCATCGTCGAGTTCCCTTAACCGCGTGGGGTCGTGGCGGCCAGTTTCACAGCCGTACCCGGTGCAACCCTGGCAGGCGCGACTTGGGGCAGGTTGCTGGCTTCCAGCGCTTGTCGTTGTTGTGCGAGGGCCGCGAGGGTCTGTTCGCTGGCCATCGGAATCACTTCAGGGCTGACCGGTGAACCCGGACGCACCCGCTGCAAGCCCTTGACGATGACCGTGTCGTCCTTGTTCAGGCCGCTGCGCACGATGCGCAAGCCTTCGATTTTCGGACCCAGTTCCACCGCGCGGTAGGCGGTCTTGTTGTCGGCATCCATCACCAGCACGAACTTCTTGCCAAGATCGGTACCGACCGCTTCGTCGTTGATCAGCACCGCGGAGTAGGTGCCGCTGCCGACCAGCTTCAGGCGCGCATACAGGCCGGGGGTGTAGCTGCCGTCGCTGTTGTCGAATACGGCGCGACCGCGGATGGTGCCGGTTTTCGGGTTGACCTGATTGTCGATGAAGTTCATCTGGCCCAGGTGCGGATTGCCGTCCTCATTGGACAGGCCCATGTACACCGGGGTGGTGGCGCCGCGTTTGCCCTGGCGGGCGAGCTGGGTGTACTTGAGGAACACGCGCTCGTCGGCATCGAAGTAGGCGTAGACCTTGTCGGTGGAGACCACGCTGGTCAGCGGGGTGGTGTCGGCGGTCACCAGGTTGCCGGCGGTGATTTCAGCGCGGCTGACACGACCGCTGATAGGCGCAGTGACGCGGGTAAAGCTCAGGTTCAATTTCGCCAGGTCCAGCTGCGCTTGCAGAGCGCCGACGGCGGCACGGGCTTCCTGTGCGGCGCTGGTGCGCGAGTCGGCGAGTTCAGCGGAGATGGCGTTGCTGGTGCGCAGGCGTTCGCCACGCTGGGCTTCGTTTTCGCTGCGGGTGGCATTGGCACGGGACTGCGCGACCAGGGCTTCGAGGCGGCGGACCTCGGCCTGGAACGGACGCGGGTCGATCTGGAACAGCAAGTCGCCTTTCTTGACCAGGGCGCCTTCGGTGAACCCCACTTCATCGATCTGCCCGGAGACCCGTGGACGAATCTCGACGGTTTCCGGAGCTTCAAGGCGTCCGGTGAACTCGTCCCACTCGTTGACCGGTTGCTCCAGCACCCTGGCTACGCTGACCTTGGCTGCAGGCGATGTAGCGGCGGACTCCGGAGCCTTGCCGCAGGCGCTCAGCACCGCTATGGCTAACAGAGCCAACGGGATGCGCAAATGTTTGAGTGACTGTTCCATGGATGAATCCGCCAATGTGTTGAGATTGGCGAATGATGCGCGGCGGGGTTGTATCGGACGAATCGAATGGGGCGAAGGTAACTATCATTCGGAATGATATGAGAGGGCTGCTCAGCTCTCTAGGCTGCGCCTTGTGTCAGCAGGAAATCAATCTGTTTGATGGCAGTTGTGGGTTTGCATATATGCAACGTTTCGGCTCTGGAGCGAATTGCTTTCTTCGAAAGCAAGCCCGCTCCCACAGGGGGCACACAAATCAAATGTGGGAGCGGGCTTGCCCGCGAAGACGCCATCGGCCTCAACAAAATATCTGGATCAGGCCAGACTGTCCGGATCCCCAAAAAACATCTGAATCCGCGATCTCAACCAACGCTCCCCCGGATCGTTATCCTGAGAGCCACGCCAGGCCATGTGCAATTCAAAACTGCGCACTGGCAACGGCGGATCTTCCGCCCGCACACCGCCTGCGGCCGTCAGCGCATCTGCGGTGTAATCAGGCACGGTAGCGACAATGTCAGTACCGGCAAGCAGGGTGCTCAACCCATTGAACTGCGGCACCGCCAACACCACATGCCGCTTGCGCCCCAGCTTTTCCAGCTCTTCATCGATAAAGCCGCTGAGGTCGCCGGCGAAGGAAACCAGCGCATGAGGTCGTGCGCAGTAATCATCCAGGCTCAACGGCCCCGGCACGGTGTCAGCGCGCAACAGCTTGGGCTGGCTGCGGCGCAGCACTTTGCGCTTGGCGTTTGCCGGCAGGTCGGTGGTGTAGCTGACGCCGATGGAAATCTCCCCGGAGGCGAGCAATCCCGGCATCAGGATGTAGTTGACCCGCCGTACCACCAGGACAATCCCCGGTGATTCGGCGCGCAGGCGTTTGAGCAGCATGGGCAACAAGGCGAATTCGACGTCGTCCGACAGGCCGATGCGGAACACCGCGGTGCTGGTGGCCGGATCGAATTCGGCGGCGCGGCTCACCGCCGTGGAAATCGAGTCCAGTGCCGGAGAGAGCAGGGCGAAGATCTCGATCGCCCGGGCAGACGGCTCCATGCTGCGACCGGTGCGCACGAACAACGGATCGTCGAACAGACCGCGCAAGCGCGAAAGCGCCGCACTGATCGCTGGCTGGCCGAGGAACAGTTTTTCCGCAGCGCGGGTCACGCTGCGTTCGTGCATCAAGGTTTCGAATACGATCAACAGGTTCAGGTCGACACGACGCAGGTCATTACGATTCATCTGGAGTCCTGGCAGAGTCAGCAAACTTGACGTGAGCGGCCATATGAGAACAATGGCCAGCAGGAATATTACGGGCAAAGGCTGGTACTCTGCACGGGTAATTCAGATTTCCTGCACAGGCCGTGCAGGTCGGCTGCGGTTCAGGGTGATGTCGCTGCGGTTGCGGAATCAATGACAGGCATGTCGACTATCAATAGCCACAGATAGTGTTGGGGTAAAAGCCCGGCTAGAGTTCATGGCATTAGAGGTTCAATTGGCGAGGTTTGCGATGTCCCGCACGATCCGTTTTCACAAGTTTGGTCCAGCCGAGGTGCTCAAATGCGAAGAGCATGCGGCCGCTCAGCCTGCACCGGGTGAAGTGCAGGTGCGCGTCGAAGCCATTGGCATCAGTTGGTACGACACCCTCTGGCGGCAGAATCTGGCCCCGTCCCACGCACGCCTGCCTTCCGGCCTTGGCCAGGAAATGGCCGGTATCGTGACCGCGGTCGGTGACGGCGTCGATGACCTGGCAGTGGGTGACAAGGTCGCCAGCTTCCCGGCCGAAAGCCCCAATGATTATCCTGTCTATGGCGAGCAGATTGTCTTGCCGCGTTCGGCACTGACCCGCTACCCGGACATCCTGAGCCCGATCGAAGCGAGCGTGCATTACACGCCGCTGTTGATCGCCTATTTCGCTTATACCGATCTGGCGCGGGTCAAACCCGGGCAATTTGCCCTGGTCACTGATGCCAGTCACTGCGCCGGACCTTCTTTTGTACAGCTGGGCAAGGCAATGGGTATTCGCGTGATTGCCGCCACCAAAAGCGCGGACGAGCGGGAAAACCTGCTGGCGCTGGGTGCCGAGAAAGTCATCGTTACCGAGGAAGAAGATCTGCTGATGCGGGTCAACAAAATCACCGACAACCGTGGTGTGGACGTGGTGTTCGATGGCCTGGGCGGCCCGCAGATGTCCTTGCTCGGTGATGTGCTGGCACCACGCGGCAGCCTGGTGCTGTACGGCTTGCAAGGTGGCAACCAGACGCCATTCCCGGCCTGTGCAGCGTTCCAGAAGAACATTCAGTTCTTCGTGCACTGCATCGGCAACTTCACCGGCAAACCTGAACTGGGCATCGTCCAGGATCAGGCGGCACTGCAGCGTGCGTTGCGCGACATCAACCAGATGACCGCCGATCGCGTTCTGCTGCCGCTCAAGACTCGGGTCTTCCCCTTTGCCCAGTTTGTCGAAGCTCACCGCTACATGGACGAATGCCCATGCCGCGAACGGGTCGCCCTTGAGGTCGAACCGGCGTAATCCCGCACGGATGCCGTCATCTGCAGGAGCGAGCATGCTCGCTCCTACAAGTACAAGCCGCTTTACCCCCGCCAACAACGCCCCCACAGCCCTGCGGCTGGACCGATTCAGCAACTGAACTGGTTTTTGCTCTCAATCTGTAGCTTCTAATCAGCCATTAAGCCCTGATAATTGAATGATTACTTTCATCTCAAGGAACGAGTCATGTCTGTTTGTCAGGCTGATGCTTATCAATTTGCATTATGGGTGCATGTTTCAGAAGTAGTGCGTTGTTACGTAATAACCGCAAAGACAACCACGGCTTCTTTCTTTATTTCATGTGCTAAATGTCTGTGGGACGCTGTCGGACATTTCCTAGGACCTTCAATAAAACCGCTGCAGGGCCTGTCCTTCTGGCACTTCGGGCTTTTACCGGAGGCTAAAGGGCGGGCGAACTTCGCACGTCTGGAATGATTGCCAGAAAATTCAAGTGTTAGCATTTGGTAATAATGTCCATGACCCAGACCGTACAGGCTCCGTTTGCCTGTCGCTGTTTGCGCGATATCGAATTCACGAGTACCAGGTAAATAAAGATGAGCAGCATTCATGATCAAGCGATGAACTACGTCTACCAACAAGTGTTGCAACGATTGCTGGGTTTTTTCTCCCGAGCCGAACGTACGGCATTGCAATTGTTGATACAGCGTCTGGGGGTAGCGGCGGGGGGCATGCGGCACATCGGCGACTTCAAGGTACTGGCGATTCAGACGGGGTCCCGAGACAGTTGCTACAGACTGGCGTTGCTGCGCGCCGCGCAACTGGCTATCGCCACCCGGTCGCCAGCAACGTTCAAGTTGCGCATCGCTTCCTTGCGCTTGAATGGAGTGACCCCGGCGACGGTGGACAACATGCATCGCACCCACAGCGCACTGTTTGTCTATGACGACCCGCGAGTGGAGCTGCTGATGGTGGATGACCGAGAGGTTTTACCTTTCTGTCACCTGACCCCCATGTCTGATGCCGGACGCGAATCCAATCGCTTGAATCTGCTGTTGGTCGGGCATCGCCGGGCCTGGGACGAGCCGCTCGATCTGTGGGATGGGGGGTATCTGGCCACAGCCGAGTTCTACGGGCAGATCTCGCGATGGGAGGGCGGTGTCGACGCCTTGATCAGTGGCGATACACCACGTCAGCAGAAGTATTTTATCGAGGGCCTCAGACGTGCTGCCGCCAGGGCCGGGATTACCACGTCTGAACCTGGCGCAGCCGACTACGAAGGCTTGTTCACGCTGCTCGATGAGCTGGGCAGTGACTGTTTTCAGGCTTTCTACGGCGAGCAAGGCCAGGCGATGTGGCGACCGGGTGATAAGTTTGAAATGTGTCGTCGCACGACTTGCGTTGATATTCACGACATCCTGGTCAGCAACCTGGAAGAACGCTGGCCGCTGATGACAGAGTTTCTTGGCTGTCAGGTCGACGAACTGGAGGCACAACTGCGTGACAGCGAGCACGTTAGCCTGGCGATTTCGGTGCACCTGCATGGGTTGCACGCGCAATACGTTCAAGGCCGCAGTTATGCGCTCGGGGTCGCCGAGTATCTGCAACGCGTCCTGGTGATGATTCGCCGCAAGCGGCTACCGGAGCGTTTGTGCCAGCAGGCCATGGCGGCATTTGGCAGCCCGGTGCAGTTGGCTGAGCAGCGCGGGCGGATCGCCGCGCAGGTACAGCTGAACTTTGGCCTGAGTGAGGCGCAGCTGGTGTGCCTGCTATTTTCACCTTTTGCCAACAACGCTGCGGGACTTGAGCGTTTTCTGCGTCAATGCCATCCGGGCATGCTGGTGGCCATGCCTGATCTGCATCGGGCCCTGCAGGGGGAACCGGTCGCCGAACAGATCACGCAATGGATGGTCGATGTCAGCGGTTTACCCCTCAGTTTGATTGCCAGTCTTTATCGCATGGGGCCGGTGTTTCGGCTGGCGGACGCTGTGCAGAGCACCAAGGGCTCGGGTCATGCCGATGATGCTGCTGGTGCCGCAGTGGTGGATGAATGGTCAGCGGGTCATTGAGCGTGCGTCGACTGACTGATTTTGTGTTCGGCCTGCGCCCATGAAAAACCTGAGAGAAACCGATTTTGCCTATCAGGCGGTGTACCGATACCTGACCAGTCTGATCAACGAATCGGTGGGCGACTCTGGCGCGCGTTTGCCGTCGCTGCGCAGCCTGGCGGATCGCCTGAATGTGTCGATTTCGACCATTCAATATGCCTATTCATTGCTGGAGAAAGAAGGGCGCGTCTATTCGGTGGCAAAATCCGGTTATTACGCATTGCCGGTGTCGTCGATCAACCTGCTGCACAGCGGCAACGATCTGCTCGAAACCGTTTATGTCAGTACCAGGCGTCCGGGCATGCTGGTTTTGAGCGCCGATGAGCCGGCGTTGTTACAGCCGCTCGATAGCCCCTTGCTGCTCATGGAAAGAGAGTTGCTGCGCCAATACCCGCGCCACCCGCAGCCCTGCGCACAACCTTGTGGCGAGCTGGAGCTGCGTACGGCGCTGGCCGCGCGCTATACCACTTCGCCGGTGCGCTGCTGGCACGCCGATAATGTCTATATCGGCGCAGACCTTCGCGGCGTTCTGGAAATACTGATCACAGTGCTCAGTCTCAAGGATGCCACCGTGGTGGTCGAATCCCCGTGCGACTGGACCATACTGCGTTTGTTTCAGGCGTCTTGCGTGCGGGTGATCGAGCTGCCATTGCAGACTGATGGCAGCCTGGATCCCGATCGACTCAAGGAGCTGCTGGACACTGAACCTGTGCGGCTGGTGATGGTTTCGTCGGGGTTGAACATGCCCCATGGCAGCCTGGCGCCGGACGCTAACCGTCGGGCCATCGCTCGCTTGCTGGAGCGCTACGACAGCTGGGTACTGGAGAATGACTGTCACGGCGAACTTGGCTTCGAAGCCGACACCATGCGCTTTCGCGATCTGCTGGCGCCCGAGCGATTGATGGTATTTTCCACCTTCGAAAAATTCATCGGCCCGGAAGCGCCCTACGGCTATCTGCTTTCGCGGCATTTGAACACCGAGTTGCAGCGACATTTTCTCTTGCGCTCATTCCGCTTGTCACCGATTCGCCAGAAAGCCATTGCACGTCTGTACAGCAACGGACGTATCGATCAGCATCTGCTGGTGTTGCGGCGCCTGCTCAAGGAGCGCAAGGGGCACATGATCCAGTTATTGCACGAGCGCCTGGGCGACGCCCTGCAATTGGTCGAGCCTCAGGGTGGCGCGACGATCTGGGCGCACTCGCTGCGCAAGGTGAACCTGCGCCGGGTGTTCCAGCGTCTGGTCGCTCATCAAGTGGTGATAGCGCCCGGTGAACTGTTCAGTCTGCAGGGTTTGTACACCCAGCATTTGCGCTTGAGTCATACCTTTGGCGGCGATCACGACCTCGCTACGGCCTTGGGTTTACTGGGGGATGCGCTACGCCTGGAATCAATCGACTGAGCACAACGTTAAAAAACTTCTGCCAAAGCCTGAATCGATCCCGTCGCGTTGCGGTCAAACTGCCAGTAAACTGCGACCTATTATCGAGCCACTCTTTTCCAGAGGTTTTGCATGACACTCAGTCCTTTTGCGGGCAAACCGGCACCGGCAGAATTGTTGGTCGACATCCCGCGACTGGTTACGGCCTATTACACCGGCCAGCCTGATGCGGCCATTTCGACCCAGCGCGTGGCTTTCGGCACGTCCGGGCATCGAGGCAGCTCGTTCGACTTGAGTTTCAACGAATGGCACGTCCTGGCGATCAGCCAGGCAATCTGCCTGTATCGCCAGGCACAGGGCATCGATGGGCCGCTGTTCGTCGGCATTGACACCCATGCACTGTCCACTCCAGCCGGGGCCAGTGCCCTCGAAGTGCTGGCGGCCAACGGTGTGACCGTGATGATTGCCGAAGGCGACGAGTACACCCCGACGCCGGCCGTTTCCCACGCAATCCTCTGCTACAACCGTGGGCGCACCTCGGGCCTGGCGGACGGCATTGTCATCACGCCGTCGCACAACCCGCCGCAAAGCGGTGGCTACAAGTACAACCCAACCAACGGCGGCCCGGCCGACACCCACATCACCAAGTGGATCGAAGCCAAGGCCAACGAGCTGCTAAGCAACAAGCTCGCCGGGGTCAAACGCATCAGCTACGAGCAGGCGCTCAAGGCCGGCACCACCCATCGTCACGACTACCTCAATACCTACGTCGCCGACCTGATCAACGTGATCGACTTCGACGCGATCCGCGATGCCAAGCTTCGCCTGGGCGTCGACCCGCTGGGTGGAGCAGGGGTGCGCTACTGGTCGGCGATTGCCGAGCACTACCGCCTGGACCTGGACGTGGTGAACAAGGAGGTCGATTCGACGTTCCGCTTCATGACGGTCGACTGGGACGGGCAGATTCGCATGGACCCATCCTCCAGTCACGCCATGCAAGGCCTGATCGGTCTGAAAGAGCGTTACGACGTGGCCTTTGCCTGTGATCCGGATCACGACCGCCATGGCATCGTGACCCCGTCCGGTGGTTTGCTGGCACCGAACAACTACCTGGCGGTGTCTATCGACTACCTGTTCCAGAACCGTCCGCAATGGCGCGCCGATGCGGCGGTAGGTAAAACCGTGGTCAGCAGCGGCTTGATCGATCGCGTGGCAAAACGCCTGGGACGTCGCCTGTATGAAGTGCCGGTCGGTTTCAAATGGTTTGCCGATGGCCTGTTCGACGGATCGCTGGGCTTTGGCGGTGAAGAAAGCGCCGGGGCATCGTTCCTGCGCAAGGACGGCGGCGTCTGGAGCACCGACAAGGACGGACTGATCCCGGCACTGCTGGCGGCTGAAATGACGGCCCGCACCGGCCGTGACCCGAGCCAGGCCTACCGTGCCCTGACCGACGAACTGGGCGAGCCGTTCTCGGTGCGCGTGGATGCCAAGGCCAACCCGGAGCAAAAGGCCCTGCTGAGCAAACTGTCACCGCAGCAGGTCACCTCGACCGAGCTGGCGGGCGAAGCAATTCAGAGCATCCTCAGTCACGCTCCGGGCAACGACCAGGCCATCGGCGGCTTGAAGGTCATGACCGAAAACGGCTGGTTCGCGGCGCGGCCGTCGGGCACTGAAGACATCTACAAGATCTACGCCGAAAGTTTTGTCAGCGACGACCACCTCAAGCAACTGGTGGCCGAGGCGCAGACCCTGGTGGATGGCGCGATTAGCGCGAAATAATCGATGTTACTGTGACGAAGCAGCGTTCTTGTGGCGAGCCGGCGTCCCTGTGGCGAGGGGGCTTGCCCCCGATGGGCTGCGCAGCCGCCCTAAAAACAGATCGCACGGTTTATCTGTAAGGCCCGGGTGGTTGTAATGGGGGTGGCTTCGCCACCCAACGGGGGCAAGCCCCCTCGCCACAAAAGCCCTTCGCCACGACACAATTGAACAAAAAAAAGGGGCGACCATATCGGTCGCCCCATTTTTTTGCCAAGGGTTCAGTGAATCAAGCCAGATCCACCAACACAATCTCGCTGTCCTCGATGGCCGTCACCCGCAACACCTGCTCTTCGGCCACGGCAACGCCGTCTCGAGCTTGTGCGCGCAAGCCATTGACTTCAATAACTCCCGTCGCCGGAACCAGATAAGCACGACGGCCATTGTCCAGTCGGTACTCCGCAGACTCGCCAGCCTTGAGGTTGGCGGCCACCAGCCTGGCGTCGGCGCGGATCCGCAGGCTCTGGTCGTCGCCGTCCTTGCCGCTGGCCAGGGTCACGAAACCTTCACGCTCGCCCTTTGGAAACGGCTTGGCGCCCCATGACGGTGCCAGGCCGGATTCATTGGGAATGATCCAGATCTGGAAAATCCGCGTCTCGGTCGCCTCCAGGTTGTACTCGCTGTGGGCGATCCCGGTGCCGGCGCTCATGACCTGGACATCACCCGCTTCGGTACGCCCCTTGTTACCCAGATTGTCCTGGTGGGTGATCGCACCTTCACGCACGTAAGTGATGATTTCCATGTCCCGGTGCGGATGCTGTGGAAAGCCGGTGCCCGGGGCTATCACGTCGTCGTTCCATACCCGCAGGTTGCCCCAGTTCATGCGCTTGGGATCGTAGTACTCGGCGAACGAAAAATGGTGATGGGCATCCAGCCAGCCGTGGTGGGCGCCACCGAGGGAGTTGAAAGGTCTGAGTTCAAGCATGATCGTCTCCTGAAAAGGTTCGTCATGGGGCGCAGCGCCTAAGCCACGAAGCGAGACCGGTGGTTGATGCTGGCCATAATCCATCAGGTAACAATCGATAAAAAGCGTAAAAATTGCAGTATTCCTATCGAAACTATTGATATGAATGAGGTTCGAAACTTTCTCGTGCAACCTTCAAATCAGCGTATAAGCCAATGAGTCATAAGCATTTCACTAGAACTCCACGGCAAATGCAGACACCATAGCCCTCAACAGCCTCACACCCTGGAGACAGTCCGCGTGCCGCAACACACCCCCGATCTTCCTCCTGAACTTCGTCCCCTGGCCGAGATGCCGCTGGTCAAGCGCCTGCTGGCACGGTTCTTCGGCTACAGCCTGACCCGTCTGCATGCACAACACCGTGCATCCTGGTTGCATGGCCAGGCTGATGGATTTCGCAGCGGGCACAGTGCCGGCGTCGATTACGGCTTCAAGGAAGGCAAGGCAGAAGGGCTGGAGGAAGGCCGGCAAGTCCTGCTCATACGGGATACGCGCTGCACCGAACACCGGCCACCCAATGTCGACGAGATGTTGTTTGACGATTGGCGCTTGCCCTTGAGCGCTGAACTGAAAAAACGCATGAAGGCCGATGTTGCCCGACTGCTGCCGGCCCATGCCCAGCCCAGCGCCGCCCAGTGGAAAATGATCTTCAGCGATACGCCGTCCACGTCGGTCATCGCAGGGGCCGGGGCAGGGAAGTCGACGACCCTGGTGTTGCGCATTCTGTTGCTGAGCCATTACCTGGGATTCGAACTCGACTCAATGACGGTGGTGACGTTCACCCGCGAGTCGCGCAAGGACTTCATCAACAAACTGATCGAACTCTTTGCGCTCTGGGGCCGGGCGATCAGCCTCAAGCAAGCGCGGGATCTGGTGCGCACCTTCCACTCGCGGATTCTGCCGATGGTTCGCAGCTTGCCCGGTTTCGAGCGCCTGCAGGCTTTCGAGAACCTCAGCCATCGGGCGCAGAGTGGCGATGACGAGGTCGACAGCAATCCGTTCGACTTGCGCATCAACGACGCCCAGCGCCAGCAGCTCAACGCCTGTTATCACCGCCTGCATAGCAGCGATGAGCGCTTTCGCGAGCTGATCAGGCCACTGTCCCGCCATGCCTTGCAGCTCAAGGAGCTGGAGCGCGACCACCCGGACGTGCAAAAACGTGTGGCGGTCACCGAACTCGCCGCCAAACGCGATGAAGAACTCTGTGACACCCTCGAAGACCTGTGGTTTCGCGCCGGCGCCTGGCCGATCAAGGGTATTGAGCCCAGTCGGCAGGCGTTCGACATCAACGGCGCGAAGTTTCATAGCCACGGCTACATTCCGTCCCTGGACGCCTGGGTGGTATTGGGCTTTGATCCGCGGGAAAATCCGCAGCTGAGCCGCCCGAATGCCAAGTTGAGCGTGCGCGCGGAGTGGGCTGTAAAGCGCACACTGTTTCAAGCTTTTTGTCGTAAGCCATTGATTTGGTTAGATAGTTACGAATCATCCAAGCGGGTGCTGGCCTCTCTGGCTGGTGATGCCAGCGCCGGGCCGGGCTTCGATTACAAGGTCAAGGGTGAGCTGGCCAGCGCGCCGCTGCTGGACTGTTTCGTCGCCGCCGCCGGGTTTATCGAAAACCTCGGCCTGGACGTGCCCGCTGCTGTCGGCCAGATGAGTTTCGCCAAGGATGACCCGGACCGGTACTTCTTTGAGGCCCTGGGCCTGTACTGGCGTGCGCTGGAAGATCATCTGCTCGATCAGAAACCGCCGGTGATGACCTACAACCGCATGTTCGCCTTGTTCAGTGAGCATTCGCCGGAAAACCTCAAATTGCTCGGCGATGATCTGCTACGGCCCTTGTCACACTTGATGATCGACGAATTTCAGGACGTTTCGCCGCAAATTGTCTCCTGGATTCGCGCCAGCCTGACGGAAATCCGCAGTCGTGGGCCGGCCATGCACGTCGGGCGCGGTGCCCAGCGCTCTTCGTTGCTCTGTGTGGGGGATGACTGGCAGTCCATTTACGGCTGGCGCGGCAGTTCACCGACGTACTTCATGGAGTTCAACAAGGAATTCCCGTCGCCGGGCACTACCAGAGTCATGCTCAGTGATAACTATCGCAGTCACCAGCACATCATCGACGCCGCCGAGCATATCGTACGGGCGGCGCCGGCGATTGCGGGCAAGAAGGCCAAGGCGAGCGGTGAGCCCAGGGCGCTGTTGCCGGTAAACGTGCTTGATCGTGATGATCAAGGCATGGCCACGCAATTGATGGAGCATTACAGAAAGGGCGATACAATCTTGATGCTTTATCGAAAAAGTAGCGATAAGTCATTGATAGAACAGCATATTCAGTCGGTAATTAATGTTGATTCTAGCTTGCCCTATGATTCCCGGCGACTGAAGCAACTGACCTACCACAGCGCCAAGGGCTTGCAGGCTGACGCGGTGTTTCTGCTTGGGGATTGCCAGCACCTGACCAGTTCACCCTACAAGAACCAGGTCTACCGGATGGCGGGCCTGGGCAAGGCTGGAGACAGCGAACCGTATGACAGCGCGCAAAAGGACGAGATCCTGCGCCTGGCCTACGTGGGTATCACCCGAGCTGTGAGCCATTGCTATTGGTACGTCGATGGGCAAGACACCCAGGCGGCGAATATGCCCAAGGCTTCCGACCGGATCGGCAAGGGCAAGGCGTTTTTTGCCGATCACCGTAAAGGCAAGACACCGGCGTGATTCGGGTTGCCGTGCACTGAACAGCAGCCATGAAAAAGCCCACAAAACGTGGGCTTTTCAATCCTCAGCCTTCAGGCATAACTCCTGAGGATCTGCGGTGGCACGAACGCTTCCAGCTCATCCTCCACCGCTTCGATAATTCGTTCCACATCGGCGGCATTCATCACCGTTGCACAAGGAATTCCCGCAATGGCGATCATGGTCTCGCCTGTCACGCGGTCAAACAGACGGGCAATCATGCTGCCCGGTGCGTCCATGCTCGCCTCGAAACCCATGGGATGAAAATGCCAGCGCATCAGCTGGCAGGCGTTTGGAAAAGTGACCTTGCTAAATCCTTTATTCATATGTTGCCCGCCTTCATTAACGAGCGCTTCCTTTAGCTCATGGTAGGAGGGAAGAACCTTCATTGGTTCGACCGGTGACAGTCTCTTAAAGTAGCATCGGTGTGTGAAAAGTAAGCGGATTTTTCAGGCCGTTTGGCGATTGATGCGAATCTTTTTGATTCAGATCACAGGTTGCAGGGTGGATGGCAAAATGCCGGCGTCGGCTTAGTCGTTGAAGCGCTTGCAGAAGTTGGGCAAGCTCGGCTTTTTCGCGACGAGAACTTTATGCACGCCGATGATGATGGCCCGCTGCAAACCGAGGCTACCGGCGAGGCGGTCATGCGCTATCACTTGCGCTGGAAACACCGGGATCTGGATGGGGTCATGGCGCTGTATCACCCGGATGTCCAGTACAACGATTTTTTCCAGAATCGGGTGATGGGCCTGGCCGATCTGCGCGAGTACGTGCAAAGCAGCATGCCGCGTGACCCCGACGAGGCGCTGGAACACACCGACCGGATCCGTCTGGACGGCAGCACCGCATTCATCCAGTACCGCATCACCCTGAACGGCGGTGAAGGGCTGGTGTCGTTCCGTGCCAGTGAGGCGATTACCGTCAAGGACGGGTTGATCTGGCGGGTCAATGAATACGCCTCTCTGGTGCACGAGCGGCCGCCGAGCAAGGCGTCCGGCAACCAGCGCCCGGCAGTCAGCCGCCTGGGGCTGTCGCCACGTCAACTGAGTTTCATGGCCGATGACTTGCAGCAGTACTTCCAGGGCCAGCAGCCGTATCTGGACCCGGAGCTCGATCTGCAACGGGTGGCGAAAGAGTGCGGATACAGCCGCAATCAGATTTCCTACCTGCTTAATCAGGTGCTCGGTCAAAGCTTCTACCGCTACGTCAACCAGGCGCGCCTGCAGCATTTGCTGGCGGCACTGGACACCGCCACGCCGCCACTGCGCATTGACGAGCTGGCCTTCGCCGCCGGGTTCAATTCGCTGTCGGCGTTCTACAGCTGTTTCCGTCAGCACACGGGCCAGTCGCCCAAGGCGTACGTTAAACAAATTTCTTTGCGTGCACGCGCGCAAGACAGTCGCTGAGCCCACACACTAGGATCGACGCCATCGAAGTTTGAGTGGCGGAGTCTTGCATGACGGCGTGGCGCACTATCAGTTTATGGATGGACCAGCTCGAAGAGCCCCTGTTGGCGCGTCCGTCCCTGGAACAGGATCTGGATGTCGACGTCGCCATCATCGGCGCGGGATATACCGGACTCTGGACTGCCTATTACCTCAAGCGCCAGGCCCCCGGCCTGAGCATCGCCATTGTCGAAGCGCAAACCGCCGGATTTGGTGCGTCGGGGCGCAATGGCGGCTGGTTGATGGGCAACCTGCTCGGCGAAGATCGCTTGCTTGCCGGCTTGTCTACCGAGGACCGTCGGGCCTCCTATGATCTTCTGCACAGCATTCCGGATGAGGTGGAGATCGTCATCGAACGTGAAGGTATCGACTGCGATTACCGCAAGGGCGGAGTGTTATATTGCGCTGCTCGCTATCCGGAACAGGAAAGCAGTCTGCGCCAGTATCTGGATGACCTCTACCGCCAGGGCCTGACCGAGCACGACTACCACTGGTTAACTGCGCAGCAATTGGCCCAACAGATCAGAGTCGCCAAGCCCTATGGCGGCATCTATGCGCCTCACGTTGCGACCATTCACCCGGCCAGACTGGTCAGGGGCCTGGCACGTACGGTGGAGCGCATGGGCGTGAAAATCTACGAAAACAGCCCGGTCACCCATTGGCAGTCGGGCAGCCTGCGCACGTCGAAAGCCTCGGTGCGCAGCCGCTGGGTGGTGCCGGCGGTAGAAGGGTACTCGGTGACGTTGCCGCCATTGGGGCGTTATCAGTTGCCGGTGCAGAGCCTGATCGTCGCGACCGAGCCGCTGTCCGCTGCCACCTGGGACGAAATCGGCCTGAGCCATGGCCAGGCGTTCAGCGAAGCCAGCCGCCAGGTCACCTATGGTCAGCGGACTGCAGACAACCGCTTGATTTTCGGGGCCCGGGGCGGTTACCGCTTCGCCGGCAAACTGCGTCACGACTTTGACTTGACCCGCAGCGAAGTAGAGTTGCGGCGCTACCTGTTCGGCGAATTGTTCCCGCAACTGAAGAACGTGCAGATCACCCACTCCTGGGGCGGCAATCTGGGCATGTCCCGGCGCTTCAGACCACACATGCTGTGCGACCGGGCCAGTGGTATCGCCTTGTCCGGCGGATACGGCGGGGAGGGTGTCGGCGCCAGCAACCTGGGTGGAAGAACCCTGGCGGACCTGATCCTCGAGCAAGACACCGAGCTGGTTCGCCAGCCATGGGTCATGCCCCAACGCGGCCTCGACGCACTCAGGGCCTGGGAGCCAGAGCCCATCCGCTGGCTCGGCTACAACGCAATCATCCGCAGCTTCGTCCATGAAGACCAGACCCTGGCCAACCCGTCCACTGCGCCCTGGCGACGCAAGCTCGCCAGCGGGGTCGCGGGGTTCATGGAAGGTTTCATGCACTGAACGGCGTGCACTTCATCTACAGGCTTCATCGACAAGGTACTCCCATGAGCATCACTCAATTCAAGAACACCGCAACCCTCCAGCTTGAAGAGTCCAACCCGGTCGCCGTGCCATTGGGCACACTGGTCGCAGTGGCCTCGACCACCAGCGTCGAACGCAGCGATGGCGTAGAAACCGGTGTCTGGGAATGCACCCCGGGGCGCTGGCGGCGGCAGATCGTCGCCCAGGAGTTCTGTCACTTCATCCAGGGCCGCTGCACCTTCACCCCGGACGACGGCGAAACCCTGCACATCGAAGCCGGTGACGCATTGATGTTGCCGGCCAACAGCCTCGGCATCTGGGATATCCAGGAAACCGTGCGCAAGACCTACGTCTTGATTTTTTGATCCCTTGATTGCCTGCCAGCTCGCCAATAAAAACAACACCCCTACAGGAATCGACCCATGCTGCGAAAGACACTGACCCTTGCCCCGTTGATGCTCGTTGCGTCATTCAGCCAGGCGGCGGACACCGTCAAGATCTATAACTGGTCGGACTACATCGCCCCGGACACCACGAAAAACTTCCAGAAGGAAACTGGCATCGCGTTCACCTACGACGTCTATGACAGCAACGAGACCCTCGACGGCAAGTTGATGACCGGCAAATCCGGATACGACGTGGTGTTCCCGTCCAATCACTTCATGGCACGGCAGATCGAAGGCGGGGCCCTGAAGAAACTCGACAAGAGCCAGTTACCGAACTGGAAGAACCTCAACCCGGTGCTACTCAAGGCCTTGCAGAGCAACGATCCGGGTAACGAGCATGGCTTCCCGTACCTGTGGGGCAGCACCGGCATCGGCTACAACATTGCCAAGGTCAAGGCGGTGTTGGGGGATAACGCGCCAGTGGATTCCTGGGACCTGATCTTCAAGCCCGAGAATATGCAGAAGCTGCAGAAGTGCGGGGTAGCCATCCTCGACAACGGCCCGGAATTGCTCCCGGCTGCGCTGAATTACCTGGGCCTGCCCCATCACAGCAAAAACCCGGAAGATTATAAAAAGGCCGAAGCTCTACTGCTGAAAGTGCGGCCGTATGTCAGCTATTTCCATTCGTCCAAATACACCAGTGACCTGGCTAACGGGGACATCTGCGTAGCAGTCGGTTTCTCTGGCGACATCCTGCAAGCGGAAAACCGTGCCAAAGAAGCTAACAACGGCATCGACATCGGTTATTCAATCCCGAGGGAAGGCGCGGCGATCTGGTTCGACATGGTCGCGATGCCCGTCGACGCTCCGGATGAAAAGGCCGGTTATGCTTTCATGGATTACCTGTTGCGCCCGGACGTCATGGCCGGCGTCAGCAACTACGTGCATTACGCCAATGGCAACGAACAGGCCGACAGCCTGATCGAACCGGCGATCAAGAACGATACCAAAGTCTATCCGAGCCCGGAAATGATGGGTAAGTTGTTCGCCCTGGAAGCCATGCCGTTGAACATCGACCGGGTTCGTACCCGGGTCTGGAACAAGATTCGTACCGGCAGTTGAGAACACGGCTCAGGTCAGCGGGACAGAACGTCCCGTTGCCATCAACCGGGCCAGTCAGATGGCCGGCTCGCCTGTACAGCTCAACTGCCCTGAGCCTGGCATCTGGAAAGTCGCATCGTTGCCGTCTTGCCAGAAGCGGTAGTTCGCTCGGGCATCCTTGCTCGTATACAGGTTTCCTGAGCCGGTCGGCACCTGGCTGAGTGAGGCTGAGGTGTTTGCCCACTTCAGGAACACGATACCCGGTTGCACATGAAAGTAAGTTGCCTCAATCGGTGAGTTGAGGCCTGCGCAGCGAAAGGCTGCGGGGCCATCGGTGAGTCGGCTTGGATCCCGGGTCCTGGCAATGGCCGAACCCTTGCGCAACTGGTAGGCGCGCTCGGCATAACGCTGGAGCGTGCACACCTTGGGCTCGGGCCCGGAGCCACACTGATTGCGGGCATCGATCCAGAACAGTTGATCGGTCTCGACTTTACGTGGGGGCGGCTGCGAATGGTCATCCGTCAGCGCCAGCAGATAGAGTCGCTGCAACTCCAGATCCATCTGCGCCAGTTGCGAGTCGCGGCAGATCAGCTTTTCGACAGATGCCCGGGTGCCGGTGCAATCGAAGCTGGTTTTGAACACCGGCGCAGGCTTCGCGGCAACCGCACACAGGCTCGTTGCCGCACACGCACTGGCGGCGGCCAGAGAGACCAGAAGTCGCGTGACCCTATTCATTTCGGTTTCACCTGAATCATGACGTGATGCCTGCGTGGAAGCGCGATCCATCCCATGAGGTCTATCGCAGTGTAAGGCAGTGCCCGGAAACTGCCTCACCAAGAGGAAAAGGAGCAGTTGGGATTGCCGACCCTCAGTCTTCGACGCGAATCGTCGCTACTTCGTCAGACCGCACCCTCACTTTGGCACCGGAAATATCCTCGAACTCGAAGAAGCCGTCTTCAGTCCTGGTGTCCGGCATGTCCTTGGTCAGATACTGGGTGCCGTTTTGCAGGGTGACAACCGTTGGCGTCGCGCATCCGGCCAAGACCAGCAAGGCAGTTAATGCCAGGGGCCAACCCAGGGTCTTGATGTTCATAACTACCTCTCATCGCTAAAAAAACAGCGCGATTATCTGAACAACCACGCCGCTACCGCGGTTGGTGCCTTGGATCGATAAAAAGTTCTACTACCTTGAAAATATAGCGGAGTTATCCGCCACTTATCTTTTTCCGTTTGCGCCGGGCGGGGCGTAACTGTTATCTGTACGCATAACCAGTACTCGATCGCCATGGCGCATTTTCCCGTGACCGCAAACCCCCTCGATGACCCGTTCTATTACTTGAACAACTTCATGCAAGTGCTTGAGTGGCTTGAGCTTCGCTATGCCGATGTACTGAGCGTCGATGAGCAACGCTTCATTGCCACCTTCAAGGTCTTGCCCCGTGAATCGAGGGCGTTGCTGGTCAGGATGGTGATGCGCAAGGGCATTCACTTTCGCGCGAGCAAGCTGGTCTACACCGAGATCGGTGACGTCCAGGCCGCTGTCGGCCCTTTGCTTGAACTGGGTTGGGTCGATGAACGCATGCCGGTGCCGGTCGAGACATTGTTCGAGGTGTTGCTCAAGGCAGAAATCCTCCAGTGCTTTGCTTCAGTCATCGATCAGCCGAAGGGCAAGAAGAGCCAATGGCTGGCGGCGCTGAGCATGCATTTCCCGCAAATGAACAGTTTCAACGACTGGTGTCCGTCACTGGATGAGCGCTTGTTCAGTCTGACCATCATGGGCCTGTGCGATCGCCTGCGCTTGATGTTTTTCGGCAACCTTTATCAGGACTGGTCAGAATTCGTGCTGGCCGACCTGGGCATCCATACCTACGAAAAAGTCGAATTCTGCGCCGACTCCCGTGGGCTGCGCAGCCGCGAGGACGTGGACGCCTGCCTTTTCCTGCATGAATGCCAGCAACAGTTCGAAGCCGGCGAAGCACTGCAAAGCGTTATCGAGCGAATCAGGGATCTGGTTCTGGGCAATCCCTGGCTGCATAGACGCCGGGACAAGTTGCTGTTCCAGATCGCGCAGCATTGCGAGCGCATCGCGGATTTCTCCACAGCCTTGGGCCTGTACCGCGATTGTGCTTATCCCGGTGCGCGCCTGCGCCTGATCCGTGTGCTGGAACGCTGCGCCGAGTACCAACAGGCCATGGACCTCGCCAGTCAGGCCGAACTGGCCCCGCAAAGCGCCGCCGAACAACAGCAACTGCTGCGGGTGATGCCCAGATTGCGGCGCAAACTCGGTGGCCCGCCGATCAAACGTGCCTCTGCCCGGCAAATGCAACGCCTGGACCTGCAACTGCCCAGAACCGACCCGGCCTTGTCGGTGGAGTATTACGTCCAGGCGCATTTGTCGGAACAGACAGCGCCGGTGCACTACGTCGAGAACAGCCTGATCAACTCGCTGTTCGGGCTGCTCTGCTGGCCGGCGATTTTCGCGCCATTGCCGGGGGCATTCTTCCACCCGTTCCAGCGCGGTCCGGTGGATCTGCTCAGCGAAGATTTCCATGATCGCCGGGCCGAGCTTTTCCAGAAGTGCCTGGCCGAGCTCGACGACGGGCGCTATGTGCAGACGATCCGTGAGCGTTATGCCAGCAAGTGGGGCGTGCAGTCGCCGTTCGTGTTCTGGGGCGTACTCAGCGAGGAACTGCTCGACCAGGCACTGGATTGCCTTCCGGCGGAGCATCTCAAGCACTGGTTCAATCGTCTGTTGCTGGACATCAAGGCCAATCGCGCCGGCATGCCCGACCTGATCCAGTTCTGGCCGCAGCAAAAGACCTACCGCATGATCGAGGTCAAGGGCCCGGGCGATCGCCTGCAGGACAACCAGCTTCGCTGGCTCGAGTTCTGCCACGAACACCGCATGCCAATTGCCGTTTGTTATGTGCAGTGGGTGGAGCAGAGCGCTTGAGCTACAGCATTGCGGTACGGGCGTTGAGTGAGTTCACCGCCAAGAGCGGTGATCTGGATCTGCGTTTCACGCCGTCGCCGACGGCGCTTGAGGGCATTGTCGGGCACCGCACCGTGGCGTCGCGACGCAGCGAGGGTTATCAGAGCGAAGTGGCACTTGAAGGCGTCTACCAGGCATTGACAGTCAAGGGCAGGGCGGACGGCTACGATCCCGGGCAAAACTGCCTGGAGGAGGTCAAGACCTATCGCGGCGACCTGAGCAAACTACCGGCCAACCACCGTGCGTTGCATTGGGCACAGGCGAAGATCTATGGCTGGTTGATGTGCCATAGACTGAATCTGCCGCAAATCAACGTGGCACTGGTGTACTTCGATATCGTCAGTGAAAAGGAAACCTGTCTGGTCGAGGCTTGCAGCGCCAGCGAACTGCAAGCGTTCTTCGAGCTGCACTGCGCACGCTTCCTGCACTGGGCCGAGCTGGAAATGGCCCACCGGCAACGACGCAACATGGCGACCCAGCGCCTGGCGTTTCCCCATGCCGACTTTCGACCGGGGCAGCGCCATCTGGCCGAATCGGTGTTCAAGGCCGTCAGCACCGGACGCTGCCTGATGGCCCAGGCACCGACCGGTATCGGCAAGACCCTGGGCACGCTGTTCCCGATGCTCAAGGCCATGCAGGCGCAGCAGCTGGACAAGGTGTTCTTCCTCACGGCGAAAACCCCGGGGCGCAAACTGGCCCTGGACGCCGCCCAAGTGCTGCTTCAAAGCACCGATGCGCCGCCGCTGCGGGTGCTGGAGATGGTCGCCCGGGACAAGGCCTGCGAACATCCGGACAAGGCCTGTCATGGGGAGTCCTGCCCGTTGGCCCGGGGGTTTTATGATCGCCTGCCCGCTGCGCGTCAGGCCGCCAGCCAACTGAGCCTGCTGGACCAGAGCGCCTTGCGCGAGGTCGCCCTGGGCCATGAAATATGCCCGTATTACCTGAGCCAGGAAATGGCACGGTGGGCGGACGTCGTGGTTGCCGACTACAACTACTACTTCGATTTCAGCGCGTTGCTGTTCGGCCTGGCCCAGGCCAATAACTGGAAAGTCGCGGTACTGGTCGACGAAGCCCACAACCTGGTGGAGCGTGGCCGCCAGATGTACAGCGCCTCCCTCGATCAAGCGGCGCTCGGCGGTTTGCGTAAAACCGCTCCCGAGGTACTGAAAAAGCCGCTACAGCGAGTCAACCGCGAATGGAATGCCCTGCACAACCTGCAAACGGGTGCCTATCAGGCTTACGACCGTGCGCCGCAAAAGCTGTTGCAGGCGCTGTCGTCCTGCAGCGCGAGCATCGGCGATTACCTCAATGATCACCCCCAGGGGCTGGACAGCGCATTGCAGAGCTTTTACTTCGACCTGTTGCAGTTTTGTCGGGTGGCGGAACTCTTCGATGAGCAGTATCTGTTCGACATCAGCAAGCGCGACCTCGAGCGCAAACGCAGCCTGTCCCAGCTGTGCCTGCGCAATGTGGTGCCTGCCGGTTTCATTCGCCCACGCCTGACCGCTGCACGCAGCACTGTCCTGTTTTCCGCAACCTTGAGCCCCCGGCACTACTACGCCGACTTGTTGGGAACACCGGCTGACACGGTGTGCATTGACGTTGAATCGCCGTTCCACGCCGACCAGCTGCAAGTACACATCGTCAGCCGAATTTCCACGCGGTACGTCCATCGGCAGGCATCCCTGGAGCCGATTGTGGACCTGATCGCCAACCAGTTCAGCGAGCGTCCGGGCAACTACCTGGCCTTTTTCAGCAGCTTCGATTATTTGCAGCAGGTGGCGCAGTTGCTGGCGCAAAAGCATCCGCACATCAACCTGTGGTCGCAGTCCCGAGGCATGGGCGAGCAGCAGCGCCAGGCCTTTCTCGAGCAATTTCGCGCCGACAGTCGCGGTATCGGTTTCGCAGTATTGGGTGGTGCCTTTGGTGAAGGCATCGATTTGCCCGGGGCGCGTCTGATTGGCGCATTCATCGCCACCCTGGGGCTGGCGCAACTCAACCCGGTCAATGAACAGCTGAAACGACGCATGTCGGCCATCTTTGGCGCCGGTTACGACTACACCTACCTGTACCCTGGGGTGCAAAAAGTGGTGCAGGCCGCCGGACGGGTGATTCGCACCCAGCAGGATCGGGGTGTAGTGATGTTGATTGATGACCGTTTTGGCGAGAGCAAGGTCAAACAGTTACTGCCTCGCTGGTGGGCCATTGCACCGCTGGTTCTAAACGCCTCTTCGTGATCTGGCGCTCAGCGCGATTTTTTGTGCCTTTTCAAATTGGCGGTTTGTCGCATACTCCATTGAAATAATAATTCGGTGTGTTCAATGAGCGAAGATCGAAGCAAAACCAGCGCCATCGACAACAGTCGTTTCCGGCTGCTGATTGATGCGGTGATTGACTACGCGATCTACATGATTGACCCCGATGGCATCATTACCAGCTGGAACACCGGCGCCAAGCGCTTCAAGGGCTACGAAGAAGCCGAGATTCTCGGTCAGCATTTTTCCCGGTTCTACACCGATGCCGATCGCCGTGCCGGCTTGCCGCAACGGGCGCTGGACACGGCCATTCACGAGGGGCGTTTCGAAGGCGAAGGCTGGCGGGTGCGCAAGGACGGCACGCATTTCTGGTGCCACGTGGTAATCGATCCGATTCGCGATTCAGCCGGCACCCTGCTGGGGTTCGCCAAGATCACCCGTGACCTGACCGACCGCAAGATGGCCGAGGAGGTCCTCAAGCAAAGCGAACAGCAATTCCGCCTGCTGGTGCAAAGCGTGACGGACTATGCGATCTATATGCTCGCCCCCGATGGACGCCTGACCAACTGGAATCCTGGCGCACAGCGCATCAAGGGCTATTTGCCCGAGGAAGTCATCGGCCAGCACTTCTCTTTGTTCTACACACCCGAAGACCGCGAAGCCGGCGAACCGCAGCGGACACTGGAAATTGCCCGCACCGAAGGCCGCTTCGAAAACAAAGGCTGGCGGGTACGCAAGGACGGTACGCGCTTCCTCGCCCATGTGGTTGTCGATCCGATCTGGGGCGACACCGGTACTCTGCTCGGTTTTGCCAAGATCACCCGCGACATTACCGAGGTCACCCAGGCCCAGCAGGCACTGGAGCAAACCCGCGAAGCCCTGTTCCAGGCGCAAAAAATGCAGGCTATCGGCCAGCTCAGCGGCGGCATTGCCCACGACTTCAATAATTTGCTGACGGTGATCCTCGGCAATCTGGAAATCGTCCGCAAACGGGTTGCGGACGATCCGAAAGTCATCCGCTTGATCGACAACGCGACCCAGGGAGCCTTGCGCGGTGTTTCCCTGACCCAGCGCATGCTGGCCTTTGCCCGACGTCAAGAGCTGAAGTCCGAGCCGGTGGCTATTCCGGCCCTGGTCACCGGAATCTCCGGGTTGTTGCGCAGCTCCCTGGGGCCCTCGGTGAAGATCGAGACCTGTTTTCCAGCCGATCTGGAATCGGTTCTGGCCGATTCCAATCAACTGGAACTGGCAGTCCTTAATCTGGCAACCAATGCCCGTGATGCCATGCCCAACGGCGGAAAAATCGTCTTCAGTGCCCACACCGAGGAGGTTGTCGACAGCCAGCAATCTGCCCTGGCGCTGGGGCGATATGTCTGTCTGACGGTGGCTGATTCCGGGGAGGGCATGGATCAGGCCACCCTGGCGTTGGCGATGGATCCGTTTTTTACTACCAAGGGTGTCGGCAAAGGCACCGGCCTTGGGCTATCGATGGTCCATGGTTTTATAGAACAACTGGGCGGGCGCTTCATCCTCAAGAGCGAACAGGGTCAGGGCACGACGGCGGAACTGTGGTTGCCTGTGGCCAGGGGTGGGGCGGTCGTCCAGCCGCTGGCCCAGAGGATGATCGCCGAGGTGCCACGCTTGTGCGTTCTGGTGGTGGACGATGACAGCCTGGTATTGACGAGCACCTGCCTGCTGCTCGAAGACCTGGGGCATCGGGTCATCAGCGCGACATCGGGTGCGAGGGGCCTTGAACTGTTCGCCAGCGAGTCGGATATTGACCTGATCATCACGGACATGGCCATGCCGCATATGAGTGGCGCACAACTGGCCCACGCTATCCGCATCCAGAAACCGGGCGTGCCGATCATTCTGGCCACCGGTTACGCCGAGAGACTGGAAGGCTTTGCCGCGCACCTGCCTCGGCTGTCCAAACCCTTTACCCAACTCAATCTGGTGCAGGTCATTGCCCAGGCGATGAAGTGAGTGACTTGCGCTGTTCATAGCGAGCGAGAATCGGCTGGGTGCTGATCCCGTGCACCAGGATGCTCAGCGCGACCACGGACAGGGTGAGATTGGTGCACAGCGCCGCCACGGACGGATCGAGTCCGTGGTTCACGGCGTAGAACAGATAGTACAGGCTGCCGATACCGCGAATACCAAACCAGCCGATCAACAGCCGTTGGCGTACATCAAGCAGGGATGCCCAGGGTACGAGCACGACGCTGAGGGGGCGAATCAGGCAAAACAGTACGCCGCCCAGGAGTATTGCCCGCCAGTCCCAATGGGCACTGAGCACCACCCCGAGCAGCGTCACCAGAAACACTTCCATGGCCCGTTCCACCAGGCTGCCGAAGGCGAGCATGTCTCCCATCATGATGCCGGCGGCGACCTGGCTATCCTCCAGGCTATCGGTATCACCATGCACTGCGTGCTGTGGTTCGACGTTCTGGTGGCCGACGACCGCTTGCACCACATGTTCGGCCGGTGTCTGGTGACTGCCCATGGATTTGACCTCTTCCTGGCGCAAACCGAGGCCGGCGGCGAACACCGACAGGAACCCGAAGCCATGAATGGCTTCGGCGCCCACATAGGCCAGCGCGATCAACGCCAGAGTCAGGAAGTCATTATGGGAAAGGGTGCTGTCGCCATAGCGGGTGCGCAGCAGCAATGTCAGCCGGCCAATGCCACGTCCCATCGAGTAGCCCACCAGCAAGCCGGCAGGGATCGCCCATAGCAGATTGCTCAGGGCCCAGTCAGCGAGCCAGCCGGGGTAGCTGTCATGCTGGACCATCAGCAAGCCGAGGATCACGAAAGGGAAGGCGACCCCGTCATTCAGGCCGGCTTCGCCGGACAGGCCGAACCGGACGCTGTCGACATCGGCTGCGTCGTTGACCTGTACCAGAGAGGCGAGCACCGGGTCGGTCGGCGCGAGAATCGAGCCGATCAGCACTGAAATGCCCCACGACAAGCCAATCACGTAGTGCAACAGCAGGCACACGCCGCCAATGGTCAGGAGCATTACCGGCCCGGCCAGGCAGACTGCGACACGCCAGTTTCGATCCTTCAACGGCAAGCGCAACTTCAAGCCACAAACGAACAGCGAGAACAACAAGGCCACTTCCGTGAGGTGTTCCATCCAGCCGGAGATGTCCTGGGTCGCCAGATTCAACCAGGCAAAGCCGGCCGGGCCGATGGCCATGCCCAGAACCAGACACACCGCCGAAGTGGTCACCGGCAGCCAGCGCAGGTAGGACGAAGTCAGTGCCAGGGTGAGCAGCACCGCGCCAAACACTGCCACCCAGGCGATAAAGCCCATTAACCGACAGTAGCGCGCAGGTACTCAGGGGTGAGCACGTTGAACCACAACAGAATCATCGACACCAGGATTGTCACCAGTACCAGCAGCCCGACACCCCAGACGCATGCCGAGTTGAGCAAGCCTTGTTCCTTGCGCTCATGCATGAAGGTCGGCAAACCGACGAACAGCAGGAAGGTCGAGTAGGCCGAAGCCGCCCCCAACACCACAATCGCCAGCCAGCGACTGGGGTACAGACCGGCAATGCCGGCGAGGAAAAAAGGCGTGGCGGTATACGCGGCAAAGCCTATGCACTGATTGATCGTCGGCCGGGCCTCGAAGGCGCGGGACATCCAGCGGATGAACAGGCCCATCACCGCTATGCCGATCAGAATGGCCACATACAGCATGGCGCACAGTTGCAGGGCGCTCTGGGTACTGAGTCGAACCGTTTCGTTCTCCGCCAGGCTCCAGCCTACGTAGGTGGTCCCGATAAACAGGCACACGGCCGGAATCAAGGCGAGCAGCAGCAGGTGAGGGAGATAGTGACGTGGGTGGGCTTCCTCTTCCTTGCGAATATCCGTCCACGCGAAGTTGGGTTGGGTGAACAGCTTGACGATAGGTGCGGACATGACGACCTCCAGGCTTGGAACAACCGCCATAACAGTGGCTATACGGTGTTGAGCGCTGGAGACGGCATCGGGTTCATTTTTTTCGGCACACTCATAAAATCGGTTTGCCGCCCGTGACGCCAAATCGCTGGCCGGTAATGTAGCTGGCTTCATCCGAAGCCAGCAGCACGTAGATCGGCGCGACCTCGACCGGTTGACCGGGGCGGCCAAGGGGCGTGTTGGCGCCGAAATCCTGCACGCTCTCATCGGGCATGGTCGAGACGATCAGTGGCGTCCAGATGGGCCCAGGCGCCACGCTGTTGACCCGGATATTCTTCGGCCCGAGCATTTGCCCAAGCCCGGCGGTGAAGTTGGCAATGGCGCCCTTGGTCGTGGCATAGGCCAGCAGGGTGGGGTTGGGCATGTCGGAATTGACGGAACTGCTGTTGATGATCGAGCTACCCGGCTTCATGTACTTGAGCGCAGCCTGGCAAACCCGGAAAATCGCCGTGATGTTGACGTCGAAAGTCATCACCCATTCTTCATCAGCGATGTCTTCGAGATTGTCGTGTGTCATCTGGAAGGCGGCGTTGTTGACCAGTACGTCGATGCGGCCGAAGCGTTCGACGGTTTTTTCCACCAGTTCCAGGCAGTGCGCCCGCTGTGCCAGGTCCCCGGACAGCAGCAGGCACTGGCGGCCGGCCTGCTCGACCCAGCGCGCGGTCTCCCGGGCGTCTTCGTGCTCGTTGAGGTAAGCGATGACCACATCGGCGCCTTCACGGGCATAGGCAATCGCCACCGACCGGCCAATGCCGCTGTCGCCACCGGTGATCAGGGCAATCTTGCCCGCAAGGCGACCGGAGCCTTTGTAGCTTTGCTCGCCGCAGTCGGGGTAGGGGTCCATTTTACGTTGAGAGCCGGGGACCGGTTGTGGCTGCTTGGGGAAGGGGGGGCGTGGGTAGTCGTTCATCGTCAATCTCCGGTCTCAAGGTTAAGGAGTCAAACGGTGGACTCTGGCGTTTTGTCTTGAGTTCGGTTGGATTTCGGATGAGCGTGCGCTAACCCGGGTAACACACAGCGCCCTTGTGGGAGCGGGCTTGCTCGCGAAGGCGATGTGTCAATTCACGCATGAGGTGACTGGCACACCGCCTTCGCGAGCAAGCCCGCTCCCACAGGAGGATGAATCAGGCCCGCCGGTTACGCAAACTGCGCTCCATGCGCGCGATGCCTTCTTCGAGCAGCGACCGTGGGCAGCCGAAGTTCAGGCGCACGAACTGTTGGCACTCATCGCCGAAGTCCAGCCCGGCGCTCAGGCCGACCCGGGCCTCGTCGAGGAAGAACTGCTGCGGGTTGTCCAGGCCCAGTGCCGAGCAATCGAGCCACGCCAGGTAGGTACTTTGCGGCACGTGCATGCTGATGCCCGGCAAACGGCTGCGCACGGCATCGACCAGATAGTCGCGGTTGCCCTGCAGGTAGTCCTTGAGCTGTGCCAGCCAGGGCGCCGCTTCGCTGTAGGCGACGCGGGTGGCCTCCATGCCCAGCGGGTTGACGCTGTCGACCATGCCGCAGCGGGCCTGGTTGACCCGCTCGCGCAGGTGGCTGTCCTGAATGATCATGAACGAGGTTTTCATGCCGGCGATGTTATACGCCTTGCTCGCCGACATCAGCGTGATGGTGCGCTGGGCAACCTGCGGGCTCAGGGTCGCTATCGGAGTGTGCTGGCGGCCGTCGAAACACAGCTCGGCGTGGATTTCGTCGCTAATGATCCAGGCGTCCTGCTCCAGGCAGATGTCGGCAATCGCTTGCAGTTCTTCCCGGGGGAACGCCTTGCCCAGCGGGTTGTGCGGGTTGCTCAACAGCAGCGCACCACCGCCTTGCAACGACTGGCTCAAGGTATCGAGCGGCGTGGCATAGGTGCCGTCCGCGCGGGTGTCAAAATTCAGTTCGACCTTGTTCAGCCCCCAATGGCCAGGCGCGTGGCGCAGCGGCGGATAGTTGGGGACTTGCACGACAACGTTCTGTTGCGCCTGCACCAGTGCCTTGAGTGCCATGTTGACGCCTGACTCGACACCCGGCAGGAAAATCAGTGCCTGGGGTTCGACGCGCCAGGCGTATTTGTTCCAGAGGTCGGCGACGATAGCCTCGCGCAGGTCTTGCTGGGCCACGCTGTAGCCGACCATCGGGTGCTCCAGACGCTTTTGCAGGGCCTGGATGATTACCGGCGGCGCGGCGAAATCCATGTCGGCCACCCACATTGGCAACACGTCAGCCGGGTAGCGGCTCCATTTGGTGCTGCCAGTGCCGTGGCGGTCGAACACCTGATCAAAATCGTAAGTCATGGAAGGTCTCGTAAAGGCGGGTTGTGCAGGGTCGCCATGATAAGCCCATGGCCCTTTGGGGGCGAGCCTGCTCGCCTTGATGATTTGGGCCACCCAACCGGCCCCACAGGGTTTTGTGTGTGCACCAAATCTGGCCGACGGTCGGTTTTCACACCGTGCGCCAATACCTTGACTAAAGTGTCAAATGTCGGCAGCCAGGCTGCTGGCACCGTGGTTGTTCAAAAAGGCCCGGCCATGCACCGGGTTCCACCTGATCAGGAGTGCACGATGGATCTCAGCCGTCGTCAATTCTTCAAGGTCGCCGGTATCGGCCTTGCAGGCTCTAGCCTGGGTGCGTTGGGTATGGCCCCGACGCCTGCGTTTGCCGAACAGGTGCGTCACTTCAAGCTTGCCCACACCCATGAAACCCGTAACACCTGCCCTTATTGCTCGGTCGGTTGCGGCTTGATCATGTACAGCCAGGGCGATGCCTCCAAGAATGTCGCGCAAAATATCATTCACATCGAAGGTGACGCCGACCATCCGGTCAACCGCGGCACCCTGTGCCCAAAAGGCGCCGGCCTGCTCGACTTCATTCACAGCCCCGGCCGCCTGCAGTACCCGCAGGTGCGCAAGCCCGGCAGCAGCGAATGGACGCGCATGTCCTGGGATGAAGCACTCGATCGTGTCGCCAACCTGATGAAGGCCGACCGCGACGCCAACTTTATCGAGAAGAACGCGGCAGGCCAGACGGTGAACCGCTGGCTGACCACCGGTTTCCTCGCGGCCTCGGCGGCGTCCAACGAAGCGGGTTACATCACCCACAAGGTCATTCGCAGTCTTGGCATGCTGGGGTTCGATAACCAGGCGCGTGTCTGACACGGCCCGACGGTGGCAAGTCTTGCCCCGACGTACGGCCGTGGTGCCATGACCAACCACTGGACCGATATCGCCAACGCGAATCTGGTTCTGGTGATGGGTGGCAACGCAGCAGAAGCGCATCCGTGCGGCTTCAAATGGGTGACCGAAGCCAAGGCGCACAACAAGGCGCGGCTGATCGTGGTCGACCCGCGGTTTACCCGCACAGCATCCGTGGCCGACTATTACGCCCCCATCCGCACCGGTACCGACATCGCCTTCATGGGCGGGCTGATCAATTACCTGCTGACCGAGGACAAGATCCAGCACGAGTACGTGCGCAACTACACCGACGTCTCGTTCATCGTCAAAGCCGGCTATGGCTTCGAGGACGGAATCTTCAGCGGCTACGATGCGACCAAGCGCGTATATACGGATAAATCCGGCTGGGGTTATGAGCTCGGGGAAGACGGTTTTGCCAAGGTCGACCCGACCCTGCAGGACCCGCGCTGCGTCTATCAACTGATGAAGCAGCACTACAGCCGCTACAACATCGACCTGGCCAGCCAGATCTGCGGGATGCCGGTCGATGCCATGCAGAAAATCTGGGAGGAGATCGCCACTTGCTCGCAACCGGGCAAGACCATGACCATCCTCTACGCCCTGGGCTGGACCCAGCATTCGATCGGCGCGCAGATCATCCGCAGCGCGGCCATGGTGCAACTGCTGCTGGGCAACGTCGGCATGCCTGGCGGCGGGGTCAATGCCTTGCGCGGGCACTCCAATATCCAGGGCCTGACCGACCTCGGCCTGTTGTCCAACTCGCTGCCCGGCTACCTGACGTTGCCGGTGGATGCCGAGCAGGATTACAACGCCTACATCATCAAGCGCACCCAGAAACCGTTGCGCCCGGGGCAGTTGTCCTATTGGCAGAACTACGGCAAGTTCCACGTCAGCCTGATGAAGGCCTGGTACGGCGCCAACGCCACGGCGGAAAACAATTGGGCCTACGACTACCTGCCCAAACTCGACATTCCCAACTACGACATCCTCAAGGTGTTCGACCTGATGGGCCAGGGCAAGGTCAACGGCTACATGTGCCAGGGTTTCAACCCGATCGCCGCGTTGCCCGACAAGAACCGGGTGATGGCGGCGCTGGCAAAACTGAAATGGCTGGTGGTGATGGACCCGCTGGCCACCGAAACCTCTGAGTTCTGGCGCAATGTCGGGCCTTACAACGATGTTAAGAGCGCCGACATCCAGACCGAAGTCATTCGGCTGCCCACCACCTGTTTCGCCGAGGAGGATGGCTCGCTGGTCAATAGCAGCCGCTGGCTGCAATGGCACTGGAAAGGCGCCGACGGTCCGGGTGAAGCGCACACCGACATACGGATCATGAGCGAGCTGTTCCTGCGCCTGCGTCAGCGCTATCAGGCTGATGGCGGGGTATACCCCGATCCGATGCTGAAACTGTCATGGCAGTACAAAATCCCCGAGGAACCATCACCGGAGGAAGTGGCCAAGGAGATCAACGGCTACGCCACTACCGACTTCACCGACGCCACCGGCGTTGCGGTCAAGGCCAATGCGCAGCTGGCCGGGTTCGGCCAGCTCAAGGACGACGGCAGCACCGCCTCCGGTTGCTGGATCTTCTGCGGCAGCTGGACCGAGCTGGGCAACCAGATGGCCCGGCGCGACAACAATGATCCCTATGGCATGCACCAGCATCAGGGCTGGGCCTGGGCCTGGCCGGCCAACCGGCGGATTCTCTACAACCGCGCCTCGGCTGACGTGCAAGGCAAACCCTGGGATGCGAAAAAGCGCCTGGTGTGGTGGAACGGCAAACTCTGGACCGGCACCGACGTGCCGGACTTCAAGGCTGACGTGGCACCGGAAGCGGGTATGAATCCGTTCATCATGAACCCTGAAGGCGTGGCGCGGTTCTTTGCCGTCGACAAGATGAACGAAGGGCCATTCCCCGAACACTACGAGCCGTTCGAGACGCCCATCGGCATCAATCCGCTGCACCCGCAAAACAAGCAGGCCACCAGCAACCCGGCGGCGCGGATCTTCGATTCGGTGTGGGACACCCTTGGCGTGGCCAAGGACTACCCATACGCCGCCACCAGCTATCGCCTGACCGAGCATTTTCACTTCTGGAGCAAGCACTGCAAGCTCAACGCGATCGCCCAGCCGGAGCAATTCGTCGAAATCGGCGAAGTGCTGGCCAAGGAGAAAGGCATAGCCGCCGGTGACCGGGTGCGGGTCAGCAGCAAGCGCGGCTTTATCGAAGCAGTGGCGGTGGTGACCAAGCGGATTCGTCCACTGCAGGTCAACAATCAAGTGGTGCACCAGATCGGCATTCCGTTGCATTGGGGCTTTACCGGGCTCACGCGCCACGGTTACCTGACCAACACCCTGGTGCCGTTCCTCGGCGATGGCAACACCCAGACCCCGGAATCCAAGTCATTCCTGGTCAACGTGGAGAAAGTCTAAATGGCCAGCCAAGACATCATCGCCCGTTCGGCCACCACCACCGTGCCGCCTTCGGTGCGCAACCTGGAGGAAGTCGCCAAGCTGATCGACACCACCAAGTGCATAGGTTGCAAGGCCTGCCAGGTGGCTTGTTCGGAATGGAACGAGCTGCGTGACGAGGTCGGGCACAATCACGGCACCTACGACAACCCCCAGGACCTCACGGCCGAGACCTGGACGTTGATGCGCTTTACCGAGCACGAAACCGACGCCGGCAATCTTGAATGGCTGATCCGCAAGGACGGCTGTATGCACTGCGCCGAACCCGGTTGCCTGGCGGCGTGCCCCAGCCCCGGGGCGATCATCAAGCACGCCAACGGCATCGTCGACTTCAACCAGGATCATTGCATCGGCTGTGGTTACTGCATCACCGGTTGTCCGTTCAACATTCCGCGTATTTCGCAAAAGGACCACAAGGCCTACAAGTGCACTTTGTGCTCGGACCGGGTGGCGGTAGGTCTGGAGCCGGCCTGCGTGAAAACCTGCCCGACCGGGGCCATCGTGTTCGGCACCAAGGTCGACATGAAGGAGCACGCCGCCGAGCGCATCGTCGACCTCAAGAGTCGCGGCTTCGAACACGCCGGCCTGTACGACCCGCAAGGGGTTGGCGGTACCCACGTGATGTACGTGTTGCACCACGCCGACACGCCGCAGTTGTACGCCGGGCTGCCCAGCGCGCCGGTCATCAGCCCCTTGGTAGGCCTGTGGAAAGGCATCAGCAAACCCCTGGCGCTGCTGGCCATGGGCGCGGCGGTGCTGGCCGGGTTCTTCCACTATGTGAGGGTCGGACCGCAGCGGGTCGAAGAGGATGAACAACCTGACCTTGCGGATACTTCCGTGCATCAGGTCGATCCCTCGGTGCACACCTTCGATCCCCGTGGGGAGGACCGGCCATGAGTCGTAAAACCATCCTGCGCTACACCAGCAACCAGCGCACCAACCACTGGCTGGTGGCGATTGTGTTCTTCATGGCCGGTTTGTCCGGGCTGGCGTTGTTCCACCCGGCGCTGTTCTGGCTGAGCAACCTGTTCGGTGGAGGGCCCTGGACGCGCATCCTGCATCCGTTCATGGGTGTAGTGATGTTCGTGCTGTTCCTCGGCCTGGTGTTTCGTTTTTGGCGCGCCAACTATTTCATTGCCAATGACCGCTTGTGGCTCAGGCGCATTGACCGGGTGATGCGTAACGAAGAGGAGGGCGTGCCCGCCATCGGCAAGTACAACCCCGGGCAGAAGTTGCTGTTCTGGACTTTACTGCTGTGCATGCTGGGTTTGCTGTTGACTGGCCTGGTGATCTGGCGCGCGTATTTCAGCGACTACTTTGGTATCACCACGATTCGCTGGGCGATGCTGTTGCATGCGTTGGCGGGGTTTGTGCTGATCCTCTGCATCATTGTGCACATCTACGCCGGGATCTGGATCAAAGGCTCGGTCAGCGCGATGATGCATGGCCGGGTCAGCCGCGCCTGGGCGAAGAAGCACCATGAACTCTGGTACCGCGAGGTGACTCGCGACGAGGCGCCGCAACCACCGATCAGGAAAAAGGGCTGAGCCTTTGGCAACCATTCTCGAACCCGGACAAATCGAAGCGGCGGCCAGTTCGCCGCCGTTTCTCTACCTGCCACCCCACAACCTGTTCAGCCTGCGTGCGATGCGCCTGGAGCATCTGGCCGAGGGACATGCGTTGGCCGATTACCTGCTTCTTATCGCCGGCGTCTGTCGGACGCAGCAGCGGGTGCTCGACGATCCGCCCTTGAGCGAGCCGCTGGACCGCCAGCGCATCGACTTGTGCCAGCAACACGGCTTGCCACCCTTTGCCGCAGACAGCCTGGCGCGGGAGGACGACTGGCAGCTGTACCTCGATGCCTTCCTGCAACATTATGCCGTGCCAGAGCAACCGGCCGTGGCCGACGCCGTTGCGACGATACGCGCCGCCAACTCCGGGCAACGGCGTGCCTGGGCAGTCGCGCTGGTCAGCGGTCAGTTTTCCATGGTGCCAGCGGCGCTGGTGCCATTTCTGGGCGCGGCCCTGCAGACGGCCTGGAGCCACTGGCTGCTGAGTACGCCGGACTTGAAATTGACGCCGGGTGACAGCCTCAGCCAATGCCCGGCCTGCGGCTCACCGGCCATGGCCGGGGTGATCCGACATCGCGGCAAGCACAACGGCTTGCGCTATCTGGCCTGTTCCCTGTGTGCCTGCGAGTGGCATGTGGTGCGGGTCAAATGCGTGTATTGCGAACAGAGCAAGGGGCTTGAGTATCTCAGTCTTGAAGACGAACGCCACGCCGCCAATCAGGCGCCGCTGCGCGCCGAGATGTGCCCGGGCTGCAACAGCTATCTGAAGTTGCTCTACCTGGAAAACGACGCCGATGCCGAGCCGCTGTCGGCGGACCTGTCCAGCCTGCTGCTGGACATGCGCCTGGCCCAGGACGGTTATCAGCGCCTGGCACCGAATCTGATGCTGGCACCGGGAGACGAATGACCACAGCGTCTACACTCTGGCGCGACGGTTATTGGTTTTCAGGAGCACCCGATGTCCGCACGCGGTAGCAGCCAACCCCTGCGTCTGCCTTCCATCGACAGCCTGCTGCGTCACCCGGCATGCCAGCCGCTGGCCGGGCGCTATGGGCGCGATGCCTTGCTGGCCACCTTGCGCCAACTGCTCGATGAACTGCGCGAAGGGGTGCAGCAAGGGTTGCTCGAAGCGGTTGAGATCAGCCCTGAAGTGCTGGCGGGCAGGGCTGGCGAACGTTTACAGGCACAACATCGCAGCCATGTGCGTCGGGTATTCAATCTCACTGGCACGGTGCTGCACACCAACCTCGGGCGGGCATTGTTGCCGCAGGAGGCCATAGATGCGGTGCAGATTGCCGCGCGCTATCCGCTCAATCTGGAGTTCGACCTGCACACTGGCAAGCGCGGCGATCGCGACGACTTGATCGAAGGGCTGATCCGCGAGCTCACCGGTGCCGAAGCGGTGACCGTGGTCAACAACAACGCCGCCGCAGTGCTGCTGGCCCTCAACAGCCTGGGCGCGCGCAAGGAAGGCATCATTTCCCGGGGCGAGCTGATCGAAATCGGCGGCGCCTTCCGCATTCCCGACATCATGGCCCGGGCCGGAGTGAAGCTGCATGAAGTTGGCACCACCAACCGCACCCATGCCCGCGATTACGAAGCGGCCATCGGCCCGCGCAGCGGCTTGATCATGCGTGTGCACGCAAGCAACTACAGCATCCAGGGTTTCACCACCAGCGTGCCGACTGCGCAACTCGCAACGCTGGCCCATCAACATGGCCTGCCGCTACTCGAGGACCTCGGCAGCGGCAGTCTGCTGGATCTGACCCGCTGGGGCCTGCCCGCCGAACCGACCGTGCGCCAGGCGCTGCTCGATGGCGCGGACATCGTCACCTTCAGTGGCGACAAACTTCTTGGCGGCCCCCAGGCCGGGTTGATCGTCGGGCGCAAGGACCTGATCGCCAGAATCAAGAAGAACCCGCTGAAACGCGCGTTACGGGTCGACAAGCTGACCCTCGCAGCCCTCGAAGCCGTACTGGGCTTGTACCGCAACCCGGATCGACTGGCCGAACGCTTGCCCAGCCTGCGCTTGCTGACCCGGCCCCAGGCCGACATCCTTGCCCAGGCCGAGCGCTTGCAACCTTCACTGGCGCAAGCATTAGGCGACACCTGGGCTGTGAGCGCGCAGAAGGCGCAGGGCATGATCGGCAGCGGCAGCCAACCGGTGGCGCGGCTTCCCAGTGCGGCGCTGTGCCTTCGTCCGCTGGTATCGAAACGCCTGCGCGGACGCAGCCTGCTCAATCTTGAGGCGGCCTTTCGCGGCTTGCCGGTACCGGTGCTCGGGCGCCTTGACGACGACGCCCTGTGGCTGGATCTTCGGCAACTGGACGATGAACCGGCGTGGCTGGCGCAGCTCGATCAGTTGCAGGTGGAGGGCCGGGCAGGGTGATTGTTGGCACCGCAGGACACATCGACCACGGCAAGACTGCACTGCTCCAGGCCCTGACCGGCCAGGCCGGTGACCGCCGCCGGGAAGAGCGTGAGCGCGGCATGACCATCGACCTCGGTTACCTTTACGCCGCGCTGGAGCCGGGCGCCGCCCTGACCGGTTTCATCGACGTGCCCGGCCATGAGCGCTTCACCCATAACATGCTCGCTGGCGCCCAAGGCATTGATCTGGTACTGCTGGTGGTGGCGGCCGATGACGGCGTGATGCCGCAGACCCGCGAGCATCTGGCGATCGTCGAGCTGCTGGGCATTCCCCGGGCGCTGGTGGCGATCAGCAAGTGTGACCGGGTTGACGCGGCCAGGGTCGCTGAGGTTCGCGAGCAGATCCAGGCGCTGCTGGCTCCCGGGCCTTATGCCGATGCGCCAATAACGGCGTTATCGAGTGTGACGGGCGAAGGTGTCGAGCCCCTGCGTGAACTGTTGCTACAGGCGCAGCGCAATGTGCGGCAACGCAGTACCGAGGGCGGCTTTCGACTGGCGATCGACCGCACATTCAGCGTCGCCGGCGCCGGGATCGTGGTCACTGGCACGGCATTGTCCGGGCGGGTCGCAGTGGGTGATACCTTGCTGCTGGGCCCCCAGGGCAAACCCGTGCGCATTCGCGGTTTGCATGCGCAGAACCAGCCTGCGGATGGTGCGTTTGCCGGTCAGCGCGTGGCCTTGAACCTGAGCGCCGAACGCTTGGCACTGGAGCAGATTCATCGGGGCCATTGGTTGCTGGCTGATACGTTGTACGCGCCGACTTTTCGCCTGGATATCGACATGCAATTGCTGCCCGCCGAGGCGCGGGCGTTCGAACACTTCCAGCCGGTGCATGTGCATGTGGGTACCCAGGACGTGACCGGGCGCGTGGCGTTGCTGCAGGGGGCCAGCCTGGCACCGGGCGGGCGGATGTTCGCGCAGTTGCTGCTCAATACACCGGTTCAGGCGGTCAAAGGCGATCGGTTGATCCTGCGTGATCAGAGCGCCCAGCGCACCCTTGGTGGTGGTCGCGTGCTCGATCCCTTTGCCCCGACCCGACAACGCCGCAGCCCCGAGCGCCTGGCGCAGTTGCAGGCGCTGGTCCGCAGTTCTCGGCTGGAGGACGTGCTGCCGGCGTTGCTGGCCCACAGCGACAGCGGGCTCGATCCGCGTCTTCTGGAGCGTCAGTTCAACCGGCCACGCAGCACCTGGGTTTTACCCGATGACGTACGCCTGATCGATACCCGCCAGGGCCCCTTGCTGTTCAGCACCCCTCGCTGGGAAGCCTTGAAAACGCCACTGCTGGAACACCTCGCACGCTTCCATGAACTGGAGCCGGACCAGATGGGCCCGGATCGGGATCGCCTGCGCCGCTTTAGCGCCAGTGCCCTGGAGCGACCGACATTCCTCAGTTTGCTCGACGAGATGATGGCCAGCGGCGCCATTGCCAGCAACGGGCCATGGCTGCATCTGCCCGGGCATCAGGTGCGCTTGAGCGAAGCGGACGAAGCCCTTTGGCAAAAGCTTCAACCCTTGTTCGAAACTGCCGGGTTTGATCCGCCATGGGTGCGCAACCTGGGGCATGACGAGGCGACCGTGCGCACACTGCTGCGCAAAATGGCGCGCCTGGGACTGGTCCATCAAGTGGTCCGTGATCTGTTCTACCCCGACAGCATGATCCGCCGATTGGCGGCTATGCTTGTGCAACTGGCGGACGCTGACCCGGTGATCCAGGTGGCGGCGTTTCGTGACGCGGTGGGTCTGGGGCGCAAGCGCAGCATCCAGATTCTTGAATACTTCGACCGCATCGGCCTGACCAGGCGCATGGGCGACCGACGCCAGATCCGCCGGGACAACGCACTGGCCCTGGGCACAGGAGACTGATTCAAGGGCAAGATTTCAAGGAAGGCAATCGCGCCCGGTGGCGCGGCCGGGCTTCAAACCCGGTTGGGGACGGCATCCGTTCCCGGGCAGGTTCGACTCCGGCTGCCTTCCGCCATTTTCCGCAAAAACCCGGTACACCAAAGACCCTGTAGGAGCGAGCCTGCTCGCGATGAGGCCGGCCCATCCAACATCACTGGCGCCTGACACGCCGCCATCGCTGGCAGGCCAGCTCCCACAGAGGAATGTGGCCGTACGCAGATTTTGTGTCCCCTGCAGACTCACTGTAGGAGCGAGCCTGCTCGCGATGAGGCCGGCCCATCCAACATCACCGGCGCCTGACACGCCGCCATCGCTGGCAGGCCAGCTCCCACAGAGGAATGTGGCCGTACGCAGATTTTGTGTCCCTGCAGAATCACTGTAGGAGCGAGCCTGCTCGCGATGAGGCCGGCCCATCCAACATCACCGGCGCCTGACACGCCGCCATCGCTGGCAGGCCAGCTCCCACAGGGGAATGTGGCCGTACGCAGATTTTGTGCCCGCTGCAGAGTCACTGTAGGAGCGAGCCTGCTCGCGATGAGGCCGGCCCATCCAACATCACCGGCGCCTGACACGCCGCCATCGCTGGCAAGCCAGCTCCCACAAGGGAATGTGGCCGTACGCAGATTTTGCGTCCGCTGCACACTCACTGTAGGAGCGAGCCTGCTCGCGATGAGGCCGGCTCATCCAACATCACTGGCGCCTGACACGCCGCCATCGCTGGCAGGCCAGCTCCCACAGGGGAATGTGGCCGTACGCAGATTTTGTGTCCGCTGCAGACTCACTGTAGGAGCGAGCCTGCTCGCGAAGGTCGTGAACGATTACGCGTGTTAACCGGGTTGCAGGTCATCATGCTGGCGGACCTGGCCGTCAACCGGATAACGTCGCCCCGCTGGAATAAACATTGAACCAGGTGGTGAGGGAGCCAGCTTCCTCGCCACAGCAGGTGAGCTCAATAGATTCCTGGAGATCAAGCGCCTCTACTTGCTCCCCCGTCGTCTTTGTTCGGCGAACGTACCTTGGTTTACACCGACGTGGACTTGCGCACTACTACGCCTTGTTGGCCCCTAAAGACTTCAAGAAATAAACCACCCGTTCGGTCTCTGTGAAACCCAGAGCCTCATGCATGGCGTGGCTTCCCTGGTTATTGAGCAGTGCGTCCGAAGCCAACTCGGTGCATCCCATTTCTTCGGCCCACTGCTGGATACCCGCAACGAGTTGTCGCGCGATGCCTTGGCCCCGACTGGCGGGCTGGACGTACAGTCCTTCGAGAAAGGCCACAGGCGATGAATGGGTACCGTTGACATAGTCCGCTCGGAGCGAAGCCTCGGCAAACCCTGAAGCATTGCCCTGTTCATCAACGAAGATCAGTACCAGATAGCGCTCTGGCGCGCTCAGTATGGTGTTTTTGACATGGTCATTGTCCGAAGCGGAATCCGGCCACAGAGCAACACGCAGGGGCAGCCAACCATCATGGTCGAGCAAAGTGCAGCGCTTTATCATTTAGGGAGAACCGAAGGAATAATTGATGAATATCATAGGTCATCCTCGATCAGGCTTGAACGGTCAGCTCGCTCTTCCCAAGTGCGCCTGACGCGCCGCCATCGCCGGCAGGCCAGCTCCCACAGGACTTGTGTCATGCGCGGATGCCGAATTCCCCATCCAAACCTGGAGCTGGCTTGCCAGTGATGAGGCCCTCACATCCACCATCTTTGGCGGCTGACACGCCGCTATCGCTGGCAAGCCAGCTCCTGCAGGGGATTGGAGTCGAGCGCGGAATCAGCGGGTAGGCGCTTCGGCAAATCTGACATCCATTCATCGCTGAACTAGGCTGCGTTAGAAACCCTTGTCCTGAATCTTTGTGATGAAAGGAACCAAGCCATGCGCAGCAGGCTGCTCGCGGTATTGTTTACTGTCTTCGGGCTGTTCTGGTCAGTGTTGCTCTGGGCCGAGGATGCACCGCAGGTGGTTGACGCTCCCGCTGAATTGAAAGTGGCCAACCGCAGCATCATGGTGTTTCGCGCGACCATGCTGGGCGAAACACCGGTTTCTCGGGTCAAGCGGGCGAAGACGGTGATTATTGAAGCGCTGGATGAGGCGCAGGACCTTAACGTCACCCTAGACCCGGTGCTCAACAGCTACATGGTGCTGCTGGGCAGCAGGCGCGCGTTTATCGTGACGCCAAAGGATTTCGACCCCACTGAATTCGACTCGGCGCAGCAGGCCGCCGAAGCCGCGGCCGCAAAACTCAGCCAGGTGGTGGCGGAAGTCCATGAGTCTCGCAGCCTGCGCTTGATAATCTGGTCAGTGGGGGCTGTCTTGCTCGCCACGGCTATCTACCTGGGCCTGCTCCTTGGCATGGTGTTTGTGCGCCGCAAACTACTGGCCAAACTACCCGGGCTGATGCGTCGACATACCCAGGCGCTGAAGGTCGGGCAAGTACCGCTGATTGACGCCAATTACCTGTATCCAGTGGTCAGCCGCCTGCTGGAGTTGCTGCGCTGGGCCCTGGTATTGCTGCTCACCTACGAGTGGCTGGGTTTTGTCCTGTCGCGGTTTCCCTACACCCGGCCATGGGGCGAAAGCCTCAATAACTATCTGCTGAATGTCGCCGACTATCTACTGGAAGGGATCCTCGGGGCCATCCCCGGGATTGGCGTGGCCCTGGCGATCTTTTTCATCGCCCGCGGTGTAAGCGCCTTCTCTCACAGGGTTCTGCGGCGCATGTCCGGCCCCGGCACTGTCAGTTGGCTGAACCATGAAACCCTGCAACCAACCCAACGCCTGACGTCCCTGGCGATCTGGCTGTTTGCCCTGGCCATGGCCTATCCCTACTTGCCGGGTGCCGGCACCGATGCCTTCAAGGGCCTGTCGGTGCTGATCGGTCTGATGATTTCCCTGGGGGCGTCCAGTGTGGTGGGCCAGGCGGCCGCCGGATTGATCCTGACCTACACCCGTACCCTGCGGCCGGGCGAGTTCGTGCGTATTGGCGATCACGAAGGCACCGTCACAGAACTGGGCATGTTCACCACCAGCATCCGCACAGGTCTGGGCGAGGTTCTGACATTGCCCAACTCAATGATCACCAGTGCAGTCACCAAGAACTATTCGCGGGTCGTTCAGGGCCCCGGTTATGTGGTCGATACGGTGGTGACCATCGGCTACGACACGCCGTGGCGGCAGGTCGAAGGGATGTTGCTGGAAGCGGCCCGGCGCACTCCCGGCATTCTGGAGAAACCACCGGCGCAGGTATTCCAGACGGCATTGTCGGACTTTTATCCCGAATACCGCCTGGTGGCCCAGGCCATTCCGAGCGAGCCCCGGCCGCGCGCGGTGTTGCTGAGCATGCTGCACGCCAATATCCAGGATGTGTTCAATGAGTACGGCGTGCAGATCATGTCGCCGCACTATCTGGGCGACCCGCAGGCAGAGAAGTGGGTGCCGAGGGACAAGTGGTTTACCGCGCCTGCGCAGGAGCCGAAGGACATCTGACTGCCGGCAGAGTGCCCGGTGTCAATCGTCCAGTGAAAACTGACGCGTTGGCTTTTGATCTTGTCATTGATCCCGTCCACCGCTGTCGAGTGATCAGGACCACGCGCAATCTGCGGGGCGATAGATATTTAATTGAATAAAATGCTTATTGCGTCAGGCGATTTTTATCGCTGAACGCAAGATTACATATAAACAGTATTCACTGTTTTGATGGCTGCGACAGGGTCTTTGCAATCAATCGCGTATGATTTTTTTGCGTGAACTCTGAACACATTGCTCGCATTGTCAGCTCTTTCCGATAGCCAAGTAGGATGCTTCCTTTTTCGCTGATTCTCTGCTGGCGGCTCGTAGTAACTGGCAAGAAGTATGGTGGAATAAAGTGTTGGCGCCTTGACTTCCCTGCCCATAGTTCAAACCGCCTGTAGCGGGGTATTTCTCCGCGTCAAATCATAAAAGTGGAGAAATCATGGCTAATCCCTATCGCGAGCTTCTGACAACCCCCGGGGTAATGGGGTTAGTCATCGCGAGTTCCATTGCCCGTCTACCGCACGCCATGATCGGCATCGGCATCATTACCATGTTGGTGCAGCATACCGGGTTGTATTGGCTGGCCGGTGCTGTCGCAGGTACTTTTACCCTGGCCAATGCCTTGATCGGCCCACGAGTGTCGAAACTCGTTGATCAGCGCGGTCAGAGTCGAGTCCTGCCCCTGGTGACGGCCTTCAGCGTTGGCATGTTGCTGGCGCTGATACTGGCTGTGTATCTGAGTGCTCCGGTCGTACTGCTTTTTATTCTTGCGGCATTGGCGGGCATGATGCCCAGCATGCCCGCCATGATAAGGGCGCGCTGGACACAGCTTTTCCGTGGCAAGCCGCAACTACACACGGCCTTCTCGCTGGACACGGTACTGACTGAACTCGCCTTTATTATCGGCCCACCCATCGCCATTGGCTTGAGTACGAGTTTCTTCGCCGAAGCCGGCCCCCTTGCCGCGGTGGTGCTGCTGATTATCGGCGTCACGGCTTTTCTGCTGCAGCGTCAGACCGAGCCGAAGGTCGTCGTATCCAGCAGCAAAAGCACAGGTTCGACCTTGTTTATCCCTGGTGTTCGCACCATCGTGGTGGCGCTTCTGGTGATGGGGGTGATCGGCGGATCAATCGATGTGGCTGTGGTTGCTTTCGCCAACGAACAAGGTTGGCCCGCGTCTGCCAGTTTCATCCTCGCGGCCTATGCCCTCGGCTCATTGATCACTGGCCTGACATTCGGCATGTTGAGGCTCACCCTGTCGATTGAAAAGCAGTTCCTTGCAGGAGTGTTGGTAACAGCGGTAACGGGCGTGCTGCCGATTTTCTCTGCGGATGTCTACATCCTTGCCGGGATGCTTTTTGTAGCAGGCAGTTCGTTCGCACCCACTATGGTCATTGTCATGAATCTTGGTTCGATCATCGTTCCATCGTCCAGGATCACCGAAGGGCTGACCTGGATGACGACAGGTATAAGCACCGGCGTAGCGCTCGGTGGGGTACTTGCGGGCCTGGTCATCGACGTCTACGGCGCGCGGGCAGGGTTCGGTGTTGGTATTGTCGCGGGGGTTGTATTGGTTGTGGTCGTGCTGCTCGGTATGCGAATACTTCGCGCCGCGCCGGCGATGTACCCCGAGGCGACCGTTCAGTAATTGGCACTGCCCCAGTGACAGGACCCAATCAGAAAACAGTTCACCTCCAGAGCCTGTCAGGGTAAGCGCTGCTTTGAACATGGATCGAGCCCGGATTCACCCGGGCTGATCGCTGCTATCTGATGAGGGGTTGGTGGCAAAGGGGCAGGGTCAGTGCCGTCCCCTTTTTTGCGCCTTTCAGGCCGTGGCGCTGACGCCTGCTCCGTTGTTCCGGGGCGCAATGTCATGCAGGGAAATCCGCGAAGTCTCGGGTAGCGCCAAGCCACCCGCCAGCGCCAGCAATGCCACCGCGATCAGATAGAACGCCGGTGACAGGTTGCTGCCGGTGGTGCTGATCAGCCACGTCGCCACCAGCGGGGCGGTACCGCCGAAGAGGGTGTAGGCCATGTTGTAGGTAATTGCCGAGGCGGTGTATCGGGTTCGGGTCGGGAAGGTTTCCGAAAGCAAGGCCGCAGTGACCACGCCACATAACACCGCGCCAATCGCCAGGAGCATGACGCCGACGATGGACGCGGCGAACGAGCCGGAACTGGCCATCAGGAACGATGGATACACCACCACGATCAGAAGGACGCAAGCGGTCACCACTGTCATTCGCCGACCGACCCGGTCCGAATACAACCCGGCGAGGGGGCAGATCGCCGCGGCGAACAGCAACGCAATCAGTGACACCAGCAACGCCGTTGCACGAGTGAGGCCACCGGCGACTTGCAGGTAGGTCGCAAAGTAGGTGGTGAACATATAGAACGACAGGGCCGTCAATGACACGAAGGCGCCCAGGCAGCAGATCGCCGCGCCATGGTTGCGCAGGGTTTCCTTGAGCGGGGAGTGCGCGACCGCATGGTCCTGGGTTACCGCCTGGAATGCCGGGGTCTCATCGAGTTTCCAGCGCAGGTAGAGTCCAACCAGGCCCAGCGGCGCGGCAACCAGGAACGGCAGGCGCCAGCCCCAGCTGCCCATCGCTTCGGCCGACAATGACGCCTCGAGTGCGTAGGCCACCACCGCTGCTGCGGCAAACGCGGAAAATGTCGACACAGGGATGAAGCTGCCGTACCAGGCGCGTTTATCACTTGGTGCATGTTCCATGAGGTAGGCACAGGCACCGGCGTATTCCCCGCCTGCGGAAAAGCCCTGGGCACAACGGATCAGCGATAGCAGCACCGGCGCCATGACCCCGATCGCGGCGTAGGTGGGCAGAAGACCGATCAAGGTCGTCGCCGCGGCCATCAGCAGAATCGTGATGGCCAGGGTGCGCTTGCGGCCGATCCGGTCGCCCAGCATGCCGAAGAAAATCCCGCCAAGGGGCCGAAACGCAAAGGCCACGGCAAACACCGCGAAGGTCTTGAGCAAGGCGGCGCTGGCATCGCCGCTGGGGAAAAATTGCTGGGCGATGGTTGTGGCTAGAAAACCATAGACGGCGAAGTCGAACCACTCGACAAAATTGCCGATGCCGGCAGCCACAATCACTTTCCTCAGCGTTTTTACACTGACTTGTTCGGTAGCTGCATTCGTCATGGTGGACCCCGGCATTCCGTTAGTAAGCTTTGGATTATCCGGTCACAAGCCCAGGCGGTTTACCTCAAAAGTGTCATCGGCATAGTCAGGACCGACTTGCGGCTGTTGAATCTGGTGTCCAGCGTCCTCTGTCAATGACTTAAAAGATCGCCGCCTCCCGCAGGGAGTCGCCTAAACGTGTCGGAGCTGCTGAAGGCTGCGATCTTTAAACGTGCACTCATCATTCCATTGGAACTCCCCATAACGCCGCTCCGTCATCTGCATTGAGGGGGGCTGCGGCTGTTTCGTGGCGATCCCTGATAACGCTTTTTTCATTCAGAAGGCGAGGGGCGACATGAACACTACAGACAGCGGCACCGATAGCCAGCCAGATAAACCTGATTCAGGAGGGCCAGAGCAAGGCTTTGAACACTTGAAGGAAAACGTCACAGAGGCATTGGGCGGCGCCCGGCAGCAGGCGGATGCGCAGTTCGGCCAATATCGCGATACCGCCGCCGACCAGATCGAGGCGCTGGCCCAAGGGGCGAAGTCTTTCGTTTCGGAACTGGAGGACAAGGACGCCCTTGGCATGTCCGACTACCTCGCGGACATGGCCGAATCCATGAGCGGGCTGGCCGGCAATCTGCGAGGCAAAAGTGCCGAACAGTTGCTCCATGACGGCGCCGACCTGGCCCGCAACAACCCTGCGTTGTTCATTGCCGGCAGCATTGCCCTGGGCTTTGGCCTGTCGCGCTTTCTCAAGGCCGGTGCCGCCCCCGCGGCGACATTTGCCGATTCCAGGGATCCGGCCGCAGACCATTCAATGCCTGCGTCAGGTGGTTTTGGAGCGCAGCGGCCCTACGAATCGCCCCTACCATCACACGCGGGTCAAGGCCCTGGCCTGGCCACTGGCATTACGCCGGCCGCGCCCAACGAGCAAGACCACACTTCGGACTTTGCTACTCGCCCGACCCCTGGTTCGACAAACTTCAATGGAGCACTGTGATGAACAGAGAAGATCCGGATTTCCCTGGCGCAAGACCGATGCCCGTACCTGATCCTGACGTTTCGGTCGTCGGCCTGCTACGGCAGTTGGCCCGCGAAGTGCCCGCGCTGTTCACCAAGGAACTGGCGCTGGCCAAAGCCGAGCTACAGACCAGCCTGACAACGCTCAAGGCAGGCATTGCCGGGGTCGCGAGCGGTGCGATTGTGCTGCTGGCAGGCTTCATCATCCTGTTGATGTCCGCCGTCTATGGGCTGAGCATCGTGATGGCGCCGTGGCTGGCTGCGCTGATTGTTGGCGTCGTGGTGATGATCGTCGGGTTCGCCATGCTCCAGGCTGGAAAAAAACAGTTCGAGCCGTCCCATTTAAAGCCTGACCGGACGCTGGACGCCTTGAACAAAGACCAGGAAGCGCTGCGCAGGAGAGTCTCATGAACAGTGAATTCGAATACGAGTCGCAGAAAAGTCCAGAGGCCATCGAGCGCGATATCGATGCGCAGCGGGAAAGCATCGGCAACATTGTCGACGCACTGGAAAGCAAGTTCACCCCGGGCCAGGCCTTCGATCAGGCGTTGTCTTTCATGCAGAACAACGGGACGACTTTCCTGAGCAACCTGGGCACCAGCGTGCGCAATAATCCCGTTCCAGCCGTGCTCACATCGGTTGGTTTGCTGTGGCTGATGATGAGCCAGAACCGTGCGCCGACGCCGCGCCTGACTTACCCCGTGACGCCGGATAAGAACAAGGCCGGAGAGTGGGCCGATGGCTTGGCGGAGGGTATCGACAGTGCGCGAGACCATTTGCACCAGACTGCCGACACGCTCAAGGAGGGTTATCAGAGCGTGAAAGACAAGGCGGCGAACCTGGGAGACAACCTCGGCGCGGCCAGCGACAACATCAGCCACGCCATGCACGACGCCAGCGACCGTTTGGTGCACAGCACGCAGGTAGTGGGTGATCAGTTGGGCCGTTTGCTCAAGGAACAACCGCTGATGGTCGCCGCTGCGGGTATTGCACTGGGCGCCATGCTCGGCGCGGCATTACCGTCGACGGCGACGGAGCAACGTTACATGGGCAAGACCAGCGCCGGCTTGGCCGACAAGGTCAAACAGCAGGCACGGGAGGGGTTTGAGGCGGTGCGCGATACCGTCACCAAAACGACGGATCACCCGGATGCACAGAACAAGCCGCAACAGGCTCAAGCCGAAACCAGCAGTGGTCCCGCCGATCTGTCCAGAGGATTGGGTACTTCGTAAGGGGTAGCAGGATTAGCGGGAAGTCTGAACCGGCTTCCCGCTATTTTTGCCGCTGAGCGTACAGGGCAGACACTCATCTGATCCATTTGAACGCAGCCGGGAATCTTGCGACGAAACAAGTTCCTGTCTCCCGCGTCGAGGAGACATTCAAGCTGCCGTTGTGCGCCGTGGCAATCTGCGAAGCGATATAAAGCCCCAATCCCAGACCTTCACCGCGCTGACCCGCTTCGGAGCGGGTAAAGGGTTCGAACAGCAGCGGCATCAGCTGTGCTGGAATCGGAGCGCCCTGATTGGTCACCGATACGACGATTTCATCACCTTCGGCATAGGCCCGCACGTTGATGGGCGCGGTCGGTGAGCCATGGGTGACCGCATTGCCCAGGAGATTGGAAAGCAACTGGCTCAAACGCAACGAGTCGCAATAGATGCCGGGCGGTATGTCCAGAGAGTGGATCAGGGTCGCCTGGGGGTGTGAAGCCTGTATTTCATCCAGGGTCAGTTTCAGCGTGCGCCCCAGATCATCGGTCAACTGGCGCCTGACCGGGATCCCGCCCCCCATTCTTCCCCGGGCAAAATCCAGCACGTTTTCTATCAAGACACCCATTCGCGTCGAGCTATTGCGGATCGCAGCGATCAGGTTCAGTGATCGCACCTCGGTAGTTTTCGTTTCCAGCAGGTCGGCGCTCAGCCGAATCGCGCTCAAGGGCGTGCGCAGGTCATGCCCCAATACGGCGATGAACTGCTCACGCAGCCGTCCATGTTCAGTGGCATCGACCAGCGCGGCTTTGGTTGTCTCCAGACGGCTTTGCGTATCAAGACTCATGGCGATCAGTTGGGCGAAAAGTGTCAGTGTCTTGGCAATGGCAGGCTCGTCGAGATTGGCCGGTACCGAATCGATGGCACACAAGGTCCCGAAAAAATCGCCATTGGCCCTGATGATAGGGATGGAGATATAGCTCTCCAAACCGTAGGTTCTCGGGGTGTGATGCAGCGAAAAAACCGGGTGTGCACTGGCGTGACCGAAGATGACCGGTTTTCTGTGCTGGCGGATTTCATGGCAGATGGTCGATTCGAGGACCAGTTCGCCGCCAGGCTTCAAACCGAAATCGATTGAATCATCGACGGCGCAGGCGACCCAGCTTCTGTCGGTAACCCTGGCGACAGCGGCAAAACGCATCCCGGTCAGATGCTTGACCATGCTCAAGATGACGGGCACGGCATCAATGCTGCGGATGGCGTGGACGTCAGGGGAAAAGTCTGGGCCGGTCATGGTCTGAATGTTCGATAGGGAGGTCGGCCAGAGCCTATCTTTAAACTCGGTACTTGGCCAATGGTGCGGCCGGACACCAGCATCATCATTCGTCCTGCCGCCGGGTGTAATGCAACAAACGATCGGTTTCGGTCTTGACCACCAGGTAGCACTCGCAGCTGAGCCGCTCCAGGCGCACTCTGTCCAGTACGGTGATCTGCCCGCGGCTGTACTCGATGACGCCTTGGCGCTGCAGTTTGCCAGCCGCTTCGGTAACGCCTTCGCGACGCACGCCGAGCATGTTGGCAATCAGCTCCTGGGTCATGTTCAGGCGATTGCCGGGCAGACGATCCAGGGACAACAGCAGCCATCGGCACAATTGCTGGTCGATCGAGTGATGGCGATTGCACAGGGCGGTCTGGGACATCTGCGTGATCAGCGCCTGGGTGTAGCGCAGCATCAGCAGGAGCAGATCGCCATGGCGGTTGAACTCTTTCTTGAGTTTTTGCCCGGGCAGGCGAAATGCGCTGCCGGCACTTTGCACCACCGCCCGGCTGGAGGTGCTTTCGCCGCCCATGAACAGGGCGATGCCGATCAAGCCCTCGTTGCCGACCACGGCGATTTCCGCTGACGAGCCGTTTTCCGTGACGTGCAGCAGTGAAACGATAGCGTCGGTCGGGAAGTAAACATGGCGCAAGGTATCCCCCGGTTCATACAGCACATCGCCCAGCACCAGGCTGACTTGCTCCAGGTGCGGCATCAGGCGCTTGAGGTCGAAGGCCGGGAGCGCCGCAAGCAGATGATTGTGGTTTGGCTGGGGTGAGGCATACATGGCAAAGCACCGTGGCGGTAGGGGACGTACCGACTCAGGGTACTCCCATGCGCGCCCGGGCTGGTGATCGATGTCTACTGATCGACGGCTTGCTCGTAGGCCAGCGGCAGGGGCTGTGGGGAGCGAGCGCGGCAGTCTACCCGCAGCCAATGCTCCAGGCCGTCGTCATCCAGGGTCAGCGCGTTGCCGCCGACTGGCTGGCCGTCGATGGTCATGGTGGTGGCGGTTGCACTGCCCTGACGCACATCAAAGTGGTAGAGGGCCTTGCCATAGCGGTAGTGCAGCATGAAACCCGGCCAGTCCGCCGGTATCAGCGGTTCGATTTTCAGTGTTCGGCCGCTGCGCTGTACGCCCAGCAATGACTCGACAATCAACCGGTACATCCAGCCGGCGGAGCCGGTGTACCAGGTCCAGCCACCGCGCCCGGCATGGGGCGCGGTGCCGTAGACATCGGCGGCCATCACGTAGGGTTCGACCTTGTAGGTGTCGATTCGAACATTGTTGGCAGGAACTGCGGGGTTGATCAGGTTCAGCAGCTCCCAGGCCTTGCCCGCTTCACCCAGTTGCGCATACGCCATGCCCGCCCACACGGCAGCGTGGGTGTACTGCCCGCCATTCTCGCGCACGCCGGGCACGTAGCCCTTGATATAACCAGGGTCCAGAGTGCCCTTGTCGAACGGCGGATCGAGCAGCAGCACGGCGCGGATGTCGCGCTTGATCAGATGCTCATCCAGTGACTGCATGGCCTGGATCTGGCGGTGCGCAGCACCGGCCCCTGACAGCACCGACCAGCTTTGCGCAATCGAGTCGATGCGACACTCTTCATTGCTGGCCGAGCCGAGCAATTGCCCGTCATCGAACCAGGCCCGGCGATACCAGGCGCCGTCCCAGGCGCTTTGCTCGAGGTTGCTTTGCAGGGTGCGCGCGCTCTCGCTGCAGCGTTTGGCAAAGTCGTCATCCCCGTGCAAACGGGCAGTCACGGCAAACTGCTCCAGCACCTGATAGCTGAAAAAGCCCAGCCAGACACTTTCCCCGGCACCCAGATGGCCGACTCGATTCATGCCGTCGTTCCAGTCACCGGAGCCCATCAGCGGCAAGCCGTGCTTGCCGCGACGCAAGCCGTGTTCGATGGCCCGCACGCAGTGTCGATACAAGGACTCGTGCAGCGGCGAGGTGCCCGGAAGGTCATAGTAGGATTCTTCAGCAGCAGCCAGCAGGCGTCCTTCCAGGTAGCCGACGGACTCGTCCAGCACGGCCACGTCTGCGGTCACTTCCACGTAGCGATTGGTGGCGGCCACCAGCCACAGGAAGTCATCGGAACAGCCAGTGCGTACCCCTCGATTCATTGGCGGGTGCCACCAGTGCTGCACGTCACCTTCGGCATACTGATGACCGGCGCACAGCAACAGATGCGCGCGCACGGCAGCCGGATCGGCGTGGATCATTGCCATGCTGTCTTGTAACTGGTCGCGAAAACCAATGGCACCGCCCGATTGGTAGTAGCCGCTGCGGGCCTGGAAGCGGCAGGCGATGACCTGATACATCAACCAGCCGTTGACCATGACGTCGACCGCGGGCGCTGCCGATTCGATACGAATGACGCCAAGCAGCGAGCGCCAGTGGTCGCGAACTTTCTGCAACTCCGTGGCGGCCGCCAGGCTGCCCCGATAGCGCTGCACCCGTTGGGTGGCGGCGTTGCCGGAGTCGGCCGCGCCCAGGCGCAGGATAACTTCCTGGCTGGCGCCATCGACGAGGTCGACCGCCACCTGCAGGGCGGCACAAGGGTCCAGCCCACCGCCCATACGCCCGGACAACCCGGCGTGCCGCATCGCCGCCGGCGCGGCCAGGGTGCCGCCGCGGCCAATGAATTCGGTACGGTCGGCGCTGACGCCGTGATTCACCGTGTCGGTGTCGAAGAACGCGACCCGCTCGCAAAACTCCACCGAGTAGGCGTTGCGGGCGAAGAGGGCGCCGCTGACCGGATCCGATTGAGTGACCACATGCATGGCCGACTTGCCGCGCAGATCGCCCAGCACCCATTCCACATACCCGGTCACCGACAGTTTGCGGCTGCGCCCCGAGCGGTTGCTCAACAACAACCGCGAGAATTTGATCGGCGCATCCAGCGCCACGTAGATCCACAGCTCGCTGTAAATGCCGTCTTCTTCATGTTCGAACACGCTGTAGCCGAAACCGTGACGAGTCTGGTATGGGCCTTTTCCGGGGCAGGGCTGGGGTGCCGCCGACCAGAAATGCCCGGTCTCTTCATCCCGCAGGTAAATGGCTTCGCCGCTGCGATCGGTGACCGGGTCGTTATGCCAGGGGCTCAGGCGAAACTCATGGGCGTTTTCCGCCCAGGTGTAGGCACTGCCGGCCTCCGATACCACGGTACCGAGATGGGCATTGGCGATCACGTTGACCCAGGGCGCCGGTGGCGGGTGGTCGGCCAGCCCGCTGATGATGTATTCATTGCCATCAGCGCTGAAGCCGCCATAGGTATTTTCCAGCAGCAGCGCCGAAGGCTTGGGCTGTGGTGAAAGCGGCCCGGCTTTATACGGCCGGGTCGCCACAAACGGCGCGTGCACCGGCGACACATTGCGCCTGTGAACCTGTTCGGCGAGGCTGCCCGAACCTTCGCTGAGCACTAGCCTTGCCACCGAGAGCACCAGCACGCGATCCTCATTCGACATTTGCTGCACCGGCCGCACAAAAATGCCACCCGGACGGTCCAGCAGGGTGGCTTCACTGCCGGAGGTGATCAGGCCCATGATCGCGTCCTGCAGTTGCTGGCGATAGCCGGCCTGATCTTCGTTCCAGATCAGCAGATCGACCACCAGGCCTTTTTGTCGCCAGTAGGCGTGGGCCTGAATCATCTGCTGCGCCAGGGCGATGTTGTCCAGGCTGTGGATCCGCAGCAACACGATGGGCAAGTCGCCGGAGATGGCCTGGCCCCAGAGCCCTGTCTGATTGCGCCGATTGCTCATCAGCACCGTGTTGTCGGTGCGCATCGAGGCGTTGGCATATAGCAGGGACGAAGCCATCTGTTCGAATAGGCGGGCGTCGGATAACGAAGCGTTGAGCTGACGCAGCAGCACCTGGCTATGGGTCCAGGACAGGTCGAACACCCGGTCGGCGAGGTGGCGGTCGCGGTATTTGTTGATCAAATAAAGGCAACCATCACGGCTGTCGGCGACACCGGTGACCAGGTCAATGGTGGCCTGTTGGCCAGGTTGCAGGGTAATCCTGCAGCGAATCGCGACTATCGGATCCAGCACCGGGCCAGCACTGCCTGACAACATCTGGCAATCGCCATCGAGGGCTGCGGGCGATACCAGGCTGCGTCCACGGCCGATGAATCGGGCACGATCGGTTTCGTAGGAGATCGCATCGATATCCACCCCGTGTGCGGCCAGCAAATGGCACATCCACGGCGTCGCTTCATCGCTGGCCCGGGGGCGGCGACTGCAGATAATGGCTTGAAGCTCAGGCAGCAGTTCGGTTTGCACGAACAGCTTGCTGAATGCCGGGTGCATCGCGTCGTTGCCCGGGGGCGTCAGCACGACTTCGGCATAGGTAGTGACCTCCAGCGTCTTGGCCACTGACGCGCGATTGGTCACATGCAGGCGCCGCAGTTCCATGTCGTCTTCAGGCGAGACAACAATTTCCAGGTGGGTGTCGAAATCCAGATTGCGCGCGCGAAATTCGGCGCGCGAATCACTGAAGATCGCCTCGTGGCTTTCGGTTTGCTGCAAGGTTGGTTGATAAGCTGCGGACCAAAGCGTATTGGTCTGGACGTCGCGCAGGTAACAGAACGTCCCCCAGTTGTCCTGTGAGATGTCCTCCTGCCAACGGGTGACGGCCATGTCGTGGCGGCGGCTGTAGCCTCCGCCGCCACTGGTCAGCATGACGTGGTAGCGACCATTGGAGAGCAATTGCACGGCCGGACGTTTGCGTCCCGGATCGACGAACACCCTCAGGCCGTTTTCCTCGCTCTGGCCCTCGCCGGCATTGACGGGCGCCGGTGATTGCGCGGTCTGCAGGTACGGCGCAGCAGACTTGGGCACCCGTTCCTGCAACAGCAACAGGGCTGATTGCAACGCCGGGTTGGCCTCGAATCGCCGTTGCATGGGTTGATCGAGCAGTCGGCTGGTCAACGCCAGCAGGCTCATGCCCTGGTGGTGAGCCATGAACGAGCGGACCACGGCGAGGGTCTGACCGCGGGGCACGCGGGCCTCGGTGTAGTCCACCGCTTCATACAGACCGAATCGGCCTGCAGAACCTTGCCCGGCAAGGCGCTGCAGGTTCTTGCAGGCCGCCTCGGCGTCGACCATCAACGCCAGAACGCTGGCATAGGGCGCAATCACCACGTCATCGCTGAGCCCGCGCTTTAGCCCCAGGGCCTGAACGCCGAAGGCGCGATACTGATAATTGAAGTGCGCGTCGACGGTGTAGTAACCGGACTCCGAAACGCCCCAGGGGATGCCCAGCGTGTTGCCATGTTCGATCTGCACCGCCACGGCGGCCCGGCAGGTCTGGTCGAGCAGGCTGCCCTCGTAGTTAGGCATCACCAGCATGGGCATCAGGTATTCGAACATCGAGCCCGACCAGGACAACAAGGTCGGTACCCCGGCGTTTTCACCCAGCAGCCTGCCCAGGGTGAACCAGGCGCGCTGGGGGATCTGTCCTTGAGCGATGGCGACGAAAATGGGCAGTCGCACCTCGGACGCCAGCAGGTCGTAGTAACCGCTGTCCAGCCGGAGCTCTTCGGCGTTGTAACCGATGACGAACAGGTCGCGCTGTTGATCGTAAAGCAGCGAGTAGTCCATCTGTGCCAACCCGGTCGCCAATACAGCCAGACGCTCCAGTGTCGCCAGACGCGATCCGGCGACACTGCGCACCCGCTCTATTTGCGGGTGATGTTCGGCCGCCCAGTCGGCGGGGTTCAACGCTGCCAGCTGACGCAAGGTCGTCGACGCGGTAGCGGTTAGCGGGGCAGGGAGCTGGTAACGCAGCAGTTCTTCTGTCCAGTCATTGCACTGAAGCCTAAACGCCTCGCGCCAGTAAAGGCTTTCCTCGTTGCTGTCCGCTTGCATGTTTGCGACCGCGAGGCGTGCCGTGTGCAGCAGATCGACCAGCATGCCTGGCGTCGCCTCTGGCGAGACAAGATCAAGGCGCTTGCCCAGTTGATTCAAGGCGGGTTGATCCGCACTTGCGCCACCCTGGCACTCGACAAGGATGTCGAGGCTGTCGCGCAGGCCCTTGATCAGTGCAGGGCCGAACAGCGGCGAGTCTGCAAGTTGCGTCAGGCCGGTGCTCAAGGTCAGCAGCAGGCCCGCCAGGTTACCACTGTCGACAGTTGAGACGTAATGCGGTCGAAGCGGCTCCAGGGTCTGGGTGTCGTACCAGTTGTAGAAGTGCTGCCGATGACGCTCCAGGCCGTCCATGCTGTCCAGTGACGCCCCAAGCCGGTTCAGCAGGCGCTCAGTGCTCAAATAGCCGAAGTCATGGGCCGCCAGGTGGGCGAGCAGGGACATGCCCATGTTGGTCGGGGAGGTGCGATGGGCAATGGCCGGCCTGGGTTGTTCCTGCACGTTGTCTGGGGGCAGCCAATTGTCGTCAGGCCCGACGTATTGATCAAAAAATGCCCAGGTCTTGCGCGCCAGTATCCGCAGAAAGCGTAACTCCTGCGCCGACGGCGCGAACACCGACTGACCGGGGGGTGAGCTGAGCCGCCAGGCGACCCAGGGGCCAACCAGCCACGACAACAGCAGCGGGCTGGCGATGGCCAGCGTCTGCGGGTTGTCCACCAGCAGGGCCAAAGAGGCAAGGGCTGACACGGGCCCGATCCACATCTGCCGGTAGAGGCCGGACAACCGGTTATCGGTGGTGCGTTCCACCTCGCGCGAGGGTTGCCATTGCAGCAGGCGACGCCGGCTGAAGCCGATCCGCCAGAGCGAGCGCAGCACCGCATCGACGCTGTAGAGCATTTCGAAAGGCAGCCAGGCGAGCGCCAGACACGCCCTGGCCAGGTCCTGTCCCAGATCGCCCAGCAGCGCCCCCAGATATTGTCTGTAGGGGACGTCGGCTGGGGCTCGGAGCAGATCGCTCGCCGCTCGCAGCAAGGGTTGAATCACCAGCAAACCGATGACCGCGACGGTCCAGCTCAGCGGTTCGCTGCTGGCCAGCCAGGCCCATGCAAACATCAGTAACAGCGCCAGCGGTTCCAGGCTGCGGCGCAGATTGTCGAGAATCTTCCAGCGCGCCATGACGCTCAGCCGGTTGCGCACCCGTTTTCCATCGGCGTTGCGCGCCCAGGGCAAGGTCCACGGCAGCAGTTGCCAGTCGCCGCGTATCCAGCGATGCCGGCGTTTTACATCGGCGGCAAAGTGCGAGGGGTATTGCTCGTAGACCTGCACATCGCTGAGCAGGCCGGAACGGGCATAACAACCTTCGATCAGGTCGTGGCTGAGAATCTGGTTATCCGGCAGGCAACCTTCCAGGGCACAGGTGAAAGCATCCACGTCGTAGATGCCCTTGCCGATGAACGAGCCCTGCTGGAACAGATCCTGGTAAACGTCCGACACCGCCCGGGTATAGGGATCGACCCCGGCATCGCTGCCGAACAGCCGGGCATAGCTTGAGCGCGTGGCGCTGGTCAGGCTGATACCGACCCGCGGTTGCAACACGGCGTAGCCGCAAATGATCTGCTCGCCGGCACTGTCGAACAACGGACGATTCAACGGGTGCATCATCGCCGCCACGCATTGGCGGGCGACGTCGCGCGGCAGCAGGGTGTCGGTGTCCAGGGTGATGACGTAGCGAACCTGGCGCAATGGCGTGATATCGCCGACGATCGTGTCGAAACGTTCCTGTCCGTTGCCGCGCAACAGGGCGTTGAGCTCGATCAGCTTGCCGCGTTTACGCTCGTGGCCCATCCACACGCGTTCACTGGCGTTCCAGCGCCGTGGCCGATGCAGCAGAAAGAATCGGTCGTTGAGTCCGTCCGCGTACTTCTGGTTGAGCAGGGTGATTGCACGGGAGGCGTGGTTGAGCAAATCGGCGTCCTGCGGCAGGGATTCTTCATTGGCATCGAGAAAATCGCTGAGCAAGGCGAAATACAGGTTGTCGTCGCGGTTGGCGAGAAAACGTACCTCCAGGCCTTCGACCAACTCATCGACATCGGCCAGGCTGGCGATCAGCGTCGGGATTACTACCAGGCTTCGCGCCTCGTCGGGAATGCCGTTGGCGTAATCCATTTTCGGCAGAACCGCCGGCAAAAGACTGAAGGTCACCAGCCAGTTGATCAGGCTGACGGCCAGTCGGCTGGTCATGATCAGGCATGGAATGGCCAGCAGCAGGAGCGCTACGTCAGGCAATCCGTCGCGTCGCGCCGAGGCCAGTAGCGGCCAGGCAAACAGCAGCGTCAGCATAGCGACCGGGGCCAGATAAAAAATCAGCGGGGATTGCTGCAACAACCGGTTCCAGCGCTTATGCAGCGGCACCCGGGCGTCGATGCGGCGCTCCAGGGTTGGCAGCCCGGCGCTGATCAGGTAATAGCCGACGTGGCGGGCCAGCAACGGGCAGGGGACCGTGGCGGTCCCGGCTGTGGCGAGATCGATCGCGGCGCGGGCGACCTGGATTTCCGATAATTGGGGGCTGCTTCGGGCCAGGCGTTCAATGACATGCCGGTAGCTGTCACGGGTAGCGAAATCCATGGTCGGGTAAATCGCCGCCGGGTCTTGCGCGAGAATCTGTTCGACATGACTCATCGATTCGACGAACTCGCGCCAGTCGGTGGCGGACAGCAGGCGCAAGCTGCCGATGCTGTTGCCGATGGACACCTGATCCGCGGCCTGTTGCTGCGCATCGAGCTGCACCTGGCGTTCGATGCTCGAACCGGTCTCGCTGAGCATCTGCTCGATCCAGCTCAGCGGCAGGGCCAGGGCTGCGCTCTGACCCTGCAGGCTGCGGGTCAGTTCGGCGACAAAAGCCGGGGTCATCGGCGGTGCGGAGCGGGCCATATCGGCAACGGTCAGCACCACGCTCTTGATATCCCGTTCCGAGGTTTCGATCAGGCGCTCGGCCCAGTCATCGGCGAGGTTTCGATCGTCGGCGTTGGCCATGACCCGCGACGCCACGCGACGCAGGTTTTCGATCAACGCAAGGCGCAACATGATCGGGATCGCCCACAGCTCTCCCAGTGCCAGAGGCATCACCGTCTGGTAGGCATCGATGAAGCGACTGAGGGTTTGCTCATCGACTCGGCCGTCGCCATGGGAAATGGTCTCCAGCGCGATGTCATAGACCCGCGGCAGCCCGGCGGACGGGCCGTTGATCAGGCGTGGCAACTCACGGCTGTAGCCTTTGGGCAGGTGCGTGCGGGCGGTGCGGATGTGGTCTTCGATCAGAAAGTTGTTGTCCAGCAGCCACTCTGCTGCCGGCGTTACCCGTCGGCTGGACATTTGCGCGTGGGTCAGCGCCGTGCAACTGCGTTTGAGCAGTTGCTCGTTGTCATCGAGTCGACGCAGCATGGCGTCCTTTGCGGACAACGCGCTCAGGCGATGCTGTCCGGCCAGGGCGATACCGTGGCTGGCCATCTGATCGGCGTTAAACAGCTCCGAGCGTAATATCGGCTCGTATTCGAATCGGGGGCGGGACAACTGACCGGTTCGCCAAAATCCGGACGAACGGGGAAACACCTTTTGCATGCGTGTCCATATGCTGTTCATAAGGTCCTGATCCTGGAATGCCTGAATACAATTGCGCGTGTTGCGGCAGGTGCGCCACTCCATTGCGTGCGCACCGGGCAGCACGTGCTGGACGTACCTTTTGTACCTTGAGTTTGACGATTGGCAGGGGTGTTCGTCTGTTCGCTGGCGAACATAGGCAGGATGAAGGCGACTTGCAGGCCTGGGGCTTATTGCAGGCAAAAAAAAGGCCCGCGATGGGGGGTGCGGGCCAGGAATCACAAAGGAGTTGGGTTAAGCCTACGCCGGTGAATGTGAAATTATCGTGATGGAATGGCTGGCTGACGATGTTTGGCGGGCCTAGCCTTGGCTGGTGGATAAAATAGCCGGCATTTGCAGTTCTTTGTAAATGGCAAGAAACCTCAAGGAAGAGGTGAATATCAGGGCCAGCCAACCGGCGATCTGGATTGACCCGAATACATCGCGTAACAAGACATACAAAATGCACCCCAGCAGGATCGGCGTGGCGTAGATCTCACGTGACATCAACAACGAGGTTCTGCCGGCCAGCACATCGCGAGCGATGCCTCCTCCGATACTGGTCAGTACACCCATCATCACAGCAAAAGGCGCAGCAAGTTGTAGTCCCAGCACTTTCTCGGTAGCCACTAATCCAAACAGAGCGGCCGCGAATCCATCGAGGTACAACAACAGGCGATAACGTTGCTGGAATCTCTTGGTGAGGAAAAAAGCCAGCAGTGCGGCACCGCCGCCGACCCAGATGTAGTTGAAGTCTGCTATCCAGAAAATCGGTTGATCGAGCAGTAGATCGCGAATGGTGCCGCCACCAATGGCAGTAATGATGCCCAGTACCACGGCGCCGAATACATCGACCCCCACCTTGTGAATAGCCAGTACCCCGGTAATGGCGAATACCGCGGTGCCCAGCATTTGCTGAAAATACAGCATCCGTCACTCCGTTTTCAGGCTGGCCATCTCGAGAGTGATGGCGGTGTGGGCGTGCGGTTGTGATTGTAGCTGATGGCTGGCCGCCAGCTATTTGCGCTGAAGGGCACTCGCGGGTCATCACCCTGAGGCGCGGCACCCAGTCACCAAGAGCGAAATCGCAGGATTTTCGCTCCGTCAAACGGGTCAACGAGATAGTGCGCGTGGACTCCGAACGTCTGCAAAAGGCGGTGCGGGGTCAGCACTTCTAGCGGTTTGCCCAGGGCAACGAGGCGTCCACGTTCCAGCACGGCCAGACGATCGCAGGTGAGGGCCTGGTTGAGGTCATGCAGGGCGATCACCGTTGTCACGGGCAATGCGTGAACCAGATTCAAAATCCCTATCTGGTGCTGGATATCCAGGTGATTGGTTGGCTCGTCCAGCAGCAGGATGCGCGGGCACTGAGCCAGGGAACGAGCGATATGCACACGTTGACGCTCTCCGCCAGACAGGCTGCGCCAGGTGCGCGTGGTCAGATGCGCCGCATCCACGTTGCGCAGCGCTTGATGAACGATCTCGGTGTCCTCGGCCGACCACGAGCTCAAGGCAGACAGCCAGGGTGTTCGGCCCAGGGCCACGGCATCAAATACACTGATGGCATCCAGGGTATCGGCCTGTTGCTCAACCAGCGCCAGGGTTCGCGCTATGGTTCGTCTTGACTGTGCCTTGAGGCATTGGCCGTCGAGATGGATGCTTCCCCGGCTTGGCATGCGCACGCCGGCCAGCAGCTTGAGCAGTGTGGATTTTCCCGAACCGTTGGGCCCGATAAGGCCCAGGGTCTCGCCGTGGCGGATGTCCAGGTGGATCTCGTCCAGTAATTCAACGTCGCGAATTTGCAATCCGAGGCCGGAACAGCTCAATACAGGCTGGTCGATAACGGGCATGGCAGCATTCATCGGGCATTCCTTCGGCCGATCAGGATCAGGGCGAACACCGGCGCTCCGACCAATGCAGTAATCACGCCGACCGGGATAACCTGGCCTTTTATGAGGGTGCGGGAGAGCACATCGGCGGCAATCAGAAACACGGCACCACCCAGCGCGCTGGCCGGTAGCAGGCGTGTATGCCCGGTACCCAACAACAGCCTTGCGGCGTGGGGAATGACCAGACCGACGAAACCTATGGAGCCGACAATCGACACCATCACCGCCGTCACCAGTGCGGCGCAACTGATCAGCAGAAATTGCACGCGACGTACGGCAATGCCGAGCGAGGCGGCGGAGTCGGTGCCAAAGGTGAAGGCATCCAGCGCGCGACGGTGCCACAGGCAAACGGCCAGACCGGCCATGGCAGCGGGAACGGCCAGCCACACCGAAGGCCAGCGCACACCACTGAGGTTGCCCAGCAACCAGAACATGATGCCGCGTGCCTGTTCGGAGCTGGCCGACTTGGTGATCAAAAATGCAGTCAGCGCATTGAACAGCTGCGAACCGGCTATCCCCGCCAGGATGATCTGACCGGTACTGCCAGGGACACCGCTGGCGCGCCCCAGTAAAACCACGACAGCAAAGGCAGCAACGGCTCCGGCAAACGCCCCGACCGACATCGAAATGGCTCCGGCACCGATACCGAGTAACGCCACCAGAACGGCCCCCGTCGAAGCGCCCGCGGAAATGCCGAGCAGATAGGGATCGGCCAACGGGTTGCGCAACAGCGACTGCAGGATCACCCCGCACGTCGCCAGGCCCGCACCACAAGCTCCTGCGACCAACGCGCGGGTCAGGCGGTAGTTCCAGACGATGCCTTCGTCGATGGGGTCGAGAACATAGCCGGCATTCCACAGTTTGTTGGCCAGCACCTGGAGTACCACGCCGGGTTCGATGCTTGTTTCACCGATAGCGACACCGGCAACCACGCTTAAAAGCAGGGCCACCAACGCCAGCAGGGTACGAATCAGCGCTGCAGTCATTTTGGCAGGTCGTAGCTGTTGATGGCCATTGCCAGGGATTGCAGCCCATCGAACATTCTCAGGCTGGCCTGCATGGCCATGGCGTCGAGGATGATGATGCGGTTGTTTTTTACCGCGTCCATGTTGCGGGTCACCGGATCGCTGTGCAGGAATGCGAGCTTCTTTTGGTAGTCGTCAGCGGGGAAACGACGGCGATCCATGCGGGCGATGACCAGGAAAGTCGGGTTGGCTTTTGCGATGGTTTCCCAACCGACCGTTGGCCACTCTTCGTCGGACTGCACCACATTGCGCACACCCAGCGTTTTGAGCATGAAGTCTGGAATGCCTTTGTGACCGGCGACATAGGGGTCGATATCCAGACTGGCACTGGAAAACCACACCAGTGCACTGGTGTGGTTCTTGTCTTGCACTGCGGCAACGGACCTGGCCAGACTGGCCTTGAGTTGCGCGTTCAACTGTTGGCCACGGGCCTGAACATCGAAAATCCTCGCCAGCTCAGTGATGCTTTTGTAGATGCTTTGCACACGAAACGGCGCCAGGCGAGTGCCGTCGGCACCGACCAGGTTGTCCTTGGATTCGCAATCCGAGGGCATGAGGTAAGTGGCGATTCCCAGTTCGTGAAACTGCTCGCGGGTAGCGACTGCGCCTTGCGGGCCGACCATCCACTCCAGCTCGACAGCGACCAGTTCCGGTCGTTTGCCGATCACCGACTCGAAACTCGGCTCGTTATCCGCCAGGCGTTCGATTTTGTCGTTTTGCCCCTTGTACTTATCCAGCACATCGTTGAACCACAGAGAAGTGCCGGCCAGTTTGTCACCCAGCCCGAGGGCAAAGAGCATTTCGGTGCCGGCCTGGCCGATCGTGACGGTTCGAGCCGGTGCGTGTGGGAAGGTCACCGTGGCACCGCAGTTCTCGACCGTCAGCGGATATTCAGTAGGCGCGGCACAGACCAGCGAGCAAAGACCCAGGCCAGCGAATAGGGTGACAAAGCGGGGCAACAGCATGATGCATCTCCATTTGAACCGTACACGGAGCAAGGGTGCACGGTCTGGAAACACATCATCGAACGCTGCCAAAAAGCAGGGCAGGGCGATCACCTGAGTGACGCGCGCGCAAGGATGTCCTTCCCGGACACCCCGCCGGTCAGTGATTGTTGCTTGGCCGGCAGGTCTCCTGACTGATGCGTCATCGCATGCTCCAGCCTTCCCGGGGTTCAATCCCAGTGGCAGTTCAGGAGCACGCTCAGCACCTACAGTTGCGGGGGCAGTTCCGTTTGATGCGTTGCACGCATCACGGATTCCCTATTAATCCCATTTGGAAACCGGCGGCGGCATGTTAGTCGATCATGCCGCCCGAGGCGAACCCTCTCTGGATCAGAAGTATTTGAGCCAGCCGATATCACGACGGCGGGCCTTCACGGCGGCAAACCAGCGCACAGGCAGATACAGCGCGGCGGTCAGCAGCACCGCCGTCAGCCACACCGAAAAAATGCTATCGAAACCGAAGTAGTCGCTCTGGTTCAGACCGAACAACGCGACGCTGGTCAGATAGAGCACCTTCAGCACATAAAGGTGCAGCAGGTAGAAGAACATCGGCGCCGCACCAAACACCGCCAAAGCGCTGATCCACTGGCGTTGCCGAGCCCGCTCGAAGCCAAGAAGCAGCAACAGGCCCACCCCGAGTGTCAGCGCAAGGAACAGCAGGGAAGGTGGGTACTTAGTGATGTTGAAGAAGCTCATGAGGGTCTGTGTGGTGGTTTCATGCACCCTCCATTGCGCCTCGCCATACCCGTTGACCAGGCGCAGTGCGACAAAGCCCAAAAGCGCGCCGGCACCCCCCAGCAACAGATGGCGTTGACGCAGGCGGGCAGAGGCTGAATGCGCGAACCAGGGGCCGATGCAATAACCCAGGGCGATGACACCGATCCACGGCAGCACAGGGTAGGAGCTGCGCAGGCGCAGGCCGTCAGAGAACTCGATCCAGCCGCGATCATGCAAAATGGCCCACGGCAGGTGCATGGCTGATCCGACCGGGAAGTGCAGCGGATCGAGCAGGTTGTGCCCGGCGACGATGACCGCACCCGCAACCCACAGAATCGGCCGCGGCAGCCAGACCAGCGCAGCAAGGGCAAGCATGCTCATGCCAATCGCCCAGATCACCTGCAGGTAAATTACATGGGGCGGGAACTGGAAGGTCCAGGCGAAATTCACCAGCGTGAACTCCAGCAGAACCAGGAACAGGCCACGCTTGAACAGGAACATCGACACCGCGTTCCGGCCCTGGTGCTTTTCGCCATACAGGTAAGCGGACAGTCCGGTGAGCAGCACGAACACCGGCGCACATAAATGGGCGAGGGTGCGGCTGAAAAACAACGTCGGCTCGGTGGTGTCGATGGCCATCGGGTCAGCCACCTGGCGGTGCAGAAAGAACGTCTCGCGTACGTGATCCAGCAGCATGAACAGGATCACCAAACCCCTGAGGGCATCGATGGACATCAGGCGTTGACTGGCGCGGGTGGCGGGTGGGGTTTGATAAAGGGTTGTCATTGAAAGCCGCAGGCAAGGGGGTGGATAGCGCTGCCAGTTAACGGCCGGCAGTCAATATAATGTTATCATATAACATAAAATAATCCGAAGGCGACTCTTTCAAGGGGGGCTGTGCGCTCCCCTTCAACACTCATATAAGTCAGTGGGAGGACCAAGAAGGGGAGATGCCATACCCGCAAGACCTACTGTCTTTTGGTTACGATAAGCACGACCGCCGCAATTCTCTCGACTTCTCTGTAGATCACCGTCTCCAGTTCCTCCCCAAAGACGTCGGGATCCATCTCCCGATAGCTCCAGGCCAGTCCCGGGCGGTCAACCAGCGGCAGCGCCTGCTCAAGAAACAAATCCACGCCCTCTACACAAGGCGCGCCGGTATACAGAATCACGCTGCCTCCCGGCGTCAGGCGATCGATCGCCTGGGTCAAAATACGCACCGATAACTCCGAACCCAAATGCTCCCCGCCATGTCGGTAGGCGCGACGTTGAGTGTCTTGCATGTATGGTGGGTTGGCGACGATCAGGTCAAAACAGCCTGTTGTTCCTGCAAGGATGTCGCTGTGGCACGCGCAAACATTGTCGACTCCTGCAAGCGATGCATTGACGGCGGTGAATCTGAGGGCAAGGGGATTGATGTCCAGGGCGATGACCTGCGCGCCGGGTCGCGCTTTGGCAATCAGAATGGCACCGACCCCGCTACCGCAACCAATGTCCACTGCCGTCTGGATCGGATGCACGGAAGATTGCAGGAAGCCCTCCACTGCCTGAGCGAAACGATAGGTGTCGGGGCCGAAAAAAACCGAGTCGTGAGCCTGGGTAGGAAAACTGGAATGAACCAGGAGCAAATCGTCGAGGCTCGACCAGCGTACGCCACTCACCCACATGTCAGCCTGGGGGTGCAGGAAGCCACTTTGAAATAGCGCCTGATGCTCTTGCGCCCCAAGCAAACCGGCCTCGAACGGGCGACTCCAGCCGAAGATATCTCTCAGATTGTGCGCCGTGCGGTTTTCCTCTCGTCCATTGACCCGCAGATGAGTCAATGGTGTCACCGTCACGAACCGATATTGCTGTTGCTGTAGACGTTGCCCCAGATGCAACAAGGCCAGATCTTGACTGTGGTGTTCCGATACAGCCGTATTCGCGCTCGAGTCGCAAAGGTCGGATCGATTCATGATGTCAGTGACCCTTGAGAAAGACGTTGAGAGTAGATTCTGGTAGCGGCCAGACCTTCGGGTGTCGGGTGCGAGTCGGGCCCCATCAGCGCAATAAGCTCTTCAACAGACGCCGACAGCAAAGCGGGTGACAACGGGTTTGGCGAAACTCTGCTATCGCGCCGAGGGAACCGGTTGCGAAACGGATTGGCTGCTTCGCCTTGCCAGTCACCTGCAATCCAGTCTTTCAACAGCTGTTTCTCGTAGCCATTGAACACTCCGAACATGGCGGCTCCCGGACCCTCGACAAGCTGCCAGAAACGGCTGTCCCGAGGGTCTTGATGGCGCTTGATCCAGCCCCTGTTTTCCAAAGCTGCAAGCAACTGCCGGCTTTGGCCAGGGGTGGCCAGCCACTGGTTGATGGTGCGGCCTTCGAGGCGACAGTAATCTGAATGCATGTGCTGGCCAAAGGCGCTCTTGGTCTCAAGCATGGCGACCAGTTCCTGCTCAAGCTCAAACGAGCGAATGACGTCCGTGGAGTTTTTTCCGAGATCATTGAGCAGATAGCCGGCGCGCAGGCGCTCCAGAAATGCAGCCTTCGTTTCGTCGTTGGGCAAGAAATTCAAAACCGCTTCCACGGCCTTGAGTGCATGCCCGGAGCTGGCATTGTCGATGGTGACATGCAGCGTAAAGTAGTAAGGGTCGATACCCAGTTCGTTGAGTTCGAAAGCCGTGACCAGAAGATGCAAGGGCAGTTGTTCGTAGCCAAGGTTGTAGCCAAGCATTTCTGGCAGGAAATCATCTGACAGTCTTCCCAGTGCCAGTTGTATCGCCCCCTGTAGATAGAGCGCGTCATCGAGCGGGGCGTGCGGTGCACAGTCGTGCTCAGTGAGCAGGTTACGAAAAAGCAGGACGTGATTGAGAGCGGGTTCGCCGTCGCCCAGTTCCTCGAGATAGGTGCGGATCAGACCGCGGTATCTCCAGTCATCGACGTGCTGGGTAGTGCCATATAGCCACGCCCCGTCCACCAGTTTGCTCGGTGCCACATGTTGCAAGAAATACAACGCATGAGCTTTGTTGGTGAAAAATTTCCTGCCTTCCCCAGCGCGTCGACCTTCCAGGTAGGTGCGGTAACGCTCGGCGACGGCCTGGCTGTTGTGTGCTACCCAGCCGGGCAGATCTGCCAGACCAATTGGCAGGTTGGCAGTGAGACACCTCGCAGCCTGCAATTGATCCTGCAGGTAGCGACGCACAGTCTCCTCCTCTACTTCACCCGGTGTCCGGATCAGCCGGGTATACAGCGAAAAATTGGCGCCCAAGGCTATTGGCGTCTTGGATGAATGCTCGGAATGAATCTGTAAGGACGTCATGGCAGGCCTGCTGACTTTTCTCGGTATGTAAGTCAGAGAGGCCCGGTATTACGAAAATTCAAAAGAGTTGAAAACTTGCCGATGGTCGACAGCAAAATGGTTCATTGCTGGATTGCGGACGCATAAGGCCGAGTTTTGATGTGTGTCATATCGGCTATCAACAATACTGTAAGACTGAAGCGACTTTCGCACCCGCGAAGGCCAGCCTGTTGGAGAGACCATGCAGATTCTCGACAATCGCAAGGCGGTGGGTACGTGGCCATTGCTACGCCTGGGCTTTCGTCCTTTCTTCCTGCTGGGCAGCACGCTGGCTGCCCTGGTGATAGCGTTATGGGTTTTCGCCATGCAAGGCTACAACTTCTGGGGCCCGCCCTTGGGTGGTTGGCTGGCGTGGCATCGGCATGAGCTGATCTTCGGTTTTGCCGGCGCGATCATTGCCGGTTTTTTGCTGACTGCGGTACAGGCATGGACGGGGCGCTCCAGCCTTGGCGGCAAGCCGCTCGGCGTACTGGTGGCGATCTGGTTGGTGGCGCGGCTGGCATGGTGGTCGGGCTCGCCGCAGTTGCTGTTGCTGGCCAACCTGCTGTTCTTTGCCAGCGTGGCATTGATCATGGCGCATTTGCTTTGGGCTGTGCGGCAAACGCGCAACTACCCAATCGTGGCGGTGCTGGCATTGTTGCTGGGCGCCGATGCGCTGACGTTGCTTGGGGTGCTGCAGGCAAACGACGCCTGGCAGCGGCAGGGCACCTGGGCTGCCGTCTGGCTCGCCGCGGCGATGCTGGGATTGATTGGCGGACGGGTGATTCCATTTTTCACCCAGCGTGGTCTCGGACGAGCTTGCGCCGTCAAGCCCTGGGGGTGGCTGGACAATGCTCTGTTGGTTGTCACTGCCTTGGTGGCGACTCTGTTTGCGTTGGGAGTTGCTCTGCAGGCGCATGCGTGGCTGGGTCTGGTTTTTTCCGCCTTGGCCGTCGGCCACGGCATTCGCCTGGTACGCTGGTTTGATGGCGGCGTGCTGCGGGTTCCCCTGTTGTGGTCACTGCACCTGGCGTATGCCTGGCTGGTGATTGCCTGCATCAGCATGGCGCTCTGGCATTTCGGACTTCACGGCGGTATCAGTCAGGCGCTGCACGCCCTTACGGTCGGGGCTTTGGGCGGCTCGATCCTGGCCATGCTGGCGCGGGTTTCCCTAGGTCATACCGGACGACCGTTGCAGCTGCCACGGGGTTTTACCCTGGCATTCATGCTGCTCAACCTGGGTGGCCTGTTCCGTGTGCTGGCTGTCGGTGTCTGGTATCAGCCCGCGATCTGGTTGGCGGCTATCTGTTGGGTCGGCGCATTTGTCCAGTATCTGTGCTGCTATGCACCCATGCTCTGTCGTGCTCGCGCTGATGGTCAACCCGGCTGATGGAGAAAGTATGAGTTACCTATTGTTGAAGTTCATTCATTTGACGGCGGCGGCTTTCTTCATTGGCGGGGTGTTCTTCGAGGTGATGATCCTCAGTCCCGCAGCCCGCCAGCTGGATTTGGCGCCTCGCGAGCAGTTATCGAAGGCTCTGGGCGCACGGGCACGACGTGTCATGCATTTGGTCGTGCTGGCGCTGTATGGGGCAGGACTGGGGTTGGCATGGCAGTATCGAGCATTGCTGCGCGATCCTTTAACCGGCAGTTTCGGCACCTTGCTAGCGCTGAAAATCGGCCTGGCCCTGAGTATTCTGGGCCAATTCGGCTATGTGGTTTATCTGATGCGAACGGGGCAAATGACTGCGCAACGATCACGGCGGATCCACCTCAGCGTGCTGGTGCATATGCTTGGCATCCTGTTTCTGGCCAAGGCGATGGTATTGCTGTCCTGGTGAGGGTTTGCATGCGTGGCGATCGGAGGGCCGACCTGTGCGGCTGACCGAGGGTGGAACCGATCCGCGCCTTATTCGCCGGCAGGGAACAATGATTGCTTGCGCCTGCCCATAGATGAATGCGGTTAGTGCCGCAAGTTGAGGTACCAATCGGCATAGGGGGTATTCGAGACCTGGTACCGATTGAAGTCAGGGGATCCGTCGTTCCACCACACCGGCCCGCGCTCACCAAGCGCCACCTTCGCTGTGTGAACGCCAGCTCTGGCTTCTTTCATCTGCTGGACATCGCCAGAGGCTTTCGCTGCCTTTACCTCACGACGAGCTGCCATCAGGTCGTTGACCAGGCGCTGGCGCACATCGTCATTGAGCGATGGATTGGCGCAACGCCACAACTGCCCTTTGACCACGAAGTAGCGACCGTCCGGTGTTGTCGGATTCATATCTTTGAATCTCCACGATGCCAGGGGAGGGGCACTTTGCGTGCCCCCCGTTGCGCCAGGTTGAAGCTCTAAAGTACTTGGGTCACCCAATTATTGATCTGTGAATCAGCGTACCAGGCAAGGCTGCTTGTTGTTAAAGCTCCAGCCAGGAATCAGGAACTGCATCGCGACGCTGTCATCCCGCGCGCCGAGTCCCATGCCTTTATACACTTCGTGGGCCTTGGCCACGGCGTCCATGTCGATGTCTACCCCGAGGCCATGCCTTGACGGAACCTTCACGTAGCCACCTTCGATTTTCAGCGGCTCCCTGGTCAGGCGCTGGCCGTCCTGCCAGATCCAGTGTGTGTCTATCGCGGTGATTTCTCCCGGTGCGGCGGCGGCTACTTGAGTGAACATGGCCAGGGAGATATCGAAGTGATTGTTGGAGTGCGAGCCCCAGGTCAGACCCCACTCGTGACACATCTGGGCGACCCGGACCGAGCCCTGCATTGTCCAGAAGTGCGGGTCGGCGAGCGGTATGTCGACCGATTGCAATTGAATGGCGTGGCCCATTTCGCGCCAGTCGGTCGCGATCATGTTGGTGGCGGTCTTCAAGCCCGTGGCACGGCGGAATTCGGCCATGACTTCGCGACCTGAATAACCGTTTTCGGCACCGCATGGGTCTTCGGCGTAGGCGAGGACAGGGTGCTGGTCCCGGCACAGACGGATGGCTTCCTTGAGCGACCAGGCACCATTGGGGTCCAGGGTGATTCGGGCGTCAGGAAAACGTTCGGCCAGGGCGGTGACAGCCTCGATCTCTTCATCGCCACGCAGCACCCCGCCCTTGAGCTTGAAGTCGTTGAAGCCGTACCTGGCCTTTGCGGCTTCAGCCAGGCGCACGACCGCGTCCGCGGTCATGGCTTTTTCATGGCGTATCCGCAACCACTCGTCTTCAGCGTCGGGCTCGTTGCGATAGGCCAGATCCGTGACATTGCGGTCGCCAATGTAGAACAGGTAACCGAGCATTTTCACCGCGTCGCGCTGCTGCCCTTCGCCGAGCAATGCAGCTACGGGAACTTCGAGGAATTGACCCAGCAGGTCGAGTAGCGCGGCTTCCATCGCGGTCACCGCATGAATGGTGATGCGCAGGTCGAAGGTTTGCAGGCCGCGACCTGCCGCGTCACGGGACGCAAAGGTAGTGCGCATCTGATTGAGGATGCGTTGGTACTGGCCGATGGGCTGGCCGATCACAAGGGCGCGTGCGTCTTCGAGCGTTTCGCGGATGCGTTCGCCACCTGGTACTTCGCCCACCCCGGTGTTACCGCAACTATCCTTGAGAATGACAATGTTGCGGGTGAAGAACGGCCCGTGGGCACCGCTAAGGTTCAGCAACATGCTGTCGTGACCCGCTACGGGTACGACCTGGAAACTGGTGACGACAGGCGACTTGGTGATGTTGGCAGTATGTTCAGCGTTCATGGCAAGTTCCTAAAAATAAGGTTATTCAGCGATCAATGGGCTCAGAGAGATTTGCTGACTGCCGCAACCGTTGGCGCGGCGTTCGGCGGTGTCAGCAGGGACGATGCTTTGGGCGAGGTCTTGGCGAAGAACACCAGTATCGCGGCAAGCACCGAGGTGCCGGCCAGGCCATAGAGGCCGCCTTGAATCGACCCGGTTGTCTGCTCAAGGAAACCGAAGGTCGTCGGTGCCACGAAACCACCCAGGTTGCCGATCGAGTTGATCAGCGCGATGACGGCGGCGGCGATACGCGCATCCAGGTAGCCTTGGGGAATTGGCCAGAACAGCGAAGACGCCGACTTGAAGCCGATGGCCGCGAAACAGATAGCGACGAACGCGAATATCGGTCCACCGGTGGTGGACAGGAACATCCCGGCTGCTGCAATCAACAGGGCCGTTGCGACCCAGGCCTGCTGAAACTTGAACTTGCTCGACAGCGAGGCAAAGGTGTACATGGCGATGATCGAGATCAGCCAGGGAATCGAGTTGAAAAACCCTACCTGTACGTCACTCAGGTCACCCATCTTCTTGATGATGCTGGGCAGCCAGAAGGTCGCGGCGTAAATCGTCAGCTGAATGCAGAAGTACAAGGCGCAAAACAGCAGGATCTGGCGGTCTTTGAGGAGCTTGCCAATGGTCGGTTTGACGCGGGTCAATGCCTCACGCTCGCGTTGTTCCTGATCGATGGCACCGACCAGCGCATCTTGCTCTTCACGGGTCATCCACTTGGCGTCGTGAGGTTTGGAATCAAGCCAGAACCAGACGAAAAAGCCCAGAAATACCGAGGCCAGGCCTTCGATGGCGAACATCCATTGCCAGCCGTGAAAACCGAAACCTTCGATCTGCAGCAGGGCACCCGACAGCGGGCCGGAAATCAGCGAGGCTACGGCTGAGCCGCTGAGGAAAATGGCAATGGCTTTACCGCGTTCGACGCCCGGCAACCAGCGGGTGAAGTAGTAGATCACGCCAGGGAAGAAACCTGCTTCGGCAATGCCCAGCAGAAAACGCAGGATGTAGAAATGGGTTTCATTCTGGATGAACGCCATCATTGTGGCGACGATGCCCCAGGTGAACATGATGCGGGTCAGCCAGATCCGCGCACCGACTTTTTGCAGCAGCATGTTGGAAGGCACTTCGAACAGCGCGTAGCCGATGAAGAACAGGCCTGCACCCAGGCCGTAGGCGGCAGCGCCGATCCCGAGGTCATGTTCCATGTGCGTGCGCACGAAACCGATATTGACCCGGTCGATATAGTTGAGGATGAACATGATCACGAAAAGCGGGAGCACATGTCTCTTCACTTTGCTCACGGCGCGCGCGAGAACCGAATCACCTTCTGGAACGACAGATGCGTTGCTTGAATTGTTCACAATTCAAATCTCCCACTGATTATTTTTATGCGGGTTTGAGCGTGACGCCGGCGGCTTGGCCGTCGGTAGCAGGGGTCGAATTACAGGGCGCCGAGCGTCTTGATCAGGGCATCCAGTTCTTGCGTCCCATTGGGCAGCAGACAGGTCTGAGCACGGAAATCGCCGGCTGCGTTGAAATCGGTCAACGGCAAAGGCAGAAGGTCTTCTGAGGAGGATTTGAGCTTTTGAGGATTCATGTGATTCGCCTGCATCGCTGGTTTTTGTTGATGTGTCTAGGATGTCTTGCGTTGATAGACATCATACAAGTTATTTTTCGGTTCGCAATGCTGGCGGCTGAGTTTTGTTTGTCTGGCGAATGCCTGAGAGCCGCTGATTCGACAATACAATCCAGCATTCATTGAGATAAATAGGTGATTGTTGCGCGGCTGGCACGGCTTGTGACGTCAGTCAGCTGGCGGCGGCGGTGCTTATTTAAAAGATGAATGAGCTATGTTGTCATACAAGTAAGGCGACTCTTGATCCGCCCCACCGAAGTACGCCGTCATTTCACCGAAGACTCCCTGGCCGGTGTTAAGCTCTTTACAGAAAAACTCTGGACGCAAATCTATGCAAATTGAAAGCGGGATCCCGGTCCGTAGACGATCCACTAACCTGGCCCAGGGTGTGGTTGAAGCACTGACCCAGCGCATTTTGCTCGGGCAATTGAAGCCAGGCGAAAAGCTGCCCTCTGAATCGACCATCGTTCTGGAACACGGCGTAAGCCGCACCGTTGTCCGCGAGGCGATCTCCAAACTGCAAGCTTCGGGTCTGGTAGAAACACGACACGGCATCGGGACGTTTGTGTTGGCGCAACAATCTCAGCCAGGGCTACGCCTGCATGTGGATACGGTGGCCAGTGTCAGGAGCATGCTTGAACTGAGATTGGGCCTGGAGGTGCAGGCTGTTGCATTGGCAGCTGTTCGCAGAACTGACGATCAGCTTGCTCGCATGCGCCAGGCCTTGAGTGATTACCAGGCTTCGTTGGCCAACAACGACAGTTGCGTCGAGGAAGACAAGCGCTTCCATCAGATCATTGCCGAGGCCACCGGCAATACTTTTTTCACAGAAATCATGCAGCACTTGGGCAATGCCATGATTCCTCGCACCCAAGTGAAGGTCGACGAACGTGGAGGCGCCGACTTTTCGCAGTTGGGCCAGTTGGCGAATATGGAGCATGAAGCGATTTTCAACGCGATCAAGCGGCAAGATCCCGATGCGGCCCGGGCTGCGATGGTGCTGCACTTGACCAATAGCCGGGATCGGTTCTCGGGAAGTTGAATCACCTTTTGCTGTTGCAGCGAAACAAGGCCAGCGCGCAAACGCTGGCCTCTGATTCAATCCGCCAACCAGGCCTTTCGCCACGCCAACAGGTGTTCGTCCCTGAGCATCCAGTTATCGAGGACCACGTCGCGCAAGGCATCACCGGCCTTCGCGCTGGCGTCGGGCTCGGCGAGATGTTCGCGAATGGCGCCAATCCAGTCTTTGGCCTTGTTCCTGACCCGGGTCACCGGGAAGTCACCGCGATAGCAGAGGATGTCGGAACAGATTACCGGGAAGCCACAGGCGCCGTATTCCAATAGCCGCAGATTGCTTTTGCAGGCGTTGAACATATTGTCCTTGAGCGGCGCCAAAGCCAGGTCCAGATTCAAGCTGGCCAGGCGTTCCGGGTATTTCTCGATATTCACGCCTCTATGGAATTCATGGACATAGGGACGCAGTGCCGGTGGGCACATGCCCAGAAACACCCATTCCACTTCCCCGGCCAGTTCCCGAACCACTTCGGCAATGACGTGCAAGTCTTCGCCGTGGCCCGAACCGCCCGCCCAGCCGACCCTGGGCTTGCGTCCTTGTTGGCGAAGGCTGTTCAGACCGCTCCACCACTGGCTTGGCAGGCGGTTCTCTACTACGCGAATGTCGGTGTTGAAACCTTTCAGTGCATTGGCCAGTGGCTGCGTCGACACCACCAGCCGGTCGCACAGACCCACGGCTTTCTTCAGGCGCTGGGCAATGTCTTTGGGCGGCAGTTCGCGGCTTGCGCCGGGGGGCATGTCGAGAATGTAGTCATCGAGCTCGTAGATCTTGAAGGCTTTGGAAAACGCCTTGGTGTTCTGCATCGATTCCAGCTGGGGCGTGGTGTATTGCCGCTGGAAAATGATCGTGTCCGGCGCCAGTCGCTGCAACTCTACGGGCGTAAGCGCCCAGTAGCTCACCGTACCCTCGACCAGATGCGCGTCTTTCATGGCCGCGAAGGGCTGGCGTACCCGGTAGTGTCCGCAGCCGGAAAAATCACCGGGGTAGCACAGTGCGTAAGGCAGCGCGCGACTGGCGAGAGGCTGCCAGTCGGCTTCGCTGCGGCAATTGGAGGCGAAGCCACTGCCTTCCAGGGTCAGGTTGCGGTTATAGGCTGGGTCGTTGGCCAGTAGCGGCAGCCAACGCTGGTACATTGTCGACTGTTCGCGCTTGAAGCGTTCGCGTTTGTCTTGCAGTCTGGTCGTGTCGACCGTGTGCTGGCTCACACTGTTTTCATGCATCAGCACAGCATAGGGCGTCCAGACAATCAGGCGCCCGGCCTGGCCGACTTTCAGGCACAGATCCACGTCGTTAAAGGAAACCGTCAGGTCGGCCTCGTCCAGACCGCCCACCTGGTGGTACAGCTCAGTGTGGATCATCAGGCAGGCGGCGGTGACCGCGCTGTAGTTCTGGTCAACCTGCAAACGGTGAAGGTAGCCGTTGGACTGCATGGGGTCGCGGATAAATGGGTGGTCTGCGACACCGCACAAGCCCAGTACCACGCCTGCATGCTGAATAGTGCCGTCGGGGAACAACAGTTTGGCGCCGACTACGCCCACTTCCGGCCGCTGGGCGTGATGGAGCAGGGCGTCAAGCCAGTCCCCGTCAATGACTGCCGTGTCATTGTTGAGCAGCACCAGGTATTCGCCACGGGCGTGGCCGGCGGCAAAGTTGTTGATCGCCGCATAGTTGAACGGGTGAGGGTAACGCAGGATGCGCACCTTGGCGTCGTCCAGGCTTTCCATGCCCCCGAACCAATCCCGGGCTTCGGCGGTTTCACTGTTGTTATCGACAATGATCAGTTCGTAATTCGTGTAGCGGGTTTTCTCCATGATGCTTTCGATGCAGCGCAGCAGCATCGGCAGGCAGTCCTTGGTGGGAATGATGATGGACACCAAAGGCTGCCCGGCGTGTTGGTACACCACGCGGTTGGCCATCGGCAAAGGCCCGGCGCGCAGTTCATGAGCCACGCCCAGGCGTTGCAAGTGCGCCTGGACGATAGCCGCGGAGTGCGCGGTGACTTGGGGTTCACCGAGCCATTGGGCGAAGTTGATTGCCTGGTGCACCAGCACATCACTGATGTGCCCGACGGTGCCCAGCCCATGATTTTCAAGCAGCCTGTAGAGCAGGTCATGGGGCGCCAATTCGGCGAAGTCGGGATCGAAGCCATCGGCAGCCAGCGCGGCCTCGCGACTGAAGGCCAGGGCTCGGCCGACATACGGATAACTGCGCAACAGATCCAGGTTCAGGTCCGGCTTGAAGACCGGGTCCTGGCAGCCGGTTGCAGTCAGCGAGTCTTCGTCGCTGTAGCAGGCGCTGATGCCGGGATTCAGGGCAATGCCTTCGGCCAGCAGGAGCAGGGCGTGGGGGTCAAGTTGGTCGCCGCCGCGCAGCAGGTACCACCAGTCGACCTCAATGCCCTGCAGCAGCTCATTGAGCTGGCTCGGCCAGGATTCAGCCAGCGGTAGCCAGACCAGATTGTCGGCCGGTGTGACCCCTACCGGTTCTGCATTGGACAGCACGACGATAGCGGCCGCCCCATAGAGCTGGCGGTCGATGCTTTCCAGGCTGGAGCGCAACAACGCAATGTCACCGGTGGTATCGGTCAATACCAGCAACACGTCCGGCTGCCGCGGCCAGCTCGCCAGCCGCGCCGGCAGATTGTCCAACTCGGCGGCAGACAGTTGGCGGGTGTCCAGCCAGCTGCGATACAGGTCGACATTGCGCTGCTGTTGGCCGGCATCCGCCAGAACGCCGAAAAAACGTTCCACAGCGTGAGCCAGGGTGCCTTCGAGCTGGCCGCATTCAGGCTCGAAATCCTTGCCCGTCAGGTGCATCCGTTGCAGGGGGGCCAAGGCTTCGGTGCGCACAAAGAACATGCTGCCGACAAAAAAATGCGAACTGTCGATACCTCGTGGGTCAAAACTGGCACGCTCGGACAGGCTGACCAGATGTGCGCGGGTGTTTTCAGCAAGGTTTCTGCTGACCGGCAGCCAGTACTTCTCGGTGCCCAGCAGTGGATGACGCGCCGGATCGGCCAGGTGTTCTATCGATTGGCGAAAGCGCACGGGGTTCAGCAGGTCATCGAATACGTCATCGGTGAGGGCGTTCGTGCCCCCCAAGCGCAGGGTATGCAGCTTGACCAGCGTGCGAATGTTATCGGCACGTAAAAATGGCAGCATCTGCAGGAATGGCAAGACATCCCTGCCGTGGTTCGGCACCCGGTACAGCGAATAACTCAGCCCGCTGGCCGCCAGTTGGGCGCGCACCGCAGCCTCACAGCTGGCCACGCAAGTCACGTAGAGGTGCAGGCGTTCATACAGGTTGATCAAGCGGACCAGAATGTCGCGCAGTACATCGGGATCATAGGCATGGATGACCACGCCGACTGGCGGCTCGCCGTCTTCCAGAAGAGGCTGCTGCGCGACCAGCACTTCGCACTCATCGACGGGCTGGATTGCACAAGCCAGGTGAGCACCGTTGGCGGAGGGGGTATCTGTCATGTTCACACCGAATTAAATAGGAGGCGAAGTGTGCTCGAACTGGCAGCAGGCAACTGCCAGGCGCCGTCTCGATGTAGAGGAAATTTTCAGCCGGCACGTTGCGACTCACGACGGGGTGCGCGGTATTACTCCCGGCATACAACCGTCAATGAAATGTTGTTCGTTGCGAGTAAAAGGGGGGGCGATGCAGGAAGTGTTCCAGTTCCCGGCATCGACGCCAGTGCGAGCGTCTATTCCGGCGATCTGCGCTGCCACCTGGTAAACCTTGCCGCCAGGCGATCTCCCGCAATTGGGCCAGCGCCGAAAGGCGCATTTTTCGACCCGGCCCACTGGGTGGCCATCGAAAAAATACCCCCTGTCGGCCTCCATGAACCCGCAACCAGATCTTTTGCTCCATTCATTAACATCACCAGGACGGGTCTGCCATGAGCACTTTCAGAGAACTGCTTACCCCGGAATATGAGCGCAGACTTTGCGCCCTGGATTGCTGGTATCGAACCCTCGAGAACCGCTCGCTGCGCATGGATTGTCCCGATGCCTACCACGAGGAGTTGATTCGTCAGGCCGACGAAATGGATCGCCAGGGCATGGTCAGTTGGGAGCAATGGCGAGACCTTCGGGTGATGGCGGATCAATCTTATCTACGTGCCATCGAGGGGGGCGATTACAAGACTGTTGCTCCAGGCAGCAGGACATATGAAATAGCTGATACAGCAGTTGATCAAGCGTCTGGCAACACGACAAGCGGACCATAGGAGGAACCCGATATGTGTAAATTCGTCCTGCAATACCTGTTCAATGGTGAGCCTCGTACACACGTACTTGAACTCAAGCAGACTCGATTGCCTCTACACGAAGCGGCAATGCACCTGCTTGAGCTGCATTTTGGGGATGGAGAAAACAGCCTGATGATGCCCAACGCCGACGCGACACCAAGAGAAGTTTTAGAGCAGGCTGAGCGAGTAGGGGTGACGCAGATCAAGGTCGTCGATCAATCCAGGTAAGCTCGACCTGGAGCACAGTTCTACTGGCCTTCAGAATTCTTTTTAAACCCGCGAAGGTTCAAGAGGAACAGGCAAACTTGCAAGACGATCAGCGCCCAGGCTTGCGCGTACAGCCCCCAGATCACCCAGAGCACATTGCTTAAACTGAAACATACGAACCCGATCATTCGCCTTTTTGGCTGCTGGGAGCCAATCAGCCACGCAGCAAGCACGGTGACGAACATCGCCGGCCACTGAACCCAATCAAGATAAGCCAAACCCTTCACCTTTCTGGATTACATTCGTTGTTAAGGCCGCCGCAGTCAGACGAGCTGTCGCTTGGCCTTCAACTGTTGGTGATCTTTCTCGGACATTTTCGTCCGGATCGCTCCAGATAGTGATTCCTGTCGTTGTAAAAAATTCAGTTACGAGGGCTAACAACTGCGCCAACCGGCCACTTTAAGATCAGCGCCGGCCGGTTACCGCTCAAACCTGATCCGCTGCCTCGGCGACCCCCTGATCCTCACCCAGGAACCCGCCACTCTGATGGTGCCAAAGCCGCGCATAGATGCCGTTCCTGGCGAGCAATTCGGTGTGCGTACCCTGTTCAACGATGCGTCCATCGTCCATCACAATAAGTCGATCCATCGCCGCGATCGTGGACAGCCGATGGGCGATGGCGATGACGGTTTTGCCCTCCATCATTTCATCGAGGCTTTCCTGAATGGCCACTTCGACTTCCGAATCCAGCGCGCTGGTAGCCTCGTCGAGCAGCAGGATGGGGGCGTTCTTGAGCATCACACGGGCAATCGCGACGCGCTGGCGCTGGCCGCCCGAAAGCTTGATGCCGCGTTCGCCCACCAGAGTGTCGTAGCCGGTGTTGCCCTGCCGATCGCTCAGTTGGCTGATGAACTCATCGGCCTGGGCATTGGCCGCGGCACGGCGAATTTGCGCGGAGCTTGCATCGGGTCGGCCGTAGGCGATGTTGTCGCCAATGGAACGGTGCAGCAGGGACGTATCCTGGGTGACCATGCCGATGGCGCTGCGCAGGCTGTCTTGCGTCACGTGCGCGATGTCTTGCCCGTCAATGCGAATCTGCCCGCTGTCGACGTCATAGAAGCGCAGCAACAAGTTGATGAGTGTGGATTTTCCCGCGCCGGAGCGGCCCACCAGGCCGATTTTTTCACCGGGACGAATGTTCAGGCTCAGACCATCGAGCACCTGGCGTTCGCCATTGTAGTTGAAGCTCACGTTGTCGAAGGTTACCGCGCCGCCGGTGGTCGTCAGGACGCCTGCATCCGGCGCATCCTGCACCTTGGGGCCGCGGGTGAGGGTGGCCATGCCATCCTGCAGGGTGCCGATGCCCTCGAACAGCGAGGTCATTTGCCACATGATCCAGTGCGACATGCCGTTGATACGCAACGCCATGGCGGTAATCGCCGCCACGGCACCGGTACCGACTTCGCCCAGGTGCCACAGCCAAAGCGCATAACCGCCTGCCGCCATGATCAACGCCACCACCAGCGCCTGGTTGACGATCTCGAATTGGCTGACCAGGCGCATCTGGCGAAAGCCGGTCTGCTTGAAATCCTCCATGGCCGCACGGGCGAAGTGCGCTTCACGATTGGAGTGGGAGAACAGTTTCACCGTCGTGATGTTGGTGTAAGCGTCTGAGATACGTCCGGTCATCGAGGAGCGCGCATGGGCCTGTTCCTGCCCGACCTTGCCCAAGCGTGGCACGAAGTAGAGCATGGCCAGCCCGAACAGCACGATCCAGGCAACAAAGGGCAGCATCAATTTCAATGAAAAAGCGCCGGCCAATGCAATGATCGCGATGAAATACACGCCGATCCCGAGTGCGATTTCGATAAGGGTGAACAGCACGTCGCGCACGGCCAGCGCCGTCTGCATCACCTTGGTGGTGACCCGACCGGAGAACTCATCGGAAAAGAACGAAAGGCTCTGCCGCAGCATCAGCCGGTGAAAGTCCCAACGCAGGCGCAACGGCAAATTGATCGCCAATATCTGGTGCTGCACCATGGTACGCAACGCCACCAGCGCGATGCTGGTAAACATGACGATGCCCATGCCCCATAACACACGACTTTCCTGCGCGGCCGCGTCACCACCGGCCTGCCAGGTGGAGAGCAGATCCACGACCTGACCGAGAAAAGAAAACAGCCAGGCTTCGTAGATCGACACCCCGGCACTGAGTAGCGCAAACGCAAGAATATAGCCCCGGGCACCTCGTGTGCACGCCCAAAGGAATCGAGCCAGGCCTGCGGGTGGCGGTGGAACCTCGTCGGGCGGAAAGGGGTCGAGCCTTTGTTCAAATGCGCCAAGCATGGTGGTCTCCGAAACGGTCAAGATAGGGGGATTCTGCCATTTAAAGGGAGCTTTGAGGGTTATGTGGTGTTGTGGGCATGGCTTTATCCCGGCCACAGCGGCCGTAACCCCGGATTTTAAGACCCATCGCCAGAAACAAGGTTAGAGTGTTCGGCAATGTCTGTTCAGAAGAGCCTCCCACTCGATTCGCCTAGCCGCACCCAGCGGCTCCAGCGAACGAACAGGGCAAAAAAACCGTCTATCAATCGTTATGTGAAGAATGAATCGAGCGCTGTTTGTTTCTCTGGATGGGCCCAAGGGCGCCGGCAAAACCACATTGCTGGAGGCCGTGACGAAAGCACTGCGGGCCGACAACAAAAAGGTGATCCGGCTTTGCGAGAAAAAAAGCGACCCCAACAGGGGTGAAACAATGGCCCTGGTCAACAAGTTCGTCAGAGAGCCCACCCGGGATCTGGAACTGGAGATTTGTAAGCGCTTTGCGGATAGCCGTGCCTGGATTTCCCGGCACGTGCTGGCTAAGCAGCCAGCAGACAGCATCATCCTGATCGATCGCTGGTACCCGTCGGATGCCGCGTTTCGCCGGATACTCCCGTTTGCAGAGATTCTGCAGTTGAACATCGATCGCAACGTGCAAGTGCCAGACCTGCATGTCGGGGTAGTCACCGCCCCTGAAATTTCATGGGCGAGGGCGGCGGCACGAGGGCGTGGGCTGAGCAGTACGGTGATGTATAAGCTGGAGGAACAAGTCGCTTGTACCCGGGCGTTCGAGCAAGCGATTGCGGATAACGGCTGGGTGTTGTGCCGTAATGAAGGAACGATTGAAGATGCAACGATGCAGGTGGTTTCGCACATCCATAGTGCCCTTCGATGCTTCCGGGGATTGCAATGAGGGGGAGACATTTTCGCGCAGAATGACCAAGGCGATAGTGCGGCATCGAAGTGAACGACCCTCGATGGGGTGAGCTCAAAGCATCGAGTCCCCAAACAACTCTCAGTCCATCTGGTCACACGGCAATGCTCAAAAATATCTGGTATGTCGTTCTTCCGTCATCGCAGCTCAATAACGGACTGGTGCCAGTTCGATTGGTTGGACAACCTTTTGTAGCGTTCCGTGATAACGCTGGAGTAGCTCACTTACTTTCTGATGTTTGCGTGCATCGGGGAGGTTCCCTATCCGCCGGCCGCAAGGTCGCAGACGGCGTGCAGTGTCCATACCACGGTTGGCGGTTTGGGGCGGATGGAGTCTGCACCCGGATACCTGCGCAGCCAGACCTGCGGATTCCAGCAAAGGCCCGAGTCGACGCGTATCCAACGCTGGAACGTTACGGTTGGATTTGGGCTTTTTTAGGCGACCTCCCAGAGCCTGAACGTCCCCCTCTACCAACGCTCGATTGGATAGACGATCCAGCCATCCGGGTGGTAACCGGCCATTTTGATTGGGAGGCAAGCTGGGATCGGATTATCGAAAATGGCCTCGACTTCGCGCACGCCCCATTTGTACATGGCTCGACCTTCGGTGATCCGGATCATCCTGAGATTGAATCATTCGATGTAGAAACCGATTCGTGGAGCGCTCGTGCACAGATGGTTATGCGCAGGCCTGCGCGCAAAGGCATGCTAAGGCGCAAATCATCAACCGAGTTCTTGAGTGTGGCGACTGTTCCGGGTTTTCATTTGTCAGGCCCCTGTACAACTCTGGAGCTCGAATTGCCTAATGGCTGGAGAATCCACATCGTCTCGGCGCACGTCCCGACCGACGCCAACCACACTCGAACCTGGTGGATGATGGGAAGAACATTTCTCCGATCTCGACTGCTTGATCGAAGGTTTGTTGCCAGCAATATTCGTATCTTCGAACAAGACCATGGCGTACTCAAAAACGTGCGTCCCGAGCGAGTCCCGGACTCATGGCAGCAGGAGGTTTCGTTGAAGTCGGATGCGCTTCAGATTGCTTTCCGAAAACGCGTGCAGGAACTGGAGCAGCGAGGCTGGCGTATTGATGAAGAACGTCTCGCTCGAGAATTCACGGGACGTAAGGCATGCGCTATACCAAGCCCCGAGCGCCGTAATGTTCGCTCCTGGGCGATTGAGCCAATTCCAGTGGTAGACATCACACACGAATGCAAATAACGCTACGCCACGCAGGCTGAACCAGGCCCTTTGAGCCAGATCGATCCAGTTTAAGACGACTTTAAAGGAGCACCATTTCGGGCGCCGGCGGCCTCATCGCAAGGCCGCCAAAAGAGGAGCCCGCATCAACGTATTTCAGCGCTGACTTGATGTCCTTCCAGCCGACATAACTCATCAACGACTTGATGTCCCAGCCATTAGCGCTAGCCCAAGTGGCAAACCCACGCCGCATCGAGTGGCTACTGTAGATATCCGATGGCACACCTGCCTGCGTGAAGATGCGACGAAGCATTGGGATCAAGCTGTTGGAGTTTATGCCACAGTCAGCAAGGTTGCCCCAGCGATCGATCTTCCGGAAGACGGGGCCATGGGCAATGCCGGCAACCGTAATCCAATTGATGTAAGCCTGAACAGGACATAGCTTCTTGAGGGCAGGGGTGTGGAATGTCGTCCCCTGGTACTGTCTGTCACCTTTCGTGTGAGGCAGATAGAGCGTAATGCCCGTGCCTGCCTGCGCCTGAGTATGCTCGACCTGGAGTCGTGCCAGCTCGTCTGCGCGAAACCCCCGCCAGAATCCGATCAACACCAGGGCAATATCGCGTCGACATTTCATCACGCCCCTGAGGTCATTGCGCTGCGCCGCAAGATCCGCTTCGCGCTCAAGCCAGCTCACCGCCATCTCCAGGTGGTTCAGGAGAAGAGGGGCCGCCTGTTTTTCCTGGGCTGGATGCAATGCACGTATGCCCTTGAGCATCTGCCGCACGTTCGGCGTTTTCGTTGGATCAGGAAATCCCTGAGTGATGTGCCATTGAGCCAGGGCGGCCAGGCGCTGCTTCAGCGTGCTGATGGTGTGCTTGTCCGCGTACTCCGCGAGGTAACGCACGATGCCATCGCCCGTCGCTGGCAGAAACCCACCCCAGGTCACTTCGAAGTGTTCCACCGCCGCACGGTAGCTACGTCGGGTGTTTTCCCGGGTTGCCGCCTGCAGATAACGATCAGCTTTGTTCATCTTGACTCTTCTACGCGAAACGTAACTTTGCGGTGATGGAACATATCAAATTCATCTTTATGATGCGATAACGCTCAATTATTTGTTCATAGTATATAGAATTTTCTGCCTGTTTTTTGAGGTTAGCGTAAGATGTAATTACGTAATACGTTTTACACTACGAAATAGTAGGAGATGGCATGGCACGCGGCGGGGTAAACAAGGCAATCGTCCAGATAGCGCGAGATGCGCTGATCGCTCGAGGTGTAAATCCGAGCATCAACGCTGTGCGTGTCGAGCTTGGAAATACTGGCTCGATGACGACCATTGCACGGTATCTAGGCGAACTCGGGAAAGCAGAACCGCTCCCGAAAGAACGTCGCGAGCGCTTGAGTGAAGAGCTCACCGGGCTGGTTGGCCAGCTGTTGGATCGTTTGCTCGAGGAGGGCGCCCAAGAAGTATCCGAGGCGCGGGCTGAGCTCGATAAGCACCGGGCGTCAGTCAATGAACAACTTGCGCAGACTCAAGCCGCCTTGGCGGACTTGCAGCGCCAGCACGATAATCTTCAGGCAGCGCTCGACATCCAGGCAGGCGAAATGAGTACGTGCCAAAGCAGCTTGCAATCCGAGCTCACTCGCAACGCTCGCCTGAGCCAGAGCTGCGCTGATCTGGAAATACGGATACATGAGAAAGATCAGCAGATTCGCTCGCTGGAAGAAAAGCACTTGCATGCTCGTGACGCACTCGAGCATTACCGCACGGCTGTGAAAGATCAGCGTGAACAAGAACAGCGCCGTCATGAGGGTCAGCTCCAACAAATCCAGGTGGAGCATCGTCAGTTGCAGCAGACACTTTCGGTGAAGCAGGACGAACTCAGCCGCCTGAATCGAGACAACGAGCGCCTGCTCAGCGACTCCCGCCAGCAGGCCAGGATGTTGACTACCCAACACGACACCATTGAGAAACTCACGGGTGAGCTCAATGTCTTGGCCATCGCATCAGCTAGAGAGGAGGGGGCTAAAGAGCAGCTTTTCGTGCAGCTATCCCTTTCCCGCGAAGAATCCGCTTCCCTGCGCGAATCCGTCATTCAGGCTGAGACACGAGCCCAGAGTGCGCAGGCGCTTCTGGAGTCGACTCAGAACGAGGTCGAACAACTGCGCCATAAGCTGAAGCAATCCCAACATGATGTGCTCATCAAGTAGCCCTGAAACGCTGGATAGGCTTCCAGGTAAGGCATATATAGCTCGCTCGGTAGGTATCGGCTGATTTTACCGGATGAATCTGATGCCTGTTGTTTTTGGGACGAGTTCCGGGAAGCGAATCAGCGTGTCGTAAGCCCAGAACAGCCGAGCAGGACGTATATGCACCGTTGGTAGACCACCTACGTGCCGGCAGCCTCAATGCAGACCACTGCTGCAATACGCTGGCTGAACTTAGATCGGTTGAGTGTTTCGCAAATTCCCTAGAATCAAGGCGCTTCTCGCAAAGTAATACCGATCCATTCACCACTGGTTTGCAGCTGCGTTACCAGCGAGGGAATCAAGTGTCTGATTGCTAGGTTGGCGGCGGTTGTGGGCAGCGATGTGGGCCAGCAAAGGCTAGCTGGTCGGCTTATGCCTGGCTTGCTGATTTTACGCACTAGCGGCCACGAGTCCCGGGCTTTGGTCATCAGAGAGGAGGGCGGCAGGATGGTGCAGGCAGTGCCACGACACGCTATTTCGATCATGGTCGGCAGTGAGTCGATGTCGGCGATAATGTTCAACGCAACATCTTCTCTGGCGAATGTACGTTCGATCAGCAGCCTTAACCCCACCCCACCGCCAGGCGTCACTAGCGGAACGCCAGCCAGCTCGAACAGAGGGCAGTCAAGCTGTTCGGCACTCAACTTAAGACCGGCACTCCAGGATGGAATACTTCGGGATCGGCAAGACGTTGAGTTTGGCCTCAACAATGAAACCCAGAGAGCCTTCGGAGCCGCACAGCACACTATTGAGATTGAACCTATCACCCTGTTCGCGAAGATGCGCCAAGTCATAACCGGTGAGGCAGCGGTTCAGTTTAGGAAAGGTACGCTCAATCAGATCTGCCTGATTATCCGCGATGTCTATCGCACACCGGTAAATCTCACCGATCCGATCATGGCGCGCAGTTTGTTGCTCCAGTCTTGGTGCTGACGCCGAATTAACCCAGTGGCCGAGATGTCACTGACCCAGTCTTTTTCCTCGCGAACCATTACCTATGCTGGATTTCTGCCTACCTAGGGTAGGGCAGCCTTGCGTCGGCACGTGGGTCAATTAGGCGTCAGCGTCTACAACCCGACGTCCCCATCGCTTTAATGCTTTGTGATATCAACGAGCTCGATTTCAGTCCAATGCGCACGACCTATTTTCTCAGCCGGGAGACGGTGATCCCAACGAAGCGTATCGGTATGGCGCGCTGGCGAGAGAGCCTGTTTGCGTTCCTGCCGAAGAATGCCAACAGCAACCTCAAGTATTTCAAATTGCCGTTGAACAGGGTGATTGAGCTAGGTACCCAAGTGGAGATGTAAAAAGGCACGCGGTCTTTGGCCGAACGTGAACGCTGATATGGCGCTTCTTTGGTGATATGAAACTGATTTTCTCATTTCTGATTCGTATTGGTTCGAATAGCTTTCTCTTTTGATGGTGACTTGCGTGTGCCGGATCTGAATAGAGAGCGGTGGTCAAGAAAACTGATCAAGCTACCCAGCACAGCAATCACAATCAGCATCAACATACCAATATCCGAGGATTGCATCGTTTACTCCAAAGGCCATGCTCGTTAGAAAATTTCGAGTTCATCAGGCCATACGCCGCAAGGCGACGACCATTACCGCTCCAAGAAGTCCCATGCACGTAAGCAGAGCTGGGAATGACACCCACCAGGTAACGTCGGATGTCATCATGCTGAACTCCGACATCCCACCGATGCTGGCAATAAGGTTCAGCGGGAGGAACACGACATTGATCAGCGTGAGCTTGCGCAGGGCTCGGTTCATGCTGTTGTTTGCAAGGTTCCCGTGCGACTCAATGAGATTGGCGAACACCTTGGCGTGAATCTTTGCCTGCTGATAGCTTTGTTCGTTTTCCACGATTAGATCGTTGAGCGAATCCAACTGTCCGTCACTGAAGCCATGTCGCTGGCCGTGGCTTCGTAGCAGAGTCAGTACCGCTCCATTGCTCTGGATCGCGTTCACGTAGTACACAAGGCTTTCGCTCAGGTTGTACATCTGAGCCAACTGCTGGTTGTCCATCGCTCGGGTGAATTGCTGCTGAATCTCTCGAGCGATTTGTTTGACCACCCTCAAATGCCCGAGATAGTGATGAACGCTTTCGGCGAGAAGGGCCATAAGGACATCCAGCGGGCCAGTCATTTGCGACCCACGTTCCAGGCTGGACAGCAGCGAGTTGCTTGCACAAATTACTACCAGTCGCTTTTCGCTCAACACCACTCCGAACGACGAAATGTTGAATGCTCGTCCATCGAAGCTTTCCGGGCGTTTCCAAATCAGGAACAGGTGATCTGGCTTGATCTCGATGCGGGCAACCTCGTCCGGATCTAAAGACGACTCCATCGCTTGACTGCCAATGCCCAAGCGTCTCTGCAACTCAGATTGCTCGGCTGCGTCAGGGGCGATGGACAGCCAAATATTTGCCTCGTCTTCAGAGGCGTTGCACAGCGCGCCGGACTGGATGCAGTAACCTTCAATCATGGGTTATGACGCCTGGCCACGGTGTTTCAGTTCCAGCCTTTGGATGAAGGCCTGCAGCACGCGACGATACAGTTCGTCCCCAAGCACCGCGTCTTCGATACCGGCGTCGAGATTGGGGTTGTCATTAACTTCGATTACTAATACCCGCTCACCGGCCTGTTTCAAATCGACGCCGTAAAGGCCATCACCGATAAGACGAGCGGTTTGCACGGCAAGCTGCACCACCTCGGGCGGGGCCTGATCCACGGGTACGGCCTCACACATCCCGTTGATTTCTCCGGGAACCGCCTTGTGGTTGTAAATTTGCCAATGCCCTTTGGACATGAAGTACCTGCAGGCGTACAGCGCCTCGCCGTTAAGTACACCCACGCGCCAGTCATATTCGGTGTAGCAATACTCCTGAGCAAGCAACAGCACCGAGTGCTCGAACAATTCCTGGGAAGCAGTCGCCAACGCTTGCGCATCGGTGACCTTGATTACGCCCCGCGAGAAACAGCCATCAGGGATCTTCAGTACCAAAGGGAAACCCAGACGACGCCCGACGTTTTCGAGCTCCTGAGGGCGATCCTTGTAGAGAATCTCCGTTGCAGGCATGCCCAGACTTCGACGCTTCAGCAGGTCGGCCAGATAAACCTTGTTGGTGCAGCGAAGAATGGAGGAGGGGTCGTCGATGACCACCAGACCCTCGCTTTCCGCCTTTTTCGAAAATCGATAGGTGTGATCATCCACCCGTGTCGTTTCCCGGATGAAGAGCGCATCGAATTCGGCGAGACGCGCATAGTCCTTTTTCTCAATCAGCTCGACGTCGATGCCCAGTTGTTTGCCAGCGTCAATGAAACGCTCCAACGCCAAAGGATTGGAAGGCGGTAGCGCCTCATCAGGATCGTGCAGGATGGCCAGGTCGTATCGGGCAACGCGTTTAGAGGCGGGCTGACGCCATGTCCTGCGGTTGAAGGCATCCAGGGCATCGGCGAAAACATGTTGTTGCTCGTCTCGAAGCTTGTGCAGTGCCCCGGCTTTGATGCCGGCGATTTGCCAAGTCTCACCACGGCGAAATTCCACCAGCAGGATGGGGCAGGGGAATGCCTCAAAAAGCTGACGACCGATCTCTTGTAGAGATGCAATCGACGCCTTGCCGAAATACAACGAGAGCGTGAAAGCTTCAGTTTCGCCGTAGGGGTGGTTGGCCAGTGCCCGTTCCAGGGTGCGCTCGAGATCATTCAGCCCGACCCCGTAAAGCGCCTTGCGTGCCAGCTCACTTACGGTGCGTACCGAGGGGAAAACCTTATGACCTCGGGCCTCAGCGAGCAACGAGCAGTAGTAGCCCTGGCCGAGATATTTATAGTTCCGGCAGAGGTTGATGACTTGGGTGCGGTGAGGAAAGTCGTCGCTGTGCTCAAGGTATTCCTGAGCAAGCATGAGGCTTTCACTAGGGAGATAGTCGGCCCAATCATCCTTGCGCTCGACGAGGATGAGCAATCGGCTCCCTGAGGGTTTGATGCTGGGAGGTTCCTCGCTGAGGGAGATTGTGGAACACTCGGATTTATCTAATACTTCGTTCACGTTGGCTTGCACCGCTGACATGAGTAATTGATCCCTGTTGAAGAAGACGCCGCTTCAATAAATCACGGGCATCTCAGTCTGTCCCGGTTCGTTACTCAAAAATTACGGTGTTGCCATGTCTTTTGATTTCCGCTTTGCATCGATGGACGATGTCGATGATTTGGTCGAATTGGAGCAGGAATGTTTTACGCTTGATCGTTTGAACCAGCGCAACTTTAGCTGGATGGTCAGTCGGGCAAATGCCTCTCTAATCGTCGCAACCTCAGGTGGAAACCTCGCCGGTTATGCCCTGTTGCTTTTTCACCGTGGCACCTCGCTTGCGCGGTTGTATTCCATTGCAGTCAACCGGGCGTGGCGAGGGCATAGCCTGGGTCAAAGCCTGCTGGACGAAGCCGAGGCCTGTGCTTTAGAGCGAAACTGCGCATGGCTGCGGTTGGAGGTGCGCCCTGATAACCCTGCTGCCATCGGCCTCTATGAAGCAAATGGGTATCATCGTTTCGCAATCGTTGAGGACTACTACGAAGATCACGCTGAGGCGTTGCGCTACGAGAAGCGCATCCTGCGTGACGCGCCCCCGCCAGCTCGTCAGGTACCGTATTACCAGCAGACCACCGAGTTCACCTGCGGCGCCGCGTGCCTGCTTATGGCCATGGCTGCCATCGACGCGAACCGCTCTATGACTCGGTCGGAGGAGATTCAACTGTGGCGGGAGGCGACCACCGTTTTCATGACAGCAGGCCACGGTGGTTGCAGTCCCCAAGGGATGGCATTGGCGGCATGGCGGCGCGGTTTTGATGTGCGTCTAGAGGTCAGCCACCTGGGCTCGCTTTTTCTGCACGGCGTACGTAGTCCCGAAAAGAAAGCCATCATGAGGCTGGTGGAGGAGGGCTTTGCTAAGGACTTGGCTGAAACGAGGGTTAATCAGGTTCTGGCTTCTACTCTGCATATCCGCGCTGCATTAGAAGCGGGTTTCAAACCAGTGGTACTGATCAGCAGCTATCGGTTCACCCGCTTGAAAGCTCCTCACTGGGTGCTCATCACCGGATGCGACGAAGAATTTGTCTACCTGCATGACCCGGATATCGATCACAGCAAGCTGAAACGAAGCCTTGACTGCCAACACTTGCCAGTTAGTCATGAAGAATTCCTTCGCATGACAGTATTTGGCATTCAGCGCGTTCGGGCAGCCGTTATGCTACGCGCACGCTAAAAAAATGGATTGGCGGGACGGTGTTAAGGATGGCTGATGTAGGGACTGTTATTACTGTATTGGTGAAGATGCTTAGGTCAGTGATGACCATTGTTTTGGTGACGATACTTAGGTTGGTGATGGTGATGGTGATGGTGATTGGTGAGCGGTAACTGATTTCAAGGATGGGGTAAGCGAGTGATGAGGATTCAGTCGGGCTTCGCAGGTTCATGAAACGAGAGATGAGGCAATGGTTGAGGAACGGTCGTGAGGCTATTGATTTCGCGGGATTTCTGGGGTTTGTCGAATCCAGTGCATAGGTTATTGGAAACAGACACTTACTCACTCAAGCTGCTACATATTCGATTTAACATAATATACATTATGCGACATTATGGATATTCCATACCGGCCATTCCCCCTGTACATTTCAACGCACAAACCCCACTTCGTACTCAAAGGACGATTTCCCGTGCATGAAGCCGCCAGCAAGATTATCGACCTCTACGAACGACATGCTCAAACCTGGGATCGCATTCGCTCTCGTCTTGGTACCGAACATTCATGGCTGGAGCGTTTTCGTCGGGTTATGCCTGACGCTGATGGCCAGGTCCTCGATCTTGGTTGTGGCTGCGCCGAACCAATGGCCAGTTACTTGATCGACGCTGGTCACGCCGTATGCGGCATTGATTCTTCAGAGTCGATGATCGAGTTTTGTCAGCAGCGTTTTCCCGGACAGGATTGGCGTGTGGCGGATATGCGTCGAATGGACCTTGGTCAACGTTACGCAGGGATTCTGGCGTGGGACAGTTTCTTTCATTTGACGCCGGAAGATCAGCGCCGAATGTTCCCGATCTTCCAGGCCCATGCGCAACCAGGGGCTGCGCTTATGTTCACCAGTGGGACGGCCCACGGGATTGCCCTTGGGACCTTTGAAGGTGAGACGCTTTACCACGCCAGCCTGGACCACGATGAATACGTCGATTTGCTCAACCGCCATGGTTTCAGGGTTGTCGAGCAACTGACGGAAGACCCGCTGTGCGGTGGGCACACTGTCTGGCTGGCAGTATTTGAATGACGGGGGTAGCACCCTGCTCATCTTTATATATGATTAAATTATAACTAAACTAAACATCTATTTAGTTGAGTTATAATTTAATCGTGTTTGACCGTAAATGGCCTACGAACTTTTCCCGTTAACGAACTCATCCCTTCCCTGCTCTATCGATTTAACGAGACGGGAGAAAAATGTTCTCTGTCAGCCCAACCCGATACAAATGACTAGCCAGGTCGAATGCTATCGGGTGGGCCACTCTGTGCAATTACCCGTTGCATCTCACCGCGTCAGGGAGCTTTGCGAGCAGTACCGGCACCTACGGGCGGCGGCTGCCAATCGTTACCCGGCATGATTCGTTTCATGTACTGATCGAACATCGGTACGGTGAATGCGGTATCACCGTGGTTTGGGCTCCAGATCATGCCTTTGGTAATAAGGCTGCTGCGTATTGGCCCAAGCGACTGACTGGTCCGGCCAAGCCGTCCGGCAATATCGCCAGACCGGTGAGGCCCTGCCCCTAGATCGGCCATCGCTCTTAAAAAGATTTTTTCTGCGACCGTCATCCGGTCAAAACGAACCCGAAAAAAGCTTTCATCCAGAGCCGCTATCGCCAATGGCGAGGCGTCCCTGACGTCCTCAACGGTGATGTGGTCGTTGCTCGCTACATCCCAGGAACTCTTGCCCCATTCTTGAATGAAGTACGGATAGCCTTGTGTCATCGTCACCACCAGATCGGCTGCATCCGGATCGACAATCACTCCCTCGTCCTCGGATGGCTTTACGAACGCTACTTTGGCTTCAGGTGGCTCTAACGGACCAATCTCTGGATAGTCGAACAATCGCTCAGCGTACGACTTTGCGTTTCCAGCACGCCCACGGAGTTGCGGTAGACCCGCACCCACAATTGTCACTGGAAGGCTCAATTGCGATACGCGATGGAGCGCAGTTATCAGAGCGGCCAGCTCTTCCTCGACGACGTACTGAAGTTCGTCGATGAAGATGACTAATGCTGTCTCGGCACCGCGAGCCGCTTCACCTACCTGAGTCAGCAAGGTGGTCAGGTCGCCTTCGAGATCGCCGTTGTCGGCCAGTCCTGCCTCAGGTTCGTAGTCGAAGCCGACTTCAATGTCTTGATAGGTCACCTTCAGAGAGCGGGCAAACCCTGTCAGTGCTCTGAGTGCACGTATAGCCTTATCTTTGGCTGCCTCGACTCTACTGATGCGAAGCAACGCGGAACGCAGCTGCGGAGCCAGCAAGGAAGGCAGAGATCGTCCTTCCGGCGCCTCTGCGTAGGCGGTATGGATACCGGCGGTCTCTGCATCAATGAGCATTCGATTCAACAAGACGGTCTTGCCGACACCTCGCAAGCCGACCATAACTATACTTTTAGACGGACGCCCGACCCGTAGGCGCTCGATGGAGATGCGTAGCTTCTCGCGGATAACGTCACGCCCAGCAAGCTCGGGGGGACGAGTACCGGCACCTGGAGCGTAAGGATTGCGAATGGCGTCCATGGGGTTCTACTTAAATTAGGTAGTTTATCTAAATTCGATAATATGCCTATATTTCGATAGATTCAACCCGACCGCCCCTCCGCCGAGGGTACTTCGTCGCGACCTGACAAACGCTGCGAGTGCCCTCCTCCATTCAACATTCCGGGTCCCATTGACAGTGCGGTGGAGCATTTCTTGCCACTCGCGCCCATCGTTAGAAATTCAATTCTTTGCAACACGTGTCATGAAATGAAATGCCATTGTCGTGCGATGAGAAGCGCCTGATCAGGCCCTCGGCCTACAGTTCAACGAGCAATACCTACCCTGACTTCGCAAGATGGAACGCGCGACCTATCGGCACCAAGCCTTTTCGGCGTTCCGCTTAACAATAAAAAATATTTTAGAGATCCTCTATGAACTTCCTTGACGGCCACCTCTTTACTGAGAACCAGCAGCCCCTGATCATCACGGCAGCACCCTATGCACCGTCGTGGCAGCCCTCTGACTTTCCCGAGGACATCCCGGTAACCATGGAGGAGCAGGTCCAGAAGGCCGTGGATTGCTACAACGCTGGGGCTACCGTGCTGCATTTGCACGTGCGTGAACTGGACGGCAAGGGCTCCAAGCGTCTGTCGAAGTTCAACGAACTGATCGCCGGTGTGCGTAAAGCTGTGCCGGAAATGATCATTCAAGTGGGCGGCTCGATCAGTTTTGCGCCGGAAACAGAGGGCGCCGCGGCCAAGTGGCTGAGCGACGATACGCGCCATATGCTGGCCGAACTCGATCCCAAGCCGGACCAGGTAACGGTCACCGTGAACACCTCGCAGATGAACGTCGTCGAGCACTGGGATGACGCCGACATCAAGGGCACCTCGATGGAAGACCCGGCTGTCTACACCGCCTACAAGGAAATGACGGTGCCGGCCCAGCCGGGCTGGGTGGAAGAGCACGTGCGACGCCTGACGGCCGCGGGCATCCAGAGTGCGTTCCAGTGCTACAACATCAATAGCTTCGACTCGGTCGAGCGGTTGATGCGTCGCGGTATCTACAAGGGCCCGCTGGTGATGAACTGGGTGGCGATCGGCGGCGGGATGGACGTGCCTAACATCTACAGCCTGGCCAACATCGTGCGTGCCGTGCCGGACGGCGCCGTGCTGACCGTGGAAAGCTCGACGCGCAACGTGCTGCCGGTGAACATGATGGGCATTGCGATGGGCCTGCACGTGCGCTGCGGCATCGAGGATAACCTCTGGAACCAAGCGCAAACGGATAAAATGTCCACCGTTGAGCAGATCGAGCAACTGGTGCGCATTTCCCGCGAGTTCGGTCGCCCGATCGCCACCGCCCAGCAGGCGCGCGAGATCAGCAAGATCGGCGTGTTCTACGACACTGTTGAAGAAAGCCTGGAGGCCAATGGCTTCGCGCCTAACCGCAACGGTGCCCAGCAGGGATTCTTGCGCAGGAAGGCCTGAGCCATTTTGTGAGGGGTAAGCGTATGGGGCTGGACTGGATGGAAGAGTCCAGTCCCATTCGCTCATGGAATATGAATGGCTGCTTTGGCACAGATGGTGTGAAAACTCACTTCGAGGCGTAGCGGTTGACCTGTTCAGGAAGCCCAGACCTCAGTCCATATCGGTGCCCCCTCCAAAGCCTGTCTCGACGCATCAAAATAATCTGAACCGCTTTGCGACGCGCTCGCCTAATGATCAGCATGTGGATAATCCCACAGGCAAAGTGCCAATACCGGCACACTCCGAGAGGTGGTCAACGTGGCTAAAGACGAGAAGAAAAGCAAAGGTGACGCTTCGAAAGCCAGCAAGGATTTGAAAGACAAAAAGTCATCACCGGCAAAGAAATCAGCGGCGGCCGCGGCTCTTTCGAAGTCTTCCGATAAGAAAGACAAGAAAAAAGCTGCCGAACCAAAGAAATCTGCAAAAAAGGCTGACAGCAAGCCAGAAAAGGCCAGCAAGTCAGAGAAGGCAGAAAAGCCGGCGAAGAAGAAAAAGTGACAGCTGCTGTCTGCCAGGGCTTTACGCCCTGGCTTCCTCAGGTCGTGTTGCACTCGACTCCACCCTCTGGATCTGGCGAAGCTGGCCCGCGTTTCTTCGCGCGGCTTACTCGTCGAATATCGCCACCGCGCGTACGAACCCGGCCGATGCGTGCTTGATCTTGTAGGGAAAGCACGACACCATGAATCCATTGGCAGGCAGGACATCCAGGTTGGCGAGCTTTTCCATTTGCCCATAGCCGATATCGCGTCCGGCCTTGTGCCCTTCCCAGATGATCGAGGCATCGCCGTCGGCTGCAAAACGCTCACGGGTGTACTTGAACGGAGCATCCCAGCTCCAGGCATCGGTGCCGACCACCCGCACTCCCCGCTCCAGCAGATACATCGTGGCTTCACGACCGATTCCGACACCGGCATCGAGATAGCCCGGCTGACCAAACAATGCGCCGGCACGGGTGTTGATCAGCACAATGTCCAGCGGCTGCAAGGCATGGCCAATGCGCGCTAGTTCGGCTTCGATCTCTTCGGCGGTTACCACATGACCGTCTGCCATGTGCCGAAAGTCCAGCTTCACCCCAGGTTGCAGGCACCAATCGAGCGGTAACTCATCAATGCCAAACGCCGGCTGTCCGCCATCGGTGGTCGAGGCGTAATGCCAGGGCGCATCCATATGCGTACCGCTGTGGGTGGTGATGTGCAGTCGCTCGGCCGCCCATGATTCGTTGCCCGGCATTTGCTCGAGTTGCAAGCCCGGAAACATCGCTGCCATTTCCGGCCAGCCCTGCTGGTGATCCATGTATTCGATCTTCGGCAGCAACGGCGGCGGATCGGTGTAGGGGTTATTATCGAGGGTGACCGAAAGGTCCACGAGACGACGTTTAGGCTTGGTTGGCAGTGACATAAAAGTTCTCTCCGGTCAGCGGCAAGTGTCGGGGGGCCGAGGGGTTGAGGGAATTGCGGACCAGCGCGGCAGCCGTGCGGTCATGATTGAAACCGGCGGCACGCGCTTGCGGGGTTTTCAGGGGTGGCATCTGTCCGAACAACGCTTGCAGCCCGGCGTCGGGCGCATAACTGATCAGCTTGCGGCGCTCCTGCCCATAGCGATCGGCCAATGCGTCGATCACCTGGGCTATGGACAAATGCAGAACCGGCAACTGCCACACCCGTTGAGCGCCCAACGAGGCGCCATCGAGCTCTGCAGCGTGGATCAGGTTGTTCACGCAGCAGCGCGCCGACATCCACCAGGCCGTCGCCTCTGGCGAGACCGGGCATTGATAGGATTCACCCTCGGCGAACGCCCGCATCAGGTCGCTCATGAATGCTGAGCGCAAGCCATTGGGCTCACGGGGCCGGGCGACGATGCCTGGCAGTCGCAACACACGACCGTCCACATCACCTCGCCGGGCAAGGTCGCTCACGGCGCTTTCCACCATGGCCTTGTGCGTTCCGTAGGTCAGTTCGGGGCGCAGTTCGGCAGTCTCGTTCATTCGTTCCGGCAGATGACCGCCATACACCGCGACGCTACTGGCATACACCAAAACGGGTGGCTGGCTTTTGTTGCGCAGTTGGTTGAGCAACTCCAGGCTGGCCAGCAGGTTGACCTGGTAACCGAGTTCGTACTGATCTTCTGCAGTGCCACCGGGAATACTGACCAGGTGAAACACCACGTCGATGCCATCGGCCAGCACCCGGCGCATCAACGCAGGGTCCGTCACGCTGCCGAAATGACGACGCACTCGGGCGTCCTCCGGCAAGCCCTGCAAGTCCCTGTCCAGGACCAACAGCGAGTCAATTTTTTGCCCTCGCAAGCTGCCCCGCGCCAACAAACAACGCACCAGCTCTCGTCCGACAAAACCATTGGCGCCGGTAATCAACACACGCATAGGGCGCCCCTCAACCTTGAGCTTGAACGACACGTTGATCGATCGCGCCGAACAACGACTGGCCGTCGCTATCCAGAACATCCATGTGCACGCGGTCACCAAACCGCATGAAGCCGGTTTGTGCGGCACCGTGCTCGATCATTTCAATGGCGCGGCGTTCGGCAATGCAAGCCGAACCCGCACTGCGTTCGACATTCGAGACCGTACCGGAGCCGATCAGCGTGCCCGCCCGCAGCCGGCGAGTCAGCGCGGCATGGGCGATCAATTGGCCAAAACCGAAGTTCATCTGCCCGCCGTGCGGATGACCGAACCATTGGCCATTCCAGTGCACCTGCAAAGGCAAATGCACCCGCCCGTCATGCCAGGCGTCGCCCAGTTCATCCGGGGTAATGGCCAGCGGAGCGAAACTGGACGAGGGTTTGGCCTGCAAAAATCCAAAGCCTGTGCGCATTTCCCGCGGGGCCAGGGCGCGCAAACTGACGTCGTTGATCTGCAGGATCAACTTGATGTGCTGCAGCGCCTCTTGCGCGTCACACCCCATCGGCACGTCATCAACCAGCACCACGAACTCGCCTTCAAAATCGATGCCCTGGCTCTCGCTCGGCAGCGCAATATCGTCGCGCGGGCCGATGAAATCGTCACCGGCGCCCTGATACATCAGCGGTGTGTGTTCGACGCCGTCGATGGGATCAAGATTGAACGCCTTCTGCATCAGTGCACCATGGCTAAGGAAGGCCGAGCCGTCGCACCATTGATAGGCCCGTGGCAAAGGCGCCATGGCCTGGCTTGGGTCGAAGGCAAAGGCTTCAGTCGACTCGCCCGCATTCAACTGACGCGAAAGTGCCTGCAAGCGTGGTTCGGTGCTGCTCCAGTTTTCGACGGCCTGCTGCAAGGTCGGCGCCACGGAACTGGCATCCAGCGCCCATGCGAGATTGCGCGAGACTACAACGAGCTGACCATCACGACTGCCGTTTTTCAGGGTGGCGAGTTTCATACAGATGCTCCTTGGACAGGGTTCAACTCAGCCGCGAAGCGTCCGTCGAGAAGAATGAAGACCATGCGCGCCATTGCTTCGGTGCGGTTGCTCCAGGCGTGGTTGGTGCCGCGTTGCACCACGACGTCGCCGCGCTTGAGGTGCACCTCCTCTTCGTCCAGTACCAGCCACACCTCCCCTTCGGTGACAATGCCGTAGTCGAGCGTCTCGGTGCGGTGCATCAATTTGTGCCGGGAGTCGGCTTTGCCGGTGCCGGCGTGGGATTGGCCAATTTCGGCGAACACCGCCGCGGCGCTTTCAGCGCTGACCTGGTTCTGCACGCTGTCCGGTGGAATATCCACCACCCGAATCACGCTGCCCAGGGGACCGGGGCTCAGTTGCAACGGTTTGCTGCTTGGATCGTTGGCGTTGTCGAGCAAGGCCGGGCTGGTGCTGCTGTTCCACAGTTCATGAAACACCGTGCCTGGTACCGCCGACAACGGGAATATGTTCGGCGTCGGCCCGTTACTGGCGACAATCGCCTGGCCATGCTGATCGTGACCGGTGACCACTCGTTTGAATTCAGGAAGCGCTTGCATGGACAATCCTCGTTCAGTTTCCGTCGCCGATGGTGGTGCCACCGACAACAACATTCGCGTGGGGCGACAGGCCACCGAGCCGGGGCACCGCCAGGCAAAACACCGCTACCAACAGTTGCCCCCCACCCACAATGGCCAACGCATGGGGGAGCGCCGAGGCTTCACCACGGGTCATGCCCAGCACCACCAGTGGGCTGATGAACTCGCCAGCGAAAATGGCCGCGGTAAAGCACCCCGCCGCTCGCCCACGCTGATGGAAATCGACTTGCGCCATGATCCAGGTGATCAGCGTCGGCAACATCAGGCCGATGCCCAGGCCGCTGATCGTCACTGCGACCACCACTTGTACGTGGGTCAGGGCCCCAGCCATCAACAGCCCGCCGATGCCCGCCAGCACATAGGCAATCAACAGCATGTATTGGCCGCGCATCCCGCTGAACAAGCGGAAGCTCAGCGCACCGATGAGCACGCCCAGTTGATTGGCACCCATGGTCATGCCGATCTGTTGCGGGGCATCCACGTGCAGCAGGTTGAGCAGATAACCGGCCTGTACCGGCACAATAAACAGACTCAAACCCGCCAACAGCGACAGCGCATACAGGGGCGTGAGCGAGCGCCACGGAAATTTTCCTGCCAGTAGCGGCTGCGTTGTTTGTTCAGGCTGCGGGCGGGCCTGGGGTTCCCATAGCTTCCAGGCCATCAGCGGCAGGAAAATCAGGCCCACTGCATACAGCGCAAACGGGGTGCGCCAGTCGTTTTCCCCGAGGAAACCACCCACTGCGATAAAAACCGCAGCGGACAACGACGTAGCGACCATCTGCAAGGCAAACAACCGTTCACGTTTGGCACCGCTGTAATAGTCGCCCATCAACGTGGTGCAGCAGGTCATGATGCCCGCTTCGGCCAATCCGATACCCGCACGGCTGAGCACAATTGCCTGCAGCGAGTCGAGCCAAAGCGGCAGCACGCCACAGAGGACGTACAGCAACATACTGGCCAGCAGCAATGGCTTGCGTCCCAGTCTGTCGGCGATCAGCCCGGCGAACGGCGCCAGCAGAGCAATCACCAATGCCGGCAGGGTCAACACAATTGGGACCAGCACGGCGCTGCCGGCCACATCGGCAAAATGCGCCTGCATCCGCGGCAATACCGGGGCCAGCAGTACCGCGCCCAGCACCGGTAAACAGCTGCCCAGCAGCAACAACAGCGATTGCGCCCATCCGGCCTGTCGGTGTGTGTTTTCCACAAAGACATTAGCGACCATGGCACGGCTCCTTGATGCGCAGGTGATGAATGTTGGCAACTACCGCCGAATCAGAAACCGCCACGTTAGTCACTGTCATCGGCACAACGTCCCCCTGCGCCTCGCTGCGTGCGGGCAACAGGAAGTACGCCAGTGCCGGCAGCAACACCAGTGCACCGACCATGTTCCAGACGAACATGAACGCCAGCAGCACGCCCATGTCGGCCTGGAACTTGATCGGTGAAAAGGTCCAGGTTGCTACGCCGATGGCCAGGGTGATTCCGGTCAGCATCACCACCTTGCCGGTGGAAACCAGTGCGCGGTAATAGGCTTCGGACAGGCTCGCCCCTTGGCGCAGATGACCCAGCAGAATGCTCATCACGTACAACGCATAGTCGACACCGATGCCGACGCCCAGGGCGATGACCGGCAGCGTGGCGACTTTCACACCGATGTTCAGCCAGACCATCAAGGCTTCGCAGAGGATGGACGTCAGCATCAAGGGGATCACCGCACACACCGTCGCGCGCCAGGAGCGGAACGTGATCAGGCAAAGCAGAATCACCGCGCCATAGACCCAGACGAGCATCTCGCGGTTGGCTTGCTTGACCACGATATTGGTCGCCGCTTCGATGCCGGCGTTACCGGCGGCCAGGAGGAATTGCACCTCATCGGTGTTATTCGCCGCGGCAAATTTTTCCACGTGCTCGACCAGGCGGGTCAGCGTCTCGGCCTTGTGGTCAGTGAGGTAGGCGTACAGGGTCAACAGGCTGCAGTCTTCGTTGTACAAGCCACGCGGCGCACTGGCGGTGATCATGTTGAGCATCGCCTGGTTGTTCTGCAGCTCGTACCACTTCGGGTTGCCTTCACTGAGGCCAACCAGCATGCGCCGGTTCAGCAACGCCAGCGAATTGGTCGAATCCACACCCGGCAAGGCGCGCAGTTGCCAGTCCAGGGCATCGACCTTGGCCAGGATGTCGTAGCGTGCACAGCTGCTGGCCGGCGTTTTCACCATCACCGCGAACAGGTCGCTGCTGGCGCCGTAATGACGGGTCAGAAATGCATCGTCCTGGTTGTAGCGCGAATCGGCACGCAGCTCCGGCGCACCGGCGTCGAGGTCGCCGATTTTCAGTTGCAGGCTGACCACAAAGCCCACAGCGGCCAACGCAAGGCTGATGGCGATGCACAGGCTGGCCCAGCGGCGATGGGTGAACAGATCCAGAAAACGCCAGAAGGCATGCCGTGTCTGACCGTTTTGCTCGGCCTGTTCGCTCTTGAGGCTCAGTTGTGCCGCGCGCGGTGAAACGCCTACATATGAGAGCAACACCGGCAGCAGGATCAGGTTGGTGAAAATCAACACCGCCACGCCGATGCTGGCGATCACCGCGAGGTCTTGAATGACCTGGATCTTGATCAGCATCAGCACCGCAAAACCTACGGCATCACAAAGAAGCGCCGTCAACCCGGCCAGGAACAGCCGGCGGAAGGTGAATCGCGCCGCCACCACCCGATGCATGCCTCGGCCGATGTCCTGCATGATGCCGTTCATTTTCTGCGCGCCGTGGCTCATGCCGATGGCAAACACCAGGAAAGGCACCAGCACCGAATACGGGTCCAGTTGGTAGTCCAGCAATGGCAGCAAACCGAGCTGCCAGACCACTGCCACCAGCGAGCACAGCACCACCAGCACGGTACTGCGCAGGCAGCGGGTGTACCAGAACAGCACGGCGGTGGTGATCAGGATCGCCACGGCAAAGAACAGCAGGATCTGTTTCAGACCGTCAATCAGGTCGCCGACCTTTTTCGCGAAACCGGTGATGTGAATGTCGATATTGGCGCTTTGGTATGTGCTGCGCAGCGTCTCCAGTTGCTCGGACAACACTGCGTAATCAAGCGGCTTGCCGTCAGAAGTGGCGGCCAGCAACGGCACGTAGATGATGCTCGACGTCTGGTCGAAAGCCACCAATTGCCCGAGTTCATTGGAACGCTGCACGTTGCGGCGCAGCGCATCGAGGTTGGCGGCGGTGCCGCTGTAGTCATCCGGGATCACCGGGCCACCGTCGAGGCCGTCTTCGGTCACGGCGACCCAGCGCGTGGCCGGGGTCCATAGCGACTTCATGTACGCCCGGTCAACGCCCGGCAGCAGGTAGAGTTGGTCGCTGAGGGCCTGCAGGGTCTTGAGGTACTCGGCATCGTAGATGTCGCCGTGCCGGTTGGCGACCACAATACGCAACGCATTGCCCAGGCCAGTGAGCTGTTTCTGATGCTCAAGGTAGTTGGCAATGTAGGGTTGCTGTGTGGGGATCATCTTTTCGAAGCTGGCATTGAGTTCGATGCGGGTGGCTTGATACCCCAGCACCAAGGTGGTCAGCACACACACCAACAGCACCCACAGGCGGTGGTTGAACAGCGTGCGTTCCACCACTGAACCGGAGCGTGGATCGAAATTCGCCAGGCTGGCCGTGGCGTTGTCGAAAGACTTCATAACCTCACTCCGAAGCAGTAGCGATTGACGGCGATACGCGCGTCAACCCAGTGAAACCAGCCAGCGTCAGGCTGCCATCGGCGGCCTGGATGACACTGGCAACGGGCTTGCCCAGCGGTTTTCCGTAGGGCTGCAGCAATGCGCCAGGCTGGTTGTGGGTGCGAAACAAGGCGCCGCTCTGATTGACCAGCAGCAACTGGCCGTCATCGGTGCGGATCGCATCGCTGAAAGACACCGGCATCGATACCGGCGCCGGATGGAAGCTCTCGCCAAGGTCACTGGAGGAAAAAGCATTGCCCTTCAAACCGGCCACTAACAAGACACCGTCATCGCGCATTTGCAGGGTGAAGAAACTCCCCGCGTAAGGGCTTTGCAACTGACTGAAAGACTTACCGGCATCCATCGAACGAGCCAGATAACCCTGCTCGCCGGCCAGGAACCAGTGCTCTCCTTGTTGAGCGATGGCAGACAAGTGCGCGCCCATCGGGTTATCGATTTGCCCCATGATCGATTGCCAGGTGGTGCCGCCATCTTCGGTGCGAAATGCCAGGCCGTACGCCCCCACGATCAGACCGTGTCGGGCATCCGCGAACTGCAGGGCGAGAAACGGTTTGTCAGCGCCCTCCGCAGCTAGCCTTTCAGCCGTTTGCACACGCGCAGCGGCGGCATCCTGGTCGTTGGCAGAAGGCAATTGCTCGCGGGCAGCGGACAACTCCAGTTGTGCCGCTCGCAGGCCGTCCAGTTGTACGGTCCAGTGTTCACCTGCATCGCGGGAGGCCAGCACCACACCGCCATGCCCTACCGCCCAGCCGCTGTTGGCGTCGACAAACTGCACGGCCGTCAGGCTGACGGAAACCGGTACCGCTGCTTGCCGCCAGTTGACACCGTTGTCATCGGAAAGCAGCACGATGCCCCGCTCCCCCACCGCCACCAACCGTGCCCCCGCACGGGCCAGGTCCAGCAGCACCGCAGATTTCGCTTGCGGCGCTTGCATCGCCGGTGTGTTGAGCGTGTCACCGACCACAGCGGCATGGGCCAGCGTCAACGGCAACGCCACAGGCAGCGCCATAAGCCACATCAGCCGACCAACCACCTGAGAGAATCTGTTCATTACCGACCTCGAAAAACCGTTTGAAACCGGACCACGCTGATCAAGCCGCGATCCGGTCCGAATCAACGAACCCCGGCACCCGCCATCGCCGCTGGCGAAAACTCGGAGGCCTTGTAGCGATCCACCACGCTGTACTGCTCTGCCTGGCCGGTGTAGACGTTCTGGATAAACCAGGCGCCAGAGGTGAGGTCATAGAAGCCCGAAGACAATTGCGCCTGGGCAGGCAGGTCCGGCAGTACTGCCGGCAACGACCACAGGGTCTTGGCCAGTTGGCCGTTGGCGTCCCAGCGGTCGCCCAGAATGGCTTGCCAGGTGTCTTCGTCCAGGTAGTAACGACCTTTCGGCAATTGGTGACGTTTGCCCGGTGCCAGGTCGGCCTCGACCACCCAGACCCGGTGCAATTCCCAACGCACGTAATCCGGGTTCATGTGATGAGCGAGGAACAGGTCTTCAGGCTTGGCGGCGGCTTGCACCTTGTTGGTGTTGTAGGGGATGTACATCTCCTGCTTGCCCACCAGTTTCCAGTTGAAGCGGTCCATGCGGCCCTGGAATACGCTCAATTCGTCGAACGACATCACCCCGGCAGTCGCCGGTGTCGGCGTATCGCAGCAAGCATTCGGCAGCTTGCGCACGCGGCGTTGCCCGGTCAGGTAAACGTGGGCCTGGGACAGGTCGCCGTTGATGTTGGTACGGCCCAGAATTTGCTCGCCGGCGCGCAATGGTGGCCCGACGTTGAGCAGGCGGAACATCCAGTAGTCACCGGCAAACGACTCCGGCGTCCCTTCCTGGTAGTAATACGGCATCTCCTGGATCGCCTGGCCGTCGGTGGTCATGACCTGCTTGCCATCGGCGGTCATCAGGTAGTGACGAAAATGCATCGACAGGGAGGTACCGCGCCAATTCAGCACGTGGTTCCACATGGCTTCGGCGCCGTTTTGCGGGACCGGGAACGGGATGCCGCCAAAGGCGCCTTCGGGGACGGGGCCGGCGCTGCTGTCGACCAGTTTGGCGCGAGTGGCGTTTTTCAGGGTGTTGTCATACACCCATTGCGGCGCGGCAGCTGTACGACGGGTCGGGTACACATCAATGCGATAGGTGTCGGGGAAACGCTTGAACATTTCCTTGGTGCCATCGCTGAGCTTTGCGGCGTATTGCGCAAGGTTTTTCGAGGTGATGCTGAACAGTGGTTTGTCCGCGGCGAACGGATCGGAACGTTTGCCACCCTCCTTGAACGATGGATCGACCTTGGTGTAACCACCGTCCCAGGCCGGGATGGTGCCGTCGGCATTGCCGGCGCGCTCGGCCCCGAAAGGCGTCAGGTTTTTCGACAGCTTGGCCGCGTCTTCAGCCGTCGCCGCCAGCGTCAGTTGGCTGCAAATGGCCAGGCTACCCAGCAGTGCAAGGCAAAGGGTTTTGAGCTTGAAGGCTCCGGTCTTTTTGTTGTGGGTCATGCGCAAGTCCTCTTAAAACGTGGTCTTGACGGAGAAAGCCAGGTAATCCCGGTCTTTCAGCGATTGCTTGAAATTGAATTGGTTGGCGGCGTTGAGGTTGGTGTCCTCGGCGCCGTAGTAATGCGTGTAGGTCAGGCCAGCGGTAACGCGATCCAGGTAAGTCGCGGTGATGCCGATGTTCATATCGCCACCGTTGTCCGGGCCGAAGGAACTGACAACCGCCGACTTGCCCAGGGGGAAGTAGCTGATGCCGACCGGGATGCTGATATCGATGCCGGAGAAGAACTGGCGGTAGGTCGGGGTGTAGACCACCTTGAAACCCAGACCGTCATCGGTGGCATTGGGGTCAAGGGCGGCCCGGTTCTCAGTGACACTCAGCAGACGGTTCCAGGCGATCTCGCCGACCAGTCCCGATTCCCTGGCAAGGAAGTTCGGTCCGAATGAGGCCAGCACGTTGAGGTTGACGTGGGCGGTACGGCCGACGGCGTAGAGGGCGTCGTCATCGTTGTCAGCGACAACGCCAGGCAGGACGGTCTGACCGTTGGAAACCAGCGGCATGTTCCAGCGCATCGAGGCTTCACCGGCGAAGCTGTATTCGTCGACGGTGGTGGAAAAACTCGCTCCAAAGGCGCGGATGTCTTCCGGGTACACCCAGTAATACTCGCCGACCTGGCCGGTACTGAAGTTCGGCACACCGGTGGAAGGTTTGAGGTACAGCTTGGGGGTTTTGTCGTGGTACTGAATGGCGTACAGACCGTATTCGACCGTCTCGGCGCTGTACTTCAACTGCAGGCCGCCCTGCCCCGAACTTTTCGCTTCCTTGTCATTGCCATGGAAAAACGCCGCCGGGCTGCCGGGATTGCCGCCGAGGAACGCAGGGAATGGCGCGCCCACGATCAGGCGTTCATTGCCTTCGCCGATGGTGTCACTGGTGGAGAAATAACTACCTGCGCCCGGCAGACGTGTCTCCTCCCATTCCAGTTGGTAAAAGGCGCCGAGCGAGACGTCGTCGGTCAGCTGGAAAGTCCCGGACAGTTGATTGACTGGCCGGGTGATTTCCTTGAACTGGGTGTTGGGTACGGACTGCGCCTTGACCACGTCGACCGGCCCCATGCCACCGGCAATGCCGTTGGCCCCGAAGAACAGGCTCTCGCCCCAGATCAACCCGTGACGCCCTGCACGCACCGACGTGGCACGGTCGGCTACGTCGCCGTTCCAGTACACAAACGCATCCAGCAACTCCCCATCACCGCCATGCAGGTGGCGAGTGTCATCGGTAAATTCGTCGTAGGCCACCGAACGGGCGTTGGCGCGTGTCGGGTCATCGTTATCGTTGTCGTGCTGGTATTCAGTGTCGTACCAAGTGGCACCACTGAGGCGTGCGCCAACGCTTTTGAACGACATATCCAGTTCGGAGAGGACGTCCAAACGGTTGGAGATCAGGCCTTTGTTGAAGGCGCGATCACCGTCGTCCTGGTTGAGCGCAACCTGTCCCTGGGTCAGTTTGCTGCTTGGATCCTGGGCTCGCCACGCGGCGCTGTACTTCACCGTGTTATCCCAGCGCAGTTTGAAATCCGGATTGCCGGTATCAACCTGAAAGGCATGGGCCGCCTGGCTACACAGAACCAAAGCCGCGGCCAAGGTGAAACCAAAGGGTGCAGAAATGCTGACCGGGCGGCGCGCAAGCGTCGCAGTCGTGGAACTAACCATCGCGTTAACCTCTTGTTTTTATAGTGGTAACTGCTGTGGATGAAGTCGAATCAGATGGGCTCGGCGGTGCGTGCGAGCATCTGCTTGACCAGACCGATGCGGTCGAACTCCCGGTCGTGCTGCATTTCCTTGTCACCGGCCAGCACAGAGCTTTCGCTGATGTACTTGCAGCGCTCGAAACGGCGATCCATAAAGCGCTGCAGCTGTTGCTCGATGCCGCCGTCGCGAGTCAGTTCTTCGCTGAGCACGATGGCATCTTCAATTGCCATGCCGGCGCCCTGACCAAGGTGTGGCGTGGTCGCGTGGGCAGCGTCGCCGATCAGCAGGACACGGCCGCGGTACCAGGGTTCGTTGACGAAGACCACTTCCATCGGCTTGTAAACCACCTGGCTGTTGTCGGTGATTTGCTCACGCAGTTCGCCGATGAGGCCGGTAAAACCCTGCAAGCGCTGGCGCATCTGCTCGGCCAGCGTCTTCGGGTCCATCCACGGGTTGGAAGGTTCATGGGAGGTGAGGAACAGGTACATCAGGTCACCGGCCAGCGGTACCAGGCCCGCGTTGCCTTCGGCGCTCTGGTAGTTGGCGAGGTGATCGATGTGCGGATCGCGCGGGAAGTTGTAGCGCCACACCGATTGGCCGGTGAAGCGCGGCGTGTAGGTGTCGCCGAACAGCAAACTGCGAACCTTGGAGAACAGGCCGTCAGCACCCACCACCAGGTCGTAGCCAGCGCCAGTGCCATCGGTGAACAGCACCTCCACGCTCTCGCCTGTGTCATTCAGGGATTCAACGCTCAGACCCAGGCGCACTTTAGCGCCGAGCTCCAGCGCCGTTTCACTGAGGACTTTGTGCAGCGCCAGGCGCGAGATACCGACGTTGGCCGGATACGCAGGCCCTGCCAGGCGCTGGCCCGGGATGCGCGCCAGCTGCTGACCGGCCGGCCCATAGATAGCGACGTCTTCAAAGGCATAGGCCGCATCAAGATAACCGTCGAGCACGCCCAGCTTGGCCATTTCGCGGACCACGTTGCTCTGCTGGATGATGCCGACACCGTAAACCGTCCACTCTGACTTGAGTTCGATCAGGTCGACCTCAATGCCCTTGCGCCGCAGTGCGATGGCCGCACACAAGCCGCCAATGCCACCGCCCACGATCAGAACTTTGTTCACTGCACTCATGGTTGTCTCACTTTTTATTCTTGTGGTTCGCTGCAGCGCCAGGCACTGCGTCGTTAGGTCCAGCTTCCCGTCAAAGCAGGGATTTGACTAATCGCGAGTAGGGATGCGATGTATCGCCAAACGCGATACCTCGACTTGAGGTGGCGCGCTGCCGATCTCGGGGATTTGCAGCACCAGCCAGCCCTCCTCCATACGCCACGGCAACGCCTCCAGTTCTTGGCCCAAACAGGGGCCGTAGATACATTTACCGGTACTCGGCAGGAACTGTGCACCGTGGGCGTAACAGACGATCAACTGGCCATCCGCCGAGAGAAACCGGTCTTTGCGATACTCCAGGCGTACGTCCAGATGTGGGCAACTATTGCGGTAAATCCGCACCTGTCCCTCGTGCACCAAGGCAAAAACACTGTCTCTGCCGCGCTGCAATGGATCGAATCCGCGTGCCTGCCCTTCCACCAGTTCGTCCACCCGGCACAGGTAAAAATCACTGTGGCTCATGACACAAACCTATGTAGGAGCGAGCTTGCTCGCGAAAAACCTGAGAGCACCGCGGGGCGTCAGGCTCCCCGCGACATCATTGACCTGCGCCGTCGGCACGCCGCCCGGAACAGGCTCGCGCCTACAACGCTTTGGGTGGCGGGCCGCCGGGTGCCCATTTTTCTTTGGAGTTGAACAGGAACAGTTGCGAGTTATCCGCCGACAGCGGTGCACGGCGCGCTTCCCAGGCGTCATCGTGCTTGTCCATGTCGGCGTCGTATTCAATGTGGCAACCCAGCGGGCTGTTGAAATACCAGAACCAGTTGGAGCCAAAGAGGTGACGGCCAGGGCCCCAGAAACTGGTCCAGCCTTTTTGCTCGAAGCGTGTTCCGGCCAGCAGCACTTCGGTGCCGCTGCCCATGTGGAAAGTGAAGTGTTCGCAGCCCTTCATGTGAGGCGGGGTCTGGATCATGAACAGGCAATGGTGGTCATCGGAACCTGCCGGGCGCATGAATGGACCCGCGCCGATGAAGGTGTCTGTGGTTTTGAAGCCCAGACGCTCGGCGTAGAAGGCTTCTGCCTTGGCCGCGTCGGGGACGAAATACACCACGTGCGACAAAGTGCGTGGCGTGGCCTCCATTTCCAGGGTGATACCGGGCTGATTAAGCGGACGCTGTGGCGCATGGCCGGCGGCGTTGGTCAGGTCGTCCGGCGCGTTGTAAGCCTTGCGAACAGTGACCTGAAAGGCGATTGCAAACCCCATGTCGTCGATGCTGTGCAGCACGCCATCATCATCGCGGGTGACCTGGCGATCTCGCGCCAGCTCGTCTTCGATGGCGTCCAGGTCGGCAGCGCTGGCGACGCCGTAGACGGTTTCACGAATCGACGGTGCCGGACCAAGGGCGGCAGGCAAGCGCGGATCGTCCGCCCGCCGAATGATCACGGCGGTGCCGTCCAATGCTTCAAAGCGCCCGCCGTTGCTGTCGACGGCGACAGGCGCAAGGCCGTAATCACGCAGGCAATCGGTACAGGCTTGGATGTCATCGACGCCGAAGATCAGGGCATCAAGGCCAAGGATGTTCATGGCTACCACTCCATTGAAATTAGTATCCGGACGAATCTGCCGCAGGCTCGATAGGCCCATCAGCAACGCAGGCTGTCCGGTGGTGGTGTCGGCAAGAACGCCGACTGCCGTGAAGATTGCCGGGCGCTTTGGCAGCTGACTAATCGAGTGTCGGGATGTGACCTATCGGAAATCGCGATACCAGGAATTTCCGGGGGCGCGTTTTTTGCGAAGAGCAAAAGAAACGGCGAGAGGGTTGACGCGCTGATGTATTCATCCGAATGTATCGCGAAAATAAATACAAAACCGGACATGCCTGATGCGTTTCAACCACCTGGATCTGAATCTGTTGGTAGCCCTCGATGTGTTGCTCGAGGAACAGAACATTACCCGCGCCGCCGAACGCTTGCACATGACGCAATCTGCCACCAGCGGTGTGTTGGGACGTTTGCGTACCTATTTCGAAGACGAGTTGCTGGTGCAAGTCGGCCGAAAAATGCAACCCACGCCCTATGCCCGGGAGCTCACCACGCCGATCCGCGAAGTATTGCTGACGATCAAGTCATCTATCACCGCCAAGCCGGTGTTCGACCCTACCACCAGCAAGCGTCACTTCCGCCTGGTGACCTCGGACTACCTGATCAGCGTGCTGTTTGCCCAGGTGATTCAGACAATCCATCAGGAAGCGCCCAACATCACCTTCGAGATGCTCGGCCCCGGCGACAATAGCGGTGAGTTGCTGATTCGCGGCGAAGTTGACCTGATGATCGTGCCTGAGCGCTACATCATCGACGGCCACCCCCACAAGCTGCTGTTCGAAGAGGAACACGTCTGCGTGGTGTGGGACGGCAATACCCTGGTCGGCGACAGCCTGAGCCTGGAGCAGTACATGGACATGGGCCATGTTTCAGTCGGGTTTGGTCGCAGCCGGCACTTGAGCATCGAAGAGTGGTTCATGAACCAGTACGGCTTCAACCGCCGTATCGAAGTCGTCACCAACGACTTCAACACCCTGCCGCAACTGGTCGTCGGCACCCAGCGCATCGCCACCATGCACCAGCGTCTGGCACGGTTGTACGCCGAGCACCTGCCGTTACGCATCCTCAATCCTCCCGTGAAGATTCCAGTCATGCGTGAAGTCATGCTCTGGCATCGCAGCGTCGAAGGCGACCCGATGCACCGCTGGCTGCGCGAGCGCATCAGCGAAGTTATCCAGAACCTGGAAAACCCTCCTATCGCCCGCCGCGATACCTCCCATCCCGAGTCACGATTGGCGTAATGGTCGGCGCGTCCTTACCTTGCCTTGTAACCTTCAAGGCAACCACAAGGACAACAACAATCATGTTTCGCTACTTTCCAACCAATTATGTGTGGAATCTTTCGGTCGACCTGGCCATCGAGATGGGCGCTCGCATAGGCGAAATCGAAGAGATGTGCGCACCATTGCAGGAGGCAGCCAAGCAGCCCGACGCCGCAGGAACCAAGGCATTCCGCGAAACCTGGGCGAAGATGGCCGACAAACTCTGTGGCCTGGCTGAAGAAGACGAGGGTCATGGCCGGTTGCTGTCGGCGGGCGAAAAATACAGCCGCGCCGCCACTTATTACCTCACCTGCGAACGCCTTCAAGCCCACGGTGCTCCTGGTCGTACCGAGCTGTACCAGCGCTTTTTGCAGACATTCAAACGCGGCATCGAGCTGTCACGGGAGAACTGTGAGCGCGTTGAAATCCCCTATGAGGGCAAACACATCTCCGGCCTGCTGGTACGTGCTGAAGGCGTTTCCGGTCCGGCGCCGATCCTGGTGCAGGTCAATGGCCTGGACTCGACCAAAGAAATGAAATACCGCGTCGGCCTGCCGGCCTGGTTGGCAAAGCGCGGTATCTCATCGCTGATCATCGACCAACCCGGAACAGGTGAAGCGCTGCGCCTGCATAACCTGATCGCTCGCTTCGACAGCGAGCATTGGGCCAGCCGCGTGGTTGACTGGCTGGAAACCCGAAGCGACGTGGATGCGACACGTATTGGCCTGGAAGGCGTCTCACTCGGCGGTTATTACTGCCCGCGTGCGGTGGCGTTTGAACCACGGTTTGCCTGCGGTGTGGTGTGGGGTGCAAACCATGACTGGCGCGATGTGCAGAAGCGTCGACTGGAAAAGGAAGGCAGTTTCCCCGTACCGCATTACTGGGCGCACGTGTGCTGGGTGTGGGGTGCAAAAGACATGGATGAATTCATGGCCATCGCCGAAAACGTGCATCTGGATGGCGTACTGGATCGGATCAAAGTGCCGTTCCTGGTTACCCACGGTGAAAAGGATTCGCAGATTCCGCTGAAGTGGGCGCAGCGTACCTACGAGCAACTGGTCAACAGTCCAAAACGCGAGCTGAAGATCTTCACCGAACGAGAAGGTGGCGTGCAGCATTCCAGCTTCGATAACAGCATCAATGCCGGACATTACATTGCAGACTGGATTGCCGAAACGCTGGGTGGACACACCGCTTAACGGGCTTCGCGCAGCATGAAATACGCCGGACAACCCTAAAGGTTTCCGGCGTTTTGCGTTAATTCAGTCGGGCGCACGTGTGCCAGGGAACGAGCTGGTCTGCCAGCCATCGCAACTCGCGATACTCGTCCCTTGGGGGCACGCAAAGCCGCAAAGGCCCCGACGCTGCTGATGTACCGCAGCTATCGATGTCATCAATACACGGGCATTGATGCAAGTTGCTGGTGGCCACCCTGGCCTCGCCCTAGCCTCGCTTTGCATAACAATCAGCAAAGTGAAAACGCCATGAACGCCCTGCACCTCAAATGCCAGACCTTGTTCGACGGTACTGGCCTGCAAACCCGTCAACAGCAGACACTGGTCGTCGAAAACGGCCTGCTGTCGTATGTTGGCCCAACTGCCCTGGCGCCGCAGCCGCAACCGCAACCGGGAGACACCCTGATCGACGCCGGCGATAACTTTGTCATGCCGGGCCTGGTGGATGTGCACACCCATCTGGCCTTCGGCAACGCCCAGAGCGAAGAAGACATCGATATCTGGACCAGTGACGAGTTCCGCGCGCTGCGAGGCATGTTCTTCGCCCAGCACGTGCTGGCCGCCGGTGTGACCAGCATGGTCTGCCCGGGCGATAGCGGCCAGCTCAGCATCGCGGTGCGCAATGCAATCGCCGCCGGTTTGTTCGAAGGCCCGCGCATTGCCGCCAGCAGCCGGGTCATCACCAACCGGCAAAGCCTCAATGACTGGTTCCCGAGCCGCGTCGGTACTGCGGAATACTTCACCGCGTGCCTGGTCACCAGCCGCAGCGATGCATTGGCGGAAATTCGCAAACAGGCCAAGGACGGTGTCGATCTGATCAAGATCGCCATGGACGGTACCCACCGCCGCCCGAATGGCGAAATCATCGCCGCCTTCACCGCTGAAGAAACCCGTGAAATGGTTGAAGAAGCGCATCGCCTGGGCTGCAAGGTTGCGACTCACGCCTATGGCCGCGAAGCAGTGATGTACGCCGCTCGCGCAGGTGTCGACCTGGTGTTTCACGCCTTTTATATGGACGATGAGTGCATTGAAGCGCTGCTCGAGGCCGGTAGCATCCTCGCCCCGACCATGACGTTCCCTCAAAACACCGTGGATTTCTGCCAACCCCACGATCCGGCCATCAGTACCGGCTACGCTGGCTACTGCGCGCGCACCCTGGAAGTGGGTTCGGCCGTGCTCAAGCGTGCCAAGGCCGCCGGGGTGCCTTTCGCTTGTGGTAGCGACAGCGGTTTCGCGGTGACGCCTTATGGCGAATGGCACGCTCGCGAGTTGGAATTGCTGGTCACCCGTCTGGGCTTCACAGCGGCAGAAGCGTTGTACGCCGCCACTGCAGTCGGCGCTCGCTGCATGCCGCGCGGTGAGACCATCGGCTCCCTCGAAGTGGGCAAGCAAGCAGATTTCCTGCTGCTCGACGGTTCACCCTTGCACGACATCCGCATTCTGCAAGACCGCTCACGCCTTAAAGCCGTGTACAAGGCCGGCCGGCCCGTACGCATGGAACGCAGCCCCTACAATCCCAAACAGGTGTCTGATTTCAACTCGCTGAAATGGACGGATCTTTACACCCGCGACCGTGTTGCCCAATTGGGCAAGTGGGCGCTATGAGGACTGACGCCATGCAACGACTCGACCTGATGACCGCCATCGACATCGCCAGCAGCGCTATGCGCATCGCCCGGGAAACGGCGGTTAAACCATTGGCGGTTGCCGTGTTGGATGCCGCAGGTCATCCGCTGGCCGTCCTGCGCGATGAACTCGCGAGTTTTCTTCGGCCGCAAATAGCCACCGGCAAGGCCCGTGGCTGTCTCGGAATGGGTTTTGGCGGGCGTGAACTGGCCCGGCGCGCACAAGCGATGCCTGCATTTTTCGACGCCATCAACAGCCTGACTGGCGGCGAAGTGATTCCCGTAGCCGGCGGTGTGCTGATTCGCAATGCCGAGGGCCTGATCCTCGGCGCTATTGGTATCAGCGGCGACACTTCGGACAACGACGAGCGATGCGCTTTACAGGCTATCGACCAGGTTGGACTGCTGGCAGACAACGGCGATCAGATGCCCAACTGATCGAGCAACGCGGCCTGTTCCAGCAAGAGGCCGCGAAACCACAGCATGGCCGGGTCATGGTCTTGATAGGGATGCCATTGCAGCACCTGAACGGCCTCGGGAAACGCCAGCGGTGCTGGATGGATACGCAGTGGATAATGCTGAGCGAAACGCTGCGCCTGTCGACGAAATACGGTAGCGATTCGCGCGGTACCGACGATAAATTCGGGCATCAGTACGAAGCTTTCAAGGGCCACCGCCACTCGCCGTTGAACGCCCAGCTCATGCAGGTGCACGGCATCCATCGCCAGATTTCGGCCATCGGCAAACTCGCGGACCACGTGCTCTGCGTCGCAATAGTTGGCCAGGCTCAAACCATCGGCGAATTGCGACTGCTGAGCGCAGACAATGCAACAGAGCTCATCACTCATTAAGGGTAAATGGGGGTACGCCGGATTCAACCGTCGCTGCGGCACGATCACACAATCACTGCGACGATAATCGAGCGCTTCGCTGACTACATCACCGTCACGCGGTACTGGCATATCCCGCAGACTCAAGCGCACGCCGGGCGCGATACGGGCCAATTCACGACTGACCGCCGGCAGCAGCACCCCAGCCACGTAGTCGGAAGCCACCAACGTGAAGTGTCGAGTGCAATTGGCCGGTTCGAAATTGACCGGTGCATCGACAATCTCCCGCGTCAATGCCAGGGCTTGACGCACCTTGGGCAGCAGCTCCAAACCCAATGCCGTGGGCTCCAGGCGCCGTCCTACCTGAACCAGCAACGGGTCATTGAAATGCTCGCGTAAACGCCCGAGTGCCGAACTGGTTGCCGACTGGCCCAGGCACAAACGTTCGGCGGCCCTGCTGACGCTGCACTCGCTCAACAAGGCATCCAGGGCCACCAACAGGTTCAGGTCAAGACGTCGATAACGCATGCTGTGTCCATTCTGGTTTACAGGAATGATTGATCATCACCGATGGATGCTCAATCCACAGGGTCGCTTTGAAACGCTCCAAGCGCTTCTCCAAGGCTGACGCTCAGGCGCTGCAAATTGCCATTCGCCATGTCCAGACGAGCGCATTCCTCGGCATTCTGCTCTACCACCCTATCAACCTGGCCAAGGGCTGCATCGACGCGGCAGACGATGTCGTGTTGGGTCGATGCGGCGTGGACGATGCGCTTGCCGGTGCCTTCAACACGCGAGATGGCCTCGGTAATCGCATCCAGAACCAGGCTCGCGCGTACTGTCAGATCAACGCCTTCGGCGGTCAGTCGCTGGCTATCGCACAGACTGGCGGCAGTGTCGCCAGTCACCTGGCCGAGACGTCTGATCATGCTGTCGATCTCGCCAGTCGAGGCACGCGTTCGACTGGCGAGCGCCCTCACTTCGTCCGCCACTACGGCAAAACCACGACCATGTTCACCGGCGCGTGCGGCTTCGATAGCGGCATTCAAGGCCAATAGATTCGTCTGTTCGGCGATGGCGCTGATCACGTCCAGCACACGGGTGATAGCCTGGCTTTCGGTTTGCAAGAGCTCCATGGAACTTGCGCTGCTGGTCATTTCACGCGACAGCCGCTGCAGGCTTTGACTGGCCTGTCGTACCAGATCGTCCCCCTGATGGATCAGTTCGCAGGCTTCGCCCAGCGTTGCCTGGCTGCCAGCGGCTTGCTGGTTGACCTGCGCAGCCGCTTGGGTCATATGCTGCATTGCCTCAACCACCGCAGCGGTCTGTTCGCGCTGTGCACGTACGCCCTGCCCTGTGCGCTGTACCATTGCACCCAAGGTGGCAGCGGCTGAGTCAAGCTGTTGCACATCGCTGCCGATTCGCACCACAAGACTGCGCAGCGCCTGCAACATCAGGTCGATAGCGCGGCTCAGTTGGCCCAATTCATCTTGGCGAGCGAGCTGCGCGGGGCTGTCCTTCAGATCACCTGCGGCCACACGTTGCGCCAGACCCAGCATCAACTTCAGGGGTGTGACAATAGAGCGTCGGATCACAAGGCACGCAATGATACTGAGCACCACCGCCAGCAGCACCATTGCGGCAAGTTGCAGGTCCAGGCGCTGGCGGAGTGATTCATAAGATTGCGCAGCCCTGACGCGCTCGTCTTCCAGCAGCCCCGTCACTTTCTCTGCCGAAGTCGACATGTTCACCTGTTGCGCCATGGCCTGTTCACCGCTGACGGCATAAGCCAAAAAGGCCTGACGATATTCGGTCAATGCTGCGCTGGCCTCATCCAGAGCACGACGTCGGTCCCCATCAAGTTGTGAACTCAGGCTGCTTAGCGCAGTACCCAGCTCATTTACCCGGTTGACCCAGTCGTCCTGGTAACGCTTTTGCGGATCCAGGGAAAAATACAGCTCGCTGTCGCGCAGACTGGCAAGGCGTTCGCGTAATGAGGCCGCCTCTTCCAAATGCTGCATTGACTGCGCCTCCGGCACGTTGTGCTGTTCAACATCCAGATTGATATCGTCCAGTTGGTCGAGGAACACTTCACTGAAACGCTGCCCCGTCGTCTCCGCCAGCAACTGCATGCGCATCCTCGCCTGTAACGCCTGCTGGCGCGCCTCGGCATATGCCTTGAATGCCTTCAGGTACCGATCGGATGAGTCTGCAAGCGTACGCGCGAAGTCTTCGCCCGGACGCGCAAGCGGCGAACCGATCTGAAGCTGACGCAAAGCGTCCTCGACCTGCCTGGCCGCGTCCAGCGACGGCTGCATACCGAAATCCTTCTCTGCAACTCGCGCTTGGGCAAGGTTGGCTTTCTGACGATCCAGTACGCGTAACTGTGTGGCGCTCGACTGGGTGACCTGCACCGAATACCAGGCGGTGAATGCCATGCCCATCGTGCAGATCAGCACCAGGCCGAAGCCCAGCAACAATTTGCCGCCGACACTGAGGTGGCTTAGCAAACCTCCGAAAATGGCGGGGGTACGATCGAAAGGCGCACGCGGGGATGCAACGATGAAGCGAATAGCCATCGAACGAGCCTTCTTTTATTGTTTTTTAGGCAATGTCACCTGCAACGTTCGGCCAGCAATAATGGCGTGAACCGATGCGCGTCACTTGGCCGCAAAGACCGGGCGACGGGCACAGGTTGCCGTGACACAGCGGCGCTGACTAATCGCTTGTCGGGATGTGACCTATCGGCAATCGCGATATCTGAAACGCAGGCTCAAGCGTCTACCGGATCGTAGTCGTTCACGTTGGACACCTGGGCATGCATGCGGCCCAGCAACTCGATCAGGGTGTCCACTTCCTTGGCAGAGAGCCCGCTGAGCAGCCGCCGCTCTCGTTCCAATGCAACCTTCAGCACTCGGCCATGCAGCGCTTTTCCGCTTTCAGTCAGGCTGACGGTGTAGCGTCGTGCGTCCTTTGAATCGACCTGGCTGCAGATATGCCCTGCAGCTTCGAGCGTCTGCAATGAACGGCTGACCGCACTCTTGTCGAGACCGATCGTCTGACAGATTCGATTGGCGGTGATGGCATTTTCCACGGCGAGCATCGAGAGCATTCGCCACTCGACCACACCTATGCCGAAATGCTTGCGATAGCACTGCGATGCGCCCGAAGAGAGCTTGTTGGACAGAAAATTCAATAGCGCTGGGACATAACGAGACAGGTTCAGCTGAGATTCTACGGACATTGAGCAAACACCTTGGATCGGCGGGTCTTTGAATATTAGTTGACACCGCAACTAAATAATCGGAGGATTTCTCTACCGAACGTCACGGCTGATTGCCTGCATGATAGGCCGTCACCCTGCCACATAAAAATAATTATCAGGTCCTGGTCATGAACTCTTCCAACTTCATCCCCTTCTCCTTGCTCGAGCAAACAGTCGTCGCCCACGTGCCAGCGAGCGGCTGACCCCTTCCCAGCTGTTGCTCTAACTCATGCATTTTTTCAGCAGCCACTTAAGTGTGGAGGGACAAGTCATGCTTCAAGTCAACGTCACCCGCAAAGCAGACGAAGCCGAAGGCATCTGCAGTTTCGAGTTATGCGCTGTAGACGGCAGCGCGCTACCGGCGTTCCAGGCCGGTGCCCACATCGACATTCATATTGCCGAGGGCCTCACCCGCCAGTACTCCTTGTGCAACGATCCCGAGGAGCGTCATCGCTACCTGATTAGCGTGCTCAAGGATCCGATTTCCCGTGGCGGCTCCAAGGCCATGCACGAACAGGTACGGCAGGGGCAAACGCTCACTATCAGCACTCCGCGCAACCTTTTTCCACTTGAACACTCGGCCAACCGCCACCTGCTGTTTGGCGGCGGTATCGGTATCACGCCCATGCTGGCCATGGCCTATGAGCTTTCAAATCAAGGAGCCGACTTCGAGTTGCACTACTGCTTTCGATCAAGCGAACGGGCGGCGTTCGTTGCGATGCTTGCGCAAACCCCATTCGCCGGTCGCATCAAGTTACATGACGACAGTGGCGCTCAAATACAGAAGCTGGATGCGTCGACCGTGCTGGCAGCCCCGGACGCTGGCACCCATCTCTATGTCTGCGGGCCGACCGGTTTCATGAACTACATCCTCGATACGGCGCAGAACGCTGGCTGGTCGCAGGACCGCGTACATAAAGAGTTTTTCGCCGCTGCCCCCGTCGATCAAAGCGCCAACGCACCCTTCGAAGTCGAGCTGGCAAGTACCGGACAGGTTTTTCAGATTCCTGCCGAACGCACCGTGTTCGAAGTGCTCGACGAGGCCGGCATAGCGATCGAGTCGTCATGCGAACAAGGCGTCTGCGGCACCTGCGTAACCCGTGTGCTCAAGGGCATCCCGGAGCATCGGGACCAGTTCCTGACAGCGGTGGAACAAGCCGCAAACGATCGCTTTACCCCCTGCTGCTCGCGCGCCAGATCATCACGCCTGGTTCTTGATCTCTGAACTCCAATAACGTCAAGGAGAACACCATGAATACATCCTCTCTCCAAGCGCTTGCCGAAGAAATTCCAGCGCCCGCCTTGCCCAGCTTCCCCCTGAACCAATGGTACGTCGCTGCCTTGGGGTGGGAGTTGAAGGACAAACCCGTCGGCCGCACATTACTCAACAAACCTGTGGTGTTGTTTCGCAAAACCAACGGCGAAGTCGCAGCCCTTGAAGACCGCTGCTGCCATAGAGCACTGCCACTTTCGAACGGCACACTCGAAGCAACCGGCATTCGTTGTGGCTACCACGGCCTGCTGTTCGATGAACGTGGCAAGTGCGTCGAAATCCCGGGCCAGGACAAGATCCCCAGCAAGGCCAAAGTGCCCGCCTATCACGTGCGTGAACAGGATCAAATCGTCTGGATCTGGTTTGGCAGCCAGGCTCAGCCGGAACCGGACTGTGAACCGCCAACCTACTCTGTTCACAGCAGTGGCAAATACCTTTTCGAAGGTAGCGTTTATCACTACAACGCGCCTTACCAATTAATCCACGACAACCTCATGGACTTGAGTCATCTGGGTTATGTCCACCTGCGCACCATCGGTGGTAATGCCAGCATCCACATGAATGCGCGGATGAGTGTCGAAGGTGAAGGTGATGTGGTACGGGTGGTGCGCCACATGCCGGACTCGGTTCCGCCACCTACCTACACGGCCGCCTACCCGTTCAAAGGCACCGTCGACCGTTGGCAGGAAATCGAGTTTCACGTCAGTCATCTGCGTATCTGGACCGGTGCGGTGGATGCCGGCACCGATTCTCTCGATGACCCCGATCGTGGTGGCTTCCATATGCGCGGATTCCATGGGGTAACACCAGAAACCGAAACCACCAGTCACTACTTCTGGACCATTGCCACCAACCCCGAGAGCGACCCCGAAACCATCAAGGCCAAGGTGGTTGAGCAAACTGTATTGACCTTCGATGAAGACAAGGAAGTCATCGAGGCCCAGTACCAGAACATGTGCCGGTTCGGCACGCGCCCGATGATCGACATCCACGTGGACGTCGGTGCCAATCGCGCCCGCCGCATCATTGAACAACTTCGCCAATCGACCGTTTGAGCACAACAACTTCACTGAGGGAATACGTATGTCTGGCAATCGTGGTGTGGTGTATCTGGGCGCGGGCAAGGTAGAAGTACAGAAAATCGACTATCCGAAAATGCAGGACCCGCGTGGTCGCAAGATCGAGCATGGGGTCATTCTCAAGGTTATCTCCACCAATATCTGCGGCTCCGACCAACACATGGTGCGCGGCCGGACCACTGCTCAAACCGGTCTGGTGCTGGGCCACGAGATCACCGGCGAAGTCATCGAGAAAGGCAGCGACGTCGAGAACCTGAAAATCGGCGACCTGGTGTCCGTGCCGTTCAACGTGGCGTGCGGGCGCTGCCGCTCCTGCAAGGAAATGCATACCGGTGTGTGCCTGAGCGTTAACCCGGCACGTCCCGGTGGCGCTTATGGTTATGTCGACATGGGCGACTGGACCGGCGGACAGGCCGAATACGCGATGGTGCCATACGCCGACTTCAACCTGCTCAAACTCCCGGACCGCGACCGCGCGATGGAGAAAATCCGCGACCTGACCTGCCTCTCCGACATCTTGCCCACCGGTTACCACGGCGCCGTTACGGCTGGCGTCGGTCCAGGCAGCACGGTGTACATCGCCGGGGCCGGCCCGGTCGGCCTCGCTGCTGCCGCATCCGCCCGCCTGCTCGGCGCCGCGGTAGTCATCGTCGGTGACGTCAACACCGTGCGCCTGGCTCACGCCAAGGCCCAGGGCTTCGAAATCGCCGACCTGTCGCTGGACACGCCGCTGCACGAACAGATCGCCGCACTGCTCGGCGAGCCTGAAGTGGATTGTGCCGTCGACGCCGTAGGCTTCGAAGCACGTGGTCACGGCCATGCCGGAGTGCAACATGAAGCGCCGGCCACCGTGCTCAACTCGCTGATGGGCGTGGTGCGGGTGGCGGGCAAAATCGGTATCCCGGGCCTTTATGTGACTGAAGATCCGGGTGCCGTGGACGCCGCCGCGAAAATCGGCAGCCTGAGCATTCGCTTCGGCCTGGGCTGGGCCAAGTCCCACAGTTTTCACACCGGCCAGACCCCGGTGATGAAGTACAACCGACAACTGATGCAAGCCATCATGTGGGACCGCATCAACATCGCCGAAGTGGTCGGCGTACAGGTGATCAGCCTGGACCAGGCACCACAGGGCTATGGCGAGTTCGATGCCGGTGTGCCGAAAAAATTTGTCATTGATCCACACAAGACCTTCAGCGCGGCCTGAACGCTGAATTTACCGGCTGACTCAGACGTCCCCACGATCTGAGCACCCTGCCGCCCCGGAGTCGAATCGCCGGCTCCCGGGCACCTTGCATGCTCCACAGACCAACAAAAACAAGAAGGTATCTACATGTACGCACTGTTTCCCCTGCATAGCGGGGCGGCTTCGGCTGTCCGTCGCGCCCCCTCATCCCTTACCCACAGCTTCGGAGCCTGATCACATGAGCCAAACGATTGGGCAACAGCTGGACGAAAAACCCATGGTCAGCTTCCAGTGGGGCGTGATTGCGCTCTGCTTTCTGATCAACATGCTCGATGGCTTCGATGTATTGGTGATGGCATTCACCGCCGCGTCTATTTCCGCCGACTGGGGCCTGAGTGGCATTCACCTGGGCTACCTGCTCAGCGCGGGGCTTGTCGGAATGGCGATCGGCTCGTTGTTTATCGCCCCCTGGGCCGACCGCTTCGGACGACGCCCGCTCATCCTGCTGTGTGTCGCTATCGCGGGGCTCGGCATGCTGGCGTCCTCGCGGGCAACGTCCCCCGAGGTGCTGGGTGTGCTGCGGCTGATCACCGGGCTTGGCATCGGTGGCATCCTGGCCAGCAGCTATGTGGTCGCCGGGGAGTACGCAAACAAGAAGTGGCGCGGTCTTGCCATCAGCCTGCAATCCACGGCCTACGCTCTGGGGGCAACAATAGGAGGCATCATCGCGGCGCAGATCATCCCTTCCATGGGGTGGCGTTCGGTGTTTTTCTACGGTGGCATCACAACGTTGCTGATCCTGCCGATCCTCGCACTCTGGTTGCCCGAGTCCCTGGCATTCCTGCTGTCCCGCCAACCCCGGAACGCGCTGAAACGCATCAATACACTGCTGCAACGCGTCGCGATCGCTTCGGTCGATCGTTTGCCCGAGGTGCGCCAGGACGCCCGTAAATCGCTGAGAGAGACGTTCGCCGAGCTCTTCTCACCAGCCCTGCTGCGTTCTACCTTGCTCATCTGGATCGCCTTCTTCCTGGTGATGTTCGGTTTCTACTTTGTAATGAGCTGGACGCCAAGGCTGCTGGTTTCTGCTGGCCTGTCGAACCAACAGGGAATCACTGGCGGCGTGATGCTCAACATCGGCGGCATTCTCGGCACGTCGCTGATCGGCTTGCTGGCGGCGCGTTTTCGCCTGTCGCGAGTGCTGATGGCCTACCTGCTGATCAATGCGGTACTGCTGGCTGTGTTCGTGCAGTTCACGACCATCCCGAACCTGGCCTTCGCCCTGGTCCTGTTGATCGGAATCTTTGTCAACGGCTGCGTCGCCGGGCTCTATGCCCTGACCCCGACCATCTACAACGCCACCCAGCGTGTCACCGGCCTGGGTTGGGGGATTGGTATCGGCCGCGCGGGGGCGATTCTCTCGCCATTGGTAGCTGGCCGGTTGATCGATGCCCAGTGGCAACCCGCCGACCTTTACTTGCTGTTTGCCCTGGCTTTCGTCTTCGCGGCCCTCGTCGTCTGGCTGTTGAAGCCGCTGCGGCTAGTGCAACTGAGTACTGCGTCAAACGCCTGATCCGGGCAAACCATAAGAACAAGATCTGGACAAATAACATGAAAATCACAATCAAATGCCCGGGGCTCTATTGCCTGGGCATGGCGACAGCCTGCGCCTCGTCCACCGTATACGCAGGGTTCGTGGACGACAGCAGCGTTAACCTGACGACGCGCAATTACTACCTGGACCGGGATTACAAAGGAACCAGCCCTTATTCCGCCGCTCGTGAATGGGCCCAGGGGTTTATCCTCAAGGCCAATTCCGGCTTCACTGAAGGGACCGTGGGTTTCGGCATGGACCTCACGGGCATGCTGGGACTCAAGCTGGACTCGTCGCCCGATCGCACCGGTACCCAGCTCCTGCCCTTCAACCCGCAGACCCGTGAAGTCGCAGACGAATATTCAGAGTTGGGCGTAGCGCTCAAGGCGAAGATATCGAAGACCCGGCTATCGGTGGGCACGCAGTTCCCTGCCCTGCCGGTGATCACAGCAAGCCCTGCACGTTTACTGCCGCAATCCTTTCGTGGCGCCTATGCCGTTTCCGATGACATTGACAACCTGACGCTGCACTCCGGGCGCATGGATCGAGTGAACCTGCGGGACTCTACTGACTATCAACCGATATCACTGGCGTCGCCCAACGGTCGGTTCAGGAAGGGCGCGAGCTCCGAGCGGTTTGACTTCATTGGTGGCGACTATCATTGGTCCGACGCATTGACGCTTCGCTATTTTCACGCCGAATTAAGGGATTTATACACGCAGGACCTTGCAGTGGGCATCCACCTGCTCCCCCTAGGGCCTGGCAAACTGAAAACAGACGTTCGGGTCTTCAACAGTCGTGAAAACGGCCGGGCAGAAGCCGGCAAAGTAGACAACCTGAACGCCGGCGCCATGTTCAGCTACCAGCTAGGCGCCCACACCCTGGGCATGGGTTACATGCACCAGACCGGCGACACGGCATTACCTTACATTGCTGGCGGAGAGCCCGCTGTGCTCAGCGACGGCACTTTAAGTGCAGACTTCGTCAATCCGAAGGAGCGGACCTGGGTGGCGCGCTACGACTACAACTTCGCCGCGGTGGGTCTACCGGGGCTGACCGGCATGGTTCGCTATTTGCGAGGTACCAATATCGACCTGCCGCAACTGGGGGGCAGCGACCTGACGGAGTCGTCTAAAGACCTGGAGTTGGCTTACGTCATTCAGTCAGGCCCGGCAAAGGGCCTCGCTCTGCGCTTGCGCAATGCGTTCTATCGCAACGAGCAAAGCGCAGCCTCGACATTCCGAAGTGACAACGAAACCCGAGTCAACATCGACTACACGCTCAAGGTCTGGTAACTGACGGGAGCCATCCAGCGTTCAAGCCAAGGAAAGCGCGCTCGGAAAAAAGGAAGCGAAGCAGCGGTTGGCCCACAGGAGATGTGCCGACTTGTTGAAAATGTAACGTCCCTGACTGGCCTGCGGCATTGCTTGTGCTTGGGCCGGCAGGGAGCATGCAGCATGATGGGACAACTGTCCCTCGTGCCGGCATGCGCCCTCCTCCTGACGATCCCGAAACCTAGATGGCAGCCCTGCGCGTAGCGGCGAACGCACTCGTGCCCAGCCAGCGCCACAAATTCTGCGCATCCTGCTCGGCGCCCTCTACTCGCAGCTCCCGCGACTGCAGAACCTCCTTCGACGTGCGGTCCCCCGTCCACACTTCGGTCAACGCGCGCACGCTGGAGTCCACGACGAGCGTCAGTTCGCGGCCGGGGTCGTCGCGGCAAAGATCCGCCACGCCCTGTTCGACCACCAGCCACCATTCTTGCTCGCCCGAACGTGCGTCGCGGAACCTGAAGTGGATGACCACCGGCCGGGACGGGAATGTCTCGAGGCGCACGAATCGGCGCACGTCCCACATCAGCAGGCCCGCGTCGAGCTGGTCATCGCGCAAGCGGCTGCCGATCCAGCGCGCCCCCCAGTGGCCTAGCGCCAATATGATGGGGCGCAGTTCCTCTCCCGCCTCGGTCAGGTTGTACTCCCAGACTTTGCCGGCGGCCGTGCGATGGATGACACCGATCTCTTCCAGATGGCGCAGCCGTTGTGCCAGCAGGCTGGTGGACATCCGTGGTACGCCGCGGTGCAGTTCGTTGAAGCGCTTACTGCCACACATCAGCTCGCGCACAACCAATGGCGTCCAGCGCTCGCACAGTGCCTGCGCACCGCGTGCGACCGTGCAGAACTGACCGTAGCTTTCGTCCATCGCCTGTACTCCGCACCTGCAACGCTTCAGATTCTGAACTAGCCCCACGACTTCGCCGCGCGCACGCTCAAGCCTTCGAAAGCCAATCGCCCAGGAGTACGCCATGAGCAAGATAGCGATCATTCAACGTCCGCCCGTGCTGCTCGATCGCAGTGCGACGATCGCCCGAGCTGTGCAATCGGTCGCTGAGGCCGCGGCGGCAGGTGCCTCGCTGATTGTTTTACCCGAATCGTATATTCCAGGTTATCCGGCATGGATCTGGCGGCTGGCGGCAGGAAGAAACGGGGCTGTCATGGGCCAGTTGCATGCACAGCTACAGGCCAACGCTGTCGATATCGCCAGCGGTGACCTGCGCGACTTGTGCGAGGCCGCCAGCGTTCATGCCGTGACAATCGTGTGCGGCATCAATGAATGCGAGCGCGGGAATGGCGGCGGCACCCTCTTCAACAGCGTAGTCGTTATCGGTGCCAACGGTGAAGTGATCAACCGGCACCGCAAGCTGATGCCGACCAATCCCGAGCGTATGGTGCATGGCTTTGGCGATGCAGCCGGATTGCGTACGGTCGAGACACCGGTCGGCAGGGTCGGCACGCTCATCTGCTGGGAAAACTATATGCCCCTGGCACGCTATGCCCTGTATGCCCAGGGGGTGGAAATCTACGTCGCCCCGACGTACGACTGTGGCGAGGGTTGGATCAGCACCATGCGTCACATTGCGCTCGAAGGCCGCTGCTGGGTGCTCGGCAGCGGCACCTCGCTGCGTGGCAGTGATATTCCCCAGGACGTTCCAGCGCTTGCGCAACTGTTCCCCGATCCGGATGAATGGATCAACGACGGCGACTCGGTGGTGGTCGATCCCCAGGGCCGGATCGTGGCCGGTCCGTTACACCGGGAGGCGGCCATATTGTATGCGGACATCGACGTTGCACTCGTAGCGCCAGCGCGGCGCACGCTCGACGTTGCCGGGCACTATGGGCGCCCTGACATTTTCGAACTACAGGTGCGACGCACGCCGACGACGGCAGTGCACTACGTCGACGCGTAAAGGCGGCGATTCATGCCAAGCGCCTGACAATTGAGCGAGGAGTCATACCATGAGTACTGAACGGTCTTACACGGGCAGTTGTTTTTGCGGCGCCGTCGAGTTCACCGTCAGCGGCGAGCCGGTCGCCATGGGGTATTGCCATTGCGCGTCGTGCCGGCATTGGTCAGCAGGGCCGGTCAATGCCTTCACGCTATGGAAACCCGAGGCAGTGCAAGTCACCCGGGGGGCTGACAACATTGGTACCTACAACAAGACAGTGCAGAGTTACCGCAAGTGGTGCAAGAACTGTGGCGGGCATCTGTTCACTGAACACCCGGGCATGGGGCTCATCGATGTGTATGCGGCGGTCATCCCGGACCTCGAGTATTGCCCAGGCGTACACGTTCACTATCAAGAGAGCGTATTGCGCATCAAGGACGGGTTGCCCAAGTTGAAGGACATCCCGTTGGAATCCGGCGGATCGGGGATCGTTTTGGACGAGTAGCACTGGAGGCCTTTTTTCCGCCAGTCGGGGCGGACAAACTTCCTTTGCCCCTTTGATATCCATATCTCAGGACAGTGGAGGAAAGTGATATGAATATCGACGACACCAAAAAAAACACCGACTCAAACGCCCCGCCCACCGATTCTTCCGGCACAACCGTCAATGTGGTCGAAAGGGATCTGCGTGATAGCGAGGGAGTCGATCAGACCGTTACGCCCTCTTCTTCTGAAACAGAGGAACAGGACGAAGAAGAGCAGCAGCGAAAAATTGACGAGATCGAGCGCAAGGTTGCCGATGGCAACTAGATGATGGCCGAGCGGGAGGTCGAGTGACGGCCTCCCGTGCTTTCCCAAAAGTGTCTCAGCGCCTGTCGTCCGATAGTGGAGTGGGTTCGTCGGCCTCCGGCATTTCCCTGCCCGGCGCTTCCCGACTGTCCGGACGCTCATCGTCGGGTTTTGTCAGTGGGTCGTAGCGATCCGGAGCCTCCGGGTCTGGTTCATTGACGCCTTGCACCTGGTATGGCGAGTTGCTGGTCATATCCACCTCTTTGCAACTGGAACCCGGACTGTAGGAGCGAGCATGCTCGCGATGAGCCTGAGTGCGCCGCGGGGTGTCAGGTTTCCAGCGTTATCGTTGGCGACCATCGCGAGCGTGCTCGCTCCTACAGAAATGCGAGAGCGTCAAGGCATTGCCGAGTGCAGCGCCGCTGGCTGTGTTGTCGAAAATGCACCAGGTCGCTTCGCAAGTACCGCTAGGCGTCTGTAGTTCATCCGCCAGAATCCGCAGCGCTGGCACCTCATAGGGGCTGAAGTAGATTCGCGGCGAGCCATGCAGCCTCCAATACCGCAATCCCGGCCAGCCCGCCGGTGCCGCGTCACCAGCGATGCGTGAAGGATCGACCGCCGCCCGGGCAACCCGGTATTCCTGCAGCAGCGGCTCGGCATCGCGCCAGGATTCATGCCTGGGTTCCAGCACCACATGGCCGTCATGCAATCGTCTGAGTTCGATGAAAAAAGCTTCAGAGATATCACGATCGAATACCAGCGAAGGCGGCAATTGCACCAGCAGGCAACCCAGTCGATCGTTCAATCCGCAACACTGCCAGACAAACGCTTCAAGTTCCCGGGCACACCCCTGCAGACGCCGTTCGTGAGTGATCAACTTCGGCACCTTCACGCAGAAACGAAACCCCTTGGGCACCGACTCAGCCCAGCGTTCGTAGGTTTGCCGACGGTGCGGGCGATAGAACGAGCTGTTGATCTCCACGCCGCCAAGCTGCGCTGCATAGCGTTGCAAGTGAGTTCCGGCCACCGGGAAGGCAGGCAAATGCTCGCGCCCAAGCTGCCAGCCTGCACATCCGATGAAAATCGCTGGATTGTTCAACTGCATCTCCTGGCGGCGTCATGTCCAAGGTTGAATCGATCGACCGTGCAGAGTTCGATTTATCTGCGCTACCTGATAGTTGTCTGCGGACACCGGGCTTACCTTTCCTCATCTCGATGGAACCCTGCAGACAGGCCGTTCTCTATCGCAGACCATCAGACAGGAGCACATCATCATGATCGACCAGGCAACCGGAATGCGGCCGGGCGAGCGCTACAGCGTTGAAAGCCGTGAACGTACGCCACATTTCCCCGGCTTTTTCCTCGATGGAAAGTATTACCTGGGCCCCGAACTGCAGACAGCGGTCGGCTGGCTCGAAGGCCGGCAGTTCCTGTATGACCAACTGGACCCTGGCGGTGAGCCTGTCTATCCGGGGCGGGTCGCCGGCACCATCGAGAACCTGACCCTGATCCTGGGCGATGGTGCCCGCCTGCAACTGCACCTGATGGAGTATGAGTCGCAGCAATCGCCGCCCTACTATGCAACCGATGAAATTGTGCGCAATGCCGTGGACACGTTCGAGCTGGAAACCGACACCCCAAAGCCTGCGCCGATTCGTCCTTCGGCGCTGCTGGTGGTCGGCGCCGCGCTGTTGGTCAGCGGTGCCCTGCTTGCACTCAATCGACTTGGCAGGCGCCGCTCGGGCCCCTAGCGCTCGACATTACAGCGTCGCTACAAGGTGGTGACCCCTCGATCGGCAAACACCGGGACGGTCTCGGTGTCTTCAATGGGCTCGGTCAGCAGCGTATTGGTCGCCCCCGGAATCAGGATCACCTTGCGGCAGTCCTGCTGGCACTTGTCGAAGATCTCGTAGCCTTCAGCCGCCTGCTCCAGGGAGAGACGGTGCGTGACGATTGCCTCTGGGTTCAACCGGCCGAGCTCGATGTGCTCCAGCAGTTCAGGCAGAAAGCGCTGCACGTGGGTTTGCCCCATCTTGAATGTCAGGCCCTTGTCAAACGCATCGCCGAACATGAAGCCATGGATGAATCCAGCGTAGACACCGGGCACGCTCACCACACCGCCACGGCGCACCGTGGCGATGCATTGGCGCAAGGCTTTGCCGCTGCTGCCCTCGAGCTTCAAGGTCGCCAGCACGGTCTCGGTAGTACTGCCCTTGGCTTCGAATCCTACCGCGTCGATCACGGCGTCCACCCCGCGCATGCCTGTGGTCTGGCGAATAATGGTATCGGCGGGATCGTCATCGTCCTCGAAATTGATCGGGATCACCCCGTAGGTTTTCTCGGCATAGGCCAGTCGATAGTCATGATCGTCGACCATGAAAATCCGTTCAGCACCGAGCATCCGCGCACAAGCTGCGCAGAGCAGGCCTACCGGTCCGGCGCCGTAGATTGCCAGGCTGGAACCCTGGCCAATGCCGGCATTTCGCACCGCTTGCCAGGCCGTCGGCAGAATATCGGAGAGAAACAATACTTTCTCGTCCGCCAGAATGCCGGGCACCTTGAACGGCCCGGTATTGGCTTTTGGCACGCGCACAAGTTCAGCCTGGCCGCCGGGTACGCCGCCATACAGGCGGCTGTAACCAAATAGCGCAGCGCCCGGCGGGATAGATTTCTTGTTGAGGTTGGCACCGCGTCCATCGTTGGTGGTTTCGCAGGCCGCGTACTGCTCCAGCTGGCAGAAGAAGCATTCGCCACAGGCGATCACGAACGGAATGACCACACGATCACCGCGCTGCACCCGGGTCACCGCCGAGCCGGTCTCTTCGACGATGCCCATGAACTCATGACCAAAAATATCGCCGTGCTCCACGGTGGGAATCTTGCCGCGATACAGGTGCAGGTCCGAACCGCAGATCGCTGTGGCGGTGACGCGCAGGATGATGTCGTCAGCCTGTTCGATGACCGGATCGGGGACAGTGTCGACTTTGACTTTATGGGCGCCGTGATAGGTCATTGCTCGCATGGTCATTGCTCCTTAGCCGGGTTGGCATATGAATAAGGGCAAGGTGCTGAACCGGCGGTTCCTTTTTTTCACTGTGACTAGCGATCAATGGTCAGCCCCGGGGCTGTGCGCAAAAAGTTGCAACCAATGCGAAAGGGCTCCGGTCGACATCCCAAAGCCATGTAACTGATGCATGGGTCATGGGGAGCCGCAAATGATCGGAGTCATTGTGCCGGTGCACAACGAAGAAGCGTTTCTCGATGACTGCATCGAATCGCTGCTGGTGGCCGCGCTTCACGAAGGCCTGGGCAATGAAGAGGTACAGGTACTGCTCGTGCTCGATGCCTGCACCGACAACTCGTTGCAGATTGCCCAGGCTTACGGCGTGAGGACATTGACCTGCAACCATCGCAACGTCGGACAATCACGGGCCCATGGTGCCGAACATCTGTTGGCCGCGGGCGCACGCTGGCTGGCCTTCACCGACGCAGACAGCATCGTGCCGCGCTCGTGGCTGGCCGATCAGCTCAAGTTCAATGTGGATGCGGTCTGTGGTCTGGTCCAGGTCATCGACTGGTCGGAACATCCACTGGCGGTACGCGAGCGCTACGACGCCCATTACCGGATTGTCGAAGGTCATCGGCATATTCACGGCGCGAACCTTGGCGTCTCCTCGACGGCCTATCTCGATGCTGGCGGTTTCAGGGCCCTGCCCACCCACGAAGACGTGCAACTGATCGCCGACCTGGAGCGCAGTGGCGCCAACATCATGTGGACGGCGACCAACCGGGTGATCACCAGCGCGCGCAAGGATTGTCGCTGTCGCGAAGGCTTCGGCGATTTTCTGCAATCGTTGGCCGAGTGATCAGTCGCAGGTTTCGTCGAGGTCTATCGAGGCCGGCTGCCGGCTCCAGTATTCGAGGACAAACCCGGCTTCTTCATGGCGTATCAGTCGATACAGGTGCAGCCGTTCGGCAAGCAGTGCATGCACCTGGCGTCCGTCCTGGGAGCAACCTTCGATCGGCTGCAACCAGTGACAGGCCAGTACACCACCGTCCGGGCCCAGACTGCGCAGGGCGTTATCAATAACCTGCGTCCATTCGCCGGCGTCGAGGAAATAACCGATTTCACTCAATACGATCAGGTCGAACAGCCCGTTTGGCCAATCGGCGGGGATGCGCGCCTGCTCGACCCTGACATGGGCGTACCCGCTCAACCGGGCACGGGCCAGTCCCACGGCCCTGGCGTTGAGCTCCTGGCACAGCAGACTCTCACAACGCATCGCGAGCAACGCGCTGAGTTCGCCGTTGGCGCAGGCGGGCTCGTAAATCCGCGAGTAGCGTTGGCGCGGCAGGCTGGCCAGGGTCAGCTCGCGTTTACGCTTCTCGTACCAAAGGGTGCGAAAGGACCAGGGGTCGTCACTGGCACGGAACATCTGTTCGAAGTAATCAGGCGACAGGCTCATGTAAATACCAGTTCAAAGGGCTGCAACAGTCGTTCGATAGCGTCGTCGCTCAGTACCGCGCCATTGTCGCCATCGGCGTTGACTTGCGAAACATGGGCGGCAATCGCCTCACGCTTTCGCGCCAACTGCGGCGGGTCCAGCATCAGCTTGTGCGCTCGTGCCCAGGGAATTCGCGGATCTTGCGGGTGTGCCCAATGCCAGGCCCACACCGGTACCTCAATCAGACAGGCCTGCTTTTGCCTGGCGGCACGCTCAGTCGCCCGTCCCGTGGCTTCATGGTCGCAATGCCCGTCGTGACGCCAGGTCGTGACAACCCGGTCACCCGGTTCAAGCAGTGCCATCAGTCGGGCCGCCAGATGATCTTCATGATCCGGCACAGCGCTGTCTGGCGCACTCAGACGCTGCCAGTGCAGCGCCTGGGTATCGAGGCCCAGTCGCTGCAATGCATGGACACTTTCCAGCGGACGCTGCTGACGCAAGCGCGCCGGGCTCCATTGCCGCGAACCTGGATGACTGGCTTCGCCATCGGTGACTGCGATCATCAAGATGTCGGCCTCCCGGCCCTGCATGCCGGCCAGAATTGCTGCGCAACCGAGGATCTCATCGTCCGGATGGGGGGCGACAACCACCAGCCGACTTCCCTGCGGCACAAGTGTTCGATGGCTGATCATCGGTACCCGGGCAAGCGCCGGGCTGGACTGCCACTGCGCCAGTGATGTACCCGGACCGCGAATCAGATTTTCCGCCAATGACTGCCCTGCTTTCACAGTAACCACTCCCCCACCGGTTGCGCCGCGACCTGTTTGCCCAACTCGGCGAGATCTTTTTCTGCATGGCTCTGCCGCACATAGACAGGCAAGTCTGCCGCGAGCCGGGCGAAGTGACTGTCCCGGCAGTACGGTGTGGCCCCCAGTGCCCGTCCGACATGTTCGAGTACCACACTGACCGCCGCTTCTACCTGCGCCCGCACACGTCGAACCTGCAGTTCGGCACTGTCGCGGGGATGGGCATCGATCCACTGCGCCGTTTCCCGCAGCGCAGCGGCCGCCGCACCCAGCGTCGCATCCACGGTGCCGAGATGTGCCTGGGCATGCACGTCGTGGTGTGGCTTGGTGCAATGCTGACGCAAGTAGCCTGCCAGGGCGCAGGCCGCACCGAACCAGCACGCAGCGATGCCGGCACCGCCTTGCCAGAATCCCGGGCGATCCAGGTACTGTCCGGGCATGCCGACGCCACGGGCCAGCGCCAGTTCGAAATGCACATCCAAGCTGGCACTGCTGGCCATGCCGACCGCCTGCCAGCCTTCTTCGCTCATGCTGATAGCCGGTTGCGACAAGGCAACGGCGACCAATTGCGGCTGGTGCTGCTCGTCCCAGACGGTTACCAGCGCGTGATCGAGCAATGGGGCGCCGGAACACCAGGCTTTTTTACCCTGCAGGTACAGCTGATCGCCCTCGCGGCCAATGATTTTGACCCGTGCGAATGGCGGTTCGGCGGCCCAGATCCCCCAACTCCCCGGCACCGGCGTTGCGTCAGGTTCAAGCTCGGCCATGATCGCCAGCGCATCGGTATGCCCTTCAAACACTTTGGCCAGCGCCAGGTCACAAGCGGCCACCGCCGCCAATGTTCGCCAGCGCTCCAGGGTCTGCCCGTGGCCGGGTAAAGGCAGGTGACTAAATCCGTGCACGATGAGTTTCTGCATCAGTCGCTGCAGATCACCCGCTGCTGTGCGCGCTACAGGGCGGGACGCAAATGGCTCGAGCAATTGTTCCAGGGTGGCAGAGTTGCTCATGGGGCGTCTCCCGGGTGCGGCGGTAAGTACGATGGTTGGCTGGCAATCTGAAAGCTGATCGGCGCTCTTGATGTTCAGAGGCAGGCGCCCGGCAGGAGTTCATTGCACATTGGCGATGCCTGCCTATTTGCCCGGTGGATGGCGATGGCGACAGCGCCCGGTGCCGCTACACTTTTCAGGCTGCGCTGCAGCGTCCGGGGGCAACCCCTGTCTCCTGATTCCGAGGTGTTCAATGAGCGACAGTTGCGAACTCACTACTTTCACCGGCTGGGCTGCAACGGCGGCCGGCGGGCCGTTGCAGCGACACAGCTACGACCCTGGCCCATTGGGCGACGAAGAGGTCGAAGTTGCAGTGGAATACTGCGGCGTGTGCCACTCCGATCAGTCGATGATCGATAACGAATGGGGCGTCAGCAAATATCCCTTTATCCCCGGCCACGAGGTGGTCGGCACTATTGTGCGGGCGGGCTCACAGGTACGCGGCCTCAAGGCGGGCCAGCGGGTGGGCATCGGCTGGTACAAGGGCAGTTGCATGCATTGTTCCTCCTGTATCGAAGGCTCCCATCAGCTTTGCAACACTGCCAAGCCGACGATCATCGGCAGCAACGGCGGCTTCGCCGATCGCTTGCGTTCGCACTGGGCCTGGGCGCTGCCGATACCTGCCAGCCTCGATCCAGCCATGGCCGGCCCACTGTTTTGCGCAGGTTCCACGGTGTTCAACCCGCTGGTGGAGTTCGACGTCAAACCGACCGACCGGGTCGGCGTGGTAGGCATCGGCGGGCTTGGTCACCTGGCCCTGCGTTTGCTCAACGCCTGGGGCTGTGAGGTCACCGCCTTCACCTCGTCGTTGAACAAGCAGGACGAAGCCAGGCGTCTGGGCGCGCACAATGTGATCGCCTCGACCGACAGTAATGCCCTGAAATCCATTGCTGGCACCCTCGATTTCCTCCTGGTGACTGCCAGCGCCGACCTCGACTGGTCCGCCATGCTCGCCACCCTGCGCGGCAAGGGTCGCCTGCACTTCGTGGGCATCGTGCCCAGCGCCATACCGGTGGGCGTGTTCGAACTGATCCCAAGGCAGAAGAGCCTGTCCGGTTCACCGGTCGGCTCGCCGGCCAACACGGCGAAGATGCTCGAGTTTTGCGCGCGTCATCAGATTTTGCCGCAGGTCGAGATGTTCCCCATGAGCCGGGTGAACGAAGCCATCGATCATCTGCGCAGCGGCAAGGCGCGTTATCGCGTGGTACTGGACGCCAGCAAATGACCGCCAGGCGCGGCGGGTGAAACCGTTCGCGCCTTGTGTTTCGATACTTCCATTACAGGAAAATGGCTTTTGACTACCTGAAAAAATCACTGGGTGTCTTGCCGAACTGTTTCTTGAACATCGTCGTGAACGCACTGGGGCTGTCGTAGCCGAGTTCACCGGCGACGTCGATGATCTTTTCCCCGACCGCTATGCGCTCCAGGGCCAGCAACAAGCGCGACTGCTGGCGCCATTGGCCGAAGGTCATGGCGGTTTCCCGGTGAAATCTGCGCTGGATGGTTTTCTCGTCGACACCGAGTCGTGAACTCCAGTGCGCCAGGGTCGAACCATCTCCGGGATTACGCTGCAACGCGTCGCAGATGGTTCTGATGGCCGGATCGGTGGGCTGTGGCAAGTTCAGTGGCAAGGTCGGCAGGATCGTCAACTCGTCCAGGATCAAGCGCATCACCCGGTCCTCCCGCGAATCCACTGCGAAGGATGGCGCGAAATCCACCGAGACCTTGATCAATTCGCTCAGCAGCGCGGACACTCTGACCGCCTTCGGTTCGGCTGGCAGACCCAGGCAATCGTCAGGACGCACAAACACGCTGCGCATCTTGATCGCACCGACACAGCGAATCGAGTGAATATGCCCGCTGGGCATCCAGATGCCACGGCTGGGTGGTACCGTCCACTGGCTCAGCGCCGAGTGCACCACCATCACACCCTCGATGGCGTAGATCAGTTGATGTTTTTCATGGCAATGCGGCTGGATCACCCAGTCTTCCGGGTAGTCGGTAGCACTGCTACGAACACTCCAGTCGCCTTGGTCGATATCAGCCAGAAGTTTATTCAACGGAATAATAATTTCGCCCTTTTTGCGATAGTCAGCGCCTCAATTGCGCGAGACGGGCAGAGCTTCGGCCCTTAGGATAGCGCCAAACCCCGAAAAAACGGCAGCGCATTTGCGCTTTTTTGTCTGGAAGCTCGCCCATGTCCACCAGCCTTACCGCGTCTCCCACCGCCACCACCTCGATTTCCAGCCAGGCCAGCCCGCTGGTCATGCGCGTGATCGGCGCCTGTGCCCTGGCGCACCTGATCAATGACCTGATCCAGGCCGTATTACCGTCGATTTACCCGATGCTCAAGGTTAATTACGGCCTGACCTTCACTCAGGTTGGCCTGATCACCCTGACCTTTCAACTGACCGCGTCACTGCTGCAACCCTGGATCGGTTTCTACACCGACCGCCATCCCAAGCCTTGGTTGCTGCCAGCGGGGATGGTGTGCACCCTGATTGGTATTGTGATGTTGTCGCTGGTCGGCAGTTTTGCGGCCATTCTCGTGGCTGCAGCGCTGGTGGGCATTGGCTCCTCGACCTTCCACCCGGAGACGTCGCGAGTCGCCCGGCTGGCATCAGGCGGACGCTACGGTCTGGCACAGTCGACTTTCCAGGTGGGCGGCAACGCCGGCAGTGCCTTGGGCCCGCTGCTGGCCGCGGCGATCATCATTCCCTACGGCCAGGGCAACGTCGCCTGGTTCGGTCTGTTCGCAGTGTTCGCCATTCTCGTGCTGTACGGACTGAGCCGCTGGTATCGTAAACATCTGGACCTGTTCAAGCTCAAGCAAGGCGGCAAGGCGACCCATGGCCTGTCCAGGAGACGGGTGACCTTTGCCCTTGTGGTACTGGCGATGTTGGTGTTTTCCAAATACTTCTACATGGCCAACTTTACCAGCTACTTCACCTTCTATCTGATCGAGAAGTTCGACCTGTCGGTCGCCAGCTCGCAGCTGTACCTGTTCCTGTTTCTCGGTGCGGTCGCGGCGGGCACTTTCTTCGGTGGCCCGATCGGCGACCGGATCGGCCGCAAGCAGGTCATCTGGTTTTCCATACTCGGTGCAGCGCCCTTCACCCTCGCCCTGCCCTACGTCGACCTGTTCTGGACCGCCGCACTGAGCATCATCATCGGTTTCATCCTCGCCTCGGCTTTTTCGGCCATCGTGGTCTTTGCCCAGGAACTGGTCCCCGGCAACGTCGGCATGATCGCCGGGGTATTTTTCGGCCTGATGTTCGGCTTCGGCGGCATTGGCGCTGCGCTGCTGGGGTACTTGGCGGACATCCACGGCATCGAGTACGTGTACACGCTCTGCTCGTTTTTGCCGCTGCTGGGGATTTTGACCATCCTGCTGCCGTCTACCCGCGCTGCCCACTGAAGTCACTGCAGCGCAGAGAACGTCGCCGGAAGGTAAATTGTCGAGCGCATGTCACGCAGCTGCGGGCCGGAATTCTCCGGTGGCCAGACACCGTCGGTGACTGCCTGGGTGCGCACTTGCACGCGCTGCTCGAGGGTCTTCCACGGCCAGATATGCAGGTAGCGCGGCAGGCAACCGTCGGTGGCGTAGAAAGCTGCGTACACCGGCGAGTACTGCTCGGCGGTTCGCGCTTCAATGGCTTTGCGCCAACCATCGAGCGTGGGCTGCAAGCCGCTGCTGACCAGGTCGTACACGCGCATTTCGTAAAATGGCCCGTGCTGGCCAGCAGCCAGGGGCTCGAGGAAGGGAAACAGGCTGTAGTTTTCGATACGCAGATCGGTGATGAATTCGTTGGCACCAAAGTCGCCGCCGTCCAACAGGAAGCGCTCGCGTTCGACTTGCCTTTGCTGTTCATCGGCAAAACCGCGCAGCACAGCGATCTGATTCAACTGGCCAATCTCCGAGGCCCAGCAGCCCATCAACACGCCACCGACCTGCGGACCTTTGAGCGCGGCTTCGATGCGCACCAGTGCCTCGGCAACCGTACGCACACGTACGGTCAACGTGATCAATTCAAACAAACGCATAGCGACTCCGGCAGTTGGGCGTTCTCTATAGGAAGCCTATGTCAGAGCCCGGGGGCTGGATATTGAGGCAATCACCGTCGAATACGGCGATTGCCCTAGTGCTCTAGGTAGTTTCTTCAGCGTGCGGCGGTTGAAAGGTCTAACCGGTGGCCTGTCGGTATTGCCGCGGCATTGGTCGGCCACCGTGGCAAAGGCTCAAGGATTGATCTGATATCCCTTGCCCTGCAAGCAACTGTTATAGGCCGTGGTGGTGTTCGCCGCCGAGGTTTTCTCCTGCTCCCGGCGATCCTGGCGTTGACGCGATCCGCCGACCACGACACCGGCTGCTGCGGTTTCCTTGGCGCGGTCCTGCCGATAGTCCTGTTTAACATCATCGTCAACGCGGTCATAGGCATCGTCATGTTGATTGCCGCGCACCTGTGCCGCAGTTGCGCCGGCGGCGGCACCTACGGCAGCACCCTTGACCCTGCCACCGGAAGTCGACGAGGTAGTCGACGCGCTCTGGCTGGCGGCAATGCTGTTGCATTCGCTCATGTCTGCCTGGGTTTGCTGGGAACTCTGGCCTTTCAACGGCACCACCGTCGCAGCCCAACCCGGGGCACTGAAAAGCGACAATGCGACGCAAAGACCGAGTGGCGAAAGCCTGTTCATGATGACCTCCAGAGGGGCGTGGTTCACATGGACAGATTGTAGTTCAGCTCTCAACCGGCATCCGGTTTCCGGTCGGCCTTTTGCGCCAACAATGCCAGTCTCGGCGATTTCAGTGTTTGCGGGTCTCGACTGATCTACGGCACATGCCACGCCAGAAACGGCGTTGGCACATCGAAGCCTACGTAGGCCAGCGTCCACGCAGAATCGGCCGCGGTATATCCCCCTGCGGACCATGAATCGCTCCGTCATCGTACATATGCTCGCGGCCGCCAACGTCACGGTCACCAGCGCCCTGATGCCCTGGGCTGCCGGGGCTTTTAGATCAAAACATTCTCTGTAGGAGCGAGCCTGCTCGCGAAAAACCTGAGGGTGCCACGGGTATTCAGGAAACCCGCGTTATCGTTGACGTCCATCGCGAGCAGGCTCGCTCCTACAGGTGGATTGCGGTCCACTTCACGGTTCGCGATGTGGAAGCGGGGGTGATCGGCATGATTACCCTGCCGACCTACTTGCGCCGCCCGCGCCCGTTCGTTTGCACGGCGCTCGCGCGTTTGAGGGTGTCACTCGGCAATTCCTTGAACAGCGCGCGGTAGCTGCTGGAAAACCGTCCTAAATGCCAGAACGACCAGTTCATCGCCACTTCGGCCACAGTGGTTTGCGTCGGCGTGCAACTGAGCAACTCGCGGCGGGCGCTGTTCAGTCGGCGCAGGCGCAGCCATTGGGTCGGGGCCATGCCGGTGTAGGTCTTGAAGGCATGCTGCAACTGGCGCAGTGAAACCCCGGCAATCTGGGACAGTTCCAGCAGGTTAAGGTGTTCTTCCGGAGTATCCGCGGCCCATTCCCCTACCCGTTTCATGATCGCCCGCTCCCCCGCCCGGCGCTGCAACGCGCCCTGGTCGAGACACACGCAGGCGTTATCGAGGATGAACAGGCAGTCTTCCAGCAACTGCTCGGTCAGGGCTTCGCGGCTCGGCGGGTCGAAGGTCTGCGACAGGCGCGTAAGGGTGCCGCTGAGCCAGCGACTGAACAAGGCATTCTGCCGGGAGTTGAGCGGCGCCAGGAACAAGCCTTCGAGCCTGGCCATGTCCAGGCTGTGCCGTTGCACGAACTGCGGGCCGAACACCACGGCAATTTCCTGATAGTTCTCCGGGGTGATCCAGATATTTCGGCTTTCGCCATTGAGCAGGTAGAGCGCGTTGTCGCTGCGGTCGAAACAGAACGCCAACGAACCTTGGGGCGCGCTGAAATTCTGTTCGACCCGGGTGTTCATGGACTCTTCGTAAATCTCCACGCCCTGCAGGTCCAGATAGCGAATCTGGCCGGCGAAATGCCCCGGCGACATCTGCTGGTAATGCTGCACCCAACCCGGCGTGGCGCGGATCTGCTCGGCGACATCGGCGGTGTTGAACGCTTGGACCTGTAGCGAGTTGCAGGTTGTCATGGGCGACCCTGCGCACTCTTTTGGTGCGCTTTGTGCTGGATAAAGTGGATAGATGGAACGGCAAGGCTCGCCCAAGATAGTCGTCAACGCGCTACAGGGGAAGTGCCTGAAAGATGAAATCGGCTTGCCCTGGCGTTAATAAAACCAATAACGAGGTCTTTATGAATGCCCCTTTCGATCAGCTGTTCACATGGCTGAAAGATCACAAGATTACCGAAGTCGAGTGCGTCGTCAGCGATCTGACCGGCATTGCACGCGGCAAAATCGCACCCACCAACAAGTTCCTGCATGAGCGAGGCATGCGCCTGCCGGAAAGTGTGTTGTTGCAAACGGTAACCGGGGACTTTGTCGACGACGACATCTACTACGACCTGCTCGATCCGGCTGACATCGACATGGTCTGTAAGCCGGTGTCCGACGCCGTCTACGTAGTGCCATGGGCGATCGAGCCGACGGCCATCGTCATCCACGACACGTTCGACAAGTTCGGCAACCCGATCGAACTGTCGCCGCGCAACGTGCTCAAGAAAGTGCTGCAGCTGTACACCGACAAAGGCTGGAAGCCGATTGTCGCGCCGGAAATGGAGTTCTACCTGACCCAGCGCTGCGAAGATCCAGACTTGCCGCTCAAGGCACCACTGGGCCGTTCGGGCCGTGCGGAAAGCGGACGTCAGTCGTTCTCCATCGATGCCGCCAACGAATTCGATCCGCTGTTCGAAGACGTCTATGACTGGTGCGAACTGCAGGGCCTGGACCTCGACACGCTGATCCACGAAGACGGCCCGGCGCAGATGGAAATCAACTTCCGTCACGGCGATGCCCTGGACCTGGCCGACCAGATCACCGTATTCAAACGCACCATGCGTGAGGCGGCGCTCAAGCACAATGTCGCGGCGACCTTCATGGCCAAGCCGGTGGGCGATGAGCCGGGCAGCGCGATGCACATTCACCAGAGCGTGGTCGAGATCGCCACCGGCAAGCCGATTTTCGCCGATGCCGATGGCAACATGAGCGAACTGTTCCTGCACCACATTGGCGGCTTGCAGAAGTACATCCCGAAATTGCTGCCGATGTTCGCGCCGAACGTCAACTCGTTCCGCCGTTTCCTGCCGGACACCTCGGCACCGGTCAACGTCGAGTGGGGTGAAGAGAACCGTACCGTCGGCCTGCGTGTACCGACTTCAAGCCCCGATGCCATGCGCGTGGAAAACCGTTTGCCGGGGGCCGACGCCAACCCGTACCTGGCGATCGCCGCCAGTCTGTTGTGCGGTTACCTGGGCATGGTCGAACACATCGAGCCAAGCGCAGCCGTTCAGGGTCGTGCCTATGAGCGCCGCAACCTGCGCTTGCCGATCACCATCGAAGACGCCCTGACCCGCATGGAAGAGTGCGAAACCATCGGCCGTTATCTGGGCGACAAGTTCGTGCGTGGCTACGTCGCGGTCAAACGCGCCGAGCACGAGAACTTCAAGCGGGTGATCAGTTCGTGGGAGCGGGAGTTCCTGATGCTGAGCGTTTAAAAGACAATGCTCCCCATGAGTCCGCGTTCCCCTGTGGGAGCGGGCTTGCTCGCGAATGCGGTGTGCCATTCAACATGAATGGTGACTGATCTGGCCTCTTCGCGAGCGAGCCCGCTCCCACATCTGGAATGCATTCCCCTGAGGGAGCGAGCTTGCTCGCGAAGGCGGTCGCCCCAACGCCAAAGAATCACCTGAAAAAGCCAATAACTCCAAGAGGTGTCGATATGCGTCTATTGAAAACCATGTTCCCGATCGCACTGGCCGCGCTGTTCAGCGCCGGTGCCCAGGCTCAGCCAACAGTCAGCGTCTACAACTGGACCGACTACATCGGCGAAACCACCCTCGCCGACTTCCAGGCCAAGACCGGGATCAAGGTGATCTACGACGTCTTCGACTCCAACGAAACCCTGGAAGGCAAACTGCTCGCCGGTCGCACCGGCTATGACGTAGTGGTGCCTTCCAACCACTTCCTCGCCCGTCAGGTGAAGGCCGGCGCGTTCCTCAAGCTCGATCGCGAGCAACTGCCGAACTTCAAGAACCTCGACCCGAAACTGCTGGCCCTGCTGGAGAAAAACGATCCGGGTAACGAGCACTCGGTGCCGTACCTGTGGGGCACCAACGGCATCGGCTACAACGTCGACAAGGTCAAGCAGGTACTGGGCATCGACCGCATCGACTCCTGGGCCGTGCTGTTTGAACCTGAGAACCTGAAGAAGCTCAGCCAGTGTGGCGTTTCGATGATGGACTCGGCGGACGAAGTCTACCCGGCGATCCTCAACTACATGGGCATGGACCCACGCAGCGAAAGCCCCGAAGACTACAAAAAGGCCGAAGCCAAGCTGCTGACCATCCGCCCTTACATCACCTACTTCCACTCATCCAAGTACGTGTCGGACCTGGCCAACGGCGACATCTGCGTGGCCTTCGGTTATTCCGGTGACGTGTTCCAGGCCGCCAACCGCGCCAAGGAAGCCAATAACGGCGTGAACATCGCTTACTCCATTCCCAAGGAAGGCGCCAACCTGTGGTTCGACCTGCTGGCTGTTCCTTCCGACGCCAGCAATCCGAAAGAAGCGCACGCCTTCATCAACTACCTTCTGGACCCGCAAGTGATTGCCAAGGTCAGCGCGGCGGTGGGCTACGCCAACCCGAACCCGGCAGCCAAGCAATACATGGACCCTGAGCTGGTCAACAATCCCGAGGTCTACCCGCCTCAGGAAGTCCTCGACAAGCTCTACATTTCCACCACCCCGCCCCAGTCGATCATGCGTCTGATGACCCGTTCGTGGAGCAAAGTGAAGTCCAACAAATGAATCAGTACACCAACGAACACACCCAGTCCTATTACGCTGCATCGGCCAAAGGCATGGCACCACGCCCTGCCCTGGCCTCGGACCTTGAGGCAGATGTCTGCGTGATCGGCGGTGGCTTCACCGGCGTCAACACCGCCATCGAACTGGCCCAGCGCGGGCTCTCGGTAGTGCTGCTGGAAGCCCGGCGAATTGGCTGGGGCGCCAGCGGGCGCAACGGCGGCCAGTTGATTCGCGGCATTGGTCATGACGTCAGTGGTTTTGCCAAACATGTTGGCACCGAAGGCGTGCGTTACCTTGAGCGCGCCGGCATCGAATCGGTGCAACTGGTGGGCGAGCGCATCCGCGAACACGGGATCGATTGCGACCTGCGCTGGGGTTTTTGCGAGCTGGCCAATACACCGGCGCATTTTGCCGGGCTGAAGGCCGAACACGCACAACTGCTCGAATCAGGCTACGCCCATGAAACCCGCCTGGTTGAAGCGGGACAGATCCGCGAGCAGGTGGTGAACTCCGCTGTGTATGCCGGTGGCCTGGTGGACATGGGTTCGGGGCACTTGCACCCGCTGAACCTGGTGCTCGGCGAAGCGAAGCTCGCGCAGTCCCTTGGCGTACAGATCTTCGAGCAGAGCCCGGTGCTGGAGTTGATCCATGGCAGCACGGTGCAGGTACGCTGTGCCGGTGGCACCGTGCGCGCCGGCAGCCTGGTCCTGGCCTGCAACGCCCATCTGGAGGAACTCGAACCCAGACTCAGTGGCAAGGTGCTGCCGGCCGGCAGCTACATCATCGCCACCGAACCGCTGTCCGAGGAGTCTGCCGCGCAACTCATTCCGCACAACGTTGCGCTGTGCGACCAGAAAGTCGGCCTGGATTACTATCGGCTCTCGGCGGACCGGCGCTTGTTGTTCGGTGGCGCCTGCCACTACTCCGGCCGCGACCCAGCGGACATCGCCGCCTACATGCGCCCGCAGATGCTCAAGGTATTCCCGCAACTGGCGAATGCGCGCATCGACTACCAATGGGGCGGCATGATCGGCATCTCTGCCAATCGTTTCCCCCAGGTCGGGCGCTTGAGCCAGCACCCCAACGTGTACTACGCCCAGGGCTACTCCGGCCACGGCCTGAACGTCACCCATTGGTGCGCCAAACTGTTGGGCGAAGCGATCCACGCCGGTCACAGCAAAGGCTTCGACGTGTTCAGCGGCGTGCCACACATGACGTTCCCCGGCGGCCGGGCACTGCGTTCACCACTGCTGGCCCTGGGCATGTTGTGGTACCGGATGCGCGAAATGCTGGGTGCCGGCTAGCCCGCAACGCTTCCTGTGCGCACCTCACCGCTGCGCACATAGCGGGCGATGAGCACGCCGGCAGCGCCCGGGATCGCAGCGATCAGCAGGGGGGCGCGCCCTGATGGATAGTCGAACGAGGGACCGTGAAATCGACAGTGCGATGGGCAATGCCAGCGGTAGATGACTTATCCAGCGGCTCTCGATACCCTTTCGTACCCAGTTGCCTGACAATGCTCCAGGTCAAAACCACAATCCGGCAAGACGTACGAATCATGAAATCCTCCGCAGGTTTGCTGTTGTCAGGTATCGAACTGGATCCTGCCAGCGCGATTCCCTTGTACCGCCAACTCTACTTGCAGATTCGCAAACAGATTCTCAGTGGAAGGATTCAAGGCGGCGTGCGCCTGCCATCGACCCGGACCTTGAGCAACGAGCTGAAGCTTTCGCGAATCACCATTCTCAATGCATTCGATCAACTGATTGCCGAAGGTTTTCTGACCTCGCGTACCGGGGCCGGCACCTATGTCGGCAACGAGTGGGAGAACCGCGGTAGTGCCGACGATCAGCCGCAGCCCCCGCCTCCTCGGCTGTCTGACCTGAGCCACTCCATGCTGTCTCTGCGCAGCAGTCACTTTCAGGGCGTTTCCTATGAAAGCTGGGCTGCGCAGACACCGACCTCGTTCCTGCCCAGCCACAGCGCCTACGACGCATTCCCGCAAGCGGTGTGGAAGCGCCTGATGAACCGCCACCTGCATAAACCGACCAAGGCCCTGCTTGGCTATGGCGAACTGCAAGGCTTGCAGAGCCTGCGCCAGGCCATTGCCGAGTACGTCTTTGATGCCCGTGGCATCGACTGCAGTGCCGGGCAGGTGGTGATCGTCTCCGGCGCCCAGCAAGCCTTTAACCTGCTGGGCATGCTGCTGCTCAATCCACAGGACAGCGTGTGGATGGAGGACCCGGGGCATATCGCGGCTCGCATCGCCTTCCAGGCCCAGGGTGGTCAGGTGGTACCGTTGCGCATCGACGATCAGGGTATTGATGTCGAACAAGGCCTGGCCCGGTGTCCCGAAGCCCGCCTGGCGTTTACCACACCTTCGCGCCAGCATCCCCTGGGCATCACCATGAGTTCCGCCCGACGCCAGGCCCTCATCGATTGGGCTGCCCGCAACCAGAGCTGGATCATCGAGGACGACTGCGACAGTGAGTTTCGCTACAACGGCCGTCTCCTGCCTGCGCTCTATGCCATGGACCAAGGGGCCAGGGTGATCTACGTCGGAACGTTCAGCAAAGTGCTCTTCCCTTCGCTGCGACTGGGTTACGTGATACTGCCGCAGGCCCTGATCGAACCTTTCTGTACCCTGCGTGCGGTCATGGATCGCAGCCCTCCCACACTGCTGCAGGCCGTGACGGCGGACTTCATGGGCGAAGGCCACTTCATCGGCCATATACGGCGCATGCGTGCGCTGTATACGGCTCGTCAGCAAGCCTTGGTCGAACAACTGCAGCAGCGCCTGAACGGTTTCTTCAAGGTCACTGCGGTGGATGCCGGCATGCACTTGATCGCCTGGCTGCCGGCGCATCTGGATGACGCCGCCATCGCCAGGGAACTGGCCCAACACAATATTCACACCTATGCCTTGAGCGACTACTGCCTCGAACATGTCCTGCCGCCCGCGCTGCTGATCGGTTTTGCCAGCACACCTGAAGATCAGGCCAGGGAGCGAGTCGAAGCACTTGCCCAAGCCTTGAGCAACATGGGCTATCTGCAAAAGGCCACTTGAGTAAGACAAGTGGTCTTATGATTTAACTGATAATGGATCTATCGAGAGTTCCCGGCTGGCGCGATAAAGGCTGCGCCGGCAGACCCGGCGTCTGAACCAGGAACGACTCGAATGAACAATAAGATCCAGGAACGTTTCAATGCCTTGCTCAGCCACAAGGTTGTCGAGACCGACGCACCGCCAGTACTGACTCAAGCGCTGGCTCGGCAGCTGCTCGACCGCCTGGGCCAACTGCGCCTGTTTGCCCATGCCTATCCCCTGCTGACCAACCTCACCCACGGTCGCGTCAAGCCGGCCGACCTGTTGGACTTCGCCTATCGCCACGAACTGCAGGGTCTGAGCCTGCATTTGCTCGACGGCGAGGAAAACAGCTTGAGCCAGATGACTGCCGGGCAACTCCAGGCGTTTGCCGAAAAGGCCCGCGGGCTCGAACTGGATGTGCACCTGGAAATCAGCAGCACGCGCAAACAGGACGTCGATCAAGTGATCGCCATTGCCAAGGCCGTGGGCACCCGCAACATCCGCGTCTACTCGCGCTACGAAGGTGCGCTGTCGCGGGTCATGGACGTGATCGAATCCGACCTGCATTACCTTGCCCGGCAAGCTGACGAGCATGACCTGTACTTCGATTTCGAACAGCACGAGGAACTCAAGAGCGCCGAGATCGCGCAACTGCTCAACCGTCTCAATCACCCTCGCCTGCATGCCTTGTTCGACTTCGGCAACATGATCAATGCCTGCGAGCAGCCCCTGCAGGCCCTTCGTACACTGGCGCCGCACATTCGCCAGACCCACCTGAAGGGCGTGCGCATCGTCCCCGAACTCAACGGCTTCGGCCATTACGGCGTGCAGCAAGGTTGCGCCGAAGATGACCTGCCCAACGCGCGCATGTTGTTCGAACTGTTGATGCTCGGTGAAACAACCCCGCAAGTGATCGCGTTCATCCTCGAACAGGAAAATCACTACGTGGCTCCGGCGTTCCGGCAGACCGATGAGGCTGCCGACCCTTTTATCGCTTACCGGGAAATGAGTGATACGCCGCTGCCATCGGGTTACTCGCTGGAGCGAATGCTGGCTGACGAACACCGCTGGGCGAACAACCAGGTCGCTTACGTAAGAAGTCTGCTGGCGGAGTTTCGAACTCTGGCCGAATTGACCCTGGCCAACCCTTCGACGCATTGACCTGACACGCAACAGTGATTACCAATTCGCCTGGAGTACAAAAATGACAACTCGTGACAAGGCCAAATGGCTCAGATTCCTGATTCTCATCCTCGGTGGCGGCACCATCTACAAGCTGGCAAACCTCAAGGATGCCTTTTATGTGCCCATGCAGGAATTCATGGGCCTGAGCCACACGCAAATCGGCTTGCTGCTCAGCGCCAATGCCATCATCGCCACTGCGCTGTTCGTCGTGGGCGGCATGCTGGCGGACCGTTTCGATACACGAAAACTGATTCCTCTGGGCCTGCTCGGCACCGGCAGCCTGGGGCTCTACCTGGCGACCTTCCCGCCCTTCAACAGCCTGCTGATTGTATTTTGCCTGTTGGCGGTCTGCGCCGACTGCCTCTTCTGGCCATCGCTGCTCAAGGCCATCCGCAATCTCGGCGACGACAAGGAGCAAGGCCGGCTGTTCGGTCTATTGGAAGGTGGCCGTGGTGTCATTGATACCCTGGTCGCCTTCTCTGCGCTGGGAGTCTTCGTCGCCATGGGTTCCGGGGAAACCGGACTGAAGTCGGCGATTGTGTTTTACTCGGTCATCGACATTCTGGCCGGTACCCTGACCTGGATCCTGCTCAAGAGCGGCACCGCACAGTCGACTGCCAAGCCGAAGAACGGATTGGCGAACCTGCTCGAAGCGGTCAAGGTGCCGGGCATCTGGCTGGTCAGCCTCAACGTGTTCATGGTTTACATCGTCTACTGCGGCTTGACCTATTTCATTCCCTACCTCAAAGAGATGTATGGGCTGCCGGTGGCACTGGTAGGCGCCTACGGCATCATCAATCAGTATTTCCTCAAGATCCTCGGCGGCCCGGCCGGAGGCTTTATCGCCGACAAGCAGTTCAAGAGCACCAGTCGTTACCTGAAATGGGCGTTCCTGGCCTTGCTGCCGCTGATGGGCGTGATCCTGCTGATCCCCAAGAGTCCCAGCTTCATCTACGCGGGCATGGCCGCCACCCTGTCCTTCGCGCTGATTGTCTTTTCCATGCGCGGCGTGTTCTGGGCACCCATGGGTGAAGTGGGCATCCCTCAGCACATCACCGGCTCGGCGTTCGGTATCGGTTGTCTGATCGGCTATGCACCGGGCATGTTCGCTTACGTGGTCTACGGCGCGATACTCGACCATTTCCCTGGACAGCAGGGCTACAACTACGTGTTCAGTCTGATGAGCGTATTGGCCGTTATCGGGTTCGTGGTGTCCAGCCTGCTGTATCAGGCTGTGCGCAGCAACGCCTCGACCTCAGCTGAAGTGGGTGTGGCGCAAGCTTGAGCTTGGCCCTGTTGAACTGAAACCGGCGGGCCAGGTGCTATGCACATTGCAGCACCTGGCCAACCAACGCTGGCAGATCAGCGCTGGCAGATCAGTCTTGCCAATCAGCCCGGCTATACGCCTGTTTCGCCGGCGGGAGGATCAGGACAGCGTTTCCAGTAATTCCAGTGCCTGATCGAAATCGAAGCTCTCGGCTTGCCGGACAACCCGATGCAACTGCTCGACCACCCGAGGGCCTGACGCCAGCCCCTGCAGTTTGTGCAAGGCAGTCAGCACCTCGGTGTCACTCTCGGCCAGCAGGTATCGGACGTGGGCCAATTGCGTGTGCCATTCTTTGTCCAAAGGTGGCGTGGCAGATGCATCCAGGGACGAGGTCGGTTCGTTCAGCGCCGATAATCCTTCCAGCACCGGTGTCAGACAGCGTTCGACTTGCTCCAGTCGCTGTGCCAGTTCCTGCTCGTCTGCTCCCCTCTGGCACGCCAGCTCCAGGGCGCTGGCCGCCTGCGCCACGTCCAGGGCACCGATGTTGCCCGCCGTACCGCGCAAGGTATGGGCCAGCCTGGCCGTTGCCGAAGGATCACTTTCATCCTGGGCTGCGAGGAACGCAGTGGAGAAATCCTGCTGGCTGGCGTGAAACTTGCGCAGCAGGCGCAGGTACAGTTCGACTTTGCCCATGCAGGTGGCAAGACCCGCCTGCAGATCAATACCAGGGAGGCTGCCGGGCAAGCCCGTGGTCGGTACTGCAGTGACCGGTGAAACTTCGGTCGCGGGTGCACTACGGCCTGCCCGCGGATGTATCCACCGGGCCAGAGTGGCGAACATGTCTTCGATGTTCAACGGCTTGGAGATGTGATCGTTCATGCCGCAGGCAAGCGCCCGCTCGCGGTCCCCGGCCATGGCATTGGCGGTCATGGCGATCACCGGCAGCTGCGCCCAGCGTGGCTGCTCGCGTATTCTGGCGGTAGCGGTGTAGCCGTCCATCACCGGCATTTGGCAGTCCATCAACACCCCGTCGAAGTCGGCGTCTCGCTCCAGTTGCTCGAGCGCCTCTGCTCCGTGGACGGCCAGACACAGCTCGATTCCGGCGCTCTCGAGCAGTTCACACGCCAGTTCCCGGTTCAGGTCATTGTCCTCCACCAGCAGCAGTCGCGCGCCACGCAGGCTGGCCATGACGCTGGCGCTCTGGCCGAGCCGCGCGCTGGCCCGGGTATCGCTGAGGGGGATCTTGCCGAGCATCGCGCACAACGACTCAAGCAAAGTCGACGGAGTGACTGGCTTGGTCAGCACCATCGGCAATTGAATGTCATGCCGGTCGGCCTCTAAGCGCATCTCCTCGTTACCAAACGCGGTGACCATGATGACTTGAGGGGTTTGTACCATTTTGGCGGCATGCATCTGCCGCACCGTCTCCACACCGTCCATGCCCGGCATGCGCCAATCCATGAGCACCAGGTCATAGGGCCGTGCCTTGGTTTGGGCCTCCTGCAGCATGCTCAGTGCCACTTTTCCGCTGTGTGCGACGTCGACCTGGACGCCGAAACTGCGTGCCATGGTGGAAAGAATCTCGCGGGCGCTGGCATTGTCGTCGACCACCAGCACACGGGTGCCGACCAATTCGTCGGCGGTCGCCATGCGCCGCAACTGGCCTTCGCGTTGCACGCCCAGGCTCACCTCGAAATGAAAAACGGAGCCTTGACCCGGCTCGCTCTCGACCCAAATATTGCCGCCCATCAGCTCCACCAGATGTCGGGAGATGGCCAGGCCCAACCCGGTCCCGCCGTACTTGCGCGTGGTAGAGCTGTCGGCCTGGCTGAACGGCTGAAACAGGCGTGAGCATTGCTCGCTGCTCATGCCGATGCCGCTGTCACGCACCCAGAAGTGTAACTGCGCCTGCTCCCCTGCACCGCCGCGCTGCTCTACGCCGAGAACGATCTCGCCCTGCTCGGTGAATTTCGTCGCATTGTTGCCCAGGTTGACCAACACCTGGCCCAGGCGCAATGGGTCGCCGATCAACGCGGTCGGCAGTTTGGCTGCGATGCTGAACAGCAATTCCAGGCCTTTGTCCTCGGCTTTGAGGCCAATCATGCTGGCAAAGCCTTCAAGCACGTCCTCCAGGTGAAAGGGAATGTGCTCCAGATGCAGCTTGCCGGCCTCGATCCTTGAGAAATCGAGGATGTCGTTGATGATGACCAACAAATACTCTGCCGAGCGATGGACCTTTTCGATGTAGTTGCGCTGGCGCGGGTCAAGATCGGTGCGCAATGCCAAGTGGCTCATGCCGATGATGGCATTCATCGGTGTGCGGATCTCGTGGCTCATGGTCGCCAGGAAGTTGCTCTTGGCCCGAGTCGCCTCTTCTGCCGCCTCGCGTGCGCGTTGCACCTCGGCCTCGGCGGTCTTGCGCTCGGTGATGTCAAAGTACCAGTTGGCCCCGATGCCCAACTCCCCCAGCTTGAGCGTGACCGCCGAAACCAGTACTTCCAGGGGTTCACCGGCGGCGCACTGCAGGCTGCCTTCGAAGTTCAGCACCGTACCCTGGGCTGCCGCGGCGAGGAAACTTTGGTGTGCCTGCGGGTCAACCCAGAACTGCCCCGGGTCCGTCGCTTCAAGTTCAGCGAAGCGGACCCCGAACAAGCTTTCGAACTGCGGATTGCAGTAAGTCGGACGGCCATCGGCACCTCTGATCACCATGGCCACCGGGCTGCTGTCGAGCACTGCGCGCAGCTGTGCCTCGGTAGCACGCAACGCCGATTGCTGGGACTCGAGTACCTTTGCCTGCTCCTTGAGTTGCAACGCCTGTTCTGCGACTTCACTGGCCTGGCGACGAGTTTCTGCCAATAGCGACTTCACCGCCTGATTGCGCTCCATGATCGCCATGGCCGCAGCCAGGCGAGGGGTGGCTTCATGCAACAGCTGCATCTCGCGCTCGCCTAACGGCGCCAGTGCGGCAAGCTCCAGTACCCCAAGCAACCGCGCACCATGCACGATCGGTTGCAACAGCATGCAACTGGCCACGGTCTCGCCAAGCGGTGTGTGCAGACGCCGGTAATACTCGGGCGGCGCCTGAAACTGTCGCGGCTGACGGTCCACCGCGCACTGTCCCAACAGCCCATCGCCGAAGAGAACCTGCTCCTGCGGTGGTCGCTCGGCATCGGTGGCATAGCGTCCCATCAGCAGCAACTGGTCGCCGTCTTCCTGGGCACTGTACAGCACCCCCTGGCAGACTCCGTGCAGGCCGGCCATGTGTTGCAGGAATACCTGCGCCAGTTCGGCGGGCGTTTCGGTCTGCTGCAGATCGACCTGCAATTGGGCCGTATGCGCCTTGATCCAGCGCTGACGCTCCAGTTGTTGGGACTCGGTCTGCAATTTGGCGATGGCCCGCGCCAGGTCGCCGGTTTCATTATTCAGATCAGTGTGGGGAATCGGCTGATCGAGTTGCCCGGCGGCCAACTGATCGACTGCAACCCGCACCCGGTTGAGCGGATTGCGAATCGACTGGCTGACCAGCCAGGACAGAAGCAGCGCCAGAGACAAGCCACCGAACAACAGGACGTAGGTCAGCCGGGTACTGCGTTCGGCGTATTCGGCAATATCCTTGGCCGTGTCACGGATCGAGGCTTCCTTGATCTGGGCGATGGCGTACAGGAGGGTGTCGGCTTGCCGGGCAATCTGCTGGAACTCGTTGCTGTTGACCAGCGACTGCGCCTGGGTCTGCTTGCCCTGGTTAATCAACAGGGACGCCTGTTCGCCATAATGCTGCAACCTTTGCAGCAGCATGTCGAACTCGGCCAGGCGCGCCAGGTTCTCCGCGAGCCTGAGCGTCACTTTGGCGCGCGCCAAGGCCTTTTGCAGGCGGTCCTGGAATTCTCCCAACTGCTGCAGCGATTCGACCCGCAACTGTGCGCTGTCGGTGCCTACCGCACGCTGCAGCGCTTGCATCATATGCGGCAATTGCACCCGAGCTTCCTGCAAGTGCTCCATGCCGACCAGTTCCTGCAGGTGGAGGTTTTGCATGTCCTGCTTGAGCGATTGCTGGGTCCGCAGGCTTTGTGCACCAAGCACCAGCACCAACACCAACAGCGCCGAAAACCCCAGGATCAGTTTGTGCAATAGCGCGAGGCGCTCAAGCAGGGTGCGCAATCGAGCCATGACCTATCCTCGTAAACCTGAAAAAAACACTGGCAAAGGGAGCTCGCAGGAGCGGGTTCAGGGCTTCTGACCGAGACGTTCCTGGGCAACCAGCTTGTCGGCCATGTCCTGATCGGTATCGGCGAAACGCAAGGCAATGGCCTGGAACTGTTCAACACAGGACAGGAAGGCATCGCAGACGTCCGGATCGAAGTGCGTACCCCGCCCCTGACGAATAATCTCGACGGCTTGCGCATGGGGCATCCCGGCTTTATAGACCCGTCGGCTGATCAGCGCGTCATAGACATCGGCTACCGCCATCAACCGGGCGCTGATGGGAATGTCGTCGCCAGCCAGCCCTTGGGGATAGCCGCTGCCGTCCCATTTTTCCTGGTGACTGTAGGCAATCTCCTTGGCCAGGTTGAGAAAGTCGGCGCGAAAACCAAGCCGGTCCTCGGCAAGCTGGATGGCGTCACGCCCCAGGGTCGTATGGGTTTTCATGATCTCGAACTCTTGCTCGGTGTAACGACCTGGCTTGAGGAGGATATGGTCGGGAATGCCGACCTTGCCAATATCGTGCAGCGGCGCCGACTTGAATAGCGACTCGATCGTCTGCTCGTTGAGAAAGTGACTGAATCGTGGATGATCACGCAGGTATTGCGCCAGAACCTTTATGTAGTGCTGGGTCCGGCGGATATGGTTGCCCGTTTCGTTATCGCGAGTCTCCGCCAGGGAAGCCATGGCCTGAATGGCTACGTCCTGGATCGCCGTCACCTCGCGCGTGCGACGCTCGACCTCCTGCTCCAGATAGTCGTTGTGATCGCGCAGGAAGTCTTTGGCAGCCTTGAGCTTGAGCTGGGTGTCGACCCGCGCCAGAACCAGCGCCGGCCTGATGGGTTTGGTGATGTAGTCGACAGCCCCCAGTTCCAGGCCATGGATCTCATCTTCGGTTCCGGCCAGCGCTGTCAGAAAGATGATAGGAATGTCGCGGGTTCGTGGATCGCGCTTGATCTGTTCTGCCACTTCATGGCCGGACAAACCGGGCATCATCACGTCAAGCAGAATCAAGTCCGGCAGTGCGTCGCCCTGCAGTATTCGCAAGGCCTTTTCTCCGCTATTGGCGGCCTTGACCCGATAGTGATCTTTGAGCAGATCAGTCATCAGCATCAGGTTATCGGGCGTGTCATCGACCACCAGCAGGGTCGGCGCACTGTAATGACTCTGTTCGACACTCATGGCGGGTGGCTCCCTTGCCAGACATTGACATCCCAAGGCGACATTCCACCCCAGCGCAGGAAAGTTTAGCTGTTGTTTTCCTGAACTGCATAGCCGGCGTCAAACCGGCAGAACTTACATTGAGCCCGGCTAATGACTGGCCCCTTCCAGCGCTGAAAACAGGCTTACGTATTGCAGCGTAAGCTTATGACGTGGTGCCAGATGGATCATCGGCACCGAGGCTTCATGGGATTCACGCATTTTGACTGTGCTGCTCAAATAATCCGGCAACACTGGCAAGCCTTCGGCCACCAACTCGTTGATCAGCATCTGGTGCAAGTTGGCACGCGCCACAAATTGATTGACCACCACGCCCTCCACAACCAGGGACTCATTGTGGTCGGCCTGTAGCTCGGCCACTTGCGCGATGACCTTGTAGAGCGCCTGCCGGGAAAAGCTGTCGCAATCGAAAGGAATCAATACCCGCTCGGCGGCGATCAGCGCACTGATCGTATAAAAATTCAGGCACGGCGGCGTATCGATGTAAATGCGTTCGTAATCCTCGGAAAGTTCTACCAGCAAACGACGAAGCTTATTGATCTTGAACCGGGACTCGAGCCTGGTCTGCAGGTCAGCCAGCTCGCGGTGAGCCGTGACCAGATGCAGATTGTCGTAGCGGGTTTGGGTGATGGCCACGCGATTCCTTTTACTGGCCGGGCCGCTGGAGAGGGTTTGTTTGAAGAAATCGACGATCCCCATGGGAATATCATCACCGGCCAGCCCTGTCAGGTAGCAGGTCGAGTTGGCCTGGGGATCGAGATCCACCAGTAGCGTCCTGTAGCCTTCGGCAGCACTCACGGCAGCGAGATTGCAGGCGATGCTTGACTTGCCAACACCCCCTTTCAGATTGAACACGGCTCGACGCATGGACGGGTGACCTTTTAGTAAACCTCTCTGGATCATAAGAATGAAATATTTCAGCAATATTTCTGAGCGACTATTTATTTCACTTTTAAGACAGTCGTTGCCAGGCCTGACTGCGCCACTCGACAGCCACTGACAAGCACAACGTTGCATTTTCAGGATTGGCCAGGCGGTCGAGCCAATCAGCGAAAAATCAGAAGAACGCGCGCTGTGCGGCAGGCAGCAATCGGCTAATGGCAGGCTCTACCTGCGATGGGGTCGTACTTCAGAACTGAATTTCATGCAACCACACCGCTGCCTGATCAGTCTGAAAATGAAAAAATTGCTACATGGATATTTACCTGACGAGTGGACTCTAATACGATGAAGTCCGCGTCTATTGCTCGCCATCAGGCCTGTCTAAGCCATGATCATTCAGTGTATGAGAAGCAAGCTGCAAACAGGGCTTTATCGTTGTCAAGAAACCCATGTATACATACAAACGAAAACTGGACACAGGATCAATCATCTCTACATCTAACTATAATATTACTGAGTGCCCTGAACGATGAACAACACCAGTTTTGCGACTAAAAGCCCTGAAACTTTCAGCGTTGTAATAGTTAATTACAAAACAGCGGAAATCACCAAGATCTGCCTGGATCTGTTGCACCAGCATCTGTCCAGCGACAACGTGCCGATATGGGTAGTGGATAACTACTCCGCCGATGAAAGCACTGAATACCTGCGGACACTCGACTGGATCAATTTGATAGAGCGTTCTGTTTCCGAACCGGAGGCAGGTCATATCGCCCATGGCAAGGCACTGGACATGGTGCTGCAGCGAGTTGAAACTGATTATTTATTTTTGATGCACACGGACACATTTGTTTTTGATAAGAATATCTTTTCGCTGATGTTGAACAAGTGCATCAAGAACCGCAACGTCGTAGCCGTCGGCTGTGTCGAACAACTAAATCGTGGAACCGTGCGAACATTCTGGCGGTTTAGCTCACGTTTGTTCAAGCATCACTTCAGGCGTTTGAAAATTTCCATGGGGCTAAAATCCAGAGAGCCAAAGCCCTATAAAGAAGTCTATCTGAAGAGCTTCTGCACACTGTGGAACTGCAAGCTCATCAAGCAACACGGCATGCATTTCTCGATGGATGATCGTGTTCCCGGCTATACCCTCCAGGACCGCATGACCGAGCTTGGCTATGTTGTCGAGATGTTATCGCCACGTAAAATATTCAGCTATCTCGATCATATCCAGGCCGGAACTGTCGCAGCGACGGGCGGCTATGAGACCACCCACAGACGAACCAAAATGTACAACAACATTCTTAAACGCCTGAACAAGGATGCCGGCAAGGCTTAAGCTGAGCAGGCATGCACGAGCCGTGCTGCCAGCCCTGCTGCGAGGCATCCACAGGTTTTTACATTAAGTTATTGGAGCGGTAATGGCACCCATCACTCAAGCACTACCTATCACCTTGTCTGCGGAGCTTGATTTCGACCAGAACGCGGCCAGCGACTTTGGGCACTCCTTGACCAGTCACTATGTTCAGGCCGAGCCATTTCCGCACATCGTCATCGATAACTTCTTGCACGAAGAGCTGATTGCAGCGATCTGCTCACACTTCCCGGCCGAGCCAACAAACAACGAAATGCTCTATGAGCGCGGCTATAAGGGTCAGCTTAAACGTCAAATCAGCCCCAACGAATGTCCGCCTTTTCTGAAAACTGTTTTTAACGCATTCAACTCGGCGCCGATGCTGCAGTTTCTTGAAAAGCTCACCGGCATCGAAGGTTTGATACCTGACCCCTATTTCACCGGTGGCGGTCTGCATGAAACCAAAAGTGGTGGTTTCCTGGGGGTGCACTCGGACTTCCGGCTCAACAAAAAGCTTAATGTCGAGCGCAGACTGAATGTCATCATTTATCTGAATGAAAACTGGCAAGAGGAATATGGCGGCAACCTGGAGATCTGGGATATCGGCATGAAGAACTGCGTCAAGAAGATCCTGCCGATTTTCAACCGCTGCGTCATTTTCAATACCGATAAAGATAGCAATCATGGGCACCCGGAGCCTTTGACGACCCCCGAGCACATCACCCGCAGGTCCATCGCGCTGTATTACTACACCGCAGGAACCATGGCGATCGATCCGACCCAAAGAAACAAGACCCACTACAAGCCACGGCCCAAAGACCGTTTCAGCCTCAAGTACTACCTGGGCAAACTACTAAAGAAGAAGAACTGAACGCTATAGCCAGGCGATCGAGTTCGTGCTGTCAGACGTAGGCTGGCAACCCCGGATACGCCTTCCACGCTCGGTCGCCGCGATGCTTTGCAGCCGTTGCTGAGGCGCCGCATTGGGTTGGAAGCTCGCTTTGCGGCTTGCCTTAAACATATGGATATCCGTATATTAGGTTATCCATATGTGAAAGACTCACCCCATGATGACCCCACCCGAAGTATTCAAGAGCCTGGCCGACGAGACCCGTGCCCGCGCCACCTTGCTGATTGCAGGTCAAGGCGAGCTTTGTGTCTGCGAGCTGATGTGTGCCCTCGATGACAGCCAGCCGAAGATCAGCCGTCATCTTGCCCAGTTACGCAGCATCGGTTTGCTGCTCGATCGTCGTCAGGGGCAGTGGGTTTACTACCGGCTCAATCCGGGCTTGCCGGCCTGGGTACACGAAATCCTTCAGATGACGTTGCAGGCCAATACCGAATGGCTGAAAAACGATGCCTCCCGCCTGCAGAACATGGATGGACGCCCTGTCCGCGATGTTGCCTGCTGTTGAATCCCTGATAGAGAGCACTTTCGATGCTGGTTGCTACTGCAGTCTTCGTCTTCACCCTGATTCTGGTCATCTGGCAACCCAAAGGCCTCGGCGTAGGCTGGAGTGCAACAATCGGCGCGATCATCGCCCTGGCGGTCGGCGCGGTGTCGCTGCAGGACATTCCCACTGTGTGGGCCATTGTCTGGAACGCAACCGCGACTTTTATCGCCGTTATCATAATCAGTCTGTTACTGGATGAAGCCGGCTTCTTCAAATGGGCCGCCCTGCACGTGGCACGCTGGGCCAATGGCAGCGGCTACCGATTGTTTGCGTTTTGCGTGCTGCTGGGCGCCGCTGTATCGGCGTTGTTTGCCAACGATGGCGCGGCGCTGATTCTCACGCCCATCGTCATGTCCATGTTGCTGGCCCTGCGCTTCTCGCCCGCCGCAACACTGGCCTTCGTGATGGCCGCTGGCTTTATCGCCGACACCGCCAGCCTGCCGCTGGTGGTGTCCAATCTGGTGAACATCGTGTCGGCCGATTACTTCGGGCTGGGTTTCGCCGAGTACGCCTCCGTCATGGTGCCGGTAAACCTGGCCAGTGTGGTTGCTACCTTGCTGGTGCTGTTTGTGTATTTCCGGCGAGATTTGCCCCCGCGCTATCGCGTCGATGCACTACCGGAACCTGCGGCGGCCATTCACGACCGCGCTACTTTTGTGGTTGGCTGGTGGACGTTGCTCGTCCTGCTGGTCGGCCTTTTCGCCCTGGAACCACTGGGCATTCCCATCAGCGCGGTAGCGGCGGCCTGTGCGGCAACCCTTTTCGCGGTGGCTGCCAGAGGGCACAGGATCTCCACGCGGCGGGTGTTGCGTGAAGCCCCCTGGCAGGTCGTGGTCTTCTCCCTGGGCATGTACCTGGTGGTATACGGTCTGAAGAACGCCGGGCTGACGGACTTGCTCACCCAGGTGCTCGACTTTCTGGCTGGACAGGGTCTGTGGGTTACCGCCATGGGTACCGGACTGCTGTCCGCGTTGCTGTCTTCGGTGATGAACAACATGCCCAGCGTGTTGATCGGAGCACTGTCTATCCAGGCCAGCGGCGCCGAAGGACTGATCCGCGAGGCCATGATCTACGCCAACGTCATCGGTTGCGACCTGGGCCCGAAGATCACCCCCATTGGCAGCCTTGCCACCCTGCTCTGGCTGCATGTACTGGAGCGCAAGGGCATGCGCATCACCTGGGGTTACTACTTCAAGGTCGGCATCCTGCTGACTCTTCCGGTTTTGTTAATCACCCTCTCGGCCCTGGCACTGCGCCTGAGCCTTTGATGTCGCCCATAGCGGCAGGAGAAACCCATGCGAGTCCTGTTCATGTGCACGGCCAACAGCTGCCGCAGCATCCTTTCAGAAGCCATGTTCAATCACCTGGCGCCCGAAGGATTCGAAGCGGTCAGCTCCGGCAGTTTTCCCAGGGGCCAGGTGCTGCCGCGCAGTCTTGCCACCCTGAAGCAGGCCGGCATCAGCATCCAGGGCTTGAGCAGCAAGGGCAATGACGCTTTCGAGGACAATCCCCCGGATATCGTCATTACCGTGTGCGACAAGGCAGCGGGCGAATCCTGCCCGGTGTATTTCGGCCCGGCGCTGAAATCCCATTGGGGGCTGGAGGATCCCTCCGACGTGACGGGTGATGATGCGCTGGTCGACGCCGCCTTCCGCGCCACACTGGCGCACATCGAGCAACGCTGCATAGCCTTTCTCGCCCTGCCCTTCAAAAACCTCAGCCGCGACGAACTGATGCGTGAGCTGGATCGAATCGGCTCTCTTTGAGCAAGAGGACATATGTCAGACCACCTTCCCAACCTTGATCCAACGCTGTTCGATGACACGCAGGTCCCGCAACACCCCGATGACCAAAAGCCGCGCATCCTGCTGCTGTACGGGTCTACTCGCGAGCGTTCGTTCAGTCGTCTGCTGGTCGAAGAGGCTGCTCGTCTGCTGCAGCACTTTGGTGCACAGACGCGCATCTTCAATCCGTCCGGATTGCCATTGCCCGATGATGCTCCGATAGACCATCCCAAGGTGCAGGAGCTCCGCGAGCTGGTCATGTGGTCAGAAGGTCAGGTCTGGTGCTCGCCGGAACGGCATGGCGCGATGTCGGCGGTGTTCAAGGCGCAGATCGACTGGATTCCGCTGGAGCTCGGCGCCGTTCGCCCCACTCAGGGCAAGACACTGGCAGTGATGCAAGTCTGTGGCGGCTCGCAGTCGTTCAATGTGGTCAACCAGCTCCGTGTGCTGGGACGCTGGATGCGGATGTTTACCATCCCCAACCAGTCCTCGGTACCCAAGGCCTTTACCGAGTTCGACGACGCAGGCCGAATGAAGCCGTCGGCGTACTACGACCGTGTGGTCGACGTGATGGAAGAACTGGTGAAGTTCACCGTGCTGCTGCGCGACCGCCAGGAATTTCTGGTAGATCGCTACTCGGAGCGCAAAGAGACTGCCGAGCAACTGATGGCGCGCGTAAACCAGCGGTCAATCTGAGACTGCCCTGGTCCGATGTAATAACCAAGGTCATGGACTTAAAGTGCGATAAGGCGAGCGACTGCAGAATCGTTTCAAGATAATACGAAAAAACCTCACCAATTAGTTCAACGTCTCAAAAATGGACTATACCGAAAGGGCAATCAGTTCTGACTGTGAAGCTAGCGCCCTTGCAGGCGCTTGTCCCCGTAACTCAACGTCAAGACAGACGGAGAGACTCTGGTTATGAGTGCTTTGAAAATCGCTGCCGGTGATACCGTTCGAGACTGTTTCCATACTTCCCGCCCTCTCGTTGCCCTGGACCATACCGACTTTACCAATGTCGCCGCTGCGGTACTTACAGTGGACGATGTCATGGGTGGCGTGCTGGATGCCATCAAACGCACAGGCTTCGATATCCCGCTGTTTCTGGTGATACCCAGAGATGGTGGCAACCGTGCGCTGGAGGTCTATAAACGGCTGCATGAGGTGATCCTGCTGGTCAATGGCGTGTTCGACCTCGACGAACATAACGCCGAGTACTACGGCAACCAGCTCGAGACCGCCGCCAGGCAATATGAAGAGTGTTTGCTGCCGCCCTTCTTCGATGCCCTCAAGCACTACACCGAGGCCGCCAATGCGACCTTCGCCTGCCCGGGTCACCAAGGCGGCCAGTTCTTTCGCAAGCACCCCGCCGGCCGCCAGTTTTTCGATTTCTTCGGCGAAACCCTGTTCCGCGCCGACATGTGCAATGCCGACGTCAAACTCGGTGACTTGCTGATCCACGAAGGCCCTGCCCTGCTGGCGCAAAAACATGCCGCCCAGGTGTTCAATGCCGACAAGACCTATTTCGTGCTCAATGGCACATCGGCTTCGAACAAGGTGGTGACCAACGCCCTGTTGACCCCTGGCGACCTTGTGCTGTTCGACCGCAACAACCACAAATCCAACCACCAGGGCGCACTGATCCAGGCCGGAGCGACGCCGGTTTATCTGGAAACCGCGCGCAACCCCTACGGGTTCATTGGCGGCATCGATGCCCACTGCTTTGAAGAGGACTATTTGCGCGACCTGATCAATGAGGTCGCCCCGGACAAGGCGCAGCTGCCACGCCCATTCCGCCTGGCCATCATCCAGCTGGGCACCTATGACGGCACGATCTACAACGCGCGCCAGGTGGTGGACCGCATCGGCAAGCTGTGTGACTACATCCTGTTCGACTCGGCGTGGGTGGGCTATGAGCAGTTCATCCCGATGATGAAGGATTGCTCGCCCATGCTGCTTGACCTGGGCCCGGACGATCCCGGAATTTTCGTCACCCAATCGGTACACAAACAACAGGCCGGCTTCTCCCAGGCCTCACAGGTCCACAAGAAAGATCGCCACATCAAGGGCCAGGCGCGCTACTGCAATCACGCACGGCTGAACAACGCCTTCATGGCCCAGGCCTCCACCAGCCCGTTCTATCCGCTGTTCGCTTCACTGGACGTCAATGCACGCATCCATGCCGGACGCAGTGGTTTGCGCCTGTGGGAAGATTGCGTGAAGTTCGGCATCAACGCGCGCAAGTTGATTCTCGAAGCCTGCACCCTGGTCCGCCCATTCGTGCCGGAAACCATCGATGGGCGTCTATGGCAGGACCACCCGACCGATGATATCGCCAGCGATATCCGCTTCTTCGAGTTCCACCCCAAGGATCGCTGGCATGCCTTTCCAGGCTATGCCGACAAGCAATACTTCATCGACCCCTGCAAGCTGCTGTTTACCACCCCCGGCATCGACCCGATCGATGGCAGCTACACCGACTTCGGCATCCACGCCGGCATCCTGGCCAACTTCCTGCGCCAGAACGGCATAGTCCCCGAGAAGTGCGACCTCAATTCGATTCTGTTCCTGCTCACGCCAGCCGAAGACTGGGCAAAAATGAGCCATCTGGCCGCGCAACTGGCCCGTTTCGAACAGTTCCTCAGTGACAACGCCCCCATGAGCCGTGTGTTGCCGGCCATCTATGCGCGCTACGAGGATCGCTACCGCGACTACACCATCCGCCAGCTCTGCCAGGAAATGCACGACCTCTACCGCAGCCATAACGTGCAGCAATTGCAGAAGGACATGTTCCGCAAGGAACACTTCCCGAAAAAAGCCATGAACCCGCAGCAAGCACAGATCGAATTTATCCGCGGCAATGTCGAGCTGGTGGCGCTGGCCGATGCCGACGGCCGCATCGCCGCCGAAGGGGCGCTGCCTTATCCGCCCGGCGTTTTGTGCGTGGTGCCGGGGGAAATCTGGGGTGGCGCGGTGCTCAAGTATTTCCTGGCACTGGAAGAAGGCATCAACGCCTTGCCCGGATTTACCCCGGAACTTCAAGGCGTGTACCTCAAAGAGCAAGGAGGACGGATTCGTGCCTACGGATACGTACTCAAGACCTGACCCTTAGCCTGCCCAAAGGAGAATCGTTGTTCCGGATTCATGCGCTTCAACCACGGCGTCGAGATGGAAGGCAAAAAACCAGTAGCCGCCAACGTACAACGTCTATCTGAACAAGCATCAAGGCTAGCCCCGGCCTGGCGATCAGTAGCAACGCGCCAGGCCGAGGGTCAATAACCTGAACAGGGCAAGGAGTTTGCGATGGCAGATTCAAGCAAGAAAATGGGTCTGATGGGGCTCACGACGCTGGTGACGGTCAACATGATGGGCTCAGGCATCATCATGTTGCCCACAAACATGGCGCAACTGGGTGCGGTTTCGCTGTTGTCGTGGATTTTCACGGCAATCGGTTCCATGGCGATTGCCTACTGCTTCGCTCAATGCGGCGTGTTCTGTTCGCGTTCCGGCGGCTTGTCTGCCTACACGGAAGAAGCTCATGCCAAGTCGGGGTTCTTCCTCTGTTCGTACCTGTACTTTCTCTCGCTGGCCATCGCCAACGTGGCCGTGGCCATCTCGGCGGTGGGCTACATGACCGCGTTCGTACCCTGGTTGGGCACCGGCGCCATCCCGCTGTGCATTGGCACAATAGGTTTGATCTGGGTGACCACCTTTGCCAACTTCGGTGGCCCCAACATCACCGGCAAGATTGGCGCTTTCACGGTGTGGGGCGTGATCATTCCGGTAGCGGGCCTGAGCATCATCGGCTGGTTCTGGTTTGACTCCAGTGTCCTGGCTGCCGCCTGGAACCCGAACAGCCTGCCAATCTCCGAAGCCATCTCCAAGGCGATCCCCCTGACCCTTTGGGCCTTCCTGGGCATGGAGTCGGCGGCACAGGCGACCGATGCCGTGGAAAACCCAAAACGCAACGTGCCGCTGGCGTGCCTGTTCGGTACCCTGGGTGCGGCGGTGGTGTACGTCCTGTCTACCACCGTCATCCAGGGCATCATCCCCAACGAAGAACTGGCCAACTCCTCGGCGCCTTTTGCGCTGGTCTACGCCAAGATATTCAGCCCCATGGTGGGCAACATCGTGATGGCCCTGGCGGTCATGGCCTGTGTCGGCTCGCTGCTGGGCTGGCAGTTCACCCTGGCCCAGACCGCCAAGATGACCGCTGACCAGAACCTGTTCCTCAAGCTGTTCAGCAAGGTCAACTCCATGAACGCGCCCGTGGTCGGCATGATCGTGTGTGGCGTGTTGCAGACCGCCATGGCGCTGTCGACCATCTCGCCTGACGCGGCGGCGCAATTCAGCAAGCTGGTGAGCCTGGCGGCCGTGACCAACCTCATTCCTTACCTGACTGCGCTCACCGGCTTGCTGGTGATCATGCACAAGGCTGGCGTCGCGCCCGGGGTGTACACGCGCAACGTGGTGGTGTTGCTGATTGCGGTAACTTACTCGCTGTACGCCCTGTATGCCTGCGGCAAGGATGCGGTGATGGGGGGCACCCTGGTGCTCGCCTTCGGCTACCTGCTCTATGGCTTCCTCGCCAAGCGTTTCGTTGACGCACCAGACGCTAGCCAAGCCAGGACCGGCAATGTTTAGGCATGCCAGACGGGACTGCACAGACATCTGTAAACGGGGAAACAGGACATGAACGCACCTTTTGCAAAAACCACCCGCTTGTTGCTAACCCTGATGTTCGCCGCGCTACCGATGGTGGCCGGCGCCAACACCCTGGAGCGCATACGCACCAGCAATACCTTTAACCTTGGCTACGTGCCGGACCTGGCACCGTTCAGTGTCCAGGACGGCGACAAGGCCAGCGGTTATGCCATCGACCTGTGCCTGAAGATCGCCGACAAACTCAAGAGTGAACTGGACCTGCCCGACCTGCAGGTGCACTACCTGCCCGTCACGGTGGCCGACGAGACCAGCGCGGTTAAACTGGGCAAGGTCGACATACTCTGCACGCCGACCGCGCCTACCCTTGAGCGACGCAAGTCGGTCAGTTACTCGATCCCGGTGTACACCGCCGGGCTTTCGGTCATGGTGCGCAAGGACGCCGCCGAACCGTTGCTCAACGTGCTCAACGGGCAGGTGGCTTACAGCGGTCCGACCTGGCGGGCTACGGTCAATCGCGGGCTGGCCAACAAGACCTTCAGTTCCATCGAGGGTGGTGTGACCGAAGACTGGATTCGCGTTCACATGCGCTTGCTCAACGTCATCGCTTCACTGGTGACTGTGCCCAGTGTTGAAGAAGGTGCAAGGCTGGTGGCCGAGCACAAGGCCGATGCCTTCTTCGCCGAACGCATACTGCTGAAGAACCAGGTGGCCAAAGGCGGCACCAACGATGACCTGATGGTCCTGGACCGCATCTTCGAGTACTCGCCGGTGGCCATGATCGTCGATCGCAATGACGAAGACTTTCGCCTGCTGGTCGATACGGCACTGAGCGAGGCTTATCGCCTCGGCGCCGTCGAGCAAGGCTACGACAAGTATCTGGGAGGAATCAGCGAGCCGCTCAGAAGACTGTTCCGGGTGTATGCCCTGCCCTGAGATGCATGATCCAGAGGTCACTTGCGGACCGCATCCGGACTCTTCTCTCCCTGGGCAAGAGTCCGGATGGCAGCAAGCCGTTGGCAATCATCGCTAGCGCTTGAGCCCCGGCAGCCAGGTGCAACCGGGGATCACTGACTGTCAGTATTTGATATCCCGAGCCGTATCGCGGTTGTCCTGCTTGGTGTCGCGCTTGTCCTGGCGGCAGTCGTTTCGGCTCTTTTCATCACCCTCTTTGCATTCTTCCTTGACCTCCCTGGCGGCATCGCGCCCTTCCTGCTTGGTATCGCGCGATTCCTGCCGTTGATCGGCCTGGTCGGTCGCGTAGGCCGGCAGCGATACCCCGTACACCCCAGCCGTGATGGCCAGTGTCGCCAGTGCAGTCATGTAAAGGCTGCGCATCATGATTTACTCCTGTTCAAGTGTACTCAATCACTCGATGTCCCCGTTCAATCGCACTAAACCCAAAACGATCATCCTGGGGGTGAGCTTTAACGATAGACGATGTAGGCCTCCCCACAAGGCCGGCAAGGTCGGGGGCCGTTGTGCTTGCTGACTGCCCGATGACCTGCAGGCACAGGCCCGGATCTAGAGCATTTTCTCCAGGCCGACCTTGTCGCTGAGCCAGGCCTTGAAGCTGCGCCATTTGCCGCCGGGCTCCTTGTGCAAGGTATGCAGGCGCCCATCGTCTTCGGCGATCCAGACGATTTCGCCGTTTTCCAGGCGAGCCTGGTAACTCACGGACGGGTCCATGCCTTCCAGCGCCAGATCGCGCATGTAGCCGGCCAGTTCAGGGCTGTCGACCAGCACGCCGACTTCGGTGTTCCACAGTACCGAACGCGGGTCGAAATTGAAGGAGCCGATAAACACCTTCTGCTTGTCCAGGATCATGGCCTTGGTGTGCAGGCTGGAGTCTGAACCACCACTGAAGCCACGGGAAGAACCTCCGCTGGGGTCGTCCGGCTGCAGGCGCAACTCATAGAGCTTCACGCCATGTTCGAGCAAGGTCTTGCGATAGGGCGCATAGCCACCATGCACCGCCGGAACATCGGTGGCTTCCAGAGAGTTGGTCAACAGGCGCACATCGACGCCGGCATCGGCACGACCGGTGAGGTAACGCAAACCCTGCTGTTGCGGGACGAAATAGGCCGAGATCAGGATCAGGTCCTTGTTGACGCGATCAAGCTCCGGTCGCAGCTGCGTAGCCATCAACAGCGCACGGGCCGGTTCGCCGTCGGCCAGTACCTTGCTAGGGGCATCCCACATCGCCTTGCCATGGGCCCAGATCAATTCCTTGCGCCACTTCTCGAGCTGGGGTTTTGTACGGTAGGTCATGAGATGGTTATACAGAGCCTGGTTCTCGATACGCGTGGACTGCAGCGATTGTTCCAGGCGCTGGCGGCTCTGTCGCAAGTCTTCGGCGGTTGGCCTGTTGAGCACGAAATCACTGATCTGCTGGCTCAGGGCGCTGTTCCAGTACTGATCGAAGCTGTGGCCCAACTGCTGCGCGACCGGACCTATGCACAGCAGGTCCATGTCGGTGAAGTTGCGATCGGGCTTGGCGTCGAAGTATTCGTCTCCCAGGTTGCGACCGCCAATGATGGCTGCGCTGTTGTCCGCCAGCCACAGCTTGTTGTGCATGCGCCGGTGCTGCTGGGAGAGGTTCAGCAGACGGCCCATGGTTCGGGTCGCGATGGTGCTGCGCCCCAGATGCAAAGGGTTGAAGACACGCACCTGGATGTTGGGGTGCACGGCCAGGGTCGCGATGACCTCTTCCTGACCGTCGCTGGCCGTGTCATCGAGCAGCATGCGGATCCTTACACCGCGATCGGCCGCCAGCAGCAACTCACGCACCAGTGCCCGGGTACTGAGGCCGTTATGTACGATGTAGTACTGCAGATCGATGCTTTTCTGCGCATTGCGGATCAACTCGGCGCGCGCGCGGAACGCTTCACTGCTGTTGGGCAACAGGCGAAAACCCGACCGCCCCTCATGCGGCGCGGCCTGGGCCTGGATCGAGCGCCCGAACGACGAATCGGTGGCGGGAAGCGCCTCGCTATAGTCGTGAGGCAAGCGCGCGGTGGCACAACCGGCGAGCAGCAGTGCGAGCAATATGGCGGGGAAGAACCGGGACATGGGCAAGGGGTTCGACCTGATAGGCACACTTTATTCCAGTAAAGCCCGGTTCAAGCGCAGCGTGTCGATATTTTCCGAAAACTCAACGCTGCCTGGTGACGTCCAGCGTCGTCGCCAACAAAGCCTCCAGCCCCATCGGCTTGGCAAAATAGTAACCCTGGGCCTGCTCTGCGCCCATTTCACGCAGCAATACCAGGGTTGCTTCATCCTCGACACCTTCGGCCACCACGCTGAGGTCCAGGGATTGGGCCATGCGCACAATCGCCCGGACGATCGCGCGACTGCGCGAACTGCTGGTCAGTTCAAAGATGAATGACTTGTCGATCTTCAGACCGTTGAAACGGTACTGATGCACATAGCTCAGGGATGAAAACCCGGTACCGAAGTCATCGAGTACCACCGACATGCCGTTGTCCGCCAATTGCTGCATGGTCAATCGGGCAATGGCCGGCTCCGCCACCAGCGCACCTTCGGTCAATTCCAGGCAAATCCGCGACGGCTCGACCCCGTGCTGGGCCAGGAGTGAAAGCACATCACCGGCGAAATCCGGACGGGTCATGCTGTAGCTGGAGCAGTTGACGTGCACAGGCGGCCAGTTGGCGTGCTCGGGTCGAGCGAGAATTGCGGCAATGCTGGCAAGCATGTACAGGTCCAGTCGACCGATCAGGCGCAAGCCCTCGACATCCGGCAAAAACTCGCCCGGCGCTATTACCCGGCCACCCGGCTGATGCCAGCGGATCAGTGCCTCCAGGGCCAATACTTCGCCGGTTTCGACGCTGACAATCGGCTGGAAATACGGCAGCAGTTCGTCCGTACGCTTGAGCGCGTTGCGCAAGGCCCCTTCCCGCTCGACCTGATCCGAGACTTCCCGGCGCACCTCCTGGTTGAACACCGCATAGCTGTCGCGTCCGGCACTCTTGACCCGGTACATGGCCGCGTCGGCATCGCGCAGCAAGTCGGCCGGTTCCTGATGAAACTGCGTGTCGGCGCTGACGATACCGATACTGCACGAGGAAAAAACTTCGTAGCCATTGATGAAAAACGGCAGGTCGAACGCCACAAGGATCCGCTCGGCGATTTCGATCATCACCTCCAGCGGCGCTTCGGGAGCGAGCACCGAAAACTCATCGCCGCCAAGACGCGCCAGCATGTCGGTATCGCGCAAGCAACCGCGTAAACGGTGGGCGGCCTGCATCAGCAGCAGGTCGCCAAAATGGTGACCAAGGCTGTCGTTGACCATCTTGAAACGGTCGAGGTCGATGAACATCACCGCCAGGTGCCCGCCTTCGCTGCCGAATCGAGACCATGCGTGATTGAGGCGCTGTTGCAGGTAAGTACGATTGGGCAGCCCGGTCAGCGCATCGTGGGAGTTTTCGTGCTGCAACTTGGCATTGGCGTGATCGAGTTCGCGGGTGCGGCTCTGCACCCGGGCTTCGAGCTTTAGGTTGGCGGCATGAATCGCTTCGGCGGCGGTGCGACGCGACAGCGCCGTGTCAATGTGCCGGGACACGAACGTCAGCAGCTCCTGGTCGCGCAGGGTATAACGCACCTGCGAGGTATAGCTTTGCACCGCCAGCACCCCCCGCACCACATCGCCATCAAACAATGGAATGCCCAGCCAGGAATTGGACCGGACATACTCATCGGCCAGTTCGATTTCACTGTCTGCTGACAATCGCTCTGCTTTTGCGCGATCAATCAGGCAGGGGCGCCGCTGACGGATAACGTACTCGGTCAACCCCCGGCGGCCACGCCGTGCCGCAGGGCAGGTCGTCTGCCGCTCATCGACATAATAGGGGAAGGTCACTTCACCGCTCGCGTCATCGAACAGTGCGATATAGAAGTTGCGCGCGAACAGCAGCTCACCAACGATGCCATGCAAGGTTTGAAACAGCTCGGCCATGTCGCCGGGCTGGCTGGACAGTTCAGCAATCTGGAACAGCGCGCTCTGCAGATGCTCGGCGCGCTCGCGGTCTGTCACTTCCTGCCTCAATGCATAGTTGAGTGCCGAAAGCTCCAGGGTGCGACGTACCACTGTCGCTTCCAGGTCCTCGCGGTGCAGAATCCGGTCCAGCGCCATGGCCACGTGGCGAGCCACCACCAGGAACAGCGCGCGGTCTTCGGCACTGTAGGTACGGGAAACGTCGTAGACCTGCATGGCCAACATGCCAAACACCTCATCGGAGGCGTTTTTCAACGGTGCGCCCATCCAGAATTCGGGACGATCACCCACGCAGTAGAAGCGCTGCTGGGCCTGAGCCTCGAGAATCCCGGCGGAGTCGATGAGCAACGGCTGGCCAGAGGTCAACACCTGCCCGGTCAATGACAGGTGCGAAGGGTCAAGGAATTCATAGTGCTGGGACTCGACGGCATCAACGTCGATGATGTCGACGTAGTACGGGTAATCAATCTTGCCGGTGTGGGGGTCGTACAGCGCGAGATAGAAGTTCTCGGCATCGATCAGGCTGGCGAGCAACTGGTGAACCCCCACCAGGAACACCGATCGGTCGCGGGTCGAGCTGGCCAGATAGGTAATTTCGTACAACACACGCTGAGTGATCTGCGCACGGGCAAGGGTATTGGTCTGGACTTCAATGCCCAACTGCCGGGAAAACTCGGCGAGCGCCGGATCTGCAGCATCCTTGAGTGGAGCAAGTAGCCAACCGAGCTCACTTTCGCCCTTGCCGGTGGGCCAGCGGTGCAAGCACCGGCTCTTGCAAAAGGCGTCGAACTCTTCATTGGCAACGCTTGACGGCCACGGCAAACCCGGGTCGCCCTGCCCCACCAGGTTCATTAGCTCACCCGCGCGGTAAACTGCCCACGCGGTGGTAGGGACCCAGTTTCGCGCCGAGTCCAGCAATTGTTCGATCATGCCGCTGTTGCCCGCGTAGGCCATGCCGACAGAATCCGGGTTTACATTGGGTTGAGAGGAAATAACTTCGCGGGAGTTCGTTTGTCGCAGGGAGTCGGTCAATGGAGGAAAACTCATCAGCGCTCCCTGAGCCCAAAATGGCGATGCTTACTTATTCAATGGTGGCGCAATGCCTTCATTCTACCCATTTAAAGCTAATAGAAGTTTTTTTCAATAGTTTTGCGCAATCAAGACCACGACCTACCGGTATGAATCTAGACGATTATCTGGCCAGCAAAACAAAAAAGCACCCGAGGTGCTTTTTTGTCAGCGCGATCACTTCGCTGACGCCACCACAGCAGCTCGCGCCTTGTGCAGTTTTTTATAGCTGTCGATCAGCCGCAGGTGCCTGTCGAGCCCTTCCAGCTTCATGCTCGTAGGCGTCAAGCCGTAGAAACGCACGCTGCCGTCCACTGAGCCGATCGCAGCGTCCATCCGCTCATTGCCAAACATCCGGCGGAAATTGACTTCGTAATCGTCCAGTTCCAGATCGTCGTCCAGTTGCACTTCCAGCACCACGTTCAAGGCCTGGTAGAACAACCCGCGCTCCACCGTGTTGTCGTTGTACTGCAAGAAGGCTTCAACCAGGTCTTTGGCCTTTTCAAACTTCTGCAAGGCAACGTAGATCAGCAGCTTCAGTTCCAGAATCGTCAACTTGCCCCAGGGCGTATTGTCGTCAAATTCGATGCCGATCAAGGTGGTGATGTCGGTGTAGTCGTCCAGCTCACTGTCTTCCAGACGCTTGGCCAGTGTTCTGAGCCCCACTTTGCTCAAACTGTGCAGATTGAGAATGTCGGCGCGGAACAACAGTGCCTTGTTGGTGTTGTCCCAGATCAGATCGTCGATCGGATAAATTTCCGAGTAATCGGGAACCAGAATACGACAGGCCGTTGCACCGATGTGCTCGTACACGGCCATGTACACTTCCTTGCCCATGTCTTCGAGAATGCCGAACAAGGTCGCGGCTTCCTCGGCATTGGAGTTTTCTCCCTTGCCGGAAAAATCCCACTCGACGAATTCATAATCGGAAGTCGCACTGAAGAAGCGCCACGACACTACACCGCTGGAATCGATGAAGTGTTCAACAAAGTTATTCGGCTCGGTTACCGCGTGCCCCTCAAAGGTTGGCGCAGGCAGATCGTTCAGGCCTTCGAAACTGCGGCCCTGGAGCAACTCGGTCAGACTGCGCTCCAGCGCCACCTCAAAGCTTGGGTGCGCGCCGAACGAGGCAAATACACCGCCGGTGCGCGGGTTCATCAAGGTCACGCACATCACCGGGAACTCGCCACCGAGTGAAGCATCCTTGACCAGCACCGGGAAGCCCTGCTCTTCCAGCCCCTGGATACCGGCCAGAATGCCCGGATATTTCGCCAATACTTCCTGAGGCACATCAGGCAGTGCCATTTCACCTTCGAGAATTTCGCGTTTTACCGCGCGCTCGAAAATCTCCGACAGACATTGCACCTGCGCTTCAGCCAGGGTGTTACCGGCACTCATGCCGTTGCTCAGGTACAGGTTTTCGATCAGGTTGGAGGGGAAATACACCACCTCGCCGTCGGACTGGCGCACATAGGGCAGCGAACAGATGCCGCGTTGGGTATTGCCTGAGTTGGTGTCGTACAGATGGGAGCCTCGCAGCTCGCCATCGCGGTTATAGATGTCCAGGCAGTACGGGTCGAGTATTTCAACCGGCAGCGCATCGCCAGAGCCTGGCTTGAACCAGCGCTCGTCCGGGTAATGCACAAACTCCGCGTTGGCGATCTCTTCGCCCCAGAACTGGTCGTTGTAGAAGAAGTTGCAATTGAGGCGTTCGATGAACTCGCCCAGGGCCGAGGCCAATGCGCCTTCCTTGGTCGCGCCCTTGCCATTGGTAAAACACATCGGCGAGTGCGCATCGCGGATATGCAGCGACCATACGTTGGGCACGATATTGCGCCACGAAGCGATTTCGATCTTCATGCCCAGGTCGGCCAGAATGCCCGACATATTGGCGATGGTCTGCTCCAGTGGCAGATCCTTGCCCATAATGTACGTGCCTGCATCCGAAGCCGGGTTCGGCATCAGCAATGCCTGGGCATCGGCGTCCAGGTTTTCCACTTCCTCGATCACAAACTCCGGCCCGGTCTGCACGACCTTTTTTACCGTGCAACGGTCGATGGAACGCAGAATGCCCTGGCGGTCCTTGGCCGAGATATCCGCCGGCAACTCGACCTGAATCTTGAAAATCTGGTTGTAGCGGTTTTCCGGGTCGACAATGTTGTTCTGCGACAGGCGGATGTTTTCCGTTGGGATATTGCGGGTGTCGCAGTACAACTTCACAAAATAAGCCGCGCACAGAGCCGATGAGGCCAGGAAGTAGTCGAACGGACCCGGTGCCGAGCCATCGCCCTTATAGCGAATAGGTTGATCGGCCACCACCGTGAAGTCATCGAACTTGGCTTCAAGTCGGAGGTTGTCGAGAAAGTTGACCTTGATTTCCATGCGGGATTACCAGAATAACGAGCTAAGCGAATTGGCCGCCATTATCCGGCTTTTCATCCTGAAGTCTTGTCTTTCAGTGAGAAAAAGGGCCGCCATCGCCCTGTTGCGACGCACAGGGGCTAAGCTTTGCAATGGCAAAGTCTCTCAAGGAGAACGCCATGAGCGCCGCCCCGCTGTGCGAACTCGATGCCGCTCTGCCAGGTTTGGCCCGCAAGATTCGCGTGCTCGACGCCCTTTCCTGGCCCGATGGTGTCGAGCAGGCATTCCTGGCCCATTGGCGCGCCGGCAAACCACAGTTGCCCGCTGTAGAACTGCACCCGCGCGAGCACAGCGCCGACATCGCCGCCCTGGAATCCTTCATCGATCGCTGCGACGTGGGGCATCCGGCCGCAAACTACCTCGCCATGACCGCACGCAGCTATGCCACCGCCGCACGCATGCTGGGCGCCATTGGAACGCCCGCCTTCACTCAATATTCCCAAGCCTTGTACCGACGCCCGGATTTCATTTACCCGAGCCTCAATCTGAGCATGCTCGACGCGGCAGAATTTTTCCTCAAGACCACCGACGCACTCCTGGGCGGTGCGCGGATTCCACCGAGCCCGGCCGACATTCCGGCTCAGGACTTCGCGGCCTGGATGCAGCCGGAACTGGACGCTTTCTTTGGCCCCGGTCAGGTAACTGTGGTGCTTGATACGACCCTGGCCGCCAAAGCCATCGCCGGGTCGAGCCGCATCCGTTTGCGTGCCAACGCCCTGTTTTGCGAACTGGACAAAAACCAGCTCTTGCAGCATGAGGCCTTTGTGCACGTCGCCACTGCACAAAACGGAGCTCTGCAACCCAATCTTAAAAGCCTCGGCCTGGGGGCGCCACGCACCACCCAGACCCAGGAAGGCATTGCCACCCTGGCCGAATTGTTTACCGCCAGCATGGACATAAACCGTCTGCGGCGCCTGGCCCTGCGCGTGGTCGCGGTAAAACAGGCGCTCGATGGCGCCGATTTCATCGAGGTATTCGAAGGTTTCCTGGCCGCCGGTCAGTCACAGGAGGAGTCCTTCCGCTCGACCCAAAGGATTTTCCGCGGTGCGCCCCTGCATGGAGGCTCGGCGTTCACCAAGGACGCCGCCTACCTGACAGGATTGCTCGGCGTGCATACCCTGCTGCGTATCGCCATCCGCGACAACCGCCCGGAACTGGTAAACCATCTGTTTGCCGGGCGCCTGAGCCTTGGGGACACCGTACGCCTGGCTCCGCTTTTCGATTCCGGATGGCTCAAGGGCCCGGTCTATCAGCCGGCCTGGGCCTCTGACCTGCGGCGTCTGGCCGCCAATCTGGCCTTCTCTGCCTTCATCTCCCGGATCAAGCTGGACGTGCTTGATCTGAAGGTACTCATGGCGTTCGCCGATGAGCATGAAGACGATGCCAGTGCCTGATCTGCACCTGGATGATCGGGATACCCCAAGCGTGTGAAGCTTTTAAGTCATCTGCGCTGATAGGCATTTACGCTTTTGTTTAATAGTTATTGAGGGTTTTTGATTCGGATTCTCCAGCCGCTGCGGCGAGCATCCGCCCCGCATATGACCGACGTGCAAGCGCAAGTTTTGCGTAGCTCGGGTCGGTACCGGGGCCAGGTTGGAACCTGAATGACAACTTTCATAACTAGAGAACAGAACACATGACCATGTCGAATAAATGGATGGCGGGTATTGCCCTGAGCTGCGTGTTTCAGGTCGGTTGTGTTTCGAAGGTAACGGAACAAGAACAGTATTCCGGCTTCCTGGCCAACTACCAGGGCCTGGAAGAGCAAACCACCCCGTCTGAACAGAAGGTGCTGCGCTGGGTAGCCCCGGGGTTTGATCCCAAAGCCTACTCCACTGTCGTGTTCAACCAGGTAGACCTGTACCCGGCGCCGAAAGCGACCGAACGCGTTAACCTCAAAACCCTGCAAGATGTGCAGACCATGGCCAGCAACAGTGTCAAAAACGCCGTTGCCCCCTCCTACAAGATCGTCCCGAATGCCCAGCAAGCACCGGCCCATTCACGGACATTGATCCTGAACGCGGCGATCACCGAAGTCGGCGCCAACAACGAAGGCATGCATTGGTATGAGGCGGTACCTATCGCCGCTATCGTCGGTGCCACCCAGGCTGCCACCGGTCATCGCGATCAGACTGCCGAGTTGTATATCGAAGCCGACCTGATCGATGCCAAAACCGGTCTGCCGGTAGCCAAAGTGGTACGCAAGGTTTTCGGCGAGACATTGAAAAATGCCAGCCAGCCGATCGCGGCCAATGATTTCAAGGCCGCACTCAACGGCATGAGCAAAGATATGCAGGCGATGCTTAACAAACAGTAACAACTGCAGGATACCCCATCACAACCGTTCAATTGCCTGTCATCCATTGTCATGGGATGGCATCACGGGCAGACGGGGCATGGGGTTTCACAATGGCTATTTTGCTACACCTGCCTGATCAAATCGTCATGCCACGCAATTGCGCCTGACGGGAGTCCGACTTGATGAAAATACTGACCTTTACTTTACCGGCCGTGCTAGTGCTCGCAAGCACCAGTGCGTTGGCGGTCACCGTCGTTCCACTCAAAAACCAGAGTTCCCAGACGATCCAGCAAGACACCAGCGCCTGCCAATCACAGGCCAATGCTCAGTTCCCGATTCAGACACCAGCGCCAACGGGCGGCCGGGTCAAAGGCGCTACCACGGCCGCCGTCGCCGGGGCCGTTGCCGCTGAGTCCCGGGGCCGTCAACATGACAATTTCTATGACCAGGTCGACGACGATATCAAGCAAGACTATCGCCAGAACCGTGCGCGCAGTGCCGCGGCGGCCGGCACGGTTGTCGGTGCTTCAAGACAACGTCAGGAGCGCAGAGAGAACATGGGCGCGACCGAGCAAAACATCACCGCCAACAACTCCGTTTACAGCAGTTGCCTGCAGCAGCGCGGCTATAACGTTCTGCCTTGAGCCCGCCGCTTTTTGGCACCGTGAAGGCAACATCGACGCCTGTCTTAACCTTCACGCCTTCGAGCCTCGAACGCGACTAGACCGGCCACGGCCAGTAGCTCGGCAAATACGAATCAGTTCGGCCGGCAGCCGCGCTTGCGGCCCTGTCTCATGCGCCCCGGCGCCCTTGCTCGCACTTTTCGGATAGCGCAAATCACGCTTAGCGGGCATCATTACTGCCCCCGATTGAAACCCCGTGGATTACCCTTGCTTGATTCCAGTGAGATTTTTGATGGGCTGTCCCAGCATCATCTAATGGCTCCTTCTGCACCTTGCGCACTTGCCCGCACACGGCTATTCATCTCCGCCGACCAGAATGCATAGCGGTAACTCCAGCCCATCGCATCGTCTCGACACTCAGCCAGAAACACCTGAACGGAGGACTCCCATGCGCTACGCCTTCAAGTTGAAAAATGGAGCCATGGCCCTTTTCGACCCAGACACCGCTTTGCTTTCCATCACGTCACCCCATGGCGATGTACAAAGCTCCACGATAGGCCGAGCTGAATCGCGTCTATTGGACCTGCTGCTCATGGAGCCCGGCCAGACCAAAAGCCGTGAGGAGATCATCGACTACACCTGGAATGACCGCGTCGTCGCCTCCGGAAGTTTGAACCAGGCCGTCTTCTCCCTTAGAAACATACTCAATGACAGCCGGGATCACGAGATTCTGATGACGGTTCCTCGTAGAGGCTATTGCTTCAATCGTCACTACGTTGTGGATACACCAACTGACTTGCCGATGCCTGCGGATAAAGCGGAACAACCGGTTGCGCCCGTCGTCGAGGAAGTTGTACCCACCGCTACCGACGATGTCTTGTTGCCTGAAGAAAAGCCCGCGAAGTCAACTTACATTACAAAGATTCAGTCCCTGGGCTATGTCTTGACCCTGGGCGTGTGCGCCTTCACCGGTTTCCACTCAGGCTTCGATACACCGAAAATCGAAATTGCCAGCCTTAAACAAAACGAACTGGTCATCCATGCGGTCGCACACAGCGTGACTGAGGCTGAATCACTGCGTGATCTTACGGCGCAACAGGTGCAACAGTCCTCACCCAATCTAAAAGGCGAAGTCTGGCTGAATCTGTTTAAATCAAACTATTCCGTTTCTTGCATTCGCCCGGACATGAGCACCGCAAACCTGCAATTGAATAGCGATCAAAAAGACCTTGCCTTGATGATTCGCCAATGTATGGAAGCAACGATATGAAGCCAGGCATACCTTCAATGGCTCACTGGGTAGTGCTGGGCATTATCAACGCTGCCTGTATTTTTTCATTGATCTATTCGCCATCCTATTACATGGAAAATACGAGCTACCAGACAATCACCCGGCAGTGGCTCGAAGATTTGAATCAGCTCAACACTGAAGAATATTTGACCATCGGACATGGCCGACTGACACAAACGACGCTGGAAAGCCTGAACGGAAAAATCCGTAACGCGACTATTTCCGCGGATGTGATCCGGGAAAGCAATCATCACGTTCAGATAAAAATCAGTAACGTCAGGCTGAGCCAGGATAACGAACTGTTCGCCATAGAAAAGACACCCGACCTCTTTTTCAGACGCCAGTACGTTCTGCAAGAAGGCGCTGTTCTGAACTATGAACTGATTCCAACCAACAATAAAAACGCAGTATGTTTTTATGTCCACGAGTTGGGTCGCTTGCGCTGCATGAACCATTGAGCCTTCGCTGGCCGATGACGTCACGCCCAGCCTGATCCAGGCCCCAGGAGTCGACGAGCGCTGCCTCCCTGATGCCGATTCGACAAGAAAATAATAATTACTAATTTGAATCAGACGCCCCCGCCTTCCAAAGTCGCCCCCCTATAGCCTTCGGAGCCGCGCTGCCGTCAATCGGTACGAGGCCGGCTCCACGCTTTCAACAATCATGATGCCTGCTGACGCCATGTTTGAGCTTCATGGTTCATCCAAGACAGCATCTCCTGGGGGGTCAGGTGAAAACACAAATTTGCGAGCCATCATGCCTATGATGTGCAGAGTCCTGGCAGCGTTAACGCTCGTGGTGCTGCCGTTTCATTCAATGGCGCACAACGAACACTCGATCGGCAGCACGGAAATCGAATTCTACGAAATTGAATTGAGTCCGAATGAAAAGCTGAAGATGTCGCACCTGAAAATCTACTCCGAAAACGAACTCCATGACGACGAAGGGGTCGTTGATGACGACCTCCCTTTGCCACCACAGAATACTGCCGACGAAAACGACTTTTCATTCATTGCACTTTGATGATGATTTTTGCCTGGCAGCCTGCGTTGTCATCCAGGGCGAAACTACTCCTTGCGTGACCTGCCAACAGATTGCCCATTTGATTTTCGAAAATATGACTTTTTGACTTCTATACGCATCGTGGGAGCGAGAACATCTTCGAACCAGGCCGTGGCAGCAAAGCGGCCGACACTTTGCTCTGACTGATAAATCATTAATAAGGAAAGCACGTCATGCAGCTGAAAAATATCGCAACCGCAACCTTTGGTGTATTGCTTTCGGTCAAGGCGATGGCCTATGACAAAGAGCCTTGCAATGTCGAACAGACCCGTATTGCAAGTAGCAAAAAGACCCTGAGCGACGAACAGAAGAGCTATAAAATTTGCACTGACTATCGTGCCAATGATCTTGCCGCCTTTAATGCTGCTGCTTTGGGTTCACAACAGTCGGCCATCTTTGGCTCGCGCATCGCACCGAGCAAGCTTGAAAGCCTGTTGGATATACCCTTGAACGATGCCTATGTTTTTTCAGCTGAGCTGGAGCTGACGCCGGAGTCTTCCATTTCCACCCCTGAGAAAAACAACACCAGTGTCGAGGTCAACTCAGGGACCGTTGCGTCATAGTCGACTCCTGCATTCACAAGCAACTTCTCCGCCTTTGACAGACATTGCCTGGCACTTACCATTTAGCTGAAGAGCGTTCAACTCCATGAGCATCCCTGACGAAGTCTTTCATATAACTTCTACTCCCGAGCAAAACGCCAATAGAAAAATTGGCCGGTGGGAAGTCAGCCTCACGCCATCAGAGCAAGAAGCAAGCATTCGACAACATAAACTGATCCATAGCCCCAGGATCCAGTGCAGTCGACTGGAGTTCGACTCTGCTGTCACCCTGATCAGCTCGGTTCCCCATGGCTGCGTGACCGTTGCCATCTCCCAGGCTACCGTGGGCCGTCCTACCGTAAACAATCATGAGTTGCGTCCCAACGAAATCATCGTGCTGTATAGCGACGAGCCGGTGCACTACACCTGCGAGCCAAATGAAACGCTTTTTACCCTGACTACCACTTTAGAACATTACCAACAGTGCCTCGAAAACCACTCGACCTTCGATATACTGGCACATCGAAAGGAACATCGTTTTCAGTCTGCTAACTTCGGTTTGATGCAATCTGCCATTCAGGCCATCAGCGCCTACTCCGTCGACGCCAAAACCCCTTCAGCAGAATCGCGCAGCAGTGAGCAAGTTTTAGCGCTGGAAAGCGCGCTGCTGATTGCGCTACTCAGGGCACTGAAACCTGTTGGCCGCTCTGCGCTTAAAGTGCCGACGAGAAGAAAGGTTGCGATAGAGGCCATCGAGTTCATCCACAAGAATATTAAAAAGGCGCTTTGCATGAAGGCGCTGGTAAAACACCTGGAAACCTCGACTCGCACCTTGCACCACGGTTTCGTCGAGACATTCGGAATATCGCCGATTGCGTATATTCGAAATCTCAGGCTAGCCAATGTGCGTCGGGACTTGATCCGCAACACCTGGCCAACGGTGACCGAAACGGCGATGTACTGGAACTTCCAGCATCTGAGCCGGTTCTCCAAGGCCTATCAGGATGCTTATGGAGAGATACCTTCGGAAACGGCCCGGCGCAGCTCTGCAAAACCGGCATTGCCGCGACGTTGAATCTTGATATGGCGAAGCTTCGTCATTGGCAATAAAGCGTAATACCCGCCAGGCCCGCTGCCTGGGCAGGATCGCACGCGCCGCATTTGACAGGCCTTCAAGCGGCGCAAGGCGCGAAATGACAATCAATGATTTCCGTCCGCCAAGCTCAATTGCCAGGATTGGCCATTTCTTGATCAAGGGACCAAGCATGCGCTACCGATTGAATTCACTGCCGCTCAAACAGAAAGTCATCTTTTGTCTTGCAGCCTATTTATTTGGCGTCGCATTGGCCTGGTTGATTGACTACTACTGACCCCGCCCTGTTTTCCTCAGGACCGCCCCGCCCGGTGAGTCAATCTGTTTTCGGAGCTACTTATGATTGCAGCGTATAAAGCCTTGATCAAAAGGTACGCACTCGCTTTATGTGCAAGTGCTGCGGTCGGTACCTTCGCATGGTTTTGTGCCGGGAGTCTCGCCAAATATCGTATTGAACAGCGCCTGACTACCATCCATAAGGAGTTGCGCGCAGCTCAAGTCGAACCCAATACGCAAATAGATAAAGTTATGCGCTCGCTGGGTAGTTTCGATCGTTCAGGCGAGGAATGCTCCGCCGGGCAATATGCACACATTGCCGATCTGGTGAAAAACTACAGGTTTATCTACCAGGCTGCAGTCCAGCTCGAAAATGGCAAGATCTGTTCATCCTACGGACGTGAAATTTCATCGGTATCAATAGGCAGCGCTAGCAGCCGGACCTCGATTCAAGGCCGATCCTACGAAGTCAGTTCCGGCCAGGACGTCACCGCAGATCAGGACTTCATCATCGTATCGGAGCAGTCAATCTACGTCTGGATCAACAGGAAAATCCTTCTGGACAACTTGAACATCCCGCAAGGTGTGCAATTGGAGTTGCGCGGTCCAGATGGTGTGAGTTCCGTTACTCCAGTGGGCCGAGGCCCCCTGAAGCTGCAAGCACTGCCTCCCCTGGGCAAACTCGGTACTTCACCGGACAAGGTCTATGTGGCCTTTGCGGGTAATCGCGATGAACTGACCTCTGTCATTTCACTGCCTCTGAGCGACCTGACAGCGCTCAGATGGAAGCTATTCATTGGCCTGGTCCTCATGTTCGGGGCACTGCTCTTCATCGCCTGGAAGACCCAAAGGTATTACACCTCCACCGCCGTTCGACTGCGCAAGGCCATAAGGGCGAACCAACTGGCGGTTCACTACCAACCTATCGTCAATTTGTGCACCGGAGACCTGGTCGGCGCCGAAGCGCTGTCGCGTTGGCGCTTTAAAGGCGTCAGCGTCCCGGCGGATGTCTTCATCGTGGCGGCGGAGCAGTCCGACTTGATCCGCGAACTTACGCGCTCGGTCATACGCCAGGTTGCGGAGGATTACAGCACCTATCTCTGGGCGTGCAAGAACTTCTACGTCACGGTCAATATTTCCGCCCAAGACATTCAAGATCAAACCTTTGCGGACTTTGTCGCCAGCATCACCGCCACGTACAACATGCCGGCCTCAGCCATCGTCTTTGAAGTCACCGAACGAGCCTTGCTGGACCAGAAAAGCGCAGCGATTCAATTGCACAGGCTTCGAGCGTGCGGGCATCGCATTGCCATCGACGATTTTGGTACTGGCTATTCCAGTCTCTCGCTCATCGAATCAGTGCCTGTCGACATACTGAAAATAGACCGCTCATTCATCGCGCACGAGAAGATCGCTGGCAAGGATGCCCTGTGGCGCCACATTGCCAAAATTGCCCAGGCGCTGAAGCTCAAGGTCGTCGCCGAAGGCGTTGAAACCAGGCAGCAACTGCCGCACCTGGCTTCAGAGGGTGTGCTACTGGCTCAAGGGTGGCTGTTTTCCAAAGAGCTCTCTGTGCAGGCATTGGCCAGGCGGCATTTTCAGCCCCCCATGAACGTCGATCCTTACGCTGAATGAAGTGAATCAAAAATATCAATCAATGATTTTTATCAGTCCTGGCGTTCACTCAAATTCTTGGCAAACACCCCTAACAATCGACAACCCGTAGAAGGACCCTGCCTCAAATGCTATTAAGAAACCTTGGCTTCGTTTCACTGCTTTCGTTACTGTCTTTTCAAGCGATTGCAGATGACAGAGGCCTGTATCTTGGCGCCGGTGTTACCAGCATTGAAACCGACGAATCCCAGCTCAGTGATGAAGACAACAGCTATAAGGTTTTTGCCGGCTATCGTCTCAACAGCTATCTGGCGTTCGAAGGCGCCTACGTTGATCTGGGCCAGTTCGAAGACAAGGACCTGGACTTTGATGGCAAGTCCGTCCAGGCCGCGGCCCATCTCGGCTTTCCCCTGGGAGATCGGGTGCGACTCTTTGGCAGCGTCGGTGCGCACGCCTGGGATAGCGATGGCAATGCCAACGATGACGACACCGGCGTGGATCTGACGTACGGTGCGGGCGTTGAATTTGATGTGTTTCGCAACATCGGCATCCGTGCTGAATACGAAGTGCTGGAGGTCGGCGACATAGACCTGAATCAGACAACCGCCTCTGCTTATATTCTCTTCTAAGCCCCACTTGCATCGAGCGGCCGTGCCGGTTGCTCGATGCAAGATCTGATCATCCCTCCCCTCCTTGCGCTTTATCACTGGTGCAGACGTGAGCAAACTGCTGATCGTCGACGACGATGTGGAAATCCTGTCCCTGCTGAAAAAATTCTTCGTTCAGCACGGCTATGAGGTGCAAGTAGCCCCTCATGGCGAGGCCATGTGGGCGGCAATCGCGCAAGATCGTCCGGACACCATCATCCTCGACCTGATGCTGCCCGGTGAAGGCGGCCTGAGCCTCTGCCAGAAAGTACGGGCAAGAACAGCGATCCCCATCATCATGCTGAGCGCCATGGCCGAGCTGAGCGATCGCGTTGTCGGCCTGGAAATGGGTGCGGACGATTACCTGACCAAGCCATTCGCCCCCAGGGAGCTGCTCGCGCGTTTGCGCGCCGTTCAACGTCGCGCCGGTGAACAGAAAAGCCAAGGCGGAGAATTGACTCGGCCTGTCATCGCTTTTGCAGGTTGGCACCTGGACATTACCTGCCGTGAGTTGCGCTCACCCGAACAGGTAATGATTGCGCTGTCCGCAGGAGAGTTCGACTTGCTGGTGGTCTTTCTCGAACACCCCCAGCGCATCCTCACCCGCGAACAACTGATCGACCTGACCCACGGCCGGGACCACGATGCCTACGATCGCAGCATCGACGTGCAGGTCAGCCGGCTGCGGCGCAAGATCGAACCGGACAGTAAGCGCCCGGACCTGATCCGTACCGTGCGCAATGGAGGCTATATGTTCACCGCCAGGGTTACCCATTCGTGATCAGCCGGATGTTGGGGCGCGACTCCCTCAGGCGACGGATTGCCCTGACCATCGTCGTGGCAATGCTGATATCGCTGGTGCTCAATGCGCTATTCATTCAGGTGACCGGCACCTGGGCTCGTCCATCCATCGAGCCTGCTGGCCTGCTGGACCAGATAGCAGCGGCTGCCCGGGTGATCACCCCGGGGCTGATCGCCGCCTTGCTGGTCGCCTGGGTTGCCACCCGCCAACTGGCCAGACCATTGCAGGGTCTTGCCAGTGCCGCAAGGCGCTTCGGCGCAGACTTCAGCGCACCACCAGTCGCAATGGAGGGCCCACTGGAGATACGCCAGGCAATCATGGCGTTCAACGCCATGCAGGCGCAGACCCAGCACTACATCGCGCAACGCACCCACATGCTCGCGGCCATCTCCCATGACTTGCGTGCGCCTTTGACCCGATTGCGCCTGCGCTGCGAATTTATTGAGGATCCAGACCAGCAGCGCAAACTGATCAGCGACGTCCAGGAGATGCAATCGATGATCAACGGCGCCCTGGCTTTTTTTCGCGACGACTTTCAGCGCGAGCAATCCACTGCATTCGATTTGTCGCAGTTGCTGCAAAACATCGTCGATGACTACGCAGACCAGGACATCGTCATCGATTTCACCGCCCCCCCACAGCTGGTGTATGACGGCCGCCCCCTGGGCATCAAACGCGTGATCGTCAACCTGCTGGAAAACGCCGTGAAGTATGGAAAGCATCCCCATACCACGCTCAGTTGTGACGAGCATGGGGTCTGCATCGAAGTCAGCGACGAGGGGCCGGGTATTCCCGAAGCGGCACTGCAACGGGTGTTCGATCCGTTCTTTCGCCTCGAGTCACCACACAACCGTGACACCGCCGGGGTCGGGCTTGGGCTCTCGGCAGCGCGGGGGATTGTTTGTGAACTGGGCGGGAACCTGGTTTTGCACAATCGCAAGGGTGGAGGATTGGTGGCGCGGGTTGAGTTACCTTACAAAGGTCAGGATCAGGCCAGATAATGGAGAAGACAGCGCGGCGCACGATAATCGATTTATTCTTTCGATCCAGGTCCGGGCAACGAACCCTGCCCTTGCCCAGTGGTCACAACAGGTGATGGCATCGCGCCTGTTCAATGGCATTGGGCCTGTTTCACTCAAGTGCGATGCTTGCAATCCTCAATTTCAGGGTGCGCCGGATAACTTCATCAGGCTCGGTTCCTGCCTCACTCAGGCACTGCCTGCTGATCCCATCCACCGCTCCCCTATCGGAGTACGGAAATGAATCAATCAATGCGCTACTTCCTGTCGTTCTTCCTCGCCGCCGCAACATTGGCATCGGCCAGCCTCCTCAATACCGCCGGCGCGGCCACGGCCGAAGATCTGAATGCTGACTCCAAACAAGCCTTGCAAGGTCTCTTCAAAGCCAATCCAGCTGCTGAAAACATCGCACGCCAGGCCAAGGCAGTACTCGTCTTCCCGAAAATCATCAAGGCGGGCCTGGTATTCGGCGGCAGCTATGGTGAAGGCGTACTGATGAAAGGCACCCAGGTTGTCGATTATTACAACTCCGTCAGCGGATCCTGGGGTCTGCAGGCTGGCGCCCAGTCGTATGGCTATGCGGTTTTTCTGATGTCCGACAAAGCCGTGAAATACGTAGCTGAAACCAAGGGCTGGGAAATCGGTGTCGGGCCAACGGTTGTTGTAGTCGATGAAGGGGTGTCGAAGAATCTCTCCAGCTCGACGCTCAAAGAAGATGCGTACGCTTTCATCTTCGACCAGCAAGGGTTAATGGCCGGGGTCAGTATCGAAGGGACGAAAATCTCCCTGATCAAACGCTAGTACCTCCCGCCTGGCTGGGCATCGGACGAGTGATGGCGGCCGATGCCAGCGCCCTGCTACATCACTCTGTCCTTCACAGTCTTCATCCCCACCCGTGAGCCTCTTCGATAAAGTGCAGCACCGCGCTTGAACGCTCGTCGATCCTGGAAATCAGCGACAACTCACTGACCATCTCCGGTTGAGCCAAGGGTACAATGCGTATGCCCGGCATGCTCAGGCGTGTCATCGTTTCAGGCACGATGCTCAGACCAATGCCCGCTGCAACCAATCCGGGAATACTCATCAGCGACGGCACGTACATGATGTTCTTCGGATGCAATTGATTCTGGCGACAGGCCTGAAGCGTGTGCGAGGTCAGCCCGATACCCGAGGTGTCCTGCAGGAAAACGAACTTCTCGTGGCGCAACATCGCCAATTCTCCGGCAAAAGTTTCGGCCAGTTCATGGTTGTCCGGCATGAGCAGCACAAGATTGGATTGACTGAAATGATGGGTGCGCAAACGGTCTGGCAGGTGATCCTTGAATACCCGCGCGAAGGCCAGATCAAGCTTGTGGTCGAGCAGCATGTCGAACTGCGCACGAATACCGGCATCCACCAGCGTCACTTTGACTTCGGGAAAGGTGCTGAAGTAATGCCGGAGTAATTGCGGCAAATTGGCCTCGAACAACGCCGAGTGATAGCCGATGTTGATTTCGCCGACTTCCCCGCGCCGGGCACGCCGCGCGGCGGCGGTTGCCAGCTCGCTGGACTCGATGGACTGCCGCGCATGGGGCAGGAACGCCTCGCCGGCAGCGGTCAACGCCACTCCACGGTTTTCCCGCCGGAACAGCGCCAGCCCCAACTCGGATTCGAGCGTGCGCATCAATTGGCTCAGCGCCGGCTGCGCAATGCCCAGTTGCTCGGCGGCGCGGCTGAAGTGCTGCAGGTCGGCGGCTACCACAAAGGCTTTCAGGTGACGCAGTTCCATATTCCTCCACCCATAAGGCTGGCTTATCTATTTGTCTGGATTTCGATAATTATTCTGCAGGCAGTATCGGTTAACGTCTACTCACTTCGACGTTTCCTGCTGGCGCCCTAGCCCGGACTGGATCGTAGGGGCACCCCATAACCATAAAAAACATGACGAGCACCTCAATGAGCACAACCAGTCACGAGACTCCTGATTTGCGCATGCCTCGCAAAGCGGTGACCGCCGCGACCATTGGCACCGCCCTGGAATGGTTTGACTTCACCCTGTATGGCGCCGTGTCGGCGACCATTCTGCCCAAGCTGTTTTTCCCGGCGATGGAACCGACTGCCGGCCTGCTCGCTTCCCTGGCGACCTTCGGCGTGGGCCTTGCGGCACGGCCTTTGGGCGCCATTACCTGCGGTTACCTTGGCGATAAACTCGGGCGCCGCAACCTGATGCTGGCCACCGTGAGCATGATGGGCCTGGCGTCGGTATTGATGGGCTTATTGCCTACCTATGCTCAGGTTGGCATCCTGGCACCGATTCTTCTGGTACTGCTGCGCATCATCCAGGGCTTTGCTCTGGGTGGTGAGTCCACCGGGGCGCAACTGATGGCGCTGGAGCACGCAACCCCAGATCGTCGCGGGCGTTATTCGGGCATGCTCGGCTTGTGCTCACCACTGAGTCAGATATTGGCCAACGGCGTGTTGATGGGCCTGGCAGCGACACTCTCAAGCGAGCAGTTCGAAAGCTTCGGCTGGCGAATTCCGTTCCTCATGAGCTTTGTGCTGGTGATTGTCGCGATCTTCATTCGCCTGAAAGTCGATGAAACCCCGGCCTTCGTCGCCTTGAAAAAGACCCCGGTCAAGCAGGAAAAAAGCCCACTCAAATCCGCAGTCGGTGGCCACTACAAAACCATCCTGCGCCTGATGTTTTTCTTCTGCTCGCCCGCAGCACTGTTCTATCTGATCGTGATCTTCTCCCTCAGCTACCTGACCAAGCACCTGGGTTTCAGCCAGTCGACGGGCTTCATGTCGCTGATGGTGGCGAACATGTGTGCGATTTTCGGTGCGCTGGCCGGTGGTTATCTGTCCGACCGTTGGGGCCGTAAAAAGGCGCTGGCGTTTGGTTCGTGCATGACCTTGCTGATCCTGTTCGTCTACTTCCCGATCCTCAACACGATGAACGTCCCTGCCATCATGGCGATCATGGGGCTGTTCCTGGGCTTCACCCAGTTCCAGAGCGGCATTCAGCCGGTGGCATTCGCCGAAGCCTTCCCGACCCAGGTCCGTTACTCGGGCTCGGCGCTGGCCTACACCGGTGCGAACCTGGTCATCGGCGGCCCTATGCCAATGATCGCTGTGTACCTGATGAGCCAGTCGAACAACTCGCCGTGGCCTCTGGTGACCCTGTGCGCGGTGATCAACCTGATCTCGCTGGCAATGATCGTCATCGGTCCGGAAACCCGCGGCATCGACCTGAACGCTGTCGCCGAAGACGACGCGGTCGACACTCGCGCTTCAGCCATTCTTTCCAAATAACGCAGCAGGACGACCATGAACCGCACCGTCTTCATCCTCAACGGCCCTAATCTGAACCTGCTGGGTCGTCGTGAGCCGCACATTTACGGGCACACCACACTCGACCAGATTCGCCAGCAAAGTGAAAGGCTGGCCGAGGAACTTGACCTGGTATGCGACTTTCGCCAGACCAACCACGAAGGCGTGATGGTCGACTGGATTCAAGAGGCTTTCGAACAAGGCGCGGCACTGATCATCAACCCGGCCGGCTTTTCGTTTCACTCGATTCCGGTACTCGATGCCCTGAAGTTGCTCAGTACACCGCTGATTGAACTGCACCTGTCGAACATCCATGCCCGCGATGAACTGCATCGCCACTCGATCATGTCCGGCGCGGTCAATGCGGTGATTTGCGGCATGGGAGCCGATGGGTATCCCCTGGCAATCCGGGCCATTGATGACCTGTTGCGTCGTCAGTCAGCCAACAACTGATCCACCTCTTCTCCAGACGCTTGCACGGCGGTCTCTCGGCAAATTGTTGCCAGGGCCGCCTGCACCTGAAATTGCGTCGCCGGCTGCAAAACACTGCTGAAAAATAATAATTCACTGCGAGAAACCAACATGCGCCACACCCCTTTTCGCCGTAACGTGCCCGCACAATACTCATTGATCGGCCTGGCCCTGGCACTTGGTGCCGGCTCGACGACTGTTGTCCATGCCGACGAAAACAGCGGTTTCATCGAGGGCGCTACTGCCACCCTCAATCTGCGCAACGCCTACATCAATCGCAACTTCGTCAACCCCGCCTACCCGACCAGCGCTGCACCTCAGAACAAAGCAGAGGAATGGACGCAAAACTTTATCCTCGATGCCCGCTCCGGCTATACCCAGGGGCCGGTAGGTTTTGGCGTCGATGTACTGGGGCTTTATTCGCAAAAGCTCGACGGTGGCAAAGGCACCCGTGGCACCCAGCTGTTGCCGGTCCATGATGATGGGCGTCCGGCTGATGATTTTGGTCGGCTGGGGGTTGCCGCCAAGGCCAAGGTCTCAAAAACCGTGGTAAAAGTAGGCGAATTCGTCAGTGCACTGCCGATTCTGCGCTCCGACGACGGTCGTTCGTTGCCACAGACCTTCAGTGGTGCGCAGATTACCTCCCAGGAAATCGGCGGGCTGACTTTGTATGGTGGTCAGATCAGGCAGAACAGCCCACGCAATGACGCCAGCATGGAAGACATGTCCATGAACGGCAAAGCGGCGTTCACTTCCGACCGATTCAACTACGGCGGCGGTGAGTACACCTTCAACGAGAAGCGCACTACGGTCGGGCTCTGGTACGACGAGCTCCAGGACATCTACCAGCAACAGTACTTCAGCCTCAGCCACAGCCAGCCTGTAGGTGACTGGACGCTCGGCGCCAACATGGGCTACTTCATTGGCAAGGAAGACGGTGCCAGCCTGGCCGGTGACATGGACAACAAGACCGCTTTCGGTCTGTTCTCTGCAAAACTGGGCGGCAACACGTTTTATGTCGGCTTGCAAAAGCTCACCGGAGATACCGCGTGGATGCGCGTCAACGGTGCCAGCGGCGGTACCTTGGCCAACGACAGTTACAACTCCAGTTTCGATAACGCGCAGGAGCAGTCCTGGCAGGTTCGTCACGACTTCAACTTCGCAACCGTCGGTGTTCCCGGGCTGACGATGATGAACCGCTACTTGAGTGGCGATAACGTGCATATCGGTGCAATCACCGATGGCAAGGAATGGGGTCGCGAATCGGAGTTGGCCTATGTCGTTCAGTCCGGCGCCTTGAAGAACCTGAGCGTGAAGTGGCGCAACTCCAGCATTCGTCGGGACTTCAGCACCAATGAATTCGATGAAAACCGGATTTTCGTCAGCTACCCGATTTCGTTGTTGTAACGCCAGCCTTGTAAACCGGCTGCGACTCATCTGAATGGATGCGTACGCAGCCACGATTGTGCACCATGGACGCCAGTCCATTGCGAACCTCCCTTTCCTGGCCAACGGGCAGGGAGGATTCGTACTTGTGCGGCCAGTCGATCCACCTCTGACTTCGGTCGATCCCCCTACTCGCCCCCCACAGAAAATCTGCCCCGGCTGCACGCCTGGAAAATCTGTGTTTAACACACCGTTATTGTCATGGAATGAAAAGTATTTGTCGCTGAAAGCATGGCCATCTGCCATGTTTTTCGCGTAGAAACGATCGCCAGCAGTGTCGGTGACCAGCCGATTGGCGCGAGCCACTGTGTCATACAAGTACATGGGGAGGCTGTAGCACAGCGTACTTGTTGGATGCCTTGCGCCATGGTTCCGAATTACATGCTCTGACTCATACTAATAATTCCAAGAGGAATCGCACTCTATGCGTGTGAATTTGCCCGTAACCGAGCATGAAAGAATATTTCCCGCCGACCAACGATTGATCTCCACCACTGACCTCGATAGCCGCATCACTTATTGCAATGATGCCTTTGTTGCCATCAGCGGTTTCACCTACGACGAATTGATCGGCCAGCCCCATAACATGGTTCGCCACCCCGATATGCCACCGGGGGTCTTCATTCACATGTGGCACACCATCAAGCAAGGCAAACCCTGGATGGGCATTGTCAAAAATCGCGCGAAAAATGGTGACTTCTATTGGGTCAGTGCCTACGTCACGCCCATCTATGAAAACGGTCGCATGAGTGGTTACGAGTCGGTTCGCTCGGTACCCAGCCGCGACCAGGTGCGTCGCGCAGCAGCACTTTATGCAAGGATGCGCGCCGGTAAGCCGATCGTTTCGCTGAGCGCGCGCATTCTTCGCCCGTTGCAACACGGCTGGCCATTACTGATGGCAGCCGGTATTTCTCTGTCGGCCTATCAGTGGCTACCAAAAACAGCGGCCCAAGGGGCCCTGGTGGCGAGTCTGTTTATCGCCTGGTATTTGATCGAGTCCCGACAACGCAGAGCCATCGAGCGCACTCTGGCCGAACATCCGAAAGCGTTTTCCGACCCGTTGGTCGCGCTCACTTATAGCGACAACCACGGTCCCCAGGGGCGACTGGATATGGCCATGCTCAGTGAGGAAGCTCGCTTGCAGACCGCCTTGAGCCGACTTGTCGATGCCGGGATCAATGTAAAGGCCAAGGCCGCACAGTCATCGGAACTCTCAGGTTCCCAAGCCCAGGCCCTTGATCGCCAGCGCAGTGAGACGGATCAGTCTGCCGCTGCCATCTCGCAGATGGCGGCAACGAACCAGCAAGTCACGCAGAACGTGGTCAGCACTGCCCATGCCGCGTCCGAAGCCGACCAGTTGACTCGCGACGGCAGTGAGCTGGCCCGGCAAAGTCTGCTCGCCATGGCAACGATGAAAGACGCGGTCAACGAAATCGGCGAGGCGGTCAACGCATTGGCCAGCGAGACGCAGTCGATCGGCAGTGTCGTGGACGTCATCACCTCGATTGCCGAACAAACCAACCTGCTGGCGCTCAACGCGGCGATCGAGGCGGCCCGGGCAGGCGAGCAAGGTCGGGGATTTGCCGTGGTTGCCGATGAGGTACGCTCACTGGCACAACGCACGCGCACATCCACCGAGCAGATCCACGGCATCATCGCCTCGCTGCATGTCGGTGCCGAACGGGCAGTCACGACCGCCAGCCGGGGTGAGCAGATTTCCCGCGACAGCATGCAGCGTGTCGAGGCGGTGCAGTCAGCCCTGGTGGGAATCAGCCAGGCCGTGAGCCGCATCACCGACATGAGCCAGCAAATGGCGTCGGCTTCCGAAGAGCAAAGCCACGTGACTGAAGATATCAATCAACAGATCACGCGAATTGCGCAACTGTGTGACGACAGCGCCGCACAGGCCAAGCAAGGCGCCGCCATCAGCCAGGATCTGGAAGCCATGGCCGAGTACCTGCACAGCCTCGCTGAACGCTTTAACCGCTAGCCATCAACGCCTGTTGCCCAGTCGGGCAACAGGCATCTATCGGCCACGGCATATCCACCGCCTGCCTCCTCCATTGGGACCTTTACGTTGCACGAGTCGCAGCAGCGCTGACGCTTGCCTGCGTGGCAACACACTCATCCGTGCAATGGATTGCGGAACGCAATTGCGCGCGTTGGTGTCAGCTGTATTAAGACACCCCTGTGTCGCAAGCCAATCGAAACGGAGAGGTGATGCCATGAACAATATTATCTACATCGTCGGTGCTGTAGTGATTGTCCTGTTTATCCTGTCATTTATCGGTTTTGCATAAACCCGGCTTTGAGCACCTGCGCTGGATCACCAGGCGGGTGCTGACCGCTTTTTTCTCAGGCGCCAGAACAGGCAACTGAAAAATGGTGGACGGGTAAATTGCGAATTAACGGCAGAGGAGTTCCCTCTGACTCACAACGCCCCATGGCGCAGCGAAGCGGTTTGTAGCGTCGTTATCCCCTCCTTTCATCGCTTACCCCAGGCCTCCCGCATGTTGGCCCAAGGCTTGCGTTAGCCCATCTCACAATACAACCGCAGTGGCCCGGCCGGTGGTGGAGGCATTCAAGATGGAGGAAGAAAATGTGGCACTTGTCATGATTGCGTTGGCAGCGACACTCATGAATTTGACGGTGCTGACAACAGCCAACTCCATCGCCTTACCGGCAACCAACGCGCCTGTCCAGAGCACGCCTGCACGCCTTCAATTGCTGGCAGATCTGGGGGCCACGCCAATGCCCGTCATGACGATCGTACTGTTGGTTATCGGGAGTCTGGTGACCGCAACGGAGTTCATGTCGCGCATTGACTTGCTGTTGATCCTGGCCACTGTCTAGAAAATCTGTAGACCGCTTTTAGTTGTAATCCCCGACATTGGGGTAATGCTTTCACTTAAGCGGGTAGCACACTTTGTGGCGAGGGGGCTTGTCGGACCGCCGCACCACCCCGCTGGGCCGCGAAGCGTCCCCAAAACCTGCCACCGAGGTGTATCAGGTATACCGCGTGTAGTGGTTTTACGACTGCTCCGCAGCCGAACGGGGCGGTGCGGCGGTCCGACAAGCCCCCTCGCCACAAGAGTGTGCCCCAGCTTAAGTGAGCAGCATTACCAACATTGGGGGCTTTGCCCGTACCAAGTGGTTTTTTGCCAAACGCTGTTTTTCCAATAATGCGTTGCACTCAACCGCTTTGAATCAATGGCCGCCGTTCCACCCGTAAACCAGGCCCATACCTGCGCTTGCATGCAATGTCGGCAACTTGATCAAGAAAGGAACTTGCATGCCACCTCTAGACAGTGTCCCCGGTTTCCACCGTCCGACCTTCAGTTGCAATGAACTTGCCCAAGGCGTTCTGTTGCCCCTCGGAGTTCCTGAAGTACACCTGGAGCCGGGCACTGAATGACATCGTGCAGAGCGTTGACGTGCCGGTGATACTGCTTCACGTTTCGACCGCCCAGGGCTTCGCCTGGGGGGTGTGCGCCGCCGATATCATCGATGACGCGGTGTATTCGGCGATGGGCGCGGCGATCCTCAAGGCTGAACAGGCGGCTTATCGGCGCCTGTCAGCTGGGGGGGTATGCAGCCGGATTGACGGTACGGGTGCAGAGGATAAAGCTGATCATCGAACTGACTTAAGCGTGGATGCACCATGGGTTCATCCGCATTTATGTTCTCTAGCCGCCGGCGATAACCGAGCAAAAATTCCTGTCGGGCTTCAGCACTGATGTACGGAACATGCCAGGCGACAAATGGCTGCAGCACCTCAAGTCCGACATAACCCAGAGTCCCGCGCAAGAGCGGGCGCAGCATGTCTTCCAGAGGACCATGAATGGCATCCTCGCCGAACATGTGTTCACGCCCGCCCAACGTCACGCTCACCAGTGCCTTTTTGCCGCTCAGGCCACCTTGATCGTAGAAACGTTTGCCGCCGTAGCAGATGCCGGATACCAGGACCCGGTCAATCCAGCCCTTGAGGATGGCCGGTGTCGAGAACCAGTAGATCGGAAAATTGAGAATCAGCAGGTCTGCCCACAGCAGCTTGTCGAGCTCTTGCTGGATATCGGCGGCGAGCGTCTGCTCTTTGCTGCTGCGGCGTTGTTCGAGCGCGTAGACCAGGTACTCGGGGTTCTCCCGGATGCAAAAGTCCCGGGCACTCGCCACCGGGTTCCAGCTCATCGCATACAGGTCGGACACCCTGACCTGATGTCCTTGCGCTTGCAATGTCTCAACCGCTTGGTCACGCAGGGCAGCGGTAAACGATTGTGGCTCGGGATGAGCGTGTACGATCAAAACGTTCATTGTGATTCCTGGACTTTCAAGTGGTTTGATTCACGGACACGTCCATTCACTCGTGCGCCGTGGAGGAGGAAGTACGACAGCGCCGGAATCAGCAACAAGGCGCCAAGCATGTTCCACAGAAACATGAAGGTCAGCAGGATGCCCATGTCGGCCTGGAACTTGATCGGCGACCAGGCCCAGCAGATGACCCCGGCCGCCAGGGTAATCCCGACCAGTCCCACGACCCGCCCGGTGAACGCCACGGCGTTGCGGTAAGCGTCTGACAGCGACAGGCCCTGACGCTGGTATTGCAGTTGCACGCTGAGCAGATACAAGGCGTAGTCCACGCCGATGCCGACGCCCAGGGCAATCACTGGCAGGGTCGCCACCTTCACGCCGATGCCCATGGCCACCATCAAGGCCTCGCAGAGAATCGAGGTCAGTACCAGCGGCAACATCGCCACAAGCGTCGCCCGCCAGTTGCGGAAGGTGATCAGGCAAAACAGGGTCACGGCCAGGTAGATGTACAGCAGCATCGTGCGGTTGGCCTCGCGCACCACGATATTGGTCGCCGCCTCGATCCCGGCATTGCCGGCAGCCAGCAGGAACTGGCGATCTTCGCTGCTGTTTTCCCGGGCAAACCGGTCCGCGATGGCGACCACGGCGTCGAGTGTCTCGGCCTTGTGATCCTTGAGGTAGGCAATCACCGGCATCAGCGAACAGTCGGTGTTGAACAGCTCCGGGGCGTTGACCGAGGCCTGTTGCGCCGCGTAGTTGAGCACGTTCTGGTTGCGCTGGATGTTGTTCAGCTTGGGATTGCCTTCGTAGGTACCGGCGGTGATCTGCCGTACCGCGTTGACCAGCGACACCGTGGTCTGTACCCCGGGATGCTGCTGCAGCTCCCAGGCCAGGCGGTCGGCCAACACCAGCGTCTGATAGTTCAGGCAGCCTTCCGGCGCGGTCTTGATCATCACCGCAAACTGATCGCTGGACAGTGCGTAATGGCTGGTGATGTAGGCGTTGTCGCGATTGTAACGCGAGTCGGCGCGCAGCTCCGGCGCACCGCTGTCGAGGTCGCCGATCTTAAGCTGCAGGCTGACCATGAAGCCGCCGACACCCAGCAACACCGCCACCAGCAGAGTGCCGGTCGCCCACTTGCGCGTGGTGAAACGGTCGAGCAGGTCCCACAGTTTGCCAAAGCCACGATGCCCGGCGGCGCGGGTGTCGATCTTCAGCGCGCGCTCGGCGGCTTTGCGCCCGACGCCGATGTAGGACAACGCCACCGGCATCAGCAGCAGGGAAGTGAAAATCAGCACGGCGACACCAATGCTGGCGGTGATCGCCAGGTCCTGGATCACCGGGATGTCGATCAGCATCAACACGGCAAAACCCACCGCATCGGCGAGCAAGGCGGTGACGCCGGCAACGAACAGACGGCGGAAGGTGTAACGCGCGGCGATCAGTTTGTTGGTGCCACGGGCGATGTCCTGCATGATGCCGTTCATCTTCTGCGCCGCATGGGACACGCCGATGGCGAAGATCAGGAACGGCACCAGTACCGAGTACGGGTCGATGGCATAACCCAGCCAGGCGACAATGCCCAGTTGCCAGATCACTGCGATCAGCGAGCAGCCGACCACCAGCAAGGTGCTGCGTACACAGCGTGTGTAGGCGTAGATGATAAGCAACGAGGTGAACACCGCCAGACCGAAGAACATCATCACCTGAATGAGCCCGTCGATCAGGTCACCCATCAGCTTGGCGAAGCCAATCACCCTCACCTTGTACTTGCCGGTGCCCTCCTCCCCGGCCTTGTGCTGGGCGCCGCCGGCGAACTCGATCTTGTCGCGCAAGCGCTGTTCAAGCAGACGGGAGAAGTCGTGGTAGTTGATGCTCTGGCCGGTGGCCGAGGTTTTGTCCAGCAGCGGCACGATGAGCATGCTCGATTTGAAGTCGCTGGCCACCAGGCTGCCGACCATACCGGCGCGGTTGATGTTCTGGCGCAGTTGTTCGATGTCCGCTGCACTGCCCTGGTAGGCATCCGGCATCACCGGGCCGCCCTGGAAGCCTTGCTCGGTGACTTCGGTCCAGCGTACAGCCGGACTCCACAGCGACTTCATCCAGGCACGGTCGACGCCCTGCATGAGGAACAGTTCGTCGTTGACCTGCTTGAGGACCGTCAGGTAATCCGGATCGAAAATATCGCCCTGGGTGTTTTCCACCACCACGCGTACAGAGTTGCCCAGCCCGCGCAGCGACTGACGATGCTCAAGGTAGTTCTGGATGTATGGCTGGCTCTGCGGAATCATCTTTTCGAAGCTGGGACGCAGTTCCAGCCGGGTCACGGCCATGTAACCCAGCACCACGGTCGCCAGCGCCATGATCAGCATGAACCACGGGCGATGGTTGAACACCAGTCGTTCCAGCCGATTGCCGGAGCGTTGGTCAAAGTCCAGCAGTTCGCGGATCACCGGCATGGTGTCTTGCTTCATATTGCCCATGTCTGGGTACTCGCTCTTATTCTTATCGTTATTCGACGGACAGCGTGCGTACACCGCGACCGCCAACCAATACCAGCGCGCCATTGGTGGCCAGGGTGGCACCGGCCACCGGTGTCTGCTGGGCCTGTGGCATCAGTTGCAGCGGCGCGTTGCCGCCTGGGCTCATGAGCATGTGCCCAGCCTGGGTGAAAAGCCGGAAGTGGCCATCGGCGTCCAGCGTCGCGGCGGTGAGGATGACCTGCATATCGCTGTCGAGCCGGGCCCAGTTGAGGCCACCATCAGTGCTGCGGAACACATGCCCGCGCAGACCATAGGCAATCACTTCGCCAGGCTTGCCGACCACACCGAAAAAGCTGCCTTGATAAGGGGTTTGCAGTGCCATGAAACGCTGCCCGGCCTCGTCCCATTTGAGCAGCAAGCCTTGTTCGCCCGCGATATACAACGCATCACCTGTGGAGGCGATGGCATTGAGGTGCAACCCCTGTGGGTTCTCGGTTCGGTCCTGATACGGCGTCCAGCTCTGACCGCCGTCTTCGGTGCGCAGGATCAGATTGAACACGCCCACTGCATAACCGAGCTTTTCGTTGGCGAACCAGACGTCGAGCAGCGGCTTGTCCGCGCCCTCCTCGCTCAGCCGCTGGCCATCGGCGGCCAGCGCGGCCCATTGTTCGTTCCCCGGCTCGGCATTGGCCAAGGCGGTGTAGTGTTTGAGCATCAGCGCGCCGATCTGGCGGCCGTCCAGCTGCTTGGTCCAGGTCGCTCCGGCATCGCTGCTGTGTAATATCACGCCGTCATTGCCGACCGCCCAGCCCTGGGTTGCCGTAGGAAAATTCACCGCCGTGAGATCGGAGCTGACCGGCACTGTGGCCTGCCGCCAGTTCTGCCCGGCGTCATCGGAATAAAGAATGTGACCGCGCTGTCCCACCGAGACCAGGCGTTGCCCGGCATGGGCAACGCCCAGCAAGGGACTGCGCACCGCCAGAGCACTGGATTGGGCCGGCAGGTCCAGCACGTCGACGTAGGTCGATGCCTGCACTGCTCCCTGCAGCAACGCCAGCGTCCCCAGCACCAGTAATGCCATTTTCTTGTGACAGGAGCCCATATGGCGCCCTCATGAAAAAAGGCGCCGGTGTGTACACGAGTACAACCCGGCGCAAAAAACTGCGCGGTCAGTGATCAGCGATCGGCAGTAGCGGAGACGTCGTTAACGGATACCGGCACCCGCCAGGGATTCCGGCGTCCACTGGGTCTTGCTCAGCGCTTCGCTGTACTTGATGCCACCGTATGGGCCGGGAAAACCGACGGCGCTGTAAGTCCCGCCGATCAGGTCGTAGCTCAGGTAAGGCGAGGCATCCGGTACCTGTTGGTCATAGCTTTGGCTGAGGAAGGTGTAAACGCCCCGGTACAGTTGGCCGTTCGCATCGTATTGGTCGGATGCCAGAGCCACCCAGCTGTCCTCATCCAGGTAGAAGCGGCGCTTGGCGTAGATGTGGCGAGCGCCCGGCTTGAGGGTCGCCTCAACCACCCAGACGCGGTGTTTTTCCCAGCGAACGAACTCGGGAGCCAGGTGATTGGGCGTCATCATCGGCTTCAAATCTTTCTGATACGTCACACGGTAGGTGTTGTACGGAACGATCATTTCCTGCTTGCCAACCAGCTTCCAGTCATAGCGGTCCAGCGCACCGTTGAAGACGAAAGAATCGTCCCAGGTGGAAGCGCCGGCACTGCCCGGGTTAGGCGTGTCGTACGCCAGGCTCGGCGCCAGCTTCACGCGGCGCTGCCCCGGCAGGTATTGCCAGCCACGGCGCGGTTGCTCCAGCGGGTTCACCGCATCGCGCAACAGTACGGCCTCACCGGCACGGCGGGCGGGACCTGTGAAAGCCAGCTTGATCTGGTAATAGGTGTCCGAGGCCGCGAGGGGTTTGGACAGGTCGTCATAGGCGGCATAGTTGATCTGCGCCACGCCGGTCGTGGCCAGGCTGGAGACACCAGCGGAGTCGACGTTCCAGTTGTCATACTTGGTCTGGAGGTTGACGCCCTGGTAGCGCAGCAAGTGGTTCCAGATGGCCTCGGCGCCTGTCTTCGGGATCGGAAATGGAATGCCTGGCAGCGCATTCTCGATGGAATTGCCACCGTTGGTGGACCGAGTCGCCGTGGCATTTTTTACCGTGTTATCCAACACGCCCGACGGCAGCGCAGCCGTACGATGCGTCGGGTACACCTCGATTTTGAAAGTGGGGTATCGCTTGGCCAGCTCAGCGGTCACGGCAGTCAACTGGCCCTTGTACTGGTCGACGTTCTTGCCATCGATCACCAGCAGCGGTTTCTCTGCTGCGAACGGATCGGGACGTCCTTTGTCGCCCGCCTTGAAGCCGGCCGGCGGGGTGGTCAAGCCGCCCGCGTAGGCTGGAATTGAACCGTCGGCGTTACCGGCTTTCTCGGCGCCGATCTGGGTCAACTGATTACCCAGTTTGGCGGCTTCATTGGCGTCGACAGCGGCGTGGGATGGCCCGGCAAGGGCCAGGGCCAGGGAGGCAGCCATCAGGGTATAGGCGAATTTCATTTTATTGTTCTCCTGCATGCGCGTGGCAATGGGTGAATCAGAAGGTGGTTTTGAGCGTCAGGTAGACAGCACCGCGATCTTCCGTGGCACCGGAGCCGGAGGCAGACGCCAGACCGCCTGCGTAACAGGTGTAGCGCTGCGTGCCATCCAGAGCATTGGGGGTGGAACCATCGTTTGCACCGTCGTCGCAGTCGGTGGTTTTGCCAAAGGCGTCGACGTACTTGAGGTCGACGTAGTACTGGTTGTAGATCGCAGCGCTGACACCGACGGCGTAGTTGCCGGCATCTTCCGCACCACCGGCTACCACAGGGGACACGCCATCGATGCCGACGTTGACCGACATCGGTGCGCTCAGGTCGACACCGGGAAACACCTGGTACCAGGTCGGCGTGAAGTTGACAGCCACACCCCAGTTGTCCCGCGTCGGTTTGTCGATACCGCGATAGGTGTCCTCGCCCTTGTAGAGCGCCTCGTTTTTGCTATCCAGGCTCAGCAGATTGCTGTAGTACAACTCACCCAGCAGGGTGGCTGAATCAAACAGCGGCGTGTCGGCGATCGAGACCAGACCGTTGATGGTCCAGTGCAGCGTGTCGCCGGTGGCGGCCAGGCTGTCGCCGTCGCGTGGCACATCGGTGATCACGCCGGTGCCCGGACTGCGCGCCGGGAGCAAGCCAAGACCTGCCTGCAATCCGCCAGGACCGGCTGCGCTGATGATTGCCGGAATACTGGCCAGCGGCATGTTATGGCGAATGTTCAAATCACTGCCGACACTGACGCCGCCGACTTCCTTGGACAGGCTCAGGCCGTAGATGTCGATGTCGTCGCCATAGGCAAACTCATAGGTGGCCGTGCTGATCGAATTACGCAGCCCTGCCACGCCACCCACACTGGTCAGGCCTCGCGTGTCGAGGACCGCTTGCGGGAGAATGTCCGAGGTTTTGCGGTAGTAAGCGCCCAGGGTTCCGTCCAGCCACTCGGGCGACCATTTGAGCATCAGGCCAAAATCACCCTGATTGTCCGGGGTGTAGTCATCGCCGCGGCGCACAGTGGTCAAGGTGCCGTTCGGCCCCGCCAGTCCCGCACCGCCTGTATGTCCCAGCAGGAACGACTGAGCACCGAAGCCCACTACGTCAGAACCGCTGTAGAAAGTACCGGCCTCAGGCAAGCGTGCACCCTCCCAGTCCAGGAAATACTGGGCACCCAGGGTCAGTTCCGGGTTGAGGGTCAAGGTCGTTGAGATCTGGTTGCGTGGCACAAACAGTTCCTTGGCTTCGGTACCCGGCGACGCCGCCGCCTTGGCCAGGTCGAGGGCCGCTTGGCCATAGCTCAACGAATGCACCGGATTGAGTACCGTCTCGCCCCAGAACACGTTGTGCTGGCCAGCCTTGATACCCAGCAGGGTCTCGTCGCCAATCTGCGTGTTGTAGAACACGAAGGCATCGAGGACTTCACCCGACGGCCCGTTGTAATAACGCTGGGCATAGTTGCTCAGGTGCGGGCTGCCAAAAATGGCTGGCGCCGCCGGACGCCCGCCGAACCCGGAAATCGATGAATACTCGTCGTTGCCGTTTACGAACGGGTTGGAGTTCGAGCCGGTGTTCTCATAAGCCTTGTCGTACCAACTCGCGGTACTGACACGAAAGCCCATCGTGTTCTGGTAGACCACATCCAGTTCAGACAGCAGGTCGACGCGGTTGGTGATATTGGTGCCGGCCTTGCGGAAGTTGTAATCACCGTCGTTGCTGTTGGGCGTATCCAGGATACGTTTGTCGGCACTTTCCGTACGCACGCCATAGTTGTACTTGACGGTGTTGTCGAAGCGCACGGACCAGTCTTCGCTGCCAGTGTCAAACTCGAAAGCGTGGGTGGTCGGCAGGCTCGAGGCCAGGATAGCCGTGGCGAGCAGTTGACGGCGCGCGCACAGGAGATTGCGACTCTTCATCGGGTGATACACCTTTATTGTTTTTGTGTTGTGGCTTGCCGTCAGACATGGCGGGCGGGCTCCAGCCTTGCAGTTGACGACGGGTAATCGGGGTTCATGCTACGGATGGGCAAGCGCTAGTCCCGGAACTCACTCTACGAGGAGTGCCTTGAGCAGGATTGACTTGGCGGGGCATCGATTTGACATTTCGGGACGGTCGACCGGAGGCCCGACCGGCCCTCCCGAAAACCTTAAATGTAGGTGCCGCCACTGGCGTTGACGATCGAGCCGACCAGGTAGCACTCATCAGAAGCCAGGTGGGAAACCAGCGCCGCGTATTCCTCACCCTTGCCCAACCGCCCCAGCGGCAGGACCTGTTTGAACACGCTCAGTTGCTCAGGTGATTGTTGACCGAGGTAGTGCTCGAAGGCCGGGGTGAGTACGCCACCGGGACAAATGGCATTGACCTGCACATTGGCGCCGGCCACCTCGTAGGCCACCGCGCGGGTGAAGGCAACGACTGCGCCTTTGGCCGCGGAGTAGTGAGGGCTGTGCGCGCCCATGGAGGAAATACCGGCAATACTGGCGATGTTGATGATCTTGCCGTAGGCCTGGGGCTCCATGCGCTGCAAGGCCGCCCGGGTGCAATAGAACACGCCGTCGACGTTCACCGCCCAGAAGCGCTTCCATTGCGCATCGTCCATGTGGCGAGTGATCTCCAGCGACTGTCGGGGCAGCGGCTGGGTCACCAGCGCGTAGTGGCGCTTGCGTCGTTCGTCATCATGGGGTTTGTCCGGCACCAGCGCGGCATTGTTGACGAGGATGTGCAGCGTGCCGAAACGCGCGTCGATCTGCTCGAACATGGCGTTTACTTCAGCGCTCGACGAGACGTCGCAGCGCAGCGCCAGGCACTGCGCGCCAAGGTCCTCGAGCATGGCACGGGTGGTTTCAAGCGTCTGTTCGTTGATGTCGCAAATAACCACATTGGCGCCTTCGCCAGCCATGCGCAGGGCAATGGCCTGGCCTAACCCGCCTGCGCCACCGGTAACCAAGGCAACTCGATCTTTCAACTTCATTGAAGAACACTCCGTCTTGATGGAAAACGGAGTGTCGCTCAGCCACGCACATCAGCCTTGACATGGCGGGACAAGGGCCTGTCCACCAGGCGGATCGCCGGCAGCCTGTTTGCTGCGGTTTCGCCATTCCCGTGGCGAACAACCGAATTCAGCGCAAAACCAGCGAGTGAATGAAGTCGCCGCCGCGTAACCGATCATCATGCCCACACGCTGCAGGGAGTAGTTCCTGTTTTCCATGTAACGCAACGCCAGCTCGCGACGCACAGCGTTGAGCAAAGCGGAAAATGTCAGGCCCGCCTCGTCGAGCTCACGCTGCAGGGTTCGCACGCTGACGGCTTGTGCGTAGGCCACCTGGTGGATAGTGGCACGCCCGACCGGCATCAACAGATAGATCGCCTTGCGCACATCGAAAACCACCGATTGTTCGTTGGCGCCAGTCATCGATTCCATGAACTGCCGCGCATAGCCGACCATCGCCGGATCCGCCTGCGGATTGGGTTGATCAATATCCTCTTTACTGCAGACGATGCCATCGAACTCGGCGTCGAACACTACCCGGCAACGAAAGAATCGCGTGTGTTCCTTCTGGCTTGCCGGCGCTTGATGGGTGAAGTGCACACTCTGCGGATTCCACTGGCTGCCCATCACGGATTTACACGTGCGGTGCAGGATTCCAATCGCCAGCTCGGTGGCTTGACGCTTGGCGACGCCCTCCTGCGCCATGACCTCCTCGCGGATCACTACCAGCTTGCCCAGCGTTTCCAGGTTCATCGCCAGTGTGCGATTGAGCAAGTGCCGGTACTCGATACTGGTGATCAACAAGTCGCGCAACGTGCGCTGGTGACTGAGCAGCAAACTGGCGACGCCGATATCCGACATGCGCCGGGCTTGTGCCATGCGCAGGCCAAAGGTCGGGCACGATGAATGCTCCGCGGAGCTCTCCAGCAGCTTCAGCGCCGCCTCCAGCGGCAGCAGGAATTCCGGGTCGTTGAGCATGCCTGGCACCAGGCCCACGCCACGCAGCATCTCGCCCGGATTGAGGCCAAGACTCTGCGCCACCTCCATGTAGTGCTTGAGCGTTGCAGCCCTTACGAATGCTCCCATCGCCTCACTTCTCCTCTGTGCGAAGCCGATCGCACGATCGCCAATGGCCTGCAATCGAGTATATGGCAGCGAAGGCAACCTTCACTGTCGCTGGCACGAAATGAAAGGTTTTTGGCATGACATGAGAGGTTTTAACCTGCCAGCTACCCCACAGTGAAATCACTTACAAGCACCACAAAAACAACAACCGATTGGAGACATGCATGAACTTCCTCGACGGATCCCTGCTCCCCGAAAATCAACAGAAGCTCGTCATCACCGTTGCGCCTTACGCACCCGAGTGGATGCCTTCGGACTTCCCGGAAGACATTCCGGTCACCATGGCGGATCAGGTTCAGATGGCAGTCGACTGCTATAACGCGGGCGCCACTGTGCTCCACTTGCATGTCCGCGAGCTGGACGGCAAGGGCTCCAAGAGACTGTCCAAGTTCAACGAGTTGATCGCCGGCGTACGCGAAGCGGTACCGGACATGATCATTCAGGTAGGCGGCTCGATTTCCTTCGCCCCGGAGGATGACGGCGACGTCGCCAAATGGCTCTCCGACGACACGCGTCACATGCTGGCCGAACTCTCGCCCAAGCCCGACCAGGTGACGATTGCCATCAACAGCAATCAGATGAACATCGTCGAGCAGATGTGCGAAGCCGACCTTGCCGGCACCAGCATTGCTACGCCCGAGATTTATCGCGCCTATCGCGAAATGACCATTCCGGCCGGCCCGGAATGGGTTGAAGAGCACATCAAACGCCTCTCGGCGGCCGGTATTCAGACGCAATTTCAGCTCGGCAACATGCCTTCGTTCGAAACCGTCGAGCGCATGATGCGCCGCGGCGTTTGCAACGTGCCGTTGATCCTGACCTGGGTGGCTATCGGTGGCGGCTCCGACGCTCCCAACCTCTACAACCTGGCGAACTTCGTGCGGGCCTGTCCGGACGGCTCCGTGCTGACCCTGGAAACCGCCATGCTCAATGTACTACCACTGAACGTCATGGCGATTGCCATGGGCCTGCACGTGCGTTGCGGTACCGAGGACAACCTCTGGACCCAAGGCCGTGATCGCAAGATGAGCAACGTCGAGCAGATCGAACAACTGGTGCGCATTTCCAGGGAAATGGGCCGTGAAGTCGCCAACGGCAAAGAAGCCCGCGAGATCTACAAGATCGGCACCTTCTACAGGGATGCCGATGAGGCCCTGGCCGAAAACGGCTTTGCGCCGAACCGCAAGTCCGGCCAGAAAGGTTTTACGCAACACGGTTGAAACCCGCTTGCGCAGTGCACCTCGCATAAACACGAGCGCACTGCGCAAGTATCGCTGCACCCCATTTACAAGAGCTGCGCAATGAACGTGGCCGTAACGAGAGGAGAGTCCTGGTGACTTTGCACGCCCCTATAGCATTACGTGGTGACACCTGGCGGCGTATCGCGCGGCCCTACGCCTGGGTGGTCTTCGCCCTGACCTTTGGGCTGCTGCTGTCAGACTTCATGTCGCGGCAGGTGCTGACCGTGGTTTTTCCGCAGCTCAAGGCCGAGTGGGGCCTCTCCGATTCCGAGCTGGGAGCGCTCTCCGGCGTTGTCGCTGTCGCCGTCGGAGTGCTGGCCTTTCCGCTGTCGCTATTCGCCGATCGCTGGGGGCGTATTCGCAGCCTGATCCTCATGGCCGCCATCTGGAGCCTGGCCACCCTGATGTGTGGCTTCGCTTCCAACTATCAGGAAATGTTTGTGGCGCGCTTCTTCATCGGCGTCGGCGAGGCAGCCTATGGCAGCGTCGGTCTGGCCGTGGTGCTGAGCATTTTCCCGCCGCAGCAACGCTCCACGATCACCGGCGCGTTCCTGGCCGGAAGCATGGTGGGTTCGGTACTCGGCATCGGCCTGGGCGGAGTCCTCGCCACTCATTTCGGCTGGCGGGCGTCCTTTGTCGGCATGGCGGTCTATGGCCTGGCATTGACTGTGGTGTACGCACTGGTCGTGCGACCTGCCCGCATTGAAGCGCCTCGGTGCAATGCGGACTGCGGTCTGCCAAGGGTCTACCCCCCGCTCAGAACGCTGTTCTCGACGTCTTCGGTACTGAGCATCTATATCGGCAGCGGCCTGCAATTGTTCACCATCGGCGCCCTGCTGACCTGGCTGCCCAGCTACCTCAACCGCGTCTACGACATGCCGCTCACCAGCGCGGGTGCCGTCACCGCGATCTTCATGCTCTGCACCGCCGTCGGCATGCCAGTGTGCGGCGCCATCGCCGACCGACTCTGCCATGGCTCGCCAACCCGAAAAATCAGGTTGACCATGGGTTATTGCCTGCTCTGCAGTGCGCTGTTGACCGTGGCCTTTCAACTGCCGGTGGGCATGGCGCAACTGGTCATGATCGGCCTGGCAATGTTCGTCGGCGGTGGCATCGTCGGCCCGTCCGGCACCATGGTCGCCGACCTGACTCCGCCCGCCCTTCACAGCACGGCAATGGCCACCCTGGCCATTGCCAACAACCTGCTGGGAATGGCCCCCGGCCCCTTCGTCACCGGCCTGCTCGCTGACCGCATTGGCCTGGCTTCGGCTCTGCAACTGCTGCCGTTGGCCGGCGTAGCCGCAGCGCTGGCGCTGATGGTGGGGGTGCGTAATTACCAGACTGATCTTGAGCGCGTCTGTGCTCAGCCATGTTCCTGAGACGGGCGCCATGACCGGTACACGCTGTCGTCAAAGCCCCCCTTTCCCTCTGCGAGGCCACGTCATGAAAGACACCATCGAGGTGCCAGCCACGGTCGACCTGAGCGCCGGCAAGCGTGCGCGTGTGAAGGCCAACGGCGTCGACATCGCGCTGTTCAATGTCGATGGCCGGATTTACGCCATCGACGACAGCTGTCCGCACAGCGGCGCTTCACTGTTGTTCGGAAAACTCGATGGTCGCTCCGTGCAATGCCCCGCCCATGGGCTGCGTTTCAACCTGGCCAGCGGCTGCATGCGCGGGGGCGCGATGAACGTGCGCGCCTATCCCGACGAGATCGCCGAGGGCTGCATTCGCATCACTGTGTCCACCCCAATCACCAGCCACTTATAACTTCAATAGCAGGTTGATCATGACCCCATCATTCACCACCGCCCGTCATTGGCAACAGAGTTACGACGCTCGCGTGCCGGCTGATATCAACCCCGATGCCTGTCCATCGGTCGTCGCCATGGCCCAGGCGGCCATGCAGCGCCATGCCGGTCAAAACGCATTCCATTGCTTCAACCAATCGCTCAGTTATGCCGATGTCGACACGCAGTCCCGTGCATTTGCCGCCTACCTGCAGCACCTCGGCGTGCAGCGCGGGGACCGTATCGCGGTCATGCTGCCCAATATTCCGGCGTTTCCCGTCGCCATGTTCGGCGTCCTCCGGGCGGGTGCAGCGCAGGTGAATGTCAACCCGACGTACACCCCGCAGGAGCTCTTGCACCAGCTCAACGACGCCGGGGTCCAGACCATCGTGATCATTGCCAGTGCCCTGCCGACACTTGAAACGATACTGGTCAGCACCGCCATCAGAAAAATCATCGTGGTACAGCCCGGTGACACCTTGGCCGAGCCAGTGACGGGCGCGCAGATCGCTGTCCCGCCATCGCCCAGCTTCCCCTTGGTGCGCTTCGTCGATGCCCTGCGCGAGGGCAGCACATTGCAGCTGACACCGGTCGACCTGACGGGTGATGACTTGCTCTTCCTGCAGTACACGGGCGGAACCACCGGCCCGTCGAAAGGCGCTGCCCTGTCCCACCGCAACCTGATGGCCAACATCATGCAGGCGCGCGCATTTCTCCCGGACATGTTCGACACGGCGGGCGACAACGTGGTGGTCACCGCACTGCCGTTGTTCCACGTGTTTGCCTTGACGATCAACCTGCTGATCGGTTTTTCGGCCGGGGCCGAGAATTGGCTGGTGCCCGATGCGCGCAATACCGATGACCTGGTCGACACGCTGATCAAGGCCCGGCCGACACTGCTGACCGGGGTCAACACCCTGTACGGCGCACTGGTGCGCCATCCACGTATCGGTGAAGTGGATTTCTCGCGTTTGCGCCTGGCCATTGGTGGTGGCGCCGCGGTACTGCCGGCAACCTCGACACAGTGGAAGACCATCACCGGCCAGGAAATCCTCGAAGGCTACGGCCTCTCCGAGACGTCGGCCATCCTCTGCCTGAATGTGATGGGCCGACGCAATTTCTCTGCAGCAGTGGGCTTGCCTTTGCCTTCGACCGATATCGTGTTACTCAAGGATGATGATCAACCGGCGGCACTCGGCGAGGCCGGGGAAATTTGCGCCAAGGGGCCACAGATAATGGCCGGTTACTGGCAAAAACCCACGGCCAACGCCAGCGCGTTCACCGCCGATGGGTACTTTCGTACCGGCGACATCGGCATCTTTGCCGCCGATGGTTTACTCAAGATCGTCGATCGCAAAAAGGACCTGATCATTGTCTCGGGCTTCAACGTCTACCCCAACGAGGTGGAGGTCGTTGTCGCCAGTTGCACAGGTGTCAGCGAATGCGCGGTGATCGGCGTGCCGGATGAACGCAGTGGCGAAGCCGTGTGCCTGTACGTCGTCAAGGCCGCCAACGCGACGCTCGATGAAACCACGCTGATCGAGCACTGCCGCGCGCACCTTGCCGCTTACAAAGTACCCCGCCAGATACGTTTCCTAGCGGCGTTGCCCAAGTCTACGGTGGGCAAGATATTGCGTAAGGATTTGCGCGTACTAGCAACCTCGAGCATTTCGCCTGAACCGGATCTGGTCAGTTGAACGGGTGAAATCCGTGGCGGGGCGGTGCGGCGGTCCGACAAGCCCCCTCGCCACAAGTGTTGGACCCTGCTTAAGTGAACAACATTAGAGCTGTAGCGGGCGTTGGCCCGCTTACTTTGGTCATAACCGAATGCCGCTCAAGTTGGCCGACCCCATCAAGGTTGGCCAACGCATCACTCCCTCCCCGATTCATGCACGCGAAGGCCTCCAGACCGATAAGGACAGTTGCGCAGGGTCTATTTCACGCCGGTTAAAGCGTATTGGGCGAGCGTCAGGGCATTGGTCGGCTCATGCCGCCCACGGCATTTGGCACCAAATGAAAGGTCACTGGCATCAAATGAGAATTTCCAGAGCCGCCAATATCCTAGAGTCGATCTACTGCTACACCGGCATTCACATCCCCATGGCATCGCCTGCGAGGACTTCACTCCATGAGCTCAACCGCTCTCGTCAACATTCAATCTCGCGCACTTGAACTGGCGCCAGGATTTTTCGTCAGCGCGATTGTCGCCATAGCGGCGACCTTCCTTGCCGAGCACTATGGCGCACCGGTGATGTTGTTCGCTTTGCTGCTGGGTATCGCGATGAATTTCCTGGCCGGCGAAGGCAAGTGCAAGGCCGGTATCGAGTTCGCCGCGCGTGCGGTCCTGCGCCTCGGCGTCGCCCTGCTGGGCATGCGAATCACGCTGGAACAGATCGCCACGCTGGGCTGGAAGCCCGTGGCATTGGTGGTGATAGTCGTGGTGACGACCATCGCCGTGTCGGTAGTGGCAGCCAGGTTTATGGGTTTCAAGCGCATCTTCGGCATGCTGACCGGAGGCGCCACGGCCATCTGCGGTGCCTCGGCGGCCCTGGCCGTGGCTGCCGCGCTTCCCAACCATCCACAAAAGGAGCGCGCCACCCTGTTCACGGTGATTGGCGTGTCGGCGCTGTCCACCGTGGCGATGATTCTCTACCCGATGATCGCCAACTGGTTTGCCTTGTCGCCGCAGGAGGCCGGCGTTTTCCTCGGCGCGACTATCCATGATGTCGCCCAGGTGGTCGGTGCCGGTTACAGCATGTCCACCGAAACCGGCGATACCGCCACCGTGGTCAAGCTGATGCGGGTCGCCATGCTGTTGCCGGTCATTCTCTGCGCCACATTGATCACCCGTGCGCAGGGTACCGATTGCACGGGCAAACGCCCGCCGCTCCTACCCATGTTCGCTGTCGGCTTCCTGGTCCTGGCCTGTATCAACAGCACCGGCTGGATAGCGCCGGCGGTGCAAGGCTTCGTCAACGAGCTGTCGCGTTGGTGCCTGGTGATCTCCATCAGCGCCCTGGGTATGAAGACCCAGCTCAAGGAACTCGCCACGATAGGCATCAAGCCCATCCTGTTAATGCTGGGAGAAACCGTGTTTCTCGTGGGACTGGTACTGCTGTTGCTGCATTGGGGACTGTAGAGCGGGGTCTGCGAAGGCCGGCCCGGCCTTCGCATCAGAGCAAGGGGTGTGGTGATGAATTCAAAAGGTGCCTGCCGGACCGTCATCGGCCAGCTTTTGCGCTTCCTCGAGCAGGATCGGGGCGCCGAGCGCCATGCTGTGGATCCCCAGTATCGAAGTCAGCTGCAGCACCGCGAGGATTTCTTCGACGCTGACGCCGATTTCCAGAGCCTTGCGGATGTGGCGACGCACACCGGGGGCATACATATGCGTGCAAGAGGCATCGACGGCGATGGCGATCAGTTCAAAGGTCTTGGGGTCGAGAATCCCCTTGCGGATCGGGTGTGTGGCCATGCCGAAGAACTTTTCCACCCACTGCGCGTCCAGCTCGGTCAGCGGGTCCCAGGCGGGATTCCAGTTGCCGGCTTCACGCATGGCATCGCAGGTCGGGGTGTCGGGATTGGTCCGGTCTTCATTCATTTTGCAGTTCCTCGAGGTTGAGTGGTTGCTTTCAACTCTAAGCGTGCCGGTGCTCTCTGTATTGACTTCAGGGGACAGCGGCATCACCTCTCGGGACGCGTTTACTCTATGGGTCAATTTTCAATGAAAGGTCTTGTCCGAAGTGCCAGCCTTACCGACTATGCGGAAACTGCCCGTTCGTTGAACGTCGAGCCCATGCAGCAATTGCGTCAAGTCGGCCTGGATCCGCGCTGTCTGCTGCAGCCGGACCTGAAAATTTCCATCGATGCAGTGGCACGCTTGCTCGACAGTTCCGCGCGGGAGGCCGGTGTGGAAGATTTCGGCCTGCGCATGGCGCAAAGCCGCAAAGCCTCCAATCTCGGACCCCTGGCACTGTTATGGCGCGAACCCACGCTGCGTTCGGCCTTGAAGGCACTCCAGGAGTTCCTCTATCTGCACAACCAAGGGCTGGTCCTGAATATCGAGGAAAGTGCCGGCGTGGCGGTGTTAAGGCTTGAACTGGTGACGGTCAGCCACTTGTTTGTGCGCCAGTCGGTAGAATTGGCGGTGGCCGTGACGCACCGAATGCTCAAGACGTTGCTCGGTAACCATTGGCATCCTTCAGCGGTCTGTTTCCGTCACAGCGACCCGTTGGACGATGGCCGGCATCAGCGCGTGTTTGGCACCACGGTCCAGTTCAACTGTTTGCTGGACGGCATCGTTTGCCGCACCAGTGACCTTGACCGTGCCCTGCCCAGTGCCGATGCGGAAATGGCCTGCCACGTCCATCAGTACCTGAAAAGTATTCACGAAGATTCCCGGACCGCCCTGCTGGAGCAGGTGCACCAGATGATCTGGACGCTGTTGCCTACCGGGCGCTGCTCGGTAGAACAGGTGGCCGCCCACCTGGGACGCGACAGGCGCACCCTGCACCGCCAGCTCACGCGCGAGGGTGAGACGTTCTCTTCGCTGCTCGAGCAGGTCCGCAGGGAACTGGCGACACGTTACCTGGCCAATCCCCACCATCCGTTGAGCGAGATTGCAGGTGTTCTTGGCTTTTCCGAGTTGAGCGCTTTTTCCCGTTGGTTCAGCCGGCTCTTCGACTGCAGTCCTTCGTCCTGGAGAAACCGGCCTTCTGCGATCGCCGCAAGCAAGCCAACACCTCAGTTGTTCAACTAGAGGCCAACAGTTCGGTGATCCACCGGGCCTGGAGGGCGATGTCTTGCACCTTCTCTTCGGGCACGGCCTGTCGCGCCCGGGCAAAGTGCGTCAGGGTCCGTTGCTTCAGGCGCAGCATGCGCTGCCACTTGGCCAGGAACGCCGGGCTGCGCTCTTGCATCTGCAGAGGGCCGAAGTACAACTGCTCGGCGCTGTACACCACCGGGCCGGTACGTTCGGCAACGATGATTTCGTAGTAGAAACGGTTTTCCTGCAGCAGTTCCTCCAAGAGGATGCAGTAGCCGTTTTCCATCAACCATTGGCGCAGTGGCTGCTCGCCGCCGTTGGGCTGCAGGACCAGGCGTTCCTGGCCGCTCAGGTGTGACTTGCCGCTGTCGAGTATGTCGCGGATGGTCTCGCCGCCCATGCCACAGATGCTGACCGCGGTGACCCCGTCTGACGGTTCGATCGCCGCCAGCCCATTGGCCAGGCGCACGGTGATGTGCTTCTCCAGGCCGTTCTCGCGCACGGTGCGCTGCGCCGCGCTGAATGGCGTCAATGCCACCTCCCCGGCCACCGCAGACACGATGGCGTCACGACGCAACAACGCCACCGGCAGGTAACCGTGATCCGAGCCGATATCGGCCAGGCGCGCCCCCGCCGGCACATGCGCGGCCACGCGCTCCAGGCGCATGGACAATGTCTGTTCGTTCAACTGCTGCCCCTTTTCAACGCGAACGTCCGCCAGCGTTGGCCGGATCGGGGGCGATTGTGTCGAGCAATGCCGTTTATTTCAAATTTATGCGACCCGGCCCCCAGGCAATTTTCCAGACCTCAACCGTGAGTCTGCGCAGCGGGATCCGGCATCGGCATGACTGGCACATCCGCCAGACTCGCATCGATGTACGCCAAATCCATCGGCTCGGGCGTTGCAGTACCTGGGTACAAGGGGCTATCCGGTGGCGGCTGGTCATGTGGCGATTGCGCCGGTTCCGGAGTGCTGAGGTGCGCCGAATCCACACCGCCAAGTTGCAGATACACCTCGACTGTCGGTAATACCGGGGCACCTGCATATTCGGCCAATTTGCTGTCGCCAGGCACCTCGCCCCCAGCCGCCAAAGAATCAGTCTCGGTATGGGTAAATTGCAGGTAGTGATCCAGCGGCGATGGCTGGGTCGTTGTAGCGTTCGCCAAATCACCAGCGCTTGTTTGCTGTACCGTCACGTCCGTAGTTGGCTCCGCGGCCTTGGCGTCGAGTGCGTATGCCGAGGGCGCGACAGCCAAATTGGCCAGAGGGACCTCCATGCTTGTTGTATCGTCGCCATCGGCCGCACTCAGGATGCCGGGGTCGGGTACAGCGTCGACGCCGTTCAGGGTGATAGTCACATTGTGCGTGGTGCCATCGGCACTACTGACCGTGAAGGACTCGGTCAGTTGTTCGCCTTCGGCCAATTGCTGCACGGCAACCTGGGTGTTGTCGGCGCTGTAGTGCCAGGCGCCACTGGCGTCGATGGTCAGCGAACCGTAAGCACCCACTAGCGCGTCCGCACCGGTATGCGCTACGAACGACGCTTCGTTGTTGTCGGGGTCGCTGATGGTGAGCTGCCCTGCGGTTTCCAGTTGGCCGCTCGCACTCTGATCCTCGGTGACGCTGCCACTGTCCACCCCGGCAATCACTGCCTCCTGGTTGGTGCCGGTCAGGGTGATGGTCAGCGTCTGCGTGGCGCTGCCGCCGTGGTTGTCAGTGACGGTCAGCGCGATACTCAGGGTTTGCGTCTCCCCCGCCACCAGCCTTTGGTACGTCGGGTGGCCCGGATCGAAATGGTAGGTGCCATCGGGGCTGATGCTGAAACCGTCGACCGTGGCATCGCTGCTGTAGGTCAACGTATCGCCGGTATCCAGGTCCGTCGCCCTGGCATGGCCGGTGATGGCTGCGTCGCCTTCGGCAGCTGTCTCGCCCACGAGCACACTCATCACCGGCAGGTCGTTACTGCCGGTCAGCGTGATGACCAGGTTCTGCGTCGCTTTCGCGCCCTGGCTGTCGGTAACGGTCATCGGAATGATCAGTACCTGGGTCGCGCCTTCGGCGAGGTGCTGCCAGGCCGCATCGGACGGGTCGAAGCTGTAACTGCCATCGGCGTTCAAGGTAAAACCTGCGACGCTCGAGGTGCTGCTGTAGAGCAGCGTGTCGCCCGTGTCGGTATCACTGCCGAGCAACTGGCCAGTCACCTTGGCTCCGTCTTCCACCGCGTTCTGCGCGGTGAGCGCGCTCAGCACCGGCACATCGTTGGTGCCGTGCACCGTCACGCTGATCTGGTACGGCGTACCGTCGGCGCTGGTCAGGTTGACATGATCGGTCAGGGTCGCGCCCTGGCCCAGTTGTTGAATGGCTTGCTGGGCATTGTCCGCCGAGTAGCGCCAGGTGCCGTCACTGTTCAGCTCCAGGGTGCCATAGGCGCCCTGTACGGTCTGCGCGGTGAGAATGCCTTCGCCGGTGTCGACGTCGGTCAGGCGGATCTGCCCGGAAACCACCAGTTGGCCTGCGCTGACATTCTGGTCCTCGGTGAGGTCGCCAGTGCGTTGTCCGCTGATGATGGCGGCATCGTTGGTGCCGTGGACGTCGATGGTAATGACCTGCGTGACTTCGCCACCGTGTTGGTCCCTGCCGTGAGCGGTGAAAGTCTCACTAACGACTTGCCCCTCCTGCAGCGCCTGCACCTGGGGCGAGTTGCCATTGAGCACGTAGCTCCAGGTGCCATTGGCGGACATCGTAAAACGGCCATAGGCGCCAGCGGTGTTCATGCCGGTCCACTGCGTGGTGTCACCGCTATCCACGTCGGTGGTGGTCAATTGGCCATGGGCTTCGACGGTGGTGTCTTCCGTGGTGCTGCCACGCACGTCGCCGGCCACCACGGGCAGGTCGTTACTTCCGTAGATGGTAATGACCACATCTTTGCCCACCGAGACGCCGCTGCCGTCGATTGCCGTGACATGGAAGGTCTCGGTGAGGCTGGCACCGGCATTGAGTGCCTTGACGGATGGATTGAGCCCATCGAGTGTGTAGACCCAGCGGCCATCGCTTGCGATCTCGAAATGGCCGAGTGCGCTGTCCACAGCCTGCGGTTCGATCGTCGCGACATCGCCGGTATCCGGATCGCTCGCGATCAGCTTGCCAGTGGCCTGCACTTGGCTGCGATCGGTAACGGAACCACTGATAGCGCCGTTGATCACCGGCGCATCGTTAACCCCGCTCACCACCAGATGGATCCGCTCCAGGGCGATATGGCCGTTGCTGTCTCTGACCTGCACGGTGAAGGTGTCTGTGAGCTGCTGGCCCGCAGCGAGGCTTTTCAGTGCGGTGTTGGCAGCGGCCTGGTCCAGCTGGTAGTGCCAGCTGCCGTCCGCTTCGATCGACAACGTGCCGGCCTGGCCGTGCGCGCTCGACACCATGCTGAAGCTGAAGGTATCGCCAATATCCGGATCGTCGATCGATATCTTGCCGCTCAGCACTTCCTTGGCACCGGGCTGGGCGATGCCTTCAATGACACTGGGGACCATCGGGCCATCGGCCGTGCCATGCACCGTAACGAGGACTTCATGGGACACTGTCGCGCCTTGACCGTCGGTGGCATTGACCAGGAAACGCTCGACGACGGACTCGCCGGCATTGAGGTATTGCGCCTTGGCATTGTCGAGGTGGTAGGTCCAGTCGCCTTTGTCGTCGATGCTGAAGTCGCCGAGCAGGCCTGTGCCCTGCTGAACGCTCCAGGTCGCACTGTCGCCGGTATTGAGGTCTCGCGCCGCGAGACTGCCAACGGCGGTGAGTTGCTGGTCCTCGATCGTCGTGCCCGTATCCACTCCAACGATGTGTGGCGTGTCGTTGGTGCCATTGATCGTCACAGTGAACTGTGTCTGCACCTTGTTGCCACTGGCGTCGACGCCGTGGACGTTGAAATACTCCTGGACGGACTGTCCGAGATTGAGCGCCTGAACCTGCAGCGCGTCGTTATGCAGGTTATAGACCCACGATCCGTCGGGCCCCAGGGTAAGGACACCGAAGGTGCCGTTGACGGGCGTTACTTGCCAGGTGACCGGGCTGCCTTCGGGCGATGCGCCGACCAATTGGCCAGAACGTACGATGGAAACATCTTCGGTCACACTGACACTGACCGACGGCAGGGTCAGCGGCGGCGTACCGCCACCACCGCCGCCAGCGCCTGTGTCTGGATCGGGCGGCGCGTTGGCGGGCTGGGTGCCGACCACGGTGACATTGACGAAGCACTCTGCGCTGGCGCCGTGGTTGTCGGTCAGTTGCACACGAAAGCTGTCAATCCTCTGCTCTCCAGGCTGCAACGCCTTGGTGTCGGCGTCGTTGATGTCGAGCGTGTAGGTCCAGCGGCCGTAATCATCGAGTGTCAGCGTACCGTACACACCGTGCCCCTCACTGAGGCTCCAGGTGGTGCTGTCGATCTGGTCCGGGTCTTGGCCGACCAGCCGTCCGGATGCGGTTTGCGAGATGAACTCGAACACCACGCCGGTGGCGACGCCACTGATGAGCGGCGCATCGTTGGTACCATGCACCGTGACCGTAACCGGCCGGTAAGTGACACCGCCGTTCTGGTCGAGCGCCGCGATAGTGAAGGTTTCAGTGGCTGTCTGTCCCTGGGCCAGGGCCTGAACGTACGCCTGGGAGTTGTACAGCTGGTAGATCCACTGCCCATCGGTATTCAGCGAGAACTGACCGTAGGCGCCGGCGTACTGATTCTCCTCGAAGCTCGTCTGGTCGCCGCTGTCCACATCCCGGGCAATGAGGCTCCCGGTGACGCTGTCCATCTGGTCTTCAGTGATGTCGGCGCTGTCGACGCCACTGATAACCGGAGCATCATTGTGGCCGCGAACCGTGATGGTGATGTCCTTGAAGTCAGTCAAACCATGCGAGTCAGTGACCTGGACGCGGAACGTCTCGGTTGCGCTGGCGCCCTCACCCAAGGCATCGACCGTGGCCGAGCCCGCGTCGAGCTGATAAGTCCAGACGCCCTGCGCGTTGAGGATCAGCGTACCGAGCTGTCCATGGGGGTCGCCAACCACTGCCCAGTTCGCGGTATCGCCGCTGTCCACATCCCCTGGCAGCAACTGCCCACTGACACGGGTGGCGATGTCCTCGGTCACTTCGCCGCTGCTGGTCCCGCCGATGTGCGGGCCGTCATTGGTGCCGTGTACCTGCACCTGGATAGTGGCGGAACTGCGCTCGCCAGCCGCATCAGTGATATTGACGACGAAGCGCTCAACGACTGTCGCGCCCTGGGCCAGCCTGTCTGCTTTGGTGTGATCGAGCGTATAGGTCCAATGCCCGCTCTGATCGAGCGTCAGCGTGCCGTAGCTGCCCACGCTCTGTCCGATAAAACCGTCGATCGACCAGGACAGGGGGTCGCCAATGTCCGTGTCCCCACTGGCAATGGTCCCTTGGGCTGTGGTCGCGCCGATCTGGTCTTCGGTCACGTCCCCTGTGAGCGCTGGTGAATTGGGGTCGATGGCCGGGCCGTCATTGGTGCCGGTGACCTGGATAGTGACCTGTTGATCGGCATAACCACCGTGGTTGTCGCTGACGCGCACAATGAAACTGTCTTGTGCCGAGTCGCCGGCCTTGATCGACTGAGAACGCGCTTCATCAAGGCGGTAGGTCCAACGCCCGCTCTGGTCGATACTGAGCGCGCCATAGATGCCTTGCGGGGTGAGCACCTGCCAAGCCCCCAGCTTGTCGCCCGTGTCGATGTCGCTGAATGACAGCGCACCGCTGGCGCTCATGGTCCTGTCTTCGACCACGCTACCCTGGTGGGCGCCGCTGATGCCCGGATTATCGTTGCTGCCGTTGGCCTCGATCGAGATCACCTGATTGACCGGCTTGCCAGCCCCATCGACGCCGCGCACGGTAAAGGTCTCGGTGTGTCGCTCGCCAGCTGCCAAGGCCTGGGTCGCGGCGCGTGAGTTGTCGAGGCTGTAGTTCCAGATGCCGGTCGAAGTGTCGAACGTCAAGGCGCCGTAGGTCCCGTTACCATCGACCAGTGACCAGCTGAAGATATCACCGGTATCCGCGTCGGCATGGGTCAGGGTGCCGCCAACCACGCTCTGAGTGTCATCTTCGGTGACCGCTGCGGCGCTGCTGCCACTGATCACTGGCAGGTCATTGGCCCCGGTGATGACAATGTCCACGGTCTGCTGCGTGATGGCGCCGTGGTTGTCGGTGACGGTGGCAACGAAGCTGTCATGCACCTTCTGACCGGCCGCCAGGGCTTGGGTTGCCGTGCGGCTATTGTCCAGGGTGTAGACCCAGTTGCCGGTTAACGCATCGAGCGCCAAGGTGCCGTAGTTACCTGCGGTCGACGCCAGGCTCCAGGACAGCTGTGCGTCGGTGTCGACATCACTGGCCACCAGGCGCCCGGTGGCGCTGGATTTGGCGGCATCTTCAGTGACCGCACCTGTAATAACGGAACTCCCGCCGATCTGCGGCGCATCGTTGGTGCCCAGCAAGGTGATCGTGACCTGGTGCGCCGTGCCATCAACGCTGCGCACGGAGAAAGTGTCCGTTGCCGTCGCGCCTTCGCTCAGTTTCTGGATTGCCGCCTGATTGTTGTTGGCGCTGTAGTGCCAGGCGCCGCTGGCATCGATCGTCAGGCTGCCATAGGTGCCCACGAGGGCGCCGGCGCCACTGCGCGGCGTGAACACCGCCTCGCCATTGTCCACGTCGCTGATGGTGAGCTGACCACCGGTTTCCAGCCTGCCGGCGGTGCCCTGATCTTCAGTGACGCTGCCGCTGTCCACCCCGGCGATTACCGCGCCCTGGTTGGTGCCCGTCAGGGTAATGGACAGGATTTTCGTCGCCGTGCCGCCGTGGTTGTCGGTCACCGTCACCGCAATGTTCAGCACCTGCTGCGCACCGGCGTTCAGGCTTTGATAGGTCGCGTGGGACGGATCGAAACGGTAGCTGCCATCCGGTTCGATGCTGAAACCGTCAACCGTCGCTGACGTGCCATAGGTGAGCGTATCGCCAGTGTCGATGTCGGTGGCAAACACCTTGCCGTTGATCGCGGCGCCGCCTTCGGTGGCCACGCGCGCGACCGGCACGCTCATTACCGGCAGGTCGTTGGTGCCGGTAATGGTAATCACCAGGTTCTGCGTGGCCGTGGCGCCGTGGTTATCGGTGACCGTCACCGGGATGGTCAGGACCCGCTGTGCACCTTCGGCCAGTTGCTGGTAAGCCGCATCGCCGGGATTGAAGCTGTAACTGCCGTTGGCATTGAGCGTGAAGCCCGCAGGGACAGAGGTTGCGCTGTAGCTCAGGGTATCGCCGCTGTCGATATCACTCGCCGTCAGTTGCCCCGTCACCTTGGCACCGTCTTCCACCGCGTTTCGCGCACTGATTGCGTTGAGCACCGGTGCATCGTTGGTACCGTTCAACGTGATCGTTACGCTATGCGTGGTGCCGTCGACGCTGCTAATGGTGAAGTGCTCGGTCAGCGTGGCGCCCTGCCCCAATTGCTGCAACGCCTGCTGCCCGGTGTCGGTGCTGTAGTGCCAGGCGCCGCTGGCGTCGATACTCAAGCTGCCGTAGCTGCCGGTCAGTGCCGTGGCGCCGGAGTGCTCGGTAAATACCGCCTGGTCGCTGTCCGGATCACTGATGGTCAACTGGCCGACAGCCTCCAACAGCTGGGTGCCGGGAGATACCTGGTCTTCGGTGACGCCACCGGTGTCCACGCCGGCAATGATGGCGCCCTGATTGGTGCCGGTCAGGGTGAAAGTCAGTATCTGCGTCGCCGTGCCGCCGTGGCCGTCGGTGACCGTCACCGGGATGTTCAGGGTCTGTGTCTCACCGGCATTCAAGTGCTGGTACGCGGCGTTCGCCGGGTCGAACGAATAGGCGCCATCCGCGTTCAGGGTGAACCCCGGGACCTGCGCCAAAGTGCTGAAACCGAGGGTATCGCCGCTGTCGACATCACGGGCATCGAGCTGGCCGTGTTCCACCGCACCGCCTTCCATCACGTTCCGTGGCGGGACATTCTGCAGCAGTGGATAGTCGTTGGTACCCTGCACGCTGATGACGACATCCTGGCGAGCGGACGCGCCATGCTCGTCGGTGACCAGCACGCTGAAGCGCTCGCTGGACTGTTGTCCCTGCGCCAGGGCCTGGGTGGCCGCACGGCTGTTGTCCAGGGTGTAGATCCACTCGCCGCTGGCCCCGTCAAGGGACAAGGTGCCGTAGGTGCCAGACCCCGCCTCCAGACTCCAGCTGAGCCGGCTGCCGATATCGATGTCACTGGCGATCAGTACACCGCCCAGTGTGTTCGATGTGGCGTCTTCGCTGATCGCACCGCCAGTGATCGAACTCTGGCTGATCACCGGCGCATCGTTGGTACCGTTCAAGGTGATGTCGATGCTGTGCCGGGTGCCGTCGACGCTGGTAATGGTGAAGTGATCGGTCAGCGTGTCGCCCTGCCCCATCTGCTGGACCGCCACCTGGTTGTTGTCCGCCGCGTAATGCCAGGCGCCTGAAGCATCAATCGTCAGCACGCCATAGGCACCATTGATCCCTTCGTCGCCACTGTGGGCGACGAAGCAGGCCTCGCCGTGATCCGGATCGGTGATGCTCAACTGCCCTGTGGTTTCCAGCAGTTGAGAGTCACCGCTACCCTGGTCTTCAGTAACGCCACCGACATCCACACCAGCGATGAGCGCACTCTGATCGGTACCGGTCAGGGTGATGGTGAGGATTTGCGTCGCCGTGCCGCCGTGGTTGTCGGTCACCGTCAACGGGATGCTCAGAATCTGCGTCTGACCGGCATTGAGGCTTTGGTAGGCTGCGTGACTCGGGTCGAAATGGTAGGTGCCGTCCGGGTCGATGCTGAAACCGTCGACTGTGACCCCAGTGCTGTAAGTCAGCACGTCACCGGTGTCGATGTCGGTGGCGACAATCTGCTCGGTGATCGCGCCGCCGCCTTCGATGGCTGTGCATGGGGTGAGCAGACTCATCACCGGCAAGTCGTTGCTGCCGGTAATCGTAATCACCAGGTTTTGCGTGGCCGCGGCGCCATGGGAGTCGGTCACCGTCACCGGGATCGAGAGAATCTGTCGTGCCCCTTCGGCCAAGTGCTGGTAAGCCGCATCGCCGGGGTCAAAGCTGTAGCTGCCGTCGGCATTGAGGCTGAAACCTGCGACTGTCGAAGACGTGCCGTAGCTGAGCGTGTCGCCGATATCCACGTCGGTGCCGACAAGCTGCCCGAAGACCTTCGCACCATCTTCGTCAGTACTTTGTTCGGCGATGGCGCTCAATAGCGGCACATCGTTGGTACCCATCAACGTCACGCTGATCTGGTGCGTGGTGCCCTCGACGGTGGTAACGATGAAGTGTTCGGTCAGGGACGCCCCCTGCCCCAATTGCTGCACCGCCGCCTGAGCGTTGTCTGCGCTGTAGTGCCAGGCACCACTGGCATCGATAGTCAGACTGCCGTAGCTGCCGGTTAACGCCGCTGTGTCGGCATGGCTCACAAAGTAAGCTTCGTTCTGGTCCGGATCGACGACGACCAGTTGGCCACCGGTCTCCAGCAGGTGTGTGCCGGCGCTGACGCCGTCCTCGGTAACGAGTCCGCTGTCGATGCCGGTGATCACCGCGACCTGATTGGTGCCGGTCAGGCTGAACACCAGTTGCTCGATGGCCGTGGCGCCATGGTTGTCGGTTACGGTGACCGCAATTGTGAGGGTTTGCTGTGCGCCCTCGGCAAGGTGCTGATAGGCAGCATGCCCCGGATCCATGCTGTAGCTGCCGTCCGGGTTGAGGATGAAACCGGCGACCTGGGCGCTGGTGCTGTAGGTGTGGGTGTCGGCGGTGTCGATGTCGGTAGCGATAAGCTGGCCGTGCACGACGGCGTCACCTTCGGTGAGGCTCTGCGCCGGGACCTGCAGCAGTACAGGGGCGTCATTGGTGCCGCGCACACTGATTTCGATTGGCTGTTGCACCACTGCGCCATGCTCGTCGGTGAGCAGCGCAATGAAGTGTTCAGTGACCTGCTGCCCCTCTGCCAGGTTCTGGGTGGCGAGACGACTGTTGTCCAGGGTGTAAGTCCATTGCCCGCTGAGCGGGTCGATGGCCAACGAACCATAGGTACCCTCGGTTGGCGCCAGGCTCCAGTTGAGCCGGCTACCTGAATCGACGTCACTGGCGCTCAGCACACCGACCAGGGTGTTCGCCGAGTCGTCCTCTGAAATTGCGCCGCTGGTGATCGAGTCGTGACCGATTTGCGGCGCATCGTTGGAGCCGGTCAGGGTGATATCGATGCTCTGCCGGGTGCCGTCGATGCTGGTAATCGTGAAGTGTTCGGTCAGCGTGTCGCCTTGCCCCAGTTGCCGGATCACTGTCTGGTCGGGATCTGCCACGTAATGCCAGGCACCGCTCGCGTCAATGGTCAGCACGCCGTATTCACCGCTCAGGGCATCGCCACCACCGTGGGGTGAGAACCGGTTTTCGCCGAGGTCCGGATCACTGATCGTCAGTTGACCACCTGTTTCAAGGAGGTGCGTGCCGCCGCTGGTGTTGTCCTCGGTGACGGTGCCGCTGATCACGCCGCTGATGACGGCGCCCTGGTTGGTCCCGGTCAAAATGATGCGCAGATCTTGCGTGGCCGAACCACCGTGTTCGTCGGTGACAGTCAGTGGGATAACCAGCGTTTGCTGAACACCGGCGGGCAACGACTGATAAGTGCTGTGGCCCGGGTCAAAGCGGTAATTGCCTTGCGCGTCGATGGTGAAACCGTCGACGTGGGCTGTGGTGCCGTAGGTCAGCGTGTGGCCGGCATCCACATCAGTTGCGCTGAGGCGGCCGGTCAACGGCGCGCCACCTTCACTGGCTGCGCGGGTAACAAGAGTGTCGAGTACTGGCAGGTCATTTCTGCCGGTGAGGTTAATCAACAAATTCTGCGTGGCGACGCCACCATGGCCGTCGCTGACCGTCACCGGGATGATCAGTTGCTGCGTGGCACCTTCTGCGAGGGAGCGATAGGCGGCATTGCTCGGGTCGAAACGATAGCTGCCGTCCGCTGCCAGGGTGAAGCCCGGCACATTGGCAGTGGTACTGAAAGTGAGGTGGTCGAGCGTGTCGACATCGGTCGCGGGGATTTTCCCGTGCACAATCTCACCATCTTGCGTCGCCTGAAGCGTGCCGATGCGTGCGATGACCGGGGCATCATTGAGCCCGACGATGGTGATGGTCAGGCGCGCGGTGGAGGTCGCACCGTGTTCGTCGACCACACTGGCGAGGAAATACTCGCTGGCCACCTGGCCCTCGGCGAGCGCCTGAGTCGACGCGCGGTCGTTGTCGAGTTGATACTGCCACTGGCCGGTGGCAGCATCGAGCGTCAACTCGCCGTATTGGCCGTGCACGGTGTCGACCTGCCAATGCAGCCGGGCGTCCAGGTCCGCGTCCCGGGCCTCGAGCTGGCCACTGGCAAACGTTTGCAAGTCTTCGCGACTGCTGCCGGTGAGTACCGAGCCTTGGGTAATTTCGGGGCGGTCGTTCGTACCTCGCAAGTCAATCCTGATCATTAGATCGACGGGCGCCATAGCGCCCGAACTGGCGCGCACCACAAACTCCTCGATGACATGCTGACCTTCGTTGAGCCCCTGAAACGCCGCGCTGTTGGTGTTTGGGATGTAATGCCAGCTGCCATCGGGCGCAACCTGCAATGTCCCATAAAAGCCGTCCGGCGCCATCGCGTGCCACAGGGTGACCACGCCTCTCTCACCACCGCTTGCACTGAGCTGGCCGCTGATCTGCTGTTCGTAGTCCTCGATCACATTGCCGGCCAGATCGCCAACAGCGAAAAAAGGCACCGATCCATCATTGCCCGCGACCTCTTCGGCGGGCAGCAATGGCGGCACTTGGACGCTGCCGGCAACTGCGTCGGCAGCCGCCAATCCCGACGACCCACCGCCGCGCAGAGGCCTGGCACCGTCAGCGACCGGCGCCAGGGTGGCAGCCGGCAGCGCTGCAGAGCCATGATCGGCTGCCACAAATATCCCGGCAGGCTTGTCGTTGCCCGGCAACGACCCATAGTCACCGGCATCAGCAGTGGCGCCAGTCTGGCTGGCTGCAGGCGCATGGGGTACCGGCACCAGGTCAGGACCGGGCCACGTCTGCTCGACAACGGCCTCTTGACTGGCCGGCACACCGGCATGCTGTGGCCCCGGGGCGCCACCAGCGGTGGGCTGTTGGCCAGGCAGTGCTTGCCCTTGCTTGTCTTCGGTCCAGCCCAGGGGGTTGCGTTGGTCAACCTGAGACTGCGTGCCCAGTGGCTGCTCACGCGCAGCCAGGCGCCTGGCGGCTTCGTCCGGGCTCATCCGCGGATGTGCGCCCAACGTCGAACCTTCATTATTAATGGTCATGGTCGATTACCTGTGCACCTGGGCCTAGCGTTCGTGGAATGCCATGTCGGCACCGATGAATACGGGCTTGGCAAGGTACTGGAACACCGACTTTCGCCCCGTGACGATATCCGCCTCGCCCGTCATACCGGGGATCAGTCGCCGGTCTGTGTCTTTGCCGACATGGTCCTGATCGAGCTGGATATCCACCTTGTAGTAAGTCGCGCCGTTCTGCTCCTGGCGAAAAGCCGACGGGGAGATGCGTTTGACCTCGCCCGTCACTGAGCCGAACCGGCTGAAATCGAAAGCATCGACCTTTACCAGTGTGGTTTGCCCAATACGCACGAACCCGATATCGCGCGGTGAGACCAGGACTTCCATCACCACACCCCCTTCGCTTGGCACCAGCTCCGCCACCGTACCGCCGGGTGCAATCACAGCGCCGGCGCGGGTATCGGGCAGTTGCTTGATGAACCCGGCCACCGGCGCCACCACTTCGGTACGCCCTTGGCGGTCTTCCAGCGCAACCAACTCGGCATCGAGTTCATGAATCTTCTCGATCATTTCGCTGCGCTTGGCCCCAGCCTTCTGTTTGATCTCGTCCAGCACCTGCTGGTGTTCCGCCTGGGCAACAGCGATGGTCTTGTTCAGCTCGGAGATACGCGATCGCAATTGCGCCAGATTGCGCTCGAGCTCCGCCGCATGCCCCTGCGCCTCGGCCATGCGCACAGCAGAAATAGCCCCCCTGGCGTAGCCATCCTCGTAGCGGGCCTGGACGTTTAGAGCCAGGTCCAATTGATTGCGCATCGCAGGCAACTCGCTCTGTGCGCCAAGCAGTGCCGCCTTCTGCTGTTCGAAGACTGTTCGTTTGGCATCGGCGAGCGAGGTGTTGAGTGCCAGTTCGTTGGCGTAACGCTTGATCGCCTCATCCACCAGACCCTGCTGATCGGCGAAACCTGAAAATTTCGGCTGACGTGCCTCAATGACAGCCCCCCACAGTTCAAGATCGATCTGCAAGGCGGCGCGACGCACACTGGCCTGGGCGCGATCCTTCTGCACATCGGTGGTGGCAAACCGGGCGATGACCTGCCCGGCCTTGACCTGCTCGCCCGACTCGACCAGCAACTCGGTAAGAATGCCGCCTTCCTTCGATTGCAGCAGTTGAATGCGCGACACCGGTTGAACCTCCCCGCGCGCCTTGGCCAGCTCATCCACCTGTGCGACCAGCGTCCAGAGCAGGAACAGCAACACAAGGGCAACAATGGCCAGCAGCATGCGCCGCAAATGCCGGGAACTGCGGCCATCGTTGAGCAGGTTGGCTATGTTGGCACCGGCACGGTCGTCGGCCCCGGTGATGGCAATGATCTTGGGCAGTGAATCGATCTTAAACATGAACCGGTCCTTTTAAGCTGTCTTGCGCCACACCTTTGGGGTTCTGAAGGGCGACTGGTCCGACATGAATCAATTTGCCCTGTTCGAGAATCACGATCAGGTCCGCGGTTTCGATCAGGTCCGCACGGTGGGTAGCGATTACCACGGTGCTGGTGCCGCGCAAGTCGTCGAGCAGACGCTTGAACATGTCATCGAGCACGGGATCGCCGTCACGCAGCGGGTCATCCAGCAACAGCAGGGGCGGATCGCCCAGCACGGCTTCGACCATGCCCACCACGTGGCGTATACGCAGGGCATCGGGGTCTTCGCGCCAGGGATCAAGCTGCATGTTCAGTGCCTCTTGCTCGCCGGTGCAGCCGAGCAAACGCCACCAGGTTTCGCCCGCTACCCGGGCAAAGCAGGCCACGATCCGTGCATCACAGGTAGCTGGATGAGACAACTGGAGGAAGTCACGCACTGACAACGGCAGGTTCTGCAGGGTCTGTGCATGAAAGCCGACCCAGACACGGTAATCCGCCGGGTCGAACTGGCGGATATCACGTCCGTCGAGCACCACGCGGCCACTTTGAGGCATGCGCACCCCGGACAGACACTGCAATAAAGTGCTCTTGCCAGCGCCGTTGGGCCCGACCACCACCACACGCTGGCCCGGCTGCAACTCGAAGCTGACGCCGTTAAGCGCAGGCTCCTGCTCCACGCTATAGCGATAAAACAAATGGTCCACGGCGATGCGAGGCGCCAGCGGCTCGATCGGCGAATACATCTGCGGGTGCTGCGCCTCGCCAGCGGACTGCATGAGCCGGTCCAGCTGCAAGCGCGATTCCTTGATCTGACTCATGCGCAGACTCAGCGAAAAGAATTGCTGGGCCGGGGTGGTGACGTGCCAGACCAGCATCATCGTGGCGATCAACCCGCCAGCCGTCATGCCCTGGGCCAGGACCAGAGCGATGCCGGCGGCCATGGTGCCCAGCACAATGAACATGCTCAGCGCCTGACCAATGCTTTGCATCAACGCCTGGGCCAGGGCCAGATCACGATTGGCTTGCGCTGCCTGGCTGGACATGTCGCGCATGCGTCGCAGCCAGTGGTGGTTGCCACTGATGCCCTGAAGGGAGCGAAGCCGCTGGATGCCGCTGGCATACTCCTCCAGCAGCCGGTTACCGACGCGCCCGGCGTGCACCGCTTTGCGCTGCAAATAAGGCTGTACTAGCCACGCAGCGAGCAAGAACAGCAGCAGTCCGATGATCGGCACACACACGATCCAACCGCCCAACAGGGCAATCACCACGATGAACACCAACACGAATGGATAGTCGACCAGCGCCACACCGCCAGCGCCGCTCAGGTACTGGCGCACGCCTTCGAGCGAACGCATGCGGGCGAGGTTGTTGTTCAGGCCCAGTCGCGACGAATACTCCAATGGCAAACCGAGGGTCTTGCGAAACGCCGCGGTGCCAATGCTGGCACCGGCCCATGCACCCATGCGTGCGAGCAGTGTCGCGCGTCCCAGGCGCAGCCCCCAACCACAGATTACGGCAATGATCGCCCCCAACCCCAGTGTGGTCAGGGTGCCGGTGGCGCCACTGGGAATTACGGAGTTGTAGACGGTCATGGTGAACAAGGACACCGACAATGCCAGGACGTTAGTGACCAGACTGATCAGCCCGATACCAAACAGTTCGCCCTGAGCCTTGGCCATCAGTCCCGCAAACCAGTCGGGCTGCGGTGCATCGATGGGTATGAACCCCGCTTTGCGCTGGATCAGCAAAAATTCGCTGTCGCTCGACGGCTGCCAATCATGGACCGGGCTTTCCCCGTCATGCCACCAGTCCTGGTTATCCAGACGGCCAAGATAGAGCATGCAACGCTCATCGGTAATTGCCAGAGTGCCTGTTGGAAGGCTTTCCATCAGGTTGTCGCGCTTGCCATGGGGCAGGTAATCGGAACGGAAACCGATGTCCACCAACAGCGTGCGCAGGTCTTCAACGGTAAACCCGGCACCTTGGGCTGGGAGGCTGGGCACCAGATTGCGCGGCGCACCAAACCAGTCCAGCGTCACCAGCAGTGCGGGCAGGCAGCGAGCGATCGCCGAGGCACCCAGTCGTGCCTCGCCCAGCAGCGTGGCGATGCGTTGCATGCGCGCACGCTCACTCCAGAACATATCGAGTCTGTCGGCGGTATCCGTCGGGTCACAAGCGAAGTTTTCAGTTTGCATGCGGGTCGCTCCTGCCTATGCGGATGCTGCGATCGCAGGCACCAATCATGATCGGCTTGTTGCTGGCCACAAGAACCGTGGGGCGTGCGGCCATGTTTTGCAGCAGCATGGCCAGGCGTTTTTGTCCGTCCAGATCAAGACCGCTGCCTGCGTGATCGAGCAGCAAAATCCTGGGCTGGCGCACAAGCGCCCGGATCAGCGCAATGCGCTGGTAGAAACCTTCATCGAACTGTTCGGCGCCCAAGGTACCTATTTCCGTCAACGCGCCACTGCGCAGACGGCCGAGAAATGGCAACAGGCCCAACGCTTCGGCATATTCACGGGCCAGTTCGTTGTAGCGCGGGTCGAACAGGGTCAGATTGTTGAGTATCGATCCCGCCACCAAAGCAGGATGACGCGGTACCAGGCTGACACTCTGGCGCAGGTTGGCGGCCGAATACTCACGCACCGAATGACCGTCCAGACGCACTTCCAACCCCTGTTGCAACCCTGTGCCAGCCACCATCGCCAGCAATTTTGACGCCAGCGCCGCATCGGCAGCATCCAGATGAACCAGCTCGCCCGAGGCAATGTTGATGGTCAAATCGGGATTGCTATCCCTGAGCAGTTCAATGCAGCCCTGGGTCACGATGAGCGATGCCGTGGGCTGGTCGGGTGCCTGCCGATAACGCGCTGCATCGCCGACCGGCAGTTCCAGCAAGCGATGGACTTTGGCCTGCGCTTCCCGTGCTTGCGCCTGGCGCGCGAAGTAGCCTAAGCCGAGCATCGCCGGCCCGATGGAGCGACCGGCGAGCAATGTACAGGCAGTCAGTGCGCCGGTGCTCAGTTCGCCATTCATCACGTCGATCGAGCCAAAGATCACGATGAGTACGGTAGACAGCTGGCCCAACAGCGCAGCGTTCTCGCGGACCCAGGCGATGAGCATTTCCAGGCGTGCCGATGCGGCCATGTACCGTGCATTGATCCCTGTGTAGTTGCGACTCAGCCCGGGCTCGGCGCCGCGCGACTTGACCTCGGGCAGCCCGGCGAAGGACGCCCACAACAGGTTGCGGCGACGGATGTCGGCCGCCTCGGCGCGGCTCAGGGTGCGTTCGGTGGCAGTCTTGACCAGCAGGGTCATGCCCACGGCGACCCCGAACAACCCCAGCGGAATTAAGGCCAGCCAGCCACCGATGTACGCCACCAGGCCTATATAAATAGCGATGAACGGCACTTCGTACAGCGCCACCGCGGCATTGCCGGAAGACAAATCGCGCACCTGCGCGACCGAACGTATGCCATCAATCACGCTGGCGGTGCCCATGCCCTCAACGACGTTGATATCCGCCTTGAGCAGTCTGTCAAAAATGCGCGTGGTCGTTTCGCTCTCGTATTGCGCGGCGATGTGCGCAAACAGCGCCGTGCGGCCGTAACGCAAGATAGCTTCGAGGATGATGGCGATACCGACACCAACCACCAGGAACACCGCCGTGCCGTAGGACTGGCTTGGCAGAATGCGGTCGTAGATCTGCAGCAATGCCAGGGGCAAGGCCAGGGCAAGCAGATGGATAACCAGTGAGACTGCCGCTGCATCCAGTCGATGAACGCGAGGGCGATCGTCGGCCACCGGCACGGTTGGACCTGGGGTTGAACAGTTCAACTGGACATCCTCGTGACGGAGTCAAAGAAGGGGCGGTAGGCAGCCGGAGGGGCAAAGGTTGTGCCGCGCGAGCACGACGGGGGGAGGACATAATCGTCGCTTTTGCCGAGTGACAGCAGTAACGCATGCCAATTACATGGGTGTTCTGAAATGCTTTGTGCTGTTCTGTCGGGCGCTGAAAATCTTTGAAAACTTCTGACAAACCCGCTGTAAGCGGCATGCAGTGCGTGCTGACTGATGTTTCTACCCGCTCATTGAGTCGGTTGGGCACCTTGAGGAGCGCGACTGTCTGCTGCTGTGGGTTCTCGAGTTCCTTGATCAGGCGCAATGACCGCTGCCGATCATGATGGTAAAAGCATCAGCTGGAGAGTCATGAACACTGCCCACACTGGAAATCAATCCGGGCTAGACTCATTACCACCAGCCGCGTCGGAGACATCATGAACTTCATTCTCTGGGTCATTCTCGCTACAAACGGCGCACAGCCGGCCCCGGCAATCGACCATGCCGAGTACACGAATCTGGAGGCCTGTCAGCATGCGGCCGATCAGATCAGGGAGTCACTGGCCGGGGTTCAGTTCCAGGTTCACACCATCTGCACCACCTCGGAAAAGACAAAATAAGGTGCGCAGGAACCTTGTCATTTTTGCGACACGGTAAATGCCTGCCCCGGTGCTGCGGTCAAACTTTCCCGAACCACTGGTCTACGCTTGCCGGAACATTCCCGGGCAGGAAGAAGCATGAGCAACTTCCCCATTGTTGCCACCGTCCTCTCGATGATTCTCGGACTTTCCGTCATTCGCCTTCTTCTTGGGATGCTGACTGTTTTCGCCCCTCTGTGGGAGTGGGCTTGCTCGCGAATGCGGTGTGCCATTCAAAACAGATGGTGACTGACCCGGCCCCTTCGCGAGCAAGCCCGCTCCCACATTTGGAATGCATTTCCCTGTGGGAGCGGGCTTGCTCGCGAAGGTGGCTCCCCCAACGCCGAAAAATGCCCTGAAAAAGCCACTAACTCCACGAGGTTTCGATAGGCATGGATTGAAATCCATTTCCCGATCGCGCTGGCCGCGCCCTTCAGCGCCGGTGCCCAGGCTCAGCCACAGCTCAGCGTCTACAACTGGACCGACTACATTGGCGAAACCACACTCGCCGACTTCCAGGCCACGATCGGGATCAAGGTGATCGACGACGTCTTCGACTCCATCGAAACCCTTGAAGGCAAACTACTCGCCGGTCGCAGCGGGTCTGGGCCATTGCCTAAGCTGATATGATTGACGAATAAACAGCCTGGGTAGAAAGACATGAACCGTCGTAAAAAAATCAAACAGCTATTGAAGGCTCACGCCAAAAAGGCCAGCGCCAAACTGGCACCGCAAAGCAAGACCAGGTACATCAGTAAAGCTGACCGCTTGAAGCTCGCTGCCGAGTCCAGCCCTGACTCGACCGGTTCCCCGCAAAGCTGATCCACTTCACTCAATCACTCCTGCATACACCGATCGATCAACATTGCCACCCGACAGAATCACCCCGACCCTTTTCCCCGCCATTGCTTCACGCTCCTGGATAAGCGCCGCAAGAGCCGCCGCACCCGCCCCTTCAGCCAGGTTGTGGGTGTCGGTGTAATACACACGCATGGCCTGGGCGATCTCTGCTTCGCTGACAGAAACGATGCGTGCCGCAGCCGCACCGTAGATGGCAAAGGCCTCGGGAATCGGTCTACGCACTGCAAGGCCGTCGGCGAAGGTGTTTGCCGTCGCGGTTTCGAGGATTTCGCCCGCTTCAAACGACAACCTGGCCGCTGCGGCCTCTGTGGAAACCACGCCCACCACCCGGGTTGTCAGGCCCAACGCGTCGCGCGCGGCGATCACCGCACAAATGCCCGAGCCACAACCGATCGGCACGTAGACGGTGTCCAGATCCGGCGCGGCCTGGAACAGTTCCAGCGCATAGGTCGCCACACCTTTGACCAATTCGACATGGAACGGCGGCACCAGGTACAGGCCATGTACTTGCGCCAGGCGCGCGGCCTCTTCCCGGGCCTCGTCAAAATCGCGGCCATACTCGACCACTTCGCCGCCAAAACCGCGCATGGCGTTGTTCTTTTCCGGCGAATTGCCCTGGGGCACCACGATCAACGCCCTCAAACCAAGCTTGCCGGCCGCCAGCGCCAGGCTCTGGCCATGGTTGCCGCGGGTAGCGGTGACAATGCCCTTGACGCCCGGGTGCTCGCGTTTGAGCCAGTGCATGAAGGTAATGCCACCGCGTACCTTGAAGGCCCCGGTAGGGGTATGGTTTTCGTGCTTGACCCATACGGTGCAGCCTAATCGCTCGGCCAGCAGTGGCCAGGCGTACTGGGCAGTAGCGGGCATGACCTGGTAGACATGGCGGGCCGCTTGTTCGATTTCGTCGCGAGTCAGTGTCTGCATCAGTGGACTTCCCAATGTTTTGCCCAGTCTAGACACAGGCACAGCACATCGGCTTTCAGAAAACTGACCTGACTTTTAGGCTCGCTCTTCATTACTATGCTGTTCATGATCCGTCAAAATCGCCCCCTGCTCCCGCTCCCCGCCGAACCGGTCCGTCGTATCGAGGCAGGGCCATGGGCCATCGAGTTGCTGCCCGGCGCCGCCTACGCAACCCGATATGTCGCGGCGCAATCGGCGATTGGCTTTGCCTTCGACAGCCAGCGCGGTGTGCACGCCATTGGCAGCGACCGGGTGCAGCCGTTTGACGCCTTGCCCAATGGCCTGGCATTCGTTCCCGCAGGTTGTGACGTGTTGTCCGAGTCCGCCAGGGGCGGTGAGTACCTGCGGGTCTTGCGCACTGATGGCAGCGCTTTGCCTGGGGACCGTGCCTTCAACAATCGCATTGACCCGCATGCAATCGCCCTCGCGCTGCGAATGCGCAGCGCGCTGCTAAGAGCCTCGGTGACGGACGATTGGGAGGCTTGGGCGCTGGCCCTGGCTGAACGGGTAACGAGTCACCAAGCGTTGTCCGCACCGCCCCAAGACGCCATGACCGCTGGCCGTATGCGTATGCTCGATGAGTTCATTGACGCGGGCCTGGACGGGCCCCTGGGAATTCAGGCAATGGCCGGGCTGCTTGGACTGTCCGAAGGCTATTTCATACGCGCATTCAAGCACGCAACGGGTAAAAGCCCACACAGCTACCTGATCGATCGTCGCCTGGCCAAGGCCCGTGCACTGATGTGCGATTCGACAATGCCCTTGGTGGCGATCGCCAACGCCTGCGGTTTCAATTCCCAGGCGCACATGTCGACCACTTTCAGGCAACGCCTTGGCCTGAGCCCTGCTCAGCTGCGCGGGCTCATCTCATAACGCGGCGCCGCACACTAGAAGTAACTGCCTGGATAATTGAGATCAATTGAGTCGCAATCTTGTACTAGAGTGTTACCGTGGGCGCTTTATTGGGCTAGGAGATGCTAAAGGCTTAATTATGCGCATAAAATTCCCCGGCATTGCTGCCCTTGGCGTTTACCTTGCCTTGGCTTGCCTCTTTGTGGGCGCATGGATCACCCACCCTGCACCCATGCATTCTTCCTTTGCCCGGATCACTCCGGTAAAGACACTGGCAGAAACCGATGCAAAGCCCATTTATACCAGCCGGTTCGCCTCCTCCGGGCTGGTGGACTTCGTCCATTCCTCGTCGGTAACGGCCATGCCGGACGGTAGCCTGATGGCGGTCTGGTTCGCCGGCAGTCGCGAAGGCGCAGCCGATGTACAGGTGCGCTCCGCCCGCTTCAACGTCAGCACCGACGAGTGGGGGGAGGAACAGGTCATGGCGACCCGGGACTCGACCCAGCAAAGCACTCGTAGATACATTCGAAAACTTGGCAACCCGGTCGTCGCATTGGCGCCGGACAATCGCCTGTGGCTGTTCTTCGTCTCGGTATCCATGGGCGGCTGGGCGGGTAGCGCGGTCAATGTGATGGTTTCAGACGACTTTGGTGTGCATTGGTCAGCGCCGCGTCAATTGATCACCTCACCCTTTTTGAACATCAGCACCCTGGTGCGTTCGGCACCGGTGTTTCATGTCGACGGCTCCATCGGCTTACCGGTCTATCACGAATTTCTGGGCAAATTTGCCGAGTACCTGTATTTGAGCCCGGACGGTGAAGTAATCGATAAATACCGCATCAGCCACGGCAAAAACTCATTGCAACCGGCGATCGTTCCGCTGGATGGCCAGCGCGGTATCGCCTTGTTGCGCTATGCGGGCGACATCCACCATAGAGTCCTGGCGAGCCGCACCGAGGATGCCGGACAAAACTGGAGCGAACCTTATCCGGTCGTGCCCTCGAACCCCAATTCCTCGTTGGCGGCCGTGGCAACGCCCGGTCACGGCTTGCTGGTAGCGCTCAATGACCTGCAGGAGGGCCGCTTCAAGCTGAGCCTGTATCTCACCGATGCAAAAATGATCGATTGGCGCCTCTTGCACGATCTGGACAAATCACCGGATCCGGAGGGCGATCCGTTTTCACCCCTCGCCTACAAGGAAATCATCGGGATTGAGTTCCGCGGTTCCAGCGGCAAGCTGCGCCAACCCCTGGAGGCGCAATTCCTCGCCAACCTCGATAACCGTGTCTGTAAAAACGACGAATGCGAGTTCGAATATGAATACCCGTACTTCATCCGCAGTCCCGACGGGATGTATCACATGGTTTATTCCTGGAACAACACCTTCATCAAGCACGTAACCTTTAACGATGCCTGGCTGTCCGAGCGTCTCAAATGATCAACCTATGGCAAGCCCACGTCACTTTCGCGATGATCATCTTCCTGCTATTGCCCTCGTTCGGGCTGAACAGGGGCTGGCGCATCACGCTGCTGCTTGCGTTGCTGGCGGCCAGCTTCATACCGCTGGGCGGGTTGTCGCTGGCCGCTTACCTGCGCAGCCACATTGATGACCTTGCGATCACCTCAATGGTGTTCATGGGATGGGGGTGTTTGCGCCGTCTGGGGATGCTGCCCCCGGCGCTGCGTGATCGAACAGGCGTATTGATCCTCTTTGCGGTGATGGCCCTGGTGCTCTACCCCGCTACCCTGGGCTTGAGTGAGCTGGACCCTTACCGGCGTGGTTACAGCCCGCGCCCGCTGTTGTTTATCGTCGCACTGCTCACATTTGTCCTGTTTTACCTGCGCAACTACCTGGCCGTTGTGATGTTGACCTGTGCGACCCTGGCCTTCATCGTCGGGATCAAACCTTCCCAAAACTATTGGGATTACCTGGTTGACCCGTTGCTGGGCCTGTATTGCTGCCTGGCACTGCTGATGCTGGCCGCGCGCCGGGCGTATAAAAGGTTGATCACGCGGCGCGAGCCGATGATGACCAAATCCGTTTGAAACTCACCGAAACTGTTTAATAAGGAAAGATGATGGGTTGGCTGAAATCGAGACGTCTGCATTACTGGCTGGGTGCAACAGCGATCGTGTTTGTTCTGTTTGCACTGCTGCGAGTGGTGTTCTTTTTCGGCTTTTCCGGTTTCGACGCCAAAGCCCTGGGCGACGAAAACGTCCTGCAAACCCTGGGCATCGGTTTTCGTTTCGACTTGCGCCTGGCCATTCTGGTCATGCTGCCAGTGGCGTTGCTGGCCTGGATCCCCCGCTGGAACCTGATTGGCAGCCGCCTCCTTCGCGGCGTCGCCCGCCTGTATCTGGTCGCCATCCTCAGCGCCGTGCTGCTTGTCTACATCATCGACTTTGGCCATTACGCCTACCTCGGCGTGAGGATCAACGCCACGGTGTTGCGCTTTATCGAGGATGCGCAAATATCCCGTGACATGGTCTGGCAAACCTACCCGGTCATCTGGATTTCCCTGGGCTGGCTGGCAACTGTCGCGATCGTGACACTGGCCTTGGTGCGTCTGGAGCGCATCACCCTGGATCGCCCCCGCCAAGCCATTCACCCCCTCTCCGCGACCTGGGGTGGTGCGTTGATGGTCGTGCTGGTGCTGCTGGGTATTCTGGGTCGAGTCGAACACTTGAACTTTGAAAACCCGGTACCGCTGCGCTGGAGCGATGCCTTTTTCTCGGGCAATAACCAGATCGCGGCACTGGGCCTGAACCCGGTGATATTCCTCTACGACACCGTCAAGGTCGGCCAGTCGCGCTATGACGAAGCACTGGTACGCGAACATTACGCGGTCATGGCCAACTATCTGGGTGTCGACCAGCCTGATCCGCAAACCCTCAACTTTGTCCGCCACCAGGGGCCGCAACCCTACAAAATTTCCGCATCGCGGCCACCCAACGTGATGTTCATCATGCTCGAGTCGCTGGGCACCAGCGCCGTCGGCGCCTATGGCAACCCGATCAACCCAACGCCCAATATCGATCGCCTGGCCACCCAAAGCTGGTTCTTCAAGCACTTCTACGTACCGGTGACGGGGACCGCAAAAACCGTCTGGGCCAGCATTAGCGGAGTGCCTGACGTTACCCGACAGGAAACCGCGACGCGTAATCCGCTGATCACCCGGCAAAACACGCTGGTCAATGCCTTCACCGGCTACGAGAAGATCTACACCATTGGCGGCAACTCCGGTTGGGCCAACATGAATGCCCTGATCCGGCAAAGCATCGACGGCGTTCGCCTGTTCGACGAGCGGGACTGGAAATCCCCGGTAGTGGACGTCTGGGGGATCTCGGATCTGGACCTGTTCAAGGAAACCGACCAGATCCTGCAAGCGCTGCCCAAGGACAAACCGTTTTTCGCCTATGTACAAACGGCCGGCAACCATCGCCCCTTCACAATTCCAGCGACCAATGACGGATTCGAGGTCAAGCACCCTACCCTGGAGCAAGTCCAGGCGGCAGGCTCGCGCAGTGTCGAGCAATACAATGCCGTGCGTCTGCTGGACTTCAACATCGGACGCCTGATGGAAATCGCCAAGGCCGGCGGCTGGTACGACAACACCATTTTCGTGATGTTTGGCGACCACAACACCCGTATCGCCCAAATCCCTTTCCTGCCGCCGGCCTATGAGTTATTGGGACTGGAAAGCAACGCGGTGCCAATGATCATCCACGCACCCGGCCTGATCGGGACGCGCAAGGTCGAGCAAGCCGTTGGCCTGGTGGATTTGCTGCCGACCGTGGCAGGCATGGCCGGCCTTGAGTTTCGCAACAGCGGCATGGGCCGTGATATCCAGCAGCCCGCGCCCGAAGGCGAACGCGTGGTGCCATTGGTGTTACGTGAAGGCACGTTCCCGCTGATTGCCGGCGTGACGCAACACTACATGGTGCAGATGGAGCACGACGGCAGTGCGCCAAGTCTCCATGACCTGGCCTCCCAGACGCCACTGGACAACGTCGCCGAGCAACACCCCGAGGAGTTCAAGCGCCTGTCACAACTGACCCGCGCCATGCATGAAACCTCTCGATTGATGCTGTACCAGAATGTGCGCAAGTAATGGCTTTGCCGCGCCTCGGCTTGGAGAAGCCTCGCCCTGTTCAGTATTCGAACGATTAAACGATAATCAAAAAACCGCTTAGCCATGGGGACGCCAAAATGGATCAGATTCTTTCTCTTCTCTCCGATACCATTCCCAAAGCCCAGACCCTGGAGCAACTTACGCGTCCCCTGCTGACCCTGCTCAGTCAGGTCACCGGCATGGAGTCGACCTACCTGACGACCATTGATACCGACGAGGGTGTGCAGCGTATCGAGTTCGCACGCAACGTCGGTGACATGGTGATCCCGGAAGGGTTGGTCGTGCCCTGGACAGATACGCTGTGCAAGCGGGCGCTGGAAGAGAATCGCATGTATTCGGATAACGTTGCCGAATGTTGGGGCGACTCGGAAGCTGCCGCGGCCTTGGGCATCAGAACTTACGTGAGCGCGCCCATCAGGTCCCAGGATGGACAAGTGCTGGGGACGGTATGTGCCGCCAGCTCAAATCAGGTGGCCCGCTCTGCTGAAGTGGAACCCTTGCTGATGCTGCTGTCCGGGTTGCTGGGATATTCCCTTGAACGTGGGCTGCTTGTAGAGCGGCTTCAGGCGGCCAACGCCGAGTTGACCAAGCTGGCCCTGACAGATCCACTCACCGGCCTGTCCAACCGCCGTGCCATTCTGAACGATGCCGAGCGCATGTTCGCCCTCGCCCAGCGGGAGAACAAGTACATCCTGATGGGGGTCATCGATCTGGATGGGTTCAAGATAATCAACGACACCCGCGGCCACTTGGCAGGAGACGAGCTACTACGCGGTGTGGCCGCCCAACTGCAGCATGGCCTTAGAACCAGCGACGTCATCGGACGCACTGGCGGTGATGAATTCATCGTGATCGCCCTGGGCACACCCGCTGACCACTCGGAACTGGAAAGTGACCGGCGACACGCCGCCGAACTGCTACAGGAGCGCCTGTCCAAAGCGACGATAGGGCGATATGAGCTGGGCCATGGTCTTGGTGATATTGAATATACCGGCGCGAGTGTCGGGGTCGTGGCAGTGATACCGGGCAACATGACGGTGGACGAGGCCACAAAGCTGGCAGACCGCGAGATGTATAACGTCAAACAGCAGCGAAACCGTCAACGGAAGTAGCAAAGCCGAAGGTCATTTGTCATCAGTAAAGCCTGGATAAAGGACGCCAATTGCACGTTATGGCCAAGTATTAAGGCTGCTTGTACAGGTGGGGGCTATAATTTTGAAATATCGCCCTCCCATTGTTCTGTGATCCCTATGCCGGAAGATTACGAGTCGAAACCCGGTTCTGAAGTTCTCTTCGACGAAGCTGAATGTGGCGTGCTGCTTACCGCAGAAAATGGCCAGATCGCCCAGGTCAACCTGACTTTCTGCCGCTGGTTAGGCTACCGGCGAGAAGAGTTGCTCGGCCGGCACATTCAGGACCTGATGAGCATGGAGGGAGGACATTTCATAAGACGTACTGGGCGCCCCTGATGCAGATACAGGGCGTTGTTGCTGACGTAAAGTTCGATCTGACCCACTACAACGGACATTCCATGGCGATGATGCTCAGCGCCATCGCGTGTGAGCATTCTCAAGGCATATTTCATGAGATGACGTTGTTCAAAGCCGCGGACAGGCAAAGATACGAACGCGAGCTGCTCAATGCCCGAATGCTTGCCGATAGACATTTGGCCAAGCACCTCAAGGACCAGCGCGTACTGGATCTGACCCAGGATAAATTGCGCATCACCTATGCGGCGGCTGAGGACAGAGCCCTGTTCGCCGAGCAACTCATCGGGATTGTCAGCCATGACCTGCGCAACCCCTTGTCGGCCATAAAAATGGCGACGGAACTGTTGGGTCGCCGGGAGCTGGATGCCAAGCAAGTGCAAATACTGGGACACATCAGCCATTCGGCCGATCGCGCTCAGCGTCTGGTTGCCGACCTGCTGGATTTTACCTTGACGCAGGTTGGCCGAGGTATTGCCGTCGTACCCAAACCAGTCGATTTACACGAATTGGTGGCTGACTGCCTGGAGGAGTTGAGCCTGGCTTTTCCCGGGCATAAGTTGACCCATCTGCGCCATGGGCAAGGCGCCTTTACTGCCGACAGTGATCGGCTCTACCAGCTCATTGGCAACCTGGTCGCCAACGCATTTGCCTACGGCGCCAGCGAGAGTGAAGTCACCGTGTCCACTGCCTTTGAAGATCAAGCGCTGGTTATCACCGTGCACAATTTCGGCACGCCGATACCCAAGGTATTACTCAGGGATTTGTTTGAGCCGATGATCCGTGGCAGTCATGACAATGCAGAACTCAGAAGTGTCGGGTTGGGCCTGTTCATTGTTCGGGAGATCGCAAGAGCGCACCACGGTGATGTGGTCGTAGACTCTTCTCTCGCAGCCGGTACAACGTTCACGGCAACCTTTCCTCGTACCCTTGACTGACGTTGTACGCAGTTTATGCCTTCTGTATTTCGCCGACGCCTGCCAAGGCGTCGAACGCATCGCTATCCAGCGGCCGGCTGAGGAAATAGCCCTGACCTTCGTCACAGGAAACCGTTTTGAGCAAACTCAGTTGTTCGGCCGTTTCAATGCCTTCTGCCGTCACCGTCAGCGCCAAGGCGCGCCCCAAGCCCACGATAGCCTGGATGATGGCCCTGTCGTCCTCGCTTTGATCGAGCCGGCTCAAAAAGCTGCGGTCTATTTTCAGGCCGTCGAAAGGAAAAGCGCGCAGATAGCTCAACGAGGAGTATCCCGTTCCGAAATCATCCATGGCGATGCGTACGCCGAGGCGTTTGAGGGTACGCATCAGCTCCAGGGCGCCAGTGGCGTCTTCGAGCATCACGCTTTCAGTAACTTCCAGCTCTACCCGGGCGGGGTCGATGGCCGAGTCCACCAGTGCTTTCTGAATACGCTCGACCAGATCGCCGCGCTTGAATTCGGTAGGTGACAGGTTGACCGACACGAACAGGTTTTGCGGCCAGCGCGAAGCGCAATCGCAGGCGGTATTGATCACCCAGTTGCTCAAGGAAAGTATCAGCCCGGATTCTTCGGCAATCGGGATAAAAGTGTCGGGAGGTATCAGGCCCCGCTCAGGGTGCTGCCAGCGTACCAGCGCTTCGGCACCCACCATGCGACCGTCAGCGATACGGTAGCGCGGCTGGAAGTGCAGGCGCAGCTGTCCGTCCTTGATCGCGAAACGCAGGTCGTTTTCCAGGCGGCGACGCTCGATGATCCTGGTGTTCATATCGCCTGCATAGAAGCGCCAAGTGTTACGGCCGGCAGACTTGGCCTCGTACAGTGCAATATCGGCATAGCGCAGTAATTCCGCCGCCTCGCAAGCATCATTCGGCGCCATCGCGATGCCAATGCTTGCGCTGACAAACACTTGCTGCTGATCAATCTCTATCGGCCGTTCAACCGACTCGATCAGGCGACGGCACAGTGCCTCGACCTCATCCTGGGAACTCACGTCTGTGAGTATCAGGACAAACTCGTCCCCGCCAACCCGGGCCACAAGGTCGCCGTGACGCACGCACTCGGCCAGGCAACTCGACACTTCATTGAGCACCAGATCCCCCGCGGCATGTCCGAGCAAATCATTGACCGGTTTAAAACGATCGAGGTCCAGGCAGAGCATGACCAGAGGTTGTTCCGGCGTCGGCAAGGCCTTGAGTTTACCGTCGAGAAACTCCTGCAGACGTGTTCTGTTGGGCAGTCCGGTCAGGGCATCATGCTGGGAGAGAAATTCAATACGCCGACGGGCTTCGACTTCCTCGGTGACATCCGTTGCGGTACCTCGAAAGCCTGTGTCTGACATATTCCTGGCCGAGATACGCGTGATTCGTTCGCGGCCTGCGCTATCAATGTAGCGGCACTGCAGGCTGATATCCTGGCGGCGATTGGGAATGCTCAGCCACTGAGTTAATGACCCAGGTTCCGTGCCTAGCAAATCATCGATTGGCGCCCCTATCCAGGCGATCCTGGAGAGCCCGGTCACATCGTCAAATCGATCGGATAAATAGGTGAAACGACCCTGGGCATCTATTTCCCATACCCAGTCCGAGATGGCTTCAACGACGTCTCGAAAGCGCGCTTCGCTGATGGCCAGGGCGTCCTGACTGCGATGCAGCGATGTGTAACTGGCGTCCAGGGCAAGCGCGCTGGCGGTTGTGCGGCGCAAGATGGCCCAGGTCATCAGGCACACCAGCAGCGCGGCGATGCCAATCAACGGCAAGCCTACCCCCAGCAACCGCAGCCCGGGGCGGGAAGGACTCCAACGCAGACTGCCGGCTGCTCCGTTCTCACCCAGGGGCAGGAAATACGTCGCATCCCTTTCCTCAGGCGTGCCAACGTGCAGGCCGTCTACACCGAAATCCTGGCCCATCACCTGGAGTTTGGCGCTGTCGAGAAAGTCTACGAAAATCAGCACCGACGCTGGCCTGGCATCAGCCTCCACTGTCGGGTCGGTTCCGGGGGTAATGGCTGCAGCCGCCACCAGGGCGGGTACACCTGCAATATCGATGAAGGCGGTTATCGGTGTTTCTGCTTGCTCTCCTTCCCGAGCCTTCTCGAGAATCGGTGCAATGGACTGTTTGAGCCAGTCTGCGGCTGCAACACTGCTCAACTTGCCCTCGACCACCGAGTACACGGTGCGATTGTCATCGCTGACGACAAACACTCCCCGAAATCCAAAGTCAGGATAGAGCGAAGGCCCCAGGTTCTGTCGTACATAGGCCCAGTCAGGGTCAACCTGAACATGCAGGTACTTGTAGGTTTCACCCCAGAACGCGTAATCCTTGACGGTCGCGCGCACTGATTTTTCCAACGATTGCACAGCCTTTTTTGTGTAGAAGGCGCTTTCGACCTGTTCGGTATGGTCCAGGTCATTGGCCAGATAAACCAGTGAGCCGCTGGCTAGCACGAACACGCCAGCCAGTAACCCGAGAAACTTGAAGAGTGAGGCCCTTGCCAGCGACACACTTGAACGATTGGAGAGGGAGTTTTCAATAGAGGCGAAACTGTTCGGCATAATTTCCCGCAAGTCGTTGTGGCGAGTCGGATGTACAGCATGCAATCGGCTGCGTTAGCGGAAACATGAATAAGTTCATTTTTCCCTGACCGTGCATAACCCTCTGGCAAAGGTTAGACGAGGATTGCGCTTCCCACTCTAGGCATGAGAGAAATTTATGCTGGATATGAACAGTGACTGAAAGCGATTACAAACGGAGTGCTCTAACTGACGGCTGCAACTTGTGCGCAAGTATCAGAAGACGGGAGATGAAACGAGCTGTGCACCGTAATGGCGCCCTACCTTTGCCCGATTTTCTCCGGTAGTGCCTGACCTGCTGGGCAAGACAGGCACCAGATCTTCGGGAGGTTCGATTACGAAGCACCTGAAGAAGATCGAACTGAACTCAGGCCTGGGTCAGGCCTGAGTTCAGTTTTTTGTACTTTGCCATCAGCTGTTATGGATAGCTGGTACGACTTTTAGAGACTGGCGTTCCGGCTTTGCTCAACCCCTTGGAGTTGTGATCTCCTGGCGTCGAGGCAGCAATAGCACTGGCTTTGCTCACGCCGCGAGTATCTTTGGAGTGTGCGATGCCCGAAGTCGTTGTGCCATGGCCGCGGTCACTGTTGCGTTCACTGCCGTAGTGATTCCCGCTTTCACCATGATCGCGAACGGCCTTGCCCGCATGATCACTACTCAGTCCGTTGCCTCGACCGTTACTGTCAGCCTTGCCGGAGTGGCCTGAACCGCTATGGCCGCCGCCTGCGCCGCTGCCGTGGCCACCGCCAACGCCACCGCCACCGCCGTGACCGCCACCGCCACCGCCACCGCCACCACCACCACCACCACCACCACCACCACCACCACCACCACCACCACCACCACCACCACCACCACCTCCATCCTTGGCAGAGGCAGAGCTCATGATGGACAGATCAGCAGGTAGTAGTGGAGCGGCTGCAAGCATCAGGGTGCACGACAATACTGCAACGAAACTCTTGTTATATAAAAGCATGATAGCTTCCATGGGTTGATATCTCATGCCATAAGACTCACCAAGTCCCGGCTAGTTCAGGTCTGGCGACAGATGGAATGCAATGCACCCTGCCCCGATAAACAAGTTGCAAAAGAGGCGAACAAGGATGGTGTTTAATAGTTGAGCTGTTCGCATTCGCAATTCAAATATTAATCAAAGGCACCATTGAGAACTTCGTAAATGAGCCCGGTGGCCAGCGCTACCAGTATCAGGTCGGTGCCCGCCTGCTGCCATTCGTAGCCCTCATAACGAGGCAAGGTGCCGATCAGGCGACCGTCCAGTTTTTTCGCGATACCTGGTGGAAGAGGTTTGCCTCGCGCGAGGTTTTTTTGAATGCCCGGTGGCAATGCCGGGCCGGGGCTCCAGTAGTCCCGATGGGTGCCGACAATCCCCAGGATGCTGCCGTGATTGATGCTGGGACCATGACTCCAATCACTGTCCCCGGAGTTCTTGCCGCTGTTGCCCTGACCGCCCTGATTGCCATGAGCCTGGCTGTTGTGCGGATGCGCCTTGCCGTTTCCCTGGCCCTTTCCATTACCTTGATCAGCTAATGCAGTCGCTGAACCGCAGACTAGCGCAAGGCTTGTAACCGCTGCGATCAATGCACGAGATTTGAACATGGGTCGTTCCTTCATCGTGGTGAGTGATTACTATGCACTTTAGACGCAAGCGATGATATCGGCTGGATATCCCCCACCCGCTACCTCTCATGGACTGGAGCGTGGTCAGACGGCAAAGTGATCGCGGGCATCTGAGCAGGAGCGCTTTTGTTACTTGCGCCTGGCTGCTCTCAGCTCATCCAATAGCAACACACCGGCCCCTGCCATAATGGCGATGTCAGCAATATTGAACACACCGGTGTGCAAGGGTCCGAGGTTGAGGATCAGGTAGTCGACCACGTGCCCCTCACGAAACACCCGATCGATCAGATTGGATGCACCACCCAGCGCAATCAAATAGACGGCTGCCGCCCTGACAGGAACCGTCGCCCAACGTGCCAACGCCCACCCGGTAGCCCAGACAACAACGACGGCCACGCCGACAATAAAGATCATCTGTTTAACCCCGGGTGCCAACCCCGCACCCAGGCTCAGAAAGGCGCCCGGGTTCAAGCTCAAGGCGATATCGAGCCAGGCGAAGCTGCCGCCAATCCTGAAACTGTCAGATTGCAGGGAAACCAGTGCCTGTACCTTGACCCACTGCTCCACAGCAATGAATCCCAGGCCAATCAGTACCGCAAAAAGCCGACTTCTCATTACCGCTTCCATGAACAGTCCTTTTATCCATTCATAACCAGTACGCAACGGTGGCCGCCTTGTTCGGCAGCGGCGGCAAAATAGCCCAGCCTGCTTGCCAGGTCTACCGCCAGAAGTTTTGCCAGCCACGCAGGTTTTGGTCAATCGCAACGTCGGCCGGCACTTGCACACAAAAAAAGACAAATCGCCATGTGTTTCCTTGGTATTTTCCTGCGTCGCACTTTTCACTGCCCGTTCCCGTACGTTTGGAGTCCTTGATGCCCTCGCCTAAATCCCTGCCCGCTGCTCTGCTGGGCCTGGCCCTTGTCTATCCGGCCATGGCTGGCGCTGAAGGCCTGGAGCTGGGGCAAGTGCTGATTGGTGCAGAGGATTTGAGCGACGAAGACCAGCAGATCGAGGACGCCAGAGCCCGGCTTGCGCAGGTGCCTGGTGGCACCAATGTGGTCGACATGCGCCGTCCCTTGCAGGGTCGCGTGGCCAGCAACCAGGATGTGCTGGCTTACCAGCCCGGCGTTTACGCCCAGTCGGCGGGTAATGAGGGCGTGAAAATCTCGATCCGCGGTTCGGGTATCAACCGGGCTCCGGGTGCCCATGCCTCGGGCCTGTACAGCATGCTCGACGGTCTGCCGCTGACTGGCCCGGGCGGTACGCCCTATGAGTTGCTGGAGCCGCTGTGGCTCGAGCGCGTGGAAGTGCTGCGCGGCGCCAACGGTTTTGACAGGGGCGCCCTGGGTTTGGGTGGAGCCATCGACTACATCAGCCACACGGGCTACGACTCGGCAAAGTTGCAAGTGCGCTACGCGATGGGCAGCCACGGCTATCAGCAGCGCCAGGTCAGCTCCGGGCAGGTGCTGGGCGACTTCGATTATTACCTGGCCATGACCGATGCAAATTCCGATGGCTACCAGGACCACACCGCCAGTGAGAGCCAGGGGGTGATCGCCAACTTCGGTTATCGTTTCAACCCGAACCTTGAGACCCGCTTCTACCTGCGCCACCGCCAGACCGACAATGACCTCGCCGGACGGGTGACCAAGCGCTCAATCGAACACGACCCAAAGGCGGCCAACCCCGCCTACGTGGCGCGGGACGACAGCCGCGACCAGCCCGGCAGCACTTTTATCGGCAACAAGACCACCTACTACATCGATGACGATTCCAGTATCCAGACCGGCCTTGTCTACCATGACTACCCAATGGATTTACGCGAAGGTCCCAACCGTCTGAAGGTGGCGTACACAGACGTCAGCGGCACCTTCGACTACAAACGGCGCGACACGCTCTGGGGTTTGCAAAGCCAGAGCTCTGCGGGCCTGCGAGTGACGAAACACCTGCCCAATTCCGGCGCCAGCGAGTTCGTGCGCATCCCCACCGGCAATACCGCAGGCTATGCGCCGGGCACGCTCATGCGCAACTTCACCTACCAGGGCTCGGACACGGTCCTGCATGTAGGCAATGACCTGGAGATCGCGGACGACCTGTGGCTGACCACTGGCCTGGCGGCTATCTACACCCGCCGTGAAAGTGACGTGACCTATCCGCAGAGTGGCGGCAAGACCAGCCTGCACGACTGGGACTACGCCCCGCGCGTAGGCCTGCGCTACCAACTGACACCAGACCTGCAATTGTTCGGCAATCTCAGTCGTTCGGTGGAGGCGCCGCACCCCTGGTCGCTGATCTACAGCTCCCACCTGCGCTTCCCCGCAGGCAGCGGACCCGCCACGGGCGCCCAGCGCCAACCGGTCGAACTGCAAAACCAGACGGCTACCACTCTGGAGCTTGGCGGCCGGGGCGACAGCACGCTGGGACAATGGAGCCTGGCTTGGTACTACGCCCAAGTACGGCACGAATTGCTCTCGGTATTGCCAGACGCCAACGCCACGACGCCCTATGAGCTCAACGCCAGCCCCACCGTGCACCAAGGTGTGGAAGCCAGCCTGCTGAGCAGCCTGTGGTCGGCGGGTGATGGCGGCCAACTGAGCCTGCGTCAGAGCTACACCTTCAGCGACTTCCACTACCGTGACGACGAGCGCTTTGGCGACAACCGCCTGCCCGGCCTGCCGATGCATTACTACCAGGGCGAACTGCGTTACGACTGGCCCCAGGGCTTCTTCGCCGGGATCAATACACAGTGGGTATCCAAGGTGGCCGTCGATTACGCCAACAGCTACTACGCCGACCCCTACGCGATATTCGGCGCGACCTTGGGCTATAACGCACCCAAGGGTGACTGGCAGACCTGGCTGGACATGCGCAACCTGACGGACAAGCACTACGCTGCCACTGTCACTCCAGGCTACGACGATAAAGGGCTGGATGCGGCACGGTCGACACCGGGTGAGGGGCTGGCCATGTATGTCGGGGTGTCGTGGAGCCTGCGTTGAAGCGCGCCGGGGTCAGCCAGGACTCGTAGAGCGGCACTGGTAATCCATTGGCCGAGCACTATCGTTGACCTGTATGGTCTATGGGATCACTACCGGCAAACGACAGGGTTCGTCTCATGAGCAAAGCGTCCTACAGTCCTCCCAGGGTCTGGAAACATATCGCTCCGTCTGGCGGCCAGTTCGCCAGCATCAACCGGCCAACGGCTGGACCGACCCACGACAAATCATTACCGCTGGGCTCGCATCCGTTGCAGCTTTATTCCCTGGCCACTCCCAACGGCGTGAAGGTGACCATCCTGCTGGAGGAGCTGTTGGCGCTTGGTCATAGGGGAGCGGAATACGACGCCTGGCTGATCCGCATCAGCGAGGGAGAACAGTTCTCCAGCGGCTTTGTCGAGATCAATCCGAACTCGAAGATCCCGGCATTGCTGGACCGCAGTACGGAACCGGCCACCCGCGTATTCGAGTCCGGCTCGATCCTGCTGTATCTGGCGGAAAAATTCGCGGCGTTTCTTCCCACCGATCTGGCAGGACGCACCGAAACCCTGAACTGGCTGTTCTGGCAAATGGGCGCGGCGCCTTATCTGGGTGGCGGCTTCGGGCATTTTTATGCCTATGCGCCAGAGAAGCTCGAGTACCCGATCAACCGCTTCACCATGGAAACCAAGCGTCAGCTGGACGTCCTCGATCGACGCCTGGCCGAGAGTCCGTACCTGGCCGGTGACAGCTATACCATCGCCGACATCGCAGTCTGGCCCTGGTACGGCCAACTGGTGCGAGACAACGTGTACTCGGCAGCCGAGTTTCTTTCAGCACACCAATACACCCACGTGCAGCGCTGGGCAGAAGAAATCGCCAAGCGGCCTGCGGTGATTCGCGGGCAGCGAGTCAACCGGACCTGGGGCGATGAGGCGAGCCAGGTGCCGGAACGGCATCGGGCCGAGGATCTGGAGGGATAACCGAGTACCCCCCTTTCCAACACGCAGCTGGAAGGGGGTGGTTTCGCTCAGGACGTTGCTATATGTGATTCACTTGCGCCGTCTGCAATACTGACGACAGAGGGTAAACCTGCGCCTTGGCATAATGATTCAAAACACATTGAACGGAATCATTGTAACCATGCGGAATTCCTTGACACTGCCATCGATCTCATTAGGCGTGGCGCGATGCGCTACATAACCTGCCTGAAAAGTACTGCTTTTCAGTGCGCCACTCTGAACAGTGTATGAAGTCAAAAGGCCTGACTCCTGATGCTTTTCACCGTCCAGTTTTCTCGCATTGTAGCTGCTGCCCTGATAGTGAGTACCATCAATGCCCCAGCCACGCACGTTATACAAATAAAGTGTGAAGCCCGGTAGACCGTACGGGGCAGTGTCCAGGAGATAGGCAAGCTGCACAGACTTTTCATTAGGCCCGTTATAATTGGACAAGAATGAGTTGGCCAGCGCCGTACCCTTGCTTTCATGGATATAGTCAAAGTATTCGTTACCATTGATCTGCTGCCACGCAAACAGCAAACCATGGGCACCGTGACTCATCTTCAACGACAAACTGTAAGCATCATTGTCGATGGGGCCCATTTTCGCCGAGCCCTGATCTGTGGTCTTGTAGTAGTTAAACGATGTATTCAAAGCCAGTGTGGCGCGATCTCCAGCACTGTGAGCAAAGCCGAAATAGTATTGATTCCAGAAATCTTCAACCTGGGTCGAATAAACGCTGGTTTTAAGACTTTTGGTTGGCGTGTAAGTAGCCCCCGCAATGTAGGCCTCGTCGCTCGATACACCGCGATTACCGTATTCGGATACGATTTTCGTGGTGCTTTGCTCCGAGCGCGGAGACACCTTGTCAAACGCACCCAGATCGAAACTCAAATTATTGAATTCAGCACTGTTCAGATTCACACCTTCGAAACTCGAAGGCAGTGCTCTGTTGGTGTTGTTGGCAATCATCGGCGTCAGCATATCCTGGCGGCCAACAGTCAACGTCGAGTTCGATACTCGCGCCTTGACGTTTGCCAGTCCCAGTTTACTCCACTGATCCACCGCATTGCCGTCACTGTCGGTCAGCGTCCGATTGCCACCACCTGCAATGCGCCCCTTTCCCTGTTCCAGAGCAATGGCGTTGTAGACAGCCATTTCAACGCCAAGACCAAACGCACCTTGAGTAAACCCGGAGCGATAGTCCAGGATCGTGCCCTGCACCCAGGTATCACGACGATCCGTCGTCTGCGGTGGACTACCATTTTTCTTGATGAAAAAGGTAGTTTCACGGTCGGTTTGTTCCTTGGACAGGAAATTTTTGGTTGAGCCCGACAACGACTGCCCGGCAATAAGGCCGGTGGCTTCGTCCTGGGCACTGCTGGATTTAAGCTGGGTGGCGATAAAATCCTGGTTGGCATTTTCAGCCAGGGCCGCTGGTGCCGCTACGAGGAAGAGCAAAGGTAAAACGGTACGCTGTATATAAATCATTTTTACCACCTAACGTTTTTATTATTAGATCAGGAATCAGTAAGTACAATCTTTTCAATAAAACCAATTACGCTGACACCCTGCAACTGGCGCCAGATTTTCCAGAAGACAAAACGAACATGCCAGATCAATGAGTTGAGCAATCTGTAACCCACAGCAAACCCATGCCTGTATGCAGACAAAAAACAGACAAACATGGAACTGCATCGTATTTGCTGTTCAACTACTCATGTCGAATTACTTTCGAACATCTATATTTTTTGACTCAGGCAGGAACAGCATGGCAAGCAAACTCACAACACTTATTGCAGCCAAATACCATGCCGGCGCCATTGGGCTGTTGGTCACGGCAATCAGCCAGGTCACGATAAACTGAGTGGTGCCGCCAAATATGGCTGTGCCCAGTGCATAAACCAGAGACAAACCCGTACTGCGCACTGCGATCGGCAACAATTCCGGAATTTGCACAAGCCCGGCGGTAGCGAACATTGCAGTCAGAGCGGCAATGACGGTATTTACCGTAAAGAGCGTGACCAAATCAGGTGCATTCACCAGCCACATGAAGAGAGGAACAATGGCAAGCGTCAAAATAACCCGGGGAATGAAGTTGGTAATCCTTCTTCCAAGGCGGTCGCTGAGCAAACCGCCCAACAGTGCAAAAACAAATGTAACCACACCGCCAACCAGAACACTTCCTTGGGCGATCGGCGCCGAAAGCTTGAGGACTTGCACAGCGTAACTGACCATGTAGTTGCCGATCTGCGACGCAACGCCAATAGACGCGAACAACAGAATACCCAGCACCAGTACTTTTTTATGATCGCGCAGCACGACGCCAACGATTTCAGTGCTGGTGCGCTCTTGCGCAGCCTCATGGGTTTCCGGTAACTCTCTACGCATGTAGATAACGATAGGAATCAGTACAAGGCTAAGGAGGAATGGGACGCGCCATCCCCAGGATTGCAGCTGTTCTGCACTCAACCACAGGGACAGGGTAACGCCCAGAACCCCACCCACTGCAACAGCGATCCCCTGACTTGCTATCTGCCAGCTGGAATAAAACCCACGGCGATGAGGCGGAGCTGCCTCAATCAGAAGCGACGTCGCAGGCCCCACTTCACCGCCAAGCGCCAAACCCTGTATCAAGCGACAAATAACGACAATGATCGGTGCGGCAACCCCGATCGACTGATAACTGGGGGTCATCGCCAGACCAATCGTACCAATCGTAATCAGTGCCACAGTGAGAATCATGGCAGGTTTACGCCCTGCCCGATCGGCGTATGCGCCAATCAGAATGCCGCCCAATGGGCGTGCAAAGAAACCAACGCCAAAAGTTGCAACAGCGGCCATCAAGCTGCCGTACTCGCCAGCTACCGGAAAAAACGCTTTGCCGATGTAAACAGCAAAATAGGCATAAATGACAAAATCATAAAACTCAAGAGCATTGCCAGCGACAGCCGCCGCAATCGCTTTTTTATTGATGCTTGCATGACCCACGGCGGTGTCAGTGCCTGAACAGCTCGCGTTGACCGTTTGGGATATTGTTGGATTATTCATATTATAATCATCAGGATAGTTAAAGTTTACAATCAACTGGCACTCTGACTGGCGCAGTCAAAATTCTAGACTGCGAGTCCATTAAGGGCCTGTACGACTGCCTGTTCCGCCTGCTGCCAAACCTTTAGCTGCCACTCGGACTCGTCCGGGTAGAAGGTGTCCTTGAGATGACTTGCTATCGCTGATCCCTGTGCTGTCATGCGCATTTCATGACGGTGAGCCCAATGATCGGCCCGAAGTGCAGTAATCACTCGTTCCAGAGGGTAGGTTCCGTACTCAAGACAAATGCCGATGTGTTTGGCGTTCATACACTCTTGAACGATTGCGGTCTGTATCGGGCCACTCATCGGTACACTGGTGGAAGTGCCTGTGTGTACATTGGTCAGTTCGCCCCACCAATCCTGTGCCATGCTGAAAATGCCATGATCATGACCGGCGAATATTTTTTCACCGTAACCATAGGGCCCGAGCCCGGTATGAATATCAATTGAAGCAATTACCTTTGTTTGCCCGGTGTACTTGCGCAGGATTTCTCTAAAGGTATCGTTGCTCCAGGTGGGCGCCTTGCCACCAAACCACATGCCATTTTCAGATGTGTATTGTCCTATGGACATGGCCTTTTGCAGGGCCTTGTCACCATGTTCCAGGCGATAGGTCTCTAATACTTCATCGCTCTCGGGCGGCCACTTGTGCGGAAGCAGGGCGTCATGAATCTGTTCGTAACCCGGGTTCTGCGGCAGGTTGGAACCAAAGTCGATAAAATTTCGATTCAGGTCGACGTTTTCCTGCGTTACGCGGCGCAGGTGCGAGAATCCAAACGGATTGATAGCGTGTACATACAGCACAGCCGTATCGTCAGGTTTTGGCAGTTCCAGCCTCAGCAAACCGGTTTGCACGGCCGAGCCGGTAAACCCTTCGACACCATGAACGCCACTGATGACCATAAGCATTCTGGAGGCGTCCAGCGGACCATCGACCACCACATCGGTGGCGAGCGCCTCACCCTCTGCACCTTTGAGTTGCAGTTCATAACTTTCGACCGCCAGGCCTCTAGAATGCGCAGCGCTCAGGAATTTTTCCCGCGATTGCGCGTAGGTCCGACTGAATAGTTGAGTTATTGTTTTGGTGTTCATTGGAATCTCGTTTTTCACTGACTTGCCTTGCACGATTGCGCGCGAATAATTGCTCGCTGTCGGCATGCAGCCCCAAAGGCCTCGAATATCCCTCGAGCCAGGTCGCTGTCCTCTACTCGCATCTCCGGATGCCACTGCACAGCCAAAGCAAAACCGGGTGCGCCTTCTACCGAGAAAGCTTCAATCAACCCGTCCGGGGCAATCGCTTCAACCTTCAATCCTTCGCCTAATCTCTCTACACCCTGGTGGTGCAGCGAATTCACCAGCACGTATTTTTCGGCACTTAGCACTGACAAAATTCCGCCAGAGATGATCTCGATCGAATGACAGTCCTCATACCAATCCTTGATGGGTCGGGTCTGATCACCCTCCCGATGGTCGATGGCCCCGGGTCTCTCGTGAACCGCGGCATTCAAGGTTCCCCCCCAGGCCACGTTCATTTCCTGAAACCCGCGGCAAATCCCCAGCACCGGGACACCCGCTGCAACGAGCATTTTGATCAGGGGTAAAACCGTCGCATCGCGGTCCAGGTCAAGCATTGCCCCCGGCGCAATCGATGTCTGTCCATATTGATGCGGGGAAACATTCGACGGGCTTCCCGTCAGCACGACGCCATCTACATGGGCGATCAAACTGGCGATATCGATCGCCGCTTCGTCAGCAGGCAGCGCCAGGGCCATCCCTCCGGATACCGATACCACCGCATCCACGTAGCCGTGCAATAGGGCATGTGCTTGATGACCGTAACGCTCCACGCGGTCGGCGGCGATAGCTACCAGTGGCTTGACTGGCGAGAGGGGCAATGCGTTGGTCATGAATTTGTACTTGTATTTGTGTGTATGGCCCGAGTGTAGGAGCCAGCTTTATTTAGGTAAATTGCAATTATCCGCTTATTATCTTGCAGATATTGCAACTGGAGATCTCACACATGAACACCCGGCAGCTTCACCATTTTGTGGCGGTTATGGATACCGGGTCGCTCAGCGCTGCTGCCGAGGCTGTCCACTTGAGCCTCCCGGCGCTGTCGCGCAGCCTCAAAGCTCTGGAAGACGAGCTCCGTGTATCGCTTTTTGATAGAAGTAACCGGCGCTTGCGCCCGACTCCTTACGCACTCGAGTACCTGGATCGAGCGCGCCGCATCGTCTTTGACGAGCGCGAGGGTGCGCGGGCATTGAGTCTCATGAAGAACGGTGCCTATGGGCCACTGGCGTTGGGGCTCGGATCCTCCCTGGCGGTAGACCTGCTCGCGCCCTTGATCAACGAATTGATTTCCAATGGCCCTAATCTGAGGGTTCAGGCTCAGGTCGAAAGCACCGATGTTTTGCTGGATTCACTGCGCAGGGAAAAACTTGATTTCTTCGTTGGCGACGTCAGCGCGGCGGCGAGTTCGGCGGATCTGTTGGCCGAGCCATTATATAAATGCACTTACGGCTGGTTTGTAAGGCATGATCATCCGCTTGCCGGAAAAAAGAAAATTACAATCAGCGAACTGGAACATTACCCCATCATTGGATCTGGTTACATTAGCGGTACCTTAGCCTACAAGATTTCTCAGCTGTACGGCTGGCAACTACCTCTTGAAAAAAACTTCTCCGTCAATATAAACAATCTGGAAACTATCCATAAACTCCTCTCCTCCTCCAACATGATCTCGCCCTCAACCTACAACGCAATGCTGCAACCACTGAAGAGCAAAGCCGTTGTAGCCCTTGACGTGTACCCAAAACTTGATCTGGACATGACGCTGGGAATCGTACGATTGGCGCTGCGTACCCTGGTGCCTTCAACAGAACAGGCTTTTGGGATAATAAGAAATTATTTTGTCGAGATAGAAAAGGAAGTAGCTGAATACGCTTTGTAGTTGCCGGCATTGACCGTATCTTACTGCCGCACATGTCACAGGCATCGATCGGCCAGAAGCGAACAGTTCGATAATATGTCGAGTGCCGGCAGTTACATCTGGATAACTGCCGTTCAGCAGAAGCCTTCATCAGGCCGACGCATCACTCAATGCGGCGCGTTCGGCCACGTAGCGCAAAGTGTCGAAATTGATATTGGCACCGGAGTCGATGGCGACCAGGGTTTGCCCCCGGACACCAGAACGCGCTACGTACTTCCTGATTCCGGCCACGGCCAGGGCGCCAGAAGGCTCGGTGATGGAGCGGGTATCGTCGTAGATGTTCTTTGTCGCAGTGCAAAGCTCATCGTTACTGACGGTTATCACCTCGTCTACGCAGAAGCGACACACTTCGAAACCATGGGCGCCGATCTGCGCCACCGCCACGCCATCGGCGAAGGTGCCTACGTCAGGCAGCACCACGCGTTCATCGGCCTGTAAAGCTGCGTACAGGCAAGCGGAGTGTTGCGACTCGACACCAATGATTCGCACCTCTGGCCGCAGGTATTTGACGTAGGCCGCAATGCCTGCGATCAAACCGCCACCGCCCACCGGGACAAAAATCGCATCCAGCGCCCCTTGATGCTGACGCAGGATTTCCATGGCGACAGTGCCCTGCCCGGCTATGACTTCCTGATCGTCGAAGGGTGAAACAAAGTTCCTGCCGGTTTGCTCTGCCAGTTTCAGCGCATAGGCCAGGGCGAACGGAAAGCTGTCACCGTGCAACAGGGCCTGGGCGCCGCGGCTGCGTACGCCCAGCACCTTCAACTCCGGCGTGTTGCCCGGCATGACGATTGTGGCATCGATGCCCAACTCCCGTGCTGCCAGCGCCACACCCTGGGCATGATTGCCGGCGGAAGCGGTGATCACGCCGAGTTTTTTCTGCTCGGCATTGAAGTTCACCAGTTTGTTATAGGCGCCACGAATCTTGAAGGAGAACGTTGGTTGCAGGTCTTCGCGCTTGAGCAGGATCTGATTGCCCAAGGCCTGGGACAACGCCGGTGCCGCTTGCAGCGGTGTACACACGGCCAGCTCGTAGACCGGCGCGGCAAGAATCTTCTTAACGTAATACTCAAGCAGGTTTTGTTGGGCGGGCGTGAACATGATCGTCTCCTGACATTGATCAGTGCCCCGAGACAGAAAATGAAAACCCGCCTCGAGGGCGGGTTGGGTGCTGCAGTCGTGAGCTAGCCCGCCAAGTGAGGAATGGCGGTAATAATGCTTGGCTGGCAGCGCAATACGGTGAAAGTCATGCCCGAAAATTAGCCGGGCGACGGGCGCAAGTCAATGGCTTGCAGGAGCCGTCGAGTGAAACGAGGCTGAGATCTTTTGATTTTGATCGGTCCCACCCATGGGAACGATGTGCGTGTTCGATATCGTTACCTGATGCCGCTACGGGTGCCAAGCAGCCGTGCACGGCAGTGTTGCATACCTTTGGCAATCTGCTTTTCGACGGTGCTTTCGTTTATATCAAGCTGCGTGGCGATCTCGCGCAGGGTGAATCCTTCGCAACGCGATAGCAGGAATACCGCGCGGTATTTCTCCGGTAGATCCCCCAGCGCATCAGCCAGTATTTCCAATTCCTGACGGATGCCGGCAGCCTTGTCCGGTGGTGCCAACGGGCACTCTAACTCTTCCTCCAGGACGCAATCACCGAAGTGACGGATATAGGTCTGGTCATGGCGCTGCTTGTCGAGCAACAGATTGGCGGCCGTACGATAGAGATAAGCGAGGGGTCTTTCGGGCTGTTTGGTCGAATGCCTGGCCGCGCGCAGCCAGGTTTCCTGGACGATATCCGACGCCGTCACCGCTGAGCCGGCCTTGCGCTGGATATACCCCTTGATGTCCTCGTAATGGAGCTCGACCAGTTGGGTCAGGGAGAGACGTTCATGTAGGGCCATTATCGGTTAAAGGTCGCGCCAGAGAAGGTTGCCGACACTATCACGCCCGATAGTGATTCTCAATTACGAAATCACTGCTCGCACACATCGCGTTTTAAGGCGGAAATCGCCGATTTTCACAACAAAACACATTTTGCAAACAAGTGTTTAACAACTTATAACATTTGCGTATGATATCGATTCTCAAATAACACCAAATCCCAAATGTGAGTTCGTATGCCCGTCCCTACTCTCCTGTGTTCAAAAAGCTCCGACATGCCGCGCGCACCAATGACAGTGCGTCCCTTGGCTCTCGCAGTGCATATGCTGGCAGCTGGCATCGCCTTCGCTGCGCCCGGAGCGCACGCAGCGCAGCCGAACGAGAAGACCGAGACGGGAAGCTCGGTGACCCTGGCCCCGATCGCTGTTACGGAAGTCACCACGGGTGAACGCCTTGGCGTCACCGAAGACACCAACTCATACACCACCGATTCGGCGCGCACCGCCACGCCGTTGAACATGTCACTGCGAGAGACGCCGCAATCAGTCAGCGTCATCACCCAACAGCGCATTCAGGACCAGGACCTGCACACGATTCTCGACGTGGTCAACAACGCCACCGGTGTGTCGGTCAACCGCTACGAAACCAGCCGTGCGCAGTTCAACGCCCGTGGCTTCGAACTCAACTCGCTGATGATCGATGGCGTTCCCACCATCTATGAACAACCATGGAGCTCGGGAGAAATTTTCAGCAGCCTGGCCATGTACGACCGCGTTGAAGTGGTGCGTGGCGCCAACGGTCTGATGACCGGTGCTGGCGATCCTTCGGCGTCTATCAACATGGTGCGCAAGCGCGCCAACAGCACTGACCTCAAGGGCTCGGTAGAACTGAGCGCTGGCACCTGGGACACCTTTGGCGTAGAGACCGATGTGTCTACGGCGCTGAACCAGGAAGGCACTGTGCGCGGGCGATTTGTCGCAGAGACCAACCAGGGTGATACCTGGATCGACATGAACTCGAACAAGCGCCAGACCCTCTACGGCACAATGGATATCGACCTGACTCCCGACACCACCCTGTGGTTCGGTCTGAGCCACCAGGAAAGCAACGCCGAATCGCCGATGTGGGGTGGCCTGCCAGTCTGGTACGCAGATGGCAGCCGCACCAACTGGAGTCGTTCGAAGACAACCTCCGCAGACTGGAGCAAGTGGGATACCTCCTACGACACGTACTTCGTCAATCTTGATCACACCTTTGCCAACAACTGGCAAATGAACCTGAGCTACAATCGTGGCGAGCGACACGGCGACTCTTCCCTGCTGTACCTGTCCGGCAACCCGGGCCGCAACGGTAGCGCGCCGATGTCTTCGTTCCCGGCGACCTACAAGACCGAGACCACCCAGGACGATTACGGCATCCGCTTCAATGGTCCGTTCTCGCTGTTGGGTCGTGAGCACGAAGTGGCTTTCGGTTATGTGGACAGCAAGCAGGAGTTCGACGCCGATTCACGCGACGCGCAATCAGGTTTTGGCGGCGTGGCCGACTTCGATGGCTACAACGGCAATTTCCCTGAACCGATCTGGGGTGCAAGAACCGACTATGGCTACAGCGAGACCCGTCAGAAGGGGCTTTATGCAGCAACCCGCCTGAACGTGACCGACGAATTGAAAGTGATTCTCGGCGCGCGTGAGAGCTGGTACGAGAAGACCGCTGATGACATTTTCTCGGAAGTGAGCAAGACCGATGTCGATCACGAGCTGACTCCTTATGCCGGCGTGGTCTACGACCTCACCGAAAATCTTTCGGCCTATGCCAGCTACACGGAAATCTTCCTGCCGCAGTCGGTACGCGACGCCAGTGGCCAGCAATTGGAGCCGATCGTTGGCGAGAGCAGTGAAATCGGCTTGAAGGGTGAGTACTTCGATGGTCGTCTGAACGCCTCTGCTGCGATTTTCCAGATCAAACAGGACAATCTGGGCCAGAACACCGGCGTACTGATCGATCCTTCGAACCCTGTCGGCGGCTTCGCCTACGAGGCAAGTGAAGGCGCGACCAGCAAGGGTTTTGAGCTGGAAGTTTCCGGAGAGCTCGCGCCAAACTGGAATGCATCGCTGGGTTACACCCAGTTCAACGCCGAAGATGCCGCAGGCGACGACGTCAACACCCTGTACCCCACCAAGCTGCTGCGTACGTTTACCACCTACCGTCTGCCAGGCGCTTTCAACAAGCTGACCATTGGCGGCGGGGTTAACTGGCAAGACTCGATCTACACCTACGCCATCAACCCGGCGGGCAACTCCGAGAAGATCCAGCAGGACGCCTATGCGCTGGTCAACCTGATGGCTCGTTACGAAATCACCGAAAACCTTTCGGCCCAGGTCAATGCCGACAACATCACCGACGAGAAGTACTTCGACATCTTCGATGCCTACGGTGCCCTGACGTACGGCGCACCGCGCAGCATTACTGCTTCGGCGAAGTACCGTTTCTAAGGCATTCGTCGGGGCAGCCCTGCTACCCCCGGGTGACACGATGCAAAGCACAACACCGGCCTGGCGCCGGTGTTGTGCTTTTTGCCTGCAGACATCCGTGGCACTTGGCGCCTCACAAATCCAGAAACTTCAATAACCACAGCGTTCCCATCCCGATCGCAAGTGTCAGCAAAGTATTGCGAGTCTTCCAGGCGACCCAGGCAGCAATAAGGGCGGCGGGGATCTGAGGGTTATCCAGCACGAATTCACCATGCCCGCCGGGGTAGACCACGGCCGGTAGCACCAGGGCGGCCAATACACTCGCCGGCACGTAAAGCAGGGCGCGACTGAGCAGCGTCGGGATTCGCAGCCGGCCATACAGCTCGACAAAGGAAAGGCGCATGGCAAAGGTTCCAAGGCCAACCGCCAGGAAAAGCCCCCACAAGGCTAAATCACTCATTGCGTGTCCCTCTCGACGTCATCTGTCAGCGCATTGCTCATGTTTTTTTGGCGAACAGTCTCAATCAACAGACCCGCCATGACCCCACCAATGGAAGCGCTTACCAACCCGAGGTTATAGGGCATATCCACGGCAAACACGGCGAGCAAACCACCGACCAGAGCAGCGCCCAGACTCGCAGCGCTGCGTATGCCGGGAACCAGAAGCGCCAGAAAAGACAGCGGAATGGCAAAGCTCAATGACCAGGTTTCGGGGATACTTGCACCCAGGTAAACGCCCGCCAATACCGATAATTGCCATGACAGCCACATGGCAACGGCTGTGCCGGCGTAATAGTAGTGTGCGTATTGCCCCAACTCGCCCGAGGAAAGCTTGAGACTGCACAATGCGTAGGACTGGTCCGACAGCATATAGGACACCGGCCACGTCCAGCGTCGGGGTAAATGGTGCAGATGAGGGGCCAATGACGCGCTGTACATGATGAAGCGCAAGTTGATAACCAGGGCCGTGACCACAATGGCCATGGGCACTGCCCCCATGTTCAGCAGTTGCAGTGCGACCATCTGTGCGGACCCTGAATAGAACAGCAGCGTCATGCCCATGGTCGTGGCTGGCGACATGCCCAGATTGATCGCCATCACCCCCGTCAGCAAACCGAACGGAATGACACCGGGAATCAAAGGAATGAGCGCCCGGACACCTCGCGTAAACGCGTCCCTTGCTGTTCGGTCAGGCATTGCGACTCCTGGTTATGGGGTTTGCGCGGCATGAAACCCGGTTGATCTCAGATAAAACCACGCCAGGTACTCACCCCGAACTTTGGATAAAGTATCGAAGTGAGTGTACAAAAGGCGCATTGTGCCAAGGCTTTACCCTTCGGACACGTCAATCAGGAAAAAGGTGAGCGGTTGAGTCCTGCGAACATTAGCAGGGCAAAGGTTCGCAAGACCCGCATGTTCTATCCTTGCTTGCATCCTTCAACCGCCGGATTTGCAAATGCCCGACCCTGAGTCCACCCTCCTCCAAAGCTGGCACCACAACGCCCATGCCTGGATCGAAGCCATCCGCAGCGCCAGCATCGAAAGCCGGCACAAGGTCACCGACCAGGCAATCCTGCTGGCGGTGTTGGGCCGGCAACCGCAGCGCGTGCTCGATCTGGGCTGCGGCGAAGGATGGCTGCTGCGTGCACTGAGTGAACGCGGCGTCGAGGTGGTTGGAGTGGATGGCGATGCCACCCTGGTCGAGGCGGCACGGGCGGCGGGATCAGCACCGGTGCATCTGGCCAGCTATCAAACGTTGGTGGAAGCGAGCGTGGATATCGGCAGGGATTACGACCTGATCTGCGCCAATTTCGCCCTGCTGCACCAGGACATCATCCCGCTGCTCGCCGCCCTGCACGCCCTGCTCGCCCCGGGTGGTGCACTGGTGATCCAGACGCTGCACCCTTGGGCTGCGGCGGCGGGCGACTATCAGGACGGCTGGCGCGAGGAAACCTTTGCCGGGTTAAAGGGGCAGTGGCAACCCATGCCGTGGTACTTGCGGACATTATCCAGTTGGCTCAATGCCCTGGACATGGGCGGTTTTCAGTTGGTCGGGCTGCAGGAGCCACAGCATCCGCAGAGTCCTGTGCCGCAATCGTTGCTCTTGGTGGCCGAACGGCGGAACTGAATATCGGCTATCTGCAATGCTCTGCCAGGCGTTTCTTGCAGACTGCACGCCACTGTTTTTGCCCGACGGACGCAAGTCATTGAATTTTCAGCACTGGCTCCGATTTCGGCGCTGGCATGGGAAATGCGACTGCATTGAGGAATGCACAACGTCGACCCGCCCGGGTCGTCACTCCGTCAAGAGCAGAGGCCACACCACCATGAATGCCATCGAACTTCTCAAAGCCGACCATGTAAAGGTAAAGAGCATCCTCGCCCAGTTGAGCGAGTCGACGGATCGTGCGATCAAGAAGCGCACCGAGCTCCTGGAAAAACTTGAAATGGAAATTTCAATTCATACCCGGCTGGAAGAGGAGATTCTGTATCCGGCGTTCAAGGAGGCTGGCAGCAAGGAACAGGACATCATGTACTTTGAAGCCAAGGAAGAACACCGCACCGTGGACTCGCTGGTGTTGCCGGACCTGAAGCTGACCGATCCGTCCACGCCGGAGTTCGCGGGTCGCGTCAAGGTGGTCAAAGAGTTGCTGGAACACCATATCGAAGAGGAGGAAACCGAAATGTTTCCTCAGGCGAAGAAACTGTTGGGCAAAGCCAGGCTTGATGACCTCGGCAGTCAGATGGAGGCCATGAGAGCCAGTGTTAAAAAGGATCGGGCAGCGGGCAACATGGCCGCTTGACCCGTGGTATTTCTGTAGGAGCGAGCATGCTCGCGATGGTCGATAACGATAACACGTGTCTACTGGTCAACCACGGCGTTCTTGAGCCCATCGCGAGCATGCTCGCTCCTGCAAGGCCAGGGGTCAGGTGACCATTTTAGCACCGCCGGCAGTCGCTCCATCCGGGCAACCGGCGCCTCGCGCAACTGCTACTGTCAAATCCCGGCTCACGACATCGCCAGCACCGCGTGTTGATTCCATCCCCTTGTTTCGACTTTCGATTTGCTCAATCGCGAGTCACTTCTATATTGAGGGGGTGCTCTGAATTTCCTGCCTCCTGTCGAGCCTGGCCCATGGCAAATACTGATCAACTGATCATCTGCGAGCACTGCGATTGCGTGTATGAAAAAGTGACGCTCGCCAAACATCAGAAAACCCTGTGTACACGCTGCGGCGGCGTGCTACAGCGCTATAACGGCCTGACGGTGGAACAACGCCTGGCGTTGACCTTCGCGGCGTTGATGCTGTGGATTTTCGCCAATTTCTATCCGGTCATGAGCATCAGCCTCAAAGGCATGAAAAACAGCGCCACCCTGTGGGACTCGGTGCTCGCCCTGACTCTGGGGCCGATCACCTTCATCGCTTTGGTGGCAGCGATCGCGATGATCATTGCGCCGATCTTCCAGCTTTTGCTGTTGATCTGGGTCCTGGGTTTTGCCCTTACCTTCCGGCGAGCGCCCGGGTTCAAATTCTGCATGCGCTGGCTGGAATCCCTCAGGCCCTGGAGCATGCTCGAGGTTTGTCTGTTGGGGGCGATGGTCGCGGTGATCAAACTCGCTGGCCTGCTGGACGTACTGCCCGGCATTGGTCTGTTTGCCCTGGCGGTGCTCAGCCTGATGATGATCCGCATCGCCGGGCGCGACATCCGTGAACTGTGGGACATCGTATGAGCAGGCCTCCAGTCGCCGGCGAACTTAACCTGTGCCTGTGCCACAGTTGCGGGCTGGCCTGCGACATGACCCTGGACCCTCACGAATGCGAGCGCTGCGGCGCACCGCTGCATCGGCGCAAACCCAATTCATTGATCCGTACCTGGGCCTACATGATCACGGCGCTGGTGTTCTACATTCCGGCCAACCTGTTGCCGGTGATGAACACCGAGATGGTCGGCAACGGTGCCGACAGTACGATCATGAGCGGCGTGCTGGAGTTCTGGGCCGCAGGCGCCTGGGACATCGCCCTGATCATTTTCATTGCGAGCATCGCAGTACCGGGCATCAAGTTTGTCGCCCTCACCCTGCTGCTGGTGAACGTGCAGCGTGAAAGCCGCTGGGCGCGCAAGGAGCGATCGGCGCTGTACCGTTTCGTCGAGGTCATCGGTTACTGGTCGATGCTCGACGTCATCGTCGTCGCATTGGTGGCTTCACTGGTGAAATTTCAAGCCCTGGCCGACATCGAACCGCGTCTGGGCATTCTGTTTTTTGGTCTGGTAGTGGTGTTCACAATGCTGGCGGCAATGAGTTTCGACCCAAGATTGATCTGGGATGCAAAGCGCAAAGAGCCACTAAACGAGGAGGTCAAGGATGCAGTCGAAAGCCACTGACGGGTTACAACCCCCTGGACAGGCACCGATCAAGACCAGTCGTTTCAGCGTATCGCTCGTCTGGATCGTACCGATCGTCGCGGTCCTGGTGGGGATTTCGCTGGTGGTTCACAGCATGTTGCAGGAAGGACCGACCATCACCGTCACGTTCAAGACCGGTAGCGGTTTGACCGCCAACAAGACCGAGGTCAAGTACCGCAATGTGGTGATCGGCCATGTCTCGGATGTGGAACTGAGCAGTGACCAGAAAAGCGTCAATGCCACCATCAAACTGGCCAAACAGGCAGAAACCTTCACTCGCTCGGACTCGCAGTTCTGGGTGGTAAGGCCACGCATTGGCGCTGGCGGCGTGTCGGGCATCGATACGCTGCTGTCTGGTGACTATATTGGCGCCGACATCGGCCAGGCCAATGGCCGGGCAAAAAACTTCAAGGGCCTGGAGAATCCGCCAGCCATCACCTACGGCGAGCCCGGAAAGCGTTTTATCTTGCACACTCAGGACCTCGGGTCGCTGGATATCGGCTCCCCGGTTTACTACCGCAAGATTCCAGTCGGCCAAGTGGTGGCCTACGCCCTGGACCCGGACGGTAAAGGTGTGAACATCGACCTGTTCATCCATGCGCCCAACGATCAGTACGTCACCGAAAACACCCGATTCTGGAACGCCAGCGGCATTGACGTAAGCGTCGGCGCCAACGGTTTTGCAGTCAAGACCGAATCCCTGTCCTCTGTGCTGGTGGGCGGCATTGCGTTCCGCGCGCCTGAATACAGCCCTGGCGACAAGGCTGCGGCCGAGGAATACACCTACGAACTCTTCGAAGACCAGCAAACCGCCCTCGCCCCGCCCAACGGCAAGCCCCAGTACCTGGCCTTGCGTTTCGAACAGGCGTTGCGCGGGCTCAAGATTGATGCACCGGTGGAGTTCCTCGGCGTGGAAATCGGCAAGGTGGTGTCGATCAATCTGGATTTCGATGCGAAAAAGCGCAGTTTCCCGCTCAATGTCGGCATCGTGATTTACCCGCAGCGCCTGGGCAAAGCCCACACCGAAATGCTCAAGGCCCTCAATCATGACCCCAATGACGAAGCGGCGGGTGTACGCGTATTCGGCACCTTCATCGAAAACGGTCTACGCGCCCAGGCTCGCACCGGCAACCTGTTGACCGGCCAGTTGTACATTGCCCTGGACTTCTTCCCGAAAGCCGACAAAGTCGCCTTCGATCCGGCCGCGCGCCCGGTCACCATTCCGACGGTGCCCGGTAATCTTGAACAGTTGCAGGAAAAACTCGAGGCCATGGTCACCAAACTCAATCAGCTGCCGATCGAGCGCATTGCCGGCAACCTCGACAGCAACCTGGTGGAATTGCGCAAAGGCCTGGTGCAGTTCAACGCCAAGACCCTGCCTGGTGTGAACACCACCCTGCAGGACGTCAGCAAGACCCTGCAAACCGCCGATACAACGCTGAAATCGGCCGGCTCGACCCTGGCCGAGGATTCACCGCAAAGGGAAAAACTGAGTCAGACCCTGGATGAACTGGGACGTACATCGCGCTCCTTGCGTGACCTGGCGGATTATCTGGGCCGGCATCCGGAATCGCTGATTCGCGGCCGTCCCGATCATGCCGCGCCCATGGACCTGAAAGGGCCACCGAGCAAATGACCAAAGGAGCTACCCCCATGGCTTTTCCGCTAAAGATCACACTGGTCGCTGCGCTGGCTTTGCTCGCCGCTTGCCGCAGCGATCCTATCGAGTTCCATACCCTGACCCCGGTGCAACTCGGCACGAGCGCAAGAACCACCTCGGAGATTGAAATCGAGGTACTCACCGTACCGCCACAGGTCGATCGTCCACAGATCGTTGTGCGCGAAGGCAACACGGGCATGGCCATTCTTGAAACCCAGTGGTGGGGTGCCAGCCTGGTGGACGAACTGCGCAGCGCCCTGGCGGACCAGATGGTCAACAACAATCCTCAGCGCAAGGTGTCAGTACTGGTGGAAGTGCTGCGGTTTGATTCGATTCCCGGGCAATACGGCCTGATCGACGTGAAGTGGCGCCTGCGTGGTGTCAATCAAGGTGACAGTGGCTTAATGACTTGCCGCAGTACATTGCAGACGCCTTCCGGACCGTCCATCGATGAACTGGTGACGGCGCAGCAGACCAACGTCAAACGCCTGGCCGCGCTGATCAGCCAGGCCTCCGCCAAAACACAGGGGGGTTGCCCGGCGGCCTGACCTGCGGGACGGTCTTTCCCTCGTCGTTCAATGGCGGCTTGCCCCGTCATTGAGCGAACGTCCCAGACACGTCAATTGCTCACGGTAATTAACCAATAATTTGACGTTTTTTTCTCATTTGGCCCTCTACATTCGCGCACCTCAAACATGCAAATGATTCCTATTGTTCTACACTGATCGACGACCTTTCCCGTCGATTCCGTCGAATCTGCGTGCGCGATCCTAACAATACCGGAGCTGCACAATGAGTCCCCAGATCCCTTCGTTGCTGAAAAAAGCCTTGCTGGTCACAGCCCTGCTGAGCGCGGGCCAGGCGTACGCGGCCGACTCCGTTGGCATCGTGGTCTATAACGCACAACACGAAAGCCTGACGAAATCCTGGGTAGAGGGTTTCACCGAGGAAACCGGTATCCCGGTCACCTTGCGCAATGGCGACGACACCGAAATGGGCAACCAGCTCGTGCAGGAAGGCGCCGAGTCCCCGGCCGATGTGTTCCTGACCGAAAACTCCCCGGCCATGGTGCTGGTCGACAACGCGGGTTTGTTCGCCCCGGTCGACGCCGCTACCCTGGAACAGGTCGATAACGCCTACCGCCCGGCCCACGGCAAATGGGTAGGTATTGCTGCCCGCGCTACCGTATTCGTCTACAACCCGAGCAAACTGGCAGAAGCCGATTTGCCGAAATCGATCATGGACCTGGCCGAGCCAAACTGGAAAGGTCGCTGGGCGGCGTCGCCGGGCGGTGCGGACTTCCAGGCGATCGTCGCGGCCATACTCGAGCAAAAAGGTGAAGCGGCGACCCTCCAATGGCTCAAGGCAATGAAAAACAACTTCACTGCATACCGAGGCAACAGCTCGGTGCTCAAAGCGGTGAATGCCGGGCAGATCGACAGCGGCGTGATTTATCACTATTACGCCTTCATCGATCAGGCCAAGACCGGCGAAAACAGCAAAAACACAGCCTTGCACTACTTCAAGAACAAGGACCCTGGCGCTTTTGTCAGCATCTCCGGTGGCGGCGTGCTGGACTCAAGCAAGCACAAGGAACAAGCCCAGGCGTTCCTCAAGTACATCACCGGCAAGGATGGCCAGGCGGTACTCAAGAACGGCAAATCGTTCGAATACGCCGTGGGCAAGAACGCAGAATCGAACCCTAAACTCATGCCCCTGCAGCAACTCGATGCGCCCAAAGTCGATGCCTCGAAACTCGACAGCAAGAAGGCCGTAGAGCTGATGACACAAGCCGGACTGCTCTAATTGATACCTGAAAGCCTGCCAGCGGACGTCGCCGAGGCGACGTCCGCAAACCTGCGTCGACGGTCCCGCGGAGTGTTCGCCGGACGCGGCGGTGCGTGGGTGATCGGTTTATCCGTGCTGGTTTCGTTGCTGGCATTGCTGCCAATCGCCTACGTCATCGGGGTCTCCCTGCAGACCGGCTGGTCGAGCGTGGTGACGCTGGTGTTCCGGCCACGGGTCGGCGAACTGCTGGTTAACACCGTGTTGCTGGTGCTGCTGACGATCCCCCTGTGCGTGGCACTGGGCGTGACGCTGGCATGGCTCACGGAACGCACGAACCTGCCGGGCAGGCGCTGGTGGTCCTTGCTGGCGACCGCGCCACTGGCCGTACCCGCCTTCGTGCACAGCTATGCCTGGGTCAGTCTGGTGCCACCGATTCACGGGCTGTTTGCCGGGGTGCTGGTCTCGGTCATCGCCTATTTCCCGTTTTTGTACCTGCCGGTGGCGGCGACCCTGCGCCGCCTCGATCCAGCCATCGAAGACGTCGGCGAATCCCTTGGGCTAAAACCCTGGGCGGTGTTTTTCCGTGTGGTGCTCCCGCAACTGCGCCTGGCCATCTGCGGTGGAGCCTTGCTGGTCGGCCTGCATCTGCTGGCCGAGTACGGCCTGTATGCGATGATTCGTTTCGACACCTTTACCACGGCGATCTTCGACCAGTTCAAGTCGACTTTCAACGGGCCCGCCGCGCACATGCTGGCCAGTGTTCTGGCGCTGTGTTGCCTGGCGATGCTGACCCTGGAATCGGCGGCCCGAGGTTCTGCGCGCTATGCCCGGGTCGGCTCTGGAAGTGCCCGGGAGCAACGGGTGCTGCGCCTCAAGACAACGTCGACGGTGCTCGCACTGGCCCTGTTGATCCTGACCTGCCTCCTCGCCCTGGGTGTTCCGTTGATTACCCTGGGCAACTGGCTGATCGCCGGTGGCGTACAAGTCTGGGACATGGCTGAATTGCTGCCGGCCCTGGAACAGACCTTGCTGCTCGCAGTTGCCGGCGCGGCACTGACAACCTGCGCGGCGATCCCGATTGCCTGGCTGTCGATTCGCTACCCCGGCCGTATGCAACGGGTGCTGGAAAGCTGCAACTACATCACAAGCTCCCTGCCGGGGATTGTCGTCGCGCTGGCCCTGGTGACGGTCACCATCCATTTCGCCCGACCGATCTACCAGACCACGATCACCGTCTTGCTCGCCTATCTGCTGATGTTTCTGCCCCGGGCCCTGGTGAGTCTGCGCGCAGGCATCGCCCAGGCGCCGGTGGAGCTGGAAAACATCGCCCGCAGTCTTGGTCGCACACCCTCCCGGGCACTGTGGCTGATCACCTTGCGCCTTGCAGCCCCCGGGGCCGCTGCCGGCGCGGCGCTGGTGTTCCTGGCCATCACCAACGAATTGACGGCCACCCTGCTGCTCGCCCCCAACGGCACGCGCACACTGGCCACCGGGTTCTGGGCGATGACCAGCGAAATCGACTACGCCGCCGCTGCACCCTATGCCTTGCTGATGATTGTGCTGTCACTTCCGCTGACCGCAATCCTGTATCACCAATCGAAAAAAACGGCCGGCCGATGAGTACACTTGAACTGCATGCCCTCAACAAATCCTATGGCTCCTATCGCGCCCTGGACAACGTCAGCCTGTCGGTGCCCAGCGGCAGCCGCACGGTTGTCGTCGGCCCTTCCGGCTCGGGCAAGACCACGTTGCTGCGGATGATTGCCGGTTTCGAATTTCCCGACACCGGGCGCCTTTCGCTCAATGGCCAGACCCTGGTCGACAACACCCACGAAGTACCGGCGCATCAACGCCTGATTGGCTACGTGCCGCAAGACGGCGCGCTGTTCCCGCACATGACCGTGGCCGCCAACATTGGCTTCGGCCTGTCGATAAAGGGCACGGAAAAACAGCAGCGCGTCGCTGAGTTGATGGACAGCGTGGCACTGGATTCGAAAATGGCCGAGCGCTGGCCCCACGAACTGTCCGGCGGCCAGCAGCAACGCGTGGCGCTGGCGCGCGCCTTGGCGCAACAGCCACGTTTGATGTTGCTGGATGAGCCGTTTTCGGCCCTCGATACGGGGTTGCGCGCCGCGATGCGCAAAATGGTCGCACGACTGCTCGAAGACACCGGCGTCACGACCATTCTGGTGACCCATGACCAGAGTGAAGCCTTGTCATTCGCCGATCAGTTGGCGGTGATGCGCCATGGCCGGCTGGTCCAGTCGGGGCACCCCCTGGATTTGTATCGTTACCCCGAGGATGAGCAAACCGCGCTGTTCCTCGGTGACGCCGTGGTCATGCCCGCGCGGATCGAGGCCGGCTGGGCCCATTGCGACCTGGGGCGGATACCGGTCAACAACCATCGCAACAACAGCTCGGCACAGATCATGCTGCGGCCCGAACAGTTGCAACTGATCAGTATTCTGCCCAATGACGTGGGCGCTGGCGGATGCAGAGCTGTCGTCACCGAGCGCGACTTCAGCGGCAACACCTGCACCCTGACGGTGGAACTGCAGACTTCGGCCAGCGATGAACTCCCCGGTCGATCACTGCTGGTACGCAGTTCGGGCATGTACGCACCACCGGCCGGCAGTGCGGTTCAGGTCTCGACCATCGGCCATGCCCATGTCCTGAACGAAGCCTGAGCTAGCAAGTTCAAAGATCGAAACGATCGACCGCCCGCCGCCGCTCATTGTCATCGCGCACATCGTAGTTGGCCGTGGTCTGGATGTTACTGTGATGCGCCAGTTTCTGCGCAATCGACAAGTCATGCTCCTCGATCACCCGGGTAATGAATGAACGCCGGAAATCGTGGGGCATGATTTTCACTCCGACCTGCGTCCCCCGTTGCCGGGCAATGTAGTAGATGGCGTGTTTGGTGATGCGCTCGCGGGTGATATGACTGCCGCGCCGGATTCGGTTGAACAGGAACGGATCGTCCACCTCCCCTTCCTTCAACTGCGAGCGACGCAGCTCCAGCCATGCGGCCAGTTTCTCGAAGGCCCAGGCCGGGGCATATTTGATCAGCTGCTTATTGCCTTTGGCGGTGACCTGCAGGCTGCGCTCGGCGAAATTGACCTGACTCAGTTCAAGGTTGACCGACTCCGACTTGCGCATCCCCGAGCCGTACAGAATCGCGATGATCGCCGCGTCCCGCAGCCCCTGTGGCCGTGGATCGGCCGCACATACGGCCATCAATTCCTGGATCAGCGTGCGGCGCAGATTTCGCCCCTGGGACAGCCGCGTGCCGGCAATGCCCTTGACCGTACGCATTTTCAGCAAATGCTCCTGACTGATCAGGCTCATGCGCCAGGCCTCGTTCATCACCCCGCGCACTGCGTTGACGTACAGCGAGGAGGTGTTGGGCGCGTAGCCGTCCGTACGCAAGGTCGCCACCAGTGCGATGACATCCTCCGGCTGCAGGTGATGCCAGGGGATTTCCTCGATGTCGCTGTCTTCGAAACCGAGACGGTCGGCGGCATCTTGCAGCACATAGCGCATGGTCAACTGGCTTGAGGGCGCCAGTCGCGCCAGGTACAGGGTCAGCGGACTGGTGATGGAATTACGTTTATCAGCAGTAGACAAGTCAATCAAACGGAACAGCCTTGAGAGATAACGACAGAAAGAAAAAATTGATAATTAGAACATTTTTCGGATACAGCTAAAAACTACTGCAGGACTTTTCCCGCTCAATGGCAGGAAATGAACAGCTTGCCAACCTGCTTTCCCCCGGCCGATGTGCGGCGATAACACATTGCCTTTGTGGCCATCGACGCAGTGCGATGCGCTCTGGATTGCCTTGACTGTCACATTAAAGGCAGCATGATCACTCCGACGACCCAGCCTGCCTGTGAATAAGGACATTCGTTCCAGTGGCAACCTACTCCCTCGTTATTCGCCGGTTACTGATCTGCTCGCTGACCATTGTTGTCAGCCGCGCCATCACCAGCCCGCTGCTCACGCTCTTCGTCAGCGACAAGCTTGGCCTGGACCAACAAGACGTCGGCCTGCTGCTTGGCATAGCCGTGTTCATCGCCACGCTGCTCGCCCTTTATGGGGGCTACATCATTGATCGCTTCGAAAAACGTCGGCTGCTGATCCTCGCCATGCTCTCCAGCGCCATCGGCCTGGTATTGCTGACGTTTGCCAGCAACCTCTACCTGACCACTCTCACCCTGATCGTCACCGAGACTGCCTCAGCGTTGTTCCTCATCGGTTCCAAGGCGGTCCTCAGTGAAAACCTGCCCGTGGGTCAGCGTGCCAAGGCGTTTTCCCTGAGCTACACCCTGACCAACATCGGCTACGCGGTCGGCCCGATGCTCGGTGTGGTGATCGCCGGTGCCTATACCGCTGCGCCGTTCCTGATTGCAGCGGGCATCGCGTTTTTCAGCATTTTCCTGATGACCGGGATTCCCGGGGATCCGCCGCAGGCTCCTGTCATCGGTCGGGCTCAAAGCTTCCTTAAAACCCTGATCACCCTGAAAAACGACCGCACGCTGATCATGTTCACCTGTGGCTGCCTGCTCAGCACCGTGGTCCATGGCCGTTTTACTTTCTACTTGTCGCAATACCTGTTGGTGACCAGCAATCCCGGGCACACCATGCAGATCATGGCCGCTCTGCTGGCTTGCAACGCCTTCAGCGTGATCCTGCTGCAATACCAGATCGGGCGTTTCCTCAAGCGAGAACAGCTGCGTCACTGGATAGTCGCGGGTACTGCTCTGTTCATTGTCGGCCTGATTGGCTTCAGCCTGGCAGACAGCCTGATCTCCTGGTGCTTGGCGATGTTCATTTTTACCCTCGGGGAAATCATCATCTACCCGGCCGAATTCCTCTTCGTCGACACCCTGGCTCCGGAAGAACTGCGTGGCAGTTACTACGGCGCACAAAACCTGGCGGCGCTAGGCGGCGCATTGAGCCCGGTGATTTGCGGCTTCCTGTTGATGCACACACCCGCTCCAACGATGTTTTATGCCCTGAGCGCCCTGGCGGCGGTGGGCGGTCTGTTGTGCTTCATGAGCGGGCGTCGCGCTTCGTTAAAGCAAAATTAATGCACTGAAACTTCATTAATATGAATTTGTCAGCATATGAGCTGAACGGCACACTATCGCCCGTTCCTCCCCCAATGGCAGGAACAACTTCAAGGGCTTTCCGGGATTCCCGGCCAAGCCCTTTTTTTACCTCGTTTTTTTGGAGCTTTTTGCAAATGTTTTCCCGCTGGTTACCTGCCACCATCAATACCCGCCCGAGCGAATGGAGTCGTGCCGCCATCGGCATGGCAGTGGGGACACTGCTCAGTGTCTGGGTCTGCAGTCTGGTGTTCGGTATCGAAGTGGCACAACACCTGATTGGCCCGCTGGGGGCATCGGCAGTACTGCTATTTGCCGTGTCGTCCGGCGCCCTGGCCCAGCCCTGGTCTATTCTCGGCGGCTACCTGAGCGCCGCGCTGGTTTCCCTGTTGATGGCCCATCTGTTGGGCCGCACGCTCGGCAGCGCCTGCCTGGCAGCGGGTTTGGCCGTGGTCCTGATGTGTTGGCTGCGCTGTCTGCATCCGCCAGCCGGCGCCTTGGCCCTGACGCTGGTGCTGGCCGATCCGGCCACCATCGCCATGGACTGGAAAGCCCTGGGACCGGTCATGCTTGGCGCGGCGACGATGTTGCTGTGCGCCCTTGCCTACAACAACCTGACGCGGGTTCGCTACCCCAAGCGTGCCAGTGAACCGGTAACCCTTATTCCTGCCGATCACCCGCGTGTCGACAGCCAGGCAATCACCACCGAGGATCTCAAACGCGCACTGGCGGACATGGAGGCTTTCTTTGACGTCACCCCCGAAGACCTCGAACAACTGATACACGCCAGCGAGTTGCATGCCAGGCGCCGTAGCGTCGGCGAGGTACTGGCGCCACGGCTCTGAGCAAACGCGCGCCGAGTCTTTTTTGCGGTAGGCAGACGGTTCTGGCATCCTGCGCCTCCATTTTCCGACCCGGCCAGCCTTTTGGCACGCAGACCACCATGACCGCCTCTGAAAAAGTCCTAAGCCCGCACAATAATGACCTGATCTACGGCCTCCATGACCGCCCACACCTGAGCGCGACCATCTTCGCCGCCCTGCAGCACGTATTGGCGAGTTTTGTCGGCATCATCACGCCGACGCTGATCATGGGCAGCGCCCTTGGGCTGCAAAGTGAAGTGCCTTACCTGATCAGCATGGCGTTGTTCGTCTCCGGCCTGGGCACCTTCGTTCAAGCGCGGCGCTTCGGCCCGGTCGGGTCGGGATTGCTGTGCCTGCAGGGCACCAGCTTCTCGTTCATCAGCGTGATCCTCAGCGCCGGTTTCATGGTCAAGGCCCGGGGCGGTGGTACCGATGAGATTCTCTCGACCATCTTTGGCGTGTGTTTCTTCGCCGCATTCATCGAAGTGGTGTTGAGTCAGTTCATCGGCAAGCTGAGGATGCTGATCACTCCGGTCGTCACCGGCACTATCATCACCCTGATGGGGCTGTCGCTGATCAAAGTCGCCATGACCGATATCGCTGGCGGCTTTGGCGCGCCTGACCTGGGTGCCGCCAGCCACTTGGGGCTGGCCGCACTGGTGCTGGGGACAATCGTCGTCTTGAACCGGGTGGATGTGCCGTTCCTGCGCCTGGGCGCCATTGTAATTGGCCTGACCCTCGGTTATTTCGTCGCCTGGCTGATAGGACACGTCGATTTCAACAGCCTGCCCGCCGTTCCGCTGATGAGCGTACCTGTGCCGTTCAAGTACGGCTTCTCCTTCGATTGGCTGGCATTCATCCCGGTGGCGGTGATTTTCCTGGTGTCGCCGCTGGAAGCCGCCGGTGACCTGACGGCCAACTCGATGATTTCCCGGCAACCGGTCAAAGGCCCGATCTACATTCGCCGGATCAAGTCCGGCCTGCTCGCCGACGGGCTCAATTCGGCCATGGCCGCCGTCTTCAACAGTATGCCGATGGTGACCTTTGCCCAGAACAATGGGGTGATCCAGCTGACGGGCGTGGCCAGCCGCTATGTGGCGTTTTTCATTGCCGGCCTGCTGGTGCTGCTCGGATTGTTCCCGATGATCGGCGCGCTGCTGCAACTGATGCCCAAACCCGTGCTGGGCGGTGCGGAGCTGGTGATGTTCGGCACCGTCGCCGTGGCCGGCATCAAGATCCTCGCCGAGGCCGGGCTGCACCGGCGCAATATGCTGATCGTGGCGATCTCCATCGGCATGGGCCTGGGCGTGGCCGCGGTGCCGGAGGTCTTGCGCGAGCTGCCCAAGGCGCTGCACAACATTTTCGAGTCGCCCATCACCGTTGGCGCGCTGTGCGCTATCGTTCTTAATATCTTCCTGCCTGAAGAATTCATCGAGCTGGAAGAAGACGATTTCGATCCGGAAGCCTCGATTCTGCAAGTCATGGAGAATCCGGAGGTACCGGCCAAGAGTGGATCCTCGACGCCGGCAGGTCTCACACAGTCAAACCGCTAGACTGGCTCAGGGTTGCGCCGTCGGCGGTCCAGCCCTTTACCAGACGAGAGCATACCCATGCGTAGCGTCCACGCGGTGTTGATTTCCTTCCTGTTGCTCTTGCTGGGCGCCTGTACCACATATCCCTATTCATATCCCCATCGCGATCCGGTGAAGGTCAGCGTTGTTGGCCTCGAACCGCTGCGGGGCGAGGGTATGGAGATGCGATATACGGTACACATCCGCGTGCTGAACCCCAATCGAGCGGCCATCAACTTCCACGGCGTGGCACTGGACATGGACATCAACGGCCATCCATTTGCCTCAGGGGTCACGGACGGATACGGTTCGGTTGAAGGTTATTCCGATACGGTGGTGAGTGTTCCGGTGAGCGTTTCGGCGTTTTCGGTGATCCGCCAGACCTACGGCTTGGGCCAGATGCAATCGCTGAACAACATGCCCTACATTCTGCGCGGAAAACTGGGCGGTGGCTGGTTCAGCACCACGCGCTTCATCGATAGTGGCAATCTAAACCTGCCGGGGCCTACTACCGGCAGCCGTTAACAGAGCCTGCTCAAGGAACGTTTCCCCCTATGGAAGACACACCCACGCTTGTCACCGGGCGCCTGATCCTGCGGCCATTGAAACTGGCAGACGCCGATGCTATCCAGCAGCAGTTCCCGCACTGGGAAGTGGTGCGCTACCTCAACGCTTTCGTGCCCTGGCCCTACCCGGCTGATGGCGCGCTGACCTATCTGCGCGACAATGCCCTGCCGGCGGTTGCCCGGGGTGAAGAATGGCATTGGTCGATCCGCCTGAAATCAGCACCCGGGCAACTGATCGGCAACATCAGCCTGATGAACGAACAGGACAACAACCGTGGCTTCTGGCTGGGACCAAAATGGCAGGGCCAGGGGTTGATCAGCGAAGCCAGCGCCGCGGTCACCGAGTTCTGGTTCAACACCCTGGGTCGATCCGTGTTGCGGGTGCCGAAAGCCGCACCGAACATCGGTTCGCGCAAGCTCTCCGAACGCACCGGCATGCGCTTGATTCGCAGCGACTCAGGCAGGTTTGTCGCCGGGCAGTTCACCCGGGAGGTCTGGGAAATCACCCGCGAGGAGTGGCTGGAGCGCCGCTGAGGTTACTCAACTTCATTGAGGATCAGGCTGCGGTAATGCCCCGGATTGGAACCGGACCACTTGCGAAAGGCTTTGTAAAACGAGCTGACATCGGCAAAGCCCAGGCGCGTGGCGATCTCGGCGAAGCTGATGCTCGGCTCTGCCAGCCAGACGATGGCCAACTCCTTGCGCACGCTGTCCTTGAGCCCCTGATAGGTCTGGCCCTCTTCGGCCAGGCGGCGGCGCAAAGTCGAGGCCGACATGCACAGACGCTGCGCCAGCGCTTCGGTTTCCGGCCAATGTTCGCCGGGTAATTGCCGCAGGTCATGCTTGATGCGGCTGGCCAGGCTCTGCGAATCGCGGTATTTGACCAGTATGTTGGCCGGTGCATAAGCGAGGAACCGCTTGAGCTCTTCAGCGCTGCGCTTGATCGGCAGGTCCAGGCAATCGGCCGAGAAAATCATCCGCGTGCGTGGGCGGTCGAAACGCAGGTTCTCGGAGAACATCACCTGGTAGTCATCGCAAAAATCCGGCCGCGGGCAGCGCAATTCAATGGCCAGGATCGGAATCCGCCGTCCCGCCAGCCAGCAGGCAACACCGTGCACGATCATCCAGTAGGTGAAATAGCTGAAGGCCCGGCGCGGTTCATGGTCGTCTTCGAGCAGCACGATTTCTGCCAGGCTCTGCTGGCGCACCAGCAGCGCCGGCATGCGCTCGAACATCAACGACAGGAACCCCAAAGCACAGTTCAGGCCAGCCGCCAGGCTCGGCTGGGCCATGGCGTAACGACACAGATAAGCAAAACTGCCGGATTTGAGTTTGCGCGGGTCCATGCCAAAAAATTCATCGTCCCCCCGCCGCGCCAGCAGTCGCCACAAACGCGCATAAGCGCTGGCCGGTACGCGGGCGTCGGCACTGCCCAGCAACTGCGGATCGATGCCGACCTTGCTCAACACCTCTTCAGTGGCAACGCCCGGGGCGCAGCTTTGCAACAGCGCTTCACGCACCAAGTGGATGGAGATGGTGTCTTTTTCCGACATTGAGCGAGGCGAACCCTATTGTTTGAGTGGCTGGCATATTAGCGCAGGCTGCGATCTTTTGATCTGTTCAGCTTAGGTTCAGGAAATAACAATCAATGCCATATAGGAATGAGTGTCATTATGTTACAACTTAGCTCCCTATCTAAATCCGAGACGCCGCTGAATGCTTGTTCCTTTTCTGATCATGCTGCGCGAAGGCATCGAAGCGGCGCTGATCGTCGGCATCATCGCCAGCTACCTTAAACAAACCGGCCGCGGCCAATGGATGCCCGCCGTCTGGATTGGCGTATTCCTTGCCGCAGCCCTGGCCCTGTTGGTGGGCGGTGGCCTGGAACTGGTCAGCGCCGAATTCCCGCAAAAGCAGCAAGAACTGTTTGAAGGCGTCATCGGTCTGCTGGCGGTCGGCATCCTCAGTTCCATGGTGTTCTGGATGCGCAAGGTCGCCCGCTCGATCAAGCATTCGCTGCACGTCTCCCTCGACCACGCTTTGAGCGGCTCCAAGCACCAGGTGACCGCGCTGATCGCCATGGTGTTTTTCGCCGTGGCCCGGGAAGGCCTGGAAACAGTGTTCTTCCTGCTCGCCGTGTTCCAGCAGAGCGAAGGCCCGGCGGCACCGGTCGGCGCCCTGCTCGGCCTGGTTCTGGCAATCATCGTTGGCGTGCTCATCTACAGCACCAGCATGCGCCTGAACCTCAGTAAGTTTTTCCGCTGGACCGGGCTGTTCATCCTCGTGGTCGCCGCCGGAATCCTCGCCAACTCTGTGCAGGCTTTGCATGAAGCCGGGCTGTGGAATCACCTGCAAACGGTACTTTTCGACATCAGCGCCACGCTGCCGATGGATGGCCCCCTGGGCTCGGTACTGGCCGGCATGTTCGGTTATCAGGATGCGCCCACCGTCAGCACCCTTGGCGCCTGGCTGTTGTATCTGTTGGTGGCGCTGGTGTTGTTTTTTTACCCGGTCGCCACTCCCGTCAAACAGTCTTCCAGAATTTCCAGTCAGTAAGGGCACCCATGCCAAATCAAACCCCACCCTCTCCCCGCGTCCTGCGCTGGGCGGTGGCCGGTTCGGTGATCGTGATGATCGCCGCCGGCGGCCTGTTCTACTACGCCTCGACCATCGCTGCCGCCAAGCGCCAGGCCAACCACGATGAAGTACTGGTGACGATCCATCCGCACAGCTGTGAACCCAATGCCCTGACGGTCCCGGCCGGTCGCGCCAGTTTCCGCATCGTCAACCGCTCTGAGCGTGCCGTCGAATGGGAGATCCTCGACGGTGTGCTGGTGGTGGAGGAACGGGAAAACATCGCCCCCGGCCTGAGCCAGGTGATCAATGCCAACCTGTTACCCGGCGACTACGCGATCACCTGCGGCCTGCTGAGCAACCCGCGCGGCACCTTGCACGTCACACCCACCGCTGCCTCCGATGCGGCCGCCAAGGCCAGGCCATCGATGGTGGCTTTTGTCGGGCCACTGTCGGAATTTCGCGTGTACCTGAGCACCCAGGGCAGCGCCTTGATCAAGGCCGTCAGCGCCCTTGAACAGGCGATCGAGGCCGGCGACCTCAGCCAGGCTCAAGCCTTGTACCTGCCGGCCCGCGCCGCCTATCAACGGCTCGCCCCGGCCGCGCAACGTCTGGCACAGCTGGATAATGCGATCAATGCGCGCGCCGACTATTTCGAAAAGCGCGAGCAAGACCCGGGCTTCAGCGGCTTCCACCGCATTGAATACGCCCTATTCCAGCAGCGCAATCTCGACGGTCTGGCGCCGGTCGCCCAGGGCCTGTTGACGGATGTCACCCGCCTCAAGCAGCAACTGCTGGCCCAGTCGCTGCCGCCGGAGCAACTGGTCAGCATCGTCCTGCGCAATCTCAACAACCTCGCTGATGTTCGCGCCAGCAGCGGTGAAGAAGAACGCTACAGCCACAGCGACCTGAACGGCTTCGCCGCCAACCTTGAAGCGTCGCGCAAAGTCGTCGATCTGTTACGTCCGCTGCTGGTGAAGTCCGCCGCCGACCTGCTGCTCCAAATCGACAGTGCCCTCAACGCTTTTGATACCGAACTCAATGGTTTCAAGGTCAACAACGGCTATGCCAGTTACGACAGCGTCAGTGCCGGGCAGCGCCAGCAGATCGCCGACAAGGCCAAGGCACTGGCCGCCGCACTCGATGCAATCGATCCCGCCCTTGGCCTTTCCGGCCTGTAAACAGAAGACCCTCTTTCGATGAATGATTCAGAGCAATGCAATCTCCAGCGCCGTCGTGTATTGATGGGCATGGGGGCCGCCGGTGTCGCCCTGGCAGGTTCGGCACTGAGCTGTCCGGCCATGGCCGCAAGCCCGGCGCAAGTCACCGAAGCGCCTAGTAGCGACAAGACCGAAGACCGCCACGCCTTTCATGGCAAGCACCAGAGCGGCATCGTCACGCCCCGCCCGGCGTCGGGCATGCTGGTGGCGTTTGATGTGCTTGCCAGCGATCGCGAAGATCTCGAGCGGCTGTTTCGTACGCTCAACGAGCGCATCGCGTTCCTGATGAAGGGTGGCCCGGTTGCCGAGGTCGACCCGAAACTGCCGCCTGTGGACTCGGGCATCCTCGGTCCGGTGGTGACCCCGGACAACCTGACCATTACCGTTTCGGTGGGACATTCATTGTTCGATGAGCGCTTTGGCCTGGCCGACGCCAAGCCGCGCCGGCTGACGCGCATGGTTGGCTTTCCCAACGATGCGCTGGAGGCAGACTGCTGCCACGGCGACCTCAGCCTGCAGTTCTGCGCCAACACAACTGACACCAATATCCATGCCTTGCGCGATATCGTGAAGAACCTGCCGGACCTGCTGCTGGTGCGCTGGAAACAGGAAGGCAGCGTGCCGCCCCAGGCCCCGGCCAAACCCGGCCTGCCGGCCCAGAGCGCGCGCAACTTCCTCGGCTTTCGCGACGGCTCGGCCAACCCCGATTCCAACGACGCCAAAGCCATGGACAGCCTTGTCTGGGTGCAGTCCGGCAGCGACGAACCGGCATGGGCAGCCAACGGCAGTTACCAGGCAGTGCGGATCATCCGTAACTTCGTCGAACGCTGGGACCGCACACCGCTACAGGAACAGGAAAGCATTCTCGGCAGGGTCAAAAGCACCGGCGCGCCCATGGGTGGCTCCCACGAAAGCGAAGTGCCGGACTATCACAAAGACCCCGAAGGCAAGCTGACCCGACTCGACGCCCACATCCGCCTGGCCAATCCGCGTACCGCCGCGACCCAGGCCAACCTGATCCTGCGCCGGCCGTTCAACTACTCCAACGGTGTGAACAAGAACGGCCAGCTCGACATGGGCCTGCTGTTCATCTGCTACCAGGCCGATCTGGAAAAAGGCTTCATCACCGTGCAGACCCGACTCAATGGCGAACCACTGGAGGAATACCTCAAACCAATCGGTGGCGGGTACTTCTTTACCTTGCCCGGTGTTACTGGCGCGCAGGATTTCATCGGTCGCTCGCTGCTTGAATCTACACACCCGAAGACCACCGCCTGATCGGCACCACCCGCACGGAACCCTGCAATGAAAAAGTCCCCCCTCGCGTTAATCCTGACCCTCGGCTTGCTCAACACCTCGCTTTCAGCTTTCGCTGCGACAGCGCCCATGGACCTGGTGGGACCGGTTTCGGACTACAAGATTTACGTCACCGAACAACTGGACGAACTGGCCAGCCATACCCGGCAGTTCACCGATGCGGTGAAAAAAGGCGACCTGGTCACCGCGCAAAGACTCTATGCGCCAACCCGGGTGTACTACGAGTCGATTGAGCCGATCGCCGAATTGTTCAGTGACCTGGATGCGTCTATCGATTCGCGCGTTGACGACCACGAGCAGGGTGTGGAGGCCAAAGACTTCACGGGTTTTCACCGCATCGAGTACTCGCTGTTCTCGCAAAAGAGCACCCAGGGCCTGGATGGATTGGCGGATGGCCTGAGCAAGGACATCCTGGATCTGCAGTCGCGCGTCGCCGGCCTGACCTTCCCGCCGGAGAAAGTCGTGGGCGGTGCCGCCGCTTTGCTTGAAGAAGTGGCGGCCACCAAGATCTCTGGCGAAGAAGATCGCTACAGCCACACCGACCTCTACGATTTCCAGGGCAACATCGACGGCGCGAAGAAAATCGTCGACCTGTTCCGTGCGCAGATCGAGCAGCAGGACCCGGCGTTTGTGGCCAAGGTCGACAAGAACTTCGCCACCGTGGACAAGATCCTGGCCAGGTACAAAACCCAGGACGGCGGTTTCGAAACCTACGACAAAGTGAAGGACAACGACCGCAAGGCTCTGGTGGGGCCGGTCAATACGCTGGCTGAGGATTTGTCGACGTTGCGTGGCAAGCTGGGGCTGAACTGAAGCTTCTAGCGCCTGCAGGGCCTCATCGCTGGCAAGCCAGCTCCCACAGGGGGGTTGTAGTCGTACGCAGATTTACTGTGGGAGCTAGCCTGCTGGCGATGAGGCCGGCACACCCGACATCACTGGCGACTGACACGCCGCCATCGCCGGCAGGCCAGCTCCCACAGGGGATTTGTAGTCGTACGCAGATTTACTGTAGGAGCCGGCTTGCTGGCGATGGCGTTTGTGAAATGACCATCGCTGGCAAGTCAGAACCCATTACAGGATGCGGTAGAGCAACCGCTCGATGCGCACCCGGCTGACGCGCTTGAGGAACTTGGCCACGCCTTCCGGATATTCGGCGAGGGTTTGCAGATCCTGGAAGCGCTCGATGCGCCGGGTGTGCTGGAAGATTTCCGCCAGTTCCTTGCTGCGCGGCGCCTGCAGTTCACTTTTCGGATCATCGATCAACAAGGCGTTTTCCAGATCGAGACGGAACGCCCGCGGATTGAGGTTGTTGCCGGTCAGCAAGGTGTAGCGCTGGTCGACCCACATACCTTTTAGGTGATAGGTGTTGTCGCCATCACGCCACAGGTGCAAGTTCAACTGGCCGCTGTCGATGTTGCGTTGATGCCGTTTGGCGAACCGACGCAGACTGATTTCGTACAAGTATGGCAGCGCCGAGATGACCTTGAACGGCTCGCTCGGCGGAATGTAGAAGTCGTTGGCGGTCTTGTCGCCAACCACGATGTCAATCTTCACGCCTCGCGCCAGCGCCCGGTTGATTTCCCGGGTCACGGCCAATGGCAGGTTGAAATACGGCGTGCAGATGGTCAATTGATCCCGGGCGCCGGCAATCAATTCGCCAATGACCCGGCTCAACGGGTTGTTCTTGCCAACCCCGAGCAACGGGCTGACCGACAGCCCCGCCTTGTCCGTGGTGCCTGCAGTGGTGTCGTACGCGGCGTGTTTGAGGCGGCTGCGCAGGTCGCCGATATCGTTGCGCAGACTGCGGGTGGTCGGCAGGTTCGGCAGGTCGAGGCGATGCACGGCCTTGGAAGCGACCAGACCGTGCTGCACCAGGTGGTGCATCGAATCGGCCAGGTCGCGGTTGTGCAGCAAGTGATAACGGTCGTAACGGTACTTGTCGAACTTGTGCAGATAGACGTTGTTCAGACTCGCGCCGCTATAAATAACGCAGTCATCGATCACGAAGCCCTTGAGGTGCAATACGCCGAACAGCTCGCGGGTTTGTATCGGCACGCCGTACACCGGCACTACGCTTGCGTGGGTGCGGGTCATTTCCTGATACCAGGCGGAGTTGCCTGGCTGCTTGCCGGCACCGATCAGGCCGCGCTGGGCGCGCAACCAGTCAACGGCCACCACCACGTCCAGTTCAGGACGCGCCAGTTTGGCCGCGTGCAGGGCATCGAGAATTTCCTGGCCGGCCTCGTCCTGTTGCAGGTACAGGGCAACGATATAGATGCGCCGGGTTGCACTGGCGATCTTTTCCAGCAGGCAACGACGGAATTCGGCTGCGCCGCAAAGGATGCTGACGCTATCGGCGGTCAGCGGAAAACTGCGCAGTTTTGGCAGCAGAGAGCGTTTGAAAAGCGACGGCATAGGGCTCGCAATGGGTCGAATCCGAAGAACCCGAGAGCTTACACCATCGACGGGGTCGGGTCTTGTCACTGTCTGTGAAGCCGCTTTCGCGAGCAAGCCCGCTCCCACCTTTGAATCACATTTCCCTGTGGGAGCGGGCTTGCTCGCGAAGGGGCCGTCAGATTCAACAGCAACGTTGACTGACACATTGCTTTCGCGAGCAAGCCCGCTCCCACATTGGTTTTGTGATGTTCAGGTGGGTAATATGTCACCCCTTCCCCGCAGCCTTCATGCTCCCGCCGAATAAGCCGATCCCATGCCTTTCGAACTCAGCGTTGACCTCTCTACCCTGGCCATTCTGGCCCTTGTCGCTTTTGTTGCCGGTTTCATCGATGCCATTGCCGGTGGCGGTGGTCTGTTGACCACCCCGGCGTTGCTCACCGCCGGCCTGCCGCCGCACCTGGTGCTGGGCACTAACAAGCTCAGTTCGACCTTCGGCTCGGCGGTTGCCAGTTTCACCTTCTACCGTCGCAAGCTGTTCCACCCCGGACAATGGGTGCACGCCATCGTCGGCACTCTGGTCGGCGCGCTGACCGGTGCCGTGGTCGCCCATTACCTGCCGGCGGAATGGCTGAACAAGATGCTGCCGGTGATCGTGTTTGCCTGTGGCGTCTATCTGCTGTTTGGCGGCACGCCGAAAGCGCCGCTCGACAGCGAGGCACCCATCAAGAAGAAATGGCAATCGACCCAGGGCTTCAGCCTGGGTTTCTATGATGGCGTGGCCGGCCCCGGTACAGGGGCGTTCTGGACGGTCAGCAGCCTGCTGCTCTACCCCATCGACCTGGTGAAGGCCAGCGGCGTGGCGCGCAGCATGAACTTCGTCAGCAACGCGGCGGCGCTGTCGGTGTTCATTTTTTCCGGTCAGGTGGACTGGGTCATCGGCCTGTGCATGGGTTCGTCCTTGATGGTCGGCGCCTTCTTCGGCGCGCGCACCGCCATCAGTGGCGGTGCCAAATTCATTCGTCCGGTGTTCATTACCGTGGTGCTGGGCCTGACCGTACGGCTAGCCTGGCAACACTGGTTCAGCGTGACCTAAACGTCGCGCCACATAGACGTCGATCAGGTAGCGGGCAATCGAGCGTGACGCCGGCAACGGCGGCAGCTCGTGCACGTTGAACCACTGGGCGTCTTCGATTTCGTCTTCCTGGCACTTGATCTCGCCCCCGGCGTATTCGGCATGAAAACCGAGCATCATCGAATGCGGGAACGGCCAGCACTGGCTGCCCATGTACTGGATGTTCCTGACCTCGATGCTCACCTCTTCGCGAACCTCGCGAATCAGGCAATCCTCGGCCGACTCGCCCGGCTCGGCAAAGCCTGCCAGGGTGCTGTAGACACCTGGAACGAAGCGCGGCGAGCGCCCCAGCAGGATCTCGTCGCCACGGGTCACCAGCACGATCATGCTCGGTGAGATTCGCGGATAATAGCGCAGATCACAGGGCTGGCAATACATCGCCCGTTCACGCACTACCTGGTGAGTCGCCTGCCCGCAGTTGCCACAGAAGCGGTGCTCGCGGGCCCAGGTGCCAATCTGTGCGGCGTAACCGAGCACCTTGTAGAGCGTGGGATCGCCTTCGAGCATGAATGCCCGCAAGCCCTTCCAGTTGCAGCCCGGCACTTCACTGTGACTGCGCAGCTCCAGCAGATAGACCGGCTCGCCATCCAGATGACCGATGCCATGTTCGGCGATGATCGACAGATCCTGGCGCTTGAGCCATTCCCGGGGAAACAGCGCGCCGTTGTCATCGAACAGAAAGCCTTCGGGACTGCGCGCCACGGCCCAGCCACCAGGTTGATCGGTATCCAGTACTGCAGTGGTCCAGCGAGAAATCATTTTTCATCAATCCAGAAATTCAGGTTTCTGTTTGCTCATATGGGCGGCCATGGCCACGCGCAGATCGGTCGATTGCAACATGGCGGCGTTCCAGGTGGCGACGTATTCGAGGCCGTCATCGATGCGATGGTCGCGCATGTAGCTGATCATCTCTTTGGTGCCGGTGACAGCAATCGGCGACTTGCCGGCGATTTCGCGGGCAATGCCCATCACGCCGTCAAGCAGGCTGGCGCTGTCGCTGTACACGCGATTGACCAGGCCCATGCCCCGCGCTTCATCGGCGCCGAAGGTGCGACCAGTGTAAGCCAGCTCACGCAGCATGCCGTCACCGATGATCCTGGGCAAGCGTTGCAGCGTGCCAACGTCGGCGGCCATGCCGATGTCAATTTCCTTGATCGAGAACTGGGCGTCTTCGGCGGCGTAACGCATGTCGCACGCGGCAATCAGGTCGATGGCGCCGCCCAGGCAATATCCCTGGATCGCCGCAAGCACCGGTTTGCGGCAGTTATCGACCGCATTGAACGACGCTTGCAGGTTGAGGATCTTGCGCCGCAGCAGGCGTGCATTGCGGCCCACGTCCTTGCCCAGTTCATTGGCCACGCCGGCCAGCATCATCAGGTCTATGCCCGACGAGAAGTGTTTGCCGGCACCGCTCAGCACCACGACACGCACTTCATCGGTGTCATCGATCCACTGGAATATGTCGACGATCTCGCTCCAGAACGCCGCGTTCATCGAATTGATCTTCTCCGGACGATTGATCTGCACATGGGCGATTTTTTCGACCAATTCGACGTTGAACGCGCTGTATTGAGACATGCCTGTGATCCTTTAGCGGGCAAAAAAGAGGACAGAACTATAACAAGGCACCAAGGTGGGGAGTAAGGCAGTGGTTCGGCCAAATGCGGGACTCGCCTATCGCGCACCACAACGGTGCGCACGCTTTCAAGCCCTCGCACATTCATATGACCGAATGGTTAAATTTTGAGGCATAAACGCATAAAAACATGCCCTTCGTCGGTGCGCTTGCCTCTCTATCAGGCACGTCCGTGCCGCTTTAAACCGATTGTCGAACAATTTTGCCATCGAGCCTGTACCGCTCTAACTTCTGGCCTAGACTCATTTTCTCGAGATGAAACCGGTCGGTCACAAACTGGAAAAATAGTCGCGAAACTTTTACCTATACCGGTCGGTCATCTGACAAGAAGGTGCGTTGCGACTGGTGCAATCTTTGCAACGGCTCATTCACACATCCTGCTTCAGCGCATTGGGCAGCGCTTGCTCACTGATGCGCGGCGCGTTTGCGCCCGGCCACGGGATTGGCCATGGAACACCGTTTGCCAGACCTAGAACTAGATCACAACACGGGAGATTCATATGATCAGTACGGCTTTGGAATTAAAGGGAGAGCGTGCTCATCAGGTCGGCGAAACGAGCGCCTTGACTGTCGCCACCAGTCAACCTGTCAACGTGCCAGGCTCCAAGACGCTGACGCCAGTGGTCAACCAGAATCCCAACCGCAAGAAAGTGCTGTTTGTCACTTCGGAGATCGCTGACCTGGTGAAAACCGGCGGCCTGGGCGACGTGTCTGCAGCGCTGCCCCGTGCCATGGCCCATCTGCATGATGTGCGGGTGCTGATTCCAGGCTATCCGCAAGTGCTCAACAGTGAAAACCCGATTCACATCGTCGGCGAACTCGGTGGGCACGCCGCTGTGCCCGCGTGCAAGATCGGGCGCATGGACATGCCCGACGGTCTGGTCATTTACGTACTGATCTGCCCCGAGCTTTATGAGCGCGAAGGCTCGCCCTACGGTGCCAACAACGGTCGTGACTGGCCGGACAATCATATTCGCTTCGCCCGCCTGGGCCTTGCTGCTGCCGACATGGCCGCCAATCTTGCACAAATCCACTGGTGCCCGGACCTGGTGCACGCCCATGACTGGCCGGCGGGGCTGGCGCCCGCCTACATGCACTGGCGAGGGCAGCGGACCCCGACACTGTTCACCATCCATAACCTGGCGTACCAGGGCGTGACCAGTCTTGGCTCATGCCCTGAGCTGGGCATCCCCCATCATGCGCTCCAGCAGGAAGGCATGGAGTTCTACGGCAAGATGTCGTTCCTCAAGGCCGGCATGGCCTATGCGAGCCACATCACCACGGTCAGTGCGACCTACGCCCAGGAAATCACCACTCCGGACTTCGGCTGCGGCCTGGACGGCTTTCTGGCCTCCAAGACTCAGCAAGGCCTGCTCAGCGGCATCCCCAACGGCATCGATGAAAGCTGGGATTCGGCCACCGACCCCCATCTGTTCTGCCCGTTCAAAATCGGCGAATGGGAAGGCAAGGCAGTCAATGCCGCCCACGTACGTGAACTGTTCGGCCTGGACGCCTGCGAGGGCCCACTGTTCGCCGTGGTCTCGCGCCTGGTCTACCAAAAGGGCCTGGACCTGACCGAAGCGGTCTCTGAATACATCGTCAAATCCGGGGGCCAGATCGCGATCATCGGTCGGGGCGAACCGGAAGAAGAACAGGCCATGCGTGAACTGGCCGTGCGTTTCCCCGGGCAGATCGGCGTACGCATCGGCTTTAACGAAACCGATGCCCGACGCATGTTTGCCGGCAGCGATTTCCTGCTGATGCCTTCGCGCTACGAGCCTTGCGGCCTGAGCCAGATGTACGCCCAGCGCTTCGGTTCGCTGCCAGTGGCACGCAACACCGGCGGGCTGGCCGACACCATTGAAAACGGCGTGACCGGTTTCCTCTTTGACGAGTCGACGGTGCAGAGCTACCAGGAAGCCGTGAGCCGTGCATTCAAGGTGTTCGCCTTCCCCGACCTGCTCAACGCCATGCGTTGCCGGGCCATGGCCGCGCCGTTCAACTGGTGCAAGGCGGTCGAGCCCTACGCCGAACTTTATGAACAACTGGTGGCTAAAGCCCTGGGTAAATCGGGCAAACAGTAAGGGACTTTTTAGATGCCGTTACGGAGCTTTGAGACCTGGCCCCACGGCGCACTCATGCTGGACGATCAGCACACGCAATTTGCGTTGTGGGCGCCAGATGCGTTCTACGTCAGCGTCGAACTGGAAAATGGACGATCCGTGGCACTGCTGCCTCAGGACGATGGCTGGTTTGTCAGCGACGTCCGATGCCCGGCAGGCATGCGCTACCGCTACTGCATCGACGGCGAACTGGAGGTCCCAGATCCGGCCTCCCGCGCCCAGGCCGGCGGTATCGACCAGCCCAGTATCGTCGTCGATCCATTGGCTTATCAGTGGCGCCACAGCGGGTGGTATGGACGGCCCTGGCACGAAGCGGTGATCTACGAACTGCATGTGGGGGCGCTCGGTGGCTTCAGCGCGGTCGAGCAGCATTTGGCGCATCTGGTAGACCTGGGTATTACCGCGATCGAACTGATGCCGGTGGCGCAATTCCCCGGCGACCGCAACTGGGGCTATGACGGCGTCCTGGCCTTCGCGCCCCAGGCGTCTTATGGTTCTCCAGAACAGCTCAAGCATTTGATCGATACTGCCCACGGCTACGGCCTGGCGGTGATTCTCGACGTGGTCTACAACCACTTCGGGCCCGACGGCAATTACCTGCACCATTACGCCAAGGGCTTCTTCCGCGAAGACCGGCACACACCTTGGGGCGCGGCTATCGACTTGCGCCGCCGCGAGGTGCGCAACTTCTTTATCGAAAACGCCTTGATGTGGGTATTGGAATACCGCTTCGACGGCTTGCGCCTGGACGCGGTTCACGCCATAGAAGACCCGGACTTCCTCCAGGAACTGGCCGGACGGGTGCGCCGGCAGATCGCGCCGCAGCGGCATGTGTGGCTGATGGTGGAAAACGAACACAACCAGGCCAGCCTGCTCGAGCAAGGCTATGACGCCCAGTGGAACGACGACGGCCACAACGCCCTGCACGTGCTGCTGACCGGCGAAACCGACGCTTACTATGCCGATTATGCGCAAAACCCAACCGAACAACTGGCGCGCTGCCTGAATCAGGGCTTCGTGTTCCAGGGCCATATCAACCGCCACGGCGTCGCCCGCGGCGAGCCCAGCGGGCACTTGCCGCCGAGCGCCTTTATCCTGTTTCTGCAAAACCATGATCAGATTGGCAACCGCGCCTTTGGCGAGCGCCTGCATCAGTTGGCGCACCCGCAAGCGTTGCGGGCAGCCACCGCGCTGCTGATGTTGGCGCCGATGATTCCCTTGATGTTCATGGGCGACGAGTTCGCAGCCGAGCAGCCCTTCCTGTTTTTTACCAGCCACCACGGTGAACTGGCGCAGTTGGTACGCGATGGTCGGCGCAACGAGTTCGCCGCATTCAGCGCCTTTGCCGACCCGCAGCGGCGTGAGCAGATTCCCGACCCTAACGCCCAGGCAACCTTTGAAGCATCACGCCCTGGGCTGCCGGCGACCGGCCATGGGCCGATGCACGAACTGTATCGCCAGTTGTTGCAGCTGCGCCATCGCCACATCGTCCCGCGCTTGCCGGGTGCACAGGCGCTGCAATCCGCCGTATTGGGCCCGGGCGCCGTCAGCGCAACCTGGCGACTGGGCGATGGCAGTCAGTTGCGAATTGACCTGAACCTCAGCGAGAAGGCCGTGGTCCACTCCCCACAGGCCGGTGCCGAGCTACTCTTCGAAGAGCCGCCGCAATCGGCCGGTCTGCTTGATCAGGGCACCCTTGCTGCGTATTGCGCGATCGTCAGCCTGACGATCGCAGCCCCTTTGCTACCCCCGGATGGAGAGCGCCCATGAGTGATGCGCAACTGGAAACACTGGCCAGCCGAGCCGGACTTGCGGTCGACTGGATCGACGCCAACGGACGGCCGCAAAAAGTCGCACCCTCGGTATTGCGCGCCGTTCTGACCGGGCTCGGCCACCCCGCCGGCAGCGCTCAGGAAATCGACGCCAGCCTGCTGGAGTTGCAGGCGGCGCAGCAGACTCTGCACCTGCCGCCACTGATTACCGCCGACTTTGGCGTTGGTCTGAACCTGGCGCGCTACTTTGCCCCGCACACCCCGTGTGAAATTCAGCTTGAGGATGGCGCGTGGCTGCACCTGAAACTGGACGCCAACGCGGTATTGCCCGGCCTGATTCCGGTCGGCTACCAGCACGTCAGTATCGACGGGCAATCCTTCACGCTGGCCGTCGCACCTGAGCGTTGTTTCAGTGTGGGCGATGCCGTGGACAGCCCGATTCCCCGCGCCTGGGGCCTGAGCGTGCAGCTATACGCCTTGCGCCGCCCCGGTGATGGCGGTTTCGGCGATACCCAGGCCCTGGAAGACCTGGCCCGGGTGGCCGGCGAACGCGGCGCCGAGGCATTGGCGATCAGCCCGTTGCACGCGATGTTTTCCAGCGACACCCGGCGCTACAGCCCCTACTCACCGTCCAGCCGCTTGTTTCTCAATAGCCTGTACTGCGCACCGGGGGCGATTCTTGGCGAGCGCGCGATGCGCAGCGCCATAGATGCTACCGGTCTGGCGGCCGAGTTGAAGGATCTGGAACAACGTCCACTGATCGACTGGCCGGCCGCTGCCGAAGCCAAGCATCGACTGTTGCAGGCGCTGTATGAAGGCTTTGTCCAGGGCGAACACCCATTGCACCCGGACTTCAGCAGCTTCCGTCATGCCGGCGGCGAAGCCCTGGAGAACCACTGCCGCTTCGAAGCCATCCAGGAAACCTGCGCGGCCCGCGGAGAGAGCCTCGACTGGCGGCAGTGGCCGGACCAGTGGCGCGACCCGCGCAGTGCCGCCCTCGCCGAATTCGCCGAAGAGAATGCCACGCGCATCGGTTTCCATGCGTTCTGCCAGTGGTTGATCACTCGCTGCCTGGAACGCGCGCAAACCGCCGCCCGCAGCAGCGGCATGAGCATCGGCCTGATCGCTGACCTCGCGGTGGGTGCCGATGGCGCCGGCAGCCAGGCCTGGAGCCGCCAGGACGAACTGCTCGCGTCCCTCACCGTGGGTGCGCCGCCGGACATACTCAACCGTAGCGGACAGGGCTGGGGGATTTCTGCGTTCGCGCCCGAAGGCCTCGTGCGTCACGGCTTCCGCGCTTTCATCGAGATGCTGCGGGCCAACTTCGCCCACTGCGGGGGCTTGCGCATTGACCATGTCATGGGGCTGCAACGGCTGTGGGTGATTCCCAACGGTTCGCCACCGGCCGACGGCGCCTACCTCTATTACCCGGTGGACGATCTGTTGCGCCTGCTGACGCTGGAGTCCCATCGCCATCAGGCCATCGTGCTCGGCGAAGACCTCGGCACCGTGCCCGAAGGCCTGCGGGAAAAACTCATCGCCCGTTCAATGCTCGGCATGCGCGTGTTGTTGTTCGAACAGGACAACACCCACTTCAAGCCAATCCTCGACTGGCCGGACAACGCCCTGGCGACCACCAGCACCCATGACCTGCCGACTCTGAACGGCTGGTGGCACGGTCGCGATATCGACTGGTACGCCCGCCTTGGCCTGGTCGATGCCAGCGGCGAAATCGAATGGCGACAACACCGCGAACGCGAGCGTGAAGGCCTGCGCCGGGCGTTGAGCCAGGACCCGCAGAATTTCCGTGAAGAGTCCCATGATGAAACCGATCAGGTCCTCGACGCCAGCGTAAGATTTCTCGGCCATACCCGGGCGCCTCTGGTGCTGCTGCCGCTCGAAGATGCCCTGGGCATCGAACAACAGGCCAACCTGCCGGGCACTGTCGATATCCACCCCAACTGGTCACGACGGCTATCGGGCGACAGCGAAGCACTGCTCGATGGTGTGGACGCCGCCCGGCGCCTGGAGCTGCTCGCCTGTGCGCGACTACAAGCCGTCGAGCGTGATCGATGACCGAAGCGTTCAGCCCGTCACTGCGGGCCACCCTGCGCCTGCAATTTCACAAGGACTTCACCCTGGATGATGCGGTACCGCTGGTGCCGTACTTCGCCCGCCTTGGCATCAGCCATGTCTATGCCTCGCCGCTGCTGAGCGCCCGCGCCGGCTCCATGCATGGTTACGACGTGGTCGACCCGACCACGATCAACCCGCAACTGGGCGGCGAAGAGGCGCTTGGGCGTCTGGTCAGCGCGCTGCGCAGGCACAACATGGGGTTGATCCTCGACATTGTCTCCAACCACATGGCGGTGGGCGGCGGCGATAACCCCTGGTGGCTCGACCTGCTGGAGTGGGGACGCCTGAGCCCCTACGGCGAGTTTTTCGATATCCAGTGGCACTCACCCGACCCGTTGATGGAAGGCCAACTGCTACTGCCGTTCCTGGGTAGCGACTATGGCATCGCGCTGCAGGAAGGCACCCTGCCCTTGCGTTTCGATGCTCAGCTGGGCGCGTTTCATGTCGAGCACCATGAACATCGTTTCCCGATTTGCCCCAGTGATTATGGCGAACTGCTCAAGATTGACGCACCGCTCAACGTACAGCACGGGGAACAACTCAAAGCCCTGGCTGATCGCTTCAGTACCCTGAGCTATCAGACTGACGCGCACAGCCTGGCACAACCACTTAAAGCGCAGCTGCGTGACCTCGCCAGCGATCCGGCCATTGCCTCTGCCATTGAGCGGCACCTGAACAACTACGACTCGCTGACCGCCGAAGGTTTTCCACGCCTGCATAATCTGCTGGAGCGCCAGAGTTATCGCCTGGCTAGTTGGCGCACGGCGGCGGACGACATCAACTGGCGACGCTTCTTCGATGTCAACGAATTGGGCGGGTTGCGCGTGGAGCGCCCGGCGGTGTTCGAAGCGACCCATGCCAGGATTTTCCAGCTGGTGGCCGACGGCCTGGTCGACGGCTTGCGCATCGACCACATCGACGGTCTCGCCGACCCGCGCGGTTATTGCCGCAAGTTAAGGCGCCGGGTCGATAGCCTGACGCCCGGTCGGCACCTGCCCATCTTCGTCGAAAAGATCCTCGGCGAAGGCGAAACCCTGCACCGCGACTGGTCGGTTGACGGCAGCACTGGTTACGAATTCATGAACCAGGTGTCGTTGCTGCAACACGACCCCGAGGGCGCGCAGGTGCTGGGTGCGCTGTGGCAGCACCACAGTCAGCGGCCCGCCGACTTCACACAGGAAGCCCAACTGGCACGCCAGCAAATCCTCAACGGCTCCCTGGCCGGCGACTTCGAAAGTGTTGCCCAGGCGTTGTTGCAGGTGGCCCGGGATGACCTGATGACCCGCGATTTGACCCTGGGTGCGATTCGCCGGGCACTGCAAGCGTTGATCGTGCATTTCCCGGTGTACCGCACTTACATCAGCCCCCTGGGCCGCTCGCCCCAGGACGAAGGATTTTTCCAGCAGGCCATGGACGGTGCACGGCAGATCCTGGGCGAAGCCGACTGGCCGGTGCTCGATTGCCTGGCCAACTGGCTCGGAGGCGAACCCTGGCGTAAGCGCCCTGCGGGACGCCAGCGCAAGCGCCTGAAACATGCCTGCGTGCGCTTTCAACAGTTGACCTCTCCGGCAGCGGCCAAGGCGGTGGAAGACACTGCGTTTTATCGCTCGGCCGTGTTGCTGTCACGCAACGACGTGGGGTTCAGCACCGAGCAGTTCAGCACCCCGGTGGCGGACTTCCATCGGGCCTGCCTCGATCGTCTTGCAAGCTTCCCGGACAACTTGCTCGCCACCGCCACCCACGACCACAAACGTGGCGAAGACACGCGCGCACGGCTGGCGGTGCTGAGCGAACGCAGTGCCTGGTATGCCGATCAGGTCGAGCTGTGGCGCGCCCTTGCCCGCCCATTGCGCAATGACGAGCAAATGCCGTCGGCCGGCGATGAGTTGATTCTCTATCAAGCCCTGCTCGGCAGCTGGCCGTTGACACTGAAAGTCGACGATCAGACGGCCTTGCAGGAGTACGCCAAACGCCTCTGGCAATGGCAACGCAAAGCCCTGCGCGAAGCCAAACTGCAAAGCAGCTGGAGTGCCCCCAATGAAGCCTACGAGCAGGCAACCGAGGACTTTATCCAGCGCCTGCTACTGTGCCCCGAGGGTGACCTGCTGCGCACTGCCATCGCCAAGGCGGTGCGTGCGATCGCCGCGCCAGGCGCGCTCAACGGGTTGGCGCAAACCTTGCTGCGAATGACCGTGCCGGGGGTACCGGACCTGTATCAAGGCAATGACTTCTGGGACTTCAGCCTGGTCGATCCGGACAATCGCCGGGCAGTGGATTACGCCAGTCGTGAACAGGCCCTGCAGCAGGCGGTTGAACTGCCTGACCTGTTGGCGAACTGGCACGACGGGCGCATCAAGCAAACCTTGATAGCCCGCACCTTGAACCTGCGTGCCGCGAACGCTGGGCTGTTCATGCATGGCACTTATCGGGCCCTGGAAGTGCTCGGCAGCCAGGCCCATCGAGTACTGGGTTTTGTACGGGAATACGAGGCAAAGCGTGCCATCGTCCTTGTGCCGATACGCTGCGCCGGACTGCTGGAAAACAGTGCCGGGCCACAGGTTGACGCGCCGCTGTGGGGCGATACCCGGGTCATATTGCCGTTCACCCGGCCTGGGGAAAATCTGAAGGGATTTTTTTCAGGCGTTGCAGTCACAGAACACAGGGAGCTGATGATCAGCGCCGCGCTGGGGGATTTCCCGGTCAATCTCATTATCCAAACTACCCACACTTGAGTTCAGTTCAGGAGCATTGCGATGAGTACCGACGATAAACGCATCCGCGAATTCGCTTATCAGATCTGGGAATCGGAAGGCAAACCCGAAGGCCAGGAAGCCCGCCACTGGGAGATGGCGCGCAAACTGGCGGAAGCCGAAGCCCTTGCACCGAGCAAATCGCCAAAGGCCGCGACCGTCAAGGGCACCGCTGCCAAACCCGCAGCGGGCAAGTCCAACAGCAAGCTCAACGGCAAGCTGGACGGCACCCCCGCCGCGTCCACTGCCAAGGCCAAAGCCAAACCGGCCGCGGCTTCGAAAGTGATTCCACCGGGGGAAAAAGTGGCAGAGAAAAAGCCCCGCACCGCGAAAAAGCCTCCGGCGTCCTGACGCTTAAGCGGATTGTCTTGACTGTATTCATGGCGCATTCAAGCGCCAGCGTGGGCCCGTGCGCCCGAATAAATACTGCTGGGAGCACCTATGACCCATCCAAAAAAAAACGCACCCGCGCCTAAATCCGAACCCTCGCGAATCCGCGAGGGCCTGCCATTCCCGCTAGGGGCGACCTGGGATGGTCTGGGCGTCAATTTCGCGCTGTTTTCCGCCCACGCCACCAAGGTCGAACTCTGCGTGTTCGACGACACCGGCGAGGTGGAACTCGAGCGCATCGAACTGCCCGAATACACCGACGAGATTTATCACGGCTATCTGCCCGACGCCCATCCGGGGTTGATCTACGGCTATCGGGTCTACGGCCCGTATGACCCGGCCAACGGCCATCGCTTCAATCATAACAAGCTGCTGATCGATCCCTACGCCAAGCAACTGGTGGGCAAGTTGAAGTGGTCCGAAGCCTTGTTCGGCTACACCATCGGCCACCCCGATGCCGACCTCAGTTTCGATGAGCGCGACAGTGCCCCGTTCGTGCCCAAATGCAAGGTGATCGACCCGGCGCACACCTGGGGCCACGACCATCGTGTCAGCGTGCCCTGGGACAAAACCATCATCTATGAAACCCACGTGCGCGGCTTCACCATGCGCCATCCTTCTGTCCCCGAAAACGTGCGTGGCACCTTTGCCGGGTTGATGGTCGACGATGTGGTAGAGCATATCCGCAAGCTGGGGGTGTCGACCGTGGAGCTGCTGCCGATCCACGCCTTCGTCAACGATCAGCATCTGCTGCACAAGGGCATGACCAATTACTGGGGTTACAACAGCATCGCCTTCTTCGCCCCCGACCCGCGCTACCTGGCCAGCGGCAAGATTGCCGAGTTCAAGGAAATGGTCGCGCACCTGCACGAAGCCAATCTGGAAGTTATCCTGGATGTGGTCTACAACCACACCGCCGAGGGCAACGAACAAGGCCCGACCCTGTCCATGCGTGGCATCGACAATGCTTCGTACTACCGCCTGATGCCCGACGACAAACGCTTCTACATCAACGATTCCGGGACCGGCAACACCCTGGACCTGAGCCACCCGTGCGTGCTGCAAATGGTCACCGATTCGCTGCGCTACTGGGCCACGGAAATGCACGTGGACGGTTTTCGTTTCGACCTGGCGACGATTCTGGGGCGCTATCACGACGGTTTCGATGAACGCCACAGCTTCCTCGTCGCCTGCCGCCAGGACCCGGTGCTGCGCCAGGTAAAAATGATCGCAGAACCTTGGGATTGCGGCCCTGGCGGTTATCAGGTCGGTGGTTTTCCGCCGGGCTGGGTTGAATGGAACGACAAATTTCGCGACACCGTGCGCGCGTTCTGGAAAGGCGACGACGGCCAACTGGCGGACTTCGCCAGCCGCATGACCGCCTCCGGCGAGATGTTCAACCAACGGGGTCGGCGTCCCTATTCATCGATGAACTTCGTCACCGCCCATGACGGTTTCACCCTCAACGACCTGGTGTCGTACAACGACAAGCACAACGAAGCCAACGACGAAAACAATCAGGACGGCAGCAACAATAACCTGTCGTGGAACCACGGCGTCGAAGGCCCCACAGACGACCCCGAGATCAACGCGCTGCGTCACCGCCAAATGCGCAACTTCTTCGCGACCCTGCTGCTGGCACAGGGCACACCGATGCTGGTGGCCGGCGATGAGTTCGCCCGCACCCAGGATGGCAACAACAATGCCTATTGCCAGGACAGCGAAATCGGTTGGGTCAACTGGGACCTCAGCGAAGATGGCAAGGCCCTGCTCAAGTTCGTCAAACGCCTGATCAAACTGCGCCTGACCTATCCGATCCTGCGACGCGGGCGCTTTCTGGTAGGCAATTACAACGAGGACATTGGCGTCAAGGACGTGACCTGGCTGGCGGCGGACGGCAGCGAAATGACCACCGAACACTGGCATGACGCGCACAATCGCTGCCTGGGCATGCTGCTCGACGGCCGCGCGCAGGAAACCGGTATCCGCCGCAAAGGTGGCGACGCCACGCTGATGCTGGTGGTCAACGCCCACCACGACGTAGTCAACTTCGAGCTGCCGCAAGTGCCGGATGGCGGGTTCTGGACATGCATGATCGACACCCATCAACCGTCGATCCGCGGCCAGGAACGCTTCGAGTTCGGTCACCAATACTCGGTCACTGGCCGGTCATTGCTGCTGTTCGAATTACAGCATGAGGAAGAGGAATAAACAGGGCTCTTCAACCAATCACAGTGCCTGTAGGAGCCGGCTTGCTGGCGATGCGGTCTTGAACTTTGTGTTGCCCGTTCGGGCGTCATCGCTGGCAAGCCTGCTCCTACAAGTCTTGTGTCGTGTGATGTGGCATCTGTGTGGAACGGCTTGCGGCAACGCCTACACTTATCGAGACAAAACTGAACTGCCCACCGGGGCATCAGTCGCATGCATAGGCAAGCGTGAAACAGAGGAGTGAATGTGGCCAGCAATTCGAAGTCTCAGGCGGCCGAGGCCGCGCCATTGAACTCCCCGCCAGCGGTTCACCTGCTACGCGTTCTGACGGTCAATACCCACAAAGGCTTCACTGCGTTCAACCGCCGCTTCATCCTTCCGGAGCTGCGGGAAGCGGTGCGCAGTACCTCGGCCGATCTGGTGTTTCTGCAGGAAGTCGTCGGCGAACATGAGCGCCACTCTTCGCGCTACGACGATTGGCCGCAAACCTCGCAATACGAGTTCCTCGCCGACAGCATGTGGAGCGATTTCGCCTATGGCCGCAACGCCGTCTACCCGGACGGTCATCATGGTAACGCGCTGTTGTCGAAATACCCGATCCGCGAATACCGCAACCTCGACGTCTCCATTACCGGCCCGGAACGCCGGGGCCTGCTGCACTGCGTGCTGGATGTACCGGGTCACGCAGAGGTCCATGCGATCTGCGTCCACCTGAGCCTGCTTGAGAGCCATCGCCAGTTGCAGCTGCAGTTGCTCTGTCAACTGCTGGAATCCTTGCCCGATGACGCACCGGTGATCATTGCCGGTGATTTCAACGACTGGAAACTGCAAGGTAACGCCGCCCTCGCCCGCCGCGATTACCTGCACGAAGCCTTCGAGCGTCATCATGGGCGCCCCGCCAAAACCTATCCCGCGCGCTTTCCGCTGTTGCGTCTGGACCGGATTTACCTGCGTAACGCCCGCAGCCATGCCCCGCAAATCCTCGGAAACAAGCCGTGGACGCACCTGTCTGACCATTTGCCCCTGACGGTGGAAGTTCATCTCTGATCGAATATCAATCGACTGTTTCAGGCGCACCTCCCACACCCGACCTGTAATTTCTGACAGTTGTTGAACCCTGCTCAAGTTGCTACGTTGGTTTCGAGCCTGAATCGACTATCGAAAAAGGCTTGCGACTCACTTGTAGCCTGCGTTGCTGAAGTTTGTTGTCCGGGTTCATGTTGTCCCGTTGATGTTGTCTCGCAACTGGTGCTGCCGAGGGCGGCCGCTCACTCTCGCCAAGATGACGGAAAGCGGCGCCGAACCATTCGCGGAGACAAACATGGAAATTTCGTCCGACCTGCCCAAGTACCGCTACATCACCTGCCTGTTTTCAATCTGGTTATGTGCCAGCTGGTCTCAGCCAAGCCAGGCGGCCTGTACCCTCACCCCCGGCGCCGGCAATGACAGTTTCACCTGTGACAGCGGCACCAGCGGGCCGCTCACCGATCTGTTCGGCAATAACAGCCTGACCCTCACAGGCACCGGCACCATCGATGGCAATGTAGCCTTCGGTGCCGGCGCCGACCGCGTGACCATCGGCTCGGGCACTCTGGATGGCACCCTCGATCAGGGTGACGGCAACGACACTCTCACCATCGACGGCGGGCAGGTCACCGGGGCGGTCAATCAGGGCAATGGCGTCGACGATTTCGTCATGAACGGCGGCACCATCAAGTCCCTGGCCCAGGGAGACGGTCGCGATACCTTCCAGATGACTGGTGGCACTATCGTTGGCGCCTTCGAGGACGGCGACGTCGCTCAAATGACCGGCGGCAGCATTGGTCGGGTCGACATGAAACTCGACAACAATATTTTCGACCTCAAAGCCGGGCGGATCCTCGGCAACCTGGTCACCGGTTTCGGCACCGACACCATTATCATTTCCGGGGGCCAGATTGGTGGCAATGTCAGTGTCAGCGGTGGCAATGACAGCATCACGGTGAGAGGAGGTGAAATTGCCGGCGAGATCCGCGCCAGTAACGGCGATGACACCTTTGTATGGAGCGGTGGCGGGACCATCCTCTCCGCCATCCTCATGGGTGCGGGTAATGATCGTGCAACCCTGAGCAATCTCGACAACAGCGTCCTGGCCCACACGCCAAGCGTCGATGGTGGCAGCGACAACGACCAGTTGACCTTCGACAACACGACCTCGTCCGGCGTCGAGCGCTACATCAACTGGGAAACGGTCAATCTCAACAACGGCTCGCACCTGGACCTCGACGGGGCCTTGCAACTGGGCGACAACACCAGCGGCACCGGTGTACTCAACATTGACGGCAGTAGTACGCTGACGTCCGCCAACGGCAGCCTGACTCCGTTCACTGCCGGACAGCTCGCCACCTTGAACAACGGCGGGACCATCGACCTCGCCAGAGCCACCTCCGGCACCAGCGACACCTTCACCGTTCACGGCAATTACGTGGGCAACAATGGCAAGTTGCTCCTGCAAGCCAGCTTGGGCGATGACAGCTCTCCGAGCGACAAGCTGGTGGTCAGCGACGGGACATTGACCGGCAACACCCTGATTACCGTGAACAACGTCGGAGGTCTGGGGGCCCTGACCCAGCAAAACGGCATACAGGTAGTAGAGGCGCAGGGCCAGGCCGTGAGCGACAGTAAGGCCTTCGCGCTCAAAGGCCCGCTGTCGGTGGGAGCCTACCAGTACTACCTGTTCAAGGGCGGCGTGACCGCCGGCAGCGAAAACAGCTGGTACCTGCGCTCCTCCGTGGTCGCGCCACCCGTGGTCGCCGTGCCCAATCCGAACCCGGCATTGCCGCCGATCCTGGTACCGATAGTGACTGTCCCCGTGGCGGCGCCAATCGTGGTGGATACTGGAGGTACGGGAGATCAAGAGGCTATAGCCATTCAAGCGCCGGTGCTGCCTGCGGCGCAACCAGGTGCTGCGCCGATTCCCCTGTACCGACCGGAAGTCCCGGTCTGGTCGGTGATGCCGCCAGCCGCTGCACAACTGGCCCTCAACGCCCTCGGCACTTTCCATGACCGCCAGGGCGACCAGCGCCTGCTCACCGAAACCGGCGCCTTTAGTGCTGGTTGGGGCCGGATCTATGGCAAGAACCTTGACCAGACATGGGCCGGCACCGTCAACCCGCGAGTCGACGGATCGATCAAGGGTTTTCAGGTCGGTAACGATGTGTACAGTTCGCAATGGGCCGGCGGACAAACCCAGCGCAGCGGTGTTTTCGTCGGTCACAGCCGTCTCAAAGGCGACGTCTTTGGTTTCAACGAGGGTTTCGAAGGCAAGCATGCCGGCAAGATGGATCTTGAAGGCGACTACCTTGGTGGGTACTGGACCCTGATTGATCCTCGTGGTGCCTACCTGGACCTCGTGGCGATGTACACCTGGCTCGACGGCGACAATCGCTCCGAGCGCGGCCTGAAGATCGACAACGAAGGCAAGGTGGTAACGCTTTCAGCAGAAGCCGGTCACCCATTCCCGGTGGCCGCCAACTGGGTAGTCGAACCCCAGGTGCAGGCGATCTATCAGAAGGTCGAGCTCGACAGCCAGGACGATGGCATTTCCCATGTCTCGTTCGACTCCGACAGCGCTTGGACCGGACGTGTCGGCGCGCGCCTGAAGGGGCGTTACGAAGTCAGTGGCCGGCCGGTGGAACCCTATCTGCGCGCCAATCTCTGGCACACTTTTTCCGCAACCGATACCACCACATTTGATCACCGGGACAAGATCGACAGCCAACAACGCAGCTCATCGGCCGATCTCGGCGCCGGTGTGGTAGTGCGTCTTTCGGATTCGGTCAGTCTGTACACCGGTGTCGACTACACCAGTAATATCGACAGCAACCAGCAGCGCGGAACGTTCGTCAACATGGGGCTCAGGGGCAGCTGGTAATGCTGATGAAAAGCTCTGGCGCGCGGTTTCCGTGACCGCCGGCTTGCTGCTGCGCCGCTCCCGCAAAGACCCGATGGTCCCTGTAGGAGCGGCGGTGCGGCCCGGTTCAACCCTGCGGGTGCAAAATCAACACGGCCAACGGTGGCAGGTTCAGCACCAGCGACATCGCCTGCCCATGACTGGCAATGGCCTCGGTGGAGGTGCCGCCACTGTTGCCATAATTGGAGCCGGCATAGGTGGCCGAATCACTGTTGAGCAACTCCTTCCAGTGCCCGGCAAGCGGCACGCCAACGCGATAAGCCTCTCGCGGCACCGGCGTGAAGTTCGCCACCACCAGCACCGGCTCGCCCTCTTTGCTCCAGCGCAGCCAGGCATAAACGCTGTTGATCGCATCGTCACCGATCAACCACTGGAAGCCCTGTGGCACATCATCCTGCTGATGCAGCGCCGGTACTTCGCGGTACAGGCGGTTGAGGTCACCCACCAGTTTCTGCACGCCTTTGTGTTCCGGATACTGCAGCAAGTACCAGTCCAGCTGTTGATCGTGGTTCCACTCGCGCCACTGGCCGAACTCGCAGCCCATGAACAGCAGCTTCTTGCCCGGATGGGTCCACATGAAACTCAGGTAGGCGCGCAGGTTGGCAAATTTCTGCCAGCGGTCGCCGGGCATCTTGTCGATCAGCGAGTGCTTGCCGTGCACCACCTCATCGTGGGAAATCGGCAGGATGAAACGCTCGGACCAGGCATACACCAGCCCGAAACTCAGTTCGTTGTGGTGATGGGCGCGATACATGGGGTCCTGCTGGATGTAATGCAGCGAATCGTGCATCCAGCCCATGTTCCATTTGTAGGCAAAGCCCAAGCCGCCCTGCTGGGTGCTCTGGCTCACGCCCGGCCATGCCGTGGACTCTTCGGCGATCACCAGCGCGCCCGGCGCCTCCAGGGCTACCACGTCGTTGAGGTGGCGCAGGAAGTCGATGGCTTCCAGGTTCTCCCTGCCGCCATGCCGATTCGGCACCCACTCGCCGGCCTTGCGCGAGTAGTCGCGGTACAGCATCGACGCCACCGCATCGACCCGCAGGCCATCAATGTGAAAATGTTTGAGCCAGTGCAACGCCGACGCCAGCATGTAGCCGTGTACTTCGGTGCGCCCCAGATTGTAGATCAGCGTGTCCCAGTCTTGATGGAAGCCTTCCTGGGGATTGCCATACTCGTACAGCGCGGTGCCGTCGAATTGCGCCAGGCCATGGGTATCCGTCGGAAAATGCGCCGGCACCCAATCAAGAATCACGCCGATTTCAGCCTGATGGCAAGCGTTGACGAATGCGCCAAACTGGTCCGGCGAGCCATAGCGCGCACTCGGGGCGAATTGCGACAGCAACTGGTAACCCCAGGACCCGCCGAACGGATGCTCCATGATCGGCATCAGTTCGATGTGGGTAAAACCCAGGTCCTTGACGTAGGGGATCAGCCGTTCGGCGAGTTCTGGCCAGCTGTACTGGCGGGCAACTTCGCCCAGATCGTCCAGCTCGCATTGCCAGGACCCGGCATGTAATTCATAGATCGACAGCGGCGCGCTCGAGCACTGACGTTCGCCCCGGGACTGCATCCACGCCTGGTCCTGCCAGTCGACTTGCAGCGGCGAAGCGACTTTCGACGCGGTATCCGGAGGCAAAGAAGTGGCTAGCGCCACCGGGTCGGCCTTCAGCGGCAGAATGCCGTGGGCGCCAAGAATTTCATACTTGTATGCCTCGCCGGCCTGCAGGCGCGGGATGAACAACTCCCAGACTCCGGCTGGATGACGCAGGCGCATCGGATGACGGCGTCCGTCCCAGACATTGAAGTCGCCGACCACTGACACCCTCCGTGCATTGGGTGCCCACACTGCGAAACGCACGCCCTCGACGCCATCCATGTTTTTGAGCTGGGCACCGAGGCACGAACTCAAGTCGCGGTGATTGCCTTCGGCGAACAGATACATATCCATTTCGCCCAGCAACGGCCCGAAGCTATACGGGTCCTCGGCCAGTTGCTCACCACCGGCCCAACGGGCGCGCAGCAAATACGGCTGCGCCCGGTCGAAATGGCCGACAAACAATCCCGGTGTCTGCGTGTCCTCAAGGTCGCCGAGTACTTCGCCGGAGTCCCTGGCGACAACCTGCACACTCAGGGCACCCGGCAGATAAGCCCGGATAAATTGCCCACCAGCGCCATCGTCGTGGGGGCCGAGGATGGCAAAGGGATCTGTATGTTCGGCGCGCACCAGCGCATCGATATCACGCGCCTTGGGTAGCAGCGCTTCCTTGTGCTGACCCTGTTCCTTGTTCGTGACACTCATGACTACTCTCCACCAAGACCGGAAAAGGGTTCAAGTCCACTTAATAATCCATATAAACCGTGCAAAGGCACGGGCAGCCAGGTGGGGCGATTTTCCGCCTCATAGGCCACTTCATACGCCGCCTTCTCCAGACCGAACAACGCCAGCGCGGCATCTTCGCCTTCACGATCTTGCCACGCATGGTCAAGGCTGGCTGCCGCCAGCCGATAAGCGTCGACAAATGCCTGTCGCGCTTCACTCAGATAACGATCGGTGACCCGCAAGCGGGCGGCGTCGGCCAACGCCGTGTTGTCGACGTTATGCACGTTGATCGCCATGGCCGCAGCGTAGTCGAAGGAGCGCAGCACGCCGCTGACATCTTTGTACGGGCTGTGTTTGCCCCGCCGTTCGTGCAACGGCCGTGCAGGCTCGCCTTCGAAGTCGATGAGGTAGGCATCGCCCTTGATCACCAGCACCTGGCCCAGATGCAGGTCGCCGTGCACCCGAATCCTCAAGCCACCGACGGTGTGTTTTCCCAGTTCCAGGACGTGGGCGAGGATGGCTTTTTTGTTGTCCAGCAACTGGCTGACCTTAGTCTTGTCCCCCGGGTTCAGTTCGTGTTGATGCTGCTTGAGCAGTTTCAGCGCATGCTCGATCTGTCCGGCGACGTCCTTGGCCGAGGCCAATGCTTCTTTGTGCGAAGTGACCTGCGGCGCGAAGTCCGGGTTGCCACTGCCGGAGGCCAGGACCTGATGCATTTCACCCAGGCGCTGCCCGAGCATGCCAGCGAAATCTTTCAGTTCACCCAGCGCGTTGTAGTGTTGCTCCTGTTCGGACATGGCATCGGCAAGCTCATCACGCAACGCCCGTTCGAGGTTGTTCTGCGTCCACTCCCAGGCATCGCCCTGATTATTCAGATAGCCCTGGGCGATCATCAGCAAATTGTCATCGCCTGCCGCGTCCCGACGCACCACAGCGCCCAGTAGCGGTGAAATATTGTGGAAGCCGGCTTCGGTCAGAAAAGCACTCATTTCCAGTTCAGGGTGCACGCCTGAGGCGACCTTGCGGATCAGCTTCAGCACCAGGCTGTTGCCGATCACCACCGAGCTGTTGGACTGCTCGGCGGACAGGTAGCGCACCGGCGATTCTGCGTTGAGCCCGAGTTTGTCCAGTTCAGCGGTGGCCACGAAACGAATGTCGCCATCGTTCGTTTGCAACACCGTACCGTTCTGGATGCCTTGGAGCACCGCGTGCACAAAGGTTTCCAGGCTGAACGCATCGGTGATCAAGCCGACCTGACGCCCGCGCCGGACCCGGGACAACGCCAGTTGCTGCGGCAGCGCGGCGCCGACCTGATCTTCCGGGAGGAAGCCGAACGGCAGTTGGTAGCGACTGGTCTGACCGCCACTGCTGACTTCGATTTCACCGAACAGCACCGGATGCTGCGCGTCACCGAAGCGCACGCCATAGGCCAGATCGACCCGATCGATGGCGGTGTCCTTGCCGGCGAACCAGCGGCGATTCTGCAGCCAGTTCGGCAGGATGCCCTGCTCCAGGGTGTCGCGCGATGGGCTTTCGAGCAATTCTTCCATGCGTTTTTTCAGCACCAGCGTGGTGAAGTCCGGCAGGCTTTGCGCCGGTTCCACGTGCCAGCTCGGCATCTGGTTTTCCGCCGCGAGGCCGAACCAGTAGAAACCATAAGGTGCCAGGGTCAGGAGGAAATTCAATTGGCCGATGGGCGGGAACGCATTGCCACCGAGCATTTCCACCGGAACCATGCCGACATAGGCCGACAGATCGAGCTCGGCGGCCTGGGCGCTGCGCGATACGTTGGCCACGCACAGAATGACCTCGGTTTTGCCGTCCGCGCCGGTGTACTCACGGGTATAGGCGAGGATTCTGCGGTTGCTCGGCGACAGCATCTTCAGAGTGCCACGGCCGAAGGCCTTCGATTGTTTACGCACGGCGAGCAGACGCCGGGTCCAGTTCAACAGCGAGTGAGGATCGCCGGCCTGGGTTTCGACGTTGACCGACAGGTAGCCGTATTGCGGGTCCATGATCGGCGGCAGCACCAGGCTGGCCGGGTCGGCGCGGGAGAAACCGCCATTGCGGTCGATCGACCATTGCATCGGCGTGCGCACACCGTCGCGGTCGCCGAGGTAGATGTTATCGCCCATGCCGATTTCATCGCCGTAATACAGGGTCGGGGTTCCGGGCATCGACAGCAGCAGGCTGTTGAGCAGTTCCACCCGACGCCGGTCGCGCTCCAGCAATGGCGCAAGTCTGCGGCGAATCCCCAGGTTGATCCGCGCACGGCGGTCCGCGGCGTAGTAATTCCACAGGTAATCGCGCTCTTTGTCGGTGACCATTTCCAGGGTCAGTTCATCATGGTTGCGCAGGAAGATCGCCCACTGGCAATTGGCGGGAATATCCGGTGTCTGGCGCAGGATATCGGTGATCGGGAAGCGATCTTCCTGCGCCAGGGCCATGTACATGCGCGGCATCAACGGAAAATGAAAGGCCATGTGGCATTCGTCGCCATTCAAGCCCTTTTTATCGGTGTCGCCGAAGTACAGCTGGGTATCCTCGGGCCATTGGTTGGCCTCGGCCAGCAACATGCGGTCGGGATAATTGGCGTCGATTTCAGCGCGGATCTGCTTCAGGACGACATGGGTTTCCGGCAGGTTCTCGTTGTTGGTGCCGTCGCGCTCAATCAGGTACGGGATGGCGTCCAGGCGCAGGCCGTCGATGCCCATGTCGAGCCAATAGCGCATGACCGACAGCACCGCTTTCATGACTTGCGGGTTATCGAAGTTCAGGTCCGGCTGGTGCGAGTAGAAACGATGCCAGAAGTATTGGCCGGCGACCGGGTCCCATGTCCAGTTGGACTTTTCGGTGTCGAGAAAGATGATGCGGGTGCCGTCGTATTTCTGGTCGTCATCGGACCAGACGTAGAAGTCCCGGGCGGCCGAACCCGGTTTGGCCTTGCGCGCACGCTGGAACCAGGGGTGCTGGTCGGAGGTGTGATTGATGACCAGCTCGGTGATCACCCGCAGCCCGCGTTTATGCGCCTCGGCGATGAAGCGCTTGGCATCGGCCATGGTCCCGTAGTCACTGTGCACGCCGCGATACTCGGCAATGTCATAGCCGTCATCGCGCCGTGGCGAGGGGTAGAATGGCAACAGCCAGATGGTGTTGACACCCAGATCGGCAATGTAATCAAGTTTGGCGATCAGGCCGGGAAAGTCGCCGATACCGTCGTTGTTTGAGTCGAAAAATGACTTGACGTGAACCTGGTAGATCACCGCATCCTTGTACCAGAGCGGATCCTTGATGAACGTGGCTGCCTTGGGTTTCTTCGCCATTTGAAACTCCTGCTGAATTCGGTAAGTCGCAGCGCCTGGCGCAACGATTTTCCTGTAGGAGCGAGCCTGCTCGCGATAGCGGTGGTTCAGGCAATATCCATGTTGAATATTTGATCGCTATCGCGAGCAGGCGCGCTCCCACAGGTTTGAGGTCTAGGCGGTAATCCTCCAGATTCCGAACGGCTGATAAGCCGGGTCGATCCGCATGAACTGGTACTTGCCGTGCCAGGTCCAGCGATGGCCATTCATCAGGTCTTCGCCCTGGGTGCTGGCGTCGTCAGGCAAGCCCATTTCCCATAACGGCAACTCGAAGTTGGCTTCCTGCACGTTGTACGGGTCGAGGCTCACCGCCACCAAAATGAAATTGCTGCCATCGGCGCTGCGTTTGCCGAAATACAGAATGTTGTCGTTCCAGGCGTTGTAGACCTTCAAGCCCAGATGAGTGTGCAACGCCGGGTTCTGTCGGCGGATGCGATTGAGTTGGGCGATTTCGGCAATGATGTTGCCCGGAGCGTTGAAGTCCCGGGGGCGGATTTCGTACTTCTCCGAATCAAGGTATTCCTCCTTGCCCGGCACCGGCGCCGATTCGCACAGCTCGAAACCGGAGTACATGCCCCACAGCCCCGACCCCATGGTCGCCAGCGCCGCACGAATGAGAAAACCGGGACGCCCGGATTCGTGCAGGAACCCCGGGTTGATATCCGGCGTATTGACGAAAAAATTCGGCCGGTAGCATTCGCGCCACGGCGACGCGTTGAGCTCGGTGAAATAGGTCGCCAGTTCGGTCTTGGTGTTGCGCCAGGTGAAGTAGGTGTAGCTCTGGGAGTAACCGACCTTGCCGAGGCGCGCCATCATCGCCGGAGTGGTAAAGGCTTCGGCGAGGAAGATCACCTCGGGGTACAAAGCCCGCACATCGGCGATCAGCCATTGCCAAAACGGCAACGGCTTGGTGTGGGGGTTGTCGACGCGAAAAATCTTCACGCCCTCCAGCACCCAGTCGACCACGATGTCGCGCAGTTCAACCCACAGACTGGGAATCGCCTCGGCCGCATAAAAGTCGACGTTGACGATGTCCTGGTACTTCTTCGGCGGGTTCTCAGCGTATTTGATTGTGCCGTCGGGCCGCCAATTGAACCAACCGGGATGCTGCTTGAGCCAGGGGTGATCCTGGGAACACTGAATGGCAAAATCCAGGGCGATTTCCAGCCCATGGGCCGCGGCTGCCGCCACCAGGCGCCGGAAGTCTTCGCGGCTACCGAGTTGCGCATGAATCGCCTCGTGCCCGCCCTCTTCGCTGCCAATGGCATAGGGGCTGCCCGGATCATCAGGGCCGGCGGTCAAGGAGTTGTTGGGGCCTTTGCGATAGCTGCGCCCGATAGGATGGATCGGCGGAAAATACAGCACATCGAAACCCATGTCCTGAATCATCGCCAGGCGCGAATGCACGTCATTGAAAGTGCCGTGTCGAGCCGGGTCATCGGTGATTGAGCGGGGGAACAACTCATACCAACTGGCGAACTCGGCCAATTGGCGCTCGACGTCCACCGGGAACTCGGGACTGAGGCTCAAATAAGCCCGGTGATCGGCCTGGGCCATCAGGTCTGCGCTACGCTGGTGCAAAAACAGGGCGACCTGCTCGGTTTCGAGCAGGCCGGACAATTCATGGTGCAACGCTGCCAGTTGTTCGCTCAATTGCCCTTCAGCGCGTTCGGCGGCTTGTTGCACCTGTTGCCGGCCCTCCTGCAATTCCAGGCTGACCGGCACAGCGGCGGTGTGTTTCTTCTCCAACTCATAACGGAAACTGGCGAACTGGTCGATCCAGGCTTCGATGCAGTACAGATATCGGCCTTGGCTTTGGACCCTGAACTGCCCCTGCCAGCCATTGTTGCCCAGATCGCTCAGTCTTTCGCTGTGCCAGATTTCCTCGCCTTCGCCACGCCAGCGCACCCGCACCGCCAACTTGTCGTGGCCGTCGGCAAAGACCTTGGCCGTCACCACCACGTCCTGCCCAGCCACCGCCTTCACGGCAAACTGCCCGGCATCGAGGGTCGGCATGATGTTTTCAATGACAATGCGCGGTAACAACAGCGCCTGGGACAGCGGTATATGCGGGTTGTAGCTCAACTCATCAGGTTTTTCAGCCGTCATCGAGCATCTCTCCTGTACGCCCCAAGGACGCTCTTGTGTCTGGTCGTCAGTCCCCGCCGGAGTGCACCGTAATGGACTCACTTAGGTTCCGAGCGGCTGGCGCCGGAAAAAGTTCAGCGCAAATTGCCGGAATCAAATCCTTGCCGTTGTGGTCAACCAACTTAAGCACGACTCACGCCATGTGCCACTGGAGGCTCGAATCATGACCAATCCATTCCCGGCCGAAACACCCGACCCGAACATCGACGACCCGGTGATCCCCCCCACCGATCCGCAACCGGTCCCGGAGCAGGACCCTCCAGGCACCGTCCCGCCGCCCAGGGAAGAGCCACCGACAACGATGCCGCCAGTGATTGTTACGCCCAATTAAAGACAGTTGATGAATGAGTCCCAGTAGGAACCGCCGCAAGCTTGGGTAGCTTTCGGTAGTTCCTACACCTGCCCCTGTAGGAATTAATTCCACTTTCAATATCCGTGCGACTTTTCCTAAAGTTTTGTAGTACCAATCTGGTACTGCACTTTTCACCCTTTGGCCTCTTACGAAAATATGTTGCATGAGTTTACATAGGCCAGCACCCGCCCTGAGCGTACAGCCATGATTTTTTTAGCTTGATGAAAAGTCGGACAGAGAGCGCACTGACATATGCGCCCAATGAGTATTGGACTGAAGGTTGGGCTGACCTTGAAAATATACAACTACGAGCTTTTATACTTCCATGCGAAGTTAAACCCTGCTGAGAAAATCGAAAAAAGTTCGATCCTGAAAAACCTGGAAGATCATGCACACCACAGACAATTCGATTTCAATAAAAATGAGCTTTCAAAAAGCCTCCCACTTTCTCGCGAACAAGCTTCCACGCATTCGACTACTGAATCACTGGAGCAACAAAAAATCCATCAGTGCGAGACTTGCAATGAGAACCCCTAAAGCGCCGTTAGTTTTTCCGCGTTCGATACGACTTATAAAAGAATGCACAAAGGATCCCGCGACTGCTGTCTGGGCTCTGGCATTACCCTGCGCGTTGTTCTGCTTGTTGACGATCTTCGCGCAAGACACAAGCCGCCTTCAAAGTGATTACGCCTTGGAGACAGGCTGGTTTTATGCCTACATCTCATTAAGCCTTGCACTCTCCGGATATTCATCTGATGTTGTGAAATGTCGAGAAAGCGTATTCATTCGCTGTTTCCTTTGCAGTAAAAAATTAAAAGCCTCGTTTATCATCAACCATTTTGTGGCCTACTCTATAATATCAATTCTTTATTGCCTGATTTTTTACCTGACCACAAAGCTGCCTTTCGGGGCCTTCGAACTCGGAGAGTTATCAAGTATCGTCGCACGCTCATACATTTGCTTTCTGATGTTTTGCGGTATCGGCTTACTGATCACATTTCTCCCCATAAGCACAGGGCATTTTCGAGAACTGTCCGCTATCATAATATTATGCTTGGTTCTAACCGGGGTCATGGCAGACGCCGACACCAACAACATCACAGATTTTATAAGCTGGACGAACCCTCTAAGCTTGGCAAAACATTTAATGACCGACGACCCGGCTACAAGCATGTCTATCGCATGTTGTATTAGCTTATTCTTTATCTGCACACTGGCAACAACAATCAAACTACTAACCGCACATTCACAATACAATCGCTACCATTGACCAGTGATGGTTTAGCCCGTATAGGAACTGTCGAGGGCTGCTCCTACACGGGCGGATTTTTGTCGAGCATCTTCACGATCCTCGGCATCACACTGAAAACCCCCAACGCCAACAATGTACTGAGCACCGCCGTCGCTTCCCTGCCCAACCCCGCCGATACACCGATAGCGGCGGTCATCCACAGGCCGGCGGCGGTGGTCAGGCCCTGGACGTGGCCTTCGTCGCCCTCGTTGTTTTTCAGGATGGTGCCGGCGCAGAGGAAGCCGATGCCGGCGATGACGCCCTGGATCACCCGGCTCATGGCGTCGGCCTGGGAGCCGGACATCTGCGGGACCAACACAAACAATGCGGCACCGATCGCTACCAGCATGTGGGTACGAACCCCGGCAGCCTTGCCTTTGTGTTCACGCTCGAAACCTAGAATTCCGCCGAGCACTGCAGCGGTCAACAGGCGCACGGTAACCCGGGTCAGCTGTGAGGCATCGCCGATGTCGGCGAACTCCGCTTGCAGGGTTGCCCAGACTTCATGCCACCAGGCGTTCATGTTGTTGTCCTTGTATGAAGGGCCTTGGAGGGCCTTGGAGAGTGATCGCAGTGACCATTAATCGGCTGCATAGAACGATGACCCGCGCTGACGCCCTAATGTTTCAGGCCCCTGTAAAAAAAGGATCACGCCATGACCGTGCGCATCGAAAACCAGACCTGTTTCCTGACCACTGAAAATGGCGAAGAGATTCGCCTGTGCCCCGATGTGACCATCATCACCGACGGAGAAAAAGCCATGTCGGCGGTGGATCTCAACGGCCAGCGCATCTACATCACCGAAGCTGAAGCCGACGCATTGACCGTAGCAGGCGCAGTGGATGGCCGCCGGCACTTGAAGGAAACGGACGGTGATTCGGTGGTTTGACGGACCTTGATCAACACCCGACGCAGACGTCTGATACAGGCGTCTGTACTTGCTAGTAAAAGGTGCTTCAACTTGCCGCAGGCAAGCGTTCAAAGGCCATCTGATCCGCTTTTTATTGCTTTACCTGAGTCTGTTATGCAAACAGATCACCGCCCATAGTGCTCATGCCTGATGGAGGCTGATGAGCGAAAGACCATGAGCGAGAGAATCCCCGTCCGAACCGTTGAAACCTATGAGCCTTCACGCACGAAAAAGAAGTCCGCAACCAGCGACAACCTGATCCACACCCGCAGTTTCACCGGCCTTTACCGTAACTTGCGCATCAGCGGCGCGGGCCTGCTGTTTTTGCTGTTTTTCGGCACGGTATGGCTGAATTGGGGGGGCCGTCAGGCGGTGCTATGGGATCTTGGCGAAAGCAAATTCCACATATTTGGTGCGACCTTCTGGCCGCAGGATTTCATTCTGCTCTCGGCGCTGTTGATCATCGCCGCGTTCGGCCTGTTCGCGATCACGGTGTTTGCCGGCCGAGTCTGGTGCGGCTACACCTGCCCGCAGAGTTCGTGGACCTGGATTTTCATGTGGTGCGAGAAAGTCACCGAAGGCGAACGCAATCAGCGAATCAAACTGCAAGCAGCGCCCTGGGGCCTGAACAAGCTGATGCGCCGCTCGGCCAAACACACGCTGTGGCTGGCTATCAGCTTGCTGACCGGCCTGACCTTCGTCGGCTATTTCACACCGATCCGCCCGCTCGCCGAAGAGTTGCTGACCCTGCAGATGAGCGGTGCTAGCCTGTTCTGGGTGCTGTTTTTTACCGGCGCCACCTATATCAATGCCGGCTGGCTGCGCGAAGCGGTGTGCATGCACATGTGCCCCTATGCACGGTTCCAGAGCGTGATGTTCGACAAAGACACCCTGACCATTTCCTACGACGTGGCCCGTGGCGAAAACCGAGGCCCGCGCAAACGCGAAGTCAAACCCGCCGAAGTCGGCCTCGGCGATTGCATCGACTGCCAACTGTGCGTGCAGGTCTGCCCGACCGGCATCGACATCCGCGACGGCTTGCAAATGGAATGCATAGGTTGTGCGGCGTGCATCGACGCCTGCGACTCGATCATGGACAAGATGGGCTATGCCCGCGGGCTGATCAGCTACACCTCCGAGCATCAGTTGCAGGGTGGCAAGACTCACCTGCTGCGTCCGCGTTTGATTGGCTATGGCGCCGTGTTGCTGGTGATGATCGCTGCACTGGTGGTCGCACTGGTCGAGCGCCCGATGGTGTCGCTGGACGTCAGCAAGGACCGCGGCCTGTTCCGGGAAAACAGCCAGGGGCAGATCGAGAATATCTATAGCCTGAAGGTGATCAACAAGACACAGCAGCGTCAGGATTATCGGCTGACACTGGTCGATGGCGACGGCTTTGAGTTGCAGGGCAAAACCGGGTTGAGCCTGGCTCCCGGGGAGATTGTCGATGTGCCGGTGTCGGTGGCCATGACCACGGAACGGCCGAGAAGCAGCTCACAAAGTATCAGTTTCAAGGTTATCGACAGCGACGAACCGCAGATTTACAGCGTGGCGAAGAGTCGGTTTGTTTCCCCGGTGAATCGTTGAGGCTAAAATCCGCCCCCTCATCGGAACGCCGCCCGCCCATCCCTCTCCCCCAGAGGGGGCGAGGGGAAAGGGAGCCGATCTTCAGCGTTTTCAAAAGCTGAGTTCGCCTGAATAGTTCAGGTCGCCGTACTCCTGACAAACACCACGATCAGTCCCCTCTACCCCTGGGAGAGGGTTAGGATGAGGGCTTTTTAAACCCCAGTTCGCCCGGATAATTCAGGTCGCCGTATTCCTGACAAACACCACGATCAGTCCCCTCTCCCTCTGGGAGAGGGTTAGGGTGAAGGTTTTTTAAACCCCAGTTCGCCCGGATAATTCAGGTCGCCCTATTCCTGACAAACACCACGATCAGTCCCCTCTACCTCTGGGAGAGGGTTAGGGTGAGGGCTTTTTAAACCTCAGTTCGCCCGGATAATTCAGGTCGCCGTATTCCTGACAAACACCACGATCAGTCCCCTCTCCCTCTGGGAGAGGGTTAGGGTGAGGGCAGTTCCCCCTGACACACCACAAACACAACTGGCAACAAGGCCCCCGATGAAACGCTACGAAAAATTCGCCGACGACATCGCTGAACTGATCCGCTGCGGCGTCCTGGGCCCAGGCCAGCGCGTACCATCGGTGCGCTACGCCAGCCAGACTTACGGCGTCAGCCCTTCCACCGTATTCCAGGCCTACTACCTGCTGGAGCGCCGCGGCCTGATCCGTGCGCGTCCGCGTTCCGGCTATTTCGTCAACGCCCATGCGCCGATGCCGTTTTCCGAGCCGGTGATCAGCAGTCAGGTCAGCGAAACCACTGAAGTCGACGTCAGCGAACTGGTGTTCTCGGTGCTCGATTCGATCAAGGACCCCAATACCGTGCCCTTCGGTTCGGCCTTCCCCAGCCCGACCCTGTTTCCGCTGCAACGGCTGTCACGCTCGCTGGCCAGTGCCACGCGGGATATGGACCCGCGCATGGTGGTCACCGACATGTCCCCGGGAAACCCGCACTTGCGCCGACAGATCGCCCTGCGCTACATGGTCGGCGGCCTGATGCTGCCCATGGAAGAACTGCTGATCACCAACGGCGCCCTGGAGGCACTCAACCTGTGCCTGCAAGCGGTGACTCAACCCGGTGATCTGGTGGCGATCGAAGCCCCGGCTTTCTACGCCTGCCTGCAAATCCTCGAGCGCTTGAAACTCAAGGCCGTGGAAATCCCGGTACACCCGCGCGACGGCATCGACCTCGGCATACTCGCGCAAACCCTGGAGCGGCACCCGATCAAAGCCTGCTGGTGCATGACCAGCTTTCAGAACCCCATGGGCGCTACCATGCCCGAGGCGAAGAAACAGGAACTGGTGGAGCTCTTGCGCAGCCACCTGGTGCCACTGATCGAAGACGATGTCTATGCCGAGTTGTATTACGGCCAGCAGGCGCCCAAACCGGCCAAGGCGTTTGATACCCAAGGATTGGTGATGCACTGTGGTTCGTTCGCCAAAAGCCTGGCCCCGGGTTACCGCATCGGCTGGGTTGCGGCCGGGCGCTTTGCGCAAAAGATCGAACGGCTCAAGCTCATGACTTCGCTGTGCGCTTCGATGCCGGCCCAGGCTGCCATCGCCGATTATCTGCAGCACGGTGGATATGACCGACATCTGCGCAAACTGCGTCAAGCGCTGGAAGATCAGCAAACCGCCATGCTCGCTGCCATCGCCCGCTACTTCCCGGCACAGACGCGGGTTAGCCAGCCAGCAGGCGGGTACTTTTTGTGGCTGGAGTTGCCGCCGCAGATGGATTCGCTGAAGTTGTTTCAGATGGCCCTGGCACAGGGCATCAGTATTGCGCCGGGGCCAATCTTTTCGCCGGCGCAGCGTTTCAGCAATTGCATCCGGTTGAATTATGGCAGCCCGTGGGATGAGGCTGCCGAGAAGGCGATGGAGACCTTGGGCAGGATAGTCAGGTCTTTCTGAAGGCTTGGTGTTGTCTGTCTACCGCCCACCGCCCAGATCAACAAAAGTCCCCGTCGCATAAGAAGCCTTGTCCGACAGCAACCACACAATCGCCTCGGCCACTTCATCCGGACGCCCACCCCGCGCCATCGGGATCGCCGACTCCAGTTTGCTGACCCGGTCAGGATCACCGCTCAGTGCATGGAAATCGGTATAGATGTAACCGGGACGCACCGCGTTGACCCGAATCCCCTCGCCCGCCACTTCCTTGGACAGGCCGATGGTGAAGGTGTCCAGTGCGCCCTTGGATGCGGCATAGTCGACGTACTCGTTCGGCGCGCCCAGGCGGGCGGCCACCGAGGACACGTTGACGATGCTGCCGCCCTGCCCGCCGTGCTTGGGCGACATGCGCAGGATCGCATGCTTGGCGCAAAGCATCGGCGCAAGAATGTTGGTCTTGAGGATTTTGAGAATACGAAATTCCGACATTTCGTCGACCCGGGACTTCTGCCCGACAGTACCGGCGTTGTTGACCAATGCAGTGACCCGCCCCAGCTCACTGTCCACCCGATTGAACAAAGCGATCACTTCGTCTTCGATACTGACATCCGCCCGCACGGCTATGGCCTGGGCGCCAAGGCCACGCACTTGCTCCAGCACACTAAGGGCCGCCTGTTCGTCGGCCAGATAGTTGATGCAGATCCGGTAGCCCTGCGCAGCAGCCAGTAGCGCGGTGGCGGCTCCGATACCACGGCTGCCGCCGGTGATGACGATGACTTTATCCATGTGAGTTTTCTCCCCAATCAACGCTTAAGCGGTACGGGGGAAGAATAACCGCCATTTCAGGTTTTTGCATGGCGCTAGCAATGTCATCTGCTGACGCCATCACGGGCAAGCCTCGGTGCTACAGGCCATGTAAAACCTGAAGCGAGCCTGATCGTGATGGACTCAAGACCACCGCGGCGAACCAGACACCCCGCGAAATCGTTAACCACCATCGCGAGCATGCGCGCTCCTGCATGGGAATGCGGTCACCTGTAGCGAGGCTTGGCCGCGATGAAAGATTACGCGCAGGTTCAAACCGCCTCCAACTGCTCCCCACGATGAATTGCCACCATGAACCGCTCAGCCGGCAGCGGATGTCCCAGCAGGCAACCCTGCAGCGATTCGCAGCCGAGCCGGGTCAGCAAATCCTGCTGCGATCCGGTTTCCACTCCTTCGGCGGCGATGCGCAACCCCAGGGACTGGCCGAGGGCGACAATGGCCGAGACAATGGCGGCGTCCTCACTGTCGCGCTCCAGGTCACGGACCAGGCTGCGGTCGATCTTCAGTTCGTTGACCGGCAGGCGCTTGAGGTATTTAAGGCTCGAATAACCGGAGCCAAAGTCATTGATGCACAGATCAACACCCATTTGCGACAGTTCCCGCAGCACCACCATACTTGCATCGGCATCGCTCATGGCGGTGGTCTCAGTGATTTGCAGGGTCAGGCAATTGGGCGGCAACTGATGGGTGGCCAGCGCTTTGGCAACACTTTGAACCAGACCTGCGTGGCAAAATTCGATAGCCGAAAGATTCACCGCAATGCGCCACCCGGTGTGTCCCAGCAGGTACCACTGGCGCATCTGCTGGCAAGCTTCATTGAGCATCCACTCGCCGATCGAAATGATCAGGCCGGGCTTTTGCGCCAGGTCGATGAATTTGTCCGCCAGCAGCAAGCCCTGGGTCGGGTGCTCCCAGCGCAACAGTGCCTCGCCACCCACCGGGCGGCCACTGGAGGCATCGAACCTGGGCTGGTAATGCAGGCGCAATTGTTGCTGTTCCACGGCATGACTCAGGTCTTGCTGCAATTGCGGTTGGTCGCACCCAAGACTGTTCATCGAAGCGTCAAAAAAGCTGTAGCCGTTTTTACCTGCGCCTTTGGCTTGATACATCGCCGCATCGGCATTGGTCAGCAATTCGTGGGCGGTCTGGCCATTGCCCGGATAGAGCGCGATCCCGATGCTGGCGGATATCTGCAAATCATGTTCGTTGACCCGGAACGAACGAGCGATCAAACCGACCTGTCGAGCGGCGAGAATCAAGGCGTCATTCTGTCTGGCCAGTCGCACCAGTAGCACGAACTCATCGCCACCGATACGCGCCAGGGTGTCGTTGCTGCGCAGATCCTCGCGCAGGCGCAGGGCGACTTCGCGCAGCAATAGATCACCCATGTGGTGCCCGAAGGCATCATTAACCGGTTTGAAGCCATCCAGGTCGATGAACATCAGTGCAATGCAGCCGCCCTCCTCCTGCACTCGCGCCATCGCCTGATCGATTCGCTCAGCGAGCAACATACGATTTGGCAGACCGGTCAAGGTGTCATGCGAGGCCAGTTGGGTCAGTTCACGGTTTGCCACGGTCAGCGACTGCGCAAGGCTCGCGGTACGGGCCAGTCGCGCATCGAGGATCGAAGTCAGCAAGGCAATGCTCAATACCGCCAATGTGGTGATCAGCACCAGGTTATCCAGGCCCTTGCCATTCAGGCCGGTGGCGGCCGCCCCGCAAAAGCTGCCGTCGGCAAAGCGCGCCGCGGCCATGCCGGTGTAGTGCATGCCGACGATGGCGATACCCATGATCACCGCCGCACCGGCACGGATCACACGCACGTAAGGTGCGTGCTGGCGCAGGCGAAAGGCGATCCACAGCGCCGCACCCGAGGCGCCCACCGCGATGATCAGCGATGCGCCGAACAGCGTCGGGTCGTAATCAATGCCCGGTTGCATGCGCATCGCGGCCATGCCGGTGTAATGCATGGCACAGATACCGGCCCCCATGACCAGTGCACCGAATGACAGTTGCCAGGCGGGCAGTCGCGGCTGGCTGACCAGCCATAGGGCGAAACCGCAGGAAAGAACGCCGATCAACAACGACAGCAGCGTAATGGGGATGTCGTAGCCCAGTCGGATCGGGAGCTTGAACGCGAGCATGCCGATAAAGTGCATCGACCAAACCCCGACGCCCATGGCAATCGCGCCGCCCACCGTCCATAAGTGCGCGGCCCGGCCCTTGGCAGTGGCGATACGCCCGGACAGATCAAGTGCGGTGTATGACGCCAGGATCGCTACACAGAGGGAAATGATAACCAGTGTGGGTGAATAGTTACCGATGAGCATGAGTCTTCTCGCGATTGCCACCGGGAATGAATGCCATTCACCGCCTGAAAACTATCTAGGTTGTACAGATTACGCGAATGAACGTACCGACAAAACTAGCAAACTGCCATCATTTCGATAAAACGTTTGTTTTAAGGTAGAGGGTTAAGTTGGGAATGGCGCGGCCGTGTGTACGAATCGTGCATGAGGTGACTCTTGCGCAGGGGCTGCCGGGCGTTTGACTGAGGTGAAGGAACGTTGCGATACGCCCCCTCGCCACCGACCGGGCCCTCCTGGCGGAGTTTGTTCATTGGCTGTCGCGGTCCTCAAGCTGCCCGTCCCAGCCACCACCCAAGGCTGCAATCAACTGGACGCTGGCAATCAACCGGCTCTGCTGCAGGTCCAGCGCACTGCGTTCGTTGTTCAACGCCGTCGCCTGGGTCACCACCACATCGAGGTATGCAATCAGACCGGCCTTGTACTGGTTGCGGGTCAGGCGCAAGGACTCACGGGCCGCATCCAGCGCCTGCTGGCGCACGACAGCCTCGTCCTGCAGTACCTTGAGCTGCACCAGGTAGTTTTCCACTTCTCGAAAACCATCGAGCACCGTCTGCCGGTACTTGGCCACGGTTTCGTCATAGGCCGCTTCGCTGCGGTCCACTTCCGCCGAGCGCTGGCCGCCATCGAACAGGGTCATGGCCAGTTGCGGCCCGACCGACCAGAAACGGTTCGGCACGCTGAACAGATTGTTCGAGGTGCTGCTGCTGTAGCCACCGTTCATGCTCAGGGTAAGGTCCGGGTAGTACGCAGCCTTGGCTACGCCGATGTTGGCGTTGGCGGCAATCACCGAGCGCTCCGCCGAAGCAATGTCCGGGCGTCGTTCGAGCAATTGCGATGGCAGCGCCAGAGGCACTTGCGGCAATTGCGGGATGTCCTGGGTTTGCCCCAGCCCGAATTCGGCTGGCGGTACGCCGATCAGCACCGCAATGGCATTCTCGAACTGTGCGCGTTGCCAGATCAGGTCGATCATGTCGGCCTCGGTGCTCTTGAGCTGGGTCTGCGCCTGGGCCACGGCATCCTTGCCGGAAACGCCGGCACGATACTGGTTTTCGGTCATTTTGAGCGAGCGCTGATAGGCCTCGACGGTGGCCTCGAGCAAGCGTTTCTGCTCATCAATCACCCGTAATTGCAGGTAGTTCTGCACCAGCTCCGATTGCTGGCTCAGACGCATGGCCGCAAGGTCGGCAAAACTGGCCTGGGCATTGGCGGTGTCGGCTTCCAGGCCCCGGCGCAACTTACCCCAGATATCCGCTTCCCAGCTCACTCCGGCCTGTGCCGTGTAAGTATCACGGATGCCACTGGAGGAACTGCTGAGGCTGGAGCTGCTGCTGCCGGTGCCCTGGCTGGAGCGGTTCTTTCCGACAGTCAGATCCACTGTCGGGAAAAACGCGCCACGGGCGCTGCGCACCAGGGCCTGAGCCTGGCGATACTGGGCTTCGGACTGAGCCACGGTCTGGTTCGAGCTATTGAGTCGTTCGATCAGGCCATTGAGTTGCCGATCGCCATACAGCTCCCACCACGCACCGCGAGCGAGAGCGTCACTCGGGCTGGCCTGACGCCAGCCTGGCGCAGCCTTGTACTGTGCCGGCGCGGCGGCTTGCGGACGCTGGTAGTCCGGGCCGATGGCGCAGGCACTGAGCAACGCTACACACAGCGACAAGCTCAGCAACCGCGAGCCTCGGGCGGTGATCAGCGGTGCAGCCAGGTTGAACAGCGAACGGTCAGTCATAGCGGAGTTTCCAGAGCAGCATCGGTACGCACACCACGCCAGTGGTTGAAGCGATGGCGCAGTTTGTCGAGATAGAGGTAAACCACCGGGGTGGTGTAGAGAGTCAGCACCTGGCTGAAGATCAACCCGCCGATGATGGTCAGGCCCAGGGGCTGGCGCATTTCCGCCCCTTCGGCACGGCTGAGCAACAACGGCACGGCCCCCAGAATCGCCGCCAGGGTGGTCATCAGGATAGGACGCAGACGTTGCAGGCAGGCACTGCGAATCGACTCCAGTGGCGCCATGGCTTGCTGGCGCTCCAGTTGCAGCGCAAGGTCGATCATCAGAATGGCGTTTTTCTTTACCACGCCGATCAGCAGGAACAGCCCCAGTAACGAGATCAGGCTGAATTCGCCACCCAATACATAGATCGACAGCAACGCGCCGACCCCGGCGGACGGCAAGGTCGACAGAATCGTCAATGGATGGATGTAGCTTTCATACAGCACACCCAGCACCAGGTACACCGCCACCAGCGCCCCGAGGATCATCCACGGCTGGCTCTTCTGGGCCGCGGCGAAGGCATCGGCAGTGCCGGCCATTTTCGCGATCACGTCCTCCGGCAAACCCAACTTGGCAATCGCCCGCTCAATGGCTGCACTGCCCTGCTCCACCGTCACCCCTTCGGCCATGTCGAAAGCAATGCTTTCCGAGGCGAACTGGCCTTCGTGGCTGACCCGATCGTCTTCCAGGCTGTTCTCATAATGGGCGATGGTCGACAGCGGAATTCGCGCACCGTCGGCGGTAATCACCTGGACCTGTTTGAGGGTGATCGGGTCCTGGGCGTACTTCGGATTGACCTCCATCACCACCTGATACTGGTTGAGACTGTCGTAGATGGTGGAGATCTGCCTCTGGCTGTAGGCGTTGTTCAACACCGAGGTAACCATGTCCATGTCGACCCCCAGGCGCTTGGCCTGATCGCGATCGACGATCAGGGTAACCTGCTGCGCGCCCCGGCCTTCGCGAGCATCGATCGCCGTCAGCTCCGGCAAGGCCTTGAGCGCGGTGACGACTTTCGGATACCACTCGCGCAACGCCCCCAGGTCACCGCTTTGCAGGATATAGCTGTACTGCGACGAGGTCTGCTCCCGGCCACCGCCGAACTGCAAGTCCTGGTCGGCCATCAGCATCAGTTGCGCGCCAGGGACCTTGGGCATTTCCTTGCGCAGGCGTTCGATGACTTTTTGCGCGGAAATGCTGCGTTCCTTGATCGGCTTGAGCCGCACCAGCATGAAGGCGTTGTTGGTGCCGTTGCTTCCGCCGATGAAACCGGCGACGCTTTCCACCGCGTCATCCTTGAGTGCCGCACGGCGGAAGATTTCCATTTTCGGCTGCATCACGCTGAACGACAGACCATCATCGCCGCGCACGAAACCGATCAGTTGCCCGGTATCTTGCTGAGGCAAAAATGTTTTAGGAACAATGATATACAGCGCAATGTTAACGCCAATAGTCACGAACAAACTGAGCAAAGTCAGGCGCCGATGACGCAAGACCCAGTCGAGGCTGGTGGCATATTTACCGACCATCCAGTCGTTGGCCCGCCGGCTCCAGCGTTGCAATCGATTCTCCTGCCCTGGCACATGCGGCTTGAGCCAGCGCGCGCAGAGCATCGGCGTCAAGGTCAGCGAGACCACCAGCGACACCACGATGGAAGCGGCCAGGGTGATGGAAAACTCACGGAACAGGCTCTCGATGATGCCGCCCATGAACAGGATCGACAGGAACACCGCCACCAGCGAGACGTTCATCGACAGCAAGGTGAAACCCACTTCCTGCGCCCCAAGGTACGCCGCCTTCATCGGCCGCACGCCTTCGTCGATATGCCGGGAAATGTTCTCCAGCACCACGATGGCATCATCCACCACCAGCCCGGTGGCCAGGATCAGCGCCATCAACGACAGGTTGTTCAGGGAGAAACCGTAGAGGTACATGACCGCGAACGTACCCACCAGCGACACCGGCACCGCCAGGGTCGGGATCAGCGACGCCCGGAAGTTACCGAGGAACAGGAACACCACCAGGATCACCAGGGTGACGGCAATCAGCAAGGTCATTTCCGCTTCGTGCAGCGTCGCCTTGATCACCGGTGAACGGTCCATGGCCAGGTTCAGTTTGACGCTGGCCGGCAGCACTGCCTGCAACGCAGGTAACTGGGCCTTGATCTCGTTCACCGTCTCGATGATGTTGGCGCCGGCCTGCCGGTTGATCACCAGCAGCACCGCTGCGTCATCGTTGAAAAAACCGCTGTTGTAGCGGTCCTCCACGCCATCGCTGACTTTGGCCACATCCTTCAGGCGCAACGCCGCGCCGCCGTTGTAGTGGATGATCAGCGATTCGTAGTCTTTGGCTTTTTCCAGCTGGTCGTTGGCCTGGACCTGCCACAGGCGCTGATCATCCTCGACCGAACCCTTGGGCCGGCGCACGTTGGCATTGGCGATGGTGTTGCGTACATCATCCAGAGCCACGCCGTACTGATTGAGCGCCTGGGGTTCGAGCTCGATGCGCACCGCGGGCAAGGAGCTGCCGCCGATCTGCACTTCACCGACGCCCTGCACCTGGGACAGGCTCTGGGACAGGATGGTCGAGGCAAGGTCATAGAGCTGGCCCTTTTCCAGCACATCCGAGGTCAGCGACAGCACCATGATCGGCGCCTGGGACGGGTTGACCTTCTTGTAGGTCGGCATGCTGCGCATCCCGCTGGGCAGCAGCGTGCGCGAGGCGTTGATGGCCGCCTGGACTTCCCGCGCCGCGCCGTTGATATCACGGTCGAGGTCAAATTGCAGGATCACCCGGGTCGAGCCCTGGCTGGAGCGGCTGCTCATGGTGTTGACCCCGGCGATGGTGCCGAAGGAGCGTTCAAGCGGAGTGGCCACGGTGGAAGCCATGACCTCGGGGCTAGCGCCAGGCAGGCTGGCCTGGACCACGATCACCGGGAAGTCGATTTGCGGCAGCGGCGACACGGGTAACAGGCCGAAGCTGACGCCGCCCAGCAACATGATCGCCAGGCTCAGCAGCATGGTGGCGACCGGGCGCTTGATGAAGGGGCCGGAGAGGTTCATGGCTGTTCTACCGCTTCCATTGACTCAGGCTTGCGGCCCCAGCGCCGCCCCAGGCGGTCGAAGTACAGGTAGATCACCGGCGTGGTGAACAGGGTCAAGACCTGGCTCAGCAACAACCCACCGACCATCACCAGCCCCAACGGCTGGCGCAACTCGGCACCGGAACCGGTGGCCAGCATCAGCGGCACCGCACCGAACAACGCCGCCAGGGTGGTCATCAGGATCGGCCGGAAGCGCAGCAATGCAGCCTGATAGATCGCCGTCTGCGGGTCCATCCCCTGATTGCGCTCGGCGTCGAGGGCGAAGTCGATCATCATGATCGCGTTCTTCTTGACGATGCCGATCAGGAGGATGATGCCGATGATCGCGATCATGCCCAGGTCATTGCCACTGAGAATCAGCGCCAGCAAAGCGCCGACCGCGGCCGACGGCAGGGTCGAGAGAATGGTGATCGGATGGATGTAGCTCTCGTACAGCACGCCCAGCACGATGTACATGGTCACCACCGCCGCCAGAATCAGCAGCAAGGTACTCGAGAGCGACGCCTGGAAAGCCTCGGCCGCGCCCTGGAACTGGGTCTGTACGCCAAGCGGCATGCCGATGTCCTGCTGCACCTGCTCGATGACCTCTACTGCATGCCCCAGCGCCACGCCGGGCGCCAGGTTGAAGGACATCATCACCGCTGGAAACTGGCCGATGTGGGTGATCGCCAGTTGCGCCTGGCGCTCCTCAATGTGCGCCAGGCTGGACAAGCGCACCTGGCCGCCATCGGTGGTCTTGACGTGAATCTGATCCAGCGCCTGCGGCCCCAGCTTCTCTCCGGACTGCGATTGCAGGACCACGCGGTACTGGCTGGCCTGGGTGTAGATCGTGGAAATCTGCCGCTGGCCGAAAGCGTCGTACAGGGCATCGGTGATGTTCGACACCGATACACCGACCCGCGAGGCGGCGTCGCGGTCGATCACCAGATAGACCTGCAGGCCTTTGTCCTGCAGGTCGCTGGCAACGTCGGTCAGCTCCGGCCGGTCTTTGAGGGCGTCTACCAGGCGCCCGCTCCACAGGCTCAACAGCTGCGAGTCTGGTGACGACATGCTGAACTGGTACTGCGTACGGCTGACCCGGTCTTCAATGGTCAGGTCCTGTACCGGTTGCATGAACAGGCGGATGCCGACCAGCTTGTCGACCTCCGGCTGCAGGCGCGCGATGATTTCAGTCGCGCTCAGGTCCCGATCACCGTGAGACTTGAGGTTGATCAGCATGCGACCGCTGTTGAGCGTCGAGTTATCGCCGTCCACGCCAATGTAGGACGACAGGCTTTCGACCGCCGGATCAGCCAGGATCACCTTGGCCAGTTGCTGCTGGCGCTCGCTCATGGCCGCGAAGGAAATCGATTGGGGGGCCTCGGAAATCCCCTGGATCACCCCGGTGTCCTGCACCGGAAAGAAGCCTTTAGGCACAATCAGGTACAGAAACACCGTCAGCGCCAGGGTGCCGATGGCCACCATCAGGGTCAGCGGTTGATGCTTGAGCACCCACTGCAACTTGCGCCCGTACGCGGCAATCATCCAGTCGATGGCGGCACCGCTGGCGCGATAGAAACGGCCCTGCTCTTCTTCCTTGGGCTCACGCTTGAGCAGCCGGGCGCACATCATCGGCGTCAGGGTCAGGGAGACCACCAGGGAAATCAGGATCGCCACTGCCAGGGTGATGGCGAACTCGCGGAACAACCGCCCTACCACGTCCGCCATGAACAGCAGCGGGATCAGCACGGCGATCAGTGACAGGGTCAGGGAAATCAGAGTGAAGCCGATCTGTTTGGCGCCCTTGAGTGCCGCATTCAACGGGCTGTCACCTTCTTCGATGAAGCGGGAAATGTTCTCCAGCATGACGATCGCATCATCCACCACGAAGCCGGTGGCGATGGTCAGGGCCATCAGGGTCAGGTTGTTCACCGAGAACCCGGCCAGGTACATCACGCCGAAGGTACCGATCAGCGACAGTGGCACGGCCACCGAAGGAATGATTGTGGCGCTGGCCCGGCGCAGGAACAGGAACGTCACCATGACCACCAGCGCGATGGCGATCAGCAGTTCGTGCTGCACGTCCTTGACCGAAGCGCGGATGGTCTGGGTGCGGTCGGTCAACACAACGACGTCGAGACCGGCCGGCAGGTTGTCGGTGATGCTCGGCAGCAGGGCCTTGATCCGGTCCACCACCTCTATGACGTTGGCGCCGGGCTGACGCTGGATGTTCAACAGTACGGCCTGGTTTTCGTTGGCCCACGCGGCCAGACGCTCGTTCTCCGCCCCGTCGACGATTTGCGCCACATCCTTGAGCCGCAACGGCGCACCGTTGGCATAGGCCAGGATCAGATTGGCGTAGTCCTTGGGCGAGGTCAGTTGATCGTTGGCATCGAGCATCGAGACCCGGGTCGGGCCGTCGAAATTGCCTTTGGGCTGGTTGACGTTGGAGGCGCCGATCAGGGTGCGCACGTCCGACAGGTTCAGGCCGTTGGCCGCCAGGGCTTCGGGGTTGACCTTGATGCGCACGGCCTGACGCTGGCCGCCGGCAATGCTGACCATGCCGACGCCGCTGATCTGGGCGATTTTCTGCGCCATGCGGGTGTCGACCAGATCATTGAGCTTGGGCAGCAGCATGGTCTTGGAGGTTATCGCCAGGGTCAGCACCGGGGTGTCTGCCGGGTTGACCTTGTTGTACACCGGCGGTGCCGGCAGATCCTTGGGCAGCAGGTTGGTCGCTGCGTTGATCGCGGCCTGCACTTGCTGTTCGGCGACATCCATGTTGATGTCGAGGCTGAACCGCAACGTCAGCACCGACGCCCCGCCGGAGCTGGTGGAGGCCATTTGGGTCAGACCAGGCATTTGCCCGAACTGCCGCTCGAGCGGAGCCGTCACGGCGCTGGTCATGACATCCGGGCTGGCGCCGGGATAAAGGGTCATGACGCGAATGGTCGGGTAATCGACCTGAGGCAAGGCCGATACCGGCAGCAGGCGATAGGCGATCACACCGGCCAGGATAATGGCCAGCATGCTCAGGGTAGTGGCTACCGGGCGAAGGATGAACAGCCGCGAGAGATTCATGCGCCGCCCTTTTTCGCCCTGTCGCGGGCCGCCGGCTCAAGCGCGTCGACCGCCGATTTGCCTTGCAGATTCCCGGTTGGCGTAGAGGGCACGTCCTGGCTGTCGTTGACCACTTCAACTTCGCTGCCGTCTTTAAGGCGGTCCGTGCCTTCGAGAACGACCCGGTCGCCAGGCTGCAGGCCTTCGGTAACCACAGTGTTTTCACCGTCGCTGGCGCCGACCTTCAGTTGGCGGATCTTGACCTTCTTGTCACCATCCAGGGCATAGACGAAGGTGCCATTGGTGCCGAACTGAATGGCAGCGGAGGGCGCGAGTACGACATCCTTGAGGGTGTCAGCCAGCAGGCGAACGTTGACGAACTGATTGGGAAACAACGACTGGTCGCGGTTCTCGTAACGGGCCTTGAATTTAAGGGTGCCGGTGGTGACATCGATCTGGTTGTCCAGACTTTGCAACACACCGGTGGCCTGCAGCCTTGTATCGCCACGATCCCAGGCCTCGGCGGGCAGCTTGGCGCCGCTGCGATAGCGAGCGAGCACTGTTTCGAGGCTGTTTTCCGGCAGGGTGAAGGCGACGCTGATCGGTTGGGTCTGGGTGATGATCGCCAGTGCCGTGGTGTCATTGGCCGCCACCAGGTTGCCGACGTCCAGCTGCCGCAGGCCGACACGCCCGGCAATCGGCGCGCGGATCCTGGTGAATTCCAGATTGAGCCGGGCGTCGTTGACCGCCGCCTGATTGGTCTTGACCGTGCCCTGGAACTGACCGACCAGCGCTTCGGCGGTGTCCAGGGTCTGCTTGGCAATGCTGTCTTCGCGGTACAGGCCGCGATAGCGATCAACGTCGACCTGGGCGTTTTTCAGTTGCGCCTGATTCTGCAGCAAGGTGCCTTCAGCCTGGAGCAAGGCATTCTGGTACGGACGCGGGTCGATCTCGGCCAGCAGGTCACCCGCTTTGACCATCTGCCCTTCTTCAAAGTGGATCTTCATCAATTCGCCACCGACGCGGCTGCGCACATTGATGGTGTTGAGCGCCGTGACCGTGCCCAGCGCCTTGTAATACAGGGGGAAGTCACCCTTGACCGCTGGCGCCACACGCACCGGCACCGGCCCTGAAGCGCCGCCGAACCCCGGACGCATCCCTCCCGACTTGCCGGTGTGCCCGGCGACGGCTTTTTGCCCGCTGCTTTCTTTTTGGGCCTCGCCGGTGGGCCAGAACTTCCAGCACAGGGCTGCGATGACCAACAGGACCAGCAGGCCAAACAGCCAGCGACGGGGACTACGGGAAGCGGAGGATTGCATTGAGTGATCAACCATTGGGCGCGTGGGCTTCTTTTACATGAGGCTGAACGATAAGCACTGGCGAGTCTTAAGCAAAGCGCCTTTACCGGCAATTTACCTTCAGCTTACGTAGCAGGAGTTTTATCTAAGACACTGAAGCACAAATGAAAACGGCCTGGACAGGGCCAGGCCGTTAACAATTCTAAAGAATAACTTACTTCAGAACGGCCAGTGCCGCTTCGTAGTTCGGTTCCTGACCGATTTCGCTGACCAGTTCGCTGTGCAGCACGTTGTCGTTTTCGTCCAGAACCACGACAGCACGGGCGGTCAGGCCTTTGAGCGGACCATCAGCAATGGCTACGCCGTAGTTTTCGATGAACTCGGCACCGCGCAGGGTCGACAGGTTCTGCACGTTTTCCAGGCCTTCGGCACCACAGAAACGGGCCTGGGCGAATGGCAGGTCGGCAGAGATGCACAGCACGACGGTATTGGCCACGTCACCAGCCTGGGCGTTGAACTTGCGAACCGAGGTGGCGCAGGTCGGAGTGTCAACGCTTGGGAAGATGTTCAGTACTTTGCGCTTGCCGGCAAAGTCCTGCAGGGTGACGTCGGACAGATTGCCGGCAACCAGGGAAAAGGCTGGCGCCTTGGAGCCGGCTTGTGGCAGTTGGCCGTTGACTTGAACCGGATTGCCTTTAAGGGTGACTTGAGCCATGAACGGAGTCCTTCTGAACGTTGGTGTGGAGAATTTTGACGAGGCCGAAGTTAACCACGAAATTGTCCGACGACCTACGGTCAAACATGATTTGTGATGTGTCGAAGCGTAAAACTGGATACAACTTCGCAATCGGTCTGTCCCATGTGTATGTATGTGTGTGCGTATGACTGTCCGTGTTGGAGTTACCATTGACCAGCCTACCCCTGCGCTGGCCCGCCATCCGTTGTTCATGACGAAAGGCACACAGCGCCCATTAGGATCGGTAGCACCCGGGGATGAAATTCGTCAGCAGCGTTGTCGATTTGGCACCGTCCCGTTCGACTAGAAGCGAATTAGCCACATTCACCGGAGAAAAAACCATGCGATTCATGATCATCATCAAAGCCAGCCAGGACTCTGAAGCCGGCGTCATGCCCAGTCAGGAACTGCTGACCGCCATGGGCCAATACAACGAGGAACTGGTCAAGGCCGGCATCCTCCTTGCGGGCGAAGGCCTGCACCCGAGCAGCAAAGGTGCCCGCGTGCGTTTTTCAGGTGACAAACGCACTGTGACCGACGGCCCGTTCATCGAAACCAAAGAGTTGATCGCCGGCTTCTGGCTATGGCAGGTCAAATCGAAAGAAGAAGCCATCGAATGGGTCAAACGCTGCCCCAACCCGATGCCCGACACCGAGGCCGAGATCGAAATTCGCCAGGTATTCGAAGCCGAAGATTTCGGGGCTGAGTTCACCCCTGAACTTCGCGAGCAGGAAGAGAGGGTGTGGGAGCAGGCCAAGAAAAACTGAGCATTCTGAGTCCGGTCCACCCATGGAAGCTCGATCTCGTCCGCGTGCCAGAGGAGGCGAAGCCGGGCTGGGGGAATATTGAAATGTGAGGGGTGTCGGTGAGGTCGGCCCCCTCGCCCCTCTCCCGAAAAGGTGCGGGACGAGGTCGCGTTTGATCTCACACCCGGTCGCGCGGAATCAGACCCTGCAACTGCTGCGCTAGAAAACCCGCATCAAACGGGAAGATATCCGGGTCTTTCAGTCCATTGGTCTTGCGCCATTGCCAACTGCTCGCCGGTGGCTGGCAAACCAGCGAAACGCTGCCAAAGCGCGCCGCCGTCAGCCCCATCACTGCCAATGTGATCTGCCCACCCGCCCCCATCACATCCGGCACGAACTCCACCGGTTTGCCGGCAATCAAAATGGACAGCTTCTCGGTCCTGAAGGGGGAAGTATCGAGCGCAATGCTCGGCCCTGAAACCACATATACTTCGCGATTCACTTCCAGCAGGTTGGGCGCCAGCACCGGTTCCAGCCATTGCCCGATCTGATCGAAAAGCTCACTGATACGCGTCGCCCACACGGTTGACTGCGATTCAAACAGTTGTTTTTTGTGCGCTTCGCTTTCTGCGTAGTGGCGTAGCATTTCACCCAGTTGCTGTACATCGTCCATTGCGGTGTTCCTTTGATTGGAGCAGTACTGCGGATATTGAGCATGGCAGATGCGCGCGGCCGGCGTACGACTAAAAGGGTGAGTGGTACTCTGTTGATCAAATCCGCACACTTCACTCCGGCCCTGCTCGACACCACCGCACTGCAGGCGCAGTCGGCGGTGCCGTTCCCTGGGCGAATGACTCAACCGGACGTGGGCGTAAACCGCAGACGCGCCATGCTCAAGGTGTCCACCAGCACACCGTCGCGCACGGCGTAATCACGAAGCAGACCCTCTTCCTTGAAACCGAATTTGCGGTACAGCGCGATGGCCGCTTCATTGTCGGCGTACACCGCAAGCTCGACCCGGTGCAGATTCATCCAGTTGTCGGCGATATCCAGGGCTGTCGCCAGTAACTTCGAACCAACCCCCTTGCCCTGCCACTCCACCGCCACGCCCATACCGAAGCTGCCGGCGTGGCTGCGGCGGATGCGCGAAAACTGCTCAAGGCCAATGTTGCCGATTACTGCGCCCTGGTGCAGGGCCACCACTTTCACCAGCCGTTCGTTATCCGGCTCCAGGCGCTTGCGCCAGAGCTCGGTGGACTGAAAGGGCATCTGCAGGGTTTGCCGGGCGATGCGCGGATCGTTGTAAAGCGCAGCGAGGCCTTCGATGTGGGATTCGTTGAAGCGTTCGAGAGTGATGACCGGATCGGTAGCTGGCATGAGTGATTCAATCCTTGATACAGACATGGCCCCTCACTGTATAACGCCTGGGTGAATTTGTGGGAGATTCCCCCCATGAAGGCATTACATTCAACATTCATGTCACCTGACACACCGCCATCGCTGGCAGGCCAGCTCCCACAGGGGATCACCGTCAGGCACAAACCCCGGCATCTCCATAAATCACTGTGGGAGCGGGCTTGCTCGCGAAGGGGGCCGATCAATCACTGCAGGACCTTCAGACAAAAAAAACCCCGCATCTCTCGATACGGGGCTTTTTCATTCAGCGCCTGATCAGGCAGCCGGCTCCAGTTCGACACTGGAAGCGGCAGGCACTACCGTCTGGCCGCTCAACGCCAGGTCGAGCAGTTCACGGTTGGCCACCGCATACATGGCGTAGTCCGTACCGCTGGCGGCACGGATTTCCACCAGCATGGCGCGCCAGCGTTCGATCATGCTTTCGTGCTGCGACATCCACGACGCCAGGCGTGTTTCCACATCCTGAGTGCCGTCGCCCTGTTGCAGGACCGAGATGGTGATCGCCCGTTGCTGCCAGTCGACGTCATCGCGGAACGCTTCACGGGCCAGGGCCTGCCAGTTGTTTTCAACCGGCAGAGCGCTGATCTGTTGCAGGTACCAGGTGATGTCCAGAGCACTGCCCACGGCGAAGTAAGCCTTCGCGACGTCGGCAGGGTTCTGGCCGGTCACATCGGAAGCCTCGATGATCGGCAGCAGCGTATACAAGTGCGAAGTGCCAGCCACCATGCGTGCGAGCAACTCCGGTACACCGGCTGCGACATACGCCTGATAGCGGGTCTGCCAGTTCTCGCGGATCTCGCCACTGAGCAGCTCATCAAGCTTGAGGCCCAACTCTTTCAGATGCGGGCCAAAATGTGCAACGTCACGGGCAGCATTCTGCTCGTTGCGGCGGGCACGCAGGAACCAGCGCGTGGCGCGACGGCCCAGGCGCATCAGCTCGTCCATCAGCTCCAGTTGCACATCAGCGCTGACCTGGTAGTCCAGCGCTTCAATCTGACGGAACCAGTGCGGGAGATGGAAAATGTCGCGCACGATCACATAGGCACCGGCCACGTTCGCCGGGCTCATGCCTGTCGACTCTTTGAGTCGTTGAACGAAGGTGATGCCCATGTGGTTGACCAGATCGTTGGCGATCTGGGTGCTGACGATTTCGCGCTTGAGACGGTGACGACGCATGGCGGCGGAGAACTTGCTCACCAGGGTCGGCGGGAAAGCGGTTTCCATGTCGCGGGTCAGGTAGTCGTCGTCCGGCACCAGGGAGCCCAGCAGTTGCTCCTTGAGATCGATCTTGCTGTAGGAAATCAGCACCGACAGCTCGGCACGGGTCAGGCCGTGGCCTTCTACGATGCGCTCGTTGATCGCCTCTTCATTGGGCAGAAACTCGATGGCGCGATCCAGCTTGCCGCGACCTTCCAGATCGTTCATCAGACGCTTGTATTCGGCAATCCGCGGCAATGCGCGACGGGCCGCCAGGGACAGAGCCTGGGTCTGCTTGTAGTTGTTGCCCAGCACCAGAGAGCCGACTTCGTCGGTCATGCTCGCCAGCAACTCGTTGCGTTGCTTGGCGGTCATGTCGCCGGCCTGGACCACTTCGTTGAGCAGGATCTTGATGTTCACTTCGTGGTCGGAGCAGTCCACGCCACCGGCGTTGTCGATGAAGTCGGTGTTGGAGCCGCCGCCATGGAGGCCGAATTCGACGCGACCCAGTTGGGTCATGCCCAGGTTACCGCCCTCGCCCACCACTTTGCAGCGCAGTTCGTTGCCGTTCACGCGCAGTGCATCGTTGGCCTTGTCGCCCACATCGGCGTGGCTTTCACTGCTGGCCTTGACGTACGTACCGATACCGCCGTTCCACAACAGATCCACCGGCGCCTTGAGCAAGGCGTTGAGCAGTTCGGTCGGGGTCAGCTTGTCGGCCTGGATGTCGAAGCGCTCTTTCATCTGCGGGCTGATCGCGATGCTCTTCGCGCTGCGCGAGAAGATACCGCCGCCTTCGGACATGATGCTGGTGTCGTAATCGGACCAGGCCGAACGCGGCAGGTCGAACAGGCGCTGACGCTCGGCGAAGCTGTTGGCAGGCTCAGGATTCGGATCGATGAAGATGTGCAGGTGGTTGAACGCGGCAACCAGTTGCAGTTTGTCGGACATCAACAGCCCGTTACCGAACACGTCACCGGCCATGTCACCAACGCCGACCACGGTGATGCTGTCTTCCTGGACATTGATGCCGCGCTCGCGGAAGTGGCGTTGTACGCCAACCCACGCGCCCTTGGCGGTGATGCCCATCTTCTTGTGGTCGTAACCGGCCGAACCGCCGGAGGCGAACGCATCACCCAGCCAGAAGCCGTAGTCGATGGCGATGCCGTTGGCGATGTCGGAGAAGGTCGCAGTGCCTTTGTCCGCCGCGACCACCAGGTACGGGTCATCATCGTCATGGCGCACGACGTTGGCCGGAGGCACCAGCGCGCCGTCCTTCAGGTTGTCGGTGATATCCAGCAGGCCGGAAATGAAGATGCGGTAGCAGGCGATGCCCTCGGCCGCGATCTCGTCACGGCTGCCACCCAGCGGCAGGCGACGCGGCAGGAAGCCGCCCTTGGCACCCACCGGCACGATCACCGAGTTTTTCACTTGCTGGGCTTTTACCAGGCCGAGGACTTCAGTACGGAAGTCTTCTTCACGGTCGGACCAGCGCAGGCCACCACGGGCCACGTTGCCAAAGCGCAGGTGCACGCCTTCAACGCGCGGCGAGTAGACGAAGATTTCGAACTTAGGAACCGGTTTCGGCAGTTCAGGGATCAAGTGCGGGTTGAACTTGAAGCTGAAATACGACTTGTTATGGCCGTTGGCGTCGGTCTGGTAGAAGTTGGTGCGCAGGGTCGCCTTGATCAGGTCCAGGTAGCGACGCAGGATGCGGTCTTCGTTGAGCACCTGGACGTCGTCCAGTGCGGAAAGAATTGCGTGTTCCAGACGTTGCTGCTTGTCTTCCAGGTCGTCGCCCGACAGCTTGCGCGCCAGGTAGAAACGGGTCTTGAACAGCCGGGTCAACTCGCGAGCGATGTCGGTATGGTTGTTCAGGGTGGCGGCAATGTAGCCCAGGTCGAAGCCCAGACGAATCTGCTTCATGTAACGGGCATAGGCACGCAGCAGCGCCACGTCGCGCCAAGGCAGGCCGGCAGTCAGTACCAAGCGGTTGAATGCATCGTTCTCGGCATCGCCACGCACAATGTGGACGAACGCGTCCTGCAAGGTGTCGTTGAGTTGCTGGATATCGAGTTCCAGGCCTTCGGCGGCGGTGAACGCGAAATCGTGAATCCAGAACTCGCGGCCATTGGTGTGACGCAGGCGATACGGGAACTCACCCAGCACGCGCAGGCCGAGGTTTTCCAGGATCGGCAGCACGTCGGACAGCGCCAGAGGGGTGTCTGCGTGGTACAGCTTGCAGTGCAGCATGCGCTGGCCCGAAACCTGGCCCAGTGGCTGATAGAAGCTCATCACCAGTGGATTTTTTTCGCTCAGGCTCAGCAGGTGTTGCATGTCGACCACAGCCGAGTGCGCAGCGAAGCGCTCGCGATAACCGGCCGGGAAGCCTTTCGGGAAGTCGGCCAGCACGTTGGTGCCATTGGCCTCACCGAAACTCTCGACCGTCAGGCTGGCGTAATCGTCCTGCCAGCTACGGCAGGCTTGTACGACTTCTTTTTCCAGCAACAGCGGGTCGATGTCGATGCGGTTTTTCGGGTCGACGCGCAGGATCAACTGTACGCGGGCCAGCACGGACTCGGAGAAGAAGGTCCAGAACTCGCAATCCGAGGCTTTCAGGCGATCCATCAGCACTTGCTGGATCTTCTGGCGCACTTCGGTGGAATAGATGTCACGCGGCACGTAGGCCAGGCAGTAGCAGAAACGGCCGTACGGGTCTTTGCGCAGGAATACGCGGATCTTGTTGCGTTCCTGGATCTGCACGATCGACATCACGGTGCTGAACAGCTCGTCAACCGGGGTCTGGAACAGATCGTCGCGGGGCAGCACTTCGAGTACCTGCGCCAGCTCCTTGCCCAGGTGGGCCTTGGACTGGAAGCCGGAGCGGCGCTCGATTTCCTCGACCTTGCGGCGGATGAACGGGATGACCCGCACGCTCTCGCCATACACCGAGGAGGTGTACAGGCCCATGAAACGGCATTCCTTGATGACGTTGCCGTCGGCGTCGATTTCACGGATCGATACGTAATCGGGGTAAGCCGGGCGGTGCACGCGGCTTGGGTGCGCGGCCTTGGCGAACGACAGCAGGGTCGGCTCGCGCAGGTAGTTCACGGCGTAGTCTTCGATGCGCAGGTCATCGTAGGTCAGGCCGGCGCGCAGCAGTTTGGTCAGGCCGAGGAAGGAGTCCTGGTCGTAGACGATATGGCCACCATCGGCCTCATCGCGCACCACGAACTCTTCATAGCCCAGGAAGGTGAAGTGGTTACCCACCAGCCATTCCAGGAAACTCTTGATTTCGTTCTTTTCGTCGGCATCGACGGCGAACTGGCTGTTGTCCAGTTTGCTCAGGATTTCCTCGACCTTGGCTTTCATCGGCTCGAAATCGCCAACGGCCACGCGCACTTCACCGAGCACCTGCTCCAGTTCCTTGCTCAGGACATTGAGCTCGGCGGTGTTGGCGCAACGGTCGATTTCCAGGTACATCAACGACTCTTGCTGAACGTCGTCGCCCTGGGTGCCTTTCGGCAGGATTTCCAGCAACTCGCCTTTGCTGCCGCGACGCACGCTCAGCACAGTGGTTTGCAGGGTATGAATGCTGTAGCCGCGACGGTTCAGCTCGGTACGCACCGAGTCCACCAGGAATGGCAGGTCGTGGTGCAGCACTTCGACGGCGGTGTGGGTCGACTGCCAGCCGTGGCGCTCGTAATCCGGGTTGTAGACCCGCACTTGTGGCTGTGCGTGATCGAAGCGTTCAAGTAGACGCCATGCAGAAAGGGTGCAGCCAGCAAGGTCTGACAACCGACGCTGGGTCAGCTCGTCAAGGGAAATGATGCCGAAGAATTGTTCAGCGAACAGCGCCACTTGTGGCAGTGCCTGTTCACTGATGTGCTGCGCCAGTGCCGCTTGCAGTTGGTGCTGGAAGTCGGCTTTGCTGGCTGCGGTGAAGAACGCCATCTGTGGTACTCCGCTTGGGCTTGTTATTGATGGAAGCTTCGCGTGCAAAACCCCTTGCGGGGCGGGTCCGTCACCCGGCTCCTGATTCTCGGGCAGAGGAAACAGGGTGACAGGTGGGTGAAGCTGAACAAGACACTCGGGTCACATTCACTTTACCTGGATGGGCATCTGCAAAAACGACTGGCCGCGTGCAGCACAATGTCTTTACAGGTGTTCATCCGTTGCGCAGCTTAACGAGAGCGGCAAGGCCCATGCTTGCGGTGCTGCGACATATTCGGTCAACGGTACGCAGCTTCGGGTGCGGGCATCGATTAACACTAGCAGTCGCGCAGAAAAATGACGGCTTTACGTCAGGTTTTACGGCACGTACGTACTAGAAATGACCAGTAACACTCTCATTGGTCACGACAGCCTCATAGACAGCCGAACGAGCAGAAATTCCTGCGGGCTGGCAGAATTGTCCTTCACTGCGTCCAACACGCTCGCCGAGCCAGGAAACTCCCATGAAAATGAAAACCGCCCTCTTGATCGTCAACCCTTGCGACGACGAAGAAGACAACATGGCCATGCTCTGCTGCCACAGCGAAAAGGGCGAAATGTTCCTGATGAGTCGCTATCCGGATGAAGATGAACTGGAGATCACCCTCGATGGCGAGCCTTCGACCTTGGATGGTGTGAAAGTCACCCTGAGCGCTACCCTTTTGAAGATCGAAATTGCTGCGACGGATGCCGATGTGCTCAATGGCGACGATGTGCTGGAGATCACCTTCAACCCTGACATGGTGGAAATGGCCGAAGTTGAAGAAACCTTGCAGAACATTCTCAAAGGCACCGGCACTTATATCAGCCAGCTCTAAATCCCGGCGTTTGAGCGGACGCCTTCGCGAGCAAGCCCGCTCCCACATTTGATCATTCTTACTGGAAGAACAGGGTCAACTGTGGGAGCGGGCTTGCTCGCGAATTGGCCCGAGAGAGCACCGCACCGTCTGATCTGTAGAAAATTCCTACACCCATTGCCCATCATTTCCCGCACTTTGCGCAAAATGCCGTTAGTCGCCGCCCCCTGCGATGGATTAAAGTAACGCCCCCAGCCCTGGCGTATTTCGAACGTCCTCGGCCACCCTTTTGCAGGAACAGTCATCGATGGAACATCGTGAAGCGCTGCTAGCGCTGCGAACCTTTCTTTCAACGCAGATTCTCGGCCAGGAAAAGCTCATCGAGCGCTTGCTCATCGCCCTGCTCGCCGACGGCCACATGCTGGTCGAGGGCGCCCCTGGCCTGGCCAAGACCAAGGCCATCAAAGAACTCGCCGAAGGCATCGAAGCCCAGTTCCATCGCATCCAGTTCACCCCCGACCTGTTGCCGGCCGACATCACCGGCACGGAAATCTACCGTCCGGAAACCGGCAGTTTCGTGTTCCAGCAGGGCCCGATCTTCCACAACCTGGTACTCGCGGACGAAATCAACCGTGCCCCGGCCAAGGTTCAGTCGGCTTTGCTCGAAGCCATGGGCGAGCGGCAGGTCAGTGTCGGGCGCAGCACCTATGAGCTGTCGCCGCTGTTTTTGGTGATGGCCACGCAAAACCCCATCGAGCAGGAAGGTACCTATCCGCTGCCGGAAGCCCAGCTCGACCGCTTCCTGATGCACGTGAAAATCGGTTTCCCGGACGCGGCGGTTGAACGCAAGATCCTGCAACAGGCCCGCGGCGAAGCCCTCAACGGTGAAGCCAAGCCTGAGCGCAGGGTTACCCAGCAGACGATCTTCGCCGCACGCAAGGAAATCCTCGGTTTGTACATGGCCGACGCCGTGGAGGAATACCTGGTGCAGTTGGTCATGGCTACCCGCACGCCGGCCAAGTTCGACCCGGAGATGGCCGAGTGGATCGCCTACGGCGCCAGTCCTCGCGGCTCCATCGCCCTCGACCGCTGCGCCCGGGCCCACGCCTGGCTGGCCGGTCGCGACTTCGTCAGCCCGGAAGACATCCAGGCGGTGCTGTTTGACGTCTTGCGTCACCGCATCATTCTTTCCTTTGAAGCCGAAGCCGCCGGCATTGATCAGGACCGGGTCGTCCAGCGGATTCTCGACGTCGTAGCCGTCGCTTGACCCCGATGAACGCCAGCCTGCCGCCCGAGCCGGGCATCCGCGTCAGCCTCGCCGATCTGATCGAGATGCGTCATCGCGTGCGCGAAGTACAACTGTTCGCAGGTCCAGGCCAGCGCAGCCCGCTGATCGGCCTGCACCACTCCAAGCTGCGTGGCCGTGGCGTGGACTTCGACCAGGTGCGGGTCTATCAGGCCGGTGACGATGTGCGCACCATCGACTGGCGCGTCACCGCCCGGACCCAGGAGCCCCACACCAAGCTGTTCCATGAAGAACGCGAGCGGCCGATTTTCATCATGGTCGAACAAAGCCGCCGGCTGTTTTTCGGCTCGGGCCTGATGTTCAAATCGGTGCTGGCCGCACAGGCGGCCAGCCTGATCGGCTGGGCAGCCCTGGGTCATAACGATCGGGTTGGCGGGCTGGTTTACGGTGACAACGAGCATTACGAAATCAAACCCCGGCGCAGCAAACAAAGCCTGCTGCAGTTGCTCAACCGCCTGGTGCGGGTCAACCAGTCGCTGCATAGCGAAAGCGTGCCGGACCGCGACGCCTTTGGCATCGCCCTGCGCCGTGCACGGGAGGTATCGCGTCCGGGCAGCCTGGTGATCGTCATCTGCGACGAACGCGCGCTGTCGGACAGTGCCGAGCAACAGCTGAGCCTGCTGGCGCGCCATTGCGATCTGTTGCTGCTGCCACTCTCCGATCCGCTGGATCACGCCCTGCCCGCCGCCGGCTTGTTGCGCTTCGCCGAGCGCGGCGCACAGCTTGAGCTCGATACGCTCAACTTCGAACTGCGCCAGACGTACCGCGCCCAGGCTGAACAGCGCATCGCTCGCTGGGAACTGCTCGCGCAAAAGCTGCGGGTGCTGCTGATGCCCTTGAGTACCCAGAGCGAAATGGTCGAGCAATTGCGCGAATACCTGAACCCACAGAAGCCGGGGAAAGGACGATGAACGGACTCGAACAACTGCAGCCTTTGATCTCCCCTCCCCCCATCGGTTTCTGGCCGCCGGCACCGGGCTGGTGGTTGCTGCTGTTGTTACTGCCACTGATCGGTTTCGGCTTGTGGAAGTTGCGGCATTTTATTTCGATCAAGCGCCCCGTGGTCCGCACCGAACAACCCCTGGACCCGGTGCGCCTCGCCGCACTGGCGGAACTGAAGGCGATGCCCAAGCCCTATGACGGCGCACCGGCCGGTGCCTGGTTGCAGCAAGTGAACGGGTTGCTCAAGCGCCTGTGCCGCAACCATTACCCCTACAGCCAGAGCCATACCCTCAACGGCCGCAAATGGCTGGCGTTCCTCGACAACCGCTGCCCGGCGGCCGGCCTGACCCGCTGGATGGTGCTGGTCGAAGGTGCCTACAAACCAGAATGCAAACTCGACGACAAGGCCATCGCCGGCCTGACCCAGGCCGTCGACACATGGATTCGCAAGCATGTTTGAATTCGCCTGGCCGTGGGTTTTTATCCTATTGCCATTGCCGTGGCTGATGCGCCTGGTGCTGCCGGTGGCCGACAGTGGCGAACCGGCGCTCAAAGTCAGCTTTCTCAGTGATCTGGAAGGCCTGGCACGCCGCCGCGCCCGTGCCAACCTGCCGGCCTGGCGCCAGCAGGCGCCGTTCATCCTGCTGTGGTTGCTGTTACTGGCGGCGACGGCACGCCCGCAATGGCTGGGTGAACCTGTGCCGATTGCCGCCAGTGGGCGCGACCTGCTGGTAGCGGTGGACGTCTCGGGGTCCATGGATTTTCCCGACATGCAATGGCAAGACGAGGACGTCAGTCGCCTGACTCTGGTCCAGTTGTTGCTCGGCGACTTCCTTGAAAGCCGTGAAGGTGATCGGGTTGGCCTGATCCTGTTCGGCAGCCAGGCATACGTCCAGGCGCCGCTGACCTTCGACCGGCGCACCGTGAGGGTTTGGCTCGATGAAGCGCGCATCGGCATCGCCGGCAAAAACACTGCCATTGGCGACGCCATCGGCCTGGCCCTCAAACGCCTGCGTCTGCGGCCGGCCCAGAGTCGAGTGCTGATTCTGGTCACTGACGGCGCCAACAACGGTGGCGAAATCGATCCGCTCACGGCAGCGCGGCTGGCCGCCAGGGAAGGTGTGAAAATCTACCCGATCGGCATCGGCGCCGACCCGGAAGAAAGCGGCACCCTGGGTTTGCTTGGCCTCAATCCCAGCCTGGACCTCGATGAACCTTCGCTGATAGAGATCGCCGAGGCCACCGGCGGCCAGTATTTCCGCGCCCGTGATGGCAAGGAGCTGCAAGCGATCAAGGACACCCTCGATCAACTTGAGCCCGTGGCCCAGCAACCAACCCAGGCGCGCCCGGCGCAGGCGCTGTATCAATGGCCGCTGGCCCTGGCCCTGCTGCTGAGCATACTGTTGGTAGCCCGGGTGCTCTGGCCGGATCACCCCCTGCAACGTCTGTTTAACAAGGACCTGTTTTTGCAAACGCAATTGCTGCCGGACTGGCGCCAGCGTCTCAAACGCCTGCGTCTTCGGAGGCGACGATGAGTGCGCTGTGGCCGTACTGGTTCCGTCCCTGGTGGCTATTGTTGCTGCCACTGCTTGGCTGGTTGTTCTGGCAACTTTGGCATCGGCAAAAGCGCGCCGGGCGCTGGCAGATGATTCTGCCACCGGCCTTTCATGCCGCGCTGCTCAGTGGCGGCAGTGGCCGCGAAAGCAAGCTGCCCTGGATCGCCCTCGGTGTGGCGTGGATGTTGGCCATGGGTGCGCTGCTGGGCCCGAGCTGGCAGCGGGTTGAACAAACCAGCCAGAAACCTGCCGACCCCATGGTGGTGCTGCTGGAACTGACCCCGGAAATGCTCGCCACCGACGTGATGCCCAACCGCCTTGAGCAGGCTCGGCGCAAGCTCTTCGACCTGCTGCAAGTGCGCAGTGATGCGCAGACCGCTATCGTCGTCTACGCCGGTAGCGCGCACACGCTGGTGCCGTTGTCCGATGACCTGGCAACCAGCCGCAATCTGCTGGAGGCGCTCAAACCGTCGTTGATGCCCCAGGCCGGACATCGCGCCGATCTGGCGGTGACCAAGGCGCTGGCGTTGCTGGACCAGGCTGCGCTGGGTGACGGTCGAATCCTTCTGATCGGCTCATCCTTGACCGAGCAGGAACGCCAGGGGATTCGCCGCGCCTTGGCAGGCAAATCCACGCAGTTCCTGATGCTCGGCATCGGCACCGCCGAAGGGTCGCCGATCACCCAGGAAGACGGCAGCTTCCTCAAGGACGAACAGGGAGCGATTCTGGTACCTCGTCTGGACGAACCTGGCCTGAAAGCATTTGCCAATGACCTGGACGGTCGCTATCGCCACGCGCGCCTGAGTGATGCCGATCTGCGCGCCCTGGGCGTGCTCGACGGCCCAAGCCACTTGCGCAACGACGGCCAGACCTTGCGCCTCGACACCTGGGCCGACCAAGGCTATTGGCTGCTACTGCCATTGTTGCTGCTGGCTGCCTGCGCCGGCCGTCGCGGCTGGCTGCTGTGCCTGCCGCTGTTACTGGTATTGCCGCAACCGGCCCACGCCTTCGACTTCCAGGACTTGTGGTTGCGTCCCGACCAAAGGGGCCTGCATTTGCTCAAGAAAAAACGCCCGGCCGAGGCGGCGCAACATTTCCAGAATCATCAGTGGCAAGGGGTGGCCCTCTACGAAGCTGGTGATTACGCCGGGGCCGCCGAGCGGTTCGCGGAAGGCAACGACGCCCACGCCCACTACAATCGAGGCAATGCCCTGGCCAGAAGTGGCGAGCTGGAAGCGGCCGTCGACGCGTATGAACAGGCACTGGAGCAGCAACCGGACCTGCGTCCGGCATTGACCAACAAGGCACTGGTGGAAAGTCTGCTCAAGCAAAAAGCCAGTGCCCCGCCCGAGCCGGAGCCGACCCCGGGCGCCCAGCCCGAAATCGAAACGCAGGCGCCCCCGCCGGGCGCCACCAGCGAGCCGTCCAGCAGCAACGAAACGGCATCCGAAAGCCCGCAGGCCGAGCCAGGCGACCAGCAACCGCCGGATACACCTCCCGGGCCCGGCGCCAACGAAGTCCCTGGCAGCGAGTTGGGCGACGAGCAACACACCAGGCCGCCCATGCGTCCTGCCACTGACAGCATCGAAGGCGAACAGCGCCAAGCGCTGGAACAGTGGCTGCGGCAGATCCCGGACGACCCCGCAGAATTGCTCAGGCGCAAATTCTGGTACGAACAGCAGCAACATCAGGATCAGGAAGACATTCGATGACCCGCTTCACCGCCTCATTATTCGCCCTGCTCCCGGCCCTGTTGCTCTGCACCCTGCAGGCACAGGCAGCGGAGCTGGTCGCCAGTGTCGATCGCAGCCGCCTGAATTCCGGCGAGACGGTCGAGTTGACCCTGGAATCCAGCGACGTGACGCAGTTTGGCAAACCTGACATGACACCGCTGGAGCCGCTGTTCGAAGTGCGCGGCACGCGCCAGGTCAACCAGTTGAACACCCTCAGTGGCGACAATCGCGCGACCACGCGCTGGATCATTACCTTGCTGCCCCGGCAGAACGGCAGTGTGGTGATCCCGCCCCTGCAATTGGGTGAGATCCAGAGCCAGCCGATCACCCTGCAAGTGGTCGAGAGCGCAACGCCGGACAACCCGAACAAACGCGCTGCAGTATTCATCGACGCCAGCCTCGACCAGAGCAGCGTGTACGTGCAGGCACAGGCCATCCTGACCTTGCGCATTTACCATTCGGTGTCGCTGTACGACGACAGCAGCCTGCCCCCCCTGCAGATTCCCGACGCGCGCATCGAACAACTGGGCGAGTCGCGCACCTACGAGAAGGATATTGACGATGTGCGCCACGGCGTCATTGAAATGCGTTACGCGATCTACCCGCAACACAGCGGCGAACTGATCATTCCGGCACAGGTCTTCAATGCCGCGCTGGTCGAGGCGCAACCTGCACCGAACGCCGCCAGCCAAGGGGCCAAGTCCGGCAAGCTGATGCGCATCAGCTCCACCGAGCTGCTGTTGACAGTCATGGCCAAGCCCCTCACCTACCCGGCCGATGCCCCTTGGCTGCCCGCCCGCAGCCTGACGCTGAGCGAGAGCTGGAACCCGGAGCCCGATCACGCCCAGGTCGGCGATTCGCTGACGCGCAGCCTGACGGTAAAAGCCGAAGGCCTGGCCAGCACGCAACTGCCGCCGCTACCGGGCACCGAGGTCGCCGGCCTGCGGCGTTATCCGGATCAGCCGGTAGTGGGCCACCAGAACAGCGAACGTGGCCTGGTCGGTAGCCGTGAGGACCGCGAGGCCTTGGTGCCGACCCGCACTGGCGCCATTGAGCTGCCGGCCGTCGAAGTGGTCTGGTGGAATACCTTTGAAGACCATCTGGAACACAGCAGCCTGCCGGCGCGTACCCTGCACGTTGCGGCCAATCCGAGCCTGGTGGTCGACACTCCGGCGGGTGCGGCACCGGTCGAGGCCAGCGTTGACAGCGCCACCCTCTGGCGCTGGCAACTGAGCACCCTGGTTCTGGCCTGTACCACCCTGCTCGGCTTCGGCCTGTGGTGGCGCGGTCGCTGGCAACCGGCGGTGCTGCGCACGGCACAAACCGGACCGAGCCCGCGCACCGTGCTGGACGATCTAAAGCGTGCCTGCCAGGCCAACGACTCCCACGCTACCCGCCAGGCCCTCGATGCCTGGGCCCGGCAACAACCGGAAACCCTGGCTGACATGGCTGCGCGCTTCGTGCCGCTGTCCGACGCCCTCGACGGCCTCAACGGCGCGCTGTACAGCGCAACCGGCCAGCACTGGCAAGGCGACGAGTTGTGGCGGGCGATCAAGGCGATACCGATTGCCGAACGGGTTCAGGACCCGGTCGGCGACAGTGGCCTGCCGCCGCTTTACCCCAAGTAAATATCGCAGCGCCAGACCGCGATCCCGGGCTGTCAGCGGTTCACATCGACCACCACCCGCCCGCGCAACTGGCCAGCGAGCAAGCGCGGAGCGGCGTCGATGGCCTCGCTCAAACCGATTTCATGGCTGATCAGCGACAACAGGTCGAAATCCAGATCCTCGGCCAGGCGATTCCACGCCTCGATCCGTTTAGCCTTCGGCTGAGTCACGCTGTTGATGCCGGCCAGGGTCACGCCGCGCAAAATGAAGGGTGCGACGGAAGCCGGAAAGTCCATGCCTTGGGCCAGGCCACAGGCAGCGACGGTGCCATTGGCTTTAGTGCTGGCACAGGCGTTGGCCAATGTGTGGCTGCCGACTGAATCGATGACAGCTGCCCAACGCTCCTTGGCCAGGGGCTTGCCTGGACCGGACAAGCTCGCGCGGTCGATGATTTCGCTGGCGCCCAGTCGCTTCAGGTAATCGTGTTCCGACGTACGCCCGGTGGATGCGACCACTCGATAGCCCAGTCGGCTCAGCAGCGCGATGGCGAAACTGCCGACACCACCGTTGGCGCCAGTCACCAGCACTTCGCCTTGCTCCGGCGTCACACCGTTATGCTCCAGCGCCAGAATGCACAACATCGCCGTGTAACCCGCGGTGCCGACGGCCATCGCCTGCGCGGCGGTGAACGCCTTGGGTAGCGGGATCAGCCAGTCGCCGTTCAGGCGGGCTTTCTGCGCCAGGCCACCCCAGTGCCCTTCACCCACGCCCCAGCCATTGAGCAGGACACTGTCACCGACCTTGTAATCCGGATGCTCGCTGCTTTCGACAGTCCCTGCCAGATCAATCCCCGGCACCATCGGAAACTTGCGCACCACCGGACTGCTGCCGGTAATTGCCAGGCCATCCTTGAAGTTCAACGTACTGTACGTCACGCGAACCGTGACATCGCCCTCGGGCAGTTGATCGTCATCGATCTCTTGTACGGTGGCCTGGTAACCACTGTCGTCTTTGTCGACCAGAATGCCTTTGAACATCACTGCCTCTCAATGGAATCAATCAGGGGGGGGCGATTGGAATAACACAAAGCCTGTTATTGCCGTACCCGACTTTAAGCCAATCCCCTTCCCTGTTGCAGCACTCGTCAACCCTTGCCGAGAAAAATCTGCGCCGGCAATTCAAATCCGCGCAACTTCAGCAACGCCAGCGGCCCCGCACCCAGTTCGGTGCGCAAGTGCCAGGTCAGGTCGAGGCCGTCGGGGGCCCTGAGCTGCACGCGGAACTGGCTGTCGGTGTCGTTCAGCGCGGTGACTTTCGCCTGTTCGAGCAGGCGGATCAGGCCCCAGGTGCCTTCGTAGTCGCCGAACAGGCGCTCGTTGGCCTGCACGCTGATCCAGCTCAGGCGCGTGCCCGGGTGATGGCTGAANCAGGCGGATCAGGCCCCAGGTGCCTTCGTAGTCGCCGAACAGGCGCTCGTTGGCCTGCACGCTGATCCAGCTCAGGCGCGTGCCCGGGTGATGGCTGAAACCCGGCCAGCTGAAGCGCTGCCAGCTTTCCTTCTGGTTGAAGTATTCATGCTTTTCGCCGTTGAGGATGAAGGTGGTCTGSACCACGTCGCGCACCGGTTTGCCGCGCAACTCGAAGCTCAGGCCCATGCCGCCATCGGTGTAGAGCACGTCGGCGAGKTGGCTGAGCTGGTTGAYCGCCGCGAGGAACTGCGGATTGAAGTGCAGGCCCTGGCTGTGCCGCGCGTCGGGCACCCAGCGGCTGCCTTCCTTGCGCAGCACGCCACCCAGTTGCTGCTGGAGGAACTGGTCGATGCGCCCGGCGTCGGCACGGATCATCTGCCCGAGCATCGGCAACGAGGCATCGCTGCCGGCGGCGGCAAAGGGRTAGCGCCCGGCAAACGCGCCCTGCCAGTCACGCACGATYGCCCGCTGCCACTGGCTGTTGAGGCCGGCCACCGAGGGTTGCAGSACYCGYTGCCAGGCCTGCTCCAGCGGCTGCACGAACAGCGTCTGGCCGATGCCGTCCCACTCGGCRCCGAGGCTGGCGGCGAGCAGGCTGCCGTAGGATTGGGTGTCGGTGAGGTCGACGCTGTGCCCCTGGAACACGCTTTGCGCCAGAGCCTGGGTCATCGCCTGCGGGTTGGGTGCGTTRCTCACTTGTTGCAGCTTCAGGCGCACCCGGGTGACGCGATTGAGGAAGGCTTGCAGGCTCAGGCGTTCGCTGTCGCTTTGGTTGTCGGCGTCTTTGCCGAGCAGGGTCAGCAGTGGCCCGAAGGTGGCATCCAGCGGGCTGCCAGTACCAGGCACGCCCTGTTCGATCAGCGGTGTAGGTTCTTTGCCGAGCAGTTGCTGCGCCGACTSCACCAGGGAGTCGCCAAGCGCCTGGCGACGAGTGCCGGCCTGGCCCTGATAGGCCAAGGTGTTCATCAGCGCGATCAGCGGCGACTGGCGCACATCGCTCATCAGCGCCAACTGGTCGATCACCTCGCCGAGGCTGTCGACCGGTTGCCAGCGCAGCTGGTTGAGAAAATCCAGCCAGGCATGGGCGTAGTCCTGGAAGTAACGGTCGGTCAGGCGCTGCTTGAGCTGCTCCGGGCTGAGGTCGGCGGCGAGACGCCCCGGGTTGTCGCTGAGCACCCAGTCAATCTCCTCGCGCCGCGCCTCGGCGATGGCCTCGATGGCCGGGCGCACCTGCCCTTCCCAGGCCTGACGGGTGAACACGCCGGGCACCTGCGCCGACGTGGCAAACAGCCCCGCCGCCTCGGTGTCGCCGACCATCTGCGCCAGCCCCAGGGCCGGGGCGTGATTGGCTGCGTTGTCGAGCACGGTTTGGTACAGGGTCGCTTCGCCGTTGCGCTGGCCTAGCTGGCTGATCAGCACCTGGCGGACCTGGGCCACCAGCTTGGGATCGGCGTCGATGCGCCACTCTGGGTGGGCGGCCAATTGTTCGGCATAGAACTGCCACAGGGCTGGCGCCAGTGCTTGCCAAAGGCCAGGGGAAAAGTCCGCGCGTTGTGGTTCGGCGTCGGTCAGGCCCTTGGCGAGGAAGGCTGGATCGGTTTTTTCCGGGCGGGCCAGCATCAGGTAGGCCTTGAGTTGCGCGTAGGCGGATTGGGCGCGCTTGGCGCGTTCGGGGCTGTCCGGGGGCAGCTTGACCAAGGCGTTGAGCCGGGCCTTGAGAGTGGCTGCCGCCGGGTCACGCAGCAGGCGCTGGTTGGCTTCGACGTAACGCGGCCATAGCGTGGCCAGTAGTGCATCGTTCTGGTTCAGGCCGAAACGTTGGTACCACGGGGTGCCGTGGGTGGCGCGGTAGTCCAGGCGGCCGAGTTCGCGGGTCAGTTCGTTGAGGGCGCTCAATTGCGCGTCGCCGGGGGCGGCTTGCTGCAGGGCGCTGAGTGAGGTCTGCAAATGGTTGATCTGCACGCGGTTGCTGATGAACGACAGCAGCAGGCCGGCGCCCCAGACCAGGG
>NZ_LMLH01000024.1 GCF_001421885.1 Pseudomonas sp. Leaf48
GGCGGCTTGCTGCAGGGCGCTGAGTGAGGTCTGCAAATGGTTGATCTGCACGCGGTTGCTGATGAACGACAGCAGCAGGCCGGCGCCCCAGACCAGGGTCACGGTCAACGCCAAGCCATAAGCGATGCGTGGTGCGCTATAGCCCAGCCGACGGTTTCTGTGCTTTGGCGCGCCGAGCACACCCTGCCATGCCGGATCCATGGGCCAGAAGTGATCGTCTTTTTCAGTCGTTTTGTCGCTCAATGGCAGGCTGAACCACAACCCGCGCAACGGCACGCTTCGACGGGAGCCGCCAAACCATGGCGTCAGCGCCTTGCGCCAGCGGGCCACGCCTCCAACCTCCAGGTCCCGCGCCAGACGCACCAGAAAGTCATGCGCCGTCACCTTGTTCATCTGTGCCCAGCCTTCCTGACGCAGGGGGCCCAGCAGACCGTGCAGCGATGATTCCAGATCTGATGCGGTGAGGCGTGACGGCAGCGCGCAACCGACCGCCTGGCTTGGGCGTTTGTCCTGTACCCAGTTACTGGCACAGACCTGCCACAGGTGCAGAGGCAACGACCAGCCAAGCGTGTGCGCAAAGTCCTGCAGATGATCCATACCGTGGCGCAGCGCTGCGTTTTCGGCGCTTTGCTGGGCACTCACCGCCCAGACCACGCCGTCGAGGGCCCGCCAGCGGGTCAGGCGACGGCAGCGCTCGATTACTGAATCATCCAGCTTGTTTCGCACGCTGCCGCCCCAGACCAGCACGGCATCCTCGTCCACCAGCCAGCGTTTCTGTTTCAGGCCGGGGGCAATGGCTTCGATCTGGTCGGGCTCGCCGACGATGAGCAGGAGGCGGACCTTCCGGCGCCAGAGCGGGCCATGACGCTGACGCAATTGATTCTGCATTTCAGCGGGCGCAAGACCTGGCTGGTTCGGCAACGACAATTCGGCATCCGTTTTCGGATAGACCTTGTTTGCCAGACCTGTTTCGCGGTGATGATGTCGCTTGAAGTGCATCAACAGACGAGGTGAGAAAGTCCCTATCGTCACTATCACAATGATCAGTAGAAAAACCACGAGTCGGTGGTGATCCTCCTCGAGCCCGACTCGATCGCCGTAGCCCCAAATGGCCTTCGCCAAGACAGCCACCAGCGCAAGAATCCACACCGCCGCCCCGCCCCGCCGCCACCCATTACTCCCATTCTTCATATCACGTCCTTATTGGTAATGGTGCCGATCCAATGCCGCGTGTTGTCTTCTGCCAACAGCAGCAAGGGTTGTTGCTGATGCCGAACCAACTCCACGCCAAGTGCCGCTACTAGCCAATGGCTGAAGGGGCCTGGCAGACCACAAGAGTGTTCCAGCACCCACTGTTGTTCCGCCTTCAGCGAGCCCCCTTGGGCGCCTGCCGTAGTCAGGACCTCACCGAGCACTGGCTGCCAGACACTTGCGTCCGCCAACAGGCCGCTCACCAGCCGGGCATGTGTCTGGGTTTGCAGGAACAACGGCAGCTCGCTATCAAGCGCGCTGATTTCCAGTGGCATGGGACGCAAGAGCTCTGCCAGTCGCGGCAACGCCAAGGACCGAGCGAGCCTGTCCGGGCACAGCAACAAGGCCGCCAAACCATCGGAATACGCCGCCCCGCCGTTAACCTGTAACACCATGATCAACTGCGCATCGGCGCTGGCCTTATGCAACCGGTCCTCAATCCACTGGAACGACAACTCACCGGTCACGCTGACCAATGCGGTCGACGCCTTGCCCGTCGCGTCGATCCGAGTCTGTTGCCATGCATCACGCAATGCCGGGTAATGTCCGGTCTCGACATCGCTCAATAGGGTGACTTGCAATGCCTGCTCCGCGGGCAAGCTTTGCAATGCCCGCGTCAACGCCGGCATCAAAAGCTGCAGGCCCGCCTCTGCTCGCGCCGTCCGTAACGGCAACGCCGCGATACGGCATGCCTGTCCTGTGCGGATTTTCAGATTCGCCTCGGGTTGCGTCAGCACGTTGGCGGACACCTGCTCCGGCAACAGCACACAACTGGCACTCACCGTCAAACCACGCTGTGCCCAGTTCTGCCATGATTGCTGCGCGTCTTGCGCCTCTTCTTCCAGAAACTGCTGATGGCTCAAATCCCTTCCGTAGGCATTGGCACGAGCGGCAAACACCAAAATCCAGATGAGCAGCGGCGAACCCGCCAACGCCCAAATGTTCACATCCCGCAGTGGCGGGACACGCTCGGAGACATGCAGCAAAAACAGCATTGTGCAGGCCAGCAACGCCAAGCCCGCTGCCAATAGCCAACGGCCCATTGCAGGAGGCGCTGGCGCTTGCACCCTCTCGGGTGCCCGACGATCCCACCCCATGGCTCAACCCACTACGCAATCGTTGATGCTGGAAATCACCTGGCAGCCGCACTCACTGCGACAGCCGTTGACTACCACTGCGAGGTCGTTTTCGGACCAGTCCGCACTGCCCTCGACAATCGCGTTGACCCCATGCCCCGGTATCGGGCAAAGAACCTTGTCGCCAACCAGCGCGGCAGGCTTGCCCTGTATAAAAATCGTGGAGGAAGCGGTAATTACCTCTCCGCCATGGGTGGTGGTATCACCCAACAATACAAATGCTTCAAACATAGGGTTTAAGTCTCTCTTCGCCCGTTGAATACGGGCTTGTGATCTAGTGATTTATTAAAAGGCATGCGCCTAGGTAAACCTTTGAAGCTAGCGCTAAACTTCAGAGCTCCTGAATCCCATAAGAACGACGGGGTCATTGCTGGCTCTCCGCAGCAAGGCGGATGGCTTGCAACTTGCGGATGCTAGGCCCCCAGCGACCATCTGTTTCAACACTGCCATCTGGATAAGTAATGGTGGTGTAGTTACCTTCTTTCTTTATTTTTGGACCAGCCGAATAAACTACAAAACCCGAATGAAGAACTGGTTCAAAATAGACTTGGCGCGCCTGCATTGCCTGATAGCCGAGATAGATATCGCCCTCGCCCGCCAAGCTAATACGTTTACTATACCCGCCGATAAAGTTCTCTTTAACCCAAGGGTAGTAATCTTTCCGGATGAACAAATCCCCATCCACTTTGATTCCCGTCCCTCCTCGTGGTGAGTTGTTATGATCGAATACCACTACAACCCCTCCTCCCGAACCAGAGTTCACGTAGCCTCCAAACTGCTCCGGTTTCTCGTAGGTAACTCCAAAGGTCACGTTACTGATACGCCATTGACAGGACCCCCCTCCGTTCACTGCCAACTTGGCTACGTAGAGATCATTTCCTTGTCGTTCCGGCTGTATATCAGTTCGATGATACTCATCACGCTGATAGGATTTTCCACTGGCGGTGTAATCGGTAAAAGTACAGTGCGTTGAGCGATAGATGACTTGCATAGTCTCTGCTATTAGTTCTTTTGGAACTTTGACCGTCACGGTAATCTGTTCACTGTCTGCAGGTGGAGACAGGCTGTAGTCCTGACCGCAGCCACTTAAGTTCAATGTCATAACTGTCAAAATAAAGTAATACACAGCTCTCAATTTTTACTCTCCGCAGCAAGGCGGATGGCTTGCAATTTGCGAAAATCGGGCTGAGCACGTGCTACGGCTTCAATACTGCCATCAGGATAATTGAATACCGCGTAGTTTCCTTCCTCCTTAACTTTAGGTCCTTTCGAACTAACCAAAAAACCAGGATGAAGAGTCGGTTCGAAATATATTTCTCTTGCCTGGAGCGCCTGATAATTCAAATAGTAGCCCCGACTCTCACCTAGCAACCTCACATCCTTCACGTATCCGCCAATAAAAGACTCGTTTATCCAGGGGTAGTAGTCTTTCTGGATTATCAGATCTCCATTACGAGAGATCCCCGTCCCTCCACGTGGTGAATTATTATGATCGAAAACCACCACAACCCCTCCCCCGACTCCAGAACTCACGTCATCTCCAAACTGTTCCGGATTCGCATAAGTGACACCAAAGGTGACGTTACTCAAACGCCACTGACAGGCTCCCCCTCCACTTATCGCCAGCTTGGCTACATAGAGATCATCCCCGCTACTAACGGGTAGTATGTCGATGCGGTGGTACTCATCACGCCTATATGGTTCACCACTGGCGGTGTAATCGGTGAAAGTACACAGGGTTGAGCGATAGACGACTTGCATGATCTTCGCTTTCAGTTCGTTGGGAACTCTGACCGTCACCGTTATTTGTTCACTGTCCGGAGGCGGAGACAGGGTGTAGTCCTGACCGCAGCCGCTAAGGCTGATCAACGCAATGAACAACGCAACGGAGATTTTTTGTCGCATGCTTTTTCCTTTGCCCCTGACGGACTTATCCGAAGGTTTTTTCGTAAAAGGCCTTGGGGTCGGCAATGGCATCAAAGCGCTGCAACGCCTCGGTGCCGCCGTTGGTTTGCAGCGTCACCTGCAAGGCTCGGTCGATGAGTCTCTGCAGTTCAAGGAACACACTGTTACGGGTGTACTCATCCGCGGGAATGCTGCCGTAGTACTCCTTCATCTGCCGTTCGAACTTGCGCCTCTGTACCTGCCGCTCCAGCAACGGCTCGCGCTCGGGATTGATCGACTCCATTAGCTGGTTATGGATATAGGGCTGGTACTGCGACATGAAGTGATCGCCGATGCGCAGCATCCGTCCCACTACCGGGTTACTGTACGGTGGAAAAAACCTGGCGCGGCTTTCGGCATCCAGCGACGCATGCAAACGTTCCTGGGCTTGTTCGGCCTGCTGTTCTTCGGCTGTACTCAGGCTGGGCACCAGGTACAACTTGGCCATTTCCTGCAGTTTGTAGGAGATGGTGCTGCGATAGGGCTGGCCCTGTGGGTTGCGGTAGGCGGGATAAGGTGTGAACGATTGTTCCTGGTGTTGTTCAGCCCGGAAAAACATGGCGACTTCGCCGTGATGGCTGTAGGGATCGCCATGTTTGAACGATGTACTGAGCCACAACTGGCCGATCGACCAGCCTAACCCTATCACCGTGCCCATCGTGCCGTAGAGGTCATACAGATAATTGTCCAGCGCCGCCTCGGGAGGGACACGGGGGACGACGTCAGTGTCGTTAACATGGCGGAAATGCCAAAGGTCGTTCAGTGATTGAATGGCCTTAAGCGTAAAGGTGCGCGGCATGCCGTAGGTGTACAGCAGAGGGTTACGCTCTTTTAGCGACGCTGCGTGAATCAGGCCTAGTGCTCCACCCAGACTGTGGCCGCAGATGAACAATTTTTTGAGTAAGGCTTCTTCAGGAATCGTCGTGCGTAGTTCTTCTGGATAATTCCTTATGGCCACTTCGAAGGCATCTCGAAAGCCCATGTGCACGCTGCCTGCTGAGGTCAGGTCACCACAAGGGACCTTTGCCTCACAGTGGGTCGCAACTTTCGGCTTGGTGGGACGGAAAGTGACATCGGTAATGAGGTCGGCACGCCCATCGGTTTCGGTACCGCGCCAGGCGACCAGCACCTGCGTGGCGCTGATGGCAAAAAACAGCTGAGTATTACCTTCTGGTGGTTGAGCCTGCCTAGTGTCCATCGACTTCACATCAAAGTAACGTTCATTGAATGGAACATCCATTACCAAGCACGGCCATGCTTGACCCTTGTCCAAAACCCGTGGAGTTCGCGACAGATCCAGACATTGTTGTTCAAACAGTTCTTTGACAGATCCATGCTCTTTCTCAGGCAACGTGCTGTACGCCAGAATACTCATCAACCCCAAGTTATAAGCATTCGCCAGGCTGTACTCCGCCTGGTGATGCAATACCAGCGACCAGGCCCGAAATGGACAAACCTCCAGCACATGCCGACGATCCAGTTCTTCGTCGCCAACAGTAAAGCCACTCCACTCAGGATCCGGAAAATGGAAAGCCGGCAGCTCGCCCGGGTCTTCCAGTGACGGCTCGAACATCGGTTCCCGACTGCACAACTGCCCAATGCGCAGGTAGTGATAGTCGTGACCCGCACCACGCGCCTGCTCCTCGATCGGCGAGAACCCCGGGCGCTGAGGACCATAAAGCGGTGTGCGATTACCGATACCCGGCCGCGGTGGCTCGGGACGCACGGCACGCAGGCGCCGACCTTGCAATTGTTCCGCCAATGGGTCGGGCTCCATCAGCAAGGAAATGGCCAGCGGATGCAGCCCCTCAATGCGAATCACCCCTTGGGCATCGCTCTGTCCTGAATACTCGGCCGCGATACCGCATCGAGTGGCCTCGTTCACGGCGCGCCAGGGCAGGTTCGGCAAGGGCTCACCCTGCTCATCCAGCAATTGGAACTCCACCCAATATTTTTTTTGTGGTCCGCATATAACAGTCTTGACAGGAATAAGCGTGTCAGTGCGGTGCAATCTGTCGTTCATAACATCCCTTTAAACAATATTTCCCGATGACTAAATTAGACGCGGGACCTCTGCTGGCCTGCTTCTTTAAGAGCGACTCGTTTTCAGAAAAAAGTTGATCACCATCAAAAAACCAATACACCAAGGGCGCTAGCGTGAATACATTGTAAATACACACGGTGCGACCCTCTCAAAAAAATCAAACTCGACCTCCGACAGATAGTATTTTTTCACAACGCTCGCGACATGCTCATAGTCAACTTCGTTATCTACAAAACTGCCCGTCAAAACCAACCACAATTTTTGTGTCAGATTTATCTATCATTTAGCAACCCCCCTACAACTCATCATTATGTGAGCCTGAGATTCCTGCGACTATCGACTTTAGCTGTTAGCATTAAATTTAATCATGCTTTCCCCGACCACAGACTGGAGTCATTTCTGCTCCATCGGGAAGTCGCTCATACTGAAGATATTCAAAAATGCCACTCACGGCTTTCTTCACGCAGAAAGCGGCCCGATAAGTGTCAGTAGTTTTATATGCTTCACTCAGACGAAAGATGTAGGTTTTATTTTCCTCAAACTTAAGTGAGGGTATTTGTATTTTCCCTTCGTATAATTCATAACCATCTGGAACAATACCGAATTCAATGCACCCCCCTGGCTGCAACACCAGAGGCTTGGCATCCGACTTCAACGCAACCGCCCAGCCAGGGGCATTTCGCACATAACTTTCGGACACTGATATCCATCCAACTGAAAAATTTTTGCCTGCATCATTCGGCAAACAAATAGCCGGCTTATTATTGATAGCAAGAATCTTGCCCTCGCCGAGCAGGCCAAAAGATGTAGCGTTCACCTCCTCCACAAAGCAAAGTAGCACAACCAGCAACAATGAAATCGATTTCATGGGCACATTCATCCTGGAAGATTCTTCTTGCTGGAGGGATCATTCAGGAAGCTTTCAAGCGTAGCCGAAAGAAGTTCTGGACTTTTCCCTTCATTCTTCCAATCCCACACTCCGAGAGGATTTCCAATTACACAAATCATGTAATAGTCCGAAATCATCTCCCCCTGCTGCTCCATGTTGTAATTTGAAAACTTACCATCGTCAAACAATGTGTATGCATACGCCTCAGCACCTCGACTGCTGACCGCCAGGCCCTGTTTCTTTACCGGATAACCCAGTTGGTGCTGCCAGACATGGGTCATCTCATGCATGAACAACGCCTTATCTCGATCATCAGTGGTATTGGAAAAATCATCTCTGTAGTACTTAGTGCTTGCCGGATAATACATTTCCCCATTCGGCGTCACCGCCGTATTCTGAAACCAGACAAACAACCACCATCCGCCGTGATGTACTTTGACCTTGCTGTAGTTGACGGCGTCTTTAAAAACGCTCCTAGCCATGGAAATTTCGCCAGACGTCAGCGAACGCTTCTTGCCTTTGGGCAGGGAAACATCTTTTGTAGAGCTACCAACGTCCTTATCGTTGGTCGAAACCTCACTAGCGGTCAGATCAACCTGTATTGGCGCCTGGGCATTTTGTGCCGCGCAACAAAGCGGTTGCACACCCTCCGGTGGAAACAGCAGCAACTGGGTGATCTGCGTCGGCTTCTCGGTCACCAACCGCTGCGTGTAACCTTGCTCATCAGTCACGCCATCCAGGATTCGGCCGTCTGCCAACTTAGCCGTGTACTTGATGTTGTTTGCCAATTCGCCATTAGGGCCGAGCAGACGTAGTTGTTCGTCATAAAGAGCGGAATCCGGAAACTCAATCTTCAAATCACCCGGCACGAGGGTATGCACGTTCATCGTCCGCCCGGCCTCATCGGTGACGCCCTTGAACACCTCCCCCTGCTGCGTCGTGACCTGATAACGGGTGAACGGCCTCGAGGCCTGAGCCGCATCCGCCAGGCTGTAGCCGCCTGCGTAGCCTGTCGGTAGCGGTGTGACCGGAGTCTCCAGACTGGCCGCGCCGACCTTTTGCACATGGGCGGCCTTGAGGTAGATGTTGCCGGGGGCACCCAGCTCGATTTCGCCCCCCTTGAGGCGGATGTATGCACCGCCGCAGTTGAGTATCAGCTCCTGCGGGGCACTTATTTCCACACGACCAGCGACGCTTTCGATCTTCATGTCGTTTTTGGCCAGGGCGTGCAACTGACCGGTCAGGGCATGCAATTCGACCTTGCCGTGGGCGGACTTGAGTTGGAGGTCGGCCTGGTGGGCAAAAAGGCTCACGTTGCCCTCAGCAACGGCAGTGAAGTCCTGCCCGGCGCTGATATCGGTGTTGTGCGCCGCCGTGATCCCCACGCTTTCGCCACCGGAAGCCAGGCACACGGCTTTAGGACTCATCACCCCGATGCCCGCCGGGGCATGCAGCAACACCCCCGGCTCGGACAAGCCTGACAGGGCTTTGACCAGACGAGCCTGACTGTCGCTATCACCCGCCGTCACTGCGCCATTACTGGCCGCGCGCGCCAGGGAACGTACCAGCGACAAGGCACTTTCCAGTTGCGTAATGGCGGCGGCCATGTCGAGCTGTTTACCCTTCGCCTTGGGCTGCGCATCGGCACTGATGAACACGCCCTTGCCCGCGCGCAGACTGCCCCAATCATCCGTGCGCAGCTCAAACCCTTCCCCGCGCTTGACCCTCTTGGCATCCACCAGATGCCCCAGATTGAGCTGGCTCTTGCCCCCATACTCGGTACTGAGCTTGATGTGCTCCTGCCCCCGAGTGTCGTCCAGGCGCAATTTGTTGTTGGCCGGAGTACGCAACACATTGCGRTGGTCRTTGCGCATGGTCACCAGGTCCGGATGCTGGTCATCATGCAAGGCGTGGGCRATGTAGGGTCTATCCGGGTCGCCCTGTTCGAAGGCGATCGCCACTTCGGTGCCGGCGATCAGCGGCAGGTGCAGGCCGTAGGTGTCGCCGGCGTAGNGAAATCGCAGGTCAGGCTGCGGTCGCGGGCGGCGCGGATGGCGATCTTTTTAATCACTACGCGGGGGGCGAAGGCCTTGGGGGTGTCGCCGCTGATGGTCAGGACCTGGCCGGGGGCCAGGGTGGCGCTGCTGCTGGTGCCGCTGAGGTGGGTCTGGTTGTTGAGGTAGCGYTCRTGGCGCAGGCGTGCGTAGAAAAAGCCGCTTTCGCTTTGCAGGTCTTCGTCGCGCAGGTGGGCCTTGCCGAGCACGCGGTAGGGTTCGGCGTAGTGGTAGGCCTCGCCGTAGGTGTTGTCGGCGCCGGGGCGTTCGACTTTGCCGTGGACGGCCGGCTCGCCCTGGGTCTGGTCGACTTCGCCATCGAGGTAGGCGCGGCTGTCTTCGGGGTGGTAGGCGCGCACGTTGACCTGCTGCTCTACCACCTGGTGGCGGGTTTGCAGGGCCCAGACGCTGTCCTCTCTGGGGCGTTCGACTTTGCCGTGGGCGGCCGGCTCGCCCTGGGTCTGGTCGACTTCGCCATCGAGGTAGGCGCGGCTGTCTTCGGGGTGGTAGGCGCGCACGTTGACCTGCTGCTCTACCACCTGGTGGCGGGTTTGCAGGGCCCAGACGCTGTCCTCGTCGCTGTTGCTGAAGCCCGATGGCGAGCGCAGCGGCAGCTCGACGTCGAACTGGTAACAGCGCTGGTCGTCGCAGAATTCGACCATGTCGAAGTGGAGTTTTTCGTGTTGGGTGCAGCGGTACCAGATGCCAACTTCGGCGAGGATCCGGCTGATGAAGGCCAGGTCGCTTTCCTGGTACTGCATGACCTGTTCGCGGGACGGGTAGTCGCGCTTGAGGGTGAAGCGAAAA
>NZ_LMLH01000025.1 GCF_001421885.1 Pseudomonas sp. Leaf48
GGCGGCTTGCTGCAGGGCGCTGAGTGAGGTCTGCAAATGGTTGATCTGCACGCGGTTGCTGATGAACGACAGCAGCAGGCCGGCGCCCCAGACCAGGGCCACGGTCAACGCCACGCCATAAGCGATGCGCGGGGCGCTATAGCCCAAGCGACGGCTCGATTGTTTGGGTTCGCCGAGCACACCTTGCCAGGCCGGGTCCATGGGCCAGAAGTGATCGTCTTCGTTCTGCGATATAGCGGTGGCGAGCAACGGCAGGCTGAACCACAGGCCGCGCAACGGCACCTCCTGCTTGCCGGTCCCGAACCACGGCGTCAGCGCCTTGCGCCAGCGGGCCACGCCTCCAACCTCCAGGTCCCGCGCCAGACGCACCAGAAAGTCATGGGCCATCACCTTGTTCATCTGTGCCCAGCCTTCCTGACGCAGGGGGCTCAGCAGACTGTGCAACGACGTTTCCAGCTCCGTCGCGGTGAGGCGTGACGGCAGTGCACAACCGACTGCCTGGCTTGGGCGTTTGTCCTGCACCCAGTTACTGGCACAGACCTGCCACAGGTGCAGCGGCAGCGACCAGCCGAGCGTGTGCGCAAAGTCCTGCAGATGATCCACACCGTGGCGCAGCGCAGCGTTGTCGGCGCTTTGCTCGGCACCAAGCGCCCATACCACGCCGTCGAGGGCACGCCAGCGGGTCAGGCGACGGCAGCGCTCGATCACTGAATCATCCAGCTTGTTGCGCACGCTGCCGCCCCAGAGCAGCACAGCACCCTCGTCCACCAGCCAGCGTTTCTGTTTCAGGCCAGGGGCAATGGCTTCGATCTGTTCGGGCTCACCGACGATCAATAAGAGGCGGACTTTACGGTGCCAAAAGTGTCCGTGGTGCTTATACAAATGAACATGGATATCGTTGCGATCAGACTGGTTTCGGTCCGCCCCTGGAACAAATTCCCCAAGCTTGTGCTGCACCCGCGAGAAGAGCTCCAGTGCCGCGAGCTTCCTGACCGCCAGAACGACAAGGCTTTCCAGGAACAGCACCACCAGGCACGCCGCCAGCAGCCATGCCATGAGCGTCCCCCGTTCAGCTGTTGTTTTGACCCCGAGAATCGGGTTATCCACCCAGATCAACAAGCCACCGATGACAAACAGGCAAAGCACCACGATCCAGACACTGACTTGTTTCATGACTAATCCTTATCAATCATCCAGCTGGCCGGACGACGCACCATTGCGGCGAAACGTCCTGCAGCATGATGAGTTGCGGTTGGCTCTGCGCCACCGCGTATTCACTGGCAATGATGAGCGCTAGGTTGCCGACCGCACGGCCTGGCAAACCGAACGCATCATCGATCATCTGGCACCGATCGGTGGAGTGGGGTTGACCGGCTGCACCCAAGGCAATGTTCAAGTTGCGCAACCGATCGCCGGGTATCTGGGTCTGCCAGGCGAAACAGGACTCGCCATCGCGCTTTACCTGCCCCCAAAGGAGCGCATCCTCAAGAGAATCCCCCTCATCGGTCATGACAACCGGGCGGTGCACCCAGGCATCCGGCACCACCTTTTGCCCCACACACCACTCGGGCTGCGCAAGCAGCAGGATGGAGACTGACTCCGCCTGTTGGGCCGTGGGCTGTTGAAACAGCTGCACCTCCACAGACAGAACCAGCGCTGGAGGCGACGGGTCGTCCAGCCAGGCGTCCAGCCATACCAAGCCGTCGTCGTCGACCACCGCCACTTGATCGACCGTCCAAGTCTCCCCTGCACATTCGCGCCAGAGCGCCAGGACCTGCTCGTCGTCCAGTATCCGATTGTGTTTGATGCGCAGGCGCAAAGGCGTATTACCCACCAGACGCTGCAAATCCTCATCAAAACCAGCGATCACCTGCCGGAAATACTTCGTCAAACGCTGCGTGTAATCCTCCAGCGTGTAACGCTGGGCCGCTGGCTTCAATTGACTCAGGCGCAGCGTCGTATCCGAGTCGGAAAGGTAGGTCGGCTGCAGCGGCTTGCTGCCGCTACGCAACGCCTGAGCCAACCGGTTGTTGGCCGCGGGTGTACAGTAAGACGGCGTCAACAGGGCAAGCCTGCGCTGACCTTGCTCAATGAGCCCCTGTTCCAGCTCATTGAGATGCTGATTCCAGCTCTGGACAAAATCCTGTTGGCGCTCATAGGCCATGCGGCGAAAGGCAAACAGCAATAGACCCGGGATCAAGGGAAAAACCAGGACACAGCACCAGAACCACAGGGACATCTGCACCGAGTCCTCCGGCCACAGCCATATCACCAACCCTGCCCCCAACACAGCGCACAATAAAACCACCAGGCACCAGCGCCACTTGCCGGGAGGCGTCGGCTGAACGCGCTTTTGTGGTAACGCTCGCAAATCGATTGGCACCTTACAGCCTCCTCGCCCGCAGACGCTTAGTCAGCAAGGGGTGGCAATCGCCGCCTCGATGCTTCAGGCCGCCGGCGCCGCGGGACGACAGTTTGTCGCCGGTGCATACAACATCCCTCATAAAACCTCCAGATCTGCGATCTACCGTACGCAGACTCAACGCGTCAACTTGGGCAGGAACGAAACATCGACATGGAATTTCATCGGATTATTACGCTCGAAAAACACCCGGATGGTTTTGTCTTTGATGTAGCTGGAAGGATCGAACCAAAGACTTTCACTTCTAAACACATGCATCGCTGAAGACACTGGATCCAGCCATTGGCATACGATCACGAAGGGATTTTCACCATTCACTGAAATGCTGCGATTTCGCGACACGGATTGAAACTCGGCTTCTACCGCTACGCCGTTGCGCTGCAAGTAGGCCTTCCTGCGATTGCGCAATTTGCCGACTAAAAACATCACCGCTGCAACGCATGAAAAGACCACTCCCAGAATCAACATAACCAGGAAGCCACCCCAGAGCGCAGAGAAGCTGTTTATTTTTGCACTCTGCACGTCAGACGGTGAATACAACACTTCTACGCTTTCCCCGACTGAATAGGCGGGTGGATTGCTTGAACCCAAAGAGGTGAATTCCACTTGCTGACCATTGGCTGCAGTGAATTCTATGACGGGCTTGAAACTGTAAGAATCATCACTTCGAATCTTGAGTAAATCCACGACTGCGCCTTTCGTGGTAACGGCGGTTTCTAGAAATTTGTTGGTGTTCGTGTAGGATATTGCGGCGCCTGCAAGCAGGGCGACTCCAACGACGGCAAAACCGTATTTTACAAAAGATTTTATTCTCATTTTTTAAAATCCATTTAAACAAATTTTATAGGCAAATAAAAATCACTTGCCTTTAATTGGATAGCAAAATTTGGCCCAACCTCAACGAACAGAACCTAATTCAAAGGTTCCGAATTATTGACAACACACCGCGCTGTTTTTGAGCTTAGATAAGCCAACTCATTATCAAACAGACGACCGCTTGGATCAGCAGCTGCTCTATGAACATTCACACCGCCCCCCCAAAACGGATTGGCAAGTTCTTGGCCACGGACAACTTTCGTATCGCGCCCAAAATAGTCCTTGTGCATGGGGCTGTCCGGCCCTTGTGGATCCTTCAGCGGGGATTTTTTATAATAGTCCGGATCATACCAATCTTTGACCCACTCCTGCCCGTTATCGGACATAGAATACAAACCGAGCGGATTTGGCGGAAAGCTATCTACAGGTAATACTGTCAAACCCTCGGTCCTCCACCCCATCTCCTTGGCAAAGGCTTCACGATCCCACGTCGTGGATATATTGATTCCTCTACGGCCCTCTTCGCCGTTTCTGGCCTCACGAGCAACCTTGTAAGTCCCATCGTCCGTTGCCACCATCAAAAATTGCCCACGGCTACGCGCAGCGTATTCCCATTGAGCTTCCGTTGGTAATGCGAACGGTAGTGAACTGATATCCGCCAACCAATTGCAGTACTCATTAGCTTCATGCCAATCCATGTGAGCTGGGTTTTTTGGTGAAATACTGAAGGTTTTAAACATACTTCCAGCGACATCCTGACGAAGCTGCATCCCGTTGTATTTCAAGTAAAACTGGAACGCAAGATTAGTAACTTTAAACCTTTCAATTGAGTAGCCTGTCAATTGAACTTGGTGAAGGGGCTTACTATCCTTATCTGCGTCGTAAGGCAATTTTTCAGGCCCGAATTGCGCCCCATAATCGCCCATCATAAAGTCCCCACCCTCGACATAAACCAAATTACCTTTCAGGTCGGCAATAAATTGCTCCAGATCCAGCGCCACTCCTTCCTTCTTTAGTAATTCGACTGGCTTTTCAGACTGCTCACATCCAACCAGCAAAAAAGCAGACAACCAGACCACGACTAAATTTTTCATACTTGCCCTTACTCCTTTTATCACACCAACTTGACTGAAGAATCCTCACAAGGGCCGAACGATCACTTCGTAGGATAATGAGGATTGGGGCTAGAGTTGAGTCTATAGTAGACAGTATCATTCATAGCTAGCGCGTACCCCCACGCAATTTCCGCTTTCAGATTATTGTAAATGGCAGCAATCTCCTGTTTTGCCTTATACAAATCCTGATCGCGATTTATTCCTTCCTTAAGAAAATTGATCAATTGCTGTTCCTGCCGTTCCACTACCAAGGCCTCATCATCATTACTGGCTAAATTTTTTCCATCTGGCGCCATTCTGCAGAACACTTTATTCCACTCGGAGATTGTTTGAATGCTTTTAAGCACCCATATCACTGCTGCCTTTCGGTCGCCATATAAATCGGGAACAAAACCATCTCCACGATTCCCCGCATCCAAATGGTCCCATATACCGTGACGAGTAAGTACATAAAGCAAAATCCCCTTTGACTCTGGCGTGAGTAGCAGAAGACTTTGAGACTGATTAATAATATTTTTGGAAAGCTGATTTCTCCGCTTTGACGCCCCAAACCTATCCTTACCCTCATTAATTGCGGAACTTATAAATCTGTCAAACTCTGAAGCAACAGAACTAACACCAGCCGACAACTTCACCAAGACCCCATACACATCAGCCCTGGTGTCACCCAATCGAACAACACAATATTGGCTATAAGCCTTAAATGCCTCCTTATCCACCAAATCAAAAAACCCATAATCCAACCGATACAACTGATAAATCAACCAAGCCCCAAACTCCACGATGTTATTTGTCCCTACCTCACAAATAACACCGCCCTTAGCCCCTGCCCCCGCCAGCCCGGCAATGCTGCCGCCGATACTGCAAAAATCAGTGTATTCCCCACTGGACTGCAGCAACCCTGCCACGCTCGAATTCAAGTCCGCAGGCGGCGTGGGTTTGAGCCATTGCAAGCTGCCCTTGAGGCTGCCTTCCACCCGGGCGCCGGCGAAGCCTTGGGCGGTAAGGGTCAGGCCTTCGTCTTCGGCGGCCATTTGCTGATGGAACACTGCGCCGCGGGTTTTTCGTTCGCTGAAACGGGGCAGGCGGCCACCGGGTTGGCCAGCGAGCAGTTGCTGATCGCCCTGCATCACGACCTGCAGTTGCCCCTCCAGGTGTACGGAGGCTCCGATGAACCCGCTCAACTCGGGAGTCAGGCACAGGCGCAGCATGCCCATGTTGAAGTCGACGCCTTTGGCGTTGGTGTAGCGCAATGCCCAGCCAACCCGATCAGGGACGAAGGCGTTGAAACTGACCAGGCCCGAGGCCAGCGTCAGGCTGCTTTTGGCTTCTCCCTTGAAGGCAACGTTGCCCTTTTGCACATCAAATTCGCCGCTGGCGCCAACATTGGAAACAAAGCGCATGAACTGTGCGCCACGGGTCACGTCGACGTTGGCGCCGAGCTTCTCTGTGCCCTCGTTCAGGCTGTGGTTCCAGCTTTCCGCCCAATCGAACAGCACGAAGTCTTTTTTCAGTTCGTCCAGATCGAAATCCGAGCCGGTCCACTTCAGCACATCCTTGAGGTCCAGCTTGATTTTCGGCCACTCCAGGGACGTCAGTTGCTCGGCAAGTTTGCTGGTGGATATCAGCGTGTTGCCCTGTTTATCCTTGCTGAAGATGCTTTCCTTCGCCGACTTCTTGTCCTTGCCCTTCATGGAGACGGCGTGCAGTTTTCTGCCGGTCTGGCTCTGGCTGAAGAAACCTTTTTTCACATAGGCATAACGCTTGGGCTTGCCTCTGCGTCCGTCTTTTGCCTGAACCACGGGGATCAACTCGACAACATCGTCATAGCTCATGCCACTGGTGGAGAACTCGCCAAGTCTTTCCTTCAATGCGGCCCGGCTTTTCTCCAGTTCAGTCTCGGCCGCTGCCACTGCTCTCCTTCGCTTCTCTTCCTCCAGGGGAAGCAGGGCAGCCTTCGCCACTGCGCCGGCATAGTGTTCCAGCGCGCTGGAATACTGGGCGTTGGCCCGATGAAACTCGTCCATGCGCAGGTTCATCTCGCGCCAGTGGCCTGCAAATTTGCCCGCATGGTCGTCGGCGATGAAGATCAATTCTTCGGTTTCCGGGCGGTAGTAGCATCGCGCGGCCTGATAATAGGCAACTTGCGCTGTGTCTTTTCGGCTCAGCCGGTTTACAGCGGCAGGGGTTTCGTCCTGACTCATGTTCAGACTCCTTGATCAGTCGACAAACAGCTGAAAGTTTTGTGGGTCCAGACCGTGATGGCGCTGGGTATAACCCTCGGCATCGGTGACACCCTTTATGACACGGCCATCTGCCGTTACTATTCGATAAGGCACATAGGGCACCGGATCCTTGTCTGCCGGGTCCTTGACCTGAAACCGGCCACGCAGGGGATTGGCATAGATGGGGTCTTTGATAGCCATGGCGGTCGAAGCCATTTCCAGGGCCGCCGAGCCGCTGAAGACGACATCGTCGCTCTCGACCCGCACCCCTTCCGGCGCACCGACTGTTACGGCGCCGTTCTTGATTTTTAAAAAGGCGCCGCCGCTGGCCAGCGTGATCCCTTCAGGGGCAGTAAGAACGAGTTCGCCATTGACGCTGCAAATCGTCATGTTCTTCTCCGCCAGCAGAGTCATGGCATCGCTTTGCGCCTGGATCTCTACCGGGCCTCTCGCTGCTAAAAGCTTCATACCGAGCTTTTGCGCGAACAGGCTGATGGCTTCGCCCGCCGCCACGCTGAAGCGCTTGAGCACGCTGATATCGGCGCTGTCACCTGCTGTGGCGGTGAGGTTTTGCCATGCCGACAGTTGAATGTCGGCAGGTGTCGTCAAGGCGATACCGTCGGGTGCCGAGGCGACCAGACCGGCCTTTTCAAGGCCGCCAAGCGCCGCCATGAGTCCCTTTTGCGACTGCAGATCCGCGGCGAGAGCCCCGGATTCGACGGCACTTTGTGCCAGGGAATTCACCAGGCTCAAGGCGTTGTTGAGTTGTTCCAGTGCTGCGCTCATATCGAGCACCGGACCTTGCCCCTTGGGCTGCGCATCGGCACTGATGAACACGCCCTTGCCTGCGCGCAAACTGCCCCAATCATCGGTGCGCAGCTCAAACCCTTCCCCACGCTTCTTCCGCTCGGCATCGACCAAATGCCCGAGATTGAGCTGGCTCTTGCCCCCATACTCGGTACTGAGCTTGATGTGCTCCTGCCCCCGAGTGTCGTCCAGGCGCAATTTGTTGTTGGCCGGAGTACGCNAGATTGAGCTGGCTCTTGCCCCCATACTCGGTACTGAGCTTGATGTGCTCCTGCCCCCGAGTGTCGTCCAGGCGCAATTTGTTGTTGGCCGGAGTACGCAACACATTGCGGTGGTCGTTGCGCATGGTCACGAGGTCCGGGTGCTGGTCATCATGCAAGGCGTGGGCGATGTAGGGTCTATCCGGGTCGCCCTGTTCGAAGGCGATCGCCACTTCGGTGCCGGCGATCAGCGGCAGGTGCAGGCCGTAGGTGTCGCCGGCGTAGGCRCGGGCCTGGCGCAGCCATTTGCTTTCGCGGCCGGGTGG
>NZ_LMLH01000026.1 GCF_001421885.1 Pseudomonas sp. Leaf48
TATCCTGTAACGTACACATTTTTGACAGTCCCATGACATAGCCTAAGTTTAAAGTGCAGCTTTGGAAAAGCTACTTCACTCAATTCATGTCATGGAGCTTCAACTATTCGTAATGGCTGCGGTGCTGGGCACTGCATTCCGAATACTTCCGATAAAGCAATGGGGTTATCTGCAGTAGCCTTGTATAAGCAAAAAATGCTGAGTTGAGCTGCAGAAATGATTAAAAATAAGTTAAGGGTTCTGGTAGTTACGCAGTATTTTTGGCCGGAGAATATGCGTATCAATGACTTGGTTCGTGATTTCTCGGAAAGTGGTCATGAGGTCGTTGTGTTGACCGGATGGCCAAATTACCCCGAGGGCTCAGTTTTTTCGGAATTTAGTACCAGTCCTGAGCGTTTCAAAAATTACTTCGGTGCGCGCATAGTTAGAGTTCCATTAGTCTCGCGTGGAAAATGTAGTGTCAGCCTGATTTTAAATTACATATCTTTTTTTCTCAGCGCTTCCACACTTGGTGTTTTCAAGCTTAGAAGTGAGAGGTTTGATGCGGTATTCGTATACGCAGTGTCTCCTATTATGGCTGCAATTCCCGCAGTGGTGCTGGGGCGGATAAAGAAAGTCCCGGTTTTTGTCTGGATCCTAGATCTTTGGCCGGATACTCTGAGGGCAGTAGGGGTACTCCGTCAGCCTACGTTGTTATCTTTGGTCGGACGGGTAGTTAGCACAATCTACAATCGTGCTGATTATTTGCTTTTGCAGTCCAAAGGTTTCGCTGATAACGTGAAACAATATTGCACGAAGGAAATCCCCCCAGAGCGTTTGATTTATTTTCCAAGTTGGGCTGAGGATGATTTTTCGTCTTCCACTCCACTCCCTTCAAGTTTGCTAGAGCGAGATGATTCGGTTTTCACGATTGTTTTTGCAGGAAATTTAGGCGAAGCGCAAGATTTCCCCGCGATCCTGGAGGCCGCAGAAGCATTGAGGAGCAAAATTGCAGTGCGTTGGGTGATTGTGGGGGATGGGCGTATGAGTAAATGGTTACATGAACAAGTCACGACAAGAAACTTGAGCAACGTATTGCTGCTGGGGCGACACCCTCTGAGCGAGATGCCTGGGGTGTTTGCTTGTGCCGATGGGTTGCTGGTTTCGTTGAAAACCCATGATATATTCGAGAAAACTATTCCCGGGAAAATCCAGGCTTATATGGCTTCAAGCAAGCCGATTCTGGGTATGATCAATGGGGAGGCTGCACGCGTAATCGAAGAGTCTGGCGCAGGATTTTCTTGCCCTTCAGGTGATGTCCAAGGGCTGGTGAGGGTTACTCTGGAGTTGGCCACCAAATCCTCTGCTCAACGTGAGGCTATGGGGCGTTCGGGGCGGTCCTACTATTTGAACCACTATTCCAAATCTGCACTTATGGAGCGTCTGGAAGTGCTGTTTCGCGTTGCTACGTTGCGAAGGACCACTCAGTAATGTCGAAGAATGTATTTTTAACTGGTGCAACAGGCTTTGTTGGTGGGGCGACTCTAAGGTGTCTGCTCGCAAGAAACTACACTGTCATTGTCGCGCTGCGTAATGGATCGCAATTACTTCATAATCAAGTCTCGACGATCCACGTTGACAGTATTGATGGAGCTACATCCTGGAAAAACGGTCTCATCGGCGTAGACATTGTCATACATACTGCGGCTCGCGTTCACGTGATGAATGATGCCGACATTGACCCCTTGGCGGCATTCAGGCGAGTCAATGTTGAAGGTACAGTGAATCTTGCGCGCCAGGCTGCGTCTGCAGGCGTTCGTCGCTTCATATTCATCAGTTCCATCAAGGTGAATGGCGAAAGTACCAATAGGGGGATCACGTATTCTCCCGATGACACGCCAGCTCCGGCAGATTCCTATGGGATATCCAAGATGGAAGCCGAAGAGCGGTTGCGAGAATTGGCCATGGAAACCGGGATGGAGGTAGTGGTCATAAGGCCAGTGCTGGTTTACGGCCCGGGGGTCAAGGCTAACTTTCTAAGTATGATACGATGGCTCGATAAAGGTTTTCCCCTTCCATTTGGAGCGATTCACAACAGCCGTAGTTTCGTAGCTGTGGACAATCTGGTGGATTTGATTGTCACCTGTATCATTCATCCGGCGGCCGCTAACCAAACCTTTCTGGTCAGTGATGGTGAGGATCTTTCTACCACTCAATTGCTCCGCAAAATAGCGCTTGGCCTTGGGCGTACGGCTCGGCTTGTACCAATACCTACTGGCATTCTGCGAGGATTAGCTACGTTGGTCGGAAAGAAAGCGCTGACAAACCGGTTATGCGGATCGTTGCAGGTAGACATAAGCAAAACTCGTTCATTGCTGGGATGGAAGCCTCCAGTCTCGGCGGATGATGCGCTGAGAGCTACAGCACGATATTTTATAGAAAGTAAATAACAATGATCTATTTGTGGTTAATACCTGCGGTTGCGATTGTTTCATTAATATTGACAGCCGTATTACGTCGTTATGCATTGGCTCGAAGGGTTGTTGACGTCCCCAATGCGCGTAGCTCTCATTTAGTACCCATCCCCACGGGCGGCGGTGTCGCGATCGTCATCGCATTTTTGCTGGCGCTACCGTTTCTGGCCTGGGCGAAGTTGGCAACCATGCCACTTTTGATTGCTATCGGGGGAGCGGGTGGCCTGGTCGCAGTCGTGGGTTTTATTGATGATCATGGTCATGTAGCAGCACGTTGGCGCCTGTTAGGTCATTTTTTTGCGGCCGCTTGGGCCTTGTTCTATCTGGGAGGTCCGCCTCCGATTCTCTTGTTTGGATGGACTTTGAATCTTGGTTGGCTAGGATGCGTCCTGGCGACTGTCTATCTTGTCTGGATGCTCAATCTTTACAATTTCATGGATGGAATCGATGGCTTAGCCTGTATTGAAGCGATTTCAGCGTGCCTGGGAGCTTGTCTGCTGTATTGGCTGAATGGATTCGAAAGCCAGATATGGGTTCCAGGACTGTTAGCGATGGCGGTTGTAGGATTTTTTTTCTGGAATTTTCCGCCTGCACGCATCTTCATGGGGGATGCTGGAAGTGGATTCATCGGCATGGTACTCGGTGTCGTCTCAATTCAGGCCGCCTGGATTGCACCACAGTTGCTTTGGGCCTGGCTGATCCTGTTGGGCGTGTTTATTGTAGACGCAACCTTTACATTGATTCGTCGCCTGGTTCGCGGTGACAAAGTTTATGAGGCTCATCGTAGTCACGCCTATCAGTTTGCATCACGCCGGTATCGCAAGCACTTGCCAGTTACTCTTGTTGTCGGAGCAATCAATATCGGCTGGTTGCTACCCATTGCGGTTTGCGTTACTTCCTTTGGAGTAGATGGTGTGCTAGGGCTGATAATCGCCTATCTCCCCCTCGTGATTCTGGCGTTAAAATTTCACGCGGGTGAAGTCGAAAAATCATCGCCTTCAGTATCTGATTTATGATTATTTGAGTTGGCTAGTGCGTCCGGAGATGTACACTGATCAAGCAAGGCTATGGGGCGCGGTTCGGGGTGTGCAAAGGAGTTATGGATAAATTGCGAAAATTGTTGCTTGAGCTGCCGCGCCGTCAAAAACGGTTCCTTCAGGTTGCGGCCGACGTTGTTCTCGTCTGGGCAGCGCTGTGGTTGGCATTTCTGGTTCGCCTTGGTATTGATGATATGGTCAATCCCCTGTTTGTCCATTCGTGGCTTTTTTTGAGCGCGCCGGTAATTGCTATCCCGTTGTTCATCCGATTTGGCATGTATCGCGCAGTCATGCGTTACTTTGGCAACGATGCGTTAATTGCAATCATCAAGGCGGTCAGCCTGTCGTCGCTGATTCTTGGCGTAGTTGTTTATTGGTACAGCAATCAACTAAACGTCGTCCCACGCTCAATCATTTTCAACTACTGGTGGTTGAGCCTGATCATGATCGGTGGTCTTCGCCTGGCGATGCGTCAGTATTTTTTGGGTGACTGGT
>NZ_LMLH01000027.1 GCF_001421885.1 Pseudomonas sp. Leaf48
AAAATTAGCTCGGGTATTGTTTGCCTTGATGAAAAACCAAAGCGAATACAAGCCAAATTCTATGCTTGGGGGTTCCCCCCAAACATAGAATCTCCCACAGGTCCTGCGCCGACTTTGAAATCGCGCAAATCCTGTGGGAGCGGGCTTGCCCGCGAAGAGGCCATCACAGACACCGAAAAACTATTTGCCGAGGGGAATCTTCGGCGCCCAGGTCAGCCATTCATCTTCGAACTTGTCAAACAGTGCAAACGTCTGCTCCGGCCGCGCCGGACTGCCCATGCGCTCGCCGTCCGGCGTGGCGAAGGCAACGCCACCCTGGATCATGGTTTCCAGGGACTCGGTACGCACGGTCGCCCCACGGAACAGACCGACGTCGAAGTCGAATCCGCTGGTGTTCCAGAACCGCGTACCGCTGTGTACCAATGGCGCGTACTTCGGCTCGATCAGAATGCGGATCAGCACACGGTCGGCGGTCTGACCCAGCTCGTATCCCGTGACCTTGCCCACGGCGATTTCGCGATAGGTCACCGGTACTCCGGGCTTCAACGATCCACGTCGCGGTGCGCTCAACACCAGGCTCAAACCGGCTTCCTGCTTGGCAGTCTCTGGTGGGTTGGGCAGCGCCACAAAGTTTTTCTGCGGCCCCAGATTCTTCGATGCGGGCTGCACCTCGATGTATTTCCCGGTCACCAATGTTTCCAGGTTCGCAGTCTTGAGCAGCCCCAGCTCAGGCTTGACCACCCAGAACTGGCTGCCGACCCGGGCGATACGCTCCGGCACCTCATTGATACGCGCGGTCAGTAGCACCGATTGCAGGTCGTCACTCAGGTCCACGTCTTCGATCTTGCCGACATCCAGACCCTTGAAGCGAATCGGCGTACCGGTGCTCAGGCCATCGGCACGATCGACCCTGATCGTGATGATTTCGCCTTTTTGCGTAGCCTCCTCCTTGCTGGTAAACAAGCGGAACCTTGGTACCCGCTTCTCCAGCGGCGCCTTGGCCAGCGGTGTGTCGAACGCAATGCCGCCGGCCATCAAGCTCTGCAAGGATTCGCTTTTCACCTGGATCCCGCCGCTCAGCCCGCCCGTGAGCGTAATCCCGCTGGCATTCCAGAAGCGTGTCGAGGCATTGACCAGGCCTTCGTATTCCTTCTCGATGTGCACGCCAATGACGAGTTGCTTCTTGGTGCGCGAGAACTGGTAACTCTGCACAGAACCGACTTTTACCTGCTTGTAGAGAACCGGGCTGCCGACTTCCAGCGAACCGAGGTTTTCCGTGAACAACACCAGGTGCAGGCCAGGCGCACGCAGATCCAATGGTGGCGCCTTGGGCCGAGCCGCGAACTCGCGTTGTGGTGCGGTGCCTTTATCACCAGGACGTACGGCGATGTAGTTACCTTTGACCAGTGCCTCCAATCCGGTGATCCCTGCCAGGGAAATCGACGGTTTGACCACCCAGAACTGCGTACCCTCGACCAGATAGTCTTCAGCTAGCGGGTCCATGGTCAGTTCGGCAGTCGCACCAGACAGGTCCGGGTCTACTTTCAAAGCCTTGAGATTGCCGACCTGGATGCCCTTGTACATCACCGGCGTACGGCCGGCCTGCAAGCCATCGAAATCGGTCAGTTTGACCTTGACCCGAATACCGGCCGCCGCCGCATCGAAGTCTTCGTAGAGCCTGAACGGCAAACTCGGATCGGTGGGCGGGCTGTCCTTGCGATTCTCCGGTGTGGCGAATGCGATACCGCCAGCGACGATGCTGGCCAGGGACTCACTGCGTACTTTCACCCCCGAGAGGTTGGCATCAATGCTGATCCCACTGGCATTCCAGAAACGCGTATGTTTGCGCACCAGCTTGGCGTAGGTGGGCTCAATGAAGACTTTGAGCTCCACGGTACTTTGGTCTTCGGAGAGCACGTAGCTCTTGATCTGACCGACCTTGATCTGCTTGTAGAACACCGGGCTGCCACGATTCAACGAACCCAGGCGATCGGCCTTGATGGTCAGGTGCAGACCTGGCTGCGCATCGGAAAGCGGCGGCTCCTCCTTCAGGGCCTTGAATTTGCGTAAAGGTTCGCCCTCCCCCGGGCTTATCGCCACATAGTTACCCGATACCAGCGTCTCCAGACCGGTAATCCCGGCCAGGGTCACGCTCGGCTTTACCAGCCAGAAACGCGTGCTGGTCTTGAGGTATTGCTCTACATCCTTGTTCATCTCGACAGTGGCGATGACGCCTTTTGAGTTGCCTTCGTCATCGAGCTTGAGGCTTTTGACCTTGCCGACCGACATGCCTTTGTAGACAACCTCGGTCTTGTTGGCCTGAATGCCTTCACCACTTTCAAAGCGTACCTGAATCAGGATGCCGGTCTCGTTATAGGCACGCCAGCCAAGCCAGCCACCGATGATCAAGGCGATCAGGGGCAGAACCCAAATGGCAGACCAGTTCGAGGCCGGTCGGGTTTTCGCTACAGGCAAATCAGTCATGGTCGTCGTCCGACTCCGTGTTATCCCAAATCAGTCGGGGATCGAAAGTTACAGCGGCAAGCATCGTCAGAATCACCACGGAGGCGAAGGCGATGGCGCCAGGATTGGCTTCGATGCTGGCAATGCGCCCGAAATTCACCACCGCCACCAGGATGGCGATCACAAAGATATCGAGCATCGACCAGCGGCCGATGAATTCAATGAAGCGGTACATCCAGATACGCTGCCGCGCCGAAAGTGGCTGTCGGCGTTGCACGGAGAACAGCAGCAGCGCAATACCCACCAGTTTGAAAGTGGGCACCACGATACTGGCGACAAACACCACGGCCGCAATAGGAAACATCCCATAATGAACCAGGTCGATGACGCCGGACATGATAGTGCTGGGGTCGCCTTTGCCCAGAGTGTTCACCGTCATGATCGGCAAAACATTGGCTGGTATATAAAGAATGGCGGCAGTTATCAGCAACGCCCAGGTACGCACCAGACTGTTCGGCCGACGGGCGTGCACCAACGCACCGCAGCGAGTACAGACTTGCTCGTGCGTCTCGGCTTCCTGCCTGTTCAATTCATGGCATTCCATACAAATCAGAATGCCTGCATCAATCGCCCGCATGGGCATCCTCTCCTGATAAAGCCTGCCAGATCTGGTGTGGGGACATTACGACCTCCAGCCAGATCTGGACCAGCAACAAACTGATGAAGCACACCAGGCCCAAGCCCACGGTGATCGCTGCCATATCTGCCAGCTTTACGATCGCCACCAATACGCCCATGAGGTAAACCTCGAGCATCCCCCAATCGCGTAAATGGTGATAAATGCGATAGAGCAACAAGCCATAACTGCGTCCGACGTCAAAACGGATACTCAGCAAGACGGCCAATTGGCAGAGCAGCTTGAGTAGCGGTATAGCCATGCTGCACAGGAACACAATGACTGAAACGCTTTGCATGCCCGTATCGAAAAGCGCGACAACCCCGCTCCAGACAGTGTCTTGCGACGATTGTCCGAGTAGATTGAGTTGCATGATGGGTAAAAAGTTCGCCGGGACAAACAACAATAGGGCACTGATGACCAGGGCGAGGCTGCGCTGCACCACGTTGTGCCGATGGGCATAGAGTTCGTAACCGCAGCGCGGGCACAGGGCTTTTTCGCCGTGGGCGAGCTCTGGCTTGCGCATCAGCAAGTCGCACTCGTGACAGGCAACCAGGTTCTCAAGCGGTAATTCTGACAGCCTGGAGGCGTCAACCGGATCCGGCATAAGGGCTCTGACTCTGAATAAGTTGGGCCTATTCTAGTGTTCTCAGGCAAAAATAACTCTGCCAATTTGTGCTGGATTTTCCCGCGACCAAAAACAAAACCCCTACCTGCATATGCAGATAGGGGTTTCGGAATTTAATCTTGACGATGACCTACTCTCACATGGGGAAACCCCACACTACCATCGGCGATGCATCGTTTCACTGCTGAGTTCGGG
>NZ_LMLH01000028.1:0-682013 GCF_001421885.1 Pseudomonas sp. Leaf48
AAGCTTGCTCGGGTGGTATTCGCCTTGCTGAAAGGACAAAGCGAATATCAGCCAAAAGTCAGTTGAGGGCTTCCCCTCAACCATAGAATCTCCCACATTGGATCGTCTGTGTGCATGCAAACTTCGGCACAACACCGATCACCTGTGTGCGAGCCTGCTCGCGATGGCGTCAGCCCAGACACCACATATCTCAAGCCCAGCCCCTAAAGCAGCCCGTCTGCGCTACCATGCCTGGCCGGACGCAGCAGCCTGCTGCGCGCAGGAGTCAGCATGGCCCACCCGTTTGAAACCCTCACGCCAGACCTCGTGCTCGATGCCGTCGAAAGCATCGGCTTTCTCAGCGACGCGCGCATTCTCGCGCTCAACAGCTACGAGAACCGCGTCTACCAGGTCGGCATCGAAGACGCCGAGCCGCTGATCGCCAAGTTCTACCGGCCGCAACGCTGGACCAACGAAGCGATTCTGGAAGAGCATCAGTTCACCTTCGAGCTCGCCGAGGTCGAGGTGCCCGTCGTTGCGCCGATGATTCACAACGGTGAAACCCTGCACGAACATAACGGCTTCCGTTTCACCTTATTCCCGCGTCGAGGCGGCCGGGCACCCGAGCCCGGCAACCTCGATCAGTTGTATCGTCTGGGACAATTGCTCGGTCGCCTGCACGCCGTTGGCGCCACCAAGCCCTTTGAGCACCGTGAAGCGCTGGCCGTGAAAAACTTCGGCCATGATTCGCTGGCGACCTTGCTCGAAGGCAATTTCATTCCCCGCAGCCTGCTACCGGCCTACGAATCAGTGGCCCGCGACCTGCTCAAGCGTGTGGAAGATGCCTACAGCAATACACCGCACCAGAACATCCGCATGCACGGTGATTGCCACCCGGGCAACATGATGTGTCGTGACGAAATGTTCCACATCGTCGATCTCGATGACTGCCGCATGGGCCCGGCGGTGCAGGACATCTGGATGATGCTCGCCGGTGATCGCCAGGACTGCCTGGGGCAGCTGTCGGAGTTGATGGACGGATACAACGAATTCCACGACTTCGATCCACGGGAACTGGCCCTGATCGAACCACTGCGCGCCCTGCGGCTGATGCACTACAGCGCCTGGCTGGCCCGCCGCTGGGATGATCCGGCGTTCCCACGCAGCTTCCCGTGGTTCGGCACGGAGCGTTATTGGGGGGATCAGGTTCTGGCGTTGCGTGAGCAGCTGGCGGCGTTGAATGAAGAGCCGCTGAAACTCTTCTGAATTACACGAAACCCTGTGGGAGCGGGCTTGCTCGCGAATGCGATACTTCAGGCCGCGCGACTGTTGAATGTGAAACCGTATTCGCGAGCAAGCCCGCTCCCACACTCATTCGTGTTCACAAATAACGTACCTATTCAGTCAGGCATCCGCAGACAAATCTCCTTACAATCCCTTCTTTGTTAGCTACCTAAGCAAGGATTCTGCATGCAAGCCGCCAACCCGCGTCGCGGGTATATTCTGGGCCTGAGTGCCTACATCATCTGGGGACTTTTCCCACTCTATTTCAAAGCCATTGCCAGCGTTCCCGCCGTGGAGATCATCGTTCATCGCGTGCTGTGGTCGGCGCTGTTTGGCGCCTTGCTGCTGATGGTCTGGAAGCACCCGGGCTGGTGGCGCGAGTTGCGGGACAACCCACGACGACTGGCGATCCTGGCCCTGAGCGGCACGTTGATCGCGGCCAACTGGCTGACCTATGTCTGGGCGGTGAACAACGGACGCATGCTCGATGCCAGCCTCGGCTACTACATCAACCCACTGGTGAACGTCCTGCTGGGCATGCTGATCCTCGGTGAACGCCTGCGGCGCATGCAGTGGGTTGCCGTCGGCCTCGCGGCAGTCGGTGTGACGCAGCAGGTCTGGCAAGTCGGCAGCCTGCCTTGGGTGTCGCTGGTGCTGGCGCTGACCTTCGGGTTCTACGGCCTGATTCGCAAGCAGGCACCGGTCAAGGCACTGCCCGGCCTGGTCGTGGAAACCTGGATGCTGGTACCGATTGCCGTCGCCTGGTTGCTGTTCAACCCGACCGCCAGCAGTGCCCAGGCCGAATTCTGGTCCACCTCCGAAGCCTGGTGGCTGGTCGCTGCCGGACCTGTCACGCTGGTGCCGCTGGTCTGTTTCAACGCCGCTGCACGGCATTTGCCCTACACAACCCTCGGGTTTCTCCAGTACCTGGCGCCGACGCTGGTGCTGTTGCAAGCCGTTCTGCTGTTTGGCGAACACTTGTCATCCAGCACGCTGCTGGCGTTCATTTTTATCTGGGCGGGCCTGGCGGTTTACAGCATTGACGCGTGGGTAAGCTTGCGCCGCCGCGGCTGATCAAAAAACACACAAACCTCTGCAAGCCACGTTTCACGTGGCCTGCATCGTTCCTTCCCAAGGTTATCCACAGCGTGATCCCCGGCGTTTGTGCGCAAGTCCCTGAAACTGCTGGTTTTTTGATCAGATCCTGAAGAACCCCGGCCGGCGTGGGCTGGCGGGGTGTCTCTACAGCTTATCCACAGGCAGGTGCACGTTTAACTTGGATAACCTCTCAGGGCTCGCTGCGCAGCACCAATTCCACCATCAGATCGTCTGCCAGGGTTTCCAGGCGTGACTGCAACACGTCCAGGGACAACGTCAGTGGAACGGCGAGCAGCGCCTCGGCGTGGAACAACGGCTCGCTGCTCATCGGCGCCGGGCGCACATCGGTCACGAGCCGCTCCAGGTTCACCCCCTGCTCGCTCAACAAGCGCGTGATGTCGCGCACGATCCCCGGACGGTCGTTGCCCACCAGTTCCATGGCGATCGGCTTCCAGGTGCAGGATTGTTCAATGCCGCTTTCGGCAATCAGCACGCGAATGCCGTGGGCGGACAAGGCTTGCAGGGCATCGACCAACTCATCGTAGGCCTCTGCGGGTACGCCTACCCGCAGAATCCCGGCGAACTGCCCGGCCATGCGCGACATGCGGCTTTCCAGCCAGTTGCCGCCGTGCTCGGCAATGCACTGGGCAATGCGCTCGACCTGCCCTGGCTTGTCCGGTGCGATTACAGTGAGTACGAGGTGGTCCATGGCGCAGCCCTCTGGTCATGACTTTTGTTATAGAAAACCAAGTATAGGCAAGGGTTGTTTCTGCGCTGAATCGGCTGACGCCATCGCTGGCAAGCCAGCGCCTACAAAAATTGCCAACCCCCCGTAGGAGCCGGCTTGCTGGCGATCCGACACACCGCCGAGCTAATGCCAGCCAACAAATCGTGTACAACTTTTTATATTTAACTGGAACAATCCAGTAGTTTTTTGAGAACATCCTGTTCCGCACCATGACCGCAATGCGTCATGGGGTCGCAGAACGACGTAATTAGTCTGATTTTCACAACCGCAATTCATCATGTAGTATGCCGCAGCGCGCACTACATAACGTTGGATCGATGTCTGCCGCAGGCACGTTTGCAACCCTGAAAGCCCTGTCAGCAAGGCCCCAAGCCGTTGATTGGTCCCAACCCAGCCGCCCGTGATTGGCATGTACTGGTAGACGGGTTTGTGGTTTAAATGGCCCAAGGCTTCATTGTTAAATTGAAGAGCTGAAAAGCGAAATAGCTGAGCAGAGTGAGGCAAGCAATGACTGAACACGTTCAAGTCGGTGGCCTGCAGGTCGCCAAAGTCCTGTTCGACTTCGTGAACAACGAAGCCATTCCCGGTACCGGCCTCACCGCCGACAAGTTCTGGGCCGGTGCCGACAAGGTCATTCATGACCTGGCGCCGAAGAACAAAGCCCTACTCGCCAAACGCGATGATTTTCAGGCTCGTATCGATGGCTGGCACCGATCCAGGGCCGGTCAGGCGCATGACGCCGTGGCCTACAAAGCCTTCCTGCAAGAAATAGGTTATCTGCTGCCAGAAGCGGCCGATTTCCAGGCCACGACGCAAAACGTCGACGAAGAAATCGCCCGCATGGCCGGACCACAACTGGTGGTGCCGGTAATGAACGCCCGTTTCGCTCTCAATGCCTCGAACGCCCGCTGGGGTTCGCTGTATGACGCGCTCTACGGCACCGATGCCATCAGCGAAGCCGATGGCGCGGAAAAAGGCAAAGGCTACAACAAGGTTCGTGGCGACAAGGTCATCGCCTTCGCCCGCGCCTTCCTTGACGAAGCGGCACCATTGGCGGCCGGTTCCCATGTCGATTCCACCGGCTACAAGATCGTCGACGGCAAACTGGTGGTCGCCCTCAAAGGCGGCAGCAACACCGGACTGCGCAACGATGCACAGCTGATCGGTTTCCAGGGCGATGCCACTGCACCGACCGCGATCCTGCTGAAAAACAACGGTCTGCATTTCGAAATTCAGGTCGACGCCAGCACCCCGGTCGGCCAGACCGACGCGGCCGGCGTCAAAGACATCCTGATGGAAGCCGCACTGACCACCATCATGGACTGCGAAGACTCGGTCGCGGCTGTTGATGCCGATGACAAAGTGGTGATCTACCGCAACTGGCTCGGCCTGATGAAGGGCGACCTGTCGGAAGAAGTCGCCAAGGGTGGCAAAACGTTTACCCGCACCATGAACGCCGACCGCACTTACACCGGTGTCGACGGTAACGCGGTAAACCTGCACGGGCGTTCGCTGTTGTTCGTGCGCAACGTCGGTCACCTGATGACCATCGATGCGATCCTCGATAAAGACGGTAACGAAGTGCCGGAAGGCATTCTCGATGGCCTGGTCACTTGCCTGGCCTCGATGCACAACCTGAACGGCAACACCTCGCGCAAAAACACTCGCACCGGCTCGATCTATATCGTCAAGCCGAAGATGCACGGTCCGGAAGAAGCGGCGTTCACCAACGAGCTGTTCGGTCGCATCGAAGACGTGCTGGGCCTGCCGCGCAACACCCTCAAAGTCGGGATCATGGACGAGGAGCGTCGTACCACGATCAACCTCAAGGCCTGCATCAAGGCCGCCAGCGAGCGTGTAGTGTTCATCAACACCGGTTTCCTCGACCGCACGGGCGATGAAATCCACACCTCCATGGAAGCCGGCCCGATGGTGCGCAAGGCGGACATGAAGGCGGAAAAATGGATCGGCGCCTACGAGAACTCCAACGTCGATATCGGCCTGAGCACTGGCCTGCAAGGTCGTGCACAGATCGGTAAAGGCATGTGGGCGATGCCAGACCTGATGGCTGCCATGCTTGAACAGAAAGTCGCTCACCCGCTGGCCGGTGCCAACACCGCCTGGGTGCCGTCACCGACCGCCGCTGCCCTGCACGCGCTGCACTATCACAAGGTTGACGTGTTCGCCCGCCAGGCCGAGCTGGCCAAACGTGCCCACGCTTCGGTGGATGACATCCTGACCATCCCGCTGGCCGTCAACCCTCAGTGGACTGCCGAGCAGATCAAGAACGAACTGGACAACAACTCCCAGGGCATTCTCGGTTACGTGGTGCGCTGGATCGACCAGGGCGTAGGCTGTTCGAAAGTGCCAGACATCAATGATGTCGGCCTGATGGAAGACCGTGCCACGCTGCGTATTTCCAGCCAGCACATCGCCAACTGGCTGCGTCACGGCATCGTCACAGAAGAACAGGTTATGGAAAGCCTCAAGCGCATGGCGCCGGTGGTTGACCGTCAGAACGCCGGCGATTCGCTGTATCGTCCGCTGGCACCAAACTTCGACAGCAACATCGCCTTCCAGGCGGCGGTCGAACTGGTGATTGAAGGCACCAAGCAACCGAACGGTTATACCGAGCCGGTGCTGCACCGTCGTCGTCGCGAGTTCAAGGCTGCCAATGGCCTTTAAGTAAGCGATAACACCGGAAACGAAAAAGCCCTGATCTTGCGATCAGGGCTTTTTTGTTTACTGCGATCTTTTAGCGGCTTACAAATCCACCCCCAGCTCATGCTTGACCAGTTCCAGCAATTTATCGCCATCAATCGGCTTGAGCAGAAAGTCCACCACGCTCAAATGCATCGCGGCGATGGCGTCTTCCACGTCGGCGTCGCCCGAGACAATGATGATTGGCAACGCCGCGCGCACCGACTCGCGTACCTGGCGGATCAGATCCAGCCCGTCGACATTGCCCATCCGCAGATCAGTGATCACCAGTCCGATCGATGGTTTTTCTTCCAGCATTTTGAGCGCGGCTTCGCCACTGGACGCCGTCAGGCAACGAATACCCTCCATGGCCAGCATTTCCAGGAGCATTTCCCGGGCATCTTTATCGTCGTCGACGATCAGCACCCGTTGCGGCGGCAGGTCGGGTTCGTGCATGACGGCACTCAGTGCCTCGCGCTCGGCGTCGCTCAAAATATCGTGGTCGGACATGGCGTTCTCTAGCTGTTCAATTCAGTTGCCTGGCACAGTGGTGAGACATCGCTATGCAGTAGCTCCAATGTGCACTTGGTCGGTTAATTTTCCAATAGGCAATCAGAGCGGTTTTTCTTCCAATGACGTAAGGTTTTTCCGACTTCATCGCACCTGGTGCCTAGATAGACTTACGTCCAATGGGCATTCCGGCCCTGGAGGTCGACCATGACGGAGTCATCCGACAACAATAAATCGAAAAAAGACTGCGGTAATGGTTATGAGTAAAGCGGACGCCTTCACACAGGCAGGGAAAACCGCGGTGTTGCAGAACATCCAGGGCACTTTGCAATTCCTTCAGCGCTTCCCGCCCTTCAATCAGATGGAACATGGGCACCTGGCCTATCTGGTGGAACAGTGTCAGCTGCGTTTCTATGCCCCTGGCGAGAGCATCATCAAGCCCGCCGACGGCCCGGTTGAACACTTTTACATCGTTAAACAGGGTCGAGTCGTCGGCGAACGTCCGCACACGGCCAGGGGGGGTACGGAAACCACTTTCGAAATCACCACCGGCGAGTGTTTTCCCCTCGCCGCGTTACTGGGTGAACGGGCTACCCGCACCGAACATCTCGCCGCCGAAGACACCTTTTGCCTACAGCTTAATAAGCTCGCGTTCATCAAACTGTTCGCCCTTTCCAGCACTTTTCGCGACTTTGCCCTACGCGGCGTGAGCAGCCTGCTCGATCAGGTCAATCAGCAAGTCCAGCAGAAAGCCGTGGAAACCCTCGGCACCCAGTACTCGCTCAATACCCGTCTGGGTGAATTGGCCATGCGTCATCCGGTGAGCTGCAGCCCGTCCACTCCTCTGCGAGAAGCCGTGACGCTGATGCATGAGCAGCAGGTGGGGAGCATCGTGGTGGTCGATGAACATAAAGCACCGCTGGGGATCTTCACCCTGCGCGACTTGCGTCACGTGGTCGCCAACGGCACCGCTGATTTCAGTGAAGCCATCGAACGGCACATGACCCCGTCGCCGTTCTTCCTGTCGCCGGACCACAGCGCCTTCGATGCCGCGATTGCCATGACCGAGCGGCATATCGCCCACGTCTGCCTGGTCAAGGATCAACGCCTGTGTGGCGTGGTTTCGGAGCGCGACCTGTTTTCCCTGCAACGGGTCGACCTGGTGCACCTGGCGCGCACCATTCGCAATGCGCCACGGGTGGAAAACCTGGTGCTGCTGCGCGGCGAGATCGGCCAACTGGTGGAACGCATGCTCGCCCACGGTGCGTCTTCGACCCAGATCACACACATCATCACCCTGCTCAACGACCACACCGTGTGCCGGGTGATCGAACTGACCCTGGCCGAGAAAGGCGACCCCGGAATTCCATTCAGCTGGCTGTGTTTCGGCAGCGAGGGACGGCGCGAACAGACGCTGCACACCGACCAGGACAACGGCATTCTGTTCGAAGCCCGTGACGCGGCGCATGCAGCCGAGGTGCGCGGCAAGCTGTTGCCAATCGCCCATCAGATCAACCAAAGCCTGGCGCTGTGCGGCTTTACCCTGTGCAAGGGCAACATCATGGCGGGCAACCCCGAGCTATGTTTGTCCAGGGCTGAATGGGCACGACGTTTTGCCGCGTTTATCCGGGAGGCCACACCGGAGAACCTGCTGGGTTCGAGTATCTATTTCGATTTGCGCGTGGTCTGGGGCAGCGAGCAAGGTTGCGAACAGTTGCGTCGCGCAATTCTTGATCAGGTCGGCGACAACCGCTTGTTCCAGCGCATGATGGCCGAAAATGCGCTGCGCAATCGCCCGCCCGTAGGGCGATTCCGCGAATTCGTGCTGGCGCGCAAAAATGGCGAAAAAGCCACGCTGGACCTGAAAACCCAAGGCCTGACACCCTTCGTCGACGGGGCGCGGCTACTGGCTTTGGCCCACGGCATCGAGGCCAACAATACGCTGGAGCGTTTTCGTCAATTGGTGGCCAAAGAGGTCATTGAGCCGCTCGATGGCGCTGCCTACGAAGAGGCCTATCATTTCATTCAGCAAACCCGCATGCAGCAACACCAGCTACAGACCCGGGAGAATCTGCCCTACTCCAACCGGGTCGATCCTGACAGCCTCAACCACCTGGATCGACGAATCCTGCGTGAGTCCCTGCGCCAGGCTCAACGCCTGCAAAGCAGTCTGACGCTGCGGTATCAGCTATGAGCCTGTTCTCATGGTTACGCCCTGGCGGCCCGATCCTGTCCGGTGATCTGCAACAACGTCTACAGCGCTTGCCAGCGGCGAGCGGGTTAAGTGAGTGCAGCCTGCGTGAACAGCGCTGGGTGGTTCTCGATCTGGAAACTACCGGACTGAACCTGAACAGGGACCGAGTACTGTCAATCGGCGCGGTGGTGATCGAGGACGGTGCGATCGACTTCAGCCAACAGTTCGAACGCACCCTGCAATGCTCCGAACGCAAGCTGGGCCCCAGTGTGCTGATTCATGGTCTTGGCCCCAGCGCGATAGCTGCTGGAAGCGCCCCTGCCGAGGCATTGCTGGAGTTCATGGAGTTCGTCGGGGACAGCCCGGTACTGGCCTTTCATGCTCCCTTCGACCAGCACATGCTCGGCCGCGCACTCAAGGACCACCTGGGCTACAAGTTGCAGCATCCGTTCCTGGACGTAGCGGACATCGCCCCGCTGTTGTGCCCTCAGGCCAACATTCGCGAGGCCGGTCTGGATGAATGGATCGACTGGTTCAAACTGCAAGTCTTCGAGCGCCACAACGCCAGCGCCGATGCCCTGGCCACCGCCGAACTGGCGTTGATTCTGTTCAGCCGGGCGCGCCAGCAACAGATTCATAGTCCGTTGAATCTGCAACAGCGGCTCAATCAGTGGAAGCGCCGCCAACATACGCATTCTTTTTGATCGCTGCCGATGTCCTGCAGGAGCGAGCCTGGCGGATCGCCGCACCGTCGCGATACACGTCAACGATAACGCGGGCATCCTGGACGCCCACGGCGCCCTCAGGTTTTTCGCGAGCATGCTCGCTCCTACAGGATTTGCGTCAATTGCGAGGCGTAAACGCCTGCCCGACCAGCGCCAATTGCGTACAATCTTCGCCTCTGCGACAATCGCGAACAATTCTCGTTAGTTAAAACTTCCCAATCGGTGATACTGCGTGTCGTCAGTCCCAAGCCCCCAAAGTGAGCTCGTCGGTGCGCTGTATCGCGACCATCGTGGCTGGCTTTTGGCCTGGCTTCGACGCAGCGTTGCCTGCCCGCAACGGGCCGAAGACCTCAGCCAGGACACTTTCGTGCGCCTGCTGGGCCGTGAGGAACTGAAGGCGCCGCGCGAGCCGCGGGCGTTCCTGGTGGCGATTGCCAAGGGGCTGCTGTTCGACTATTTCCGTCGTGCCGCACTGGAGCAGGCCTACCTCACTGAATTGATGCTGATCCCCGAAGCCGAGCAGCCGTCGGTGGAAGAACAGCAAATGATCCTCGAAGACCTGAAAAACATCGACAACCTGCTCGGCACGCTTTCGAGCAAAGCCCGGGCGGCGTTCCTTTACAACCGCCTTGACGGTCTGGGCCACGCCGAAATCGCTGAACGGCTGGGTGTGTCGGTGCCTCGTGTGCGGCAGTACCTGGCGCAAGGTATGCGCCAGTGCTACATCGCGCTATACGGTGAGCCGACATGAGCCCGGTCAATTCCAGGCCGGTGTCGGCGCACGTGCTGGATGCCGCGATTGCCTGGCAACTGTCCATGGACGGCGCCAACCCGGTGCAGCGCGCAGAGTTCGCCAAATGGCACGCAGCCCACGAAGAACACGCCCGTGCCTGGCGCCAGCTGGGCATGCTTGACCAGCGTTTCAGCGTCGCCAGCGGCCCGGCCCGCTCCGCCCTGCTGCAATCGCGTGAAGGCATTCGTCGGCGCGTGCGCAAGCTTGGCAGTGGTGTGGCCAGTGTCGTTGCGGTGATCGGCCTGGCGCTGTTCGCCGGTGAACGTTACTTGCCGCTCGACTATTGGCTGGCCGACCAGCGCACCGCCACCGGAGAACAGCGCACCCTTCGCCTGAGCGACGGTACGCTGATCAACCTCAACACCCACAGTGCCCTGGACGTGCGCTTCGATGCCAGGCAGCGGTTGATCGTCCTTCAGGAAGGCGAAATCCTCGTCGAAACCGGTCATGGCGATCCCCGGCCGTTCATCGTCGAAACCCGCGAGGGCAGCATGCGCGCGCTGGGGACGCGCTTCCTGGTCAAGCGCGAAGAGCAAGGCACGCGCTTGAGCGTATTGCAGTCGGCCGTGGCCGCTCATGCCGAAGCCAGCCCGCAGGAACAGATCCTGCGTGAAGGCCAGCAAGTACTGATCCGCAACAACGGCCTGGGGCCGATTCTGGCGGTGAACATGGGCGCCGATGCCTGGACTCGCGGCATGTTGGTGGTGGACAACGCGCGACTGGAAGATCTGGTCCGTGAGATCGGTCGTTATCGACCCGGACATCTGGGTGTCGCACCGCAAGTGGCTGACCTGCGGATTACCGGTAGCTTCCCGCTGCACGACACCGATCTGGCGCTCAATACCCTGCTGCCGACCTTGCCGGTGCAGATCGAGCAGCACACTCAATGGTGGGTGACGGTGGCGGCCAGGGTGGATGCCAAACCCTGAAAGACGCAGAGCCCGAGCCGACGCTTTCACGGACCCAATTGATAAATCGAAATTATTTTCATCCAGCCCTATCACTTTTTGATTCTCGTTCGGCACCTAGGCAATTGAGAAGTATTCCCTTTCAGGAGCCGCTATATGTCCCGCTCGCTAGACACCTTGTTGCGCCCCAGTTTGCTGGCGGTTGCCATTGCCCTTTGCACCCCTCTGGCCAGCAGCCATCTGGTCGCCGCCGAGCAGGCGTCTAGCGTTCGCGCCTACAGCCTGCCGGCTGCGCCATTGGCCAGCACCCTGAACCAGATCGCCAGCCAGGCAGGCCTGGCCCTGTCGCTGAATCCGTCGCTGGCCGCAGGCAAGACTTCGGCCCCGGTCAACGGCCAATTCGATGCTCCCGGCGCCCTGCGCGAAGCCTTGCGCGGCACCGGTCTGCAACTGGAACAAAGCAGTGCCGGCACCTATAGCCTGGCGGCGGTACCCGAGGGCGTGCTGGACCTGCCGGCGACCAGCGTGATTGGTGTGGAAGACAGCGAAAGCGCATGGGGGCCGGTGCAAGGTTACGTCGCCAAGCGCACCGCCGCCGGCACCAAGACCGACACCGCGCTGGTCGAAGCACCGCGCTCCATTTCGGTCGTCACCCGCCAGCAGCTGGACGACCGGAACGCGCACACCCTTGATGACGCCGTACGCTATTTGCCCGGCATCACCGCCAGCAGCTACGGCAGCGACACCCGCGCCGACTGGTTGCGTGTACGCGGCTTTGAACCGACCCAGTTCCTCGATGGCCTGCCACTGCCAAAAGGCGTGTACGCCAACCCGAAACAGGAAACCTGGAACCTCGACCGTCTGGCCCTGCTGCGTGGCCCGGCTTCGTCCGTATACGGCCAGACCCCGCCGGGCGGTCTGCTGGACATGGTCAGCCGCCGCCCAAGCGAAGAGTCCAGCAACGAAATCCAGCTGCAATACGGCAGTGACAATCATCGCCAGATCAACTTCGCCAGCACCGGCAAAATCGACGATGAAGGCCAGTTCCTGTACAGCCTCAGTGGCGTGCTGCGCGATGGCGGAACCCCCATCGACCATATCGACGACAAGCGCTACAACATTGCGCCGAGCCTGACCTGGAACATCAGCGAAGACACAAAGTTTACCCTGCTGACCCAGTTCACCCGTGACGATACCGGGATCACCAGTCAGTTCTACCCGATCCAGGGCACCAAGATCGACATGCCGTTCGGCGATATCTCCCACCACAAGAACCTGGGCGATCCGGACTACGACTATTACGACCGCACCTACTACGCTCTGGGCTATGCCTTCGAGCATCGCCTGAACGATGTCTGGCAGTTCCGCCAGAACCTGCGTTATACCAAGTCGGATCTGTCGTTCCAGGCGGTTACTGTCAACAGCTACTTCCCCCCCACACCCGGTTTTTTTGTCGACGATCAGGGCAATACCGGTCGCGGCACCACCAATGTCGACGAAGACATCAGCCAGTTCGCCGTGGACAACAATTTCCAGGCCGACTTCGCCACCGGCGATGTCCATCACACCCTGCTGCTTGGCCTGGACCATCAGCGTACTAACACCAACTACCTCTCGATCTTCGGTTCCGCACCGCCCATCAACGTCAACGACCCGATCCATGGCTTGCCGATCGAGCGCCCGGCACGCTCCACCGCGTTCTACGACTACAACCAGAAAACCTATCAGACCGGTCTGTATGTCCAGGACCAGATGGCCCTCGACCAATGGCGCCTGACCCTGGGCGGTCGTGAAGACTGGGTCCATACCGGCACCAGGTTCCTCAACAAAGGCGATGCCACCAACACCGAGCGAGACAAGAAATTCAGCGGCAACGCGGCCATCAGCTATGTGTTCGACTCGGGCTTCGTACCCTACCTGTCTTACGCCGAGTCGTTCCAGCCGACCAGCAACGCTACAGCTTCGCCAACCGAATCGTTCAAGCCCACCGAAGGCAAGCAATGGGAACTGGGCATCAAGTACCAACCGCCGGGTAGCAACACCCTGCTGACCGCCGCCGTTTATGACCTGACCCAGAAGAACGTCTCCGTAACCAGCAACGTGGGTAACGTGACGGTCACCAGCCAGACCGGCGAAGTGCGGGTCAAAGGCCTGGAACTGGAAGCCGTGTCCGACGTGACCGAGAACCTTTCGATCACCGCTGCCTACACCCTGGCAAAGTCAGAAGTGCAAGATGGCATTTACAAGGGCAATCGCCTGCAACTGATGCCTAACCAGCAAGCGTCGCTGTGGGGCGATTACACTTGGCACGACGGCGTGCTGAATGGCTTCGGCATTGGTGCCGGTGCCCGTTACACTGGCAACACTTATGGTGACCAGGGCAATACCTGGCTGGGTAAGGCCGACGCCTACACCGTGTTCGATGCTGCGGTTCACTACGACCTCGGTCGCTTGGACAACAGCCTCAAAGGCGCATCACTGGCAGTGAATGCGACCAACCTGCTGAACAAAGATTACATCTCGACGTGCGACGGCTTCTATTGCTACTACGGCGACCAGCGCAGTGTCGTCGCCAGTGCCACGTACAAGTGGTAATGGTTTGAGCTGACACGCCCAACGACCAGGCCGTCCTTCGAGGACGGCTTTGGTTTTTCTGAAGGCTATGAAATGAAAAGTAAAACAATTCGCCGCTGGTCCGCCATTCACACCTGGACAAGCCTGATCTGTACGGTGTTCCTGCTGATGTTGGCACTGACCGGCCTGCCATTGATCTTTCACCACGAGATCGACCACTTGCTGGGCGATGCCCCCGAGTTGAAGGAGATGCCGGCGGACACCCCGCGTCTGAATCTGCAACAACTGGTGCACGCGGCCGAGCAGCATCGCCCCGGCGAAGTCATGCAGTATTTCGGCTTCGAGGACGATGAACCCAACGGTGTGGTAGCGATCATGGCGCCCACTGCAGGCACCGAACCGAACTTGTCCCACACCTTCATGCTCGACGCCCGTACCGGCGAAGCGCTGGAGATGCCGTCGGCCAATGGCGGCTTCATGATGGTCATGCTGCGCCTGCACGTGGACATGTTTGCCGGTTTGCCGGGCAAGTTGTTGCTGGCGTTCATGGGGATACTGTTTGTACTGGCGATCGTGTCTGGCACCGTGCTGTACCTGCCGTTCATGCGCCGTCTGAAGTTCGCCACCGTGCGCCGGGACAAATCCACTCGCCTGCGCTGGCTCGACCTGCATAACCTGATTGGCGTCGTGACATTGACATGGGCACTGGTGGTTGGCGTGACAGGCGTCGTCAGTGCCTGCGCCGACTTGCTGATCGCCGCGTGGCGCAATGAAGCCCTGACCGAGATGATTGCGCCGTACCGCGATGCGCCGCCGTTGACGCAACTGGCGCCCGCGACCCGCTTGTTCGACATCGCCAACGAGGCTGCTCCGGACATGCAGCCGGACTTCATCGCCTTTCCCGGCACACGCTTTTCCAGCGAGCACCATTACGCGGTGTTCATGAACGGCGACACGCACCTGACCTCGCACCTGATGACCCCGGTCCTGATCGATGCCAGCACCCTGCAAGTCACTGCCGTAGTCGAACGGCCGTGGTACATGGACGTCATGGGCATGTCGCAACCGCTGCACTTCGGTGACTACGGCGGCATGCCGATGAAAATCCTCTGGGCAACCCTCGATGTGCTGACAATCATCGTGCTCGGCAGCGGCGTTTACCTGTGGGTGGTGCGGCGTAAAGCCCTGAAGCCTGCCGTGGAAACAGCGGAGAGCCCGGTATGAAACCCAGGAAAGCGAATTTCTGGAAAGTCTTCGAGTCGCCCACCATCATCGCTTTATTCAGCGCAGCGGGGCTGTTTGCCGCTTTGCTGGGCGATGGCCTGTGGGATGCGCTGAGCTGGCTCGGCCTCGGCATCCCCGCGGTCTTTGCCCTGCGTGGCCTGCTGCAACGCCGCTGATTTCGCGCTATTGACCTGTAGGTGCTAATTGCAGCAGCTAAAACACAGAATCTGCAGGAGCGAGCCTGCTCGCGAAAAACCCGAGAGCGCCGCGGGCATTCGGAATGCCCGCGTTATCGTTAACGTCCATCGCGACGGCGCGGCGATCCGACGGGCTCGCTCCTACAAGGTCCGTATCAACGCGCTATGCTGCGTGACACCACCATCGACTGAGCCGCCGCCATGTCCGCCCCGAGCATGACCCTGTACCACAACTCCCTTTCGCCCTTCGTTCGTAAAGTCATGGTGCTGCTGCACGAAACCGGTCAGCAGGACCGCGTGGCACTGCAAGACTGTGTGCTGACGCCCGTCAGCCCGGATTCAACCCTGATCGACGACAACCCCCTGAGCAAGATCCCGGCCCTGCACCTGGCCGATGGCACCATCATTCACGACAGCCGGGTGATCCTCGATTACCTCGACCAGCAGCACGTCGGCAACCCGCTGATCCCGCGCGAAGGCTCGGCCCGCTGGCGGCGCCTGACCCTCGCCTCCCTGGCCGACGGCATCATGGATGCTTCGGTGATGGTGCGCTACGAACTCGTTCTCCGCGCCCCGGAAAAGCACTGGGACGAATGGCTCGACGCCCAGCGCGACAAGATCCGCCGTGCCCTGGCGTTGCTGGAAAAAGATGCGATCGCCGAACTGACCAGCCATTTCGACGTGGCGGCAATCAGCGTGGCCTGCGCATTGGGTTATGTGGACCTGCGCCATCCGGATCTGCAATGGCGCGACACAAACCCGCAGTTGGCGGCGTGGTATTTCGAGGTGAGCCAGCGGCCTTCGATGCTGGCGACGATGCCGAAGGTTTGACCCAGAAAGCGCCATCACCCTAGCAGTTCTGATAGTTGGCAAAGCCCGAAAAAGCTCCGATGCTGAAAGACCGCTTTCATGGCCATTCAGCATCGGAGTTCAACCCATGTCTACGTCTTCACGCAGAACAATCCTGCTGGCTACCGATCAACAGCGCTCGGTGATGAACGCACTCGACGCAACGCAACACCATCACCTCGCCTATACCCCCTACGGCCATCGCCCAAGTGAAAACGGTTTGCTCAGCCTGCTTGGCTTTAACGGCGAATTGCCCGACCCAATGACCGGGCACTATCCTTTGGGGAATGGGTATCGTCAGTTCAATCCGGTATTGATGCGGTTTAACAGTCCGGATAGTTGGAGTCCGTTTGGCAAAGGTGGGTTGAATGCTTATGCCTATTGCGCAGGTGAGCCGGTCAATCGGAATGACCGAAGCGGGCATATGTTCAAACCTCAACCAAAGCTACCGCTGAAAACAAATAAGGTTTCTAAAGGTGGAGTTGGACATAAAAAATCACTGCCGGTAATCAAGGAGGAAAATGAACCTTCAACGGCCAAGGGATCAGTAAAGGTTATCGAAAATCCGCCCACCCCCACTGAAATTTTACCCAAGAGCGCCACAAGAGTGGCTAAAAAACCCCCGGCACTGTCAGATCATATCGACCTCGAATTTCGCGACTCGCTCCGCCGTGCGATAGAAGTTGAAATCCCCACCGGCCCGGTAGCCAGTACTTCGGCAACGCCTAGAGCACCACGCAAACGAAATACCAACACACTTGGTAGCTACAACGACTTTTTCGAACAAAAAATCGCCGCATCGAAGCCGCCCTCACCAGGCACTCAAAACCCCCTTATTCGAAACACCTGATACTCCAAGCGCTGACTGCGGTTTCGATCAGCTACAGCTTTTTTTGGATTAACAATCCGGCTTATCCGCCGTAAAGCGTCGAGCCGGGTTCACCGCCGCGCCAAACTCGCGCAACGCCTTGGCACCGATCAGCAGCGGGTAATTGAAGCTACTGCGGTCGGTGAGGTTGACCTCGACCGTGCGTTTTACATTGCCCAGACACAACTCCAGATCCACCACCGGCCGCTTGGTCGGTGCGATCACTTCATTGTCATCCTCGTCTTCTTCAGAGCGGGTCTTGATCTTGCTGATCCGCGCAACCTTGTGTTCATAGACCTTGTTGCTCGCGTCCTTGGTGGCGAGGCGGAAACGTACCCAGTCCTCGCCGTCACGAGTAAAGGTCTCGATATCCTTGGCCGACAGCGACGCGGTCAGGGCGCCGGTGTCCATTTTCGCCTTGAGTACTTCGCCGCCGATTTCCGGCAGCGCGATGTATTCGTAACGGCCGTACAGGGTGGGTTCGGCGGCCATGACTGGCAGGGCTATGAGGGACAGCAGTGCAAGGAGGGATTTCACGTAATGATTGTCCTTGAAAAATGGGCAGCGCAATTTTAGACCGTCAGTTGGCAATTCGTTCGTTTCTGAAATCGCTTCGCGGGCAAGCCAGGATCCCACAGATTCTGCGCAAACCCTGTGGGAGCGTGGCTTGCCCGCGAAGAGGCTGGAGCAATCGCCACAGCCATATACTCTTATCAATTTCAGCCCAGCATACCCATGTAATAGTGAAACATTCGTCACCACTCGATTTGGCCTGTCGCGCGAAGCTGCTTATCATGGCGCGCCCAAATGTTTGCAAGAGTTCCTTATGCGCCGCCTGCTCACCGGCTGTTTCGTTGCCCTGCTGCTTTTACTCAACACCCTGGCCCTGATCGGGCCATTGATGGTGTTTGCCCTGCTCAAGCTGGTCCTGCCGGGGCGGTTTCGCGACTACGCCTCATGGGTGGTGATGTGGATCGCCGAGACCTGGTCCGAAATCGACAAACTGATTTTCCGTCTGTGCATCCCCACGCAATGGGACATTCGCGGCGGTGACGATCTGCGTCGCGATACTTCCTACCTGGTGATCAGCAACCATCAATCCTGGGTCGATATCCCGGCACTCATCCAGACGCTGAACCGGCGCACTCCGTTCTTCAAATTCTTCCTCAAGAAAGAACTGATCTGGGTACCGTTCCTGGGCCTGGCGTGGTGGGCGCTGGATTACCCGTTCATGAAGCGCTACACCAAGGCGTTCCTGGCGAAAAACCCGGAGCTGGCGGGCAAGGATCTGGAGATCACCAAGGCGGCGTGTGAGCTGTTCAAGCGCCAGCCGGTCACCGTGGTCAATTATCTGGAAGGCACGCGCTTCACTGCAGCGAAAAACGCCAGCCAGCAGTCACCCTTCACCCACCTGCTCAAGCCCAAGGCCGGCGGTGTGGCCTTTGTGCTGGCAGCAATGGGCGAACAGCTGGACGCCATTCTCGATGTAACGGTGGTGTACCCGCAGCAGAGGATTCCGGGTTTCTGGGACTTGATCAGCGGCAACGTGCCGAGGGTCATTATCGACATTCAGACCCGCGAACTGGACCCGGCGTTGTGGCAGGGCGATTACGAAAACGATCCGCTGTCTCGTGAAAAAATCCAGAACTGGGTCAACCAGCTCTGGATCGAAAAGGATCGACGCATCGACGCGATACGCGCCGAACGCCGCTGAATCAGCTGCTGGTACCTGCCCCCCAGATGCCGCTGAGGCTTTGCAGCAGAGTACCGCCAACACCTTGCTGACCGAGGTATTGCAGGATTACCGGGGCAAACTGGCCGATCATGCCGGTGTCCATGCCCAGGGCGCTGAATGCACTGTTCAGGTCGTTGGTGTCCTTGACATTGCCCAAGGCGTTATCCAGCCCCGCGGCCTTGCCTGACGACCCCAGCAACCCGGCAAGCGCGCCCAGCTCACCGCCGCCCGACAGCTTGTCGATCCCCGGCACGCTTTTGGCCAGCTCCGAATAGTCAGTCGAACTCAGCTGGTTCTTCGCCAGCCCCAGCATCGCCCCGGCACCACCGACGGCTTGCTGTGGCGTCACGTTCAATTGAGTGAGCGCACCCAGCAGGTCCGCCGTTTCCGAAGTCGGTGCGGCAGCCGTGGCCGCATTGCCGCCGTTCATGCCCGAAATTGCACTGGCCGCATCGTTGAGGCTGAACTGCGCAAAGGCCGGGCTGGTCGCCAGGGCCAGCAGCGAAGCCAGTGCAAAACCGCGTGAAATCTTCATTCAGACATCCTCTTGTGCCATGAAAAGCGCCCGGTTAACGGACGCAAAGCTGCAGGTTTGACCGGGCTTTCGTTGATGTGTTCCTCGACGAAGTCTACATTTTCCAGGCGTCCGCAGAACTTGTCGCACCGGGATCAAGCGCAAGTGCAAGACCAACCCCTGAAAAACCATGATTCAATAGGCCACAACTAACTATCAGAAGTGACAGTAGTGCTCAAGACCATAGTTCGTAAAGATGAACACTCCCAAACAATGGAGTGTCAATCATGCGATCTACAATTACTGCCAGTTTACTCATGACATTAATGGCCGTTGGCAATGCTTACGCGGCAAGCACTGCCTGTCCGGCGGTGCGAGACATAGTGCAAGTCAAGGATGAACAGGAGGGAGGCTATGAATACTTCGCCCCCGGACCTGATAAACGTGTATGGGTTGGCTCTAATCCTTATGCCGAAGAGCATCACCTCGAGACCTTTGAGTTTACCGGAGCTCTGTACCGCGACGTCAGCTCGGAAGGCAACAAGTTTGTGGTGTCCTGCGATTATGAGGGAGACGAGTTTCTCGCGTTCACACGCTTGACGCTGTACTCCTTTAATGACTGGGAATCCGCTAAAAATACTTTTTGGAAGCGTGAAGTAAAGGAACAACCGTCCCTTGCTAACAAGAACGCCCAGCATGTTGAAACTTGCAAATCCACTGACCAGGAAAAATGTTCTTTTGAGTACTCTTCGCTGTCGGCTGCGCCCTCTCAAAAATAACCTGTGCGCATAATTCTAAAAGAGCGTGACTGCAAGGATCTCCACGACCCGTTGCAGGTTGCAAAAAATGGCGATCTCAGATCGCCATTTTCATACGTAGCACTAAATATTTTATGCCCCGCACCCGCATATTCCTGCTTGAAGTACCGCATCAAGGTTCCCTGACTATCAGTTCTGTTAGTAGGCGACTGCGGTCCAATGCGCCACAGTGAGACCCTGAATCGATAGCGCCCGCGAGAGACCAGCCGATGCCTGGAAACAGCGAAACCCTCCTCTGCCAATACCTTTACGACCCGCTGGACAGGTTGGTCAATTGCACATTGTCGGCACAAGCGAGCACCCAGCGCTTCTACCTCCAGGACCGCTTGACCACCGAGATTCAAGGTGCGGTGCAGTGGTCGATCGTGCAGCATGACGATCAGCTATTGGCGCAACAGCAGCGTCAGAACAGAGTATCTGAAACCCGCCTGCTCACCTCCGACCTACAACGTTCAGTATTGAGCCTGCTCGGAACGACCGGACCTCGTCCCCTGTTCTACACCCCATATGGCCATCGCCCCCAGCAGAACGGTTTGCTCAGCCTGCTCGATTTCAACGGGGAACGACCGGATCCGGTGACCGGGCATTATTTATTGGGTAATGGCTATCGGGCGTTTAACCCTGTGTTGATGCGCTTTAATAGTCCGGACAGTTGGAGTCCGTTTGGAGAAGGTGGGATTAATGCGTATGCGTATTGCGTGGGGGATCCGGTGAATCGGGTCGATCCGACTGGACATTTCGGTAATCTATGGAAAGGCTTGAAGAATTTTTTTGGTTTTCGAACCCCTAAAATGAGCCACTCCAATTTGGCCAGAACACAGGTAGCACGTATGGGTTCAAGCCCTCCAGGGCACCCTTCATCCGGATACACGAGTGTGAAATCGTATACTAATGTCGCCCCCACCTTCGCCCCTCCAGTCCCGAATCATTCCCCTCCAGGAAGTTCTAGCAACGATTCTCGATTTACAGTGAACAATCCCGAAAGAATTGCTAGCGGAAGGCCGAACACTGACATTCAGAATTGGATTAAATCAACTTCTGGCAAACCCACTCGGCGTCTAAAAAAATTTACTAAGATCCCACATGCGGGGGCTGAATTCCCCTCAATTGAAAACCTCGCGATTCAGTATGCTGGTAAACGCGTGAGTCGCAACATGCGTGCAAATGCGACCTTATACAGTCAAGGCATCGTTCCAAATTCCTTAGAAGATCTACGCGACAAATTCTATAGAAAGAAAATTAAAAGAATTAGAAATCAATAAAACAGAAAAGTATGTGCACTCATAAAAAACGGCGACCCTAGGGCCGCCGCTTTCTGTTTTGCATAAATAATTACGCCGCACTAAACATCTTATGCGGATCAATCACAAACTTCTTCGGCACACCTGCATCAAACTCACCATACCCCTGCGGTGCCTGATCCAGGCTGATCACCTGAACCCCTACCACTTCGGCAATATTGATACGGTCCCACATGATCGCCTGCATCAACTGGCGGTTGTATTTCATGACCGGCGTCTGGCCAGTGTGGAAGCTGTGGGACTTGGCCCAGCCCAAACCGAAGCGAATGCTCAGGCTGCCCATTTTCGCGGCGGCGTCCACAGCACCCGGATCCTCGGTGACGTAGAGGCCCGGGATACCGATCTTGCCGGCCACCCGCACCACACCCATCAGTGAGTTGAGCACGGTAGCCGGAGCTTCATGTTTCACTCCGTCATGACCATGGCCGCGCGCTTCGAAGCCTACGGCATCAATGGCGCAATCCACTTCCGGCTCGCCCAGCAGTGCCGCAATCTGTTCGTGCAGTGGCGTGTCGAGTGACAGGTCGGCAATTTCAAAACCCTGGGCCTTGGCGTGGGCCAGACGCACGGTGTTAACGTCACCGATGATCACCACCGCCGCACCCAGCAAGCGCGCCGAAGCGGCTGCTGCCAGACCAACCGGACCGGCGCCCGCAATGTATACGGTGCTGCCAGGGCCAACGCCGGCCGTCACGGCGCCGTGATAACCGGTCGGCAGGATGTCGGAGAGGCAGGTCAGGTCGCGGATTTTCTCCATGGCCCGGTCGCGATCCGGCAGTTTCAGCAAGTTGAAGTCTGCGTATGGAACCAGGGCGTATTCGGCCTGGCCGCCGGTCCAGTCACCCATGTCGACATAACCGTATGCGCCACCGGGACGCGCCGGGTTAACGCTCAGGCAGACACCCGTGTGCATTTCCTTGCAGGAGCGGCAGCGTCCGCAAGCCACGTTGAAGGGTACGGACACCAGATCGCCGATTTGCAGATTCTCGACGTCGCTGCCCTTTTCAATCACCTCGCCGGTAATTTCGTGGCCCAGTACCAGACCGGTTTGCGCAGTGGTACGACCGCGCACCATGTGCTGGTCGGAACCACAGATGTTGGTGGAAACGACGCGCAGGATGACAGCGTGTTCAATCTTCCTGCCGCGTGGGTCCTGCATTTTCGGATAGTCGATTTTCTGTACTTCGACCTTGCCAGCGCCGAGATACACCACACCACGATTGCCAGACATGCTTTCACCTCGCTGTTGTTTTTATGGAAGCGCGTTGCCCAGGCAGGCAGCGCGTTAAGTGCTCGGGTACAGATGCTGAATCTTGTGTCGCTTGTAATGCCCTCATCGCTAGCAGGCTAGCTCCCACAGTTGTTCGGGGTAGACACTGGATTTGTGAACAACCCAAACCCTGTGGGAGCTGGCCTGCCAGCGATGGCGATCTAAAGAACGACCGTGCGATTGGCGTTCAAAAACACCCTGCGCTCAATGTGATAACCCACCGCTCTGGCCAATGTCAGTCCTTCAATGTCCCGGCCCTTGGCGATCAAGTCTTCCGGGTAGTGACTGTGATCCACCACCTCCACGCCCTGGGCAATGATTGGCCCCTCATCCAGGTCGTTGTTGATGTAATGCGCGGTGGCGCCGACCAGTTTCACGCCCTTGTTGTAGGCCTGGTGATAAGGCTTGGCGCCCTTGAAGCCGGGCAGCAGGGAGTGGTGGATGTTGATCGCCTTGCCGTCGAGTTTGCGGCACAGCTCCGGGGACAGGACCTGCATGTAGCGGGCAAGGATCACCAGTTCGGCGCCGGACTCCTCGATCACCTGCAAGACCTGACGTTCCTGGGACGGCTTGTCGTTCGGGTCCAGCGGGAAGTGGTAGTAAGGAATCTGGTGCCAGTCGGCCAACGGCTTGAGGTCCGGGTGATTGGAGACCACGGCGGCCACGTCCATCGACAATTGGCCGATGCGCTGGCGGTAGAGCAAGTCGTTGAGGCAGTGGTCGGCCTTGGAGACCATGATTACGACTTTGGGGCGATGGTGTGGCGGCGTCAGCTCGAAGATCATGCCAAAGGCTTCGCCACGTTCAGCCAAACCCGCGCGGAACGACTGTTCATCGAAACCGTCTGGTTGGCGAAATTCCACTCGAATGAAGAAACGGGCCGAGAGCCGGTCATCGAAGGAATGGTGTTCGGTGACGTAGCAGTCCTGCTCGAACAGAAAGCGGGTTACCGCGTCCACGGTGCCGAGGACGCTGGGGCAGTCGGCGGTCAGGATCCATGTATCTGGGGCGCGGCTCATTGGTTGGTGACTCCTGTTCTTGTGTTGGGTGTCAGGGGCATTGCCGCCCTCACCCTAGCCCTCTCCCGGAGGGAGAGGGGACTGACCGAAGTGTCTTTCGAGCTACATCGACCTGAAATTTCGAAGGTGAATGTAGATCGCAACAACACCATAAATTGGCTCCCTCACGTCAAAGGCATCGCCACCCTGCGCGGAGCGTCGCTGTCGGTGATCGACCTCACGTTCCCATCCCCCCGTGAGGGAGAGGGGACTGACCGAAGTGTCTTTCGAGCTACATCGACCTGAAATTTCGAAGGTGAATGTAGATCGCAACAACACCATAAATTGGCTCCCGTTCCCATCCCCCCGTGAGGGAGAGGGGACTGACCGAAGTGTCTTTCGAGCTACATCGACCTGAAATTTCGAAGGTGAATGTAGATCGCAACAACACCATAAATTGGCTCCCGTNGTGACTCCTGTTCTTGTGTTGGGTGTCAGGGGCATTGCCCCCCTCACCCTAGCCCTCTCCCGGAGGGAGAGGGGACTGACCGAAGTGTCTTTCGAGCTACATCGACCTGAAATTTCGAAGGTGAATGTAGATCGCAACAACACCATAAATTGGCTCCCGTTCCCCTCCCCCCGTGAGGGAGTGGGGACTGACCGAGGTGTTCTTTCGAGTTACATCGACCTGAAACACCGAGTCGAACTCAGGTTTTGACCACGACACCGATCGGCTCCCTTTCCCCCTCTCCCCCTTGGGGGAAAGGGGACTGACCGAGGTGTTCTTTCGAGTTACATCGACCTGAAATACCGAGTCGAACTCAGGTTTTGACCACGACACCGATCGGCTCCCTTTCCCCCCCTCTCCCCCTTGGGGGAGAGGGCTGGGGTGAGGGGGTGGCTTTTTCAGGCCTGAACGCTAAGCCCGTACTCAGCCGAAGCATCCTGCAACCACAACCACCAGTAATCCGAGAAGCTGCGACGGATCAGCAGCTCCCAGGTGTCTTCGGCGGTGTGGCGGATGACCAGTTGCGACTTGGCGAACACCGTACCCACAGCCTTGCCCACCGGAAAGTTGTTGGGGTGCACGTCATAGCTGGTGGATTTCATCAGCACCTGGCGCACGTTCGGGCCGCGCAGTTCGAGGATCTGCTGGCCGCCGCTGACGTTGACGATCTGGATGTGCAGGTCACCCAGCGCCTCACGCAGCTTTTGCTCGGCGACGAACTCTTCTCCGGACGGCACGATCAGCAGCCACTCATCCGGGCCCATCCACTGCAGACTGGTTTCGCCCTTGACGATGACAGTCAGGGCACCCGGCAACTCGATGCCAAGTGCCTTGTGCACACCGGCGGCGAACGCGGCATCGTGACCATCGCCACGGAGGGTCAGGTGACCCAGGAGTTTTTTCTCGCGCACCGTCACACCGGCGTTTTTACGTCCCTTGCCCACCAGGCTGGCGAGGTCGGCGTGATGCAGCGACGACTCGGCCTTGGCCTCGGTGGTTGGACGTTGTTGGTAAACATTGGCTGCGGTCATAAAGCACCTTTCCTGAATTCTGTTGGTTCCGGTCCTTGTGGTGGCTGTTCCGCCGCTTTCGCGAGCAAGCCCGCTCCCACATTCGACCGCGTTCCCCCTGTGGGAGCGGGCTTGCTCGCGAAAGCGGCAGCCAGCACACCACAGGGCCCGAGGTCATCACACGTTCTGGCGTTCACCTTTCGGATCGAAGAACACCGAAGAAACGATCTCCGCCTCGATCACGCTGCCATCGGCCAACGGTGCGAACACCCGCTCACCCATGCGGCTCAGCCCGCCCTTCACCACGCCCATGGCAAACGAATAGCCAAGGGAGTTGTGCGCGTAGCTGGAAGTCACGTGGCCGACCATGGTCATCGGGATCGCCTGCTTGGTGTTGAACACCAGTTGCGCACCTTCCGGCAGCCATTTGTCCGGATCGATCGGCTTGAGGCCAACCAGTTGCTTACGCTGATCACGCACGCAGTCTTCACGGTTCATGCCACGCTGGCCGATCCACGAGAACGGTTTGGTGCGACCTACACACCAGCCCATGTTCAGGTCGTCCGGGGTCATCGAGCCGTCGGTGTCCTGGCCGACGATGATGAAGCCCTTCTCCGCCCGCAGGACGTGCATGGTTTCGGTGCCATAAGGGGTCAGGTTGTACTTCTTGCCGGCATCGACGATTTTCTCGAGAACGCCCATCGCATAGTCCGCCTGCACGTTGACTTCGTACGACAGCTCGCCGGTAAACGAAATCCGGAACACCCGCGCCGGCACGCCACCGACCAAGCCTTCTTTCCAGGTCATGAACGGGAAGGCTTCGTTGCTCAAATCGATATCGGTGACTTCGCTGAGCAGCTTGCGGCTGTTCGGCCCGGACAGGGTCATGGTCGCCCAGTGGTCAGTCACGGAGGTGAAGTACACCTTCAGATCCGGCCACTCGGTCTGCTGGTAGATTTCCAGCCATTGCAGCACACGCGCAGCGCCGCCGGTGGTGGTGGTCATCACGAAGTGGTTGTCGGCCAGGCAGGCCGTCACGCCGTCGTCGAACACCATGCCGTCTTCTTTGCACATCAGGCCGTAACGCGCCTTGCCCACGTCGAGTTTGGTCCAGGCGTTGGTGTAGATGCGGTTGAGGAACTCGCGCGCATCCGGGCCCTGAATGTCGATCTTGCCCAGAGTCGAAGCATCCAGCAGGCCGACGCTGTCGCGCACGGCCTTGCATTCGCGCTTGACCGCCGCGTGCATGTCTTCACCGGATTTCGGGAAGTACCACGGACGCTTCCACTGGCCGACGTCTTCGAACTCGGCGCCGTTTTTCAGGTGCCAGTGATGCAGTGCGGTGAAACGCACCGGCTCAAAAATGTGCCCACAGTGACGACCGGCCACGGCGCCGAAGGTCACCGGCGTGTAGTTCGGGCGGAACATGGTGGTGCCCATCTGCGGGATGGTCACGTTCAGCGAACGGGCGGCAATGGCCAGACCGTTGACGTTGCCGAGCTTGCCTTGGTCGGTGCCGAAGCCCAGTGCGGTGTAGCGCTTGACGTGCTCGACCGACTCGAATCCTTCGCGGGTCGCCAGTTCGATGGCGGCGGCGGTGACGTCGTTCTGCAGGTCGACGAATTGCTTCGGCGCACGAGCGGTGTTCTTTTCATGGGGCACCTGGAACAGCGCCAGAGTTGGCTCTTCCAGACGCGACAAGGCTTTCGGCAAAGTCGCTTCGACCACGCCGAAACCAGCTTCGCTGGCCGCGCGCACACCGCCTTCAAAACCATCGGCCAGTGAATCGCCCAGGCCGTAGACGCCGTTGATGCCACCGACGCACACACGTTTCTGCGGTGCTTCGCCCGGAACGAAACCGAGGATGTCTTCACGCCAGGTCGGCTTGCCGCCCAAGTGCGAAGCCAGGTGAACCACCGGGCTGTAACCGCCGGAACTGGCGATCAGGTCGCAGTCGAGCCATTCGCCAGGACTGGTGACTTTGTGTCCCTTCACATCAATGGCGGCAACGCGGGCAGCGGTGACGTGCTTGCTGCCACGGGCCTCGATCACGGCGCTGCCGGTCAGGATGCGGATGCCTTTGGCGCGTGCTTCTTCCACCAGCGCACCGCGCGGGTTGCTGCGGGCATCGGCGATCGCTACCACTTGCAGGCTGGCATCGAGCCAATCCAGCGCGACGCGGTAGGCGTGATCGTTGTTGGTGGTCAAGACCAGCTTTTTGCCCGGTGCCACGCCGTAACGGCGCACGTAAGTCGAGACAGCACCGGCCAGCATGTTGCCCGGCACGTCGTTGTTGCCGTAGACCAATGGACGCTCATGGGCGCCGGTCGCGAGTACGACACGTTTGGCGCGAACACGGTGGATGCGCTGACGCACCTGGCCAATCGGAGCGCGGTCGCCGAGGTGATCGGTCAGGCGCTCGTGAATGGTCAGGAAGTTGTGGTCGTGGTAACCGTTGACCGTGGCGCGTGGCAGCAGCAACACGTCCGGAGTGTCCTTGAGCTCGGCGATAACACCGGCAACCCATTCGATCGCCGGCTTGCCGTCGAGGCTTTCGCGGGAGTCGAGCAGGCTGCCGCCGAACTCTTCCTGCTCATCGGCGAGGATCACACGGGCACCGCTGCGGGCAGCCGCCAGTGCCGCAGCCAGGCCTGCAGGGCCGGCGCCGACGATCAGCACGTCGCAGTGCTGGTTCATGTAGTCGTAAGTGTCCGGGTCGTTCTCGGTCGGCGAGCGGCCAAGACCGGCAGCCTTACGAATGTACTTCTCGTAGGTCATCCAGAACGATTGCGGGTACATGAAGGTTTTATAGTAGAAACCCGGCGGCATCAGCTTGCCGCCGACCTTGCCGAGAATGCCCATCATGTCATTGTTCACGCTTGGCCAGCCGTTGGTGCTGGTGGCGACCAATCCTTGATACAGCGCTTGTTGCGTGGCGCGTACGTTCGGGATCTGCGTGGCTTCGGTGGCGCCGATCTGCAACACCGCGTTCGGCTCTTCAGCACCCGCGGCGAAGATGCCGCGTGGACGGGAATACTTGAAGCTGCGACCGATGATGTCGACGCCGTTGGCCAGCAGGGCTGCGGCCAGCGAGTCGCCCTCGAAGCCTTTGTAGCTCTGGCCGTTGAAGGTAAAAGTCAGGACTTTATTGCGGTCGATCCGTCCGCCGTTGGACAGGCGATTGGTCTGGCTCATACCTTCTCTCCCAGAGCCGTGCTGGCCGCTTTCGGGCTATCGGTCTTGTCAGTGAATTGTGGCTTGGTGCCGATCTTGTAGGTTTCGAGAATCTCGTAGGTCACGGTGTCGCGGGTGGCGTTGAAGTACTGACGGCAACCGGCGGCGTGAATCCACAACTCGTGATGCAGACCGCGCGGGTTATCGCGGAAGAACATGTAGTCGCCCCACTCCTCGTCGGTGCAGCTGTTCGGGTCCAGTGGACGCGGGATGTGCGCCTGGCCGGATGCGTGGAATTCCTCTTCGGAGCGCAGTTCGCCGCAGTGAGGACAGAAGATATGCAACATAGGAAATTTCTCCTGTTAGTGGGCGACGGCCGCAGCGCCGTGTTCATCGATCAACGCACCGTTGTGGAAACGGTCGATTGAGAAAGGTGCGGCCAATGGGTGCATTTCACCCTTGGCCAGGCTCGCGGCAAATACGTTGCCCGAGCCAGGTGTTGCCTTGAAGCCGCCGGTGCCCCAACCGCAGTTGAAAAACATGTTCGGTACCGGGGTTTTCGAGATGATCGGGCACGCATCCGGCGTGGTGTCGACGATGCCGCCCCACTGACGGTTCATGCGTACGCGCGACAGCACCGGGAACATCTCGACGATGGCCTGGATGGTGTGTTCGATCACCGGGTACGAACCACGCTGGCCGTAGCCGTTGTAGCCGTCGATACCGGCGCCGATCACCAGGTCGCCCTTGTCGGACTGGCTGATGTAACCGTGCACGGCGTTGGACATGATCACGCTGTCGATAATCGGTTTGATCGGCTCGGACACCAGCGCTTGCAGCGGGTGGGATTCGATCGGCAGGCGGAAACCGGCCAGTTTGGCCATGTGCCCGGAGTTACCGGCCGTGACCACGCCGACGCGCTTGGCGCCGATGAACCCCTTGTTGGTTTCAACGCCGATGCACACGCCGTTTTCCTTGCGGAAACCGATCACTTCGGTCTGCTGGATCAAGTCCACGCCCAAGGCGTCGGCGGCACGGGCAAAGCCCCACGCCACGGCATCGTGACGGGCCACGCCGCCGCGACGCTGGACGGTAGCGCCCATTACCGGGTAGCGGGTGTTCTTCGAGCAGTCGAGGTACGGAATTTCGTCCGCCACTTGCTTGGCATCGAGCAGTTCGCCGTCCACGCCGTTAAGGCGGTTGGCGCTGACCCGACGCTCGGAATCACGAATGTCTTGCAGGGTGTGGCACAGGTTGTAGACACCGCGCTGGGAGAACATCACGTTGTAGTTGAGGTCCTGGGATAGCCCTTCCCACAGTTTCATCGCGTGTTCGTACAGGTGCGCCGACTCGTCCCACAGGTAGTTGGAGCGAACGATGGTGGTGTTGCGCGCGGTGTTACCGCCGCCCAGCCAGCCTTTCTCGACCACTGCCACGTTGGTGATGCCGTGCTCCTTGGCCAGGTAGTAGGCGGTCGCCAGACCATGCCCGCCACCGCCGACGATGACCACGTCGTAGACCTTTTTCGGGGTCGGCGTGCGCCACATGCGCTGCCAGTTTTCGTGGTGGCTGAGGGAGTGCTTGAAGAGGCCGAAGCCCGAGTAGCGTTGCATAGTCATTTACTCCAAAACCGCACTCAGCGATAAACCGGGAAGTCCGCGCACAGGGCCGAAACCTGCTCGGCGACATTGGCCTCGACATCGGCGTCGCCGAGGTTGTCGAGGATGTCGCAGATCCAGCCGGCCAGCGTGACGCACTGGGCCACCTTGAAGCCGCGCGTGGTCACCGCCGGGGTGCCGATGCGCAGGCCGGAGGTCACGAACGGCGACTGCGGGTCGTTCGGCACGGCGTTCTTGTTCACGGTGATATGGGCGCGACCCAGGGCTGCATCCGCCTCTTTGCCGGTGAGGCCCTGACGGATCAGGCTGACCAGGAACAGGTGGTTGTCGGTGCCGCCGGACACTACATCGTAGCCGCGTTTGATAAACACGCCGGCCATGGCCTGGGCGTTGTCGATCACTTGCTGTTGGTAGACCTTGAAGCCTGGTTCCAGCGCTTCCTTGAAGCACACCGCCTTACCGGCGATCACGTGCATCAGCGGGCCGCCCTGGGCGCCGGGGAACACTGCAGCGTTGAGTTTCTTCTCGATTTCTTCGTTGGACTTGCACAGGATCAGGCCGCCACGTGGACCGCGCAGGGTCTTGTGAGTGGTGGTGGTGACCACGTCGGCGTAGGGCAGCGGGTTCGGGTACAGACCGGCGGCGACCAGACCGGCTACGTGGGCCATGTCGACGAACAGCAGCGCCCCGACCTTGTCGGCGATCTGACGGAAGCGCGGGAAGTCCAGCGTCTTGGAGTAAGCCGAGAAACCGGCAACGATCATCTTCGGTTGGCATTCGACGGCCAGACGCTCAACTTCGTCGTAATCGATCAGGCCGGTCTTGGTGTCGATGCCGTACTGCACGGCGTTGTACAGCTTGCCCGAGGACGACACTTTGGCGCCGTGGGTCAAGTGACCGCCGTGGGCCAGGCTCATGCCCAGTATGGTGTCGCCGGCTTGCAGCAGCGCCAGGTACACGGCGCTGTTGGCCGAGGAACCGGAGTGCGGCTGGACGTTGGCGTAATCGGCGCCGAACAGTTGCTTGGCGCGTTCGATGGCCAGGGCTTCAACCTTGTCCACGTGCTCGCAGCCACCGTAGTAGCGCTTGCCCGGATAGCCTTCGGCGTATTTGTTGGTCAGGCCACTGCCTTGGGCTTGCATGACGCGCTTGCTGGTGTAGTTCTCTGACGCGATCAGCTCGATGTGATCTTCCTGACGTTGCTCCTCGGCATTCATCGCCGCCAGCAGTGCATCGTCGTAACCCTGGATCTGGTCTTGCTTGCTGAACATCGCGTCTCTCCCAGCGGCGGCGGTGCGCCTTTCGTCTCGGTGAGGCCCTGGCTTTTCGGCAGTGCCCTTTGATAGCGATGGTATGGCCGGCTTCAAGTGGTCAAATGCCTACGGGCGCCACGCAAAGGTGCGTTTACGACATGGACTGAAATGGCAGGCCGAACACAATCCTCAAATCAACAGGAGTCCCCTGTGGGAGCGGGCTTGCTCGCGAAGAACGATGACACGGTCTGTCTGAAACACCGAGGTGTCTGCTTCGCGAGCAAGCCCGCTCCCACAGGGTCAAAGGAGGTCAGGCAATCAGCAGGCGCAACGTCAACAAAATAAGGAAATGCGCGGGATACAGCGCATAGGCCCAGCGGCGCATCGGCGGTGCTTTTACGTCATGCAGGTGTCGCAACAAGAACAGCCCCAGCCATGGCGCAATCAGACAAGTGACGATGGCGGGTATGGCAGCACTGTTGCCCAGGCGGACGGCGTAATACAACACCTGCCATTGATTGGCCGCCAGACAAACCAGCCCCGGCAGCAGCGCGTAATACCAGGGGCGACGAATCACCAGCAACAGCGCCAATGGCAACAAAACCCCAAAAAAACCGAACATCACTTTTTGCGTGAACAGCGCCGCCAGCAACAAGGCGACGGCTGCCAGCAATCGGGAATGCAGCGTCGGCTGCTGCCAGCCGCGCGCCACCAACAGGCCAAGGACCAGGGTGGGCATTACGTTCAACGTGTCGTGCTCGGGTATGAACATCCGGTACGGGATTTCGCTCACGGCGCTAAACAGCAACAACCAGCCCAGATAGCGCCATTGCCCACCACTCTCCACGGCAGGCTTTCGCGCAAGATTGGCGGCCATCGCCAGGCAAAACCAAGGAAACGCCAGCCGCCCAGGCACATACAACAAATCGACGGAGTAACCGACATATCGCAGGTGATCGAGCACCATGCTCAACAGCGCCAGCCACTTGAGCAGATCCAGTGCTCCGTCGCGCTGCTTTAAGTGCAGAGTCGCGTGCATAATCGTCCTTTGACTGTGTATTTTCTTGAAAGCAACATCCCGTGTGCTCTCCTGACGATCTTGGGTAAAGTGCGCACCATCATTGACCACGAGACACTTCACCATAGGCGTCTCGACCACGGAAGCAGGCCATGACCGATAAGAGCCAACAATTCGCCAGCGACAACTATTCCGGCATTTGCCCTGAAGCCTGGGCCGCCATGGAACAGGCCAACCATGGCCACCAGCGCGCTTATGGCGACGACGAATGGACCGCCCGCGCGTCCGATGACTTCCGCAAGTTATTCGAGACTGATTGCGAGGTGTTCTTCGCGTTCAACGGTACGGCTGCCAACTCGTTGGCGCTGTCGTCACTGTGCCAGAGTTACCATAGCGTGATCTGCTCGGAAACGGCTCACGTCGAAACCGACGAGTGCGGCGCCCCGGAATTTTTCTCCAACGGTTCCAAACTGCTCATCGCCCGTACCGAGAACGGCAAGCTGACCCCGGATTCGATCCGCGAGGTCGCCCTCAAGCGCCAGGATATCCACTACCCCAAACCCCGCGTGGTGACCCTGACCCAGGCCACCGAAGTTGGCAGCGTCTATACCCCGGACGAAATCCGCGCCATCAGCGCCACCTGCAAAGAACTGGGCCTGAACCTGCACATGGATGGCGCGCGCTTCTCCAACGCCTGCGCGTTCCTCGGCTGCACACCGGCGGACCTGACCTGGAAGGCCGGCGTCGATGTACTGTGCTTCGGTGGTACGAAAAACGGTATGGCAGTGGGCGAAGCAATCCTGTTCTTCAACCACAAACTGGCCGAAGACTTCGACTACCGCTGCAAACAGGCCGGGCAACTGGCGTCGAAAATGCGCTTCCTGTCGGCGCCTTGGGTCGGGATTCTGGAAAACGGCGCCTGGCTCAAATATGCCCAGCACGCCAACCACTGCGCACAATTGCTGGCCGAACTGGTGAGCGACATTCCAGGCGTGGAACTGATGTTCCCGGTACAGGCCAATGGCGTGTTCCTGCAACTTTCGGAACCGGCCATCGCCGCACTGACCGCCAAGGGCTGGCGCTTCTACACCTTCATCGGCAACGGCGGCGCACGCTTCATGTGCTCGTGGGATACCGAGGAAGAGCGGGTGCGTGAATTAGCGCGGGATATCCGTGAAGTCATGGCATAACCGCAATCCCCTGTGGCGAGGGGGCTTGCCCCCGTTCGGCGGCGCAGCCGTCGTAAACCAGCAAATGCTGGTCTGTCTGGCTGCTCGCATTCTCAGGGTTTGGGCCTGCTTCGCAGGCCAACGGGGGCAAGCCCCCTCGCCACAACCGTTCCCCCGCCACTGCTCCTGAAAGACTTCGTCTACATTGTTTGTCGAGCCCGTGCTCACATAAAAACAATCAGGAGCGTCAGCATGTCATTGCAAGGCAAAACCCTGTTCATCACCGGCGCCAGCCGTGGCATCGGCCGAGAGATCGCGCTGCGAGCTGCGCGCGACGGGGCGAATATCGTGATTGCGGCCAAAAGTGCCTCGCCGCATCCCAAGCTACCCGGGACGATATTCAGCGTCGCCCAGGAAGTCGAGGCCGCAGGGGGCAAGGCATTGGCCTTGCAGGTGGATGTGCGCGATGAAGATGGCGTGCATCAGGCGTTGGCCCAGGCCAACGAACATTTCGGCGGCATTGATGCGCTGGTCAACAACGCCGGGGCAATCAAGCTGACCGGGGTTCAACACCTCGAACTCAAGCGTTTCGACCTGATGCACCAGATCAACACCCGTGCCGTGCTGCTGTGCAGTCAGGCGGCGCTGCCGTATCTGAAGAAGTCCAACGGCCACATCCTCAACCTGTCCCCGCCACTGAATCTCGCGACCAAATGGTTCGCCCAATACAGCCCGTACACTGTCACCAAGTACGGCATGAGCATGCTGACGTTGGGCATGAGTGAGGAATTCAAGAACTACGGCATCAGCGTCAATTCGCTATGGCCGCAGACCATGATTGCCACCGCCGCTATTGAGTTTCAGTTGGGGTCGAGGGAGTCGTTCAAACATGCGCGTACGCCTGCGATCATGGCGGATGCGGCCCACGTCATTCTGAACAGCACAAACCGCAGCCTGACCGGCCGTTTGTTGATTGATGAGGAAATACTGCGGGAAAGCGGTGTGACCGAGTTCGAGCACTATCGCTTCGCGCCGGACAGCAGCGACAAACTCATGACAGACTTGTTTATCGACTAAACACCCTCCCCTGTAGGAGCGAGCCTGCTCGCGATGAACGCTGGCAACCTGACACCCCGCGGCGTTCTCAGGTTCATCGCGAGCAGGCTCGCTCCTACAGGGGTTATTGCGTGACCGTTAGAAATCGATACGCACATCGCCCTTCGGCACACTGCAGCACGACAGGATGAACCCTTCGGCTTCGTCTTCCTCGGTAATGCCGCCGTTGTGTTCCATCTCCACTTCGCCACCCAGCTTCAACACCTTGCAGGTGCCGCAAATCCCCATCCCGCAAGCTTTCGGAATCATCAGCCCAACCTTCGCCGCCGCCGCATGCACAGTCTCGCCCGGCGCCACACGAATGCTCTTACCGGACGCCGTGAACTCCACCTGATGCAGATCCGCCACATCAACTTGCGGCGCGTCGGCAGCCTGTTCGGCCTGCTCTACAGCATCGGCGCGGGCTTCCGGTGGCGTCGCACCAAAGGACTCCTCGTGGTAACGCTTCATGTCGAAGCCGGCGTTCTCCAGCAAACGCTTGACCGCGTTCATGTACGGCGTCGGGCCGCAGCAGAATACTTCGCGCTCAAGGAAGTCCGGCACCATCAGTTCCAGCATCTTGTGGTTCAGGTAGCCGCGATAACCAGCCCATGGCTCGCCCAGACCATGCTTCTCGCAAATCAGGTGCAGGCTGAAGTTATCGATTCGCGACGCCATGTGTTCCAGTTCGCGGTGGTAAATGATGTCCTTGGGTGAACGGGCGCTGTGGATAAACGTCATGTCGACGTTGCCGTTGGTGTCGTAGAACCAGCGCGCCATGGACATGCACGGCGTGATCCCCACGCCACCGCTGAGGTACAGCACTTTAGGGCTGGGAAAATCGATGGCATTGAACAGCCCGACCGGTCCGTGCACCGCCAGTTCCTGGCCTTCGTGCAGGGTGTCATGCAGCCAGTTGGAAACCCGCCCACCCGGCACGCGCTTGATGGTCACGGAAAAGCTGTAGGGTACCGACGGCGAGCTGGAAATGGTGTACGAGCGCATGATCGGCTCGCCTTCGATTTCCAGTTCCAGGGTGACGAACTGCCCCGGCTTGAAAAAGAACATGATTGGCTGGTCGGCCATGAAGCAAAAGGTGCGCACGTCCCAGGTTTCCTGGATGACTTTGACGCAACGGACGATGTGTCGACCATTGGCCCAGGTCTGGGTGGTTACCGGGTTCAGGAAGTTGTTGGACATGCTGATCTCCACGGCCGACTGTCGGCCTTCATGTTGGCGATTCTGCGTATAGCACGAACCACCCGTTTACCTATCTGCGACATTCACATGCTTATCGCGACCAGCCCCCAACTACCGGGGCTTGCGCGTCGGGAACAGATTGCACCATGTCGCCCATGGATAAGGTTCTGGCCAGCGCCGGCCCCACACTCGCCTCAACAGATAACTGCTGTTTTTTGTCTTGCGTCGCACAACCGTAGCCACAATTCGCCGGCCACACAGAATGGCCATGAGGACTAAATCGATGGACGTCACTACTACCCTGAGCCTGGGCGATCCGCTGGAACCCGCACGCAAGGCCACCGCGCAGATGTTGCAAGAGCGCGAGCGCACGTTCTCGCTGCCGCAGCCGTTTTACTCCGACGACCGCCTGTTTGATATCGACATGCAGGAAATCTTTCAGAAAGAGTGGTTGATCGCCGGCATGACCTGCGAAATCCCTGCCAAGGGCAACTACCTGACCCTGCAGGTCGGCAAGAACCCGATCATCGTGATTCGTGGCGCCGAGGGCGTAGTGCATGCTTTCCACAACGTCTGTCGCCACCGTGGCTCACGCCTGTGCACCAGCGAAAAGGGCAAGGTGGCCAAGTTGGTCTGCCATTACCACCAGTGGACCTACGAACTGGATGGTCGCCTGCTGTTCGCCGGTACCGAGATGGGCGCCGACTTCGACATGAAGCAGTACGGCCTCAAGCCGGTGAACGTGAAGACCGCCGGTGGCTACATCTTCATCAGCCTGGCGGAAAATCCGCCGGCCATCGATGACTTCCTGTCGACGCTCAGCCATTACATGGAACCGTACGACATGGAAAACACCAAGGTGGCGATCACCACCACCTTGATGGAAAAGGCCAACTGGAAGCTGGTACTGGAAAACAACCGCGAGTGCTACCACTGCAACGCGTCGCACCCGGAACTGCTGAAAACCCTGCTGGAGTGGGACGACGTCACCGACCCGCGAGCCGACCAGGCGTTCAAGGACCACGTAGCCGCCTCCGCCGCCGCCTGGGAAGCCGAGAAGATCCCTTACGCCCACGCCAGCTTCGGCCTGCGTAACCGCATCGTGCGCATGCCGCTGCTCAAGGGCACCGTATCGATGACCCTGGACGGCAAACAGGGCTGCGCCAAGCTCATGGGCCGCATCAAGAACCCGGACCTGGGCTCGATGCGCATCCTGCACCTGCCGCACTCCTGGAACCACTGCATGGGCGACCACATCATCGTCTTCACCGTGTGGCCGATCAGCGCCCAGGAAACCATGGTCACCACCAAGTGGATCGTGCACAAGGACGCGGTTGAAGGTGTGGACTACGACGTCGAGCGCATGCGCAAGGTATGGGATGCGACCAACGACCAAGACCGTCGCCTGGCGGAAGAAAACCAGCGCGGCATCAATTCCACCGCGTACCAGCCTGGCCCGTACTCCAAGACCTACGAGTTCGGGGTGGTCAACTTCGTGGATTGGTACAGCGAGCGTCTGCTGAGCAACCTGGGCGCCGAGCCTGCGCCGTACCTCAAAGGCGTACCCGTTCAAGGCTAATGCCCCCTGCAGGAGTGAGCCTGCTCGCGAAAAACCTGAGAGCACCGCGGGGTGTCAGGCTCCCTGCGTCATCGTTGACCTCCATCGCGAGCAAGCTCGCTCCTGCAAGGGGGCTTGCTCGCAGCAGGTTCTCTCCCAGCCATACATTCCCCCACCATTCAGAACTGTACGAAATATGATCTATTGCGTTCAGCACTATGATCTACGCGCCTTCCAGCCTTCCGCAAACAAGTTATCCACACCTCCACCCACAGCTAATGGGGACAACTGTGGAAAATGCTCAAAAAAATTTCCACAAACCACAGAAAAACCGTGACTTATCCAAAGCCAGGGTTTCTCGAAGCAATTGATCATTTTTTGATCTTAGGCTTACAAGCCCCGCCACGCCTAGCCTGTAGAGGATCGCAAACACCTTATCCACAGAAGCGCCAACAGACTTTGGGGGCAACTTTACCCCCTCTGTGGAAAACCCCTGAAACGCGCTGGAAATCAACGTTTCCAAAGGACATCATGTGTTTGAACCTCGATTTGCTCATTTTTTGATCATGAGCATGAAAGGCCCGTTTTATATGGCTTACAGAGGATAGCGAACATCTTATCCACAGAAGCGCCAACAGAGATTGGGGGCAAGTCTGATCCACCTGCCAGATTTATCCCCTTGAAAAAGCTTGGAAAAATCCACGAGAACCCTGGTCGTTTTTTGATCGACGCCTTGCAGAGTTTGATCTGTATGAGGTGTAGAGATGGGTGAACATGTTATCCACAGCTCCATTAACAGGGATTGTGGGTAAAGGCTGGAAAAAACTGTAGTTGGAAGGGAGCTACGCAGGTAAAGCTCAGATTAATTTTCGCGTTTCAAACTACCTCTGATGACACTCCCGGATTGGGCGAAATCATCCTGCCGCTGCGCTGGAGCCGGAACATGTGTTTGGGAAGTCATCGGAATCTCGATTGACGCAGGAGCCGCTCCTCCCGGCAATGACGTGGATGGTACCTCCGCAGATTTCGGAAATGCCGTTCCCCTGACCAGGTTGCGAACGTTGCCTCTAACCGTCGCCCACAAAGTACGTGCACGCAGACCGTTAACAATTGCTGGAACATATCGGACCATAGTTGCAGCGGCAGAGACTGTGGTAGCTACGTTCGAAATGTAAACGGCGCCAGGTAACCCCGCCAATTGCCCAACAGTGCCGACAATTGCAGTCGACGATGCCACCGTACTCATCCGTGCAGCGTGCAGTAGCCAGCCCCGCGCCGTGGCTCCCACCAGGTTGGTTGTCACTATTCCCGCATGCAGCGCGGTGGTGGCTGTAAGTTGAACGAGTCGGGCAATGATTTCCCCATACTGCCCAGTAGGATCCTCGAAGTTAACCGGATCGCCCGTACAATAGGCATACGCATTGGCTCCACCCCTACCAAACGGACTCAACCGATCCGGACTGTGGAATCGCATCAACACCGGGTTATATACGCGATACCCGTTACCCAGGTAATACCAGCCGGTTGGCCGTTCCCGGAGTTGTCCGTTGAACCCCAAGTGCGTACCAGGCGCGCGCAGGCTGCTTTGCACACCATATGGGCTATAAGCGAGTCGATTCGGACCACTGCGATCTAGTTCGGCAAGGATGCTCTGTTGCAGGTCCGTTGCCAGCAACAGCGTTCGTGAAAAGGCAGGATCCATTGTGCGAGAACGGACCGGACCTTGATTCTGAAGTGGATGAGGAGCAGGCATCGGAGGATCCTTGAGCAGTCTTGTTGACCCGCGCCCTGAAACAGGATTCGCGGACAGAACCATCCACTATCGCGCTCACGGCAAGTAGATAGCCTCTGTTTCTCAAACTAACAAACCACCCACAAAATCGACACTAGCAGTTCTGCTAGGGTTTCCCCGGATCTGGAAAAAAATGACTGCCATTGTGATCCTGCGCGGATTAACCGTCAGCGAATCACCCCTTCTTCAATCAACAGTTTGAGTATCGTCTCAGCCCCCGCTTGCGCAGTCACACCCTTGAGCACTTGCCCACCGCCGCCGCTGGCCTTGGCCGTTGCAGCCTTCATCCGGTCGGCGCCGCTCTTGGCCTTGATCACTTTCAAGCGTTTAGGCCGTGGCTTGGCCGGTTGCAGGTTGGCGACTGCAAGCAGCTCGTCGTCGATCACTTCAACGTCCTGCGCCTTCAGCACGCCCCGCCGGGCCGGGCCGTAGGCACTTTGCCGTGGCTTGGGTGCGGCGTTATCCACAGTGGCCAGGAATGGCAAGCGCACTTTCAAGCGACGGCGCTGACCACGGGGCAAGGCTTGCAGCACCAGCGCCGAGTTGCCGTCGATCGACTCGACCTGCGCCAGCCCTACCACCAGCGGCCAGCCCAAACCTTCGGCCAACAGGAACGGCAACATGCCCGAGCCTTCGCCGGTCTCCGCCTGGCTGCCGGTCAGCACCACCTGGGCCCCGGCATCACGCAAATACGCGGTGAGCGCCGGCAGCGCATCGGCGCCTTCCGGTTGTTCCAGCACATGCAATTGCTCCAGCCCCATGCCCAGATAAGCACGCAACGCAGGCTCCGCGATATCGCCGGCATGCAGTACCTGCAAGTTATCCCCAGCCAGCTGCAAACCCAGTTCCACCGCCCGCGCATCCTGTTCCGCGCGACGTGGCCGACCGGAAGTCGGGTGGGCGCCGATGGACACCAGGCTGATGATTTTCGTACTCATAACCCCTTCCTTCCCTTAAGCCGCATCGCGCTTGGCGTCGTTGCGGTAGGCCTCTACCGCCGCGATCAAGGCTTGAAGAATCCCGGCGCTCTCGCCGATCACCGACAGGTCGGCCCGTTTGATCATGTCGCAGCCCGGGTCGAGGTTGATCGCCACCACCTTGTCGCAGGCACCGATGCCCTGCAGGTGCTGGATCGCCCCGGAGATCCCCACCGCCACGTATACCCGTGCGGTGACCCAGGTGCCGGACGCTCCGACCTGGCGGTCGCGGGCCATGAAGCCGTCGTCCACCGCCACCCGGGACGCGCCTTCGGTGGCGCCCAATGCTTCGGCGGTCCTGTGGAAAAGTCCCCAATCCTTGACCCCGTTGCCCCCGGAGAAAATGAATTCCGCTTCGGCCATTGGAATCGCTGCCGGGTCCACCGCCACCGCGCCCAAATCCTCGATGCGCGAGAGACTGCGGGCAACGGTTGTGGATAACTCCACCGGCAAGGCTTCGTGACGGGTTTCGCTGACCGGTTCGGCACATTCAGCAGCCGCCAGGATCAGCCGTGCGACCGGGCGAGCGAGGTCTTGCAAACCGGCACCGGCGCGACCGATGCACTCCTGATCCTTGACCTGCCAGACCCGCGTGGCCGGGCGTTCGCCCAGTGCGGCGGCAAAGCGTCGACCCAGTTCTCCGCCACCGGTGCGACTGTCCGGCAGCAACCAATGACGTGGGCTGAACTGGTTATCCACAGCCCGCAGGCCCTGGACCCGTTGTTCCGGTGCATAACCGCTGAACTCGTCGCCTTCGAGCACCAGCAAGCGATCGACGCCAGCTGTAGCGAAGGTATTCTCTTTGTGCTCGCCGAAGACCACGGCCAATACCGCGCCGTCCTTGCCCGCCAATTGATGCGCCAGGCCGAGCAAGTCGCGGTCGTGGCTGCTCAAGCGGCCGCCGACCATGTCCGGCACCACGCTGATGTAGAACGCCGGTGCAGGCACCTGATGCAGCGGCAACTGCACTTCAACGGCGGCCGTGCGCTTGGTCGCCCCGCCCTGCTGCGCGCCGCTGCGGTCGATGCGCTTGATCCCGTTGGGACCGAGGAAGCCGATGCCGTGGGGGTTCTTGCGGATGACGCCGTTAGGTCCCATCCAGCTATGTTGCGCAGTCTGCATGGCCGCGTGCAGCGGGTGCAGGCGATTGCGTGCAATCCATTCGGCACGGGGGTCGCGGCGGATAATGTCGCTCATCAATGCACCTCCGCAGGTTCACGTTGCGCCGGTATGGCAGGCTTGCTCGGTGCCTGGTCTTCAAGCAACGCGTCGGCCACCAGTTCGGCAATGTCCTTGATCAACGGTCGAGGCTCGACCACGCCTTCAAGCATCGCGGTGCATTGTGGGCAGCCCACGGCCACCAGTTCGGCGCCCGTCTCGCGGATGTCCTCCATGCGCATGTCGGGGATACGCTGTTTTCCCGGAATGTCAGTGATCGGCGCACCGCCGCCACCGCCGCAGCAACGTGAACGGAAGCCGGAGCGTTGCATCTCTTTCACTTCGATACCAAGGGCGCGCAGGACCTGGCGCGGCGCCTCGTATTCGCCGTTGTAGCGGCCGAGGTAGCACGGGTCGTGATAGGTCACGCTGTCGCCCTTGTGCTGGCCGAGGTTCAGCGCGCCGGCGCCGATGATTTCCGCCATGTAGGTGCTGTGGTGCTGCACCAGGTAGTTGCCATCGAAGGCGCCGTATTCGTTTTTCAGCACGTGGAAGCTATGTGGATCGCAGGTAACGATGCGGTTGAAGCTGTATTTGGCCAGGGTCTGGATGTTGCGTTTGGCCAGCAACTGGAAGGTCGCCTCGTCGCCTAGACGTCGGGCCACGTCGCCACTGTCGCGCTCTTCGAGGCCGAGCACGGCGAAGTCGATTTTCGCTGCTTTCAGCACTTTGACGAAGGCGCGCAGGGTGCGCTGGTTGCGCATGTCGAAGGCGCCGTCGCCAACCCAGAACAGCACGTCGGTGGATTTCTTTTCGCTGAGCAGATTGAGGTTCAGATCTGCCGCCCAGTTCATCCGCCCGCCTGGCGCAAAACCGCCCGGGTTGTCGGTGGCGATCAGGTTTTCCAGGACTTCGGCGCCCTTGTTCGGCGTGGCACCTTTTTCCAGAGTCAAATGGCGACGCATGTCGACGATGGCATCGACGTGCTCGATCATCATCGGGCATTCCTCGACGCAGGCACGGCAGGTGGTGCAGGACCACAGGGTTTCGGCGTCCACCAGACCGTTGACGATCGGTTGATGCGGATTACCGGCGTGCTCACCAATCGATTTGCCGGGATAAGGGCTGCCGGCGAACTTCGCATCGGTGCCGCCGGCCAGGCCGACGACCATGTCCTGAATCAGTTTTTTCGGGTTCAGCGGCTGACCGGCGGCGAAGGCCGGGCACGCCGCTTCGCACTTACCGCACTGCACGCAGGCGTCGAAGCCGAGCAACTGGTTCCAGGTGAAATCCTTGGGTTTTTCCACGCCCAGTGGCGCGCTCAGGTCGTTCAAGTCCAGAGGTTTGAGACCGGTGGAACGACCGCCACCGAAGCGCTCGGCCCGACGGTGCCACGCCAGGTGCAGGGCACCGGCAAAGGCATGCTTCATCGGCCCACCCCAAGTCATGCCGAAGAACAGTTCCGAAACGCCCCACAACACGCCGACTCCGAGAACTGCCGCCAACAGCCAGCCACCGAAGTTCTCCGGCAGGATCCCGGCCACAGGCAGTGTCACTAGAAAGAACGACGCCGAGAACGCCAGCAGGCTTTTCGGCAGGCGCATCCACGGACCTTTGGACAGACGCGATGGCGGGTTGCGACGGCGCAGACAAACGAAGATCGCGCCAACGAACATTACCGCCGACATCAGCAGAAGCGCATAGCCGAGGAATCGGTTATGGAGGCCGAAACCGTGGACCAAAATCGCCAGCACGACCGAAGCCACCGCACCACCGGCCGTGGCCACGTGGGTGTTGGCGATGTATTTATCCCGCGCCACCACATGGTGCAGGTCGACCATGTAGCGTTTGGGCATGGCGAACAGGCCGCCGATCAGGTCGACCTTCGAGGCCCGGCCCCGGCGCCACATGGCCACCCGCCGCAACGCACCCAGAACCGCGAGGCCCAGGGCAGCGAACAGCAGGATTGGAAGAAGGGTGTTCAACATAGGTGTTGCTCCCAAAGACCTCGGGGTCTTGCAAGGATTCATGTGCGTGCCGATGAAGGCTATGCACCTACTTGTGGCGAGGGGGCTTGCCCCCGTTCGGCTGCAAAGCAGTCGTAAATCCGCCCAATGCATTTTCCCGACAGACCGCATTGGTTGAATTGGGGCCGCTTCGCAGCCCAACGGGGGCAAGCCCCCTCGCCACAGGTGATGGTGGTGATGTCGTTAGAAATCCTTGCACAGCCGCAGCGCGTCGTAGATCGCCGCGTGCACGTTACGCTGGGCCACGCAGTCGCCGATGCGGAACAGCAGGTAACCGTCACCGCTCTGTTCCAGACAAGGTTGCGGCTTGATCGCGAACAAGGCCTCGACGTCGATCTGGCCTTTGTTGCGCGAGCCTTCCTTCAGCGCGTAGTAAATTTCCTCGTCCGGACGCACGCCGTTTTCCACGACCACCTGGTCAACCACCCTCTCCTCTTTGGCGCCGGTGTACTCGTTTTCCAGCACCGCTACGAGCTTGTCGCCTTCGCGATAGACCTTCTCCAGCATCATGTCGCCGGTCATGATCACTTCTTTGGGGTACATGCTGCGGTAGTAGGTCGGGAACGACGTACCACCGATGGCCACACCCGGCTTGATGTCGTCGGTGACGATCTCAACCTGGCTGCCCTTGTCGGCGATGAAGTCGGCGGTCGACATGCCGGTGAATTCGCAAATGGTGTCGTAGACCAGCACGTTCTTGCCCGGCGCAACCTTGCCGTCGAGGATGTCCCAGCTGCTGACCACCAGGCCTTCAGCCGCGCCCCAGTGCTCGTTCTGCTCGATGAACGGGTGACCGCCGACAGCCAGCACAACCACATCCGGACGCAGGTCCATAATGGTTGGTGCGTCAGCCGCGGTGCCCAGGCGCAGGTCGACTTTCAACCGCGCCAGTTCCAGTTGATACCAGCGGGTGATACCGGCGATCTGATCCCGTTGCGGGGCTTTCGATGCGGTGGTGATCTGCCCGCCAATGAATTCTTTCTTCTCGAACAGCGTCACCTCGTGGCCACGTTCGGCAGCGACGCGAGCCGCTTCCATCCCCGCAGGACCGGCACCCACGACCACCACTTTGCGCTTCACGCCGGTGGTTTTCTCAATGATGTGCGGCACGCCCATGTATTCACGGGACGTCGCGGCGTTCTGGATGCACAGCACATCCAGACCTTGATACTGACGGTCGATGCAGTAGTTGGCGCCGACGCACTGCTTGATCTGGTCGATCTGGCCCATCTTGATCTTGGCGATCAGGTGCGGGTCGGCAATGTGCGCGCGGGTCATGCCGACCATGTCGACGTAACCGCCCTCCAGAATCCGCGTGGCCTGGTTCGGGTCCTTGATGTTCTGCGCATGCAGCACCGGAACCTTGACCACTTCCTTAATGCCGGCGGCCAGGTGCAGGAACGGCTCCGGTGGATAACTCATGTTCGGAATCACGTTGGCCAGGGTGTTGTGGGTGTCGCAACCCGAGCCCACGACGCCGATGAAATCGAGCATGCCGGTGTCGTCGTAATACTTGGCGATCTGCTTCATGTCCTCGTGGGACAGACCGTCCGGGTGGAACTCGTCACCGCAGATACGCATGCCCACGCAGAAATCGTCACCGACCTCGGCGCGCACCGCTTTCAAGACTTCCAGACCGAACTTCATCCGGCCTTCAAAGGTGCCGCCCCATTCGTCGGTGCGCTTGTTGACCCGTGGGCTCCAGAACTGGTCGATCATGTGCTGGTGCACCGCCGACAGTTCAACGCCGTCCAGACCACCGGCCTTGGCGCGGCGCGCAGCCTGCGCGTAGTTGCCGATCACCCGCCAGATCTCTTCCGGCTCGATGGTCTTGCAGGTGGCACGGTGCACTGGCTCGCGCACGCCCGATGGCGACATCAGGGTCGGCCAGTTGAAGCCGTCCCAGCGCGAGCGACGGCCCATGTGGGTAATCTGGATCATGATCTTGGCGCCGTGCTTGTGCATGGCGTCGGCAAGATTCTGGAAGTGCGGAATGATACGGTCGGTGGACAGGTTGACCGAACTCCACCATTCCTGCGGGCTGTCGATCGCCACCACGGACGAACCGCCGCAGATCGCCAGGCCGATCCCGCCCTTGGCCTTCTCTTCGTAATACTTGACGTACCGGTCGGTGGTCATGCCGCCGTCGGTCGCGTAGACCTCGGCGTGCGCGGTGCTGAGCACACGGTTGCGGATGGTCAGTTTGCCGATCTGGATCGGCTGGAACATTGCTTCGAAAGCCATGGCGGGTTCCTCGACTTACAACGGCTTGACGGTGAACAAGCCGTCTTCGTGGCCCTCTTCGGAGCCACCGTAGACTTGCTCGGCCACGGTGCGGATCTTGCTGCCGCGAGCGGCGAGGATCTGGTCCATCGCGCCGGCAAACCAGCCGGTGAACATGTAGTCGACCTTGCGCCCGACCTTGCCGTACACGTAGACGAACGCCGAGTGTTCGAGTTTGACGCTTGCAGTACCTTTGTCGAGGTCGATGTCCTGGATCTTGAACAGGCCCCAGCCGCGTTGCGACAGGCGTTTCATGTAGTGCTCGAATACCGCGACGCCTTCCAGGCCGTGGCATTCAGCTTCTTTTTCACACCAGTGCCAGGCGGATTTGTAGCCGGCCTTGTAGAGGATCTCGGCGTAGGCGTCAGCGCCCAGCACTTCCTCGATGCCCATGTGGTTGTTGACGAAGAAATGGCGCGGCACATACAGCATCGGCAGGGCGTCGGAAGTCCAGACACCGGTTTCGCTGTCGACTTCGATTGGCAATTGCGGGGCGATCTTGGCCATGGAAACTCAACTCCAGAAAAATTTTAGATTCGTGTTGGCCGCAGCCCTCACCCCAACCCTCTTCCAATGGGAGAGGGGGCAGATCGGCGGCGGTCTCAGGTAAGCGTTATTCGCCCCAAACGTCTTTGAGGACGTTGACCCAGTTCTCGCCCATGATCTTGCGTACCACGCGTTCGGGATGGCCGCGCTTGAGCAGGGTTTCGGTCAGGTTCGGGAACTCGCCGACGGTGCGGATGCCCAGCGGGTTGATGATCTTGCCGAAGCTGGTCAGGCGGCGGGCGTAGCCCTTGTCGTGGGTCAGGTACTCGAAGAAGTCCTGGCCGTGGCCCTGGGTGAAATCGGTGCCGATGCCGATGGCGTCTTCGCCAACGATGTTCATCACGTATTCGATGGCTTCGGCGTAGTCGTCGATGGTCGAATCGATGCCCTTGGCGAGGAACGGCGCGAACATGGTCACGCCGACAAAGCCTCCGTGGTCGGCAATGAACTTGAGTTCTTCATCGGACTTGTTGCGCGGGTGCTCCTTGAGCCCCGACGGCAGGCAGTGGGAATAGCACACCGGCTTTTTCGATTCGAGGATGACTTCCTCGGAGGTCTTGGAACCGACGTGGGACAAATCGCACATCACACCGACGCGGTTCATCTCGGCGACGATTTCCCGACCGAAGCCCGACAGACCGCCATCACGCTCGTAGCAACCGGTGCCCACCAGGTTCTGGGTGTTGTAGCACATCTGCACGATACCCACGCCGAGCTGCTTGAACACCTCGACGTAGCCGATCTGGTCTTCGAAGGCATGGGCATTCTGGAAGCCGAAAAGGATGCCGGTCTTGCCCTGCTCCTTGGCCTTGCGGATGTCGGCGGTGGTGCGCACCGGCATCACCAGATCGCTGTTTTCGCGGATCAGCTTCTGGCTGGCGGCGATGTTATTGACGGTGGCCTGGAAGCCCTCCCACACCGACACGGTGCAGTTGGCCGCAGTCAGGCCGCCCTTGCGCATGTCTTCGAACAGCTCACGGTTCCACTTGGCAATAATCAGCCCGTCGATAACGATGCTGTCGGCGTGCAATTCGGCTGGGCTCATCAGGCTGTCCCCTTATTAGCGATTCATGCGCCGAATCGTCTGCCGGCGCTTTGGGGCCAGCATATGCCTCGGTGACTCGGCAGCCGGGTGCAAAAACGACAGGGGAATTGCCGAAAGCGTCAATCCACGACAAAGGGCCAATACAGGACACAATCGTCGCCCTGTTCAACGCCTGCGGCTTGGGCCAGAATTCGCCAAACTACTGAAATTTGGGGCGGCGACGAATGAAATCGATCTTCCTGGCTTTGGCACTCATTGCGACCGGCGTACACGCGGCAGAGGAGTCTGAGGATACCCCCTGCGACAAGGTCGAAAACGACATCCAGACCATGGAATGTTCGGCTTTCAGCAAAACCACCGCCGAAGATCTGCTCAAAGACAACTACCAGAGCCTGACCGAGCGCATGCAGTCGCTCTACGGCAAGAACCCGTCGCAATTGGCCGACATCACCGCCAGGATCAAGGCCGCCCAGCAACAATGGCTGAAAACCCGCGACGCCGACTGCGACGTGGAAGCCTTTCCAGCAGCAGCTGGCAGCAAGGCGTACACCATTGCGCAGAACGATTGCATCGCGCGAATGAGCGATGAGCGGTCGGAGTTTCTGGAGTCGATTGGGCAGGAGTAGTCCCGCATTGTCCGTCGAAAGCTGGTATTGCCGACCAGCTTTCAACTTCAGAACATTACTTTCCCACAGCGCCTTCTGAAAAGTCGTCTACTGCGGTTTGAGTTCGCCGTTCGGCGCGCTTTGCTCGCAATATCCCGAAAAATTTCATGTGTTGGCCGGCTGAGAAATATAAGTGAAAATTCGCATATCTTATAAAAGACTTATATTATTCCATGAACAGCATCCACTGGACTCGAAAGGCCGTTAAGCAACTCTTGAGATTGCATTCCGTTCACCAGATTCAGGTTCGTGATGCCATCACGGCGCTAACCGACATGCCAGATGTGGCTTAAGTCAAAGCTCTGGTTGGTCATGATTACGCTTACCGGTTACGCGTCGGCAATTATCGGGTGATGTTTGACTGGGATGGCGCAATCAAAGTGGTCAGTATTCAAGAGGTCAAAAAACGCGATGAACGCACCTACTGACGTTCAAATCATCAATGATGAACACGGCAACCCCGCATTCGTGGTCATTCCCTATGCGCAGTATGTAGCGCAAAAGGTAGAGTCCGACCTGATCCCTCATGATGTGGTCAGTCGAATGGTCGATGGCGCCACGCCTATTCGAGCATGGCGCGAACACCTGAACCTTACACAGGATGAGGTGGCCAAACGTATGGGCATTTCCCAACCGGCTTTCGCTCAGCAAGAGACGGTCGCAAAGCCACGCAGGGCAACCCGCGAAAAAATAGCTGCGGCTTTCGGCATCAACGCCAGTCAACTTGAGCTGTAAGCTGCACGCCATCAGCCATTAAAGGGATTCAACATGAAAGTCTGCGGCATCGAAATCAAAGGCAGTGAAGCGATTATCGCCGTGGCCGCCCTCGACGGTTCGGCGTTGAGCCACCTTGCGCTCGCCACCAAAAAGATCGCCCTGGAGGATGACGACGACGCCGCCAACGTCAAACTCTTCGCGGCCCAGGTTGCCTCCTTTGTCCGGGAGAATTCCATTGACCGCATTGCGATCAAGAAGCGCAGCAAGAAAGGCGAGTTCGCCGGTGGGCCAACCACGTTCAAGATCGAGGGCGTTTTCCAGTTGCTGGAGAGTTGCGAAGTGACGTTGTTGTCACCACAGACGATCAATGCCCAGGCCAAGAAGCACGGGTTTGAGCCTCCGGCGACGCTGAACAAGTATCAGCATGAGGCTTACAAGGCGGCGTGTTCGGCGTTGCTGAAGAAATAACCGCAAAAACAGATCAAATTGTGGGAGCGGGCTTGCTCGCGAAGGCGCAGTGTCAGTCGCCATCATTGTTGATGACACACCGCTTTCGCGAGCAAGCCCGCTCCCACAGGGTTCCCAGGTGTCTATGCTTTTGCGGTGCGCCGATCTTCCCGCGGACACCGCTCATACTTCGCCCGATAACTGCGGGTGAAATACGACGGCGATTCAAACCCGCAGGCGATGCTCACCTCCAGCACGCTCATATCGGTCTGCCGCAGCAACTGCCGCGCTTTTTCCAACCGTAACCGCAGATAGAAATTGCTCGGTGTGTCGTTAAGGTGCAACCGAAACAATCGCTCCAATTGTCGACGCGTCACCTTGATCAACTCCGCCAGTTCCAGCGTACTCAGCGGCGGCTCGCTGTGCTGTTCCATCTCGCCGATCACGTGCACGAGTTTCTTGTTGCTGATGCCATAGCGCGTGGCGATTTGCATACGCTGGTGGTCTTTGCGCGGACGGATGCGGCCAAGTACGAATTGCTCACTGACCTGGATCGCCAGATCCGGCCCATGGGCCTGGGCGATCAGGTCCAGCATTAAATCAATGGAGGCGGTGCCGCCGGCGGAGGTGATGCGCCGACGATCTATCTCGAACAGTTCCTGGGTGACGCTGAGCTGTGGATAGGATTCCTTGAAGGCGTCGATGGCTTCCCAGTGCAGGGTCATGCGATAGCCATCAAGCAGCCCGGCTTCGGCGAGGATAAAGCTGCCGGTATCGATGGCGCCGAGGGTCACACCTTCAATGTCGAGCCGCCGCAGCCAGTGTTCCAGTGCCGGGGTGGCGAATTTCAGAGGTTCGAAGCCGGCGACCACCAACAGGGTTGCACCTTTTTTCAGCGGCTCCAGTGCCGCATCGGCGTTGACCGACATGCCGTTACTGGCCAGTACCGCCCCGCCATCGGCGCTCAGTACATGCCAGCGATAGAGCTCGCCACGAAAGCGATTGGCGACCCGCAATGGCTCGATGGCCGAGATAAATCCAATGGCCGAGAAACCCGGCATCAACAAGAAATAGAAATCCTGGGACATGGAGCGCACTCGATTAGCCGGTAACGAGGGGGCGGGTAACGTGAGGACGTTGATACGCCACTTGCAACAGGCATTCAAGAGCACAGGTCGCTGCAGTGCAAGTGCTGGTCGCCGCAGTGCGCTTTCATGGCCGCATAGCTGCGTAACTTGGCATCACCGGCGCATCAGACACCGGAACTCACAATAATGAACTGCCGAGGAACCTGAGAATGAAACGACTGATCAGCAGCTGTGTTCTTGCACTCAGTGGTACCGCTTTGCTGAGCGCCAGCGTCATGGCCGCCGAACCCGCCTCTTGCCAGAAAGTACGCATGGGTGTGGTGAACTGGACCGACGTGATCGCCACCAGTGCGATGACCCAGGTATTGCTCGACGGCCTCGGCTACAACACCAAACAAACCAGCGCTTCCCAGCAAATCATCTTCGCCGGGATCCGCGATCAGCGTCTGGACCTGTTCCTGGGGTACTGGAACCCGCTGATGACCCAGACCATCACCCCGTTCGTCGACGCCAACCAGGTCAAGGTACTTCAAGCCCCAAGCCTGAAAGATGCCCGCGCCACCCTCGCCGTACCCACTTACCTCGCCGACAAGGGTCTGAAAACCTTTGCTGACATCGCCAAATTCGAAAAAGAACTGGGCGGCAAAATCTACGGCATCGAACCAGGTTCAGGCGCCAATACACAGATCAAGGCGATGATCACCAAGAACCAGTTCGGCCTCGGCAAGTTCCAGCTGGTGGAGTCCAGTGAAGCCGGCATGCTCTCCGCCGTGGACCGCGCCGTGCGGCGCAACGAAGCCGTGGTGTTCTTCGGCTGGGCACCGCACCCGATGAACGTGAACATCAAGATGACCTACCTCACCGGCAGCGACGACGCGCTCGGTCCGAACGAAGGCATGGCCACCGTATGGACCGTCACCGCGCCCAAGTACGCCGAACAATGCCCGAACATCGGTCGCCTGCTGAGCAACCTGACATTCACCGCCGCAGACGAGAGCCGGATGATGCAGCCGTTGCTGGATCACAAGGACGCCTTCGAGTCCGCCAGACAATGGCTCAAGGATCACCCGCAAGACAAGGAGCGCTGGCTGCAAGGCGTGACCACCTTCGATGGCAAGCCGGCCGCTGAAAACCTGCAACTGACCAGCAAATAAATCCTGTTGAGTCACCGATTCGCAGCCCGCGCGGGCTGCGGACGGGTTCGTCACACCCAGCCTTTTACCTAATACGCACTCGCTTGTAAGGAACCGCCAAATGAACCACGACGTCATCATCACCTGCGCACTCACCGGTGCTGGCGACACGACCGCCAAGAGCCCACACGTGCCGGTCACCCCGAAACAGATCGCCGCAGCCGCCGTGGAAGCCGCGAAGGCCGGCGCCACCGTGGTTCATTGCCACGTTCGCGACCCTCAAACCGGCAAATTCAGCCGCGATGTCGCGCTGTACCGCGAAGTGATGGAGCGCATTCGCGAGGCCGATGTCGACATCATCGTCAACCTCACCGCCGGTATGGGTGGTGACCTGGAAATCGGCGCTGGCGAGAACCCGATGGAGTTCGGCCCCAACACTGACCTGGTCGGCCCGCTGACCCGCCTGGCTCATATCGAAGAACTGCTGCCGGAAATCTGTACCCTCGATTGCGGCACCCTGAACTTCGGCGATGGCGACACCATTTACGTCTCCACCCCGGCGCAGCTGCGTGCTGGCGCCAAGCGCATCCAGGAGCTGGGCGTGAAGGCCGAGTTGGAAATCTTCGACACCGGTCACCTGTGGTTCGCCAAACAGATGATCAAGGAAGGCCTGCTCGACAATCCGCTGTTCCAACTGTGCCTGGGCATCCCGTGGGGCGCGCCGGCCGACACCACCACCATGAAAGCCATGGTCGACAACCTGCCCGCAGACGCCGTCTGGGCCGGTTTCGGCATCGGCCGCATGCAAATGCCGATGGCTGCGCAAGCGGTGCTGCTCGGTGGCAACGTAAGGGTCGGACTGGAAGACAACCTGTGGCTGGACAAGGGTGTGTTGGCGACCAACGGCCAGTTGGTCGAGCGTGCCACGCAAATCCTCAGCCGCCTCGACGCTCGTGTGCTGACCCCGGCTGAAGGCCGCAAGAAAATGGGCCTGACCCAGCGCGGCTAAAACCTCACAAAAACCACTGTAGGAGCGAGTTTGTGTGGCGAGGGGCGTGTCGGAACGCCGCATCGCCCCGTTCGGCTGCGAAGCAGTCGTAAAGCTTTTAGGGCCGCTTCGCGACCCAACGGGGGCAAGCCCCCTCGCCACACAAGCCCGCTCCCACAGGGTCTTCATACTTATTCAGGAAGTCGCCATGAGCTTCATTACCGAAATCAAAACCTTCGCAGCCCTGGGCAGCGGTGTCATCGGCAGCGGCTGGGTGTCCCGCGCCCTCGCCCATGGCCTGGACGTAGTCGCTTGGGACCCGGCGCCCGGCGCTGAAGCTGCCCTGCGCAAGCGCGTCGCCAATGCCTGGGGTGCTTTGGAGAAACAGGGCCTGGCACCCGGTGCGTCACAAGATCGCCTGCGCTTTGTCCCGACTATCGAAGAATGCGTTCGCGACGCTGACTTCATCCAGGAAAGCGCCCCCGAACGCTTGGAACTGAAACTGGAACTGCACAGCAAAATCAGCGCCGCAGCCAAGCCGAATGCATTGATCGGCTCCAGCACCTCCGGCCTGTTGCCAAGCGAGTTCTACGAGAGTTCGACGCACCCGCAACGCTGCGTAGTCGGACACCCGTTCAACCCGGTTTACCTGTTGCCGCTGGTGGAAGTGGTCGGCGGAAAAAACACCGCTCCCGAAGCCGTTCAAGCGGCGATGAAAGTCTACGAATCCCTCGGCATGCGCCCGCTGCATGTGCGCAAGGAAGTACCGGGGTTTATCGCCGACCGTCTACTCGAAGCGCTGTGGCGCGAGGCGTTGCATCTGGTCAACGACGGCGTGGCGACCACCGGCGAAATCGATGACGCGATCCGTTTTGGCGCCGGTTTGCGCTGGTCGTTCATGGGCACGTTCCTGACCTACACGCTCGCCGGCGGCGACGCGGGCATGCGCCACTTCATGGCCCAGTTCGGCCCGGCCTTGCAGTTGCCGTGGACTTACCTGCCGGCGCCGGAGCTGACCGACAAGTTGATCGACGATGTGGTGGACGGCACCAGCGATCAGTTGGGCAAACACAGCATTTCGGCGCTGGAGCGCTATCGTGATGACTGCCTGCTGGCCGTGCTAGAGGCGGTGAAGACCACCAAAGAGAAGCATGGGATGGCGTTCAGCGATTAATCGACTATCAGGACTGGCCCCATCGCCAGCAGGCTGGCTCCCACAGGAGAATGCAGTCCAATGTGGGAGCCAGCCTGCTGGCGATGACGGCATTCCAATCACAATCTGTTCTGGATCAGCCATCATGCCCACCCTCACCAGCTACCAAACCAAAATCATCCCCGACTGGGTCGACTACAACGGCCACCTGCGCGACGCTTTCTACCTGCTGATTTTCAGCTACGCCACCGACGCCCTGATGGATCGCCTCGGCATGGACAGCAACAACCGCGAAGCCAGCGGCCACTCGCTGTTCACCCTCGAACTGCACCTCAATTACCTGCACGAGGTGAAGCTCGACGCCGAGGTCGAGGTGCACACACAAATCATCGCCCACGACAGCAAACGCCTGCACCTCTATCACAGCCTGCATCGGGTCGGTGACGACCAAGAGCTCGCGGGTAATGAACAAATGCTGCTGCACGTCGACCTCGCCGGGCCGCGCTCTACACCATTCAACGAAGATACCCTGGGCAAACTGCAAGCCATCGTCGCCGAACAGACCGACCTGCCCGCCCCCGCCTACGTCGGCCGAGTGATCGCATTACCGCCAAAAAAATAACCAGGAGATCGCATGAACACCGCCGCCGCTTTTGCCGACTTCCGTACTTATCCATTGATCAGCGCGCTGACCGGCGTGCAGGCCATGGCCGATCGTGTCCTGGTGAAGTGGGCCGACAACCGCGTCAGCCCCTTTCACCACCCCTGGCTGCGGGACAATTGCCCGTGCCCGTCATGCGTCTACACGGTGACCCGCGAACAGGTGCTGGAAATCGTCGATGTACCGGAAAACCTGATGCCCGCCCAAACCAGCATCGACGCTGAAGGTTGCCTGAGCGTGCAATGGCAGGATGGCCACCTCAGCCGCTTCGACCCCGGCTGGTTGCGGGCCCACGCCTATGACGACGAATCCCGCGCCGAGCGCCTGGCCGGCAAGCCCAAAGCCAGGCTTTGGCACAGTGATCTGCAGTTGCCGGTGTTCGACTATCAAGCGCTGATGAAGGACAACGACGCCCTGCTGCAATGGCTGCTGGCCGTGCGCGACACCGGCCTGACCCAGGTCCGTGGCGTCCCAACGGAGCCCGGCTCGCTGAAGCTGATCGCCCAGCGTATTTCCTTCATCCGCGAGAGCAATTTCGGCGTGTTGTTCAACGTGCAATCCAAGGCCGATGCCGACAGCAACGCCTACACCGCTTTCAACCTGCCGTTGCACAGCGACCTGCCTACCCGCGAGTTACAACCGGGGCTGCAATTCCTGCATTGCCTGGTCAACGATGCCGAGGGTGGCGAGAGTATTTTCGTCGACGGTTTTGCCATCGCCGACGCCTTGCGCCGCGAAGACCCGGCGGCATTCACCAGCCTTTGCGAGATCCCCGTGGAGTTTCGCAACAAGGACCGCTACAGCGACTACCGCTGCCTCGCGCCGATCATCGCCCTGGATGCATTGGGGCAGGTGTCGGAGATTCGCATGGCGAACTTTTTGCGGGGGCCGTTCGATGCGTCGGTGGAGCAGATGCCCACGCTTTATCACGCCTATCGGCGCTTCATTGCGATGACTCGTGAACCCCGATTCAGGCTGATGCAAAGGCTCAATCCGGGCGAGCTCTGGTGCTTCGACAACCGTCGCACTTTGCATGCGCGCAATGCCTTTGATCCCGCTACCGGGGCGCGGCATTTCCAGGGGTGTTATGTGGATCGGGATGAGTTGTTGTCGCGCATTCTTGTGTTGCAACGCTAGACCGCGTCATCGTTCTTCGCGAGCAAGCCTGCTCCCACAGGGGATCCGTGCACGACATTGATCCAATGTGGGAGATTCACAGGCAAAAAAAGCCCCGATCAAGCCGTGACAGGATCGAGGCAGAAGGTACTGTTGAGGAGCTGCCGTGGAAAGGTGACCAAACCCTCGTGAAGCAAGCTGTGTCCAGTGTGCCGACTCTCAGCGCAGGGAAATAGCCCGAAAACGACCTGTTCATAGTCAATGCTGCCATTACGACAAATCGCCCTTGCCGCCACTGCGTGCCCCTACCAGAATCGAGCCACGACATCATTCCCAGAAGAAGGATTAGCGTCATGATGCACGCCGATTTGATAGACCAGGAAGACCTGTTGGGTCAGCTCAAGTCATTGGGCTTTCAAGTGCCAACCGGCGCCACGGCTGAGCAGGCTTGCGAGTTTGCGGTGCGAGGTTTGAACAACGAGCGGGCCATCGTGCTGCGCACCATGGTCAAGCAGATGTACACCAGCAGCGCGACGATCCTGCCGGCGGTGCGCCAGGCCATTGACAGGCAATTGCTGCCGGCATTGGCGGAGTACCAGCAGAGCCAGACCGCCCGTTAAGACGCCTTCGCGAGCAAGCCCGCTCCCACATTCAACCGAGTTCCATCATGGGAATGCGGTTGAATGTGGGAGCGGGCTTGCTCGCGAATGAAGGCGCCTCGGTCTAGAGCCTTACGCTGGCAAAAGTCGACTCATTACGCGCCTGACTCAGCGCCGACAACGGCCCCGACAACGGCGACAGTACCAAGGCCTGTGGCAGCGGCATCATCGCCACCTGCTGCGTGGTATTGGACCCTACGCGCTCGTCACGCGGCGGAATGCCGAAGTATTCGCGGTAGCACTTGGAGAAGTGCGGCGTGGACACGAAGCCACAGACCGACGCCACTTCGATGATCGACATCGGCGTTTGCTTGAGCAACTGACGCGCGCGGATCAGGCGCAGCTTCAGGTAGTAACGCGACGGCGAGCAATGCAGGTATTTCTGGAACAGCCGCTCGAGCTGTCGACGGGACACGGCGACGTACACCGCCAGTTCGTCGAGGTCGATCGGCTCTTCGAGGTTGGCCTCCATCAGTGCGACGATTTCCTGCAACTTCGGCTGATTGGTGCCGAGCATGTGCTTGAGCGGGACGCGCTGGTGATCCTGTTCGTTGCGGATGCGTTCGTAAACGAACATCTCCGAGATCGCGGCCGACAGCTCACGGCCGTGATCGCGGCTGATCAGGTGCAGCATCATGTCCAGCGGCGCGGTGCCACCGGAGCTGGTGAAGCGGTTACGGTCGAGGGTGAACAGACGGGTACTCATGGCCACCCGCGGAAACGCTTCCTGCATCGCTGCCAGGCATTCCCAATGCACGCTGCAATCGAAACCATCGAGCAGACCCGCACAGGCCAGGGCCCAGCTGCCGGTGCACACGGCTCCGAGGCGGCGGGACTGACGGGCCTGGCTTTGCAGCCAGGACACGTGTTCGCGGGTAACAGTGCGTTGAATACCAATGCCACCGCAAACAATGATGGTGTCCATCGGTGGAGCTTTGTGCATGGAAGCATCTGGAGTGATCTGCAGACCGTCACTGGCCCATACCTGACCGCCGTCGACGGTGAGGGTCGTCCAGCGATACAGCTCACGGCCGGACAATTGGTTGGCCATGCGCAGGGGTTCCACTGCCGAGGCCAGGGAAATCAGCGTGAAATTGTCCAGCAGCAAAAAGCCGATGGATTGAGGCGCACGGTTCTGGGGTTGGGCCCCAGAGTTGGACGACGTCATCGCGGTATCTCCTCACACAAAGCGGGTGATGGCCTCAGGCGGAGGCTCTTGTTATGGCCATCGTTCTCGCGCGGGAGACGGGCTTTGTAATGACAGAGCAATTGCCATGCCTAAATTTGAATGCGCGTTCAATAACTCCTGAAAACGACGTCGGAATGTGTCTATATATGACGCGCAGGGAGTAGGGGTTATAAGTGCCATCAGCGGCGGCGAGTGCCCTGCTCCGTTGCCTGTGAGCAAATCGGTAGCACTTGTGGGAACAGGGCTGCGGGCCGCCCGGCAAGAGTGTCACCGCAGGCACGGGTGACGGATGGTCAGGGCCGGGGCAGGTCCTGATTTTGAAGTCAGTTACTTATCTGTGAGCGACGCGCCAAAAGGTGGCGCGCTTGGGAATACGTGTTCACTTAGCGCGCAGTTTTGACTGGTCTGGCCCCATCGCCAGCAGGCTGGCTCCCACAGGTTTTGTGGTCGATCCAAATCTACTGTGGGAGCCAGCCTGCTGGCGATAGGGTCGACTCGGTCTCAGCACTCCACCGCGCTTACCGCCAACCCACCCCGCGACGTCTCCTTATATTTGTCATGCATATCAGCACCGGTATCGCGCATCGTGCGAATCACCCGATCCAGCGAGATAAAGTGCTGACCATCGCCGCGCAAAGCCATTTGCGCCGCGTTGATCGCTTTCACCGCAGCAATCGCGTTGCGCTCGATACACGGCACCTGCACCAGGCCGCCCACCGGATCGCACGTGAGTCCCAGGTTGTGCTCCAGGCCAATTTCCGCCGCGTTACACAGTTGTTCCGGTGTGGCCCCGAGGATTTCCGCCAAACCCGCTGCCGCCATGGCGCAGGCCGAACCGACTTCGCCCTGGCAACCGACTTCGGCACCGGAGATCGAGGCGTTCTTCTTGCACAGGATCCCCACCGAAGCCGCGCCGAGCAGGTAGTCGACGACATTGGCGTCGGTCACGTCCTCGCTGAACTTCATGAAGTAGTGCAACACCGCTGGAATGATCCCCGCCGCGCCATTGGTCGGTGCCGTGACCATGCGCCCGCCGGCGGCGTTCTCTTCGTTGACCGCGAGGGCAAACAGGTTGACCCACTCCATGGCGCTCAGCGTCGAGCCGATCACGTTGGGTTTGTTCAGCTCCTGCAGGCTGCGATGCAATTTGGCCGCGCGACGGCGCACATTCAGGCCACCGGGCAGGATGCCCTCGTGCTTGAGGCCGTGCTCGACGCAATCCTGCATGGCGCGCCACAGGTGCATCAGGCCACTGCGGATTTCCTCTTCGCTGCGCCAGACCTTCTCGTTGGCCATCATCAGTTCGGCCACCCGCAGGTTGTGCGTTTTACACAGTTCCAGCAACTCGGCCGCGCTGGAAAAATCGTATGGCAGCTCGGTGCGATCCATGTCGACCACCCCGCTGCTGGCTTGCGCCTCATCGACGACAAAACCGCCGCCGACCGAATAGTAGGTGTCGCGATGCAACTCGCCGTCATCGCCTTCGACAATCAGGGTCATGGCGTTGGGGTGAAACGGCAGGTTTTCATCGATCAGGCGCATGTCCCTGGACCAGATGAACGGGACCGGCAAACGTCCGTCGAGCAACAACGTATCCGTTTCGCGCAGGATGTCGATGCGCAGGCCGATTTGCGACGGATCGATCGCATCCGGCCACTCCCCCATCAGGCCCATGATCACCGCGTTGTCGCTGCCGTGACCGATACCGGTGGCCGACAACGAACCGAACAGCTGGACCTCGACACGCCGTACCTGTTCCAGCAACCCACGCTCACGCAAGCCTTGCACGAACAAAGCCGCAGCCCGCATCGGCCCCACGGTGTGGGAACTGGAAGGGCCGATACCGATTTTGAACAGATCGAAAACACTGATAGCCATGACTGCCGAACTCCTGGGTGTACCTGCGCCGCACGCAAAAGCGCCCGGTGGCGGAGCTGCTACGCTCAAGCTGCAATCCGCCGAGATGGCCGCATGATCGGGCTTTTACCGTGTCTTTCGACGTCTCACACCGACGCACTCATGCCCACTAACGCCGCGTGTCTTTTACGCAGCGTTTTCGCCGTTTTTTTGCGGATCAGAGGGACAAAGAGGGCTGAAAAAATCTGTAAACGACGTCACCGACACTGGATGCGACCCTCCCTGTACTGGATACGACGCACCCTGTAGGCGTCAGATTTTCACTGGTACATGATCATATCGACTCGATTGCACGGCGCCGTAGTAGAGCTGTCTCCAAACGCCACCCAACCGCAACCTATAAGTGCGGTGGTCCAGTCGGAACACTGCCAAAAAAAACACCAAGGAGTCCATCCATGAAAGGTTCCCCGTCGTTGTTGTTGGCCGCCATGCTAAGTCTGCCGGTTCTGGCGCATGCCGCAGAACCGGCGCAATGCAGCACCGTAAACTTCTCCGATGTCGGCTGGACCGATATCACCGCAACAACCGCGACCACCAGCGTCGTGCTCAACGCCTTGGGCTACAAGACCAAGACCACCATGATTTCCGTGCCCGTGACCTATAAGTCCCTGGCCGATGGCAAGAACATGGACGTGTTCCTCGGTAACTGGATGCCGACCATGGAAAACGACATCAAGGCTTATCGCGAGGCCGGCACCGTGGAAACCGTGCGCACCAACCTCAAGGGCGCCAAGTACACCCTCGCCGTTCCTCAAGCCTTGTACGACAAGGGGCTGCACGATTTCGCCGACATCGCCAAATTCAAGAAAGAACTCGACGGCAAGATCTATGGCATCGAGCCCGGCAACGACGGTAACCGTCTGATCCAGACCATGATCGACAAGAACGCCTTTGGCCTCAAGGACGCCGGTTTCAAAGTCGTCGAGTCCAGCGAGGCAGGCATGCTGTCGCAGGTCGAACGCGCACAGAAACGCGACACCTCCGTGGTGTTCCTCGGCTGGGCGCCGCATCCGATGAACAAGCGCTTCAAGATTCAATACCTGACCGGTGGTGATGACTTCTTCGGCCCGGACTTCGGTGCCGCCACCGTGGCGACCAACACCCGCAAGGGCTATGCGCAGGAGTGCAGCAACGTCGGTCAGTTGCTCAAGAACCTGGAGTTCACCGTCGACATGGAAAGTGAACTGATGGGCAACATCCTGGACGACAAAATGAAGCCTGATGCGGCCGCCAAGGCCTGGCTGAAAAACAATCCACAGGTGCTCGATACCTGGCTCGCTGGCGTGACCACCATTGACGGTAAACCTGGCCTGGAGGCCGTGAAAGCCAAGCTTGCGCAGTAATTGTTTATGCCGGACGGCTCCGGCCGTCCGGGCTGTTATTTCCTTGCATGCGGACGTTCAATACCATGCTGATTGATCAGAAAATCCCTTTAGGCCAGTACATCGCGGGCTTCGTTGAATGGTTGACGCAACATGGCGCCAACACCTTTGACGCAATCGCCGTGACCCTGGAAACGATGATCCACGGCGTGACGTTTGCGCTGACCTGGTTCAACCCGCTGGCATTGATCGGCCTGATTGCACTGCTGGCACACTTCATCCAACGCAAATGGGGCCTGACCGCGTTCGTCGTCGCTTCCTTTCTGCTGATCCTCAACCTTGGGTACTGGCAGGAAACCATGGAAACCCTCGCCCAGGTGCTGTTCGCCACCCTGGTGTGCGTGCTGATCGGCGTGCCACTGGGCATCGTCGCGGCGCACAAGCCGATGTTCTACACGGTAATGCGTCCGGTACTCGATCTTATGCAGACCGTACCGACCTTCGTTTATCTCATTCCTACCCTGACCCTCTTCGGGCTGGGCGTGGTCCCGGGCCTGATCTCCACGGTGGTGTTTGCGATTGCCGCGCCCATCCGCCTGACCTACCTGGGTATCCGCGATGTCCCGCAAGAATTGATGGACGCCGGCAAAGCCTTCGGCTGCTCGCGTCGCCAACTGCTCACACGGATTGAACTGCCCCACGCCATGCCGAGCATCGCGGCCGGCATCACCCAGTGCATCATGCTGTCGCTGTCGATGGTGGTGATCGCGGCACTGGTAGGCGCCGATGGCCTGGGCAAACCGGTGGTCAACGCACTGAACACTGCTGATATCGCCCTGGGCTTCGAAGCGGGCCTGGCGATCGTACTGCTGGCGATCATGCTCGACCGTATCTGCAAACAACCCGACGCCAAAGTAGGGGGTGACGCATGAGCATAATTCGCTTTGAAGACGTAGACGTGATCTTCACCAAAGATCCGCGCGAAGCACTGAAACTTCTCGATCAAGGTTTGACCCGTGGCGAGATCCTGAAAAAGACCGGGCAGATCGTTGGCGTCGAAAAGGCCAGCCTGGATATCGAAAAAGGGGAAATCTGCGTGCTGATGGGCCTGTCCGGCTCCGGCAAGTCCAGCCTGCTGCGTTGCATCAACGGCCTCAACACCGTCAGCCGTGGCAAGCTGTTCGTCGAGCACGAAGGCAAGCAGATCAACATTGCGTCCTGCACCGCCGCTGAACTGAAAATGATGCGCACCAAGCGCATTGCGATGGTATTCCAGAAGTTCGCCCTGATGCCCTGGCTGACGGTGCGCGAAAACATCAGCTTCGGCCTGGAAATGCAGGGCCGACCAGAGAAGGAACGACGCAAGCTGGTGGACGACAAGCTTGAGCTGGTAGGCCTGACCCAATGGCGCAACAAGAAACCCGACGAGCTTTCCGGCGGGATGCAGCAACGGGTGGGCCTGGCCCGCGCCCTGGCGATGGACGCCGACATCCTGCTGATGGACGAACCGTTCTCCGCACTCGACCCGCTGATCCGCCAGGGTCTGCAAGACGAACTGCTGGAACTGCAGCGCAAGCTGAGCAAGACCATCGTGTTCGTCAGTCACGACCTCGATGAAGCCCTGAAACTGGGCAGCCGCATCGCGATCATGAAAGACGGGCGGATCATCCAGTACAGCAAGCCGGAGGAAATCGTCCTCAACCCTGCGGACGACTACGTGCGGACCTTCGTCGCCCACACTAACCCGCTGAACGTACTTTGCGGTCGCAGCCTGATGCGCACCCTGGACAAATGCAAACGCATCAACGGTTCGGTGTGCCTCGACCCGGGTGGCGATTCGTGGCTGGACCTGGCCGAAGGCAACACCATCAAAGGGGCACGGCAGAACGGATCAGCGCTGGATTTGCAGAACTGGATACCGGGTCAGGCGGTTGAAGGTCTGGGTCGTCGACCAACCTTGGTGGACTCGAACATCGGCATGCGTGACGCGCTGCAGATTCGTTACCAGACAGGTAACAAGCTGGTGCTGCACGATAACAACCATGTGGTCGGGATTCTGGGGGACAGCGAGCTGTATCACGCTTTGCTTGGGAAGAACCTGGGGTAAGGCGGGATGAAAAAAGGGATCGCGATGAGCGATCCTTTTTTATTGGGTCAGGGAAAAAGCCCCTCACCCTAACCCTCTCCCAGAGGGAGAGGGGACTGATTGGGGGATGCTTCAGAGCTACACCGACCTGATCCTGCTTCATCGAATCCATAATCGACTCGATTTTTCAGGTCGACGCATTGCGCAAGACAACGCGGTCGACTCCCTCTTCAACGTTACACCCGCCTGCTGCTCCTCCATCGGATCCATAATCGACTCGATTTTTCAGGTCGACGCATTGCGCACGACAACTCGGCCGGCTCCCTCTCCAGCGTTACACCCGCCTGCTCTTGCTCCATCGGATCCATAATCGACTCGATTTTTCAGGTCGACGCATTGCGCATGACAACTCGGTCGGCTCCCTCTTCAGCGTTACACCCGCCTGCTCCTCCTCCATCGGATCCATAATCGACTCGATTATTCAGGTCGACGCATTGCGCATGACAACTCGGTCGGCTCCCTCTCCCTCTGGGAGAGGGCTGGGGTGAGGGCTGGATTGCGGATCAATCGATGGCCGCAGGAACAACGCGGCCCTAACCCCGGGCCGCGTCACTGCAACTTCAGCTATAAACCCGGCCAAGGAGCTGCCGATGGCTTTCAAAGTGATCGAGCACGTCACGGGTGATCTGATCCTGGGTGAAGCCCATCAAGTCGTAGTCCTGGCTACCGTTGTGCAGGTACACCTCGGCGCGGTAGTAACGCTGACGCGTCTCATCGGACTGGGCCGACTCGGTCGGCGTCGCCAGATAGCCATCCAGGCTCACTTCGTAGACAAAAGGGTTGCCCTCTTCCATCTCGACCCGCACGCCCATGCAGCGCTTGGATTTACCCAATAACGTCTGCACTTGCAGCCCTTGAGCACGCATCTGCGCCGTCGCATCGGCCAATGCCGGGCTCACCTGCTTGTCCATGAAACGCTGTACCACCGACTGGCTCGGTTGCAGGTCCAACTGTGTCAGACGCTCGCTGAAGCCACGGCGACCGCGTGCAGCCAGTTCCGCTTGCTCCTGTTCGATCTGCACGTCCTGGCGCATGGCCTTGTGCAAGCCAAACATGAAGCAGACAAGCACCACCGAGAACGGCAGGCCGGCCAGCACCACCATGGTCTGCATGGCTTCGAAGTTACCGGCGAACAACAGACCGATAGTCACCAGGGTGATCACCGCCGACCAGAAGATCCGCAGCCAGTGTGGGGCGTCTTCGTCGACGGTGCCGCCCTTACAGGACAGGTTGGCCATCATCACCGCGCCGGAATCCGCAGGCGTCAGGAACAACACGAAACCAACAAAAATCGACACGCCGATCACAACCTTCGACGCCGGGTAATGCTCAAGCAACTGGTAGATCGCCATGGACGGCTGTTCCAGAGCCGTCTTCCCGAGTTCCACCGCCCCGTGGTTCATCACCAGGTCCAGGGCCGAGTTACCGAAGATCGACAGCCATGCCAGGGTGAAGCCCAGAGGAATCAGCAACACGCCAGCCACCAGCTCACGCACCGTACGACCACGGGAAATACGCGCGATAAACATGCCTACGAATGGCGCCCAGGAAATCCACCAGGCCCAGTAGAACAGGGTCCACAGGCCCAACCAGCGGTCGGACTTCTCGCTGTCGCCTTCATACACGTAAAGGTCGAAAGTCTTCAGCACCACGCCGTTCAGATAGTCACCGACGTTTTGCACGAAGCCATTGAGCAGGTGCAGGGTCGGACCGAACAGCAGGACGAAAATCAGCAGGCCGCTAAACAGGATGATGTTGAGGTTGGACAGACGACGAATGCCGTTTTCCACCCCGGACACGGCAGCGATGGTCGCCACGGTGCTCATCACGATGATCACGATCAGCAGGTTGGTGTTGCTGTGTTCCATGCCGAACAGGTTTTCAAGGCCCGACGACACCTGCAGCGAACCAATCCCCAGGTTGGTCACCAGCCCCAACAGGGTCACGAACATGCCGAAGCCGTCCACCGCATGACCGGCCGCGCCTTTGACCCAACGCTCGCCCACCAGCGGATACAGCGCCGAACGCAATGCCAGCGGCTGGTTATGCCGATAAGCAAAGTACGCCACCGCCAGGCCGACCAAGGCATAAATTGCCCAGCCATGCAGGCCCCAGTGCAGGAACGTCAACTGCACGGCCTGACGAGCGGCCAGGTTGCTGGCGGCCACGCCTTCCGGCGGGTTGAAGTAGTGGTCCAGCGGCTCGGAAGCACCGAAGTACAGCAACGAAATGCCGATGCCCGACGAGAACAGCATCCCCGCCCAGGCGCCGTAGCTGAAGTCCGGGGTGTCGTCCTTGCTGCCCAGCTTGAGCTTGCCGTAGGACGAGAACGCCAGGCCGACCACGAAAACCAGGTAGGCGGCAATCACCACCATGTAGTACCAGCCGAAGCTGCGCGACAACCAGGCCTGCGCCGTGCCGAGCATTTTGCCGGCCTCCTGCGGGGCGATAATCAGAATGGCGGTCAACAACAGAATCAGCGCGGTAGAGGTGTAGAACACCCAACCGTTGACCGTCACCTTCTCGGGTGGGGTCTTTATTAGCGAGGCAGAACTCATGGCACAGATGCTCCGGGCAGTGCGAGAGAAGACGCAAGACAAACGAATTACCCGACCAATCGCTTTGTGAGCAGCCGACCAGCGGGTGATATAAAGACAGCCATAAAAAGCTCGAACCCTCTTGAGCGCCGTGGCGCGTAGGTTTCGAGCATTTTCGGAAGTCGTTTTTTTCGCCGCGATGCGTAGGAAAAATCTGTAGGCAGCGACGATTTGTCGCAGATCTTATTCTTTGTTGATTGAACGTTCAATCAAAACAAAATAGACTGGCCCTCGATCCGATAGACGTTTTGCGTCTGCCGGAAGGCCTAAGGAGATGTGCAAGATGCCCAAGGTCGGTATGCAACCCATCCGTCGCCAACAGTTGATCGAAGCTACTTTGCAGGCGGTCGACCAGGTCGGAATGGGGGACGCCAGCATTGCGCTGATCGCCCGTTTGGCCGGTGTCTCGAATGGCATCATCAGTCACTACTTTCAGGACAAGAATGGCCTGATCGCCGCCACCATGGGGTACCTGATGACTGTCCTGAGCGAGAACGTCACCGCACGTCGACAGGCGCTGACAGATGACAGCCCGCGGGCGCATCTGCAGGTGATTATCGAAGGCAACTTCGACGCCAGCCAGGTCAATGGCCCGGCAATGAAAACCTGGCTGGCCTTCTGGGCCACCAGCATGCACCAGCCGTCTTTGCACAGGTTGCAGCGGATCAACGATCACCGCCTGTATTCCAACCTGTGCTGCCAGTTCCGCCGTGTGATGGCGCTCGATGATGCGCGCAGCGCGGCCCGTGGCCTGGCAGCGTTGATCGACGGATTGTGGTTGCGCGGCGCGCTGTCGGGAGATGCTTTCGACACCGGGCAGGCGCAAAAGATTGCTTACGAATACATGGATATCCAATTGGCCAAGCGGGTGAGTTAGAGCACACATAAACGCTCAACCCCTGAACCGCCACTGATCAGCGTCGCCCGGTTGCATGGCGCGCCCGGTGGTCAACGCCAACCACTTATGCACTTGCGAGGACTATATGGCCCGTTTCGAACTGCAAAAACTCTACATCGATGGCGCGTACAGCGACGCCAGCAGCGACGCCACTTTCGAAGCCATCAACCCGGCTAACGGAGAAGTCCTCGCAAAAGTACAACGTGCGACCAAGGAAGACGTCGAGCGCGCCGTAGTCAGCGCCGAAAAGGGCCAGAAAATCTGGGCCGCCATGACCGCCATGGAGCGTTCGCGCATCCTGCGTCGCGCCGTGGAAATCCTGCGCGAGCGCAACGACGAACTGGCTGCCCTGGAAACCCTGGACACCGGCAAGGCTTACTCCGAAACCCGTTACGTCGACATCGTCACCGGTGCAGACGTGCTGGAGTACTACGCAGGCCTGGTGCCGGCCATCGAAGGCGAGCAGATCCCACTGCGCACCACTTCGTTCGTCTACACCCGTCGCGAGCCACTGGGCGTTGTCGCCGGTATCGGCGCGTGGAACTACCCGATCCAGATCGCGCTGTGGAAATCCGCACCGGCCCTGGCGGCCGGTAACGCAATGATCTTCAAACCAAGCGAAGTCACTTCCCTGACCACCCTGAAGCTGGCCGAGATCTACACCGAAGCCGGCGTGCCGAATGGCGTGTTCAACGTTCTGACCGGCAGCGGCCGCGAAGTCGGCACCTGGCTGACCGAGCACCCGCGCATCGAGAAAGTCTCGTTCACCGGCGGCACCGACACCGGCAAGAAAGTCATGGCCAGCGCTTCGAGCTCCTCGCTCAAGGACGTGACCATGGAACTGGGCGGCAAGTCGCCGCTGATCATCTGCGACGACGCCGACCTCGATCGCGCCGCCGACACCGCGATGATGGCCAACTTCTACAGCTCCGGTCAGGTCTGCACCAACGGCACTCGCGTGTTCGTACCGGCGCACCTGAAAGCCGCTTTCGAAGCCAAGATTGCTGAGCGCGTTGCACGCATCCGCATCGGCAACCCGGAAGACGAAAACACCAACTTCGGCCCGCTGGTCAGCTTCGCCCACATGGAAAGCGTGCTGGGCTACATCGCCAAGGGCAAGGAAGAAGGTGCACGCCTGCTGTGCGGCGGCGAGCGCCTGACTGACGGTGAATTCGCCAAAGGTGCGTTCGTGGCACCCACCGTGTTCACCGACTGCACCGACGACATGACCATCGTTCGTGAAGAGATCTTCGGCCCGGTCATGGCGATCCTGTCTTATGAAACCGAAGAAGAAGTGATCCGCCGTGCCAACGATACCGACTTCGGCCTGGCCGCCGGCATCGTCACCAAGGACCTGAACCGCGCTCACCGCGTGATTCATCAACTGGAAGCCGGTATCTGCTGGATCAACGCCTGGGGCGAATCCGACGCGAAGATGCCGGTCGGTGGCTACAAGCAGTCGGGTGTTGGTCGTGAGAACGGCATCAGCTCGCTGAACAACTTTACCCGCATCAAATCGGTACAGGTCGAGCTGGGCGATTACGCCTCGGTGTTCTGATTCGCACGCATTCTGGAGTGAACGCCATTGTGGCGAGGGGGCTCGCCCCCGCTGGGCTGCGAAGCAGCCCCATCCAGACGCCGCATGCTTTCAGATAGAACGAGGTCGCTGAATTTGCGACTGCTGCGCAGCCGAACGGGGGCAAGCCCCCTCGCCACGGGTGCGCGGCGTCACGGCGACCTTTGACCTGACCAACTCCAAAGAGGGTGCATTCAATGTCCCAAGAATTCGATTACATCATCATCGGTGCCGGCTCGGCCGGTAACACCCTGGCGACCCGTCTGACTGAAGACGAAGGCGTCACCGTCCTGCTGCTCGAAGCCGGCGGCCCGGACTACCGTTTTGACTTCCGTACGCAAATGCCGGCTGCGCTGGCGTTCCCGCTGCAAGGCCGTCGCTACAACTGGGCCTACGAAACCGATCCGGAGCCACACATGGACGGCCGTCGCATGGAATGCGGCCGCGGCAAGGGCCTGGGCGGTTCCTCGCTGATCAACGGCATGTGCTACATCCGCGGCAACGCCATGGACTACGACGGCTGGGCGAAACTGCCAGGCCTGGAAGACTGGTCGTACCTGGACTGCCTGCCGTATTTCCGTAAAGCGGAAACCCGCGACATCGGCCCGAACGACTACCACGGTGGCGACGGTCCGGTCAGCGTGACCACGCCAAAAGCCGGCAATAACCCGCTGTTCCACGCCATGGTCGAAGCCGGCGTGCAGGCCGGTTACCCGCGTACCGAAGACTTGAACGGCTACCAACAGGAAGGCTTCGGCCCGATGGACCGCACCGTGACCCCGAAAGGTCGTCGCGCCTCCACTGCCCGTGGCTACCTGGACGTGGCCAAGAAGCGTTCGACCCTGACCATCGTCACCCACGCCCTGACCGACAAGATCCTGTTCGAAGGCAAGCGTGCGGTCGGCGTTCGTTACCTGGTCGGCGATGCTGAAGAGCGTGTTGAAGCCAAGGCGCGCAAGGAAGTGCTGCTGTGCTCTGGCGCCATCGCTTCGCCGCAGATCCTGCAACGCTCCGGCGTCGGCCCTGCGCAACTGCTGAACAAGCTCGACATTGCGGTGGTCCACGACCTGCCGGGCGTCGGTGAAAACCTGCAGGATCACCTTGAGCTGTACCTGCAATACGCGTGCACCCAACCGGTCTCGCTGTACCCGTCGCTGCTCTGGTACAACCAACCGGCCATTGGTGCCGAATGGCTGTTCAACGGCACCGGCATCGGCGCCAGCAACCAGTTCGAAGCCGGCGGTTTCATCCGCACCCGAGAAGAGTTCGAGTGGCCGAACATCCAGTACCACTTCCTGCCGGTGGCGATTAACTACAACGGCAGCAACGGTGTGAAAGAGCACGGCTTCCAGGCGCACATGGGTTCCATGCGTTCGCCAAGCCGCGGTCGCATCCAGGCCAAGTCCAAGGACCCACGCCAGCACCCGAGCATCCTGTTCAACTACATGGCTACCGAACAGGACTGGCAGGAATTTCGCGACGGCATCCGCCTTACCCGTGAAATCATGCAGCAGCCGGCACTGGATGCCTTCCGCGGTCGCGAGATCAGCCCGGGCATCGAAGTGCAAACCGACGAGCAACTGGACAAGTTCATCCGCGAACACGCCGAAACCGCGTTCCACCCGTCCTGCTCGTGCAAGATGGGCACCGACGACATGGCCGTGGTCGATGGCGAAGGTCGCGTGCACGGCATGCAAGGCCTGCGCGTGGTCGATGCCTCGATCATGCCGATCATCACCACCGGCAACCTCAACGCCCCGACGATCATGATGGCCGAGAAAATCGCCGACAAGATCCGTGGCCGCCAGCCGTTGCCGCGCAGCAAGGCTTCGTACTACGTGTGTGGTGATGCGCCGGTGAAGGGCAAGCCGATGCGGGAAGTGGGCCAGACTGCGTAAGACGCTGCACCGCGTCACGGCTATTCGCGAGCAAGCCCGCTCCCACACTGGATCTTCGGTGAACATATATATTGTGAACACCCGAGGGTAAATGTGGGAGCGGGCTTGCTCGCGAAGGGGCCTTATAAAGCGACACCCCTCTATCTGGCTCACCCGAGTCAAACCTTCCCAAACCGCTCCATCCTTGCTCCCACCACCACGCAGGCCTAATCTAGCGCCACGCAAATGTTTCACCCTCCCCTCGCAACATCGATGCTCCATACCAAGGAGGTTTCTGAATGTTCGATTTCTACCCCCAGCTCAAGCAGCGCTTCGCTGCCTTGCGCACGGGCGCTGAATTCTTTTCCCTGCGTTATGTGCGCGAGTCTGGCCAGTACCTGTCGGTGCGCAAGAACGTCGCCGAACCGCCAAGCCTGAGCCGTGACGAAGGGGCGATGCTGACGGTGCGGGTCAACGGCGTCGAAGCCTATGCCGCCACCAATGACCTGTCGCAACAGGGCTTGCAAGCCGCCCTCGAACGCGCCGAGCACCAGGCGCGCCGGCTCAAGCCTCACGCCCTGCTGGATCTGCGCGAGCAATCCGTTTCCAGCGACCGTGCCGACTACTTTTCGCCGAACCTCGATCAACCCTTCCCGACCCTGAGCGACTGCTACGCATTGCTCAGTGCCGAATCCGCCGCCGTCCCCAAGGACGAGCGCCTGGTGAACTGGCAGGTGAGCATCGGCATCACTCATGTCGAACAGATATACCTCAGCAGTGCCGGTGCCGAACTGCGTCAGGCCCAGCGTTTCGTCTACCCCGGCCTCGATGTCACCGCCTACGACGGCAATGACAGTCAGACCCGTACCCTCGGCCGGGAAAACTTCGGCCAACAAGGTGGCTTCGATGTCATCAGTCGTTGCGGCCTGATCGGGGCCGGCGCACGAGTTGCCGATCAGGCTCTGCAATTGCTGTTGGCGCCGAACACGCCGCAAGGTCCGCGCGACCTGCTGCTGATGCCCGACCAGATGATGTTGCAGATCCACGAATCCATCGGCCACCCGCTGGAGCTGGACCGCATCCTCGGCGACGAACGCAATTACGCCGGCACCAGCTTCGTCAAAGCCGAAGACTTCGGCAGCCTGCAGTACGGCTCGAAACTGCTCAATGTGACCTTCGACCCGGACATTCCCGAACAACTGGCCAGCTACAGCCATGACGACGACGGTACGCCCGCCAGCAAACAATTCCTGATCCGCGAGGGTCTGTTGCTGCGCCCGCTGGGCGGTGCCCTGTCGCAATTTCGCGCCGGCATGGAAGGCGTCGCCAACAGCCGCGCCTGCGGCTGGAACCGTCCGCCAATCGACCGCATGGCCAACCTGAATATCGAGCCCGGCGATCAACCGCTGGAGCAACTGATCGGCAACATCGAGCACGGCATTCTGATGAGTACCAACCGCTCCTGGTCCATCGACGATGCGCGCAACAAATTCCAGTTCGGCTGCGAATGGGGCCAGTTGATCGAAAACGGCGAACTCAAGGGTGTGGTGAAGAACCCGAACTACCGGGCAATTTCCGCGCAGTTCTGGAAAAGTCTCAGCGCCGTCGGCGATGCCAGCACGTTCAAGGTCCTCGGGACGCCGAACTGCGGCAAGGGCGAGCCGAATCAGGTAATCCGCGTCGGCCATGCTTCACCTGCCTGCGTGTTCAGCAACGTTGATGTGTTCGGGGGAGATGCCTGATGACTACTTTCACGATCTCGTCAAAAGCCCAGGCCGAATCGTTCCAGGCCTTGGTCGCCGGATTGCGCGCAGCTCTGCGCGAACCGGAACAGTTCACCCTCAGCTACGCCGCCGAGTCGTCGGCCTTCGTGCGTTTCAACCACGCCAAGGTCCGGCAAGCCGGGCAAGTGCAGCAGGCGAGCATCGGTTTGAAACTAATCAACGAGGGCCGTCACGCCGACCTGCAAATCACCCTGGCGGACGATCCGCAAGTCGACCTTCAGCGTCTGACCGAAGGTCTGCAACAGCTGCGTGAAACCTTGCCACTCCTGCCGAAGGATCCGTACCTGCTGCTCAACCACAATGGTTGGCAAAGCAGGAACGTGCAGGAGCATCCACTGCCGGACAGCGAGCAGGTGATTGCTGAAATCACCCAGGCCGCCGAAGGTCTCGATCTGGTCGGCTTCTATGCCGCCGGGCCGATCAGCCGTGGCTTTGCAAGCTCCGCCGGGGCGTTCGGCTGGCATCAGGCCAACAGTTTCAACTTCGACTTCAGCCTGTTCCATGAAAACGGCCAGGCAGTGAAAGCCAGCTACGCCGGGCACGACTGGAGCAGTGAGGGTTTTGCCAAGCGCTTCCAGCAGGCCCGTGAGCAACTTGAGTTTCTGGGGCGGCCGTTGCGCACGTTGGCGCCGGGGCAGTACCGCGCTTACCTCGCCCCCGCCGCGCTGGAGGAGATCATGGGCATGCTGTGCTGGGGCGGTTTTTCCGCGCAGTCGATTGCCAGCAAAAGCAGCCCATTGCAGAAGCTCTACGCAGGAGATCAGACGTTCAGCCCACTGGTTTCGCTGGATGAAAAAGTCACCGGCTCGCTCAGCCCGGCGTTTTCCGCCGAGGGTTACCCGCGCAGCGATCTGCGCTTGATTGTCGAAGGCAAGGCCGGGGCGCAAATGGTCGGCTCGCGCAGTGCCGCCGAATACGGTCTGACCGCGAACGGCGCCAGTGGCGGTGAATCGCCGAGTGCGTTGAACTTGCAGGCGGGTGATTTGCCTGAGGCAGATGTACTCAAACAACTCGGCACCGGTTTGTACATCAGCAACCTGTGGTACCTGAACTACTCGGACCAACCGGCGGCACGCCTGACTGGCATGACCCGGTTTGCGACGTTCTGGGTCGAGAATGGCGAGATTCAGGCGCCGGTGAGCACCATGCGGTTTGATGACAGCGCCTATAGCCTGCTGGGTTCGCAACTGGAAGCGTTGACCCAGGAACGCGAGATGCTGTTGTCGGCGAGTACCTATAGCCAGCGGGACACTGCGTCGTCCCTGTTGCCGGGGGCGCTCGTCAGCCGGTTGACCCTGACCTTGTAAACACAAAACCCTGTGGCGATGGGGCTTGCCCCCGTTCGGCGGCGAAGCCGTCGTAAATCCAGGATGCGTTTTTTCTGATGAAACGCATTTGCTGTGCAGGGACTGCTTCGCAGTCCAACGGGGGCAAGCCCCCTCGCCACAATGGTCCATTCCAACCCAACAGAGGTCCCATGCCCAACCGCCCGCCTCTCGACGCTGTCACCGCCCGCTGGATACCGTGGGTCGTGGCCATTGCCTTCTTCATGCAGTCCCTCGACGGGACGATCCTCAATACCGCCTTGCCGGCCATGGCCGCAGACCTGGCGGAAGACCCGCTGCGCATGCAGGGCGTGATCATCGCCTACATGCTCACGGTCGCCTTGCTGATTCCCGCCTCTGGCTGGATCGCCGACCGCTTCGGCACCAAGAAAATCTTCTTCAGCGCGATTCTGCTGTTCAGCCTCGGCTCGCTGCTCTGCGCATTGTCCACCAGCCTGACCCAGTTGAACGGCGCCCGGGTGATTCAGGGCCTGGGCGGTGCGCTGATGCTGCCGGTCGGGCGGCTGGTGGTGCTACGCGCCTACCCGCGCTCGGAACTGGTGCGGATCATGGGCTTCATCACCATTCCCGGCCTGCTCGGACCGTTGATCGGCCCGACCATGGGTGGCTGGATGGTGCAATACCTGACCTGGCACTGGATTTTCCTGATCAACCTGCCGGTGGGGCTGGTCGGTTGCTACGCCGTGTGGAAATTCATCCCCGACCTGCGCGGTTCCGAGCGTACCCGTTTCGATAGCCTGGGCTTCGTGCTGTTCGGCGCGGCCATGATTCTGATCACCGTCGCCATGGAAGGCCTGGGCGAACTGCACCTGCCGCACTTGCGAGTGATGCTGCTGCTGTTCGCCGGCATGGCGTGCCTCGCGGCCTACTGGTTGCGCGCCGGACATATCGAGAACCCGCTGTTTGCACCGTCGCTGTTCAAGACCCGGACTTTCGCCGTCGGCATCCTCGGCAACCTGTTCGCCCGCCTCGGCAGCGGCGCGCTCCCCTTTCTGGTGCCGTTGTTGCTGCAAGTCGCATTGGGCTATTCGCCGTCCCAGGCCGGGATGAGCATGCTGCCGCTGGCTGCAGCGGCGATGGTCGCCAAGTGGGTGGCGCGGCCGCTGATCGAGCGCCTGGGGTATCGCATCGTGCTCACCGGCAACACCCTCGCCTTGGGAATCATGCTGGCGGGCATGGGCCTGGTCAGCGAACAGACGCCGTACTGGCTGCTGTTGTGCCTGCTGGCGGTTCTCGGCGCGATCAACTCCTTGCAGTTCACCGCGATGAACACCGTGACCCTGATTGACCTCGACGACGCCAGTGCCAGCAGCGGCAACAGCCTGTTGTCGGTGGTCGCGCAATTGTCCCTGAGCCTGGGGGTGGCCTGTGCCGGTGCGCTGCTCGGCGGGTTTACGGCGGAAATCGGAAATGACGGCGTCGAGACCGTATTGGGTGCATTCCAGCTGACGTTTGTAACCGTTGGAATCATGGCCATGCTGGCCGCTACGATCTTCTCGCAGCTCTCAAAGGAAGACGGACGGCGCGTCAAACGTCCGGAACAGCACATCGAACCTTAGGGCGAATGGCCACTGGGCTGGTACACTGCGCGACATTTTGTTTTGCAGGCCAGTCCCGTGACCACCATCGCCACCGAATTTAATACTTTGCCGCTGTCCGCCGCCATGCTGGCTAACCTCGACTCCCTCGGTTATGCCCAGATGACGCCGATCCAGGCGCAAAGCTTGCCGGTGATCCTCAAGGGGATGGACCTGATTGCCCAGGCCAAGACCGGCAGCGGCAAGACTGCCGCCTTCGGTATCGGCCTGCTGAACCCGATCAATCCGCGCTATTTCGGCTGCCAGGCATTGATTCTTTGCCCGACCCGCGAGCTGGCTGACCAGGTTGCCAAGGAAATCCGTCGCCTGGCCCGTGCCGAAGACAACATCAAGGTTCTGACCCTGTGCGGAGGCGTGTCCCTCGGCCCGCAGATCGCTTCGCTGGAGCACGGCGCGCATATCATCGTCGGCACCCCGGGGCGCATCCAGCAGCACCTGCGCAAAGGTTCGCTGGTGCTTCACGGCCTGAACACCCTGATCCTCGACGAAGCCGACCGCATGCTCGACATGGGTTTCTACGATTCCATCGAAGAAATCATCATGCAGGCCCCGGAGCGCCGCCAGACCCTGCTGTTCTCCGCCACCTACCCGGTAGGTATCAAGCAGTTGGCCTCGAAATTCATGCGCAACCCGCAGCAGGTGAAGGCCGAGGCGTTCCACGACGACACTCAGATCGAGCAACGTTTCTACGAGATATCCCCGGAAGAGCGCATGAGCGCCGTGACCAAGGTCCTGGGCCACTTCCGCCCGGCGTCCTGTGTAGCATTCTGCTTCACCAAGCAGCAGGTGCAGGAAACCGTCGATCACCTGACCGCCAAAGGCATCTCCGCGGTCGGCCTGCACGGCGATCTGGAACAGCGCGACCGCGACCAGGTACTGGCCATGTTCGCCAACCGCAGTACTTCGGTACTGGTTGCCACCGACGTTGCCGCCCGCGGCCTTGATATCGATTCCCTGGACATGGTGATCAACGTCGAGCTGGCCCGTGATTCGGAAATCCACATCCACCGCGTGGGCCGTACCGGCCGTGCCGGTGAGAAAGGCCTCGCGATCAGCCTGGTCGCACCGTCCGAAGCCCAGCGTGCGCAGGCCATCGAGCAGTTGCAGAAATCGCCGTTGACCTGGGATCAGGTAGACAACCTCACCAATCAGGGCGGTGGCCCGCTGCTGCCGCAGATGAGTACCCTGTGCATCGGTGCTGGCCGTAAAGACAAGGTTCGTCCGGGCGACATTCTGGGCGCACTCACCGGTGATGCCGGCATCCCCGGCGCCCAGGTCGGCAAGATCGCGATCTTCGACTTCCAGGCCTACGTGGCCGTGGAACGTGGCATCGCCAAGCAGGCCTTGCAGCGTTTGAACGATGGCAAAATCAAAGGCCGCTCGTTGCGCGTGCGTATTTTGTAAGCGATCTTCCAATCAAAGAAGGTCCCCTGTGGGAGCGGGCTTGCTCGCGAAAGCGGTCTATCAGTCGACATTGATGTTGAATGTGATGGCCCCATCGCGAGCAAGCCCGCTCCCACAGTTTGTTTTGTGGTGATACATCGAGAGGACACCGTTTTGCGCTCTACCGAAGTCGTGATCATTGGCGCTGGCGCCGCAGGGTTGATGTGTGCACTGACCGCCGCCGGGCGTGGGCGCAAAGTGTTGTTGCTCGACCACGCCAACAAGGCTGGCAAGAAAATCCTGATGTCGGGCGGTGGACGCTGCAATTTCACCAACATGTACACAGAACCGGGCAATTTCCTTTCGCAGAATGCGCATTTCTGCAAATCTGCCCTGGCCCGCTATACCCAGTGGGACTTCATCGGCATGGTGGCCAAGCACGGCGTGCCATACCACGAGAAAAAACTCGGCCAGCTGTTCTGCGATAACAAATCCAGCGACATCCTCGAAATGCTGCTCAACGAGTGCGATCAGGTCGGCGTCAGCCTGCACCTGGACACCTCGATCCAGACCATCGAGAAACTCGAAAGCGGTTACCTGCTGGACACCACGCTCGACCAGATCACCTGCGAATCCCTGGTAATCGCCACCGGCGGCCTGTCGATCCCGACTCTGGGTGCCACCGGTTTCGGCTATCAGGTGGCCAGGCAATTCGGCCACGAACTGCTGCCGACCCGCGCCGGCCTGGTGCCGTTCACCATTACCGATCAGCTCAAGGTCCTGTGCACCGAGTTGTCCGGTACGTCGGTGGATTGCCTGGTGAGCTGCAACGACCAGAGCTTTCGCGAGAACATCCTGTTCACCCACCGCGGCCTCAGCGGCCCGGCGATCCTGCAGATTTCCTCGTTCTGGGAATCCGGCGACACCGTTGAAATCAACCTGATGCCGGACCACGACGTGCCGAGCTGGCTGCAACAGCAGCAAGCCGAACGTCCGAACAGCGAACTGAAAACCCTGCTCGGAGAAATTTTCACCAAGAAAATGGCCAACCTGCTGGCGGACAACTGGTTCGTCTCCAAACCGATGAAGCAGTACACCCATGCGGAACTGGCGGACATCGCGGAAAAACTGGCGAGCTGGAAAGTGGTCCCGGCCGGCACCGAAGGCTATCGCACCGCCGAAGTGACCCTGGGCGGCGTCAACACCAACGAGGTGTCTTCCAAGACCATGGAATCGTTGAAAAGCCCCGGCTTGTATTTCATCGGCGAAGTGCTCGATGTCACCGGGCACCTGGGCGGTTTCAACTTCCAGTGGGCCTGGGCATCCGGCTACGCCGCCGCGCAGTACGTCTGACCAACTGGCGTACACAAAACAACTGTGGGAGCGGGCTTGCTCGCGAAAGCGTCGGATCAGTCAACATTGATGTTGAATGACACACCGCCTTCGCGAGCAAGCCCGCTCCCACATTGGGTCTGTGATGATTTGCAGAGTGTATTCGCACAAGGAAGGAACAGATTTTGCTGTCTGATGTGATCGCCGCCATTGCGTCGACGTCATTAGTGGCTCAATTTAGCGTCATTGCCTCGGAAGGCCTTCGCACTTCATGTCATCGACTTCGTTCAGCCAGTCTCTGCGTCGCCTTTGGGCGCTGGATAAATTCAGCTACAGCGTGCGGGTGTTCATCGCCCTGACCGGCACCATGGCGCTGTGTTGGTATCAGGATGAAATGGGCCTGTTGATCCCGTTGTTCCTGGGGATCATTGCCAGCGCCCTGGCTGAAACCGACGACAGTTGGCAGGGCCGTCTCAATGCACTGGCGGTCACGCTGGTGTGTTTCCTGGTCGCTTCGCTGTCCGTCGAACTGCTATTCCCCTACCCGAAAATCTTTATCGTCGCCTTCGCCCTGGCTGCCTTCTGCCTGACCATGCTCGGCGCCCTCGGCGAACGCTATGGCGCGATTGCTTCAGCGACCTTGATCCTGTCGGTCTACACCATGATCGGCGTGGACCAGCGTGGTGGTGCGGTCACCGATGTCTGGCACGAACCGGTGCTGCTGGTGGCCGGTGCAGCCTGGTACGGTCTGCTTTCAGTGCTTTGGCAGGCGCTGTTCTCCAACCAGCCTGTACAGCAGAGCCTCGCGCGGCTGTTCCGGGAGCTGGGGTTTTACCTGAAGCTCAAATCATCGCTGTTCGAACCGATCCGGCAAATGGACGTTGAAGCGCGACGCCTGGAGCTGGCCCAGCAGAACGGCCGGGTGGTGGCGGCGATGAATGCGGCCAAGGAAATCATCCTGCATCGGGTTGGCAACGCCCGGCCGGGATCGAAAGTCAGTCGCTACCTCAAGCTGTACTTCCTCGCCCAGGATATCCACGAGCGCGCCAGCTCATCGCACTACCCCTACAACGCCCTGGCCGAAGCATTCTTCCACAGCGACGTGCTGTTCCGCTGTCAGCGCCTGCTGCGCCAGCAAGGCAAGGCCTGCCGGGCACTGGCCGAATCGATCCAGATGCGCCAGCCATTCATCTATGACGCCAGCTTCGCTGAAGCCCTGAGCGACCTGGACGCCTCCCTCGAACACCTGCGGGTGCAGAGCAACCCAGCCTGGCGCGGCTTGCTCCGCTCCTTGCGGGCACTGGCGGCGAACCTGGGTACCCTCGACCACCTGCTCAGCGACGCGAGCAACCCTGATGCCCTGGCCGACGCCACTGACAGTAGCCTGCTCGATCGCTCGCCACGCAACCTCAAGGACGTGTGGACCCGCCTGCGTACGCAACTCACGCCGACCTCGCTGCTGTTCCGCCACGCCCTGCGATTGCCCCTGGCCTTGAGCATCGGCTACGCCATGGTGCATTTGATCCACCCTTCCCAAGGCTACTGGATCATCCTCACCACGCTGTTTGTCTGCCAACCGAACTACGGCGCGACACGACGCAAACTCGGCCAGCGGATCATCGGCACCGCCTTTGGCCTGACGCTGGCCTGGGCGCTGTTCGATCTGTTCCCGAACCCGCTGATCCAGTCATGCTTCGCCATCGCCGCCGGGGTGGTGTTCTTTATCAATCGCACCACCCGCTACACCCTGGCGACGGCGGCAATTACCTTGATGGTGCTGTTCTGCTTCAACCAGGTGGGCGACGGTTACGGGCTGTTCCTGCCACGACTGCTCGATACCTTGCTCGGCAGCCTGATCGCCGGGCTGGCGGTGTTTCTGTTCCTGCCGGACTGGCAAGGCCGACGCCTGAACAAGGTGCTGGCCAATACGCTGACCTGCAACAGCATTTACCTGCGCCAGATCATGCAGCAGTACGCCGCCGGCAAGAGCGACGACCTGGCCTACCGCCTCGCCCGACGCAACGCACACAACGCCGACGCTGCGCTGTCGACCACCTTGGCGAACATGCTGATGGAGCCGGGGCACTTCCGTAAGGAGGCGGATGTCGGCTTTCGCTTCCTGGTGCTGTCACACACGCTGCTCAGCTATTTGTCAGGCTTGGGGGCACACCGGGAAACGCAGTTGCCGGCCGATGTTCGCGAGCACCTGATCGAAGGCGCCGGGGTGAAGCTCGCCACCAGCATCGACGAAATAGCCCAGGGGCTGGCCAGTAAATCCTCGATTGCGATCCAGAGCGACGAAGAAGAGGCGCTGGCCGATACCCTTGAGCAGATGCCCGATGAAATCGATGAAGGCCAGCGGTTGGTGCAGACACAACTGGCGTTGATCTGCCGGCAATTGGGACCGTTGCGGACGCTGGCGGCGCATCTGATCAAGGACACCAGCGAAGCTTGAGACATGCGGCGCCTGGAGGGGCCTCATCGCGAGCAGGCTCGCGATGAGGCCCGCTCAAACAACGCCGAACCCGCCGCTGGCAGCTAACGCCCTACATCCCATGCTGCCTCATCAACCTGGCATAACTCCCATCCGCCTTCATCGCCGCAATCGCGCGGTCGAAACCAGCGACGATCTGTTCGTGCTCCGGGTTCTTCAGGCTAACCAGAATGTGCAGACTGTTTTCGCTCAACGGCTTGGGCAGGAACTCCACGGCATTGCGCACCTTGGGCACTTCGCGAGCGAGGTAGTAACGGGCGACATATTCGTCTTCAAGGGTCAGTTTGACCCTGTTCGCCGCGACCATGCGCACTGCCATGGCGAAGCTGTGCACCGGGACTTTTTGCAACGACTGGTCTTCATCGAAGGTCGATGAATAGGCGTAACCGCGCACCACCGCAATCGGATAGGTGTGCAGTTGCTGCAGATCATTGAATTCGATGGGGGCATCTTTGCGCTTGAGAAACCGCACGCGGTTGAGCAGGTACTGCGCGGAAAACTGGCCAAGTTTTGTGCGCTCGTCGTTGTACCAGGCGTTGACCAGCACGTCGTACCGCCCCTCGCCCACCCCCCGCAGAGCCCTCGCCCAGGGCACCTGTTCAAACTCACTGGCATAACCGGCCCTGGCCAGTGCGGTACTGACAATATCCGTGGCCAGGCCGCCATTGATCAACGTGGCATCGGTAAAGGGAGGCCAGGCATCGGCGACCAGACGCAGCCTGTCAGCGGACACCCCCTGGACCTGCAACAGCAATCCGATCAAGGCCAAAGCTCGATGCAATCGCGGCATGCTGGAAAATCCTTAGCGGGCGGTTTGCCCGGTGTGCTTTCAGCCAGAACCCCAAGGCCCCTTACCGGCATATCCCGGGTACTCAAAGTAGCTCATCGGAGCCACTGCAAAGCGCTTCATTGCAGAGTACACAAAGGCGGCGCAACCGCGAGCAATCAATGATGGCATTTTGGACATTGTTACAGATTGATCCGCCATAAAGACTTCTGCCACCAGTGCGCTTAGTATCGGAGGTACGTTTTCAGGAAATCAAAACATGACAGTCGATTGGATCTGCAAACACCACAGCGATCTGGGCAAAGAGCAGCTGTACGCCATTCTGCAGTTGCGTACCGAGGTATTTGTCGTCGAACAGAAATGCGTTTATCAGGACATTGATGGCCAGGATCTGGAAGGTGACACCTGCCACGTGATGGCCTGGGACGGCAACCGACTGGTGGCCTACCTGCGGCTGCTGGACCCGCAATCACAGGGTGGTGACGTGGTGATCGGCCGGGTGCTCACCGCACCGCACGCTCGTCGCAGTGGCCTGGGTCACGAGTTGATGGAGCAGGCGCTCAAGCAGATCGAAAAATACTGGCCCGACATGCCGGTCTATCTCTCGGCACAGGCACATTTGCAGGGGTATTACGGGCGATACGGGTTTGTCGTGTCGGGTGAGGAATATGTCGAGGATGGCATTCCACACATCGGGATGCGTCGCTCCTGAAGTGCTTCAACCCGGATTGCCGCAGGGGATCCGGGTTATACGGCAGGCTGCACAATACTGAAGCTCAGGGATACTCCAGCACTGCCTTGATCTGCTGCAGATTGCCCTCGATCCAGCCACGATCGATCGCGCCCCACTCGCGAATCCGGTAGCGCCCCGCATGGTTGCGCGCTCCCTCTTCCTGCTCGAACTCGCAAACAATATCCAGATCCGCCAAGGCCGCGATGGTGTCCTGGGCGGTGCGCCGTGGCATGCCGGTGGCTTCGGTCAACGCCGGGACGCTGCTGGCCAGCCCGCTGTCGATCAGGTACGCCACGTACAAGCGGCGATAGAAACTGCTTTTGGTCTTGCTTACGTCCATCTAACGCTCCTTGAAAGATCGTCTATTGCATATCCCGCCACGTCAGGTACACCCGAACATCAAACTCGACTTGGTGATACCCCGGCAACATGTGCTCGCAAAGCTTGTAGAACGCCTTGTTGTGGTCCGATTCCTTGAAGTGTGCCAGTTCGTGCACCACGATCATTTTCAGGAACTGCGAAGGCGCATCCTTGAACAGCGAGGCAATGCGAATTTCCTTTTTGGCCTTGAGTTTGCCGCCCTGCACCCGGGAGATCGTGGTGTGCAGGCCAAGGGCTCGGTGAGTCAGGTCCAGACGGTTGTCGAACAGTACCTTGTCGATGGCCGGGGCATTGCGCAAGTATTCCTGCTTGAGGTCGAGCGCATAGGTGTACAGCGCCTTGTCACTCTGCACTGCGTGTTTTTCCGGGTAACGCTGGCTCAGGTAATCACCCAGCCGACCGTCGGTGATCAGTTGGCGCACCTGAGCCTGCAGGGAAGCGGGATAGGCCTGGAGGTATTTCAGAACGGTCATCGGGGCGGTAAATACAAGTCACGAAAAGATCGCCAGTGTAGCGAATTCAGCCGGACAACGCGCTCCAGTCGAATGGTTGCACAAAGCCGCCGACCTCCTCGGCCATCATCGGCCGCGCCACCAGTGAACCTTGCACATAGCCGCAACCATTGGCTTGCAGCCATTGATATTGCACGACGTTTTCCACTCCTTCGGCAACCACCTCCATGGCCAACTGGCTGCACAGGTCGATCACGCTACGCACCAGTGCCGCATCCCGTTCGGATGAAGGTAACCGCGCGATCATATGGCGGTCGAGTTTCAGCGTGTGGAGCTCCAGGTCGCGAATAAGCGAGAGGGAGCATGGCCCGCAACCAAAATCATCGAGAGCCACCCGCACCCCCAGATTGCGCAGCAGACGCAGTTGCTTGCGGGTTTCCTCGGTGTTATGCATCAAGGCCTCCTCGGTGACCTCGATTTCCAGATGGTGTGGCTGCAAGCCATGGCGCTCAAGTACCTGACGCAGTTCTGTTGCCAGGCCAGGCATAGCGAATTGCGTACTGCTCAAGCTGACACTCAATACCAGATCCTCGGCAAATACGGCTTCCCAGGCTTTGCGTTGCCCTGCGCTGCGATGGTAAATCCAGCTGCCAAGCCGGCTGATCAACCGTGCCTCTTCCAGCAAGGGTAAAAACAGCCCCGGGGGAACATCGCCGACGCTTGGATGCTGCCAGTGCAGCAACGCCTCGAAACCACGGAGCCGCCCGCCAGCAATCGCGACCTGGGGTTGATACACCAGATTGAACTCACGATTCTCGATGGCCGTTCGCACACTTTCCTCGAGCATCAGCCGCGAACGCGCCCGCCCGTTCATTTCGTGGTCATAAAAGCGATATTGCTGACGGCCCGCACGCTTGGCTTCGTACATGGCGATGTCGGACGCTCGCAACAGCCCGTCGAGATTGGTAGCGCAATCGGGAAACGTGGCAATGCCGATACTGGCGCCCAGCGCAATATCCAGCCCATCGATTTGCTGGCAGATCGATACTCGCTCAATAAGCTTCTCGGCAATCTTGGCCGCCTGCTCGGGAAACTCAAGATCCAGCAGCGCTGTGAACTCGTCGCCGCCTATCCGCGCCAGGATATCGAAAGGCCGCAGGCAGGTCTTGAGCTGCTCGGACACCCAGCGCAGGACCCGATCACCGGCATCGTGCCCAAGAGAGTCGTTGACTCGCTTGAAACCATCGAGATCCAGGAACAGCAATACCCAGTGGCTGTCCGCTCGCTCGCCGCGCAGTAGCAGGTTTTCCACCGTCTGGTAAAACCCCCGGCGGTTGAGCAGCCCGGTCAGCGGGTCGGTCACGGCCTGAAACTCCAGCTGCTGATGCAGGTGACGCACCACGGACATGTCCAGCACGGTCACCACCATCGCATGTTGCTCCGAAGGCAATGGTGCACAGGAAAGCGTCACCGGCACCTGCTGACCCAGAGCCGTGCGCAACAGCGCATCGTGCAGACGCAGGGTCTCGCCGCGTCGGTAAGCGGCAAAGAAGTCGGAATCGGCCCATACCGGAATATGCGGTTTTTGCAGGCAGTCCAGAAAATCCTTGCCTTGCAGCTCCTGCACCGTGGCATTGAGCAACCGCGACATTGCCGGGTTGGCAAACCGTATCAACCCATCCTCACCCACTACCGCAATGCCTTCGGCGGCGTTGTCCAGTATCGAAGCGTTGAAGGCGCGTGCGGACTCCAGATCATGGCTCAGGTGCTGCAACTGCCGGCGATTGCGCTGATGCTCGAGCAGGGCCTGGACCTTGGGTTTAAGAATCTGTGGATCGAAGGGTTTGAAAAGGTAGTCCACAGCACCGCTGGCATAGCCTTTGATCACGGCGTCCTGGGTCTGTTCGGCGGCGGTCAGGAAAATGATCGGCGTAAGGCGCGTTCGCTGGCTGCCGCGCATCAGGCGCGCGACTTCAAAACCATCCATGCCCGGCATCTGCACATCCAGCAGCACCAGGTCGATATCGTGTTCGAGCAGCAGACCCAGCGCTTCGAAGCCCGACGCGGCGGTGATGACCTGCCAGTCCTGCCGAGACAGCAAGGCGTGCAGGCTGATCAGGTTTTCAGGGTAGTCATCGACGATCAGTAAGGTTGAGTTGCCTTCACCCGGCGTGGGTTGCGCGCATTCCATGCTGCTTCTCTTTGGCGGGGGTCAGGCCGGGCTCTTGTGAAAACCGGACAAATAGTAAGTGCTTACTCTAGACGCGGATCTACTAAAGCAGTAGGTGTCATAGCGCCATCATCTACCAATAAGTCTTTTTGCCGACTAACGGTCAGTCCTTGAGGCCCAATAAAACCGGGAAGGATGGCATTTCGACAACATGCTGGCGCCAATTAAATACCGGGCCAGCGTTAACAAGCTCACCTCGTACGCTTATAAAGACCGCCGTCAAAGGCACGTGCCAGAGCGTTTGGCACGTTCGTACAGGAAGCAGCAGATGGAAGCACTGACATGATCGACCTCGCAACCTGGAACCTCAGTGTTCCCGTCGGCAGCCCGCCCTACACCGTTGAAACGTCAAAACTGGTGAACGGCTTCAAGGATCAATACTTCCACTCCGACACCGGTACGTTGTTTTTCTGGGCTCCAGTGACCGGCTCCCGTACCGCAAACGCCATTTATCCGCGTACCGAACTACGGGAAACCTACAGCAACGGCACCCTGCGCAATTGGTACTACCCGGACGCCGACAACACATTGCGCGCCACCCTGGCGGTGAACCAGGTGCCAAGCTCGGGAAAAATCGTCATAGGCCAGATCCATGCCTATGAAAGCCAGAAACCCATGGTGAAGGTCGAATACCAATACAAAACCACGACCGCCACCGGCAATATCGTCGCCAAAGTGCGCATGCACCCCTATGACGCCGAAGGCCGGGTGATCACAATCGCCACGGGAGTGAAGCTTGATCGGGAGTTCTCGTATCTCATCCACCTCAGTCCTGGAGGTGCGCTGGGCATCAGCGCTGCGGGCTATCAATGGGACACCAATATCAGTGCGACGTGGCGGGACAAACCACTGTACTTCAAGGCTGGCGTTTATGTGCAGGACAACACCGGGTACACCAGTGAAGGCGGGAAAGTGACGTTCAGCAAGCTGGATATCGATCACGATAAGTAAACAGGCTGCAATCTTTAGATCTTGCGCCCACAAAAAACCCGCCTCCGGGCGGGTTTTTCATTCGATCCAAACGCTGCGGGTCTTAGTTGACCTTGGCGTTCAACTCACCTTTCAGATAACGCTGGAACATTGCTTCCAGGGAGATCGGCTTGATCTTCGAAGCGTTGCCTGCGGTACCGAAGGCTTCATAACGAGCGATGCACACGTCGCGCATGGCGGTCACGGTGGCGCCGAAGAACTTGCGCGGGTCGAATTCGCTCGGGTTGGTGGCCATCAGGCGACGCATGGCGCCGGTGGATGCCAGGCGCAGGTCGGTGTCGATGTTGACCTTGCGCACGCCGTGCTTGATGCCTTCGACGATTTCTTCAACCGGTACGCCGTAGGTTTCTTTGATGTCGCCGCCGTACTGGTTGATGATCGCCAGCCACTCTTGCGGAACCGAAGACGAACCGTGCATCACCAGGTGAGTGTTCGGAATACGCTTGTGGATCTCTTTGATGCGGTCGATCGCCAGCACATCGCCGGTAGGCGGCTTGGTGAACTTGTACGCGCCGTGGCTGGTACCAATGGCGATGGCCAGGGCGTCGACCTGGGTGCGTTTGACGAAGTCAGCGGCTTCTTCCGGGTCAGTCAGCATCTGGCTGTGATCCAGAATGCCTTCGGCGCCGATGCCGTCTTCTTCACCAGCCATGCCGGTTTCCAGCGAACCCAGGCAGCCCAGTTCGCCCTCTACCGATACGCCGCAGGCGTGAGCCATGGCCACGGTTTGTTGGGTTACACGGACGTTGTAGTCGTAGTCGGTCGGGGTCTTGCCGTCTTCGCCCAGGGAACCGTCCATCATTACCGAGCTGAAGCCCAGTTGAATGGAACGCTGGCAGACGTCAGGGCTGGTGCCGTGGTCCTGGTGCATGCACACCGGGATGTGCGGGAACTCTTCGATTGCCGCCAGGATCAGGTGGCGCAGGAATGGGGCACCGGCGTATTTGCGAGCACCGGCCGAAGCCTGGACGATCACCGGGGAGTCAGTCTTGTCAGCGGCTTCCATGATGGCGCGCATCTGCTCAAGGTTGTTGACGTTGAAGGCTGGAACGCCGTAGCCGAACTCGGCTGCGTGGTCCAGCATCTGGCGCATGCTGATAAGTGCCATTGTGTGTATCTCTCCCGGTTGAGGGTCGTTAATCGTGCCAGCCTGCCGTAGCGGCGGCGGCTATTCAAGTTATTGCAGATCGGGGGTTGGCCCCGCGCTGCGAATTCGGTGTTGCCTTGTGGCGAGGGGGCTAGCCCCCGTTGGAGTGCGAAGCGCTCCCATGCGACATTTCTGACTTACCAATTGGGGGCTGCTGCGCAGCCCATCGGGGGCAAGCCCCCTCGCCACAAAAGCCCCCTCACCATAAAAACCCGTTTACACACGGGATTGGTGGTGTATCGATTACTGCGCCTTGCAACCACGGCCAATCAAATCATTGGTGGCGACCCAGTAAACCAGGCCTTCCTCACCTTTTATGTGAAACGCCAGCATGTCGTTGCTGTACAGCGAACCCGACGCGCCCGGCTCCTGCTTGAGGCGGTAGACCTGATCGGCTCCGCCGAGGCGGACGTCGACTTGCTCACGGCTGTCGTCGGTATAGCGCCAGACAACCTTCGCCTGGCTGTCGCAGGTCCAGGTAGTCCAGTTGTCCACCGGTGCGGACGACTCGAACGGGTTCAAGCTGGTGCACCCGGCCAACAGTGCCAACGCCGTAATGGCGATAAATCCTTTCATCCGTGTCCCTCGACCAACGGCGCACGCCGCCAGCCCTGAGTAAAGAGTCAGACCCGTCAAGGACATCCATGTTCCTTGACGGGGGTCTGGGTTTCGTATTTGTCCAGGCCATCAGGCCCGGAACGCTTGTTGAGCACCGGATTGGTTTCCGCCTGCCAGTCAGCCTGGTAGCAGCCCTTTTCCGCTGCAGACGGCGCAGGCTCCGGCGTGGCTTTCGGATTACTCCCGCAAGCGGCCAGCAAACCCGCGACGATCATCAGCGCTAACGTCTTGACCATTTCAACACTCCCTTGCCTGGTCAAACGGGCGACCCTCAGGCCTTGGCCCGGCTTTCCAGGACTTCAACGGCTGGCAACACCTTGCCTTCGACGAATTCGAGGAACGCGCCGCCACCGGTAGAAATGTAGGAAATTTGCTCGGCCACGCCATATTTGTCGATGGCAGCCAGGGTGTCGCCACCGCCCGCGATGGAGAACGCCGCGCTGTCTGCGATAGCCTGGGCCAGCACTTTGGTGCCGTTACCGAACTGGTCGAACTCGAATACACCCACCGGGCCGTTCCACAGGATGGTCTTCGACGACTTCAGCAGTTCGGCGAAATTCGCCGCGGTCTGTGGGCCGATGTCGAGGATCATGTCGTCGTCCGCAACGTCGGCGATCAGCTTCACGGTGGCCGCAGCGCTTTCAGCGAATTCCTTGGCAACTACCACGTCAACCGGCAATGGCACACTGACCTTTGCGGCGATGGCGCGGGCCGTGTCCAGCAGGTCCGGCTCGTACAGGGATTTGCCAACCGGGTGACCGGCAGCCGCCAGGAAGGTGTTGGCGATACCGCCGCCGACGATCAACTGGTTGCAGATCTGGCTCAGGCTGTTGAGCACGTCGAGCTTGGTCGAAACCTTGGAACCGGCCACGATGGCAGCCATTGGCTGGGCCGGGGCGCCCAGGGCCTTGCCCAGTGCGTCGAGCTCGGCAGCCAGCAACGGGCCGGCAGCGGCAACCTTGGCGAACTTGGCCACGCCGTGGGTCGAGCCCTCGGCGCGGTGCGCGGTGCCGAAAGCGTCCATCACGAACACGTCGCACAGGGCGGCGTATTGCTTGGCCAGTTCGTCAGCGTTCTTTTTCTCGCCCTTGTTGAAGCGCACGTTTTCGAACAGCACGATGTCGCCGGCCTTGACGTCGACGCCGCCCAGGTAGTCAGCCACCAGCGGCACTTCGCGGCCCAGGGCGCGGCTCAGGTAATCGGCGACTGGCTTGAGGCTGTTCTCGGCCGAGAACTCGCCTTCAGTCGGACGGCCAAGGTGCGAGCAAACCATTACGGCCGCGCCTTTTTCCAGGGCCAGCTTGATGGTCGGCAGCGAAGCCAGGATTCGCGCATCGCTGGTGACAACTCCGTCCTTGACTGGGACGTTGAGGTCTTCGCGGATCAATACGCGCTTACCTTGCAGATCGAGGTCGGACATCTTCAACACGGTCATGGGTCGCATTTCCTGGGTTACTGTTTTGTAGAGACGATGGGTGAAGCTGTTTGCAGGTAGTGCTCTGCAACATCCAGCATTCGGTTGGCAAAACCCCATTCGTTGTCGAACCAGGCCAGGATGTTCACCAGCCGAGGGCCGGAAACACGGGTCTGACTGGCATCGACGATGGCCGAATGTGGGTCATGGTTGAAATCACAGCTGGCATGGGGCAACTCGGTGTAAGCCAGAAGACCTTTGAGCGGGCCGCTGCTGGCGGCCTCGCGCAAAATCCGGTTGACCTCGGTGGCGTCGGTCGCGGTGGCGGTCTGCATCGTGATATCGAGGCAGGACACGTTAACCGTTGGCACCCGTACGGCTTTGGCCTGAATTCGCCCTGCAAGTTCCGGCAACAGCCGTTCGATGCCGCGCGCCAGACCGGTGGACACCGGAATCACCGACTGGAACGCCGAACGGGTGCGGCGCAAGTCTTCGTGATGATAGGCGTCGATGACCGGCTGATCGTTCATCGCCGAGTGAATCGTGGTGATCGACACGTAGTCCAGGCCAATGGCCTGGTTGAGCAGGCGCAACAGCGGCACACCGCAGTTGGTGGTGCAGGACGCGTTGGACACCAGCCGCTCGTCGCCGGTCAGGCAATCCTGATTCACACCGTAGACGATAGTGGCGTCGACATCCGCCTCGCTGGCCATTGGCTGGGAAAACAATACTCGCGGCGCGCCGGCGTCGAGAAACCGCTGGCCGTCTTCACGGGTGTTGTAAGCGCCGGAGCATTCCAGCACCAGATCGACGCCCAGGGACGCCCAATCGATGCCTTCGGGGGCGGCACTGCGCAAGACCTTCACGCAGTCGCCATTAATATGCAGACAATCGCCTTCGACTTTCACCTCGCCGGGAAAACGCCCGTGGGTGGAGTCGAAGCGTGTCAGGTATTCGATGCTGGCCATGTCGGCCAGATCGTTGATCGCGACAATCTCAAACCCGGCCTTGTCGCCTCGCTCGAACAACGCACGCAAGACGCAACGACCAATCCGGCCGTAGCCGTTGAGTGCAACTTTGTAGGGACGCGGTTGAGGCATGGGGTTCTCGATTACCGTGGTGAATCCATCAGTGTTGCGTTGACTGGCCCGACGCCTTCGCGAGCAAGCCCGCTCCCACAGGAGAATGCGATCTCATGTGGGAGCGGGCTTGCTCGCGAAGGCGACAGTCCAGACGACACATTTTCTGGATCAGTCTTCCAGCAGCTCTTCAGCCTGACCCAGGATGTTTTCCAGGGTGAAACCGAACTCTTCGAACAACGCGCTCGCAGGCGCCGACTCACCGTAAGTGGTCATGCCGATCACGCGGCCTTCCAGGCCCACGTACTTGTACCAGTAATCCGCGTGAGCGGCTTCGATGGCGATACGGGCGCTGACCTGCAGCGGCAGGACCGATTGCTTGTAACCGGCGTCCTGGGCATCGAACACGCTGGTGCACGGCATGGAAACCACGCGAACCTTGCGGCCCTGCTCGGTCAGTTTGTCGAAGGCTTGAACGGCCAGGCCGACTTCCGAACCGGTGGCGATCAAGATCAGCTCTGGCTCACCAGCGCAGTCTTTCAGCACATAACCACCACGGCTGATGTCGGCGATCTGGCCGGCATCACGGGTTTGGTGCTGCAGGTTCTGACGCGAGAAGATCAGGGCCGAAGGACCGTCCTTGCGCTCCAGTGCGTATTTCCAGCTCACGGCCGATTCAACAGCATCGGCTGGACGCCAGGTGTCGAGGTTCGGCGTGCAACGCAGGCTGGCCAGTTGTTCGATTGGCTGGTGAGTCGGGCCGTCTTCGCCCAGACCGATGGAGTCGTGGGTGTAGACGTGAATCACGCGCTGCTTCATCAGGGCCGACATGCGCACGGCATTGCGCGCGTATTCCATGAACATCAGGAAGGTCGCGCCGTAAGGCACCAGGCCGCCGTGCAAGGCAACGCCGTTCATGATGGCGGTCATGCCGAACTCGCGCACGCCGTAGTACATGTAGTTGCCGCTGGCATCTTCAGCGGTCACGCCTTTGCAGCCTTTCCACAGGGTCAGGTTGGAACCGGCCAGGTCAGCCGAACCACCGAGGAACTCAGGCAGCAGCGGGCCAAATGCGTTCAGGGCGTTCTGGCTGGCTTTACGGCTGGCGATGGTTTCGCCCTTGGCAGCGACTTCGGCGATGTAGGCGTCAGCCTTCTCGGAGAAATCAGCCGGCAGTTCGCCACTCAGGCGACGCACCAGTTCGTTGGCTTCGGTCGGGAATGCGGCGGAGTAGGCAGCAAAACGCTGGTCCCACTCGGCTTCGGCAGCGCGACCGGCTTCCTTGGCGTCCCACTCGGCGTAGATGTCGGCCGGGATTTCGAACGGGCCGTGGTTCCACTTCAGCGCCGCACGGGTCAGGGCGATTTCCGCGTCACCCAGTGGGGCGCCGTGGCAGTCTTCCTTGCCTTGCTTGTTCGGCGAACCGAAACCGATGGTGGTCTTGCAGCAGATCAGGGTCGGCTGCTCGCTTTTGCGTGCAGTCTCGATTGCCGTCTTGATCTCTTCCGGGTCATGACCATCGACATTGCGGATCACTTGCCAGTTGTAGGACTCAAAGCGCTTGGGCGTGTCATCGGTGAACCAGCCTTCGACTTCGCCGTCGATGGAGATGCCGTTGTCATCGTAGAAGGCAATCAGCTTGCCCAGGCCCAGCGTGCCAGCCAGGGAGGCGACTTCGTGGGAAATGCCTTCCATCATGCAGCCATCACCCAGGAATACGTAGGTGTGGTGATCGACGATGTTGTGGCCAGGACGGTTGAACTGCGCCGCCAGGACTTTTTCCGCCAGGGCAAAACCCACGGCGTTGGCCAGGCCTTGGCCCAGCGGACCGGTGGTGGTTTCAACGCCCGGGGTGTAACCGAGTTCCGGGTGACCCGGAGTGCGGCTGTGCAGCTGGCGGAACTGCTTCAGGTCTTCGATCGACAGGTCGTAGCCGGTCAGGTGCAGCAACGAGTAGATCAACATCGAGCCGTGACCGTTGGACAGCACGAAGCGGTCACGGTCGGCGAACGATGGATTGCTCGGGTTGTGCTTGAGGTAGTCACGCCAAAGTACTTCGGCGATATCCGCCATACCCATAGGGGCACCGGGATGGCCGCTGTTGGCTTTTTGCACGGCATCCATGCTGAGGGCACGAATGGCGTTGGCACGCTCACGACGGCTTGGCATCGCTGTTCTCCTGGGGATTGATTAAAACGAAACGGAAAAAAGGCGAGCATTTTCCCTCACCGGGACGCCTCGGGGCAATGACAGATAGTCATCTGAAGGCGTTTTTCCAACGGATAACGGTGGATTCTTCTGATGAAACCTTTCCGCTATCCGTTTGTAGAGTGAAGCGGCCCGTGAGAAGTGCCATCTATCGTGCAATATCAAAACTTTTTGATATTGCCCTTGCGATGCTTTCGGCCCATGACTAGACTGCCGGCCTTATGAATCTACGCGTGCCCTCCATTCAACATGACGATTGCGATGAGCTGGCGGCCTTGTGCAAGGCCGGCGGTGATCCCCTGCGGTTGAATGTATTGCGCGCGCTGGCCAACGACTCGTTCGGGGTGCTGGAACTGGCGCAGATATTCGGCATCGGCCAGTCGGGCATGAGTCATCACCTCAAGGTTCTGGCCCAGGCCGACCTGGTGGCGACCCGCCGTGAAGGCAATGCGATTTTCTACCGTCGCGCCCTGCCCCACACCGAACTGCTGGGCGGCAAGCTGCACGCTGCCTTGCTCGATGAAGTGGATAACCTGACGCTGCCGGCCGATGTAAAGTCGCGTATCGCCCAGGTTCACGGACAGCGCGCGGCGGCCAGCCAGGACTTTTTCTCACGGGTTGCGGAGAAATTTCGCGCCCAGCAAGACCTGATCGCCGGCCTGCCACAGTACCGCGAAAGCGTGCTGGCCCTGCTCGACAAGCTGAGTTTCGGCCCAGGCGCCACGGCCATTGAAGTCGGCCCCGGCGACGGTGCATTCCTGCCCGAACTGGCGCGCCGCTTCAACCAGGTCACGGCGCTGGACAACAGCCCGGCGATGCTGGAACTGGCACGTCAGGTCTGCGAACGCGAGACGCTGACTAACGTTAACCTGCAACTGGCCGATGCATTGAACGGCGTCAGCCTGCAAGCCGATTGCGTTGTACTGAACATGGTGCTGCACCATTTTGCCGCGCCGGCCGATGCGCTCAAGCACATGGCCAATTTGCTGCAACCAGGCGGTAGCCTGTTAGTGACAGAGTTATGTAGCCATAACCAGAGTTGGGCCAAGGAGGCCTGCGGTGATCTCTGGCTAGGGTTTGAACAGGACGATTTGGCCCGTTGGGCCACCGCTGCGGGACTCGTTCCCGGGGAAAGCCTCTATGTAGGCTTACGTAATGGTTTCCAGATCCAGGTACGCCACTTTCAGCGACCGGCTGGCGACACTCACCATCGGTAAATTCAGGAAAACATCGAGATGAGCGAATACTCCCTTTTCACCTCCGAGTCCGTGTCTGAAGGGCATCCGGACAAAATCGCCGACCAGATTTCTGATGCGGTGCTGGACGCCATCATTGCAGAAGACAAGTTCGCCCGCGTGGCGTGCGAGACTCTGGTGAAAACGGGCGTGGCGATCATCGCCGGCGAAGTGACCACTTCGGCCTGGGTTGACCTGGAGCAGATCGTTCGTGATGTCATCACCGACATCGGTTACACCAGCTCCGACGTCGGCTTCGACGGTGCGACCTGCGGCGTGATGAACATCATCGGCAAGCAGTCCCCTGACATCAACCAGGGTGTCGACCGTGCCAAGCCTGAAGATCAGGGCGCCGGCGACCAGGGCCTGATGTTCGGCTACGCCAGCAATGAAACCGACGTGCTGATGCCAGCACCGATCACTTTCTCGCACCAGTTGGTGCAGCGCCAGGCTGAAGCCCGTAAATCCGGCCTGCTGCCTTGGCTGCGCCCGGACGCCAAGTCGCAAGTGACTTGCCGTTACGAAGGCGGCAAGGTTGTCGGTATCGACGCCGTGGTCCTGTCGACCCAGCACAATCCGGAAGTGTCGTACAAAGACCTGCGCGAAGGCGTGATGGAGCTGATCGTCAAGCACGTACTGCCTGCCGAACTGCTGACCAAAGACACCCAGTTCCACATCAACCCGACTGGCCAGTTCATCATCGGTGGCCCGGTGGGCGACTGCGGCCTGACCGGTCGCAAGATCATCGTCGACAGCTACGGCGGCATGGCCCGTCATGGTGGCGGCGCGTTCTCCGGTAAGGATCCATCGAAGGTTGACCGTTCGGCGGCCTATGCCGGTCGTTACGTGGCCAAGAACATCGTTGCCGCCGGCCTGGCCGAGCGCTGCGAGATCCAGGTTTCCTACGCGATCGGTGTTGCCCAGCCGACTTCGATCTCGCTGAACACCTTCGGCACCGGCAAGATCAGCGACGACAAGATCGTCAAACTGGTCCGCGAAGTGTTCGACCTGCGTCCATACGCGATCACCACCATGCTCGACCTGCTGCACCCGATGTATCAGGAAACCGCTGCGTACGGCCACTTCGGTCGTACCCCGGCGACCAAGACCGTGGGCGACGACACGTTCACCACGTTCACCTGGGAAAAAACCGACCGCGCCGACGACCTGCGTTCCGCTGCCGGCCTGTAAGACTTTCCCCGCAGTACCCAAAGCCCCGCACGGTTCGCCATGCGGGGCTTTTTCGTGGGTAACCGCCAGACTTTGCGGACATCGAAACACACGGAAAAATACTGTTCGAGCGGCCTTCGGAATCTTTCCTAACCTTCAGGCAACCCACTGAGCAAGGACGCTCGCGATGCTCCTCGACCCACGCCTGTTTATTACCTGCCTGCTTGCCCTCTCCTGCCTGACCGCCCGCGCCGCCCAATGCCCCGACTGGCCACCCGAACGCGCCTCGAACGAAATCACCACCCTGCAAACCCGGATCGACCTCTGGGACGACAGCTACCATCGCCAAGGCCACTCGCTGGTCGCCGATGAACTTTACGATCAGTCCCACGCGCGACTTACCCAATGGCGTACATGCTTCGGCCTGACTAAACCGGCGGACCCGTTGCGCACTGCCGGTGGCCCTGTCACTCACCCTATTCCTCACACCGGCCTGGAAAAGCTCAGTGATGCCCAGGCCGTGGAAGACTGGTTGAAAGATCGCCGCGAGGTCTGGATTCAGCCGAAAGTCGACGGCGTCGCCGTGACCCTGGTCTACCGCAGCGGCGTATTGACTCAGGCGATCAGCCGGGGAGACGGTACCAAGGGGCGGGACTGGACTGCATCGGCGCGCCAGATCCCCGGTATCCCCCGGCAATTGAGCCAGGCCCGGGACCTGGTAGTGCAAGGCGAGCTTTATTGGCACGCGACCGGCCATGTCCAGGCCGAAGCCGGCAGCCTCAATGCTCGCGGCACAGTGGCCGGCTTGATGGCACGCAAAACAATGAGTGCGCAACAGGCGTCGGGAATCGGCCTGTTTGTCTGGGACTGGCCCCAGGGGCCGAGCGACCTGCTCGAACGCGTGGCTGCGCTGGACGAGTTGGGCTTCCCGAGCACAGCGCCTTACAGTCACCCGATCAAGACACTGGCGGACGTTGAAGGCTGGCGGGATCACTGGTATCGCTCACCCCTGCCCTTTGCCAGCGACGGTATCGTCCTGCGCCAGAACCAGCGCCCAGTCGCCGAACGCTGGCAAGCCAAGCCTCCTTACTGGATTGTTGCCTGGAAGTATCCTATCGCCCAGGCCCTGGCTGAGGTGCGCAAGGTAAACTTCCAGATTGGACGCACAGGCAGGATTACACCGGTGCTGGAGGTGACACCGTTCTGGCTTGATGACCGGCAAATCAAGCGCGTCAGCGTCAGCTCTCTGCGGCGTTGGCAGGAGCTGGACATTCGCCCCGGCGACCAGGTGTCCATCAGTCTCGCGGGCCTGACGATTCCAAGGCTCGACGACGTGGTACTGCGCAGCACCGCACGCCAGGAATTGAATGCGCCCAAGGCCGCGGACTTTCATGCGCTCAGTTGCTGGCAGCCCACAGCGCAATGCGAAAGCCAGTTTCTTGCGCGCCTGACCTGGCTCAGCGGCAAGCAAGGTCTGGCCCTGCCCCATGTCGGCCCAGGCACCTGGGAAAAACTTCTTGCAACAGGTCGCCTGGGCAACCTGCTGGATTGGTTGACCCTTGATGCCCAAGAGCTTGCTAACATTGACGGTTTCGGCGAACGCAATGCTGCCCGCATCGCCGACAGTTTCAACATTGCCCGCCAGCGCCCTTTCGCCAATTGGCTCAAAGCACTGGGGCTGCCGCCGACAGGCCAGGCGCAACTCCCTGACTCATGGCAGGAACTGGCGCAAAGAGACACCGAACAATGGCAGACCGAAGCCGGTATCGGGCCGGGGCGCGCGGCGCAACTGAGCGCATTTTTCCGCGACCCGCAGATACTGGCCTTGAGTGAAACATTACATGACGCGGGGATTAACGGTTTTTAGCCAGTGCCCGCCCGGGAACCCGAACGGACCAATAGGCTCAAACAGCCAGCGCCGTATCGACCTGTTGCTTTCTTGACTGGAGCTTTTATGAAATTTCTTTCACCGCTTGCCCTGTTAACCCTTTGCAGCGTGATGGCCGCCCCGTTGATGGCGGACGAAGAAGCGCCGGGGCTGACAGGTTGCGCCGCCAAGAAGCAAGGCATCATCAACCAGATCGAACTGGCCAAGTCTCGCGGCAACGCCGACCAGCAGGCCGGCCTGGAAACGGCCCTGAGCGAAGTCACCGCGAACTGCACTGACGCCTCACTGAAGAAAGAACGGGAAAACAAGGTGCTCGACGCCAAGCATGAAGTCAGCAAGCGTCAGGCCGATCTCGACAAGGCCATGAAACAAGGCGACCCCGACAAGATCAACAAACGCAAAGACAAACTCGCCGAATCGCGCAAGGAATTGCAGGAAGCACTCGACGAGCTGGATAAGTAAGGCCGTAAGGACCAGCAATCTTTGGTGCGGCCAAAGCAGCCTTCGCGGGCAAGCCCGCTCCCGCAGTTGAGAACACTCCCTGTGGGAGCGGGCTTGCCCGCGAAAGCGTCAGCATGAGCAACACCAATCAATGATCGCGAAAAGCCTTATGACACGCACTGCAGGCATCTTCGACTTTCTGCACCGCCGGCCCGAGGTTGCTGGCCTTGTAGGGTTGAACCTGGCTGACAACTACCAGCTCTCCCGTGGCCGTCTCAAGGTCGCGAGCCATGCCCTGAAAACGCGCCTGCTGCTCCCAGACATCGCTTGTGGCGCTGGTGTGATCTTCTTCACGCACCTGGGGGAAATGTTTCCACGGTTCACGGGACAACGCATCGAGCTTCACAGCGCCTTCGGCGAACTTCGGGCCGTCGAATGGAATACGGCCACGCAACATGCCACCCAGGTCTTCGCCCGTCTTGAGCATCTGCTTGAAAATAGCCTTGCGCTGACCGAGTGGAGAGTTGGGGTCGACACCGCCGCAAGCGGACAGTGTCAGGCAGGCCAGCAATACAACAGAAAGTCTTTTAAGAGTCATGGTGGCTTCAGGTTACGGGAAACGGCGGCCAGTATCCTCGCCTGATCGGCAAAGACCAATAGCCCTATTATTAATACGGGTTGCGTGAGCACATGAAGCGCTCGGGCAACCGACAAAGGAATCACTCCATGAACAGCTGTTTCAAGGCATGGCGTCACAGCCTGGCCTGGACCCTGCCGGTGGTGGCCCTGCTCGCAGGTTGCACCGGTGGTGAAAACAAACAACCCAAGACCCACGCCCTGGCCACTTACTCCAGTGCCACGTGGGAGGCGTTGCCGGCGGTGTCCGACACTGATCTGGTCGCCGGTTTCGGCTCGTGGCGCAGCGCCTGCACCCGACTCAAGGCCGATCCGGTCTGGGGTGGCACCTGCGCAGCGGCCGCCAATGTGCCGCAGACCGCCAGCGACATTCGCGGTTTTCTCAAGCAGAACCTGGACGTCTACGGCCTGCGCGCCGCCAATGACAACCCCAACGGCCTGATCACCGGTTACTACGAGCCGGTCTATCCCGGCAGCCTGACTCAGACCAGCGTGGCGAATGTGCCGGTGTATGGCGTGCCCGAGGACATGATCATTGTCGCCCTGGACAGCATTTATCCCGAGCTCAAAGGCAAACGCCTGCGCGGTCGACTCGAGGGTCGCGTACTCAAGCCCTACGACGACTCGGCGACTATTGAAAGCAAGGGGGTCAAGGCGCCGGTCGTGGCCTGGCTGACCGACCCGATGAACCTGCAGTTCCTGCAGATCCAGGGTTCGGGCCGTATCCAGCTCGACGACGGCCGCCAGTTGCGCATTGCCTATGCCGACCAGAACGGCCACCCCTATCGACCGATCGGCCGCTGGCTGGTGGAACAAGGCGAGCTGAAAAAAGAAGAGGTGACAATGGGCGCGATCAGCACCTGGGCCAAAGCCAATCCGTCGCGTATCCCGCAACTGCTCGCCAGCAACCCAAGCTATGTGTTCTTCACCCGCAACCCGGACAGCAACGAAGGCCCGCGCGGCTCACTGAACGTGCCGCTGACCGCAGGCTATAGCGCGGCGGTGGATCGCAAGGTGATTCCGTTGGGCAGCCTGTTGTGGTTATCCACCACCAAACCAGACGGCACGGCACTGGTACGTCCGGTAGCGGCGCAAGACACCGGTGGCGCGATTGCCGGTGAAGTACGCGCGGACCTGTTCTGGGGCACCGGCGAAGCAGCCGGACAGCTGGCCGGGGACATGAAGCAGCAGGGGCAAATCTGGATGTTGTGGCCCAAGGGGGCGACGTTGCCGCAAGTTCCTCAAGTGGCTGACAAACCTTAAAGCAACAGATCGCAGTCTTCGCCAGCTCCTGCATTTGCGCATCCGCCGACTCATCGCGGATGCGCCCGAACCCTGTAGGAGCTGTCGAGTGAAACGAGGCTGCGATCTTTTGACCTTGGCCCTAAGCCGACACCACAAACAGACTCACAATCAGTCCCATCCCCACAAACCACACCAACGATCGCAAAATCGCCCAGTCCGCCAGGTAGCAAATGATGTAAAGCAACCGACTGGTGATAAACAACACCGACAACACATTGATCGTCACCAGTTCGGCATTGCCAGCCAGGTGCGCGACGATCACCGCCGCCGCGAACGCCGGGGTCACTTCAAAACTGTTCAGTTGCGCTGCATGCGCGCGCCGCCCCAAACCCTCCAGCGAATCCAGAAAATCCCGGGGATCATGGTTATCTCTCAGCCTGTAACCGCCACTGGCCTTGGCGACGCCCGTGCAGATATACGGCAGGAAAATTGCGATCAAAATGCACCACAGAGCAACCGTCATAACGCCGTCCTTTCTTCAAGTTATGGAAAATCGAGTTCATCAAAGGGCGATCAAAACTTCATCACCAATATGCCGATCAATACCAGCCCACAGGCCAGCAGCCTGGGCCTGCCAAATGGCTCTTTCAGGTAACGCATACCAAACAGAACCACCAGAATCACACTGATCTCGCGCAGCGCCGCCGCTTCGGCAACCGAGCCCAGTTGCATCGCCCAAAGCACCAGAGCGTAGCTGAACAACACGCAAAACCCGACGGCCAGGCCCAGCCGCCACTGCTCTCGCCAAAACAAGCTGAACGCTGGCCGCTTGCGCACCAGCGCCAATAACGGAAACGGCCAGGCGCTGAGCAAGGTAACCCAGACCAGGTAATCCAGCGGATGAGACCAGCGCCGCAATGCCTGCCCGTCGATGTAGGTGTAGCAACCGATGCACAGCCCGATCAGTGCCACCACCGGCAGCATCGACCAGGGCAGACGCGCACCGCCACCCCCCTGCCAGAGCAGGCAGAGCATGCCGAACGGGATCAACAGGATTCCGAAGATCTGCTGGTGAGACAGCACTTCCCCGGCAAAGATCAATGTCAGCGCCAGCACCACCAGTGGCGAAAGGCCGCGCATCAACGGATAGACCAGCCCGAGGTCGCCGACCCGGTAGGCCTGGATCAACAAGTATCGATAGAGCAACTCGAACGCCGCCGACGCCAGAATCCACGGCCATATTTGCGGCGGCGGCATTGCCACAAATGGCAGCATCAAGGCAACGAAGAGCAGCGCCACGCTGTCCATGCAGGCCACCACCAACAGTCGCTCCGCACTGAATTTGATCAGGGTATTCCACGCTGCATGCAACAGCGCCGCCACCAACACCAAGGCCGTTGCAAACACGGCACACTCCTTATTCATGCCAGGCGGAGAATTGATTCGCCATATTTCAGCAGCTGTTTATACTGCATCCGACCGCGCCGCACTCAGTTGCACAACGACTAATTCCAATAAAAATCCTGCCCTGCCCGCTCTCGTGGAGAACGGTCATCGGCCTGCGTATGCCTGATCACAGCGTCAAGACTACTGACAGAGACCTTGCGCATGCCACTCGCTTTGCTTGCCCTCGCTGTTGCCGCCTTCGGCATCGGCACCACCGAGTTCGTCATCATGGGCCTGCTGCCTGACGTCGCCCGCGACCTCAGCGTGAGCATTCCTGATGCCGGCCTGCTGATTACCGGCTATGCCCTGGGCGTGGTGTTCGGTGCACCGATCCTCGCAGTGGGTACCGCCAACATGCCGCGCAAGGCCACGCTGCTGGGTATGACGCTGATGTTCATCCTCGGCAACGTGCTCTGCGCTTTGGCGCCGAACTACGCCACGTTGATGGCCGCGCGAGTGATTACCGCGCTGTGTCACGGGGCATTCTTCGGCATTGGCTCGGTGGTTGCGGCCGGCCTGGTGGCACCGAACAAGCGGGCCCAGGCGATTGCCCTGATGTTTACCGGCCTGACCCTGGCCAACGTGCTGGGTGTTCCATTGGGCACGGCGCTCGGCCAATACGCCGGCTGGCGCTCGACGTTTTGGGCGGTCTCGGTGATTGGTGTGTTGGCGGCCATCGCGCAGTGGGTCTGGCTGCCCAGGGACATCCCCATGGACAAGGCCAATCTTGCCAGCGAATTCAAAGTATTGGGCAAGCTCAATGTGCTACTGGCGCTGGGCATGAGCGTGCTCGCCTCCACCAGCCTGTTCAGCGTGTTCACTTACATTGCACCTATCCTGCAGGACATCACCGGTGTCAGCCCCCACGGCGTGACGATCATGCTGCTGTTGTTCGGTGTCGGCCTGACCGCCGGCAGCATGCTCGGCGGCCGATTGGCGGACAGCCGCCTGTTGCCTTCGCTGGTGGGCATGGCGCTGGCGGTACTGGTGGTATTGGGCGCATTCAGCCAGACCAGTCGCTCAGTCATTCCGGCCGCGATCACGCTGGTGCTGTGGGGGACTTTCGCTTTCGCGCTGTGCCCGATCCTGCAACTGCTGATCATCGATCAGGCCCATGAAGCACCGAACCTGGGTTCGACCCTGAACCAGAGCGCTTTCAATCTCGGAAATGCCGCCGGTGCCTGGATTGGCGGTCTGGTGGTGGCCAGTGGTGCAGACCTGGCCGACCTGCCCTGGACGGGTGCGCTGGTCAGCGGATTGACGGTGCTCACCGCGCTGTATTTTATCTACCTGCAACGGCGCGATGCCGCTGAGGTGAGCGTGCCAAGCTGATCATTTTTTGATCTTCTGTGAATCGGGTCCAGCCTGAGCCGCTGCGCTTTTTGGCGGCCCGCTCTCGCTGCGAATCTGCGCATGGCTGATCAACGCAAAGATAAAACTGCCACCGATGATGTTCCCTGCCAGCGTCGGCCCGGCGAACACCAGCCAGAAATCACTCCACGGCAACTCGCCGGCAAATACCAGATAGGAAACTTCCAGCGAACCGACCACGATGTGGGTGAAATCCCCCAGCGCCATGAGGTAGGTGATGAGGATGATGATCCACATCTTGGCGCTCTCCATGGACGGGATCATCCAGACCATGGTGGCGATCATCCATCCGGAAATGATGCCCTTGGCGAACATTTGGCTGACGTCGTTTTCCATGACCTTGCGGCCGATGTCGAGGAAGGCCACGTCGGTCTTGCTGTCGAAAATCGGCAGTTCCAGCATCACATAGGCCACCAGCAAGGTGCCACAGAGGTTGCCGACCAGCACCACCGTCCACAGCCGCAGCAGACGGCCGAAATTACCCAGCGTGGGCTTGGTCATCACCGGGAGTACTGCTGTCAGGGTGTTTTCGGTGAACAATTGCTGGCGGCCCAGGATCACCGCGAGAAATCCGGCGCAATAACCGAAACTCGCAATCACCTTGAACCCCTCGTCGTCCGGCAGACGCGAATTGAGCAGCCCCATGGCCATCAACGACAGGCCCATGGTCAACCCCGCCGCCAGCGCCGACCACCACAGCGCGGCGATGCTGCGCTCCAGTTCCTGATCACCCTGGGCGCGGATGATTTCATGCAACACCGCCGCGCGGGGTGGCTGGTTCTTTTCGACTTCGTGCTCTTCCTTGGCCGAAAGGTTCGGGGTCTTGCCGTCTTGTGCCGAATTCATGGGGTGCGCAACCGGTGGCGGGCTATTTAGCTACGACACGCAGGGTTCACGGCTGTTCAGTACCCAGAAAAATCTTCGGCGAAAACACCACCGCTTTCGCGAGCAAGCCCGCTCCCGCAGGTATCGCGCCACCATGTGGGAGCGGGCTTGCTCGCGAAGAGAGCGCCGCCACTGTCACTGATTGGCGTCATCATCCTGGAACTGGTCCTTGACGTACTTGATCTCGGTCCGCCCGTGCGGTGCCGGCAAGCCGTCTTCACCGAGGTTGACGAAGACCATCTTCTCGACCGTGAGGATGCTTTTGCGAGTGATCTTGTTGCGCACTTCGCACGTCAGGGTGATCGAGGTGCGACCGAACTCGGTGGCAGTGATGCCCAACTCGATAATGTCGCCCTGGCGCGAGGCGCTGACGAAATTGATTTCGGAAATGTACTTGGTCACCACACGCTGGTTGCCCAACTGAACGATGGCGTAGATCGCCGCCTCCTCGTCGATCCAGCGCAACAGGCTGCCACCGAACAGCGTTCCGTTCGGGTTGAGATCTTCGGGTTTAACCCATTTGCGGGTGTGGAAATTCATATTCACTCCTGAACGTCTTGCCGAATGATGGTGACCATCATGGCAGAGCCCGACCCAGAGCTCTATTTGGCTTCGACTATGGTCTCGATTACCGTTCGGACATTGACCAACAGAAACGCTTTGGAAGATCAGCATAGCCCGCTATAATCGCCCCCGTTTCAAAACGGTAACCTGTACTTGCTACCGTTTTCCCGCCACCTGTCCGAGGGGCGCTGCAGCAGGTTCGACCTGTCAGGCTCGGATGGGGCGTTGCTTGACCGTTATCGGTCAGACACTAAACGCACAACGGCGCCCATTCGCATACATTACGAATGGAGGCTCTTCATGAGCGCTGTTATCACGCCTGCAGATTTTAACGATTACAAAGTTGCCGACATGTCCCTGGCTGCATGGGGCCGTCGCGAAACCATCATCGCCGAATCCGAAATGCCAGCCCTGATGGGTCTGCGCCGCAAGTACTCCGAAGAGCAACCGCTCAAGGGCGCAAAGATCCTCGGCTGCATTCACATGACCATTCAGACCGCCGTGCTGATCGAAACCCTGGTTGCCCTGGGTGCCGAAGTTCGCTGGTCGTCCTGCAACATTTTCTCGACTCAGGACCAGGCCGCCGCTTCCATCGCCGCTGCCGGCATCCCGGTTTTCGCCTGGAAAGGCGAGACTGAGCAAGAGTACGAGTGGTGCCTGGAGCAAACCATCCTCAAAGATGGCGCGCCATGGGATGCCAACATGATCCTCGACGACGGCGGCGACCTGACCGAGCTGCTGCACAAGAAGTACCCGGCCGTTCTGGATCGCGTGCACGGCGTAACCGAAGAAACCACCACCGGCGTTCACCGCCTGCTGGACATGCTGGCCAAGGGCGAGCTGAAAATCCCGGCCATCAACGTCAACGACTCGGTTACCAAGAGCAAGAACGACAACAAGTACGGCTGCCGTCACAGCCTGAACGATGCGATCAAGCGCGGCACCGACCACCTGCTGTCCGGCAAGCAAGCGCTGGTCATCGGTTACGGTGACGTGGGCAAGGGCTCGGCCCAGTCCCTGCGTCAGGAAGGCATGATCGTCAAAGTCTCCGAAGTCGACCCGATCTGCGCCATGCAAGCCTGCATGGACGGCTTCGAGCTGGTTTCGCCGTTCATCGACGGTATCAACAACGGTACTGAAGCGAGCATCGACAAAGCGCTGCTGGGCAAGATCGACCTGATCGTGACCACCACCGGCAACGTCAATGTTTGCGACGCGAACATGCTCAAAGCCCTGAAGAAGCGCGCTGTTGTCTGCAACATCGGCCACTTCGACAACGAAATCGACACCGCTTTCATGCGCAAGAACTGGGCATGGGAAGAAGTGAAACCACAGGTTCACAAGATCCACCGTACCGGCGCTGGCGCATTCGATGCCCAGAACGACGACTACCTGATCCTGCTGGCCGAAGGCCGTCTGGTTAACCTGGGTAACGCTACCGGTCACCCAAGCCGCATCATGGACGGTTCGTTCGCCAACCAGGTTCTGGCACAGATCTTCCTGTTCGGCCAGAAGTACGCCGACCTGTCGCCAGCCCAGAAAGCCGAGCGCCTGACGGTTGAAGTGCTGCCGAAGAAACTCGACGAAGAAGTGGCCCTGGAAATGGTCCGCGGTTTCGGCGGCGTCGTGACTCAACTGACCAAGACCCAGGCCGACTACATCGGCGTGACCGTCGAAGGCCCGTTCAAGCCGCACGCTTACCGCTACTGATCGGTTCTGCTGCCTGCTCTCCCTGTGGGAGCGGGCTTGCTCGCGAAAGCGATGTATCAGGCGACATTGATGTTGGATGTGCTGACGCATTCGCGAGCAAGCTCGCCCCCACACAGGATGTGCAAGCCCCCCAGGCTTACGTGTTTCCAAGGATATGACCATGTCCCAAGATCGTCGCTACAGCTTCGAGTTCTTCCCTACGAAGACCGACGCTGGGCATGAAAAGCTGATCGCCACTGCTCGTCAGCTGGCCACGTATAACCCCGATTTCTTCTCCTGCACCTACGGCGCGGGTGGTTCGACTCGCGATCGCACGCTCAACACCGTGCTGCAGCTCGAAAGCGAAGTAAAAGTCCCGGCCGCCCCGCATCTGTCGTGCGTGGGCGATAGCAAGGACGACTTGCGCGGCCTGCTGAGCCAGTACCAGTCCGCCGGCATCAAGCGCATCGTAGCGCTGCGCGGTGACCTGCCTTCGGGCATGGGCATGGCCAGCGGCGAAATGCGCCACGCCAATGACCTGGTTGAATTCATTCGTGAAGAGACCGGCGACCATTTCCACATCGAAGTCGCGGCGTACCCGGAAATGCATCCGCAAGCGCGCAACTTCGAAGACGATCTCGCCAATTTCGTGCGCAAGGCCAACGCCGGCGCCGACAGTGCGATCACCCAGTACTTCTTCAACGCCGACAGCTACTTCTACTTCGTCGAGCGCGTTCGGGCGTTGGGTGTGAACATTCCGATCGTGCCGGGCATCATGCCGATCACCAACTACAGCAAGCTGGCGCGCTTCTCCGATGCCTGCGGTGCGGAAATTCCGCGCTGGATCCGCAAGCAACTGGAAGCCTACGGCGATGATGCCCAGAGCATTCAGAACTTCGGCGAGCAGGTCATCACCCAGATGTGCGAACGCCTGCTCGAGGGCGGCGCTCCGGGGCTGCACTTCTACACGCTCAATCAGGCTGAAGCGAGCCTGGCAGTGTGGAATAACCTGAAGCTGCCGCGCTAAAAGTCGTTAAAGCAAGATCAAAAGATCGCCGCCTTCGGTAGCTCCTACAGAGAAATGTGTATTCCCTGTAGGAGCTACCGCAGGCTGCGATCTTTTGCTTTAAACGCCCCCGTTAATGTGACACAACCCTCGGAGATAGAGCTTCAGGCTGCTGTTTCTGGCTCTTTGGGGCTTCTCGTCGTAATCTCAGCCCATGCCTTTGATTACGCAGTTACTCGCCGTGCTTGTCTTCACTTGCCTGAGCTTTGCCGCCCGGGGCGAGAAGCTGCGCATTGTCACGGAACCGTGGGCACCCTACGTCTACGAGCAAGACGGCAAAGCAATGGGGCTGGACTACGAAACCACGGCTATTGTCTTCAAGCGCCTGGGCATTGAAGTGCAATGGCAATTTCTGCCGTGGAAGCGTTGCCTGTCGATGCTTGAGTCGGGCCTGGCAGATGGTGCACTGGACATTTTCCACAGCAAGGAGCGCGACGCGACCTTGCTGTACCCCGCAGAACCACTCTCTGAAGTGCGGTTCGTAATGTTCTACGCCAATGACCGCCCCTACCCGTTTCGCACTCTGGACGAACTGCGCGGCCTGACCATCGGCACATCACCCGGCTACCTGTACAGCAAGGATTTCAGCGACTCCACGCTGTTCACCCGTGAACCGGCACCGAGTCATGAAGCCAACTTCGGCAAACTGCTGCGCGGGCGGATCGACCTGCTGATTACTGACCGCCGGGTAGGCCAGCATATGCTCGATGAGTTGAAAATCCGCGACAAAATCACCGAAAACCCGGTCGTGATCAGTCAGCAGAGCCAGTTCCTCGCCGTGCGGCGTAACGCCGGCATGGATTTGCTGGTGCAGCGTTTCGGCGCCGAACTCAAACGTTTCAAGCTCGAGCCGGGCTACGCTGAATTGAGTTCGCGCTACGGCGCAGAACCGGCGGCCAGCGTGCCGAGCGAAAAGGTAACGGCAGCTACGGAAAAAACCGTTGAGCAGCAGGAAAGCAGCGCGCAGTGATTGCTCTGTTATACTCCGTCCTTCCCGCCAGGCTCACGCCCGGACGCTCGGACTCGTTCAAGGCATCTCAAACCCGCTACTGCGCAGCTTTCAGCCCGCGCGAGCGCTTGCAGATGAGCCTTCGAGGCCCAGCAGGACCGGACGGGATTGCGTCTCCTTAAACGCGATTCGCGCCAGGCAAGACTCCCATTGGGCCAAGCCCTAACTAGAACAGGATTACTCATGTCCTTTGCTTCCCTCGGTCTCTCCGAGGCTTTAGTCCGCGCCATCGAGGCAGCGGGCTATACCGAGCCTACTCCGGTGCAACAGCGGGCCATTCCCGCCGTGTTGCAAGGTCGCGACCTTATGGTTGCGGCACAGACAGGTACTGGTAAAACCGGCGGCTTCGCCCTTCCGATCCTGGAGCGGTTGTTCCCAAACGGTCACCCGGACAAATCCCAGCGTCACGGCCCGCGCCAACCGCGCGTACTGGTCCTGACCCCGACTCGCGAACTCGCGGCCCAGGTGCATGAAAGCTTCAAGGTCTATGCCCGTGACCTGAAGTTCGTCAGCGCCTGCATCTTCGGCGGCGTCGGCATGAACCCGCAGGTTCAGGCCATGTCCCGTGGTGTTGACGTGCTGGTGGCCTGCCCTGGCCGTCTGCTCGACCTGGCCGGTCAAGGCAGCGTCGACCTGTCCCACGTGGAAATCCTCGTGCTGGACGAAGCCGACCGCATGCTCGACATGGGCTTCGTCCATGACGTGAAAAAGGTTCTGGCCCGTCTGCCGGCCAAACGGCAGAACCTGCTGTTTTCGGCGACCTTCTCCAAGGACATCACCGACCTCGCCGGCAAGCTGCTGCACAACCCGGAACGCATCGAAGTCACGCCGCCGAACACCACGGTCGAGCGTATCGAGCAGCGCGTATTCCGCCTGCCGGCCAGCCACAAGCGTTCCCTGCTGGCGCACCTGATTACCGCTGGCGCCTGGGAACAGGTACTGGTCTTCACCCGCACCAAACACGGCGCCAACCGCCTGGCCGAGTACCTGGACAAACACGGCCTGAGCGCCGTTGCGATCCACGGCAACAAGAGCCAGAACGCGCGCACCAAAGCCCTGGCCGACTTCAAGGCCGGTACCGTGCGCATCCTGGTTGCCACCGACATCGCCGCGCGCGGCCTGGACATCGACCAGTTGCCACACGTGGTCAACTTCGAACTGCCTAACGTTGACGAAGACTACGTACACCGCATTGGTCGTACCGGTCGTGCCGGCCGTTCGGGCGAGGCCATCTCTCTGGTAGCGCCAGACGAAGAGAAACTGCTGAAAAGCATCGAACGCATGACCAAGCAGAAGATCGCCGACGGCGACCTGATGGGCTTCGATGCCAGCGCCGTGGAAGCCGAGAAACCGGAAGCACGCGAGCGTCCGGACATGCGTAACCCCCGCAATCCACGTGGCCCGCGCGGCGACGGCCCGAACGGCGGTGGCGGCGGTGGTGGTCGCAAGGACAAAGGCAAAGACAAGGGCAAGGAAAAACCTGCCGCCTCCGGTCGCGGCGAGCGCCCGGCCCGCGAACAAAAACCACGTGAAGGCACCCCGGCCCGCGAACAGCGTCAGCCAAGCCAGCCGCCACGTGCCGCTGCCGACCGTGCTCCGGACGAGTTCCTGGACGACGATATCGATAACTTCGGTAACCGCGTCGACTACGTCCCGCAACAGAAACCGGCACAGGGTCGTGGCCGCCGTCCGGGTGCTCCGGCACAAGGCACAGCAGCCGGTTCGGGCGCACCACGTGGCGGCAAGCCACAAGGTCGCCAAAGCGGTCCACGCAACAGCGATGGCGCCAGCACCGGCACACCGCCAGCCAAGCGCAGCGGCCCACGCAATGGTGCGCCACGTGATGGCCAGGCCCGTCGCGAAGATTCGCGCAATCGCCGCCCGGCCCGTGACGACCAGCCGCGTTCCGAGCCAGCCGTGCAGAACCCGCGCGGTCCAGCGCCGAAGATCATGCACAAGGAGTCGAAGGCTGATCGCTTCCCGACACCTGAGCAGCTGGATCAACTGCCAAGCCGTCCTCGCGGTGAAAAACCGGCATTGCTGACCCGCAATCGCTGATTTGTCGCTGCAATAAAAATGCCCCGTGCCGAAAGGTCCGGGGCATTTTTTATGAGCGATACAAATCCTGCAGGAGCGAGCCTGCTCGCGATGGTCGTCAACGATAACGCTGGGAACCTGACACCCCGCGGCGTTCTCAGGCTTATCGCGAGCAGGCTCGCTCCTACAGGGGATTATGCACAGCAATAAAAAACGCCCGCGCTCGAAAGAGCAGCGGGCGTTTTTTGTCAGGCGCGAAAGTTATTTCGCTTTGACACCTTCAAAGGTTACGTACATTTCAACTGCATCGGACGATGGACCGAGGTCTTTCTGCTTGCCGAAGTCGGAACGCTTGAGGCTGAAGGTACCCTCGAAGCCAGCACGGTAGCCGCCCCATGGATCCTTGCCTTCACCCAGGAAAGTAGCCTTGACCACGATTGGCTTGGTTACACCGAGGATAGTCAGGTCGCCTGCCACGTCCGCAGTGTCCTTGCCAGCGGCGTTCTTGCCAGTGGATTTGACGCTGGTGGAAACAAACGTGGCTTTGCTCCCATTCAGGAAGTCTTTGCTGGAGATGTGCTTGTCGCGTTCGGCGTTGTTGGTGAACACGCTGGCGGTGTTCACGTTGAACTCGATCTTGCTGTCTTCAGGCTTGGCAGCGTCGAAGCTGAACTTGCCGTCGATGTCCTTGAAAGTACCGGTGATGTAGCTGTAGCCCAGGTGGCTGATCTTGAAGTCAACGAAGGCGTGCTGGCCTTCTTTGTCGACGACGTAGTCAGCAGCCATCGCATTGGCGGACAACAGGGCGGAACCGATTGCCAGAGCGGCCAGAGTCTTTTTCAACATGCTTTCATTTCCTTTGGAGTCGAGGTTGAACATCAGGCTTTGCGCCCCAGCATTCGCGTCAGGGTCGCATCACGATCGATAAAATGGTGCTTCAGTGCTGCCAACGCATGGAGACCGGAAAAAATGACCAGTGCCCATGCCAGGTACAAATGAATCACCCCGGCGGTATCTGCCTGGTCCGGCAGCCCGGACACCAGAGCAGGCACTTCAAACAGGCCAAACACCGATATCCCGACACCTTCTGCGGTGGAAATCAGGTAACCGGCAATCATTACAGCGAACAGCGCGAAATACAGGAACAGATGACCAAACGTGGCACCCATGCGCGTCAAGCGGCTGTAGCTTTGCAAAGCCGGCGGCGGCGGACTGATCCAGCGCCACAGCACTCGCAGCGCCATGACACCCAACAGCACCAGGCCGATGCTCTTGTGCAATTCCGGTGCATCTTTGCGCCAGGTGCTGTAGTAATCGAGATCGATCATCCACAGGCCCAAGGCAAAAAGACCGAAGACCGCCAGCGCCACACCCCAGTGCAGGAAGATGCTGACCCAGCCGTAGCGGGAGGTAGAGTTACGTAGCTGCATTTGCCTGGATCCCTGTAAGTGCTGGCTCAAGACTATCGACTTATCTATCGAATTAAAGCCGAAAATTTCGCTTTGAAATATCGAGAAATGCGATCAAGAGTCTGGAATGGGTGCGTTAAGGAAAGATTAAAAGGCAAAACTGTCAAAAAAAGTGAATACAGAACCAAAGAACACCTGAGTCAAAAGGTTTATTCGGCTTTGGGACACGGGCAGCGTGGCAAGTCACCACAGAGCAGGATCTGGCAGGAGCCAGCGGGGCGCCAGGAGAGCATCTCCCGATCAGGAAATGAAATTATCGTCATGCCCTCTCCAATCAAGATAAATACCTTGATTATCTCGGGCCCTGGAACAGCGGAGGTGGGTCAATGCAATCAGGGTCGTACGGATTTATCTGGCATTTATGGGCCAGCTCCGGACTCAAACCTTTGGGAAACCACCTGCCGTTTGCACAGCCAGAAAGTGCTATCAACATGACTATTACTACGAGTTTTACTGTTTTCATATGTTCTCCAGTTACGTGAAGAACATAAATCTAACGATCAGGCTCAGCCTATCATTTCGTTCCGAAACCTTTGTGAGACATATCTGATGCCTCGCAGCAGCATGTAGGACCACAGTCAAAATCGGGATGTCCCATACTTGAAAGCAAAAAAAACGCGGCCCTTGAGCCGCGTTTTTTACGCCTGAACGTTTACTGAGCTTTAGTCACAGTCTCCGTCGCCGGTTTAACCGCTGGCTTTTTCGCCGTCTCGGCTTTCTTCACCGGCGCCTTGGCCGGGGCTTTTTTGGTTTCGGTCTTGGCTGCCGGTTTGGCTGGGGCCTTGGCCGGTGCCTTTTTCGCAGGCTCGGCTTTTACCGGTGCCGCAGGCTTCGGCGGTTCGACCGGGGCCGGCGCAGCAGCCGGTGCTGGAGCAGGTGTCGGTGCTGGAGCAACCGCCGGCTCCGGGGCTTTCACTGGCTCTGGCTTCTTCTCGTCAGCCGAGCCGCCAAACAGGTTGCTGAAGAAGTTGCCCTTCTTCGCCGCCACAGCACCTGCCGCCGCGGCGGTTGCAGCCTTCGCCGGTTCAAACGATTTGCCCGCCGCCAGGTCTTCAACCTGGCTGGCTGCACGCTTGCCGGTACGCAACGCGCCCTCCAGGGTACCCGGATAAAGGGTATCAGTGTGTTCGCCGGCAAAGGCTACACGCTGAATCGGACGTTCCCACAGGCGCCAGAATTTACTGATCTGGCCCGGACCGAAGGCCAGGTAGGCACCACCGGTTGACGGGTCGGTGCTGTAGCGACGGATTTCATAACCGGTGAACGAACCGCGCGCCTGTGGATAGAACGCGTGCAGACGGATCAGCACCTGATCGGCCATTTGCTTGTCGCCAAAGGCCTGCATCACCCGCGCGTTGTCGCCAGACAGGTTGATCACCACGTTGGCGCCGCCCTTCAAGGCCGGCTCGATCCACAACATGCCCAAGCCGGTGTTGCTGTAGATCTCGCCGGTCATGCGCGCCTTCGTCTCCCACACTGGCGTCTTGAACTTCAGCATGATCTGGTCGCGCCAACCGTAGTTGGTGCCTTTGATCGCGGCCAGGTGCTGGGCGTCCAGCGCTGGGGTCATCTGGATCTTGTTCAGAGCACGCAGCGGCACGGCCAGCACCACATAGTCAGCCTGATAACCGACGCTACCGACTTTGACGGTCACGCCGTCCTTGTCCTGAATGATTGCCGAGACCGGGGAATCGGTCTTGATGGTTTTCAGCTGTTTGACGAAAGCCTGGGCCAGCACCGGGCTGCCGCCGACCAGGCGCGACGCGCGCAGGTCACGGTCGGAGACTCCGCGATAGACCCGGCTCTGCTGCGCGTAATACAGCATCGACAGGCGTGAAGGTTCGTCGTAGTGGGTGCGGATGTCCTGGTTGATCAACTGCCGCGCGGTGGCCGGCAGGTTCTGCTTGTCGAGCCAGTTGGACACGTTGATCTGATCCAGCGCCTGCAGGGTGCTGCTGGCGATCGGGTTCTGCGGGTCGTCAATCGAACGCGCGAGATCATCCCGGGTCTTTTCGAAGCGCTTGAGCGCCTCGGCGGTGGCCGGCTGCTTGGTGGCCAGGTCGGCAGCGGAGAAATACTCGCCGTCGATCAGGTAGCTCGGGGTCCGGACGAACTCAGGAGCTGGCGTGGTGCTCAGCTTGAAAGTCGAGACATACTGGTTCAGCACCGGCTGGGTCTTGTCGTTGCCGATCCACTCGCTGGTGGCCATGCCGGAACGACCGCCCAGGCTCGATCGGGCTTCCAGCAGGGTAACCTGCCAGCCTTTGTTCTGCAGTTCATAAGCGGCAGTCAGGCCGGACAGGCCGCCACCGATCACGATTGCGGTTTTATCCTTGGCCAGCGCAGACACGCTGAACAGCCCCAACATCACCAGCGCACAGGCGCGCAGCCAACCGACAGACATTCAGCGAACTCCGGAAATACACAGAAAGGCTATTTTTGTGGGTCAGGCGACCCAAAGAATGGCGAAGAATACGTCAGCCATCAAAAGGCCGCCAGCGACGTCTATCGCCCCATGGAAAGTAGCTCAATCACCACAATGGGTTGTTCCCGGGCGATGCATTGCATAGGCTTGCGCGATTGTTTGTCCGCGTGTGACACGGACCGCCTCCAGGAGACTTAAAATGGGCCTGAATAATCAGTGGATGCAGCGCGACCTGGCTGTTTTGTGGCATCCCTGCACCCAGATGAAAGATCACGAACAACTGCCACTGATACCGATCAAGCGCGGTGAAGGTGTCTGGCTGGAAGACTTCGAAGGCAAGCGCTATCTGGACGCGGTCAGCTCCTGGTGGGTCAACGTGTTTGGCCACGCCAACCCGCGGATCAACCAGCGCATCAAGGATCAGGTCGATCAACTGGAGCACGTGATCCTCGCCGGCTTCAGCCATCAACCGGTGATCGAGTTATCCGAGCGCCTGGTGAAGATGACCCCGCAAGGCCTGACCCGGTGCTTCTACGCCGATAACGGTTCGTCCTGCATCGAAGTCGCGCTCAAAATGAGCTTTCACTACTGGCTCAACCGCGGCCAGCCGAACAAGAAGCGCTTTGTCACCCTGACCAACAGCTACCACGGCGAAACCATGGCGGCGATGTCGGTGGGTGATGTGCCGCTGTTCACCGAAACCTACAAGGCCCTGCTGCTCGACACCATCAAAGTGCCGAGCCCGGATTGCTACCTGCGCCCCGAGGGCATGGGCTGGGAAGAGCACTCGCGCAACATGTTCGCCGCCATGGAGCAGACCTTGGCCGAGAACCATGACAGTGTGGCCGCAGTGATCGTCGAACCGCTGATCCAGGGCGCCGGCGGCATGCGCATGTATCACCCGGTGTACCTCAAACTGCTGCGCGAAGCCTGCGACCGCTACGGCGTGCACCTGATCCATGACGAAATTGCCGTCGGCTTTGGCCGTACCGGGACGATGTTCGCCTGCGAGCAGGCCGGTATCCGCCCGGACTTCCTCTGTCTGTCCAAGGCCCTGACTGGTGGTTACCTGCCGCTCGCGGCCTGCCTGACGACCGAGGACGTCTACGGTGCCTTCTATGACGACTATCCAACCCTGCGTGCCTTCCTGCACTCCCACAGCTACACCGGCAACCCGCTGGCCTGTGCGGCGGCCCTGGCAACGCTGGACATCTTCGAACAAGACAACGTCATCGAGACCAACAAGGCCCTGGCCCAGCGCATGGCGTCGTCCACCGCGCACCTGGTCGATCACCCCAATGTTGCCGAAGTGCGCCAGACCGGCATGGTACTGGCCATCGAGATGGTCAAGGACAAGGCGAGCAAAGAGGCTTATCCATGGCAGGAGCGCCGTGGCCTGAAGGTGTTCCAGCATGCATTGGAGCGCGGGGCTTTACTGCGGCCACTGGGCAGTGTGGTGTATTTTCTGCCACCGTATGTCATCACGCCGGAACAGATCGACTTCCTCGCCGAAGTGGCCAGCGAAGGGATCGACATCGCGACCCGCGACAGCGTCAGCGTGGCGGTGCCGAAGGACTTCCATCCGGGGTTTCGTGACCCGGGTTAATCAAGCACAGATCCCCTGTGGCGAGGGGGCTCGCCCCCGTTGGGTCGCGAAGCGACCCCAGACCCGGTAGTCCGGTTTCTCCAGTTAAGTTGCATCAGCCGGATTTACGACTGCTTCGCAGCCGAACGGGGGCAAGCCCCCTCGCCACAAAAGCGCCTTCGAACAATTTTTTGAGAACCTTAATGAGACTGTCCCGCTTCTTTATCGACGCCCCCCTGAGCATCGGCGAGCACGAGTTACCCGAAGCCCAGGCCCACTACATCAGTCGCGTGTTGCGCATGGCCGAGGGCGATGCGCTGCAACTGTTCGACGGTTCTGGCCATGAATTTCGCGCCAGGCTCATCGACGTCGGCAAAAAACGCGTCGTGGTACAGATCGATGAAAGCTTCGCCGGCCAGGTCGAGTCGCCGTTGCAGATCCACCTTGGCCAGGGCCTGTCCCGTGGCGAACGCATGGACTGGGCGATTCAAAAAGCCACTGAACTGGGCGTCAGCGAAATCACCCCGATTTTCACCGAGCGCTGTGAAGTCCGGCTCAAGGACGAACGCGCCGACAAACGCCTGCTGCACTGGCGTCAGGTGGCGATCAGCGCGTGCGAGCAATGTGGCCGCTCCAGGGTGCCGGTGATTCATCCACCGTTGCTGCTGACCGATTGGTTGAAACAGTCAGACGCTGAACTGAAGCTTGTGCTGCATCCGGTGGCCGAGCCATTGGTCAGCCATGCCAAGCCTGCGACCCTGGCCTTCCTGATCGGCCCTGAGGGCGGGTTGTCGGACGCCGAAATCGAGCAGGCCAAGGCCAGTGGTTTTCACGCCGCCCGCCTCGGCCCTCGAGTATTGCGCACAGAGACCGCGCCGGTGGTGGCGTTAGCGGTGGCCCAGCAGCTTTGGGGTGACTTCTAAGCCGCCATCGCTGACAAGTCGGATGCCGTACCGCAGCCCTACAAAAGCAGCGCGGTTCCTGTAGGAGCCGGCTTGCCGGCGATGGCCGCGGCTCGGTCTAAAGGACGTAAAAGAATATCGCCACAAAGTGCAGCAAGCTCCCGGCGATCACGAACAGATGCCAAATCCCGTGGGCATGGCGCAGTCGATTATCGAGGGCGAAAAAGATAATCCCCACGGTATAGAGCACACCGCCAGTCGCCAGCCAGGCAAAGCCGGCGGTGCCCAGCGCCGCCAGCAACGGCTTGACCGCCACCAGCACGATCCAGCCCATCACCGCATAAATCACGATCGACAGCACCCGCGCTTCCGATCTCGGCTTGATCTCCTGCAAGATGCCAATCAGCGCCAGCCCCCAGACAATCCCGAACAAGGTCCAGCCCCACGGCCCACGCAAGGTCACCAGGCAGAACGGCGTGTAGCTACCGGCGATCAACAGGTAGATCGAAAAATGATCGACCTTCTGCATGATCTCTTTCTTGCGTCCGCGCACGCTGTGGTACACGGTCGAAGCGCTGTAAAGCACCATCAAGGTAAAACCGTAGATCGCCACACTGACGATCTTCCATGGGCTGCCATCCATGGTGGCGATCACCAGCATCCACACCGCTCCGACCGTCGCTGCCACCGCCCCGACCAGATGCGTCCAGGCGTTCAATCTTTCCCCGTGATACATGTGTTGCTTACCTCGACATTCGTTACTGCAGTGCGCAAGGCTCAGGCTTCAAGCGTAAAAGCGCAATGTTTCCATACAACGCGATCCAGTACAGGGGCTGGCGCATTCGTTCGTTACAGTGGCGTCACTTTTAGATTGGTGGGCAGGGACCCGCTTCCACGGGAGATCGCATTTCAGGGTGGGAGCGGGCTTGCTCGCGAAGGGGCCGATGGAAACACCGCAGAGCCTCGATCAGTCGATCAGTCGATCAGTCGATCAACCCGGCATTCACCAGCAACCCTTCCAGCGCCAACAAATCCGGCACCTTCGCCACATGTTCCCCCACCTGCACCGCCGCCTGTTCCAGCGAACATAACGACACGTCCACATAACTCAACTGACTGTCGAGCTTGTAAGACCGTGGAATCCCCTGCACCAGCAATGCGATGAATTTCAGGTCCGGGCGCCCTCCCAATGCATTGAGAATGACGATCCGCGCGCGCTCGCCGATGACGGTTTTCTGTCCGCAAGCCGATTCGAAACTCAGCAACGGAATCTGCCGGTCGCGCCAGGTCACCAGGCCCAGGTACCACGGCGGAGTATCGAGGTCGAAGGTCCCCTGCTGGTAGTCGATCAGCTCCGCAACCGCAACGTTGGGCAGGATCAGATTGCGGTCGGCCAACGGCAACAGCAGGCCGGTGAGGTTGCTGGTGCGGTGTTCAAGCATTGGATCTGCTCCACAAGGCGATGCTTTCGAGCAACACCGATTCCTGGTATGGCTTGCCAAGGTAGTCGTTGACACCGATGGCCATGGCGCGGTCGCGATGTTTCTGCCCGGTACGTGAAGTGATCATGATGATCGGCAGGTGTTGCAGGCGTTCATCATTGCGCACCTGAGTCGCCACTTCGAAGCCGTCCATGCGCGGCATCTCTATATCCAGCAGCATCAGGTCGGGCGTGTGTTCTTCGAGCAGCAGCATGGCGTCGACGCCGTCCTTGGCGGTCAGCACGCTCATGCCATGGCGTTCGAGCAAACGGCTGGTGACCTTGCGCACGGTGACCGAATCGTCGACCACCATGACCAGCAACGGCCGCTGCGGCTCGGCCTCGACTTCATGCCCAACCGGTCGTTGCCGCACCCGGGCTTGCAGGGCGCGGATCGGCGCCAGCAGATCCAGAATCAGCACCACTCGGCCGTCTCCGAGAATCGTCGCACCGGACACTCCTTGCACGGCCGCAAACTGCGGCCCCAGGCTCTTGACCACGATCTCGCGGGTGCCCGCCATGGCATCCACCTGCACGGCGATGTGCCGCTCGTTGCACTGCACCAGCAGCACCGGTAACGGCAAGACCTGACCCAACAGTTTCGGTCGCACACCGGTTTTCAGCAGCTCGCCCAGATAGCACAGTTCATAGCACTGCCCCGCGTACTCGTACGTCGGTGGATCGAGCCGGTAATGCCCTTCCAGCTCATTGGGCAAGACGCGAACGATGCCATCAATGGTGTTGAGTGGAATCGCGTATTGATCCTCAGCGCACTGCACCATCAGCGCCCGGTTGACCGACACGGTAAACGGCAGCCGAATGCGGAAATGCACACCTTGGCCAGGCACAGAGTCGATGCTCATGGTGCCACCCAGCTGCCGTACCTCTTCGTGCACCACGTCCATGCCGACCCCACGCCCGGAAATCTGGGTAATTTTCTCGGCGGTGGAAAAACCGGGCTGGAGAATGAATTGCAGCACCTCGTGGTCGCTGATGCTGCTGTCCGGTTCGAGCAAGCCACGCTTGATCGCCTTGCGCCGCACCGCTTCGAGCGGCACACCGGCGCCGTCGTCGCGAAGATCGAAGATGATGTCGCCGCCCTCGCGCAGCAGATCGAGGGTGATCCTGCCCTTGGCCGGCTTGCCCGCCGCCAGACGCGTCTCGGCGGACTCCAGGCCATGGTCGACGGCGTTACGCAGCATATGTTCCAGCGGCGCAGCCATGCGTTCGAGGACGCTGCGATCCATCTCGCCTTCGGCGTTGTCGACGATGAAGTCCACGTCCTTGCCCAGTTCACTGGCCACTTGCCGGACGATGCGTTGCAAACGCGGCAACATCCGCTCGAACGGCACCATGCGCGTACGCATCAGACCTTCCTGCAACTCGGTGTTGATGCGCCCCTGCTGTTGCAACAGGTTTTGCGCGTCATGGTTGCGTCGGTCGAGGGTTTCCTTGAGGTCGAGCAAGTCGGAGGCGGATTCGAACAACGCCCGGGACAGTTGCTGCAATTGCGAATGACGGTCCATTTCCAGCGGGTCGAATTCCTCATAGCCGAGACGCTCGGCATCGACCTGCTGGCGGCTGAGCATTCGCCCCTGGGTTTCGGTATCGAGGCGGCGCAATTGGTCACGCATCCGCTCGATGGTGGTTTCCATTTCGTGCAGAGCGATCTGCGCGTCGCTGACCTGTTGCTCGATGCGACCACGGAAGATCGACGTTTCCCCGGCGAGGTTGACCAGATCGTCAAGCAGCTCCGCTGAAACCTTGACCATGTCCACGCCGGCCTCAGGTTGCGCCAGCAATGGCTCGGCCTTCGACACCGCAAGGGTTGCAGCCGGTACCTGGACATCCGCCGGGCTCGAGTGGGTGAAATTCCTGATTGCGTCGAGCAAGCGATCCGTCGGCGGCATCGACTCACCGGCGCGGGCCGCATCCAGCATTTGCGCCAGGCGATCCTGGCTGCGCTGCAACAAGGCGAACAACGGCGACGCGGGTTGCAGCACGCCAGTGGACAAGCCCTCGTAGAGGAACTCCAGCTCATGGGCCAGGTCGCCGATCGCGGCGATTTCCACCATGCGCGCACCACCCTTGAGGGTGTGCAGATCGCGCAGCAGGGTTTCCACTTCCTGGCGACTCGAAGGTTGGGCCTGCCAGCGCAACAGTGCCGCGCCGGAGCTTTCGATGATGTCGTAACCTTCCTCGAGGAAGATCTCCAACAGCTCGGGGTCGTGGGCAGCCGAGTTGTTAGTGGCTGCCGGCTCGCTCACATCGGCATTGCCCGTATGGCCCTGACGGTAGGCGCGAATGGCCTCGATCAACTCAGCGCAATTGTCCAGCGGCTGGCGGGCCTGCAAGTGTTCAAGGTATTGCGCCAGACGGTCGTGGCTACGCTGCAACAGCTGCGCCAATGCATCGCTGTGCAAATATCGGCGATCCATCAGGCCTTCATAAAGGCTTTCCAGCTCATGAGCCAGATCACCCACCTGAACGATCTCGGCCATCCGCGCGCCGCCCTTGAGCGTGTGCAAGTCACGTTGCAGGGACGACAGCGGTGCCGCATTGTCCGGATCGCGTAGCCATCGCTGCAACGCCTGGCCGGCGCTTTCGAGTATGTCCAGCGCCTCTTCAAGGAAGATTGCGACGATCTCGTCATCCAGCCCCGCCGCCTTCGTGCTCAGCTCCAGTTCGGCGGTGGCACTGCTCAGCTCGCGAATGCTCAGGGTACGGCTACCGTCGCTGCGAATCAGGCCCATGGCCGACGGGTCGAGGCTCTCGTCGAGCAATCCGCGCAGCGCCGTGATCCGATGCGGTTGCGGACTGACTTCCTGGCCGGCGGCCAACTCGTCGAGCATATTGATCAGCGCTTCGTGAGCACTCTGCGCCTCATGGAAAAACCGCTCGCTGACCGCCAGGCTGCTTTCTTCCACAGCGCCGTAGAGATCAAGCAAGGCTTCGCAAAGCTCATCCACAGGATGCAAATCGGCCAGGTGTGCGCCTTCGCCGAGGGTGGTCAGTTCGTCCAGCAGTGCGCTGAGCTCCTGACGCTCGCCAGGGTGCTGTTGCCAACGCTGCAACAGGCTTTCGGCGTCCAGCAGGATGTCCATGCCTTGGGCGAGGAAGTTGTTGATCAACTGCGAATCGCGCTTGACCCGGGTTGCGCTACTCGGCGCGCTCAGTAACGCCTCCAGGCGTTCGGCCAGCAACGCCCTGGCGCGCTCGATCAAGCGTTGGGCCCCGGGAATCTCGGCCAGGGGATCAACCTTGAGTTGACGCAATCCAAGGCGAAACAAGCCTTCGGCTTCCAGCAGCAGTTCGACTTCGTCCAGGTCGAGGGCAATCAGGTGTGCCTTGTACTCCCGGGCCAACCGATCCAGCGGCGCCGCCAGCTCGGCTATCGGCAGGACGCCGGCCATCGAAGCACTACCCTTGAGGGTGTGCAAGGCGCGCTGCAACTCGTCAGTGGCCTGCAAAGGGACGTGTTCGGCGGCCTGATCGAGGAAGCGGTTGAGACTGGCGAGATGGGTTTCGGCCTCTTTGCGAAAGATCTCCAGCAACAGTGGATCGAGCGCCGTGACGTCCTGCGTGTCCTCGTCGGACACCGACTCATCGCCCTTGGCCAAGGCATGAGCACGGGCGGCCAACTGGTCAACATCGTTGCGCTGGCGCTGGGCATTGGCGGCATATTCAGCTACCACTTCCGGCAGCAGATGCAGCACTTCGCCGACCAGTTTTTGCACAGTGACACCCGGTTCCACGCTGTTTTCCAGTACGCGGTTGAGCAGGTTTTCCACAGCCCAGGCCAGTTCGCCAAGAACCAGGGCGCGGACCATCCGGCCACTGCCCTTGAGGGTATGGAACGCCCGACGCAGCTCACTCAGGGCCGACCGGTCCTCGAGGTTGATCGACCAGCGTGGCAAGTACTCACGAAGGATATCCAGGACTTCGTCGGTTTCCTCGAGGAACACTTCTCGCAGCTCGTCATCCACAGGCGTTTCGCCAGCGGGCGGCGGCAACAGGCTGCCCGGAGTGCTCCGGGCCGGCGGATTGAGGGCCGATACCGGACTGGCCAGCACATCGGCCAGGGACTGGACGACGTCCGGATCGGCCAGTTCCTGCATCATCTGCATGACCTGCGCTTCACTGGGGCTCAGAACATCATCGAGCACCGGCACATAGTGTTCGCTGGGGTAAAAACCGAGGGCCGCCAGGCTTTTCTCTGCGACGTCGAGCAACGCTTCGCCCGGCGCTTCGGGGTCATCGCTGAGGCGTTCCAGGTAATACTCGATGCTGGTGATCACGTCGGCCAGGTTGTCCAGTTCCTCCCAGCCCGGCTGATCCGGTTCGAGTAGCAGGTGCTCGCGGATAAAGTGGTTACAGGTTTCGATCAGGCTCGCCGCACGGCCCAGCGCAATCATCGCCAGCGCGCCGCGCACCTGGGTCAGCAAAGCCGGCAATGCCTGCAAATGCTGACGGTCCCAATCGGCGTCGATGTAGTCGACGATCATGTCCTTGGCCTGCTGCAGGCAGATGCGCGCTTCCTTGATCACGATCTGGTGGATCTGCGTCAGGTCGGTGGTCGGCAAGCGACTGTCCTCCTGGCTTTCCGGCTCCACCGTGCCGACCATGCCGGCCAGGGTCGCTTCGACGTACAGCAAGGCCCCGGCGACATCCATGAGGATCGCGTCGTTGGGCTCGCGCTGACCCTGGGCCAGGCTCAGGACCACCGCCAATTGATCGATGATGACCTTGCGCGGCTGGCCGAAGCCCAGTACTGCCAGGGTATCGGCGATTTGCCGCAGGGGCGCCAACAGGCTGTCGAGGTCGGACGTGTGCTGCCGGTCGCTGCGCACGAACAGGTCCAGGCGTTCCTTGACCCGCACCAGTTCTTCGCACAGCGCCGCGAGCACCGAGCGCATCGCATCGCGGTCTGGCCCGGCCAGTCGTGCGCGTTCTTCGTCGACCATCGCACTGTCAGGCAGCGCGTCGTCCAGGGAGTAGCGATCTTTCATGGTCAGCATCTGCCCGGTGGGATGATCGGCCTTGGCAATGTAAAACAATAAACTTTTCAGCAATTGCGGCGGCGCCGGCTGATTGATGCCGGGCATGCCCACTTCGAGCAGGCGCTTGAGTTCTTTGTCGGCGTCCTTGAACAGGCTGCGCAACGCTGGACTGTTGGCAATCGCGCCGCCCTGCATGCCTTCGACCAGCGCCGAAGCGACTTGCCATAACGGGCTCAGCGGCGCATTGGCAGACAACCCTTCGAGACGGGCGAAGACCTTGGCCAGATAATCGAGATTGGTCTCGCTGTCCTGTTCACGCAGAAAACCCACCAGGGCCATCTGCAGCATTTGCCGCAACTTGCGCAGAACGCTGGGGAGCTCAACTGGCTCGAGCAACGCCAGCGCCTCTTCATCCAGGGGCGGCAGTTCGGGCAGTTGCGGGCTGAACAGGCTGGTTTCCGACAACAGGTTTTCACCACGGGCGCTGCGCAGATCGTTGATCAGCGGCAGCACCACCAGTGGCAAATCGCGGCGCGCGCCCTGCACCCGATCCAGATAGATCGGCAGTTGTCCGAGCGCTTGCATCAACAGGTGCAACGCCTCGTCGCGATGGCTGACGCGATTGTGCTGCAGGGCGATGGTCAATTGTTCCATCTCTTCGGCGAGCAGCGCCGCGCCGTAGAACTCGACCATCTGCAAACTGCCATGGACCTGATGGATGCACGCCAGGCAGTTGTCCAGCGCGTGCAGAGCCTGCGGATCATCAAGCAGGGTTTCGATCGCCTGGTGAGCGACCCTCAACGTTTCGGCAATCTCGCCCTTGACCCACTCCAGGGCCACATAGTCGTGCCGATCAGCCATAACCACTCCAGTTACCATTCATACACCAATGGGCGGTTCAGCTTTGTCCACAACCTGCGCCTTGGCCGCCGGCAAGGTGAAACCGGAAACCGAACGGCGCAACTGGCTGGCCATTTTTGCCAGGTTGCCGATGCTCTCGGCCGTGGCGGTGGAGCCTGACGAGGTCTGCGTGGTGATCTGCTGGATCACGTTCATCGTCAGGGAAATCTGACCGGCCGACGACGTCTGCTGCTGCGCGGCATTGGAAATACTCTGGATCAGGGCCGCCAGGGTCTTGGAGACGCCTTCGATTTCTTCCAGGGCCACCCCGGCATCGTGCGCCAGACGCGCACCGCGTACCACCTCTGTGGTGGTCTGCTCCATGGAGATGACCGCTTCATTGGTGTCGGTCTGGATCGCCCGCACCAGGGTTTCGATCTGCCGCGTGGCCGCGGAAGAGCGCTCGGCCAGGCGCTGGACTTCATCGGCGACCACGGCAAAACCGCGTCCGGCATCACCGGCCATGGAAGCCTGGATCGCCGCGTTGAGGGCCAGGATGTTGGTCTGATCGGCAATGTCATCGATCAGGCTGACAATGTCGCCGATTTCCTGGGAAGACTCACCCAAGCGCTTGATGCGCTTGGCGGTGTCCTGAATCTGCTCGCGAATATTGTCCATGCCGTGGATGGTGTTGTGCACCACCTCGTTGCCCTTGTTAGCGATCTCCACCGAGCGCTCGGCCACGGCCGAGGATTCTGCGGCGTTGGCAGACACCTGGTCGATGGACTCGGCCATGTCGTTGATCGCCGCGGAGGCTTCGCAAATTTGCTGGGCCTGATGCTCCGAAGCCTGAGCCAGGTGCATCGCCGTGGCCTGGGTTTCCTGCACGGCGGCAGCGACCTGGCCGGCGGTGAGGTTGATGGTCGCCACCAGGTCGCGCAGTTGGTCCACGGAATAATTGATCGAGTCGGCGATGGTCCCGGTGAAGTCTTCGGTTACCGATGCAGTCACTGTCAGGTCGCCATCGGCGAGGTCTTCGATTTCGTCGAGCAGACGCATGATCGCGTTCTGGTTACGCTCGTTTTTCTCGGCGGTTTCGCGCAACTGGCGATTGGTTTCGCGCACCATCACCAGGCCGATGAGAATGATCGAGGCCAATGCCAGCAGCCCCAGCACATAACCGCCAATGGTATCGGTGCTGCGCCCGCCGGCGAGGTTTTCGAAGCCGCTGGCCAGGTGCGAGGCTTCGTCGAGCAGGGTTTGCGACAAACTGAAAATATTGCTCGCCGACTCACGGACCTTGAACAGCTCCGGCGAGGTTTCGAGGATTTCATCCACCGAGCCCGAGACGAACTCGAACAGTTCGGATATTTCCGCAAGACGGACGCGGGCATCGCGGTCTTCGACCTGGCTGACCTTGAGCGCCGTGTCACCCTGCAACATGCCGTTGAGCACCTTGCCGAATTGTGTCGCGTCACGCCCGAAGGCGTCCGCGGCCTGCTGGGAGTTTTCGTCACCGGCCAACACCGTGTTCACCGCACCGAGAATCCGCTCGGCCAGCAATGACTGACGCTGAGCCATCGCGACCTGAGCGGCCGGGGCGCCGCGCTGCAGGAGGGTTTCGACAACCTTCTCGTACTCGATCTGCAACTGCGGCACGGTTTCGGCCAACGTCGCGGCGACCTGATGCAGCGACAGCACAGTCTGCTCGCTGGACAGAATCGCGTCGGTGTTTTTCAGCAGACGCTCCCAATCCTGCTGCACAGCGCGCATCTGCGGACGCATGCTGCTGGGTGCCGGTGGCAAGCCGGTGACCGGATCGCCTTTCTTCAGGTAACCCCAGCGCCGGGCAAAGTCATTGCGAGCATCACTGAGCAACTTGAACGCGGCAGCCTTGCCGGCGGCGGCTTCAGTGGCATTCTTGGCGATGCGTTGGGACAACACGCGCAGTTCACCGGCGTGGCCAATGTACTGTTTGTCGTAGGTGGCCTGGGTGTTGAGGTAGGCGAAGTTGGCGAACAGCAGCATGATGAAGACGATCAGCGCGATAAACAGCGCGATGATCTGCGACCGACTGCGCGACCCTTCCATTGGCATGCCTTCTTTTGCTTTTATCATCGGTCCTCGCCTGTTAACCAACACCTTCCAAGACTTACCGAGGGCCCCTGTGGGAGCGGGCTTGCTCGCGAATTCGGTCACTCCTTCAACAGTGAAGCTGACTGACGCACCGCTTTCGCGAGCAAGCCCGCCCCCACATTGGATCTGTGTTGCTGCTGTCACACCGCGACATTCATGAACCCCTGGGACCGCACCAACGCAAACGGGCTGAACACCCGCCAGCACTTCTCACGGGCAAACCGCCCCTGGATAAACGCCGCCATCGCTCCCCGCAACTCGTGGGCCGGCACTGGCTCCAGAGTGTCCCGGGCAAAGTGCTGCAGGCCGAAAACTTCATCGACTATCAAGCCGGCAAATACGTCTTCATGCTCAACCACCAACACCCGCCGCTGCCGACGCACCGCTGACAGCTCATAGCCCAAGAAACCGGACAGATCCATGATCGGCAGCAGCCGCCCGCGCAAGTTGGCCACACCTTTGACCCATGGTTTCACTCCCGGCAGCTGCGTGAAGCGTGGCTCGTGCAACACTTCACCGACTTCGCCCATGGGCGCCACGTACCAGTGTTCACCCAGGCGAAATCCAATGCCGCTCCAGCTGTCCCGGCGAGTCGGCTGGGACGGCAGGTCCGCCGCCAGCAGACGACAGCGCCGGTCGATTTGCAGCAACAGTTCGAAAGCCGTCAGCGACTCGCTCATGGGCAGTCGATCAACCGGCCAGCACGTTGTTCAGGGTTTTGATCAGGGTCTCTTCATCGACCGGTTTGGTCAGGTAGTCCCTGGCCCCCTGGCGCGTGCCCCAGACCTTGTCGGTTTCCTGATCCTTGGTGGTGATGATGATCACCGGGATGTGCCCGGTATCCGGGTCTTTGGTCAACTGACGAGTCGCCTGGAAGCCGTTGAGGCCTGGCATGACGATGTCCATCAGGACCGCATCGGGCTTTTCCTGGCGGGCCAGGGCCACGCCGTCGGCACCGTTTTCGGCTTTCAGGACTTCATGACCGTGCTTTTCCAGCATGCCGGTCAATTTGTACATTTCAGTCGGCGAATCATCAACGATCAGAATACGTGCCATTTTCTTCCCCATTCTTATAGACGCCAGGCCCGATGGCCGAACGTCACTGTGAGCGTCCTACTGCGGCAAAACGGCGGCGAAGCCAGGAACATGGGCCTGGATCGCATCAAGCAACTCTTCCTTGCTGAACGGCTTGGTCAAAAACTGATCGGAGCCGACGATGCGCCCCTTGGCCTTGTCGAACAGCCCGTCCTTGGACGACAGCATGATCACTGGCGTGGACTTGAATGCACTGTTGTTCTTGATCAGCGCGCAGGTCTGATAGCCATCAAGGCGCGGCATCATGATATCGACGAAGATGATGCCGGGATGATTGTCGGCGATCTTGGCCAGGGCATCGAAGCCGTCGATGGCCGTGATGACCTCGCAACCGACGTTCTTCAACAACGTTTCGGCGGTGCGGCGAATCGTCTTCGAATCGTCGATCACCATGACCTTCAAGGCGTTGGGGTGCTGTTCCATATCCGCTCTTCCGTCGCCTTTACGAATCAATTTGTCCGCTTTTGGGTAATCGGTGGCTCGAAACCCTTGATACTCAAGGGCCAGCACGACATGGCAGTCTTTTTAGCACAGTCTCCAAATCCAATCTATCAGGCGACCGGCGCAGTGGTTTTTCCTTGACCGGGAACAGACTCAGCGCCAATCTGACGCCACTTTTATACGGCCCTGCGCTGTTTTTCCTGTAGGAGCGAGCACGCTCGCGATGGACGTCAACGCTAACGCGCAAAACCTGGTGCCCCGCGGTGTACCTGGGTTCATCGCGAGCATGCTCGCCCCTACAGGAATTCGGTATCTGCCCCCAAATTTTCGAGGAAAACCCAATGAGCGTTCGCGTCGGGATTGTCATGGACCCTATCGCCAGCATCTCCTATAAAAAGGATAGCTCGCTGGCCATGCTGCTGGCCGCGCAGAAGCGCGGCTGGGAACTGTTCTATATGGAACAGCGCGACTTGTACCAGGCCGAAGGCCAGGCCCGGGCGCGGATGCGGCCGCTGCAGGTTTTCGCCAATCCGGAAAAATGGTTCGAACTGGGCGCTGAAAACGACGCGCTGCTGAGCGATCTGGACGTGATCCTGATGCGCAAGGATCCACCGTTCGACATGGAATTCGTCTATTCAACCTATTTGCTGGAACAGGCCGAGGCCGCCGGCGTACTGGTGGTCAACAAGCCGCAAAGCCTGCGCGATTGCAATGAAAAGCTGTTCGCCACGCTGTTCCCGCAGTGCACACCGCCGACCATCGTCAGCCGTCGCCCGGACGTGCTGCGCGAATTCGCCGACCATCATGGCGATGTGATTCTCAAGCCGCTGGACGGCATGGGCGGCTCTTCGATCTTTCGCCACACCGCCGGCCACCCGAACCTCTCGGTGATCCTTGAAACCCTGACCCTGCACGGTCAGCAGCAGATCATGATCCAGGGCTACCTGCCGGCCATCGTCGATGGTGACAAGCGCATCCTGATGATCGACGGCGAACCGGTGGATTACTGCCTGGCGCGGATTCCGGCCGCTGGCGAAACCCGAGGCAACCTGGCCGCCGGTGGCCGTGGCGAAGCCCGCCCGTTGACCGACAAGGATCGCTGGATTGCCGCCCAAGTGGGCCCGACCCTGCGTGAAAAAGGCCTGTTGTTCGTCGGTCTGGACGTCATCGGCGAGCATCTGACCGAAATCAACGTCACCAGCCCGACCTGCATACGCGAAATTGATAATGCGTTCGGCACAGACATTGGCGGCATGCTCATGGATGCCATTGAGAAGAAGCTGCAAGCTGCAAGCTCCAAGTCGCAAGCTTGAAGCTAAAAACCAACATTGCGCTATCATGCCGGGCTTGTAAAAGCGCGATGTTGGTTTTTTTGTCATGACCCTCCCGTCCGATCTGCCCGCAGAACTCGCCCATCATGGCGTGCGCCCGGCCGATCGCCTCGGTTTTACCCTGTTTCTCGCGGCACTGATCCACCTGGCCTTGCTTTTGGGCGTCGGGTTTGCAGTGGTCGAGCCCAAACAGATCAGCAAAACCCTGGAAATCACCCTCGCCACCTTCAAAAGCGAAAAGAAGCCGGAAAAAGCTGACTTTCTCGCCCAGGAGAATCAGCAAGGCAGCGGCACGCTGGATAAAAAGGCGATCCCCAAGACCACTGAGATAGCGCCGTTCCAGGACAACAAGGTGCAGAAGGTCACGCCACCGCCGGCCGCCAAGCCTGAAGTCCAGGACGCCCCGCCCAAGGCAGCGGTGACCACGGTCGCGCCAAAGCCGAAAAAAGCCCCCGCGAAAACCGAAGAACCCAAAGTTCAGGCCAAACCCCAGGTCCAGGCACCGACGTTCGACAGCGAACAGTTGTCCAGCGACATCGCCAGTCTGGAAGCGGAATTGGCCAACGAACAGCAGCTGTACGCCAAACGCCCGCGCATCCATCGCCTGAGCGCCGCCTCGACCATGCGCGACAAGGGTGCCTGGTACAAAGACGAATGGCGCAAGAAAGTCGAGCGCATCGGCAACCTCAACTACCCCGACGAAGCACGGCGCAAGCAGATCTACGGTAATTTGCGCCTGATGGTGTCGATCAACCGCGACGGCTCGCTGTACGAAGTGCTGGTACTGGAGTCTTCTGGGCAACCGCTGCTGGACCAGGCGGCGCAACGCATCGTCAGGCTTGCTGCGCCTTTTGCGCCGTTTACCGGAGATCTGTCGGACATCGACCGCCTGGAAATCATCCGCACCTGGAAGTTTGCCCGCGGCGACCGGCTTTCAAGCAACTGACACCCCACAAATCCCCTGTGGGAGCGGGCTTGCTCGCGAATGCGGAGTGTCATGCAGCATTGACGGCGACTGACACACCGTATTCGCGAGCAAGCCCGCTCCCACATTTGTGATCGATTGATAACTGAATCGGGGCATTTCCTGCGCATCCGCAGCTTGTCAGTTCGCCCCTCCAACGCCACACTAGCGCACATGAAAAACGTCAGCCCCAGCTACCTCAAGCATCAATTCCTGATCGCCATGCCGCACATGGCCGACCCGAACTTTGCGCACACCTTGACCTATATCGTCGAGCACACGGCCAATGGTGCCATGGGGCTGGTGGTCAACCGCCCGCAAGATCTGAATCTGGCCGACATTCTTGAGCAATTGCGCCCGGATATCGAACCGCCTGCGCTCTGCCAGCATGTGCCGATCTTCATCGGCGGCCCGGTGCAGACCGACCGCGGTTTCGTCCTGCACCCCAAGGGGCAGAGCTATCAGGCGACCGTTGATCTGCAAGACGAGTTGTCCCTGTCGACCTCCCAGGACGTGCTGTTTGCCATTGCCGATGGCGTCGGACCAGCGAAAAGCCTGATCGCCCTCGGCTACGCCGGCTGGGAAGCCGGGCAACTGGAAGCCGAACTGGCCCAGAACGCCTGGCTGAACTGCCCGTTCGAAGCCGACATCCTGTTCAACACCAGCAGCGAACTGCGCCTGGAAGCGGCCGCCAGGCACCTGGGCGTCAATCTCAGCCTGCTGACCAGCCAGGCGGGGCACGCCTGATGGCCCTGCGGCTGATTCTGGGATTCGACTACGGCACCAAACAGATCGGCGTTGCGGTCGGCCAGGTGATTACCGGGCAGGCCCGTGAACTGTGCACCTTGAAGGCGCAGAACGGCATTCCCGACTGGAACCAGATCGAGGCCCTCATCAAGGAGTGGAAACCCGATGCCGTGGTGGTCGGACTGCCCTTGAACATGGACGGCACGCCCAGCGACATGTGTGCCCGTGCGGAAAAATTCGCCCGGCGCTTGAACGGTCGCTTCAACCTGCCCTTTTATACCCATGATGAACGCCTGACCACCTACGAGGCCAAGGGCGAACGCCTGGCCCGGGGTGGGCAGAAAGGCAGTTACCGCGACAACCCGGTCGATGCCATTGCCGCCGCCCTGCTGCTGCAAGGCTGGCTCGACGAAAACAGCGAGCTGTTCGAATCCTGAAGAGCCGTCTTGACGCCTCTCTATAGTGACAACCCGAGCCCCCAAGCAACAACCCGGCTCGGGCCCAAGAAGGAGCAACCATGAGCCTGCCCAATCCCGCCGAACTGATCAGCCAGATGGCCACCGATCTCAAGGCACACCTGGAACTGCGCGGCATCAGCGAACCGCGCTTCATCGGTATCCGTAGCGGCGGCGTCTGGGTCGCTCAAGCCTTGCTCAAGGAACTGGGCAGCCATTCGCCCCTCGGCACCCTCGACGTTTCTTTTTATCGCGACGACTTCAGCCAGAACGGCCTGCACCCTCAGGTGCGCCCTTCGGCCCTGCCGTTCGAAATCGAAGGCCAGCATCTGGTGCTAATCGATGACGTGCTGATGAGCGGCCGTACCATCCGCGCCGCCATGAACGAACTCTTCGATTACGGACGCCCGGCCAGCATCACACTGGTGTGCCTGCTGGACCTGGACGCCGCCGAGCTGCCGATTCGCCCGAACGTGGTCGGAGCTACCCTGAGTCTGGCCGCCCACGAGCGGGTGAAGCTGTCCGGCCCCGAGCTTGCGCTCGAGCTGCAAGACCTCGCCCTTTAATTCGCCCTATTGAGAGTCCCCCTTGCGATGACGCCTCTAGAAACCAAGCGCCCGCTGCAGCTCAATGATCAGGGCCAACTGCGCCACTTCCTCTCGCTCGACGGTTTGCGCCGCGAGCTGCTGACGGAAATCCTCGATACCGCCGACTCGTTCCTCGAAGTCGGCGCCCGGGCGGTCAAGAAAGTCCCGTTGTTGCGCGGCAAGACCGTGTGCAACGTGTTCTTCGAGAACTCCACCCGCACCCGCACCACCTTTGAACTGGCGGCCCAGCGGCTGTCGGCGGACGTGATCACCCTGAACGTGTCGACCTCGTCGGCCAGCAAGGGCGAAACCCTGCTCGACACCCTGCGCAACCTGGAAGCCATGGCCGCCGACATGTTTGTCGTGCGTCACGGTGACTCCGGTGCCGCGCACTTCATCGCCGAACATGTGTGCCCGCAAGTGGCGATCATCAACGGTGGCGACGGTCGTCACGCCCACCCGACCCAGGGCATGCTCGACATGCTCACCATCCGTCGACACAAGGGCGGTTTCGAAAACCTCTCGGTAGCCATCGTCGGTGACATCCTGCACTCGCGGGTCGCACGCTCGAACATGCTCGCGCTGAAAACCCTCGGTTGCCCGGACATCCGCGTGATCGCGCCGAAAACCCTGCTGCCGATCGGCATCGAGCAATACGGCGTGAAGGTCTATACCGACATGGCCGAAGGCCTGAAAGACGTCGACGTGGTGATCATGTTGCGCCTGCAACGCGAACGCATGGCCGGCGGCCTGCTGCCGAGCGAAGGCGAGTTCTACCGCCTGTTCGGCCTGACCACCGCACGCCTGGCCGGCGCAAAGCCGGATTGCATCGTCATGCACCCGGGGCCGATCAACCGTGGAGTGGAGATTGAGTCGGCGGTAGCCGACGGCCCGCATTCGGTGATCCTCAACCAGGTCACCTACGGTATTGCCATTCGTATGGCCGTTTTGTCCATGGCCATGAGCGGACAGACTGCGCAGCGCCAATTCGAACAGGAGAACGCCCAGTGAAGCTCAGCATTCTCGGCGCACGCGTAATCGACCCGGCCAGCGGCCTGGATCAAGTCACCGATATCCACATCGAAGCCTGCAAGATCGTCGCCATTGGCGCGGCGCCGGCCGGTTTTGTCGCCATCGACACGCTCGACGCCAACGGCCTGGTCGCCGCCCCTGGCCTGGTCGACCTCAATGTCGCCCTGCGCGAGCCGGGCTACAGCCGCAAAGGTTCGATCATCAGCGAAACCCGTGCCGCGGCAACCGGCGGTGTCACCAGCCTGTGCTGCCCGCCAAAAACCAAACCGGTACTGGACACCTCGGCCGTGGCCGAACTGATCCTCGACCGCGCGCGCGAGGCCGGCAACACCAAAGTCTTCCCGATCGGCGCCCTGAGCAAAGGCCTGGACGGCGAACAGCTTGCAGAGCTCGTGGCACTGCGCGATGCCGGCTGCGTGGCCTTCGGCAACGGCCTGGAGAGCTTCCGCAACACCCGCACCCTGTGTCGGGCACTGGAATACGCGGCGACTTTCGACCTGACGGTGATTTTCAACTCTCAGGACCATGACCTGGCCGAAGGTGGCCTGGCCCATGAAGGCCCGACCGCAAGCTTCCTCGGCTTGCCGGGCATTCCGGAAACCGCCGAGACCGTGGCTCTTGCCCGGGACCTGCTGCTGGTCGAGCAAAGCGGTGTGCGCGCACACTTCAGCCAACTCACCAGCGCTCGCGGCGTAGCCCTGATTGCCCAGGCCCAGGCCCGCGGGCTGCCAGTGACTGCCGATGTGGCGTTGTATCAGCTGATCCTGACCGATGAAGCCCTGATCGACTTCAGCAGCCTCTATCACGTGCAACCACCGCTTCGCACCCGTGCCGACCGCGACGGACTGCGTGCCGCCGTGAAGTCCGGGGTGATCTCGGCCATCTCCAGCCATCACCAGCCCCACGAGCGCGACGCCAAGCTGGCCCCCTTCGGTGCTACCGAGCCGGGCATCAGCAGTGTCGAGTTGCTGCTGCCGCTGGCGATGACCCTGGTGGAAGACGGCTTGCTGGACTTGCCGACACTGCTGGCACGCTTGAGTGCCGGTCCTGCCGAGGCCTTGCGCCTGCCGGCGGGCAAATTGGCGGTGGGGGGCGCTGCAGACATCGTGTTGTTCGACCCTGCGGCTTCGACCGTTGCCGGTGAAACCTGGCTGTCCAAGGGCGAAAACTGCCCGTTCATTGGTCACAGCCTGCCGGGCGTAGTGCGCTACACCCTGGTGGATGGCCGGATCAGCCACCAGGCGTAAGACCGCGTCGCCTCAATCGCCAGCAGGGCTGGCTCCCACACAGGATCTGTGAACGACACAAATCCCCTGTGGGAGCTAGTCTGCTAGCGATGACTTACTGGAAGGCGCGTCTATTCTGCGCGTTGCGCAGCGACACTTGATCATTCAGCGTCCAGAAGTCATACAGGATCCCGATAAAGAACAAGCCGCCCGTCAGCAGGTACAGCAAGCCGCTGATCCACTTGCCCTGATACATACGATGCACCCCGAACACCCCGAGAAACGTCAGCAGAATCCACGCCACGTTGTATTCGATCGGCCCGGCGGTAAACCGCAGGTCTGCCTCACGGTCCATGGCGGGGATCAGAAACAGGTCGATCAGCCAGCCGATACCCAGCAAACCGAAGGTGAAGAACCAGATCGTCCCGGTCACCGGCTTGCCGTAATAAAAACGGTGAGCGCCGGTAAAACCCAAAATCCACAGCAGATAGCCAATGACTTTGCTGTGGGTATCTTGCTGAGCGACAGACTGTTGATAGGGGTTCATTGATGACCTCGAGGCAGACGATAGATAAATATTGTTTATTTCTTTGTGACTTTTTTACGGGTTGCCGACGTATGGCAATTACCGCTTTCACCACTGTCAAACCCTTGTAACACGCGACTTCTGTCCGACAATTGCGTCAATTTGCCGCTTCTTTGCCGCTGTTGACCCCCAGGTTGAATCGACCAACGGCCTCGGAAGGGACAAAAAAGCTGTTATAAAGTTGCGCGTTCACCTATTCGAGCCCTGCCTAATGCGTCCATTTTTCAAGACATGGCTAACCATTTGCCTTTTGATGCCACTGGCCGCCCACGCCACCAATCGTGAGCAACGTCTTCCAAACGTTAATGGTTACACCCCAAAATCCCATGCTTCTGCTCCTTCGAACAAAAGCACAAAACCGGTCAAGCAAGCGCCTCAGCTGAGCAGCAGCAAGAGCAGCCTTGTCCCGCCAATGGCGAGCAAGGAAAGCAGTAACGTGCTGAGCCGCGCTGTGAACGTCCTCGGTACTCCGTATCGTTGGGGCGGCAGCAGTCCAAGTAAAGGCTTCGATTGCAGCGGTCTGGTCAAATATGCGTTCGACGACGCCAGCTTTGATCTTCCTCGCACCTCCAATGCCATGGCCAGCGGTCATGGGGAGAAGGTAGATCGTGAAGACTTGAAGCCGGGCGACCTGATTTTCTTCAACATCAAGAGCCGCCGGGTCAATCATGTTGCCATCTACCTGGGCAACGACCGCTTTATCCACGCACCACGCCGTGGCAAGTCGGTATCCATCGACACCCTGAAGAAACCGTACTGGGAAAAACACTACGTGGTTGCCAAGCGGGTTCTGCCGAAAGAACAGAACCAGATGCGGGTTGTTCAGCGTTGATCTGACTGTCCGGGGTAACCCTTGGAATCGCTTTGAGCATGCCGGCCCATTCGCGAGCAAGCCCGCGCCCACAAGGATTGGTATAGTCCATGTGGGAGCGGGCTTGCTCGCGAAGGCGTCCTTGAAAAGCCCTGCAACTCCCCCTCAGAAGCTATCCGGCGAGCGCGCCTTCTCCCGCGCATGCTCACGACTGACCAGCCCCTTGGTCACCAAATCCTTCAAGCTCATATCCAGCGTCTGCATCCCCAGCGAGCCTCCCGCCTGAATCGCTGAGTACATCTGCGCCACTTTGTCCTCCCGGATGAGGTTACGGATCGCCGATGTCCCCAGCATGATCTCCCGGGCCGCAATGCGCCCGCCCCCGACTTTCTTGACGAGTGTCTGGGACACCACCGCCAGCAACGATTCAGAGAGCATCGAGCGCACCATCGACTTCTCGTCCCCCGCAAATACATCCACCACCCGGTCGATGGTCTTGGCCGCCGAAGTGGTGTGCAGCGTGCCGAATACCAGATGCCCGGTTTCCGCGGCAGTCAACGCCAGGCGAATGGTTTCCAGGTCACGCAATTCCCCCACCAGGATCACGTCCGGGTCTTCGCGCAACGCCGAGCGCAGGGCTGTGGCGAAACTGCGGGTATCGCGGTGGACCTCACGCTGATTGATCAGACATTTGCGCGGTTCATGAACGAATTCAATCGGATCTTCAATGGTAAGGATGTGGTGATGACGATGGCTGTTGAGGTAATCGATCATCGCCGCCAACGTGGTGGACTTGCCGGACCCCGTCGGACCGGTCACCAGCACCAGGCCGCGCGGAGCATCGGTCATTTTGCGGAACACTTCCCCCATGCCCAGTTCGTCCATGCTCCGCACTTTCGAGGGGATGGTGCGAAACACTGCGCCCGCGCCACGATTGTGGTTGAACGCATTAACCCGAAAGCGCGCGACACCGGGCACCTCAAAGGAAAAATCGATTTCCAGGCGCTTCTCGAAGTCCACCCGCTGACTCTCGCTCATGACGCCATGGATCAGCGCCTGGACCTGTTCGTGGTCCAAGGCGGGCAAATGGATACGCCGAACATCACCGTCGACCCGAATCATCGGCGGCAGACCCGCAGAAAGGTGCAGGTCGGATGCGCCTTGTTCTGCGCTGAACGCCAGCAGTTCAGTGATATCCATAGCGCTCCTCAATTCCAGTAGAATGCCGCGAACCTTCAGACCGCCGGCGCTTCTTGATGTCCAACATAGCAGACAACATTCTTCAGGTTAGTTCGCGCATACATGCCGCAACACTTGCCGCCCGGCGCGACGAAAACAGCGTCCAGTTGCTGGCCGTGAGCAAGACCAAACCTGCGGTCGCGCTGCGCGAAGCCTATGCGGCCGGTCTGCGCGACTTTGGCGAAAACTATCTGCAGGAAGCCCTTGGCAAGCAGCTCGAACTGGCTGACCTGCCCTTGATCTGGCACTTCATCGGCCCCATTCAGTCGAACAAGACTCGCGCTATCGCCGAGCATTTCGCCTGGGTGCATTCCGTGGACCGCCTGAAAATCGCACAACGCCTGTCCGAACAACGCCCTGCCGACTTGCCCCCCCTGAATATCTGCATCCAGGTCAACGTCAGTGGTGAAGCCAGCAAATCCGGTTGCAACCCGGCCGACCTGCCGGCCCTGGCCAATGCCATCAGCACCCTGCCGCGCCTGAAGTTACGCGGATTAATGGCGATTCCCGAGCCCACGGAAGATCGCGCGGCCCAGGATGCCGCGTTCGCTGCGGTACAAAACCTGCAAGCCAGCCTCGATCTGCCACTCGACACACTTTCCATGGGCATGAGCCACGACCTTGAGTCGGCCATTGCCCAAGGCGCCACCTGGGTTCGCATCGGTACAGCCCTGTTTGGTGCCCGCGATTATGGTCAGCCATGAAATGACGCACTCTTTCTTTTATAAGGACCTGACATGAGCAAGACACGCATTGCCTTTATCGGTGCCGGCAACATGGCCGCCAGCCTGATCGGCGGCCTGCGGGCCAAGGGTCTGGAAGCGGCACAGATCCGCGCCAGCGATCCATTTGAAGAAACCCGCGCCCGGGTAAATGCCGAACTCGGCATTGAAGTGTATGCCGACAACGTTCAAGCCATTGAAGGCGCTGACGTAATCGTCCTGGCGGTCAAACCCCAGGCCATGAAAGCCGTGTGCGAAGCCATTCGGCCAAGCCTTGCTCCCGAACAGTTAGTGGTGTCGATCGCTGCCGGTATCACTTGCGCCAGCATGAACAACTGGCTCGGCAACCAGCCGATCGTGCGCTGCATGCCCAACACCCCGGCGCTGCTGCGTCAGGGCGTGAGCGGCTTGTTTGCCACGGCCCAGGTCACTGCTGAACAACGTCAGCAAGCGCAAGAGCTGCTCTCGGCGGTCGGTATCGCCCTGTGGCTGGACCAGGAACAGCAACTGGACGCCGTCACTGCCGTTTCTGGCTCGGGGCCGGCGTACTTCTTCCTGCTGATCGAGGCCATGACCGCCGCCGGCGTGAAACTCGGCCTGCCAGCGGACATCGCCGCACAACTGACCCTGCAAACTGCCCTGGGTGCCGCTCACATGGCAGTTTCCAGCGACGTCGACGCCGCAGAACTGCGGCGCCGCGTCACCTCGCCTGCGGGGACCACGGAAGCCGCAATCAAATCGTTCCAGGCCAATGGCTTTGAAGCCCTGGTAGAAAAAGCACTGGGTGCCGCTGCGCACCGCTCGGCCGAGATGGCTGAGCAACTCGGTCGCTAATCAGCTCTTACAAAGGAATCAAAGATGCTCGGACTCAATGACGCTGCCATTTTCATCATTAAAACCCTTGGCAGCCTGTACCTGCTGATCGTGCTGATGCGCTTCATCCTGCAACTGGTGAGGGCCAATTTTTACAACCCGCTCTGCCAGTTCATCGTCAAGGCCACTCAACCGCTGCTCAAACCACTGCGTCGAGTCATCCCCAGCATGTTCGGTCTGGACATGTCGTCGCTGGTGCTGGCGCTGATCCTGCAGATGCTGTTGATTGCCGTCATCCTGGCGCTCAAAGGCATCATGGTCGACCTGGTGCTGTTGGTGCCGTGGGCACTGATCGCGCTCTTCTCACTGTTTTTGAACATTCTGTTCTACGCGATGATCATCAGCGTAATTCTGTCCTGGGTAGCCCCGGGGAGCCACAATCCCGGCGCAGAGCTGGTGGCGCAGATTACTGAGCCGGTGCTTGCGCCGTTCCGCCGGATCATCCCGAACCTGGGTGGTCTCGACATTTCGCCGATCTTCGCGTTCATCGTGATCCAGCTGCTGCAAAGCTGGCTGATCCCACGCCTGGCGTTTTTTGCCTACATGCCCCAAGGGATGCTCGGCTTGATCTGATGAGCTACTTTCGCTGGGACGGTGACGACCTGATTCTGGAGTGTCACCTGCAACCGGCCGCCCGCAGCGATGATTTCTGCGGGCGGCATGGCGATCGCCTGAAAATCCGCCTGACCGCTCCGCCGGTCGAGGGCAAGGCCAATGCGTACCTGATGGCGTTTCTGGCCAAGGCGTTCGGGGTTTCCAAGAGTCAGGTCAGCTTGATCAGTGGCGAGTTGAACCGGCAGAAACGGGTACGGATCTGTTCGCCGAAGAAGTTGCCCGATTTGCCGGGGCTTGATGCGCGCACAACTTGAATGCGCGTCGCCGCCGCCCCTCACCCCAGCCCTCTCCCGAGGGAGAGGGGGCCGATTTGTGTCGATTTCAGGACCTGAGTTCGACTCGATTGCCCAGGTCGATGCAGCTCGAATAATCGACTCGGTCAGTCCCCTCTCCCTCCGGGAGAGGGCTAGGGTGAGGGCAGCGCTTGCAAGCCATACACCCATTTACCAAACACCCCCGCCATTGCTTGCCGCTAACCCCACCGGTCTTTAGACTTACGCCTCATTTCAACGAGAGCAGGGTCGATGCCAGCTGCCTTTCCCCCCGATTCTGTTGGTCTGGTGACGCCGCAAGTGGCGCACTTCAGCGAAGCCCTGGCATTGGCCTGTGGTCGATCGCTCCCGGCCTATGACCTGATCTATGAAACCTACGGCACGCTGAACGCCACGGCGAGCAACGCCGTACTGATCTGTCACGCCTTGTCCGGTCACCACCATGCTGCTGGCTACCATAGCCCCGAAGACCGCAAACCGGGTTGGTGGGACAGCTGTATCGGACCCGGCAAGCCGATCGACACCAGCAAATTCTTCGTGGTCAGCCTGAACAACTTAGGCGGCTGCAACGGCTCCACTGGCCCGAGCAGTGTCAACCCCGAGACCGGCAAGCCATTCGGCGCCGACTTCCCGGTGCTGACCGTGGAAGACTGGGTGCACAGCCAGGCGCGCCTGGCCGACTTGCTCGGCATCGACCAATGGGCTGCGGTCATTGGTGGCAGCCTCGGCGGCATGCAAGCCCTGCAATGGACCATCACCTACCCGGACCGGGTACGCCACTGCCTGGCCATTGCCTCGGCACCCAAGCTGTCAGCGCAGAATATCGCCTTCAACGAAGTGGCGCGCCAGGCAATCCTCACCGACCCCGAGTTCCACGGCGGCTCGTTCCAGGAACACAGCGTGATCCCCAAGCGCGGGCTGATGCTGGCGCGGATGGTCGGGCACATCACCTACCTGTCCGACGACTCCATGGGCGAGAAATTCGGCCGCGGCCTCAAGAGTGAGAAGCTCAACTACGACTTCCACAGCGTCGAGTTCCAGGTCGAAAGCTATTTGCGCTATCAAGGTGAAGAGTTCTCCGGACGTTTCGACGCCAACACCTATCTGTTGATGACCAAGGCGCTGGACTATTTCGATCCGGCGGCGAACTTCGACGATAACCTGGCAAAAACCTTCGAAAACGCCAAGGCCAAGTTCTGCGTGATGTCGTTCACCACCGACTGGCGATTCTCCCCTGCCCGTTCCCGGGAACTGGTGGACGCGCTGATGGCGGCGCGCAAAGACGTCTGCTACCTGGAGATCGACGCACCGCAAGGCCACGACGCCTTCCTGATTCCGATTCCGCGCTACTTGCAGGCCTTCGGCAATTACATGAACCGCATTACGTTGTGAGAAAGCCATGAGAGCTGATCTGGAAATCATCCAGGAATGGATCCCCGCCGGCAGTCGCGTGCTCGACCTCGGCTGTGGCGATGGCGAATTGTTGACCTGGCTGCGCGACAATAAGCAGGTCACCGGTTACGGCCTGGAAAACGACGCGGACAACATCGCCGAGTGCGTGGCCAAGGGCATTAACGTCATCGAACAGGACCTGGACAAGGGCCTGGGCAACTTCGCCAGCAACAGTTTCGATATCGTGGTCATGACCCAGGCGCTGCAAGCGGTGCACTACCCGGACAAGATCCTCGATGAAATGCTGCGCGTGGGCCGGCAGTGCATCATCACCTTCCCCAACTTCGGTCACTGGCGCTGCCGCTGGTACCTGGCAAGCAAGGGCCGGATGCCGGTTTCCGAGTTCCTGCCATACACCTGGTATAACACGCCAAACATCCACTTTTGCACCTTCGCGGACTTTGAAGCCTTGTGTCGCGAACGTGAAGCCAAGGTCATTGATCGGCTGGCAGTGGATCAACAGCATCGACACGGGTGGGCCAGCAAGCTTTGGCCTAATCTGTTAGGTGAGATCGGTATCTACCGGGTCAGCAGCCCGGGGCTTGCAGACCACAAGGTAGCGGTCTGAATCACCCTATTTCGAGGAGAAGATCATGGGTCGTCTAGCACTGTTTTTACTCACTGCCTGCCTGAGCGCTACCGCCATGGCAGCTGACGTCATCAAGGGCGAGCGCCAGGAAACCTTCGGCGACGTGACGGTGCACTACAACACCTTCAATTCCACCTACCTGACGCCGGACATCGCCAAAGCGGCGGAGCTGGTGCGCAGCAAGAACCAGGGCGTGATCAACGTCTCGCTGATCAAGGAAGGCAAGCCGGTGATGGCGCAAGTCAGCGGCTCGGTCAAAGACCTGACCAGCCAGACCGTGCCACTGAAGTTCAAGCAGATCACCGAACAAGGCGCGATCTACTACATCGCGCAATTCCCGGTAAACCAGCAGGAAGTCCGCACCTTCGAGATCAAGGTGCAGAACGGTGACAAAATCAACACCATCAATTTCAACCAAGAGCTCTTCCCCGGCGAATGATCAACTTCACGCAACTCGTATTGGCCAGCCATAACGCCGGCAAACTCAAGGAACTCCAGGCCATGCTCGGCGACTCGGTGCAACTGCGCTCGATCGGCGAGTTCAGCAGCGTGGAACCGGAAGAAACCGGTCTGTCGTTCGTCGAGAACGCCATTCTCAAGGCCCGCAATGCCGCGCGCATCTCGGGCTTGCCGGCGCTGGCCGACGATTCCGGGCTGGCTGTGGATTTCCTCGGTGGTGCGCCGGGCATCTACTCGGCGCGTTATGCCGATGGCCAGGGCGATGCGGCGAACAACGCCAAACTGCTTGATGTCCTAAAAGACGTGCCTGAAGCCGAGCGCGGCGCACAGTTCGTCTGCGTGCTGGCGCTGGTGCGTCACGCCGATGACCCCCTGCCGATCCTCTGCGAAGGCTTGTGGCACGGGCGCATCCTGACCCAGGCCAGCGGCGAGCACGGTTTTGGCTACGACCCGCTGTTCTGGGTGCCGGAGCGCGATTGCTCCAGCGCCGAACTGAGCCCGGCCGACAAGAACCAGATCAGCCACCGCGCCCGCGCAATGGATCTGCTGCGCCAGCGTCTGGGCCTGAAATGACCGGCGAATCATCCGCGTCGTCGCTGATCTTCGGCGGCGCCGCGCAATCGCCTCGGGCGGCGCTGCCAGTGCTACCGCCCCTGGCGCTGTACATTCACATTCCGTGGTGTGTGCGCAAATGCCCGTATTGCGACTTCAACTCCCACACCGCAAGCAAGGTGCTGCCGGAAGAGGAGTATGTGGACGCCCTGCTGGCCGACCTCGATCAGGACCTGCATGCCGTTTACGGCCGCGAACTGAGCTCGATCTTCTTCGGCGGCGGTACTCCGAGCCTGTTCAGTGCTGCGGCATTGGGGCGACTGCTTAAAGGCGTGGAGCAGCGCATACCGTTTGCCCACGACATCGAAATCACCCTGGAAGCCAACCCCGGCACGTTCGAGCAGGAAAAGTTCGTCGCCTACCGGGCACTGGGTATCAATCGCCTGTCGATTGGCATCCAGAGCTTTCAGCAAGCGAAACTCGAGGCGCTGGGACGGATCCACAATGGTGACGAAGCCATCCGCGCCGCTGGCATGGCGCGTCAGGCAGGGTTCGATAACTTCAATCTGGACCTGATGCATGGCTTGCCCGATCAATCCCTGGACGATGCCTTGGGCGATCTGCGTCAAGCCATCGCCCTGAAACCGACGCACCTGTCGTGGTATCAGCTGACCCTGGAACCAAACACCGTGTTCTGGAACCAGCCGCCGACGCTGCCCGAAGACGACACGCTGTGGGACATCCAGGAAGCCGGGCAAGCGCTGCTGGCCGAACACGGTTACGCGCAATACGAAGTGTCGGCCTATGCCCTGCCCGGTCGTCCGGCGCGCCACAACCTCAATTACTGGAGTTTTGGCGACTTCATCGGCATTGGCGCGGGTGCCCATGGCAAGCTCAGCCATCCGGACGGGCGCATCATTCGCACCTGGAAGACCCGACTGCCGAAGGATTACCTGAATCCGGCGAAAAGCTTCCAGGCTGGCGAGAAAGCGCTGGGCAACGAAGAAATGCCGTTCGAGTTCCTGATGAACGCGCTGCGTCTGACTGAAGGCGTAGAATCGCGGCTGTACCCGGAACGTACCGGCATGAGCCTGCAAAGCCTTGCTGAAGGCCGCCTTGACGCCGAACAAAGCGGCTTGTTGCAGGTCGAACCGTCACGTCTGGTGGCCACCGAGCGCGGACAACTCTTTCTCAATGACTTGCTGCAGAATTTTCTGACATAAGGAAATCGAATGGACTTGGTACTCGACCTGCTCGCCACGGTATCGCGCTGGAGCCGCAGCAACCTCTCGGAAATCGCCCTGGCCCTGGTGGGCTGCCTGCTGGTGCTGTTTGGCGCGGACTTCAAAGGCTGGGTCGAGCAACGCCTGGGCAGCATCGCCGGCGCCTTGCGCGTCCCGCTGATGTCCCTGCTGTGCATGATCGGCAGCGGTGCGGCGCTGATCTATGCCACGCCGTGGATCGTCAAGGGCTTGAGCCAGTTCAACAACTACAGCCTGGCGCCGGTGTTGTTGGTGGTGTTGGTGTTGATAGGCGTAGTAGCTGACCGCCGCTGATCCTGCGGCACATACAAAACAACTGTGGGAGCGGGCTTGCTCGCGAAAGCGGTGTATCAGACAACATTAATGTCGACTGACACGACGCCTTCGCGAGCAAGCCCGCTCCCACATTGGGTATTGCGACTGGCTTAGGACTGTTTCTCGAACTTCAAATCCCAAACCCCATGCCCAAGCCGTTCGCCGCGGCGTTCGAACTTGGTGATCGGGCGCTCGGCCGGGCGCGGTACGCACTTGCCGTCTTCGGCCAGGTTGCGATAACCCGGCGCGACATTCATCACTTCCAGCATGTACTCGGCATACGGTTCCCAGTCGGTGGCCATGTGCAGAATACCGCCAACCTTCAGCTTGCTGCGCACCAGTTCGGCGAACGAAGCCTGAACGATACGACGCTTGTGGTGACGGCTCTTGTGCCATGGGTCCGGGAAAAACAGCATCAGGCGATCAAGGCTGTTGTCGGCCACACAGCGGTTGAGCACTTCGATCGCATCGCAATCGTAGACCCGCAGGTTGGTCAAACCCTGGGTGAGCACGCCGTTGAGCAGCGCGCCGACACCCGGACGGTGAACCTCGACGCCAATGAAATCCTGCTCCGGCGAGGCCGCTGCCATTTCCAGCAGCGAATGGCCCATGCCGAAACCGATTTCCAGCGAGCGCTTTGCTGCGCGACCGAACACCTGGTCGAAATCCACCGGGGCGTCAGCCAGCGGTAGCACGAACAGCGGCGTGCCCTGCTCCAGACCTTTTTGCTGGCCTTCGGTCATGCGCCCGGCGCGCATCACGAAACTCTTGATGCGGCGGTGTTGGCGCTCGTCGCCCTCTTCCGGCTGGATAGGCGTGTCGTTCGATTCAGTCATCAATGGCTCTTACTTGATCAGACCATCCAGCGGCGAAGAGGCGCTGGCATAGAGTTTTTTCGGCATGCGGCCGGCGAGGTAGGCCAGGCGGCCCGCAACGATGGCGTGTTTCATGGCTTCAGCCATCATGATCGGCTGTCCCGCGTGGGCGATGGCCGAATTCATCAGCACCGCGTCGCAGCCCAGCTCCATGGAGATGGTGGCGTCGGATGCGGTACCGACACCGGCATCCACCAGCACCGGAATTTTCGCTTCTTCGAGGATGATCTGCAGGTTGTACGGGTTGCAGATTCCCAGGCCGGAACCGATCAGACCGGCCAGCGGCATCACGGCGATACAGCCGATTTCCGCCAGTTGCCGGGCGATGATCGGGTCATCACTGGTGTAAACCATCACGTCAAAGCCTTCCTTGACCAGGGTTTCGGCGGCCTTGAGGGTTTCGATCACGTTGGGGAACAGGGTTTTCTGGTCGGCCAGCACTTCCAGCTTCACCAGATTGTGACCATCGAGCAGCTCACGGGCCAGGCGGCAGGTGCGCACGGCTTCGATCGCGTCGTAGCAACCGGCGGTGTTCGGCAGGAAGGTGTAGCGATCCGGCGACAGCACTTCGAGCAGGTTCGGCTCGCCCTCGATCTGACCAAGGTTGGTGCGGCGCACGGCGAAGGTGACGATCTCGGCACCCGAGGCTTCGATGGCCAGGCGGGTTTCTTCCATGTCACGGTACTTGCCGGTACCAACCAGCAAACGCGACTGGTAAGTACGACCGGCCAGAACAAAAGGCTTGTCGCTACGAACGATGCTCATGGGGAATCCTCTTTAAGGGTGAGGGTCTTGCAGAATTCTCGGCCCATGCGGGCCATTCGGCTAACCGCCGCCGATGGCGTGCACGACTTCGACATTGTCGCCGTCGTTGAGCGTGGTCTCGGCATGCTGGCTGCGCGGGACGATATCCAGATTGAGTTCGACCGCCACCCGGCGTCCGGTCAGATCCAGACGGGTCAGCAGGGCCGCAACGGTTTCACCGTCGGGCAGTTCAAGGGATTCGCCGTTCAACTGAATGCGCATGCCGGATGCCGCCATCATTTTTAGGGGCTGGCATTCTAGCCCGATCAGTCAGGCTGACCCAAGCCATTCGTCTTGAAATGGACGGACGCATTGTAGGAGCCGGCTTGCTGGCGATGCAGGCTACTCGGCCTGGCTGTTTCACCGCATCGCCTTCATCGCCTGCAAGCCGGCTCCTGCAGATCAGGACAATCGGTAGGCAGCCAGACCCAGAGATAGCCAGCCTATCAGAAACGCCAGGCCGCCAAAGGGCGTGATGATGCCGAACTTGCTCACTCCGGTCAGCGTCAACACATAGAGGCTACCGGAGAACAGCAGGATGCCGATGGCGAACGATGCGCCGGCCCACGTAACCAGGCGCCCCGGGATCTGCGTGGCCAGCAGCGCCACGCCCAGCAGCGCCAGGGTGTGCACCAACTGATAGGTCACGCCGGTATGGAAAATCGCCAGATACTCGGCACTCAGACGGTTTTTCAGGCCGTGAGCGGCAAAGGCACCCAGGCCGACACCGGTGAAGCCGAAAAAAGCGGCCAACATCAAAAAGCCACGCAGCATGAAGAACTCCAGTCAGTGTCGATCAACAGGGTCTGTATAATGGCCCGCTCAACGGGTTCGGCCAAGCCATCTCTATGCTGCGTATTTATTTCCGTCGTTTCACCAAGGCCGTGCTGTGGTTCATGGGCGGCAGCGTTTTGCTGGTGCTGATTTTTCGCTTCGTTCCGCCACCGGGAACCGCACTGATGGTTGAGCGCAAGATCGAATCCTGGTTCGATGGCGAACCCATTGACCTGCAACGCACCTGGAAGCCGTGGGATGAAATCTCCGACGACCTGAAGCTGGCTGTGATTGCCGGTGAAGATCAGAAATTCCCCGAGCACTGGGGCTTTGACTTCGGCGCCATCCAGAAAGCCCTCGCCCACAACGAGCTCGGCGGCACGATCCGTGGTGCCAGCACCCTGAGCCAGCAAGTCTCGAAGAACCTGTTCCTGTGGTCAGGCCGCAGCTGGCTGCGCAAAGGTCTGGAAGCCTGGTTTACCGCGTTGATCGAGGTGTTGTGGCCCAAGGAACGGATTCTGGAGGTGTACCTCAATAGCGTCGAATGGGATGACGGGGTGTTTGGGGCAGAGGCTGCAGCCAGGCATCACTTCGCCATCAGCGCAAAAAATCTCAGCCGCCAGCAATCGAGTCTGTTGGCCGCCGTACTGCCAAACCCACGCGTTTGGAGCGCAAGTCACCCGACCAACTACGTCGCACGTCGGGCCGGATGGATTCGGCAGCAGATGAGTCAGTTGGGTGGCGATAGTTATCTGGCGGGCTTGAACGCTTCGCGCCGTGCGCCCTGGTCCCAATAGCCGATCACGATTTTCGGACACAACTTGCGGTGTGTCAGCGACGGGTGTAGCGGTTGACATGACGCCTTCGCGGGCAAGCCCGCTCCCACAGGGACCAAGGTGAATCTGTGAATGAGTACAAAAAAAACGCCCCGATCAATGACCGGGGCGTTTTTTATTGCCAGTACGCAGCTTATGCGGCGATCGACAACTTGAGCTTGTTCATCGCGCTCTTCTCAAGCTGACGAATACGCTCGGCCGACACGTTGTACTTCTGTGCCAGGTCGTGCAGCGTGGCTTTTTCTTCTGCCAGCCAGCGCTGGTAGAGGATGTCACGACTGCGGTCGTCCAGCACTTCCAGCGCTTCGTGCAGGTTGTGATTGGAGTTGTCGCTCCAGTCGGCGTCTTCCAGTTGACGGGCCGGGTCGTACCGGTGGTCTTCCAGATAGTTGGCCGGCGACTGGAAAGCACTGTCGTCATCCGCTTCGGCAGCCGGATCGAAGGCCATGTCATGGCCGGTCAGGCGACTTTCCATCTCGCGCACTTCGCGAGGCTCTACACCGAGGCTTTCGGCCACACGATGGACTTCCTCGTTGTTCAACCAGGCGAGACGCTTCTTCTGGCTGCGCAGGTTGAAGAACAGCTTGCGCTGGGCCTTGGTGGTCGCGACCTTCACGATACGCCAGTTGCGCAGGATGAATTCGTGGATTTCCGCCTTGATCCAGTGCACGGCAAAGGACACCAGGCGCACGCCCATTTCCGGGTTGAAGCGCTTCACGGCCTTCATCAGGCCGACGTTACCTTCCTGGATCAGGTCCGCCTGAGCCAGACCATAGCCGGAATAGCTACGGGCGATATGTACGACAAAACGCAGGTGGGCGAGCACCATCTGCCGAGCCGCCCCCAAATCCTGCTCATAATAGAGACTCTCGGCCAGTTCACGCTCCTGCTCCGGCGTCAGCAATGGAATGCTGTTCACCGTGTGCACATAGGCCTCCAGGTTCGCACCCGGGACCAGAGCATATGCAGGTTGCAAAGAATTGGTCATACGAAAAAACCTCCCACTTACAAACTCGTGCAGTTCAGCACTGCGAAAATTGACCGGAAACCGAAAGACAAGTTCCCAAAAACGCTGAAAGGTCAATACGAGCAAAATGATACTACTTAGGCGCAAGCTCCCTCAGGTGGCGTGCGACTGCAATCCATGCACCGATATACCCCAACAGCACCGCGCCAAGCAAGAGAGACAGACCATCGGCAACGGGCACTCCGGCCAGCGCGAAATCACTGCCGTACAAACCGGCCAGCCCAACCACCGCGTCGTTCAGCCAGTCAAGGCCAAATGCCAGCACGCCCCAGGAGAGAATCCCCGCACCGAAGCCATACAGCGCGCCCATGTACAGAAAGGGCCTGCGCACATAGCTGTCAGTGCCTCCGACCAGTTTAATCACTTCTATCTCTGTGCGGCGGTTTTCAATATGAAGACGAATGGTATTGCCTATCACCAAAAGTAATGCAGAAACCAGAAGCACGGTCAGACCGAAGACAAAACGGTCACCCAGCTTGAGGATGGCTGCCAGACGCTCGACCCAGACTAAATCAAGTTGCGCCTGTTGTACCTTCGGCAGCTCGGAAAGTTGTTGTCGTAATGCTTCAAGCGCGGGCTTGTCGACCTCTTTCGGCGTCACCAGCACCACCCCCGGCAGCGGGTTTTCCGGTAGCTCCTTGAGCGCCTCGCCCAGACCGGACTGCTGCTGGAACTCTTCCAGCGCCTGTTCCCGGCCGACGTATTCCGCGTCGGCCACGCCAGGCATGCCCTTGATCTGTTCACGCAGCGATTCGCCCTCAGCGGAGCTCGCGTTAATTTCCAGATACAGGGAAATCTGCGCCGCACGCTGCCAGGACCCGCCCAGGCGCTCGACGTTACTTAGCAAAAGTGACAGCCCCATGGGTAAACTCAGGGCCACCGCCATCACCAGGCAGGTAAAGAAACTGCCGATCGGCTGCTTGCCCAGGCGGCGCAGGCTGTCCAGCAAGCTGGCACGATGGCTTTCGACCCACGCACGAAACAATGTGGAAAAGTCCGGCCCGTCGTCATCGTCGTGTTTTTTCTTCTGCGGCTGCGGATCGGCGGCTTTCGGAGCCACTCGCTCGGAAACCTTGGGGCTACGTGTAGCACTCATACGGCAGCCTCCCCGTCGCCGATCAATCGACCGCGCTGCAGCGTCAGCATGCGGTGGCGCATGCGGGCAATCAGGGCCAGGTCGTGGCTGGCGATCAGCACGCTGGTGCCCAGGCGGTTGATGTCTTCGAATACACCCATGATTTCCGCCGCCAGACGCGGGTCGAGGTTACCCGTTGGCTCGTCCGCCAGCAGCAAGGCCGGACGATGGACGATGGCGCGGGCGATGCCGACGCGCTGCTGCTGACCGGTGGACAGGTCGCCGGGGTACAAATCAGTTTTGTCCGACAGCGCCACGCGCTCCAGCGCCGAGTCCACGCGTTTGACGATCTCGGCCTTGGACAGGCCGAGAATCTGCAACGGCAGCGCAACGTTGTTGAAAACGGTGCGATCGAACAGCAACTGGTGATTCTGGAACACCACGCCGATCTGCCGGCGCAGGAAAGGAATCTGCGCGTTGCTGATGGTGCTCAGGTCTTGCCCGGCGAGCAGCAGTTTGCCGCTGGTCGGGCGTTCCATGGCCAGCAACAGCCGCAACAAGGTGCTTTTACCGGCGCCGGAATGGCCGGTAACAAACAAAAATTCGCCCCGACGGACTCGAAAGCTCAGCTCATGCAAGCCCACGTGACCGTTCGGGTAGCGTTTACCGACCTGTTCGAAACGAATCATGAACGCTCCCGCTCGGCAAACAGTGCCTGGACAAAGGGTTCTGCTTCAAAGGTACGCAAATCGTCGATGCCTTCACCGACGCCGATATAGCGAATCGGCAAGCCGAACTGCTTGGCCAGGGCGAAAATCACCCCACCCTTGGCCGTGCCGTCGAGCTTGGTCAGCGCCAGGCCAGTGAGTGCGACGGTCTGGTTGAATTGTTTGGCCTGGTTGATCGCATTCTGGCCGGTGCCCGCATCGAGGACCAGCAGCACTTCGTGCGGCGCGTCGGCGTCGAGCTTGCCGATGACCCGGCGAACCTTCTTCAGCTCTTCCATCAGGTTGTCTTTGGTGTGCAGGCGACCGGCAGTGTCAGCGATCAGCACATCGATGCCACGGGCCTTGGCCGCCTGTACGGCGTCGAAGATCACCGAGGCCGAATCGGCCCCCGTGTGCTGGGCGATCACCGGAATCTTGTTGCGCTCGCCCCAGACCTGCAACTGCTCAACCGCCGCCGCGCGGAAAGTGTCGCCCGCGGCGAGCATGACTTTCTTGCCTTCGAGCTGCAGCTTCTTCGCCAGTTTGCCGATGGTGGTGGTTTTGCCGGCCCCGTTGACGCCGACCACCAGGATCACGAACGGCTTGTTCTGTGAAGTGATTTTCAGCGGCTGCTCGACCGGCTTGAGCATGGCGGCCAGCTCGGCTTGCAGGGATTTGTACAGGGCATCGGCATCGGCCAGTTCCTTGCGTGCGACCTTCTGGGTCAGACGCTGAATGATCACCGATGTCGCTTCGACGCCAACGTCAGCGGTCAACAGACGGGTTTCGAGGTCCTCGAGCAGTTCGTCATCAATGGCCTTGCGGCCCAGAAACAAGCTGGCCATGCCTTCGCCGATGCTGGCGCTGGTCTTGGACAGACCCTGCTTGAGGCGGGCAAAGAAGCCGGCCTTGGTTTCTTCGCTACGAACAGGTTCGACGGGCGTCTCAGCAGTCGCGTCAGTGACCACTTCGACTGGAGCGATGACCGGCGCAGACGCTGGAGCAGGCACCGGTACAAAGGCTGGAGCGGATGCAACTGGAGCAACCGGCTCTGGCGCTGGCTCTGCGTATGAATTCGCTACAGCCTCGACCACTACCGGTGCGGGTGCAGATGTAGATGTAGATGCAGGCGCAGGCGCAGGCGCAGGCGCAGGCTCAGCCACGGTGGCAGGTGCAACGACCTGCTCAACATCCGGCTCAACGACAGGCTCAACAACTGCCTCAACAACCGCCTCAACGACAGGCTCCTGAACCGGCGCTGGTATGAATGCTGCCGGGGCTGGAATCGGTGGCGTCACGTGCGGCGCCTGATCATTTACAACCAGCGCCACCTGCTCTTCCGCCACCGGCAATGTCAGCCAGGGCTCGGCCGCTGGCGCTTGCGGCGATGGAGCGGCGACTTCAGCGACCGGTTCAGGCCGGGCTTCGAGCGTCGGCTGCAACACAGGTTCGGCAAGTGGCAGGACAACCGGTGCGGGCGCTTCTTCTATTACGGGTGCCGGCGCGGGCTCGGAAATGGGCTGTGGCTGTTCGACGACGGGTTCCTGCGGCTTTTTGCGCAGCCATCCGAACAGGCTTTTTTTCTCGCCAGCCGCAGCTGGGGTCTTCTTGTCGTCGTTGGAACCAAACATGGAGGACGGCTATCTCACGGTAGCGACGCGCCAATGGCGCCTCGGCAAATAAAAATTCGATGCAGAACAGACTGCGATTGATCCAGCTTGTTCACGCTCAACATTTTGTCGAGGTGCAAATGGCACCTTACAAAAAACGATTCACGAAGGACTGAAGCGGCAAAATCGGCGAAAAAGCACAGTTTAGCTGATAAACCATAGCCTTCCGCCGCAAACCCATACAACCTGATCAAGCTTCGAGGCCTGATAGGCGTGGCCGCCAGTAAAACGGATCAGTATCCTAGCACCCTCTCGCCCGCTGACGCTAAGACCAAGCGGGCAGCCCCAAAGGTTTAAAAACGAATGAATGCTCTAGCCCGCCGCGCCGCAGGCCTGCTGCTCAGCACAGTTTGCCTGCCCCTTTCGGCCCTGGCTGCCGACCCGCAACCCACCCACGAATTCACCTTGGACAACGGGCTGAAAGTTGTCGTGCGCGAAGACCATCGCGCACCGGTGGTGGTTTCCCAGGTCTGGTACAAGGTCGGCTCCAGCTACGAAACGCCTGGTAACACAGGCCTGTCCCACGCCCTGGAACACATGATGTTCAAGGGCAGCGACAAGGTAGGCCCGGGTGAGGCTTCGCTGATCCTGCGCGACCTGGGCGCCGAAGAGAACGCGTTCACCAGCGATGACTTCACCGCCTACTACCAGGTGCTGGCCAAGGATCGCCTGGGCGTCGCTTTCGAACTGGAAGCCGACCGCATGGCCAGCCTGCGCCTGCCCGCCGACGAGTTCAGCCGCGAGATCGAGGTCATCAAGGAAGAACGGCGCCTGCGCACCGACGACAAGCCGATGTCCAAGGCCTACGAACGCTTCAAGGCCATGGCCTACCCGGCCAGCGGCTATCACACCCCGACAATCGGCTGGATGGCTGACCTGGAACGGATGAAAGTCGAAGAGCTGCGCCACTGGTACCAGACCTGGTACGTGCCGAACAACGCCACGCTGGTAGTCGTCGGCGACGTCACTGCGGACGAAGTCAAAACCCTGGCCCTGCGTTATTTCGGCCCTATCGCCAAGCGCGATGTGCCGGCAGCGAAAAAACCGCTGGAACTGGCCGAGCCGGGGGAGCGCCAGATCACCCTGCATGTGCAGACCCAACTGCCCAGCCTGATGCTGGCCTTCAACGTGCCCAGCATTGCCACCGCCGAAGACAAGCGCCTGGTCAATGCCCTGCGCCTGATCTCGGCCCTGCTCGACGGCGGCTACAGCGGACGCATTCCGACCCAGCTTGAACGCGGCGAGGAGCTGGTGTCCGGCGGTTCGTCGAGTTACGACGCCTACACCCGTGGCGACAGCCTGTTTACCCTGTCGGCAACGCCAAACACCCAGAAACACAAAACCGTCGCCCAGGTGGAAGCCGGTTTGTGGAAACTGCTCGAACAGCTGAAAACCACGGCGCCATCAGCTGAAGAGCTGGAGCGCGTGCGTGCCCAGGTCATCGCGGGCCTGGTCTACGAGCGTGACTCGATCACCAGCCAGGCCACTGCCATCGGCCAACTGGAAACTGTCGGCCTGTCGTGGCAATTGATGGACACCGAACTGGCCGATCTGGAAAGCGTAACTCCGGAAGATATCCAGAAAGCCGCCAAGCTGTATTTCACCCGCGAACGTCTCAGCGTCGCCCATGTACTGCCACTGGAGACGACTCATGAGTGAGCATAAAAAAACCCGTCTGACCCTGATCGGCCTGATCGCCATCGCCCTGATCGGCTCCGCCGCGTTCTACTTGTTGCGTTCCGGCGACACCAACGCCAGCGAGGCGCTCGACAAGGCCAAGGCCAGCCAGAAACTGCAATCTTTGGCCGAGCTCAACGGCAAGGCGCCGGAGCATCGCAAGCTGGACGTGCAAACCTGGAACACCGCCGAAGGTGCCAAGGTGCTGTTTGTCGAAGCCCGTGAGCTGCCGATGTTCGACATGCGCCTGATCTTCGCCGCCGGCAGCAGCCAGGACGGTGACGCACCGGGTCTGGCGCTGCTGACCAACGCCATGCTCAACGAAGGCGTGGCCGGCAAGGACGTTGGTGCCATCGCACAGGGCTTCGAAGGCCTGGGTGCCGACTTCGGCAACGGCGCTTTCAAGGACATGGCCGTCGCGTCCCTGCGCAGCCTCAGCGCCACGGACAAACGCGAGCCGGCCCTGAAGCTGTTCGCCGAAGTCGTCGGCAAGCCGACCTTCCCCGCCGATTCGTTTGCGCGGATCAAGAACCAGATGCTCGCCGGTTTCGAGTACCAGAAGCAGAACCCCGGAAAACTGGCCAGCCTGGAACTGATGAGCCGCCTGTACGGCGACCACCCGTACGCCCACGCCAGCGATGGCACGGCGAAAACCGTACCGGCGATCACCGTGGCTCAGATGCAGGCATTCCACGCCAAAGCCTATGCCGCGGGCAACGTGGTGATCGCGCTGGTCGGCGACCTGTCCCGCGCAGAAGCCGAAGCGATTGCAGCCCAGGTTTCCACCGCACTGCCCAAAGGCGCGGCCCTGCCGAAGATTGCACAACCGAGCGAACCCAAGGCCAGCATTGGCCACATTGAGTTCCCGTCCAAGCAGACCACCCTGATGCTCTCGCAACTGGGCATCGACCGGGACGACCCGGACTACGCAGCGTTGTCCATGGGCAACCAGATCCTCGGTGGCGGCGGCTTCGGCACCCGCCTGATGAGCGAAGTACGTGAAAAACGTGGCCTCACCTACGGCGTGTACTCGGGTTTCACTCCGATGCAGGCGCGCGGCCCGTTCATGATCAACCTGCAAACCCGCGCCGAAATGAGCGAGGGCACCCTGAAACTGGTGCAGGATGTACTCGCCGAATACCTTAAAACCGGCCCGACCGAAAAAGAGCTCGACGACGCCAAGCGCGAACTGGCCGGCAGCTTCCCGCTGTCCACAGCCAGCAACGCCGATATCGTCGGCCAGCTCGGCGCCATCGGCTTCTACAATCTGCCGTTGAGCCATCTCGAGGACTTCATGCAGCAGTCCCAGAGCCTGACCGTCGAGCAAGTCAAAGCCGCACTGAACAAACACCTGAGCACGGATAAAATGGTCATCGTCAGCGCTGGCCCGACCGTGCCGCAAAAGCCGTTACCGGCCCCTACTGATAAACCTTCCGAGCAGCCGCTCGGGGTTCCGGAGCATTAATGGCCAGTCCAAAAAAACCCGCCAAAAACGTCCATAACGGCGTGAATCAACTGCGCATCATCGGCGGCGAATGGCGCAGCCGCAAACTGAGTTTTCCCGACGCTCCGGGCCTGCGCCCGACGCCGGACCGGGTGCGTGAAACCCTGTTCAACTGGCTCGCGCCTTATGTACCGGGGGCCAAGGTCCTTGACCCGTTTACCGGCAGCGGCGCGCTGTTCCTCGAAGCACTGTCCCGTGGCGCAGCCATGGGCCAGGCGCTGGACGCCAGTAATATCGCGGTATCCAGCCTGAAGGAGCACCTGGGCACCCTGCGCTGCACCAACGGCCAGGTGCAGACCGCCGATGCCCTGCGCTACCTGGAAACCCAGACAGCAACGGCTTACGACCTGGTGTTCCTCGACCCACCGTTCAACCAGAACCTGTTGCCCGCCGTTTGCGCCCTGCTCGAAGAGCGCCAGTGGCTGGCCGAGGAAGCGTGGGTGTACACCGAAAGCGAATCCGCACCGTCGACTCTGGGCCTGCCGGGCAACTGGCGCCTGCATCGCGAGCAGAAATCCGGGCGCGTGTACTACTCGTTGTGGCAACGTATGGCAGAGATCGCCGGTTAATTGACCGGCCTGAAAAAGGTGCGTACGCGTTGCGCACCGCTGCCTCGAGAATGATCGTGCCTCATCTGCCTGTACGCTTCACCCCTGCCCTCGGCCTCGGCAACCCGCACTTGCAAACCCTGTGGGGTCCGCTGTGGCGCAAAACCACGCACATCGAACGCGAGCGTGAACGTTTATGGCTTGAGGATGGCGACTTCCTCGACCTGGACTGGCATGGCCCGCATAGCGCCGACGCCCCCCTGGTGCTGGTGCTGCACGGCCTCACCGGCTCATCGAATTCACCTTATGTGGCGGGGCTGCAAAAAGCGCTGGGCGATCAGGGCTGGGCCAGTGTTGCGCTGAACTGGCGCGGCTGCTCTGGCGAACCCAACCTGTTGCCGCGCAGCTACCACTCCGGCGCCAGTGACGACCTGGGGGAAACCATCAGGCACCTGAAAGCCAAACGCCCCCTAGCGCCGTTGTACGCGGTCGGCTATTCGCTCGGTGGCAACGTCCTGCTCAAGCACCTGGGTGAGACCGGCAGTGACAGTGGCGTGATGGGTGCTGTCGCGGTGTCAGTACCTTTTCGCCTGGACCAGTGCGCCGACCGCATCGGCCAGGGTTTCTCCAGGGTCTACCAGGCGCACTTCATGCGCGAGATGGTCGCTTACATCAAGAACAAGCAGCGACAGTTCCAGCACGACGGACGCGAGGATGGCCTGGCAGCGCTGGCGGCCCTCGGCTCGCTGGAGAACATGCGCACCTTCTGGGATTTCGATGGCCGCGTCACCGCACCGCTGCATGGCTTCATCGATGCCGAGGATTATTATCGCCGCGCGTCTAGCCGCTACTTCCTGGGGGAAATTCGCACACCAACTTTGATCATTCAGGCCGCAGACGACCCCTTCGTCTTCCCCCACAGCCTGCCGCAGGCCGATGAACTGGCCGCCTGCACGCACCTCGAACTGCAGGCCAAGGGCGGGCATGTCGGATTCGTCGACGGTTCGATCAGGCAACCCGGTTACTACCTGGAGCGGCGCATCCCACAGTGGCTGGCCGCCGTCAGGGCAAGTGCCTGATGAAATCCCGCAGACACCCGTCCCCCTGCTCGCGATGGAGTGTCAATCCGCAGCCCAACGGGGGCAAGCCCCCTCGCCACAAGTGTGTGACCCAACTCAAGTGAACAGCATTACGCTCCTACAGGGGATTGTGGCGACTACTCGCCAGTGGCGATGCCGCGAGACGGTTCATTGATCCACTCACTCCACGACCCGGCATACAACGAGGCCAGCGGATAACCTGCCAGGCACAACGCAAACAGGTTATGACAAGCCGTCACGCCCGACCCGCAGTACGCCACCAGTTCGGTCGGCGAGCGATCGCCCAGTTTCGCGGCGAAGCGGTGCTTGAGTTGGTCGGCTGCCAGGAAACGCCCGTCAGTGCCCAGGTTGTCGGTAAACGCCGCACACTGCGCACCGGGTATGTGTCCGGCAATCGGGTCGATCGGTTCCACTTCGCCCTTGAAGCGCGGCAAGGCGCGGGCATCGAGCAAGGTCAGTTGTGGCTTGGCGAGGCGTTTTTGCAGTTGCTCTGCGCTGAGCAGCAACGAAGCATCGGGACTGCCGGTAAAGCTGCCGCGAGTGTGCGACGGCGCATCCAGGCTCAGCGGCAAACCCGCCGCATGCCAAGCCTTGAGCCCGCCATCGAGGATGAACACGCCATCACGCTTGCCCAGCCATGCCAATAACCACCAGGCCCGCGCCGCAAAGGCACCCGGACCGTCATCGTACAAGACCACTTCACTGTCGGCGTCGATCCCAAAGGTTTGCAGACGCTCGATCAATTGCGCCGGTTCAGGCAACGGATGACGCCCGGTCACGCCCTTGACCACTGCACCACTGAGATCGCGCTCAAGATCGGCAAAACTCGCCCCGGCGATGTGTCCTTCGGCATAGCTGCGCTGGCCATAATCCGGGTCTTCAAGGGCAAAACGACAATCCAGAATCACCAACCCCTGCTGGTCCTTTTTCAGGTCCAGTGCCTGCGGGCTGATCAGTTGCGCAATGGGCATGACTTGCTCCTGTGGTGTCTGTGGAATCTCGATCCTACTGCACTTTCCAGCTCAAACCGGTCAATTCACCCCAGCTCACTCACAATTCTTCAAGGGCCTGGGCCAGCGGCACGTAAAACTCTTCGAACAATGCGTTGACGTCAGCGCGCGACTGATCCGTGACAAACCCGGCTTCCAGCACCAGCACCTGATAGACCCCGCGCTTGATCGCCTGCTCACTCAAATGACTGGAGTTCTCCCGGGTCGTGCACAGAAATCGCACCCAGGAGGTGAGGATGATCCAGGCATTGAGCGTCAGGGATTCGATCTGCACACGATCCATCTTGAGAATGCCGGCGGCGACAAACCCTTCGTAGATGGCCGCGCCCTGGATCAGACAGCGCTGGGAGAAACGCCGGTAGCGATCCGCCAGGTCCTGGTCACTGTCGAGCAAGTGTTCGAGGTCGCGATGCAGGAATCGGTAGCGCCACATCGCCGACAGCAATTCCTTGAGATAGAAACGTTTGTCTTCCACCGTGGCGGCACGGCCCTGGGGCGGGCGCAGGAAACTGTCCACGAGGCTTTCGTACTCACTGAACAGTACGGCGATGATCGCCTGCTTGTTAGGGAAGTGGTAGTACAGGTTGCCCGGGGAAATTTCCATGTGGGCAGCAATGTGGTTGGTGCTGATGCTGCGCTCGCCCTGCTGATTGAACAGCTCCAGGCTGTTCTGCACGATGCGCTCGCTGGTTTTGATCCTTGGGGCCATGGCTTGAGCTTTAATTCAGAGTGCGTTGACGGGCATCTTACGACCTAACGGCGAATGGATAAAAGAAAGCTGAACCAGGATGCCATTTGACATTCTAGAGCATAGACTCTAAAAAGGCCTCATTACAATAAATCCGGAGCCGACGATGACCGCTGATATCTCCTACCTGCAAAACCTGCAGCAGCCGCTGATAGAGCTGCAGGCACTGTTCGATGCTCAGCGCGCCGCCTACGCCGCCAATCCGATGCCACCCGCCGCGCAGCGCCAGCAATGGCTCAAGGCGTTGAAGGATTTATTGAACGATGAACGCCAGGCCCTGATCGACGCGATCAGCCAGGACTTCAGCCATCGCAGCGCCGATGAAACCCTGCTCGCCGAACTGATGCCCAGCCTGCACGGCATCCATTACGCCAGCCGGAACCTCAAGGGCTGGATGCGCGCTTCACGGCGCAAGGTCGGTGCTGCCTTCCAGCCGGCGTCGGCGAAAGTGGTTTATCAACCCCTCGGCGTAGTCGGGGTGATCGTGCCATGGAACTACCCGCTGTACCTGGCCGTCGGGCCGTTGGTCGGTGCCCTGTCGGCAGGCAACCGGGTGATGCTCAAGCTCAGCGAATCGACGCCCGCCACTGGCCTGCTGATGAAGCAACTGCTGGCGCGGATCTTTCCGGAAGACCTGGTCTGTGTCGTCCTTGGCGAGGCGGATATGGGTGTGGCGTTCTCGCGACTGCCCTTCGATCACCTGCTATTCACCGGCGCCACCAGCATCGGCAAACACGTGATGCGCGCCGCCGCCGAGAACCTGACACCGGTGACCCTGGAACTCGGGGGCAAATCCCCGGCCATCGTCTCCCGCGATGTGCCACTCAAGGACGCCGCAGAGCGCATCGCCTTCGGCAAAACTCTGAATGCCGGACAGACCTGCGTAGCCCCGGACTACGTGCTGGTGCCGGAAGATCGTGTGGGTGCATTCGTTGAAGCCTATCGCTCGGCCGTTCGCGGGTTTTATCCGACACTGACTGACAACCCGGACTACACCGCGATCATCAATGACCGACAACTGACCCGCCTCAATGGCTATGTCAGCGACGCCACCAGCAAGGGCGCATTGCTGATCCCGCTGTTCGAACAAGGCCAGGGCCGGCGCATGAGCCATAGCGTATTGCTCAACGTCACTGATGACATGACGGTCATGCAGGACGAAATCTTCGGCCCGCTGCTGCCGATCGTGCCGTACAAGGATCTGGATCAGGCATTTGCCTACATCAACCAGCGCCCTCGCCCGCTGGCGCTCTATTACTTCGGCTACGACAAGCGCGAGCAGGATCGCGTGCTGCACGAAACCCATTCCGGCGGCGTATGCCTGAACGACACCCTGCTGCACGTCGCCCAGGACGACATGCCGTTCGGCGGCATCGGAGCCTCCGGCATGGGCCATTACCACGGTCACGAAGGGTTCCTGACGTTCAGCAAGGCCAAGGGTGTACTGATCAAGCAGCGCTTCAATGCGTCGAAGCTGATTTATCCACCGTACGGCAAGTCCATTCAGAAACTGATCCAGAAGCTGTTCATCCGCTAAAGATCACCACCCTCGGGTAATAACAATAATGAGCCCCAGCCTGTCCGATACACCCGCGCTGTCACGGCGCGGCCTGCTCAAATTCAGCCTCGGCGCCAGCGCCTTTCTCGCCACTGCCGGACTGGGCGCCAGCCTCAGCGGCTGCTCGTCCAGCGTCCCGGCCAACGGTTTTGCCTCCCTGCGCACCGGCGATTTAGCTTTCCTGCGCGCCTTGATCCCGGTAATGCTCACCGGCGCCGTAAGCAGCGAACGCATGCCCGACGCCGTCGAAGGCACCCTGAAAAGCCTGGATTACAACCTCGATCACCTGTCACCGGAAATGCTCAAGTTGACCCGGCAGCTCTTCGACGTGCTGGGCATGGCCGTGACCCGCGGTCCGCTGACCGGGATCTGGGGCAGTTGGGAAAACGCCAGTGCCAACGATATCCGCCAGTTTCTGGATCGCTGGGAAAACAGCTCGTTGAGCCTGCTGCGCATGGGCCACAGCTCATTGCTGCAACTGGTGATGATGGCCTGGTATGGGCGCAAGGAGTCATGGGCGCATTGCGGGTATCCCGGGCCTCCCACAGTTTGAAACCGGGTCGCCCCCTTCGCGAAGACGTCGGTCGTATCACCACAGCACTTGAACCATAATAAAAAGAGAACCAGAAGATGCCCGTACCCGATCCGTTCCGCGAAGGCATGGCCCGAGGCTGGAAAACCTACAATGGCTCGCAACTGACCCGGGACCTGACCCTCGAAGCGGATGTGGCGATCATCGGCAGCGGGGCCGGCGGCGGTACCACTGCGGAGATTCTCAGCGCGGCCGGCTACAAGGTGCTGCTGATCGAGGAAGGCCCGCTCAAGACCAGCAGCGACTTCAAGCTGCTCGAAGACCAGGCCTACGCCAGCCTCTATCAGGAAGGCATCGGCCGCATGAGCAAAGACGGCGCGATCACCATCCTGCAAGGCCGTGCGGTGGGCGGCACCACGCTGATCAACTGGACCTCCAGCTTCCGTACTCCAGAGGCAACCCTGGAACACTGGGCCAGGGAGCATAACGTCAAGGGCCACAGCCCGGCGGACATGGCCCCGTGGTTCGAGAAAATGGAGCAGCGCCTGGGCGTCGCCCCGTGGATGGTGCCGCCCAACCCCAACAACGACGTGATCCGCAAAGGTTGCGAGAGCCTGGGTTACAGCTGGCATGTGATCCCGCGCAACGTGCGCGGTTGCTGGAACCTCGGTTACTGCGGCATGGGCTGCCCGACCAATGCCAAGCAGTCGATGATGGTCACCACCATTCCGGCGACCCTGGAAAAAGGCGGCGAACTGCTTTACCTGGCCCGCGCGGAAAAACTCTCTCTCAGCGGCGACAAGGTCACCGGCCTGCAATGCTCGGCGATGGATGAACGTTGTGTCGCGCCAACCGGGCGCACCATTACGGTCAAGGCGCGGCATTACGTGCTGGCCGGCGGCGGCATCAACAGCCCTGCGCTACTGCTGCGCTCCGGCGCACCTGATCCGCATAAGCGCCTGGGCAAGCGCACGTTCCTGCATCCGGTGAACATGTCCGCCGCGCTGTTCGACGAGGTGATCAACCCTTTCTATGGCGCGCCGCAGTCAATCTACTCCGACCACTTCCAGTGGCTGGACGGCACCGCCGGCAAGATGTCCTACAAACTCGAAGTCCCGCCACTGCACCCGGCGCTGGCCACGACCTTGCTCGGAGGCTTCGGCGAGGAAAATTCGCAGCACATGGCGAACCTGCCGCACACCCACGCCATGCTGGCGCTGCTCCGGGACGGTTTTCACCCGGACAGCCCCGGTGGCAGCGTCGAATTGCGCAGCGATGACACCCCGGTGCTCGACTATCAGCTCTCGCCCTATACCTGGGATGGATTGCGCCGGGCGTTCCACAGCATGGCCGAGATCCAGTTCGCCGGTGGCGCCAAGGCGGTAATGCCAATGCACGCCGACGCCCGCTACGTGAAAACCCTGGCCGAAGCGCGCACGCTGATCGATGGCCTGAGCCTGGAGCTGTATCGAACCCGCTTGGGCAGCGCCCATGTGATGGGCGGTTGCGCCATGGGTGAAGACCCGGTCCATGCCGTGACCGACAGCCTCGGCCGCCATCATCAACTGGGCAATCTGTCGATCCACGACGGTTCATTATTCCCCACCAGCATTGGCGCCAACCCGCAGCTTTCGGTCTATGGACTGACGGCGCAACTGGCGACCGCCCTGGCCGAGCGCTTGAAAAATCCGTGAAAAATATGATTATCCCTGTCGTCTATAGTGCTTTCTTATCCCACAGGCGACTTGGCCGACCGGGAAGGCTGCGATACCATCCGACTCCCCAACGGATTCCCGCCAGGACGACGCGATGAACCGAGTGTTGTACCCAGGTACCTTCGACCCTATTACCAAGGGCCATGGCGATCTGGTCGAACGCGCCTCGCGCCTGTTCGACCACGTGATCATTGCCGTCGCCGCCAGCCCGAAGAAAAACCCGCTGTTTCCTCTGGAACAACGAGTGGAACTGGCGCGCGAGGTCACCCAGCATCTGCCCAACGTTGAAGTGGTCGGCTTCTCGACGCTGCTGGCGCATTTCGCCAAAGAGCAGAATGCCAACGTGTTCCTGCGTGGTTTGCGCGCGGTGTCGGACTTCGAATACGAGTTCCAGCTGGCCAACATGAACCGTCAGCTGGCGCCGGATGTGGAAAGCCTGTTTCTTACCCCATCCGAACGCTACTCGTTCATCTCCTCGACGCTGGTCCGTGAAATCGCAGCCCTGGGCGGCGACATCACCAAGTTCGTACACCCTGCGGTGGCGGATGCTCTTACACTTCGATTCAAGAAGTAATACACGACTGTAGGAGCCGGCTTGCTGGCGATGAATACAACGCGGTGCACCTGATACACCGCCATCGCCAGCAAGCCGGCTCCTACAGAACGTCGCGTGCGCGTGCATAGCGCCCACCAATACGGCACAATTACGCGCATTGATTTATTGCGCCCGGGCCTGCCGCCCCGGCTGGAGTTAGCATGTCCCTGATCATCACCGACGATTGCATCAACTGCGACGTCTGCGAACCCGAGTGCCCGAACGCCGCCATTTCCCAAGGCGAAGAGATCTACGTGATCGACCCGAACCTGTGCACCCAGTGCGTCGGCCACTACGACGAACCGCAGTGCCAGCAGGTCTGCCCGGTGGATTGCATTCCGCTGGACGAAGCCCATCCGGAAACTGAAGAACAGTTGATGGAGAAGTATCGGAAGATTACCGGCAAGGCTTGAGTCATCTGGCGCCTGTCAGGGCGCCAAATTCTTAAAGGTTTACCGCGCGTATCAACTCTGACAACGCGGACAAAAAACGCTCGCACGCTGCCCAAGCTTCACTTCGCGCAGCCCCGTGCCGCAAACCTTGCAGTGTTCGCCGCCACGGCCGTACACAAACAATTCCTGCTGGAAATAACCCGGCTGGCCATCCCCGCCGATGAAATCGCGCAAGGTAGTACCGCCGCGCTCGATGGCGGCGGCCAGGATGCGTTTGATCTCGATCGCCAGCTTCAGGTAACGCGCCCGGGAGATGCTCCCGGCTTCGCGACGCGGGTCAATGCCCGCGGCGAACAGCGCTTCGGTCGCGTAAATATTGCCGACGCCCACCACCACCGCGTTGTCCATGATGAACGGCTTGACCGCCATTGAGCGCCCACGGGACTGCTGGAACAACCGCTCGCCGTCGAACAGATCGGTCAACGGCTCCGGCCCCAGGCGAATCAGCAACTCGTGGTTGAGCGGGTCGAGGCTCCAGAGCATCGCACCAAAACGCCTTGGGTCGGTGTAGCGCAGGGCCAGGCCCGACTCCAGCTCGATGTCCACATGCTCATGCTTGAGTGCCGGCAACCCGGCCTCCACCAGGCGCAAATTGCCCGACATGCCCAAGTGACTGATCAAGGTGCCGACTTCGGCGTTGATCAACAGGTATTTGGCGCGCCGTTCCACCAGCACGATGCGCTGGCCCGACAAGCGCACATCGAGGTCCTCGGGAATCGGCCAGCGCAGACGCCGATCGCGCACGATCACCCGCGTGACACGCTGGCCTTCCAGGTGCGGCGCTATGCCGCGACGGGTGGTTTCGACTTCTGGCAGTTCAGGCATGGCGCTCTCGATCAGGCTCTCGAATTGAAAAGTCTCAGCGATGAGTACCGAGGTCGCGAATCGTTTGCTTCAGGGTCTCGAAGTCGTAGTCCGAGAGACCCACGTAATCGAGCACCAGAGGCGCAATGCTGTTCCACTCGTGATCTTCGGTCTGATTACCCAGGACCCGATAGGACGCACAGATGTGCTCGGCCATCTTCAGGATCGCCAGCAGGTTCTTCAACGAGCTGTTGCGTGACGACTCATCGCTGAAAATCGCCAGGGCGTTATGGTGATTGGCGATCGCCGTGCTCACATGCTCCGGCAGGCGCCAGGACTTGGCCGTGTAGTAACCGACCACCGCATGGTTGGTGTTGAATTCACGGTTCTCGGTATCCACCACCCGGCATTCGGCACTGGCGTTGGCATAGGCCTGCTCCAGAACACCCATGTAGCTGGGGAAGCGCTGCAGCATCAGCGGCACGCCGCAGTCGTGGAACAAGCCCAATGCGTAGGCTTCGTCACCGTTCTGAATGCCGATGCGCTTGGCCAATGTGAGGCAGGTCATCGCCACGTCCTGGGCGGTGTCCCAGAAACGGTTCAGGGTAACGATGGTCTCGTCGTTCATCTCGCCCTTGATCGACTGCGCGTTGATCAGGTTGATGATCGACCGGCTGCCCAGCAGATTCACGGCGCGCTGGATCGACGCAATCTTGTTGCTCAGGCCGTAATACGGCGAGTTGACGATTTTCAGCAAGGAACCGGAAAGGCCCGGGTCCTGGGAAATGAGCTTGGCGATGACTTCCAGATCCGGATCGGGCATGTACTGCTCCATCTGCAAATCCACCATGATTTGCGGCTGGGCCGGCACGCTGATGCCCTGCAGGGCTTGTTGGATCTGTTCGGAAGTCAGCTCTTGGGACATAAGTGCACACTCTGGGTCAGGAGGCGATTCTAACCTTTATGAAGTTGGATCCGACACACCAGAGGGCATTTCGGCTGAACTTTCATTGAAGCCCAGTTTGCGGGCTTGTAAACGCCAATTGCCGGGGCTGCAATCTTTTCGGCCTCCCCGCAAGCCCGAAACTCCCGCGTTCATCGCACACCAGACCCGCCGCCACCTTCAACACGCTATACTCCCGCTCTTTTTTCCGGAGCGACGTCATGTCCCTGCCTAGCCTGCGCCTCAAAGCCAACGCCGACCGTCGCCTGCGCAACGGCCACTTGTGGGTCTACAGCAACGAAATCGACGTGGCCGCCACCCCGTTGCACGGCTTCAAGGCCGGCGATCAGGCGATTCTCGAATCTGCCGGCGGCAAGTCGCTGGGCATCGTTGCCATGAGCCCGAACAACCTGATCTGCGCGCGCCTGCTGTCGCGTGACATCAAGCTGCCGCTGGACAAGTCGCTGCTGGTGCACCGCCTGAACGTCGCCTTGTCCCTGCGCGACCGCCTGTTCGACAAGCCTTTCTATCGCCTGGTGTACGGTGACTCCGACCTGCTGCCGGGTCTGGTGGTCGACCGTTTCGGCGACATCCTCGTGGTGCAGATCGCTTCGGCGACCATGGAAGCCCATAAAGACGACGTGATCGCAGCACTGACCCAAGTGCTCAAGCCAAGCGGCATCCTGTTCAAGAACGATTCCGCCGCTCGCGACGCCGAAGGCCTCAATCGCTACGTCGAAACCGTGTTCGGCCTGGTGCCGGAGTGGGTCGCGCTGGAAGAGAACGGCGTGAAATTCGAAGCCCCGGTCATCCAGGGCCAGAAAACCGGCTGGTTCTACGACCACCGCATGAACCGCGCCCGTCTGGCTCCGTATGCCAAGGGCAAACGCGTTCTGGACCTGTACAGCTACATCGGCGGCTGGGGCGTGCAGGCTGCCGCGTTCGGCGCCAGCGAAGTGTTCTGCGTCGACGCCTCCTCCTTCGCCCTTGATGGCGTGGAGCGCAACGCCGCGCTGAACGGCTTCGCCGAAAAAATGACTTGCATCGAAGGCGACGTCTTCGAAGCCCTGAAAGAGCTGAAAGCCAGCGAAGAGCGTTTCGACGTGATCGTCGCCGACCCGCCAGCCTTCATCAAACGCAAGAAAGACATGAAAAACGGCGAAGGCGCCTACCGCCGCCTGAACGAGCAAGCCATGCGCCTGCTCAGCAAGGACGGCATCCTGGTCAGCGCATCCTGCTCGATGCACCTGCCCGAAGACGACCTGCAAAACATCCTGCTGACCAGCGCCCGCCACCTGGACCGCAACATCCAGATGCTCGAACGCGGCGGCCAGGGCCCGGATCATCCGGTGCATCCGGCGATTGCTGAAACCCGTTACATCAAGAGCATTACTTGCCGGTTGCTGCCTAACAGCTAAGGCGCACGCCGCTCCCACATTGGAATGCAAATTTCCTGTGGGAGCGGCGGTGCAGCGATCCGACCTGGTCGCAAAAACGCCAGCCAACATGGATGTCGGCTGGATTGATGACTTCGCGAGTTTGTTCGCCACCAAAAGATCAGTCCCACAATGAATAGGGAATGATCCTACCCTCCCCGCATTGACTTCCCCCTCTCAACAAATCAATCCTCGGCCACCTCTCACGGAATGAGCAGACCGACTGATGGAGTACAGCAATAAATCCACGCAAAAGGTTTCAGCCATCCTGCTGCTGATGGCCATGACGTTGCTAAGCGTTTTCCCCCTTGATGTTTTGCTGCCCTCCTTCCCCGCACTGGCGGAACACTTCCGGACCTCTCCTGCCGACATTGCGTTATCCATCAGTTTTTTCGCTGTCGGTATCTCGCTTTCCCAACTGGTGATCGGCCCACTTTCGGACTCATTTGGACGTAAAAACCTGCTGCTGACGGGCATGATGGTTTCGATCATCGGCGCGCTGGGCTGTGTCCTGTCGACGGAATACACCTGGTTCCTGGTATTTCGGATGGTGCAGGCCATCGGCTGCGGTTGCTTCGTGCTTTCGCAGGCACTGATCCAGGATCTGTTCGAGGGCAAGGAGCGGGACCGACTGCGGATTCTGATGATCACTGCCAGCGGGGTTTTCATTTCCATCTCGCCACTGGTCGGTAGCGTGCTGCAACAAATTCTGGATTGGCCCGGCAGCTTTTTGCTGTTCATCGCCGTGGCCGCCGCCGTATTTGTGAAGGTTTGCTTTTTTCTGGATAACCCGCGCGCAATCAAAACCTCACGTCAGAGCATCCTCAGCTCTTACCGTCTGGTATGCGGCGATATAGGTTTCATCGGCTATTGGCTGATCGCGGCGATTGCATTCACCTGCCACTTTTCCTTCATCGTGGTCTCGCCGCTGATTTTCATGGAGCAGTTGCAGCTATCGACCTATGAGTTTTCGCTGACCCTGCTGCTCTACGGAGCGGCTTACATCCTCGGAGGGGTTCTCGCCCGGTTTCTCGCCGGCCGGATCGCCCCCAAGACGCAAATCATCGTGGGTCTCGGTCTGATCTTCTGTGGGGGACTGGTGATGCTGGTACTCTCAAGCTTGCTGGAGCTTTCGATCCTGACTGTGCTCGCGCCGATGATCATCTGCACTGCCGGCACCATCATCGCCCGCCCGATCGCAACTTCCAAAGCCATGGAGGTATTCCCGGAAAACGCCGGCACGTCGGCATCGGCCGGAAACACACTGGTTTTCATCTGCGGTGGTCTGACCAGCGCATTGATCAACCTGAGTGGAACAGATTTGCAAGTCACCCTGGCACTGTCTTTCCTGCTGCTCAGCTCGGCGGCACTTGCTCTCAATGCATTAATCAATCGTCAGACCAACACCTGTAGGAGCGAGCACGCTCGCGATGGACGTCAACGATAACGCGGGAAACCTGGTGCCCCGCGGTGCACTTGGGTTCATCGCGAGCATGCTCGCTCCTACAGATAAAGCGACTGGCGACACATTTTGACTCTCTGTCATTACGACAGCCTCACCTGTGGCGTCTAAGGTTTCTCTTCCAACCACAGAAGAGGACAACGGAATGTCCAGCACGCCACACGGCCACCGTTTGCGCTCCGGCCGGCACTCAGAGCAGGGCCGGGTCTATCTGCTCACTGCTGTTACCCACGAGCGAACCCCTGTCTTCAAGGACTGGCGCATGGGGCGCCTGCTCGTGCATGAATTCAGAAAGGCTCATGACTCGGGAAAGGCCACTTCTATTGCCTGGGTCGTCATGCCGGATCACTTTCACTGGCTGCTCGAGTTGCACAACGGCGATTTGCCGAAACTGATGCAAACCACCAAAGCCCGAAGTGCTCGCGCCATCAACCTCCAGCGAGGCCAGCCAGAGAGGCTGTGGCAGAAAGGTTATTTCGACCGGGCGCTGCGCCGGGAGGAAGACCTGAAGGCTGCTGCTCGGTACATCATCGCCAACCCGTTACGCGCAGGGCTTGTCGACCATATCGGCGATTACCCACTGTGGGACGCCACCTGGCTCTGACATCACCGCACCCCGTCTCCTGTAGGAGCGAGCACGCTCGCGATGGTCGTCAACGATAACGCGGGAAACCTGACAACCCACGGCGGCCTTGAGTCCATCGCGAGCATGCTCGCTCCTACAGGGTTGCGTTTGCCCACACGTCTCGTGAATGCTTGCAGCCATTCCCTCCCGCCGCCAGCCGTGTAGAATCGCCACATTCATCGCCAGTCATCCCCGGCGGGTTTATGAGCTCAAGCTGAAGCGCGCGGCGATCCCGCAAAGTTATCGGCAACTTCCGGACACACGGCCATTTCTGGGTGTTCCAGACGTCAATAGAAGCTCACTTCCCTTTTGATACCTGATTAGCCGCCCGGAGTGCTTCATGCCTGATTACCGCTCGAAAACATCCACCCACGGCCGCAACATGGCCGGCGCCCGCGCATTGTGGCGCGCCACGGGGATGAAAGATGACGACTTCAAAAAGCCGATCATCGCCATTGCCAACTCCTTCACCCAGTTCGTGCCTGGCCATGTCCACCTCAAGGACCTGGGCCAACTGGTCGCCCGCGAAATCGAACGCGCTGGCGGTGTGGCAAAGGAATTCAACACCATCGCTGTCGATGACGGCATCGCCATGGGCCACGACGGCATGCTCTATTCGCTGCCGAGCCGCGAGATCATCGCCGACTCCGTCGAGTACATGGTCAACGCCCACTGCGCCGACGCCATCGTTTGCATTTCCAACTGCGACAAGATCACCCCTGGCATGCTGATGGCGTCCCTGCGCCTGAACATCCCGGTGATCTTCGTTTCCGGCGGCCCGATGGAAGCCGGCAAGACCAAACTCGCCTCCCACGGCCTCGACCTGGTCGACGCCATGGTGATCGCCGCCGACTCCAGCGCTTCTGACGAGAAAGTCGCCGAGTACGAGCGCAGCGCCTGCCCGACCTGCGGTTCGTGCTCCGGCATGTTCACCGCCAACTCGATGAACTGCCTGGTAGAAGCCCTGGGCCTGGCCTTGCCGGGCAACGGTTCGACCCTGGCCACCCACAGCGACCGCGAGCAGCTGTTCCTGCAGGCCGGTCGCACCATCGTCGAGCTGTGCAAGCGTTACTACGGCGAGAACGACGAGTCGGTGTTGCCGCGCAACATCGCCAACTTCCAGGCGTTCGAAAACGCCATGACCCTGGACATCGCCATGGGCGGTTCCACCAACACCATCCTGCACCTGCTGGCCGCCGCCCAGGAAGCCGAGATCGATTTCGACCTGCGCGACATCGACCGCCTGTCCCGTCACGTGCCGCAACTGTGCAAGGTCGCGCCGAACATCCAGAAGTACCACATGGAAGACGTGCACCGTGCCGGCGGGATCTTCAGCATCCTCGGCTCGCTGGCCCGTGGCGGCCTGCTGCACACCCAGCTGCCGACCGTGCACAGCCGCAGCATGGAAGAAGCGATCGCCAAGTGGGACATCACCCAGACCAACGACGAAGCGGTGCATCACTTCTTCAAGGCCGGTCCTGCTGGCATCCCGACGCAAACCGCATTCAGCCAGTCGACCCGTTGGGACACCCTGGACGACGACCGTGAAAACGGCTGCATCCGCAGCGTCGAGCACGCCTACTCGCAAGAAGGCGGCCTGGCCGTGCTGTACGGCAACATCGCCCTGGACGGCTGCGTGGTGAAAACCGCCGGCGTCGACGAGTCGATCCACGTGTTCGAAGGCAACGCGAAAATTTTCGAAAGCCAGGACAGCGCCGTACGCGGCATCCTCGCTGACGAAGTGAAGGAAGGCGACATCGTCATCATCCGCTACGAAGGCCCGAAAGGCGGCCCGGGCATGCAGGAAATGCTCTACCCGACTTCGTACCTGAAATCCAAAGGCCTGGGCAAAGCCTGCGCCCTGCTCACCGACGGCCGTTTCTCCGGCGGCACCTCGGGCCTGTCCATCGGCCACGCTTCGCCAGAAGCGGCTGCCGGTGGCGCGATTGGCCTGGTGCAGGACGGCGACAAGGTACTGATCGACATCCCGAACCGCTCGATCAACCTGTTGGTCAGCGACGAAGAACTGGCTGTGCGCCGCGTTGAGCAAGACAAGAAAGGCTGGAAACCGGTGGAAGTGCGTCCGCGCAAAGTGACCACAGCGTTGAAAGCCTACGCTTTACTGGCGACCAGTGCTGACAAGGGTGCTGTGCGTAATAAGGCGATGCTTGATGGGCTGTAACGTTTAACGCGTTAAGTAAAGATGCCCCGCCAAGTGCGGGGTATTTTTTGCAGCGCCTATTGAGTACATCTTACTTGCCAGCGTATTCCGAAGGCATATTCAGAACCAGTCACAAGCCAAATTCGTCATTCGCAAGAACTAGATGTCCGCAACATCTCTCCCAGATAGAAAAGCGCCAGTAATGTTGGACTAATCATTGCCACGCTAAACCAAATTTTATTGCTGGGATGGGTTAGTGAGCCTACTAACGGAGGGGTGATAGCTACCAGCCCCATTATTAACATTAACGATATAAAGCGCCTACTGTAATATCCTGTAACACTAGGTCTATTCAGTGCCGCAAGAGCAAGCCCTACAGTCCCAGACCATGCGAATAGGCCGATCAAAATACCGAAGGCTTCACCAAACATCATAAAGACCGAGCTTAGCAGGGCCAATCCAAAAGCAGGTAAGACACCTCCGATTAGATACATAACTGGCCAAAATATGCGTAGCACCATGTATATCCACTCCATTAAAAAAGCTCGAGCCGCATAAATTCTCAGACTGATATGGGCTCCCGCCGCCCTCAGACTTTCGATGAGCGAGTCAAGGATTTACCCATGGTCTGGCAACTTGTAGTTTTATGAGATAGCGCTCCTCTGTGGAACGTCGAGTAACAGCGGCTCGATTTGCGGGGACATTCGCAGACTTCTGACTAACCCATTACGATCGAAACTAACCGTAAAAAAACGAGCCAGCGGGGTCAAAAATCCGAGTTGGTCGTCGATAAAATGTAGGCGTGCGTCGGACTTGGGAGTACTGAACCAGGAGTACCCAGGAAAATCCGGATCGATGGCCGCGCTGGAGCGCAGGCGCATGGCTTCCCATGGTTCGTCGATCACCAGCGCAATTTCCGGCTTATCCGATAGCGCTCGCATCACCGCCATTATCAGCAGAGCCGCGACTGCAATGGCTAAAACCTTCCGTCGCCACTTCATGCGTCGCAGCGGATTCATCGCACGCCCCGGCCTGCGGCTATATCGAGAATCCCCTGTTCGATCAGTGGGCGATCAGAGCGCCGTAGGAGCTCATCGAATTGCGTCGCCGCCTTGAGCACAAAGGTCATGCGTTGATGGATATCAGCCAGATTGGCAGAGTAATCGCTGCTGAAGTCAACGGTGCGACCATCTTCGCTGGGGTGGCACTGACTGGCCAGTGTCAGCTCGACCGCTGCCGCAGCACCGGAGGGGAAGTTCGTGACGTAGGAGAGATGGTTGCCACGTAGCAAGCGTACCAATTGCACATCGCTGTACATCGATGGCTGCAGGATGTTCTTCTGTTCGTGCCAAGCCAGATGCACAACACTTTCGGCAATGTTGCCGGCCTCGACGGCTTCGAAAGCTTGCAGGATTTCCTTGTGGTCATAGCCAAATTCCAATCTTTCCTGCTCAATCGGCCACAGGACCGGATATTGATCATGCCCATAAATTTTATGACGTGACTCCAGACATGTCTTGAACGCCCACAACCCACGTTCTTTATAAAAAGCATGTAGCGGAAACACATCCAGAAACAGCGTGGTATTGCCCAGCGCCAGCATGTCGTGCACGTACTTGAGTTGCTCCTGCACGAGCGACAACGGCTGGTTCGGGCTTCGCACGTCGAGCCACCACGTCGGATTGTTGTTGCGGGCCTGCTCGTAATCTCGTTCAGCCTGCTCAAGCTCGCGTGCTGTGGTCTGCCTTTCGCTCTTGCTGAACCAACCGAACAAGCCAGCGGGCTTTCTCCTATGCGCCTCCACCCGCCGTTGTTTTGCCTCCTTTTCTGCCTCTATCTTTTCGATCGAATCCGCCGCATGCAACAACCCGCAACCCACCTGCTTGGAAGCGAACGCCGCGAGACCCGCCCATTGGAAGCGCTGATCCTCCAGCCACAATCGGGCGTATGCCGCATTGATCGCACGATTACGCGCCTTTGGGTCGGAGATCAGGACGCCGCCCGGCGCCACGATGGCTTCGGCTCTTTGCTGGTAGCTGCGCCAAAGATTCTGGCAGACCTGCCCCGGCTGCTCGCTGTAGCTCGTTACAGGAGGGCTCGGCGGCGGTGCGTAGCCGGATGTGCGCGGTTCAACGGTTGGTTGAGGTACTTCGACCGGCTTGACGGATTGCGCGGCGACTCGGGCAGGCGGCGCAACGGTGCCGGCTTCAATCTGTTGGCATCTGATGGTCTGGTTGGCAATCAGCTTGGGCGATGGATCGCACTTGCACTTGCACAGGTCGCCATCCAGCGCGGGCTTGCGTCCTTCCCAATCTTCCGACAGGCGTGGGCCGACACAGATAATTGTCCCGGTGCTGTCGCATTCCGGGCATTTGACTTCATCGCCTTCACGCGCCATGGCCTGGCCATTGATGTCGCCGCGATGCCACCCGCTGAGGACCGTGCCGCCGACGGTGGTTTTAGCCCCGACTGTGATGTTGTAGCGCTTCATGCGAAATGTGCCCTTGTCGGATCGAAAGGACACACGCTAGAAGAGGCGATTCGGAGGAAAAATCAGATCATTCTTTGATTGATGTAGGTTGATTCTGAAATGGAGTGTGGAAGTCGGTGCGCTCGCGATACGCCGGGATTCGCCGCAATAAAAGTGCCCCGGCGAGTGCGGGACACATTTGTTTACGCCAATCCCCCTGTAGGAGCGAGCATGCTCGCGAAAAACCTGAGGGTGCCCCGTCGAATCAGGCTTCCAGCGTTATCGTTGACGTCCTTCGCGAGCATGCTCGCTCCTACAGGAAAGCATTCGTCCGGGCGATGCTTGCGCTAACCCTGCGGGTCGAGGTTATCCAGCGCCTGATTTACCGCCAGTTCGCCCAGCATGATGACCTGGGCAATGCCCAGCATCGTGCTGCGTTGCGTGCCTTCGAGCAGTGCGGCGAAATCGCTGGCCATGACATTGGCCGAGGCGAGGGATTCGCAGGCGTGGGCCAGGAGGGTTTCGGTGTCGAGGCCGGGGGCGATGATGAATGTTCGGCTGGGTTTGCGCGGGGTGGTGTTGATGTGGGCGGACAGGTTGTCGGTATTTGGGGGATCGGGGGTAATTTTGAGCATTGATGATTCTCCTGGAAACAGGGAGCTATCACCTTCGCTACCAAACGAAAGGTGGCAGCCATACGCAGGTTGGTAGACCGGTCCAGGGAGCCGGCGCGCTCGAGAGCGCCCTACGCATGACCACCATAAAAGCAGAGTCGAAAAACCTGCTGACGGTGTAGTCATGCGCCTGGAAAATCCGGGCTACCAAACCCGATCACTGATGGGCAGCGACGCGGAGAAGATAGAACCCGCCAAACAGGCGCACAAGTCGGCGGATTCTGAAGTAGTCGTAGTCCGTTACGCAAGAACGTGCAGGTTGTGACTGTAGGAAGAAGCCGATCAAACAGAGGCTTTCATTGCCCGGACGGGCCTCTTCGCGAGCAAGCCCGCTCCCACACTGGATTTGCGTCGTTCACAGATACAGTGTGGGAGCGGGCTTGCTCGCGAAGGCAGCGCCGCGGTCTTACTGAATCTCTTCCGGCTTGACGATCACCCAGTTCTTGTCAGCCGTCACCGGCAGCCCTTCTTTGGCCTGTGCCGCGGCGTGCTTGGCCATCATGCCGTTAATCTGGGTCATGTATTTGTCTTTGCGGTTGACCCACAGGTGGATGCCACCCTTGGCTACGTCCACATCGTGGAACAGCATGTAGCCGTCGCTGGTTGGGGTGTCTCCGCCGACCAGGACCGGTTTTTTCCACTCATCGATGTAGGTCAGGATCGCCGCATGCTTGCCGGCCATCCAGGTCGCCGGGGTCCACAGGTACGGGGTCAGTTCAAGGCCCAGGTTGGCCTTCTCGTCATATTTGCCGGCGGTGATTTGCTTGCGTGCGGTGGTCAGTTCGCCGGTCTTGGGGTCCTTGAGCAGCAACGTCACACCAATCACGTTCTGCGGTTTGACGTTGTAGCCGTACTTCGGATCGGACGCGACCATGCGCACCAATTCTTCGGAAGCGGCGGTCATTACGTAGACCTCGATGCCGTTCTCCATCAGCTTTTTGTACAGCTCTTGCTGGCCGGTGAAGATTTTCGGCGGGTTGACGTCGAGTTTCTTGACCACGTCGCCTTCGTAATAAGTGGCCGGTACCGGTTTGCCGGACGCCATCATTTCATCGACGTAGCCCTTGAGCTCCTGCAGGGTGAAGCCGGAAAACACCTGGGCGACCCATGGATAGCAAACCATGTCGTCGAGTTCGCAGAGGCGGTAGTAGTAGCTGAACAGGCTTTCCTTGTGGTCGGCGGTGTCCTTGAACGGAATCAGTTTCAGGGAGGGGTCGAGCTTGTCGCGGGTGATCAGGCCCTTGTTCTCCATGAACGGCAGCAACGACTCTTCAAGGTCGTAGCGGTAACTGGTGTTGTCCATGTCGAACACCGCGTAGTTACCTTTGTTGGCGTTGGCGGCAATCATTGCGTCCAGCGCCTTGGCCTGATCGGCAGGCCAGTGTTTCAGATCGGTCGCGAATGCCTGGCCGCCGAGGCCGATGCAAAGCGCCAAGGCTAAAAACTTCGGTGCGAACTTCATTGGAAAATCTCCCTGATTTAAAGACATCGACGCTAACAAATAAGTGTGACAGCTCCCGTCTGTCAGCGACCGCCTGCGTCCCTATCGCGCCAGTTGCTGTCCCGACAGCGACATCGGCTTATTCCAAAAACGACGGACACCCTACGCTTTTGATATTAAATCTTTAGTTTTCAAGCTGTTAGGCTTACCGGTTCGCAGCTGCCCCCCAAGGCAGCCAGCACAAGTCTCACTCGGAGTTTTCATGAATCTGCCGCTGATCCTAAATCTGCTGGTGTTCCTGGCCCTGCTCGTTGGCCTGGCGCAAACCCGCCACACTACATTCAGCCTGGCGAAAAAAGTCTTGCTCGCCCTCGTGCTGGGCGTGGTATTCGGTGTGGCCCTGCACACTGTCTACGGTGCCGGCAATCCGGTACTCAAAGCCTCGATCGGCTGGTTCGATCTGGTCGGCAACGGTTATGTGCAGTTGCTGCAAATGATCGTGATCCCGCTGGTCTTCGCCTCGATCCTCAGCGCCGTGGCCCGCCTGCATAACGCCTCGTCCCTGGGCAAGATCAGTTTCCTGACCATCGGCACCCTGCTGTTTACCACCGCCATCGCGGCGCTGATCGGTATCGGCTTGACCAATTTGTTCGGCCTGACCGCCGAGGGCCTGGTAGCCGGCACCCAGGAAATGGCTCGCCTGCAAACCATTCAGAGCGACTATGCGGGCAAGGTCGCTGACCTGAATGTGCCGCAGTTACTGCTGTCGTTCATTCCGCAGAATCCATTCGCCGACCTGGCGCGGGCCAAGCCGACGTCGATCATCAGTGTGGTGATTTTCGCCGCGTTCCTCGGCGTCGCGGCCCTGCAGTTGCTCAAGGATGACGTGGAAAAAGGTCAGAAAGTGATCAATGCCATCGACACCCTGCAAGCCTGGGTGATGCGTCTGGTGCGCCTGGTGATGAAGCTGACCCCGTATGGCGTGCTGGCGCTGATGACCAAAGTGGTCGCCGGTTCCAACCTGCAAGACATCATCAAGCTCGGCAGTTTCGTGGTGGTGTCCTACATTGGCCTGGGCCTGATGTTTGTCGTGCACGGGCTGTTGGTGTCAGCCGCCGGGATCAACCCGCTGCGTTTCTTCCGCAAGATCTGGCCGGTGCTGACGTTTGCTTTCACCAGCCGGTCAAGCGCGGCAACGATCCCGTTGAGCATCGAAGCGCAGACCAGTCGCCTGGGCATTCCACAGTCCGTCGCCAGTTTTTCTGCCTCATTCGGCGCGACCATCGGCCAGAATGGCTGCGCCGGCCTGTACCCGGCCATGTTGGCAGTGATGGTGGCGCCAGCCGTGGGCATCAACCCGCTGGACCCGCTGTGGATCGCGACGCTGGTGGCGATTGTGACCTTGAGCTCGGCTGGCGTGGCCGGTGTCGGTGGTGGCGCGACCTTCGCGGCATTGATCGTGCTGCCGGCGATGGGTTTGCCGGTGTCACTGGTGGCGTTGCTGATTTCGGTCGAGCCGTTGATTGATATGGGGCGTACGGCGTTGAACGTGAGTGGTTCGATCACGGCCGGGGCGATTACCAGCCAGGTGATGCAGCAGACGGACAAAGAACTACTGGATGCGGATGAGCATTCGGAGTTGGTTCACGCTTAAGCTTTGCAGCGACTGAGCAGGCCCCTTCGCGAGCAAGCCCGCTCCCACCTTGGATCTGTGAACGACACACATCCCCTGTGGGAGCGGGCTTGCTCGCGAAGCTCTTAAGCTTTTTCCCAGACTTCGAAGTTGTACGCCGGCTTGTCGCCCTCAGCCGGGTTCGGCACATTCGACACCAGTTTCCACTGGCCCAAATCAAACTCCGGAAACCACGCATCCCCTTCCGGACTCAGCGCCACGCGGGTCAAATACAGGCGATCGGCCTGAGCCAACCCTTGCGCATACAACTGCGCGCCGCCAATCAGCATCAGCTCATCGACGCCCTGTTCCTTCGCCCATTCTTCTGCGCGAATCACTGCCGCTTCCAGCGACGGATAAACCTCTGCGCCTTCCAGCACCAGATCCGCCTGGCGGCTGACCACGATGTTCAACCGGCCCGGTAGCGGCCGACCGAGGGAATCCCAGGTCTTGCGACCCATGATGATCGGCTTGCCCAGGGTGGTGGCCTTGAAGTATCTGAAGTCCCCCGGCAAGTGCCAGGGCATGCTGTTGTCGACGCCGATCACGCGGTTTTCACCGAGGGCTGCGATCAGGCTGAGGGGGAGTGATTTAGTCATGTCGGCGAGGATACCAGAGCCTTGCTTTCGCCGATAAGCGCCACAGCGGTTATGCTCACAGCTCGATTAAGCGACGGAATGCCGCGTGACTGAACTGAATAACCTCTGGCTGACAGAAACCATTCGCCTGCGCGAAGAGCACGCCGGCCCCCTGGAGGACCTTGAAGCCAACCGACTGGCCCGTAGCGCCGGCGGCGATTTGCCGTCGCGCATTTTGCGCCGGGCCCTATGGCTGGCCGAGCGCGATGGTCTGGCCGACGCCCTGAAACACTGGCTGCAAGGTGCGCGGCTGGCATTGTTGGTCTTGGCGGCGCTGGCCGTGATCAGCGGCGCCGGCCTGGCGTTTGCCGCACTGGGCGACGGCCAGACTCCGGTGAACGTGTTCTGGGCCTTGGGCAGCCTGCTCGGGCTGAACTTGATTCTGCTGCTGAGCTGGGCGCTCGGCCTGGTGTTTGCCGGCGAGCACGGTGCAACGCTGGGACGCTTGTGGCTGTGGCTCAGCGAAAAATTCGCTCGCGATGCCAAAGCCGCCCAATTGGCTCCGGCGTTGCTGCTGTTGCTGCAACGACAGAAACTCAATCGCTGGGCGATCGGCGTGCTGGTCAACAGTCTGTGGTTACTGGCGATGCTCAGCGCCTTGGTGATCCTGCTGACTCTGATGGCGACCCGGCGTTATGGCTTTGTCTGGGAAACGACCATCCTCGGTGCTGATACCTTTATTGCCGTGACCCAGGCCCTCGGCGCGCTGCCGGCCCTGCTCGGTTTCAGTGTGCCCACCGTAGAGATGATCCGCGCCAGTGGCGACGCTGCCCTGAATATCGAAAGCGCCCGCCAGGCCTGGGCCGCATGGCTGGTCGGCGTGCTGCTGGTCTACGGCGTTGTGCCGCGTCTTGTGCTCGCCGGGTTTTGCCTGTGGCGCTGGAGAGCCGGGCAGGCCGCCTTGCATCTGGACTTGAACCTGCCCGGTTACGCCCAATTGCGTGAACGGCTGATGCCCACCAGTGAGCGTCTGGGTGTCAGCGATGCGGCACCGACTCAACTGCACCGAGTGGAGAGCGGTGTCAGTGACCAGCAAAGCGATGGTGCGCTGCTCGTCGCCATCGAGCTGGACGATCAACGCCCATGGCCACCGCAACTGCCGAAAAACGTCAGCAATGCCGGCATCCTCGACAGCCGCGAATCGCGCAACCGACTCCTTGAACAATTAAGCCGCTTTCCCCCTGCCCGCCTGGCCATCGCTTGCGATCCGCGGCGCTCGCCGGATCGCGGCAGCCTGGCACTGATCGCCGAATTGGCGCGCAACGCCAGCGCTACCCGGGTCTGGTTGCTGCAGGCACCCCCTGGCGAAGCACTGGACGCCGAGCGTCTGGGCGACTGGCACGTGGCGCTGCAACAACTGCAATTGCCGTTCGCCGACAGTGCCCCTATGAACTGGCTGGAGACCGGTCATGACTAATGCCTGGAAACAGCCCCTGAAGCTCGCGGTGGTCGGCCACACCAATGTCGGCAAAACCTCGTTGCTGCGTACCCTGACCCGGGACGTCGGCTTCGGTGAAGTCTCTCACCGCCCCAGCACCACACGGCATGTCGAAGGCGCGCGCCTGTCGGTGGATGGCGAGCCGTTGCTCGACCTTTATGACACCCCCGGCCTGGAAGATGCCATCGCCCTGCTCGACTACCTTGAACGCCTGGAACGTCCCGGCGAACGCCTCGACGGTCCGGCGCGGCTGGCGCGCTTCCTCGATGGCAGCGAAGCCCGGCAACGTTTCGAACAGGAAGCCAAGGTGCTGCGGCAACTGCTGGCCTCTGACGCCGGTCTCTATGTGATCGACGCCCGGGAACCAGTGCTGGCCAAGTACCGCGATGAGCTGGAGGTGCTGGCCGGCTGTGGCAAACCGCTGCTGCCGGTGCTGAATTTCGTCAGCAGCGCCAACCACCGCGAGCCTGCGTGGCGTGAAGCCCTGGCACGACTGGGCTTGCATGCCCTGGTGCGCTTCGACAGCGTCGCCCCGCCGGAGGATGGTGAGCGCCGATTGTATGAAAGCCTCGCCCTGCTGCTGGAAAGCGCCCGGCCGCAACTGGAACGCCTGATCGCCGATCAACAGGCTCAACGCCTGGCTCGTCAGCAAAGCGCGGCGCGGTTGATTGCCGAATTGCTGATCGATTGTGCCGCCTGCCGGCGCAGCGTGGTCAGCGACGTCGAGCAGGAGCAGCAAGCCATCGGCGAACTGCGCAAAGCCGTGCGCCAACGGGAACAGCGCTGCGTCGAGGCCTTGCTCAAGCTCTACGCCTTCCGCCCGCAGGACGCCGCAGCCAGCGACTTGCCGCTGCTCGATGGCCGTTGGGGCGATGACCTGTTCAACCCGGAAACCCTCAAGCTACTGGGCGTGCGGGTCGGTGGCGGCATCGCTGCAGGGGCGGCTGCGGGAGCCGGAGTCGACCTGCTGGTCGGCGGCCTGACCCTCGGCGCCGCTGCACTGGCCGGGGCTATCGCCGGCGGCGCCCTGCAAACCGCGCGAAGCTACGGCAGCCGCTTGATGGGCAAGATCAAGGGCCAGCGCGAACTCACGGTCGATGACAACGTGCTGCGCCTGTTGGCGCTGCGCCAGCGACAACTGCTGCAGGCGTTGAATGTCCGAGGACACGCGGCGCTGGACAGCATCCAGGTGGCCACGCCTCAGGACAAGACCTGGCGCGAAGGCAAGCTGCCCGAAGCCCTGAACAAGGCCCGGGCGCACCCACAGTGGTCATCGCTCAATCCGCACGCGAAGCTCAATCAGGCCGAGCGACAGGAACAGGTTGAGGCGCTGGCCGCAAAGATCCTTGAGTAGCCAGGTCAGCCCAGGACAGCCAGTGCCCGGGCAGCCTCGGCCAGTTCCAGCTCGCTGAACACCTGCACGCCATGGCGCTTGAGCAACGCCGCCGTCACCCCTTCGCCGCTGACCTTGACCCCGCTGAACGTGCCGTCATAGGTCAGCAGATTGCCACAGGAGGGGCTGTTGGCCTTGAGTACGGCGATGCGGATGCCGTGCTGTTGCACCAGTTCCAGCGCCTGATGTGCTCCGGACAGAAACTGCGCACTGACATCCTCGCCCTCAGTGGTGATCACCAGCGCCTGGCCGTCGAGCACTTGCGCGCCCTGCCCACCCGGAATTTCCGCCGCCGCCCGTGGCGTTGGCAGCCCACCGGCCACCTCCGGGCACAACGGCACTACCCGGCCTTCGTCGAGCCACAGTTGCAGCAGATCGAACGGCCCGCTCGCCCCGCCGTCATAACGCACGCGGTGGCCCAACAGGCAGCGACTGACCAGAATCTTTTCCATCTCAGAACGGCTCGTTGCCACGGCGACGGAACCAGCCGGTCAACGACAGGCGATCACGGGTCGCGGGCAGGACTTCGTGGGGCACCTCACCCGACAGAAACACCACCAGACAACCACCTATAGGCTGCACGTCGTAGGCTCGGTCATTGTCCAGGTACATGCGCAACTGACCGCCGTGCTCCGGCAACCAGGCGTCATTGAGGTAAACCACCGCCGAGACCATGCGCCGGTCGTCATCGCGGAAGCGGTCGACATGCTTGAGGTAGAAGGCACCAGGTGGATACATCGCAAAATGGCTTTCGAAATCCTCCAGCCCCAGAAACAAGCCACGATTGATCGCCTCGCGCAGGCTGTCCATCAGGCTCAGGTAGCTGTCGCAGGCTTCGGCCTGACCGGGATCGATCCACTGGATATGATCACCACGGATTCCTTCGCGGATCTCCGACGTCGGCCCGCGGCCCACGGCGGCCGGGGCCAGTTCACCCTCGGCGGCACGTTTACGGCACTCGGCCGCCAGTGCCCGGGTCAGATCCAGGGGCAGGAAAATATTCTGCTGCGACCAGCCGTGCTCGGCCAGGTCGTCGACGATTCGTAACAGCAGCGGGTGATCAGAGGATATTTGCATGGCGCGCATAGTATTCCTGTGCCCGGAAATCCGACAGAGCCACGCAGCGGGTTGATACGAATTCTCGACAAGTAGGGATGCCACACGGAGAATAGTCGCCTGCTGACAGGAGTCCCTATGCGCCGTTTGCTTTTATCACTGTTGATGCTCTGCGTTTTGCCCGCCTGGGCAGACGGCCATGACCAGTTGTACAAGGTCGCCGGCTGGCCGGAACAACGCGCGCATTTCACCGACGCCCTTTCAGCCGCTCAGCAACGCTACCAGAGCAGCCTGCCACCGGCGGTATTTCAGGCGCTACTTACCAACAGCAATCAACGCTTTGCTGCCAATGCGGTGGACCAGCGTGCCGAAGCGCAGTTGCGCAAGAACCTCGCCAACCCGAAACCGGCGCTGACCTTCTTTCAGTCGCCCCTGGGCAAGAAGGTCGTCGCCGCCGAGTTGCTGGCGACCCGTCGCGACCAACTGGCAAAAAATGCCAAGGGTTTGCCGAAGATGCAGGCCAGCGACAGCCGTATGCTGATCATCGGTCACCTGGCCCAGGCCCTGCCTGCTCGTGAGGCCGGCGCAGAAGTCAGCCTGGCGATTGCCGGCGTGGCAGCGGACAGCTTGAGTTCGATGATCCCCGGTTTGCTTGGCACCGGTCAGGCCCAAAGCATGTTGAATGGCCAGCGCCAGCGCCTGATGGACCAGATCGGCAGCGATCTGAACAACACGCTGCTGTATGTGTATCGCGACCTGTCGGACAACGAACTGGAAGAATTCGCCACCTTTGCCGAGTCGGCTGAAGGCCAGGCGTATTACCAGGCGGCCCTGGCGGCGATTCGGGCGGGGTTGGCGGTGGGGCAGAGTTCGTCGAATCTCACCCAATGATCTTCGGCGCCTTGTAAATAGCTTTCGCGAGCAAGCCCGCTCCCACAGGGGATCTGAGTCGATCACAAATCCAATGCAGGAGCGGGCTTGCTCGCGAAGAGGCCCTGGCTGTCGCTAGGAATTGCGGCCCTTGATCCGCTTGCTCAAGAACCCGAAATACTCCTGGCGCATCACCAGCGTCTCATTCGCCAGATGATGCCGCCCCTCTGGCAACATCAACACCTGCGGCCGATCGAATTTGCCGCGCAGCACTTGCAGATTGTGCTGCCAGTCCACCGTCATATCCGCCTGCCCCTGCACAATCAGCGGGCGCCGAGTGCTCAGGGGCGCGGCTTCGATGCGTTTGATCCAGCGCGACAGCGCGCCCACCCAGGCTGTGGGCAGCCGCAGCGGCTGCAATGGATCGGCCTGCAGGAACGGTAAAAACGCCGGATCGTTGGAGTTCTCGCTGAAGCGCCGGGCAATGGCTTTGACGAAAGGCTTGAGCAGGTAATAACTCAGCTGCGACCAACCCCAGGCCCGTGGCCGCACCAGCGGTGACAACAGAATCACCTGGCCCTGGGCCGGGCTGCTCGCACCGGCATTGAGCACGTGATCGACCACAATCGCCCCGCCCGTGCTTTGCCCGCACAGGTGCCATGGCTGCGGCAGATCAAGGGACTGCGCCTCGCGAAACAGCCCTTGCAGCGTGTCCTGATACTCGGCGAAATCCTTGATGCTGGCGCGCTCGCCGCTGGATAGACCATGCCCCGGCAGGTCGCAGGCAATCACCGCAAAGTCCTGGTCCAGCGCCCACTCGATCACATGCCGGTAAAGCCCGGTGTGGTCGTAGAAACCGTGGAAGACAAACAGCGTCGCCTTCGCCCGTTCCGGCCACCAGAACTGGCTGACCAGTTCATAACCATCGACCTCGAAGCGCCCCAGGCCACTGCGAACCTGACGCTGCGGAAAATCCAGCCCGTAGAACCGCTGATAGGCCTGCGCCTGCGCCGATAACGGCTGCATGGCCGCCAGTGGCCGCAGGCTGGCACGCAAATCATCAGGGTCAAAAGTGGCAGACATGAACAATTCCAGAGCATGAAACGGACTTTATAGACCTGCGATATTCATCTGTAGCGGCAAGCATGGCAAGCTGGGCGGCCTTCGAGGATTGATACCCATGCGCTCGCCCTACCGCACCACTTTGTTTGCCAGCCTGCTCGCCCTGGTGTGCGCCGGGGTGCTGTGGGCGGCTTACGACTGGTTTCAAGGGCGTTACCTGCGTACCTTCAGCGAGCATACCGCAGTGTTTTCCGGCGACCCGTTGCGCCTTCCGGACAACCTCGCCGGCCCCGGCGCCATCCGTCTGGTGCATTTCTGGGACCCGGCCTGCCCGTGCAACGTCGGCAACCAACAACACCTGAGCGAACTGGTCGAGCGCTATGAGCCCCATGGCGTGGAGTTCTATGCGGTACAAAAGCCCGGCAGCCATGGCCAGTTACCCAACACCTTGAGCGACCTCAAATCCATCACCGTCCTGCCCGGCTCCGAACAGATTCCCGCCAGCCCGGCCGTGGCCATCTGGGATCGCAGCGGCAAACTGGCGTACTTCGGCCCCTACAGCGAAGGCCTGACCTGCAATTCGAGCAACAGCTTCATCGAACCGATCCTGCAAGCGCTGGATGAAGGCCGTGCGGTGAGTGCCACGCATACGCTGGCTGTGGGCTGTTACTGCCCGTGGCCGGTCGATCCGGCGAAATAGGGACAAGCACGGCAAAACGAATCCCTCCTATGGGCGATGCGCCAAAGAGTCGGGCCGTGATAAACAATGGCACCAGGGAACACAATAACAACAAGGAGTTTTCATGAAACGTAGCCTGATCGCGCTTGTTCTTCTGATCGTTGTCCTCGCCGCCGGTGCCGGCGGGTACCTCTACAGCAAGCAGCCGTCACGCCAGGGCACGATGCAGTTGCAACACCTGCAAGGCCCGGTCACCGTTCGCTACGACGAACGCGGCGTCCCGCATATTCGCGCCGAGAACGAAACCGACCTGTACCGCGCCCTCGGCTACGTGCATGCCCAGGACCGCTTGTTCCAGATGGAAGTCCTGCGTCGCCTTGCCCGCGGCGAGCTGGCCGAAGTGCTCGGGCCGAAACTGCTCGATACCGACAAATTGATGCGCAGCCTGCGCATTCGCGAGCGCGCCGAAACCTACCTGGCGAACCTGGACAAATCGACCCCGGCCTTTATCGCCATGCAGGCCTACCTGGACGGCATCAACCAGTATCAGGACAGCCACGCCCGCCCCGTCGAATTCGATGTGCTGGGCATTCCCAAGCGCCCATTCACTACCCAGGACACCATCAGCATCGCCGGCTACATGGCCTACAGCTTTGCCGCGGCGTTTCGCACCGAGCCATTGCTGACCTATGTTCGCGATCAGTTGGGGGCGAACTATCTGGATGTGTTCGATCTCGGCTGGCAGTCCAAGGGCGTGCTGGCGAACCATCACAACACCAGCGTGCCGCCACTGGCCAATGCCGACTGGAAAGACCTCAATGCCCTCGCCCGACTGAGCGAGCAGGCACTGGCCGACAATGGCCTGCCACAGTTCGAGGGCAGCAACGCCTGGGTCGTCGCAGGCGGCCGCACCAAAAGCGGCAAGCCGCTGCTGGCCGGTGATCCGCATATCCGCTTTTCCGCGCCGTCGGTGTGGTACGAAGCGCAGCTCTCGGCGCCGGGCTTCGACCTTTACGGCCACTATCAGGCCCTGATGCCGTTCGCTTCGCTGGGCATGAACCGCGACTTCGGCTGGAGCATCACCATGTTCCAGAACGATGACCTCGATCTGATCGCCGAGAAGGTCAACCCGAACAACTCCAACCAGGTCTGGTATCGCGGCGACTGGGTGGACATGACCACCAGCGAGCAGCAGATCGCGGTCAAGGGCCAGGCGCCGGTGACGCTGGTACTGCGCCAGTCGCCGCACGGCCCGATCGTGAACGACGCCCTGGGTGCCAGCGTCGGCAAAACGCCGATCGCCATGTGGTGGGGCTTCCTGGAAAGCCAGAACCCGATTCTTGAAGGCTTCTATCAGCTCAACCGCGCCGAGACCCTGAGCAAAGCCCGCAGCGCCGCCGCCAAGATCCATGCACCAGGCCTGAATGTGGTGTGGGCAAACGCCAAAGGCGACATCGCCTGGTGGGCAGCTGCGCAATTACCCAAGCGTCCCGCCGGCGTGCGCCCGGAGTTCATCCTGGACGGCAGCACGGCCGAGGCGGACAAGGACGGCTTCTACCCGTTCAGCGCCAACCCGCAGGAAGAGAACCCGGCTCGGGGCTACATTGTCTCGGCCAACTTCCAGCCGCTATCACCAACAGGCATGGAGATTCCCGGCTATTACAACCTTGCCGATCGTGGCCAGCAGCTCGATCGCCAACTGGGCGACAACGCCGTCAAGTGGGACCTGGAAAACAGTCAGAAGCTGCAACTGGGTACCACCACCGCCTACGGCCCTCGCCTAATGGCGCCGCTGCTGCCGGTATTGCGTGAAGTGGTGAGCGACGCCGCCGAACTCAAACTGGTGGAACAACTGGCCCTGTGGCAAGGCGACTACCCGCTCGATTCGACCAGCGCCACGCTGTTCAATCAGCTCCTGTTCAACCTGGCTGACGCCGCCATGCACGATGAACTGGGCAACGACTTCTTCGAAACCCTGCTTTCGACCCGGGTGATTGACGCCGCGCTGCCGCGCCTGGCCGCCACCGCAGATTCGCCATGGTGGGACAACCGCGACACTCCCGGCAAGGAAACCCGCGCCGACACCGTGAAGGCTGCGTGGCAGGCGAGCATCGCCCACCTCAAGACCACTCTGGGTGCGGACTTTGCCCAATGGCAATGGGGCAACGCCCACACACTGACCCACGGCCATCCCCTGGGGCAGCAAAAACCGCTGGACCGGTTCTTCAATGTCGGTCCATTCGCCGCCCCTGGCAGTCATGAAGTGCCGAACAACCTTTCGGCGAAGATCGGCCCGGCTCCGTGGCCCGTCACCTACGGCCCCTCGACCCGGCGCCTGATCGACTTCGCCGACCCGGCCCACAGCCTGACCATCAACCCGGTTGGTCAGAGTGGTGTGCTGTTCGACAGCCACTATGACGATCAGGCCGAAGCCTATGTCGACGGGATGTATTTCCAGGCGCATCTGAGTGATGAAGAGGTCACGGCCAATACACGCAGTACGTTGAAGCTGGTGCCGGCGCGGGCTGCGCAGTAGGTCTTTGCTGGCCGGGCTGACGCCATCGCGGGCAAGCCCGCTCCCACAGGGGTCTGCTGTGTAGCGCAGGCAGCAACCACACCAGAGATTCGCTTAGGGATCAGGAGTCGGGGTTCTGGCCGATGAGCTTCGTTAAGGCCGTCCGGACAACCCACTGGATGGCATGGAAACCTGTAGGCGCCGGCTTGCTGGCGATGGTGTGTCAGTCGACATCAATGCTGCTGAACCACCATCGCCAGCAAGCCGGCTCCTACAAAGTATCTGGGGTGGCCACAGGATAGCGGTCAACCCGACTTCAGGCTCATGCCGCTTGCGGAGCCTGAGCGCGACGCACGTCCGGTTGTTTCCAGGAGTCGGCTGCCGCTTCTTCGATCGCCAGCTGGATCGCCCGCTTGCGGTTCTCTTCCGCGCGACGGCTGAAGAACCAGACGAGGAAGGTCACCAGCGAAACCGCCAACAGAATCAGGCTGGCCACGGCGTTGATCTCAGGCTTCACGCCCAGGCGCACTGCCGAGAACACTTCCATCGGCAGGGTCGTGGAACCCGGGCCCGACACGAAGCTGGCCAGCACCAGGTCGTCCAGCGACAGGGCGAAGGACATCATGCCACCGGCCGCCAGCGACGGCGCGATCATCGGGATGGTGATCAGGAAGAATACCTTCCACGGCCGCGCGCCGAGGTCCATGGCCGCCTCTTCGATGGACAGGTCCAGTTCACGCAGGCGCGCCGACACCACCACCGCCACATACGCCGCACAGAAAGTCGTGTGCGCGATCCAGATGGTGACGATGCCCCGCTCCTGCGGCCAGCCGATCATCTGTGCCATGGCCACGAACAGCAGCAACAGCGACAGACCGGTGATCACTTCGGGCATCACCAGCGGCGCGGTGACCAGGCCGCCGAACAGCGTGCGGCCCTTGAAGTGGGTGATGCGGGTCAGGACGAACGCAGCCAATGTACCCAGTGCCACCGCAGCAATCGCCGTGTAGCAGGCGATTTCCAGCGAGCGCAGCACCGAGCCCATCAGTTGGGTGTTGTCGAGCAGGCCGACGTACCACTTGATCGACCAGCCACCCCATACCGTCACCAGTTTCGAGGCGTTGAACGAGTAGATCACCAGGATCAGCATCGGTGCGTAGATGAACAGCAAACCCACTACCAGCATCAGGCTGGAGAAACTGAAGCGCTTCATTCTTTGCCCTCCATTTCCTTGGCCTGACTACGGTTGAACAGGATGATCGGCACAATCAGGATCGCCAGCATCACCACCGCCAGGGCAGACGCCACCGGCCAGTCGCGGTTGTTGAAGAACTCTTGCCAGAGCACTTTACCGATCATCAGGGTTTCCGGACCGCCGAGCAGTTCCGGGATCACGAACTCACCCACGACCGGGATGAACACCAGCATGCAGCCGGCAATGATGCCGTTCTTCGACAGCGGCACGGTGATCTTCCAGAAGCTGTTGAAGGTGCTCGAACCCAGGTCGGAGGCGGCTTCCAGCAGGCTGTTGTCGTGTTTCACCAGGTTGGCGTAGAGCGGCAGGATCATGAACGGCAGGTACGAGTACACAACCCCGATGTAGACCGCCAGGTTGGTGTTGAGGATCTGCAGTGGCTCGTTGATCCAGCCCATGCTCATCAGGAAACCGTTAAGCAGACCGTTATTGCTGAGGATGCCCATCCACGCATACACACGGATCAGGATCGCGGTCCAGGTCGGCATCATGATCAGCAGCACCAGCACCGTTTGCATTTCCTTGCGGGCGGTGGCGATACCGTAGGCCATCGGGTAGCCGATCAGCAGGCAGAGGATGGTGCTGATCAGCGCCATCTTCAACGAGCCGAGGTAGGCGGCGATGTACAACTCGTCGTCGCCCAGCATCGCGTAGTTGCCCAGGTTCAGCAGCAACTGCAGTTTCTGTTCGGCGTAGCTGTAGATTTCGGTGTAGGGCGGAATGGCTACGTCGGCTTCGGCGAAGCTGATCTTCAGGACAATGAAGAACGGCAACATGAAGAACAGGAACAGCCAGATGAAGGGCACCCCGATGACCAACTGGCGGCCACCGGGAATTATTCGATTGAGGCGCCGTTTGAACTTGCGCATGTTCATGAGCGAAGTACCACGCCGCTGTCGTCTTCCCACCACACGTAAACCTGATCGCCCCAGGTCGGACGCGCGCCACGACGTTCGGCGTTGGCCACGAACGACTGGACGATCTTGCCGCTTGGCAGCTCGACGTAGAACACCGAGTGGCCGCCCAGGTAGGCAATGTCATGCACCTTGCCGCTGGACCAGTTGTACTCGCAGGTCGGCATATCGGCGGTAACCAGCAGTTTTTCCGGACGGATCGCGTAAGTGACCGACTTGTCCTGCACCGAAGTGCTGATGCCGTGGCCGACGTAGATGTTGCGGTCCACGTCCTTGCAGGTAATCAGGGCGTGGCCCTCGGCGTCGTCCACCACTTCGCCTTCGAAGATGTTGACGTTGCCGATGAATTCGCAGACCAGTCGACTGGTCGGGGTTTCGTAGATGTCGATCGGGCTGCCGATCTGGGCGATCCAGCCCAGGTGCATGATCGCGATGCGCTCGGCCATGGTCATGGCTTCTTCCTGGTCGTGGGTCACCATGACGCAGGTTACGCCGACGCGCTCGATGATCTCGACCAGCTCAAGCTGCATTTGCGAGCGCAGTTTTTTGTCCAGTGCGCCCATCGGTTCGTCGAGCAGCAACAGCTTCGGCCGCTTGGCCAGCGAACGGGCCAGTGCCACACGCTGGCGTTGACCACCGGACAACTGGTGCGGCTTGCGCTTGGCGTACTGGCTCATCTGCACCAGCTTGAGCATTTCGGCCACGCGAGCGTCGACTTCCGCCGCCGGGATCTTGTCCTGCTTGAGGCCGAAGGCGATGTTCTGCGCCACGGTCATGTGCGGGAACAAAGCGTAGGACTGGAACATCATGTTGATCGGCCGCTCGTACGGCGGCATGTCGGTGATGTCTACGCCGTCGAGGAAAATGCGACCCTCCGTGGGCCGTTCGAACCCTGCCAGCATGCGCAGCAAGGTGGATTTGCCCGATCCAGAACCGCCGAGCAGGGCGAAAATCTCGCCTTTCTTGATTTCCAGGGACACATCGTCCACCGCAATCGTCTCGTCGAACTTCTTCGTTACCCGGTCGATTTTGACCAGGACCTGTTTAGGTGTCTGGTCGCCCTCGAGGGCTTTCTTATAGGCGCCGGAGGCAACTGCCATTTACGAAACTCCCAGAAAAAAAGAGTGCAGTTCGCTCAAGGTGAGCCAACCTTGGATAGTTTGAGCCTTGTCGCTATTTACCCGACTTGACCTTGGTCCAGCTGCGGGTCATCAAACGTTGAATGTTTGGTGGTAATTCGACCGACACGTAGGTCTTGTCGAGCACCTCTTGCGGTGGATAAACCGCTTCGTCGGTGCGAATGGACTGTTCCATCAGTTTGTCCGACCCCGGGTTCGGGTTGGCGTAGCCGACGTAATCACTGACCTGGGCGATAACTTCAGGCTTGAGCAAATAGTTGATGAAGGCATGGGCCTCTTTGGCGTTGGCCGAGTCCTTCGGAATCGCCAGCATGTCGAACCAGAGCGCACCGCCCTCTTTCGGAATCGAGTAGGCGATGTTCACGCCCTTCTTGGCCTCTTCGGCGCGGTTTTTCGCCTGGAAGATATCGCCAGAGAAACCGATGGCTACGCAGATGTCGCCGTTGGCCAGATCCGCGATGTATTTGGAAGAGTGGAAGTAGGTCACGTAAGGCCGCACCGCGAGCAACTTGGCCTCGGCCTTTTTGTAGTCTTCTGCGTTGGTGCTGTTGGCGTTCAGGCCCATGTAATTGAGCACTGTCGGCATCATTTCATCGGCGGAATCGAGGAACGCGACGCCACAGCTTTGCAGCTTCTTGATGTTCTCCGGCTCGAACAGCACGCCCCACGAATCAATGGTATCGACGCCCAGCACAGCCTTGACCTTGTCGACGTTGTAACCGATGCCGTTGGTGCCCCACAGGTATGGCACGGCGTACAGGTTGCCCGGGTCGTTCTGCTCCAGGCGCTTGAGCAACACCGGGTCGAGGTTCGAATAGTTCGGCAGCTGCGACTTGTCGAGCTTCTGGAACGCCCCCGCCTTGATCTGCTTGCCGAGGAAGTGGTTCGACGGCACGACCACGTCGTAGCCGGTACGCCCGGCCAGCAGCTTGCCTTCCAGGGTTTCGTTGGAATCGAACACGTCATAGACCGGTTTGATCCCGGTCTCTTTCTGGAAGTCGGCCAGGGTGCTCTCACCGATGTAATCCGACCAGTTATAAATATGCACAGTACCGGCAGCCTGGGCACCGACAGCGATGGACAGGCCGGCGACGGCCAGCATGGTGTTGCGCAACAAAGAAAAAATAGGCAAGTGGAGGTCCTCTAAAATTAGTTGGGCCCAAGTTGCCCCGCGTTACATGACAACCGTGGTTGCCTGGCAACAAAACCGGCGCGCAACTTAACCTCGAAAAACCGTTCCAGCAAAACTTTTATGCACAGACACCTGTAGGAGCGAGCACGCTCGCGATGGTCTTCAACGATGACGCTGGGTGCCTGGCACCCCGCAGTGCTCTCTGGTTCATCGCGAGCGGGCTCGCTCCTACAGGTGTTTTTTTATTTACCGGATTTGATCTTGGTCCAGCTGCGGGTCAGGATCCGCTGGGTCGCGGCCGGCAAATCGGCAATCGCGTACAGCTTGGCCAGCACGTCCGCCGGCGGGTAGATGCCTGGATCTTCGGTGATTTCTTTTTCGACCAATGGGGTGGCGGCCGCGTTACCGTTCGGGAAACGCACGGCGTTGGTGATTTCAGCCATGATTTCCGGCTTCTGCAAGAAGGTCATGAACTTGTAGGCGCCTTCCACGTTTTCGGCATCTTTAGGGATGGCGACCATGTCGTAGAAGCTGCCTGCACCTTCTTTCGGAATGTTGTAGCTGACTTTTACCTTGTCACCAGCTTCAGCCGCACGGGACTTGGCCTGGTAGATGTCACCCGAATAACCAACGGCTACGCAGATGTTGCCGTTCGCCAGGTCGGAGATGTACTTGGACGAGTGGAAGTAGCCCACCGAAGGACGAATCTTCAGGAACAGTGCTTCGGCTTCGGCCAGTTGTTTTTTGTCCTGGCTGTCGGTTGGATAGCCCAGGTAATGCAATGCCACCGGAATCATCTCGGTTGGCGAATCCAGGAAACTGATACCGCACGATTTCAACTTCGCTGCGTTCTCAGGTTTGAAGAGCAGGTCCCAGGAATTGGTTGGCGCATCGGCACCCAGTGCAGCCTTGACCTTCTCGGCGTTGAAACCGATACCGATCGAGCCCCACATGTACGGGAAGGCATGTTCGTTGCCCGGGTCACTGACCGATACCGCCTTGAGCAGGTCGGTGTTCAGGTTTTTCCAGTTGGGCAGCTTGGACTTGTCCAGCTTCTGGTAGACACCGGCCTTGATCTGCTTGGCCAGGAAGTTGTTCGACGGTACAACGATGTCGTAACCGGACTTGCCTGCCAGCAACTTGGCTTCCAGGGTTTCGTTACTGTCGAAAACGTCGTAGACGACCTTGATGCCCGACTCGTCTTCAAACTTCTTGACGGTGTCCGGGGCAATGTAATCGGACCAGTTGTACACGTGCAGAACCTTGTCGTCGGCCTGAGCCGCACCTGCCATCACGCCCATCAGGGACATGGCGAGGAGTGTCTTGCCTGCGAGCTTTTTACCTAGTGCCTTCATGCGTGATGCTCCAAATTTTTCTTTTTTTGAACCACTTGTTCAGCAGCCGAACCAGGGCAACTGGAACTGCGGCTAGTCTGGCAAGATCCACATCGGTCTTTCAAGGAACTGCAATGTTTTATGACAGCTCTGAGCGAAAATTCCTGTTTCCGTAGAAGCACCCGGGATTCCCGCTCAAAGCCTAGCACTTAGGCCTGCAATGCACTCAGGGTCAGGTCAAGGCACTTGCGGGCCTTCGCCACCAGCTCATCGATCTCCGCCGGTGTAATCACCAGCGGCGGAGCGATGATCATGGTGTCGCCGACCGCGCGCATGATCAGGCCGTTGTCGAAGCAGAACTGCCGGCAGATCATGCCGACGCCTTTGCCTTCGTAGCGCTTGCGCGTGGCTTTGTCCTGCACCAGTTCGATGGCGCCCAACAGGCCAACCCCACGAACTTCACCCACCAGAGGATGATCGTTCAGTTCCCGCAGGCGTTTCTGCAAATACGGTGCCGTTTCTGCATGGACACGCTCGATGATTTTCTCTTCGCGCAGGATACGAATGTTTTCCAGGGCCACCGCAGCGGCCACCGGGTGCCCGGAGTAGGTGAAGCCGTGGTTGAAGTCGCCGCCCTCATTGAGCACTTCCACGACTTCATCACGCACGATCAGGCCACCCATTGGGATGTAGCCGGACGTCAGGCCTTTGGCAATGGTCATCATGTCGGGCTTGAGGCCGTAGAAATCGGTACCGAACCACTCACCGGTGCGCCCGAAACCACAGATTACTTCGTCCGCCACGAACAGGATGTCGTACTTGGCGAGGATTTCCTTGACCCGCGGCCAGTAGGTGTCTGGCGGAATGATCACGCCACCGGCGCCCTGGATCGGCTCGGCAATAAAGGCACCGACGTTGTCGACGCCGACTTCCAGAATCTTCTCTTCCAGCTGGTTGGCTGCCCAGATGCCGAACTCTTCAGGGGTCATGTCGCCGCCTTCGGCGAACCAGTACGGCTGGGCAATGTGGACGATGCCCGGAATCGGCAAGTCGCCCTGTTCGTGCATGTAGGTCATGCCACCCAGGCTCGCGCCGGCCACGGTGGAACCGTGATAACCGTTCTTGCGGCTGATGATGACTTTCTTGTTCGGTTGGCCCTTGATCGCCCAGTAGTGGCGAACCATGCGCAGCATGGTGTCGTTGCCTTCGGAGCCGGAACCGGTGAAGAACACATGGTTCATGCCTTCAGGTGCGATGTCGGCGATGGCCTTGGCCAGCTCCAGCACCGGTGGGTGAGCGGTCTGGAAGAACAGGTTGTAGTAAGGCAGTTCGCGCATCTGCTTGCTGGCGGCATCGGCCAGTTCATCGCGACCGTAACCGATCGCAACGCACCACAGGCCGGCCATGCCGTCGAGGATCTGATTACCCTCGCTGTCCCAGAGGTAAACACCCTTGGCGTTGGTGATGATCCGCGGGCCTTTCTCTTTCAGCTGCTTGAAGTCACTGAACGGGGCCAGGTGGTGATCGTTGCTCAGGGTTTGCCATTCACGGGTTTGCGGGTTGTTGCTGGTCATGTGAATCTCCTAAAAAAAATCAGTGAAAGCGCCACCCGACAACGGCGGCGCCCGGCGTGTCAGACGGCAAACAGCAGGAATTCCCGTTCCCACGAGCTGATCACGCGCTTGAAGTTTTCATGCTCGGCCCGCTTGACCGCGACGTAGCCAGTGATGAAATTTTTACCCAGGTATTTCTCGATCGTCGCGCTGTTTTCCATGCGCTCCAGCGCATCTTCAATCGTCAGCGGCAGGCGCAGATTGCGGCGCTCATAGCCACGACCCACCACCGGCGCGCTCGGGTTCAAGCCCTCGACCATGCCGATGTAACCGCACAACAGGCTCGCGGCAATCGCCAGGTACGGGTTGGCATCGGCACCCGGCAGGCGGTTTTCCACCCGACGGTTCTGCGGCCCGGCATCCGGAACCCGCAGGCCCACGGTGCGGTTTTCTTCGCCCCATTCCACGTTCACCGGTGCCGAGGTGTCCGGCAGGAAGCGGCGGAACGAGTTGACGTTGGGTGCAAACAACGGCAACAGCTCGGGAATCAGTTTCTGCAGGCCACCGATGTGGTGCAGGAACAACTGGCTCATGGTCCCGTCTTCATTGGAGAAGATGTTCTTGCCGGTCTCGATGTCGATGATGCTCTGGTGCAAGTGCATGGCACTGCCAGGCTCACCGGTCATCGGCTTGGCCATGAACGTCGCGGCCACGTCGTGCTTGAGTGCGGCCTCGCGCATGGTGCGCTTGAACACCAGAATCTGGTCAGCCAGGGACAAGGCATTACCGTGACGGAAGTTGATTTCCATCTGCGCCGTGCCGTCTTCGTGAATCAACGTGTCCAGATCCAGTTCCTGCAGCTCGCACCAGTCGTAAACGTCTTCGAACAGTGGATCGAATTCGTTCGCCGCTTCGATGGAGAACGACTGACGACCGGTTTCCGGGCGACCGGAGCGGCCGATGGGTGGCTGCAGCGGGTAATCCGGGTCATCACTGCGTTTGGTCAGGTAGAACTCCATTTCCGGCGCCACGATGGGCTGCCAGCCTTTGTCGGTATAGAGTTTCAGTACCTTTTTGAGCACGTTGCGCGGCGACAACTCGATCGGGTTGCCTTGCTTGTCGTAGGTGTCGTGGATCACCTGCGCGGTGGGTTCGATGGCCCACGGCACGAGAAATACCGCGTTCTGGTCGGGCCGGCAGATCATGTCGATGTCGGCCGGGTCAAGCAGCTCGTAATAGATGTCGTCTTCGACATAGTCGCCGGTTACGGTTTGCAACAGAACGCTTTCCGGCAGGCGCATGCCTTTTTCGGCGATGAACTTGTTGGTCGGCGAGATCTTGCCCCGGGTGATTCCGGTCAGGTCGCCAATCATGCATTCGACTTCTGTGATCTTGTGGTCTTTCAACCAATCGGTGAGCTGGTCGAGGTTGTTACTCATAAATGCCTCTAGGCTTGAGTTGTCTGACCCTTGAAAGTCAGGCGTTGTTTGACGCATCGGCGTCGCGTTGAAAGGCGTGTCTGCAGCAGGCTATCGTGTTGCCCGGCGGGGCTACAGAAATCAGGCGTGCACAATCGCAAGCGGCGCCTTTGCACGATGGCCAGGCCGCTATGGTGAATCGGTTCTATATTGAATGGAGTAACGGTAATGGGGGTGCCATTTCGGCCGTCCAGAATATCGGACGGGAATTGTCGAAACGCCAGCGACGGGATAATCAACACCGCCGCTTCAGCCACAGCGTTGGTATCGTTGTCGCCGCTGATGTGACAAGCATGCTGACCGAGCTGGCTTGAGCAGTCGGTGACGCCGATTAACGGCAGGCGAGACATGAAGCACCCCGGTATTATTGCTGTTATGGGTTTGATTCGAGCTTAGCCTTGTTCATTTTTTTACACAACACCCCCGTAAAAAATACAACACGGCCCGCTCAACCCTGCGGCCGCCATCGCGTCCAAGGTTATAAAAACGCCCCAAAGTGCCCCAATAAAGCCATACGAGCGCTTTTTTAGGGCAAAAGAGGCCTCGCTTGACTTCGGCAGGCCGTTCGGGTTGACTGAAACCAGAAAAGATCAATGATTGATATTTTTAACAACAAAGGTGTTGCATCATGTCGGTACCCCCGCGTGCCGTTCAGCTTAACGAAGCGAACGCGTTCCTTAAGGAACATCCTGAGGTTCTGTACGTTGACCTTCTGATTGCGGATATGAATGGTGTGGTGCGCGGCAAGCGCATTGAACGCACCAGCCTCCACAAGGTTTACGAGAAAGGCATCAACCTGCCGGCCTCTCTATTTGCCCTGGATATCAACGGCTCTACGGTGGAAAGCACCGGCCTGGGCCTGGACATCGGCGACGCCGATCGAATCTGCTATCCAATCCCCGACACCCTGTGCAACGAGCCATGGCAGAAGCGCCCGACCGCGCAACTGTTGATGACCATGCACGAACTCGAAGGCGATCCTTTCTTCGCCGACCCGCGGGAAGTTTTGCGACAAGTCGTGACCAAGTTCGATGAGCTGGGCCTGACTATCTGCGCCGCGTTTGAACTGGAGTTCTACCTGATCGACCAGGAGAACGTGAACGGCCGGCCACAACCACCGCGCTCGCCGATCTCCGGCAAACGCCCGCATTCGACTCAGGTCTACCTGATCGACGACCTCGATGAATACGTCGATTGCCTCCAGGACATTCTGGAAGGTGCCAAAGAGCAAGGCATCCCGGCCGACGCCATCGTCAAGGAAAGTGCCCCGGCGCAGTTCGAAGTGAACCTGCACCACGTGGCCGACCCTATAAAGGCCTGCGACTACGCGGTCCTGCTCAAGCGCCTGATCAAGAACATCGCATACGACCATGAAATGGACACCACCTTCATGGCCAAGCCGTACCCGGGCCAGGCAGGTAATGGTCTGCACGTACACATTTCGATTCTCGACAACGACGGCAAGAATATTTTTGCCAGTGAGGATCCCGAGCAGAACGCCGCACTGCGTCACGCGATCGGCGGTGTGCTCGAGACCCTACCAGCGCAGATGGCTTTCCTCTGCCCGAACGTCAACTCGTACCGTCGTTTCGGCGCCCAGTTCTACGTGCCGAACTCCCCGTGCTGGGGCCTGGATAACCGCACTGTGGCGATCCGCGTACCAACCGGCTCCTCGGATGCCGTGCGCATCGAACACCGGGTGGCTGGTGCCGATGCCAACCCGTACCTGCTGATGGCTTCGGTCCTGGCTGGCGTTCACCACGGTCTGGTCAACAAGATCGAGCCGGGTGCACCGGTGGAAGGCAACAGCTACGAGCAGAACGAGCAGAGCCTGCCGAACAACTTGCGCGATGCCCTGCGTGAGCTGGACGACAGCGAAGTCATGGCCAAGTACATCGATCCGAAATACATCGATATCTTTGTCGCCTGTAAAGAGAGTGAGCTGGAGGAGTTCGAACACTCCATCTCCGACCTCGAGTACAACTGGTACCTGCATACCGTGTAAGCGGTTGCAGTAAAAAAACAACGCCACGAGCCTCACAGCCCGCGGCGTTTTTTTATGGCCGCCTTCGGCGGATCGCCAGCAGGCTGGCTCCACAGGGATCGGCTGACATCAAACTTTGTGGCGAGGGGGCGTGCCCCCGTTGGGCCGCGAAGCAGACCTGAAACATGCGATTTCGTTGCATCAGAAACGCGGCAAGTGTCGGACTCGGGAGTGCTTCGCCCTCCAACGGGGGCAAGCCCCCTCGCCACAGGTATGGATCAATCCTGCGCTCTGCGTACAATGCCCGCTGCCCCGCAGGAGACTCCAATGACACGCGTAGCCACCGCCCGCAAACCCCGCGCACGCAGCCAGGCGCGGATCGACTCGATCCTCGATGCCGCCCGCACGCTGCTGGCCGCCGAGGGCGTGGCCAGTTTGTCGATCTATAGTGTTGCCGAGCGCGCGCAGATCCCGCCCTCCTCCGTCTACCATTTCTTCGCCAGCGTCCCCGCCCTGCTCGAAGCCCTGACGGCCGACGTCCACGCCGCCTTCCGCGCCTGCCTGCAAGCACCTATCGACCATGATTCATTGAGTGGTTGGCGTGACCTGTCGCGACTGGTCGAGCAACGCATGCTGGACATCTACGAAGAGGACGCCGCCGCCCGCCAGCTCATCCTTGCCCAGCACGGCCTGACCGAAGTCACCCAGGCCGACCGCCAGCACGACATCGAACTGGGCGACCTGATGCACAAGCTCTTCGACCAGCACTTCGAGTTGCCGAAGCTGCCGGGTGATGTCGACGTGTTTGCCCTGGCCATGGAGCTGGGTGATCGGGTTTACGCGCGCTCGGTGCAGCAGCACGGGCAGATTACGCCGCGCATGGCCGAGGAAGGGATGCGGGTGTTTGATGCGTACCTGGGGTTGTATTTGCCGCTCTATCTTCCCAAGCGAGATTTCCAGTAGCCTGACCGGCCTCATCGCGGGCAAGCCCGCCCCCACAGGTTTATTGGTCGAAAACAAAATCTGTGTCCGCTGGAGATCCTTGTGGGAGCGGGCTTGCCCGCGATGGCCGCACCACTTATCCCAAGACAAGCACACATGGAAAAACCCCGAAGGGCTCAAACCCTTCGGGGTTGTTGTTTACGCATGTGGCTCACAACTTGGCGATCGATACCTCGGTGGATTTAACAAACGCGATCACTTCGCTGCCGACCGCCAGTTCCAGCTCTTTCACCGAACGTGTAGTGATCACCGAAGTGACGATGCCGGACGCGGTCTGCACGTCGATTTCCGACAGCACATCACCGAGGACGATTTCCTTGATGGAGCCTTTGAACTGGTTGCGAACGTTGATGGCTTTGATAGTCATGGTGTTGATTCCTGTCGTTGGGGAAAACTTGAGTTATTGAGCCCAGCGCAACTGCGTGGGCAAGGGTGAAACAGGTTCCGGTTCCGGCGGCTGGCCCGGGAGCGCCAGCACGCGATTGAGCACTTCGGTTTCCAGCGCCGCCAGCCGATGAGAGCCTCGAACCCGAGGGCGCGGCAGTTCCACGTGCAGGTCCAGGCCGACTTCGCCGTCTTCGATCAGGATCACCCGATCGGCAATCGCCACCGCTTCGCTGACGTCATGGGTCACCAGCAATACGGTGAAGCCGTGTTGCTGCCACAGCCGTTCGATCAGTTGCTGCATTTCGATTCGGGTCAATGCATCCAGGGCACCCAAAGGCTCGTCGAGCAACAACAGGCGCGGCTGATGGATCAGCGCACGGGCCAGGGCCACGCGTTGCTTCTGCCCGCCGGACAACGCTGCCGGCCACTCGTTGGCACGATCGGCCAGGCCTACCGCGTCCAGTGCCGCCAGCGCTTGTGGCCGCCAGTTGCCCTTGAGGCCCAGCCCGACGTTGTCGATGATTTTTTTCCACGGCAGCAGACGGGCCTCCTGGAACATCAGTCGAGTGTCTTCCCGTGCATCGCTCAGTGGCGCGGCACCGGCGAGCAAATCACCGCCCGTGGGCTGGTCGAGACCGGCAAGCAAGCGCAGCAAGGTACTTTTGCCGCAGCCGCTGCGACCGACCACGGCGACGAATTGCCCCGCCGGAATATGCAGGTCAATATCGCGCAGCACCTGCCGCGCGCCGAAAGTCTTTTGCAGGTTGCGCACTGCCAGCGGAATCCCGCGCAGCAAGCGTGGAGGTTGTTGAGCCGTCATGCCGCACCTCCTTTGGCTACTTGATACGCCGGATGCCAGCGCAGCCATACGCGCTCAAGCCCTCGGGCCGCGAGGTCGGCGAGTTTGCCGAGCACCGCGTAGAGCAGAATCGCCAGCACCACCACGTCGGTCTGCAAAAACTCCCGGGCGTTCATCGCCAGATAGCCGATGCCGGAACTGGCCGAGATGGTTTCAGCAACGATCAGCGTCAGCCACATAAAGCCCAGGGCAAAGCGCACGCCGACCAGAATCGAAGGCAACGCGCCCGGTAGAATCACCTGCCAGAACAGGCTGAAACCGGACAGGCCATAACTGCGCGCCATCTCTACCAGCGCCGGATCGACGTTGCGGATGCCGTGGTAAGTGTTGAGATAGATCGGGAACAACGTGCCCAATGCCACCAGGAAAATCTTCGCCGACTCGTCGATGCCGAACCACAGGATCACCAGCGGAATCAGCGCCAGGTGCGGTACGTTGCGGATCATCTGCACCGAGCTGTCGAGCAGGCTTTCGCCCCACTTCGACAGACCGGTGATGAAGCCCAATACCAGACCGATGCTGCCACCGATGGTGAAACCCAGCGCCGCGCGCCAGCCACTGATCGCCAGGTGCGTCCAGATCTCGCCGCTGCGCACCAGACTGACCCCCGCCTCAATCACCGCGATTGGCGCCGGCAGAATTCGTGTCGACAACCAGCCAGCCGACACCGACAACTGCCACACCGCCAGCAACAACACCGGCAACGCCCAGGGCGCAAGGCTGTGGATGATTTTCTTCATGGCGCGCCTCAGCTCTGGGACGCAGCTTTAGGAAGAATATCGTTGGCGACCATCTCGCCAAACGGGCTGACGTAGCCAGCACTTTTCGGCAATTCAGGGCGTTCGATATCGAGGTGCGGGAACAGCAGTTCAGCCACTCGGTACGACTCTTCCAGGTGTGGATAACCGGAGAAGATAAAGGTGTCGATGCCCAGGTCCGCGTATTCCTTCACCCGTGCGGCCACGGTCGGTCCATCGCCCACCAGTGCCGTGCCAGCACCACCACGCACCAGGCCGACACCGGCCCACAAATTGGGGCTGACTTCCAGATTGTCGCGGTTGCCACCGTGCAGCGCAGCCATGCGTTGTTGGCCGACCGAGTCGAACCGCGCCAGCGAAGCCTGGGCACGCGAGATGGTTTCGTCGTCCAGGTGGGAGATCAGGCGATCCGCCGCTTTCCAGGCTTCATCGTTGGTTTCACGCACAATGACATGCAGGCGAATGCCGAAGCGCACGGTACGGCCAAGCTTGGCGGCCTTGGCGCGGACCTGTTCGATTTTTTCCGCCACGGCGGCCGGCGGCTCGCCCCAGGTCAGGACCATTTCCACCTGCTCGGCGGCCAGGTCCTGCGCGGCTTCCGACGACCCGCCAAAGTACAACGGCGGACGCGGCTGCTGGATCGGCGGGTAAAGCAATTTCGCGCCTTTGACGCTGATGTGCTGGCCATCGTAGTCGACGGTTTCGCCTTCGAGCACACGGCGCCAGATGCGGGTGAATTCTACCGAAGCCTGATAACGCTCTTCATGGCTGAGAAACAGTCCATCACCCGCCAGCTCTTCCGGATCACCGCCCGTGACCAGGTTGAACAGCGCACGGCCACCGGACAGACGATCCAGGGTCGCCGCCTGACGCGCGGCCACCGTCGGGGAAATGATCCCGGGGCGCAGGGCGACAAGAAATTTCAAACGCTGGGTTACCGGAATCAGCGACGCCGCCACCAGCCACGAGTCTTCGCAAGAACGTCCGGTGGGAATCAGCACGCCGCCAAAACCCAGACGATCCGCCGCTTGCGCGACTTGTTGCAGGTAGCCGTGGTCGACGGCGCGTGCGCCTTCAGCGGTGCCAAGGTAATGGCCGTCGCCGTGGGTAGGCAGGAACCAGAAGATATTGAGGCTCATTGGAGTGGTCTCCTTGGGGAATCGGTTTACTGGGCTTTGGTTGCAGAGTTTTGGGCAACGGCTGCAGGTGGCGTCCAGATCACATCCTTGATGCTCAAAGGCTTGGGAATCAGCTTGAGCTGGAAGAAGGTGTCGGCGATTTTCTGCTGGGCAGCGACCACTTCCGGAGTCAGGAACAGCGCACCGTAGCCCTGGCGTTTAACCGAGGTCAGGGTGATGTCGGCCGGCAGGCCGAGCAGCGGCGAAACCTGTTGGGTCACGTCTTCAGGATTGGCTTTGGACCATTCGCCGACGGCGCGCACTTCTTCGACGAGGGTCTTGATCACCTCGGGATTTTTCTGCGCGTAGGGTTTGGTCGCCAGATAGAACTGGTGGTTGTCGACGATGCCTTTGCCGTCGCGCAGGGTGTGCGCTTGCAGCTGTTTCTCGGCGGCCGCCTGATACGGATCCCAGATCACCCACGCATCGACACTGCCTCGTTCGAAGGCAGCGCGGGCATCGGCTGGCGGCAGGAATACGGTTTGAATGTCGGTGTATTTGAGGCCGGCGTCTTCCAGTGCACGCACCAGCAGGTAGTGAACGTTGGAGCCTTTGTTCAAGGCAACTTTCTTGCCCTTGAGGTCCGCGACCGATTTGATCGGTGAGTCTTTCGGTACGAGGATCGCTTCGCTGTTCGGCGCAGGTGGTTCATAGGCAACATAGAGCAGATCGGCACCGGCGGCTTGAGCGAATACCGGAGGAGTCTCGCCAGTGACGCCGAAGTCGATGGAGCCGACGTTCAGGCCTTCGAGCAGTTGAGGGCCGCCGGGGAATTCAGTCCATTGCACGTCCACGCCTTGGGCGGCGAGGCGTTTTTCCAGAGTGCCCTTGGCTTTGAGCAGCACCAGGGTGCCGTACTTTTGATAGCCGATTCGCAGAGTCTCGGCCTGAGCTTGTGTAATGGCGCCGAAGGTTACAGCCGCAGCAAACAGAGCGACCAGACCACGACGCAAAATGACAGTGCGCATAGCGCTCTCCTTTTTGCAGTTGGGTTTTGGCTGCACCTGCTTGCCCGTTAGCGGGCGAGTAAGGCCAGTACATCAATGGTTTTGGTAAGGCTTAAATGCTCCAGCGAGCACTCAATAAACGTTCATTCAACAGGTTCGGATCGAGCGGCTTGGGCCGTCGTGCCATGGCGCCTAAAAACAGTTCCAGCGACTCTTCCAGGCGTTGCTCAAGCTCCGGGGCCAACTGCGCCAGGGCACTGCCTTCGCCGTAAGCGATCTGACTGTCCACCGCGAAAATACCGTGGAGCATTTCCTGCGCTTTCAGCGCCGAGAGCACCGGTTTGAGCGCGTAATCCACCGCGAGCATGTGAGCGATGCTGCCCCCGGTCGCCATCGGCAACACCACCTTGTGGCTCAAGGCCCGTTCAGGCAGTAAATCCAGCACGGTCTTCAATGCACCGGAAAACGAAGCCTTGTACACAGGCGTGGCGATCAGCAGGCCATCGGCATTTTCAATCTGTTGCAGCAGGTCGATCACCTTGGGGCTGTCGAAGCGTGCGTGCAGTAAATCTTCAGCGGGGAAGTCCCGTACCTGATAACTCACCACTTCCACGCCCTGCTCTTGTAACCAACGCCGGGAGCGATCCAGCAGCATCCCGGAACGGGAGCGTTGACTGGGACTGCCACCAAGTGAGACGACCAACATTCAGACGATTCCTTGAATGGTGCTGGCGATTCGCGGTTTGCGATCTCGCTTCGATGGAGTGACATTAACAGTTGATTTATATATCCATAAATCATATTTATTCATTTGGTTATTCCTTTAAGAGATATAAGGGCCGATTTTCTCCAGGCAAAAAAAAGGCCGTCGAAACGGCCTGAAAGTCGCCTACCTTCTTGAATAAATCGCAGCCTGCGCCAGCTCCTGCAGGACGATGCGCCTCTGTAAAGATCGCCAGCAAGCCGGCTCCTACAGCAGCCGTTAGCGATTCGGCTGCGGCGTCAGACGCAAGTATGGCTTCACCGCCCGATAGCCCTTGGGAAACCGCTGTTTGATTTCATCCTCATCCTCATCCTTGAGCGATGGCACGATCACCACTTCGTCACCGTCTTGCCAGTTGGCCGGGGTGGCCACCTTGTAGTTGTCGGTGAGTTGCAGCGAGTCGATCACCCGCAGGATTTCGTTGAAATTACGACCAGTGCTCGCCGGGTAGGTGATGGTCAGCCGAACCTTCTTGTTCGGATCGATCACAAACAGCGAGCGCACGGTCAGGGTGTCATTGGCGTTGGGATGGATCAGGTCGTAGAGATCCGAGACCTTGCGGTCCGCGTCATCGAGGATCGGGAAGTTGACCTGGGTGTTCTGGGTCTCGTTAATGTCCTCGATCCATCTGTGATGGGATTCCACCGGGTCCACTGACAAGGCGATGGCCTTGACTCCACGCTGGGCAAATTCATCCTTGAGCCTGGCCGTGAAGCCGAGTTCGGTGGTGCACACTGGCGTGAAGTCCGCCGGATGGGAAAACAGCACGCCCCAGCTATCGCCCAGCCATTGATGGAAGCGGATGATACCGGCGCTGGAATTCTGTTCGAAGTCGGGGGCGATATCGCCAAGTCTGAGGCTCATGGTGCGGCTCCTTGTGAGTGCTTGATGAACTCAACTGTGCCTGTGTTTGTTATCTATTAAAAAGAATAAATATCGATTTATTTAGATCGTAATTGAATATTAAATATCTGTTCACTGGACGCACGCACGCATCACGACGAACATCGCCCCCAAGGTTCGAGAAGGCCTTGAGTTGCTGTAAAGAAGGGAATTTCAAGGCGGATTTACGGGGGTGAACCCGCTTTGGAGACGCAAAAGCCCCGCCCGGCGTGATGCCGGGCGGGGCTTTTTTTATCGCTGTTACCGAACGCTATTACAGCAGCGGGAGCGAGTAACTGAGGATCACGCGGTTTTCGTCCTGGGAGCGTGTGTTCGGCAGGTCGGTGCGCCAGGTGGCATTTTTCCAGGCCACGCCAAGGTTCTTCAACGGGCCTTCCTGTACGACGTAAGCAACGCTCAGGTCGCGTTCCCACTCGGAAGCTCCGCTGGCCGCCTCACCACCGCGAGCGTTGACCGTATCGATGTCGTCACCGTGCAGGTAAATCAGACCCGCCGTCAGGCCTGGCACCCCGACTTTGGCAAAGTCGTAGGAGTAGCGTGCTTGCCAGGTACGTTCGCCGGCACGGCCGAACTTCTGGATTTGCATGTCGGTGATGGTGTAGTTCGACGAACCGTCACCCTGGTTCAACCACGGGAAGTCGCTGCTACCGTTGCTGACCTGGTAACCACCACCGAAGGTGTGACCGGCAACCGTGTACAGGAACAGGCCGCTGTACAGGTTGTTGTCGACCTTGCCTTTGCCGTTGGCTGCGCCTTTGTAGTTACCCGTGGTGTAGTACAACGGGTTGCTGCCGTTGGCACCGTCGTCGGAGCTGTTGAAGTAGCGCAAGTCAGACTTCAGGATGCCCGGACCGATAGCCCAGTTGTGCACCAGACCGAGGAAGTGCTGCTTGTAGAAGTCTTCCAGATTGCCATAGTAGTACTGGGCGGTCAGGTCTTTGGTGATTTTGTAGTCACCGCCGCCATAGATGAATTTGTTGCTGTCGCGAGCCGCTGCGCTACGGCCGTTGGCGCCGGAAATGGATAACTGTTGGTTGTTGCTCGAGTTACGCCCTTTGACCTGCTCGATCTGGCCACCGATCAGCGTCAGATCCTTGAACACGTCGTTGGAGGTGAGTTGACCACCCTGCCAGGTTTGCGGCAGCAGTCGACCGTCGTTGGTCACGATAACCGGCAGTTTTGGCTGCAGGGTGCCCAGTTTCAGCTCAGTCTGGGAAATCTTGGCTTTGGCAGTCAGGCCCAGGCTGGAGAAGTCATCAACCGCTTCGCCGTTGGACTTGCTCGGGAACACGGTGCCGCCGTACGAGTTACCGCTGGCGCCGTTGGTGCCGCCACCCGAATCCAGCTTGACGCCCAACAGGCCGATCGCATCGACACCGAAGCCGACGGTACCTTGGGTGTAGCCGGAGATGAAACGCAGGTCGAAGCCCTGGCCCCACTCTTCGTTTTTGTTCGGACCGGTACCGTCACGGTAATCGGTGTTGATGTAGAAGTTGCGCAACCCCAATGTTGCCTTGCTGTCTTCGATAAAACCCGCGGCGCCTGCCTGTTGGGCCACAACCCCAACGGCCACAGCCATGGCCAAGGTGGATTTGTTCATGTTTCGCTCCTCTGATTTCTAATTCTGTGTTTCTGGTCCTGGATCTGTCGCCCGGGATCCTCAAACGCATATTTCGCGGCAACCGTCTAAACCGGTCTTTTGGCCGCGGCAGGATACAGCTTCATAATTCCAAAAAGAATTGATTGAACAATCCTTCATACCAGTTAGGAATATGCCCATTCAGGGCAAGTTCGAGTATCGGCCGTCTGGCCAATGCCTGAACCGATCAATGTGTTGGGAGATGTAAAGTAGACACAATCCAGGACTCATCCGTGACTCCGGGACGGCGTTACTTTAGGCCGAAAGATAAAAAAGCTAAAAAGAATAAAAAACAACAATGATATTCTTTTTGGAAATATAAGAAAAACCGCGTAAAAAAGCCCCGCCAGCAGGCGAGGCTCTTTTACGCAGTGATTACAGGAAGCTGTAGGTGTAGTTGAAGATCAAACGAGTCTGATCTATATCGGGGCTGTTGGTGACTTCACTGCCACGGTAAACGGCATTACGCAGCGTTACGCCCAAACCTTTGAGGGCACCCTGCTGGATGGTGTAATCGATGCGCATATCGCGTTCCCACTCGGATGAATCAGGGCCACGGCCGTTCGTTGCCTTGATGTTGTCACCGTGCAGATAAGCAATCGCGGTTTTAAGGCCCGGTACACCCAGTGCCGCAAAGTCGTAGGAGTACTGACCGAACGTCGTGTTTTCACCGGCACGGATAAAGCTGTTAACCATGGCGTCGGTGAACGAGTAGAAGCTGGCGCCACCGTTGCCTTCCGGGCGACCTCTACCATCGACTACGCTGCCCTGGTTCAGGAAGACGAAACCACCGTCATCGCTTACACGCTGGTGGCCCAACAGGAACGCGTTGCCACCCAGGGTGTAGGTGAACATGGCGCTCCAGGTCTTGTTGTCGACCTCACCCAGGTTCTTGGCGTAACCGCCGTTGTTGTTGAAGCGGTAGCCTGGATCGCCGTTCTTGCCGTCAGAGCCGCTGTCGAAATAGCGGATATCCGTCTTGAAGGATTGTTTGGCATCGATCGTGAACACATGGACCAGACCAAGGAAGTCCTGCTTGTAGTAGTCCTTCAGATTCGAATGGTAGTACTGCAGGGTCAGGTCTTTGGTGACCTTCCAGTCGGCACCGGCGTAGCGGAACTGGTTGCTGTCCTGGGTACCACCATTGACGGCCAGGCCGGTGGAGTTGGACGAGGCACGACCCGCCGAGTGTTCCAGCTGACCTGCGTTGAAGGTTACGTTGTCGATTTCCTTCGACGTGATGGTGCCACCGTCAAAGGTCTGTGGCAGCAGGCGACTGTCGTTCGCTACCAGAATCGGCAGGCTTGGCTGCAGAGCGCCACCCAGGTGAGCTTCGGTTTTCGAGAAGCGAGCCTTGACGTTAGCGGCCGCACGGCTCCACTCGTCTACGGCCGAACCATCGGTATCGCTTGGGAAAAACGTATTGGCGTCCGGATGATGGCCCTTGCCACCGTCCAGATGGATCCCCACCAGCGCCTGGGCGTCGATACCGAAACCAACAGAACCCTGAGTGAAGCCCGACAGATAATCAAACTTCAGGCCTTCGGCAGACTCTTTCTGATCCGCACCGCCTTCGCGGTTATCGTTGTTGAAATACATCGTGCGGGAACTGACGGAAGCCTTGCTGTCTTCGATGAAACCTGCGGCGCCTGCCTGCTGCGCCAAAACCCCTACGGCTACGGCAAGAGCCAAGGTGGACTTGTTCATTGTGAAGCTCCTCTGGATTCTAATTGTTGTGTTCCTGGTTTCGAGTCGACGCCCGAAAATCCTAAGATGAGCGATTAGCGCCAGACCGTGACTCACAAGTCAATCGTAACCATGTGTGTCTACGACCATCGTCTAATGCCCGGCTTTTGGGTCACTGCAAGGTGTTGCGTATGTCATAAACCTGAAAAGAATTAGCTGGCTCTTTTCTAAGACCATTTAGGCATTTAGCTCTGCGCCGCAACCGCTGCGGCCTAGAGCCAGAGCCGCTCGCAAGCTAATTACTAAATGGTATTTATTGGTGGTTTTTTAGTTCGTTTAGCGCTCACGCAATTCGGAAACAATGCTTTTACCGAAAGGCGGCCCATGCCAATCAGACGCGCACTATCCGGATCAATTGTTACAGTTTGTGTATCGACGGCGGTTTCTTCGGCGCCCAAACGGGGAGTCTCACGGTTGGTTATCAAATCAGCATCGACCCTAGCGTTTCCGGATGCCAAGGCACAGCAAAGCACTGCGCTGCTGGACGGCGGCATGGCCAAGGCGATTGGTAGACGGCGAAGTTCCTGAAGGAACAAGGGAAGGTTGAAACGGTGCTGGCGGACTATTCGCCCTATGTCAGTGCGAAGTTTGTGGCTGAGTAGTGATCGTTCCCACGCGCGGGAACGATCAGGTGGGGCAACTCGGTTACAGGGCTTTTTCGAAGATCTTCGAATTACGCTGGTAGTTGTACAGCGATGCCCTCGCCGACGGCAGGCGCTCGACGCTGCTCGGCACGAAACCACGTTCGCGGAACCAGTGCGCAGTACGGGTGGTGAGGACGAACAGGGTTTTCAAACCCTGAGCCCGGGCACGGGTCTCGATGCGCTCCAGCAACTCATCACCACGACCGCCATGGCGATACTCCGGGTTCACCGCCAGGCACGCCAGCTCCCCGGCATCCGAATCGGCAATCTGATACAACGCCGCACAGGCGATGATCATGCCCTCTCGCTCAACCACGCTGAACTGCTCGATTTCGCGCTCCAGTACTTCACGGGAGCGACGCACCAGGATGCCCTGCTCTTCCAGCGGGCTGATCAGATCCAGCAAACCGCCGACGTCCTCGATGGCCGCTTCGCGCACCACCTCGAATTGCTCCTGGGCCACCAGCGTACCGCCACCGTCGCGGGTGAACAGTTCGGTCAGCAGCGCGCCGTCTTCGGCGTAGCTGACAATATGGCTGCGAGCCACACCACCGCGGCAAGCCTCGGCCGCCGCATCCAGCAGTTCCGCCTGATAGTTGCTGCCCAGACGCTGCAGATGCGCCGGCACTTGCTGCGGACGCAACTCGCGAACCAGACGCCCGTTCTCATCGATCAGGCCCGGCTCGGAGCCGAACAGCAGCAGCTTGTCCGCGCCCAATTCGATAGCCGCGCGGGTCGCGACGTCTTCACAGGCGAGGTTGAAGATCTCGCCGGTCGGCGAATAACCCAAGGGCGACAGCAGCACGATGGAGCGTTCGTCGAGCAGGCGGTTGATACCCTTGCGGTCGACCCGGCGCACTTCGCCGGTGTGGTGATAATCGACGCCTTCAAGCACGCCGATCGGTCGGGCCGTGACCAGGTTGCCGCTGGTCACCCGCAGGCGCGAGCCCTGCATCGGCGATGAAGCCATGTCCATGGACAGCCGCGCTTCGATGGCAATGCGCAACTGGCCGACGGCATCGATTACGCATTCCAGGGTCGCGGCGTCGGTGATGCGCATGCCGTGGTGGTAGTGCGGGGTCAGGCCGCGAGCAGCCAGGCGCGCTTCAATTTGCGGACGCGAGCCGTGAACCAGTACCAGCCGCACGCCCAGGCTGTGCAGCAGCACCAGGTCGTGGACGATATTGCCGAAATTCGGATGCTCGACACCGTCGCCGGGCAGCATGACGATAAAGGTGCAATCGCGGTGGGCGTTGATGTAAGGCGAAGCGTGACGAAGCCAATTAACGTATTCGGGCATGAACCTGGGCCTGTAACAAATAGCAGCCAAAAAATGGGCGAAGCGGAAAACGCACAGCGGGCTGATGGTTATCGTCGGAACAGGCTTGGCGACACGCGCGGTCTCCTCATGAATACGGGTAGAAACATTGGCAATTTATACCTGCTGGAGCCGGCTTGCCGGCTCCTACAGCTTATGTGGGGCCGCTGTCAGGCAGTAATGTTCAATCAACTGACGTAATAGATGCACCGTAGGCTGCAAACGTGACATTTCCAGGTATTCCCCCGGCTGGTGGGCGCAAGCGATATCACCCGGACCAAGCACCAGCGTTTCGCAGCCAAGGCGCTGAAGATAAGGTGCTTCGGTGCCGAATGCCACTGCTTCGGCAGCATGGCCAGTGAGCTTTTCAGCAATTCGCACCACTTGCGCATCCTCGGCCTGCTCGAAGGGCGGCACTTCGGGGAATAAGGGTGCGTAATCGATCTTCACCTGATGGCGCTCGGCAATCGGGTTGAGCTTGTGCAAGATCTCGGCGCGCAGGGCTTGCGGGTCCATGCCCGGCAACGGCCGCAAATCGAACTCCAGCGAACATTGGCCGCAGATGCGGTTGGGGTTGTCGCCGCCATGGATGCAACCGAAGTTCATTGTCGGGGTCGGCACACTGAACTGCGGATTGCGGAATTCGCGCTGCCACAACAGGCGCAGACCACGCAGTTCACCGATGGCATCGTGCATGGCTTCCAGAGCGCTGTGGCCCAGACGCGGATCGGAGGAGTGACCGCTCTGCCCGAGAATGTCGATGCGCTCCATCATGATGCCTTTGTGCATGCGAATCGGCTTGAGCCCGGTCGGCTCGCCGATCACCGCCGCGCGCCCCAGGGGACGACCCGCGGCTGCCAGCGCCCGGGCGCCAGACATTGAGCTTTCCTCGTCGCAGGTGACGAGAATCAGCAACGGCTGCTTGAACGGTTGGTCGAGCAACGGTATGACCGCTTCGATAGCCAAGGCAAAAAAACCCTTCATGTCGCAACTGCCCAAGCCCACCCAACGGCCGTCGACTTCGGTCAGTTTCAACGGATCGGTCTGCCATAGCGCGCCATCGAACGGCACGGTGTCGCTATGCCCGGCCAGCACCAGGCCCCCAGGACCGCTGCCGAAAGTGGCGAGCAGGTTGAATTTGCCGGGATTGACCTGCTGGATGTCGCAGGCAAAACCCAGCTCACCCAACCATGTCGCCAACAGATCGATAACCGGGCGGTTGGATTGATCGAGCCCGGGCTGGGTACAACTGACTGACGGTGCAGCGATCAGCGCAGCGAACTGATCTTTCATGGACGGCAATGGCATCGCTGACTCCCGGCTCCCGAATTGAGGTCCATCATAGAACCATCCGATGGCAGGAATAAACCGTTGCGGCGCGCAGGTTTTGCCAGTGCTGTACACTGCATGACCTTGGCAGCCACACATTCCCCCGGCTGCGCTCCCGATCCTGGATTTTCCGGCCATGCAGAAAGAAACCGAAATCAAACTCCGCGTCAGCCGCGAAACCCTCGCCGCCTTGCGCGAGCACCCACTCCTGAAAAAACGCAACAAAAGTGGCTGGGAACGCCGTGAGTTGATGAATCAGTACTTCGACACGCCTGAACGCGACCTGGCCCGCGCCAAGGTTGCCCTGCGCCTGCGCCGCGATGGCGAAGAAGTGATTCAGACGCTCAAGACCCGTGGCCAGAGCATCGCCGGTCTGTCCGAGCGTAACGAGTACGACTGGAACCTGCCCAAAGCCAAGCTCGACGTTAAGAAACTCGACGGCGAATGCTGGCCCGAAGCGTTGGCCGACCTGGACAAGAAAACCCTCAAGCCGATCTTCACCACTGATTTCGTCCGCGAGCGCGCCGAAATCGCCTGGGGTCGTGGCAAGGCCAAAGTGGTGATCGAAGCCGCGCTGGACCTGGGGCATGTAGTCGTCGGCAAGCAGAAGGAAGAAATCTGCGAGCTCGAGCTGGAACTGCGCGAAGGCGAACCGGCGGCCCTGCTGGAACTGGCCGCCGAACTGGCCGAGACCCTGGCCTTGATGCCGTGCGACATCAGCAAGGCCGAGCGCGGTTATCGTTTGTACGACGCCCACAGCTATTCCCTGAGCCTCCCGGCGCCGCAGATCACTGCCGAAACTCCGCTGGACGACGCCTTCGCCGCGCTGAGCTGGCACTTTCTGGGCAGCAGCCAGCGCCTGGCCGAACAGTATCGTTTCAACGGTCACTGGCGTTTGTTGCAGGATTGGGTCGAAAGCCTCGCGGAAATGCGCGCCCTGATCAGCAGCCTCGGCCAAGCCGCTCCACGTCAGTCGACCCACGACCTGCGTGTCGCGCTCGATGCCCTGCTCGAAGACTGGCGCCCGCTGGTACAAGCCGGTGTCGACGACGAAGACGTGCGCAAAGCCGCGCCGGAGCAGTTCCTCGAAGAGCTGCAAGACCCGCGCTGGGGCCTGTTCTCCCTGACCACTTCGCGCTGGCTGCTGGCCCGCACCTGGACCGCCGAGCGCAACACCCGTGGCAATCGCCAAGGCGCTGCGCAACTGGGCAGCTGGCTGCCGCGCCTGCTGGGCGAAGAAGCCAACTCGCTGCAATTGCAGCGTTATCAGCAACAACCGGAAGACCTCGCCGAGCAACTGCCGCGCATCGAACGCATTCAGGTTTGGCTGCACCATGCGCGCACCGTGCTGGAAATCCCGGAGATGGACCGCTTGTTTGGCGAGCTGAAACAGTTGGCGCAACTGGCTAACGAGCCGATCACCGATGAATCGCTGGATGCACGCAAGCAGCAGGCGATTGCTGTTTATCAAAATCGCGCCTGGAAAATGCTGCTGCGCCTGTAATACCGCCATCGCCAGCAGGCTGGCTCCCACAGGGGATTTGTGGCGTACACAAAACCAATGTGGGAGCCAGCCTGCTGGCGATGGGGCCCACACAATTGCCGCAGAGTCTCAGACCGGCAAACTGGTGGTCGACTTGATCTCCGATAACGCCACGATCGAATTCACCTCCTGAATCCCCGGTACCAGCGACAGCTTCTCGAAAAAGAACCGCTCGTACGCCTCGATGTCAGCCGCAACGATGCGCAGCATGAAATCCACTGCCCCCATCAGCACGTAACATTCCAGCACTTCGGGAAAACCGCGAATCGCCTCGGTAAACTCGGTGAAGTTCGAACGCCCGTGGGCGTTGAGTTTGACTTGCGCGAAAATCTGCGTGTTCAGGCCGATTTTCTTGCGGTCGAGCAAGGTTACCTGGCCACGGATTATGCCCTCCTCTTTCATCCGCTGAATCCGCCGCCAGCACGGCGACTGCGAGAGCCCCACCTGCTCGGCGATCTGTGCGCTGGAAAGTGATGCGTCTTCCTGCAGCAACGCGAGGATCTTGCGGTCGTAGCTGTCCAACTCGCTCTGCATAAAAAAACCCTGAATTGATTAACAAGCGAATTCAACAATTCTTGAAATGCGCCTTTTAGACCATCATAGAGAAGAAATACCCGGCGGCGGATGTAAAAATTTCTCCATGGAATCTGGAGCCCTGAACATGCCGCATCTCGAAGCCGTGAACACCCCACACACCCGCGCCGATGTCTGGAATGCCGGCAATGCCCATTGCCGGGCCCACTATCAATTGCTGGCCGAAGCCGAGCCGGACCTGCTGTGTCGCGCCCTTAACCTGTTCGCCTTGCAGTTGCTCACACCGCAACAAGTGAATGTGCAGCGTCAGGGCGATTTGCTGAACATCGGGATCGTCGTCGACGGTTTGAGCTGGCACCGGGCCCAAGTCATTGCGGAAAAACTTCGTAACCTGATCAGCGTCTGCTCGGTCGATCTGCAAGAGGCTGATTGCACATGGGTTGAAATGGCTCAGGCTGCGGGCTGAAAAACCCCGAAACGGCTTCATCGGGTAGTGGCCCAACGGTCTGCCGGGCCACGGCTATCCTTGGCGAACTGTTGTTCAAAAGGAGCCCGCATGTCCGTTCAACTCGTCTCTCAGGACCGCTGGCTGGATCTCAATGATGTACTGCGCGAGCTGGTCGCCCAGGGTTTTATCAGCCAGGATTCAGCCGAACACGCGCTCAACGCCCGGCGCCGCCATGCCGCCAATGGCCAGATGCATCCGCTGGAATTCATCGCCAATCAACATCTGGCCGATCTCAGTCGACCCGACAAATACCTGGACCTCGAAAGCCTGACCCAGTGGTTATCCCGGCAAGCCGGCCAGCCGTATTTGCGCATCGACCCGCTGAAAATCAATGTCGCGGCCGTCACCCCGTTGATGTCCTACGCCTTCGCCCAGCGCCACAAGATCCTCGCGGTCTCCATCGACCGTGACGCGGTAACGGTAGCCAGCGCCCAACCCTATGTCAGCGAATGGGAGGCCGACCTGACCCACGTGCTCAAGTTGCCGATCAAGCGCGTGGTGGCCAACCCGGTAGACATCCAGCGCTTCAGTGTGGAGTTCTTTCGCCTGGCCAAATCGGTCACCGGGGCGAACAATACCGATCAGCAGTTGAACAGCCTGGGCAATTTCGAACAGTTGCTCAACCTCGGCGCCAGCGACCAGGAGCCGGATGCCAACGACGCGCACATCGTCAACATCGTCGACTGGCTGTTCCAGTACGCCTTCCAGCAACGCGCCAGCGATATCCACATCGAGCCCCGACGTGAACAGGGCACGGTACGCTTTCGCATCGACGGCGTGCTGCACAATGTCTACCAGTTCCCGCCGCAGGTGACAGTGGCCATTGTCAGCCGCCTGAAAAGCCTTGGGCGCATGAACGTCGCGGAAAAACGCAAACCCCAGGATGGCCGCGTAAAGACCAGGACGCCCCACGGCGGCGAAGTCGAGTTGCGCCTGTCGACGCTGCCTACGGCCTTCGGCGAAAAAATGGTCATGCGGATCTTCGATCCTGAAGTGCTGCTCAAGGATTTCGACCAGTTGGGTTTTTCTGCTGATGACCTGCGTCGCTGGCAGGACATGACCCGGCAGCCCCACGGGATTATTCTGGTTACCGGGCCTACCGGCTCGGGCAAGACGACTACCCTCTACACCACGCTGAAAAAACTGGCGACGCCAGAGGTCAACCTCTGCACCATCGAAGACCCGATCGAAATGGTCGAGTCGGCGTTCAACCAGATGCAGGTCCAGCACAACATCGACCTGACTTTCGCCGCCGGCGTACGCGCGCTGATGCGGCAAGACCCGGACATCATCATGATCGGCGAGATCCGTGATCTCGAAACCGCGGAAATGGCCATTCAGGCGGCGCTGACCGGGCACCTGGTGCTGTCGACCCTGCACACCAACGACGCGCCAAGCGCCATCAGCCGCCTGCTGGAGCTCGGCGTACCGCATTATCTGATCAAGGCCACGGTACTCGGCGTCATGGCCCAGCGCCTGGTACGAACGCTGTGCCCGCACTGCAAGGCCCCCCTGGCGTTGGGTGAAGAGGACTGGCAGACCCTGACCCGTCCCTGGCAGGCTCCACTGCCGGGCAGTGCCCACCGCGCCATCGGCTGCGTTGAATGCCGCGATACCGGTTATCGCGGTCGCGCCGGTGTCTACGAAATCATGCAGTTCAGCGATAGCATCAAAGCACTGATCAATCCCGACACCGATTTGCTGTCGGTGCGGCGCCAGGCCTTCAAGGAGGGCATGCGCAGCTTGCGCTTGTCGGGGGCGCAAAAGGTTGCGGCTGGTTTGACCACCGTAGAGGAGGTGCTGCGAGTGACACCGCAAAGCGAGCAGAACTGAATTCTGCGCAGGGACGGTTCTTATCCGTGACCGGCGCCGATACACTCGAGCAATTGCAACTCCACGGATTCATACATCAACAAGGAATCGTTATGCAGATCGGTAGTGTTCTTTTACTTTTTGTCGGCCTGGTGGTCGCCATTCTGTTCATGGGTTTCAAAGTCGTGCCCCAGGGCTTTGAATGGACCGTCGAGCGTTTCGGGCGCTACACCAATACGCTCAAACCGGGACTCAACATCATCATTCCGGTCATGGACCGCATCGGGCGCAAGATGAATGTGATGGAAAGTGTGCTGGATATTCCGCCACAGGAAGTCATCACCGCCGATAACGCCACGGTACAAATCGACGCGGTGTGCTTCTTCCAGGTGGTCAACACCGCCCAGGCCGCCTACGAGGTCAACAACCTCGAACACGCCATTCGCAACCTGCTGCAGACCAATATCCGTACGGTGCTCGGCTCCATGGAACTCGACGCCATGCTCAGCCAGCGAGACGGCATCAACGAAAAGCTGCTGCGCACCGTCGACGAGGCGACTGCGCCGTGGGGCATCAAGATCACCCGGATCGAAATCAAGGACATCAGCCCGCCTGCGGACCTGATGGCGGCAATGTCGGGACAAATGAAGGCCGAACGTATCAAACGTGCGCAGATCCTTGAAGCCGAAGGCCTGCGTGCCGCTGCGATCCTGACCGCCGAAGGCAAGAAGCAGGCACAGATCCTCGAAGCCGAGGGTAGTCGCCAGGCCGCGTTCCTCGAGTCCGAAGCCCGGGAGCGACAAGCAGAGGCAGAAGCCCAGGCAACCAAAGTGGTGTCAGAAGCCATCGCCAGCGGCAACGTCCAGGCGGTCAATTACTTCGTGGCGCAGAAGTACATCGATGCCTTGGGCAAGCTGTCCTCGGCCAACAACAGCAAGGTGATCCTGATGCCACTGGAGGCCAGTTCGATGATTGGTGCAATCGGCGGCATCGGCGAAATCGTCAAGGCCACCTTCGACAACAAGAAAGCCTGAGGCTCGTCATGTGGTCATTACTGCAGCATTTGTCGTACTGGGACTGGCTGGCGCTGGGCACGGTGCTGTTGATTCTTGAAGTATTCGGTGCTGGTGGCTACCTGCTGTGGATCGGCATGTCCGCCGCAGCCGTGGGGGTGTTGACCTTTATCGTGCCGGACCTGTCCTGGGAACTGCAGTTTCTGCTGTTTGGCCTGCTCTCGATTGCCACCGCCTTGTACTGGTGGCGGCGCCAGCGCACGGCGGTGCGCGTCAGCGATCAGCCCAACCTCAACCTGCGTGGTCAGGAACTGATCGGCAAAACCTTTGTGGTGCACGAAGCGATTGTCGACGGTCGCGGCAAAATCAAGGTTGCCGACGGTGTGTGGATGGCCCGCGGACCGGATGCTGCTACTGGCAGCCGCGTGCGGGTGGTCGGCCAGCAAGGGGCGATCCTGCTGGTCGAGGTGGCTGAGTAGGCGGCAACGGAACTGGATTGCGCATTGGCAATCCAACGCCGCAGTTAATCACTGGAGTCACCTTTATGCGTTTCAAACTTGCTATCGCTACCATTGCGCTGCTGTCCTTGCCTGTCGGCTCGGCGATGGCCGATAGCTTTTGGCAGAACGTCATCTCATCCGGTGCAACGACCGGCTCGACCTACCTGACCTTCAAGGATCACAAGCTGATCGTCGCTGCCCAGGACGATGCCGGCAGTTTCGTCGCCAGCGACGGCGGCATCCGTGGCCCGTACCTGGAAGCGGCGATGCAGAAAGTCCGCGCCGACAATCCGGGGCTGCAGGCCACGGACATGGAGCTGGCGAATGCGATCCTTGCGAAGAATGCCGTAGCGTCCCAATAGATCGCCCGAGACACACACTAAGGGTGCGAGCATTTGTGGCGAGGGGGCTTGTGTGGCGAGGGGGCTTGCCCCCGTTGGGTCGCGCAGCGGCCCCAAAAAAACAGGGCCTGCTTCGCAGTCCAACGGGGCAAGCCCCCTCGCCACACAAGCCCCCTCGCCACAAAAAGCCCCCCCCTCTTAGCAAAAAGCCTCCCCTCTCCACACAGCCTCCCACGCTGGCTGTGTGCTGCCGGATATCAGCGATATTCATCCACCGGCACACACGCACAAAACAGATTGCGGTCGCCGTACACGTTGTCCACCCGGTTCACCACCGGCCAGTACTTGTGAGCCTTGGTGTGGGCGTCCGGCGTGACCGCCTGCTCGATGCTGTACGGCCGCTCCCAGATCCCGGTGATATCGGCCAAAGTATGAGGCGCGCCTTTGAGCGGGTTGTCTTCGGCAGGCCAGTTACCGTTTTGCACCTCGTTGATTTCTGCGCGGATGCTCAGCATCGCGCCGATGAAGCGGTCCAGCTCGGCCTTGGATTCACTTTCGGTCGGCTCGACCATCAATGTCCCCGGCACCGGAAACGACATGGTCGGCGCATGGAAGCCGTAATCCATCAGCCGCTTGGCGACGTCTTCTTCGCTGATGCCGGTCAGCGCCTTGAGTGGACGCAGGTCGAGGATGCATTCGTGAGCCACCCGCTCGTTACGCCCGGTGTAAAGCACTGGAAACGCGCCCGACAAATGCCGGGCCAGGTAGTTGGCAGCAAGGATCGCCACTTCGCTGGCGTCCGCCAGTTGTGGCCCCATCATGGCGATGTACATCCAGCTGATCGGTAGAATGCTTGCGCTGCCCCAGGGCGCGGCGCTGACGGCACCGTTCTGCGGCTGCGGCCCATCGATCGGCACGACAGGATGATTGGCCACGAACGGTGCCAGATGCGCCCGCACCCCGATCGGCCCCATGCCCGGCCCACCGCCGCCATGGGGGATGCAGAAAGTTTTGTGCAGATTCATGTGCGAAACGTCGGCGCCGATGTCCGCCGGGCGCGCCAACCCGACCTGGGCATTGAGGTTGGCACCATCCATGTAGACCTGGCCGCCATGCTGGTGGATCACTTGGCAGATTTCGCTGATGCCTTCCTCATACACGCCGTGAGTCGAAGGATACGTTGCCATCAGGCAGGCAAGCTTGTCTGAAGCGGCCGCGGCTTTTTCTTTCAGATCGTCCAGGTCGACATTGCCCGCCTCGTCACACTCGACGATCACCACCCGCATCCCGGCCATTTGCGCCGATGCCGGGTTGGTGCCGTGGGCGGACGAAGGAATCAGGCAGACATCCCGCCCGCCCTGGTCGCGGCTCTCGTGATATTTGCGGATCGCCAGCAACCCGGCGTATTCGCCCTGGGCCCCGGAGTTGGGCTGCATGCAAATCGCGTCGAAACCGGTAATCGCGCAGAGCCAGCGCTCCAGCTCTTCGATCATCAGTGCATAACCCGCAGCCTGCTCCTTGGGTACGAACGGATGCAGATTGGCGAACTGCGGCCAGGTAATGGGGATCATCTCGCTCGTAGCGTTGAGCTTCATGGTGCAGGAGCCGAGCGGGATCATCGATTGATTAAGCGCCAGGTCCTTGTTTTCCAGCTGTTTGAGGTAGCGCAGCATTTCGGTTTCGCTGTGATGGGCGCTGAACACTGGATGGCGCAGATAGGGTGAAGTACGTGTCAGCCCTTCGGGAATACCTCCGGTCAAGGTTTGCGCATCCAGTTCCTCGACCTTCAGTCCATGGTCGGCTCCGAGAAACACATCGAAGAGTTTCGCCACAGTGGACTCATCGCAGGTTTCGTCCAGGCTCAAGCCCAATTGCCCGCGCCCCAGAATGCGCAGGTTGATCTGCGCAGCCCGGGCACTGTCGATGATCGCGGTCTGGGTGCCGCCGACCTCCAGCGTCAGGGTGTCGAAAAAGTGTTTATTAAGGCGACTGACACCCTTGCGTTCCAGGCCGGCGGCGAGGATGCAGGTCAGCCGATGAACACGCTGGGCAATCCGCTTGAGTCCTTCCGGACCGTGGTAGACCGCATAAAAACTGGCGATATTGGCCAGCAGCACTTGGGCGGTACAAATGTTCGAGTTGGCCTTTTCCCGACGAATATGTTGCTCGCGGGTTTGCAGGGCCATGCGCAGGGCGGTGTTGCCCCGGGCATCCTTCGACACGCCGATGATCCGCCCGGGGATCGCCCGCTTGTATTCATCGCGGCTGGCAAAAAATGCTGCGTGGGGCCCGCCGTAGCCCATGGGCACGCCGAAACGCTGGGATGAACCGAACACCACATCGGCGCCCAACTCGCCCGGGGGGGTCAGCAACAGCAGGCTGAGCAAGTCCGTGGCCACGCAGGCCAGCGCTTGCTGGGCATGCAGGTGATCGATCAACGGCCGCAGGTCATGGATTTCGCCATGGGTATCGGGGTATTGCAGCAGCGCGCCGAACACTTGGTGCTGCTTCAAGTTATCCACAGCGTCGACGATCAGCTCGAAGCCGAACCCGTCGGCGCGGGTCTGCACCACGGAAATGGTCTGCGGATGGCAGTTTTCGTCGACAAAGAACAGGTTGCTTCTGGACTTGGCGACCCGCTTGGCCAGGGCCATGGCTTCCGCAGCGGCCGTGGCTTCGTCCAGCAGCGAGGCGTTGGCCAGTTCCAGCCCGGTCAAGTCGATGGTCAACTGCTGAAAATTCAACAGTGCTTCGAGGCGCCCTTGGGCGATCTCCGGCTGATACGGGGTGTACGCGGTGTACCAACCAGGATTTTCCAGCACATTGCGCAGAATGACGGCCGGCGTCAGCGTGCCGTGATAGCCCATGCCAATCAGGCTGGTCCACACCTGATTCTGCTCGGCATAGCCGCGCAGCTTTGCCAGCGCCGCTACTTCATCGAGTGCCGGAGGCAAGTCCAGCGCACGATTCAGGCGAATGCCGGGCGGTACCGTTTGTTCGATCAGTTCGACCCGGCTGCCCAGACCGAGACTGTCGAGCATCGCCTGTTGCTCGGCGGCATCGGGCCCGAGGTGGCGGCGAAGAAAGGCATTGGGGTCGCGTAACTGGCTCAGGGACGGCAACTGGGACATGACGGGCTCTCTTTTGACTGGCGCTCAACGTCGATGCAACACGGTCAAAACAGCATAGCAGCCACTACCAACAGTGAACCCTGTAGGAGCGAGCATGCTCGTGATGGACTTGAGAGCGCCGCGGGGTGTGAGGCCCCCCGCGTTATCGTTAACGACCATCGCGAGCATGCTCGCTCCTACAAAGGGAATCCGCACAACAAAAAAAGCCCCGACAAGTCGGGGCTTTGGGATGACGCTGAACACTTACTCGCCGATGGCAGCCTTGTAGCCGGCAGCATCGAGCAGCTTTTCCAGGTCAGCGGCATTGCTTGGTTTGATCTTGAAGATCCACGCGCCGTACGGGTCGGAGTTGAGCAACTCAGGCTCAGCGCTCAGCGCGTCGTTGACCGCGATCACTTCACCGGCAACCGGGGAGTAAATGTCGGAAGCAGCCTTGACCGACTCAACGACGCCGGACTGATCTCCAGCGGCAAACACGTTACCCACTTCCGTCAGTTCGACGAACACTACATCGCCCAGCGCTTCCTGCGCGTGATCGCTGATGCCCACGGTGACGGTGCCATCGGCTTCCAGACGTGCCCATTCGTGACTTTCGGCAAAACGCAGGTCGGCAGGGATATCGCTCATGTTGTGTGTCCTCAGGAAAATTATCAGCGGTCGTTGCCCGCCGGAAAAGGTTAGATCAAGGTTTTACCGTGGCGTACGAAGGTCGGTTTGACCACCCGGACCGGGTACCACTTGCCACGGATTTCCACTTCAGCGCGGTCGGCAGTTGCCATCGGCACGCGCGCCAGTGCAATCGACTTGCTAAGCGTAGGAGAGAAACTACCACTGGTGATCTCCCCTTCGCCAACATCGGCGATGCGGACCACCTGATGAGCGCGCAAAACTCCACGCTCCTCAAGGACCAGACCGACCAGTTTGTGCTGTATACCCGCCGCCTTCTCAGCTTCCAGGGCCGCACGGCCGATGAACTGGCGGTTGGCCGGTTCCCAGGCGATGCTCCATGCCATGTTCGAGGCCAGCGGTGAAATGTCCTGCTGGATATCCTGACCGTACAGGTTCATGCCCGCTTCGACGCGCAAGGTGTCCCGGGCACCGAGGCCAATCGGGGAAATCCCGGCACCGACCAGATCGTTGAAGAAGCCGGGGGCCTGATCGGCGGGCAGAATGATCTCCAGCCCGTCTTCGCCGGTATAGCCGGTGCGCGCGATGAACCAGTCACCGTCGGGCTGACCTTCGAAGGGTTTGAGGAGCTGGATCAGGTTGCTGCGGGACTGGTTCACCAGTTCGGCAATCTTGTGACGGGCGTGAGGGCCCTGAATGGCCAGCATCGCCATCTCCGAACGCTCACTGAGCTGCACGTCGAAGCCGTCCAGATGAGCGCTCATCCAGGCCATGTCCTGATCGCGGGTGGAGGCGTTGACCACCAGGCGATAGCCGTCATCGAGTCGATAGACAATCATGTCGTCGACGATACCGCCGTGCTCGTTGAGCATGGTGCTATATTGCGCACGGCCGGGGCTGTGCAGGCGTTCGACATCATTGGCCAGCAAATGCTGGAGCCAGGCTTTGGCCTGGGAGCCGCTGACATCGATCACGGTCATGTGGGAAACATCGAAGACACCGCAATCGCGGCGCACCTGATGGTGTTCCTCGACCTGCGATCCATAATGCAAAGGCATGTCCCAACCGCCAAAATCGACCATCTTCGCGCCAAGAGCGAGGTGAAGGTCATACAGAGGCGTACGCTGTCCCATGGGTTTCTCCTTCCGGGCGTGGCGAAGGTGCGGACAGGTGCTGAACGGAGTGCAGGCCTTGAATTACAAAGCCTTTAGCCGATTTCAGCTACCTGGTCTGTAGGACAGACCGCACCGAATGCCGCGCATTGTAGCTGCAAGGTGTAGGACTGGCACCTAGGTGTTTCGATGCGCCGAACGTCGGATCAATCCGATGACCGGTAACAGCCCGACCAAAACCAGGGTCAATGCCGGTAACGACGCCCTCGCCCACTCGCCTTCGCTGGTCATTTCAAAGATCCGCACCGCCAGTGTGTCCCAACCAAACGGGCGCATCAGCAGGGTCGCGGGCATTTCCTTGAGCACGTCGACGAACACCAGCAAAGCAGCACTCAACGTGCCGGGCAGCAACAGCGGCAGATACACCTTGAAAAACAGTCGCGGCCCACTGACGCCAAGGCTACGTGCCGCTTCGGGCAAAGATGGCCGTATACGCGCCAGACTGTTTTCCAGTGGCCCGTAGGCCACAGCGATGAAACGCACCAGATAGGCCAGCAGCAGCGCCGACAGACTGCCCAGCAAAAGCGGCTTGCCAGCGCCCCCGAGCCATCCGGAGAGCGGGATGACCAGCTCCCGGTCCAGATAGCTGAACGCCAGCATGATCGAAACCGCCAGCACCGAACCGGGCAAGGCATAGCCCAGGTTGGCCAGGCTGACGCCGGAACGGACCGCGGGCGTGGGCGCCAATCGTCGGGCAAATGCCAGCATCAGGGCGACGCAGACGGTGATCAGCGCTGCCATGCCGCCCAGGTACAGGGTATGAACGATCAGCCCGGCGTAGCGCTCATCGAGATCGAAGCGCCCGCGCTGCCAGAACCACGCGATCAGTTGCAGCATCGGAATGACGAAGGCACAGGCGAATACAAGACCGCACCAACCCATGGCTGCCAGCGCCTTGAGTCCCCGCAGGTGGTACAACGCCTTGACGCGCGGTCGCTCGTTGCTCGCCCGGTTGGCCCCGCGAGCGCGACGTTCGCCGTACAGCACGAGCATCACCACCAGCAGCAAAAGGCTGGCCAGTTGCGCCGCTGTGGACAGGCTGAAGAATCCGTACCAGGTCTTGTAGATCGCGGTGGTGAAGGTGTCGAAATTGAACACCGAAACCGCGCCGAAATCCGCCAGCGTCTCCATCAGCGCCAAGGCCACACCCGCGCCGATGGCCGGTCGTGCCATGGGCAACGCCACCCGCCAGAACGCCTGCCAGGGTGACTGCCCAAGTACCCGCGCCGCCTCCATCAGGCCTTTGCCCTGGGCGAGGAACGCGGTGCGCGCCAACAGGTAAACATAGGGGTAGAACACCAGCACCAGCACCACAATCACCCCGCCGGTGGAGCGCACCCGGGGCAGTCGCAACCCGCTGCCAAACCACTCGCGCAACAACGTCTGCACAGGTCCGGCGAAATCCAGCAGGCCGACGAAGACAAACGCCAGCACGTAGGCCGGAATCGCGAAGGGCAGCATCAATGCCCAATCCAGCCAGCGCCGGCCGGGGAACTCACAGAGGCTGGTCAGCCAGGCGAGGCTGACGCCCAGCAGAGTGACTCCCACGCCAACGCCGAACACCAGGGTCAGAGTGTTGCCCAGTAAGCGTGGCATCTGCGTGTCCCAGAGGTGGGACCATATTTGCTGGTCGATGCTTTGCCAGGACAGAAGCAGGACGCTCAGGGGAAGCAAGACCAGCGCAGCGATGGCGAAGACGATGGGGTACCAGCGGCGTTGGGCGGGGTGGGCCACGTTTGGGTCTCTGAAGATTTGGGTAGTTTTTGGACGATGTGGATGGCTTTGGTTCCGCCCCTCACCCTAGCCCTCTCCCGGAGGGAGAGGGGACTGACCGCGTAGTCTATTTGAATTTTTGCGACCTGATATTCCGAGTCGAACTCAGGATTCGAAAACTACGCAAATCGGCTCCCCCAGAGGCCATCCGAATGGCCGGGGCGAGGCAGCGATGTTAAAGCATGACGCCCAATACCAAACGACTCAGTTCCAGCCCGCCCGATCCATCATGCGAATCGCTTCAGCCTGACGTTTACCAGCGACCTCAACAGGCAAGGTATCCGCCACAAACTTGCCCCATGCCGCCACTTCTTCCGAAGGTGCCACAGCCGGGTTGGCCGGGAACTCCTGGTTCACGTCAGCGAAGATTTTCTGTGCCTCAGGTGTGGTCATCCATTCCACCAGGGCCTTGGCGGCTTCCGGATGCGGCGCATGTTTGGTCAGGCCAATGCCCGAAAGGTTGACGTGCACACCACGGTCAGCCTGGTTCGGCCAGAACAGCTTCACCGGCAGTTCCGGCTTCTGCTTGTGCAGGCGCCCGTAATAGTAGGTGTTGACGATGCCGACGTCGCACTGACCGGCGTTGATCGCCTCGAGCACCGCGACGTCGTCGGAGAAGACATCGGTGGACAGGTTGTTGACCCAACCCTTGAGGATTTCCTCGGTTTTGGCAGCACCGTGCACTTCGATCATGGTGGCGGTCAGGGACTGGTTATAGACCTTCTTCGCCGTACGCAGGCACAGGCGGCCTTCCCAGTTCTTGTCGGCCAGGGCTTCGTAGGTGGTCAGTTCACCGGGTTTTACCCGCTCGGTGGAGTAAGCGATGGTCCGCGCCCGCAGGCTCAGGCCGGTCCAGGCGTGAGAGGACGCGCGGTATTGCAGGGGAATGTTGCTGTCGATCACTTTGGAGGTGAACGGCTGCAGGATGCCCATTTGTTCAGCCTGCCAGAGGTTGCCGGCGTCGACGGTGAGCAGCAGGTCGGCGGTGGCGTTCTCGCCCTCGGCCTTGATCCGCTGCATCAGCGGCGCTTCCTTGTCGGTGATGAACTTCACTTTCACACCGGTTTTTGCGGTGTAGGCATCGAAGACCGGCTTGATCAGCTCGTCGATACGCGAGGAGTAAACCACCACCTCGTCAGCGGCCTGGGCGGCGGTGCTGCCGATCAGGGTCAGGGCGATTGCGGTCAGTAGACGCTTCGGTGCCAACATGGGAGCGGTCTCTCGATTGAAAAATGAGGCCAAATGATAAGGACTCACATTTGCCTTCTCAATCGAACAGTGCGTCGAGGAGTTACCAGATGTTGCACAGCCTAAGTTTTCCACCTGTGGCGAGGGGGCTTGCCCCCGTTGGGCTGCGAAGCAGGCCTGCATTTACTCAGAAATCCTGGGCAACCCGTCTGCGACCGCTACGCGCTCGAACGGGGGCAAGCCCCTCGCCACACGTCAGGGTTTGGCGAGGGCGGGCAAATCCCCGGTCAGCCCGAGCGCTTCTCGCACGAACAGCGCTTTCGCCTCGGGCATCTGCTCGACCATCTTCAAACCGGTATTGCGCAACCAGCGCACCGGCAGCGGATCGGCCTGGAACAAGCGCTCGAAGCCTTCCATCGCTGCCATCAACGCCAGGTTGTGGGGCATGCGTCGGCGCTCGTAACGGCTAAGAACCTTCACGTCCGCCAGGCGTTCGCCGCGGGCATTGGCTTGCAGCAGCACCTCGGCCAGCACTGCAGCATCAAGGAAACCGAGGTTCACACCCTGCCCGGCCAAGGGGTGAATGGTGTGGGCCGCGTCGCCGATCAAAGCCAGACCGTCAGCAACATAGCGCTTGGCATGACGCTGGCGCAGCGGTACGCACAGGCGCGGGTCAGCGCTGAGCACTTCACCGAGCCGGCCTTCGAAGGCGCGTTCCAGGTTCTTGCAGAAGCGTTCGTCGTCGAGAGCCATCAGGCGCTCTGCTTCGGCTGGCGTAGTCGACCAGACGATCGAGCACCAGTCTTGCTGCCCGTCCCGCTCCAGCGGCAGGAACGCCAGAGGTCCGTCATCGGTAAACCGTTGCCAGGCGGTCATTTGGTGCGGCTTGGCACAGCGCACGCTGGTGACGATGGCATGATGCAGATAATCCCATTCACGAGTGGCGACACCCGCCAGACGCCGGACCGCCGAGTTGGCACCGTCTGCCGCGATCACCAGCGGTGCGCGCAGGGTGCGGCCATCGGCCAGGGTCAGCAGCCAGTCGTCGCCGGAGCGGCGCATCTGTTCCACGCGTGCATTGGCCAACATGCCCAGATCACAATCGTGCAGGCGGTCGAGCAAGGCGTCTTGAACCACGCGGTTTTCGACGATATGCCCCAGCACATCGGCGTGTACGCTGGCCGCTGCAAAATGAATCTGCCCGGTGCCGCTACCGTCCCAGACATGCATGTCGGTGTAGGGGCTGCTGCGCCGTCTGGCGATGCCGTCCCACACACCCAGGCGTTCGAGAATCCTCTGGCTGGCGACCGACAGGGCACTGACGCGCGGTTCGAACGGTGCCTGCCCGTCGAAAGGTTTGACGCTCAGGGGGCTGCCGTCCAGCAGCAGGACTTCCAGCCCGCTGTCCTGTAGCGCCAGCGCCAGGGCGCTGCCGACCATTCCGGCCCCGACAATCAGCAGATCTGCGCGCATTTCCATGCTTTAAGCCTGTCTCTCTTGCGGCTTGAGCCGCACATATAGGGTTTTTCCGACCCGCGCCACCAGGTGGCCGGCGCCGTCGTGAATGTCGACCTGCAATTGCGGCAGGTATTTTTCGCCATTGGCGGTCTGGCGGCGGATCTCATCGAGCAAGGTATCGTCGATGGTGAAACGGGCGAACACCGGGCCTTTGCCCGGCGCGATGAAGTCGATGTCGGCCGCCTTGTCCCAGACGATGTACTGGCGCCCGAGATTTTCCATCAGCATCAACATGAAGAACGGGTCGACCATCGAATACAGGCTGCCACCGAACTGGGTGCCGACGTAGTTGCGGTTATACCAGCCCAAGCCCATCGACACCCTGACGTCACGAAAATCATCGCTGATGTGCTGCACCCGCACACCCGCGCCGAGGTACGGCGGGTAAAGCGCCATGAACCTGCGCAGCAACCGCGCCTTGCCGAATCGGCGGATCAACCAGCTACGCATCCGGACGTGTACCCAGACCCATGGCCTGACGGGCGAACCAGCGTTTCGCCGGCGGCAGCAGATCAAGACCGAGCAAACCGATGTTGCGCCCCAGGGACACCAGCGGCTGCTGACTGCCGAACAGGCGGGTGACCTGGTCGGAGAAGCCCACGGTGAGGCTCTGATCGAGGCGCTGGCGCTCGCGATAAGCCTGCAACGTGGCGAAATCGCCCAGTGACTTGTCACTGGCGAGCAAGGCGTCAGCCAGGGCCTGGGCATCGCGCAGGGACAGGTTGAACCCCTGGCCGGCAATCGGATGCAGGCTGTGGGCCGCGTTGCCGAGCACGGCCAGGTGCGGTCGCACCTGTTCTTCCGCTTCCACCAGGGTCAGCGGATACAAATACCGCGCACCCACCTGCTTCAGGGTGCCGAGGCGATAGCCGAACACACTCTGCAATTCGCTGAGGAAGCTACGCTCGTCGAGAGCCGCCAGGCGTTGCGCATCCATACCCAGGCGGGTCCAGACCAGCGCACAGCGATTGTCCGGCAGTGGCAGCAGCGCCATCGGGCCTTCGTCGGTGAATCGCTCGAACGCCATGCCGTTGTGCGCTTCGCTCGGTGTGATGTTGGCGATCAACGCACTCTGGTTATACGGGCGCTTCCTGATGCCGATCCCCAACTGCTCACGCAACCCGGAACGGCCGCCATCGGCGAGCACGGCGAGATCGCATTCCAGGGTGGTTTCATCGTTGAGGGTCAGGCGATAACCATCGGTCAGTGGCTCCATGCGCGTGACTTCGGCCGGACAACGCCAACTGATCACGTCCTTGTCCAGGCCTTGCCACAGGCATTGGCCGAGCCAGGCGTTTTCCACCACGTAGCCCAGCGCCGGAACGCCCTCTTCCATCGCAGACAGCCGCGCGGTGGAGAAGCGCCCTCGGTCGGAAACGTGTATCTGCTTGATCGGCTCGGCGCGGCGGGAGATCTCCTGCCATACGCCCAGCCGTTGATAAATCTGCCGGGAACCGAAGGACAATGCCGAAGACCGGGCGTCGTAGCTCGGCTGGTAGGTATCGCCGGGGGCGAACGGCTCGATCAGCACGATCTTCCAGCCCCGGGCACGGGCCCCGGCCTGCAGGGCCAACGCCAGGCTGGCACCGACCAGGCCGCCACCGATGATTGCCAGGTTGACTCGACTCATGCCGCTTGCGTCCGCGCAGCAGCCATCAAGGCTTCGATCTCGGCGACCGTTTTCGGAACGCCGCCCGTCAATATTTCACAGCCGGTTCTGGTGACCACTACATCGTCCTCGATACGCACGCCAATGCCGCGCCATTTCTTCGCCACGCGCAGGTTGTCCGGGGCAATATAGATCCCCGGTTCCACGGTCAGCGCCATGCCGACCTCCAGCACGCGCCACTCGCCGCCGACCTTGTATTCGCCGACATCATGCACGTCCATGCCCAGCCAGTGGCCGGCGCGGTGCATGTAAAACGCCTTGTAGGCTTCGCTGGCGATCAACTCGTCGACATCGCCCTGGAGCAGCCCCAGTTTGACCAGGCCAGAAGTAATGACCCGCACCGTCGCCTCATGCGCCTGGTTCCAGTGTTTGTTCGGGGCAATTTCGGCGAATGCCGCTTCCTGGGAAGCCAGCACCAATTCGTAGATCGCCTTCTGCTCCGCTGAATATTTGCCGCTGACCGGAAAGGTGCGGGTGATGTCGCTGGCATAGCAATCGATTTCACAACCGGCATCGATCAGGACCAGATCGCCATCCTTGAGCGCTGCGTCATTCTGCTGGTAATGCAGGATGCAACTGTTGCGCCCCGCCGCGACGATCGAACCGTAGGCCGGCATCTTCGCCCCGCCCTTGCGGAATTCGTAGTCGAGTTCGGCTTCCAGGCTGAATTCGTGCAAACCGGCGCGACAGGCCTGCATCGCGCGCACGTGTGCCCGGGCGGAGATCCTGGCGGCTTCGCGCATCACCTTCACTTCTGCTGCCGACTTATACAGGCGCATGTCGTGCAACAGGTGATCCAGGGCAACGAATTCGTTCGGCGGCTGCGCACCGAGGCTGGCCTTGGAACGGATCACGTTGATCCAGTCCATCAAGTGCCGGTCGAATTCCGGGTTGCTGCCCATTGCCGAATACACCCGGTCGCGCCCCTCGATCAGGCCCGGCAGGATGTCGTCGATATCCGTGATGGGGAAGGCATCATCGGCGCCAAAGTCGCGAATCGCACCTTCCTGCCCCGCCCGCAGCCCATCCCACAATTCGCGCTCGGCGTTGCGTTCGCGGCAGAAGAGGATGTACTCGCCATGCACTCGCCCCGGCATCAACACCAGGACGGCCTGAGGCTCGGGGAAACCACTGAGGTACTGGAAGTCACTGTCCTGACGGTAGACGTGCTCGACGTCGCGGTTACGAATCGCCACCGCCGCGGCGGGCAGGATGGCGATGCTGTTGGGTTCCATCTGCGCCATCAAGGCCTTGCGGCGACGACTGTATTCCGTTTTCGGGATATGAATCATGGGCAGATGGCGTTCCCTGGCATTGATCAGTGCAGCGATGGTTTGGCGGCAGCCGCCGCGTCTTTTCTGGTTTCGGAAAACAGCAACAGCGGTGCGATGCGCACGTATTCCATGACTTCCATGTAATCGCTTTCGCCGTCATCCGACTCTTCCAGGGCGTCTTGCACCTGGGAAATAGCGGCCAGATCCTGCAACACTTCGTTAGCCTCGGTGCTCAGGGTGCTGCTGTCACGGCAATTGAGGCCGAAACCGCTGAGGAAACCCTGGCACCACAGGCCCAGTGCAGCGGCACGCTCGGTGAGCGGGGCATCGTCGGTCGGCAGCAGTAGAACCACGGTCACGTCGTCACCGGTGAGCTCACCCTTGACCATCTGTTGCAGGCCGATCAGGGCGTTGCGGACGTTGTCCTGAGGCTCGTTTTCGAGCAGCTCGGCGGCATCGACCAGCCAGCCATCGGCTTCGAAACCGGCACCGGCACAGCTACGGCCGAGCAACAGGCCGTGCAATTCGGCGGGCGAGACGGGGTGACCGCTGCTGTTGAGCAGAGTGGCGAAGGCTTGGTACGGGGAATTCTGAATGGTCATGGGCAGCTAGGCGCCAGACGGCGCTATGTCTAGAATGAAGGCCTTGTATCCTACATCGACTACCCCTGTAGGAGCGAGCATGCTCGCGATGGTCGCCAACGATAACGCTGGGTAGCTGATACCCTGCGGCGCTCTCGGGCTCATCGCGAGCAGGCTCGCTTCTACACAGTCCAACCCCATCAGACAGTGAAGACAATGGAAGACACCGACCTGCAAGCGCTGATGGCCAGACTCGAACTGCTGATTACCCGAGTCGAGCAACTTAAGAGTCAAAACGCACTCTTACTAGCTCAGGAAAAGACCTGGCGCGAGGAACGCGCGCACCTCATTGAAAAAAACGAAATCGCCCGGCGTAAGGTCGAATCGATGATTTCGCGCCTCAAGGCCCTGGAGCAAGACTCATGAGTTCAAGCAATAGCGTCACCGTGCAGATCCTCGACAAAGAGTATTCGATCATCTGCCCCCAGGAAGAACGCAGCAACCTGGTCAGCGCCGCCCGTTACCTGGACGGCAAGATGCGTGAAATCCGCAGCAGCGGCAAAGTCATCGGCGCCGACCGCATCGCCGTGATGGCCGCGCTGAACATCACCCATGACCTGCTGCACAAGGAAGAACGCCCGGACATCCAGGCCAGCGGCTCGACCCGCGAGCAGGTTCGCGACCTGCTCGATCGCGTCGATCTGGTGCTCGCTACCGATCCGGACGTCACCAAAGGCTGATTCACGTTGCCGCTTGAGGTATACTCGCATCACTCCCTGGGGTGCTTGCCAGTTGACCACGTCCCTGAGCCGATTCGCACTACCCTGGAGGCTGCACGTTGGGCTGGTGTGCATGTCCGCTAGACGGAAAGCCTTAAAGCCTACTGCATCTTCCACCTTGAACTTTCGGGTTCAAGGGCTAAGTCAGCAGCGGTTCATCCGGGGAGCCTGATTCCAGTCCGATGCCGGTTTAAATACCGGCATCGGCTTTTCTACGGATACGCTTTATGTATTCGTCCTGTCGAAGCCTGAATCCATGACCGAACCTGCGCTGCTGCCCCGCCCGCAACTTCGACGCATGCTGCGCAAGGCCCGCCGCGCACTGACGCCCAATCAGCAGCGCCAGGCCGCCCGCGGGCTGTACAAACAACTGGCCCAGCAGCCATTGTTCCGCCGCGCAAGACACATCTCGCTTTACCTGCCCACCGATGGTGAGATCGATCCGCAGCTGCTGTTGCGTGCCGCGCAGCGCAGGGGCAAGGCGACCTATCTGCCGGTACTGAGTGCCTGGCCGCGCACCAAAATGGTGTTCCAGCGCGTCCGACCGGGGGAAAAGCTCAAGCCCAACCGCTTCCGCATTCTCGAACCGCGGGCCAACATTGGCCGGCAGCGCAAGGTCTGGGCGCTGGATCTGGTATTGCTGCCGCTTGTAGGGTTTGACGATGTCGGCGGACGCCTGGGGATGGGCGGCGGGTTCTACGATCGAAGCCTGGCCTACCTGGCGCGTCGCAATGATTGGCGCAAGCCGACGTTGTTGGGGCTGGCCCATGAATGCCAGAAAGTGGAGCGATTGGCTCAGGCGAGCTGGGATGTGCCGTTGCAAGGAACGGTGACAGACAAGGCGTGGTATTACGCAGGCTAGGCACCACTTCGATCAGTGGCGCCGTGGCAACAGGATCAGCGCTTGAAAGCTGTCGACTGTTGTTGCAGCTGTGCAAGCTCGACCGGTGCGTCGGTCTTGTTGGCCCACAGACTTTGGGCATAGCCGGTGGTCACGACACCCAGGCCAAACAAAATGACCAAAATCCATAGTAAATCCGGTTTGCGTTTCATCGATTGCCCCCCAAAGGCATATCAACACGATGACAGCAGCGGTTTCCGTTTGTAGGCCGTGCAGCAGCGTCAAGCTTTAAAGGCCGGCATTTTGCGACAACGTGATCCAGCACGCAAATGCTGGCGTCAACCGACCGTCGGTTTGTCATAAAATTGCCGGACAACCTGCCCAATCACCCCGCAAGGAGCAAAAGACATGGCCTATTGGCTGATGAAATCCGAGCCTGACGAACTCTCGATCAAAGGTCTGGAGACGCTCGGGAAGGCGCGCTGGGACGGCGTCCGCAACTACCAGGCGCGTAATTTCCTGCGGGCCATGGCGGTGGGAGATGAGTTTTTCTTTTACCACTCCAGCTGCCCGGAACCGGGCATTGCCGGGATCGGCAAGATTATTGAAGCCGCGTATCCGGACCCAACGGCGCTGGAGCCGCAGAGCCATTACTACGACCCGAAGGCCACACCTGAGAAGAACGCCTGGAGCGCGATAGATGTTGCGCATGTGGAGACTTTCCCCCGGGTGCTGAAACTCGACTATCTGAAACAACAGACGGCACTGGCTGAGATGCCGCTGGTGCAGAAAGGCACGCGGCTGTCGGTGATGCCGGTGACTGCGGAACAATGGGCTGCGGTGATTGCGCTCAAACCGTAGGACTTTCGCCTGTCTGTACCGGCCTCTTCGCGAGCAAGCCCGCTCCCACAGGTTTCTGCGCCGAAAACTCGGTTGTGCCCGACACAAAACACTGTGGGAGCGGGCTTGCTCGCGAAGAGGCCCGACTGGACAGCAAAAGACTTATTGGATGATCAGGTTGTTGAACAACAAATCCTCAACCACCGGCTTGCCGGTTTCGTCGCTCATCACCTGCTGAGTCTGCTTCAAGGCTTCCTGACGCAGCTTCTCCTTGGCTTCAACGTTGTTCATGGTCTCGCTGGTCTGCTGGGCAAACAGCGCCACCAGTTGGTTACGGATCAAGGGTTCGTTGGCCTTCACTGCTTTGGTGGCCTCGTCGCCGGTCACCCGCAACGCCACATCGGCCTTGTAGACCTTGAGCTTCGGCGTGCCGTCCAGCCCGTAGTTACCCACGAACGGTGGGCTCAGGGTGATGTAATTGACCTTCGGAGCTTCACCCTCTTTGGCTTCTTCGGCCAACGCTGCCAGAGGCAACAACAGGGCAGCCAACAACATGATCCACGCTTTCACAATTCGCTCCTTATCCGGTTTGCGGCCTAGCATAACGACCCGCCACGCCAGCACAAGCTTATGGCTGACTATCAGGGGCGGGCATGCTCGTTGACCCGTTGACTCACACACCTACACTTATCGGCCATCACTCCAAAAGGAATAGCCCTGATGAAAGCCGTGCTGTGCAAAGCCTTCGGTCCTGCCGAATCGCTGGTGCTGGAAGACGTCGCCAGTCCTGTCGCAAAGAAGAACGAAATCCTGCTGGACGTGCACGCCGCCGGGGTGAATTTCCCCGACACGCTGATCATCGAGGGTAAGTACCAGTTCAAACCGCCCTTCCCGTTTTCCCCGGGCGGCGAAGCGGCCGGGGTAGTCAGCGCCGTGGGCGAAAAAGTCAGCCATCTGAAAGTCGGCGACCGGGTCATGGCCCTGACCGGCTGGGGCAGCTTTGCCGAGCAGGTCGCAGTACCAGGTTACAACGTGCTGCCGATCCCGCCGTCCATGGACTTCAACACCGCCGCCGCGTTCAGCATGACCTATGGCACCTCGATGCACGCCCTTAAACAGCGTGGCAACCTGCAACCGGGCGAAACCCTGTTGGTGCTCGGCGCTTCCGGCGGAGTCGGCCTGGCGGCCGTGGAAATCGGCAAAGCCATGGGCGCCCGGGTGATCGCCGCCGCCAGTAGTGCTGAAAAACTCGCTGTGGCCAAGGCTGCAGGTGCCGACGAACTGATCAACTACAGCGAAACCAGCCTCAAGGACGAAATCAAACGCCTGACCGATGGCCAGGGCGCCGATGTGATCTACGACCCGGTCGGCGGCGACCTGTTCGACCAGGCCATCCGCGCCATCGCCTGGAACGGCCGCCTGCTGGTGGTCGGCTTCGCCAGCGGACGCATCCCCGAATTGCCGGTGAACCTGGCCCTGCTCAAAGGCGCCGCGGTGCTCGGCGTATTCTGGGGCTCGTTTGCCCAACGCCAGCCGCAGGACAATGCAGCGAATTTCCAGCAACTGTTTGGATGGTTCGCTGAAGGTAAATTGAAACCGCTGGTGTCGCAGGTTTACCCGCTGAGCAATGCGGCGCAAGCCATTAACGATCTTGGGCAGCGCAAGGCGGTTGGCAAGGTTGTGGTGCAAATAAGATAACTCAGGAAGTCTGAGCCGAACTGGTGCGGCTCAGACACCTTCGCTAAAACTGAGGCTGACGATCTACTGACCAGCAGCTTGTTGCGCAAATAAAACCTGTAACATAATTAAGTTTACTTCCTTAAAAACGATAAATATGTAACACAGTAGACGACACCCTAGAGATCACTCTGTCCCATACAGACAAGGAGTGACTGTATGGATAACGGATCAGTAAACATAGTTCATGGAAACATTGCACACACCACCCAAAGTAATGGCTTCTTCACCATAGGCGGAGGCGGAGGTTTTTTGGGTAGTGGAAGTGCCGGGCGCCGCAGACGAGCAAAGCGAATTAGGGCCTTGGAGCAGCAGCGGCGTGAAGCTGCCGTCGCCGTTCACCAACAAACAATTGCAACACAAACCCTTCAATATGAATCCTTTCGCAACGCACTTGATGCTGAACACTTATCTCGTCGCACCGTTCTGGACCAAGTGATTCAAGCCGAGTTAAACAATATACATCCCTTAGTCAGGGTTGATCGCGAGGCACCCGGCAGTTTTGCCATACTTAAAGACAAAGCAAGTGTTGATCACTTGTTGACCGTGAAAAAAAACGAACTTCAAGCACAAACTGCCAGAGCCAATGAATTCTTTGGTGACTCAGCGCTGAACAAAACGACCCAGGATTACCTGAATAGACTTCAAGAACTTGGTAGCACAGCAAATGCTCACCAGTCCTGGGCTTCCTCATACGACGCCGCACAAGCAGCACAGACGCTCACTGAAGTAATCCGCAGATTGTCCGACCAATCGTATGCACTTTCTGTTAAGAACAGCCAATTCGTAGACGAATGGCGTGCGCGCCAGGAACAGTGGGAGCGAGAAAACCGAAAACAAAGAGAGTTAATAAAGGCTCAAAAAGCCGACGTAAAAGCGTTTCGAAAGCACAACGAACAGCGACGCCTGCAAGCTATAAGAACAACCAATACCGTAAGTGCCCCCGCAGCGCTTGCGGCATCACGACCTCTATTAATGACTACCTCGGCTCTTTTGAGCCCAACGTTTCTCGAAGCGGCGCTGGACGTTGCCCTCGGCGATGCCATGGCAGAGTTGCTCAGGATTGCGAGGCTCAGAACAGGGCAAATAGCGGGCACCTTCATTACTGCAATGACTTACTCCCCTGTACTGGGCGACGCTCAGTTGACCGCGGCTCAGCGGGATCTTGCGATCAAAGCCCTGAGCGTTCCAGCAGAAATGATGGAATTGCCGGCTCACCTGGACTTGCGCAAAGTCGCCGATGAAAGCGGTACAGTGGATCTCGATTATCGAATCCGCGTCGAAACCCAAGCAGCGGAAACGAAAGTTCTCGTTGCGAAAACCGATGGAAACATTGTGCCCAATGCGGTCAAGGTCGTTGCCGGCCTACTCGACCCGCTGACAAACAGTATTCAGATCATCGGCGAAGGTTTTTCCCCGATCACTTTGCGGCTCACTGGAACTGCACAAGAAACACCAGTCAGCGCACCACCCGCGGGCTATTCAGGACTGGTCATGGCTTCTGGTCAGCCACCTGTGGAGACCATTCCGACTGGAGCAGACACGCGCTTCAATGACCGCCTGATAGTGTTTCCCCAACATTTGGGGCTGCCCCCCCTCTACGTTGCCTTCAATACACCATGGGGCCATCCCGAAGTGGCGAGCGGTAGTGGTCAGCCGACGACAGATGATCTGCGCGGATTGACTCAACAAAGCACTGCAGCCGCCATTCCAGCGCAATTGGCAGACCAGTTACGAGGGCTGCAATTCTCATCTGCTGACGAATTTAAAAAAGATTTCTGGAAAACGACGGCGAAAGATACCGACCTGAGCCGAACGCTCTACGACCTCAATGCTAACAGAATGGAAAAAGGGTATGCCCCGATCGCCAAAAAGAGCGATTGGGTGGCCGATTCCAGAAAATTTGATCTGCGCTATCTCGAACTACCAACAGCGGCTAGAGACACATATAACTTCGATGAAATGGGGATAGTTACCCCAAAAGGGCTGCCTGGTACAACCGACGTCGCTTCTTTTGATTCGACCTGGTCGCTTCCTGGGAGCCCGGTAACCAAAGCGTTTGATGCAGCACGACAGGTGTTCAGTGCAAACGCAGCAGGCACGGTTTCAAATCCACCAAACTGGACGCCACTCACCCCCCCTGGCACCGAGCTCCTCGGCCCGACGTCTCTGCCGGGGGCGCCTGCACGCATTCCAGCTTATCCCGGAGAAACGGCCACACCCCTGCCCCCACAGAATGAAACATTTCCCGCTATTGACGTAGCTGAAGCCGCCACCGGTATTCTCTGGTTGCCGACGGATCCTGGGTTGCCGCCGCAGTACGTCCTGTACATCGAGATACCGGTAAGACCGCTGGAGGTGGGTACCTATGATGATTTGAGTAGGCGTAGCATCAAAGATGGATTGGATATAGACCATATTTCTTCCAGGAAAGCCCTTGAGAGATACATTTTGAGCTCATTCCCGGACACAGACCCCCGCGAATTGAGAGACTATCTCCACAGGGCACCAAGTATTGCAATTCCTTCCCATATCCATCAAAAATTTAGCGAAACATATGGGGGGCGAAATAGTAGTTCCAAGCAAGCGGAAGACGCAGCCAATCTTCGCATCGCTGTAGATAAAAATGTTGACGCGATCAAGCAGGGACTGCTCGAACACGAATTTAGCGAGATCGACATCGAGTCGGCCCGCGCGCAATTGCATGAGCTCCATATGGAACAAGGGTGGTATTAATGAGCAATTCAAAAATTGAAATCTGGATAGAAAACCTTGGCCAACGCCATGATGCATTAATCGCTCGCGAGATAATTCAAAACCAGCCGTTGATAGAGTTGTATCCCGGAAGGGATCTACTCTACCTAGAGCCGGAGACAGGTATAAGCTTGAGTTTTCTGGGGAAGACAAAGCGTTTCGAAGCACTATTCGTTACACTATTGAAATCCACGCCATCAACTACTGAATACAAAGGTGAACTGCCAGAACCGTATTCAGCAGGAATGAATCAATCCGATGTGCACACTATCCTTGGCATGCCATTTGAAGCCAAAGGACCAATTAAAATGCCACAACCCATGGGCCAAACAGGGGGTTGGGAAGCGTACCGCCTCGATCCTGAAAAACACCCAAATGTGAAGGTCGTTTTTCAGTACACCGCCACCATGCAGGTAAAAACGCTGGTCTTTACCCTAATCGACAAAGATCACGACTAACAAAATAACCTTGCCCATTCCAGCGTGGGCAAGGCAGTGATCTACGACGTCGAAGTATCAATATGGAAGTCAAATAAATGGAACTTAAACAAGCAATCCAAGACTACACTGAACATGAATTCCTGAATTTCATAAAAAAAATATGGTCCGTGGATGTTTCGGAACATGAACACGACAAACTTGTTTCGCACTTCGATACCATCTGTCAACATCCGATGGGAGCGGACCTGCTTTTCTACATGGACGACTTTGACGAAGAGTCATCACCTGAAAACGTATTGGCAACACTAAAGGGGTTTCGCGCTTACAAGAAGCTGCCCGGCTTCAAGGAGCAACAACCGGGTGAGATTCCCCCGGAGACCGAAAACAGTAAAGCGTTCGTCGATACCCCTGGCGTCTATTACGTACCCTTCTCCCGCGCTGCTGAAGGGCCAGTTGTTATGACGGTCGCCGCAGGAGCAATGGCCTCCTTCGAGAGCATCTTGCAGGCTTTACAAGAGGCAACGCTCAACGCGGTTGCGCGCTTCAGCCGGCTGGCCACTACTCAGGGAAGTCACGTCATAGGCAAGTATGTGGACATTCTCAGTTTCCATATGAAGCTGGGCTATTCCGAGCGCTACGCATTGAGTGTTCCGCTTTCCGAATTAGGATTCAATGAACCCGTGGACTGGCAAAGCGTCGCTGAGGCTAAGGGTGAAGTAAGCCTTCCATTCAGACTTGGATCTGGAAAAGCCTTTGAGCTTGGCGATATGATGTCGGCCGTCCATCTTGCAACAACGGATGGCAAGCTTATCGAGTCAAGTGTCAAGGTCAGAAGAGCTGTGAGCGCATCTCATACAGGCACTTACAAATTCACTAGCGAAGACGATGCGGCAATCACCTTGATCTGGATTTCTGAACGCCGTCCGCTCGATACCTCGAAGAGATATCGCAGCACCATCATTTCACGCAGCATTCCAGCGATTCAGACATTCGCCAATCCCTCTGACGTAAAATTCGACGACTACGTAGTTGTCTTCCCTCCCAACTCAGGCTCAGCCCCTCTCTACGTCATGTTCCAAAACAACCCGGGTTAATCACGAAACAAAATCAATGCCCCATGCTCACACAGAGCACTCGACAATGATGTTGCCCCACTCTACCCGCGCCGCCCTTGCACCGAGGGCGACGTGAGTCGATTCAAGTTAAAGCAACACCCGGATCTCCTCCGGAAGAAACCGCACATAGCGGCTCGCCGGATAGGACTTGCAGCGCCTGACAATCGAAGGGACGCTCGCGTTGAGCGTGTTGATCAGCTCCAGACGCTCTTCGTCTGGCAACTGCGCTGGTGATAGCGAGTAGGTCAGGTAACTGCGGGTCCAATCGAACACTGGCAGGTCCACCCAGGTGGCAACTGGAGTGCCCGATGCTGCACGGGCGATACTTGCGCACTTCAACTTCGCCAGCTGCTTGTTGGCGTGAAACGGCAGCTGGCTATCCAAACGGAAATCTATTGGCGCGATTACGGCGATTTCTGCGGGATGGTCGCTGGTGATTTCCCAGGGCTTGAATCGCCATTGGCTAACCGCTGTCACGGATGCTTCGCTGAGGTCTGGATGAGCGTCTTCCATAACAGCAACCTTACTGACAGAGCCATCGGCATGCACCGTCAGGCTGACTTGCAGCTTGCCCGTTATGCCAGCCCGATGAAGCTCCACAGGATATAACGGCTTGGGATTGTACTCGGGGATCAGAAACACCTCCCCGGCCCGGACATCCAGCGCCATCACCCATAAAAACACGCCCACAAGCCACCGCATTTCTCCTCTCCTTTAGTCACTGCACACCAGGCCTGGCGGCAGGACAAAAGGTTAAAGAGCGATGGCATCGAGCTGAAGACCACAACTTCCTGTAAAAACGCAGGACATTTCCCAAAGAACTGACCTACATCCCTTGGCTAGGGGTCGTCTTAACGAAATGGGTAACGCTTCCTACAACCGGTTACCTGGACGGTAGGGTCGCAGACAGTCCAGAGCCAGTATCAAGGTGGCGAGCACTCGCCTGATCAGCCTTTGATTTACAACGCTTGAGCCGCGCCTCCAAATTCCGGTCTGGCATGGCGTGGCTGCGCAGGGCGTGGGCGGTCTGCTCGACATAATCGCGAGTGGTGCCGTAACGTCCGCAAGCGTTTTCGAACACGTGGCTGAGCACATGGTCCGGCAGGTTGCCGGCATAGCTGGGCAGGTGCCGCTCCAGCACAAAGCCCAGGGCCTGAACCTGACTTCCGTCTTCAAGCCGGCAGTTGAGCCAGTGCGGACGATAGGACGGGAACGGCATCTCGCGCTGCCACAACGCGTAGAGCGAGGCTTCGAGCTGCTCTTCGGGCAGGCGATAGGCGAAACCGCTGCAAGAACCGCCACGATCCAGGCCAAACACCAGGCCGGGCATTTCCGGGGTGCCGCGATGTTCGTGGGACCACAGGTACAGGCCGCGATGATAACCATGCACCCGTCCGCGAACCCGCTCCACCGCCGTGCATTCAGGGCGCCAGATCAGGGATCCGTAAGCGAACAGCCAGACCGGACCGCCCTTGTGGCGCGCCATGGTCGAATGCATCGAACCGAGCAATTGTTCGTGAGTCAGCTGCGGCCCCAGATCGAGCCGCGGAGGATAAGCCATATTCAGAAAAGCAGATTCAATGGCGCTCATGGCGAATAGCGTTCAGCTCCCCGCGGGTGAAGAATTACTTAATAGAACGCACCGCTGTAACAATAAGGCACATATGTTTTAAGGCAATTTGAGTGCCATGGCACAAATTTTTCTAATTGCCTGCAAGATATATAACCTACCGGTATTTATATGATTTTATAAATACCGATAAGCTATATATGGAGTTATAACCCTGTAGGAGCGAGCATGCTCGCGATGGTCGTCAACGATTATGCGGGGCGGCTGGTTCCCCGCGGTGTTCTTGAGTCCATCGCGAGCATGCTCGCTCCTACAGGGTGGAGTGGCAGCATCAGGAGCGCGGATCAAGATCGCGGATCAAGATCGCGGCGCATACGCAAATACGTCGGCGCGCATCTGGTGGGCGTCCATCCCCGCTTCGACCAGCGCATCCAGCGTGCCGTAGACCATGGCCGGTGACCCGCTGGCGTACACATGCAGGGGCTTGAGATCAGGGAAGTCTTCGCAGACCGCTTCATGCAACATGCCGCAACGCCCTTCCCAGCCGCATTGATCGCTGACGACTTTATGCAGGAACAGGTTGGGTAGCTTCAGCCATTCATTCCAGTGTTCGATCTGATAAAAATCTTCGGGACGACGCACACCCCAATACAGATGCACCGGATGCTTGAAACCGGAGGCCCGGCAGTGTTCGATCAGGCTATGGATCTGGCCCATGCCGGTACCTGCGGCGATCAGCACCAGCGGACCGTCCGGCAGTTCTGCCAGATGGGTATCGCCGAACGGCAACTCGACCCGCACCGTGGTGTTGCGCCTGAGCTGCTCGATCAGGTTCAACGCACTGGTTTCGCGCGCCAGCACATGGATTTCCAGGTCGCGCCCGGCGTGTGGTGCAGAGGCCAGGGAAAATGCCGACTTCTCGCCGCTCTCGCGCTGGATCATCAGATACTGACCGGCGTGATAGCGCGGCGGTTTGCCAGCAGGCGTCCGCAAACGCACGCGCCAGGTATCGCCCCCCACGTCCTTGCACTCAATGACCTGACACGACAGGGTGCGCACCGGCAGTTCTCCCAGCGCGAGCACGCCATCCCACAGCACGATGCAGTCTTCCAGCGGCTCTGCTATGCAAGTGTAGAACTCGCCATGGTCACGCACATTGCCGGCTTGTTCGACACGGCCTTCCACCAGCAACGCAGCGCACACGTGGCAATTGCCGTTGCGGCAGCTTTGCGGGCATTCATAGCCCAGGCGCCGCGCACCATCGAGAATCCGCTCGCCGGGCAGAATCTCTAGCACCGCTCCGGAGGGCTGCAAGGTTACACGCATCAATCTATTCCTAACTGATTCCAGATGGCATCGATCCGTTGGGTCACGGCGTCGTCCTTGACGATCACCCGACCCCACTCGCGAGTGGTTTCGCCCGGCCATTTATGCGTGGCATCGAGCCCCATCTTCGAACCCAGGCCGGAAACCGGCGAGGCGAAGTCGAGGTAATCGATCGGCGTATTGTCGATCATCACCGTGTCGCGCTTGGGGTCCATGCGCGTGGTGATGGCCCAGATCACATCGTTCCAGTCCCGGGCATTGATATCGTCGTCGGTGACGATAACGAACTTGGTGTACATGAACTGTCGCAAAAACGACCAGACACCCAGCATTACCCGCTTGGCGTGGCCGGGATACGACTTCTTCATGGTCACGATGGCCATGCGGTACGAGCAGCCCTCGGGCGGCAGGTAGAAATCGGTGATTTCCGGAAACTGCTTCTGCAGGATCGGCACGAACACTTCGTTCAGCGCCACCCCGAGAATCGCCGGCTCATCTGGCGGCCGGCCGGTGTAGGTGCTGTGGTAGATCGGCTTGATCCGGTGGGTGATACGTTCGACCGTGAACACCGGGAAGCTGTCGACTTCGTTGTAATAGCCGGTGTGGTCGCCGTATGGACCTTCATCAGCCATTTCGCCCGGATGGATCACGCCCTCAAGGATAATTTCGGCAGTGGCCGGCACTTGCAGGTCGTTGCCACGGCACTTCACCAGCTCGGTACGGTTGCCACGCAGCAGACCGGCGAAGGCGTACTCGGAAAGGCTGTCGGGAACCGGGGTGACCGCGCCGAGAATAGTCGCAGGATCCGCGCCCAATGCCACGGACACCGGGAACGGCTGGCCTGGATGCTTTTCGCACCACTCACGGAAATCCAGCGCGCCACCACGATGGCTCAGCCAGCGCATGATGACCTTGTTACGGCCAATCACTTGCTGACGATAGATGCCGAGGTTCTGCCGGTCCTTGTTCGGGCCTTTGGTGACGGTCAGGCCCCAGGTGATCAGCGGGCCGACATCGCCAGGCCAGCAGGTCTGCACCGGCAGCATGGCCAGATCGACGTCGTCGCCTTCGATCACGACTTCCTGGCACACCGCGTCCTTGACGACTTTCGGCGCCATCGAAATGATCTTGCGGAAGATCGGTAGCTTCGACCAGGCATCCTTCAGGCCTTTGGGCGGCTCCGGCTCCTTGAGGAATGCCAGCAGCTTGCCGATTTCGCGAAGCTCGCTGACAGATTCGGCGCCCATGCCCATGGCCACCCGCTCGGGGGTGCCGAACAGGTTGCCGAGCACCGGGATGTCGTAACCGGTCGGTTTCTCGAACAGCAGCGCCGGGCCCTTGGCCCGCAGCGTGCGGTCACAGACCTCGGTCATCTCCAGCACCGGCGAAACGGGAATCTGGATGCGTTTCAACTCTCCGCGCTGCTCAAGCTGCTGCACGAAATCCCGAAGATCCTTGAATTTCATTGACGATGGCACCCTCAAAATAGGCGTACATCCTACCTGCTATGCCGCCCGCTGGCAGCCCGTCACGCTTCACTTGGCTGCATTCACCGGGCCTTTTTTCAGCTTTTGCGTGGCTTGCAGATCGACAAACAGCGGCTCGAGGATCGGCGCCACCAACCGCGCACCGACTTCCGAGAGGTGATTATCGTCGGTGTACAGCGAATAACCGCCGAGTTCGGCGCGGCACAGCCCGCTTTCACCACACAGTCGTGGCGCCGGATCGACCACCCGTACCGCCGGGTCTTGCGCCAGTTGTGCGAACAACTGACTGATGAACGCCTGACGCTTTTGGTGTTCGCCAACCGCCAGCCCGACGTCATCCACCGGGCGATCGAGCATTGCCAGGCGCGTGAGTCGATAAGGCGGGCTGAAAGCCTGCAACGGCGCCTCTTTCACCAACCACACGCGGTGACCGCCGGCGCGCAATTGCATCACCCGCGCCCGCAAACCTTCGGCCAGACGCTGTTCGGCAACAGCACGGTCGTAATGACCGTCGGACTTTTTCAGCGCGTGGCCCAGATCACCTCTGACGTCGCCATAGAGGTACAGGCTCCAGCGCGCGACAAGCACTACATCACTAACGGTCTGCGACTTCAGGGCCTGCTCGATGCGCTGGTTGAACCGCGCGCAACGTGCATCGTGCTCCAATCCCTCCACTGGCACGCAGCCGGGAGAGCTGGCAAGGATCACACTGACGTCATGGGCGGTGGCACCGTCATCGAACACCGGGATCAGCGCCGTGGCATGACTGTCACCCCAGACCAGCGCCCGGGTCTGAGTATTTTCCGCGCCGTAGTGACAAAAGAGTTTGTCATCAGGCGTTTTGTCGTCCGCCAGGCACGCCATCAGCTCCGGCCGCCATTCGCGGCCCTTGGCATACTGCAGGGCCTGATCGGACAAGCGCCACGGCAAGCCATCGGTCCAGCGCAGGGTTTGCCCGGCCAGCCCCAGCACCACCACGCCAAAAGCTCCGGCAAGCAGAATTTGCCGGCGCCCGGCGAGCAGGCGACGTTCGCGAAACGGGGTCTCGATGAGCTTCCAGGACAGATAACCGAGCACCAGCGTCAACAAAATCAATCCGGCGCTGTCGATCGCACTCGGCTGATCGACACTGGCGTAGCTGGAGAACACGAACACCGGCCAGTGCCACAGATACCAGGAGTAGGAGATCAGGCCGAAGCCGACCATCACCCGAGTGCTCAACAATTGTCCCACCCAGGTCTGGCGATGACCGTTGGCCAGAATCAGCGCGATGACACCGAGGGTCGGCAGCAGCGCGGCAGCACCCGGAAACGGCGTGGTCTTGTCGTAGCCGAACACTGCCAACAGGATCAGTGCCATGCCGAGCAGGCTAAGCGCCTGCGCCGCCATCGGCTTAAGCCGCCAACCATGTTTTGGCGCGACAGCCAGCATCGCACCGGCCAGCAACTCCCAGGCGCGCATCGGCAGCAGAAAGAACGCTTTCTCCGGATGGTGATTGACCGCCCACACACTCAGGCCGAAAGAAACCAGCAGCACACCGAACAGCGCCATGCGCCAGTGTTTCAAGCGACTGGACAGCAGCGTCAGCAATAATGGAAAGATGATGTAGAACTGCTCTTCCACTGCCAGCGACCAGGTGTGCAGCAGCGGCTTGAGGTCAGAGGCAACGTCGAAATAACCATCCTGGCGCATGAACAGGATGTTCGATACGAACATTACCTGATAGCGCACCGAGCGCCCCAGCTCTTCGTAATCCTTGGGGGCGAGCAGGAACCAGCCCAGCGCCAGCACCGCGATGATCATGGCAAACAGTGCAGGCAGGATCCGTCGCGCGCGCCGCGCCCAGAAATCGACAAAGCTGAAACGCCCGGCCTGGCGCTGGTTCCAGATGATCGAAGTGATGAGGTAGCCGGAGATTACGAAGAATACGTCTACGCCGACAAAACCACCGGTAAAACCCGGGACGCCAAAATGGAACAGCACCACGGCAATTACCGCGACTGCCCGCAAGCCGTCGATATCCCTTCGATAAGCAAGTGTGCTCATAAATCTTTAATGCCAATACGTTGGTTGTTTTTTGTACAGCGGCACGCCCGACTCAGAGACGGTCACCTGCGCTGCTTGATGTTTTACCAGGTCACAGACCTTACCAGATCCGGAACCTCCCATGGCCCGGACAAAAAACAGACAAAAAAAATGGCGCCCCAAAAGGACGCCATTTTCGGATTCAACCCGCGATGTTACTTGCGCTTCATCGACAGGAAGAACTCATCGTTGGTCTTGGTCGTTTTCAACTTGTCGACCAGGAACTCGATGGCAGCGATTTCGTCCATCGGATGCAGCAGCTTGCGCAGGATCCACATGCGCTGCAACTCGTCGTCGGCGGTCAGCAACTCTTCGCGGCGGGTGCCGGAACGGTTGATGTTGATGGCCGGGAACACGCGCTTTTCAGCAATGCGGCGATCCAGAGGCAGCTCCATGTTGCCGGTGCCTTTGAATTCCTCGTAGATCACTTCGTCCATCTTCGAGCCGGTTTCAACCAGCGCGGTGGCGATGATGGTCAGCGAGCCGCCTTCTTCGATGTTCCGCGCGGCGCCGAAGAAACGTTTCGGTTTCTCCAGGGCGTGGGCATCGACACCACCGGTCAGCACCTTGCCGGAGCTCGGGATCACGGTGTTGTAGGCACGGGCCAGACGGGTGATGGAGTCGAGCAGGATCACCACGTCTTTTTTGTGTTCGACCAGGCGCTTGGCCTTCTCGATCACCATTTCGGCAACCTGCACGTGGCGGGTTGGCGGCTCGTCGAACGTCGAGGCAACCACTTCGCCGCGCACGGTGCGCTGCATTTCGGTCACTTCTTCCGGACGTTCGTCGATCAGCAGCACGATCAGGTGAACTTCAGGGTTGTTACGCGCAATGTTGGCCGCGATGTTCTGCAGCATGATCGTTTTACCGGCTTTCGGCGGTGCAACGATCAGACCGCGCTGGCCTTTACCGATCGGGGCGCACAGGTCGATGACACGACCGGTCAAGTCTTCGGTGGAACCGTTACCGGCTTCCATCTTCATGCGCACGGTCGGGAACAGCGGGGTCAGGTTCTCGAAGAGAATCTTGTTTTTCGCATTTTCCGGACGATCGAAGTTGATCGTGTCGACCTTGAGCAGGGCGAAATACCGCTCGCCTTCCTTCGGAGGGCGGATCTTGCCAACGATGGTGTCACCGGTGCGCAAGTTGAAACGGCGGATCTGGCTTGGCGAGACGTAGATATCGTCCGGGCCGGCCAGGTAGGAAGCGTCAGCGGAGCGCAGGAAGCCGAAGCCGTCCTGGAGAATCTCCAGCACGCCATCACCGGAGATTTCCTCACCGCTTTTCGCGTGCTTTTTGAGCAGGGAGAAAATCACGTCCTGCTTGCGCGAACGGGCCATATTTTCTATGCCCATCTGTTCGGCCAATTCGAGCAGTTCGGTAATCGGCTTTTGCTTGAGTTCAGTCAGATTCATATAGGAATGACGTAATCATTTATGGAGGGGGGAAATTAAGCTTTTGGCTTAATGAGGCCGCGCCGCGGAGAAGGCGACAGGATCGCGTACTTATTCGAAAAGGAGTGCGTCGGCGACGGCTAGCAGGGGGCAATGGAGAAACCAGTGCGGGGCCGAATGTACCACCTGAGTTTAGGAGCGTCTAGCCCTCAATAACGAAAAAGCCCCGCTATTTGCGGGGCCTTTGACTGACGCCTTGTTGACGCTTAGATGTTGGCGTCGAGGAAAGCAGCCAGTTGCGACTTCGAAAGAGCACCAACCTTGGTCGCTTCAACGTTGCCGTTCTTGAACAGCATCAACGTAGGAATACCACGAACGCCATGCTTGGCAGGGGTTTCCTGGTTTTCGTCGATGTTCAGCTTGGCGACGGTCAGCTTGCCTTTGTAAGTCTCGGCAATTTCGTCCAGAACCGGAGCGATCATTTTGCAAGGGCCGCACCATTCAGCCCAGTAGTCGACCAGTACAGCGCCCTCGGCCTTGAGTACGTCAGCCTCGAAGCTGGCATCGCTAACGTGTTTGATAAGATCGCTGCTCATGGAATTCTCCAGGTTGTAAGCAAAAAAACGTGGCCCATCATAGCTGCCCTTCCCGTGTTCAGGAAGGTGCAGATGATTGACTCTTGCTATGGTGTTCCATGAGTTTTGGTATAGCTCATGTCCCTGCATGCCGGGATTTTGCAGGGAGGGGGTGTGCTGAATCAAAGCTTTGAACACTTCGCGTTGGCGCCAGCCTTTGATCGTGGCACGATGGCGAGGTAATCGACCGAGACCCCCTGACCATGCCGCAATCCAAAGCCAAGAATCTGTCCCTGATCGCCGCAATCGACTTGGGCTCCAACAGCTTTCACATGGTCGTGGCCAAGGCCCAGAATGGTGAAATCCGTATTCTCGAGCGTCTCGGGGAGAAGGTGCAGCTGGCTGCCGGTATCGACGAAGAACGTCACCTCAACGAAGAATCCATGCAGCGCGGGCTCGACTGCCTCAAGCGCTTCGCCCAACTGATCAACGGTATGCCCACTGGTTCCGTGCGGATCGTTGGCACCAATGCCCTTCGCGAAGCCCGCAACCGCAGCGAATTCATCCGCCGCGCCGAAGAAATTCTCGGCCACCCGGTGGAAGTCATCTCCGGTCGTGAAGAAGCGCGCCTGATCTACCTTGGCGTGTCCCACACCCTTGCGGACACTCCGGGCAAGCGCCTGGTGGCCGACATCGGCGGCGGCAGTACCGAGTTCATCATCGGCCAGCGCTTCGAACCGCTGCTGCGCGAAAGCCTGCAAATGGGCTGCGTGAGCTTCACCCAGCGTTACTTCAAGGACGGCAAGATCACCCCGGCCCGTTACGCCCAGGCGTACACCGCGGCGCGACTGGAGATCATGAGCATCGAGCACGCGCTGCACCGCCTGACCTGGGACGAAGCCATCGGTTCCTCGGGTACCATTCGCGCCATCGGCCTGGCCCTGAAGGCCGGCGGCCAGGGGTCCGGCGAGGTCAATGCCGAAGGCCTGGCCTGGCTCAAGCGCAAGCTGATGAAGCTTGGCGATGTCGAAAAGATCGACTTCGAAGGCATCAAGCCGGATCGCCGGACGATTTTCCCCGCAGGCCTGGCCATTCTCGAAGCGATTTTCGACTCCCTCGAGCTGCAACGCATGGACCACTGCGAAGGCGCCCTGCGCGAAGGCGTGCTCTATGACCTGCTCGGTCGCCACCATCACGAAGACGTGCGCGAACGTACCCTCACTTCGCTGATGGAGCGCTACCACGTTGATCTGGAACAGGCAGCACGGGTCGAGCGCAAGGCCCTGCATGCCTTCGACCAGGTGGCCGAGGACTGGGATCTGGAAGACGGCGTCTGGCGCGAGCTGCTCGGCTGGGCGGCCAAGGTCCATGAGGTGGGCCTGGACATCGCTCACTATCAGTACCATAAGCATGGTGCCTACCTGATCGAACACTCCGATCTGGCCGGTTTCTCCCGGGAAGACCAACTGATGCTCGCGCTACTGGTGCGCGGCCATCGACGCAACATTCCCAAGGACAAGTTTGCCGACTTCGGCCATGACGGCATCAAGCTGATCCGTCTGTGCGTGTTGCTGCGCTTTGCGATCCTGTTCCACCACATCCGTGGTACCCAGCAAATGCCCCAAGTGGCTCTGAAGGCCAAGGGTAACCAACTGGAAGTCGTGTTTCCGGAAAATTGGCTGAACGAAAACCAGTTGACCCAGGCCGACTTCGAAATCGAAGCGCAATGGCTGACTCGGGTCGACATCGTCCTGACCGCTCGCTGATTCGCCCCCCGTAGGAGCGAGCAGGCTCGCGATGAACCTGAGAGCACCGCGGGGCGTCAGGTTGCCAGCGTCATCGTTGACGATCATCGCGAACAGGCTCGCTCCTACAGAGAGCGGCGCTGAAACAAAAAAAGGGCGATCCACATGGATCGCCCTTTTTTCACCCGCCGACTGCCGTTACCGCACCGTCAGAATCGGGCTGCCCAACCGCTCCAGCAACGTCGCCTGGGCGCTGCGTGGATTCTGATTGCCTGTCGGTGTGTTGCGGATGTACCGGCCGTCCGACTGCAGGCTCCAGCTGTGGGTGTTATCGGTGAGATACAGCTCCAACTCTTTCTTGACCCGCATGATCAGCTTCTTGCCTTCCACCGGGAAGCAAGTCTCGACACGCTTGTCGAGGTTGCGCTCCATCCAGTCGGCACTGGACAGGAACATCTGTTCATCGCCACCGTTGAGGAAGTAGAAGACCCGCGTGTGCTCCAGGAAGCGACCGATGATCGAGCGCACGTGGATGTTGTGCGAAACCCCGGCAATGCCCGGCCGCAGGCAGCACATGCCGCGTACCACAAGATCGATGCGCACACCTGACTGACTGGCCTTGTACAAGGCGCGGATGATCTTCGGATCGGTCAGCGAGTTGAACTTGGCAATGATGTGCGCCGGCTTGCCATCGACGGCGAACTGGGTTTCCCGGGCAATCATGTCGAGCATGCCCTTCTTCAGGGTGAACGGCGCATGCAGGAGCTTCTTCATGCGCAGGGTTTTACCCATGCCGATCAATTGACTGAAAAGTTTTCCGACGTCTTCGCACAGCGCGTCGTCGGAGGTCAACAGGCTGTAGTCGGTATACAGGCGAGCATTGCCGGCATGGTAGTTACCGGTGCCCAGGTGCGCATAACGCACGATTTCGCCGGCCTCGCGCCGCAGGATCAGCATCATCTTGGCGTGGGTCTTGAAGCCGACCACGCCATAGATCACCACCGCACCGGCCGCTTGCAGACGGCTGGCCAGCTGCAGGTTGGACTCTTCGTCGAACCGCGCGCGCAGCTCGATCACCGCCGTGACTTCCTTGCCGTTACGCGCCGCATCCACCAGGGCATCGACGATTTCCGAGTTGGCGCCAGAGCGGTACAGCGTCTGGCGCACGGCCAGAACGTGCGGATCCTTGGCCGCCTGGCGCAGCAGGTCGACCACCGGGGTGAACGACTCGAACGGGTGCAGCAGCAGGATGTCCTGCTTGCTGATCACGCTGAAAATGTTCTCGCTGTTTTGCAGCAGTTTCGGGATCTGCGGGGTGAACGGCAGGTATTGCAGCTCACGCTGGCTGTCCAGACCGGTGATGCTGAACAGGCGCGTCAGGTTCACCGGACCGTTGACCTGATACAGCTCGGTCTCGCTCAGGTTGAACTGCTTGAGCAGGTAGTCGGACAGGTGTTTCGGGCACGTATCGGCGACTTCAAGACGCACCGCGTCGCCGTATCGACGGGAGAAAAGCTCACCACGCAGGGCGCGGGCCAGGTCCTCTACGTCTTCCGAATCCAGCGCCAGGTCGGCGTTACGGGTCAGACGGAACTGGTAGCAGCCCTTGACCTTCATGCCCTGGAACAGGTCATCGGCATGGGCATGGATCATCGACGACAGGAACACGTAGTTATCGCCGGCGCCGCCGACTTCTTCCGGCACCTTGATGATCCGCGGCAGCAAGCGCGGCGCTGGAATGATCGCCAGACCGGAGTCGCGACCGAAGGCGTCGATGCCTTCGAGCTCGACGATGAAGTTGAGACTCTTGTTCACCAGCAACGGGAACGGGTGCGTCGGGTCGAGACCGATCGGGGTGATGATCGGCGCGATCTCGTCGCGGAAGTAACGACGGACCCAGGTCTTGAGCTTGGCGTTCCAATGGCGGCGACGAATGAAGCGGACCTGATGTTTTTCCAGTTCCGGCAACAGAATGTCGTTGAGGATCGCGTACTGGCGGTCAACGTGACCGTGCACCAGTTCGCTGATGCGGGCCAGGGCTTGGTGCGGTTGCAGGCCATCAGCGCCCGCCTGTTCCCGGGCGAAGGTGATCTGTTTCTTCAGGCCGGCGACGCGAATCTCGAAGAACTCGTCGAGGTTGCTGGAGAAGATCAGCAGAAACTTCAGCCGTTCCAGCAACGGGTAGGACTCATCCAGCGCCTGTTCCAGCACGCGGATATTGAACTGCAGTTGCGACAGCTCGCGATGGATGTACAAGCTGCTGTCATCCAGGCCGGGAATGGCAATGGCCGGCGCCGCCGGGGCGGCCTCGACCACTACCGCGGGTGGAGCAGGCTCCAGTTCCGGCGGGGTTTCGGCAATTTGCTCGACCACGGGTTGAGCGTCTTTTACGGCAACTTCAGTGAGTCCTTCGGTATTCATTGAATGTTCCTGGGAGGGCTATTTCTGCTCTCGTAACAATTGAGCTGCGCGAACGGCAAAGTACGTCAGGATGCCATCAGCGCCTGCACGTTTAAAAGCGGTCAGGGATTCGAGGATAACCCCTTCGCTCAACCAGCCATTCTGGATCGCCGCCATGTGCATGGCGTACTCGCCGCTGACCTGGTAAACAAAAGTCGGCACTTTGAATTCTTCTTTGACCCGGCAGAGGATGTCCAGATACGGCATGCCTGGCTTGACCATGACCATGTCTGCGCCTTCTGACAAGTCCGCCGCCACTTCGTGCAGGGCTTCGTTGCTGTTGGCCGGGTCCATCTGATAGGAGGCCTTGTTGGCCTTGCCCAGGTTCAGCGCAGAGCCGACGGCGTCACGGAACGGCCCATAATAGGCACTGGCGTACTTCGCCGAGTAGGCCATGATGCGCACGTTTACATGACCGGCCACTTCAAGCGCCTCGCGGATAGCCTGGATGCGGCCGTCCATCATGTCCGACGGCGCCACTACCTGCGCGCCTGCCTCAGCGTGGGACAGGGCTTGCCTGACCAGCGCGTCGACGGTGATGTCGTTCTGCACGTAGCCTTCTTCGTCGAGGATGCCGTCCTGACCGTGGGTGGTAAATGGGTCCAGGGCGACGTCGGTGATCACTCCCAGCTCGGGGAAGCGGGCACGCAGGGCACGGGTGGCGCGCTGGGCAATACCTTCAGGGTTCCAGGCCTCTGCGGCGTCCAGCGACTTGAGCTCTGTCGGCGTGACCGGGAACAGCGCCAGCGCAGGAATCCCCAGCTCGACCCACTTCGCGGCTTCTTCGAGCAGCAGATCGATGGTCAGACGTTCGACGCCCGGCATCGAGGCCACGGCTTCGCGACGATTTTCACCGTCCAGCACAAACACCGGCAGGATCAGGTCATCGACAGTCAGAACGTTTTCACGGACCAGACGACGCGAAAAATCATCACGACGATTGCGGCGCAGGCGGGTTGCAGGGAACAAGCGGTTGGCGGGGGTAAAGCTCACGGCAGACTCCTGAGCCCGCGCTTACGGGCGAGCGTGACAGTTATAAGCGACCATTATGACTAACGTATTACAGTTATGTGCACCCATGTGACAGGTAGTCGCATTCCATTGTCGTTGTAGGAAATGTTCACGTCGAGACACATTTGGACACTTTCATGAATGTGTCCGAAGGGTTAGGCTGCGCGTTCATTTCGCCAGCACCCAGACAATGCTCCAACAATTCCTGCAGGACTTCGGCTATTTTGCCTTGTTTCTCGGCACGTTCTTCGAAGGCGAAACCATCCTGGTACTCGCGGGCTTCCTCGCGTTCCGTGGATACATGGACATCAACCTGGTGGTGGTCGTGGCCTTCTTCGGCAGCTATGCCGGCGATCAGCTGTGGTACTTCCTGGGACGCAAGCACGGGCGCAAATTGCTGGCACGCAAACCCCGCTGGCAAATGATGGGCGACCGGGCGCTGGAGCACATCCGCCGGCACCCGGACATTTGGGTGCTGAGTTTCCGCTTCGTTTATGGCTTGCGCACGGTCATGCCGGTAGCAATTGGCTTGTCGGGCTATCCACCGGGACGCTATCTGCTGCTCAACGGCATTGGTGCGGCGATCTGGGCGTCGGCGCTGGCCGCTGCCGCCTATCACTTCGGCGCGGTGCTCGAGGGCATGCTGGGCAGCGTCAAGAAGTACGAGCTGTGGGTGCTCGGCGCGCTGCTGGTACTGGGTCTGGTGCTGTGGCTGCGTCGTCGCTTCAAAAATGCCCGTCTGGCCAGAAAGATCTACGCCGACGAACAAGCCCTCAAGGCCAAACAAACCAAAGTCGACGGCCCTACGACGCCCACCGAGTGATGCGGTTTCTGCAGCAGTAGAGACCGATACCGCTCACCAGGCTGTAACTGAGCAGGCCGACCCAGCCCACCACGCTGGCCGGCCACAGCCCGACCAGCGGCGCCAGCCACATCAGCGGCACGTTCGACGCCAGCCGCAGCAGTTCCAGCTTCAACGCCCAGGGGCGATTCTCCAGCGCCACACCCAGCACGAACAATCCCCATGCCACAGCTCCCCAGCCCAGCACCAGGGCGGCCGTCGGCAAGTGCGCCTGCAGATTCATAACATAGCTGCCAAGAGCGATGTAGACGCAGAACTGCAGCAAGACATAAAGCTGCTGCCTGGGGTCCAGCGCCACCTCGAATTTGCGGAACTGACTCAGGTCCGGCTTGCTCATCGGGTATTTGGCAGCGACGTCCGCCGGCCGCCAGCCGGTGCGCATGAACCAGATTCGCAGCTTGTCCCACAAGCGCTCGGCACGTCGTGCGTCCGCCCCTAACTGCACGTAGAACTGTACGTTCGCCCACAGCGGGTTCCAGCTCGCCAGTGGCGTGGTCACGCCAAAAACAACCGGCTCGTTGTCGTCTTCTTCCTGGAATGACCCAAACAGACGGTCCCAAATAATGAACACACCGCCGTAGTTGCGATCCATGTAGAGAGCGTTCTGTGCATGGTGGGCCCGATGATTGGAAGGTGTGACGAAAAACCACTCGAACCAGCCGAGCTTGGGAATGTGCCGGGTGTGCACCCAGAACTGGTACAGCAGGTTCAGCGCCGCGACACTGACGAACACCAGCAAAGGCACACCGAACACCGCCATCGGCAGATAGAAAATCCAGCTCAGCAGAAAACCGCTGCTGGTCTGGCGCAACGCCGTGGAGAGGTTGTAGTCCTCGCTCTGGTGGTGCACCGAATGGGCGGCCCAGAGGATGTTGCGCTCATGCCCCATGCGGTGCAGCCAGTAATAACAGAAGTCGTAAAACACGAAGGCGAACAGCCAGACCCAGACACTGTCGACCGACAGCTCGAACAGTGCCAGGTGCTTGAGCGCAAACCCGTAGGTCAGCAGTCCCACACCCTTGGTCAGCAGGCCAGTGGTGGTCGACAGCACGCCGGCACTGATGCTGTTGATCGAGTCCGCGAGCCGATAGTTGCGCACTCCGCGCCAACGGTCAGCCAGCAATTCGATGGCGATCAGCACGAAGAAAAACGGCACCGCATACAGAATGAAGTCCATGATGCGTCCCGATCGGATTCCAGAGGGCTGATCGTATGTGTAGCCGCGAATTTACCCTATGGCAACGAGTGACAAATTAGTGGACATTTAGCGCCATGAATCTGGAGAAAAGCCCATGAGCAAAAAAGTTGCAGTGATCCTTTCCGGTTGTGGCGTGTACGACGGCGCCGAGCTCCACGAGAGCGTCATCACCTTGCTGCGTCTGGACCAACGCGGTGCTCAGGTGCAGTGTTTTGCACCGGACATCGCACAGATGCATGTGATCAATCACCTGACCGGCGAGCAGATGCCCGAGTCGCGCAACGTGCTGGTGGAATCGGCGCGCATCGCCCGGGGCAACGTCAAGGATATCCGTGACGCGAACGTCGAAGACTTCGACGCCCTGATCGTGCCCGGAGGTTTCGGTTCGGCCAAGAATCTTTCCAACTTCGCCAGCGAAGGCGCCGCCTGTAGCGTACAACCCGATGTCCTGGCTTTGACCGAAGCCTTTGCCGAGGCCGGCAAACCGGTCGGGCTGATGTGCATCTCGCCGGCCCTGGCGGCAAAAATCTACGGCCCCGGCGTGACCTGCACCATCGGCAACGACACTGACACGGCCGCCGCAATGAACAAAATGGGCGCGACTCACACCGACTGCGCGGTCAGTGACATTGTCGAAGACAAGGCACGCAAGCTGGTCAGCACTCCGGCGTACATGCTGGCGCAAAGCATCAGCGAGGCCGCAACCGGGATCAACAAACTGGTCGACCGCGTGCTAGAACTGACCCACGAAAATGATGCCTGACACACATACACTGTAGGAGCTGGCTTGCCAGCGATGGCGCCCGCCGATTCAACATAGATGCTGGGCGTTAGATCGCTATCGCTGGAAAGCCAGCTCCCACAGGGGTTCAATGCAGTTCTCAAGGCTTGCGTGATAGCCGGGTAAGAATTCGGTCCAGCGCATTGGCAAACGCCTGTTTTTCCCGCTCGCCAAACGGCGCCGGCCCCCCGCTCATTTGCCCCTGTTCGCGCAAATCGGTGAACAGGTTGCGCACCGCGAGCCGGTCTCCCATGTTCTGCGCATCGAATTCCTTGCCCCGCGGATCCAGCGCAGCCACACCTTTCTTGACCAGACGGTCGGCCAGCGGCACATCGCTGCAGATCACCAGCTCACCGGGAACCGCGTGCTCCACCAGGTAATCATCGGCCGCATCCGGACCACTGGGCACCACGATCAATTTGACCAGCGCCAGGCTCGGCTTGATCTGCGGCTGCCCGGCCACCAGCACCACTTCGAACTGACGCTTGAGGGCGAACTTCACCACCAGGTCCTTGGCTGCCCGGGGGCAGGCGTCGGCATCGATCCAGACACGCATGTGTTTTTTCCTCATCTGAAAGCACCACGGGCAAGCCACGCCCCTACAGGTTAACGCTAAACCTGTGGGAGCGTGGCTTGCCCGCGAATGTGAGCGCAGCGAATGCTGTTTAAGAAACCTGCACCCGCCGCTTCTCAGCTACCCAACTACGACCATACAGCACGATGATCGCAATGATCGCCACGGCCTGGGCACTCAACGAATACGCATCCGCGTGGATCCCCAGCCAGTCGAACTCAAAGAACGGCACCGGCCGCGTTCCAAAGATCCCCGCTTCCTGCAATGCCTTCACGCCGTGCCCGGCGAACACCACCGACAACGCGCACAGCAGGCCGGCGTTGATGCTGAAGAACAACGACAACGGCAGCTTCGCCGAACCACGCAAAATCACCCAGGCCAGCACAACCAGCAGCACCAGCGCCGTCGCACCACCGGCCAGTACCGCGTTGTGTCCCGCCGGACCTGCCTGCAGCCACAGGGTTTCGTAGAACAGAATCACCTCGAACAGCTCGCGATACACCGAGAAGAAGGCCAGGGTCGCAAAACCGAAACGTCCACCGCCGCCCACCAGACTGCTCTTGATGTAATCCTGCCAGGCTGCCGCGTGACGACGGTCGTGCATCCACACGCCGAGCCAGAGCACCATGACGGCGGCAAACAAGGCTGTCGCACCTTCAAGCAACTCGCGTTGCGAACCGCTGACATCGATCACATACGCTGCCAGCGCCCAGGTCCCCAGGCCGGCCAGCAATGCCAGGCCCCAACCGCAGTTGACGCTGCGCACTGCCGACTGCTGCCCGGTGTTGCGCAGGAAGGCAAGGATGGCTGCCAGCACGAGAATCGCTTCCAGGCCTTCGCGCAGCAGAATCAGCAGGCCGGAAATGTAGCTCAGGGACCAGCTCAAACCGTCGCTGCCCAGCAACCCGGCAGACACTTTCAACTTGGCCTTGGCCACCTCCAGACGCTGCTCGACCTCGGAAACCGGCAGGCCGTCCTGCAATGACTGGCGGTACGCCATAAGCGATTTTTCGGTGTCTTTGCGCACGGTGGCATCGACGTTATCCAGCGAGCTTTCAACCAGTTCGAAACCTTCGAGGTATGCCGCCACCGACAGGTCATAGGCTTGATCGTGGTCACCGGCGCGGTACGCCGCAATGCTCTTGTCCAGGGTCGCAGCGGTGTAATCGAGCAACTGCCCCGGGCCACGCTTGACCTGCGGCGGTTGCGAACGCTGTGCACGGAACGTCGCCGCCGCCTGCGGACCTTCGGCGCCCTGCACTTCTGCCGGAGTCTGACGGGCAAGGTCGGCGATGTTGTAGGTTTTGTCGCTGCTGGCGTTGGCCAGGTCGACGCTGAAGCTGGCGATGTAGGTGGCCAGGTCCCAACGCTGACGCTCATCCAGTTGATCGGCGAAGGCCGGCATGTCAGTACCTTCGACCCCCAGGCCAACGGCGCTGTAAATGGCGTAAAGGCTCAGACGATCCAGACGTGAGGTATCACGCAGATTGGAGGGTGGGGGCGTCAGGCCGACTCCCGCCGGGCCGTCGCCGGCACCTGCCGCGCCATGGCAAACCGAGCAATGCTGAGCGTACAGCGGAGCGCCGCGGGTTGGGTCCGGCGTAATGATAGGCGCCTGGCTGACTTCATAGGCGACCGCCAGTTTCGCACCCAGTTGCCGCGCCTGGCGAGCCACATCGGTGCCGTCCTGACGGGCACTGACTGCACTCAGCAAGCCGGCCACCCCCTGCTCCAGCGCGGCTTTTTCCGGTTTGTCCGGCATGCCTGCGACCAGGTCTTCCAGGGTTTTGATCGACTCTTGCTGCGCGCGGTACCCGGTCTGGTTGGTGATGCTGCCAGCTTGCACAGTGTCCGGGTAATCCGCGCTGATGTAATCGAGCAAATGCAACGCCTGCGGCGCGCCATCGACGGTGTCGGCCAGCAGTTGAAAGCTGCACGACGCGAACAGCGGCAGCAGCAACCAGGCCAGGAAACGGGATGGGGCAATCATGAATGAATCTCAATTGGAAATACGAAGTAACATATTGTTCACTTCCAACGGCTTTCACTCAAGCTTTGTCGGTCTTTCTTGTTTCGACGGTCACGACCGCGCGCTGATGCCGGCATCGAAAAAGGCGACCACAAGGGTCGCCTTATTTATACCTGACAGTTTTACACCGTGGCTTTGCGCAGCGTGGCCATGAAAGCCGCCGCACCGATGAACAGACCGGCAAAGGTACGGTTCATGCGTTTCTGCTGCTGGGGTGTGCGCAGCAGACGCAGCACTCTGGATGCAAGCCCTGTGTAACCGGCCATGACGATCAGGTCCACGGTCACCATGGTCGCGCCGATGATCAGGTACTGAGCCAGCAGCGGCGCATGCGGGTCGATGAACTGCGGCAACACCGCCAGCATGAACACCAGAGCCTTGGGGTTGCTCATGTTCACCAGGAAGCCCCGGAACACCAGGACCAGCGGCTTGCCCATTGGGCGCACGGCCGAATCATCGCTCATGTCACTTGGCAGCGCGCGCCATTGCTTGACCCCGAGGTAAACCAGGTACGCCACACCAAACCACTTGATCGCATAGAAGGCCGTAGCCGAAGCAGCGAGGATCGCGCCCACGCCGGCACCGACAATCGCGATCTGCAACGCCAGACCCAGTTGCAGGCCCAGCGCATTCCAGTACCCGCGCCAGAAGCCGTATTGAAGACCGCTGGACATCGATGCGATAGCACCGGCACCGGGAGTAAAACTGATCAACCAACAGGCGGCAAAAAACGCCAGCCACGTTTCAAGCTCCATCGCACACCTCGGCTCTTACACGTCACAGACGTCTAAGCTAATGCGGCTTTGGAAAGTTGACTACGACTTTTTTGTAGGAATTGGTCGAATATGCGGCTACTTCTCGAAACCGCTCGCAGGGAACACGTCACTGCCGCGCCAGCGCCGTACCGAGCGCTGGAAGAACAGGCTATTGGGCACCTGGACCATGGCACTGCCAGTGCCAAGCTCTTCAGCTTCTATCAGCGTGGTGTAAAGCAGATTGATCGCCACCACTCGCCCCTTCACGCCGGGTTTGTCGGTGGTGTCCACCAGTTCGACCACATCTCCGAGGCGAAACGGGCCAACGGTGAAGATCAGGATCGCGCAGAGCAGGTTGGAGAGCACGCTCCACATGGCGAAAAACGCTACCGCGGCCACCGCCACGAAACCGGACAAGGCAGTCCAGAGCACCGTCGCCGACACCCCGAGGCGTTCCAGCACGAAGATCAACGCGCTGCCCATGATCAGCCAGCGCAGGCCGCCACGCAGCGGCATCAGCAACTGCGGCGGAAACGGATAGCGCTCGCCCAGTCGAGTCAGGCCCTTGGCAACGAACCGCTGGGCGAGGTAGCCGGCCAGCAGGATCATCAGGATCTGCACGCCGAGCCAGATCGGCTCGACCCAAACCTGCGGCAGAGGCAACCTGAAGGCATCCATCAGGACAACGCCTCCAGCTCCGCCTGCATGCTCTCAAGCAGCTCCAAGGCTTCCATCCAGGCTTCTTCCAGCTCTGCTTCACGCACTTTCAGTTTGGCCTGTTCGGCCAGCAGATCGCGCAATTCGTTCTTGCGCGCAGGCTCGTAGATATCACTGTCGCCAAGGCTGGTGTCGATCTTCGCGAGCTTCTCGTGCAGCTTGCCCAGTTCGGCTTCGAGCTTTTCCGCTTCACGCTTGTGCGGAGCCAGTTGCTGGCGCAAGGCAGCCGCAGCCTGACGCTGGGCCTTCTTGTCGGTCTTGTCCGGATTGACCGGCGTGGTGCTGACCGGCGCATTGCGCTGACGATAATCCACCAGCCAACGGGTGTAGTCTTCGAGGTCGCCATCGAACTCTTCGACCTTGCCGTCGGCCACCAGGAAGAAGTTATCGGTGGTGCTTTTGAGCAAGTGACGATCGTGGGAAACCACCAGCACCGCACCACTGAATTCCTGCAAGGCCATGGTCAGGGCCAGGCGCATCTCCAGGTCCAGGTGGTTGGTCGGTTCGTCGAGCAGCAGCAGGTTCGGCCGGTCCCAGGCGATCAGTGCCAACGCCAGACGGGCCTTCTCGCCACCGGAAAAGTTCAGAACCGGTTCATCGATGCGCGCGCCGCGGAAGTCGAAGCCACCCAGGAAGTCGCGCAGGGTCTGTTCGCGCTCGGTCGGTGCCAGGCGCTGCAGGTGCAGCAACGGGCTGGCCTTGGCGTCCAGCGAGTCGAGCTGGTGCTGGGCAAAGTAGCCCACGACGGTGTTCTCGCCACGGGTCAAGCGGCCGGCCAGCGGTTCAAGCTCTCCGGCGAGGTTCTTGATCAGGGTCGACTTACCGGCGCCGTTAGGGCCGAGCAGGCCAATTCGCGCGCCGGGGGTCAGTTGCAGCTTGACCTTCTCCAGCACGGTTTTGTCGCCGTAGCCCAAGCGCGCATCGGACAGGTCGATCAGCGGGCTGGAAATCTTCTGCGACTCGCGGAAAACGAAGTCGAACGGCGAATCGACGTGGGCCGCGGTCAGCTCCTCCATCCGCTCCAGGGCCTTGATCCGGCTCTGGGCCTGACGGGCCTTGGTTGCCTGGGCCTTGAAACGGGCGATGTAGCTTTCCATGTGCGCACGTTGCACCTGTTGCTTCTCGTAGGCCTGCTGTTGCTGGGCCAGACGTTCGGCGCGGGCGCGTTCAAAGGCGCTGTAGCCACCGCGATAGAGGGTGATCTTGCGCTGATCGACGTGGGCCACGTGATCGACCACGGCATCGAGGAAATCCCGGTCGTGGGAAATCAGCATCAGAGTGCCGGGATAGCTCTTGAGCCACTCTTCGAGCCAGATGATGGCGTCGAGGTCCAGGTGGTTGGTCGGTTCGTCGAGCAGCAGCAGGTCCGAAGGACACATCAAGGCCTGCGCCAGGTTCAGGCGCATCCGCCAGCCACCGGAGAAATCTCCGACCTGACGATCCATCTGCTCGTTGGTGAAGCCCAGGCCGGCTAGCAGCTTGCGAGCCCTTGCGTCGGCGGTGTAACCGTCGGCGCTATCGAGCTCGGAGTGGTAGCGGGCCTGTGCGGCACCGTCATGGGCCGCTTCGGCTGCTGCCAGGTCGCGTTGCACCTGACGCAGGCGCAGGTCGCCATCGAGCACGTAGTCGACCGCCAGGCGCTCGAGAGTGTCTACCTCCTGGCGCATGTGGGCGATACGCCAGTCGGCCGGCAGGAAGCAATCACCCGAGTCAGGGTGCAGTTCGCCCCTGAGCAAGGCGAACAGGCTCGATTTGCCGGCGCCGTTGGCACCGATAAGGCCGGCTTTCTGGCCGGCGTGCAGGGTCAGCTCGGCGTCTTCTAGCAGACGTTGCGGGCCACGCTGTAAAGTCAGGTTCTGAAGTCGAATCATAATGGCGGCGGAGTCTACCAGCTTCGCTCGCAACTGGCGCGAGTAGCACTATGTCCTCTGACCTGTGGAGCTTTTCCCTGACCACTTATGCCCATCCGGGTGTTGAGCAGGCATGCCTGCAATTGCAATCGGCGGGGGCCAATGTGTGCCTGCTGCTGTGTAGTGCGTGGTTGGGACAACGAGGCGTGGCCTGCGAAGAGCAGCGCTTGCAGCAACTGCGCAGTGTAGCTGTCTCGTGGGACACCGATGTCGTGCGCCCGTTACGCGCCTTGCGCACACAGTGGAAGGCCGCGGCCACGCAAGACGCCGATTTGCAAAGCCTGCGTGAACAAGTGAAGGCGTTGGAGCTGGAAGCCGAACGGCATCTGTTGTTGCGGCTGGAGAGAGCGGCGCAGAGTTGGCCGCAAAATGCCGGGGCCGATCTATCGGCCTGGCTGGAAGGTGCGGCGGCCGAGGCCGCCCACCTGCACCGCGACGCGCTGCATCAGCTGCGAGTCGCGGTAACCGGCACTTAGGAAGCGCTGGTTGGGGTCGTTGCTGCGATCGATGCGGCGGCCGGCGTTGGCGCTGGCGTGGCTGTCGAGGTGGCTGCTGCCAGAGCAGACGTTGCTGCCGGAGCCGGGTTGGCTGGCTTGGCAACTGGCGCGCTGGCTGGCTTGGCGGCAACCGGTTTCTTCACTGCAGGTTTCGCTGCAGGTTTCGCTGCGGGTTTTGCAGCAGCCGGTTTGGCGGCTGGCTTGGCAGCGGCAGGCTTGGCGGCAACAGCTGGTTTCGCGGCAGCTGGTTTAGCGGCGGGTTTTGCAGCAGGTTTGGCAGCCGCTTTTGCCGCAGGTTTAGCTGCTGGTTTTACAGCGACCGGTTTTGCAGCCGGCTTGGCAGCAGGTTTCGCCGCAGCGGTGCGGGCAGCTGGTTTAGCGGCTGGTTTTGCAGCCGGTTTAGCGGCGGCGGTTTTAGCCACGGGTGGCTTGGCAGCAGTGGCTCTTGCTGCGGCAGGTCGTGCGGCGGCTGGTTTGGCAGCCGTGGTTTTAGCCGCAGGTTTTGCAGCGCTGGCAGCAGCCGGTTTTCTCGCAGCCGGTTTGGCAGCAGGTTTGGCTGCGGCAGTTTTAGCTACCGGCTTGGCAGCGGCAGGTTTTGCAGCAGCAGGCTTGGCCGGTGCTTTCGCAGCAGCGGGCTTGGCAGCGGCTTTCTTCGCAGGTGCCGCAGCAGGTTTGGCCGCACGCAGGGACAACACCTTGCCGACAGCCTCTTGTACACGACCGACGCCCTGGGCCAGTTTCAGGCTTTCTTGAGCATCGCGTTTGAGTTGCAGGATGTAGCCACGAGTTTCCGACTGACGATCTTTGAGAGCATCAAGCAACTCCTCGAGATCGGTCACCGCCCCTTTGGCTTTGGCTTGTGCCTTGGCTTTGCCGGCTGCCGCAGCGTCCTGCAATTTGGTGCGGGACTTATGCAGTTTTTCTTGCGCTTTTCCACGCTGCTTTTCCAGCTTGGCGAGCAATTTTTCAGCATCAGCCAAGGCTTCGGAACAAGCGGTTTCCAGATGCTCGAGCAAGCTGCTCGAGAGTTGTTGGAGCAAGTGCAACGGAGTGTTTACTGGCTTCTTGGTGGCCGACATGGTTTACCTCCTGGCTGAAGTGAGTGCGGCTCATACTAGACCTCTGCTGCAACCGCCGCTAGGGCATGTTGACACTATCGAAAGCGTTGTGTTGCAACGGACCGGAAAACTTCTTCGCCAACGCAAAAGCAGTTCACCGTAGCGCTCCTTCACACTGGCATAATCGCTCGCATTTCAGATCGGAGATTGCCCATGTCGCGCTACCTGTTTTTATCGCTGTGCGTGTTTTTTTCGGTAGCCCAGGCAGTCGAAAACACCCCGGAAAAAGAAGCTCACGATCTCGCTTACAGCCTGGGCGCCAGCCTCGGTGAGCGCTTGCGCCTGGAGGCACCGGACCTGCAACTTCAGGCTCTGATCGAAGGCCTGCAACAAGCCTATCAGGGCAAGCCACTGGCCCTGAAAGACGAGCAGATCGAACAGATCCTGACGGAGCATGAAGCCCGGGTATCCATGCCGTCAGCTGAACCGCAGAGCGAAGCGGCGCTGGAAAAAGAGCACCGTTTTCTTGCCGAAGAAAAAGCCAGGCCAGGCGTGCGTGAGTTGGCAGATGGTGTGCTGTTGACCGAGCTGTCGCCAGGCAATGGTCCCAAGGCAGGCCCCAATGGCAAGGTACAAGTTCTGTACATTGGTCGCTTGCCTGACGGCACGGTTTTCGACCAGAACAATCAACCCCAATGGTTCAGTCTCGACAGTGTGATTGCAGGATGGCGAAGCGCACTGCAAAACATGCCGACAGGGGCGAAATGGCGACTGGTCATTCCTTCGGCTCAAGCCTACGGCGCCGACGGTGCCGGCGACGTCATTGCCCCCTTCACTCCGCTGATATTCGAAGTCGAATTGCGCGGCGCAACCAGCTGACTGCAGATATGAAAACGGCGTGCCGTGGCACGCCGTTCCCGGAGCTTGCGGGAAACGATTCAGGCCTGAACCGAATCGACTTCCTTGTGAGCGGTGTGCAGCACTTCGATCAGACAGTCTTCCAGTTCGAAGCGTTCGTGCAACAGCCCGCCCAGTTCCTTGAATTTTTCGACGACGCATTTGCCTTCATCGCAAAGGTCGTTGAATGCGAGCAGCTTTTCGGTGATGACATCGATGCGCGGGTAGAGAGTCTCGGCGAGCTCCAGACCACGCTTGTCATTGAAGGCCTTGGCCTCCCCTGTCAGCTGTTCGTAGATCTCGAAATGCCCCGCCGACACGTAATCGACCAGCACGCCGCAGAACTCCTGCAAGTGCTTTCGATTCGTGGACAGTGCCTGCGGATCGGCTCCGAGCTTGTCGTATGCATCGATCAGCTCCTTGCGCTCCTGCAACCAGCGGTCGATAAGCAGGTGCACTCCACCCCAGCGTTCCTGAGCATTCTGACAACTTTCGAGCATGGTGATCTCTCTTCCCTTGTGGGTCAGCTGCTCTGTGCCCGTTCGCCTCTTGTCACATCGGTGGGCGGTCAGGCAGAGCGTCATCGAGCAACATAATTCCAATGACACGTGCGGGCCAGATTATGCCCGCGCGACACTGGCTTCAAGGTACGCAGGCGACAAAGTTCATACAAGTGTTTAATCACTTCGCAACGATCGGTGCGACGACTCGCCGCCGAGCGGTCGCTGATAGCTGATCCAGACGAGGCGCACCAACTGATAGACACTCAGAATCATCATCGGGACGAAGAACAATAAACTCCACTCCGCGATGCTCAGATCGAACAAGGTCCAGGAAATTTCCACACAATCGACCGTGCCCTCAAACATTTGTCGTATCGCAGACAGCCACGATGAGGAAGCGAAAGCATCGGCCTGACCAGGCAAGCAGGTCGACAGGTGAGCTGCCGGATCACTTTGCAGCAATACTTGCCGCCCTGCCGTGACCGTCCCGGCGAGGCTGGAGAACAGTCCGAGCAGCCAGTACAGAAAACTCCCGACGCGGGACGGCCCGTGGACCGAAGCCATCAGGCAGACACCCGTAAAGAATGCCAGGCAAATCCGCTGCAGCACACACAAGCCACAGGGCCGCAGACCGACCACGTACTCAAGATAATAGGAAACACCCAGCGCCAGGGCACCCGCAATGAAAGCCATGAAGAACAAGGAGCGTGAGCAGGCCAAAGACATGGCTTTTCCAGTAACAGTTGAGACCGGTAGTTACGGTAGAGGAAAGCGCTCCGGCCTTTCAAGGCAGGTTGTCAGGGACACTTCAGCAGGGGTGTACGGATTTCTCGACACAGCGAGGGGATTAATGGAGTTCTGTCGTAGGACTTTTCTGATAAGGCCCGGGAAGGTCCAAATCCTACGCGTTCATCAATTTTGCAGCAGCTGGCGCCGGTCTCGCCAGTTGCTACAACAATGCGTACTTCAAGCGCGTGCGGGCACCGGCAAGGGAGCCGCGAGCAAGCGTTCATCCAGCAAGCCCAGGCCCTCCTGAAACAGCTGGTTGCTGCGCTCGGTATCACCCATTTGCGCAAGCAGCCGCGCCAGCTCGGCACAGGCTTCCGGATTACGCTGCACACGCAGGCTGCTCTCCAGATAGTCCCGGGCCTTGCCCCACAAACTGCTTTGCAGACAAAGCCGCCCCAGGGTCAACAGAAGGCTCGGATCAGCCGGATGATCCTTCAGCCAGCCTTCGGCAGTCTGCAACTGGCGGGCTGGATCAGCGCCGCGAGTCAAACCGTAAAGACGCGCCAGATGGCTGCTGTATTGACGCTTGAGCGCCGTGCGCAGAACCTCCTCGACCTCGACCTGAGCCCCCAGTTGACGCAACTGCTCAGCATAAGCGAGCACCAGCTGTGGTTCCTGACGCTGGGCCGAAGTCAGTTGCTGCCAAGCGCGCTCGAGCGACTGCAAACCGACCGTTCCATCTTCTTCGCGCTGCGCCGCCAACGACAGATTCGCGCCCCAGGCTCGACGTTCCAGATCGGCGAGTTCGGACGCTGGCAAGACTTTGTCTTTGCGCAGCTCCGGCAGCAGACGGATCACTGCCGACCAGTCCCCCCGCTGCTGATGCAATCGTTGCAACTGGCGCAGGGCTTGCGCATTACGGGGATGACGTTCGTGCATGGCTTGCAGGGTCGTCAGCGCGCCTTCCGTATCACCACGGTCCGCCTGTAACTGGGCATGAGTCAGGGCAATGGCCAACTCGGCCTGGGGTTGACGCTCGAGTGCGCGCTCCAGCAAGTTGTCGCTTTCCTCATAGTGCCCTTGTTCGTTGGCGGCACGGGCAGCACCAAGATAGTAAAGCAGTGGCTGGCGCTCGGCTTCGGCGGCCCGAGACAAATGGCGTTGCGCGCTGGCCCAGCGCCCCTCGGCCAAATCCAGCTGACCGTGCTCGATCGCCACTTGCACCCGGCGACTTCGATTACGCCGCGACCACGGATTGACCACGCCACTGGAGGTCATCACCAGTTCGATCAATGCCTTGATGCTCCAGACCACCAGCCACAACACCGCCACCAGCGCCAAAGTTGCCCACAGGCTCGACTCATAGCGGAAAGACTTGTAGGCCACCAGCACATAACCGGAATGTTCGGCAATCGCCAACCCGAGCGCAGCTGTAGCGGCGATAACGAGAAACACGATCACATAAAGACGTTTCATGGCGTCGCCTCCTGCGCAGGATTAGCGGCAGGTTTGGCCATTGGCTTGATCGAGTCCTCGGCGTTGACGTTACGGCGCTCCAGATAGCCCTGCACCGCGCTCAGCGTGCCGGTCAGGTCTGGTGTGATCACGGAGACGGGCTGCTTGCTCAGCTCAACAACCTGCTCAAGCATCACTTTGCTTTGCGGGTTGTCCGGGTTGAAGTTGCCCTGGAGTACGTCCCGCGCTTCATCCAGCGCCTGGGTGTAAACCGCTGCCTGACCGTTGAGCGCAGCCCATTGCGCCTGCTCCAGCGCCAGGCTCAGGGCCAGGCGCACCTGGCTCAGGCTTTGACCGGCCAGCAGGGGGCGAACATTTTTGTCGGCATTGAAATCGATACGGATATAGCGTGAGATCTGATCCCACCACTGTGCCCAACGACTGGCACCGTCGCCATCGGCAGTCAGGCCCAGCAGGGAATCACCACGATCCTTGTACTCGGGTGCCAGCTCAGTGAGGCTGATCACCTGGTCACGCAGCGCGCCCAGACGCAGGAACAGCCCGGTGCGATCCGGCTGATCGGTGCTGCGCAAGGCCACCAGGGTTTTGGCCACTTGCTCGCGGGCAGCGAAGGAGCCGGGATCATTTTGCTCGCGCAGAATTTCATCGGCGCCCTGCACCAACGCCTGGGCGCTGCTGATGTCCTGCAATGCAGACAGGCGCAGGCTGGCCAGTCTCAGCAAGTGCTCGGCCTCGGCCAGGCGCCAGTCTTTGCGGCTGGCGCCAAGGACAGTTTCCAGGCGCTGATTCAAGCGCTGCTGATCACCCTGCAGCTGCGTCACCAGACGGCGACGCTCTTCCAGCTCATCTACGCCGGGCAATTGCTCAAGGCGTGCACTCAGGCGCTGCTCGCTGAGCTTGAGGCTTTGCGCCTCGTCGCTCAAAGCTTGCACCCGACTCAGTTGCTGCTGAGTGGTCGCCTGCAGGTGCCGTACCTGCCAGACACCCCAGCCGCCCACCGCGACACCGACAGCACCAATCAACAGCGCGACTATTGCCAGCCCGTTGCCCTGGCGCTGTACCGCAGCAGGTGGCGGAGTTTCATCAACCGGTGCATCAAGCACTGGCCGGACGTCATCTTTAGGCAAGGCAGTTTCGCTCACGTATCCATCCTTTGCGTTAGAAAACGGGCACGGGGTGCTCCCGTAACGCCGTCAGCAAGGCCGCGGCATTGGCGCCACGACAATCCACAACAGTTTCAGCCCCGGCGGCACGGGCCATCTCGGCGACCCTGGGGCTTGGTACAAACACCGGCAACCGCGCCAACTGCGGCCAGGCAGTGCCAGCCAGTCGATGCAGATGCTCAAAACCTTGTCCACTGCTGACCACCAGCCCGTTAAGGCGTTCCGCTTCGATCTGCCGGGGCAGAGCGGCTGGCGGGTATTGCGGCAGGTCGCGGCGGTATAACTCCAGATACTCGACACTAGCACCAAGCGCACGCAAACGCTCAGCCAGCAACTCGCGCCCACCCTCCCCGCGCAGGATCAGCACGCGCGCATCGGGCTGCGCGATAGCCTCGCGCAATACGCAAAGTTCGAGCAAGGCTTCGCTGTCATCACCCTCAGCGGGAAAGCTGACGTCCAGGCCGTGCTGCTGAAGTATCTGCGCGGTGGCCGCACCGACGCTGAACCACTTGATGCGCGGTGGTTGTGGCCAATATTGGTTGAGCAGTTCAAGACCGATCCGGGCGGCCGGCTTGCTGACGACGATCACGGCACAGTAACGATCCAGCGTCTGAATCACCTGGCGCATTGTGTCAGTGGCCGCAATCGGCACGATGTCCAAAAGCGGCAGGCAGCTACTGAAAATATCGTTTTGCGCCAAAAAACGGCTCAGCGCTGCCGACTCATCCGCCGGACGCGTCAGCAACAGGCGCCAACCGGTCACTCGTGGCCTGCCTCGCCATAGACCGCCTTGAGTATATCGTCGGCACCCTGGCTCAGAAGATCTTCAGCAACTTGCACGCCCAGCGCCTCGGCATCGCTACGCGGTGCACGGGCTTGCGCACTGAGCAGCAGACCACCGCTCGGATCGCCTACCAGTCCACGCAACCAGACCTGATCGCCCTCAAGCACGGCGTAACAGGCAATCGGCACCTGGCAACCGCCATTCAAATGTTTATTGAGGGCGCGCTCGGCAGTCACGCGGGTGGCCGTATCCTGGTGATGCAGCGGTGCCAGCAAGGCATGGATCTCGCTGTCGGCACTGCGACATTCGATGCCCACCGCACCCTGCCCGCCGGCCGGCAGGCTGTCGTCGACACCGATGGCCGAGGTGATGCGGTCTTCAAAGCCCAGGCGAATCAGCCCCGCTGACGCAAGGATGATGGCGTCGTATTCACCGGCATCGAGTTTCGCCAGGCGGGTATTGACGTTGCCGCGCAGGAAGCGGATTTCCAGATCCGGACGCCGGGTCAGTAACTGGGCCTGACGGCGCAGACTGGAGGTGCCGACGATGCTGCCATCGGGCAAGTCATCGAGGCTCGCGTAGGTGTTGGAAACGAAAGCATCGCGCGGGTCTTCACGCTCGCAAATGCAGAACAGTCCCAGACCTTCGGGGAAGTCCATCGGTACGTCTTTCATGGAATGCACCGCGATGTCGGCTTCGTTTTCCAACAGCGCGGTTTCCAGTTCCTTGACGAACAGTCCCTTGCCACCGATTTTCGACAGCGGGGAGTCGAGCAGCTTGTCGCCACGGCTGACCATGGGCACCAGGGTCACGAGCAGACCCCGGTGGGCGGCTTCAAGACGGGCTTTGACGTATTCGGCCTGCCACAGGGCAAGCGCGCTTTTGCGGGTGGCGATGCGGATTTCGCGAGTGGACATGGATCAATCCGTACTGAATAGATACGGCGGATAATAACAGCTCAGCCAAATCCACTTTGACTTGTATCAGATACTGCCCGGCCTCCCTGGCCCCGGATGTCCGGCAATCGGGTGTGCAATCCGCCTGTAAATGGCGAATTAAAGCTGTTGCATCATTTTTCGCACGCCAGCTACATGGCGCCGGCTGACGATCAGGGCATCACCATTGAGGCCTTTGAGAAACAGCTGGAAATGCCCCAGGGGTGTGCGCTGCAATCGTTCGATGCGCTCACGGGCGACCAGGGCGTTGCGATGGATGCGCACAAAACGGTCGCCGAACTCGTCTTCAAGAGCCTTGAGCGGCTCATCGAGCAGCACTTCGCCGCCTTCGTGGCGCAAGGTCACGTATTTGTGGTCGGCAATGAAATAGACCACCTGATCCAGCGGAATCAGCTCGATACCCTTACGGGTCCGGGCGCTGATATGGCTGCGCGGGCCGCTGCCGCTGTCGGCAGCAGGGCGGGTCAGTGCGGCGAGCTGAGCGCGGTTGGGGCGTTCGGCTCTCTTTAATGCGTCATGTAACTGTTCAGTTCTCACAGGTTTCACCAGATAGCCTACGGCGCTGGCCTGTAAGGCTTCCACGGCAAATTCATCGGGCCCGGCGCAAAATACTACGGCGGGCGGTGTTTCGCGTTCGCATAAACGCGCGGCCACTTGCAGGCCATCGAGACCCGGCATGCGAATATCGAGCAACACGATATCCGGTCTATGGCTGTCAATCAGTGCCAAGGCCTCTTCGCCATTCGTGGCGCTGGGCTCCAGGACACTGTATCCCTCGAGTTCGCCAACCATTCGGCTCAGGCGCTCGCGGGCCAGGGTTTCGTCATCAACGATCAGGACATTCATATTGCGCTGGATTCCTGCGTGAGTCTCGCACAAGGATAGCGTAGACAGGTGAAGTGACGTCTGTCACCGCGATCCACGCTAAGACTAGCGCGAGCGTCAAAAAGTGCCGCGAATCCGGCGGCTAAATTTTCATCCGCCGGGCGATTGGCGGTCCATGCCCGCACTGGCGATACATCGCCAAAGGGTTTGTTGATACGCAATCTGAACACCCCCCCTCTTCTTATAGCCTGCAGCCGCACAAAGGAGTGCGCCGATCCTACTTTCCAACTGTAGACGGTTGGCGGGACGTTATTGCTCAATTGGTAAATATCGTGTTGCAAAATTGCACAGGACCTGGCCCGAGCGGGCTCGCATTGCGAAAAAAAACCGGTCGACCAGCGTCAACGCCAGCAATGACAACCCTGCTATTATCCGCGCCAGCGTTCCACGCCTTCTTACTTCAAGCCGATACGAGCGAATTCATGAGCACTGACAAGACCAATCAGTCCTGGGGCGGCCGCTTCAGTGAACCCGTCGACGCCTTCGTCGCCCGCTTCACCGCCTCCGTCACTTTCGACCAGCGCCTGTATCGCCACGACATCATGGGCTCGATCGCCCACGCCACCATGCTGGCCAAGGTCGGCGTACTGACCGATGCCGAGCGCGACAGCATTATCGATGGCCTGAAGACCATCCAGGGCGAAATCGAGGCCGGGCAGTTCGACTGGCGCATCGACCTCGAAGATGTACACATGAACATCGAAGCGCGCCTGACCGACCGCATCGGCGTCACCGGTAAAAAGCTGCACACCGGTCGCAGCCGTAACGACCAGGTCGCGACCGACATCCGCCTGTGGCTGCGTGACGAGATCGACCTGATCCTGGCCGAGATCACCCGCCTGCAAAAAGGCCTGCTGGAACAGGCCGAGCGCGAAGCCGCCAGTATCATGCCCGGCTTCACCCACTTGCAGACTGCACAGCCGGTGACCTTCGGCCACCACATGCTGGCCTGGTTCGAAATGCTCAGCCGCGACTACGAACGCCTGGTCGACTGCCGCAAACGCACCAATCGCATGCCTTTGGGCAGCGCCGCTCTTGCCGGCACTACTTACCCTATCGACCGTGAATACACCGCTCAACTGCTGGGTTTCGACGCGGTGGGCGGCAACTCGCTGGACAACGTTTCCGATCGCGACTTCGCCATCGAGTTCTGCTCGGCCGCCAGCATCGCGATGATGCACCTGTCGCGCTTCTCCGAAGAACTGGTGCTATGGACCAGCGCGCAATTCCAGTTCATCGATCTGCCGGACCGTTTCTGCACCGGCAGCTCGATCATGCCGCAAAAGAAAAACCCGGACGTGCCAGAACTGGTGCGTGGCAAGACCGGCCGGGTGTTCGGCGCACTGATGGGCCTGCTGACCCTGATGAAAGGCCAGCCACTGGCCTATAACAAGGATAACCAGGAAGACAAGGAACCGCTGTTCGACGCCGCCGATACCCTGCGCGACTCCCTGCGGGCCTTTGCCGACATGGTTCCGGCGATCAAGCCCAAGCACGCCATCATGCGCGAAGCGGCCCTGCGTGGTTTCTCCACCGCCACCGACCTGGCCGACTACCTGGTACGTCGTGGCCTGCCTTTCCGTGACTGCCATGAAATCGTCGGCCATGCCGTGAAGTACGGTGTGGACAGCGGCAAGGACCTGGCGGAGATGAGCCTGGAAGAACTGCGCAAGTTCAGCGACCAGATCGATCAGGACGTGTTCGCCGTACTGACCCTGGAAGGCTCGGTGAATGCCCGCAACCATATCGGCGGCACTGCACCGGCGCAGGTGAAGGCTGCCGTGGTTCGCGGCCAGGCGTTGCTCGCCAGCCGCTAAAGCTTCGCGGGCAAGCCCGCTCCCACAGGGTCAGGTGTATTCAACACTTTCCACTGTGGGGGCGGGCCTGCCTGCGACGACTGACTTCAGCACACTACAAACTTCACTTCCTGGACGCGATCATCGCCATAAATGCTGGCATCGCCGCTTCCTTGTCCGCTGCGATTTTCTGCACATTCGGGTTCTGCTCCAGCTTCTCCAGCAGCGCCTTGGCTGCCGGCAGTTCTGCCAACAGATCAATTCCAAACAACTTTTTGGCAACCGCACAGGCCAGCGGCACGCTGTAAAGGAAGTACAGATCCGCCACGCTCAGGCTTTCGCCGGCCACGTAAGGACTGAATTTTCCGTGGCGGCCCAGGGCCGCGATTCCCTGTAGCAGTTCGGCCCTGGTCTTTTCCTTGATCGCCTCTGGCACTGGCGTACCAAAAAACGCCTCGCCGTAGCAGGCACGGCCCGGCAGTTCGAGGTACAGCTCGATTTCCTTGGCCAACGCCAACACCTGCGCACGTTCGAATGGATCTGTCGGCAACAGCGGTGTGCCCTTCTGGCTCTGTTCGATGTACTCGAGAATCACGCTGGTCTCATTGATGAAACCCTGCTCTACCTTCAACACCGGGACCTTTCCACGCGGGCTGATAGCCAGTGCCTCGGGGCTGGTGCCTGCGTAAAAAGGCACTTCTTCAAATGGCAGGCCTTTTTCCAGCAGCGCCAGTTTGACCATGTTGTAGTAGTTACTGACGGAGAATCCATAAAGCTTGATCATCACAAAGCCTCCAGGCCGTGCGGGGGTTGGCGGTGCCTGTTTATAGAACGCCTGTGCGTTTCTTGCCAGCAGCATCACGCACCTGAATGCGGGTAAACTGGCCGCCTTTCCCTGAGGAGCCTGCCATGAGCGAGCCAACCGATATCGACAACGACGAAGAAGAGTTCGCCGAAAGCACCCTGATCCAGGCCATCGAAAACCAGATCGAAAGCGACAACCCTCCGGCGGCCAAAGCCACCTTCAACAAGCTGACGCTGGTGGGCTACGAGCGCGAAGAAATCCTTAATTTGATGGCCCACGTATTAGCGGTGGAAATCGACGCGATCCTCGAAGAAGACCGCGCGTTCAACACCGAATGGTACGAGGCGGCGCTGCGTGCGCTGCCAGAGTTGCCCCCGGAAAAGCAGTAGGCATCGACACCGATTCCTGTGGCGAGGGGGCTCGCCCCCCGTTGGGTCGCCAAGCGACCCTCCAACAATTTCGCGACTGCTGCGCAGCAACAACAGGGCGATTCGGCGTTCCTGCAGGCCCCCTCGCCACAGCGAAGCGAGCCTCACACAATTTGTTGCCAATCATGCCTGCCACCTTTCAGCCCCTGACTACACTGGGTAAACCCCGCTGCCTCGCAGCCGGCCGGGGAATGCATCCCAAGACAAAAAATCCCTGTCGCAAGCACTGGACATGCCGCGCAAGTGAGCTCACCTTAGTGGCGCTGTCGTCCAATTCCTAGAAAGTCTGGAGTCCTTATGTCGCTTACCCCTGAGTTGGTTGCCGAACTGGAAATCCTCGCACTCTTCAACCTGGACAGTTCCCAGGAAGGTTTGAAAATTCATCAGACCGCTGCTCCAAAAGCTATTGCCGCTGCCCAACGCCTGTTCGAAAAAGAATTGATCGATCAACCTGATGGCGGCTACCTGACCAGTCTGGGTCGTGACGCCGCGCAGAATGTGCAAACGCTCCTGACCATACTGAGCGTCCAGGAAACCGCCTGAATTTCACCGTATAGCCCACGGAAAACCACATCAGAGGATTTCCGCGGGCTTGCTCTTTGACCTGCCATCTGCAAGCGATGGAAATCTGACGTCAAAATCACAAAATCAGCTTAAAAATCCCGGAGCCGAGGCGCTACACTGCGACTCATCCCGAGATTCCTTCCTCCGAGCCCTGCGAGCCGGTTTGAGCTGACATGACGAGCAACCATGAAATCCGCCCCGATCTGGACGAGGGAATCGACCGCAAGGTACTCGGCCAGCTGCGAGCACGCTTTCTGAAGCTCAACGAAGGTCGTCTGGCACGGGCCATGGAAGGGCTGTCGACACGCCAGCAAGGGGTTTTGACCCTGCTGCCGCTGTTTTTTCACGTCAATCATCCGTTGTTGCCAGGCTACGTTTCAGGCAGTACGCCGGCCGGGCTGTCGAAATTCGAGCCCGATGCCAATGTCCTCGCCGAAGCCCAGCGCCTGACCCGGTCCTTTTCCTACAAGCCACGCCATGGCAGCAATCCGCCGCGACCGATTCACGGCCTGTTCCTGATGGGCAGCCTCGGCACCCTGGCACAGGCCGACCAGAGCGATATGGATGTATGGGTCTGCCACGCTCCGGATCTGAGCGAAAGCGAACTCAACGAACTGCGCAAGAAATGCCAGTTGCTCGAAACCTGGGCGGCCAGCCAGGGAGCCGAGGCGCACTTCTTCCTGATTGACCCGACCCGATTCGTGCGCGGCGAACGCGATACCCAACTGAGCTCGGAGGATTGCGGAACCACCCAGCACTATCTGTTGCTGGACGAATTTTATCGAACCGCCATATGGCTGGCCGGACGCACACCGATCTGGTGGCTGGTACCGGTCTACGAAGAATCGAGCTACGACCGTTACACGCACACGCTGCTTTCCAAGCGCTTCATCCGTGCCGATGAAACCCTTGACCTGGGCAATCTGGCCTTGATCCCGCCAGGGGAGTTTATCGGCGCCGGGCTTTGGCAACTGTTCAAGGGCATCGAGTCACCCTACAAATCAGTGCTGAAGTTACTGCTGACCGAGGTTTACGCCAGCGAACACCCCAGGGTCCACTGCCTGAGCCTGCGCTTCAAACAAGCGGTGTTCGCCAATCAGCTCGACCTCGACGAGTTGGACCCCTACATCGTGGTATACCGGCGCATCGAGGAATACCTCATCGCCCGTAACGAACCGGAACGCCTGGAACTGGTGCGCCGCGCGCTGTACCTGAAGGTCAACCGCAAACTGACCGGCACCAGTCGAGCCCAGAGCTGGCAACGCGCATTGCTCGAGCGCCTGGCCCGGGAATGGCACTGGGATCAACGTCAGCTGGCACTGCTCGATAGCCGCAGCCAGTGGAAGGTTCGCCAGGTCAGCTCCGAGCGCACGGCCCTGGTCAACGAACTCAATTACAGCTACCGCTTCCTCACCCGGTTCGCCCGCCATGAACAGACCGCCAGCCGCATCAACAAGCGCGACCTCAGTGTGCTGGGCCGGCGCTTGTACGCAGCCTTCGAGCGCAAGACAGGCAAGGTCGAATTCATCAATCCCGGTATTGCTCCGGACCTGGCCGAAGACACCTTGACCCTGGTGTATGCGCCAAACCGCAAAGAGCCCGGGCAAGGCCAGTGGGGTTTGTACAACGGCAGCCTGACGGCACTGGAGTGGGAACATTTTGCGCCGATCAAACGCAGCCGCCATTTGCTGGAACTGCTCACCTGGTGCCATCGCAACGGCGTGATCGACAGCAGTACCCGCCTGGCCTTGCACCCCGGCAGCAGCGATTTGAGTGAGTTTGAACTGTTCAACCTGCTCGGCAGCCTGCAACAGAGCATTGCCCTGCCCCTTGCCACTGTCGCCGAAGAGCCTTTGCTACGCGCCAGCGTGCCAAGCGAGGTGCTGATTCTGGTGAACGTCGGCGTCGACCCGCTCAAGCACCATCGTGATCTGAACATCCTGATGACCACCGAGCGCACCGACTCCCTGAGCTACGCAGGCGTGCGCGAGAATCTGGTCCTGACCCTGGATCAGGTCACGATCAACAGCTGGAACGAAGTGCTGGTCAGCCACCATGATGGCCCCAACGCCTTGCTCGACTGCATACGCGACTACCTCAACAATCTGCCGGTCGGTGCGCAACAGCCGAGGCTGCGAGTGCGGTGCTTTTGTCATAACCGCGCGCCATTCATCGCGCAGCGGGTGGAAGAAACCCTCGATACCGCACAGAACCTTCTACTGAGCCGACTCAACTACCGCTACCTGATTCAGGTCCAGCAGCACTACCACGTGCTGGAACTGATACCCGGCCAGGTCAATCACGTCGCCCTCGCCACGCTGTCAGCGCTGATCGACTATCTGGGTAAGGAGTTGACCCGCTACAGCCCGCTACACCTGGATGCCATGGCGCTGGAAGATCATGACCTCGCACTGTTGCTGCCGATGGGCCAGCCGGACTGCGTTCAAGTGTTCTATCGGGTCAATGAAGACCTGGTCGATCTTTACGTGCTCGATGAGTTCAATGCCCTGTGGCAGCAACGCCTGCCCTGGCACGATGAGCAAAGCCTGCTGGTGCCGTTGCAGCGGTTCCTGCAATCGATCCAATACCGGCGCGATGCCTTGTTGCCGATGGCCGCCGCCCAACCCCTGAATCTGGATACGTTGTATTGCCAATTATTGCCGTCTGGCCAAGGCAGGGCGCGCCGGATCGAACCCCGACCAGCACCGCAAACCCCTGCCAACAAAGCGTTTTACGATGTCCAGGCGATCATCGGCAAAGCCGCACCTGGCCAGGTGCGGGTGACGTTGTACTGCAATCAACGGGAATTTTCGGAGTTGGAGCATGGCAACCAACTGTTCAGCGCGGTCGCCCGGGAAATCATCGGGCAGCGCCGGGAAACCGAACGCTACCGCTGCTATATCACCGACCTGGACCTCTCAGGCCTGCTCCGTGACGGGTCGGGATCCACTCATTTGTATCTGCGCTATAAAGCCGACCTGGAGCGCGCACTGAACGAGGCGCTCGATCAGGTCTGAGGGATCATTCCGGGAATGCGCCGCCATTGGCCGGCTGCGATTCGACTTCAAGCAGGGTCAGTTTCAGGGTCTTGCCGCCTGGAGCCGGCCAGTCGATATGCTGACCCACCTTCAGGCCCAGCAACGCGCTGCCCACTGGCGCCAGGATCGAGATCTTGCCTTCATCGGCGTTCGCGTCCTTCGGGTACACCAGCGTCAGGTGATAGTCCTTGCCACTGCCTTCTTCGCGACAGTGCACACGGGAGTTCATGGTCACGACATCGGCGGGCACTTCATCGTGACCAACCAGAGTATCGGCGCGATCCAGTTCGGTTTGCAGCGCGATAACGCCCGGCAGCGTGTCATCCAGGCTTTCGATCAGGCGCTCCAGACGTTGCACGTCCAGACGGGTAAGAGTGATGGAAGGTGCGGTCATGATCAGGGCAGACTCCTTTCTTCTGCACGAAAAAAGCAAAACCCCGCCAGAAGAAGACGGGGTTTTCACAAGCCTCGATGGGTTGAGGCGTATCCGGACACTATCACAGCTCAATAAATATACAAGCTGGGCGATCCAGCGGTCGCCAGGTCTTTCGTGGCGAGGTGGCTTGCCCCCGCTGGGTTGCGTAGCGCCCCCAGAATCTTTACGACTGCTTCGCAGCCGAACGGGGCGATGCGGCGTTCCGACAAGCCCCCTCGCCACAAAAGGCTTTACGATGGGCTGCCTGCTCACAAATCACCCGCCGGCGCTGATCATCGGCCGAGCGCCACTCGCGAATATCTTCGACATGGCGAAAACAGCCCAGGCAGACTTTCTGCTCGTCCAGGCGGCACACACCGCTGCATGGTGAAGGCACCGCCGGGCTGACATTGCTGTAAAGCGGTTTGGGTGCACGGACGGGGGTTGTTTCAGTCACGAAATTACAGGCCTTCGAAGTCGAGTTCGACGTCGGCCTGTTGCTTGACGATGCGCTCAAGCATTTCGCCCAACTGCTCTTCGCTCTTGTCACACATCCAGCGCTCGCTTTCTTCGTCGTAATCGAAGTGGAAGCCACCGGACACTGCCGCCAGCCACAGCTGACGCAGCGGCTCCTGACGACTGAAGATCAGTTGGCTGCCGTTTTCAAACTTTACGGTCAGTACACCCGCCGAACTCTCCAGGTCGATATCCAGGCCACTGTCATCAAAGATGTCCTCCAGCGTCTGCTGTGTGGCATCGACCAGGTCATGGAAACGCGCTTCGGACAAACTCATTACGGCAACCTCAAAAAGTGTCTGATCAGGCTCAAGCGCCGCAAGATACGACCGAGCCCCGTCGATTGCAAAGAATAACGAATAAGCGCCATACCAGCACATCCAACACTGATCCCTGTGGGAGCGGGCTTGCTCGCGAATGCGGCGTATCAGGCAGCATCAATGTCGACTGACACTACGCCTTCGCGAGCAAGCCCGCTCCCACAGGGGATCGCAACTGGCCTGCCGACATCAGCCAGACCCCGCCGGACGGGCGGTCCGTTGCATAGGCAAGCTGACGGGTGGCCGGTATACTCCGGCGCAATTAACGCATTTTCAAGGATTTCGCCATGAAGCGCCTGATCTCTTCCCTTGCTGCGCTCCTCGCGGTTGCCTGCCTTGTGTCGGCCTGCGGTCAAAAAGGCCCGCTGTACCTGCCCGATGAAGACCAGGACCCTGCCGAGCAGGCTCAGTCCTCGCAAAAGCAGCCGTCCAAAGCACACAAGCACGACGTCTACCAATAATAAGGGAACCTCATGGACGCTTTTAACTACCGTGACGGTGAACTGTTCGCCGAAGGTGTCGCCCTGTCTGCCATCGCCGAGCGCTTTGGCACACCGACCTACGTTTACTCGCGCGCGCACATCGAAGCCCAGTACCTGGCCTACGCCGATGCGCTGGCCGGCATGTCGAGCCTGGTTTGCTTTGCCGTCAAAGCCAACTCCAACCTGGGCGTACTGAATGTCCTGGCGCGCCTTGGCGCCGGTTTCGACATCGTTTCCCGTGGCGAGCTCGAACGTGTTCTGGCTGCCGGCGGCAGCGCCGACAAGATCGTCTTCTCCGGCGTCGGCAAGACCCGTGACGACATGCGTCGCGCACTGGAAGTCGGCGTGCACTGCTTCAACGTCGAATCCACCGACGAGCTGGAACGCCTGCAAGTGGTCGCCGCCGAGCTGGGCGTTCGCGCGCCGATATCGCTGCGCGTCAACCCGGACGTCGATGCCGGCACTCACCCGTACATCTCCACCGGCCTCAAAGAGAACAAGTTCGGCATCGCCATCGCTGACGCCGAAGACGTGTACGTGCGTGCCGCGCAGCTGCCGAACCTGGAAGTGGTTGGCGTCGATTGCCATATCGGCTCGCAACTGACCACCCTGCCACCGTTCATCGATGCCCTCGACCGCCTGCTGGGCCTGGTCGACCGCCTCGGCGACTGCGGTATCTACCTGCGCCACATCGACCTCGGTGGTGGCCTGGGCGTACGTTATCGCGACGAAGAACCGCCACTGGCTGCCGACTACATCAAGGCCGTGCGCGAGCGCCTCGACGGTCGTGACCTGGCACTGGTATTCGAGCCGGGCCGCTTCATCGTGGCAAACGCCGGCGTGCTGCTGACCCAGGTCGAGTACCTAAAGCACACCGAGCACAAGGACTTCGCCATCGTCGACGCGGCCATGAACGACCTGATCCGCCCGGCACTGTATCAAGCCTGGATGGACGTCACCGCCGTACGCCCGCGTGACACTGCTGCCCGCGCCTACGACGTCGTCGGCCCGATCTGCGAGACCGGCGATTTCCTGGCCAAGGATCGTCAGCTGGCCCTGGAAGAAGGCGACCTGCTGGCTGTGCATTCGGCCGGCGCCTATGGGTTTGTCATGAGTTCCAACTACAACACCCGTGGCCGCGCCGCCGAAGTGTTGGTGGACGGTGATCAGGCATTTGAAGTGCGTCGCCGTGAAACGGTAGCCGAGTTGTTTGCTGGCGAAAGCCTGCTGCCGGAGTAAAACCATGCTGCTGCGTTTTACCAAGATGCACGGCCTGGGCAACGACTTCATGGTCCTTGACCTGGTCAGCCAGCACGCGCATATCCTGCCCAAGCACGCCAAGCAATGGGGCGACCGGCATACCGGCATCGGCTTCGACCAGTTGCTGATCGTCGAGGCGCCGAGCAATCCGGACGTGGATTTCCGTTATCGGATCTTCAATTCCGACGGCTCGGAAGTGGAACAGTGCGGCAACGGTGCGCGCTGCTTCGCCCGCTTCGTCCTCGACAAGCGCCTGACCGCAAAACGGCAGATCCGCGTCGAAACCAAAAGCGGCATCATCGAGCTGGATGTGCGCAACGACGGGCAGATCAGCGTCAACATGGGCGCCCCGCGCCTGGTACCGGCCGAGATTCCATTCCAGGCTGCGGATCAGGCCTTGAGTTACCAGGTCGACGTCGATGGCAACCCGGTCGATCTGGCCGCCGTATCGATGGGCAACCCCCATGCCGTACTGCGCGTCAGCGACATCAACAATGCACCGGTGCATGATCTGGGTCCGAAAATCGAGCATCACCCGCGCTTCCCGGCGCGGGTCAATGTCGGTTTTCTCCAGGTGATTGACCGCAGCCGCGCGCAGTTGCGCGTCTGGGAGCGCGGGGCCGGGGAAACCCAGGCCTGCGGTACCGGCGCCTGTGCCGCCGCAGTGGCCGCGATCAGCCAGGGGTGGATGGATTCGCCGCTATTGATCGACCTGCCTGGCGGGCGCCTGTCCATTGAGTGGGCAGGCCCTGGCCAACCGGTGAAGATGACCGGCCCGGCAGTCCGCGTATACGAAGGACAAGTGCGTCTTTGAGCGAGCGAAATCCATGACCGACAAGCCTCAGGTACCCGCACGAAAAGCCGACGAATCTGCGCCCGAAAGCCTGGAGGCGGCGGCTGTTGCCGCGTACCTGGAGGCTCATCCGGACTTTTTCATCGAGCACGAAGAACTGCTCCCGGCCTTGCGTATTCCCCATCAGCGCGGTGACACCATTTCTCTGGTGGAACGGCAGATGACCATCCTGCGCGACCGCAACATCGAGTTGCGTCATCGCCTCTCGCATTTGATGGATGTGGCCCGCGACAACGACCGGCTGTTCGAAAAGACCCGCCGCCTGATCCTTGCGCTGATGGACGCCACCAGCCTCGAAGACGTAGTGATCTGCGTCGAAGACAGTCTGCGCCAGGATTTCCAGGTGCCCTTCGTCAGCCTCATCCTGCTGGGCGACAACGCCATGCCAGTCGGCCGCTGGGTCACCCACGCCGAAGCGCAGGTGGCCATAGGCGGTTTGCTCTCGGAAGACAAAAGCGTCAGCGGCAGTCTGCGTGAGCATGAACTGGACTTCCTGTTCGGTGAGGATCAGCGCAAGCAGATCGGCTCCACCGCCGTCGTCGCCATCAGCCATCAGGGCATCCACGGTATCCTGGCCATCGCCAGCCGAGATCCACAGCAATACAAAAGCTCAGTAGGCACCTTGTTCCTGAGCTACATCGCCGAAGTCATGGGCCGCGTGCTGCCACGGGTCAACAGCAACCTGCGCTCGGTACGCTGACCATGGAACGGCAACTGGACGCTTACTGCGAACACCTGCGCAGTGAGCGGCAGATGTCGCCGCACACTTTGTCGGCTTACCGCCGCGACCTCGATAAAGTGCTCGGCTGGTGCGTCAAGCAAAACATCGACAGTTGGGCGGCGCTGGATATCCAGCGCCTGCGCAGCCTGATCGCCCGCCTGCATGCCCAAGGCCAGTCGTCCCGCAGTCTGGCGCGTTTGCTGTCGGCGGTCCGCGGGCTCTATCACTACCTCAACCGCGAAGGCCTGTGCGATCACGACCCGGCCAATGGTCTCGCGCCACCTAAAGGCGAGCGCCGCCTGCCGAAGACCCTCGACACCGACCGCGCCTTGCAACTGCTTGAGGGTGCAGTGGAAGATGACTTTCTGGCCCGTCGTGATCAGGCGATCCTGGAACTGTTCTACTCTTCCGGGCTGCGACTTTCGGAGCTGACCGGGCTGAATCTCGACCAGCTCGATCTGGCCGACGGGATGGTCCAGGTGCTCGGCAAAGGCAGCAAGACCCGGTTGCTACCCGTGGGGAAAAAAGCTCGTGAGGCGCTGGAACAGTGGCTGCCATTACGAGCCCTGGCCCACCCGGCGGACGATGCAGTGTTTGTCAGCCAGCAAGGCCAGCGCCTGGGCCCACGGACGATCCAGCGTCGGGTCAAGGCAGCCGGCGAACGCGAACTGGGGCAGAACCTGCACCCACACATGTTGCGACACTCTTTCGCCAGCCACATGCTGGAGTCTTCCCAGGACCTGCGGGCCGTACAGGAATTGCTCGGTCACTCGGACATCAAGACCACGCAAATCTATACCCACCTGGATTTCCAGCACCTGGCAACGGTCTATGACAGCGCCCACCCACGAGCCAAACGCATGAAAGGCGATGATTCATGAGCATTCAGTTGATCACCTTCGATCTCGACGACACCCTGTGGCACACCGCTCCGGTGATCGTCAGCGCCGAAGCCGTTTTGCGTGAATGGCTGAGCGAACATGCTCCCGCCCTGGGGGCGGTGCCGGTGGAGCATCTGTGGGCCATTCGCGAACGCATCCTGAGCATCGAGCCGAACCTCAAGCATCGCATCAGCGCCCTGCGTCGACGGGTGTTGTTCCAGGCGCTGGAAGAGGCCGGTTACGCTCACGCAGTGGCGTCCGACCTGGCCGACCAGAGTTTCGAAGTGTTTTTGCATGCCCGCCACCAGCTGGAAATTTTCCCGGAGGTGCAACCGACGCTGCAAGTACTGGCCAACCATTACACCTTGGGCGTGGTCACCAACGGCAACGCTGATATCCGGCGCCTGGGGCTGGCGGATTATTTCAGGTTTGCGCTGTGCGCCGAAGACATCGGCATCGGCAAACCGGATGCGCGATTGTTCCATGAGGCGTTGCAGCGTGGAGACGCCACTGCCGAGACGGCAGTACATATTGGCGACCATCCGGGCGACGACATTGCCGGTGCCCAGCAAGCAGGGCTGCGGGCGATCTGGTTCAACCCGGCGGGCAAGGCCTGGGAAGCCGAGCATCTGCCGGATGCAGAAATCCGCAGCCTGACCGAGTTGCCGGCGTTGTTGGCGCGGTGGAACCCCAGACACCCGGCCTGAAATCACACACACCCCCTATGGTAGCGAGCCTGCTCGCGATGAGGCCGTCACATTCAAAATTGATCCTGCCTGACCCACCGTTATCGCGAGCAAGCTCGCTCCCACAAGGAGATTGTCGGCGTATCCTCGATTTTCAGGCATGAAAAAGCCCGCAGCGACGGCGGGCCTTTTCAGTAAGCAAGACAGCCTCAAATAGGCCGGCTGCCGTACTTGTTGTCAGGCTTCTTGGGAGGATCGGCGACCACATTGGCCTCCACTTCCTGCACCTTGCCGCCGCGAGCCAGGAACTCTTCCATGGCCTTGGCCAGGGCGTCTCGTTCCTTGTTCTTGGCTTCGACACTCGGCAGCTCATCGACCGATACCGCTGCCTTGGCTTTGCCTTTGGCGGTCGGAACGGGCGCATCACCGCCGTCGTCTTCAGCGACGTCTTCCGCCGCTGCTTCCAGACCTTCTTCGGTTTCGTCGTCGCCTACTTCGAGGTCGTCGTTTTCCAGATCATCGTCGCTCATGTTCTACCTCATGACTTGCGAAAAGCAGATTAGTTATAGCCCAGCTTTGCCCTATGTCGAAGGCTGCCGGAAAAAATTCAACAACCGCTGCTGACCAGCGGTTATGCCCCTTCACCGTGCACGGTGGCGAGGACTTTACGAGCACCGCCATGATCACGGTGCTCGCCCAGATAAACGCCTTGCCAGGTACCCAACGCCAGCCTGCCTGCCGCAATCGGCAAACTGAGCTGACAGCCAAGCACGCTGGACTTGAAGTGCGCCGGGAGGTCGTCCAGGCCTTCGTCGTTATGCTCATAGCCGTCTGTTCCTTGTGGGATCAGACGATTGAAAAATCGTTCGAAGTCGCGACGTACCGCCGGATCGGCGTTCTCGTTGATGGTCAACGACGCCGAGGTATGCTGCAGCCACAAGTGCAACAGACCGACCCGACACGCCTTGAGTTCAGGCAGGCCGGCGAGTAACTCGTCCGTTACCAGATGAAAGCCCCGGGGCCTCGCCCGCAGGGTAATCAGAGTCTGTTGCCACATACAGTTCTCCGCACGTTCGGGGCGCATTCTAGCGTGCTCTGGGAAAAAACAAAGGCCCTAATATTCCTTCAATCATGTAAGCCTTCGACCGCACAAAAACACCGGACATCGACGACATACAACTTGCAGGTAAAAACCCTTCAGCCGCTAGTTGAATGACTAATTCCAGACAAAAAAATGCCCGGCAAGCCGGGCAAGTTTTCATACGCTTGCTTACAAGTTGTAGCCGCGCTCGTTATGAAGCGCCAGATCGATGCCGACCGCCTCTTCTTCTTCGTTGATGCGCAGGCCCATGACCGCGTCCAGCACCTTGAGAATGATGTAGGTAGCGACTGCGGTGTAGATCACCGTGAAGCCCACGCCTTTGCACTGAATCCAGACTTGTGCAGCGATGTCGGTCACGGTGCCGAAGCCACCCAGGGACGGTGCAGCGAACACACCGGTCAGGATTGCGCCGAGAATGCCGCCGATACCGTGGACGCCAAACGCATCCAGGGAGTCGTCATAGCCGAGCTTGCGTTTCATCGTGGTAGCGCAGAAGAAGCACACCACGCCAGCCGCCAGACCGATCACCAGTGCGCCCATCGGGCCAACGGTGCCAGCTGCCGGAGTGATGGCTACCAGACCGGCGACCACACCCGAAGCAATGCCCAGCGCGCTTGGTTTGCCGTGGGTGACCCACTCGGCGAACATCCAGCCCAGTGCCGCAGCAGCGGTTGCGATCTGGGTCACCAGCATCGCCATACCGGCAGTGCCGTTGGCCGCAGCGGCGGAACCGGCGTTGAAACCGAACCAGCCGACCCACAGCATGGCCGCGCCCATCAGGGTGTAACCGAGGTTGTGCGGAGCCATCGGGGTGGTCGGGAAGCCTTTACGCTTGCCCAGCACCAGGCAGGCGACCAGACCGGCCACACCGGCATTGATGTGCACCACGGTGCCGCCGGCGAAGTCCAGCACGCCCCAGTCCCACATCAGGCCGCCGTTGCCGGACCAGACCATGTGCGCGATCGGTGCATACACCAGGGTGAACCACACACCCATGAAGATCAGCATCGCGGAGAACTTCATCCGCTCGGCGAAGGCACCGACAATCAGTGCCGGGGTGATGATGGCGAAAGTCATCTGGAAGGTGATGAACACCGCTTCAGGGAACAGCGCCGCAGGGCCGGTCAGGCTCGAAGGCGTAACACCGGCCAGGAAGGCCTTGCCCATGCCACCGAAGAACGAGTTGAAGTTGACGACGCCCTGCTCCATGCCCGTGGTGTCGAACGCGATGCTGTAGCCATAAATGACCCACAGGACGCTGATCAGACCGGTAATGGCGAAGCACTGCATCATCACGGAAAGAATGTTTTTGGAACGAACCATGCCGCCGTAGAACAGCGCGAGGCCAGGAATGGTCATGAACAGCACGAGGGCTGTCGAGGTCAGCATCCAGGCGGTGTCGCCGGAGTTGAGGACTGGGGCCGCCACTTCGTCTGCCGCCAAAGCAAGGCTGGGCATTACGATGGACAACAGGGCTCCTAGCCCTGCGAATTTACGCAGAGTCATATTGTTTTCTCCTGGGGCGTTGGGTTTGTAGCGGCTTAGATCGCGTCGGTATCGGTTTCGCCGGTACGGATGCGAATCGCCTGTTCCAGATTGACCACGAAGATCTTGCCGTCACCGATCTTGCCGGTGTTGGCGGCCTTGGTGATGGCCTCGATGACCCGGTCCAGATCCTTGTCGTCGATGGCGACGTCGATCTTCACCTTTGGCAGGAAATCGACCACGTACTCCGCGCCGCGATACAGCTCGGTGTGACCCTTCTGCCGACCGAAGCCTTTGACCTCAGTGACGGTAATGCCCTGCACGCCGATCTCGGACAGCGACTCGCGTACGTCGTCCAGCTTGAACGGCTTGATGATGGCAGTGACTAGCTTCATGAAAACTCTCTCCCGAATTTGGTGGACTTGCCCCAGGAAAACAAACCCGTCTCAAGTCTAAGCGCAGTGCCTGGCTTTGTAACGCATCGTCGGCCCTGACCTGCCCGTCCGACGCCCCTCACGAAACACTCCCCCGCTTCGCTTGGCGCACTGCGTTCGTCACAGTGACTGCATCAGTGCATGGGTCATCAGGGTCTAAGCAGAAAGCTTGCCATCTCCACAAAAACTACTGTTTTCAAGCCTTTACCCGCAGATGACTGCTTCTTCGCCACAACACGCGACGCGATACGCACAACAACGGTGCGACACCGTCCGTCCATATGCGCGAAAAGCGTGCATCCCTTGCCCGCGCAAATGACTATAGATGCTGCGTGATACACTGCCCGCCATTGCTATCAGGACATTTCCCCATGCTCGCGCCCAAAGACTTCCTCGACGCCCTGAGCGGCACCGCCTCCCGCCTCTTCAGCGGTGACACCCCGCTGCCGAAAAGTGAAATCGAAAGCCAGTTCAAAATGTTGCTGCAGAGCGCCTTCAGCAAACTGGATCTGGTCAGCCGGGAAGAATTTGATAGCCAGATGGTTGTATTGGCGCGGACCAGGGCACGGCTGGAGGCACTCGAAACGAAAGTGGCGGAGATGGAAGCGAAGCTCACTCCACCCACCGAGTAAACACCGCGATCCCTGTGGGAGCTGGCTTGCCAGCGATAGCGCCCTCAAGATCGCCATCGCCAGCAAGCCGGCTCCTACAGCTTGTGCGATGGAGCGGTGGTATCAGCAACATCCTGAGAAAGTTTGTCTTCCCTGCCGCGACGCGAAAACCTCACCCCGCAACTACCCTTGAAAAACCCGCAGGAAGCGGCTCCCCGTCACCTCAAGGAACGACCATGTCCCTCTCCATCGTCCACAGCCGCGCCCAGATTGGCGTGGATGCGCCCGCTGTCACCGTTGAAGTCCACCTGGCCAATGGTTTGCCGTCACTGACCATGGTCGGTCTGCCAGAGGCAGCGGTGAAGGAAAGCAAGGATCGGGTGCGCAGTGCGATCATCAACTCAGGACTGCAATTTCCGGCGCGACGGATCACGCTGAATCTGGCGCCCGCAGATTTGCCCAAGGATGGCGGGCGGTTCGATCTGGCGATTGCCTTGGGGATTCTGTCAGCCAGCGTGCAGGTGCCGACGCTGACTCTGGATGACGTGGAGTGCCTGGGGGAGTTGGCGCTTTCGGGCGCGATACGTGCCGTGAAGGGCGTATTGCCGGCTGCGCTGGCGGCGCGCAAGGCCGGGCGGGTGCTGATGGTGCCACGGGCGAATGCCGAGGAAGCCTGCCTCGCGTCCGGGCTAAAGGTGATCGCTGTGGATCACTTGCTGCAGGCCGTGGCGCACTTCAACGGGCATACGCCTGTTGAGCCCTTCGTCTCCGATGGGTTGATGCACGCCAGCAAGCCCTACCCCGATTTGAATGAAGTACAAGGTCAGCAAGCCGCCAAACGGGCCTTGCTGATTGCTGCGGCGGGGGCGCATAACCTGTTGTTCAGCGGGCCGCCCGGCACGGGCAAGACGCTGCTGGCGAGTCGTTTGCCGGGCCTGTTGCCGCCCTTGGCCGAAAGCGAGGCACTGGAAGTCGCGGCGATTCAATCGGTCACCAGTTGTGTGCCGCTCAGCCATTGGCCACAGCGCCCCTTTCGACAACCACACCATTCCGCCTCAGGACCGGCACTGGTGGGCGGTGGCTCGAAACCACAACCCGGCGAAATCACCCTGGCCCATCATGGCGTGCTGTTCCTCGATGAACTCCCGGAGTTTGATCGCAAGGTATTGGAGGTGTTGAGAGAGCCACTGGAGTCCGGCCACATCGTGATTTCCCGCGCCAAGGACCGCGTACGCTTCCCGGCGCGCTTTCAACTGGTCGCCGCGATGAATCCCTGCCCCTGTGGATATCTTGGCGAACCGAGTGGCCGTTGTTCCTGTACGCCGGACATGGTTCAGCGCTATCGCAACAAACTGTCGGGGCCACTGCTGGATCGTATTGATCTGCACCTGACGGTTGCTCGCGAAGCCACGGCATTGAATCCTGCGTTAAAACCCGGCGACGACACTGCCACCGCCGCCGAGTCGGTTGCCGATGCACGGGAACGGCAACAAAAGCGCCAAGGCTGTGCCAATGCCTTTCTCGACTTGCCGGGCCTGCGCAGACACTGCAAGTTATCCACAACAGACGAAACCTGGCTGGAGACGGCGTGTGAACGACTGACCTTGTCACTGCGAGCGGCCCATCGACTGCTCAAAGTAGCGCGCACCCTTGCGGACCTTGAACAAGTCGATGAGATCAGACGCGAGCACTTGGCCGAAGCGCTGCAATACCGGCCAACAAGCCAGTAGCTCAAATTTGCAAGTGCTTTGTGACCGGCGAATCCCAGCCCATGCGCATATTGCCGATCCGGTCCTGCAAGACGTTCATGCCGCGAGTTGGCACCACCGAGAGTTTCATCGTGCCGTTATCGTTGTCGACGATGCTGGCGCCCTCCGCTCGAGCCTTCCCAAGCCAATTAAATTTGACCTTATGCAACCTCCGCACGCTTACGTTAGTCTCATACGGATTGAACCTCCGGCAGATTGTCTGCGATATCATAATGACATCAATGTCGCACGCTAAATGCAGGAGCAAGTACAGACACATTTGTCTGTCATTTTTGCGCAACGGATCGTATGGAGTTTGAATGCGCGGGGCACTATTACGCAGCGGTAAGAGCGGGTCATTCACTGCCCTCGGCGAAACAGGTCAACCGGTCTACCGGGCAGCCCTGCAATTGCGCGAAGCCATTCGCCGCAAGAACCCCGATTTGGTCGATCATCTGGCCATCCCTCAAAGCGATGAACTCGGCAACCAGATCGATTGGTACAGCGCCCTCGAAGGCGATGTGATTCCCTGGAGCAGCGCGACCGAAGAAGAACGCGCCCCTGCCCGTCGCCAGCTTGAATCGCTGAAAACTGCGCTCGAGGAATTGAGCCAGCGTTTCCTGGTCACTGATTCCGGCGAACCGCAGCAAGGCGACAAAGCCGTGTTCGGCAAGCTGCTCAAGCGCGTCATTCATTTCCCCGACGAAAACTTCGTCTACCTGGTGCAAGGCAAACCCGTGCTCACCTTTTGGGGTTTCGAGCATGCCGGCACCGGCATTGGCGATCCATTGCACTGCCTCTATCAGATTCCGCCCGCGTTCACGCCGCCACCCGCGGTCGAAGCGCCTGTTGTGGCGCCCGTCGTGCCGGTGGTTGCTCGTCCATGGTGGCGCCGCTGGTGGTGGCTGTTGCTGCTGCCGCTCCTGCTGCTGCTTTTGTGGTTGTTGCTCGGCCTGCGCGGTTGCGTGCCGATTCCGTCGGTGGCAGTAGACCTGCTGCCTGAGGGCATCGTGCCGGTGGAAAAACAACTGGAAGATCCGAAACTGCCTGGCAATGTCACGACGTTGAATGGCGTTCCGGTGAACGGCACTGTCGTGGGCTCCACCACAGGAACTGGCACCGCTGTGACCGGAACTCATGGCGTGGAAGCGCCGGCGGTCGAAGGTAGCGAGGCTGACGCAGCACCCACCGGCGTGACCCAAGACCCGGCCAAAGACCCGGCAGCGGACCCTGCCGCCGAATCGCCAACCACACCACCCGAAAACAAAACCGCGCCGCCGGATATCACATCACCCGAGGCCGAAAAACCTGCGGCCCCAAAAGCCGGCCCTCCCCTGAGCATCCCGCCAGACGCCGCCGACGGTGCCGCCAAGTTCCTCGACGGTCAGTACAACGCAGGCGCCGGGATACAAGACCGCCGGACCGGCAAACCGCTGCGTCTGGAATACCAGCTCAAGGACGGTAAGGGCCAAGTCACCGTACACCAGGCCGACGGTTCCAAATGCAGCGGGCCGGTAAGCGCTACCATGAAGGGTGGCAGCCTGGCCATCGACAGCCAGGGCCAGGCCGTTTGCGGCGATGGCAGCACTTACGACATGCCCAAGGTCAACTGCCGCCCAGGGGCCACCACGGTCGCGGACTGCACTGGCGGTTACGGAAAAGAACAATTCCCCATGTCCATGCGGCAAGCGGCCGAAAAAACGGAATAACCCGACATGTTGCCTGAAGTCACTCAATTCGAAGACACCGTCACGCTGGTCAGCGACACCGGCATCCAGTTCATGGATTTCGCCCTGCGCCTGGATCCCCGCAAGGAGCCGGCGGGCGAGTTCGCACCGATGATCAGCGGGCTGATCTGCCGCTTGGCATACAACGAAGAGAAAGACTTCTTTTTCTACGAGCCCGAACCGGAAAAGGTCGAAAAAGCCAAACCTGCGTTCAGCCTCGACATGAAAAGCAGCCTCGAATTGCTCGACGGTATCTGGCTACCGACCCCGTTTTTCCGCTTCATGCCGCCCCATCGCTTCGATGAAGGTCCGACCAACTGGTCGCGCATGCGTCTGGTGAAACTGGCGACACCCGACATCGACGGTAACACCCACCGCCTGACGATGGCCTTCGACAGCCGTGTGATGCCCAAGCGTGACGGCACCGCTTACCTGGCGCCAAATGAAGAAGACATCAGCTCCGGTGTGTCTTTCAAACTGGCGACAAAAGCCAGCGAAACCCGCTGGTTCCTGGCACAGCCGTGGGTCAACGAGTGGCTGCTGGAAGTGTTCAACGAGGGCAATGCCCACCGTTCGCGCGCGGAGTTGGACACCGATATCCGCGCCAGCTATCACCTGGCGCACTACCTTAACTTGCTCAGCCTGTTGAGCACGCCGTCAGCCGCGCAGCAGTCGACGGCCCGGGCGAAAGTTGAAATCCCCGAACTGAAGGTGGTCGCCAACGACAGCAATGGTCTGGTCAACCCGATTCCGGTGGACCTGGTGCTGGACGTCGGCAACTCGCGCACCTGCGGCATCCTGATCGAAAACCACGGTCAGGCCGGCTCCGGGCTGAAGCAGAACTACGTGCTGGAACTGCGCGACCTGATCACCCCCGAGCACACCTACAATCTGCCCTTCGAAAGCCGCGTGGAGTTCGCCCAGGCGTACTTCGGCAAGGACCACTGCTCGGTCAAGAGCGGCCGTCACGACGCGTTCCAATGGGCAACGATTGCCCGTGTCGGCAATGAGGCCAGCCGTCTGGCCAGCCGTCGTCGCGGTACCGAAGGCTCCACCGGCCTGTCCAGCCCGAAACGCTATCTGTGGGACGAAAACGCCTATGGCCACGGCTGGCGTTTCAACTGCTCGTACATCAAGACCGACAGCGAGCCGTACGCCACCGCCGCGCCGTTCTCGCACCTGATCAACGAAACCGGCGAGGCGCTTTACAGCCTCGAAGAGGACGATCGTCTGCCGGTGTTCATGCCGCGTTATTCGCGCAGTTCGCTGATGACCTTCATGCTCGCCGAAGTGTTGGCCCAGGCGCTGTCGCAAATCAACAGCCCGGCCCAGCGCTCGCGCCAGGGGCACACCCGCGTGCCGCGCCAGCTCAACAGCATCACCTTGACCGTGCCGCCGGGCATGCCACAGGCCGAGCGCAGCATCCTCAACGAACGCATGCTGCAAGCCATCGGCCTGGTGTGGAAAAGCCTCGGCTGGCATGCCGGTGAGGAAGATCCACACCAGGATCAGGCCGTCAGCCCGCGCACGCCGATCCCGAGCATTCGCGTGGAATGGGACGAAGCCTCCTGCGGCCAGTTGGTGTACCTGTACACCGAGGTCAACGAGAATTTCGCCGGTCACCCGGAAGAGTTTTTTGACACCATCGCCCGACCAGACAAGACCGACCGCCAACGCATCACCCTCGCGACCATCGACATCGGCGGCGGCACCACGGACCTTGTGATCACCGACTATCGCCTCGACCGCGCGGGTAATACCGGCAGCGGCAGCAATGTGCACATCGTGCCCGAGCAGCGCTTTCGCGATGGCTTCAAAGTGGCCGGCGACGACATCCTGCTGGATGTGATTCAGGACTTCGTCCTGCCGAGTTTCGAAAAGGCCTTGCAGAACGCTGGCGTAAAAGCCCCGGATTCGCTGATGTCACGGCTGTGCGGCGACGAATCGGTCAGCGCCCAGGACATGATCCTGCGCCAACAATTGAATCTCCAGGTGTTCGCCCCGCTGGGTCTGGCGCTGCTCAAGGCGTACGAGCATTACGATCCGCAGGTGCCGCAAGAAGTCACCCCGCAAAGCTACCGCCAATTGCTCGGTGACAACGCGATCAGCAAGAGCGTGCTCGACTACGTCAATGCCGCTGTGCGCCGCGATGTCGGCGGTCAGAGTGGTTTTGACCTGTATGCCGCACCGATCAGCTTCGACCTGCAAAAACTCCACGCCGCCTTCCTCAACGACCAGATCAACATCACCAAGATCCTTGGTGCGCTGTGTGAGGTGGCCGCGCAGTACCCCTGCGATGTCTTGCTGCTGACCGGCCGCCCTTCGCGCCTGCCCGGCATCCAGGCGTTCATTCGCAAGGTGTTGCCGCTGCCACCGGGGCGCATTCTGGCGCTGCAAAACTACCGCACCGGCGGCTGGTATCCGTTTCACAAGAACGGCCGGATCGACGACCCGAAAAGCACCGCCTCGGTCGGCGCCATGCTCTGCCTGTTGTGCGCCAACCACAGCGTGCCGAACTTCTACTTCCGTGCTTCGGCACTCAAGCCGTATTCGACGGTCAAGCACATCGGCGTCATCGACCTGAACAACGTGATCAAGGATGCGGACGTGCTGTACCGCGACATCCAGTCCGAAGACTACAAAATCAAGCTGCCGGAAATTGGCGTGGGCGACGCCGCCGACACGCCACAGCTGGAAATGCGCGGCGATCTGCGCCTCGGATTCCGCCAGTTGGCCACCGACCGCTGGGCCGCCTCGCCGCTGTACACCTTGCGGTTCACCAAGGCCGGTCGGGAGAAGTTTTCCCGCGCCATCGGTGAAAACGGCAGCGCGCCGCTGCTCAAGGTGCGGTTCGAGGTCAAACCGGCGGACAAGTACACGCGCAAGCAGGATCTGGTCAGCGACCGCCTCTCGGTTCGCGACATCGAATCCAACAGCAACAACGTCAACTTCAACCCGCGCAGCGACCTCGAGCTGGAACTCAATACCATGCTCGACGCCGGCCTGAGCGAGACCAAGTACTGGCTCGACAGTGGAAGTGTGAAACGCAAATGAACGACCTGACCCCCGATCAAACTCAGCTCTCTGCCAGTTGGGCCGCTGTTTATGAAGGCGCCGGTCAGGCGCTGGACTGGATTGGCCAGACGCGCGGCAATGCGCCGCGCCTGGACAGCGAAGCCGACAACCTGAACATCCGCCTGCACCGCGCCCGCAACCTGGCTCAAAGCCTCGGTCGCGTGGCCTGCACGCCGATGACAATTGGCTTTTTCGGCTTGTCCCAGGCCGGCAAGTCCTACCTGATATCGGCCCTCGCCGCCGGTCAGAACGGCAAACTGGAAACCGAGTTCGGCGACCATCGTCTGGACTTCATCAAACACATCAACCCGGTGGGTGGTGGCAAGGAAGCCACCGGCCTGGTGACGCGATTCAGCCGTCGGGCGAGGGAAAGTCAGGACAAGGACTTCCCGGTAGAACTCACGCTGTTCAAGGAAATCGAGCTGGCGAAGATTCTCGCCAACGCATGGTTCAAGGATTTCGACCTTGAACGGATTTCCTACGAGATCGACGAAGAGCGCATCCAGCGCGCACTCAAACCGTTCGAAGGCCGCGAAACCGGGCCGCTGCAAACGGGCGTCAACGCCGACGATCTGGTGTCGCTGTGGGATTACCTGCGCGACAACTTCCGCAACTCGGTGAAAAAGCTGGAGCACCTGTACTGGCCCAAAGCGTTGCAACTGGCGCCACGCCTGAATTTCCAGGAGCGGGCCGAGCTGTTTTCGATTCTCTGGGGTGAGCAACGCGAGTTGACCGGCGTGTACCAGCAACTGGCCGGCGCGCTGCACAAGCTGGGCCTGCCCGAGACGGTGTTCGCACCGCTGAAGGCATTGGTGAGCTTCGACAACGACACCTACAGCCAGCGCGACAGCATCATGAACGTCGACATCCTCGAACGTTTCGGCAGCCCGCTGGACTTGCCGATCGATGTTCGACCGCTGGTAGGCGAACGACTGCAAAACAGTCAGGCGATTCCCGTCGCGCAGCTGGCGGCACTGACCGCCGAAATGACCTTCCCCCTGATCGAAGCGCCGGTGGATGACATCGTCAATCAGGTCGACTTGCTGGACTTCCCCGGTTATCGCGGACGCCAGAAACTGCATGAGATCGCCGATTCCAGCGACCCGCAGTCCACCGCCAAGGACAACTCGGTTTCCCAACTGATCCTGCGCGGCAAGGTCGCCTATCTGTTCGAACGCTACACCGACAACCAGGAAATGAACGCACTGGTGGTTTGCACAGGCACGACCAAGCAAAGCGACGTCAACGACGTGGGCCCGGTGCTGACCCGCTGGATCGAAAAAACCCAGGGCGCCGACTCGGCCGCGCGCAGCAAGCGCGACACCGGTCTGATCTGGGCGTTGACCATGCTCGACCTGCGCATTACCAACTCCCTGAGCCTGACACCCGATCAGTACGACGAGAGCTGGAACGGCATGGTCAAGCTGACCATGCTGGAGCGTTTCGGCAGCCTGAGCTGGATGAACGACTGGGCCGGCACACCGTTCCAGAACACCTATCTGGTGCGCAAACCGCGTATGGATGCGGCGTTCATCGGGCAAGACGCGTCCGGTGCGGAAACCGGCCTCAATGCCATCTATCAGGAACGTGTCGACGCGCTGGGTTCCAGCTTTGCCAGCAACTCCCTGGTGTGCAAACACATCAAGAACCCGGCCAACGCCTGGGCAGAAATGCTGCGCAACGATGACGGTGGCATTAGCCACTTCAGCGGCAGTTTCAAAGGCGTGGCCAATATCGAATTCAAACTGCAGCGCATCCGCGAGCAATTGAGCGAATGCCTCGAAGGCCTGACCACTCACGGCCTGAGCACCTGGTACCACGCTGACGACGACAGCGCCGCAGCCGCCAAGAAAGCCAAGGCGCAAATGATTCTGACAGGCCTGGGTCGTCGTCCGGCGGTGCTCGGTGAGTTGATCGATCAACTCGACATTCCGAGTGAAGAGGTGCGCGACCTGTACCTCAGCGGCGTGTACGAAACCGATGACGGGCCGGCCGCGAAAGACGAGCCGATCGCCCCGACACCGAGCCAGAGCCTGTATGGCAACGACGCCGGTTTCGATTTCGATTTCAGTGACGACCTCAGCCACGAAGCACCGGTCAGCAGCAAAACCGGTGCCCCGGCACCCGAGTTACAAAGCAACGAGCACCGTTTTGCCAAAGCGGCCTTCAAGGCCTGGATCGCACACCTGCGTGAACTGACCACCCGGCAAAGCCTGCTCAACCTGCTGGGGCTGGAAAAAGCCTTGCTGGAGGCGGTGGTCGATGAGTTGATCACCGCCGGCTATCGCCAGGACTTGCCGGGGCAACTGAGCCGCGCCGTCCTCAAGCGCGCACAAAGTGGCGCGCGACGCGATCAACTGGTTGAGCGCCAGGTACTGGAAGTGCAACGTGTGCTGCGCGATTTCGTGTCTTGGTTCGGCTACCTCCAGAAGCCGGTGAGCGAGCGTCCAAACAGCCGCGCCGGAGCCAAGGCGCCGTTGTTTTCGTTCTACACCGACATTGGCCCGGGACAAGTCCCCGTGCTGCCGGCGCAACCGGCGAATCAGGCACAGCGGTATCTGGGCGACTGGCTCTCGGGCCTGGCCTACATCACGCAGGACAATGCCGGCCATGGTGCCGGACGTGAAATCACCCCTGAACAGAACGAACGGCTGGGCCAAGTGCTCACAGCCTTCGCAGCGAGATAAGCAATGCCCATTCGTGTCGACCTGCTCGCGTTAGAGCCCAATCTGCCTGGCCAGGCCCGCCTTACTGTGAAGAAATGGCAGGGTGGCGAGGAACAGCTGGAATTTTCCCTTCAGCGTAACCAGGACGGTTTTTACCTCCAGGACCATAAGGCCTGGAGCAACAATCCATTCTGGTTCAAGGTCTCGCGTTTCAACTTCACGGCCAACGGCGAAGCCCTGGAAACGCAGATCGGCCCGAATGTGGTCGACCCGCTGCTGGAAGGCGGCGCCAACGCGCAATTCCAGATCGAACTGCGTGAACAGAACCATGGTCATGCCGACAAAGGCGTGGTTCGCCCAGGCATTGGCGTGCTGCCGTCCATGGCCGGCGGCCAGACGCGCTCGACCTATGGCGGGGCTGAACTGACAGCGCCGAGCGTACCGGCGCAGGACATCCCGGAAATCCCGGACATGCCTGAACTGGTCTTGTCCACCGCCGAGCCTGACGTGGAGTTGGAGTCGGTGCTCACCGAGACCGACTACACACCGCCTCCCCCACCGGCGAAGAAAAGCAACAAAGGCCTGATCGGCCTGTTGATTGTGGTGCTGCTGCTGGCAGCGGGCGCCGGATTCTGGTTCTACAAACGCACCCCGGCCCCTGCTGTTGCAGCCACTGCCGCCGCACCCGCCGGCGCCGATGCCCAGGCGTGCACCCTCGACAGCATGAACAGCCTGCCCGAACTGACCTTCGTCCAAACCTGCATCAAGGCAGCACCCGACAGCGCCAAGTTGCTGGAGATCATCAACCAGGCCAAGGCTGGCAAGCACTGCGGCGTCGCCCAGCGCCTGTACGCCAACCGTGCCCAGGCCGGTGACACGTTGATCGCCAACGCCTATGCCCGCGAATACGACCCAAAATACCTGAAGGCCAGCGAGTGCTTCCCGGCTGCGGACAACGCCACCGCCGCCTACTGGTATGAAACCATCCTCACCCAGGACCCGAACAACGCCGAAGCCAAGCAGCGCTTCGAGGAGTTGCAGAAGTGATGCGTTCACCCCTGAGTCGATTCCTGTTGAGCGGTGCCGCCTTGCTCGCGCTGTGCATCAGCCCGCTGTCCCAGGCCGAAGACAAACCGCTGATCCAGGCCGGTAAAAAGACCCTGTTCCAACGCGTGCTGACCACTCCGGGCTGCAAAATCGGCCCGACGGCGGGCGGGGCGGCAGGCGACCCACAACCAGTCTTCAGCCGCTTTTATGTGTACGAGCGCGCCCAGGCGAACAACGCCGAGTGGCTGAAAGTCGGCCCTGACAGCTACGGCAAAACCATTGGCTGGCTGCCCGCCAGCTGTACCACCGACTGGAAGATGCAACTGACGCTGGCCTTCACCAACCCGGCCAACCGCGACCGGCTGCTGTTCTTCAAGGACCGCGCCACCGTCGAAGGCATTCTTGATGCACCGGACCCGGTCAGCAAAGTCGCGCCGTTGCGGGCCGCGTTGAAAAAGGGCCAACAGGCACCAGGCGTACTGGCTGAAGAACCGGAATACTTCGTCGACCTGCAAAAGCAGTTCTACCTGCTGCCGGTGCTCAGTGGCGAAGAAGTCATGACCGAAAGCGGTTTCCGCACGCGCCTGCTCAACGTCGCCTCCGTCAGCAAGCTGGATGACAAGAACGCCAAGGGCGGTGCTGCAACCAGCGCGGCCGGTGGCAAGGAAGCCGAAGACAAAAAGGCCAACCAGTTGAAGGAATTCAGTGCGGCCGTGGTATTTGTCATCGACTCGACGATTTCGATGGATCCCTACATCGACCGCACCCGCGAGGCGATCCGCAAGGTTTACCAGAAGATCGAAGCGCAGAATCTCGGCAAGCAGGTCAAGTTCGGCATGGTAGCTTTCCGCTCCAACACCCAGGCGGTGCCGGGGCTGGAATACACCACCAAGATGTACGCCGACCCTACCAAGGTGAAAGACAGCGCCGACTTTTTCGCCAAGATCGCCGACCTCAAACAGGCTACCGTGTCGAGCAGCAGCTTCGATGAAGACTCGTTTGCCGGCGTCATGGAAAGCATCGAAAAGGTCGAATGGAGCCAATTCGGCGCGCGCTACGTGGTGCTGATCACCGACGCTGGAGCCATCGAAGGCGACGACAAACTGTCGAAGACCGGCTTGAGCGCCGCGCAGGTGCGTATCGAAGCTTCCAACCCGGGTGTGGCGATTTACACCCTGCACCTGAAAACCCCGGCCGGAGCCAAGGACCACGCCAAGGCTGAAGCGCAATACAGGAACCTGTCGACTTACCCGGGCACCAATACCTCGCTGTACTACCCGGTGAATGCGGGCGATGTGCAGGAATTCGGGCGCAAGGTTGACGCTCTGGCCGGGGCGATCACGACACAAGTGAAAGCCGCCTACATGGGCGAAGACGCCATCGGCAGCGCGGCGAACGCCAAGCAGGACCCGGCCGAGAAGAAAATGCTCGAAGACGCGGCGCTGATCGGCCACGCCATGCAGCTCGCCTATCTCGGCGAGAAGACCAACAGCAAAGCCCCGCCAGTGTTCAAGGCTTGGATCACAGACCGCGACCTGATCAAGCAGAACATCCCGACCACCGATGTGCGGGTGCTGCTGACCAAGTCGCAGCTCAGCGATTTGAGCGACGTGATGAAAAAAATCCTCGATGCCGCCAACGAAGGCCTGATTTCACCCACGGAAATGTTCGATCGCCTGCGCACAGTGGCGGCGACCATGGGCGCCGATCCCAATCAGCTCAAACAGAACAGCAACGCCAAACTGGCGGACATGGGCGTGCTCGGTGAATACCTCGAAGACCTGCCCTATCAGAGTGAAGTGCTGAACCTGGATGAAGAGACCTGGAAGAGCTGGGACGGTCTGGCGCAAGAGAAATTCATCCGCACGCTGAACACCAAACTGCGGCATTACCAGCGTTACAACGCCGATGTCGACCGTTGGGTGGCTTTAGCCAAGGACAGCGATGCGCGGGACAACGTGTACCCCGTGCCACTCGAAATGATGCCTTAACGAGACGCTGATGCTCGATATCAAGAACCTGCTGGTGCGCCGTGGTGAAGGCGCGCTGGCCCATCACGTACGCCTGCCGCATTTGCAGGTCGGTGCCGGAGAAATCCTCGCCATCACCGGCGAGAGCGGCAGCGGCAAAAGCACATTGCTCGAAGCCATCGGCCTGTTGCTCGCGCCAGTGGAACTCGAGCGCTTTCGGCTGGGCCCGACGCCCGCTCAGGATATCGCGCACCTGCTGGCGACTGACGACCAACCGGCGCTCGCAGCGGTACGTTCACGGCACTTGGGCTTCATTTTGCAGAGCGGCGGCTTGCTGCCGTTCCTGAGTGTGCGCGACAACATCAGCCTGCCGCGACGTTTGCTCGGGATGTCGGCGAAGAGCGAACACATCGACCACGCCGTTGACGTGTTGCGCCTGCAAGGGTTGCTGGATAAACAACCTCAGGCCTTGTCGATCGGCGAACGCCAGCGCGTGGCCTGCGTTCGCGCGATTGCCCATGAACCACTGCTGCTGTTGGCCGACGAGCCGACCGCCGCGCTCGACCCTCACAGCGCCCGGCGTTTGTTCGAGTTGCTCCTGAGCCTGGTGTCGAGCATGGGTTTGAGCGCACTCGTTGTGTCCCATGACTGGGCCTTGCTGAAGGCTTTCGGCTTGCCGCGACTCGGCGCTATCAGCCGCCAGGGAGAGACTCTGTTTGAACCGATGGACTGATCGCTTGCACCTGCTGGGCTCACTGGCGCTGCAAGACCTCTGGCACGACCGCAAGGTCTCGCTGTGCATCGCCGCCTCCCTGGTGGCGGTGATTGCGCCTTTGTTGCTGCTGTTCGGGCTCAAACACGGGGTGGTCAGCCAGTTGCAGGACGAACTCCTGCGCGACCCGCGCAACCTTGAAGTGAAGATGCTCAGCAATGGCAACTACGACACGGCCTGGATCGAGCGTTTGCGCCAGCGACCCGAGACCGGTTTTGCCCTTGGCCAGACCCGCTCGCTCAATACCCAGGCTGACCTGCTGATCGGCATGCAGCGGTTTGTCGAAGGTGCGGAAATCATCGCCACCGAGCCGGGCGACCCACTACTGAACCTGGCGTCACTTAACCCCGTCGGCAATCAAGTGATCCTCAGCGCCAGTGCAGCACAACGCTTGCAGGCCAAGGCCGGCGACAGCGTGCAGCTGCGCGCCTTGCGTCGCCTGGATGGGGTCAATGAACGCGGCGAGATGACGCTGACGGTACTGGCCGTGCTCGACGCTGCCCGCTTCGGTCGCGCGGCCGGGTTTGTCGCCCCGCCGCTGCTGCTGGATCTGGAACGCTTTCGCGACGGTTATCAGGTCATCGGGTTCGGTGTGACCACCGGCAAGCCTCAGGGTAATCTACAACCACTGTATGCCCGCGCCCGCGTCTATGCGCGCGACATCGATCAGGTCGCACCGCTGGAACACTGGCTCAACGAACAACACATCGAAACGTCCAGCCGGCTGGCTGACATCGATAACGTCAAAGCCATCAACCATGTGCTGGGGCTGATTTTCGGCGTGATCGCCATGGCAGCGCTGATCGGTTGCGTGGCGTCGATGGTCGGTGCGTTCCTGGCCAACATCGACCGTAAACGCAAAAGCCTGGCGGTCCTGCGCCTGCTGGGTTTCAAGCGCAGCGCCGTCGGCGGTTTCGTGGTCCTGCAAGCGCTGGTGCTGAGCTTTGCCGGCTACGTTGGCGGACTGGGGTTTTATGCCGTGGGCAGTCATTTGTTCGACTACTTGCTCGGCAGCAGTCGCGCCACCGGTACCTTCGTTTGCCACATTACTGTTTGGCATGGCCTGGCCGCCCTGCTCCTGACCTTTTTGGTCGCTGCATTGGTGGCCATGATTGGCGCCCTGCGAGCGATCAACATCCAACCTGCGGAGAGTCTGCGTGAGCTATAAACGTTTTGGCTTGCTGTTACCCCTGACCCTCGGCTACGTGCTCGACGCCTCGGCGGCAGGCTGGGAAGAGAAGTATTACAACCCCATGCCCGAGGCTGGCGACGTCGTGCTGCCGATGCCTTGCGAAGGCTCGATGGTGTTTCGCAAGGTGTTCATTCCGGTCGCCGGACCGCTCGACGACTATCCGATCAATATCGGTCAGGACGGCGCGGAATACGGCTACGTCGAACAGACCCGTCCGACCTTTATCGCCGGCAGTTTTACCGGGGCCAAAAGCGACAAATCCCGCTACTACCTGATGGCCAAGTACGAGATGAGTCAGTTGCAATACGCCGCGCTGACCGAAGCCACCTGCCCCACCGCCGCCACCAAGATGCGCTTGCCGCAAACGGCGGTGAGCTGGGTGCAAGCCATCGACGTCGCCGACAAATACAACCTGTGGCTGCGCAAAAACGCCGCCGGCAAGCTGCCCAAAGAAGACGGCACGCAAGGCTTCCTGCGCCTGCCGACCGAGGTCGAATGGGAGTTCGCCGCGCGCGGCGGGCTTGAAGTCAGTGCCGCTGAATTCCGCGACACGCACTACCCGATGCCGGAAGGCATCAACGCCTACGAGTGGTTCGCCGGGGCGCAATCGTCCAACGGCAAAGTACAATTGAGCGGACTGCAAAAGCCCAATCCGCTGGGCCTGCATGACATTCTCGGTAACGTCGACGAAATGATGTTCGAGCCGTTTCGCCTCAATAAACTCGACCGCCAGCACGGTCAGGCCGGCGGCTACGTCGTTCGTGGCGGCAACTACCTGACCGCCCAGGCCGACCTGCGTACGGCATTGCGTCAGGAAGAGCCGTATTACAACGCCGAAGGTCAGGTGAAAAACAAGACCACCGGCTTGCGACTGGTGCTGGTCTCCCCGACCCTCACCTCTCGCGAACGGGTCGCCAGCATCGAAAGCAGCTGGAAGAAACTCGGTACAGGCAGCAAAGAAGCTGAATCCGCCGACAAAGGCACCGTGCAATCCCTGAACAGCCTCGCCTCGGGCGTCGAAGACAAAGCGCTCAAAGAAAAGCTCCAGGCCCTGGAAAACCAGCTGCGCGCCAGCAACCAGCAGCAGGAAGAAACCCGCGACCAGGCGATTCGCGCCAGCCTCAACCTGGGCGCGTTCCTGTGCACCAAGATGCTCGACGATGGTCAATATGTGGACTTCCTGCAAAAGAACTACAAGCTCAATTGCGAAGGCACGGACAAGGACGCCAGTTGCGACATGCGCAAAACCAAGCTCGACGAGCAAAAGGATCGCCTGCACAAACTCAGCCGTTACTACGCCAGCAGCCTGGTGGAATCAGCTACCTTGTACGGCCAGCCACTGCTTGAAACGCAAGTCCCGGTAATGGAAGAAATCATCAGCCGCAACAAACAGCTGCAGGACCTCAAACCTTACTTGCGCACCCACTGGGCCAATCAGAAGGCGTTCCTGCAAAAGCAGAAAATCGATACTCAAGCCTGGCTGAACAGCTGCAAAACCGTCACTCAATAACAATGCGTCAACACCGTTACCCAGGAGTTTTCACCATGTCGCGCAGCCTTTTGACTCGCTTCAAGCTACAGATCGCTTTCGTGGTCGCCGGCAGCCTGTTAATGACCGGTTGTGCCAACACCGGCAGCTCCATGCTCGGCGAAGGCGACGGTGCCGATCCGCGCCTGACCCAGGGTAATGACGCAGAATTCTTCAGCAAGTCCGGATACCAGGCCTGCGCCGTCGGCGCCGGTGTCGCCATCCTCGCTTGCGCACTGTCCAACAGCAACAACAAAACCGTGTGCGTCGTCGCCGCCGGTATTACCGCGTGCGGCGTGGCCATGGGCGCGAACTATTACCTGGATCAACGTCGTGCCGAATACGCCGACACCACCACTCGTTTGGCGAAGATGAACCGCGACGTCGAACAAGACACGCAAAAGGTGATCGCCCGTACCGCGACCGCTCAGCAAGTGATCAATGACGACCAGGCGCAAATCGCCCAGATCAAAAAGGACATCGCCAGAAAGAGAGTCGACCATTCCAAGGCTCAGGCGCAAATCGCCGGGATCGATTCGGACATCGCGCGCCTGCGTAAAGACCTGGCCAACATGCGTACCAAAGTCACCGAGTACAGCAAAGTGGCAGACGCCGAGCGCTCACAAGCCACCAGCGCCGAGATCAGGCAGGTGGACATGAACATTCAGAAAATGAACCAGAAAGTCGTCACCCTCCAGAAGGAAGTCGACGCTCTGTACAGCCAACGCTCCGCAATCACTCTGGGTTAAAGACATGACGCTACAACAACTGGTGATCATCACTGCCGTTCTGGTCCTGAGCGGTTGCGCGACCACGCCTGGCGAGTGCGATGCGACCAATCGCGACAGCAGCATGCTGACCAAGATGAACTGCGACTACTCCGGCGGTTACAGCGAACAGGTCAAACAGAAGGAACTGGCCCTGAGCGAGTCCCGCCAGCAAAACGCAATGTTCCATCAGGTGTACCAGAACATTCAGGCCCAGCAACTCAGCACCAAGACCGATCTGGCCAGCCAGCAGAAATCCCAGAACGCGCTGAATCAGTCACTGACGCAACTGCTGGCCTCGCTCAAGGCCCGGCGTGGCAATGAAGCCCACGTGCAGAAGCAGATTGCCGACCTCGAGAAGCAGCTCAAGGCTTCGCAAGCAGCGCCAATGACCCAATCAACGCCAGCAACTCTGGCGGCCAAGCAGCAAGAGCTCAAGACGCTGCAGAAGAAGGTCAATCAGCTGCAATTCAGCCTTGGCTACGAAGAGTAACTTTTTACCCCGCAGGGCATCCCGACGGATGCCTGCACTTTTTCAGGAATCGTCGTCATGCAGCGGGTCATCAGGGATGCGCAAGCCACATCGGAGGGGATGAGTGCGCTGCAAGCCAAAGTCGCCCTTATCCAGAAACACTTTCCGCCGACCGTCGCCAGTCTGTTTGCTATCCCGAGGATGGGCAGCGGTGACGTACTGGAATGGTGGACCGAACTGGGTGGCCAACCCACGCCCTATGCCGACCTCAACGAGGACGCGCAACGACGTTTGCTGGAAACCTATGAAGTGCGCCAGACGTCCCTTGGACAGCTGGCGGACGAACTGCAAAAACGCGGTCAACCGACGGAAGCGGATGACCTGCGCAGCCTGCTCGGCGCGCCTGAGCTGGACAAACTCTACAGCCTCAACGGTGAGCCTTTGGTGGTGCGCTGGAACCTGCGCCCGCCCAAACCGATCGTGCCGCCGGTGATTCCGGTGGCGCCGATCGTGCCGCCATCGCGTCGTGGCTGGTGGATCGCAGCGGCCTTGCTCGCGCTGCTGTTGTTGCTTCTGGCGCTCTGGCTCTGGTGGTTCCTGCATCGTGAGCCGGTTGTCGTGGTTCCGCCGGTTGCGCCTGCGGCGCCGGTGGTGACGCCGGCTGAGAAACCAGTTGAGAAACCGGTTGAGCCGGTCCCCGAGCCTGTCGTGGAACCTGAACCGAAACCTGCTCCGGTACCTGAACCCGCGCCAGAACCGGTACCGGAACCCAAGCCGGTACCGCCACCCAAACCGGCACCGGAACCCAAGCCGGTTCCACCACCAAAACCGGTAGTGGCTGCCCCGCCACCTCCACCTCCACCGCCACCGGTCCCGACGCTGGACAACTTCGCCTGCCGTAAAAATGCGCCGCCCGCAGAGGTCCCGCAATTCGTGGTGGTGCTCGACACCTCAGGTTCGATGAACTTGAACATCAAGTCAGTGAAAGCCGACGAGGACTGGTACTTCGGTGGTAATGACCTCAACAAGCTCCTGGATCCGGACCGCACCATGCGGCTCACCGCCAAACCCAGCCGCATGGACGTCGCCAAGGACTCGCTGGCCGGCATGATCAACGGGCTGGACCCGAAAATCGATACACGCCTGATCACCTTCGCCGGCTGTGAAAGAACACCGGACCGGGGTGTGTTCAGGTTCGGCGACCGCCCGCGGCTGATCAACGGGATTCGAGGTCTGGCTCCCGACGACGGCACACCTCTGGCCGACAGCCTGGCTCACGCGGCGAGTACCGTCGACGGGCGCAATAACGATGCGGTTATCGTGATGTTTGTCGACGGAGAAGACGGTTGCGGGCAGGACGTTTGCGCAGTATCCCGTCGAATCGCCAGGGAACAACCGCGCCTGCGGGTCAACGTAGTGAAAATCGGTGCTGGCGGCCCTTCACGCTGCATCGCTGAAAACACCGGTGGCCGGGTTTACAACAGCACCAATGCGGCTGAACTGGCTAACCAATTGAAACAGGCGAGCAAGGAAGTCTCCAGCAATACCAAGTGCAATTAGCGTGGCGACTGCTCCGCAATTGAGGTGAGCCCATCGCGGGCAAGCCACGCTCCCACAGGGTTTGTGTCATTCACAAAAAGGGCGGAACGACACTTAACCTGTGGGAGCGTGGCTTGCCAACGATGATTCAGCTCAGGTGCTCGACCGCCGGTAACTCCATCGCCCGTACCTCTCCCAAGAGGAAATCGCTGAGCCGGCGCAAACGTTCACCTCCGGGACGGGTTTTCGGCCAGACCAGGTAATAATTCTCACCGCTGGCGACGGCTGTCGGCCACGGCAAACTCAGACGTCCCTGCGCGACATCCTCTGCCACCATCAGCAAATCGCCCATGGACACCCCGTAGCCACGGGCGGCTGCAATCATGCCCAGCTCCAGCGTGTCGAACACCTGCCCTCCCTTGAGCGAGACCTGATCGGTCAGGCCCATGCGCTCTAGCCAGTTGCGCCAGTCACGGCGGTCCGGCGTCGGGTGCAGCAACTCGGTACTGGCCAGGCGCGCGACGCCCCATGGTTGGTCCTTCAGAAGATTCGGCGCACCCACCGGGATCAGCTCTTCGGGGAACAGGAAAGTTGCCTCCCAATCCGGTGGAAAATGCCCATTGCTGAGGATGACGGCACAGTCGAAGGGTTCGTGGTTGAAGTCCACGGTATCAATGTCCATCCAGGCGCTGGTCAATTGCACCTCGTTCCCCGGTCGCAAGTGCCGAAACCGACTGAGCCGCGCCAACAACCAGCGCATAGTCAGGGTCGACGGAGCTTTCATGCGCAGGATGTCGTCTTCGGCGCGCAAGCTATTGCAGGCCCGCTCCAGGGCGGTGAAGCCTTCGCGAATGCCCGGCAGGATCAGCCGCGCCGATTCGGTTAATTGCAAGTTGCGTCCGCTGCGATGAAACAGCCGACAGGCAAAATGCTCCTCGAGCGTACGAATATGCCGACTGACCGCACTTTGGGTAATCGACAGTTCTTCGCCCGCACGGGTAAACGAACTGTGCCGAGCCGCGGCTTCGAATGCGCGCAGGGCATACAAGGGAGGAAGACGACGGGACATCGGGAAAGCTCCTGCAGCGGGGTTCGGCGCACTGGCAGAAACTTTACCAGCATGAGTTTGACTCATGCCATCCATCCTTTTTATCCCTTTGTGCAAACCCCGCAGAGCGCCGAGAATCGACGTTTTCCTGTTCACTTCGAGAATCGGGCGTGATGACCATGCAGCATCCGGCACGTATAGAACTCCGGGCCATCCTGCGGCTGGCGGGGCCGTTGATTGCCTCGCAGTTGGCGCACATGCTGATGGTCCTCACCGATACGTTGATGATGGCGCGCCTGAGCCCGGAAGCGCTCGCGGGCGGCAGCCTGGGTGCAGCGAGTTACTCGTTCGTGGCGTTTTTCTGTATCGGCGTCATCGCTGCGGTCGGCACGCTTGTGTCCATCCGTCAGGGTGCGGGTGATACCGCCGGCGCCGCACGGCTGACCCAGGCCGGCTTGTGGCTGGCCTGGCTGATGGCGCTCGTAGCGGGCGTGCTGTTATGGAACCTGAAACCGGTGCTGCTGTTGTTCGGCCAGACCGAAAGCAACGTCCAGTCGGCCGGCCAGTTTCTGATTTTTCTGCCGTTCGCCCTGCCCGGCTACCTGAGCTTCATGGCCCTGCGCGGGTTCACCAGCGCCATCGGCCGGGCAACGCCGGTGATGGTCATCAGCCTGGCCGGTACGGTGGCCAACTTCCTGCTCAACTATGCATTGATCACCGGGATGTTCGGTTTGCCGAAACTGGGGCTGATGGGTATTGGCCTGGTCACGGCAATTGTCGCCAACCTGATGGCCGTGGCGCTGGCACTGCACATTGGCCGGCATCCGGCTTACGACGCCTACCCGCTGCGTCAAGGCCTGTCGCGACTCAACCGCCAGTATCTGAAAGAACTGTGGCGCCTGGGGCTGCCGATTGGGGGTACCTATGCCGTGGAGGTCGGCTTGTTTGCCTTCGCCGCGCTGTGCATGGGCACCATGGGCAGTACGCAATTGGGCGCGCACCAGATAGCCCTGCAAATCGTTTCGGTGGCGTTCATGGTACCGGCGGGGCTTTCCTACGCGATCACCATGCGCATCGGCCAGCATTACGGCGCCGGGCAATTGCTCGACGCACGCTTGGCCGGCCGGGTCGGTCTCGCCTTTGGTGCAGCGGCGATGTTGTGTTTCGCCATGGTTTTCTGGCTGCTGCCGAACCAGCTGGTAGGTCTGTTTCTCGATCAGAACGATCCGGCGTTCCGCGACGTCATCAACCTCGCTGTGAGCCTGCTGGCAGTGGCTGCATGGTTCGAACTGTTCGACGGTACGCAAACCATCGCCATGGGCTGCATCCGCGGCCTCAAGGACGCCCGGACCACTTTCCTGGTCGGACTGGGTTGCTACTGGCTGATTGGCGCGCCGGCGGCGTGGTGGATGGCGTTCCACCTGCATTGGGGGCCAACAGGTGTCTGGTGGGGATTGGCGCTGGGTCTTGCGTTCGCGGCGGTGAGCCTGACGCTGGCGTTTGAGTGGAAGATGAAGCGGATGATTCGCCGGGAGTCGGTACATCCGCACTTCGAGGCCATTCGAAGCGAATAAGATGCCCTTGTGGGAGCAAATACTGTGGCGAGCTCGGCTGCGCAGCAGTCGTAAAATTGGGGCGCTGTGCAGCCCAACGGGGGCAAGCCCCCTCGCCACAAAGCTCATCCCCACATTTGATGGCGACTAAATCACGAACTCCAAAGCCGGCTGCTGATTGCTGCCGAATGTCAGATACTCCACCAATTCCGCCAACGGCAACGGCTTGCTGATCAGATAACCCTGCACCTGATCACAGTCAAAGCCGCGTAACAATTCCAGCTGCTCCGGCGTCTCTACACCTTCGGCGACCACCTCGAGGTTGAGGTTGTGCGCCAGATTGATCATCGCGTGCACCAGTTTGCGGTTCTCTTCTCGCTGCTCCATGCCGCCGACAAAGCTCTTGTCGATCTTCAGCAAAGTGATCGGCAGGCTGTTGAGGTGCACGAATGACGAGAATCCGGTACCAAAGTCGTCGAGGGAGAAGCGCACACCCAGGCGCCCGAGGGCGTCCATCGTCTGCTTGACCAGATCGCTGCGGCGCATGACCGCGGTTTCGGTCAGTTCGAACTCCAGCCACTGCGCCTCCACACCGCGCTCGGCAATAAGGCGGCTGAGGGTCGATAGCAACTGGCTGTCCTGAAATTGCCGGAACGACAGATTGATCGCCATGTGCAAAGCCGGCAAACCGCGCTCGCGCAAGGCCTGCATATCGCGCAGGGCACGGGAAATAACCCAGTAACCCAGCGGTACGATCAAGCCGCTCTGCTCGGCCAGCGGCACGAATTCGCTCGGTGGCAGCAAGCCCCGCTCGGCATGGCGCCAGCGCACCAGGGCTTCGAGGCCGACGATCTGCCCGTCCTCGAGGTTCAACCGTGGCTGGTAATGCAATTCCAGCTCGTCGCGGCGCAACGCCCGGCGCAGTTCGGTTTCGAGGTCGGCGATGCTGCGGGCATTGCGGTTGATGCGTTCGTTGAAAATATGAAAGGTGCAGCCCTGAGTGCTCTTGGCCTGTTGCATGGCAATGTGCGCATGCCACATCAACGGGTCCGCGCCAGCCTGGGCCCGGGCATAGGCAATGCCCAGGCTGGAGCCGATCAACAGGCTTTCGCCGTCGACCCAATACGGCTCGGCCAACGCTTCGCTGATGCGTTCGGCCATCCATTCGGCGCGCTGGGGAGCACGGCGAGTGTCGATCAGCAGGGCGAATTCGTCACTGCCCAACCGCGCCAGCTGATCGCCAGCCTCCAGCTGACTTTTAAGCCGCGCGACCACTTGCAGGATCAGGCGATCACCGGCCTGGTGGCCGAGGGCATCGTTGGCGTGACGGAAATTGTCGAGGTCAAGGTGACCGAGGGCCAGGCCACGACCGTCGCTTTCCGCCAGTCGCGCCGTGAGCAAAGTCTGGAATCCCTGACGGTTGGCGATACCGGTCAACGGGTCTTGTTCGGCCAGGCGTTGCAGGGTGGTTTCCAGCACGCCCCGCTCACGCACATGGCGCAGGCAACGGCGCAACATGCCAGGATCCAGATGGTCGCGTACCAGCCAGTCACTTACACCATCAGGCGGGTTCGGCGGCTCGTGATCGAGCAGCAATACCACTGGCAGACTGCAACGGCCTGGTGCCGGTTGAAGTTGCGGGATGGTCAATAACACCGCGTTGCGGTTGTCATCGAACAGACTGCTGACCGATTCCCAGCTCGGCGCGCTGATGAGCACCGCCGAGCTCCCCATCGGAGCCAGACACTCGCGCAACAACGCTGCCCACGCTGGCTCTTCGGCCAGTAACAGCAAACGCAAGGGTTCGACAGGCGTAGACAAGCTAGCTCCCTAGACTCTGCAATGATGTAGGCGGCAGGCATTATGCCGCGCCCATAACCAATGACCAATGGCATCAGTTATCAAAAGTCAGGTCTTTTTATTTTGAGTCACGAGACACTCGCCGTGATTTCGTTGCGCATCCTGCGTGAAAGTATCAAAACCGGCAAATATAGATCGCGTTCTACGTCACAAGTCGGACAGAGCAGCACAATTCGCTGAGCCTGTTAAAATGCCGGCCCATTTCGTGACTGACTCCTGAATTTAGCTATGTCCCGACTCAATCCCCGGCAGCAAGAAGCCGTGAACTACGTCGGCGGCCCTCTATTGGTGCTCGCCGGTGCAGGCTCCGGCAAGACCAGCGTGATCACGCGCAAGATTGCGCACCTGATCCAGAACTGCGGCATTCGCGCCCAGTACATCGTCGCCATGACCTTCACCAACAAGGCCGCCCGCGAGATGAAGGAACGGGTCGGCACCTTGTTGCGCGCCGGCGAAGGACGCGGGCTGACGGTGTGCACCTTCCACAATCTGGGCCTGAACATCATCCGCAAGGAACACGTGCGGCTGGGCTACAAACCCGGTTTCTCGATCTTCGACGAGACCGACGTCAAGGCCCTGATGACCGACATCATGCAGAAGGAATACTCGGGCGACGACGGCGTCGACGAGATCAAGAACATGATCGGCGCCTGGAAAAACGACCTGATCCTGCCGCCCCAGGCCCTGGAAAACGCGCGCAACCCCAAGGAACAGACCGCCGCCATCGTCTACACCCACTACCAGCGCACACTCAAGGCGTTCAACGCGGTGGACTTCGACGACCTGATCCTGCTGCCGGTAAAGCTGTTCGAAGAGCACGCCGACATTCTGGAGAAGTGGCAAAACAAGGTGCGCTATCTGCTGGTGGACGAATACCAGGACACCAACGCCAGCCAGTATTTGCTGGTGAAAATGCTCATCGGCAAACGCAACCAGTTCACCGTGGTGGGTGACGACGACCAGTCGATCTACGCCTGGCGCGGTGCCCGTCCGGAAAACCTGATGCTGCTCAAGGACGACTACCCGTCCCTGAAAGTGGTGATGCTGGAGCAGAACTACCGCTCCACCAGCCGCATCCTGCGCTGCGCCAACGTGCTGATCTCGAACAACCCCCACGAATTCGAAAAGCAGCTGTGGAGTGAAATGGGCCACGGTGACGAGATCCGCGTGATCCGCTGCCGCAACGAAGATGCCGAAGCCGAGCGCGTGGCCGTGGAAATCCTCAGCCTGCATTTGCGTACCGACCGCCCTTACAGCGATTTCGCGATCCTCTATCGCGGCAACTACCAGGCCAAGTTGATCGAACTGAAGCTGCAGCATCACCAGGTGCCGTATCGCCTGTCCGGCGGCAACAGCTTCTTCGGTCGCCAGGAAGTGAAAGACCTGATGGCCTACTTCCGCCTGATCGTGAACCCTGACGATGACAACGCTTTCCTGCGGGTGATCAACGTGCCGCGCCGCGAGATCGGTTCGACGACGCTGGAAAAACTGGGCAACTACGCCACCGAGCGCAAAATCTCGATGTACGCCGCCACCGACGAAATCGGCCTGGGCGAGCATCTGGACAGCCGCTTCACCGATCGCCTGTCACGCTTCAAGCGCTTCATGGACAAGGTCCGCGAGCAGTGCGCCGGCGAAGACCCGATCTCGGCGCTGCGCAGCATGGTCATGGACATCGACTATGAGAACTGGCTGCGCACCAACAGCTCCAGTGACAAGGCTGCCGATTACCGCATGGGTAACGTCTGGTTCCTGATCGAGGCGTTGAAGAACACTCTGGAGAAAGACGAAGACGGCGAAATGACCGTCGAAGACGCCATCGGCAAGCTTGTATTGCGCGACATGCTGGAGCGTCAGCAGGAAGAGGAAGACGGCGCCGAAGGCGTGCAAATGATGACCTTGCACGCCTCCAAGGGCCTGGAATTCCCCTACGTGTTCATCATGGGCATGGAAGAGGAAATTCTCCCGCACCGCTCCAGCATCGAAGCCGACACCATCGAAGAGGAACGCCGCCTGGCCTACGTGGGCATTACCCGCGCGCGCCAGACCCTGGCCTTCACCTTTGCCGCCAAGCGCAAGCAGTACGGCGAGATCATTGATTGCGCACCCAGCCGCTTCCTTGATGAGCTGCCACCGGACGATCTGGCCTGGGAAGGCAACGACGACACCCCGACCGAAGTCAAAGCCGTACGTGGCAATAGCGCATTGGCGGATATACGCGCGATGTTAAAGCGTTAGAATTGACCACTTTTAATTAGACCTTCGGCGTAAAACACGCCAAATGAGGACAAGCTTCATGGAAGCACTGCACAAGAAAATTCGCGAAGAGGGCATCGTGCTTTCCGACCAGGTCCTGAAGGTCGACGCCTTTTTGAACCACCAGATCGACCCGGCCCTGATGAAGCTGATCGGCGACGAATTCGCCACGCTGTTCAAGGATTCGGGTATCACCAAAATCGTCACCATCGAGGCCTCGGGCATCGCACCAGCGATCATGACCGGCCTGAACCTTGGCGTACCGGTGATCTTCGCGCGCAAGCAACAGTCCCTGACCCTGACCGAAAATCTGCTGTCGGCGACCGTTTACTCGTTCACCAAGAAGACTGAAAGCACTGTGGCCATCTCCCCGCGTCACCTGACCAGCAGCGACCGCGTGCTGATCATTGATGACTTTTTGGCCAACGGCAAGGCGTCCCAGGCGCTGATTTCGATCATCAAGCAAGCCGGTGCGACAGTGGCAGGCCTGGGGATCGTAATCGAAAAATCGTTCCAGGGCGGCCGTGCCGAGCTGGATTCGCAGGGTTATCGCGTTGAGTCATTGGCGCGTGTGCAATCGCTGGCCGGTGGTGTCGTGACCTTTATCGACTAAGTCACACCGTCTACCTCCTGTGGGAGCGGGCTTGCTCGCGAATGCGGTGTGTCAGTCGATAGATTTATTGACAGGTACACCGCATTCGCGAGCAAGCCCGCTCCCACAGTTGTTTTGGGTTGTCTGTTATTGCTCGGTTGCTTTCAGGCCGGCCAGCAGCAACCGCTGATACAAATCTTCCTTCAACCCCTCCGGACTGCTCAGTTGCATCCGCGCCAAATGCTCTGGATACAACGATGCCTGCGGCGCATCCAGCGCTGCCTTGCCCAGCTCCAGCACTTCGCTCAGTTTGAACTTGCTCTTCAACCAGTTCAGCGCCCGCAACAAATCCCGCTCTACCCCGGTGAAATCGCACCCCAATGGATATTCCGCAAACAGATGCGGATGCCGCGCCTGAATCGCCTGCAAACGCTGTGGGTTGTTCTCGGTGAACCGTGGATCAAGAAGGAAATTCTTCGGCAACTTGCCGACCTTCTGCGCCTGCTCGATCAACCCGGGCTGAAACCGCGAATCGCTGATATTGAGCAACGCTTCGATCACCGCCGCATCGGTCTTGCCGCGCAGATCGGCGATGCCGTACTCGGTGACCACGATGTCGCGCAGGTGCCGGGGTATCGTGCAGTGACCGTATTCCCAGACGATGTTCGAACTGACCTCCCCGCCTGATTCGCGCCAGCTACGCAGCAGCAACACTGACCGTGCACCTTCCAGCGCATGGCCCTGAACCACGAAGTTGTACTGTCCGCCAACACCACTGAGTACACGCCCGTCCTCCAGCTGATCCGCTACGCCAGCACCGAGGAGGGTCACGGTGAACGCGGTGTTGATGAACCGCGCATCGAGACGTTGCAAGCGCTTGAGTTCTTCCTGGCCGTGAAGCTCGTTGATGTAGCTGATGCGGGTCATGTTGAATTCCAGGCGCTTGCTCTGCGGCATCTCGCGCAAGCGCTCATAGAAAGTGCGCGGGCCGAGGAAGAAACCGCCATGCACCGAAATACCGTCAGCCTGCGCGGCTTCGTCCAGCGTACCGGCATTCGCCTGCTGCTGGGTCGCGACGTCCGGGTAAACCTTGCGCCTCACGATACCGGCCTCAGCCAGCACCAGCAGGCCGTTGACGAACATTTCGCTGCAACCGTACAAGCCCCTGACAAAGGGATCGACACCGCCTTCACGGGCAATGAGCTGCGCCCACAGGCCGAGGTCTACATCCTCCAGCAAAGCCTTGTAACCACCGTTGTCGGCCTGTCTCGCCAACAGCGCTGCCGTCAGGGCATCGCCCATGGAGCCGATGCCGATCTGCAGCGTGCCGCCGTCGCGCACCAGTGCACTGGCGTGCAGGCCGATGAAATGGTCCTGGAAACCCACCGGCATGTTCGGCGTGGAGAAAAGTGTGCTGTTGTCCTTCTCGTCGATCAGCAGGTCGAAGGTGTCGATACCGACTTGCGCATCCCCATGCATGTAGGGCAAATCGTTGTGCACCTGGCCCACCATCAGAATGGTTTCGCCGCCAGCGCGGCGCCTGGCGATCATCGGCAACAGGTCGAGGGTGATGTCCGGGTTGCAGCTCAGGCTCAAGCGATCAGGATGCTCGTCGTGGCTGGCCACCAGTTGCGCCACCAGATTCAAGCCGGCGGCGTTGATATCCCGGGCGGCATGGCTGTAGTTGCTGCTGACGTAATCCTGCTGCGCCGTTGCGCTATTGAGCAGGCTGCCGGGCTGCATGAAAAACTGCTGGATGTGAACGTTGTGCGGCAACTTGTCCTGCTGCAGATCGGCGAGAAAATCCAGTTCCGGATAATCGCCGAAAACCTCTTCTACGAAGGGTTCCAGGAAGCGCTTCTGTAAGCCATCGCCCAAGGCAGGCCGGCCCAGGCACAGCGCGGTGTAGACCGTCAGCCGCCGCTCGGGCAACTGCGCAATACGCCGGTACAGCGCGTTGACGAAGTGGTTGGGTTTGCCCAGCCCTAGCGGCAGGCCCATGTGAATATGCGCCGGCAAGCGTGCCAAAACGTCATCCACTGCCTGTTCGATCGAACACAACTGCACCATCTGAAGCCTCCCAACCGTTCCGTGAATAGGGTACGACCGAGCTTGCCGGGAGTTTGCTGCAAAGAACAGCCCCTCACCCTAACCCTCTCCCGAGGGAGAGGGGACCGACTGAGGGTTGTTCAAGAGCCACATCGACCTGAAAGTACCGTACCGAATCCATAATCGACCCGATCTTTTCAGGTCGATGTATTACACAAGACACCACGGGCGGCCGGACGTTTCGGGAGGGCTGGCACCAGGCCTGGGGGGCTGCCAAAGAATCGCAAGTACCGCTCTGAATCCATAATCAACCCGATGTTTCAGGTCGATGTATTACACAAGCCACCTCGGTCGGCCGGACGTTTCGGGAGGGCTGGGACCAGGCCTGGGGGGGCTGCCAAAGAATCGCAAGTACCGCTCTGAATCCATAATCAACCCGATGTTTCAGGTCGATGTATTACACAAGCCACCACGGGCGGCCGGACGTTTCGGCAGGGCTGGGACCAGGCCTGGGGGGGGCTGCCAAAGAATCGCAAGTACCGCTCTGAATCCATAATCAACCCGATGTTTCAGGTCGATGTATCACGCAAGACACCTCGGTCGGCCCCCTCTCCCTTTGGGAGAGGGCTGGGGTGAGGGGACGGCTCTCTATCACCCCACACTATCCAACCCTGAACGACACGCACAAAAAAACCGCTCGAAAGCGGTTTTTTTGGCGAAAGGTTCGGCGAATTACAGGCCGGACATCTCTTTGATAGCGCCCTTCAGCTCATCATCAGAGCAGTCAGCGCAGGTGCCTTTTGGCGGCATTGCGTTAATACCGGTGATGGCTTTGGCCAGGATGCCGTCGAGGCCGCCCTGGTGATCAGCACGCTCTTTCCAGGCAGCCTTGTCACCGATTTTCGGTGCGCCCAGCAGGCCGGTGCCGTGGCAAGCATTGCAATGCTTTGCAATGACATCTTTAGGCGCTTTTGCACCTCCGCCACCACCGGTAGAGGCAGCGACTTCCATGCCCTTGCACTCTTGACCCTGAACACAGACTTGACCGACCGGTTCAAGGCGTTTGGCGATATCGTCGTTGGTCGCAGCTTGAGCGCTGACAGCCCATAGGGCCAATACGGTTGCTGGTGCAGCCAGCATTTTCATAATTAGATTCACGCGTTCACCCTCAATGGTGGCTAGTCACGCCTACGGCCACGGTTCGCAGGCGGGCGCAAGTATAGCGGTAAGCCCGCGTCACTGAAACAACCCCAAAGTCGAAGGGGTCTTAGGCGCTGGCGAAAAAACACCCCGGACGCCTCTGCGATACTGGCAGGACGCCTCTTCCCCTTAGAAATTCGCCGGCGTGGCTGCGCTGATTAGTCGCGCAGGCACATCGAACGGATTACGGAAACGGTGAGGCTTGGTACTTTCAAAGTAGTAGCTATCGCCAGCTTCGAGCACAAAAGTTTCCAGCCCGACCACCAGCTCCAGCTTTCCTTCGACCAGAATGCCGGTTTCCTCGCCCTCATGGGTGAGCATCTCGTCCCCGGTGTCGGCGCCTGGCGGATAGATTTCATTGAGAAACGCGATAGCCCGGCTGGGATGCGCCCGACCGACCAGCTTCATGGTCACCGCACCATCGGAGATATCGATCAGCTCGTTGGCCTTGTAGACGATCTGAGTCGGTTTTTCCTGCAGGATTTCTTCGGAAAAGAACTCGACCATGGACATGGGAATCCCGCCCAGTACTTTCCTCAGCGAACTGATCGAGGGGCTGACGCTGTTCTTCTCGATCATCGAAATGGTGCTGTTGGTGACCCCCGCCCGTTTGGCGAGTTCACGCTGGGAAAGGCCCTTGAGCCTACGGATGGATTGCAGTCGTTCACCGACGTCCAAGCTTGCGCCTCCAGGAATCAGGTTTGTTGGAATAATGAGCGTTATCATGGCGACAGCGTTCAGTATTTACAACACTTTGGCCCGAATCCTGTCCGGCGAGGCGACTTCCGGTCTGGCGTTCCTGGCACTAAGCCCCGGAATAGAGCATTGGCACCCGGCGCAGGTTGCAGAAGATCTGATAAGGAATCGTCCCGGCAGCCATGGCCACTTCGCTGGCGAGGATGTTTTTACCCCACAATTCGACGGTCGAACCCAGGCCGGCTTGCGGCACATCGGTCAGGTCGATGCACAGCATGTCCATCGATACCCGGCCGATCAATTGGCTGCGCTGCCCGGCGACCAGCACCGGGGTACCGGTCGGTGCCTGGCGCGGATAGCCGTCGGCGTACCCCATGGCTACTACGCCCACGCGCATCGGTTTGGACGTAATAAACCTGGCGCCGTAACCAATCGGTTCGCCGGCCGGCAGTTCACGCACGCAGATCACTTTCGATTCGAGGGTCATCACCGGCTGCAGGCGCGAGGCGACCTCATTAGCTTCTTCGAACGGCGTGGCGCCGTAGAGCATGATGCCCGGACGTACCCAATCGCTCGGAATCTGTGGCCAACCGAGTACCGCCGGGGAGTTGCGCAGGCTGACCTCGGCGGACAAGCCCTGACGCGCCGCCTCGAACACAGCCACCTGCTCGGCGCTGGTTTGTTCGTGCAGCTCATCGGCACGGGCGAAGTGGCTCATCAGCACGATCTTCGCGACCTTGCCGCTGGCCAGCAGGCGTTGATAGGCCGCCTGGTAATCCGCCGGATGCAAGCCCACCCGGTGCATACCCGAATCAAGCTTGAGCCATACGGTAATCGGCTTGCTCAATACGGCTTTCTCGATGGCTTCGAGTTGCCACAATGAATGCACCACGCACCAGAAATCATGCTCGATGATCAGCGACAACTCTGAGGCTTCGAAAAAACCTTCCAGCAACAACACCGGCGCGTGAATGCCCGCCGCCCGCAACTCCAGAGCCTCTTCGATGCACGCCACGGCAAACCCGTCCGCCTCGGCTTCCAGCGCCTGGGCGCAACGCACCGCGCCATGGCCATAGGCATCGGCCTTGATCACTGCGAGGGCGCGAGCCCCCGTCAGTTCACGGGCGATCTGGTAGTTGTGACGCAGGGCTTGAAGGTCGATCAGGGCACGGGCAGGACGCATGGCGGCAGACTTCTGGTCGGGTTTTGTAAAAAAAACCGGCGCTGGCTGTCGGCGTAAACCGCCAGCAGCACCGGAAGAGGGATCTTTGTGACAGGCTTATGGCAGAGCCGCTACAACCGACAGCTCAACCAGAATTTCCGGCTCGCACAGTTTCGATTCAACGGTGGCACGGGCAGGGGCGACGCCTTTTGGCAGCCACTTGTCCCACACCGCGTTCATGCCTTCGAAATGCGCGTCGATGTCTTTCAGGTAAATAGTTACCGACAGCAGATGATTCTTGTCGGTACCGGCCAGGTCGAGCAAACGCTCGATATTGGCCAGGGTTTCACGGGTCTGTTGTTCAATCCCGGCGTTCATGTCGTCGCCGACCTGCCCGGCCAGGTACACCGTGCCGTTATGGGTGACGACCTGACTCATGCGCTCATTGGTGAGCTGGCGCTGGACTGACATGCTTTGCAGACTCCTGGATTTTGCTGCCATAACGGGAAATATCGAGGCCTTCGGCGCTGATCTGCGGCTTTTTCTTCGCCATCAGGTCAGCCAGCAAGCGGCCGGAGCCACACGCCATGGTCCAGCCGAGCGTGCCGTGACCGGTGTTCAGGAACAGGTTCTTGAATGGGGTAGCGCCGACAATCGGCGTGCCGTCCGGGGTGGTCGGACGCAAGCCGGTCCAGAAGCTGGCCTGGGCCAGATCGCCGCCCTGAGGATAAAGATCGTTGACGATCATCTCCAGGGTTTCGCGTCGACGCGGGTTCAGCGACAGGTCAAAACCGGCAATTTCCGCCATGCCACCAACGCGGATGCGGTTGTCAAAACGGGTGATCGCGACCTTGTAGGTCTCGTCGAGAATGGTCGAGGTCGGAGCCATCGCCGCATTGGTGATCGGCACGGTCAGGGAGTAGCCCTTGAGCGGATACACCGGTGCCTTGATGCCCAGCGGCTTGAGCAGTTGCGGCGAGTAGCTGCCCAGAGCCAGCACGTAGCGGTCAGCGGTTTCCAGCTTGCCGTCGATCCACACGCCATTGATACGGTCACCGGCGAAGTCGAGGCGCTGGATGTCCTGGCCGAAACGGAACTGCACACCAAGTTTCGTGGCCATTTCAGCCAGGTGAGTGGTGAACATCTGACAGTCGCCGGTCTGGTCGTTCGGCAGGCGCAGGGCACCGGCGAGGATGTCGGTCACCTGGGCCAGGGCTGGTTCGACGCGGGCAATGCCCTCGCGGTCGAGCAACTCAAACGGTACGCCGGACTCCTTCAACACGGCGATGTCTTTCGCTGCGCCGTCAAGCTGGGCCTGGGTACGGAACAATTGGGTAGTACCGAGGCTGCGGCCTTCATAGGCAATGCCGGTTTCAGCGCGCAGTTCGTCGAGGCAGTCACGGCTGTACTCGGACAGGCGGACCATGCGCTCCTTGTTCACTGCATAGCGGCTGGCCGTGCAGTTACGCAGCATCTGGGCCATCCACAGGTATTGATCGATGTCGGCAGTGGCCTTGATCGCCAGTGGCGCATGGCGCTGCAACAGCCACTTGATGGCTTTGAGCGGCACACCCGGCGCAGCCCACGGCGAGGCATAACCGGGCGAGACTTGCCCGGCGTTGGCGAAACTGGTCTCCATGGCAGCAGCCGGCTGCCGGTCCACGACAACCACTTCAAATCCGGCACGGGCCAGATAATAAGCACTGGTGGTACCGATGACGCCGCTACCCAAGACCATGACGCGCATTTTCATATACCTCATCGCGGCGAACCGCTGACGTTTGTTGATCAGAGCTACAGATGTGCGCAGTGTAAAAAAGATCTGCCAGTGTATTTCACTATATAAACGCCTATATTTGGCGACAATTCTCGGCAAAAACCCTTTTCACGGAGGCGCATCCCCTATGCGGACCAACACTCAGACCAAACGGGAGCTGGACAAGATCGACCGCAACATCTTGCGAATCCTGCAGGCGGACGGGCGCATCTCCTTTACCGAGCTGGGGGAAAAGGTCGGGCTCTCGACCACGCCCTGTACCGAGCGGGTCCGGCGCCTGGAGCGCGAAGGGATCATCATGGGCTACAACGCCCGGCTCAACCCGCAGCACTTGAAGGGTAGTCTCCTGGTGTTCGTGGAGATCAGCCTGGACTACAAATCCGGTGATACCTTCGAAGAGTTCCGACGCGCGGTGCTGAAATTGCCCCATGTGCTGGAATGTCATCTGGTGTCAGGGGATTTCGATTACCTGGTGAAGGCGCGGATTTCCGAGATGGCTTCGTACCGCAAGCTGCTCGGCGACATCCTGCTCAAGCTGCCCCATGTGCGGGAGTCCAAGAGCTATATCGTGATGGAAGAAGTGAAAGAGAGCCTGAGCTTGCCGATTCCGGATTGAAGCTTGCGGCGTCTGTTCGGCAGCCTTCGCGAGCAAGCCCGCTCCCACATTTGATCGCGTTCATCTGGGACAACCCGGTCAAATGTGGGAGCGGGCTTGCTCGCGAAAGTAGCGACTCGGTCTACCTAGACCAGCACCTGCCGGGTGCTGGCCATGTACTCGAACACCTGCTTTTCCACCCGCGGATGTATCAACTCCACCGGCCCCCGCCCATTTGGGCATGGCAATGTCCTGGTGGTACCGAACAGCCGGCAGATCAGCGGCCGCTCGTCATACACCGTGCATCCGTTCGGCCCCAGATGCACACAATTGAGCTCGTCCATCGCAGCATCCTGCTCGGCGCCGGTCTTGCGCGGCAGGCGCGACATTTCTTCCGGCGAGGTGGTCACCGGTCCACAGCAGTCGTGGCAACCAGGCACGCACTCGAAAGAGGGAATCTGCTGGCGCAGCGTACGGATTTTCTGACTGTTGCAGTCCATTGAAGCGGTGGCCAATAGCGGATTGGAGCGCGATTCTGACGCAAAAGCCCGGATCCAGACAGCAGCAACCGACCAGTGTTGCCCGCTCGGGAAAGTCCGGCTTATGCTCCGTCAAATTTTCTAAACACATGAATCGGGAATACGCACATGAATGCCCGTGCTCAACAGCCTGCTGCACACCACCAGCACACCGCCTCGTATTACGCCGCCAGCAGCCTTGCGCAGCCTGAGCACCCGGTGCTTCAGGGCGAAGTGGTGGCCGATGTGTGCGTGGTTGGCGGCGGATTTTCCGGGTTGAACACGGCGATCGAGCTCGCCGGGCGCGGGCTCAGTGTGGTGCTGCTCGAAGCCCACAAGATCGGTTGGGGCGCCAGCGGTCGCAATGGCGGGCAGCTGATTCGCGGCGTCGGCCACGGCCTTGAGCAATTCACCAATGTGATCGGCGTGGACGGTGTACGCCAGATGAAACTCATGGGCCTGGAAGCCGTGGAAATCGTCCGCCAGCGGGTCGAACACTTTCAGATCCCCTGCGACCTGACCTGGGGCTACTGCGACCTGGCCAACAAGCCCCGCGACCTTGAAGGTTTCGCCGAGGATGCCGAAGAGCTGCGCAGCCTCGGCTATCGCTATGAAACCCGCCTGCTGCAAGCCAACGAAATGCACACCGTAGTCGGCTCCGGGCGTTACGTCGGCGGACTGATCGACATGGGTTCCGGGCACTTGCATCCACTGAACCTGGCTTTGGGCGAAGCCGCTGCGGCGCAGCAGTTGGGAGTCAGGCTGTTCGAGCACTCAGCTGTCACTCGCATCGATTACGGCCCGCAGGTCAAGGTTCATACCGCCCAAGGTGCGGTACGCGCCAATACTCTCGTGCTGGGTTGCAATGCCTACTTGAGCGGACTTAATCCCGAACTCAGCGGCAAAGTCTTGCCCGCTGGCAGCTACATCATCGCCACCGAGCCACTGAGCGAAGAACAGGCCCAGGAACTGCTACCGCAGAACATGGCAGTCTGTGACCAACGGGTGGCGCTGGATTACTACCGGCTCTCGGCGGACCGACGCCTGCTGTTCGGCGGCGCCTGCCATTATTCGGGGCGCGATCCGAAAGACATCGCCGCTTACATGCGCCCGAAAATGCTGGAGGTCTTCCCGCAGCTGGACGCAGTGAAGATCGACTATCAATGGGGTGGCATGATTGGCATCGGCGCCAACCGTCTGCCGCAGATTGGACGTCTCAAGGACCAGCCGAACGTGTATTTCGCCCAGGCCTATTCCGGGCATGGTGTGAATGCCACGCATCTGGCGGGCAAACTGCTGGCCGAAGCCATCAGCGGTCAACAGAGCGGTGGGTTCGATCTGTTTGCAAAGGTGCCGCACATTACCTTCCCAGGTGGAAAGCATTTGCGTTCGCCGTTGTTGGCGTTGGGGATGCTTTGGCATCGGCTTAAAGAGTTGGTCTGAAAGAATGGCAGCGACACGTCTGGCGCCTTCGCGAGCAAGCCCGCTCCCACAGGGGATATGCGTCGATCACAGATCCATTGTGGGAGTGGGCTTGCCCGCGAAGAGGCCCTGAAGAACACTGCCTGTTTCAGCTCCGCCAGAAGGGTTTCAGCCCCTCCTCCAGCGCCTGCTCACGGGTCAGGCCGATGTCCTTCAACTGATCCGGCGTCAGCGCCAGCAACGCCTGGCGCGTGTGCAGACGATGCCAGAACAGGCCCCAGCGATTCAGACAGGACGGCGCGTTGCGCATTGTTGCGCGCATGCCGTTTTTCTGCCCTGTTGCCAGTTCCTGACTGTGTAACGTCAGCCGCACATCGCTCAAGCCGTTCATTTTGGTCGCTCCTGTTTACTTGGGTAGCCAGAGATTCCATGATGCGCGGGCGGGCAAAAGCATTACAGATTCAATCTATCCGTATTAACTCCATACAGATTTGCTGTTGTTGCGTCTGAATCCTCGATTTTTGCCGTATCTGTACTGGTTTATCGGATCACCACCCACGAGGCTGCGCCATGACCCTTTACGTCAATCTCGCCGAATTGCTCGGCACGCGTATTGAACAGGGCTTCTATCGCCCCGGTGACCGGTTGCCCTCAGTGCGGGCGCTGAGCGTCGAGCACGGGGTCAGCCTGAGCACGGTGCAGCAGGCTTATCGAGTGCTGGAAGACAGCGGGCTGGCCACGCCAAGGCCAAAATCCGGGTATTTCGTTCCAGCCAGCCGCGAACTGCCGGACCTGCCGGCGGTAGGCCGCCCGGCGCAACGTCCGGTAGACATCTCCCAATGGGATCAGGTGTTGGAGCTTATTCGCGCAGTGCCGCGCAAGGATGTGGTGCAACTGGGGCGCGGCATGCCGGACATCACCAGCCCGACCATGAAACCACTGCTACGCGATCTGGCCCGGATCAGCCGGCGCCAGGACATGCCTGGCCTGTATTACGACAACATTCATGGCAACCTCGAACTGCGCGAACAAATCGCCCGCCTGATGCTCGACTCCGGCTGCCAGCTGGGCTGCGGCGAACTGGTAGTCACCACCGGTTGCCACGAAGCGCTCTCCACCAGCATCCGGGCGATTTGCGAGCCCGGCGACATTGTGGCGGTGGACTCGCCGAGCTTTCACGGCGCCATGCAGACCCTCAAGGGCCTGGGCATGAAAGCCCTGGAAATTCCCACCGATCCGCTGACCGGAATCAGCCTCGACGCGCTCGAACTGGCCCTGGAGCAGTGGCCGATCAAAGTCATACAGCTGACGCCCAACTGCAACAACCCCTTGGGCTACATCATGCCCGAGTCGCGCAAACGCGCGTTGTTGACACTCGCACAGCGATTTGACGTGGCGATCATCGAGGACGATGTGTATGGCGAGCTGGCCTACACCTATCCTCGCCCGCGCACGATCAAATCCTTCGACGAAGACGGGCGCGTGCTGTTGTGCAGCTCGTTTTCCAAGACCCTGGCCCCCGGCTTGCGTATCGGCTGGGTTGCGCCCGGCCGTTATCTGGAACGGGTGCTGCACATGAAATACATCAGCACCGGCTCAACCGCTCCGCAACCGCAGATCGCCATCGCCGAATTTCTCAAGGGCGGCCACTTCGAGCCGCATTTACGCCGGATGCGCACCCAATACCAGCGCAATCGCGACATGATGATTGACTGGGTGACCCGTTACTTCCCCGCCGGAACCCGCGCCAGTCGTCCGCAAGGCAGCTTCATGCTATGGGTCGAACTGCCGGAAGGCTTTGATACCCTGAAACTCAATCGTGCCCTGGATGATCAGGGCGTACAGATCGCCGTCGGCAGCATTTTTTCCGCCTCGGGCAAATACCGCAATTGCCTGCGCATGAACTACGCTGCCAAACCAACACCGCAGATCGAAGAAGCGGTGCGCAAGGTCGGCGCAATGGCGATCAAATTGCTGGCGGAAAACGACCCATTCAGTGACTGACTTTTATCCGGAATCCAGCATCCATATGTCATTACTCCTCGCCAACTGGAACGACCTAACGTGAGAGTCAGTCAGCCCCTGCTTGTTCTCCTGCTAATCGCTTCGTTCCTGTGTGGATGCGCCAGCTTCGACATTCGGCGAGAGTCCAGCCAGGCGCTGCCAGCCTCGGATTCGGCGTTTGGTCGTTCGGTCCAGGCGCAGGCCGCGCCTTATAAGGGGCAATCCGGCTTCCGCCTGCTGTCCGACAGCACCGAAGCCTTCACCGCCCGGGCCGAACTGATCCGCAACGCGCAAAGCAGTCTCGACTTGCAGTACTACATCGTGCACGACGGTATCAGCACACGGATGCTGATCGATGAACTGCTCAAGGCCGCCGACCGTGGTGTACGTGTTCGGGTGCTGCTCGACGATACCGCCAGCGATGGCCTGGACCAGTTCATCGGCACCCTCGCCGCTCACCCGAAAATCCATATCCGCGTGTTCAACCCGTTGAATCTGGGGCGCAGTACCGGAGTGACGCGGACCGTGGGGCGGCTGCTGAACCTGTCGCAGCAACATCGGCGCATGCATAACAAGTTGTGGCTGGCGGACAACAGCATGGCCATAGTCGGCGGGCGCAATCTGGGGGACGAGTATTTCGACGCCGAACCCAATATGAACTTCACCGACATCGACATCCTCGGCGTTGGCCCTGTCGCCGACGAGCTCGGACACGGTTTCGACCAGTACTGGAACAGCGCGTTGAGCAAGCCGATCGACGAATTCCTGTCGAGCAAACCGACCGCCCAGGACTTGAAGGAGACCCGTGCCGGCCTGGAAAAATCGCTGGAAGAAAACCGCAGACAGAATCACGCGCTTTACCAGCGCCTGATGACCTATACCACTCACCCGCGCCTCGATACTTGGCGTCAGGAGCTAATCTGGGCCTGGAGCCAGGCGCTCTGGGATGCGCCCAGCAAGGTGCTGGCCAAGGGCGAACCCGATCCGCATTTGCTGCTGACCACGCAACTGACGCCCGAGCTCGATGGCGTCAGCAAAGAGCTGATCATGGTTTCGGCTTACTTTGTGCCCGGCGAACCCGGACTTGTTTACCTGACCGGACGCGCCGACGCCGGGGTCTCGGTGAGTTTGCTGACCAATTCACTACAGGCCACGGATGTACCGGCGGTACACGGTGGATACGCACCCTATCGCAAGGCACTGCTGGAACACGGCGTGCGACTGTTCGAATTGCGCCGCCAACCCGGTGAAGACAGCCCCGGTGGTAGTGGACCGCGCCTGTTCTCCAGCGCCGCCTATAGTGGCTCCGATTCCAGCCTGCACAGCAAGGCGATCATTTTCGACCAGCAAAAATCCTTCATCGGCTCTTTCAATTTCGATCCACGCTCGGTGTTGTGGAACACCGAAGTCGGCGTGTTGGTAGACAGCCCGGAACTCGCGGCCCGAGTCCGTGAGCTGGCGCTCCAGGGCATGGCACCCGCCTTGAGTTATGAGGTGAAACTGGAAAAAGACCAAGTCGTCTGGACCACCGAAGACGACGGCAAAATGCACACGCTGACCAAGGAGCCAGCGAGCTGGTGGCGACGGGTCAATGCATGGCTCAGCACAACCGTTGGCCTGGAGCGGATGTTGTAGAAACCCCAAAAGATCTATGCAGCTTGCGCCGTACCAAACGCCCCTTGCCGCAACACCACAATCAGCACACCCAAGGCCCCCGCTGCCATCAGCAACGGCAGCGCGTGCCCGCTGACCCACTGACTGCCAGCACCGGCCAGCAGCGGCCCGACCAGACAGCCAATCCCCCACAGCTGTGCCACGTGCGCATTGGCTCGCACCAGCGCATCGTCGCGGTAGCGCTCGCCGATCAGAATCAGTGACAAGGTGAACAACCCACCGGCACTGGCGCCGAACAGAACCCACAGCGGCCAGATCAGCAACGTGTCGATCAACATCGGGATCGCCAGACTCGATACCAGCAATATCAACGCGCAACCGGTAAACAGCGCACGCCGCGACAGGCGATCGGCCAAAGCGCCAATGGGCAACTGCAGCAGGGCATCACCCACCACCACGGTGCTGACCATCGCCAGCGCAATTTCCGTGGTAAAGCCCTGACGCAGGCAGTAGACCGGCAACAGCGTCAGGATCATGGCTTCGAATGCGGCAAACAGCGAGACCGCCCAGGCAATCGCCGGGAGGCCACGACAGAAACTCAGCAAGTCACCGAAAGTCACGCTGCTGGCTTCGCTGGAAGGCGCACCGCTTCGCCCGAGCAACAGGAACGGCGCGGCCAGCAACAGACCGACACCCACCCAAAAGCCGTAATCGTGCTCCGTGCCCAGGAAGCCAAGCAGCACCGGCCCGGCCAGTTGGCTCAGCGCGTAGCTGCTGCCATACAACGCCACCAGGCGCCCCCGCCATTGCTCGACCACCAGTTGATTGATCCAGCTTTCACCGAGGATGAACACCAGGGTCAGGATCACCCCGATCATCAGCCGTAGCAGCAACCAGACGGGGTAACTCGGTAATAGCGCCAGCAGACCTATGGAAACTGCCCCGGCCCACAGGCATAGGCGCATCAGGTTGGCCGTGCCAAGGCGTGCCGCCAGATGGCTGGAAATCTTCGCCCCCAGCAATACGCCGATCGCCGGCATCGCTGCCATCACGCCAATTGCAAACGAGCCATAACCCCAGCTTTCCAGGCGAAAAGAAACCAACGGCATGCTGACGCCCAAGGCCAGGCCGACACTCAAGACAGACGCCAACACGGCGAAATAAGTCGCCCAACGCATGTTCCACGCTCCTGTGGATTGTTATTTTTTCAACCACCACAAAACAATGTGGGAGCGGGCTTGCTCGCGAAGTGGCCAGCACATTCAACGTCTATGTTGACTGTTACGGCGCCTTCGCGAGCAAGCCCGCTCCCACAGGGGATCTTTGTCGTTTGAGAGACCTGATCCAAATCAGGCCTCCCCTACTGACTTACAACTTGATCCAGGTCGCCTTCAGCTCGGTGTACTTGTCGAATGCGTGCAGCGACTTGTCGCGACCGTTACCAGACTGTTTGAAGCCGCCGAACGGCGCGGTCATGTCGCCGCCATCGTATTGGTTGACCCACACGCTACCGGCACGCAGTGCCCGGGCGGTGAGGTGAGCCTTGGAAATGTCCTTGGTCCACACTGCAGCGGCCAGACCATAAGGCGTGTCGTTGGCAATCGCGACAGCCTCTTCGGCGGTGTCGAACGCAATGACCGACAGCACCGGCCCGAAGATTTCTTCCTGGGCAATTTTCATCGCGTTGCTCACGCCGTCGAAAATTGTCGGTTCGACGTAAGTGCCGCCGGTTTCCTCAAGGGTGCGCTTGCCGCCGGCCACCAGTTTGGCGCCATCGGCATGACCCGACTCGATATAGGACAGCACGGTGTTCATCTGCTGCGTATCCACCAGCGCACCGACATTGGTTGACGGGTCCAGCGGGTTGCCCGGCTTCCAGGTTTTCAGTGCCTCGATCACCAGCGGCAGGAATTTGTCCTTGATCGAACGCTCCACCAGCAGACGCGAACCGGCGGTGCAGACTTCGCCCTGGTTGAAGGCGATAGCGCCGGCAGCGGCTTCGGCGGCTTCCTGCAAGTTCGGCGCATCGGCGAACACGATATTCGGGCTCTTGCCGCCGGCTTCGAGCCAGACGCGCTTCATGTTCGATTCGCCAGAGTAGATCAGCAATTGCTTGGCGATCTTGGTCGAACCGGTGAACACCAGGGTGTCGACGTCGTTATGCAAGGCCAGGGCTTTGCCGACAGTGTGGCCGTAACCCGGCAGTACGTTCAGCACGCCTTTCGGAATGCCGGCTTCTACAGCCAGCGCCGCGATGCGGATGGCGGTCAGCGGAGATTTTTCCGACGGTTTGAGGATCACCGAGTTGCCGGTGGACAGCGCCGGGCCGAGTTTCCAGCAGGCCATCATCAGCGGAAAGTTCCACGGCACGATGGCGCCCACGACACCGACCGGCTCACGAGTCACCAGACCCAACTGATCGTGCGGGGTCGCGGCCACTTCGTCGTAGATCTTGTCGATGGCTTCGCCGCTCCAGCTCAGGGCTTGTGCCGCGCCGGGAACGTCGATGTACAGGGAGTCGCTGATTGGTTTGCCCATGTCCAGGGTTTCAAGCAGTGCCAATTCTTCGGCATGCTGCTTCAGCAGGCCGGCGAAACGGATCATGGTGGCTTTGCGCTTGGTCGGCGCCAGGCGCGACCAGACACCGGAGTTGAAGGTGGCGCGGGCGTTTTCCACGGCGCGCTGGGCGTCGGCGGCGTCACAGCTGGCAATCTTGCCCAGCAGACGGCCATCGACCGGGCTGATGCACTCGAAAGTCTCGGAGGAGACAGCATCGGTGTATTCGCCATTGATGTAGGCGCGGCCTTCGATTTTCAGGTCGCGGGCACGTTGTTCCCAGTCGGCACGGGTCAGGGTGGTCATGCGAGTGTCCTCCTCTTATTGAATACGACACCCGCGTTCTTCGCGGGCGCTGTCAGGAATTCTGCCCGGCCAGCCTGTTTTTCGGCCCAAGGCATCCCGCCACCCTAAACCAGCGACAGGTGAAGTTTCAATATATTTGACATAACACCGGCAAACGGCCTTGCGATGTTCATTTTAATAAACATAGACTTGGGCTTTTCCAACGCAATCTCTGGGGATTACAACAATGAGCATCCAGGACGTCGTCGACTTCAGCCAGGCCAACACTCAACCCGAACGCTACCGGCCAGACCCGGCCAAAGTCCTCAAGGGCGACCCGGAGCAAGCGGTGTACAACCACTACAACAGTCCGTGCGGGCAGTTGAATGCGGGCGTGTGGGAAGGCGCAGTCGGCCAGTGGCTGGTGAATTTTACCGAACATGAATACTGCGAAATCGTTCAAGGCGTGTCAGTGCTGCGCGACAGCGATGGCAATAGCAAAACCGTGCGCGCGGGCGATCGTTTCGTGATCCCGGCCGGGTTCAAAGGTACCTGGGAGGTACTTGAGCCTTGCCGCAAGATCTACGTGGCATTTGAGCAGAAGGCTTGAAGCCGGCCGATTGAACCACCCCAAAGCCCGCCCTCATGGCGGGCTTTTTGTTGCTCGAGGCGCTGGAAAAACATCGCGTCACAGTGCGGAGGATGAAAAACACCGGGGATTAATCCAGACTTTTTCCACGCCACCCATGACGGATGGCGAGAGCAAATTCGCTCAAATCAACTTTTAGCAAGGAAGCAATTCATGACTCTGGATTTGAACCAACATCTGATCACCGCCCAGCAGTACATCGGCAAACATTACTCCGAAGAGCTGCGTGCAGAACTCGCCAACAAGACCGGCCTGGCAGTACGCCCGACAGGCATCGGGTTCATCATGACCAAGGACTACAACCCTGCACGCATCAACCTGCGGGTTGAAAACGAAATCATCACCCATGTCACCATGGGAAATTGATTTCATTGCAGCCCTGTCGCGGGGCTGAAGCGACCAGAAGCACCTCGTAATACAAAACGCCCGATGCGCTGCTTCGGGCGTTTTTTTGCATTTACCGATCCACTTTTTTCAGCCCTGTCTAGTCCTGAAATAGGTTTACACCTGTTTCAGTCTCAAAACGCCCGATGCACCGCATCGGGCGTTTTGTATTTCAAGGCCAGATGTGGCCGCTCCGCGTTGTACCAATGGGCTCATTCGAAGATGTGTCTAGTCCTGAAATAGGTTTACACCTGTTTCAGTCTCAAAACGCCCGATGCACCGCATCGGGCGTTTTGTATTTCAAGGCCAGATGTGGCCGCTCCGCGTTGTAGATCAGCACTGATTCATCAACCATTCTCACCGCGTCGGCCAGGTTCTTGGGGCGATGCAGCAAAAACTCCGTCTTCARAATCCCGTTTATTCGCTCCGCCATCGCGTTCTGATAGCAGTCATAGCCATCGGTCATCGAACAAATGACCCCGTGTTTGGTGTGAAAACGCTGATAAAGGTCGGAGCAATACTGGGCCCCACGGTCTGAGTGATGAACCAGCGGCTGCTTGGTTTTCCTTCCTCCTACAGCCTTCTTCAGCGCTTTGAGCACCGACTCTGTATGCAAGCTCTCATGCACATGATGTCCCACTATTTTACGCGAGTATGCGTCGGTGATCAGGCTCAGATAAGCAACGCTCTCCTGGGTAGGCAGATAGGTTATATCCGCAACCCAAACTTGCTCAGGAGCACAGGCAATGATTTGCTGCGGGCCTGCCTTGAGTAGGTTTGGATGGCGGCGAAATCGATGATGGCTGTRGGTAGTCTTGTGGTATGCCCGCTTGCGAGGGACCAATTCTCGCGCTTCTCGCAGGATGCTGAACAGGCGATCGCGCCCCACCCGCAGCCTCGYTTCTGCTTCGGCATGCAGCATATAATGCAGCTTGCGTGTTCCCAGCCTTGGCTGGCGCCGCCGCTTTTCCAAGACGAAATCCACGACCTTTTGATCGTCGCTAGCCTTCGCATCAAACGCTCGGTTGCGCTTGTAGTAAGCCTGACGTGAAATGCCCATGAACAGGCAAGCCCTGCTGATACTCAGGTCTTTGACTTGCCCTTGCGCGAGGACTTGCCGGGTCGCTTTTTTACGATGGATACACCGTAGTCGTTCTTCAAGACGTTTACGACAGCCTCGAAAAACTGAGCCTTTTGATTGCTCAGTTCAAGCTGCTCTTCAAGCTCTTTGATCCGCTGCTCGGGTGACAGCGGTACCGTGGACTCGGCCATGGAACTCTTCCTCAGCACTCGAATAGACGCGCCTTGGCTCCAATCCTGCCGACCATGCTTGCGTAACCACACCAACACCGTTGACCGACCCTGGATGCCATAGCGCCGTTGAGCCTCTTTATAACTCAACTCGCCCTTTTCGACCTGGTCGACCACCGACAATTTAAAAGCCAGCGTGTAATCGCGCTGACTGCGCCTTTTCCCCGAATCCATTGCTCCCTCCTGAAAATAGGTCAGAAGGTGTAAACCTTATTCAGGACGGGACAGTGCAATAAAAAAGGCCTCCCGAAGGAGGCCTCTTTTGTCACGCCGCGTGTCGCGGCGCTACCGGATCAGCAGCTGTAGTACAGCTCGTATTCCAGTGGGTGTANAGCCAGCGTGTAATCGCGCTGACTGCGCCTTTTCCCCGAATCCATTGCTCCCTCCTGAAAATAGGTCAGAAGGTGTAAACCTTATTCAGGACGGGACAGTGCAATAAAAAAGGCCTCCCGAAGGAGGCCTCTTTTGTCACGCCGCGTGTCGCGGCGCTACCGGATCAGCAGCTGTAGTACAGCTCGTATTCCAGTGGGTGTACGAAGGTACGTACCTTGATTTCTTCTTCGCTTTTCAGAGCGATGTAAGCGTCGATGAAGTCGTCGCTGAAAACGCCGCCTTTGGTCAGGAACGCACGACCTTTGTCCAGCTCTTCCAGGGCTTCTTTCAGGCTGCCGCAAACTTGTGGGATCTCTTTGGCCTCTTCAGGCGGCAGGTCGTACAGGTTTTTGTCAGCTGCATCGCCAGGGTGGATCTTGTTCTGGATGCCGTCCAGGCCAGCCATCAACAGTGCGGCGAAGCACAGGTACGGGTTGGCAGCCGGATCCGGGAAGCGTGCTTCGATACGGCGGGCTTTCGGGCTCGACACGTAAGGAATACGGATCGAAGCGGAGCGGTTGCGAGCCGAGTAGGCCAGCATTACCGGTGCTTCGAAGCCTGGAACCAGACGCTTGTAGGAGTTGGTCGCCGGGTTGGTGAAGCCGTTCAGGGCCTTACCGTGCTTGATGATGCCGCCGATGAAGTACAGGGCGGTATCGGACAGGCCGGCATAGCCTTCGCCTGCGAAGGTGTTCTTGCCGTCTTTCCAGATCGACATGTGTACGTGCATGCCCGAACCGTTGTCGCCGTACAGAGGCTTAGGCATGAAGGTCGCGGTGCGGCCGTAAGCGTCAGCAACGTTGTGTACAACGTACTTCAGGGTTTGGGTTTCGTCGGCTTTCTTCACCAGGGTGTTGAACTTGACGCCGATTTCGTTCTGGCCGGCAGTTGCCACTTCGTGGTGGTGAACTTCGACGGTCAGGCCCATTTCTTCCAGTGCGTTGCACATGGAGGTACGGATTTCGTGGTCGTGGTCGAACGGTGGAACCGGGAAGTAGCCGCCTTTGACGCCTGGGCGGTGGCCCTTGTTGCCGCCTTCGATGTCCTGGTCGGACATCCAGGAACCTTGTTCGGAGTAGATCTTGAACATGGAACCGGAAATGTCGGACTTGAACTTCACCTGGTCGAAGATGAAGAACTCTGGCTCTGGGCCGGCGAATACGGTGTCACCGATACCGGTGGATTTCAGGTGCTCTTCGGCACGCTTGGCGATCGCACGTGGGTCGCGATCGTAGCCTTGCATGCTCGAAGGTTCGATGATGTCGCAGACCAGGATCAGGGTCGGCTCTTCAGTGAACGGATCCAGCACAGCGGTGGAGTCGTCCGGCAGCAGGATCATGTCGGAAGCTTCGATACCTTTCCAGCCAGCGATGGAGGAACCGTCGAACATTTTGCCGACTTCGAAGAAGTCGTCTTCCAGCGCATCGCGAGCCGGCATGGTCACGTGGTGCTGAGTGCCTTTGGTGTCTGTGAAGCGCAGATCAATCCACTTGACGTCATGATCTTTGATGAGTTGAACCGACTTCGACATAGTGTCCTCCGGGTGGATTAGGGCTGGTAGTGGATGCCCTTTAATGTTTGTGATGCCGGCGCGAATACTCTGCCAAGGCAACCTGCCTCACAAGGGAGCAAATTGCATGCCAGTGCCCCAGCATGGGTTTTTTGCCCCAAAATCTCGCTTATCAGGGCATATTGGCCTTTAAGGAAGAAAATCCCGCCCTGTAATGTTGCGTCGAAGGCGATAAATGACCTGTTTTGGTGCATGCAAAACCTTCTGCACATTAACTGGTTAAACCTTGAGCAATTTCCGCTATAATCCGCGCCCCCCTTTTTCGGCAGGCCCTGCGCGCGCTGTTTCCATGAAATTAATCGTAAAAGTCTTCCCCGAGATCACCATCAAGAGCCGCCCGGTACGGATGCGTTTCATCCGTCAGTTGGCCAAGAACATCCGTGCTGTGCTCCGCGATCTGGACCCGGCTGTGGTGGTGAACGGTGTGTGGGACAACCTCGAGCTGGAAACCCGCGTCAGCGATCCCAAGGCCCTGAAAGAGATGGGCGAACGCCTGAGCTGCATGCCGGGCATCGCGCATTTCCTGCAGATCGACGAGTACCCGCTGGGTGACTTCGATGACATCGTCGAGAAGTGCAAGCAGCACTACGGCGATGCACTGGCCGGGAAGATTTTCTCGGTGCGTTGCAAACGCGCCGGCAAGCACCCATTTAGCTCCATAGACATCGAGAAATACGTCGGCAGCCAGTTGCGCCGCCAGTGCGGTGCCGCCGGAATCGACCTGAAAAAGCCCGAAATCGAAGTCCGCATTGAAGTTCGCGACCAACGGTTGTTCGTGATCCACAGCCAGCACACCGGCATCGGCGGTTATCCGCTGGGAGCCCTGGAACAGACGCTCGTTCTGATGTCCGGCGGCTTCGACTCCACTGTGGCGGCCTACCAGATCATGCGTCGCGGCCTGATGGCGCATTTCTGCTTCTTCAATCTGGGCGGACGTGCCCACGAACTGGGCGTCATGGAAGTCGCGCATTTCATCTGGAAGAAGTACGGCAGCTCCCAACGCGTGCTATTTGTCAGTGTGCCGTTCGAGGAAGTGCTGGGCGAAATTCTCGGCAAAGTCGATAACAGTCATATGGGCGTAGTATTGAAGCGTATGATGTTGCGCGCTTCCTCCCAAATTGCCGATCGACTGCACATTGAGGCGTTGGTGACCGGTGAGGCGATCTCCCAGGTTTCGAGCCAGACATTGCCGAACCTGAACGTGATCGACTGCGTGACCGAGAAACTGGTCTTGCGTCCGCTCATCGCCAGCCACAAGCAGGACATCATCGACCTGGCCAACGAGATCGGCACTGCTGATTTCGCCCGGCACATGCCGGAATACTGCGGCGTCATCTCGGTCAATCCGAAGACCGCAGCCAAGCGCCATCGCGTCGAGCATGAAGAGAAAGAATTCGATATGGCGGTACTCGAGCGTGCGCTCGAAAACGCCAAACTGGTACCGATCGATCGGGTGATCGACGAATTGGGCCAGGATGTTCAAATTGAAGAAGTCAGCGAAGCGCTGGCCGGTCAGATCGTCATCGATATCCGTCACCCGGATGCCGCTGAAGACGACCCGCTGGACCTTGCTGGCATCGAGGTACAAACGATGCCGTTTTATGCACTGAACGCTCGTTTCAAGGAACTGGACCCTACTCGCCAGTACCTGCTTTATTGCGACAAAGGCGTGATGAGTCGCCTGCATGCCCACCATTTGCTCAGTGAGGGGCATGCCAATGTGCGCGTTTATCGACCGAGCTAAGTGCCCGGGGCTGTTTGCCTGTGGCTTGCGTCACCGGCCCCCCGACGCCGCCGTCAAGCTGTAACGGCAAGGCCTGACTCTACTGTAAATCGCTGCCAAGACTTGTCAGCACACCGAATCCTCTGATCGAGATACACAAGTGATCGAAAATCTACGCAACATCGCCATCATTGCTCACGTTGACCATGGTAAAACCACCCTGGTAGACAAACTCCTGCGTCAATCCGGCACTCTGGAGCGCAACGAGCTCAACGACGAGCGCGTGATGGACTCCAACGACCAGGAAAAAGAGCGCGGTATTACCATTCTGGCGAAAAACACCGCCATCAACTGGAACGGCTACCACATCAACATCGTGGACACCCCGGGCCACGCCGACTTCGGCGGCGAAGTTGAACGCGTTATGTCGATGGTTGACTCCGTTCTGCTGCTGGTTGACGCTCAAGACGGCCCTATGCCGCAAACCCGTTTCGTGACCAAGAAGGCTTTCGAAGCCGGCCTGCGTCCGATCGTGTGCATCAACAAGGTTGACCGTCCAGGCGCGCGTCCGGACTGGGTTCTGGACCAGATCTTCGACCTGTTCGACAACCTGGGTGCCACCGAAGAACAGCTGGACTTCAAAGTCGTCTACGCCTCGGCCCTGAACGGTATTGCCGGTCTGGACCACACCGAAATGGCTGAAGACATGACCCCGCTGTACCAGTCGATCGTCGACAACGTACCGGCGCCGGCTGTTGACCGTGACGGTCCGTTCCAGATGCAGATCTCCGCACTGGACTACAACAGCTTCCTGGGTGTTATCGGTGTTGGCCGTATCGCTCGTGGTCGCGTCAAGCCGAACACCCCGGTTGTCGCTATCGGCGCCGACGGCAAGAAGCGTAACGGTCGTATCCTGAAGCTGATGGGTCACCACGGTCTGCACCGTGTAGACGTTGAAGAGGCTGCTGCAGGCGACATCGTGTGCATCAGCGGTATGGACTCGCTGTTCATCTCCGACACCCTGTGCCACCCGGACACCGTTGAAGCGATGAAGCCGTTGACCGTCGACGAGCCAACCGTTTCCATGACCTTCCAGGTAAACGACTCGCCATTCTGCGGTAAAGAAGGCAAGTTCGTGACTTCCCGTAACATCAAGGAACGTCTGGACAAAGAGCTGCTGTACAACGTTGCACTGCGCGTTGAAGAAGGCGACTCGGCTGACAAGTTCAAGGTTTCCGGCCGTGGCGAACTGCACCTCTCGGTACTGATCGAAACCATGCGTCGCGAAGGCTTCGAAATGGCTGTAGGCCGTCCGGAAGTGATCATCCGTCTGGTAGACGGCGTGAAGCACGAACCGTTCGAAAACGTCACCATCGACCTGCCGGAAGAATCCCAGGGCAAGGTGATGGAAGAGATGGGCCTGCGTAAAGGCGACCTGACCAACATGGTGCCGGATGGCAAAGGCCGTGTACGTCTGGAATACAACATCCCTGCTCGTGGTCTGATCGGTTTCCGTAACCAGTTCCTGACCCTGACCAACGGTGCTGGCATCCTGACTTCGATCTTCGATCGTTACGACACCATGAAGTCCGGCGACATGTCCGGCCGTCAGAACGGCGTTCTGGTTTCGGTTGAAACCGGCAAGGCACTGACCTACTCCCTGGAAACCCTGCAGGCGCGTGGCAAGCTGTTCGTAGAACACGGTCAGGAAATCTACAACGGTCAGATCGTTGGTCTGAACAGCCGTGACAACGACCTGGGCGTTAACCCTACCAAGGGCAAGAAGCTCGACAACATGCGTGCTTCGGGTAAAGACGAAACCATCGCTCTGGTTCCACCTGTTCGCTTCACCCTGGAACAGGCTCTGGAATTCATCCAGGACGACGAGCTGTGTGAAGTAACTCCTAAGTCCATCCGTCTTCGCAAGAAGATCCTGGACGAAAGCGAGCGTACCCGCGCAGCCAAGAAAGCCAAGGCTTGATGTTTTAGCCTGAGCTGAAATGAAAACGCCCCCGGTCGAGAGACCGGGGGCGTTTTTGTTTGTCTGGGGGAAATGTTGTGAGGCGTTTTCCCCTCACCCTGGCCCTCTCCCCCTGGGAGAGGGGACTGATCGCGGGATGCTGCAGAAATTTATCGACCTGAAAGAGCTCTGCCGAATCCATAACCGAATCGCGTTATCAGGTCGATGGGTAGCGCAGGCATCTCAAAAGGGCTTCTGAATCCACAATCGGCTCGTATTGTCAGGTCGATGGGTAGCGCAGGCATCTCAAAAGGGCTTCTGAATCCACAATCGACTCGTATTGTCAGGTCGATAGGTAGCGCAGGCATTTCAAAAGGGCTTCAGAATCCACAATCGACTCGTATTGTCAGGTCGATGGATAGCGCAGGCATCTCAAAAGGGCTTCTGAATCCACAATCGGCTCGTATTCTCAGGTCGATGGATAGCGCAGGCATCTCAAAAGGGCTTCTGAATCCACAATCGGCTCGTATTGTCAGGTCGATGGATAGCTCAAGACACCTAGGTCGGCTCCCTCTCCCTCTGGGAGAGGGCTGGGGTGAGGGTGCAGGTCTGAAGCCCGCCGCTCATATCCGGCCTTACTCAGAACCGCTCGATACTCCGCGAATTCCGCTCACGCTCCACTTCCTTGGGCTTGTACGCGCAATACCCCGGCCGCGGGCCGATTTTCGGATGGTTGCGGCAGGTGTCGGGACGCTTGTCATAAATGGTGCACAGGCGGCTCTTACGATCCAGGTAGTAGCAATCGTTGTTGCTCATGCGCTGGAGGGTGAAAATTCCGGATTTCTGGTTGAATCGCTCAACCAGCCCTTCCTTTTGCAGGCGCTTGGCAATGTTCTTCGGCGGGTCGCCCAGTTCGAACTCGTCGACCACGCCGATGCGCACCAGATCCTTGATCTTGACCTCGACCGGCAGCGTGCAGCAGCTGGACACACAAGAGCCGCACATCGGGGCCGAATATTTGGCCCACGTATCGAGACGGTCGATCTCGGCGGCGGCAATCAGGTTGGGCTTCATCATCGGGAATTACCAGGCGTGTGTGCATCAGGGCGCGCGATGATACCGGGACTGGTGGATTTTTGAACAACCTTTCGCCAGATTTTTTCACATTCAGGTTCAGCGACTGAAAAAACGGCACGAGCCCTGCATTCTTTCAGGCTCACGCCAAGCCTGAAATCGCACACACGGGAAATACTGCCGAACCGGAGCCTCTACCGCCTGTCAGACCGTCTAGGCTCAGACAACCCAAGCTCGCTCGAGGTCTTATCGATGACTCAAGAACCACTTGTTCGCGAAGCAGAGGTGGCCGCATTCCGCGACGCCGTCTTGACCAAACTGACCTACGCGGTAGGCAAAGACCCGGATCACGCCTTCGATCACGACTGGTTCGAGGCCATTGCCCTGGCTGCGCGCGACCACATGGTCGAGCACTGGATGGACCACACGCGGCAAATCTACCGTAAAGGTCAGAAGCGCGTTTATTACCTTTCCCTGGAATTTCTCATCGGCCGGCTGCTCTACGACAGCCTGAGCAACCTCGGCCTGCTCGATGTTGCCCGTGAGGCCCTGACCGAGCTTGGCGTCGACCTGGAGCGCATCCGCCTGCTGGAGCCTGATGCAGCCCTGGGCAACGGTGGCCTCGGCCGGCTGGCGGCGTGTTTCATGGAAAGCATGTCGACCCTCGGCATCGCCGGCCATGGCTATGGCATCCGTTATGAACATGGCTTGTTCCGGCAAGCCATCGTCGACGGCTGGCAGCAGGAGCAGACCGAGCACTGGCTGGATTTCGGCAACCCCTGGGAGTTCGAGCGGGCGGAAGTGGTTTACCCCATCGGTTTTGGCGGCAGCGTACAAACCCTGACCGACGACGCTGGCAAAGCCCGACAAATCTGGTCCCCGGCGGAAACCGTGCGGGCGATTGCCTACGACACCCCGGTGGTCGGCTGGCGCGGAGCGAGCGTCAACACCCTGCGCCTGTGGCGGGCCCGGGCCATGGAAGATCTGCACCTGGAACGCTTCAACGCCGGCGACCACCTGGGCGCCGTGGCCGAGGTGGCCCGGGCGGAAAGTATTTCCAGGGTGCTTTACCCGGCGGACAGTACCGAGGCCGGGCAGGAGCTGCGGCTGCGCCAGGAATACTTCTTCGTGGCCGCGTCTCTGCAGGACCTGCTGCGTCGCCATCGCAACATGCACACCTCGGTGTTGACCCTGGGCGACCATGCGGCGATCCAGCTCAACGACACGCACCCCTCGATTGCCGTGGCCGAATTGATGCGGCAACTGGTCGACGTCTACGACGTGGCCTGGGACGCAGCGTGGCAGATCACCGTCGATACGCTGTCCTACACCAACCACACACTGTTGCCCGAGGCGCTGGAAACCTGGCCGGTCGGCCTGATGGAGCGCATGCTGCCGCGGCACATGCAGATCATTTATCTGATCAACGCCCAGCACATCGACTCGCTGCGGGCCAAGGGCATCCATGACTTCGACGTACTGCGCGCGGTCTCGCTGATCGAGGAAGACAATGGCCGTCGAGTGCGCATGGGCAACCTCGCGTTTCTCGGCTCTCACAGTGTCAACGGCGTATCGGGGCTGCACACGCAGTTGATGCGCAAAACGGTGTTCTCCGAGCTGCACAAGCTCTATCCGGAGCGGATCAACAACAAGACCAACGGCATCACTTTCCGTCGCTGGCTGTATCAGGCCAACCCCGAGCTGACCTCGATGCTGGTTTACGCTCTTGGTCCGGACTTGCTGGATAACCCTGAGGAGCGCTTGCTCGCCCTTGAGCCATTCGCCGAGAAAAGTGCGTTCCGCAAGTCGTTCGCCGAACAACGGCTGCACAGTAAAAAAGCCCTGGCGTATCTGATTCATGAGCGGCTGGGTGTTGCGGTCAACCCGGCAGCGATGTTCGACGTACAGGTCAAACGGATCCACGAATACAAACGTCAACTACTCAACCTGATGCACACCGTGGCGCTCTACCAGGCGATTCGTGCCGAGCCGGAAATCGACTGGGTGCCCCGGGTGAAAATCTTCGCCGGCAAGGCGGCGGCCAGTTATCACCAGGCCAAGCTGATCATCAAGCTGACCAATGACATTGCCCGGGTGGTCAACAACGATCCAACCGTGCGCGGTTTGCTCAAGGTGGTATTTCTGCCCAATTACAACGTCAGCCTGGCGGAGAGCATCATTCCGGCGGCGGATTTGTCCGAGCAGATTTCCACCGCCGGTTTCGAAGCCTCGGGCACCAGTAACATGAAATTCGGCCTGAACGGCGCGCTGACCATCGGTACCCTGGACGGTGCCAACGTGGAAATGTGCGATCGCATCGGTGACGAGCACATGTTCATCTTCGGTCTCAGCGCCCAGCAGGTGGAAGCGCGCAAACAGAACCATGAGTTCAGTGCAGTGCCGGACATCGCCGCGTCCCATCGTCTCAACGATGTGCTGCAAGCAATACGCGGCGGGGTGTTCTCGCCGGATGATCCGTCCCGTTACGCCGGGCTGATCGATTCGCTGGTGGATTATGACCGCTTCCTGGTTTGCGCCGATTTTGACTCCTACTGGAATGCACAAATGCGCGTCGAGGCCCATTGGCACGACTCGAAAGAGTGGTGGCGCTCTGCTGTATTGAACACGGCGCGGATGGGCTGGTTCTCCTCCGACCGGACCATTCGTGAGTACGCGACGGATATCTGGAAGGCGCTGGAATAAATTCCCTCAGCACTGATCCTTGTATCTGTAGGAGCGAGCATGCTCGCGATGGTCGTTAACGATAACGCGTGTTGCCTGATGGCCCGCGTTGCCTTGGCGTCCATCGCGAGCATGCTCGCTCCTGCAGGGGGTAGGGGCAGGGCATTCTGTCGCCAGATTTGCCGAAATGGCTGCTGCTTGGCCCCTCACATTCGGGCCATTTCCAACTACGCTCACCCCGGCGCATGAACTCTCTTTAGCGGATTACGTCTGATGGGAGGAAATGCGCCCCGACTCGCGTTAAACTGCGCGGGTTTTTAGCCCCCCCATTCCTCCGGAGCCTTCCATGTCCCGCGTTACCTTGAGTCGCTATTTGATTGAGCAGACCCGTAGCAACAACACTCCTGCCGATCTGCGCTTCCTGATCGAAGTGGTGGCGCGTGCCTGCAAGGAGATCAACCACGCCGTGTCCAAAGGCGCCCTCGGCGGCGTTCTGGGCAGCATGGGCACTGAAAACGTCCAGGGCGAAGTGCAGAAGAAGCTCGACGTGATCTCCAACGAGATCCTGCTCGAAGCCAACGAATGGGGCGGTCACCTGGCCGGCATGGCGTCCGAAGAAATGGACAACGCCTACCAGATCCCGGGCAAGTACCCGAAAGGTGCGTACCTGCTGGTATTCGACCCGCTGGACGGCTCGTCGAACATCGACATCAACGCCCCGGTCGGCACGATCTTCTCGGTGCTGCGTTGCCCGAACGAATACCTGAGCCAGAACGAACCTTTGAATGAAAAGGCCTTCCTTCAGCCTGGTACCCAGCAAGTGGCCGCCGGTTACGCGATCTACGGTCCACAGACCATGCTGATCCTGACCTTGGGCGACGGCGTGAAAGGCTTCACCCTGGATCGTGAAATGGGCAGTTTCGTACTGACCCACGAAAACATCACCATTCCTGAATCGACCCAGGAATTCGCCATCAACATGTCCAACCAGCGCCACTGGGAAGCCCCGGTACAACGCTACGTCAGCGAACTGCTGGCAGGCGAAGAAGGCCCGCTGAAAAAGAACTACAACATGCGTTGGGTTGCTGCGATGGTCGCCGATGTGCACCGCATCCTGACCCGTGGCGGTCTGTTCATGTACCCACGTGACAGCCGCGAGCCGTCCAAGCCGGGCAAACTGCGCCTGATGTACGAAGCCAACCCGATGTCGTTCCTGGTTGAGCAAGCGGGTGGCGCGTCCACCGACGGTCACCAGCGCATCCTCGACATCCAGCCTGACGGCCTGCACCAGCGTGTAGCGGTGTTCCTCGGCTCGAAGGAAGAAGTTGCACGCGCCACGGCTTACCATAAGGAATAATCCATGAACGCCCCTTGGCAGCCGTTGCTTGATTGGTGGTTCGGGAGTTCCGGGTCAGCGAGCGAAGTGGCGGCGCAGAAGGGCAAGTTGTGGTTTGGCAAGCGCGACAGCCAGGACCTCGAAGCGCGAGAGCGTTTCGGGGGCCAGGTCGAGCAGGCACTGGCCGGCGGATTGACCGAGTGGATGCAACGTCCCGAAGGTTGGCTGGCTCTGGTGCTGTTGCTCGATCAAATCCCGCGCATGATCTTCCGTGATACTCCCAAAGCCTTTGCAGGTGATCTGCGGGCGCAAAAGCTGGTGGCCCAGGGCATTGCTGCGGATTTCGACCGACAGTTGCAGCCAATTGAGCGGGTGTTCATCTACCTGGTGTTCGAGCACAGCGAGAACCTCGCGGTGCAGAACGAAGGTGTCTCCCGGTACATCGATCTGGTCGCGCAGCAGCCCGGGGCTGATCAGGCCCTGTTTGCCGATTACCTGGACTTTGCCGAGCGGCATCAGAAAGTGATCGCGCAGTTTGGACGGTTTCCCCATCGCAATGCGGTGTTGGGGCGCGAATCTACGGCTGAGGAATTGGCGTTTCTTTCGCAGCCTGGGTCGCGCTTCTAAAGCTACCCCTCACCCTAGCCCTCTCCCAGGGGGAGAGGGGACTGACCGAGGTGTTTAGTCTGAATACATCGACCTGAAACTCTTCAGTCGAACTCAGGATTCGAAAGCATCGAAGATCGGCTCCCTTTTCCCTCTCTCCATTGGGGGACAGGGGACTGACCGAGGTGTTTAGTCTGGAAACATCGACCTGAAACTCGTCAGTCGAACTCAGGATTTGAAAGCAAGATCGGAAGAGCGTCGNCGGCTCCCTTTTCCCTCTCTCCATTGGGGGACAGGGGACTGACCGAGGTGTTTAGTCTGGAAACATCGACCTGAAACTCGTCAGTCGAACTCAGGATTCGAAAGCATCGAAGATCGGCTCCCTTTTCCCTCTCTCCATTGGGGGACAGGGGACTGACCGAGGTGTTTAGTCTGGAAACATCGACCTGAAACTCGTCAGTCGAACTCAGGATTNCGGCTCCCTTTTCCCTCTCTCCATTGGGGGACAGGGGACTGACCGAGGTGTTTAGTCTGGAAACATCGACCTGAAACTCGTCAGTCGAACTCAGGATTTGAAAGCATCGAAGATCGGCTCCCTTTCCCTTCTCCCCATTGGGGGACAGGAGGCTGACCTAGGTGTTTAGTCTGGATACATCGACGCGAAACTCGTCAGTCGAACTCAGGATTCGAAAGCATCGAAGATCGGCTCCCTTTCACCCTCTCCCCCTTGGGGGAGAGGGTTGGGGTGAGGGGGTAGCTCTTGATCCTGGCTCTTGATCTTCAGATCCGGAAACTACCCACCAACTGCTTCAATCGCGCCGCCTGCTGCTCAAGATCGGCGCACGCTCGCAGGGTAGCCTGCAGGTTCTCCACGCCTTCCTGATTCAGCGTATTGATCTCGGTAATGTCGACATTGATCGACTCCACCACAGCCGTCTGCTCCTCAGTGGCGGTCGCCACCGACTGGTTCATGCCGTCGATCTCACCGATGCGCTGGGTCACGCTGCCCAGTCGTTCTCCAGCCTGGTTGGCGATACCTACGCTGCTTTCGCTCTGCCGTTGGCTGTCGGTCATGATGCCCACCGCCGCCCGGGCACCGACCTGCAGCTCTTCGATCATTGTCTGTACTTGTTGCGCTGAATCCTGGGTGCGATGGGCGAGATTGCGCACTTCATCGGCCACTACCGCAAAACCACGTCCAGCTTCACCGGCGCGGGCCGCTTCGATCGCCGCGTTCAGTGCCAGCAGGTTGGTCTGCTGGGAGATGCTGGTGATCACTTCCAGAATCTGCCCGATGTTGACCGTGTTGCTGTTGAGCGTCTCGATGTTGCCGCACGAGTCGCTGATCTTCGCCGAGAGCTGCTGCATCGCCGCGATGGTTTTATCCACAACCTGCTGGCCATCTTCGGCCAGGGAGCGGGCGTCGCTCGAATGCTGGGAGGCGAGGGCGGCGTTCTGGGCGATTTCCTGCGCGGCGGCGCCAAGCTGATTGATCGCAGCGGCGACACTGCTGGTGCGCGAGGCTTGCTGGTCAGAGTTGAACATCGACGAGTTCGAAGCCGCCACCACGCGCAACGCCACTTCGTTGACCTGGCCGGTGGCGGACGAAACTTCGATGATCGAGGCGTGGATGCGTTCGACGAAACGGTTGAACGACAGCCCCAGCGCGCCAAACTCGTCATGACCGTGAATGGTCAGGCGTTTGGTCAGGTCACCATCGCCTTCGGCGATGTCATGCATGGCTCGGCCCATGGTCAGCAGCGGCTGCATCAGCAGGCTGATCAAGATACCCAGCAGGACGATGATGATCACCACGGCGATGACCATGGCGATGATCGCCGAGGTACGGAATTCGCTGAGCATCGAGAAGGCGGTGTCCTGGTCGAGCACCAGGCCGACGAACCAGTCCGCCGACGGCACGCCGTTGACGTGTGTAAAGGTGATGAGCTGGCGCTTGCCGTCGATCTCCACTTCTTGCATGCCCGGGCGGACTTTTGGTGTGTCGCCCGGGTAGGCCTCGCTCAGGCTTTTGAGCACCAGTTTGCTGTCCGGGTGGATCAGGATCTTTCCGTCGGCACTGACGATGAACGCATGGCCGTGCCCACCGAAGTTCAGCGAGTTGATGGTCGCGCTGACGCTGGACAGGTCGATGTCGGCACCGGCGACGCCGATCATCTGGCCCTGGTGTTGCACCGGGGTTGCCACGGTGATGACCAGTTTGCCGGAAGAGGCAGCGATGTAAGGCTCGGTGACGATGGTTTGTCGGGCGCCATTGGCGGCCTTGTACCAGCCGCGGGCGCGCGGGTCGTAATCCGCCGCGCGGTTGCCCGCCGGGACCGAGAACATCACGCCGTCGGCACCACCGAAATAACTGAGCTGGAAATTGGCGGTGTAGGCGGGCAGGTCGATGATGCGTTTCAGGCTGGCAGCGGCATTGCCGTCGGCGCTGACCTGTTGCGCCATCGATTGCAGCAACTGCATGCGGCTTTCCAGCCAGGTCTGGATGTTGCTGGTGGTCAGGCTGCCGAGTTCCTGCATCGAAGCTTCGGTACTGCTGCGCAGGGTCTGGCGCTGGCGATAGTCGTTGAACAGGATGAAACAAGCGAATGCGACGGCCACCACGAGGGCGGCAGCCAGCAAGATCTTGTGGCTGAATTTCATGTTTCGGGTCATTGGGTGCGCTACCGCAGAAGGGCTGGTCAACAAAAAAGGGGGGCAAGGGCCACGGGCGTGGTTTTGCGTTGCATTTATGTCGACTGGGCAGCGCCAAAGATTAGGCCGTTTCAATTAAAACCGGCGAAATATCCCAAAGGGCGGGAAAGTCGCTGATATTTCGGCAAAAGGCAGACGAGTGGACCAATAAATAGCCTGCCGGGCAGGGAACCAGATGGGGGTTTTCACTTCTAAGCTTCAGCTTGGCAGCCATGCCAATATCCTCGTACCCGGAGTTACACCATGTCGCTGCGATCCATCGCCCTGCTTTCGTTCTGCGTGCTGCTGGCTGCATGCAGCAAGGTCAATCAGGAAAATTACTCGAAGCTCTCGGCCGGTATGGCCAAGACAGAAGTCGAGACCCTGCTGGGCAAACCCACCGATTGTTCAGGCGCGCTCGGCATGTCCAGCTGTACCTGGGGCGACCAGAAAAGCTTTATCAGTGTGCAGTTCGCCGGTGACAAAGTGCTGATGTTTTCCGGCCAAGGCCTGAAGTAAACCGGGGCTACGTGCCCACGGGAGAAGAATAATGAAGCGGTTATTGATCATCCTTTTTGCCAGCCTGGTGTTGGCTGGCTGTGCCACGTCTGGCCAGGATCCGTTGGCGCCCAAGACTGCCAACAGCGTCAACCTCAAGCGCTATCAGGGCACCTGGTACGAATTGGCCCGTCTGCCGATGTTCTTCCAGAACGAGTGCGCACAATCGGAGGCCCATTACACGCTCTTGCCTGACGGCAAAGTAGCGGTGCTGAACCGTTGCCTGACAGCGCAGTGGCAATGGAAAGAGGTCAAGGGCACGGCTTATCCACAGGTGCCAGGCAAGACCGACAAATTGTGGGTCGAGTTCGATACCTGGTTCTCCAGGCTGATACCGGGCGTGGCGAAAGGTGAGTACTGGGTGTTGTACGTCAGCGACGACTACAAGACGGCCATTGTCGGTGACCCGAGTCGCAAGTATCTGTGGCTGTTGTCACGCACACCGAAGGTCAATGGCGTTGTTCGCGAGGAGCTGCTGAGCAAGGCGCGTCAGCAAGGGTACGACACGACCCGGTTGATCTGGCGTACGTCTGACACGCAGATGGCCGAGACCTCAAACTGATAAACCTCGCCACATAACCAATGTGGGAGCGGGCTTGCTCGCGAAGGCGGTTTAACATTCAACGAAGATGTTGAGTGTTACGACCCCTTCGCGAGCAAGCCCGCTCCCACTTTTTGTTTCTTGTCAGCCCAGTAGTTCGCGCAGGACCTGGGTGAAAGCGCGATTGCTTTCTTCCTCAGCCGCATGGCGCCCGTCTCGCACCACCCACTGGCCGTTGACCAGCACATCGCGCACCTGACGATCGCCTCCGGCAAACAGCCAGCGATTGAGAATCCCGTCACCATCTGCCGTCGCCAGGTACGGGTCGTTACCGTCGAGCACCAGCCAGTCGGCGCGTTTACCAACCTCCAAAGCACCAATCGGCTGGCCCAGTGCCTGCGCTCCGCCATCCAGCGCGGCGTCGAACAAGGTACGGCCGACCATCGGCTGATCCGCGCCATACAAACGGTTACGACGCTGGTCACGCAGACGCTGGCCATATTCCAGCCAGCGCAACTCTTCCACCACGCTCAACGACACATGGCTGTCGGAACCGATGCCCATGCGCCCGCCTTGGGCCAGGAAATCCACCGCCGGGAAAATTCCGTCGCCGAGATTGGCTTCGGTGGTCAGGCACAGGCCGGCGATGGCGCGACTCCTGGCCATCAGCGTGACTTCTTCCGGGTTGGCGTGGGTGGCGTGGACCAGGCACCAGCGCTGGTCGACTTCGGTATTTTCGTACAGCCACTGCAGCGGGCGACGACCGCTCCAGGTCAGGCAATCGTCGACTTCTTTCTGCTGTTCGGCGATATGAATATGCACCGGGCACTGCTTGTCGCTGGCCGCCAGTACTTCGCTGATCTGCTGCGGAGTCACCGCGCGCAACGAGTGGAAACACAAACCCAGGGACTGCGCCGGTTGCTGCGCCAGCAGCGGCTGCAATCGCGATTGCAGTTTGAGATAGTTTTCGGTGCTGTTGATGAAGCGGCGCTGGCCTTCGTTCGGCGTCTGGCCACCGAACCCGGAATGGCTGTAGAGCACCGGCAACAGGGTCAGGCCGATCCCGGCGGAGCTGGCTGCCTGGCTGATGCGCAGGGCCAGCTCGGCCGGATCGGCATAAGGCTGGCCATTGGTGTCGTGGTGTACGTAATGAAATTCCGCGACCGAGGTGTAACCGGCCTTGAGCATTTCGATATACAGCTGACGGGCGATCACACCGAGTTGCTCCGGGCTGATCTTTCCGACGAGGCGATACATCAAGTCGCGCCAGGTCCAGAAACTGTCGTTCGGATTACCCGCCACTTCCGCCAGCCCGGCCATGGCGCGCTGGAAGGCGTGAGAGTGCAGATTCGGCATGCCCGGCAGCAGCGGACCGCTCAGCCGTTCGGCGCCATCTGCATGTGAATCGGCCTGGATATGGGTCAGGACGCCATCGGCGCTGACCTCAAGACGTACATTGTTGGCCCATCCACTAGGCAGCAGCGCGCGTTCGGCAAAGAAGGCGGACATGGTTCGGCACCCCATCGTGTGTTATTTGTATATACATATACAGACGTTTGCCTGCCCGGTAAACTCCGGCAAGCTAGCAATCTTCCAACAAATAACAGGGATCAACCGTGCCGACTCCGCCTCCAGTCTCTCCGTTGGCCGCGAACATGGGCGACAGTCCGGCGCCCTTGTACGCCCGCGTCAAACAAATGATCACCCAGCAAATCGACAGTGGAAACTGGCCGCCGCATTACCGCGTGCCGTCGGAAAGCGAGCTGGTCAGCCAGTTGGGTTTCAGCCGCATGACCATCAACCGTGCCCTGCGCGAGATGACCGCCGATGGTCTGTTAGTGCGCATGCAGGGCGTCGGTACGTTCGTCGCCGAGCCCAAAAGCCAGTCAGCGCTGTTTGAAGTACACAACATCGCCGACGAAATCGCTTCCCGTGGGCATCGCCACACCTGTCAGGTCATCACGCTTGAAGAAGAGGCCGCCGGTTCCGAACGTGCGCTGGCCCTGGACATGCGTGAAGGCCAGAAGGTGTTTCACTCGCTGATCGTGCATTTCGAAAACGATATTCCGGTGCAAATCGAAGATCGCTTCGTCAATGCGCTCGTAGCGCCGGACTACCTCAAGCAGGACTTCACCCTGCAAACGCCATATGCCTATCTGAACCAGGTCGCGCCGCTGACCGAAGGCGAGCACGTGGTCGAGGCGATCCTGGCCGAGTCGTCCGAATGCAAATTGCTGCAGATTGAAAAAGGCGAGCCGTGCCTGCTGATCCGTCGTCGCACATGGTCCGGCCGACAGCCGGTGACCGCCGCTCGTCTTATCCACCCTGGTTCCCGTCATCGTCTTGAAGGTCGGTTCCACAAATGAGCGAATTGAAAGTTTTACGCGCCAAGGATTACCCGCGCATGCCATGGAAAAACGGCGGCGGCAGCACCGAAGAAATCACCCGCGATGCCGGCACCGGCCTGGATGGTTTCGGCTGGCGCTTGTCGATTGCCGATATCGGTGAATCGGGCGGGTTTTCCATGTTTGCCGGTTACGAGCGGATCATCACCGTGTTGCAGGGCGACGGCATGACCCTGTCGGTGGATGGTCGGAACACTCGAGCACTGTTACCACTGGATCCGTTTGCCTTCAGTGGCGAAAGCCACGTGTCCTGCACATTACTGGGTAGTCCGATTCGCGACTTCAACCTGATTTATGCGCCGCAGCGTTATGCCGCGCGGTTGCAGTGGTTGAAGGGGGAGCAGCGGTTCTTCAGTTCGGCGGGCACCGTGTTGGTGTTCAGCATCAGCGATGCGCTGGAAGTGGTGGTCGGTAACGGCGCTTCGAAACTGGGTCGGCATGATTGTCTGCAACTGGTCGGTAACAATGGGTTGGTCGAGATCGGCGTCAACGCTGACTGCTGTGTGATTGAGCTGGCTGCACACTGATCCAGCTGCTAGCGAAATTTCATTGTGGTGAGGGGGCTTGCCCCCGTTGGGTCGCGGAGCGGCCCCAAAGCCTGCGGCCGAATCTTTTCGGATGCACCGCACAAGTCGGTTTGCGACTGCTTCGCAGTCGAACGGGGGCAAGCCCCCTCACCACAAAAGCATTCACATTTCTTGTTTCAAAACCCGCACTACTTTGTTACCGAACGCCCCAGCGTGGCGCAAAACCACGTTCAAGTAACAACCAACATCGCTTGCAGAATATTCCCCAGAAAAAATTCATCTTCGCCAGAACCCCTGTTTCAGGCGCTCTCCAGCTGTTTCAGAATTTTTCTCCACTGCGCATCCAGCAAGTTGGCCGCTCGATTGCATATGCTTGTATGTACAAGTAAAGACGTATGCGTATGAGTCGACCGAGACTCCCCGCAACGTCCACTGATTCGCTTGTGGCGCTTTGACGCGCGCAGGCTGGCTTACCCACCGCCAGGGTTGGTTTGGATTGATCGCTGAGGAGTTTCTTTCGTGACTGACAACAAGATGACCAAGTTTCGTGACGTCGAAGTCCGCGCTGCCCGCGGTAACAAGTTGACCGCCAAAAGCTGGCTGACCGAAGCGCCGTTGCGCATGCTGATGAACAACCTCGACCCGGAAGTCGCCGAGAACCCTAAGGAGCTGGTGGTTTACGGTGGCATCGGTCGTGCGGCACGTAACTGGGAATGCTATGACAAGATCGTTGAAAGCCTGACCAACCTGAACGATGACGAGACCCTGCTGGTGCAATCCGGCAAGCCGGTCGGCGTGTTCAAGACTCACAGCAACGCACCGCGCGTATTGATCGCCAACTCCAACCTGGTGCCGCACTGGGCGAGCTGGGAGCACTTCAACGAACTCGATGCCAAAGGCCTGGCCATGTACGGCCAGATGACCGCCGGCAGCTGGATCTACATCGGCAGCCAGGGCATCGTCCAAGGCACCTACGAAACCTTCGTCGAAGCCGGTCGTCAGCACTACAACGATGACCTGAAAGGCAAATGGGTACTGACCGCTGGCCTGGGCGGCATGGGCGGTGCCCAGCCTCTGGCCGCAACCCTGGCCGGTGCGTGCTCGCTGAACATCGAATGCCAGCAGGTCAGCATCGATTTCCGCCTGAAAAGCCGTTACGTCGATGAACAAGCCACCGACCTCGACGACGCTCTGGCCCGCATTGCCAAATACACCGCCGAAGGTAAAGCGATTTCCATCGCCCTGCTGGGCAACGCGGCAGAAGTCCTGCCGGAACTGGTCAAGCGCGGCGTTCGCCCGGACATGGTCACTGACCAGACCAGCGCCCACGACCCGCTCAACGGCTACCTGCCGGCCGGCTGGACCTGGGATCAATACCGCGAACGCGCCAAGACTGAACCAGCCGCTGTAATCAAAGCCGCCAAGCAATCGATGGCCGTACACGTTAAAGCGATGCTCGACTTCCAGAAAATGGGCGTACCGACTTTCGACTACGGCAACAACATCCGTCAGATGGCGCAAGAAGAAGGCGTGGAAAACGCATTCGACTTCCCAGGCTTTGTACCGGCCTACATCCGTCCGCTGTTCTGCCGTGGTATCGGCCCGTTCCGCTGGGCTGCGCTGTCGGGCAACGCTGAAGACATCTACAAGACCGACGCCAAGGTCAAGGAACTGATCCCAGACGACGCGCACCTGCACAACTGGCTGGACATGGCCCGCGAGCGCATCAGCTTCCAGGGTCTGCCGGCACGTATCTGCTGGGTTGGCCTGGGTCTGCGCGCCAAGCTCGGCCTGGCGTTCAACGAAATGGTCCGCAGCGGTGAATTGTCCGCGCCCATCGTGATCGGCCGCGACCACCTGGACTCAGGTTCCGTATCGAGCCCGAACCGTGAAACCGAATCGATGCAGGATGGTTCCGACGCCGTGTCCGACTGGCCACTGCTCAACGCACTGCTCAACACCGCAAGCGGCGCGACCTGGGTTTCCCTGCACCACGGCGGCGGCGTCGGCATGGGCTTCTCCCAGCACTCGGGCATGGTGATTGTCTGCGACGGTACTGACGAAGCGGCCGAGCGTATCGCTCGCGTCCTGCACAACGACCCGGCGACCGGTGTCATGCGCCATGCCGACGCGGGCTACCAGATCGCGATTGACTGCGCCAAGGAACAAGGGCTGAACCTGCCGATGATTACCGGCAAATAAAACTAGCCTGTGGAAACTGCTTTGTGGGGGGGCGGGCTTGCTCGCGAATAGGCCGGTACATTCAACATCTGTACTGGCTGGCACGCCGCTTTCGCGAGCAAGCCCGCTCCCACAAAAAAAGCAGCGCCATGGAAAACGGTTTCACAACGAATTCCCGGTTGAGTCAAAGCGCAATCCTGGATCGTTTGTTCCTGCCGTCGAGCAGGACGCGATATCGAACAAAAGCTGAGTGTCGGTCGCGCCGCGGCGCAGGCCTGATTGGATGTGGACAGGGCTGGATGCCTCTTGACTGCCGTAAGCCAATTCATGATTAGGAGCGTCACAATAATGAAATCGAACAAGACCCTGCTGACCACGTTGCTTTCCATGGGCCTGCTGGCCAGCGCTGGCGCCACTCAGGCGGCGGGCTGGTGCGAGTCCGGCAAACCGGTGAAGTTTGCCGGCCTGAACTGGGAAAGCGCCATGTTGCTGACCGATGTGCTGCAAGTCGTGTTGGAGAAAGGCTACGACTGCAAGACCGACAGCCTGCCCGGCAACTCCATTACCATGGAAAACGCCCTGAGCAGTAACGATATCCAGGTGTTTGCCGAAGAGTGGGTCGGTCGCAGCGAGGTCTGGAACAAGGCCGAGAAGGCCGGCAAAGTCGTTGGTATCGGCGCTCCTATTGTCGGCGCCATCGAAGGCTGGTACGTACCGCGCTATGTGATCGAAGGCGACGCCAAGCGCAAGCTGGAAGCCAAGGCGCCGGACCTGAAGAACATTGCCGATCTGGGCAAATATGCGGCGGTATTCAAAGACGCCGAAGAGCCATCCAAGGGCCGTTTCTACAACTGCCCGGCCGGCTGGACCTGTGAGCTCGACAACAGCGAAATGCTGAAAAGCTATGGCCTGGAAAGCACCTACACCAACTTCCGTCCAGGCACCGGCCCGGCGCTGGATGCCGCGGTGCTGTCGAGCTACAAGCGTGGCGAGCCGATCCTGTTTTACTACTGGTCGCCAACGCCGCTGATGGGCCAGATCGACGTCGTGAAACTTGAAGAGAAACCAGGCGTGAACAAGGCCGTGGATATCAAGGTCGGTCTGTCCAAGACTTTCCACGACGAAGCGCCGGAGCTGGTGGCCGTGCTGGAAAAGGTCAACGTTCCAATCGAGCTGCTGAACGAGAACCTCGGTCGCATGGCCAAGGAGCGGATCGAATCACCAAAACTGGCCAAGATCTTTCTGAAGGAACATCCTGAAGTCTGGCACCAGTGGGTTAGTGAAGACGCAGCCAAGAAAATCGACGCGGCCTTGTAGGTCCGGCCTCTCCGACTGTCGTAACCGGCAGTCGGAGGCTTGATCGCAACCCCTTGATTGAGAGTCTCTTATGTTTCCCGAAAGCTTTACCTTTTCCATCGCCGACTGGGTCAACAGTTGGGTCGATTCGCTGGTCACCAACTACGGTGACGTGTTCCGGCACATCTCCGACACTCTGTTGTGGGCCATCGTCAATCTTGAAGGGTTGCTGCGCGCTGCGCCCTGGTGGCTGATGCTGGCCATCGTGGCGGGCGTGGCCTGGCACGCGACTCGTAAGGTGGTGACCACCGCCGTGATCGTCGGTCTGTTGTTCCTGGTCGGCGCGGTCGGCCTCTGGGACAAATTGATGCAAACCCTGGCGCTGATGATGGTGGCGACGATCATTTCGGTGTTGATCGGCATACCGCTGGGCATTCTCTCGGCCCGCAGCAATCGCCTGCGTTCGGTGCTGATGCCGTTGCTCGACATCATGCAGACCATGCCGAGTTTCGTGTACTTGATCCCGGTGCTGATGCTGTTCGGCCTGGGCAAGGTCCCGGCGATTTTCGCCACGGTGATCTACGCCGCGCCACCGTTGATCCGTCTGACCGATCTGGGCATTCGCCAGGTTGACGGCGAAGTGATGGAAGCGATCAACGCCTTCGGTGCCAACCGCTGGCAGCAATTGTTCGGTGTGCAACTGCCGCTGGCCCTGCCGAGCATCATGGCGGGCATCAACCAGACCACCATGATGGCCCTGTCGATGGTAGTGATTGCCTCGATGATCGGCGCCCGTGGCCTGGGTGAAGACGTGCTGGTGGGGATTCAGACCCTCAACGTCGGACGTGGCCTTGAAGCCGGTCTGGCGATCGTGATTCTGGCTGTGGTGATCGACCGCATTACACAGGCGTACGGTCGTGCACGGCATGAGGTGAGCAAATGAACAACGCAACCGTGAGCAAGATCGAAGTCAAAAACGTCTTCAAGATTTTCGGCAACCGCTCCAAGGATGCGCTGGCCATGATCGGCCAGGGCAAGACCAAGGACCAGGTATTGTCCGAAACCGGCTGCGTGGTCGGCGTGAACGACCTGTCGTTGAGCATCGGCAGCGGCGAGATCTTCGTGATCATGGGCCTGTCGGGTTCCGGCAAGTCCACACTGGTGCGTCACTTCAACCGCCTGATCGACCCGACCAGCGGTGCGATCCTGGTGGACGGCGTGGACATCCTGCAATACGACATGGACGCCCTGCGCGAATTTCGTCGGCGCAAGATCAGCATGGTATTCCAGAGCTTCGGCCTGTTGCCGCACAAGAGCGTGCTGGACAACGTTGCCTATGGCCTGAAGATCCGTGGCGAGAGCAAGGCCATGTGCAGCGAACGCGCGCTGCACTGGATCAACACCGTGGGCCTGAAGGGCTACGAAAACAAATACCCGCATCAGCTCTCCGGCGGCATGCGTCAACGTGTGGGCCTGGCCCGTGCTTTGGCGGCGGACACTGACATCATCCTGATGGACGAAGCGTTCAGCGCCCTTGATCCGCTGATTCGTGCGGAGATGCAGGACCAGTTGCTGGAGCTGCAAAAGACCCTGCACAAGACCATCGTGTTCATCACTCACGACCTCGACGAGGCCGTGCGCATCGGCAACCGCATTGCGATCCTCAAGGACGGGCGCCTGATCCAGGTCGGCACGCCGCGAGAGATCCTGCATTCGCCGGCGGATGAGTATGTCGACCGCTTTGTGCAGCGCCGGGCGGCGGTGGTTTAAGGGATGTTCGGTGGCTGTTCGGGCCCCTTCGCGAGCAAGCCCGCTCCCACATTTGGAATGCAATCCCCCTGTGGGAGCGGGCTTGCTCGCGAAGGCGGCGGTGAAGCTGCATCAATATTTGGATGAGGTTCAAAATGTCCCAGGCTGAAAAAATCGTTATCACCGAAGCGCAGGTCACTTGGCAGGACGTGGTCGCCGTTGCTCGTCATGGCGCACGGCTTGAGCTGTCGGCACCGATCTGGGCACGCATCGAAAACGCCCAAGCCATCGTCCAGCGCATCGTCACCAGCGGCGAGAATGCCTACGGCATCAACACCGGCCTGGGCGCGCTGTGCAACGTCTCGCTGCAGGACGAGCAACTCAGCCAGTTGTCGCGCAATACCTTGCTCAGTCATGCCTGCGGCGTCGGCGCGCCGCTGACCGACGAGCAGACCCGCTCAATCATCTGCGCCGCGATTATCAATTACAGCCACGGCAAGTCCGGCCTGCACCGGCAGGTAGTCGAAGGGCTGCTGGCGTTGCTCAACCATGGCATCACCCCACAAGTGCCATCTCAAGGCTCTGTCGGCTACCTGACTCACATGGCCCACATCGGTATTTCACTGTTGGGGGTCGGCAATGTCAGCTATCGCGGCCAGATCGTTTCCGCGCAGCAGGCTTTTGCGGAAGAGGGGCTGCAACCGGTCAAGCTTGGCGCCAAAGATGGCCTGTGCCTGGTCAACGGCACGCCGTGCATGACCGGCCTGAGCTGCCTGGCAATTGCCGACGCCACGCGCCTGCTGCACTGGGCTGATGTGATCGGCGCCATGAGCTTTGAAGCCCAGCGCGGGCAGATCAACGCGTTCGATGCCGAGATCATCGCGCTCAAGCCGCACCCGGGCATGCAGCAGGTCGGTATCAACCTGCGGGCATTGCTCGAAGGCAGCGAAGTCATCGCCCAGAGCAAAGGCATTCGCACCCAGGATGCCTTGAGTATTCGTTCTATTCCGCAAGTGCACGGCGCCGCCCGTGATCAGCTGGTTCATGCGACCAGGCAGATCGAAACCGAACTCAACGGCATCAGCGACAACCCGATGGTGCTGGGCACTCCAGACAACTATCGCGTGGTGTCCCAGGCCAACCCGCACGGCCAGTCCGTGGCGCTGGCGGCGGACCTGCTGGCCATCGCCATGGCGGAAATCGGCTCGATTGCCGAGCGTCGTCTGGACCGCCTGATCAACCCGCACGTCAGCGGATTGCCGGCGTTCCTGGTGGCCAACCCGGGCGTGAACTCCGGGATGATGATCGTGCAATACGTTGCCGCCTCGCTGTGTGCGCAAAACCGTCAGTTGGCGCAACCGGCGGTGCTCGACAATTACGTCACTTCGGGCCTGCAGGAAGATCACCTGAGCATGGGGACCAACGCTGCCTTGAAACTGCATCAGGCACTGGAAAACTGCACGCAGATCCTCGCTATCGAGTATCTGCTGGCGGCCCAGGCGTTCGAGTTTCTGAAAGAGCAGAGTTTTGGCGCTGGCACCGATGCCGCTTGGCGTCTGCTGCGCGAGCGTGTCCCGGCTTATGATCAGGACCGTTGGCTGGCACCGGACATTGCCGCCGCTGCCAGTGTTTTGAAAGACGCGAATTTGCTGCACAAAACCTTACCGAATCTGAACTGATTTCCATACAAAACCAGCGTGCCAAGGCGCCAGCCCCCTTAAAAAGGGGGAAGCGACGGACAACGGATATCTCCGGAGCGACTGGTAGGTCTCTTTACACAAGAGACGAAACTCATACAAGGAGCCAAAAATGACTGCGCTAAACCTAATTCCCGGCCAGTTGAGCCTTGCTCAGCTGCGTGACGTTTATCAGCAACCGGTGACACTGACCCTAGACAACAGCGCCTCGGCGCAGATCGAAGCCAGCGTTGCCTGCGTGGAGCAGATCCTCGCCGAGAACCGCACCGCCTATGGCATCAACACGGGTTTCGGCCTGCTGGCTTCGACCCGTATCGCCAGCGAAGACCTGGAAAACCTGCAGCGCTCGCTGGTGCTGTCCCACGCCGCCGGTGTCGGCCAGCCGATCAGCGATGACTTGGTGCGGCTGATCATGGTGCTCAAGGTCAACAGCCTCAGCCGTGGTTTCTCCGGTATCCGCCGGGTGGTGATCGACGCGCTGATCGCCCTGATCAACGCTGAGGTTTACCCGCACATTCCGCTCAAAGGCTCGGTCGGTGCATCCGGCGACCTGGCACCGTTGGCGCACATGTCGCTGGTGCTGCTGGGTGAAGGCAAGGCGCGTTACAAGGGTGAGTGGATGGAAGCGACCGAAGCGCTGAAAGTCGCCGGTCTGACCCCGCTGACCCTGGCTGCGAAGGAAGGCCTGGCGCTGCTTAACGGCACTCAGGTGTCCACCGCTTTCGCCCTGCGTGGCCTGTTCGAAGGCGAAGATCTGTTCGCCGGCGCCCTGGCCCTCGGTGGCCTGACCGTTGAAGCCGTGCTGGGCTCGCGCTCGCCGTTCGATGCGCGCATCCACGCCGCCCGTGGCCAGAAAGGCCAGATCGACGCCGCTGCCGCTTACCGCGATTTGCTCGGCGAGCGCAGTGAAGTTTCCGACTCCCACGAGAACTGCGAAAAGGTCCAGGACCCGTACTCTCTGCGCTGCCAGCCGCAAGTCATGGGCGCCTGCCTGACCCAGTTCCGTCAGGCGGCCGAAGTGCTGGCTGTCGAAGCCAACGCCGTATCGGACAATCCATTGGTGTTCGCCGCTGAAGGCGACGTGATCTCCGGCGGTAACTTCCACGCGGAACCGGTGGCCATGGCCGCCGACAACATGGCCCTGGCCATCGCTGAAATCGGCTCCCTGAGCGAACGCCGCATCTCGCTGATGATGGACAAGCACATGTCGCAACTGCCACCGTTCCTGGTCGCCAATGGCGGCGTGAACTCCGGCTTCATGATCGCCCAGGTGACCGCAGCGGCACTGGCCAGCGAAAACAAGGCGCTGTCCCATCCGCATTCGGTGGACAGTCTGCCGACTTCCGCCAACCAGGAAGACCACGTGTCCATGGCCCCGGCCGCCGGCAAGCGCCTGTGGGAAATGGCCGAGAACACCCGCGGGATTCTTGCTGTGGAATGGCTGGCGGCGGTTCAGGGACTGGATTTGCGTAATGGTCTGAAGACTTCGCCGGCGCTTGAGAAGGCTCGAGGGATTTTGCGTAAGGAAGTGCCGTTTTATGAAAAGGACCGGTTCTTTGCTCCGGACATTAATGCAGCCACTGAGTTGTTGGCTTCGCGCTGCCTGAACGAACTGGTGTCGGCGAAGTTGCTGCCGAGCCTGTAAGAACCAACCCCCTCACCCCAACCCTCCCGAAACGTCGGACCGCCCCCAGGGGGGAGAGGGGGAAAGGGAGCAGATCTTCAGGTTTTTCCAGGTTTGAGTTCGACTCGAGGTTTCAGGTGGATGCAAACCGGACAAGCAACACGGTCAGTTCCCACCCGCATGAGGAAAGGGTTTAGATCTTCGTGTTTTTCCAGGCCTGAGTTCGGCTCGAATTTTCAGGTCGCAGTACATCGAACATTCAACCTGGTCAGTCCCCTCTCCCTCCGGGAGAGGGTTAGGGTGAGGGGGCTCTTGAGGGCTCCCCGCCAAACGAATCCCAACGGAGGCCAACAGTGAAAACCCTCTGGCAACACTGCCACGTCGCAACCATGGCCCAAGGCGTCTACTCGATCATCGAGGATGCGGCCATCGTGACATCCGGTGCGCTTATCGAATGGGTCGGCCCACGCACCGAACTGCCGGCGGGCGAATACCCGGCGGTCAATGATTTGAATGGTGCCTGGGTGACCCCGGGCCTGATCGATTGCCATACCCACACGGTCTTCGGCGGCAACCGCAGCGGCGAATTCGAACAGCGTCTGCAAGGCGTCAGCTACGCGCAAATCGCGGCGGCCGGCGGCGGCATTGCCAGCACCGTGCGTGCCACCCGCGCAGCCAGCGAAGACGAACTGTTCATCAGCGCGGCCAAACGCCTGAAAAGCCTGATGCGCGATGGCGTCACCAGCATCGAGATCAAATCCGGCTACGGCCTGGACCTCGCCAACGAACGCAAGATGCTGCGCGTGGCGCGTCGCCTCGGCGCCGAACTGCCGGTCAGCGTGCGCAGCACCTGCCTTGCGGCGCATGCCTTGCCACCGGAATACGCCGATCGCGCCGACGATTATATCGATCACATCTGCGCGGAAATGCTGCCGGCCCTGGCTGCAGAAGGGCTGGTAGATGCGGTGGACGCGTTCTGTGAATACCTGGCGTTTTCGCCGGCCCAGGTCGAGCGCGTATTCGTCACTGCGCAAAAACTCGGACTGCCCGTGAAACTGCATGCCGAGCAACTTTCGTCACTGCACGGCTCTACTTTGGCGGCGCGTTACCACGCCCTGTCCGCCGATCATCTGGAGTTCATGACCGAAGAGGACGCCATTGCCATGGCCGAGTCCGGTACGGTGGCCGTACTGCTGCCGGGCGCGTTCTACTTCCTGCGCGAAACCCAGTTGCCGCCAATGGACGCCTTGCGTAAACACGGGGTAAAAATCGCCATCGCCAGCGACCTCAACCCGGGCACCTCGCCGGGCCTGTCGCTGCGCCTGATGCTGAACATGGCCTGCACCTGTTTCCGCATGACCCCGGAAGAAGCCCTGGCCGGCGCCACGATCCATGCCGCGACGGCGTTGGGCATGGCCGCTACCCACGGCTCGCTGGAAGCCGGCAAGGTCGCTGATTTCGTCGCCTGGCAAATCGATCGCCCGGCCGATCTGTCGTACTGGCTGGGCGGCGACCTGGAAAAACGCGTCGTGCGTCACGGCGTCGAGACAAGCCTGTAGGAGAGCGTTGTGGATAAGGTTCTGAACTTCAAACAAGGCCGCGTGCCGCTGCTGATCAGCATGCCCCACGCCGGTGTGCGTCTGACCCCGGCGGTGGAAGCCGGATTGATTCCCGACGCGAAAAGCCTGCCGGACACCGATTGGCATATCCCGCAGCTTTACGATTTCGCCGCCGAGCTGGGTGCCAGCACCCTGGCCGCCGAATATTCGCGATTCGTCATTGACCTGAACCGGCCGTCCGACGACAAGCCTTTGTACGTGGGCGCCACCACCGGTCTGTATCCGGCGACGCTGTTCGACGGCATACCGTTGTTCCGCGAGGGGCTGGAGCCTTCGAAAGAAGAGCGCGCGACTTATCTGGAGCAGATCTGGACGCCGTACCACAGTACCTTGCAGAACGAGCTGGCACGGCTGAAGGCAGAGTTCGGCTATGCGCTGTTGTTCGATGCCCACTCCATCCGCTCGATCATCCCGCACCTGTTCGACGGCAAACTGCCGGACTTCAACCTTGGCACCTTCAATGGCGCCAGTTGCGATCCTCAGCTGGCGACCGGGCTGCAAGCCATCTGCGCCCGTCACACGGAGTACAGCCATGTACTGAACGGACGCTTCAAGGGTGGTCATATCACCAGGCATTACGGCAACCCGGCCGAGAATATCCATGCCGTGCAGCTGGAGTTGGGCCAGTGCACTTACATGGAAGAGTTCGAGCCGTTCCGTTACCGACCGGATTTGGCGGAGCCGACGCGGGTGGTCTTGAAAGAGTTGTTGCAAGGGTTGTTGGATTGGGGCGACAAGCGCTACCAGCGTTAAACGTACCCCCTGTAGGAGCGAGCATGCTCGCGATGGACGTCAACGATGACGAGGGCTGCCTGGATGAATGCGGCGCCTTCAGGTTCTTCGCGAGCAGGCTCGCTCCTACATGTGCATGCTCACCGACGTAATTCGGGTTTATGATGCCCAACGGCAGAATAATAGAAGTCCCCCCAGGGATGACCTCGACCCCTTACGGAGTGCGCAATGCAGACTTTGTACCCGCAGATCAAACCCTACGCCCGGCACGATCTGGCCGTCGATGCAACTCACACCCTCTACGTCGACGAAAGCGGTTCACCGGCAGGTTTGCCGGTGGTGTTCATTCACGGCGGCCCCGGCGCCGGTTGTGATGCCCAGAGTCGTTGTTTCTTTGACCCCAACATCTATCGCATCGTCACCTTCGATCAACGCGGTTGCGGTCGCTCCACGCCTCACGCCAGCCTGGAAAACAACACCACCTGGGATCTGGTCGCCGACCTGGAGCGGATTCGCCAGCACCTGGGCATCGACAAGTGGGTGCTGTTCGGCGGTTCGTGGGGTTCGACCCTGGCACTGGCCTACGCGCAAACCCATCCGGAGCGTGTGCACGGCTTGATCCTGCGTGGGATATTTCTCTGCCGTCCACAGGAAATCGAATGGTTCTATCAGGCCGGTGCCAGCCGTCTGTTCCCCGATTACTGGCAGGACTACATCGCGCCAATCCCATTGGACGAGCGTGACGACTTGCTCACCGCCTTCCACAAACGCCTGGTTGGCAACGATCAAATTGCCCAGATGCATGCGGCCAAGGCCTGGTCGACCTGGGAAGGCCGTACCGCGACACTGCGCCCGAACCCGCTGGTGATCGATCGTTTCTCCGAGCCGCAACGTGCATTGTCCATTGCCCGCATCGAATGCCATTACTTCAGCAACAACGCCTTCCTTGAGCCGAACCAGTTGATTCGCGACATGGGCAAGATCGCCCACTTGCCGGGTGTGATCGTGCATGGCCGTTATGACGTGATCTGCCCGTTGGATAATGCCTGGGAATTGCACCAGGCCTGGCCGAACAGCGAGTTGCAAGTCATTCGCGACGCCGGCCATGCCGCCTCCGAACCGGGGATCACTGACGCACTGGTGCGGGCCACCGACCAGATGGCGCGGCGCCTGCTCGACTTGCCGCCCGAAGAAGCATGAAAGGCTTGTTGCAACGCGTGCGCGGCGCGCGCGTCGAGGTAGCAGGTGAGGTGGTGGGTGCCGTCGATCAGGGCTTGCTGGTTCTGGTTGCAGTGGAACCGGGGGACACCCGGGCGAGCGCCGACAAACTTCTGCATAAGCTGCTTAACTATCGGGTGTTCAGTGACGCCGAGGGCAAGATGAATCTGTCCCTGGCGGATGTGGGCGGCGGGCTGCTGCTGGTCTCTCAGTTCACCCTGGCCGCGGACACTAAAAGCGGGCTGCGTCCAAGTTTCTCGACCGCGGCCCCTCCTGCTTTGGGCGAGGAGCTGTTCGACTATCTATTAAGCAAAGCGAAACAGGTGCATGGCACTGTGGCATCAGGTAGATTCGGCGCGGATATGCAGGTGCACCTGGTCAATGATGGCCCGGTCACCTTCCTGTTACAGACCTGAAAGCGCTTGAAACAACTTTTTAAGCTCATTTCCACTGAAAACAGGGGCTTTTCGCGATAAATACTTTGTTACGCCTGATGCGTTGTAACGCGGCCTGCTAGATAATCGCGCGCTACGGGGATCGGCGTTCGTTGGTCCATTTTGACTTAGGTAGAGACTTGTCCGGAACCGTTTGGGGAATCATTTTGCCTCATCGGAGTCGGAACAATGCTCGCCAACTTGGCAAGAGTGGTTTGTGAGGTCGGGTTTTTCAGGCTCGGTAACGCACAGGCCCGTCAACTGGCCGTTGGTTTTTTGATCTGTTTTCGGCGAGGGTTGCTCGTGATTGTTAGTCCCTGTAATGCACCAAGAATGTCTGCCAAACGGTTTCGTAGCGCTCTGGTAGCGGGCTCAGCCCTGCTCTGCCTGCTCAGCGCCGGCCAGCTTTGGGCATTCAGTCTGGATGATGTCTCGGTCAAGGCAAAAGAGCTGGCCGCGCAGAAGTACGAAGTACCGCGCAGTAACCTGCCGAACGAATTCCGCGAAATGAAATTCGCCGACTATCAGAAGATCCGTTTTCTGACGGAAAAAGCAGAATGGGCCGACCAGAAGACGCCATTCAAGCTGTCGTTCTACCACCAGGGTATGCATTTCGATACGCCGGTGAAAATCAATGAAATCACGGCGAACACCGTCGAAGAGATCAAATACGACCCGAGTCGTTTTGATTTCGGCGATTTGCAGTTCGATCCTAAAGCCACCGAGCAACTGGGTTATGCCGGTTTCCGTGTGCTTTACCCGATCAACAAGGCCGACAAACAAGACGAAATCATGACCATGCTCGGCGCGAGTTATTTCCGCGTCGTGGGCAAAGGTCACGTCTATGGCCTGTCCGCTCGGGGCATGGCAATCGACACCGCCTTGCCGTCCGGCGAAGAGTTTCCGCGTTTCCGTGAATTCTGGATTCAACAGCCGAAGCCGGGCGACAAGCACCTGGTGATTTTCGCGCTGCTGGATTCCCCACGGGCCACCGGTGCGTATCGTCTGACCCTGCGTCCGGGCAGCGACACCATTGTCGACGTCAAGGCGCAGATGTTCCTGCGTGACAAGGTCGGCAAACTGGGTATTGCGCCACTGACCAGCATGTTCCTGTTTGGTGCCAACCAGCCGTCGAAAGTCCTCAACTATCGTCGTGAGCTGCACGACTCCAGCGGCCTGGCGATTCACGCCGGCAACGGCGAATGGCTGTGGCGCCCACTGAATAATCCGAAACACCTGGCGGTGAGCAACTTCTCGGTCGAGAACCCGCGTGGTTTCGGTCTGTTGCAACGTGGTCGCGACTTCAGCCACTACGAAGACCTCGACGACCGTTACGACAAGCGCCCAAGCGCCTGGATCGAACCTAAGGGTGACTGGGGCAAAGGTACCGTCGATCTGGTAGAGATTCCGACCGCCGACGAAACCAACGACAACATCGTGGCTTTCTGGAATCCGGAAAAACTGCCAGAGCCAGGTCAACCGCTCGACGTTGCTTACCGTATGCACTGGACCATGGACGAAGCCTCGATTCATGCGCCTGACAGTGCCTGGGTCAAACAGACTCTGCGCTCCACTGGCGACGTCAAGCAGTCCAACCTGATTCGTCAGCCGGACGGCAGCGTTGCCTATCTGGTGGACTTCGAAGGCCCATCCCTGTCGGCATTGCCTGCAGATACGGAAGTTCGCAGCCAGGTGAGCGTTGGCGACAACGCTGAACTGGTGGAAAACAGTGTGCGCTACAACCCTGAAACCAAGGGCTGGCGCCTGACCCTGCGGATGAAGATCAAGGACCCGAGCAAGGCCACCGAGATGCGCGCTGCGCTGGTGCAGAACATCGTACCGGCGGACCTGGCCAAGACCTCGGTTCCAGCGTCCAACTCGTCGGTTGCCAAGGCCGACAAGGTTGCCGCCAAGCAACAGGAGAAAGCGGACAAGGAAGCCAAGCAAGCGGAGGCCAAACAGGCCGAGACCAAGCCGGTTGCTGATGCCAAGGATCAGGCCAAAAAAGACGCCAAGCAGCCTGAAGCTGCCGACGCGGTCCCAGCCACACCGGAATCGGCCCCGACTGAAGAAGTCCTGACCGAGACCTGGAGCTATCAGTTGCCTGCCGATGAGTAATTCTCAAGTACAGCCAGAGACGCTTTCCGAGTATCTGGCGCATCTGCCCATGACCGACGAGCAACGCGCGGAACTCGCGGGTTGCAAGTCCTTCAGCGAGTTGCACGAGCGTTTGTCGTCCTCGATGTTCGACGCTCCGACCGAGGCCGTCCAGGCTTCGGTCGGCAAGCGCCTGACCCTGAGCACCGCCGAAGAGTTGCAGGACGCCGAAATGCTGGCGCTCGACGCCAGCGGTCGCGTTTGCCTGAAGGCGACGCCGCCGATTCGTCGGACCAAGGTTGTGCCGGAGCCGTGGCGCACCAACATTCTGGTGCGCGGTTGGCGCCGGATGACCGGACGGACCAATCCGCCGAAGCCGCCGAAGGATGAGCGCGTACTGCCGGCAGCGCGCTGGCGTACGGTCGGCTCGATCCGTCGTTATATTCTGTTGGTGTTGATGCTGGGCCAGACCATCGTCGCCGGCTGGTACATGAAGGGCATCATGCCGTACCAGGGCTGGTCGTTCGTCGACCTGAACGAAGTGCTGAACCAACCGTTGTTGCAGACTGCGACGCAAGTGCTGCCGTATGCGCTGCAGACCAGCATCCTGATCCTGTTCGGCATCTTGTTCTGCTGGGTATCGGCCGGTTTCTGGACGGCGCTGATGGGCTTCCTCGAATTGCTCACCGGTCACGATAAATACCGTATTTCCGGTAAAAGTGCCGGTAATGAGCCGATTCCCAAGGATGCGCGCACCGCGTTGGTGATGCCGATCTGCAACGAAGACGTGCCTCGGGTATTCGCCGGTCTGCGCGCAACGTTCGAGTCGGTTGCGGCCACGGGTGATCTGGATCGCTTTGACTTCTTCGTCCTCAGCGACAGTAACGACGCCGATATCTGTGTCGCCGAACAGCAGGCCTGGCTGGACGTCTGCCGCGAAGCCAAGGGCTTTGGCAAGATTTTCTATCGCCGCCGCCGTCGCCGCGTGAAGCGTAAAAGCGGCAACCTGGACGACTTCTGCCGTCGCTGGGGCGGTGACTACAAGTACATGGTCGTGCTCGATGCCGACTCGGTGATGAGCGGCGAGTGCCTGACCAGTCTGGTGCGCCTGATGGAAGCCACGCCGGACGCCGGGATTATCCAGACCGCGCCACGTGCGTCGGGCATGGATACCCTTTATGCGCGCATGCAGCAGTTTGCTACCCGCGTGTACGGTCCGCTGTTCACCGCCGGTCTGCACTTCTGGCAGTTGGGCGAATCCCACTACTGGGGTCACAACGCGATCATCCGCATGAAGCCGTTCATCGAGCACTGCGCCCTGGCGCCGTTGCCCGGTAAAGGCGCGTTTGCCGGTGCGATTCTGTCCCACGACTTCGTCGAAGCCGCGCTGATGCGTCGTGCCGGCTGGGGCGTGTGGATTGCCTACGACTTGCCAGGCAGCTACGAAGAGCTACCGCCAAACCTGCTCGACGAACTCAAGCGTGACCGTCGCTGGTGCCACGGTAACCTGATGAACTTCCGGCTGTTCCTGGTAAAAGGCATGCACCCGGTACACCGGGCGGTGTTCCTGACCGGCGTGATGTCCTACCTGTCGGCGCCGTTGTGGTTCTTCTTCCTCGTGCTGTCGACGGCGCTGCTGGCGGTCAACACGCTGATGGAGCCGCAGTACTTCCTTGAACCGCGCCAGCTTTATCCGCTGTGGCCACAATGGCACCCGGACAAGGCCATCGCGCTGTTCTCGACCACCATCGTGCTGTTGTTCTTGCCGAAGCTGTTGAGCATCATCCTGATCTGGGCCAAGGGCGCGAAAGAGTTCGGCGGCAAGTTCAAGGTGACCCTGTCGATGCTCCTGGAGATGTTGTTCTCCATGTTGCTGGCGCCGGTGCGGATGATTTTCCACACCCGTTTCGTTCTCGCCGCGTTCCTCGGCTGGGCCGCGACCTGGAACTCGCCGCAACGTGACGACGACTCCACGCCATGGAGCGAGGCGGTCAAGCGCCACGGTCCGCAAACCTTGCTGGGCTTCTTCTGGGCCTTGCTGGTGATCTGGCTGAACCCGAGCTTCCTGTGGTGGCTGGTGCCGATCGTCGGTTCGTTGATGCTGTCGATTCCGGTGTCGGTGATTTCCAGCCGCGTTGGCCTGGGCCTGAAGTCCCGTGACGAGAGCCTGTTCCTGATCCCTGAGGAATACAATCCGCCACAGGCGTTGCTGGCAACCGACCAGTACACCCATGAAAACCGCTGGCATGCGCTGAACGACGGCTTCGTTCGTTCGGTGGTCGATCCGCAGCAGAACGCCCTGGCGTGCTCACTGGCGACTTCCCGTCACGGGCAAGCCGAGCCGATCGAATGGCTGCGGGTAGAACGGGTGCGGCACGCCATGAAGGTCGGGCCTGATGGGCTGAGCAACAATGAGCGTGTGCAGCTGCTGAGCGACCCGGTGGCATTGGCTCGCTTGCACGAGCAAGTGTGGAGCGAAGGTCACCCCGAGTGGCTGGCTGCGTGGCGCAAGTCGGTGAAAGCCGATCCCCATGCGCCGCTGCTGCCGCTCAAGCCGCTGAGTGCGCAGCCTCAGTTGGCATGATAAAAAACCCCGCTAAGTTAGCGGGGTTTTTTTTGGTGCCTGGAACTAACTACTCTAGTGGTTCACAATAGATGTCCATTGTTGCTGCTGTTAAAGGGCAACTACTACGACTGTGTTGCTATTTTCTTGGGAGATGTAGGCCTTCGAGCCGTCAGGAGTAATGGCTATAAAAGCCCCCCCGCCCACCCAGATTTCTTGGATGATTTCATGCGTGTTTGTGTTGATAATTAATAAAAAATTACCTGAAACGACGTACGCTAGTGGCATGCTTGGGTGTGTTGCAATACTGCGAACGCTATCACGAGTGATCAGGTCGCCGATGACCGTATTGGTCGCGGTATCGATAACTACTAATTTGCTCCCGCCACAGTACAAGTATGGGCTGTGGGCGTTGGTTTGGGTCAAGGCAATTGTTTGGCTGGCGCTTGCCGGAATTCTCTCTATTATTTGCAAATCATTAGCGTCAAGAACCAATACGTCTTCTGATGATGGGTGCACTGAATAAAGGCAAGTATTACGGGGGCATAATGCCAGGGCGAAAGAGTCGATGTCGTTCACGGCTAACTGATCTCCAGAAAGAGCGCGGGATCGTCTAACGGATCTATTATTAGCACTATATGCATTTTCACCATCTGTACTTATTTTCATGTCGGAGGTGCCCCAAATACCATCTAAGTTATGAGTCATCTCATAGGTATTTGTGTTGTAGACATATATGTATGCGTCTGCGTTATCACAATCGAAGACGTACTTCCCGCCGGGATGAACAGCGATGGTTGTAGCCTTCCCGCGAGTTCGGGGTATAGTGTGTATTACGGTGTTGCTTTCAGTGCCAATGACAGAGACGCTTTGGCTTCCACTGTTTGCTACAAAGACTTTCTTTCCGTCAATGCTAACTCCAACTTGTGTTGGGGCAGTACCAACAGCAATGGTAGCGATGACTTTAGGCTCTCTTGCTATGTGATATTCGCGAACTACAAAAGGGACGGCAGAACTTATCTCGCCCGTTGCATTCAGCGAGACCAGGGCAATCACTTTAACTACTTCGTCATGGGGCAGCGTATTCAGGTAGTCTGCCGGAATCAATTGTTCGATCCGCTTGGCATCAAACTCCAATTGACTCACGGGGACCCCGTCGCGCAGCGTATATTTTCCCTGGTTTCCTTCCAGGAAAATCCAGACTGCCAGGCCTGTTCGCATAAATGGAAACTCGGAGATCTGAACGGCGTGGCTGTCGCGCGGATCGAGCTTACCGTCTACAGCTCCGGGCACTTTCACCAAATCCATAGCCGAAGGCAGCAGAGGTAGCACCTTCACTTGCAGAGCATCCGACAATTTGCTTCTGCTACCACGCGTGTACTTGTAGCTTGCCGTGAAGTTTTGACCCAAGTTGGCCGCGATGACGTTGATATCCAAATAGAAATCAACCAAGCGCTTAACGGCATCACCATATTTTGGCGGGATCACTGGTGTTCCGGCGTCGGGCGTACCCTTAACGTACGGCTCGATCTCGTCGGTGCCGAGCATGTCGGGGTTGCGTACACGGAGCGTGAAAGTTCCCAATTCCAGGACTTTCATGGGGTCAATCGTGGCCGTGGCGGGATTGTCCAGGGTCGCTTCCAGTATCTCCGGCACGGGTAATTCCAGTGCCGAGCCGACCCACATCTCCACGACATCGGAGCAGCGGGAGCTCTGCCCATCCACCAGCGTGTAGTAGATTTTTACAGGGCCATTCAGGTTCGCCAGGACAATCGCGCGATCAACGGTGAAATACAGGTCCTTGCCCTCCCAGATAAACTCAATCGGAAACTCCTTGGTGAAACTGCCTCCCGCTGCACCGCCTTCGAAATGCAGCCAAACAGAACGCCCGGCGATAAAGTCGGGGTGTGTCCGGGCGATGATCGTCGCATCAAACAGCGATTGCTTCGGGTCAAACACGAATTCCGGTGCCGGAGCTTCCACGATATCGACGCGCGGTAATTTTTCCGTGACGACATTGAGGTGCAGTGTTTCAGAGGGTAAATGCGTCCCTTGCTGGGTGATGATCTCGTAGGTAATTTTGAGGATTTTCAGGTTCTCGATATCGATGTCGCGCTCGTTGATCAAGCGAAAAATGATAGGGCCATTGCCTGTGGGCCTTGGAGGAAGGGTCCAGTGATACGGCATGCCGTCCTCACGGATACCATTCAATATGAGGAGGATGGCGTCAAGAGGGTTACCCTGGTGCGGCTCGATATTCACGGTGATCAGTGCCGATTTTTTCGGCAATTCGCCATTTGGGGCTTCAGTGACGGTGGCGGCCGGCAAGAGGGAAGTGGCTATATTGGGGGAGGTAGTAGACACGTTGAACTCCTTGTCAGTATTGGAATGAGGCCCTTGAGAGATGAGAATCCGACAGGGGCGCCTACCCAAGTAAATTCTTAAAAGCGCTAGCTGTGTAGCTGTCATAAATGACAGTTGCGACCAGTGGCTGCGACCCGATGCATAGGTCAGTACAGTTACCTTCATGGAATAACGGGCTTTTTTTGCCTGAACGTCGCCAAGCTCTTGTGCAAATGAACGAGTGCGTTAGCATCCATCCCCGAATTGGTGCGCCCGGATAATTTTTCTCCGTATTGGTGTGTTTCCTTACGGAAGCCACCATTTGCGCGCCTCATATCGCAATGGTTTTGGGGACTTGAAGATGAAGAAGTATCTGTCGATGCTGCTGGTCGGCGTCACGGCATTGGTTGCAGTCAGCGCGGCGCAGGCCGGTGCCATTGATGATGCGGTCAAGCGCGGCACCTTGAAGGTCGGCATGGACCCGACCTACATGCCGTTCGAGATGACCAACAAGCGCGGCGAGATCATCGGTTTCGAAGTCGACATCCTCAAAGCGATGACCAAGGCCATGGGTGTCAAGCTGGAGCTGGTGTCTACCGGTTACGACGGCATCATCCCGGCCCTGCTCACCGACAAGTTCGACATGATCGGCAGCGGCATGACCCTGACTCAGGAGCGCAACCTGCGCCTGAATTTCAGCGAACCGTTCATCGTGGTCGGCCAAACCTTGCTGATCCGCAAGGAGCTGGAAGGCACCATCAAGTCCTACAAAGACCTGAACACTGCCGACTACCGCATCACCTCCAAGCTTGGCACCACCGGTGAGATGGTCGCGAAGAAGCTGATCTCCAAAGCCAAATACCACGGCTATGACAATGAGCAGGAAGCGGTGCTCGACGTGGTCAATGGCAAGGCCGATGCCTTTATCTACGACGCGCCTTACAACGTTGTGGCTGTGAACAAGGTCGGCAACGGCAAGCTGGTATTCCTCGACAAGCCGTTCACCTACGAGCCCCTGGCGTTCGGCCTGAAGAAGGGTGACTACGACAGCATCAACTTCATCAACAACTTCCTGCACCAGATCCACGAAGACGGCACCTACGATCGCATCCATGACAAGTGGTTCAAAGACACCGCTTGGCAGAAGGACATGGAGTAAGGCTCGGTCAGATAGACCGCGTCGCGCCGAATCGCCAGCAGGCTGGCTCTCACAATGAAATGCATTCCCCTGTGGGAGCCAGCCTGCTGGCGATGACGGCCTCCAAGGCAACACAAATTCCGGAACCTGCAATGAAACAGAAAAAAGCCCAATGGCCCTGGCACGCCCTGACCGTGCTGGTGCTGATCGGTCTGGCCGGCGCGTTGTATTACGCCACCTCGCTGATGTCCTACGAATGGCGCTGGAACCGCGTACCGCAGTACTTCGCCTACCACGCCGAAGAATCCCAACGCGCCGCCGACATCTCCACCGTCAGCGAACTGGTGCGTAAAGGCGACAAGGCGCAAGTGACCCTGCGTAACGATGCAGGCGATGAACAACACCTGACCGTCGACGAAAACAGCCTGCAAGTCGCCCAGGGCGATGATGTGGCCGAAGGTGACGTGGTCGGCGTAACCCGCCATTGGGCCGCAGGACCGCTGATGTGGGGCCTCTGGACCACCTTGTGGCTATCGGTGGTCTCTGGTGTGCTAGGTCTGCTGATCGGCCTCGCCACCGGCTTGTGCCGCCTGTCGAACAACCCGACCTTGCGCGACCTCTCGACCATTTACGTCGAACTGGTGCGTGGCACGCCGCTGCTGGTACAGATCTTCATTTTCTACTTCTTCATCGGCACGGTGATGAACCTGTCCCGGGAGTTCGCCGGGATCGCTGCGCTGTCGCTGTTTACAGGTGCTTACGTAGCGGAAATCATCCGCTCGGGCGTGCAGTCGATCGCCCGTGGTCAGAATGAAGCTGCACGGTCCCTGGGCCTGAGTGCGGGTCAGTCGATGCGCCATGTGGTGCTGCCGCAAGCGTTCAAGCGCGTGTTGCCACCGCTGGCTGGGCAGTTCATCAGCCTGGTCAAGGACACCTCGCTGGTGTCGGTGATCGCGATTACCGAACTGCTCAAAAGCGGTCGTGAAGTCATTACCACGTCGTTCTCGCCGTTCGAAATCCTGTTCTGTGTCGCCGGCCTGTACCTGTTGATCAACCTGCCGCTGTCGAAAATCGCCAGCCGGCTTGAGCGGAGGCTCGCGCAAAGTGATTGAAGTCCGCGATCTGGTAAAAGTCTACGACACCCGTGGTCAGGTGGTGCGTGCGGTGGATAACGTCAGCACCACGGTGGCCAAGGGCGAAGTACTGGTGGTGATCGGCCCGTCCGGTTCCGGCAAGTCGACCTTTCTGCGCTGCCTCAATGGCCTGGAAGAGTTCGATTCGGGCTCGGTAAGCATCGATGGTCTGCAACTGGCTGACCCGAAAACCGATGTAAACGCGTATCGCCGCGAAGTCGGCATGGTGTTCCAGCACTTCAACCTGTTCCCGCACATGACCGTACTGGAAAACCTCTGCCTGGCGCAGAAAGTCGTGCGCAAACGCGGCAAAAAGGAGCGTGAAGCCAAGGCCTTGGCGCTGTTGGAAAAGGTCGGCATTGCGCAGAAGGCCAACGAGTTTCCGTCACGGCTGTCCGGCGGTCAGCAACAGCGCGTGGCGATCGCCCGGGCGCTGGCGATGGAACCGAAGGTGATGCTGTTCGATGAGCCGACCTCGGCGTTGGACCCGGAAATGGTCGGCGAAGTGCTGGATGTGATGAAGAACCTGGCCGTGGAAGGCATGACCATGGTGTGCGTCACCCACGAAATGGGTTTTGCCCGGGAAGTAGCCGATCGTGTGCTGTTCTTCGATCATGGCAAGTTGCTGGAAGATGCATCGCCAGCGCAGTTTTTCGATGCCCCGAAAGATCCGCGGGCTCAGGCATTTTTGCGCCAGGTTCTATAGCGCAAGCGCCTGTAGCCAGGTTTTTCAGCACGTCGCTTTGCCGTGAGCAGGCTCGGCGACGTGCGGGCGGATGCTGATATCAGCCGATATCAATTAGCTGCGCGCGCCTCTGGCCTTGTTAAGCTCAATGCATTTTTCGACGATGCCTGTGTCTTGAATGAAGTCTGCATTGATGATGTTGAAAACGCTATGTTGCGGATGGAACACGTCTGTCCAGACTTTCTCGCCTCGCCTCAGGCGCATTGGGCCTCCGGTGTTATAAATGGTCGCTGACAGTGAGCTGAATGTACTGCTGGAAACTCTTGCCCTGGCTCTGTTGATGAAACTTTCAAGTTGTGCTCGAGTTGTCTGATCGCCTTCCCATATGTGCTGGATGGTATTCCAGTAGGCGCCGCCTTCCCAGCAAATGATTACATTGCGATTAGGGTGGCTCTTCTTGATTTCGGCCAAAGTCAGGTTTCTTGCGGTGGGTGGGATCAGTAAATGATTCAGTTGGCTTAACTTGTTTCGAAAGCGTCCAATGCTGTCATTCAGATTTCTGCCACGGTCAAACTTGTGAATGTCCAGTATTATCAGCTCGCCACGATTTGACTCCGCGAACCTTTTGACCTCCGCAAGGCATTGGTCGAAATTTCTTCCAGGTAAACCATGTACACACTTGAACTCCTCGATGAATTTGTATCGAGGGACCTTCGAGCCACCAACATCTTTTCTGTAACTGTAGTCGGTAACGCGCAAATCGAGGACACGGGCACCCTGGTTCAACTGGGTGCCGAAAAAATAGTCCTGGCATGCCATCCAATTGCCGAAAACAGGATCCAGTGAGCCTTTATCCACACCGGAATTATGGGCAGAGGGTAGAGCGAGCTGGTGCACGCGCAGGTTCTTGATATGTTCATAGATGCCCGTCATCCAGGCATTGCCAAGTGTAAAGTTTGTTACGTTCATGATGTTCACTCCTTGTGATTAGCCAACAACAAGCATGTCTATGCGTAATAATCGCGTCTGCGCTATTAACATAGTGCTTTGCTGTGGTTCCTTTGATTGAGGAGTGAACTTAGCATGCCGGGTTTTTGGTTTGTGTTCGGCGCCTTTGTATTCAGTTTTTCTACAGTCGTAAGTTAGTGTTTTTATATTGTTGAGTGAGGGAGGGCTTGTCCGCGTTGGGCAAGCCCTCTTTAAATATTCAAACTTTAAAGCGCCCCACCAACATTTGCAGATGTGTACCCAATCGCGCCAGCTCAACACTGGACGCTGCCGTCTCTTCACTCGCCGCCGACGTTTGGTCCGACACATCCCGTACGTTCAACACGCTTCGGTTGATTTCCTCGGCCACGGCGCTTTGCTGCTCGGCCGCCGCTGCAATCTGTTGGTTCATCGCCTGAATGGTCGATACGGTACGGGTAATGCTTTCCAGTGAAGTACCGGCACGGCGGGTCAGTTCGACGCTGCTGTCGGTCAGGTTGCGGCTGTTGTCCATGATGGTCGCCACTTGCTGGGTGCCGTTTTGCAGGCCGACGATCAGTTCTTCGATCTCTTCGGTGGACTTCTGGGTACGCTGGGCCAGACTGCGGACTTCGTCGGCGACCACGGCAAAACCGCGCCCGGCCTCACCGGCACGGGCCGCTTCAATCGCCGCGTTGAGTGCCAGCAGGTTGGTTTGCTGGGCCACGGATTTGATCACGTCCAATACGCTGCCGATCTTGTCACTCTCGCGCTTGAGCTCACCCATGGCTTCGGTGGAGTTACCGACTTCCCTGGCCAGGCGCTCGATCTGGGCGATCGCTTCGCCGACCACCTTGTCGCCTTCGCGGGCCTGCTGGTCGGCGGCGACCGCCGCTTCGGATGCTTCCTCGGCGTTGCGTGCGACTTCCTGCACGGTGGCAGCCATTTCGTTCATGGCGGTGGCGACCTGATCGGTCTCGACTCTCTGACTGTTAACCCCGGCGCTGGTCTGCTCGGTGACGGCGGACAACTCCTCGGCAGCGCTGGCGATCTGGGTAACGCCATCACTGATCCCACCGATCAGTTCGCGCAGGCCCCGGGTCATGCCTTGCATGGCGCGTTGCAGTTGACCAAGTTCATCGCGGCGCAGGGACACAAGGTTTTGCGTCAGGTCACCGGCGGCCACGCGCTCGGCCACTGCCAGGGTCTGGTTCAGGGGGATGACGATTTGCCGGGTAATTGCCCATGCCGCCAGCAAGCCGAAGGCAATCGCCAGCGCGGTAACCAGGGTCAGCATGTTCTTGGCGTGAGCGGCATCGGTGTCGCGGACAACGGTTTGCGAAACGGTGAGTTTCTTGCTCAGGTCCAGCAGGATGTCGCCTTGGGCGGCCATGCGCTCCAGTGATTGGGTCGTGGCCATCTGGGAATCACTGAACTGGCTGACAGCGGCGCGATAGGCCTTGAGGGCGTCGGTGGCCTGTTGCAGGTTGGCCAGGTGCTCTTCGGGCAATGTGGCTGGAAGGCTCTCGAGGTTTTTCAGGGCATTGTCGATGCCGTCCAGGGCGGGCTGTGCAGCTTCGCTCTTGCCGCTGTAGGTGTAGCCGCGTACCTGGAAGCGTGCCTGCTGGATCAGCTTGCTGAGGTTGATCACGCTGTTGAAGGCGCTCACGCTGTCGCCTTGCAGCATGGATTTTTCCACTTCGGCGACACGGGCCACTGCGGTGTCGGCAGTGGCGCCGAGTTTGCTGCGGGCGTCCTCGCGCTGGGCGCCTGCCCGGGTCATGTCGCTGAACGCGCGGCGGTACTCGGCGACAGCGGCCAGTTGTTGATCCACCATGGCGGCGTCAGCTGGTTGCTCAATCAGGCTGCGCGCGGTATGCAGGCCGGTTTCGAGCTTGCCTAACAGGTCGTTGACGGCTGCGGGGCCTTGCTCGCCGCGACGCATTTCATAGTCCATGCGCGCCAGGCGCAGATCCTTGGTCAGCTCGTTGACAGTGGCGATGAAACCTAGCTTGTCGCCACGGCTGATCACGCCGCTCAGGCCGGACCAGCCGGTGAAGGTGATCAGCAGTGTCAGCAATAACAGCAGGCCAAAACCGATTCCCAGTTTGCGTTTGACACGTATGTGCCCAAGATTCTCGGCTAGCCAACTGTACATGCTACTTCTCCCCTGACCGCAAATTGGTTTTGTGGGGGGTATATCGGCGGCGCGCAGATATTCTGTAGGGCTGTGTGAATTTAGAAGAGGCGGGCCAATAGCGCGGTTACGGCGGTTTCGACGCGAAGGATACGCTCGCCCAACTGCACCGGTTGCAGGCCGGACTTGCCCAGCAAATCGATTTCATAGGGGATCCAGCCGCCCTCGGGGCCGATCGCCAGGGTCACCGGCTCGTTCAGCGCACGAGGGCAGGGCGGATAGTTGCCCGGGTGCCCGACCAGGCCCAGGGTGCCTTCGCTAATCGCCGGCAGGCGGTCTTCGACAAACGGCTTGAAGCGCTTCTCGATAACAACCTGTGGCAGTACGCTGTCCCGGGCTTGTTCAAGGCCGAGGATCAATTGCTCGCGAATCGCTTCAGGCTCAAGGAACGGTGTCTGCCAGAAGCTCTTCTCGACGCGATAGCTGTTGACCAGCACGATGCGTGGCACTCCCATGGCGGCCACGGTCTGAAACACCCTGCGCAGCATCTTGGGTCGTGGCAGGGCCAGTACCAGGGTCAGCGGCAGCTTGGCCGGCGGCGATTGGTCGAGTGTGACGCGCAACTCCGCTTCAGCTGCGTCCAGGCGCAACACCTCGGCCGATCCCATCAGCCCGCCGATCCGCCCGACACGCATGCTGTCGCCGACTTCGCAGCGATGTACTTGCTGCATGTGAGTCAAACGACGGTCGCGCAGGACCACCCGGTCAGCCGCGATAAAGTCGGCCTCCTCGAGGAGCAGCAGGTTCACGCTTGAGTCGCTGGCGGCTGGTCGTTGTGATCGTCAGCCGGTTGGTCGTCCGGATGTTCGCCGCGCTTGCTGATCAGGCTGCCGAACAGGATGCCAACCTCGAACAGCATCCACATCGGCACGGCCAGCAGTGTCTGCGAGAAGATGTCCGGCGGCGTCAGGATCATGCCGACCACGAAGCAGCCGATGATCACGTACGGGCGGATTTTCTTCAGGTATTTGACGTCGACCACGCCTATCCACACCAGCAGCACCACGGCCACCGGAATCTCGAACGCCACGCCGAAGGCGAAGAACAGCGTCATGACGAAATCCAGGTAGCTGCTGATGTCGGTCATCATTTCAACCCCGGCCGGGGTGGCGGCGGCGAAGAATTTGAAAATCAGCGGGAACACCAGGTAATAGGCGAACGCCATGCCAGCGTAGAACAGCAAAATGCTCGAAACCAGCAGGGGCACGGCGATGCGCTTTTCATGCTTGTACAGGCCCGGGGCGATGAAGCCCCAGATCTGATGCAGGATCACCGGGATGGCCAGGAACAGCGAGACCATCATGGTCAGCTTCAGCGGCGTCAGGAACGGCGACGACACGTCGGTGGCGATCATCGTCGCGCCGACCGGCAGGTACTCGCGCAGCGGCGTGGAGACGAAGGTGTAGATCTGCTGGGTGAAAGCGAACAGCCCGGCGAAGATGATGAAGATCGCCGCTACACAACGCAGCAGGCGGGTACGCAGCTCGGTGAGGTGCGAAACCAGCGGCATGTGCTGGTCATTTTCAGGAAGGTCGCTCATGGGGCTCGCGGCGGCAAAGTGGTGTCGTTAGGCGCTGCCGTGGTCGGCGTGGTCGGCGCGGCGGCTGGAGCAACAGGTTCTTCCGGGGTCGCCACAACGACTGGCGCAGCTTCAGTTGTGGCGACAGCGGGCGCCGGCGCAGGTGTTGGCGCGGCGGCAGTGTGAATCGTCTGCGTTCCAACGTGTTCGACCGGCGTCGGCTCCTGCTGGGTCGGCGTGAAGATCTTCCGCGCCTCCTGCTCAAGCGACAGGATGTGTTCGTTGTGCAGTTGCCGACGAATTTCGTCGGCACCGATCTCACGTTCAACTTCCTGTTTGATCGCATTGAAGCTGCGCTTCAGTCGCCCGACCCACAGGCCTGCGGTGCGCGCAGCGCCCGGCAGACGCTCGGGGCCCAGCACCAGCAGGGCCACGAGGCCGACAAGCAGCAATTCAGAGAAGCTGATACCAAACATTAGTCAGTGCTCACACGTCTTTGCGGATCGGCTCTTCGACTTTCTGTGCCTGCACGTCGATGGTGTGCGGCTGGTTTACAGAGGCCTGTGGCTGAACCGGTGGAACCGGTTGGGCTGGGGTCGCGGTCGGATCGGCCGGTTTTTCGTCATCGTTCATGGCTTTGCGGAAGCCCTTGATCGATTCACCGACGTCGGTGCCAAGGTTTTTCAGTTTCTTGGTACCGAATACCAGTACCACGACAACCAGGATGACGACCCAGTGTTTCCAGTCAAAAATGCCCATGCTGCTGCTCCTCTCTAATCGTTATTCAGGCGGACGGGCGCGAGGCTTTCTCGGCGTGTCCGGACAGACCGAAACGACGGTCCAGTTCATCGAGTACAGCCTGTGGATGCTGCCCCAGTTGGGCGAGCATGACCATGCTGTGGAACCATAAGTCGGCAGTCTCGTAGATTACATCGCTGCAGTCACCGCTGACGGCGGCATCCTTGGCTGCAATGATGGTTTCGACCGACTCTTCGCCGACTTTTTCCAGAATCTTGTTCAAGCCCTTGTGGTACAGGCTGGCGACATATGAGCTGTCGGCGGCGGCGCCTTTGCGCTCTTCCAGCACTTGGGCCAGACGGGTCAGCGTGTCACTCATGTTTGTGTCCTGCGCAATAGATGGCGTGCGGATCTTTCAGGACCGGGTCGACAGTCGTCCAGTCGCCGTTTTCGAAAACGCGATAGAAGCAGCTCTGGCGACCGGTATGACAGGCAATGTCACCGATCTGCTCGACCATCAGGATAATCACGTCGGCATCACAGTCCAGGCGCATCTCGTGCAGGGTCTGCACGTGGCCGGACTCTTCACCCTTGCGCCACAGTTTGCCACGCGAGCGTGACCAGTAAATGGCACGGTTCTCGGCTGCGGTCAGTTCCAGTGCTTCACGGTTCATCCAGGCCATCATCAGGACGCGCCCGGTCTTGTGATCCTGGGCAATCGCCGGCACCAGGCCATCTGCGTCCCACTTGATCTCGTCCAGCCAGTTTTTCATTTTCGACTCCGACAGCGAACCCGACATTTCATGAGTCAGGCTCAACGTTGAAACAGTGTGCCAGTGCGCAGCACAACTGGCTATCGGCGTACGACCAGATACAAACCGACAGCCATCATGATGCCCGCCGGCCAGTAGGCCAGATCGTTCAACGGCCCGCCTGCGGCGAGGACCGCGCCACCGGCCAGATGGGCCGTGCCGAGCAGGCGCAGGAACCAGTCGTCGTGGCGACGGTGCCACGGTGGTGGCGGGTCGTAGGCGTGGGGCTGGGACATACGTTCGAGCAGGTCGCGGGCCATGTTGGCCAAGTGCGGGATCTGTTCGAACTGGCTCTGCACATTGCCCAGTAGAGCTTTGGGGCTGACCCGCTCGCGCATCCAGCGTTCGAGGAACGGTTGCGCGGTGTTCCACAGATCGAGGTCCGGGTACAGCTGGCGGCCCAGGCCTTCGATGTTCAACAGGGTTTTCTGCAAGAGCACCAGCTGCGGTTGCACTTCCATGTTGAAGCGCCGCGCGGTCTGGAACAGGCGCATCAGCACTTGGCCGAAGGAAATATCTTTTAACGGTTTTTCGAAGATCGGTTCGCACACCGTACGGATCGCGGCTTCGAACTCGTTGAGTTTGGTTTCCGCTGGCACCCAGCCCGAATCGATGTGCAGCTGTGCCACGCGGCGATAATCGCGCTTGAAGAAAGCGAACAGGTTACGCGCCAGATAATCCTGGTCCTCCGGCGTGAGGCTGCCAACGATGCCGCAGTCGATCGCAATGTATTGCGGGCTCCACGGGTTCACGGTGCTAACGAAGATGTTGCCGGGATGCATGTCGGCGTGGAAGAAACTGTCGCGAAACACCTGGGTGAAGAAAATCTCCACGCCGCGCTCTGCGAGCATTTTCATGTCGGTGCGCTGGTCGGCGAGGGTGGCCAGATCGGTGACCTGGATGCCGTAGATACGCTCCATCACCAGTACTTTCGGCCGGCACCAGTCCCAATAGACTTGTGGTACGTACAGCAGCGGCGAGCCTTCGAAGTTGCGCTTCAACTGGCTGGCGTTGGCCGCCTCGCGCAGCAGGTCGAGTTCGTCGTAGATGGTTTTTTCGTAGTCCTGAACCACGTCGACCGGATGCAGCAGGCGCGCATCGGCGGAAAGTTTCTCAGCGGCGCGAGCGAGAATGAATAGCCACGCCAGGTCCTGGGCGATCACCGGTTTGAGGCCCGGGCGGATCACCTTGACCACCACTTCTTCGCCGGTTTTCAACTGCGCGGCGTGCACTTGTGCCACCGAGGCCGAGGCCAGCGGTTCGACGTCGAAACGGCTGAACACTTCACTGATTTTCTTGCCGAGCTGTTCTTCGATCAGCTTGACCGACACCTGCGAGTCGAACGGCGGCACGCGGTCCTGCAGCTTCATCAGCTCATCGGCAATATCCTCGGGCAGCAGGTCGCGGCGAGTGGAAAGAATCTGCCCGAACTTGATGAAAATCGGCCCCAGGTCCTGCAGTGCCAGGCGCAGGCGCGCGCCACGGCTCAGGTCCAGAGTCTTGCGCGGGAACCAGCGCCACGGCAGCGCATACCGCAACGCCCGTAAAAACCAGGGCAGCGGCAGGGCGAACAGCAGGTCATCGAGACGGTAACGGATCACAACGCGCTGGATGCGCAACAAACGGCGGACGGCAAGCAGCTTCATGCGTTATCGCTTGGGTCGAGGGATCGGGAAAGGCGCTCGAAGCGCGCCTCAAGTCGTTCCAGATCGAGTTTGATCCGGTCCAGTTCACTGAAGCGGGCCTCGGCTTCGCGCTGACCGACGAGGGTGCGCGATTCTTCGGCCAGGTAATCACCCAGGTTCTGGTTCAGGCTGGCGAACCCTTGCTGATACCAGCGGGCGCGGCTGCGCAGGTGGCCGCCGACCAGTTGCGTGGCGACCGGCCCCAGCCAGCGCGAGAGTTCGTACTCCCAGTCCAGCTCAAGGTCCTGAAGGATCGCCGCCAGTTCCAGCAGCACGCCGCTGTCACCGTCCAGTTCGACTTCCGGGGCGTGCAGCACCGCAGTCTTGTCCTTGCTTATCGCCAGTTTCAACAGGCTTGAGGCCGGTGCACGCAAGGTGCAATCGGCGCCGGTTTCCCACTGGGAGGCGAGCATCAGGCCTTCATCGCTGGGCAGGATGAACAGTTGCAGCGCCGGGCTGCGGCAGTCGACGGCTATTACCTTGCCGCTCAAATGCGCCAACCGCGGCAGCGCCGTGCTGTCGAGGCGCAGCACCCGGTTCAGGCCGGGTTCAACGCTGGCGAGCAGGCCGGCGAGCAGCATCAGGGCTTGATGCCGCGGTGCAGGGCAACGATGCCTGCGGTCATGTTGTGATAGGTCACGCGGTCGAAACCGGCCTCGACCATCATCGACTTCAGGGTTTCCTGGTTCGGGTGCATGCGGATCGATTCGGCCAGGTAGCGATAGCTTTCCGAGTCGTTGGTGATCAGCTTGCCCATCAGCGGCATGAAGGCGAACGAGTAAGCGTCGTAGGCCTTGGACATCAGCGCGTTGGTCGGCTTGGAGAACTCCAGAACCAGCAGGCGGCCGCCTGGCTTGAGCACGCGCAGCATCGAGCGCAGGGCGTCTTCCTTGTGGGTCACGTTGCGCAGGCCGAAGGCGATGGTCACGCAGTCGAAATGGTTGTCCGGGAACGGCAGTTTTTCCGCGTCGGCCTGGACGAACTCGACGTTGCCGGCCACACCCAGATCCAGCAGGCGGTCACGACCGACCTTGAGCATGGATTCGTTGATGTCGGCCAGTACGACCTGGCCGGTCGGGCCTACCAGATGCGAGAACTTTTTGGTCAGGTCACCGGTGCCGCCGGCGATGTCGAGTACGCGGTTACCGCTGCGCACGCCGGACAGTTCGATTGCAAAACGCTTCCAAAGACGGTGCATGCCGCCCGACAGAAGGTCATTCATCAAGTCGTACTTGGCGGCTACCGAGTGGAAAACCTCGGCGACTTTTTCCGCTTTCTGGCTTTCCGGAACGTTTTTGAAGCCGAAGTGAGTGGTGGGTTCGGCATCGCTGCCTTTGCGCTGATCAGTCATATCGCTGTCACCAGAAGAGAATGCGCGCCATTCTAATCCCCAAGGCATGCTTTGTCTTGGAATGGCTAAAGGTAAGATAGGCAATCGCCGGGACGATTTGACGCAGCGCGGGTCAAATGTCCTGACCAAGCATTCATAAAGCAGGAGTCATTCAATGGCCCGAATTAGTGTTGAACGTGCCCACGGCCTGGGTAAGGAAGCGGCGCGCGAGAAGGCCGACCAACTGGCACAGAAACTCTCCGATCAGTATGGCCTGGAGCCGCAGTGGTCAGGCGATACCCTGAACCTCAAGCGCTCCGGGGTCAAAGGAGCGGTGCATGTCAGTGAAGATTCGATCAAGGTCGATGTCGAGCTGGGCCTGATGATGTCGGCCATGAGTGGTATGATCAAATCGGAAATCGAAAAGGCGCTGGATAAAGCCCTGGTCTGATTTGCGGCTGTAATGAGATCCCTTGTGGGAGCGGGCTTGCTCGCGAAGGCGGTGTGTCAGTGAGATTTTTATCAACTGACCCACCGCCTTCGCGAGCAAGCCCGCTCCCACATTTGTTTTGGGGTGCCGCCAGAGATTTATGTCGGTTGTTAGGGTGCCGTTTCTAATTTTTCTCCCTACTTTGTGCCAGAGCCCGACACCTATCCGGGCAGTTCCTCAAACCTTTTGCGCGTGAGGTGCACCATGGCCAAAGTTATTCTGAAGAAAAAAATCGACGCATCGACCAGCGCTCTGGGCGACGTCAAATCCTACGCCCGCAAGATCTGGCTGGCAGGGCTGGGTGCCTACGCCAAGGTCGGCCAAGAGGGCGGCGAATACTTTCAAGAGCTGGTCAAGTCCGGTCAAGCTGTTGAAAAGAAAGGCAAAAAAGTAGTCGCTGAGAAAATCGAAGCGGCCAATAGCGAGATCGACGAAGCCAAGAGCGAAGTCAGCACTTTCAAAGGCAAGGTTGAAGTTCAGCTCGACCGCGTCGAGAAGGCCTTTGACACGCGTGTCGCAAGTACCTTGAATCGTATCGGTATTGCGTCTAAACATGACGTTGAGACACTCTCTGCCAAGCTCGATGAGCTGACGGCATTGCTCGAACGCGTCGCGCGTAAATCTTAAGGAGAACGGGATGGCTGTTAAAAAGAACACCGAGAAAGAAGGCAGCTCGTGGATCGGGAAAGTCGAAGACTACTCCCGTAAGATCTGGCTGGCTGGCTTGGGTGTGTACTCGAAGATCGACACTGACGGCAGCAAACTCTTCGATGCATTGGTAAAAGACGGCGAGAAAGCCGAGAAGCTCACCAAAAACGCTGTTGGCAAAAAAGTCGACGCCGCCAAGGATTCCGCTTCTTCCGCCAAGTCGCGTATCAGCGACGTGAAAGATCGTGCCCTGGGCAAATGGGATGAGCTGGAAGGTGCTTTCGACAAGCGTCTGAACAGCGCCATTTCGCGTCTGGGCGTACCAAGCCGCAATGAAGTCAAGGCTCTGCACAGCAAGGTTGATACCCTGACCAAGCAAATCGAAAAACTGACCGGTGCCAAGGTTGCGCCTGTTGCGGCCAAAACCGCGGCAGCCAAGCCAGCAGCTAAAACCGCTGCCAAGCCACTGACCAAGGCGGCTGCCAAGCCTGCGGCGAAAACTGCCGCTGCCAAACCTGCTGCAGCCAAAGCAGCGGCCAAGCCGGCCGCCGCCAAGCCAGCGGCTAAAACTGCAGCAGCCAAACCTGCAGCCAAACCGGCCGCAAAAAAACCTGCAGTGAAGAAGCCGGCAGCTCCGAAGGCCGCCGCAGCAAAACCAGCAGTGCCTGCCGCCAAGCCGGCAGCACCAGTCAGCGCATCGAACTCCGCTACCGCGCCGACCCCTGCTGTGACCCCGACTGTCGCGCCAGCTCCATCGACGCCAACCAGTCAGTCCTGATTCTTCAGGGCTCAAGAAAACGCCCGGCCTGCGAAGGTCGGGCGTTTTTTTATGCGTCGCATATCCCCTGTAGGAGCGAGCATGCTCGCGATGGTCGTCAACGATAACGCGGGCTTCCTGAATGCCTGCGGCGCCCTCAGGTTTTTCGCGAGCAGGCTCGCTCCTACAGGGACTGCATTGTCAGAGTTATCCGTGCTCGTCGAGATACTGCATCGCCATCTGCTCAGTCGCAGCCTTGAGCGACGGCAAAAGGTGTGGTGCCACCAGCATCATCACTTGATAAACCACCAGTCGCACTTCACCTTCGCGATCGAGAATTCGCTGATAGTCCAGGGAAAACAGCAGCGTCATGGTGGTCTGCTCCACCAGCTGTCCCAGCGCCTGGGTATCGCTGACCACCAGCCCCCGAGCCTGCAATCGCGCGAGCAACGACGCCATGGTGCGCTTGAGTGCATTGAGCAGATTACGAATGCCCTTGGCCAGTTTCGGCAGGCGTCCGGCGAGGTTGGACAGGTCCTGGAACAGAAACCGGTAGTGCGCCAGGCGTTCTACGATCAGGTGCAGGAACAGCCAGTAATCCTCTGGCGCCAGCTCGACATCGGCCGGTGGATCGAGCAGCGGTGAAAGCTCGCTCTGAAAGCGTTCGAACAGCGCAAGAATCAGCGGTTCCTTGCCGTGGAAGTGGTAGTACAGGTTGCCCGGGCTGATGCCCATTTCGTTGGCAACTTCCATGGTCGAGACGTTCGGTTCACCCTTCTGGTTGAACAACTGCAAGGCACATTCGAGAATCCGGTCGCGGGTTTTCATCCAGTCTTCTTAATGGTTCGTTTAGCGTCAGCGTACGCGCACGTAAGTACCGGGCGCCGCCTCCATCGGTGGATAATTCTGATTGCCGAGAGCCATGTGGGTTTCTTTCTTCGCGCCGGAGCGCTCCTGAATCCAGAGCAGCCATTGAGTCCACCAGCTGCCATCGACATGCTTGGCCTCGTAGTACCAGGCCCGTGGATCGCTGCTCAGTTTGCCGTTTTCGACGTAGTTGGCCTTCGGGTTGCCCGGCGGATTGAGAATGCTCTGCACATGACCGCTGTTGGACAGGACAAAGCGCCGCTCCCCACCCAGCAGCAGGGCGGAGCGGTACACCGCGTCCCACGGCGTGATGTGATCGTTGATGCCGGCCACGCTGAAGCTGTCGACATTTACCTTTTGCAAGTCGATTGGTGTACCGCAGACTTCCAGCCCGCCGGGGTGAGTCAGCGGGTTGTGCTTGAAGAAGTCCAGCAGGTCGCCATGCAGGGCGGCCGGCAGGCGCGTGTTGTCGTTGTTCCAGTAGAGGATGTCGAACGCTGGCGGCTCCTTGCCCAACAGGTAGTTGTTGACGAAGTAGCTCCAGATCAGATCGTTGGGGCGCATCCAGGCGAAAATCCTGGCCATGTCGCGCCCGTCCAGCACGCCCTTCTGATACGAGCGGCGCTTGGCGGCTTCAAGGGTCTGTTCATCGGCAAAGAGCGCTGCCGGACTGTCCATCTGGCTGTCCAGCAGGCTCACCAGATAGGTTGCGCTGGACACCCGCCGAAGCTGACGCTTGGCCTGCAGGTGGCCCTGCAACGCGGCAATGGTCAGCCCGCCGGCACAGGCGCCCATCAAGTTGACCTCGCGCGCACCGGTGATCGCCCGGCAGACATTCATGGCTTCTTCCACGGCTGCAACGTAGGTCGACAGCCCCCACTCGCGGTGACGCACATCCGGGTTGCGCCAACTGATCATGAAGGTTTGCAAACCGTTTTTCAGTGCGTACTGGACGAAGCTGTTATGGGGGCTCAGATCGAATATGTAGTATTTGTTGATCTGCGGCGGCACCACCAGCAGCGGTTTGGAATACTGCTTTTCGCTCATCGGCTTGTACTGGATCAACTCCAGCAATTCGTTGCGAAACACCACGGCACCCGTGGTGGTGGCGACGGTCCTGCCGACCTCGAATGCCTGCTTGGTGACTTGCCTGGGCAGGCCGTCGTTGTGCAGAAGATCGTCGATCAGATGGCTGATGCCGCGGACCAGGCTGTTGCCGCCGGAGTTGAAGATCTCCTTGATCGCCAGCGGATTGAGCAGGCTGTTTGACGGCGACACCGCGTCGTTGAGCAAGGTAAAAACGAAGTGAGCCCGGGCGCGATCATCCGTGCTCATGTTGCTCTCGTCGATCCAGGTTTTGGTCTGTTTCTGCCAGCTGAGGTAGGCCTGCAGACTGCGACGGTAAAACGGGTTGAGGCTCCATGCCGGGTCGGCGAAACGAGCGTCATGCGGATTGGTCGGGTGCAGGGTATCCCCCAGCAGCACGCGGCCAAGCTGACCACCGAGTTTCAAGGCATGTCGGGCGCTGTGCAGCGGATTGCGTACGCCGTAGGCGGCAACGCTGCGCAGGGTCGATAACAGATCCCGCCCACTCAGGCCGCTAATCGCACTTTGTGCATTGATAAACACGGCGGGAGTGGGTAGGGAATCCCTCGCTGGTTTCTCGCGCATGAATCAACACTCCTTCGTCTTCAGGCCAAACAAAACACCGAACCAGAACAAACATAGACACTGTAATGGGTTGTTGCGCGGCGCGGCGTCCTGCCAATGTCTTTGCGCAAGCAAAAGCCAGGCCGGTTTAGCCGCCCAATGGCGCCGGATGCGGATGCATTACCGCACGCTGGCGCTCCTCCTCAAGGAATTTCATGATGATCGGCGCCACTGCTTCGGCCCGGGTAATCAGGAACAGGTGTCCGTCGTCGATGATGTGCAACTGGGCGTTGGGAATTCGCCAGGCCAGCAGGCGCATGTTGATCAGCGGAATCAGTGGATCGTCATCCCCTGCCAGCACCAGGGTCGGCTGGTTGATTTTGTGCAGCCAGTGAACGCTGGTCCAGCCGAAGCCGGCAAACAGCTGCCAGTAGTAGCCGAGCTTGCCCGCCGAACGGACCTTTGCCGCGTGATTGGCTGCCAGGGTCGGATCGCGACGGAACGAGCCGCCATAGATCAGCGGTGCAATGCGGATAACGTGGGAGGGCTGGATGTAGCGTCGAGGGCTGGCCATCATCCACAGCACTTTCGGCTTGCCCGGCACCATCACTGCGCCCGCCGCTGTCGCAGCCAGTACCAGTTTCTTGCAGCGCTCGGGATAGTCATAGGCGAACTGCTGGGCGAGGGCGCCTCCCCAGGAAACGCCGATTACATTGACTTGTCCGTAGTCGAGATAATCGAGCATGCGTGCCGTGAGCTTGGCCAGTCCGGGAAAGCGATATGGCCGACTCGGCGTCGATGAACCGCCGACACCGGGGACATCGAAGGCGATGACTTCCAGGTCCGGGTCCAGGGCCGCGATGAACGGAAATACCAGCTCCAGGTTGGCGCCGATGCCGTTGAAAATCAGCAGGGGCGTCAAATGAGGCTTGCCGGGGCGTACCGCGGTGCGGAGCGTCTGGCCATCCAGATCGACGGTACGGAATATAAAGGGTTGCGGCATGCTTCAGGCCTTGTGAGTCGCAGTTTCGAATTCTGCCTCGATCCCCTGTGGGAGCGGGCTTGCCCGCGAAGGCGTCAGGTCAGTCGACATTGATGTTGATGATCCATAGCTTTCGCGAGCAAGCCCGCTCCCACAAAGGGGGGCGGGGTGTGTCTGTTACCGCTCGTGTACGTAAGTGCCCGGTGCAGCTTCGCCTGCCGAATAAGCCTTGTTGCCCAGTTTCAGTGGAGCCTTTTTCAGGTTGCCCGAGCGCTCGCCCAGCCATGCGTGCCAGTGCAGCCACCAGGAGTCGGTGTGTTTGGTCGACTCTTCCTGCCAGTCATCGGCATTGACGGGCATTTCAGTGCTGGTCATGTAGCGCGACTTCGGATTGCCTGGCGGGTTGAGGATGCTCTGGATGTGGCCGCTGCTGGACAGTACGAATTCAACCTTGCCGCCGAACAGTTGTGCCGACTTGTAGCACGAGCGCCACGGGGTGATGTGGTCGCTGGTACCGGCCAGGGAAAACACATCGACCGTGACCTGCTTGAGATCGATCGGCGTGCCGCACACTTCCAGTGCATTAGGTCGAATCAGCGGGTTGTTCTTGAACATTTCGATCAGGTCGCCGTGGAACGCGGCCGGCAAGCGGGTGGTGTCGTTGTTCCAGAACAGGATGTCGAATACCGGAGGCTCGTTACCCAACAGGTAGTTGTTGACCCAGTAGTTCCAGATCAGGTCGTTGGGGCGCATCCAGGCGAAAACTTTCGCCATGTCACGGCCTTCAAGAACGCCGGCCTGGTAGGACTGGCGCTTGGCGGATTCGAGGGTTTGCTCGTCGACAAACAGGGCCACGTCGCTGTCCAGGGTGGTGTCGAGCACACTGACCAGCAGAGTCAGGGAGTTGACCTTCTTTTCACCGAGCGCCGCGTAATGACCCAGCAGCGCGGTGCAGGTGATGCCGCCGGAGCAGGCGCCGAGCATGTTGATGTCTTTACTGCCGGTGATTGCGCTAATCACGTCGACCGCTTCCTTGAGCGCCTCGATGTAGGTCGAGAGGCCCCACTCGCGTTGCGCCTTGGTCGGGTTGCGCCAGCTGACGATAAAGGTCTGTACGTTGCTGCGCAGGCAGAAGCGCGCCAGGCTTTTTTCCGGACTCAGGTCGAAAACATAGAACTTGTTGATCTGCGGTGGTACCACCAGCAACGGCCGTTCATGGACCTGCTCGGTGGTCGGTTTGTACTGGATCAACTCCAGTACGTCATTGCGGAACACCACCGCACCTTCGGTCACAGCCAGGGTCTTGCCTACCTCGAATGCGCCCATGTTGACCTGGCTCGGCATGCCGCCGTTGTGTACCAGATCCTTGGCCAGATGCGAAAGGCCGTCGAGCAGGCTTTTGCCGCCGGTTTCGAAGAAGCGTTTGACCGCAGCCGGGTTGGCGGCGGTGTTGGTCGGAGCCATGGCCTCGGTCATGAGGTTGATCACGAAGTGCCCGCGACTGACGTCACCGGCAGGCAGGTTGCTTTCATCGATCCACTGGTGGAGCTCCTTGCGCCACGCCAGGTAAGTCTGCAGATAACGTTTGTAGAGCGGGTTCTGGCTCCAGGCCGGATCGTTGAAGCGACGGTCATCGCTCGACGGGTTCAGCTGGGATTTGCCCAACAATACGTTCTTGAGCTCCAGGCCGAAATGGGCAACATGCCGGGCGCTGTGAATCGGTTGTTTGATGGCCTGCCTGAGCACCATGCGAGCAGAAGCCAGTAGATCCTTTCCACGTAATCCAACGACTGGATTCAAACCCAGGGTGTTTTCCGAGGCTTGGTATTTCAAGTCATCGTTATTCTTGTCACTCATCTACGACGCTCCATTGTCCTGAGACCAGTACCGGGTCCTGCTGTGTACTCACACAGCTAATGCCAGGTACTCCCGCCCAGGTGACCGTTAATACTGCATCGCTGCTTTTCAGTTCAGAGATCACTGCAGGGAACTTGCCAGTTCCATTGGTTACCCGAGTTTTATTTTTTTCGCAAGCAGGCCGATCTGTGGCGCTGGAGCCGAGCATTCAAACAGATGAAATTAGAAAATGCCTTCTAAAGAACGACAGGCTCGGATTAGAGCATCAGCTTGACCACGGACTGGTCCGGATCGCGGGTTTTTCCGGCCGCTTTGAGCTCGCCAAGATAATCGTCCCAGAGTGCGTCATAACGTCGCGCCAATTCGTACAGGTATTCCCAGGTGAACAAGCCGCTGTCGTGACCGTCGTCGAATGTCAGTTTCAGTGCGTACTGACCGGCCGGTTCTATCTTGGTGAGAGCGACGTTGATTTTGCCGAATTGCAGGATGGGGTTGCCGTGGCCCTGGACCTCGGCGGAAGGCGAGTGCACGCGCAGGAATTCGGCAGGCAGGGTGTACTCCTCGCCGGACGCGTATTTCAGCGACAGGGTTTTCGAGGCTTTGTGCAGTTTGATGTCGGTGGGGAGTTGGGTCATGACCAAATGTCCGTTTGTATGCGTGGCCTGACCTTGTAGGAGCCGGCTGGCTGGCGATGGCGATCTGAGGTGCGCCATCGCCAGCAAGCCGGCTCCTACAAGGAATCACATGACCTACAGGATATAACGGGACAGGTCTTCGTTCTGCGCCAATTCGCCCAGGTGGCTGTTGACGTAGTCGGCGTCGATCTGGATGACCTTGCCGTCATGGCTGCTGGCCAGATCGCCGGCACTGAACGACACCTCTTCGAGCAGGCGCTCGAGCAGGGTGTGCAGGCGGCGGGCACCGATGTTTTCGGTCTTTTCGTTGACCTGCCAGGCGATCTCGGCGATACGCTTGATCCCGCTCGGCTGGAACTCGATGCCCAGGCCTTCGGTTTTCAGCAGAGCGCAATATTGCTCGGTGAGCGATGCGTGCGGCTCGCTGAGGATGCGTTCGAAGTCTTCCGGCGACAGCGCCTTGAGCTCCACGCGAATCGGCAGACGACCTTGCAGTTCGGGCACCAGGTCGCTCGGTTTGCTCAGGTGGAACGCACCGGAAGCGATGAACAGGATGTGGTCGGTCTTGACCATGCCCAGCTTGGTGTTGACGGTGCAGCCTTCGATCAACGGCAGCAGGTCGCGCTGCACACCTTCGCGGGACACGTCGACGCCACCGGAATTGCCGCGCTTGGCGACCTTGTCGATTTCGTCGATGAACACGATGCCGTGCTGCTCGACCGCTTCCAGAGCCTTGGCCTTCAACTCTTCATCGTTGACCAGACGGCTGGCTTCTTCGTCGCGCACCAGTTTCAACGCTTCTTTGACCTTGAGCTTGCGAGCTTTCTTTTTGCCCTTGCCCATATTGGCGAACAGGCTTTGCAACTGGTTGGTCATTTCTTCCATGCCCGGAGGCGCGGAGATATCGACGCCGGCCATTTCGGCGACTTCGATTTCAATCTCCTTGTCATCCAGCTGACCTTCACGCAGGCGCTTGCGGAACAGCTGGCGGGTGTTGGAGTCGGCAGTCGGGGTGTCGTCGTTGCTGAAACCCATGCGCGGCGGAGGAAGCAGTGCATCGAGGATGCGTTCTTCGGCGGCGTCTTCGGCGCGGTGGCGGACCTTGACGATTTCCTGTTCGCGCAGGAGTTTGATGGCGGCATCGGCGAGGTCGCGGATGATCGATTCGACATCGCGGCCAACATAGCCGACTTCGGTGAACTTGGTCGCTTCAACCTTGATGAACGGCGCATTGGCCAGCTTGGCCAGGCGACGGGCGATTTCGGTTTTGCCGACGCCGGTCGGGCCGATCATCAGGATGTTCTTGGGCGTCACTTCAACGCGCAACTCTTCGGGCAGCTGCATCCGGCGCCAGCGATTGCGCAGGGCAATGGCGACGGCGCGCTTGGCATCGTCCTGGCCGATGATATGGCGATTGAGTTCGTGGACGATTTCGCGGGGAGTCATGGACATAATATTTGGCGGACCTCAAGCAAGAATGAGCCGTGGCGCGATGGCCTGCACGGGCTTACTCGGCGCAGTCCTGCTCCTCAATGGTCTGGGTGTGGTTGGTGAATACACAGATGTCGCCGGCGATGCCGAGGGCGGTTTCGACGATTTCCCGGGCAGACAGGTCGGTTTTTTTCAACAGCGCGCTGGCAGCGGCTTGAGCGTAGGCGCCACCGGAACCCATGGCGATCAGGCCGTCTTCGGGCTCAACCACATCGCCGTTACCGGTGATGATCAGGGACGCATCTTTGTTTGCAACCGCGAGCATGGCTTCCAGGCGGCTCAGGGAGCGGTCGGTGCGCCATTCTTTGGCGAGTTCGACAGCGGCGCGAACCAGATGGCCCTGGTGTTTTTCCAGCTGGCCTTCAAAGCGCTCGAAGAGGGTAAAGGCGTCAGCTGTAGCGCCGGCAAAACCGGCGATGACCTGACCGTGATACAGGCGCCGAACTTTTTTCGCGTTGCCTTTCATCACGGTGTTGCCAAGGGAAACCTGGCCGTCGCCGCCCATGACGACTTTGCCGTGGCGGCGAACTGAAACGATGGTGGTCAAGGGAAGAGTCTCCACGCAGCGGGGCGAAAATGCCTTATGCCCATTCATATGGGGGTGGTGGAGTGGATTTCAACTGAGAGAAGCGATGGGGGACGAATGGCGTGCACTAATTGTGGCGAGGGGGCTTGCTGTGGTGAGGGGGCTTGCCTGTGGTGAGGGGGCTTGCCTGTGGTGAGGGGGCTTGCCCCCGTTCGGTCGCGCAGCGGCCGCAAAATCAGTATCCCGGATTTGCCTGAGGCAACGCGGTGTAGGGGTTTTGGGGGCGCTTCGCACCCCAGCGGGGGCAAGCCCCCTCGCCACAGGGGTTTTGGGGGCGCTTCGCACCCCAACGGGGGCAAGCCCCTCGCCACAGGGTTTGGGGGCGAGCTCTACTCAGCGGTTCTGGCGTTGTTGTAACAACAGATTGCTGAACCCGGCGCCGGCCAGTTGCTTCTGGGCTGTGGTCAGTTGTTCGCGGTTGCTGAACGGACCGACCAGAACGCGATACCAGGTTTCGTCTTTCACGGTGCCGGACTCGACCGCCACAGCCTGGCCGAGCAGGATGATCTGCGCACGAACCTTGTCTGCGTCAGCCTCTTTGCGGAACGAGCCCGCCTGCAGGAAGAACCTGGTCACCGGCGCAGCCTTGACCGGCGGCGCTGGCGGCGGCGTGATACCGGCCAGGGCTGCCTGCGCGCGGGCGGTATCGATCTTCGCTGCTTCCGCCGGGGTGACCGGCGTCGTCGGAATCGCCGGCACTTGTGGCGTCGGCAGGGTTTTTTCCGGCACGGCGTCCGGCGGCACGATGACTTCCGATTCCGGCAGCAAGGTGTAGAAGTCGTACTTCGGCTTCACCGGTTGCGTCGGGCTCGGCGGCGTCTTGTTGGCCTCGGCGATCTTGGCTTTCTGCTGTTGCTCGACCTTTTCGCGTTTGACCGTGTCACTGCCTTTGCCGGGCTCCAGCTTCATCAGGAACACGATGAACGCGCCGACCGTCAGGCCGATGGCCATCCACAGCCAGCCCGGGATCGGCTGCTTTGCTGGAGCTTGGTAACGGCTGGCGCCACGCTTGGGTGCAGGTTTTTTCTTGGCAGCCAACTTACATACGCTCCAGAGTTTCCAGGCCCAAGAGTTCCAGGCCTTGCTTGAGAGTGCGGCCGGTCAGCGCGGCGAGGCGCAGGCGGCTCTGCATTTGTGCCGGGGTGTCGGCGGCGAGGATCGGGCAGTTCTCGTAGAAACTGGAGAACAGGCCGGCGACATCGTACAGGTAGGTGCAGAGGGTGTGCGGCGTGCCTTTTTCCGACACATTGTTCAGCACTTCGCCAAACTGCGCGAGTTTCGCTGCCAGTTCATGCTCGTGCGGCGCCTCCAGAACGATCTGGCCTTCGACTTCGCTGAATTCCTTGCCGAGTTTGCGGAATACGCCAGCCACGCGGGTGTAGGCATACAGCAGATACGGCGCGGTATTGCCTTCGAAGTTCAGCATCAGATCGAAGTTGAAGCTGTAGTCGCTGGTGCGGTGCTTGGACAGGTCGGCGTATTTCACCGCACCGATGCCCACGACCTTGGCGATGTTGCGCAGGTCGGCCTCGGCCAGCTCCGGGTTCTTGTCCTTCACCAGGATGTAGGCGCGCTCCTGGGCTTCGGTCAGCAGGTCGATCAGCTTCACGGTGCCGCCGTCACGGGTCTTGAACGGACGGCCATCGGCGCCGTTCATCGTGCCGAAGCCCATGTGTTCCATTTCCATCGGATGGGTCACGAAGCCGGCCTTGCGCGCCACGGCGAACACTTGCTGGAAGTGCAGGGCCTGACGCTGGTCGACGAAATACAGCGCGCGATCAGCCTTGAGCTTGCCGCTGCGGTAGCGCACGGCGGCCAGGTCGGTGGTGGCGTACAGGTAGCCGCCATCGGCCTTGACGATGATGACAGGCAGCGGGTCGCCATCGGCATTTTTGAATTCGTCGAGGAACACGCATTGGGCGCCGTTACTCTCGACCAGCATGCCGGCGGCCTTGAGGTCATTGACCACGTTGATCAGGTCGTCGTTGTAGGCGCTTTCGCCCATCACGTCGGCCATGGTCAGTTTGACGTTGAGCAGTTCGTAGATCTTCTGGCAGTGGGACAGCGAGATGTCCTTGAACTTGGTCCACAGGGCCAGGCAGTCGGCATCGCCGGCCTGCAGCTTGACCACCAGGCCACGGGCGCGGTCGGCGAACTCTTCGGATTCGTCGAAGCGTTGCTTGGCGGCACGGTAGAAGTTTTCCAGGTCCGACAGTTCGTCGCTGGTGATCGGGTTTTCCTGCAGGTAGGCCATCAGCATGCCGAACTGGGTGCCCCAGTCGCCGACGTGGTTCTGACGGATCACTTCGTCGCCGAGGAATTCCAGGACACGTGCCACGCCGTCGCCGATGATGGTTGAGCGCAAGTGGCCGACGTGCATCTCTTTGGCCAGGTTCGGTGCCGACAGGTCAACCACCGTACGCTGCACCGGAGCGGCCTTGCGCACACCAATGCGCTCGTCGGCCAGGGCCGCGTCCAGGCGCGAAGCCAGGGCCTGGGTGTTCTGGAAGAAGTTCAGGAAGCCGGGACCTGCGATTTCGGTCTTGCTGACGTTTTCGTCTGCCGGCAACGCGGCGATGATTTTCTCGGCCAGGTCGCGTGGCTTCATGCCCGCAGGCTTGGCCAGCATCATCGCGATGTTGCTGGCGAAGTCGCCGTTCTTCTTGTCACGAGAGTTTTCCACCTGGATCGCCGGCGACAGGCCTTCAGGCAACACACCTTCGTTGACGAGTTGGGTGATGGCTTGTTGGATCAGCTGGCGAATGGTGTCTTTCATGGTCTTCTCTTTCGACCGCTGGCGCGGCGGCGCATCGTGCGCTGGTGGAAAAACTGGGCATTATCCGTTGCGAAGACGGGCTTGCCAACCTTAGCAGGCTGCTTATGGATGTGTGGTGACAAATAGACCGCTTTTGCGAGCAAGCCCGCTCCCACAAGGGTGGTGATATGACGCAGAACATGTGAACGCCGCGGGTCCTGTGGGAGCGGGTTTGCTCGCGAAAGCGATCCGCCAATCAATACAGATCCACGGGATCGACATCCAGAGACCAACGCACCGCCCGTCCGCTCGGCATCTGCTCCAGCACCAGCAACCAACTGGCCAGCAACCGATGCAACGGCGCCCGAGCCGTGGCCTGCAACAATAGTTGCGCCCGATATCGCCCGGCCCGGCGTTCCATCGGCGCCGGCACCGGCCCCAGAAGTTCAATTCCGGTCAGGTTCTGTTCGGCCAGCAAGCGTTCGGCTTCGCTGCACGCCTCATCAAGAAATCCTTCCGCCTGCCCCGGTTTATGAGCTTCGGCCCGCAGCAGCGCCAGGTGCGCAAACGGTGGCAAACCCGCCGCACGACGTTCGCTCAAGGCCTGTTCGGCAAAGGCGAAATAGCCTTGCTCGGTCAATTGCACCAGCAACGGATGATCAGCCAGGTGCGTCTGGATGATCACCTTGCCGGGCTCTTCGGCGCGGCCAGCGCGGCCGGCGACCTGGACGATCAGCTGCGCCATGCGCTCGCTGGCGCGGAAATCACCGGAGAACAAGCCGCCATCAGCGTCGAGGATCGAGACCAGCGTTACCCGTGGAAAGTGGTGTCCTTTGGCAAGCATTTGCGTGCCGATCAGAATGCACGGCTGGCCTTTCTGAATGGTCGCGAACAACTGGTTCATTGCGTCCTTGCGCGACGTGCTGTCGCGGTCTACCCGCAGCACCGGATAATCCGGGAACAGAATCGCCAGGCGCTCTTCGGCTCGTTCAGTGCCGGCACCTACCGGGCGCAAGTCGACCTTGTTGCATTTAGGGCACTGGCGCGGCACGCGTTCGACGTAGCCGCAATGGTGACAACGCAGTTCCCCGTAACGTTGATGCACGGTCATGCGCGCGTCGCAGCGCTGGCATTCGGACATCCAGCCGCAGTCATGACACAGCAGGGTTGGCGCAAAGCCCCGGCGGTTGAGGAAAACCAGTACTTGCTGACCGGCTGCAAGGGTCTGGCCGATGGCCTGTTGCATCGGCCCGGAAATGCCGCTGTCCAGCGGGCGACTTTTTACGTCCAGGCGCAGGAATCGCGGCTGCTTGGCGCCACCGGCACGTTCGTTCAGCCGTAACAGCCCATAGCGACCGGTGTAGGCGTTGTGCAGGCTTTCCAGCGAGGGTGTGGCGGACCCGAGGACAATCGGAATGTTTTCCTGCCGCGCTCTGACCAGTGCAAGGTCACGGGCGTGATAACGCAGGCCTTCCTGCTGCTTATAAGAGCCATCGTGCTCTTCGTCGATGATGATCAGCCCGGGGTTCTTCATTGGCGTGAACAGCGCCGAGCGGGTGCCGATGATGATGTCGGCCTCGCCGTCCCGGGCGGCAAGCCAGGCCTCAAGGCGCTCACGATCATTGACCGCCGAGTGGATCAGGGCGATGCGTGCATTGAAGCGTTGTTCGAAGCGCGCCAGGGTCTGCGGCCCTAGGTTGATTTCCGGGATCAGCACCAAGGCCTGCTTGCCGGCTTCCAGGCTTTCGCGGATCAGTTGCAAATACACTTCGGTCTTGCCGCTGCCGGTGACGCCGGCCAGCAGGAAGGCGTGATAGCTGTCGAAGCCGGCGCGAATCGCTTCATACGCGGCCTGCTGTTCGGGGTTGAGCGGCAGCTCGGGTTGCGCCAGCCAGTGTTCGTGGCGAGCACCAGGGGCGTGCCGGCGAATTTCGACCTGCACCAGATCCTTGGCCAGCAGCAGATCGAGGCTGTCCTTGCTCAGCATCAATTTGCTCAGTAACTGATGGGCGACGCCGTGGGGATGCTGCGCGAGTGTCGCCAGGGCTTCGCGCTGGCGCGGGGCGCGGGCGATGCGCGGGTCATCGAGGCTGGCGCCGGGCGCGGCGGACCAGAAGCGTTCCTGGCGTGCTTCGGCCAGTTCGCCCTGACGCAGTAGCACCGGCAACGCCCAGCTCAGGGTGTCGCCAAGGCTGTGCTGATAATACTGCGAGGTCCACAGGCACAGTTTGAACAGCGCCGGCGGCAGTGGCGGCGTGGCGTCGAGCAGGGCCAGGGCCGGCTTGAGTTTTTCTGCGGGTACTTCACTGGTGTCGGTGACTTCCACCAGGATTCCGATCATTTCCCGTCGACCGAACGGCACTCGCAGGCGCATGCCGGGGTGCAACTGGGCGCGCAGCACCCCGACCGGCGCGCGATAGTCGAACAGGCGGCGCAGAGGCGAAGGCAGGGCGAGGCGCAAAATGGCGTCGGGCACGCGGGGATCTCGATAGGCGGAACAAACAGCAGGGCTATGACCTGTGGGAGCGGGCTTGCTCGCGAAGACGGAGTGTCAGTCAGCATTCAAGTCGTCTGACACACCGCTTTCGCGAGCAAGCCCGCTCCCACAGGGGCGGCGATTTGGTCGGGAGCCTAGCAGACGACCGGTTTGAGGGACAGCTTGCGTGATTGGCATTGTCTGGTAGAATCCGCGGCCTAATTACGTGCGGTATTCAACAATAGTGTTGGGTGGCGGCACGCTAGCCCGAGGAAGACACCATGAAAGCTGATATCCATCCAGAATACCCAGCAGTTGCTGTTACCTGCAGCTGCGGCAACAAGTTCGAAACCCGTTCGACCTTCGGCAAAGCCCTGGCGATCGACGTTTGCAACGAATGCCACCCGTTCTACACCGGTAAGCAGAAGACTCTGGACACTGGCGGCCGCGTTCAGCGCTTCGCCGACCGTTTCGGTGCATTCGGTGCGAAAAAGGCCTAAGGCCGATCAACTTGGGAAGCCGTTACGGTTTTTCCTTGCTGATGAAAAAGGCGCCCCTGGTGGGCGCCTTTTTTATGTCCGCGATTTGGCTATCAACGGCCCAGGCCTTCTGCCCGGCGCCCAGTGGTTTGGCCTCGGTCGCGGTAGAACGCGTGACAGACGGCGACACCTTGCGCCTGATCGATGGCCGCAGCGTGCGCTTGATCGGCTTGAATACCCCGGAGCTGGGCAAAAAAGGGCGTAGCGACGAACCCTTCGCCGTGGCCGCGCGCAAGCGCCTCGAAGCGCTGGTGGCGGCGAGCGATGGACGGGTCCAATTGTTGCCCGGTAAAGAAAGCAAAGATCACTACGGCCGTACCCTGGCCCATGTCTACGGTGCCGATGGAGCCAACTTCGAAGCGCAAATGCTCGCCGAGGGCCTGGGTTTTCAAGTCGCGGTCGCACCGAATGTCGATCTGGTCGTCTGTCAGCAAGAGGCGGAACGCAGCGCCCGTCAGGCCGGGCTCGGCGTGTGGGGCCAGTCACCTGTGCTGAAAGCGGATCAGATCAACGCTCCCGGCTTTGCCGTGCTCAGCGGTCGTGTGAGCAAGGTTCAACGCAATCGCGGCGGGTTTTGGATCGAGTTGCAGGATTCAGTTGTATTGCACGTTGCCCCCAATTGGCTGGCGCGGTTCGATGAAAAATCTCTGGAAGGGTTGAAAGGCAGGCAAGTCGAGGCTCGCGGCTGGGTGCTGGACCGTTCGCGACGTGGAGGGCGAAAGGAAGGGCAGGCGCGCTGGATGTTGCAATTGACCGACCCGGCGATGCTTCAGGCAACGCAATGATAAAAAATTGTAGACATTTTTTCTTTCGATTGTGAACACTGTATCCCTTGTGTTCCGTGGCTCTTGGGCCAAAGTCGTAGAGCAGGGCGCTTGACAGGGGTGACCGGTCAGTCTTGTGGGGACTTTGCGAGGCGCGTATCCTCGCTGACCAGTCTGTCCCACAGTAAAAAGCGGAATGCCAAAATGTCTGATCTGAAAACTGCCGCTCTCGAATATCATGCCAATCCTCGTCCAGGGAAGCTGAGTGTCGAGCTCACCAAGGCCACTGCTACCGCCCGCGACCTGTCGCTGGCCTACAGCCCGGGCGTAGCCGAACCAGTGCGCGAGATCGCCCGCGATCCTGAACTGGCCTACAAGTACACCGGCAAAGGCAACCTGGTTGCAGTTATTTCCGATGGCACCGCGATTCTCGGCCTGGGTAACCTCGGCCCATTGGCTTCCAAGCCAGTAATGGAAGGTAAAGGCGTACTGTTCAAACGCTTCGCCGGCATTGATGTTTTCGACATCGAAGTCGACTCCGAAAGCCCTCAAGCCTTCATCGACACCGTCAAGCGCATCTCCATCACCTTCGGCGGCATCAACCTGGAAGACATCAAGGCGCCTGAGTGCTTTGAGATCGAGCGCACCCTGATCGAACAGTGCGACATTCCGGTATTCCACGATGACCAGCACGGCACCGCCATCGTGACCGCCGCAGGCATGATCAACGCCCTGGAAATCGCCGGCAAAACCCTGGCGCAAGCCAAGATCGTCTGCCTGGGCGCCGGCGCCGCCGCTATCTCCTGCATGAAATTGCTGGTGAGCATGGGCGCCAACATCGAAAACATCTACATGGTTGACCGTACCGGCGTGATCCATTCCGGCCGTGACGACCTGAACCAGTACAAGGCCGTGTTCGCTCACGCGACTGACAAGCGCACCCTGGCTGACGCACTGCAAGGCGCGGACGTATTCGTCGGCCTGTCCGGCCCGAACCTGCTGAGCCCTGAGGGCCTGCTGTCGATGGCGGCCAACCCGATCGTGTTCGCGTGCTCCAACCCGGATCCGGAAATCTCCCCGGAACTGGCCCACGCCACGCGTAACGACGTGATCATGGCTACCGGCCGTTCGGACTACCCGAACCAGGTCAACAACGTACTGGGCTTCCCGTTCATCTTCCGTGGTGCCCTGGACGTTCGCGCCAAGCGCATCAACGAAGAAATGAAAGTGGCTGCTGCCAATGCCCTGCGCGAACTGGCCAAGCTGCCAGTGCCTCAGGAAGTGTGCGACGCCTACGGCGGCATCAAGCTGGAATTCGGTCGTGAGTACATCATTCCAAAACCAATGGATGCCCGTCTGATCACCCTGATCTCCGACGCTGTGGCCAAGGCTGCGATCGAAACCGGCGTGGCGACCCTGCCGTATCCGAAGAACTACCCGCTCAAAAGCGTGGATGATGTGTTCAACGGCTAAGTCGTTGTAGCGCTTCAACAAAAAGCCCCGGCTCGTGAGAGTCGGGGCTTTTTTGTGCCTGAAGGTTTTGTGTCGATAGTGACGGCCCCATCGCCAGCAGGCTAGCTCCCACCTTGAAATGCGATCCCCTGTGGGAGCTAGCCTGCTAGCGATAGGGCCAGTCCAGTCAGCACATAACCCATTGACAATAAAAAGCCCCGACTCTCACGAGCCGGGGCTTTTGCATTGCGCTACATGATCAGAACAAGTCGATCGGCGCCGCTTCGTCAGCCGGCAGCGGGCTGCCAGGAAGATTGCCGTTGCCCAGTTCGTCGGCTGACGGCGGGGTGTCTTCGGCCTTGAACAGCTCGAAGTAAGCACCTGGCGTGCCTGGAGTGGCCGCACGACCGCTGATCGGGTCTACGCGCAAGCTTAGAATGCCCTCCGGTTCCGGCTGGGTATGTGGCGGCTTGTCTTTGAGGGCCGCACCCATGTAGCTCATCCAGATCGGCAGCGCGACTGTACCGCCGAATTCCTTGCGGCCCAGACTCTCCGGCTGATCAAAGCCAGTCCAGACGGTGGTCACGTAATCGGCGTTATACCCGGAGAACCAGGCGTCCTTGGATTCGTTGGTGGTACCTGTCTTGCCGGCGAGGTCGCTGCGACCCAAGGCCAATGCCCGTCGACCGGTGCCGCGCTTGATCACGTCCTCGAGCATGCTGTTGAGGATGTACGTGGTGCGCCCATCGACGATACGTTCGGCCACCGCCGGTGTTTGTGGCGCTGGCGTAGTGCCCGGGGTTTCGGCCGGGGTCGCATTGACGGTGAAGGCTTCAGCGGCCGGTACGGCGATGCCGTCGGTGATGGTGCCGCCCTGAGGCACGCTTGGCGGGTTGGCGACGAACAGCGTGTCGCCATTGCGGCTTTCGATCTTGTCGATGATGTACGGGGTGATCTTGTAGCCGCCGTTGGCGAAGGTGCTCCAGCCGGTGGCGATTTCCATTGGCGTCAGGGTCGCGGTGCCCAGCGCCAGGGACAGGTTGGGCGGCAGGTCCTGCTTGTTGAAGCCAAAGCGAGTGATGTAGTCGATGGTTTTGCCAACGCCCATCGCCTGCAACAGGCGGATCGATACCAGGTTGCGCGACTTGTACAACGCTTCGCGCAGACGGATCGGGCCGAGGAAGGTGTTGGTGTCGTTCTTCGGACGCCAGACCTTGTCCAGGTACTCGTCGACGAATACGATCGGGGCATCGTTCACCAGGCTGGAGGCGGTGTATCCACTATCCAGCGCAGCGCTGTACACAAATGGCTTGAAGCTCGAACCCGGTTGGCGCTTGGCCTGCATTGCGCGGTTGTAGTTGCTCTGCTCGAAGGCGAAGCCGCCGACCAGTGAGCGAATGGCGCCGTTCTGCGGGTCCAGGGAAACCAGCGCGCCCTGGGCTTGCGGGATCTGGCTGAATTTCAGCGAGTTGTCCGCCTGGCGCTGCACGCGAATCAGGTCGCCGACCTGGGCCACATCCGCAGGCTGCTTCGGATTGGGGCCCATGCTGTTGGTGTTAAGGAACGGGCGGGCCCATTTCATGGTGTCCCAGCTGACATGTCCCTCACCGCCACGGGTCAGTACTTGCAGGCCGTTCTTGTCGACCTGAGTGACGATGGCCGGTTCCAGGCTGCTGATGGTGCGTTGCTTGGTCAGTTCGGTGGCCCAGGCTTCACGGGTCTTGCCCGGCAGGCGTGACTCGGGGCCTCGATAGCCGTGGCGCTGGTCATAGGTCATCAAGCCTTCATGGACCGCGGTGTTGGCCATCTCCTGCAGATCACTCGGTACCGTGGTGGTGACGCGAAAACCTTCGGTATATGCGTCGCTGCCGTACCGGCCGACCATTTCGGCCCGCGCCATTTCGGCGATGTAGGGCGCGTTCACTTCCGGGGTCGGCACGTGATAGCTGGCGTTCAGCGGCTCGTTGATCGCGGTGGTGTAGTCGGCCTCGCTGATTTTTCCGAGCTTGTACATGCGCCCCAGGATCCAGTCGCGACGCTCCTTGCTGCGCGCCGGATTGGCCAGCGGGTTGAAGCGCGACGGCGCCTTGGGCAGGCCGGCAATCATCGCCATCTGCGCCAGGCTGACGTCGCGGATCGACTTGCCGTAATAGACCTGCGCCGCTGCCTCGATACCGTAGGCACGGTTGCCCAGATAGATCTTGTTGACGTACAGCTCAAGGATTTCGTCCTTGGTCAGCTGTCGTTCGATCTGCAGGGCCAGAAGGATTTCAGTGGTTTTGCGCGAGAAGCTGCGTTCGCTGGTCAGGAAGAAGTTCTTCGCCACCTGCATGGTGATGGTGCTGCCGCCGGACTGGATGTGTCCGCTTTTTACCAGTTGGGTGGCGGCACGCATCAGGCTGCTGGGGTCTACGCCGTAGTGGTTGGCGAAATTGTCGTCTTCAGCACTTAGTAACGCATTAATGAAATTGGGGGGAATGTCGGCGAAACGGATCGGGGTTCGGCGCATTTCGCCAAACTCTGCAATCAACTTGTTATCGCTGCTGTACACCCGCAAAGGGATCTGCAACTGGATGCTTCGCAGCGCCTCCACCGATGGCAAACCAGGGCTAAGGTAGAGAAACGCCCCGCTCAGACCCAAGAGGAGTCCGCAGAAAACCGCGACGATGGACCAACCGAAAAACTTCAGCAGACGAATCAAGGCTTTTGGATATCCAGGGCAAAGAATGAATTGGGCAGCAGGGTTCGGGCAAACAAGGAGAACGTCCCGCGCTCGAGCAAAAAGCGGAAAAAAACGCTGGGCATTATAAGCATTTTTCCGTCGAGAGCGTCATTTGCACTGGTGTCAAGACGGGCGGTTTGAACGCAATGGATATTGCACAGTCCGTAACTCACGGAAAGTCATAGGGAATTTGTAGTGCCAGGACTCTTCAACAAAAAGACCAATACGCTTTTGGGAATCGACATCAGCTCCACCTCGGTCAAGCTTCTGGAGCTCAGCCGCCAGGGGGGGCATTACCGGGTCGAAGCCTACGCGGTGGAGTCACTGCCTGTCGGTGCCGTGATCGAGAAAAACATTGTCGAGGTCGATGCGGTGGCGCAGGCCCTTACGCGTGCGCTGCTCAAGGCCAGAACCAGCCTCAAGAAGGCGGCAGTGGCGGTGGCGGGCTCGGCGGTCATCACCAAAACCATCGAGATGGATGCCGGCCTTGGTGACGACGAGATGGACCGCCAACTGAAGGTCGAGGCAGATCAGTACATTCCCTATCCGCTGGATGAAGTGGCGATCGACTTTGAGGTCCAGGGTCTCTCGGCCCGTAATCCCGGGCGCGTCGACGTACTGCTCGCCGCCTGCCGCAAGGAAAACGTCGAAGTCCGTGAAGCCGCGCTGGCGCTTGCCGGTCTGACCGCCCGTGTGGTCGACGTTGAGGCTTATGCGCTGGAGCGTTCATATGAGTTGCTTTCCCGCCGGCTGGAGGCTGCCCGGGAGCCCGTGACGGTAGCGGTGATGGACATTGGAGCGACGATGACCACCCTGAGCGTGTTGCGCGGCGGGCGGACTATCTACACACGCGAGCAGTTGTTCGGTGGCCGCCAGCTGACGGAAGACATCCAGCGCCGTTATGGCCTGACAATGGAGCAGGCGGGGCTGGCAAAGAAGAATGGCGGGTTGCCGAACGATTACGTCAGCGAGGTGTTGCAGCCGTTCTGTGAGCTGCTGGTACAGCAAGTGTCGCGTTCGCTGCAGCAGTTCTTCGCTTGCGGTCAGTACAACTCGGTCGACCACATTCTGTTGGCGGGCGGGACGGCGTCGGTCCCGGGGCTGGATCAATTGATAGAACAGCGATTGGGCACTGCGACGCAGGTGGCAAACCCGTTTCTGGGCATGTCCCTGTCCGGCAAGGTCAGCAAGGCGGCTCTGGTGAGTGACATGCCGGCACTTCTGATTGCCTGCGGGCTGGCCATGCGGAGTTTCGACTGAATGGCGCGGATCAATCTTTTACCCTGGCGCGACGAGCAGCGGGAAGTCCGGCGTAAACAGTTTCTGCTGATTCTTCTGGCCGTGCTGGTGGGTTCGGCAGGGGCGGTTTTGATCGCTAACCAGGTCGTCAGCGCCGCCATTGACCGACAAGTCGCGCGCAATGATTACATCGGTGGGCAGATTACCGTGGTCGAGGAACGCATCAAACAGGTCGATGACCTCAGGGATCGCCGCCAGCAACTGCTCGAGCGCATGCGCATCATCCAGGACCTGCAAGTTAACCGACAGATCAGCGGGCGGATATTCGACCAGTTGGCGCGCACCTTGCCCGATGGCGTGTATTTCACTGAAGTGGAAATGACTGGCCGCAACCTGTCCATCACTGGCGTGGCGCAATCGAACAATCGTGTGTCGGACCTGATGCGCAATCTGGAGGCTTCGGACTGGTTCGGCGCGCCGAGCCTTACCGAAGTCAAAACGACCACCGCCGGTCAGATGGGGCAGGCTAACGTTTTTCAACTGAGCGTTCGCCAGACTCAGCCTGCGGCAGCGGAGGACGGGCAATGAGTCCGTCCGAATGGGTCGAAGGACTGCGCAGGATCGACATCAACGACCTCGATACCAGCAACATGGGTTCCTGGCCACCAGTCATCAAGTTCCTGGTGGCCGTCCTGGTCATGATTGTGGTGGTAGCGGCGGGCTACAATTTTTCTACCCGTGAACTTGAGAGCCAACTCAATCTCAAGCATGAGGAGGAGTTCCTGCTAATGGAGCGATTCGCCGCCAAAACCCAAGTGGCAGCGAGTATGGAGCTCTACACGCAGCAACTGAAAGAAATGCAGAGTTCTTTCAATGTGCTGCTGGGGCAACTACCCAGTGACACTGAAGTGCCTGGCCTTCTGGAGGACATCACGCGTACCGGTCTGGGCAGCGGCCTGGAGTTTGAAGAGATCAAACTGCTGCCGGAGATTTCCCAGCCGTTCTACATCGAACTGCCAATCCAGATCACCGTCACCGGCGCCTATCACGACCTGGCCAGGTTCGTCAGTGGCGTGAGTGGTTTGCCGCGGATCGTGACCCTGCATGACTTCGACCTGGTGCCGGTCAATCCGGATGCTGGTCCGAAGTTGCGCATGAATATCCTGGCCAGGACTTACCGCTACAACGACCAGGGGCTGCATCAATGAGCCCTGCACGTTGTTTATCGGTCGCGGTGTTGTCGGCTGTGCTCGCCGCTTGTGACGCCGGTAATGACTTCAGTGACGTTGACGCGTACATGAGCGAAATGCGCCAGCGAGCCCCCGGCAAAATTGAACCAACGCCGACATTCCGGTCTTACCCGACATTCACCTACAGCGCGGCGAATCTGCGCAGTCCGTTTTCGCAGCAGGTCAGACTCGATTCGGCAGCTGGTAACCACGGCTCGCGCGCTGTTAGTCCCGACCCCTATCGGGACAAGCAATACCTCGAAGGTTTCAATATCGAGCAGTTTGAAATGGTCGGCACAATCTCCAATGCAACCGGATCTTTTGCGCTGTTGCGCGGGGCTGGTGGCGTGCATCGGCTGAAAGTCGGCGATTACCTGGGGCGTAATGACGGGCGAATAGTCGCGATCAGCGGCTCGCAAGTCGATGTGGTGGAAATTATCCCCGACGGTGAAGGTGCCTGGCTGGAACGCCCCCGGATTCTCCCTTTGAAACAGCACTCATAGTGGAACTCGAAAAATGAACAGGATTTTCACCGCCATCGGCCGTTCGCTATGGATAGCGTTGTTGTCGCCGATGGTCTGCGCATCCAGCCTCACGGCGCTGGACGTCGCCGCACTGCCGGGAGATCGCGTCGAGCTGAAATTGTCGTTCGACCAGCCGCCTCCCACGCCTCGGGGTTACACCACAGACTCGCCGGCACGTATTGCCCTGGACTTGCCCGGTGTCGTCAACCGGCTGACCAGCAAGACCCGCGACCTGGGTAACGGCAATGCCCGCAGCGCTACGGTGGTGGAGGCTGCAGACCGCACGCGGCTGATCATCAATCTGACCCGGCGCGCAGCGTACAGCGCGCGGGTAGAGGGCAACGATCTCTTCGTGGTGGTCGGACCGGCTGCGCAGGGGGCGCAGGGGGCGCAGGCAGGGCAGGTGGCCACTGTAACGCCGGCCCCGCCCCGGGCCAGTCTGTCGGCAGGCAAGGCTATTGGTGGTGTTGATTTCCAGCGTGGCCCCCAAGGTGAGGGCAATGTGCTCATCGACCTGTCGGATCCGTCGATCGTGCCGGAGGTCCAGGAGCGCGGGGGCAAGATCATCCTCGGCTTCGCCAGGACTGGATTGCCCGAGCGATTGCGCGTACGCCTGGACGTGAAAGACTTCGCTACACCGGTGCAGTTCGTCAGCGCCAGCGCGACCGGCGATCGGGCCACCATCAGTATTGAGCCTGGTGGACCGTTCGAGTACTCGACCTATCAGACCGATAACAAACTCACGGTTAGCGTCCGTCCGAAGACCGCCGACAACCTGCGCAAGCGTAATGCCGACCGCAATGCCTACAGCGGGGAAAAGCTCTCGCTGAACTTCCAGGACATCGATGTGCGTTCAGTACTGCAACTGATCGCAGATTTCACCAACCTGAATCTGGTGGCCAGCGATACCGTCCAGGGCGGTATAACCTTGCGCTTGCACAATGTGCCCTGGGATCAGGCGCTGGATCTGGTACTGAAAACCAAAGGTCTGGATAAACGCCAGGTCGGTAATGTCCTGCTGGTTGCACCAGCCGATGAAATCGCCGCCCGCGAGCGGCAAGAACTGGAATCGCAGAGGCAGATCGAAGATCTCGCGCCGCTGCGCCGCGAGTTGTTGCAAGTCAACTACGCCAAGGCAGCCGATATCGCCAAGTTGTTCCAGTCGGTGACCAGCGCCGAAGTGAAAGCCGATGAGCGGGGTTCGATCACCGTTGATGAGCGGACCAACAATATCATTGCCTACCAGACCCAGGATCGGCTCGAGGAGTTGCGCCAGATCGTGGCACAACTGGATATTCCGGTGCGCCAGGTCATGATCGAGGCGCGGATCGTCGAGGCTAATGTCGACTACGACAAAAGCCTGGGCGTGCGCTGGGGTGGCTCGATCCGCAACAGGGGTAACTGGAACGCGTCGGGAATAAAAAATGGCGGCGACGATGCCTCATCGATCCTCGGAACACCAGGCAGCACCAGCACCAATTCACCGTTCGTCGATATGGGGGTTGTAAACAATACATCGGGAATCGGCATTGCCTTCATCACCGACAATGTCTTGCTGGATCTGGAGTTGTCGGCCATGGAGAAGACCGGCAACGGGGAAATCGTCTCGCAGCCCAAGGTGGTCACGTCCGACAAGGAGACCGCCAAAATCCTCAAGGGCACCGAAATTCCCTATCAGGAAGCCAGTTCCAGTGGCGCTACCTCGGTGTCGTTCAAGGAGGCATCGCTGTCTCTGGAAGTGACCCCGCAGATCACTCCTGACAATCGGATCATCATGGAGGTCAAAGTCACCAAGGACGAACCGGACTACCTGAACAAGGTGCAGGATGTACCGCCGATCAAGAAAAACGAAGTGAACGCCAAGGTGCTGGTCACGGATGGCGAGACCATCGTAATTGGCGGCGTTTTCTCAAATACTCAAAGCAAGGTCGTAGATAAGGTGCCATTTCTTGGCGATGTGCCGTATCTTGGCCGCCTTTTCCGGCGTGATGTGGTTTCGGAGAAAAAATCCGAGCTGTTGGTATTCCTCACTCCGCGTATCATGAATAATCAGGCGATTGCTGTGAGTCATTGATTCTGTGCGAAATTTGATTCTTGTTGGACCGATGGGCGCTGGCAAAAGCACCATCGGCCGGTTGCTGGCCAAAGAGCTGCGCCTGCCGTTCAAAGATTCCGATAAGGAAATTGAATTGCGCACGGGCGCCAATATCCCATGGATCTTCGATAAAGAAGGCGAACCGGGCTTTCGGGACCGCGAGCAGGCAATGATTGCCGAGCTGTGCGACTACGATGGCGTGGTGCTGGCGACGGGCGGTGGCGCGGTGATGCGCGAAGCCAATCGCCGGGCGCTGCATGCCGGTGGGCGAGTGGTTTATCTGCACGCGTCTGTTGAGCAGCAGGTCGGTCGCACCTCTCGCGATCGCAACCGGCCCCTGTTACGTACCGCCGACCCGGCCAAGACCCTTCGGGATCTGTTGGCGATCCGCGATCCGCTCTATCGGGAAATTGCCGACCTGGTGGTCGAAACCGATGAGCGACCGCCGCGAATGGTCGTGCTCGACATCCTTGAACGCTTGCAGCATCTGCCGCCCCGTTAAAGCGCCGGACGAAATGCGCTATCCTCGGCGTCCTGCCATGGTCGCTCAAGACTGTGGCGCAAGGCTCCGGAACGGCGTCAGACCAGCAGAGGCCGTGGATATTCGTTAACTCAAGGCAGGACGCCTGATTCATCTTCACTGTGGGGACACATGCAGACACTCAAGGTCGATCTAGGCGAGCGCAGCTACCCGATTCATATTGGCGAAGGTTTGTTGGATCAGCCTGAGCTGCTGGCCCCGCACATTCGCGGTCGGCAAGTAGCCATCATCTCCAACGAGACTGTCGCGCCGCTCTATCTCGAGCGTCTGACTCGCAGCCTGGCGCAGTTCTCGGTGATTTCCGTGGTGTTGCCCGACGGCGAGGCCTTCAAGACCTGGGAAACCCTGCAACTGATTTTCGACGGTCTGTTGACCGCCCGGCATGACCGCCGCACCACGGTGATCGCCCTGGGTGGCGGTGTGATCGGCGATATGGCCGGTTTTGCGGCCGCCTGCTATCAGCGCGGTGTCGATTTCATCCAGGTGCCGACCACCCTGCTGTCGCAGGTCGACTCTTCGGTGGGCGGCAAGACCGGGATCAACCATCCGCTGGGCAAGAACATGGTCGGCGCCTTCTATCAGCCGAACGTGGTGCTGATCGATACCGCCAGCCTCAATACCCTTCCGGCCCGCGAACTGTCCGCCGGGCTAGCCGAAGTCATCAAGTATGGGCTGATCTGTGATGAGCCGTTCCTGACCTGGCTTGAAGAAAACGTCGATCGGCTGCGCAATCTGGATCAACAGGCGCTGACCTACGCCATCGAGCGTTCCTGTGCGGCCAAGGCTGCCGTGGTCGGCGCCGACGAGAAAGAGACCGGTGTTCGTGCCACGTTGAACCTGGGGCATACCTTCGGCCACGCGATTGAAACCCACATGGGGTATGGTGTGTGGCTCCATGGGGAAGCGGTGGCTACCGGCACTGTAATGGCGCTGGAAATGTCCGCGCGCCTCGGCTGGATCTCCGAACAGGAGCGCGATCGCGGTATTCGCCTGTTCCAGCGAGCCGGCCTGCCGGTCGTTCCGCCAGAAGAGATGACTGAAGCCGATTTTCTCGAGCACATGGCAATAGATAAAAAAGTGATCGACGGTCGTTTGCGCCTGGTGCTGCTGCGCCACATGGGCGAAGCGGTGGTGACCGACGATTATCCGAAAGAGGTTCTACAGGCCACGCTGGGGGCGGATTACCGCGCTCTGGCTCAGCTGAAAGGTTAATAAGAACACAATGACTAGTTTGCATGCCGACGAGGCTTTCCTCGGCCATTACCAGTTGAGTCATGACCCTTTTGCTCCACGGGTGCCTGGCTTCAAATTTTTCCCGGCCCAGCGCAAACCGGTGTTGGGGCAGTTACATCACCTGGCGCGCTATAGCCAGCTGCTGCTGGTGGTCACCGGCCCCCAAGGTAGCGGCAAGACCTTGTTGCGTCAGGCCCTGGTGGCCAGCACCAACAAACAGTCGGTGCAAAGCGTGGTGGTATCCGCCCGGGGTGCCGGCGATGCGGCGGGTGTACTGCGTCAGGTGGCCCAGGCGCTGGACGTCGCTCAGACCGATGTGGGCGCGATTCTGGCCCAAGTGGTGCAACTCGCCCTCACCGGGCAGGAAGTCTATCTGCTGGTGGACGATGCTGAGCAACTCGACGAGTCCGCGCTTGAGGCGTTGATGGCCCTGGCTGCCGGTGCACCGGAAGGTCGCCCGCACGTATTCCTGTTCGGTGAATCATCGCTGATCGCTCAGCTTGATGCTTTGCACCTTGAGGAAGAGCGCTTCCACGTCATCGAATTGCAACCTTACAGCGAAGAAGAAACACGCGAATACCTGGACCAGCGGCTTGAAGGCGCCGGCCGGGGTATCGAACTTTTTACCGCGGATCAGATCTCTGATATTCACGAAAGCTCCGAAGGCTGGCCTGGCAACATCAATCAGGTCGCCCGTGATGCAATGATCGAAGCCATGATTGCCAGCCGCTCAGCGGTCAAGCGTCCAAGAATGGGGTTCAATATGCCGAAGAAACACGTATTGGCGATTTCCGCCGTCGTCGTGGTCGCGGTAGCTGCCGCCTGGTTGATTCCAGGTCGCAACAAGGCACCGACCACGGGGGCTCCGGCCAATGAGCAAGCGCAACTGCCATTGGGGGAGGGGCAATCGCAGGCCAATGGTGGTGCTCCCGCCGTTGAATTCGCCGGCAACACCCAGCCAATGCCATTGCCATTGGTCGGCAACTCGCAACCGGTCATGCGCGGTCCATTGGCCGAAGCGGCCGGTGGCATCACCGAGGGCGACGACGGCGTGCCGCTCGAAGGCTCCAGCGAAACACCGCCGACTGTAACCACCACTGCGCCGCCTTCGGGCGTGCCGGCTGGCCCGGCGCCAACACCTGCTGCCAAACCGACGCCAGCACCTGCTCAGGTAGCTACCGCCAAACCGGCGCCGGTTCCTGCCGCCAAGCCAGCTCCAGCCCCGGCCAAGCCAGCCGTCGCCGCAGCAGCTGCCAAGCCTGCCGAGAAACCGGCTCCTGCGGCCAAGGCTGCGGGTGGCACCTGGTACGCCGGTCAGGCTCCGGGCAATTACGTGGTGCAGATCCTCGGTACCAGCTCCGAATCGGCCGCCCAGAGCTTCGTCAAGGAGCAGGGCGGCGAGTACCGTTATTTCAAGAAAGTCCTCAATGGCAAGCCGCTCTACGTGATCACCTATGGCAGTTTTGCCAATCGTGATGCGGCCGTTTCCGCCATCAAGGCCTTGCCAGCGAAGGTTCAGGCTGGTAAACCTTGGCCTCGCACTGTCGCCAGCGTCCAACAGGAACTGGCAACAACTCGCTGAAGATTCGGCGGCCTTACCCAGGCCGCCTCTCCAAGCACCTCAAAATTTCTACAAGTGCGCGCAACCATTCAGGCTGCGTGCCTTGTGGTGTCTGCGTCACAGTAGTCTTTGAGTCGTAGCGGTCAAAATTAAAAAAGTTTTGACTAGCACAGCGGATCGCTTTAAACCTTTCACAAATGCGACATGAATTTGCGACATTTCGTCGCCAAATTTGTGAGGCCAAGTGTCGGTGTGTACAATGACCTCCCTTTTGCCCCCGCAAAGCTGGCGTACGTTCGGCGCGGATGGTAAGTGGTTGAATTGAAAAGAAATTTGCCTCGAAAAGAGGCAGCCTGGTGAGAAAGTGTCTATGAAAGCAGGTCTGTACCAACCAGATGAATTCAAGGATAACTGCGGTTTCGGCCTGATAGCCCATATGCAGGGCGAGCCCAGTCATACCCTTTTGCAAACGGCCATCGAGGCCCTGACCTGCATGACCCACCGCGGTGGGATTAATGCCGACGGCAAGACCGGTGACGGTTGCGGTCTGCTGATTCAAAAGCCGGACGTGTTCCTGCGAGCGATCGCCCAGGAAACCTTCGGCGTCGAACTGCCCAAGCAATATGCCGTGGGCATGGTCTTCTTCAACCAGGACCCGGTCAAAGCCGAAGCCGCTCGCGAGAACATGAACCGCGAGATCCTGGCCGCCGGCCTGCAGCTCGTCGGTTGGCGCAAAGTGCCGATCGACACCAGCGTCCTCGGCCGCCTGGCCCTTGAGCGCCTGCCGCAGATCGAACAGGTGTTCATCGGCGGTGAAGGCCTGAGCGATCAGGACATGGCCGTCAAGCTGTTCACCTCCCGTCGTCGCTCCTCGGTCGCCAACGCCGCCGATAGCGACCACTACGTCTGCAGCTTTTCGCACAAGACCATCATTTACAAAGGCCTGATGATGCCGGCGGATTTGACCGCCTTCTATCCAGACCTGAGCGATGAGCGCCTGCAAACCTCGATTTGCGTGTTCCACCAGCGCTTCTCCACCAACACCCTGCCGAAATGGCCGCTGGCTCAACCGTTCCGCTTCCTTGCGCACAACGGCGAGATCAACACCATCACCGGTAACCGCAACTGGGCCGTGGCCCGTCGCACCAAGTTCACCAACGATTTGATGGACCTGGAAGAGCTCGGCCCGCTGGTCAACCGCGTAGGTTCCGACTCTTCGAGCATGGACAACATGCTCGAGCTGATGGTCACCGGCGGCATCGACCTGTTCCGTGGCGTGCGGATGATCATTCCGCCTGCGTGGCAGAACGTCGAAACCATGGACCCGGATCTGCGTGCGTTCTACGAGTACAACTCGATGCACATGGAACCGTGGGACGGTCCGGCCGGCGTGGTAATGACCGACGGTCGCTACGCGGTGTGCCTGCTCGACCGTAACGGCCTGCGTCCGGCGCGTTGGGTCACCACCAAGAACGGCTTCATTACCCTGGCCTCGGAAATCGGTGTCTGGAACTACCAGCCTGAAGACGTGATTGCCAAGGGGCGTGTCGGCCCGGGCCAGATCTTTGCCGTGGACACAGAAACCGGCCAGATCCTCGACACCGATGCGATCGACAACCGCTTGAAGTCCCGTCATCCGTACAAGCAATGGCTGCGCAAGAATGCCCTGCGCATCCAGGCAACCATGGAAGACAACGACCACGGTTCGGCGTTCTACGACGTCGATCAGCTCAAGCAATACATGAAGATGTACCAGGTCACGTTCGAAGAGCGCGACCAGGTGCTGCGTCCACTCGGCGAGCAGGGCTACGAAGCCGTGGGCTCGATGGGCGACGATACGCCGATGGCCGTGCTGTCCCAGCGCGTGCGCACGCCGTACGACTATTTCCGCCAGCAGTTCGCGCAGGTCACCAACCCGCCGATCGACCCGCTGCGTGAAGCCATCGTCATGTCGCTGGAGATCTGCCTCGGTGCCGAGCGCAACATCTTCCAGGAGTCGCCGGAACACGCTTCGCGCGTGATCCTCAGCTCGCCGGTCATTTCCCCGGCCAAGTGGCGCTCGCTGATGAATCTCGATCGTCCGGGCTTCGAGCGCGCGATCATCGATCTGAACTACGACGAAAGCGTCGGCCTCGAAGCGGCAATCCGCAACGTTGCTGATCAGGCTGAAGAAGCCGTGCGCGCCGGTCGTACCCAGGTTGTGCTGAGTGACCGTCACATTGCTCCGGGCAAGTTGCCGATCCACGCATCCCTGGCCACCGGTGCTGTGCACCACCGCCTGACCGAAAAAGGCCTGCGTTGCGACTCCAACATCCTGGTGGAAACCGCGACCGCTCGCGATCCGCATCACTTCGCCGTGTTGATCGGTTTCGGCGCCTCTGCCGTTTATCCGTTCCTGGCCTACGAAGTGCTGGGCGATCTGATCCGTACCGGTGAAGTGCTGGGCGACCTCTACGAGGTGTTCAAGAACTACCGTAAAGGCATCACCAAAGGCTTGCTCAAGATCCTTTCGAAGATGGGCATCTCGACCATTACTTCGTACCGCGGTGCGCAGTTGTTCGAAGCCATCGGCCTGTCCGAGGAAGTCTGCAACCTGAGCTTCCGTGGCGTGCCAAGCCGCATCAAGGGTGCGCGTTTCGTCGACATCGAAGCCGAGCAGAAAGCCCTCGCTACCGAAGCCTGGAGCCCGCGCAAGCCGATCCAGCAAGGCGGCCTGCTGAAGTTCGTCCACGGTGGCGAATATCACGCGTACAACCCGGACGTGGTCAACACTCTGCAAGCCGCTGTGCAGCAGGGCGACTACAGCAAGTTCAAGGAATACACGTCGCTGGTGGATAACCGCCCGGTGTCGATGATCCGCGACCTGCTGAAAGTCAAAACCCTCGACACTCCATTGGACATCAGCGAGATCGAACCGCTGGAATCGGTGCTCAAGCGCTTCGACTCCGCCGGTATCTCCCTGGGCGCCTTGTCGCCGGAAGCTCACGAAGCCCTGGCCGAAGCCATGAACCGCCTCGGTGCGCGTTCCAACTCCGGCGAAGGCGGCGAAGACCCGGCGCGCTACGGCACCATCAAGAGCTCGAAAATCAAGCAAGTGGCGACTGGCCGTTTCGGTGTTACTCCGGAATACCTGGTCAACGCTGAAGTGCTGCAGATCAAGGTTGCCCAGGGCGCCAAGCCGGGCGAGGGTGGTCAACTGCCGGGCGGCAAGGTCAACGGTCTGATCGCCAAGCTGCGTTACGCAGTGCCGGGCGTGACCCTGATTTCGCCTCCGCCGCACCACGACATCTACTCGATCGAAGACTTGTCTCAGCTGATTTTCGACCTCAAACAAGTCAACCCGAAGGCGCTGGTCTCGGTGAAGCTGGTAGCAGAAGCTGGCGTCGGCACCATCGCCGCCGGTGTGGCCAAGGCCTATGCGGACCTGATCACCATCTCCGGCTACGACGGCGGCACCGGCGCATCGCCGCTGACCTCGATCAAATACGCGGGCGCGCCGTGGGAACTCGGCCTGGCCGAAACCCACCAGACCCTGCGCGGCAACGACCTGCGCGGCAAAGTCCGGGTACAGACCGACGGCGGCTTGAAAACCGGCCTCGACGTGATCAAGGCAGCCATCCTCGGCGCTGAAAGCTTCGGCTTCGGCACCGCGCCAATGATCGCCCTGGGCTGCAAATACCTGCGCATCTGCCACCTGAACAACTGTGCCACCGGCGTCGCGACTCAGAACGAGAAGCTGCGCAAGGATCACTACATCGGCACCGTCGACATGGTGGTGAACTTCTTCACCTACGTCGCCGAAGAAACCCGTGAGTGGCTGGCCAAGCTGGGCGTTCGTTCCCTCGAAGAGCTGATCGGCCGTACCGATCTGCTGGAAGTCCTCGAAGGCCAGACCGCCAAGCAACATCACCTGGACCTGACCCCGTTGCTGGGCAGCGATCACGTGCCGGCGGACAAGCCACAGTTCTGCGGCGTGGAACGCAACCCGCCGTTCGACAAAGGCCTGCTGGCCGAGAAAATGGTCGACATGGCCACCTCGGCAATCAACGACAAGAGCGGCGCCGAATTCGCCCTGGATATCTGCAACTGCGACCGTTCCATCGGCGCGCGGATCTCCGGTGATATCGCCCGCAAGCACGGCAACCAAGGGATGGCCAGCGCGCCAATCACCTTCCGCTTCAAGGGCACTGCCGGGCAGAGCTTCGGTGTGTGGAATGCCGGCGGCCTGAACATGTACCTGGAAGGCGACGCCAACGACTACGTCGGCAAGGGCATGACTGGCGGCAAGCTGGTCATCGTTCCGCCGAAAGGCAGCATCTACAAGACCCAGGACAGTGCCATCATCGGCAACACCTGCCTGTACGGCGCTACCGGTGGCAAGCTGTTCGCCGCCGGTACCGCAGGCGAGCGTTTCGCCGTGCGTAACTCCGGTGCCCATACCGTCGTGGAAGGCACTGGCGATCACTGCTGCGAGTACATGACCGGTGGTTTCGTCTGCGTCCTGGGCAAGACCGGTTACAACTTCGGCTCAGGCATGACCGGCGGTTTCGCCTACGTGCTCGACCAGGACAACACCTTCGTTGACCGGGTAAACCACGAACTGGTGGAAATCCAGCGGATCAGCGGCGAGGCTATGGAAGCCTATCGCAGCCACCTGCAAAACGTGCTGAACGAGTACGTCACGGAAACCGACAGCGAGTGGGGTCGTGAACTCGCCGAAAACCTCGATGACTACTTGCGCCGTTTCTGGCTGGTCAAGCCTAAGGCTGCCAACCTGAAATCGTTGCTTTCCAGCACCCGTGCCAACCCGCAGTGATATGCGCCTGAAGAGTTTGATGAGGTTTTAAAATGGCTGAACGTCTGAATAATGACTTCCAGTTCATCGAGGTCGGGCGCAAGGATCCGAAGAAGAAACTGTTGCGTCAACGCAAGAAAGAGTTCGTGGAAATCTACGAACCCTTCAAACCCCAGCAGTCGGCCGACCAGGCCCACCGCTGCCTGGGTTGCGGTAACCCGTATTGCGAATGGAAGTGCCCGGTGCACAACTTCATTCCCAACTGGCTGAAACTGGTGGCCGAGGGCAACATCCTCCAGGCCGCGGAGCTGTCGCACCAGACCAACACCCTGCCGGAAGTGTGTGGCCGGGTGTGCCCGCAGGACCGCCTGTGCGAGGGTGCCTGCACCCTCAACGACGGCTTCGGCGCGGTAACCATCGGTTCGGTGGAGAAGTACATCACCGACACCGCGTTCGCCATGGGCTGGCGCCCGGACATGTCCAAGGTCAAGCCGACCGGCAAGCGTGTCGCGATTATCGGCGCGGGCCCGGCGGGCCTTGGCTGTGCCGACGTGCTGGTGCGCGGTGGCGTGACTCCGGTGGTGTTCGACAAGAACCCGGAAATCGGCGGTCTGCTGACCTTCGGTATCCCCGAGTTCAAGCTGGAAAAGACCGTGCTGAGCAATCGCCGCGAAGTCTTCACCGGCATGGGCATCGAGTTCCGTCTCAATACCGAAGTCGGCAAAGACGTGACCATGGAGCAACTGCTCGAAGAATACGATGCCGTGTTCATGGGCATGGGCACCTACACCTACATGAAGGGCGGTTTTGCCGGTGAGGATCTGCCGGGCGTGTACGACGCGCTGGACTTCCTGATCGCCAACGTCAACCGCAACCTGGGCTTCGAAAAGTCGCCGGAAGATTTCGTCGACATGAAAGGCAAGAAGGTCGTGGTCCTGGGCGGCGGCGACACGGCGATGGACTGCAACCGTACTTCGATCCGCCAGGGCGCCAAGTCGGTGACCTGTGCTTATCGTCGTGACGAAGCGAACATGCCCGGCTCGCGCAAAGAGGTGAAGAACGCCAAGGAAGAAGGCGTGAAATTCCTCTACAACCGCCAGCCAATCGCCATCGTTGGTGAAGACAAGGTCGAAGGCGTGAAAGTGGTCGAGACCCGTCTCGGCGAACCGGACGCCCGTGGTCGTCGCAGCCCTGAGCCGATCCCGGGCTCCGAAGAGATCATCCCGGCCGACGCCGTGGTCATCGCTTTCGGTTTCCGTCCAAGTCCGGCGCCGTGGTTTGAGCAGTTCGAAATCCAGACCGACAGCCAGGGCCGCGTTGTGGCTCCGGAACAAGGTCAGTACAAGCACCAGACCAGCAATCCGAAAATCTTCGCCGGTGGCGACATGGTGCGCGGTTCTGACCTGGTGGTGACGGCGATCTTCGAAGGCCGCAATGCCGCCGAAGGGATCCTGGATTACCTGGGCGTCTGATCCCCCGATCCAGACCTGAAATGGTATCAAAATGTGGGAGCGGGCTTGCTCGCGAAGACGGAGTGTCAGTCAGCAGTGATGTTGCCTGACACTCCGCCTTCGCGAGCAAGCCCGCTCCCACATTGGTTTCAGGGTGTTGCCAAACATCGCATTCCCCCGCGACAAATTGACCCGATAGACAAAAGGCTGACCTGCAACCGTGCCTTTTGCGCCCGGCTCTGAGAAAATGCCCGCACTTTTTTTCCGGATGCCGACATGACTGCCCTGAAGAACGACCGTTTCCTGCGCGCCCTGCTCAAGCAACCCGTAGACGTCACTCCTGTGTGGATGATGCGTCAGGCCGGTCGCTACCTGCCTGAATACCGCGCCAGCCGTGCCAAGGCCGGCGACTTCATGAGCCTGTGCATGAACCCGGAGTTCGCTTGCGAAGTCACCATGCAGCCGCTCGACCGCTATCCACAACTGGACGCGGCGATCCTCTTCTCCGACATCCTTACCATCCCCGATGCCATGGGCCAAGGCCTGTACTTCGAAACCGGTGAAGGTCCGCGCTTCAAGAAAGTCGTCAGCACAATGGCCGACATCGAAGCCCTGCCGATCCCTGATCCGCACAAAGACCTCGGCTACGTCATGGACGCGGTCAGCACCATCCGCCGCGAACTGAACGGTCGCGTGCCGCTGATCGGCTTTGCCGGCAGCCCATGGACCCTGGCCACCTACATGGTCGAAGGCGGCTCGTCGAAAGACTACCGCAAGACCAAAACCATGCTCTACGACAACCCGCAAGCCTTGCACCTGTTGCTGGACAAACTCGCGCAGACGGTCACCAGCTACCTCAACGGCCAGATCATGGCCGGGGCGCAAGCGGTGCAGATCTTCGACAGTTGGGGCGGCGCCCTCTCGGCGGCGGCGTACCAGGAATTCTCCCTGGCCTACATGCGCAAGATCGTCAGCGGCCTGATTCGCGAGCACGAAGGTCGCAAGGTGCCGGTGATTCTGTTCACCAAGAGCGGCGGCCTGTGGCTGGAAAGCATCGCTGACGCTGGCGCTGATGCATTGGGCCTGGACTGGACCTGCGACATCGGCAGCGCCCGTGACCGCGTCGGTAGCAAGGTAGCCCTGCAAGGCAACATGGACCCGACCGTGCTCTACGCCAAGCCGGAAGCAATTCGCACTGAGGTAGGCCGCATTCTTGCCAGCTATGGCAAAGGCAGTGGTCATGTGTTCAACCTCGGTCACGGCATTACCCCGGAAGTCGATCCGGAGCACGCAGGTGCCTTCCTGCGCGCTGTGCATGATTTGTCGGCGCAATATCACCAGTAACTAACACGCAACAAAATCTAAAACCTGTCCGGACTAGCGCCGGACAGGTTTTTTTGTGCTGTTTAATTACCGATTAAACAAATTTTCTGAGTTTGCAGGAAATTGATGTCAGACAATTCCATCTGTGGAGTTTTCCAGCTGCTATTGAAGATTAATCCTACATAGAGGTTACCTTAAGCTCCGTAATATTCCCGATGGATTGCTCTAGGCGAAAGCAAAGGGCGATATCGCAAGCACTGGCGCAATTTATGCGCCTTAATTTCGATAAGTTGGGAATTTATGAGCGTTACTTTTGTTAAGAGAGCTACGTTAACTGCGGGCACATCGTCGGTACTGTTGTTGTCGGCAATGTTGGCGTCGCAAAGTGCTTCCGCCCACGGATATCTTGAAGTGCCGCCTTCGCGTGCACTGCTTTGCCAGCAAGGCAAAAACGTTAACTGTGGCGGAGCCCAATACGAGCCGCAAAGTGTCGGTGAAACCTTCAAAGGCTTTCCGGCAGGTATCGGCGGTGCTCCGATGCAGGGGCCAGTCGATGGCAAAATAGCGAGCGGCGGTCACTCGCTGTTCTCCGCCGTGGACGCTCAGTCTGCGAACCGCTGGCACCTCACGGAAATCAAGGATCGCAACATTGATTTCCAATGGCAGTATCCGGCTCCTCACCCGGCCACAAAGCACGAGTACTTCATCAGCCGCAATGGCTGGAACCCGAATGAACCGCTCACGCGGGCCACTTTCGAACCTGCGGCATTCTGCACAGTCGATGGCGGTCATAAGCTTCCGGTAGCCGGCGCTAAACAAAACTGCCAAATCCCGGCTGACAAATCCGGTCAGCACGTGATTCTGGGGATCTGGACCGTGGGTGATACCGACGCGGCGTTTTATAACGTGGCGGACGTGAACATCCTTGCAGAACCTGAGTTGCCGGGTGGCTGGTCGGGGGTAGGCAGCATTGCTTCCTCGGATACGTTGCTGGTCGGGGACAAGGTCAAGGCTCGCGCATTCACCGCCAACGGTGAGAGCCCGCAGTACAGCGTCGAAATCAGTATCGACAACCCTGAGGAAGGTTCACCGAACGAATGGTCGTTCAAGCTGGCTGAAAAAATCAACCAGACTCACAAGCTCATCCGCGCCGGCGTTCGTGACGAAAACGGCAATATCGAGCCGATCAAAGGCAATAACAGCCTGTACGCCCAAAAAGAAAGCGGTGTGACCAGTTACATCGTGAAGGCTGACATCCTGCCAGACCCTGGCGCCAGGTTGGCAATCGGGTCGAAGCCAGAAAAATATCAGCTTGAAAAAGGCCAGGCCAAAGTCGATTTCGGCGTTGTCTCCACGCGCAAAATGAACATCGAAGTCAACCTGTACGACGAAAACCAGAAATCGGTGGGTTCCCTCAAACAAGAGATTGGCGCGCAGAACTATATTCTTTCGATGGATGTTCGCAGCAATCCCGGCGCACACACCCTGGTATTGACCGGCACCACTCTGGATGGTCGTACGACCCTTCAGGACAGCCAACCCGCAGAACTCGTCGGTGAAGGCGCAGGCGTCGAATACGACTTCGTATTCCCTGAGGGTATCAGCGGCTACACCGCCGGCACCAAAGTGCTGCAGCCGAAGACCAATGAAGTCTTTGAGTGCAAGCCATTCCCTGAGTCGGGCTACTGCAAACAGTACAGCCCCACCGCGAACGGGTACGAACCAGGTGTCGGTGCTCACTGGCACATGGCGTGGAACAAGCTGTAACTCACAGCGCAGGACTTCAGGCGACCTGAACAGGGTCGTCTGAAGACGGTGTTGCTGTGGAGCATCGAGTTAAACATGGCACTTTCGAATTTCATCAGCCAACGCATTCGCGTTCGCCTGGGCCGCCTTTTTTTGTACGTATTGCCAGTGACCTGCGCAGTATTCCTGGTATGGCAAGAGCGCAACTTTCGCGAGCAACTGGCTAAACCACCGCCTGCCATTGCTGCTCCGTCGGCACTGCCGGCACGCCAGCCATTGGACGCGACAGCGGTATCCAGCGTATTCGGTCTGTCGACCGGTACCACGCTGCAGCCCAGTGCCGAGCCGCTGACTTTGCAGGGCAGTTTTGTCGTCAGCAATGGTTTGTCCAAGGCATTGCTAAGCAATGCGCAAGGCTCGCGCCTTTATCAAGTGGGTGAGCGCTTGCCCGGTGGCAGTGTTCTTCGCCGCGTGGAGTTCAATCAAGTCGTGTTGTGGAACAAGGGGCGCGAAGAGCTTTTAACGCTTGCACCTTCTACCGCGCGCTTTTTGCAGCGACTCGACCCTTCTGTCGCTGCGCAACCAGTGACCACTGCCGCGCGTTTCCTTCGCCCGAGTTCCGGGCAGACAGAGTGATCTAACCCATGAATAGCTACACCGGCGCGCATTCCCTGCGCACCACGCTGCTTTTCCTCGTTTTGGCGACGGCAGTCTTGCCGGGCGTACTTTGCGCCGAAGAAAAACAATGGCAGTTGGCGATGAACAATGCCGAGTTGCGGGACATCGTCGAAGAAATGTCCGGCATTCTCGGTACCACCGTAGTGCTGGACCCCAGAGTCTCCGGACGCATCACGGTCATGTCCCCCAAAGCCCTGGATCGAGAAGGCGTGCGTCGCCTGTTCTATTCGGTTCTCGATGCGCACAATTTCACCGTGATCGACGAAGGTGACCGCGTCCTGATTACCCCTGTCGCTGAAGCCAAGACCAGGGCCGGCAGCGGCACTGCAAAAAATGCCACGGCTTCGCAATATGTCACGCAGGTCATCGAGTTGAGTACCAGCAGCGCATCCGACATTGCCGGGCTGGTGAGACCACTGATATCGGCCAACGGCTATGTGGGTCCATCGGTATCAGCCAACGCTGTGGTCGTCACTGATACGGCCGCCAATGTGAAGCGTGTCGCCAGGGTTGTCGCTCAATTGGATGCCGGCCAGAACAATCTGCATGCGGTCGTTCAACTGCGTCACGCTCAGGCGACAGACATTGCTCCCGTGATGGAGGCCTCGCTGGGCAAGCGCAATACCGAAGCAGTCATACAGGTCCTGGCCGACGGCCGAACCAACCGTTTGATCCTCATCGGTCCACCAGCCGTTCGCCAACGCCTGACCGATCTGGCCCGCAGGCTTGATACACCTGCCAGCGAGACCCTCGACAATGCGCGGGTGATTCGCCTGCGTCATAGCGATGCAAAGCAGTTGGCCGAGATCCTCGAGTCGATGACCCAAGGCAGAAAGCAGGCAACCACCCTAGGCAATGCCAAGGACACATCGACTGTTTCAAATTTCATGATCAAGGCTGATGAAAGCCAGAACGCGCTGGTGTTGATTGCAGAACCAGCGCAGGTGCGGACCATAGAAAACATCGTCCGACAGCTGGACCAGCCCCGGGCCCAGGTTTTGATCCACGCCGCCATCGTGGAAATCTCCGGAGATATCGCCGAAGCCGTCGGCGTCCAGTGGAACCTCAATACCGGCGATGCGTCAGGCTTTATCAACTTTCCCGGAACCGACATCCCGATTGTCGGTGGGTTGAAATTCGACGAGAAAAAATCGGCGCCGGAAGGGGCGATGTTGCGGCTGGGCAGCGACCGCTTTGGCGCGTTGATCTCGGCCCTGGCCAGCAATACCCACAGCAACCTGCTGTCGACGCCGAGCCTGCTGACCCTGGACAACCAGGAGGCGGAAATCATCGTCGGCCAGAACGTGCCGTTCAAGACCGGTTCCTACGCCACCAATAGCAACGGCGCGGATAACCCGTTCACCACGGTCGAGCGCAAAGACGTCGGCATCAGCCTGAAGATCAAGCCTTACATCAACGAGGGCTCGACCCTGCGGCTGGAGGTCGAGCAGGAAGTGTCGGATATTGCGCCGTCGGTTTCGGGCATTGATTCCTCTGACTTGATCACCAACAAGCGCGCGCTCAAAAGCACCATTCTCGCCGACGATGGCGAAATCATCGTGATTGGCGGCCTGATCCGCGACAGCGTGCGCACTCAAAAAAGCGGCGTGCCGCTGCTGCGTGACATTCCTTATCTGGGCGCGATGTTCCGCTGGAACCGCGACACCCAGACCAAAAGCAACCTGATGGTGTTCCTGCGCCCCACCATCGTGCGCAGCAAGGAAGACCTTTCCCAGGTCAGTCAGCAGCGCTACAACGCGCTGCGTGACTTGAGCAAGTCGGGGGCGGGGGAAAACAATTCACTGCTGCTGCCAGCAGAAGCGCGCGGCTTGTTCGACCCGGATCCCGACGCACCGACGTTCGACTTGCGCAGCAAGACGCGGTGAAGTCATGAGTGCAATCTGCGAGCAATTGCCCTTTGGGTTCGCCCGACGTTTTGGCGTGCTGCTGGAGCGTGATGGTGATGACCTGCGCCTGGTTCTGCGTAGCGATGCGCCGCTGACAGCGTTGGCCGAAGCGCGCCGGCTGTGTGGCCGGGAGCTGCCGATGCAGATTGTCGCAGCCGATGAATATGCAGCGCGGCTGGCGTCGACCTATCGCGAGGGACACAGCGCGGCCGAGCAGGTCGCCCAGGGACTGGACGACGAGCTGGACCTGCTCAGTCTGGTCGATCAGGTCCCGCAAACCGCCGACCTGCTGGAGCAACAGGGCGACGCGCCGATCATCCGGCTGATCAACGCACTGCTCGGTGAAGCGGTGCGCGAGCACGCCTCGGACGTGCACCTGGAAACGTTCGAGCAGTATCTCTCGGTACGCATGCGGGTTGATGGGCAGCTGCGCGAAATGCTCAGGCCCCGGCGCGAACTGGCGACACTGTTGGTGTCGCGAATCAAGGTCATGGCGCGCCTGGACATTGCAGAAAAACGCGTGCCCCAGGATGGGCGAATGGCGTTGCGCCTGGCCGGGCATGAAGTCGATGTGCGAGTCTCGACGCTGCCCTCAGCCCACGGCGAGCGGGTGGTGCTGCGCCTGCTCGACAAGCAGGCCGGCCGCCTTGATCTGCATCGGCTGGGCATGCCTGACGACACCCTTGCAGTGTTGCGTCATCTGCTGGGGAAACCCCACGGAATCCTGTTGGTGACGGGGCCGACCGGCTCCGGCAAGACCACCAGCCTGTACGCTGCGCTGAGCAGCCTGAATGACCAGACCCGCAACATTCTGACGGTCGAGGACCCTATCGAGTATCACCTGCCGGGTGTCGGACAGATGCCGGTCAATCCGAAGGTGGACATGACGTTTGCCCGAGGCCTGCGGGCAATTCTGCGCCAGGACCCGGACGTGGTGATGGTCGGCGAAATCCGCGATCGCGAGACGGCCGAGATCGCTGTGCAGGCGTCCCTGACCGGGCACCTGGTGCTCTCGACCCTGCACACCAACAGCGCGGTTGGTGCCGTTACGCGTCTGGTGGACATGGGCGTCGATGCCTACCTGCTGGCCTCGTCACTGGTGGGCATTCTGGCCCAGCGTCTGCTGCGCACATTGTGTTCCCACTGCAAGGTTTCGTACCCGGCGGACGCGGCGGCCTGTCAGCGCCTTGGACTCGATCCGGCCGCGCCGGCGCAGCTGTTCAGGGCGGCGGGATGCGAGCAGTGCCAGCACGGTTATCGCGGGCGTATCGGCATCTACGAATTGATCAGCGTGACACCTGCCGTTGCCGCATTGATTCACCAGGGCGCGAGTGAGCAGGCGCTGGTCGATGCGACGCGTCAGGTCTCGCGCAGTTTGTTTCAGGATGGTCGCCAGCGGGTGCTGGATGGCATGACCAGCCTCGACGAACTGCTGCGCGTGACCCAGGAGAACTAGCCGGTGCCGACGTTCGACTATCGCGCTCACGATGCACAGGGCAAAGGCTGCAAAGGGCGGCTGGAAGCCGACGGGCCGCGCCATGCGCGACAACTGTTGCGTGAACGCGGTTTGTGGCCTCGCACGTTGACCGAGGTCAGAGTCGACGCCAGTACGGGAAGGCAGGCCCGAGGCGGGCGTCTGAGCGCTGCTGACCTGGCGTTACTGACCTTGCAGTTGTCAACGCTGGTCCAGGCCGGCCTGCCCCTGGAAGAAGCCCTCGATGCAGTGGCGAAGCAGAGTGCCAAGCGCAAGGTCGCGGGCCTGTTGTCAGCCGTCAGGAGCCGGGTGATGGAGGGCCATGCGCTGGCATCGGCACTAGGGCAGTTTCCCAAGGCGTTTCCCGAATTGTTTCGCGCTACCGTCGCCGCCGGTGAACGGTCGGGGCATCTCGGTCATGTCCTGGAACAGTTGGCGGCTTATACCCAGGCGCGTCAGGCCTCGCGACAGAAGATCCAGATGGCCCTGGTGTACCCGCTGATCCTGATGCTGGCCAGCGTGGCGATCATCGGTTTTCTGCTCGGTTATGTAGTACCGGATGTTGTGAAGATCTTTGTCGACAGTGGCCAGCCGTTGCCTTGGCTGACCCAGGCTTTGATTGGGCTGAGCAACGGGCTGCGCGACCATTTCCTGCTGGTGATGGGGGTGCTGACAACGCTGTTCAGCCTGTGGCGCTGGAGCCTGCGTCAGCCGCCGTGGCGCCTGCGCTGGCATCGATGGGTGCTGAACACGCCTGTCATCGGCGAGGTGTTGCGCGCCATGGAAGCCGCACGTTTTGCCAGCACCCTGGCGATCCTTGGCAAAAGTGCGGTGCCACTGGTGGATGCACTGGAAATTTCCGCCGCTGTCATCGGCAACCTGACCATTCGCGCGCGGATGGTCGATGTTGCCCGTTCGGTTCGAGAAGGTGGAACCCTGACCCGCGGCCTGGAACTGAGCGGCGACATCCCGCCGATGATGCTGCACATGATCGCCAGTGGCGAACGGGCCGGCGAGCTCGATCGCATGCTGGCCCGTGCCGCCGAACAACAGGAAAGCAGTCTTGCCGCGCGCATTGCATTGGTGGTGAGCCTGTTCGAGCCGGCCATGCTGGTGTTGATGGGCGGCGTCGTGCTGCTGATCGTCATGGCCATTCTGCTTCCAATACTCAGCCTCAACCAATTGGTGAATTGACCCATGCAACGTTTCCGCAAACACAACATAGCCCGCGCGCAGCGAGGTTTTACCCTGATTGAAATCATGGTGGTGGTCGTCATCATCGGTGTACTGGGGGCCATTGTGGTGCCGCAGTTCATGAGCCGTCCCGATCAGGCCAAAGTCACTGCCGCCAAAATCGACATCCAGGCCATTTCTACGGCCCTGGAAATGTATCGCCTGGATAACGCTCATTACCCTTCGACACAGCAAGGTCTGGAAGCCTTGGTCAAACGTCCGTCCGGGGTACCGGTGCCGCGCAACTGGAATCCTCAGGGTTATCTCAAGAGCATGCCGGTCGACCCGTGGAATACGCCCTATCAATACCTCAACCCGGGTGTTCAGTCGGTCGACGGCAGTTACGACCTGTATTCCCTAGGCGCTGATGGCATCACCGGTGGTGAAGGGCATGCGGCCGATATCGGTCTGCGGAGCGACTGATCCATGGTTTACCGCTGCCGGGGTTTCACCTTATTGGAGCTGATGATCGTGATCGTTGTGGTCGGTGTTTTGCTGGGAATGGTGAGCCTGGCGACGAGTGTGAATCCGGCGCGTCAGGCCCTGCAGGAGGCGAATGCGATGGTGCACGTCATCGGGCAGCTGCGTGAACGCGCCGTGCTTGAGGGCCGGGAGTACGGCTTGCGGTTGAGCGTTGATGGCTACCGGGTGATGCGTCAGGGCGATCGCGGCTGGGAGCCCATGGCGATGTTGTATCGCTGGCCCGAAAACGTTCGACCGCGTTTGTTGCAAGACGGTTATGCATTGAGCCTGGGGGCTGACGAAGGGGCGCCGCAGTTGTTGATCTACAGCAGCGATGAAACCAGCGCCTTCACGCTGACACTCGGTTCCGGAAACCGGACCTGGCTGAGCCTGTCCAGTGACGGCATTGGCGAGGTGGTGATCGATGGCTAGTCGGCGATCCATATCGCGTATGGACGGCTTCACCTTGCTGGAGATCATGGTCGCCCTGGCGATTTTTGCGACGCTGGCGGCCGCTGTGTTGTCGGCCAGCCAATACGTTTTGAAGCAGACCGGCGCCGTTGAACAGCGACTCTTTGCCGCCTGGCTTGCGGACAACCAGTTGAACGAATTACGTGTGCAACCCGGGCTGGCGGTCGGTCAACAACAGATGGTCGTGCTCATGGACCGCAGGGAATGGCTGATCCACCAGTCCATCAGCGCCTCGAACGATCCGCGCCTGCTGAAGATCGACATTCACGTCAGCCATCCGGGCAGCGAGCACCCGCTGCACCGCGCCACTGGCTGGATACACGCTCGCCATGAATAAGCAGCGCGGGTTCACCTTGCTCGAACTGGTGATCGCCATGGCCATTTTTGCCGTGCTGGGATTGGCCAGTTGGGGATTGTTCGACAGCGTGGTACGGGTGCAACAGGGCACCGCGGCCCACGAGCGAGAGTTCAGAAACCTGCAGCGCGCCTTGGCAGTGATCGAGCGGGACCTGCTGCACGTTACCGAGCAGCCCATGGTGCTCACACCGACATTTTTGCAGTTGCAGCGCAGCAATTGGCGCAACCCCATGGATCAGCCCCGCAGTGAGCGACAAACCCTGATCTATCGCCTCGATGACGGCGCGTTATGGCGTGAAAGCCTGGTGGACGGCACGCCAGTGATGTCGCGGCAAAAACTCCTCGGGGATGTCAGTGGATTGCGCTGGCGTCTGTTCGACAGGCAGTCCGGCTGGGTCAGTGCCTGGCCGGTCGGCCCTGCTGATAAGGTACCCCTGGCCGTAGAAATGGAAGTGTCGACCGGACGTTTCGAGGCGATTCGCAGGGTGTTCCTGATGCCGGGGGCACTACCGTGAGTGGGCGCCAACGGGGAATAGCGCTGATCAGCGTATTGCTGATCATGACCCTGGCGTTGCTGATCACCAGCGGCTTGTTGCGCAGTCATGGACTGGCATTGCAAAGCAGCGGGCAACAACTGCAACAGATGCATTTGCATCAACTCGCCACTGGCGTGGAAACCCAAGCGCTGTTGCTGTTGCAGGGCGCGCTGCAGACGCCTGCAAAAACCGTCGACCGCACTCAGGCGTGGGCCCGAATGACTCCCGAGCTGGATCTCGAAGACGAGCAGGTGCGGGTGAGCATCGAAGATCTGGCCGGGCGCTTCAACCTCAACTCGTTGTTGCGCTCGGGACAGATTGACCAGGTCACCCTCAATCGTTGGGCGCGTTTGCTTGGTCTGCTGGGTTTACCGTCCTTGCAGTTGGACCAGGTCGGGCCATTGCGCGAACTCAGTCAATTGCGCCTGTTGCCGGGAATTGACGCGCAGATGTTGCGACAGCTGGAACCTTGGGTATCGATGCTGCCCAACGACGCTGTGTTGAATATCAATACCGCGCCAGCGCTGGTGTTACGCACGCTCGGCGAGGTTGATGCCTCGACCGCGGAGGCATTGGTCGAGCAGGGTTCGACGACACCATGGACAAGTGTTCAGGCCTTCACCCTGGACCCGCTGCTATCCACAGCGGACTTGAGCGGCCACGGACTGGGCATCCAGAGCCGCTGGTATCGGATCACCGTGCAAGTGAACCGGGACGGGCGCGGCATGCGCCTGGCCACTGATGTCGAATTCGACCCGGATACCGCTCAACTGAATGTGCTGCAACGACGTTTTCTACCTTCGAGTACCTATGAGATGGCGCAATGACTACCTGGCTTTACCTGACTGCCGAAGGCCTGGACTCGCATTCGAGCGATTGGCCCTGCTGCCTGTGGTCCGAGGCCGGGCAACGTCAGCACCTGCCGTTGACGCAAGCGGCCCCGATGCTCAAGGGGCAACGGGTCGACGTACTGTTGCCCATGGAAATGTGCAGCTGGTTGCGCAGCGATCCTTGGCCGACAAGACGCAGGCCCGAGGCTCAGGCCATTGCTTATGCCGTGGAAGATCAACTGAGCCAAGCGCTGGAAGAGGTGCATTTGAGTATTGGCGCGCGCGATCATGAGGGCTGCTTCCCGGTGATGGTGATCGGCCGGGAGCGGTTGACCGCCGTGCTAGCGTTGCTGGCTGAGGTGGGCATAGAGGTGCGCGCGGTCTTCGTCGATGCCGATCTGCTGCCCGCTGGACAGGCGCTTGGCGTCTGGTGGTTCGGTCGCTGGATGTTGGGCGCAGGGTTGTCGGCACGCATGGCGTTGTCCCAAGAGAGTCTGACGATGCTCACACCGTCACTGCCCGAGGACACCCAGTGGCTGGATGATCGTGAGGACCCGACGAGAACCGATCAATGGCTGAGCGCCCGCCCAGCGCATGCCATCAATTTGCTGCAAGGCAGGTTCGCCTTGCAGCACAGACGTCTGCCTTGGCGTAGCGGTGCGCTGGTGATGCTGACATCGATCGTGCTTGCCTGGGTGGCCGCAGAGGTGCGCATCGATTTTCTCGCGGGTGAAACCAGCCGTCTGGCGGTTCAGAATGAGCAGCGGTTCAAGACGCTCTATCCGCAGCAGAGCCGCATCGTCGACATGGCGGCGCAACTCAAGGCGCTGCAAAGCCAGCCGGCGGACCGGCAGAACACGCGAGTCGCAGGGCTGGTCAAGCTGATCGAACAGGTGATTGGTGCTAGCCATGTAGAAGTCCAGCGCATCGAATTTCGTGCAGGCGATGGCTGGAAAATCCAGCTGACTGCCAACAGTTTTGCCGAGCTGGAACAGTTGCGCGAGCGGGGGCGCCAACAGGGCCTTCCCGTTAGTGTCGACAGTGCAAGCAAGGCGCTCGATCGCGTGCGCGCCACCCTCACCGTGGAGGACGGAGCATGAAGCAGGCATGGCAACGCATATCTGCCCGCGAACAACGTTTGCTGCAGGTACTTGGCGGGTTTTTACTCATGGTGTTGGCGTTCACTCTGATCTTTCAGCCGACGCGCCAACGTCTGGAAACCGTCGAGCGGCAATATCAGCAACAGATGGGGCTGGCCGCGCAGCTGCAAAGGGCGCAACCGCGCAGCCAAACAGCTGTCGCCACTGATGAGCCGCTCTCGCTGCGCATCAGCGAAAGCGTCACGTTGGCGGGCCTGGAAATACGGCAGATGGAGAGCGAAGGCGAGCTGTTGCGCCTCACGCTTGATGGTGATGCGCAAACCTTGATGAAGTGGATCGATGACGTCGAGCGCGACGCCGTCGCGCTGCAATCGCTGACGCTGGAAAACCGTGAAGGGGTTCTGCAGGCGCAGATGGTGCTCAGGTAGCCGAGCCGTTCTGAGGCAGTAGCGGCAATTTCGCCAGCTTCAACGCGACCAGCAGCGCAATCAGCAGCAGCGTGCCAATGAACAGGCCGATTCCGTTCCAGCCGCCCAGGTGCCAGAACACTCCGCCGGCCGTGCCTGCAATGCTCGACCCGGCGTAGTAGCTGAACAGGTACAGCGATGAAGCCTGCCCCTTGGCCTTCAGGGCCCGGCGGCCGATCCAGCTGCTGGCAACCGAATGGGCGCCGAAGAAGCCGAAGGTGAAGATGAGCATGCCGATGATCACCAGCACCAGCGGCGTGAACATTGTCAGGGCAAGGCCGGCGATCATCAGCACGATGGTGCTCCACAGCACCTTGCGCCGGCCGAGCTTGTCGGCCAGGGCACCGATTTTTGCCGAACTGTAGATGCCCGACAGGTACACGATCGAGAGCAGACCGACAAACACCTGATCCATATGGTACGGCTCGGCCAGCAGGCGATAACCGATGTAGTTGAACAGCGTGACGAACGCGCCCATCAACACAAAGGCTTCGAGAAACAGCAGCGGCAGCCCGGCATCGCGAAAGTGCATGGTGAAGCCGTCGAGCAGGCTGCGCGGGTGCAAGGAGCGCGAGCGGAAGTTGCGCGACTCGGGAAGGATTTTCCAGAACACCGCCGCCGCGATCAACGCCAGGCCACCGATCACCAGCATCGCCGTGTGCCAGCTGACGAAGTCGATCAGTACCCCGGTAATCAGGCGTCCGCTCATCCCGCCAATTGCGTTACCGGCGATGTACAGACCCATCGCCAGGCCGATGTGGTGCGGGTGAATCTCTTCGCTCAGGTAGGTCATGGCAACCGCCGCCAGGCCGCTCAGGGACAGGCCGATCAGCGCACGCATCAAGAGCACGCCATGCCAGCTCGGCATCATGGCGCTGGCCATGGTGCAGAGTGCGGCGGCGAATAGCGCGGTAACCATCACCGGCTTGCGCCCGACACGGTCGGAGATGGGGCCGGTGATCAGCAAGCCGAAAGCCAGCATGCCGGTGGCTACCGAGAGGATCAGGCTGCTCTGTGCCGCGTTGATGGAATATTCGTGGGACAGCAGCGGCATCATTGGCTGCACGCAATACAGCAGGGCGAAGGTCGCAAAGCCGCCACAGAACAGTGCCAGCACCGTGCGCATGAACGCAGGGGTGCCTTTTTCGATGTAGATTTCCTGCAACTGGGCAGGCATATCGGGCGCTACTTCATGGGTGAGTGGGGCGATAGCGGTTTTCACTTTGGACCTCGGGATGGCGCAGCCGGTCAGGCAATGAAAAAAGCATATAGCTGGCTATTGATTCAATCCAATATATTGTTCGACCTGTTTGAGAGCTTTTACGACCTAATGAGGTTTCCATGGAACTGCGTCACCTGCGCTACTTCATTGCGGTCGCCGAAGAACTGCACTTTGGCCGCGCCGCACAAGTGCTGGGCATTTCCCAGCCGCCGCTAAGCCAGCAGATCCAGGCGCTGGAACAGGAAGTGGGCGCGCGCCTGTTCGAGCGTACCAATCGTCGGGTCGAGCTGAGTGAGGCCGGCCGACTGTTCCTGGAAGAGGCGCGCCTGGCATTGGCGCAGGTCGACAAAGCGGCGGATGTTGCACGGCGGGCGCAACTGGGTGAACTGGGCGAGCTGAAGATCGGCTTCACCTCTTCGGCTCCGTTCAACTCGACCATCCCCCAGGCGATTTTTTCCTTTCGCCAGCGTTTCCCGGCGGTGCACCTGAACCTGCGGGAAATGAGCAGCACCCAGGTCGCCGATGCGTTGGTGGATGAGTCGATCGAGGTCGGGATCATGCGCCCGCTTGGGCTGCCGGATAGCCTCAGTGTGGTCGAGTTGATGCGCGAGCCCTTGGTGGCAGTACTCAGTTCCAAGCATCCGCTGGTGAGTGGCAGTGAAGAGGGTCTATTTCTCTCGGCCCTGGCCCTCGAACCCTTCGTATTTTTCCCCCGCAGTTATGGCAGTGGCCTGTACGCGCAACTGCTCAGCCTGGCTCGCGATGCCGGCTTCAGTCCGCACTTTGCCCAGGAGGCGGGCGAGGCGATGACCATCATCGGCCTGGTCGCCGCGGGCCTCGGCGTATCGGTGTTGCCGGCGTCTTATCAACGCATGCGCATTGATGGTGTGGTCTATCGGCCGTTGCTTGATCCAGCGGCGGTTTCGGCGGTGTGGCTGGTGCAGCGCAAGGATCAGAGGTCGCCGATGGCCAAGGCTTTTGTGGAGTTGCTGACCAGGAAGGTTGAGCCGCTGCAGCCATGACGGCTTTGCCGTCAATCGCGGGCAAGCCCGCTCCCACAGTGTTCAGCTAGCGAGCACAATTTTCGCCACACCACAAAACCTGTGGGAGCGGGCTTGCCCGCGAAGGCGTCCGCAAGAATAAAAAAACAGCGAGCGGAAACGAGGATGCAACAACCCTGTCGGAAGCCTTTACCAACCGCTGTGGGACATTTCCGAAATCCATCGACAAGGCTACGACACCTTGCGGTCTTGCCTACAACAGATCCAGAATCCGCCGGCTTGTGCGCTTTAGGGGCTGTCGGTAGCTTGATCCGCGTCACTGATGGTCAGTGATCGGGTTTAGCAGCCCGTAGCAAATCGAAGCGCACATGCGCTCCTGATAGGCAGGTATGTCCATACCTGCCCTTGACGGTAGTTGTGCGCAGGGCGCCTTCGGGCGCGCCGGTTTTCGTTTTGCCCGGTCTGCTAACCTGCGTACAGCTGCCACCCTTTTGATCACAAGCGATTGGGTGTGGCCGCCTTTTTCAGGATGCTGAATCATGAGCGATACGCCAAACCCTGCGCATTCCGATCCGGACGCGCCACACCAGCCCAGCCCCCTTTTCCTCGTCGCACCCGATATCGATAACCACACGCTGTTGGAATACGCCTGTGTGTCACTGGCATCGGCTAATGTCATGGCCAGTGATTTCGCGAGGAGTCTCAACGGGGTGCAGGGCAACACGCTGCTGGGAATTCAGCAGTCGATCATGCTGGGGGAAATGGCGGTGAATCGAGTGCTGGATAATCTAGATCCACACTGATCGGCCCAAAAGATCGTGCCCATTCGCCGAGCGTGGGAACGATCAATAGTTTCCCGCGCGAGGCGTTTGATTTATCCGTGAGACGAGACTTTTGTAAATTTTGAACTGCTGAGTCAGGTAGGTCGACAGTGTGATGAAGTACACGGCGGATAGAGTGAAATGATTTGGGGCGAGCCAATAAGCTGTGCTTAGGAAAAGCAGTGCGGATGAAAATGTCGTCGCTGCCAGTGCAGATGTAATCGCGATTATGTTTGATGGTTTCCCATGTTTCAGGTGCTTGTATATGGGGTATTGGATGAGCGATAGCAATAAAAGTATCACCGTTACCCCGGTTGTTTTGAAAAGTGGAATCCCTATCGAGTCTGCATTGATTGGGTAGATATTGTCGGCGTAATTTGAAATCACGATGTAATAGCTCATGACGGTAGAGAATATCAATGTCGTGATGTACAGCGCTGGGTTGATTGTAATCATGGTGTATTCAAACAGTTAGAAAGAAGGACTCGCTGTTTTCCACTGATGATCGGTGTGCGAGGTCGTGAGTATTGACCCTACCGTGTAGCCTGAATTCTGGCTGTGGGACGTTTCCGAAATGAGGTACTCCGGGTTCCGAGTGTGTCTTTTCTTTGCGGGAGGAATTGAACGGTCGCCGTCCGGATAACACGGGGTATCAGGCAGCCCGCGTTATCGTTGACGTCCATCGCGAGCAGGCTCGCTCTTAAAGGTTACGACCAACGCCGAAAAGTCAGCGAAGTATTCACCCCGCCAAAGGCAAAGTTGTTGTTCATCACATATCGGTTGCACATCTGCCGGAACTCGCCGCGCAGGTAGTCGAGCTTGCCGCACATCGGGGCGCAGGTTGGTGCAAATGAACACGTGATGTTCGAAGGCCAGTGAATGATGTGCTGTGTCGTTCGTTAGTGATCAGGACCTCTGTTCAAATTTTGTTGGCAGGGACCGTGGCTTTGGATGGTTCGAGATGAAGAGCGAGTACGCTCGTCAGCACAATGGCCGCTCCTGCGATAACCATGGCAGAAGGGCGTTCGCTTAGAACCAACGAGGCCATCAACAACGCTGTGGGGGGTATCAGGTAGAGTGAAATGGACGCACGGCTCACGTTGCTCTGTGCCAATACGTATGCCCAGGCGAGGTACGCAAGGGCGCTGGGGAAGATGCCCAGAATCAGCACCGCAAGATTGACCGAGGCTGAGGCATTTTGTGCTTCGTTCCACAACCCCGGAGCATAAACAAGCAGCAGTGCCGTACCCGACCAAATGGTGTAACACACCATCGTCAGCCCGTCATACCGATGGGCATGGTGTTTCTGCAAGGCGAAATACAGACTCCAGGACAGAGCCGCCAGCAGAATCAACAGCCCATGCGCGTCCAGTTCACCAAAGCCACGGTCCCCGGTGACTACTACCGCGGTACCGAGTAGCCCACATAGCACACAGGTCCATTGCCAGCCGTTGACTCGATCTTTGAACACGAAATGTGCCAGTAACGTACTGAACAGGGGCGTGGACTGTGCCAGTACACTGGAGGCCCCGGCGCTAACGCCTTGTTGGCCGTTGTTTAGGGCGATGTGGTGCAGGCTGACGGCAAAGAACCCCAGCACCGCCAGCAGAGGCAGGTCTTTCAGGCGAGGCAGGGAAATACGCATCACCCCTGCGACGCCAGCCATGAATGTTGATGCGATGAGAAATCGCATCAGTGCGAGATGACCGGGCTCATAGGCCTCTAGTCCGATGTGGATTCCAATCGGGGAATAGGCCCAGCAAAGGATTACAAAACTCGCCGCCAAAGCGATTTTTATACCCGGTCTTGTTTTCATTAAACCGTAATCCTGGGTGCAATTTTACGCTCAACTAATCCCATAAAAATTCCTGCTTATTGAGAATATGAAAGGGCGACAGCATCACTGCATCGTGTGCCGGCTGAAGTATCAAAAACACCAAGCCGCACTACAAGTGACTTAAACTGACCCATGCATTCACTCTGGGTGAGCTATGGAATTTTCCCAACTGCGCATGTTCAAGACGGTTCACGACTTCGGGAGCATTGCGCGCGCCGCCGAGTTGCTGCACTGCGTGCCCTCCAATATCACGGCCCGGCTCAAGTCCTTGGAGCGAGAGCTCGGCACACCGCTGTTTTTTCGCGACGGCCGTGGGCTACGGATCACTCCAGCCGGGGAGGTATTTCTTGATTACGTGACGAAAATCCTGGGTCTGGCTGATGAAGCCAAGCGCGCGGTAGCGCCTGACAATACGCCTTGCGGTCCTTTGCGCATTGGCGCCATTGAGTCCAGTGCAGCCGGACGGCTGCCCCGGTTATTGTCCAAGTACCATGCGCTGTACCCGCAGGTATCGCTGGAGTTGAGCACTGGCACTTGGGCGCAACTGCTGGACGACACTGAGCACCATCGACTTGATGGGGTGATCGTGGCAGTGAACATTGAGCGCCCCGGTCTCAAGCGAGCGGTGGTGTACCGTGAAGATTTAATGCTCATCGCGTCCGAGTCCCATGGGCCATTACGCACAGCAGCGGATCTACAAGGTAAGGAAATTTTCATGTGGCCCCCAGGCTGTCCTTACCGGTTGGCGCTGGAGCAGTGGCTGGTGCGTCATGATCAGGTGTTGCCGATCGTGAGCATTGCAAGCTATGGCACCATAGTGGGATGTGTCAGCGCTGGTGCCGGCGTTGCGCTGGTACCTCGGGGTATCTATGAGCAATACCGCCACACTGCGGGTTGGCTAGGATATGAGTTTCCGGATCTGACGAGTATCGACAACCTTTTCTATTGGCATGAAAACGCAGGAAGACACCCGGCTCGGGAGGCGTTTTTGACGCTACTGCAGACAGAGTTCGAGGAACCAGCGGTGTTGGAAGGAGGCGCTTGTGCATCTCAGGTAGAACCTGATTGATTAGCGCAGCTTCACTTGCCCTCTCAACCCAACCAGGACATAAACGTCCCAGCGTGGCTCTCATGGATTTCGCCGCTCAGCGCTGCTGAGCTGACTTACCAGCGATGGCGGCCCTGAATATTGCGTTGTCCATCGGAGCGCCATCGTCAACAAGCCGGCTCCTACAGATTTGGGTGATGCAACCTATCAGCATGCACCCGCATTCCTGTAGAAACTGCCGCAGGCTGCGATGTTTTGAGTTTGCTTACGACCAACGCCGAAAAATCAGCGAAGTATTCACCCCGCCAAAGGCAAAGTTGTTGTTCATCACATACCGGTTGCACATCTGCCGGAACTCACCGCGCAGGTAGTCGAGCTTGCCGCAGTGCGGGTCGATCTCGTCGAGGTTGAAGGTGTGCACATACAGGTCGCGGTTGAGCATTTCGATGCTGAACCACGACTCCAGCGCGCCGCAGGCGCCGAGGGTGTGGCCGAGGAAGCTCTTCTGCGAGCTGATCGGCATGTGTTCGCCGAACAGGCTGCTGGTGGCCTGGGTCTCGGCGATGTCACCCTGTTCGGTCGCGGTGCCGTGGCCGTTGACGTAGCCGATGTCGGAGGGTGCAAGTCCCGCATCCTCCAGCGCTAGCTCCATGGCCCTACGCATGGTGACCTGTTCGGGGCGGGTGGTGTGCTGGCCGTCGGCGTTGCTGCCGAAGCCGACGATCTCGGCATGGATGCGCGCGCCACGGGCCAGGGCATGTTCCAGTTCTTCGAGCACCAGCATGCCGCCGCCTTCACCGATTACCAGGCCATCGCGCCCAGTGTCGTAAGGGCGCGGGGTGCGTTGCGGGGTGTCGTTTTTCAGGCTGGTGGCGTAGAGCGCGTCGAAGACCATGGCCTCGGTCGGGCACAGCTCTTCGGCGCCGCCGGCGAGCATCAGCGGCAGGCGGCCGAACTTGATGGCCTCGTAGGCATAGCCGATGCCCTGGCTGCCGCTGGTGCAGGCGCTGGAAGTCGGGATCAGGCGGCCGGTGAGGCCAAAGAAGATGCTGATGTTCGCCGCGGTGGTGTGCGGCATCATCCGTACATATGAGTTGGCGTTCAGACCTTCGGCCACCGAATTGAGCAGCATGTTGCCGAACGCCTTGATCTCGTCGGTGCTGCCGGTCGATGAACCGCAGGCGACGCCCATGCGTCCGTCCTTGATCGAGTCGTCGCCGAGCAATCCGGCATCAGCCAGGGCCAGTTCCGCCGCGCCTACCGCCAGCCGCGAAACCCGGCCCATGCTGCGCAGTTGCTTGCGGGTCCAGTGGCTCGGTACCTTGAAATCGTCGATGGGGCCGGCCAGGCGCGTGTTGAGTTCGGTGAAGCGATCCCATTCGTACATGCGCCGGATGCCGCTGCGGTTGGCCGCGAAGTTGCCGGCGATGGTCTGCCAGTCGCTGCCCAGTGAGGTGATGCCGGCCATGCCGGTGACGACGACGCGCTTCATCAGCACAGGCCTCCATTGACGGCCAGAACCTGCCGGGTGATGTACGACGCTTCCGCCGACATCAGGAAATTCACTGCGCCGGCCACTTCTTCTGGGGTACCCATGCGTTGTGCGGGGATCATTTTCATCAGTTCTTCCACCGGCACGTTGTCGTCGAGCATGGCCGTGTCGATCAAGCCGGGTGCGACACAGTTGACCGTGATTTTGCGCTTGCCCAGTTCAATCGCCAATGCCTTTGCCGCGCCAATCAGGCCGGCCTTCGAGGCGCTGTAGTTGACCTGGCCACGGTTGCCGATCAACCCGGATACCGAGGTTATGCAGACAATCCGCCCGGCGGCACGACGACGGATCATCGGCATCATCACCGGGTGCAGCACGTTGTAGAAACCGTCGAGGTTGGTGCGCATCACCACGTCCCAATCATCCTCGCTCAGCGCGGGAAAAGCACCGTCGCGGGTCAGGCCGGCGTTGAGTACTACGCCGTAATAGGCACCGTGGGACTCGACATCGGCTTCGAGGATGGCTTTGCAAGTGGCACGGTCGGACACATCGAATTGCAGGATACGCGCTTTGCGTCCCAAGGCTTCGATTTCAGACTGCACCGCTATGGCGTCCGTCAGGCCGCTGCGGCAATGCAGCACGATGTCATGGCCAGCCTGAGCCAGGCGCAAGGCGATAGCGCGACCAATGCCCCGGCTGGAACCGGTGACCAGTACGGATGGCGTCATGACTGGACTCCTTCGGGTTCATGAAGATATTGAGCCACTTGTGGCGGGCGATAAACATTCAACCGGGCGGTGGCGTGGATGCCCGGCGCGTTGATATGGCATTCGAACACGCCCATGCCGTTGTCGTCTTCCAGTGAGCGCAGGCTATGGAGGGTCAGTTCGGTGCCGGCAGGAAAGCTTTCGACGTTGCATTCGAACTTGCGGCTACCGAGCAGGAAGCCCAGTTCCACGGCATCGCCGCGCTTGCGCGCACGGCAACCGGCGAAGGCGGCCACACTCTGTGCCATCAGCTCGATGCCGACCCAGGCCGGCAGGCTACCGTCGGGTTGGCTGAACAGGCCGCCGGGCCTGACGGTCAGGCGGGTGTGAATCTGCTCATCATCGAATGCGAGGATCTGCTCGATGAGGATCATGTCGCCGGCGTGGGGCAGCAGTTCGGCGAGCGGCCAGTCAATCATGGGGCGTCTCCGATAATCAGGCTGACGTTGTTGCCACCGAAGGCGAAGGAGTTGCTCATCAGGTAGCGCGGTGCAATGGACGCCAGACGCGTGCCCGGGGTCACCCATAGCAGGGGTGGCAGCTCTGGATCGGGCTGGCCGTCCCAGATGTGCGGTGGCAGGGCTTGCTCGCTGTTGTCGTCGCTCAGGCTAAGCCAGCAGAATGCCGCTTCCAGCGCGCCGGCGGCCCCCAGCGTGTGACCGGTCATGGGTTTGCTCGACGAGCAGGGCACACCGGCAGGGAACAGGGTCGCCACTGCCTGGCTTTCCATGGCGTCGTTATGGGCAGTGGCAGTGCCATGGAGGTTCAGATAGGCGATCTGCCCTGGCTCCAGGTTGGCACGGCCCAGGGCCTTGCGCATCGCTTGAAGGGCGCCACGGCCAGAGGGTTCCGGGGCAGAAATATGGTACGCGTCGGAGCTGGCGCCGCTGCCCAGCAGGGCAATCGAGTGCCCTTCTGCCGGCTGTTTGCTCATCACGAACAGCACCGCCGCCTCGCCAATGTTGATGCCGTTACGGTTGACCGAGAACGGATTGCAGCGCTGTGCGCTAACTGCGTCCAGCGCCGAGAAGCCGTTGAGCGTCAGTTTGCACAGGCTGTCGACGCCGCCGCACAACACCGCGTCGCAGATGCCCAGGTCCAGCAGGCGTTGGGCGCTGATCAAGGCGCGGGCGCTGGAGGTGCAGGCCGTGGAAATCACGTAGGTCGGCCCGCTCAATTGCAGCCAGTCGGCGAGAAAGATTGCCGGCGCCGCCAGTTCCTGCTGCTGATAATCGTAGGCGGCCGGGAACTGCTGTTCGCGCAGGTATTGGGACAGCCCCTGGCTGGCTTCCTCGATTCCAGAAGTACTGGTGCCCAGCACGATACCGATGCGGTCGCGGCCGTAGGTCTGGATCGCATTGTCAATGTCCGGGCGGATTTGCAGCGCCGCTTCCAGCAATAGTTGATTGTTGCGAGTGTGTTGCCAGGGCGGCCCCGGTGGAATCGCCGCCAACTCGCCACGGACCGCAGCGACCGGCAACGAACGCTCCGGCACCCAGCCGGCTTCGTCACGCATGCCGGAGCAATCGCCGGCAAACAGGTTGCGGGCGACTTCGCGCTTGCCCCGGCCAAGGGCGCAGATCACCCCCAGGGCATTCAGGTAGGCGGTCATGGCGTATCACCGCTCAGGGGTGTGATTTCAAATACTGGACCTTTCTGCAACTGCAATTCAAAGCTCGTCGAATGTGAGTAGCGCACGTCCCAGCGATCGGGCAGGGACCGTTGGGCGCCGTGTTGCCAGGCGCCGGGATAATTGATCGCCAACTGATCTCTTGGTGTCAGTGCGAACAGCAGCGCCGCGAACAGCTCTCGGGCCTCTGAATTGGGTGGCAGCAGGCCGTCGGCCTTCCAGGTTTTATCAGTGAGTATCTGGCGTGCCTGGGGAATGCCGAGCAAGTCCATCATCGACCAGCGAATGCCGGCCCCTTCGCTCTGAATCACCAGTACCCAATGCTGACGCTGATCGTCCTGCATGCGCTCGATGTGTAATTGCAGCGGCAATTCCAGGCTCGGTGTTTGCTCGGGCAGCGGCGCCCGGCCGGCGCAGGCGCTCAGCAGTACGAGACACCCGAGCAGCAGATAACGCGGGAGCGACCAGCAACCGATATGGCTTCGCTCGACGCAGTTGTGGCTCAAAAAACTCATGTCCCGTCCCGTGCACAGAGTTCGGAAATGACCTTCAGCCGGCGCCTGGCTTCGCTGACGAACGGGTTGCGTACATCCCAGGCATATCCGGCCAGAATGGAGCTGATCATCCGGCGGATCTCCGGTGAACTGCCTTCATGATAAATCACATCCTGGAAGGTCCCGGCGTACCAACCTTCGACATAGCAACGGAATGTGTCGACGCCGCGCTTGAGCGGTTCGGCAAACTCGCTCTGCCAGTCAACGGACTCGCCTTGCAGCTGGCGGTGCAGCACCGCGGCGGCCATGCTCGCCGAACGCATGGCGATGGTCACCCCGGAGGAAAACACCGGGTCCAGAAATTCTGCTGCGTTGCCCAGCAGAGCGAAGCCTGGGCCATGGAGGGTCTTGACGTTGGCTGAGTAACCGCCGATGGCACGAGCCTCGGTATCCCACTGGGCATTCTTCAGCACGCCGGCCAGGCTCGGCGTTTCGGCGATGAAGCCGCGCAGGCACTCGTCCAGATTGTCGCTGCGGCCGGCGAAGTGCTCTGCTGCGGCGACCACGCCGACCGAGCAGCGCCCGTTGCTGAACGGGATGGTCCAGAACCAAACATCCCGTTGGGTCGGATGGGTGGTAATAAGGATTTTGTTGCGGTCGAAGCCCGGGCTGTCGATACGATCTTCGACATGGGTGAACACGGCCTGGCGTACCGGGAAATTCGACGGTGCCTCGAGGTCGAGCAAGCGCGGCAAAACCCGGCCATAACCGCTGGCATCGAGCATGAAAGCGGCCTGGATGCGGTACTCGCTGCCGTCTTCGCGGCGCACGCCGAGCTGGGGTCCGCACGAGCCCGTATCGACACTGACGATGGTCTCGCCGTAGCGCAACTCCACGCCTTGCAGCGCGGCCTGATCAGCCAGCAACTTGTCGAAGTCTGCGCGCTGCACCTGAAAGGTCGTCGGCTTGCCTTCGCTGAACGTGTCACCGAAATCAAAGGTGCTGTACTGCTCGCCCCAGGCAAACGCGGCGCCGTTTTTCACCTGGAAACCGGCGGCATTGACGGCGTCGAGCATGCCCGCTTCCTCGACGAAATCCAGGCAGTGGGACAACAGGCTTTCGCCGATGGAAAACCGGGGAAAATGCTGACGCTCGATCACCAGTACGTCGTGCCCCTTGCGCTTGAGCAGCGCGGCGGCGATGGCACCGGATGGACCGGCTCCGATGACTACGACCTGGCGATGTTCCATCTCAATGGTTGGCATGGGAGCTCCTTGCGGGAACGGCGGCTTTCGAGGGAAGACGGTGCATGCCGGCCAGGGCGGGCAGCAGCGTCGCGACCAGACCCATCAGCATCAGCGCAAAGTACAGCGCCGGGCTGATGAGTTGCTGTTGTAGCAACAGGTTGAGGAAGACGATCTCGCTCAAACCACGAATGTTCAGCAGGATACTTTCGCGCCAGCGGCTGGCGCCTTTGAACGGCGAGGCGGCCCAGCCGAGGCCGAGCCAGTTGCCCAGCAGTTTGCTGGCAATCGGCAACAGCAGCAGGGCGCTCAGTTGCACCCAGCCGAGGCTGTCCATGGCGCTGTGCACGTTGATCTGCACAATGCCGAAAGTGAGAATCAACGGGATGGCGATGTACGTCTGCAAGCGGCTCATCCACAGGGCTGGCAACGGTAATACCAGCGGTGCTTTCAGCGCGGCCATGATCAGCAGGTAGCCGATGCCGAAGATCAGTGCATTGAGCTTGTAGTGTTCGGCGACCACCAGCAGCGCGAAAAAGCACAGGCTGTAGAGCCACGTCTGGCGCAGACCGAGCAGGCGCAACAGCAGTGGCAGGCACGCACCGGCCAAGGGCAGCAACAGGCTGCTCAGGTGCAGGCTGCCCTGGGCGATGCCAAACAGCGTCCAGCAGGTGAGGTCGATGAGGATTGCGGTTTGCACCAGTCTGCGCGTGGCCGCGGGTGGGTAATCGATGTGGCGCAGGTACAGGTACAACACCGGAATCGCGGTAATGGCGAACAGCAAACCGACGGCCAGCGAGCTGATCCACGGTTGCGCCGGCAACAACCAGATCGCCGTGGCGAGACCGCAGGCGAATGGAATGCAGAAGCTCGGCAGGGCGATTTTCAGGCTCTGGCGATCCAGTTGCAGGTCGATCACATCGCTGAGGATGTAGCCCAGCAGCAGGGCGAAACTCAAGCTGTAGAGGTTTTTCAGCCACACCGGTGCTACCAGCGCGGCGCCGCTCAGTTGCCACTGAGGTTCAACCCAGAAGTACATCAGCAGCGGCAAGCCGATGGTCGCCAGGAGTAACTGGCTGACAATCGGAATCAGGCCAAAGCGACGGCCGACACGGGTGGCCAGGGCAAACAACACCAGGGCCATCGCCCAGAACAACACGACCATCATGCTGCTGGCTCCGTGACTGCAGCGGCATGTACCTGTCGACCGGCCCAGGGGGCGAGCAGGAAGCTGAAGATCAGGCCCAGGCTGACCGACAAGCCGAAGTTGCTCACCGCCGGAGTGCTCGACACCGCCAGCAGCCCGAACGACAGCCAGGTGGTCAACGCCGCCAGTAAAGTACCCAGCAGGCTCACGGCAGCGCCGCCGACTTGCTCGCGCATCAGGATCGCGTAGTCGACGCTGATCGCCGTCACCAGCAGCAGGCCGAACAGGCTGAACAGGGTCAATGGTTGCCCCAGCCAGCCGAGGCTGGCGAGGCTGCACAGCGCTGCCAGCAGCGGCAGAAAAACGATGCGCAGCGCCCCGCCGAAGCCGAATCGCAGGATCAAAACCAGCACGATCAGTACACAGGAGGCGAGTTTCAACTCTGCGGCGCTGACCTGGGTAGCGGCGAAGACGAGGTTCAACTCACCCAGCCGATCTACCAGTTCCACGCCAGGTAAATCGTGGGTCTGGGCCCGCAGCAAGTTCGGGTTATTCACACCTTGCAGGCTGACCATCGCCGCCACGCCATCATCGCTGGGGCCAAGCCATAGCGCTCTATAGGGCTCTGCCAGGGGGCCCGCCAATGCCGCATCGATGTCTTCGCCAGGCAATGCCTGCAATGTTGCCAATTCGGCGCGCAACGCCTCGACCGGTACGCCGATGTCGAGCAGCGGTTGCCAGAACTGCGGCAGCTTGCTCAAGGCTTCGCGCACTTGCTGCTGTTGGTTCTGCGGGCTGACCAACTGGTTGAGGGACAGGTAGCCCTGGAGCTTTTCCAGGTTGCGCAACTGATCCAGGCGTTCGCTCAGGGCGGTCTGGCGTTCGAGCAGTTGCTGCTGATTGGCGGCGCGTACCAGGAAGAACTGGCTGGTGGGTTGATAACCGGTGATCTGCGCGATGGTCCGGGCTTCATCGGTCAATTGCTGCGGCGCGGCGATCCATTGGCGAATGTCGTTTTTGCTTTCGAGTTGCAGCAGGCCAGCGACACAGAAAGCGATCAGCAGCGCCAGCAACACTGGCGTGCTCACCCGTTTGAGCAGCGCTTCGCGACGGCCCAACAGGTATTCGCTCACCCGCAGCGGCCATTGCGCCGGGCGCAGGTCGGCACCCTTGAGCAGGGCCGGCAGCAGGCACACGGCAGACAAATAGGCGCCGAGCAGGCCGGCGGCAGAGAACACGGCAATCTGGGTGAGTGCCGGGAAGGGCGTCCAGGCCAGGGCCAGATAACCGATGGCGCTGGTAATCAGGCTCAGCGTGAGTCCTGGAAGGGTCAGGCGCAAAGCCGGCCAGCTGTGCCAGGGTTTCAGGCTCCAGCTCTTGGACAGGTAATGCAGCGGGTAATCGACCGCGACGCCGATCAGGCTCGAACCCAGCACCAGCGTCATCACATGCATGTGGCCAAACAGCGCCACGCAGGCCACCGCGCCGAACAGCATGCCCACCAGCACCGGGACGAAGGCCAGCAGTACGCGCCAGCGGCGGAAGGCCAGCAGCAACAGCAAGAGAATTCCCAGCGTGGCGCCGCCACCCACCCAGGTCATTTCCCGGGCGGCCTGGCGTTGGCCTTCGGCCGCATACAGCAAGCCGCTGGCGGCCAGCAGTTGAACGTCGCTTTGCGCCGCTACTTCGCGGCCATGCTCGAGCAGGTCGGCCACTTGCAGTGGCAGGTTCATGTCGAAGGCGTTGCCGATGGTGCGTGCGCGCAGCAGCACCCAGCTTTTACCGTTCGCGTCGGCGATCAAGGCGCCGCTGCCAATGTCCAGTTGCACTGCGCCGTGTTTCGGCTGGCTGTTCTGGATACGCCCGGTCAACCCCAGCCAGTCATCCTGGCTCGATACCAGGCTGAAGCCGTTGAACGGGTCGAACAGCGCCTGCACTCGTTCCTGGATAAATGCGTCGGGATGTTCGGTCAATAGCGCGCGGTCTTCGGCGGACAGCATCGCCAATCGGCCTCGCAGCAACTGTGTGCGCAGTGCTGGCAAGTCGGCTTGCAGGGTCCACTGGACCTTTTCGAACAGGCCGCTGGCCTGCCATTGTTCGCCCAGTTGCTGCGCCATGGCGATGGCTTGTTGGCGATCAGAGTGGCCCACCAGCACCAGCATTTCGCGGTTCAGCGGTTCTTGTATGCGCTGTTCGGCGCGCTGCTCGAGGGCGTCAGGTGCTGTACCGGGCACCAGATCCATCAGATTGGCCGACAGCGGTGCGCCGTCACGCCATTGCCAACCGGCGAGCGCCAGTACTGCCAGCAGCAGGGTCAGGAATAGCCACGGCAGCCTGCGCTCACTCGGCAAAGTCATGTTGCTCCGCTTCGCTCAACGGTTGGGCGCCGGTGCTGTCCTGCATGCGCAACAAGGTGCTGTCGCCCTGGGTTTCGAGTAGTTCGATGCTTTGCACCAGCTCGGCACCGGTGATATTGATCCGGTTGAACACTTGCTTGAGCAGCATCGAGCGCGGCACCAGTGTGAGCTGCCAGGCTCGGGCGTCGCCACTGAGCGAGAGCTCGAAATCGCGCTGCAAGCCAGTGCTGTCACCTTGCAGCACCGAGAGGAACAGGCGGTTCTGTTCGGCGCCAGCGGCCTTGCCCGGGACCATTTGCCAGCCTGCGGCGTCACGACGGGCAATGCCTTTTTCGTTGATTCGATAATCCTGCTGCAACGGGGTTTTCAGCAGCCACAACAATCCGTGGTTTTTCGCGAGCACGAAAGTGCCGGTGCTGGTCAGCGGCTTGGGCAGGGCGCGCAGGTGTTTTTCCTGGATGAAGTTGCCGTGAATGACCTCGGGTTTGGCCAGTTGAGTACTCAGTTGCTGCAGGTCGAATGCATGGGCCAGCCCTGGGATGCCCAGTAGTACGCAGAACACTGTAGGGGCGAGCCTGCTGGCGAAAAAGCGCAGTGTCAGGTGTCCAGCGTTATCGTTGACGACCATCGCGAGCGTGCTCGCTCCTACAGGGGGGCGGGGGCGCCAGAAAATCATGGCAGGGCCCTCGCTACGGCGTCGGTGAACACCTTGGGCGAAGCCAGTTGCATTTCGCGGCTGGCGATGTCGACGGCCACTTGCACGGAGACGGCGCGGGTCAGGCGTTCGCCGGTGTGCAGGTCGCTGATCAGGTAATTGATCTTCAACCGGTTCTCCCATTCCACCAGATTGGCTCGTACGTTCAGCTTCTGGCCGAACACTGCACCGCGCACGTACCGCAGTTGCAGGTCGATCACCGGCCAGGCGTAACCCGACTCGGACATGGCGTTGTAGTTGTGGCCGATCCTGTCCAGCAGCGCGCAACGGGCGACTTCCAGGTATTTGACGTAATGGCCGTGCCAGACCACGTACATGCTGTCGACGTCGAAGAACGGCACGACAATTTCAGAATCAGTGTGCAGAAATCCCTTGCTACGCATGCAGCCTCCAGTGTTGAGCGGCGATGCGTTGCAGGCACAGGCGCAATTCGCCCTCCAGGGCACGATCTTCAATGACCGGCGCAAAGTCCTTTGCCAGTGCTTCGCGCATTTCTGCCAGCGCCGGTGGCAATGGACGGGCGTCCTCGGCCAGGCCGCGCAGCCAGACACCCTGGTTGGCTGCGAGCAATGTGGCGGCGGCTACTTGTTCGGTCAGTTCCAGCACGCGGATCGCATCGCGAGCGGCGATGGTGCCCATGCTGACCTTGTCCTGGTTGTGGCACTCGGTGGAGCGCGAAAAGACGCTCGCCGGCATGGTGTTTTTCAGCGCTTCGGCGGTCCAGGCACTGGTGCCGATCTGCACGGCCTTGAAGCCATGGTTGAGCATGGCCCGGTCGGCGCTGGCACCGGAAAGGTTGCTCGGCAGGCCGTGGTTGTAGCGCTCATCCACCAGCAATGCCAGTTGGCGATCGAGCAGGTCGGCGACGTTGGCCACCAGGTTCTTCAGGCTGTCCATGGCGAACGCGATGTGACCGCCGTAGAAGTGCCCGCCGTGCAGCACTCGCTCGGCTTCGGCGTCGATGATCGGGTTGTCGTTGGCGCTGTTGAGTTCGATCTCGATGAACGAGCGCAGCCAGTTCAGGCTGTCGGCCAGCACGCCGAGCACATGGGGTGCGCAACGCAGGGAGTAACGGTCTTGCAGGCGATGCAACGGCGCGGTCGGTGCGTCGATTGCCAGATCTTTGCGCAACCAGGCGGCGACCTGCATTTGCCCGGGGTGCGGCTTGGCGGCGAACAGACGCTCGTCGAAATGTTCCGGGTTGCCTTGCAGGGCCACCACGTTCAGCGCGGTGATCCGGGTCGCCAGTTGCAGCAGGTAGTCGGCGCGGGCATAGGCCAGGCAGGCGAGCCCGGTCATGACGGCAGTGCCATTCATCAATGCCAACGCTTCTTTCGGGCGCAACACCAGCGGTTGCCAGCCGAGTTCGCGATGGACGTCGGCGGCTTGTCGGCGCTCGCCACGGAACAACACTTCGCGTTCGCCGGATAACGTGGCGGCGACGTAGGACAGCGGCGTCAGGTCTCCGCTGGCGCCTACTGAGCCTTCTTCGGGAATCAGCGGCAGGATGTCGTGCTCGAGGAAGGCTTGCAGGCGCTCCAGCAGTTCCACGCGTACCCCGGAAACGCCCTGGCACAGCGACTGCAAACGTGCCGCCAACACCGCGCGGGTGGCTTGGGCGTCGAGCAGTTTGCCCAGTCCGCAGCCGTGGAAGGTGTAAAGATGACGCGGCAGGGCTTCGACATGATGCAGCGGTACCGCGACCACACAGGAGTCGCCGTAGCCGGTGGTCACACCATAGATGACGCCTTCCTTGTCCAGCAGGGAGTCGAGGAACTGCGCGCCCTTGGCGATGCGCTGGCGGAACCCGGGGTCGTCCTGCAACTGCGTTGGTGCCTGGCCGTTGGCCAGGGCCAGCACGTCTTCGATACGCAAAGGTAGTTCGCCGAAGGTTACCGGCTCAAGCGTTGGCGTCGTCATCGGTCTTCCAGAAAGGGTAAAAGTTGAACCATTGGCGTGGCGCTTCGAGGCAATAGTGACCCAGACGCTCGGCATAACGGCAAGCCCACTGATGTATGACCTGCTCGCGGTCGCTACGTTTCCAGGTGATCGCGTCGGCGAAGGGTTCCAGCGTCAGGCGGTAGTCGCCGTCGGGCTTTTTCAGGCACAGCAGCAGGTTGACCGGGCATTTCAGCAGGCCGGCCAGCAGCCACGGGCCCTGGGGGAATCTTGCCGGGTAACCGAGGAAGTCCACCGTCACGCTGCGCCCGCCATGCAATGGCACGCGGTCGCCGGCAATCGCCAGCCACTCGCCGCGCTCCAGGCGTTCGTGGAGCTGCAGCATGATGGCGGGATCAAGTTCGCTGACCTGAATCAAGCGCAGATTGCTCGCCCCGGCCTCGCCCAACAAACGATTGAACTGCTCGGCGTGCTTGGTGTGCACCAGCACGTTCATGGTGACTTTCTCGCCGAGTTCCGCCAGCGCGCGGCAGACTTCCAGGTTGCCCAGGTGCGCGCCCACGAGCATCTGCCCGCGAGTACCACGCAACTGAGTGCGCAGCAGCGCCGGGTCGATGATTTCGATTTGCTCGATGCTCAGCTTGCCGTTCCACACGTCGAGCTTGTCGAGCATGGAATCGGCAAAGGCCATGAACTGTCCGAAGACGCGCCAGTGGGTCGGACGCAATTCGTTGCGGCCGCTCCATTGGGCAAGGCGTTGCTGGTACTGCCAGGCGCTTTGCCGGGCGCTGCGGCCGAACAGGAAAAAATACAACACGATGCCATACAGCAGCGGGCTCAGCAGGCGACGGCCCAGTACTTTGGCGCCGAATGCGGTGAGCTTCATCAACCAGAAACTGCCGCGCTCTTCACGGTCGGCCCAGTGCGACTTGTCGGCGCTGTTGGTCATGCTCGCCACCTTCGCCAGAGGATCGCCGGCGCGCGCAGCAACATGCCGAAGAACAACCGGGTGTGCATGCTGGAAATCAGCACGTTGTCGTGGAACAGGCGGAAATGCGATACACCATCCAGCGGGTAACGAACCCGGGTTTGCAGCCATTGCATCGGCTGATTGCGCCAGGCCAGGCGCACCAGGATGTCCGAGTCGAAGTCCATGCGCTTGCCGATCCTCGCCGACTCGATCACTGCCAGAACCGGTGGCAACGGATAGACCCGGAAGCCGCACATGGAATCGCGAATCTGCAGGGACAGGGTGTTGATCCAGACCATGACGTGGGTCAGGTATCGGGCATACAACCGGCCCTTTGGCACACTGGCGTCGAATTGCGGGTAGCCACAGATCACCGCCTGCGGATGAGCCCTGGATTGCTGGATAAACCGTTCGACGTCCTGCAGGTCGTGCTGTCCATCGGCATCCACCTGCAGGGCATGGCTGAAACCCAGGCGCGAGGCTTCGCGCAAGCCGGTCATGACCGCGCCACCCTTGCCCTGGTTGGCGGCGAGACGGATCAGGTACACCATGTCCCGCCGCGCCAGTTGGTCGAGAACCCTGGCACAGGCCGGACTGCTGGCATCGTCCACCAGGATGCACGGCAGGTTACGGGCAATCAGCGCATCGACTACCGTGGTGATCGCGGCTTCGTGGTTGTACACCGGGATAATGGCGCAGGGGCTATGCATGGTGGCATACACCTGAAAGACCGGGGTGCCTGCTTCGCGAGCAAGCCCGCTCCCACACTGGATTGCCGCAGGTCCCATGATCCACTTGCCACACCGAACCCCTGTAGGAGCGAGCATGCTCGCGATTGAGTGCGCAGCACTCACCAAGGCTATGCCTCACTTGAAGCCTCCAGCAAAATCCGCCCACTGGAACAGGTAGCAGTCTCATCGCGATAGGTGAAATACAGTTTGCTGCGAGCCGAATCAAAGCGCAGGTGCAACTGGATTTCATCGCCCGGTCGTATCAGTTGCTGGAATTTCAACACTTCCATCCCGGCGAACTTTCCCCGCAGGGTCATCAATTGCTGGCCGAGACTCAGCGCCCAGTCCACCTGTACCACGCCAGGCAACACCGGCGCGGTGGGGAAGTGGCCGCTAAAGTAGGCCAGGTCCGGCGGCACGGCCAGCTGCAGGCTCCATTCGCCATCGGTTTCGACCTGCGCCAGTACCTGTGGTGCCTTGGGGCGCGGAGCCAGCAGCAAAGACTCGACATCGACCTGAGGCAGCTTGCCCTGGGCATTCAATGGCATTTGTCGCAGCAGACGCCAGCGTCGTGGCAAGGCCACTGTTTCGCAGTGCTGGCCCAGATGTTGGCGCAGTTGTTCGGTCAATGTGCGTCGACCCTGGTTGCGCAAGGCGTGCAAGCCGGATTCACTCAGCACCAGCAATGCGCCTAGCGAAGCGCGGTTTTCCTGGATGACGCCCAGGCGCGCCTCGGCCACCCACTCATGTTGCATCAGCGCCTGTTCGAGCATGGGCAGCGAGATGCGTTTTTCTTCCAGCTTGACGATCCGGTCCAGCCGCCCGAGCAACTCGAAACGGCCATCAGCGGCAATGCGCACGGCATCGGCGGTGTGTTCGATATGGCCGCTGGGCAGGTACGGTGAAGCGATCAGCAACGCGCCGTCACTGTCCTGGCTAAGCACGACATCCGCGAAAGGCTGCCAGGCGTCATGGCCCTGGCGCCAGGCGATGCCACCGGTTTCCGAACTGCCGAAAATCTCCAACGGCCATTGTCCAAGGCGTTCATGCAGCCGCTGCGCGGCCTCGGTCGGCAGCGCGCCACCGGAAGAAAACACTTGGCGCACGGCGCTCAACGCCGGCCAGTCAAGGTTGTCGCCCATACGCTTGAGCAGTGCCGGGCTGGCGACCCAGGCGAATGCCGGGTGCTCGCGACTGGCGCGCTGCAAGTCTTCCGGGAAAGCCAGTTGCCGACGCAGGAATGGGCGCCCGGCGCACAGCGGCCACAACAGCCGAAACAACAGACCATAGATGTGCTGGGTGGCGACGCTGCCGATGATGCACGCCGGGCCCAGTCCGGTCCCCCACAACTGCTCCAGAGCTTCAATTTCATTGGTCAGTTGGCGCAGGGTTTTCTCAATGCGTTTGGGCTCGCCACTGGAACCGGAGGTGCACAGGCTTAGCCGGCATTGATCCGGATCCAGTGCTGCCGGGGCGAGTGGCGACTGACAGAAGTCGTTCAGATGTGCATCGTCGGGCTGATCGGTCAGCCACAGATCGACATCATTCGACCAGCGCTGGCGCGTTTGCGGTTGCAGATCGGCTGGCAGCAACACATTGACCCCGGCACGCCAGGCACCCAACAGCGCGATCGCCAGGTCGGCGGCGTCTTCCAGGTGCACGGCTATGCGTTGCACGCCTTGGGCCTGCAAGCCAGCGGCCAGTTGCAGCGCCTGTTCGCACAAGCGGGTGTGATCCAGCTCCGGTTCGGTCGTTACGACGCGCGCCGACTGAGTCTTGAACAGCAGTTGCTCAAGTTTTATCCAGGTCATGGGCGGCCTCGTACCCGTTGTCGAATGAGCCATTCAATGGCAAACATCAGGCCTATCAATCCGTAGGAAATCAGGCCGGTGTACAGCATCCACCAGCTCAGCGGCGCCCAAAGCGTCAGGGCGGCAGCGCACAAACCGTTGCAGAGAAAAAACAGGCACCAGGCGATGGTCACCTGACGGGTATAGCGAATGGCCCTGGCCGGCAGCCGAGGTTCACGCAGACGGGCCAGGCGCTCGATCATCGGTGGGCCGTATTTCAGGCTCAACCCGAACAGCCCCAACATGAAGGCGCTGATCAGTACCGGATACCATCGCAGCAGTGCCGGGCTATCGAGCAGCGCCAGCAGCAAACAGAACACGATTGCTGCGGTGGCCATCCACGAACTGCCAGGTCGTCGCCTGCCGGCCAGTGCCCGGGCCAGCCACAGGCTGCCCAGCAACAGGCCGAACTGCCATGGAGCAAAGTGCTCCATGCCGAAATACACGGCGAAAGGGTATAGCAGGCCCGCCAGCAACAGGCCAAGGCCGATCAATCGGCTCATGCGGCCGGTTGAACCAGACGGTAGACCGCCTCGACCACGTCGCTGACGGTACGCACCGATTTGAATTCTTCGGCGGCGATTTTCTTGCCGGTCTGGCGCTTGATGTGATCAATCAGGTCGACGGCGTCGATGCTGTCGATTTCCAGATCCTGGTACAGGTTGGATTCGAGGCTCACACGCTCGGGCTCGAGTTCGAACAGCTCGACCAGGGCATCGCGCAAGGTGTTGAAAATGTCTTCACGAGTTTGCATGGTCCGGTCTCAAGCTGCCTGTTTTGCGGTAACGAAAGCTGCAAGGCTAGCCACGTTACTGAAGTGACTACGGGTGTCTTTGGCATCGGCGTCGATTTTGATGCCGTATTTTTTCTGGATCGCCAGGCCCAATTCCAGGGCGTCCACCGAGTCCAGGCCCAGGCCTTCGCCGAACAAGGTCTGGTCGTTGCCAATGTCGTCGGCACTGATGTCTTCGAGGCCCAGGGCGTCAATGATCAACTGTTTGATTTCCTGCAGCAGGCTATGGCTGTTCAGTTCGCTCATCTTCGGCGAGCTCCTTGATAAAGTAAGAGTGCAAATATTCGTTGAGCTTGCGCGAGGCCTGCGGGGGCGGCCCCAGCGCTGCGAAGGTTTGTGGGTCTATATCGGCACCTACCCGGAAACTGAAGTGCACGCGCCGTTTGGGGATGCGATACCAGGGTTCGGCCTTGGTCAATGTGCTCGGGCTGACCTTGATGATAACCGGGGTGAGGATTTTCGCACCGCGCAAGGCGATTGCCGCTCCCCCCCGATGAAAGGCGGGTGCCTGGCCTGGCTGGGTGCGAGTACCTTCCGGAAAGATGATCAGGGTCTGGCCACTTTTCAGGGCGTCGGCGGCGGTGTCGAGCATGTCCATGCTGCCGTCGTTGCTGATGTATTCGGTGCTGCGCAGGGGCCCACCGGTGAAAGGGTTTTCAAAGAGGCTTTGCTTGACGACGCAATTGGCATGACGCACCAGGCCGATCAGAAACACCACGTCGATCAATGACGGATGATTGGCGATGATCATTTGCCCCGGCCGCCCCAGTTTTTCCGCACCTTGAATGTCGTAGGTCAGCACACCGCTGCGGCTCATGAACTGCACGAACAACCAGAAACAGCGGCTGACCATTTGCCGCGCCCGCCGCCGATGGGTCTGGGCATCGCCCGGCAGGCAGTTGAGCAGCGGAAAAATCACCAGGCGCAGGCACAGGCCGCCCAACCCGAACAGGGCAAAGCTTGCGGCGGTGGCCAGCAGGCGCCAGTAGTAGGCGTTGCGGTTTTTTTCGGTTACAGGTTGCGTTGCCAGGTCCATACACGATTTTTCCAGGCATGTTGGCAGGTGGTTTGCTGGCCCAGCAGTGTCGGCAGCAGATTCAGGGCGTGAGGCCAGCAGGTTTTTGACAACGCTTCAGAGGGGCTGTTCAGGGACAGCTGCCAGTCGGTTCCTGCGGTGATCAACAGGCCCAGGGCATAAGGGAAGGGTACGTCGTCGATCCAGGTCGAATAGGCTTCGGGCGGTTGCTCTTCGGTAATGACCAGTAGCACCGCTGGTGCCCCTTCGGCCAGCAGTGCCGCAGCCTCCAGCATGCCGTGCTCCAGGCCGTCGCCAGCTGCGGCGAGGGCCGTCATTTCGCTGGTTTCGCCACGCATGATCGACCACAGTCCGATGATGGCGTTGTGTACCGACAGGCTGAACTGGGTCGGCGAAAGCGGCTGGTCGCTCGCCAGGTCGCTGAGAATGTCGAAGGTGCGCGGGGTTTCCCCGTGACGGGAAATGTAGACCAATGGCAGGTCTTGCCGACCATCGGCTAATGGCCAGGCGACACTGAATGCCATCCGCGCCAGTCGGCCGAGTCGCCGACGCTGCATCGCCGGTAGAAACGAGACGTCGGGAGCGGCATCGCTACCTTGCAGCACAACTGGATGTCGGCTCCAGGCTTGCCAATCGTCCACGCTTTCGAGCCCAGGGGCCCACGCGCGCCATTGGGCGATGTTGAAGTTGATCAAAGACATTCATCCCGCCCCTGCGGGCTTTCTTGACGCGTTGAATGACCCGTCATCTACGGCTCACCCTTACGTGGCGCACGGCGCCGAGTGGCCCGCATTATCCCGGTGCGGCTGACGTGTAGCAAATGTTGGTTACATTTTGCTCAGCTAAATGTGTCGAACGGCCCACAGAAGCCAATTGTGGGGCAATTATCCATATTCTCATCAACTTGATCTGTCAGCGTTGACTGTGGATGACGCATGGGTTTACCGCTTTTTCAGCAAGAGAACTCGCGTGACTGTGTAGTCCCTTTCCGTTTAGGTAGCGGAGCCATGCCGTGGACCACTACACTCGGTCATTCTTTGATACACGGGGGTTTTGACATGCGGCGCGTGGTGTTCAATCAGAAAGGTGGCGTGGGCAAATCCAGCATTGCCTGCAATCTGGCGGCTGTCAGCGCGAGCGAGGGCTTTCGCACCTTGCTGGTGGATCTTGACGCCCAGGCCAACTCCACTCAGTACCTGACGGGCCTCACCGGCAGCGACATTCCCATGGGTATTGCCGATTTCTTCAAGCAGACGCTGTCCTCCGGGCCGTTCTCCAAGAAGAATCAGGTCGATATCTACGAAACCCCGTTTGAAAACCTGCACGTTGTGACGGCCACCGCCGAGCTGGCGGATTTGCAGCCAAAGCTTGAGGCCAAGCACAAGATCAACAAGCTGCGTAAATTGCTTGAAGAGCTGAGTGAAGACTACGACCGGATTTACCTCGATACACCGCCGGCGTTGAATTTTTACGCAGTTTCGGCGCTGATTGCCGCTGATCGCGTGCTCATACCTTTCGATTGCGACAGTTTCTCTCGCCAGGCGCTGTATGGCCTGATGGCGGAAATCGAAGAGTTGAAGGAGGACCATAACGAAGGGCTGGAAGTTGAGGGCATTGTCGTCAACCAGTTCCAGGCCCGCGCCAGTCTGCCCCAGCAGATGCTCGACGAGCTGATCGCCGAAGGCCTGCCGGTGCTGCCGGTGTACTTGACCAGCTCGGTGCGCATGCGCGAATCCCACCAGGCCAACACGCCACTGATCCATCTTGATCCACGGCACAAGCTGACCCAGCAGTTTGTCGAGTTGCACAACCTGCTGGAAAAGGCCTGAATCTCGTGGCTGACACCAAAACACTGTGGGAGCGAGCTTGCTCGCGATGACGGCCTCAAATCCAGCCTATCCGTTGACCGAGCGATCCCATCGTGAGCTGGCTCGTACATTGAGTCGAGGTGCGTCAGATCCCCTGGCTACGCAACCAGCTCATCAATTGCGGTAACGGGAAGGCTCCGCTCTGGCGTGCAACCTCCCGGCCGTTCCTGAACAGAATCAGGCTCGGAATCGAGCGAATGCCCAATTGCGCCGACAACTGCTGGTTCGCTTCGCTGTCCAGCTTGGCCAGCCGACACTTGCCCGCCAGTTGCCCGGCTGCCTGTTCGAACACCGGCGCAAACGACTTGCACGGCCCACACCAGTCCGCCCATACGTCCACCAGTAAAGGCAAATCGCCCTTGATCTGGCTGGCGTAGTCCCCTTGCTTCAATTCGAACGGTTTGCTCAGCAAGACGCCGGCTTTGCAGCGGCCGCACTTCGGTTGGTCACCGATGCGCTCGGCAGGGATGCGGTTGAGGCCGTTGCAGTGTGGGCAGGGGATGAGGAGTGAGTCAGTCATCGCGGATGGTCCAGTTGGAAGCGGGTCCTCCTTAATTGGAGGCGCCCGCCAGGATTTTCAATTGCGGCCAGCCTCACGACGAACAACTGATCTCCAGATGCTTGCCCCACTCCGGCGGCCGCTCTGCATAACTCTCCATCCCGGGTTGCTCCTCGAACGGATTGCTCAGCACCGCGTGCAGCCGGCGCACTTCCGAGTAGTCGCCGTCCTGCGCCGCATCGATGGCTTTCTGCGCCAGGTAGTTGCGCAGGATGTACAGCGGGTTTACCGCATTCATTCTTTTGCGGCGTTGTTCCTGGTCAGCCTCGCCTTCACGCGCGACCCGCGCGATATACAGCGCGCCCCAGGCATCGAAACCCTTGATGTCGACAAAGTCATCACGCAATCGGGCAGTGGCCTGTTCCGGTGCCTGCTCGCCCAAGCGGCGGAAGAACAGGCTGTAGTCGACGCAGCTGTTCTGCATCAGCTGCAACAGATGCTCCAGCAATTTCTGGTCATCATCTTCGGCAGTGGTCAGGCCGAGGCGGCGGCGCATCAGGTCAAGGTAGTGAGCCTGGAACAGCGGCAGATACAGGCCAAGGGTTTCGCGCAGGGCCTCGACGCTGATGAATGGCGTCAGGGCCTGCGCCAGGGCGCTAAGGTTCCACTGGCCGATCGGCACCTGATTGCTGAATGAATAGCGACCCTGGTCATCGGAGTGGTTGCAGATGAAATTGGCGTCGAAGTCATCGAGGAAGGCGAACGGGCCGAAGTCGAAAGTGATGCCGAGGATCGACATGTTGTCAGTGTTCATCACCCCGTGGCAGAAGCCGTAGGCTTGCCACTTGGCGATCAGTTCGGCATTGCGCTCGACCACTTCGCGGAACATCGCCAGATACGGCTCCGGTTGTTCCAGGCAATGGGGGAAGTGCATGGCCAGCACGTGATCGCCCAGTTCTTTCTGCTGTTCGGGGCGTTTGGTGTAGTAGAAGTACTCGAAGTGCCCGAAGCGCACGTGGCTCGGCGCCAGGCGCAAGACCATGGCGGCGCGCTCCTGTTTCTCGCGCCACACCGGGGTGTCGGAGCCGATCACGCACAGGGCACGGGTGCTCGGGATGTTCAGGGCGTGCAGGGCTTCGGAGGCGAGAAACTCGCGGATCGATGAGCGCAATACCGCCCGCCCGTCACCCATGCGCGAAAATGGCGTCTGGCCGGCACCCTTGAGGTGCAAGTCCCAATGCTCGCCGGCCTGGTTATACACCTCGCCCAACAGCAGGCCGCGGCCGTCGCCCAGTTGCGGGTTGTAGGAACCGAACTGGTGACCGGAATAGACCATCGCCCTTGGAATGGCATCGGCCCAGAGCTTGTGGCCGCTGAACAGTTCGGCGAACTCCGGGGTTTCGGCCACGGCCGGGTCGAGGTCCAGCAGCGCCATGGCGGCGGGGCTGGCCACGACCAGGCGCGGATTGTCGATGGGCTCGGGCAGCACATGAGCGGAAAACGCATCGCCCAAGCGGTCGAAGCGATTATCGAAAGTCAGTTCGTCGAGGGCTTTCAAGGGCCGGCTCCAGCAGAATGTCCGAGCATTCTGCTGGGGATTGGCCGGTTAGTCGAGTTTGGCGGCGGGCGGTTCTTGCGCGGGCTTGCGGTCGACGATCGGCACGATGGTTTTCGCTTCCGGCTCGATCGGCACCATCTTGTATTCCTGGCCGTGCAGGTTCTTCAGGTAAACCTCCATCTGGCGGAACGAGATGTTGATGTGCTGCTTCTTGAACTCGCGGTTGATGAAGCGGTTGACCTCGTCGAGCACCGGGTTGCGGTCACCGAGGTCGCGCACGTGCATGCGCAATTCGTGGTCCAGGGTGCTTTCACCGAAGTTCAGGAAGTACACGTGGGGTTCCGGATCTTTCAATACTCGCGGATTATCGCGGGCGGCCTTGAGCAGCAATTCTTTCACCAGATCGAGGTCCGAGCCATAGTCCACGCCGAGCTTGAGGGTTACCCGGGTGATGGTGTCGGTCAGCGACCAGTTGATCAGTTGTCCGGTAATGAACGTCTTGTTCGGGACGATGATGTCCTTGCGGTCGAAATCGGTGATGGTGGTGGCGCGGATGCGGATCTTGCTCACGGTGCCCGACAGGTTACCGATGGTGATGGTGTCGCCGATGCGCACCGGACGCTCGAACAGGATCATGATGCCGGAGATGAAGTTGGCGAAGATCTCCTGCATACCGAAGCCGAGGCCGACCGACAGCGCTGCCACCAGCCACTGCAACTTGTCCCAGCTCACGCCGAGTGTCGACAGGGTCGAGACGAAACCAACGCCGGCGATCACGTATGACAGCAGGGTGGTGGTGGCGTAGGCACTGCCCTGGGCCAGGTTGAGTTTCGACAGCACGAACACTTCCAGCAGGCCCGGCAGGTTTCGCGCCAGGGCGAAGGTAATGCCGATGATGATCAGCGCGCCGAGCATGTCGCCGATGCTGATCGGCACCATGCTCATGTTGGCGCCGGTGCCGCTGGTGTATTCGTACAGGGTGATGTTGTCCAGGTACGAGAACACCGAGATCAGGTCGGACCAGACCCAGTACAGCGCTGCGATGAAGCCGCTGAGCAGCGCCAGGCGGATCAGGCGCAGGGACTGTTCGTTGACCTTCTCGATGTCCAGCGTGGGTTCCTCGATCACCGCTTCGCCGTCCCCGGCCTCTTTCGCCGCCTGGCGTTTGGCCAGGGCGCGCTGGTAGGCCAGGCGGCGAGCCGCCACGCTGAGGCCGCGCACGAAGGTGGCTTCGATCACCAGCCAGAACATCAGCAGGTACAGGGTGTTGATCAGGCGATCACTAAGTTTCAGCGCGGTGTAGTAGTAGCCGAAGCACACTGCCACGAACAGCGCGACGGGCAGGGCGGTGAACATGATTCCCAAGGTCTTGCGGAACAGCGAGGCGTTTTCGTGGGTCGGGCTGCTGATCAGCAAGCGGCTGAGCAATAGCGTCATCAAGGCATAGCAGGTGAGTACCACCGGCATGCCGAGTACGTCATCGGCCAATGCCGCCGGTTGCAGTTCGGCAACCGCCACCACTGTCACCAGGGCCATCACCACCATGCCCAAGCGGCGGACCCAGCCACGGAGGAATTCGACCTGGGGTTTTTCCCAGCGGAAATGCAACTCCGCCACGCCACCGGGCGACAAAATCCGGTAGGCGGTATAGAAGACCAGCCAGGCCTGGGCCATTTGCATCAACGCTGCGCCGACACTGGCGTTTTGCTCCCGTGCGTCGATTTGCAGGGCCAGGCCGCACAAGCCCAAGGCCAGTGCCACCGGCATCGCCAGCAGGATATTGATCAGGATCGCCTGGGGCGTGTGCCACTGGCTGTCGCGTTTGAAGTGGCCGATGTCCTGGTGCACCTTGTTCAGTCGCGCATACAGCTGCTTGCGCCGCCACAGCAGGGCGCCGATCAGCAGGGCCAATGGCAGGAAGAGCAGGGGGCGCTGGGTCAGGCCGTCGACCAGCTCGCTGAAGCTTGAGGTCAATGGCAGCGAGTCGACCTGGCGCTCCAGGCGATCCGGCACGCTGTACAGCCATTCCAGGTCCAGCGGTTTGTTACTGGGAATCCAGAACATCTGCTCATCTAGCGTCGCTCGCAGGCTTTGTGCGGTGCTGAGCAATTGCTTCTGGTTCAACTGCAGGGTGATGGACTCGTTGAGCACCGCGCTAAGTTCGCGATTGAGCCGCTCCAGCAGGTCGGCACGGGTGGTGGCCAGTTCCAGCAGGCTTTTGCGCAGCTGTGGGGTGACCTGCTCAGGCGGCTGGGTCGACAGCAGGTTGTCGACGTAGGTCGCCGGATTGCTGAGCATCTCCCGTTGCTGGCTGACTTCGAACTGATACAGGCGGATGTCGGCAATTTGGTCGGCAAGGTTGCGGTCGACCCGCAGGCGCGGCAAGGCCTGCTTCTGTTTGTACAGAATCTTGGACAGCAGCAGGCTGCCCTTGAGCACGTTGATCTGTTCATCCAGGGCCGAATCGCTCTGGGTCACGCTGTCCAGTTGCTGCTTGGTCATCAGGTTTTGCTGGGTGACTTCGTTGAGACGGTCGGTGCTTTTGAGCAGGTAGTCCGACAGTTTCAGGTTGGCCGAACTCTCGGTGGCCAGAAGACTGCTGCCACCGGACTTTTGTGCTTCGATGGATTGCTGGGTGACGGTTTCCTGGGATTGCGCCAGGCGCTTCTGGTTGATCAGGTTTTGCAGGTCCTGGATTTCCTGATCCAGGCGCTCGGAGCGCTCCGATAGCAAGTCATGCTGGCTCTTGCCCAGGTCTTGCAGCTGGGTATTGCCGGCCAGTTCCTGGCGACGCAGTGGAATCAGGGCGTTCAGTGCCGCGAGTTCGGCATTGAGCTGGTCGCGCTGCTCGGCGCTCAGGGTTTTGCCGGCGTCTTTGCCTGTCTTGAGGATGTTGTTGATCTGCTGGATGCGCGTCTGGCTGGCGGAAATCTCCGCCTGGGCCCGCTCCGGCCGGGTCTGGGCGGTGATGATCAGGCTGTTGGCTTCGGCCAGGGCTTTTTGCAGATCGCTCTGCTGCGTCGAGCGTTCGGTGAGCACCTGCTCCAGTTGCTGAATCGGCTCTTTGGCGAAGCGTTGCGCGACCGGCGACACGGTGGTGGCTTTGAGCCGGGTCAGTTCGCGCTGGTTCTCTATGGTCTGGCGGGGTGCGCTGCTCAATTGCTGCTTGAGATCGGCCAGCTTCTGCTCGTAATCGCGCTTGCTGTCGAGCTGCGTGAGGGTGTTCTGCAGGACAGTTTGCAGGGCCTTTTGATCGGCTTCGGGCAGCTTGCGATCAGCGATCTTGTTCAGGCTCGCTTGCACGGCTTCGCTGCTAGGCGGTTCGGCCGCTTGTGCCGCTTGCGGTAAACCAAGGGAACCGACAGAAAGACTCAAGCCCAGCAGGGCAATGGCGAAAATGGAGCGCAGGTTAGGCATAAAGACCGGTCAAGCAAGTGATAGTGGGAGCAGTTTAGAGGAAGAGCCCGGGGCCCGGGCGACTTCCTTCGGGGAATCTGACGCCCACTTTGCCGATCTTGTTCCCGTCCATGACCGCAACTGTCCAGATGGTGTTGTTCCACTCCACCTGGTCGCCGACCACTGGTGCGCCACCGACTTTCTGGGCAATGAAGCGGGCCAGGGACATGTCCGGATCGATGCCTTCGACCTTCAACCCGTAGAGTGCAGCAACCGCGGCCAGCTGGGCGTCTCCTTCGAGGACGAAGTCGCCGAAGAAGCGCAGATCGAGGCCCCGTTGCGGGGCCTGGCTGAAGAGTTTTCCCAGGGCCGGCAGGTTGTGCTCATGGCCGATTACGCACAGCAAATCATCGACTTCGAGCACCGTACTACCCGACGGATGGAGCAATTGTTGGCCGCGAAACAGGGCCGCGATGCGGGTACCCTCGGGCATTTTCAGTTCCCGCAGGGGGGAGCCGATGCACCATTTCTCTGCGCCAAGGCGATAAACGAACAACTCCCATTCGCTGGTGACGTGCACCTCCAGAGCGGAGCGGGAGATTGGTGCAGGGTCCGGGGGCACGGTCACTTTCAGCAGTTTGGCGACCCAGGGCAGACTCGTGCCCTGCACCAGCAGCGATACCAGCACGATGAAGAATGCGAGGTTGAAATAAAGCTGGGCGTTAGGCAGGCCAGCCATCAGCGGGAACACCGCCAGAATGATCGGAACCGCGCCACGCAAGCCTACCCAGGAAATGAACGCCTTCTCGCGCCCATGGAAAGCCTTGAACGGCAGCAGGCCGACCACGACCGACAGCGGCCGCGCAAACAGAATCATCCACAGCGCCAGAGCCAGCGCCGGCAGGGCGATCGGCAGCAGGTCGTGAGGCGTCACCAGCAAACCCAGCACCAGGAACATGCCGATCTGCGCCAGCCAGGCCATGCCGTCGAGCATGTGCAGGATGCCGTGGCGGCTGCGCACCGGGCGGTTGCCGATCACCAGTCCGCACAGGTACACCGCGAGGAAACCGCTGCCGTGCAGGGCGTTGGTCAAAGCAAACACCACCAGGCCACCGGCAATGACCAGGATCGGATAAAGGCCGGTGGCCAGGTTGATGCGGTTGACCAGTTGCAGCATGAGCCATCCGCCGCCGAGGCCGATGACGCCACCAATGCCGAACTCGCGCAACAGGTGGGTCAGCAGGCTCCAGTGCAGCCCGGTCTCGCCGCTGGCGAGCATGTCGATCAAGGTGACGGTGAGGAATACCGCCATCGGGTCGTTGCTGCCGGATTCGATCTCGAGGCTGGCGGTCACCCGTTCGTTCAAGCCTTTGCCACCCAGCAACGAGAACACTGCCGCTGCGTCGGTGGAGCCGACGATGGCGCCGATCAGCAGGCCTTGAATCAGGTTCAGGTTGAACAGCCACGCGGCGGCCATGCCGGTCAGCCCTGTGGTAATCAACACCCCGACCGTGGCCAGCGACAACGCCGGCCATAACGCGACGCGGAAACTCGAGACCCGGGTGCGCAAGCCACCGTCGAGCAGGATCACCGCCAGTGCCAGGTTGCCGACCAGGTACGCCGTGGGGTAGTTGTCGAAAATAATGCCGCCACCGTCAACGCCGGCCGCCATGCCGACGGCCAGGATGATCACCAGAATCGGGATGCCGAGGCGCGATGAAAGCGAACTCACCAGAATGCTTGCACCTACCAGCAACGCGCCGATCAAGAACAGGCTGTTGATGGTCGTCGCATTCAAAGGCAGTACTCCAGAAAGCTGAAAGGCGGGCACAAACTGACCATGCAGTCTGCGTGCCAGCGATTCTAACCTGTTGAAATGCGATGCTGTCAAAAAGCTTTTTGACGGAGCTAACTGCGATCTCAAATTGAGTGCAGTCACTGTGGCGAGGGGGCTTGCCCCCGTTGGGTCGCGAAGCGACCCCAAGTCGGCCGGTGCAATATTTCCTGGAATATCCCGTCTGCAGGTTTTACGGTTGCTGCGCAACCGAACGGGGGCAAGCCCCCTCGCCACAGCAAGCCCCTCAAGCCCCTCAAGCCACAAAAGGCTATACCGCCCAAGCATTCGACCCAGCTGGCGAGATCGGGCGACGAAGTGCAGGAACCAGATCGCCGTAGTACAGTCTTTAAAACTCGCGGGAAAGGTCACCCGCCAGGAAAATCAAGGCATTGCGCCCGTATAACCCTGGCATCCATGATGACTTTTCTTTATCGTACGCGCCCTTTGAAAAAGTCCGGAAAATCAAAATGTTGGAAGCATCCCTAAGCCAATTGGAACAACTGGTCAGCGACCTGGTACAACAGAACCAGGCCCTGCTCGGCACCAACCAGACCCTGACCGCAGAATTGGCCCAGGCCAAGGATGAGAACGAAAGCCTGCAATTGAGCCTGATGGAGCAGGAAGAGAAGCAAGGCGCCACTGCGGCTCGCATCCAGGCTCTGGTCGAGCGCGTCAGCGCAGGTCCCGTCAGCGCATGAGTTACAACGCCGCAGGGGTAAAGGTCGTCTCGATCCTGGGAGAGGACTATTCGATCAGGGCGCCGGCCGGGGAAGAGCAGACCCTGCTGGACGCCGCATTGATGTTGAAGGCTGCCTTGGCCGATACCAAAAGGAAGTACCCGACGCTGATCGGTGACCGACTGCTGGTGCTGGCCGCGATGAATCTGTGTTCCCAGCAGATTGAAATGCAAAAGCAGCACAAGCTCGAACTCGACCGTTACCAAGAGCAAGTCAGCGCCACGGTCGAAGTGATTTCCAAGACGATCAACCAGGCCTGATCGGTTTTGCGCACAACCAAAGAATAAATTGTCGATGTAAATGTATACATTCGGCATGGCTGTTGCAGTGTTTCAGCCTCTTATTCTTTGGGGGTGCTCCATGCAGTTCTGGCGACGCAGTATCCAGTGGCAATTGATCCTCAGCATGGGCAGTGCCCTGCTGGTCAGTATTCTGATTGTGGTTGGCCTATATACCCTGGTAGTTAATCGCCTCGCCCAGAGCTACCTGGTCGAGCAGGCACTGCCGTCGAGTATCGAAGCGATGCGCAACGACATCGAGCGCATCCTCGTCCAACCCCTCACCGCGGCGAGGGATATCGCCAGCAACAGCATGGTGCGTGACTGGTTGGCCGGGGGCGAAGACAGTGACCAGGCCGGCACTTTTACTACCTATCTGGAAGGTATCCGCGCCGAGCACAAGGCCTTTACCGCGATTATTATCGGCAGCGCGTCCAACCATTATTTCACCGAAAAAGGTCTGGACCGGACGCTCAGTCGTTCCAACCCCACAGACGCCTGGTTCTACTCTTTCCTCGACAGCAACCAGCCACGCACTCTCAATATCGACAATGACACCGCCACCGGAGAATTGGCGCTTTTCATCGACTTCAAAGTCGAGCAGGCCGGGAAAGTCGTGGGTGTTGCCGGGCTTGGCCTGAGCATGAAAGAGCTGTCTGAGCTGATCCACAACTTCAACTTTGGCGAGCGCGGCAAGGTCTATCTCGTGCGTTCTGACGGTTTGATCCAGGTCCACCCGGAGGCGCAATTCAGCGGTAAGCGCACCCTGGTCGAACAAATCGGCGGCTCGGCGGCCCAGGCGGTGATGGGTCAAAAAACTGCCACCAGCAGCAGCTTCCAGCGCGACGGTGAAGACTTCCTCGCATTAAGTCTGCCCCTGCGCGATCTCGGCTGGACCCTGGTGGCCGAAGTGCCGCAATCGCAGATCTACGCCGAATCCCGTCGCGCGATGTGGATGAGCAGTGGCATCGGTCTGGCGGTGGCGCTGGTGTGCCTGTTGCTGGTGGTATTGCTGGCCCGTGGTCTGGTCAGGCCGATTCGGCAGGTAACAGCCGCATTGGTTGCCATTGGTAGCGGCGGTGGAGATTTAACGCACCGGCTCGATGCCAGTCGCGCTGATGAACTGGGGGACCTGGCACGCGGATTCAATCGCTTCCTCGACAGCCAGCACGGCATGATCGGCGAAGTGCTGACCACCAGCGAACGCTTGCGCACCGCCGTCAGCCAAGTGGCGCGAGTGGTGGATAACACCGCTGAACGCTCCGGCCGCCAGCAGGAAATGACCGATATGGTTGCCACCGCTGTCCACGAAATGGGCCTGACCGTGCAGGAGATCGCCCAGAATGCGGGCAACGCGGCAGTCGCCTCGCAATCGGCCCGGGATGAAGCGCTGCTGGCGCGGGATGTGGTCGGCGGATCGATTCGGCATATCGAAAGCATGTCCGACGAAATCGGCGTGGCGGCCACGGCCGTGGGGGAGTTGGCCCATCAGGTGGCCTCGATCGATCAGGTACTGGCGGTGATTCGCGGGATTTCCGAGCAGACCAACCTGCTGGCGTTGAACGCGGCCATCGAAGCCGCTCGGGCCGGAGACATGGGGCGCGGATTCGCGGTGGTTGCCGATGAGGTGCGAACCCTGGCGCGGCGTACCCAGTCGTCCACTGATGAAATTCAGCAGATGATTGGCAGCCTCAAGCTGGGTGCGGAAAACGCGGTGTCCTCGATGCATGCCGGGCAGGCGGCGACGGGTACCGGCGTCGAGTCGAGCCAGCGCACCGGCGCGTCGCTGACGGCGATTACCGGGCAGGTAGAACGCATTAGCGACATGAACCACCAGGTGGCGACCGCGACTGAAGAGCAGTCGGCCGTGACCGAAGAAATCAATCGCAATGTGCAGGGGATTTCGGATTTGGCGCGGGCGACGGCGGGGGAGGTCAGGGCTTGCCGCGAAGACTGTCAGACGTTGCAGCGATTGGCGGATGACCTGGCGCGGCAGATGGGTGGGTTTCGCTTGAGCTGATGTGTTGTCGGTGTGGACCCCTTCGCGAGCAAGCCCGCTCCCACAGTTGATCGCATTTCAACTGTGGGAGCGGGCTTGCTCGCGAATGGATTCAGCAGCACTGGAAGGCTTTAGTCAGAACCACTCATCCTGCATCCCAAGGCATACATCATCCCGCGCCTCAAGAATCGTCAGTTCATGGTGACAACCCGGTACTTCCCACGTCAGGAAGTAGCGCGCCGCTTGCAGCTTGCCTTTATAGAAGCTCGCATCCGCCGTATTGCCCTTGGCCAGGCCTTCCTCGGCACGAATCGCCTGTTCCAGCCAACGCCAGCCAATCACTGCGTGACCAAATACCTTCAAGTACAGCGCCGAGTTCGCCAGGCTGCTGTTGACCTTGCCTTGTGCCATGTCCATCAGCAGGCCGATGGTCACGCTCTGCAGGCGCGCCACCAGTTTTTCCAGCGGCTCGCGCAACGCAGTCAACGATTCATGGGCTTGTGCTCGCTCAGCGGTATTGGCGATCAGGCGGATCAGTTGCTTAAGCCCCGCACCGCCGTTCTGCGCCAGCTTGCGGCCCAGCAGGTCGAGCGACTGAATGCCGTGGGTGCCTTCGTGGATCGGGTTCAGGCGATTGTCGCGGTAGTACTGCTCCACCGGATACTCACGGGTATAACCGTGCCCACCAAGGATCTGGATCGCCAGTTCGTTGGCCTTGAGGCAAAACTCCGACGGCCAGGATTTGACGATCGGCGTCAGCAGATCCAGCAGTTCCTGGGCCTGCTTGCGTTCCGCCTCGGTCTCAAGGGTGGTGGTGTCATCGAACAGTCGCGCCGCGTACAACCCGAGGTCAAATGAACCTTCGACGTAAGCCTTTTGCGTCAGCAGCATGCGTTTGACGTCGGCGTGCTGGATGATTGCCACCGGCGCGGTGTTTGGGTCCTTGCTGTCCGGCACGCGACCCTGCGGGCGCTCGCGGGCGTATTCCAGCGAGTACAGATAACCGGCGTAGCCGAGCATTACCGCGCCCATGCCGACGCCGATCCGCGCTTCGTTCATCATCTGGAACATGTAGCTCAAGCCATGATGCGCCTTGCCCACCAGATAACCGACGCACTCACCGTTATCGCCGAAATTCAGCGCGGTAGACGTGGTGCCGCGCCAGCCCATCTTGTGGAACAGGCCAGCCAGCAGCACATCGTTGCGCTTGCCCAGGCTGCCGTCATCGTTCACCAGGAACTTGGGCACGATGAACAGGGAAATGCCTTTCACTCCGGCCGGCGCATCCGGCAACTTGGCGAGCACCATGTGCACGATGTTTTCGGAAAGCGGGTGATCGCCGCCGGAGATGAAAATCTTGTTGCCCTTGAGGCGATAGGTGCCGTCGGACGCAGGCTCGGCACGGGTACGAATATCCGACAGCGATGAGCCGGCGTGAGGTTCAGTGAGGGCCATGGTGCCGAAGAAGCGTCCATCGATCATCGGTTGCAGGAAGCGGCGCTTCTGTTCCTCGGTGCCAAAGCTCTCGATCAGGTTGGCCGCGCCCATGGTCAGGAACGGATAAGAGGTCGATGCCGCGTTGGCCGATTGGAAGTGCGCAAAACAGGCTTGGGACAAAAGCGTGGGGAGCTGCATGCCGCCAGCGTCGAAACTGCGCGCGGCGTTGAGAAAGCCGGCTTCGAGGAAGGCATCCACCGCCGGTTTCACTTCCGGAATCAGGATTGCCTGGCCGTTTTCATAGCGCGGCTCGTTCTCGTCGCCCTTGCGATTGTGCGGGGCGAAGAACTTCTCGGCGATGCTGCGGGCGGTGCCGATGGCTGCATCGAAGGTTTCGCGGTTGTGCTCGGCGAAACGCTCACGCTGGGTCAGGCCCTCGGCATCGAGGACTTCATACAGCTCGAAAGCCAGATTACGGGAACTGAGCAACGTCTCGGACATGGCGGCCTACCTTTTATTGGGATGGGCCGAGTCTAGTCATGTGAATTTATGCTGAATAGCATGATTGATGAGCGTGATAATTGGGCCGGGCGGCGACTTTGCAGGCGCCACAAAGCAAATGTGGGAGCGGGCTTGCTCGCGAAGAGGCTCCATTCAACATTTAAGTTGACTGACAGTCCGCTTTCGCGAGCAAGCCCGCTCCCACAGGGTTTTGGTTGCCAGGCAGCATTCGCGGCTGCCCGGTTTATCGGATTTAACCGATGGTCATCAGGCTGGCGTTACCGCCCGCCGCAGCGGTGTTAACGCTCAACGCCCGCTCGATCACCAGGCGCTCCAGCGCAATGTTGCTCTCGCCCTGGGCCAGGCCCTGAACCCCGACGATCGCACCGGCACGCTTGGCCACTTGCTGGCAAACCGAACGCAACTGATCGGAATGGCCGTGATGCAGGACTGCATCAAATACCACTTCGTCCTTGTTCCAGTCGGAAACCAGCTTGATGCGCACCTGAATGTCCTTCGGCAGACGTGCGAACAAGGCCTTGGTCAAGTCCGATTCCGGCCATACCGCCGAACCACCTACAGCCAGTACGGCTGCCAGTTGCGTCAGCAGATCGCCTTCGACTTCCGTCAGGCACAGCACGTGTTCGCGTGGCAGGATCGCATAGCTGTTGCGCTCGCCGGTCGGGCCGGCGAGTACACGGGTGATCCCGCTTTGCGATTGCGCGGCGAACTGCACGCACAGGGTGCTCAGGTCGGCGAACTTGTTGCTGTCGGCCCAGGCTTTCAGCGCGGTCAGCGGCTTGCTCATGGCATCGCGTAGACGAACGTCCGGCGCTGCGATGGCGTCACCGCGAGCGAAGGATTGTTCGATCGCATCGGTAGGACGGGTCGACAGCAGGCGGTACAGGTACAGCGGGCCGCCGGCTTTCGGACCGGTACCCGACAGGCCTTCGCCGCCGAATGGCTGCACGCCGACCACGGCACCGACGATGTTGCGGTTGACGTAGACGTTACCGGCATTGACGGTGTCGATCACCTTGGCGATGGTCTCGTCGATGCGGGTGTGTACACCCAGGGTCAGGCCGTAGCCGGAAGCATTGATCTGGGCGATCAGTTGATCGATGTCTTTGCGCTTGTAGCGAACCACGTGCAGTACCGGGCCAAAGATCTCCCGTTGCAGTTCGTCGAAGCTTTCCAGTTCGATCAGCGTTGGCATCACGAAGGTGCCACGTTTGACTTCTTCGGCGTCGGCGATAGCCACCTGGTACACGCTGCGACCTTTGTCGCGCATGGCCTGGATGTGCTTCTCGATGCCAGCCTTGGCTTCGGCGTCGATCACCGGGCCGATGTCCACGGACAGGCGCTCAGGGTTGCCGAGACGGCTTTCAGCCATGGCGCCCTTGAGCATTTCGATGACGCGGTCGGCGGAATCTTCCTGCAGGCACAGCACGCGCAGGGCGGAGCAGCGCTGACCGGCGCTGTCGAAGGCCGACGAAACCACGTCGATCACCACTTGTTCGGTCAGGGCCGAGGAGTCGACGATCATCGCGTTCTGGCCACCGGTTTCGGCGATCAGCGGGATTGGACGACCCTGGCTGTCCAGGCGACCGGCAATGTTGCGTTGCAGCAGACGAGCCACTTCAGTGGAGCCGGTGAACATCACGCCTTTGACGCGATCATCACCCACCAAGCCTGCGCCGACGGTTTCGCCACGGCCCGGCAGCAGTTGCAGTACGCCCTCCGGGATGCCGGCTTCGAGCAGCAGGCGCACGGCCTGAGCGGCCACCAGCGGCGTTTGCTCCGCAGGTTTGGCCAGTACCGGGTTACCGGCAGCCAGTGCCGCAGCCACTTGACCACTGAAGATCGCCAGCGGGAAGTTCCATGGGCTGATGCACACCACTGGACCCAGCGGACGGTGAGCGTCGTTGGTGAAATCGTTGCGTGCCTGCACCGCGTAATAACGCAGGAAGTCTACGGCTTCGCGCACTTCGGCGATGGCGTTGGCGAAGGTCTTGCCGGCTTCGCGGGCCAACAGGCCCATCAGCGGCTGGATTTCGGCTTCCATCAAGTCGGCGGCACGCTCCAGAATCGCGGCGCGCTCGGCTGGTGGTGTGGCCTGCCAGATCGGTGCGGCGTTGAGAGCGCACTGGATGGCGTTGTCGACGTCTTCTACCGTGGCTTCCTGCACATGACCGACCACGTCGCGCAGATCGGACGGGTTCAACACCGGTGCCGGAGTTTCAGTGCTGGAGGCGCAACCGAGCATCGGCGCGGCTTTCCAGTGGTTGTGAGCGGTTGCCAGCAGGGCGCAGGACAGCGAAGCCAGACGATGTTCGTTGGCCATGTCGATGCCGCTGGAGTTGGCGCGTTCGGCACCATACAGGTCGCGCGGCATAGGGATGCGCGGGTGTGGCAGGCCGAAACCGCCTTCCAGCGTTGCCATCTGCTCGATGCTTGCCACTGGATCGGCAACCAGTTCCTGGATGGAAATCGACTGGTCGGCGATGCGGTTGACGAACGAGGTGTTCGCGCCGTTTTCCAGCAGGCGACGTACCAGGTACGCCAGCAGCGTTTCATGGGTGCCGACCGGAGCGTAGACGCGGCACGGACGGTTCAGCTTGCCTTCGGACACCTTGCCTACAACCTGCTCGTACAGAGGCTCGCCCATGCCGTGCAGGCATTGGAACTCGTACTGGCCAGGGTAGTAGTTCTGCCCGGCAATGTGATAAATCGCCGACAGGGTGTGAGCGTTGTGCGTAGCGAATTGCGGGTAGATGACTTCCGGCACCGACAGCAGTTTGCGTGCGCAAGCGATGTAGGAAACGTCGGTGTACACCTTGCGGGTGTAGACCGGGTAGCCTTCCAGGCCTTCGACCTGGGCGCGCTTGATTTCGCTGTCCCAGTACGCGCCTTTCACCAGGCGGATCATCAGGCGATGACGGCTGCGGCGAGCCAGGTCGATCACGTAGTCGATTACGTACGGGCAGCGCTTCTGGTAAGCCTGGATCACGAAACCGATGCCGTTCCAGCCGGTCAGTTGCGGCTCGAAGCACAGGCGCTCGAGCAGATCCAGCGACAGCTCGAGGCGGTCGGCTTCTTCAGCGTCGATGTTCAGGCCGATGTCGTATTGCTTGGCCAGCAGGGTCAACGACAGCAGGCGCGGATACAGCTCGTCCATCACGCGCTCGTACTGAGCGCGGCTGTAGCGCGGGTGCAGTGCGGAGAGCTTGATCGAGATACCCGGGCCTTCATAAATCCCGCGACCGTGGGACGCTTTGCCGATCGAGTGGATGGCTTGTTCGTACGAGGCCAGGTATTTCTGCGCGTCGTGTTCGGTGAGTGCGGCTTCACCGAGCATGTCGTAGGAGTAGCGGAAGCCCTTGGCTTCGAACTTGCTGGCGTTGGCCAGGGCTTCGGCGATGGTTTCGCCGGTGACGAACTGCTCGCCCATCAGGCGCATGGCCATGTCGACGCCCTTGCGGATCATCGGCTCGCCACTCTTGCCGATGATGCGGCTCAATGACGAAGTCAGGCCGGCTTCGTTGTGCGTGGACACCAGCTTGCCGGTCAGCAGTAGACCCCAGGTAGCAGCGTTGACGAACAGCGACGGGCTGTTGCCCAGATGCGGATGCCAGTTGCCGGTGCTGATCTTGTCGCGGATCAGCGCATCGCGAGTGCCTTTGTCCGGGATGCGCAGCAGTGCTTCGGCCAGGCACATCAGCGCCACGCCTTCCTGGGACGACAGGGAGAATTCCTGCAACAGACCCTGAACGATGCCGGCACGGCCGCCAGCGCTCTTCTGGTTGCGCAGTTTTTCCGCAATGGATGCGGCAAGTTTGTTGGTGGCTTCGGCCATCGGTGCCGGCAGACGCGCCTGCTCGATCAGCATTGGCACCACTTCCGGCTCAGGGCGACGGTAGGCAGCGGTGATCGAAGCGCGCAGCACCGATTGCGGCAGGATGCTTTCGGCGAATTCCAGGAAGCACTGGTGGGCATGATCCAGAGGCGCATCGACGGTGTCGTCGGAATCCTTGGTCAAACCGCTCAGCTCAGTCAGGGTTGCACCACCCTCGAGTTTTTCCAGGTAATTGAAGATTGCCTGCTTGATCAGCCAGTGCGGCGTGCGATCAATCGAGGTCGCGGCGGCCTTGAGGCGTTCGCGGGTCGGGTCGTCAAGTTTGACCCCAAGGGTGGTGGTAGCCATGTTTTTATCCTCATGTTTGCCACGACTGCGTGGCATCAGCTGGCGGCAAGATTAGCCGTGCGCCTGTTGAGGTGCAACCGGGTGCAACCCTTTTTTTATCGGAATATTACGCAGCTCGTCAGGAAATAAATTCTGCTACGTCAGCGTTGTCTCTGCTTGGTGCTTTTTAGATAGGTTGGCGGTGGTTCTTGCTCCGAAAAGGAGCAAAAAAGCGGGTTTGAAGTTTATTTCAGACTCGGTGCAACTTATTCGCACGAAACAGGTTGCACCTTATTTGCTTTGTTGAATAGCATTCGCGCCCAAGGTGCAACCCGGTCGAAATCCGGGTGCTCCGGCCGATGGCTTTCCTGGGGAAACATCGGTCATAAATGCGCGGGATCCCGAATCGTCTGTCAAACGTCACCGTTTGCGCGCGGTTCACCAGCCGCCGCTACATAAAAACAAAGCCAGGGCGTCACTTAAATGAGCGTAAGCAATCCAACCCTGATCACGTTCGTGATCTACATCGCAGCAATGGTGCTGATCGGCTTGATGGCCTATCGCTCCACCAACAACCTTTCCGACTACATTCTGGGCGGCCGTAGCCTGGGCAGCGTCGTGACCGCGTTGTCCGCCGGTGCTTCCGACATGAGCGGCTGGTTGTTGATGGGCCTGCCGGGCGCCATCTACATGTCCGGTCTGTCCGAAAGCTGGATCGCTATCGGCCTGATCGTCGGTGCCTACCTGAACTGGCTGTTCGTCGCCGGCCGTCTGCGCGTACAGACCGAGCACAACGGCGATGCGCTGACCCTGCCGGACTACTTCTCCAGCCGTTTCGAAGACAAAAGCGGCCTCCTGCGGATCATCTCCGCCGTCGTGATCCTGGTGTTCTTCACCATCTACTGCGCTTCCGGCATCGTAGCCGGTGCCCGTCTGTTCGAAAGCACCTTCGGCATGTCCTACGAGACAGCGCTGTGGGCCGGTGCTGCGGCGACTATTGCCTACACCTTTATCGGCGGATTCCTGGCTGTAAGCTGGACCGATACCGTACAAGCCACCCTGATGATCTTCGCGTTGATCCTGACGCCGGTTATCGTGCTGTTGGCCACCGGCGGCGTCGACACCACTTTCCTGGCCATCGAAGCGCAAGACCCAAGCAACTTCGACATGCTCAAGGGCACCACTTTCATCGGCATCATCTCGCTGATGGGCTGGGGTCTGGGCTACTTCGGCCAGCCGCACATCCTGGCGCGTTTCATGGCGGCCGACTCGGTGAAATCGATCGCCAAGGCCCGTCGCATCTCCATGGCCTGGATGATCCTGTGCCTGGGCGGCACCGTGGCCGTAGGCTTCTTTGGTATCGCTTACTTCTCGGCGCACCCTGAAGTGGCCGGTCCCGTGACCGAAAACCACGAGCGTGTGTTCATCGAACTGGCCAAGATCCTGTTCAACCCATGGATCGCCGGGGTACTGCTGTCGGCCATTCTGGCGGCGGTAATGAGCACCCTGAGCTGCCAGTTGCTGGTGTGCTCGAGCGCCCTGACCGAAGACTTCTACAAGACCTTCCTGCGCAAGTCCGCTTCCCAGGTTGAACTGGTCTGGGTGGGCCGCGCCATGGTGCTGCTGGTTGCCCTGATCGCCATCGCGATGGCGGCCAACCCGGAAAACCGCGTGCTGGGCCTGGTGAGCTACGCCTGGGCTGGTTTCGGTGCCGCGTTCGGTCCAGTCGTACTGATCTCCGTGATCTGGAAAGACATGACCCGCAACGGCGCACTGGCCGGTATCCTGGTTGGCGCGATCACCGTGATCGTGTGGAAACACTTCGAACTGCTGGGCCTGTACGAAATCATCCCTGGTTTCATCTTCGCCAGCCTGGCGATCTACATCGTCAGCAAGCTGGGCGCGCCGACTGCCGGCATGCTGCAGCGCTTTGCTGCTGCCGAGGCGGATTTCCGTCTGAACAAGTGATGGGGATGAGCTGAGGCTCTGATCTTTCGCTGCACATGAAACGGCCCGCTTCCTTTGGATGCGGGCCGTTTTCGTTCATAGCATCAGACGATTGTTAAAAGCATTCTGCGTAGCTGCTGCAATGGTGTTAGCTATGCCAAGACAGTCACTGCGGATCAAGTTGATCCAGTGCTCGATTTACCGCCAGTTCACCCAGCATGATCACCTGCGCAATCCCCAGCAGCGCGTTGCGCGGGGTCCCTTGCAGATGGTCCGCCAGATCCGTGGACATCACGCTAGCCGATGCCAGTGACTCACATGCATATACCAGCAAAGTTGCTGTATCGAGTTCCGGATTGACTGTGAAGAAGGGGCTGGGGTTGTGCGGCGCGGCCATTATGCTGGCAGCCAACTGCGGTCTTATGGGGTCAGAAGTGTTGTGTGGTGATGGCGAATCTGTCGGAGGATCGGGAGTTACCTTGACCATGATTTAGCTCTCGGTTGGAGCTGCTTTTCCGGTCCGCGACTAAACAAATGGAGGCAGCTGTGCACAGGTTAGTCGACCGACGAGCTAAGAAATCGGCGCACTCGAAAGTGCCCTGCGCACAGCCACCATAACAACAGGTACGGCATACCTGATTGAATGGCGCTTACACAACTTAGCTACTACAGGCGACTAAACCCGATCACTGATGGGCAGTGACGCAAGCCAAGTTACCGAGCGGCTCCGAGGCGCACAAGCGGGCGGATTCTGGCGTAGCTGTAGGCAGTGACGCAAGATTTTGTAGCTTTCAAGGAGTGTTCGAGAGAGTTCTTAAACAAACGCGATTTATGCACCAACCCCTTCCTGCTACACGGCTCTCCCATTGTAGGAGCGAACCTGCTCGCAAAGGGCTCTGCCAGCGATTGCAGCGGTCCGAGGGAAGCCCACATCGCTAGGTCGACACGATCAAAGAAGTGGCCGTGCATGGACATCTTCTCAGCAAGAGATTTTCCTTACGGATTAAGCGCACTCAAGATTCGGAATCCTCCTACGAGCTCCGTGAAAACGTCCTATTTAAAACCAAGTCCGCTTAGCCAAAGCTCCTGTCCTCTGGCACCAGCATGCATTACGGCCCTACCTGACCGTCTCGGCACGGTCCGGGAAGGAGCAGCCATGCGTGCTGACTACCCCGTGAGAGCTGCCACACAAGGAGTGAACACAGCATGCGCGACTTGCTCATCTGGTTTTTTGGCACCGAGTCTTCATTTGGTCGCAAGGCAGGTTTAAATAGATCGGCCATGCAGAGCTCCCCGGCCCTGACCACTGCGCAGCCCTTACCGGAAAAATCTCTGCCACAAGAGTCCTTGCAACCGCTGAAGAACTGGTGCCATCCGTTCAAGGACAGCCGTAACCCACTGGAGCAACTGACCCACCTGGCCAATGCTAATGCCGGTTACTACCCCCTCGGGCGCGGCGGACTGTGGCACGGCGGTGTGCATTTCGACAGCGGCACCGCCGGCACCCTGAAACAATCCAGCGTGCACTGCCTCGCCGACGGCGAAGTGGTGGCTTACCGCATTGACACCCATTCTCCGAAAACAACTTACACCGCCAACCAGCAAGCATCCGAGAACTCCTACTCACGCAACTTCGTGTTGGTGCGTCATCGTTTGCAACTTCCCAGAATCCAGGGCAAATCGGATGCGCCGCCGAGCCTGACTTTCTACAGCCTGTACATGCACCTGCAGGACTGGGCGGTGTATCGGGATTCCACACTCACCCGCCCGGGTTTCTGGCCCGAACGACCAACTCATCGCGTGAAGCAAGCCGTAAGGGATTTCCACCCGAGTACACCTGAGCAGTCAGGCCTGCAAGTAAGTCACAAGTGGCATGGCCAGATGATTGATCTCCTGCCGCGAGGCGCTGAGGTGAACATCAGTGGCACTGGGGAATTCCGCAAGTTGGAAAACACCTTGGGGCCGGCCGAACTGCTCAATGCCGACGGTTCTATCAAGGGGTACATCGCTGCCAGAGTGCTCAGAGACCAAGACCGCAAAGAGACTCGTGTCCAGTCATCGCAACCAAAGGTTTACGTCCGCTCTTCGCCGGTGATTGCTAAAGACAACGTAATCTTCCAGCTGCCGACAGGATCAGATATCACGGTCAGTGGCACAGGCGAATTTCGCAAACTAGAACGCGTAAACCAATATGTGAAATTCGACGCGCTGGAAAACGCTATTGAGCCTGTAGCGGTTGATCAAGTGGTAGTGCTCGGTACCCCCGTCGCAGTCAAGGCGGGCGATCTGATCGGTCATCTTGGCCTGTATCACGACAACGGTACTGGCTTGCTGGAGGAAAGGCTCCACCTGGAAACCTTCAGCGGCGATGACGTTGAAGTGTTTATTGAAGCCAGTCGGGCCTGGGCCAAGCGCCTGCCGGAAAAAGACAAAACCTGGCTCAAGCTCGCCAAGGGTACGCCCGTAGTTTCGCCGGAGGGCAATCTCACCGTTGGCCAATTGGAAGCATCGAGGGCCTCCAGTCCGCTCAGTGCTGCCGACTTGCTCGTCCCCAAGACTCTGTTGGACAAATTACCGGCCAGTCACAAGCGACACATGCCCGCGAGTCCGCCCCGCAAGGCGTGCAACTGGTATTACCTGGAAGAACTGTTGCATGACACCAATAACACTCCGCTGAAGGGCTGGGTGCGCGAAGAAATCGGCGTCACGCCTTGGGTGAGCCCGTGGGCGTGGGAAGGCTACGATTTTATCTACGAATACGACGTTCCTCAGGAATTCCTGGCCTCTTTCCTTCGTACCATGAAAAAACTGAGCGAGTCGCAACTTGAACGCTTTGGGCCAATTGCGGATGAGGGTGACACGGGGCCGTTGAAGCAGCGGCTGTACGACATTATCGACCGCAACCGGGATGGCCGGATGACAGCTAAAGAGCTGCGAGCAGCAATCAGTCTGCCGGCCCACGCACAGGCGATTTCGCAGTTGATCGTTTGTTGTGACAGCGAGTGGTATTACAAGGAAGGCAAATGGGATCGGCTTGATGAATTGCTCGGCCATAGTGGCTCGACGCCGAACTTGAATTGGTTTCAGGAGAAGCGGCGAATCAGGCAGTTGAGTTGGTGGAGTGAGGTGGCGGAGCGGGTTGGGCTGCCAGGGCATGGAGAGGTTTATCACTTTCATCCGCTGGGTTTGACTGGGATGTTTGCTCGTGAAAGAAATGGATTGTGGGTGTTAGGCAAAACCTCTGAGCGTTATGAGTCGGGAGGTCGAGGGCCTGGTGTTATTTCTACAGGAGGAGGTGATTATGGTGGTATCTCCTATGGAGTCTATCAAATGTCATCAAACATGGGGGTTGTTCAAAAATTCATCGAGCTTTCTGCCTACGCTCACGCATTTGTTGGATTGGATGCTGGAACTGCTGAGTTTAATGAGAAATGGAGAAGTATCGCAAATAGTTCACCTGAAGAATTTAGAGGTGCGCAGCATAATTATATTAAAGTTACTCATTACGACGTGCAGGTGAAAGAGATTTTGAGTGATATCGGGTTTCCTATTGATAATAAAGATGCAGCACTGAATGATATGGTGTGGTCGACTAGTGTTCAGTTTGGTCCGAGAACAAAATTAATTAAGCGGGCTCTGAATGGCTTGGTTGTACCATCGCTCTCAGTGATTGAGATTATACGCGCAGTTCAAGATTATAAAATATCAAATAATTCTACTCTTTTTGCAAGCTCGCCTACATTGCAGTCAGGTCTGTTGGCAAGAGCAATCGACGAAAAAAGCAAGTTACTTGATTTGGAGGGGAGGGCGTATGAGGTTGAGTAGTCTTAGTGCGATATTCTGCGTGTTATTTTTGGGTTTTTTCTCGGAGGTTAATGCGGCATGCCACCATGGAGGGCATGATTCAATATGGGAAAAGACAGGTCAAAAATACTCTGAATGTATCAATAAAGCCGAAGGTGTACATCCGAAGATAATTAGCTGTATTCGCGGAGAGATAAGTCGTCAAGATAAAATCATTGAAAATAAAACTGCGGATGCGGCAAAAAATTTGCTTACTGCGGATCTCATTTCGTCTATTAGTAAAAGTAAGCGGGTATGGGAAAAATATGTACGGGAGTCATGCGGATTATACGGTGAATTGGGGGGGCAACGATCTGAGTTGCTAATAGAGAATTGCGTCTTGAAAGAGGTTATGTGGAGGGGTGTTTTTATTGATGATTTAATTAGTGAGGCTGATTTGTAGTGGCAATGCTTGCGTGGGTGGAGTAGGGGTAAGTCATTTTGTATTCGCTAGTGGCCATGTTTTCAGCTTTCCTGAATATTAAAAGACAAAAGTGGTGCTTTTTCTAGATGTTTACGGCTAACACAGATTGTCAGCGTCTCAGGAGTGCGCTGGTTCGATCGGATAAAGCAGTTCAGTTAGCCTGGGCTAGAGAGATTCTTCGTACAAATAGAGCTGGGTGGAAACAAGCCTTCAATTCATTGGGGAGTGAGCAAGAATTCCAGGAGATTCAACTTCGGGAGGCGGCTTCCTATCATTCAAATGTACAGCGCTGCATTAGAGATATGAGAGCAATATCACCTTCTATCATGAACGAGATTAGTGTATTGACTTACGTAGCTCTCTATGATCTTTGTGTCCAGCAAGGAGGGTTGGAAAAAGGCAGTACATTACTTGAAATTCGAAGCAGAGTAGACAGCGAGACACCGCTAACCCAGGAGCATTTATTAAAAATCTGTGTACAAGAAAGAGCTAAATCTGCCTCAAGTCGATGGGCAACTGACTGCCTGATCCGAAGAATGGGGATTATTCAGGCCGCTCCTTATTCGGCAACCCTTCAAGGAAATACGGCAAATCGTAACAATACGAATTTTCATCTGCTTGGGGAGGTTAAAGGAAAACATGTATGCGAATTATGATTACTCAATCAAAGCTGCATTTACCCTTGCCATGATCCTGTTTTGCGGTTTTTCGCTCGCACATGCCGGCAATGTACTTAGCGAGCACAAGGAGATAAAGGGCGTAGCATGCAATGCTTCCGGAGAGTGTGCATTAGATATTAGTGATACTGCTAAGCAAATAGTTTTGGCGTGTGAGACACCAAAGGTCGAGGTGACATGGAACCGTGCGAAACAGAACGCATTCCTCATTGCGTGTGATTGCGAATGCACTTCTCATGATAATGTTGGTTGGCTTGTAGATGAAGATATGTCAACTGGTAAGTACAGGATTGGAAGGTTGGATTTAGGTAAAAAATACACCGTGGAAGAATTGCGTCGAACGGTGGGTGATATTCCGGATATCTTCCAGTCGCATCCTTTATGTGGAGAGCCTGATAATGAGCTTCTAAAGAAAAGTTTTTTCGTTAATTTGCTCAAGCATCCTACTAGCAATGAAAGCTCTCCATACTGCTTTTCTCCGCTATATATTACGAAAGATGATGGGCTGCTGAAATTTAGAGGCCATAACGATGGTGGCGAATCAGGTGTGGTTCAGTTTCGTGAGAGTGATGGACCTACTATTTATGCAGAAATATTGAAGCTAGTAGATAATATAAAATATTAACACTCATTCATTAAGTGTATCTCCGGCTTTTGGGTTTAACGAGCGCGCGATGCTTAAAGAGGTACTGGTTGCGCATGTCAATCCACGAAGTGTTATTGGCTGGAGAGTGATCGTGTTGATGTTAGAGTGAGGACGGTTTAGTTATGCCCGTTAGAATTGATCAGATCCCCAGTCCCGCGCTACGTCCTGACCCACCGCGTGCTTGGTTATGGTTCAGTCTGTTGATGGTGTTCTTGTTGCTTGGCGTTGGAGGAGTCGTATTATTTTGCGACCAAACTACTATTCAACAACCTTTTGAATTTTGGCTCCCAGCCATCGGAATTCCTTTCCTGGGCTGGTGCGTGCTGGGTTTCGGGCGTTTATTGCTTCACGTTGGTCAGCATTCTGTTGCCGATGGTTGGGATGATGCCCGGGAAAAGGATATGAATCTTAAAGTTTCTCAGGGTCGGAGCTCACTAAAAGTATTGGCAGCTAGCCTGTACACCGCAGTTCGAATTCCAGGTGAGCCCCCGACTCAGCAGCTCGATAATTTAATGGATGGAGTTACACCTTTGAGAGCGCAGCCAGCGAGGCAGGGCGCAGAGATATCGCGTCACACCCGTCTCGTCAGCGGTATCGATGGCGATCCCAGGCGAACGCTGCTGCGCATCTTGAAGTCAGTACTCGCCGATGTGTCGTCGGTTTTGGCTCAGCTTCCCGACGATCAGCCATTGGCACTTTTGCTTGAAGTCGACACCGGTTTACCGGAGGAGCAATGGCGTCGAGTGTGGCGTCGCGCCTGGCGCGAATCGGGTATTCGTCAATCTTCCACCCCCCTCGAGGTCGGTGGTCTGACCGCAGTGGATCATTGGCTCGATCATCGTATCCAAGATCAGGCGTTGTTGTTGGTTGTCGCCTTGCAATTTGCTCCGAAGCTTCCCGCAGGCACAGCAGAAGTTGCTGCCGGACTGTTATTTGGAAATCAACTGACGCAAACCACTTTAGTACCTATCGCCCGCCTCCACCGTCCGGAACAAGAGCGTAAACCCACCGCTGATGATTTGGTTTACGCAACGCGCCAATCCCTCGATTGGGTACCGGTGGACGCGAATTCCATCGAGCAAGTCTGGCGGGTGGGTATCGATTCGCAACGACATGGCGCGATTGCAAGTGCCCTGGCTGGCGTTCCCATGGGCAAAGCAGGCGTGTGCAATCTTGATGAGTCGCTTGGCTTTCCAGGGTGCGCCTCACCTTGGTTGGCGATTGCTGCTGCGGCGCAAACAATACAGCGTGGCATAGGGCCGCAGTTCATTTTCAGTGGCAGCGTTGCTGATAATGGTCTTTGGGGAACAGTTTTGACACCTATAGTGGTCAACTAACTCCAAACGCCTGGGTCGCAGGCTTGGATGTGCTGAAAGTGGTGGTTGGCGGTTGCTCGCGCGGTCTTCGGCGGGTGAAGGCGTCGTCACAAGATCAAGATCAAAAGATCGCAGCCTTCGGCAGCTCTACAGGGGGAGGAGGGCAGGTTTGCCACTCGGCTGCGAGGTCCTGACTTGCCGGCCGGTAAAAGGTAAACTTGCCGCCCTGCGCAGGAGCAACCATGAATTATCGTCACGCCTTCCATGCCGGCAATCACGCCGATGTGTTCAAACACCTGACCTTGACCCGCCTCATCGCCTTGATGTCGCGCAAGGAGCAGCCGTTCGCCTATCTCGATACCCATGCCGGGATCGGGCTGTATGACTTGCAGGGCGATCAGGCCAATCGTACCGGTGAGTACCTGGAAGGCATCGCGCGTTTGTGGGATCAGCCGGATCTGCCGTTGCTGACGGCGGATTACATGCAGGTGCTGCATGAGATGAACCCCGATGGCCAGTTGCGCTATTACCCGGGCTCGCCGGAGCTGGCGCGCCGTCTGACTCGCCCGCAGGATCGGGTCATGCTCAATGAGAAGCATCCGGAAGATGGCCTGCTGCTCAAGGACAACATGGCCGGTGATCGCCGGGTCAAGGTGCATTTGGGCGAGGGCTGGCATGTTCCACGTGCGATGTTGCCGGTGCAGGAGAAGCGTGCGGTGATGCTGATCGATCCGCCGTTTGAAAAGCTCGACGAGATGCAGCGCTGCGCCGCATCGTTGAAAGAGGCGATTGGCCGGATGCGTCAGACCGTGGCGGCAATCTGGTACCCGGTGAAGGATCAGCGCGCGTTGCGCCGTTTCTATCAGGATCTGGCCGGCACCGGTGCGCCGAAGTTGCTGCGGGTAGAGTTGCTGGTGCATCCGCTGGATACGCCGGACTGTCTGAATGGTTCCGGGTTGGCGATTGCCAATCCGCCGTGGGGGCTGGAGGAGGAGTTGCGCGAGTTGCTGCCGTGGTTGTCCGAGAAGCTTGGGCAGACCCAGGGTGGGTGGCGGATGGATTGGTTGATTGCCGAGTAATGCTCGGCCCGTAGGAGCCGGCTTGCCGGCGATGGCGCCCTAAAGGTCACCGCTGGACCCAGCCATCGCCGGCAAGCCGGCTCCTACAAGTGCTTTGCGTCAGATCGGGCAAGTCACGCCCGTACCGCCAATCCCGCAATAGCCTTCCGGGTTCTTGGCGAGGTACTGCTGGTGGTAGGCCTCGGCGAAGTAGACCGTTGGAGCTTCTTCGATTTCGGTGGTGATCTGGCCTTTGCCAGCCTTGGTCAGTTCGACCTGGAACACTTCTTTGCTGCGTTCGGCGGCGGCCAGTTGCGTCGGGTTGGTAGCGTAGATCACCGAGCGGTATTGGGTGCCGATATCGTTGCCCTGGCGCATGCCCTGGGTCGGGTTGTGCAGTTCCCAGAACATCTTCAGCAATTCTTCGTAGCTGACTTTTGCCGGCTCATAGACCACGAGCACCACTTCGCTGTGGCCGGTCAGGCCTGAGCAGACTTCTTCATACGTAGGGTTTGGCGTGAAGCCGCCGGCGTAACCCACCACGGTGCTGACCACACCTTCACGCTGCCAGAAGCGACGTTCTGCGCCCCAGAAGCAGCCGAGGCCGAAGATCGCAAAGTCGACATCGGTGGCGAACGGGCCCAGTAGCGGGGCGTCGTGGACGAAATGTCTTTCCGGTAGGTTCATCGGTGTTTCGCGGCCGGGCAGAGCTTGATCTTTAGTAGGAAGCACGTTTTTGTTCACCAGAATTTCCGAGCGCAGAACCATGATCAGTCCTCTCAGTCAGGTTGGGTTGTAAATAGTCAGAGCGTCAGTGTGCCCAATACCTGGCAGATGCGCACTACCCTTGTGGGAGCGGGCTTGCTCGCGAAGGCGGTTTATCAGGCACATTGATGTCGACTGACTTACCGCATTCGCGAGCAAGCCCGCTCCCACAGGGGATCTGTGTATTACAGTGATATCGGGCCACGCGGGTAGCGCTTTAGCTTCTCGATCAGATCGGCGCCCGGGATCGGGCGGTCGAACAGGTAGCCCTGGCCGACGTCGCAGCGGTGACGGCGCAGGAACGACAACTGCTCGGCGGTTTCGATGCCTTCAGCCACGACCTTGAGTTTCAGGTTGTGGGCCATGGCGATCACCGCGGAGGTGATTTCCATGTCGTCCTGATTGTCCGGGATTTCGTGAATGAAGCTTCGATCAATCTTGATGATGTCGATGGGGAATTTTTTCAAGTAGCTGAGCGACGAGTAACCGGTGCCGAAGTCGTCCATGGCCAGGGTCAGGCCCAGGCGTTTGAGCTGGTCGAGTTGCAGGTGGGTGTCTTCGGTGGCTTCCAGCAACAGGCCTTCGGTCAGTTCCAGCTCCAACAGGTGCGCCGGCAGGGCTTCCTCCTTGAGGATGTTGGCAATGGAGGCAACCAGTTCCGGATCGGAGAACTGCTTGGGCGACAGGTTGATCGCCACCTGCAGGTTGCCCAGGCCGGCGGCGCTCAGCGCTTTGCTCATGCGGCAGGCCTGGCGGGCGATCCACTTGCCGATGGGAATGATCAGGCCGGTTTCTTCGGCGACGCTGATGAACTGATCCGGGCGGATCATGCCCTTTTCCGGATGATCCCAGCGCAGCAGTGCTTCCATACCCAGCAGGCGACCGCTGCGCAGACACAGTTTGGGTTGGTAGAACACGTCGAGTTCGTTCTGGGTCAGTGCGCGGCGCAGGTTGTTTTCGACGAACAGCTTGTAGCTGGCCTCGGCATTCAGTGCTTCAGTGAACACCTGCACCTGATGTTTGCCGTTGGCCTTGGCTTTGTGCAGTGCCAGGCCGGCGTTACGCATCAGGGTCTGCGGGTCACGTCCGTGCAGCGGCGCGCAGGCCAGGCCTACGGAGCCAGTGACACTGATTAACTGGTTGTCGACGAACATCGGCTTATCGAGGGTGGCCAGTAACTGATTGGCGACCTGCTGGCCTGACGAGGGATCGCTGTCGTCCAGCAGCACGGCGAATTCATTACTGGCGAAGCGCGCCAGGCTGCCGCTCGAGACCAGGCTGTTGCGCAAGCGTCGGGCCAGGCTGATCAGCAGTTTGTCGCCGGTCTGGTGGCCGAGGCTGTCGTTGATCCGCTTGAAGTTGTCGATGTCCACCAGCAACAGGCTGATTGGCGCATCGCTGTCCCGGGCGAAGCGTTCATCGAGGTTGCGGATGAAGGCAGGGCGGTTACCCAGGTTAGTCAGGTTGTCGGTGTAGGCCAGGCGCTCGATGCGTTGCTGGGCGAGTTTGGTCTGGGTGATGTCTTCGTAAATGCCGATGTAGTGGGTCAGTTCGCGGTTGTCGCCATAGACCTTGGAAATCGACAATTGGCCCCAGTAGGGTTCGAGGTTCTTGCGCCGGCTCTTGAATTCGCCCTGCCAGCTGTTGCTTTTGGCCAGCGCCGAAGGCGCGTCGAACAGCAGTTCGCTGAGGTTCTCCAAGGCGGGCAGTTCCGACAGGCGCTGGCCGTGGACTTCATCGGTGGTGTACTGGGTGATCGCGGTGAAACTTGGGTTGACGTACTCCACCACGCCGTCGCAGTTGACCAGTAGAAAGGCGTTGGCGCTTTGCTCGACTGCCCGCTGGAACAGGTACAGGGCGCTGGTGGCGGTGCGGCGGTTGTGGTTGCTGATGACCTGGGCGAACTGATCGGCCAGTTCGCCAGCAAAGGCGATTTCGTCAGATTGCCAGGCGCGGGTGGCGCCGTTTTGTTCGAGGCAAAGCACGCCGACCACCTGACCATCGACACGGACACTGGCGTCGAGCATGGCGTTGACATCGCGCGGACGCAGGCTTTCGGCTATTTCCCGGGTGCGCGGGTCGCGCATGGCGTTGTGGGCGTCGATGGCGCGGCCGGTGTGCAAGGCATCGAGATAGTCGGGGAAGTCGCTGACGTCGATCGGTTCCGGTAACTGGTACTCGTGGGTTGCACGGTGATAGGCCGAGATTGGCATCAGCCTTGAGCCTTCGAGATTCCACAGGCTGGCACAGTCGATCTGGTAAATGTCGCAAGCACTGCGCGTGATCAGTTCGGCGGCTTCTCGCAAGGAGTTGTTGCTGCTGTAGCGTTGACGGGTCAGCAGCAGGATCAGGTCTTGCTGAGCGCGCACCCGGTCAAGATGCTGCAACTGCTCCTGCTGGGTACGCTGGTTGAGCTCAAGGGCGATCTGCAGGCGCGAGTTCTGGGTTTCCAGGTCCAGGGCGGTCTGCAGCGGGTTATCCTCGAACAGGCCGCCGATCACCATCAGATAGCCACGCAACAGGTGTCGATTGTGTTGTTTGTAGGCTTCGCCCATCTCCAGGAGGTTCAGGGAGCCTGAGGGCGTGTGCAGGTTATAGTGGATCAGGTAGTGCGTGCTTTCGCTCAACTGTTGCTGGATTGCGTCGTGCAGTTGATAACGAACTTGCGGCTCCATCAGGCTGGCGTAGGGCGAGTCTACCAAGGCACAGAGGTCCACCGCCGGCAGGCCGAACTGCCGTTCGCAGTTGGGATCGAGAAACAGCAGTGCCCAGCTAGGTTCATTCAGCCGTTCGAAACGCAGCATGCCGAGCCGCGAGGGCACAGGCAATTGCGTCACTACCTCGGCCACCATACGGCTGGCGGCATCGGGTTGGCTTTTCATGGAGGGAACTCGCTTCGAATGTGCTGATAGCGCCGGGCTCACGCCCTCTCGATTATTGCGTGCGGCAAGGTTGCATCATTGCGACACCGACTTACAAGAGACATGAAGGCCAAGTGCTATAAGAATATGTCGGCAGGGGCGAAGATTTCTTCAGTAGGGGGCTGAAAGTAAGTGCCGGCCCATGAAAGATCGCAGCCTGCGGCAGCTCCACATGGAGCGCATTCCAGTGTGGGAGCTGCCGCAGGCTGGGATCTTTTATCGCAACGAAATGCTGGTCGATTGCAAAAGTCCGCCATTGCGATCGTGATAATTCACCTGAATGTGCCCGGCCTCTACCACCAGGTGGGCAAAGTTGTCCTGGCTGATCACCGGGCTGGTCAATTCATGCTGATAGTCACCTGTGGCCGTCCGTGCCAGCGGTTGGTCGAGGATAAAAGAGGATTGCGTGGCGTAGGGCAGCAATTTGCTGTTGCACAGGGGCGATGACACGATGGTGTGAACTTCGAAATCCGCATCGGCACTGTGCTTCAGTCGGCTGGTCAGGGAGCCATGAACATCGCCCGAAATGAAGATGACATTCTTTACGTTGTGCTCGCGGATCGTCTCCAGCAGGCGCAGGCGTTGTTGCGCAAAGGCTTTCCAGGCATCGCCATCGAGAATTTTCCGGTCGGGGTAAAACACGACGCTGGTGACCACGAATTTGACCCGGGCCGGGCTGTTGATCAGCCAGGTGCACAGCGCCTGTTCCTGTTCTGCATCAAGAATGCGTCGATCATCGGCACTTAAATTTCGGCGTGTGCGGCTGTCGGTTACAAACCATTCGATATCCCCTTCGAAGATCTGATACCAGTACTTATCCAGCTTTTTGTTTATTTGTCCGTCTGCGCAAAGTTCGTGGGCGGGACCATGGCTGGCCTGATATATCTCATAGGCTTTCAGAGCGTTGAGATATAAAAGATCATCGCTTTTGCTTTTGTTGGCCGGCCAATTGTCTTCTATCTCGTGATCATCGAGGATCATATAGGTTGGCAGGCTGGACATTAAATCGGCGATCCTGGGTTGCGAGAAGGCCACGCGATACTTTTGCAGGATGTCCTTGAGTTTGCGGTCTGGCGCGAAGACGTTCAGGTCATCGACGTAGATCTGGTCGCCGGTCATCACCAATGCGCTGACAGGCGGGTCGGCGAGTTCCGCCAGGCGTGACATCGACGCGAAGATCCTGTCTCCCAGATGCGGTGCCGCGGCAATGCCCGCGGTCATGCGCAGGTAACGGCAGGAACCGGTGAGGTAGGCGCGGGGCCGGGTTGATTGAGTGGAGCGGGTGCGAAAACGATAGATCTGTTGCGGCCAGTGCAGAGGCGACTCCTCCGCGGGAGGTGTCGGGTGCATGGATTTGAACCAGCCCGCCTGATATTCATAGACGGTATCGGCACAAAGCCCGTTCAGTGCGATGACTTCGGACATGTCGTGCGCGGGTTCGAGCCTGGTAAAAACACCCGGCGACCAAAGAACTTCGCCGCGGCGCCGATAACGAATTCCGGCATATGCCAGGGTGTTCTTTTGTACTTCGCCGCGCAAGAAAATGCGTGCATGATTAATTGTCGTATGACCAATGATTGGGCCAACTGTCGGTTTAAGCATGTTTGAGTCCATTCGGTTTATGCTGATTAGGCAAATGATGTTGTTCTCGGCCGTAGTTAATAACCGTTGAATGATCCTAGTTATTTGACCTTGAAAAATGTCGAGCCGAAATGGATTCGATTTGTGGGCGAAGTCAGCCACAAATGTAAGAAAACGGTTTTCTTCAGGGCAAAAAAAGCCCCGCCAAATTGGCGGGGTTGAGAGACAAGCGTGGTGCTGTCGTTCAGCTTGATGAACGGCCGCGGCCCCACGCAGATGCTAAGGAAACGCTCGAAAAGGATTCAAGACTCAGGCGTCCAGTTCGTAGCGTCGTACCGAACCCGCCGAGTTATCAGCCTGCCCGCCGACTGCGAGCAACCGGGTACCGGAGCTAAGGAGAATGTCCCAGAAACTTCCCTCCGGCTCTTCGAACAAACCATGAGTGCCAAAGTTTGTATCGGGTTGGCCATTGGCAAGGTAGCGGGCCAGAACGCCATGAAATCGTGGCCCTGGCGAGATGACCTGGCCGGCACACAGGATCAAATTATCGGGGTCCGGTTGTACGCGCTCGAAACGAAAGGTGCGGGTGTCGGCCGGGGTAAGTACAGGCTCGAAGCTCTGGTCGATCCATCCGTCAGCAGTAAACCTGACCGTCCAGCCGGCAGTAGTCTGCTGGTCGGTCAAAAAATAGCCAGAAGCGAGCAATTTTTCATCCGGTGTCGGGGTCAGTGACAGGAAGGCGCGTTTGCCAGGTATGTCCGTGAAGCCCGCTACGCCGAATGACAGGTCGGGTTCACCGTCCAGGGTCAGGGCAGCCAGCAATGCGCCTGCTCTATGCTGACCGGCCAATACGAGGCGTGGTTCGAGGCTGCCCACAACCTGTGCGATGACTCCATTCAATTGGCAGGGGCCGTTTTTGTAAGTGATCTCGGTGTAGCCTTTGCCGTGAAATCCGGTATCAAGTTTGCCGTTCTGGGCCAGGCGGATCAGAACGGTCCTGGCCGGTTCGTCGAACCAATTGTCGACCACGAAAGGAATCAGTATTTGGCCCTTGGGAGTCACGATGGGTGATGAGCTGTGGTTGCCATTGCGAGCCCCACTGCGTGCCATTGAGGTCCGGGCCGCGGTTTTTCCAGAGGAGCCCAGCTCGACGATGGTCACGCCCTCGGTGCCGAAAGTACGGTCACGTTGCCCATTGCTCAGGTACATGGCGAACCCTGGAATGAACTCATCCTCATCGTCGATCATGGCTGTCAGCAGCAATCGACCGTCAGGCATCAATTGAATATTGATACCGTCGCTGTTGCGTTCATCATCGAAATTTTCAGCGACATGGCCACCGCTACCAAAACTCCGGTCCAGACTGCCGTCCTCATTCAAAGCGATCAGCAGGGCATGGCCGGCGTAGCTGCTGACGAGCACCATTGAGCGATCAGGGCGCATAATCACCCCATAGATGGACGAGGCAGACACCCCATTACCCAGCAGTGCTGCGTTGCACACAACCGTGCCGAGGGTGCCGAAGGTCGTATCCAGGCGTGGAGTGGAGAGGGGGGTGGTGCTGATGGGTTCAAGTGGGACTTGCATGTCTATCATCCTTGTTAGTGGGGCAAAGTTTTGCCCTGGTAATGGATGAAACGACAAAAAGGCTGAAGCGCTCAACTCTCAGAAATACCAGTTTTGGTCTTTTGGAGTGGCCTTGGAAACAAAAAAAAGCCCCGCCAAATTGGCGGGGTTGAGGTACGAGCGTGGCGCTCGGAAACGTGGAACGCGACGGGCCCTCCGGTGAAGGAGGGCCGGCCGGTATTACAGCAGCATGGTGCGGATGTCGCCCAGCAGGTCGCTCAGACGCTTGGTGAAGCGTGCAGCAGCGGCACCGTTGATCACGCGGTGATCGTAGGACAGCGACAGGGGCAGCATCAGTTTCGGCTGGAAGGCTTTGCCGTCCCAGACTGGCTGGATGGTTGCCTTGGAAACACCGAGGATCGCCACTTCCGGCGCGTTGACGATCGGCGTGAAGCCGGTGCCGCCAATGTGGCCGAGGCTGGAAATGGTGAAGCACGCGCCTTGCATCTCATCCGACGAGAGCTTCTTGGTCCGGGCTTTTTCAGCCAGGGAAGCAGCCTCGGCGGCCAGTTGCAGCAGGCTCTTCTGGTCGACGTTCTTGATGACCGGTACCAGCAGGCCATCCGGGGTGTCGACGGCGAAACCGATGTTCACGTACTTCTTGCGGATGATCGCCTTGCCGCTTGGTGCCAGCGAACTGTTGAAGTCCGGCAGTTCCTTGAGCAGATGCGCGCAGGTCTTGAGCAGCAGTGGCAGGATGGTCAGCTTGACGCCAGCCTTCTCGGCCACGGCTTTCTGGCCGACGCGGAACGCTTCGAGTTCGGTGATATCCGCCGAGTCGAATTGCGTCACGTGCGGCACGTTCAACCAGCTGCGGTGCAGGTTGGCAGCACCGACCTGCATCAGGCGGGTCATCGGCACTTCTTCGATTTCACCGAAGCGGCTGAAGTCCACGACCGGAATCGGCGGGATGCCCGCGCCACCGGTTGCGCCAGCAGCAGCGGCCGGTGCTTCCTTGGCCTTCTGCATCATGGCTTTGACGTAAACCTGCACGTCTTCTTTCAGGATGCGACCGTGCGGACCGCTGGCGCCAACGGCACTCAGCTCGACGCCGAATTCACGGGCCAGTTGGCGCACTGCCGGGCCGGCGTGAACCTTGGCGCCCGGTTTGGCTGGAGCAGCAACCGGAGCGGCAGCAGCAGGTGCAGCGGCAGCCGGAGCAGCAGCGGCTGGCGCAGGAGCGCTCGCAGCAGCGGCAGGTGCCGGGGCAGCAGCAGGCGCCGCGCCTTTGACTTTCAGCTTGAGAATCAGGTCGCCGGTGCCGACTTCGTCATCGAGCTTGACGGAGACGCTTTCCACCACACCCGCGGCAGGCGATGGGATTTCCATGCTCGCCTTGTCGGATTCCAGGGTGATCAGCGACTGGTCGGCTTCAACGGTGTCGCCGGCCTTGACCAGGACTTCGATGATCTTGGCCTTGCCCGCCGAACCGATATCCGGAACGTGGATGTCCTGAACGCTATCGGCAACCGGTGCAGCAGGAGCGGCGGCCGGTGCCGGAGCAGTGGCGGCAGGAGCAGCGGCCTGAGCAGGAGCAGCGGCAGCAGCCGGCGCCGCAGCGCCCGCCACTTCCAGATCCAGAATCAGGTCGCCGGTGCCGACTTCGTCGTTGAGCTTGACGCTGATGGCCTTGACCACGCCAGCGGCAGGCGACGGGATTTCCATGCTGGCCTTGTCGGACTCCAGGGTGATCAAAGATTGATCAGCTGCGACGGTGTCGCCGACCTTGACCTGGATCTCGATGATCTGGGCCTTGCCCGACGAACCGATGTCCGGCACGTGCACTTGCTGAACCGAAGCGGCAACCGGCGCAGCAGCAGGAGCGGCCGGCGCTGGAGCAGCGGCCGGTTTCTCTTCGGCTTTGGCGGCTGGCGCAGCGGCGGCCGCTGGAGCCGCAGCAGCGGCACCTTCGACTTCCAGCTCCAGCAGTTCGTCGCCTTCTTTCAGGCGATCGCCCAGCTTCACTTTCAGGCTCTTGATAATACCGGCCTTCGGCGCAGGCACTTCCATGCTCGCCTTGTCCGATTCCAGCGTCAGGATGCTCTGGTCGGCTTCAATACGGTCGCCGACCTTCACAAACAGTTCAATTACTTCACCTTCACCGCTGCCGATGTCAGGTACGCGAATGAGTTCGCTCACAGAATCTCTCCTCAGCAGTCCAGTGGGTTGAGTTTTTCCGGGTTGATACCGAACTTGGCAATGGCTTCAGCCACAACCTTAGGTTCGATGTCACCACGGTCAGCCAGTGCTTCCAGGGCTGCCAACACCACGAAATGACGGTCAACTTCGAAGAAATGACGCAGTTTCTTGCGGCTGTCGCTGCGGCCGAAACCGTCGGTGCCCAGGACTTTGAATTCCTTGGACGGTACCCACTGACGGATCTGCTCGGCGAACAGCTTCATGTAGTCGGTAGAGGCGATGACCGGACCTTTACGGCCGTTCAGGCACTCTTCGACGTAGCTCAGCTTCGGCTTCTGGCCAGGGTGCAGACGGTTGCTGCGCTCTACGGCCAGGCCATCGCGACGCAGTTCGTTGAAGCTGGTAACGCTCCACACGTCGGCGCCGACGTTGAACTCTTCACGCAGGATCTTCGCTGCTTCACGGACTTCACGCAGGATGGTACCGGAGCCCATCAGCTGAACGTGGTGCGCCGCTTCGCGGGTGTCTTCTTCGAGCAGGTACATGCCTTTCTTGATGCCTTCTTCGGCACCGGCCGGCATGGCTGGCTGCTGGTACGACTCGTTCATCACGGTGATGTAGTAGAAGACGTCCTGTTGCTCTTCGGTCATCTTCTTCATGCCGTCCTGGATGATCACCGCCAGCTCGTAGCCGTAGGTTGGATCGTAGGTGCGGCAGTTCGGGATGGTCGCGGCCAGCAGGTGGCTGTGACCGTCTTCGTGTTGCAGGCCTTCACCGTTCAGGGTGGTACGGCCGGCGGTGCCGCCGATCAGGAAGCCACGGGTACGGCTGTCGCCAGCGGCCCATGCGAGGTCGCCGATACGCTGGAAGCCGAACATCGAGTAGAAGATGTAGAACGGCAGCATTGGCTGGTTGTGGCTGGAGTACGAAGTACCGGCAGCGATGAAGGAGCTCATGGCGCCCGCTTCGTTGATGCCTTCTTCGAGGATCTGGCCCTTCTTGTCTTCCTTGTAGAACATCACCTGGTCTTTATCGACTGGCTCGTAGAGCTGGCCGACGGACGAGTAGATGCCCAACTGACGGAACATGCCTTCCATGCCGAAGGTACGGGCTTCGTCCGGAATGATAGGAACGATGCGTGGACCGATTTCCTTGTCCTTGACCAATTGCGCCAGGATGCGCACGAAAGCCATGGTGGTGGAAATTTCACGGTCGCCCGAGCCGTCGAGGATGGCCTTGAGGGTATCCAGTGGCGGCGTCGGTACGCTGAAGCTTTGTGCGCGACGCTGTGGCACGAAACCACCCAGAGCAGTGCGGCGCTCGCTCAGGTAGCGGGCTTCGGCGCTGTTTGGTTCTGGCTTGAAGAACGGCAGGTTCTCCAGCTCTTCGTCCTTGACCGGAATGTCGAAGCGGTCGCGGAACAACTTCAGGCTGTCGACATCGACTTTCTTGGTGTTGTGCGCGGTGTTTTTCGCTTCGCCGGCACCGGTGCCATAACCCTTGATGGTCTTGGCCAGGATGACGGTAGGTTGTTCTTTGTGGTTGACCGCTTCGTGGTACGCCGCGTAGACCTTGTACGGGTCGTGGCCACCACGGTTGAGCTTCCAGATCTCGTCGTCGGACAGGTCTGCAACCATCGCCTTGAGTTCTGGCGAGTTGAAGAAGTGTTCACGCACGAACGCGCCGTCTTTGGCTTTGTAGTTCTGGTACTCGCCGTCGATGACTTCGTCCATGCGGCGTTGCAGGATACCGTCGACGTCCTTGGCCAGCAGTGGGTCCCAGAAACGGCCCCAGATGACTTTGGTCACGTTCCACTGAGCACCGCGGAAGACGCCTTCGAGTTCCTGGATGATCTTGCCGTTGCCGCGAACCGGGCCGTCGAGGCGCTGCAGGTTGCAGTTGATGACGAAAATCAGGTTGTCCAGCTTCTCGCGGCCAGCCAGGGAGATCGCGCCCAGGGATTCCGGCTCGTCGCACTCGCCGTCGCCCAGGAAACACCAGACTTTTTGCTTGCCGGCAGGAATGAAGCCACGGGCTTCCAGGTACTTCATGAAGCGAGCCTGGTAGATCGCCTGGATCGGACCCAGACCCATGGAAACGGTCGGGAACTGCCAGAAGTCAGGCATCAGCCAAGGGTGCGGGTAGGACGACAGGCCCTGACCGTCTACTTCCTGGCGGAAGTTGTTCATCTGGTCTTCGGTGATGCGGCCTTCCATGAATGCACGGGCGTAAACGCCTGGCGAGGTGTGGCCCTGGAAGTAGATCAGGTCGCCGCCGTGTTCGTCGGTCGGGGCCTGGAAGAAGTAGTTGAAGCCGATGTCATACAGGGTCGCACTGGAAGCGAAGCTGGAGATGTGACCACCCAGGTCAGAATCTTTCAGGTTCGTACGCATTACCATGGCCATCGCGTTCCAGCGTACCAGCGAGCGAATGCGGCGTTCCATGAACAGGTCGCCAGGCATGCGTGCTTCGTGGGTAACGGGGATCGTGTTGCGGTAAGGCGTGGTGATGGCGTAAGGCAACTGCGAGCCGCTGCGGGTCGCGAGTTCACCCATACGGGTCATCAAATAGTGAGCGCGGTCTTCGCCTTCTTTGTCGAGAACCGATTCCAGGGCGTCCAGCCATTCCTGGGTTTCGACGGGATCGAGGTCTTGCATGGCTTGCTCCAGGGCGGAAAGGCTTCCAGAATCGGTTGCCTGAGTTTGCGACTGGCCTTGTGGGCAGACGTTATGAATTCTTGGATTGCCGACAGGTTGTTCCGGCGGCGTGTAGTTTTACTACAAATCATCCGGCATTTCAGCTTCGCTAATGTATATACGAGTAGTAAAACTACAGATCAGCGGCTTGTGGCCCTCGGCTGCGTTGTGAGATTAATCATTAAGGTTGGTGTTTTATCAACCAAATCAGGTAAAAGTTTGATGCTGGCTGCCACAATAAAAGAAAATTCAGCTATTTCTAACTTTTGTTCGACACTCCTTCAGGTAGTGGGTTTGCCAGATTCACTACATGCAGCCCGTTGCACGCCGATCAAGGATAGACCATGAGCCTCCCACCGCTTGCCGTACTGCCCGCCATTCTTGTGCCGTTTGTCACCCGCGCCGAGCAGTCGTTCCGTGACGCCGTCGCCGCCCTAGACGATGATCATGGGCTGTCGACGTGGACGCCTGAACGCTGGGCGCAATTTGCGAGGGTAACCGCCGCCAGCGATTTCGTGATTGAACAGAGCGTTCGTGACCCTTTGATATTGCTGGATCTGGTGCAGTCCGGCGAACTGGACCGGCGCTTCGCCGCCGGTGAGTTGTGCGCGCAGATCGCTGGCGCCGTAAATGCCGCCGAAACAGAAGATCAACTGGGCCGCGCCTTGCGTCGGCAGCGAGCGCGCCAGCAGGTGCGGATCATCTGGCGAGACCTGACCCGCCAGGCTGACCTGGTGCAGACGTGCCGCGACCTCTCGGACATGGCCGATGCGAGTATCGATCAGGCCTATCGGTGGTTGTACACGCAACATTGCCAGCAGTTCGGCGTGCCGACCGGTCGGCGCAGTGGCGAGCCGCAGCAGATGGTCATCCTTGGCATGGGCAAGCTCGGTGCAGTGGAGCTCAACCTGTCGTCGGACATTGACCTGATTTTCGCCTATCCCGAGGGCGGCGAAACAGTCGGTGTCAAACGTGCCCTGGATAATCAGGAGTTCTTCATTCGACTCGGTCAGCGCCTGATCAAGGCCCTGGATCCGATGACTGTCGACGGTTTCGTATTCCGCGTCGATATGCGCTTGCGTCCCTACGGTTCGTCGGGTGCCCTGGTGCTGAGTTTCAACGCACTGGAACAGTATTATCAGGATCAGGGGCGTGACTGGGAACGCTACGCGATGATCAAGTCGCGGGTGGTGGCCGGCGATCAGGTGGCTGGTGCACAGTTGCAAGACATGCTGCGCCCGTTCGTATACCGGCGTTACCTGGACTTCTCGGCCATCGAAGCGCTGCGCACCATGAAGCAGCTGATTCAGCAGGAAGTCCGGCGCAAGGGCATGGCCGACAACATCAAGCTCGGCTCCGGCGGTATTCGCGAGGTGGAGTTTATCGCCCAGGCTTTCCAGCTGATCCACGGAGGTCGGGACCTGAGCCTGCAACAACGTCCACTATTAAAGGTGTTGGGCACGCTCGAAGGCCAGGGGTACCTGCCGCCAGCGGTCATCAGCGAATTGCGCGAAGGTTACGAATTCCTGCGGTACACCGAACACGCGATCCAGGCAATTGCCGACCGGCAGACGCAAATGCTGCCGGACGGTGAGCAGGATCAGGCACGCATTGCCTTCATGTTGGGCTTCGCCGATTGGCCGGCATTTCATCAACAACTGATGTATTGGCGTGGTCGCGTCGCCTGGCATTTCGCCCAGGTGATTGCCGACCCTGATGAAGAGCAAGGCGCCGAAAGCGAAGTCGTGGTGGGCGGAGAATGGTTGCCGTTGTGGGAGCAGTCCCAGGACGAAGAGGCCGCTTGTCGTCAGCTTGAAGAGGGCGGCTTTGCTGATGCCAGCAAGGCGTTGAAGGCCCTGGCCGGCCTGCGTGGCAGTCCACAGTTGCGTGCCATGCAGCGTCTCGGGCGTGAGCGTCTTGATGCCTTTATTCCTCGCTTGTTGGCCCAGGCCGTTGAGCACGCGGATCCCGATCTGGTGCTGGAGCGGGTGTTGCCATTGGTTGAGGCCGTGGCCCGGCGTTCCGCTTATCTGGTATTGCTGACCGAAAACCCCGGGGCACTGCGTCGATTGCTGACCTTGTGCGCCGCAAGCCCGTGGATCGCCGAGCAGATCACCCGGTTCCCGTTGTTGCTGGATGAGCTGCTCAACGAAGGCCGGCTGTTCAAGCCGCCATTGGCGCCGGAACTGGCCGCTGAACTGCGCGAACGCCTGACGCGGATTCCCGAGGACGATCTCGAACAGCAAATGGAAGCCCTGCGCCATTTCAAGCTGGCACACCGCTTGCGCGTCGCCGCTTCGGAAATCGCTGGCAGCTTGCCACTGATGAAAGTCAGCGACTATTTGACCTGGCTTGCCGAAGCAATTCTCGAGCAAGTGCTGGCGCTGGCCTGGCGCCAGACCGTGGCCAAGTACGGTACACCGTTGCGCACCGATGGCACGTTGTGCGATCCCGGCTTCATCATTGTCGGTTATGGGAAAGTCGGCGGCATCGAACTCGGGCATGTTTCGGACCTGGACCTGGTATTCATCCACGATGGCGATCCCCAGGCTGAAACCGACGGACCGAAACCGATCGATGGCGCACAATTTTTCACCCGGCTCGGGCAGCGGATCATTCACCTGCTGACGGCCCAGACCAACTCCGGTCAGTTATATGAAGTGGACATGCGCCTGCGACCTTCCGGTGCGTCGGGTTTGCTGGTGACTTCGCTGGGCGCATTTGCCCGATATCAGCAAGGCGAGGCCTGGACCTGGGAACATCAGGCGTTGGTAAGGGCGCGAGTGCTGGTCGGCAGCGAGGATGTCGGTCGGGCATTCGAGCAGATTCGCGCGCAGATCCTGGGGCAGGTGCGCGACCTGTCGACCTTGCGCAAGGAGGTCAGCGAGATGCGCGCCAAGATGCGCGATAACCTCGGCAGCAAGAGTACGGCGGCCGGCACCGGGGCGAATGCCTTCGAAGCCACGGCGCCGTTCGATCTCAAGCAGGACGCCGGAGGTATCGTCGATATTGAATTTATGGTGCAATACGCGGCCCTGGCGTGGTCGCAAACGTGCCCGCCGTTGCTACGCTGGTCTGACAATATCCGCATTCTGGAAGAGCTGGAGCGCGAAGGACTGATGCCTGCCGAAGACGCCAGTCTGCTGCGCGAAGCTTATAAGGCCTACCGCTCCGCAGCCCACAAACAGGCCTTGCAGAAGGACGCCGGGGTGATACCGGGCGACCAGTTCGTGGATGAACGGCGGCAGGTGATGCGAATCTGGCGCGAGCTGGGGCTAGGCTGAAACGGAATTTGCAACATCGAATACCCAGTGTGGGAGCGAGCTCGTGTGGTGAGGGGGCTCAATGTGGCGAGGGGCTTGTGTGGCGAGGGGGCTTGCCCCCGTCGGACTACGCAGTAGTCCCCGACCACTGTTATGGAGCCGCTTCGCAACCCAGCGGGGGCAAGCCCCCTCGCCACATTTGATCTGCAGTGTTTTGTAGAATTTTCGAGGCGGGGAGGCGTAGGCCTCCCCGGTTCGTTTTTGGAAACCACATGAAAATTCTGATTGTAGGGCCCAGTTGGGTCGGTGACATGGTGATGGCGCAGACACTTTTTCAGTGCCTGAAGCAGCGTCACCCGCAATGCGAAATCGACGTGCTGGCCCCCGAGTGGAGCCGGCCGATTCTTGAGCGCATGCCCGAAGTGCGCCAGGCCTTGAGCTTTCCGCTCGGCCATGGCGCGCTGGAGTTGGCCACGCGCCGGCGCATCGGCAAATCCCTGGCCGGCCAGTACGATCAGGCGATCCTGTTGCCCAACTCCCTGAAATCGGCACTGGTGCCGTTTTTTGCCGGCATCGCGAAACGCACTGGCTGGCGCGGCGAATTCCGTTACGGCCTGCTCAATGACGTGCGTACGCTGGATAAAGAGCGTTACCCGCTGATGATCGAGCGCTTCATGGCCCTGGCTTATGAGCCGGGTGCCGAGATGCCCAAGCCCTATCCGCGGCCGAGGCTGAAAATTGACCCGGTGACCCGCGAGGCGGCATTGGCCAGGTTTGGCTTGGCCCTCGATCGCCCGGTGCTGGCGTTGTGTCCTGGTGCCGAGTTCGGCGAGTCCAAACGCTGGCCGTCCGAGCATTACGCCAAGGTCGCGGAAGCTAAGATCCGGGACGGATGGCAAGTCTGGCTATTCGGCTCGAAAAACGATCATGCCGTCGGTGAGGATATCCGCGCGCGGCTGATTCCCGGTTTGCGCGAAGAGTCAGTGAACCTCAGTGGCGATACCTCGCTGGCCGAGGCCATTGATCTGTTGTCCTGCGCCGACGCGGTGGTCTCCAACGACTCCGGCCTGATGCACGTCGCCGCCGCGCTGAATCGCCCGCTGGTGGCGGTCTATGGCTCGACATCGCCAGGCTTCACGCCACCGCTGGCCGATCAGGTCGAAATCGTGCGCCTGGGCATCGAGTGCAGTCCGTGTTTCGACCGCACCTGCCGCTTTGGTCATTACAACTGCCTGCGCCAGCTCATGCCGCAAGCGGTGAACGAAGCCTTGCAACGGTTGCAGGGCACTGTGGTCGAGGTCAAATAGCTTGCGGGTACTGCTGATCAAGACTTCTTCGCTGGGCGACGTGATTCATGCGTTGCCGGCGTTGACCGACGCGGCGCGGGCGATCCCCGGCATCAAGTTCGACTGGGTGGTGGAAGAGGGTTTCGCCGAAATTCCTACCTGGCACCCGGCAGTGGACAAGGTGATTCCAGTAGCTATCCGCCGCTGGCGCAAAAACCTGTGGCAGACCATCAGGAGTGGCGAGTGGAAGCGCTTCAAGCAAAGCGTTCGCGCCACCCGATACGACCTGGTCATCGACGCCCAGGGCCTGCTGAAAAGTGCCTGGCTCACCCGTTACGTAAAAGCGCCGGTGGCCGGTCTCGATAAAAGTTCGGCGCGCGAGCCCATCGCTGCGCGATTTTATAACCGGCGCCTGGCGGTTGCCCGTGGCCAGCATGCAGTGGAGCGGGTACGCCAGTTGTTCGCCATTGCCCTGGGTTATGACCTGCCAAAGGGGTTGGGCGACTACGGCCTGAACGTCGAGCCCCTGGTTGAATTGCCGCGCAAGAACCCGTACGTGCTGTTTCTGCACGGCACCACCTGGGACACCAAGCACTGGCCCGAAGCCTACTGGCGCGAGCTGGCCGAGCGGGTTGGCTATCTCGGGGTCGGGGTGAAGCTGCCGTGGGGCAATCCGGTCGAGAAAGCTCGTGCCGAGTGGATCGCCCAAGGCATGAAGCACGTCGAAGTGCTGCCGAAGTTGAATCTTGCCGGCGTCGGTAAGGTTCTCGCAGGGGCGCAGGCCTGCGTAGCGGTGGACACCGGCCTGGGCCATCTGGCTGCTGCGCTGGACGTGCCGACGTTGTCTTTGTTCGGTCCGACCAACCCGGGCCTGACCGGTGCCTATGGCAAGTCGCAGATCCACCTGGCCAGCGACTTCCCTTGCGCCCCATGCCTGCAAAAGAAATGTACTTATCAACCGACGGCCGAAGACGCCCGCCGGTTTGACCTTAAACGCGAGTGGCCACTGTGCTTCACGCGTCTGAATCCCGAGCGTGTCGCCAGCCGACTGAGCACGTTGTTACTGGCTGAGGAGCTGCGCTGATGCAATTGGCTTTTGTCTTGTACAAATATTTTCCGTTTGGCGGCTTGCAGCGCGACTTCATGCGCATCGCCCTGGAGTGCCAGCAGCGCGGTCATCAGATCCGTGTTTACACGCTGATCTGGGAGGGTGACATACCGCCTGGCTTCGAAGTGCTGGTGGCGCCGGTCAAGGCGTTCTTCAACCATCGGCGTAACGAGAAACTCAGCGAGTGGATGGAGGCCGACCTGGCCAAACGTCCGGTCGACCGCCTGATCGGCTTCAACAAAATGCCCGGGCTGGACGTCTACTACGCCGCCGACGGCTGCTTCGAAGACAAGGCGCAGAACTTGCGCAACTCGCTGTACCGTCGCTGGGGTCGCTACCGGCATTTCGCCGAGTACGAGCGTGCGGTGTTCGCCAAGGACGCCAAAACCGAAGTGCTGATGATTTCCGAGGTCCAGCAGCCGCTCTTCATCAAGCATTACGGCACGCCGCTTGAGCGCTTTCATTTGTTGCCGCCGGGGATCTCTCAGGATCGTCGCGCGCCGGCCAATGCCGCCGAAATTCGCGACGGGTTCCGCCGTGAATTCAACCTCAAGGACGATGACTTGCTGCTGGTGCAAATCGGCTCCGGGTTCAAGACCAAGGGCGTTGATCGCAGTCTCAAGGCGCTGGCGGCGTTGCCCGCTGATCTGAAGAAGCGCACCCGGCTATTTGTAATTGGCCAGGACGACCCCAAATTATTCCAGATGCAGAGCGCCGCGTTGGGGCTAGGCGACAACGTGACGTTCCTCAAGGGTCGTAGCGATATCCCGCGTTTCCTGCTCGGTGCCGACCTTTTGATCCACCCGGCGTATAACGAAAACACCGGGACCGTATTGCTCGAAGCCTTGGTGGCCGGGCTGCCGGTGTTGGTCAGTGCCGTCTGTGGTTACGCCCATTACATCGCCGAGGCCGACGCCGGTCTGGTGCTGGACGAACCCTTCGAGCAGGCGCAACTGACTCAGTATCTGACCGGCATGTTGAAAGACGCGCAAGCAAGGGCGGCCTGGAGTCGCAATGGCCTGGCTTTCGCCGAGACAGCCGACCTCTACAGCATGCCGCAACACGCGGCCGATGTGATTCTGGCGGAGCACGCTTAAATGAAGTTGATGCTGGCTGAACCGTTCAAAAGCCTTTGGGCCGGGCGCGACCCGTTCGCCGAAGTCGAGGGGCTCGAGGGCGAGGTGTACCGCGAGCTTGAGGCACGCCGCACCCTGCGTACCGAAGTGAACGGCAATGGATTTTTCGTCAAGATTCACCGTGGCATCGGCTGGGGTGAGATTTTCAAGAACCTGCTCACCGCCAAGCTGCCGGTACTGGGAGCCGGTCAGGAATGGAAGGCTATCCAGCGCTTGCAGGAAGCCGGCGTACCGACCATGACCGCCGTGGCATATGGCGAGAAGGGTGGCAATCCGGCGGACCAGCACTCCTTCATCGTTACCGAGGAACTGGCTCCAACGGTCAGCCTGGAAGACTTCAGCATCGATTGGGTCAAGCAACCACCCGAGGTAAAACTCAAGCGGGCGCTGATCGCCGAAGTCGCACGGATGACGGGCATGATGCATCGCGCCGGGGTCAATCACCGCGACTGCTATATCTGCCATTTCCTGCTGCATACCGATAGGCCGGTGACGGCTGAAGACTTCAAGCTCTCGGTGATCGACCTGCACCGTGCCCAGACCCGCCCGGCCATCACGCAGCGCTGGCGCAACAAGGATCTGGCAGCACTGTACTTCTCGGCCCTGGACATCGGCCTGACCCGCCGCGACAAATTCCGTTTCCTCAAAGTCTATTTCCAGCGACCGCTGCGCCAGATTCTCAGCGAAGAAGCCGGGCTGCTGAGCTGGCTCGACGGCAAGGCCAACAAACTCTACGACCGCAAACAGCGATACGGGGATGCGCTCTGATGGCGGGTTGGAAACTGGAGCCGGCTTACAGCGATCTGGCAGAGGACTTTGGCAGTCTTGAGGCCGTGTTTGCGCTTGAGGGCGAGCAACTGACCCGTGATCTGCTGTCCGAGGTCATCCGCGTGCAGCGCAATGGCGTGAATTATTACGTCAAGCGTTACGTCGGCGCCGGTAAGGGCTTGCGTCGTTACCTGGGTAAACCGCGGGTGAAAATGGAATGGCAGAACCTCAAGCGTTTTGCCAAGTGGGGCATTCCGACCGCCGAAGTGGTGGCATGGGGCCTGGAGCGACGCGGAGCGGCCTATGCCCGGGGGGCGATGATTACCCGTGAGCTGCCGCGCACCGAAGACATGTCTGTGCTGGCCGAACGGCGCGATCCGAAACTCGCGGATCGTGCATGGGTCGACGCCGTGAGTCGCCAGTTGGCCTGCTATACCCGAATCATGCATGACCACCGCTTCACCCATAACGATTTGAAGTGGCGCAATTTGTTGATTGACGACGAGGCCCGGTTGTTTCTGATCGATTGCCCCAACGGTGATTTCTGGCGCGGCTTTTGGCTCAAGTACCGGATCACCAAGGACCTGGCATGCCTGGACAAGGTTGCCAAGTATCAACTGTCGGCGACTCAACGCCTGCGCTTTTACCTGCAATACCGCGGGCGGACCCGGCTCAATGCCGCCGACAAAAAGCGGATCCGACACGTGGTGAGATTTTTCGAGGGACGCGAATGATTGATTTTCTGGCAGCTGAAGACCATGCGCTGCTTGAGCGTCACGGTCTGGCCACCTTCGATGCACTCTGGGCCAAGCAGCTCGAGGCGGTGGATGAGCCCAACACCGGTCGTGGTGGCTGGAGCAGTGTGTTTCGCCTGGATCTGGAGGGTCGTGGCTTTTATCTCAAGCGTCAGTGCAATTACATGACCCGCACCTTGCGCGCGCCCTTCGGCGAGCCGAGTTTCGCCCACGAATTTCGCAATATCGTGCGCTATCAGAATTTGCAAATTCCTGCGCTGCATGCGGTGTTCTACGGCGAGCGCAAGGTTGATGGCGAAGTCCGGGCGATCCTGCTGACCCGCGCTCTGGACGGTTGGGATGATCTGGACTCGCTGTTGCAACACTGGCCGCAATTGAGCGAAGTGCAGCACAGCGAAATTCTCAAGGCTTGCGGCGAGCTGGCCCGGCAGCTTCATGGCGCACGTCAGGTGCATGGGTGCTTTTACCCCAAGCACATCTTCTTGCGTGCGTCCGGCAACAGCTATAAGGGCCAACTGATCGATCTGGAAAAGACCCGTCGATTGCTGTACGGGCAGCGTGATCGGGTCAAGGATCTGGAGCCGTTGATCCGTCGTGCGCCACAGTGGGGCGAGGCGCAGTTGCGCCAGTTGCTCGCTTCCTATCTGGATCAGCCGCTGGATAGTTCGCTGATCGACACCTGGCTCCAGCGTCTGACGGCGCGGCGCAGCCACAAGAGGGTGCGTTGATGCGCTTGTCGGAACTCAAAGCCAGCGGTCGCAATCCCTCCCTGCCACTGAGCGTGTCCCTGGCCGATGCCGCCGGCACCGCCGACTTGCAGTTGTTGAGCTTGTTGCGGGTTTTGCCAGGGCAGCGTTATGTCGGTGCCGGCATCTGGCGTGGCCGGCCGGTGTTGGCCAAGTTGCTGGTCGGCAACAAGGCGGCACGGCATTTTCAACGAGAGCTCGATGGCGTGCGCCTGTTGTCCGCCCAAGGGTTGACCACGCCGCAATTGTTGGCTGATGGCCTGAAAGACGGCGAGGGCGGCTGGCTGCTGTTTGATTTTCTGGAAAACGCGCAAAGCCTCGGCGATACCTGGAAACACGTTGAGCATTTGCCGGTACTGGCTGACGAACAAACCGCAGTGCTGGCCGAGGCGTTGGGTGCCATCGGGCAAATGCACCGCAAGGGCCTGTGGCAGGAAGACCTGCACCTGGACAACCTGCTGCGTCAGGGCGGGCGCTTGTATTTGATCGATGGTGCCGGGATACGCTGCGAAACGCCCGGTCAGGCGCTGTCGCTGCAAAAAGTCCTGGAAAACCTCGGTGTGTTTTTTGCCCAGTTGCCCAAGTCCCTGGAGCCATTTACTGAAGAGTTGCTGGTGTACTACCTGCTGAGCAACGGCGAGCACGCTTTGCCCATGGAGGGGTTGCAGAAGCAGATCGACAAGGTCCGTGCCTGGCGCCTCAGGGATTACCTGATCAAGGTTGGTCGCGAATGTACGCTGTTCAGCGTCCAGCGCGGGGCCTTCGGCTTGCAAGCGGTCCGCCGAGAGGAAGAGTCGGCCATGTTGCCGGTACTGGAACAGGCCGATGCCCTGCTTGATCAGGGGTACCTGTACAAGACGGGCGGTGCGGCGAGTGTCGGCAAAGTCGAGGTGAATGGCCGCACGCTGGTGATCAAACGCTACAACATCAAGGGTTTTGCCCACTGGCTCAAGCGCTTCTGGCGACCGAGCCGGGCCTGGCATTCCTGGTGCGAAGGCAATCGCCTGGCGTTCCTCGGGATTGCCACGCCCAAGCCGCTGGCGTTGCTGGAGAAGCGTTTTCTGTGGCTGCGCAGCCGAGCCTATCTGATCACCGAGCACCTGCCAGGGCCGGATATCATCGAGCGATTTGCGCCGTACGTTGAGAGCGGCGACGCGCCGGAATCAGAGCTGCTTGCCCTGGATCATCTGTTTGCAGAGCTGATTCGCGAGCGGATCAGCCATGGCGATTTCAAGGGGCATAACCTGTTCTGGCAGGAAGATCGCTGGGCGTTGATCGATCTGGATTCGATGTGTCAGCACGCGTCTGTCAGCAGCTTCGGCCCTGCCTATGCGCGGGATCGGGCGCGCTTCATGCGCAATTGGCCTGAAAGCAGTGCGCTCTATCAGGTTATTGACCGGCGACTGCCCAGGGATATCTCCAGCGCCAGCTGATCGGGCCTGCGGCCCTGTCGCCAGAACTCCGTCCCGAGCAAGCGTGCTCCCACAGAGATTGCTGCTGAACTAAAAGCCAGTGAACACCTCTGGCCAAATGTGGGAGCCAGCCTGCTGGCGATGGGGCCGGCACAGGCAACCCGGATTAGACTGCAAGCCCCTGTGAGCCGTCCTACATGATCTTGGGAAGCCGTGAACTGCCGCCCGGGTAAGTTGGGGTGTTAGGTTGCCTGACGTTCTCGGAGGGCAGCTTTTGACGATAAAAACGATTGTTGTAATCGGTGCTGTTTCACTGATGTTATCCGGCTGCGGGACCGCGCATACGGTGCTGCAGAGTGACGCCGATGCTGCTCGCGGCCTCAGGAAGCAAAAGACTTACTGCCAGTCGATTCCCCGTGTCTATAGCGGTCTGGCCTACGATTTTTGCGTTTTGAACGCCCCGCCCGACCCCACAGGTGTCCTGCTGCCATTCGTCTTGCTGGACCTGCCTCTCTCCGGCGTCTTCGATACGGTTTCCCTGCCCTACACGATTTACCGGCAAACCGTGGATGGCAACCTCGGTATTTACTGGAGGCCCGGCGTAAATTGAGATCGGCGGGGCGCCGCAGCGCCGTCCTGCTGCTCGCGGCTAGAGGCTTGTCGCTGCTTTTACGCTATAATCCCGCCCTTTAGCTGTCTCTCGCCCACTTGCGAGGGCACATTAATTTTCGAGGCGCTTGCGCCTGCATGCAGACTAAAGAGGCTAGACCCCTGTGGCATTGACGATTCTTGGCCTGTCCGGCGCCCTTAGCCATGATCCTTCCGCAGCCTTGTACATCGACGGCAAGCTGGTCGCGGCTGCTGAAGAAGAGCGCTTCGTGCGCGATAAACATGCAAAGAACCGCATGCCCTACGAATCGGCGAAGTTCTGCCTGGAACAGGCCGGTATCAAGCCTTCCGACGTTGACGTGGTGGCGATTCCATTCGCTCCGATCAGCCTGTTCGGCAAGGCCCGCTGGCAGTACGCCAAGCGTTACTGGTACGCCCCGGACCGTGCACTCGACGCGATCCTGATGGGCAACCGTCGCTACAAGCGCTATCGCAACAAGATCGTCTGGTGCCTGGAGCAACTGGGCTTCGATCCGAAGAAGATCAAGATCGAGCCGGTCGAACACCACCTGGCCCACGCCTCCAGTGCCTACCACTGCTCCGGCTTCAAGGAGAAAACCGCGATCCTCGGGATCGACGGCAAGGGCGAGTACGCCACGACCTTCTTCGGTTACGGCGAAAACGGCAAGATCCACAAGATCAAGGAATTCTTCGATCCTGACTCCCTCGGCGGCCTGTACGGCGCGATCACCGAGTTCCTCGGTTTCGATATGCTCGACGGTGAGTTCAAGGTCATGGGCATGGCGCCGTACGGCGACGCCAGCAAATACGATTTCTCGCGCCTGGCCTCTTTCGAGAACGGCGAGTTGGTCATCAACACCGACTACGCCAACGTCATCGGCCTGCGTCGCTACAAAGAGAAGGGCAAGGGTTACTACTTCTCGCCGAAGCTGATCGAGTGGCTGGGGCCCAAGCGCGAAGGCGACATCGCCGACGAGCCTTACATCCACTACGCCGCGAGCATCCAGGCGCTGTTCGAAAAAATTGCGCTGCAGATGATCGACCACTACCTGGGCGACGTGCTCAAGGAAACCGGCAAGCTGGCCTACGCCGGTGGCTGTGCGTTGAACGTCAAGCTGAACCAGAAAATCATCGCCCGCGACGACGTCAAGGAACTGTTCGTGCAGCCTGCATCCGGCGACGCCGGTACCGCGGTGGGCGCGGCAGCCTATGTGTCCAACGCCCGTGGCGTACCGGTCGAGAAGATGGAACACGTCTACCTCGGCCCGTCGTACAGCAACGAAGACGTGATCGCGGCCTGTGCCCGTCACGAGAACAAGCCAACGTGGCGCAAGCTCGACAACATGCCGGAGCAGATCGCCAGGATCATGGTCGACGGTAACCCGGTGGCCTGGTTCCAGGGCCGCATGGAGTTCGGTCCGCGTGCACTGGGCGGTCGCTCGATCATCGGTTGCCCGAGCGTGGCCGGCGTGGCCGATCGCATCAACCACCAGATCAAGTTCCGCGAGCGCTGGAGGCCTTTCTGCCCGTCGATGCTCGACACCGTGGCACCGCAGATGATCAAGATCGATCACCCGGCCCCGTTCATGACCTTCACCTTTGAAGTAGCGGAAGAATGGAAGACCCGCGTGCCGGAAGTGGTCCACGAAGACGGGACTTCCCGCGCCCAGGTGCTCAAGCGCGAATACAACCCGCGCTACTACGACATGATGAAAGCGCTGGAAGTGCTGACCGGTAACGGCGTGTCGCTGAACACTTCGCTCAACCGTCGTGGCGAACCGATGATCTGCTCGCCGACGGACGCCCTGAACATGTTCTTCGGTTCCGATCTACAGTATCTGATCATGGAAGACATCCTGGTGGTCAAAGAGGGCGCGAACGCATATGACACGCTCGGCTGAACGCCATGTGCTGCAGTTTTGTCACGGCTATGACGGGCCGTTCCTGGACTGCGCCCGGCAGTACGCCAGCCTGTTCGCGGGGACCGGTTATCGAGTGACCACGGTGTTTCTGACCGGGGTTGCCGATGCCGACGTCGCCGCAGGATGCGCCAGTGATGAAGTGCTGTTCATGGAGTACAGCTCCAAGGCCATTCGTGGCCTGAAGCTGGGGGCCATCGGCGATCTGCGCAAGATCGCCGCGTCGCGCAACTTCAGTTTCTGCATCGCCCATCGTTTCAAACCCATCTACATCGCCTTGCTCGGCACGTCGTTGCCGGTGATCGGTGTGCATCACGGGTTTGACGACTACAAGCGCGTCAGCCGCAAGCTGTTTGCGCACATATTCCGCAAGCGCCTGAGTCTGCTTGGCGTGTCCGACGCGGTGCGCGACGACATGCGCAAGTGTCTGCCGAAATGGCCGCATTCGCGGATTCGTACGTTGTACAACCGTATTGATGTGGAGGCCTTGCAGGCGACTCAGGTATCGGCCCGCGAAGCTCGGGAAACCCTGGGCCTGTCGGCGGATGCCTGGATTGTCGGCAATGTCGGGCGCCTGCATCCGGACAAGGATCAGGCCACGTTGCTGCAGGGTTTTGCCGAGGCGCTACCGGGACTGCCGGGCAACAGCCAACTGGTGATTCTCGGTTCCGGTCGCCTGGAAGAGGATCTCAAGTCGCTGGCCCGTGAGCTTGGCATTGGTGATCGCGTGCTGTTTCTCGGTCAGGTACCTGATGCCCGCAACTATTTCCGGGCCTTCGACGTATTCGCCCTGAGTTCCGATCACGAACCGTTCGGCATGGTCCTGCTGGAGGCTATGGCCGCCGGGGTGCCATTGCTGGCCACGGCTTGTGGTGGGGCGAGGGAAGTGGTCGAAGGTGTCGGCATCCTGTTCCCGCTCGGTGATGCCGCGCGTCTGGCGCAAGGCCTGCAACATCTGGCCGGCATGGATGAGCAGCAGCGTGTCCAGTGTGCCGGGCTGATGCTCGAACGCTTGCGCGAGCACTTCTCCGATCGCGCGGTACGCGATGCTTTCTGGCATTTGCCACACGTTACCGAACTGGCACAGAGGGGCTGATGCTCAACCGATTTCAAGGCTGGCGCGAGCGTGGCTGGGCGGTAGTCGATGCTTCGACTTACGCCCAAGCCTGGCAACTTCATGGCGGCAGCGTCGCGACCCACCCCATGGTGGTCGAGCGGCTGGCCAATCTGGCCGACATCCCGGTGCGTTACCTGGCCTGGGAACAGAACGGTGAGCTCAAGGCGGCGATCCCGACCTGGGGCCGCGACCTCGCCTTATCCAAGGACGTGCTCAAGCGCAGGGGCAAAAAAGGCCTGTTCGACCTGGGCAATGCCGAGATCATTCTGCCAGCTGCTGCCGATGCCCAGGCGCCGCTGCGACATCGCGGTCGCTATTTGTCGGCACTCAACGAAGGCCGCTTCAGCGGCATCAAGTTGCAGGCTGAACAACTGGCCATGGCGCGCACGCCGGAAGAGCTGTCGAAGAAATTTCGTTACAACCAGCGCCGCGAATTGCGCCTGCTGGAGGAGGCGGGCGGCGTGGTGCGTGCTGTCTGCGAGTTTTCCAGTGGCGAGCTGGCAGCGATTTACTGTGATCTTTTCCAGCGTCGCTGGGGCTTCCCGGCGACGGGGGCCGAGCGTATGGCCGAGGTCATCGGGTTGCTGCGTGAATTGCTGATCGGTTCGGTGATTTTCCTCAACGATGCGCCGATCGCCATTCAACTGGTGTATCGGGTCGAGACGCCACAATGGATCAGCGTCGAGTACATCAATGGTGGCGTCGATCCCCAGACCCGCGAGTTCAGCCCCGGCAGCGTGTTGAGCTTCCTCAATACCCAAAGCGCCTGGGAGCATGCCCGGGCACTGGACAAACCGTTGCGCTTTTCCTTCGGTCGCGCCGACCGTGAATACAAGGATCGCTGGTGCAATCCCGTGCCGGTCTTCACCGTATGAGCCAGCCCATGAGCCGCAAACAGCAACTGCTCAAGCGCCACCGGCGCAATAAACGTATCGGTCTGCTGATTGCGCTGGTGTTGCTGGTAGCCATTGGTGTGCTGGTGGTCTGGTGGTTGCCGCTGCTGGTCGCGGTCCTGGGCTGGATAGCCCACGAAGCCTGGTTTGCCGACCACCTGTTCTACTCGCCCAAAGACGACTACCAGTACAGTTTTCCCCCCTACACGCCGCAGCCCAAGGTGCACCTCAATGGTGAGTATTTGCGGCTGGACGAAGGGGTCATGCTGGTCGACGACGCAACACTGATACTGGCCCTGCGGGTAAAAAGCACCTGGCTGGGGCGCTTCATCGATCCTGTGGTCGAGTTGTGTGGCGGCGATAACCCGGACCGGCAAACATTCGAGCGCGGTGTCAACGGCCTGCGTTACCTCAATCTTACAGGGCAGGCGCAGGTACTTTCGCGCGGTGAGTTACGTCTGTGCGGGCGTTTTTGCCGCGTGCTCGGAGAGCCCGTGCTGTGGGCCTTGGAACATCCGGATTACCGACGTCAGCGGGTAATGGTGATCGCCCCGCACGCCGATGACGCCGAATTGGCTGCCTATGGTTTGTACAGCCAGGCGGACGAGGCCTGGATCGTTACGCTGACGGCCGGTGAAGTCGAAGCCGGACACTACCGGCAGATGGGTATGGATAAGGTTGAAGCAGCCCGCCTGAAAGGTCGTTTGCGCGCCTGGGACAGTATCGCCGTGCCGCGCTGGGGCGGAGTGCCGCAAGCCCATTGCGTACAACTGGGTTATTTTTGTCTGCAACTGGCGGCCATGCAGGCCTCGCCAACCTCGCCGGTAGCCTCGCGCGAGGCCGACTTGAGCGACACCCGGCTGTTCCGCCAACTCAATCCCTTTGCTTTGCCGGGCGACGCCGACGGTGCGCCGACCTGGAATAATCTGCTGGCGGACCTGCGTGAGTTGCTGTTGCGCGCGCGGCCCGAAGTCATCGTCCTGCCGCACCCGACCCTCGATCCGCACCCTGACCATATCTGCGCCCAGGCGGCCGTGCTCGAAGCCTTGCAAGGCCTGGACTGGCAGCCAACCACATTGTTGGGCTACGCCAACCACTTGCACGACAACGATCGCTGGCCGATGGGTGATAGCGGTCATGGCATCGCCCTGCCACCCGCCTTTGATCCGGCCGCGCCGATGCAACCCTGCTGCCTGCCGATATCGCTGGAGCTCCAGCGTGACAAGGCCATGGCGTTGGGCATGATGCACGACCTGCAACCACCCATGCCGTTCAAGCGGCGTCTACGCCGGTTGATTCAGCGGCTGTTGGCCGCCCGGGTACCGCCAACTTATGGCGAGAACGAATTCTTTCGCAAGGCAGTTCGGCGTCACGAACTTTTGTGGACCATCAAGCACACACCAGGCAATGTTTCTCAGCGGGGAGAGTTATGAGTCAGCGGTCAAAGGTCTTGCAGCTGCAGCCTGACTACAACGTCAAAGCCCATGATTTCGCCGACCTCGCGGAGCAGATCGTCAAGGCCTTGCCGAGCGATCGCTATGAAGTGACCGCAGCCTTTCTGCGTGGCAGGCCTGGCCCCGGCGAGGCAGTGAGCCGGGCCGACCGTTCGGTGTATTTCGAATTTTCCGACAAGTCCCTCAAGGGCATGCGCCTGCGCGCCATGTGGCAGCTGTACAAGTTCTGCCGCAGGGAAAAATTCGACGCGGTGATCTGCAATCGCTTCAAGCCGGTAAACATGATGCTGACGCTCAACCGATGGTTGAAAGTGCCGCTGTGCATCGGCATTTCCCACGGATTTGGCGAGTACGACCGGTTTTACCGGCGTCGCCAGACCCAGCGTCTGATCGATCGCCACTGGCGCTTCGTCGGGGTATCCCCGGCGGTAAAACAGTATTTGCTCGATTGTGACTGCGGTTTCACCGACCAGAACACCTACGCCATCACCAACGCCATCGACATCGAACAGGCCGAGAGTTTGCAGCACTCTCGGGAAAAGGCCCGTGAAATGCTGGGTATCGATCCGTCGGTGCGATTGATTGGCGCACTGGGTCGCCTGGTCCCGGTCAAGGGCCATATTTATTTGCTGCAGGCTTTTGCCGAACTCAAGGATAAATACCCGAACACGCAATTGGCGATCATCGGCGCCGGGCGAGAAGAGTCGCGCCTGGCCGCGGAAATCGACCGCCTGGGCCTCAGCGGTCGCGCCCATTTGCTGGGGTTCAAGGAAATAGCCCTGCAGTACATTCGGGCATTCGACATCTGGACCATGCCTTCTTTGGCTGAAGGCCTCGGGCTGGCGCTACTCGAAGGCATGAGCGGGCATTTGCCGGTGATTGCCTCGAACGTACCGGCCATGTTGCCGCTCATCGAGGGGGCTGGTGGCCTGGCGATTACACCGAAGGATGTGCCAACGTTGCAGGCGGCGCTGGACACTTACCTTGGCCTTTCGGATGACGAACTCAAGGCCAAGGGCGAGCAGGCCTTCCGTTATCTGCAGCAACACCATGACATCGAGGAGTTCCGTCGCGAATACCTCAATCTGATCGACTCCGGCCTGGAACAGGCCAGCAAGGAACAGCCATGAACGACGCGCAACCCATTGTCACGGTCATCATCCCGTCGTACAACCACGCTCCTTACATCGAGCAAAGCATCCTCAGCGTCCTCAACCAGACCTATCCGAACATCGAGTTACTGGTAGTCGACGATGGCTCGAAGGATGACAGCGTCGAGCGGATCAAGGCATTGCAGGCAATCCATGGTTTCGACTTCCGGGTCCAGGAAAACCAGGGTCTGACCAATACCCTCAACGGTGCAATTGCCCGGTCCAAAGGCAGCCTGATCGTGCCATTCGGTTCGGATGACATCATGCTGCCGGAGCGAATCGCCACCCAGGTCGCTCATATGGATGGCAAGCCGGAGGTCGGCATTTGCGCTGGCAACATCGAATTGATCGATGCCGAAGGCAATCTCTACCCCGAGAAGCGCCAGCGCCGGGATGTACCGTTCCGTCGTCTGGATTTCGAAGATATGTTCCTCGAGCGCAAGCCCTATCCTCCGGCTCCAACCCTGATGATCCGCCGCGAAGCGCTGGACAAGGTGGGCGGTTTCGACCCGACCATTCGCCTGGAGGATTTGCTGATCGAGCTGAAGGTGACTCACGCCGGTTACTTCATCGATGGGCTGAATGTGCTGATGGCGCGCTATCGCAAGCACGCCACCAACTCCTACAAGAACCACCGTTTCATGATCGACAGCATCCTGCGCACCTATGCGCTGTTCAGCGACCATCCGCTGTATGACGAGGTGCGCTACAAGTTTCTCAACTCGATGTTTCTCAAGACGGCCAACCGCGATCGCAAGCTGGCGCGAGAGCTCTTGGCGCAGATTCCGCTCAAGGCTTGGAACAAGAAGACCTGGCGAGGTCTGGGGCGATTGTTTTTTTCACGTGTGGAAAAAGACTGAGCCCGGGGCGTTGCTCAAGGTTATCAAGCAACTTCGTCCGAGAACTCTTTGCGGGTCTTCCTGTTGTGTCGTATCCACTGCAGGGTTTTCTTGCCTGCCGTGATGCCTGGTTTCTCGATGTAGACGTAGGTCAGGCTGCTGATGACGATCAGCAGGAAGCTGCACAGCGCCATCAAGGGCAGGAAAGTCCAGGTTTCCCGCGCATCCAGGTGCAACAATGGCGGCAGGCGCTGTACCAGAACCCAGAGCACGAAACCATGCAGCAGGTAGGTGCTGTAACTGATTTCTCCCAACCAGCGGATGCTGCGTGGCTTCAAGACGCCAAACAATAGATTGCCGGATGCCACGATAGTAAAAAATACGGTCAACAGCAGCAGCGGGCCCAAGCGGAAAGCGCGGTTGAATGCCGTAAATGCAATGGCCAGCGCCACCAGGGCGATGATTCCTGCCATTGGCGACTTGCCCCAGGCCAGCAATTGCGGCCGGCGAATCCAGTACGCAGCCGCGATGCCGCCGAGAAAGCCTGTCAGGTAGTGTTTCTTCAGCGAGTGCTCCCAGCCCACCAGCTGATAAAGTGCATAGATACCGATCAGGCAAAGCACCGTCTGCGCCCAGCTACCGCGATAGATGAACACCATGCCCGCCAGCGGCAGTGACAGGTAGAAGAACACCTCGTATCCCAGTGTCCAGGTGACGTTCGAGATCAGCATGCCGGTCTGGGGGTATTGATTGACGTCAGGTCGGTCGAACACCAGCCAAGCCAGAGTCTGGGCAATGATCCGGCCGACAGGTTCCTTCAGCTCCCAGTTCTGCACATAGAACACCGTCACGAACACTGCCAGCATCAGCGGCAGGTAGAGCGGATAGAGGCGAAACACCCGCGATACGGCAAAGGCCAGCCAGTCGTGCTGCCGCCCGTGGGTGAGCAGCCGGTCCCAGAACAGGAAGCCGGTAATCATGAAGAACAGTGCGACGCAGCCCTGGCCGAGCTGGGCGTAGAGGTTGTTCGGCGGCAAGTCGAACACACCGGTGCGCAGGAATATCCAGGTGATGATGGAGTGGTGCACAAACACGCCGAATGCCAGATAGCCACGCAGGCCATCAATGCCGGCATAGCGGCTTTCGCCAGAGTGATCCAGCTGTCGGGCGAACGCTGGCACGGTGCGTATCATCAGCGCAGCCGTGGCGATCGCGAGCAGATAGGCCGTCAGGGCAATCAGCGGGTTGGTTTCTGTCATCAGTGAGTCCGGGCCGGGGGAGGGCCGGCCAGCACTTGCCTGTGCAAATTGGCCACGTCGGACTCCGATGCTGTCGCGGCGTACCCCTGGAGCAGCGCGTCGAAATGATCCTCGAACAACCAGCGCCGATCCTCGGCATACCGCTGCATGTGGCGCAGATTGCGGCGACGCAGCGCAGCGCTCAGTGACGAAGGATAAATACGCATGTCGGCTATATCGATCAGGCCGAACTCACCGTCTTCGAGCACCAGTACGTTGCCCAGGTGCAGGGAGCGGAAGTAGACGCCTTGCTGATGCAATTGCGCCATGAACTTGCCGAAACGCTCCACCAGCGCCTGGCGCACTGCCGGGGCTGTGATGCCTTGCAGGACCTGGCGCAGCGTATTGCCAGGCAGCGGCGAGTAGTGCACTGCGGTATGGCCGTCTTCGAGGCGATAGAGGTCAAGGATGTGCGGGGTGGGAATACCCATGCTGCGCAATTGCACACTGTTGACGGCGAACCGTTCAGAGTAAGGGTTAAAACTCCCCGAGGTGTACCAGCGGCGGCGGCGAAACAATTTGAGGAAGCTGCCGTCAGCCAGGCGCAGGACTTTCGGGCCCAAGCCATCCTCTTCAATAACCCGGGCATCGGCAGTCAGTTGCTGCAAGGAGCCCTTTGTCATTGTCTTGACTGGCATGTCCAGGAGGCGTCTGGCCCGCTGATTGATGCTCAATGCTACGATCAGTGCCAGTGGAATCCACAGCAGGAACCAGTGTTCCTTGGGACGCGAGATAATGCCGCCGCCTTCAGTCAAACCGGCACCGATACCAAAGGCCAGCCACGTTGAGGCGATGATGAACAGCGGTTGCAGGCGATGGGTCCAGCAGCTGATAAAGCTGCGAATGTGGAAGAATAGCCATGGCAGCAAGCCGATGATACCCACGGCGTAAAGTACTCCGAGGGCAAAATTATGGGGTTCTTGCAGGGTATAACCGATACCCGGATCGAGTGACAGTGGGGCGTTATAGCCATGCCCGATCCACGGATGGTCGGCAATCTTGTCCAGGGTCAGTTGCCAGAGTTCGAAGCGAAATGAGCTGCCTCTTTCAATGATTTGCTGCGAAAAAAACGTGAAAACGACCGCTCCGGTAGTGAGCACGGACGCCAGCATCACGACGGAGCGCCGATTCCAGCAGACAAAGCACAGCCACAGGGCGGCTATCGACAGCGCTGCCAGAGGAGTTCTGGAGCCGGTTGCGATCACCGCGGCGAGCAAGATCGCCGTCGCAGGGAGGCTCAACCAAAGTACCTGCAGGCGCTTGCAAGTCATGCTCAGGCTTAGCCAGTAGGCGCAGAAAAAACCGAAGACATGGGAGCTGAGCAGTGGGTTATCAAAGGCGCCGACACCGATCAGACGCATCTCCGGTTCGTAGATCTGGCCAAACCTGTAGAGGTTGTAGGCTGAGGCGACCACTGCCACGGTCGCGGCGCAGAACAGCAGGGGGGCAATGATTTCGCTGCGATAGCGCACCATCAGCGCGCAGCCGACGAAAAGCAGAAAGGTATGCAAGGCGGGTTTGAGCTGACTGGCGGGAACGTCATCAACCGGGCTCCAGGACAAGCTGAGCAATGCCCATCCCAAAAACAGCAGTACCGCAATGATGATCGGATCCTTCAGCAGTTCTTTACAGATGCCCGGGCGCAGGCACAGGGTAACGAATGCCGGAATGCTGAACAGGCCATAATACAGTTTGTGGTGCACGCTGCGCCCCGGCAGAAAAAACATGGCGCAGAGCAACAGGAAATATCCGAGTGGAAGGATCCACAGGCAAATGAAATCGAAAACTCGATTGGATGTAGTGTTCAATCCGCTTAATTGCATGCTGAGAGACTTATTCCTGAAATTGAGCAGCCCTGCCCGGCCAGGGAGCAATCGATGAATATTTGACGCGCCACAATACACCGTCTTTATGCGATTGCCAGAGACCCGGGGAAGCTGTGCTAAAGTCAGCGTCCTTTTCATCGACAATCGCGTGATATGACCGACTCCAGTCTCTCCGCAAGCCCTTCAAGCTTGAAAATCTACTTCCGTCTGCTCGGCTACGTCCGGCCATATATCAGTCTGTTTCTGATCAGCATCGTCGGTTTTCTGATTTTCGCTTCGACGCAGCCAATGCTGGGCTACATTCTCAAGTACTTCGTAGACGGTCTGTCCAATCCCGAGGCCGTGCTGTTTCCAAGCGTGCCCTACCTGCGTGACCTGCAATTGTTGCAGGCTGTGCCGTTGCTGATCATTCTCATCGCAGCCTGGCAAGGTCTTGGATCCTATCTGGGAAACTATTTTCTGGCCAAGGTTTCCCTTGGGCTAGTCCATGATCTGCGGGTTCAGCTATTCAACAACCTGTTGGTGCTGCCTAACCGGTATTTCGACAAGCATAACTCGGGGCACCTGATTTCACGTATCACCTTCAACGTGACAATGGTCACGGGGGCGGCCACAGATGCGATCAAGGTCGTTATTCGTGAAGGCATGACGGTGGTCTTCCTGTTCGCCTCGCTGCTGTACATGAACTGGCGCCTGACGCTGGTCATGGTCGCCATCCTGCCGCTGATCGCTCTCATGGTGCGTACGGCGAGCAAAAAATTCCGCAAACAGAGCAAGAAAATCCAGTTGGCCATGGGTGACGTAACGCACGTGGCCTCGGAAACCATCCAGGGTTATCGCGTGGTGCGCAGCTTCGGTGGCGAAACCTACGAAGAAAAACGCTTCTACAACGCCAGCCAGGGAAACACCGACAAACAGCTGCGCATGACCCGTACCGGCGCCATTTACACGCCACTGTTGCAACTGGTGATCTACACCGCCATGGCTGTGCTGATGTTCCTGGTCCTGTTCCTGCGCGGTGACGCTTCTGCCGGTGACATGGTGGCCTACATTACCCTGGCCGGTCTGTTGCCCAAGCCGATCCGTCAATTGTCCGAAGTCAGCTCGACCATCCAGAAAGGCGTGGCCGGTGCCGAAAGCATCTTCGAGCAACTGGACGTCGAGCCTGAGGTCGACACCGGCACAGTCGAGCGCGACGTGGTCAGCGGTCGTCTGGATGTGCGCAATCTCAGCTTCACTTATCCCGAAACCGAGCGCCTGGTGCTCGATGACATCAGCTTCTCGGTCGAGCCTGGGCAGATGGTGGCGCTGGTGGGGCGTTCGGGCAGCGGAAAATCCACCCTGGCCAACCTCATTCCGCGTTTCTATCATCACGATAAAGGCGAAATCCTCATCGATGGTGTTGAAGTCGAGCAGTACAAACTGTTGAACCTGCGCAAGCACATCGCTCAGGTAACCCAGCATGTGACCCTGTTCAGTGACACCGTGGCCAACAACATCGCCTATGGCGATCTGGCCGGCGCCCCCCGAGAAGACATCGAGAAAGCCGCCAGGGACGCTTACGCGATGGACTTCATCGCGCAATTGCCCCAAGGCCTGGATACCCAGGTCGGGGAAAATGGTGTGCTGCTGTCCGGTGGCCAGCGCCAGCGTCTGGCGATTGCCCGCGCGCTATTGAAGAACGCCCCGTTGCTGATCCTTGACGAGGCGACGTCGGCGCTCGATACCGAGTCCGAGCGGCATATTCAGGCCGCGCTGGATCAGGTCATGAAGGGGCGTACCACACTGGTGATCGCTCACCGCTTGTCCACCATCGAGAAGGCCGATCTGATCCTGGTCATGGATCAGGGGAAAATTGTCGAGCGGGGCACCCATGCCCAACTGCTGGCGCAGAACGGCTACTACGCCCGCCTGAATGCGATGGGCCTAGATGCCCCGGCGCAAGACATCGCCTGACCTGCGACAAGAGGGTGGGCCGGGCTCACCCTTTCTGAATCATCAGGTTGCAGCCGTCGCACAAGCCGACGCCAACCCTGTGTTAATATCGCGCCCCTGTTCATTCTGTATGTGGGTTGCTCCATGAAGTTGTCGATGCCGCGATTCGATCAAGCCCCTGTCTTGGTAGTCGGCGATGTCATGCTCGACCGTTACTGGCATGGTGGTACCTCACGGATTTCCCCTGAGGCGCCGGTGCCTGTGGTCAAGGTCGATCACATCGAGGACCGCCCGGGCGGTGCCGCCAACGTAGCCTTGAACATTGCCGCCCTCGGCGCACCGGCCTCGCTGGTCGGCGTGACCGGCGACGATGAAGCCGCCAACAGCCTGGCCAACAGCCTTGAGGGCGCGGGCGTGCGGGCGTTGTTCCAGCGCATTGCGCATCAGCCGACCATCGTCAAGCTGCGGGTCATGAGCCGGCACCAGCAACTGCTGCGTATCGACTTCGAAGAACCCTTCGCCACCGATGCCCTGGCATTGGCAGCGCAGGTCGACGAACTGCTCGAAGGCATCAAGGTGCTGGTGCTGTCCGACTACGGCAAAGGCGCGCTGAGAAACCACCAGGCGCTGATCCAGGCCGCCCGTGCCCGTGGCATTCCGGTGCTGGCCGATCCCAAGGGCAAGGATTTCTCGATTTACCGTGGTGCGAGCCTGATTACGCCTAACCTCAACGAATTCGAAACCATCGTCGGTGGTTGCGCCGATGAGCACGAGCTGGTGAACAAGGGCGCGCAATTGATGCACGACCTGGACCTCGGTGCCTTGCTGGTGACCCGTGGCGAGCATGGCATGACCCTGTTGCGCCCTGATCACCCTGCGTTGCACCTGCCGGCCCGTGCCCGTGAAGTGTTCGACGTGACCGGTGCCGGCGATACGGTTATTTCTACCCTGGCAGCGGCGATTGCCGCCGGAGAGGAACTGCCCCACGCCGTGGCCCTGGCCAATCTTGCAGCGGGTATCGTGGTCGGCAAACTCGGTACGGCGGCCATCAGCGCGCCGGAACTGCGTCGGGCGATTCAACGTGAAGAAGGGTCCGAGCGCGGGGTGCTGGGCCTGGAGCAACTCCTGCTGGCGGTTGCCGATGCCCGGGCGCATAACGAGCGGATCGTCTTCACCAACGGTTGCTTCGACATCCTGCACGCCGGCCATGTGACCTATCTCGAGCAGGCGCGAGCCCAGGGTGATCGCCTGATCGTGGCGATCAACGACGATGCCTCGGTCAGCCGCTTGAAGGGGCCGGGTCGTCCGATCAACAGTGTCGACCGGCGCATGGCGGTGCTGGCGGGTCTGGGAGCGGTGGACTGGGTGATCAGCTTCCCTGAGGGCACACCGGAAAACCTGCTGCGCGAGGTCAAGCCTGATGTGCTGGTCAAGGGTGGTGACTATGGCATCGACCAGGTGGTTGGCGCGGATATCGTGACTGCTTACGGTGGCACCGTGAAAGTGTTGGGGCTTGTGGCAAACAGCTCAACCACGGCGATCGTCGAGAAGATCCGCAATAACTGACGGTGATGAGAGCTTGCTGTGGCAAGGGGCCTACTGTGTCTAGGGGGGCTCTGTGGCTATGGGGCTTTCTGTGTCGAGGGGGCTTGCTGTGGCGAGGGGGCTTGCCCCCGTTGGGCTGCGAAGCAGCCCCCCAAAATCTCTGACGCCTCAAAATCTTGTGAGCGCTTCGCGCTCAAACGGGGGCAAGCCCCCTCGCCACAGAAATCCTCTTCACCACGGGAACCTCTTTTTCACTGGTTCCCCCTTGTGCCTTTTCTATCGTGTGGCCTTGCGCGGCACCATTTTCTTCAGCAGCTGTTTGGCTTTTCCGCGCAAGCGCGCCAGGCCAGAGTCCTTCCCAGGCGGCGTCAACCCCTGCTGCCGTACCCAGTCCTTCCAGCGAATCCGCTCATCGCGCACCAGCCAGCCTTCCTGCCGGGCAAAGCTCTCGGCCAGGTACAGCCCGCGGGTGCTCGCCGGGTACAACTGATCCTTTTTCAAGGTATAGAGCTCGGCCATCGGGTGACCGTCCTGCAAAGGCATCAGGTACAGGTCCGGGCGCTTGCGGTCGAGGCGGGCGACGAGTTGATCGCCTTCCAGCCTTTCGTCGACATGGAACAGGCTCAAGGATTTGGCTTCCTTGGGCACTTCCAGGCGCAAGTCGTAGATCAGTTGCAGCGACGCCGTCGGCAAATGAACGTAGGCCCGGGGCCGCTCAATCAGTTGCAGATTCGCGCAACGCACCGGTCGCGCCGAGCCGGACAGTGGCGTCAACCGAAACGGCAGGGCTTCACGGTAATGCAGGGCCGTGGAGTAGGGTGCCGGCAGCCAGGTGTCGTTGAAGCGTCCACCGAGCCAGCCTTCGGGGGTTTCCAGCAGGCACTCTTCGGCAATTTCCTGGATCGCTGTGTGCAACGGCAGGTTCAGCTCGTGGGCCGGTACATAGCCGGAGATCAACTTGAGCACCACGTCGCCGCGGTCCTGACGACGCTGGCGAACCAGCACCCAGTAATCGCGATTCTGCCAATGCAGCGTCAAGCGCACCGAGACGCCGAGGTTGGCCAGTTCCAGGGCAAAACGCTCGCTGTCACTGACCGTCACCGGGCGACGACGTTGCAGGGTCTGAGTGAAGTTCAGCGGCCTGCCGACGCTTTGGTAAGTCAGGCCTTCGGGGGTCGCTTCGACGAATAACGGCAGGGTCTTGAAGTTGCTCGGGTTCTTTCTTATGAGCGTACGCGGCATGTCGGCTCCTGCTTAAGGCCGCGTGGGCGGCGTCAGTTGCTACGTAGGACCTGGGCAACGGTCGCGACATTGTGGGCGAGGTGCAACGGATTGATGGTGCCGACAATAGCACTGGCAACACCGGGATGTTCAAACAACAACTCGAAACTGGCGCGCACCGGATCAACGCCCGGGCTCAGGCAAACGTGACCGCTGGCTAGGGCTTTTTTCACCAGAATGGCTTTGCCGTGTGCAGCAGCATAGTCAATGACGGCTTTCTCGTTCTGTTCGTTCAGATTGTAGGTGACCATCGCACAGTCACCTTGCTCCAGTGCTTTCAAACCGCCATCGACGGTTTTGCCGGAGAAACCGAAGCCACGGATCTTGCCCTCGGCCTTCAACTCGGCGAGCGTCCCGTAGACCTCGCAGTCATTGAGGATTGCCAGGTCGTCACCGTCGGAGTGCACCAGCACCAGATCGATGAAGTCTGTTTCCAGACGTTGCAGGCTACGTTCTACCGACATGCGCGTATGTGCGGCGCTGAAATCGTGGCGCGACAGACCGTCGGCAAACTCCTCGCCGACCTTGCTGACAATCACCCATTCATGACGCTGGCCGCGCAGCAACGGGCCGAGGCGTTCTTCGCTGCGGCCGTAGGCTGGAGCGGTATCGATCAGGTTGATGCCAAGGTCGCGTGTCAGTTTGAGCAACATGCGCGCTTCGTCGTCGTCGGGGATCTTGAAACCGTTGGGGTACTTCACCCCTTGATCGCGGCCCAGCTTCACCGTGCCCAGGCCAAGGGGCGATACCAGCAGGCCGGTGCTGCCCAAGGGGCGATGCAAATCGTGCAGGGTCGGCTGGCTCATGGCAACAATTGCTCCCAGGCTGGAACGCCCATCGGCGGTTTCGGCAGTTCCGGCAGTGGCGCCGGATGGCCTGGCTGGATACCGTCGCGGGTCAGGCTGGCGATGACCCGGTCGGCGAAATCAGGTGCCAGCGCCAGTTTGGTCGGCCAGCCGACCAGCAGTCGATCCTGCTCGGCGAGGAATGCGTTGTCCGGGCGGACCAGCCCCGACTGCAGCGGCTCTGCACGGTCGACGCGCAGGGTCGCCCATCGCGCGGTGCTCAGGTCGATCCACGGCAGCAACTGACCGAGCTCTTTGTGCGCCGTGGCAATTTGTGTGGCGGGTTCACGGGCCACACCTTCGGCTTCGGCGATGTCACCGCCCAAGTACCAGACCCACTGGCCATCGGCGGCCGGGTGGGTGGTCACGGTCAGGCGCGGTTTGGTGCCCCCGCCCAGGCAGTGGGCGTACAGCGGCTTCAGGCCCGGGCCCTTGGCGATGATCATGTGCAGCGGTCGGCGCTGCATGGCTGGCTGGTCAATGCCCAATGCCGCCAGCAAGTCGGCGGTGCCGGCGCCGGCGCTGAGGACGATGCGTTGGGCACGGATTTCTCGCTCATCAACCTTCAGTCCGACCAGATCGCCGTTTTCCCGAATCGGTTCGATCTTGTGCCCGGCGAGCAAGCCGTCACCCGCCAGGTCGGCAAGGCGCTGGATCAGGCTCGGAACATCGATCACCAGCTCCGCGAGGCGATAGACCTTGCCCTTGAAGCGCTTGTCTTGCAGGGCCGGCGGCAGTTGTTCGCCCTTGACCTGATCGACGCGACCGCGCACGGCCTTGCTGGCGAAAAAACTGGTGAGGTTGCCGGCGAGGGTACCGGGCGACCACAGGTAATGAGCTTCGGACAACAGGCGCACGCCGGACAGGTCCAGCTCGCCGTCGCCGGCCAAGGCTTCACGCCAGCGGCGCGGCATGTCGGCGATGGCTTCCGAGGCGCCGGTCAGGGCACCGTGCAGCGCGTACTTGGCACCGCCATGGATAATGCCCTGGGACTTCAGGCTCTGCCCGCCGCCAAGGCTGGCGCTTTCCACCAGTACGGTCGAATAACCCTGGCGGCGCAGGCGCGCATTCAGCCAGAGGCCGGCGACACCAGCGCCGACAATCAGAACGTCGGTGGAAATAACGGATGGCATTCGGCGACCTCAGTGTTCAAGACGAGGACGCAGTATACAGACTCGAAGAAGAGTCGATTTGTTGGTGATCAATAGGGTGGACGCAAATCCTGTGGGAGCGGGCTTGCTCGCGAAGGCGGTGTGTCATTCAGAATGGAAGTTGGCTGGCTTTGCGCCTTCGCGAGCAAGCCCGCTCCCACAATGGAGCTTAATGCGTCTTCAGTGCCCGGCAGTTTTGGAGAAGAGCTGGATGACCACAACGCCCAGCACAATCAACGCCATCCCCAGCATCGCCGGTACGTCCAGCTTCTGCCCGTAGATAAACAGTGCCGCGACGCTGACCATCACGATGCCCATGCCGGCCCACACCGCGTATGCCACGCCTACCGGGACGCTGCGCACCACCAGGGTCAGCATCCAGAAGGCAATGCCGTAGCCGACGATCACCAGCAGCAGCGGCAGCGGAGTGCTGAAGCCTTTGACCGCTTTCATGGAAACAGTGGCAATCACTTCGGCGCAGATGGCAATGGCCAGGTAGTAGTAAGCGGTCATGGGTCAATCCTCGTGTGAAGTGTTGCTCTCTGAGGTCGGCATTCTAGAGTCTGGCCAGATGCGGTAAAGTCATTACCTATCTGTTTTGAAGATGGGTTTAGCATGCAGTGGAATCTGGAACAACTGCGCCTGTTCGTCAGCGTAGCGGAGCAGCGCTCGTTTTCCGCCGTGGCGCGGGATCAGCGCAAGGCGCAATCGGCGGTCAGCAGTTCGATCGCGCTGCTGGAAGAAGACCTGGGTGTGAGTCTGTTCGACCGCAGCAGCGGGCGCCAGCCTAAGCTCACCGAGGCCGGCAACGCGTTGCTGGAAGAGGCACGGGAAGTGCTGCGCCAGTGCGAGCGTCTCAACGGCCGGGCGCTGGCGATGATGCGCGGGCAGGAGGCATTGCTGCGGTTGGCCCAGGACGAGGCGATGCCTTATCAGCCGATCATCGAAAGTTTTGAAGCGCTGGCCGAGCAGTTTCCCAGTCTGGAAGTGCAGTTGACCAGCGCCGCGCAAGGGGAAGTGGCGCGTAAGCTGGTGGAGCGTCGCGCCGATCTGGGTTTGCTGTTTTTTCACGACCAGATTCCTGAAGCGCTGGAGCGGCGGGTGCTCGGTAGTGTGGAAATGGTCACGGTTTGCGGCGTCGATCATCCATTGGCGAAGCAGACCCACGTGAATTGCCAGGCGCTGGCGCAGCATCGTCAGTTGTTGATGTCCACCCAGTCCAGCGTCTATCCCGGCAGTGAGCCGGCCAGTCCGCAGGTCTGGCGTGCCGACAGTTTCTACGTGATGGCCGAATGGCTGGTGCGGGGCCTCGGCTGGGCCTGGTTGCCACGCCATGTGGTGCAGTACCCGACGTACCAGAATCAGATGGTCGAACTGGTCAGCGAATGGACCCCGCCGGCCCTTGTGGTGGAACTGGTCTGGCGTCGCGACGAACCGCTGGGCCCGGCCGCGCGCTGGCTCGCCGAACGTTTTGCCGTGCACTTGCAGGCGATTGGCGTGAAAAGCCGATAAACTCCGCCGCCATGAATAGAACTCTCTACACCGCGCTGTTTTATCTGGGGCTGCCACTGGTAGCGATTCGGCTATGGTTGCGCTCGCGCAAGGCGCCGGCGTACGCCAGGCGCATCGGCGAGCGCTTTTCCTATGGGATGCCGGCGATGCAACCGGGCGGCATCTGGGTGCACGCGGTGTCGGTGGGAGAAAGCATTGCCGCCGCGCCGATGATCCGCGCCTTGCTGCAACGTTATCCAACGTTGCCGATCACCGTGACCTGCATGACTCCGACCGGTTCGGAACGCATCCTGGCGTTGTTCGCCAATGAGCCGCGTATCCAGCACTGCTATCTCCCATACGACCTGCCGTGCGCGGCCAAACGTTTCCTGGACCGGGTCCAGCCGAAGCTGGCGGTGATCATGGAAACCGAATTGTGGCCCAACCATATTCATCAATGCGCCAGGCGCGGGATTCCCGTGGCGTTGGCCAATGCGCGCCTGTCCGAGCGATCGGCCAAAGGCTACGGCCGGTTTCGCAAATTGACCCAGCCGATGCTCGCCGAGATGAGCCTGTTCGCGGTACAGACCGAAGCCGAGGCCCAGCGCTTTCTTGAGTTGGGTGCGCGCCCGGAGACGGTGCAAGTGACCGGCTCGATCAAATTCGACCTGACCATTGACCCGCAACTGCTGGTGCGCGCCAGCGAACTGCGCCAGCAATGGCAGGCCCAGGAGCGTCCGGTGTGGATCGCCGCCAGTACCCACGACGGTGAAGATGAAGTGGTGTTGGCGGCCCATCGGCAGTTGCTGGCCAATCATCCCGACGCTCTGCTGATACTGGTGCCGCGTCATCCGGAGCGCTTCAATTCGGTTCACGCCCTGTGCCGGCAGCAAGGCTTTGCCACGGTGCGTCGCTCCAGCGGCGACGCAGTAGAGGCAGGCACTGCGGTGCTGTTGGGCGACACCATGGGCGAGCTGCTGTTTCTCTACGCTTTGGCCGACAGCGCGTTCGTCGGCGGCAGCCTGGTGCCCAACGGCGGGCATAACCTGCTGGAGCCGGCCGCCTTGGCCAAGCCGGTTTTGAGCGGGCCGCACTTGTTCAATTTTCTCGAAATCTCCGCGCAGTTACGTAGTGCCGGGGCGTTACAGGAAGTAGAGGATGCCGAAGGACTGGCGCTGGCGGTGCAGCGGTTGTTCGAGTTGCCGCGGGATGCGCAGCGGATGGCTGAGGCAGGGTTGAATGTAATGCGCAGCAATCAGGGTGCGTTGCAGCGGTTGCTGGATGGGTTGGGGCGGTTGATCGACCGTTAGACCGTGTTGCTTGAATTGAAAAGATCGCAGCCTTGTTTCACTCGACAGCTCCTGCAGGGAGCTGCCGGAGGCTGCGATCTTTTGCTTTTTATTGCTCCGGTCTTGCCTTCAGTTGCTCGGCCGCAGCCTTGGCCAGGTCCGGCGGCAGGAAGTCCTTGTCCGGGTTGTAGTTGGGGTTGAGCCAGCGAGCCAGGTCCTGCAGATCCCCAGGGTTCAACGTGCCTGCCTGCTGCTTCAGGCGCAGGTTGTCCAGGATGTAGTTGTAGCGGGTGTTGTTGTAGTCGCGCACCGAGGTGTACAGCTGGCGCTGCGCATCCAGGACGTCGACGATGTTGCGCGTACCCACCTGGTAACCGATCTCGGTCGCTTCCACTGCGCTCTGGTTGGAGATGATCGACTGCTTGCGCGCCTGCACTTGCTCGACGTCGGTGTTCACGGCGCGGTGCAGGTCGCGGGTGTTTTCGACGATTTGACGACGCAGGGATTCACGCTGCTGCTCGGTCTGGTTCAGTTGCGCATAGGATTGGCGCACCTGGGAGGTGGTCAGGCCGCCGCTGTAGATCGGGATATTCAATTGCAGGCCCACGGTCGTTTGCTCGACGTCGCCGCTGTAAGCCTGGGGAAGATTATTGGGGTTGCTGAAACCCAGGGCGTCGTTATCACCTTTTTCGTACTTGGCTACTGCGTCCAGGGTTGGCAGGTGCCCGGCCTTGCGCTGCTTGAGCGTTTCCTCGGCGGCGCTGACAGCATAATTGCTGGCCAGCAGATTGAGGTTCTGCCTGGCTGCCGTTTCGACCCAGGCTTTGGCGTCGTTCGGCGCGGGCGGCAGGATCGGCAAGTTATGGCTGATGCCCTGGATCGAGTTGTACCGACGGTTGGTCAGGGTGACCAAGGCTTCGAACGCGTCATCCACCTGGCGCTGCGCGACGATGCGGTTGGCGCGCGCGGTGTCGTAGCTGGCCTGGGAATTGAGTACGTCGGTCTTGTCCGAGAGGCCGACATCGAAACGCTCGTTGGACTGATCGAGTTGACGTTTGAACGCGGCTTCTTCGGCCTTGGTCGAGGCCAGGGTGTCCTGGCTACGCAGCACGTTGAAGTAGCTGTCGGCGGTCTGCAGGATCAGGTTTTGCTCAGTTGCCGAGAGCTGCAGAGCGGCCTGTTCGTTCACATCCTTGGCAGCCTGGAACTGGAACCAGCGATCGGCCCGGAACAGCGGCTGCGCCAGGGTCGCCTGATACGAATTGGCATTGCGGTTAGCCGTTGCCGAAGGCTGGTCGATCGAGGTGCGCACGTTGGCCACGTCCGCACCACCGGAAAGATTGGGCAGAAGTCCGGCGCGGGCCTGCGGCACCACTTCTTTTTGCGCGCCGTATTGGGCGACGGCGGCAGCCAGGTCGGAGTTGTTGTTCACGGCCTCCTGGTACACGCTGACCAGGTCTGTCTTGTTCGATAAGGGCGCTTCTGCTGCCCAGGCCATTCCGTTGGACGCACAAGACACGGCAAGGGCCAGTGAGAGTTTGCGCAGCATAGGCGTTCCCTAGATTTGATATTACACAGGTAATTTGAGCGCCAAGGCTAAGGCGCGGCTCGTTCAGCGTCAATGCGCCGTCCGGCGTAGCGAGTGTAGTTGTGCAGCGGGGCGGCAACAATCCTGTCTATGCGTGTTATTACGCCATTCATCGTGGTGGTTATAGCGGAGTTGGCGTTCTTTGCCAGTTGTGTCTAGACTGGCCGGGTTCTTGTCGGGGTGCCTTGCTATGAGGCTGAGATCGAATAATTTCGGATCCCGTTGAACCTGATCAGGTTAGCGCCTGCGTAGGGAACAAGATTTCTCGTCACCCGGCGAGTCCTCTTGTGCTTCGTCCGGGATGTTGTTCGACAATCGAACACCCCTCGAGCACTGAGCACAGCACAGCTGGTTTTCCAGCGCCCGTGCGTCCATTCGTTTACAGGTTCGCTCCGACAAAATTCCACTGCCTGGATGCTGTCTGGAGAGCCCGTGATGACTACAAAAGCAAAAATCGCTACCAACCTGAGTGACTCGGCCAAGGTCGATCAACAATCGGTGCAGCCGTTTACCCGCTCGCAAAAAATCCATGTTCAGGGCACTCGCCCGGACATTCTCGTGCCGATGCGCGAAATCAGCCTCGACGTGACGCCGACCGACTTCGGCGGCGAGGTCAATGCACCGGTCGTGGTCTATGACACCTCCGGCCCTTACACCGATCCCAATGTCATCATCGACGTGCGCAAAGGCCTGGCGGATGTACGTTCGCCGTGGATCGAATCCCGTGGCGACACCGAGCGTTTGAGCGGCCTGAGCTCGAACTTCGGCCAGGAACGCCTTGCCGATCCAGAGCTGACCAAGCTGCGTTTTGCCCACGTCAACAACCCGCGTCGCGCCAAGGCGGGCGCCAACGTCAGCCAGATGCACTACGCGCGCAAAGGCATCATCACCGCCGAGATGGAATACGTCGCCATCCGCGAAAACATGAAGCTGGAGGTGGCCCGCGCCGCCGGCCTGCTGGACCAGCAACACGCCGGTCACAGCTTCGGCGCCAGCGTGCCGAAGATCATCACCCCCGAATTCGTCCGTGACGAGATCGCCCGCGGCCGCGCGATCATTCCGGCCAACATCAACCACACCGAACTGGAACCGATGATCATCGGCCGCAACTTCCTGGTGAAGATCAACGGCAACATCGGCAACAGCGCCTTGGGTTCGTCCATTGAAGAAGAAGTGGCGAAGCTGACTTGGGGCATTCGCTGGGGTTCGGACACGGTCATGGACTTGTCCACCGGCAAACACATTCACGAAACCCGCGAGTGGATCATCCGTAACTCGCCGGTGCCGATCGGTACCGTACCGATTTATCAGGCCTTGGAAAAAGTCGGCGGCGTGGCCGAAGACCTGACCTGGGAGCTGTTCCGCGACACGCTGATCGAACAGGCCGAGCAGGGCGTCGACTACTTCACCATCCACGCCGGCGTCTTGCTGCGCTACGTGCCGATGACCGCCAAGCGCGTGACCGGCATCGTTTCCCGTGGCGGTTCGATCATGGCCAAGTGGTGCCTGGCACACCACAAAGAGAACTTCCTCTATACCCATTTCGAAGACATCTGCGAAATCATGAAGGCCTACGACGTCAGCTTCTCGCTGGGTGATGGCCTGCGTCCGGGCTCTATCGCCGACGCCAACGATGAAGCACAGTTCGGCGAACTGGAAACCCTCGGCGAGCTGACCAAGATCGCCTGGAAACACGACGTGCAGTGCATGATCGAAGGTCCTGGCCACGTGCCGATGCAATTGATCAAAGAGAACATGGACAAGCAGCTCGAATGCTGCGACGAGGCGCCGTTCTACACCCTCGGCCCGCTGACCACCGACATCGCGCCGGGCTACGACCACATCACCTCCGGTATCGGCGCGGCGATGATCGGCTGGTTCGGTTGCGCCATGCTCTGCTACGTGACGCCGAAGGAACACCTGGGCCTGCCGAACAAGGATGACGTGAAGACCGGGATCATCACCTACAAGATCGCCGCGCACGCAGCCGATCTGGCGAAGGGGCATCCGGGTGCGCAGATCCGCGACAATGCCTTGAGCAAGGCGCGTTTCGAGTTCCGCTGGGAAGACCAGTTCAACCTGGGCCTGGATCCGGACACCGCTCGTTCGTATCACGACGAGACGTTGCCGAAGGATTCGGCCAAGGTCGCGCACTTCTGTTCCATGTGCGGGCCGAAATTCTGCTCGATGAAGATCACCCAGGAAGTCCGCGAGTATGCGGCCAACCAGCGGATCGAAGCGCTGGACGTCGACGTCGCCCAAGGCATGGCCGAACAGGCCGAGCGCTTCAAGCAGGAAGGCAGTCAGCTGTACCAGAAAGTTTGATCTGACCTGTGATTGACGGCGCCTGCGCTGCCGTCTTCGCGAGCAAGCCCGCTCCCACACTGGATCTCCTGTGAACACAAATTTTGTGTACGACCGAGATCAATGTGGGAGCGGGCTTGCTCGCGAAGGCGTTGGAACAGGCACCGAATTACTCAATGACACACTTATCCCTCTGAGATAACACCCTTGAGCATTCAACCCAGCACTTACTCCCCTGACATCGCCGTGCCGACCGACAAACGTGTGTTCGGCGGCCGCGATCTGTTTTCCCTGTGGTTCTCCCTCGGCATCGGCCTGATGGTGTTGCAGACCGGCGCCCTGTTGGCGCCAGGCCTGGGCCTGTCCGGCTCGTTGCTGGCAATCTTCCTTGGTACGCTGGTCGGCGTTCTGCTGCTGGCAGCGGTGGGCGTGATCGGTTCCGACACCGGTCTGTCGTCGATGGCCGCGCTCAAACTCAGCCTCGGTGCCAAAGGCGCGAGCCTGCCGGCTGTGCTGAATTTGCTGCAACTGATCGGTTGGGGGGCGTTCGAAATCATCGTCATGCGCGACGCCGCCAGTCTGCTCGGTACCCGTGCATTCAGCGAAGGCTCCCCCTGGGCGAGCCCGCTGCTGTGGACCCTGTTTTTCGGTGCCCTGGCAACCCTGCTGGCAGTCAGTGGGCCATTGACCTTCGTGCGCAAAGTCCTGCGCAAGTGGGGCATCTGGCTGCTGTTGGCTGCGTGCATCTGGCTGACCTGGAACCTGTTCGCCAAGGCCGATCTGGCAGCATTGTGGGCCCAGGCCGGTGACGGCTCGATGCCATTTGCCGTGGGCTTCGACATCGCCATCGCCATGCCGCTGTCGTGGCTACCGCTGATTGCCGACTACTCGCGCTTCGGCAAGCGGGCGAAAAACGTTTTTGGCGGCACCGCCATCGGCTTCTTTATCGGTAACTTCTGGCTGATGAGCCTGGGCGTGGCCTACACCCTGGCGTTCGCGCCGAGCGGTGAAGTCAATGCACTGCTGTTGGCGCTGGCGGGTGCCGGCCTGGGGATTCCGCTGCTGCTGATTCTGCTGGACGAGTCGGAAAACGCCTTTGCCGACATTCACTCGGCGGCAGTGTCCAGCGGCTTTCTGTTGCGCCTGAAGGTCGAGCATCTGGCCCTGGCCATCGGCGTGATCTGCACCTTGATCGCCTTGCTGGCGCCATTGGCCCAGTACCAGAACTTCCTGCTGCTGATCGGTTCGGTGTTTGCGCCGCTGTTTGGCGTGGTGCTGGTGGATCACTTCATCCTGCGCAAGCGCAGCGCCCAGGTAGCGTCAGCTGCCTTGCGCTGGCCGGCGCTACTGGCCTGGCTGGGCGGAGTCAGCACCTATCACCTGTTGGCCAATCTCTATCCGGACGTTGGTGCAACCCTGCCGGCGCTGGTCCTGGCAGGGCTGTTGCAACTGGTGCTGGGCCGGGCTTTCAGTTACGGCCGGGAAACAGCTCGGGTTTGATGATGCCGTTCAGGCGTGGGTAGGGGATCTTCAGTTCGACATGGCCCAGCGCGTAAGGCGCGATGCTGCTGGTTTCGTACTTGAGGATCACCCCGCCATAGGTCAGCGCCACGTTCTGGGTTTTCTGGAACGGCCAGCTCTTCACGAACTCCGGTTCCTGATCGAGCTTGGTGCTGATCAGCCAGCTGTTGTGCGCCACCTGTGCCGCTTTCCAGAATGCCTCTTCCTGCCCCGGCACCAGCATGTCGGACAAGGTCAGCACTTTATGCTGCTGGCGCGAATAGTTGATGAAACCGCGACCCGGCGTGCCATGGGCACCGCCAGTATCCAGGTAACTGGACAACTCGATGATCACCAGGCCGTCATGTTGCTCGCGTACCTTGGCCTGCAAGTAGATGCTGTTGCCCGGGCCGGCACTGCGCAAAAACTGTTCGCGATAAGCCGCCAGGGTCGGTGCCACTGGTGCGTCAGGCGAAGTGCGGGTCATCTGCAGCAGGCGTTTTTCGATGATGCCGTCAAGCTGTGGCTCGTCCGGGAAGTGCAGGGTGTCGATGTTGACCAGTGGGCAATCCTGGTTGGTGCAACCAGTTTTGAGCTGTTCGGAAGCGTCGCGGGTGGTTTCCAGCGGCGCACGGTAATTGGGCTGAAACAGGCTCTGGCAAGCGCCCAGGGTCAGGGCGATGGCGGCCACAGAGACAATTTTGAAAAGTGACATGGGCGTCCTTTCTGAAACAGGGGAAGGCAAAAAGTTATCCGCTTCGACTCTCAACGAAGCAATCAGTTCGCCACTAAGCTAATTAGAGTGGGTTTCGTCTTCACCGTCCATCCCGCTGACGGCAAAGGGGCTGCATCAAACGCCACCGGCGCGTTAGGATGGCGCGAAGTCGAGGCTCCAGGAAAAAAGGAACCTCGTAAAGGATTTGCAGGAACGAGGATTGCCATGACCGATTTCACCACCGCCATTCCGACCGCCGTTGATATCGTACGGCGCGAGAAGTGCTTCGAGGGCTTCTACAAGCTCGACCGCGTGCACTTGCGTCACGAATTGTTCGCAGGGGGCATGAGCCGGGAAATCAGTCGCGAACTGTTCGTGCGCCATGATGCGGTATGCATGCTGCCTTATGACCCGCAGCGCGACGAAGTGGTGTTGATCGAGCAGTTTCGCGTCGGCGCCCTGGGCAAGACTGACAATCCTTGGCTGGTCGAACTGGTCGCTGGTCTGATCGACAAGGATGAAGTGCCGGAAGCAGTTGCTCACCGCGAAGCGCAGGAGGAAGCTGGGCTGGAAATCAGCGCGCTGTGGCCGATGACCAAATATTTTCCATCGCCCGGCGGCAGCAACGAATTCGTGCATCTGTACCTGGGGCGTTGCGAAACAACCGGGGTTGGCGGCCTGCATGGGCTGGAGGAAGAGGCAGAAGATATCCGCGTCACGGTCTGGGCCTTCGAAGATGCCCTGCAGGCCGTACGCGACGGGCATATTGCCAACGCGGCGAGCATCATTGCCTTGCAATGGCTGGCTTTGAACCGCGCTGAAGTGAGGGGGTTATGGTTGTAAACAAGCTGCGCGATCGCTATCGGGTGGATCTGGTGGGGCTGCAAGCATCCTGCGAAGCGAACTACGCGCGCCTGATGCGACTGCTGCCGGACATGCGCAGCGAGCCCGCCGCGCGGCGCATCGCCGTGACCCATGGCGAGCAGATGCTTGGTGTGCTGGCGCTGGAGGTGCTGCAGGTGTGCCCTTACACCACGACCCTGCAAGTGCGCCAGGAACACAGCCTGCCCTGGCTGCCGGTGCCGCAACTGGAAGTGCAGGTCTATCATGATGCCTGCATGGCTGAAGTGGTCAGCGCCGAACATGCACGGCGCTTTCGTGGCATCTATCCTTACCCGAACGCCTCGATGCACCAGCCAGACGAAAAAGCCCAGTTGAACATGTTCCTGGGCGAGTGGCTGAGTCATTGCCTGGCATTGGGCCATGAGTACGAAGTAGTACGTTAATCGAGCGCTGCAGTTGTGAACTGCGTCAGGTTCACAGGTTTCCCCTTTCGTTCGTCCCCCAGCATAATTGCGCCAACCCTCCATTCCCGTGATCACACCCTGGGAGAACGTCTTGCCGAGCGTATCGACATTGACCACCGCCGATGCGGCGTTGCTGGTGCAACTCTCCGACAGCCATCTGTTTGCCGAGACGCACGAAACACTGCTGGGCATGAACACCCGTGACAGCCTGCAAAAGGTCATCGAACTGGTGCGCGCGCAGCAGCCGCGAATTGATCTGATCATTGCCAGTGGCGACCTTTCCCAGGATGGCACGCTGGAGTCCTACCAGCAGTTTCGCGACCTGACCCGCCAGCTTGCTGCGCCGGCGCGCTGGATCCCCGGCAATCACGATGAGCCGCAGATCATGGCCCAGGCAGCGGTGCAGAGCGGTTTGCTGGAGCCGGTGGTGGATATCGGCAACTGGCGAGTCACGCTGCTTGATTCGGCTGTGCCGGGTTCGGTGCCCGGATATTTGCAGGACGAGCAATTGCAGTTGCTGGCCAGGTCATTGAGCGAAGCGCCGGAGCGGCATCACTTGGTGTGTTTCCATCATCACCCGGTGTCGATCGGTTGCGCATGGATGGAACCGATCGGTTTGCGCAATCCCGAAGCGCTGTTTGCGGTGCTGGACCGATTTGCGCAGGTACGTGCGGTGTTGTGGGGGCATGTGCATCAGGAGATCGATCAAATGCGCAACGGTGTGCGTTTTCTCGCCTCGCCCTCGACTTGCATCCAGTTCGAGCCGGGTAGCGACGATTTCAAAGTGAGTGATCAGGCGCCGGGGTATCGGTGGTTGCGGTTGTTGCCCGATGGTGGGCTGAAGACCGGTGTGGAGCGCGTCACCGGGTTTGATTTCACCGTGGATTACGGCTCCAACGGCTACTGACTGTTTATTTTCAGGTAAACCGGGGCGTGGCCCCGCTCCCACACTGCACTTGCGTCGGTCACAAATCCCCTGTGGGAGCGGGCTTGCTCGCGAAGGCGTCTACACAGGCGCCATGAACTCTATGGATATCCCCGATTCCCCAGACTCCCTGTAAACTCTGCCTCTTTACCCGACGCACAGGGAGCTCAAATGTCCGGTTCGATCCTATATATCCACGGTTTCAACAGTGCGCCTGCCTCAAAGAAGGCCACCCAGTTGATGGTCGTGATGGAGCGCCTGGGCCTGAGCAATCAACTTCGCGTTCCGGCCTTGCATCACCACCCGCGCGAGGCCATCGGTCAGCTGGAACAGGCGATTGCCGAGCTGGGTCGGCCACTGCTGGTAGGCAGCTCGCTCGGCGGCTACTATGCCACTCACCTGGCCGAGCGCCATGGCTTGAAAGCCCTGTTGATCAACCCTGCCGTCAGTCCGCACCGGATGTTCGACGGGTTTCTGGGAACGCAGAAAAACCTGTATACCGATGAAGCCTGGGAGCTGACCCACGACCATGTGACCGCCCTGGCCGAACTGGAAGTGCCGGCGCCCCAGGATCCGCAGCGTTTTCAGGTATGGTTGCAGACAGCTGACGAAACGCTGGACTATCGCCTCGCCCAACAGTATTACCGGGCATGCGCCTTGCGTATCCAGGCCGGCGGCGACCACAGTTTCCAGGGTTTTGCCACGCAACTGCCGGCCATGTTGAGTTTTGCCGGCATTGGCACCGATTTGTATCAGGCAATCGATTTCACCGCATTGTGAGCGATAGCCCCATGAATTCTTTTTTCACCGAACACTGACGACGAGACCCCATGGCCACTCCCAGCGCTAGCTCTTATAACGCAGACGCCATCGAAGTCCTCTCGGGCCTCGACCCGGTGCGCAAACGCCCCGGCATGTATACCGACACCAGTCGGCCGAACCACCTCGCCCAGGAAGTCATCGACAACAGTGTCGACGAAGCCCTGGCCGGGCATGCAAGGTCTGTACAGGTCATCCTGCATGCCGACCATTCCCTGGAAGTCAGCGATGACGGCCGTGGCATGCCGGTGGACATTCACCCCGAAGAAGGTGTGTCGGGCGTCGAGCTGATCCTCACCAAGCTTCATGCCGGTGGCAAGTTTTCCAACAAGAACTACCAGTTCTCCGGCGGTTTGCACGGGGTGGGTATTTCCGTGGTCAACGCCTTGTCGACCGAGGTTCGGGTACGCGTAAAGCGTGACGGCAATGAATATCAGATGACCTTCGCCGACGGTTTCAAGAAAACCGAGCTGGAAGTAATCGGCACCGTCGGTAAACGCAATACCGGTACCAGCGTGTTCTTTGCGCCGGACCCGAAATACTTTGACTCACCGAAATTCTCCATCAGCCGCCTCAAGCATGTGCTCAAGGCCAAGGCGGTACTGTGCCCGGGGCTGCTGGTCAGTTTTGAGGACAAGGCCAGCGGCGAGAAAGTCGAGTGGCATTACGAAGACGGACTGCGTTCCTATCTGGTCGACGCGGTCAGCGAGTTCGAACGCCTGCCGGACGAGCCGTTCTGCGGCAGCCTGGCCGGTAATAAAGAAGCCGTTGACTGGGCGCTGCTGTGGCTGCCCGAAGGCGGCGATGCGGTGCAGGAAAGCTACGTCAACCTGATTCCGACAGCTCAGGGCGGTACCCACGTCAATGGTTTGCGCCAGGGCTTGCTCGATGCCATGCGCGAATTCTGCGAATTCCGCAGCCTCCTGCCGCGTGGGGTGAAACTCGCACCGGAAGACGTCTGGGAACGTATTGCGTTCGTGCTGTCGATGAAAATGCAGGAGCCGCAATTTTCCGGTCAGACCAAGGAACGCCTGTCGTCCCGTGAGGCGGCGGCGTTCGTTTCCGGTGTGGTCAAGGATGCCTTCAGCCTGTGGCTCAACGCCCATCCGGAAACCGGCATGCTCCTGGCGGAACTGGCGATCAACAACGCCGGTCGTCGCCTGAAGGCCAGCAAAAAGGTCGAACGCAAGCGCATCACCCAAGGGCCGGCGCTGCCGGGCAAGCTGGCCGACTGTGCGGGACAGGATCCAATGCGTTCGGAGCTGTTCCTGGTCGAAGGTGACTCCGCCGGTGGCTCGGCCAAGCAGGCGCGGGACAAAGAGTTTCAGGCGATCCTGCCGTTGCGCGGCAAGATTCTGAACACCTGGGAAGTCGACGGCAGTGAAGTGCTGGCCAGTCAGGAAGTGCACAACATCGCCGTTGCCATCGGCGTTGACCCGGGCGCGGCGGACATGAGCCAGCTGCGTTACGGCAAAATCTGCATCCTCGCCGACGCCGACTCCGACGGCCTGCACATCGCAACCTTGCTGTGCGCCCTGTTCGTCCAGCATTTCCGCCCGTTGGTGGATGCCGGTCACGTCTATGTCGCCATGCCGCCCCTGTACCGCATCGACCTCGGCAAAGAGATTTACTACGCCCTCGACGAGGCCGAGCGCGATGGCATTCTCGATCGCCTGGTGGCCGAGAAGAAACGCGGCAAGCCGCAGGTCACCCGATTCAAAGGCCTGGGTGAGATGAACCCGCCACAGTTGCGTGAAACCACCATGGATCCGAACACCCGGCGCCTGGTGCAGCTGACATTGGATGATTTCGAGGCGACCTCGGAAATCATGGACATGCTGCTGGCGAAGAAACGCGCCGGCGATCGCAAGAACTGGCTGGAATCGAAGGGCAACCTGGCAGAGGTTCTGGGCTGATGCGTCTGGGCTTTGCCCTGGCTTGCGCACTGCTTCTGACATCGTTCACGGCGTCCGCCGAGCCGGTGCCGCAGTTGCGCCTGTTGTCCGGGCATGCCGTTGACGGCATGCGCGGCGGCAACCTGTCGGGGTTGGCCCAGTGCGGTAATGAGCTGTGGACAGTTTCTGATCGTGATGACAATCAGATCTACCGCCTGGATACCCGCGAGCACGTCTGGCAGGCCGAAACCGTGCACATTGAAGTGCCTGCGGTACCTGACAGCGGCCTGCCGTGGGGGTTGAAGTCCCGTGTTTGGGCGGCTTCGTTCGTGCGTGGCGGCGATCTGGACTACGAGGGAATCACCTGCGACAGCGCCGGCAATCGCTACGTGGTCAGCGAGGGCCACGCGGCTGTGTTGCAAATTCCTCCGAGCGGACCGGCGAGCTGGCTTAAGATTTCACCCACAATGGTTCGTGAAGCGCGGGCCAGGGGCTTGTTGTTGCAATTCAATTCGATTTTCGAGGGCTTGGCGATCAATCCGGCGGGTGACCAGTTGTGGCTCGCCGCCGAGCGCCAGGGCCGTGGGTTGCTGCTGATCAAGCGCAAACAGACCGTGTGGGACTGCGAGGGTGGCTGCGTGTTGTTGAGCGAAGCCGGCAGGGAAATGCAGCCAGCGCAATTTCCCAAGGCCAAAGCCGTGTCCCGGGACTTTTCCGATGTGTCCCTGTTCAGTGGCAAGTTGTTCACTCTGGAGCGCAATAACTACAAGATTTGCCGGCGTGATCCGCAGACCGCCGAAGTCGAGCGGTGCTGGTCGTACGCTGATGAGCTATTGCACGATAACCTTCGTTATTCTCAGAACTATGGGTTGGAAGAAGCGTTGGTGGTGGATGCCGATGGCGCCTGGATCGGTGTCGATAACAACAACGGTACTCGCGCCGATGGCGAAAACCGTCCGGTGGTCTGGCGTTTTGCCGCGCCCGACGGTGGCTGGAGCGCCCAGCCTTGAGCCAGCAAACCCCAGGCAAGCGCGCCGGTCGGGTGTTGATGGTGCTGGCGTGGTGTGCCGCGTTATTTCTGGCAACGCGATTTTTCGGTCAGTGGGAAGAGCGTCAGCAAAACCCGAATGTGGTGGTCAGCTCGCAGCAGGGCGAAGGATTCATCGAAGTGAAACTGGTCAGCAATGCTCAGGGTCATTTCGTCGCCAGCGGCCAGATCAACGGCCAGCCCGTGAGTTTCCTGCTCGACACCGGGGCGACCGATGTATCGATCCCGGCCGGGCTGGCCGAACGATTGAAGCTGGAGCAAGGCTTCGGCGTGACCCTCAGCACGGCCAACGGCTTGAGCGAGGGCTATCGCACGCGTATTGAACGCCTGCAACTGGGCGACATAGTGCTGCACGATGTGCGCGCTCTGGTGGCTCCAGGGTTGCATGGCGACCAGGTGCTGCTCGGCATGAGCGCACTGAACAAACTTGAATTTACCCAGCGCGGTGGCACCATGCTGCTGCGCCAGACAACGAACCGATGAGGCCCGCATGAGCGACTCCCTTGATCTCAGCCTGGACGGTGTAGAACGCCGGTCACTGGCTGACTTCACCGAAAATGCCTACCTCAACTACTCCATGTACGTGATCATGGACCGTGCCTTGCCGCATATCGGCGACGGCCTGAAACCGGTACAGCGGCGTATCGTCTACGCCATGAGCGAGCTGGGGCTGGACGCCGACTCCAAGCACAAGAAATCGGCGCGTACCGTCGGTGACGTGCTCGGCAAGTTCCACCCCCACGGCGACTCGGCGTGCTACGAAGCCATGGTCCTGATGGCCCAACCGTTCAGCTACCGCTATACGCTGGTCGACGGCCAGGGTAACTGGGGTGCGCCGGATGATCCCAAGTCCTTCGCTGCCATGCGTTACACCGAAGCGCGGCTGTCGCGTTATTCCGAAGTGCTGCTCAGCGAGTTGGGCCAGGGCACGGCGGACTGGGGGCCGAACTTCGACGGCACACTGGATGAGCCGCTGGTCTTGCCGGCGCGTTTGCCGAACATTCTGCTCAACGGCACCACGGGTATCGCCGTGGGCATGGCCACCGACGTTCCGCCGCACAACCTGCGCGAAGTCGCCACCGCTTGCGTACGCTTGCTCGACGAGCCAAAAGCCACGGTCGAACAGCTCTGTGAACACATCCAGGGCCCGGATTACCCGACCGAAGCGGAAATCATCACGCCGCGCGCCGACCTGCTGAAAATCTACGAGACCGGTCGTGGTTCGGTGCGCATGCGCGCCGTGTATCACATCGAAGATGGCGACATCATCGTCACCGCGCTGCCACATCAGGTTTCTGGCGCCAAGGTGCTCGAACAGATCGCCGCGATGATGCAGGCCAAGCCGTCCAAGGCGCCGCAGATCGCCGACTTGCGTGACGAGTCCGACCACGAGAACCCGTGCCGGATCGTGATTATCCCGGGCGCGCGGAAAAACTTTGACCACGATGCCCTGATGCAACATCTGTTCGCCAGCACCGAGCTGGAGTCGAGCTACCGGGTCAACATCAACATCATCGGCCTCGATGGCAAACCGCAGCTGAAAAACCTGCGGGCCTTGCTGGTCGAGTGGCTGGAGTTCCGGGTGCAGACCGTGCGTCGGCGCCTGCAATTCCGCCTCGATAAAGTCGAGCGTCGCCTGCACCTGTTGGACGGCTTGTTGATTGCCTACCTCAACCTGGATGAAGTGATACACATCATCCGCACCGAGGAGCATCCAAAGGCCAGTCTGATTGCGCGTTTCGCCCTGAGCGAAATCCAGGCCGACTACATCCTCGACACCCGTTTGCGTCAGCTGGCGCGACTGGAAGAGATGAAGCTGCGTGCCGAGCAGGATGAACTGCTCAAGGAGCAAGCCAAGCTGCAAGCCCTGCTGAGCAGCGAAGCCAAGCTGAAGAAGCTGGTGCGCACCGAGCTGATCAAAGACGCCGAGACCTACGGCGATGACCGTCGGTCGCCGATCGTCGAGCGCGCTGAAGCCAAGGCCCTGACCGAGCACGATCTGCTGCCGAACGAGAAAGTCACGGTCGTGCTCTCGGAAAAAGGCTGGGTACGTTCCGCCAAAGGCCACGAAATCGATGCCACCGGGCTTTCCTACAAGGCCGGAGACGGGTTCAAGGCCCTGGCGGCCGGTCGCTCCAACCAGTTTGCGGTATTTATCGACTCCACCGGTCGCAGTTATTCAGTGGCCGCACACACGTTGCCATCGGCCCGTGGCCAGGGCGAGCCGCTGACGGGGCGCCTGACGCCGCCACCCGGGGCGACTTTCGAATGCGTGCTGATGCCCGAAGACGACGCGCTGTATGTCATCGCTTCCGACGCCGGATACGGGTTCGTGGTCAAAGGTGAAGATCTGCAGGCCAAGAACAAGGCGGGCAAGGCGCTGTTGAGCCTGCCGAACAACGCGAAGGTGATTTTGCCGCGGCCGGTGGCTGATCGCGAGCAGAACTGGCTGGCCTCGGTGACTACCGAAGGTCGCTTGCTGATCTTCAAGATCAGCGATCTGCCACAATTGGGTAAGGGCAAAGGCAACAAGATCATCGGCATATCCGGCGATCGTGTCGCCAGTCGCGAAGAGTATGTAACGGACATCGCAGTGATCCCGGACGGTGCAACCCTGGTGTTGCAGGCCGGAAAACGTACCTTGTCCCTGAAAGCGGACGACCTCGAACACTACAAGGGTGAGCGCGGGCGTAGGGGTAACAAATTGCCACGTGGCTTCCAGAGGGTGGATGCGCTGCTCGTCGAAAACCTCAATTAAGCGTCCCAGAGCGGCCGATCTACGATTTAAGCTGTAGATCGACGCTTTCGCGCTGGAGTCGGAACGCATATTCACGGATGATATGGCCTTTCAAGCGCCGGCGTGGCCGAGCGTTCTTCATATTTTTTGAGTATTTTCACTGTGGTCAGCCTTGTGGCGACCACCTGGATGGGATGATGACTGTTCTGCGCCTTCCTTTTTTGCTCATGCTCGCTGGCGTTCTCGGCCTGGCGGGCTGCAGCGTTCATCAGCCGGTGTCGCTGTACCAACTGGACAGCGGAAGTCCGGTTCAGCCTGCGCAAAGCGCGGGCATGGCTGTTTTGTTGGGCCCGGTAATCGTAGCCGACTATCTGCAGCGTGAAACCCTGTTGCAACGTCAGCCGGATGGCAGTCTGCAGGCGTCTACCGACGGTCGTTGGGCGGGCAGCCTGTCTTCGGATATCGATCAGCTGCTGTTACGGCAAGTTGCCGGTCATCTGGACAGTCAGCGTGTAGTGCTGGCCCCAGCGACATTGGGCTTCACTCCGGACGTCCAGGTACTGCTGACCATCACGCGCCTGGACTCGGGTGAAAAGCAGCCGGCCATTCTGGACGCTCAATGGCGTCTGATCGACCGTCGCGGCCAGGTCCGTGACAACCGCATCATCCATTTGCAGGAACAGCATGCCGGCAATACCGCGGCTCAGGTTCAGGCTCAGGGTGTGTTGCTGCAACGCCTGGCCGAGCAATTGTCCGTGGCGCTCAAGCCTCTGGCCAATCAACCGCCGATCGCCGACACCCCGCGTAAATCGGCGGCCAAGCCTGCGGCACCGGCAGTTCAGCAGGAAAAACAGCCGAAGATCCCTATGGCTGCACCGATTCGCACGGATATGGAAGTGTTCCGCTTCTAAGTCTGCAGCGAGTCAAGTCAGAGCCCGCCTTGTGCGGGCTTTGTTGTTTCTGCAGGGTGGGATTTCTATCAGCTGTCCCGGCCTCTTCGCGGGCAAGCCCGCTCCCACAGGTTTCAAGGGCGTTCAAATTATTGTTGTGCGACACGGACACTGTGGGAGCGGGCTTGCCCGCGAAGAGGCCGGGACAGGCAACAAAAAAGCCCGCAGACGATCACTCATCTGCGGGCTTCGTTGTTGCCGGGGCTAATGGTTACGCCCGGCGCTCATGCATTCGCGCCAATTGCCGTTCCAGCAGCGATGGATAAGGCTCCATCAGCCGCTCTACACAGCACGCACCTTCGGGGCTCGCGATCGGCCGGATACGCGCGCGCTGGCGGATCAGGGCGTCGTCACTGATCTTGCGCTCCACCAGCAGCAGGTTGCGGCTGTGTTGCGACAGGGCCAGGGCATCCTGGGCACTGTCGGTCAGCAGCAGGTCGATCTGGCTCAGTCCGAACAGCTCGTCGCCCAGGGTCAGGCCCAGCTGAAGTTGCAGGGTGATGCCGCTGTCGGCGACCTCAATTTGCAACTGATGACCCAGCGCTCGCAGCAGTTCACCGCAGCAAATGGCGTTGGTCAGGTAATCGTCGCCGCTGTCCTCGGTGTGGAACAGCATCAGCGTGCTGCCATCGTTCAAAGTCTCGACTTCACCCTGATACAGCGAAGCGGCCTGATCGAGGCAATCGCGATAGCGTTCGAGCAATTCCTCAAGGCGTGCTCGCGGCAAGCGCCGCAGTTGTTCCTGGGAGCCCAGTTGCACCGCCAGCACCGCGCTGTGTTGCGGCACACTCGGGGTAGCCTTGCGGATCACCGGCTGAGCGGCGCTGCCCAGGGACTCGTCACGCAAGTCGGCGAACGGATCTTCATCATCGTCGTCCTCGACGGTGCTGACGACCTGTCGTGGCGCAGGTTTGAGGGCGGCCATCGGGCGGCTCTCGTCGAAACTCGGGTCGCGCAGGTTGCGCACTTCGAATGCCGGCTCGGCGTCCTCATCGACGTCGTCGAACTCTGGCTCCGGCACCGGCTCTGGCTCGCGGGGTTCCGGGGCGTAGTTGGCGTGCAGCTGACGGGCCAGATCGCCGATTTCGTCCTGGCGGTCGGTGGCCGGCGTGTATTCGTCGATATTGCGCAGCCACACGCGCAATTGCAGCAGCGGCGTGGACAGATACCGGCCCATGCGCAGGCTCAAGGCCAGGGACAGCGCCAGCAGGATCGCGCTCAGGATGCCCATGCTTTGCAGGCTGATGGTCATCGGCTGCTGGAACTGGTCCATGTCCAGGCTGATGCGCAGTTGCCCGGCGGTCACGTCCTGGAAGGTGATCTTGCTCTGGTACATGCCCTCGGCTTCGCCCAGCAGGCCGTGCTTGGGACGCTGACCGGCCTCGGCGAGGATGCGGTTATCCGGGCTGTAGATGGCGGCGTGGGCCACCAGCTTGTTCTTGGTCAGGTTGTTGAGCAGCACGTTGAGGCTGAGGATGTCGTTGGATACCAACAGCTCGGTAGCCGAGGTGGCTGTCTGCGTGGTCAGGCTTTCGCCCAGCGCATCCGCCTGCTCGTGCATGGCCTGCTTGAACTGCAAACCCATCACGCCGGCGTAGATGACCAGGGCCAGGGCGACCAGGATCACGTTATGGCTGGCGATGCGTAATGCAATCGGCACACGGCGGTGGCGCAGTGCCCGGAAGATCAGCAGAAAGAAGTTATCGGTTTTTACTGGCGTGGGCCGGTTCACTTGAGCTCGGCTCTTTTGTCCGTGAAGTTGACGCGCAGTATAGCGACAGGGTCTGGGCCGGCAAAGCGCTCACGGTGCCCGATGGTCACTGAAAGTGGGTAGAATGCGGTTTTTTTCCACCTGCGGGGGTGCGCCTTGCGCGAAATCGTCCTGATAAACATCACGGGAGTCGACCGTCCGGGTCTGACTGCGGCCATTACCGGCGTTCTGGCCCAGGGTGGTGTGAACATTCTCGACATCGGTCAGGCGGTGATCCACGACACCCTGTCGTTCGGCATCCTGGTTGAAATTCCTGACACAGAGCAAGGCAAGTCCGTGCTCAAGGACATCCTGTTCAAGGGATACGAACTCGATCAGCAGGTTCGATTCACGCCGGTCTCCGAAGAGGACTACCAGCAATGGGTCGGCAACCAGGGCAAAAAACGCCACATTGTCACCCTGCTGACCCGCAAAGTGACGGCGGGGCAGTTGCAGGCCGTCAGCTCGATTACCGCCAAATATGGTTTGAACATCGACCACATCGATCGTCTGTCCGGGCGCATGCCTCTGGACACGCCGGCTGACAAGGGCAAGGGTTGCATCGAGTTTTCCGTGCGCGGCGAAGCGGCCGATCCGCAAGCGCTGCGAGCCGAATTCCTCAGCGTCGCCCAGGAATTGAACGTCGATATCGCCTTCCAGGAAGATTCGTTGTTCCGGCGTAATCGTCGCCTGGCGGTTTTCGACATGGATTCGACCCTGATCGAGGCCGAAGTCATCGACGAGCTGGCCAAGGCTGCGGGTGTCGGCGACAAGGTATCGGAAATTACCGAGCGGGCGATGGCCGGTGAGCTGGACTTCCGCGCCAGCTTCAAAGAGCGCCTGGCTTTGCTCAAGGGGCTGGATGTCGGCGTGCTGGATTCGATCGGCGCCTCCCTGCGCCTGACCGAAGGCGCCGAAACCCTGTTCGCCGAGCTCAAGCGCCTGGGCTACAAGACGGCGATTCTGTCCGGTGGCTTCACCTACTTCGCCAAGCAATTGCAGGCCAAACTGGGCATCGACTACGTGTTCGCCAACGAGCTGGAAGTGGTGGACGGCAAGGTTACCGGTGTCGCGGTCGAGCCGATCGTCGATGCGCAGCGCAAGGCGGATTTGCTGAAGGAACTGGCACACAAGGAAGGTTTGCGCCTGGAGCAGACCATTGCGGTCGGTGACGGTGCCAATGACTTGCCGATGCTGGCGATTGCCGGGTTAGGCGTGGCGTTCCGTGCCAAGCCGCTGGTCAAGCAGTCGGCCAAGCAGGCGATTTCGACGCTGGGGCTGGATGGCGTGTTGTACCTGCTGGGTTTGCGCGATCGCGACGGACATCTGTAACGCGCAAGCCCACTGTAGGAGCGAGCATGCTCGCGATGGACGTCAACGATGACGCGGGCTTACTGAATGCCTGCGTCGCTCTCAGGTTCATCGCGAGCGTGCTCGCTCCTACAGTGATTGTGTCTGTCAGGCCTTCGGTGAGCCCATGCCTTGGCCCATCTGCACGGCAACGCCGGCAGTCATTTCTTCAGCCCACTTGACCTGATCCGGCCCGAACAGCACCACTGCGGTCGAACCCAGTTTGAAACGACCCAGCTCTGCACCTTTTTCCAGGTGGATCGGCGCGCGCGCGGCTTCGTCGTAGCGGAAGGTTTTCAGCTCGCGCTTCGGCGGCGTGACCAGGCCGGCCCAGACGGTTTCAATCGAGGCCACGATCATTGCGCCCACCAGCACCACGGCCATCGGCCCACGCTCGGTGTCGAAAATGCAGGCTACGCGCTCATTACGGGCGAACAGTTCCGGGACGTTTTCCGCCGTGGTCTGGTTCACCGAGAACAGGCGGCCCGGGATGTAGACCATCTCGCGCAAGGTGCCGGCCAGCGGCATGTGCACGCGGTGGTAGTCTTTGGGCGACAGGTAAATGGTCGCAAAGTCACCACCCATGAACGGCGCAGCGTTTGCCGCATCGCCACCCAACAGTTCCAGCACGCTGAAGCTGTGGCCCTTGGCCTGGAACACGCGACCGTGCTCGATCGGACCCAATTGGCTGATTGCGCCGTCGGCGGGGCTGAGAATCGCGCCAGGGGTCTGGTCCAGTGGACGGGCACCGTCTTTCAGTGCGCGGGTGAAGAACGCATTGAAGTGCTCGTAGGCGGTCAGGTCTTCGACCAGCGCCTGGGACATGTCCACCTGATAGCGCTTGGCGAACCAGGCGGTGAAGGCGTTCTTGAACCAGCGCACGCGGCATTCGGCGATGCAGCCGGCCAGTCGCGAGAGCAAGTTGTGGGGCAGCAGGTACTGACTGAGGATAAACAGACGCTTGTTCATTAACTGTCCTTAAAAACCTTAAATCTCTACAGGCGTATCGGGATGGTTGCCCCATTCGCCCCAGGAGCCGGCGTAGCCTTTGACCCGCGGATAACCGAGAGCCTTGGCCACCAGATAGGTGAAGCCAGAACGATGATGGGTCTGGCAGTGGGTAATCACTTCTTTGTCTTTGCTGATCCCGAGCTGTTCGAGGATCTGCGGCATATCGGTGCGGATGCGCAACTGGCGTGCCTGATCCATGCCCGCGGTCCATTCGAAATTGACCGCGCCGGGAATGTGCCCGCCCTTGGCTGCCAGCACTTTCTCGCCGGAGTACTCCAGCGGTCCGCGCGCGTCCCATATCGCCAGGTCGGCGGCGCCGAGGCGACTTTGCAGGTACTCACGGGTGGCAGTGGGTTCGTCGTGCAGGGTCAGTGAAACCGGGCCACCCACCGATGGCGGAATCTGGATCGACATGGGCAAGCCTTCCGCCAGCCAGGCCGGCAGGCCGCCATCTATATAGTGGTACTTGCTGTGGCCGATGACATCCAGCAGCCAGATGAAGCGGCCGGCCCAACCGCCGCCTTCGTCGTCATACACCACGTAGACCGCATCGGGGTTGTGCCCCAACTCGCCAAACAATGTTTCCAGTGCTGCCCGCGCAGGCATCAGCCCCGGGGCAGGTGCCTGGCCGAGTTGCGTGCGTTTCGGATCGACAAAACGCGCGCCGGGAATGTGCCCTTCGGCGTAACGGGTGGCACTGGTCAAGTCCACCAGAATCAGTTCGCGGGCGTCGAGGCGAGGGAGCAAGTCGCTCGGCTCGATCACCAGCGGCAAGCCAGAGAAGTCAGACATTTGAGGTCTCCAGAGCACAAAAGGGAGGATTGTAACGCAGCTTATCGGCCACGGTGACTAAAGCTGTGCAGGGCTTTCTCGATGCACTGGGCAGTTTTGCCGAAGGCTTGCACGCAAAGTTCCGAGAATGGCCCGCCCGCCTGATCGGCCACGACAATCATGATCACCCGGCCATTGTTGACCAGCGAACGCAACAGCAGGTGTTCACCACTGAATTGCGAACGCAGGCTGTTGGGTAGCAAGGCTGAAAATTGCCCGTTGTTGGCCGGCGTCAGGCGCACTTGCGCCTGTTGCGCGAGCAGTCGTTGCAACACGCTGCTCTGACTGACCGCAAAATTCAGCCCGGCGGCTTCCTGCGGTAACCCGGCCGTCTGGTGCACCCGCAGGTTAGTCTGGGTGCGATCGGCCATCAGGATCATCACTCGGCGCATGCCGCAGGCCACCAATGCGTCACGTGCCGCGATGGTCAGGTGCATGGCGTTGGTGAAACGGCTCGGCTCGTGCAGCAATTCGGCACATTGCCTGCGCCACTTCGCCAGGTCTTCGGCGGTCGGTGCCGCAGCCGGCAACAGCCTGGTATGGATGCGCTTCGTGCCACATGGCCAGATCAACGACTCGGCGGGGTGCCAGAGATCGGGCATGGCGTGATGGCGGGCGCTGTTGGCCGCCTGCTGGTGCAGCTGTTGTTGCACTTCGTGCATCGGTATTTGCAGGTAGAGGCTGGTCAAATACTGCCAACGCTCACTGTGCGGGCTGTCCCAGGCCTGTTGCGCCGACAGCGCCAGACCATTGGCCAGCAACACGGTGTTGGCCGGTTGATTGAGCCACCGGCGCAAGGTTGGATCGTCATCGAGGCGGTTTTGCTGGCGCAATGGATGCTCGCTGTCACGCGCGATGCGCAAGACTTTCACCAGTTCGCGCTGCTCGCAGAGCAACAGTCGATAGCCCTGCAGCACCCAGATCGGCAGGTGCCAGATCTCCACCAGGGCCTGGCATATTTCCAGCAGGCGCACGCCAAACAACTGCTTTTCGACTTTGCGCGCCGACTCGCCCTTATGAATGACCCGCAGCTCCCAGTCTTCGAGTAATTGCGGGTGCGTCAGCGCCAGCGGCCACAAGGGTGACAGAAACAACAGGCTGCCCCAGTGGATGTCCTGCCAAAGCCGCGCCAGGCGACTGGCAAAAAAACCCTTGGCTTGTTGCGTGGCGTGCTGACTGATCATCTGCATCTGGCGCAAGGCCTTGGGAATCCCGGCCTGAGGTTCGACAGGCAGGCGCGCGAGCAGCTCTTGGGTGCGCTTGAGGCCAAGGCGATTGATTGCGACCTCAAGGTTTTCGGCGGGCGTGGTCATGCTGCCATGGGTGTGGCGGTTGGCTTCGCGAATCACGCTCAGGGCAAGGGCCGGGCTGTCCTGCATCAGGTCGGCAATGTCGCGCAACGAGCGGCGATTATCGCCGATTGCGTTACACACCAGGTCATGGCTGGCTTGTGGAACCGGCAGGCGTACGCCATCGAGAAGCTTGACCCAGCCTTCGACAGTGGTCGGTTTTGCAGTGGGGACGTTCGTTTCGTTAGCCATGGCTGGAGGCGATCATTGTCAACGTTACCTATGCCCTGAGTGGGTCAAATTATCTTTTCGCCTGAACTGGCTATAGTCTGGCGCAGTTTTGCCGATAAATAGAAGAAGAGATTTTTTAACTTCCGAATATGACCTTGAACCCGACTCAGTAAGTGCTCTCCTAACCTATGGCTAAATTAATCGGCATCATTGTCGTATTCGCGAGCGTACTCGGCGGATACGTGCTTTCCCACGGCAAGATTGCCGCCCTGATCCAGCCTTTCGAGGTGATGATTATCGGCGGCGCAGCCCTTGGCGCCTTCGTGCAGGCCAACCCCGGCTACATGACGATGCACGTGCTCAAGAAGTCCTTGAGCCTGTTCAGCTCGCGTTTCAATCATTCCTTCTATCTTGAAGTGCTGGGCCTGATCTACGAGATCCTCAACAAGAGCCGCCGCGAAGGCATGATGGCCATCGAAGGTGACATCGAAGATGCCGCCGCGAGCCCGATCTTTGCCAAGTACCCGACTGTCCTCAAGGACGAGCGCATGACCGCGTTCGTGTGCGATTACCTGCGCATCATGTCCTCCGGCAACATGGCGCCCCACGAACTTGAAAACCTGTTCGACATGGAACTGGCCAGCCTCAAGGAAGACCTGGACCATCCGTCCCACGCGGTGAACGGCATTGCCGACGCCATGCCGGGCTTCGGTATTGTCGCCGCGGTACTGGGCATCGTGGTGACCATGGCTTCGCTGGGTGAAAGTGACCAGAAAATGATTGGTGTCCACGTAGGTGCGGCGCTGGTCGGTACCTTCTTCGGTATTCTCGCTGCTTATGGTTTCTTCGGCCCCCTGGCGCATGCGCTGCGTCACGATGCCAAGGAAGAGTTGAACATCTACGAAGCCATCAAGGCTTCGCTGGTCGCTTCGGCTTCCGGCATGCCACCGTCGCTGGCCGTGGAATTCGGACGCAAGGTTCTGTATCCGGCGCACCGTCCAAGCTTTGCCGAGCTGGAACAAGCGGTTCGCGGTCGTTAAGCCATGGAAAACAATCAGCCGATAATCATCAAGCGCGTCAAGCGCTACGCCAGCGGGCATCACGGTGGCTCGTGGAAAATCGCCTTCGCCGACTTTGCCACGGCGATGATGGCGTTTTTCCTGGTGTTGTGGCTGCTGTCCACCGCCACGCCAGAACAGAAGTTAGCCATCTCCGGTTACTTCAAAGACCCGGTCGGCTTTACCGAAAGCGGTACGCCCTACATCATTGATTTGGGCGGAACGCCGACCCTGGCACCGGAAAACACCCTTAACCCCGAGGATAAGTCGCAGCCGCAACCGGACCGGGTGACAGTCGACACCGATCAGGTCGAAGGTATGGCCGAAATGGTTGAGAGGGAACGCCTCGAACTGTTGCTGCAGGAATTGCAGAACAAGGTCGACGAGAACCCGCAACTGCAAAAGTTCAAGGACCAGATCCTGTTCGAGATCACGCCGAACGGCTTGCGCATCCAGATCATGGACGCCGAGAACCGGCCGATGTTCGACTCAGGCTCAGCACGCCTGAAGCCGTATTTCGAAGACATCCTGCTGGCCATGGCCGACACCATCAAAGCGGTGCCAAACAAGATCAGCATCAGTGGCCACACCGACGCCAAGCCGTACACCGGCACCGGCGATTTCGGCAACTGGGAGCTCTCGGCCAACCGGGCCAACGCGGCGCGGCGTGCGCTGGTGGCGGGCAGTTACCCGGAATCGCAGGTGGCCCGAGTGGTCGGTTATGCCTCCTCGGCCTTGTTCGATCGCGAGCATCCGCTCAACCCGGTCAACCGTCGCATCGACATCGTCGTGCTGACCAAAAAAGCCCAGCGGACCATCGAGGGTGCACAAGGCGCGGACCCTGCCCCCGCTGCCCCGCAAAGCTCGGCTACTCCGGACGCGGCACCGGCCACGCCAACCGCACCAGCCAAGCCGGCTGATCCGAACGCGTTGCCGGCGGACAAGGAACCGCTGCCGGCCCACGAACTGCGTGAGCGCCTGAACCTGTTCGATGACCCGCCGCCAAAGCCGGGCGAAACGGCCAAGCCGGCTGCAACGCCAAAGCAGTGAGCGACAAAAAAGCCGACAGTGATGTCGGCTTTTTTGTCGGCGCTACCTCAGAAACCCCGGTTAATTCTGGATTTGAGGTCGCTGTGGAAGCGGTCGGCATTGCTCCTGTTGGCGCTGCGCATGGACTCGCTACCGTTTATAGACTCCAGTGACATCGAACGCTTGAGTATCGCTTCGCTGCGATAGGCATCAATGAAAAACTCGATGTCTTTCTCGTGGGTAAGTTTCGGCCACTTGTCGAGGTACAACGGCAGTTCTGCCGGGCCGGTCTTGAACGAGCAGATGCGTCGATTGGTGATGGTCGCCTCGCCGATTTCGAACGGCACCCACCAGGACAGGGCGGTTTTATCCGAGACCACTGCCAGCAAGTGCGTGCATTCACTGATGTTGCGGGTAATCACGCCGGTGATGTCGTCGGTGGTCTGTGACTCCGGGTCCAGCACGTCGAGGTAAGTCTTGATGTTGGCCTGCATGAGGCGGTTATTGATGTTGATCGCATGGGCGCGATCCATGTGGCGGTAGCTGATAAAGACTGGCATCAGAAATGTCCCTTGATGGCGAGTTCGCGGTAATAGGCGCCGAGGGCGGTGAGCCGGCAGCCGGTGGAATGGATGGCGGCGTAGTACATATGCTCGGCGTCCACCGGTTCGATGAGACTGTGGCGGTTGCACTTTTGCAGCTGGGCGAAGACCTCACCGTGCTCCGGGTTGAACTCTGGCTCGGTGGGCTCAAAGCTGGGGGCGAGGGGGTACACCGACTCCGCTTCGGCAAACCATTCGGGGAGTTTGCGCAGGATTTCCTTGGGGATTAGCGGTGACACTTCGCGCAGCGAAATGAACTGCGAGACGTTGGTCTTGAACACCGGACGCTGCTCCCAGGCGTCGAGGGCATTGTCGACAAACGAATACAGGCTGCCAGGCGTGATCTTGCCCAGGATGTTCGCAGCGCCGCCGTGCAGGGCCTGGAGCAACAATCCGGTGAACACACCGTGCTGCGCGCCTTCCATCGCCGGTTCTTCCTTTTTGCAGGCGGTGAGGATGGTCATGCCTTCACCGACCACGCTGCCCTCGCTGCGCAAGGCGCGCAACTCGCCGGCCGAGCCGCTCTGGCAACAGTCGAGAATGATCACCTTGTTTTTGATCCTGGTCGCCTTGGTCGCCCAGTTGAGAATGTCGCTGATGCGAATCCCGTCCTTGGGGTTCCTGTAATCCTGAGGGATCAACATGCCTTCGTCGGTATCGCTATCGAAGCTGCCGTGGCCGGCGAAGTACAGCAGCGCGACGTTACAGTCGCCGGAAAACAAATCGCGTATCTGGTCTTCGAGCTTTTCCCGGCTCAGGTAATCCTCGGCGGAGGTCAGAACGATGTTCTTGAAGTTCGGATCGCCGTTGGCGTCAGTCTTGAGCACGGAAGCCATGGCCATGGCGTCGTTACTGCAGCCGCTCAGGCGCGAAACGTGGGTGTAGTCGTTGATGCCGATAAACAGTCCCTTGCGCATGGTTACACCGCCGTATGCTGGCGAATCGCGCTGATGATGCTGTTGGTGTTCCACGCGCACTCGGCATGGGCCGCGTTACGCACCACAGTGGAAATTCGCTCGGCACCGAACGGCTTGATCGCGATGATCACCTTGCCCATGCGCTTGGCGATCTCGATTTCCTTGTTGATCCACTTGCTGTACGTGGAATACATGCCGGCCATGATCAGCACCGCCGAGCATGCACGGATCTTGTTTTCGATGGCCTCCTCAAGCTGTTTGTCGGTTTTGGCGCCCACGATCGGGTTGTCCGTTGGCACCGAAAAATTCTTGTACATGAAACCGGGCCTGGCGTTGAGCAGGCGCACGAGATTGTCGTGGGCGTGGGGGTAGCTCCACGAATGGCTGATGAACAAATGGTAGGTTTGCATAGGTGTCCCTCTGTGTCGCCGGAGTGCGAAGAGGGCTTGAACTTAGGTGATTGGCGAACGGCTACAAGGGCTCGGCGCTTAAAGAGAAATGCCCTACAAGCAGGCGTGCGAATGCCTTACAGAAAGGTCTGACGTTTAAAACGGCGGGATTTTGTTTCGGGGCAGGGCCGCCACCCACCACCCCGTTGGCATCGGAGCGGTGGGCGCGTCTGTTTAGTAGCCGTTTTCCGGCAAGCTGGCGATGATCGAGCGGTAGCTGTTCATGCGTTGTTGCTGCACGCGGCCATCTTCCAGGGCCTTGAGCAGGGCGCAACCGGGTTCGCGGTCGTGCTTGCAGTCGCGGAAGCGGCAGGTGCCGAGCAGGTCGTTGAACTCGATGAAGCCGGCTTCGACATCGGCGCGGCTGACGTGGCCCAGGCCGAATTCGCGGATGCCCGGGGAGTCGATCAGTTCACCGCCGCCGGGGAAGTGGAACAATCGCGCGGTGGTGGTGGTGTGGGTGCCCTGGCCGGACAGTTCGGACAACGGCCCGACGCGGGTCTCGACGTTGGGCAGCAGACTGTTGACCAGCGAGGACTTGCCGACACCGGACTGGCCGACGAACACGCTGATGCGCCCGTCCAGTTGTTTCTGAAGTTGCTCCATGCCGTTGCCATGGTGTGCCGACACTTCCAGCACCGGGTAACCGAGGGTGCGGTAAACCGCGAGCAGGGCGTTCAGGGCCGGTGCGTTGTGTTCGTCGATCAGGTCGAACTTGTTGAGCAGCAGCAGTGGCTTGATGCCCGCATGCTCGGCGGCCACCAGATAACGGTCGATCAGGTTCGCATGGGGCTCGGGCAGCGGTGCAAACACGATTACGATCATGTCGACGTTGGCCGCTACCGGCTTGAGCTGGCCACGGCTGTCCGGGCGACACAGCTCGGTGTTGCGCGGCAGTTGCGCGACGATCACGCCGATGCCCTGGTTGCCGGCACGCCAGACCACCTGGTCGCCAGTCACCAGCGCCGGCAGGTTGGCGCGCAGGTGGCAGCGGAACACCTGGCCGGCCAGTTCACCGTCGCGAGCCTCGACTTCGACCTGCACACCGAAGTGCGCGATCACCAGGCCGTGCTGTTCCGGGCCCAGGTCACCGCCCTCGAGTGCCTCGACAGCCGAGGACTCGCGTTTGGCGGCGCGGGCAGCGCGTTCGCCCTGAATCTTTTCGATGCGCCAGTTTTGACGACGATTGAGTTGGCGTTTGGCCATGGGTGTTCCGTATCAAGAATGCAGCGATTAGGTAAAGCGGCGGCGAGTTTAGCACGCCCGGCCACCGGCCTAGGCTAAACTGCGCAGCATTACTTGGGAGCCGACACATGCAAAACTCGCAGAACCTTATCTGGATCGACTTGGAAATGACCGGTCTGAACCCTGATACCGACGTCATCATCGAGATGGCCACCATCGTCACCGACAGTGACCTGAACACCCTGGCTGAAGGTCCGGTGATCGCGATCCACCACAGCGACGCCATCCTCGCGGGCATGGACGAATGGAACACCCGTCAACACGGTGGCTCCGGACTCACCCAGCGCGTTCGCGACAGCCGCATCAGCATGGCCGAAGCCGAAGCGCAAACCATTGCCTTCCTGGAACAGTGGGTGCCGAAGGGCAAGTCACCGATCTGCGGCAACAGTATCTGCCAGGACCGTCGCTTCCTTTATACCCACATGAAATCTCTGGAAAGCTATTTCCACTACCGCAACCTCGACGTGTCGACCCTCAAGGAGCTCGCCGCGCGCTGGGCACCGGACGTTCGCGACAGCTTCAAGAAGGGCAGCACCCACCTGGCGCTGGACGACATCCGCGAATCGATCGCCGAGCTGCAGCACTACCGCAAGCATTTCATCAAGTTCTGATTGGGCGGCGCCTTTGTGGCGAGGGGGCTTGCCCCCGTAAATCGGCCGGCGCGGACTTACTGACAAAACACTTTGGCTTGGTTTTGGGGCCGCTTCGCGAGCCTGCGCGGGTAACCCCCTCACCACGGGAGCAGTGCTTTCTATGGAGCACTCTTTTGGTGCCTTGTTGAAGTGAGTAGACTGCGCGCCTTTTGTGCAAGGACCGCCACCATGTTGCTGATGCTCTACCTGATCGCCATCACCGCCGAAGCCATGACCGGCGCCCTGTCTGCCGGCCGGCGCGGCATGGACTGGTTTGGCGTGGTGCTGATCGCTTGTATCACAGCGCTGGGGGGCGGTTCGGTGCGCGACGTATTGCTCGGGCACTATCCGCTGACCTGGGTCAAACACCCCGAATACCTGGTGCTGACCTCGGCCGCGGCAATGATCACGGTGTTTACGGCGCGCTGGATGCGCCACCTGCGCTCGTTGTTTCTGGTGCTCGATGCCGTGGGCCTGGTGGCATTTACCCTGATTGGCTGCATGACTGCTCTGGAAATGGGCCATGGGATGTTGGTGGCATCGGTCAGCGGCGTGATCACCGGTGTGTTTGGCGGCATCCTGCGGGATATTTTCTGCAACGACATCCCGCTGATCTTCCGTCGCGAGCTTTACGCCAGCGTCTCGTTTGCCGCGGCGTGGTGCTACATGCTGTGCATCTACCTGCAATTGCCCAGCGAGCAGTCGATCCTGATTACCCTGTTCGGCGGTTTCCTGCTGCGGTTGCTGGCCATCCGTTTTCACTGGGAAATGCCCAAGTTCGTCTATAACGACGAAGCCTGAACGCGGGCCTCTGTAGGAACGAGCCTGCTCGCGATGGACGTCAACGATAACGCGGGCATCCTGAATGCCCGCGGCGCTCTCGGGTTTTTCGCGAGCAGGCTCGCTCCTACAGGAGTCCGTGTTGTTTCAGGGCCCACTCGACGTGTTCGCGCACCAACTCCGAGGGGTATTCCCTGCGAGCCTTCAGCGCTTCGAGCACTGGAATGGTCGAAGGCGCATTGCCCAGCCCGACCGCCAGGTTGCGCAGCCAGCTGTGATAGCCCGCCCGGCGTAGCGGCGAGCCTTCGGTGTTGCTGAGGAACTTGTCCTCGTCCCACATGAACAAGTCGGCCAGCTCGGCGTTGTCCAGGTTGTGCCGCGGCTTGAAGTCGCTTTCGCCGGAGGGGCGGGCAAAGCGGTTCCATGGGCAGACAATCTGGCAGTCATCGCAACCGAACACCCGGTTGCCGATCAGCGGTCGCAGATCTTCGGGGATGGCGCCTTTGAGTTCGATGGTCAGGTAGGAAATACAGCGTCGGGCGTCCAGCACATAGGGGCCCACGAAAGCATTGGTCGGGCAGATATCGAGGCAGGCCGTGCAGCGGCCGCAATGTTCGCCGGCGTGGGGCGGATCCACCGGCAGCGGCAAATCGACGAACAGCTCTGCCAGGAAGAAATAACTGCCGGCCTTGCGATTCAACACCAGGGTGTTTTTGCCGATCCAGCCAAGGCCCGCCTGCTCGGCGATGGCTTTTTCCAGCACGGGCGCGCTGTCGACGAAAGCACGGAACCCGAACGGGCCGATCTGGGCCTGAATTTTTTCTGCCAGTTGCTGCACGCGTTTGCGGATCAACTTGTGGTAATCGCGGCCCAGGGCGTAACGCGAGACGTAGGCTTTTTCCGGTTGGGTGAGCATTTTCGCCATTTGCGTGTCGCCCGACAGGTAGTCCATGCGCAGGGACACCACGCGCAGCGTGCCCGGCACCAGCTCTTCGGGATGCGAGCGTTTGCTGCCGTGGGCGCCCATGTACTCCATTTCGCCGTGGTAGCCGGCTTCGAGCCAGTGCTCCAGGTGCTGCTCATGCTCGGCCAGGTCGAGGCCGCTGATGCCGACTTGCTGAAAGCCCAGCTCGCGGCCCCAGTCCTTGATGGATTGGGCGAGGGCGGGCAGATCTGTGGTAATAGCAGGCATGAGACAAGAGAAACCGGAGCTGAGGTGCGTATAATTCTGCCAGACATCGGAGCCTGAAGACGCATGCCGCACACTAAAGATGAATTACCCGACGCGCTGTACAGCGCCGCGCAAGTGCGAGGGCTCGATGCGAGCCTGATCGCGGCCGGCACACCGGGCTTCGAATTGATGCAGCGCGCGGCCCGAGCGACGTGGCGGGCGCTGGTGCGGCAATGGCCGACAGCGAATGAACTGTGCGTGTTGGCCGGACATGGCAATAACGCCGGGGACGGGTATCTGGTGGCCGTGTTGGCCCAGCGTGCCGGATGGGCGGTGCGGGTGCTGGCGGTGGGGAATTCGCAGCGCTTGCAGGGCGACGCGGCGTTGGCCCATGCCGAGGCAGTGTCCGAAAACGTGGTCATCGAACCCTGGACGGCACAAACCGGATTGCGCGGCATTGTGCTGGATGCTTTGCTTGGCACCGGTCTGAGCGGTGACGTGCGTGAGCCGTATGCCGGCGCCATCGCCGCGATCAATGCCAGCGCACTGCCGGTTGCGGCGGTGGATATTCCGTCAGGGTTGTGCGCGGATACGGGTCGCATCCTTGGTCGTGCCGTGAGTGCCGACCTGACGGTGACCTTCATTGGATTGAAGCTGGGATTGTTCACCGGTGAAGCAGCGGACGTGGTCGGCGAGCTGGTATTCAATGATTTGCACGCGGATCCGCAGATGCTTGCGGGGGCGCCGGTCAGCGCTCGCCGACTGATGCCCGGTAACCTGCCGCGGCTGGCCTCACGAGCACCGGCTTCGCACAAGGGAAAATTCGGTCATGTATTGCTGATTGGCGGCGACCACGGTCTGGGGGGCGCTATCCTGCTCAGCGCGCAAAGCGCACTTCGCAGTGGCGCCGGCATGGTGTCCGTGGCGACCCGCGCCGAACATGTCCCTGCTGCGCTGGCCAGAATTCCCGAGGCGATGGTGCTGGGAACCTCTTCAGCCAATCAGTTGATGGAATTGCTACAAAAAGTGTCCGTGTTGGTCGTCGGTCCGGGATTGGGCCGGGCCGGCTGGGGGCGCAGTCTGCTGTCGGCGGCATCCGATGCGGCCCTGCCACAAGTGTGGGATGCCGACGCGCTGAACCTGTTGGCCGAAGAGCGTGCAACTCTGCCCAGGGATTGCGTAATCACCCCGCATCCGGGGGAGGCCGCCCGGTTGCTCGGGATAAGCACCGCCGAGGTTCAGGCGGATCGTCCGGCAGCGGCCCATGCACTGAGCAAAAAATACACAGCGGTCGTGGTTTTGAAAGGCGCGGGCAGTCTGGTCGCCCATCCCGACGGGCGACTGGCGCTTTGTCATCAGGGGCATCCGGCCATGGCCACTGCGGGTCTCGGTGATGTGCTGGCCGGCCTGGTCGGCGCGCTGCTGGCCCAAGGCATGACGGCGTTCGATGCGGCCTGCCTGGGGGTGTGGTTGCACGCCAATGCTGGCGCGCAACAAGGTAAATTCGGCCGTGGGTTGGCGGCCAGTGATCTGATTCCAGCCATTCGTCAGTTGTTGGAGGAGCATGCACCGTGTCTGAAGTAACCCTGTACCTGGCCGATGAGCAGGCCATGAGCGACTTTGGCGCACGCATCGCCCAAACTACCCAAGGTCATGGCCTGATTTTTCTTGAGGGGAATCTTGGCGCGGGGAAAACCACGCTGTCCCGGGGTATCATCCGGGGCCTGGGTCATGTCGGGGCGGTGAAAAGTCCGACGTTTACCCTGGTCGAGCCCTACGAAATCGGTGAAGTACGCGCTTTCCATTTCGACTTGTACCGCCTGGTCGATCCGGAAGAGCTTGAGTACCTGGGCATTCGCGACTATTTCGAAGATGATGCCCTGTGCCTGATCGAATGGCCGGATAAAGGTGCGGGCTTTTTGCCAAAGCCCGACCTGACCATTACCATTAGCCCGCATGACAGCGGGCGTTCGCTGAAAATTTTATCCCAGGGCTCGCGCGGCGAGGTCTGGTGTGCCGCCTTGGCGTTGGAATCCAAATAGATGATGGGGTTAGGTATGCGCTTTCGCGCGTTGGTGGCTGCCGTAGGGATGGTGTTTTTGGCGGTGACCGTCGACGCTGTGGCCGATTCGAAGGTCAACAGTGTTCGTCTGTGGCGTGCACCGGACAACACACGACTGGTGTTTGACCTGACCGGTCCCGTGCAGCACAGTGTTTTTACCCTTACCGCACCGGATCGCCTGGTCATCGACATCAACGGCGCGACCCTCGCTGCGCCGCTGAACGTCAATACCTCGAATACTCCAATCACCGCCATGCGCTCGGCCCAACGCACGCCGACCGACCTGCGCGTGGTCATCGACCTGAAAAAGGCCGTTACTCCGAAAAGCTTCTCCCTGGCGCCGAATGCCCAGTATGGCAACCGGCTGGTGGTCGATCTGTTCGATAACCCGTCCGATGCCGCGCCGCCGCCAGCACCGACTCCATCCGTTGCCACGGTGCCGGCGGTGCCGGTTACACCTGTGGAACCAGCGATCAAGCTGCCTCCCGCCCCAGCTGGCAAGCGCGACATCATTGTGGTGATCGACGCCGGTCACGGTGGCGAAGACCCGGGTGCCTCGGGCTCGCGCGGTCAGCGCGAAAAAGACGTGGTATTGGCCATCGCCCGCGAGCTGCAGCGTCAGGTCAACGGCATGAAAGGCTTCCGCGCCGAATTGACCCGTACCGGTGACTACTTCATTCCATTGCGCGGCCGAACCGAGATCGCCCGCAAGAAGGGTGCCGACCTGTTCGTTTCGATTCACGCCGACGCGGCGCCTTCGGCTGCGGCCTTTGGTGCGTCTGTGTTTGCCTTGTCTGATCGCGGCGCGACGTCGGAGACGGCCCGCTGGCTGGCCGACAGCGAAAACCGCTCCGACCTGATCGGCGGTGCCGGCAACGTCAGCCTCGATGACAAGGACCGCATGCTTGCCGGCGTGCTGCTTGACCTGTCGATGACGGCGTCCCTGACGTCCAGCCTGAACGTTGGACAAAAGGTATTGACCAATATTGGCCGGGTAACGCCACTGCACAAGCAACGGGTTGAACAGGCAGGGTTCATGGTGTTGAAGTCTCCGGATATTCCGTCGATCCTCGTGGAAACCGGGTTTATCTCCAATGCCAACGAGGCATCCAAACTGTCAGCGGCAAATCACCAGCAGGCGCTGGCTCGCTCGATCAGCAGTGGTGTGCGCCAGTTCTTCCAGCAAAATCCACCACCGGGTACTTATATTGCCTGGCTGCGCGACTCCGGCAAGATCGCCCAGGGGCCGCGTGACCATCGGGTAAGCCCGGGCGAAACGCTGGCGATGATCGCTGTGCGTTATCAAGTGTCACCGGCTTCCCTGCGTAGCGCCAACAAGCTGCCGAGTGACGAGCTCAAGGTCGGTCAGCACCTGACTATTCCGGGTAACGAGCTGGCGGCCAAGGAATGAATCAGGTCATCAGCAACAGTGCTCGCATCGAGCTGCTCAGTCCACGGCTGGCGAACCAGATTGCTGCCGGTGAGGTGGTCGAACGCCCGGCATCGGTGATCAAGGAACTGTTGGAAAATAGCCTCGATTCCGGTGCCCGGCGTATCGATGTCGATGTCGAGCAAGGTGGTGTCAAACTGCTGCGGGTGCGTGACGATGGCAGCGGCATTTCTGCCGATGACCTGCCGCTGGCCCTGGCCCGTCACGCCACCAGCAAGATTCGCAATCTGGAAGACCTCGAGCAGGTCATGAGCCTGGGTTTTCGTGGTGAGGCCCTGGCCTCGATCAGCTCCGTGGCGCGCCTGACCCTGACATCCCGCACCCGCGACGCTGACCAGGCCTGGCAGGTCGAAACCGAAGGGCGTGACATGGCGCCCCGGGTACAGCCAGCCGCCCACCCAGTCGGCACCTCGGTTGAAGTACGCGATCTGTTCTTCAATACCCCGGCGCGGCGCAAGTTTCTCAAGACCGAAAAAACCGAATTCGATCACCTGCAGGAAGTGATCAGGCGCCTGGCACTTGCGCGGTTCGACGTGGCGTTTCATCTGCGCCACAACGGCAAGACCATTCTCAGCCTGCACGAGGCCCACGATGATGCGGCCCGCGCCCGACGAGTAGCGGCGATCTGCGGCCCGGGGTTCCTGGAGCAGGCGCTGCCGATTGAAATCGAGCGCAATGGCCTGCACCTGTGGGGTTGGGTCGGGTTGCCCACCTTCAACCGCAGTCAGGCGGATTTGCAGTATTTCTTCGTCAACGGCCGTGCCGTGCGTGACAAGCTGGTGGCCCATGCGGTGCGCCAGGCCTACCGCGATGTGCTGTTCAACGGCCGGCACCCGACTTTCGTGCTGTTTTTCGAAGTTGATCCAGCAGGCGTCGACGTCAACGTGCACCCGACCAAGCACGAAGTTCGCTTCCGTGACGGCCGCATGGTCCACGATTTCCTCTACGGCACCCTGCATCGCGCCTTGGGTGATGTGCGTCCGGATGATCAACTGGCAGCACCGGTCGTGACCGCAGTCGTCCGACCTAGCGGTATCGAAGCGGGTGAGTTCGGTCCCCAGGGCGAAATGCGCCTGGCGGCCAATGCGCTGCTGGAGCAGCCCCAGGCGCAGCCGTCGTTCAATGCTCCGGCCGGTTCTGGCGCTGGCGCGGGTTATCAGTATCAATATTCGCCACGCCCGCAGGCCGCTGTGCCGGCAGCGGAAGCGCAGGCTGCGTATCGCGAGTTCTTCGCGCCGCTGCCTGAGGCCAACGCCATGGCGCTACCGGATGGGCAGGGTGATATCCCGCCGCTGGGTTATGCGCTGGCGCAACTGAAGGGTATCTATATTCTTTCCGAAAACGCTCAGGGGTTGGTGCTGGTGGACATGCACGCCGCCCACGAGCGGATCATGTACGAGCGCCTGAAAATCGCCATGGCCAGCGAAGGCCTGAGCGGTCAACCGCTGCTGGTGCCTGAGTCGCTGGCGGTCAGCCAGCGTGAGGCCGATTGCGCCGAAGAGCACGTCGCCTGGTTTCAGCGCCTGGGTTTCGAATTGCAGCGCCTTGGCCCGGAAACCCTGGCCATCAGGCAGATTCCAGCCTTGCTCAAGCAGGCGGAAGCCAACCGCCTGGTCGGTGATGTATTGGCCGACCTGATGGAATACGGCACCAGTGATCGCATCCAGGCGCATCTGAACGAACTACTCGGGACCATGGCCTGTCATGGCGCGGTTCGGGCGAATCGACGGCTGGCCTTGCCGGAAATGAACGGTCTGCTGCGTGACATGGAAAACACCGAGCGCAGCGGTCAATGCAACCATGGCCGACCGACCTGGACCCAACTGGGGCTGGACGATCTGGACAAACTGTTTTTGCGCGGTCGTTGATGAGCCAGTTTCCCCCTGCAATTTTCCTGATGGGCCCGACCGCCGCCGGCAAGACCGACCTGGCCATCGAACTCACCAAGGTCCTGCCTTGCGAGTTGATCAGTGTCGATTCAGCCTTGGTCTACCGGGATATGGATATTGGTACGGCCAAGCCTTCCAGGGAGCTCCTGGCGCAATATCCGCATCGCCTGATTGATATTCTTGACCCGGCCGAGAGCTACTCGGCTGCCGATTTTCGCCGTGACGCCCTGCAAGCCATGGCTGATATCACGGCTCGCGGCAAAATACCGCTGCTGGTGGGCGGCACAATGCTCTATTACAAGGCTCTGGTCGAAGGCCTGGCCGATATGCCGGCGGCTGATCCCGAGGTTCGCGCGCAGATTGAGGAAGAGGCTGCACGCCTTGGCTGGCAGGCCTTGCACGAACAGCTTGGGCAAATAGACCCGGAGTCTGCGGCGCGTATTCATCCGAACGATCCGCAGCGACTTAGTCGAGCGCTGGAAGTTTATCGTGTCAGCGGTCAAAGCATGACTGCCCTGAGATTGCAACAATCTGTGCAAAGTACTGAAGCAGCCGCTTCGGGACGGCAACAATTGCCCTATACTGTCGCAAACTTGGCGATTGCCCCGGCAAATCGCCAGGTACTGCATGAGCGAATTAAACAAAGATTCACTTTAATGTTGGAACAGGGATTCATTGACGAGGTCGTAGCCCTGCGTAAGCGAAGTGACCTGCATGCCGGGTTGCCGTCTATACGTGCAGTAGGCTACCGACAAGTCTGGGATTACCTGGATGGCAAGCTGACACAAGCCGAGATGCAGGAGCGTGGAATCATCGCCACGCGCCAGTTGGCAAAGCGTCAGTTCACCTGGCTGCGCAGTTGGGCTGATTTACACTGGCTGGACAGCCTCGATTGCGACAATCTGCCACGCGCCTTGAAATACTTGGGGACCATCTCCATATTGAGCTGAGTCTTCGCAATTGCCGTCTATCCTTGGGGGTGGGGCGGCCAAAGCCATCTGAATACCTATTTTTTATATTGAATCCTTAAAGGAGTGCGGCACATGTCAAAAGGGCATTCGCTACAAGACCCTTACTTGAATACTTTACGTAAAGAGAAAGTTGGGGTTTCCATCTACCTGGTCAACGGTATCAAACTGCAAGGCACGATCGAGTCCTTCGACCAGTTCGTTATCCTGCTGAAAAACACCGTAAGCCAGATGGTCTACAAGCACGCTATCTCTACAGTGGTACCGGTTCGTCCAATTCGTCTGCCAAGCGCAACCGAATCCGAAGCTGGTGACGCTGAGCCAGGTAACGCCTGATAGGAGTCTCCTTTGTTCTTTGAGCGCCACGGTGGTGGTGAGCGAGTCATTCTCGTTCACTTGGATGGACAGGACCCTGAGGCGCGCGAAGATCCGCAGGAGTTTCAGGAGTTGGCTAATTCGGCTGGCGCCGAGACCGTTGCGTTTTTTAACGTGCCGCGTCATCGGCCAACCGCCAAATTCCTGATCGGCAGCGGCAAGGTCGAGGAACTGCGCGACCTGGTCAAGGCCGAAGAGGCCGATCTGGTGATTTTCAATCACATCCTCACGCCCAGTCAGGAACGTAACCTCGAACGTGTTTTCGAGTGTCGCGTGATCGACCGTACCGGTCTGATTCTCGATATTTTCGCCCAGCGCGCCCGTACCCATGAAGGCAAGCTCCAGGTAGAACTGGCCCAGCTTGACCACATGAGCACCCGGCTGGTTCGAGGCTGGACCCACCTTGAACGCCAGGGTGGTGGTATCGGCATGCGTGGTCCGGGTGAAACCCAGCTGGAAACCGACCGCCGTTTGCTGCGGGTTCGCCTGCGGCAGATCAAGGGCCGGCTGGAGAAAGTGCGCAGTCAGCGCGAACAGTCGCGACGCGGCCGCTCCCGTGCGGATATCCCTACCGTGTCCCTGGTGGGGTATACCAACGCCGGCAAATCCACGCTTTTCAATAACGTGACGAAATCCGACGTGTACGCGGCTGACCAGTTGTTTGCCACGCTGGACCCGACCCTGCGCCGTCTGGAACTGGACGATTTGGGGCCGATTGTCCTGGCGGACACTGTAGGGTTCATTCGCCACTTGCCGCACAAGCTGGTCGAGGCATTTCGGTCTACTCTCGAAGAGTCGAGCAACTCCGACCTGTTGTTGCACGTGATCGATGCGGCCGAACCCGATCGCATGTTGCAGATCGAGCAGGTTATGGTGGTGCTGGGCGAGATTGGTGCCCAGGACTTGCCGATCCTCGAGGTCTATAACAAACTCGATTTGCTTGAAGGCGTTGAACCGCAAATCCAGCGCGACGAAAACGGCAAGCCCCAGCGGGTCTGGCTGTCGGCGCGTGATGGCACGGGTCTGGAATTGCTTGAACAAGCCATTGCCGAGTTGCTTGGCAGTGATTTGTTCATCGGTACCTTGCGCTTGCCGCAACGATTCGCTCGACTGCGTGCGCAGTTTTTCGAACTCGGTGCGGTGCAAAAAGAAGAACACGACGAAGAAGGCATCAGTTTGCTTGCCGTTCGTTTGCCCCGGGTCGAGTTGAATCGACTGGTAAGCCGCGAAGGATTGCAGCCGATGGAATTCATCGAGCAACACACTTTGCAATAAAAGCCTGAGAAAGCGGTTGTGTCGTGGTGACAGGCATTCTGTAGCATTGGTCGGCGCGCCGTGGGTGCGTCTTTGCTTTATCAGATGGAGAGCGCTATGGCTTGGAATGAGCCGGGTGGCAACTCGAATAATCAGGACCCTTGGGGTGGCAAGCGTCGTAACAACGGCGACCGCAAGGGACCACCGGATCTCGACGAGGCCTTCCGAAAGCTGCAGGAAAGCCTGAACGGGTTGTTCGGTGGTGGTAAAAAACGTGGTGGTGACGACGGCGGTGGTCCGGGCAAGAGTGGCGGCTTTGGCGGCCTGCTCGGTATCGGCCTGGTCGTGTTGGCGGCCGTATGGCTGTACAGCGCGGTCTATGTAGTCGACGAGCAGGAGCAGGCCGTGGTGCTGCGCTTCGGCAAGTACTACGAAACCGTTGGCCCGGGCCTGAATATCTACTTCCCGCCGATCGACAAGAAGTACATGGAGAACGTCACGCGTGAGCGTGCCTACACCAAGCAGGGCCAGATGCTGACTGAAGACGAAAACATCGTCGAAGTGCCGCTGACCGTGCAGTACAAGATCAGCAACCTGCAGGACTTCGTGCTGAGCGTCGATCAGCCGGAAGTCAGCCTGCAGCACGCGACCGACAGCGCCTTGCGCCATGTGGTGGGTTCCACCGCGATGGACCAGGTGTTGACCGAAGGTCGTGAATTGATGGCCAGCGAAATCAAGGAGCGTCTGCAACGCTTCATGGATACCTATCGCACCGGTATCACCGTTACCCAGGTCAACGTGCAGAGCGCAGCAGCACCGCGTGAAGTTCAGGAAGCCTTCGATGACGTGATCCGCGCCCGTGAAGACGAGCAGCGTTCGCGCAACCAGGCTGAAACCTATGCCAACGGCGTCGTGCCGGAAGCCCGTGGTCAGGCCCAGCGCATCCTCGAGGATGCCAATGGCTACCGTGACGAAACCGTCTCGCGCGCCAAGGGTGAGGCCGACCGCTTCACCAAGCTGGTCGCCGAGTACCGCAAGGCCCCTGAAGTCACCCGTCAGCGTCTGTACCTGGACACCATGCAGGAAGTCTTCAGCAACACCAGCAAGGTTCTCGTGACCGGCAACAAGAACGGCCAGAGCAATCTGCTGTACTTGCCGCTGGACAAGATGGTCGAGAGTGGTCGCAACACCAGCACCCCGGTGAGCAGTGCGGCAGCCACCAGCAATGAAGCGAATGCGCGTGCGGCAGCCGATCTGCAGCAACAGCAAGCACGTACCAGGGAGAGTCGCTGATGAGCAATAAATCGCTGATCGCCCTTATTGTCGGCGTCGTCGTGGCGATCGCTGCCTGGAACTGCTTCTACATCGTGGCTCAGACCGAGCGTGCGGTGTTGCTGCAGTTCGGTCGCGTGGTCCAGACCGATGTTCAGCCAGGCCTGCATGTGAAAGTGCCTTACGTTAACCAGGTGCGTAAATTTGACGCACGTCTGATGACGCTGGATGCACCGACGCAACGCTTCCTGACGCTGGAAAAGAAAGCCGTGATGGTCGATGCCTACGCCAAGTGGCGCGTGAAGGACGCTGAGCGTTTCTACACCGCGACTTCCGGCCTCAAGCAGATCGCCGACGAGCGTCTGTCCCGTCGTCTGGAATCGGGTCTGCGTGACCAGTTCGGTAAGCGCACCCTGCACGAAGTGGTGTCGGGTGAACGTGATGCGCTGATGGCGGACATTACGGCTTCGCTGAACAAGATGGCCGAGAAAGAGCTGGGCATCGAAGTGGTCGATGTTCGGGTCAAGACCATCGACCTGCCCAAAGAAGTGAATCGCAGCGTGTTCGAGCGTATGAGCACCGAGCGTGAGCGTGAAGCTCGCGAGCACCGCGCCAAGGGTAACGAGTTGGCCGAAGGCATCCGTGCCGACGCCGATCGTCAGCGCCGCGTGCTGCTGGCTGAAGCCTATCGTGAATCCGAAGAGGTTCGCGGTGACGGCGATGCCCAGGCTGCTGCGATCTACTCCAAGGCCTACGGTCAGGACCAGGAGTTCTACGCGTTCTACCGTAGCCTGCGCGCTTACCGTGAAAGCTTCGCGAACAAATCCGACGTCATGGTCCTCGACCCAAGCAGTGACTTCTTCCATTACCTGGAAAAAGCCAAGCCTTGATACGACGTTGACCTGAATCATCCCGCCGGGCGGCTAAAACCTCTGGCGGGGTGATCCTTTGGGGAAACGTGTGTATGATGCGGCAGCCGGGAAATCCCCGGCTTTTTTGCGTCTGCATGTTTGATTGTTTTTTTAAGCAGATGCCGGGCCGATTGGCTCGACAGTTTTTCGAGGAAAGTGGTTGGCGAAGCCGGTAGAAGGGCTTTTCGCTCCGTCGCTCATGCGCGTGGTTTGTGCGCAAACCGACCATTTTCTGCTTCACTCAAGGCTCGCCGACAGGCTGGTCGCCCGGAGATAGGGGAAGGCGTAATGGCAACGGTAGACCGCTGGCTTCTGCCAGATGGCATCGAAGAAGTACTGCCACCGGAGGCGGCGCGCATTGAAGTTGCGCGTCGTCAGGTGTTGGATCTGTTCCAGAGCTGGGGTTACGAGTTTGTCGTGACTCCCCATATCGAGTACCTGGAATCCCTGCTGACCGGCGCGGGCCAGGACCTGGATTTACGCACCTTCAAGGTCATCGACCCGCAATCGGGCCGGCAGATGGGTTTCCGTGCCGACATTACGCCGCAAGTGGCGCGGATCGATGCGCATACCTTGCGTCGCGAAGGCCCGAGCCGCCTGTGCTATGCCGGCAGCGTGCTGCATGCCCAGCCGCGAGCCCTGTCGTCCTCGCGCAGTCCGATCCAGCTGGGAGCCGAGTTGTACGGCGATGGCAGTCCGAGCAGTGACGTTGAAGTCATCAGCCTGATGCTGGCCATGCTGCAACTGGCCGATGTGCCGGACGTGCACATGGATCTGGGACATGTTGGCATCTACCGCGGCCTGGCCCGCGCTGCCGGTTTGTCCGGTGAGGTTGAACAGCAGTTGTTCGATGCCCTGCAACGCAAGGCTATCGACGAAGTCATTACCTTGACCGAAAGCCTGCCTGCCGATTTGTCGGGCATGTTGCGCGCCCTGGTTGATCTGTGTGGCGGTCGTGAAGTACTGACTGCCGCGCGCGAGCGCCTGGCCAATGCGCCGGCGCCGGTACTGGCGGCGCTGGACGATTTGCTGGCAATTGCCGAGCGTCTGTCCGTGCGTTTCCCGCAGCTGCCGCTGTACTTCGACCTGGGTGAGCTGCGCGGCTACCACTACCACACCGGCGTGGTATTCGCCGTGTTTGTGCCGGGTGTCGGCCAGTCGATCGCCCAAGGCGGTCGTTACGACGATATCGGCGCCGACTTCGGCCGCGCCCGTCCGGCAACGGGCTTCTCTACCGATTTGAAAACCCTGGTGACCCTGGGGCGTGCTGAGATCGAGCTACCGTCTGGCGGTATCTGGATGCCTGACAGTACGGATGCGGCACTCTGGCAGCAGGTTTGCCAGTTGCGCAGTGAGGGTCAGCGTGTCGTTCAGGCTTTGCCTGGGCAACCTTTGGCCGCCGCCCGTGAAGCGGACTGCGACCGGCAATTGATTCAGCAGAACGGGCTTTGGCAAGTATCGCCACTGGCTTCTTGAGTTTTCCCGCCGGCTGCCGCCGGCACCAAGTTTGCGCGAATGAGGACAAGTGTTATGGGTAAGAATGTCGTAGTCCTGGGCACCCAATGGGGTGATGAGGGCAAAGGCAAGATCGTTGATCTGCTGACCGAACATGCTGCCGCCGTAGTGCGCTACCAGGGCGGCCACAACGCAGGCCACACCCTGGTGATCGACGGCGAGAAAACCGTCTTGCACCTGATCCCGTCGGGCGTACTGCGCGAAGGCGTGCAGTGCCTGATCGGCAACGGCGTGGTGGTTGCACCAGACGCTCTGCTGCGGGAAATCATCAAGCTGGAAGAGAAAGGCGTACCGGTGCGTGAGCGCCTGCGTATCAGCCCGTCCTGCCCGCTGATCCTGTCCTTCCACGTTGCGCTGGACCAGGCCCGTGAAAAGGCTCGTGGCGAGCTGAAGATCGGTACCACCGGTCGCGGCATCGGCCCGGCTTACGAAGACAAGGTTGCACGTCGCGGCCTGCGTGTTGGCGACCTGCTCAACATGCCGCGCTTTGAAGACAAACTGCGTGAACTGGTGGATTACCACAACTTCATGCTGGTGGGTTACTACAAAGAGCCAGCCATCGAATTCGACAAGACCCTGGCTGAGTGCAAGGAATACGCTGAGCTGCTCAAGCCGCTGATGCTGGACGTGACTGCCGAGCTGCACGACCTGCGTCGCGCTGGCAAAGACATCATGTTCGAAGGTGCCCAGGGTTCGTTGCTGGACATCGACCACGGTACCTACCCGTACGTGACCAGTTCCAATACCACCGCTGGCGGCGTTGCTACCGGTTCGGGTGTTGGCCCGATGTTCCTGGACTACATCCTGGGCATCACCAAGGCTTACACCACGCGTGTAGGTTCGGGTCCATTCCCGACTGAGCTGTTCGACGAAGTCGGTGCGCATCTGGCCAAGCAAGGTCACGAGTTCGGCGCGACTACCGGCCGTGCTCGCCGTTGCGGCTGGTTCGACGCCGTTATCCTGCGTCGCGCTATCGATGTGAACAGCATCTCGGGCATCTGCCTGACCAAGCTGGACGTACTCGACGGTCTGGAAACCATCAACATCTGCGTCGGCTACAAAGATGCACAAGGCAACGCCGTTGCCCCGACTGATGCTGACAGCTACGTGGGCCTGCAGCCCGTGTACGAAGAAGTGCCGGGCTGGACCGAGTCGACCGTGGGTGCCAAAACCCTGGAAGAGCTGCCTGCTAACGCTCGTGCTTACATCAAGCGCGTCGAAGAGCTGATCGGCGCGCCGATCGACATTATTTCGACGGGCCCGGATCGCAACGAAACCATCGTTCTGCGTCATCCGTTTGCTTGATAAGCTGTTGATGTAACAAACAAAGGCCCCTTAATCGGGGCCTTTGTCGTATATGCCTGTAGGACGGCATGACCTTTGCTGTAATCGTTGCTTATTGCATCGCTTCCAGCGCGCCATCAATTTAATGGCGCCCAGCAGAGGGGTTTTAAGTGTCTGCCGTTCTCTCACTGTTACAAAGCCGTCTCTTGCGGCCAGTGTTCGTTACTCTCGGTATCGCCCTTTTGGTGCAGGTGCTGGTGGCTGTTGCCCTGACCCGGAGCACAGTGACCGCTCTGGAAGCCGATCTGGGGGCTCGGCTGGGTGCCGACAGTCAAAAGCTTGCCAGTGAGCTGGAGCAGGCCGGGCGTGAAGTCACGTCAAGTCTGGACAGTCTCTCCGCCAGTACCCGTCAGCGCCTCACCGCCGGTTTGTCCACGCGATTGCAGCAAGAGCAGGCGCAATTGCGTTCGACTCTGGAAAAGGCCCTGAAGGAATCTGCCAATGATATGGCGCAGCTTTTGGCATCGGTCGCACCTCGGGCCATGTGGGATAACGATGTCCCGACCTTGTCCGAATTCGCTCGTCGCGCCCAGCGCAATCCCAATGTGTTGTTCGTGGTGTATGACGATGCTACCGGCCAGCATTTGACGCGCTATCTGAATCGCGAAAACCCGATCAACAAGGTATTGCTGGAAAAAGGCCAGGGTGAGCGGGCGCTGGATAAGGTGCTGGACGCGGCGAAGAGCGATCCGTCGGTGTTCTACATCGAGGCTTCGATCAGCCCGAACGGTGTGGAAATCGGCAAGGTGTTGATGGGCGTCTCGAAGGCTTCGGTGGAGGCTGATGTTGCAGCCCTGGACAAGCGTTTCTCGGCGCTGATCGCCAGCAGTGATCAACTGGTTGGTGACAGCCTCAAAGGCGCGGCGGCTGACAGTGCGGCGGCCATGGGGGCGCGCCTGCAGTCGGCGCAGTCCACGGCGGCCGAAATGAAAGCCAACACCACCAGCACGGTGCAGGAAGCTGCGGCCACCTTGCGCTGGCGCATCGGTGTGTGCCTGGCGGTGGTGGGCTTTGGGGTCTTGCTGTTGCTGGCTGTGGTGCTCGGGCGGCGAGTGGTCAACCGCCTGAAAATGCTGATTGTCGCCATGGATGACCTGGCGGCGGGCGAGGGGGATCTGACCAAGCGAGTAAAAATCAGCAGCAAGGACGAGATTGGCGACATGGCCTCGGCGGTCAATCGTTTTGTGGATAAGTTGCAGCCGATCGTGCGCGAGGCGGGCGATGTGGCCCAGCGCACCGGGGTTGAAATCGGCGCCATGACGTTGCGCAACGCCGGTGCTGATGCTGCGGCAGGCATGCAGCGTGATGAGGTGGCGGAAAGTTTGCGTGCCTTGTCGCAAATGGCCGATGAGGCGCAATCGGAAAGTCATGCCATGCAGGCAGCGTTGAAGCAGGTCGTGGAAATTCGTCAGGCTACCGACGAAAACACCCGGACCTCGGCGAAAGTCGGCAGTCTGATCGAGGAGCTCGCCGGCCAAGTCAATACCGGTGCGCAGGTCATCGAACGCCTGGCGCAGCAAAGTCAGCAAATCGAGGTGGTGCTCACGGTGATCCACGGAATTGCCGAGCAGACCAATCTGCTGGCGCTCAACGCGGCCATCGAGGCGGCGCGGGCTGGCGAGACCGGGCGCGGGTTTGCGGTGGTGGCTGATGAGGTGCGGGCACTGGCGAGCAAGACGCAAAGCTCCACCGGCGATATCCAGGCGCACATCGTTGCCTTGCAGCAGGGCGCGCGTGAGGCGGTTGCGGCAATCGGTCAGGCCGGGCGTCAGGCCAACGAAGGTTTGCTGGTGTTGCGAGACAGTTCGCGGTTGCAGCAGTCGGTGCAGGCGTCGGTCGAGCAGGTGCACGCGGCAATCGGCCTGGCGACCCAGGCTGCCGCGCACCAGGCGCAGGGCGCTCAAGCGGTACGTGGCCGGGTCGAGACCATTCATGCGCAGGCCGAGAAGGCTGCCAAGGCTGTTGTGGAGACGACGGCCAGTGGCAAGGTGCTGGATGGGCTGGCAGCGCAGTTGAAAGCGAGCCTGGGGCAGTTCCGGGCTTAGATTATCTCTTGCCCGACCTGACGCCTTCGCGAGCAAGCCCGCCCCCACATTGAATCGAGTGCAATACGATTAAATGTGGGGGCGGGCTTGCTCGCGAAGGCGATGTCGGCAGCGCTGATGCCTTGGCATCTGGCTTGTCCGGCGCAAACAAAAGAGGGGTGATGCCACAGATGAACCCCGGAAACGCAAAAACCCGCTTTCGCGGGTTTCTGTGAAACTCAAGGCCGAAACCTTGAATTTGAATTGGTGCCCAGAAGAAGACTCGAACTTCCACGACCTTGCGGTCACCAGCACCTGAAGCTGGCGTGTCTACCAATTTCACCATCTGGGCATTCATCTTCAGCGTTGCCGCTGTTGATGTGGCGCACTATACGGAGGGTCTTTTGATCTGTAAACCCCTGATTTTAAAATTATTAAATCAGATGTTCAGAATGCAAAAAACCCGCTTTCGCGGGTTTTTGTGTGAGCCTTGAAATTGATCTAATCTCAAGCTCGAAATTGGTGCCCAGAAGAAGACTCGAACTTCCACGACCTTGCGGTCACCAGCACCTGAAGCTGGCGTGTCTACCAATTTCACCATCTGGGCAGTATCGGCAACGTCTCCGTCGTCGATGGCGCGCACTATACGGAGGGTCTTTTTGACTGTAAACCCCTGAGATCAAAAAAACCTGAAAAATTTCGCCAGCGGTCTTCAAATCAGCGTTGCAGTGTCGATAAAGGGCTTTAGAAGGGCTCTCGGAGCCTGAAATTTCCCGTTTCATTACGCCTATGCCAAACTAACCCGCATATAGACAAGGTGAAAACTCTCTAATGGCCGATTGGCAGTCCCTCGATCCCGAGGCCGCTCGTGAAGCGGAAAAATACGAAAACCCTATTCCTAGCCGCGAACTGATCCTTCAGCACCTTGCTGATCGGGGTTCGCCTGCTAACCGCGAGCAACTGGTCGAAGAGTTTGGTCTGACCACAGAAGACCAGATCGAAGCCCTGCGCCGCCGCCTGCGCGCCATGGAGCGCGATGCTCAACTCATCTACACCCGTCGCGGCACTTATGCGCCGGTGGACAAGCTCGACCTGATCCTGGGCCGCATCAGCGGTCACCGCGATGGCTTCGGCTTCCTGGTGCCGGACGACGGCAGTGATGACCTGTTCATGAGCCCGGCGCAAATGCGCCTGGTGTTCGATGGCGACCGTGCCCTGGCGCGGGTTTCCGGCCTGGACCGTCGTGGTCGCCGCGAAGGCATGATCGTCGAGGTGGTATCCCGTGCCCACGAGACCATCGTCGGCCGTTACTTCGAAGAAGGCGGTATCGGCTTCGTGGTTGCCGATAACCCGAAGATCCAGCAGGAAGTGCTGGTGACACCGGGCCGCAATGCCAACGCGCAGATCGGTCAGTTCGTCGAAGTGAAAATTACCCACTGGCCGACGCCACGCTTCCAGCCGCAAGGCGACGTGGTCGAAGTCGTGGGTAACTACATGGCGCCGGGCATGGAAATCGATGTCGCCCTGCGTACGTATGACATTCCTCACGTCTGGCCGGAAGCTGTACTCAAGGAAGCCGGCAAGCTCAAGCCGGAAGTCGAAGAGAAAGACAAAGAGAAACGCATCGACCTGCGCCATCTGCCGTTCGTCACCATCGACGGCGAAGATGCCCGCGACTTCGATGACGCGGTCTACTGCGAAGCCCGTCCAGGCAAGCTGCGCCTGTTCTCTGGCGGCTGGAAGTTGTACGTGGCCATCGCCGACGTCTCCAGCTACGTCAAGCTCGGCTCCGCGCTGGACAACGAAGCCCAGGTTCGCGGTAACTCGGTGTACTTCCCCGAGCGCGTGATCCCGATGCTGCCCGAGCAGTTGTCCAACGGTCTGTGCTCGCTCAATCCGCAGGTTGACCGCCTGGCCATGGTTTGCGAGATGACCATCTCCAAATCCGGCGAAATGACCGATTACTGCTTCTACGAAGCGGTGATTCACTCCCATGCCCGCCTGACCTACAACAAGGTCAGCGCCATGCTGGAAACGCCGAAAGCCACCGAAGCGCGCAAGCTGCGTGGCGAATACACCGACGTCGTGCCGCACCTCAAGCAACTGTACTCGCTGTACAAGGTGCTGCTGGCTGCGCGTCATGTGCGTGGCGCGATCGACTTCGAAACCCAGGAAACCCGGATCATCTTCGGTACCGAGCGCAAGATCGCGGAAATTCGCCCGACCGTGCGCAACGATGCTCACAAGCTGATCGAAGAATGCATGCTGGCGGCCAACGTGGCCACCGCCGAATTCCTGAAAAAGCACGAAATTCCTGCGCTGTATCGCGTGCACGATGGCCCGCCACCGGAGCGTCTGGAAAAACTGCGCGCCTTCCTCGGCGAGCTCGGCCTGTCCCTGCACAAAGGCAAGGATGGCCCGTCGCCAAAGGACTATCAGGCACTGCTGGCCGGTATCAAGGATCGTCCGGATTTCCACCTGATCCAGACCGTGATGCTGCGCTCGTTGAGCCAGGCGGTGTACAGCGCCGATAACCAGGGCCACTTCGGCCTGAATTACGAGGCTTACACGCACTTCACCTCGCCGATCCGCCGTTACCCGGACTTGCTCACGCATCGGGCGATCCGCAGCGTCATCCATTCGAAACAGGACACCCCGCACGTTCGCCGTGCCGGTGCGATGACCATCCCGAAGGCGCGTATCTATCCGTACGACGAAGCGGCCCTGGAGCAACTCGGCGAGCAATGCTCGATGAGCGAGCGCCGTGCCGACGAAGCGACCCGTGACGTGGTGAACTGGCTCAAGTGCGAGTTCATGAAAGATCGCGTGGGCGAGTCGTTCCCGGGGGTGATTACCGCAGTGACCGGTTTTGGCTTGTTCGTCGAGCTGACCGACATCTACGTCGAAGGCCTGGTGCATGTCACCGCGCTGCCGGGCGATTACTACCACTTCGACCCAGTACACCACCGCCTGGCCGGTGAGCGTACCGGGCGCAGCTTCCGTCTGGGTGATACCGTGGAAGTGCGGGTCATGCGCGTCGACCTCGACGAACGCAAGATCGACTTCGAGATGGCTGAAAAGACCATCAGCGCGCCAATCGGCCGCAAAAAACGCGGCGCCGAAACCGCAGCACCGGCAGCTAAAACCGCAGCAGAGCCGGCACCGGCAAAAACCGGTCGTCGTCCTGCCAAGGAAAAGGCCGCCGAGGCTTATCGCCCAAGCGATGCAGCAGCGAAAAACGCTGAAGTGCGCAAGAGTCGTGAAATGAAGCAGGCGTTGCTCGCCGGCGCGAAAAGCGGCGGTAAAGCGGCGTCTGGGGGAAAGACCAGCCGGTCGGCGCCTGACAAGGCTGTCGGCGGCAAACCAGCCAAACCGAGCAAGCACCGTAAAGGCCCGCCAAAAGCGGGCTCGGCTCCAGCCAAGAGTGGCGGGGCGCGTAAACCTAAGGCCAAGTCATGAGTCAGTTGGAAAAGATTTATGGCGTACACGCTGTCGAAGCGTTGCTGCGTCATCACCCCAAACGCGTCAAGCAGATCTGGCTGGCCGAAGGCCGCAATGACCCTCGTGTCCAGACGCTGATTGAGTTGGCCAATGAAAACCGGGTCCAGGTCGGCCAGGCCGAGCGCCGTGAAATGGACGCTTGGGTTGAAGGCGTGCACCAGGGTGTGGTCGCGGAAGTGAGCCCGAGTCAGGTGTGGGGCGAGGCGATGCTCGACGAGTTGCTCGATCGTACTGACGGCGCGCCATTGTTGCTGGTGCTCGACGGCGTGACCGATCCGCATAACCTCGGTGCCTGCCTGCGTTCGGCCGATGCGGCGGGCGCGCTGGCAGTGATCGTACCGAAGGACAAGTCGGCAACCCTGACTCCGGTTGTACGAAAAATCGCCTGCGGTGCAGCGGAAGTGATTCCGCTGGTTGCCGTGACCAACCTGGCGCGCACCCTGGAAAAACTCCAGCAGCGCGGCTTGTGGGTTGTCGGTACGGCCGGTGAAGCTGAGGTCAGCCTGTATGACCAGGATCTGACCGGCCCGACCATCCTGATCATGGGAGCCGAAGGAAAAGGCATGCGTCGCCTGACCCGCGAGCATTGCGACTACTTGGTCAACCTGCCGATGGCCGGCAGCGTCAGCAGTCTCAACGTTTCTGTTGCAACCGGTGTCTGCCTGTTCGAAGCGCAGCGCCAGCGCAGCGTCAAGGCCAAGGCTGCTGCCAAAAAGGCTTGAGTCGTACGCGATCAAAATGTGGGAGCGGGCTTGCTCGCGAAAACGGAGTGTCATTCAGCGAAAATGCTGGATGTGATACCGCATTCGCCAGCAAGCCCGCTCCCACATTGGTTTTGTGCAAGGGCAAAGATAGGTGATTGTTCAAATAATCACCAATTACCTTGCGCCTCCCGCGTCCCTTCTCTACAATTGCGCCCCTTGCTGTGATGGCAGGCACCCATGTGTCTAGCGTCCGCAAGTCCATAAGTGTCATTCACTCCTTGTCTGACCGCTTTTGAGCGGCAGGCTACAACCCGTAAGGAGCATTCATGCGTCATTACGAAATCATCTTTTTGGTCCACCCGGATCAAAGCGAGCAAGTCGGCGGCATGGTTGAGCGTTACACCAAGCTGATCGAAGAAGACGGCGGCAAAATCCACCGTCTGGAAGATTGGGGCCGTCGTCAACTGGCCTACGCAATCAACAATGTTCACAAGGCTCACTACGTGATGCTGAACGTTGAGTGCACTGGCAAGGCCCTGGCCGAGCTGGAAGACAACTTCCGCTACAACGATGCAGTGATCCGTAACCTGGTCATCCGTCGCGAAGAAGCCGTTACCGGCCAATCCGAGATGCTCAAGGCTGAAGAAAACCGCAGTGAGCGCCGTGAGCGTCGCGACCGTCCTGAGCACGAAGGCGCTGAAAGCGCTGACAGTGATGACAGCGACAACAGCGATAACGCTGACGAGTAATCCACGGACCTTTTAAGGAGCCTATCAAATGGCACGTTTCTTCCGTCGTCGTAAATTCTGCCGCTTCACCGCTGAAGACGTGAAAGAGATCGATTACAAAGATCTCAACACTCTGAAAGCCTACGTATCCGAGACCGGCAAAATTGTTCCAAGCCGTATCACCGGTACCAAAGCTCGTTATCAGCGTCAGCTGGCCACCGCTATCAAGCGCGCCCGCTTCCTGGCCCTGCTGGCCTACACCGACAGCCACGGCCGCTGAGACCGGGCAGTCGACACGTAGCAAAGGATTGAATGTATGCGTGCCTTAGCTGAGTTCATCATGCGGGGCCGTATGCAGGCCACTCTCGTAGTGGCTGGATGCGCGGCATTGCCGCTGTTGTATTGGTTGGGTGCTGCCGCTGGATGCCTCGTGCTCCTGCGGCGCGGATTGAAGGACGCCCTCGGCGTTCTTGCTCTGGGACTGCTGCCGGCATTGATCTGGTGGCTTTACTCCGACGACCCACGGGCACTTCTGGTGCTGCTGGGGTCTGCGAGCCTTGCGTTGGTTTTGCGCGCAAGCGAGTCCTGGAACCGCGTGCTGCTGGTCAGCATAGCGATGGGAGTGGTGTTTGCAGTGGTGCTGGGGACAGCTTTTGCTCCCCAAATCGAGATGCTGGCGCAGGCTTTGATAAAAGTCATGCCGTCGCTACTTGGTGATGTCTACCAGAAGTTGTCGGTAGACGAGCAAGCGCATTTTGCGTCCCTGATTGCACCAGTCCTGACCGGCCTTATTGCGGCCTTGTTGCAAATCGTCAGCTTGTTGAGCCTGCTTGTCGGGCGCTACTGGCAGGCGTTGTTGTACAACCCGGGTGGATTCGGTCGCGAGTTTCGCGCCATCCGTATCTCGCTTGTGCCGGCGATGTTGCTGCTGGCGTGCATGCTTCTGGGGCCGAACTTCGGTCCGCAGATGGCCATGTTGACGCCGTTGTGCAGCGTACCGCTGGTGTTCGCCGGGCTGGCCCTGATTCACGGGCTGGTGGCGCAAAAGCGACTGGCCAGGTTCTGGCTGGTGGGGTTGTACGTAACGCTGTTGCTGTTCATGCAGCTGATCTATCCGTTGCTGGTGGTCCTGGCCATCGTCGACAGCCTGATTGATTTTCGCGGTCGTCTGGCGCCGAAAGACGCCGATAACGCGAACGGTGAAGGTTAAAAGTTAAGAGGATTTTCACATGCAACTGATCCTTCTGGAAAAAGTCACCAACCTGGGCAACCTGGGTGACAAAGTGAACGTTAAGGCTGGTTACGGTCGTAACTACCTGCTGCCTTACGGCAAAGCTACCGCTGCGACCCCAGCCAACCTGGCTGCGTTCGAAGAGCGTCGCGCTGAGCTGGAAAAAGCTGCAGCAGACCGTAAAACGTCGGCTGAAAGCCGCGCTGCCCAACTGGCCGAGCTGGAAGTGACCATCACTGCCACCGCTGGCGACGAAGGCAAGCTGTTCGGTTCGATCGGTACTCACGACATCGCTGATGCACTGACCGCCTCTGGCGTTGAAGTTGCAAAAAGCGAAGTTCGTCTGCCGAACGGCACCATCCGCAACGTAGGTGAATTCGACGTGGCCGTGCACCTGCACGCCGAAGTTGAAGCCACCGTACGCGTTGTCGTGGTAGCAGCTTAAGCAACACCTGTCGGCTGGCACCCGCGGGTGCTTGCCGGTAACATCGGGCACGATCCTGTTTACAGGTCGTGCCCTTTGTCTTTCTGGCATCCCCGTTTCTACATCCTGATTCCAAGTGGCCATGAACGAAATCTCCGCTCCCGAGCAATACGATCTGCAAACCGCCGCGCTGAAGGTACCGCCACATTCCATCGAGGCCGAACAGGCCGTACTCGGTGGTCTGATGCTGGACAACAACGCCTGGGAACGCGTGCTCGATCAAGTCTCCGACGGCGATTTCTATCGACATGACCACCGTCTGATATTCCGTGCTATCGCCAAACTGGCCGATCAGAACTCCCCGATCGACGTTGTGACCCTGTCCGAACAACTGGACAAGGAAGGTCAGACCTCGCAGGTCGGCGGCCTCGGTTATCTCGGTGAACTGGCGAAAAACACTCCGTCTGTCGCCAACATCAAGGCCTATGCGCAGATCGTCCGCCAGCGCGCGACATTGCGCCAACTGATCGGCATCAGCACCGAGATCGCCGACAGCGCCTTCAACCCGGAAGGTCGCACCGCCGAGGAGATCCTCGACGAAGCCGAGCGTCAGATCTTCGCGATTGCCGAGGCCCGGCCGAAAACCGGTGGCCCGGTGGGCGTGAACGATCTGCTGACCAAGGCCATCGATCGCATCGACACGCTGTTCAACACTGACAACGCCATTACCGGTCTGTCCACTGGCTATACCGACCTTGATGAGAAGACCAGCGGCCTGCAGCCGGCTGACCTGATCATCGTCGCCGGTCGTCCATCGATGGGTAAAACCACCTTCGCGATGAACCTGGTGGAAAACGCCGTCCTGCGCAGCGACAAGGCAGTTCTGGTGTATTCCCTCGAGATGCCAGGCGAATCGCTGGTCATGCGTATGCTGTCGTCTCTCGGCCGGATCGACCAGACCAAGGTGCGTTCCGGTCAGTTGGAAGATGACGACTGGCCGCGCCTGACCTCGGCGGTCAACCTCCTCAATGACCGCAAGCTGTTCATCGACGACACCGCCGGTATCAGCCCGTCGGAAATGCGTGCGCGTACCCGGCGTCTGGCGCGTGAGCACGGTGAGATCGGCCTGATCATGATCGACTACCTTCAGTTGATGCAGATTCCAGGTTCCGGCGGCGACAACCGAACCAACGAGATTTCTGAAATCTCGCGTTCCTTGAAGGCCCTGGCCAAGGAATTCAACTGCCCGGTGGTGGCACTGTCCCAGCTCAACCGTTCCCTCGAGCAGCGGCCGAACAAACGCCCGATCAACTCCGACCTCAGGGAATCCGGAGCGATCGAGCAGGACGCCGACGTCATCATGTTCGTGTACCGGGACGAGGTGTATCACCCGGAGACCGAGCATAAAGGCATCGCCGAAATCATCATCGGCAAGCAGCGGAACGGCCCGATCGGCTTTATCCGCCTGGCCTTTATCGGTAAGTACACCCGATTCGAAAACCTGGCGCCGGGTAGCTATAACTTCGATGATGACGAATAACTGTTGATGCAGGGCCTCTGTGGCGAGGGGGCTTGCCCCCCGCTGGGCTGCGAAGCGGCCCCTGTTTTCCCTCTGTTAAGCCATTGACGACTGCTTCGCAGCCGAACGGGGGCAAGCCCCCTCGCCACAGGTATTTAATTGGTCTGTGGAATTTGCACTGAAGTAGCTCCCACCAATTTCCGACCACAGCCGTCGGAATTGGTCAAAATTTGTGCTATATTCCGCGCCCGCGAAATTCAATGAAAGCCAACACCGGTTATCGACATGCAAGCAGCCAAGCCGTTATTTGACTATCCCAAGTACTGGGCCGAATGTTTCGGGCCAGCGCCATTCCTGCCCATGAGCAGGGAGGAGATGGATCAGCTCGGCTGGGATTCCTGCGACATCATCATCGTCACTGGTGATGCCTACGTCGATCATCCGTCGTTCGGCATGGCAATCATCGGCCGGCTGCTGGAGTCCCAGGGCTTCCGCGTCGGGATCATTGCCCAGCCTAACTGGCAGTCCAAAGACGACTTCATGAAGCTCGGTGAGCCGAACCTGTTCTTCGGTGTCGCGGCCGGCAACATGGACTCGATGATCAACCGTTACACCGCCGACAAGAAAATCCGTTCCGACGACGCTTATACCCCGGGCGGCATGGCGGGCAAACGTCCGGATCGTGCCAGCCTGGTGTACAGCCAGCGTTGCAAGGAAGCCTACAAGAATGTGCCGATCGTCCTCGGTGGCATCGAGGCCTCCCTTCGCCGCATTGCGCACTACGATTACTGGCAGGACCGGGTACGCAACTCGATCCTGATCGACGCCTGCGCCGACATCCTGCTCTACGGCAACGCCGAGCGGGCGATTGTCGAAGTCGCCCAGCGTCTGTCGTTTGGCCACAAGATCGAAGACATCACCGACGTGCGCGGCACCGCGTTCATCCGTCGTGATACACCCAAGGACTGGTACGAAGTCGACTCCACGCGTATCGACCGTCCGGGCAAGATCGACAAGATCATCAATCCGTATGTGAACACCCAGGACACCCAGGCCTGCGCTATTGAGCAGGAGAAGGGGCCGGTCGACGATCCGAGCGAAGCCAAGGTCGTGCAGATCCTGGCCAGCCCGAAGATGACCCGCGACAAGACCGTGATTCGTCTGCCATCGGTCGAGAAAGTCCGCGGTGACGCGGTGCTGTACGCCCACGCCAACCGCGTGCTGCACCTGGAAACCAACCCGGGCAATGCCCGTGCGCTGGTGCAGAAGCATGGCGAAGTCGACGTCTGGTTCAACCCGCCGCCGATTCCGATGACCACCGAAGAAATGGACTACGTGTTCGGCATGCCTTATGCGCGTGTACCGCACCCGGCTTACGGCAAGGAAAAGATTCCGGCCTACGAGATGATCCGTTTCTCGGTGAACATCATGCGTGGCTGTTTCGGTGGCTGTACTTTCTGCTCGATCACCGAGCACGAAGGGCGGATCATCCAGAACCGTTCCGAAGAGTCGATCATTCGCGAAATCGAAGAGATTCGTGACAAGGTGCCGGGTTTTACCGGCGTTATTTCCGACCTCGGCGGCCCGACCGCGAACATGTACCGCATCGCCTGCAAGACGCCGGAAATCGAATCTGCGTGTCGCAAGCCGTCCTGCGTGTTCCCGGGCATCTGCCCGAACCTGAACACGGACCACTCGTCGCTGATCCAGCTTTATCGCAGCGCCCGTGCCTTGCCGGGTGTGAAGAAGATCCTGATTGCTTCCGGCCTGCGCTATGACCTCGCGGTCGAGTCGCCGGAATACGTCAAGGAGCTGGTGACTCACCACGTCGGTGGTTACCTGAAGATCGCCCCGGAACATACCGAGGAAGGTCCGCTCAACCAGATGATGAAGCCGGGCATCGGCAGCTATGACAAGTTCAAGCGCATGTTCGAGAAGTACACCAAGGAAGCGGGCAAGGAGCAGTACCTGATTCCGTACTTCATCGCGGCCCACCCGGGTACTACTGACGAAGACATGATGAACCTGGCCCTGTGGCTCAAGGGCAATGGTTTCCGTGCCGACCAGGTGCAGGCGTTCTACCCGTCGCCGATGGCCACCGCCACCGCGATGTACCACTCGGGCAAGAACCCGCTGCGCAAGGTCACCTACAAGAGTGACGGCGTGACTATCGTCAAGAGTGAAGAGCAGCGCCGTCTGCACAAGGCGTTCCTGCGTTATCACGATCCGAAGGGCTGGCCGATGCTGCGTGAAGCGCTGACCCGCATGGGCCGTGCCGATTTGATCGGGCCGGGCAAGAACCAGTTGATCCCGCTGCACCAGCCGTCCACTGACAGCTACCAGAGCGCCCGTCGCAAGAACTCGACGCCGGCCGGCAGCCATAAGGTTACCGGGGAAAAGACCACCAAAATCCTGACCCAGAACACTGGCTTGCCTCCGCGCGCCAGCGATGGCAGTAACCCGTGGGACAAGCGCGAACAGGCCAAGGCGGCGGCATTTGCCCGCAATCAGCAGGCGGCCAAGGAGCGCAAGGATGCAGCCAAGGGCAAAGGCCCCAAGCCTGCGCGCAAGCCAGTAGTACCGCGCTGACCGCCTTCCCCCTCACCCCAGCCCTCTCCCCCAAGGGGGCGAGGGGGAAAGGGAGCCGATCTCCATGCCTTTCGGAACCTGAGTTCGACTTGAGCTCTCAGGTCGTAGGTTTTCGACCAGGAGAGCCGATCTCCATGCCTTTCGGAACCTGAGTTCGACTTGAGTTCTCAGGTCGCAGGTTTTCGACCAGGAGAGTTCATCTCCATGCTTTTCGTAGCCTGAGTTCGACTTGATCCCTCAGGTCGCAGTATATCGACCAGACCACTCGGTCAGTCCCCTCTCCCTCTGGGAGAGGGCTAGGGTGAGGGAGCAGACTCAAGCCGGACGCAAAGTCCGAAGCCCCCGCAGCCAACCCTTCGCCACATTAACGTGCAACTGCCTCAAACCAATTCCCCGCATCGCCCGGTTTTGGTGCTGTACTGCCTTCAGCAACCGGAGAACGCGCCAGCACCACTGGATGGCATAAGTCTTGCGCGCTTTCCGATACGCTTAAGGCTCGCAGGAGGCACGCCGTGTCGATTCATGTCGCATTGCACCATGTCACGCACTATCGCTACGACCGCTCCGTCGAGCTTGGCCCGCAGATCGTTCGTCTGCGCCCGGCGGCCCACAGTCGCACGCGGATTCTGTCCTATGCGCTGAAAGTGTCGCCCGAGCAACACTTCATCAACTGGCAGCAGGACCCCCAGGGCAACTACCTGGCGCGTCTGGTGTTTCCGGAAAAAACCGATGAACTGCGGATCGAGGTGGATCTGCTGGCGGAGATGGCGATCTTCAACCCGTTCGATTTCTTCCTCGAACCTTATGCGGAAAAAATCCCGTTCACTTACGCCGCAGACGAGCGCAAGGAACTGGCGCCCTACCTGGAAACCTTGCCACTGACGCCGAAATTCCAGGCCTACCTGGACGGCATCGATCGCACGCCGCTGCCGGCGGTGGATTTCCTGGTGGCGCTCAACCAGCGTCTGAGCGAAGACATCGATTATCTGATCCGCATGGAACCGGGCGTGCAAACGCCTGAACATACCCTCACTCAAGCTTCCGGCTCTTGCCGCGATTCGGCGTGGTTGCTGGTGCAACTGCTACGCAATCTCGGGCTGGCGGCGCGTTTTGTCTCCGGTTACCTGATCCAGCTGACGGCCGATGTCAAAAGCCTCGACGGACCGTCCGGTACTGAAGTCGACTTCACCGATTTGCACGCCTGGTGTGAGGTGTATTTACCCGGTGCCGGCTGGATCGGCCTGGACGCGACATCCGGGCTGTTTGCCGGTGAAGGGCATATCCCGTTGGCCTGTAGTCCCGATCCGTCCTCAGCGGCACCGATCAGTGGCCTGGTGGAGCCCTGCGAATGCGAGTTCAGCCACGAAATGTCGGTGGAGCGGATCTGGGAAGCGCCAAGGGTCACCAAACCCTACAGCGAAGAACAGTGGCTGGCGATCCAGTCCCTGGGCCGGCAGATCGATGCCGATCTCCTGAAAGGTGATGTCCGCCTGACCATGGGCGGTGAACCTACCTTCGTCTCCATCGATGATCCGGACGGCGCCGAGTGGAACACCGCCGCACTGGGCCCGGACAAGCGTCGCCTGTCTGCCGAGTTGTTCCAGCGCATGCGCCGGCGTTATGCACCCCAGGGTCTGGTGCACTTCGGCCAGGGTAAGTGGTACCCCGGTGAGCAACTGCCGCGCTGGTCGCTCAATTGCTATTGGCGCCGCGATGGTGTGCCGATCTGGACAAACGGCGCACTGATTGCCGATGAGCAACAGGACTACGGTGCCGATGGCGAGCTGGCCGGGCGTTTTCTGGCGAGTGTCGCCGAACGCCTGAAAATTCCGACACGGTTTGTGTTCCCGGCCTACGAAGACAATTTCTATTACCTCTGGCGCGAGGGAGCATTGCCACAAAACGTCAGCGCCGAAGACTCCCGCCTGGAGGAACCGCTGGAGCGCGCGCGTTTGCGTAAAGTCTTCAGTCAGGGGCTGGACAAGGTCATTGGCCAGGTCCTGCCATTGGCGCGTACCGCCAAGGGTGATCACTGGCAAAGCGGTCGCTGGTATCTGCGCGACGAACACTGTCGCCTGGTGCCTGGGGATTCGCCGTTGGGCTATCGCTTGCCACTGGCTTCGCAGCCGTGGGTAAAAGCGGCGGAGTATCCGTTCATCCACCCGCAAGACCCGAATCAGGACTTCCCGCCACTTCCGGATACCACGCAATCTCAGAATCAGGGATCAGCAGCCGTTACCGAAGACCGGGTGCCAAAAATCGACGAGTCCGCCGACTGGCTGACCCGCACTGCCTTCTGCGCCGAAGCGCGCGAAGGGCGCCTGTACCTGTTCATGCCACCGCTGGAACGGGCTGAGGATTACCTCGAATTGGTCGCTGCGATCGAAGCCACCGCTGAAGAGCTGCATTGCCCGGTGTTGCTGGAAGGCTACGAGCCGCCGAGCGACCCGCGCCTGAGCAATTTCCGTATCACCCCCGATCCTGGTGTGATCGAGGTCAACGTACAGCCGTCCGCCACGTGGGACGAGTTGGTCGATCGCACTGAGTTCCTCTATGAACAAGCGCGCCAGACCCGACTGACCACCGAGAAATTCATGATCGACGGGCGTCACACCGGCACCGGCGGCGGTAACCATTTCGTATTGGGTGGTGCGACGCCGGCGGACTCGCCGTTTCTGCGCCGGCCGGACTTGCTGCGCAGCCTGATCAGCTACTGGCACAACCATCCGTCTTTGTCCTACCTGTTCTCCGGCCTGTTCATCGGCCCGACGTCCCAGGCGCCGCGTGTCGATGAGGCGCGTAACGATGCCTTGTACGAACTGGAGATTGCCTTCGCCCAGATGCCTGAGCCGGGGGAGGAATGCCCGCCGTGGCTGGTCGACCGGTTGCTGCGTAACCTGCTGATCGACGTGACGGGCAACACCCATCGCGCCGAGTTCTGTATCGACAAGCTCTATTCACCGGACGGCGCGACCGGGCGCCTCGGTTTGCTTGAGTTGCGTGCCTTTGAGATGCCGCCCCATGCTCGCATGAGCCTGGCTCAGCAGTTGTTGTTGCGGGCGCTGGTCGCACGGTTCTGGCGCGAGCCTTATGCGCCGGCGAAGCTGGCGCGCTGGGGCACGGAGCTGCACGACCGCTTCCTGTTGCCACACTTTATCGAGCAAGATTTCGCCGACGTCATCGTTGATCTCAACGCCGCCGGTTATCCCGTGCGGGCCGAGTGGTTTGCAGCGCACCTGGAATTCCGCTTTCCCAAGGTTGGCGATTACGCCGTCAATGGTATTGCGCTGGAGTTGCGTCAGGCGCTTGAACCCTGGCATGTGCTGGGCGAGGAGGGCGCGGTCGGTGGCACGGTGCGTTATGTGGATTCATCCCTTGAACGTGTGCAGGTAAAGCTCAGCGGCCTGCCGCCCCAGCGTTATCTGCTGACTTGCAACGGCAAACCCGTGCCGCTGCAACCAACCGGGCGGGTCGGCGAATTTGTCGCGGGCGTGCGTTTTCGCGCCTGGCAGCCGGCCAACTGTCTGCAACCGACCATACCGGTCCACGCGCCTTTGGTGTTCGACCTGGTCGATACCTGGATGCAGCGTTCGCTGGGTGGCTGTCAGTACCACGTTGCCCACCCGGGCGGACGCAACTACGACAGCTTGCCGGTGAACGCCAACGAAGCCGAGAGCCGGCGGATGGCACGTTTCTTCCGCATCGGACATACGCCAGGAAAACTGGCGATACCGAACGTTGAAATCAACGACGAGCTACCGCTGACCCTCGATTTACGACGTTTTTAGACCGTACGCGACGTCCGGATTTTTCGTCTATCCGGGCGTCATGAGCCTGCGTTAGTCTGACTGTTCATTGCTGTCTGCCGAGCACTCCATGCCTGACCTGCTAGACCGCTACCCGCTGACAGCGGGCACCTATCACGAACTGCTCGACGACAGTGGCGCCGTGCGTGCGCACTGGCGACGTCTGTTTGAGCAATTGCAGCGCAGCACGCCGGCGCAACTGGTGCAGCGTCAGGCACTGCTGACCCGGCAGATCCAGGAAAACGGCGTGACCTACAACGTCTATGCCGACCCCAAGGGCGCTGACCGGCCGTGGGAACTGGATCTGCTGCCCCATGTGATTGCCGCTGATGAATGGGGGCAGTTGTCCGCCGGTATTGCGCAGCGGGCGCGGCTGCTCAATGCGGTTCTGGCCGATCTGTACGGTCCGCAACGTTTGATCGCTGAAGGCCTGTTGCCGGCCGAGCTGGTCTTCGGCCACAACAACTTCCTCTGGCCCTGTCAGGGTATCAAGCCGCCGGATGGCGCTTTTCTGCACCTGTATGCAGTCGATCTGGCGCGCACCCCCGATGGCCGCTGGTGGGTCACGGCGGACCGGACCCAGGCACCGTCGGGCGCCGGTTATGCGCTGGAAAACCGCACCATCGTGTCCCGAGCCTTTCCTGAGCTCTACCGTGACTTGAAGGTGCAGCACCTGGCCGGATTTTTCCGGACGTTGCAGGAAACCCTGGCACGACAGGCTCCGGGCGATTCTGATGCGCCTTTGGTGGTGCTGCTGACGCCGGGGCGCTTCAACGAGAGCTATTTCGAACATCTCTATCTGGCGCGGCAGCTCGGTTATCCGCTGGTCGAAGGTGGTGACCTGACGGTGCGCGATGCCACGGTCTACCTGAAAACACTGAGCGGGTTGCGCCGGGTCCACGCGATCATGCGCCGGCTCGACGACGACTTCTGCGACCCCCTGGAGTTGCGCACCGACTCGGCACTCGGCGTGCCCGGCCTGCTCGAAGCCGTGCGACAGGGGCGGGTGCTGGTGGCCAATGCCCTCGGCAGCGGTGTGCTGGAGTCGCCGGGACTGCTCGGTTTCCTGCCCAGGATCAACCAGTTCCTGTTCGGCGAAGAATTGATCCTGCCTTCCATCGCCACGTGGTGGTGCGGTGAAGCACCGGTGCTGGCCCAGGCGCTTGAAAAACTTCCGGAGCTGCTGATCAAACCGGCGTTTGCGTCCCAGAGCTTTTCCCCGGTTTTTGGCCGTGATTTAAGTGAAGAGCAGCGTCAATCCCTCGCCAAGCGCATGCAGGCGCGGCCATACGCTTATGTTGCGCAAGAACTCGCGCAGTTATCCCTGGCGCCGATCTGGCAAGCTGAAGACGGTCAACTGCAACCACGTGCCATTGGCATGCGCGCGTATGCGGTGGCCAGCCGCGAGGGCTATCGAGTCTTGCCCGGTGGCTTGACCCGGGTCGCCGCCCAGGCGGATGCCGAAGTGGTGTCGATGCAACGCGCAGGCGCAAGCAAGGACACTTGGGTGCTCGGTGATCGCCCACCCAGCGGTGAACAGTGGAAAGCCCAGCGCAACATCGGTGTACGCGATCTGGTGCGGCGCGATCCGTACCTGCCCTCGCGGGTGGTGGAAAACCTGTACTGGTTCGGCCGTTATTGCGAACGCTGCGACGACAGCGCGCGGTTGCTGCGCATCATGCTGACGCGCTATGTCGATGGCGATGACCCGCAAGCCCTGCAGTCGGCGGTCGAGCTCAGCGAACGGCTGATGTTGTTACCCGATGAAGGCGAGCTGCCGGAACGCTTGCTGGTGGCGTTACTCGGTGATGACTGGCCGTTCAGCCTGCGCACCAATCTGCAACGTCTGCAGTGGGCCGCCTCTCAGGTGCGCGGCAAGCTCTCGCGGGAAAACTGGCAGGCGCTGGTAGAGTTGCAACGCGACGCCCTCGAGTTGGAAGCTGAAGACCCGGATTTCGGCGAGTTGCTGGATTTTCTCAACCGCCTGGTGATGTCTTTGGCGGCACTGTCCGGTTTTGCCCTGGATGACATGACCCGGGATGAGGGCTGGCGTTTCCTGATGATTGGCCGGCGAATCGAGCGACTGCAATTTCTCTGCGCCAGCCTGGCGGCGTTCCTGCGTGGTGCCGGGGCCTTCGATCAATCCAGTCTGGAGTGGCTGCTGGAACTGGGTAACAGCAGCATTACCTACCGCTCGCGGTACCTGGCAGTGGCGCAATTGATCCCGGTGTTCGACCTGTTGCTGCTGGACGAAGAAAACCCGCACGCGGTGCTGTTCCAGTTGAAACTGGTGACCCGTACGGTCAAGCGCTTGAACGATGACTTTGGCGCTGCGCGCGAAGCGGTGCTGCCAGCCCTGGTGGAGCGGCTGGCGCGCTTCGACCTGGGCTGTCTGGAACACTCATTGTTCGGCGATGCCAGCGTCCGGGCTGCCATAGACGGGCTGGCGGGGTTGCTGCAAGAGATTGCCGACGCCAGTGGACACGTATCGGATCGTCTCGCGTTGCGGCATTTCGCGCATGTCGATGATGTCAGTCAACGTACGGTGTCTGTGTGATGAGTGCCCGCTACCAGATTTTCCACGACACCCATTATCACTATGACAGTCCGGTGTCCCTCGCCCAACAACTGGCCCATTTATGGCCACGGCCTTGTGCCTGGCAGCACTGCGTCAACCAGCAGTTGCAGATCAGCCCGGATCCCACTTCGCGCCGTGATGAACTGGATGTGTTCGGTAATCCAGTGACGAGGCTGGCATTCGAGCGTCCCCATGATGAGTTGCTGGTCAATGCCAGCCTGACGATCGAAGTGCTGCCCCGACAGATAGCGGATTTCCACCTGTCCCCGGCGTGGGAAGAAACGCGCAGAGTGCTGACCTACAGCGGCCAGGCACTTTCCCCCGAACTGCTCGAGGCCTGCCGGTACCGGTTCGAATCACCCTATGTGCATCTAAAGAGGAATTTCGTCGAATTCTCGGAAAGTTGTTTTCCGGCGGGCAGGCCGTTATTGCTGGGTGTGCAGGCCCTCATGGAGAAAATCTTCAGCGAATTCACTTTCGATGCCGAAGCGACCCAGGTGGCAACACCACTGGTGGAAGTGCTGGAGCGCCGCCGCGGAGTCTGTCAGGACTTCGCTCACCTGATGCTGGCCTGCGTACGTTCCCGGGGGCTGGCGGCACGCTATATCAGCGGCTACCTGCTGACCCAGCCACCACCGGGCCAGCCACGATTGATCGGCGCCGACGCGTCCCATGCCTGGGTCTCGGTGTTTTGTCCGGTACAGGGCTGGGTGGACTTTGATCCGACCAACAACGTGCAACCGGCGCTGGAACACATCACCCTGGCCTGGGGCCGGGACTTTTCCGATGTGTCGCCGTTACGGGGGGTGATTCTGGGTGGTGGCAATCATGATCCCGAGGTACGGGTCACCGTGATGCCACTGGAATAACGCCGATCCGCTGTGGGAGCCAGCTTTATGGTGAGGGGGCTTTTGTGGTCAGGGGCTTTTGTGGCGAGGGGGCTTGCCCCCGCTGGACTGCGCAGCAGGCCCAATACCAAAAAGCTCAATGGGTCAGATAGAACCCGAACCCGGATATGGGGGGGCGCTTCGCGCCCCAACGGGGGCAAGCCCCCTCGCCACAAAGCTGCCAAGCCTGGACGCAGATTGATCAGGTCATCCGGCCCGGAGGTTCTCAGGCGTCGGGCGCCTGATCTTTCGGTGCATCAACATCGTCTTCTGCCGCCACTTCACCCTCAGGGTTCAGTGCGGTTTCTTCAGCTGAAGCTTTCTTGCGCTGAAGCTTTTCCTCTTTCTTCTGCTCCTTGGCCAAGTCTCTCTGACGTTTGGCGAAGGAATAATTAGGTTTAGCCATGGGCGATCCTCTTGGGTCGAAGGTGAGGTTGAGCGGCGCATATTCTGCCCTGTATCGATGCCCAGCCGTTAGCTGGGTTTTTGCTCGATCCACTTTGGCACCACTGTCGGCTGCCAGGCATCCAGTTCATCAAGCAGCGATTGCGGCGATTCGCTCACTTGCAGCATGTCACGGTGCGGTTCGCGAACGAAGCCTTCGCCGACGATATGATCGAGAAAAGACGTCAGTTTGCTGTAGAAACCGTTCACTTCCAGCAGCCCCAGCGGCTTGCCGTGGTAGCCAAGCTGGCCCCAGGTCCAGACCTCGAACAGCTCTTCCAGAGTGCCCAGCCCACCTGGCAGAGCGATAAAGGCATCGCTGAGTTCGGCCATCCGCGCCTTGCGCGCATGCATGCCATCGACCACTTCCAGGCGGGTCAGGCCTTTGTGGCCGATTTCCTTGTCCATCAGGCTTTGCGGGATGATGCCGATTACTTCACCGCCAGCCGCCAGCGCCGCATCAGCGACGATGCCCATCAGGCCCACGGCGCCTCCGCCGTAGACCAGGGTCAGGTTGCGTGCAGCCAGGGCCTGACCAAGGGCCACGGCGGCTTCACGGTAAGCCGGGTTGGTGCCGGTGCTGGCGCCGCAAAATACACAAACGGATGTTAAAGACATGCCTTGCTCCTGGGTCGATCAGGGGCACAGAGTAAAGGCAGGCGCGCGACGCTCCAAGGGCTAAACTTCCCGTTCAGGCGTTTGATGGGTACCACTGGCGCCGCAGGCGTAGGCGGCGAGCAAGCTGCACAACAAGCTGTTGATGGACATGAGCGGTACTCCGGTTCAGAGATGACGCCCTGATGATAGGGCCGGACCAGACGCTTGGCCGGTAGATTGTCTGCATCGGGCTAATAGCTCAAAAGTTGTATACAATTTTTGATTCAAATCATAGGAACTTGCGAAGATTTCAGGCAGTCTTCTGTGCATTCGCGTTTTCGATAACCCTGCCTTGGAGATTCACCATGTTTGCCAAACTTGTTGCGGTATCCCTGTTGACACTGGCGAGCAGCCAACTGATGGCTGCCGAGTGCAAGACCACCATTGACTCCACCGATCAAATGTCCTTCAACACCAAGGCCATCGAAATCGACAAGAGCTGCAAGACGTTCACCGTTGAACTGACTCACTCCGGCAGCTTGCCGAAAAACGTCATGGGTCATAACTGGGTGCTGAGTAAAGAAGCCGACATGCAGCCGATCGCCACTGACGGCCTGGCCGCCGGTATCGACAAGAGCTATCTGAAAGAAGGCGACGCGCGCGTCATCGCTCACACCAAGATCATCGGCGCCAAGGAAACCGACTCGGTGACCTTCGACGTGTCGAAGCTGGATGCGGCTGAAAAATACGGCTTCTTCTGCTCGTTCCCGGGCCACATCTCGATGATGAAAGGCACTGTGACCCTCAAGTAAGTCGGAATATCGCGTTATCGCTCATCGCGGGGCGACGCTCCCACAGGGGTTGTGATCAATACAAATCACTGTGGGAGCGGGCTTGCTCGCGAAGAGGCCGGTAGCATCCACACAGGCTCCGACCAAAGAAAAGCCCGCTGAAGATCAACGCTTCAGCGGGCTTTTTCATACCACTCACAAATCAAGGCGCAAACGGCATTACCCGCTTGTGATGAGTCTTGTTGTACGTATCACAAATGATCTTGAACGCTTCCTCGCGCACCGGTTCACCATGCAGAAACGCGTCGATCTCGGCATAGGTCACGCCATGGGACGCTTCGTCAGGTTTGCCTGGGGACAGGTCTTCAAGGTCGGCCGTCGGGATTTTCTCCACCAGCGACTCCGGTGCGCCGAAGCTGCGAGCAATGGCACGCACCTGGTTTTTCACCAGGCCGCTGAGGGGGGCCAGGTCACAGGCGCCGTCACCGAATTTGGTGAAGAAGCCCATCACCGCTTCAGCCGCGTGGTCAGTTCCGATCACCAGGCCGTGAGCCGCACCGGCGATGGTGTATTGGGCGACCATGCGCATCCGCGCCTTGGTGTTGCCGAGCACGAAGTCCACCGATACCGCATGCTTGCCTTCAAACGCCGCCACTTCATTGGCCAGGGATTTGACCGCCGGGCCGATGTTCACGGTGTGGCGCTCGTCCGGTTTGATGAAGTCCACGGACGCCTGCGCGTCGTGTTCATCGAACTGGGTTTCGTACGGCAGGCGTACGGCGATGAATTTGTAGGCGGCGTCACCGCTGCGCTGGCGCAGTTCGCGGATGGCGCGCTGTGCCAGCAGGCCGGCGGTGAGCGAGTCGACGCCACCACTGATGCCCAGCACCAGGGTTTTCAGTCCGGAATTGAGCAGGCAATCCTGAATGAAAGTAACGCGCCGGGCCACTTCGGCTTCAAGCGCGGCCTCGTCGGCGAACGGCGGCTGGACATTGAGCTGTTCAGCAATCTCACGCTGTACGGCTTGCATGAATTCACTCCTTGCTAGATAGACTGGATGGGGCAGGAACCTGGAACACGTGTCGCAGATAGGCGACGAAATTCGGGTCTTTACAGTGAGTCTTGCCTGGCTCGTCGGAGATCTTCGCCACCGGCTGGCCGTTGCAGGCGGTCATTTTAAGCACGATGCTCGTCGGTTCGACACCGGGAATGTCGCACGTCAGGTTGGTACCGATGCCGAAACTGACATTGATCCGCCCGCGCAGCGCCCGGAATATCTCCAGGCACCGGGGCAGGGTCAGGCTGTCGGAGAAGGTCAGCGTCTTGCTCATCGGGTCGATGCCGAGCTGGTGATAGTGGGTAATGGCTTTCTCCGCCCACAGGATCGGGTCACCGGAGTCATGACGCAGGCCGTCGAACAGCTTGGCAAAAAACAGATCGAAATCGCCAAGGAACGCATCCATGGTGATGCAGTCAGTCAGGGCGATGCCGAGCAGGCCACGGTACTCGCGGACCCAGCAGTCGAGAGCGGCAATCTGGCTGTCGATCAGCCGTGGGCCGAGTTGCTGATGGGCCATGATCCACTCGTGGGCCATGGTGCCCAACGGTTTCATGCCCAGCTCCCGGGACAGGTGCACATTGCTGGTGCCGACGAAGCGTCCGGGGAAATCATGCTTGAGCACGTTCACCACTTCTTCCTGCACGCGGTACGAAAAACGCCGACGGGTGCCGAAATCGGCTACCTGCAATTCGGACAATTCGTCGCTGCCGGCGTTGGCACTCAGCCAGTCGAATTTGCTGTAGAGCTGCTCGCGCGCCTGTTCCAGGACGACTTCCCGGTAGCGATAGCGGTTGCGCACTTCGCTGATCAGCGCCAGAAGCGGCACTTCGAACAGAATCACGTGCAACCAGGGACCGCGCAGGCGGATGAACAGCTCGCCGTTTTCAATTCCCGTGTGGATGTAGCGCAGATTGAAACGGAACAGCCCGAGAAAGCGCAGGAAATCCGGTTTCAGGAAGCTGATGCGCTCCAGGAAACTCAACTGGTCGGCACTCAGGCTCAACTCGGCCAAGCGCTCGATCTGGAAACGGATTTCCGCCAGGTACGGGCGCAGATCCTCGCCATTACGACAACGAAACTCCCATTCGACTTCCACGTTCGGGTAGTTGTGCAGCACCGCCTGCATCATCGTCAGTTTGTAGAAGTCGGTGTCGAGCAGGTTCTGCACGATGCGATCGGCAAACACACTCTCGCTCATAACGGGGGTCTCCAGGCGGGTCGCGGCCTGTGGTCGCGACGGTTCAGCTGTTTCAACGAATGGGCGTAGTGGCGCATATCAATGGCCAGAATTGCCAGCAATTTCCAGACCGCAGCAGATCCCCTGTGGGAGCGGGCTTGCTCGCGAAGGCGGAGTGTCATTCAACATGGATGTCAATGACACACCGCCTTCGCGAGCAAGCCCGCTCCCACAGGGGTTGGGTACACCTTTAAATTTGTGAAATGTCCGGGCTATCAATCTGCTCCAGCATCCACTTCACAAATACCCGCACCTTGGGCACTTCCGCCGAATGTTCCGGATAGGCCAGGTAGTAAGCGTCGCTGCTGGGCATTGCATGCTGCCAGGCAATGACCAGCTTGCCGTCAGCCAGTTCCTCTTCCACCAGAAAACGCGGCAACAGCGCCACGCCACAACCGACCTGGGCGGCGCGAATGCACATGTAAAAGGTTTCGAAACGCGGGCCGTGGTAGCTGTGTTCGGTGTGGTAGCCCTGACTGTCGAACCAGTCATGCCAGGCTTGGGGCCGTGAGGCGTTTTGCAACAGGACCAGATCGGCAAGTTGCGTCGGGTCGGTTAACGGCTTGGCGGGCAGGCTGTCGGGGGCGCAGACAGGCACAAGCTCTTCACCGAACAGTTTCAGGCACTCAGTGCCGGGCCGTGCGCCTTGGCCGAAGTAGAACGCCAGGTCACTGCGACCTTGCAGCAGGTCGTCGGCTTCCTGCTCATTGCACAGGTCCAGATGGATTGACGGGTGGCGCAGGCGCCAGCCCTTGAGGCGCGGCACCAGCCAGCGCGCGCCGAAGGTCGAGGGCGTCGAGACACGCAGGACTTCGGTTTCACCGCCGTAGGAACGCAAGTAGTGGGTCGACATCTCTACCTGAGTCAGGATTTTTCGTACTTCCACCAGGTACAGATCGCCGGCGGGCGTCATTTGCAGGCGTCGGCGAACCCGGCGAAACAGCAGGTGCTGCAACAACTCTTCGAGTTGCGCGACCTGTTTGCTCACGGCGCTTTGGGTCAAATTCAGCTCTTCGGCGGCCCGGGTGAAGCTCAAATGCCGGGTCACGGCTTCGAAACACTGCAGCGCAGTGATCGATGGCAAATAGCGTTTGTTCAGCATGGGTGGTCCTTTGTGCTTATTTCTTATTGCCAACAATGCGCAGCATGAATAAACGGAATGATATCTCTCTTAAAGGTCGTTTGTTGAGTAACCTGCGGGAGGCTAAAACTACAGGTCTGATCAGCCGCGATCCATCGGCTGCACGCATTCTGTCTTTTGCTTGAGGAGTGACCCATGGTTGCCGCATTGCTTGATCGTCTAGGTGTGAACCCGGCCCTTTACCAGAACGGCAAAGTGCCGGTTCATTCCCCCATCGACGGCAGTCGCATCGCCGCCGTGAACTGGGAAGGCGCTGCCGAAGTCGAGCAGCACATCAGTCGCGCAGATCATGCGTTCGAGTTGTGGCGCAAGGTGCCGGCACCACGCCGTGGCGAACTGGTGCGGCAACTGGGCGATATCCTGCGTGAATACAAGGCTGACCTCGGCGAGTTGGTGTCCTGGGAAGCCGGCAAGATCACCCAGGAAGGTCTGGGTGAAGTTCAGGAAATGATCGACATCTGCGACTTCGCCGTCGGTCTGTCCCGCCAGCTGTACGGTCTGACCATCGCCTCCGAGCGTCCTGGCCACCACATGCGTGAAACCTGGCATCCGCTGGGCGTCGTCGGCGTGATCAGCGCTTTCAACTTCCCGGTCGCGGTCTGGGCCTGGAACGCCACGCTGGCGCTGGTCTGCGGCAACCCGGTGATCTGGAAGCCGTCAGAGAAAACCCCACTGACCGCGCTGGCTTGCCAGGCTCTGTTCGATCGCGTGCTGAAGAATTTCAGCGACGCACCTGCGCACCTGAGCCAGGTAATTATTGGCGGTCGCGATGCCGGTGAAGCTCTGGTCGATGATCCGCGTGTTGCGCTGGTCAGCGCCACCGGCAGCACTCGCATGGGCCGCGAAGTGGCACCGAAAATCGCCGCGCGCTTCGCCCGCAGCATTCTGGAACTGGGCGGCAACAACGCGATGATTCTCGGCCCAAGCGCCGACCTGGACATGGCCGTTCGCGCCATTCTGTTCAGCGCCGTCGGCACAGCCGGTCAGCGTTGCACCACGTTGCGTCGTTTGATTGCCCACGAATCGGTCAAGGAAGAAATCGTCACCCGTCTGAAAGCCGCCTATTCCAAAGTGCGCATCGGTCACCCACTGGAAGGCAACCTGATCGGCCCGCTGATCGACAAAAACAGCTTCGAAAATATGCAGGATGCTCTGGAGCAGGCCCTGAGCGAAGGCGGCAAGGTGTTCGGCGGCAAGCGCCAGCTGGAAGAGCAGTTCCCGAATGCCTATTACGTTTCGCCGGCCATCGTCGAAATGCCGGAGCAGAGCGATGTGGTCTGCCACGAGACCTTCGCACCGATTCTTTACGTGGTCGGCTACAGCGATTTCCAGGAAGCCCTGCGTTTGAACAACGCGGTGCCACAAGGTCTGTCGTCCTGCATCTTCACCACCGACGTGCGTGAGGCGGAACAGTTCATGTCCGCGGTGGGCAGCGATTGCGGCATCGCCAACGTCAACATCGGCCCGAGCGGCGCAGAAATCGGCGGCGCGTTTGGCGGGGAGAAAGAAACCGGTGGCGGCCGTGAATCCGGTTCCGATGCATGGCGCGGCTACATGCGCCGGCAGACCAACACCGTGAACTATTCGCTGGAGTTGCCGTTGGCTCAAGGGATCACGTTCGACTGAGTCTCAAGTCGAACAAGATTCCCTGTGGGAGCGGGCTTGCTCGCGAATGCAATCTGTCAGCGATATTAATGGTGACTGGCATACCGCTTTCGCGAGCAAGCCCGCTCCCACACTGATTTGTGTGGGTGGTTAGGTTTCTGTTGGAGTCTGGCAATGCCGTTACGCGAAGAATGTCTGTGGGAAAAACTGACGCCGCAAAGGCCCGACAACTCGGCGCTCAAGGGGGAAGTAAAAGTCGATGTATGCGTCATCGGCGCCGGCTTCACCGGTTTGTCGGCGGCGGTACATCTGCTGGAACAAGGCAAAACTGTCTGTGTGCTGGAAGCCCATCGCGCTGGCCACGGCGGTTCCGGGCGCAATGTCGGGTTGGTCAACGCCGGCATGTGGATTCCACCGGACGAGATCGAAGCCGGGTTTGGCGAAGAGGTTGGCAGCCAGCTCAATCGCATGCTCGGTGCGGCTCCATCCCTGGTGTTCAGCCTTGTGGACAAGTACAACATCGATTGCCAGTTGCGCCGCGAAGGCACGCTGCACATGGCGCACAACGCCCGTGGCGAAGCGGACTTGCGCAGTCGCGAAGAACAATGGAAGCGCCGTGGGGCGCCGGTGGAATTGCTCACCGGTCAAGCCTGCGAGCAAGCCACCGGCACTAAAAAGATCGCCGCTGCGTTGCTCGATCGCCGTGCCGGCACCCTCAATCCGATGGCCTACACCACCGGCCTGGCCAAAGCGGCCATCGGCCTTGGTGGACAGCTGTTCGATCATTCCCCGGTCACCCGGCTCGAACGCCAGGGGCAGCGCTGGTCGGTGCAAACCGCCCAGGGTTCGGTACTGGCCGAGCAAGTGGTCATTGCTTCAAACGCTTACACCGAAGGCGACTGGACCGAATTGCGGCGCAATTTCTTCCCCGGTTATTACTATCAAGTGGCGTCGGTGCCGTTGACTGAAGACGCTGCGCAGCAAATCTTGCCTGGTGGCCAAGGGTCCTGGGATACCCGCCAGGTCCTGAGCAGTATCCGTCGAGACAAAGACGGGCGCCTGCTGCTTGGCAGTCTCGGCAACGGCAATCAAAAGCCGGCCTGGTTTCTCAAGGCCTGGGCCGATCGGGTTCAGCAACACTACTTCCCGTACCTCAAGCCGGTGGAATGGGAATGCACCTGGACTGGTTGCATCGCCTTCACCCCCGATCATCTGATGCGCCTGTTCGAACCGGCGCCCGGCCTGGTGGCAGTGACCGGTTACAACGGCCGGGGTGTAACAACGGGTACAGTGGTCGGCAAAGCCTTTGCCGATTACTTGTGTAACGGAAATCCTCAATCCTTGCCGATACCCTTCGCCCCCATGCAACCCTTGGCGGGAGTCGGATTGCGTAGTTGTCTGTACGAGGCGGGTTTCTCGCTGTATCACGCAGGCCAGTGCCTGCGGATCGTGATTTGATTGTTGATATCGATAGCAGAAAGCGGCGCTTTTTCGATCTGCAGCTAGCCTGTAGTGGTGCGGGTTGTAGCAGTCCCGCACCAGCAGTGTGCACTTCGGTGACGCACGATGTTACAGGCTGGTTGCACGTCGTTTGGTGTCGCGGTTGCAATGATGGCGCGCGTGGGTTGCGCCTCAAAAAAACTTAGGTTTTACCTTCCGCGGTTTAGACGGTTGCACGCCCAATGAAAATGGGCTCGAGACAGTCGAAATAATAATAAAGCAGCGACTTTTTTCAGAATAAAAAACCGATGGCACGGCCCTTGCTCTGAGCAGTCAGAGAAGTCGCAGTGCCAATTAAAAAAACCATGGAGCACCACCTCATGTCCCAGACGTTTTACAAGAAAGGTTTTCTGGCCCTCGCAGTGGCAGCTGCGTTGGGTGTTTCTGCGTTTGCTCAGGCTGACATCAAGATCGGCGTAGCGGGACCAATGACTGGCGCCAACGCGGCATTCGGCGAGCAGTACATGAAGGGTGCACAGGCTGCGGCCGATGCGGTCAACGCAGCGGGCGGCGTAAACGGGGAAAAAATCGTACTGGTCAAGGGCGATGACGCCTGCGAACCGAAACAGGCTGTGACGGTCGCCAAGGACCTGACCAACCAGAAAGTCGCCGGCGTGGTCGGTCACTTCTGCTCCTCGTCGACCATCCCGGCCTCCGAGATCTATGACGAAGCGGGCATCATCGCAATCACTCCAGGCTCCACCAACCCGGCTGTTACCGAGCGCGGCCTGAGCGCCATGTTCCGTATGTGTGGGCGTGACGACCAGCAAGGCATCGTTGCCGGCGACTACATCGTCGACGTGCTCAAGGGCAAGAAGGTTGTCGTGCTGCACGACAAGGACACCTACGGCCAAGGCCTGGCGGATGCCACCAAGGCTCAGCTTGAGAAGCGTGGTGTGAAGCCTGTGCTGTATGAAGGCCTGACCCGTGGCGAGAAAGACTTCAGCACCATTGTCACCAAGATTCGCGGTGCCGGCGCTGACGTCGTCTACTTCGGTGGCCTGCACCCGGAAGCCGGTCCTCTGGTGCGTCAACTGCGTGAACAAGGGCTGAAAGACGTCAAGTTCATGTCCGACGACGGCATCGTGACCGACGAACTGGTGACCACCGCTGGCGGTCCGCAATTCGTTGACGGCGTGCTGATGACTTTCGGTGCCGACCCTCGCCTGCTGCCAGACAGCAAGGCTGTGGTAGACGCCTTCCGCAAGGCCGGTACCGAGCCTGAAGGCTACACCCTGTACGCCTACGCTTCGGTACAGACCCTGGCTGCGGCCTTCAACGGCGCCAAGTCCAACAAGGGCGAAGAAGCGGCTGCATGGCTGAAGAAAAACCCGGTCAAAACCGTCATGGGCGAGAAGACCTGGGACGGCAAGGGCGACCTGAAAGTGTCCGACTACGTGGTTTACCAGTGGGACAAGGACGGCAAATACCACCAGCTGGAAAAACAGAAGTAAGGGCTTACCTGATCAGTTGAGCCGCGCTGCTCCCCTGCAGGAGCGAGCATGCTCGCGAAAAACGTCAACGATAACGCGTGCTTGCTGGTTAAACGCGTTGTCCTCAGGTTCTTCGCGAGCATGCTCGCTCCTACAGGGGGGCGGTGGTGGCTTGCCTGATCGTGTCTAACATCGCTCCGACGTACATCTGTATTTTTCTTAGAAGAGCCGCACACCCACAGGTGTGCAGGTTCTCATTGCGTGAGATTGCGTTATGGATGGTATTTTCCTGCAGCAACTGGTCAACGGCCTGACCCTCGGGTCGGTCTATGGCCTGATAGCCATCGGCTACACAATGGTCTACGGCATCATCGGCATGATCAACTTCGCCCACGGCGAGGTTTACATGATTTCCGCTTACCTCGCGGCAATCAGTCTGGCTCTGCTGGCATACTTCGGTATTGAATCCTTCCCGCTGCTGATGCTCGGCACCCTGATCTTCACCATCGTCGTCACGGCGGTGTATGGCTGGGTCATCGAGCGTGTCGCCTACAAACCCCTGCGTAACTCCACTCGACTGGCACCGCTGATCAGCGCCATCGGTATCTCGCTGATCTTGCAAAACTATGCGCAAATCGCCCAGGGCGCCAAGCAACAAGGTGTTCCAACGTTGCTCACGGGAGCCTGGCGTGTCGAGGTCGGTACAGGTTTTGTGCAGTTGACCTACACCAAGGTTTTCATTCTGGTCGCCGCGTTTGTCGGCATGGCCGCGCTGACCTACATCATCAAGTACACCAAGCTCGGCCGCATGTGCCGTGCAACCCAGCAAGACCGCAAGATGGCTTCGATCCTGGGGATCAACACCGACAGGGTGATTTCCTACGTGTTTATCATCGGTGCAGCGATGGCGGCCCTGGCCGGCGTACTGATCACCATGAACTACGGCACATTCGACTTTTACGCCGGCTTCATCATCGGGATCAAGGCGTTCACCGCCGCGGTACTCGGCGGGATTGGTTCGCTGCCTGGCGCCATGCTCGGCGGGATTATCCTCGGGATTTCCGAGTCGCTGTTTTCCGGTCTTGTGAACTCGGACTACAAAGACGTTTTCAGCTTCTCGCTGCTGGTTCTCGTTCTGGTCTTTCGGCCCCAAGGCCTGCTCGGCCGTCCTCTTGTGTCGAAGGTGTAAACGATGTCTTCAACCACTAAAAAAACCATTGATATCAAAAAAAGTCTGGTTGACGCGATTCTTGCCGGCCTCATTGCCCTGATTGTGTTCGGGCCGATTGTCGGCGTCGTACTCGATGGCTACGGCTTTAACCTGGAAACCACCCGGGTGGCCTGGATTGTCGCCATAGTCATGGCGGGTCGATTCGCCCTGAGCATGTTCCTGCAAACCCCGAAGGGTCTGAAAATTCTCGAAGGTTTTGAGTCCACCGGTTCCGGGGTCCATGTTCTGGCGCCAGACTACAAGTCGCGGTTGCGCTGGATCATCCCGCTGGTGATCGTCATCGCCGTGGTGTTTCCATTTTTCTCCAACTCCTACCTGCTGGGCGTGGTCATTCTCGGGTTGATCTACGTGCTGCTGGGCCTGGGGCTCAACATTGTGGTCGGCCTGGCCGGCCTGCTTGACCTGGGTTACGTGGCGTTCTACGCCATCGGCGCCTATGGCCTGGCACTCGGTTATCAGTATCTGGGCCTGGGTTTCTGGACGGTGTTGCCACTGGCGGCAATCACAGCCGGGCTGGCCGGTTGCATCCTGGGTTTCCCGGTGCTGCGCTTGCACGGTGACTACCTGGCGATCGTGACCCTGGGCTTCGGTGAAATCATTCGCCTGATTCTTAACAACTGGCTGTCCCTGACCGGCGGCCCGAACGGCATGCCTGCACCACTGCCGACTTTCTTCGGCCTGGAGTTCGGCAAGCGGGCGAAGGATGGTGGCGTACCGTTCCATGAGTTCTTCGGTATCGCCTACAACCCGGACGTGAAGTACTACTTCATCTACGCGGTGTTGTTCCTGGTCGTGTTGGCTGTGTTGTACATCAAGCATCGTCTGGTGAAGATGCCGGTCGGTCGTGCCTGGGAAGCGCTGCGTGAAGACGAGATCGCTTGCCGCTCCATGGGGCTGAACCACGTGCTGGTCAAGCTCTCGGCGTTCACCATCGGTGCATCGACGGCCGGTCTGGCGGGTGTGTTCTTCGCCACCTACCAGGGCTTCGTCAACCCGACCTCGTTCACCTTCTTTGAATCGGCCCTGATCCTCGCCATCGTGGTACTCGGCGGCATGGGCTCGACCATCGGCGTAGTGATTGCAGCCTTTGTGTTGACCGTCGCCCCGGAGTTGCTGCGAGGCTTCGCCGAATACCGCGTCCTGCTGTTCGGCATCCTGATGGTGTTGATGATGATCTGGCGACCACGCGGCCTGATTCGGATCAGCCGCACGGGTGTGACCCCGCGTAAAGGAGTAGCGCCATGAGCGAAGTCGTACTCTCTGTCGAGAAGCTGATGATGCACTTCGGCGGCATCAAGGCGTTGAATGATGTGAGCCTGCAGGTCAAGCGCAACTCTATCTTCGCCCTGATCGGCCCCAACGGCGCCGGCAAGACCACCGTGTTCAACTGCCTGACCGGGTTCTACAAGGCCTCCGGCGGCAAGATCGAACTGAACGTGCGCGGGCAGCAGACCAACGTCATCCAGTTGCTGGGCGAATCGTTCAAGCCGACCGATTTCGTCTCGCCCAAAAACTTCATCACCCGGTTGCGCTACAAGATGTTCGGCGGCACCCACCTGGTGAACCGGGCCGGGCTGGCGCGGACCTTCCAGAACATTCGCCTGTTCAAGGAAATGTCGGTACTGGAAAACCTGCTGGTGGCCCAGCATATGTGGGTCAACCGCAACATGCTGGCCGGTATCCTCAACACCAAGGGCTACCGCAAGGCCGAAAGCGATGCGCTGGACCACGCCTTCTACTGGCTGGAAGTGGTGGACCTGGTGGACTGCGCCAACCGCCTGGCGGGTGAATTGTCCTACGGCCAACAGCGCCGCCTGGAAATCGCCCGGGCCATGTGCACCCGTCCGCAGATCATCTGCCTCGACGAACCGGCCGCTGGCCTCAACCCTCAGGAAACCGAAGCGCTGAGCGCGATGATCCGGCTGCTGCGCGACGAGCACGATCTGACCGTGGTGCTGATCGAACACGACATGGGCATGGTTATGAGTATTTCCGACCACATCGTGGTGCTGGACCACGGCATCGTCATCGCCGAGGGCGGCCCCGATGATATCCGCAACGACCCGAAAGTGATTGCAGCCTACCTGGGCGCCGATGAAGAGGAGGTGGTATGACCCAGCCCATCCTCGAACTCCAGGAACTGGACGTGTTTTACGGGCCGATCCAGGCCCTGAAGAAAGTTTCGCTGCACATCAACGAAGGAGAAACCGTCAGCCTCATCGGTTCCAACGGCGCCGGCAAGTCGACACTGCTGATGTCGATCTTCGGTCAGCCGCGCGCGGCGAACGGGAAGATTCTCTATCAGGGCGTGGACATTACCCACAAGTCGTCGCACTACATCGCCTCCAACGGCATCGCGCAGTCGCCGGAAGGGCGGCGGGTGTTCCCCGACATGACCGTCGAGGAAAACCTGCTGATGGGCACCATTCCGATTGGCGACAAGTACGCCAAGGAAGACATGCAACGCATGTTCGAGCTGTTCCCACGGCTCGAGGAGCGGCGAACCCAGCGAGCGATGACCATGTCCGGCGGCGAGCAGCAAATGCTCGCCATCGCCCGTGCGCTGATGAGCCGACCCAAGTTGTTGCTGCTGGACGAGCCGAGCCTGGGGCTGGCGCCAATCGTGGTGAAGCAGATTTTTGCGACCCTGCGCGAACTGGCCAAGACCGGCATGACCATCTTCCTGGTGGAGCAGAACGCCAACCACGCGCTCAGACTGTCGGATCGTGCGTATGTGATGGTCAACGGAGAAATCCGCATGACGGGTACCGGCAAGGAGCTGCTGGTCAACGAGGATGTGCGTAACGCGTATCTTGGTGGGCACTGATTCCACGCTGAAGTAACCAAGCCCCGACGAGCAATCGCCGGGGCTTTTTTACATCCCCGAAACGGCGGTCATCCCTTGTGGGAGCGAGCCTGCCCGCGATTGCGGCGGTACAGTCAGCATCGAGGTGACTGACACTGCGCAATCGCGAGCACGCTCGCTCCCACAGGTTTTTTGCAGGCATTCAGGAAATTGTGGAAAACAAATTTTCCAAGCTCCGAAAGCGCGACATAAAGCCGCTGTAAATAGTTGTTTTGACACGGTTTGGACTTGTCCCCGTTTGCTGTGGAACTGGCTGTGAATAACGTGGGAGTAGCTGGCTGAAGGCCTCTGAATCCGTGGCTTGCGTGGGTGTGGTTGTTTTTTGATCAGGCGTTTTTACGTAGCCTAAAGCCTGCTTTGTCAACCTTTTTGTTGATGATGAAACCGCGTCAAAATGGCGTGGATAAGCCTGTGGATAAGTCTGTGATTAAACTCTGGAAAGACTTCGCTGAAGGCCGTGGTTACTGGCTTGGCGCCATCGCCCGTTTGCCCGGTCGATCGTGCAAAATGCCATGGACTACACCGCAGACTATCGAGGGTCAAGCAAAAAAGTTTCAAATCACCGCGCAAAGCCTTGTGGATAGCGGCTTGCAGCTTTTCCACTTGCCCCCAAAGACTGTGGACCGGCCTGTGGATAACGTGCGTGCACATGGCGCAAAGCCCCGTACCGTATGGCGCGCAATGGATTGGCTGTTTTTTGTACAGTGTCGGCCCGCCGGGAACGTGTTGCCGGTATGAGCGCGGCGCGGCATGCTGCCTGCTGATTTTCTATTCCAATGGCTGGCGATCAGCCGACGCAAGGAGAACACGATGTCCAACACCCTGTTTATTACCGGCGCGACTTCCGGTTTTGGTGAAGCCTGTGCCCGTCGTTTTGCCGAGGCCGGCTGGAAGCTGGTGCTGACAGGTCGTCGTGAGGAGCGCCTGAATGCGCTGTGCGCCGAGTTGTCGAAGCAGACCGAGGTCCATGGCCTGGTGCTCGATGTGCGCGACCGCAAGGCCATGGAAGAGGCGATCGCCAACCTGCCGCCGTCCTTCGCCAAATTGCGTGGGCTGATCAACAACGCAGGGTTGGCCTTGGGTGTTGATCCAGCGCCCAAGTGCGACCTGGACGATTGGGACACCATGGTCGATACCAACGTCAAAGGCCTGATGTACAGCACCCGTTTGCTGCTGCCTCGCCTGATCGCCCACGGTCGCGGTGCCGGCATCATCAACCTTGGCTCCATCGCCGGTAACTATCCGTACCCGGGCAGCCACGTCTACGGTGCGACCAAGGCATTCGTCAAACAGTTCTCCCTGAATCTGCGTTGCGACCTGCAAGGCACCGGTGTGCGCGTCAGCAACATCGAACCGGGCCTGTGCGAGAGCGAGTTCTCGCTGGTGCGGTTTGCCGGCGACCAGGAACGCTACAACGCGACCTATGCCGGAGCCGAACCCATCCAGCCGCAAGACATTGCCGAGACCGTCTTCTGGGTCCTCAATGCTCCGGCACACATCAACATCAACAGCCTGGAGCTGATGCCGGTCAGCCAGACCTGGGCTGGCTTCGCGATTGAGCGCAAGGCTTAAGACCGAGTAACGGCCATTCGCGGGCTTGCCCGCGAAGGGGCCGGAACAGGCAGTACAAGACATCAGCTAGACTCCTCCCTCAAGTAACCCGCCGTACACGGCGGTCTAGAGGTATTAGAGGAGCTCAAGTGAGTAATCGAGGCGAGCAGTCGCTGCTCAAACAATCAACCTTTCTGATGCTCGCCGTGACAGTCGCCGGGATCATCACCGGTTTTGTTTCGGGCGCTCAATCCATCCTGTTCGATGGCTTCTTTTCGTTAATCGCAGCCTTCATCAAGGTGCTGATGCTGATCACCGCGCGGCTGATCGCCAAGGAAAGCAATCAGCGCTTCCAGTTCGGCTCCTGGCACCTGGAGCCCATGGTGCTGGTGATCGAAGGCAGTTTCATATTCCTGGTGGCCGTTTACGCCTTTCTCAACGGTGTGTTCGGCATCATCAGCGGCGGCCGGGAGGTCGAGCTCGGGCTGGTGATCTTTTATGCGGCGGTGTTTACGGTCGTTGAACTCATTTATTTCTTCTACGTCCGCCATCGCAATCGCACACTCAAATCATCACTGATCCAGTTCGACAACATCAGTTGGCTTGTGGACGCAATGCTGTCGGCGGGCCTGCTGGTGAGTTTCCTCATCGCGTTGCTGCTCAAAGTTCAGGGGTACGACGAATGGGCGGTGTATGTCGACCCGCTGATTCTGATTCTGCTGGCCTTGGGCATGCTTCCCCCGGCTTTCAAAATCCTTGGTCCGGCTTTGCGCGAAGTGCTGGGTATCGTCCCGGATCAACTGGACGACAAGGTGCGTCAGGTGATGGAAGCGGCCAAGCTCGAGCACGGGTTCGATGATTACATTTCCTACGTGCAGAAACACGGACGGGCGTGTTTTATCGAGATTCACGTGGTGCTGCCGGGGGATTACCCGATCGATGGCGTTGGGGACCTGGACCGGTTACGGGAGGACATTTCCGCGAAACTCGGCAAGGCGGATGCGGCGAGATGGTTGACCATCAGCTTCACTGGCGACCGCAAGTGGATTGAGTAGCACGTATAGCCAGATCGCAGCCTGCGCCAGCTCTGCCGGAGGCTGCGATCTTTCGCAGGTCAGGCAAGGTAATCGGCCAACCCGCGGTAACAAGTCGCCAGGTGATAAGGCGTGGTCGATGGCATGTCGCGACGGCTCACTTCACCATGTTCATCCCGGCATTCATACCAACCGTGCGCGTGCAGCGAGTGCTGCTTTAATGCCTGCAATTGACGCAGCACCACGGCTTCGCTGTGCGGGCGTAGCGTCAAGGCGCGCAGGTACTCGGCCTGTGCCCAGATGCGTTGCGTAGCGTCCCGGGAGCCGCCATCCGGCCCGAGGTCCAGCATGGCCCGCACGGCTCCGGTCTGTTGCTCGACGCCCAGTTGCTCGGTAAAGGTGAACGCGCGTTCCAGCGAGTCATGCAACTTCGAGCCACGCAGCAGCTCGCTGGACTCCAACAGGAAATACCACTCGAACTGGTGGCCCGGCTCGAACCAGTTATCCACAGCATCGAGCGGCTTTTCCATCAGCACACCGTGTTGTGGATCAATAAAGCGCTTTTGCATGGCTGTGCATAACTCGACAAGCGCCTGTTGTACGGCGAGGTCTTCGCGAACCGATAGCGTGGCGAGGAAGGCTTCCGCCAGGTGCATCAGCGGGTTTTGCAGGGGGCCGCTATCAAGGCAAGACCAATCGCGCTCGAGCGTGGCTTCGTACAGGCCGTCGCCCGTGGCGAAACGTTGCGACACCACTTCCAGGGCGGCGTTGAGCACCGACTCCACTAACGGCTCGCGGACCTTGTCCCAGTAATGGGCGCAGGCGAACAGGATGAAGGCGTGGGTGTACAGGTCTTTGCGCTGGTCCAGCGGCGCGCCCTGTGCGTCGACGCTGTAGAACCAGCCGCCGTGCTCGGCATCGTGGAAATGCCGCTGCAGGGAACGGAACAGCGCCGCTGCGCGCTCTTCGGCGGCCGGCACCTGGCCGATCAGGCTGGCAAACACAAACAGCTGCCGCGCACAGGCCATGGCCCGGTAACGCTGTGGGGGCAGCGCATGCTGCTCGGCGTCCAGTGCCTCGTAAGGCAGCGCCATGTCGGCGTTCCAGCCCGGGCCTTGCCAGAGCGGCACAATGACGTCCAGGAAATGCTGTTGCACTGAAGCGAACAGGGCGGTCAGTTCAGGCTGGGAGGCGGAGCGGGAAACATGCGGCATTGGCTGGCGTCGTCACGGCAGGGTTAATTGCGCGACATGGTAGCAGAGAGGCTGACCGCAGAGATGCGGTGTCTGTCAGGCCGTCATCGCGGGCAAGCCCGCTCCCACAGGATTTGCGCCGAATCTTAATAGTGTGGACACCCTGTAAATTGTGGGAGCGGCCTTGCCCGCGAAGAGGCCGGTTCAGGCAACAGGGACTCAGCCTGCCAGCAGCCATGCCCCGGTCGCGGCCGAAGCAGCACCGGCCAGTCTCACCAGTGGTGCGGCGGCCTGCGGCAGTACCCGCACCAGCGCATATCCGCCGGCGTGCAACACCGCCGTCGCGGCTACAAATCCTGCGGCATAGGTCCAGGGACTGGTCATTTCCGGCAACTCCAGACCGTGCGCCACGCCATGGAACAGCGCAAACAACGCTGTCGCGCCAACCGCCATGGCCAATGGCGGACGCACCGCCAATGCCACTGCCAGGCCCAGGGCCAGCACTGAAGCGGCAATCCCGTTTTCCAGCGCCGGCAGGTTGATCCCGGCAAAGCCCAGCAGCCCGCCGATCAACAGGGTGCCAACAAAGGTACACGGCAGGGCCCAACGCGCGATGCCTTGCTGCTGCGCCGCCCACAGGCCGACCGCCAGCATTGCCAACAAGTGGTCGAGGCCGCCGATCGGGTGGCTGATGCCGGCGATCAAGCCGTTGTCGCCGTGCCCCGGGTGGGCGAAGGCGAGGGCCGGGGTCAACAGCAGGGCCGTCGCGGCGAGGATGCGTTTGAGTGTCATGGATAAGCTTCCTTGTTGAAAAGTCGTTATCAGGCAGCCGTCAGCAGGCCCTGGCGTTCGATGAAGGCGATGATCTCTTCCAGGCCCTGGCCGGTTTTCTGGTTGCTGAACACGAAGGGCTTGCCGTTGCGCATGCGTGTTGTGTCGCTGTCCATCAACGACAGCGAAGCACCCACCAGCGGCGCGAGGTCGATCTTGTTGATCACCAGCAGATCGGATTTACAGATTCCCGGCCCGCCCTTGCGTGGCAGTTTGTCGCCGGCGGACACGTCGATAACGTAGATGGTCAGGTCGGACAGTTCCGGGCTGAATGTGGCGGAGAGGTTGTCGCCACCGGACTCCACCAGAATCAGGTCCAGCCCCGGAAAACGCCGGTTCAGTTGATCCACCGCTTCGAGATTGATCGAGGCGTCTTCTCGGATCGCCGTGTGCGGGCAGCCACCGGTTTCGACACCGATGATGCGTTCCGGCGCCAGGGCCTCGTTGCGCACCAGGAAATCGGCGTCTTCGCGGGTGTAGATGTCGTTGGTGACGACGGCCAGGTTGTAGCGCTCGCGCAGGGCCAGGCACAGGGCCAGGGTCAACGCGGTTTTACCGGAGCCGACCGGACCGCCGATACCGACGCGCAGGGGTTGTGCGTTCATGTGATTCTCCAAAGTAAGGGCCCTAGGAACGGAATAGACGGCTGTATTGGCGCTCATGGGCCATACACGCCAGGGACAGGCCGAAAGGGGCGCTGCCGTAATGCTCGGGATCGATTTGAGTGGCGTGGTGTTGAGCTTGTTGAAGGAGCGGCACCAGTTCGCTGGTCAGGCGCTGTGCGGCTTGCTGGCCCAGGGGCAAGGTTTTCATCAGTACCGCCAGTTGGTTTTCCAGCCAGCTCCACAGCCACGCGGCCAGCGCATCCTGCGGGCTGATCTGCCAGGCGCGAGCGGCCAGGGCCCAACCAAGCGCCAGATGTGGCTCGGGACGCTGCTGGAGAAACCTGCGGGCCGCCTCATCGAGTTCCGGCAGGCCATTGAGCAGTTGCTGAAGGGAATAGCCCATCTGCCGGCTTTCCTGATGCAGCTCACGGGTTTCCCGGCTGGCGCGATGCTCTTCGCAGCGGTGCAGCAACTCGCCCCAGTTCTCCTCCACGGCGGCCACGCAATGGGCGAGCAGCAATGGCGCTTCAAAGCGTGCCAGATTCAACAGCAACTGATCGCTGATCCAGCGTCGGGCACTGTCGGGATCGTTGACGCGGCCGTTATCCACCGCCATTTCCAAGCCTTGAGAATAGCTGTAGCCGCCAATCGGCAGTTGCGGGCTGGCCAGGCGCAAGAGCGCCCAGGCCGGGTTCACAGGCGCACACCGAACTGGTGCAGTTTCGGCGCGTAGTTGAAGTCTTCGTCGCCGTGGCGCGAATGGTGGTGGCCGCCGCCGTATGCGCCGTGTTCAGGCTGGAACGGTGCTTCGATCGGTTCGACCTGTGCGCCCAGCTGTTCGAGCATGGCCTTGAGGACGTAATCGTCGAGGAGGCGCAACCAGCCGTCGCCGACTTGCAGGGCCACGTGACGGTTACCCAGATGATAGGCGGCGCGAGTCAGTTCAAAGGCGTTGGCGCAGGTGACGTGCAGCAGCTGCTCGGGACGTGCGCAGACGCGGACAATGCGACCGTCTTCGGCGTGCAGGTATTCGCCGTCATACAGGGGAGGCTGGCCGCGCTCCAGAAACAACCCGACGTCCTCGCCCTCGGCACTGAAACAGCGCAAACGGCTTTTGCTTCGGGCCTCGAACGTCAAGTGAAGCTCGGCGGCCCACTCAGGTTGAGGGTCGATTCTGCGATGAATCACCAGCATGGGATGACTTCCAGCAATGGACAATGCTCAGGCTAGAGCAAGGGGCTTGCCAATAGCGGGAAGTGTAGGAAAAGGCTGTGGGAAATGTAGGACGTGTGCGGTTGGGATATTTTTTTTGATTGAAGTTGGTGCGTTGATTTTTCTGATGCCCTTCTTTGGGGCGTCATTAAGAGAGCGCAGCGTACGGTAGCTCTTGCAGGGGGCGTGCTGCGATCTTCCTATGGATTACTCGGTGCTTCCGAGTCCCTGCCAGTGCTTGAGCCCAATAAAAATAAAGCGCAACTGCTGGGTGATCTTCGCTTGCGGCGTCAGATGTTCGGGCAACGCTTCGGCAGGCGGGTCGATGATGTCCGGCAGGGTGGCGAATACGCTTTTTACGATCAGATCGGCCATGACGCTCAGGTCAGCGATGCCCAGATGTTGCAGTTTCGGCATCAACGACAGATCAGCCGCCAGGTCCGAACTGATGTCTTCGCGCAGTCGGCCGATCGCCAGACGCACCGGCACCGAGCCGCCGTATTGCTCGCGAGCGAGAAACAGGAACTGTGAACGGTTGGCGCTGACCACGTCGAGGAAGATCCGCACGGAAGCATCGATGATGCCGCCCATGACGAACTCATTGTGCCGCACCAGGCGGATGGTTTCGCGAAAGGTCTGGCCGACTTCGCTTACCAGCACCAGGCCCAGCTCATCCATATCGGCGAAATGACGATAGAAACCGGTGGGCACTATGCCGGCGGTTTTCGCCACTTCGCGCAAGCTCAGGCTGCCGAATCCTCGGCCGCCGTCCATCAAGCGCCGGGCGGCGTCCATCAGGGCGTTACGGGTCTGTTGTTTCTGTTCGGCGCGGGGCAGCATCGCAAGGTTTTTCTGCAAAGGGAGAGCGGCGCACTCTAGCAAATCGGCTTTGCCGGCGTCGAACGACTATGGGGGATCACGCGGGGAAGGGCGGTGTTGAAAAATCAAAGCCCAATCCGGTGATTGGGCTTTTTTTCTGAGCGACCATGGGCTTAGCTCAGAGTGCTGTTGCGTTCGATTACGCGATCACCACCACCTTCAGCAAGGGTCTGGCCTTGTGGAGTGCGGTCCGAGCCATCGGAGGCGAGGGTCTGGCCTTGTGGAGTGCGGTCCGAACCATCGGCGGCGAGGGTCTGGCCTTGCGGGGTACGGTCGGAACCGTCCTGAGTGATCAGGCCTTTTTCTTTCAGGCGATCATTACCGCCTTCGGCAAGGGTCTGGCCCTGTGGGGTGCGATCGGAACCATCAGCGGCGACCGTTTGGCTGAAAACCGAGTGGCTGTCTTTGACCTGGGGAGTGGCCTGGTCGGCGGCGGGCAGGGCAAAAGCGCTGCTGGCCAGCATCGAGAGGGTAAGGCTAAGTAGTAGTTGGCGTTTCATGATCGGGTGCTCCTCGTAAGGGCTTGAAAGTGGCTACGAGGGCAATGCTACTCTCGATAACTCGATATAAAAGTTCATAAACGCAATGGTAATAATCAACGGAATTGATTGTTTGCCCGCGGGCCTCTAGGTCAGGCGTTCCGGTCGCGGGCTTTGCCATGAAATGGCTGTTTTCGACCTGGCTGTGTCTCACAAAAATAAGGGCTCGGTGACGCTGCAAGAACTCATTGGTCAGCATTTGACTCGCAGATTTACGCGATATCGGTTAAACCTGCGGAGCTTTTACCAGTCGTAGATTGCATGGCGGGCCGTTTCTGGCTCACCGTTTCATAGGTGCGCCGCGGTCATGGCGCCCAGTCGTATCAGGAGTCCTGTGCAATGACGCGCACCCGTAAAGTACTTTCCTGGACCTTCGCCAGCCTTTTTGCACTGCTGGCAATTCTGGTACTGGTCATCGTGTTCTTCGATTGGAACCGGATCAAACCGAATATCAATGCCAAAGTCTCCGAGGAGCTGCACCGTGCGTTTGCCATCAACGGCAACCTCGCGGTGGTCTGGCAGCGCGAACCTGATGAAGGAGGCTGGCGCGCCTGGGTGCCTTGGCCGCATGTGGTAGCGCAGGATTTGAGCCTGGGTACCCCGGACTGGTCGAAGGCGCCGCAGATGGTCACCCTCAAGCGCGTCGAACTGCGCATCTCGCCCTTGGCGTTGCTCGCGCAACGCGTGGTCATTCCGCGTATCGACCTCACCGAACCCAATGCCGAGCTGCAGCGCCTGGCCGACGGGCGTGCCAACTGGACGTTCAAATTCGATCCCAAGGACCCGAATGCCGAACCGTCGAACTGGGTAGTCGATATAGGTGCAATCGGCTTCGACAAAGGCCATGTCACCCTTGATGACCGGCATCTGAAAAGCCAACTCGATGTGCTCATCGATCCTTTGGGCAAGCCGATCCCGTTCAGCGATATCGTTGGCGACAAAACGGCAAAAAAGGTCCTGGAGAAGGGGGCAGCGCCGCAGGATTATGCGTTCGCCCTCAAGGTCAACGGCCAGTATCACGGCCAGAAGCTGACGGGCCAGGGCAAGATCGGCGGTTTGTTGGCCTTGCAAGACTCGAACAGACCGTTTCCGCTGCAGGCGCAGGTGAAGATCGCCGATACCAGCGTCGAGCTGGTCGGTACCCTGACGGACCCGCTGAATCTCGGCGCCCTGGACCTGCGCCTGAAACTGGCGGGCACCAGCCTGGGCAATCTTTACCCGCTGACCGGCGTGATCCTGCCGGATACGTCCCCCTACACCACCGACGGTCACCTGATCGCCAGGTTGCATGAGGCCGGTGGCGCGGTATTTCGCTATGAGGAGTTCAACGGCAAAATCGGCGGGAGTGACATCCACGGCAGCCTGAAATACGTCGCCAGTCAGCCACGGCCGAAACTCAGCGGCTCGCTACTGTCCAATCAATTGTTGTTTGCCGATCTGGCGCCGCTGATCGGAGCCGATTCCAATGCCAAGCAACAAGCCCGTGGCGGTGATAGCAAGCAACCGGCGGACAAGGTGCTGCCAGTCGAAGAGTTCAAGACCGAGCGCTGGCGTGATATGGACGCGGATGTCGAATTCACCGGCAAGCGTATCGTCCACAGTGAAAAGCTGCCGTTCAATGACCTCTACACCCACCTGGTGCTCACCGATGGTGTGCTCAGCCTGGAGCCGCTGCGCTTCGGTGTGGCCGGCGGCAAGCTGGATGCGCAGATTCGTCTCAACGGCCATACCGATCCGCTGGAAGGCCAGGCAAAACTCACTGCCAGGGGGTTCAAGCTCAAGCAGTTGTTCCCGACCTTCGAGCCGATGAAAACCAGTTTCGGCGAGCTCAATGGCGATGCCGATATCAGCGGGCGCGGCAACTCGGTGGCGAAATTGCTGGGCAGCGCCAACGGCAAGCTGAAAATGCTGATCAACGACGGCGCTATCAGTCGAGAGCTGATGGAGTTGGCGGGGCTGAATGTTGGCAATTACGTGGTTGGCAAGATCTTTGGCGACAAGGAAGTGAAGATCAACTGTGCGGCTGCCGATTTCGACATCAAGAGCGGTCTGGCGACCACGCAGCTGTTTGTCTTCGATACCGAGAACGCAATCATCTATATCGATGGCACGGCGAATATGGCGACCGAGCAGTTGGACTTGACCATCACTCCGGAATCCAAGGGTTGGCGTTTGATTTCGTTGCGTTCACCGCTGTACGTGCGGGGCAAGTTCATCAAGCCCGATGCTGGGGTCAAAGCAGTGCCGTTGATTTTGCGTGGTGCGGGAATGGTTGCGCTGGGTGTGATTGCCGCACCGGCGGCGGGCTTGCTGGCGTTGGTGGCGCCGAGCGGCGGAGAGCAGAATCAGTGTGCGCCGTTGCTGGAGCAGATGAAGGAAGGAAAGGCACCGAAAACAGTGAAGGGTTGAAGGCCTGCGGCTGTCCGCACAAGGAATGTTTAAGGGGCGCCTATGCGCAGTAATGGGCCGCAGGTTCTTCAATGCAGAGTCAATCGCTGGAGTCAGTTTCAGTTTCAGTTTCAGTTTCAGGAGTAATGGCGTGGAACAAATGGGTCCGCGCCTTGCTACCGAGTTTAGCGAACACCTGGTTTCTAATTGAGGCGTACTTGTCCTCCATCAAACGAGTGCTCCACAAGGACGTTTCGATATCTCCGAGGATGAGCGTTTCACGGATCGGTTGCTCAAGGAAGGTTATGTCTACCTTTTTAGAGGTTTCGAGTGATAATTGAAGCGAAACGATTTTTTTGTTTTCGCAGACAACCGTCAATAGAGTACTCACGTTGAACGAAGGGAACTCTTCGAGCGCAGGTGGTTTTTCTGTTTGAATCCTGCTCAGGAACGCATTGCTGGCGGGCGACTCGCTGGGGAGTTGCGTGACGATCGATAATGCAGTTTTAAGTTGTTGTAGCTGTTTTTCGCTTAGTTCTTCGGATAGAGCGTTGGTCGCAATTTTTAGCACGCTGGATGGCGATTTTGGACGGCGGCTATTTTTGAATTTCCCAGATTCCCAGAACAGCCTTCCTAACGAGGTCGTATAAGAAGAGAGCCAGCGCTCGGCGGTCCCGTTAGCTATTAAACTTGCCAGTAAGGATGCGTGCAGAATATTTTCTTTGAAGTGCTCTGGGTGTAGACCGAGGAATAGGGTTATGTGCCCGTCGACTATATAGATGTCGGGTGATAATGGTTTCATGTGATTCTGCGCTAATGAAGTTGGATTTGGTTGGCGCTGAGGTCGTAATAAAAAACCTCGGCGCCATTTTTAACTGGGCTTTATTGGAAGCCTGGGATGCCGTCAAGGAATTCGTCAGCGGCGTTCCCCAACTTTTCAAGAACCTTGTTTCGGACCCTGCCGTACAGTTGAGTGTTGAGATAAACGGGGGTGGCCATTGATTTCACGGCGGTGGATTTAGTGGTCGATTTCCACCAGAGAATACCCCGGGAGCTTTCCTTTACATCTACACTTATGTAGCTGAGAATCATCATGGGAGAGCCTTCCCGGGTTTGCCAGACCGGAGAAATGTCAAAGTTGGCGTCATAGCCTGTTTGCGCATTTCGCTCATAGATTTTGATCAGCCCGTCGTCCCCTTTAACGCCTTCCACGGCTTTGCCGGCCAGTTGCGCCAAGCGTGGTGCATTTGCGCCAACCAGGTTTTGAAGGATGTCAAAGGCTACACCGTCCATTGTCAGGCCTGTTCTTTGTATTACCTTGTTCTGATTGTTGATTTTGCTGTATGTCCAGCCGAGGGTACGCAGGCCCTGTACATAATAGTCGTACCACTGCTCCAGTTCTTTTTTGATGTCATACTTCTGTGAGGCGGCGTTTTGCATCAGCAGTTTACAGTTATCGACGTCATCGCGGTTTTGAGCAGATACTCCTGCCACGTAAATATTCATCATGTCCGGGCCGACAGTGCCGCTTTCCTTGGATGGATCAATCGGCAGACTGTCAGGTGCTGAGGAAAATGCTCGAGGTTTTACTGTTTTTGGTAGTGCTGGTAACGAATCGATGAATTCAAGCTGGTCTTCAAAATACATGGGTATAGTCCTTTATGGAATTATGCAGACGTCTTGTCTGTGTTTTAAATATAAGGATTTTGTATTTTAAATCTACTGTGCGATTGTAACTTGATGCTCGTGTGTGTGGGGGGTGCAAGATGATCTGCTGGTCAATAAAAAAGGCCTGATAGCAAATTAATTGCGATAAGGCCTGGTTGCTATCAGAGATCTTTGAGTATGTCCGCCATGTCATCCGCATGCTCTTCTTCCTGAGCCAGAATATCCTCAAAGATGCGTCTGGTAGTCGGGTCTTTTTCGCCAATGTACTGAATAATCTCGCGATAACTGTCGATGGCAATTCGCTCGGCCACCAGATCCTCGTAGACCATTTCCTTGAGCGAGTTACCCGCCACGTACTGAGCATGGGAGTTTTTCGTTAGTGTGTCAGGGTTGAACTCCGGTTCACCTCCCAGTTGCACGATTCGCTCGGCAAGTCGGTCGGCGTGTTCACCTTCCTGTTTGGCATGTTCGAGGAATTCTTCTGCAGCGACGTGAGCTTTTAGGCCACTGGCCATGAAGTAGTGGCGTTTGTAACGCAGCACGCAGACCAGTTCGGTGGCCAGCGACTCATTGAGCAGGCGTAGTACTTCCTCAAGGTTGGCACTGTAGTCCTCGGTCACGGCGCCGTTTTCGACGTTCTTGCGCGCACGTTCGCGAAGGGTGGTTACGTCAGACAAATGCATGTCACTCATCTCGTTCTCCTGGAGGCTAACCCGGTTTGCGTCACGCCTCTGAGGACGTGATCGCTACTTAAGGTGTGAGTGATGACTCCGGCGAAAAGTTTTATGAGATTTTTGGCAACAGATCGAACCCCCCGGGTTCAGCCTGCAGCCTTGCAAAACGGCCCGAAATTCATCGACATTGCGGATGTCGTGGAGGGCGTCGTGCAGTTGCAGCAAGGCATTTGACATAGACTTGTCATCTTCGCTGGCGATGCTTGGCTGATGTCTTGCATCGCGCCTTGCGTCACCCACCGATCACAAGGATGTTCGCCCATGTCGCAAGGTTCTGCTGCGCGCTATCCGCTGGTGCTGGTCCCGGGAATGCTCGGGTTTGTCCGTCTGCTGCTCTATCCGTACTGGTACGGGATCGTCGAGGCGCTGCGCCGTAATGGTGCGGTGGTGTTTGCGGTGCAGGTCTCACCGCTCAATTCCACCGAGGTGCGTGGCGAGCAGTTGCTAACTCACATCGACGAAATCCTCCGGGAAACCGGAGCCGCCAGGGTCAATCTGATCGGCCACAGCCAAGGCTCACTGACTGCCCGCTATGCCGCGGCCAAGCGCCCGGACCTGGTCGCATCGGTCACTTCGGTGGCGGGGCCGAATCATGGCTCGGAGCTGGCGGACTATCTGCACAAACACTACCCCCATGACAGCGTCAAAGGCCGGCTGATGAGTTTCCTGCTACGGCTGATCGCCTCGTTGATGGGCCTGCTGGAAACCGGCTATCGCGGGCCGAAGCTGCCGGTGGACATACATGCCTCCCATCACTCCCTCACCACCGAAGGCGTGGCGCTGTTCAACCAGCGTTATCCACAGGGATTGCCTGATACCTGGGGCGGGCAAGGGCCGGAGGAGGTCAATGGCGTACGCTATTACTCATGGTCCGGCACCTTGCAGCCGGGCAAGACCGACAAGGGGCGCAACCTGTTTGACGGTACCAACCGCAGTTGCCGGTTGTTCGCCAAAACCTTCGTCCGTGAAGCCGGGCATTGTGATGGTATGGTCGGGCGCTACAGCTCGCACCTTGGGACGGTGATTGGTGACGAGTATCCGCTGGATCACTTCGATATCGTCAATCAATCGTTGGGACTGGTGGGCAAGGGGGCGGACCCGATCAGGTTGTTTGTCGAGCATGCGGCACGATTGCAGGCAGCCGGTGTTTAACAGGAAGACGGCGATGCGTCAGGTCAGGCTAACGCTGACCTTGCGGCCTAATACAGTGGTCCAGCGCTCAGAAAGAATCACCCCGCCCAGGGTCAACATCCCCCCCACCAAGTGATACATCGCCAGCTGCTCATGCAGCACCACCGCCGCAATCAGCGCGGTAATCAACGGCAGCAAATTGAAAAACAAGGTGGTCCGGCTCGGCCCCAGGCGTATCACGGCCTGCATCCAGGCCAGCGGGGCAACCATCGAAGCCAGCAGGCAGGCGTACAGCACCAGCGGAGTGTTCTGCAGGGTCAAGCCGGCCTTCTCTGAGAAAAGGAACAGCGGAAACAACACCACCACCGCTACCAGCACCTGCAAATACAGGAGTACCAGCGGCGGCAGTTTCAGCTGCCACTTCTTCAGCAACGTGCTGTAGACCGCATAGGCCAGGGTGGCGATCAGCATCATTGCGTCGCCGAGGTTTACCCCGTGCTCCAGTAGCGTGTCGAGGCTGCCCGAGGACACCACCACCAGCACACCGGCGAACGACAACACGGCACCCGCCAGCGCGCCGATGGTCAGGCGCTGACCGAGGCTGATGATTGCCATGGCCAATGACATAAGTGGCATCAGCGACAGGATAATGCCCATGTTCGTGGCCGAAGTGAGGCTTGCGGCGAAGTAGGCCAGGCTCTGGTAGACGGCCATGCCGAGAACGCCGAGGACAAAGACCTTGCCCAGGTTCGGGCGGATCGCCGGCCAATGGTTCAGCACTGGCTTGAGCATGAAGGGGGTGAACAGCAGGCCGGCGAGCAGCCAGCGGTAGAAGCCGATCTCGGCGGGGAAGATCGCCCCGGCTGACATCTTGGTGATCACGGTGTTGCCGGCCCAAATGAAAATGGCCAGCAGGGGATAAGCGTATTGCATGGGAAAAACCAGAACGTTAATGAGGGGCAATTATCCGCTTGTCTGGATACAAGCCTATACTTCTATCCAGACAACCCGCCCCTGATTTCGGACAGCATGAACAGTAAGCACATCGACCTGCTGGATTTCAGCGAATTGCCGACCCCGGTATATTTCCGCTATGCCGATTTCGAAACCCACGAATACGCCTCGGCACACCGCCACCCCTGGGGGACCCTGGAGTATTCGGCCAACGGCGTGTTGCACATGGAAATCGGCAGCAGCCGGTTCATGTCGCCACCGCAATATGCAGTGTGGGTACCACCCGAGACCGAGCACAGTTTCTACAGTAACCAGCCAATCAACTATCGCGCCGTGTGTCTGGCGCCGACCCTTTGCCGCGATCTGCCAAAACAGGCCTGCACCCTGGCCATCAGTGACATCCTCAAGGCAATCCTCAAGGACTTCGCGGCCCGCGACGTGAAAATCCCCGACTGCGATGCGGACCAGCGCCTGGCTCAGGTACTGGTGGATCAACTGCAACAAGCGCCGGTGCACGAGTGTTATTTACCTTACGCCAGCAGCTCCGGATTGCTCGGGGTTCTGCAAGCCTTGCAGGCCGAACCGGGCGATAACCGCCCCCTGGCGGAGTGGGCCGCAAGCATTCATGTCAGCGAACGTACGTTGGCGCGCCAGTTTGTCCGTGAGTTGGGCATGAGTTTTGGTGAGTGGCGCCAGCGCTTGCGCTTTCTGGCGGCCATCGAAGCTCTCGATAGTCATCGCAGCATTCAGGAAGTGGCTTTCGACATGGGCTACAGCAGTGGCTCGGCGTTTATTGCGATGTTTCAGCGCCAGGCCGGCTGCACGCCGGAGCAATATCGGCGCAGCCAGCTGGAGAACAGGAAGGCGTAACGGGGGTTGTCTACACTCCTAACCATGCTGCCCCCCTTGCTGCTACGACCAGGAGAAAACTCCATGAAGATCTTGCGTGTCCCGTTGTTGATGATTGGTTTGCTACTGTGCTCCCAGGTTTTCGCCACCACGCCCCAGCAGGAGAAAATGACCACCTGCAACGCCGAAGCTTCTGCAAAAAGCCTTAAAGGCGATGAACGCAAAGCCTTCATGAGCACTTGCCTGAAGGTGGCACCAGCGGTTGAGGAAGCCGGTACTGCCCTGACCCCTCAGCAAGAGAAGATGAAGTCCTGCAATGCCGACGCCACCAGAAAAGTCCTCAAGGGCGATGAGCGCAAGGCGTTCATGAGTAGTTGCCTCAAGAAATAAAGCCAGGCGCGAAGATGCGGGGGACGGTCAGGGGGCGAGTGCATTTACTTGAACCCCGACAAAGGTCGACCCACACAATCCCTAGTGCTCACAAGGGATCGCTGGCAGACTGCCAATCCTTTTTACGCCGTTTGTTTTGAGGCTGTATGCCAACGTTTTCTCAGCGACAAATCTTGCTGGTCATCAGCTGGGTCATCATTTTTGGCGGGCTTCTACTGGTCCTGCCCCTGCGGTTGCTGCCCAGCTTGCTGGCCGGGTTGCTGGTTTTCGAACTGGTCAACATGCTCACCCCGCAATTGCAGCGGCTGATCGAGGGCCGGCGTGCGCGCTGGCTCGCGGTGGCGTTACTGGGAACCTTGATTGTCAGCGTGCTGACGCTGATCTTTGCCGGCGCCTTCAGCTTTCTGCTGCACGAGGCGGAAAACCCGGGTGCTTCGCTCGACAAGTTCATGGGGGTGGTTGATCGCGCGCGCGGACAGTTACCGCCGTTCATCGACGCTTATCTGCCGGCCAGCGCCGCCGAATTCCGCGTGGCGATTGGCGAGTGGGTGAGCAAGCACCTCAGCGATCTGCAATTGGTCGGCAAGGATGCAGCGCACATGTTCGTGACGTTGCTGATCGGCATGGTGCTGGGTGCGATCATTGCCTTGCAGCGAGTGCCTGATCTGACCAAACGCAAGCCGTTGGCCGCTGCACTGTTCGATCGGCTGCACCTGCTGGTTCAGGCGTTTCGCAACATCGTGTTTGCCCAGATCAAGATCTCCCTGCTCAACACCTTCTTCACCGGTATCTTCCTGGCGGTCGTGCTGCCGATGTTCGGCATCAAGCTGCCGTTGACCAAGACCCTGATCGTGCTGACCTTCCTGCTCGGCCTGTTGCCGGTGATTGGTAACCTGATGTCGAACACCCTGATCACTATCGTCGGGATGTCCCTGTCGATCTGGGTCGCCATGGCCGCGCTGGGTTACCTGATTTTTATCCACAAGCTTGAATACTTCCTCAATGCACGCATTGTCGGCGGGCAGATCAGTGCCAAGTCGTGGGAGTTGCTGTTGGCAATGCTGGTGTTCGAGGCCGCGTTCGGCCTGCCGGGGGTGGTGGCGGGGCCGATTTACTACGCTTATCTGAAGAGTGAGTTGAAGCAGGTGGGAATGGTTTGATCTGCTGTTGATCTGATTGTGGCGAGGGGGCTTGCCCCCGTTCGGTTGCGCAGCAACCGCAGTCAGTTGAATCAACACATCTGACGGTATGCGGTGTCTGGTTTCGGGGCTGCTGCGCAGCCCGACGGGGGCAAGCCCCCTCGCCACAGGGTTGCAGATCAGTCCATGGAGCCGTAGCGTTTTGCAGCCTCGATCGCCAGACCACTGCCGATACTGCCAAAGATGTTCCCTTCCACATGCCGCGCATTCGGCAGCATCGCCGAGACACTGTTGCGCAAGGCCGGAATCCCGCTCGAACCACCGGTGAAGAACACCGTGTCCACTTGATCGACCCGCACGTTGGCGTCATTGAGCAATTGCGTCACGCTGTTGCGCACCCGCTCCAGCAGGTTGTCGATGGCTGATTCGAACAGGGCGCGGCTCAGCTCCACGCTCAGGCCCTCCTCGATGCGATCCAGCGGCACATGGCGGTGCTCAGCGTGGGTCAGCTGGATCTTGGTTTCTTCCACTTCCATCGCCAGCCAGTGCCCGGCGCGCTGCTCGATCAGCTTGAACAGGCGATCGATGCCGCCGGTGTCTTCGATGTCATAGCGCATGCTGCCCAGGGCCAGCTGGGATTTCTGCGAGTACACCGAGTTGATGGTGTGCCAGGTCGCCAGGTTCATGTGGTGGCTGGTCGGCATGTAGGCACCACTTTTCATCCGGCTGCCGTAGCCGAACAGCGGCATCAGGCCGGCCAGCGAGAGCTGTTTGTCGAAGTCGGTTCCGCCGATGTGCACGCCGCCGGTGGCGAGGATGTCCTCGTGGCGGTTATCCACAGCCCGGCGCTCCGGCGACAGGCGTACCAGCGAGAAGTCGGAAGTACCACCGCCGATGTCCACAATCAGGACAAGCTCTTCTTTTTCGATGGTCGACTCGTAGTCGAACGCGGCGGCAATCGGTTCGAACTGGAAAGACACTTCCTTGAAGCCGATCTTGCGGGCCACATCCACCAGGGTGTCTTCGGCTTCCTTGTCGGCCATCGGGTCATCGTCAACGAAAAACACCGGACGGCCCAGTACCACTTCTTCGAATTCCCGACCGGCGGCGGCTTCGGCGCGGTTCTTGAGCTGGCCGATGAACAGGCCGAGCAGGTCCTTGAATGGCATGGCCGTACCCAGGACGCTGGTGTCGTGCTTGATCAGCTTCGAGCCCAGCAGGCTCTTGAGCGAGCGCATCAGGCGGCCTTCGTAGCCCTCCAGGTACTCGTGCAGCGCCAGCCGGCCGTACACCGGGCGGCGTTCCTCAATGTTGAAGAAGACCACCGAAGGCAGGGTGATCTTGTCGTCCTCCAGCGCGATCAGCGTTTCCATGCCGGGGCGCAGCCAGCCGACGGTGGAGTTGGACGTGCCAAAGTCGATACCCACGGCACGGGCTGGAGATGCGTTGTTCATGTCTTTCAGGTTCCGGTTAAAAAACGGCCGCGCAGTGTATGTCAGAGTGCGACAGATTCGAAGGCCGACTATCTGCTAAATCTCGCAGCGCTATGTCTTGAAAGACGCGTCGACACCCCCAAACTACCCTGCATCAACCGGACAGCCGCGCGACTGCTCGCAAGAAGCACCGCCTGCTGCCGATAAACTTCTTCTGCGCCGGCCGGTCACAACATTGAGATCGGGCAGACCAAAGGCTGCAAACAAGCGCATGCTGTGGCCTGTGGCGCGATTTTTAACGGATGGTGATTCCCGCGATGGATTTCAAAGACTATTACAAGATTCTCGGTGTGGAACCGACAGCGGACGACAAGGCGATCAAGGCCGCCTATCGCAAGCTGGCGCGCAAATACCACCCGGATGTCAGCAAGGAAAAGGACGCCGAAGCCAAGTTCAAGGATGCCTCGGAAGCCTATGAAGCACTGAAAAGTGCCGACAAACGCGCCGAATACGATGACTTGCGCCGCTATGGCCAGCACGGTCAGCCGTTCCAGGGGCCACCGGGCTGGCAGAGCCGTGGTGGTTTCGGTGGCGGTGGTCAGGATACGGGCGATTTCTCGGACTTTTTCAGTTCGATCTTCGGCAACCGTGGCCCTGGTTTTGGTGGTGGTGAACAGTCACGTCGCAGCACTGGACGTCGAGGGCAAGACGTGGAAATGGAACTTGGGGTTTTTCTCGAAGAAACACTGTCGACCGAATCGAAGAAAGTCACCTTCCAGGTGCCGCAGTACAACGCGGCCGGCCAGCATGTGAGCAACACCAGCAAAAGCCTGAACGTGAAGATTCCGGCCGGCGTGACCGATGGCGAACGCATCCGCCTCAAAGGGCAGGGCGCCCCGGGTGTCGGTGGCGGCGCCAATGGCGACCTGTACCTGACGATCCGTTTTGCGCCGCATCCGAAATACGATGTCGAAGGCGAAAACCTGATCATCACCCTGCCGCTGGCACCGTGGGAGCTGGCCCTGGGCGCTGAAGTCGCGGTGCCGACCCTGACTGGCAAGATCAACCTCAAGGTCCCGGCCGGCAGCCAGAATGGCCAGCGCATGCGCGCCAAGGGCCATGGCCTGATGAACAAGGCTGGCGAGCGCGGTTATCTGTTTGTGCAGTTGAAGGCGGTTATGCCGAAGAAATCGGACGACGACATCAAGGCCCTGTGGCAGGAACTGGCGAAAAAAGCCGCATTCGATCCAAGAGAGAACTTTTGACCCTATAGAACAAGGAGTCACTGACCATGAGCAGCCCCCTGATCGTTCAACTGGACCTGGCCGAATTCTGCGAGGCGACCGAGCTGTCGGACGTCTACGTGATCGAAATCGTCGAGCACGGCATCCTCGAACCTCAGGGCACCCTGCCCAAGGATTGGCGCTTCACCGACTACGAACTGACCTTGGCCAAACGCGCCGCCAAGCTGCGGCGCGATCTGGAACTGGAATGGGAAGGGGTTGCGCTGGCGCTGGATCTGCTTGAGGAGGTCCAGCAGTTGCGGGCGGAGAACCGGATGTTGAGGCAGCGGTTGGGGCGGTTGGTTGTTGAGTAATCAATCCTCGCACGCCACTCTGACAGGCAAGGCTATGGCCTGAAGCGGTAGGTACCTTACTCATATCACATTTCACGTTAACGGCTTAACAAGGATCGTACTGACGCTTCCTTCGTCTCAAATCATTGACTCTTGCGTATGTCACTCATTTTCACCTTTTCAGTACTACTTTGCGTGAACGTCCCGTCAGGATTTCTATTTACTCTGTATGTACGGATGACCCCACCGGGTAGCTGTCTTGATGATGGAATGGGAGGAAAAATAGAATCAGACGCAGGAGCAGGACGAGGAGGAATAGGGGGAGGCGTGTGTACCCGGCTCGTACTTGAAGTTGCGTTACTGGTTGGGGCTTTGGAGGCGTGACATAGACGTTGGCCCGATTGTTGGGTCGGGGGCTTTCCAGCGTTCTATATCCTTTTTGTTTCGAACTGGAACCACCGCCACCGAAGCCTCTGGTGTTAATTTGCTCGCCGTTCGGTCCATAAGTTGTGTAGGTGGAGCCTCTACGTGGAGAGTGCGGGCTGCCGCCGGATATCGGAGGGGAATAATTTACGCGCGCAGGTCGGGGCGAACCTGCACCGGCAATCGCATGTATAGCCGCAATCGTTGCTGCGGTCGCATTGCCATTGCCGGTCGGGCGTGTTGCGTTGGGGAGAGTGATGTCAGGATCATTGTATTTCATTCCTGACGTTGCTGACGTTGCTGACGGTGCTGATGAGGCAATCGCCGCACCTATTTCTGCGAACGCTTTAAGTGCCCCGATTTTGGTCGGATCCCTTCGACCCGATGTCGCTATAAAATCAGGGCCACCCAAGAAGAAATCCAACCCGCGAAGTATGGTTTTCCAGCCGAAATGCCCCGTCGGATCGGTAAAGTTCACCGGGTCACCCACGCAATACATGTAAGCATTCAACCCTCCGCCCCCAAACGGACTCCAGCTATCCGGGCTATGAAACCGCATCAGTTTCGGGTTGTACGCGCGGTAGCCATTGCCCAGTAAATACCAGCCAATGTTCGTTTCGCGCAGTTCGCCGTTGAAGCCCAGGCGTGTGGCAACCTCCTGTCGTGCGGACTGCTCGCCGTAGACGGAATAGGCAATAGGGTTTGGCCTGCTTCCGGCGATTTCGGCGATCACGGAATTACTGGCGTCGGTGGCAAGCAGGATGGCGCGGGATTGGCGTTGATCATCAGTGATTGTGCGGGGCATGGCGAAGCCTTCTTTAAGAGATCGGCGTTGCAATGCACTCATTCTGACGTTGTCATTGAGCTTGTTGTACTAGCAGAACTGATAGTGCGGCGAATCTCCAGGAGCTGTGTGGGAGCTCCTACTGGCTCCTGCGGGGCAACACCACGGTAAACAGCGTCCCCTCCGTCTCATTGGAACTGACCTCGATCGTCCCTGCGTGCGCGGTGACCACTTCCTTGACGATAAACAGGCCCAGGCCGAGGCTGGTGGTGGGTTGGCCGAGTTCTTCGCTGGCGCTGCGCACCAGTGGGTCGAAGAGGGTGCTGATCGCCTCCTGCGGAATCGGCACGCCATAGTTATGCACCTTCAGGCGAACACAGTCCGGCTCGCCATTGAGGCTGATCGTCACATCACGCTTGTTTGAACCATGTTGCAGCGCATTGCCAATCAGGTTCTGCAGCATCTGGGCAAGGCGCCCGGCATCCCAGAGCCCTCGGGTGTCCCCCGTCACTTCCACTCGCGGATCGCTTTCAGGGTTGCCCGCGCAGGCCTCGGCAATCGCCGCGTGCGCCGCATCAGCCAGGTCCATGGGGGCAGGCTCGAGCGGCAGGCTCTTGCCCAGCCGACTGCGCACCAGTTCCAGCACATCGCTGACCATCACCGCCATGTGTCGCGCGCTGTGCTTGATGTTGATTGCGCAAGTCAGTGCATCGCCTTCGAGGGGGGCTTTGCGCAACAGCATGTCGGTGGACATGGTTACCGCTTGCAGCGGCGCACGCAGGTCATGGCCCAGGATTGCCAGAAAGATGTCCCGCGAGCGATTGACCTGTTCGGCATAGGCTGCGGTGGATTCGGCCAAGGCTTCGTCGATGGCTTCATTGAAGCGGATCATGTCCTGGAAGTAGGCAAGGTCTGGGGATTGCAGACTGTTGACCCACAGGCGGATCACACAGGCGCGCAGATGACGAAACTCCGAGGTCATCTGCACGAGATCGAAGCCGACGGTGTGGCGCAATTCGCCGTGGCTGGCGGCGGCAATGTCCAGGCTCGGCGTTTTTTCCGGGCCTTCTCCCTTGGCCTTGGCCTCCTGCTCGCTGGCGGTTTGCGCCTTGCGCATATCGGTTGCCGCGGCGAGCAGGATCGATTTCGCGTGATCGCGCAGTGTTGCGCGGTCCAGCGAGTCGTCGGCGTTGATGGCGTCGGCGAATTTCTCCCATTCATCAACGATGCGATCCACGTGCTGCAAGATGAAGTCAGATAAACGCATGGCTGGGTGTCTGTGTGGTAGTGGTAGCGAAAGAGTGTGGCGCATCCGGGGGGCTTTGTCGTTGCCCAAGAGCAAGCGCCGATAAAGAGGCGCTACAGGATGACCGCTGCCATTGATCGGCAGGGCCAACCCCCATAGGGACTAAATACCATTTGCCATAAAGGCGCACTGGCATAGAACGGGCTTTGCAACAGGAGTCCCCCAGTGCAAGCAACAGGTAGCTCACACTGGGGCCTGTGCATGTTCGATGGTTCAGAACAGGAAATATCGCTGGGCCATCGGCAATACATCTGCCGGCTCGCACCACAGCAACACACCATCGGCCTTGACCTGATAGGTCTGCGGATCGACGTCGATGTCCGGCAAATAGTCGTTGTGGATCAGGTCGGTTTTCTTGACCTCGCGACAGCCCTTGACCACGGCGATTTTCTTTTTCAATCTCAGTGCTTCGGGCAAACCCGCCTCCTGCGCCGCCTGGCTGATGAAGGTCAGGCTGGTGGCGTGCAGCGAGCCACCGTAGCTGGCGAACATCGGGCGGTAGTGCACCGGTTGCGGGGTCGGGATCGAAGCATTGGCGTCGCCCATCAGGCTGGCGGCGATGGCGCCGCCTTTGAGGATCAACGTCGGTTTCACGCCGAAAAACGCTGGGCGCCACAGCACCAGGTCGGCCCATTTGCCCACTTCGATCGAACCCACTTCATGGCTGATACCGTGGGTGATCGCCGGGTTGATGGTGTACTTGGCGATGTAGCGTCTGACGCGGAAGTTGTCGTTGCCCTCACCATCGCCGGGCAGTTGGCCGCGCTGTTTTTTCATCTTGTCGGCGGTTTGCCAGGTGCGCGTGATGACTTCACCGACACGGCCCATGGCCTGGCTGTCGGAGCTGATCATCGAGAACGCGCCGAGGTCGTGGAGGATGTCTTCGGCGGCAATCGTCTCGCGACGGATGCGGCTTTCGGCGAAGGCCACGTCTTCGGCAATGCTCGGGTCCAGGTGGTGACAGACCATCAGCATGTCCAGGTGTTCGTCGATGGTATTGCGGGTGAAAGGGCGGGTCGGGTTGGTCGAGCTCGGCAGCACGTTGGCAAAGCCGCAGGCCTTGATGATGTCCGGGGCATGACCGCCGCCCGCGCCTTCGGTGTGATAGGTGTGGATGGTGCGGCCCTTGAAGGCGGCGAGGGTGGTTTCGACAAAGCCCGACTCGTTGAGGGTGTCAGTGTGGATCGCCACCTGCACGTCGTACTGGTCGGCCACCGTCAGACAGTTGTCGATACTCGCCGGGGTGGTGCCCCAGTCTTCGTGCAGCTTCAGGCCGATGGCGCCCGCCTTGACCTGTTCGATCAGGGGCTCCGGCAGGCTGGCGTTGCCCTTGCCGGTGAGACCGATGTTCATCGGGAACGCATCGGCGGCCTGGAGCATGCGCGCCAGGTGCCAGGGCCCGGACGTGCAGGTGGTGGCGTTGGTGCCCGTGGCCGGTCCGGTACCGCCGCCGATCATTGTGGTGACGCCGCTCATCAGCGCTTCTTCGATCTGTTGCGGGCAGATGAAATGGATGTGCGTGTCGACGCCGCCGGCGGTGAGGATCATGCCTTCACCGGCGATCACTTCGGTGCTGGCGCCAATGGCGATGGTGACGTTCGGTTGCACGTCCGGGTTGCCGGCCTTGCCGATGCCGGCGATGCGTCCGTCCTTGAGACCGACGTCGGCCTTGACGATGCCCCAGTGGTCGATGATCAGCGCATTGGTGATTACCGTGTCGACCACTTCGGCGGCAAGCAACTGGCTTTGCCCCTGGCCATCGCGGATCACTTTGCCACCACCGAACTTCACCTCTTCACCGTAGGTGGTGAAGTCTTGTTCCACTTCGATCCACAGCTCGGTGTCGGCCAGGCGGACCTTGTCACCGAGGGTTGGGCCGAACATGTCGGCGTAGGCTTGACGGGAAATCTTCATTGCAGCTCCTTGCAAAAATTCATTGTGGCGAGATCGCCCATGATCCTGCCGGCAAACCCGAATACTCGGCGATGCCCCGCCAGGTCAACCAGCTCAACCTCCCGGCTCTGCCCCGGCTCAAAACGCACGGCAGTCCCGGCAGGGATGTTCAGGCGCATGCCACGGCTGGCGGCGCGGTCGAAGGTCAGGGCGTCGTTGGTTTCGAAAAAGTGGTAGTGCGAGCCGACCTGGATCGGCCGGTCGCCGCTGTTGGCCACTTTCAGAGTGGTCGTGCGCCGGCCGGCGTTGAGTTCAATGTCGCCGGGCTGGATCTGGTACTCACCGGGAATCATCAATGGGCTCCTTGGAGAATCTTGTAGTAGAGGGCAGTCGGCATGTAACGGCCGCTGGGGTCGCAGGCGTAGTCGGGGATTTCACCGGCGCGGGTGTAACCCAAGGCCTTGTAGAAGTCTTCGGCAGGGGAGCCGGCTTCGGTGTCGAGGTAAAGCATGCCCCGCTGGTGTTGCAGGGCCGCCTGTTCGAGGGCGCTCATCAACTGCTGGCCGAGGCCGCGCCGCCGCGCATGCTCGCGCACCAGCAGTTTCTGCACCTCGGCGCGGTTCAAGCCATTGGCTTTGCGACACAGGCTCAGTTGCACACTGGCTTGCACCTGTTCGTCGTTGACCACCACCCACAGCAACACATTGCCGTTGTTCAGGTTCTCCTGCACTTCGTCGAAATATGCGCGGGCCTGCGCCGCGTCCAGATCCGCCATGAAGCCGACGCTGGCGCCATAACCCACAGCGTCGAGCAGCAGGTCGATCAGGCCCTGACGATAATGGGCAAAGCTCTCAGCGTTGACGCGTCGCAACTGGGCGGCGTTCATCGGGCATTACTCCTGCTTGGCGCCGGGTGGCTGCGCGCCGGGATTGAGGGTCAATTGCATGAAAGTCAGGTCCAGCCAGCGGCCGAACTTGGTGCCTACTTGAGGCATCTGTCCGGTAGTCACGAAGCCGATCCGCTCATGCAAGCGAATGGACGCCGCGTTGCCGCTTTCGATGGCAGCGACCATCACGTGCTTGCCGCAGCCTTTGGCGCGTTCGACCAGCGCATCCATCAGTTTCGGCCCGAGGCCGTTGCCACGCTGATCGCTGCGCACATACACCGAGTGCTCGACCGTGTGGCGAAAGCCGTCGAACGGGCGCCAGTCGCCGAATGAGGCGTAGCCCAGCACGGCGTTATCGGCGTCGACGATCACCAGGATCGGATAGTTCTGGGATTGCCGTGCGCTGAGCCAGGCCTGGCGGTTGCCGAGGTCGACCGCCTGCTCGTTCCAGATTGCCGTGGTGTTGAGCACGGCGTCGTTGTAGATGTCACGGATGGCCGGCAGGTCGGCATGCAGGGCATCGCGAATGTGGTAAGTCATGACCCGGCCTCAGGCGATGGGTTGATGGACGGTGACCAGTTTGGTGCCGTCGGGGAAGGTGGCCTCGACCTGGATCTCCGGGATCATTTCCGGGATGCCTTCCATCACTTGTTCGCGGCTCAGCAGGGTGGTGCCGAAGTGCATCAGCTCGGCCACGGTCTGACCGTCACGGGCGCCTTCGAGCAGGGCGGCGGAGATATAGGCCATGGCCTCCGGGTAATTGAGTTTCACGCCGCGCGCCAAACGCCGCTCGGCGACGAGGCCGGCGGTGAAGATCAGCAGCTTGTCTTTTTCGCGTGGGGTCAGGTCCATCGTTTGAATCCATAAGGGCAGTTTTTTGAGGTTCTTGCGGTGTGGGGTGTGTCAGATGCGACGGCCCCTCACCCTAGCCCTCTCCCGGAGGGAGAGGGGACTGGTCTCGGTTGCCTGTAAGGTCCGGATCAGTCAGTTGCATTCTTGTGTCTTGAACAATCACATCGGTCAGGCTCCCTCTCCCTGCGGGAGGGGGGTGAGGGTAGGCCTTCATGTACTCCAGATTCTCGGCAACACAGCCTCACGGCCAAGCAGCGCCGGCCTGAGCAATCGCCACAAATCAATCAGCCAGCCGCGCGCCAGCAACGCTTCACTGGCCAGACAGCGCGCAACCAGCAACCCCGGCAATTGCGTCAAATCCCCGCGCACGTCATTGGCCAGCGAGCGGCAGCGCTCAAGCAGTTCGTTATCAATCTCCCCGGTCACCAGTAATGTCGCAAACACCGGCTGCCCATCCAGCCCTATCGGCGAATCGAGCAAGCCATCAGCCCCGACAATGCGCTGACGTTCGTGCCAGAGCAACTGGCCGTCACGGCGGATATCCAGGTGCGCCTGGAAATGCCCGAGGTCGAAACGCTCACCACTGGCCGGTCGACCCAACGCCACCACGTCCCAGTAGAACAGCCGGGCATCACCTTCAAGGTTGATGCAGGTGCTGAGTTCGGCCTGGGCGGCGCTGAAAATGATCGTTTCCTGCGGCAGCCATTCCAGGGTCGCACCCGCTGCTACGTGCAGTTTCAGCTGTTGATAAGCGGGGCCGGCGGCGCGATACCATTTCGCCGCGCCCGGACTTGTGATTTGCGCCCAGGCATCGCGCTCGACCTTGGCCGTGATGTCCAGACGATCACCACCGGCGATACCGCCCGGAGGGTGGACGATGATGTGCTGGCAGACTTGCGGCCCCTCGGCATACAGATGTTTCTGCACCCGCAACGGACCTTGGTGGCGGCGCATGACAGGGCGCGTGCTCTCGCCGAAGCGGGCATAAGCCAGTTCCAGCTCGGCGTGCCAGCTGGGCGTGAACAGGAGCGAGGCAGGTAAATTCATGTTTTGTAATTATCGTTAGGACGCTACAGATTATCGTAACCCTGCAGCGTAGCTTTAAATAGTGACCAGGCCGCGCACGCCCTCGGCTTCCATGTTTTCGCCGCGACCCTGTTGCACGATCTCTCCCCGGGACATCACCAGGTATTGATCGGCCAGTTCGGCGGCGAAGTCGTAGAACTGCTCCACCAGCAGGATCGCCATGTCACCACGGGCCGCCAGTTTCTTGATCACCGCTCCGATCTCCTTGATCACCGACGGCTGGATGCCTTCGGTAGGTTCGTCGAGGATCAGCAGGCGTGGCCGGCTGGCCAGTGCCCGGCCGATAGCCAGTTGCTGTTGTTGGCCGCCGGACAGATCGCCGCCACGGCGTTGTTTCATTTGCAGCAATACCGGGAACAGCTCATAGATGAACGCCGGGACCTCCCTGGCTTCGGAACCGGGAAAGCGCGACAGGCCCATCAGCAGATTTTCTTCCACGGTCAGCCGGCCGAAAATCTCCCGGCCCTGAGGTACGTAGGCGATGCCGGCATGCACCCGCTGGTGTGGCTTGAACGTGGTGATCGGCTTGCCTTCCCAGTTCACCGCGCCTTCTTTGGCAGGCAACAGCCCCATCAGGCATTTGAGCAGGGTGGTCTTGCCGACGCCGTTGCGCCCGAGCAGGCAGGTGACCTCACCGACCTTCACGTCGAACGTCAGGCCGCGCAGGATGTGGCTTCCGCCGTAGTACTGGTGCAGCTTGTCGACTTGCAGCATCTTCAAATTCCTCTCAACCCCTGTAGTAGCCGGCTTGCTGGCGATCGCGGTGGGGCAGGCGACCATGATGTTGGCTGACACGCCGCCATCGCCAGCAAGCCGGCTCCCACAGGGGGCTGTGTTTACAGGTCTAGCGACCGAGGTACACCTCGATCACCCGCTCGTTATCCTGCACCTGCTCCAGCGACCCTTCAGCCAGCACGCTGCCCTGGTGCAACACGGTCACGTGGTCGGCGATGGAGCCGACGAAACCCATGTCGTGCTCCACCACCATCAGTGAGTGCTTGCCGGCCAGGCTTTTGAACAGCTCTGCGGTGAATTCGGTTTCGGCGTCGGTCATGCCGGCCACCGGTTCGTCGAGCAACAACAGTTGCGGGTCCTGCATCAGCAACATGCCGATTTCCAGGAACTGCTTCTGGCCATGGGAGAGCAGACCGGCTGGGCGGTTGACCGAGGTCGTCAGGCGTATGGTGTCCAGCACTTCGCCAATGCGATCTTTCTGTTCGCCACTCAAGCGCGCTCGCAGGCTGGCCCATACCGACTTGTCGGTTTTCTGCGCCAGTTCCAGATTCTCGAACACGCTCAGTGCTTCAAACACCGTCGGCTTCTGGAACTTGCGACCGATGCCGGCCTGGGCGATCTGCACTTCGCTCATCTGCGTCAGGTCCAGGGTCTCGCCAAACCAGGCCTTGCCGTGGCTGGGCCGGGTCTTGCCGGTGATGACGTCCATCAGTGTGGTCTTGCCCGCGCCATTGGGGCCAATGATGCAGCGCAGTTCGCCGACGCCGATGTACAGGTTCAGATTGTTCAGGGCGCGGAATCCATCAAAGCTGACGCTGATGTCCTCCAGGGTCAGGATGGTGCCGTGACGAGTGTCCAGGCCTGGGCCGACGCGTTGGCCCAGGCCAATGGCGTCGCGGCTGCTGCCGGCATCCTTGTTCGGCTCCACTGGAAAGAAGGCCGGTTCGAGCATGAACTCAGCTGTCGCAGTCACTCTCATTGTTCACCTCTTTTCTTCAGCAGACCGATCACGCCCTTGGGCAGGTACAGGGTCACGACGATGAACAGCGCACCGAGGAAGAACAGCCAGTACTCCGGGAAAGCCACGGTGAACCAGCTCTTCATGCCATTGACCACGCCAGCGCCGAGCAGCGGACCTATCAAGGTGCCACGACCGCCGAGTGCCACCCAGACGGCGGCTTCGATGGAGTTGGTCGGCGACATTTCGCTCGGGTTGATGATCCCGACTTGCGGCACGTACAAGGCACCCGCCAGGCCGCACAACACGGCGCTCAACACCCAGACGAACAGCTTGAAGCCACGGGGGTCGTAACCGCAGAACATCAGCCTGTTCTCGGCATCCCGAAGCGCGGTCAGCACCCGGCCAAACTTGCTTTGCGCCAGCCGCCAGCCGATGAACAGGCTCGCCAGCAGCAACAGCACCGTGGCGAAAAACAGTACCGCGCGGGTCGCGGGTTCAGTGATGCCGAAACCGAGAATGGTGCGGAAATTGGTGAAGCCGTTATTGCCGCCAAAGCCGGTTTCGTTGCGGAAAAACAGGAGCATGCCGGCGAAGGTCAGGGCCTGGGTCATGATCGAGAAATACACGCCCTTGATCCGCGAACGGAAGGCAAAGAAGCCGAACACCAGCGCCAGCAATCCAGGCGCCAAGACCACCAGACACATGGCCCAGAGGAAGCTGCTTGTGCCGGTCCAGTACCACGGCAATTCGGTCCACGACAGGAAGGTCATGAAGGCCGGCAAGCCATCGCCGGAGGCCTGGCGCATCAGGTACATGCCCATCGCGTAGCCGCCGAGGGCGAAGAACAGGCCGTGACCGAGCGACAGCAATCCGGCGTAACCCCAGACCAGATCCAGGGCCAGGGCGACGATGGCGTAGCAAAGAATCTTGCCCACCAGGGTCAGGGTATAGGCAGAGATGTGCAGTGAGCTGTCCGGCGACAGCAGCGAGAGCAGCGGCAATGCCAGCAGCACAACGAGGGTCACTGCACCGACAGCGAGGGTTACCTTGGGGCCGGCCTTTTGTGTGGCCGTGAGCATCAGGGGCTGGTTCATCAGTCGATCACCCGTCCTTTCAGTGCGAAGAGGCCTTGCGGACGCTTCTGGATGAACAGAATGATCAGCGCGAGGATGAGGATCTTGCCGAGTACTGCACCGATCTGCGGTTCGAGAATCTTGTTGGCAATGCCCAGGCCGAAGGCGGCCAGTACGCTGCCCGCCAGTTGGCCGACACCGCCCAGCACCACCACCAGGAACGAGTCGATGATGTAGCTCTGGCCGAGGTCCGGGCCGACGTTGCCGATCTGGCTCAGGGCGACGCCGCCGAGTCCTGCAATGCCCGAACCCAGCCCGAAGGCGAGCATGTCTACACGCCCGGTAGGCACGCCGCAGCAGGCCGCCATGTTGCGGTTCTGAGTGACTGCGCGGACGTTGAGACCCAGGCGCGTCCTGTTCAGCAGCAGCCAGGTCAGCACCACCACAAACAGGGCGAAGGCAATGATCACGATGCGGTTGTATGGCAGCACCAGATTCGGCAGCACTTGAATGCCGCCTGACAGCCATGCCGGGTTGGCGACTTCCACGTTCTGTGCGCCGAACACCAGACGCACCAGTTGAATCAGCATCAGGCTGATGCCCCAGGTGGCGAGCAGGGTCTCCAGCGGCCGGCCATAGAGATGGCGAATGATCGTGCGTTCCAGCGCCATGCCGATCGCCGCGGTGACAAAAAACGCCATCGGCAGGGCGATCAACGGGTAGAACTCGATGGCCTGCGGGGCGTAGCGCTGGAACAGCAACTGCACGACATAAGTCGAGTAGGCGCCGATCATCAGCATTTCGCCGTGGGCCATGTTGATCACGCCGAGCAGGCCGAAGGTGATGGCCAGACCCAGGGCCGCCAGGAGCAGAATCGAGCCGAGCGACATGCCGCTGAAGGCCTGGCCAAGCAGTTCGCCCACCAGCAGTTTGCGTTTGACTTGAGCCAGGCTGGTTTCGGCGGCGGTACGTACGCCGGCATCGGTTTCGACGCCCGGTTCGAGCAAGCCTTCGAGGCGAGTGCGGGCCAACGGGTCGCCGGTTGCACCCAGCAAACGCACGGCGGCGAGGCGCACGGCGGGCTCCGCATCGACCAGTTGCAGGTTGGCCAGGGCCAGGCTCAGGGCGGCGTGAACGGTTTCGTCTTTTTCGCCCGCCAGTTGCTGGTCGAGGAATTTCAGCTGCGCCGGTTTTGCACTTTTCTGCAGTTGCTGTGCGGCGCCCAGACGTATCTTGGCATCGGCGGCGAGGAGCTGATGGCTGGCCAGCGCGGTGTCGATCAGGCCCCGCAGGCGGTTGTTCAGGCGCAGGGTTTTCGGCTGGCCGTCGACGGTCAATTCGCCTTGTTGCAGGGCGTTGACCAGTTCGATACGGACCGGGTCGGGTTGGGCGGCCCAGGATTCAAGCAGTTTTGCTTGCTGCATGGGGTTTGCGGCGACGAAGTCTTCGGCGTCACCAGCATGGGAGGCCATCGGCAGTAGCAGTGCCATGGCGAGGATGAAGCGGTGCAAGGCAGTGGGCATTGGTGGTGGTTCCTGTCTGCGGTGGCCGATGGAGCTGGGTTCGGCGTTGAATCCGCCCCTCACCCTAACCCTCTCCCAGAGGGAGAGGGGACTGACCGGGTTGTTTGGTCATCCAGCATCGACCTGGCAATCCTGTGTCGAACTCAGGCTTTGAAAACCGGCTCCATTTCCCTCGCACGCTTGTGGGCGCTTTGAAAACCGGCTCCATTTCCCTCGCACGCTTGTGGGCGAGGACGCTGWCCGGGTTGTTTGGTCATCAGCATCGACCTGRYAATCCTGTGTCGAACTCAGGCTTTGAAAAGCTTGAAAACCGGCTCCGTATTGCGTCGAACTCAGCCTTTGAAAAGCTTGAAGATCGGCTCCCTTTCCCCCTCTCCCCCCTGGGGGAGAGGGTTGGGGTGAGGGGGTGGTTCTCAAGCCCGCCTCAAAACCCGAATTCGCCTCAGTTGCTCTTCACCGCATATTCCGGCTTCTTGTCGTTACCCGGAATGAACGGGCTCCATGGCTGGGCACGGATCGGTCCCTCGGTCTGCCACACCACGTTGAACTGACCGTCGGCCTGGATCTCGCCGATCATCACCGGCTTGTGCAGGTGGTGGTTGGTCTTGTCCATGGTCAGGGTGTAACCGGACGGCGCAGCGAACGTCTGGCCGGCGAGGGCTTCGCGGACTTTGTCGACGTCGGTGGATTTGGCTTTTTCCGCAGCCTGGGCCCACATATGGATACCCACGTAGGTGGCCTCCATCGGGTCGTTGGTCACCGCTTTATCGGCACCCGGCAGGTTGTGTTTCTTGGCGTAGGCTTTCCAGTCAGCGACGAATTTCTTGTTCGCCGGATTTTCCACCGACTCGAAGTAGTTCCACGCTGCCAGGTTGCCCACCAATGGTTTGGTGTCGATGCCGCGCAGCTCTTCTTCACCCACCGAGAACGCCACGACCGGTACATCCGTAGCTTTCAAGCCCTGGTTGGCCAGCTCTTTATAGAACGGCACATTGGAGTCGCCGTTGACCGTGGAAATAACGGCAGTCTTGCCGCCCGCCGAGAACTTCTTGATGTTGGCAACGATGGTCTGGTAATCGCTGTGACCGAACGGCGTGTAAACCTCTTCGATGTCCTTGTCGGCCACGCCTTTGGAGTGCAGGAACGAACGCAGAATCTTGTTGGTGGTGCGCGGGTAGACGTAGTCGGTGCCAAGCAGGAAATAGCGTTTGGCGCTGCCACCTTCTTCGCTCATCAGGTATTCCACCGCCGGGATCGCTTGCTGGTTCGGTGCGGCACCGGTGTAGAACACGTTCGGCGACATCTCTTCACCTTCGTATTGCACCGGGTAGAACAGCAGGCCGTTGAGTTCTTCAAACACCGGCAGCACCGACTTACGCGACACCGAAGTCCAGCAGCCGAACACCACAGCGACCTTGTCCTGGGTCAGCAACTGTCGGCCCTTCTCGGCGAACAGGGGCCAGTTCGATGCAGGGTCCACGACTACCGGTTCGAGCATCTTGCCGTTCACACCGCCCTTGGCGTTGATTTCGTCGATGGTCATCAAGGCCATGTCCTTGAGCGACGTCTCGGAGATCGCCATGGTCCCGGACAGGGAGTGCAGGATGCCGACCTTGATGGTCTCAGCAGCCTGGACGGTCCAGGTCATACCCATGGCGGCAATGCTTGCCGATAGTGTGAAAGCCTTGATCAAGCTGCGACGCTTCATTGTGCGATCTCCATGAACTTGGAAGTTTTCTTGGTTGGCAGATGCGGACTACTGAAGGGTCTTTAGCAAGGGCTGTGCCCGGTCGGGAAAAGACAGGGAAATACCGTGCCAGAGCAGTTGTGCGGGGCGCTGGCGCACCATGAAGGGACGAGGTCGGGGCAGTGGTGCGAAGAGGTGCGCCACATTGGGGCGCAAGGTGTGCCTGCAGGAGCTGCCGCAGGTTGCGGCAGCTCCTGCACGTCAGAGGAGAGTTCGGGCGATCGCCTGCCTCATGAGGACGATGAGGTCGGTTCAGTTTGTCGGGTGAAGCGCGACAACAGCACCCGATCGAGCAGCCAGACCACCACCAGCGAAGCACCCACCAGCGGGAACGCTACCGCCAGGGCGAACATGATCACCATCGCGGTTTTCCATTTCGGCAGGTCGTGGCGCAGCGGCGGTACCCCGAACTTGCCTTGCGGGCGACGCTTCCACCAGATCACCACGCCGCTGACGGCGCTGAGCAGAATCATCAGGCAAATCAGCAGCACGATAATCTGGTTTAACACGCCGAACATTTTGCCTTCGTGGAGCATCGCGCCAATCTCCGTGGCGCGTGCGACGGTCCCGTAATGCTCGAAGCGCACATCGGCAAGAACGTTGCCGGTGTACTGATCAACATGCAGGGTGGCGTCGTTGCGCGGGTCGTCGGCGAATACGGCGATGGTGAACACACCGGTCGCGGAGGTCGGCAAGGTGATGCTGTAGCCTGCTTCGACCTTGCGTTGGGTGGCGATGTTCTGCACGTCTTGCAGGCGGATGGTCGGCGCGGCCGGGCCGGCAGATGCAGCGTCGTGACCCATGTGTTCGGCATGGCCGCCGGACATTGGCATCGGTGTGTTTTCCATGGCCCATGGCACGGTCTGGCGCGTGGCGGTGTTGAGGCTGCGCGCCTCGACATCGGACTTGGGCACGTCATCCCACATGGCGGCCGGGAAGGTGTTCCAGACTTCTGCATATTGCTTGCCCCAGAACCCGGTCCAGGTCATGCCGCTGAGCAGCATCACCAGCAGCAGGGATGCACCCCAGAACCCGGTCACAGCGTGCAGGTCACGCCACAGCACGCGACCGCGGCTGTTCAGGCGCGGCCACAAAATGCCAGCGGCCTGGCCGCGCGGCCACCACAGGAACACGCCGGACACCACCAGCACAATGCCCCAACCGGCGGCCAGTTCGATCAGTCGATCACCCACGGTGCCGATCATCAGTTCGCCATGAATCGCCCGGGCAATGGCCTGCAGGTTTTTCTTCGCGTCTTGCTCGCCGAGAATGTCACCGTGGTAGGGGTCGACGAAAACGTTCAGCTCCTTGCCGGCGTCGAGGACGACGAACTGCGCGCTGCGCTGCGTATTTACCGGTGGCAGGTACTGGCTGACCTGGCCCTGTGGATAAGCAGCTTTGACCCGTGTCAGCAGGTCATCGGCCGGCACAGTGTGATGTCCGGCCGGCACGTTGAACAGGCTGCTGTACATCAGCGAGTCGAGCTGCGGTTTGAACAGGTAGATGGTGCCGGTCAGGGCCAGCATCACCATGAAAGGCGCGACGAATAACCCGGCATAGAAATGCCAGCGCCAGGCCATGTTGTAGAAATTCACTTTGGGCTGTTTCATCACGTGTGCTCCGCTGTGGCGAAATCATTTATTGTTTAAAAAATCGCAGCCTCGTTTCACTCGACAGCTCCTACAGGGTGTACGGCGGTCCAATGTAGGAGCAGCCTGAGGCTGCGATCTTTTTTCTTGTCAGAAACTCATATCGACCTTGGTCCAGAGCGTGCGCCCCGGTTCCTTGATGGCTTGCGGGTCACTGGCCGGATAGCCGAAACCTGCGTTGCCGGCCAGGTTCAAATGCTCGGCGTAAGCCTTGCCGAACAGGTTGTCGACGCCACTGCTGACCTTCCAGTTTTTGTTGATCCGCCAGGCACCGTTGAGGGAGAACACGCCGAAACCCGGCGTCTTGTCGAAGTCCTTGCCGACTACGTTGCCCTTGTTCTGGTCGATACGGTTTTGCGCCGCGACCACTCTCCACAGTGCCCCGGCGCTCCAGTTGTCTTCGCTGTAAGTCAGACCGAAACGCGCATCCAGGGGTGGCATCTGCGGCAAGGCGTTGCCATCGCTGCTGTTCTTGCCCCAGGCGTAGGCCAGGGTTGCATCGGCTTTCCAGTTGGCGGTCAGGTTGTAGGCCGCGCCCAGCTCGCCGCCCATGATTCGCGCGTCGATGTTCTGCGCTTGCGAGGTCGTACCCATCATCCCGGGGGTGTAGTCGAACAGGATGTAGTCGCGCACCTGGCCGATGTAACCCGAGGCCCAGGCTTCAAGGTCTGCGGTTTTGTATTGCAGGCCGAAATCAAGCTGAGTGGTTTTTTCCGGCTTGATCGAATCGAAGGCGTTCACTGAACCTGCGGGGCCGGAGTTAGGCGAAAACAGCTCCCAATAATCGGGAAAGCGCTGGCTGTGGCCGAGGCCTGCGTACAGGGTGGTCGGGCTGTCGGCCAGGTCGTGCTCGTAGCGGACGAAACCGCTCGGCAGGGTGTCGGCACGGGTGTCGTCGAGGGTCGGATTGGGCCGGGTCGACATTCCCGAGCCGAGTGTTTGCCGGTAATCCTTGGCCGAAGCGCGATCCAGGCGTGCGCCGCTGATCAAGCGGTCACGGTCGGCGGCGTACCAGGTCAGCTCGCTGAACACGCCGTAATTGTGAAAGTCGGCGTCCTTGGTGAAGGGCTGGTTTTTGTAGGTGTCGATGCCCATGGCACTGCGCTGGCGGTGTTCGTTGGTCTGCGCGTCGAGGCCGCTGATCAGTTGCACATCCGCCCAGCGCCAGGTGGCCTTGATCCGGGCACCCAGGGTGCGACGGTCGACGTTTGACGCCATGGGGCCGGCCATCATCCCGGTACCGGACGGCGTGCGCAGCGTGTAGTTGTCCATCACGTGATCGGCGTAGTTGTAGTAGACCTGCGCCTCGACCTTATCCAGCACGTCACCGATGTTCGATTGCTCGAAGCGCAGGCCAAGGCTCTCACGCAGGAACTGTGAGCCATCCATGCCGCGCCCGGCGTAACGCGCTTCGCCATCGCCCTTGCCGGCAGTCAGCTCCAGCAAGGTATCGGCGTTCGGGGTCCAGCCAACGGCAACGTCACCGTTCCATTTGTCGTAGCGCGACGGCACGGTGTCGTTGTTACCGTCCTGGTAATCGTCAGAGTGTGCGGTGTTGCCGATGACTCGCACGTAGCCCGACGGGCCGCCGGCGGCCGCATCAACGACTTTGTCGAAGCGGCCATTGGAGCCGGCCAGTACGCTGGCGTTTACCCGCGTGCCCAGTTCGCCGAAGTGTTCCGGTTCGCGGTCGAAGAGGACGGTGCCGGCCGAGGCGCCTGGTCCCCATAGAACTGATTGCGGGCCTTTGATCACGGTGAGCTGGTCGTAGGTTTCCGGCGAAATGTACGAGGTCGGGGCGTCCATGCGGCCTGGGCAGGCGCCCAGCAGCATGCTGCCGTTGGTGAGGATATTCAGGCGTGAGCCAAACATGCCGCGCAGCACCGGATCGCCATTGGTGCCGCCATTGCGCACCAGGGCGAAGCCCGGAATGGTTTTCAGATAATCACCGCCATCGCTGGCCGGTACCGGTTGGCGCGGGTCCTTGGGGTTGGTGACGATGGTCAGGGGTGAACTCGGAGCAATGGCGGTGATGACCGTCGGGCTCAGTTCTTCACTGTGAGCTGAATGGTCATCGGCCAGCGCAGATGGCGCCAGCAAGGCACCGCACAGGATCGCGGTGGCGTGCCTGAAACGAACACTGGATTCGTTCAGAGCTAAAGAGGCTTGGGCAATGCTCAAGCACGGGACAGCAGAAAACCTGGACATGACAATTTCCATCGAACATTCGTAAACGACACGGTCGGCAGCCTCGGGCTGTCTTCTCAACCGTGTGTGAAATCCGGAGTGGTTGTTTACGCGACGACGGGCGGGGCGCGGCTGCGGGCGCCAGGGAAGAAGGTTTGCCGGGCATGGCCCAAGTGAGGTGAGGGTGGGGTGAAGGTGTTGGCGTGCGCGATGGCGAACGTCGTGAAAGACTCGCCACCGGTGAGTGCCGGGCAGTTGAACAGCAGGCTGCAATAGCCACATTTTTCCCACAGCGCATGATGCCCGGCTGCAGGTGGACAGTGTTCGGCGGCAGCTTGAGTGCCGTGGTCGGCGTGATCCATTGCCGCCATATCCATGCTCATGTCCATGCTCATATCCATGGGCATGTTCATAGGCATGGGGGTGCGCGAATCCATCGGCATCGACTGAGAAATCAGCGGACCGATAAAGATCATCAGCATGGCGAACAGGCTGATCCAACTGCCGCGTGTCAGGCTCAATGGCTGACGGACGGGCAAGGATCTGCTGGCGCTAAGCGGGCGCATGGGCGGCTTTGACTCAGGCGATTACGGGTTGTGTACGTGCGCTTGCACGCTATCCGGTGCCTGCTTGCGCACCACAACTTCGACCGTCACGTCACCGGCCTTCTCGAAGTGCAGGGTCAATGGAAAGTGCTTGCCGTCACTGAGCAGGCTGCGGTCTTTGAGATTCACCAACATCACGTGGTAAGCCATCGGCGCGAAAGTGACTTCGCCGCCCGCAGGGATTTGCACGCTGGTTACCGGCTGCATTTTCATCAGGTCGTTGTGCATCACATGCTCGTGCAGCTGAGCTTCGCCGGAAACCGGCGAGTCGACGCTGAGCAGACGGTCGGCAGCGTTGCCTTGGTTGTGGATGACGAAATAGGCAGCCACGGTCGGTGCGTTAGGCGGCAACTCCTGGGACCAGGGGGTGGCGATTTCCAGTGCGCCGACCTTGTATTCGTCGGCATTGGCAAAGCAGGCAGGCAGCAGCAAGGCGGCCAGGACGATGAGTTTGTTCAACATGGCAGTTCTCCAGGGCGATTCAGGACGCAGGTCAATTGCGAGAAAGAATCACACCAGAGGAGACGCGCGGGGGTTGAGGCTCGGCCATTGCTGGCGCGGTGTCGGTGTATCGAGAGAAGCGGCGGGCAGGCTTCGATTGGATTCGAAACGGGCGAAATACAGTTGCGGTTCATGCCCGGGTAGCGCCACCAGCGCAGCGGAACCGGAGCAGCACCAGCAATGCTGCATGTTGGAGTGTTCGTCGCCTTGCGGGGCTTTCTGCCCGATATCGCCCAGGGAAATCGCCACCATCTTGGTGCCACCGGACGAACAGAAACTGCCCCACAACAATTGTTCGGCAGGCGCCTTGGCCGACTGCGCCATTGCTCCGGACATCGGCATGGCGAGCAGGTTGAACAGCACTGCGAAACAGGCTATCCAGGCAATTGCGAGCCGTTGTCGGGACATGGGACAAATCCGGTTGGGTGAGCGATCAGGCGCGGGCTATTTAGCCTGATCAAGGCCGATAAGTAAAAACACCGCGTGCGGTGTGGTGTCGCAGCGTTCAGAGAGCAACAGCATGCAATCGCAAACCCAACGCCTTCATCACTTTCATAATAGTCGCGAATTCCGGATTGCCAGTGCTGCTCAGCGCTTTGTACAGGCTTTCGCCTCGTTTTTGATTTGACTTGTGCAGCGATGCGCTTGACGAGATCAGCGGGGGGCTGACTTTAGGGCTGGAATCGTAGAGTCGATACCGGCTTTATCTGAAGGAGCTGTAGGAGAAGTCGAAAATTATGCAGGCATCAAAAGCGATTCGATAGCGAGAGCGCTGCCAGCGCTTGCGCCACCGACTCAAACTCCCGTTCAACACTCGGCAATGGCGGCCGCTGCAGGACAATCACCGGCAGCCCACGCTCGCGCGCCACGTCCAGCTTCGGTTCGGTGGCGGCGCTGCCGCTGTTTTTGCTGATCAGCACGTCGATGTGGCGGCGTGCAAACAAGGCGCGTTCATCGTCGAGCAGGAAAGGCCCGCGGGCGCCGATCACTTCGCAGCGGGCGTTGCCGGGATAAACCTCCAGCGCGCGCAGGGTCCAGAATTGCTCAGGGGGGATTTCGTGCAGATGCTCCAGGGGTTCGCGACCCAGGGTAAACAGTGGTCGACGGAAAGGTTTCAGGGCTTCGATCAGTTCGGCCCAATCCCTGACTTCTCGCCAGTCATCCCCCGTCCGGGCCTGCCACGCCGGACGCCGCAATGCCCAGCAGGGAATGCTGCTCAAGCGAGCGGCGGTTGCGGCGTTGTGGCTGATTTGCGCAGCGTAGGGATGAGTGGCATCGAGCAACAGATCGATGCCTTCATCGCGAACAAACTGCGCCAGGCCTTCTGCACCACCATAGCCGCCTACGCGAACCTGGCACTGCAGATCCGTCGGTACCCGGCCGACGCCGGCCAGGCTGTAGATATGCTGCGGCCCCAGCGTTCGGGCGATGGCCAGGGCTTCGGTCACACCGCCGAGCAACAAAATGCGCTTCATTGAAAAGCTCCCGCGTGGCCGACAATTCCACCCTGGCGATCGATAGCAAAGACTTCCACCTGAACCTGCGCCGGTACCACGCTGCGGGCAAATTCCAGGGCATGCCGGCACACCTCATCGCCCAGGGCAATTCCCGCCGCACTGGCCATCGCCAGGGCTTGTTGACTGGTATTGGCTTCGCGGATGCCTTGCTGTAGTTGCGCATCGGCGCCGATGGCTGCCGCCCATAACGCCAGCTGCGGCAGGTCGATGCTCGAATGACGGCTGTGCAAATCCATGTGCCCGGCCGCCAGCTTGCTGATCTTGCCAAAGCCGCCACACAGGCTGAGTTTATCCACAGGCACTTTGCGCAGGTGCTTGAGCACGGCACCAACAAAGTCGCCCATTTCGATCAGGGCAATTTCCGGCAGGTCGTAAACCCGGCGCATGGTGTCCTCGCTGGCGTTGCCGGTGCAGGCGGCGATGTGCAGGTAACCGTTGGTCTTGGCTACGTCTATGCCTTGATGAATCGAGGCAATGTAGGCCGCGCAGGAAAATGGCCGGACGATGCCACTGGTGCCGAGGATCGACAAGCCGCCGAGAATGCCCAGGCGCGGGTTCATGGTTTTCAACGCAAGGGCTTCGCCATCCTTCACGTTTACCGTGACCTCGAAACCACCGCTGTAGCCATGTTCGCAGGCCAGTAGGGTCAAGTGATCAGTGATCATTTTGCGCGGCACCGGATTGATCGCCGGCTCACCGACGGCCAGCACCAGCCCGGGCCGGGTCACCGTGCCGACGCCACGCCCGGCATGGAAACGAACCCCCGGTTCGCTGCTCAGGCGTACCCGGGAGTAGAGCAGGGCGCCGTGGGTGACGTCCGGATCGTCGCCGGCATCCTTGATCGTGCCCGCTTCCGCACCGTCATCGGTCAGGCGGCAGAACTCCAGGCGCATCTGCACCTGTTTACCCTTGGGCAACACGATCTGCACCGCGTCAGCGCTGCTGCCGGCGAGCAACAGGCGTGCGGCAGAGAGGCAGGTGGCGGTGGCGCAACTGCCAGTGGTCAGGCCACTGCGCAGCGGGGCGGGTTGTTCGGCGGTTTCGTCACGCATCGAAAGGTTTTGTCACGTCCAGCAGGGTAATCGGCAAGGCCTGGCGCCAGGTATCGAATTCTCCCAGCGGTTGTGCCTGAGCGATATGAATGCGGGTCAGCTCGCCGCCGTGCATTTCGCGCCACGCCATCAGGGCCATTTCGCTTTGCAGGGTGACGGCATTGGCGATCAGGCGACCCCCGGGCTTGAGCGCGGCCCAGCAGGTGTCGAGCACGCCTTCACGAGTGACGCCGCCGCCGATGAAAATCGCATCCGGAGCTTCCAGCCCGGCCAGGGCTTGCGGCGCACTGCCGCGAATCAATTGCAGGCCGGGCACGCCGAGGGCATCACGATTGTGCTCGATCAACTGTTGCCGCCCGTCATCCGCCTCGATGGCCAGCGCCCGGCAGCCAGGATGGGCGCGCATCCATTCGATGCCGATCGAGCCACTGCCGGCACCGACATCCCACAATAGTTCGCCAGGGACCGGGGCGAGGCGGGCGAGGGTGATCGCGCGTACATCGCGTTTGGTCAGCTGGCCGTCGTGCCTGAATGCCGAGTCGGGCAGGCCGGCCAGACGCGACAGGCGCGGTGTGCCGGGTTCAGCGATGCACTCGATGGCGACCAGGTTCAGGTCGGCGATTTCCGGATCGGTCCAGTCGCTGGCGATGCCATCGATACGACGTTCGGCTTTGCCGCCCAGATGTTCCAGCACGCTCAGACGACTCGGCCCGAATCCGCGTTCGCGTAACAGCGCGGCAATCGCGGCAGGGCTTTGGCCGTCGTTGCTGAGTACCAGCAAACGAATGCCGCAGAACAACTGCGCGTTGAGCGCCGTGATCGGGCGGGCGACCACCGACAGCGTCACCACATCCTGCAACGGCCAGCCCATTCGCGCGGCGGCCAGTGAGCAGGATGAGGGTGCCGGCAGTATCAGCATGTCATCGCAGGGCAGTAGTCGAGCGAGGCTGGCGCCGACACCGAAGAACATCGGATCGCCGCTGGCCAGGACGCACACGGGTTCACCCCGCAGCGCCAGCAACGGATCGAGGGAGAAGGGGCTGGGCCAAGTCAGGTGTTCGCCGCCTATGCACGCTGGCAATAAATCCAGATGCCGCTGGCCGCCAAAGATCTTCGATGCACGCAACAACGCATGGCGGGCATTCTTGCCCAGGCCTTTGAAACCGTCTTCACCAATGCCTACTACCGTCAGCCAGGGTGTCATGCCGTCCCTCAATCGCGCGTTCATCGTTATTGGGCGGCATGATAGCGCGGGTTCCCTGAGCTGACTGCCTTGTATTCCCGACCGGAGTCTTTTCATGCGGTGAAGTAAAGCAGGCATAATACCGCGCACTTTTGCCGTCCATTGCCTTGCCACCTGAACGGGTCATCCTTGAACCAACGTCCACCATCTTGCAGCTTGCGCCCCTCGGCCTGTCCGGGGTTGCTGCGTATTGTCCCGGCACTGGATGGCGGTATCTGCCGGATCAAGCTTGCGGGTGGGTCGATCAGCAGCGCACAGGCCGTAGCGGTGGCAGCAGCGGCTGAACAGTTCGCCGGTGGTGTGATCGAGGCAACCAACCGCGCCAACCTGCAGATTCGCGGCATTGGCAGTGCGCACGCGGCATTAATCGACAGCCTGCTGGCTACCGGGTTGGGGCCGCGCACGGCGGCGGGCGATGATGTGCGCAACCTGATGCTCAGCCCGGGCGCCGGGATTGACCGGCACATGCTGGTCGACACACGCCCGTTGGCGCAACAGATCCTCGCCACGCTGCAGAGTCATGAACCTTTCCACGATCTCAGCGCCAAGTTTGCCGTACAACTCGATGGTGGCGAGGCCCTGGCGATGCTCGAACATCCCCATGACCTGTGGCTCTCGGCATTTGTGCAAAACGGCGAACGACGGCTGGCATTCGGTCTGGCGGGATGTCCCACGGACAGGCCGGCCGGTTCGGTTGCCCTCGACGATGGCCATGATCTGGTGGTCGCTGTGCTTGAGTTGTTCCTCGACCTTGCGCGCCCCGAGCAAACGCGGATGCGCCATTTGTTGGTCGAGTACAGGGTCGAGGATCTGCTGGCGCGGCTGGCCAGGCGTGTAGCCGTTCAGGCCGTTGTCGATTGGCAGCGTGTCCCCCACGCAGATGTCCTGCACATTGGTAGCCATCCCCAGGCTGATCCTGCTTTCGTTTATGTAGGGGCGGCGCCTCCTTTGGGTCGCCTAGCGCCGGCGATGCTCCGGGGCGCGGCGCAACTCGCCCAGGAGTTCGGCGACGCCAGCCTGCGTTTCACACCATGGCAAAGCCTGTTGTTGCCCAATGTCCGATTGGCTGATGCCGTTGAAGTCATCCAGCGTCTACAAGGGCTGGGCCTGCAGTGTCAGGCCAGTCATCCGTTGACCGGTTTGATTGCCTGTACCGGTTCACACGGGTGCGCCAAGGGGCTGGCCGACACCAAGGGCGATGCGCTGCAATTGGCGGCGCTGCTGCAACGTCAGGGGGCTGCGCTGAGTGTGCATTTGAGCGGATGCCCGCGCTCCTGTGCCGCCGCACACACCGCACCCGTCACACTCCTGGCCATCGCCCCCGGTTACTACGACCTCTATTTTCGCGATCCAGCGCAGCCGGGTTTCGGCACGCTGCACGCACGCAACCTTACTATTGAAGCGGCCGCGACCTTGCTCGACGCCCTCTCTCGGAGCCCCCTTGATGCTTGATTACATCCGCGACGGTCAGGAGATCTATCGCAACTCCTTCGCGATCATTCGCGCCGAGGCCAACCTCGACCGTATCCCGGCCGATCTGGAGAAACTCGCCGTCCGTGTGATCCATGCCTGCGGCATGGTCGAGGCCATCGACGGTTTGCAGTTTTCCGAAGGGGCGGGCAAGGCCGGGCGCGACGCGCTGGCCGCCGGCGCGCCTATCCTGTGCGATGCGCGGATGGTCAGCGAAGGTGTGACCCGCGCCCGTTTGCCGGCGAACAATCCGGTGATCTGCACGCTGCGCGATGACAGCGTGCCGGAGCTGGCACGTGAACTGGGCAACACCCGTTCCGCCGCCGCGCTGGAACTGTGGCGCCCGCATCTGGAAGGCAGCGTGGTGGTGATTGGCAACGCGCCGACCGCACTGTTCTACTTGCTGGAAATGCTCGATGCCGGCGCACCGAAACCGGCGCTGATCCTCGGTTTTCCGGTGGGCTTCGTCGGTGCCGCCGAGTCCAAGGCGATGCTCGCGGCGGACAGCCGTGGCGTGCCGTTTGTCATCATGCAAGGTCGCCTCGGTGGTAGCGCCATGGCCGCCGCCGCCGTCAATGCCCTCGCCACGGAGATCGAATAATGCAGCAACCTGGACGATTGATCGGCCTTGGCGTGGGCCCCGGTGATCCGGAACTGATTACTGTCAAAGCGTTGCGCTTGCTGCGCGAGTCTCCGGTGGTGGCGTACTTCGTCGCCAAGGGCAAGAAGGGCAATGCCTTTGGCATAATTGAAGCGCATTTGCAGGGCGCTCAAACCTTGCTGCCGCTGGTGTATCCGGTGACCACCGAAGCTTTGCCGGCACCGCTGTCCTATGAGCAGGTGATCAGCGACTTTTATGATGACGCTGCACAGGAGCTCGCTGCGCATCTGGACGCGGGTCGTGATGTGGCAGTGATCTGCGAAGGCGATCCGTTCTTCTATGGCTCCTACATGTACCTGCACGACCGGCTCGCCGAGCGCTATCAGGCCGAAGTCGTACCAGGCGTGTGCTCGATGCTCGGCGGTGCTTCGGTGCTGGGGGCGCCGCTGGTGTATCGCAATCAGAGCCTGTCGGTGTTGTCCGGCGTGCTGCCTCACGATGATCTCAAACGCCGTCTGGCTGATGCCGATGCGGCGGTAATCATGAAGCTGGGGCGTAACTTTCCCAAGGTGCGTCAGGTGCTGGAAGAACTCGGTTTGGCCGAACGCGCGTTGTATGTCGAGCGCGCGACCATGGCCAATCAGAAGATCGTGCCACTGGATCAGGTCGAACCGATGTCCTCGCCTTACTTCTCGTTGATCATCGTTCCGGGTGAAAGGTGGCAAGGCTGATGACTCGTCCAGCTCCGGCAATTGTCATTCTCGGCAATGGCAGCCTCGCCACCGCGCGCAAGATTCAACAGGTGTACCCCGGCGCCTTGATCCACGGCCTGGTCGGGCGGGTCGAGGGTGCGGACCGTGACTATCATGAATTCGGCGCGAACTTGCGCGAGCTGTATCAGCAAGACTCGCCGATCATTGCCCTGTGCGCCGCCGGGATCGTGATCCGCACGCTGGCGCCGTTGTTGCTGGAGAAGGGCGCCGAGCCGCCGGTGCTCGCGGTGGCCGAAGATGGCAGCGCCGTGGTGCCGCTGCTCGGTGGCCTTGGCGGGGTGAATGTCATGGCACGGGAAATTGCGGCCGGGCTGCAGGTTGCAGCGGCGATCACCACCAGTGGCGAATTGCGCTTCGGTACCTGCCTGCTCAATCCGCCCAGCGGCTACACCCTTGGCGATCTGGAGCTGGGCAAGCGTTTCGTTTCCGATCTGCTGGCCGGGCACAGCGTGCGTGTCGAAGGTAACGCGCCCTGGCTGGATCAGGCGCAGTTGCCCGAGGATCCGGCGGCGCTTCGTTCGATTCATGTCGGCAGCGCCGCGCGTGAGGCCAGGGCTGATGAATTACTGATCTATCCACGGAGTGTCGCCGTGGCGGTCAGCACTGGTGTGGTGGATGTGCCGCAGGCGATTCGCGCGGCGTTGCAGCAGGCCAACGTCGCGGTGCAATCGGTGGCTTGCCTTCTGGCGGCGGACGATCAGATGGCCAATCCCACGTTGCGTGAAGCGGCGCTGGAGTTAGGCGTGCCGCTGCGCTTCGTGGCGCCGGCGGTCGATATCGGCGCCTTGGCCCGTAGTGCGGTGCCTGGAGCGACCGTCGAAGTGCCCCTCGACAATATTGCGATTGCCATAGCCGATCAGCCGCTGCAAGTCGCGCAAATCGGCAGGGCGCGCGGGCGACTGGCGGTAATCGGCCTCGGCCCTGGCGCAGCCGAGCTGATGGTGCCGGCGGTCAAGGCCGAACTGGCGCGGGCCACCGATGTACTGGGTTACGAAACCTACGTGCGCATGGCCGGGCCGTTTCGCGCCGATCAAGTGCTGCACTGCACCGACAACCGCGAAGAAATGCAGCGTGCCCGCCACGCTTTCGAACTGGCGGCACAGGGTCGTTCGGTGATCGTCGTGTCCTCTGGTGACCCGGGTGTGTTCGCCATGGCGGCGGCAGTACTTGAGGCGTTGCATGAGTCGAGTGATCCGGCCTGGCATAACGTCGATCTGGAAATTCTGCCGGGGGTATCCGCTTCGCTCGCCACCGCTGCTCAGGCCGGTGCGCCGCTGGGGCATGACTTCTGCGTGATGTCCCTGTCGGACAACCTCAAACCCTGGTCAATCATCGAGAAGCGACTGGATCTGGCCGCCGAAGCAGATCTGGCGCTGGCGTTCTACAACCCGATTTCCCGCTCCCGGCCATGGCAACTGGGACGTGCGCTGGAGATCGTCGCACGGCATCGCATCGCTGAAACGCCGGTGGTGCTGGGCAGGGATATCGGTCGACCGGGCCAGACCTTGCGTGTCACCACGCTGGGAGCTTTGACCCCGGATCAGGTGGATATGCGCACCATGGTGCTGATCGGTTCGTCCACTACCTGTGTATTCCCTCGCGCGGATGGGGGGGAGTGGGTCTATACGCCGCGATGGTATGGCGACAAGCCCGCGACTTGATCAACCAACGCCCTTTCGAGGGCGTTTTAACGTCGATCTGAGAGGTAAAGGCTTTTGGCCTCTAATCAACGGCGATCGTTACTGCTGCCGCTTCCTCAACGCAAACCGTTGCGTGACTTGCTTACGAAGTTTAGCCTCCATGGACTGCCTTTTTGACTCGAGTTTGTTTCTATCCAGTTTAAGAAACGCCCACTGCTGAATAAGTTCTGCTGATTGTTTTTCCCAGGCCCAAAACAGAAAGTTGCTCCGTTCGGTATGGCTGCTCAATTCAAGATTAAAGACGGCCATATGAAGGTCCCCCTTTGAGTCGTAACGGGCTGGCGCTACCTGGAAGCGCCGTCCTTTAAGGCTCTCTTCATCCAGTGAGTTTACGGCGGGTTTGTCCTGCTTCAAGGCGTCCAGGGTATCGATCATGGCGTTCCCTTGACGGGGATCGCTCATGGATTGCGCGCTCTGCACCAGAAATTCAGCAATGCTCCCGGTAATGATCGACCGAGTGCGTGTAGTGATGGCACCTTCATGAAGCGACCATCCAAGATGCCAAAACGTTCGAACGTATTCATCCAGCCAGTCATTCGTAGCGGCATAGCGATTATGAGCAAGGTCGGCTGACGTTGTTGCGAGTTGTGTGCAGTCAGTCAAATTGTCAAAGTCGTGCAGGGATAACTCGCCGATACATGAAATAAGATTATGGCTCATAACCATTCCGGTGGGTGCTGTATTGCTCATAAGTAATTCCTGGGGCGTATGAAGTTGTGCATGGTTTGTAGGTGGGACAGGTTAGCGCCATGACGGTACTTGTTGTATGTGGATTTCTTGTCGAGTTGATTCCTTGGGGCTGGTTTTGATTGTTATGGTTGCTGGATATACATAAGTTGAATGAGTATTTTGTTTGTTGGTCAGGGAGGGTGATGCGTTAATCTTGTTTTATGCCGGACAGGGCATGAAATCACTCATAAAAGGAAGCTTGAGCATGGATAATATGGAAAGTGTGATTAGTGTTGCGCAAAGTGTCGAATTGGTTCGCGAGCGCCTGCGTAAACGTCAGTCAAGGCGGTTATCTGCATCTCGAGTAAAAAATTTTTCGGCAGTGGAACCTTCCAGTCCAACCAAAGAGCTGGATGCGCTAGTACTGGGTAATACGCTGATAGGCTATGGCGGCAACATATCGCTGGAAAATATGGCGATTATCGAAAATCTCATCAAGTTTTCGAAGCTTGAAGCGAGTTTCGAAGTTCCAGATGATGATGGTGGCGATCCGCAGGCCTGGTATCTTGCGTTTCTGAAATGCATGGATGAAGTTGGTTGTTTTGTCGCTGACTCTGGTTATACGGTCTATCACAAGCAATCCCATCAACTGACAATGGATAATATCGTTACCGATATCGTCAAAGCGGGTGTCGATGCCGCAAAAGCAGCAATCCCCGGGGCTACTGCGCTCAATGCGGTGCTGGATTCGACTTTGGGTGCCTTGAAAAACGAACCCGAAGCGATAAATTTGTTTAATAGTGAGGTTGCCAAGGATAAAGGGGTAAGGCTGGCGATAATGCCATGTGATCAATTGACGAACGGTATTATCCTGACTTCGCTTTCGTCAATTGATGTTAACGGTGGAAGTGACGAGAAGGGAGTGATTTTCTTTGACTGGAAAAGTTCAGGTCGCAATATTTTCCGAGGAACTTCCTACATTACTTTCAATCCTCTTCGCTATGCGGCAGTGAAAAAAGATCTCGAAGAGTATCTTGGCGACCATTTCAATGCTGCGATGAGTAAAAGGATCCAGCGGCGCAAGAAAGCAGGCAAGTAATAAAATAATGCCAATGGCGAAATGTCATTGGCTTTCTTCGGCGTGTGCAAGTGAGCATCAAAGCCCGTGATACCACCAGGGCGCTGAAAGCGCCGATATAAATCGAGCTTTCAAGGAACCAGATACCCCTTCACCCCGGTAAAAATAATCTGCGCCGCCAACGCACACACAAACAACCCCATCAACCGGCTGACAATCTGCAAGCCCTGGTCACCCAGAATGCGCTCGATGCGGCTCGACAGGTACAGCACCACCCCCACGGTGAAACTGGCCAGGGCGATACTGAGAATGGCTGTGAGCTTGTCGTCCCAATGCGGCTGGCCTATGCCCATTACCAGCAAGGCACCGATCGTGCCGGGGCCGACCGTCAGCGGAATGGTCAGCGGGACGATGGTGACATCCTGCTGCACGTTGTCGGTCTGTACAGCTGACTTGCCCTGGGCCATGCCCAGTGCCGAGATGAACAGCACACTGCCGGCACCGATGCGGAATGCGTCCACCGTGATGCCGAAGACACCGAAAATCATCCGGCCGAACAGATACAGGAGCACGCTCGAGACCAGGGTGGCGAATGCCACTTTCCAGGCCAGCCGCTTCTGTTCCTTGCGTGAATAACCGCGTGTCAGGCTGATGAAGCAGGACAAGACGAAGAACGGGCTGTAGAGCACCAGCATCTTCAGGTAAACGCTGAACAACTCGTGGAGCATGGTGCGTAGCTCGTCGGTGAGGAAGGTCGAGGGGAGTCTATCAGGCGTTTTGAAGTCTGTCGGCTCAAGAGGTATGGGTCGCTGCGCGATTCTGCTGGTCGCGCTGGGCGACCCAGTGTTCGATCAGCTCGCGCAACTGCGACAGTTCAACCGGTTTGGCCATGTGCCCGTCCATGCCGGCCTGGCGTGCACGCTCTTTATGTTCGGCAAGGATATGGGCGGTCAATGCCACCACCGGGGTGCGGACCCGCTGGTTGCCGACTTCCCAGGCGCGCAGTTGCTGGGTCGCCGAGAAGCCGTCGAGGATCGGCATTTCGCAGTCCATCAGGACCAGGTCGTAGCGCTGGGCCTTCATCGCTTGCAAGGCTTCTTCGCCATTGCAGGCGGTGTCCGGGTGAAGGTTGAGCTTGCCGAGCATGCCGCGGATGACCTTGGTCGAGATGCTGTTGTCCTCGGCCACCAGAATGCGGAAATCACTCGGTACCATGACCGCCGGGCCCGGGCCGATTTGTGGTTGCTGGGTGACAATCAGGCCTTTGTTGCGTTGGGTCAGTTCGTCGGCCAGGGTCGTCTTGAGGGTATAACCGGCCACCGGTTTGGCGAGGATGCGCTTGATCCCTGAATTGCGCGCAATGATCTTGCTGGGCGCGTTGCTGATGCCGGTGAGCATGATCAGCAGGATGTCGTGGTTCAGGCTCGGGTCTTCCTTGATCTTGGCTGCCAGTTGCATGCCGGTCATGCCGGGCATGTTCTGGTCGAGCAGGACCGCGTCGAAATAATCGCGCAGGTGCGCCTTGGTACGCAGCAATGCCAGGGCCTCCTTGCCGGATGAGGCCGCACTCACGTTAAGGCCCCAGGCAGTGCACTGCTGAACCAACACTTTGCGACAAGTGTCGTTGTCGTCCACCACCAGCACGCGGGCACCTTGCAACGGGCCATCGAGGTCAGAAGTCGGGTGTTCGAGGCGGTCCGGGTCGAGGGGTAGGGTCAGCCACAAGGTGCTGCCCTGGTTGTTGCCACTCTTGATGCCGAACTCGCCTTGCATCAGGCGAATCAACTGGCGAGCGATCACCAGCCCCAGATTTCCGCCCAGATGGGTGGCCGAGAGGAAGTGTCGGCTGTGCAGTTCGGCATGCATGAGCGCGTCGCGCTCCTGGGCGTCCATCGGCTCGCCGCTGTCCTGCACGGCGATGCGCAGGCGCGGTTTGGTCGTCCGTTCATCCAGTGCCACGACGATCAGGATTTCACCTTCGTCGGTTTTCTTCAGGGCATTTTCCAGCAGGCTCAGCAGGGTCTGACGCAAACGGGTAGGGTCGCCGCTGATCACCCGCGGCACCTGCGGTTGAATGAAGCTGATCAGTTCGACGTTCTGCTGCTCGGCCTTGGCGCGGAAGATGCTCAGGCAGTCCTCGATCAACGCATTGAGGTCGAACTGCACATCATCGAGTTCTATCTGCCCGGATTCGAGCTTGGAAATGTCGAGGATTTCGTTGATCAGCGTCAGCAGTTCATTACCGGCGCTGTGGATGGTTTGTACATAGTCGCGCTGCTTGACCGAGAGTGGCGTGCCCAGCAGCAGCTCGGTCATGCCCAGAACGCCATTCATCGGGGTGCGGATCTCATGACTGATCTTCGCCAGGAACTCGGCCTTGGCGTTGATCTCGGCGTTGCTGGCAGCCAGGTCGCGGCTGATGCTGAAACGGTCTTCGGTGATACTGCGCTGGCGCTCGCTCAAGGCGATGCTCATCAGCAAACCACTGATGCAGACGAAGGCGAGCAGGGTGGTGATCAAACCTTGGGGCTCGATCAACGTCAGCCCCAGCAGGGCAGGCAGGATCACCAGGGTCCCGAGGTTGAATACCACCATGGCGGCCACGAAATAGCGTGCCGGGCGATAGCCTTTTTGCCAGTGATAAGCGCTCACGAACAGCATGGTCAGACCGGCCAGGGCAACCAGGGCGTAGGTGATCAGGTTCAGTGGCAGGGTGTTGACGAACAGCAGCATCAGGCTACAGGCCGTGATGATGACGACCTCACCCAGCAGTATCCTGTTCAGCGGATGCGGACCGAGTGGCGAGAAGAACTGGTAAGCGAGCATCAGGCCGCAAGGTGCCGTCAGCAACAACGCCAGGTAAGCGCCCGGCGTTTGCAGTGCGCGCCAGTCCGGCAGCCATGGCCCGGCCAGGTTCAACAACAGCATCAGGCTGAGCATTAACATCGCTTCGCATGTCGCCAACCACAAACTGCTGCGTGACCGGGTGTAGGCATAGCGGATGAGGTTGTGCAGGACGAGCATGCCGATGCACCCGAACAGCAGGCCATAAATCAGCATCTGGGTTTGTCTGGCCGCGGTCACGACCGCCGATTGCAGGGTGATGTAAGGCCGCAACTGGTGGTCGGAGGCCAGTTGCAGATAAACGTCGAGGGGTTTCTCGCTTTGTGGCAACGGCAACATGAAGTCGGTACTGGGCAGTGGCCGCTCAGCCAGGGGCTGTTCGTTGCCCGTGCTGGAGTGTTCGATCAGAGTGTCGCCATCGAGCACATACAGATTCAACTGGCGCAGGTCGGGTGCGAAGACTCGCAACAGTTGTTCATGCTTGCCCGGGGTAAGCCTGAAGCGTAACCATAGCGCGCCACCGGGTTCGGCCGCGGTGATGTGGTCGAGTTCGATGGGGCTGAATTGATTGGTGTAACGTGCGGAGCGGATGTCGCTCAGTTGCAGATCGCCCTGTTCGTCGAGCAATATCGCCCAGCCACTGCCTTGCGCGGCAAAGGCCGGCAGCATGCAGAGCAAGGTCACCAGCGTGACGGTTAAACTTATGGCATTCCTGAGCCAGCGCACGGCGAAATCCCTTCTTAGGTTGATGCCATAATATAACGATGCGCGGCGCGGCAATAGCCAGGCAAGGGCCCGTGGTCCTTGCCTGGCGTGGTGCTTACCTTATTCCTGGTTCTCGCCACGCTCGCGGGCAATGGCGCGATAGCCAATGTCCTTGCGATAGAAACAGCCTTCCCAGTCAATCTTTGCCGCCAGCTTGTAGGCCTGCTGTTGAGCAGCATCCACGCTGGCACCCATGGCAGTGGCGCACAGCACCCGACCACCGGCTGTCACGACCTGACCATCCTTGAGCGCAGTACCCGCGTGGAAGACTTTGCCTTCCAGTGTCGCAGCGCTATCCAGCCCATTGATGGCTGTACCCTTGGCGTAGTCACCAGGATAGCCGCCAGCGGCCAGGACGATGCCGACGCTCGGGCGCGGGTCCCATTGGGCTTCAACCTTGTCCAGCGCCTGTGCCAGGGCTGCTTCGACCAGCAGCACCAGGCTCGACTGCAAACGCAGCATGACCGGCTGGGTCTCCGGGTCACCGAAACGGCAGTTGAACTCGATGACTTTCGGATTGCCCGCCTTGTCGATCATCAGACCGGCGTACAGGAAACCAGTGTAGACGTTACCTTCCTCGGCCATGCCGCGAACGGTCGGCCAGATCACCAGGTCCATGACACGCTTGTGCACTTCGGCGGTGACCACCGGAGCCGGGGAATAGGCACCCATGCCGCCGGTGTTCGGGCCGGTGTCGCCGTCGCCGACGCGTTTGTGGTCCTGGCTGGTGGCCATTGGCAGTACATTCTTGCCGTCGACCATGACGATGAAGCTGGCTTCTTCGCCGTCGAGGAACTCTTCGATCACCACTCGCGAACCGGCGTCACCGAAAGCATTGCCAGCCAGCATATCGCGCACGGCGTCTTCGGCTTCGGCCAGGGTCATGGCGACGATCACGCCTTTACCGGCAGCCAGGCCGTCGGCCTTGATCACGATCGGTGCGCCTTTTTCACGCAGGTAAGCCAGGGCTGGCTCGATCTCGGTGAAGTTCTGGTAATCGGCGGTCGGGATCTTGTGGCGAGCCAGGAAGTCCTTGGTGAAAGCTTTCGAACCTTCCAGCTGAGCGGCGCCAGCAGTGGGGCCGAAGCAATCCAGGCCACGGCTGCGGAACAGATCCACAACACCGGCAACCAGTGGCACTTCAGGACCGACGATGGTCAGGGAAACGTTTTTCTCGGCAAAGTCTGCCAGTTGCTCAAGCGCCAGTACGTCGATGGCGACGTTCTCGCACTTGGCTTCGATGGCGGTACCGGCGTTGCCCGGGGCCACGAAAACTTTCTGCACGCGCGGATCCTGAGCCACTTTCCAGGCCAAGGCGTGTTCACGGCCACCGCTGCCAATGATCAAAACATTCATTTCAAAAACCTCGGATGACGCTAATTCTGTTGAGCACCGCTGGGGTGCTTTTCTGTGGGAGCTGGCCTGCCGGCGATGCAGGCAACTCGGTCTATCAGCTAAACCGAGGGGATGCTATCGCTGGCAGGCCAGCTCCCACAGTGGATCGTGTGCTTAGTGACGGAAGTGGCGCATGCCGGTGAAGACCATGGCGATGCCGGCTTCATCAGCTGCTGCAATCACTTCATTGTCACGCATCGAGCCGCCTGGCTGGATCACTGCAGTGATGCCAACCTTGGCCGCGTTATCCAGGCCGTCGCGGAACGGGAAGAATGCGTCGGAGGCCATTACCGAGCCTGCCACTTGCAGGCCAGCATGTTCGGCCTTGATTGCAGCAATACGCGCGGAGTTCACGCGGCTCATCTGGCCGGCGCCGACACCGATGGTCTGGCGGTTCTTGGCGTAGACGATGGCATTGGACTTGACGTACTTGGCGACTTTCCAGGCGAAGATCAGGTCGTGGATTTCCTGCTCGGTCGGCGCGCGCTTGGTCACGACCTTCAGGTCGTCGGCGCTGATCATGCCGATGTCGCGGCTCTGTACCAGCAGACCACCGTTGACGCGCTTGTAGTCCCAGGCAGCGGCGCGATCAGCCGACCACTCGCCGCAGGCCAGCAGGCGTACGTTGGCTTTGGCGGCCACGATGGCGCGGGCTTCTTCGCTGACGCTTGGGGCGATGATCACTTCGACGAACTGACGCTCGACGATGGCTTTGGCGGTTTCAGCATCCAGTTCGCGGTTGAAGGCGATGATGCCGCCGAAAGCGGATTCGGTGTCGGTAGCGTAAGCCAGGTCGTAGGCCTTGCGGATGCCGCCTTCGGCGTCCGGGCTCACGGCCACGCCGCACGGGTTGGCGTGCTTGACGATCACGCAAGCCGGTTTGACGAAGCTCTTCACGCATTCTAGCGCGGCGTCGGTGTCGGCCACGTTGTTGTACGACAGTTCCTTGCCCTGCAGTTGGGTCGCGGTGGCGATGCCGACTTCGGCAGGCTTGGCTTCAACATAGAACGCCGCGCTCTGGTGCGGGTTCTCGCCGTAGCGCATTTCCTGGGCCTTGATGAACTGGCTGTTGAAAGTGCGCGGGAATTCGCTGCGACCTTCGGTGCTCAGTACTTCGGCAGCCTGGTTAACGGTGCCCATGTAGTTGGCGATCATGCCGTCGTAGGCTGCGGTGTGTTCGAAGGCCTTGAGCATCAGGTCGAAACGTTGAGCGTAGGTCAGGCCGCCGGCCTTGAGGCCTTCCAGGACACTGGCGTAGTCGCTGGCGTTGACCACGATGGCCACGTCTTTGTGGTTCTTCGCTGCCGAACGAACCATGGTCGGGCCGCCGATGTCGATGTTCTCGATCGCTGTCGGCAGGTCGCATCCTGGCTTGTTGATGGTGGCTTCGAACGGGTACAGGTTGACCGCTACCAGGTCGATCGGCTTGATGCCGTGCTCGTTCATGATGGCGTCGTCGATACCGCGACGACCAAGGATGCCGCCGTGGATTTTCGGGTGCAGGGTCTTTACCCGACCGTCCATCATTTCTGCAAAACCGGTGTAATCCGCGACTTCCACTGCGGCAACGCCGTTGTCCTGCAGCAGCTTGAACGTTCCGCCGGTGGAGAGGATCTCGACGCCCAGGGCTTCAAGCTCCTTGGCGAATTCGAGGATCCCGGTCTTGTCGGAAACGCTGATCAAGGCGCGGCGGATCGGCAGGCGGGTAGTCTGGTCGGTCATCTCAATTTCCATCAAAAGCAAAGGAAGTCAGCAAAAAAGGCGACCGGTTTTACGCGGGCGCCTTTCTGGTTTGATTGAATGCTTACAGCAAATCGTACTGCTTGAGTTTCTTGCGCAGCGTGCCCCGGTTCAGTCCGAGCAGCTCGCTGGCCTTGGTCTGGTTGCCCTTGACGTAGTTCATCACGCACTCGAGCAGGGGAGCCTCGACTTCGGAGAGCACCAGGTTGTACACATCCGTGACGGCAGCGCCCTCAAGGTGGGCGAAATAATTGTGCAGCGCCTTCTCGACACTCCCGCGAAGGGTCTGGCCTTCTTCGCTCGGCGTATTGAGGTGCTGTTTCAAATTCACGTTGTCGCTCACGGGTGTTGTTCCACTCACTAAAGTCTCGGTCATCATCGTCATGCGGCCACCCCTTCTCCGTCCCCTGTCAGGCTCTTGTAACGTTCGGCGAAGAACTCCCGGACGTTGGCGCATTGTGTTTCCGTACCATCCAAACGATTGAAGTGGGCGCGAAATTCCCTGGCGCCCGGCAAGGTTGCGAGATACCAGCCCACATGCTTGCGAGCAATGCGCACACCCATGACATCACCATAAAAGGCGTGCAGGGCAGCCAAATGCTCTAGCAGTATGCGTTCCACCTCGATCAGTTCCAGCGCCGGGAGCTTCTCGCCGGTACGCAGGAAATGGTCGATCTCGCGAAAAATCCACGGCCGCCCCTGGGCGGCCCGGCCAATCAACAGGCCGTCGGCACCGGTCGCGTCGAGCACGTACCGGGCCTTTTCCGGCGAATCGATATCGCCGTTGGCGAAGACCGGAATCGACACGGCCTGCTTGATCGCGGCAATGGTGTCGTATTCGGCTTCACCTGTATAAAGATCGGCACGGGTGCGGCCATGCACCGCCAGCGCCGTAATGCCTGCCTGTTCGGCGATCTTCGCCACCGTCAGGCCGTTCTTGTTGTCCCGGTCCCAGCCGGTACGGATTTTCAGGGTGACCGGCACATCAACCGCAGCCACTACGGCCTGCAGGATCTCGGTGACCAATGCTTCATCCTTCAACAGTGCGGAACCGGCGGCCTTGTTGCAGACCTTCTTCGCCGGACAGCCCATGTTGATATCAATAATCTGTGCGCCCAGCTCGACATTGGCCCGGGCTGCATCCGCCAGCATCCGGGCATCACCACCGGCGATCTGTACCGAGCGTGGCTCGGGATCACCTTCGTGGATCATGCGCATGCGTGATTTGCGGGTGTTCCACAAACTCATGTCACTGGTGACCATTTCCGAAACCACGAGTCCCGCACCCAAACGCTTGCACAGCTGACGAAAGGGCTGGTCGGTGACGCCCGCCATCGGGGCGAGAATCAAGCCGTTATTTAATGCGTATGGACCGATGCGTACCGCCGACATAGGACTTCCCTGTTGTGGGGCCGGATCATGAGAGTTCGAAAAAGGGTTGGCATGATACCCGCTCTCGATGACTGGTTAAAGGCTGAATTGAACAAAATCTGAACAGCTATTCTGTTATTGCCTGTGGTTTGGTTTGCCCGGGGCGCTCAGAAAGCCGGTGTCAATTGCCAGCCGGTGAAGGGCTTCACTCTGGAGAATGGAAGCTGAGGCTGTAATTCACGGCTTTTGCGCCAGGGTCGAGAATGTCCAGGGCGATGTGGATCGGTGTTTGCGGTGGCATTTCGGCCAGGCCTTCGAGATCGCCGCTCAGGTACTCGCCGGGTTTGAATCGACGGCTGGCTATCAGATGGCCGTTGAGATCGGCAAAGCGCAACTCCAGCAGCGGGAACGGCTGGGAGAAGGGCGCGCGGTTATAGATGATTGCATCGACAACCAGGGCGCCGTTGAACTCCGGGTGACTGCGTACTACCAGGTTGCTGCTCTTGATTTTCGCGATGTCGACTTTCGAGGGCACGGTGCAACCGATGTGCGGGCACAATTGCTGGAACCAGGGGCGGTATTGATCCTGACGTGCCAGTTCATCGAAGTGGTAAGCGATGTACTGGCCGGCGAGTGCGCCAGCGGCGAGCAGGGTCAGCAGCAGCCAGAGCAGCCGACGGCCCCAGGGCGTGCGGCGCTGTTGCCAGTCCAGTTGCAGCGGGTCGTCGGTCAGGTCCTGCAGGACTTCGGCGCGCACGCCTGGTTCGCGCTCACGTCGTTTGCGCAGTGGTTCAATCGAAGGCAGGTGGTCGTCGAACGCCTGCTCGTCGGTTGCCGACAGGCGTTCATGGTTGAGTGGCGCGTCGAGTGGATCGTGCAGGCGCAATTGTGGTGGCTGCGGCTCGTCGTCCAGATCGACCGGCTCCAGGGTCAGCGAGGGCTCGGTGCGCGAGGCCGGTTCCGGCTCGGAGTCCGGGGAATCGTTGTCGACGGCTTGAGCGCGATCGGCGGCCGATTCGCTGAACAGGCTGTCGGACCATGGCTCTTCATCTTGCTCGACGGTATCGCGACGGGCGCTCAGCGAATCATCACGATGCCGGCTGAATTCGGTGGTCGGCTGGATTTCACGTTGTTCCAGCCGGGCGAGTTCTTCGTCGAGGTCCAGGCTGTCCAGATCCAGTTCGGTGGCGCTCCATTGCTTTTGGCTGATGGCACGCGGCTGCGCAGGCTCGGTCGGTTCGGCGGCCACAGAAGCCGATACAGGCGCTTCCTTGCCTGCTTGCTCAAGCAGCTGCTTGGCAGCATTGAAAACCTGCAGGCATGAGCCGCAACGAACCACGCCCCGCGCCACGCTCAACTGAGCATGGCTGACGCGGAAGCTGGTTTGGCAATGCGGGCACTGGGTGACGAAGCTGTCGGTCATGCGGCGATCCGGATTATGCAGGCGCCCATTCTAGCGCCGACGGCCAGTGATGCGCACCCAGCCATCGCGATTGGCGATCGGGTCCAGATCGAAGTCTTTGGCGTAGGCAGCAGCGACGTCCTCACCTTGCTCGGCGAGGATGCCCGACAGCGCCAGGCGACCGCCCGACTTGACCAGACCAGACAATTGTGGCGCCAGGGAAACCAGCGGGCCTGCAAGAATATTGGCCACCAGTACATCAGCCTGAACCTGCGGCAAATCTTCCGGCAGGTACAGTGGGAACAATTCATCGGCGATGTTATTGCGCCCGGCGTTGTCGCGGGAGGCTTCCAGCGCCTGCACGTCGATGTCGGTGCCGACGGCTTCCCTGGCGCCCAGCAGCAGGGCGGCAATGGCCAGAATCCCCGAGCCGCAGCCAAAGTCCAGCACGTTGCAGTCTTTGAGGTCCTGGCCGTCGAGCCATTCCAGACACAGTGCGGTGGTGGGGTGAGTGCCGGTACCGAACGCCAGGCCCGGGTCGAGCAGCAGGTTTACCGCGTCAGGCTCCGGTGCGGCATGCCAGCTCGGCACGATCCACAGGCGCTGGCCGAAGCGCATCGGCTGGAAACCGTCCATCCAGCTGCGTTCCCAGTCCTGGTCTTCGATCACTTCGCTGTGATGCTCGGGCAGCGGACTGCCGGTCAACAGTTCGAGGTGAGCCAGTACCGGGCCGGGCTCGGTACCGCCTTCGAACAAGGCCAGCAGGTGCGTGTGCGACCACAAAGGAGTGGTATTGAGTTCCGGCTCGAAGATCGGCTGATCTTCGGCGTCCATGAAGGTCACCGACACGGCGCCCACTTCAAGGAAAGCGTCTTCGTAGGTTTCGGCTTGTTCTGGGCTGATGGCGAGACGGACTTGCAGCCAAGGCATGGCGGGCACCTTTGAAAAATATTGATTGCAGCCTAGCGGGCTGCGAGAAGCGCGCAAGTTTACGCGAGAGCGGGGAAGAAGACGACCGGGTTGGCACGCAATCAGGGCCGCACAGCTACCTGTGGCGAGGGGGCTTGCCCCCGTTGGACTGCGAAGCGGTCCCAAAAACGGCTGGTCGGGTTTGTCTGGTGTAATTGGATTGGATAGTTTTGCGGCTGCTGCGCACCCGAGCGGGGGCAAGCCCCCTCGCCACAGGGAGCGTGGCGGTGATGTTTAGAAACAACAAAGCCGCCCGAAGGCGGCTTTGTCAGGTGCAGGGTCGAAGCTTAGTGCTTCTCGCCAGCCAGCTTGTGCTCGAGGTAGTGAATGTTCACGCCCCCTTTGCAGAAGCCTTCGTCACGAACCAGATCACGGTGCAGCGGGATGTTGGTCTTGATCCCGTCGACTACGATCTCGTCCAGCGCATTGCGCATGCGCGCCATGGCTTCGTCACGGGTTGCCCCGTAAGTGATCAGCTTGCCGATCAACGAGTCGTAGTTCGGCGGAACGGCATAGCCACTGTACAGGTGCGAATCGACGCGAACGCCGTTGCCGCCTGGAGCGTGGAAATGCTTGACCGTACCCGGGCTCGGCATGAAGGTTTTCGGATCTTCGGCGTTGATCCGGCATTCCAGCGAGTGACCGCGGATAACCACATCATCCTGGGTGAACGACAGCTTGTTGCCGGCGGCGATGCTGAGCATCTCCTTGACAATGTCGATACCGGTGACCATTTCCGAAACCGGGTGCTCTACCTGAACACGAGTGTTCATTTCGATGAAGTAGAAGCGACCGTTTTCGTACAGGAACTCGAAAGTGCCCGCGCCACGGTAACCGATGTCGATGCACGCCTTGACGCAGCGAGCGAAAACTTCCTGGCGAGCCTTCTCGTCGATGCCCGGTGCCGGCGCTTCTTCGAGAACTTTCTGGTGACGGCGTTGCAGCGAGCAATCGCGGTCGCCCAGATGGATGGCGCTGCCCTGGCCGTCGGAAAGCACCTGGACTTCCACGTGGCGTGGGTTGGTCAGGAATTTTTCCAGATAGACCATCGGGTTGCCGAACGCCGCGCCTGCTTCGGAGCGGGTCAGTTTGGCCGAGGAAATCAGGTCTTCTTCTTTATGCACAACGCGCATGCCGCGACCACCACCGCCGCCAGCGGCCTTGATGATCACCGGGTAACCCACTTCGCGACCAATGCGCAGAGCGGTTTCTTCGTCTTCCGGCAGCGGGCCGTCAGAGCCCGGAACGGTCGGTACGCCAGCGGCGATCATGGCGTGCTTGGCCGATACCTTGTCGCCCATCAGGCGAATGGTTTCGGCTTTCGGGCCAATGAACGCGAAGCCGGAGTTCTCGACCTGCTCGGCGAAGTCGGCGTTTTCCGCAAGGAAACCGTAGCCCGGGTGAATGGCGGTGGCGCCAGTCACTTCGGCTGCGGCGATAATTGCCGGAATGTGCAGGTAGGAGTGGGCGGCCGATGCCGGACCGATGCAAACCGATTCGTCTGCCAGGCCCAGGTGCATCAGTTCCTTGTCAGCCTTGGAGTAAACGGCGACGGTCTTGATGCCCATCTCTTTGCAGGCGCGCAGGATCCGCAGGGCGATCTCACCGCGGTTGGCGATCAGAACTTTTTCCAACTTCGCAGTCATCAAAGGCTCTCCGCGGTTCAAACGATGGTGAACAGCGGTTGGTCGTACTCAACCGGCTGGCCGTCTTCAACGAGGATGGATTCGATCACACCGCTGGTTTCAGCTTCGATGTGGTTCATCATCTTCATGGCTTCAACGATGCACAGGGTGTCGCCTTTCTTCACGGTCTGGCCGACTTCCACGAAGGACGGCGAGGTTGGCGAAGATTTGCGATAGAACGTACCGACCATCGGCGAACGGGCAACGGTGCCGTTCAGTACGGGTGCGGCAGGCGCCGCAGGTGCGGCAGCGGCAACCGGAGCGGCGGCAGCGGCTGGCGCGGCAGCCGGAGCAGGCATTGGAGCCGGTGCGTAGTACTGCTGAGCCGGGGTCTTGCTGTGACGACTGATGCGTACGGACTCTTCGCCTTCCTTGATCTCGAGCTCGTCGATGCCGGACTCTTCCAGCAATTCGATCAGTTTCTTAACTTTACGGATATCCATGAATCATCAACTCCCAAGGGTCGGTCAGGGGCGTTCAACGCTTGTTGTTCAAGCCGTTGCCTGTCTTTCAAGCTGCTCTAGTGCGGCCTCCAGGGCCAGTCGATAACCGCTGGCGCCAAGGCCGCAGATCACTCCCACCGCTACGTCGGAGAAGTAAGAGTGATGGCGGAAAGGTTCGCGTTTGTGCACGTTAGACAAATGCACTTCGATGAATGGGATGCTCACCGCCAGCAGCGCGTCACGTAATGCGACACTTGTATGTGTAAAAGCTGCTGGATTGATCAGAATGAAGTCCACGCCTTCGCCGCGAGCGGCATGAATGCGGTCGATCAATTCGTACTCGGCATTGCTTTGCAGGTACAGCAGATGGTGGCCGGCTTCACGGGCGCGACGTTCCAGGTCCTGGTTGATCTGCGCCAGCGTCGTGGCACCATAGGTGCCCGGTTCACGGGTGCCGAGCAGGTTCAGGTTGGGTCCGTGCAGAACGAGTAGCGTCGCCATCGGCTGTTCCTTGGTTATCTGTGTGCAGTTGTCAGAACCCGGCGACTATGCCGCAAAGCGTTTATGACTGTCCAGTTCTCTGCAATAGCCAGCACGATGACCGATGTTTGCGCGAAATATGTGACCGCTTGATTAAATCCGGTCATTCGCCCTGTCGACACGTTCGGCGAAGTCCGTTGCGTTGATCTCGCCGATTACCCGCACATCGCTACGCTCGACCCCGTCCTTGCCGAAAAACATCAGGGCTGGTGGGCCAAACAGTTGATAGCGGTCGAGCAGGGCGCGCTGCTCGGCATTGCTGGCGGTGATGTCGAAACGAATCAGCCGATAGCCCTTGAGACGCTCGATCACGGTGGCGTCGTTGAGGACTTCACGTTCAATGACTTTGCAGCTGATGCACCAGTCGGCGTACCAGTCGAGCAATACCGGGGTTGCGGAGGATCGGGCTTCAGCCAGCGCCCGGTCGAGGTCCGCGGGGGTGCTGACAGTTTGCCAGGCGTTGATGCTTGACGGCTGCGCAGCATTTTCGACGAGCCGTGGCTGACCAATCGGATTGAACGGATCGGTCTGTCCGCTGAACGCGCCGTACCAGCAGCTCAGGGCGTAAAACACCAGGAACATCCCGAGCAGTTGGCCCAGGCGTTTTCGCGGCGGCTTGTAGACGAACTCCAGCGCGCCCATGAACAATCCGACGCCACCGGCCAGCAGGCCGATCAACAGCAAAGTCACCTGGCCGGGCAGGACGCGACTGAGCAGGGCAATGGCCAGCCCCAGCAACAATACGCCAATCGCGTTTTTTACGTAGATCAGCCATGGCCCGCTTTTTGGCAGCCACGCGGCACCGCCCGTGGCCACCAGCAACAGCGGTGCACCCATGCCCAGACCGAGCATGAACAGTTTCAGCCCGCCGCCCAGGGCATCGCCGCTGGCGCTGATGTACAGCAGTGCGCCGGCCAAAGGCGCCGAGACACAGGGTGAAACCAGCAGGCTGGACACTACCCCCAGAACCGCGGCGCCCCACAATGAGCCGCCTTCGGTGCGACCGGCGATGCGATCCAGGCGGCTGCTGATGGCGTTCGGCAACTTGAGTTCGAATACGCCGAACATCGCCAGGGCGAACAGCGCAAAAAACATCGCGAAGGGCACCAGCACCCAGACCGATTGCAGTCGCGCCTGCAGATTGAGTTGTGCGCCGAACAGGCCCATGAGTGCGCCGAGCAGGGCAAAGCAGGCGGCCATCGGCAGGACATAAGCCAGTGACAGATTGAAACCGCGCCAGCCTCCGACCTGGCCGCGCAGCACTACGCCGGAAAGAATCGGCAGCATCGGCAGTACGCAGGGGGTAAAGGTCAGGCCGATGCCCGCAAGGAAAAACAGCGCCAGTTCACGCCAGGTCCAGGCATAAGCCTGTGCCGGGCCACCACTGCCGTCGATGCTTAAACGCTCGGTTTCCGGCGGATAGCACAGGCCCTTGTCGGCGCAGCCCTGATAGGTCACGGCGAGGGTGAAGGCACGTTGATCGGTGCGTGGCAGTTCTACATCGAGAATGCCGTGATAGACCTCGACATCGCCGAAATACTCATCGTGTTTCTTCTGACCGTCGGGCAACTTTGCCGCCCCGAGGGTGACGTCGGCTGGATCGGCGCGAAACTGGAAACGGTGGCGGTAGAGGTAGTAACCCTCGGTCGCGACAAAACGCAGCTTGATCGATTGCGGCGTGCTTTCAACCAGGCTCAGCTGGAAGGCTTCTCGCACGGGCAGGAAGTCGGCGCTGTTGTTGATCGAACCGAGGGTCGAACTGGGCCGGCTCTCCAGCAGGCCGGCGGCACTGGCCGGCAGGGCAAAGACTAAAAGCAGCAGGCAGAGCAAGCGGCGCATGACGATCTCGCGTATCGGAATTGGGGGGATGATAGCGGACGGTGGGCCGGTGTGCAGGGGGAGTTTTGCGGTGGTTTTTCTGACGCCTTCGCGAGCAAGGCCGCTCCCACAGGTGACCGCGTTCTTTCATGGGAATGCGGTCACCTGTGGGAGCGGCCTTGCTCGCGAAGACTATCTGTCAGACGCGGAAAGCCTGAACGGCTGTATGCAGCCGCCCACCCAACACCAACAGTTTTTCCCCCTGCTCACGCCCCTCACCGATACGCAGTAAATTATCCCCGCCCAACTGATGAATCCTTTCACTGTGGTCTCGGATCTCACTCACCGCGCCACTCTGCTGGGCCGTGGCATCGGCGATGCGTACGGCGGTGTCGGAAATGGTCTGGATAGCCCCAACGATCTTGTCCAGCGCGCCGTCGGCGGCCTGGGCCTGGCTGGCGGTTGCTTCTGCGTGTTCCAGCTGGGTGCGCATGCCTTCCACTGACTGTCGCGCGGCGGTCTGCAGGCCGGCGATCAGGCTTTGTATCTCGCCGGTGGCCCCGGCGGTGCGTTGGGCCAGCGAGCGAACCTCTTCTGCTACCACCGCGAAGCCCCGACCCATTTCCCCGGCCCGTGCCGCTTCGATGGCCGCGTTCAGGGCCAGAAGGTTGGTCTGCTCGGCAATCGAGCGGATCACCGTCAACACACCACCGATGGTGGCCGATTCCTCGGCCAGGTGTTCGATCATCTGTGCATTGCCTTGTACTTCACCCACCAGCGCGTGCAGGCCGGTGAGGCTCAGGCCGATGACCTTCTGCCCGTGCGCCACTGCCTGGCCGGCGTGGCGGCTGGCGTCGGCGGCCTGGCTGGCATCGCCGGCGACCTGTTGAATGGTCGCTTCAAGTTCGCTCAGGGAATCGCGGATGATTGCCGTGTCCCCGGCCTGATGCTGGGCCCCGTCGTGCAGGTCATTGCTCAGGTCAGCCAGGGTTCGGCTACTGCCGGCGACCTGTTCGGCGTTGAGGCGAATGGTGCCCACAAGGTCCACCAGATAGGCACGCAAGCGGTTGAGCGATGCTTGAATGTCATGCAGTTCGCGGTTGGTGTTGCCCAGTTGAATGTCGCGGCTGAAGTCGCCTTCGGCCCAGGTCGAGAGGGCCGGGGCGAGCAGGGTCAGGGTGCGGGCCAATTTCCGTTGCAGCGTGTCAATCAGCAGGGCGATCAACAGGATCAGACCGATCATCAACCCTTGCATCAGCCGCACTTCGCTCTGGATCTGCCCGTGCTGGGCGCGCACCACCGGTTCCAGCCCGGCGATGGCTTGTTGTACGCCGGCGATTTTCAGATGAGTTGCGCTGCTGAGGTCGGCACGTTTCTGAATCTGGTCACGGGTGCGCGAAAGTTCGGCCGGGTAGCGGGTGAGCAGGCTGTGGAGTTCGCGCTTGAGGCTGACACCGGCGTCTTCGGTCACAGCTTTTTCCGTGCTCTGCAGGCCCATCATCGAGGCGAAGTCATCGGTGTTCGATTCACTGCTGGCGGTGACGCCCAGCAGCGGGAGGCTGTCCAGTATCTCTGCCTGGGCCCTGATGCTGGCGACTTCTCGCTCGACGTCGGCGGCCAGTTCACTTCGTCCGCTGCTGACCAGTTTGTCCCGCGCCAGCGACAGTCTGCCCAAGTGCTGCGAGGCGACGAGCAAGGGTGTCAAGTACGCTGCGTTGCCGCTGGCGTACTGGCTCAATTGAGCCAGGCTGGCGCCGATTTCCCGTTCAGCCTGCAGCAGCAGCGCTTGCGGATCACCGGCAAGTTTGCCGGCGGCCAGCAGGTCGGTTCTGCTGAATTGCGCAAGGTTCGACAGGCTCGGGCGCAATGAGTCGGCCAGGTCTGGTGGCAGTTCGCCAAGTTCCTGTTGCAGGCTGTCGATGGCCTGGCTGGCGCTGCTCAGGCGCAAGGCATCGCCACTGCCCAGATACTCCTCAACGTTGCGCGCGACTTCATTCTGAAAGGTCTGCGACAGCTCCAGGTAGCGTTCCATCAGCAGATACGGGCGCTCAAGGGCTTTTTGCGACCACCATAACGTAGCGCCGAGGGCCACGCAGACGGCCACCAAAAGGAGGGTATTGAGATTGGTCAGCAGCTTCAGGCGCATTAAGGACTACCAACGGCAGAAATGGTGAGCGCCAGAAGTTATTGCGTTCCTGTTACAGAGTTATGACCGTATCGGTCGGATTTGATGAAAAGGTGGCACTTTGCTTTATCGCCTGTTCCGCCTGAATGCGGTTGCGACCGGCGTTCTTGGCACGATATAGCGCCTCATCCGCCTGACTGGCCATCAACAGGCTGTCTGAGTCATCACCGAGTTCAATTAGCCCGGCACTGAAGGTGCACCACAGGTCCTGAGGCTGAGCCGGGTAATGAATCTCGGCAAAGCGCTGACGGATTTCATCGAGCACGTTGTAGGCCGCTTCGATATCAGTGTCCGGCATGACGATGGCGAATTCCTCACCGCCATAGCGGCCGATGAAGTCGGTCTTGCGCAGACGTTGCTTGAGGAACAGCGCCAGGCTCTTGATCACCCGGTCGCCCATGGGGTGGCCGTGGCTGTCATTGACCCGTTTGAAGTGGTCGATGTCGAGCATCGCAAAACTCAGCGGCTTGTTTTCGCGGCGGGCGCGGAACGAGCAGTCTTCGAGCAATTGCAGTATGTGCGTGTGGTTGTACAAGCCGGTGAGGCTGTCACGAACCATCCGTGCCTTGAGGTTGCGCGCCCGTGCCGCGCGGTTGCGCACAGTGGTGATCAGGTGACGGGGCTTGATCGGCTTGGTCAGGAAGTCGTCGCCACCTTCGCTCATGGCATCGAGTTGCTTGTCCAGGTCGTCTTCGGCCGACAAGTAAATGATCGGCACGCTGACATAGCGGTCGTTGTGGCGAATCACCTTGGCCAGTTCCGTACCGGTGCAGGCCGGCATGTACATGTCGAGGATGATCAGGTCTGGCTGGAAATCCGCCAGTTCGGCCATGGCCTGGATCGGTTCGATCAGGGTCCGGGTAACGATCCCCGCGCTGTTGAGCAGACGTTCGGTGTGCAAGGCCTGGGCGCGGGAGTCATCGATGATCAGCACTTTATAGGGTTCGTAGGGGGCGACGCAGGTCAGGACTTCGATCTTCTCCAGCAGGCTCGACGCTTCGAGGGTGCCGGTGAGGAATTCCCGGCCACCGGCGCGCACAGCAGCGAGGCGGGTCGGGGTATCGGTTTCGTGCAGGCTGAAGAACAACAGCGGCAGAAGATGATCAAGGCCTTCCTGGGCTTCGGCGGCCAGCTTGAGACCGACCCCGGGTCCGCTGAAGTCGACGTCCATGACGATCGCGGCCGGCAAACGCTCGGCCATCGAGGAGCGAAATGCGTCTACGCTGTCCAGGTACTGGGCGCTGAGCCCGAAGAATTCCAGTTGCTTGGCCAGGCGCTCGGCGCGGTCATTGTCCTGCAACATCACATAGATCGGCTTGCGCACAGGCGGCAGGAAGGTGTTGTCGAGATGGTCTGCATGGCGCAGACCGGTGCGTGACAAACGCTGCATCAAGCGATTGAGGTCTGTAATCAGATCGCTGCTCAGGCGTGCGCGATTGGCCTCGACAGCCTTGAGCGAATGACCGATCTGACGGGCCAGTTCAATGTGTTCCTGCTGCTCGAAACGTTCGGCGAAGCGCAACAGGCGCAAGTTGGCTTCACTCAATTGTGCCAGGTCGGCGCAGGACCATTCAGCGTGTTGCAGGCGCTGCCATATCTCAAGAATCTGACGAGCCTGATGAATTACCCGCTGGGCAAAGTGGTGCTTGAGACGCTCGCGGCTGGGATCTTCTGGCTCGGTCATATCCTGACTACTAGTTAGGGGGTACGCTGAGATCGACTGGTGGCTCTATGCTAGCACCTCTTTTCAATGACATGAGAGGTGTAGGGTAATTATCTGTAAACCGACCTCATTCAGTTTGTGACTGGTCGGTCCGCTCCTGGCTCGTAAAATCAGGCCTTTGGCCGATCAAATGCCTCTTTCAGAGCGATCCGCGCAAAGAGGACTTTGAGTGTTTCTGGTCTTGCGCAGGGGCAAATCTGCGCGCTTTTTTGGGCGCTGGTACCTAAGGTATTCCCTGATGGGACCTGATCATGACCAACAAGTCTGCTTCAAGGTTGGCGATGGGTGTCCCGGTTACGATTTTTTCGTCCGCCCGCCCGGTAATTTCCGCCAACAGCGCATTGGCGGGTGCCGGGCAAAGGCACGTTGTTGTATGGTTGTGGTCGAACCGTGAACTCAAGTGATTGAAAGGATATCGCCATGCTGGACTGGAAAAACCGCGAAGGCAGTGCGCCTGAACGTGCCGCTGAACCCAAGTCGGCCACCCGCAGTTATCTGGGCGGCCTGTTGTTCAGCCGGGCGCTGGCTACGCTGGTCGTTCTTTACCTGCTGGTGACGATTGCGCTGGGCTGGTACTGGAGCCAGGAACCCGCGTTGTTCCCGGTCCAGCAAACCGCACAGATGGCTGCCGAGAGAGAAGGCAAGCAGATGGTCATCGGCTACACCACGGTGGAAACCCTCAAGACCGTTGCCGGTACTTTGTTGGCCAAGCCGGGCGGCTATATATCCAATGACCGTTTCCCGCCGGGACTGTGGATGGACAACATGCCGAGCTGGGAGTACGGCGTGCTGGTGCAGGTTCGCGACCTGAGCCGCGCCCTGCGCAAGGACTTCGCCCGTTCGCAGTCACAGTCCGCCGAAGACGCCGATCTGGCCAAGGCCGAACCGCGTTTCAACTTCGACAATAAAAGCTGGGTGCTGCCATCCAGTGAGTCCGAATACCAGGAAGGCATCAATTCCCTGAGCCGCTATCAGGCGCGCCTGTCTGATCCGAACCAGAAAGGTGCGCTGTTTTATGCCCGCGCCGACAACCTGAACAACTGGCTGGGTGATGTCGGGACGCGCCTGGGTTCGTTGTCGCAACGATTGTCGGCCAGTGTCGGCCGGGTCAAGCTCAATACCGCCTTGAAAACCGAGGTTGTAGCCCCGGGTGAAGTGCCGCAGGTCGACGAGGAAATCGTCGAAACACCATGGATGCAGATCGACAACGTGTTCTACGAAGCCCGCGGTCAGGCCTGGGCTTTGTCCCATTTACTGCGCGCCATCGAAGTCGACTTCGCCGATGTGCTGGCGAAAAAGAACGCCACGGTCAGTGTGCGCCAGATCATTCGTGAACTGGAGGCGTCGCAGGAGGCTGTATGGAGCCCGATGATCCTAAATGGCAGCGGTTTCGGCGTGCTGGCCAACCACTCGCTGGTCATGGCCAACTACATCTCCCGGGCCAACGCCGCAGTGATCGATTTGCGTCAATTGCTCAATCAGGGCTGAGTCATGGTTGATAGCTGCGCCGATAACTTACGCGAGGCCGCGCACCGGGCGGCCTCTGATGCCGAGCAAATCGCCTGGGTCGACGAGCAGGACAATCCGCTCGGGTCCCTGGCCCGTTCGGACCTGCGCGAGCGCGGGCTGATCGGGCGCGGCACCTACATCATGTTGTTCAACTCCGCCGGGGAGTTGTGCGTGCACCGGCGCACCCTGAGCAAGGCGATCTACCCCGGTTACTGGGACGTGGCAGCAGGCGGCATGGTGCTCGCCAGTGAAACCTATGCCGAGTCCGCGGCCCGTGAGCTGGAGGAGGAGTTGGGTGTCAGTGGTGTGGAACTGACCGCCCATGACCATTTTTTCTTTGAAGACACCGGCAATCGCCTGTGGTGTTCGGCGTTTTCCGCGGTGTGGGACGGGCCGTTGATCCTGCAACCGGAAGAAGTGCTGGAAGCGCGTTTCATCCCCATCGAACAGGTGATGCTGGAAATCCAGCAGAAGCCCTATTGCCCGGACTCCCTGGCAGCGTTGAAGCGTTATCTGAAGGCTAAACAAACCAGCGTCGCAAAAGAGCTATAAATTGGCGCCGATTGGCTCTTAGCAATCGGCGTTTTTGCCGTTACACTGCGCGACCTTTTCAAACTGAACCGGTATGGCTGTAACTGTAGGAGCGAGCCTGCAGGGTTATACCGTTTCAGTAGCGCTGCCCCTGCCTGAGTGGGGCTTCGCGGTCGATGGCACCTGCCCGGGTTGCTGCGACCAGTCTTTGTCCTCCAAAGAGGATTGCCGGTGGCCAAAAAAGCCGCATCCTTCGCCGCCCTCGGTGGCCTGGTATTTTCCACCGACGCAGGTCGTCATTGCCCGGAATGCAGTAAACCGGTGGACGCCTGTATCTGCAAACAGACCGTTATCCCGGCCGGCGACGGCGTTGCTCGCGTGCGTCGCGAAAGCAAGGGCCGTGGCGGCAAGACGGTGACCACCATCACCGGCGTGCCGCTGGCTGAAGACGCGCTCAGGGAACTGGCGACCACGTTGAAAAAGCGTTGTGGCACAGGCGGAGCGTTGAAAGACGGGATCATCGAAATCCAGGGCGATCATGTCGAGCTACTCTTGGCGGAGCTGATCAAGCACGGCTTCAAAGCGAAGAAGTCCGGCGGCTAGCAGCCTCTGTGAAACCCACCCCCGGCTTGACCGGCCTCGATTGCATTCGGGCCCGGCGCCGTCTACATGGTTTTCACAGAGCCTGTTCATGACCGGTATCTAAACTCGTAGCGGTCGGCGGGGTCTATGACCTCGTTGACCAACCGTCATTTTCATTCTTTAGACTGCGCCGGCCTGAACCCAGGCGACGCACTATGACTTCTTTATAGGGGACTTCGATGTCCGTACGACGCACACGCAAAGACGATGGCAGCCAATGGACAGTTGCGGACAGCCGCAGTGTTTACGGGATTCGCCATTGGGGGGCCGGGTATTTCGCGATCAATGACGCCGGTCGCGTCGAAGTTCGTCCGAACGGTCCGAGCAGCTCGCCTATCGACCTGTTCGAGCAAGTCGACCAGCTGCGCAAGAGCGGCTTGTCCTTGCCGCTGCTGGTACGGTTCCCGGATATTCTGCAAGACCGCGTGCGTCAGCTGACCGGCGCGTTCGACGCCAATATCGAGCGTCTGGAATACCAGAGCAAGTACACCGCGCTGTACCCGATCAAGGTCAACCAGCAAGAAGCGGTGATCGAGAACATCATCGCCACCCAGAATGTCTCCATCGGTCTGGAAGCCGGCTCCAAGCCTGAGCTGCTGGCGGTGCTGGCACTGGCGCCGAAGGGCGGCACCATTGTCTGCAACGGCTATAAGGACCGCGAGTTCATCCGTCTGGCGCTGATGGGCCAGAAGCTCGGCCACAACGTGTTCATCGTGATCGAGAAAGAGTCCGAAGTCGGCCTGGTGATCGAAGAAGCGGCGTCGCTCAAGGTCAAGCCGCAGGTCGGCCTGCGCGTACGCCTGTCGTCCCTGGCCTCGTCCAAGTGGGCGGACACCGGTGGCGAAAAATCCAAGTTCGGTCTGTCGGCGGCGCAGTTGCTGTCGGTCGTCGAGCGCTTCCGCGCGGCCGGTCTGGACCAGGGCATTCGCCTGCTGCACTTCCACATGGGCTCGCAGATCGCCAACCTGGCGGACTACCAGCACGGCTTCAAGGAAGCCATCCGCTACTACGGCGAACTGCGCAACCTCGGCCTGCCGGTCGATCACATCGACGTCGGTGGCGGCCTGGGCGTGGACTACGACGGCACACACTCGCGTAACGCCAGCTCGATCAACTACGACATGGACGATTACGCCGGTGTCGTGGTCGGCATGCTCAAGGAATTCTGCGACGCGCAGAGCCTGCCGCATCCGAACATTTTCTCCGAAAGTGGCCGCTCCCTGACCGCGCACCATGCCATGCTGGTGATTCAGGTGACCGACGTCGAGAAACACAACGACGAAATCCCGCTGATCGAAAACAAGGAAAACCTGCCGGAAACCGTGCAGTGGCTGGTTGACCTGCTGGGTCCGACCGACATCGAGATGGTCACCGAAACCTACTGGCGCGCCACGCACTACATGAGCGATATCGCGTCGCAGTACGCCGACGGCAAGCTGACCCTGGCCGAGAAAGCCCTGGCCGAGCAATGCTACTTCGCCGTGTGCCGTCGCCTGCACAATTCGTTGAAGGCGCGTCAGCGTTCGCACCGTCAGGTGCTCGACGAACTCAACGACAAGCTGGCCGACAAGTACATCTGCAACTTCTCGGTGTTCCAGAGCCTGCCGGACACCTGGGCCATCGATCAGGTACTGCCGATCATCCCGCTGCATCGCCTCGATGAAGAGCCGCTGCGTCGTGCGGTGCTGCAGGACCTGACCTGTGACTCCGACGGCAAGATCAACCAGTACGTCGACGAGCAGAGCATCGAAACCAGCCTGCCGGTACATGGCCTGAACGAAGGTGAGGATTACCTGCTGGGCGTGTTCCTGGTGGGGGCTTACCAGGAAATTCTCGGCGACATGCACAACCTGTTCGGTGACACCGACTCGGTGAACATCTACCAGAACGCCGACGGCAGCGTGTACCACGCCGGTATCGAGACCCATGACACCATCGAAGACATGCTGCGCTATGTGCACTTGTCGCCGGAAGAACTGATGACCCACTACCGCGACAAGTGCGCCAGTGCCCGCATCAGTGCCAGCGAGCGCACGCAGTTCCTCGATGCCCTGCGTCTGGGGTTGACTCGTTCGTCCTACCTGTCTTCCTGAGGTCAGGGACGCGCTGACCAGATCGTCTGAATTTTTTTCCGGTTTCTGCGGAAATTTCAGATGATCTGGTGCGGCATCTCTCTTTATCCTGTAGGAAATTTCCACGCTGCGGCGATCAAAGCAAAAACGTCCTCTTTTCGCGTAGGCCGTTTCCTAAGTTGTACTTCTGCCCTCTACTCGGCCATGTCTCTCGGCGAGAATCCCCGGCCGCCCCCCCAGTAGAGAAATGCCGATGTCCAATCCAGTCAGCGAGCCCTCATTTCGTCTGGATGTAGCCGGTCTGCCCGATCCCTTCGAGGTCCTTGCCTTTACCGGTAAAGAGGCTGTCAACGAGCCGTTTGTGTTCGATGTCGAACTGCTGATCCATGACTCGGTGCCTGACCTTGCCAGCTTGTTGTATCGGCCGGCCACTTTGTACTTCGGGCCGCCAGGAAGCTGCATCTGCGGACAACTGCATGAACTTGTCCAGCGTGACCAGGGCCTGGGGAGCAGGCTTTGCCAGATCCGTCTGGGGCCGAAGCTGGCGTGTCTGGGCCAGCGCTTCAGCCAGCGGATTTTCAGTGGCCGTTCGGTGCCGCAAATCATCGATCAGGTGCTCAAGGAACACGGCATCGTCGGCGATGACCGACGCTTCGAGCTGGAAGGCGATTATCCATTTCGCGATTTTTGTACGCAGTACAAGGAGTCGGATTTGCAGTTTCTCCAGCGCCTGTGTGCCGAGGAACAGCTTGATTACCACTTCGAACACCTGGCGCGTCGCCACCGCGTGGTGTTCCGTGATGATCGGCAGCAACTTCCCCTGAGCGAGCGTGCATTGTTTCGTAGCAAGGGTGAGCAACCGGCAGTACGTGAGTTCGAACTTCAGTGCTCCACGGATTCTGCGGTGCAGTTTGCTGATTGCCGTACGGACCTGGCGACCTTGCGCAGCGGGCAACTGATGCCGCTGGCCGATCACCCGGTTGCCGAGTGCAATCAGCGCTGGTTGCTGACCCATATCGAGCATCGGGGCAGCCAGGATCCGCTGACGCCTTATTACAATCAGACTCGCGCCCTGAGTGGGCGTATTCCTTTCGAGCCACCCCGCTCAGTCACCAAGCCACGCATGCACGGTCTGCAGCGGGCATGGGTGGTGGAAGTCGATGAACTGCGCCCGGCTCCCGGCAGACCGGTACCGGTGCAATTCGACTGGCTGTATCAAGGCGAAGGAGCGTCCCCCAGCCACTGCTGGCTGCCCCTGGCGGCCGATTTGCAGGCGCTCACTCTGGAGTCACTGCGAGAAGGGACCGAAGTGCTGGTGAGCTTCATCGACGGAGATCCGGACCGGCCTTTGATAACCAGCCTGCTTCACGCCCCGCAAGACGACGAGGCAGCGAGCGCCCTCATGGCGCAGTGCCCGGCAACTGTCCAGGCCGGTCTGCAGCAATGGCTGGGCTCCGGTGAGCCGCTCATGTTGCTGTGCCTGCTGCCCGGTGGTGGCAGCTTCAACCATTGCGAACAGGCGCTTTGCACTTGTCGTGCAGCGCTGCGGCTCGAACATGGTGGTCGGGCATGATCACCACGCAAATGCCCACCCCACGCCCCCAGTGGCTGTTGCTGGATGTGCCGGGTTCGCCAGGGGTGGTGACGGTCTTGCAGCAGACCTTTGTGCAAGCCCGGCGGTTCTGGCTGTTCGAGGGCACCGAGTGGCATGCGCTGCATGAGCACGGACCTGTACTCGTTGATCTGCGCACTTGCCCGGCGCTGGCTGATTTATGCCTGGTCGACGGGCAACGCTGGCGCGGCTTGCTGATTGTCAGCCAGACCTCGGAGCTGACGCTGCTGGCGCACTTGCGACGGATGCTCACGGTCACTGTCGGCGTGCATCGGGCCCTGTTGAGTTATTACAATCCGAACACCGCCAGTTACTTCTTTGATGCTTGTGATGCGGTGGAGTTGAGTCGCTGGCTAGGGCCGATCAGCCAGCTACGCTGGTTCGGTGGCACCTGGGCCGACCGTGCGATCGGTTGCGAAGGCTGGCAGCGCCTGCTGAATCCGGCGCTGGCGGTTACCCCCTTGGCCGTTGAGGAAAGCCTCAGTGCCTGGCAACGGGAGAAGCTGCAAACCTGCCTGCTCGAACAACATGCCTGGCGCTGGAGTCGATCCAGCGGGATCGATTTCACCCGCCTGTGGCCCCTGCTGCAGGAAGGGCTGACACTGGGTTTCACTGAGCGTGCAGTGCTTGATGGCTGGATCTGGCTGCGCATGCAGTTCCCCGCGGCGATACCTGTGCAGCCGATGTCGGGGCTGACTCAACAGGAGCGCCTCGATAGCCTGCGTCAGTTATGGCAGAACAACCAACCCTGAACGCAAATCGATGGCGAGCCCATGCCGGTTCAGTGCGTTGCGTGGGCAAACCAGCCATCGTCGCGCTGCAGGCGCCAGGCGATGACACCCAGGGTCAGGCTGCGCAGCACCATGAATACCAGAAAGGTTATCCACAGGCCGTGGTTGCCCCAATCCTGCAATTCCCAGCCAAACGGTAATACCAGCACCACCGTCAGCAGCATGCCGTTGCGCATCTCTCGGGCGCGGGTGGCGCCGATGAACAGTCCGTCGAGCAGGTAACTCCAGACGGCAATCAACGGCAGCGCGGCGAGGTAGGGCAGGTAGATGAAGGCGGTGTCGCGCACGCTTTGAATGTCGGTCTGCATCTCGATGAACAGATGCCCGGCGAATAGAAACAGCACGGCAAAGCCCAGACTCGCCAGCAACGACCAGCCACAGGCCACCACCAATGAACGGCGCAGGGCATCGCGGTCGCGGGCGCCGATGGCATGCCCGCACAGGGCTTCCACCGCATGGGCCAGGCCATCCAGCGCATGGGCGGTCAGCAGCAGGCCGTTGAGCAGCAGCGCGTTGGCGGCGACGGTAGCGTCGCCCAGCCGGGCGCCTTGCACGGTGATCAGGAAAAACACCGATTGCAGCGCCAGGCTGCGGATGAAGATATCGCGGTTGACTGCCAGCAGCGGGCGCCAGCTCTGCCATACCGCCAACGCCGCCCAGACGATATGCCCAGGGTAGGCGCGCAGGGCCTTGCGGGTCATCAGCAGACCGATCAGCGCACCGGTCCATTCGGCTATCACCGAAGCCCTGGCCGAGCCGACCACGCCCCAGTCCAGCCCGAGGACGAACCACAGGTTCAGGGCAATGTTGACCAGGTTGGTGCTCAGCAGAATCGCCAGCGGTGCCCGGGCGTTCTGGGTGCCCAGGAACCAGCCGACCAGCGCATAGCTGGCCAGCGCGGCGGGCAGGCCAAACAGCCGGGTGTGAAAGAACTCGCGGGTCAGTTGATCAAGCTCGGCCGACGGCTGCATGAAATGCAGCGCGATACCACTCAAGGGTACGCCGAGCGCTCCCAATATGACGGCCAGGCCCATGGCCAGCAACAGGCCTTGCAACAGAATCTGCCGCAGCGCCGCACCATCCCCGCGCCCGGCGGCCTGGGCGGCGAACCCGGTCGAGCCCATGCGCAGAAAGCCCATTGCCCAGGCGAGAAAGGTATACAGGCTGGCGCCGACCGCGACGGCACCGAGTTGGTGGGCATGGGGCAGGTGGCCGATGACGGTGCTGTCGACCAGCGCCACTAGCGGCACGGATATGTTCGAGAGAATCATCGGTGCGGCAAGCGCCCAGACCCGGCGATGGGTGGGGCGGTCGCGCCAGTCGGCGGTCAGGTTGGACATGCAGGCTCCTTGGGGGAGCGGGCATTGTATCGACACATTCGCAATCTTCCGTATTCCATTACGCAAGCGGTGTCAGTGAATTATCCAGCTCAACAACCAGAGCCCCAGCATCATCCAGATGATCCCCATGATGATCGACGCATTGAGAAAAGCGCGGATTGCCGACCACAGCAGCACCAGGCCGAGGATCAGGGTAATGATGCTGACGATGGAGGTGTCCATGCCCAGGGCGTTGGACAAACCTTCGACAAAGTTGCTGCTGGCCTGGCTCAGCAGATTGAACAGCCCACTGAGGCCATCAACGACGAAGCGGATGATCGAGCCCAGTAACTGACCGAGCCATTCGGAAAAACCTTCTACCTGCATGGAGTGACGTCCTGATCAAAGAGAGGCATGGTTGCCGGATTTGAGCTTGGGCTGTCGATCATGGCACCGAGTTCCCCGCAGGGGCTGCCCAAAGCTGCGATCTTTTCGATTATGACGCAAAGTCCTCGGGATGACGCTGCCACTTGCCTTCACTGCCCATCCCCCCGAAGCTATACGCCTTCAGGAGAACCCGATGAACCTTGTTGAACTGACCGAACGCCTGCACGCCATCCGTGATCGCAATGACTGGCGGCAATTTCACAGCCCGAAAAACCTGGCCATGGCCGCGAGTGTGGAAATGTCCGAGCTGGTGGAGATTTTCCAGTGGCTGAGCGAAGACCAGTCACGCCAGTTGCCGGCGGAAAAGCTGGCGCATGCCGGTCAGGAAGTTGGCGACATCGTGCTGTATTTATTGCTGCTGTGCAGCGAGTTGGGGCTGGATATGGAAGAAGTGGTGCGCAGCAAACTGGCTGACAGTGAACGGAGGTTCAGCTGATGAGCGACCGTCATTTCGATCAACTGGCGACCCGTTTCGCTGAAAAAATCTACGGCGGCGCCAAAGGTGCCATCCGCCTGGCGGTGTTGCAGGCGGACCTGGCTGAAACCCTGCCGGACCGGCCGCTGCGAGTGCTGGACATTGGCGCCGGCCTTGGCCACATGTCTTTATGGTTGGCCCAGCGCGGCCATCAGGTGACCCTGGCCGAACCCGCCGAGCCGATGCTCGAAGGTGCCCGCCAGCGTTTCGCCGAGGCCGGCCAGACCGCGACCTTCATTCAGGCGCCATGGCAGGAGTTGCTCGGCCAGCTCACCGAACCCTACGATCTGGTGCTGTGCCACGCGGTGCTGGAATGGCTGGCTGAGCCTCACGCGATCCTGCCGGTCCTGCATCAATTGACCAAGGCGGACGGCTGGCTGTCCCTGGCGTTCTACAACCGCGATGCGCTGATTTACCGCAACTTGCTCAAGGGCCACTTCCGCAAGATGCGCAAGAATGACATGGCCGGCGAAAAGCAGAGCCTGACCCCGCAGCAACCCCTTGATCCGCGCGAACTGGCGGCGCAACTTGAAGGTCTGTGGCGGGTCGAAACCCAGAGTGGGGTGCGGGTTTTTCACGATTACATGCCGGTGGAGTTCCAGGCCCGCGCCGAACTGGCGGATCTGCTGGAAATGGAACTGGCTCACCGCCGTCACCCAAGCTTTGCCGGGCTCGGGCGTTACTTGCACTGGATTTGCCGGCCGATCTGATCGGAGCGCGAAATGATGAGTCGTTCAGCTGTGCTGGTGTTCTGCCTGGGGTTGGCGGCCTGTCAGGGCAGCAACCCTTATGTGGCCAGCTCCAGGCCCTTGCCGCCGGCGCCACCCCAGGCGGCCAATACCTTCGACCATAGCGCCTATCCTGCGCCGATCCGGAACTATGGACAGTACCGCAGCTGGGCCTGGCTCGACGGGCATCCGCCACCCGGCACGGTCTGGGCGGATTCGGCCCAGGTCGCCGAAGCGGTCAGCAGTGCGCTGGATCAGCGAGGGTTGCGACCGCTGCACGGTAACCGTCCGGCAGACCTGTTCGTCAGCGCCGACCTGCGCATGGAAACCCGCTTGCGTCAGGTTCAGGATGACTACTACGGCGGTGTCTATGGCGGTTATGGTGGCTACAACCACGGGTACGGCTCGGGCTACGGCATGTACACCGCCGTGCCGATTGTTCGCACCTATTCGGAACAGGTCATGGTGGTCCAGGTAGACCTGTATGACGCCCAGAGCGGCCAGGCCATCTGGAGTTCCAGCGCCGAGACTGGCAATGCTGACAGCGAAAGCAAGCGGGTCGATGCCATTCGTGAGGCTGTGGAAAAGGCAATGTCGGCGTATCCTCCTCATTAATTTCTGTAGATAAGAAGCATTTCGCATCGTTGTTTTTCAACCGGAGAACCATCATGTTTCGCCGTCTCGCTTTACTGGCAGTGGCCGCGTTGCTCAGTGCCTGCGCTGCCAACCAGGTCAATCATGACTTTGATGCCAGCCGTGATTTTGCGGCTTACCACAGCTGGAGCTGGAAAGAGCCCGCCGTGCAATACCGCCCCGATGATCCACGGATCCAGAGTGACCTGACCGATCAACGCATCCGCCAGGCTGTTACCGACCAGCTCGATTCCCGTGGCTTGCGTCAGGCAACCGCCGACGCCAAGGGTGACTTGAATGTGCAGACCTACCTGATTGTCGAAGACCGACAACAGCAGGTGACCACCAGTTATGGCGGCGGTTGGGGTAACCCGTGGAACGGTTACTGGGGCGCGCCGATGTATAACGAAACCCGCAACGTCAACTACAAGGTAGCGACCATCCAGATCGACATACTCGATGGCAAGGACGGCAGACTGGTGTGGCGCGGCAGTGATGAGCAGATGCTCAGCCGCACGCCGAACCCCTCGGATCGAAGCAATGCCATCCATGAAACGGTCACCCGGATTCTGGCCAACTACCCACCACGATAAGCCCCTCCTGCCTACCCTGTGGGAGCGGGCTTGCTCGCGAAAGCGATTTCTCATTCAAGGCAGGGTCGCCTGAGAAACCGTATTCGCGAGCAAGCCCGCTGCCACAGGGTTCATTTTTGGATCTTGAGTGGCGAGTTGCCAGCAGCCATGGCCACCTTTGTCTACACTGCTTCTCACCAACGGAGGTCGAGCCCGGCAGTGCGTCGGCAAAGGAGTGCGCCATGTCTCCCCGCATGCAGTTTCGCGGCCCGGCCCGACAACGGGGGGCGATCGGCCTGATGGCGGCGCTGACCCTGACCCTGGCCCTGGGATTCATGCTGTTGGTGGTCGATACCGGCAGGCTTTACCTGGAGCAACGCAAGCTGCAGCGGCTGGCCGACGTTGCCGCACTGGAGGCGGTCAGCCGCAATGGCGATTGCCTGGTGCCGGCGGCCACGGCGACGGTTTACGCCCTCGAGAGTGCCACCCGCAACGGCTACAACGCTGCCGACAGCATGACCCTGAACACCGACTGCGGTTCATTGCAAACGGGCGCCGACAACCTGCGCGCCTTCGTCGTCGATGCCAGCAAGAAAGAGGCGATTCGCGTGGTCGCGACCCATACGGTACCGACCAGCGTCGCGCGGGGCATTTTTGCCCTGATGGGGGCGGGCCCTGTCAGCCAGACCACCCAACTCTCGGCCACAGCCGTCGGTGCTGCCGCAGTCCTGCCGCCCCTGGCGATGTTGACCATTGGCAGTACGGCGCTGGTAGTCGACTCCAGCCGGTCGGCGGCGTTGAACCTGCTGTTGGGGCAAATGCTGGGCGGGAGCCTGAACTTGACGGTCGCCGGGTGGCAGGGCCTGGCCGATACCCAGATCAATCTGCTGGGCTACCTGAATCAATTGGCCCTAGACGTCAACGTCAGCGCCGGGGACTACACCCGGTTGCTGAGCACCAACATCGGCCTGACCCAGTTGCTGGACACCGCCATCACCGTACTTCAGGCCGGCGGGCCCACCACCAGTGTGGCGATCAGCGGGCTGACCGGTTTGAAGGCGGCGGCGGGGAGTACTTCGATTGTCCTGGGGCAATTGCTGCAACTGCAAACCGGGGCGGTCTCGTCGGCGCTCAATACCAATTTGCAGGTGTTCCAGTTGGTTGAGGCGTTTGTGCAAGTAGCCAACAGCCAGAACAGCGCCGTGGCCAATATCCCCCTGAACATCCCGGGCCTGGCTAACGGCGGGGTTCAGGTCAAAGTCATTCAACCGCCGCAATTGTCGGCCATCGGCAACCCGGCGCTGGTCAATGGCCTGATCAATGACCCCAACCGCATTTACGTGCGTACAGCTCAAGTGCGCACGCTTGTGTCGTTGAATTTGCCGGTACTGTCGGGTGTCAGTGGTCTGGCCAGCGCCCTCACCAGCAACACACTGTTAGGTGGATTGACCGATACCTTGAACAACCTGCTGCACCTGAATCTGGCCGGTACTGTGGGTTCGCTGTTGTGCACATTGACCGGAACGTGCCAGATCACCGACCTGAAGATCCTGCCCACACCGACCATCGACATCGCGTTGGAGGTGGCGGCTGCCGACAGCCACGTGACCGGCTACAACTGCGCCAGTAGCGGCACGAAAACCCTGACCACCGAGACCAACACCTCCCTGGTGAAACTCAAAGTCGGCAAGATCGACATGGCCAATGCGTTCTCTTCGTCGGCCGACGTCAGCGTGCAACCCTTGGCGTTAATTGATATCGGCAAGGTCAATTGCGTGCTCTGGGTGTGCAATCCAGCCACTCGCGTGCCGTTTTACGGCGGTGGCCTGGGGGTGAAGATCGACACCTCGGTGGCCAGTTCGCAAAGCACCCACGTTTACAACCAGCCACCGGAAATCAAGCAGCCACCGTTGCTCTATAACCTGGGTACGCAAGGCATCGTCAACAGCCTGAGAGCGAGCCTGGGCGGCGTTGAAGTCCAGGCCTATAGACCCACCGGTTCAAGTCTTCTGGGGGGAGTGCTGGTCTTGGCGGCCGGCGCCCTGGATGACGTCAACAGTACGTTGGGCGGCGTGATCCGGGGCTTGCTGAGCCCCTTGCTCGACCCGATTCTTGACGCGCTGCTGGCCAACCTGGGTATCACTCTGAACAAGGTTGATGTCGGCGCCAACCTGAGTTGCAAGCCACCGGGCCGACCCTCGCTGGTGATCTAGGCCGGGGTGGCAATCGGCAACTCGATACAGAACCGCGCGCCCTCGTGGCAATTGGTGACGCTCAGTCTGCCGCCCATGTTTTCGACGATGCCGTAACTGACCGACAGCCCCAACCCGGTGCCGACCCCCACCGGTTTGGTGGTGAAGAACGGTTCGAAAATCCGTTCCAGCAGACGTGAATCGATACCGCCACCGTTGTCCTCGACCCACAGTCGCACCGTGTCCGCATCCCGCTCGGCATTTAGCGCAATCCATGGGTTGAAATCGGCCTGGGACTCGCGCTTGCCCAGCAGCGCATCTCGGGCATTGACCATCAGGTTGATCAGCACTTGCTCCAACTGGTCGACGTGACCGCGTATCTGTACTTCAAAATCAGTCTCGGTGATCCGCAGATCAACGCCTTTGCCGCGCATGCCTTCGGTCAGCAGCGACAGTGTGCCTTCAATCGCCTGGACCGGATCGAACAGTTGCTGTTCGATGTCCGAGCGTCGCCCGAATACCCGCATGTGATCCACCACCCGCGCTGCGCGCTGCACCTGGGAGTCGATGCGTTTGAGCTTGTCGGTCAGGTAATCGACCTGCACGTCGCCGTTGCTCAGGCGTTTGAGCACGTTGGTGACCGCCATGCGCATCACGTTCAACGGCTGGCTGATTTCATGGGCCAGACCGGTGGCCATTTCGCCCAGGGTGGCCATCTTCGCGCTTTGCGTGAGTTGTTGTTGGGAGCGCCGCACCTCAGTGTTGTCGCGGCCCACGGCCTGAATTTCCAGCAAGCGGCCCTGATCATCGAACACACCGCGATCCGACCAGATCCACCAGGCATGTTCGCGGCCCGGCAGTTGCAAGTTGATTTCTGCGGTGCTGACCGGAAACTCCGGGCTCAGCCGGCTCAGCCTCTGAGTGAATGAATCGCGCTGTTCCCGGGACATCCAGGTGCCCAGATCGACTCCCGGCAACTGTTCGGGCGCGAGCTCCAGGTAGGTCGCCAGCGGCCGATTGCCGAAGCTCAGAATCAGCTCCGGGTTGTAACGGCAGATCATCGCCGGCGAGTCTTCTACCAGAATCCGGTAACGTTCCTCACTCTGTTTGACCTGTTCGGCAGCCAGCGTCGCCTCAGTGACGTCCAGCCACAGCCCCACGGCTTCCACAGGCAGGCCGAGGTCATCGCGCAGCAATTTGGCCTCATCGAGCATCCAGTGGTAATCACCGCGGCTGTCGCGCATGCGATAACGGCTGCGCACCGAACCTTCGCGCAGCAACAGGCGGGTGCGCTCGAAATAGTGCGGGCGGTCTTCGGGGTGAACCCGGTCGGCCCAGCTTGCGCCGGCGCAATCGGCGAGGGTCCAGCCCAGCAGTGGCAGCAGGCTGTCACTGAAGTAACTCGTTTGCAGCGCTCCTTCGGCGTAGCGCTGCACGTAAATGACGGCGGGGGAACTGGCGATCAGGTTATCGAGGCGCGCATGGGCGGCCGCGGCGTTTTGCTCCTGGTTCTTGATGTCGCTGATATCGAGCATGAAACCCACCAGCCGGCGATTTCTGACATTACCCAACGCCTGGCCTTGCAGGCGATACCAGGTAGGTGCCGGCCCATCTTCCGGGCGCTGCAAGCGCACGCAGCACAACAACGGTGTGCCTTCGTCCTGCAGCGCCTGCAGGCTGCTGCGCAACTGTTCGCGGTCGGCGGGATGTATTTGTTCGAGCCAGCTCTGCATGGGTAATCGTGTAGTTTGCAGGTTCAGGGCGTTGGCCAGGGAAGGTGCCAACTCAATCTCGGTATTGTCGCTGAACAGCTCCCACCAACCGGTACCCAGCAAGACTTGCAGCGATTCCAGGCGCTCCAGTTGCAGCTGGTGCCGATGTTCACGCAGACGCTCCAGCAGGGGGCCGGCCAATGCCGCGGCAATTTGCAGCCAGTCGCGATCGCTGATGTCGCGGGCGCGTTCCAGCACCGGATAGAAACCGCAAAGCAACCAGGCGACTACGCCCCGGGCATCGTGATAAGGCACCGCAAACCCGTCGGTATTACCGAAGGTGGCCTGCAAGCGCGGATGTTCATGCATGGACAGGCGTTGCGGTGCAGTACCGCTCAGGCTGTCCAGACTCGTGCCCAGGCTCTGGCCGCTTTGCCATAGCTGCGGTGCGTCGAGGGCCGCGTACTGTCGATGAATCTGCCAGCCCTGTTCCTGCTCATCGAGCAATGCCAGAGCAATGCATGGAATCTGCAAGCGCTGCGCCAAGCCTTCCAGCTGCTCGCCCAGCACTTCGGGCAAGCGCGTCAGGCTGCACAGGCGCAGTTGCTCGCCGATCTGCATCGTCAGCACCTGGCACTGCTCGCGGATGCGCGACTGTCGACGCTCCAGCAACAGGTCACCGATGTCCAGTAGCTGCAACTGCCAGTCATTGACCTGAGGTTGCACCCAGCCGCGCAGATGCAGGGGAGGGCCATTGAGGCTGTAGAAGTCCAGGTCCAGCATCTGCCCCTGCCAATCGGCCGGCGAGCCTTCGATGACGAGTGCGCAGTGGGGCAAGAGAAAGTCGAGCAGATGCGGCACCTGCGGCCCCGGTATCTGTTGCGCCAGCAGGTGCCGTAACGGGCCAGTCACCTGAGTCACCCGGCCCTCGGCATTGAGCTGTAATTGCAGGCCGAAACCGGTGACAGGCGGCAATTGCGAAATGTCTGGCGGGGGTGGTGGATGGCGATTGAGCAGGCGCCCGAACAGCTTGTCCCCGGCGCTCAAAATTGCAGGCTCGAACTGGCGGTTAGCGTCGTCGGCAGATTGGGCACCCGGCCAATCCCCGGCAAGCTGAGAAACGGGATGACGGCGCCGATTTTATTGCTCGGGTAATGAATGCTGACCTGCAGCAGCCCGCCCACGTAGGTCACTGAGGCGTCGGTGGCGACATTGAAATTCAGCGCTGTGGGTATCCACGCCAATTGCAGGCCAAGTTCGGTCTTGGCGCGGGTTTTCAGTGCAGCCTCGTAATTGGCGGTGGTCGGGTCCAGTGCCACGCTACGGCGCACGGCTTCGGCAGTCGACTGGTTGAACGACTGCATCAGCAGCAGGGGCAGGCTGTAGCTGACAATGCCGTAAAACACGGCAAAAAAAATTATGAAGACCAGGGCGAATTCAATCGCGACGGCACCTTTCTGCTTGCGGGGGAAGCTGATTTTCACGAGTGTGTCTACCCTGACCATCACAAAGTAATGTCAGCATAGAATCATTCAGCCAAAACGGACGTTTTTTACCTGATGCAAAGCTTTGTTTTATTGATCTGGCTGGCGCTTTGCGCGGCACAGGATGCCAGGGAGCGGCACATCGCCAATGGCTTGACCCTTGGCGTGGCAGCATTGGCGCTGGCCTGGTTGCTGTGGAGCGGTACCACATGGTTGGGGGCCCAGGCGCAAGAAGGTGGTTGGGCGTTACTGCTGGCGCTTGGGTTTACTTTGCCCGGGTATGCCTTGCGACGCCTAGGCGGCGCAGACGTCAAACTCATGGCTGCGCTGGGGCTCGCGACGGACGGTACGCATGTGCTCGGCACGTTTATCGGCGCCGGATTGGCCAGTGTTTTCTGGCTGTTGCTGGCGCCAAGAGTCTGGCTTCATATGAGTCAAGGGCTTAGAAATCATCTTTTTTATATGGCACCTGAAATGTCAAAGAAGCTGCCATTCGCCCCGTTCGTTTTGGCTGGGTTGGCGCTTACGTTCGCCTGGGGGCTCTAGTTGAACGTGATATGTACATAGCGGCAAACAAAGTCTATTTTTCAGGCAGTAGTTGCACAGCCTGTTGCTGTCGGTGAAGGACGGGTCAATTTTTGGCCTCACATGGAGTTGCTCGTGAACAAAGTTACTTCGGCATTAAAGGTTCTTGTGGTCGACGATGCCCCTATGATCGTCGAAGAGCTCTGCGAATTTCTGGAGGACAAAGGTTACCGCTGCGTTCCCTGCGAGTCCGGTTTCGGGGCGATCGAGCGTTTCAACAATGACCTTGATATCGGCCTGGTGTTGTGTGATCTGCATATGCCCCGCATGAACGGGATCGAACTGGTTCAGGAACTGCAACGGCTTTCGGGAAAACATCGCGCGTTTGAGGCGATCATGCTTACCGGGGGGGCTGACAAACAGGATGTGATCAAGGCCTTGCGCGCCGGGGTCGCCGATTATTATCAGAAGCCGATTGATCTGGACGAGTTGCTCGAGGGCATACAGCGTCAGGAAGCTGCGTTGCACGAGAAGCGCAAGAGTTTGCAACTGGGGCATTTGAATCAGAAGCTGCAGTATCTGTCCGAGTCGATCGATGGTCTGTATCAGGATCTGGACAAGGTTCGGCGTGCTCCGCATTTGGTGAATTCTGCTGGCGGAGCCGTTGATGAGGCGGACCGGGTCGAGATGCCGGCGATTTTCAACCAGCTGTCGCCGCGGCAACTGGATGTGGCGCGACTGGTGGGCAAGGGGCAGACCAATTATCAGATTGCCTGTGAGTTGGGGATTACCGAGAACACGGTGAAGTTGTATGTGTCGCAGGTGTTGCGTTTGACGCATATGCGTAATCGGACGCAGATGGCTTTGGCGTTGTCGCCTGGTAATTCCGGGGGGCGGCACAGGGTTGCTGTGGATTGATCGCTTGGTCTTGGTCTTGGTCTTGGTCTTGGCGGCCTCTGGGCCGACCAGGTTCTTGGTTGATTGAGTACATATCCGTTGCTGCGGTAACGGCGGCTTATGGTTTCGCCCTTACGGCGACTCCCTTTTTTACAAGCGCCTAAAAAAGGAAGCAAAAAACGCTAGCCCCAGCGTCCGGCCCCTCGCTAAGGCTCGGCGTTCCTTCGCTCCGGTGTCCATCCGGKGGCATCGCCTCCGGTCGGCTTCGCTTCGACCTCCTCTCGATGCGTTCGACTTCGTCGAACGGCGCT
>NZ_LMLH01000028.1:682055-803113 GCF_001421885.1 Pseudomonas sp. Leaf48
TACGCGCCTACCCCCCGGATGAACACCTCCACTCAGCCTCCCGACGGGGCGGGTGGATCAAGATCAAAAGCTGCAGGCGAGCTAACGCTCGGCCTGTTGAGTGGTGAAAAGCGAGGGGTGTACGCCGATCCATTGTGGGAGCGGGCTTGCTCGCGAAGGCGGCCTGCCAGCCGACCAAACTCTGACGGATATCCCCGTCCTCTGTGGGAGCCAGCCTGCTGGCGATGGCGGCCTGCCAGCCGACCTGTCTTTTGCGGCTGCCCCCAATCCCTGTGGAAGCTGGCTTGCCAGCAAAGGCGGCCTGACAGCCGCCATGTCTCTTGCGGCTGCCCCCAATCTCTGTGGGAGCTGGCTTGCCAGCGAAGGCGGCCTGACAGCCGCCATGTCTCTTGCGGCTGTACCCAATCCCTGTGGGAGCCAGCCTGCTGGCGATGGCGACCTGCCAACCGTCCAAACCCCAGGGGAGACATGTATATCCGGTCCATCAGGCCGGCCGGTAGGCCGCCTCGCTTTTGCTTTTGATATTTTGCCTCTTCGGCAGGCCGAGCGTAGGTGTTCATCAGGGGGGTGGGCGCGCAGCGCCGTGCGGCGAAGCCGCACACATCGAGAGGAGGTCGTAGCGAAGCAGACCGGAGGCGATGCCCCCTGATGGACACCGTAGCGAGGGAACACCGAGCCTCAGCGAGGTGCCGTACGCCGGGGCAAAGCCTTTTGCTTGCTTTTCGCTGGGCCGGCACTCCGGCGTTTGGAAAAGTGAGTCGCTGTAAGAGCGAAACCATAAGCCGCCGTTATCGCAGCAACGGATATGTACACCGACGAAAAAAAACCGCCGTCACCGCAGCAACGGATATGTACACAAACCATCACCGCCATCACGACCGCAATCACCCCATCTAATACCCAACCATTCAGCAAAAACAAACATCCCCCCGGTTAACAAAACATAACGTGTCGTCGATTGTCAGCCCTTCAAAAACACCGATAGGATAAGCCAGCTTCCGAAGGGGCTCTGGATTGCGGGTTTCAGAACCATGCTCTGAAAAGACTGATCCAGACACGCACCCTTACGGCGCCCTGAAAGGTTGAACGACCTAACAATAATAATGGGGGAAGGTCTATGAGTGAGCCTGTCATGGGTGTGGGTATCTGCCGCCCGCCGGCGTTGCGCAAAATCGCGTTGCTGGCTACAGCGCTCTCGCTGCTGGGCTCTGCCATGCTGTCGGCACCTGTGCTGGCTGCGGCTGCGCCGGCATCCGACGTTGTTTATTCCATTGAATCGGCCAAGGCTGCGAAAAGCCTGATGCTCGATGTCGTGCACGCAGGCAAGCGCCTGGTGGCGGTCGGGGATCGCGGGCACATTCTGTATTCCGATGACCAGGGTACGACCTGGACTCAAGCCAGGGTCCCGACCCGGGCACTGCTGACGTCGGTGTTTTTCGTCGATGACAAGCACGGCTGGGCCGTCGGCCATGATGCACAGATCCTCGCCAGCGAGGACGGTGGTATCACCTGGACCAAGCAATTCGAAGATTTGAAGCGCGAATCGCCGCTGCTGGATGTCTGGTTCAAGGACGTCGACAGCGGCTTTGCCGTGGGTGCCTATGGCGCCTTGCTGGAAACCACCGACGGTGGCAAGCACTGGGAAGATGTCAGCGATCGCCTGGACAACGAAGACCAGTTCCACCTCAACGGGCTCGCGGCGGTCAAGGATGCCGGGCTGTTCATCGTCGGCGAGCAGGGCAGCATGTTCCGTTCCGCCGACTGGGGCCAGACCTGGGAAAAGCTCGAAGGTCCGTATGAAGGCTCGCTGTTCGGGGTGATCGGCACAGCGCAACCTTCGACCTTGCTGGCCTATGGTTTGCGCGGCAACCTCTACCGCTCCAGTGATTTCGGCAGCACCTGGCAGCAGATCGAACTCAAGGCCCAACGCGGCGATCTGGAGTTCGGCCTGTCCGGCGGCACACTGCTTGAGGATGGTTCGATCGTGATCGTCGGCAACGGCGGCTCGGTGGTTCGCAGCAGCGACAATGGCGAAACCTTCAACGTGGTCAATCGCCCGGATCGCATCTCCGTCTCGGCGGTCACGGCGGCGGGCAATGGTAATCTGATCTTGGCCGGGCAGGGCGGCGTTCGCGTCACTTCGGCCAACGGCACCGAGGCGGGAAAATGAGCCGGGTTAATAATAAGAAGGTGCAGCTATGACTTCCCTGAGCACTCCTCATCAGGAAAAGGCGACGCTCCTTGAGCGCCTGATTTTCAACAACCGCCCGGCAGTGATCTTCATCTGCCTGATGGTCAGCGTTTTCCTGTTCTGGCAGGCGACGCTGATTCGGCCGTCCACCAGTTTCGAAAAGATGATCCCGCTGGAGCATCCATTCATTCAAAAGATGATGGAGCACCGCAATGACCTGGCGAACCTGGGCAATACCGTGCGGATTTCGGTGGAAGCCACCGATGGCGACATCTTCTCCAAGGAATACATGGAGACCCTGCGCCAGATCAACGACGAGGTGTTCTACATCTCCGGCGTCGATCGTTCCGGCCTCAAGTCGCTGTGGAGTCCGAGCGTACGCTGGACCGAAGTGACCGAGGAGGGCTTCGCCGGCGGTGAAGTGATCCCGCAAAGCTACAACGGCTCCCAGCAAAGCCTCGACCTGCTGCGCAACAACGTGCTCAAGTCCGGGCAAGTCGGGCGCCTGGTGGCCAACGACTTCAAGTCGAGCATCGTCGACATCCCGTTGCTGGAGTCCTACCCGGACCCGCAGGACCAAGGCAAGTTGCTGGCGCTGGACTACCGCAAGTTCTCCCACGAGCTTGAAGACAAGATCCGCAACAAGTTCGAAGCGCAGAACCCCAACGTCAAGATCCATATCGTCGGTTTCGCCAAGAAGGTTGGCGACCTGATCGATGGCCTGGTGATGGTGGTGATGTTCTTCGGCGTTGCCTTCGTCATTACCCTGATCCTGCTCTACTGGTTCACCAACTGCATGCGCAGCACCGTGGCCGTATTGAGTACGACGCTGGTGGCGGTGATCTGGCAGCTGGGCTTGATGCACTTCTTCGGCTTCGGGCTTGATCCGTATTCGATGCTGGTGCCGTTCCTGATCTTCGCCATCGGTATTTCCCACGGCGTGCAGAAGATCAACGGCATTGCCCTGCAATCGAGCGAGGCCGACAACGCCTTGACCGCTGCACGGCGAACCTTCCGCCAACTGTTCCTGCCGGGGATGATCGCGATTCTGGCCGATGCGGTGGGTTTCATCACGCTGCTGATCATCGATATCGGCGTGATCCGTGAGCTGGCCATCGGTGCATCCATCGGCGTGGCAGTTATCGTGTTCACCAACCTGATCCTGCTGCCGGTGGCGATTTCCTATGTCGGCATCAGCAAGCGTGCAGTCGAGCGCAGCAAGAAGGACGCCCACCGCGAGCATCCGTTCTGGCGCCTGCTGGCTAACTTTGCCAGCGCGAAAGTCGCTCCGGTGTCCATTCTGCTGGCGTTGATCGCCTTTGGTGGCGGCCTCTGGTACAGCCAGAACCTGAAAATCGGCGACCTCGACCAGGGCGCGCCGGAGTTGCGTCCGGACTCGCGCTACAACAAGGACAACAACTTCATCATCAGCAACTACTCCACCAGTTCCGACGTGCTGGTGGTGATGGTCAAGACCAAGGCCGAAGGCTGCTCGCGTTACGAGGCCATGGGGCCGATCGACGAACTGATGTGGAAGATGCAGAACACCGAGGGCGTGCAGTCGGCGATTTCCCTGGTGACCGTGTCCAAGCAGATGATCAAGGGCATGAATGAGGGCAACCTGAAATGGGAAACCCTGTCGCGCAACCCCGACGTGCTGAACAACTCGATTGCCCGGGCCGACGGCCTGTACAACAACAGTTGCTCGCTGGCGCCGGTGCTGGTGTTCCTCAACGATCACAAGGCCGAAACCCTTGACCGTGCGGTGCATGCGGTGCAGGAATTCGCCAAGGAGAACAACAAGGACGGCCTGGAATTCATCCTCGCCGCCGGTAACGCCGGGATTGAAGCGGCCACCAACGAGGTGATCAAGGAATCCGAGTTGACCATCCTGATCCTGGTGTACATCTGTGTCGCGACCATGTGCATGATCACCTTCCGTTCCTGGGCGGCGACCCTGTGCATCGTGCTGCCTCTGGTGCTGACCTCGGTACTGGGTAACGCCCTGATGGCCTTCATGGGCATCGGCGTGAAGGTCGCGACCCTGCCGGTCGTGGCGCTGGGCGTGGGTATTGGCGTGGACTACGGCATCTACATCTACAGCCGTCTGGAAAGTTTCCTGCGCGCCGGCCTGCCGCTGCAAGAGGCTTACTACCAGACCCTGAAGTCCACCGGTAAAGCCGTGCTGTTCACCGGCCTGTGCCTGGCCATCGGCGTGTGCACCTGGATCTTCTCGGCCATCAAGTTCCAGGCCGACATGGGCCTGATGCTGACCTTCATGCTGCTGTGGAACATGTTCGGTGCGCTGTGGCTGCTGCCGGCACTGGCGCGGTTCCTGATCAAGCCGGAGAAGCTGGCGGGGCAGAAGGGCAATTCGCTGTTCGCCCACTGATCCTGTGCCAATGAACAACGCCGCGACTTTGATCGCGGCGTTGTGCTTTGTGCGTTATCAAGAAGTGTAAAAGAACAGCTTTCTGGCCATGTCGGGCGATACCTTGCTGCGCCAGATTCGCGCAACTTCCTTGTTGTCCCGCGCTTGCTTGAGTTGGGCCTTGAACCCGATGTTGCGTTGGTCCGCGCGTTTCAAGTGCCCGACGCTATAGTCCATCTCGGGGCCGGCGCTGCCGACATAGTGAAAATGGGCATACCACAGGACTTCATTGGACTGTTTGTCCCTGATGGCAAACTCCGTTAGATAGTCCTTCGCGTGGGTGGCTTCGCGGGTTTTCACCAAGTGAATATCCAGCTCTTCGCTTTTCCATAACGCAAACACCTTGTCCGGTGTCGGCGCTTGCCTTTTGTATCCGGCATTGCGGTATTGCCGACCTGCTTCCCGCAAGTCCTGTGCCTGGGCGCGAAAATCTTCGATGGCTGTCAGTGTCTCCTGGGGTGGATTTTCAAGGCGGCCCAGCTCGTCGATGATTGAGTCCAGTTCTTCGGCGAGCTGCTCCAGCAGGCGGTTCCATTCCCAAGGGCTCTTTTCTTCGCGCAATACAGGGTCATCGAGTTGTTTGATTTCGCGGTTAATCATTTTGACCCGTTTTTCGCGCTCCAGCAGCAGCTTGCGCCCTTGCGCAATAATGGTTGCCGCCGACCGTGCTGGCGGTTTTGCCGGGACAGGTGCTGCCTGTACCACTTCAACGTAGATATTTTCCTGCGGGTTTTTACGAAAGGTGCCGATGATCGCGCCGGATTGAAAATCGTGGATGTCGATGAATTCTCCTTGCGCGTCGGGTTGCGACGGGCGAACGTCTCCGACGAGCGTGCCTTTGTTGCGTGATTTGAACACGCGCTTGCTGTCTGATTTGCGGCTTTGCGGCTTTGACGTGGAAGGCAATACTTTAGCCTCCTCGACCTCCAGGATGGCATCAGCCAGGTCTTGCTCGGCGAGAACGCGAGCTTCGTCCAGGCGGCGTATAAAACCGTCCTTGTATTGCACGCGCACATGGCGCGAACCCAGCTCCTCGAGCGCTCGGGTTGCATGGTCACTGAGCGCGTACTGCTTGATTGCGCTTTCATAAAGCGAAATACGTTCATCCGGCGAGTAGCCGCGCCTGCTGCGAGTTTCAATGTGTGCGATATACGCCGATTGAAATTGATTGCCGGCCATCTGGCTGATGAAGAAAGCCTCGGTCTCGTTATCGATCATGCCTGTTCGGACAAGCGTCAGTTCTTTATGGATATTGAGCGATTGCAGCTTCAGGTTGTCGGAAAAGTACACCTCTGGCAGCTGGACCTGCCTTAAAAGTGTATCGCGGGCAGCCGCCCCTGCCGCCGAGACCTTGCCCATTTCCTCAAGGGTTTGCTCCTGCCATATCGCGCACTCGATCAGCGCGTCTGCCCTGGTCAGATCAACTTTATGCAGCGCAAAAAACTCCTCATACGCGTCCGTTTCGCCACGGCGCATCTGCTCATCCATCCGGCGCAGCAGCGCTGACACACGTTCACCTCGCGAGGTAATGAACAGGTCACGACCAAGGTCGCGCAGCATGCCGCTGTAGATAATTTGTACGGTTGAGATGTTGGACAGCGCGTGCAATTGCTCCCTCTCGTGCACGGCTGCGTTGTCCAGCGCACGGATTCGGGTGAGGATGTCCAGCAGTTCCCGGCGTACCGGTTTGGATTCATCCATGCGTCGTCGCAATAAGCGCATGGTGACCTCTAATGCAATCTGGGCTGCCCGGGTTTTTTCCTGCTCGACTTGATGCTCCTGTGTGATCCGGTCCTTCTCCGTTGGCGAGGCCGCTTCCAGGTTGTCGAAGGCAGTCACCAGCTTTTCCCGCTGCAACTCAAAATCGGACCTGGCCTGGCGGACGCTGGTGAGTGCTTGATTTTGCGTGGTGACAAGCGTTTCGAGTCGAGCATTGATCTGTTGTTTATCGATCATCAGTTGCGCAACGCTGGCGGCGACTTCTGCGCGCTTGGCTTGAATCCTGCTTTTGGGTCCGCCACCTGTCAGCTTGAGGCCGCGATCAAGTGTCCAGTGACCCAGGCCATCGGTTTTAAGTTTGATGCCAGGATGGCCAGGCTTTTGTGGATGAATAATGAAAACCTCGCCAGAACCTGGAACGACGCTCACTCGGAAAAACAGCCCGGCGACCGACGCATGCCAGGTGTTGTCGATCTTGAAAAGTCCTTTGAGCGTGCCTATAGCAATCGGCTCGACCGGCTCTTTTGGCCAGTCGACACGTACGCTCTGCAGTTTTGCCAGCAGTCGCGCCGCGGATGAATCGCGCGCCAGGGTTTTGTCGAAGTCGAGCAGCGTTGTGCCGCCCCCCGGTGGTTCCGAGGGCAGTCCGACAGTACCTGGCTTGATGAGGTGGGCCGGTGGCGCGGGTTGATCGGGCGGCCGGCGCAGTGGTTCCAGCAGCACCCTCAAGCCTGTGTCTTTCTCAATCGTAATGGGGGCGTCCGTTGAGTCCGGGGACTGCACTGCGTGCAGCAACACCATGGCAATGTTCAGCAGAAAATCGATCCATGCCGGGTCACGTATGCTGGGGTCAGTGCTGGAGAGTGCAGGAATATCCTCGATGAGGCTATTGGTCAGCGACACCATCCAGCCGGCCAGCATCAGCGGTGTGCCGAGCGGCAACGCCAGTACCGTGTTGAAGAGCAGCCAGCCGCCTTCGCGTAAAATCGCCCATCGGCTCTCGGTGTTGGAAATGGAGTCACGGTCGGCCAGGTCGACCAACGCCCGGGCATTGCTGCCAAACAGGTACTCCATCAGTTTGCCGTTGTGCAGCGACGCCAGCAGTTCTTCGCCGGACGCTGCGGTGGTCAAGGTAGCGGGGCGGGGTTTGTCCGGCAGGCCGAAGGGGTCCAGTGGGGTAAAATGGACGATGTGCGGTTCCTTGAAACCACCCAGGTCATAAATTGGCCGGGCACGGTCCGACAGCCAGGTCAGCACGCTGGTCTGGATCTCGCCCGGTTCGGCAATGGCGGCGAGCAGTGCTGCACGAGTCGGGTATTGGTGCAAAGACTGCTGGTAGACAGGGCGGTAAAGGATATGCGGGCCGCGGTCGATGTCGGCGGGTTCGATCACAAACATGTTGGTGACCTCGTCCGCGTCGGCTCCCGGCTTGCGCAGCAACGCCAGCGGCCGGATGACAATATCGTCTTCGCCGACGAGCTGATCGGAACGGGCGGGCTGTACCAGCGCGGCAATCAACTGGTAGCCACGGCGGGTAAACCCGCGTTCACCCTTGATCGCCAGCGCCAATGCGTCCAGCGGTAATGTCACCTTGAGTTCATTGGCAAAAAGAACTTCGCGGTTTCGGGCGTCAGCGTCGTCACTTAACAGGAGCTGTTTGATCCTCTCGGGAAAGTGCTTGCCGATATCGACTTTGCTGACCAGCCCAAGCAGGTACTCAGGTGTCATCCATTGCGCCAGTGGTTTTCCATCAAGGTGGCGCAGGGTCATGCTGCCCTTGGGTTTTCCCGCCAGATTTTTCAGGGCCAGGTCGGTCAGGGACATTTTCACTGATTCCAGGTAGCCGCTGCCCAGATCACCGACGGGAACGTGAAAGGTCAACTCCAGGTCATCGGACGATACATCTGGTGCGTCGGAGTGATCCGCCACCATCTGCTCGTGCAGCGTTCGGGCAGTGAATGCCCGGATGTCCTCGATACCTTCGGCCCAGGATTTGCCCTTGGCGGTTTGCCGGGCGCCAGCGAGCTCCAGGCTGTGCTTGCGGTAAGCCAGTTGATCGGCAATCGCTGCGTCCTTGAGCCATGATGGCAAGGTCGATTGCAACAGGCGCAGGGGTTGGCGTTGCATCGGTGGCGCGTCGGCGAATAGCGAAACCGGGTCAGTTACCCTTGCGTAAAGGTTTTCCAGTTCGCTTGCGCTGATGCTTGCGGGAAGCTTGATCGCGGCGAGGTCTTCCAGTTGCTGATTGAGCAGCAGGGCGGCCTGCACGTCGAAAATGTTGCCGTCGGGCTCGTAGCGCTTCCAGGTGAATGCATCGAGCTGCAGTGGCTGTTGCACCCTCTGTCCCCATGCCTGGCTGAACTCATCAATGGAGGCATAGGATTCAAGAGTTCCGGACAGGCTGCACAGCAGTGCCCTCGCGCCCTGGGTGACCAGCAGGTCGGTGGATTGGAATGACGCAGACAGCAGGCCCTTTGATGCAGTGGCTTGCAGGGTATAGGCGTGGATGGCCGGTTCAGCAGGGCGGTCTTGCAAGCACGGATGATCGGCCAGTTGCCGCAGTATTGTCCCGTCGGTGCCCGACTGGCGCACGGCTGCGGCTCTGAGAGAGTCGCGCAGTTGGTCGCTCAGCCATTGCAAGCGACTGCAATCAGCATTACCTGGTTCACTCCAGTAGTCGGCCAAGGCTTGCTGGAAACCGATGTGCAGAATCGAAGGGAGCTCGCGAATGACATCTTCGAGCATCGACAGGCCGGGCCAGGTGCTTTCAGTGGTGTCGCCAATCGAGAGGAAGGTGACTTTTTGCCGCTGTGCATCGACCAGACGGACTGGACGATCAGCCGTTGCGGTGGAAAAAACAGGCGCATTGCCACTGGCCAGATAGCTCAATACGACATCGACCAATGAGTGGCTGGAGTAGCCCCCGGTGTCATCGGGGAAGTCGAGGAAGATCGAGCTGATGTCGGTATTGAGCGGGGCGGTTTTTTCGACGATCTGCTGCTCGAGCATCTTCGTCAAAACCGAGCGTAGTGTCGGGCGGTTGGCAAATTGTGTTCTGACAGCGAGGGCCAGAATGTTCAACGGGGAGGTCGAGGCGGGTATCGACATGGGCGCATTCCTTGGCAGTTGGGCTGATACAGCGCCGCCTGCACAAGGCATGGGCGACGCCGAGCTGTAGGGCCAAGGTATTGCGCGAAAGAGATTGAAGTGCGTTAGTGCGATACCACCGCCCAGCGCTGAAATTGTGCTAGTGGCAGTCGATTGCCATGTGCCCTTACTGTAGCTCTGTGCCCAGCACCACATTCAACGCACTGCGTGCATCGTCGAGCTGCACCAGCGTGGCATGCCGGGCGCCCAGCGCATCGCGATTCTCGATCGCAGTCAGAATCGCCTTGTGCCGTGGCAGCGCCAGTTCATGCAGGTTTGGCCGCTGGTTGGAATGTTTCAACGCCTCGGCAATCGCCACCGAAAGCATGTTGCACAGGTTGGCCAGTAAATCGTTGTGGGTGGCATCGGCGATGCGGCTGTGGAAGTCCAGGTCAGGTTGCAATAACGCTTCTGGAGTCGGGGCGGCTTCCATGCGCTGGTAGGCTTCGCCGATGGAGGCAATGTCCGCATCGGTGGCGAATTGTGCGGCCAGTGCGGCGGCGGCCGGTTCGATGATGCTGCGCACGCTGGTCAGCAAATCGAAAAACTCATTCTGCGGACTGCTTTGCATCAGCCAATGCAGCACATCCGGGTCGAGCATGTGCCAGTCCTTGCGCGGCTTGACCACGGTGCCGACCCGCGGCCGCGAATACACCAGGCCTTTGGCGACCAGCACCCGGGTGGCCTCGCGCAGGACCGGCCGGCTGACTGCATATTCCTCGCACAACAGGGCTTCGGCAGGCAGTTTGTCGTCGGGCAGGAAACGTCCCGAGACGATCTGCATACCCAGTTCCTGGACAATGCGCGAGTGCATGCTTTTGCGGTCGGAGGGTTTGCGGTAATCCATGGGGAGCGGCGCGTTCCTGTGCGAGGGGGGTGCCGCGCATGATAGCAGGCACAATGAGATGCATCAGTCGAAAGCTACGAGCACCTTGTACAGAAGGGTGCTTGTCGTGGCGAGGGTGCTTACTGTGGCGAGGGGCTTGCTGTGGTGAGGGGGCTTGCTGTGGCGAGGGGGCTTGCCCCCGTTGGACTACGCAGTAGTCCCGCTGTTTTTCAGGGCCGCTACGCAGCCCAACGGGGGCAAGCCCCCTCGCCACAGTAAGCCTCCTTCCCACAGCAAACCCCCTCGCCACAGGAGATGGTACTGATCAGTGGGAATGGCGAGGGACTTCGGCGCCGCGGCAGCCGACCAGGAAGTCGAAGTCGCAGCCCTGGTCCGCTTGCAGCACATGGTCGATGTACAGCTGGCGATAGCCGCCGACGATCAGGTTCTGCGGCGGTTGCAGATCGGCCATGCGCGCAGCCAGTTCGGCATCGGGAATGTCCAGGTGCAGACGGCCGCTGGCACAATCGAGTTCGATCCAGTCGCCTTCCTTCACTGCCGCCAGCGGGCCACCGGCAGCCGCTTCAGGAGCCACGTGTAACACCACGGTGCCGTACGCCGTGCCACTCATGCGTGCATCGGAAATACGCACCATGTCGGTCACGCCCTGGGCCAGCAGCTTGGCCGGCAGGCCCATGTTGCCGACTTCGGCCATGCCCGGATAACCTTTCGGCCCGCAGTTCTTCATCACCAGAATCGAGTTGGCATCGACATCCAGTTCAGGATCGTTGATGCGCGCCTTGTACATATCGAAGTTCTCGAACACCACCGCACGACCGCGATGCTGCATCAGTTCTGCCGAGGCAGCGGACGGCTTGAGCACCGCACCCAGCGGCGCCAGGTTACCGCGCAACACGCAGATGCCGCCGTCGGCGCGGATCGGGTTGTCGAGGGTGCGGATCACTTCGTCTTCGCCATAGATCGGCGCGTCCTTGGTGTTCTCGCCGATGGATTTGCCATTGACGGTCAGGGCGTTCGGGTTCGGGATCAGGTTGGCTTCACCCAAGCGACGCAACACCGCCGGCAAGCCACCGGCGTAGTAGAACTCCTCCATCAGGAAGCGCCCGGACGGCTGCAGGTCGACGATGGTCGGCATGCCGCGCCCCATGCGCGTCCAGTCGTCGAGGTCGAGCTCCACGCCGATGCGCCCGGCGATGGCTTTCAAGTGGATCACCGCGTTGGTCGAGCCACCGATGGCGGCGTTGACGCGAATGGCATTCTCGAAGGCTTCCTTGGTCAGAATCTTCGACAGTTTCAGGTCTTCGCGGACCATCTCCACCGCGCGCATGCCGGACATGTGCGCCAGCACATAGCGGCGTGCATCCACCGCTGGAATCGCCGCGTTGTGGGGCAGGGAAGTGCCCAGTGCTTCGGCCATGCAGGCCATGGTCGAGGCGGTGCCCATGGTGTTGCAGGTACCGGCCGAGCGGGACATGCCGCCCTCGGCGGCGAGGAAGTCGTCGATGCTGATGGTGCCGGCCTTGACCTGCTCGCTGAGCTGCCAGACCACGGTGCCGGAACCGATGTCCTTGCCTTTGTGCTTGCCGTTGAGCATCGGTCCGCCGGTGACCACGATGGCCGGTACGTCGCAACTGGCGGCGCCCATCAGCAGGGCCGGGGTGGTTTTATCGCAGCCGGTCAGCAGCACCACGCCATCGATCGGGTTGCCGCGAATGGCTTCTTCCACGTCCATGCTCGCCAGGTTGCGGGTGAGCATGGCGGTGGGGCGCAGGTTCGATTCGCCATTGGAGAACACCGGGAATTCCACTGGAAAGCCCCCGGCCTCGATCACCCCGCGTTTGACGTGCTCGGCAATCTGGCGGAAATGCGCGTTGCACGGGGTCAGTTCCGACCAGGTGTTGCAGATGCCGATGATTGGCTTGCCATGGAACTGGTGGTCGGCGATGCCCTGATTCTTCATCCAGCTGCGGTACATGAAGCCGTTCTTGTCGGCGGTGCCAAACCATTGGGCGGAGCGCAGGGTGGGTTTCTTATCAGACATGATCGATTCTCTTATTGTATGACTATATTGTTCAAGATTTGGCTTACCTTAAGCGCAAAATCGTCGGTTTGGAAGTGTTGTTGGGTAAATAGTATTACTATATAGTCGGCTGCAACGGAGGGATGGCCCTGGCGAGATTTCGCCAGAGGCGTCCCCCGAGGTTCTATAACAACAACAATCGGAGACCGATCTCATGAGCCAGGAACTGCGGCTTATCCGTCGCATCACGCTGAAACTGATTCCTTTCCTGATCCTGCTGTACCTGATCGCCTATGTGGATCGCTCCGCCGTGGGCTTCGCCAAGTTGCACATGGGTGCCGATATCGGCCTCGGTGATGCCGCCTACGGCTTGGGCGCCGGGCTGTTCTTCATTGGCTACTTCCTGCTGGAAATCCCCAGCAACCTGATGCTTGACCGTTTCGGTGCTCGACGCTGGTTCGCGCGGATCATGGTCACCTGGGGCGCCATCACCATCGGCATGGCCTTTGTCCAGGGACCCAACAGCTTCTATGTGATGCGCTTCCTGCTCGGTGCCGCCGAGGCCGGGTTCTTCCCGGGTGTGCTGTACTACATCACCCAGTGGTTCCCGGTGCGCCACCGCGGCAAGATCCTCGGTCTGTTCATCCTCTCCCAACCCATCGCCATGATGATCACCGGGCCGGTCGCCGGCGGCTTGCTGGGCATGGACGGCGTACTCGGGCTGCACGGCTGGCAGTGGCTGTTTATCGTCATCGGCATGCCGGCAATCCTGCTGACCTGGCCGGTGCTGCGTTACCTGCCTGATGGTCCACAACAGGTGAAATGGATGGACCAGGTCGAAAAGGACTGGCTGACCGGCGAGCTGCAAAAAGACCTGCAAGCCTACGGCCAGACACGCCATGGCAATCCATTGCACGCCCTGAAAGACAAGCGAGTCCTGCTGCTGGCGCTGTTTTACCTGCCGGTGACCCTGAGCATTTATGGCCTTGGCTTGTGGTTGCCGACGCTGATCAAACAGTTCGGCGGCAGTGATCTGGTGACCGGATTTGTCTCGGCGGTGCCGTACATTTTCGGCATCGTCGGCTTGCTGATCATCCCGCGCAGCTCCGACCGCTTGAATGATCGTTATGGCCACCTGGCGGTGTTGTATGTACTGGGCGCCATCGGCCTGTTCCTCAGCGCCTGGCTGTCGGTGCCGGTGCTGCAACTGGCGGCGTTGTGCCTGGTGGCGTTCGCGCTGTTCTCCTGCACGGCGGTGTTCTGGACCTTGCCGGGGCGTTTCTTCGCCGGTGCCAGTGCGGCGGCGGGCATCGCCTTGATCAACTCGGTAGGCAACCTCGGCGGTTACATCGGTCCGTTCGTGATTGGCGCGCTCAAGGAGTACACGGGCAACCTGGCTTCGGGGCTGTATTTCCTGTCCGGGGTGATGGTGTTCGGGCTGGTGCTGACCGGTGTGGTGTATCGCTTGCTGGAGCGCAAGCACGTGTTGCCCGCTGACCAGTTTGCCGCCAGCGCGCGCGGTGCGACCCGTACCTGAATCTGAAGGTTAACACCGGCCAAATGTGGGAGCGGGCTTGCTCGCGAAGGCGCAGTGTCAGTCACCTGTGATGTTGGATTTGACGGCCTCTTCGCGAGCAAGCCCGCTCCCACATGGGTCCTGCAGCGTTTTCGAGTTTTTGCATACAGGAGAGAATTTCATGCGTTTGGTTCAATTCGAGTTGAGTAACGGCGAACGCCGCGTTGGCGTGGTCGACAACGGTCTGGTGCGTGAGGTACAGGACGCGCGTACCGTTCGTGATCTGGCATTGGCGGCGATCGAGGCGGGCGCAAGCCTTGAGCAACAGGTGCAAAGCCTGGGCTTGGGCATCAGTCACGACTACGCCGACCTGCTGGCGAAGCTACGCATCCTGCCGCCGCTGGATCATCAGGACCCTGCCCACATGCTGGTCAGCGGCACGGGCCTGACCCATCTGGGCAGCGCCTCGGCCCGGGACAAGATGCACCAGCAAAGTGGCGACGAAACCGCGATGACCGACACCATGCGCATATTCAAATGGGGTGTGGAGGGCGGTAAGCCGGCGGCGGATGAGGCCGGTGTGCAACCGGAATGGTTCTACAAAGGCGATGGCAGCATCGTCGTCAGGCCGGGTCAGCCGTTTCCCCTGCCGCCGTTCGCCGAAGATGCCGGTGAAGAGCCGGAAATCGCTGGCCTGTACGTCATCGGCCACGATGGCAAGCCGTATCGCCTCGGTTTTGCCGTGGGCAACGAATTCTCCGATCACGTCATGGAGCGTAAAAACTACCTGTACCTGGCGCATTCGAAACTGCGCAGTTGCAGCTACGGCCCGGAACTGCGGGTCGGCGAGTTGCCCCAGCACCTGGCCGGCAGCAGCCGCATCCTGCGCGATGGTGAAGTGCTGTGGCAGAACGAGTTTCTCAGTGGCGAAGCGAACATGTGCCACAGCTTGGCCAACCTTGAATTCCACCATTTCAAGTACAGCCAGTTCCTGCGTCCGGGGGATGTGCACATTCACTTCTTCGGCACCGCGACCTTGTCCTTCGCCGACGGCATCCGCACCCGACCCGGTGACGTGTTCGAAATCAGCCAGGCCGAATTCGGCGCGCCTTTGATCAATGGTATTGCCCCGGTCGCAGCGGCATTCGAGCCCGGCAGCGTCGGCACACTTTGAGGAGATTTGCATGATCCGGATTCTTGGTCACAACTACATCGGTGGCCAGCGCAGCGCGCTCGGCACCGTCAAACTGCAGAGCATTGATGCGTTCACGGGCGAAGCCTTGCCCCACGATTTTTTTCAGGCCAGCCCTGAAGAAGTCGATGCGGCAGCGCAAGCGGCGGCGACGGCCTATCCTGCCTACCGTAGCCTGAGTGCCGAGCGACGGGCGCAGTTTCTCGATGGCATTGCCGACGAGCTCGATGCGCTCGATGACGAATTCGTCGCCGTGGTCTGCCGCGAGAGCGCATTGCCAGCGGGGCGGATTCAAGGCGAGCGCGCACGGACCAGCGGCCAGATGCGCCTGTTCGCCAAAGTGCTGCGCCGTGGCGATTTCTACGGCGCGCGGATCGACCGCGCACTGCCTGAACGGCAACCCTTGCCGCGCCCTGATCTGCGCCAGTACCGCATCGGCCTGGGGCCGGTGGCGGTGTTCGGTGCCAGTAACTTTCCGCTGGCGTTTTCCACTGCGGGCGGCGATACCGCGTCGGCCCTCGCGGCCGGATGCCCGGTGGTGTTCAAGGCCCATGGCGGTCACATGGCTACGGCCGAACTGGTGGCAGACGCAATCATTCGTGCCGCTGAAAGAACCGGTATGCCGGTCGGCGTGTTCAACATGATCTACGGTGGCGGAGTCGGTGAAGCACTGGTCAAGCATCCGGCGATCCTCGCGGTCGGCTTCACTGGTTCGCTCAAGGGTGGTCGCGCCTTGTGCGACATGGCGGCAGCGCGTGCGCAACCGATTCCGGTGTTCGCCGAGATGTCGAGTATCAACCCGGTGATTGTGCTGCCCCAGGCGTTGCAGGTACGCGCCGATACGGTCGCCCGCGACCTGACCGCTTCGGTGGTGCAAGGTTGTGGCCAGTTCTGCACCAATCCAGGCCTGGTGATCGGTATTCGCTCCCCTCAGTTCAGCGCCTTTGTGCAGCAGGTGGCCGGGTTGATCGGCGATCAGCCGGCCCAAACCATGCTCAACGCTGGCACCTTGAGCAGTTACGGCAAAGGCTTGCAAAAGCTCCTGGATCATCCGGGGATCGAGCACCTGGCCGGCAATGCGCAACAGGGCAATCAGGCGCAGCCGCAGCTGTTCAAGGCGGATGTCAGCTTGCTCATCGATGGCGATGAAGCGCTGCAGGAGGAAGTGTTCGGGCCGACCACGGTGGTAGTGGAAGTGGCGGATCAGGCGCAACTCAGTGCGGCGTTGAACGGTTTGCACGGCCAGTTGACGGCCACCGTCATCGGCGAGCAGGCAGACTTCGAACAGTTCCGTGAATTGACACCGTTACTGGAGCAGAAGGTCGGCAGGATCCTGCTCAATGGTTATCCAACCGGCGTCGAGGTTTGTGATTCGATGGTCCACGGCGGCCCCTACCCGGCAACCTCTGATGCGCGTGGCACCTCAGTCGGGACGCTCTCCATCGACCGTTTCCTGCGCCCGGTGTGCTTCCAGAACTACCCCGACAGCTTGCTGCCGGACGCGCTGAAGAACGGCAATCCGCTGCGCATTCAGCGTCTGGTGGACGGTAGTCCATCGCACGACGCGTTGTAAGGTCCGAACACAATACCTGTGGGAGCGGGCTTGCTCGCGAATGCAGTGGGTCAGTCAATGCATCTGTCGACTGATCCAGCGCATTCGCGAGCAAGCCCGCTCCCACAAGAGGGATGTGTAGAACAGTCATCAGGTGCATGCGCTATCATTGCGTTTTTCCCTGCAAAGATTGACTGCCATGACCGCCGTAACCGATACCTTGCTCAACGTCCTCGAACACTGCGATATGGTGGAAATCGACGGCTTGCACGCTTTTGAATTCTCCCTCGATGAGTTGGACAACCTGCACATCGAATGCATGGATGGCCGCGCGGCCAAGCACTGGGAGTTCACCCCGGCGCAGATTCAGGCGGCGACGTTCGATGCAACCCTGCAAAGCTGGCTGATCAAAGGTGATTCCGGTGAGCACCGGCTGGTGTGCATGACCGCTTTTCGCGGTGACAACGATGACGGTGAAGAAGCGTCCGGGGATGTTTAATCTCTGGCCACTGTTGATCGCCAGCGGCATCGGCGCGATGGGGTTTGAGTCAGCATCTGCCAACGACTATCAATTGCTCGTGGGTTCGTACACCGCCGGCCAAAGCCAGGGCATTTATCGTCTGAGCTTCGACAGCGCCACGGGGCAGATCAACGCCAGGCCGCTGCAAGTGATCAACAGCCAAAACCCGTCCTGGTTGACCCTGTCCAAAGACCAGCGACACCTGTTCGTGGTCAACGAAAACGGCCCGGGGCAGGCTGATCCGGTCGGGCGCGTCAGCAGTTATTCGATCGACCCCAAGACCGGTGAGCTGCGTCTGATCAGTCAGGTGCAGAGCCTGGGTAACGAGCCGACCCATTTGAGCCTCAGCGCGGATGCCGGCCACTTGTTTGTCAGTAACTACTGCGTAGCCGAAGATCCGGGCGGTACCCTGGCGGTGTTGCCTGTGGCTTCCGATGCCACGCTCAAACCTGTTGTGCAGATGAGCAGTCACCCATCGAGCCGGGTCAATCCCGAGCGGCAGATGTCGGCGCATGTGCATTCGACAGTCCCGTCACCGGACGGCAAGTATATGTTCTCCAATGACCTGGGGGCAGACAAGGTCTTTGTCTATCGCTTCGATCCCAAGGCCAACCCTGAGTTGCCATTGGCCCCGGCGACCCCGGCCTTCGTGCAGTTGCCACCCGGTAGCGGGCCGCGCCACTTGCTGTTCAGTGCCGATGGCAAACACGCCTGGCTGACCATGGAAATGAGTGCGCAGGTCGCCGTGTTCGACTACCACGATGGCCGGCTTGAGCAGACGCAGATGATCGATCTGGCGGCCGGTCAGGCGGTTTCAGACAAGGCAGCCGCTGCACTGCATGCTTCGGCCGACGGCAAGTTCCTCTATGTCAGCAACCGTGGCACGGCCAATCAGTTGCTGGTGTTCGCCATCGATCAGGCGAGCGGTCACCTCAAGGAATTGCAACGCCGGGCCGTGGAGGGCGATCACCCAAGGGAATTCAGCCTCGACCCCAGTGGCAAATTCCTGCTGATCGCCAATCAGAAGAGCAACCAGATTGTCGTTGTCGAGCGCGATGCGCAAAGCGGGCTCCTGGGTAAAACCGTGCAGAAACTGCCGATGGATGCGCCGAGCGACCTCAAGTTCCTGGTGCGTCAATAGGCCGCAGGCCCCGGCTGATGGGGCCTGCCTGCTTTTATCGATGACGCTGATAATTGGTAATGCTACAAAACATTTCAAGGCATCGCCCCTCGAAGGTTAAGTTTGCTTCACGGCCCCACCGGGCAAGTAAGCCAACTGACTCCGAGGATTAGCGCCATGAACTTCAACCTCTTCTCTGTAATTGCCGCTTCCGCCATCTCCGCTACCGTTGCCCTGCCAGCCAGTGCCAACGTTGAAATCAGCGACAGAAAAGCCCACACCCAAAGCTACACCCAGAAATACCTGCAACAGAGCGCGAATTTCTACGCCGCGCTGGATCACAAAACCCAGCACTGAAAGTCCAGCTTTTGCGACGGGGGGGCTGTGGCGAGGGGGCTTGCCTGTGGTGAGGGGGCTTGCCTGTGGCGAGGTGAACTTGCCTGTGGTGAGGGGCTTGCCTGTGGCGAGGGGGCTTGCCCCCGTTGGGTCGCGCAGCGACCCCCCCCTTGTCCAGTTCAGCTATGCGGCAGTTTTAATTTCGAATAGCTCGATTGCCTCAAGATACGCTGGGGTTGCTGCGCGACCCAACGGGGGCAAGCCCCCTCGCCACAGGCAAGCCTCTCATCACAGGCAAGCCCCCCTCGCCACAGGTGTGGGGCTTACTTCTTCATCACCGCCGTGAACAACTCCGACTCCAGCAACCGCTGCAACCACGCCTGCAAACGCCGATACGGCGTCTGGGCGAACCACTCGCGGTCGACATGGGCGAACTGTCGTACGAATGGCATCAGTGCCATGTCGGCCAAGGTCGGATGATCGGCCAGCAAGTAATCGCGACGCTCCAGCAGCTCATCAAGCTCGCGCAAGAACACTTCACCCTCGGTGCGATAAAACTCCATGGGCTGCTCGGGATAACGCTCGGCGTATTTGTAGCGATTCAAATGCACCTTGAACTGCGTGTCGTTCTCTTCGATCAGCCTGGCGATTTGCTCGGTTCCGACTGGATCATCCTTGAGCAACCAGTCCTGCGGATCATTCTGTGCCAGGGCCCAGCGCATGATGTCCAGGCTTTCATCGATCACCCGGCCGTCAACACTCAACACCGGCACCGTGCCCTTGGCGGACAGCGCGAGCATCTCGGCCGGTTTGGCTTTCAGGCTGACCTCGACGATGTCCACGGCAACCCCCGAGTAACGCAGGGCCAGGCGCGCCCGCATGGCATAGGGGCAGCGGCGGAAGGAATACAGGGTGGTCATTTCACCTCCAGGGTGCTCAAGCCGTTGCCCTGGCGCTGGACCTGGATCTGCACCGGTATCCGCTCATGCATTTCCTGTACGTGAGAAATCACTGCGACCTTGCGCCCCTGTGCCTGCAAACCGTCGAGGGCATCCATGGCCAGTTGCAGGGACTCCGGATCGAGGCTGCCGAAACCTTCGTCGATGAACAGCGATTCGATCTTCAGCGTGCTCGACGCCATGGACGCCAGTCCCAGCGCCAGCGCCAGTGACACCAGGAAGGTCTCGCCGCCGGACAACGAATGCACCGAACGCAGCTCGTCGCCCATTTCGGTATCCATCACCAGCAGGCCCAACATGCTGCCGCCACGCTTGAGGCGGTAGCGCCGCACCAGTTGTCGCAGTTGCACGTTGGCGTGGTGGACCAGCAGGTCGAGGTTGTAGGCCTGGGCGATCTTGCGGAAAGTGTCGCCGGTGGCCGAACCGATCAAGGCATTGAGGCGTGCCCAGCGCTGGTACTCGGTGTAGGCGTCGGCAATCTGCTGGCCCAGGGCCTGATTGGCATTTTGCCGGCGCTGATCTTCGACCTGTTCGGCACGCAGTTCCGCGCACAGCTGTTCGCTGACGGCGTACTGGCCCTGCAAATCGCCGAGGGCGCTGTCGAGTTGTTCGGCGTCGATGTTGCCGTTGTGCTGCGCCTGATGCTGGAGCAAGACCTTGTCGCGCTCCTGCACCAGAACCTTGGCCTGTTCGATGGCTTTTTCGCTGTCCTGCAAGCGTTGACGCAACTCGCTGACGCAGGCGTCATCGACCAGCAGTAATTCTTCAAGGCCGGCGTCATCCAGTTGCGGATGGCGGGCGCGCCAGTCGGCGATTTTACCGGCGAGTTCACGCTCTTCGCATTCAAGTGCTTGCAAGCGTTCCTGTTGTGCCTTGAGTTCGGCGGCGATTCGCACTTGCTGAGTGACTACGTTTTGCAGTTCCTGGGTCGTCGCGGTTTCGGCGCTGCGTGACGTTTCAACGTCCCGTTCCAGTTGTTGCTGCCACTGCTCGGCGCTGCCGTGTTTGCCGAGCAACTGCCCGAGGGTCTGCTGGCTCGCCTGTTGTTGTGCGGCCAGTGCATTGAATTGCTGCTCGGCGGCTTGCAATTGCTGCAGTCGGGTTTGCTGCCGATCCTGTTCCTTCTCAAGGTGTTGTTGGCGCTGTTGCTGTTCGGCCAGCTCCTCCTTTTGTTGCTCGAGTTGCGCCAGGCGCTCGGCAATCTGTCGGTCGAGCTGCAGGAAGGTCGCGGCCGGCTCGACGCGCAGCGCTTGCAGTGTCTCGGCCGGCAAAAGGCTGGCGAATGCTTTGAGTTCTTCGTCCAGACGCTGCTGGTCGTTGCTCAATTCCCGTTGTTGATTGTCCAGATGGCGTGCCGCTTGCTGGTGCGCGGTTTCGGCCTGGCGCAGTTGTTGGGTCAGGCGCGCGGCATCCTGTTGCAGGGTGAGCAGGGCGCTCTGGCGCTGCTCGTCCTGACCGATGCTCTGATTCAACTGGCTGTTTTGCTGGGCGAGCCAGGTATCGCGTTTCTCGCTGTCCTGATTCAGCAACTGACTGGCCAGCGGGTGCGCTTGCAGGCTGGGTGTCACGGTTTGCTGGCGGGTCGCCAGTTGCTCCTGCTGTTGCAGCAGTTCCTTTTGCTGGGCGATCAGTCCGCCGACTTCGGCGCGCAGGTCGGTGAGTTTTTCCTTGAGCAGATCGACGGCTTTCTGGGCGTTGGCCTGTTCGCCTTCATCAAAGCGGCCGAGGCTCTGCAGCAGCGCTTCGGGCTGATGATAGGGGTGCTCTTGGCTGCCGCAGACCGGGCAGGGCTGGTCATCCTGCAATTGTGCACGCAGTTCCTCGACACTGGCGCTGCGGGCCAGGCGCTGACGCTCCAGCAGCTCGCGGGTGACGCTGAGGGTCTGCTCGGCGACACTCAGCTCAGCCTTGGTTTTGACCCCGTCCTGGGTCAGGCGCTCACGCTCCTGTTGCGCACTGAGCTGGCGCTGTTGCAGCTCGGCGCCGCGCTTGTCCAGTTCCTGTTGGCTGGCCCACAAGCGGGTCAGCTCTTCGATCGCGCGCAGCTGTTTGCGGTTGTCCTGCAGCAGGCTGCCGAGAATGCCGATCTGCTCGGCGACGGCATCGGGTTCGGCGCCGGCCTCCTTGTATAGCACTTCCAGCTGTTGCTTCTGCGCGGTGAACGCTTGCGCGCTGTGCGTGGCGTTCTGCTCCAGGGTGGCCAGTTCCGCCTGCCCCTGGTTCAGCCGGTTGCCGATCAGCATCAACTGCTGCAGGCGATCGCGGTAGGCAGTCCAGGCGTTGCTCAAGGGGGCCAGATGGCTGCTTTGCTCAAGTTCGGCGGCGATGCGCTGCAAGTGCGCGGCGACCTGGGTTTGCCGGTCGTGCAGGGTTTGAATCGCACTTTGGCCCTGAGTGCACGCCTGTTCGGCGACGAGCTTCGCTTCGGCGCCAATGGCGGTGTCTTTGGCCAGGCGGGCGAGGGTGCTTTGTTCGTCGAAGGCCTGGCGCAAAAGCGGCGCGCTGTCGGTTTGCCGCTGTTGCGCTTCGGCCAGGGCGATCCGCACCGCGCCCAGCTCCTGCTCCAGCTGCGTCTGGCGCTCGCCGAGTACGCCGTGTTGCTGAGTGTGCAGGGCAATCTGCGCCGCCAAGGGGGTCCGTAATGCATCGATTTCGGTTTTGCGGGCGAACTGATGCCGCTGGGGGCCGAGTTGCTCCAGGCGGGTCAGCTGCAGGCGCTCGCCGTCCAGGCTTTGCCAATGGGACTGTGCCGATTGCAGTTGCTCAGTGGCGCTGTGTTGCGCGTCCTGCAACTGGCGCAATTCCTTGAGCCAGGTGTGCTGCAATTCGAGCTGCTTGAGCTGCGCCTGCTGCAATTTCAGCTGTTGTTGTGCGCCATTGAAGCGCTCATCAAGCTGCGCCCGGGCCTCGGGGGCCAGGGGTGTCACACCGCTGGCCTGATCCTGCAGCAGCTTGTGGGTTTCACGGGCTTCTTTGGCCTTGTCGAAGGCGCGCCGGCCGAGCCGGGTATAGAGCGCAGTATCGGTGAGTTTTTCCAGCAGCTCGCTGCGTTCGTTGTCGTTAGCCTTGAGGAAGGCGCTGAATTCGCTCTGGGCGAGCAACACCGCGCGGGTGAACTGCTCGAAGTTCAGACCCAGCACGGTTTCGAGCTGGACCTTGAAGTCGACTTTCTGGCTGGCCAGCAATTGATCCAGATCGATGTCGCGCAGGCTCTGGCGACTGGCCTGCAGCTTGCCGCCGGCCTTCTCCCGGGCGCGATTGGCTTCCCAGCGGGCGCGGTAGCGGCGGCCATCGATGCCGACAAAATCCACTTCGGCATAACCTTCACCGGTGCCGCGACGCAGCAGGGTGCGCGGATCGCCCGTGCTGATTTCGCCGTCGGCGTCCGGCGCCTTGGCCGACACCTGGGCGTTGCTCAGCCGCGGCACGGCGCCAAACAACGCAAGGCACAAGGCGTCGAGCAGGGTGCTTTTGCCGGCCCCGGTCGGCCCGGTGATCGCGAACAGTCCCGCGCTGGCCAAGGGTTCGGCGGTGAAGTCGATGTCGAACGGCCCGGCCAGGGAGGCGAGGTTTTTCAGGCGGATGGCGAGAATCTTCATGGTTGTTCGCTCTCCATCTGCACGTCTTGCAACAGCTCGGCAAAGTCCTTGAGGGTTTGCTCGTCGACCTCGCTGCCGTAGTTGTCCTGCCAGGCGCGGCTGAAAAGCTCCTGTGGAGTGAGTTGATCCAGTTCGATCAGCGCACCGCCCTCGTCGTTGCCTTCACGGCTGCCTGAGCCTGCGTATTCGGCGGCGATGCGCACCAGGCGCACGGCCTTGCCTTGCAGGGCGGTTTCCACTTGCTGGCGCAGGTCGGGCTGCGGCTCGTCGAGGCGTACCCGTACTTCCAGCCAGGGCTGGCGCTGGATGTCGGCCAGCAGATCGATGTTCGGTAGATCAGCCAGGAGCAGCAGTACGTCCGCCATCGGCGCAGGACCGATGCGTTGCAGGTTGACCGCGCGGGGTATCAGTTTCGGTTCGACGCTGACCAGGGTTTCGCCATCGAGGGTGATGTCGAGAATCTGGTGCTGGTAGCCGATTTCGGAGAACGACAGCGGAATCGGCGAGCCGCTGTAGCGGATGCGTTCTTCGCCATTGACCTTCTGCGGCTTGTGCAGGTGACCGAGCGCCACATAGCTGATGCTCGGCCCGAACAGGCTCGCCGGCAGGGCTTCGGCATTGCCGATGATGAGGCTGCGCTCGGAATCTTCCGACACCGAACCACCGGCCATGTGCGCGTGGCTGATGGCGATCAGCGCTTGGCCGGGTTGGCGCCTGGCGTTGGCCGCCTCGATCAGCCATTCATGCACCTGGCCGATGCCTCGCAAGTAGTTGTCACCCAGGTGTGCGCCGGTGACTTCCGCCGGGCGCAGGAACGGCAGCGCCAGGCACCAGGCGGCGATGGCGCCGCTGGCATCCGGCAGCGGCAACAGCAGGCGTTCGGCGTCCAGTTGTCCGTCGTCGAGCCACAGCACGCGACCCAGCGCATGGGTGCGCAAGCGGCGCATCAAGGGCGCAGGCAGTTCGATCCGGGAGCCGGAGTCGTGGTTGCCGGCGATCATCACGATGGTCAGCAGCGGCTGCTGCTCGTGGGCACTGACGATGAAATCGTAGAGACGTTCCTGGGCTTTGACCGGCGGGTTGACCGTGTCGAAAATGTCGCCGGCGATCAGAAGCACATCCGGCTGATCCAGCTTCAGCTGGCGCAGCAGCCAGTCGAGAAAGCAGCCGTGTTCGAAATCGCGATCCTGGCCATGCAGGTATTGCCCAAGGTGCCAGTCGGAGGTGTGAAACAGACGCAAGGCGAACTCCGTAGGAATAAAGGTCACTGCCGCGAGGAAATGGATGCGGCGAAAGGAGGAGAGTTTACTGGCAAAAGACCGAGGCTGCTGGATCCCTTGAAAGAGAATGGGGGGCGCAGGGGCGGTTCGAGAATGAACACCGGAGGCTCTGAAATGCCCTTTCAGGGTAGGGGGCTTGCCGGAGAAAACTGACGAGCGGTGGCGTCGAACTGTCAGTTTTTACAGTAGGCATGATCTCGGACAAAGCGCTTAATTTGTTTCGTACGTGGTGTCCAGCCGGACGTGAAGGACCACGCGTGCATTTTTTCGTGAGGCAAACGTACGGTTGCCCCAGCCGCTGAGGTCGTGATGGCAGCGCTGTGATTTGCACGGCATCGACTGTTGCAACCGGCAAACAATGGAGAGTCCCATGTCACAGCGTCGTGTAAATGTCATCAGCAAAAGCCCCAACCCGCGCCATGGACACGTCTTTTCCCCTAAGTCCAGAGCCTATTTTGCCTGGGAGGCAGGCAAGCTCGATTATGGTGCGCTGAACCAGCGAGAATCGGGCAAGTTTTTCCCTGCGACAGTCGGCGATCTGCATGACCCCTATGCACCGCAAGACCAGACCAGTTTCGCGCCGCCGCCTGATGGTAAAATTGCCAGTGCAAACCAGGCCACCGGGGCCATGCTGGATGAGCCGGGCTCGCATTGGCAAAAACACCCAGTGTGCCCTGGTGAAGTGCTGGAGATTTCCTGGTATTTCACCGCCAATCACGTGTCCCGGCGCTGGGTCTATTTCCTGACCAAGAAAGATTGGGATCCCGGCAAGGTGCTGTCGCGAGACCAATTTGAACCAGAGCCGTTTTATACGGTGCAAATTAATCTGCAACCGTTCTGGGAACATTCGGAGCAGATGAAGCCACCGACACCGACCGTTCACGGGCTGCCGCTGCCCGAGCGCAGTGGATACCATGTGTTGCTGGCCGTCTGGGAAGTTGCTGATACCCCAAATGCGTTCTATCAGGTGGTGGATCTGGATTTTGTGCCGCCGGATGGCGGGGGTGAACGCCCCTCCGTACCGACCGGGCTGAAAGCGGTGAGCATCACCGACAAGCAAGTGGAACTCGCTTGGAACGAATCGGATGGTCCAGCCCCGATTGCGTTTTATCGTATCAAGCGCAACGGGACCATGTCCGTGGATGTGCCTGCACCGGCGTTGACCTGGACTGACAGAGGCGTTCTGCCTCAGACCCACTACAGCTACGTCATTACGGCGCATGACGAAGCGGGCGAAGTTTCCGATCCGAGTCGGCCGGTTCAAGTGCAGACGCTGCCCGAAGGTGGCGGCCCCAGCGCTCCGATCAATCTTCACTCAATGGGGCAGACAACCCAGAGCATCACGCTGATGTGGGGGGCTTCCACCGGCACGGCGCCCATCGTGAACTACCTGATCTACCGGGATGGCGTTGTAGTCAAATCGCTCAGTGCCACCCAGACCGAGTATGAAGACACGGGGCTGACACCTGACACCGAGTATCGCTATGAAGTCAAAGCGCTCGACCTGGATGGGAAACTGTCCCCACCGAGCAATCTTTTGCGTCAGAAAACCAAGGCTGAAGGTGGCGGCCACCCGGCATGGAAGCTCGATACCTTCTATGAAACCGGCGCTCTTGTGAGTCATGGCGGCGGCATTTGGCGTTGCTTGCAAAGACACACCTCGTATGCACCTGATTGGGCGCCAGGCCTGGACACCAGCGAGGTACTTTGGGCTGCGCATACGCCAGCACGCAAATAGGTCCAGCAGGACGCCTCGCCACTGGTTGGGGCGTGGCGTCCTGTCCCCGGATCATTAAAGCGTTTCGCGGTCCAGCAACTGCCGCTTACGTTCAACCCCCCAACGATAACCCGACAGATTGCCATCGCTGCGCACCACGCGATGGCAAGGGATCGCCACCGCCAGACGGTTGGCGCCGCAGGCTTGTGCCACGGCCCGGACGGCTTTGGGCGCGCCGATCCGTTGGGCGATCTCGGCATAGCTGGCGGTGCTGCCGACCGGGATTTCCCGCAGGGCTTGCCAGACCCGCTCCTGAAACGCGGTGCCTTGCACATCCAGAGGCAGGTCCAGGCCGATCGCCGGCGCTTCGATAAAACCGACCACCCGGGCAACCAACTGCTCGAATTGCTGATCGGCGCCAATCAGATTGGCGCGCCGGAACTTGTCCTGCAGATCGCAGACCAGTTGCTGTGGATCATCGCCCAGCAGAATCGCGCACACTCCGCGCTCACTCTGCGCCACCAGAATCGCGCCGAGTGAGCACTGGCCGATGGCGAAACGAATATCATTGTTCTGGCCGCCCGCGCGGTAATCGCCGGGCTTCATCCCCAGCAGGTGGTCGGCCGCTTCATAGAAACGGCTATTGGAATTGAAGCCGGCCTCGTACAGGGCGTCTGTCACCGTGCCGCCGTCCGCCAGGCGTTCGCGAACCCTGCGCGAGCGATGGGCGGCGGCGTAACCCCTGGGGGTCAGGCCGGTGACGGCTTTGAACACGCGATGGAAATGGAAGCTGCTAAGGCCCGCGGCTTCAGCCAGTTCGGCCAATGCCGGCGGTGTCTCTGTGCTTTCGATGCGGCGGCAGGCGGCGGCCACGGTCGCGGCATGTTGTGCCGCAACGGCGCTCTGGTCCTTGCTTGCGCGCTTGCTGGGCCGGTAGCCCGCAGTCCGGGCCTGCTCGGCGGTGTCGAAGAACTCGACATTCTCAGGCTTGGGCAGGCGCGCCAGGCTGCTGGGGTTGCAATAGATACCGGTGGTTTTCACCGCGTAGACAAATTGCCCGTCGGCCTTGGGGTCCCGGGCAACGACGGCGGCCCAGCGCGGATCGTTTTCTATGCTGATCGTGGTCATTTGCGTCGTCATGGCGGCCTGTCCGGTGGGTGGTTCTGTGCAGGTTAACCAAGCTTGAGTGTCTTCACACTCCGGCGCTTGCGGTCAAACTCCAGGGCTTCAACCTGCGGTGCGGAAGGTGAAATTGATACGTTGTTCACCCAGTCGCGGGTGCAGGCCGTCCTTGATCGGCAACACGCCGTGATAGCGCAGGCGATCCCCGCCACCCCAGACCACGATGTCGCCGTGCAGCAAGGGGATTCGCTGGCTTTTGTCGCTGCGTTCAAAACCGCCGAACAGGAACATTGCCGGCAGGCCCAATGACACCGAAACAATAGGGGCCGCCAGGCAGGTTTCGTTTTTATCCTGATGCAGTGACATTTTAGCGCCGGGGATATAACGGTTGATCAGGCAGGAGTCCGGCACAAAGTCGGCGAATCCCGCCTCCGTTGCCGCCGCTTGAGCCAGCTGGTAAAACGCCTCGGGCATATCCGGCCACGGCAGGCCGCTTTGCGGGTCGTGGCGGGTGTAGCGATAGCCGCTGCGGTCGGTGGTCCAGCCCCAGGTGCCGCAGCTGCTGAGGGCTACCGACATGGTAAAGCCGCCGGGCGTGATCATCTGGCGAAACGGCGCGGCTGCCAACACCGCCTCTAGTGCGGGCAACACGCGCTCCAGCCAGGTCAGGGCGAAGCCTCTGAGAACGTATGATTGCTCACCGATCTGCTCGCGCCTGGGCGCTTGCTCGGGCTCTGCATCGGCAAACAGATCGAAAGTCATCGGATTCATAGGCTCATGACGCATCGTTCGAGAAATGCCTGGTGGGACTCAGGAAAGCGCACTGCCAGCCCCATCTGTTCATGCCAGCGTTTGGCAATGGGCACCAGGCCTTCCGGATTCGAAGTGACCAGTCTGAAAGGCATTGCCAGGGCGGACACTCCGACTCTTGCGGTCAAACCGTCCAGATGGTCGCGGCAGAGGGTGTTACAGGGCTTTGCTGACGCTGATTTCGCTGATCACGTCGCCCTGGCCATGAATGGCATCCAGCGCTGCCCTGGCTTCTTCTGCGGTGCCGTTTTCAAGTTGCGCGAACTCGAAGCGGCGTTCGCCGTTGAGCTTGTATTTGATGACGTACTTGGTCGTTTGAGCCACGGTCATATCTGCCTTTCTTTATATCGGGTACGTCACTCAGCTCAGTTTTGTGCTGGAGCGGCGGATGATTTTGATCGAGTGCGTCAGCGTCGGTTTACGGGTCACGCTGATCGCCCGGCGGTTGACCGTATCGATGGTGATGTTCCAGAAACCGGTGCTTGGCGCCGTGATGCGTGCCGGGAAGGTGTCGAACGCACCGCCGTGATAGGTGTGGCGACCGCCATTTTTGAAGCTGCGGAAGTTGGCGTCGTTCATCAGACGGATGTTGCACATTTGGGAGCATTGAATGACGACGATATCGTCCTCATTGAGGTGCTCGCGCTGATGGATAAATTTCATGGGGCGCCTCCAGAAGGGCTTTTTCTACAAAAACGGCGCGCAGTTTATCAGCCCGTAGGCTTTATTATCCGGCCGGGAAGGGCTCGGTGAACAATAAAAAACCGATATTGCGTAATTATTGGGCGGTAAAAGACATCGCTGCGGAGAAAAACCGGGTTTGTGTGGTCGGAGGGTCTTTATCGGAGGTTTTGTATGAAGTGGGGTGTATGGGGTCTGCCGTGGGTATTGGCAATGGGTGGTTGTGCAAGTGTCGCCGATATCAACCAGACGCTGCCGACCATGAACGTGCGTTCAGGAAAGAAGCCCCAGGAATATGCGCAGTGTCTGAGCGACAAGCTGGCTGACAGCCGCGGCGCCCTGCAAATAGAGCCGCAAAAAGACGGGCTGCGAGTCATCGTGCCGCAGAAATTGTCTTCTGGCCCGGCCGCGGTATTCGATATCGAAGAGCGCTCCAGCGGCAGCGGCATCAAGTTGCACGAACGTATCTCCAACGTGCCAGTGCGTCCACGGGATGTACAAGATGCTGCCAACGAATGCATTTCCGGCTGATAGACTATCGCCAGTTCGCATCGATGCCGTCAAAACCAGGCTTTGGCGGCATTGTCATTTCTGGAGTCGGGCATGAAGCGGGAACAGGTACGGCAACGTCATGCAGAGGGTCTTATCTCTGCCACCCATGTGATCCAGAACCCGGCATGTCCGGAGGAATGGATCGTGTTTTTCAAGAAAAGCGCCGGGCGCAGCTACTTTCTGGTGGACGATCAGGATGAAGTCGAGTCCTTCGCTCGTCTGGACGAGTTGGTCGAGACCGTGCGCGGTCTCGGGATCAAGTTCGCGGAAATCCACATGTAGGGCAGGGCGCCTTACTTGCAGACCACCACGACGCTGCGGTTCTTGTAGTTGCCAACGTCGGCGCCGAGGGTCTTGTCACTCTCCTTGAGCGAAGGCGTGCCGTCGGTACCGACAATCCGGTACCCGGTGCCAGCGCAGGAGGCCTCGGCTTTTTCGTAACAGGTGGCCCAGGAGTTGGCTTCGCCGGAACAATCGATGGTCAGGCCTTGTTCGCCATTATCCAGGTAGGTTTGTTCGGTGGTGGCGCAGCCGCAGAGGGCCAAAGCAGCTATCAGTGGCAAGATCTTGTTCATGGCGTGGTCGTCGTCAGGGGGATAGGCTAAGGCTGTGACAGCGCCGCAGGCAAAAGGTTATAGCGAAAGGCCACTTATGTGTGGAAGTTCACAAAAAAGCCCTGCGCAAAGGCAGGGCTGTGGTCGCATCAGTTCTTGTCTTTGCCGCGGCGCTTGGGTGCCGGATGCTGATCCTGGAACACCGATGCCACTTCGATGGCCAGTGCCTCGGTCGGGAATGGCCCGGCGATATTTTCGCCGGCGACGCTGTCTACCCACCATTGGCCGTCTTTCGCCTGGTTGATCAAGTACCCGTTAACGCTTTTTGCTGCCGACATTTAATAACCTCGTGGTCTGGTTCAATCGCACCATAATAGCGCCAAATGCACTCAACCAGTGTCGACAGGCGTATGGTGGTTTGTTTATTGCAGGGCCAAACCGTGCAAATCCGCGAGTCTCTGCTATCAATAATGGGCTGTCCGCAGGCCTGTTCACTCTCGCGGGGAACTATCGGCGAGAATTTTTCTCTATGATGGCATCGGATAGCCAGCGCGGGGCATTGTAAGGTGCCCGCCGCCTGATTAGACTGCGCCGAAACTCGAACACACAGCCTTTTCAAGGACTTATATGATCAAGAAATGCTTGTTCCCAGCAGCCGGTTACGGTACTCGCTTCCTGCCAGCGACTAAAGCCATGCCCAAAGAAATGCTGCCGGTGGTGAACAAGCCACTGATCCAGTACGGCGTCGAAGAAGCACTGGATGCCGGTTTGAACGAAATCTCCATCGTTACCGGCCGCGGCAAGCGCGCCCTGGAAGACCATTTCGACATCAGCTACGAGCTGGAAAACCAGATCAAGGGCACCGACAAGGAAAAATACCTGGTCGGCATCCGCAAGCTGCTCGACAACTGCTCGTTCTCCTACACCCGCCAGACCGAAATGAAAGGCCTGGGCCACGCAATCCTGACTGGCCGTCCGCTGATCGGCGACGAACCGTTTGCGGTGGTCCTGGCGGACGACTTGTGCGTCAACCTCGAAGGCGACGGCGTGCTGACCCAGATGGTCAAGCTGTACAAGCAGTTCCGCTGCTCGATCGTGGCCATCCAGGAAGTCGATCCGCAAGAGACCCACAAGTACGGCGTCATCGCCGGCGAGATGATCCGCGACGACATCTACCGCGTTCACAGCATGGTGGAAAAACCAAAACCAGAAGACGCACCGTCGAACCTGGCCATCATCGGCCGCTACATCCTGACCCCGGACATCTTCGACCTGATCGAACAGACCGAGCCAGGCAAGGGCGGCGAAATCCAGATCACCGACGCCCTGATGAAGCAGGCCCAGAACGGCTGCGTGATGGCCTACAAGTTCAAGGGCAAGCGCTTCGACTGCGGCGGCGCCGAGGGTTACATCGACGCGACCAACTTCTGCTTCGAGAACTTCTACAAGACTGGCAAGGCTTACTGATAGCGGCTTGGCTGGTGTGCTGAACAGAATAACTCACGCTGTGTAAAGCATAGGTGAGACTAAAAAGACGCCCCGACTTGTTCGGGGCGTTTGCTTTTGCGCGTTGAAAGAAAAAACTTTCAAATATTGCTGTAGCCGATTGCCCGAGGCGGATACGTCACGAGGTAAGAGTTATTTACGCGAAAAAATTGTTACTGTTCGCTATAAATGGCTGAATTTCTTTTGATAGGATTGCACTCAGTAAATATTTGTCCTTTTGAGTGCGTGTGCCCAAAAAATAAGAACTGGTGCTGCTGATATTTGAGTCTAATTCATAGTTTTTTTGCATGTCTCCGAATGTCTGAAGGCTTGTTCCTACGTCTCGCAAGAAGTTATGTCAATTTGTAACGTTGACATATCATGAAATTATTCTTGCATTGAATTGCGATGTGACGAAGCCTTAGAAATAAATAGTTTCTTGATTAATCATTTATTTCTCCGTTGCTGGTGACGGTTCGAGGTGTACATGGAATTCGACGTTATTGTCGTGGGTGCAGGAGCAGTTGGTGGCTCAATTGCATATGAGCTATCAACACGAGGTTTAAGTGTATGCCGCATAGGTCAGACGGATCGCACAAATTCAGCGTCAAAAGCTGCGGGAGCTATGAATGGATGTTTCGGGGAGGTAACAAGCGGTTTACTTTCAAGTGATTATGGTCGATTGAAACTAGATATGGACCGACAAGCCCAACACCTGTGGTCAAACTGGGCGCAGCGGCTGGCAACTTCTTCAGGTGATTCTAGTTCATTATTTACCGCTATGGGGACTCATGTGCTGCTCAATACCGCAGGCATGGATGAGGTGGATAGCGTTAACTACGACACCATCGAGAGTACCCTTCGTGAGTATGGTGAGCCGTTCGAAATTGTAGAACCACGCAAGATGGAGTGGCTTAAGCCCAACCATCTGGTTCGCCCTCTGCGGGGGTTATACATACCAAACGAACATTCGGTTAATTCGCATCTTTTACTACAGAAACTGGATGCTGCATTTCTCACCGAAGGAGGCGCTCTGAAAAATGAGAATGCTAAGCGAGTGTTGGCTGAGGGTGGAGTAGCGACGGGTGTCGAGTTGTGCAACGGGGAGGTTCTAAGGGCAAAGAAGGTTGTGGTTGCCGCAGGCGTTCAATCTCTGGAGTTGCTAAGTGATTTTGACGAACTCGTAAAAAAAATTCCACCGTTGTTTAGTGGTTATGGCGTTTCCATTCTTGTAAAGGTGCCAGAAGGGGTCGAATTGCCGAGTTCGGTCATACGGACGCCAAATCGTGCGTTTGCATGCGGCTTACACTGCGTCCCTCGTGGAGATGGAGTCTTGTATTTGGGGGCAACTAACATTATTTCGGAGCGGCCAAAGCAGCTGGCTCTCATATCAGATGTTCAGTTTTTGCTTGATTGTGCTGTTGATCAATTGAATCTGGACCTTGGTAGCGCTGAAATCATTTCTATACAAGTTGGTAATAGACCTATTCCGGCAGATGGTTTTCCATTAATTGGCGAGTGTTGCATCGAAGGTCTTTGGCTCGCAACAGGTACCTACCGAGATGGTCTGCACCAATCACCGTTGTTGGCGCGGTATATAGCTGATTGCCTAACAGATGTAGAGACATCCGATCTAGATCTCAGCCCTTTCAACCCAGTCCGTGCTCCGTTATCTGGGTTAGCCCGCGAGTATACAGTCAGGGAAACGGTACAGCAGATGTTTGCCACTGGATATGAGTATCGTTGGGATATAAAACCTTATTGGTTTCCTCTTTTAGATGAAGGGCTGTCGCGTAATTATGAGCAACTAATTAGTGACTTGCATCCGACTTTCACGCCTCCGCCGGAGTTGGTGGCATTTTCTTATCTTTATGAGTCGATCTTGAAAAGGCTTTCGCAATATTATAAGGAGTGGTCATGAGTCTTACTGATCGTGAGTATTTTGCTATTGGTCAAGCGCGGGCCATGTTGCAGGAATCTGGTGTCTGGAGCTTGGAAGAGGATTTGAGTTGTCTTATAGATCGCTATATCGAGCGGTTGGATAAAAGTCGTGCGATCGAAGAATTTATGTTGGCGGTTCAAGAGCGCTGTAACCGAGTTCCTCTTGGGCATATTGTTGGCATGGTGGAGTTTGACGAAATGCCGCTGGTGGTAGGTAGCGGCGTGTTCATCCCCCGTCCTCACAGCCAAATCATTCATAAGTGGCTTGAGACTAGCGCCGCGCTGCGAGCGGGCGTGAATGTTCTCGATTTGTGTGCTGGAAGCGGCGCGATTGGCTTGGCAATCGCACGGCGCAGACCAGATCTTAAAGTGACATGCGTGGAGTTTGATGAGATAGCGGTGCAGTACCTCAAGCGCAACATCGATCGGCTTGCCGGCAGGAAGATACGGGTCAATCACTTGCAAGCAGACATTCGTGACGAACAGGCATTTAAGCGATTCACACATGAAGTGGGTTTGATTGTCGCTAATCCTCCGTACGTCCCTCAGTCCCAGGAGTTGCTGCCTGAATGGAGTGTTCATCATCCACAGGCGTCAGTCTATTCCGGTACCGATGGACTAGAACTGATACGGCAAATCATCTCGCTCGCGGACCAGCTACTAAGTCGTGAAGGTTGGCTAGTCATTGAGCATGGTGAGGCGCAGGCCCAAGCAATACGCGAATTGTTTAAGCAGAGTCAGCTAACAAATGTACAGACGGTAATGGACAAGGAAGCGTCCGACGCGTCGGGCAGTTCAGTAATGACCGTCGGATGCAAATCTCTTTGATTTTCATAAAGGAGTTTTAGAAATGGATGCGCAAACTAAACAAGACTGGATGAGCGTTCGGCGCGGTAACACTACTGGAGCGCTTGCCAAGGCTTACAAGGAAGGACTTACAGGTTTTACCGTTGCGAGTCGTGTGGGTAAGGAAATTACATTGCAAGACGGAGGTACGTTCACGGAGTTCGTTTCGTGTTCGTACTTGGGCTTAGAAACCCATTCGGCATTGATCGGCGCCGCACACCACGCTATGGAAACTTCCGGATTGCACCTGTCGTCTTCTCGAAATGCAATGCGCCCGAGTTACCTGCCTCAATTGGAAGAGTTACTTGGTCAGGTTTACAGAGGCAGTGGCGTCGCGGTGTTTACCTCTACCAGCAGTGTCCATTTAGGTGTTTTACCGTTGCTGGGGAGTGGTTCGTTAAGTAGATACCCGGTCAAAAAACGAATCCACTGGCTGATGGACAAAACCGCCCATGCTTCGATGCAGGTACTTAGGGGGATTTTGGAGCAGTTCGGTTCTGTTTCTAGAGTTGAGTCCACCAATCCAGAATCGCTGACCACAATGCTGAAGGAATGCACCGACAAAGGTGAGACTCCGGTGCTTTTAATCGATGGAATTGGTTCGATGACCGGTCTTGTGCCCATCGCGGAGCTTTCTCGGCAACTAGAGTTGGCGAGGGGATACCTATACGTAGACGATGCTCATGGTATTTCGATCGTCGGACGTCATGGTGCGGGTTATGCCTTTTCAGCGGTTCATCACTCGTTACCAGCAAATACTATTCTGGCGGGGTCACTATCCAAGGCATTTGGTGGCTCAGGTGGTTTTGTCGTAGTTTCAGATTCACGGGATATTGAAATTATCCGAACCCTAGCGAACCCACTGATATTCGGTCACTCCATTATGCTGCCCATGCTGGCGGCGAACGTTGCCTCGGCGAAAATCCATCTCAGTGAAGAGCTCGATGTCCTGCAACAGAGACTTTGGGAAAACGTCAGCCATTTAGATTCCCTCACCTATAACAGGTTACTCAATGCAGGTATTCAATCACCGGTAAGAGGAGCGTTTTTCGAAACAGAGGAGGCCGGTTTGCAGGCTGCGAGAGTCCTGCGTGACCAAGGCATGCTGGTCTTCCCGGTGTTTTATCCAATTATTGCGAAAGGCAAAGCGATGCTGCGTTTTGCGATATCAGCAAGCCACAGTGACAAAGACATCAGGTTATTAGGGAAGGCTCTGTTGGATATGACTAGCAAAGGGTTATGGGGGCCTGCTATCGATGAGCCGGATCACGCCTGACTGACAACTATCTTCCAGAAGTTGGCTAAAAGAGGTGGAAAAGATGAAACAACAGGGACAGTTATCGCAGACAGACATGTCTAACATTTTGCAGTCGCAGCGCGAACGGCTTGACTTGATAAATTTGCAAGTTGTAGACCTGCTTTCTGAGCGAATGAAGGTTTGTATGGGCATTGCCGATCTCAAAGCCATCCATGGCATTGCGATGATGCAGCCCGGACGAATTTCCTACGTGCTCGATATGATTAAGATCCAATCGGAAGCGGTAGGATTGAGGCCTGCATACACCGAGTCGATATTCAAACTGATTATAGAAGAGACATGTATTCAGGAAGATCTCCTGATCAATCAGTATCTGGGCCCGGGGCAATCCTCATGAAAATATTGCTGATTGATAACTTCGATTCCTTCACACATAACATCGCTCAGTATCTGTATGAAGTGACAGGCATTTGCGCAGATGTAGTTAAAAATACCGCCCGGTACGATGAATTGGGCATCGGAAAATATGATGCTGTTGTCCTGTCACCCGGTCCAGGGCACCCCGGAGATGAGGGGGATTTTGGTGTTTGCGGTGACGTCATTCTCCATTCACCTGTCCCGTTACTCGGTATTTGTTTGGGTCACCAAGGCATCGCTCAATTTCTCGGGGGAACCGTGGGGCACGCTCCCAATCCTGTTCATGGCTACCGCAGTCGCATTACTCATTCAGGTAAAGGGCTCTTTCGAGATTTACCGGATCAGTTCGAAGTGGTCAGATACCATTCGTTGATGTGTACAAGCCTGCCAGCAGATCTCAAATGTACGGCCTGGACGTCTGAAGGTGTGATCATGGCAATTGAACACGTGACGAGGCCGGTTTGGGGTGTTCAGTTCCACCCTGAATCTATCGATTCAGAATATGGCCATGCGCTTTTGAGCAACTTCATACGAATGGCACTAGAGCATAACGACACCAATAGGACTCGCTTAGAGTCCGGCACGGAAAGCACGTCGTCAAAAAATGCATACGTCGCAGTAGGGGGGATGCTGAATATGCAGCTTGCTTATCGTGAATTCTCCGAATACACGGATCCACAATCAGTATTTTTAACGCTTTATGCTGATGATCGTCATGCTTTTTGGCTAGACAGCGAGAAGTCGGAAAGACCTAATGCCCGCTACTCGATCATGGGAAGCGGGGAGACTCAAGGGGCGATAAGGCTTGAATACGATGTCAACGATGAGTGCCTTAAACTTGTGGGGCCCAAGGGTAAAAAAAGCATCAAAGGCGACTTTTTTACACTGACTGCGCAGATCTTCGAATCTGTGCAAGTGGCAACCCCTCAGTACTTGCCGTTTGTTTTCAAGGGAGGTTTTGTTGGCTACCTCGGTTACGAGTTGAAGGCACTAGCGGGTGGGCGCAAAGCGTATCGTTCGGTTCATCCGGACGCTTCATTTATGTTTGCACCACATTTCTTTGTCTTTGATCATCATGAAGACAAGGCCTATGAATGCATGATGATTGCGACTGGCGAAGCTGTTGTTTGGCCGTCCTTACCTGATTTTCTCAATCGTTATGATGAGTCAGATCATTGCAGTACGTTTATTCCAGGTGCGGTAGATGAGCTGAAGCTTTCGCTTGAGGACGGACCACGTGATTACATCAGTAAGATCAATCAATCTCTCAAGTACATCACTGATGGAGAGTCGTATGAGATCTGCTTGACCAACAGGGCAAAAATGGCGTACGACGGCGCGCCTTTGAGCGCTTATCGGCGAATGCGTCAAGCCAGCCCAGTCCCCTACGGCGCCTATCTATCGTTTGCAGGATTTTCAGTATTGAGCGCTTCGCCCGAAACCTTTCTCAGAGTCGACGATAGCGGATTGATAGAGTCCAGACCGATCAAGGGGACCAGGCCGCGTAGCAACCAATTCGCAGAGGATCAACTATTGCGCGATGAGCTATGCAACTCGCCCAAGGACAGGGCCGAAAATTTAATGATTGTCGATTTGGTGCGCCATGATCTGAATCAAGTGTGCCGTCCAGGGAGCGTTCATGTTCCTGAGATTTTCTCAGTGGAAAGTTTTTCATCGGTTCACCAGCTGGTCTCAACGGTTCGTGGGCACCTTCGCTCGGATGTTACTGCGATCGAAGCTATTCGAGCCTGTTTCCCGGGTGGCTCAATGACGGGAGCTCCGAAGAAACGCACGATGGAAATTATTGACGTATTGGAGTCTTCTGCCCGTGGTGTGTACTCAGGCGCATTAGGCTGGTTATCTTTCAGTGGTGGAGCAGAACTGAGTATTGTTATCCGGACAGCAGTGCTTCAGGGTAACGAGGTCGAATTTGGAATTGGTGGTGCAATTGTTGCGCACTCCGATCCACAGCAAGAGCTCGAAGAAACTTTGGTCAAAGCGAGCGTGCCTTATTACAGTTTTGTCGCAGGGAGCGAATCATGATGAGCGACACGGTAGTTGTCTTGGGTGGGGCTGGTTTGGTTGGTTCATTGATCAGCCGCATTTTTGTGCAATATGGATACGATGTCCGGTTGGTGGATCGCAAGCCTTCGGAGCAGAAAAGTGGCTTCTATGAAGTTGATGTCACAAGCCCATTCAGTAACACCGAGTACATCTTCCAAGGGGCAGTTGCAGTTGTCTTTGCGCTGCCTGAAAGCGTGGCCATCCAGGCAATACCTTGGGTCGTTGGTTCCGTTTCGAGCGATGTTGTGTTTATACCGACTTGCTCTGTTCAGGAGCCATTTTACAGAGCATTGAAAGATTCCTCGCCCCAGCAGCCTTTCGTGGGTGTCAATCCGATGTTTTCACCCAAGCTCTCAGTTCAGGGGCGTACCGTCGCAATTTGTCTAGAAGCCAGCGACACGCCTACGACCTTCATTGAGCACCACCTGATGGGGGCTGGGATGAAGATAAAGCGAATGACGCCAGTGGCCCATGATGAGCTCATGGCGCTCTGTCAGGCGCTGCCCCATGCCGCAATTCTCGGGTTCGGTTTAGCGTTGGCAAGGTCTTCGCTAGATATGGAAAGTGCTCTTGAGGTGATGCCGCCTCCGATGCGCACAATGATGGCGTTATTGTCACGGGTTCTCGTGAATCCGCCTGAAGTCTACTGGGACATACAGCTAGAAAATGACCAGGCAAGCCATCAGCGCGCTGCGCTGGCGGAAGGGATGGAGCACTTGATTAAAAATGTCCGTAATCAGGATTACGACGAGTTCAGACGTGACCTGCAGGGCGTTTCAAATAAATTAGGCAGCCGCTTGAGTTCTGGTGCCGTCGATTGTCAGCACGTTTTTTCATTGCTGAACTGAGTAAATCCTCGCTAAGGAAGCGCGTAGGAAACGTTTCTCGGGTGCAATGAAAAATGCCTCGTGAATTTTTGTAGGCATTAAGGAGTTTTACTGATGGCATTAATAAGTGAGGCGAGATGCCTCGGGGCGAGATCAAAGCGTTGGTTGGGTCTAAGCGTCCTGATGCTACCCGTATTGCTGGTGACAGTTGACAACACGGTGCTCGGATTCGCGTTACCCAAGATTGCCGAGGCCCTGCGTCCCACTGCCAGCCAGCAGCTGTGGATGATCGATGCTTATTCGCTGGTATTGGCAGGGCTGCTGGTGTCGATGGGTGGTCTGGGAGATCGGGTTGGTCATCGTAAGTTGTTGTTGGTCGGGTCCTTGGGCTTTGCGATTGTGTCGGTGCTGACCGCGTATTCGGGTACCGCCGCACAACTGATTGCCGGACGAGCTTGTATGGGCATTTTCGGTGCAATGCTGATGCCGTCAACGTTGGCGTTGATACGTTCGGTGTTCGAGGATCGAGAAGAACGCAGGCTGGCAGTCGCGATCTGGGCGACGACATTGACGGTAGGTTCGGCACTTGGTCCCTTGGTGGGTGGGGTTTTGCTGGAATTCTTCAGTTGGGGCTCGATTTTCCTGCTGGCGGTGCCTGTGTTGGTGCCGTTGCTGGTGTTGGGACCACTGTTGCTGCCCGAGTCCGAGCGGGATGCTTCAGGACCGTTGGATCCGATAAGCATTCTGCAATCGATGGTAGCGCTTGGTGCCATTGTCTATGGCATTAAACACATTGCCAGCAGTGGTATCGACTGGATGGCGCTGACAGCATTTGCAACAGGCACAGTAGCGGGCTGGATGTTTGTGCGTCGACAATTACGTCTGCCAGTGCCGTTGATGGACCTTAGTCTGTTGCGCAATGGTGCATTCAGCGGCTCTGTAGCGATCAACCTGATGAGTCTCGCGTTTCTCGTCGGCTTCGTGTTCTTTACCACTCAGTTCCTGCAGATCGTTCTTCAGATGTCGCCCTTGAGCGCCAGCCTCGCGCTGGTTCCAGGGCAAGTCGTGGCAATTGCAGTGGGGATGGCGGTTGTGCCGGTTGCGCGGCGAGTACAGGTGCATGTGCTGATACCCATCTTGATGGCGTTTGCTGGATCGGCGTTTCTGCTGGTCGCCAGCATGGGCAGTAGCCTGACCATTCTGGTGGTGGCTTTTGCCTTGCTCAACATTGGTGTGGGTGCGATTGCGACGGTGTCCAACGATGTGATTTTGTCTGCTGCGCCACTGGCTAAAGCGGGCGCTGCGTCGGCCATCAGCGAAACGGCCTATGAAGTGGGCGTGGTGTTGGGGACGACAGTGCTCGGCGGTGTCGTCACGGCCTACTATCGCGGTGCGTTGCAGCTTCCGGGGTTTCTGAGCGACGTGCAGATGATGCTGGCGAGTGAAACGCTGTCTGGCGCTTATCATGTGGCGGGAGGCTTGTCGGGTGATCAGGCAAGGGCGTTGATGGTGCAGGCGGGGGCGGCGTTCGAAGGTGGAATCGGTTTGGTTTCGTGGGTAACGTTCGGCTTGGCACTCATGGCGATTTTGATTGCATGGCGCACTCTGCGCATACCGCAAATGCAATCTGCATTGGAGCATTGATCAAAAGTCGCGAATCCCACGCCCCGCGCATTTGAGCACAACGCTTGCTCAGCGGCCGTGCGCAGGTATGCTGTTGGCCTGCCGAGGAGATTGAAAATGGCCTACGATTTTGACCTTTATGTGATTGGTGCTGGTTCCGGCGGGGTGCGGGCTGCGCGGTTTGCTGCCGGGTTTGGTGCGAAAGTGGCGGTGGCCGAGAGCCGTTACCTGGGCGGGACCTGTGTGAACGTCGGTTGCGTGCCGAAGAAACTGCTGGTGTACGGTGCGCACTTTGCCGACGACTTCGAGCAGGCCTCGGGTTTTGGCTGGAGCCTGGACGAGGCGCAGTTCGACTGGGCGACGCTGATCGCCAACAAGGATCGCGAGATCAATCGCCTCAATGGCATTTATCGCAACCTGCTGGTCAACAGTGGCGTCACGCTGCATGAAGGCCACGCCAAAATCGTCGATCCGAATACCGTCGAGATCAATGGCGAGCGCCACAGCGCCAAGCACATTCTGATCGCCACCGGTGGCTGGCCGCAGATTCCCGATATTGCGGGGCACGAGCACGCGATCAGTTCCAATCAGGCGTTCTTCCTCAAAGAGCTGCCCAAGCGAGTGTTGGTGGTGGGCGGTGGCTACATCGCCGTCGAGTTCGCCGGCATCTTCCACGGTTTGGGCGCCGAGACCACATTGCTCTATCGCGGTGAGTTGTTCCTGCGCGGCTTCGACGGCTCGGTGCGCAAGCATTTGCAGCAAGAGCTGACCCGGCGTGGCATGGACTTGCAATTCAATGCCGATATCGCGCGCATCGACAAGCAGGCTGACGGCAGCTTGAAAGCTACCCTCAAGGACGGACGCGCGCTGGAAGTGGATTGTATTTTCTACGCCACTGGCCGGCGTCCGATGCTGGACAACCTCGGGCTGGAAAACACCGGTGTGAAGCTCGACAAGAAGGGCTTTGTCGAAGTCGATGAGCTGTATCAGACCGCTGAACCATCGATCCTCGCCCTGGGTGATGTGATCGGGCGCGTGCAATTGACGCCGGTGGCGCTGGCCGAAGGCATGGCGGTGGCACGGCGTCTGTTCAAGCCGGAGCAGTATCGTCCGGTGGATTACAAAATGATCCCGACGGCCGTGTTCAGTCTGCCGAACATCGGCACCGTTGGCTTGACCGAGGAGGAGGCTCGGGAAGCTGGCCACGAAGTGCAGCTTTTCGAAAGCAGCTTCCGGCCGATGAAGCTGACCCTGACCGAGTGCCAGGAGCGCACGTTGATGAAACTGGTGGTGGATGCCAAGACCGACAAGGTCCTGGGTTGCCACATGGTTGGCCCGGAGGCCGGTGAGATCGTTCAGGGTCTGGCAATTGCCTTGAAGGCCGGCGCGACCAAGCGCCACTTCGACGAAACCATCGGCGTACACCCGACGGCCGCCGAAGAGTTCGTCACCATGCGCACGCCGGTCGCCGGTTAATCGCCTTTGGCTGTGGCTGTGGCTGTGGCTGTGGCTGTGGCTGGCGCTGCCGCAACGGCAGCGGCCAGGCGCACGCTTTCTTCCAGGTCTGCCTGGGCCTTGGTCAGCTCGGCTTCCAGTGCCTTGTTCAGCTGCGACTGCTCGTCGACATTCTGTTTGAGTGCCTGGCTTTCCAGCAGGGCGACGCGCAAGCGTTCCTGGAGGAGGGTGCGTTCGCCGTCGACCCGGGTGGTCTGTTCCAGTAGCTGATCCTGGCGGGCGTGGCTTTGCTTGAGCTGTTCGTGCAGTGAGCTCAACTCGCGCAGGGTGCCGCGGTTTTCCGTCAGCAGGCGCTCGTTGTCGCGATGCAGTTGGGTGATTTCGTCCTGGCGCACCAGGGTGCTCTGCTGTGACTGACGCAACTCCATCTGCAGCTGCTGAACCTGGCCTTCATGGCGACTGATTTCCTGTTCGCGCTGTTCCTTCACCGCATTGCGATAGTGCTCCAGGGCATCGCGGGCATGCAGATGCTTTTCCTCAAGGGAGCGGATCTGCTCGTCCTTGTCTTGCAGGCGTAGTTCGAAATCGGCCAGTGCCTGATTCAGCCCGGCGTTGCGGGTCTGCTCGGTCTGCAGCATCGAGCGGGTGTCCTGCAGTGCGTCGGATTCCTGGGCCAGCGCCAGGCTTTGAAACTCGTACTGCTGCTGCAGCTCAGTGTTGGCGTCCTGTGCTTCGGTGAGGCTGGTTTCCAGTGCCTTGCGTTGTTGTTCGAACTGCGTGCAGGCCTGGTCGATGGGTTCCTGTGCCTGCTCCTTGAGCCGTTGGGCGAGCCTTGCGACCAGCGCCAGCAACTCGTCATCAATGGGTTCGGAGGGTGTTTCGGTGCGTTCGATGCTGTCGTCCAGCTCTTTGAGATAGCGATGGATCGTGGTTTTCGAACCGGTATTGCCCATCTCGATCCGCACGGCGTCGATGCTGGGGTTTTCGCCGCGGGCGAGGATCGCCAACCGGGCCGCTTGAACTACCGCTTTATTTACACCACCGCGAGCCATGGGGTCTCCTACGATTTAATACTGTGGTACATACCACTGACATACACATTGTACCATTGAATTGAATAAGTTAAATGCTCGATGATACTGACACGGGATATACTGGTATTACCACGTGTGAAGGTGGTTTTGATACGTTTTTGGCACAAGTGGTCCCCTGTAGGAGCGAGCATGCTCGCGAAAAACCAGAGAGCCCCGTGGGCATTCAGGAAGCCCGCGTTATCGTTGGCGTCCATCGCGAGCGTGCTCGCTCCTACAATTCAACGCGGTCCTTGTAGGAGCGAGCATGCTCGCGAAAAACCAGAGAGCACCGCGGGCATTCAGGAAGCCCGCGTTATCGTTGACGTCCATCGCGAGCGTGCTCGCTCCTACAGTTCAACGCGGTCCTTGTAGGAGCGAGCAGGCTCGCGAAGAACCAGAGAGCACCGTGGGCATTCAGGAGACCCGTGTCATCGTTGACGTCCATCGCGAGCGTGCTCGCTCCTACAGTTCAACGCGGTCCTTGTAGGAGCGAGCATGCTCGCGAAAAACCAGAGAGCACCGCGGGCATTCAGAACGCCCGTGTCATCGTTGACGTCCATCGCGAGCGTGCTCGCTCCTCCAGTTCAACGCGGTCCTTGTAGGAGCGAGCATGCTCGCGAAAAACCAGAGAGTACCGTGGGCATTCAGGAGGCCCGCGTCATCGTTAATGTCCATCGTCGGAACGCCGCCCGGAGCCTGCTCGCTCCTACAGTTCGCCAATTTGTAACTAGTCAGAAGGTATTTCCATGAGCGACCTCAATCGTTACCTGCAAGCCGCCACTCGCGACAACACCCGGCGTAGCTACAGGGCAGCTATTGAGCATTTCGAAGTGACCTGGGGTGGTTTTCTGCCGGCTACTGGCGACAGTGTGGCGCGCTACCTGGTGGCCCATGCCGGGGTGTTGTCGATCAACACGTTGAAGCTACGGTTGTCGGCGCTGGCGCAGTGGCATAACAGTCAGGGGTTTGCCGATCCGACCAAGGCGCCGCTGGTGCGCAAGGTGTTCAAAGGCATCCGTGCGCTGCATCCGGCGCAGGAGAAACAGGCGCAACCTCTGCAACTTCAACATTTGGAGCAGGTGGTCAACTGGTTGGAGCAGGAGGCGCAAACTGCCCGGACTCAGGGCGATCGCCCCGCACTGTTGCGCGCCAGGCGGGACACCGCATTAATCCTGCTAGGTTTCTGGCGGGGCTTTCGCAGCGATGAGTTGTGCCGGCTGCAAATCGCGCACGTTCAAGCCAGCGCCGGCGCGGGGATCACCCTCTACCTGCCGCGCAGCAAGAGTGATCGCGAGAACCTTGGCAAGACTTATCAGACGCCGGCGCTGCAGCGCTTGTGCCCCGTGCAGGCCTACATCGAATGGATCAACGAGGCGGCACTGGTGCGCGGCCCGGTGTTTCGTGGCATTGACCGTTGGGGGCATCTGAGCGAGGAGAGCTTGCACGCCAATAGCGTGATACCGCTGTTGCGTCAGGCCCTGGGGCGCGCTGGAATCGCGGGCGAACTCTATACCAGCCACTCCCTGCGTCGTGGATTCGCCACTTGGGCGCACCAAAGCGGCTGGGATCTGAAATCGTTGATGAGTTATGTGGGCTGGAAGGACATGAAGTCCGCCATGCGTTACATCGAAACCAATCCCTTCCTGGGCATGGCGCTGCGCGCAGAAAAGCCGGTCGCGCCCGAGATACCGAATTCTTCTATTAATACTGTCGGCTAATAGCGAAAACAAATCAGCGGCATGAGGTTTGCCAATGAGCCTTGCGTTCGTCGAGTGGGTAAAGTTCTCTCCATCAACTTCTTAACCCCTGACGGAGAGTCAACGATGCCTATCATCAACAGCCAAGTTAAACCGTTCAAAGCTGATGCATTCAAAAACGGCGACTTCGTAAAAGTCTCGGACGCTGACCTCAAAGGCAAGTGGTCTGTGGTGTTCTTCTACCCGGCCGACTTCACCTTCGTATGCCCGACCGAGCTGGAAGACCTGGCTGACAACTACGACGCATTCCAGAAACTGGGCGTCGAGATCTACAGCGTTTCCACCGACACTCACTTCGCCCACGCTGCCTGGCACAACACTTCGCCAGCCATCGGCAAGATCCAGTACACCATGATCGGCGACCCAACCCACGCCATCTCGCGCAACTTCGACGTGCTGATCGAAGAGGCTGGCCTGGCGGATCGTGGCACCTTCGTAATCAACCCGGAAGGCCAGATCAAGATCGTTGAACTGAACGATGGCGGTGTAGGCCGTGACGCTAGCGAACTGCTGCGCAAGATCAAGGCTGCCCAGTACGTCGCTGCTCACCCGGGTCAGGTTTGCCCAGCCAAGTGGAAAGAAGGCGAGGCCACTCTGGCTCCGTCCCTGGACCTGGTCGGCAAGATCTAAGTCTGTGACGCGCTTCATCAGGGCGGACTTCCGCACCTTCTAAGCAAGCTGCACCGCCCAATAAAAACGCCCGGGCGAGATTCGCTCGGGCGTTTTTTTATGTCTGTGAATACAAAGGAAATCGCCCGTATGTTGGACGCCAATCTTAAAGCCCAGTTGAAATCGTACCTGGAACGGGTCACCCAGCCGATCGAGATCGTTGCCTCCCTCGACGACGGTGCGAAATCCCGGGAAATGCTCGAACTGTTGAAAGACGTTGCCAGTCTTTCCACCCAGATTACTTTGCTCGACAACGGTGACGACGCACGCAAGCCATCGTTCTCGATCAACCGCCCCGGTGCCGATATCAGCCTGCGTTTCGCCGGCATCCCGATGGGCCATGAATTCACATCCCTGGTGCTGGCCCTGCTGCAAGTCGGCGGTCATCCATCGAAAGCCAGTGTTGAAGTGATCGAGCAGATCCGCTCGATCAAGGGTGAGTTCAACTTCGAGACGTACTTCTCGCTGTCCTGCCAGAACTGCCCGGACGTTGTCCAGGCGCTGAACCTGATGGCGGTGCTGAACCCGAACATCCGTCACGTGGCCATCGACGGCGCGCTGTTTCAGGCAGAAGTCGACGAGCGCCAGATCATGGCGGTGCCAAGCATCTACCTCAACGGCGTGAACTTCGGCCAGGGCCGCATGGGCCTGGAAGAAATTCTCGCCAAAATCGACACCAGCGGTATCGAGCGTCAGGCTGAAAAAATAAGTGCCAAGGAAGCCTTTGACGTACTGGTTGTCGGCGGTGGCCCGGCCGGTGCTTCGGCGGCGATCTATGCAGCCCGTAAAGGCATTCGTACCGGTGTGGCGGCTGAGCGTTTTGGTGGGCAGGTGCTCGACACCATGGCCATCGAGAACTTCATCTCTGTACAGGAAACCGAAGGGCCGAAACTGGCCGTTGCGCTGGAAGAGCACGTCAAACAGTACGACGTGGACATCATGAATCTGCAGCGTGCCGATAAGTTGGTGCCAGGCAAAGAAGGTGAGTTGCACGTAGTCCACTTCGCCAGCGGTGCGCAATTGAAAGCCAAGACTGTCATCCTGGCGACCGGTGCACGCTGGCGTGAAATGAACGTGCCTGGCGAACAGCAATACCGCAACAAGGGCGTTGCATACTGCCCGCACTGCGACGGTCCGCTGTTCAAGGGCAAGCGCGTGGCGGTGATTGGCGGCGGCAACTCCGGCGTCGAAGCGGCCATCGACCTGGCCGGTATCGTGTCCCACGTGACGCTGTTGGAGTATGACGTTCAACTGCGTGCCGATGCGGTGTTGCAGCGCAAGTTGCACAGCCTGCCGAACGTGACCGTGATCACCAGCGCGCAAACCACCGAGGTGGTCGGCGACGGTCAGAAGGTCAACGGCCTGCGTTACAAGGATCGTCAGACTGACGAGCTGCGAAGTGTAGAACTTGAAGGGATCTTCGTGCAGATCGGTCTGCTGCCTAACACTGATTGGCTCAAAGGCACCATCGAGCTGTCACCCCGTGGTGAGATCATTGTCGATGCTCGCGGCGAAACCTCGGTGCCTGGTGTGTTCGCCGCCGGTGACGTGACCACTGTGCCGTACAAGCAGATCGTGATTGCGGTGGGCGAGGGCGCCAAGGCTTCCCTGAGTGCTTTCGATCACCTGATCCGGACGTCGGCACCGGCATAAAATCGGTAGCCGGAGACACAAAAAACCCATGAGAGATCATGGGTTTTTTGTGTCTGACACATTCCAAAAGTGGGAGCGGGCTTGCTCGCGAAAAGCGCTGTGTCATCCAGCAGAGATGTTGGCCGACACTGCGCGTTCGCGAGCAAGCCCGTTCCCACAGGGGATTTTTCTATGGTCGTTCCCACGCGTGGGAATGATCCACCGTGCTTTACAGCGGTGCTGGCTGAATGATCTCGACCCAGTAGGCATCCGGGTCCTTGATGAACGCCAGGCTCTTCATGCGACCGTCGCTCAGGCGCTTCTGGAAATCGCAGCCCAGTGCCTCGAAGCGTTCGCACGCGGCAACGATGTCCGGTACCGAAATGCAGATGTGGCCGAAACCGCGGGGATCAGTGTTGCCATTGTGGTAGGCAAAGTCAGGATCGTTTTCGGTGCCGTGGTTGTGGGTCAGTTCGAGAATCCCGGGGATCGACTTCATCCACTCGGTACGCGCGGCGGCATCGGCCGGGATCTGGTTTTTGTCGACCAGCGCGAGGAAGTACAGGCTGAACTCGGCTTCCGGGAAATCGCGTTTTTCCACCAGCGAGAAACCCAGAATGCGCGTGTAGAAGTCCAGTGACCTGGTGATGTCCTTGACCCGCAGCATGGTGTGGTTGAAGACGAATTTCTGGGTGGCGGTGTCCGGTTGTGCGGTAACGCCGGGGAAGGTGTTCAATTCTTGCAGGCTCATGGGCCCTCCGGAAAATATGTGGGCTAACGAATGGTGACAATGATACGCAAGGGTTCCGACATCGCCAAACCCGAATGACCGGCTATTGCCTGACAGCCGGACGGGCCTCAGACTTTAGGCCTCAATCCGTAGGTGCCCAGTGCAATGTGTCGATTCTGTAAATCGTTGTTGGTCCTGGCAGGTGTACTTTCATTGGCCAGTGCCGCTTACGCAGATGCGCCAGTCATGACCTGGCCAGCCGGCTGGCAGGTTGAGACAGTTCCCGAAGCTGCTTCCGGCGTCAGCCGTCAGCGCGCGGTAAAAGTTGATCAGGGCGCTACACCGGTCATGGTGATGGAGTTGACCATCAGTCAGGTGGAAAGCGGGCATCAGGTCAATCTGCAGGGTGTGTTGCTGGAAATGCGCAAAACCTTGCAAAAGGACTTCTTTCAAGGCGGATACCAGAGTGTTTGCACTCGAATTCATTCGACGATGTTGAGTCGCCTGGCTGCGCTGGAAACTACCTGCACCATCACGCAGAACGGCCAGCATGTGCTTTCTCAAACATTGGTCGCTGCGGTGGATGCCGATAAGGCCTATGTTCTTTCCTACGCCGGAAAAGCGCAGGATTATAAGGCGAGTCAGGATGAAATTGCGGCTGCGCGCAACAGCCTGAAACTTTAAAGCGGCGACAGTGTTTGGCGGGCTGGTAGCGGGGTTTTTAGATATTCAGAATGGATTAAGCAAATAGTTAGTCGGCAACCAGGTAGTTGATCGCTGCTGTTCGTTGCAATTAGATGCCATTCATGAAAAAGCCCTGCATCGGCAGGGCTTTTTTGTTGCAACGAGTGTCAGCCGCGAAGCCAGGAGTCCACGGTGCCTGCACCGTATTGTTCCTTCCAGGCTTTCAGGCCGCGGTGATTGCCGCCCTTGGTTTCAATCAGCTCGCCGGTGTGCGGGTTCTGATAGACCTTGACCACACGGGCGCGACGGGTTTTTGGTGCAGCCTGCTGCAGGCCGGATTTTGTCGGGTTCGGATCGAGAATGGCAATGATGTCACGCAGGCTTTTGCCGTAGGTTTTCATCAACCCCTGGAGTTTCTCTTCGAATTCGATTTCTTTCTTGAGCCCGGCATCGTTCTTCAGCGATTCCAGCTGCTTGAGCTGCTCTTGAAGGGCCTTTTCGGCTGCACGAAATTCAGCGAGTCTGGACAATATCTTTACTCCAATAGTGTGTTTGGCTGATACCAACCGCAAACAAAGCTATAAGCCAAGAGCCTTGAAGCGACCCGGTGACAGTGATTCACCTGCCAGTTTAGCGCTGGTATGAAAAATTGTAGTAGTTAATTGCTCAAGAGTAAATCCTGACATTTTCTTCATGTAACAACGGTGCTGTGTTGATTCCCATGGCTGGGGGTTATCGTTGTATGCCGGTTAAATGTTTAGTTAATGTTCACTTAATGCACTAATGAACTCCGCGCCGGGCACCGGTTTAGCGAACAGATAACCTTGCAGAAAGTTCACACCCCGATCACTCAGGTAATCACTTTGCTCAAGGGTTTCCACGCCTTCGGCGACCAGTGCCAGATCGAGCTTGCCCGCCAGTTCGATGATGCTGTCCAGTATGTGGCTGGAGGGGGTATCGATACCGATCATGGCCACGAAACTCTGATCGATTTTCAGGAAGTCCACATTGAACTGGCTCAGGTAACCCAGGCTCGAGTGACCCGTACCGAAGTCATCGATGGCGATCTTTATGCCCATTTCACGCAGTTGTTCGAACAGTTTACGGGTGGTGGCCGTAGGCTCGATCAGTTCGCGCTCGGTCAGCTCCAGTACCAGGTGGATCGACCCTTGAGTAAATGCGTCGAGAAACTCTTGGCAATCCTGAACCAGTTGCAAGTCCTGGCAGTGATTGGCGGTGATATTGATGCCGATATGAAGCGGCTTTTCGAATGAGGCGCTATGCGGCGCGAGGAGGGCGGCTGTCTGGCGCATCAGTGAGCGCGTCATTGGCACGATCAGCCCGGTGTGTTCAGCAAGCGGGATGAACAGGTCGGGACGCACCAGGCCTTCGGTTGGATGCTTCCAGCGCATCAGGACTTCAGCCCCCGACCAGCGCTTGCTGTCGCCATCAACAACGGGCTGAAAATACGGAATGAATTCCGCCGCATCCAGCGCCCGCTGCATTTCATGGGTCGGCGACACGGAACGCATTTGCAGGAAATGCCCGATGAAACCTGCGATCACGCCAAAAAACAGCAGCAAGCTGAACAACGGCGGGTATTCGCTGGTCATGTAGCGCCAGGTTTCGCCTGAAGGAAAACCGGCCGACACGGAAAAGGCATAGCGTTGCGAGGTCAGATAGCTGTGCGCTACCGGCAGTCGGGGCAGGGCAGTGTCATGAAATACACCGTCGGCCGACAACCAGTTCTTGCCGACTTGCAATTGCAGTAAAGTCTTGCGTCCAATCAGGCGCAGTACGTTAGCCAGGTGGTAGCCATCAAGGGTCGCCAGGGCGCCTTTTTTGCCTTCGCTGCGCCGATACACCAGCAGCGCCGTGTTGGGCGTGACCGGGTTGCCGTTCATCAGCCATAACGCCCCCTGGGTGTAGTCACCGGGGTTGATCTTCTCCTCAATGTCACCGAACAGCGAACTGCAATAGATGATGTCCTCCCACACCAGATTGGTCGAACGCACGAACGGGCGGCGGGTGACCTGTTCGCGTAGGGTCAGTTTGACGTCGTTGCAACTCTGGCCGGCGAGTGGCAGTAACTCGTGTGCGGCTTGAGCGGTGTTATCGAGCATCAGTTCGATCTGGCGAATCGCGTCCTCGGCAGTTTGTGCGCTGCTTTGTTCCTGGGTCCGCTCTGCCTGCATATGAAGAATGAAGGACCCGAGCAACACCGGGAGCAATCCGCTGATCAGAGTGACAGCCATTCTGGTGCGGCGATGGCGGGTCTTGGCTTTGAGTGGCATTCGCGAAACCTGAGGCGGTGAAGTAGGGCTCTCAAATGCTGGCAGGGCAGGGTGCCTCCCAAGAAGAGTTCGGTGATTGCCATGATAGATGGCCGACGGCGGTTTGGGGTTTTACGCTGTAACAAAGCGCTTGCGCGGTCATGGAAAAAGGGGATTTTATACAGAAGGCGGACAAACTGTTTTACGCTGTGTAGAATCGGGTTACGCATACAAGAATAAACGTCTTCTGGCAGCAGAAGCCTCGCCCGCAAGAGCCTTGGGTCGACAATGAAGATATTCGGGTTTCAACTGATCTACGGTGACTTTCTCGCCCGCAGTGTGCGGGGCATCTCCTGTGCGCCACCCACCGGTCTCAGCATTGCTAGCAACTGACATTTGTTAATTCTGAAAGCATGATGAGGCGCCGACCATGGCAGATTTATACGAAAACCCGATGGGCCTGATGGGCTTTGAGTTCATCGAGCTCGCATCGCCAACTCCCAATACCCTGGAGCCGATCTTCGAGATCATGGGCTTTACCAAGGTCGCAACCCACCGCTCCAAGGACGTGCACCTATATCGCCAGGGCGCGATCAACCTGATCCTCAACAACGAGCCCAACAGCGTTGCTTCGTACTTTGCTGCCGAACACGGCCCGTCGGTGTGCGGCATGGCGTTCCGGGTCAAGGATTCGCAAAAAGCCTACAAGCGTGCCCTGGAACTCGGCGCCCAGCCGATCCACATCGAAACCGGCCCGATGGAGCTGAACCTCCCGGCGATCAAAGGCATTGGCGGCGCGCCGCTGTACCTGATCGACCGTTTCGGCGAAGGCAGCTCGATCTATGACATCGACTTCGTGTTCATTGAAGGCGTCGACCGTCACCCGGTCGGGGCGGGCCTGAAGATCATCGATCACCTGACCCACAACGTGTACCGCGGCCGCATGGCTTACTGGGCCAACTTCTACGAGAAGCTGTTCAACTTCCGCGAGATCCGTTACTTCGACATCAAGGGCGAATACACCGGCCTGACCTCCAAGGCCATGACCGCACCCGATGGCATGATCCGCATCCCGCTCAACGAAGAGTCGTCCAAGGGCGCCGGGCAGATCGAAGAATTCCTGATGCAGTTCAACGGCGAAGGCATCCAGCACGTTGCCTTCCTGTCCGACGACCTGGTCAAGACCTGGGATCACCTGAAAAAGATCGGCATGCGCTTCATGACCGCGCCGCCGGATACTTACTACGAAATGCTCGAAGGCCGTCTGCCCAATCACGGAGAGCCAGTGGGTGAGTTGCAATCGCGGGGCATCCTGCTGGACGGTTCGTCGGAGTCGGGTGACAAGCGCCTGCTGCTGCAGATCTTCTCGGAAACCCTGATGGGCCCGGTGTTCTTCGAGTTCATCCAGCGCAAGGGTGATGACGGTTTCGGCGAGGGCAACTTCAAGGCGTTGTTCGAATCGATCGAACGTGATCAGGTTCGCCGTGGTGTGTTGTCCACCGACTAAGCAGTCGCTGTCTTGAACTGTGGGAGCGGGCTTGCTCGCGAAGGCGGAGTGTCAGTGAGAAATCTACTGCCTGACACACCGCCTTCGCGAGCAAGCCCGCGCCCACATTTGTTTTTGTGTGTGGCCTACGGGCGGCGCTGTCGCATCAGATGCTTGAAGCCTTCAAAGACCAACACCAGCACGGCCATCCAGATCGGGATGTACGTCAGCCACTCGCCTTTCTTGATGCTCTCCCCGAGCAACAACGCCACGCCCAGCAGCAGCACCGGTTCGACATAGCTCAGCAGCCCGAACAGGCTGAACGGCAACAGTCGGCTGGCGATGATGTAGACCACCAGCGCCGACGCACTGATCACGCCCAGCATCGGGATCAGCAGCGACAACCACGGATGCTGCTCGAACACGCCGAAGCCTTGCGCGCCACTGTGCACGAACCAGAAGGCCACGGGCAGCGTCAGTGCCATGTCCAGCCACAAACCGCCCAGGTTGTCCGCCGCCAGTCGTTTACGTAAAACGAAATAGGCCGGGTAACCAATGCAGACCAGCAGGGTCGCCCAAGAAAAACCACCAACCTGATACACCTCGTTGATCACCCCGAGGCAGGCGAATACCACGGCGATTTTTTGCAAGTACGAGAGGCGTTCGCCGTAGGCGATCCTACCGGTCAGGACCATGGTCAGGGGCAACAGGAAGTAGCCCAGGGATACGTCGAGGCTGTAGCCGTTGAGCGGCGCCCACATGAACAGCCACAGTTGCACGCCGAGCAGCGCCGAGGAGGCGACCAGGCCGGCCATCAATTTCCGGTTGGCGCTGACACGCCGGACAATCTCGACCACACGTTTCCATTCGCCGGACAGCACCATGAATACGGTCATGCAAGGCACGGTCAACAGCATGCGCCAGCCGAAAATCTCCACACCGCTCAACGGAGTCAGCAGTGAGGTGTAGTAGTACATGACGGCAAACAGCACCGAGGCTGAAACCGATAGAGCGATACCTTTAGACAAGCTGTCCTCGCGAAGCTGAAGGTGAAACGGGGTGCGGAGGATACGTGGTTTTCGTGTTGAATATTGGTCGGATGATCGATGTTTTCAACATCTGCGCAGGATTTTTAATCGTCGCCCCCTCACCCTAACCCTCTCCCGGGGGGAGAGGGGACTGACCGTGTCGTCTCAAGAAATTATGCGACCTGAAAGACCGGGTCGATTATGGTTTCGATGCAAAAAGTTCAGGCTCAAACATATTCCAAGCAGTACTCGGTCAGTCCCCTCTCCCCCTGGGAGAGGGCTAGGGTGAGGGCTGGCACTCAAGCCGTACGCGATCTACGCCCCGACACGAAATGGCTCACATCATTGAACCCCGGCGTCGACGCATGCCCCGGTGTCACCAGCGAATCAATAAAGGCCCCGTCTTCTGCGCTAACGCGGACCGCTTGCGCCTTAGTGTAGGCATCCCACGGCTCTTCGGTGCGTGGACCAACAATGGCCGAAGTCAGCGCACTGTTATTCAACACCCAGGCAATGGCGAACTCGACAATGCCAACACCGCGTTCCTGTGTGTACTGCTGAATCTGCCGAGCAATGTGTAGGGATGTTGTGGTCTTCGCGGTGCAGATATCGAGGTAGTCCGTGCCCAGACGCGTCAGGCTGGCCTCGATGCCGTTGAAAATGTGCTTGCGGCTCAGGTCGCTGCGGTTCGGCAGACCGTCGGCCGGTCCGAAGTCGACTTTCGTGGCCAGCGCCCATTCCTGCCGGCGACTGGCGATGGCTTCGCCGACGATTTCCTCGGAGCGGCCGTCGGAGTAGACATCGGCTGTGTCGATGAAGTTGGTGCCCAGGTTCCAGGCCTTGTCGATGCTCCGCAGGGAATCCTCGGTGCTGGTCTGTTTGCCGAACATCATGGTGCCCAGAGTCAGGGTGGAAACCGCTGCAGGAACGGGCGAGCGATATGGCGCGGGTGTGGCGAGTGGCGAGTGGCGGTGGGTACCGTTCAGTTGCCAGTCGATCAGGTGCAACCCTGCGCAACCTCGACCTGCAACGCAAAAAAAAACAGGGGGTACCTGTCAACTTTGACAGTATCGCTTTCTCTGCATTGAGCGCTAAATTCCGCCAAAGGTCAGTTCGGCTTGCTGTGCAGCGGATTTGCGAGGCTGTGCGTAGCGCCCATGTTTTCGACCGACGCTAAGGCCATGGCATGGCCATGGCTCCTACGGCTGCATTGGCGTGACAGGAGAGCAGGAATATGGCGAATGATCCGAACCGGCTGCAACGGCAGATGGCAAGCACCGACTATTTGAAAATGCGCAACCAGCATCGGGCGAACATTGCCGATATGGTCATCGAGATCAAAGATGAGGATTACGCCGACAAGACGGCTGGCCTGCTGAATGGGCCGAAGCTGATTGATGGGCTGACGGTATACATTCCATCGTGGCCAAATCCTCCAGCGCCGAAGGAAACCGACAAAGTCACACTGTATCTGGATAACGGATCAGGGCGTTGGGACGAGGTGGGCTATCACGAGTTCACCAGACCGGCGGACGGTGGGCCCCTCCCGGAAACCTTCCCCTTTGCCATGACTATCGATACCAATGCTCTTCCGGACGACGCGACGTGCATATTGAAGTACATCAACCTCGATTACACGGACTGGGAGACTGAATCACAACAGGCCACAGTCATTTGTGATCGGCTACCACCGTACAAGCATATTCCACCGAGCGAGTTGAAGCTCGTCGCTGATTATCTGGACGATGACAATCTTCCGGCTGGCGGTAACCTCAATGTTACGGTTCCCGGTTATCCGGACTGGAAACCTACTGATAAAATTGCCATCTATCTGGTGGATGCTGCAGCGATTCCCGAAGACCCGTCAGACGCCGAGTTGGTGTTTTTCGACAATGTCCCTGCCCCCGGCGTTAATGATACAACTGTGCAGATTCCCGCCGATAAAATCCGTGCTTTTGGCGACGCGGAGTGCGTATTTCTGTACGTATTGATCGATTCAGCACAAAACCCCAGTGCCGTATCGGTGCATAAAGCCGTGGGCCTTACTTTCGGGCCACTTCCCGAGAATTTAAAACCACCGAAAGTTCCCCAGGCCGACCCGGGGCCGTTGCTGATTGAGGACGTAGGGCGGGGCGTGAGTGTCTGGATCGATAAATACGATAACTGGAAGGCCGGTGACAAGGTTCGTGTGACATGGGGGGGCACTGAGATAGCGCCGGACCTCGACTTTCTCAACATGCTGACCATGGAAGTTCCTGTTCGACCTGCCGTACTCATGCTGGAGGAGTACGGACAGACCACCACGGGTACCAAAACGACTGCGGTCAGTTATCAGATCTTTCGCAAGGGGCGCCCGTTTGGCCCCGAGTCCGCGAACTTTCCAGTCAACTTCGAGGTTCCGATTCCGTGGGTGCCCTGGCCTCCGGTGGATTGGCCTGATCCTGTTCATCCGTCACTGCTGGCAGGGGAAGTGAAGAACTTCGACGACAGCAGAACCAATGAACTGACCAGGGCCGATAAAGGCCAGAGCGCCAAATTCACTTTCACCTGGCACGCCACGGCGATCAACGACGATGTAGTCGATTGCTTCTGGGATGGTACCCCGGTTACCGAAGCGCAAGTCACTTTTGACGACTCAGTCCATACCGCGGGCGACCCCCATACTGTCACTATTCCCTGGAGCTACATCAAGGCAGGGGGAAACAACAAAGAGTTGCCTGTGCACTATCAAGTCCAGCGGCCCGGCGTGGAAAACGATCTGCATTCAGCACCCATCGACGTCGACGTCAACGCGATAGCGGTGGAGCTGCCCGCAGCAAGTTTCCCGAAAATCGACAACCCAACCGGTTACCCGGGCTGCCGGTCTCTGGAGCCCGACGGGGCCCTGAAAGTCCGGATACCCGACCTTACGGGGTTGCTCAACGCGGGGGACACCATCAGCTTCGTGTTCATCCCCATGATCGGCGACGATCTGGGCAGCCCTGAGAATCCAATTCCCGGTGTGAAGTTCGAAAAGGATTTTGTCCTGGGTGATTCCGCGTCCCCACTGACCGGCTTTGACTTTGATGTCACGCCTTACAGCACCTATATCAAGCCGCTATATGACCTGAATCCGAGTCGCAGAGGCCGGGCGAAGATCCAGTACTTCTTCGATGACGGAACGGAAGTGGTGGGATCTGCGGCGTTAGTCACCCGCACAGCATTCCATTCGCCTGCTGACGAGTGTCCGATTACACCTTAGTCGCCTTCCAGGCTCGGCACGGCTGTTTTCCATCCGTGCCGACGCTTGCCTATGTACGGGGTCATGCAGCTGTGAGGGAGAATTCTCCCGCTCTTTAGGATTACTCCTACATATCTGCTGTAGGAAAGTTCCTAAGATCGCCGGCTTTTCAGCAGCACGATCTGAACGGTGCCAATAGGTTGCCATTAGCCGCCAGACCCAGGAGCGACACCATGTACGTCAGTCACGCATTTTCAGTTTCACCACTCACACGGATGCTCAAACTTGCCATCTTCGCGCCGGCGCTGCTGATCAGCCCCTGCGCGCTGGCACTGTCGGTGGTTGAGGATGGCAATTCGCGCACGGTTGACGGCACGACAGTGGTAGACAGATGGCTGGTGCGGGATGCTTCAAGTCTGACCGCCAATAACGCTACGACCAATCAGATTCGTGCCGAGGCAGGTTCGACGCTGGTACTCAACAACTCGAAAACAACGGCCTTGGGTACCAGCAGCGGCGTTGAACTGTCCAACAGTGACGCCACGATCACCAACAAAAGCCGAGTGGTCAGCGATCGCACGGGGTTGCGCCTGATCGGCACGGTACGCGGTGGCTCCACTGCACGGGTCAGCGACAGCGAAATCATCGGCGGCGAGTTTGGCGCAAGCTTGAGCGCGCAATCGCAGCTGACACTGGAGTCCGGTACAACAGTCACTGCCACCAACGCAGATGGCATCGGCGTGCAGAGTTTCGGCGGCAAGGTTCGTGCTAGCGACAGCACTATCGTTGGCGGGCTCAATGGTGTCAGCCTGTACACCGCTGGCAATCTGCCGGCCGACAACGCGCTGATTCTCGATAAAAGCCATGTCGAAGGCCTGACGGGTTCGGCCATAATCGTCAATGGTCTGACCCAGACCAACACCGAACGGGCCAATATCGAAATCAACAATGGCTCCACGCTCAAGGGCGGCAATGGCACGCTGCTGGAGGTTATCAACGGTTCTTCGGCCAATTTCAAGGTCAATAACAGCCACCTGACTGGCGATATTGTTGTCGCCGATGGCAGCAGTGCCGACGTCGCGCTTGACCACCTGGCGACGCTGACCGGGCGCCTGGAAAATGTCGAGAACCTGGCGATCAGCAACGACGCCCGATGGATCATGGTCGAGGACGGTCAAGTACAGAACCTGACCTTGAACGGCGGGGGGGTGCAGTTCGGCAATCCGGGGCAGTTCTTCAAACTCTCGGTGGAAACCCTGGCGGGCGAGGGCGGCACGTTCTATATGCACAACGACTTCACCACGGGGCAGATCGATACCCTGACGGTGACAGGCAATGCCAGTGGCAACCATACCATTGCGCTCGACAGTCAAGGTACGGAACCGGTCGGGGCAGGTTCGACATCGGTGGTGCATATCGGCTCGGGCGACGCCACCTTTGCCCTCAAAGGGGGGGCGGTGGATCTGGGGGCTTTCTCTTATGACCTGATCAAACAGGGCGATAACGACTGGGTTCTGGACACCAGCAGCCGCGTCGTCAGCCCGGGCGCTCAATCGGTAATGGCGCTGTTCAACGCCGCACCGACGGTGTGGTACGGCGAGCTCAGCACCCTGCGCTCACGCATGGGTGAGGTGCGAATGGATCACGGCAAGGCCGGTGGCTGGATCCGCGCCTATGGCAACAAATACGACGTCAGTGAAGGCTCCGGTGTTGCCTACAAGCAAACCCAGCAAGGCATTTCGTTTGGTGCCGACGCGCCGTTGCCCATGGGCGACGGCCAATGGCTGGTCGGTCTGCTGGGCGGTTACAGCAAGTCCGACCTGGACCTGAGTCGCGGTACCACTGGCGAAGTCGACAGTTACTACCTGGGTGCCTATACCACATGGCTGGATGAGGACAGCGGCTACTACTTCGATGGTGTGTTCAAGTACAACCGATTCCAGAGCGAATCCAGCGTACAACTCAGTGACGGGCAAAAAACCAAGGGTGATTACAACACCAATGGCGTCGGTGCTTCGCTGGAGTTTGGGCGGCATATCAGACTGGCCGAAAACTACTTCGTCGAGCCATACGCTCAACTGTCCGGCGTGATGATCGATGGCGCGAGTTACGACCTGGACAACGGTATGGCCGCCGATGGCGATCGTGCCCGTTCCTTGCTGGGTAAAGTCGGTACCACGGTTGGTCGCAACTTCACCTGGACCGAAGGCAAAACCCTGCAACCCTATCTGCGCGCCGCTTATGTGCACGAGTTCGCCAGCAACAGCGATGTCGAGATCAATGACAACAGCTTCAGCACCGACTTGTCGGGCTCTCGCGGCGAGTTGGGCGCGGGCGTAGCCATGGCGATGACCGACAAGGTATCGATGCACGTTGATCTGGAGTACAGCAACGGCGACAAGATCGAGCAGCCTTGGGGAGCGAACTTCGGCGTGCGTTACAACTGGTAGTCGAATGACTTGATGTCACCGGGCTGAGGGAAGCCGGTGTGCCGTGCATTCAATATTCTTTTTGTGAGGTGCGGGAGAGTTGCTCAGTAACGGGCACTCTCCTGCGCGTTATTTTGCTGAGGAGTCTTGTTCATGGTCGACAGTGCTGTTTCCCGCAATATCACCCTGCCCGAACCTGAGGTCGACGGGTTACTGGCCGATGTGCCGGGAGGGGAAACCAACCTGATTCCAGTGGCCCTGACCCATGACGACCTGAAAGTCTGGTTTACCGTGCCGCCTAACTCCGATCCTTCTCTGTCCATGGAAACGGTCGACCTGTTCGTCGACTACGTGGATGATACATCGGTCCCAATTGCAAAAAGGCAGTGGACCGCGCCCATCCAGGATTCAGACCGGTTCGTATGGTTACCCAAGGCATGGTTGGGGAATGAGCGCAATGAGGGGCGACACAGTTTGTCTTACCGGTTCACCGGTTATAATGGCGAACCAGACCACTCCGCAGATCTGGTGTTCACACTGGATATCACCGCCCCTGTTGTGCCAACCGGCAGCAAAGCAGTTTTTCCTCCCGCAGTCCTTCCCCCCTACCAACTCACCGCCCATTACCTTGATCTGAACGATGACGAAGTCGAGGTCAGCCTCCCTGATTATGCAACACCACGTCCGGGGGATCTCATTACCTGGTTTTGGGGGGGAACTCCCGGCAATCAGGATGAGGGCGGGGGGGTAGAACTCGATAAGGAAAATTATCTGGACCCGGTGGGCTTCACCATTGCGGGTGATTTGATTCGAGAACGTAAAGATGGATTGCGGTATGTGTGGTATCAGGTACACGACCGCGCCGGCAATCGCAGCCGGCCCTCGGATGCGGTCGAACTGGACGTCGCAGCCACTCCGATACCCCGCACATTGCCTTGGCCCAGTGTTGAAAAAGCCGCGGGCACGGGGCAGCAGCAGACCCTGGACCCACTGCAGGCCGTTGCCGGCGGCATTGTGCAAGTCCCGGACGATGCCGTGATCTACCCTCAAGAACGGGTATTTGTGCAATGGGGTGAGCCCGAAACCCTAGGGGGGCGTCGGGTTAATCAGCCCATCATTCCAGGGCAACACCGCTATCAGATCGACATGCCGGCGGTGGCCGCTCACATCGGCAAAACCTTATCGGTGAGCTATGGCGTCATTGATGCGCGAGGGGTAGAGCACCCCTCCATTGCGCGCAGGCTTTCAGTTCAAACCATCCCGAGTAACCGTTTCGAGGCGGTCAGATGCGACGGTCTTTCCGGTGGCAACCTGAGTTACAAAAACGTTGAAGCGGCAGGGGCACGGTTGACGCTGGCCAGATGGAGCATGATCACCACTGACCAATGGATCATGATCACCATGACAGGTGTGAACGCTTCGGGGCAGGATTCGGTGTTCGAAGCCGTCAGAAAGCGAGCTGTCACTGAACAGGAAACCCTGGCAGGCATTGGTTTCAGAACCGAGGTCAGGGTATCCAGGGCGTTTCTCAATGGGTTGCGGCGCAATGCGCCCTTAACGGGCAAGGTCTATGTGAGTTTCGATGGCGGGCAAACATGGCCGCCCTTGTCCGCCCCCAACTTCCCGCTGCTGCAATTGACATTCATCAATTAGTTACTAACGTCCTCCAGTCCTTGCGAACAAGGACCGGGGTGCGAGTTATTTGTAGGTCAGGGTAAAGCTCAGAGCCCCTTTGGCATCGCCAGGCCTGACGTTCGAGTTGGTCTCAATCTGGTAGAAGCGCGCGGCAAAGTTAAGCGTCGTTTCTCCGCTGGTGATTTGCTGTATCGGCACTTCCGTGCTGAGTTCTATGGGTGTCGATTGGTCGCCCTTGAGTATCTGTATGCCGATTCCCTTGGCATCCGAGGCCGGTGTCAGCGTGAATACGCCGGGTATTGCCGGGGTGACTGGCGCTGACCCGCCGCTGCCTTCGAAGCGGATGTTCGCGGTGGCAATGTCAGGCGGGGTGTCGGCCGCGACACAGGCACTGAGGGTGATGTGGAAGGGTACGGCGGTGGTGGTATGTCCCGGTCGGGTAAAGTCGGCGAGGTTCCAGTCCCCCAGTTGTACAGGGTCGGCACTGACCCTGTTGCTGCCGCAATGAGCGTGTATGACCTGGCCCCTGAGTCCGACTCGAAAGCTCTTGCCCGGGATCCCTGAAAAATTACCGCTGAACAGTTCCTGTCCGTTGAAGTCCTGTGAGCCGGTGGGAATGGGGCCCGTCTTGATCAGCGTGATGAAATGATCCAGTCTCGAGAAGTTCAGCACTGCCGATCCCATGGGCTTTTGATGGTGGGCGCTGAAGGGGACGGTGGAGTCTCCCGTGTCGGGGGTGAACGCGTTAGTTGCTGAGTTATCGAAGGGGAACGCCAGTTCGAACCGCACACCCACACCTGGAATATTGGTGGGCAGCAGCGTATACGCCGCCCCATAGGCACCGGCAGCCAGGGGAATATTCTGAACTGGCGGTACGCTGGTTTGAGTGTTGAAGGTCAAACGCACACTGCCATCGTTATCACAGAGAATGTTCCGCCCTTCGGTGTTGATGACTCTCATGAACTGGCGGTTACGGATGATGCTGCCAACAGGTGCATCTCGAGGGACGTAGACTCTGCCCATATCCTGAGTGAAGGTCATGGTTCCCGCTCCGGCGGGGCCCCATTGGCAGGCATTGCTCGCCGCGACGGCGACGGAAAATTGCACCTGACACCCGGCTGCGATGCCCAGCAGTGCGGTCAAACAGCGCATGGAAGGTTTCATGGGGTTTCTCCTGGATGGCCCGGGCAGGGCAGGGGCGTTGCCCCTGCAAGTGGTTGGGTCAAGGTTGCGATCAGCGACATGTCAGCTCCTGGATGCGATAGCCTTGAGTCTCTTCCATTTGCGCCGGGTCGATAGGCAACTGGCACCGAGGCTCGACCTGTTCGCCCCAGCTCACATCAAGCATCTGCGGTTCGACGCGGGTCGAGAGCAAAACCTGGCCCGCCTGACCGACCATGCCGATGACCGTCCCGTTTTCATCGCTCAGCTGAGCACCGAACGGCAATAGTTGCCCCTGGGCTGTTCGACCGGTGATGAGCAGGCGAGTGACAGTGCGAGCAGGGAAGGTGGCCTTGACCACGGCGCCCCGTGTGGGTATGACCTGGGTGGTGCCGTTATCGATTTCTACCTCGGGGCCCAACTGATCGGTTTGCAGCACCAGCTGATTGGCCCGATAGGGTCGCAGGTAGGGCGCCAGGGCATAGCCGCGTTCGTTGGTTTTGACGCCGACGGCATTCAATACGCCGACGCCGGCAATGCCTGGCACTTCCACCAACGCAGCGGTTTCTCCCAGATAAGGGCCTGCCTCGACGCCACCGGCATGCACCAGTAAAGCGCCACTGGCATTGAGCGAAACGTTCCGGTAGTCCTGGCTTTGAGTCACACCGGCACCGAAGCTGCCGAAAGCTGCCTGATAACCGAGCGAAAGTGCAGCCGACTGTTGCTGACTGTCTTCACGGGAGACCGACGCCTGGTAATTCAAACGGCTCTGATCAGTATTGCCGCTGAGGGTGGCCCGCTGGGTGAAATGATCGCCGTTTTTCTGGGTGTCGAACGTTGCATTGGCCGAGTGGCCGATATCGAGCGGCATTGAGATGCTCAAGCCAATCTGTCGGTCATTGCCCCGGGATGAATTGAGCGACTGCGCGGCGAACAGGTTGAAGCTCACCTGTTCGTAACGGGTACTGGCGTTGAGCTGATACTGACGTTGTGTGTTGCTGCTCTGCCAATAATCCTGCTGTGACAGTGTCAGACTCAAAGCACTGCTGGCACCTATATTCTGATAGATGGAAGCCTCAAGCCGGCTACGGCGGCTGCCGTACCAATTCGAGTCGTGGCTGCGCTGGCGTACGGCCTCATCGAAATCCCGATAGCCTTCTGTCGAGTAGCGATAACCGGCGAAGCGCAGGTTGGTCCTGGACGCGAAGGACTTGCCATACTTGAGCGCATAACTCATGCCCTGCACGTGCTGTGAATCCTGGGTGTCGATATCGGCGCCGGAACGGGTGACGTCCAGTGCAAGGGCGCCGAGCTGGCCCAGATCCCGAGCGACGCCCAGGGTGCCGGCCCGATAGAAATCGCTGGCCATCAGGCCGCCATACAAGGTCACATCCCACGCGGTCCCCATGGCCAGGGTGCCTTGCCAGAGCAGTGGATCTGCCAGGTCCTGCGCGCCGTTATAGCGCCCCAGGGCCGCACTGTAGCGCCACACACCCTCGCGTAGCAGGTTGCCGATGGTCGCGAACGACTGGGTAAAGCGCCTGACCTGACCGTCCGCCTCCGTCAAAACGATGTCCAGTTCGCCGCTACCACCGTTGGTGCTCAGGTCATCGATTTCATAGGGGCCCGCGCTCACATAGGTGGTGTAGATGGGATAGCCGTTCTGAAAGATTTCAAGCTTGGCGCGGGTTTGCGCGACGCCGCGAATGATCGGCGCATAACCTTGCAGGACATCCGGCAGCATGCCCATATCCGAACCAATCAGAGCCCCTTTGATGGGCAAGCTCCTGAACACATCACCACTGGTAAAGGTTTCACCCAGTGTCAGGTTGGCATGGGTGCCCGGCAGATCGCGCTGCGCGTAGGCATAGGCTCGGGTCCATTCACGCTGGCCGTCTTCGTTCTGACGCAATGACTGGTTACTGCGCAAGCGCCACGGACCCAGATTGACGCCGCCATTGAGGTACAGATCGTCGGTGTTCTGGCGGCCGCGATAGCGACTGCTGCCTTGCTGCGCCGACGCCTGGTAGCTGACGAAGGCGGCATTGATACCGTGATCCCAGCGCTCGGGGTCGATCCGGCCGAACACATCACGGCGCATGGCGATTTGAGGGATGGAAATCGCCAACAACAGTTGGCTGCCATCGAAGTCGATTTGCGCGCCGGGGATCAGCGCCAGCAGATCAACACACTGGGTTGTGAGTAATTCGGGGTTGGCGATGCTGTCGAGTCGTACCCCCATCTGATCCAGAAGTTCGGCCGACAGGCAGGGGATCAGTTGGCTACCGTCGGGACTTGGGATGAATTCGATTTCACGCTGGCCAAAGTCTATCAGGTTGACCTGAGTGCCAACCCGATAGCGCCCCGGTCCCAAATCATGGGTTTGGCTCAGCGCCTGCAGCGCTTGCTGGCCGGCGCTCACGGCATGATCGGGGCTCTGGCGTAAAAAGCCGGATTGAAATTCAAGCGCAGGTGCTGGTTGCGCGGGATTTTCCTGCGCGAGAATGGTGCTGCTGTAGCCCACTACAAACAAATGAACGAGGTACCGCCGCGCAGGTGCACGTCGGCACGGCAATGAAAGAGGGAAGGTCATGCTCCGGATACTCTGTCTCACGGGGTGACCTGAATCGGCAGAGTCAGCGGGGTGGAGGAACCGCCGTAATCGTTGATGACCGAGAATTCGATCTGCGCTCCCGGCGCGGGCGCTGCACCGGTCACTGCAAAGGTCTGCCGGGACATCGGCGCGACCATCTCGGCGTTCTCAATCATCTGCTCGCGGCCATTGCCATTGCCCTTGACTGCGAGGCGAAGGAACGTCACGTGGAAGGGGGACGGGTTGTACACCTCCAGTTGCGCTTTACCGCCTGCCTGCCTGGTTGACCACTGCAGATCTTTGAGGCGGGACATGGGGGTGTCCTTGAGCTCGCTTGGGCGATAAAACAGTTTTATGCGGGTGCGCAGGGCAATGTTCAGTACATTGCCGGCGTCCGGGTCGACCTGTGGGATTTCCTGAACATTGAAATAGAACAATGATTCACGATCCGTCGGCAGATCGTTGGGCAGGCCATTGATCTGCACGTGTTGTTCCTTGCCCGGGTTCAGCCGGAACAGCGGCGGCGAGGGCATGAACGGCACGGCTGTGGTCGTATCATCGGCGGCGGTGTTGACCCAGGTTTGTACGGCGTAAGTCCGCTCGCTGGGGTTGGCGACAATCAATGACGTGCTGCGTTTGCTGCTGTCGAACACTACACGCGTCCCGCTCAGGGTCAGGGCGGCCTGGGCGGCGGGAATGCTGGACGCCAGCATGATCGCAGTCATGCAGGCGCCAAGGGCGGGCCGGGAAGCGGCCGCCCGCTTGATCAAACCGAGCATGGTTGAATACCTTTTTTCGGATGTAACAGGCTGCAAGGCAGCACTGAGTGCCCTCCCTGGCGACGTGAGCGGCCAGGAGGGCGGGGGCGGGGGGGTTATCTGATGTCGACGATGAAGTCTATTTGCGCCGAGGCTACGCCGGCTTCCACCGCCGTGGCCGTGGAGCGGTAGTACGCATCGAAACGCATGTCGCTGGAGCCGGTCTCATTCAGGTCGTATTCAACCGAACTGCCACCTGGCGCGATCGAGGCGCCGCTTTTGTCCCTGAGTACGATGACCACGTTCTTGGCGCCGTCCGCGTCAGGGGTGACGGCAAAGTAGGAGTTCGAAGGGTCCGCCCTGCCAGTGAAGGTGACACTACCTTTGCCGCCAACAGCAACGCCGCAAGCGACTCCGTCCTTCACGCGAAGGGCAAAGGATTTGCCACTGAGTTCCTGGCCCGCACCGGTAAAGCGGCTGGCCTCAAGGCTGCCCATTTTCACCTGATTGCCGATTGAGCCGTCCTCGGGGTTGACGACTTCAATCGGGCAGGTGCTGGCGGTGATCTTGCCTTCGAAGTTGATGTTGCCGGTGTTGGCGAACGCCGAAGTGCCGGCGATGCCGGCAGCCAGACCGAGGGAAAGTGCAAGTAGCGACTTTTTCAAAACGTTGATCCTTGTTTGTTTAAACAGTGCGGGGCGTTTAAAAGGTCGAGACGGTGCTGTTATTGCACTGTTTAGTAATAGGTTGGGTTTTGGGGGGTGATGTCTCGATGGGGGGATTGTATTAAGCGGGGGGTAGAGGGAATATGAGAAAACTCTCAGTTGTGTGGGTGCAAGGGCGGGTATTTATTTGGGGGTGTTTCGGCTGGTGTTGTGATTGTGCCTCGGGCAATTTGAGAGGCAGGTTGACAAGTTCCAAGTGCGTAATCCAAAGAGGATTGCGCACTTGGCAGCAGGGGCGCGTGCTATAACTTATGTCTTACATACGAACTCCTCCTTCGTTAAGGTAAACTCGAAACTCCGTCTGTTTTGGTGCAAACTTTCCGTCGCCAAGAGATTTCCAATTACCAAAACTAGCCGATGATCGAGTCGGGATCGGGGACGGGGGTACGTTTTCTGAAGAAGTTGTGACTAAATTCTCGGAGATCGAAGGCGCCCGGACATTGGTATTAGTTGACCCTGAAGGCGGATCAATATCGGGTAAACTTGGATCATAAATTGAGGAAGAAGAACGCCTGGAAGCTGGGTTGTTCAGACTTTCCTGAGATAGGCTTGCTTGTCGGGGGCGTTCTTGTGGAACCTCGTTCAGATCGCCGGGAATAGAGCCAGATCTTGATCGACCACTTGAAACAGATGCGCGGGGTGTCGGTGTATTCTGAGGCCGCTTAAAATAACCTACCGAGCCCACAGTTGCCCCAAGCGCCACCAAGATTGAGCCAACGGCCACAAAATTGTCATCTTCCACGATAACGCCATACGTGGTAGCAGCAGCCCCTAGCGTTGCCAAGACCGCGCCGCCCCATGCTGCAATAGCAGCCAATCCAACTCCTGCTGTAAACCAGGCAACGCCGACTAGAACCACTGCAACGAGCACAACAGCAAAAATGGCGGCAATTTTTCCAAGCAAACCTCCCGTTGTCTCTTTGACGGGATCCTTCTGTGGGTCGTCCGGCCGATCATTGGTAGGTCGGTGGCCGGTCGGGTCGCGGAAGGTGACGGGATTGCCCAGGCCATACACATAGGGGTTGACCCCGCCGGAGCCGAACGGGCTGAAAGAATCCGGGCTGTGAAAGCGTTGCAAGTTCGGATTGTAGGCACGATAGCCGCGCCCCAGCAGATACCATTGCGTAACTTCCTCGTACACTTCGCAGTTGAAAGCCAGCAAGCTGCGCAGTTCGTCTTCGCTGCTGCGAGCACCGTAGGCAGTGTAAGCCACTGTTTTTATCCCAGATTGCAAAATTTCGCCGATGACATGGGGGCTGGCGTCCGTCATCAGCAGAATGGTTTGTGCGGGATCATCGCTTCGCTCCTGGCCCAAGGGCCGATCGCCGTCGAACAGGTACTGAGTGTACGTGTCACCCTGGCGCGTGTGACTGAGGCTATAGCCTTGGTAAAACCGCAGGGTTTCGCGTTCATTGCCCAGACGGATTCCCACCAGATGGTTGTGCCCGTCATAACGGTAGGTCACCAGGGCTTGTAGCCCTGTCGGGTCCTTGACAGCGATCAGACGCCCCTGGCTGTCGTAGATCAGGCGACGATTCTGTTCGTCGTTGAGCATATTGCCATTGGCATCGTATTCGAATGCCTGGCAGGGCGAATAGCCTCCGTCGGTATAGGTATGAGTAATCTGGGTCAACTGACAGGGATCATCAGGGGCATAGGTGAACGTTGCGATATCACTCAGTCCATTGTCGAATTGCGTGACAACGCGCTTAACATTGTCCAGCCCATCGAACGTGAATCTCTGGCTGATGATCGCATTGCCGTAGGCATCCTTGGGCAGGGCTTTGCTGGTGCCCGTACACTTGTGATGTACAAGCCGGTTACGCGGGTCATAGTCAAACTCTTCCTTGAGCAGGCTGCGCCCATCCAGACTCAGTTGTCGGCTTTTGAGCTGGTTGTCTCCCTGCCAGGTCTGGATTATGGTGCGGGGCGGTTGATTATCCACCCTCAGGGTACGTTCAATTTCTCGGTTCTGGGTGTCGTATCGCATTTCAACGACCAGCGTCACGCCCGAGACCGTGTTGCGCGTGGTAGTGCGGTGAAGCTGTCCAAGAGCGTTATATTCAAAGTCGGCTTTTAAAGAGCCTTGGGTGACTGAACAGGGTCGTCCGCATTTGTCATAAGTTTGAAGGTTTTCAAGGCCGCCGGTATCACGGCGGCTGATTTGACGTCCCAAGAGGGAGGTGACGTAATCGGTTTCCTGGGCTGTACCGTCAGTGTCGGTCCAGCTTTCATGCGCCAGTTGACCATTGGGTGAATAGCGGTAAGTGCGCTGGCCATGGCTATTGATCGCCTTGGTGATACCCCCGGTTTTGGGGTCATAGCTGTACGTCGCAGGCTGGCTCTCGCAGGTCTTGATGGATAAAGGCTGTTGGGTCAGTTCTGGCTTGTATTCATAGTCGAACGTTTCCAGCGCAGTGATACGTTGGCTGGGCTGCATCTGAGCGCCCGCATAGCGATATCGTTCGGTTCGCAGATTGCCCGCCGACCCAGTACTTCTTTCCGTCAGACGCAGGAGACTGTCAAATGTCTGGTGACCGACCGTTACTTCGGGTTGGGCGATGTTTCCCGGTATAACCTTTAACCGGGTCACGTGCTGGCCAAAACTTTGCTGTGCAAACTCCCTGGTGACCTTCGTGTTGTCGGCGAGCGTGGTCGCCTCCACACGCTCCCACACGTCGTAAGAGAAATGTGTGGTGCGCTCCTGCCCATCGTACAACTCAATTTGTTCTACGCAGTTGCTGTTGCCATCGTAGAGAAACTGTGTGGCTCCAACGGTTGGTAGTCCCGTCTCACCCAGTAATCGCTGAAGGTGTTCGGCGACCGGGCGCTCGGGTTGTTGCTGGCATCGCTCGATCAACGGCTGGGCGTCCAGTCGTTCAAAACGCTCCAGCTTACCGAAATCGTTGTATTCGCCCCCCGTCAGACCACTGATCGTAATCTCTGTTTGCGCGCCGGGCGTTTCCAGCCAGCGATACTCGATGGGCCCCTTTTTGCCAAACGGCGACCATAAGAGATTGTTTACGCTACCGTCCGGGTTAGTGGTACGGCACTCGACACCCCAGGCGTCGTACTCGAACTGCTGGCGCAACTTGATACATTTATCTTCCAGCCAGTAGTCGTAGCTGATCTGTTCAAAACAATTGTTCCGTTCATCGTAGCTGGCGGCAAAAATCTGCCGTGGCGTTTCTGATTTTTCCGCGTATGCCTGGTAAATCATCCGCCCCATCCCGTCGTAGCGGGTATGGGTGGTCGCGCCCGTGGTTTCGGTCACACTCTGAGACGCCTGTTGCCCGTCGATGCTGGTCAAGGTATAGGTGTAAACCCGCTCGGCGCTAACATCAGGGGATGAGGGCGAGACGACTTCCCTGGTGATTCGACCCAGCGCATCGAATTGGCGTAGCAGTTGCACGCCGTCGAGATCAGTGGACAGAACGACTTCTCCGGTGACCAACGAGTGTTGTTGAAGTATTGATTTCTCGATGCTGTCAAAACCGGTAAACAATTCAGTGGTCTGCAGCACCGGTTGCCCGGTCAGCGCACTGTTCAACCGCTGGTATTCATACGAAGTCGTGCTGGTTTTGCCATTGAGGGTGGTCAGCAATGTAACTGGGCGGCCATGCAGGAACGCATCCGCCGGCAGCTCGTGATAGGTGCGTTGGGTCTGTTGCAAAGTGGTGTCGGTGGCGCCGTTGACCTGCGCCAGGGTCTCGCTCTCGATCGCCAGCCAGTCGGGCTGCCCGCTGCCGGTCAAGGCTTTGTGCGCCGCATAACGCAAGCGGGTGCGCAGTGTCGGGGCGCCCGGTTCGCCTTGGGGCGACGGGGTGACCAGGGTATCTTTGAGGTTGCGCACAAAGCGGTCCGGCGGGCAGCCGTCCTCGCCCTCCTTGAGGTAGTAGGTGTAGGTGGTCACACGGCCATTGGGCTCGACCTGTCTGGTCTGATTACCGTCCGTGTCAAAATCAGTTTCTGCCACTTCTGCGCGGTATTGGGTGGGGTCCTTGTCGATCGTCCAGATGGTGGTGACCTTCCTGGGCAACTGAAATTGCGCGACCTGCTGCTCGAACGGTTTGTCTTCGGCGTAGTAGTCGGTCTTGACCTGTTTGATACATTTTTGCTGGGTGGTTGTTTCTTCGGTCAGCAAATGAAAACGGTTGTAGGTGCGCTTCACGGTGCGCACCACCTTGGGGTTGTTTAGGTCGGTGGCATCCATTAGCGTGGCGGTGCTGCCGTATTCATAATGGGTGACCACTTTGTACAGCGGGTCCATGCCTTCTTCCCAACTGACGGTTTCCCCGAACCCCAGGAAATTATGGCTGGTGTAGCTGAAGTCGACCTGGGTCATCGGTTGGCCGAAGCCGGGGTAGCTGCGATGACGGGTGACCCGCGGCAGGTTGGGCCGGCTGACGCCGCCCGGATAAGGGTGCCCCAGGTCACCGTAGTCAAGGGTTTCGCGCCCGCCCGTTGGCGTGTGGACTTCATGCAGGCAGAGAATGCCGCGGATCGGCCCGTTGCCGTAGCCAAACCGCCAGGACGCCTTGTCGGCGGTGGGCAACACGATACTGGTGACCCTGCCACTGCCGTTGAGGTTCATTTCATAGCGCGCCAGCGGGCCGCCACCGGGGCCGTCGTAGGGGCGTATGAGGATTTCCACCTGGGTGTCGTTGGGGCNGCCACTGCCGTTGAGGTTCATTTCATAGCGCGCCAGCGGGCCGCCACCGGGGCCGTCGTAGGGGCGTATGAGGATTTCCACCTGGGTGTCGTTGGGGCGGTTGATGCGCAACAGTTCGCCTTGGGCGTCCCTGATGCTAGCCAGGCGCTGGCCACCGCGGAAGTTGGCATAATCCAGCTCGATGCAGTGCCCGGCGGGCGAGTAGATCTTTTTGGGCAAGGCCACCCGATCAGTGCTGCTGCCACCGACCTCGAGCAACTCCACCAGCCCGGACTTGTGCGTCACGCGGTACCAGTCATTGCCCAGGTTTTGGAAGTGAAAGCTGTCGAGTTTTTTTTCCTTGATGGACGGCTCGGTCCCGCTGCCGGTGACCTTGAAGGTTTCCCCGGTGTGCAGGGACAGGATGCTGTTGTGCGGGGTGAACTGGGTCTGGTTGAGGTTCCAGCCCAGCCCCCAGCCGGAATCCAGGGTGTTGATCGGGTTGAAGGCCAGGCTCACGGGAAAGGCCGGGCCACCCAGCCAGTTGCTCTTGACCTCGGGGAAGTCGATGGAGAGGGTGTATTGCCCGGTACGGGGGTCGACACCGCCTTGCANCACGGGAAAGGCCGGGCCACCCAGCCAGTTGCTCTTGACCTCGGGGAAGTCGATGGAGAGGGTGTATTGCCCGGTACGGGGGTCGACACCGCCTTGCAAATAACTCATGAAAGCAAAAGCTTGGGAATGCACAGCACTGGACGTAGTCATGTCATGTGTACCTGATAAAATATTATATAAAAAATAATTGATTAATATTTCGGCAGGCGGCCAGCTTCAGGTCTGATTACATGGCAGGCCCGAAGACTGACTGATCGCCTCTTATGAACGCACCGTTGATCTGAACTAATCAATAGTGATCAAGTACGACTGATGGTCAACCTATTCCGACTGTCTTCTTTCGTTGGATTATCAAAAGCAATAATCAATGAATGTCGATTGCCTTCCTCGTCCACCAATACAATCTTGAGACCCGGATCCAGATGTTTACGGTACATTTTACGTTTATCACCCTCTGCCAGTCCGTCATACCAATACTTCACGTCATTCGTTCGGTGCAAACTCACCATCAACTCGCCGGAAGAGGGTTCTTCATTGATTACAAATGAACTGTCCAGTTTGATATTGCGCAACCTCATCAACCCCCAAAGATACGGATCGAACGTCAATCCTTGCGGAGCAGGGCTATCGCTATTTTCGAAGTTTGCCGGATTAAAGGCGATACCGGTAAAACTAACGAAATTCTCGTCGATCAATTCACTTTCCCACTGAATCGTCGAAACATTGCCTTCAATCGTTGCCGTGGAAAACAACACAGGAAAAGTCCCCACCCGCAGATACCTTAAACGCCAATAGTCGGTGGATTGACGGTAAAAACTGAATGTATCTCCTTCAGGATACAATTTACTGGGTGGTCCATCCTTACCAAGTTCATCCTGCGCTACGCGTTCACCTGCGAATTTATAATGACTAATGTCCGCCGTGGGTGACGCGATACCCTGCACGGTGATTTCAGAGCCCTCTGCCATTGGCTGATTAGAGTTAAAAGTGCCCTTATCCGAATTGAACTGCGCATAAAAGGTGTGGCTGCCCTGCTTTGTTAGCTGGATCCACAGTTCGCGGTACCGCACACCATTGTTCTGCGGCGCCGGGACTGAGACCGAGTTGGGCGTCGCTGCGTTAGAGGGGGAAAAAAGTTTGAATCGATTCCTTTTTTTATTCACCGCCCAGTCGATCCCGCTCTCGTATTCAATGCCTTCCTGACCTGCGGGCACGAACGGCACGGGGCTGTGCGAAGATGCATGAACCAGCCGCAGGGTCGACAAGTGTGCGTCGCTGACCGGTATGTAGACATTCTCGCCACCAATTTCTACCGGACTGGTCTCAATCTTGACCATTACGGCAATCTGTTGATAGCCATTGCTGAAGCACTGGTTCAGTCCGCCGCTGGCGACGATTGAAAACGTTGCGAGCTCTGACCAGGTGGGGTCTGGCATCTTTTGCTTGGTGAGTTCGATGATGCTCAAGCCGCTGGCCCTGACCGTTCCGTTAACCAGGTAGGAACACCTCACCACGCTGACTCGGGTAGTGGGATCCTTTGGTGGTGTGAACAACCCGGTTTCATCCACTTCACCTTCACCAATGACAACCCACTTGGCGTTATCCGGTTCAAGATCGGCATACAGCTGGATCGGTGTATCCTCACTTATCGCCGCGACGTAAGGCGGATCGACCGGCCACAAGTGGGGTGACTTCATCAACACAATCGATGCGTCTATCGTCTCTTTGGTCTGGGAATCGGTGACCCTGATGGTCTGGACTTTCACCTGCTCACTCAGTTCCGCAGGAGGTTTGTAAATGGCGTTATTGTTATCGACAACCGTCAAAGTCCCCTCAGATGGCTTGAGAACAGGCCACTGCAATGAACCGCCACTCAGCGTGAACGCTGTCAGTGGAATGCCCGCGGCCCCGATTGCACTGGTGCAAACGCGCGGCGAGATGCTCATGCTTTCGTAGACCCCCAGCACAAATGCCGAACTCGTGCGCTGTACTCCTCCCATGGCATATTGCGCCGTCACCACGACAGGCTGTTGCTCTTTGCCCATTCGTGATGGGGCTGGCGTCGTGTACACACCACCGGTCGACGTGATGGTACCCACTGAAAGCGGGCTGACGGGGTTGCTGACTTGCCATTGGGCACTCACCGTTGTGCCGTCACTTTTACGGGCGGTAAACGCCTGAGTGTTACCAGACTTGAGGTAGATGAACGGCGGGTCGATGCTCACGCTTTCGTCCGTCGGCTTGAGGTTACCGAGTATCAGCAGATCGTTGGGTGTGTGCCGCCCGTTAAGGCTTTCGACAAACAGGTTTTCGCCGGGCAGAATCAGGTTTTTGAGTACGTCCAACTGCACTTCGTCAAGCAGCTCGAGCAAGTCCTGGCTCAACACCATCGATGCCGAGTACAACGGCTTGCCAGCGCTCAGATCGTCCGGAATCAAGTAGGGGAAGCCGCTGCCTTCAATGGGAAATAAACCATCTTTCTCATTGAACTTCAGGCGGACAAACACCAACACCGCACCATCGTCATCCTTTTCTTCTCTACCGGGCACTTTCTGCGTGCGAATATAGAAATCGGTTGGACTCAATGGATTATTACCGCTCAAATCCAACAGCCCAAGCTCAAAGGTGCGCATGTCCTCCGGTAGCAGCGTCAGGTACTCTTTAATAAAAGCGGCCACGGGCTTCGTAACACCTGGCAGCCCTCCCAGATTACAAGTCAACTCCTCGGCGCGGCCCAAATCCAGGGCCACTCGACCTCGCTTATCCACACTGCCTTTAATCTGGTTAACGCTGACCTTCATTTCGATCTTGTAGCCCATGGCTTCAGTGATCTTGAAGGTGGACATCAACTGCTGTGCTCCGTCGCCCAGTGGCCGACTGATGGCCGTGTAGCTGCCCGCGACAATATTCATGCTCACTGTCACGAAAGACTGATTCAGTAACGCCTTTCGAAAGGACAGCACCGGTTGGCCCAAAACCAGACCTTCCAGTTTCATCGACTCAGTCCTGCTCTCGGTAAAGACCTCACCCGTGATAGGCGGAATAAAACGGCCTTTGTCCAACCACGCAAGGTATTGCTCTTGCAGCATACGATTGAGTTGCGCCCGGCCGAACGCCAGCACTGCCCCCCAACCGCTGGTAATCGAGCCCCTTTTCATTTTTTCGAGCAAACTATTTAGCGAATGAGTCGCCATGACTTTCTCTCCCGACATTGAGTGAACAACCGATTACTGAGCATCTGTGCTGAGCAACTGACGAAGGGTTTCTGGGGGGAGACTGAAAAACGGCACTGGCAAGATCAAGTAACCGTAATCGTCCGGCTGATTCCTGATGCCGGGAGCGCAGACAGTGACCAGCACATATTTGTCCGGGCCGGCAGGGTTCACTGTGAGCAGACCTTTTTCGGCATCGATCTGCGCAGATCCGCCACCTAGCACTACCTCCCATGTTTCTTCAAAGTCACCCGGATTAATGGGGCCTTCTTCGCCCAGGATGGCGAGCTGAAACTGGTTATCCGGCAAGCCAGGTTTTTCGACGATCCCCACGTTCAGCGTGATCCCCCGATGCAGGACCAATACCCGTGCCGTCTCACTCAATTTAGTCCGTGGGTTGTGCACAACGATCGTGTCGACAGTGGGCGGCGATCTGGATATCCGCGGCCCCGGCACATAGACGTGATCCTTTCTTTCTGCGGGATCGGTATTGGGATGCGGCCGTACCACCGCACCCGAGGAAGGATCCTGGATGGACCAGGTCAACGGCCCGCCGTCCACGGTTCCGGCCGAGACGTCAAGCGCCAGCGTATCTCCGGCCGTGGCAACCCGGATCATCGGATTGACGGTGATGGCTTGGCGCAACACCGTGACCAACGCCGAACTGGTACGGCCGCCAGCACTGGCGGAAACCCTTACGCGCACGAAACTACCCTTGAGCTGGGCGCCTGTGGGGGCGGTATAAAGCCCCGTCGCGGGATTAATGGCACCCTTGGGAACCGTCTCGCCAAGGATGTTATGCACCTCCCATTTCAGGTCGGTGCGCGACGGTTGGGTGGTGAACTGGAATGTTTCGCCGGGACCGACCAGCTGTTGCACTTGATTGATACTGAAGCCGGATGGGCCGGGGCCGACATGTCCAAACAGCGCTACGTCGGTAGGGAATTCAGCCCTCTTGAACTGCACTGCATCTGTGCCGCGAAACAGAAGACTGTTAAGGGTAAATACATTAATACTTTGCGCACTGCCGATGAAATCGGTTATAGCTTCGTCAAACAGACGTCTCATCCACTGATTGTAGGCTTGCAGCACCTCTGGATAGAAATAATACTGACTATTAGCTCTACAATTGATTTGATAGCGACTTTCAGGGGACACCTCGATACGAAAATCTTGATTTTCTCCAATAACATAATCGAATACAACATTTATATCCCAGACTACCCAGATGGGCTCAGTCAAGTTGAAATCGTTTTCACTCAACGGCTGATAAATATCGGGCTCTTTCCACTCAACAGAAAGCTTCCCATCACTCGTATTTAGCGAAAAATAGTCTTTTTCGTTTTTAGAGTGAGTATACGCAGTCGTATAGATTGACTTATATGTAATATCCTTAACAACTACTTGCTCTACCTGTCGTCGAGTTCTCTGCCCACTTTTGGCAATAAGCTTCAGGATCTTCAGTTTGTCAGCAGATCGCACCTCCTCATAGACTATTGATTGACTGTTTGAAATCTTTTTCAACCCATCGTCAAATATTTTCTTGATGAAAAACTCATGCCCCAACAACAGCGTTGCCGAATAGCCGTCCGGAAGTAAATATTTCAGATCTTTATTGAGAGTCGGCGGTCTGCCAAGGTCTCGCCCCTGCATCGCGATGAACACCAGAACAGCGCCCTCCCCCTCGTCTTCACCTGCCAATAGCCTGGCACCCGAACCTTTCTTGTTATGTGTACGAATAACAAACTTGTCCGGCTTCAAAAACTGTTTGTCATCGAACTTCAGTTCGTTCAACACGAAAATTTTCTGATCCTCCGACAAGGATTTGAAAGCGTGCTGCATGCGTTCGCCGGCCAGCTTATTAAAGACCTCAGATAAGCCACCGGTCAGTCGGTAGTTTTTCCCATTCGAAATATCCAGTTCCACGCGTCCTGCGGAACTCACCGACCCACGAGCCGCAATGAGATCGACATCAAAACTTAATTTCTCCCCATCCAGTACATCCTCATGGGAAAGTTTGCTCACGTTCCAAACAGTGGTACCTTGCTGCTTTTCAAAATGCACGCGCGAGCCGCCAACGACATTCATGCTTATCTTGGCAGACGATTTTTCCAGCTCTGAACCCGCGAATGAAATCTTCGGAGAGTCCAACTGGTAGTTATTATAATATTCCTTGGAGTTCGGAGTCCCAGTATTTTTGACTTCTTCAGTAATGGGCCGAAGATAATTATCAGTACCGAAGCGATTGATATACTCCTGAAGCAGCACCTTATTTGTTTCACTGCGCCCATAGGCTACGACAGCATCGCAGCCAAATGTCCGAGGCTCTACTTTCAACCAGGTCAACAGTTCTGCAATGGAATTACTTTCCATGATCAATATCCTTTCATTAATAGAAAATCCACCGACTTGCGCCGATGACCGTCAACTAACAAGCTTCGGCGTGCTGTCCACAAAGTTGATATAAGAGTCGCCGCCATTGAAACTAACTTTCGCTTTCAGCGTGAATGGCTCATTGGGCTTGAGCGTACTGAGAAAAGCTTTTGGCAATTTTGCCGTTGCTTTCTTATTTCTGAACTCCGCCGCGGTAACCGGATGAGTGGCCTCGCGCACGAAAGTCCGGATACTACCGCCACTACGATCGACACCGAGGACTTCCATGATCAATAGTTGTCCCTCGGCCATGAATGGCCATGCGTCGTTGTGGGGCGAAGAGTGAATTTCCAGATCGGCACCGCCAATACCGACAGAGGACAACTTCATTTCGTTATTTACAATCTGCGGCGACGTCGTAAAGGGATACCGTGACGCGGGCAGTGGCGTGATGCGCACGTTGTAAGTGGCGGACTTTTCGCCGACGTTATCACCCGGTGCAAACACGCGATAAAACACGGGAAAATGCACATCCAGGCGCTCCGACATGTTGGCAGCCAGGACGGTGGCGGGAATGAAGTATTTCTTGCCGTTGCCTGGTATAGGCGTCAACGCAATGTGCCGCCCACCATTGGGATTACCCTCAAAATGCAGCTCTACTCTGCCCGAGCCAACTTCGGCCGTTGCGGGTATGCTGACATGGTCGCCACTGGTATTCGCCCTCAGAAATCCCTTGTCAGTGCCTTCACTTGTCGCGTTTTCGACAACCGGCATGGGCAGGTTCAACGGTTTACTGATATCCAATGGCAATGTATCAGCAGATTGCGCAACACCCTGACGGGCAAACTGATAAACCACGGCCACCTTGGAATTGCTATTGTCGGTCAGCCAACGGGGCTCGATCAGAAATTCGATGACCCCGCTGTCCACCGTCGACCGATCGGCCCGCAGTGCCTTGATGACATTTTTGGTCTTATCCGTGCCCGTCCAGTACACCAGCACCCAATCCCCCTCCTGAAGGGCTGCATAAGCAGGTTTTACCTGTAATACCAGCCCATCAGGATACTTCCCGGGATTGATCGGGCCCTCTTCGTGGCCCTTGACAGTGATGGGGTCTAACCGCTTGGCATCGGATTTGACCAAGTCCAGTGTTTGCACCTCGGAGTCACTTGGTTCCCCCACTCCGTTGGCATACTCGATACGATAACTTAACTCGCCATCTTGAACCGGATAGTCGAACTGGGCTTTCGGGACCGTGAACGTCAGCGGCTGGCCCAACTCCTCAGCCTTGATTGTTTTCTTTTGTTTAAAGGGGTCCTCCGGGATCCCGGCATAGTACCCTTGCCAGGTGAGAATCACGGTGTCCCCAACGCTCATCGCGTTATAAGGCGGTACCACGGCAGTGGCACCCGCAGGGTCGAGTTCATCCGGGTCCAATGCACACCCATGGGATTCCTTGATCTGCGGCACCGGTAAACTGCTGACTTTGTCTGGGCGTTTACCCACATAGCAGAAGGTTCGCAGGGACTCTGGCCCCCGGAATGCTGGATCAGAAGCCTTACCGAGCGCGTACGAATAAAAGGCCCAGCCTTGATCAAGCTGCTTGAGCAGTCCATTGGGTACCAGCACCGGCATTCCCGACTCAGGGGTGTACCCCCCTTCAATCGAAACATCCACTCGGGCATTGAAGTGATCGGCGATTGCACCCTGTGCTCCACAGCCTCGCCAGTTCGGCCAAAATACGTCGTCGATGGCAATATCGGGGTATTTGATATAGGTCATCAGAGCATCACTGCCCAACTGGTCCAGATCGATCCAGTCGCCAGGCTGTAGATCCCGGATCACAGGACGGGGGTTCACATCCGCCATTTTTTTCTCCTTGGTCATTGGAATTCATCGACTATGAATCTCACAATAACGCCGAACTCAAGGAGCCGACCACTAACAGAACTACTAGGTTGTCAGGCGCTGGAAATGCGATATGCTTGAAGACTTTGATTTAACCCTGCTGTTTTGCTGCACTCAACCTTACTTCAATCGATATTTATCTTTATTGATCTCTGCGCCCTTCGACAGCTTGTATAGACCTGCCAGCGCATCACACTGTTCCGGCAAAAATCCTGAAAGCCTACGCCTTGCACGTGACGTAAACAACTATCTGTTCTGATAGGTTTCGACAACCCAATCAGGTGATAACGTTAGCCCAAACTCCGAATGTAAGTCCAACCCAACTCGTTACATGAGGCCACCAGATGAACCTCCAAAAATCAACCAGTATCGGGCTATTGCTCGCCACCTGTTTCTTATTATCCAGCGCCGTAATGGCTGAAACCTCTGCTAGTCGGGGTACTATTATTTTAAGAGACAAGGATAGTAACCGCTGCACCTTAAAAGCTCCCGAGCCGGGACAAACAGCAGTCTACGACTTGGAGAAAAGCGGGGAAGGAAAATGTGGTTATGATACTGCTCGCACCATCGCATTTTCAGAAATGCCTTCGGCTACAAAAATTTTTATTCATGACCATGCAGATTGCAGGGAGGACACAAGCAGGGATGGTTTTTATATAGAACTGAAAACAACAAAAAAAAACACAGAAACCACAATTATTGAAGTTGACTTCCTCACCACCTTTCAACCTGGCCTGATCATCGAACCAGGTTTGCAACTCACTCGCACCTGGAAAAAACATGGCTCCTCCGCAGCAGACAACACAGCTTGCGTAAAAATTATCACTTCAGCGCAGCCCCCATCTCCGTAGTGTCGATATACAAATACCGCTTGTCTTTTCGGACGACAGAATCATCTTGGAAATAATTAATAACGAGGCCCCAAAACATGACTTCTTCCAGAGCCGTGCATTCGCAAGCCTTTGGTTTCGTGAATCATATGCAAGGCGGTGTCGACCCCCGTACCGGGCAATACACCCTCTCCATCGACTTCCCCGAGGTCAAGAGCAACTGGCTGGGTGGCCCGGCCTTTCCCGTGAGCCTGGCCTTCAACCCGATCAACAYCCTGGATTCCGGCTACGGGCGGGGCTGGAACCTCAACCWGACCCAGTTCACCCCGCACAACAGCATCCTGTCCCTGCACACCGGGGAAACCTTCAAGGTCACCGGCAGCGGGACCGAGCCGTCCATCAAGGAAAAAAAACTCGACAGCTTTCACTTCAAAAACCTGGGCAATGACTGGTACCGCGTGACGCACAAGTCCGGGCTGGTGGAGTTGCTCGAGGTCGGTGGCAGCAGCACTGATCGGGTGGCCTTGCCCAAAAAGATCTACTCGCCCGCCGGGCACTGCATCGAGCTGGATTATGACGACTTCCGCGGTGGCCAGCGCCTGGCTAGCATCAGGGACGCCCAAGGTGAACTGTTGCGCATCAACCGCCCCAACGACACCCAGGTGGAAATCCTCATACGCCCCTACGACGGCCCCGGTGGCGGCCCGCTGGCGCGCTATGAAATGAGCCCCAACGACACCCAGGTGGAAATCCTCATACGCCCCTACGACGGCCCCGGTGGCGGCCCGCTGGCGCGCTATGAAATGAACCTCAACGGCAGTGGCTGGGTCACCAGCATCGTGTTGCCCACCCCCGACAAGGCGTCCTGGCGGTTTGGCTACGGCAACGGGCCGATCCGCGACATTCTCTGCCTGCATGAAGTCCACACGCCAACGGGCGGGCGCGAAACCCTTGACTACGGTGACCTCGGGCACCCTTATCCGGGCGGCGTCAGCCGGCCCAACCTGCCGCGGGTCACCCGTCATCGCAGCTACCCCGGCTTCGGCCAACCGATGATCCAGGTCGACTTCAGCTACACCAGCCAGAACTTCCTGGGGTTCGGGGAAACCGTCAGTTGGGAAGAAGGCATGGACCCGCTGTACAAAGTGCGCACCCATTATGATTACGGCAGCACCGCCACGCTGATGGACGCCACCGACCTGAACAACCCCAAGGTGGTGCGCACCGTGAAACGCACCTACAACCGCTTTCATTTGCTGACCGAAGAAACAACCACCCAGCAAAAATGTATCAAACAGGTCAAGACCGACTACTACGCCGAGGACATACCGTTTGAGCAGCAGGTCGCGCAATTTCAGCTGCCCAGGAAGGTCACCTCCATCTGGACAATCGACAAGGACCCCACCCAATACCGCGAGGAAGTGGCAGAGAGTGCTTTTGACACGGACGGCAATCAGACCAGGCAGGTCGAGCCCAATGGCCGCGTGACCACCTACACCTACTACCTCAAGGCGGGCGAAGACGGTTGCCCGCCGGACCGTTTTGTGCGCAACCTCAAAGACACCCTGGTCACCCCGTCGCCCCAAGGCAAACCGGGCGCCCCGACACTGCGTACGCGCTTGCGTTATGCGGCGCACCAAGCCTTGACCGGTAGCGAGCAGCCCGACTGGCTGGCGGTCGAGAGCGAGACCCTGGCGCAGATCAACGGCGCCAGCGACACTATTTTGCAACAGACCCAACGTACCTATCACGTGGAGCCGGCGGATGCGTTCCTGCATGCTCGCCTGCAAACCGAGCAAACCACACTCAATGGCAAAACCAGCACGACGTCATATGAATACGAGAGGTTGTACAGCGCACTGGCTGGGGCGACGGTGCTGCAGACCACTGCAACCTTCAAGGGTTTCGATGATGTGCCCGGTAAAAAGGAAGTTCGTAAAAAGATCATCAGTGAGGACTCACTGCTACACGGTCAGCCTTTGCTGACCCGCGACGACAATGAAACGAGAATTCGCTACGTCTACGATCCACTGAATCGGGTGCTGAGTGAGACCGTCGCCCCGGGCGAGCCTGAATTCGAAGCTACGCGTCATTATGAATACTACCTGACATCCATTGCCGGGCAGCAGGCCAGTCAGGTGGTCACCGATGTCAAAGGGGTGAAGACCCGAAGCCTGGTCGACGGCCTCAACCGCCCGATATACGAAGAGCGCCATGACGCGGACAACCCGCAGCGCGCCGACAAATACCGCCAGACCTGGTCCGCCTCGTACGATCTGTACGGAAACCTGAGGGAGGAAACTCACTACGACTGGCGGGGGGCGCAGCAGGTCGCTCAGACCAGCACATTCGAATACGACGATTGGGGCATGCAGCGCAGTGTCACCGGCCCGGACGGTGTAATGGACTATGAGGAAACCAATCCGATTGGCACTTCCGGGTGGCGAGGGCCGATCCAGAGCAGTTGGCGAGAGGGGCCGGGAAAAGTCGGCGGCAAGGTAGTGACTTACCTGAATCTGTTCGAGAAGCCCGATCACGTTGAGCGATTCGAGATTGACCAATCGCTGGTGAGTAAACATCAATACGTCTATGACGGGTTTGGAAGAACGGTTGAGGAAACCGATGCGAGCGATGCCACCACAACATATGCTTACGATGCTTTTGACCGGTTGATCATCAACGGTCTGCCGGGTGGCGCCGAGGTTCGCCGCTGTTACGCCGAGCACAGTTCCGCAGACTTGCCGACGAAAATCAGTGTCGACGATGTCGTGCTTGGCGAGCAAACGTTCGATGGCCTGGATCGGATGATTGAATCGATCACCGGTGGACGCGTGCAAAGCTTCACCTACAACCCGGGCCAAACCCAACCGGCGACGGTCACCACCGCCAGCAACCAAGTGATCAACTATGCCTACCAGCCCCAGTTGGGCGATGAACCGAGCCAGCGCAGTCTGCCCGATAAGGATCCGGCTGAATACGAGCGCGACGGTAAAAACGCTCGTCTTGTCCGTTGCAAGGAAGATGACCTGGAGCTGCAACGCGAATACTTCACCACCGGTGAAATGAAAAGCGAAACACGGGTGCAGGGCAATCAAACCGATGTCATGCATTATGACTACAGTCGACAGGGGCTTTTGCTCAGTTACACCGACGTACGAGATCAAGTTCAAACTTATCACTACGACGACCCTGGCCGCCTGGAGCACACCGAGCTGGGAACCACGTCTTCGGACTTTACCTTTGACGCCCTGGGACAGCCACTCACGATCAAAACCCGGGACAGCGCCAGCGGGCAACAGGTGACCATCAGCCTGGAACACGATGGATTGGGCCGCGAGATCAAGCGTACGTTTGACCTTGATGGCGTCCTGCAGGTGCTGAGCCAGGTCTATAACAAGGTCGATCTACTGGTGCGCAGAACATTGCGCGAAGGCCAGACATTGTTGCGTGATGAGACCTATGAATACGACCCGCGCGGGCGCCTGGTGCTTTATAAGTGCGAGGGCAGCGAACCACCGGTGGATCCCTATGGCAAGGCCATTGTCAGTCAGAGGTTCATGTTCGACGCCATGGATAATCTGAAGCGGGTGACGACGACTTACCAGGGGCCGGGGGGAACCACAAGTAACAACATCGCCACTTACAGCTACACCGGCACCGACCCGACGCAATTGTCCAGCGTGACCAACTCGGCCTCGGGTGACGGCTATCCCGCGCTCATCGAACTTGAGTATGACTGGGACGGCCGCATGACTCGTGATGAAGAAGGCCGGTTTCTGGAATACGACGCCTTGGGCCGCTTGATCCGCGTCAGTGCACTGGCGGGCGAGACGCCAACCGATTATGACTACGATCCGCTGGACAAGGTATCCGGGGGCAACGGCGACGGCGGGCCGGAGCAGCGCTTCTATCGTAACGGCGTGCTGGTCAACCGCATTCAGGGGGCAAGCCACAGCACCTTCATGCACGGCGATAACATGGTGCTCGCCGAGTACCAGGAAGGTGATGACCCAAAGTCTTGATGCTGCTCGGTGACCATAAAAATACGTTGCTGAGCGAGGCGAGTAACGGGGTGGTCAATCAGGTTGCGCATACCGCGTATGGCCATGCCAGTGCGCAACAGCCGATCAGTACGCAACTGCATTACAACGGGCAATTCAGCGAGCCGCAGACGGGGTGGCAGTTGTTGGGGAATGGGTATCGGGCTTATAACCCTAGATTGATGAAGTTTTTAAGTCCCGACAGTTTGAGTCCGTTTGGCGAGGGAGGAGTGAATAGGTACGCCTATTGCGAGGGTGAGCCGGTGTTGAGCGCGGATCCGGATGGGCATTCGGTATTTGGCAATATTCTGCGGATGTTCAGGCCTACTACTATCCAGGCTGCAAACGCCAAAGTTCCAAATGCGTTTCTTCAGAAACCGGAATCCAAAACTGGTCCAGCTTCGGTGCGGCCTATTCAGCATAAAGATGTAGGGCGGTTGAAGACGGTTGTGAGGGGGCGTGAGTCGGAGTTAAAAAATGTAGTCGAAAAGTGGGGCGAATGGAGTAGAACCCCTAGTAATGAACAGGGATACGACCGCCAATATGGTGTGGGAAGTTTCCGAAGGGCGGCTAATAGGGAAATTGGGGAGGCGGAAGATAACCTGAAATATTCCCAATATTTAAAGGGTTGGGCGCGCGATAATGTCGGAAAAATTGGAATAACAAAGGAGGCTTCAAAAACCTTGAAAGCAATAGCAAACGAGTTCAAGGCGTCCGCGGACAAAGTCAGGCAGGAGCAGCAACAACAATATCTTTATAAGCAACAGGTGCAATTTGATAAGCAAAACTTGGGAGCCAACAAAAATGTAAGGCGTAATGTTGTAAAAAGTTATTTGGGTGACGGAAGGAGTTAAACGTTTAATGTCTGGATGGTGGAGTGCAATGCCTCACCATCCAGCGTTTAATCGTTCACGACATACAAGCGGAATAGATTTTCATTGGGTCATTATCTACCCAAGCCCACTCACCCGCGCAAATTCCACCAACCCACCGTCATGGTCAAGTCCCAACTTGTCCATGGCGGTTCTTTTCTGCCTGCTGATGGTTTTTTCGCTGCGATTCAATTGCGCGGCAATCTGCCGGCCGGACAAGCCCTGGACAAACAACCGAACCACCTCCAGTTCACGCTCGGAAAGGCTCACCCGAGGCACCGCCACACTCGAGCATGGCAAGGTCTGGGCCTGCAGAATCGTGGCGAATGTCGAGCACAAGTGGCGCCTCCCTTTGATCACCGTATTGACCGCGCGCTTGAGTTCGCTCATGGGGCTGCGTTTGTCAAACAGTCCGTTCACGCCTGAGTTGAGCAAAGCCTGCAGCAGCGAAGGATTGCGCATCATGGTCATGACAATCAACGGCAGGTGGTCGAAATGGCGTTTCAGATAACTCATCAATGCCAGGCCGTCGGGAAAGCGCCCGTAGGGCATGGAATAATCGCTGATCAGCAAGTCGCACGGCGTGCGTTGCAAATGGCTGATCAGTTCATCGGCATTATGGGCCTGGGCGACAATCGAGAACGCTGACCCCGATCCTGGGCACAGGGCCGTTTCGGCCCCCATCAACACTACGGGGTGATCATCGGCGAGGATGATGCGCAAGGGGGAAATGATGCGGTGCCCGTACGGTACGGGGGTATCGTCACAGGCACTTGAATGGGTAGCTTCGGGTTGTGAGGGTGGTGGCATTTGTGCGGGGTTCATGGAATGTCTCAACAGGGGTCGATGTCACGCTGACCACTGCGCAAGGCCGGTTCAAGGCAATCGAATCAAGCCTTGTTCCAACGCCATGACCAAGGCGATCCAGCGCGAGCTCACGCCAAATTTTCGGCGGATATTGCAAAAATGATAATTCACACCCGCTTCGGTGCAGCTGATGATCCGGGCGATTTCCCAGGATGACTTGCCAGCGGCGCTCCACTGCAAGACTTCTTTCTCCCGGGTGGTGAGTTTGATTTTTTTCGCAGGCTTGCTTTCCCGTGGCAAGGCGTTGGGCAGGGCGGGCGAAGATCGAACTGAACTACTGATGGAGCGTTGCATGGTTGGATCTCCCATTCATCATCAATGACGGCGTGGGCGCGGCAGAATCTTCCTACTGCAGGATGGCGTGGTTCGCGCGGCCGTCCTTCAGGCACCTGGATAGGGGCCGGAGGCACGGGCTTTTTATAACGCGATTCAGGCCGTTTGGAACCTGTCAGATATTACAGGTGACGGACTTTAGCCAGATGTTGTAGAAATGGCTGTCAGTAAAAGCGCCGGCGTGTGTAGGAGTAGTCGCTGGTGTTTTTCATTCTGGAACTTGAAGGTTAATGTGCTGATTCAGTTGGTTTTTATTTTCAATACGGTTCTGCGCAACACTGAAATGTCGGGGCAGGCAAAGGGGCTCGGGCATGGCTCGCTTCTGGTGTGCACGGTCGGGGCCGTCCGTCGATTGGGTTGTCATGCTGGCGCGTTTGGCGATTTGAGGTAGGGTTGTGTCTGGGAGCCCGCGCGACAGGAGAAAGACATGCGCTATTCAGCCTTGACCCAACGAATCGCCGGAGACGGAGCGGCGGCCTGGCAGATTCATGATCGGGCGCTGCAATTGCGGGAGCAGGGCGTCGATGTGTTGCTGTTATCGATCGGCGATCCGGATTTCGCGACACCTGAGCCCATCGTCCAGGCAGCCATTGCCAGCTTGTTGGCCGGCGATACCCATTATCCGCCGGTGCGTGGCAGTCCAGGCTTGCGTGACAGCATCGCCCGCCGCCATCGGCAACGCTGCGGCCAGGCCGTTGACGCCAACCATGTAATCGTCCTTCCCGGGGCGCAGTGTGCGGTGTATTGCGTCGCGCAATGTCTGCTCGATCCGGGTGATGAAGTGATCGTCGCCGAGCCGATGTACGTGACCTACGAAGGCGTGCTCGGGGCTTGCGCGGCCAAAGTGGTGCCGGTTCCGGTGAGCGCGCAAAACGGTTTTCGCGTCGACCCGGCAGACGTCGCGGCCCGGATCACGCCCAGGACTCGCGCCATCTTGCTCAACAGTCCGAACAACCCGTCCGGTGCCAGTCTGCCGTTGAGCGTCTGGCAGCAATTGGCCGCGCTGTGCATTGGTCATGACTTGTGGCTGATCAGCGATGAGGTCTACAGCGAGCTACTGTACGAAGGCGCACACATCAGCCCCGCGAGCCTGCCGGGCATGGCCGAACGCACCGCGACCATCAACAGCCTGTCCAAATCCCACGCCATGAGTGGCTGGCGGGTAGGCTGGGTGATCGGGGCGAAACCGCTGATTGATCATCTGGAACATCTGTCGATGTGCATGCTGTTCGGCATTCCGGAATTTGTGCAGAAAGCCGCGCAAGTGGCGTTGGATGAAGAGCATCCGCAACTGGCACTGATGCGCGAGGAGTACCGGCGGCGCCGCGATCTGGTTTGCATCAGCCTCGGCGATTGTCCGGGCTTGCAGCCGATCTGGCCCGATGGCGGCATGTTCGTGATGGTCGACGTACGTGGAACGGGTGCGACCGCACAAGAGTTTTCGCAGCAATTACTCGAGCATTACAGCGTCTCGGTACTTGCCGGCGAGGCATTCGGAGCGAGTGCGGCAGGATACATCCGGATCGGATTAGTGCTCGACTGCAAACAATTGGCCAAGGCCTGTGAACGTATCGCCCTGTGCGCCAAAGCGTTCACCGAAAGGTTGTATCTGCGCGGGGCGGAAGTCGGAACGACCTTGGGTCGCGGGTAATGAAAACGCGTCTGCCATGGCACATACGATGTGCCTTTGCACTCACCTTGCTGCTAGTGACCAAACAATCCAGCGGCGATATTGATTGAAAATCCCAGGATCGCCGTATTAAACAAAAAGCCGATCAATGACTGCGCCAGCACGATCTTGCGCAACTCAGTGGTGGCCACGCCCACATCCGAGGTCTGTACCGCCACGCCGATGGTGAACGAGAAATACAAAAAGTCCCAGTAATTGGGGGTCGTCAAACCCTCGGCAAAACGCAACGCCGGTTCCTTGCCGCCCCAGGTGTAATACAACCGGGCGTAGTGCACGCTGAAAATCACACCGATCAACAGCCATGAGCCCATTACGGTCATTGCCGTGAAGCCGTAATGGGCCAGCCTGCGAGTAGTTTCCATGTCCTTGCTGCCGGCCAATTCCAAGGTGATGGTCGCCAGGCTGGCGAGTGCCGCGATGCACACGACAAACAATACCAACCCGGCATTTTCGTCTTCGATTTCGGCAATGCGTTTCACGTCCGGCGCTTTGGCGCGGGTGGCGAGCCAGATCATCAGCAGCAGGTAAGTCCAGACCCCGGCGTTCCAGCCGAAGAGGATTTTGCTGATGATCGAGTCGGACGGGGCCAGAATGCCCACCGCCACGCCCAGGGTGGCGGCGGCGGACAGGCGAGGGTGAGTGCGGGCGAGGAAGGGCATGGGCGCTCGAAGGGGCCGGGAGTGTGCGATCACCTTAGCCCAGTGCGATCCGTTGGACCACATTCGCGCGGCCAGACACAAATCCTCGCAGGAGCGAGCATGCTCCGGGCGGCGTTCCGACGATGGGCGTCAACGATAACGCGGGCATCCTGAATGCCCGCGGCGCTCTATGGTTTTTCGCGAGCGTGCTTGCTCCTACAATTGGCCGTGTTGGACTGTAGGAGCGAGCATGCTCCGGGCGGCGTTCCGACGATGGACGTGAACGATGACGCGGGCATCCTGAATGCCCGCGGCGCCCTCTGGTTTTTCGCGAGCGTGCTCGCTCCTACAGGGGGGCGGTCAGGCACAAATCGCCGGAGCGTCGCTCCCACAGGGATGATGTTTGTTCATATGTTTTTGTGGCGCTTGCGCACCAGCTTCATTACCACCACAAAAAACACCGGCACAAACACCACCGCCAGGGTCGCGCTGATCATCCCGCCAATCACCCCGGTGCCAATGGCTTGCTGGCTCGCCGAGCTGGCGCCGGTGGCGATCGCCAATGGCACCACACCGAGGATGAACGCCAGGGAGGTCATGACAATCGGCCGCAAGCGCAGGCGCGCGGCTTGCAGGGTTGCATCGACCAGGTCGTGGCCATCGTCATACAGGCTCTTGGCGAACTCGATGATCAGGATCGCGTTCTTCGCCGACAGGCCGATGATGGTGATCAGCCCGACCTTGAAGAACACATCGTTGGGCATCCCGCGCAGGGTCACGGCCAGTACCGCGCCGAGAACACCCAGCGGCACCACCAGCAGCACCGAAGTCGGGATCGACCAGCTCTCGTACAACGCCGCCAGGCACAGGAACACGATCAGCAATGACAACCCAAGCAGGATCGGTGCCTGGCTGCCGGACAAGCGTTCCTGCAACGACAGGCCGGTCCACTCCTGGCCCAGTCCCGCCGGGCCTTGCGCCACCAGGCGCTCGACCTCGGCCATGGCTTCGCCGGTGCTGTGGCCGGGTGTGGGCTCACCGGAAATGGCAATCGCCGGGTAACCGTTGTAGCGGGTCAGTTGCGCCGGGCCCAAGGTCCATTTGGCCTGGACGAACGCCGACAGCGGCACCATGTTGCCGTTGTTATTGCGCACATGCATTTTCAGCAGATCCGCCACCTGACTGCGCTGGTCGCCCTCAGCCTGCACGACCACGCGTTGCATCCGGCCCTGATTGGGGAAGTCGTTGATATAGGCCGAGCCGACGGCCGTGGATAGCACGTTGCCGATGTCGGCAAAGGACACGCCCAAGGCGTTGGCCTGCTTGCGGTCGACGATCAGATGCACCTGCGGCGCTTCGGCCAGGGCGCTTTCGCGCACGTTCATCAGGATCGGGCTTTTTTCGGCGGCCGCCAGAAATTCCGTGCGCGCCTGCATCAGCGCATCGTGACCGAGACCGCCGCGGTCCTGCAGGCGGAACTCGAAACCGCTGGACGTGCCCAGGCCATCTACCGGGGGCGGCAGTACGGCGAAAGACACCGCGTCCTTGATCTGGCTGAGGGCAATGTTGGCCCGGTCGGCAATAGAGCCAGCCGAATCGTCGCTGCCGCGCTCGGACCAGTCTTTCAAGGTGGTGAACGCCAGCGCCGCGTTCTGGCCGCTGCCGGAGAAGCTGAAACCGAGGATCACCGTACTGTCGCCGACGCCCGGTTCAGTGGCGTTGTGCGCTTCGATTTGTTCTACCACCTGCACCGTGCGGTTTTTGCTCGCGCCGGGCGGCAACTGAATGTCGGTGATGGTGTAGCCCTGGTCTTCCACCGGCAGGAACGAGGAGGGCAGGCGACTGAAGCAGATAACCAGTCCCGCCAACAGCACGCCATAGATCAACAGGTAGCGCCCGGTGCGTTTCAACGCATAGGCGACCCAGCCCTGATAGCGCTCGGTCAGTCGCTCGAAACGACGGTTGAACCAGCCGAAGAACCCGGTCCGTTCGTGGTGTTCACCTTTGGCGATCGGCCTGAGTAGCGTGGCGCACAGCGCTGGGGTCAAGGTCAGGGCGAGGAAGGCCGAGAACAGGATCGAGGTGGCCATCGACAGGGAGAACTGCTGGTAGATCACCCCGACCGAGCCCGGCATGAACGCCATCGGAATGAACACCGCCACCAGCACCAGGGTGATGCCGATGATCGCCCCTGTGATCTGGGTCATGGCTTTGCGCGTCGCTTCCTTGGGCGACAGACCCTCTGTGGCCATGATGCGTTCGACGTTCTCCACCACCACAATCGCGTCGTCGACCAGAATGCCGATGGCCAGCACCATGCCGAACATGGTCAGCACGTTGATCGAGAAACCCAGGGCGAGCATGGTCGCAAAAGTGCCCATCAACGCCACCGGCACCACCAGGGTCGGGATCAAGGTATAGCGGATGTTTTGCAGGAACAGGAACATCACCGCGAACACCAGCAACATCGCCTCGCCGAGGGTGTAGACCACTTTGGTGATCGAGACTTTCACGAAGGGCGAGGTGTCGTACGGAATCTTGTACTCGACGTTCGCCGGGAAGTAGCGCGCCAGCTCATCCATCTTCGCCCGCACCAGAGTTGCGGTGTTCAGGGCGTTGGCGCCGGGTGCCAATTGCACGCCGACGGCGGTCGACGGTTTGCCATTGAGCCGAGTGGAAAACTGGTAGTCCTGGCTGCCGATCTCGACCCGTGCCACATCACCGATACGCACTGTGGAGCCGTCGGGACTGGCTTTGAGCACGATGTCGGCGAACTCTTCGGGCGTCGACAGCTGGCCCTTGACCAGCACGGTGGCGGTGATTTCCTGGGTGCTGCGGGTTGGCAAGTCGCCCATGCTGCCGGCCGCTACCTGGGCGTTTTGCGCCACGATGGCGGAATTGACGTCGGCCGGGGTCAGGTTGAAACCGATCAGTTTTTGCGGGTCGATCCACACCCGCATGGCGCGTTCGGAACCGTACAACTGAGCCTTGCCGACGCCGTCCAGACGCTTGATTTCGTTCATCACGTTGCGCGCCAGGTAATCGCTGAGCGCCACGTCGTCGAGCTTGCCGTCACTTGAGGTCAGGGTGATCAGCAACAGAAACCCGGACGAGACTTTCTCCACCTGCAAGCCTTGCTGGATGACCGCTTGCGGCAGGCGCGACTCCACGGCCTTGAGGCGGTTCTGCACATCCACCTGGGCCAGTTCCGGGTTGGTGCCCGGTTTAAAGGTGGCCTTGATGGTGGCGCTGCCGAGGCTGCTCTGGGATTCGAAATACAACAGATGATCGGCGCCGTTGAGCTCTTCCTCGATCAGGCTGACCACGCTCTCGTCCACCGTTTGCGCCGAGGCGCCCGGGTACACGGCATAGATTTCGATCTGCGGTGGTGCGACATCGGGGTATTGCGCCACCGGCAATTGTGGAATGGCCAATGCACCGGCCAGCAGGATGAACAGGGCCACCACCCAGGCGAACACCGGGCGGTCGATAAAGAACTGCGGCATAAACAAGCGTCCTGCTTACTGACCAGAAACCTGGGCAAGGGGAAGAGGGGTGTCGTCGATCTGCACTTTCTCGCCGGGGCGTGCGTGTTGCAGGCCTTCGATGACGATGCGGTCACCCGGCTTGAGGCCGCCGGTGACGATCCAGCGATTGTTCTGCACGGCGCCCAGTTCGACCGGCTGCAGGCCGACCCGTTGTTCGTCGTCCAGCAGCAGTACCTGGGCGACACCGGCGCTGTCGCGCTGGATGGCCCGCTGCGGCACGCTGATGCCTTGCTGGTTGACCGCCTGCTCCAGGCGCACACGCACGAAACTGCCGGGCAGCAGGTCGAGATCCGGGTTGGGGAACTCGCTGCGCAGGATGATCTGGCCGGTGCCCGGGTCGACGCTGATGTCACTGAACAGCAACTTGCCCGGCAATGGATAGAGGCTGCCGTCGTCCTGGATCAACGTGGCCTTGAGCTGAGCCTGGCCGACCTGCTGCAACTGGCCGGAACGGAACGCGCGGCGCAGTTCGTTGAGCTCGCGGGTTGATTGGGTCAGGTCGGCGTGAATGGGATTGAGTTGCTGGATCAGCGCCAGCGGCGTGCTTTCGTTCTGCCCGACCAGCGCGCCTTCGGTGACCAGGGCGCGACCGATGCGCCCGGAAATCGGTGCGGTGACGGTGGCGTAGCCCAGGTTGAGCTTTGCCCGCTCCACGGCGGCTTTGCTGGCGGCGACGTCGGCGGCGGTTTGGCGCACGGTGGCCCGGGCGTTGTCGTAATCCTGGCCGCTGATGGCCTTGTCACCGATCAACTGGGCATAGCGTTGTTCCTGCAAGCTGGCCTGATAGGCATTGGCCTCGGCTTTGCGCAGCACCGCTTCGGCGCTTTGCAAATCTGCTTTGAATGGCGCCGGGTCGATACGGAACAGCACATCACCTTGTTTCACGTCACTGCCTTCGCGGAAGGCCCGCTGCAAGACCACGCCGGCCACCCGCGCGCGCACTTCGGCAATGCGCGGTGCGGCTATCCGCCCGCTCAGTTCGGTGCTGATGGTCAATGGCCGGGCTTCGATGGTTTCGATGCGCACGGTGGCCAGCGGCGCCTGTTCTTCGGCGTTCGAGGACTTGTCACACGCGGCCAGCGGCAACACCAGTGCAATCAGACCGAGCCTGGCAAGCAGATTTTTCGACATTTCATACCCCAATAAAGACCCCAGAATGCTACCGGGCGTCGGCGAGGGTAGCGGTGAAGCATTGTTGGTGCTGTGTGAAATTGTGTAAGGGTTTTACTCAGGTGTGGGCGGGGGCGTATATCCTGCACTTCTTGAATTCAATTGTGACTGTGAGGCCGCCTTCGCGGGCAAGCCCGCTCCCACAGTGGATATGTGGCGTTCACACAATCCCTGTGGGAGCGGGCTTGCCCGCGAAGGGGCCGGTACAGGCACCACCGCACCTTTTGGAACACCCCATGCCCAACATCCTCCTGGTCGAAGACGACGCCGCCCTCGCCGAACTGATTGCCAGCTACCTGGAACGCAACGGTTACTCCGTCAGCGTGATCGGCCGTGGCGACCCTGTGCGCGAACGTGCCCGACTCACCCCGCCGGACCTGGTGATCCTCGATCTGATGCTGCCCGGCCTCGACGGCCTGCAAGTCTGCCGCCTGCTGCGCGCCGACTCGGCGACGCTGCCGATCCTGATGCTCACCGCCCGGGATGACAGTCACGATCAAGTGCTGGGCCTGGAAATGGGCGCCGACGACTACGTCACCAAACCCTGCGAGCCGCGGGTATTGCTGGCCCGGGTGCGGACCCTGTTGCGCCGCAGCAGCCTCAGCGAACCGCAGACCGTCAACGACCGTCTCCTGATCGGCAACCTGTGTATCGACCTGTCCGAGCGTACCGTGACCTGGCGTGAGCAACTGGTGGAACTGTCCAGTGGTGAATACAACCTGTTGGTGGTACTGGCCCGGCATGCCGGCGAAGTGCTGAGCCGCGACCAGATTCTGCAACGCCTGCGCGGCATCGAATTCAATGGCACCGACCGTTCGGTGGACGTGGCGATTTCCAAGCTGCGCCGAAAATTCGACGACCACGCCGGCGAAGCCCGCAAGATCAAGACGGTGTGGGGCCGGGGCTACCTGTTCAGCCGATCCGAGTGGGAATGTTGAGCTGATGTACAGAATCCTCTTTCGCCTGTACCTGGTGACGATCGTCTCGTTCAGCGCCGCGATTTACCTGGTACCGGACATTGTGGTCAGGGTGTTCCAGGAGCGCTTTGTCACCTACAACCTCGATTATTCCCGTGGTTTGCAAACCCTGATCGTCAAACAGTTTCACGGGGTTCCCGCAGAACAATGGCCGGCCCTGGCGGCGCAAATGGACGCGGAATTCCAGCCGCTGCACATCGTGCTCAGCCGCAATGACGACGCTGGTTTGACCGCCGACGAGCGCCAACGCCTGCAGCGCGGCGAGAACGTCGTACGTGTCGGCGACTGGGGCTGGCGCACCCTGGCGGTGGCGCCGCTCAACGACACCACTGTGGTGCAAATGGTGGTGCCGCCAGACCCGATGGACGTCAACCTGTTGTACTGGAGCATCAACGTGCTGATTGGCGCGACCATGCTCGCCTGCCTGTTGCTGTGGTTGCGTCCGCACTGGCGCGACCTGGAGCGACTCAAAAGCACCGCCGAGCGCTTCGGCAAGGGCTACTTGAGCGAGCGTACGCAGATCTCTCCAAACTCCAGTATTGGTAGCCTGGCTGCGGTTTTCGATACCATGGCCGGCGACATCGAAAACCTGCTCAACCAGCAGCGCGACCTGCTCAATGCGGTGTCCCACGAATTGCGCACGCCCTTGACCCGGCTGGACTTCGGTCTGGCGCTGGCGCTGTCCGACGATTTGCCGGCCGCCAGCCGCAAGCGCCTGCAAGGCCTGGTCGCGCACATCCGCGAACTCGACGAGTTGGTGCTGGAATTGTTGTCCTACAGCCGCCTGCAAAATCCGGTGCGCCTGCCCGAGCAGGTCGAGGTGTCGCTGGACGAATTCATCGACAGCATCCTGGGCAGCGTCGACGAAGAATTGCAATCGCCGCAAATCGTCATCGACGTGTTGCTACACGGCCAGCTGGAGCGCTTCAGCCTCGACCCGCGCCTGACCGCCCGGGCCCTGCAGAACCTGCTGCGCAATGCCATGCGCTACTGCGAGAAGCGCATTCAGATCGGCGTACAGGTCAATGCCGAGGGCTGCGAGATCTGGGTCGATGATGACGGCATCGGTATTCCCGACGACGAACGCGAACGGATTTTCGAGCCGTTCTATCGGCTCGATCGCAGTCGGGATCGGGCCACTGGCGGGTTTGGTCTGGGGTTGGCGATCAGTCGCCGGGCGCTGGAAACCCAGGGCGGAACGCTGACGGTGGAAGCCTCGCCCTTGGGAGGGGCGAGGTTTCGGTTGTGGTTGCCGATGCCGGGGTGAGTGTGGGTCTACTTCTTACGAATTCTTACGAAACGGGATTGTTCCTCGAATATCCTCACGTGCTGCTACGACGGTGTTGTAGCCTGGTAGGCTGGAAAGAGTATTTGTTGAGTTAGGTGTTGGTGCTGGAGGGGCGGATGGCGTGAAGTTGCCTGCAGATGTTTGTGCTTTGCTGAGGAAAGGGCTTGTAGGTGGTGTAGATGTAGGTGTTGCTTTGCTGAGTAGAGGGCTTGCAGGTGGTGTATGTGTAGGTGTAGGTGTAGGTGTAGATCGACTGGTGACAGGAGGGCTTACAGGGACTGGTGCATTGCTGGCACCTGTACGAGTACCCATCGGTTGCATCGGGATGGAGTTGCGACGCCTCGATGGATTAAGGAGCAGCCCAACTCGGTTTCCCATTGACGCCGAAAGGGCTGCTGCACCAGCTGTGAAAAACATAGCTGATGCCAGATGGAGCCCGGCAGACGTGTACGTATTGTTCATGGTAGACGGGTGCTCATCTTTAATGAGTAAGGCAGCTAAGCTAGTAGCTGAACCCACGACGAAAAAAGACAAAGAAAGAGCTGTCAACACCGAAATGTGACCAGTCGGATCACTTCGATTCACCGGATTCCCCTTGCAGTACGCATACGCATTCAACCCACCCTCCCCAAACGGACTCCAACTGTCCGGGCTGTTGAAGCGCTTCAACACCGCGTTGTACTGCCGATAACCTTGACCCAACGGATAGTGACCGGTCACCGGGTCTGGTCGCTCACCATTGAAAGCGAGCAGGCTGTGTAATCCTTTTTTCGCAGGGTGATGGCCGTAGGCGGCATAGGCAACAGGATGGGATTGAGCGGTATCCAGCGCATTGATTACCGAACGTTGTGGGTCGGTAGCCAGCAGGGTGGTGTCGGTGCTGGTACCCTCACGCCGCGCTTGAGCCAGCAGATGGTCGTCGTGCTGGATGATGCTGCGCTGCACGTCGCCTTGAATTTCACTGGCCAGGCGGCTGTTGCAGTAGAAGCGCCGGATGGCGGATTGCGTGGTAGGCGTGCTGTCGACCAGACGGTCCAGCGCATCATAGCGGTGGTGACACAAGAGGGAATGCTGAGTAGAGGGAGGCATTGCTAGAGCTCCAGGTGGATTTTCGAATAACCGATTTCAAGCGTCCTCCCTTTTCTTGATCTTGCCCACTATCAGAACTGCTAGGGTCCGCGCGGAAACAGGCGTACGTCCACGCTTGAGGTATGGTTGTCTGACCGTTGGGCAAACACTCGCTCATTTGTCTCACTACCGGAAAACCAACTCGGCAAGACGGCGACCGTCGAAAAATGTCCGTTGCATCTGTCAGGTCTGACAGTAGCCAGGAGCAAAGATTGAGCGTTTCATTAGCGCTGGCCTTCACTGGCTTCAGGGCTGTCAGAATGTGACGGCAATGCAGGAGCATGGACATGGATGCGCCCCTTACAAAAACAACCGGGCTGGGCACCATCGACGCGATCAGACCCGTCAGGGTCGAGGCAACGTCGACTCTCTACGCCATGGTCATCCCCGATGACGGTGGTGGTTCGCGGCTGGCGATCCGCATCGGGCCCAAGACGATGGCCAAAGGCAGTGAAGCTTTTGTGGTTGGCGACAAGGTGAGATTTACCTTGCTGGCAGGTGAGTTTCCCAAGGCCCGGGACCTGATGAAACTTCAAGATTAAAGTGGGGAGCGTTGTCAGGCGCTGAGGCGGCTGCGCAACAGTTGCGCCATTTCCGTCAGATCCGACGTCGGGTTACGTCCAATCAACATCCAGGCATGTTCCATATCGGCCCAATACACGATATTGAGCCCGCGTCGCTGCTCTTCGGTGGGGGCCTGTCTGCCGCTGTTAGAGCGGATGATGCACAACGCCATGGGGCCATGGACCGGGTCCAGATAAGTGATCTGGGCAATGGGTACGCCGTCGTATTCAAGAATTTGCGCACGCTTGAATTCGGCGCCTGGCAGAAGCAGTTTGGCCGGCGCGAGATCGAGGCCCAGGCGTGCATCGAGGATTCTCAGTTGTGCGTGCCGGGCGGTTGCGTCGACAGGTAGATGGGCCAGGGTCTGCGGCACGTAAAGTGCCATGTAGTCGGCCACCAGTTCTCGCCAGTTGTCTTTCTCCCGGGTCAGTTGCCACCCCAGGAACAAGCGATCGGCCAGCACACCACTGAGCACCAGCCCTGCGGCTGCGGCGAGGAACCACCGGCGGCTGTACGCGGGACGGGCAGGGGACGGCAGGGTGTCGAGCATCGCTTGCAGGCGTGCCACCGGGGCCTGGCGCGCCAGTTCATCGTAGGCGTCCTTGAACGGCAGGCTACTGCGATCGAGCCATTGCAGGCGCAAGCTCAACATCGGGTCGGCGGCGATGGCCGAGTCAATGCGCTCGCGCTGTTCGGTGTCGAGCTGGTTGTCCAGATAGGCCACCAGTTGCTCGTCCGAGGGTGTCGCGTTCATCGACGTTCTCCGTTGGTGGGGTTGCGCACCGCGTGTAGCGGCGGATATTCGGCCAGCTTCGTCCGTGCGGCGGCCAGGCGACTCATGACCGTGCCAATCGGCACTTGCAGCACTTCGGCGACTTCGCGGTAGGACAGGCCTTCGACGTAGGCCAGGAATACCGTTTCGCGCTGGGTTTCGGGCAGCGCATCGACGCGGCGGATCACCTGCGCGGCGAGCACATGGGTTTGCGCCGCGTATTCGCCATCGAACGACAATGCCTCATCAGCGTCGACCGTGCCCTGGCCAAGTCGCACCCGCCGGGCGCGGACTTCATTGAGCCAGATCGAATGCAGAATGCTCAGCAGCCAGCGGTCCATGCGCGTGCCCGACACGAACTGCCCGGCCCGTTCCAGTGCGCGCACGCAGGTCGCCTGCACCAGGTCATCGGCAACATGCCGTTGCCGGGACAGCAGCAGGCCGTAGCGCCACAAACGCCCCAGGTGCTGATTGAGTTCTGCTCGTATGGCCTGATCGCTGGCGATGTAGACCTCCGTCCGCTCGGGGAGTCAGGTTTTCGATGAATCGTTGATGGCTTCGGCCAGGTCCTGGTATTCCTCACAACGGGTATCGCCGCAGATGGCTTTGATCTGCTGCAACTGTTCCTGCGCCAGGTCCAGGCGGCCTTTGATGACATAAGCCTCACCGAGGTATTCGCGCACTTGCGCGTACTGCGGGTCGAGCTTGACCGATTGCAGGTAGTAGCCGATGCCCTCGTCGGTACGCCCCAGTTTACGCGTAGCGTAGCCGCGATAGTTGAGGGCTTTGGCAGTGTTCGGGTTCTTCAGGGTGTCGAGCAGGGCCAGGGCTTCTTCGTAGCGACCGTCTTTGGCCAGTTGCCAGGCATAGTGGGTGCGGTCTTCATCCGGCACCAGGCTGCTGGTTTGCCTGACGCATTTCTGTGCCCGGGAGTCGAAGACCTGGCCTTTGGGGCAGTTGGGTCTGGCCGGTGCCTCGTCGTCTTCACCGCCACCACCATTGGCCAGCGCCAGGGAGCCGGACAAGGCGACGGCCAGGAACAGCGAGGTAGCCAATGCAGCGAAACGGATGTTCATGGGCAAAGCTCCACAGGTGAATACGTTTCAGATCGGGTCGCGCCCCGGCAACATGCAGCGCAAGATTGAGACATCAAGCAGGCTGTAAAAGTGAAAGACCATGGCCCAGCGTAGATCTTCATCGGTCATGAAAGATGAACACCGCACAATGGATAATTATTCATTCGTTCTGGTGTTGTTTTGAGGAAAGTTCACATCGCAGCGTTACACCTTTATCAGCGTTCAGCAGCGTCATTGCCGGTGATGCCCTCTTCGCGAGCAAGCCCGCTCTCACATTGGATCCTCAGTAGCCACAGATTTTGTGTCTTGCGTAAATCCCCTGTGGGGGCAGGCTTGCTCGTGAAGGGGCCGGGAGTCGCTGCAAAGCTGTTGAATGTGCCGGGTAATCAACCCAACAAGCGCACCGGCGAGCCCGCCGCCCAGGCCTGGATATCCTCGATCATCTGCGAGAAGAACAACTGATAGTTCTGCTGGCTGACATAGCCGATATGCGGCGTGGCCAGCACGTTGTCCAGGGTGCGGAACGGGTGATTCGCGGGCAAGGGCTCATGCTCGAAGACATCCAGCGCCGCGCCGGCCAGCCGCTGTTTTTGCAGGGCCTTGATCAGCGCCGCCTCATCGACAATCGGCCCGCGAGCGGTGTTCACCAGCAGCGCCGTGGGTTTCATCCAGCCCAGGGCCTGAGCATCGACCAGACCCCGGCTGCGCTCGCTGAGTACCAGATGCACCGACAGTACGTCGGCCTGTTCGAACAGTTCCTGCTTGCTGACGCAGGTTACGCCGACCTGCGCCGCGCGTTCTGCCGTGAGGTTTTCGCTCCAGGCGATCACCCGCATGCCGAACACCTGACCGAATTGCGCAACACGTTGGCCAATACTGCCAAGACCGAGTATCGCCAGGGTCTTGCCGTGCAGGTCGCCCCCCAGCCCTTGCTGCCAGCGGCCGGCGCGCAAGGCATTGGCTTCAACCACCAGATTGCGAGTCGCCGCCATGATCAGGGCCCAGGTCAATTCCGGCGCGGCATGTTTGTAGCTGTCGCTGCCACTGACCTCAATACCCAGTGCAGCAGCAGCCTTGAGGTCGAGGGCGGCGTTGCGCATGCCGCCGGTCACCAGCAACTTGAGCTTGGGCAGACGTCGCAACAGGTCTTCATCGAAACGGGTGCGCTCACGCATCACGCAGATCACTTCAAACTTCCCGAGGCGCCGGGCCAGGCTTTCGTTGTCGACAGGGTAGTCGTGGAGAAAGCTCACCTGGCCGATGGCGTCCAGCACTGACCAGTCCACCACTTCCCGGGCCACATCCTGCCAATCATCCAGCACGGCAATCTGCACAGTCATCAGCGTTACCTCACTCCGGCACGGGGTTGGTTTTGCTCAGCCAGGCCAGCAAGGCCTGATGGAACTGCTCCGGCTCTTCCATCTGCGGCGCATGGCCCATGCCGGGGAACTCGACCAGGGTCGACTGCGGAATCAGTTTGGCCACTTGTTTGCCGAGCACGTCGTAATGCCCCAGCTTCGCCTTGACTTCTGGCGAGGCAATGTCGCTGCCGATGGCGGTAGTGTCGGAGGTGCCGATCAACAACAGGGTCGGCATTTTCAGGTTGGGGAATTCGTAGTACACCGGTTGAGTGAAAATCATGTCGTAGATCAACGCCGAATTCCACGCCACTTGCGTATGCCCCGGGCCTTTGTTCAGGCCGGCGAGCATGTCCACCCAGCGATCGAATTCCGGCTTCCAGCGGCCACCATAATAGGTGTTGCGTTCATAAGTGCGGATGCCGTCGGCGCTGAGCTTGAGTTCGCGCTCGTACCATTGATCCACGGTGCGGTAGGGCACACCGAGGGCTTTCCAGTCTTCGAGGCCAATGGGGTTGACCAGGGCCAGTTGCTCGACCTGTTCGGGAAACAGCAGAGCATAGCGGGTGGCGAGCATGCCACCGGTGGAATGCCCCAACAGGGTTGCTTTCTGGATGCCCAGGGCCTTGAGCAATTGCTGGGTGTTGTTCGCCAGTTGCTGGAAGCTGTATTGGTAGTGCTGCGGTTTGCTGGAGGTGCAGAAGCCGATCTGGTCCGGAGCGATGACCCGGTAGCCGGCATCGCTCAGGGCTTTGATCGAACTGTCCCAGGTGGCGCCGCAGAAATTCTTGCCGTGCATCAATACCACGCTGCGACCATTGGCCTTGCCGTGGGCCGCGACGTCCATGTAGCCCATCTGCAAAGACTGGCCCTGGGATTCAAGGGCGAAATGCTTGAGCGTGTAGGGGTACTCGAAACCTTGCAGTTCGGGGCCATATTCCGGCCCTTCGGCATGGGCGACGACGGGCAACGCAGCGCTCAGAAAGAGCCCGGGCAACCAGCGGGAAAAGAAAAGCGACATGGGTGAACTCCATAGAACGTCCGCCGATTCTGGATCGGCACGATTAGGGCGACATTAATCACAGGCAATCGCCAACCCTATTGGTTCAACCCATCCAGCCCAGCGTTGCCAGGGCCAGTACCCCATAGCGGGCGCCTTTGGCTACTGTCACGATCAACAGAAAACGCCCCAACGGCTCGCGCATCACCCCGGCCACCAGGGTCAGCGGGTCGCCGATGATCGGCAGCCAGCTCAGCAGCAACGACCAGTGGCCGTAGCGCTGATAATGAGTCCGCGCCTTTTCCAGATGTGCCGGGCTGACCGGGAACCAGCGGCGCTCGCGAAACCGTTCGATGCCGCGCCCCAGCCACCAGTTAAGCAGCGAACCCAGGACGTTGCCCAATGTCGCCACGGTCAGCAATGCCCAGAGCCAGTAGTGATCGCTGAGCAACAACCCCACCAGCAGTGCTTCGGACTGCAACGGCAACAGCGTCGCCGCACCGAACGCGGCGAAGAACAGCCCGATGTATGCCCCCGACATCAATGGGCGGGGTAGTCCGCTATCACCGTGTCAGTGCCGTCCTTTTTCAGGCCGATAACCTGATAGGCATCGCTTTTGCCGTCCATTTCCATGCCGGGCGAACCCATGGGCATGCCGGGAGCGGCGACACCCAGCAGATCATTGCGCTTGCTCAATGCCTTGACCTGATCGGCCGGCACATGACCCTCGACGAACTTGCCGTTGATCAATGCGGTGTGGCAGGACGACAGACGCGGCGGCACACCGTGCTGTTGCTTGAATTCGCTCATGTTGGTTTCGACGTGGTCCTGGACCTTGAAGCCATTGTCTTGCAGGTGGGTGATCCACTTTTTGCAGCAGCCACAATTGGCGTCGCGGTGCACTTCGATCGGAATCAGGTCGGCGGCCTGGGCCAGGGAGGAGATGAACAGGGCGCTCAGGGCGATCAGACGCAGGTGGGTTCGCATGGGAAGTGTCTCGTTGTGGCGGGCAAAAAAATGCATTCTGACCCGTTTTTCCGGTCAGGCATCGCAGGATTGTTTCGAATTGATACAAAGGCAGAGGCATTGATTATCGTAGATCAACGCTGTCAGCTGGATGAGGGGAAGATTACAAATCTGACAGCGGGGCTCTGACAGATTATCGATGCGGTAAAGCCAAAACGTGCCATCGGCTGTAACATGAGCGCCTTTTACAGCGCCCGTCCCGGGACAACGGCAGGCGCCTGGGATGCGTGGTGAGGGAGCTTGTGTGGCGAGGGGGCTTGCCTGTGGCGAGGGGGCTTGCCCCCGTTGGACTGCGCAGCAGTCCCATTTTTTTGGGGGCCGCTTCGCAGCCCAGCGGGGGCAAGCCCCCTCGCCACAAAAGCCCCTTTATCCACACAAACCCCTAATCCACACCATCCACTTAGCTACTCAGGCCCCTAGCCAAATCAATGGCATGCCTGCAACACAGACCCGAACCATTTTCCAGCTTTTCAGGAACCCGCAATGACTCAGTCGCAACGTTTGAAATACTCGATTCTGATCTCCCTGGTGGTACTGGCGATCATGTTTGGCCTTTCCTGGTTGCAGAACACCGGCGTCATCAGCGAGAAACTGTTCCAGTACATCGCCATCGGCGTGGCGGTTATCGTGGTGGTCATCAATGGCATGATGCGCCGCAAGGTCAAGCCCTGAGCAGGGCCGGGCCTGATCAGTCCCGGTGCAGAATGGCGGCAGCCTGTGGATGCAGGCTGTAGCTCTTGTCCGGATTGAGGACAATCACGCCCTCACTGCACAGGCGCTTGAGCACTTCACGCACGCTTAAAAAGGACAGGGGAATATCCAGGTCCAGCAAGTGGCTGTGAACACCGCGCACGCCCAGGCTGCGCTCGCTTTCGGCGGCGCTGAGCAGGGCATCGATGACTTTCAGGCGAATCAGGCTGGTGCGCAGGCCAAAGCTCTTGAGCAGGCTTCGGATCCGCTCGTTGCCGTGGCGCTCGATACGCGGCTCGTATACGCCGACTTCCATGGAAGTACCCTTTGGCGCGTTGCTACCGTCCGTTGGCAGTTGCGAGTTGTACATGCAAAACTCCTTTTTGAGAGCCAGGTCGGAAAAACGGGCGCTTGAATAGCTCTTGAATAAGTAGACGTATGAACGGCACCAATCATGAAGGCTCAAATGTAGAAATTTTGTAATCATTGCGTGATCAGTCTGTAAGCCGCTGCGCAAATGCGACTTTCAAACTGAGTTTTAGTCGTTGATTTCGTTCCTGAAGGGAAGCTCAGCGCGCAGTGTCGGTCGCCTTTTCGCAGACTTTTGCGGCATCGAGTTGATCACCAGATTGCCGTCCTGGTTGCGTGTCAGGTAGATCGGCAGCTCCCTGGGCAAGGACTTCACCAGGCCATCGATCTCTTTGATGTTGTAGATGCTACCGATATGGATCGATCCGCGGCTTATGTCCGCGCCAGCAAGAGTTTATCCAGATAGCGATTGATGGGCTCATCCTGATTCCCGGCATTCGAACCGTGACGGAAGTTGTCGAGAGCATCCGTCACGGCAATTACCCATCTACTCAGGCATCTATTCAGATTCAGGGCGTACTGACGTGTAACTGGCGTCCCAACTGGGTGATTAACCAGGTGACGCTGTCGGCGTTACCGAGTTGCACGGCCATCCGAATCAGGGGCTCGGCTGCGAAACGTGTGCGTGCTTCGCTCAGACTCGGTTTGCCGGTCAGTTTCAGAACCCGTTCCTTGGCTTCGTCGGTGTCCTCATAAGTGGTACTTCCCAAGTCCTCCCATTGGCCCAGGTCGGCGTTGTAGACCGCGAACAGTTCATTGAGGGGAGTGTGGCTCGACAGCGCTTTGCGTTGCAGATCGGACAGTGCCTTCTTTAAGTTTTTGGCCCGTTGTGGGGACGTTTCGATCAAGTCGTGAAAAGGCCTGCCAGAGTCGAGGTAAGCAATATCCGCGGTTTGGCAGGCAATGTGGGAAAGCTCATGGATAAGGGTGGCCGCCCGGGAGTGAGCCCTGATGGGAAAGGCGGCGTCCGTCATGTAGTTGCGGTAGTAGTCGAAGTTGGGGTGAAAGAATCGTTCCGTCAGATAGATGATCCGCTGCGGGTCCTTAGGCACGACAAATGCGTAGGTGTGATCTTCATCCGCGAGGACGCGGCCGACGGCAAATCGTTTCGACTTCGGCTTTCTGAGCGAGGGTTCGAGCAGGGCGGCAAACACATCACCGACGACTTTTTCCAGCGCGGTCACATGCGCAGGCAGCACGGCCGGTACATCAAGAAAGTCCATGATGAGCCGGTGAACCGGTGTCAGCGTGTTCCCGGAAGTATTGAGCAATTGCAGATTGCGAAAGGCATTCCACGCATAGCTGGTCGCCAGGTCGAGGCCTTCATCGATCAAGCGCGCCTTGACTGGAAACAACCGGCGAATTTGCGGCATACCCTTGGCCTGGATGTTCATGCCCTCCCAGGCGGAGTAGGCTGAACTCCAACGGTTGATGATGCCCAGGCTTGGGATTTTTTCCAGGTCGAGGACCCATTGCTTCGATACATTCTGGCGCACGTAGGGCCCCAGGGGTTTCTTGCCGGCTATCCGCCAGCGTTCACCGTTTTTCTCCAGTGAATACACTTTGCCTTCAACGGGGGCATAGTTCTTTTTGTCGGTTGAATCGGTGTAAAGCCCGAGGCTCGTGTCCAGCATCAGGGAACCGAGATCAACCCCGGTGGATTCAAAACGCTGCAACTGCGTGCGTCCTGGCGCGGTGACGGCGATGTCCTTGTAGTTGAATCGCTTCTCTGGCGTTTTTATCTTGTCCTTTGCATCTTCTGCCTTTGTCTCTGTGTCGTCTTGCGCGTCAGGCTCGCTCACCGCCGACGCCGGGGTTTGTTGTGCCTCCAGCGATTGGCGCAAGCTGGCGAGCTGCCCGACTCCGCTGATGAACTCCCTGATTGCGGCGCTCCACCGGTGGGTCTGCAAGTCTTCGGCGGACTGTTTGAACTCACGGAAACTCTGCCATACGGTGATCGGGTAGCGCAGTTTGCCGGTGAAAAACGATGTGGCCAGGTCGAGATCCTCGCCCAGCACCTGTTTGACGGTTTCCCATTGCTCCCGGGAATTGTTTTCGGACTGCAAGCCAAGGAACCGACTGATCAACCCGAGGTTGTCCTTGAGCAACCGCTGGAACAGGTTCGCCTTGACGGGAGTCGACGCCAGGCTGATGCCACCGGTTTGACCGGCGGTGGCGGCCAGCTTTTCCTTGCACAGTTCGCGCACCTGCGCCGGCACGCTGTTGAGCACCCAGTCGCGCAGTGCGCCATGGGTTTTCAGTTCGGTAATCAGTGCAGCTTCATTTTCGTACTCCCGGAGACTGTGCCTGGCGCTATAAGGCGCGAGCAGCACCTGTGGACCGGTCGCCTCGTCTTTGTCGCCGACCAGATAGACGCCTGGCACCGAAATAGTCTGCTGCTCCCTGATGCCTTTGAGCTCCAGCGGCCGAATTATCGCACTCGCCCCCTCGACGGCCGCTCGGGCAATGGCATCGGGCATGTCCATGACCTGCTTGATCAGGTCGAAACCGGTTTCACTCAGGCGTTCCTGGAGCTTTTCTGTGTGGGCGAAGTGCATCAGTTGCCATGGAAGTTGCGCGGCAAAGCGATTGCGTCGTTCGGTTGCGTCCGCGTATGTCGTGGCAAACGCTGTGTCGAGGATGGCCTGCTGGTGCTGACCGAGCTTCAGATTGCGGATCAGGGTCTTGATGTAGTTTGCGTCCATCGCCTCAGGGATCTTTTTACCCTCATCCAGCGAGACGAGGGTGAAGCGCGCGGCGTCCAGTTCCTGGAGATGGTCCAGGGCAAAGTTCGTGAGGGTTTGCGCCTTTGCTGTCGAGGCCCCGCGTGCGCTGATCTGCAGTTCGATTTTGTCCGGGTCGAGGTCGAAGGTGTCAGCCTTGAGTTGTTTGTGCAGTTCATGATGCGCTGTGCGAGCCAGCGAGCGAACACCGCTGAGGTAGTCCTGGTCTTTGTCGACGTTACGCAGGTATTGCTCCAGCAACTCGGCATGCAGGATCTGGTCTTGAATCGACGCCTTGGCCAGCCAGGGCGGAGTGTTTTGCTGGGTGATCAGCGATTGGGCGATGTCTGTCGCGCGGCGCAGTCCGGTCTGGGGTTCGCGCAGCGCCACCAGTTTCAGCAAATCGGTGCGGGTTGCGACCGCTGATCGGGTGTCGGTGGCCAGTGCCTTGGTGACGCTGACCCGGTCCAGTTGCACAAAGGGCTTTTGCACATGCTCGAAAAGATGGTCGACCACCCGTTGCAGGGGGGCCAGGGTGTAGGACCGGCCCGGCAATCGCTCGCTGCGGCCGAGGTTTTCCAATAGTGTGAGGCGCTTATCGTGATCCTTCAGGCGTCCTTCGAGTTCGGCCAGCAAAGGAGCCAGGGAAGGGAAGGCTTCGAACCCCAAAGCCGGCGTCCACAGGATGGCTTTGCCCGAATGCTCCCGGTCCAGCCCGCCACGTTCGGTCAGCACGAAACAGCTGGCCAGTGGCAACGGCTCATCGGGGTTGCCGGTTTGCAGCGCCAGGGAAAAGGCATCAGGCAGAAAACCGTTGAGGGCAGCGCGCTGCAGTTTCTGCGGTGTCTGCAGCACAGTGCGGATGATTGCCTGCTCCGGCGCACTCAATGTACGCGCCACGGTTCGCAATTGCAGTTCGCTTTTCAACGCTGTGGCAAACAGATTGGCAAAGTCCGCTTGTAACGTTTTCAAGGATGAGTCGACATTTGCCGCTGCCTCGTCGACAGAGCTTGCAGTCGTGGCGACGGAGGGATGGCTTTCAATACGTTTTTCAAGGGCTTGCTCGAGCGTTGCAAGCGTGGCCAATTGCTGTTTGGCCGACTCTGCCCGCACGGTGGCCGGTTGCGCGGTCCAGCGCAGATCGGTTTGCGTGCTCCAGCGCCCGCCAGCGTCGGTGCTCAGCAATCGCTGATCGATCATTGCGCGCACATCCAGAGCCTTGTCGATCAACGCATGCGGGTCAAGTGTGCCTTCGCTTTCGCGGTAGCGGTTCAAGGCGTAGGTGAGGTTGCTCAGTTGCCTGTCGAGAATGCCCGTCATCAACCGTTCGAATACCGGGGTGGTGACAGGTTCTGCGATAATCATGCGATCGTCTAAAGGTGTGAGTTCGATAAAGGTATTGCGCTCCTGAAGTGAGAGGAAGTTGAGCAGGTTGTCTTCATGGCCTTCACTTATCATCATTTGCAACACGGTTTTTCGAACGCTGGACAGGTCGCTCGCGACTTCGATGCCTCTGCCTGGGCTGTACAGATAACCGAGGGCGTCGGCTTTACCGATCATCAAGGTGCAGGCCAACTCCACGTAATGTTTAAAGGGCGCGGTGACCCGTACCTTCTCAACACGCACAGGGCTGGTCGTTGCCGACTCGAGGCCGACCGCGATCAGTTGCAGATAGCCCTCAGCCGTCAAAACGCCTTGCTGGCGTTTCAGCAACAGGTCGAGGTAGTAGGCGTCACGCAGGCATTGGGAGAAAAACGCCTGGCGGGACGGCCCGTTGTTGACCGAGGTGTACCAGTAGGTTTCGATCAGGCTTTGCAAGCGCGGCGTGAAACTCTGCACGATTTGCTGCAGCGTGCTCTCCCAGGTTTTATTGTCGGCCTCGCTGCTGGTGCCATGGAGGGGGTTGGAAAATGTCCTGGTATCGCCAGACGGCCAGTGGTTGTTGTGCAAATACAGCTGGAGCAGGGCGTCGCTCAGTGGCACGGAAGAGGTTTTTTTTCGGGTGACCTTGTCATCGGAAGCGGTTGTCGAAGTGGTCACAGTGTCCATTCGGGTATGACGTTGATCCAGTGCCGCGAATGGCTTGTGGAACGCGATTTTCAGGGTTTCGTCGAGCATCCACTGCAGTGACGGTGCCTCGACCAGCTCGGCCATCATGGCCGTGAGGTTAGCGGCTCTATTGCGCTCAAGGATATGTTCCTGACGCTGAAATACCGCGGCGTCGATGTCCTGGGTGGTAATGCCCGGTGCGCTGCCTGCCAGTACCCGGGTACGCTGTGCGACGGACAGAAAACGCAGCAGTTCGTGCTTGCCGGTCTCCTGTCCGAGCCATTCTTCGAGCTTGCTCTTTAAATCATCCATGTCGGCGAATTTGATCAGGCCTTTCCAGGGCGTGTAGAGCACCGCTTCACCGTTGGCCGGGCGGCTCATGGCAAAGGCACCGGCCATGGGAATGGCGGGCTTGTCGGCAAGGACCAGCAGCAGTTCATGGACCTGCATGGGATTTTTTGCGGCGGTACGGGCTGCTTTGTCAGGTAGATAAACAGTCTTCAACCAGTTCAGGTCATCCAGCGTGAATTTCAACGCGTTTTCCCGGTCGCCGGGCTGGTTGGCCGTGGAAGCGCGCTCCGCTTCCTCAAAAAAATAGGGAGTCGATGACTCAGGCATGGTGTTTCCTCGAAAGAGTGCGATAGAGGTTCGATCGCAGGTCGTTGGGTCGAGGGAAGACAATAGGGCGGACGGACTGGTCAGGGTGCGGTACATATTGCTGGGCGCGATAACGCGAGAGGCTTGACAGAAAGCCGGTAGGGAAGCACTTAATCGGCGGGTCGCCCGTCTCTAATAATAAAACTGGAGCTTCAAATGACCGCTTCGCCTGAAATGGCAGTCAGTTCGGCCAAACAAACCCTCGATTTCAATTCACTGGTGGTACTGCTCGAACAGATTTTCGTGCGACATGGCACCTCTGCCGAAGTCGCCAGGACCCTGGCGCTCAACTGTGCCGGTGCCGAACGTGACGGTGCGCACAGCCACGGTGTATTCCGGATTCCGGGGTACGTCTCCACGCTGCAAAGCGGCTGGGTCGACGGTCAGGCCGTCCCGGTGGTCGAAGATGTGGCTTCGGGGTTTGTCCGGGTTGACGCCGGTAACGGGTTTGCTCAGCCCGCCCTTGCCGCCGCGCGCGAGTTGTTGGTGGAAAAAGCCAGAAGCGCCGGCATTGCGGTGCTGGCAATCCGTAATTCACACCATTTCGCCGCGTTGTGGCCGGATGTCGAACCCTTCGCCTATGAAGGCCTGGTGGCCCTGAGTGTGGTCAACAGCATGACCTGCGTGGTGCCCCACGGCGCTGACCGACCATTGTTCGGTACCAACCCGATTGCCTTCGCTGCCCCGCGTGCCGAGGGTGAGCCGATTGTCTTCGACCTCGCGACCAGTGCCATTGCCCATGGCGATGTGCAAATTGCTGCGCGCAAGGGCGAGCACTTGCCCGAAGGCATGGGCGTGGACAGCTTGGGCCAGCCAACGCAAGAACCCAAGGCGATACTTGAAGGCGGAGCGCTGCTGCCGTTCGGTGGGCACAAGGGTTCGGCGCTGTCGATGATGGTGGAATTGCTGGCGGCGGCGCTGACCGGGGGTAACTTTTCCTTCGAGTTCGACTGGAAGAATCATCCGGGCGCCAAGACACCGTGGACCGGTCAGTTACTGATCGTGATCGACCCGAGCAAGGCGGCCGGCCAAGGCTTCGCCGAACGCAGCAAGGAACTGGTGCGACAGATGCATGGGGTTGGCTTGAAGCGCTTGCCGGGGGATCGGCGTCATCAGCAACGCGCCCAATCCCAGGCCTGCGGCATCACTCTCGATGCTCAGACGCTGGCTAATCTGCACGAGCTGGCAGGGCGCTGACATACGAGGAACACCCCGCCCCCTGTAGGAGCGAGCATGCTCGCGAAAAAACCGGAGAGCGCYGCGGGCATTCAGGATGCCCGCGTTATCGTTMGAGTCCATCGCGAGCRTGCTCGCTCCTACAAGGATKTGTGGGGTTTGGGTGATGAGTGTCTGGCCGCCCCCCTGTAGGAGCGAGCATGCTCGCGAAAARCCSGAGRGCGCCGCGGGCATTCAGGAKGCYCGCGTTATCGTTGRMGTCCATCGCGAGCGTGCTCGCTCCTACAAGAGGGGGGAGTTGTGTTCAACGCCGACCGAGCAGCAACCCCACCACCAGGCCGAAGCCGGCGGAAATGGCCACGGTTTGCCATGGATGGCCGCCGATATAGCTTTCAGTGGCTTCGAATGCAGGCTGGGTGCGGTCGCGAACGCTGCTGACCGAATCTCTGGCTTGCTGCAGTTTCAGGGCAATTTGCCCGCGCAGGGTTTCCGCTTCCTCTCCAACCAGTGACGCACTGCTTTTAAGCAGCTTTTCCGACTCTTCGATCAGCGTCTGCAGCTCGCTGAAGGCTTGATCCTTGATTTGATCTTCGGCGGCTTGCATGGCGGTTTTACGGGCCATTGAAGTACTCCTTGCAGTTAATGGACAGTGAACAATGGAGTCTGCCGCCGTCGAAAAAGTTGCAGCATTTTTACCTGCCAGGGCAATCAGGCTGAAAAACCGGCGCAGGACAATTCCTCCTACAGTGTAAGATGTCGCCTATTTTACGCAGCAGGAAATTCCCATGAGCTTCAATCTGGCCGACAAACCCCTTGCCGAGCGCGCAGCGCTTGAAGACGAGAAATCCCGTCTGTTCGAACTCTGGCAAAACAACCTGGGCAAAGCCAAGGGCGAGGCCGCACGGTTGTTCGGCGAGCGGGCCAAGCGCAAAGGCAAGTGGGCTGAGTGGGTGCGCTCTGAACTGGACGGCATGTCACCGCCTGAGTACGCCAACATGGTGCGCAGCGAAGTCAATCGCCTGATGGCCGCCAAATAACCCTCAATCACGCAGCTACATGCCCTGCGTCGTATGACAGAGCCGAGGTTTCACAAAAAACGGTAGGAGCCGGCTTGCTGGCGAAGCGGTCTTGAGCGTTGCGTTGCCGGTTCCTGCGTCATCTCTGGTTAGGTCAGTTCCAGTGGATCGTCGTCTGAGAAAATCGTGACAATGGCCTGCCTGACTTTCAACACCAGCGGATCGAGCCCGGTACTGGTCCGCCAGCCCAGTTCGATCGGGTAGCGCGGCAAGGCCAGCGGGCAGGGCAGCAGGGTCAAACCGCTGAGTGCGGCGATGCTGCGGGCAGCGTGGCCCGGAATGGTCGCCACGGCCTGGCTGCCCTTGAGCAGATACGGCAGCGCGGCAAAATGCGTGGTCGAGGCGCATACCCGTCGACTCAGGCCCACGGCGGCCAGGCCTTCGTCGGTAATCCCGATAAAACCGCCCGATGACACCAGAATGTGTTCGCGGGCGACAAATTCTTCAAGGCTGATGTGCTGCTGGCCTTCGATCAAGCTCGTCGGGTCCACCAGACACCAGTAATCGCCTTCACCCAATACCTGTCGGCTAAGCAGGCGCTCGGCAAAACCACCAGCGGTGATCGCCAGGTCGATGCTGCGCTCCATCAGGGCCTGGGCGACGATCTGGCTGTGGGTCTGACGAAAAATCAGGCGCAGCTTCGGCGCGCAGCGGGCGATTTCTTCGATCAGCCGACGGCCGTAGGCAATTTCAAAATCATCTGACATACCCACGGTGACCGAGCGGCCCTCGTAATGGTGTGCAGCCGGGTCGACCATTGCCAGGCTTTGCCGGCACTTGTCCAGCGCATCACTGACCACCGGTTTCAGTTGATTGGCCCTGAGGGACGGCGCCAGCCCGCGCCCGGTGCGCACGAACAATTGATCACCGTACACCTGGCGTAGCCGGCGCAGTGCCGCGCTGACCGCCGACTGCGTAACGCCAAGGCGCAAGGCGGCACGGCTGGCACTGGATTCTTCGTGCAGCGCCTCGAAGACTTTCAGCAGGTTCAGGTCGACGTCGGTGATATTCATATGGCTCATATCATTCAGCAGTGATTCGGTCTTTATTCATGATCGCGGCGCGCCGCAGAATGAGCAACACCTGACGCCAATGGAGTTATCGCGATGCCTAAATCAATCGTTGCCGCCCTGCAAATCGGCGCCTTGCCCGGTGGCAAGGCCGAGACCCTGGAACAGATTCTGTCGTATGAAGCAGCGATCATTGAATCGGCCGCCAGGCTGGTGGTCATGCCCGAAGCGCTGCTCGGCGGTTATCCAAAAGGGGAAGGTTTCGGCACGCAACTGGGCTATCGCCTGCCGGAGGGGCGCGAGGCTTTCGCCCGCTATTTCGCCAACGCCATCGACGTGCCGGGGGTGGAAACCGAGGCGTTGGCCGGGCTGTCAGCGCGCACAGGCGCCAACCTGGTGCTGGGTGTGATCGAGCGGGCGGGCAGCACCTTGTACTGCACCGCGCTGTACTTCGACCCGCAGGCGGGACTGGTGGGCAAACACCGCAAACTGATGCCCACAGGCACCGAGCGGCTGATCTGGGGCAAAGGCGACGGTTCGACTTTGCCGGTGATCGACAGCCAGGTCGGGCGGATCGGCGCGGTGGTGTGCTGGGAGAACATGATGCCGTTGCTGCGCACGGCGATGTACGCCAAGGGTGTTCAAGTGTGGTGCGCACCGACGGTGGACGAGCGCGAGATGTGGCAAGTGAGCATGCGCCATATCGCCCATGAGGGGCGCTGCTTTGTGGTCAGCGCCTGCCAGGTCCAGGCTTCGCCGCAGGCATTGGGCCTGGAGATCGCCAACTGGCCCGCGGACCGGCCATTGATTGCCGGTGGCAGCGTGATCATCGGCCCTATGGGCGATATTCTCGCCGGACCCTTGCGCGATGGGGCCGGGCTGCTGACCGCCGAGATCGACACCGACGACCTGGTGCGGGCCCGTTACGACTACGACGTGGTCGGGCATTACGCGCGCCCGGACGTGTTCGAGTTGACGGTGGACGAACGGGTCAAGCCCGGCGTGCGCTTCGTTTCCTGAGGCTTGGGATTTTGGCCAAAGCAGTCACGCAACTTGAGAACTTTGACCATTGTCCCGGCCATCGCGCAGAGCGAGTATTTGCCTGTTGATTACGGTTCCCCCAACCCTAATAAAAAGACCGAGGGATTCTGGCAATGCGCGATTACTTGTCTGCTTTTTCACAGTTCAACTATCAGCACACCGTCGACGCTACACTCGCCGGCGATCTGAGCGCTCTCAATGCTTGCGTCGAGTGTTGCGACCGGCATGCCTTGCCGGGCCGGATCGCCCTGTTCTGGGAGGGGCGCGACGGCGCCAGCGCCACTTACACCTTCACTGACCTGCAAGACAAAGCCGCGCGCCTGGCCAACTTCCTCCTGGCCCAGGGGGTGAAGAAGGGCGACAAGGTTGCCGGCCTTCTGCCGCGCAATATCGAACTGCTGATCACCGTTTTCGCCACCTGGCGCATTGGTGCGGTGTACCAGCCCCTGTTTACCGCCTTCGGCCCCAAAGCCATCGAACACCGCTTGAACTGCTCTGGCGCCAAGGTCGTGGTCACCGATGCGATCAACCGGCCGAAACTGGCCGAAGTGGCCGACTGCCCGACCATCGTCACCGTGGCCGGTGCCAAGGGGCAGGGCATTGTTCGCGGCGATTACAGTTTCTGGGCCGAACTTGCCAATTATCCCGCAGCCTGTGAGCCGGCGTTACTGACCGGCGAAGATCCGTTCCTGCTGATGTTCACCTCAGGCACCACCGGTCCGTCCAAAGCACTGTCGGTGCCGCTAAAGGCCATCGTCGCCTTCCAGAGCTACACCCGCGACGCCGTGGACTTGCGCCCGGAAGACGCCTTCTGGAACGTTGCCGACCCGGGCTGGGCCTATGGCATCTACTTTGGCGTCACCGGCCCACTGTCGATGGGCCACCCGATCACTTTCTACGATGGCCCGTTCACCCTCGAAAGTACCTGCCGGGTCATCAACAAATACGGCATCACCAATCTCACCGGCTCGCCGACGGCCTATCGCTTGCTAATCGCTGGTGGTGACGAGTTTGCCAAATCGATCAAGGGCAAGCTGCGCATCGTCAGCAGTGCCGGTGAGCCGCTGAACCCGGAAGTGATCCGCTGGTTCGCCGACAACCTCGACGTGGTCATTCACGACCACTACGGCCAGACCGAACTGGGCATGGTGCTGTGCAATCACCACGCCCTTGGGCATCCGATACACATGGGCGCCGCCGGATTCGCCTCACCAGGGCATCGCATCGTGGTGCTGGACGATGACTACAAGGAACTGGGTGTTGGTCAGCCGGGGATTCTGGCCATCGACCGCACTCAATCGCCCATGTGCTGGTTCGCCGGCTACGAAGGCGTACCGACCAAGGCCTTCGTCGGTGACTATTACCTCAGCGGCGACACCGTGGAGTGGAACCCGGACGGCAGCATCAGCTTCGTCGGCCGTAGCGACGACGTCATTACCACCTCCGGTTACCGGGTCGGCCCGTTCGATGTGGAAAGTGCGTTGATCGAACACCCGGCCGTGGTCGAAGCCGCAGTGGTCGGCAAACCCGATCCGGAGCGCACCGAACTGGTCAAGGCCTTCGTCGTGCTCAGTGCGCAATACCGCGCCACCACGGAGCTAGCCGAAGAGTTGCGCCAACACGTGCGCAAGCGTCTGGCAGCCCACTCGTACCCCCGTGAAATCGAATTTGTCAGCGAGTTGCCGAAAACCCCAAGCGGCAAATTGCAGCGCTTTATCTTGCGCAACCAGGAAATCGCCAAGGCTCAAGAGGCTGCGGCGAAGAACGTTTCAGCTTGAATCGAAGGACACAATGATGCAGATCGCAAACAAGGTTTTTATCGTCACCGGCGGTGCTTCCGGCCTCGGTGCGGCCACCGCTGAAATGCTGGTCGCGGCTGGTGCGAAAGTGATGCTGGTGGACATGAATGCCGAAGCGGTGGCCGCCCAGGCCCAGCGCCTGGGCGCGCAAAGCGTGGTGGCCGACATCAGCGATGAAGCGACAGCACAAGCGGCGGTGCAGGCGACGGTCAAGGCGTTTGGCGGACTAAACGGCCTGGTCAACTGCGCCGGCATCGTGCGCGGCGAGAAGATCCTCGGCAAGAATGGTCCACACGCGTTGGGAAGCTTCAGTCAGGTGATCAACGTCAACCTGATCGGCAGCTTCAACATGCTGCGCCTGGCTTCGGCAGCGATTGCCGAAACCGAAGCAGACGCCGATGGCGAGCGCGGCGTGATCATCAACACCGCCTCGGCGGCGGCCTATGACGGCCAGATCGGCCAGGCCGCCTATGCGGCATCCAAAGGCGCGATCGTCAGCCTGACCTTGCCCGCCGCCCGTGAACTGGCGCGCTTCGGCATCCGCGTGATGACCATCGCTCCAGGCATTTTCGAAACGCCGATGATGGCCGGCATGACCCCGGAAGTCCGCGATTCGCTGGCCGCTGGCGTGCCGTTTCCACCACGCCTGGGCAAACCTGCCGAGTATGCCCAACTGGTCCGGCATATCATGGAAAACAGCATGCTCAACGGTGAGGTGATCCGTCTCGACGGCGCCTTGCGCATGGCCGCCAAGTAAAGAGGATTTGTCATGACTATTGCCAACGATCCAATCGTTATCGTCAGCGCCGTACGCACCCCGATGGGCGGTTTCCAGGGCGAACTGAAAAGCCTGACCGCGCCGCAACTCGGTGCGGCGGCCATCAAGGCTGCGGTAGAGCGCGCCGGCGTTGCGCCTGATGCCGTTGAAGAAGTGCTGTTTGGCTGCGTACTGTCCGCCGGGCTCGGTCAGGCGCCGGCGCGTCAGGCTGCCCTGGGCGCCGGGCTGGATAAATCGACCCGCTGCACCACGCTGAACAAAATGTGCGGTTCGGGTATGCAAGCGACCATTCTGGCCCACGACATGCTGCTTGCCGGTAGCGCCGATGTCGTGGTTGCCGGTGGCATGGAAAGCATGTCCAACGCGCCTTACCTGCTGGACCGCGCCCGCAGTGGCTACCGCATGGGCCACGGCCGCGTGCTTGATCACATGTTCCTCGACGGCCTGGAAGACGCCTACGACAAGGGCCGCCTGATGGGCACCTTTGCCGAAGACTGCGCCGAATCCAACGGCTTCAGCCGCCAGGCCCAGGATGAGTTCGCCATTGCCTCGACCACCCGCGCCCAACAGGCGATCAAGGACGGCAGCTTCAAGGACGAGATCGTGCCCTTGACCGTCACCGTCGGCAAAGAGCAGGTGACGATCAGCAATGACGAGCAGCCACCCAAAGCCCGACTGGACAAGATTGCCTCGCTGAAACCGGCATTCCGTGATGGCGGCAGCGTGACGGCGGCCAACTCCAGTTCAATCTCCGACGGCGCGGCGGCACTGGTGCTGATGCGCCGTTCCGAAGCCGACAAGCGTGGCCTCAAGCCGCTGGCGGTGATCCATGGTCACGCGGCATTCGCCGACACTCCGAGCCTGTTCCCGGTGGCGCCGGTGGGCGCAATCCAGAAGCTTCTGAAGAAAACCGGCTGGTCGCTCAATGAAGTCGATCTGGTCGAGGTCAACGAAGCCTTTGCCGTGGTCGGCATGGCCGCGATGACCCATCTGGACATTCCCCACGAGAAACTCAACGTGCATGGCGGCGCCTGCGCCCTTGGCCATCCGATTGGTGCGTCCGGTGCGCGGATCCTCGTGACCCTGCTCTCGGCCCTGCGCCAGAAAGGCTTGAAGCGCGGCGTGGCAGCGGTCTGCATTGGCGGCGGTGAAGCAACGGCCATGGCCGTGGAATGCCTTCACTAAACCAACCTCACCCCTGTGGGAGCCAGCCTGCTGGCGATGACGGTGTGTCATAAAAGTAAGACATTGACTGACACGACGCTATCGCCAGCAGGCTGGCTCCCACAAGGTTCTGCGGCGTACCCAGCTTTAAGGATTCACCATGATCCCCAATGACGAACAACAACAGATTCGCGACGCGGCCCGGGACTTTGCCCAGGAACGGCTCAAGCCCTTCGCCGCCGAGTGGGACCGCGAACACCGCTTCCCCAGGGAAGCCATCGGCGAGATGGCCCAATTGGGTTTCTTCGGCATGCTGGTGCCCGAACAATGGGGCGGTTGCGACACCGGTTACCTGGCCTACGCCATGGCCCTGGAAGAAATCGCCGCGGGCGACGGTGCCTGCTCGACCATCATGAGCGTGCACAACTCGGTGGGTTGCGTACCGATCCTCAATTACGGCACGGACGAGCAGAAAGAGCGTTTCCTCAAGCCATTGGCCAGTGGCGCGATGCTCGGCGCCTTTGCCCTGACCGAACCCCAGGCCGGTTCCGATGCCAGCGGCCTGAAGACCCGTGCGCGCCTGGAAGGCGATCACTACGTGCTCAACGGCTGCAAACAATTCATCACCTCTGGCCAGAATGCCGGGGTGGTGATTGTATTTGCCGTGACTGATCCGGGCGCAGGCAAGCGTGGAATTACCGCGCTGATCGTGCCGACCGATTCGCCCGGCTACAAAGTCGCGCGGGTCGAAGACAAGCTCGGCCAGCACGCATCCGACACCTGCCAGATCCTTTTCGACGACGTGAAGGTGCCTGTGGCCAACCGTTTGGGCGAGGAGGGCGAAGGCTACAAGATCGCCCTGGCCAACCTCGAAGGCGGGCGCGTGGGCATTGCCTCGCAATCGGTGGGCATGGCTCGCGCGGCGTTTGAAGCGGCCCGTGATTACGCCCGTGAGCGCGAGAGCTTCGGCAAGCCGATCATCGAGCATCAGGCCGTGGCGTTCCGCCTGGCGGACATGGCCACCCAGATCGCCGTGGCGCGGCAGATGGTGCACTATGCCGCCGCCCTGCGTGACAGCGGCAAGCCCGCGCTGGTCGAAGCGTCGATGGCCAAGCTGTTCGCGTCCGAAATGGCCGAGAAGGTCTGCTCCTCGGCGTTGCAAACCCTCGGCGGTTACGGTTACCTCAACGACTTCCCGCTGGAGCGCATCTACCGCGACGTGCGGGTGTGTCAGATCTACGAAGGCACCAGCGATATCCAGCGCATGGTCATTTCACGCAATCTTTGAGAAGGGGTCTATTTGTGAGCTACGAAACGATTTTGCTGGAAACCCACGACCGCGTGGGCCTGATTACCCTCAACCGCCCGCAGGCGTTGAACGCGCTGAACGCGCAGATCATCAGCGAACTGAACCACGCCCTCGATGGCCTGGAAGCCGACTCGAACATTGGCTGTATCGTGCTGACCGGCTCGAAAAAAGCCTTCGCCGCCGGGGCCGACATCAAGGAAATGGCCGAGCTGACCTACCCGCAGATCTATCTCGATGACCTGTTCAGCGACAGCGACCGCGTGGCCAACCGGCGCAAGCCGATCATCGCTGCGGTCAATGGTTTCGCCCTTGGTGGTGGTTGTGAACTGGCGCTGATGTGCGATTTCATCCTGGCCGGCGACAACGCCAGATTCGGCCAGCCGGAAATCAACCTCGGCGTGTTGCCGGGCATGGGCGGCACCCAGCGCCTGACTCGCGCCGTGGGCAAGGCCAAGGCCATGGAAATGTGCCTGAGCGGCCGTTTGATCGATGCCGTTGAAGCGGAGCGTTGCGGGATTGTCGCGCGGATCGTACCGAGCGATGAACTGCTGGATGAGGCGATGAAGGTCGCGGCATTGATAGCCAAGAAATCGTTGCCGATTGCGCTGATGGTCAAGGAAAGCGTCAACCGTGCGTTCGAGGTGAGCCTGTCCGAAGGCGTGCGCTTCGAGCGCCGGGTGTTCCATGCAGCGTTCGCGACCCAGGATCAGAAGGAAGGGATGGCGGCGTTCATTGCCAAGCGCGAGGCGCAGTTTCAGGGTAAGTGACGTTTTGGGGTGGACTTTAGCTCCACCCCCTCACCCCAGCCCGCCCCAAGGGGGAGAGGGGAAAGGAAACCGATCTCAAGCTTTTCAGATCCTGACGTCGACTCGGATTTTCAGGTCGATGTAACTCGAAAAAACAACTCGGTCAGTTCCCTCTCCCTCCGGGAGAGGGTTAGGGTGAGGGGATGGCCTCACACCAGATAGTTTTTCAACTCTCGCGCAATCACCATCCGCTGTATCTCGCTCGACCCTTCATAAATCTGCGTGATCCGCGCATCCCGGTAGTATTTCTCCACCGGGTAATCCTCCAGATACCCATACCCGCCATGAATCTGGATTGCGGACGAACACACCTTCTCGGCCATCTCCGAGGCAAACAGCTTGGCCTGTGACGCCTCCGACAGACATGGCTTGCCGGCACTGCGCAAGCGCGCCGCATGCAGAATCAGCAAGCGCGCCGCGTTCAGTTGCATGTGCATATCGGCCAGCAGGTTGGCGATGCTCTGGTGCTCGATGATCGGCTTGTCGAACTGCACGCGATCGCGGGAGTAGGCCAGCGCCGCCTCGAATGCCGCGCGGGCGATGCCCAGGGCCTGGGCAGCGATGCCGATGCGACCGCCTTCGAGGTTGGAAAGGGCAATGGCCAGGCCCTTGCCGCGCTCACCCAGCAGGTTGGCTTCGGGGATCGTGCAATTGTTGAGGGTGACGGCGCAGGTATCGGAAGCGCGAATGCCCATTTTGTGTTCAGTGCGGTCGACGATAAAACCGGCGGTGTCGGTCGGCACCAGGAATGCCGAGATACCACGCTTGCCCAGATCCGGGTCGGTAATCGCAAATACGATGGCCAGCTTGGCGCGCTTGCCATTGCTGACGAACTGTTTGGCGCCATTGATCACCCATTGGCCGTCGCGCAGTTCGGCGCGGGTGCGCAGGTTGTGGGCCTCGGAACCGGCCTGGGGTTCGGTCAGGCAGAAACAGCCGATGGTCTTGCCGCTGGCCAGGTCCGCCAGCCAGGTCTGTTTCTGTTCCAGGGTGCCATAGTTGAATACCGGCCCGCAGCCCACCGAGTTGTGGATGCTCATCAGCGCGCCGGTGGCGCCGTCGCCAGCGGAAATCTCTTCCACTGCCAGGGCGTAGGCGACGTAGTCGACATAGGTACCACCCCATTCCTCGGGCACCACCATGCCCAACAGGCCAAGCTCGCCCATCTTCGCCACCAGGGCGTCATCGATCCAGCCGGCCTTTTCCCAGGCTTGGGCGTGAGGCGCGATTTCGCCGCGGGCAAAGTCCCGTGCCATATCGCGGATCATCACTTGCTCTTCACTCAATTCGATATCGTGCATGGCTCAGCTCCCACTTTGCTCAAAGCCGCTGAAGAAACTCGCGACATGCTCGGCGTCCAGCGCCTGCAGGGTCGGTGGGTTCCAGCGCGGATTCTTGTCTTTGTCGATCAGCAGGGCGCGCACCCCCTCGATCAGGTCGCCGCGCTCGAACCATTGGCGATCCAGATGCAGTTCCAGGGCGAAACATTGCTCAAGGCTCAGGTACCGCCCGCGCCGGAGCATTTCCAGGGTGACCGCCATGGCCAGGGGGGAGCGGGTTTCCAGCAGGTCGGCAGTGGTCAAGGCCCACTCGTGGCTGTCGGCGACCGTCACCTCGCGTAGTTGCTCCACGATACTCGGCACATCGGCCTGGGCGAAGAAGTGGTCGATGGCCGGCCGCAGTGCGCTCAACGGGGCGTCTGGCAGTTGCTGCACGGCGAGCCTGGCCAACAGGCCTTGCAGGTCCTTGAGCGGCGTGTCGCGCCATTCGAGCTTGTCGAGTTGCTCGTCCAGGGTACCGAGTTTGGCGCTCTCCAGATACCAGTCCGCCAGACCGCAATACAGGGCGTCGGCGGCACGGATCTGCACGCCGCTGACGCCCAGGTAGATGCCCAGCTCACCGGGAATGCGCGGCAGGAAATAACTGCCACCGACATCGGGGAAGTAGCCGATGCCGACTTCCGGCATCGCCAGGCGGCTGTTTTCGGTCACTATGCGCAAATCAGCGCCTTGTACCAGACCCATGCCGCCGCCCAGGACAAAACCGTCCATCAACGCCAGCACCGGTTTTGGGTAACGGTGGATCGCCAGGTCGAGGGCGTATTCCTCGACGAAGAAATCCTCGTGCAGGGTGTCGCCGTTTTTGAAGCTGTCATGCAGCGAGCGAATGTCGCCACCGGCGCAGAAGGCTTTTTCGCCGGCGCCGCGCAGGACTACGGCATGCACTTGGGCATCCTGGGCCCAGATGTCGAGCTGGCGATGCAGGTTGCGCACCATGTCCAGGGTCAGGGCGTTGAGGCCGCCGGGACGGTTGAGGGTCAGGTGACCAATGTGGTTGCGAACTTCGGCCAGCACTTCGTTTTGCGTGGCATCCATGAACTGCGCCCCCTTCGATGAAACCTGAGCAGTCATCACTAACTCCCTGCTTTTATTGTTCTTTATAAAGAAGCTCGCGCGCGAGCGATGCCGGATCGTAACAGTGCAAATTTGCCTTGTACAACCCGGATAACTGCAGGTTCTCTATGCAATTTTGCATGGAGGTGGGGTGCCTTTGGCCTGCTTTTGTGCCGGTTGCAGGTAATCCATTGCAGGAGCGAGCCTGCTCGCGATGAGGCCGGCGTATCCGGCATATCCGGCATCGAGGGTGACTGACACACCGCCATCGCTGGCAGGCCAGCTCCCACAGGTGATGGTTGCAGGCCATGACATTTGTGTTCACTGATTATCAAATTGTGGGAGATCAAATGTGGGAGATTCTATGGTTGAGGGGAAGCCCTCAACTGACTTTTGGCTGATATTCGCTTTGTCCTTTCAGCAAGGCGAATACCACCCGAGCAAGCTT
>NZ_LMLH01000029.1 GCF_001421885.1 Pseudomonas sp. Leaf48
GCGCCGATGTCGAGGTCGCTGGCGGTGAATTCGATGCGGTAGAGGTAGGGTTGGCTGAGGTACTCATGGCCCTCGAAGGCGAGGACGTCGAGGTGGGTGTCGAGTTGGTCGATCTTGAGTTTGTGGCGGCTGTGGTCGTAAAAAGTGCGCAGCGGATTGCTCATGCTCAGTCCTTCCTTGTCTGCGGGGGACGGGCAGAAAAGGCAGTGCTTTCACCCGGGTCCGGGGGGATGAAAGCATTGAAAAATTGGAGAACAGTTGAAATAGGAAGCTTCTGAGGTGTGTGTAGGACGCGTCCAAAAAAGTTGCAGTGCTTGATCTGTAGGGATTTATTCGGCTCTGGGTTTTGTGGCGATGGCACTGGGGCTCTCGCCACAAGGTTCAGCGTTTAGTCCAGCGGCGCGACGTTATCCAGTGCGCGGTTGACGGCCAGGTCCGCCAGCATGATCACCTGCTGAATGCCCAGCAGCATGCTGCGCTGCGGGCCGTCGAGGAAGGTGGCGAAGTCGCTGGCCATCACGCTTGCCGAGGCCAGGGATTCGCAGGCGTGGGCCAGGAGGCTTTCGGTGTCGATGTTGGGGGCGATGACGAACATTGCGCTGGGGTTGTGGGGGATGCTGGGCTTGAGAATGGCGGGTTTGAGGTTGAGGGTATTGGATTCAGGGGGATTGGGGGTGGGTTTGACCATGATGGAGCTCCTTGATTGATGGAGCTGCCACGGTTCGCTGCGAAGCGGAGAAGGTGGCAGCCATACGCAGGTTCGCAGACCGGGAATCAAGGAACCCGGCAGACCGGAGGTCTCCCGCGCATAGCCGCCATAACGCATTACAGTGTGCAAACAAAAGCGCCAACTGAATGGAAACGGTGGCGCTGAGCGCCTTGATTGACCCAGGCTGCGAAACCCGATCGCTGAGTTTTCAGCGACCCGGCGACGATAGAGTCCGGGTCCAAGGCGCACAAGCCGGCGGATTCTGGCGTAGTTGTAGGCAATGGCGCAAGGCGGTGTAGTTACGGTTCTGGTCCTACAGACCGCTCTGATATTTGCCCAAGTGGCGGGAGCGTGCAGGCCGCCATCGCTGGCAAGCCACACACAGGTGAACGGGTCTGCTCACGGAATTCGCGCCCGGCGAAGAACAACTGTAGGAGCCGGCTTGCTGGCGAAGGTCGTCAACGATGACGCTGGGTCCCTGACACCCCGCAGCGCGCCAAGGTTTTTCGCGAGCCTGCTCGCTCCTACAGGGAGTCGGTGTCTGTTCGCGAGTTTTGCGCCTGGCGCTGATCAACTGTAGGAGCGAGCATGCTCCGGGCGGCGTTCCGACGAAGGAGGTTAACGATTACACGGGCATTCCGGGTGCCCTCGGCGCTCTCGGTTTTTTCGCGAGCCTGCTCGCTCCTACAGGGTATGGCGTCAGAAGATGGATTTGGCGTCTGGCGTAGAACAACTGTGGGAGCCTGCTCGCGAAGGATCCGGATTCGCCGCGTTTAGTCAGAATGTCTGCGCTGTGAATCAGCCAATCCCGATCTCTTCCTTGAACTGCTCCAGAAACCCCTTCAAACGATCATGGCGAACATATGCCAAACGTTGTCCCGTAGTGGTCTGGAAACCATCCGCCAAATGCAGCAGCTTGGTCTGAAAATGGTCAATGCAAAACCGTGTGTCGTCGTAGGCGCGGTCGTGGCCTTCGGGGTCCTGTGGGTCGTACAGGGCGCTGCCCATGCGCCCGGCAACATAGAAGGTGCGGGCGACTCCGAGCATGCCCAGGGAGTCGAGGCGATCGGCGTCCTGGATGACTTTCGCTTCCAGCGAGGTTGGAGTGATGTTGGCGGAAAAACTGTGGGCTTCAATGGCGTGGGCGACGGCTGCGATTTTGCTGTCGGACCAAGCCATCTCCGCTAACACCCTCGACGCTTTCTGGGCCGCCAGTTGTGATGCCTGGGAACGCAGCGGCGAGTTCTTTTCAACAGCCACGCAATCATGCAACAGCACTGCGGCCAGCAGCACCTCAAGATCGCCACCTTCTTGTGCCTGAATCAAACGCACGTTGTGCCATACCCGCTGCAGGTGCGACAGGTCGTGAGCACCGTCTCCCGAGGGTTCCAGGGCGTGGGGCAGCAAGGTAGCGGCTAGTGGTTGCATCGGTGCGAAAGCGCTGGTGGTCATCCGGTGTCCTATGGTCTGAACGTACTTTGCCGCGCATGTCGGCCAATCTTGTGAGGAGTCATTGTGGCATGCAAAACCTGGGCTCCCGAAGAAAGATCAAAAGATCGCAGCCTTCGGCAGCTCCTACAGATATCGATTTTTTCGGCATAACCCTTATTGCAAACCAGTCTCCACCCCAATGGCATTCCGTCCGCTCGCTTGCGTCCTATCTGGAGAACCGTGCTGATCGCAACTAGATTTCAATCAGCGCCATACACTCCACAAATGGAAGGACTCGGCCATGAACAGGTTGCTACGTGTTTTATTGGTATTGAAGGTGTTGGTGATGCTGTCCCTCGGCAGTGCTACGGCGTGGGCCGAGTGCGAGAAGCATGAAACCCAGGCTTCGAATGCTCAAGCTGGGCAGGGTGAATTGATGATCGCCGCGTCCGACTCGGAGCCGGGCGACATGGGGCAGGGTGGCAGCGCGGGCAATGATGACGCGACCACCGACGAACCGGATTCCGATGACCCCGACGAAGGTGATAGCCAGACGTAAATAGCTGACAAAAGAAAACCCCTTCTGCCGGATTGCCGTGCAATCGGGCTGGAAGGCGTCAGGACAACAACACAGTCCCTGTGGGAGCGGGCTTGCTCGCGAAGGCGGTCTGTCAGTCGCAGTAATATTGACTGAAATGACGCCTTCGCGAGCAAGCCCGCTCCCACATTTTTTTATGCCGCGCCGTCGAGGAACTGCTCGGCGTAGTGGCAAGCCACCTGGCGGTTGTCGAGCGGGCGCAAGGCCGGCTCTTCAGTGCTGCAGCGCTCGGTCGCGTACGGGCAGCGCTTGTGGAAAGCACAGCCGGGTGGCGGGTTCAGCGGGTTGGGCAATTCGCCGACGATCTTGATCTTCGGCTTGTTCGGGTCCGGGTGAATGGTCGGGGTGGCCGACAGCAACGCCTGGGTGTACGGATGCAGCGGACGCTCATAGATGTCGTTCTTCGGGCCCATTTCCACTGGGCGGCCGAGGTACATCACCATCACGTCATCGGCGACGTGTTGCACCACCGCGAGGTTGTGGGAGATGAACACGTAGGCGGTGTTGAACTCTTGCTGCAGATCCATGAACAGGTTCAGTACCTGCGCCTGAATCGACACGTCCAGGGCCGAGGTCGGTTCGTCCGCCACCAGCACTTTCGGTTGCAGCATCATCGCCCGCGCCAGGGCAATCCGCTGGCGCTGACCGCCGGAGAACATATGCGGATAACGCTGATAATGCTCAGGGCGCAGACCCACTTGCTTCATCATCGCCTGGACTTTTTCGCGACGTTCCGAGGCGCTCAGGTTGGTGTTGATCAATAAAGGCTCTGCCAGCTGATCACCGACTTTCTGCCGTGGGTTCAACGAGGCGTACGGGCTCTGGAACACCATCTGCACGTCTTTGCGCAGCTGTTTGCGCTGGGCTTTGTCGGCGCCGGAAACTTCCTGCCCGGCGATTTTCAAGGAGCCGGAGGACGGCTCTTCGATCAGCGTCAGGGCCCGGGCCAGGGTGGATTTGCCGCAACCCGACTCGCCCACGACGGCGAGGGTCTTGCCGGCTTCCAGTTCGAACGACACGCCGTTCAGGGCGCGTACGGTCGCATGACCCTTGAACATGCCACGGGACACTTCGTAGTGACGGGTGAGGTCGCGGGCGGTAAGTACGACGGCCATTACGCCACCTCCTGGTTCAGCGGGTAGAAGCATCGGGCGAGGCTGTTGCTTTTCGGGTCAAGGGTCGGACGCTGCGCGCGGCAGTTGTCCTGCACATACGGGCAGCGCGGCGACAGCAGGCAGCCTTGTGGACGGTCATAACGACCGGGAACGATGCCCGGCAGGGTCGACAGGCGCGAGGCCCCGAGGCTGTGTTCCGGAATCGCCTTGAGCAGTGCTTCGCTGTAAGGGTGCGCCGGAATGTCGAACAGTTGTGGTACCTGACCGACTTCTACGGCTTGCCCTGCGTACATCACGCACACGCGCTGGGCGGTTTCCGCCACGACGGCAAGGTCGTGGGTGATCAGCACCAGGCCCATGTTCTGCTCTTTCTGCAACGCCAGCAGCAGGTCCATGATCTGCGCCTGAATGGTTACGTCCAGTGCAGTGGTCGGTTCGTCGGCGATCAGCAGCTTTGGTTCGCCGGCAATCGCCATGGCGATCGCGACGCGCTGGCTCATGCCGCCGGACAGTTGATGCGGGTAGGCGTCCATGCGACTGGCCGCGCCCGGGATCTCAACTTTTTCCAGCAGTTCGATGGCGCGTTTGCGCGCAGCCTTGCCGGACATTTTCAGGTGCAGGCGCAGCACTTCTTCGATCTGGAAACCGACGGTGTAGCTCGGGTTCAGCGCGGTCATCGGGTCCTGGAAGACCATCGACAGGTCTTTGCCGACGATCTGCCGACGCTGACGGTTGCTCAGCTTGAGCATGTCCTTGCCGTCAAAGCTGAGGGAGTCGGCGGTGACGATGCCTGGGTGCTCGATCAAGCCCATCAGCGCCATCATGGTCACGGATTTACCCGAACCCGACTCGCCAACGATGGCCAGCACTTCGCCCTTGTCGACTTTCAGGTCGAGGCCGTCGACTACTGGCGTGGCGTTCTTGTCGCCGAAGCGCACATTGAGATTCTTGATTTCTAACAGTGACATTGGAATCTCCTCAGGCGGCGTTCTTGAGTTTCGGGTCCAGCGCGTCGCGCAGGCCGTCACCCATCAAGTTGATTGCCAGCACGCTGAGCAAAATGGTCAAACCAGGCAGGCTCACTACCCACCAGGCGCGTTCGATGTAGTCGCGAGCGGAAGCCAGCATGGTGCCCCACTCAGGGGTTGGCGGTTGTACGCCAAGGCCGAGGAAGCCCAGTGCCGCGGCATCGAGAATCGCCGAGGAGAAGCTCAGGGTGGCCTGAACGATCAGCGGCGCCATGCAGTTGGGCAGCACGGTGACGAACATCAGGCGTGGCAGGCCGGCACCGGCCAGGCGCGCGGCGGTCACGTAGTCGCGGTTCAGTTCGCCCATCACCGCGGCGCGGGTCAGACGAACGTAGGACGGCAGGGATACCACGGCGATCGCGATCACGGTGTTGATGAGGCCTGGGCCGAGGATGGCGACAATCGCCACGGCCAGCAGCAGGGACGGCAGGGCCAGCATGATGTCCATCAGACGCATGATGGTCGGACCGAGCAGGCGCGGGAAGAACCCGGCGAACAGACCCAGCAGGATGCCCGGGATCAACGACATTACCACCGACGACAGGCCGATCATCAAGGACAGACGCGAACCCTGGATCAGGCGCGACAGCAGGTCACGGCCCAGCTCGTCGGTGCCCAGCAGGAACTGCAGTTGCCCACCTTCCAGCCAGGCTGGCGGGGTCAGCAGGAAGTCACGGTATTGCTCGCTCGGGTCATGGGGCGCGACCCATGGAGCGAAGATGGCGCAGAAAATCACCAGCAACATGAACATCAGGCCGGCAACGGCACCCTTGTTGCGGGAAAACGCGTGCCAGAATTCTTTGTACGGAGACGGGTACAGCAGGCTTTGATCGACTGTTACCGCTTGATTTGGAGTTGTAGCTGGAGTGGTCATGGTCATGATCTCAGCGCTGATGACGGATGCGTGGGTTGGCAAAGCCGTAGAGGATGTCCACTACGAAGTTGACCACAATCACCAGGCAGGCGATTAACAGGATGCCGTTCTGCACAACCGGATAGTCCCTGGCGCCAATGGCTTCGATCAGCCATTTGCCGATGCCGGGCCAGGAGAAGATGGTTTCAGTCAGGACCGCACCGGCCAGCAGGGTACCGACTTGCAGGCCGACCACGGTGAGTACAGGGATCAGTGCGTTGCGCAGGCCATGCACGAACACCACGCGTGCCGGCGACAGGCCCTTGGCCTTGGCGGTGCGGATGTAGTCCTCGCGCAGCACTTCGAGCATCGAGGAACGGGTCATCCGCGCGATCACTGCCAGCGGAATGGTGCCGAGCACAATGGCCGGCAGGATCAGGTGGTGCAGGGCGTCGAAGAAGGCGTCCGGCTCGTCGGCCAGCAGCGTATCGATGAGCATGAAGCCGGTGCGTGGCTCGATGTCGTACAGCAGGTCGATCCGCCCGGAAACCGGAGTCCAGCCCAGGCTTACCGAGAAGAACATGATCAGGATCAGGCCCCACCAGAAGATCGGCATCGAGTATCCCGCCAGGGAGATGCCCATCACCCCATGGTCGAACAGGGATCCTCGCTTGAGTGCCGCGATCACCCCGGCCAGAAGGCCCAGGATGCCGGCGAACAACAGGGCGGCCATGGACAGTTCCAGGGTCGCGGGGAACAGGGAAGTGAACTCGCTCCACACGCTTTCACGGGTACGCAGGGACTCACCGAGATCGCCCTGGGCCAGCTTGCCGATGTAGTCCAGGTACTGGGCGTACAGGGGTTTGTTCAAACCTAGGCGTTCCATTGCCTGAGCGTGCATTTCAGGGTCAACCCTGCGTTCTCCCATCATGACTTCCACTGGGTCGCCGGGGATCATGCGAATCAACGCGAAAGTCAGCAAGGTGATGCCGAAGAACGTGGGGATCAGTAACCCCAGTCGGCGGGCAATAAAACTAAACATCGTGTGGTGTACCTCATCAGCCGGTTAGGCGTGCCCGGCATGCCTGGGTCAGCCATGCCGGGAGTTTCTTATCTACTTCACCTGGGTGGTGGCGAAGTTATTAGTGGTGAGTGGGCTAATGTGGTAGCCCTCTACGTTGTTGCGCATTGCGGTGAACATTCTAGTGTGTGCCATGCTGATCCATGGCTGGTCCTGGTTAAAAATAACCTGAGCCTGTTCGTAAAGCGCTGCACGTTCGGCCGGATCGGTTTTTTCCCGGGCCTGGTCGATCAGCGTCTGGAACTTGTCATTGCACCAGCGCGCGTAGTTTTCTCCGTTCTTCGCCGCTTCACAACTGAGCATAGGCGTAAGGAAATTATCCGGGTCGCCGTTGTCGCCCGCCCATCCGGCGGAAACCATATCGTGCTCACCGTTTTTCGCGCGCTTGAGCATTTCACCCCATTCCATCACGCGGATGTCGATCTTGATGCCGACCTTGGCCAGGTCGGCCTGCATCATCTGCGCGCCAAGCATCGGGTTGGGGTTGGTCGGGCCGCCACCGTTGCGAGTGAACAGGGTGAACGTGGTGCCCTCGGGAACGCCGGCTTCCTTGAGCAGGGCGCGGGCCTTGTCCAGATCGCGAGGCGGGTTCTTCAGGTTGTGGTTGTAGCCCAGCAGGGTGTCCGGGTACGGGTTCACCGCCACTGTCGCATTGCCTTTGCCGAACAGTGCGTTGACGTAGGCCACCTTGTCGAAGGCGATGTTGATGGCTTTGCGCACTCGCACGTCGCTCATGTACTTGTGCGTGGTGTTCATGCCGATGTACGAAACGGTCATCGCGTTCAACTCGTCGACCTTCAGGTTCGGGTCTTTCTTGATGCTCGGGATGTCATCCGGTTTCGGATACAGCGCGATCTGGCACTCGTTGGCCTTGAGTTTCTGCAGGCGCACGTTGTTGTCGGTAGCGATGGCCAGGATCAGCGCATCAGCCGGTGGCTTGCCACGGAAGTAATCCGGGTTGGCCTTGAAGCGAACCTGGGCGTCCTTGTTGTAACGCTGGAAAACGAACGGGCCGGTGCCGACAGGCTTGTTGTTCAGGTCGCCGGTCTTGTTGGCCTTGAGCAACTGGTCGGCGTACTCGGCGGAGTAGATCGAGGAGAACGCCATGGCGATGTCGGCCAGGAACGGCGCCTCGCGACGGGTCAGGATGAATTTGACCGTGTTGTCGTCGACCTTCTCGACGCTTTTGAGCAGTTCCTTGAAGCCCATGCTTTCAAAGTACGGGAAGCCCACGCTCGACAGTTTGTGCCATGGATGATTCGGGTCCAGCTGTCGCTGGAAGCTCCAGACCACGTCGTCGGCATTCATGTCGCGGGTCGGCTTGAAGTATTCGGTGGTGTGAAACTTGACGCCTTTGCGCAGGTGAAAGGTGTAGCTCAGGCCGTCCTCGCTGATGTCCCAGGATTCGGCCAGTGCCGGAATCACATCAGTGGTGCCGGGTTTGAAGTCCACCAAACGATTGAAGATGGTCTCGGCCACCGCATCGGCGGTGACTGCAGTCGTGTACTGGACCATGTCGAAGCCTTCCGGACTGGCTTCGGTGCAGACCACCAAAGGTTTGGCCGATACGCCAACCGCAACACTCAGCAACGCAGCCGCGAGGGCCGCACGTAGGGGAAGTATTTTCATCAAGAACCCTCTGCAATCGGTTAGAAGGACAAAAGCCGAACGGCCGATTCGTCACTGAATCAGCCGTTCGACCGGTGCATTACAGGATGTTGAACGGAACCGTGGTCACGAGACGGAACTCATTGATGCTGCCGTCATTCTGGTTTTCACTGGCACGGTGGGCGGTGTAGGTAGCGCGCACAGTGGTGGCCTTGAGCGGGCCACTCTGCACGGCGTAGGTCGCACCGATACCGTATTCATAGTGGTGTTCGCCATCCTGGGCCTGGATGCCGTCGTAACCCTTGCCGGCCACGCCGCCGTTGCCGGTGTAGTGCGTACCGTCGATGCCCCAGCCGCGAGCCTGGTAGATGTTGAATTTCAGGCCTGGCACGCCGTATTCGGCCATGTTCAGACCGTAGGCGACCTGGAAGGATTTCTCGTTCGGGCCGTTGAAGTCCGAGAGCAGGGAGTTGGCCAGGTAGATGCCGTTGGTTTCGTGCAGGTAGTCGAAGTACTCGTTACCGTTCACTTGCTGGTAGGAGAGTGTCAGGGTGTGGGCCAGGTGGGTCAGGCCGAACGACAGGGAGTAGGTGTCGTTGTCGATGTCGCCGATCAGGGCCTTGCCGGTGTCCTGAGTCTTGTAGTAGTTCAGGCCGGTGGTCAGGCTCAGCACCTGGCTGTCACCCATTACGTGGGTGGCGCCGAAGTAGTACTGGTTCCAGATGTCTTCAGCCTGGGTCGCCCAGAGGCTGGTGGTCAGGCTGGCGAGTGGGGTGTAGGTGATGCCGGCGGTGTTGACGTGATCGGTTTCAACGATGCCGTTGGCGTATTCAGTGCGGAATTTGCTCAGGCTTTCTTCGGTACGCGGTGAGTTGCGGTCGAAAGTGGCCAGGTCGAAGGCCAGGTTGTTCAGCTCTTCGCTGTGAATCGCCACACCCTGGAAGCTCGAAGGCAGCGCACGGTTGCCGATGACGTCGACCTGCGGGCTGCTGAAGTTCATGCGGCCGGCGGTCAGGGTGCTGTTGGACACACGGGCCTTGACGTTGGCCAGGCCCAGTTTGCTCCACTGGCCCTGGGCGTCACCGCCTTCTTTGGTCAGCGTACGGTTGTTGCCGGCGCCTGGACGAGTGCCGGGTGCGCCGCCATTGTTGGATGCCAGATCCTTGCGGTCCTGATCCAGGGCGATGGCGTTGTAGGCCGCCACTTCAGTGCTGAAACCAACGGTGCCTTCGGTGAAGCCCGAGTTGTACTTGACGATGGTGCCCTGGACCCAGTTGATCCGGCGATCGGTCGGGGTCGACACGCCGTCTTTCTTGTAGGAAAACTTGGCGCCGCGCTTGAGTTGTTCGTTGGCGTACCAGTTACGGGTAGTGCCGCTGATCGACTGCCCCTCGATGAAGCCGGTCGCTTCGCTCTGGGCGCTTTTATCTTTGACGGTAACCGGGGTGAATTCCTGGCTCTGGGTTTCTGCGTACGCCGTGGCGGTTATGCTGCTGATGGCCAAGGCCAATAACGCGGTGCTACTCAGTTTCATGGTGAAGCTCCTCACTTTCTTTTTGTATTCCGGTCTCTTCTTGTGATCCGGCTTTTTGGTTTAGAACTCATGCATGGCACTGCAAACGTTTGCTATTGGCCAAATTGGCGAATTACGGCAATACGCTTGCATGGGGGCGAAAAATTCGCCCCCCGGCGTTTCTGACAAAACGGTTATTTTTCCAGGCTGACACCCGAGAACACGTTGCGACCGAACGGGCTCACCTTGAACCCTTCGATTTTGGCACTCAACGGCTGGTTGACCGTCGAGTGAGCGACCGGCGTGATCGGCACTTGCTGCTTGAGCAACTGCTGCGCCTGTTTGTAGAGCACGGTGCGCTGGTCGCGGTCGGTGACGACCTTGGCCTGCTTGATCAGCTTGTCGTAAGCCGGATCACACCACATGGAGTAGTTGTTGCCGCCAATGGCATCGCAGCTGTACAGCGTGCCCAGCCAGTTGTCCGGGTCCCCATTGTCCCCGGTCCAGCCGATCAGGCTGACATCATGCTCGCCATTCTTGGTGCGCTTGATGTACTCGCCCCATTCGTAGCTGACGATCTTGACCTTGAGGCCGATTTTCGCCCAGTCGGCCTGGAGCATCTCGGCCATCAACTTGGCGTTGGGGTTGTACGGACGCTGAACCGGCATGGCCCAGAGGGTGATTTCGGTGCCTTCCTTGACGCCGGCGGCCTTGAGCAATTCCCGGGCTTTTTCCGGGTTGTAGGCGGCATCCTTGATGGTCTCGTCGTAGGACCATTGGGTTGGCGGCATGGCATTGACCGCCAATTGGCCCGCGCCCTGGTAAACGGCGTTGAGAATGCCTTGCTTGTTCACCGCCATGTCCAGCGCCTGGCGCACTTCGAGCTGGTCGAATGGTTTGTGGCGCACGTTGTAGGCGATGTAGCCAAGGTTGAAACCGGGCTTTTCGATGAGCTTCAGGGCCGGGTCGCTTTTCAACGCGGTCACGTCGGCAGGGCGCGGATGCAGGGTGATCTGGCACTCGTTGGCCTTGAGCTTCTGTACGCGTACCGACGCGTCGGTGTTGATGGCGAAAATCAGGTTGTCGAGCTTGACCCGGCTCGGGTCCCAGTACTGCTTGTTGCCGGTGTAGCGGATGTTCGAGTCTTTCTGGTAGCTCTTGAACACGAATGGCCCGGTGCCGATCGGTTTCTGGTTGATGTCGCTCGGCTTGCCCTCGGCCAGCAGTTTGTCGGCGTATTCGGCGGACAGGATGGCGGCGAAGCTCATGGCGATATTCTGGATGAACGCGGCATCGACGCTGTTGAGCGTCATGACCACGGTCAATGGCCCGGTCTTTTCGACCTTGGCGATGTTCTTGTTCAGGCTCATGCCGTTGAAGTACGGAAACTCGGTCGGATAAGCCTTGCGGAATGGTTGTTGCGGATCGAGCATGCGATTGAAGGTGAAGAGCACGTCGTCGGCGTTGAAGTCACGGGTCGGGGTGAAGTATTTGGTTGTGTGAAACTTCACGCCTTCGCGCAGGTGGAAGGTGTACTTGAGGCCGTCCTCGGAAATATCCCAGCTGGTAGCCAGGCCCGGTACGACGTTGGTCGCGCCTTTTTCAAACTCTGCCAGGCGGTTGTATAGCGGCTCGGCGGCATCATTATCGGTCGCCGTGGTGTACTGCGCCGTGTCGAAACCGGCGGGGCTGCCTTCGGAGCAGAATACCAGGCTGTTGCTCGCGGCCTGGCTGATGGAGGCGGTGGCCAACAGGCCGGTGCCCAGCAATGCGGATAAAATCAAGGTATGGCGCATAACGCTCCCTTTTTCTCTAAGTGATTAGCAATGAGCCGTCATCCCATCCCTGGACGTAGAGGCATCACTGATCTCAAGCCATACGCGCGGCAATGACCGATGATCCACGCAGTCGCTGGTCAGACCCCGACGGTATGAGTCGTGGGTCCGGCAGTAAATGCGAAAGGTCCTAAAGTCTTGTAGGAAATAGAAACATCGCTAACCCGGTGCCTGTAGCCAGCTGCGGATTGGGATGTAGGCAAATTCCTGCTTTATCGGCAGATATGCAACGGCGACGTCAAAAACGTCGCCGTTGCATAACCTTATTTGCTGACGCTGACGCCGTAGAAGGAGTTCAAGCCAAACGGGCTGATCTTGAAGTCCTGCACGTTGTCGCGCATAGGCTGGAACACCGTCGAGTGAGCGATAGGTGTCATTGGAACTGCATCTTTGAGGACGTGTTGCGCCTGCTTGTACAGTTCGGTGCGCTTGGCCTGGTCGGTTGTGCGCTTGGCTTCCTTGACGATGCCGTCAAATTTCTTGTCGCACCATTTGGAGAAGTTGTTGCCTTCCAGCGAGTCGCAGCCGAACAGCACGTTGAGCCAGTTGTCCGGGTCACCATTGTCACCGCTCCAGCCGATGATCATCGCCTGGTTCTCGCCACCCTTGGAGCGCTTGATGTACTCGCCCCATTCGTAGCTGACAATTTTAACTTTGAGACCGATTTTGGCCCAGTCGGACTGCAGCATTTCAGCCATCAGTTTGGCGTTCGGGTTGTATGGACGCTGCACCGGCATCGCCCACAGAACGATTTCGGTGCCTTCCTTGACGCCAGCTTCCTTGAGCAGCTCTTTGGCTTTCTCAGGGTCGTACTTGGCATCCTTGATGGTGGTGTCGTAGGACCACTGGGTCGGCGGCATGGCGTTTACGGCCAGTTGGCCCGCGCCCTGGTAAACCGAGTCGATGATCTGCTGTTTATTGACGGCCATGTCCAGTGCCTGACGCACTTTCAGCTGGGCCAGCGGGTTCGCCTCGTTGCTGCCCTTGACCTTGTCCATCACGTTATAGGCGATGTAACCCAGGTTGAAACCAGCCTGGTCAGGCACTTTCAGGGCCTTGTCTTCTTTCAGCGCCTTCAGGTCAGCCGGACGCGGGAACAGAGTGATCTGGCACTCGTTCTTCTTCAGCTTCTGTATACGTACCGACGGGTCGGTGGTGATGGCGAAGATCAGGTTGTCGATCTTCACGTCTTCAGGCTTCCAGTAGTCCTTGTTCCCGGTGTAGCGGATGTTGGAGTCTTTCTGGTAGCTCTTGAACACGAACGGACCAGTGCCAACCGGCTTCTGGTTGATGTCGGCGGCCTTGCCTTCTTTCAGCAGCTGGGCTGCATACTCGGCGGACTGCACCGAAGCGAAGCTCATGGCCATGTTCTGGATGAACGCGGCATCAACTTCCTTGAGGGTGAACTTGACGGTTTTGTCGTCGACTTTATCGATCTTGGTGATGTTGGTGTCCATCCCCATGTCGGTGAAGTACGGGAATTCGGTCGGGTACACCTTACGGAACGGATCATCCTTGTTGATCATTCGATTGAAGGTGAACAGCACGTCGTCGGCGTTGAACTCACGAGTCGGCTTGAAGTACGAGGTGGTGTGGAACTTGACGCCTTCGCGCAGGTGGAAGGTGTACGTCAACCCGTCCGGGGAAATGTCCCAGCTGGTGGCCAGACCAGGAACCACGGCGGTGCCGCCGCGCTCGAACTGGGTCAAGCGGTTGAACATGGTTTCTGCAGAGGCGTCGAAGTCGGTTCCGGTGGTGTATTGACCTGGATCGAAACCGGCCGGGCTCCCTTCGGAGCAGAACACCAGGTTAGTCGCAGCTTGAGCGAAAGGTGCGCTGGCCAATAGGCTGGCGCCGACTAAAAACGGAATGACCGCGTGTTTAAGCATGGTGGCCTCAGATTGTTGTCATTTTTCGAATTAGAGGACGACCTCGTGAGTCGTGCCTGCGGATACTTATGCAGGGGCCATACCCAATGCAAGATCCAGAGTGACTACAAGCCTTAAACGGTGGCACGAACGTACCTTAATGTCGCATATGTATAATTTTTGACGCATTTGAACGTTTGCGCGACGTTTTTGCGGTGCAACTCGCGCACTTTTGTCGTGCGTCGCACCCAACGGGATGCTCCCGGTTGGGGCGGGTGTTACTTATTTATACCCTTGGCACTGGGGTGGGTATGGCACAAGTGCGGCTGGTTATTGTTGCACCCGGGTTGCGCAGACAAGTCTGAGTGATACCGGGTACAACCACTGGCTTTGCCAGTACACCTATTCATTTATAGCTCACGGGAAAACCGCTGCAAAAAAAACGGCGATCATTTTCGATGATCGCCGTTTGGGTATTCGAGTCAGCGAATCAAGGCATCAGCACTTCAATAGAGCCGTCTGCGGTCATGCTGACCTGACTGGTACCGGCTTCAACTTCCGGAGTGACCGGTGCGGCATCCATGGCGGCGGCTTTCATCATCATCGGCCCGCGCATATAGGGTTGTGGATAACCGTTGCTGTTGAGGTTCAGGTTGACGATTTTGTAGCTCTTGCCGCCCAAGGCATCGGTGGCCAGTTGAGCACGGGCCTTGAAGGCGCTTACGGCCTCTTTGAGCAGGGCGTCTTCGCTGGCCTTGCGGGTCGGCGTCGCGATGGCGAAGTCCATGCCGCCCATTTTCAGATCGGTGAGCAGTTCGCCGGTCAGTTTCGACAGCGCGGCGAAGTCCGCACTTTCCAGGCGCAGTTCGGCGCGTTCACGCCAGCCGGTGATCTTCTGACCCTTGGTGTCGTAGATCGGGTAGCTGTTGCGGCTGCCCTGGCGCAGCGTGATGTCTTTGACTTGCTTGGCCTGGGCCAGCGCCTTGTTCATGGTGGTGCTGACGTCGGCGGCGAGTTTGGCCGGGTCGCTGTTCTGTTCTTCGGTGTAGAGGGTCACGATCATCAGGTCGCGGGCCACTTCCTGACTGACTTCGGCGCGCAGGGAAATCTGGTTGTAATGAAGCTCGTCGGCCGCCAGGGTCGGGAGGCTGGCGAGGGTGCCAACGCCCAGGGCGAGGAGGGCGGCGCTGCGGCGGAATGTGTACATGAAGGCTCCTTGAAAGGTGCGCAGGGGTATGGTCAGGGCCTGCGTGAAACCATCAGACTCTAGCTTTGATGGTCGGGTTCGCATAGTTACAACTTCTATACAGATGTAACTCAAGTGGCCCTGTGGCGAGGGGGCCGCTGTGGCGAGAGGGCTTGTTGTGGCGAGGGGGCTTGCCCCCGTTGGACTGCGAAGCAGTCCCCCCCCAACCCTGCCGCCGCATTCTATCTGCCGTACCAGGTGAGGCAATCCACGACCGCTTCGCAGCCGAACGGGGGCAAGCCCCCTCGCCACAGTTGTCATCGCCCGGGAAATCATGGGTAGCACTGTGGCCGTTTGCCGCACTTTTGCCTGCCAGCCCCCGCGCTTGGTTATACTCCCAGCGATCCGCCTGGAGCGCTCATCAGGAGAGCTCATGCTCGCCCCCGTTCAAATCACCTCCGCCACTCGCCAGAACCTCTGGCGGCTGACCTTCATCCGCACGTTGGTGCTGGCCGCTCAGGCCGGTTCCGTGGGGCTGGCCTACTGGCTCGAGTTGTTGCCGCTGCCCTGGTTTCAACTGGCCGCTACCCTTGCTTGCTCAATGCTGCTGTGCGCGTTCACGGCAATTCGCCTGCGCACTTCGTGGCCAGTGACCGAGCTTGAATACGCCGTACAACTGGCCTGCGATCTGTTTATCCACAGCGCCTTGCTGTACTTCTCCGGTGGTTCGACCAATCCCTTCGTCTCTTATTACCTGGTGCCGCTGACCATCGCCGCGGTGACGCTGCCGTGGCGCTATTCGGTGATCCTGTCGGGCATCGCGTTGACGATGTACACCCTGCTGCTGGCGCGGTTCTATCCACTGCAAACCTTTCCCATTGCCCGGGAAAACCTGCAGGTGTACGGCATGTGGCTGAGCTTCGCCCTCGCCGCAGCGGTGATCACCTTCTTCGCCGCACGCATGGCCGAGGAGTTGCGTCGCCAGGAGGAACTGCGCGCCATACGTCGTGAAGAAGGCCTGCGTGATCAGCAGTTGCTGGCGGTCGCAACCCAGGCGGCCGGTGCCGCTCATGAATTGGGCACGCCGTTGGCAACCATGAGCGTACTGCTCAAGGAAATGCGCCAGGACCATCACGACCCGATGTTGCAGGACGACCTCAGTGTGCTGCAGGATCAGGTCAAGCTATGCAAGGAAACCTTGCAGCATCTGGTGCGCGCCGCCGAGGCCAACCGGCGTCTTGCCGTGGAAATGCAAGACGTTACCGATTGGCTCGACGAGGCATTGAATCGCTGGCACCTGATGCGCCCCGAAGCCAGCTATCGCTTCCAGCGACTCGGCCAGGGCGCGGTTCCACGCATGGCGCCGCCGCCGGACCTGACCCAGGCCTTGTTAAACTTGCTCAATAACGCCGCCGATGCGTGTCCCGAGGGGCTGCAAGTGACGCTGGACTGGGACGCGGAAAACCTGACCATCAGCATTCGCGACCATGGCGCCGGTGTGCCATTGGCCATTGCCGAGCAAATCGGCAAGCCGTTTTTTACCACCAAGGGCAAAGGTTTCGGCCTGGGCCTGTTTTTGAGCAAGGCCAGCGTGACTCGCGCTGGCGGCTCAGTAAAACTCTACAGTCATGAGGAAGGCGGTACGCTCACCGAGCTGCGCCTGCCCCGTGTCGCCCGAGGAGACGAACATGAGTGACGATATCCAGGTTGAAGGCGAAGAACTGCCGCACTTGCTGCTGGTCGATGACGACGCCACGTTCACCCGCGTCATGGCCCGTGCCATGGCTCGCCGTGGGTTTCGTGTCAGTACGGCCGGCTCTGCCGAAGAAGGGCTGGAACTGGCCAAGGCCGATCTGCCGGACTACGCTGCGCTGGACCTGAAAATGGATGGCGATTCCGGCCTGGTGCTGCTGCCCAAGTTGCTGGAAATGGATCCGGAAATGCGCGTGGTGATTCTCACCGGCTATTCCAGCATTGCCACCGCTGTTGAAGCGATCAAGCGCGGGGCCTGCAACTACCTGTGCAAACCGGCCGATGCCGACGACGTGCTGGCAGCGCTGCTGTCCGAACACGCCGACCTGGACAGCCTGGTGCCGGAAAACCCGATGTCCGTGGACCGCCTGCAGTGGGAACACATTCAGCGCGTTCTGACCGAACACGAAGGCAACATCTCCGCCACCGCCCGCGCCCTGGGCATGCATCGGCGCACCTTGCAGCGCAAATTGCAGAAGCGTCCCGTTCGCCGCTGAACCTGCGCTGAACGAATGCCGGCCGCTGCTCGCGACAAACCGAACCGATCATCTATGATCGGTTCGTGCGTGTACTTTTCTCTATCGAGCCTTTTCCATGAATCAGAACGCTGAGTACTCCGCGGTCAACGATGCTGTGCGCGGGCAGTTTTTTCGCAAAGTGTGGGCGATGATCACGCCTTACTGGCGAAGTGAAGAAAAGGGCAAGGCCTGGACCTTGCTGATCGCTGTGATTGCGCTGTCGCTGATCAGCGTGGGGATCTCGGTGTGGTTCAACACCTGGTACAAGGATTTCTACAACGCCCTGCAGCAAAAAGACGAGGCGGCCTTCTGGCGGCTTATTCTGTATTTCTGCGGGATTGCCGCGGTGGCGATTGTCGGTGCGGTATACCGGCTCTACCTGACGCAGATGCTGACGATCCGCTGGCGGGCGTGGCTCACCGAAAAACACTTCACTCGCTGGCTCGACGACAAGAATTACTACCGGCTGGAGCAGGGCGGTTACACCGATAACCCCGATCAGCGGATTTCCGAAGACCTCAATAATTTCACCTCCGATACCTTGAGCCTGGGCATTGGCCTGCTGCGCAACGTCGTCAGCCTCGTGTCGTTCTCGATCATCCTCTGGGGGGTGTCGGGGAGCATCGAAGTGTTCGGTGTGACCATTCCCGGCTACATGTTCTGGTGCGTACTGGTTTACGCGGTGCTGGGCAGTTGGCTGACGCATTTGATCGGGCGCCGCTTGATCGGCCTGAACAACCGGCAACAACGCTTCGAAGCCGACCTGCGTTTCTCCCTGGTGCGGGTCCGCGAGAATGCCGAAAGCATCGCGTTGTACAACGGCGAGCCGAACGAGAATCGCCGATTGAGCAGCCGCTTCGGCATGGTCTGGCATAATTTCTGGGACATCATGAAAGTGTCCAAGCGTCTCACCTTCTTCACTTCCGGTTACGAACAGGCCGCAGTCATTTTCCCTTTCATGGTTGCCGCGCCACGCTACCTCGCCGGCAAGATCGAGCTCGGTGAACTGATGCAAATCAGCTCGGCGTTCGGCAATGTCCAGGACAGTTTCAGCTGGTTTATCACCGCCTACCAGAACCTCGCCTCGTGGCGTGCCACCTGCGATCGTCTGCTCAGCTTCCGTCAGGCCATGACCGACAACGAGCAGCGTGCACCGGCCATCGACGTGAAAAACACGGGCTCGGTGTTGAAGGTGCATGACTTGGGTCTTGATCTGGCTGACGGTCGTCACTTGCTGACCAGCGCCGACATGACCGTGCAAGAGGGCGAGCGCGTCATGCTCAGCGGCCGTTCCGGCAGCGGCAAGTCCACCTTGCTGCGCGCGATGGGGCACCTTTGGCCGACGGGGCACGGAAGCATTCGATTACCGGCGGCGCGCTACCTGTTCCTGCCGCAAAAACCCTATCTGCCCATTGGCACACTGCGAGAGGCGCTGAGTTATCCACAGCCCGGCGAAACCTACCCGCAAGAGCGTTACGTCCAAGTGCTGGAAACCTGCCGTTTGCCGCATCTGGTGGCACGCCTGGATGAAGCCAACCACTGGCAGCGCATGTTGTCGCCGGGTGAGCAGCAACGCCTGGCCTTTGCCCGGGCTCTGCTGTACGCGCCGCAGTGGCTATACATGGATGAAGCGACGTCGGCTATGGATGAAGAAGACGAGGCTTCGCTGTATCAGGCTCTGATTGATGAGTTGCCGGGGCTGAGTATTGTCAGCGTTGGTCATCGCAGCAGCCTCAAGCGTTTCCATCCAAGGCACATCCGCATCGAGAATGGCCATCTGGTGGATCAGGCCGTGACTGCGTAGCCACTCTTGTTCGCGATTTGTGGCGATGCGGCGTTCCCACAAGCCCCCTCACCACAAGCCAGCTCCTGCAAGGGACGGTGGTGATCGTACAACCCGCTTGAGCTATGATGCACTTTCAGCCGATTCTTTCGAGACAGATGTTCACCATGGAAAACCCGAACGCCGTACCACGCCTCCCTCGCAAGCGCCGCAGCCTCGCTCAGGAACTGGTGACGGTGCTGTCCGAGCAGATCCGCGACGGGCAGCTCAAACGTGGCGACAAATTGCCCACCGAATCGGCGATCATGGATGCCCATGGCGTCAGCCGGACGGTCGTGCGCGAAGCGATATCCCGTTTGCAGGCGGCCGGGCAGGTGGAAACCCGCCATGGCATCGGCACCTTTGTGCTCGACACCCCGAGCCCGAGCGGTTTCCGTATCGACCCGGCGACAGTGGTCACCTTGCGCGATGTGCTGGCGATTCTCGAGCTGCGTATCAGCCTCGAAGTGGAGTCTGCAGGTCTGGCAGCGCAACGCCGCGGCCCCGAGCAGCTGGCGTTGATGCGCGCGGCACTGGACGCGCTGAATGAAAGCGTTTCCCACGCCAGCGATGCCGTGGCTTCGGACTTCCAGTTCCACCTGCAAATTGCCCTGGCGACCGGCAACCGCTACTTCACCGACATCATGACCCACCTGGGCACCAGCATCATCCCGCGCACCCGCCTCAACTCTGCGCGACTGGCCCATGACGACCAGCAGCACTACATGAATCGCCTGAGTCGTGAGCACGAAGAGATCTACGACGCGATTGCCCGCCAAGACTCCGATGCTGCGCGTGCAGCCATGCGCCTGCACCTGACCAACAGCCGCGAGCGGCTGCGCCAAGCCCACGAAGAGGCTGAGGCGCAGCGCGGCTGATGCCAAAAAAGGGTCTGGCGGGGCGTCAGGGTTCGATCCGCACCTCGAGCTGAGCCGAGCTGATTGCCAAGTCCGACTCTCCGCTGGTTTGGTAGCTCAGGCTCACTGACCCGTTCAGGTACTTCTCCAGCTCTTTCTTGGGGATTGGTACGCTCAGGTTCCTCACTCTTTCAATGTCTTCAATTTCTTCGTTCCATTGTCCCACCTGAACCCTGGCGCCGCGCCAGTCCGGGGTTTCTTGACTTTTCCCCAGTATCGCAAAGACATCATTCATCGTTGGTATGTCAGCTTCATTCGGGATGCTGAGATCCACTGGATCCTTTAGTTTCGACAGCGATACAACATCGGTGAATCCTTTGATACTGGGGGCGGGAAGTGCCATGAGATGTCTCCTTAAGCGACGATTGAGCCGTAGTGTTTGCGGTTCACCAGAGCGTTATCGCGCCACATGGCCTTCGTCGAAACTGTAAGAAATAACAGTTTCGACGAGTGGTGCTGGGTGCCTCGTTCTCTCCTCAGGGCCTGGAGCTATCTGCTCTTAGGACAACGTATGTCCTGTGTAGGTTTGCGTCGAAGCAGCAGCCTCTCTCACGCCAATAGCATCCCCCTCGCAGCGGTCGGTCGACGGCCCCTTGTCCAAAATTTTCACCCCTGTCGATGAAATGCAGTTGACGGTTATTTTTTAAGTTGTACGATGACCTACAACTTCAGCGCAGGCTGAACGGTTTTCTCACACATAACGTCGCAACCCAGGGTGTTCGAATAATGAATCCACAAGAACTGAAGTCCATCCTCTCTTCCGGTCTGCTGTCTTTCCCGGTCACCGATTTCAATGCCCAGGGCGACTTCAATCGCGCGGGTTACATCAAGCGTCTCGAATGGCTGGCCCCATACGGCGCCTCGGCTCTGTTCGCCGCAGGCGGTACCGGCGAGTTCTTCTCTCTGGCGGCCAGCGAATATTCGGAAATCATCAAGACTGCGGTCGACACCTGCGCGACCAGCGTGCCGATTCTGGCCGGCGTTGGCGGTTCTACTCGCCAGGCCATCGAATATGCACAGGAAGCCGAGCGCCTGGGCGCCAAAGGCCTGTTGCTGCTGCCGCACTACCTGACCGAAGCCAGCCAGGACGGCGTTGCCGCCCACGTTGAAGCGGTGTGCAAGTCGGTCAGCATCGGCGTCGTGGTCTACAACCGTAACGTCTGCCGCCTGACCGCGCCGCTGCTGGAACGCCTGGCCGAGCGCTGCCCGAACCTGATCGGCTACAAGGATGGCCTGGGCGATATCGAATTGATGGTGTCGATCCGCCGCCGCCTCGGTGATCGCTTCAGCTACCTGGGTGGCCTGCCGACCGCCGAAGTCTACGCCGCTGCCTACAAGGCTTTGGGCGTACCGGTCTACTCCTCGGCGGTGTTCAACTTCATCCCGAAAACCGCGATGGATTTCTACCACGCCATCGCTCGCGAAGATCACGCCACCGTCGGCAAGATCATCGACGACTTCTTCCTGCCGTACCTGGACATCCGTAACCGCAAGGCCGGCTACGCCGTGAGCATCGTCAAGGCCGGGGCAAAAATTGCCGGCTATGACGCCGGTCCCGTGCGTGCGCCACTGACCGATCTGACCGGCGAAGAGTACGAAATGCTCGCCGCGCTGATCGACAAGCAGGGTGCGCAGTAACACACCGATTAATTAAGGCCGCTGAGTGATCAGCGGCCTTTTGCGTGAGGAGAAATTTCCGTGGCAGATGCAAAGCGTTTCGATAACTACATCAACGGCGAATGGGTTGCCGGTGGCGACTATTCGGCCAACATCAACCCGTCCGAACTGACTGACACCATTGGCGATTACGCCAAGGCTGACCTGGCTCAGGTCCACGCAGCCATCGACGCTGCCCGCGCCGCGTTCCCGGCATGGTCGACTTCCGGCATTCAGGCGCGTCATGATTCGCTGGATAAAGTCGGTACTGAAATCCTCGCCCGTCGCGAAGAACTCGGCACCCTGCTGGCCCGGGAAGAGGGCAAGACCCTGCCCGAAGCTATCGGCGAAGTAACCCGCGCCGGCAACATCTTCAAATTCTTCGCCGGTGAATGCCTGCGCCTGTCCGGCGATTACCTGCCGTCGGTGCGCCCGGGCGTCAACGTTGAAGTCACCCGCGAAGCCCTGGGCGTGGTCGGTCTGATCACCCCGTGGAACTTCCCGATTGCGATCCCGGCGTGGAAAATCGCCCCGGCCCTGGCCTACGGCAACTGCGTCGTGCTGAAACCCGCGGACCTGGTTCCAGGTTGTGCCTGGGCCCTGGCTGAAATCATCTCCCGCGCAGGCTTTCCGGCCGGTGTGTTCAACCTGGTGATGGGCAGCGGTCGCGTGGTGGGCGATGCCCTGGTCCAAAGCCCGAAAGTCGACGGCATCAGCTTCACCGGTTCCGTTGGCGTCGGTCGTCAGATCGCCATCAACTGCGTATCGCGCCAGGCCAAGGTCCAGCTGGAAATGGGCGGCAAGAACCCGCAGATCATTCTCGACGATGCCGACCTCAAGCAAGCGGTCGAGTTGTCGGTGCAGAGCGCGTTCTACTCCACCGGCCAGCGTTGCACCGCCTCGAGCCGCTTCATCGTCACCGCCGGGATTCACGACCAGTTCGTCGAAGCCATGGCCGAGCGCATGAAGTCGATCAAGGTTGGCCACGCGCTGAAAACCGGCACCGACATCGGCCCAGTGGTGTCCCAGGCCCAGCTTGAACAGGACATGAAGTACATCGACATCGGCCAGTCCGAAGGTGCTCGCCTGGTCAGTGGCGGTAGCCTGGTGACCTGCGATACCGAAGGCTACTTCCTCGCGCCGACCCTGTTTGCCGACAGTGAAGCTGCGATGCGTATCAGCCGCGAAGAAATCTTCGGCCCGGTGGCCAATGTGGTTCGCGTGGCTGACTACGAAGCCGCGCTGGCTATGGCCAACGACACCGAATTCGGTCTGTCGGCGGGCATTGCCACCACGTCGCTGAAATACGCCAACCACTTCAAGCGCCACTCCCAGGCCGGGATGGTGATGGTCAACCTGCCGACCGCCGGTGTGGATTACCACGTTCCGTTCGGTGGGCGTAAAGGTTCATCCTATGGATCACGTGAGCAAGGTCGCTATGCGCAAGAGTTCTACACGGTCGTGAAAACCAGCTACATCGGCTCGTAAACGCAAAACCCTGTAGGAGCGAGCGTGCTCGCGATGGTCTTGAGGTCGCGGCGGTAAACCTGATGCCCCGCGTCATCGTTGACCACCATCGCCAGCAGGCTCGCTCCTACAGGGAGCAGTAACAGATTCACCCGCGCATAAAAATAATTTGTGGGAGTACATCTACATGCAATCGACCCAAAAGCCGACTCACGTCCGCTATTTGATCCTGCTCATGCTTTTCCTGGTGACCACGATCAACTACGCCGACCGGGCGACCATCGCTATTGCGGGCTCCAGCCTGCAAAAAGACCTCGGCATCGACGCCGTTACCCTTGGCTACATCTTCTCCGCATTCGGCTGGGCCTACGTGGCCGGGCAGATTCCTGGTGGCTGGCTGCTGGACCGTTTCGGTTCGAAAAAAATCTACGCACTGAGCATTTTTACCTGGTCACTCTTCACCGTGTTGCAGGGCTATGTCGGTGAGTTCGGCATGTCCACAGCGGTGGTCGCACTGTTCATGCTGCGCTTCCTCGTGGGTCTGGCCGAAGCGCCATCCTTCCCCGGTAACGCACGCATTGTCGCGGCCTGGTTCCCGACCGCTGAACGCGGCACCGCCTCGGCGATTTTCAATTCGGCGCAATACTTCGCCACTGTATTGTTCGCACCGTTGATGGGCTGGATCGTCTACAGCTTCGGCTGGCAGCACGTGTTCATCGTCATGGGCGTGATCGGCATCATCTTCTCGGGTATCTGGCTGAAGGTGATCTACAGCCCGCGTCAGCACCCGATGATCAACGATGCCGAGTTCAAGCACATTGCCGACAACGGCGGCATGGTCGACATGGACCAGGACAAGGGCAAAGGCAAAAAGGGCGACGGTCCGAAGTGGGACTACATCCGCCAGTTGCTGACCAACCGCATGATGCTCGGCGTGTATCTGGGCCAGTACTGCATCAACGGTATCACTTACTTCTTCCTGACCTGGTTCCCGGTGTACCTGGTACAGGAACGCGGCATGACCATCCTCAAGGCCGGTTTCATCGCCTCTTTACCAGCGATCTGCGGTTTCATCGGCGGTGTGCTCGGCGGGGTGATTTCCGACTATCTGCTGCGCAAAGGCCATTCCCTGACTTTCGCCCGCAAGGCGCCGATCATCGCTGGTTTGCTGGTATCGAGCAGCATCGTGGCCTGCAACTACGTGGACGTTGAATGGATGGTCGTCGGCTTCATGGCCCTGGCGTTCTTCGGCAAAGGCGTGGGCGCATTGGGTTGGGCGGTGGTGTCCGACACTTCGCCAAAACAGATCGCCGGTCTCAGTGGTGGCCTGTTCAACACCTTTGGCAACATCGCTTCGATCACCACCCCGATCGTCATCGGCTACATCATCAGCTCCACGGGTTCGTTCAAATGGGCGCTGGTATTTGTCGGTTGCAACGCGCTGGTGGCAGTGTTCAGCTATCTGGTCATCGTAGGTCCGATCAAACGTGTGGTGCTTAAAGAGCCACCGGTGCGCGGTCCTGAAATCAACAACAAATTGTCTCAAGCGCATTCCTGAGGAGCGGCGTCATGCAGTTGATTGAACATTCCGACTCGCCGCGCTACATCCGCCTGCACGAACGGGACAACGTGGTGATCGTGGTCAACGACCAGGGCGTACCGGCCGGTACCGAGTTTTCCGATGGCCTGGTCACCGTTGACTTCGTGCCACAGAGCCATAAAGTCACCCTGCAAGACATTCCCGAAGGTGGCCAGGTGATTCGTTACGGTCAGGTCATTGGCTACGCTCTGCAGCCGATTCCCCGTGGCAGTTGGGTCAAGGAAGATCAACTGCGCATGCCGACCGCACCACCACTGGACAGCCTGCCGCTGTCCACCGAAGTGCCGGCCACGCAGGCAGCGCTTGAGGGCTTTACCTTCGAGGGGTATCGCAATGCCGATGGCACTGTCGGTACACGGAACATCCTCGGCATTACCACCACTGTGCAATGCGTGACCGGCGTACTGGATCATGCGGTCAAGCGCATCAAGGACGAGTTACTGCCCAGGTATCCGCACGTCGATGACGTGGTGGCGCTGACCCACAGCTACGGCTGTGGTGTGGCAATCACCGCCACCGATGCGTACATCCCGATCCGTACCGTGCGCAACCTGGCACGCAACCCGAACCTGGGCGGTGAAGCCCTGGTGATCAGCCTGGGCTGCGAAAAATTGCAGGCCGGGCAGGTGATGCACGAGAACGACAGTTCGGTGGATCTCAGCGAGCCATGGCTGTACCGCTTGCAGGATTCCAGCCACGGTTTCAGCGAAATGATCGAGCAGATCATGGAACTGGCCGAGACCCGTTTGAAGAAGCTCGATCAGCGTCGCCGGGAAACCGTGCCGGCGTCCGAGCTGATTCTCGGTATGCAGTGCGGCGGCAGCGATGCGTTCTCCGGAATTACCGCCAACCCGGCGCTCGGTTATGCCTCGGACCTGCTGCTGCGGGCTGGCGCGACAGTGATGTTTTCCGAAGTCACCGAAGTGCGCGATGCGATTTACCTGCTGACCTCCCGCGCTCAAACCGAGGAGGTTGCCCGGGAACTGGTGCGGGAAATGGACTGGTACGACCGTTACCTGGCCAAGGGTGAGGCCGATCGCAGCGCCAACACCACGCCAGGCAACAAGAAGGGCGGGTTGTCGAACATTGTCGAGAAGTCCCTGGGCTCGATCGTAAAGTCCGGCAGCAGCGCGATCAACGGCGTGCTCGGCCCTGGCGAGCGGTTCAAGGAAAAAGGCCTGATCTTTTGTGCGACCCCGGCCAGCGACTTTGTCTGCGGTACGTTGCAACTGGCGGCGGGGATGAACCTGCATGTGTTCACCACGGGGCGCGGTACGCCTTATGGACTGGCCATGGCGCCGGTGGTGAAAGTGTCGACCCGGACCGAACTGGCGCAGCGCTGGCCTGATCTGATTGATATCGACGCCGGGCGCATTGCCACCGGGCGCGCATCCATCGAAGAGCTTGGCTGGGAGCTGTTTCACTACTACCTGGATGTGGCCAGCGGCAAGCAGCAGACCTGGGCTGAAAAGCACAAGCTGCATAACGACATCACGTTGTTCAATCCGGCGCCGATTACCTGATACCGCGTCGTCTGCTTCGCGAGCAAGCCCGCTCCCACATTCGACCGCATGTAGCCTGCGCGAATGCGATCAAATGTGGGAGCGGGCTTGCTCGCGAAGGCGATCTCCCAGACGCCGAAGTCCTTGGTGGCTTATCATTAGCCAACTAACGACACCTTCAAGGTTCCCTCCGGCATGCTGGCAATTTTCCTCGAAACCCTGAACATCACCGCCCCGGTGTTCGCCATGCTGTTTCTCGGTGTGTTGCTCAAACGCATCGACTGGATCAACGACAACTTCATCCACACCGCGTCGTCCCTGGTGTTCAACGTCACCATGCCGGCGCTGCTGTTTCTGGGCATCCTGCATGCCGACCTGCACGCCGCGCTGCAACCGGCTCTGCTGATCTACTTCTCTCTGGCGACCCTGGTGTGCTTTGCCATCGCCTGGGGCTGGGCGATTTTCAAGTGCCCGCGGGAGGATCGGGGGATTTATACCCAGGGGGCCTTTCGCGGCAACAACGGTGTGATCGGCCTGGCGCTGGCAGCGAGCATGTACGGCGACTACGGTATTTCCCTCGGGGCGATTCTCGCGGCGCTGGTGATTCTGTTCTACAACACGCTTTCGACCATCGTCCTGGCGGTATACAGCCCGGTGATCAAGTCCGATCCCTGGAGCATCTGCAAAAGTGTTTTCAGCAATCCGCTGATCATCAGCGTGATTGCCGCTGCCCCGTTCGCCTATTTCCAGATCGGCTTGCCTGGGTGGCTGGAAACGTCCGGCCAATACCTGGCGCAAACCACTTTGCCGCTGGCGCTGATCTGCATCGGCGGCACGCTGTCACTGGCGGCGCTGCGCAAAAGCGGCAAGATGGCGCTCAGTTCCAGCCTGGTGAAAATGCTCGGATTGCCGATACTGGCGACGCTGGGCGCATGGTTATGGGGCTTTCGCGGGGCGGAACTGGGGATTCTGTTCCTGTACTTCGGCAGCCCGACCGCCGCAGCCAGTTTTGTCATGGCGCGGGCGGCGGATGGCAATCATGAGCTGGCGGCGGCGATTATCGTCATCACCACGTTGATGGCGGCGGTGACGACCAATATCGGGATCTTTTTGTTGCAGTGGGGTGGGTGGATCTGACTGGCAGTGTTGTGGTGTGCTCTCGGGCCTCTTCGCGGGCAAGCCCGCTCCCACAGGGTTCTTTTGTGTGAATTAAATTTCAGAACCACATAGGAACCTGTGGGAGCGGGCTTGCCCGCGAAGGCGTCAGATCAGGCAACCGGAATCCCAATGACTCACGTGGGTTGTTGGTAACTATCAATCACTTCCTGCGCCGCCCGAAACGCATCGATCGCCGCCGGCACGCCTGCATACACTGCGCAATGCAGCAGCGCCTCGCGAATCTCGTCCACGGTGCAACCGTTGTTCAGCGCACCGCGCACGTGACCTTTCAACTCTTGCGGGCATTTGAGTGCGGTCAAGGCGGCGAGGGTGATCAGGCTGCGGGTCTTCAGCGGCAGGCCTTCGCGATTCCACACGCCACCCCAGGCGTGTTCATTGACGAAATCCTGCAGCGGCTGGGTGAACTCGGTGGCATTGCCCAGTGCCCGGTCGACGAAGGCGTCGCCCATCACTTGGCGGCGGACTTCAACGCCGGGTTTTTTATGCTCGGTCATGGCGATTCCTTTTTATGGTGTTGGCGACGCCAGGCGCGCAGTGACGTGAATAGCAAAAACGCCACCAGCGCCGGCAAAACGAAAAACAGCATCAGGTGCTCAAGCTTGCCGGCCAGGGGCATGCCGGTGGTGAACGACACCACGTGCAGCCCATAGGCCATATACAGGCCCAGAAACAGCAGGCCTTCGGCGCGGGTCACCCGATAGCCGGAATAAAATAACGGCAGGCACAGCACTGCCACGCCGAGCATCACTGGCAGGTCGAAATCCAGGGCATTGGGCGACACCGACAATGGCGACGGCGCCACGAGCGCCGTGAAACCGAGTACTCCCAGAAGATTGAACAGGTTACTGCCAATCACGTTGCCCACGGCGATATCGCGCTGACCACGTAGTGCGGCGATCAATGAAGTGGCCAGCTCGGGCAACGAAGTACTGATTGCGACGATGGTCAGGCCAATGATGCGCTCCGACAACCCCAGATCGGTGGCGACCACCACTGCGGCCCCAAGCAGCAGGTGCCCGGCGTACACCAGCATCGCCAGTCCGGCAACGATCATCAGCAAGCTGCTGAACCAGGGTGCTTGCGTGTTGCGTCCCTGGCTCGATACCGGACGCGCCGAGTGCCGGGACTGGCGCAGCAACAGACCCAGATACAGCGCCAGTGCTATCAGCAGCACCACGCCGTCGGTCCGGGTCAGTTGTTCATTCCAGGCCAGTATGGACACCAGCAGGCTGGCGCCGATCATCAGTGGGATATCCAGGCGCACCAATTGCCGGGACACGCGCAAGGGAATGATCAGCGCAGACAACCCGAGCGTGACGAGGATGTTGAAAATGCTGCTGCCAATCACGCTGCCGACGGCGATGTCGGTGTTGTTGGCCAGGGTGGCTTGCAGGCTGACGGCCATCTGCGGGGCGCTGCTGCCGAGGGCGACGATGGTCAGGCCGATGATCAGCGGGCGCACATGCAAGCGTGCGGCCAGGCGTACGGCGGCGCGCACCATCAGTTCGGCGCCGGCTATCAGCAGGCATAGCCCGCTGAGCAATTCGATCACGCTGATCAGGGGTAGGTCGTCTAATCCGAAAATGGTTGTGGCTCCGTCTATCAGTCGAGGGCTTGCACACGAACCCGCGCGGTACCGCTCTTGACCATGCCCAGGCGTTCGGCGGCTTCGTGGGAAAGGTCGATCAGACGTCCACGGGTGTGCGGCCCACGATCATTGATGCGCACCACACAGGACTTGTCGTTTTTCAGATTAGTGACCTTCACCCGTGTACCGAAGGGTAGCTGGCGGTGGGCGGCGGTCATGGAATTCTTGTCAAAACGCTCGCCACTGGCGGTGCGCTTGCCTTGGTGTTTGGCGCCGTAGTACGAGGCTACGCCAGTTTTGTCGTAGCCATGCGGATCGACGGTGTCGGTGCTGGCGCAACCGGCCAGCAGCGAGAGGAGGGCGCAGGCGCCAAGCAGACGTTTCATTCAAGGTTTTCCCGAAGCTATTGTGGGACAGAGCCAATGTGGCGAGGGGGCTTGCCCCCGTTGGGTTGCGCAGCAGCCCCAATACCTGCATTCGGAGTCTATCTGACACACCGAGTTTTCAAGTATCGGGATTGCTGTGCAACCCAACGGGGGCAAGCCCCCTCGCCACAAAAGCCTGCTCCCACAGGGGGTTGGAGCCAGATTTTAGAGCTGGCTCCATTTGCATCAGCCTTCGAGCTTGCTTTTGAGCAGTTCGTTGACCTGTTGCGGGTTGGCCTTGCCTTTGGAGGCTTTCATGGCCTGGCCGACAAAGAAGCCGAACATTTTGCCGCGCTTGGCTTCATCTGCCGCGCGGTATTGTTCGACCTGCTCGGCGTTGGCCGCGAGCATTTCGTCCAGCACCGCCGAAATGGCGCCGGTGTCGGTAACCTGCTTGAGGCCGCGCTTGTCGATAATCTCGTCTGCGCTGCCTTCGCCGTTGGCCATCGCTTCAAACACGACCTTGGCGATCTTGCCGGAGATGGTGTTGTCCTTGATGCGCAACAGCATGCCGCCCAATTGCTCGGCCGAAACTGGCGACTCTTCAATGTCCAGGCCTTGCTTGTTGAGCAGGCTGCCCAACTCGACCATCACCCAGTTCGCCGCCAGCTTGGCGTCGCCGCCGATGCTCGCGACTTTCTCGAAGTAGTCGGCCTGTTCACGGCTGGTCGCCAGAACGCTGGCGTCGTAGACCGACAGGCCGAACTGCTCCTGGAAGCGCTCGCGCTTTTGCGGTGGCAATTCCGGCAGGGTGGCGCGCACGTCGTCGAGGAACGAGCTTTCGATCACGACTGGCAGCAGGTCCGGGTCAGGGAAGTAACGGTAGTCGTTGGCTTCCTCTTTGCTGCGCATCGGACGGGTTTCGTCCTTGTTAGGATCGTACAGACGGGTCTGCTGGATCACTTTGCCGCCGTCTTCGATCAGCTCGATCTGACGCTGAATCTCGGAGTTGATCGCCTTCTCGATGAAACGGAACGAGTTGACGTTCTTGATCTCGCAGCGGGTGCCAAACTCGACCTGGCCTTTTGGACGGATCGACACGTTGCAGTCGCAACGCAGCGAGCCTTCGGCCATGTTGCCATCGCAAATCCCCAGGTAACGCACCAGCGCGTGGATCGCCTTGACGTAAGCCACGGCTTCCTTGGCGCTGCGCATGTCCGGCTCGGAAACGATTTCCAGCAGCGGCGTGCCGGCACGGTTCAGATCGATGCCACTGGCACCGTTGAATTCTTCGTGCAGGCTCTTGCCGGCGTCTTCTTCCAGGTGCGCGCGGGTGATGCCGACACGTTTGACCGTGCCGTCTTCCAGGGCGATGTCCAGGTGGCCCTTGCCGACGATCGGCAATTCCATCTGGCTGATCTGGTAGCCCTTGGGCAGGTCCGGGTAGAAATAGTTTTTACGGGCGAACACGTTGTGCTGGCCGATCTCGGCGTCAATCGCCAGACCGAACATCACCGCCATGCGCACAGCTTCCTGGTTCAGCACCGGCAACACGCCGGGCATGCCCAGGTCGATCAGGCTGGCCTGGGTGTTCGGCTCGGAACCGAAGGTGGTGGAACTACCGGAAAAGATTTTCGACCGGGTGGTGAGCTGGGTATGAATCTCCAGCCCGATCACGACTTCCCATTGCATGTGTGTCTCCTCAGAAGCCGGTTGGGGTGCGGGTGTGCCAGTCAGTGTTCAGCTGATACTGGTGCGCAACGTTGAGCAAGCGGCCTTCCTGGAAATACGGAGCGAGCAACTGCACGCCGACCGGCAGACCGTCGACAAAACCTGCTGGCATCGACAGGCCCGGCAGGCCCGCGAGGTTGGCGGTGATGGTGTAGACGTCTTCCAGGTACGCAGCGACCGGGTCGCTGTTCTTGGCGCCGAGCTTCCAGGCCGGGTTCGGCGTGGTTGGGCCGAGGATGATGTCGACCTCATTGAAGGCAGCCATGAAGTCGTTCTTGATCAAGCGACGGATCTTCTGCGCCTTCAGGTAGTAGGCGTCGTAGTAACCGGCGGACAGTGCGTAGGCACCGACCATGATCCGACGCTGTACTTCCGGGCCGAAGCCTTCGCCACGGGAGCGTTTGTACAGGTCGATCAGGTTGACCGGGTTCTCGCAGCGGTAGCCGAAGCGCACCCCATCGAAACGCGACAGGTTGGAAGAAGCTTCCGCCGGGGCGATCACGTAGTACGCAGGAATCGCGTGCTGCATGTTCGGCAGGCTGATTTCCTTGATCACGGCGCCGAGCTTTTCCAGCTCCTTGACGCTGTTGTGGATCAGCTCGGCGATGCGCGGGTCGAGACCGGCGCTGAAATACTCTTTCGGCACGCCGATGCGCAGGCCTTGCAGCGAGCCGTTGAGGCTGGCGCTGTAGTCTGGCACCGGCTCATCGATGCTGGTGGAGTCGTTTGCATCGAAGCCTGCCATGCCTTGTAACAAAATCGCGCAGTCTTCGGCGGTGCGTGCCATCGGTCCGCCCTGATCCAGGCTTGAGGCGTAAGCGATCATGCCCCAGCGCGAAACACGACCGTACGTCGGTTTCAGGCCAGTCAGGTTGGTCAACGCAGCGGGCTGACGAATGGAGCCACCGGTGTCGGTGCCGGTAGCGGCAGGCAACAGACGAGCGGCAACCGCGGCGGCCGAACCGCCGGACGAACCGCCCGGAACGTGTTCCAGGTTCCACGGGTTTTTCACTGCGCCGTAGTAGCTCGACTCGTTGGCCGAACCCATGGCGAATTCGTCCATGTTGGTCTTGCCCAGGGTCACGGCCCCGGCAGCGGCCAGCTTGGCGACGACGGTGGCGTCGTACGGAGCCTTGAAGTTGTCGAGCATCTTCGAGCCGCAGCTGGTGCGAATGCCCTGGGTGCAGAACAGGTCTTTGTGGGCGATCGGCGCGCCGAGCAGGGCACCGCTCTCACCATTGGCCCGGCGGGCGTCAGCGGCTTTCGCCTGCGACAGCGCCAGGTCTTCGGTGAGGCTGATGAAACTGTTGAGCTGTGGATCGAGCTGGGCGATACGCGCCAGCAGGACCTTGGTCAGCTCTTCGGAAGAAAACTTTTTATCGGCGAGTCCGCGGGCGATCTCGGCCAGAGTCAATTGATGCATTGCAGGCTCTTTCCCTTTAGTCGATGACTTTCGGAACCAGGTACAGGCCGTTTTCGACCGCTGGTGCGATGGACTGGTAGGCCTCGCGGTTATTGGTCTCGGTCACGACGTCTGCGCGCAGGCGCTGGCTGGCTTCCAGTGGGTGGGCCAGCGGCTCGATACCGTCGGTATTGACCGCCTGCATTTCGTCGACCAGCCCGAGAATGCTGTTTAGGGCCGAAGTGATGTGTGGAAGATCGGCATCATTGAGGCCCAGACAGGCCAGATGAGCGATTTTTTCCACGTCGGAGCGTTCAAGCGCCATTGGGATTCTCCAGTGGAAAACAGAACGGACGGCGTCCGTGTGTTAGATTGTCGGAACACTACCGCACTTCTACGGTCATAAGGCCGCGATTGTGGGGCTTGGTGCACAGAAAAGCGGCCAATTTAACATATTGGCGCCTTGCCCAAAATCCCTGTCGTTGTTAGAGTTTGCCGCACTTTTTTACCCACGCGTTGCCTAGGGTCCCTTTCCCATGTTCAAGAAACTGCGTGGCATGTTTTCCAGCGATCTTTCCATTGACCTGGGCACTGCCAACACCCTTATTTACGTGCGCGAGCGCGGTATCGTCCTGAATGAGCCATCGGTTGTGGCTATTCGGACACACGGTAACCAGAAAAGTGTCGTAGCTGTCGGCACCGAAGCGAAGCGCATGTTGGGCCGAACGCCGGGCAACATTGCTGCCATTCGTCCGATGAAGGACGGCGTGATCGCCGACTTCAGTGTCTGCGAAAAGATGCTGCAGTACTTCATCAACAAGGTTCACGAAAACAGCTTCCTGCAGCCCAGCCCTCGTGTGCTGATCTGCGTTCCATGCAAATCCACCCAGGTTGAGCGTCGTGCCATCCGTGAATCGGCCCTCGGTGCCGGTGCCCGTGAAGTGTTCCTGATCGAAGAGCCAATGGCCGCTGCGATCGGTGCCGGCCTGCCGGTTGAGGAAGCTCGCGGTTCGATGGTCGTGGATATCGGTGGTGGTACCACTGAAATCGCGCTGATCTCCCTGAACGGTGTGGTTTACGCCGAATCCGTACGGGTTGGCGGCGACCGCTTCGACGAAGCGATCATCACCTATGTGCGTCGCAACTACGGCAGCCTGATCGGCGAATCCACCGCCGAGCGCATCAAGCAGGAAATCGGTACTGCCTACCCGGGCGGCGAAGTTCGTGAAGTCGACGTTCGTGGCCGTAACCTGGCTGAAGGCGTTCCACGCGCATTCACCCTGAACTCCAACGAAGTGCTGGAAGCTCTGCAAGAGTCCCTGGCCACTATCGTTCAAGCCGTGAAAAGCGCCCTGGAGCAATCGCCGCCGGAACTGGCTTCCGACATCGCCGAGCGTGGCCTGGTGCTGACCGGTGGTGGCGCCTTGCTGCGTGACCTCGACAAGTTGCTGGCCCAGGAAACCGGTCTGCCGGTGATCGTCGCCGAAGACCCACTGACCTGCGTTGCTCGCGGTGGTGGCCGTGCATTGGAAATGATGGATAAACACACCATGGATCTGCTCTCCAGCGAATAAGTCGCCGGATTGCCTCTATGCTGTTGAGCGCGCAGGCGGCACTTTGCAGTGCTGCCTGTTGGCGTTTATCTTCTGTCACTCTGCATCCAGGCCGGTTTGATGCCGTATGAATAAAGAAAATATTTGCCTGGGAGGAGCGGCTTATTAAACCGCTTTTCACCAAGGGTCCCTCACTGGGCGTGCGCTTGTTGGTGCTGGTCGTGCTGTCGGTCGCGCTGATGGTGTTCGATGCCCGCTTCACACTGCTCAAGCCAGTGCGTAGCCAAATGTCGCTGGTATTGATGCAGTCTTACTGGATCACCGACCTGCCGCAGAGGCTATGGCAAGGTGTCGCCAGCCAGTTTGGCAGCCGGACCGAACTCGTCGCCGAAAACGAAAAACTCAAGACCGAAAACCTGCTGTTGCAGGGGCGCATGCAGAAGCTTGCCGCCCTGACCGAGCAGAACGTTCGGCTGCGCGAGTTGCTCAACTCATCCGCGCTGGTCAACGAGAAGGTCGAAGTGGCCGAGTTGATCGGCATGGATCCCAACCCGTTCACCCATCGCATCATCATCAACAAGGGTGAGCGCGACGGCGTGATCCTCGGTCAGCCGGTGCTCGATGCCCGTGGCCTGATGGGGCAGGTGGTCGAGTTGATGCCGTATACCTCCCGTGTCCTGTTGCTGACCGATACCACCCACAGCATTCCGGTACAGGTAAACCGCAACGGTCTGCGCGCTATTGCCAGCGGCACCGGTAACCCGGAACGCCTGGAGTTGCGCCACGTGGCGGACACCGCTGACATCAAGGAAGGCGATCTGCTGGTCAGCTCGGGCCTGGGTCAACGTTTCCCGGCAGGTTACCCGGTCGCGACCGTCAAGGAAGTGATTCATGATTCCGGCCAGCCATTTGCCATCGTCCGAGCCGTACCGACCGCTGCTTTGAACCGCAGCCGTTACCTGCTGCTGGTGTTCAGCGACACCCGTACCCCGGAAGAACGTGCCAACGACGCCGCCCAGGCCCAGGAAAGTCTGGACGCGCAGGGCGGTGGTCCGGTCATTCCGGCGACCGTGCCGAAACTGGTCAGTCCGGCCGCTGCGGCTACGCCAGCCGCTCCGGCCGCTGCACCTGCTGCTACAGCCCCGGCAGTCACCCCGGCTAAACCGGCTGCCGCCGCTCCGGCGAAGCCACCCGCTGTCGTGAAGCCAGCTGTCAAACCGCCAGTCTCCGCGCCGGCCACTCCAGGGGGAAGAGAATAATGGCTGGTGTCAAAGCATCCCGTAACGGCTGGATAGTCTGGCTGACGTTCGCCGTCGGCCTGTTGCTCAGCGTTTCGCCGTTGCCACAATTCATGGAAGTCCTGCGCCCGCTGTGGCTGGCCTTGCTGCTGGCGTTCTGGGCACTGGCCCTGCCGCAGAAAGTCGGCATGGCGACCGCGTGGTGCCTGGGCCTGGCTGAAGACGTGCTGTACGGCACGCTGCTGGGGCAGAACGCATTGATCCTGACCCTTATCACTTACCTGGTGCTGGCGCTGCAGCAACGACTGCGCATGTTCCCGATGTGGCAACAGAGCCTGGTGATCCTGGTGATTTTCGGCCTCGCGCAGCTGGTTCAGCTATGGCTGAGCGCCTTGACCGGCAACCGTCAGCCAACCCTGGCGTTGGTGCTGCCGGCATTGGTCAGCGCATTGCTGTGGCCCTGGATCAGTTTCGGTTTGCGCGGATTAAGTCGACGCTACAAAATCAATTGATTCGGTCAGGCATTGGCCCGCACCGGTGACGCCGCCAAAAAGGAACAGTATTGGTGAGCAGGGCACTAAACAGGGAGATGTCTCGATGAAACAGCTGTACCTCGCCTCTGGCTCGCCGCGTCGGCGTGAACTGCTCACGCAGATCGGCGTGCCGTTCGCCGCTGTCAGTGCGGACATCGATGAAACCCCCTTGCATCAAGAATCCCCGCCGGCCTATGTCGAGCGTCTGGCGCGCGGCAAGGCCAGGGCCGGATACGATGCTGTGGTGTCTGAAAATCCGTTTTGTGTGCTCGGCGCCGATACCGCCGTGGTGCTCGACGGAAAAATTCTCGGCAAACCGCTGGATGAAGCCGACGCATGCGCCATGCTGATGATGCTGTCCGGTGGTGAGCATCAGGTCTTGACCGCGATTGCCGTACTCGATGGCGAGCGTTGCGAATCCCGGGTGATCACCAGTCAGGTGCGTTTTCGTGACATCAGTCGCGATGAAGCGGCGGCCTACTGGGCCAGCGGCGAGCCACGTGACAAGGCTGGAGGTTACGGTATTCAAGGCCTGGGTGCAGTGTTCGTCGCCGGGCTTGCAGGAAGTTATTCGGCGGTGGTCGGATTGCCGCTGTGCGAAACCTTCGAGTTGCTCGGCCATTTCGGCATACCCTGTTGGCAAACCCTTTAACGCGCGCTGAGCGTCGTACTGACAAGATGCGGCCATTATCGTGAACATGCCTGAGCGAGACCCTGCCATGAGTGAAGAGATCCTGATCAACATCACGCCGATGGAATCGCGTGTGGCGGTGGTCGAAAACGGTGTGCTGCAAGAGGTCCATGTCGAGCGAACGCAGAAACGCGGAATCGTCGGCAATATCTACAAAGGCAAAGTCGTGCGGGTATTGCCGGGTATGCAGGCGGCTTTTGTCGACATCGGCCTTGATCGGGCCGCGTTCATTCATGCTTCGGAAATTTCCCTGCGTGAAGGCCCGGCAGTCGAGAGCATCAGCGCGCTGGTACACGAAGGCCAGAGTCTGGTGGTGCAAGTCACCAAGGACCCAATTGGCTCCAAGGGCGCGCGCCTGACCACTCAGTTGTCGATCCCGTCGCGTTATCTGGTGTATATGCCGCGCACCGCCCACGTCGGCATTTCCCTGAAGATCGAAGACGAAGCCGAGCGCGAGCGCCTCAAGCAAGTGGTCACCGATTGCGTGGCCAAGGAAGGCATCAAGGAAGCCGGTGGTTTCATCCTGCGCACGGCGGCCGAAGGTGCCGGGGGCGATGAAATTCTCATGGACATCCGCTACCTGCGCCGCCTGTGGGACCAGATCAACGCCCAGATCAAAACCATCAGTGCACCGAGCGTGATTTACGAAGACCTCGGCCTGGCGCTCCGCACCCTGCGAGACCTGGTGAGCCCGAAGATCGAGAAGATCCGTATCGATTCGCGGGAAACCTTCCAGAAAACCACACAGTTCGTCGCCGAATTGATGCCGGAAATTGCCGATCGTCTGGAGCACTATCCGGGTGAGCGGCCTATTTTCGACCTGTACGGCGTCGAAGACGAAATCCAGAAAGCCCTCGAGCGCAAAGTCCCGCTCAAGTCCGGGGGCTATCTGGTAGTGGATCCGGCGGAGGCAATGACTACCATTGACGTGAACACCGGGGCATTCGTCGGTCATCGCAATCTCGAAGAAACCATCTTCAAGACCAATCTCGAAGCCGCCACCGCTATTGCCCGTCAGCTGCGCCTGCGCAACCTGGGCGGCATCATCATCATCGACTTCATCGACATGGAAGACGAAGAGCATCAGCGGCAGGTGCTGCGCACGCTCGAGAAGCAACTGGAGCGCGATCACGCCAAGACCAACATCATCGGTATCACCGAGTTGGGCCTGGTGCAGATGACCCGCAAGCGCACCCGCGAAAGCCTTGAGCAAGTGCTGTGCGAGCCATGCAGCTGTTGCCAGGGCCGCGGCAAGCTCAAGACCGCCGAAACCATATGCTACGAAATCTTCCGGGAAATCCTGCGGGAGGCTCGCGCCTATGAGGCGGAAGGCTATCGTGTATTGGCGAACCAGAAAGTCGTCGACCGCCTGCTTGATGAAGAGTCGGGCAATGTCGCCGAGCTGGAAGGATTTATCGGGCGCACCATTCGCTTCCAGGTAGAAACCATGTATTCCCAGGAACAATACGACGTGGTGTTGCTCTGAATCCCTACGTTGCAACCGTTCCACAAAGGCTGGCCTCAGCTTTTTGCAAATTTTTTTGCCATGGGAGCCATCCGACATGGACCGTCTGACACGCATTTTGGCCGCACTGATCCGCTGGGGTCTGGGCCTGTGCGCGTTGGTTTTGGTGGTGATGGCGCTCTATGTCAGCCTCGGGCGAGAGCTGACGCCGCTGGTGGCCGAATACCGTGGCGAAATCGAAACCAGAGCCACCCAAGCCTTGGGCATGCCGCTTCAGATTGGCGAGCTGGAAGGCAACTGGAGCGGGCTCGCCCCCATCCTTTCCGCTCATGATGTGACGGTCGGCGACGGCGCCAACGCACTGCACCTGGAAAAAGTGCGCGCCGTTCCGGACCTTTGGGGCAGCTTGCTGGCGCGTGAAGTGCGGATCGCTCATCTGGAGCTCAATGGCCTGAAAATCAGCCTCAAGCAAGGTGATGACGGTCGGTGGTCCCTGGAAGGCTTGCCGGTGAAGGACGACCAGCCCCTCGACCCGGAACAGTTGCTCAATCGTATGCAAATGATTCAGCGGTTGTCGGTACTCGATAGCCAGATCACTTTGCAGCCGTGGGGAGAATCGCCGCTGACCCTGAAGTACGTCGGCTTGAACCTGAAAACCGGTCCTTCCCGTCAACGCCTGGATGCCCGCTTGACCCTGCCCGATGGTCAGCCGGTAGCCATGAGCCTGCGTACGCGCATTCGTGCCAGCCATTGGAAAGACGGCGAAGCGCAGGTTTATGTGAGCCTGCCGCAAAGCGACTGGTCGAAATGGTTGCCTGAAACCCTGACCCAGCAATGGAATTTCTCCGAGTTCAAGGCTGGCGGCGAGCTGTGGCTGAACTGGAGCGAGGGTGCCATGCAGAGCGGCGCTGTGCGACTGAACGCGCCGCAACTCAAGGGGGCCTACGCCGAACGCAAACCGATCCAGATCCACAATCTGGCGCTCAACGGCTATTTCCAGCGCAGCAGCGAAGGTGTGTTGGTGACCCTCGACTCCCTGGCCATGAACTTTGGCGAGACCCGCTGGGAAACGCATCTGCAGCTCAAGCAAAGCGCCGCCACCGACAAGTCCTTGGAACTCTGGCACCTGCAAGCGGATCGACTCGACCTCACGCCACTCACGCCGTTGCTCAACGCCTTGGCGCCGTTACCAGAGGGGCTGGCCAAGACGGTCGAGCGTCTCAAAGTCATTGGCAGCCTGCGTAACGTGCTGATTGATGTTCGTCCCAATGCTACCGACGACAGCAAGTTCAGCTTTGCCGCCAACCTCGATCAGGTGGGCTTCGACGCCTATCACGGCGCCCCGGCGGCACGAAATGTCACGGGCAGCATCAGCGGTGACCTGGGGCACGGGGAATTGCGCATGGACAGCAAGGATTTCATGCTGCACCTGGACCCGATATTCGCTAAACCATGGCAATACATTCAGGCCAATGCACGGTTGACCTGGAAGCTCGACAAAGACAGTTTCACCCTCGTCGCGCCGTATCTGAAGGTGCTGGGTGAAGAAGGCAAGATTGCCGGCGACTTCCTGATCCGTCTGTTTTTCGATCCCGCCCAGGAAGACTACATGGACCTGCGTGTGGGCATGGTGGAGGGCGATGGTCGCTATACCGCCAAGTATCTGCCGGCAGTCCTCAGCCCGGCGCTGGATGGATGGTTGCGCACAGCGATTCTCAAGGGCGCGGTGGATGAAGGTTTCTTCCAGTACCAGGGATCGTTGAATCACGGCGCGGCGGAAACGGCGCGCAGTATCAGTCTGTTTTTCAAAGTGCACGATGCCGAGTTGGCGTTCCAGCCGGGCTGGCCGCACGTCAGCAAGGTCACAGGTGACGTGTTCGTTGAAGACAGCGGGGTGCGGGTGCTGGCTAGCAAGGGCCAACTGCTCGACACCCAGGTCAGCGACGTTTACGTCAACATTCCCCACGTGCCTGACGGGCAGAACGTTCATTTGTTCCTCGATGGCGGTTTTTCGGGTGGATTGGGCGACGGCCTGAAAATCCTCAAGGAAGCGCCGATCGGAACTGCCGACACCTTTGCCGGCTGGGAAGGCGAGGGTGAACTGCAAGGCAAGCTCAAGCTGGATATTCCATTGGCCAAAGGCGAGGAGCCGAAAATTCTCGTCGACTTCAAGACCGCCAAGGCGCGCTTGAAATTGGCCGAGCCGCCACTGGAATTGACCCAGCTCAAAGGTGATTTCCGTTTTGACAGCACCAAGGGTCTGAGCGGGCAGAACATCAGTGCGAGAGCCTTCGACAAACCGGTGACCGCGCAGATTTTTGCCGATGGCCGCGCCGGCAAGCTTAATACCCGTGTCACCGCTTCCGGTCAGGTCGAGGTGAAGAAACTCAGCGAATGGCTGAGTGTGACCCAGCCGCTGCCGGTCAGTGGCGTGATTCCCTATCAACTGCAACTGACCCTCGACGGTGCCGACAGCCAGTTGATGGTCAATTCCAGCCTCAAGGGGGTGGCGGTGGATCTGCCGGCGCCGTTCGGGCTGGCGGCCGATGCCGGGCGCGATACAACATTTCGCATGACATTGCAGGGCGAAGAGCGACGCTATTGGGTCAACTACGCCGATCTGGCGAACTTTACCTTTGCTGCCCCTGCCGGCAACTTCGGCGATGGTCGCGGGGAGCTTTTCCTGGGCGGTGGCAATGCGGTTTTACCCGGAACAAAGGGCCTGCGGATACGGGGCGAACTGTCTGAGCTGGATGTTGGCCCGTGGAAGGATCTGCTGGACAAGTACGCCGGCCAGGACCCCACCGGCAGTGCCAAGCAATTGCTCAGCGGCGCGGACATCAAGGTCGGCAAGCTCAGTGGCATCGGCACGACCCTCGATCAGGCATCGGTTCAACTGACACGTAAGCCGGCGTCCTGGGCGCTGCAACTCGACAGTCAGCAGGTCAAGGGCAGCGCGGCTGTTCCCGATGCGAGTGGCGCGCCGATTGTGATCAATCTGCAATACGTGCGCCTGCCGGCACCGGACCCGACCGTGCTGGCCGATGAAAACTCACCGGACCCGCTGGCCTCGGTGGACCCGACGAAAATCCCGGCGATGGACATCACCATCAAGCAGTTGTTACAGGGCCAGGACCTGGTGGGCGCCTGGTCACTGAAGATTCGTCCGACGGCCAAGGGCATCGTCCTGAATGCGCTGGACCTGGGCCTCAAGGGAATCATGCTGGCGGGCAGCGGTGGTTGGGAAGGCAAACCCGGAGCGAGTTCCAGCTGGTACAAGGGCCGGATCAGCGGCAAGAATCTCGCCGATGTGCTCAAGGGCTGGGGCTATGCACCGAGCGTCACCAGCCAGGAGTTCCATATGGATGTCGATGGGCGCTGGCCGGGTTCCCCGGCATGGCTGGCGACCAAGCGCTTCTCCGGTACCCTCGATGCTTCGCTCAACGAAGGTCAATTCGTCGAGGTAGAGGGTAGTGCTTCTGCGTTGCGAGTGTTTGGCCTGCTCAACTTCAACTCGATTGGCCGGCGCTTGCGCCTGGACTTCTCCGACCTGTTCGGCAAGGGCTTGAGCTATGACCGGGTCAAGGGCCTGCTGGTGGCGGACAACGGCGTGTACGTCACCCGTGAGCCAATCCGGATGACCGGTCCTTCGAGCAATATTGAACTCGATGGCACCCTGAACGCAGTGGCCGACCGGATCGACGCGAAACTGCTGGTGACCTTGCCGGTCACCAACAACTTGCCGATCGCCGCATTGATCGTCGGCGCACCGGCCATCGGCGGCGCGCTGTTCCTGATCGACAAGTTGATCGGTGATCGCGTGTCCCGTTTTGCCAGTGTGAAATACACCGTCAAGGGGCCCTGGAAAGAACCGCAGATCACCTTCGACAAACCTTTTTGAGAAACCATTTTCCGGACCTATGGAGTAGCATGGTCATAGTCCATCGCTTACCCCTGTAGGAGCGAGCCCGCTCGCGATGGACGTGAACGATTACGCGTGCTACCTGAAACAGCTCAGTTTCAATTTCATCGTCGGACTGCCACCGCGCAACAAGCTCGCTCCTACAGGTATGTAATGATCTCGATAAGGAACAGGCCATGTCGGTAGCGGTGATACAAATGGTCAGTCAGAGCGATGTGCTGGCCAATCTGGCCCAGGCCCGCCGCCTGCTGGAGCAAGCGGCGCAAGGCGGCGCGAAGCTGGCTGTCCTGCCGGAAAACTTCGCCGCCATGGGCCGGCGCGACATCGCCGACATCGGCCGGGCCGAAGCGCTGGGCGAAGGCCCGATCCTGCCCTGGTTGAAACAGACCGCGCGCGACCTCAAGTTATGGATAGTGGCCGGCACCTTGCCGTTGCCGCCGGTGGATCAACCGACGGCCAAGGTGCATGCCTGCTCGTTACTGGTCGATGATCAGGGCGAAATTGTTGCGCGCTATGACAAGTTGCACCTGTTCGACGTGGATGTGGCGGACAATCGTGGCCGTTATCGCGAATCCGATGACTATGCTTATGGCAGCGGGGTAGTGGTGGCGGACACGCCGGTCGGTCGCGTCGGCCTGACGGTTTGTTATGACCTGCGCTTCCCCGAGTTGTATAGCGAATTGCGTGCCGCCGGGGCGGAGTTGATTACTGCACCGTCGGCGTTTACCGCGGTAACCGGTGCGGCGCATTGGGACGTACTGATCCGTGCTCGGGCCATCGAGACTCAATGTTATGTCCTCGCGGCTGCCCAGGGTGGAACACACCCGGGGCCGCGGGAAACCTTCGGGCATGCCGCCATCATCGACCCTTGGGGGCGAGTGCTGGCGCAACAGGACCAAGGTGAAGCCGTGCTGCTGGCCGAGCGTGACAGCAGCGAACAGGCGTCCATCCGGGCGCGGATGCCGGTGTCCAGTCACCGGCGCTTTTTCTCGCAGGGCGCCCGGCGACCTGCATCAGAACGACGAATTTAAGGCGTAAAGCATATGAGCGAGTTGTTGTCCTCAGTCAGTGAACACCTCCTGGCGCCCGGCGGCGTGACGATCGAGAGCTTGCAAGGCGTGCTCGGCGATCTGGCCGGCCCGGGCATCGATGCCGCCGACCTGTATTTCCAGGGGCAGATATCCGAGTCCTGGGCCCTCGAAGACGGCATCGTCAAGGAAGGCAGCTTCAACCTTGACCAAGGGGTCGGCGTGCGCGCGCAATCGGGTGAGAAAACCGGTTTCGCCTACAGCAATGCCATCACGCTGGAAGCCCTCGGGGCGGCAGCGCGAGCGGCCCGTTCGATCTCCCGCGCCGGACAAAGCGGTACCGTCCAGGCCTTCACCACCCAGGATGTGGCCCAGCTGTACGGTCCGGCTAATCCGCTGGAAGTCCTGACCCGCGCTGAAAAAGTCGATTTGCTCAAGCGCGTCGACGCCGCAACCCGCGCCCTGGATCCACGCATCCAGCAGGTTACCGTGAGCATGGCCGGTGTCTGGGAACGGATTCTGGTGGCCTCCACCGACGGCGGCCTGGCGGCGGATGTGCGGCCATTGGTGCGCTTCAACGTCAGTGTGATCGTCGAACAGAACGGCCGCCGCGAACGCGGCGGCCATGGCGGTGGCGGGCGGACCGATTACCGTTATTTCCTCGGCGAAGACCGCGCCATGAGCTACGCCCGCGAAGCGTTGCGCCAGGCACTGGTCAACCTCGAAGCCATCCCGGCACCGGCGGGTACCTTGCCGGTGGTGCTTGGGTCCGGTTGGTCGGGCGTGCTGCTGCATGAAGCCGTCGGCCATGGTCTGGAAGGCGACTTTAACCGCAAGGGCAGTTCCGCCTATAGCGGGCGCATGGGTGAAATGGTTGCGTCGAAACTCTGCACCATCGTCGATGACGGCACTCTGGCCGGTCGTCGCGGATCACTGAGCGTGGACGATGAAGGCACCCCGACCGAGTGCACCACGCTGATCGAAAACGGCGTACTCAAAGGCTATATGCAGGACAAACTCAACGCGCGCCTGATGGGCGTGGCCCGTACCGGCAACGGTCGGCGTGAATCCTACGCGCATCTGCCGATGCCGCGCATGACCAACACCTACATGCTCGGTGGTGAAAGTGACCCGGCGGAAATCATCGCCTCGGTGAAGCGTGGCATCTACTGCGCCAACCTCGGCGGCGGTCAGGTGGACATCACCAGCGGCAAGTTCGTGTTCTCCACCAGCGAGGCTTATCTGATCGAGGACGGCAAGATTACCGCTCCGGTCAAAGGCGCGACCCTGATCGGCAACGGTCCTGAAGCCATGAGCAAAGTGTCGATGGTCGGTAACGACCTGGCGCTGGACAGCGGTGTGGGGACGTGTGGCAAGGACGGGCAGTCGGTGCCGGTGGGTGTCGGTCAGCCAACGCTGAAGATTGATGCGATTACCGTGGGTGGCACGGGCGCATAAGGGGATACCCCTGTAGGAGCGAGCATGCTCGCGATGGACGTCAACGATAACGCTGGCATCCTGACACCCAGCGGTGTCATTGAGTTCATCGCGAGCATGCTCGCTCCTACAGAGGGCGGGGCTCAGCGCAGACCGCGTTGAGTCTCGTCCAGTTCACGGATGTACTTGAAGATTTTACGGCTGGAAGCAGGAGGCTTGTTTTGCGCAACCTCGTGCTGGGCCTGACGGACCAGGGAACGCAATTGCTGGCGATCCGCGTCCGGGTATTCGACGACGAATTTTTCCAGTACCGCGTCGTCGCCGGCAATCAATCGATCGCGCCAGCGCTCCAGGTTATGGAAACGTTCGTTGTATTGGCGAGTGGAGGCATCAAGTTGGTCGAGCAGAACCAGAATGGCGTCAATGTCCTGATCGCGCATCAGTTTGCCGATGAACTGAAGGTGCCGTTTACGCGCGATATTCGCGGTGTGCTTGGGCGCATCGGCCAGAGCCCGGCGCAATGCCTCGGTCAGGGGCAGTTTTGCCAGCAAGTCAGGCTTGAGTGTTGTAAGGCGCTCGCCGAGGTCAACCAGAGCATGCAGCTCGCGTTTAACCTGGGATTTGCTTTTTTCTCCCGTATCGAGGGAGTCATCGTAAGAATCAACCATGGTGGCCGTCCGCAAAGAAACGCCGCCATGATAACCAGTCGGGGGCCGCTTGTCCGGCCCGGTCGCTCGATGACCGTTACCGAAAGCAGAATTTGAGTGGAGAACAGCATGAGTGCAGTTGAAAGCGTCGGCCCACAAGCGTTGCCGGCACTGCAGGAACAAGTCGAGCAGATCATCGCTGAAGCCAAGCGCCAGGGCGCCAGTGCCTGTGAAGTCGCGGTGTCCCTGGAGCAAGGCCTGTCGACCACGGTGCGCCAGCGTGAAGTCGAAACGGTCGAGTTCAATCGCGACCAGGGCTTTGGTATCACCCTGTACGTCGGCCAGCGTAAAGGCTCGGCCAGCACCTCGGCCAGCGGTCCGGACGCGATTCGCGAAACCGTCGCCGCCGCCCTGGCCATCGCCAAACACACCTCGGAAGACGAGGCCTCGGGCCTGGCAGATGCCGCGCTGATGGCCAAGGACCTGGCGGATTTCGACCTGTTCCACCAATGGGATATCACCCCGGAACAGGCCATCGAGCAGGCCCTGGCCTGTGAAGCGGCGGCGTTTGCGGCCGATAGCCGGATCAAGAATGCCGACGGCACCACGCTCAATACCCATCAGGGCTGCCGTGTCTATGGCAACAGCCACGGGTTTGTCGGTGGCTATGCGTCGACCCGGCACAGCCTGAGCTGCGTGATGATTGCCGAGGCCGACGGTCAGATGCAGCGCGACTACTGGTACGACGTCAATCGCCAGGGCAACTTGCTGGCTGACCCGGTGAGCATCGGCCAGCGTGCCGCGCAACGCGCAGCCAGTCGTCTGGGCGCGCGTCCGGTGCCGACCTGCGAAGTACCGGTGCTGTTTTCCGCTGAATTGGCCGGTGGTCTGTTTGGCAGTTTCCTGTCGGCGATTTCCGGTGGCAGCCTGTATCGCAAGTCATCCTTCCTCGAAGGCACCCTGGGCCAGAAGCTGTTTCCGGAGTGGCTGACCATCGATGAGCGTCCACACCTGATGCGTGCCATGGGCAGCGCCGCGTTCGACGGTGATGGCCTGGCGACCTATGCCAAGCCGTTCGTCGAAAAAGGCGAGTTGGTGTCCTACATCCTTGGCACCTACTCCGGCCGCAAGCTCGGCATGCCGAGCACCGCTAACGCTGGCGGCGTGCACAACCTGTTCGTCACCCATGGCGATGAAGACCAGGCGGCCTTGCTGCGCCGTATGGGGCGCGGCCTGCTGGTCACCGAGTTGATGGGGCAGGGACTGAACATGGTCACCGGCGATTATTCCCGTGGAGCGGCGGGTTACTGGGTCGAGAACGGCGAAATCCAGTTCGCGGTGCAGGAAGTGACCATCGCCGGCAACATGCGCGACATGTTCAAGCAGATTGTCGCGGTCGGTAATGATCTGGAGCTGCGCAGCAACATTCGCACGGGTTCGGTGTTGATCGAGCGGATGATGGTGGCGGGTAGCTGATTCCCGGTCGCAACACAAAAGGCGCGTCACCCATCGGGTGGCGCTTTTTTTTAGATCAAAAAATCGCGGCCTTCGTCAGTTCCTGCAAGTAATCCAATGCAGGAGCTGCCGAAGACTGCGATCTTTTGATCTTGATCCTGACTGTTACTCGCCTTCGTCGAAGAAGTTGTTGATCAACGCCACCAGCGCGGCCAGCGCTTCATCTTCCTGCTCGCCTTCAGTACTCAAATGAATCGTTGTGCCTTTGCCAGCCGCGAGCATCATCATGGCCATGATGCTTTTGCCATCGACCATCGATGTGGGTGTGCGACCGGCCCGGATCTGGCACGGGTACTGACCTGCCACCCCAACAAATTTCGCAGAAGCGCGGGCGTGCAGCCCCAGCTTGTTGATGATTTCGATTTCCAGAGCAGGCATCGCGGTGTGAATCCTTTAGCTGAGGTCGCGGTGGCGAACCTGGACGTTCTTCAGAGATTGTTGCAGGACCTGGCCAAGACGTTCGGTCAGGTACACGGAGCGGTGATGCCCGCCGGTGCAGCCAATGGCAATGGTGACGTACGCGCGGTTGCTGGCGGCAAAACGCGGCAGCCACTTTAGCAGATATGTGGAAATATCCTGGAACATCTCTTCGACATCCGGCTGCGCTGCCAGGTATTCGGCAACCGGCTGATCGAGACCGGACTGCTCGCGCAATTCCGGTTTCCAATAGGGGTTTGGCAGACAGCGCACATCGAACACCAGGTCGGCATCCACCGGCATGCCGCGCTTGAATCCGAAAGACTCCACCAGAAACGCGGTGCCGGGTTCCGGCTGGTTCAGCAGGCGCAGCTTGATGGCATCGCGCAGCTGATACAGGTTCAGGCTGGTGGTGTTGATTTTCAGGTCGGCGAGGTCAGCGATGGGCCCGAGCAGAAGGCTCTCGACGCTGATGGCTTCGGCCAGCGAACGGTTGGCATTGCTCAGTGGGTGGCGCCGGCGGGTTTCCGAGAAGCGCTTGAGCAGGGTCTCTTCGTCAGCGTCCAGGTACAGGACATCGCAATGGATATGGCGACTGCGAACTTCCTCGAGCAGGTCGGGAAAGCGCGACAGGTGGCTTGGCAGGTTGCGCGCGTCGATGGATACGGCCACCAGCGGCTGAGTCAGTTCAGTGTGGATCAGCGCTGTTTGCGCGAGTTCCGGCAGCAGCCCGGCAGGCAGGTTGTCGATACAGTAATAGCCGTTGTCCTCGAGTACATCGAGGGCGGTACTTTTACCTGAGCCGGAACGGCCACTGACGATGATCAAGCGCATGATTACTGACCGTTCTGCTCGTCCAGGACAACCTGATACAAGGCTTCGTTGCTTGGGGCGCTACGCAGCTTTTCCCGTACTTCCTTGCGGTCGAGCATGCTGGCGATCTGCCGCAGCAACTCAAGGTGCGCATCGGTAGCGGCTTGCGGGACCAGCAGTACGAACAGCAGGTCAACCGGTGCGCCGTCGATGGCGTCGAAATCGATGGGTGCGTCCAGGTGCATCAAGGCACTGATGGGCGAATTGCAGCCCTTGAGGCGGCAATGGGGAATGGCGATGCCGTTGCCAAACCCGGTGGAACCGAGTTTTTCACGGGCAATCAATGCCTCGAAGACATCTTGCATCTCCATGCCCGGCACTTCGCGGGCGATCAGATTGGCAATTTGTTCGAGGGCTTTCTTTTTACTGCCGCCCGGCACGTTCACCAGGGAACGGCCGGGGGTCAGGATACTTTCAAGTCGGATCATGGGTTGGGAGTGTTAACGACCGGTTGCGCCCTGAAGGAGGCTCTGGGTCTTTTCCTTATGCTTTTTGAGTTGGCGATCCAGCTTGTCGGTGAGTGAGTCGATAGCCGCATACATGTCGTCATGTTCTGCGTTTGCGACTACTTCACTACCGGGAATATGCAAGGTGGCTTCGATTTTCTGCTTCAGCTTTTCGACTGTCATCGTGACCTGCACGTTGGTGATCTTGTCGAAATGCCTTTCCAATCGTTCGAGTTTTTCGCCGATGTAGGTGCGAAGAGGTTCGGTCACTTCCAGTTGGTGTCCACTGATATTGACTTGCATACAGCTTCTCCTTCGTTGCCAGTGCATAAAGCGGTAGATCAGATGATCTACCACTGGAACGCTGTGGCGTGGCTCTACATCAACCGCTTACGTTCGCTCGAAGGCGCGATCCCGAGGGATTCGCGGTATTTGGCGACGGTGCGGCGAGCCACCTGAATGCCTTGTGCTTCCAGTAAACCAGCGATCTTGCTGTCACTCAATGGCTTTTTCTGATTTTCCGCGGCAACCAGTTTTTTGATGATCGCGCGGATCGCCGTAGACGAGCATTCACCGCCTTCGGAGGTGCTGACGTGGCTGGAGAAAAAGTATTTCAGTTCATAGATTCCCCGAGGGGTGTGCATGAACTTCTGGGTGGTGACCCGGGAAATCGTCGATTCGTGCATGCCCACCGCTTCGGCGATGTCATGCAGGACCAGCGGCTTCATGGCTTCATCGCCGTACTCGAGAAAACCGCGCTGGTGCTCGACGATCTGGGTCGCCACTTTCATCAGGGTCTCGTTGCGGCTTTGCAGGCTCTTGATGAACCAGCGGGCTTCCTGCAACTGGTTACGCATGAAGGTGTTGTCGGCGCTGGTGTCGGCGCGGCGCACGAAACCGGCGTACTGGGCGTTGACGCGCAGGCGTGGCACCGACTCCTGATTCAGTTCGACCAGCCAGCGCTCGTTGTCCTTGCGCACGATGACGTCCGGTACGACGTACTCGGCTTCGGTGGACTCGATCTGCGAGCCAGGCCGAGGGTTGAGGCTCTGAACCAGTTCGATCACCTGGCGCAGCTCATCTTCCTTGAGTTTCATGCGGCGCATCAGCTGGCTGTAGTCGCGGCTGCCCAGCAGGTCGATGTAGTCGCTGACCAGGCGCTTGGCCTCGGCCAGCCAAGGGGTCTTGGCCGGCAACTGGCGCAATTGCAGCAGCAGGCACTCGCTCAGGTTGCGGGCGCCGATGCCAGCGGGCTCGAATTGCTGGATGCGGTGCAGGACGGCTTCGATTTCGTCCAGTTCAATGTCCAGCTCCGGATCGAAGGCTTCGAGGATTTCCTCGAGTGTCTCGTCCAGGTAGCCCTGATTGTTGATGCAGTCGATCAGGGTGACGGCTATCAGCCGATCGGTGTCGGACATCGGGGCCAGATTCAACTGCCACAGCAGGTGGCTTTGCAGGCTTTCGCCAGCCGATGTGCGGGTGGTGAAATCCCATTCGTCGTCATCGTTGCTTGGCAGGCTGCTGGCGCTGGTCTGATAAACGTCTTCCCACGCTGTATCGACGGGGAGCTCGTTGGGAATGCGCTCGTTCCAGTCGCCTTCCTCCAGGTTATCCACCGTGGGGGCGCTTTCCTGGTAGGAAGGCTCCTGAATGTCGGTATTGGGCTTCTGTTCGGCACTGTCGGCCAGGGGGTCGGAATTGTCGAAGTCGTCGCCTTCTTCCTGGCGTTCGAGCATCGGATTGGACTCCAGGGCCTCCTGGATTTCCTGTTGCAGGTCCAGGGTCGACAATTGGAGCAGGCGGATGGCCTGTTGCAGCTGCGGTGTCATCGTCAGCTGCTGGCCCATTCTCAAGACTAGCGATGGTTTCATGGCAGGGGCTTAACACCTTATTCGCCGGCGCACATGCGCCATCCACTACAGGGCGCCGAAGCGCCAAACATAAGCAAATTATATGCCCGAAACTGCAGTGTTTGCCTAGAGCGCTGTAACAATAAAAAAGTGTTGATTTTTTATTGAGATAAGCACTCTGGCGACCTGCCAGACACCTCAGCGCTTACAGGCGGAACTCATGGCCCAGGTAAACTTCCTTCACCAGGTCGTTGGCCAGGATGGTCTCGGCGTCGCCCTCGGCGATCAATTGGCCATCGTTGACGATGTAGGCGGTTTCGCAGATATCCAGGGTTTCACGGACGTTGTGGTCAGTGATCAGCACGCCAATGCCCTTGGCCTTGAGGTGGTAGATGATCTGTTTGATGTCGCCCACCGAAATCGGGTCGACGCCGGCGAAAGGTTCATCCAGGAGGATGAATTTCGGGTTGGTGGCCAGTGCCCGGGCGATCTCCACGCGGCGGCGCTCACCGCCGGACAGGCTCATGCCGAGGTTGTCGCGGATGTGGCTGATGTGGAATTCCTGCAGCAGGCTTTCCAGCTCCTTGCGGCGACCGGCCTTGTCGAGTTCCTTGCGGGTCTCGAGGATCGCCATGATGTTGTCGGCCACCGAGAGTTTGCGAAAGATCGATGCTTCCTGCGGCAGATAGCCGATGCCGGCCTTTGCACGGCCGTGCATTGGCTGGTGGCTGACGTCCAGGTCGTCGATCAGCACGCGACCCTGATCAGCCTGCACCAGGCCTACGATCATGTAGAAACAGGTGGTCTTGCCGGCGCCGTTGGGGCCGAGCAGGCCGACGATCTGACCGCTGTCGATGGACAGGCTGACGTCACGTACGACCTGGCGGCTCTTGTAGCTCTTGGCCAGATGCTGAGCTTTCAGAGTTGCCATTACTGGGCCTTTTTCTCGTCGGTTTTCTTCTTCGGCTGGATAACCATGTCGATGCGCGGGCGCGACTCGGTCACCTTGCTGCCGGTAGCGCGACCGGCGCTGGCGAGCTTCTTCTCGGTGTCGTAGACGATTTTCTCGCCCTGGGTGATGTTGTTGTCCTTGTCGACAACTTTGGCCTTGTCGATCAGCACGACGCGATTTTGCGCGGCGTGGTACTGGATCGTCACGCCCCAGCCCTGCACAGGCTTGGTGTCACCAGCCGTTTGCAACTGCTCGAAGTAGGCCAGATTGCCCACCGAGGTCACCACGTCGATGTCACCATTGGGGGTGCGGGTCATGGTTACCTTGTTGCCGGTAACCTTCATCGAGCCCTGGGTGATGATTACGTCGCCGGTGTAGGTGGCAACACCGTTCTTGTCGTCCAGTTGGGCGTCGTCGGCCTGAATGCGAATAGGCTGTTGTTGATCGTCCGGCAGAGCCCAGGCGCTCACGCTTCCCAGTGCTGCGCCCAGACTGAGCAAAATCGGAAGGGTTTTAACGAGCCTCATACTGTCCTCTTACGTTCGATAGCAGGTGTATCCTGCTTTCTTTCAAATACGCTTTCATTCCCTTGCCAGTCGATACACCGCCAGCGCCGTCGATTCTAACGTCTTGCTCGGTCTGCGCATATTCTTGCTGCGGGAACACCGTCATGCGGGTGCTGGTGATCAGGGTTCTTCGGTTTTTCTCGTCGAAGCGGGTGATGCGCACGTCATCGATCAATTCGACTTCCGTGCCGTCCGGGTTTACTTCAGCGCGCAAACTCTGGACATGCCATGGAAACTCCGTACCGCGAAACATATTCAGGTCGGGGTTGGTCAGCAGTGTCACTTCGGTCGCCTTGAGGTGTTCGACCTTGTCCGACGTCATTTCGTATTGCAATCCGCCGTCCGGCAGGAACTGAACACTGTGCGCATTGATGGCGTAATAGTCGATGGCACTTTCATCGACAGGCACAACCGGCTTGTCGAGGAAACGTTCAGGGCTGATGTTCCAATAGCCGACCGCGGCGAATATCGCAGCGATGCAACCGAACAGTAGTGTGTTGCGAAACTTTTTGCTCAGCATAGTGGGCTCACAGGTACGCAGCGTTGGCCGCATCGAGGCGGCCCTGGGCGCGCAGGATCAATTCGCAGAATTCGCGTGCGGCACCTTCGCCGCCACGGGCAACGGTAATGCCGTGGGCGTGTTCGCGCACGAAGCTGGCGGCGTTGGCCACCGCCATGCCCAGGCCTACGCGGCGAATCACCGGCAGGTCCGGCAGGTCGTCGCCAAGATAGGCGACCTGTTCATAGCTTAGATTGAGTTGGGCGAGAAGTTCGTCCAGTACCACCAGTTTATCCTCTCGTCCCTGATAAAGGTGCGGGATGCCGAGGTTCTTGGCCCGTCGCTCGACCACCGGGGTCTTGCGGCCACTGATGATAGCTGTCTGTACGCCGGCTGCCATCAACATCTTGATGCCCTGGCCGTCGAGGGTGTTGAAGGTCTTGAACTCGCTGCCGTCTTCGAGGAAGTACAGGCGCCCGTCGGTGAGGACGCCGTCGACGTCGAAAACCGCCAGTTTGATCTGCTTGCCACGTTGCATCAGGTCAATGGTCATTACATTACTCCTGCGCGCAGCAAGTCGTGCATGTTCAAGGCACCGACCGGGCGGTCGTCGCCGTCGACCACGACCAGCGCGTTGATCTTGTGGTCTTCCATGATTTTCAGTGCTTCGGCCGCGAGCATCTCGGCCCGGGCAGTCTTGCCATGGGCGGTCATGACCTGGTCGATGGTGGCACTGTGGATGTCGATGCTGCGGTCCAGGGTGCGGCGCAAATCACCGTCGGTGAAGATCCCCGCCAGTTTGCCGTCGGCTTCCAGGATCACGGTCATGCCCAGGCCCTTGCGGGTCATTTCCATCAGCGCGTCCTTGAGCAGGGTGCCGCGTTGCACCTGTGGCAGCTCCTGGCCGGCGTGCATGACGTTTTCCACTTTCAGCAGCAGCCGTCGACCCAGTGCACCACCGGGGTGGGAAAAGGCGAAGTCTTCGGCGGTAAAGCCGCGGGCTTCCAGCAGCGCAACAGCCAGGGCATCGCCCATGACCAGTGCTGCGGTGGTCGACGAGGTGGGCGCCAGGTTCAATGGGCAGGCTTCATGCTCGACGTGAACATTGAGGTTGACCTCGGCAGCCTTGGCCAGCGCCGACTCGGGGTTGCCGGTCACGCTGATCAGCTTGATGCCAAGGCGCTTGATCAGTGGCAGCAGGGTGACGATTTCATTGGTGGAGCCGGAGTTCGAGAGCGCCAGAATGATGTCGTCACGGGTGATCATGCCCATGTCACCATGGCTGGCTTCGGCCGGGTGCACGAAAAAAGCCGTTGTGCCGGTGCTGGCCAGGGTGGCGGCGATCTTGTTGCCGACGTGCCCGGATTTGCCCATGCCGACCACCACCACGCGGCCTTTGCTGGCCAGAATCATCTCGCAAGCGCGTACGAAATCCGCGTCGATATGGGGCAGCAGGCCTTGTACGGCCTCTACCTCGAGGCGGATGGTGCGTTGTGCCGATTGAATCAGGTCGCTGGATTGGCTCATGTCTGAAATCGTATAGCCCGATGAAAAGGCGGCGATTATAGCGGTTATGATCGAATCCCTCACGCTAGTTCGTCGCGCATTGTCACTCCTTGTTACCACGAAGCCTCTATAAAGAAGCTTTCAGTCATTCATGTTGTTGCACATGGCCCGGCTTTAGCCTTGGGCGCGTGGCCTTTGCAGTGATATAGTTCGCCGCCTGTTCGGCCTGCCCGGGAGGTATGTGCTTTCGCTGGAAAGCCAGGCGCCCGAGCAAGAGGCTGCATCGCAAGGAGTTTAGATGAGTGCCGATAACGCCTACGCGGTCGAGCTGAAGGGACTGACCTTCAAGCGCGGTGCGCGGAGCATTTTCAATAACGTTGATATTCGCATACCGCGCGGCAAGGTCACCGGCATCATGGGGCCTTCCGGGTGCGGCAAGACCACGCTCCTGCGTTTGATGGGCGCCCAGTTGCGGCCTACCAGCGGCGAAGTCTGGGTCAATGGGCAGAATTTGCCGGAGCTTTCGCGCAGCGACCTGTTCGATGCGCGCAAGCATATGGGCGTGCTGTTTCAGAGCGGCGCATTGTTTACCGACCTCGATGTGTTCGAGAACGTCGCCTTTCCGCTGCGGGTCCACACCCGGCTGCCGGAAGAAATGATCCGCGACATCGTTCTGCTCAAATTGCAGGCCGTGGGCCTGCGTGGCGCTATCGACCTGATGCCCGACGAACTGTCCGGTGGCATGAAGCGTCGTGTCGCGCTGGCCCGGGCGATTGCCCTGGATCCGCAGATCCTCATGTATGACGAGCCCTTTGTCGGCCAGGACCCTATCGCGATGGGCGTTCTGGTGCGCCTGATCCGCTTGCTCAACGATGCGCTGGGTATCACCAGCATCGTGGTTTCCCACGATCTGGCCGAGACCGCGAGCATTGCCGACTACATCTATGTGGTGGGCGATGGCCAGGTGCTGGGGCAGGGCACGCCAGACGAGTTGATGAACTCGGATGACCCACGGATTCGCCAGTTCATGACCGGTGAGCCTGATGGGCCGGTGCCGTATCACTTTCCAGCGACGGATTACCGCGCAGATCTTCTGGGGAAGCGCTGATGCGCAAAACTTCATTAATAGAACGTGTACGCCGGTTCGGCCACGCAGCCATTGATGCGCTGGCGGTGTTCGGGCGTGCGACGCTGTTCCTGTTTCATGCCCTGCTCGGTCGCGGTGGCATTGGCGGCGGTTTCGGGTTGCTGATCAAGCAGCTGCATTCGGTGGGCGTCATGTCCCTGGTGATCATCGTGGTCTCCGGGGTGTTCATCGGCATGGTGCTGGCCCTGCAAGGCTTCAACATCCTGTCCAGCTATGGTTCCGAGCAGGCTGTCGGGCAGATGGTTGCGCTGACGCTGTTGCGTGAACTGGGGCCGGTGGTGACGGCCTTGCTGTTCGCCGGGCGTGCCGGTTCGGCGTTGACAGCCGAAATCGGCAACATGAAATCCACCGAGCAGTTGTCCAGTCTTGAAATGATCGGGGTCGACCCGCTCAAGTACATCATTGCCCCGCGCCTGTGGGCCGGCTTCATTTCCCTGCCGGTGCTGGCGATGATTTTCAGCGTGGTGGGCATCTGGGGTGGTTCGTGGGTGGCGGTGGACTGGCTGGGCGTCTATGAGGGCTCCTACTGGTCGAACATGCAGAACAGCGTGACATTCGCCGATGATGTCCTGAACGGGATCGTCAAAAGTGTTGTCTTTGCCTTTGTCGTGACCTGGATCGCCGTATTCCAAGGCTATGATTGTGAACCCACTTCCGAAGGGATCAGTCGTGCCACTACCAAGACCGTTGTGTACGCCTCGTTGGCTGTACTCGGCCTGGACTTTATTCTGACCGCCTTGATGTTTGGAGATTTCTGATGCAAAACCGCACCCTGGAAATCGGTGTCGGCCTTTTCCTGCTGGCTGGCATCCTGGCTTTGTTGTTGCTGGCGTTGCGGGTCAGCGGCCTGTCGCCGAGCCCGAGCACTGACACTTATAAACTTTACGCATATTTTGACAATATCGCCGGTTTGACGGTCAGAGCGAAGGTGACCATGGCCGGTGTAACCATCGGCAAGGTGACCGCGATCGATCTGGATCGCGACAGCTTTACCGGTCGGGTGACCATGGAGCTGGAAAAACGCGTCGATAACCTGCCGTCTGACTCCACCGCCTCTATCCTGACTGCGGGCCTGTTGGGCGAGAAGTACATTGGCATCAGTGTCGGCGGGGAAGAAAGTCTGCTCGCGGATGGCGCAACCATCCACGACACCCAGTCGTCGCTTGTGCTGGAAGACCTGATCGGTAAATTCCTGCTCAACACCGTTAGCAAAGAAGCTAAATGAGGAACTGTTAAATGATCTCTATCTTGCGACGTGGCCTGTTGGTAATGCTCGCGGCGCTGCCGTTGGTGGCCAACGCAGTGGCGGCGCCTTCGGCACACGATCTGGTACAGGACACTACCAATCGTATGCTTGCCGATCTGGCGGCCAACAAAGAAAAGTACAAGCAGGATCCGCAGGACTTTTATGCGGCGCTCGACAGCATTGTCGGTCCTGTCGTGGATGCCGAGGGTATTTCCAAGAGCATCATGACGGTCAAGTACTCGCGCAAGGCCACGCCTGCGCAGATGAAAACCTTTGAAGAGAACTTCAAAAAAGGTCTGTTTCAGTTCTATGGCAATGCCTTGCTGGAGTACAACAATCAGGGCATCACCGTTGACCCGCCCAAGGACGAGTCGGGCGACCGCACCAGCGTCGGCATGACGGTCAAGGGCAGCAGCGGCGCGATCTACCCGGTTTCCTACACGCTGGAAAAGATCAATGGCGAATGGAAACTGCGCAACGTGATCATCAATGGCATCAACATTGGCAAACTGTTCCGTGACCAGTTCGCCGACGCGATGCAGCGCAATGGCAATGATCTGGACAAGACCATCAATGGTTGGGCCGGAGAAGTTGCCAAGGCCAAGCAGTCCACCGAGAAACAAAGCCAATGAGTGAGTCCGCCGTTCAAATGAACGAGGCTGGCGAGCTACAGCTCAGCGGTGTGCTGGATTATCGCAGCGGCCCGGGCCTGCGCGAGCAGGGCCAGGCGCTGATCAAGGCGAGCAAGGCTGCTGCGCTGGTGGTTGATTGTTCGGCGGTGACGAAGTCCAGTAGCATCGGCCTGTCGCTGCTGCTGTGCTTCATGCGCGATGCGCAGGCGGCCGGCAAGCCGTTGAGCATCCGCGGGATGCCAGAAGACATGCGCGAAATCGCCCAGGTCAGTGAGCTGACCGAGCTGTTGGCGCATCCCTAACCCGCATCGACAAACAAGCCCCCCGTCCGAGTCCTGCTTGGCGGGGTTCGCAGGCGCGGGGCTTTTTTGTATGATGTCCGACCCGCGCGCACAGGGCGCCGATTGAGGTTGAGCATGCAGGCCGTAGAAGTGAAGAGCTTCCTTGAAGGAAAGCTGCCCGGAACGTTGGTAGAAGTTGAGGGCGAAGGCTGCAATTTCCAGCTGAACGTGATTAGCGATGAACTGGCGGCGTTGAGCCCGGTCAAGCGTCAGCAGCAGATCTATGCCCATTTGAACCCATGGATCACCGATGGCAGCATCCATGCGGTCACTATGAAATTTTTCAGCAGCGCGGCCTGGGCCGAGCGCACCTGAGCCCAAGGGCGTCGAGATTCTTATGGATAAATTGATTATTACCGGTGGCGTTCGTCTTGATGGCGAAATCCGCATCTCCGGGGCAAAGAACTCTGCCCTGCCGATCCTGGCTGCCACCCTGCTGTGCGACGGCCCGGTTACCGTGGCCAACCTGCCGCACCTGCACGACATCACCACGATGATCGAGCTGTTCGGTCGCATGGGCATTGAGCCGGTGATCGACGAGAAACTCAGCGTCGAAATCGACCCGCGCACCATCAAGACCCTGATCGCTCCGTACGAACTGGTTAAAACCATGCGTGCGTCGATTCTGGTGCTGGGCCCGATGGTTGCCCGCTTCGGTGAAGCCGAAGTCGCGTTGCCTGGCGGTTGCGCCATCGGTTCGCGTCCGGTCGACCTGCACATCCGTGGCCTGGAAGCCATGGGCGCGGTCATCGATGTCGAAGGCGGCTACATCAAGGCCAAGGCGCCTGAAGGCGGCCTGCGCGGTGCGCACTTCTTCTTCGACACCGTCAGCGTGACCGGTACCGAGAACATCATGATGGCGGCCGCTCTGGCCAAGGGCCGCAGCGTACTGCAAAACGCCGCTCGCGAGCCTGAAGTGGTCGACCTGGCCAACTTCCTCAACGCCATGGGCGCCAAGGTTTCCGGCGCCGGCACCGACACCATCACCATCGATGGCGTCGAGCGTCTGCACACCACCACCTACAAGGTCATGCCCGATCGTATCGAAACCGGCACCTACCTGGTGGCGGCGGCCGTGACTGGCGGTCGTGTGAAGGTCAAGGACACCGATCCGACCATTCTCGAGGCGGTGTTGGAAAAGCTGCGCGAGTCGGGTGCCGAAATCACTTGCGGCGAAGACTGGATCGAACTGAACATGCACGGCAAGCGGGCCAAGGCCGTCAACGTGCGGACCGCTCCGTACCCGGCGTTCCCGACGGACATGCAGGCGCAGTTCATATCCCTCAACGCCGTTGCCGAAGGCACGGGCGCCGTGATTGAGACGATCTTCGAAAACCGTTTCATGCACGTTTACGAACTGCACCGCATGGGCGCCAAAATCCAGGTCGAAGGCAACACTGCGATCGTCACCGGCACCGAAAAACTCAAGGGCGCGCCAGTCATGGCGACCGACTTGCGTGCTTCGGCCAGCCTGGTGATCTCGGCCCTGGTTGCCGAAGGCGATACCTTGATCGATCGCATCTACCACATAGACCGTGGCTACGAGTGCATCGAAGAGAAACTGCAGATGCTGGGCGCCAAGATCCGTCGCGTTCCGGGCTAGTAGTGCTGCATGGGCACAGGGACGTGCCTGTTGGATTGATATAAGTCGAGCCGGTTTCCGGCTCGATGCGTGTCCGGCGCCGATTGCGTCCGGGCATAAGATTGCTGATTAAGGGCTGACGTTTCCCATGCTGACTATCGCACTGTCCAAGGGCCGCATCCTTGACGACACCTTGCCGCTTCTGGCTGAAGCGGGCATCGTGCCGACCGAGAATCCGGACAAGAGCCGCAAGCTGATCATCCCCACGACCCAGGACGATGTACGTCTGCTGATCGTGCGCGCTACCGATGTGCCGACCTACGTCGAACATGGTGCCGCGGACCTCGGCGTGGCCGGTAAGGATGTGCTGATGGAATATGGCGGCCAGGGCCTGTACGAGCCACTGGACCTGCAGATCGCCCAATGCAAGCTGATGACCGCCGGTAAAGTCGGGGCGATCGAGCCCAAGGGCCGCCTGCGCATCGCCACCAAGTTCGTCAACGTCGCCAAGCGCTACTACGCCGAGCAAGGTCGTCAGGTCGATATCATCAAGCTTTACGGCTCGATGGAGTTGGCGCCGCTGATCGGCCTGGCCGACAAGATCATCGACGTTGTCGACACCGGTAACACGCTGCGGGCCAATGGCCTGGAGCCACAGGATTTCATTGCTGCCATCAGCTCCCGGCTGATCGTCAACAAAGCTTCGATGAAAATGCAGCACGCCCGTATCCAGGCGTTGATCGACACCCTGCGCAAGGCAGTGGAGTCTCGACACCGCGGCTGATTCACCTGCGCGACGTTAAGTTGCGCCCGTCTATCCGCCTCATAGCCAGAATCTCAGGTGCCCAAGCGGAAACGACTGCTAAGTTAGGGCGCCTGAGTTTTTGCCATTCCTATGAGGCTCTCGCTATGACCGCACCGACTGCAATTCGCCGACTCAACGCTGCTGACCCGGATTTCGCGCATCATCTGGATCATCTGCTGAGCTGGGAAAGTGTGTCTGACGACTCGGTCAATCAGCGGGTGCTGGACATCATCAAGGCTGTGCGTGAGCGTGGCGACGCGGCACTGGTGGACTTCACCCGCCAGTTCGACGGCCTGGACGTAGCGTCCATGGCCGACCTGATCCTGCCGCGCGAGCGTCTGGAACTGGCACTGACCCGTATCTCCGTGCCCCAGCGCGAAGCCCTGGAAGTCGCCGCCGCCCGTGTGCGCAGCTACCACGAAAAGCAGAAGCAGGACTCCTGGAGCTACACCGAGGCCGACGGCACCGTGCTGGGCCAGAAAGTCACGCCGCTGGACCGTGCCGGCCTGTACGTCCCGGGTGGCAAGGCATCGTACCCGTCGTCGGTGTTGATGAACGCGATTCCGGCCAAGGTCGCCGGTGTCACCGAAGTGGTCATGGTCGTACCGACTCCGCGCGGTGAAATCAACGAGCTGGTACTGGCCGCCGCTTGCATCGCCGGCGTTGACCGTGTGTTCACCATCGGTGGTGCCCAAGCGGTTGCCGCGCTGGCTTACGGCACCGAAAGCGTGCCGAAGGTCGACAAGGTGGTAGGCCCGGGCAACATCTATGTCGCCACCGCCAAGCGCCACGTGTTTGGCCAGGTCGGTATCGACATGATTGCCGGCCCTTCGGAAATTCTCGTGGTTTGTGACGGTCAGACCGATCCGGACTGGATCGCCATGGACCTGTTTTCCCAGGCCGAGCACGACGAAGACGCTCAGGCGATTCTGGTCAGCCCGGATGCCGAGTTCCTCGACAAGGTTGCCGCCAGCATCGACAAGCTGATGCCGACCATGGAGCGTGCCGCGATCATCGAAACCTCGATCAATGGCCGTGGTGCACTGATCAAGGTTCGCGACATGGAGCAGGCCATCGAAGTCGCCAACCGCATTGCTCCTGAACACCTGGAGTTGTCGGTCGCCGATCCGCAAGCCTGGCTGCCGCAGATCCGTCACGCTGGCGCAATCTTCATGGGCCGCCACACCTCTGAGGCCTTGGGCGACTACTGCGCAGGTCCCAACCACGTGTTGCCGACCTCCGGTACTGCGCGTTTCTCCTCGCCGCTGGGTGTTTACGACTTCCAGAAACGTTCGTCGATCATCTTCTGCTCCGAGCAAGGCGCGTCAGAACTGGGCAAGACTGCTTCCGTGCTGGCCCGTGGCGAATCGCTGAGCGCTCACGCACGTAGCGCCGAATACCGCATCAAAGACCAAGCGAAGGGGAACTGAGCATGAGCAAATTCTGGAGCCCGTTCGTCAAGGATCTGGTGCCTTATGTGCCGGGTGAGCAGCCGAAGCTGACCAAACTGGTCAAGCTCAACACCAACGAGAACCCGTACGGTCCGTCGCCAAAAGCCTTGGCGGCGATGCAGACCGAACTCAATGACAACCTGCGCCTGTACCCGGACCCGAACAGCGATCTGCTGAAAAATGCAGTCGCCAGGTATTACGGCGTGCAGAGCAATCAGGTGTTCCTCGGCAACGGTTCGGATGAGGTGCTGGCGCACATTTTCCACGGTCTGTTGCAACACGAGCAGCCGATTCTGTTCCCGGACATCAGCTATAGCTTCTACCCGGTGTATTGCGGGCTGTACGGCATCAAGTTCGATGCAGTGCCGCTGGATGAGGAATTCCAGATCAACCCGGCGGACTACGCCAAGCCGAACGGCGGGATCATTTTCCCTAACCCGAACGCGCCGACCGGTTGCCTGCTGGCACTGGACGCGGTCGAGCAAATCCTCAAGGCCAGCCCGAACTCGGTGGTGGTTGTGGATGAGGCTTATATCGACTTCGGCGGCGAGACCGCGATCAGTCTGGTGGACCGTTATCCGAACCTGCTGGTGACTCAAACCCTGTCCAAGTCCCGTTCGCTGGCGGGCCTGCGGGTTGGCCTGGCGGTTGGGCACCCGGAGCTGATCGAGGCGCTGGAGCGGATCAAGAACAGCTTCAACTCCTATCCGCTGGACCGTCTGGCGAATGTCGGCGCGGCGGCGGCGTTCGAGGATCGCGAGTACTTCGACAAGACTTGCCGTCTGGTCATCGAGAGCCGTGAGTGGGTGATCGCGCAGTTGCAGGCCAAGGGCTTTGAAGTGTTGCCGTCGGCAGCGAACTTCATTTTTGCCCGGCATCAGCAGCATGACGCGGCAGGGCTGGCGGCGAAACTGCGCGAGCAGGGCGTGATCGTGCGCCACTTCAAGCAGGAGCGGATTGCGCAGTTCCTGCGGATCTCCATCGGCACACCTGAGCAGAACCAGGCGCTGATTGACGGTCTTGGCGATCTTTAACCCACGACGACTAACCCTGATGTGGGAGCGGGCTTGCTCGCGAATACAGTTTTTCATTCAACAGAAATGTTGGCTGATCGACCGCTTTCGCGAGCAAGCCCGCTCCCACATTGGTTCTTGTATACGGCTTCAGTTTTCTTCTTTCTCTTTGACCGGAGCCGGCGGCGGACGCAGGCCGATTTCCGCGCTCAGCTTGAGTTCCTTGCCGTTGCGCATCACCTGGATCGACACCTTGTCGGTCGGTTTGATCCGCGCCACCTGATTCATCGAACGGCGACCATCACCCGCCGGCTCGCCGTCGATGGCAAGAATCACATCGCCCAGTTGCAGGCCGGCTTTCTGCGCCGGACCGTCGCGGAAAATTCCCGCAACGACAATTCCCGGACGTCCCGACAAGCCAAAGGACTCGGCCAGTTCCTGGGTCAACGGCTGCACTTCAATGCCCAGCCAGCCGCGAATCACCTGGCCGTGTTCGATGATCGACTTCATCACCTCCATCGCCAGTTTCACCGGGATCGCGAAGCCGATGCCCTGGGAGCCACCGGACTTGGAGAAAATCGCCGTATTGATGCCGGTCAGGTTGCCGCTTGCATCCACCAGCGCACCACCGGAGTTGCCGGGGTTGATCGCCGCATCGGTCTGGATGAAGTCTTCATAGTTGTTCAGGCCCAGCTGGTTGCGCCCGGTGGCACTGATAATACCCATGGTCACGGTCTGGCCGACGCCGAACGGGTTGCCAATGGCCAGCGCGACGTCGCCGATGCGGATGTTGTCGGAACGGCCAACCGTGATCGATGGCAAACTTTTCAGATCGATCTTCAGCACCGCAAGGTCGGTTTCCGGATCGCTACCGATCACCCGGGCCAGGGTCTCACGCCCGTCCTTGAGCGCCACGACAATCTGGTCGGCACCGCTGGTCACGTGGTTGTTGGTCAGGATGTAGCCTTCCGGGCTCATGATCACGCCGGAACCCAGGCTCGACTCCATGCGCTTTTGCTTGGGCGAGTTGTCGCCGAAAAAGCGCCGGAACTGCGGGTCTTCAAACAGCGGATGAGAGGGTTTGTTAATGACCTTGGTGGTGTAGAGGTTGACCACCGACGGCGCGGCCGTGGTCACCGCGTCGGCGTAAGACACCGGCCCTTGCTGTACGCTGGTGGTTTGCGGGGCTTGTTGCAGATTGACGTCGAGGCTCGGGAGCCCGACCCACTGCGGGTAACGCTGGATGATTAACAGAGCGACAAGCACGCCGGCCAACAGCGGCCAGCCGGAAAAACGCAGCGCCTTGAGCATTAAGCACGTCCTGAGAGAGTTGCAGGCGGAATGAGACCGCTCATAATGTCGCGCATTATACGAGGCCGCGCGTGCCTCTGAACGGGATATTTAGGAGTCTTTTATGGCCGTAGCCCTGAGCACCCTGGTCGAAGAAGCCGACCGTTACCTTGGCAGTTCGAAAATTGCCGATTACTGCCCCAACGGCCTGCAAGTGGAGGGGCGGCCGCAGGTGCTGCGCATCGTCAGCGGCGTCACCGCCAGTCAGGCCCTGCTCGATGCCGCCGTGCAAGCCAACGCCGATCTGGTGCTGGTGCATCATGGCTACTTCTGGAAGGGCGAGAATCCGTGCATCACCGGCATGAAGCAGCGTCGTCTGAAGACCTTGCTCAAGCACGACATCAGCCTGCTCGCTTACCACTTACCCCTGGATCTGCACCCGGACGTCGGCAATAACGTGCAGTTGGCGCGCCAGCTGGATATCACCGTCGAAGGCCCGCTCGATCCGGATAACCTGAAAATCGTCGGCCTGGTGGGCTCATTGAATGAACCGGCGACCCCCCGGGATTTCGCCCGACGGGTCCAGGAAGTCATGGGCCGCGAGCCACTGTTGATTGAAGGTAGTGCGATGATCCGACGGGTTGGCTGGTGCACCGGGGGTGGCCAGGGCTACATCGATCAGGCAGTAATGGCCGGGTGCGACCTGTTCCTCAGTGGCGAGGCGTCCGAGCAAACCTTCCACAGTGCCCGGGAAAACGACATCAGCTTCATCGCCGCCGGCCACCACGCCACCGAGCGTTATGGTGTTCAGGCGCTGGGGGATTACCTGGCACGACGCTTTGCCCTTGAACACATCTTCATCGATTGCCCGAATCCCATCTGAATACTCGATCCCAGAGACACCAATAATCTAATGTGGGAGCGGGCTTGCTCGCGAAAGCGGTCTTACATTCAGCGGCAGAGTTGAATGATCCACCGCTTTCGCGAGCAAGCCCGCTCCCACATTAGAAGCGCCGCTGTCCCCGAACCGGTGGGCATATTCATATACTTTTTCGATCTAGTTGGCGTCCTGATTAGAAGAGGTCGCTGTGCTAGGATTCCTCGCTCGAACACGGCCCGCTGGCCGTTCATAAGAAAGCTTTCGTGAGTAGCCATGGTCGACAAACTGACGCATCTGAAACAGCTGGAGGCGGAAAGCATCCACATCATCCGCGAGGTGGCCGCCGAGTTCGATAACCCGGTGATGCTGTACTCCATCGGTAAGGACTCCGCCGTGATGCTGCATCTGGCACGCAAGGCGTTCTTCCCGGGCAAGCTGCCGTTTCCGGTGATGCACGTCGACACCCAGTGGAAATTCCAGGAGATGTACAGCTTCCGCGACAAGATGGTCGCCGAACTGGGCCTCGACCTGATCACTCACGTCAATCCTGACGGCGTGGCGCAGGGCATCAACCCGTTCACCCACGGCAGTGCCAAGCACACCGACATCATGAAGACCGAAGGCCTCAAGCAGGCCCTGGACAAACATGGTTTCGACGCGGCCTTCGGTGGTGCGCGCCGCGATGAAGAGAAATCCCGCGCCAAGGAGCGCGTGTACTCGTTCCGCGACAGCAAGCACCGCTGGGACCCGAAAAACCAGCGTCCCGAGCTGTGGAACGTCTACAACGGCAAGGTCAACAAGGGCGAATCCATCCGCGTATTCCCGTTGTCGAACTGGACCGAACTGGACATCTGGCAGTACATCTACCTCGAAGGCATCCCGATCGTGCCGCTGTACTTCGCCGCCGAGCGTGAAGTCATCGAGAAGAACGGCACCCTGATCATGATCGACGATGAGCGCATCCTCGAACACCTGAGCGATGAAGACAAAGCCCGTATCGTCAAAAAGAAAGTGCGTTTCCGTACCCTTGGTTGCTACCCGTTGACGGGCGCGGTGGAGTCCGAGGCCGAAAGCCTCACGGACATCATTCAGGAAATGCTCCTGACGCGAACTTCCGAGCGCCAGGGCCGTGTCATCGACCACGATGGCGCCGGCTCCATGGAAGACAAAAAACGTCAGGGTTATTTCTAAGGGGTTGTCATGTCGCACGTATCTGATTTGATCAGCGAGGACATCCTCGCCTACCTGGGCCAGCACGAACGTAAAGAGCTGCTGCGCTTTCTGACCTGCGGTAACGTCGATGACGGCAAGAGCACCCTGATCGGGCGCCTGCTGCACGACTCCAAGATGATCTACGAAGATCACCTGGAAGCCATTACCCGCGACTCGAAAAAAGTCGGCACCACTGGTGAAGACATCGACCTGGCACTGTTGGTCGACGGCCTGCAGGCCGAGCGCGAGCAAGGCATCACCATCGATGTCGCGTACCGCTATTTCTCCACCGCCAAGCGCAAATTCATCATCGCCGATACCCCAGGCCATGAGCAGTACACCCGCAACATGGCCACCGGTGCGTCCACCTGTGACCTGGCGATCATCCTGGTCGACGCCCGTTACGGCGTGCAGACCCAGACCCGTCGCCACAGCTTCATCGCCTCGTTGCTGGGCATCAAGCATATCGTTGTGGCCATCAACAAGATGGACCTCAAGGGCTTCGACCAGGGCGTGTTCGAGTCGATCAAGGCCGACTACCTGGCGTTCGCCGAAGGCCTGAAGCTCAAGCCGACCAGCATGCACTTCGTGCCGATGTCCGCCCTCAAGGGCGACAACGTGGTGAACAAGTCCGAGCGCTCGCCGTGGTACACCGGCCAATCGCTGATGGAAATCCTCGAGACCGTGGAAGTGGCGGGCGATCGCAACTTTACCGACCTGCGTTTCCCGGTGCAGTACGTCAACCGTCCAAACCTGAACTTCCGTGGTTTCGCCGGCACCCTGGCCAGCGGCATCGTCAAGAAAGGCGACGAAGTCGTGGTCCTGCCTTCGGGCAAGAGCAGCCGCGTGAAGTCCATCGTCACCTTCGAAGGCGAACTGGAGCACGCAGGTCCTGGCCAGGCTGTAACGCTGACCATGGAAGACGAGATCGATATCTCCCGTGGCGACCTGTTGGTGCATGCCGACAACGTTCCGCCAGTCACCGACAGCTTCGAAGCGATGCTGGTGTGGATGGCTGAAGAGCCGATGCTGCCGGGCAAGAAGTACGACATCAAGCGCGCCACCAGTTACGTGCCGGGCTCGATTGCCAGCATCGTCAACAAGGTCGACGTGAACACTTTGGAAGAAGGTCCGGCCAGCGCATTGCAGCTGAACGAAATCGGCAAGGTCAGGATCGCGCTCGACGCGCCGATTGCCCTCGACGGTTACGACAGCAACCGCACCACCGGCGCGTTCATCATCATTGACCGGTTGACCAACGGCACCGTTGGCGCTGGCATGATCGTCGCCCAGCCTTTGGCCCACGGCACCAGCACGCACCACGGCAAACTGGCTCACGTCGCTACCGAAGAGCGCGCTCAGCGCTTCGGCCAGCAACCGGCCACCGTATTGTTCAGCGGCCTGTCGGGCGCGGGCAAGAGCACTCTGGCTTACGCCGTCGAGCGCAAGCTGTTCGACCTGGGCCGTGCGGTGTTTGTGCTCGATGGCCAGAACCTGCGTCACGACCTCAACAAAGGTCTGCCGCAGGATCGCGCCGGGCGTACCGAGAACTGGCGTCGTGCGGCCCACGTCGCCCGTCAGTTCAACGAAGCCGGCCTGCTGACCCTCGCCGCATTCGTTGCGCCGAGTGCTGAAGGTCGTGAACAGGCCAAGGACCTGATCGGCAAAGAGCGTCTGGTGACGGTCTATGTCCAGGCCTCGCCGGCGGTCTGTGCCGAGCGTGACCCGCAAGGCCTGTACGCTGCTGCCGGGGACAACATCCCGGGCGAGTCCTTCCCGTACGATGTGCCGCTGGATGCCGATCTGGTGATCGACACCCAGTCTGTTTCGCTGGAAGAGGGCGTGAAGCAGGTGCTGGATCTGTTGCGTAGCCGTGGCGCGATCTAAGTCTTAGCCAGAAATGAATAACCCGCCGATGAGTGATCAACGGCGGGTTTTTTATTTCAGGTCGACCCGGTCAACTGTGGGAGCGGGCTTGCTCGCGAATACGGACGAACATTCAACGTTGATGCCGACTGATGCGCCGCTTTCGCGAGCAAGCCCGCTCCCACATTGGTTCAGCGGCGGTCTGGGTATTCCCGATGCATTTGCCCCAACAACGCATCCTTGTCTTCCCACAACTGGTTAATCCACCCCTGAAACTGCAAGCGGTACTCACCATCCTGATCGTAGTTCTTGCCAATGAACTGCGGCGGAATCTTCAGTTCCTCAAAATGCACCACCACATCCGCGACATTCCCGCACAGTAAATCCCAGAAACCGGGACGTCCGGCGGGGTAGTGAATAGTCACGTTGACGATGGATTCCAATTGCTCACCCATGGCATCCAGCACGAATGCAATGCCGCCAGCCTTGGGTTTGAGCAAGTACTTGAACGGTGACTTTTGCTGGGCGTGCTTGCGCTCGGTGAAGCGCGTGCCTTCGACGAAATTGAAAATCCCCACCGGGTTATGGCGAAATTTCGCGCACGTCTTGCGGGTGGTTTCCAGGTCCTTGCCTTTCTTCTCCGGGTGCTTTTCCAGATAAGCCTTGGAGTAGCGCTTCATGAACGGAAAATCGAGCGCCCACCAGGCCAGGCCGATCACAGGGACCCAGATCAGCTCTTGCTTGAGAAAGAACTTCAACGGCTGGATGCGGCGGTTGAGCACGTATTGCAGCACGAGGATGTCGACCCAGCTCTGGTGGTTGCTGGTGATCAGGTAGGAGTGTTGATAGTCGAGACCTTGCAGGCCACTGATGTGCCAACGGGTACGGCGCACCAGATTCATCCAGCCTTTATTGTTGCTGATCCAGGCTTCGTGGGTATGGCTCATCAGCCAGTGTGCGAAACGCCGGGTAAGGGCGAACGGCAAGGCTTTCAACAGCGCCACGCAGAACAGAAAGGTGCAGAGCAATATCGTGTTCAGAGCCAACAGCACAGAGGCGATCACGCCTCGCAGCGGTGCAGGTAGAAAATCCAGCATTTAAATATCCATAGGTCGGTTGGCAGCCTGAATCGCGGTCAGTGCGATGGTATAGACGATGTCGTCGACCTGCGCGCCGCGCGGCAGGTCGTTCACCGGTTTGCGCAGGCCTTGCAGCATCGGCCCGAGGCTGACGCAGTCGGCGCTGCGCTGCACGGCTTTGTGAGTGGTGTTGCCGGTGTTGAGGTCGGGGAACACGAATACCGTGGCGCGACCGGCCACCTGGCTGTTCGGCGCCAGTTGCCGGGCCACGGTTTCGTTGGCGGCGGCGTCGTACTGCAACGGGCCATCGATCAGCAGTGAATTTTGCTGTTCGTGGGCGAGCAGGGTGGCCTCGCGCACTTTTTCGACTTCTTCGCCACTGGCCGAATCACCGCTGGAGTAGCTGATCATAGCCACCCGTGGCGTGATGCCGAACGCAGCGGCCGAGTCGGCGCTTTGCAGGGCAATCTCGGCCAGTTCACTCGCGCTCGGGTGCGGGTTCATGACGCAGTCGCCATAGACCAGCACTTCTTCGGGAAACAGCATGAAGAACACCGACGACACCAAGGTGCAGCCGGGCGCGGTCTTGATCAGCTGCAGGGCCGGGCGGATGGTGTTGGCGGTGGAGTGAATGACACCCGATACCAGGCCGTCGACCTCATCCAGCGCCAGCATCATGGTGCCGATCACCACGGTGTCTTCCAGTTGCTGCTCGGCCATTGGCGCGTTGAGGCTCTTGCTTTTGCGCAGGGCGACCATGGGTTCGACGTAGCGCTCGCGGATCAAATCCGGATCGAGGATTTCCAGCCCCGGCGGCAGCTCGATGCCCTGGGCGCGAGCGACCGCCTGCACGTCTTCGGGTTTGGCCAGCAACACGCAGCGAGCGATGCCGCGCGCCTGGCAGATCGCCGCGGCCTGCACGGTCAGCGGCTCGCTGCCTTCGGGCAGGACGATGCGCTTGTTGGCGCCCTGGGCGCGCTGGATCAATTGATAGCGGAATACCGCCGGCGACAGGCGCATCTCCCGAGGTGTGCCGCAGCGCTGGTGCAGCCAGTTGGCGTCCAGATGGCTGGCGACAAAATCGGTGATGATCTCCGCGCGCTCGCGGTCATCGATGGGGATCTCCTTGTTCAGGCCGTTCAACTGGTTGGCGGTGTCATAGGAGCCGGTGCTCACTGACAACACCGGCAGGCCAGCCTGCAAGGCGCCTCGGCACAGGTCCATGATGCGCGGGTCGGGCAGGGTGTCGCTGGTCAGCAACAGGCCGGCCAGAGGCACGCCATTCATCGCCGCGAGGCTGACGGCGAGGATGATGTCGTCGCGATCGCCGGGGGTTACCACCAGCACGCCGGGCTTGAGCAGCTCCACAGTGTTGCGCATGGTGCGAGCGCAAATGATGATTTTGGTCATGCGTCGGGTTTCGTAGTCGCCGGCGTTGAGCACTTGCGCGCCCATCAGGTCGGCTACGTCGCGGGTGCGCGGCGCGTTCAATTCCGGCTGGAACGGAATGCAGCCCAGCAGGCGGAAATCGCCGCTGCGCAACAGTGGCGAATGTTCCTTCAGCCGTGCGGCGAACGCCTCCATGCTCTCGTCGGTCTTGACCTTGTTGAGAATCACGCCAAGGACTTTCGGGTCCTTCGGGCCACCGAACAATTGCGCCTGCAATTCCACGCGGCCGGACAGTTCGGTCAGCACTTCGTTTTCCGGTGCCGAGACCAGAATCACCTCGGCGTCGAGGCTCTTGGCCAGATGCAGGTTGACCCGTGCGGCGTAGCTGGCGCTGCGGGTCGGTACCATGCCTTCGACGATCAGCACGTCCTTGCCGATGGCGGCCTGCTGATAGAGCGTGATGATCTCTTCGAGCAATTCGTCCAGTTGACCATCGCCCAGCATGCGCTCGACATGGGCCAGGCCCAAAGGCTGTGGTGGTTTGAGCCCGTGGGTGCGGGCCACCAGCTCGGTGGAGCGCTCGGGCCCGGTGTCGCCGGGATGGGGCTGGGCAATCGGCTTGAAGAAGCCGACTTTCAGGCCGGCCCGCTCAAGGGTGCGCACCAGCCCGAGGCTGATGGAGGTCAGACCCACGCCAAAATCGGTGGGGGCGATAAAAAAAGTTTGCATGCGGATTCTCTTGAGGTGCATGGCAATGGTGACGGCCTATGACTGGCCCTCTACCGAAATTCAGTGGTCAAGATTATCGCTAACCGAGCCTTGTGCGCACCAACCGCAAGCAAAGGGCTGGCCTATTTTTTCCTGGCGTTGCGCAGGGTCCATGACCCAGGCCCGGGATTGCCACGGCGGCTGATGCCGCAGGTGTTGGGTATGGCCGCAGGAAAGCTCGGCCACCCAGTGCCCGTCCTCGTCCTGATGGAAGCCTGTGATCGTCACACCCCGTCTGTCCGGGTTGTGTTCGCTTTCGGGCGATGGCTTCGCTAAACTTGGTCTTTCAAATTTCTTATGCAAAAGGTCTCGCCCCATGCTGATCGCCGCCAATAAGGCTGTCTCCATCGACTATACCCTGACCAACGACGCTGGTGAGGTCATCGACAGCTCCGCCGGCGGCGCGCCGCTGGTTTACCTGCAAGGTGCAGGCAATATCATCCCGGGCCTGGAAAAGGCACTGGAAGGCAAGGCCGTCGGCGACGAACTGACTGTAGCCGTTGAACCTGAAGACGCTTACGGCGAATACGCTGCCGAACTGGTCAGCACCCTGAGCCGCAGCATGTTCGAAGGCGTCGATGAACTGGAAGTGGGCATGCAGTTCCACGCTTCCGCTCCGGACGGCCAGATGCAGATCGTGACCATTCGCGACCTCGATGGCGACGACGTTACCGTTGACGGCAACCACCCGTTGGCTGGTCAGCGCCTGAATTTCCAGGTCAAGATCATCAACATCCGTGATGCCAGCCAGGAAGAAATCGCTCATGGTCACGTCCATGGCGAAGGTGGCCATCACCACTGATTTCTGCGCTAAGCTCAGATAACTGGAGAGGCGCCCCGAGGGCGCCTTTTTAGTCTGCGGTCGTCCCGGCGACACCGCCAAGTGGCTGTTTCGAGAAGAACACGGGAATCTGGAGTACGCCATGAGTGCTTTTCACGACCTTAAATTGACAGCCCTGGATGGACAGGAGCTACCACTGGCGCCCTTCAAAGGGCAAGTTGTGCTGGTGGTTAACGTCGCGTCCAAATGTGGCCTGACTCCGCAGTACGCGGCGCTGGAAAACCTTTACCAGCAATACAAGGCCAAAGGCTTCAGCGTGCTGGGCTTGCCCTGTAACCAGTTTGCCGGGCAGGAACCGGGTAGCGAGCAGGAGATCAAGGATTTCTGCAGCCTCAACTATGGCGTGACCTTTCCGTTATCCAGCAAGCTGGAAGTCAACGGACACGAGCGTCATCAGTTGTACCGCCTGCTGGCGGGAGAGGGCGCGGAATTCCCCGGCGACATCACCTGGAACTTCGAGAAGTTCCTGTTGGGCAAGGACGGCCGCGTACTGGCGCGTTTCTCGCCGCGCACGGCGCCGGATGATCCGACCATTGTCCATGCGATTGAAAAAGCCCTGAGCTGACGTCCCCCTGTAGGAGCGAGCATGCTCGCGATGGTCTTGAACGATAACGCGGGGTAACTGACACCCCACGGCGTTCTCAGGTTTATCGCGAGCAGGCTCGCTCCTGCAACGTTATTCGTTACCTTTTGAGCCTTAATCACCAAAATCAATAATGCTGTTAAATGCTTTGCGGACGCAATATTATGGCTGTCATAAAGTCATTCTTCCGTGGAGCGTCCCATGCCAGTAAAAGCCCTGTTCAAACCGTTCCACCTCGGCACCCTCCAATTGCCGACCCGCGTCGTCATGGCGCCGATGACCCGCTCGTTTTCCCCAGGTGGCGTCCCTAATTCCAAAGTGATCGAATACTACCGTCGTCGCGCCGCTGCGGGCGTCGGCCTGATCATCACCGAAGGCACCACCGTCGGGCACCAGGCTTCTAACGGTTACCCGAACGTTCCGCATTTCTACGGTGAAGCGGCTCTGGCCGGCTGGAAAAAAGTCGTCGACGCGGTCCACGCCGAAGGCGGCAAGATCGTTCCGCAACTGTGGCATGTGGGCAGCGTGCGTCGCATCGGCACCGAGCCGGACGCCAGCGTGCCGGGTTACGGCCCGTCGGAAAAAGTGAAGGACGGCCAGGTCGTGGTTCACGGCATGACTAAACAAGATATCCAGGAGGTGATCGCCGCGTTTGCCCAGGCTGCCAAGGATGCCCAGAGCATCGGCATGGACGGCGTGGAAATCCACGGCGCCCACGGCTATCTGGTCGACCAGTTCTTCTGGGAAGGCAGCAACCAGCGCACCGACGAATACGGCGGCAGCCTGGCCAACCGTTCGCGCTTCGCCATCGAGCTGATTCAGGCGGTGCGTGCCGCAGTCGGGGAAGATTTCCCGATTATCTTGCGCTTTTCGCAGTGGAAACAGCAGGACTACACCGCGCGCCTGGTACAAACCCCGGAGGCGCTGGGCGAGTTCCTCAAGCCGTTGTCTGATGCGGGTGTGGATATTTTCCACTGCTCGACCCGCCGTTTCTGGGAGCCGGAATTCGACGGTTCCGAGCTGAACCTTGCAGGCTGGACCCGCCAACTCACCGGCAAGCCAACCATCACTGTGGGCAGCGTCGGCCTGGACGGCGAGTTCCTGCAGTTCATGGTCAACACCGACAAGGTCGCGCAGCCTGCCAGCCTGGAGAAGCTGCTGGAGCGCCTGAACAACGATGAGTTCGACCTGGTTGCGGTCGGTCGTGCCTTGCTGGTTGACCCGGACTGGGCGCAGAAAGTGCGTGACGGTCGCGAGGAAGACATCCTGCCGTTCAGTCGTGAGGCGTTGATGAAGCTGGTTTAAGCGACGTCTGGACTTACGCCTTCGCGAGCAAGCCCGCTCCCACATTTGACCTCATCTCTCTGAGATAACCCGGTAACCTGTGGGAGCGGGCTTGCTCGCGAAGACTGACTAAAGGGCACTACAAAATCAGGGAACAATCGGTGTATTCGGCACCACCAGTTCCCCGGCACACGCCCCACGCAACTGCCCCTCGAATTGCTCGATAATCGTCGCCCAACCCTGTCGACTGGCATGCTGTCGCGCATTGAGCCTGATATTGCGCAACGCTTCGCTCTCCTCCAGCAACCACGCCGCTGCATCGCAGAACGCCTCTTCATCCCCCGGCATAGCCAATACTCCGTTGTAGCCATGCCGAATATGCTGGGCTGCCGCCGCCTGGTCGTAGGCCACTACCCCAAGCCCCGAGGCGAGCGCTTCAAGCACCACATTGCCGAAGGTTTCGGTCAGGCTCGGGAACAAAAACACATCCCCCGAGGCGTAATGGCAGGCCAGGGCTTCGCCACGCTGGGCGCCGCAGAAAACCGCCTCGGGCAGTTCCCGTTGCAGCTCCTGACGCTGCGGGCCGTCGCCGACCACGATCAGCTTGAGAACGTGCTGTGGATAACTTGTCTTGAGGGCGTCAAATGTACGTTTGAGCAAGCCGAGGTTCTTTTCCACAGCCAGACGACCGACATGAATGACGGCAATGTCTTGCTCGGCCAACCCCCATTGCTCGCGCAGGGCATTCAGGCGTTTGGCGGGGTGAAACAATTGGCTGTCGACACCCCTGGACAGCAAGGCCAGGCGTTCGAAATGACGCCGTTCCAGTTCCATTCGCTGACTGACACTGGGTACCAGGGTCAAATTGGAGCGGTTATGAAACCAGCGCAAGTAATGAGTCAGCAAACGTGTCAGCAGGCCAAGGCCGTACTCGCTGGTGTATTGCTGGAAATTGGTGTGAAAGCCACTGACCACAGAAATACCAAGGCGCCGTGCGGCGCGCAATGCCGACAACCCCAGCGGTCCTTCAGTGGCGATGTACAGCACGTCCGGGCGATGACGCTTCCAGCGTCGCAACAGCTTATGCATCGACGACTGGCCCCACTGCAGGCCAGGATAGCCCGGCAGCGGCCAGCCCCGGCACAACATCAATTCATCGTCGCTGCCCTGTTGCTGGTCACAGCCCTGGCGCGGTCGTACCAGCTCCACCTGATGCCCGCGCGCGCGCAAGCCATCGCACAAACGGCCAAGGGTGTTGGCCACGCCGTTGATTTCCGGTGGGAAGGTTTCGGTGATCAGGGTGATATGCAGAGTTGTCGTCATGACCCCAGTGTCGATTGGGGTCATGTCGTCAGTGTGACGTCGGGATGATGGATTTGTGACGACCGCTTAGCGCTGGGCCACCAGATTCTCGGCACCGCGCTCACGCACCCAGAACAGCGTCGCCCCGGCCACGGCGGCCGGCATCATCAGGATGTTGACCACCGGGATCAGCAGCACCAGATAAACGCTCCCGCCAAAGCTCATGCTCTGCCAGCGCTTCTCGCGCAGCCAGGCGAGCATCTCGTTCCAGCCCAGCTTGTGGTTGTCCGCCGGGTAGTCGATGTACTGGATCGCCATCATCCACACCCCGAACAGCAGCCATAGCGGCGCGGCAATGATGTTCAGCACCGGGATGAACGAGAGGATGAACAGCCCGATTGCCCGCGGCAGGAAGTAGCCGAGTTTGCGCATCTCCCGGGCCAATGTTCGCGGAACCATTGCGACCAGTTCGCCCCAGCTGAAAGCCGGGAAGTCGTCAGTGCCGCGTACCACCACCTCGACTTTCTCCGCGAGAAAACCGTTGAACGGCGCGGCGATGACGTTGGCGAGCATGGTGAAGGTGAAGAACACCATCAACCCCACCAGAACCACGAACAACGGCCAGAGGATGTAACTGAGAAAACTCAGCCAGTCGGGCAGGGACGGCATCAGCGCATCGACCCACAGGCTGAATTGATGGCCGGCCAGATAGATCAATCCGACGAACAGCACCAGGTTGATCGCCAGCGGCAAAAGCACAAACAGGCGCAGGCCGGGACTCAGCACCAGCTTGAGGCCTTCGCGCAGGTATTGCGGGCCGGACAGAACGGGGGCGGGCATAACGGGCTCCGAGCAGAGGGAAAACGCGCCGACCTTACCGGCTTTGCGGTGCAGGTGAAAGCGCGGCGGCGGTATCGACATTCACTGTAACAAAGACGTCCCTTTAGTCACGGTGATGGAATAGAGACCACCTATGAGCTGGATTGTTATTCGGTATTTCCTTAATCTTCGCCCCCTCGATACGCTGCACCCAACTTTTTACAGGACGGTCGGGTTCAAGCCTTCCCCAAGTGCTTGCAACCGTTCTTTTTTATTCCCGCCGGCGATCCGGCGTTCCGCGCCAGGTGTTCCGGGCCGGTCAACAGGAGCAGGTCATGTCTGAAGTTCGTCATTCGCGAGTGATTATTCTCGGTTCCGGCCCTGCCGGTTACAGCGCCGCGGTCTATGCCGCCCGTGCCAACCTCAAGCCACTGCTGATCACCGGCATGCAGGCCGGCGGTCAACTGACTACCACCACCGAAGTCGACAACTGGCCTGGCGATGTCCACGGTCTGACCGGCCCGGCGCTGATGGAGCGGATGAAAGAGCACGCCGAGCGTTTTGAAACCGAGATCGTTTTCGATCACATCAATGCCGTGGACTTCGCTGCCAAGCCGTACACCCTGACCGGTGACAGCGCGACCTACACCTGTGATGCCCTGATCATCGCCACCGGTGCCAGCGCTCGTTACCTGGGCCTGCCATCGGAAGAAGCGTTCATGGGCAAAGGCGTTTCCGCCTGCGCTACCTGCGACGGTTTCTTCTATCGCAACAAGCCAGTGGCCGTGGTCGGTGGTGGCAACACAGCGGTGGAAGAAGCACTGTACCTGGCCAACATTGCCAGCACCGTGACCCTGATCCACCGTCGCGAAACCTTCCGCGCCGAGAAGATCCTGATCGACAAGCTCAATGCCCGGGTTGCCGAAGGCAAGATCATCCTGAAGCTGAACGCGACCCTGGACGAAGTCCTGGGCGACAACATGGGCGTGACCGGCGCGCGTCTGAAGAACAACGACGGCAGCTTCGACGAAATCAAGGTCGACGGCGTGTTCATCGCCATCGGCCACACCCCGAACACTTTGCTGTTCGAGGGCCAGTTGACCCTCAAAGACGGCTACCTGGTCGTGCAGGGCGGCCGTGACGGCAACGCCACTGCGACCAACCTTGAAGGTATCTTCGCCGCTGGCGACGTAGCAGACCACGTGTACCGTCAGGCCATCACCTCGGCCGGCGCCGGCTGCATGGCGGCACTGGATGCAGAGCGCTACCTCGACAATCTGAAAAACGCTTGATTCTGTGTTCGTAAAAAAACCGGCTTCGGCCGGTTTTTTTTGTCCACAATTTAGTGCCTGATTACATTCCGGACCTAATGTGGGAGCCGGCTTGCCGGCGATGACGGTGCATCAACCCACATTGAGCTCGCCTGACACACCGCCTTCGCCAGCAAGCCGGCTTCTACAGGGATCAGGTTGTCAGGACAGTCTGGCCAGGCACGCTTCAAGAATATCCAGGCCTTCCTCCAATACCGCCGCCTCGGTAGTCAGCGGCGCCAACAGCCGAACAATGTGCCGCGACTTGCCACTTGGCATCAGCAGCAACCCGGCTTCCCGCGCCAGGCCCAGCAGTTGCGTCAACTGCGCCGAGGCCGGTGTGCCGTCGGCGTTGGCCAGTTCAATGCCACGCATCGAGCCAACGCCGGTCAGGCGTCCGAGGTAGGGGGACAGGTTGCGATCGCGCCAGGATTGGTAGCGGCTGACAATCGCCTCCTCCTGCTGCGAACCCCAGGCTTGCAGATTGGCGTCGGTCATTACGTCCAGCGTCGCCAGCCCGGCAGCGCACGCGATGGGGTTGCCCGAATAGGTGCCACCGAGTCCGCCCTTGGGCAAGTTGTCGAGCAGTGCCTTGCGCCCGACCACCGCGCCCAGCGGTACGCCGCCGGCGATGCTTTTGCCCAGCAGGATCAGGTCCGGCTCGATGCCCAGCCGCGAGAAGGCAAAGCGCTGCCCGGTACGGCCGAAGCCGGACTGGATTTCATCGGCGATCAGCAGGATGCCCTTCTCGTCGCACAAGCGCCGCAGCGCCTGGGCGAATTGCACGTCCATGGCCAGGAAACCGCCTTCACCCTGCACCGGTTCGACGATGAAACAGGCCACGTCGTCGACATCGATCTCGACGCTGAACAACCGCTCCATGGCCTTCAGGGCCTCGGCGCAGGTCACGTCGTTATCCTGGCTGGGGAAGGGCAGGTGGTACACCGGGCCGGGCAACACGCCGACTTTCTGTTTGTAGGGGGCAACTTTGCCGTTGAGATTGAGGGTGGCCAGTGTGCGACCGTGGAAGGCGCCATCAAAGGCGACGACTGCCGTGCGACCCGTAGCGCCGCGAACGATCTTCAAGGCGTTTTCAGCCGCCTCGGCGCCGCTGTTGGTGAACATTCCGCTGACCGGGTAATCCACCGGGATAAACGCGCAGAGGCGGTCCATGAACTCGATGTAGGGCGTATGGGGCGCAGCGTTGAAAGCGTAATGAGTCAGTTTTGTCGCTTGTTCGCCAATGGCCTGGACGATACGCGGATGGCAGTGGCCGAGGTTCAGCACGCCGATGCCGCCGACAAAGTCGATGTAGCGTTTGCCATCGGTGTCCCAGACCTCGGCATTTTTGCCGTGGCTGAGCGTGACAGGGTGAACGATGTTGATCGACTGACTGATGCTTTCGCTGTTCATGGATGACCGGCTCGAAAGAAGGGAGGCTTCTTTTATCTAAGCCGCGATCAGCGCTACCGGACAAACGAAATAAAGTGGCGGGATCAATCTTAAAAGTCTGGATGTGCTGTTCGATCAGGCGCAACCCCTGCAGGAGCGAGCCTGCTCGCGATGGTCGCGAACGATAACGCTGGGCGCCAGATACCCCGCAGCATTCCCAGGTTCATCGCGGCGATGTGGCGCAGACCCTGTAGGAGCGAGCATGCTCGCGATGGTCGTTAACGATAACGCTGGGCGCCAGATACCCCGCAGCGTTCTCAGGTTCATCGCGGCGATGTGGCGCAGACCCTGTAGGAGCGAGCATGCTCGCGATGGTCGCGAACGATAACGCTGGGCGCCAGATACCCCGCAGCGTTCTCAGGTTCATCGCGAGCAGGCTCGCTCCTACAAGTTGAATCAGCGGCGGGTCAGGGGCTGCCGGGTGAACGTCACCCCGGCCAGCCCATTGGCGATCAACGCACGGATATTGCCGTGGTCGCTGCCTTCAGGGGTGGCCAGCACTGAGCGGTAATGCTCGCCAAATGCCAACAGCGCTTCTTCATCGCTCAACCCTTCCAGCAGGGCCAGGCCCAGGGTCTTGCACGAACCTTCGTTTTGCAAGGCGGCGTTTTCCACACCGCCGTTGTTGAATGCCTGAGGCTGATAGTCATAGCCGGCGGCGATGAACGCCAGGGTATCGGCGAAAACGTGTTCGCCGCTCTTCAGGCTGGTGCGCAAGGTGTTCAAATCACTCATTGGGTTTTCCTTTGGCGAACGCCGCTTGTTGTTCGGCGCTGGCTTCTTGCTGGTATTGGGCTTTCCACTCGGCGTACGGCATGCCGTAGACGACTTCACGGGCGTCATCAAGGCTGACGTCGATCTGGCGTTCGTCAGCCGCGGCCTTGTACCACTTCGACAGGCAGTTGCGGCAGAACCCCGAGAGGTTCATCAGGTCGATGTTCTGTACATCCTTGCGGCTGTCCAGATGGGCCACCAGCCGGCGAAAGGCGGCGGCTTCGAGTTCCAGGCGTTGTTGATCGGTCATGGGGGTCTCTTCGAGACAGCTTTGAGCGGCAAGCTTCGAGCTGCAAGTGGATTGCGGTGCGGTGAAGTTTACAGCTTGCCGCTTGCCGCTTGAAGCTAACGGCTCGCTGCGAGCGTTATCGACACCGACTCTGCAAAACGCAGGGCATGAGGTTTGTCGACCTCGACTTCGGCGTACAGCACCGATTCATTGGCCATGACCAGATCGAGAATTTCCTGGGTCAGGCGTTCGAGCAAGGCGAATCGATTGCCTTCCACGTGCGCGATGATCGCTTTGGTGATGGTGCGGTAATTCAACGCGTGATCGATATCGTTGTCACGCACGGCATCCTGCGCCGCATACAGAATCGTCAGGTTGATCAACACATCCTGCTTGTTGAGGATTTCATCCTCGTTGATCCCGATGAAGGTGCGCAGGCACAGGTCCTTGACCCGGATGCGTGCCATGCCTGGTTGAAGTTGTGGCATTACTTCTTGCTCCGTCCAATCAATTGCAGGAACTCCTGGCGGGTGTTGCTCGACTCGCGGAAGGCGCCGAGCATCACCGAGGTGTTCATGGTCGAATTCTGTTTTTCGACGCCGCGCATCATCATGCACATGTGCTGCGCCTCGATGACCACCGCAACGCCGGCCGCGCCGGTCACTTGTTGTACCGCGTCGGCAATTTGCCGAGTGAGGTTTTCCTGGATTTGCAGGCGACGGGCGAACATGTCCACCAACCGCGCAATCTTCGACAGGCCCAGCACCTTGCCCGTTGGAATATAAGCCACATGAGCCTTGCCGATGAAGGGCAACAGATGATGTTCGCACAGAGAATACAGTTCGATGTTGTCGACGATGACCATTTCATCGTTGTCCGAGGCGAACAACGCGCCGTTGACGATCTCTTCGATACTTTGATCGTACCCGTGGCAGAGGTACTGCATGGCTTTGGCTGCTCGTGCCGGTGTATCGAGCAAGCCTTCGCGCTCGGGATTTTCACCAAGGCCGATGAGGATCTCGCGATAGCTCTGGGACAAGGACTGCCGGGGCAGGGGTAGCGTCATGGAACATCCTCGCGGGGCGGTTATTTGACGTGCCGTCCGCCGTTGACGGTCAGTGTGGTGCCGGTCACATAAGGGCTGTCGAGCAAATAGCGCAGGCTTTGGTAGATCACTTCGCTGCCAGGCTCAATGCCCAGTGCGGATTTTGCCAGCGCCTTGGCGCGGTAGGCCGCATCGTCATCGGCATTGAACAGTAGCAGGGCTGGCGCGATGCCGTTGACCTTGATGCCTGGCGCGTACTTCGCGGCGAAGGACAGGGTCAGGCTGTCGAGCCCGGCTTTACTGGCGCAATAGCCAATGTGCTTGCTGCTGCCCTTGCGGGTCACGTCATCGCCGATGTGCACGATGTCGGCCGGCGTCGAGCGTTGCAGCAAATCAGCGCAATGCAGGTTGATCAGGTAGGGCGCCAGCATGTGCACGCTGAACATGCGTGTGAACGCTGCGGCATCGGTGTCGGGGGTTTCGGCCAGCCATTCGGAAGCGTTATGGACAATCGCCCGCAGGCTGTCGGTATGGGTTTTCAGGTCGCTGATGAATGCGAAAATCCCGGTTTCACTGGAGAAATCCGCGAACAGTGCAGTCGCCCCCAGATCGCGCAGGGCTCGCACGCCCGGGCGCTCGGTGCGGTAGGTGAAGATCACCCGGTGGCCGTCTTCAAGCAAACGTTGCGCGCAGTGCAGGCCGACACGCTGGCCGGCGCCGGTGATGAGAATGGGGGCTGCGGAAGAGGTCATGAACGGCTCACGTCGCGGTAATAGCAAAACTATACCAGCGCGCGGTGGTGTTCACCTATCGAGGGTGCGTCGTCTGTGGGAGCCAGCCTGCTCGCGATGGCGGTAGATCAGGCGCCACTGATGTTGAATGTGGCGGCCTCATCGCAAGCAGGCTCGCTCCCGCAGGTTTATCTATGATTTTGCGTGGAGGGCTCGACGTGCAAGTGGCGTGCAGGCGTGGCATTCAACCAGTTGGCCAGCAACCGGGTCGAGAGGGGAATGAAGAGATACACCATCATCGGCGTCAGGCACAGGGTGCTGACTAACACCTTGGGCAGCAATGCCATGTCACTGAGCAATGGGCCCAGTACAAAGTTGAACAGCATCGATACCGGAAAAAATGCCAGCCAGATCGCCACTGCCTGTTTCCAGCGTGGCGGTCGTTGACCGGCCGCACCGAACCAGCCTTCGATACCGCTTACCCGATGTTCGGTTGGATGGGCGAACAGATCGCTGCCACGTCCGAGCCAGGCAGTGCGCGAAGCGGAGTGCTCCCAGGCGTGCAGGGTCTGCTCGTCGGCGAAGCGAAAGATGATCTGGAATTCGTCATCGTCGGGCGGCGGAGCAAGCACGCCGGAGCCGAGATAGCCGGGGAAGTCGGTGGCCAGTTGTTCGCCTTCGCGCAACCAGGCGATCAGCTCCTGATAGCGGCCATCGGCAACGCGGCGAGCAACCATCAGCGTGACGGGTGAGGTAGACATTGTGTATCTCCGTAAATACGTCTGCGATGTTCCGGGTAGGAACTTCGCCAGGCACAGCGCCGGGGTGGTGGGCTGCCTCTGGGGACTAGCAAGGACTATTCCGTATTCTACCTGTTTTCGTATTTGTTGTTTTTCGAGCAGCGATGGCTTGAATCAAAGTGGTGCAAGAGCGTTAAATGGGGGGCCGAACTACACATGGACGTAGAACGCCGATGCCCGTACTCACTGATGCTGCTTCAGGTGTACAGGTGTCCGCTTCGCTGGAACAGCAAGAGTTGTTTCCGATTCGCGAGGTGGCGCGCCTGACAGGAGTCAACCCGGTCACGCTCCGGGCCTGGGAGCGCCGTCATGGGCTGATCGTGCCCACGCGCACCGAAAGTGGGCATCGCCTGTATTCGATGACCGATATTGAGCGTGTTCGCAGTATTCTGGGCTGGATAGAGCGCGGTGTTGCTGTCAGCAAGATTGGCACGATACTGGCCAGGTCTGCTCCGTTGCAGCCATTGGCGCATCTGATTCCCAACGACCTGGTGCAAGCCGACTACGCGCAATGGCAGCAGCAGGTTCAGGCTGCCGTCAGCGCGTTTGACGAGATCCAGCTGGAGCGAATCTACGGGCAGATCTTTTCCACATATTCCCAAGCGGTGGTGTTTCAAGACATTCTGATGCCTGTCTGGAAGCAATTGCTGCATCGCCAGGATAGATTCGGCGGCTCCAGCGAGTGGCTGTTCTTCGATGGTTTCCTGCGGGATCGAGTGCTGCAACGACTGCTGTTGAATCGCGGTACAGATCCTCGAAGGGTGATTGTCGGCGCCCTGGCCGGCCAGTGCCGGGAACTGGAATTGCTGGTTGCCTCGCTGTTTCTTGGCGTAGGGCAGGCGGGAGTGCGAGTACTGAATATCGGTCAGTTGCTAGACGAACTGCCCCTGGTCTGCGAAAGGATCAGGCCCGAGGCGCTGGTGTTGTTCTCCAATCACCTGCCGGCAGCCGACTTGCCCCGGCGCTTGAACCGCCTGGCCATGAGCCTGGAATGCCGGTTGTTGCTGGCCGGGGATGCTTCTGATTTGGCGGAAGAGGAACTGGCCGGATCATCCATCGGTTGCCTGGGTCACGACGGCGATGTCATGTGCCAACGTCTGAAGCAGTTCCTGGCAGGCAATCTCGATACTTGAGAGTCATTGATGCAAGGCGGGGTGAGTCAGCCGATGCTGCTGCAGGATGTACTGGCGCAGGCGCTCGGTTTCGTCGGTATCACTCTGGCTCAATTGGTAGGCGTAGAAACCCTGTTCGGTTTCTTTCTCAAAGGTGCCGCGCAACGCGATCCGCTCATAGCCCGAAGGGCTGAACCACAGGGCAAAATGCTTGGGCGGTTTGGTCTTGTTGCGCACTTCCAGCAAAACCCCTTTGAACGACACTTCATGCACCCACATTGTGCCGGGTTGGCCAGTGGCGTTCTCCAGTGCCACAGGTTCATTGAGCACCAGCCGCCATGGTCGGACCAACGGCCCGTCTTCATAAATGGCAGGAACACCAAGGCGTAAATGCAAGGCATGGAATTCGTCTTCCACCAAGTGCAGGGGGAAGGCTATTTGCTGGTTTTCGAAACTCGCCTGAATGGTCACCTGTTCATGCGCTGCCAGCCGGGTGAGCAAGTCACGGATTTGCGATCCACCGTTGACGAGCAGGCTCGACGTCGCATCCCGCACATTTAGCTGCGGGTTGTGTTGCATGGTCTGGATGAAATCCAGCTCATCCTGGGTCAGGAGTGCGTCACGATGCATGGTCAGCTCGAAAGGTATAATTACAAAGTCATTGGTGATTATAGTTAATGACCATTAGTTCTCGGTTTTGTTTCTACCGTTCGTCGCCTGCAGTGCTGCAAGCTCAGACTTTAGCGCGGCCACCCGTGCTTCAAGCTGAACCACACGCTGTTGCGCCTTGACCTGAGCGGTGACGTCTTTCTGCACGCCGACGAAATAGGTTTGTCCGTCGTTGGGGTTCTTCACCGTCGAAAGGGACAATTCGTTCCAGAACGGCGTGCCGTCCTTGCGGTAGTTTCTGAGGATTTCCCGGCAGGATCCTTGGCCTTTCAGCGCGGCGCGAATAGATGTCAGCGCTTCCTGATCCCGGTCGCCGGACTGCAGAAAGCGGCAGTCCTGATAGAGGATTTCTTCACTGGTGTAGCCTGTCAGGCGTTCGAATGCCGGGTTGACGTAAATCAGGATGTTGTCTTGATCGCCTTCCTTTTCGGCAATCACGATGCCGTCGTTAGAGGCATTTATGACCATCTGCAAAAGCTGCGCGTTAATCATCGTGGCATCCATTCGTGATTGATTGTCGATTGCATTCTAAAAGAACATTCAACAGCGGGCTGTTAATATCCCGGTCCTCTACTTGGTATCAGGATTCAGATTGATGAAAGTCGCCATCATTTCCGGCTCGGTCTATGGCTCGGCGGAAGAAGTTGCCCGCCACGCAGCGAGCATTTTGCAAGCCGCCGGTTTCGACACCTGGCACAACCCGCGAGGCACGCTTGCAGACGTTCTGGCCTATGGCCCGCAAGCCTTTCTGGCAGTGACTTCGACCACAGGCATGGGCGAGTTGCCGGACAACCTGCAACCCCTGTATTCGACGATTCGTGACCAGTTGCCCGCCGCCTGGCGTGGCCTGCCGGGCGCCGTGATCGGATTGGGTGATGCCAGCTATGGCGATACGTTTTGCGGCGGCGGCGAACTGATGCGGGAATTGTTCAGCGAGATGGGCGTTCGTGAAGTCGTACCGATGCTGCGTCTGGATGCCAGCGAAAGCGTGACCCCGGAGACGGACGCCGAGCCTTGGCTAGCCCAACTGATCAGCGCCTTGCAGGGCTGAGAGACACCCAATTGCAGAAGCAGTCATGGTTCTGGCGGCCAGGCATTCACTGCCCACCTGACCATGACTGGCGTCGGTACTTTGACACCGATGCGGTTTCCCACAGCGACTGACTCGCCGGGCCATCAAGCTGGCTGCCAATGCAACTACACGAACCCTGCGGGGGACTAGACTCGGTAATCATTGGATACACACCATAATAAAAAGACCGAGGTTTCTGGCCGTGTACATAGCTCCAGTCTTATCCCCCAATCGTGTAAAAGACCGGGTCAGTGCAGCCGAGTGGCAAACTCGCGTCGACCTCGCTGCCTGTTACCGACTGGTAGCGCAGCATGGCTGGGATGATCTGATTTTTACCCACATCTCGGCCAAGGTGCCGGGCACTGAAGACTTCCTGATCAACCCGTTCGGGCTGATGTTTGACGAAATCACCGCATCGAGCCTGGTCAAGGTCGATCAGGCGGGCAACAAACTGATGGACAGCCCCTACGAGATCAATCCGGCGGGGTACACCATCCATAGCGCGGTGCATGAAGTGCGACACGACGTCGTTTGCGTGTTGCATACCCATACGGCGTCGGGTGTCGCCGTATCGGCGCAGAAACAGGGCATTGTGCCAATCAGCCAGCAGGCACTGTTTGTTCTTTCCAGCCTGGCTTATCACCCCTATGAAGGTGTCGCACTCAACCATGAAGAAAAAGCGCGGTTGCAGGCCGATCTGGGCGAAAACAACTTCCTGATGTTGCATAACCACGGTTTGCTGACCTGCGGCAGCACCATCGCCGACACGTTTCTGATGATGTTTACCTTCCAGCGCGCCTGTGACATTCAGGTCATGGCGCAAAACGGCAGTGCCGAACTGATTGCCATCGAGCCACAGGTTCTGGCCGGTGCCAAGGCGATGATTGCTGGCGTTACCCGAAGTGCTCAAGGAATGGGCGGAGCGTTGGCCTGGCCGGCGCTGCTGCGCAAACTCGATAAACTCGACCCGGGTTACAAACTCTGATGGAACTCCCCGAGATCCCGCTGTGTGTCTGGCGCAAACGCAGCCAGATGTTTGAATTCCGCGGGCAGGCCATCCGCTACTGGACGGCAGGTCAGGGCGAGCCCCTGCTGCTCATTCATGGCTTTCCTACAGCCAGTTGGGACTGGCACTACCTTTGGCAGCCGCTGGCCCAGCGTTTTCGTGTGATTGCCTGCGACATGTTGGGTTTCGGAGATTCCGCCAAACCGGTGGACCATGAATACAGCCTGCTGGAGCAGGCGGACCTGCAAGAGGCGCTACTCGCGCATTTGAAGGTCGAGCAAGCGGTGCACTTGTTGGCCCACGATTATGGCGACAGTGTGGCGCAAGAACTGCTGGCCAGGCATTACGAATCGCGCGTGATGCTGGCCAGTTGCGTGTTTCTCAACGGCGGCCTGTTTCCTGAAACCCATCGTCCGGTATTGGTGCAAAAGCTGCTGCTCAGCCCGTTGGGCTGGATGATCGGCCGCGCCTTCAGCCGGGACGGACTGGTAAAGAGTTTTCGGCAGATATTCGGGCCGCACACCCGCCCCAGCGAAAGCGAGATGGATGACTTCTGGAGCCTGGTGGAAAGCCATCGCGGGCCACGGATCATGCACAAATTGATCGGCTACATCCCCGAACGACGAGTCTGGCGTGACCGTTGGGTGACAGCGATGCAGCGTGGTGAAGTGCCGTTGCGGGTGATCGATGGCGAAGTCGATCCGATCTCCGGTGCGCATATGGTCGAACGTTATCGGCAACTGATTGCCGAGCCGGACACTGTGGTTTTGCCGGGCATCGGCCATTACCCGCAGATCGAGGCTGCGGGGCAGGTGCTCAGGCACTACCTGGAGTTTCGTGATCAATTGATGTCGCAACCGCGCAAAGTGGCCTGCTCCTGAGCAGCCACAGGACCGTGTCTACTTCTTCAGTCAATCATCCCCCAGCCTTATCGCGCACCATTCAGCCTTCCTCGTGTTCATTGTGACTCGCCGCGCCGTGCCTGACACTCGGACCTATCGTCCCTAGGCCTGCTGGAGTCCCCCAATGAATGAGTCTGTGCGCTTCGAAGATAAAGTTGTGATCATTACCGGCGCAGGTGGTGGCCTGGGACGCGCCCATGCACTGCTGTTCGCCAAGCAGGGCGCCAGGGTTCTGGTCAACGATCTCGGCGGCTCGGCCCAGGGCGAGGGCGCCAACGCTTCGGCGGCAGACCGGGTAGTCGCGGAGATTCGCGAGGCCGGCGGCATCGCCGAGGCCAACCACGACTCCGTCACCGATGGCGACAAACTTGTGCAACACGCCCTCGACGTTTTTGGCCGGGTCGACGTGGTGGTCAACAATGCCGGGATCCTGCGCGACAAGACCTTCCACAAGATGGACGACGCCGACTGGGACCTGGTTTACCGCGTCCACGTCGAAGGGGCCTACAAAGTGACCCGCGCGGCCTGGCCGCACATGCGTGAGCAAAACTACGGTCGGGTGATCTTCACTGCGTCCACCTCGGGCATCTACGGCAACTTCGGCCAGTCCAACTATGGCATGGCCAAACTCGGCCTCTACGGCCTGACCCGCACCCTCGCCATCGAAGGTCGCAAGAACAACATTCTGGTCAACGCCATCGCCCCGACCGGCGGCACCCGCATGACCGAAGGCCTGATCCCGCCGCAAGTGTTCGAGCAACTGAAGCCGGAACTGGTCAGCCCGCTGGTGGTGTACCTGGCCAGCGAGAACTGCCAGGAAACCTCCGGCCTGTTCGAAGTCGGCGGCGGCTGGATGGGCAAGGTCCGCTGGGAGCGCAGCCTGGGGGCAGGGTTTGATCCGCGGGTTGGATTTTCGCCTGAGGACGTGGCTGCCCATTGGCAGCAGATTTGCGATTTCGAAGGGGCGGCGCATCCGAAGGACAATATTGAAGCGTTGAAAGAGATGATGGGGAATTTGCAGAAGTATTCTCTGTAAAGAGTTGCAGGCGGGTTTTGTCGGAACGATTTGCCAAGATTCTATGAAACCCAACCAGAACGATGAGAAGGGTAGAGCAACTCGCGTATACGGTATCGGCAAGGCCACACTCTGTGTCCTTGCCGATTTTTTAATGGCGGATCACAGTCCGGTTTTCGCAGGTGATTCAGGGAAGTACTTGTGTACCAGCGCCGCCAGGTTTGCGGCCGTCTGTGCGTCGATCACCCCATCGTAATTTTTCGGGCGAAAGTGCAACTGAAACGCGCGGACAAGTGCTTTGAATCCCGCCTTGTTAGAGGCGTTAGATGTGTCATATCCATAACGTTTAAATAATCTCAATAATTCACATTGCGCCGGAACACCGGATGCCTCGTATTGCTGAAGATATTTGTCACGGGTTGATTCATCAAACCAGGCACCGACGCCCTTCAAGTAAAGTGTATGCCAGGGGAACTCTGGCCCGGGGTCGCTTCTGCGACCAATCGTGATATCGGAATGACCCAGAACATGCGTGGGGTTAATATCTGGATAACGCGTCAGAATATTCAGCGCCAGATCTTCAATCACGGCAATTTGCTCGGGATGATACGGCGGAAAAAAGAACTCACCATCGTTGTCGGTCGCCAGGTTGACGATTTCTACACCGATGGAAGACTCATTCAGCAGCCGGCGGTTACCCCACTGGCTGACGCCTGCATGCCAAGCGCGATCGCGTTCGTCCACCAGGTTGAAGACTTCCTGTTCCGTGTAGCCGGCTTCCAGGTAGGTCGGGTCGGTAATATCCGGAACCAGGTAATGAGCGCTGACAGACGGACCGGTCAATAAATCGATTGAGCGGGCAAAGTCGCTGGCGGTGTAGTGGAACACCAGAAAACGTACGCGACTGTCAAAGCCTGCAATTGAGCGATACTTGTTATATGTGATTTTTTTCATGGGGAGACTCGTGTGGTTAAGATTTAAACCAGCTGTCCATTCAGTGAAGGCTGGAAATTGATCTTAAGTCCAATAAGTGCTCAGGATGTTTGCGCAAGTATGTATGGGTGTTCCCGACAAGTGGGATAGCTTTATATAAAAATGTGTAGTGAATATTATTGGTTAATTGATGTTGCCCATAAAAAAGGCCGCTGCAAACGCAGCGGCCAAAGTAAGACGTTTGATCAAGGAGCAACAAATCAACGTCAGTGCACACAGGGCGATAAACCGAAGTCTTCAGTTCATCCGAAATCTGTCAGTAACGACCCGAGTCGTTACGTCCTGCGCTCAGGCGGTTTACCGTGAGCGCACAAAAAGCATAGACCCCGAATCCTCCAGGAAAAATACCGATTCCGGACATGCACTGTTGCAGCCCGGGCAACAGTCGGCGAAATCCATTGCTCAGTCATCCTTTCGAGCTACACCGCGAATACCTCCTTGGTGCGCTTATCGACCCCGGTACCCGGCAGTAGGGTGAAGCCTTCTGTCACTCACCGGGGAAGACGCATGACAAAAACAACAATGCGCGCCATCTTCACACCGCAAGCCTTGGCGGCTGCGGTGGCTTTGGGTTGCTGTGCCCAGGCACAGGCCATTTCATTCAACATCGGCGAGATCGAGGGGACGTTCGACTCTTCACTCTCGGTCGGCGCGAGTTGGGGGATGCGGGACGCGGATGACGCGTTGGTGGGCACGGTCAATGGCGGCAGTGGTCAGGCCTCGACCGGTGACGACGGGCGACTGAACTTCAAGAAGGGTGAAACCTTCTCGAAGATTTTCAAAGGTATTCATGACCTCGAACTGAAGTACGGCGACACCGGTGTGTTTGTTCGCGGCAAGTACTGGTACGACTTCGAGTTGAAGGACGAAGATCGTGAGTTCAAGCCGATCAGCGATCACAATCGCAAAGAGGGCGCCAAGTCGTCCGGGGGGCAGATCCTCGATGCCTTCGTCTACCACAACTATTCCATCGCCGATCTGCCCGGTACGTCGCGAGTCGGCAAGCAGGTGGTCAGTTGGGGGGAAAGTACTTTCATCGGCAACTCGATCAACAGCATCAACCCGGTCGACGTGTCCGCGTTTCGCCGCCCGGGTGCCGAGATCAAGGAAGGCCTGATTCCGGTCAACATGCTGTTCGCTTCCCAGGGCCTGACCGACAAATTGACGGTCGAAGGCTTCTACCAGCTGGAGTGGGACCAGACCGTCGTCGATAACTGCGGCACCTTCTTTGGTGTCGATGTGGTGGCGGACGGTTGCAACAAGGGCTACACCGTCGGCAACCCGGCCATTGCACCGTTGCAGCCGATTGCCGCTGCGTTTGGCCAGGGCTTCGAAGTCACCCGCGAAGGCGTGGTCGTGCCCCGTGGCGGCGACCGCGATGCGCGGGATTCGGGGCAGTGGGGTTCGGCGCTGCGCTGGTTGGGGGATGACACCGAGTACGGTCTGTACTTCATGAACTATCACAGCCGCACACCCAATGTCGGCACCACCACCGCCGGGGCCGGGACGCTGGCGAGCATTCCGGGGATCGTCGCTACCGCCAACCGTATCGCTCCCGGCACAGGCTCGGGGCTGGCGCAAAGCGTAATGCTCGGCCGCGGCCAGTACTACCTCGAGTACCCCGAAGACATTCGCCTGTATGGCGCGAGCTTCTCCACCACGTTGTCGACCGGTACCGCCTGGACCGGCGAGATCAGCTATCGCCCCAACGCCCCGGTACAGGTCAACACCAACGACTTGACCCTGGCGTTGCTCAATCCGATCGCCGGCGGTGCGGCGTCACCGATTGCGACCTCGCCCGGTGCCGACAACAAAGGCTATCGCCGCAAGGAAGTGACGCAGATCCAGAGCACCCTGACACATTTCATCGATCAAGTTGCAGGTGCCGATCGCCTGACCTTGGTGGGTGAGGCCGCAGTGGTCCGGGTCGGCGGACTTGAGGGGCGCAGCAAACTGCGTTACGGCCGCGATTCGGTGTACGGCCAGTACGGCTTCGGCGGTGACACCGATGGCTTCGTCACATCGACGTCATGGGGTTATCGCGCCCGGGCCATCCTCGACTACAACAACGTCATCGCCGGGATCAACTTGAAGCCCAACCTCTCATGGTCCCACGACGTCGCTGGTTATGGCCCCAACGGTCTGTTCAATGAAGGCGCCAAGGCGGTCAGCCTCGGCGTCGATGCGGACTACCGCAATACCTACAGCGCGAGCCTCAGTTACACCGACTTTTTCGGTGGTGATTACAACGTCCTCGAAGACCGTGACTTCGTGGCATTGAGCTTTGGCGTGAACTTCTGATCTGGCTGAAAAGGATAATTGCAATGCGCAAGATGATTCTGCAAATCGGCAGTGTTTTGGCCCTGAGCTTGCTGGCCGCCAATGTGATGGCCGCGGTATCGCCGCAGGAGGCCGACAAGCTGGGCACCAGCCTCACGCCCGTAGGCGCCGAGAAGGCCGGCAATGCCGCTGGCTCGATTCCGGCCTGGACCGGTGGCATCGCGAAAAACGCCGGCGCCGTGGACAGCAAGGGCTTCCTCGCCGACCCGTTTGCCAATGAAAAACCGTTGTTCATCATCACGGCAGCGACCGCCGACAAGTACAAGGACAAGCTCTCTGACGGTCAGCTCGCGATGTTCAAACGCTATCCCGAAACCTACAAGATCCCGGTTTACCCGACTCACCGCACCGTGGCCCTGCCGACGGAGATCTACGAGTCGGCCAAGCGCAGCGCGCTGAACGTGACCCCGATCAACGACGGTAACGGGCTGGCCAATTTCACCGGCAACCGCTACTACGCCTTCCCGATTCCGAAAAACGGCGTGGAGGTGATCTGGAACCACATCACCCGTTATCACGGCGGCAATCTGCGCCGTACCATCACCCAGGCAACACCACAATCGAATGGTGATTTCACTGTCATCCGCTTCAAGGACGAGGTGGCCGTACCGTCGTTGCTGGGGGATCTGAAACCGGGCAGTGATGAAAACGTCCTCAGCTATTTCAAGCAGGAAGTCACCGCGCCGGCGCGGCTGGCGGGCAACGTGTTGCTGGTTCACGAGACCCTCGATCAGGTCAAGGAGCCGCGCAAGGCCTGGATCTACAACGCCGGCCAGCGCCGGGTACGACGCGCGCCACAAGTGGCGTATGACGGTGTCGGCACCTCGTCGGACGGGTTGCGCACCACCGACAACTTCGACATGTTTTCCGGGGCGCCGGATCGCTACGACTGGAAGCTGATCGGCAAGAAGGAAATGTACATCCCCTACAACAGCTACAAACTCGATTCGCCAAGCCTCAAATACACCGATGTGATCAAGGCCGGGCATATCAATCAGGACCTGACCCGCTATGAACTGCACCGGGTCTGGGAGGTCGTCGCCACAGTCAAACCCAACGAACGGCACGTATACGCCAAGCGGCACATGTACATCGACGAGGACAGCTGGCAGGTGGCCCTGGCCGATCACTACGACGGGCGTGGCCAACTCTGGCGAGTCGCCGAAGGGCATGCGCAGTTCTACTACGATCACCAGGTGCCGGCCTACACCGTCGAAGCCTTGTATGACCTGATCGCCGGTCGCTACATTGCCTTGGGGATGAAGAACGAAGAGAAGCGCAGCTTTGAGTTCAACATCGATGCCAAAGCAGGGGACTACACACCGGCAGCCTTGCGGAGTACGGGCGTGCGGTAGTTTTCCTACATCGTTTGCACAAAAGGGTGACTTTTCGGTCACCTTTTTTATAGCGGGCGATCAGTGTGTTGAATACTTCTTCACCAAGCGCTCGGGAGAGGTCTAGGGTGGCGCCAGAATTATAAAAAAGGCGCACCACAATGACTGCAATGAGGGCCTGTCTGGATCGCCCCGCATTTGTGCCCCGATTGTCATCCCAGCACCTGTCGCGCCAGCGCCTGACCGAGCCGATGCTGGCCTCCACGGCGCGGGTGAAGTTGCTGTGTGCTCCCGCGGGCAGCGGCAAGAGCGCGCTGCTTACCGAGTGCTTGTTACGGGCACCGGAGCACTGTCGGGTGTATTGGCTGCCACTGGCGGGGGAGTCCTTCAGTGTTGGCGGATTTGTGTTGCGTCTGTCACAGGTGCTGGGCCTGGCTTCGTCGGATGAGTCAGGGTTGCTGGAGTCTCTGGCTCAGTTGCAAACTCCAACCTGGCTGTTTCTCGACGATTACTGTCGCCTGCCCAATCCAGAGCTCGATCGCCTGCTGGATCGCCTGCTGGCCGTCGCCAGTCCGGCGCTGACATGGTGGCTGGGTTCGCGTCGGCGACCGCCTTGCAACTGGCCACGGTTGCTGCTGGATGACCAACTGTATGAGTGCGAAAGCCGGACACTGGCGTTTACCGAAGCCGAGATCGCCCAGCTGCTTGTCCATGTCGAGCCATCCGTGGCGATGCAAACCGCCAGAAAAGTTTTCGAGCGCAGTGGCGGCTGGTGTGCCGGCGTGCGTATCACATTGCTAGAGGGTTGTCCCTGGGCGAGCGAGCAGGGGCGTTCGACGACGCTGCTCGATTACTTGCAACATGAACTGTTCAACACCCTGCCGCCGGAACTGGTCGAGGTATGGCAGGTGTTGGTCCATTTGCCGCGTTTCAATGCCAGCCTGTGCGAGCATCTTTTCGGCGCCGGTGAGGGCGCGCAATGGCTGCATGCGTTGCAGGAGGCGGGCTGCTTCATCGAACCCTGGGAGGACTCCGCCGAGTGGTTGCGAATCTTCGAACCATTGGCCAGGGCGATGCGTGACGAGCCAGGTTCGACCGGCCGTTCCTGGCATCGCCGGGCCTGCCAATGGTTCAGCGCCGAGGAGGACTGGCAGGGTGCGTTCGAGCAAGCGTTATTGGCGCAGGAGTTCGAGGTCGCGGTCAGCCTGTTGCAGCATTTCAGCGTTGAGCACCTGTTCAAACGCCAGAATGTAACCTTGTTGTTGAGGCTGCATGAACGCCTGGGCGAGCAATTGACCCTGGGGACGCCGCACCGGGTGGGGCTGATTACCGCTGCGCTGCTATTTGCCGGGCGCTTCGAGCAGGGGGCTGCCTGCATTGAACAGTTGGGACGCTTCGCCCCGCAGCCGACCGCGCTGTTGCAGCGCCAGCTGTTGGCCCGTTGGCAAGCGCAGCAGGGCTGGCTCCTGCATTTGCAGGGGCGCAAAGCGCCTGCGCGGGCACACTTCCTTGAAGCGCTGGACGACCTGGGCCCCGACGCCTGGCCGGCCAGGCTGCTGTGTTTTTCCGGGTTGACCCAGCAAGCGTTGCTCGATGCCGACCTGGACGCTGCCCAGTCTTTCAATCGCGACGCATTGTGCCTGGCGCGGGCGCAAGGCTCGCTGCTGTTCGAGGGCTTGCTGGAACTGGATCATGCGCAATTGCTGGAGCAACGGGGCGCGCCCGGGCGTGCCGAGCGGTTGCTGGTCGATATCGAGGAAATGCTGGGGCGCCAGGCCGATCGGCCGACGCCACTGCTGGGGCGCATTGCCTTGCGTCGCGGGCGGTTGGCTCTCAGCCAGGGGCAAGACGAATTGGCCGCAGAGTTGTTCCGCAGCGGCCTGGATGATTGCCTGCTCAGCCAGGACAAGCATGTGTTGTATGGCTTTCTCGGGCAGGCGCAGATAGCCGCAAATCAACGCGATTACGCCCATGCGTTTGATCGTCTGCGCGAGGCGGAACGGCTGATGCAACAGCGGCAGATTCCCGACACGGTTTATCGCGGAGTGTTGCTGCAAATCAGCAGCCATTTCTGGTTGCAGCAAGGGCGTGCGCAATTGGCTCGTGAAGCCTTGACCCGTGTCTTGCGTCATTATCGCGGGCCCCATGCGCGCCAGGCTCCTCCGGCGACGTTGCAGTTGATCACGCGTATCGAATATCAACTGTTGCTGGCAGAGACCTATCAGCAACAGGCGCAGCAGCCACTGCATCGGCTCAGGGAGTTACTCGATCACGCGCAGCGGCACGCCATGCTGACGCTGGAAGCGGAATTGCAACTGGTGATCTGCGAAGTGGCGGACCTCACCGGCGAGCCGGCTCTGGCCAAGAGCGCACTGGCTGCAGGCCTGGCGTTGGTGGAACGCTGCAATGGGCAACAGGCATTGCGCGAGCTGTGTCTACGCCAGCCTGACCTGCTCTGCCGCTTGCGCGGGGAAGTACCGGCGGCCACGCTGGCGCCCGACGCCAGCTTGTTGAGTACTCGTGAGCTTGAAGTGCTCGGGTTGATTGCCCAGGGTCACTCCAATCAACAAATTGCCGAGCAGCTGTTCATCTCATTGCACACGGTAAAAACCCACGCACGGCGTATCCATGGCAAGTTGGGTGTTGAACGTCGCACCCAGGCTGTTGCCATGGCCAAGAAACTGGGATTGATGCTGCACGCCTGATCACAAGCGCCGGGTTCAAGGGGGCGATACTGCGGGTTCAAACCCCATGCGCCAACTGACCGCACGGCTGGCCGCCAGCAAACGCCGGGCAGCGGGACCGTCTTCATCGGCATGGAACAGCGAGGTCGGCCCGACCACGGTCAGTACCGCGATTATTTTGCCCATCGTGTTGAACACCGGTGCCGACAGGGCATCCACGCCAGGCATCAGCAAGCCGTGGACATGATGCAGGCCGCGTTGGCGGATCTGTTCGCAGGTTGCCGACCAGGCCTGCTCATCCGCCATCGCATGGGCTGCGTTGCCTTGTAACTCCTGATCACGCAGCTCCACGGTCTCCCGTGCAGGAAGATAAGCGCCGAACACCAGCCCTGTCGAAGAGCTTAGCAGCGGCAGCACCGACCCCAGTTGTGTTACCACCGTCACCGCGCGCACCGCCGGTTCGATGTGCACCACCGTGGCACCCTGATTGCCCCAAACCGCCAGGAAACAGGTTTCGTTCAAGTCGTCGCGTAACTCGGCCAGGGGCAGGGCGGCGACTTTCAGCACGTCCATACTGTTGAGTGCCGCCAGGCCTACGCGCAAGGCTTCGCGGCCCAGTCCGTAATGGTTGGTGGCGGGGTTCTGTTCGGCGAAACCGCTGGCGATCAGCGCCTGCAGATAACGGTGAACCTTGCTTGCCGGCATCTGCACGTGTTCGGCCAGGCGCGACAGCGAGGTCGAAGGCGACAACATGGCCAGGGCCTTGAGGATGTCGGTGCCGACCTCGGCCGAGCGGACTTTCTGTTTGCCGTTGCTGTCGCTGGTAGGTTTTTCCATGGCGGCGGTGTGATCCCGTATCGAATGGGCGTCTTTATAACTTGACGGTCAATACCAATCAAATTACGTTATGCGTAATTGAATTACGATAAAAATAACCCAGGCGTGCCTTCAGCCCTGCACCAGGGCGACTGGCCGGCGCCGACTCCCGTTCAGGAGGCTCCATGAACACCGATTCAACGACGTCGGCGCTGGCGTATCTGCCTGGTTTCGGCAACGAATTCAGCAGTGAAGCGTTGCCCGGCGCACTGCCCGTCGGCCACAACTCCCCGCAGAAAGCGCCGTACGGCCTCTACACCGAACAGTTTTCCGGCACGGCGTTCACCATGCCGCGCAGCGAAGCGCGGCGAACCTGGATGTACCGCATTCAGCCGTCAGCCAACCACCCGGCGTTCGTCAAACTCGATCGGCAACTGGCCGGCGGCCCATTGGGTGAAGTCACCCCCAATCGCCTGCGCTGGAATCCGCTGGACATTCCCGCCGAGCCGACCGATTTCATCGATGGGCTGGTGAACATGGCGGCCAATTCGGCCGGGGAAAAACCGGTCGGGATCAGCATCTATCACTACAGCGCCAACCGCTCCATGGAGCGTGTGTTCTTCAATGCTGACGGTGAGTTGTTGCTGGTTCCGGAGTTGGGCCGCCTGCGCATTGCCACAGAGCTTGGCGTGCTGGAGCTTGCTCCATTGGAGATCGCCGTCCTGCCGCGTGGCCTCAAATTCCGTATCGAGTTGCTCGACCCGCAAGCTCGCGGCTATGTTGCCGAGAACCATGGTGCGCCACTGCGCCTGCCAGACCTGGGGCCGATCGGCAGCAACGGCCTGGCCAATCCACGAGACTTTCTGACCCCGGTCGCTGCCTATGAAAACCTGCAGCAACCGACCACCCTGGTGCAGAAATTCCTCGGCCAGTTGTGGGCCTGCGAGCTCGACCATTCGCCGTTGAACGTGGTGGCCTGGCACGGTAACAACGTGCCGTACAAATATGACCTGCGCCGCTTCAATACCCTCGGCACGGTCAGCTTCGATCACCCCGATCCTTCGATTTTCACAGTCCTGACCTCGCCGACCAGCGTCCATGGCCTGGCCAATCTAGACTTCGTGATCTTCCCGCCGCGCTGGATGGTGGCCGAGAACACCTTCCGGCCGCCGTGGTTCCACCGCAATCTGATGAACGAATACATGGGCCTGATCCAGGGCGAATACGACGCCAAGGCCGAAGGCTTCGTGCCTGGCGGCGCATCCCTGCACAGCTGCATGAGCGCCCACGGCCCGGACGGCGAAACCTGCACCAAGGCCATCAACGCCGAGCTCAAGCCTTCGAAAATCGACAGCACCATGGCCTTCATGTTCGAGACCAGCCAGGTGCTGCGCCCGAGCCGTTTCGCCCTCGATTGCCCGCAACTGCAAAACACTTACGACGCCTGCTGGGCCACGCTGCCCGCCACTTTCGACCCGACCCGGAGATAACCCATGACGCAAACAACCATTACTCGCAGCTGGGTTGCTTCGGCCAACGGCCATGCTGATTTCCCCCTGCAGAACCTGCCGTTGGGCGTGTTCAGCTGCCAGGGGTCGGCGCCCCGTTGCGGCGTGGCCATCGGCGAACATATTTTCGATCTGCAGGCGGCACTCGATGCCGGCCTGTTTGACGGTGCTGCAAAAACTGCGGTGGAAGCGACCCGCGGCGGTCAGTTGAACGCCTTTTTCGAACTGGGCCGTGACGCGCGAGTAGCCCTGCGCGAACGCCTGCTGGAATTGTTCGCCGAAGGCAGCACCCTGCACGGCAAGATTGAAGCCCAGGGCGCAAAACTGCTGCCGCTGGCGACGGACTGCGAAATGCACCTGCCGGCGAAAATCAACGACTACACCGACTTCTACGTCGGCATCGAGCACGCGCAGAACGTCGGCAAACTGTTCCGTCCGGACAATCCGCTGCTGCCGAACTACAAGTACGTACCGATCGGCTACCACGGCCGCGCATCGACCATTCGCCCCTCCGGCACCGACGTGCGCCGTCCGAAAGGCCAGACCTTGCCAGCCGGTCAGACCGAGCCGGTATTCGGCCCTTGCGCGCGCCTGGACTACGAACTGGAACTGGGTATCTGGATCGGCCAGGGCAACGACATGGGCGACTCGATTGCCATCGGTGACGCTGCCGATCACATCGCCGGTTTCTGCCTGCTCAACGACTGGTCGGCGCGGGATATCCAGGCCTGGGAATACCAGCCGCTGGGCCCGTTCCTGTCGAAGAGCTTCATCACCAGCATTTCGCCGTGGGTAGTCACTGCCGAAGCCCTGGAGCCATTCCGTCGTGCCCAGCCTGCGCGTCCACAGGGTGACCCGCAGCCGTTGCCGTACCTGCTCGACAAGCGTGACCAGTTGGGCGGCGCTTTCGACATCGAGCTGGAAGTGTTGCTGCTTACCGAAACCATGCGTGAACAGAATCTGCCAGCCCATCGTCTGACCCTGAGCAACACCCGGCACATGTACTGGACGGTGGCGCAAATGGTCGCGCACCACAGCGTCAATGGCTGCCAGCTGCAGGCCGGTGACCTGTTCGGTTCGGGTACCTTGTCGGGGCCGCAAAGCGGTCAGTTCGGCAGCCTGCTGGAGATCACCGAAGGCGGCAAGCAGCCCATCGAACTGGCTTCCGGCGAGGTGCGCAAATTCCTCGAGGACGGTGATGAAATCATCCTGCGTGGGCGCTGCACCCGCGAGGGTTTTGCTTCCATCGGTTTTGGCGAGTGCCGCGGCAAAGTACTGCCGGCGCGTTAACGGGAGCGGGGCATGGAACTCTATACCTACTACCGCTCGACTTCGTCCTACCGGGTGCGCATCGCGCTGGCATTGAAGGGGCTGGACTATCAGGCGTTGCCGGTCAACCTGATCGCCCCGCCGGGTGGTGAACACCGACAGCCAGCGTATCTGGGCATCAATCCCCAGGGGCGAGTGCCGGCGTTGCGCACTGACGAGGGCGAGTTGCTGATCCAGTCTCCCGCGATCATCGAGTACCTGGAGGAACGTTATCCACAGGTGGCGCTGCTTTCCAGTGACCTTGGCGCGCGCGCCCGGGAGCGCGGGGTGGCGGCGGTGATCGGCTGCGACGTGCATCCATTGCACAACGTCAGCGTGCTCAACAGGCTGCGCCAGTTGGGCCATGACGAACCGCAGGTGGTGGAATGGATTGGCCACTGGATCGGCCAGGGGCTGGCGACAGTGGAGCAGTTGATCGGTGATGGGGGTTATTGCTTCGGCCCTGAGCCTGGCCTGGCTGACGTTTACCTGATCCCGCAATTGTACGCGGCCGAGCGTTTCAATGTTTCCCTTGAGGCGTATCCACGGATTCGCCGCGTGGCGGCATTGGCAGCGAACCATTCGGCATTCATCAAGGCTCATCCGGCGAATCAGCCAGATACGCCTTGAATCAAAAACCGGATTTTTTGCTTTTAATGGACGATGGCATTGGGCGGTAAATGGCCCAGGCGCTCCGTCAGTCGAATCCGCTGGATCGGGTCGTCGCTGAGCATCAGGGCATGTTCCAGGTCGAAGCGTTCCGCATTCGGGCAGTCCAGCCTTTGATACAGGCTGGCCCGGGCCAGATAGTCGGAAGCGCTGGCGTTGCCCAGTTCGAGTACCCGCTCGGCGTCGATCAGGGCGCCAATGTAGTCTTCGTGCGACAGGTGCAACTGACGCAGGTTGCGCGACAGCCGCTGCAGCATTTGCACCGGTTCGGCGGTGACCAGATGTTCGGCGCTGAGCTTCATGTCCGGACCGTATTGACGGTGTAGCAGCTCCCGGCAATCGTTGGGATACAGGCGTCGACCGCCACAGGGGTCGAGCAGGTGATCGGCGCCTGGTACCCGCAACAGGAAGTGTCCGGGAAAGTTCACCCCGACCATGGGGATCTCCAGGCCTCTGGCCAGCTCAAGCGCAATCAGACCCAGGGTCAGAGGCTGCCCACGCCGACGTTCCAGGACTTTATTGAGCAACGCCACTTGCGGGCGCAACGGGGTGAAGTCGTCCTGGGCAAAGCCCAGGTCGTTCATGCGCCGCAGCAACGGCTGGGCCAGTTCGCTCACTGGCAGCATCGGCAAACCGCTACTGACCCGCTGTTGCAGTTCCTTGAAATCCGCCAGTGCGGCCTCGGGTTTGACCTCGGCGTCGTGTTCGGCCGCAATCCACAGCGCCGCCTCGAACAGTGCGGGCGGTGAACGTTGCAGGCAGGCGAAGAACGATTGGCGCGGGGTCATCAAAATCTCCGGGGGAATGCCTCGTTTTAGCCCCGTCGCCGGCTTTCGTCCAGTACCACGCGAGACTCCTTCGAGGTTATTTCCGAAAGCCTGCATGGCGCTCGTGCTTATTCCGGTGCGCTTCTGCAATTTTTGGGCGCAAGCCTATACTGGCGTCTACAAGAAAGTGATTCGGGAGCCTTACGATGTTCGCTCTCATGCAAAGCACTCGCCTTGAATCGCTGCATCTGAGCGTCGACCCGGTGACCGGGTTGAAGGCGGTCATTGCCATTCATAACAGCCGTTTAGGGCCCGCCCTGGGTGGTTGTCGTTACCTTGCCTATCCCAACGACGAGTCTGCGGTCGAGGACGCTGCGCGCCTGGCTCAGGGCATGAGCTACAAGGCGGCGCTGGCCGGCCTGGCCCAGGGCGGAGGCGTCGCGGTGATCGTGCGCCCGGCCCATGTCGAAAGCCGGGCTGCGCTGTTCGAGGCATTCGGGCGTTGCATCGAGCAGCTCGAGGGCCGCTACATCACGGCGATCGACAGCGGCACTTCAGTGGCCGATATGGACTGCATCGCCCAACAGACCCGGCACGTCACCAGTACCACATCGGCGGGTGATCCTGCTCCGCATGCGGCGATGGGTGTGTTCACCGGTATTCGAAGCACTGCCATGGCCCGGCTCGGCAGCGATAATCTGGAAGGTTTGCGCGTGGCCATCCAGGGGCTGGGCAATGTCGGCTATGCGCTGGCCGAACAGCTGCATGCCGCCGGCGCCGAATTACTGGTCAGCGATATCGACCACGGCAAGGTGCAACTGGCCATGGAACAACTCGGCGCTCATCCGATCGCCAACGACGCCCTGCTCAGCACGCCCTGCGACATCCTCGCGCCCTGCGGCCTGGGGGGTGTGCTCAACAGCCATTCGGTGGCGCAACTGCGCTGTTCGGCGGTGGCCGGCTCGGCAAACAACCAGTTGACTCATCTTGATGTCGCCGACCAGTTGGAGCGTCGCGGAATTCTGTATGCCCCGGACTACGTGATCAATGCCGGCGGGTTGATCTACGTGTCGCTCAAGCACCGTGGCGATGAGTTGGGCACCATCACGGCACACCTGTCGAAAATCAGTTCGCGACTGACCGAAGTCTTCGCCCATGCCCAGGCGGAAAAGCGCTCGCCAGCCCGGGTGGCCGACGAACTCGCCGAGAAAGTGCTGTACCGGTAGGAGCTGCCGCAGGTCGGGCCGCGTTCGGACGGTCTTTTGCTGAAGCCATGAAAAAGGCCCTGAGCCATTCGACTCAGGGCCTATTCAATTCGGGCATTGCTTACTTTGCTGCTTTCGATGCCTTGGCCGGTTTGGTCGGGGCGATCGGCTCGGCGCCGGCCTCTTCAACAGGTGCCGCGACTTCAACCGTTTCCGCGACTTCGGCAGGAGCACTGAGCAATTCGGACAGGGCGTCCGGCTGGCTCTTGAACGCCTTGGCAAATACATCGCGGTTCTTCGCCATGTAGATCCCGGCTTCTTCCACTTGCTGCTCGGTCAGGGACGGAACGGCTTTGTGCAGCACTTCAGCCAGCAACTCGGCCAGCTCGAGCATTTTGTCATGACGGTCAGCTTCGGCTTTATCCATGAACAAGCGCTCCAGATCTCGGCTGCTGCGGTATACCACTTCGACGGCCATTTACCACCTCACATGCCTTCACATTGGTTGTCTGTATCGACTACTGTATCTATATACAGCTAAAGAATAAGCGAATCCCCGTGGTTTGGGTAGTGGCTTTTTAATGTAGCTTGATTTCGGGGTTTGTCCGGTGGCCTGTGCAGCATCCATTCGCGAGCAACACCGGCTTCGGGGAGGCAGCCACGGGTGCGACCAAACGCCACGGCGCGCGATCCCTGACGGCTCGCCATCATGGGCTGGCCTTTTTTCTGCATGCAGAATAACCGTCACGTCCAACCCGCATCATCCGGTCGAGCAGACCTAAGGAAGCATCATCGTGAAAATCAATTGGGCCGAAAGGCTGCGGCAGAACGTGCATGAACTGGCCGAGTCCCTGGGCAACCTGTTCGTCGAATCCTTTCACTACCTGGCACTGTTTGCCATCGGAGCGGTGACCGCCTGGGCGGCGGTCATGGAATTTTTGGGGATGATCGAGCAGGGACGCATCAAGATCGATGACATCCTGCTGCTGTTCATTTATCTGGAATTGGGTGCGATGGTCGGGATTTATTTCAAGACCAACCATATGCCAGTGCGCTTCCTGATCTATGTGGCGATCACGGCGCTGACGCGGCTGCTGATCTCCAACGTGTCGCACCACAACCCGCCGGATATCGGGATCATCTACCTGTGCGGCGGGATCCTGTTGCTGGCGTTTGCGATTCTGGTGGTGCGCTACGCTTCGTCGCAATTCCCGTCGGTGAAGATCGAACACCCGCAACGCAAGATCGGTGCGGGTTCCGGGGAGCATCCCGAAATCGAGAAAGGCGAGCTTTAAAGGTACAGGTTGGGGCGGGGCCTGCCCTTGGTCCGTGGCGGCGGCAGGGTATGGCTGTCGCCATTGGTCATGGCATCGAGGATGGCCTTGGCGCTGTGGCCCTGTTCGATGGCAATGCCGAACTGAATGCTTTGCACCAGGCGCTTGAGGCGCTTGGGGTCATTGCGCTGGTCGGCGCTGATCATCCGCTTGGCTACCACGCGGCCCTTGTTGGAAAGGGTCAGCATGATGCTGCCATCGAGGCCCTGAATGCTCAGGTTGACCTGGTAATCCGGCGCAAAGGCATCGGTAATGAGCTGGAAAGGGTTGTCCATGATGCGTCACCGCCTGATTGAACGTGCAGTTGTTGACCGGCCGTGATCGGGTTTAGTTCGCAACACCGGACCATCGGCCATCGCCATCATCATTTCTGTGGAGCAGCCTGCGGCAGCTCTTCCAGCATGTAGCAAGGCGCGTGCCGGAAGAATTTTCGAACAATAAACACTGGAAATAGAAGGCGCGCACGAGGCCCGCCTGCTTTCTGCCCGCCCGATTCAGGGCAGTAAACAGCGGTATGCCACCAAAGCGGTCAGCACTCCACCCAGTTCACCGCCAGGCCGCCTCGGGAAGTTTCCTTGTATTTGTCATGCATGTCGGCGCCGGTATCACGCATGGTACGGATGACCCGGTCCAGGGAAATGAAGTGCTTGCCGTCGCCGCGCAGGGCCATCTGCGTGGCATTGATTGCCTTCACCGCAGCGATCGCGTTGCGCTCGATGCACGGTACCTGCACCAACCCGCCGACCGGGTCGCAGGTCAGGCCGAGGTTATGTTCCAGGCCGATTTCGGCGGCGTTCTCCAATTGCTCAGGCGTGGCGCCGAGCACTTCTGCAAGTCCGGCGGCAGCCATGGCGCAGGCGGAGCCGACTTCGCCCTGGCATCCGACTTCGGCGCCGGAGATCGACGCATTTTTCTTGCACAGAATGCCGACCGCTGCCGCACCCAGGAGGAAGGCAACGACGTCATCGTCCGAGGCATCCGCATTGAATTTCATGTAGTAGTGCAACACCGCCGGAATGATCCCCGCCGCGCCGTTGGTCGGTGCCGTGACCATGCGCCCGCCGGCGGCGTTTTCTTCGTTCACGGCCAGGGCAAACAGGTTGACCCACTCCATCGCCGACAAGGTCGAAGTGATGACATTTGGCTTGCCGATTTCCAGCAGGCTGCGGTGCAGTTTCGCCGCCCGACGAGGAACATTCAGGCCGCCGGGCAGGATGCCTTCGTGACGCAGTCCTTGCTCGACGCACTCGCGCATTACCGACCAGATGTGCAGCAGGCCTTGGCGGATCTGCACCTCGCTGCGCCATGCGCGTTCGTTGGCCATCATCAGTTCGCCAACTCGCAGGCCGTGCTGGTTGCATAGCTTGAGCAATTCAGCAGCGCTGGAAAAATCGTACGGCAATTCGACTTCATTGCCCGGCGCCTTGCCTGAGGCCGCCTCGGCCGCTTCGATAATGAAACCACCGCCCACCGAGTAATAGGTTTGCTCGAACAGTTCCCCGGTTTCGCCGAAGGCTGTCAGCGACATGGCATTGGGGTGGTAGGGCAGGCTCTCGTCGAGCAGCAGGAGATCGCGTTGCCAGTTGAAGGCAATGGTTGCCTGGCCTGCCAGATAAAGTTCGCCCGTTTCGCGCAGGGCCTGGATGCGCCCGTCGATGGTGCCAGGATCTATGCTGTCCGGCCATTCGCCCATCAAGCCCATGACACAGGCACGGTCTGTCGCGTGGCCGACGCCGGTTGCCGACAGGGAGCCGTAGAGGCGGATTTGTACCCGTCGCACGTCGGCCAGAAATCCTTGATCTATCAGGGCTTGGGCAAAGGTTGCGGCAGCACGCATTGGGCCCACGGTGTGGGAACTGGACGGACCGATGCCGACTTTGAATAGATCGAAAACACTGATAGCCATGCTAAACCCTATACAAGCAATGGAAGAGGAATCGCTGCCATTTGTGTAGGACAAGCGCAATTTCGGCGATACTGCCTGCCAAGGTCTTCCATGACCAACGACAATTCCTAAGACATCCTTTAGCAGGACTAAACGATGAGCCGTCAATTACACGCCCAGACTTATGTCTGGCTCAACGTGTTTGCCTGTGCCGCGCGACACTTGTCCTTCACCCGCTGTGCCGAAGAACTGCACATCACACCGGGGGCGGTCAGCCAGCAGATCCGTCAACTGGAGGAGCGTCTGGGGTTTCGCCTTTTCCATCGACGGGCCCGTGGGGTGGAGCTGAGCGCTCAAGGACAGCGACTGGCCATTACGGTCAACGAGGCCTATGGCAGCATCGACGCGGAACTGCGGCGGCTGGACGCGGGCATGATCAGCGGGATTTTGCGCGTGCGCTCGATTCCCTCCTTTCTGAGCAAATGGTTGACCCCGCGCCTGCCGCGCCTGCAGCAGCGCTTCCCGGATATCCAGTTGCGCCTGGTGGCCGAGGACAGCAGCGTGCCGTTGCACGAAGGGGACTTCGATCTGGCGATCGATCTGAACGATGGCAGTTACCCGGGCCTGTTATCCACAGCCTTGCTCGATGAGCAGATCTTTCCGGTGTGCGCGCCGAGTCTGTTGCGTGGCCGCCCACCGCTGCACGGCCCTGCCGACCTGATGCATTTTCCCTTGTTGCACGACATCACTGCCTGGCGCGGCAGTTACGAGTACGCGGAGTGGGAGTTCTATCTCAATGCCATCGGTTTCGAGGGGGCCGATGTACGGCGCGGACATACCTTCAACCGCAATCACCTGACGATCGAAGCGGCCATCGCCGGGATGGGCGTGGCGATTGCCCGGCGAACGCTGCTCAATGATGAGCTGGAGCGCGGCGCGTTGATCGTGCCGTTTGGCCTGGCGGTACCCAACCACAAACGTTACATGCTGCTGTATGCCCCGGGGGCACTGAGCCATCCGGGCGTGCGCGCGGTGCATGACTGGCTGGTAGAGGAGGCGGGGGTTTTTCGCGGTCTGCACCCGTTGGGCGAGCAGCAGATGTGAGGATTTCGCATCAACAAGTGGTGCGACCCAACTCCCGACCTTAGCAGCGCTTTTGCCCTTTGTCCGGCTTTTTTTGCGTATGAATATTTATCTTTTTTCAGGGGTTGAAATGTTCAGCGTACAGACCGATTGTGTAAGTAAGAGGTCACGGTGATGACGCCCAAGGGCTAACTGACCGGCCTCTCGCGAGCTAGCTGAAATAAGGGATGAACTATGCAAATCCAAGTCAATAGCGATAACCATATTCAAGGCAGTAAACGACTGGAGGAGTGGGTACGTACTACCATTGAGAGCACGCTCGAACGTTACGAAGAGGATCTGACCCGGGTTGAGGTTCACCTGCGGGACGAGAACGGCGACAAGCCCGGTCCTCACGATATGCGCTGCCAGCTGGAAGCGCGGCCAAAAGGCCATCAACCGATTTCCGTCACCCATAAAGCCTCCACCATGGAGCAGGCGATCGACGGCGCGGCGACCAAACTCGAACATGCGCTGGAACATATGTTCGGCAAATTACGCGGCAAGCGAGCTAGTGTGGTGCCCATCGAGAGTGGCGCCCATGCCGATCAGCTGCTGGAAGAAGAGTTTCTGGAGAACGAGCAGGCTGCGCTTAACGGCTGACAGCTGATTCATTTTACCTTCCCCCAGTCTTTCACCTGAAAACAACGGGCCTGCAATCGCAGGCCCGTTTTGTTTGTACCGCGTTGCGGGCGATTCGAACAAGCAATTGCGGGTTAACGCACAAACGCCTGCCGATATTCCCCCGGAGCCGCGCCCAGAGCCTGACGAAACCGGTTGGTAAAATGACTGGCACTGGAGAATCCGCAGGCCAGGGCAATATCTCCCAGCGGCTGCACTGTTGTGCGCAGCAAATCCCGCGCCCGGCTCAAGCGTCGCGCCAACACATACTGGTGCGGCGGCAAGCCGAAGCTTTCGCGGAACATTCGCGCAAAGTGGTATTCCGATAGCGCGCACAGCGCGGCCAACTGGCCCAGGCTGAGAGCTTCAGCCAGTTGGCTGTCGATAAACTCAATCAAGTGCCGACGCTGGTGTGCGGCCAGGCCACCCTTGAGGCGCAGACCTTGACGCACGCCGACCTGGCTGAGCAGGGCATGACTGAGCATTTCATGAGCCAGGCTGCTGGTTAGCAGGCGCTCCGCCGGTTCGTCCCAGTTGAGGGCGATCAACTGCCGAAAACGTAATGCCTGTTGAGGGTCCTCCAGAAAGGTTTGCTCACGAAGTTGTACCTCACGCGGTTCGCGATCGAGCAGGGTGACGCAGCCAAGGGCAAACTGTTGTGGGCTGAAATACAGGTGAGCCAGGCGAATGTCGCCGTTGATCACCCAGCCTGACTGGTGGTCGGCGGGCAGGATGCACAGCTTGTCCGGGGCGCCCTTTTTGCCGGGCTGGTCGCGGCGAAAGGTGCCGGTGCCTCCGGAGAGGTAGCAGGACAGGGTGTGGTGGCTGGGAGCTTCGTAATCCCTGGCATCGTGATGATTGCTCCACAAGGCTGCGGACAAGCCGTCACCGAGCTCGGCACTGTGCTCGAGACGAGCATTCGGCGAACTGTTGAGGGCTTGAAAGACTTGCAAGGTGTCCAGTGCGGCCATGATCGGTTCTCTCCAACGCCTTGCATCCTACTCTGTAGTCGATCACCTGCCAGCCCGTCACCTGACAAATGCGCAAGATTATGCAAGTGCGCCCAAGCCCATCGCAGGACACTGGGCTCCTATTGAGGAGCCTGTGTCATGAACCTTTCTTTGTACCTGTTGACCGTCTTGATCTGGGGCACCACCTGGATCGCCTTGAAATGGCAGCTGGGTGTGGTGGCCATTCCGGTGTCGATCGTCTATCGCTTCGGCCTCGCCGCGCTGGTGCTGTTCGTGATGCTGCTGCTAAGCCGGCGCCTGCAAGTGATGAACCGGCGTGGGCATTTGATTTGTCTGGCCCAGGGGCTGTGCCTGTTTTGCGTCAACTTCATGTGCTTTCTCACCGCCAGCCAGTGGATTCCCAGTGGCCTGGTGGCCGTGGTGTTTTCCACCGCCACACTATGGAACGCTCTTAATGCGCGGGTGTTTTTCGGCCAGAGAATTGCACGCAACGTACTGATGGGCGGTGCCTTGGGTCTGCTGGGCCTTGGGTTACTGTTCTGGCCGGAACTGGCAGGGCACACCGCCAGCCCTGAAACTCTTCTGGGGCTCGGCCTGGCACTGTGTGGCACCTTGTGCTTCTCGGCAGGCAACATTTTGTCGAGCCTGCAGCAGAAGGCGGGCCTCAAGCCGCTCACTACCAACGCCTGGGGGATGGCCTACGGCGCGGCGATGCTGTCGGTCTGGTGCCTGGTCAAAGGTATTCCATTCGATATGGAATGGAACACGCGCTACATCGGCTCGTTGCTGTACCTCGTCATTCCGGGATCGGTGATCGGCTTCACGGCCTACCTGACCCTGGTCGGGCGCATGGGGCCTGAACGTGCCGCCTATTGCACCGTGCTGTTTCCGGTGGTGGCGCTCAATGTCTCGGCATTTGCCGAAGGTTACCAATGGACGGCGCCGGCACTGGTGGGGCTGCTGATGGTGATGTCGGGTAATGTGCTGGTGTTTCGCAAGCCCAGGGCCGGCGTCAATTCCACGGCGGAAAAACTGGCCTGAAACTATTTAACTGTCCCTTGGCAAGGTGAGGAGTATTAATCCCAGGAACATATATTCAATATTGTTTCTGGCCCACTCATAACCGGTATGGTGAGGGGCGAAAGCCATGTCGAACCATTCATTAAGAATGATTGAGTAAAAGGTTTGGTAGGTGAAGATTGCTGTAGCGAAACCTATTATTGCAAATTTTTTTGCTTCATTGAATTCTCTGCGCGGTGCATTGAGCTTGTGCAGGAGTTGAAGGGTGCCCAGTAACAGACAAAAGGTGAAAATTATCTCGAGCGTAATGATGGCCCAGTACAATCGGTGATGAAAAAGGCCCGAGGTAACGGCCCTGTGGCGCCTGGAATCGTTGCCTTCGGTATTGGTCATGCTGAGGACATTACCAATGAACTCTGCATAGGCAGAGTAGTCGGTGAAGTTGTTGGCAAGAGTAGTTAGTCCGAATAGTGTCGCCATGAAAACAATTAAAACTTTGCTTCGCCTTATCACGTAGGCGCTGGTGAAATGGTGCATGTTGTGTGCTCCGAATATGCGGCGATGGATTTATCGATGTTCGGAGTTTATAGGGCTTTAGAAGGGAGGGGCCAAGGGGTGCTTTGCAAGTTATGTCTCTAACTGTGTTGTGCACAGTGGTTGGTTGAGGTTGTTTATTGATTTGTAAAGTGGCACGTCCAGCAGGACGTGCCTTCGTTCAATCAGCCTTTCCACACTTGCGGATTAACCAGATCCTGCGGTCGTTCGCCCAGCAAGGCGCTGCGCAGGTTAGTCAGGGCACGGTTGGCCATGGCATCGCGGGTTTCATGGGTGGCCGAGCCGATGTGGGGTAAGGTTACGGCGTTTTTCAGCTGAAACAGAGGCGACTCGGTCAGCGGCTCCTTTTCATAGACGTCAAGCCCGGCGCCACGGATCCGGTTGTTTTGCAGCGCTTCAATCAGGGCCGGTTCATCCACTACAGGCCCACGGGAAATGTTCACCAGAATGGCGCTCGGCTTCATTAGCGCGAGTTCACGATGGCTGATCAGATGTCGGGTCTTTTCGCTGAGGGGTACAACCAGGCAGACGAAGTCGGCCTCGGCCAGCAGTTGATCGAGGCTGCGAAATTGCGCGCCGAGTTCCTGCTCCAGTTCGGTCTTGCGGCTGTTACCGCTGTAAATGACCGGCATGTTGAAGCCCAGGCGACCGCGTCGGGCAATGGCCGCACCAATGTTGCCCATGCCGACGATGCCCAGGGTCTTGCCGTGCACATCACAACCGAACAGCGGTGCGCCGAGGGTCGCTTGCCATTGGCCGGCCTTGGTCCAGGCATCGAGTTCCGCGACGCGACGGGCGCTGCTCATCAAGAGTGCGAAGGCAAGATCCGCAGTGCTTTCGGTGAGCACGTCGGGCGTGTTGGTGAGCATGATCCCGCGTTCATTGAAGTACGCCAGATCGTAGTTGTCGTAGCCCACCGAGACACTGGAAACCACTTCCAGGCGGGTAGCGTTTTCCAGCTGAGTGCGACCGAGTTTGCGACCCACGCCGATCAGGCCATGGGCATTAGGCAGGGCTTCGTTGAATTGAGCGTTGATGTCACCGTTTTTCGGATTCGGCACGATGACGTCGAAGTCTTGTTGCAGGCGTTCGACCATTTCGGGAGTGACGCGGCTGAAAGCCAGGACGGTCTTTTTCATGAGGCGGGCTCGTCGGGCGGAGAATGCTGAGCACGCTAACATTCGCCCGGCGGCAGCTACAAGCGGCAAGTCACGGTGAAGGGAGCGGCTTTAAACTTGCCGCTAGAGGCTTGTCGCTCACGATCCGTTATACTGGCGCCTTTCGCGGCTCGCTGATCGGGCCCGACATTTATGCACCACCCGGAGCTTTCATGACATCCCCGAAACAACCGCCGGTAGCCGACGCATCCAGCGTCGCCCAGGCAGAGCTGCCAGACAGCGTCGACTCCAGCGCAGACAGCGAAACCGAAGCTGCGATCCCGGCGTTCAAGTTCCCGTTCAAGCCCGGCGAGCTGGCAGCGGCCAAGAACTCCAACCAGCCGTGGTACAAGAACGGCGCCAAGAACGGCCACACCAAGACTCCGGGGATGGCACCTCCCGGGACTCGTCGTTCGATGGGCAAGCGCTAGGTTTCAGGTTGCTCGGTGACTGCGGCGACTAATGCCGCCGCAAATACTGGCATCGAAGCATGTCATGCACCCTTCACTGTGCCTTGGCAGTTGGCCGGATAGAGTCCCATTCGGTGACATACGCGGTTTTGCTCTTTTTGCTGTACAGGCACAGCTCGGTACCTTGCGCGCCTTTCATGTGTTTTTGCGGGTACTGGCCCTGGAGCAGCAGCGCGGTATAACCGACGCGATCATCGAACTGCGCAGGGTTGCCGACGGGGTTGGCATTCTTCAGGCCGCTGGCCTTGGTGCAACTGGCCAGTACTGTCTTGTCGTAGGCGGCCCAGGCGTCAAGGCTGGAGGCGCTGGCCTGATGGGCGAGGGCGGCGATGCAGAGCAGGCTCAGGGTTGCGGCTTTCATGGTTCAGGAGTCCTTGGGCAGGTGCGGTCCAAGGGGTGAGTATGCCTGATGGTGGGATGGTATCTGTAAGGCCGTCATGGCGAGCCTGATCGCGAAGGCGATGTATCAGACCGGCACCGCCTCCCGGCGAACCACGCGCATCCCGACACTTTCATACAATCGCTGCGCCCGTTGATTGTCTTCCAGCACCTTCAAATCCACGAAACCCTCCCGGCGTTGTTGAAACGTCTTGAACGCCTGTAGCAGCAACGCGCGGCCCAAACCTTGTCGTTGAGCCCGCGGATGCACCACCAGATTGTTGATATACGCGCTGGTCCAGCACTGGCACACGGCAACCACGCCCTCGGCGTCCAGAGCAATGAAACACAGGGACGGGTCGTATTCGGGGTCGGTTTCGAACCGCTGTTGCCAGGCGTCCAGCGCCGGAACGCGACCACCACCTTGCCGATGGCCGAGCTCCATCAGTTGGTGCACGGCAGCGGCGAGGGCAGAGTGATATTGAGTCAACTGCACGCCGGCTGGCCAGATGGCTTGCGGCACGACGTCAGTAAGGTCGCGCCGCATCAGCCAGCAAAATTCTCCGGCCAAGACTCAATAACCTTGCTCGGCAACGGCCTTGGCTGCGGTGATCAGGCACTGGGTCAACTCGGGTGAAGAAAACTTGGTCAGTACCGCATTCGCCCCGGCCACGCGCGCTTTCTCTGCGTTCATCGCGCTGTCGAGGGAGGTGTGCAGCAATACATAGAGGTGTGCGAAGTCCGGCGTTTCACGCAGGGTACGGGTAAAGGCGTAACCGTCCATTTCCGACATTTCAATGTCCGAGACAATCAGGTTGATCTGATTGGCGGTGCCTTGCAGGTCCAGCAGGCAGTCGATGGCTTCCTTGGCGCTGCGGGCGGTATGACATTGCAGGCCGAGGTTGCGCAGGGTGTGCACCGACTGTTGCAGTGCGACCTGGCTGTCATCGACTACCAGAATCCGCGCACTGCCGAGCGTCTCGGCGTCCTCCATGCTCAGTTCGGTGGGTGCCATCTCGATCTGCACCGGGGCGATGCCGTGAATGACTTTTTCGATATCCAGCACTTGCACCAGGTTGCCATCGACCGAGGTCACACCGGTGATGTACGAACGCAGGCCGCCGGAACCGAAGGGGGGCGGGCGGATGTCGGTGGTCAGGCAATGGATGATCTTGCTGACTGCCTGAACATGCAGCCCCTGCTTGGAGCGACTGACATCGGTGACGATCAGGCAACCGCCGTTCGGGTCCTCCAGCGGGCGCTCACCAATGGCGCGGCTGAGGTCGATCACCGACAGCGACGCTCCGCGCAGGGTGGCGATGCCTTTGACGTGAGGATGCGACTCCGGCAACTTGGTCAGCGGCGGGCAGGGAATGATTTCACTGACCTTGAGCAGGTTGATCGCCATCAGCTTGCCGCTGCGCAAGGTAAACAGCAGAAGCGACAGTGAGTCTGCGCGGGCTTTGGTGGCGGTCATATGAACCTTCTGTTGAGAAAGGTGGCGGGCAATCCCGGGATGGCCAACGGCTATCGATGCCGGGTTATCGACTTGTTGGGGGCAGGCTTTAATGCAATCAGTCTACCTGTGGCAATGGGGCTTTCTGTTGTGAGGGCGCTCGCTGTGGTCACGACGCCTTCTGTGGTCAGGGAGCCTTCTGTGGTCAGGGAGCCTTCTGTGGCGAGGGGGCTTGCCCCCGTCGGAGTGCGAAGCGCTCCCCAGCCTTTGCGACCGCTTCGCGGTCGAACGGGGGCAAGCCCCCTCGCCACAGAAAGCCCCAATTCCCAGCAAGCCCCGTTCCACAGCAACCCCCATTCCACAGCATGCCCTCTTGCCACAGGGGGATTCATTTCATCCCCAAGCGCTTGGCCATGCGCCCCAGGTTCGCGCGATCCAGGCCTAGTTCACGCGCGGCACTAGCCCAGTTGTTGTGATGCCGTTCCAGGCACGCGGCGATCACTTGGCGTTGATAGTTCTCGGTGGCCTCGCGCAAGTCTCCCGTTACCAGCGTCATCGCAGGCGCTGCAGGCTGCTGTGCGGTGACTTCAACGCTGCCATTGGGCAAGTCCAGATCCGCGGCGCTCAGGCTTAGAATCTTCGGTCTCTCCTTACAGTTACCCAGCGCTTTGAGGGCGCTGCGGCCGATCAGGTGTTCCAGTTCGCGAACATTGCCCGGCCAGTCATAGGCAAGCAGTGCGTTTTGCGCATCACTACCCAGGCGCAGACTGTTGAGGCCCATGCGCGAACGATTCTGCTCCAGGAAATAACCGCTGAGCAGCAACACGTCACGCCCGCGATCGCGCAGCGCCGGCACCAGCAACGGGTAGACGCTGAGGCGGTGATAAAAGTCGGCACGATAACGGCCGCTGCGCACTTCCTCGGCCAGGTCGCGGTTAGTTGCCGCGATCAGGCGGACGTCGACCTGATGCTCCTTGTCCGAACCCAGTCGCTGCAGTTGGCCGCTTTGCAGCACGCGCAACAGCTTGGCCTGCACGGTCAATGACAATTCGCCGACTTCATCGAGAAACAGCGTGCCGCCATTGGCCAGTTCGAACTTGCCGCGCCGGTCGTTCATCGCCCCGGTAAAGGCACCGCGCACATGGCCGAACAGCTCGCTCTCCACCAGAGTGTCCGGCAGCGCGGCACAGTTGAGGCTGATGATCGGTTTGTCGGCGCGGGCCGAGGCGGCGTGAATGGCCTGGGCCACCAACTCCTTGCCCACCCCGGTTTCCCCGGTGATCAGCACGGTCAGATCGCTGCCGCCGACCAGATTGATTTCTTCCACCAGCCGTTTGTGGGCCTTGCTCTGGCCGATCATCTCGCGGCTCTGCTGGCCGCTGGCCTGGCGGTACACCTCGGCGCGCTGGTGTTCGTCTTCGGCGCGATTGGCCAGGCGTTCGATGCGCTCGGCGGCGTTGACCGTGGCGGCGGCGAGGCTGGCGAAGGCTTGCAGAGCGTCCAGTTCGATCGGTTCGAAGCGCTCCGGGTCGAGGGCATCGAGGGTCAGCAGGCCCCATGGACGCTCGTCGATAAACAGTGGGCAACCCATGCAATCATGCACTTCCAGATGATCATCCAGGCCATCGACCAGACCGTCATAAGGGTCGGGCAACTCGCTGTCGGCAGCGAAGCGCGTCGGCCCAGGGCTGCCGAGCAGTGCCTGGAAGCGCGGATGTTCGCTGACTTTGAAGCGCCGGCCGAGGGTGTCGGTGCTCAAGCCATCGACGGCCAGCGGCACCAGCCATTCGCCATCGAGACGCAGCAGCGCGGCAGCATCGCATGGCAGCAGGGCGCGCATGGCTTCGAGCAAGCGGCGATAGCGCTCGCCTTCGGGGAGTTCACGGGACAGGTCAGAGACCAGAGGCAGCAGTGCGGTCAGCAGGGATTTTGCAGTCATAGTGACTCCATGTAGTCGGTATGACTATAAAGCAGTCTGTGTCTAAATGACTATATTGATACTAAGCTTTTGATTTTAAACAGTAAAATAGTTGGCACGGAAGCTGATAAGTATAGGGCAATCAGTTAGCAATCAAGAAACCTGGAGTCACTTTATGCTGAGCGCCCAAGACCGTGCCATCGTCAAATCCACTGTCCCGCTGCTGGAAAGCGGTGGCGAAGCGTTGATCACGCACTTTTACCGCATGATGCTCTGCGAATACCCTGAAGTGCGCCCATTGTTCAATCAGGCCCACCAGGTTAGCGGTGATCAGCCGCGCGCCCTGGCCAACGGCGTGCTGATGTATGCGCGCCACATCGATCAGCTCGATCAACTGGGTGATCTGGTGGCCAAGATCATCAACAAGCACGTGGCCCTGCAGATCCAGCCGGAGCATTACCCGATTGTCGGCAGCTGCCTGCTGCGTGCAATCGCCGAAGTGCTGGGCGATGAAATTGCCACGCCGCAAGTGATTGCAGCCTGGGGTGCAGCTTACGGTCAACTGGCCGACATTCTGATCGGTGCCGAAGGCAGCATTTACGACCAGAAAGCGCAGGCACCCGGCGGCTGGCGTGGAGCGCGGGATTTCATCGTTGCAGCCAAGGTCGAGGAAAGCGCGGAAATCACCTCGTTCTACTTCGAGCCGGCTGACAAAGGACCGATTCTCGCTGCTGAACCGGGCCAGTACATCGGCATGAAACTGTTCCTCGATGGAGAGGAAATCCGTCGTAACTATTCACTGTCGGCCTTGGCGAGCAAAGGCCAGTACCGCATCAGCGTCAAGCGCGAAAGCGGTGGCCGCGCCTCCAACTATCTGCACGATCAGTTGCCGGTCGGTGCGAGCATCCAGTTGTTTCCGCCATCGGGTGAGTTTGTCCTGACTGCCAGCGACAAACCCCTGGTATTGATCAGCGGCGGAGTCGGCATCACGCCAACCCTGGCGATGCTCGAAGCGGCATTGCAAACCGAGCGTCCAGTGCATTTCATTCACTGCGCGCGCAACGGCAGCGTTCATGCGTTCCGCGACTGGATCGACGGGCTGGCCGAGCGTCATCCGCAACTCAAGCGCTTCTATTGCTATGCCGAGGATGACGGTGTGAGCCCGGCGGCGCACAAGGTTGGATTGCTGAGCCAGCAACAGTTGAACGAATGGTTGCCGCAAGAGCGCGATGTGGATGCGTACTTCCTCGGGCCGAAGGGCTTCATGGGCGCGATCAAGCGCCACCTCAAGGCCTTGGGTGTGCCGGAGAAACAGAGCCGTTACGAGTTCTTCGGGCCGGCTTCGGCGCTGGAGTAAGTAGCGAGGTGACTCGGGGTTCGAGTCGCCAGCTTCGCGAGCAAGCCCGCTCCCACACTGATCGCGGTGAACACAAAGTTTTGTGTCCGGCGTCAATCCAATGTGGGAGCGGGCTTGCTCGCGAATGCCGCACCGCGTTTTCAACTTGTGAAAAACCTTTGAAAGTTAATCCCTTCTTAACCCGCTTATCGTCTATTCCCCCAAATCCCCCGACACGCTCCAGGCTCTCAAAGGTCATGGCCAGCGTGTAGACTGGCGGGCAATCGATATATTGAAGGGAAACGCGATGAGCGAGGAAACCATGCGGTTGGGGCGTGAACGACGCTATCTGGTGTTGCTGGGCATCATTTGCCTGGCACTGATCGGTGGCGCGTTGTACATGCAGATTGTGTTGGGCGAGGCGCCTTGCCCGCTGTGCATCCTGCAACGGTACGCATTGCTGCTGATCGCCATTTTTGCCTTCGTCGGCGCCGCCATGCGTTCGCGCCGCAGCATCACGATTTTTGAAACCCTGGTGGTGATTTGCGCTCTGGCGGGTGTCGCAGTGGCCGGGCATCACGTTTATACGCAGTTCTATCCGGCGATCAGTTGTGGCATCGATGTGCTGCAACCGATAGTCGACGGCCTGCCGCTGGCGAAGATCTTCCCGCTGGGTTTCCAGGTCGACGGCTTCTGCTCCACGCCCTATCCACCCATCCTCGGTTTGTCGCTGGCGCAGTGGGCACTGTTGGCCTTCGTGCTGATCGTGATTCTGGTGCCGCTACTGACCTCGCGTAACCGTAAAGCGCTGCGCTGAGTTCATCTGCCGGCAGCCATTGTCGGACAAAAAAACGCCCCGGTCCTCGATGAGAGGAGCGGGGCGTTTTTGCATTTCACATGCCCGGTAAAAAGACCGTGATGCGTGACAGTCAGGGGTGCGACACGTGTGCGACACGTTGTCACAGCGAAAAGGTCGCAGGTCATTTCATGAAGCCGGATCAGCAGGTGATCGAGTCACCCAATCAGCCTGTTCCGGCCGTTGCCGACTTCCACCACGTCGAGCTGGAACAGGCAGTTTTAACAAGGTCTGGCGAATGGCCAGAGCCCTTGTCATATCGGGCTTGCGGCAAGGTCGAGGGCAATGGAAGTTGCGTCGATACTGTCTGAAATGCCGGGGGTAGACCTACTTATTTTGGTGTTTTTGTTGAGAATTTATTTCGATAAGATGCGCGACTTTTACGAGATCGGCGAATGATTGTTGCCGCTTCGGATAAAAATTATTTCGGGATGAGACATGGTTTATAAAACGCTACATATCTACAATCGCCCGCACTGAATTCCCGGCACTGCTCAATCCTTGATCAGGTACTGAGCGGGACAGGGTGTCGAGAGCTTCACGCGACCCCCGGTGTCGGTGCCGCCAACTACCCGCACCAAATGGAATTGGTCTGTAACAAGGCCTTTGACCACGAATTCGAATAAGAACTCAACGCAGGCCCAGGATTTGTCGAAACGCGTCTGACGCCACGACGGGCAGGCCCTTATTCAATCCAAGAAAAATGCCAACCCTTGGCAGGGTGAAGTGTTGGCGATCAAAACCCAACTGCATTGCGCAAGCTGCTTTAGAGGTCGTGAGATGAGTAAAAACAGGTACCCCAGACTACTAGGCTTATTGCCGCTGATCGGCACGTTGCTGCTGTCAGGCTGCAACATGACCTTGCTCAATCCCAAGGGCCAGGTTGGTCTGGACGAGCGAAACCTGATCATCACCGCAACGCTGCTGATGCTGTTGGTCGTGGTTCCGGTCATTGTCATGACCTTCCTGTTCGCCTGGAAATATCGCGCGTCCAACACCAGCGCTACCTACACGCCGAAATGGAACCACTCCACCAAGATCGAGATCGCGGTGTGGGCTGTTCCGGTACTGATCATCATTGCCCTGGGTTACGTCACCTACAAGTCGACCCACGCCCTTGACCCGTACAAGCCACTGGAATCCGACGTCAAGCCTGTGACCATCGAAGTGGTCGCGCTGGACTGGAAGTGGCTGTTCATCTACCCGGAACAAGGCATCGCCACGGTCAACAAGATCGTGTTCCCGGCGCACACCCCGATCAACTTCAAGATCACTTCCGACGCCGTGATGAACTCGTTCTTCATCCCTGCTCTGGGTGGCCAGATCTACGCGATGGCGGGCATGCAGACCAAGCTGCACCTGATCGCCAACGAAAACGCTGAAATGGACGGCATCTCCGCCAACTACAGCGGCGCCGGTTTCACCGGTATGAAATTCAAAGCGATCGCAACTTCCCAGGAAGATTTCGACGCCTGGGTCAGTGAAGTCAAAAAGGCACCTAAACAGCTTGAACAAGCTGAATACGCAGCCCTTGCCAAGCAGAGCCAGAACAACCCAGTCGAGCTCTACTCCTCGGTCACACCGAACCTGTTCCAGACCATCGTCGACAAGTACGAAGGCATGAAACCAGGTCCGAAAGTGAAGCACGAGAAGAAAGAGAAAGAAGTGGCCGCTACGGACATGGATTCGCATTCAGCTGCCGGGGCAGAGGAGTAAACGATGTTTGGTAAATTAAGTTGGGAAGCGGTCCCGTTCCACGAGCCGATCGTGATGGTGACCATCGCCATGATCGCGCTGGGTGGTCTGGCACTGTTTGCAGGTATCACTTATTTCAAGAAGTGGACCTACCTGTGGACCGAGTGGCTGACGTCGGTCGACCACAAGAAAATCGGCGTGATGTACATCATCGTCGCCATGGTCATGCTGCTGCGCGGTTTTGCCGACGCCATCATGATGCGTACCCAGTTGGCCATGGCCACCGAGGGTTCGCCTGGCTACCTGCCACCTGAACACTATGACCAGATCTTCACCGCCCACGGTGTGATCATGATCATCTTCATGGCGATGCCATTCTTCACCGGCCTGATGAACCTTGCAGTGCCGCTGCAGATCGGCGCGCGTGACGTTGCCTACCCGTTCCTGAACTCCCTGAGCTTCTGGCTGCTGGTTTCCGGCGTGGTGCTGATCAACCTGTCCCTGGGCGTCGGCGAATTCGCCAAGACCGGCTGGGTTGCCTATCCACCGCTGTCGGGTCTGCAATACAGCCCTGGCGTGGGGATGGACTACTACATCTGGGCGCTACAGCTATCGGGTCTGGGGACAACGCTGACGGGGGTCAACTTCCTGGCCACCGTGCTGAAAATGCGTACCCCTGGCATGAAGCTGATGGACATGCCGATCTTCACCTGGACCTGCACCTGGGCCAACGTCCTGATCGTGGCTTCGTTCCCGATCCTGACCGCTACCCTGGCACTGCTGACGCTTGACCGTTACATGGATTTCCACATTTTCACCAACGAACTTGGTGGCAATCCGATGATGTACGTGAACCTGTTCTGGGCATGGGGTCACCCTGAGGTGTACATCCTGATCCTGCCAGCGTTCGGTATCTTCTCTGAAGTCATCTCGACCTTCACCGGCAAGAAACTGTTCGGCCACCATTCGATGGTCTACGCATCGGGCGCGATCTCGATCCTGGGCTTCATGGTCTGGCTGCACCACTTCTTCACCATGGGTTCGGGTGCCAGCGTCAACGCCTTCTTCGGTCTGGCGACGATGCTGATTTCCATCCCGACGGGTGTGAAACTGTTCAACTGGCTGTTCACCATCTACCAGGGCCGTCTGCGTTTCACCAGCCAGGTGCTGTGGACCCTGGGCTTCATGGTGACCTTCGCCATTGGCGGCATGACCGGCGTACTGCTGGCCATCCCGGGTGCCGACTTCGTACTGCACAACAGCCTGTTCGTGATCGCGCACTTCCACAACGTGATCATCGGCGGCGCAGTATTCGGCTACATCGCAGGCTTCGCGTTCTACTTCCCGAAAGCGTTCGGCTTCAAGCTGCACGAAGGTTGGGGCAAGGCAGCGTTCTGGTTCTGGATCAGCGGCTTTTTCGTCGCGTTCATGCCGCTCTACGCTCTGGGCTTCATGGGCATGACCCGTCGCCTGAACGCCACCACCAACCCTGAGTGGGTGCCGTACCTGTACGTCGCCATGTTCGGTGCGGTGATGATCGCCGTGGGTATCGCTTGCCAGCTGATCCAGCTCTACGTAAGTGTGCGTGACCGCAAGAAGCCAGAGAACATGTGCGAACACGGTGACCCGTGGAATGCTCACACTCTGGAATGGTCGACCTCTTCGCCACCTCCGTTCTACAACTTCGCCGTGCTGCCAAAAGCCGACGTTGTCGACCCGTTCACCGAAGCCAAGGAAAACGGCACTGCGTACAAGGCCCCGGCCAAGTACCAGCCGATCCACATGCCAAACAACACCGCGACCGGTGTGGTCATGGGCGCACTGTTGACCGTGTTCGGCTTCGCGATGATCTGGCACATCTGGTGGCTGGCAATCGCTAGCCTGGCCGGCACCGTGATCTACTTCGTGATCCACGCGGCCCGTGATGATCAAGGCTATATGGTGCCGGTCGACGTGATCGAGCGCATCGAAGCCGAGCAGCACAAGCGTCTGGTAGCAGCCGGGAAAGTCCCAGCCACTGCCACCCGTGTTGAAACCTCGTTGGAACAGGCTTAAACCATGTCGAACTTAGTGACCAATGCTGGACACACCCATGTCGATGGACATGGGCATGATGACCATCACCACGACTCGGGCGAGATGACCGTATTCGGCTTCTGGCTCTACCTGATGACCGACTGCATTCTGTTTGCGTCGATCTTCGCAGCGTACGCGGTACTGGTTAACAACGTAGCGGGTGGCCCGTCGGGCCACGACATCTTCGAACTGCCATACGTACTGGGCGAAACCGCTCTGCTGCTGTTCAGTTCGATCACCTACGGCTTCGCCATGCTGGCGTTGTACAAGGGTAACAAGAAGGCAGTGCTGGGCTGGCTGGGCATGACCTTCCTGCTTGGCGCAGGCTTTATCGGCATGGAGATCAACGAGTTCCACCTGCTGATCTCCGAAGGCTACGGCCCTAGCCGTTCCGGCTTCCTGTCCGCGTTCTTCACCCTGGTCGGTACCCACGGTCTGCACGTGTCCGCGGGTCTGATCTGGATGGGCATCATGATGTACCAGGTCAACAAACATGGCCTGACGTCGACCAACAAGACTCGCCTGAGCTGCCTGAGCCTGTTCTGGCACTTCCTGGACGTGGTCTGGATCTGCGTCTTCACCGTTGTCTACCTGATGGGGACCCTGTAATGGCTAATGCACACTCCCATGACAGCCATGATGCTGGCCACGGCAGCGTAAAGTCTTACGCCATCGGCTTCATCCTGTCGGTGATCCTGACCGTCATCCCGTTTGGCCTGGTGATGTATCCAAGCCTGCCGAAGACCATGACGCTGGCAATCGTTCTGCTGTTCGCGGTAATCCAGGTGGTCGTTCACCTGTATTACTTCCTGCACCTGGACCGTTCCATGGCTCAGCGTAACAACGTGATTGCGTTCGTCTTCACAGCCATTGTGATCGTCCTGCTGGTTGGCCTGTCGTTGTGGATCATGTTCAGCATCCACACGTTCATGATGGCGAAGTGAGGTAAGTCCGCATGTCCCTCAAGCACTTTATCCAAATCACCAAACCGGGGATCATTTTCGGTAACGTGCTTTCTGTGGCAGGCGGATTTTTCCTGGCCTCCAAAGGGCATGTCGATCTGGCCATCTTCCTGGCCGCCATGATCGGCACGTCCCTGGTAGTCGCCTCCGGTTGCGTGTTCAACAACTGCATCGACCGCGACATCGACCTGAAGATGGAGCGCACCAAGAACCGGGTGTTGGTCCAGGGCTTGATCTCCCTGAAACTGGCCCTGATCTACGCGACTGTCCTGGGTGTCGCCGGCGTTGTGTTGTTGTACAAAGTAGCCAATCCGCTGGCTGCTTTGTTCGCGGTCATCGGCTTCGTGATCTACGTCGGCTTCTACAGCCTGTACCTCAAGCGCAAGTCGGTTCACGGCACGCTGGTGGGCAGTCTGTCGGGCGCCATGCCGCCGGTGATCGGCTACGTCGCGGTAAGCAATACCTTCGACATGGCCGCGCTGACCCTGCTGGTGATGTTCAGCCTGTGGCAGATGCCGCATTCCTACGCCATCGCGATCTTCCGCTTCAACGATTACCTGGCCGCATCGATTCCGGTGCTGCCAGTCAAGCGCGGAATCAAGGTGGCCAAGAAGCACATCCTGCTCTACATCCTGGCGTTCCTCGTGGCGACCTTGATGCTGACCTTCAGCGGCTACGCCGGCATGAGCTACCTCGCCGTCGCCGCCGCCATGGGCATGTACTGGCTGTACATGGCCTGGACCGGCTACAAGGCAGTGGATGACACGGTCTGGGCACGCAAGCTGTTCGTGTTCTCGATCTTCACCATTACCGCGTTGAGCGTGATGATGTCCCTGGACTTCAAAGTGCCGGCAGAGCTGTTGCTGACGTACGCGCCTTAAGATTCAGATGCTGCACCGAAAAGCCCCGCCTTCGAGAGAAGCGCGGGGCTTTTTGTTTGGATGTGTCTCGTCCTGAATAAGGTTTGCACCTGTTTCAGGACGAGACAATGCTTTTTAGCAGGTCGAGGTCGTTAGCAGGGTTTGTCAGGAAGATGACTCGCCGGTTGCCTGACTATAAGCATATTGCGTATAGTTAGGCGATGCGAACCGTATTCTTCGAAACCACATCCTTTACTGCCACCGTTGGCAATTATCTGACGGACGATGAGTATCGTGCGCTGCAAACCCGCATGCAGCTCAATCCCCTGGCGGGCGATGTGATGCCTCGCACGGGAGGCTTTCGAAAACTCCGCTGGGCCGATGAGCGTCGAGGAAAAGGCAGGCGAGGTGGCTTGCGGGTTATCTATTATTGGCTTATGAATGATGGCCAGTTCTGGATGTTTGCAATTTATGACAAAGATGAGCTTGAGAATTTGACCGCCGACCAAGAGAAGGTGCTCAAGAAAGCCATAGAAACAGAGTTGAAAAAACGAGGTACCCCATGAAAAAACGCGACCTGTTTGCAGAGTTGATGCAGGGCGTTGATGAGATGGCGGCTCAACGCGAAGGCAAGATTACGTTGCGCAACACGACCGTGGAGGACATTCCGGCTCCTGAGGTGGGGGCGCAGGAAATCGTTGCACTACGGGAAAAGTTGCACATGTCCCAAGCCGTTTTCGCCAAGCGAATTCGCACCAGCCCCAGCACCCTGAGAAACTGGGAACAGCAAAAGTCGAAGCCAAATGCTCAGGCCGCCTTGTTGATCAGGTTGGTGGAGAAATTTCCGGATATGGTTGATCGACTGGCAGTCGTTTGATCAAACCATCGAACAATTGAAAAGCCCCGCCTTCGAGAGAAGCGCGGGGCTTTTTGTTGGTGCAGTGTTTGGGATGGCAAGGCGGTGTCGCCGTTTGCGGAGTTTGACAAGGCCAATGTCTGGCTCGACGCGGCCACCAACAGCGTTCTGGCCCTGGGCTATCGGCCCTTGTTATTGTTGTTGCCATCAGCTTTATGGGTGCTTGGCCGCCGCTCCCTGAGCTTCACGCTGCTGTGTATTGGCGCAGCTGTGTGTTGAACGGGCAAGGGCGAGAATTTTTTGCAGTACTGATCAAGAGGACTGGCTAAATGATTGGGAACATGACCTGCGATGAACGCTTCATCGCCCTGGCCAAGGAATTCGGTTACGACATCTATGGCGAAAACACCGTCGGCGGGCATTACGCACCGCTGATCCGTCACCACGACGAACTCTATATCAGCGGTCTGGTGCCACGCATGAACGGCAAAATTCACTACCCTGGCCGGGTCGGGCTGGATCTGACCCTGACCGATGCGCAAGCGGCAGCCGGCATCAGTGCGCTGCGTGGGCTGGCGCTGATCGTCGATGCGATCGGTTCGCTGGACAAAATCAAATCGCTGATTCGGGTGACGGTGTATGTGAAGTCGACGGCGGATTTTGTCGACCTGAGCGAAGTGGCCAATGGTGCGTCGGATGTATTCAGCCATGTTCTGGGTGAGGCGGGCAAACACACGCGAACGACGGTTGGTGTTTATCAGTTACCGAAGAACGCCGCGATTGAGGTGGACATGATCGCGGCATTGCGTCCATCGGTCTCCTGAACAAGGATGGAATGAATCGCGGGCAATAAAACGCCCCGCACTGGGGCGTCATGCTGTTCACTCAAGCGGGGCACACACCTTGTGGTGAGGGGGCTTGTCGGACCGCCGCACCGCCCCGTTCGGCTGCGGAGCAGCCGCAAGACCAGTACACGCGGTGTATCTGATACGGCTCGGTGGCAGGTTTTGGGGCCGCTTCGCGGCCCAACGGGGCGGTGCGGCGGTCCGACAAGCCCCTCGCCTCAGGTAAGCCTTCCACCGGTGAACTTCAGCAGAATTAATGACGCTTTGGATTATTGCGCGGCGATGCTGTAGCCGGTAAAAGCGGTCTGCTGTTGCAGGGCGGTGATGATGTTCTTGCGGTTGACCGCCAGTTCAGCCCCGGAGTTGTCCAGGAACGTCTCGCCGTCCAGTTCCGCTTCTTCGCCTTCGCCAACGAAGGTAAAGCCGAGGAACTCCAGGGCTTCGCGGTCGACGTTCAAGCGCGAGCGCGGGGTGCGCAACGGCAAGGTGACGCTCACGCCGTCCTTGCTGATGGTGAACACTTCGACTTCTTTCTTGGCCCGTGCGGCTTTGCTTTTGCTGCTGCCAGGGTTGCTGATGGCCTGGTGTGTCTGGTTGAGCACCTTCAGGGCCAGGCCGTAGACGATCTCCTGAAACGCCGGGTCGTCCTTGAAACTGGAAAGGATGCGGCTGATCGGGAACTTGCTGCTCAGGTCTTCCAGAGCTGCGATGTCGGCGGCTTCGGCGTCTTTGAGTTGCTTGAGCTGGCCCATCAGTTCGTAGGCCTTATCGTCGTCGAAGCTGTCATGAGCCTGGCGAATGGCGGCGCGCAGCTCGCGAATCTGGTCGCTTTCGCGAGTGGACTGGAAAGCGTCCAGCACCATCTCGCTGATGGTCTTGGCCTGGGGCACGTGCTGTGAAAGATTGATGGAGTTTTCGTATTCCGCTTTGGACGACAAGGTGACTACGGATTCAGCGGTGTTGGAATCGGACATTGAAATTTCACTACTTCTGTAACTTGAATTGAGGCGAGAAAGCACGGGGGCCTTTTCAGGTCGCCTAATCTATTGGACCGGGGCGGCGTTGTCACGGATCAACAGGTGGCTGGTCATATTTTTGCCTTTCTGTGGGGGTGACCCTGCTCGCGATGGAGGTTAACGATAATGCGTTCATTCTGGATGAGCGCGGTGCCCCTGAGTCCATCGCGAGCCTGCTCGCTCCTACAGTTGATCTGATTTGCCACGGATGTTGTGAGCGACACATGAACCTTGTGGGAGCGAGCCTGCTCGCGATGCAGGTAGCGCGGTCCTCACACCTGATTCGGTACATTGAGGTTCATCGACCGCTGCGCCAATGAAGTGGCCGTTTGCTCATCGATCGGTAACGAAAACCGCAACGTCGCCCCCCGTCCCGGCACATCGATCAACTGAATCTCGCGCCCGTGCAGTTGCAGGATTCGGTGCACGATCCGCAGCCCCAGCCCGCCATCGCGCCGCGCACCACCAATGTTGAATGGCCGCAGGAACAGACCTTCGCGCAGTTCGGGGGCGATGCCGGGGCCGGTGTCGCTGACGGTCACTTCGACGAAAGATCCCTGCGCACGCAAGCTCAGTTCAACTTCTCCGCCCGTAGGGGTATGGCGCAGGGCGTTGTCGAACAGGTTGGTCAGCACTCGTTCGATCAGCCCCAGGTCGGCACAGGCCGCCGACACATTGGCTGCGAAGCAGGCTTTGAGTTCCACCTGGCGGGCTTCGGCGGTGAGCTCGAATTTCTGAAAAATATCCTGCGTCAGATCCGTCAGGGAAAAGCGTTCCAGCACCGGTTGCACGAAACCGTGCTCCAGGCGCACCAGCTCCAGCAGCGACTGCGCCAGCCCCCCGACCTTGCGGCTTTGATCCAGGGCAATGCCCAGATAGCGACGGCGGTCGGCAGGGGACAGCGTGGCGTCCTTGAGCGAAAGGGTTTCCAGATAACCGTGCAGGGAGGCCAGCGGTGTGCGCAGGTCGTGGGAGATGTTTGCCACCAGTTCGCGACGCTCCTGGTCCTGGCGGGTCAGGGTGCGCCATTGCTCGCCGAGGCGTGCCTGCATCTGCCGGAAAGTGGCATCGAGTATGGAAATTTCATCGTGCCCGGCAGTTATTTCCGCAGGGATGGGCAGGGTCGCAGAGGCCGGGACGCCATCGATGTCGAACCGGCTGACGGTTTCGGTCAGGCGGCGCAATGGCCGGGTGATCAGGGCAAACGCGGCAAGACCGGCAATCAGGCACAGCAGCGCGACCAGTGCGATGGACAGCAATGCGGTATTGAGTGCCGCGCTGGTCGCACCACGCGCGGCCAGGCGATCGTGATCTTCGCCGAGCAACACCACATACAGATAACCGACCTGCTTGCCATCGACCTTCAACGGCGCGGCGCTGAACACCTTGTGCGCATCGACGCTGCGCGGATCGTCGCCGGGAATCGGCAGGGCTTCGCCCCTGAGCAGGCGCTGGATCGGTGCCAGGTCGACCTGCTCGCGCTGTATCCGGCCTTCAGGCGCGGCGCTGCCGACAATCTTGCCCTGGTTGTCGAGCAGGTACACCTCGACACTCGGGTTGACCAGCATCAGTTGACTGAACAGATCGCGCACGGCATCGGGCATCAGGCCCTGGGTGTTCATCAGAACGGTGTCGTTGGCGATGTGTTGCGCCAGGTCCCGGGACACCCCTTGCACCACTTCCTGTTCATGCATCTGGTTGGAGCGCACCTGCATCCACGCCGAGGTACCGCAACACACCAGCAGCAGCGCGGCGAACACCAGGGACAGGCGTTGCGTCAGGGTCAGCCTCATGGCCGTGGCTCCTCACCGGTGGCGAATTTGTAGCCGCGGCCCCAGACCGTGAGAATGCGCACCGGTTGTGCCGGGTCGGTCTCGATCTTGGCGCGCAGGCGGTTGATGTGGGTGTTGACCGTGTGCTCGTAGCCTTCGTGGCTGTAGCCCCAGACGGCATTGAGCAGGTCCATGCGCGAAAACACCTTGCCGGGCTGGCGGGCGAAAAAGTACAGCAGGTCGAACTCCCGTGGCGTCAGGTCGAGACGACGACCGGCGAGGGACACTTCGCGGGTGATCGGGTCAATGGCCAGGCCGTCGATGATCAGGCCGCCGGCGTCCATCTTAAGGTTGCGCGCCATGGCGTCGACCCGGCGCAACAGGGCTTTGACCCGTGCCACCAGTTCGAGCATGGAGAACGGCTTGGCCAGGTAATCGTCGGCACCCAGTTCGAGGCCGAGAATACGGTGCACCTCGCTGGAGCGCGCACTGGTGATGATGATCGGCGTGTAGCGCGCCATGGCACGGGCACGCCGGCAGATTTCCAGGCCATCGACACCTGGCAGCATCAGGTCGAGGATCAATGCATCCCAGTTACCTTGCTGCAGCAGGCGCATACCTTCGTTGCCATCGGCGCTGTGTATCACTTCGAACTGTTCGTCACGCAGGTGCAGGCAGATCAGGTCGGCGATGTGCAGGTCGTCCTCGACCACGAGGACTCGTTTGGTCTGTTCCATCCAGCTCAATCCTTCGGCGCGATGCACCATTGTGCGAAATACTACCCACAGTAGGGCAGATGCATTGTGCGGGTTTTTCCGGTCCCGAGTTATCACGAATTGTTTAACTTCCCGTGAGGATTTGGCGATCACCCCAAGGCTAGTCTTGGCTCCATGAAACACCCCGTGGGATTCTTGGAGGCAAACATGTTTTCACGACGGCAATTTCTAGTGGCGAGCGGCGGGATGGGGGTTGCAGCCCTGGCGATCGGTGTATTGCCCCAATTTGCCAAAAGCTCAGCGCTGATCAGCGAGGCCGGCGCGCAAGAGGCGTTCGAAGTGAGCCACAGCGACAGCGAATGGCGCAGCATCCTGAGCGACGAGCAATACGAAATCCTCCGTGAAGAAGGCACCGAACGCGCCTACAGCAGCCCGCTGAACAATGAACACCGTGACGGGACGTTCGCTTGTGCCGGTTGCGATCTCCCGCTGTTTTCCTCGGCGACAAAATTCGACAGCCGTACCGGTTGGCCGAGTTTCTGGGCACCGCTGGAAAGGGCCGTGGCAACCCGCCAGGACCGCGCCTTTGGGATGGTGCGTGAAGAAGTGCACTGCCGGCGCTGTGGCGGGCACCTGGGCCATGTCTTCGATGACGGTCCCAAACCCACCGGCTTGCGCTATTGCATGAACGGCCTGGCGATGAAGTTCGAACCCTCGACCATCTGATTTTTTCATCCGGTTTTTTGTCGGTAGCCACCCTCTGGCCATCCAATTCTTCAGGAGTCATGCCCCATGAAAATCTTGCTCACATGGCGTCGCACATTGCTGGGGCTGGCGGCTGCCGGCATTATCAGTCAGTGCTCGGCGTTCTCTCTGGGTGGGGCTGAAGAGGCCGTCATCATTCCACCGCCGACTCTCGACGAAATCACCCAGGCCCGCAGCGAAACCGCGATTTTCGCCGGTGGTTGCTTCTGGGGTGTGCAAGGGGTGTTCCAGCATGTCAAAGGGGTGAAGAGCGCGGTCTCCGGCTATGCCGGCGGTGCGGCCGATACCGCGCAGTACGAGCGCGTCAGCGGCGGTGACACCGGCCATGCGGAGTCGGTCGAAGTGACCTTCGACCCCAACCAGGTCAGCTACGGCAGCCTGCTGCAAATCTACTTTTCGGTGGCGCACAACCCGACCGAACTCAACCGTCAGGGCCCGGACAGCGGCACCCAGTATCGCTCAGCCATTTTCACCAAAAGCGCTGAGCAACAGCGAGTCGCGCAGGCCTACATCACCCAGCTCGATGCGGCCCGTTCGTTCGACAAACCGATTGCGACCCAACTGGAAACCTTCAACGGTTTCTACCCGGCCGAAGAAGAGCATCAGGACTTTCTCACCGAACACCCGACCTACCCGTACATCGTGATCAACGATCTGCCGAAGGTCGCACAGCTCAAGCAACTGTACCCGGATCGCTATCAGGATCAGCCGGTGCTGGTGAAGGCGGACAGGTGAGGGGCGGCCCTCATTCGCAAATCAGATTCCTGCCCGAGATCTTCGAGCGATACAGCGCCTGATCGGCCCGCGCCATCAGGCCGGTCTGCTGTTCCTCGTCAAAGCGCTGGACCACCCCGAAACTCATGGTCACCTTGAAGTCGCCAACGGGCAACAGCTCCGCCAGGCCGTCACGGATCTTGCCGGCGAGAGACTTGGCTTCAGCCAGTGCGGTGTCGGGCAGGACCAGGATGAATTCGTCGCCGCCCCAGCGCGCCAGCAAGTCGCCGTCGCGGACGAAGCGTTTCACGTTTTCGACCACATGGGTCAAGGCGGCGTCACCCAGGGCGTGGCCATAGTGATCGTTGATGGTCTTGAAGTCGTCGATGTCCATGGCGATCAGCGACAACGGCTCGCGGAACCGCTCGGCGCGCTCGCAGGCCTGGGGCAGCACTTGGTCCAGGCGATAGCGATTGGCAATGGAGGTCAAGGTGTCGGTTTGCGCCAGCCTGCGATTCTCTTCGAGCTGCAACTGTAGCTGCAGGTTGACCCGGGACAACTCGCTGGTGCGCTCTTCGATAATTGTTTCGAGGGAGTGATTGCGCTGCTCGAGTGCTTTGAACAGGCGTCGTTTGTCCTCGATGCTGCGGTGTGCGCCGATCATCCGCGCCACTGAACCGTCGGGGTTGCGCGCCAGAATGTGGCCACGGTCTTCGATCCACAGGTAACTGCCGTCCTGCATACGGCAGCGATACTCGGCCTGGTACTCACTGGTGCGCCGGTTCAGGTAATCATCAAACACAGCCATGACCCGAGGGTAGTCATCGGGATGGATGACGTTTTCCCAGGTCAATACATTGTTGTCCAGCGAATGCGGTGTGTAGCCAAGCATCTCGTACCAGCGGGCGGTGCGATACACCAAACCGGTGTTGGCGTTCCAGTCCCAGATACCGTCGCTGATCAGCTCCATGATGGTATGCAGCATGCCGTCGTTCAGATCTGCCATGTCGAACTTCAGCGGCTCGTTATTTGATGTCTCACCCATCTCTGCGCTCCTTGCTTTGTGGATATTGCTGACCTATCGGCTGGCAGATTAGTGCAAGGCGCATTCGACCCGCTAGTGTCTGCCCCACAACTGCATGGCGAAGTCGACGAAACGACGCAATTTCGGCAAACGGTAGCGATCCTGAGCGTATACCAGGTGCATCGGCCGGCTGAGCGGCTGGTAATCCGGCATCAAAGCCTGCAGGTTTCCGTCCTTGAGGTCTTGCTCGACCAGGGCATCGGGCATCATCACGATGCCCATGCCGGTGCGCGCCGCCTGATGCATGGCTGCCGAACTATTGATCAGCATCGGGCCACTGACCGCAACGGCGACGTCGCCTTCAGGCCCGCTCAGACGCCATTGCTTTTCCACCGATTGCCAGTCGTCTCCGGCCGGATACGCGAAGGACAGGCAATCGTGGTGTTGCAGGTCGGCAGGGTGCTCCGGTACCCCCCTGCGTGCCAGGTATTGCGGGGCTGCGCACATGGTCAGGGTGTAGTCGATCAGTGGCCGGGCGATCAGGCTGGAAGGCTCAAGCGCACCAAGGCGGAACGCCACGTCGAAGCCGTTATCCAGCAGGTCCGGGCGCCGGTTGGTGAGCACGACATCGAGTTTCACCCGCGGGTTGTGCAGGCTGAACTCGCTCAAGGCCGGTGCCAGGCGTTCGGTGCCGAACGTCAGCGGCGCGGTGATGCGCAGGGTGCCACTGGGTTCGTCGAGGGCCTGTTCCGCCAAGCGTTCGGAATCCGCCACCAGGCCCAACACTTCAAGGCAACGCTGGTAGTACGCAGCGCCGAATTCGGTAAGGCGCTGGCGCCGGGTGGTGCGGTTGAGCAGGCGCACACCCAGGCGCTGCTCCAGGGCCTTGAGGTGATTGCCGACCATGGTCGTGGACATTTCGCACTGCAGGGCGGCGGCCGTCATGCTACCGGCCTCCACGACTTTGACGTAAACAGTCATTGCCTGGAACAGATCCATTATCAAGCCCAGCTTAAAAATGATTGAAGTTTTACCGGGTTTATCCAGTTCAGGTGGCTAACCATACTGCAAAAACACCGACCCTTGCCGTAAAGTCTTGTAGGAGCGAGCATGCTCGCGATGGACTCAAGAGCGCCGCGTTTAGCCAGTAAACCCGCGTTATCGTTAACGACCATCGCGAGCATGCTCGCTCCTACAAGGATCCCACGACCCTTGCTGGAGCTTGATGTCATGACCGCCGCCTGCCTGATGAGTACGTACCAGCCCCTGGCCTTGAGCTTCACCAAAGGCCTGGGCACACGCCTGTGGGACCAGGCCGGTCGTGAGTACCTGGACGCGGTCGCCGGCGTGGCGGTGACCAATGTCGGGCATTGCCACCCGAAAGTCGTCGCGGCCATCAGCGAGCAGGCCGGGCTGCTCCTGCACACGTCCAATCTCTACAGCATCGACTGGCAACAGCAGCTGGCGCAGAAGCTGACTCGGCTGGCGGGCATGGACCGGGCGTTTTTCAACAATTCCGGTGCCGAGGCCAACGAAACCGCGCTGAAAATCGCCCGGTTGCATGGCTGGCACAAAGGCATCGAGCAACCGCTGGTGGTGGTCATGGAGAACGCGTTCCATGGCCGAACCCTCGGCACCCTGTCCGCCAGCGACGGCCCGGCGGTGAGGTTGGGTTTCAACAAATTGCCGGGGGATTTCATCAAGGTGCCGTTCGGCGACCTCGAAGCCCTGGAACGGGTGCAACAGACACATGGCTCGCGGATCGTGGCGATCCTGGTGGAACCGATACAGGGTGAAAGCGGTGTGCAGCTGGCGCCGCCCGGTTATCTCAAGGCCCTGCGCGAATTGTGCAACCGGCGCTCCTGGCTGTTGATGCTCGACGAAATCCAGACCGGCATCGGCCGCACCGGCCAGTGGTTTGCCTGTCAGCATGAAGGCATCGTCCCGGACGTCATGACCCTGGCCAAAGGCTTGGGTAACGGCATCCCCATCGGTGCCTGCCTGGCTCGGGGCAAAGCCGCTGAACTGTTCACCCCTGGCAGCCATGGCAGCACCTTCGGCGGCAATCCGCTGGCCTGCCGGGTGGCCTGCACCGTGCTGGAGATTATCGAAGAACAAGGTCTGCTGGATAATGCGCGGCTGCAGGGCGAACGACTGCTCGAGAGATTGCGCATGGAACTGGCGGATGAACCCAACGTATCAGCGATCCGCGGGCAGGGCCTGATGATCGCTATCGAACTCAAGCAATCGATCCGCGACCTGAGCCTGATCGCCGCCAGGGATCATGCCTTGCTGATCAACGTGACGCGCGGGCAGATCATTCGCCTGCTGCCGCCGCTGACGATTGATGAGCGTGAGGTGGAGATGATTGTCAGAGGGGTGAGCCAGGTTGTGAAAGCGGCTCCTGCAGCGGATCAGTAGTGATATCTGCACATGACGATGCGCATTTCACCCTCTTCGATGGTATAGACCAGCCGGTGTTCAGCCGTAATCCGTCGAGACCAGAAACCGCTCAGGTTATGTTTGAGCGGTTCAGGTTTTCCAAGGCCGCCGAACGGTTCGCGCTGAATGGCTTTGATCAGTAAATTGATTCGTTTGAGGCCGGCCTTATCGTTTTGCTGGAACCAGAGGTAGTCCTCCCAGCCTTCGGAAGTGAACTCGATATTCATGTCTCAATAAGTTGCCTGGCTTTGGTTTTCCCTGCCCGCAGGTTGCCGATCGATTTGATTAGCCGTGCAGCATTGGCTGGCGAACGCAGCAGGTAGGCGGTCTCTTCCAGTGAGTTGTATTCCGCCAGTGACATCATCACTACCGGTTCGCCTTTCTGGCGAGTCACCAGTAATGGGGCGCGGTCCTCGTTGACCCTATCCATGGTCTCTGCCAAATGCGCGCGTGCGGTGGTGTAGTTGATGGTTTGCATGTTGTAGTCCTCGCTTGATGCTAAGAACGTACAGAAATGAGTACAGGATGACAAGGCGATACCTCTCAGTGGTCGTCAGGAAATGGGTGCACCAATGCCTGCACCGAGTATCGTCGAAATCACTTCGGGACGTTTCCGTGACCGTTGTAGTCCCATTCCGATTTGAACTTCCGGGGCATGGATCACTAGGTCTGCCGCAGTGAGCAGATCAAACCTGCCATCTCATCCCGTCCTGCCAGTTGTATCTTTGAGCCACCAAAACCATTGAACAACCGCCGATGACCTGCATAGCCGCTGTCCCCCTCACGGCTTCGATAGCTTGCGGCCCACTCCAGCATGGCGAGCAATCGATCATCGTCCTTTGTTTCCCGCTGGCGAATGTTGGCCACGCACTCTTGATCCTCGACGCACAGCCAGATCAGCGTCGTGGCGCGGTGGATGATTTCGCTGATGATCCAGCCATACACCCCTTCGATCACCCAGCGCTCTTCATCGGCCGCTACCCGGGCCAGGGCCAGCACGTGCGAGCCGGGGCGGGGGATGCTGTGTTTGTCGGACAGCCAGTGAATCCGGTCCAGATCAATCCACGGCACCTTCAATGACCGGGCCATTCGGCTGGCCAGCCAGCTCTTGCCGGAGCCGGAGTTGCCGATGATCAGGGTTCGGCGCAGGTCCAGGCTGTTCGGGGGTGGCAGATTCGTCTTCATGCGCGGGAGTACCTGCGACAGATTCGTCAGTCGTGCTGTTGCGGTGCAACCATCCGGGTCTTCGGCGAGCCGTTCGAGTTGTGCTGATAGATCGCTTCGGGCTGGCCTTGATCATTGAAGAACACCTGGCCGATCCCTGCCGAATTCCATAGCCGTTCGCCCGCTTCGGCATGTTCCGGGATGTGCGGCACGATGCGCATGCGCCGGCGTTTGGTCAGCCAGTTCAGTGGTGAGCGTGGGGAATACAACCAGCGGTTGAGACGGTCGAACCATTCGAGCAGGTTGCGCGGGAATTCATTCTTGATGCCGCTGCTGGTGATTTGCCAGATTTTTGGCCCGCCCTTGCGGTGTCGTATGAATACTTCGTAGACGAAGGAATAATGCACATCGCCTGACAGCACCACATAGTTACCCGGCGTACGCGAGTGTCGGAAAATATTCAGGATTACCTGCGCCGCACCGCGATGGGCCATCCAGTTTTCTGCGTCCACCAGCAGCGGATAACCGCACCAGCTGAACACTCGCTGCACGGTCTCAATCAGTTTGACGCCGAAAATCGGCGCGGGTGAAACGATGATCGCGCTCGGGTGGTCGAGCAGTTCCTGCTGCAGTTCGCTCAGGGCTTCCCAGTCCAGCAATCCCGACGGTTGCTTGAGGTTCATCTCGCTGCGCCAGCGCCGGGTACGGGTGTCGACCACCAGCACGGCCGGGGTGGTCGGCAACAGGTAATGCCAGTTCTGAAACTTCAGCAGGTCATTGATCAAGTCGTCCTGAACCGGGCTGTCGAGGTAGCGGTCATCGCCACTGGCGCTCAGTGCGGCGGCCTTCTCCAGCACGGTAGTGAATGCATCGGGATGGTTGCCCCAGCCCTGGCACAGCATGTAAGCGATCAGCGCGTTGCCGATAATGCGCCGGGAGAATGGATGGCCGTAGGCCGTTTCCTCCCATTGCGCGGAAAGGTTCCAGTCATCGGTAATATCGTGGTCATCGAAAATCATCAGCGTCGGCAGATGCGCCAGTGCCCGGGCGACGTTGCCCAGGCCGCGGGTGAAAGAATCGATGCAAATCTGCTCAGCGGCATAACGCTCGCGTCGTTGCGGCGTCAGGGCAGGGGGCTGTGGCGTGATCAAGGTCCAGGGAGTCGGCGACCAGACCAACAGGTACATGGCCATGACTTCGGCGAACGTCACCAGGTGATTGTCGGCACTGCTGCTGGTGAAAATCGGCTTGCGTGCACCGCCGAAAAAACGCTCGCGCAGGGTTTCGTTGCTCTGCAGCGCCGGCAACAGATCCGCGCGGTGATAGTAACTGGCAGGGTGCTCGTAGAGTTTGGCGCTGTCGCTGACCACCGCACCTTCGAGGTGCTCCTCAAACAGGCCCAGGCGTTTGATCAAGGCATGAATCGCCCGCAACATCGGCCCCGCTACGTCGTCGGCATACACCTGGTCGCCGGTCATCATCAGCAGCGCCGGGCGGTCGTGGGCTGCAGGTTGTTCTGCCAGCAACCGATCGACGCACAGCAAGCCGTCGGCAGCCGGGTGATGAGGCTTGCGGCAGGAGCCATGCAGCAACTGATCGACCCGCGAGCGCAAAACCAAGGTCGGGCATCGGGCATCGCCGTACAGCAGATGAGGCGCCCACTCGGCGATACCCGCCTGCTCGTCGTCTATCAGCAAGTCATACTCGATCAGTTCGTCATAGGGCAGGGCGGTATCGAGATGCACATCGATCAGATGCACGAAGGCATGGGCGCCGGCCGCAATGACCGTACACTGACTGGCATCGAGGCGGATATCGGCGCTACCTTGTATCCGCAAGGTCAGCGCCAGTGTCCTCGACCCGACCAGCCACAATACCAGGCGCCGGGGCTCCAGGCGCCGCAACAGCGGGCCGACGAGGACGGGTGGCAGGGCATGATCTTCAGTTTGTGGCAGCGGTGCGGGCATCCGGGTTCAAGACTCGAGAGGGTAGAGGCGGGCGATGATAACGCAGGTGGTGGCGGGACAGGCTAACGTGAAGCTGCCACGCCCTGTGTGAGGGTTCGGTAATATGTCGATCGCAAGAGGGGGATTCATGAACAAAGTCATCCTGCCGGCACTGGCCATTTTGCTATTCGCCCAGTCCCCGGCCTACGCCATCAACGACAAGTATCGCAAACAACTGGAGGCATCCGGTTGCACCCAGGTGAGCGAGCTCGAGGGCTGCGATATCCACAAGACCAAGGCGCAAAATGCCGAGGCCGGGTTCAGCAACCAGGCGCCGGTCACCACCGACACCACAACCGCGCCGACCCCCTATGCCGGGCAGTGGGTCGCCAAAAGTGACGCTGGCGCGACCGTCGCCACCATTCGCATCGACTCCAGGGAAAACGTCTGGGTCAATGGTGAGCGAGTCAAGGCCAAACGCACCGATGGCACGCTGCAATTCCATCAGGGCAAGCTCACTTTCACGATTCAGGGCGACCGACGGTTGATCAACGAAGACTACTGGATTGACAGCGATGCCGGGACCCGCGGGCCGATTCAGGTCGAGTAGCTTCGCGGCGCCGGAGGGTGCCGCCACGCCTGTCACGAAATGAAAAGCCATTGTCGTCTGATGAGAAGCATCGCAGCAGGCGTCAACTTACAGTCCAATCAGCGCAATTCGATGCCGCACGCCTACATTGCAGATTGGAGAACAAGAAAAATGGCCAAAGCCGTACGCTTTTACGAAACTGGTGGTCCCGAGGTTCTACGTTATGAAGACGTCGAGGTCGGCGATCCTGGTCCTGGCCAGGTCCGTCTGCGTCATGTAGCTGTGGGCCTGAACTATGCCGACACCTACTTCCGCAATGGTACCTATCCGATCCCGATGCCTAACGGAATGGGCGTCGAGGCTTCTGGCGTAGTCCAGGCCGTCGGCGAAGGTGTTACCAATGTCGAGGTCGGCGACCGCGTTACCTACACCGGTTTCCTCAATACCCTCGGCGCCTACAGCACCGAGCGCCTGATCGCGGCCGCACCGCTGATCAAGCTGCCTGAAACCATCAGCTTCGAGACCGCCGCTGCCATGACCATGCGCGGCCTGACGTCTTCGTACCTGATGCGTCGCATCTACGACTTCAAGGCTGGCGACACCATCTTGCTGCACGCTGCCGCCGGCGGTGTTGGCCTGATCGTTTCGCAGTGGGCCAAGCTGCTCGGCCTGAACGTGATTGGCACCGTGTCGACCGAGCAGAAGGCTGAAATTGCCCGCGCTCACGGTTGCGACCATACGATCAATTACAGCCATGAAGACGTCGCCGCTCGCGTTCGCGAGATGACCGATGGCGTGGGCGTCAACGTCGTGTTCGACAGCGTTGGCAAGAACACCTTCATGGGTTCGCTGGATTCGTTGAAACCCCGTGGCCTGATGGTTTGCGTGGGTACCGCGTCCGGACCGATCCCGGCCTTCGACCCAGTGATGCTGGCGATGAAAGGCTCGCTGTTCCTGACCCGTCCGGCCCTGGCCAACTACATCAGCGACCCGGCCGAAAAAGCCGAACTGGCTGGCGAGTTGTTCGACCACGTCGGCAGCGGCCGCATCAAGATCGAGATCAACCAGCACTACGCGTTGCAGGACGCGGTGCAAGCCCATCGCGATCTCGAGTCTCGCAAGACTACCGGCTCGTCGATTTTCGTCGTTTAAGGAGCTGCCAGCCATGAAAGTCGAACAATTGACCTGCAGCATTGGCGCCGAACTGATCGGCGTCAACCTGGCCGATGCGGTACATGACGACGGTCTGTTTGCCGAGATCCGTGCCCAGTTGCTCAAGCATCGCGTGGTATTCCTGCGCGACCAGGACATCTCCCGCGCCGATCACGTGGCCTTCGCCCGTCGTTTCGGCGAGCTGGAAGATCACCCTGTAGCTGGCAGCGATCCGGATCATCCGGGTCTGGTGCGTATCTACAAAAACCCTGATCAGCCGATGGATCGTTACGAAAACGCCTGGCACACCGATGCGACCTGGCGCGAAGCGCCGCCAATGGGTTGTGTGCTGCGTTGCGTCGAATGCCCACCGGTTGGTGGCGACACCATGTGGACCAACATGGTCGAGGCTTATGCCCGCCTTCCGGAAGACGTGAAGCTGAAGATTGCCGACCTGCGCGCCCGCCACAGTATCGAAGCGAGCTTTGGTGCGGCCATGCCGATCGAAAAGCGTCTGGCGCTCAAGGCGATGTACCCGGATGCCGAGCACCCGGTAGTACGTACCCATCCGGAAACCGGGGAGAAGGTGCTGTTCGTCAACGCCTTCACCACTCACTTCAGCAACTACCACACCCCTGATCGGGTGCGGTTCGGCCAGGATGCCAATCCGGGTGCGGGTGAGCTGCTGCGTTACCTGGTCAGCCAGGCTTACATCCCGGAATATCAAGTGCGCTGGCGCTGGAAGCCTAACTCCATCGCTATCTGGGACAACCGCAGTACCCAGCACTACGCCGTCATGGATTACCCGCCATGCCATCGCAAGATGGAACGCGCCGGGATCATCGGCGACAAGACATTCTGATCGCCCCTTCAGCAATAGCATTCGACTACACGTCTGCCCGGTATCCCCGGGCGGGCGGACAATCATAAAAATAGGAGTAATCCATGCAATTTTTCGACGATTCCCTGCACCCCGAAAACATGGAGAAAGTGGTTATCACCGTGGCCCCGTACGGCCCGGAGTGGATGCCAGAAGACTTCCCTGAAGACATCCCGCTGACCATGGATGAACAAATCCAGAAAGCGGTCGAGTGCTATGACGCCGGCGCCACCGTTCTGCACTTGCACGTGCGTGAACTGGACGGCAAGGGTTCCAAACGTCTGTCCAAGTTCAACGAGCTGATCGCCGGTGTGCGTGCAGCAGTGCCGGACATGATCATTCAGGTCGGTGGTTCGATTTCCTTCGCTCCAGAAAGCGATGGCGAAGCCGCCAAGTGGCTGTCCGATGACACCCGCCACATGCTGGCCGAGCTGACCCCGAAACCGGATCAGGTCACGGTGGCGATCAACACCACCCAGATGAACATCATGGAACTGCTGTATCCGGAATACCTGGAAGGTACTTCCCTGGCCAACCCTGCCTTCCAGGCGGCCTACAGCGAAATGACCGTGCCAGCCGGCCCGGCCTGGGTGATCGAGCACCTCAAGCGCCTGATGGACAACGACATCCAGCCGCACTTCCAGCTGACCGGCATCCATGCCCTGGAAACCCTTGAGCGCCTGGTACGCAAAGGCCTCTACAAGGGTCCGATGAACCTGACCTGGATCGGCATCGGCGGCGGTTTCGACGGTCCGAACCCGTTCAACTTCTTCAACTTCATCCACCGCGTTCCGAACGGTTGCACCTTGACCTCCGAATCGCTGCTCAAGAACGTGCTGCCGTTCAACACCATGGCGATGTCCATGGGTCTGCACCCGCGCGTAGGCAATGAAGACACTATCATTGACCATAAGGGCGCTCGTTTCGGCTCGGTGGCGCAGATCAAGCAGACCGTGCGCATCGCTCACGAGCTGGGTCGCGAAATCGCCAATGGTAAAGAAGCCCGTGCGATCTATCGCATCGGCGAGAAGTACAACTCCATCGAAGAAACCCTGTTGGCCAACGGCATGGCCCCCAACCGCAAGGCTGGGCAGAAAGGTGTGCCGCAACGCGGCTGACCGGTAGCGAGGACGGGAGGTCGACGACCTCCCGTTCGCTGCAAAAGTAATACGCTGGATAACAACAATAAATAAAGCTTGAGGAGGCCCCATGGCCTTTACACCGATCGCCGCAGACGATGACGACTCCGGTTGTGTCACCGTAGCGCGTAAGTATGCCTGGATAGTCTTTGCACTGACGTTCGGTCTGTTGATTTCCGATTACATGTCACGCCAGGTGCTGAACGCGGTGTTCCCGCTGCTCAAGAGCGAGTGGGCACTGAGTGACAGTCAGCTTGGTCTGCTCAGTGGCATCGTCGCCCTGATGGTCGGCCTGCTGACCTTCCCGCTGTCGCTGATGGCCGACCGTTTCGGTCGGGTCAAGAGCCTGGCGCTGATGGCGATGCTGTGGAGTGTGGCCACCCTGGGCTGCGCCCTGGCGCAGGACTACCAGCAAATGTTCATCGCCCGCTTCATGGTCGGCGTGGGCGAAGCTGCCTACGGCAGCGTGGGTATCGCGGTAGTGATTTCGGTGTTTCCGAAGCACATGCGCGCCACCCTCGCCAGTGCGTTCATGGCCGGTGGCATGTTCGGCTCGGTACTGGGCATGGCCCTGGGCGGCGCTATTGCTGCCAAGCTGGGCTGGCGCTGGTCGTTTGCCGGCATGGCGCTGTTTGGCCTGTGCCTGGCGGTGCTTTACCCGATCATCGTCAAGGAAGCGCGCATTGCTCCGCAGCGTGCTGCCCGGGCGATGGACAAGGTGGCAGCGGTCAAGCGTCCGCTGAGCACGCTGTGGTCCAGCCGTTCAGTGATTGCGACTTACGTCGGCAGCGGTTTGCAGCTGTTTGTGGGTGGCACGGTGATCGTGTGGATTCCGAGCTATCTCAACCGTTATTACGACATGCCTACGGGCAAGGCGGGCGGTATCGCCGCAATCATCGTGTTGTGCAGCGGCGCCGGGATGATCCTGTGCGGCATGCTCAGCGACCGCCTGTGCCGTCACTCGCCGGAGCGCAAGGTCAGCCTGGCCATTGCTTTCTGTCTGGGCAGTTGCCTGCTGCTGTCGGCGGCATTCGCCTTGCCGGCGGGGCCTGCGCAACTGGGCTTGATCTGTCTGGGCATGCTGATTGCCGCGGGTACCACTGGTCCTTGCGGGGCGATGGTCGCCAACCTGACCCATTACTCGGTGCATGGTACGGCGTTCGCTACCCTGACTCTGGCCAACAACTTGCTGGGCCTGGCGCCTGGTCCGTTCATCACTGGTCGCTTGTCCGACCTGATCGGCCTGCACGCGGCGTTTCAAGTGGTTCCCCTGATCAGCATTGCGGCAGCGGCCGTGTTCTTTTATGCCAAGTGTCATTACCAAAAAGATATCGCCCGATTAAAGGGTGAGAGCGTCACTGACTCCGTCAGTGGCGCCGCGTTAGAGGTGAAGTTGTGAGCGGTAGTTTACGTATAGATGTGTTTATCGATTTCATTTGCCCCTGGTGCCTGATCGGCAAGCGCCAGCTGGAGCGTGCGCAAGAAATGTTGCGCAGCAGCCAGCCGGACGTGCAGATCACCACCGTGTGGCACGGGGTGCAATTGCTGCCGCACATGCCGGCACAAGGCGAACCCTTTGCCGACTTTTACCTCAAGCGCCTGGGCAGTGCCGATGCTGTCAGCATGCGCCAGGCTCAGGTGAAAATGGCCGCAAGTGCTGTCGGGGTGTCCATCGACTTCAGTCGTATCAAGACGATGCCCAACACAGCAGACGCTCATCGTCTGCTGGAGCGGGTCAACGCGCAGGGCACTGCCGCCCAGTGTGACGCATTGATCGAGCGACTGTTTGAAGCGTATTTCCACAACGGCGAGGATCTGGGTTGCCGTGAAACCCTGATCGCCATTGCCCGCTCGTGCGGTGTTGACGCAGACACCGTGGCTGACTGCCTGCTGGGCGATGCCAGCCCTTATGACAGTCATCCGGCTGCTGCCAGTGGCGTGCCGAGTTTTCAGTTCGACGGGCGCCTGCAAGTCGTCGGCGCACAGCCTGCCGAGGCATTGCTCGCGGCTATGGGCGAAGCCTTGCGCGACAGTGAACGCAAGCGGAATCCGGCATGAGCAGACGTATTCCCGTTCCTGCCAGCAAGCATCCGCAGGTCGGTGGCCGTGCGTTATTCGAGTTCGAGGACAAAAGCCTCGCACTGTTCAATGTCGATGGCGAGCTGTTCGCCATCGATGACAGCTGTCCCCATCAAGGTGCCTCGCTGTGTGGCGGTCGCCTTGAAGGCCGGGTGATTCAATGTTGTGCCCACGGCCTGCGTTTCAATCTGCAGAGCGGCTATCTGCTCAATTCCACCCAGCTGAAAGTCGCTAACTACCCGGTCGAGATCATCGACGGCCAGGCGTTTATCGTCATCGTTACCGAGGAGTCCGCGCCATGAGCGCCATCGCTCTCACCCGTCTCCATGCCCGCACGCGCGAATTGGCGCCGGGTTTTATCGTCAGCCTGATCGTTGCGGCTGCCGCTTCGTTTTTGTCCGAGCACTACGGTGCGCCGGTCATGCTGTTTGCCTTGCTGCTGGGCATGGCGCTGAACTTCCTGGCGTCTGAAGGCCCTTGCAAGGCCGGCATCGAATTCACTGCCCGTACGGTACTGCGCATTGGCGTAGCCCTGCTGGGCATGCGCATCACCCTTGAGCAGATGGCGGCACTGGGCTGGAAGCCGGTAGCGCTGGTGGTGATTCTGGTGGTGGTGACTATCAGTGTCTCGGTGATCGCGGCCAAGTTCCTGGGCTTCTCGCGTCTGTTCGGCATGCTCACCGGCGGTGCGACTGCGATCTGTGGCGCTTCGGCGGCGTTGGCGCTGGCAGCGGCTTTGCCTAACCATCCGCAGAAAGAGCGCGCGACCTTGTTCACGGTGATCGGGGTGTCGGCACTGTCGACCCTGGCGATGATCGTGTACCCGATGATCGCCAACTATTTTTCGCTGTCGCCGCAGCTGGCCGGGGTGTTCCTCGGGGCCACCATCCACGACGTCGCCCAGGTAGTCGGCGCCGGTTACAGCATGTCGACCGAGACCGGTGACACGGCCACCGTGGTCAAGCTGATGCGTGTCGCCATGCTGCTGCCGGTGATCGTCACCGCGGCCATGATTACCCGGATGCAAGGCGCCGACCCGACTGGCAAGCGTCCGCCGCTGCTGCCGTGGTTCGCCGTTGGATTCCTGATCCTGGCGTGCATCAACAGCACGGGCTGGATCGCTCCGGCAGTGCAGGGCGGGGTCAATGAGTTGTCGCGCTGGTGCCTGGTGATTTCCATCAGTGCCCTGGGCATGAAGACCCGCCTCAAGGAACTGGCGGCGGTCGGAATCAAGCCGATCCTGTTGATGGTAGGGGAGACGGTGTTCCTGGTACTGCTGGTGCTGCTGTTGCTGCACTGGGGTGCTTGAGAGCTCGACGGTAATACACCTGATGGCAGGGCTTCACTTGACTGACTCCTCGTCGCAGTGAAGCTCTTGGCCGGTGTCACAAACACCGGCCTTTGCGGCGACTGTACCAGCAGTCGCCGTTTTTTTTTGCGAGTTCGTTACGCAGCCCCGGGAAACACAGGGACAAGAAGGGTGAATTAGCGGTTGCTGCAAATATGACGCCGGATGGTGCAAGCGGGAAAAGCGCAAAACCTATAGGAGCGAGCACGCTCGCGAAAAAAACCGAGCGCGTCGCGGGCATCCAGAAAGCCTGCGTTATCGTTGACGACCATCGCGAGCGTGCTCGCTCCTACAGGGGTTGTTCCGGGTCGGGATCTGCCGCGTCTGCCTGAAACCTCACAACGCCCGGTTTGTGCGTACTGCGCCAAACCGCCGGCGGCATGCCGAACTGGTTGATGAACCAGCGGGTGAAGGAGCTGGCCATGGAGTAGCCGAGCATGTCGGCGATGCGACTGAGCGGGTAGCTCGGGTTTTCCAGATAGCGCAGCACCAGGTCGCGGCGCACGTCGTTGATCACGTCGTTGAAGGCGCAGCCGTCGTCCTTGAGCCTGCGTTGCAGGGTGCGCACGTTCATGCCCTGGCTCTGGGCAATCTGTTCGATGGTCGCACGCCCCATGGGCAGCAGCAGGTAGATGGCCTTGCGCACCTCAAACAGCATTGAGGTGTTTTCCTCGCCCTGCAGCGAGTCGAGGTAGCTCTGGGCGTAGCGCGCCATGGCCGGGTCGGCATGGGGGTTGGCCATGTCGAGACTGGTATTGGGGCAGACAATGCCATTGAACTCGCTGCCGAACTCCAGGTTGCAGTGAAACAGGCGGCGATGTAGCTGAAGGTTGTCGGGAGCCTGATGCATGAAGTTGACGCTGTAGGGGTGCCAGTGGCTGCCCAGCAGCGCGGCACAGAGGCGGAACATCACGCCGATGGCCAGCTCCGTAGCCTGGCGGCTGGGCATTGAAGAGTCGGTGACCACTTCTTCGCGAATGATCACCATCTTGCCGGCTTCTTCAACGAAAATGGCTAAAGAATTGTTCATCAGGTGCCGATAATGCAGCACCACCTGCAAGGCGTCGCGCAGGCTTCGCTGATGGCTCAGCAGCAGGCTGACCACCCCGAAGTCCGACAGTTGACGCGATTCGGCCATGTTCAGGCCAAAGCTCTGGCAGCCGCTGGCGACAGCCGAGTCTTCCAGCAGGCGCACCGCGGTATCGATGGGGATGCGCGTTTCAGGTGCCATCAACTGGGCCCTGCTCAGGCCAACGCCGGCCAATACCTCACGGGGGTTGAACCCCAGGTACTGGGTAACCTCCAGGTAGTTGGTCAAGACGGCGGCGCGAACAAGCTTGGTCATGCGAAGGTCTTTCCTTGGCCAATATGGTTGGCGTAATTGTAGTTATAAGTGTGGCGACTATATCCAGCGCTTTGGCGATTGAACAGTTGTGAAATGGTCCAACGCGCGCACGCCTGAGTGCTCCGAATCGTCTACGCTGCTGCTTCAAGGGTGCTTGATCCATTGATTACAGCGGCTTGTCACGCACCAGCGGTTTTTTTGACCGGTGGTCGCGGGCGACAAGTGTCCGACAATTTGTCATCAAAAGAAAAGTGCCTGACGTCCAATGTAAAGCGCCAGGGGTGGCCGCTCTTTAATGTCGACACTACAAAAAGCCCCTGGCAAAAGAGCCAGTCGAGTTATCGAGAAAGCGAAAGGTATTGACGTGGACAAACTGCAAACCGCTGCCACCGTTCTGATCGTACCCGGTCTGCGCGAGCACGTTGCCGAACATTGGCAGACGTTGCTTGAAGCCAGGCTGAGCAAGGTACGCAGTGTTCCGCCACTGGAAACCGACAAGCTCGATTGCATGGCGCGTGTGCGGGCGATCCAGCACGAACTCGAACAAATCGACGGTCCGGTGATTCTGGTCGCCCACAGTGCCGGCGTATTGATGGTCGCCCACTGGGCTGCGCACTTCAGCCGCCCGATCAAGGGCGCCCTGCTGGCCGCACCACCGGATCTGGATGCCAGTTGGCCGGCAAACTACCCTTCCCCTGAAACCCTGCGCAGCAGCGGTTGGGACCCTCTTCCTAAAGCCCCGCTGCCGTTTCGCAGCATCGTGGCCGCAAGTACCAACGATTACCTGGCCAGCCTGGATGCTGCCACTGACCTGGCTAAATGCTGGGGCGCCGAGTTGCTCAATCTGGGTGACGTCGGCCATCTCAATCCGGCTGCAGGATTTGGCCCCTGGCCCCAGGCTGAAGAGCTCATTCTGGAGCTGGACCGCTAGTACAGGAGCCGGTCTGGCCCCTTGCCAGCCGGCGTTTTGCCCTCGCTCCTGAAAGCGCAGTCCCGATGGGATTGCGGGAGGGCAGCTGCGCTTAAAACAAAAAAAATGGCGGAGACAACGCAATGCACAACACGCACAACAATAAGAGTCATGGCTTCACTGCGGCCCGTTACACCGTGCTGGCTTCGGCCATTATGGCGGCGTACATGCCGCTCGCTCATGGGGTAGAAATCGACACCGGCAACCCGGACTGGACTGCGCGTCTGGACAACACCGTCAAGTACAACTACGGCGTGCGCACCGAAAGTGCCGACAAACGCATGTTGGCATCGCCGAACAACAACGACGGCGACTACAACTTCCGCAAGGCCGGCACCAACATCACCAACCGTATCGACCTGTTGACCGAGATGGATGTGGTCTACAAGAACAGCATGGGCTTTCGCGTCAGTGCTGCCACCTGGTACGACAAGGCCTACGAGAACACCGGCTCCAACTCCAACCCGTTCGTCAACGGCAACGATGCACGCTCGGGCCTGGTCGCCAACGATCCACGTCTGGCCGGGGTCGTCAATGACAACGTCGGTAACGGCAGCTCGCACCTGAGCAACTATGCCCAGCGTTATTACACCGGCCCGTCCGGCGAAATCCTCGACGCCTTCGTGTTCTACAGCACGGAAGTGGGCGAAGAGTCGCTGCTGAGCTTCAAGGCCGGCCAGCACAACGTGTTCTGGGGCGAGACCATTCTCAACCCGGTGCACTCGATCAGCTACGGCCAGTCCGGCCTCGACCTGGCCAAGCTGGCCGCGTCACCGGGTACTGAAGCCAAGGAACTGTTCGTACCGCGCAACCAGCTGTCGACGACCTTCACCGTCAATCCAGAGCTGACCATTGGCGCCCAGTACTTCCTCGACTGGGATGCCGCGCGCCTGCCGGAAGCTGGCACCTATTACGGCGGTTCCGACCTGGTGGGCACCGGCGCGCAGTCGTTCCTGCTGGGCAACACCAACGGCATCGTTCCGGGCAGCCCGCTGGGTTGTGGCGTGGCCCCGTGCAACGCGCTGACCAACGTCCGTCGCGGCAATGACCTGACGCCGGACAAGCGCGGCGACTGGGGCGTCATGGCCAAGTGGTCGCCAGCCTGGCTGGACGGCACCCTCGGCGTCTACTACCGCGAAACATCGGAAATCCTGCCGCAAGCCTGGCTGGATGCCCGCGGCGTCACGTCGGCCAGCGCCAACGGCACCCCGCCGGCAGGCGCAGTGCCAGGCGTGGTCAACATCCTCAACTCGCTGAACACCGCCACCTACCAGATGGCCTATGCTGACGACATCAAGATCGTCGGCCTGAGCCTGTCCAAGGATGTGGGCGGGGTGAGCGTGGGTTCGGACCTGAACGTTCGTCACAACATGCCGCTGGCCAGTATTCCGGCGATTGTCAGCAGCACCAGTCCGTTGGGTCTGGGCAGAGGGCTTGGCTTGTTGCCGGCACGTACCGCCGCCACCGGTGTGATTTACGACACGCCCAAAGATGGCGACAGCATGGCCGCCACCGGCGACACCTTGCACTGGACGCTCAACGGTCTGATGACCCTGCCGAAAACGCCTGTGTTTGACTCGGCGACTGTGCTCGCAGAGCTGTACTACAGCAACCTGCTCAAGCTCGATAGCAAAAACGAGGCGCTCTACAAAGGCAAGGATACCTATCGCGGCATCGACAAGGCGACCCGCGACAACTGGGGCCTGGCACTTAACTTCACACCGACCTGGTACCAGGTATTCCCGGGTGTCGACCTCAACGCCCCGATGTCGATCAACATCGGTCTTGATGGTGTGTCGCCGGTCTCCGGTGGCGGTGCCAAGGACACCGGTAACTACGCAGTCGGCATGGGTGCCGTTGTGTACAACAAATACTTTGTCGACCTGAAGTACGTGGACGCCTTCGGCAAGGCCGACAAGTGCAACAACAGTGGTGTGAGCACCGGACCAACTGGTGGTGACGGCTCGACACCCAACGCCTTCAGCGGCAACGAAAACTACGCCTGCTACGCCGGTGGCTACTCAGCCTTCTCCGGTGGTGGTGCTACGACTGAAGACCGTGGCGCTGTTTACCTGACGATGAAAACCACCTTTTGATGCACCACTTCTTACTTAATGTAAGCAGGAGAATAACAAGATGAAATTTGCACAAACCGTGTTGGCCGCTTCGCTGGCGATGATCCTCGCCGGCCAGGCACAGGCCGCTGTATCGGCTCAGGAAGCCGCCAAGCTGGGCACCAGCCTGACCCTGGTCGGCGCTGAAAAAGCCGGCAATGCCGATGGCTCCATCCCTGCCTACGACGGTGGCCTGACCACCCCGCCTGCCAGTTTCAAGGCCGGTGACAGCATGCGTCCGGATCCTTTTGTGAACGAGAAGCCAGTGCTGGTGATCGACGGCAAGAACGTCGATCAGTACAAGGGCATGCTCACCGCCACCACCGTGGAGCTGGCCAAGCGTTTCCCCAGCTTCCACGTCAACGTATACCCGACTCACCGTACCGTCTCGCTGCCTAAGGCGGTGCTGGACAATGGCGTGAAAAACGCCACCGGTGCCAAGGCACTGGAAGGTGGCCTGGCCATCGACAACGTGTTGCCTGGTGTGCCGTTCCCGATTCCTCAGTCGGGTAACGAAGCCATGTGGAACTTCCTGTTGCGTTACCAGGGTGTGAGCATGAGCTCCAAGTACGACTCCTGGAACGTTGACTCCGCCGGCGTTGCGAGCCTGGCCACTACCGGGCAGGCGTTCATCTCCTATCCGATCTACGAGAACCTGTCGCAGCCGATCAGCGGCTCCGATGTGTACTACCAGATGAAGCTGGCTTACACCGGTCCTGCACGCCGGGCCGGCGAAGCGATGATGCTCAAGGACGCCGCCAACCCGCTGCAACAGCCACGTCGCGCCTGGCAGTACCTGCCGGGCCAGCGCCGCGTCAAGCTGGCACCGAACCTGGCCTACGACACGCCTAACCCAGGCACCGCCGGCGCGGGCACCTATGACGACGCTTTCGTGTTCAACGGTGCGCTGGATCGCTACGACTGGAAGGTGGTCGGCAAGCAGGAAATGTACGTGCCTTACAACACCTACAAGCTGACCTACGTCCAGGACCCGAAGTCGATCACGACGCCGAACCACCTGGCTCCGGAGTTCGTGCGCTGGGAGAAACACCGCGTATGGGTAGTCGAGGGTAATCTGAAGGCTGGCGCTCGTCACATCTACCAGAAGCGCCGCTTCTACCTCGACGAAGACAGCTGGAGCGCTTTGGCCTCGGATCAGTATGACGCCCGTGGTCAGCTGTACCGTGGTTCGTTCGCCTTCCTCAGCCAGAGCTATGACAAGCAGGTACCGGACGCCACGCCGTTCATGATCTATGACCTGGTGGGCGGTTCCTACAACATCAACGGTGTAGTCGGCCCGTACGGCGGCATCCAGTACATCGATCCGCTCTCCAAGGCTCAGTGGTCGTCGGAATCCCTGGCGGGCGCCGGCATTCGCTAAGCAAGCTCAATTGTAGGAACAAGTCTCCTCGCGATGAACGCAAGATCACCGCGGGGAGCCAGATATCCCGCGTCATCGTTAACGTCTATCGCGAGCATGCTCGCTCCTACAGAAAGGCGACGGACCTGTAGGGGCGAGCATGCTCGCGATGCACGCAAGATCCCCGCGGGGAGCCAGACATCCCGCGTCATCGTTGACGACCATCGCGAGCATGCTCGCTCCTACAGAAAGGCGAAGCAGTTTTGAAGAGGACGCAGTATGTGTTCGTATAAAAATAATATTGTGCAACTGACCCTCGGTGTTGTGCTCTGCCTGCTGCAGGGTGCCGCCCAGGCCGCCGATTATGTCGACGTCCTGGATCTGCCAGCCAAGGTCAGCGCCCTGGCGGGTAAAAGCCCGCTGTCCGGCGTAGCCCGTGCGGGCGAACGCGTGGTGGTGGTTGGCCAGCGCGGTCACATCCTGTTTTCCGACGATTCCGGCAAGCAATGGCAACAGGCCGTTGTGCCAGTCAGCGCCGACCTTACGGCGGTGAGTTTTCCAACGGCTACCCAAGGCTGGGCAGTGGGCAACGACGGCGTGGTGCTGCACAGCAGCGATGCCGGCGCGACCTGGGCCAAGCAGCTCGATGGCCGTCAGATCGGCGATTTGCTGATCAAACATTATTCCGCTTTGGCCACTGCCGAACCGGACAACGAAACGTGGCCCAACCTGGTCGCCGAAGGCCAGCGCCTGGTTGAACAGGGCGCCGACAAACCGCTGCTCGACGTGTGGTTCGCCAACGACAAGCTCGGCTATGTGGTGGGCGTGTTCAACCTGATCCTGCGCACCGAGGATGGCGGCCAGACCTGGACCCCGTTCCAGGACCGCACCGACAACCCACAGGGTTTCCATCTCAACGCCATTGCCTCCACCGGCGACGCTTTGTACATCGCCGGCGAGCAGGGCCTGCTACTCAAATGGGACGAGAGCGCGCAGCGCTTCACCGTCCTGGAAACACCGTATCAAGGCAGCTTCTTCGGCGTGCTCGGCAAGCCGGGCGAAGTGCTGGTGTACGGTTTGCGCGGCAACGTGCTGCGCAGCACCGATGGCGGCCAAAGCTGGACCGCACTGGATACTGGCCTGCACGTCAGCATTACCTCCGGCCTGGTCGACGCCAGCGGCAAGTACCGCTTGTTCACCCAGGGTGGGCAGATGCTGGTCAGCCAAGGCAGCGGCGAGCAGTTGCACCTGGTGCGCAAACCGGCACCGACCCCCATAGCCGGCGCAACGCAGTCCGCTGCTGGCGCACTGGTGGTGGCAGGCAGCCGTGGCGTCCAGGCGCTGTCCGTCGATCCAGACCTCGAACCCTAAGAGCGAGAACCCAGTCATGGGCAACATAAAACAAGAAGCCATGCCGGTGATCCGCGACCTGCGCGATTTCGACCAGAACTCCGGCAATCGCCTGGAACGCCTGGTGTTCAACTTCCGCCCGCTGTTCATGCTGCTGATGGCGCTGGCCACCGTGGTGTTGGGCTTCATGGCGGTGACCCGCCTGGAGCTGCGTCCAAGCTTCGAAAAAATGATTCCGCAGAGCCAGCCGTACATCCAGAATTTCCTCGAGAACCGCGCGTCCTTGCGCGGCCTGGGCAACTCGGTGCGGGTGGTGGTGGAAAACACCCAGGGCGATATCTTCGACCCCGAGTACCTGGACGTGCTCAAGCAGGTCAACGACCAGTTGTTCCTCACCGAAGGTGTCGACCGCGCCTGGATGAAGTCGCTGTGGAGCCCGGCAGTACGCTGGACCGAAGTCACCGAGCAAGGCTTCCAGGGTGGCCCGGTAATGCCCGACACCTACTCGGGGCAGCCGGAACAGATCGAACAACTGCGCCAGAACATCTCCCGCGCCGGCATCGTCGGCAGCCTGGTGGCCAGCGACTTCAAGTCGAGCATGCTCATCGTGCCGCTGCTCGATAAAGCTGCTGCGGGCGGCCAGCGCATCGACTACCACGCCTTTTCGCAGATGCTCGAAGAGCAATTGCGCGACAAGATCGAATATGCCGGCGACAGCGCCGCGCGTAAATCCGGGGAAGAGGGCAAGGGCAAGTACAAGGTGCGGGTGATCGGTTTCGCCAAGCTGATGGGCGACCTGATCGACGGCCTGATCCAGGTGATGATGTTCTTCGGCCTGGCCGTGATCACCTCGCTGATCATCATCTACGCCTACACCCGTTGCGTGCGCAGCACGATGCTGGTGGTCGGCTGCTCGCTGATCGCGGTGGTCTGGCAACTGGGCATCGTCGCCTGGCTGGGCTACGCCATCGACCCGTACTCGGTACTGGTGCCGTTCCTGATCTTCGCCATCGGTGTGTCCCACGCCGCGCAGAAGATGAACGGCATCATGCAGGACATCGCCCGCGGCACCCACAAGCTGATCGCTGCGCGCTACACCTTCCGCCGTCTGTTCATTGCCGGTGTGACCGCCTTGCTCGCCGATGCGGTGGGTTTTGCCGTGCTGATGCTGATCGACATCCCGGTGATCCAGGACCTGGCGATCACCGCCAGTATCGGTGTCGCGGTATTGATCTTCACCTCGCTGCTGCTGATGCCGGTGGCGCTGTCCTACGTCGGTGTTGGCGCCAAGGCGGCGGAGCGCGCGCTGAAAATCGACAACCGTGCCGAACGCAACAAAGGCTTTGGCAAACTGTGGGCGATGCTCGATCGCTTCACCACGCGCAAGTGGGCCATCGGTGCGGTACTGGTCGCGTTGCTGATGGGCATCGGCGGCTTCATGGTCAGCCTGCAGTTGAAAATCGGCGACCTGGAAAGCGGTGCGCCGGAGTTGCGCGCCGACTCGCGTTACAACATCGATAACGCCTACATCACCAGCCACTACGCACTGTCCAGCGACCTGTTCGCGGTGATGATCAAGACCGCCCCGGAAGGCTGCCTGAACTACAAGACCCTGGTCCTGGCCGACCGCCTGGCCTGGGAGCTGCAGCAGTACCCGGGCGTGCAGGCGACCTCCTCGCTGGTCAACGCTGTGCGCCAGATCACTGCCGGTACCTACGAAGGCAACCCCAAGCTCAACAGCATCCAGCGCAACCAGGACGTGTTGAACTACGCCGCCCAGCAAGCCTCGGTCAACTCGCCGGAGCTGTTCAACAACAACTGCTCGCTGATGCCGGTAATCGCCTTCCTCAAGGATCACAAGGCTGAAACCCTGGATGCCGTGGTGGCGATTGCCGACAAGTTCGCCAAGGAAAACAGCACCGAGGATCGCCAGTTCCTGCTCGCCGCCGGCAGCGCCGGCATCGAGGCCGCGACCAACATCGTGGTGCGCGAAGCCAACCACACCATGCTGCTTTACGTGTATGCGGCGGTGACGCTGTTCTGCCTGATCACCTTCCGCAGCTGGCGGGCGACCCTGGTGGCATTGCTGCCGCTGGTGCTGACCTCGATCCTCTGCGAAGCCTTGATGGTGGCCATGGGCATCGGCGTGAAAGTGGCAACGTTGCCGGTAATCGCCCTGGGGGTGGGTATCGGGGTGGACTACGCCTTGTACCTGCTCAGCGTGCAATTGCACTTCCAGCGCCAGGGCATGCCGCTGTCCCAGGCCTACCGCAATGCGGTGTCGTTCACCGGCCGCGTGGTTGGTCTGGTCGGCATCACCCTGGCTGCCGGTGTGGTGTGCTGGGTCTGGTCGCCGATCAAGTTCCAGGCCGACATGGGCATCCTGCTGACCTTCATGTTCCTGTGGAACATGCTCGGTGCGCTGATCCTGATTCCGGCGCTGTCGTACTTCCTGCTGCGCGAACGTGTGCCGATGCCTGATGTAGATGACGCAGACGAACCAGCCGATAACACCGAAATGTCTCAACGTCCCGGCGTTACCAATGCCATGACAATTTCCGAGTAAGTAACGATGTCTGAATACAAAGCTCCATTGCGCGACATGCGCTTCGTCCTCAACGAGGTTTTTGACGTATCCCGTCTGTGGGCCGAGTTGCCTGGCCTGGCCGATGTGATCGACGAAGAAACGGCTGCCGCTATCCTTGAAGAAGCAGGGAAAATCACTGGTGAAGTGATTGCCCCGCTGAACCGCAGCAGCGATGAGCAAGGCTGCACCTGGAGCAATGGCGCTGTGTCTGCGCCGGACGGTTTTGCCGCGGCCTACCAGGCCTTCGCCGAAGGCGGCTGGGTGGGTGTGGGTGGTGATCCGGAGTTTGGTGGCATGGGCATGCCCAAGGCCATTTCGGCGCAGGTCGAGGAAATGGTCAACTCGGCCAGCCTGTCCTTCGGTCTGTACCCGATGCTGACGGCGGGCGCCTGCCTGTCGATCAAGGCGCACGCCAGCGAAGAGCTCAAGGCCGCCTACCTGCCGAACATGTACGCCGGCACCTGGACCGGTTCGATGTGCCTGACCGAAGCCCACGCCGGTACCGACCTGGGGCTGATCCGCACCAAGGCCGAACCCCAGGCCGACGGCAGCTACGCGATCAGCGGCAGCAAGATCTTCATCACCGGTGGCGAGCACGACCTGACCGAGAACATCATCCACCTGGTGCTGGCACGCCTGCCGGACGCACCGGCCGGGCCTAAAGGTATCTCGCTGTTCCTGGTGCCCAAGGTGCTGGTCAATGCCGACGGTTCCCTGGGCGAGCGCAACGCGCTGTCCTGCGGTTCGATCGAACACAAGATGGGCATCAAGGCCTCCGCTACCTGCGTGATGAACTTCGACGGCGCCACCGGCTGGATCGTCGATGCGCCGAACAAGGGCCTGGCGGCGATGTTCACCATGATGAACTACGAGCGTCTGGGTGTTGGCATCCAGGGTCTGGCGCAAGGCGAGCGTTCCTACCAGAACGCCGTGGCCTACGCCCGTGACCGCCTGCAAAGCCGTGCGCCGACCGGAGCGCAGAACAAGGACAAGTCCGCCGACCCGATCATCGTCCACCCGGACGTACGTCGCATGCTGTTGACCATGAAAGCCTTGAACGAAGGCGGTCGTGCATTCTCCAGCTACGTGGCCCTGCAACTGGACATCGCCAAGTACAGCGAAGACGCCGCAGCCCGTACCCGCGCGCAAGAACTGGTAGCGCTGCTGACCCCGGTGGCCAAGGCGTTCCTCACCGACATGGGTCTGGAAACCACCATCCACGGCCAGCAGGTGTTCGGTGGCCACGGCTTTATCCGCGAGTGGGGCCAGGAGCAACTGGTGCGTGATGTGCGCATCACCCAGATCTACGAAGGCACCAACGGCATCCAGTCCCTGGACCTGGCCGGGCGCAAGATCGTCGGCAGCGGCGGCGCACTGTATCGCCTGTTCGCCACCGAGATTCGCGATTTCACCGCCGGCGCCAGCGCCGACCTCGCTGAGTTCATCCAGCCGTTGAATGCCGCCGTCGACACCCTCGACGACCTGACCGCATGGCTGCTGGACCGCGCTCAACAGAACCCGAATGAAATCGGTGCGGCCTCGGTCGAGTACCTGCAAGTGTTCGGCTACACCGCCTATGCCTACATGTGGGCACTGATGGCCAAGGCGGCCAAGGACAAGCAAGGCGAAGACGACTTCTACACCAGCAAGCTGGCCACTGCGCGCTTCTACTTCGCCCGCCTGCTGCCGCGCATTCACTCGTTGAGCGCATCGGCCAAGGCCGGCAGCGACTGCCTCTATCAACTGGATGCAGCGCAGTTCTAAGAACTGCGCCTACGCATAGAAAGGATCAGGAACAAATACCCATGATGGCGACAAAAATAATCCCGCCGGCCGACGGTGCCTACACCTATCCCTTGCTGATCAAGCAACTGCTGCTGTCCGGTGAGCGCTACGAGCCGGGCCGGGAAATCGTCTACGCCGACAAACTGCGCTACAGCTACAAGACGCTCAACCAGCGCATCCGCCGCCTGGCCAATGCGCTGACGGCAGCCGGCGTTAAAGCCGGCGACACCGTGGGCCTGCTGGACTGGGACAGCCACCGCTACCTGGAATGCTTCTTCGCCGTACCGATGATCGGCGCGGTGCTGCACACCGTAAACATTCGCCTGTCCCCGGATCAGGTGCTCTACACCATGAACCACGCCGAGGACGACCTGGTGCTGGTGCATGATGACTTCCTGCCGCTGGTCGAGCAGGTTCAGGATCGCCTGACCACCGTCAAAGGCTTCATCCAGCTCACCGATGACAGCGCCGCCGAGACTTCGCTGCCGGTACTGGGCGAATACGAGCAGTTGCTGTGCGCGGCGTCGGACCAGTACGAGTTCCCGGACTTCGACGAGAACTCGGTGGCGACCCTGTTCTACACCACCGGCACCACCGGCGCGCCAAAAGGGGTGTACTTCACCCATCGCCAACTGGTTCTGCACACCCTCAATGCCGCCGGTACCCTGGGTGGTTATCAAGGCCAGCCACTGCTGCGCTCCGATGACGTGTACATGCCGATCACGCCGATGTTCCACGTGCATGCCTGGGGCGTGCCTTATGTCGCGACCCTGATGGGCATCAAGCAGGTCTACCCTGGCCGCTATGAACCCAACAGCCTGGTCCGGCTGCACCGCGAAGAGAAGGTGACCTTCTCCCACTGCGTGCCGACCATTTTGCAAATGATCCTCAACTGTGAGGAAGGCAAGGCCGCCCGTTTCGACGGCTGGAAAATGCTCCTGGGCGGCAGCGCGCTGACCCTCGGCATCGCCAGCGACGCCAGCGCCAAAGGCATGGTGGTACACGCCGGCTACGGCATGTCGGAAACCTGCCCGTTGCTGTGCCTGACCTACCTGCGTGATGAAGACCTCAAGCTGCCGATGCAAGGTCAGCTGCCGATCCGCATCAAGACTGGCACGCCGGTGCCGATGGTCGACCTGAGAATCGTCGACGGCAATGGCAAAGACGTCGCCCACGATGGTGAGTCTCTGGGCGAGATCGTTGTGCGTGCGCCATGGCTGACCCAAGGCTATCTGAAGGAGCCGGAAAAAGGCGCCGAGCTCTGGGAAAACGGCTGGCTGCACACCGGCGACCTGGCTTCCATCGACGCCATGGGTGGCGTGGAAATCAAGGACCGCATCAAGGACGTGATCAAGACTGGCGGCGAGTGGATCAGCTCCCTGGACCTTGAGAACCTGATCAGCGAGCACGAGGCTGTCATGTCCGTCGCGGTGGTGGGTATTGCCGACGAGCAATGGGGCGAACGCCCGATGGCGCTGGTGGTGTGCGAGCCTGGCCAGTACCTGGACCGCAAGATCCTCGAAGCCCATCTGCAGACCTTCGTTGAATGCGGTCGCATCAACAAGTGGGCGATTCCCAAGCAGTTCAAGTTCGTCAACGAAATCCCCAAAACCAGCGTTGGCAAGATCAACAAAAAGCTGATCCGCGAAAGCGAAACCAACTGAGCCTCACATCCTCGGGCGCTGCCTCTTTGAGTGCATGCGCTGCCGGGGAGGGATAAGCCTGTCATTACCTCGGTGGCAGGCGGATTCTGGATAGCATCGGCGGGCTCATCTTTGCCATAGTCATGGCAAGACAAACCGCTGAGCGCCATGCCGACGGCGAGCAGGGCAGGGGAAATCCGCTGATGGATCAGCGGATTTCTCACTGTCGTGCGCATCCAGCCAGGTTTGCGTTCATTGACGGGCAGCGCTCGGTTGCTCGCAAGTGAAAGTCGAGCGGCAAATTCTGGCACTTGTGCCAAGCTCATTGGTGCCCAATCGCCTGTCGCCCAGGCAATCCAGAGGAAACCCATGACATGAACCTCATCCGCTCAAAAAACGCCCGCCGTGAATTCTACAAAGCCGTGTGGTTCTACTTCCGCGTGGTCTGGCCGATCTTTTCCATATTGATTGTGCTGATCGTCGCGCTCGGGCTGATCATCGGTCACCTGGAAGGCTGGGCGCCCTATGACGGTATCTACTTTGGCTTCGTGACCGGTTTGACCATCGGCTACGGCGAGCTTGTGCCCAAGCTGCCGATCTCACGGGTATTGGCAATTATCCTCGGTTTCAACGGAGTACTGATGACCGCGATTTTTGCGGCGATCAGCGTGCGGGCAATTGAGGCTACGATCGGGGCCGACAAAGACCAGGAGCCGGAGTAACCCTGTCTATCTCAGCGACACCGTCCCACTGTAGGAGCGAGCACGCTCGCGATGGACGCTAACGATAACGCAGGCTCCCTGGCTAACCGCAGCGCTCTTTAATCCATCGCGAACAGGCTCGCTCCTACAGTTTTTTCAGCCTGCTCCACCGAGTACAAGTCCACGCCCTGATGTTCCGTCTGCCAGGCGCTTGTCATCACACACAACCCCCTGTAGGAGCGTAATGCTGTTCACTTAAGCAGGGTCACACACTTGTGGCGAGGGGGCTTGCCCCCGTGGGTCGCGGAGCGGCCCCAATACTTGCCACCGAGGTGTATCAGGTACGTCGCGTGTTATGGTTTTACGACTGCTCCGCAGCCGAACGGGGGTAAACCCCCTCGCCACAAGTTGTGCCCCCCGCTTAAGTGAACAGTATTACCCTGTAAGAGCGAGCATGCTCGCGATGGNTGCTCCGCAGCCGAACGGGGGTAAACCCCCTCGCCACAAGTTGTGCCCCCCGCTTAAGTGAACAGTATTACCCTGTAAGAGCGAGCATGCTCGCGATGGTCGTTAACGATAACGCAGGCTCCTTGGCTAACCGCAGCACCTGTAGGAGCGAGCACGCTCGCGATGGTCGTTAACGATAACGCGGGCTTCCTGGCTAAACGCAGCACCTGTAGGAGCGAGCATGCTCGCGATGGACGCTAACGATAACGCGGGCTTCCTGGCTAAACGCGGCGCTCTTTAATCCATCGCGAACAGGCTCGCTCCTACAGTTTTTCAGCCTGCTCCACCGAGTACAAGTCCACGCCCTGATGTTCCGTCTGCCAGGCGCTTGTCATCACACACAACCCCCCCTTAGGAGCGTAATGCTGTTCACTTAAGCAGGGTCACACACTTGTGGCGAGGGGGCTTGCCCCCGTGGGGCGCGGAGCGGCCCCAATACCCGCCACCGAGGTGTATCAGGTACGTCGCGTGTTATGGTTTTACGACTGCTCCGCAGCCGAACGGGGGTAAACCCCCTCGCCACAAGTTGTGCCCCCCGCNCGCCACCGAGGTGTATCAGGTACGTCGCGTGTTATGGTTTTACGACTGCTCCGCAGCCGAACGGGGGTAAACCCCCTCGCCACAAGTTGTGCCCCCCGCTTAAGTGAACAGTATTACCCTGTAAGAGCGAGCATGCTCGCGATGGACGCTAACGAAAACGCAGGCTCCCTGACTAACCGCAGCACCTGTAGGAGCGAGCACGCTCGCGATGGTCGTTAACGATAACGCGGGCTTCCTGGCTAAACGCGGCGCTCTTTAGTCCATCGCGAGCATGCTCGCTCCTACAGTTTTTCAGCCTGCAGGTCAGGGGTATCGCCCAGGGTTGTGTAAATCTAAGCCCCCCAACCCGCCCCACTCACCGCTGCCTGCACCAGCGGATGCAATTGCGCCCCCTGATGCTCCATCTGCCAAGCCAACAACTCGTTGCGCATGCTCGGCGCCCAATACATCTGCAGATGATTACGCACGCCCAGCACCGCCTGCTCCTGGTCCGGCTGGCTGGCAAAGTACTGGGCGATCTGGTTGGCCATCTTGATCAGGTTGTCCGTACTCATCGGCGTACCTCCGCGTTATCACCACGGGCATGTCGACGATCCTTGAGCAAACGGTCCTGTTCGTCACTGAATGCCTGGAAGCGCTTCTGCCACTCCGACGGGTGATACACGCGGCTGACTTCCACCGCCGTGACCTTGTACTCCGGACAGTTGGTGGCCCAGTCGGAGTTATCGGTGGTAATCACGTTGGCCCCCGATTCCGGGAAGTGGAACGTGGTGTACACCACGCCCGGCGCGACCCGTTCGGTGATCCGCGCCCGCAATACCGTCTGCCCGGCACGGCTGCCAATACCAACCCAGTCCCCTTCGTTGATACCACGGCTTTCAGCGTCGGTCGGATGGATTTCCAGCCGGTCTTCGTCATGCCAGGCCACGTTCTCTGTACGCCGGGTTTGAGCACCAACGTTGTACTGGCTAAGGATGCGCCCAGTGGTCAGCAGCAGCGGATAACGACTGTTGACCTTCTCCTCGGTAGGCACGTACCCGGTCAACATGAAACGCCCCTTGCCGCGCACGAACTCCTCGATGTGCATGGTCGGCGTTCCGTCCGGTGCCGCCGCGTTGCACGGCCATTGCAGGCTGCCGTGGCGATCCAGTTCGGCGTAGCTGACGCTGGTGAAGGTCGGCGTCAGGCGGGCGATTTCATCCATGATTTGCGATGGATGCTGGTAGTGCATCGGGTAGCCCAAAGCGTTGGCCAGCGCCACCGTACCTTCCCAGTCGGCCTTGCCGCCCAGCGGGTCCATAACCTTGCGCACCCGCGAGATACGTCGTTCGGCGTTGGTAAAGGTGCCGTCTTTTTCCAGGAACGAAGCGCCCGGCAAAAACACATGGGCGAACTTCGCGGTTTCGTTGAGGAAAATATCCTGCACCACCACGCACTCCATGGCCGACAGCGCCGCAGTGACGTGCTGGGTATTCGGATCGCTCTGGGCGATGTCCTCGCCCTGGCAATACAGGCCCTTGAAGCTGCCGGCCAATGCCGACTCGAACATGTTGGGGATACGCAGGCCCGGCTCGGCCTGCAGAGTAACGTTCCACGCCTGCTCGAACTGCGTGCGCACCACCTCGTTGGAGATGTGCCGGTAGCCAGGCAACTCGTGGGGGAACGAGCCCATGTCACAGGAACCCTGAACGTTGTTCTGCCCCCGCAGCGGGTTCACGCCCACGCCTTCGCGGCCGATGTTGCCGGTGGCCATGGCCAGGTTGGCGATGCCCATGACGGCGGTGCTGCCCTGGCTGTGCTCGGTGACGCCGAGGCCGTAGTAGATCGCCGCGTTGCCGCCGGTGGCATACAGGCGCGCAGCGGCACGAATGTCGGCAGCAGGCACACCGCAGATCGCGCCCAGCACTTGCGGCGAGTTTTCCGGCCGGCTGACGAACTCGCGCCAGTTGGCGAAATCACTGCCCTCGCAACGGGCGTCGATAAAGGCCTGATTGAGCAAGCCTTCGGTGACGATCACATGCGCCAATGCGTTGAGCATGGCGACGTTGGTGCCGGGGCGCAGAGCCAGGTGCAGTTCAGCACGGGCATGCACCGAATCCACCAGATCAATGCGGCGTGGATCGATGACGATCAGCCGAGCGCCTTCACGCAGACGGCGCTTGAGCTGGGAAGCGAATACCGGGTGCGCATCGCTCGGGTTCGCGCCCATCACCAGAATCACGTCAGCCTGCATCACCGAGTCGAAACTCTGGGTGCCGGCGGACTCGCCCAACGTTTGCTTCAGGCCATAACCCGTCGGCGAATGGCAAACCCGCGCACAGGTGTCGACGTTGTTATTGCCGAACGCCGCGCGCACCAGCTTTTGCACCAGATAGGTTTCTTCGTTGGTGCAGCGGCTGGAGGTAATCCCACCAATGGAGTCGCGACCATATTTTTGCTGTAAACGACGGAATTCACTGGCGGCATAGGTCACCGCTTCATCCCAACTGACTTCCTGCCAAGGGTCGTTGATGTGCTGGCGGATCATCGGCTTGGTAATGCGATCCGGGTGGGTGGCGTAGCCCCAGGCAAAGCGCCCCTTGACGCAGGAGTGGCCGTGGTTGGCCTGGCCGTTCTTGTCCGGAACCATGCGCACCAACTGGTCGCCTTTCATCTCGGCGCGGAACGAACAGCCCACGCCGCAATAGGCACAGGTGGTGATCACGCTGCGCTCGGGCTGACCCAGTTCGACCACGCTTTTTTCCATCAGGGTCGCAGTAGGGCAGGCCTGTACACAGGCGCCGCAGGACACGCATTCCGAATCGAGGAAGTTATCCCCACCCGCAGCGGCCACCCGGGATTCAAAACCGCGCCCGGTAATGGTCAGGGCAAAGGTGCCTTGGGTTTCTTCACAGGCTCGCACGCAGCGGTTGCAGACGATGCACTTGCTCGGGTCGTAGTCGAAGTAGGGGTTGGATTTGTCCTTCACATCGGCCAGATGGTTGTCGCCTTCGTAGCCGTAACGCACCTCCCGCAGACCGACCTGACCGGCCACGGTTTGCAGCTCGCAGTTGCCGTTGGCCGAGCAGGTCAGGCAGTCCAGCGGGTGATCGGAGATGTACAACTCCATCACGTTGCGCCGCAGCGTCGCGAGCTTCGGCGTCTGGGTGTGCACGCTCATGCCTTCAGTCACTGGCGTGGTGCAGGACGCGGGGTAGCCGCGCATGCCGTCGATCTCCACCAGGCACATGCGGCAGGAGCCGAAGGCTTCCAGGCTGTCGGTGGCGCAGAGTTTGGGAATGGTGGTGCCCAGCAACGCAGCGGCGCGCATCACCGAAGTGCCTTCGGGCACGCTGATGCTGCGGCCGTCGATGTTCAGGGTGACCTGCACCTGGCTGTCGCGGGCGGGAGTACCAAGGTCAATGTCTGTTTTCGGGTCGAAGAGAGTGATCATTGCTCGGCCTCCGGGGGCAACAAGCCGAAGTCGGCGGGGAAGTGCTTGAGGGCGCTGGCGACCGGAAAGGACACCATGCCGCCCAACGCGCACAGCGAACCGTATTGCAGGGTGTCGCACAGGTCCTTGAGGATGATCACCTGCTCATCGCGCCCGTTCGGGTCTTGCGCGGCCAGCAACCGGTCGATTACCTCCACGCCCCGGGTCGAGCCGATGCGGCACGGCGTGCATTTGCCACAGGATTCCTCGGCGCAGAACTCCATGGCGAAGCGCGCCATGTGAGCCATGTCCAAGGTGTCGTCCGCCACCACCACACCACCGTGACCGAGCATCGCGCCGATGGCGGCGAAGGCTTCGTAATCCAGCGGCGTGTCGAATTGCGACGGCGGCACCCAGGCGCCGAGCGGGCCACCCACTTGCGCAGCCTTCAGCGGCCGACCACTGGCGGTGCCGCCGCCGTAGTCTTCCACCAGTTCGCGCAGGGTCAGGCCAAAGGCCCGTTCCACCAGCCCGCTGCGACGCACATTGCCCGCCAACTGGAAGGGCATGGTGCCCAGGGAACGGCCCATTCCGTAATCGCGATAGAACTGCGCGCCCTTGGCCAGAATCAGCGGAACCGAGGCCAAAGTCAGCACGTTATGCACAAGCGTCGGCTGGCCGAACAATCCCTTCAAGGCGGGGATCGGCGGCTTGGCGCGCACGATCCCGCGCTTGCCTTCGAGGGAGTCCAGCAGCGCGGTTTCTTCACCGCAGATGTAGGCGCCGGCACCGACCCGCACTTCCATATCGAAAGCCTGACCGCTGCCGCCGACATTGGCGCCGAGGTAACCATTCTTCCGGGCAATCTCCAGCGCATTGCGCAGGATGGCCACGGCATCCGGATACTCCGAGCGCACATAGATGTAGCCATAAGTGGCGCCGACGCACAGGCCGGCAATGGCCATCCCTTCGATGAGCAGGAAGGGGTCGCCTTCCATCAACATGCGATCGGCAAAGGTGCCGGAGTCGCCTTCGTCGGCGTTGCACACGATGTACTTTTGCGCCGCTTCAGTCGCACGCACCGTGCGCCATTTGATCCCGGCGGGGAAGGCCGCGCCGCCACGGCCACGCAGGCCGGAGTCGAACACCTCCGTCGCAGTCCGTTCGCCACCGAGGGTGACGGCTCTTTTCAAACCCTCGAAACCGCCATGATCCAGGTAATCGTCGATGTACAGCGGCTGTGTGATGCCAGCGCGGGCAAACAGCAGGCGTTGTTGAGTCTTCAGATAGGGCAACTCTTCCACCAGACCCAGGGCCAATGGATGAGCAGATGGCTCGCCTTTCAGGGCTTCGAGCACTGACGGTACATCGTCAGCACACAGTGGGCCGAAGCCGAAACGACCTTGCGGCGTGTCCACTTCCAGCAATGGTTCCAGCCAGTACAGGCCACGCGAGCTGGTGCGGCTTATCACCAGCGGTACAACGCGACCCCGGCCATGGATGACAAGGGCCTCCACGACCTCTTCGGCACCCACGGCACGGGCTACCGAATCACGAGACACATAGAAAGCGGGCATTATGCGTCCTCCCGGCAAGCGTCGAGCAGAGCATCCAGCCGTTCAGCAGTCAGCCGCGCATGCACCCGGCCATCCAGCTCCAGCGCCGGCGAACAGGCGCAAGCCCCCAGGCAATACACCGGCCGCAAACTGATGCTGCCATCGGCGCTGCTGCCGTGATCGTCCAGTTGCAGACGCTCACGCAGCTGCGCGGCCAACTGCTCGGCACCACGACTCTTGCACGACTCGGCCCGGCACAGCCGCAGGATATGCCGCGCGGGCGGCGCGGTACGGAAGTCATGGTAAAAACTGATCACCCCACGAACCTCGGCCTGACTCTGGTTCAGCGCATGGGCAATCTCGGGGACGGCGGCATCGGGGATGTACCCAATGCGCTCCTGAATATCATGAAGAATGGGCAACAGCGCACCCGCAGAGCCCTTGTGGCGCTCCAGCAGGCTGTTGACCAAAGGCAGGTGCAACTCAACATCAGGCATTCAGCAATCCTCACGGTCACGGACACACAAGAGGGTAGTCGGTTGTCCGGAAGTGTTGGCTGCGGCACTCACACCACGTCACGGCATCGTGGCAATTTGGCCGTTGGCCAGGGCACCCTGAGCGGGCATCTTGTTGTGCCCGGTGCGGTCTTCGCCGCACCTCGACTGGGCATAAAGGGCAGCTTGCCACGCCGCTATTGATCCAACTGCACCAAAGCGACGTGTTTGGTTCTGCCTACGACTATCCATTAAGTCTAGATGAGTGAGACGCGGGGCGTTCACACACTGGCCTGATGCCCAAAGGGCCTGTCGATGCCTGATGTATAGCAAGCATTACAGGCGAGAAGAAGTATCAGAACCGTGAGCAATTCTACGGAGCAGATGCACTGATCCAATCCGTCATAACCCCCTCCATGCGTGCCGGTTTCAGATATCCAGCACCAGCCGTTGGCCACGACATCCGGACACACACGCCGCGATCCAACCCCCACTATGGCGCTGTGCATCACTCAGACATTCGTCGCGGTGCTCGGGTTCGCCTTCAAGCACCCGGCACACGCAAGCGCCGCACATGCCCATGCCACAGGAAAACTCCAGACTGACCCCAACCCGCGCCGCCGCCTCGATCAGGCTTTCCCCGGCTTGCACCTGTACCTCACAACCACTGCGTCGCAGCTCCAGTGAAAAGCTCTGCGCATCAAGGGTCGCGAGCTGCCGGGCCTGGAAATGCTCGCGATACAGGGCTGTGGCCGGCCAGTTCGCCTTTAGCGCCGCCTGTTCGACGGTGTCCATGAAGCCGGTCGGGCCGCAGCAGTACAAGCCGGCGGCGCTTTGCCAGGCGGGAAATTGACTGGTCAGCAGCTCGGCGATCTGCCCGGCGCGCAACCCGCCGTACCACTGGACGTCGGCGCCCAGGCGTTGGATGAAAGGCGCCTGGCGCGTCTCCCGGGTGAAGTACAGCAAGCGCACGGGTCGACCTTCGGCCAGGCATTGGCGATACATTGGCAGCAACGGCGTAATGCCGATGCCCGCTGCCACCAGCGTCACCGGCCCGTTGCCCGGTTGCAGGGCAAACAGATTGCGTGGCGCGCTGACTTCGATCTGCGCGCCCAGGCGCAGTTGCTCGTGCAGCCAGCGCGAGCCACCCCGGGAGGTGGGCTCGCGCTTGATCCCCAGGTACAGGTGGCCATCTTCCGGCAGGCTCAGCACCGAGTACTGGCGCACCGCGCCGTTGCCCAGGCGCAGGTCGACATGGGCGCCTGGCGTCCAGGTGAAGGGCAGGGGCGCGGCGTCGACGGGGGCCAGTTCGATACCCAGAACATCGTCGGCTTCCAGGCGCAGGCTGCGCACGTGCAGGGCAGACCAGCTCATGCGCGTACTCCTGCGGCCTGCTGCAATCGGCGCACCGCGTCCCGGGCCTGGGCGCCGAGTTCGGCCAGGTCGAGGTCGGGCAGTTGGTCGTTGTCGACGGTCAACCGCCCGCCCACCAGCAAGGCGCGCAAGGTCGGGCGTCCGCCTCCCACCACCGGGCCGATCGCCGGGTCGTGCAGGCCGAAGTAGCGCGGCTGGTCGAGGCGGTAGATCGCCAGGTCGGCCGCCATGCCCACCTGCAGGCTGCCGACGGCGTCCAGGCCCAACACCTTGGCCCCGCCGGCGGTACCCCAGCGCACCACGTCTTCCACCGTTGCCGCGTGGGCACCGCCTTCCTCGTCGCCGCCGGCATGACGCGGCCGGGTGCGTTCGCCGGCCTTGGCCCGCTGCATCAGCCAGGCGGCATGGGTTTCGCTGATCATGTCGCAGGCCTCGTTGGAGGCGGCGCCGTCCACGCCGATCGACACCTGCATCCCGGCAGCTTCCATGGCCACCACATCGGCGATGCCGCTGCCCAGGCGGCCATTGCTTTGCGGGCAATGGGCGATGCCCGTGCCGCTGGCCCCGAGCATCCGGATTTCTTCGGCGTCGAGTTTCACCAGATGGGCGAACCACACGTCCGGCCCCAGCCACTCCTGCTCGGCACAGAACGCCACCGGCGACATGCCATGGCGTTGTTGCACCTCATTCTGGTATTCGACGGTTTCGCTCAGGTGGCTGTGCAGGCGAATGCCCAGCCGCCGGGCGACCCGGGCAGTTTCGCGCAGGTGCTCCGCTGGCATGGAGTAGGGCGGGCTGGTGGGCGCCATCACCACCCGACGCCAGGCGTCGGCGGCCGGGTCGTGGTAACGGCGCACCAGGCGTTCAACGTCGCCCAGGTACTGCTCCAGAGTCTCCGGCCCGGCCACCGCGTTGCCTTCGGCTTGCCGCGCCTGCGTGGCGCCGCCACGGCACAGGACAAAACGCAGCCCCAGCCGTTCGGCTTCCTCGAACAGCACCTCGGCGCTGTCGAAGGCCATGCCCGGCAAATACAGGTAATGGTGGTCGGCGACGGTGGCGCAGCCGGAGCGCGCCAACTCGACCAGACCAATGCGTGCGGCCAGGCGAAAGCTCTGCTCGTCAAACAGGCCGCGATAGCGATAGGGCACGGCCCCAAGCCAGGCCCCCAGGCTCTGGTCGATGCCTTCGGGAATGCCTTTGAGCAGCGACTGGAACAGGTGATGGTGGGTATTGACCCACGCCGGGTAGACCACGCAATCGGTGGCATCCAGCACGCGCTCCCCGGGCAGGGCTTGCAGGGCGCCGATGGCAGCGATGCGCCCGTCGATGATGCGAATATCGGGCCCGGCATGGCGCGCCGCCGCGCCGGACAAACCGGTGAGAATGGCGCTGGCATTGCGCACCAGCCAGCTGTTTTCAAACGTCATGTGAGGCTCCATACGCCGCACCTGCGGCGGACTCAAAGGGTTAGCCGAGTTCGCTTTCGTGCCAGTTGCGCAGGCTCAACCGGGCCAGCAGGGCCATGAGGCTGAACAGCGCGACACCGGTCAGGGCGATCAGCAGCAGGGCGGCGAAAAGCCTTGGAATATTCAGTTGAAAGCCGGCCTGGAGAATCTGGTAGGCCAGCCCGGCGCCGGTACCGCCGGTGCCGGCGACGAACTCCGCCACCACAGCGCCGATCAAGGCCAGCCCGCTGGCAATGCGCAACCCGGCAAAAAAACACGGCAGGGCGCTGGGAATGCGCAGGCGCAGCAGTACCTGCCAGCGGCTGGCGCGGTTCAGGCGGAACAGATTGAGCAGACCAGGGTTGACGCTGCGCAGGCCCAGTACGGTGTTGGCGATGATCGGGAAGATCGCCACCAGGGTCGCGCAAATCACCAACGCCAGCGTGGTGTTGCTGCACCAGATGATGATCAGCGGCGCCACGGCCACTACCGGCGTGACCTGCAACAGGATGGCGTAGGGAAACAGGCTGGCTTCCAGCACCCGGCTCTGCACGAAGACAAAGGCCGCCAACGTGCCGATCAGCACCGCCAGGGCGAACGAGAAGAAGGTGATCTTCAAGGTCATCCACAACGCACCCAGCAGCATCGGGCCATCGCTGATCAAGGTGCGGCCGATATCGGCCGGGGAGGGCACCAGGTACACCGGCACCTGCCAAGCCACGCAGGCCAGTTGCCACAGACCGAGCAACACGGCGCCAAGCAGCAACGGCGAGACGATGCGCAACACTGTGGGGTGACGCAACCAGGGAGTAAAGGATGGGCTCATGATCGGGCTCTCATAGTGAAATCAGCAAGGGTCGCCATTGGCCTGGGCCAGCAGTCGGGACAGGCGTGCGCACTGCTCGATAAAGGCCGGGGAGGTGCGGTAGGTCTCGTCCCGCTCCAGGGGGCCGTCGATCTCGATGTCGGCGATCACCCGGCCCGGACGTGCGCCCATCACTACCACCCGCGACGACAGGTACACCGCTTCGAAAATGCTGTGGGTGACGAACACCACGGTCAGGTCGCGGCTGGCCCACAGCTGGCGCAGGTCGCTGTCGAGCTTGTTGCGAGTGAACTCGTCCAGGGCGCCGAACGGCTCATCCATCAGCAGCAGATTGGGCTCGGTGGCCAGGGCCCGGGCGATGGATGCGCGCATTTGCATGCCGCCGGACAGCTCCCGCGGGTACACCTGACTGAAGCGGTCCAGGCCGACAAGGGCCAGCGCCGCATCGACCTTGGGCTGGCTCTGGGCCTTGGGCACACCGGCCAGGTCCAGGGGCAGGCGCACGTTATCGCTGACCCGTGCCCAGGGCATCAGGGTCGCCTCCTGAAACACCATGGCCAGGCTTTGCCCTTGCGTCGGGCTGGCCGGGCTGTCCTTGCCCCACCAGCGCACATGGCCGGCGGAGGGCTGTTCGAGGCCGGCGAACATCTTCAGCAGGGTGCTCTTGCCGCAGCCTGAAGGGCCGAGCAACGACACGAACTCGCCGCGCTGAATCGCCAGCTTCACTCGGCTCAAGGCCTGGGTGCCATTGCTGTAGGTTTTTTCCACCTGGTTGGCGAACAGCGGCGTTTGCACACCCACGCTGTCGGTGCCGGGCAACGCCTGTGGCCGGGCGTCGGCTGGAGTTATGGTTTGCATCAACATAGCGCTCTCCCCTGGGGTCATGAGCGACCGGATAAGCCCCGGCGCACCGGGGCGCTGAACTCAGTGGCTGAGGAACACTTCGCTTTCGCCGTGGGCTTCGAGCAGGCCCAGCAGTTGCCGGCGAATCACCAGGCCGGGCTTGTCCGACGGCATGTGCAGCTCCACCCTGCGGCGGGTGTCGACACAGGCGTCGTAATCGGTGGCCTCAAGGATGTCGCGGTCTTCGGCGGTGATCGCCGCGTCCCAGTCGATCAGCTCCTGGGTCGAGCATTGTTCCTCGCTGTCGTTGCGGTACAGCCACTGCACCAGCATCAGGCGCCCGTCTTCCATGGGCGTCGCGCAGTTGTAGATGATGTGGTGGATGCCGCTGTCCGGGTACATGCAGCCAAAGCGCCGGGAGAAGGGTAGGTAATAACGGTTGATCAGGTGGCGCTGGGTGATCGGCTCGCGGGTGCCGGTGATGCGAAAGCTTTCCTCGGGGTTGCGGATCGGCACCCGGGTTTCGGCCTCGAAGCCGTAATCGGTTTCGCGGAACTCGTAGCCGGCCGGCGCCGGCTGGTCGAACAGGCCGAAGTTGGCTTTGTGGACGAAGGAAAAGTGCGAGTTGTCGAAGGAGTTTTCCATGACCCGCAGCGGGCTGGTTTTCCACTCTTCATAAAACTGGAAGATGCGCCGGTAGCCCGGTGCGCCGTCTTCGGGAAACTCAGGGATAGGCTGCAGCGGATCGTCGAGGGCGACCCAGGCGTAGCCGTATTTTTCCTGGCAGTGAAAGGCCTGGACCGAGGCGCCCGGCGGAATCATGCCTGCAGGGTTTTGCGGGATCTTCACGCAGGTGCCGGTGCAGTCGTATTCCCAGCCGTGATAGCCGCAGGCGATGTTGCCGTCCTCGCTGACGAAGCCCTTCGAAAGCTTGGCGGTGCGGTGGCAGCAACGGTCGCGCATGGCCACCGGGGTGCCGTCGGGGCGCTTCCACAGCACCAGGGCTTCACCCAGCAGCGTGAAGGGTTGCGGGCCGGCATCCAGCGCGGTCATGGGCAGCAGGGCGTACCAGAAGCGGCGCAATACAGGTTGTTTGGTGACCAACATAACAAGTGTCCTCACGGTGTTCGTTCAGCCGGCTCTTGGGCCCGGGCTTTGGGTTCTGCGTTGGGGCAATCGGCTTAGCGGCTGGCGGCCTGCTCGGCGGTCGGCAGCACTTTCAAGTCCTGGACAAAGCGCGTGGTGTAGGCCTTCTGCCAGGGCGCATCGGCACCAAGAAGGCCGGCCTCGACCATGAAGTTGCGGGTGGCCTGCCAGCGCGCATCGCTCATCACACCGATGCCTTGGGTGGCGGCATCACCCCCGGTGACCAGTCGGTATTGCTTGAGGGTCGACAAACCCCAGGCGAGCAGCTCATCGCTCATGTTCGGGTTGTCGGCCTTGATCAGGTGGTTGGCGCTCGGGTTGTCCAGGTAACGCTTCCAGCCCTCCATCGAGGCGCGGACAAAACGCTGGACCCGGTCAGGGTGCTGATCGATCACGTCCTGGCGGGTGGCCAGGGTCGAGCCGTAGGGCGGGTAGCCGGCGTCGGCAAACAGGAAAAAGTTGGCTTTCTCCCCGGTCTTCATCGCCTGGAACAACTCGGAACTGGCATAGGCCTGCTGCGTGGTGTTGGCGTCCGCGAGGAAGGGTTGCAGGTTGAAGGTGTAAGGCCGGGCCTGGCTGTCCTTGAGTTGGTACTTACCCTTGAGCCACGGCCACCAGGTTTGCTGGCCCGAGGTGGACACCAGCACTTGCTTGTTCTGCAGGGCGTCCAGGCCGCTGACGTCGGCATGGGTCAGCAAGCCTTGTGGGTCGCCTTGAAAGGGCGCGGCCACGGCCACCACCGGCAGGCCTTGCTCCACGCTCTTGAGGATCTGCAAGTCGTAGTTGACGATGAAGTCGGCCTGCTTGTTGACCAGCAACTGCATGCCATTGACCTGCGGCCCACCCATGCGAATGGTCACGTCCAGGCCTTCTTTCTCGTACAAGCCATCCGCCAGGGCCTGATAGAAACCACCCTGTTCGGCCTGGGCGTACCAGGAGGTCAGCAGCACTACCTTGTCATTGGCCAGGGCCAACGGAGACGCAACCAGGGCAGCGGGCACGAGGGCCATGGCCAGTAGCGAGCGAAGCGGTTGACCCAAGGCAAAGCGAATTTTCATGATGTGTTCTCCACAACGATTCGAAAACCGCCGCGCGCCAATCGGCACGCCAGCGAGGGACCGACTGGAGAGAACGTGGGAAGAGAGAGGGCGCCAAGGCTTAGTCACGCGGCTAACACTTCTCTCTTGCCCGGGGCGTTGGCGCCGCGTTCAAGCATCCAATCGGACGTACGCCCACAGGGAAGGGCGCAAGAGCAATGCCCGGTGCCATGGCTGGCACTGACCGCTTCTACTCGAGGGTAGCTAAAGCCAGAAGTGTGCCAAGTTGTTGCTGCCCCGCAGTCAGGGGATTCGGCGTTTAAGGCGCTCGGGGAGCAGTGGGGAGATGAATCGCGATGGTGCGAATTTTTTTGGGCGGGCCTCAAGTTGGTGCGCAGCGCATTCGCCGATTGAGTGTGCAGTTTCAGGCGTGGATTGTGCTGAATGGGGCTTGCTGATTGTATTCGATCAGTTGGCACAACCCGTGCTAAGTCCCGTATCGAGTAGAAGCGGTCAGCACTGAGCGGCTCCAACAGGACCCAAGGTGCAGGGCATTGCTCTGGCGGCATTACGCCGCGTACCCGGCAAGGGGCGCCCCTCATTACGTTGAGGGCCAGAACAGTGGCTAACCCGCAGCTCGGGCATGCCTTGCCGGTGATATCCGCCAATCACCTGACAAGGGCAGCCCATGAAAACATCTACATTACTTGCACCTCTTTTACGCCGCAGCCTGCTGCCGCTGTTCGCCCTGGCCAGCGCCAGCGTCGAAGCCGGCCCGTTGTTGTGGAACGACAACAGCCTGAGCTACCTCTACGGCCAGCACTTCAAAGTCGACGGCACCGGCGACGACACCCAGCAAACAATCACCTTCGAACACGCCAGCGGCTGGACCTGGGGCGACGTCTTCATGTTCGTCGACAACAAATGGTCCAACGGCCTCTCGGGTGACGACGGCCATTCCTACTACGGCGAATTCTCCCCGCGCCTGTCCCTGGGCAAAATCAGCGACCGCGATCTGAGCTACGGCATCATCAAGGACGTGCTCATGGCCGCCACCTACGAACGCGGCAAAGACCGCAACCGCAAATACCTGCTCGGCCCCGCCGTCGACCTCGCCCTGCCAGGCTTCGATCGCTTCTCCCTGAACACCTACTACCGCAAACCCGACGGCATCACCGGCAAGGCCTCCGGCCAATGGCAGATCAACCCCACCTGGTCCATGACCCTCCCGCTGGGCCGCTCCGACATCCTCTTCGACGGCTACCTGGAGTGGTACGTCAACGATGTCGGCACCAAAGGCACCTCCGACTACGTAGCCAAGAGTTTGCACTTCAACCCGCAGATCAAATACGACGTGGGCAAGGCGCTGGGGCAACGGCAGAAGCAGTTTTATGCGGGGATCGAGTGGGATTACTGGTCGAATAAATACGGGATTGAAGACACTTCAGGATTTGAAACAGACCAGAACGCGCTGAGTCTCTTGCTGAAGGTGCATTTCTGACGGGAAAGCGTGGCGGGTAGGGCGTTTGACCGGGGCGCGTGGTGCCCCGGTTTCACCCTGTCACAATTTTCGTCGCCGTTTTCTGTAGGGCTTGTGGGAGATTTCCCTTTCTTGATTCATCCCCGATGCCCAGGTACGTCACGATCAGCCTGGATCTCACCGCCAGAAAACAGGGAAAAGCAGATGATTGATTTCAACAACAAAGGCTTCTTCAAACTCAAGCAAAACGAAGAATACGCAGAACGCGTCAGTGCGTTGCTGCTGGACGGCGAGCAAGTGATCGACGCCTACAAATCCATGCGCGATGGCGTAGTGTTCACCAACAAACGCATCATCGCCGTCAACGTCCAGGGCATCACCGGCAGCAAAAAAGACTTCACCTCGCTGCCCTACAAAAACATCGTCGCCTACTCCGTAGAAACCTCCGGCACCTTCGACCTGGATTCGGAACTGGAGATCTACTTCTCGTCCCTGGGCAAGGTGAAATTCGAATTCACCGGCAGGACGTCCATGGTAGAAATCTCAAAACTGATCTCCCAACACCTGCTCTGACCCGCTCTAATCGAAACCCCGAAACCCAGGGCTGACGCGCACCCCCCTGTGGGAGCTAGCCCTGCTGGCGATAGCGCCAGCCCAACCGCCCTCAATGCTGAGATGCACCGCAAACCCGCTCACACACCAGGGCTACCCGATGCCTGCCACTCACCACAACCCCTGTGGGAGCGGGCTTGCCCGCGATAGCGCCAGCCCAGCCAACACAAATGCTGGATCAGCCACCACCATCGCAAACAACCCACACCCCACAGGCCCAAACACTAAGCCTCAGCTTTCTCTCCCGCCTTTTTGGACACCAGCACACAAACCCGATCCCGCGTTAGCACCTTCACCGCGTCGTCCACCAACGCCTTGCTCATCGAAGTCAGATAATGCGCAGCCCAGGCATGGCGGTCGGTGTCTCTGGCGTAGGCAGCATCTTCAGTGAGCGTCTTGGCCAAGAACAGAAAATCGGAGGCCATGGACAACGCATCGCCGAGAGGAACCCCGCGAGTGACGTGGAACAGTGGTTGATCCGCACAGTAGATGGCGGGTGTCAGGCCGATGGTCTTGAGTTCGGGTTGTTCGGTCATTGGCCACCTCCGAGGATGGAGAGGCAATGGGGGAGGGGGTTACGCGATTGGGAATTGCGTAGAGGGGAAAGCCAAATTTCAAACGGATTGATACTGCGCATTATCCAACTCCTTGATATGAGGAGCTGCCACGTTCGTTACCACACGAATGGGTGAGAGCTGTGCGCAGGGTGGTAAACCGGGAATCAAGGAAACCGGCACGCCCGAGGGCGTCCCACGCACAGCCGCCATAACTCACGCCGCAGGCATAAAAAAAGCGCCTGATGACGTGATTGGGGCGCTGTAGCGCCTTGAATAACTCGGGTTACCACGCCCGGTCGCTGAATTGGCAGCGATATTGGAAGGGTATCGTGCGGACTTCTTTGCTGCAACCTTCGCAGGTTTCGAACCCAAACCCCCAAACGACAAAAAGTGACCTGTCCATTTTTTTTTAGTATCTGGATGCCTCTAGCGCTGACTCAACTCAAAATGGATAATGAGGGCATCTGGCCACCACGAAATCATGACGGAATATGAAAAAAATACTGCACATCTCAGATATTCACGCTAGTACCACTCCATTAAAAGGGCAGTCTCGACAGTTCCTAGAGAGATTGAAGGATGTTTTTTTGGATGATGTTGGATTTATTGAAAATTCAGATGCGCTAATAGTTTCTGGAGATCTAACCTACGCGGGGAAAAAAGAAGAATTTGAGTTGTGCAGGAATGAACTTATTGAACCTATTCGAGATGCTCTAAAGTTAAGAAATGAAGATATATTTTTTGTTGCTGGAAATCACGATACAGGTCGGGGGGAATTCAGCTTCTCAAATAAGAAAGCAATAAAAAGTCTGCGTAAAGATTACAGCGCTGACGAAATAAAAGAGCTTCAAGAGGAACTGCTGTCCAATCAGGAGAACCCTTGCACTAATTGGTTGGATTTCATAAGTAAGTTCTACAAGTACTCGCAGAATATTGTAGAAATAAAAGAACTCTATCAATGCTATAAGCATGGAAATGTTGGTATCGCCTGTTTGAATACAGGTTGGTCTGCGATTGGTGAACAAGATCGAGAGAATCTTTTTATTGGTGAGCACCAGATGGATGCCGCGCTAAAGAAAATTCGTGAATTTAAAGAGAAAATAATAATTATGCATCACCCTCTGGAATGGCTGCATCCAGAGGAGCGAAGGTTGCTTTCGGCAAAAATAACAAGTAATAAGATTTCCACTGTGTTTTATGGTCATATGCATGAATTTAATATTTTGCGAGAGTCGTCTTTCTCAGAAGACTTCGTAATGAAAATGCAGGCTGGTAGATTTGATCTGTCAGGAAAAGAGAAAAGTGGATACTCAATAGTAAGTGCTACACATACTGATAATCTTAAGTCAGGTAGGGTCTTATTTCGAAAATACGACGAAAGTGAAAAAAAGTTTTCGCCATGGATAGATAGATGCCCGAAAGGGCAGATGGATTATGAGGCGACACCCGCGGGAGGCTTCAATAGAGAAGCATTTGCTGAGGACTGTGGAAAAGCTTTAGATCGCTTTGATTTCGACTTGATGTGCAATACGGGGGTTGCTGAGTCTGAACGAAAACGCCTTTCGGACATATTTATTTGCCCTGCTATTAAACTCGGTGGTTATGAGATCGAAGAGGGCGGCGAAGAAAAGTATGTAGGGTTTGAAGAGTTAGCTAGATCTCGAGATAACTTCCTCTTGATTGGTGGCGAGAATTCTGGAAAGAGTACTATTCTAAAAAGCTTGCTCATGGACAAGCTTAAGAGTCAAGCAAGAGCGCAACTAGATGAAATTGCTTTTTATTTTGATTGTAAGGGTAAACAACTCCCATCAAAGCATCGCATCAAAACGACTTTGACGGAAATTTACGAATCTTTACCGAGCTCTAAGCTCTATATTGATACGCTGGGAAACAAAGTCATAACTGAGAATGCACTTCTGATCTTCGACGGAGTAGATGGGCTTTCTCAAAACTGCGTTGATGAGTTGATTTCCTTCCTTGCCGAGCATCAATCACCAAGATTTATCATTTCTTGCAAGCACGCTACAGCACAAGAGCTCGCAACAAAGTTGCGCACGAAAGTTTGCAGGAGGTTTGTGGAAGTAAATATTGGTGGAATGAAGCGCAGTCATCTAAAAGGCTTGGTTGGGAAGTGGTTGTCCAGTTCTACTAAGCAAAATTCTGTCGCAAAAGAGATTCTGAAAACTGTAGATAATGCAGGGATGCCTAACAATATTTTTGTGTATTCTATGCTTCTTTCTATATATGAAAGAAAGCAAGGTCACTTCTCGACTTACTTGCATGAGGCGGACCTTGTTGAGAACTTCATCGAGGTAATAATGCAAAAGCATTGTATTACAAGAGAGCGAGCTCCGCAGTACAAGGATTTGCTACGTCTTCTCGGTAGTATCGCTGATGTGATGGCCAAGAGGAAATTGTTTGCCCTAAAAGTATCTGAGGTAGACGCAATAATAGTTAAGTTTAATGGGGATATTGCACAAGACTTCCCCATTACAGCCTACTTGAATCCGATTCTGGCCAGTGGTGTGATAGAACTTTCTGAAGAGAAGTATCGATTTAGTCAGGCGTGCTTCTTTGATTACGTGTATGCGCGATACCTTAGTAATAAGAAAATATCGTACCCTGAGTTGCATGCGTCAATTAATTTTCTGCGTTTCAATAAGGTAATTGAATACATATCTGCTATTTCTAAAGAGGATACGGATCTTCTAGAATTTTGCCATCGGCTTACCAGTGATGCTTGGGCAATATGTGTTGAGTCAGAGAAAATTTCTAACCTGAAGACGGCAGGGGAAGAGCTTGAGGAAGCAGCTCAATCAGATATTCTCGACGAATTGAAAGAGGAGTCTATTGATAACGCTCTTAGTCATGAACCGCCTAAGGAACATGAGATTGATGAAAGAATGGATAGTGCAAGCCCTTTAAGAGAGTGCCCGCAAAACGGTGAATCCCGCGCAAACTGGGATGACCTGCACGGAGCGACACTGTTTCAGTCTTCACTTTCTCTCTATGCTCGTGTATTCCGAGCAGCGGAGCACGTAACTGATCGTTCGATAGCTGATCAGCATTTCTCCAGTGCACTCGATTTTTATCAGAAAACTATTGCGCTAAATACTCGGAAGTTTCAAGAGAAACTGCGCCCATTAGTCCTTAATAAACTAGTTGAGCATTCTAAGTATCAAGAGCTCCCGCAAGGGCATAGAAGAAAGGCTACGGAAAATATAGATGCCTTTCTTAATTTTCTCATTGCGACTTTTCCTAATTTTGCTGTGTCAATGATGGCTTCCGACCTAATAAACTCTAGGCAGACAGGTCGTCTCCGAGATAAGCGCTCAGGCTCATCCGACAACCTAGAGAGAATTATTATTACTTATGCACTCTGTGAGATTGACGGGGTTGATACTCTTAGTGAGATAAAGTCATTAGTCCCCGAAAAAAGCTATGAGTACTCTTCTGTTATTATGAAAATCATTGAGCTCTCTCATATGGACTTCACTCTTACCGATGAGGTAAGGGAAGATCTATTAAAGCATGCAAGGTCGCTCATGAAGAATAAAATCGCTAGGAAGCTAGTGAATGATCTTTCTGAGATATCGACAAAAATATCGGGTGAGCTCCTCGGAATAGATCCTTAAACCAGAATTCGACTTCACGGGGAGAAAAGGGGATGGATTTATTATTGGATGAGACGTGGTGACCAGCGCCGGTTTGTCCGTCGGGCACTCCGCTGTTTTTGGAAAAGGGGACAGATCTATTAGTGGATTAAGCTCGAAAATAAATCCGTCCCCATTTTTTCCCATTTTCTCATGTTTTCCTTGAGCTAGGATCACTATTGAATCTCGCCTGCTCCAGCCTGCTGTCAGGGGGGACTCAATGTATTTTTTGGACATTCGAAGATCCTAGACTAATGTCATGAGTGCAGTGCAATCCGTTGCTTTACTCATGAAATCACTTGCTCAAAGGAGCGACGATGGAACGCTATAGGAACCTGGGAGGAGACTCAAATGTGGCTGCATTTGAGATAGGGAATGGATCTATCACTGTCGAATTTATGGACCGGGCGCAGTACCTGTATACAGATCAGAGCGCGGGTCCTGGATCTATTGCAGAAATGCATCGATTGGCTAGAGCCGGTAGAGGGCTGAATAGCTACATTTCACGCGTAGTTAAGAAAGGCTACGCAAGGAAAATTCGCTAAGAACTGGTGTGCGCGACACGTTTTTCGAATCATGAAAACGTGTCCCGGAGTCGATAGCTAGGCAAAGCCGGATTGCTGCTTTAGTTCGGATGCTCAAATGTGAGCGAGGATCACAATTGAATCGTGCCTGCTCGAGCCTGCTGTCAGGCTACTTCGAACAATGGCATGAGGTAGTATTGCTACCTACTCAATGACCGTATTGGAACTCAAAGATTTGGATATCCCCTCACCATTTGCTGGCCTTCATCTTGATCGAGAGCTCGTTTGTGAGTTTTTCGCTGTTTTCTCACGGTTTGAGTTTTCGCTTAAGGAGACAGGGAATTGCCGGGAAATTCGACGTTTAGTTGAGCCCGCGTGGTGGGGGTATGCTGAAAAGGCGGCTGAGTTGGTGATCGTGGAACCGGGCTCGCCCCTTGAAGAAGCGATCAGTTATCTTTGTGACGATCCACCTTTGTTTCAGGTAAGCGCTCATCGGTGGGAGCACCGGGCTTTGCATGGTATTTGCAGGTTTGAGCAAGCTATAGATGCAGCAAAGCAAGTAAGGAACAATCTATTTCACGGTGGCAAACACACGCCACACTCACCACCAGGGCGGGATAATCGATTGGTGAAGTCATCCTTAACCATCCTGTATGCGTGCCTCGAGGCTGATGCGGAAATACGGGACGTGTACATACAAAATCAATTCTGAGCAGTTTAGAAGCTATAATTTTGCCGATCAGTGAGATCAAACCTTCACACGTAGCGATATTACACTGTGTGATCGAGGTATCGCAGAGGTTTACCTAGAAGTGAAAGATGTGCTCATAACTGAGTACATCCCGTTATTCGGCGATTTTACGGAAACTGTACGGAAACTGGGGCAGATTTATTATTCAGAAATGAAAACAAATCTTCCCCCATTCTTTTATTCATTCTTATTCAAGTAAACGGTGGCTAGAGGATACATGCGTAAACGTTTGGGTTTGATCGGTGGAGTCGTTACGGCCGTTTACTTGTTCGGGCTGGCTGCGGTGGTGTCGGGCCGCGTCTACACACTAATGATCATGCCTTTGAATGAGGTAGGTGATTTTCTTGCAGGTGCTTTTGGCCCGGTCGCGTTTCTCTGGCTTATTCTAGGCTTCCTGCAGCAAGGCAATGAACTGCGACAGGGCACCGAGGCGCTTAAGTTGCAGGCCGAAGAGCTCAGAAACTCTGTGGAACAGCAGTCGATTATGGCGGCGGCTGCCACCCAGCAGATCAATGCACAGCAGCAGGCGCTGCAACTGCAGTTGGAGGAAACAGAACGCACTTTTCGGGCGAATTTCGTTTTTGGCGGCGGGCCCTCGGTCAGCTCCAATCGCGGCGTAGGGTTCTATGCGGAAACAAGTATTGAGATCGGAGTCGCAAGGTCCGTTGCGCACGCAGTTGAGATAGCCATTGACCCACCTATTGGAGGAGTCAGTGAAGGAAAATTCGCAATTATTGACCTCAAACGCTCAATATCAATACCGGTAAAATTCATCACGTTGCCGGAAACGTCAGGGAATGTCTCAATTTCTTATGACGGTGCAGACGGAAAGCGTAGGAAAGAAAATTTCATATATACGACGTTGAATGGGCACCCTTGGGTCGCGATCAAGAGAGCAGATTAGCTGCGCGGCTTGAAGCAATATCTGATCCCCAAAGAACGGGATGCTGCCGTAATGCTTACGCTATCGTCTCGATATCAGGGAAAAGGGGACAGAATTATTATTGGACGGGCCCTGACGGCCGGCGCCTATCGGACGTTCCGGATTTTTAGGCAGTCCCTACAGTTCATTGAATGTCTTTCAGATAATCCTTGAGCACAACGAGCGGAGCATCAAGTAGCTCCATGGCCTGAACACTGGAAAACTCACCCGCCAACCTCCCCAACTCCCGCCCCAACGGCTTATCCACACCCCCAACAGCCTCCAACGCCAACCCCACACATTCACCCACCTTCACCTGAATCCCCTCAACATCCCCCCGCCGCACCAGCAGCTCAAACACATCCCGCTGGTAATCACTCATGACCAGGTCATCCCGCAAAATCGGGCTTGAACCTTCCGACTCATAAGCCAGCTTAAGGGAGAAGAGGGCGACGGTTTCCAGGTGCAATTCCATGGGGGGGAATCCTTGTGAAATGTTCCGGCGGTGCGGGTGGTGTGGAAGGGCAAGGGGCAAAAGCATCGCCAGCAGGCTGGCTCCCACAGGGTGTGTGGGGTGTCAGGGGCTTTATCGCAGGCGAAAAAAAAGGCCTTGCTAAGCAAGACCTTTCTTAATTTTGGTGCCCCGAGGGAGACTCGAACTCCCACTCCTTTCGAAAACGGATTTTGAATCCGCCGCGTCTACCAATTCCGCCATCAGGGCAATGGCCGCGGAGTATAGAGATGAGATAACCGTCGGTCAATCAGGTACATGGAGAATTTTTGATATTTCCGCTAGACTTCCCGGCCCTGCTAGACGACACCCCATCATGCGCGTTGCTGACTTTACTTTCGAGCTCCCTGATTCGCTGATCGCTCGCCACCCTTTGGCTGAGCGTCGCAACAGTCGCCTGTTGACCCTTGATGGGGTCAGCGGCGCCCTGGCACACCGTCAATTCACTGATTTGCTGGAGCATTTGCGCCCCGGCGACTTGATGGTGTTCAACAATACCCGGGTGATTCCGGCGCGGCTGTTTGGCCAGAAGGCTTCCGGCGGCAAGCTGGAAATCCTGGTGGAGCGGGTGCTCGACAGTCATCGCGTGCTGGCCCATGTGCGTTCCAGCAAGTCGCCCAAGCCTGGGTCGAAGATCCTCATCGACGGCGGTGGCGAGGCCGAGATGCTGGCGCGGCACGATGCGTTGTTTGAGCTGGGGTTCGCCGAAGAAGTGTTGCCGCTGCTCGACCGCGTCGGGCACATGCCGCTGCCTCCTTATATAGACCGCCCGGATGAAGGCGCCGACCGCGAGCGTTACCAGACCGTTTACGCCCAGCGTCTGGGCGCGGTGGCGGCGCCGACGGCGGGGCTGCATTTCGATCAGGTGCTGATGGAGGCGATTGCCGCCAAGGGCGTCGAGACCGCGTTCGTGACCCTGCACGTCGGCGCCGGCACGTTCCAGCCGGTGCGCGTGGAGAAGCTCGAAGACCACCACATGCACAGCGAATGGCTGGAAGTCGGCCAGGATGTGGTGGATGCCGTGGCTGCGTGCCGCGCTCGCGGTGGTCGTGTGGTGGCCGTGGGCACCACCAGTGTGCGCTCCCTGGAAAGTGCTGCGCGCGATGGCGTGCTCAAGCCGTTCAGTGGCGACACCGACATTTTCATTTTCCCGGGCCGGCCGTTTCATGTGGTCGATGCCCTGGTTACCAACTTTCATTTGCCTGAATCCACGCTGTTGATGCTGGTTTCGGCGTTCGCCGGTTATCCCGAGACCATGGCTGCCTACAAGGCCGCGGTCGACAACGGTTACCGCTTTTTCAGTTACGGTGATGCGATGTTCATCACACGTAATCCTGCGCCGACTGCCCCTAAAGAATCGGGCCCAGAGGAAACTGTATGAGTCGCACCTGTCGTATGTCTTTCGAGCTGCTGGCCACTGATGGCAAGGCTCGTCGCGGTCGTTTGACCTTCCCGCGCGGTACCGTCGAGACCCCGGCTTTCATGCCGGTGGGCACGTACGGCACGGTCAAGGGCATGCTGCCACGGGATATCGAGGCGACTGGCGCTGAAATCATTCTGGGCAACACCTTCCACCTGTGGCTGCGTCCGGGCACGGAAGTGATCAAGAAGCACGGCGACCTGCACGATTTCATGCAGTGGAAAGGCCCGATCCTGACCGACTCCGGCGGTTTCCAGGTGTTCAGCCTGGGCGCCATGCGCAAGATCAAGGAGGAGGGCGTTACCTTCGCTTCCCCGGTCGACGGCGCCAAGGTGTTCATGGGCCCGGAAGAGTCGATGCAGGTCCAGCGTGACCTGGGCTCGGACATCGTGATGATTTTCGACGAATGCACGCCGTACCCGGCGGATGAAGACGTCGCCCGCATTTCCATGGAGTTGTCCCTGCGTTGGGCCAAGCGTTCGAAAGAAGCCCATGGCGAGAACACGGCGGCGCTGTTCGGTATCGTTCAGGGCGGCATGCACCAGGACCTGCGCATGCGCTCCCTGGAAGGCCTGGACCAGATCGGCTTCGACGGCCTGGCCATCGGCGGCCTGTCGGTGGGCGAGCCCAAGCACGAGATGATCAAGGTGCTGGATTACCTGCCGGGCATGATGCCGGCTGACAAACCTCGTTACCTTATGGGCGTTGGCAAACCGGAAGATCTCGTGGAGGGTGTGCGCCGCGGTGTGGACATGTTCGATTGCGTGATGCCAACCCGTAATGCCCGCAACGGGCATCTGTTCATCGATACCGGCGTGCTGAAGATCCGTAACGCGTTCCATCGCCATGATGATTCGCCGCTCGATCCGACCTGCGATTGCTATACCTGCCAGAACTTCTCCCGCGCTTATCTGCATCACCTGGACAAGTGCGGCGAAATGCTGGGGAGCATGCTCAATACCATCCATAACTTGCGTCATTATCAAGTGCTTATGGCTGGTTTGCGCGAGGCTATTCAACAGGGTACATTGGCCGCCTTTGTCGATGCCTTCTACGCCAAACGCGGGCTTCCCGTGCCGCCTTTGGACTGAGTTTCCTGACCCCAAGATTCAACATTTGCAACTGGAGTGCTAAATGAGCTTTTTTATCTCTAATGCCATGGCTGACGCTGCTGCACCTGCGGCAGCCCCAATGGGCGGCGGCTTTGAGTGGATTTTCCTGGTCGGCTTCCTGGTCATCTTCTACCTGATGATCTGGCGTCCACAGGCCAAGCGCGCCAAAGAGCAGAAGAACCTGCTGAGCAGCCTGCAGAAAGGCGACGAAGTTGTGACCACCGGCGGCATCGCCGGCAAGATCACTAAAGTGGCCGACGATTTCGTCGTTCTGGAAGTTTCCGACACCGTCGAAATGAAATTCCAGAAAGGCGCCATCGCCGCCACGCTGCCAAAAGGCACGCTCAAAGCGATCTAAGTTTCAACTTCATATTCAATCGACGGGGCGCGCAAGGCGCCCCGCGTCATAAACGGGCGGCGTGATGCTGAACAAATATCCTCTGTGGAAATACATTCTGATCCTGGCGGTGCTGGCGGTCGGTCTGATTTATTCCGCTCCCAATCTTTATCCTGATGACCCGGCCATTCAGGTCAGCGGTGCAAGCACTGCGCTGCAGGTCAATCAGGCTGATCTGGACCGTGTGAGCGCTGCGCTCAAGGAATCCGGGATCAACGTCAAGGCTGCCACGCTGACTGCCGGCGGCAAGGGCGGGCTGATTCGCCTGACCAAGGCTGAAGACCAACTGCCGGCCAAGGACGTCGTGCGCAAGGCGTTGGGTGATGACTACGTCGTTGCACTGAACCTGGCACAAACCACCCCGCAATGGCTGCGTAACCTCGGGGCTCACCCGATGAAGCTCGGTCTGGACTTGTCTGGTGGTGTGCACTTCCTGCTGGAAGTGGACATGGACAAAGCCCTCGACGCACGCCTGAAAGTCTACGAAGGCGATGTGAAGAGCCTGTTGCGTAAAGAGAAACTGCGCTATCGCAGCCTGCCGCAACTCGACGGTGCCATTCAGCTGGGCTTCTCTGATGAAGCAACCCGCGAACAGGCCCGTACGATCATCCGCAAGAACTTCAACGATTTCGACATTGTTCCGGCCGACCTCAATGGTCAACCGGTGCTGCGTCTGGCGATGACCCCGGCCAAGCTGGCGGAAATCCGTGAATACTCCATCAAGCAGAACTTGACCACGGTACGTAACCGCGTCAACGAGCTGGGTGTTGCCGAGCCGATCGTTCAGCGTCAGGGCGCCAACCGCATCGTGGTTGAGCTGCCGGGCGTGCAGGACACCGCAGAAGCCAAGCGTATCCTCGGCAAGACGGCCAACCTGGAGTTCCGTCTGGCTGCTGAGCCTGGCGCTTCGAAGGCGACTTCCGAATCTTTCGAATTCCGTGAGGGCGGCCGTCCGGCAGCGCTGATCGAGCGTGGCCTGATCATCACCGGTGACCAGGTAACTGACGCCAAGGCTGGCTTCGGCGAGCAAGGCACGCCGGAAGTGAACATCCGTCTGGATGGTCACGGCGGCGAGCTGATGAACCGTGCGACCCGTTCCAACGTCGGTCGCAGCATGGCGGTGATCTTCATCGAGCAGCGTCCGGTCACCACTTACACCAAGCAAGTGGTCAACGGCGTCGAGAAAGACGTGCCGGTGCAGACGTTCAAGGAAGAGAAAAAGATCATCAGCCTGGCGACCATTCAGTCGCCGCTGGGTGCTCAGTTCCGCATCACTGGCCTGAACGGTCAGGGCGAATCGTCCGAACTGGCGCTGCTGCTGCGTGCCGGTGGTCTGGCTGCACCGATGTACTTCGCTGAAGAGCGCACCATTGGTCCAAGCCTGGGTGCCGACAACATCACCAAGGGTATCGATGCATCGCTGTGGGGCATGCTGTTCGTCTCGCTGTTCATCATCGCCATCTACCGCTTCTTCGGCATCATCGCCACTGTCGCACTGGCAGTGAACATGGTGCTGCTGCTGGCCCTGATGTCGCTGCTGGGTGCAACGCTGACCCTGCCGGGTATCGCCGGTATCGTATTGACCATGGGTATGGCGGTCGACGCCAACGTACTGATCTTCTCGCGTATCCGTGAAGAGATTGCGGCGGGCATGACCGTGCAACGGGCAATCAACGAAGGCTTCGGCCGGGCATTCACCGCGATTCTCGACGCCAACCTGACAACCTTGTTGGTCGGCGGGATTCTCTTTGCAATGGGCACCGGCCCCGTCAAAGGCTTCGCAGTGACCATGTCCCTCGGGATCTTTACCTCGATGTTCACGGCCATCATGGTGACCCGCGCGATGGTCAACCTGATCTTCGGCGGTCGTGACTTCAAGAAGTTGTGGATTTAAGGGGCTGCCATGTTACGTACAATCAACTTCATGGGCGTTCGCAACTTTGCGTTCGGCGTCACATTGTTCCTTACCGTGCTGGCCTTGTTCAGCGTCGCCACCAAGGGCATGAACTGGGGCCTGGACTTCACCGGCGGTACGCTCATCGAGCTGACCTACGAGCGTCCGGCCGACGTCTCCAAGGTGCGTGAGCAGCTGGTGAGCGCCGGTTATAACGATGCCATCGTGCAAAGCTTCGGTGCGACTACCGATTTGCTGGTGCGCATGCCGGGTGAAGATCCGCAGTTGGGCCACCAAGTAGCCGAAGCGCTGTTGAAAGTCGGCGGCGAAAACCCGGCGACGGTCAAGCGCGTCGAGTTCGTCGGCCCGCAAGTGGGTGAAGAGCTGCGCGACCAGGGCGGCCTCGGCATGCTGATGGCACTGGGCGGCATCCTGATCTACCTGGCTTTCCGCTTTCAGTGGAAGTTTGCGGTTGGCGCGATCGTGTCCCTGATTCACGACGTGATCGTGACCATCGGTATCCTCTCGTTCTTCCAGATAACCTTCGACCTGACGGTGCTGGCGGCGGTACTGGCGATCATCGGTTACTCGCTCAACGACACCATCGTGGTATTCGACCGGGTTCGTGAGAACTTCCGGGTGCTGCGCAAGGCCAGCCTGATCGAGAACATCAACATCTCGACCACGCAAACCCTGCTGCGCACCATGGCGACTTCGATCTCCACCTTGCTGGCGATCGCGGCACTGTTGTTCTTCGGCGGCGACAACCTGTTCGGCTTCTCCATCGCCCTGTTCATCGGTGTGTTGGCGGGTACCTACTCGTCGATCTACATCGCCAACGTGGTGCTGATCTGGCTGAACCTGAGCACTGAAGATCTGATTCCTCCGGTGAATACCGATAAGGAAGTTGACGACCGTCCTTGAAGGAAAATTCTCCTGGCGGTGTAGTCCAAAAAGGCGCGAGTTGAACTCGCGCCTTTTTTTGTGCTCCAAGGCTGGGAGAAGCGCGGACATGTTCCGCATGTGATGGTCAGGAGGTTCATGTGAACAAATCGATGCTGGTTGGTGCGGTTCTGGGTGCTGTCGGTGTGACTGCCGGGGGTGCTGTGGCCACCTACAGCTTGGTTAAAAGTGGCCCTGAATACGCGCAAGTGCTGGCTGTAGAGCCGGTCAAGACGCAAATCAAGACTCCACGTGAAGTGTGCAAGGACGTAACCGTCACCCGGCAGGCGCCGGTCAAAGATCAACATCAGATTGCCGGTACGGTGGTAGGTGCCCTGGCCGGTGGTCTGCTGGGTAACCAGGTCGGCGGTGGTAGCGGCAAGAAGATCGCCACGGTCGCCGGTGCTGTCGGCGGTGGTTATGCCGGTAACAAGGTTCAGGAAGGCATGCAGGAGCGTGACACCTACACCACGACCCAGACCCGTTGTAATACGGTGAACGACATCAGTGACAAGGTTGTAGGTTACGACGTGCGTTATTCGCTCGATGGCAAGGAAGGCAAGGTGCGTATGGATCGCGACCCGGGCAACCAGATTCCGGTGGACAAGGAAGGTCAGCTGATTCTGACGCAGAACGACCGGGTCACTAATTAACACCGCTTAAAAAGAAGCACCCTGCGGGGTGCTTTTTTGTGCCCGCAATTTATGGACCCCCCCAATCCCCTTGTAGGAGCGGGCTTGCTCGCGAATACGGTCCGTCATTCAAAATCCATGTTGGCTGACCCGCCGCCTTCGCGAGCAAGCCCGCTCCCACATTGGTTTTGTGGTGTGTCAGGGATTGAATCGCAGGCATAAAAAAAGCACCCCGCAGGGTGCTTTTTTCTGTCGCTGGAAGCTTAGCGCTTCAGCGAGGCCGGCAGGTGCGGCTGGATGGCCGTCAGGACTGCCTTGAAGCATTTGGTGTTGCCGGCAACGATGTGGCCTTTCTCAAGGAAATCGTGACCGCCGGTGAAGTCGCTCACCAGGCCGCCAGCTTCCTGGATCAGCAGGGCGCCTGCAGCCATGTCCCATTCGGACAGACCCGACTCCCAGAACGCGTCGAAACGACCGGCAGCCACGTAGGCCAGGTCCAGGCTGGCGGAACCGGCGCGGCGGATGCCGGCAGTCTGGCCAACCAAGGCGCGGAACATGCCCAGGTAGTTGTCGAGGTTATCCATCTGGTCGTCACGGAATGGGAAGCCGGTACCCAGCAGGGCGCCGTCCAGGCTGGTGCGGCCGCTGACGCGCAGGCGACGACCGTTCAGTTGGGCGCCGCGACCACGGCTGGCGGTGAATTCTTCCTGGCGAACCGGGTCCAGAACAACAGCGTGTTCCAGGCGACCGCGGTATTTGCAGGCGATGCTGACGGCAAAGTGAGGAATACCGCGCAGGAAGTTGGTGGTGCCGTCCAGTGGGTCGATGATCCACAGGTACTCTTCGCCTTCGATGCCGGTGCCAGCGTGCAGGCCGGTCTCTTCACCGCGAATCGAGTGATTCGGATAGGCCTTGCGCAGGGCGTCGATGATTTTCTGTTCGGCGGCGCGATCCACCTCGGATACGTAATCCTTGGCGTCTTTTTCGTCGACCTTGATGGTATCCAGGCGCTCGATGGAGCGGAAGATCAATTCACTGGCGCTGCGGGCGGCGCGCAGCGCGATATTCAGCATGGGCTGCATGGATGTGTCACCTAAGGTTGTTAAAGAAAGCCGGGCATTCTATCAGAAAGTTTCTACAGGAGAAGGACGACGTTCGCTTTCATGGCTTAACGGTAGCTCTCGCTGTAAGATTCTGCTCCCGATTATTGTGTTCGAGAGCGCCTCCCTTGCTGCAAAACATTCGTGTCGTGCTGGTCAATACCAGCCATCCGGGCAATATCGGCGGGGCTGCGCGTGCCATGAAGAACATGGGCCTGTCGCGGCTGGTGCTGGTCGAGCCCCGGCAATTTCCGCATCACGAGGCCGATGCCCGCGCCTCCGGTGCCGGGGATATCCTTGAAAACGCGCAAGTCGTCGCCACCCTGGAAGATGCCCTGGTGGGCTGCAATCTGGTGCTCGGCACCAGTGCGCGTGATCGTCGCATTCCCTGGCCGCTGCTTGATCCGCGCGAATGCGGGACGAAAGTGGTCGAAGAAGCCGCGGCGGGTGCGCAGATCGCGCTGGTGTTCGGTCGTGAAGATTCCGGCCTGACCAACGAAGAGCTGCAGCGATGTCATTATCACGTGCACATTCCATCAGACCCTGAGTTCAGTTCGCTGAATCTCGGGGCAGCGGTGCAGGTGTTGGGTTATGAAGTGCGTATGTCCTGGCTGGCCGCGCAAGGTCAGCCGACCAAGGTCGAGAAGGAAGAAGTGGCCTCCGTGAAAAGCGCCGAGCTGGCGACCATGGACGAGTTGGAGCGATTCTATGAGCACCTGGAGCAGACCCTGGTGGCCATCGAGTTCCTCGATCCGGAAAAACCACGGCACTTGATGGCGCGCCTGCGCCGGTTGTACGGACGCAGCTCGGTCAGCCGGGCGGAAATGAATATATTGCGTGGCATCCTCACGGAAACCCAAAAAGCGGCCCGTGGTGAGCTTCTAAAGCGGAAGGATTAATGATGTTCGAGCGTTTGCGTGAAGATATCCAAAGCGTATTCCACCGAGACCCGGCGGCGCGTAACGCTTTTGAAGTCCTGACTTGCTACCCCGGCATGCATGCCATCTGGATCCACCGTTTGTCGGCAATGCTGTGGCGCGCGGACCTGAAATGGCTGGCGCGGCTGGTGTCGAATTTCGGTCGCTGGTTGACCGGGATCGAGATCCATCCGGGGGCGAAGGTCGGTCGGCGTTTCTTCATTGACCACGGCATGGGTATCGTCATTGGCGAAACGGCCGAGATCGGTGACGACGTGACCATTTATCAGGGCGTGACCCTGGGCGGCACCAGCTGGAACAAGGGCAAGCGTCACCCAACCCTGGGTGACGGGGTGGTGGTCGGTGCTGGCGCCAAGGTGCTTGGTCCGTTCACTGTCGGTGCGGGTGCCAAGGTCGGCTCAAACGCCGTGGTGACCAAGGAGGTGCCGCCGGGCGCCACAGTGGTGGGGATTCCTGGGCGGATCATCGTCAAGCCTGACGAAGAGCTGGACGCCAAGCGCAAGGCCATGGCCGAGAAGATTGGTTTTGATGCCTACGGCGTGACTGAAGACATGCCGGACCCGGTGGCTCGCGCCATTAACCAGCTGCTCGATCATCTGCAGGCGGTCGATGGGCGTCTGGAGGGGATGTGCGGGGCGTTGAAGGATCTGGGCAGTAATTACTGTGCGAAAGATCTGCCTGAGCTGCGCGAAGAAGACTTCGCCTGTGTGAAGGACAAGGATCAGAGTCAGGCCAGCTAGACCGAGTCGACCCCTTCGCGAGCAAGCCCGCTCCCACATTTGAAATGCATTCCAATGTGGGAGCGGGCTTGCTCGCGAAGAACGATAACGCGCAATTGCTGGCTGTAACCGTCCAGCCTTTGCTATGATGCGCGCGCTCTTTTACGGGTAAACCTGACTAAAGTACTAGGTCTTATAGTTGACTTAAATACTCGGGAATTGCATACTCGTTTCATTCTGAACTCCGTGGTAATTGTCCATGCGACTGACTACAAAAGGCCGATACGCCGTGACCGCCATGCTAGACCTGGCGTTGCACGCGCAGCACGGGCCCGTGTCCCTGGCCGATATCTCCGAGCGCCAAGGCATCTCCCTGTCCTACCTCGAACAGCTTTTCGCCAAGTTGCGCCGCAGCAACCTGGTGTCCAGTGTCCGTGGTCCAGGCGGCGGTTACCAGTTGTCCCGCGACATGCAGGGCATCCAGGTCGCCCAGGTGATCGATGCAGTGAACGAATCGGTCGATGCCACCAAATGCCAGGGCCAGGGCGATTGCCATTCCGGCGACACCTGTCTGACCCACCACTTGTGGTGCGATCTGAGCCTGCAGATTCACGAATTTCTCAGCGGTATCAGCTTGGCTGACCTTGTCACTCGCCGTGAGGTACAAGAGGTAGCCCAGCGTCAGGATCAGCGCCGTTGCAACAGCAAGGCGCCACGCCTGGACAAGATTGAAGCGTCCGCCGTCGAATGACAGCCAAAGAGCTAGCGGCACGCCAGCCAGCCTGATTTAGGAGATAGTCCATGAAATTGCCGATTTACCTTGATTACTCTGCGACCACCCCGGTTGATCCGCGTGTAGCGCAAAAAATGAGTGAATGCCTGCTGGTCGACGGAAACTTCGGTAACCCGGCGTCCCGTTCCCACGTGTTCGGCTGGAAAGCCGAAGAGTCCGTTGAAAACGCTCGTCGTCAGGTCGCCGACCTGGTCAACGCCGACCCACGTGAAATCGTCTGGACCTCCGGTGCCACCGAGTCCGACAACCTGGCAATCAAGGGTGCGGCACATTTCTACGCCACCAAAGGCAAGCACCTGATCACCACCAAGATCGAGCACAAGGCTGTCCTGGACACCATGCGCCAACTGGAGCGTGAAGGCTTCGAAGTCACCTACATCGAGCCACGCACCGACGGTCTGGTCACCCCGGAGATGATCGAAGCCGAACTGCGCGACGACACCATCCTGGTTTCGGTCATGCACGTGAACAACGAAATCGGCACCGTCAACGACATCGCTGCGATCGGTGAACTGCTGCGTTCCAAGGGCATCCTGTTCCACGTCGACGCTGCTCAGTCCACCGGCAAGGTCGAAATCGACCTGTCGAAGCTGAAAGTCGACATGATGTCGTTCTCCGCCCACAAGACCTACGGTCCTAAAGGCATCGGCGCCCTGTACGTAAGCCGCAAGCCGCGCGTACGTATCGAAGCGACCATGCACGGCGGCGGTCACGAGCGCGGCATGCGTTCCGGCACCCTGGCGACCCACCAGATCGTCGGCATGGGCGAAGCCTTCCGTGTAGCCAAGGAAGACATGGCTGCCGAGAACTTGCGCATCAAGGCCCTGAGCGACCGTTTCTACAAGCAGGTCGAGCATCTGGAAGAGCTGTACGTCAACGGCAGCCTGACCGCCCGCGTTCCGCACAACCTGAACCTGAGCTTCAACTACGTTGAAGGCGAGTCGCTGATCATGGCCCTCAAGGACCTGGCAGTTTCTTCCGGTTCGGCTTGCACCTCGGCATCGCTCGAGCCTTCGTACGTACTGCGCGCCCTGGGCCGCAACGACGAACTGGCACACAGCTCGATCCGCTTCACCTTCGGCCGTTTCACCACCGAAGAAGAAATCGATTACGCCGCGCAGAAAGTCTGCGAGGCCGTTACCAAGCTGCGCGCTCTGTCGCCGCTGTGGGACATGTACAAAGACGGCGTCGATATCTCGAAGATCGAGTGGGCGGCACACTAAATATAGAAGCCGCCAGATACAGCTCCTGTAGCGACGCGGCGACTGACGCAAGCGTAGTTACAGGGCCTCAAGAGCGGCCCTGATGAGTGAGGATTAGAATCATGGCTTACAGCGAAAAGGTCATCGACCACTACGAAAACCCGCGCAACGTCGGCAAGATGGACGCGGAAGATCCTGATGTCGGCACCGGCATGGTCGGCGCTCCGGCGTGCGGCGATGTGATGCGCCTGCAGATCAAGGTCAACGACGCCGGCATCATCGAAGACGCCAAGTTCAAGACCTACGGCTGCGGTTCGGCTATCGCTTCCAGCTCCCTCGCCACTGAGTGGATGAAGGGCAAGACCCTGGATGAAGCGGAAACCATCAAGAACACCCAGCTGGCTGAAGAACTGGCCCTGCCGCCAGTGAAAATTCACTGCTCGGTACTCGCAGAAGACGCCATCAAGGCGGCGGTTCGCGATTACAAGCAGAAGAAAGGCTTGATCTGATTTTCGAGTTTTGGCGACGAGTAAGGAGTCACCGATGGCTATCAGCATGACAGAAGCGGCTGCCCGGCACGTGCGCCGCTCCCTCGACGGGCGCGGCAAAGGTGAAGGGATTCGTCTGGGTGTTCGCACCACGGGCTGTTCCGGCCTTGCCTATGTGCTGGAGTTTGTCGACGAGGTGGTCGCGGAAGACCAGGTGTTCGAAAGTCACGGCGAGAAAGTGATCATCGACCCGAAAAGCCTGGCCTACCTGGACGGCACCGAGCTCGATTTCGTCAAGGAAGGGTTGAACGAAGGCTTCAAGTTCAACAACCCCAACGTACGCGGTGAATGTGGCTGCGGCGAAAGCTTCAACATCTGAGGCTTGTCGTGGGTACTCCTTGTCATTTCGCTTTATTCGAGCTGCAACCGGGGTTCAATCTGGACCTCGACCAGTTGGCTACGCGCTACCGTGAGTTGGCGCGCAGCGTACATCCAGACCGTTTTGCCGACGCTTCCGAGCGCGAGCAGCGGCTGGCGCTGGAGCAATCCGCGAGCCTCAACGAGGCCTACCAGACGCTCAAGAATCCCCCCAAGCGCGCGCGTTACCTGCTCGCCTTGAAGGGTGGTGAGCTGCCCCTGGAGGTCACGGTGCATGATCCGGAGTTTCTGTTGCAGCAGATGCAATGGCGCGAAGAACTCGAAGACCTGCAAGACAGCGCCGATCTGGCGGGTGTTGCGGTATTCAAGCGCCGTCTGAAGGTCGCTCAGGATAAACTGAACGAAAGCTTCGCAGCCTGTTGGGATGATGCAGCGCAACGTGAGCAGGCCGAACGCCTGATGCGGCGCATGCAGTTCCTCGACAAGCTCACCTACGAAGTGCGCCAGCTAGAAGAGCGCCTCGACGATTAACCCAGTGCCGCTCCGGTCGCACGCCTGATATACAGATAAGACCTGATAACGATGGCCCTACTGCAGATCGCCGAACCCGGCCAAAGTCCTCAACCGCACCAGCGTCGTCTGGCTGTGGGGATCGACTTGGGCACTACCAATTCGCTGGTCGCTGCGTTGCGCAGTGGTCTTTCCGAGCCCCTGGCCGACGCAGAAGGGCGGGTCATCCTGCCGTCTGCCGTGCGCTATCACGCCGATCGCGTTGAGGTCGGCGAGTCGGCCAAGCTGGCTGCCGCCACTGATCCCCTGAACACCGTGCTGTCGGTCAAGCGCCTGATGGGTCGTGGTCTGTCCGACGTCAAGCAATTGGGCGAGCAACTGCCGTACCGCTTTGTCGGTGGCGAATCGCACATGCCGTTCATCGACACCATCCAGGGCCCGAAAAGCCCGGTGGAAGTCTCTGCCGATATCCTCAAGGTCCTGCGTCAGCGCGCCGAGGCTACATTGGGTGGCGAGCTGGTGGGTGCGGTGATCACTGTTCCGGCGTATTTCGACGATGCTCAGCGTCAAGCCACCAAGGACGCGGCCAAGCTGGCCGGCCTGAATGTGCTGCGCTTGCTCAACGAGCCGACCGCTGCCGCTGTAGCCTACGGTCTGGATCAGCATGCCGAAGGCCTGGTCGCAATTTATGACCTGGGCGGCGGCACCTTCGATATTTCGATTCTGCGCCTGACCGGCGGTGTCTTCGAAGTCCTGGCCACCGGCGGCGACAGCGCCCTGGGCGGCGATGACTTCGACCACGCGATCGCTGGCTGGATCATCGAGAGCGCCGGTCTGTCCGCCGATCTCGACCCGGGTGCGCAGCGTCAACTGCTGCAAACGGCCTGTGCCGCGAAAGAAGCGCTGACCAATGCCTCGTCGGTCGAAGTGGCTCACGGCGACTGGAAAGCCGAGCTGACCCGCGAAGCCTTTGATGCGCTGATCGAGCCGATGGTCGCTCGCAGCCTGAAAGCCTGCCGCCGTGCGGTGCGTGATTCCGGTGTCGAACTCGAAGACGTGCATGCCGTGGTCATGGTCGGTGGTTCGACTCGTGTGCCTCGTGTTCGCGAAGCCGTCGCTGAAGCCTTTGGTCGTCAACCTCTGACCGAAATCGACCCGGATCAAGTGGTGGCCATTGGTGCCGCGATCCAGGCCGATACCCTGGCCGGCAACAAGCGCGATGGCGATGAACTGCTGCTGCTCGACGTGATTCCGTTGTCCCTGGGGCTGGAAACCATGGGCGGCCTGATGGAGAAGGTGATTCCGCGCAACACCACCATCCCCGTCGCTCGCGCCCAGGACTTCACCACTTACAAAGACGGCCAGTCGGCCATGGCGATCCACGTGTTGCAGGGTGAGCGCGAGCTGATCAGCGACTGCCGCTCCCTGGCACGCTTTGAATTGCGTGGTATCCCGGCGATGGTGGCTGGCGCAGCGAAGATTCGCGTGACCTTCCAGGTCGATGCCGACGGTCTGCTCAGCGTTTCTGCCCGCGAGCTGGGTTCGGGCGTTGAGGCCAGCATCCAGGTCAAGCCGTCCTACGGCCTGACCGACGGCGAAATCGCCAAGATGCTCAAGGATTCGTTCCAGCACGCCAATGACGACAAGGTTGCCCGCGTACTGCGCGAGCAGCAGGTCGATGCCCAGCGCCTGATCGAAGCAGTGCAGGGCGCCCTGGAAGCCGACGGCGAGCGTCTGCTCGATGCCGAAGAGCGCATGGTCATTGAATTGCAGATGCAGGAACTGACCGAACTGATGAAAGGTTCCGATGGTTTTGCCATCGAGCAGCAGACCAAGCGTCTGTCGCAAGTGACCGACGCTTTTGCCGCCCGCCGCATGGACTTGACCGTCAAAGCCGCGCTGTCGGGACGCAACCTGAATGAGATTGAGGAATAACGATGCCGCAGGTCATTTTTCTGCCACACGAGAAGTTTTGCCCCGAAGGCATGGTTGTGGAGGCTGAGACCGGTACGTCCATCCTCGAACTGGCTCACGAACACCATATCGAGATGGAAAGTGCCTGTGGCGGCGTCTGCGCCTGCACCACCTGCCACTGCATCATTCGCGAAGGTTTCGACTCGCTGGAAGAGGCGGATGAGCTGGAGGAAGACTACCTTGATAAGGCTTGGGGTCTTGAGCGTGAGTCCCGTCTGGGCTGTCAGGCCAAGGTTGGTACCGAAGACCTGACCGTCGAAATTCCGAAGTACTCGCTCAACCACGCAGCCGAAGCGCCGCACTGATTCAAGGAATTGTCATGAGTCTGAAGTGGACTGATGTGCTGGAAATCGCGATCCAGCTGGCTGAAACCAAGCCTGATGTTGACCCTATGTCGGTCAACTTCGTCGATCTGCGTAAATGGGTGATGGAATTGCCCGAGTTCGACGACAAGCCTGAGCATTGTGGCGAAAAGATCCTGGAGGCCATTCAGGCCCACTGGATCGAAGAACGCGACTGAGCCACGCCGCAGGTTAGGCAATACCCGAGAACCCGCGTATAATTCGCGGGTTTAATTTTTCGTAAATTACCGTTTCTGGAGTTACACCATGGCTGTTCAACGTACTTTCTCCATCATCAAGCCTGACGCCGTTGCTAAAAACGTGATCGGCAAGATCACCACTCGCTTCGAAGACGCTGGCCTGCGCGTTGTAGCTTCGAAACTGAAGCAACTGTCCAAAGCCGAAGCCGAAGGCTTCTACGCTGAGCACAGCGAGCGCGGTTTCTTCGGTGACCTGGTTGCCTTCATGACTTCCGGTCCGGTTGTTGTTCAGGTTCTGGAAGGCGAAAACGCTATCGCTCGCAACCGTGAGCTGATGGGCGCTACCAACCCTAAAGAAGCTGCTGCCGGCACCATCCGTGCTGACTTCGCTGAATCGATCGACGCCAACGCCGTTCACGGTTCGGACTCCGAAGCCGCTGCCGCTCGCGAAATCGCATACTTCTTCGCAGCTACTGAAGTAACCACTCGCTAAGCATTGGCTTAAGAGTGAAGGTGAATCCATGACTACATCGACTGTAAAATCTAACCTGCTGGGGCTGACCCAGCTGGAAATGGAAAAATTCTTCGACTCAATCGGGGAGAAGCGTTTCCGAGCCGGTCAGGTAATGAAATGGATTCACCACTTTGGCGTCGATGATTTCGATGCCATGACGAACGTCAGCAAGGCCCTGCGCGATAAGCTCAAGGCCATTGCCGAGGTCCGTGGTCCGGAAGTGGTCAGCGAGGACATCTCCAGCGACGGCACCCGCAAGTGGGTGGTGCGCGTGGCGTCCGGCAGCTGCGTCGAGACCGTGTACATTCCCCAGGGCAAACGCGGCACCTTGTGCGTTTCGTCCCAGGCAGGCTGTGCCCTGGACTGCAGTTTCTGCTCCACCGGCAAGCAAGGCTTCAACAGCAACCTCACCGCCGCCGAAGTCATCGGCCAGGTGTGGATTGCCAACAAATCTTTCGGCAGCGTCCCGGCAACCGTCGACCGTGCCATCACCAACGTGGTGATGATGGGCATGGGTGAGCCGCTGCTGAACTTCGACAACGTCGTCGCGGCCATGCACCTGATGATGGACGACCTGGGCTACGGCATCTCCAAGCGCCGTGTAACCCTGTCGACCTCCGGCGTGGTACCGATGATCGATGAGCTGTCCAAGCACATCGACGTCTCCCTGGCGTTGTCCCTGCACGCACCCAATGACGCATTGCGTAACCAATTGGTGCCGATCAACAAGAAGTATCCGCTTAAGATGCTCCTCGAGTCGTGCCAGCGCTACATGTCCAATCTGGGCGAAAAGCGCGTGCTGACCATCGAGTACACCTTGCTCAAGGACATCAACGACAAGGTCGAGCATGCAGTCGAGATGATCGAGCTGCTCAAGAACATCCCGTGCAAGATCAACCTGATCCCGTTCAACCCGTTCCCGCATTCCGGGTACGAGCGACCGAGCAACAACGCCATTCGTCGGTTCCAGGATCAGCTTCATCATGCCGGTTTCAACGTTACCGTCCGCACCACCCGTGGTGAAGACATCGACGCCGCTTGTGGTCAGTTGGTAGGACAGGTGCTGGATCGCACCCGTCGCAGCGAACGTTATATTGCCGTGCGTGAATTGAACGCCGACAACGATATCGCTTCGAACGCTGCGAACAATAACTAAGAGAGGATCTCTATGTCCCTGCGCTTTGCGCTGCTGTTGCTGTTGGCCAGCCTCTGCGCTGGCTGTGTTCTTTCGGGTGATTACAACCCGCTCAAGACCAGCAAGGGCCGTGATGAAGCGCGCGAGGCATACGTGCAGCTCGGAATCGGCTATTTGCAACAGGGTATGACCGAGCGCGCCAAGGTCCCGCTGAAGAAGGCGTTGGAGCTCGATAGCGCCGACCCCGATGCCAACGCGGCACTGGCGCTGGTGTTCCAGGCCGAGATGGAGCCTGAGCTTGCCGACGAGCATTTTCGCAAGGCGCTGTCTTCACGCCCCGCTGATGCGCGTATCCTTAACAACTACGGCAGTTTTCTGTTCCAGCAGCAACGTTACAAGGACGCTTACCAGCGCTTTGAACAAGCGGCTGCCGATACCCTGTATCCTGAGCGTTCGCGGGTGTTCGAGAACCTGGGTATGACCGCGTCGAAGCTTGGGCAGCGTGATCTGGCCCAGTTGCAGCTGGAAAAAGCCTTGCGTTTGAATCGCCAGCAGCCACGTGCATTGCTGGAAATGGCTGAGTTGTCTTACGAAGACAGGCATTATGTGCCCGCCCGCGATTATTACGACCGTTTTAGCCTGCTTGCCGAACAAAATGCACGTAGTCTATTGCTCGGCGTTCGGCTGGCAAAAGTGTTTGAAGATCGCGACAAGGCCGCAAGTGCGGGCCTGCAATTAAAACGACTCTATCCCGGTACGCCGGAATATCAGCAATACCTGTCGGAGCAATGATGAAAGCGGCGCATCCCGAAGTTGTAGCAGCGAATCGCGTTAACCCAGGTGAAATCCTGCGCCAGGCCCGCGAAAGCAATGGCTGGTCGCTGGCCGAAGTGGCCCTCAAGCTCAACCTCACCACCACTTCCCTGAGCAATCTGGAAGCCGGCGCTTTCGACAAGCTGCCTGGGCATACTTTTGCCCGCGGTTATATTCGCGCCTATGCCAAATTGCTCGGCATGGACCAGGCCGTTCTGGTTCAGCAGTTCGACCAGTCCACCGGCACCGATTCCAAGGGCAGCAGTGTCCACAGCCTGGGCCGTATCGAAGAGCCTGTACGGGTTTCCCACACCATTTTGCGCATTGTCAGCCTGTTGCTGCTGATCGCGGTGATCGGTGGCGGGTTTGTCTGGTGGCAGGATCAGGCTTCGTTGCGCACCAAGGACCTGATCGGTCTGGCGCCGGAGCACGTCGAAGTCGAAGGCGCCGACGGCACTACCCAGATTCATCCGCTGGACGAGCCGGAAGACCAGGCCGTCGCGCAAGGTCAGGCAGAAGGCGAAACCTCGCTTGCCTTGCCGCAGGCCGAGACTTCCGAGCAGGCACCGGCCGACACTCAGGCTGCCGCACCTTCCACCGTGCCGACAGCACCGACCGCACCGGCTGCAGCACCTGTTGCGCCAACTCACAGCACCGCCCCGGTTGTGGCAACTCCGGCAGCCCCGGCTCCGGCAGTACCTGTGGTTCCGGCTCCGGTCGTGACTGCTCCTGTTGCTCCTGTTGCTCCGAGCACTCCGGCGCCTGCCGCGGCCGCCCCGGTTGCCGGCCAGGGCCAGGTTCAACTGCAATTCACCGCCGATTGCTGGACGCAAGTGACCGATGGCAACGGCAAGGTGCTGTTGAGCGGTCTAAAGCGTAAAGGCGATAGCGCTTCCCTCAGCGGCAAGCCACCGTTTGCCGTGCGCCTGGGCTTCGCCCGGGGTGCGCAAGTCAGCTATAACGGCCAGGCGGTCGATGTCGCTCCGTTCACCAGTGGCGAGACTGCTCGCCTGAAGTTGGGTCAATAAGTCATGCACGGCGAATCTCCAATCAAACGTCGCGAATCACGCAAGATCTGGGTCGGTAACGTACCTGTCGGCGGCGATGCGCCCATCGCTGTGCAGAGCATGACCAATAGCGACACCAATGATGTCGCGGCCACGGTTGCCCAGATCAATCGCCTGGAAGCGGCCGGCGTCGATATCGTGCGCATTTCCGTACCGGACATGGACGCTGCCGAAGCCTTCGGCAAGATCAAGCAACTGGTCAAAGTACCTTTGGTTGCCGACATCCACTTCGACTACCGCATCGCCTTGCGCGTCGCCGAGCTGGGCGTTGACTGCCTGCGCATCAACCCCGGCAACATCGGTCGCGAAGACCGCGTGCGTGCGGTGGTCGATGCCGCCCGTGACCGCGGGATTCCGATCCGTATCGGCGTCAACGCCGGTTCCCTGGAAAAAGACCTGCAAAAGAAATACGGCGAGCCGACCCCGGCCGCGCTGGTCGAATCCGCCTTGCGCCACGTTGAGCACCTCGAGCGCCTGAACTTCCAGGACTTCAAGGTCAGCGTGAAAGCTTCCGACGTGTTCATGGCCGTCGAAGCCTACCGCCTGCTGGCCAAGGAAATCGTCCAGCCGCTGCACCTGGGGATCACCGAAGCCGGTGGTTTGCGTTCAGGCACGGTGAAATCAGCCGTGGGCCTCGGTATGCTGCTTGCCGAAGGGATTGGCGATACTATTCGCATCTCGTTGGCGGCCGACCCGGTCGAGGAAGTGAAAGTCGGGTACGACATTCTCAAGTCCCTGCACCTGCGTTCCCGTGGTATCAACTTCATCGCCTGCCCGAGCTGCTCGCGGCAGAACTTCGATGTGGTCAAGACCATGAACGAGCTGGAAGGGCGCCTCGAAGACCTGTTGGTGCCGCTGGATGTTGCGGTGATCGGTTGCGTGGTAAACGGCCCGGGTGAAGCCAAGGAAGCCCATATCGGCTTGACCGGCGGCACGCCAAACCTGATTTACATCGACGGCAAGCCGTCGCAGAAACTGACGAATGACAATCTGGTGGATGAGCTTGAACGCTTGATCCGCGAGAAAGCGGCCGAAAAGGTCGAAGCTGACGCTGCCGTTATCGCACGTGGCTAAGCCGGGCTGAAAAGAGCCGAACGAATTTAAGGATTTAAAGTGAGCAAGTCTCTGCAAGCCATACGTGGCATGAACGACATCCTGCCCGATCAGACCCCCCTGTGGCGTCATTTCGAAGGCACCGTTTCGCGCCTGCTGGATAACTACGGTTACAAGCAGATCCGCATGCCGATCGTCGAGTTCACCGAGCTGTTCAAACGCTCCATCGGTGAAGTGACCGACATCGTCGAAAAAGAGATGTACACCTTCGACGACCGTAACGGCGACTCCCTGACCCTGCGCCCTGAAGGCACGGCGGCCTGCGTGCGTGCTGTGCTCGAACACGGCATCACCGGCGGTGGCCAGGTGCAGAAACTCTGGTACATCGGCCCGATGTTCCGCCACGAACGTCCGCAGAAAGGCCGTTATCGCCAGTTCCACCAGATCGGCGTCGAAGTATTCAACCTTGATGGTCCGGACATCGACGCCGAGCTGATCGTGCTGACCTGGCGCCTGTGGGGCGAGCTGGGCATCCGCGATGCGGTCAAGCTCGAACTCAACAGCCTGGGCACCAGCGAGTCCCGTGGCCGCTATCGTGAAGCGCTGGTCGAGTACCTCTCTGCACATCTGGACAAGCTGGACGAAGACAGCCAGCGCCGCCTGAAAACCAACCCGTTGCGGGTACTGGACACCAAGAACGCCGACACACAGGCGATCCTGGTCGACGCGCCGAAGATGGCCGACTACCTCGACGAAGAATCGCGCGTGCACTTCGAGGGCCTCAAGGCTCGCCTGGACGCTGCCGGCATTCCTTACGTGATCAACCCGAAGCTGGTTCGCGGCCTGGATTACTACAGCAAGACCGTTTTCGAATGGGTCACCGACAAGCTGGGTGCCCAGGGCACCGTCTGCGCCGGTGGTCGTTACGACGGTCTGGTCGAGCAGATGGGCGGCAAGCCGACTGCAGGCGTTGGTTTCGCCATGGGCATCGAGCGCCTGGTGCTGCTGCTCGAAACCCTGGAGCAGATCCCGCAAGAGATTTCCCGTCAGGTCGACGTCTACCTCTGTGCCTTTGGTGAAGAGGCCGAACTGGCCGGTCTGGCCCTGGCCGAGCGGGTACGTGATCAATTACCCAACCTGCGCCTGCAAGTGAATGCCGGCGCCGGCAGTTTCAAAAGCCAGTTCAAGAAAGCCGACAAAAGCGGCGCGCTGTATGCGCTGATTCTCGGTGACGACGAAATGGCCCAGCAAGTGGTAGGTTTCAAACCCCTGCGTGGCCAGGGCGAACAACAAAGCATTGCCTGGGATGCGCTTGCTGCACACCTGGCCACCTGCGTCGTGCAGGGTTGAAGCTGTCTGAACAGCCGATTTAGCGATTAAGGAGTATTGGGGTGTCGAGTACCGAAGACGAACATCTGGCGGATTTGAAGGATTGGTGGTCACGCAACGGCAAGCCCCTGGTCACTGGCGGCCTGTTGGCGCTGGTCATCGTGTTCGGCTGGCAGGCGTTCCACAAGTATCAGAACAATCAGGCGCAAGGCGCTTCGATTCTCTATCAGCAATTGCTGGAAACCACGCTGACGCCTGACGGCAAGCCTGATGCAGCGCGTGTCGCCGATCTGGCCGGCAAGCTCAACAGCGAGTTCGGCGGCAGTGCCTACGCGCAATACGGCAGCCTGTTCGTGGCCAAGGTCGCGGTCGACAGCGGCAAGCTGGACGACGCTGTCAGCCAGCTCAAAGCCATTGCCGACAAACCGGCCAACCCGGCGCTGGGCGAAATTGCCCGTCAGCGTCTGGCCCAGGTGCTGGGTGCCCAGAACAAGGCGGATGAAGCCCTGAAGCTGCTCGAAGGCGATGCCGACAAGGCATTCCTGGCCACTCGTGAAGAACTCAAGGGCGACCTGCTGGTGCAGTTGGGTCGTACTGAGGAAGCGAACGCGGCGTATCAAAAAGCCAAGGCGGCACTGTCGGATGAAGCGGCGGTCGGTGGCCTGCAAATCAAGCTGGACGATCTGGCCAAAGGGGATGCGTGACGTGATCCGTTGGAAACATGCAGCACTGCTGGCCCTGGCCATTTTGGCCGCGGGTTGCAGCAGCAACAGCAAAAAAGAACTGCCTCCGGCCGAGTTGACTGACTTCAAGGAAGAAGTGGTTCTGCACAAGCAGTGGAGTCGTTCGATCGGTGACGGTCAGGGCGAAACCTACAACATGCTGGTGCCGGCAATCGATGGCGAAACCATCTATGCCGCCGACGTCACCGGTGTGGTGATGGCGATGGATCGCAGCAATGGCGACGTCAAGTGGAAGAAAGATCTCGAACTGCCTGTGTCCGGCGCCGTTGGCGTGGGTTACGGTCTGGTCATGATCGGTACGCTGCAGGGCGAAATCGTTGCCCTGGACGCCATCAACGGTGAAGAGAAATGGCGCGCTCGCGTGTCCAGCGAAGTACTCGCACCGCCGGCCAACAACGGTGACGTGGTCGTGGTTCAGACCCAGGACGACCGTCTGATCGGCCTGGATGCGTCCACCGGTGATCGTCGCTGGATCTATGACAGCACTCCAGCGGTACTGACCCTGCGTGGCACCAGTGCGCCGATCGTGACCAACCGCCTCGCGGTGGCTGGCCTGTCGACCGGTAAAGTGGTTGCTTTGGATATCTCCAACGGCGTGCCGGTGTGGGAACAGCGTGTTGCGATCCCGCAAGGTCGTTCGGAGCTGGAGCGTGTGGTCGATATCGACGGCGGCTTGCTGCTGTCCGGCGGTACCTTGTACGTTGCCAGCTACCAGGGTCGCGTTGCGGCACTGGACCTGGAAAGCGGTCGCCAGCTCTGGCAGCGTGATGCTTCCAGCTATGCCGGTGTCGCCCAAGGGTTTGGCACCGTCTATGTGAGCCTGTCTTCGGGCACCGTTGAAGGCGTCGACGAGCGTTCCACCACAGCCTTGTGGAGCAACGACTCGCTGGCTCGCCGTCAACTGTCGGCTCCGGAAGTGTTTTCCAGCTACGTGGCAGTCGGTGACCTGGAAGGTTACCTGCACCTGCTGAGTCAGGTGGACGGTCGATTCGTCGGCCGCGAGCGCATCGACAGCGACGGCCTGCGTGCCCGTCCGCTGGTGGTGGGTGACACAATTTATGTGTATGGCAACAGCGGCAAACTGGAAGCCCTGACCATCAAGTAACGACTATGCTTGGGGTTTAACCCCAGGCAGCGGCTTTTCTGTAGGAGCGAGCAGGCTCGCGATGGACGTCAACGATAACGCTGGCAGTCTGATTAATCGCGGTGCCATGGCGTTTCTCGCGAGCATGCTCGCTCCTACAGATTGCTGCCCGAGCACCAGCCGCTGCCTAGCAGCGGCTTTTGTATTTTCTGAAATAACGAAGTGGAGAGCCGCATGGTTCCCGTAATCGCCCTGGTGGGCCGACCGAACGTCGGCAAGTCCACCTTGTTCAACCGCCTGACCAGGACTCGCGACGCCATCGTCGGCGACCTGTCCGGTCTGACCCGTGATCGCCAATACGGTGAGGCCAAATGGCAAGGGCGTTCCTACATTCTGGTCGACACCGGTGGTATCTCCGGTGACGAGCACGGTATGGACGAAAAAATGGCCGAGCAGTCACTGCTGGCCATTGAAGAAGCGGATGTTGTGCTGTTCCTGGTAGATGCCAAGGCCGGTTTTACCGCCGCCGACCAGATGATCGCCGAGCATTTGCGCAAACGTAACAAGCGTTCCTACGTGGTTGCCAACAAGGTCGACAACATCGACCCTGAAATGGCCCGCGCCGAATTCGCTCCGTTGGGCATGGGCCACGCGATTCCGATCGCAGGTGCTCACGGTCGTGGCATCACCCAGATGCTGGAAATCGCCCTGAGCGACTTCCCGAAAGACGAAGAAGAGCCGGAAGAAGGCGAGGAAGAGATCGTTGCCGAAGGCGAGGAAGCCAAGCGCATTCCTGGTCCGAGCGAAAAAGACGGGATCAAGATCGCGATCATTGGCCGTCCGAACGTCGGCAAGTCGACCCTGGTCAACCGTATGCTCGGTGAAGACCGGGTTATCGTGTACGACCAGCCGGGCACCACCCGCGACAGTATCTACATCCCGTTCGAGCGTAACGAAGAGAAGTACACGCTGATCGACACCGCTGGTGTGCGCAAGCGCGGCAAGATTCACGAAGAAGTCGAAAAGTTCTCCGTGGTCAAAACCCTGCAGGCGATCAAAGACGCCAACGTGGTGATCTTCGTGATGGACGCCCGCGAAGGCGTGGTGGATCACGACCTCAACCTGTTGGGCTTTGCCATTGAGTCGGGTCGTGCGCTGGTTATCGCGATCAACAAGTGGGACGGCATGACGCCGAGCGAGCGCGACTTCGTCAAGGTCGAGCTGCAGCGTCGTCTGTTCTTCGTTGACTACGCCGACATCCACTTCATCTCGGCCCTGCACGGCACTGGCGTGGGTAACCTCTACGCATCCGTACAGAACTCGTTCAAGTCTGCGGTCACCCGCTGGCCGACCAACCGCCTGACCCAGATTCTGGAAGACGCGGTCGGTGAGCACGCGCCACCGATGGTCAACAATCGCCGGATCAAGCTGCGTTATGCCCACCTGGGTGGCGCGAACCCGCCGATCATCGTGATTCACGGTAACCAGATCGAGAAGGTGCCGAAGTCTTACGTGCGTTACCTGGAAAACACTTACCGTCGTGTGTTGAAGCTGGTCGGTACGCCGATCCGCATCGAGTTCAAGGGCGGCGAAAACCCGTACGAAGGCAACAAGAACTCGCTGACCGACCGCCAGGTCAACAAGAAGCGTCGCTTGATGTCGCACCACAAGAAGGCCGACAAGAAGCGCCGCGACAAGCGCTGATTCAAGACCCACACTCCATTTTTGTGGTGGGGGGTATTGTGGTGAGGGGGCTTGTCGGACCGCCGCATCGCCCCGTTCGGCTGCGAAGCAGTCGTAAAACCTGCAATGCGGTTTTTTGACAGACCGCAGTGGATGGTTTCAGGGCGGCTACGCCACCCAACGGGGGCAAGCCCCCTCGCCACAAGGTGCTGATTYAAGACCYACACTCCATTTTTGTTGTGCGGGGTTATTGTGGYGAGGGGGCTTGCCCCCGTTCGGCTGCGAAGCAGTCGTAAAAGCTGCAATGCGGTTTTTTGACAGACCGCGTGGATGGTCTCAGGGCGGCTACGCCACCCAACGGGGGCAAGCCCCCTCGCCACAAGGTGCTGATTCAAGACCTACACTCCATTTTTGTKGTGSGGGGKTATTGTGGTGAGGGGGCTTGTCGGACCGCCGCATCGCCCCGTTCGGCTGCGAAGCAGTCGTAAAAGCTGCACTGCGGTTTTTTGACAGACTGCGTGGATGGTTTAGGGCGGCTACGCCACCCAACGGGGGCAAGCCCCCTCGCCACAAGGTTTTGTGTTTATCATCAGAAGGAGGGCGCCGGTTGGCGCCCTTTTTTTATGGGCGCCGGATGGGCTATCCTCGAACTCCCCCGCGCCGCCGTAGAGCCGGGTGTAGAGCAGGGAACCACCGATGATCACCAGTAAGCTGCCGAATGTCGGCATCACCATCTTCACTCAGATGTCTCAGCTCGCGGCACAAACCGGCGCGCTCAATCTGTCCCAGGGTTTCCCCGATTTCGACGCTCCGCAGGCCCTGTGTGATGCGGTCGGGCGGCACATTGCCAACGGCCATAACCAGTATTCGCCAATGACCGGTTTGCCGGCGTTGCGTCAGCAAGTGACGGCGAAGATCGCCCGCAACTATGGCGTCAATGTCGATGCCGACAACGAGGTGACGATAACCCCCGGCGCCACCCAGGCGATCTTCTGCGCGATCCAGGCGGTTATCCACAGCGGCGACGAAGTGATCGTGTTCGACCCGTGCTACGACAGTTATGAACCGGCGACTGAACTGGCAGGCGGGCGTTGCGTGCATGTGCAGCTCGGGCTCGATGATTTTTCCATCGACTTCCAGAAACTCGCTGATGCGATTACCCCGCGCACGCGGATGATTGTTCTCAACTCGCCGCACAACCCGAGCGGCGCGCTGATCAGCCGTGCCGAGCTGGATCAGTTGGCGGATCTGATTCGTAATCGCGACATCTATATCCTCAGCGACGAAGTCTACGAGCACCTGGTATTCGACGGTGTACCTCACGTCAGCGTGCTGAATCACCAAGAGCTGTATCAGCGTGCTTTCGTTGTCAGCTCCTTCGGCAAGACCTATCACGTCACCGGCTGGAAAACCGGCTACGTCGTCGCCCCACCGGCGCTGACGGCGGAGCTGCGCAAGGTGCATCAGTACGTCAGCTTCTGCGGCGTGACCCCGCTGCAATACGCCCTGGCCGATTTCATGGCCGAGCAGCCACAGCATGTCGAAGAGTTGCCGGACTTCTATCAGGCCAAACGCGATCTTTTCTGCGATCTGCTGGCGCCGTCGCGCTTCAAATTCACCCGTGTGACCGGCACCTACTTCCAACTGGTCGATTACTCGCAGATCCGTCCGGACCTCAATGATGTCGAGATGGCGCTGTGGATGACCCGCGAACACGGGGTGGCGAGCATTCCGATCTCGGTGTTCTACCAGACCCCGCCCGAAGGCCAACGCCTGGTGCGGTTGTGCTTCGCCAAGCGCGAGGAGACCCTGCGAGAAGCGGCGGAAAAACTATGCGTGATCTGAGTGCGTTACCCAACCTGACGGTCGCGTTGATCCAGACTTCCCTGGCCTGGCACGACCGCCAGGCCAACCTGGAGCATTTCGAGCCCCTGCTGGATGAAGCTCGTGGCGCGGACTTGATCATCCTGCCAGAGATGTTCACCACCGGTTTCTCCATGGAATCCGAGACCCTCGCCGAGGCGGAAAACGGCCCCACCAGCAAATGGCTGCGGGCCCAGGCGCTAAGGCTCGATGCGGTGATCACCGGCAGTGTCATCATTCAGGCCGCCGACGGCAGTCATCGCAATCGCCTGTTGTGGGCGCGCCCGGACGGCGAGGTGCTGCATTACGACAAGCGCCATCTGTTTCGCATGGCCGGCGAGCATAACCATTACACCCCCGGCGAGCGTCAGGTGCAGTTCGAGCTCAAGGGCTGGCGTGTACGCCCGCTGATCTGCTACGACCTGCGCTTCCCGGTGTGGAGTCGCGATGCCCAGGACACCGACCTGTTGCTGTACACCGCGAACTGGCCGGGCGCACGACGCCAGCACTGGAACCGCCTGTTGCCGGCACGGGCGATCGAGAACCTGTGCTATGTGGCGGCGGTCAATCGCATAGGCACTGACGGCAAGGGTTTTGCCTATACCGGCGACAGTCAGGTCCTGGATTTCCAGGGTGAGACGTTGCTCGGTGCCGGTGAGGCGGACGGGGTGTTCACGGTGGTGCTGAATGCGGCGGAGTTGGCGGCGTATCGCACGCGGTTTCCGGCGAACCTGGATGCCGATACCTTCGAGTTCACCTGATATTTTCACTGCCTGACAGGACCCCATCGCCAGCAGGCTGGCTCCCACAGTGGGCGGTGTTCACAACACAATACCCCTGTGGGAGCCAGCCTGCTGGCGATGGCGCCAGAACAGGCAACACAAAAATCCCAGACAAACAAAAAGGCCCCGAGATTCACATCCCGGGGCCTTTTGTGTTTCAGCGATGGCTTACGCCGCTTTAGCTTCCGGCTGGCTCAGCGAACGATTCAGCGCGCTGAACAGAGCCTTGAAGCTGGCGGTGGTGATGTTTTCATCGATACCCACGCCGTGGACCGCGCGTTCACCGTTCACCCGCAGTTCAATGTAGGCCGCAGCCTTGGCATTGGTCCCGGCACCGATCGCGTGCTCGTTGTAGTCCATGATTTCCACCGGGATCGGCAGGCCGGCCACCAGGGCTTCCAAGGCGCCGTTGCCCTTGCCGCGCCAGTGCAGGTTGGTCTCGCCCTGGCCTTTGCCGGCGACTTCGACTTCGACGGCACTGTTGCCGTTTTCTTCCTGCAGACGGTGGCTGACCAGCGCGTACGGGGTGTTTGCCTGCAAGTATTCGCTGTGCAGCAGTGCGTGGATCTGCTGGGCGGTCATCTCAAGGCCCAGGCGATCGGTTTCACGCTGCACGACCTGGCTGAACTCGATCTGCATGCGGCGCGGCAAGTTGATGCCGTATTCCTGTTCCAGCAGATAAGCGATGCCGCCCTTGCCCGACTGGCTGTTGACGCGGATCACTGCCTCGTAGCTGCGGCCAATGTCGGCCGGGTCGATCGGCAGGTACGGCACTTCCCACAGTGCATCCGGTTTCTGCTGGGCGAAGCCCTTGCGGATTGCATCCTGGTGCGAGCCGGAGAACGCGGTATGGACCAGGTCGCCAACGTACGGGTGACGCGGGTGCACCTGGATCTGGTTGCACTCTTCGACGACTTTGCGCACGCCGTCGATATCGGAGAAGTCCAGTTCAGGATGAACGCCCTGGGTGTAGAGGTTCAGCGCCACGGTCACCAGGTCAACGTTGCCGGTACGCTCGCCGTTGCCGAACAGGCAGCCTTCGACACGATCAGCGCCGGCCATCAGGCCCAACTCGGTGGCGGCTACGCCGGTGCCACGGTCGTTGTGGGTGTGCAGGCTGATGATCACGCTGTCACGACGGTTGATGTGACGGCCGAACCACTCGATCTGGTCGGCATAAATGTTCGGGGTCGCGCATTCGACGGTGGCCGGCAGGTTGAGGATCATCTTGTGCTCGGGCGTCGGGTTCCAGACTTCGATCACCGCGTCGCAGACTTCCTTGGCGAACTCAAGCTCGGTAGCGCTGAAGGTTTCCGGCGAGTACTCGAAAGTCCACTGGGTTTCCGGCTGCTGGGCGGCGTATTTGACGAACAGCTTGGCCGCGCTGACGGCGATTTCCTTGATCCCGTCCTTGTCCTGGTTGAAGACAATGCGGCGGAAGGAAGGGGAGGTTGCGTTGTACAGGTGAACGATGGCTTTCTTCGCGCCACGCAGGGATTCGAAGGTACGCGCGATCAGGTCTTCACGGCCCTGGGTCAGCACCTGGATGGTGGTGTCGTCCGGGATGTGGTTGCCTTCGATCAGGGTACGCACGAAGTCGAAGTCGGTTTGCGAGGCGGCCGGGAACGAAGCTTCGATTTCCTTCACGCCGACTTGCACCAGGGTTTTCCAGAAGCGCAGCTTCTTGACCGCGTCCATCGGCTCGATCAGCGACTGGTTGCCATCGCGCAGGTCGGAACTGCACCAGATTGGCGCGGCAGTGATGGTTCTCGATGGCCAGGTGCGGTCCGGGATATCGATGGTCGGGAACGCGCGGTATTTCGAAGACGGGTCTTTGAGCATGCTCATCGGGTAATCCTTATTGTGTGGGCCGAAAAAAGGCGGCCTGCCGGTGGATCAAATGTTCTTGGAATAACGCTTGGGACGAGGCACTGCGATTCAGCCCGGTAGTCGTGCGCTGACAAGGCACAGGCTGCGGTGCTGACGAAGCTGAATGAGGGTGTGAGAGGTTTTCATGCCTTCAACCCTAACCGCCGTGGTTGAGGATGGCAAGCAGTCGAAAAAAATTGAGAGGAATTCTCGTGGGCGAGTGTTTCTCGCGATTTTATTGCTTCAATTTTATTCGATTGTTGTGTTGTTTGCGCTAGGTTTGAGTGGTGCGCAATTAAGAAAAATGGGATTCAGGTCGGCGAGGCTGGGGGAACCTTGGATTTATCGGGTGATTCGACTGCCGTCTTCGCGGGCAAGCCCGCTCCCACAGTGGGCGATGGTGTTCATGGAATTTATGTACGCCTCCAGTCCCTGTGGGAGCGGGCTTGCCCGCGATCAGGCCATCAGTCTCACTAGAGATTTAAGGCTGGAACGCTCCGATAAAAATCGCCGGATCCACCCGCGCATCATTCAGGCTGATATTCCAATGCATATGCGGCCCGGTTGCCCGGCCGGTCGCACCGACTTTCCCCACCACGCCGCCACGGGCCAGTTGCTGGCCGACCTTCACGTCAATCTTCGACATGTGGCAGAACATGCTGATAAAGCCCTGGCCATGGTCGACAAACACCGTGTTGCCGTTGAAGAAGTAATTGCCGATCAGAATCACCTTGCCGGCGGCCGGGGTCTTGATCGGTGTACCAGCGCCCACGGCGAAATCCAGGCCTGAGTGAGGGTTGCGTTCTTCACCGTTGAAGAAACGGCGTACGCCGAACTTGCTCGACAGCGGGCCGTTGACCGGTTTGTCGAGCAACAGGTTGCTCGGAGTGTTCGGGCTGAAGGTGCGATAAGCGGCAACCTGCTCCGCCAATTCGCGCTCGATGCGCTTGAGGTTCTCCGGGTCCGGATTGACCTGCTGGGTGTTTTTCAGGGTGATGCGCTGTTCCGGGTATTTCTTGGCTCCGACCGTGAAACTCAGGTTGCGACCGCCGCTGCTGATGGACTGGGCACCCGGCTTGACCGTCAGCGGTACGCCGACAATCGCCAGCCAGTTGTTCTGTTCCTTGACCACCAGCACCGGTTTGCCCTGATAGCTGGCTTTCGGCGCTTGCACGGACGCGCCCAGGTCCACGACGGCCACGCCCCCCGGCACCGGCTTGTTCAACAGGCGGGTGATGTAGCTGTCGGCATGGGCGTTAAAGGTCAGGCACAGCAGTAGCAACGAAGCAAAAAAACGCGGCATGGATCAGTCCAGTAAAGAGAGGGTGACGGGCGTCAGGTGATTGTCTTCGACCCGCACCTGCAGTTCGCCTTCACCCAGCTTGGCCTTAAGGCGTTGGCCGGTATGAGTTTGGCCGGCGTTGCGGATTACGTTGCCGCGCTCGTCGAGCAAAATGCTGTAGCCACGGCCGAGGGTCGCCAGAGGGCTGACCACGTGCAACGTCTGCATCTGGCTTTGCAGTTGCAGGCGGCGGCTTTTCAAGCCCTCGCGGATAGCGCGGGGCAGGCGTTCGGCAAGGCTGTCGAGGCGTTGACGCAGCATCGCCAGTTGCCGACCGGGATGTTGCCCGGCCAGGCGGGTTTCGAGACGGATCAGCCGCTCGCGACGGGTGTTGAGACTGCGCTCGAAGGCGCGCCGCATACGCATGTCCAGATCGTCCAGGCGTTGTGCTTGCTGGCGCAGGCGTTCGCCCGGATGACGCAATCGGCGCGAGATACCTTCCAGGCGCAGGCGATCGCGCATCAGGCGATCGCGCATGCGCATTACCAGGCGCCGGTGCAAGCTTTCGACCCGGCGTACCAGATCGCTGGAGTCCGGAGCCAGCAGTTCGGCGGCGGCGGAGGGCGTTGGCGCACGTACGTCGGCTACGAAGTCACTGATTGAAACATCGGTTTCATGGCCGACGGCGCTGACGATCGGAGTCACGCAGGCATCCACGGCACGGGCCACGGCTTCCTCGTTGAAGCACCAGAGGTCTTCCAGGGAGCCGCCGCCCCGGGCCAGGATCAGTGCGTCAAAGCCACGGGCGTCGGCCAGTTTCAGGGCGCGGACAATCTGTGCGGTGGCTTCGCGCCCCTGTACGGCAGTGGGAATCAGCGTCAACTGCACCTGCGGTGCCCGGCGGCGGAACACGCTGATGATGTCGCGGATCACGGCGCCGGTGGGCGAGCTGATGATGCCGATGCGTTGCGGATGTGCCGGCAGCGGCACCTTGCGCTCGGCACTGAACAAACCTTCGGCGCTGAGCTTTTCCTTCAGCGCGTCGAAGGCCAGGCGCAACGCGCCGTCGCCGGCTGGCTCCACGGTATCGAGGATCAGTTGGTAATCGCCGCGGCCCTCGAACAACGAGACCTTGCCGCGCACCTTGACCGCCAGGCCGTCTTTCAACGCCTGGCGAACCCGTGCCGCGTTCTGCCGGAACAGCGCGCAACGCACCTGGGCGCCGCTGTCCTTGAGGGTGAAGTAGACATGGCCGGACGCCGGGCGGGCGAGGTTGGAGATTTCCCCTTCGACCCAGATATTGCTGAACACGTCTTCGAGCAGCACCCGCGCGCGGCCGTTGAGCTGGCTGACGGTGAGGACCTCGCGGTCGAGGCCGAGTCTCGCAAAGGGATCTTTAATCATGGGGCGCAGTTTAAAGGCATTTTCCAAGTGAATGCACGATCCCTATATGACCAAATGATCGATGAACTGTTGAACCAGCGTCGTTGGGTGTTTGCGGTATGCCAAGGCGACGCTGCTATGGCTGTCGGGGTCTGCCAGTGGCAGGAAATGGACGTCGGGTGGGGCAATGTCCTGCATTGATTCCGGCAAAAGGGCGATACCAAATCCCGCCTGGATTAATTGCAGTTGCGTGGTTTTACGCGACATCACCCGAGCTGCTTTGGGAAAGAAACCCTGGCGCATGCACAACTGGGCAGACAGGTAGCTAAGCCCTCCTCGTTGGGGGTGAGGGATGGAAATAAACGCTTCGTCACGCAACTGTCCCAGGTTGATTGGCTGCCCGGGTATGTCCCGGGCCAACCAGTGATCGGGCGGAACTGCTACCAGCAAAGGCTCCTCGTAAAGCCGCTCAATCTGTATTTCTTCGCACTGGCGGAGCACTGGCAAACGCAATAGCCCGATATCCAGTCGACCGTCTGCCAATTCTTGCAGCTGCGCTTCGGAAGACAACTGAGCGATGTCCATGGATACACCGGGATGATGTTCAAGATAATCGCTGACACTGCGTAACAGTCGGCCGCTCATGGGCACCGTGCTGGAATGACTCAGGCGTAAGGTACCGGTTTGGCCACTACCGATCTTGGTGGCCATTTCGCTGGCCTTGATCAGTTCGCTCAACAGATTTTTGGCTCGGGGTAAAAAAGCTTCCCCCGCAGGTGTGAGCTGGGGCCTGCGTGCAGTACGTTCAAAGAGCGGGGTTTGCAGGTGCGCTTCCATGTCCTTGATTTGTCGACTCAGCGCCGATTGGGCGATGAACAGACGCTCGGCTGCGGCCCCAAAACTGCCGCACTCAGCGATTTCTACGAAGTAACGCAGTTGCCGGATTGAAAGCACAAGACATGCCTTTTTGAGATGGGTGGGTGGCTTTGATGATATTAGTCGCAACGCTCGGCGATGGCTAAAGTCAGCGAACTTAAATAGAGGAACGCTGCAATGAGCGTATTGACGTTGCTGGGGCAATGGCCGTTCGGCGCCATGGACTGGCTGATCATCGGGGCGGGCATCGCCCTGGCTTACATCGTGTTCGGCATTGCCGGATTCGGCACTGCGCTGGTGGCCGGGCCGATTCTGATTCTGTTTATGCCGCTGTCGAAGATCGTACCGCTGCTGGTGTTGCTGGATTTCGTCGCGGCTTTCGGCAATCTGCTGCCTTCGCGGCGTGATGTGGCCAGGCCGGAGTTGCTGCGTTTGCTGCCGTGCATGGCGGTGGGCTGCACTCTGGGGGTGATTTTCCTGCTGAATCTCAAGTCGGATCTGTTGCTGTTGTTGATGGGGCTGTTTATCAGCGCTTATGCGATCTACAGCCTGGGTGTCAAAGCCCGGCCGACACAATTGTCCGCAGCATGGGCAGTGCCGATGGGTACGGTAGGCGGGATGTTTGGCGCGTTGTTCGGCAGTGGCGGTTTTTTGTATGCGATCTATCTGAACAGTCGTTTGTCCAAAGAGGCGGCGCGGGCGACCCAGAGTGCATTGATCAGTTGCAGCACCGTGGTGCGGTTGAGCCTGTTCGTGATAGCGGGTGTGTATGCCGATTTGCCGTTGCTGGCGCTGGCGTTGTGTCTGCTGCCAGCCATGGCGCTGGGGCTGTGGATCGGCCGACGGCTGACCATGAAGCTGTCGCGCGAGGCGTTCGTGCGCCTGGTGACCTGGCTGGTGCTGGCCAGCGGGATTGCCTTGATTGGGCGCTACTTGAGCACCTGAATACTATTTGTGGGTAGGGGGCTTGCTGTGGCGAGGGGGCTTGTCGGACCGCGGCACCGCCCCGTTGGGTGGCGAAGCCACCCCGGTTTTGTTTCAGTCAGATCAGGGTGCCTGAGTTTGCGACTGCTTCGCAGCCGAGCGGGGGCAAGCCCCCTCGCCACAGTAAGCCCCTCACTACAGTAGTTGCGTTCTGTCAGTCGTTGTACTGACTCAACAACCGCTCCAGCCGCGCATTGAGGCGGCGTTTGATCTCGGTTTCTATGTGCGGGGCGAAATCGTCGATCACGTCTTGCATGATCAATTGCGCGGCCGCGCGCAGTTCGCTGTCCAGATGCAGCAGGGCATCGGGATTCTGGCTGGCACCTGGCGCAGGTGCCGGTGCGGCCTCTGGTGCCGGGGCTGTCGGTACGACCGGTTGCGGCGGTTCGGTGACCGCATCGAACAACATGGGAATCTGTTCCTGGTCGCTGTCCTCGACCGTGTCGGTCAGCAGGGGCGGTTGCAGGTTGTCATCGCCGAGCAACTGGCGGATCGACTCGAGGTCGTCCAGCAGGTGCGCAGACTGTTGCAGCGGTTTTGGAGTGTCCATCGGAATGCTCAGAGTCGCTGTAGACGGTGATCTTGCAGAGGATAGCCCTGTTCGCGGTAGAAACGGAAACTCTCCCGCGCGGCCTGGCGAATCGCCGGATCTTCCACCACCACCTCCGCCACGCGGGCGAAACGCTGGGCGAAGGCCGGGACTTTCAGGTCAAGGTTGACCAGCAGGTCCTGGTGCTGACCGCAGTCGTCGCCAAAGCCCAGGCCGATCAAGCCCTCTGGTTCGCTTTCGACGGGACCATGGGGCACGAAGCTTTCGCCCTTGAACGCCCACAGACGTGCGTCGAGATCATCACGCTGGGTCGCGTCGCTGCAATGCAGGTAGATACGGTGGCCCATGCGCCAGGCTTTTTCGGTGAGCTTGCAGGCGAAATCGAGCCGCGCCGAAGGATCGGCGCTGGGCAGGATATAGAAGTCGACTTTGGTCATTGCGGTTCCTGAGCCCTGGGCGGCGTTGCTCGAACGCAACGCCGTCCAGGGTCATTGGTTTCAGGCTTTGGCGCGGTCCAGCAGGTACTGGGTCAGCAACGGAACCGGACGGCCAGTGGCGCCCTTGTCCTTGCCGCCACTGGTCCAGGCGGTGCCGGCGATGTCCAGGTGCGCCCAGTTCAGGTTCTTGGTGAAGCGCGACAGGAAGCAGGCGGCCGTGATGGTGCCGGCTTTCGGGCCGCCGATGTTGGCGATGTCGGCGAACGGGCTGTCCAGTTGCTCTTGGTACTCATCGAACAGCGGCAGTTGCCAGGCGCGGTCGTCGGCAGCCTTGCCGGCGCTGAGCAGTTGGCCGATCAGTTCGTCGTTATTGCCCAGCAGGCCCGACGTGTGGGAACCCAGGGCGACGATGCAGGCGCCGGTCAGGGTGGCGATGTCGATCACCGCTTGTGGCTTGAAGCGCTCGGAGTAGGTCAGGGCGTCGCACAGCACCAGGCGGCCTTCGGCGTCGGTGTTGAGGATTTCCACAGTCTGGCCGCTCATGGTGGTGACGATGTCGCCCGGACGCGAAGCGTTGCCGCTCGGCATGTTCTCGGCGCAAGCCAGGATGCACACCAGGTTGATCGGCAGCTTCAGTTCGAGCACGGCACGCAGGGTACCGAACACGCTGGCGGCGCCGCCCATGTCGTACTTCATTTCATCCATGCCGGCGCCGGGTTTCAGGCTGATGCCGCCGGTGTCGAAAGTGATGCCTTTGCCGACCAGTGCGTATGGCTTCTCGGATTTCTTGCCGCCGTTGTATTGCATGACGATCAGGCGCGGTGGCTGGGCACTGCCCTGGCCCACGGCGTAGAAGGAACCCATGCCCAGGTCCTTGATCTTCTTCTCGTCGAGTACTTCGACTTTCAGTTCCTTGAACTCTTTGCCCAGGCTCTTGGCTTGCTCGCCGAGGAAGGTCGGGTGGCAGATGTTCGGCGGCAGGTTGCCCAGGTTGCGGGTGAAGGCCATGCCGTTGGCGATCGCTGTGCCATGATTCACGGCGCGCTGCACTTCGGCCTGAGCGGCCTTGATGGTCACCAGGGTGATTTTCTTCAGGGCGCGCGGTTCGGCTTTCTGGCTCTTGAACTGGTCGAAGCTGTACTCGCCGTCTACCAGGGTTTCCGCCAGCAGGCGAGTCTTGCCATAGCTGTCGCGGCCTTTGACCACGACTTCATCCAGTGCCAGCACCGCATCGCTGCCGCCCAGGCCCTTGAGGGTGTTGAGGATGGCGGCGATGATTTTGCGGAAGGGGCGGTCACCCAGTTCATCGTCCTTGCCCACGCCCACCAGCAACACGCGCTCGGCCTTGAGGTTCGGCAGACTGTGCAGCAACAGGCTCTGGCCGACTTTGCCGGCCAGGTCGCCACGCTTGAGCACGGCGCTGATTGCGCCGCCGCTCAGTTCGTCGATTTGCCGGGCAGCGGCACCGAGCTTGCGGCCTTCGCTGACGGCCACTACCAGGGTGGCGGTTTTCAATGTTTCCGGGTTGACGCTTTTTACAACCAGTTCCATGTCCGGGTCCCTGCATTGTTGGTGAATGCGCAAGCGCCCGGCACTGGGTGTGCGTCGCTTGCTCATAAAATAGAAAGGCGCCAATGACTGTCGGCGACAAAGGCCGCAGTTTGAACCTCGCTACCGGCGCCTGACAACCCTCGGTTGTACTATTGTAGGAGCGAGCCTGCTCGTGAAGAACCCGAGACCGCTGCGGGGTTTCAGGTTCTACACATTATCGTTGGCGACATCTTGAGCAAGCTCGCGCCTGCGCCCGCACCAGTGCATTGCGCAGTGACAGGCGCGCTCAATCACAGGATAATGCGCAATCTTTTTCGGCGGCTCTGTCTTGTGGGCTGTCTGATACGTTTGCTTGTTTGGCCGCCTTAGCCTGACAACCCTGGAGTGTCTGGTTTGATTGTCTTCCGTTATTTATCCCGCGAAGTCCTGTTGACCTTGAGCGCCGTCAGCGCCGTGCTGCTGGTCATCATCATGAGTGGTCGCTTCATCAAATACCTCGCCCAGGCCGCTGCGGGCCTGCTGGATCCGGGCTCATTGTTCCTGATCATGGGGTTTCGTCTGCCCGGTTTCCTTCAGCTGATCCTGCCTCTGGGGCTGTTTCTCGGGATCCTGCTGTCTTATGGCCGGTTGTATCTCGAAAGCGAAATGACGGTATTGTCGGCCACGGGCATGAGCCAGCAACGCCTGTTTTGCATGACCCTGTTTCCAGCCACGCTGGTTGCACTGGTCGTGGCCTGGCTGAGCCTGAGCCTGGCGCCGCAGGGGGCGAATCAGTTTCAGTTGCTGCTCAACAAGCAGGACGCCCTGACCGAGTTCGATACCCTGGAGCCGGGCCGCTTCCAGTCCCTGCGTGACGGCACCCGGGTGACCTACACCGAGACCTTGTCGGATGATCGCATCAACCTGGGCAGTGTGTTCATTTCGCAGAAAAACATCAGTTCCGACAAGAAAGACCGGGGCATTTCCGTGCTGGTGGCTGAAAAGGGCCGTCAGGAAATCCGCCCTGACGGCAACCGCTACCTGATCCTCGACAACGGTTACCGTTATGACGGTAATCCCGGGCAGGCCGACTACCGGGCGATCAAGTACGAGGAGTACGGTGTCCTGCTGCCAAAACCGGATGTGAGCGACGAAGTCACCGATCGTGACGCGATGCCCACCAGTTCGCTGATTGGCAGCGATGACATTCGTTCCCACACTGAACTGCAATGGCGTCTGTCTCTGCCATTGCTGGTCTTCATCGTGACCTTGATGGCGGTGCCTCTGTCGCGGGTCAACCCGCGTCAGGGCCGATTCCTCAAGTTGCTGCCGGCGATTCTTCTTTATATGGCTTACCTGTCTATCCTGATTGCCGCTCGCGGCGCCCTGGAAAAGGGCAAGATCCCGACTTCGGTGGGGTTGTGGTGGGTGCACGGGATATTCCTGGCCATTGGCCTGGGCCTGCTCTACTGGGAAACCCTGTGCCTGAAGCTGGCGAGTCGTCGCAGCGCGCGGGAGGTGGCCCGTGGTTAAGCTCGATCGCTACATCGGTAGCAGCGTGTTCATGGCGATCCTGGCGGTACTGGGGATCATCCTCGGCCTGGCGACATTGTTTGCCTTCATTGACGAGATGAGCGAAGTCAGCGATTCCTACACCTTGGTCGATGTCCTGAGTTACGTAATGCTGACCGCACCGCGTCGTCTGTACGACATGCTGCCAATGGCGGCCTTGATCGGTTGCCTGATCGGCCTCGGCAGTCTGGCCAGCAACAGTGAATTGACCATCATGCGTGCCGCCGGCGTGTCGATCGGGCGAATCGTCTGGGCGGTCATGAAGCCCATGCTGGTGTTGATGCTGGTCGGTGTGTTGGTCGGTGAATATGTCGCGCCGGCCACCGAAACCGTGGCGCAGGCCAATCGCTCGCTGGCCCAGGGCAGTGGCGACGCACAAAGCGCCAGGCATGGCTTGTGGCACCGCCAGGGTGACGAGTTCATTCACGTCAACTCGGTGCAACCCAACGGTATCCTGTACGGCGTCACCCGCTATCGCTTCGATAACGAACGGCACATGTTGTCGGCGAGCTTCGCCAAGCGCGCGGAATTCGACACCGATCACTGGCAGTTGACGGATGTCACCACCACGCTGTTCCACGAAAAGCGTACGGAAGTGGTGACGGCGCCTGTCGAGCGCTGGGATGTTGCACTTAGCCCGCAGCTGCTGAGTACCGTGGTCATGGCGCCAGAGTCGTTGTCGATCAGCGGTCTCTGGGGTTACATCCACTATCTGGCAGACCAGGGGCTGAACAATGGCCGTTACTGGCTGGCATTTTGGGTCAAGGTGTTGCAACCATTGGTCACTGCCGCCCTGGTGTTGATGGCGATCTCCTTCATCTTCGGTCCGCTGCGCTCGGTGACCCTCGGCCAGCGGGTGTTCACCGGTGTCCTGGTGGGCTTCACCTTCCGTATCGTCCAGGATTTGCTTGGCCCTTCGAGCCTGGTGTTCGGTTTCCCGCCATTGCTGTCGGTGCTGGTTCCGGCCGGTATCTGTGCCTTGGCCGGGCTCTGGATGTTGCGTCGCGCCGGTTGATCCGGTGCTTTTGCGCCCTCGTTGTCGATAAAAAAACGCCCCTGCCGCAAGGCCGGGGCGTTTTTGTATGTGCCGTCTGACCTGTGAACGTGACGCTGGCACCGTGGATCAGGTACAATTCGCGGCTATTTTTCGGCGGGCTATGCCTGCAGCCTTTTTGAGTGTTGATCCGTGAGTGATTTGAGTCATATCCGCAATTTCTCCATCATCGCCCACATTGACCATGGCAAGTCGACGCTGGCCGATCGCTTCATCCAGATGTGCGGCGGCCTGGCCGAGCGCGAAATGGAAGCCCAGGTCCTGGACTCCATGGATCTGGAGCGTGAGCGCGGGATCACCATCAAGGCGCACAGCGTTACTCTGTATTACAAAGCCCGCGATGGTATCAACTACCAGTTGAACTTCATTGACACCCCCGGCCACGTTGACTTCACCTATGAAGTCAGCCGTTCGCTGGCGGCCTGTGAAGGTGCGCTGCTGGTGGTCGACGCCGGTCAAGGTGTTGAAGCACAATCGGTTGCCAACTGCTACACGGCGATCGAGCAGGGTCTGGAAGTGATGCCGGTGCTGAACAAGATCGACCTGCCACAGGCCGATCCGGACCGTGTGAAGGAAGAAATCGAAAAAATCATCGGCATCGATGCCACCGACGCGGTCACTTGCAGTGCCAAGACCGGTCTGGGCGTCGATGAAGTGCTCGAGCGCCTGGTCACCACCATTCCCGCGCCGACCGGCAACATCGAAGATCCGCTGCAAGCGTTGATCATCGACTCCTGGTTCGACAACTACCTGGGCGTTGTGTCCCTGGTGCGCGTACGCCACGGCCGCGTGAAGAAGGGCGACAAGATTCTGGTCAAGTCCACCGGCAAGATCCACCTGGTGGACAGCGTCGGTGTGTTCAACCCGAAACACACCGCCACCGTTGACCTGAAGGCTGGCGAAGTGGGCTTCATCATCGCCGGCATCAAGGACATTCACGGTGCGCCAGTGGGCGATACCCTGACCCTGAGCTCGACCCCGGACGTTGACGTACTGCCAGGTTTCAAACGCATTCAGCCGCAGGTCTACGCCGGCCTGTTCCCGGTCAGCTCCGACGACTTCGAAGACTTCCGTGAAGCGCTGCAAAAGCTCACCCTAAACGACTCGTCGCTGCAGTACACCCCGGAGAGCTCCGACGCCCTGGGCTTCGGCTTCCGTTGCGGCTTCCTCGGCATGCTGCACATGGAGATCATCCAGGAGCGCCTTGAGCGCGAGTACGACCTGGACCTGATTACCACCGCACCGACGGTAATCTTCGAGCTGCTGCTCAAGACCGGTGAGACGATCTACGTCGATAACCCGTCGAAACTGCCGGACCTGTCTTCGATCGAAGACATGCGTGAACCGATCGTTCGCGCCAACATTCTTGTGCCGCAAGAGCACCTGGGCAACGTCATTACCCTATGCATCGAAAAACGTGGTGTGCAGGTCGACATGCTGTTCCTCGGCACTCAGGTCCAGGTGACCTACGACTTGCCGATGAACGAAGTGGTCCTGGACTTCTTCGATCGTCTGAAGTCCACCAGTCGCGGCTATGCTTCGCTGGACTACCACTTTGATCGTTACCAATCGGCTAGTCTGGTGAAACTGGATGTGCTGATCAACGGTGACAAGGTCGACGCCCTGGCGCTGATCGTTCACCGTGACAATGCGCACTACAAAGGTCGCCAGTTGACCGAGAAGATGAAAGAACTGATTCCGCGGCAGATGTTCGACGTGGCAATCCAGGCCGCCATTGGTGGGCAGATTGTGGCGCGTACAACCGTCAAGGCGCTCAGAAAGAACGTATTGGCCAAATGCTACGGCGGTGACGTCAGTCGTAAGAAGAAACTGCTGGAAAAGCAAAAGGCCGGTAAAAAACGCATGAAGCAGGTCGGCAACGTGGAAATTCCACAGGAAGCCTTCCTTGCAGTGCTCAGGTTGGATAGTTAGGTCCTATGTCACTAAATTTCCCGCTGTTGCTGGTCATCGCCGTGTTCGTCTGCGGCCTGTTGGCGTTGCTCGATCTGCTTTTTCTGGCGCCGCGTCGTCGCGCCGCCATCGCCTCCTATCAGGGCAGCGTCAGCCAGCCTGATATCGTGGTGGTCGAAAAACTGAACAAGGAGCCGCTGCTGGTCGAATACGGCAAGTCGTTCTTTCCGGTGCTGTTCATCGTGCTGGTGCTGCGTTCGTTCCTGGTGGAACCGTTCCAGATTCCTTCCGGCTCGATGAAACCGACCCTGGACGTTGGCGACTTCATTCTGGTGAGCAAGTTTTCCTACGGGATCCGCTTGCCGGTGGTCGACAAGAAGATCATCGATGTCGGTGATCCGCAGCGCGGTGATGTGATGGTGTTCCGTTACCCGAGCGACCCGAACGTCAACTACATCAAGCGTGTGGTGGGCCTGCCGGGTGATCAGATTCGTTATACCGCCGACAAGCGTCTGTTCGTCAACGGTGAGTCGATCGCCGAGCAACTGGTCGGTAACGAGCCGGGTACCCTGGGCAGCGCCGCGCTCTACAAGGAAAAACTCGGCGTTGCCGAGCACCTGATCCGCAAGGAAATGACCCGCTACCGCGTCATGCCGGACCATTCGTGGACCGTGCCGGCCGGGCACTACTTCATGATGGGCGACAATCGCGACAACTCCAACGACAGTCGCTTTTGGGATGATCCGAGCATTCCCAAGGATCTGCTGGGCATGGTTCCCGACAAGAATATCGTCGGCAAGGCCTTCGCAGTCTGGATGAGCTGGCCGGAACCAAAACTCAGTCACCTGCCGAACTTCTCGCGGGTTGGCCTGATCAAGTAATCAAACACGGCGCTGTTGAACACAGCGCCGAATGCATTTCTGGAGTCGGCATATTCGGCGACAGAGGCATGAAAACAATGATATTCAGGAAGTAATTTTTGAACACAGCGTTAATTGTCCCAAGCCTGCGCCGCACCTCGGCGATGGCGGTGGAATCCAGCCACGAACTCAGCGTGGGTAAACCGTGAGCGCCTCCTTAAGCCGTCTCGAGCGTCAGCTCGGCTACACCTTCAAGGATCAGGAACTGATGGTCCTGGCCCTGACTCACCGCAGTTTTGCCGGGCGTAACAACGAACGCCTGGAATTCCTCGGTGACGCCATCCTCAACTTCGTCGCCGGCGAGGCTCTGTTCGATCGCTTCCCGCTGGCCCGCGAAGGCCAGCTGTCGCGTTTGCGCGCACGCCTGGTCAAAGGTGAGACCCTGGCCGTACTGGCCCGTGGATTCGATCTTGGCGATTACCTGCGCCTGGGCTCGGGCGAGCTGAAAAGCGGCGGTTTTCGCCGCGAGTCGATTCTGGCCGATGCCCTGGAAGCGTTGATCGGCGCGATCTATCTGGACGCTGGCATGGAAGTGGCCCGTGAGCGCGTGCTCGCCTGGCTGGCCGGTGAGTTCGAAGGCCTGACGCTGGTCGACACCAACAAAGATCCGAAAACCCGTCTGCAGGAGTTCCTGCAGTCTCGTGGTTGCGAACTGCCGCGTTACGAAGTGGTGGATATCCAGGGTGAGCCGCATTGCCGGACGTTCTTCGTCGAATGCGAAATCATCTTACTGAACGAAAAAAGCCGAGGTCAGGGTGTGAGCCGTCGTATTGCCGAACAGGTAGCGGCCGCCGCAGCACTGATTGCCCTGGATGTGGAGAATGGCAATGACTGATACAAACGCAACTCGCTGTGGCTATGTTGCCATCGTCGGCCGTCCCAACGTGGGCAAGTCCACGCTGCTGAACCACATCCTGGGTCAGAAGCTGGCGATCACCTCGCGCAAGCCGCAGACCACGCGCCACAACATGCTCGGTATCAAGACCGAAGGCGCTGTACAGGCGATCTACGTCGACACCCCGGGCATGCACAAGGGTGGCGAGAAGGCCCTGAACCGCTACATGAACAAGACCGCTTCGGCGGCGTTGAAAGACGTCGACGTGGTGATCTTCGTGGTCGACCGCACCAAGTGGACCGAAGAAGACCAGATGGTCCTCGAGCGCGTCCAGTACGTGACCGGTCCGCTGATCGTTGCGTTGAACAAGACCGACCGCATCGAAGACAAGGCCGAACTGATGCCGCACCTGAGCTGGTTGCAGGAGCAGTTGCCGAACGCGCAGATCATCCCGATTTCGGCGCAGCACGGCCATAACCTGGATGCGCTGGAGCGGGTGATTGCCGATCACCTGCCGGAAAACGATCACTTCTTCCCGGAAGACCAGATCACCGACCGCAGCAGCCGCTTCCTTGCCGCTGAGCTGGTGCGCGAGAAAATCATGCGCCAGATGGGCGCCGAGCTGCCGTACCAGATCACCGTCGAAATCGAAGAGTTCAAGCAGCAGGGCAAAACCCTGCACATCCATGCGTTGATCCTCGTCGAGCGTGATGGCCAGAAGAAAATCATCATTGGCGACAAGGGCGAGCGCATCAAGCGCATCGGCACCGAGGCGCGCAAGGACATGGAGCTGCTGTTCGACTCCAAGATCATGCTCAACCTGTGGGTCAAGGTTAAGGGTGGCTGGTCCGACGACGAACGCGCATTGCGTTCGCTGGGTTATGGCGACCTGTAACGCCGGTTTCTGATACACAGCAAAACCCTGTGGGAGCGGGCTTGCTCGCGAAGAGGATGTAACATTCAGCATTGATGTTGACTGGTACACCGCTTTCGCGAGCAAGCCCGCTCCCACATTGGTTTTGGGTTGCTTGTAAAACTGCGCTTCCCCATTGAGATCTGCGATTTCCATGTCCCAACCCATCCCCCAGCCCGCCTACGTCCTGCACTCCCGAGCCTACCGCGAAAACAGTGCGCTGGTGGATTTCCTGACGCCGCAAGGGCGGCTGCGGGCGGTGTTGCGCAGTGCGCGGGGCAAGGCCGGGACGTTGGCGCGGCCGTTCGTGCCGCTGGAAGTTGAGTTCCGCGGGCGTGGTGAGCTGAAGAATGTCGGGCGCATGGAGAGCGCCGGCATCGCGTCCTGGCTCAACGGCGAGGCGCTGTTCAGCGGTCTTTATCTCAATGAGCTGTTGATTCGCCTGTTGCCTGCCGAAGACCCTTTTCCTGCGGTGTTCGATCACTATGCCGCGACCTTGCTGGCCCTGGCCGAAGGCCGTCCGCTGGAGCCGTTGCTGCGGTCGTTCGAATGGCGCTTGCTGGATGATCTGGGCTACGGCTTTTCATTGATAACCGATATCCACGACGAACCCGTTGCGCCAGACGGCCTCTACCGTTTGCAGGTGGATGCGGGGCTGGAGCGGGTCTATCTGCTGCAGCCCGGGTTGTTCAATGGCGCCGAACTGCTGGCCATGGCTGAAGCCGACTGGAGCGCACCGGGTGCGTTGTCGGCGGCCAAGCGTTTGATGCGCCAGGCATTGGCCGTTCACCTGGGTGGTCGGCCTCTGGTCAGTCGCGAGCTGTTTCGCAAGCCGTAGTCTCCCCGTATGCTGTGCACCGAACTTTCTCTTCTTCTGGAGCGCTTTCCGTGACCACCAGCACCCGCATTCTTCTTGGCGTGAACATCGACCACGTTGCCACTTTGCGTCAGGCCCGAGGTACTCGTTACCCGGACCCGGTCAAGGCCGCGCTGGATGCAGAAGAGGCGGGCGCCGACGGCATCACCGTGCACCTGCGCGAAGACCGCAGGCACATTCAGGAGCGCGACGTGCTGCTGCTCAAGGACGTGCTGCAAACCCGCATGAACTTCGAAATGGGTGTCACTGAAGAGATGATGGCGTTCGCCGAGCATATCCGTCCGGCGCATGTCTGCCTGGTGCCGGAGACCCGTCAGGAGTTGACCACCGAGGGTGGTCTGGACGTGGCGGGGCAGGAGGCACGGATCAAGGCAGCGGTAGAACGCCTGGCGAAGATCGGCTGCGAAGTGTCGCTGTTCATCGACGCCGATGAGCGTCAGATCGAAGCGTCGCACCGCGTAGGCGCGCCGGCGATCGAACTGCACACCGGTCGCTACGCCGATGCGCAAACGCCGACCGAGGTGGCTGAAGAGCTCAAGCGCGTGGCTGATGGTGTGGCGTTTGGCCTGGCCCAGGGCCTGATCGTCAATGCCGGCCATGGCCTGCACTACCACAACGTCGAGGCGGTGGCAGCAATCAAGGGCATCAATGAGCTGAACATCGGCCATGCGCTGGTCGCCCATGCGCTGTTCGTGGGCTTCAAGTCGGCGGTGTCGGAGATGAAGGCGTTGATTCTGGCGGCGGCTGCCAAGGCTTAAAAACCAGCGCAAAAACCATGTGGGAGCGGGCTTGCTCGCGAAAGCGCAGTGTCAGCCAACAGAAATGTTGAATGTTGCACCGCATTCGCGAGCAAGCCCGCTCCCACATTTGATTTTGGTTGTCTGGACTAGAGCGGGGCAGGCTCTTGAGCCGGTTTGCTCTTGTCGATCCCCGGCACCAGCAGTTTGCCCTCGGCCACCTGATCGCCTTCCAGCTGTGGCTGCGTGACCCAGGTGAGGATGTCGTAGTAACGACGGATGTTCGCCACGAAATGCACCGGCTCGCCGCCGCGGGCATAGCCGTAACGGGTCTTGCTGTACCACTTCTTCTCGGACAGGCGCGGCAGGATCTTCTTCACGTCCAGCCATTTGTCCGGGTTCAGTCCTTCCTTGGCCGCCAGCTTGCGCGCGTCATCCAGGTGACCGCTGCCGACGTTGTACGCCGCCAGGGCAAACCAGGTGCGGTCCGGCTCCTGGATCGAATCGTCCAGCTGATCCTTCATATAGGCCAGGTACTTGGCGCCGCCCATGATGCTCTGCTTGGGGTCCAGGCGATTGGACACGCCCATGGCCTGCGCGGTGTTCTGGGTCAGCATCATCAGGCCGCGCACGCCGGTCTTGGAGGTCACTGTGGGTTGCCAAAGCGATTCCTGGTAACCGATGGCCGCCAGCAGGCGCCAGTCGACTTTCTCTTTCTTGGCGTAGGCCTTGAAGTGCTGCTCGTACTTGGGCAGGCGTTGCTGCAGGTGTTGGGCAAAGGTGGTGGCGCCCATGTAGCCAAGTACGTCGACATGCCCGTAGTAACGGTCCTTGAGGCGTTGCAGGGTGCCGTTCTTCTTGACCTTGTCGAGGTAGTCGTTGACCTCGTTGAGCAGGCTGTTGTCTTCACCGGGCGCTATCGCCCAGCTCTGGTCGCTGGCGTCACCGAGGTCGAAGGCGACGCGAATGTTGGTGAAGTACACCTGGTTCATCGCCACTTCGTTGGAATCGACCAGCGTGAGATCGATCTGACCTTCGTCGACCATACGAAGCAGGTCGACGACTTCGACTGCGTCGGATTCTTCGTATTCGATACCGGGATATTTCTGTTTCAGCTGCGCCAGTTGTTCGGCATGGGTGCTGCCCTTGAGCACCATGATTTTTTTGCCGACCAGATCCTTCGCATCGGTCGGGCGCGACTGGCCATTGCGATAAATGACCTGTGGGGTGACTTCCAGGTAGGAATGGGAAAACCGTACCTGTTTTTTCCGTTCCTCGCTGGTGACAAGGCCAGCGGCTGCCAGTACGGGGCCATTGGGCTGGCCTACCTGGTTGAACAGGTCGTCGAGGTTGTCGGCGGTCTCTATCTTGAGTTCGACCCCCAGATCGTCGGCGAAGCGCTTCACCAGCTCGTATTCGAAGCCGGTTTCACCGTTACGATCCTGGAAGTAAGTGGCGGGGCTGTTACGGGTAACCACCCGCAGCACACCATCCTCCTTTACACGCTCCAGTGTGTTGGGTTTATCAACACAACCCTGGAGCATCAGGAAGAGTCCGGTTGCGATCAGCCATTTGGCGTACCGCGGACGCAAAGCCGTTGGGGAAAACATCTGCGCAGTATACGCAAAGGACCACGGACGCCATATCTCGACAGTGAAGGGCCTATCTGCTAGCGATCGTAAAACAGGCCGAAACCCCGCAGGAATGGGCCTTTTATGCATTTTGATACAGTAAAAATAAGCTGTGGTGACACGCCCGGTTAACCTGACTCTCGGGGCAGAAACACAGATCGACACTCCAGTGCAACCGTGCGTAGCGTTTCGGGTGATGTCGCGGGCGGTTTAGGCTAGAATGCACGGCCTCAAAGCACACCCCTTCCCGAGGCTGTCCCGAAGATGTTGATCCTGCGCGGCGCTCCTGCCCTTTCTGCCTTTCGCCACAGCAAGCTCCTTGAGCAACTGAGCCAGAAGGTTCCGGCTGTCAGCGGCCTGTATGCTGAATTCGCTCACTTCGCCGAAGTTACCGGCGTCCTGACCGGCGACGAACAGCAGGTGCTTGCGCGCCTTCTGAAGTACGGTCCAAGCGTTCCGGTACAAGAGCCGACCGGTCGTCTGTTCCTGGTGTTGCCGCGTTTCGGCACCATCTCGCCGTGGTCGAGCAAGGCCAGCGACATCGCTCGCAACTGCGGCCTGGCGAAAATCCAGCGGCTTGAGCGCGGTATCGCGTTCTACGTGGCCGGCCAGTTCAGCGATGCTGACGCCCAACTGATTGCCGATGTACTGCACGACCGCATGACCCAGATCGTTCTGGGCAACCTCGAACAGGCTGCCGGCCTGTTCAGCCACGCCGAGCCAAAACCGCTGACCGCGATCGACGTGCTGGGTGGCGGCCGCGCCGCGCTGGAAAAAGCCAACACCGAGCTGGGCCTGGCCCTGGCTGAAGACGAGATCGATTACCTGGTCAACGCCTTCGTCGGCTTGAAGCGCAACCCGCACGACATCGAACTGATGATGTTCGCCCAGGCGAACTCCGAGCACTGCCGTCACAAGATCTTCAACGCCAGTTGGGACATCGACGGCGAGAGCCAGGAAAAAAGCCTGTTCGGCATGATCAAGAACACCTACGTGATGCACAGCGAAGGCGTTCTGTCGGCTTACAAGGACAACGCTTCGGTAATCGTCGGCTCCGTGGCCGGCCGTTTCTTCCCGGACCCTGAAACCCGCCAGTACGGCGCGGTGCAGGAGCCGGTGCACATCCTGATGAAAGTCGAGACTCACAACCACCCGACCGCGATTGCCCCGTTCCCGGGCGCATCCACCGGTTCCGGCGGCGAGATCCGCGACGAAGGCGCGACCGGCCGTGGTGCCAAGCCAAAGGCTGGCCTGACCGGTTTCACCGTGTCCAACCTGCAGATCCCTGGCTTCGAACAGCCGTGGGAAGTGCCGTACGGCAAGCCTGAGCGCATCGTTACCGCGCTGGACATCATGATCGAAGGCCCGCTGGGCGGCGCTGCGTTCAACAACGAATTCGGTCGTCCGGCCCTGACTGGCTACTTCCGTACCTTCGAACAATCGATCACCACCCCGCACGGTGATGAAGTCCGTGGTTACCACAAACCAATCATGCTGGCTGGCGGCATGGGCAACATCCGTGAAGAGCACGTCAAGAAAGGCGAGATCGTCGTTGGCTCCAAGCTGATCGTGCTCGGTGGCCCGGCGATGCTGATCGGTCTGGGTGGCGGTGCAGCTTCCTCCATGGCCACTGGCACCAGCTCGGCGGACCTGGACTTCGCTTCCGTACAACGCGAAAACCCGGAAATGGAGCGCCGTTGCCAGGAAGTCATCGACCGTTGCTGGCAGCTGGGCGACAAGAACCCGATCAGCTTCATCCACGACGTGGGTGCGGGCGGTCTGTCCAACGCCTTCCCGGAACTGGTCAACGACGGCGAGCGCGGTGGCCGTTTTGAACTGCGCAACATTCCAAACGACGAGCCGGGCATGGCCCCGCACGAAATCTGGTCCAACGAATCCCAGGAACGTTACGTTCTGGCGGTCGGCCCGGCTGACTTCGAGCGCTTCAAGGCGATCTGCGAACGTGAGCGTTGCCCGTTTGCCGTAGTCGGTGAAGCTACCGCAGAGCCGCAGCTGACCGTGACCGACAGCCACTTCGGCAACAGCCCGGTGGACATGCCGCTGGAAGTGTTGCTGGGCAAAGCCCCGCGCATGCACCGTTCGGTTGTTCGTGAAAACGAGCTGGGCGACGATTTCGATCCGTCGACCCTGAACATCGGTGAATGCGTCGAGCGCGTCCTGCATCACCCGGCCGTGGCCAGCAAAAGCTTCCTGATCACCATCGGCGACCGCACCATCACCGGCCTCGTGGCCCGTGACCAAATGGTCGGCCCGTGGCAGGTTCCGGTGGCCGACGTTGCCGTCACCGCCACCAGCTTTGACGTCTACACCGGTGAAGCCATGGCCATGGGCGAACGTACTCCGTTGGCTCTGCTGGACGCTCCGGCGTCGGGCCGCATGGCCATCGGCGAAACCCTGACCAACATCGCGGCGTCGCGCATCGGCAAGATCTCCGACATTAAACTGTCGGCGAACTGGATGTCGGCTGCCGGCCACCCGGGTGAAGATGCACGCCTGTACGACACCGTGAAAGCGGTCGGCATGGAGCTGTGCCCTGAGCTGGGCATCACCATTCCGGTGGGCAAGGACTCGATGTCCATGGCCACCCGCTGGAACGATGAAGGCGTCGACAAATCCGTCACTTCGCCAATGTCGTTGATCGTCACCGGTTTCGCGCCAGTGACTGACATCCGTCAGACCCTGACCCCGCAACTGCGCATGGACAAGGGCACCACCGACCTGATCCTGATCGACCTCGGTCGCGGCCAGAACCGCATGGGTGCCTCGATCCTCGCCCAGGTTCACGGCAAGCTCGGCAATCAGGCCCCGGACGTCGACGACGCCGAAGACCTGAAAGCCTTCTTCGCAGTGATCCAGGGCCTCAACGCTGACGGTCACCTGCTGGCTTACCACGACCGTTCCGACGGTGGTCTGCTGACCAGCGTGGTGGAAATGGCCTTCGCCGGTCACTGCGGCCTGAGCCTGAACCTCGACGGCCTGGCCGAAACCTCCGCCGATATCGCCGCCATCCTGTTCAACGAAGAACTGGGTGCCGTGATCCAGGTGCGCCAGGACTCCACTGCCGACATCCTCGCGCAGTTCAGCGCTGCCGGCCTGGGTGAGTGCGTGTCGGTGATCGGTCAGCCAATGAACAATGGCCAGATCAACATCACCTTCAACGGCGACACCGTGTTCGAAGGTCAGCGTCGTCTGCTGCAACGTCAGTGGGCCGAGACCAGCTACCAGATCCAGCGTCTGCGTGACAACGCCGACTGCGCCGAGCAAGAGTTCGACGTGCTGCTGGAAGAAGACAACCCGGGCCTGAGCGTCAAGCTCAGCTACGACGTCAACCAGGACATCGCCGCGCCTTACATCAAGAAAGGCATTCGCCCTCAGGTTGCCGTACTGCGTGAGCAGGGCGTCAACGGCCAGGTGGAAATGGCGGCGGCGTTCGACCGCGCCGGTTTCAACGCGATCGACGTGCACATGAGCGACATTCTGGCCGGTCGCGTCGACCTGAACGAGTTCAAGGGCATGGTCGCCTGCGGCGGTTTCTCCTACGGCGACGTACTGGGTGCCGGTGAAGGCTGGGCCAAGTCCGCGCTGTTCAACAGCCGTGCCCGCGATGCGTTCCAGGGCTTCTTCGAACGTAACGACAGCTTCACCCTCGGCGTGTGCAACGGTTGCCAGATGATGTCCAACCTCCACGAACTGATCCCGGGCAGCGAGTTCTGGCCGCACTTCGTGCGTAACCGCTCCGAGCAGTTCGAAGCGCGCGTGGCGATGGTACAGATCCAGGAGTCGAACTCGATCTTCCTGCAGGGCATGGCCGGTTCGCGTATGCCGATCGCTATCGCCCACGGTGAAGGTCATGCCGAGTTCTCCAGCGAAGAAGCCTTGCTGGAAGCCGATCTGTCCGGTTGCGTGGCGATGCGTTTCGTCGACAACCACGGCAAGGTCACCGAAAGCTACCCGGCCAACCCGAACGGCTCGCCGCGCGGGATCACTGGTTTGACCAGCCGCGACGGTCGCGTGACCATCATGATGCCGCACCCGGAGCGTGTGTTCCGTGCCGTGCAGAACTCGTGGCGTTCGGATGAGTGGAAAGAAGATGCTCCGCTGATGCGCATGTTCCGTAATGCTCGTGTGTGGGTGAACTAAGCACCGTGTACAAGCTCAGCTTTTTCGTTCCTGACAGTCATGTCGAGCGGGTTAAAAGCGCCGTATTCGCCGCCGGTGGCGGGCGGATCGGTGCTTATGACCACTGTTCATGGCAGGTGCTGGGCCAAGGCCAGTTTCGTCCAATGGATGGCAGCCAGCCGTTCATTGGCGAGGCAGGGCAGGTCGAACAGGTCGAGGAATGGAAGGTTGAGCTGGTGGTGGCGGATGAGTTGATTCGCCCGGTGGTGGAGGCTCTGAAGCAGAGTCACCCCTACGAGACACCGGCTTATGAGGTGTGGCGGTTGGAGGATTTCTGATTCCCTGGCTGCTGAAATGAAAAACCCGCTGAAAGTGATTTCAGCGGGTTTTTTCATGCCCAGGTTTTTTTGGGGCCCGCCAGGGAACCAGGATCTAAACCTTGGCGCTGACCTCACTGCGATTGATCAATGTTTCCAGCGTACCACTCAAAATCGGCGCCTTGTCGCCAATCAGCAGGTGCCAGATCCCTCCCTCCAGCTGAGTCACGCCATGGCAACCCAAGGCCTTCAACTCACTTTCGGACAAGGCTTTACCGTCAGCCAGTTGCAGACGAATGCGGGTCATTGCCACGCAATCCAGCTGCAACACATTGTCGCCACCGCCCAAGGCCTGCAGCCATTGTTGCGCTTCTGGAGTCGCGACGGCGACAGGTGTCGGTTCTTCGACCAGCGCCGCAGGCGTCGACACAATCGCCCGGTCCAACGCCGGCATCGCCAGGCGGATTTCATCGGCAATCGCATCGGCCATCGGCCCGACCACCACCTGCAAGCTTCCGCCCTTGCCCGGGCGCACCACGGCCATTGCGCCGAGTGCTTTCAATTCCGCGTCCGAGGCTTTGTTGCGATCCACCATGTCCAGACGCAAACGTGTGGTGCAAGCGCCGACGGTGATCAGGTTGGCAGCACCGCCCAATGCCTTGATGTAAGCACCGGCGCGCTCATTTTCGGTGACGGCTACCTGCTCGGTGGCAACGCTGCCTTCACGGCCCGGTGTCTTCAGGTCGAAGCGCCGGATGCAGAAATCGAACACCAGGTAATAGATCACCGCATACGCCAGGCCCACCGGGAACACCAGCCAGCCGTTGGTGGATCTACCCCAGCCAAGAATCATGTCGATAAAACCACCGGAGAAGGTGAACCCCAGGTGGATGTTCAGCGCATTGGTGACGGCCATCGACACGCCGGTCAGCAAAGCATGCAGCAGATACAGCAGTGGCGCGAGGAACATGAAGGCGAATTCGATGGGCTCGGTCACGCCGGTCAGGAAAGAAGTCAGCGCCATGGACAGGAAAATCCCGCCCATCACCTTGCGCCGTTCCGGCAAGGCATTGCGGTACATCGCCAGGCACGCGGCGGGCAGGCCGAAGATCATCATCGGGAACATGCCGGTCATGAACTGGCCGCCTTTCGGGTCGCCGGCAAAGTAGCGCGACAGATCGCCGGTCACCAGCGCGCCGGTGGTCGGGTCGGTGAAGTTGCCGAACACGAACCACGCCATGTTGTTGAGGATGTGGTGCAGGCCAGTGACGATCAACAGACGGTTGAACACGCCAAAGACGAACGCGCCGATACTGCCGCTCTCCATCATCAATGCGCCGAAAGCATTGATGCCGTGCTGGATCGGCGGCCAGATGTAACCGAAGACGACCCCCAGGCCCACCGCCGTGAAGCCGGTGACTATCGGTACAAAGCGGCGACCACCGAAGAACGCCAGATACTCCGGCAACTTTATGTCCTTGAAACGATTGTACAGCGCGCCGGCCATCAGGCCGCTGATGATCCCGGCGAGCATGCCCATGTTGATGCTCGAATCCAGCACCTTCAGGGTCGAGACCATCACCAGATAACCAATGGCCCCGGCCAGCCCGGCGGTACCGTTGTTGTCCTTGGCGAACCCGACGGCGATGCCGATGGCGAAGATCATTGCCAGGTTGGCGAAGATGACCTGGCCGGCGTCGTGGATGATCGCGATGTTCAGCAGATCGGTGTCGCCAAGGCGCAGCAGCAGGCCGGCAATCGGCAGGATGGCGATCGGCAGCATCAGCGCACGGCCGAGGCGCTGCAGGCCTTCGATGAAGTATTGGTACATGGCGGATCTCCCTGGATTCTTGTTGGCGTTGTTCAGCTCAGAGGCCAATGCTGGTGACAGGCGTGACGCACTGCAGCGGCGCTGCCGAGCTTGAGCAGACCCTGGCTGATGCGCCGGCATTCGCTGGCGTCGAGGTGCCGCACGCGATCCTTGATTTCACCGATTTGCACCGGGCTTACCGACAACTCGCTGACGCCCAGGCCGATCAGTACCGGCGTGGCCAGCGGGTCAGAAGCCAGCGCGCCGCAAACGCCAACCCAACGCTTGTGCACTGCGGCACCGGCGCAGGTCTGGGCGATCAGCCGCAGCAGCGCCGGGTGCAGCGCATCGACCCGCGAGGCGAGGCCGGCGTGGTCGCGGTCCATGGCCAGGGTGTATTGCGACAGGTCGTTGGTGCCGATGGACAGAAAGTCCGCGTGTTCGGCCAACTGCTCGGCAAGCAACGCGGCCGCCGGGACTTCGATCATCACGCCCAGCTCCGGGCGTTCACTCACGCCCAGCTCAGTGCACAAGGCCTCGAGGCGCTGGCGGATGTGCAGCAACTCGTCGACCTCCGTCACCATCGGCAACAGGATTCGGCAGCGAGACAGCGCACTGACGCGCAGCAGGGCGCGCAGTTGTTGATCCAGCAGTTCAGGTCGAACCTGAGCCAGACGAATGCCGCGCAGGCCCAGCACGGGATTGGCCTCGGCAGGCAGCGGCAGGTAATCGAGTTGCTTGTCGCCGCCGACGTCGATGGTGCGGATGATCACCGACTTGTCGCCCATAGCGTCGAGCACCGCTTGATAAGCACCACGTTGCTCTTCTTCGTCCGGCGCGGTGTTGCGGTCGACGAACAGGAATTCGGTGCGCAACAGGCCGACGCCATCGGCGCCATTGGCCAGGGCATCCGCTGCCTCGGCGCTGGACGCCACATTGGCAGCCACTTCGATCTGCACGCCGTCGAGGGTGAGTGCGTGGGTGTGTGCTTGAGATTGTTGCAGCGCGCGACGTTGCTGGCGGTCAAGTTGCGCTTGCTGCACGACGGCAATGCGCTCGTGGTCAGGGGCCAATTCGAGGCGACCGCCGTCGGCATCCAGCACCACGGCTTGGCCCTGTTGCTGATCAAGCAGCGTCGAGCCCAGCGCAACCAGGCACGGCAAACCTTTGCCACGAGCGAGAATCGCCACATGGGACGTCGCGCCACCTTCGGCCATGCACAGCCCGGCGACGCCTTGCTGGCTCAGTTGCAGCAGGTCGGACGGGGTCAGTTCCTGTGCGGCGACGATGGCGCCTGGCGGAACGTCGTAGTGCCAGGTTGCGCCGAGGAGGGCGCGCAACACCCGTTGCTTGAGGTCGCGCAGGTCGTTGGCGCGCTCGGCCAACAGCGCACTGCCGAGTTGCTGTAGCACCTCGCACTGCACGTCGATCGATTGGCTCCAGGCGTGAGTCGCGGCCATCCCCTGGTGGATGGAGGCGTTTGCGGCATCCAGCAACGCCGGGTCTTCGAGTAGCGCGAGGTGCGCAGCGAAGATGGCTTCTTCGTCGGTGTTCTTGTGTTTTTTCGCTTGGGCCAGGGTGGTGTCGATTTCACTGCGTACCACGCTCAGCGCGGTATCGAGGGCGTGCAGTTGTTGCTCTGGATCGTGGTTGCCGGCGTCTACCGGCAGGCTGATGGTGTTCAAGCGAAACAACTGACCGCCGACCAGGCCGGGCGCGGCGCAAACGCCGTGCAGCACGCCCGCTTCGGCGGCACGCGCACGCTGGGCAATCGGTGCCGGCGCGGCTGCGTGAGTGTCTTCGGCGAGCGCTGTGGATAAAGCTGAGAGTAACGCTTGCAGAGCGGCTTGGGCATCCGGGCCCTGGCAACTGACCTGAACTTCTTCCTGCTCGCCAATGGCCAGGCCCATCAACCCGATCAGGCTGTCGCAGGTTGCCGATTTGCCGGCGAAGTGCAGCTGCGATTTGCTCTTGAAGCCTTGGGCGGTCTGACGGATCAACGCGGCCGGCCGGGCATGCAAACCACCTCGATGGGCGATGCGGACATGTCCGTGGATCTCTTCGCCGCCCATGTCCACTTCGGCCTGGGCGCCAGATGTTTGTCGACGAATGATGTGCAGCAACGGCTCGCCGACCCTCACCGATTTCAGGGTGATTGGCCGTGCCTGGAATTGCTCGCTGTTGGTCAGGATCAGCAAGCTGACCAGGCTTTTGCACTGCTGCGCGACCTTGTCCAGGTCGTAGCGCAACAGCGGTTGGCCGTTGACCACGCGCGCGCCTTCCTTGACCAGCATCGAGAAGCCCTGGCCTTGCAGTTCGACCGTATCGAGACCCAGGTGCAACAACAGTTCCGCACCGTTGTCGGCACGCAACGTGACCGCGTGGCCGGTGCGCGCTACGTGCACCACCACGCCGGCGCAGGGGGCGTGAAGGGTGTCGTTCAACGGGTCGATGGCGATGCCGTCGCCCATGGCGCCGCTGGCGAACACCGGGTCCGGGACTTTGGAGAGCGTGAGCACCGGACCGCTGAGCGGGGCGCTTAAGGTCAGCTCTTTATTGTTGTTATGCATGGCTCGGTCTCATTAAAAAACAACAGTTCGGAACAACGCGCTTTTCTGTGGGGGCGAACCTGTTCGCGATGGATTCAAGAACGTCGCGGGGTGTCAGGTTTTCCGTGTAATCGTTAACGTCCATCGCGAGCATGCTCGCTCCTACAGGGGAATGCGGTTGACTGTAGGRGCGAACCTGTTCGCGATGGATTCAAGAACGTCGCGGGGTGTCAGGTTTTCCGTGTAATCGTTAACGTCCATCGCGAGCATGCTCGCTCCTGCAGGTCATTCAAATCGTCATTCGATTCAGTGGGTGCGCGTGACTTTGCTCAGGTGCCGCGGTTGATCCGGGTCCATGCCGCGAGCTACGGCCAGGCCGGCGGCCATCACGTAGAAACTCTGAATGGCCAGAATCGGGTCGAGGGCCGGGTGTTCGGCGCGGGTCAGGGTCAAGTCGCGCTCGAGCACATCGTCCGGTGCAGCCAGCAGGACTCGAGCGCCGCGCTGGCGCATGTCGGCGGCCAGGCTCAGCAGGCCGGCCTGTTCGGCACCCCGTGGGGCGAAGACCAGCAGCGGGTAGTTGTCACCGATCAAGGCCATTGGCCCGTGACGGACTTCGGCGCTGCTGAAGGCTTCGGCCTGGATCGCCGAGGTTTCCTTGAACTTGAGCGCCGCTTCCTGGGCGATGGCGAATCCGGCGCCACGGCCGATCACCATCAGCCGTTGGCAATCGCGCAAGGCCTCGATGGCCGGGCTCCAGTCCTGCTGCGCGGCATCGCGCAGGCCGGCAGGCAAGGCCAGTCCGGCTTCGAGCAATTCGGCGTCTTCTTTCCAGTGGCCGATCAAACGGGCGCTGGCGCTGAGGGTGGCGATGAAACTCTTGGTTGCAGCGACGCTGCTTTCGGTGCCGGCGCACAGCGGCAGGCTGAATTCGCAGGCGGCTTCCAGCGGCGAGTCTTCGGCATTGACCAGGGAAATGCTCAAGGCGCCACGCTTGCGCAGCAGACGCAAGCTGTTCACCAGGTCCGGGCTCTGTCCCGATTGCGAGAACGCGAACGCAACCTGACCGCTGACCTTCAAGGGTGCCTGCTGCATGGTGACCACCGACATCGGCAACGACGCCACCGGGATGCCCAGCAACTGCATGGTCAGATAGGCGAAATAGCTGGCGGCATGGTCCGAGCTGCCACGCGCCACGGTCATGGCGACTTGCGGAGGCTGTCGGCGCAGGCGCCCGGCGATCTCGATCATCTGCGGGTCGAGTTGTTGTAGCTGAGCCTGCACGGCCTGGAACGAGGACAGCGCCTCTTCAAGCATTTTTGAAGTCAATGTCTTCTCCTTCGACCATGACGGCGGTCAGTGTGAGTGAGCGATCGAGCCGCACGCAGTCGGCCCAGGCGCCTGGTTGCAGGCGTCCGCGATCGGTGATGCCGAGGTAGTCGGCGGGGAATTGCGACAGGCGTTGCGAAGCTTCGGCGATCGGCAGGCCGATCTTCACCAGATTGCGCAGGGCCTGATCCATGGTCAGGGTGCTGCCGGCCAGGGTGCCGTCGGGCAGGCGCACGCCGCCCAGACATTTGGTCACGGTGTGGCTGCCGAGCTTGTATTCACCGTCGGGCATGCCGGCGGCGGCGGTCGAGTCGGTGACGCAATACAGGCACGGGATCGAACGCAGGGCGACGCGGATGGCGCCGGGGTGCACGTGCAGCAAGTCGGGAATCAGCTCGGCGAATCGGGCATGGGCCAGGGCGGCGCCGACGATGCCCGGTTCGCGGTGGTGCAACGGGCTCATGGCGTTGTAGAGATGAGTAAAGCTGCTGGCACCGGCCTCCAGCGCGGCCACGCCTTCCTCGTAGCTGCCAAGGGTGTGGCCGATCTGCATACGCACGCCACGGCTGCTGAGGTTGCGAATCAAGGCATCGTGACCGGCGATTTCCGGGGCGATGGTGATCACCCGGATCGGCGCCAACGCCAGGTATTCTTCGACTTCGGCCAGCAGCGCGGTGTGGGCGAAATTCGGTTGGGCACCGAGTTTGCCCGGATTGATGTACGGGCCTTCCAAGTGGACGCCAAGCACCCGGGCGCAGCCTTTCGGCCGCTGTTCACAGAATTCGCCGACGGCCTTGAGCACGCCGCAAATCTCTTCGCTCGGCGCGGTCATGGTGGTGGCCAGCAGTGCCGTGGTGCCGAAGCGCACGTGGGTCCTGGTGATGGTTTCGAAGGCCGATGCACCTTCCATGATGTCTTTGCCGCCGCCACCGTGAACGTGCAGGTCGATGAAGCCCGGCAGCAGATAGGGCAGGTCGTTTTGCGCCGGATCGCAGGGCTCGCCTTCGATCGACACGACTTTGCCGTGTTCGTGGACCAGTCGGCCGCGAACCCAGCCGTGGGCGGTGAGGATGTTGTCTTCGGACATGATGGGCTCTCGGTTTAACGACGAAGCTCGGCAACGAAGTCGTAGTAGTCGTTGCGGCAATAAGTGTCAGTGACTTCGATCGGCGTGTTGTCTTCCAGATAGCCAACCCGGGTCATCAGCAGCATGGCGGTACCGGGGGCGATGCCGACCAGCGCGGCGAACTCGTCCGAGGCATTGATCGCCTGGATGTGCTGCAAGGCGCGAACCACGGGTTTGCCGATGCCGTCGAGGTATTCGTAGAGGGAGTCACCCACGGCTTGCGGTTTGGCAATGATCGAGGCGGGCAGGGTGCTCATCTCGATCGCCATCACCGTGTCATCGGCCTTGCGCAGGCGTTTGAGGCGCGCAACCTTGTCGTTGGGCGAAAGCCCCAGGCGGATCAGTTCTTCGTGGGTGGGCAGGGTGATTTGCCGCTCCAGCCATTGCGAGCCGGGTACGAAACCCTTGAGGCGGAGCATTTCGCTAAAGCCCGAAAGGCGTGACAGGGGTTGCTCCAGGCGCGGTGTGATGAAGGTGCCGGAACCCTGGTTGCGGCGGATCAGCCCCTGTTCGAACAGCACTTCCAGTGCCTTGCGGGCGGTAACGCGGGAAATGCCCAGCAACTCGCTGAGGTTGCGTTCCGAAGGCATGGCCTGTTCGGCTTTCCACTGGCCGGCATGGATCGCCGCTTCCAGATTGCGTGCCAGTTGCAGGTAAAGCGGCGTCGGTTGGGTGTCGTCGGGCTTTAGGGCCTGGAGGTCGTTCATGGCTGGTGTCCGCGGCGGATATTGGAGTGTTTTCGCCAGTGAGTGCAGCGAAAACTAATACCACTTGAATACCATGTCAACGCACCGGGCTAGCGGGTGGCGCAGTAAATCCGGCCTCATTTGGCTGCGTGGAAAGGTGTTGGTTTGAAGTGGTATTAGGGGAGGGGGTTTTTAAAGCAAATATCGCAGCCTTCGGCAGCTCCTACAGGGGGCAATGGTATTCACCCTGCAGGCGCTGCCGAAGGCTGCGATCTCTTGAATTATTTTTTTCGAGGGCGACCAACGGTCGTAAGCATTACGGTCGGATTTCGATCATCGTGCCGTCCGGCACCAGGTTCCAGACTTCGCGCATGTCCATGTTGCGCATGGCGATGCAGCCGTCGGTCCAGTCCAGGGTATGGAACAGGTCTTCAGGGGTGTCCTCGGTGTCCGGGGTACCGTGGATCATGATCATGCCGCCGGGCTCGACGCCTTCGCGGCGGGCGCGGGCAGAGTCGCTGATGTTCGGATAGGAGACGTGCATCGCCAGGTTGAAACGATCGCTGACCTTGCGCCAGTCAACCCAGTACAAACCTTCCGGCGTACGTTTGTCGCCCTCCATCAGCTTGGGGCCCTTGGGACGTTTGCCCAGGGAAATGCGATAGGTCTTGAGCGGCTTGCCGTCATTGATCAATTGCAATTGATGGGCGGACTTGAGAACCAGAATTTTCTCGATGACTTTGCCGTTGTAGGTTTCCGTGGCCGAAGCCTGGGTTACCGCAACGAACGACAAGCAGAGCAAGGCAAGCAACCAGCGCATTGAAACGATTCCCCAGAGGTGTCGCGACTATATATTTATAGGTGTTTTTTTAAGTGATGGCAGGCTGAGCGAGCGGCGGGATCGATTCGGACCGTACGGGATAGACCTCGGTCCGCCGGTCAGCGAAGAAGCATTCTAAGGTACGACCCACCGTGCGGAAAGCCAGGTCGGACCAAGGGATGTCGGCTTCTTCGAAAAGCTGCACTTCCAGGCTCTCGGGGCCGGCCGCAAAGTCCAGGTCCGCCAGTTCAGCCCGGAAGAACACATGCATCTGGCTGATGTGCGGTACGTCGATCAGGGTATAGATGCTCAGGTTGCGCACCCGGGCGCAGGCTTCCTCGGCGGTTTCGCGAATTGCCGCCTGTTCGATGGTCTCGCCGTTTTCCATGAAACCGGCGGGCAGGGTCCAGTAACCCCGCCGTGGCTCGATGGCGCGGCGGCACAGCAATACCTTCGAACCCCAGGTCGCCACGCAGCCGGCAACGATATTGGGGTTCTGGTAATGAATCACATGACAGCTGTCGCAGACGAACCGCAGGCGTGAATCGCCTTCGGGAATGCGCTGGGTCACCGGATTACCGCACTGGCTGCAAAATTTCATGCTTGGTTTCCTGAATGCTGCGCCTATCTTGGCGTGCACCGGTGTCTGTCGGCAAGTTGTCGTTTCGCGACATGCGCCTGTTCGGGGGCTTGGGCGAGCGCAATGATTGGTGCATGATGCAGGGTAAGGCACTGATCGAGAACACTCATGCTGGACGAGCTACTGCATCGGGTAAGCAACCACACTCCGCACACGCTGGAGACCGACCTGCGTTTTCCCGAGGCCGCGGTGCTGGTGCCCATCACCCGCAGTGACAAGCCCGAACTGGTGCTGACCCTGCGTGCCAGTGGGCTCTCGACCCATGGCGGCGAAGTCGCCTTCCCCGGCGGGCGTCGTGACCCTGAAGACCCCGACCTGGTCTTCACCGCCCTGCGCGAAGCCGAGGAAGAAATCGGCCTGCCTCCGGGCCTGGTGGAAGTGATCGGCCCGCTCAGCCCGTTGATTTCCCTGCATGGCATCATGGTCACGCCCTATGTGGGCGTGATTCCGGACTTCGTCGAGTACCGGGCCAACGATGCCGAGATCGCCGCGGTGTTCAGCGTACCGCTGGAGTTCTTTTGCAATGACCCGCGTGAACATACCCACCGCATCGATTACCAGGGCCGCAGCTGGTATGTGCCCAGCTATCGCTTCGGCGAGTACAAGATCTGGGGGCTGACGGCGATCATGATCGTCGAGTTGATCAACCTGCTGTATGACGCGAAAATCAGCCTGCACCAGCCTCCCAAAAGCTTTATCCATACTTGAGCCATCGTTCGAATGGCCTGAACCTGATCGCTACCAATAAAAGCCGGCCTGAGCCCTGAGGACAACGAGATGAAATACCGCCTGGGCGACGCCCGCGTCGAAACCCACCCACAGAGCTGGGTCGCGCCCAATGCCGTGCTGGTGGGCAAGGTCAAACTGGAAGAGGGCGCCAACGTCTGGTTCAACGCCGTGCTGCGGGGCGACAACGAGTTGATCCTGATCGGCAAGAACAGCAACGTCCAGGACGGTACGGTGATGCACACCGACATGGGCTTCCCGCTGACCATCGGCACCGGCGTGACCATTGGCCACAATGCCATGCTTCACGGCTGCACCGTCGGCGACTACAGCCTGATCGGCATTAATGCGGTGATCCTCAACGGCGCGAAAATCGGCAAGAATTGCATCATCGGCGCCAACTCGCTGATCGGCGAGGGCAAGGAGATCCCCGACGGTTCGCTGGTCATGGGCTCGCCTGGCAAGGTGGTGCGCGAATTGACCGACGGGCAGAAGAAGATGCTTGAGGCCAGTGCTGCGCACTATGTGCATAACTCCCAGCGTTATGCCCGGGATCTGGTTGAGCAGGAAGAATGAGCGCGACCGAACGACCGGTGCCATCGCCCTGTGTGAATATTTGTGCGTTGGATGACGATGATATTTGTACCGGTTGCCAGCGTACGGTTGAGGAAATCACCCGCTGGAGTCGAATGAATAATGACGAGCGGCGGGCGGTATTGGGGTTGTGTCATGAGCGGGCGAAGGCGAGTGGGCTGGTCTGGATGTTGCCTTCGAAGTCCTGACTCAACTGCAAAAGCCCCTCACCCTAACCCTCTCCCGGGGGGAGAGGGAACTGATCGAGTTGGATGCTGGGGTTACGCCGACCTGAGATATTGAGTCGAACTCAGGTTTGAGAAGCACAAAAAGCCCCTCACCCTAACCCTCTCCCGGGGGGAGAGGGAACTGATCGAGTTGGATGCTGGGGTTACGCCGACCTGAGATATTGAGTCGATCTCAGGTTTGAGAAGCACAAAAAGCCCCTCACCCTAACCCTCTCCCGGGGGGAGAGGGAACTGATCGAGTTGGATGCTGGGGTTACGCCGACCTAAGATATTGAGTCGAACTCAGGTTTGAGAAGCACAAAGAGCCCCTCGCCCTAACCCTCTCCCGGGGGGAGAGGGAACTGATCAAGTTGGATGCTGGGGTTACGCCGACCTGAGATATCAAGCCAAACTCAGGTTGGAACAGCACGAAGATCGGCTCCCTTTCCCCCTCTCCCCCTTGGGAGAGAGGGCTGGGGTGAGGGGGTGGCTCTTGATCTTTGCAATGCATCGCACCACACCGGGTATTGGTCCACCCCCACCCCCTGAAGTACCCTGTGCGCCAAATTGACAGGTACCCCCATGCTCTTCCTGATCGCTTACATCGGCAGCGTCGTGCTGATCAACTATGCCTTTTCCACAGCCCCGCACCTGGACATCATCTGGTCGGCCTGGGGCGGCCTGGTATTCATCTTGCGCGACATGGTGCAAACCCGCTTCGGCCATGGCGCCCTGGTGGCGATGCTGGCGGCGCTGGTGCTGTCCTATATCACCTCCGATCCTTCTATCGCCCTGGCCAGCGCCACGGCGTTCGCGGTGTCCGAGTGCATCGACTGGCTGGTATTCAGCATCACCAAACGGCCGCTGCACGACCGCCTGTGGATAAGTTCGGCCCTGAGCATCCCCATCGACACCTTCATTTTCTTCGGCATGATCGACGCGCTGACCCCCGGAGTGATCCTCACTGCCCTGGGGTCGAAGTTCGCCGGGGTCACGGCCGTATGGCTGATCATGGCCTGGCGCCTGCGCAAACAGGCCATCGTCAGCTGAAGCCAAACCCCGCGGTTCATGTAAAATGCCGCGCTTTCTCCCATGGGAAGTGTGCCAGGCGCCGCGTCCCTCGATGATCCGCTTCTTGAGGACCTTCAGATGACCCGTATCGGAACTCCATTGTCGCCCACCGCGACCCGCGTATTGATGTGTGGCTGTGGCGAGTTGGGCAAGGAAGTGGTGATCGAGCTGCAACGCCTGGGCGTTGAAGTGATTGCCGTGGACCGTTACGCCAACGCGCCGGCCATGCAGGTCGCCCATCGCAGCCATGTGATCAACATGCTCGACGGCGCCGCCCTGCGTGCGGTCATCGAAGCCGAGAAGCCGCACTTCATCGTGCCGGAAATCGAAGCCATCGCCACCGCGACCCTGGTGGAGCTGGAGTCCGAAGGCTTCACCGTGATTCCGACCGCGCGTGCTGCGCAGTTGACCATGAACCGTGAAGGCATCCGTCGCCTGGCCGCCGAAGAGCTGGACCTGCCAACCTCGCCGTACCATTTTGCCGACACCTTCGAGGACTACAGCAAGGCCGTCGAAGACCTCGGTTTCCCGTGTGTGGTCAAACCGGTCATGAGCTCATCGGGCAAAGGCCAGAGCCTGTTGCGCAGCATTGATGACGTCAAGCAGGCCTGGGATTACGCGCAGGAAGGCGGTCGCGCCGGCAAAGGCCGGGTGATCGTTGAAGGTTTCATTGATTTCGACTACGAAATCACCCTGCTGACCGTGCGTCACGTCGGCGGCACCACATTCTGCGCGCCGGTCGGCCATCGTCAGGAGAAGGGCGATTACCAGGAGTCCTGGCAGCCGCAGGCCATGAGCCCGATTGCCCTGGCCGAATCCGAGCGCGTGGCCAAAGCGGTCACCGAGGCCCTGGGTGGTCGCGGTCTGTTTGGCGTCGAGCTGTTCATCAAAGGCGATCAGGTGTGGTTCAGCGAGGTTTCGCCACGTCCACATGACACTGGCCTGGTCACCCTGATCTCCCAGGACTTGTCGCAGTTCGCCCTGCACGCACGGGCGATTCTGGGCTTGCCGATTCCCTTGATCCGTCAGTTCGCGCCATCGGCTTCGGCAGTGATCCTGGTGGAAGGGCAGTCGACCCAGACCGCATTCGCCAACCTGGGCGCCGCGTTGAGCGAGCCGGATACCGCGCTGCGACTGTTCGGCAAGCCTGAGGTCAATGGTCAGCGCCGCATGGGCGTTGCCCTGGCCCGCGACGAGTCGATCGAAGCCGCGCGCGCCAAGGCGACCCGTGCTGCGCAGGCGGTGGTTGTAGAGTTGTAAAAACCACTCTGGCGGGCCTATAACTTCTATGGGGCCGCCACAATTTACTGTAGGAGCGAGCCGGCTCGCGATGGACTCAAAAGCACCGCGGGGAACCAGCCCCCCGCGTTATCGTTAACGACCATCACGAGCCTGCTCGCTCCTACAGGGGTTGTTGATCGACTACCCTTTATGAAAGCCCCAGGCCTGTACCCATGAATTCCCAAAGCATCATCGTCCCTAAAATCTCCACCCTGCCGGTGCACGAACCCCGGGCTCGGGCTGTCGTGCGCTGGCTGGTGCGCAAGAACATCATCGAGGAAGAACTGAGCACCTGTGGCCGCACCGGCAATCGCATGGCCCACGCCATCGGCGACGGTGCCCGCGCGGTGGTCCTGCGCCCGGAGGCGTTGCCGTTCGGCGAGCCGGTCAACGGCCTGGAGATCGTCACCAAGCGCTGCATTTATACGCCGGCCAAAGGTTTTCTTGAGGAGGCGGGCTGCGCCGAGTGCCGCAAGGAAATCGGCGAGGCACTGTTCGAAAGCCTGGAAGACTGGATGCCGGGCCGCACGGACAACTTCACCTGCCCCGAATGCGGGCATGAAGATGACATCAACGGCTTTCTGTTTTTGCAGGAATGCGGGTTCTCCAACCTCGGGTTCATTTTCAATAACTGGGCCGAGGCCGGGTTCAAACAGAGCTTTATCGACGAGTTTGCCGATTGGCTCGATCAGCCCGTCAGTTGGGTCAAAGTCGAACTCTGATGATCTTGTGGGAGCGAGACTGCTCGCGATGGACGTGAACGATAACGCGTGTTGTCTGGAAACAAACGCCGCCTTCACGTTCATCGCGAGCAGGCTCGCTCCTGCATGTTATTTGGCGTCAGATACCCCGTCGATCACTGCATCGATAATAGATAGAGTTTTACATTGAACCCGAGAGGGTGTCTGACTATAATGGCGCGCTTCCATTTTCCCGCTCGGGAGCCCCCGCGATGCTGCGTATCAGCCAAGAAGCTCTGACATTCGACGACATTCTCCTAGTGCCCGGTTATTCCGAGGTGCTTCCTAACGAAGTCAGTCTCAAGACCCGCCTTACCCGTGGCATCGAGCTGAATATCCCCCTGGTTTCCGCTGCCATGGACACCGTCACTGAAGCCCGTCTGGCAATTGCCATGGCTCAGGAAGGTGGTATCGGCATCATCCACAAGAACATGACCATCGAGCAGCAAGCTGCCGAAGTTCGCAAGGTCAAGCGTTACGAAGCCGGTGTGGTCAAGGACCCGATCACCATCGAGGCCGATGCCACGGTGCGTGAACTGTTCGAACTGACCCGCATGCACAACATCTCCGGCGTTCCGGTACTGCACAATGGCGACCTGGTCGGCATCGTGACCTCCCGTGACGTGCGATTCGAGAACCGTCTGGAAGCCACTGTCCGTGAAGTGATGACGCCTAAAGAGCGTCTGGTCACGGTCAAGGAAGGCGCTGACAAGAACGACGTTCGTGAGCTGTTGCACAAGAACCGCATCGAGCGCGTGCTGATCGTCGACGACAAATTCGCCCTCAAAGGCATGATGACCGTCAACGACATCGAAAAAGCCAAGGCTTACCCGCTGGCCAGCAAGGACGATCAAGGTCGTCTGCGCGTTGGCGCTGCCGTCGGCACCGGTAAAGACACCGGCGACCGCGTTGCCGCCCTGGTCGCTGCCGGCGTTGACGTGGTGGTGGTCGACACCGCTCACGGTCACTCCAAAGGCGTGATCGACCGCGTTCGCTGGGTCAAACAGAATTTCCCTGAAGTGCAGGTGATCGGCGGCAACATCGCCACCGGCGCTGCCGCAAAGGCCCTGGCCGAAGCTGGCGCCGACGCAGTCAAGGTCGGTATCGGCCCTGGCTCGATCTGCACCACCCGTATCGTCGCCGGTGTCGGCGTGCCGCAAATCAGTGCCATCGCCAACGTTGCCGCTGCCCTTGAAGGCACCGGCGTACCGTTGATCGCCGACGGCGGCATCCGTTTCTCCGGTGACCTGTCCAAGGCCATCGTCGCCGGTGCCTCCTGCGTGATGATGGGCTCGATGTTCGCCGGTACTGAAGAAGCACCGGGCGAGATCGAACTGTTCCAGGGTCGTTCGTACAAGGCTTATCGCGGCATGGGTTCGCTGGGCGCCATGTCCCAGGCTCAAGGCTCCTCCGACCGTTACTTCCAGGACTCCTCGGCCGGTGCCGAGAAGCTGGTTCCGGAAGGCATCGAAGGGCGTGTTCCGTACAAGGGCACCCTGAGCGCCATCATTCACCAGCTGATGGGCGGCCTGCGTTCCTCGATGGGTTACACCGGCAGTGCCGACATCGAAGAAATGCGCACCAAGCCTGAGTTCGTGCGGATCACCGGCGCTGGCATGGCCGAGTCCCACGTTCACGACGTGCAGATCACCAAAGAAGCGCCAAACTACCGCGTAGGTTGAGCCTTCAAGCAACAAGCTAAGCAACCGGGGCTGTTTTATTCAGCCCCGAGTTGTTTCTGAATCACGACTGTTTCTGAATGACTTAGACGAGACTGAATCATGGCCCTCGATATTCACGCTCACCGCATCCTGATCCTCGACTTCGGTTCCCAGTACACCCAACTGATCGCCCGCCGCGTGCGCGAAATCGGCGTGTACTGCGAACTGCACCCGTTCGACATGGACGAAGATGCGATCCGCGAATTCGCGCCTAAAGGCGTCATCCTCGCCGGCGGCCCAGAGTCGGTCCACGAAGCCGACAGCCCTCGCTGCCCGCAGGCCGTGTTTGACCTGGGCGTACCGGTCTTCGGTATCTGCTACGGCATGCAGACCATGGCCGAGCAACTGGGCGGCAAGGTTGAAGGTTCCGAGCTGCGTGAGTTCGGTTATGCCCGCGTAGACGTAGTCGGCAAGAGCCGTCTGCTCGACGGCATCGAAGACCACATCGACGCCGATGGCCTGTTCGGCCTCGACGTATGGATGAGCCACGGTGACAAGGTCACCAAGATGCCGGAAGACTTCCACATCCTGGCCAGCACCCCGAGCTGCCCGATTGCCGGCATGTTCAGCGACGAGCGTCGCTACTACGGCGTGCAGTTCCACCCGGAAGTGACCCACACCAAGCAGGGCGGTCGCATCCTGTCGCGCTTCATCCTCGACATCTGCGAGTGTGAAGCCCTGTGGACTCCGTCGAAGATCGCTGAAGACGCCATCGCCCAGGTTCGCGCCCAGGTCGGCACCGACAACGTCCTGCTCGGCCTGTCCGGCGGTGTGGACTCGTCCGTGGTTGCCGCGCTGCTGCACAAAGCCATTGGCGACCAGCTGACTTGCGTATTCGTCGACAACGGCCTGCTGCGCCTGCACGAAGGCGAGCAGGTTATGGCCATGTTCGCCGAGAACATGGGCGTCAAGGTCATCCGCGCCAACGCTGAGGACCAGTTCCTCGACAACCTGGCCGGCGAAGCCGACCCGGAGAAGAAGCGCAAGATCATCGGCCGCACCTTCATCGACGTATTCGATGCCCAGTCCAACAAACTGGACAACATCAAGTACCTGGCGCAAGGCACCATCTACCCGGACGTGATCGAGTCGGCTGGCGCGAAAAGCGGCAAGGCTCACGTGATCAAGTCGCACCACAACGTGGGCGGCCTGCCGGAAGAAATGAACCTCAAGCTGGTTGAACCCCTGCGCGAGCTGTTCAAGGACGAAGTCCGTCGTCTGGGCCTGGAACTGGGTCTGCCGTATGACATGGTCTACCGTCACCCGTTCCCGGGCCCGGGCCTGGGTGTGCGCATCCTCGGTGAAGTGAAGAAGGAATACGCCGACCTGCTGCGTCGCGCCGACCACATCTTCATCGAAGAACTGCGCAAGGCCGACTGGTACCACAAGGTCAGCCAGGCATTCGTGGTGTTCCAGCCGGTGAAATCGGTGGGCGTGGTTGGTGATGGCCGTCGTTACGCCTGGGTCGTGGCCCTGCGTGCCGTGGAAACCATCGACTTCATGACCGCGCGTTGGGCACACCTGCCTTACGAACTGCTGGAAACCGTCAGCGGCCGAATCATCAATGAAATCGAAGGCATCTCCCGCGTGACTTATGACGTGTCGAGCAAGCCGCCGGCGACCATTGAGTGGGAGTGATCCTGCACCCATTCGGGTGACTTGAGCGCTGACACAAACAAGCCGTGTGAAATCTGATTTCACACGGCTTTTTTTTATGTTTTTGATGGCGTTTCGGAGCATACAGAAGTACGTCGGTATACGCGTTTCCCTGTAGGAGCGAGCCTGCTCGCGATGGTCGTTAACGATAACGCGGGGAGTCTGATTCCCCGTGGTGCTCTTGAGTCCATCGCGAGCCTGCTCGCTCCTGCAGTTGTCGACCGCATTCTCCTGTTTCGCAATCAAAGCGGTTTTGACCAGCCGGCCAAGGTCAGCTTCATCTCTTTGAGTGCCTGCAGAAGTGCGGCCACGCTTTCAAAGCGTTTGCCATCGACCGAGGGCCACGAGGGGCGCTCAATGTAGTAACGGCCGGACTCTTTGATGATCGGTGTGGATGTAACGAAGTTGTTGCGGCCGCGATGAACGATCTGGATGCCGGTGTTACCGGGTTCACGTTTCAGGGTGAACATGCCCGGACGAGACAGCAATGTGTCGATCTGCGCTTCAGTCTTCGGTAACCATGGGGTCTCGATCTGCAGACGTAGATCGCCTTTTACGAAACCTTCGGATTTACCCGGTTGATTGCGCAAGCTTCTACCCGGGTCGGGTTCAATACCGGTGGACAAACCTTCGGCCACATCTTCGACGCGCACCCCCAGGACACCTTCCAGTTCGCTGACCCCCGCGACGCCCGCAAAGGTATTGGAGTGAGCGTTGCCCATCAAAGCCACCCACTTGTGGGCACCGCGCGCTGATTGATCGGCGCGGATGATGATTCGGGCATGGAAATTCATCATTTTAAGCCGTGCTGTCACATCACTCACCCCCATACCCGACACCCGATAGCTGGCCGCGCTATCGATGGCCTGGATGCGAATGCCATGTTTGTTGGCTTCGCGGACCACGGCGAGAAAGGTGTATCGCTCAAGAGGATCCGTCAGTTGGCCGGCGTCCAGTTCTGTCAGGTAAGCTTCCAAGTCCCTGGGCATGACCGACGTTTCGGCGAAGGCATCCAGTCCTGTTTGATGGAAATCAGTAAGCAGATGTTCCATGTACAGGGTCTTCACATCCTGCTCGGCCAAAGCCTGCATGTTGTCGATCAGAAACTGCTTGCTGCCGATGTCGGCGTGACTTTCGCCGATGACCAGTCCCTCGCTTTCTTCGAAAACGGTGCGAATAAAATCACCTTGGGCGATGTGCGGATCCAGTGACGGGATATCAGGTCGCGGCGCAAGTTGAGGGTCTGCATAGAAGCGCGCAGCCTCTTCATACAGGCGCTTTCTGACGGCCTTGAAATGCTCGAAGGCCTCGGTTCGGGTCCTGGTCCCTATGCTGTCGATCAGCAGGTCGTCTTCGAGCCCGGCCGCTACATTTTTCAAATCGGCCCGCCATTGCAGAGCGACATCATAGGGGGAGGTCACCAGCGGTGTTTTTGCCGCAGGCGAGGCGGGATCCAGGGGCACGGGTACGTCGGGTGAGGCGACAGTCTCACCGTCACCCAGCGCCTCGCCCGGTTTGGCCTGAGGGTCGATGCGCACCCGGATTCGGGTCATGCCTTGCTCTTCCAGGGCATCGCTCAGTAGCTCGATATTGTCGAAGTGACGGTCACTCAACGACCATCGCGGATGGACGATGAACAGTCCGCCCCTGTCCTTTTGAATGTCGGTTGTCACTAGGGCGCCACTTTTGCTGCGGTGAGTCAGTTGGGGTTTACCGTCGACGTCCTGGACGGTGAACATGCCCGTATCGGGAAGGGCCTGCTCCATTGTGCGGGCGGTAGTGACGGGTGGCTGGCCGTGCAGGCGCAGACGCCAATCGCTTTTGACTTTGCCCAATGGACGATCAAACTCATCCAGCAGGCTTTTGCCGGGATCCTGTTCAAGGCCAATGGTTTTGCCGACGGGTACGTCTTCGATACGCAGCCCCGGCGTGCCTGTCAGCTCGCTGAGGCCGGCCACCTCATCGAACGTATTGACTCGCGTCTCGTCCACCAGCGCCACCCATTTGTGCGCACCTCTGGCTGTCTGATCAATGCTGATGATGGTGTCCGAAAAGTAGTTCTTCATTTTGTGGCTGCTGGTGAAGGTCGTGTGCTCCATTCGGGGAAATCTGGAGCTCGCCACGCAATCGATCGCCTGAACGCGGATATGGTTTTTCTGTGCGGTCCTGACCAGTTGCTGGTAGCCGTAACGCCCTGCCAGATCGGTGCCCTTGTTCACATCGAGTTTGCCAAGGTAGCGTTCGAGCGGCTCTGGCATTTTGCCCGTGTCATGGAAGACGTCCAGATCGGCCTGATGGATGTCGGTCAGCAGCCGGTCGAGGTAAAGCGTCTTGACCTTCTGTTTGCCCAATATCTGCATGTTGTCGATCAGCAGTTGCTGGCCGCCAATGCTGCCGCTTTCCTGTCCGAGCACCAGGCCCGGTGCGTCCGCCAGCAGGCGTTTGACGATGTCTTTGCTCGCTGTAGAAGGTTTGATGGGTGCAATGGCAGGCCGGGGCGGTAAGGACGGGTCGGCATAGAAGGTGATGGCGTCATCGTACAGACCGCGACGCAAGTCCCTGAAAGCCTGAAACGATCGCTCGCTGGCGTCTGTGGCGTCCAGCGGGAAGGTTTCGCTTCGGCCCTCGGCTAGCGCTGTCATTGCCGCTTTTGATTGTTCCGGCAGTTCATAGGAGGTCGGCGCTATTTCGACCTTGGGCAGGGGTGAAGGGCTTTGCCCCCAAGGCTTGAGCCCGAAAATTTTGCCTCCGCCACTGAGTCCCGTCCCCGCCTCCGAGCGGGGAACAGGTTCCCATTGCAACGCTTCGTTCTGTCGCACTGGAACATTGCGATAAAACGAGTACGGATTGGCCGGATCGATAATCACCCAACGCTTCATTTGCCCGACATAACGCACCTGATAGAAGCCATCCTGACCGGAGCGACGCATATAGATGTAGGTTTTGCCAGAGGGGGTCAGAATGATGTTGCGCATTTTCTGATCAACGAAGTCCTGGCGGGTCGCTTCGCTAATCTCTGTCTTGAAGGCATCGAGATAGTCCTGGGGTTCAGGCGGCAATATCCGTTGCGGGACGATCTCTTCAAGTTTGGGGATCGCGGCGCGGGCGATGGCACTTTCGCTCAACTGTTCCTCGGGGGCGAAGAACGCATCAGCCTCGGCAATTTCCGGTAACCGCCCGCTGCCTTTGATGAACGTGGCGTTGAACAAGGTATCGATGGCCGCAAAAATGGCGCCGGTTACGCCGGCCTTACGCTCGCCGGGCGTTTTGCCGTTGATGGCCTGGTCGATGTTCAAGCCGACGTTGGCGATGCCCGCGCCGACCACTGCCAGGGCCACTGGCCAGCCGACGGCCGCCAGAGGGCCGAACATACGGCCAAAGGCATTGAGGTAGCCCACCCAGAGTTTTTTGCGCAGGTCACCGTTGGAATGCAGCATGTAGTTGCAGTCGCTGATCATGCGGGCATGCACCGCATCGCTCAGGAAAGTGAAAGCATCCTGGTTCACCGAGTCGCTGGCATGGTCGATCAGATGATGGTCATTGGAGTGCCAGGCGTTGAACAACAAGTCCAGTACATGGGTGAGCCCGACATTTTCGCTGTGGGGTTCGCGAAACAACCACACAACCAGGCTGGAAACCGGCTTGATCACGGGGTTTACGCTGGCGAGCCAGTCCAGCTTCGACAGCTGGCGCGTCGGCGCGTCTTGCGTGATGTCGTGGTCAGCCACTTGAAAGTGCGCCATGAAGCGCTGGCGATCAGAGGAGTCCTTGATCGCGGACAAGATCCACCAGTGCAGATCGCGCGGTGTTTGCAGGGCATGAAAGCCCCAGATCTCACCCGGGACGTACAGAATCTGGCGGCCGCTCTGATCAATGATGCAAAGGATGTCGGTGGCGACAAAGTCCCCGACTTTCAACAGGGTCACGCGTAGTTCATTGCTGACGGGTGCCTCTGACTCCAGCATCTGAAGGGTCACCGGCCAGCTCACATTACTGGCGACGGCCTTGATCACGGTTTTGAAGTTCTCGTCGGACAACCGGCCGCCTTCGCGGTCTTCCATGGCCTTGGCGAGAAATGTGCACTTGGCCAATGCCCGATAAGTCTTGCCGTATTTTTTCCAGAACGAGGCGATTTTGTTTTTATAGCGGTCGGCGAAATTGATCGCCCAAAACTCCTTCAATACCTCGTTGCCATGCAGGCGCACTTCGTTGGTTTCGTTGTAATTGCCTGCATCTGCCCCGGCGCTGTAGAAGCCGCCATAAAGGTCCAGCAGATCGGCGTTGTCCTGGTCCTGGACATTGAAACGCTGGATGACCAACTGGGGCAGGGTCATGCTTTGCCAGGGCTTCTCGTAGAGGTGTTCCCAGCCGGTAATGGTTTTCGAACTGCTTTGGGCAAGGTGGAAACGATGGTAATAAACCTGCTCCGGCTCAAGGTGGGTGATGCCATGCTTGAGCAGAATGTCACTGGCGATGCCCCGGGCCATTTCGTACATATCGGGGCAGGCTTCAACCAGTGCGGGAACCAGCGATTTGATAGCCCGCAGGTCGCTTGCATCGGGCAGTACAGCGTTTTCAGTGGAGTTCACAGTGTCGTCCTTGAACATTGTTGGAAACCCTTTCAAACGGGAACGCGGCTTTGCAGGCTCATGCCCATCTGGCTCAGTTGCTCTGCCATTCTCGGCACGCTGGCGAACGCAATGTCGCTGACCATGGGCCATGCCGGCCGGTGAATGAAAAACCGCCCGTCAACCCGTTGTTGCACCGGTGTGCGAACGAGCATGCCCGCGTGACTGCGATGCACCAGCTGGTAATTTCCTGCCGTTTTTTCGAACAGGTACATGCCCCGACGATGCAACAGGTTTTCCAGCTCATGCGGGTGCCAGGTCAGCGGTGTGGCGTCCACTTTCAGGCACAGGTCAGCGAAGAGAGTGTCTTGGTCGCCGCGCATTTGACCGCCATTGGGAAGCGGGCCTCGATTCACGTCGATACCCGAATCAATAGCGACGCCTGTCGCTTCACCGGGATTGACTTCCTCTATGCGCAAGCCAATGCCGCCCCTTAGTTCGCTGACGCCTGCGACGCCTCTGAAGGTGTTGGTGTTTTCGGCGCCGGTCAACACAATCCACTTACCGGGAATGTTGATGAGTTCGTCCGCGGTCATGATGGTTTGCGCCAGGTGATTGGCGATCATCTGCTCCTCGATCGGTGTCAAAGGAGTGTTCATTTTGTAGCTCGTCACACAATCCAGAGCCTGTACGCGCACGCCGTGCTGTCTGGCCACCTGAACCAGTTCCAACTCATTGAATCGACCGGTCGGGTCGGTGCCAAGGTTGGTCAGGTAACGCCTAAGATCATTGGGCATTTCTCCGGTCTGGAAGTAACTATCGAGCTCGACCTGAGCGAAATCATTGAGCAGGCGACGCATGTAAATAGTCTTGGCGTGCCTGGCCAGTGCCGGCATGTTTTCAATCATCAAGCGCATGCTGGTGATGCGATCCAGGCTTTCACCCACGACCAGACCGGGGGATGCTTCAAAAATGCCATCGATCAGCTCGGTCATTGGCATGTCGGCCGTGACGGCGGGTATTGCCGGGCGTGGAGGCAAGTTGGCCCAGGGCAGATCGCTGAAAAATTTCCGCGCGGCAGTGAACAGAGTGGTGCGTTTACCGAGGAAATACTGTGCGTACGGATCCTGTATAGCGCCGCCGGGTGCTATCCGTACATGGGTCTCGCGCAGATTCAGCGCCCACTTTTTCAGCGATAGCTGCTGTGCTGGCTCGGCATCGTACACAGTGGTCACGTGACGCCAGGAACGCGATGTCGAGGGTTGTGGCTCGGGCAAGGACGGCAGTGGCTCGCGCGCTTCCATCTCAATGTCGACCGCGCACTCTTTGCCGACGCACTGGCCACCGCCATTGAGCCTGAGTGAGCGCATCCGCTCCCACTGCCCTTCGGCATTCAGGCGAACCGGCAACGAGTGAACGAACTGGTTGGGTCTTTGCGGGTCAACGATCGCCCAGTAACCACCGCCCCTGGAGTCTGCGAAGTAGCGTACGTAATAGGGATTGTCATTCAAGAGGATGGCGTAGGAGGGGTCAGTGTCGAGCCGGTAGATCCCGCGGAATTTTTCCGGTGTGCTCTCCGGAATCAGGCTTTCGAGCAATTCATTGCATTGATATTTGGCGGGCACCTCAGGTGCGGCAGCCGTTTCAGGCGGCACCGGCAAGGATGTTTCAGTAGGCGGCGGCGCTGCTGTATCGATTGGCGCTGCCGACTCCTTCAGCTCGGCCATTTCAGCGGCCTCGACTGCCTCCGCCTCGCTACCCACCTCCAGCAGTGATCCGCTGCCTTTGAGGAATGGCACATTGAACAAAGCATCGATAGCACTGAGGATTGCGCCGATAATGCCTTCTTTGCGCTCGGCAGAGGTCTTGCCGTGAATGGCCTGGTCAATGTTCAGGCCTGTGTTGGCAATGCTGGCACCAATCACTGGCAGCGCCACCGGCCATCCCACAGCGGCCAACGGACCAAATACCCGTAGCCCGGCGCTCAGGTAGCCGATCCACAATTTCTTGCGTACATCGCTGTTGGAGGTCAGTGACAGGCTGGCTTCGGCGAACATGGCGTTCCTGGCCGAATCCTGCAGCCAGGTAAACGCATCACCACTGACCAGCTGGTTTTTCTGGTTGATCAGGTGATGCTCTGATTTGCCCCAGGTGTCCACCAATTGGGTCATGAGGTCGGTAATGTTTTCGGTTATCTCGTGACGATCGGCCAAGGCAAAGTGGCTCATGAACGCCTGGCGCGGTCCATCCTCGTTCATTTGCTCCAGCACCCACCAATGCATGGCCGCTTCGTTCTCCATCACCTCAAACACCTTCGCGCTACCGGGTAGATAAAGGATTTGCCGACCCTTGGCATCGACGATTCGCAACGCGTCGGTGGCCACATGACCGTCGACATCCAGGGCGCGCACATCGTGGTTCACCGGATGTGCCGATTGCAGCGCCTTCAGGCTGACGGGCCAGGTGACAGGGCCTATGACGGCGTCGACGACGCACTGGAAGTCATCGCCGGCCAGATGCTTTTGGGCGAGGGCCTGAATCGCGTTACTGAGAAAGTTGCACTTGGCCAGCGTGCGAAAATCGTCGCAGTGCCCGTCCCAGAAGGCGCTCAGTTTTTCGTGGTAAAGCGTGCTGAAGTCGATCTTCCAGAACGCCTTCAGCACCTCGTTGCCGTGCAGGCGCACTTCGTTGCTCTGGGTGAAATCCTTGGCGTTCGGCCCGGCCGTATAGAAACCGCCGTAGAGGTCCAGCAGATCGGCATTGTCCTGGTCGGTGACGCGAAAGCGCTGGATCACCAACTGAGTCAGGGTCAGGGACTCGTAGGGCTTTTCATCGGTGTGCTCCCAGCCGGTGAACGACGTAGCGCTGCTCTGGGCAAGCTTGAATCGATGGAAGTAAACGAGGTCCGGATCGACATCCGCCAAGCCCTGACTTTTCAGCAGGTTTTTGGCAATTTCATGGGCCGTGTCCTGCAAGCTCGGGCAGGAGAGTACGACGGTCGCGGCGATGGATTTGAGTGCCGCCTTGTCTGCGGCATTTGGCTGCGGGCGGATTTCGGGTGAGTTCATGCTCTGTTCATCCTTGAGAAACGGCCGTTGAAGATGGCTCATTCGCTCAACGGAAATGCACTACATATGTATCGCGGATGAGCGGGTGGTTTCGAACAACCCTGCGGCCATCCGCCGCCCCGCCCTTACTGTTTCGCAATTGCAGGTGTATCGTATTCGCCTTTTATGGCCCCTTGGGCCTGCAGTCGATATGAGAGGTAGTTGAGTTAATGTCCTTTACCCGTCGCCAAATCCTCGGTGGCCTGGCCGGTCTTGTTGTCGTTGGCGTCGGTGCGGGGGGCGCGTCGCGGTACTGGCTGGGCAAGATGGCCGACGCCAACGCGGGTCACGACTATGAGCTGATCGCAGCACCGCTGGATGTCGAACTGGTGGCCGGGCACAAGACTCAGGCCTGGGCGTTCGGGCCGTCGGCGCCGGGCACCGAGTTGCGGGCGCGTCAGGGTGACTGGCTGCGGGTGCGTTTCATCAACCATCTGCCGGTGGCCACGACTATCCACTGGCATGGCATCCGCCTGCCGCTGGAGATGGATGGCGTGCCTTACGTCTCACAGCTTCCGGTATTGCCGGGTGAGTACTTCGACTACAAATTCCGTGTGCCGGACGCCGGCAGCTTCTGGTATCACCCGCACGTGAACAGCAGTGAAGAACTGGGGCGCGGGCTGGTCGGTCCGCTGATCGTCGAAGAGCGCGAGCCTACCGGTTTCAAGTACGAGAAAACGTTAAGCCTGAAGAGCTGGCACGTCGATGAAGAAGGCGCTTTTGTCGCGTTCAGCATTCCCCGCGAAGCGGCCCGTGGCGGTACGGCGGGGCGTCTGTCGAGTATCAACGGCGTCCCGCAAGCGGTGATCGAGCTGCCAGCCGGGCAGATCACCCGGGTGCGGCTGCTCAACCTCGACAACACCCTGACTTATCGCCTGAACATCCCCGGTGTCGAAGCGCAGATCTACGCCCTGGATGGCAACCCCATCGAGCCGCGGCCACTGGGCAAGGAATACTGGCTCGGCCCGGGCATGCGTATTTGTCTGGCGATCAAGGCGCCGCCGGCCGGTGAAGAGCTGGCGTTGCGCAACGGGCCGGTGCGCCTGGGCACCTTCCGTTCGGTAGCCAATACTGATGCGCCGACCGAGTGGCCGCCGGCGCTGCCGGCCAACCCGGTCGCCGAGCCGGACCTGGCCAATGCAGTGAAACTCAACTTCAATTTCGAGTGGGTCGGCTCGGTGTCGTTAAACGTCGACAACGGCAAGCCGCCAAGCCTGTGGCAGATCAACGGCAAGGCTTGGGACATCACCGACAAAACCTGCAGCGACCGCCCGATTGCCAAACTGGAAAAGGGTAAAAGCTACATTTTTGAATTGAAGAACATGACTCAATACCAGCATCCCATCCACCTGCACGGCATGAGCTTCAAGGTGATTGCCTCGAACCGGCACAAGGTCATTCCGTACTTCACCGACACTTATCTGCTGGGCAAGAACGAACGCGCCCAGGTGGCCCTGGTGGCGGATAACCCGGGGGTGTGGATGTTCCACTGCCACGTGATCGACCACATGGAAACCGGCCTGATGGCCGCTATCGAGGTGGCGTGATGCGTCAGATTCGGCCCGCCGCCATCATCGACCGTAGCCGTGATCGCGACTTCATGCGTGAGGCCCTGGAACTGGCTGCCCAAGGCGCCGCCCTCGGCGAAGTGCCGGTGGGCGCGGTACTGGTGCAGGACGGTGAAGTCATTGGTCGAGGCTTCAATTGCCCGATCAGTGGCAGCGACCCGAGTGCACACGCCGAGATGGTCGCCATTCGCGCTGCCGCCCAGGCTGTGAGCAACTATCGCCTGCCAGGCAGCACGCTGTACGTGACCCTGGAGCCGTGCAGCATGTGCGCCGGGCTGATCGTGCATTCGCGGATTGCGCGGGTGGTGTACGGCGCGCTGGAGCCCAAGGCTGGGATTGTGCAGAGCCAGGGGCAGTTTTTTACCCAGGGTTTTTTGAATCACCGGGTGTTGTATGAAGGCGGGGTGTTGGCGGAGGAGTGTGGGGCGGTTTTGAGCGAGTTCTTCAAGGCCCGCAGAGCCAAATCTTCAGACTGAACACTGAACTGATGTGGGAGCGGGCTTGCTCGCGAAGAGGGTGTGTCAGTCGACATGGTTGTTGTCTGACACACCCTCTTCGCGAGCAAGCCCGCTCCCACACTTTGATCTCCATTGATCTGGAGAATGGGTTACTTGCGGGCCACGATGACCGCACGCATCGGTGCCGGCAGCCCTTCAATGGTCTTGCTGTGATCTTCCGGATCAAGAAAGTCGCTCAGCGACTGGTACTTCATCCAGTCTGTCCCGCGCTGTTCCTCGACCGTGGTCACGCTGACATCCACGCACTTCACATCGGTGAACCCGGCACGACGCAACCACAACTCCAGCGCCGGCACTGACGGCAGGAACCAAACGTTACGCATCTGCGCGTAACGGTCTTCCGGCACCAGCACCTGATGTTTGTCGCCTTCGACCACCAGCGTCTCCAGGACCAGCTCGCCACCCTTGACCAGGCAATCCTTCAGCGCCAGCAAGTGCTCGATCGGCGAGCGGCGGTGGTAGAACACGCCCATGGAAAACACCGTGTCGAAACCCTCAAGGTTCGGCGGCAGGTCTTCGAACGGGAAGGGCAGGTGCCAGGCATTCGGCTCGGACAGGTAACGCTGCACCGCCTGGAACTGACAGAAGAACAGCCAGTTCGGATCGACGCCGACCACGCTGTCGGCGCCGGCGCCGAGCATGCGCCACATGTAATAGCCGTTGCCGCAGCCGACATCGAGAATGCGCTTGCCCTTCAAGTCGAGGTGCGGGGCGACTCGCGACCATTTCCAGTCCGAGCGCCATTCGGTGTCGACGTGCACGCCGAACAGGTCGAACGGCCCTTTGCGCCATGGCGACAGGCCCATCAGCGCGGTACGCATTTGCGCTCGGGTCTCGTCGCTGCAATCGGTGTCCAGCGTCAAGCCATTGAGCAGGTCGACTTCGCTTGGCTGAATCTTCGGCAGGGCGTCCAGCGCGCTCTGCCAGCGCTCCAGGTCGCCATGACCTTTTTCCATTTTCTTGTCGAGTTGTGCTTGCAGGGTGTTGGCCCATTCGGCCAGCGGCGTGCCTGCCAGACGGCGGGCGAGGGGAGACAGATCAATCATGGCAAGGCAATCAACGAGGCAAAGTTAAGACACTGGAACCACGGCACGACTTTCGAGAACCCGGCGGCCAGCAGGCGTTCGCGGTGTTCTTCGAGGCTGTCGGGCTTCATGACGTTTTCGATGGCGCTGCGCTTCTGGGCAATTTCCAGTTCGCTGTAGCCGTTGGCGCGCTTGAAGGCGATGTGCAGGTCAGTCAGCAGCGCGTGTTCCTGCTCGTCTTCGAAGCGCAGTTTTTCCGAGAGGATCAGCGCGCCGCCGGGCAACAGCGACTGGCGGATGCGCGACAGCAATGCAGTGCGCTGGTCGGGGGCGATGAATTGCAGGGTGAAGTTCAGCGCCACCACGGATGCCGGTTGAAACGCCAGGGCCAGAATGTCACCTTCGATGACCTCGACCGGCAGCAACTCCTGGAACATCGAGTCCTGGCCGTTGAGGTACTCACGGCAGCGCTCGACCATGGCCGCGGAGTTATCCACAGCGATGACCCGGCAACCGTCGGTGCGCACATGTCGGCGCAAGGCCTGGGTCACGGCGCCAAGGGACGAGCCGAGGTCATAGAGCACGCTATTGGGCTGGGCGAACTGCGCGGCGAGCACGCCGAGGTTTTCCACAATGGTCGGATAACCCGGCACCGAGCGCTTGATCATGTCCGGGAACACCCGCACCACGTCCTCGTTAAAGGCGAAGTCAGGCACCTGGGCCAAAGGCTGGGCGAAAAGGCGATCGGGTTCTTTGCTCACGGCGGTTCCAGCGGCGTAGGTGGAAAAGGCCGGCATTTTAGCCAAGTTGGCGCGCGGATGCGCGGGTTGTCTGATAAACCGCCTGACTTACGCACATGCAATGCCAAGAGGGCAATTGTGGCGATCCGACAAGCCCCCTCACCACAGGGGTCAACGCGGTTTCTGAGAGAACGCCGAAGCAGTAATCCCCCATTGCCCCAGCCAGTAGCTGAGGATGATCACATAGGGCGCCGCATCAAACGGCACCACAAACCGGCTGATGCCAATCACGCTGTCCGAGAACACAAACGCCACCGCACCACCAGCCGCCAGCAACGCCGAGCGCTTGGGCACATCAGTGCCCAAGCGAGCCAACGCGCGCCAGAGCATCGCGCTGATGGCCAGGCCGTAGACGATCACCGGAATCAACAACGGCCCCAATCCATGGTTGATCAGAATCCCCAGCAGCACGGCACCCACACCGAGGGCGACAACCAGCGGCAGCACCGCCAGACGCCGGCAATCGCTCAAGTACGCTTTCAGATAAGCCAGGTGAGCGACCAGAAACGCCCCCAGACCGAACACGAACAAATCCCCCGGCCACGCCAGCAACACATCGCCGAGCAGGGAGAAGATCAGGCCGAGGCTGATCCAGCGTCGATAATCGCCGGGCGGTGCATCGTGCAGCCAGCCGAGCAAGGCTAGCACCGGCAAGGGTTTGACCAGCAGGCAGAGCAAGTCGGCATGCACACTCAAGCCATAGAGAAAAGTCACCGCGCCCATCAGCGCCAGAATCAGCCAGCCCATGGTCAGTTCACCGAAATCGCGCAGTCGAAAACCTCTACCGGCAGCACTTCCGGTGCCCAGGGTTGCTGCGAGGTCAGGCGCAAACGCCCGGTCCCGGTCGCAAACGCCTGGAAGCGCCAGGTCGATACACCGGCAGCACCGACGATACCGGCATCTTCCGGATTGCGGTAAACCTCTGGCCCCAATGTGTGTAAGACGCCACCGGCGGAATCCTGGATTGCCCAGCGGTAACCCGTGCTCGGGTTGCTTGGCAGGGTAAGGATCAGGGTCTGCCCGCTGGTGAGTTTCACCGGGCACCCGCTTTGTTTTTCGACCGTCACGTTTTGTTTCGGTTGAGAGGCACAAGCGGTCAGCAGGGCGAGACCTATGGGCAGCAGCAGACGGCGTGGGGACATCAAAGCAGGCGCTCCGGAATTGGCGACGAACGGCGAGCATAACCGAAGATGAGACAAAGTGTGACAGTCAACCAAAATGGGTAGTGAGCGGGCTCCACATAGCAGGAGGGCGAAAATCCCGTTCAATCGGGATTATCGCGAGAAAGAAATGGGGGATGTTAATGGACCAGTGCCGTTCGGTTAATCTGCAAGAGAAAAGCAGAACTCGCTTTCGCAGGTAAATTCTTCGCCCTGTCGGTCCTTGAACAGCATAACGATTGTACCGGAGTACTGTTGTTTTTCAGCGTTCACCACCAGGGTAATGTCGCCCTGCAATGCCCAGTGGCTGGTATAGGTTGGGAAATTCTCGGTGTACGCCACTTCTATCAATTGGCCCGGAGTATTGAGTGGGTAGATGCCTGACTGGATAGTCTTGGGCATGTAAATATCGAAAGCCCGGTCGAGCGGGGTGTATTTTTCACCCGCCTTGAAAATGGCGATGATTTCCCGGCTTCCGACGCTGGCGAAAAACTCTTCGGAATTGAAGTTTTCCCGACCCTGCAGGGTGGCATCCAAGTGGTTATTCAGGCAGCAACGGTGAAACTTGATGTCGTCGTTAATGTATTCATCAACAAGGCTTCTTCGGTACTTGATATCCATGGTTGGCTCTCCAGGTTGTGTCACGAATAGATGATTGAATCTGGAATATATCGAGCGCGAGTGGCCGGAGGTACTGTCTGAACTGGCAGGGTTTCAAGTAACTTGCTAATCGGTGTGTCAGGGTCACTGCCAGGACTGACAGAGTTTTATATTGATATGGAGTCGTGATTGCGTTCTCTTTTGTGAATGATTATAAAATCAGGAACTGAACATTGAGGATGCAGAGGTGCAAAAGGAATGCCGCATGGCAGGGCAGACCTGCTATCGATCGTTAAAGAAGATGCGTAAGAGCACGCCCACTTCGGGCGTCGTTGCGACGACGGTTCTTTAGGCGGCATGCCAATCTGAAAAGAGCGCGTTATCGTTAACGCCTATTGCGAGCAGCTCGCTCCTGCACGTTCAGGAACATGCTCCCCCATTGCGAGGGAGCAATCAGATGGCGAAGTCAGAACAATATCTTCGCCACATCCGCAAAGCGCTTGGCGAAATGCACGGTTATCCCTTCTTTCAAATAATCGGGCAATTCCTCAAAATTACCCCGGTTCGCCTCCGGCAGAATCAACTCGAAAATCTTCTGCCGCCGCGCCGCAATCACCTTCTCGCGCACCCCACCAATCGGCAGCACATGCCCGGTCAGCGTCAGTTCGCCGGTCATCGCCACGCCTTTTTTCGGCGGTTGATTACGTGCCAGCGAGAGCAGGGCGCTGGCCATGGTTACGCCGGCGCTCGGGCCGTCTTTCGGGGTGGCGCCTTCCGGTACGTGCAGGTGCACGAAGGCTTCGTCGAAGAACTTCGGATCGCCGCCGAATGAGTTCAGGTTCGAACTGACGTAGCTGTAGGCGATTTCCGCCGACTCTTTCATCACATCACCCAATTGCCCGGTGAGCTTGAAGCCGCGGTTGAGGGTGTGGATGCGCGTGGCTTCGATCGGCAGGGTCGCACCGCCCATGCTGGTCCAGGCAAGGCCTGTGATCACGCCGATACCCGACAGGACCTGCTCGTTGCGGAATACTGGTTTGCCGAGCGATGTTTCGAGGTCTTTGGGGCCGAGTTTGATCACCGCTTTCGGTTCGTCGAGCAGTTTCATCACCGCCTTGCGCACCAGTTTGCCGAGGTTTTTTTCCAGCTGGCGCACCCCGGCTTCACGGGCATAGCCGTCGATCAGGGCCTTGAGGGCGCTGTCGCTGATGCTCAGGCTGCCTTTGGACACGCCGGCTTTTTCCAGCTGCTTGGGCCACAGGTGACGCTTGGCGATGGCGACTTTTTCTTCGGTGATGTAACCCGACAGACGAATCACTTCCATACGGTCGAGCAGCGGGCCGGGGATCGAGTCCAGGGTGTTGGCGGTGCAGATGAACAAGACCTTCGACAGGTCCATCCGCAGGTCCAGATAGTGGTCGAGGAATTCGACGTTCTGTTCCGGGTCGAGGGTTTCGAGCAGTGCAGAGGCGGGGTCGCCCTGGTAGCTTTGGCCCATCTTGTCGATCTCGTCGAGCATGATCACCGGGTTCATCACTTCGACGTCTTTCAACGCCTGTACCAGCTTGCCCGGTTGCGCGCCGATGTAGGTACGACGGTGGCCCTTGATCTCGGCTTCGTCGCGCATGCCGCCGAGGCTGAAGCGATAGAACGGCCGGCCGAGGGATTCGGCGATGGATCTGCCGACGCTGGTTTTGCCCACGCCCGGCGGGCCTACCAGCAATACGATGGAGCCGCTGATTTCGCCTTTGTAAGCACCCACGGCGAGGAACTCGAGGATGCGGTCCTTGATGTCATCAAGGCCGGCGTGGTGTTTGTCCAACACCTTGCGCGCGTGTTTGAGGTCGAGTTTGTCCTTGCCGTAAACACCCCATGGCACCGAAGTCGCCCAGTCAAGGTAGTTGCGGGTGACCGCATACTCGGGCGAACCGGTTTCGAGCACCGAGAGCTTGTTCATTTCTTCTTCGACGCGCTTCTGCGCCTGGGCGGGCAGGACCTTGCCGGTCAGCCGTTGTTCGAACTGTTCGAGGTCGGCGCTACGGTCGTCCTTGGTCAGCCCCAGCTCCTGCTGGATGACCTTGAGCTGTTCCTTGAGGAAGAACTCGCGCTGATGTTCGCCGATCTTGCGGTTAACTTCGGCGGAGATTTCCTTTTGCAGGCGCGCGACTTCGACTTCCTTGCGCAGCATCGGCAGGACTTTTTCCATGCGCTTGAGCATCGGCACGCAGTCGAGCACTTCCTGCAGGTCGCTGCCGGTAGCGGAAGTCAGGGCGGCGGCGAAGTCGGTCAGCGGCGATGGATCGTTGGGGCTGAAGCGGTTGAGGTAGTTCTTCAGCTCTTCGCTGTACAGCGGGTTGAGCGGCAGCAGTTCCTTGATCGCGTTGATCAGCGCCATGCCGTAGGCCTTGACCTCGTCGGTAGGCTCGGTGGGCTGGTGCGGGTATTCGACCTCCACCAGATAGGGCGGGCGATGGTGCTTGAGCCAGGATTTCAGGCGCACACGGGTCAGGCCCTGGGCGACGAACTGCAATTTGCCGTTCTCACGGCTGGCGTGGTGCACCTTGACCAGGGTGCCGTAGAGCGGCAAGACCGAGGTGTCGAAATGGCGCGGATCTTCCAGGGGCGTGTCGACGTAGAACAGGGCCACGCAATGATGCTCGGACTTGGCCACCAGATCGAGGGTTTCAGCCCAGGGATCTTCGTTGACGATGACTGGCAGCACCTGGGCCGGAAAGAACGGCCGGTTGTGGATCGGGATGATGTAGACCTTGTCCGGCAGATTCTGGCCTGGCAGCGCGAGGCCTTTGCCGGTGGCGTGGTGCGTGGCGTTTTCCGGATCGGCGTACTCGGTAGGAGCTTCGGGGAATTCTTGCTGGTCGCTCATTTGGGCACCTGCGCAATGGGTATGAGTCTTAGATGGGGCAGGTTGGCGGTGGTTTCAACGGTCATTTTCTGCAAGCGGATGTTTCGACGGTGTGTTCAGCAAGGGGACAGGTTAGTTGAACCATAGGCGGTACAGGATCAAATGTGGGAACGAGCCTGCTCGCGATGACGGTATGACAGCCAGCCTTGTAGTGACCGGTGGACCGCCATCGCGAGCAAGCCCGCTCCCACAGGGGCCGGTGGTGCTCTTGAAAACTGCGTCGACAAAAAAGGCGGCTTCCTTACGGAAGTCGCCTTTGTTTTACTGCCGTTGAATCTTACTCGGACAGTTTGTAAGCAATCACATAATCACCCTGTTTGGTGCCCAGCGATCCGTGACCGCCGGCGACAACGAGCACGTACTGCTTGCCGTCCTTGCCGGTGTAGGTCATCGGTGTGGTTTGCGCGCCGGCCGGCAGGCGGCCTTCCCACAGTTGCTTGCCGTTTTTCACGTCATAGGCACGCAGGTACTGGTCAAGGGTGCCGCTGAGGAACGCCACGCCACTGGCGGTGGTGAAGGTGCCGCCCAGGCTTGGTACGCCCATGCTCAGGGGAATCGGAACCGGCGAGCTGTCGCGTACGGTGCCGTTCTTGTGTTTCCACAGAACTTGCTGGGTAGTCAGGTCGACCGCGGCCACATAACCCCACGCCGGCGCCTGGCACGGCAGGCCCATAGGCGACAGCAGTGCTTCGAGAACTACACCGTATGGCGCGCCTTTGTTTGGCTGCACGCCTTCGGTCTCGCTTTTGCGCGGGCCCTGGGCGGCGATTTCGGCGGCCGGGATCATTTTCGATTTGAACGCCATGTAGCTCGGGTTCATGAAAGCAATCTGACGCACCGGGTCAACCGAGATGCCGCCCCAGTCGAACACACCGAAGTTGCCCGGATACACGATCGAACCCTGCAGCGACGGCGGGGTGAACGGGCCGTCATAGCGCATGGATTTGAAATCGATCCGGCAGATCAACTGGTCGAACGGCGTGACGCCCCACATGTCGCGTTCCTGCAACGGTGGTGGCATCAGGTTGAGGTCGGATTTGGGCTGGGTCGGCGAGGTGCGATCACCTTCGACAGCGCCTTGCGGTACTGGCACTTCGTTGATCGGCACAATCGCCTTGCCGGTGCTGCGGTCCAGCACGTAGATGCTGCCTTGCTTGGTCGACGCCAGCACGGCCGGTTTCACACCGTCGGCGGTTTTCAGGTCCATCAGGGTCGGCTGGCCGCCGACGTCCATGTCCCACAGATCGTGGTGGGTGAACTGGAAGTGCCAGCGCACCTGGCCGGTGGCGATGTCGAGGGCGGTCAGGCCGGCGGCGTGCAATTCCGATTCAGGCGTACGATCGCCACCGAACTGGTCCGGGGTCTGGTTGCCCATCGGCAGGTAGAGCATGCCGAGTTTTTCGTCGACGGCGAACATGGACCACATGTTCGGCGAGTTGCGGGTGTAGACCTCGCCTTCGGCAATCGGCGTAGTGTCGTCCGGGTTGCCGCTGTCCCAGTTCCACACCAGTTTGCCAGTGTGTACGTCGAAGGCACGGATCACGCCGCTCGGCTCGTCGGTGGAGACGTTATCGGTGACGTGGCCGCCAATCACTACCAGGTCTTTGGTGACCGCAGGTGGCGAGGTGGAATAGTAGCCGCCGGCGGTGAAGCCGCCGATGTTGGCGCGCAGGTCGACCTGGCCTTTGTCGCCGAAGTCTTCGCACATCTTGCCGGTGTCGGCGTTGAGGGCGATCAGGCGGGTGTCGGCGGTCGGCAGGAAAATACGCCGTGGGCAGGCGTTGGCCGGTACCGCGCTGGCGCTGCCGGTCGGGCTTTGTTCGGAGGCGTAGACGGCGTCATCGTGATAGGTCACGCCACGGCAGGTCATGTGTGCCCAGCCCTTGAAGTTCGCCGCGTTCTGCGTCGAGAGCTTCGGATCGAAGCGCCAGATTTCCTTGCCGGTATCCGGGTCCAGGGCGATCACCTGGCTGTGCGGCGTGCACACATAGAGCATGCCGTTGACTTTCAGCGGGGTGTTTTCGGCGGTGGTTTCACCCGGGTCGTTCGGCCCCGGCAAGTCGCCGGTGCGGTAGGACCAGGCCTCTACCAGTTTGTGCGCGTTCTGCGGGGTGATCTGTGCCAGTGGCGAGTAGCGGTCGCCGTGGGCGCTGCGGCCGTAGGAGTTCCAGTCACCGTCGGGCATGGCCGGGGCGGTGTTGGTCATGCCCGGTACGCTGTCGCGGTCCAGTTGGCCTTTGATTTCGCCAGGATGGGTGAACTGGCTGGCCAGTGCGGCGGCACCGGCAATCACCACGGCCACGCTCAGGGCGCCAGTGCCGATCGGCGCAGCGCCTGCAACGAGCAGCGGGCGACGCAACCATGGCAGCAGCATGACGATGCCGAGGGCAAACAGCAGGGCCAGACGAGGCACCAGTTGCCACCAGTCGAGGCCGACTTCCCACAGGGCCCAGACGGTGCTGGCGAACAGCACCAGTGCGTAGAGGCCCAGCGCAGCGCGGCGCGCGGCGATCAGCAGAACGCCGGTCAGGGCCAGGCCGATACCGGCCAGCAGGTAGTACAGCGAGCCGCCGAGCATGCTCAGCTTGATCCCCCCGGCCAGCATGGCCAGGCCCATTAGCAGAAGCAGTATGCCGAGCAGCGTCGGCAACAGACGGCTTCGACTCAAGGCACCATCAGTGCTCATAGTGTGATTCTCCGTGATGTTTCAAGTAGTCCCGTACAAGTTCACTGTAGATGACGATCTTGTGCGGGCATGGTTCAGACAAAACCCGTTTGGGTGATACACCCTTGCAGGCGCTGCCTCTGTGGCGAGGGACTCTGTGGCGAGGGGGCTTGCCCCCGCTGGGTGGCGAAGCCGCCCCAAATCCATTCACTGCGGGTTGCCAAACAGTCCGCGATGTCTGATTTACGACTGCTTCGCAGTCGAACGGGGCGGTGCGGCGATCCGACGAGCCCCCTCGCCACAAAAGTCTTATGTGAGTTTTAGAACGACGACTGGACCTTGATCCCGCCAATCAGCGCGTCATCGACCTGGTCCACACCACCGGGATGGCGGATGTATTGCAGGTTCGGGCGCACGGTCAGCCAGTTGGTGACGTGTACGCCGTAATAGAGTTCGGCGCTGTATTCGGTGTCCTGGGGTGGCAGGTAGGACGGGTCGTCGTAGTCGAAAACAACGCGGGCCTGGTTGCTCGCCTCGGCGTTCTTGCGGTAGGCCGGGTTGACGTGGACCCGGGCCATGGCGAAGCCAATGTCGTCCCTGGCGCGGGCATCCAACAGACCTTTGTAGACCACGCCCGCCTGAACGTAGTTGTCGATGGCGTTGGTCTTCTTGTCGTGCATCGTGCCGTTGGCGAACACGCTGAGGCCGCGCGAATGGTCGCTGGCAACGCTGGTCAGTTGCTGCTGCACGCCGAGCCACATGCCGTGTTTGCTCGACGCGCTGCGGTAGGCCTCGCCAGTCAGGGCGGCGGGCTGGCCATTGCTGTCCTTGTAGACATCCTTCGCGTCAGCGTTGCTGTAGTAGTAACCGGCGCGGTACTCGCCCGGCAGGCCATTGAGCTTGGGCGTCCACACCAGTTCCACCGGCAGGACCGCGCCCTGGGTGCCGCTGCCACTGAGCTTGAAGCCGTTGTCGCGATCGAGGTTCGAGGGGTTTTGCTCATACACGCCAACCTGCGCGTACAACTCGGGTGTCAGGTGATATTTGGCCCGCATTGCCCACTGGCTCACCGGCCAGTTGTACCAGATGTCGCCTGCCCAGTTGCCGACCTGAGAGCCGCAAAAAGCAAGGTTCTGAAAGTCGCAGGGAAAGCTGTTGAAGTCTTCGCCTTCACCGAAACGGCCGACCTTGATGTCCAGTTGCTGATCGAAAAATTTCTGCTGATACCACATCTGCGTCAGGCGCCAGGTCTGGCCACGGCCCCAGACTTCCTGGGCGGAGGTGAAGCCGCCAACCCGCGGATCGTTGATGCGGTCGTTGCTGATGTTGTTGCCGCTGCGCTCGGTGATGGTCAGCTGGAATTCGGCGTCGTTCCAGCCGAGGATTTTCTGCAGGTCCAGGTGTGTACCAAGGCCAAACTGGTCGCTGTAGCGGGCAGTGCGATCGTCGTCGTAGCCGCCGTGCAGATTGCTGCCCATTTCACCGGTGTAATCGACTTTGAAGTCGTAGCCTTTTTCCGCAAGCGCGGTGCGCGTGCCGTTCCAGTCACCGAGCATCCACGACGAATCGCTATCGAAAGCCGGGGTCGCCTGAACGCAGGTGACCAAGCCCAGTGCGGTGAATCCGCCGACGAGGTTCAGGGCTTTTCGGCTGGCAATAGTCGTAGAGACAGCGCTGTCTCGTGAGGTTTGAAAATAACGCATAGGGAAGAAATTCTTGATCTTTTTCTGAGGATGAACTGAAAACAACAGGAACGAAGCGGCTGGCGGAAGCGTTTCAGCAATGACGGCCGCAAGGATAATGTTCTGTTACAAATAGCGAAAGAGCTTTTACCGAGATGCATCCTTTCGGGATTGGTAACAGTGAGCAGAAAAAGATCGTCGGGGTCACCTACATTTAAACGCAGAACACACAGAGCCCTTCCACCGGAACACCCCCTCGGCTAAGGTGCGCGGCTTCCAATTCCTACTTCGCTTGAAGGCCCCCGGCATGACCGAACAGAACAACAACCCGCTACACGGCGTGACGCTGGAGCAGATCCTCAACGCCCTGGTTGAACACTACGAATGGTCGGGGCTGGCCGAGCGCATCGATATCCGCTGCTTCAAGAGTGACCCGAGCATCAAGTCGAGCCTGACCTTTTTGCGCAAAACCCCGTGGGCGCGGGAGAAGGTCGAACGCTTGTACGTGAAGTTGATGCGCACCAAGCGTCCGCTCTGAACATGCTCAACCAGTCTGTGGCGCGGCGTCGCTTTGTTGCCGTGGCCAGCCTCCTCGGCTGGGCGGGATTGAGCATTCAGATGTACCTGATTTTCTATGCGCGCTGGAGTATCGAAGCCAGCCTGATCGGCGGCCTGGTGAGTTTTCTCAGCTACTTCACCGTGCTGAGCAATACCCTGGTGGCGACGGTACTGACCTGTGAACTGACGTCCCGTGAGTCGGCCGCGCGCCGCTGGTTCCTGCAGCCGTGGGTCAGTAGCGGCGTTGCCGTGAGCATTGCCGTGGTCGCCCTCGGGTACAACCTGCTGTTGCGCCATTTGTGGCACCCCGAAGGCTGGCAATGGCTGGCCGATGAGCTCCTGCACGTGGTCATGCCGCTGCTGTTTCTGGGCTATTGGTGGTGCTGTGTCGGCAAAGGCACGTTGCGCTTGCGGCACATCGGGTTGTGGGTGATTTATCCGCTGGTGTACTTCGGCTACTCGCTGCTGCGCGGGCATGTGCTGGCGGTGTACCCGTATCCGTTCATTGATGTCGAGAAGCTGGGTTATCCACAGGTGTTCATCAATGCCGGCGGGTTGTTGGCGGGGTTTGTGGTGATTGCTTTGCTGGTGATTGGCCTGGATCGGTGGCAGCGTAATCCTTGAATCAACTGGCCTCCTGTGGGAGCCGATACACCGAGGAACCTTGAGCGAGCATGCTCGCGATGGACGTGAACGATAACGCGGGCATCCTGAGCGCCAACGGCGCCCTCGGGTTTTTCGCGAGCATGCTCGCTCCTACAGGGTGGCGGCCAGACACTCATCACCCAAAGCCCAAAAATCCTTGTAGGAGCCGGCTTGCTGGCGATGGCGTCCGAATGGGCGGTGCAAAATCAAGACCGTCATCGCTGGCAAGCGAGCGCCTACAAAGGTTTTGTGTTTATTCGTCGCTGGTGTCGTCCAGGCGCCAGTAGCCAGCCGCTTTGACGAACTGCTCATCCAGCCCATGTTCATCCAGCAGCACGCGGCGGATCTGGCGTGAAACCTTGCTCTCGGTCGCGACCCAGGCGTACAGCTTGCCGCCGGGGACCTGAACCTGGCGCACCGTCCTCAGCAAATGATCATTGCCGCCTTCGCGCAGCACCCAGATCACATTGACCTCGGCAGCGCTGTGCAGCTCTTGCTGCTCCTTGCCGTTTTCAACTTCAACAATCACCAGGGCACGCCGGTTGGCCGCCAGGCTTTCGAGGCGTCGGGCGATGGCGGGCAGGGCAGTTTCATCGCCGATCAGCAGATAGCTATCGAACATATCCGGCACGATCATCGACCCCCGTGGCCCACCGATGTGCAGGAACTGGCCGGGTTGGGCCTGTTCGGCCCAAGTGGAGGCGGGGCCGTCACCGTGCAGCACGAAGTCGATATCCAGTTCCAGCGTGTCGAGGTCATAACGTCGCGGGGTGTAGTCGCGCATGGCCGGCATGGGGCCGTTGTCTTTGCCTGCACCCAGTACCAGGGTGTCGAGTGCCGCCTGTTGTGCTGCGTCCTGGGGGAACAGCAGCTTGACGTGGTCGTCCGTGCCGAGGCTGACGAAGCCCGCGAGCTCCGGTCCGCCGAGGGTGATCCTGCGCATCCGTGGGGTCAGGTCGACCACTCGCAGCACCTCCAGGCGCCGGCGTTTGATTTCGTGCATGACCCGGTGAATGGCTTGCGTATCGGCAACAGTCATTCGGCTTTCTCCTGGCTGGCTTGAACGGCAGGGCCGTCGACTATGGCTTTGGCGGTGTCGTTGAGCAGGTCGCGCACTCGCAGGATTTCTTCCGGGCTCCAGCGCCCATGGTGCATCTGCAAGGCGTGGCGCAGGTTGTGCACCGCCTCGTGAATTTCCGCCGGGCGATCGTGGCCGCGCAATGAGCGCTTGCTGACTTCGATGCGCATGCGCACGCCATCCAGGGCAATCGCCTGGTCGCTTAATGAGCGACGTCCGGCGTCGGTAATGGCATAGCGTTTTTTCCCGCCGTCGGCATCGCCCTGAATCATTTCGCTTTCTTCCAGAAAGGTCAGGGTCGGGTAGATCACCCCGGGGCTGGGGCTGTACGCACCGTCGAACATGCTTTCGATCTGGCGGATGAGGTCATAGCCGTGGCAGGGCTGTTCGGCGATCAGTGCTAGCAGCAGCAGTTTCAGGTCGCCGGGGGCAAACACCCGCGGGCCGCGTCCACCGCGTTCGCGACCGGGCCCGGGGCGCTTTTCGAAGCCGTCGCGGCCATCGCCGTGTTCGCGGTGTTGAAAATGATGGTCTCTCATTTTGTGCCTTCTCTCGTCGTGTTTAGATACAACGTAAGATATATCTTAAGAGATGATCAAGACATTTTTGACGACAGGTTCGCGTATCCCAATGAGTGGTGGCTCGATGAAACGATCTATTGCACCAAGGAAATTTCATGCAACCCGGCGGATTTTTCGCACGAGGATCATTTTTGGAAGAATTAAAGCTATTACTCTAATAATAATTGAGTATATATTCTAAAAATAGATGTCGACCCCGCGTTAACTGGATCAAATGGCTGTAAGGTTTTATTCGAAAAACTGTCTGTAGGTCGTAACTTACAGTCACTGTTTTCTATTTTGATTTTTTGTATCTTTTTCTCTCAGGGCGTGAGGTTGTTTAACTACGCGTCCGTGGGAAGTTGCCTGCTTACTTTCAGGAAGAGGAAGTTGATGATGCCCCGGCGTTGAACGTTCAGTTGAAAGCGGCTTCCGACAGGGGCGCATCGTTCGAACGTTCAATGAACCGAAACCATCCAAGAAAACAGGTATTCAATGATGTTCAAGAAAATCGCAATCGCCGTCCCGATGACAGTCCTGGCTCTGAGCGCTTCCATGGCTTTCGCTGCCGAGCCGATTAATCAGGTCATTAACATCAAGGCGTTCGTTCCGACTTCAGTGTTCAATGTTGCACCGCAAAACGATGACTTCGGTCGCGACGAAACCATGAAGCTGCAAGGCAATGGTGATCTGACCAGTGTGCGCGGTATCTTCAACTTCAAACACACAGACCCTAAAGGTGCAATCAATGCTCTGATTGATGGCGATGCGGCGCTGTATAACGGCCGTGACAGCATTCCATTGAAAGTCAAGATTGGCACCGTTGAGTTGGGCACCACCAGTGCTGAAGTCGTCAACGAAACGGAGTCGGTAGCGGGCATTCAGCGGGAAATGGTCATCACGGCTGCCACGCCAACCGCCACTCAGACAGGTGACTACAGCACCAGTTTTGCCGTTGTATTCGAACCTGTACTGAAGCCGTAATTGCACGCTGTTCTTGAATAAAGCTTTTTATTCAACGGTCTTGCCTGCTTGTCATCGATAGATGACAGGCAGGCGCCGACTTCTCATGTAAAACGAGTATTCAGATCATGTTCCCGATGACTCCCATCGCGGCAGCGCTTGCACTTTTTTTATGTGCCGGTGCCATCGCTGCACCCACTAACAACGCCAATACGCCACGCAGCTTACTTGCTCAGGCCAAAGGCTTGCCGGCGGAATTCGAAGAGCACTTCTTTGATGTGCCATTAGCGGTTCGGGTGGAGCGTGATCAACAGTTTGTCGGTGAGGCGATGATCGTTTTGACCAAGGATGATCGTGTCACTTTGCTGGAGTTCACCGACGTTGGTGACAGCCAGATTCCCGCCAGTGAGCGTGAAGTCTGGGCCACGTACCTGAAACAAGGCGTTGCCTTGGGCGCCTGTCAGGGCCGTTGCCCGGAGCAGATGCTGGCGGTGCATTACAACCTGCAGAATTCGCTGGTGTCGATCGCCACCGAAAATGCCGAGCGCGATGTCGAGGCCCCGCGCTATTACGAACTGCCCGAAGACGGTAGCACCGGCCTGATCGTGCGTAACCAGTTGAACCTCAACGGTGGCCAGGACCAGGACCTGGGCGGGCGTTACGGCCTGGAAGCCAGCAGCAGCCTGGGCAACTGGACCCAGCGCGCGAACCTGCAACTGGCCCGGCTCGGTGGCCCTGACGACAAGCTCTACCACGCGGTTCATGAATTTTATGGCCAGCGTGAGCTGCAGGGCAGTTTTTTGCGTCTGGGTTATTTCACGCCCAACTCCGAAGGGCTGAGCCGTCAATTGCGTTCATTCGGTGCCAACCCCGACACAGCGGTGGGCCTGATGTACGGCAGTTCCGACAGCCTGGCCATCAATACGCCCAAGCCCAGCGTTTACCCGATCTACGTTACCGCCAACCGCCAGGCGTCGGTGGAAATCTATCGCAATGGCGTGCTGGTCAACACCCAGGCCGTCAATGCCGGCCTGCAAACCCTTGATACGCGCAAGCTGCCGGGGGGCATCTACGAAGTCGAAGTGCGCCTGATCGAAGACGGTCAGATTACCTCCACCACCCAGGAACTGGTGTACAAGCCCAGCAACTGGCGCAACTCCGATGAGCGCTGGCGTTACAACCTGTTCGCCGGTCAGGAAAGCAAACTGCTGAGCAACTGGGATGAGCAATCCTATGGCGACATGACGGCGGGCGCAGCCATCAATTACCTGCTGCATCCACGGGTGATTGTGGGGCTGTCGGGGCGACAGTTGCAGGGAAAACAGCAATACGGATCGTCGATTGACTGGACCCTGGCCAACAACACCAGCCTGTACGGCAATGTTTATCAGACCCAGGACCACGGCACGGGAATGGATCTGCAGGCCAATTACAGCTATGGCTCCGGTAACCTGTTTGCCACGCACAATCGCAGTTGGCTGGACACCACCAACACCTATGAGACCTTGCCGGATGGCACTCGGGTGCGTCAGCGCAACGTATTTGTCGGGCAGACCAGTAACACCTCGCTGGCGATCAATCATCGGCTCAGCAGCAAGAATTCACTCAACGGGCGGGTGTCCTACAGCGAGGGCAATACCGAAGGGGTCGCTCTCGATCTGGGCTGGACACAACGCACCGTGCTGTTGGGCAGCGATGCCAACTGGCGCTTCTCAGTGTTCGACCGGCCGGGCAGTTACAGCAGCGGTGACGAACGCAATCGCGGGGTCGACCTGAGTATCAGCATTGCGCTGGGCGGGCCGGGTGAACAATGGTCGGGCAGCATCGGCACCCGCACGGCCCGGGAGGGCGGGCGCGACAACAATGGCTCGCTGTCTTACCGCAAGTCCCTGGAAAACCACGTGCTGCAAAGTGTCTCGGTGACGGCGCTGGCCGACACCTATGGCGTCGGGTTGTCCGGCCTCAGCAGTTTTCAGGCCGATGCTTTCAATGGTGATGCCTTCCTTCAGCGTTCTTCCTACAACGGCAACTACACCGGTGGCTTGAACCTCGACAGCACGGTGGCCGTGGGCGGCCAGCACATGGTCATGACCAGCCAGCAACACGCCGGTGGCGCCGGGATGATCATTGATGTGGAAACTGACATCGATGAAATCGCCCTGCGTGCCGACGACCTTAGTGGCGGCAGCGCGACCTTGCGCCCGGGTCGCAACTACGTGCCGTTGACGGCCTACAAAAACAGTTCGGTCAGCTTCGACTTCGAAGGCAATCACGTGCCGTCGGCGAGTATCCAGCCGCCGCGTACCCGCTATCACCTGAACAAGGGCGGGGTGGACTACCGCAAGATCACCGTGAGCAAAACCCTGACCGTGCTCGGTCGTCTGCTCGACCCGCAAGGCAAGCCGCTCAAGGGTCACCACGTCATCAATCACGCCAGCCGCGGCGTGACGGAAGTGGACGGGTTCTTCTCCATGGAAATGAACGCCAGTTCACCGACCCTGGAAGTGCGTCGTGGTGATCAGTTGTTATGCCAGTTCCGGCTCGATACCGCCAATGCGCGCAGTGAAAGCAATGTGTTGATGATCGGGGATTTGCGTTGTTCTCCGGACACATTGGCCGATACAGCGAATAAGTCTGAGGCCGCTGGCTAATGGATGGCTGGAAGCAGATGATTAAATTTCAATTGATAGCCTTAATCGGGCTGTTGTCGGCGGCGTCGGCGATGGCGGAAGTTGTGCACATAACAGCGAAGTTTGCGCCGGATCCATCAAGGCCTCATGTTAATGTTTTCGAAAATACAACGCCGAATAGTGGTTACTGTGGAATTTATCCACAGACGTGTAATTCTCCGCATTATAAAATATTCAGCGTCGGAACAAATATTGAGTTTAATTCAGTCAGGCCTATCCCGGCAAAGCATACTAATCCGCGTGCCGGAGCCACATTCAAAGTTCCTGCCAGCTGGAAAATTGTTCCTGTTAAAGATGAGTTGGGTCGCGATGCCAGCGCAGTTGAATTAAGAGTTGCGGGTTTTGGTGGTACCTACAAACTGAGTAAACGAGTGCAAGAACTGATCGGGGAGGAAATCCCTCTATATCCAGCACTTAATAAATTGTGGGAATTTGGTGACTGGGGTATTGCTCCAACCGGATGTAATGAAACTGCAGGTGGTGCTCACGTCACTGACACAGAGCATGATTTTTTTTGGCTGAGCCCGGTTGAAAGGTATTGCTCCAATCAAGCCAGGTTTGAAGTGCCGCAATTCGCCTATCGGGATTTTAGTTTTGCCTACCAGATTAAAACTCCTAACCCTTTGAAAATGGCACCCGGAATATACACCGGAAGTGTTGTTTACACGGTCGGCCCCCATCTTGATTTTGATTTTGGCGACAACATGCAGCCAACGGATAGCATTATCCAAATTGATTTCACCCTCACGGTCGATCATGTATTCAACATCGAGATTCCGCCGGGAGGACATAAAGTGGTCTTGCTGCCGGAGGGGGGATGGCAGGCCTGGTTGAATCATGGTCGAAAGCCCACACGTTTGTTTCGTGATCAAACCTTCAATGTCTGGATGTCCACACCCTTCAAAATGAAATTGGAATGCAGCGAGCCTTTGGGTGATACCTGTGCATTGCAAGATGGAAAGGGCGATACCGTTCCGCTGAATATAAACGTCAGCCTTCCCAATGGTCTTGTTGACGCAAGTGGCAGTTCAGTCACTCGCCGCCCGTTATTGTTAAGTGGCAGCGGTACAGAACGTTTCGAACCGAATATTTACGTCGATCGAAAACCTGGAACGCTGCACTTTGAAGTCACCAAAGAGGGCGTGGCCCAAATGTTGAAGTTTCCCGGTCACAGCTACTCCGGTGAAGTCACTGTTATTTGGGATTCGGAAGTCTGATCACCGCACTGATCAGGTCTGTTCACCGTTTATTACCATGAGGTCAGGAAAATGAAAGCTCGATGGGCATTGTTGTTTGCAGGTTGGTTGCCGTTGCTGGCAAATGCCGCCCCCCAAATTAACGTCGGCACGGTTTACGACTACCTCGACGGCGACAAAAGTACCTACTTGAAACGGGTATTCAACGGCGGTGATGCCACCGCTTTCGTCAAGGTCAACATCCTGGAAATCATCTACGACGCCGATGGCACCATGCGGGAAATGCCGCTCGTCAATCAGGCCGAAATGAATGCCCGCGAGGGGCTGATGGCCAGTCCCGCGCGGTTGATCGTTCCGGCCAATGGCATGCAGGGCACGCGTCTGGTGTTCATGGGCGAGCGTGAGAAAGAGCGTTATTTCCGAGTGCGCTTCGTGCCCGTAGTGCCGGAACAGGAAGACGAGTTCGCCGTGTCCGCCGAGGAGCGCGATGAATACAAAAAGGGCTTGTCCGCCGGCGTCAACGTGCTGGCCGGGTACGGCACGGTGTTTTTCGTGCGCCCCACCGAGACTCGCTTCGACAGCGCAGTCAATGACGGCCCCGGCCAGTACCGCATCCACAACCAAGGCAACTCTGTGGTGGTGATCGATGAGTTCAGGGACTGCTCGGCCAAGAACGAAAACGAATGCCAGCCCACCACCAAACATCACATTTTGCCGGGCCGCACCTTCGAGTTCGACAAACAGAGCGGTCGTGAGTATCGCTTCACAATGATCGAAGGCAAGGCCACGAAAGTGGTGGAGCTCAAGGGCTGACACTCGCTGCGCAAGTGCCCTTATTGACTGTGTCAGGTGACAAAAATGTTCAAGGCAACTCTCGTAACCCTATCGCTGGCGCTGCTGTCGCTCAGCGGCACCGTGAATGCAATAACCGAACGGGAAACCTTCGAGGTGTCGGTGACCATCCCCTCGGCGGAGTTCTACGTAATCCCGTCGGAACCTGACTGGATTCATCAGGAGCAGGCACTGCCCTTCAATTCGGTGTCGGGCCGCTTGACCCCGTTGCGCAAGAACTTCGACGTGAAAAATACCAACGGCGGTATTGCCGCCCGGCTCAGTGACGAGCCGTATCTGAGCAACGGCCGGGACAGCGACAACATTCCCCTGGTCGTGACGTTCAACAGCAAGCGCCTCACCGTGGATGCCGATGAAGTGGTGTCCGAACTCGATGGTCGACTCGGCAAGCGTGTGGGCCTGGAAGTGGCAGCAGCTGAAGTGCCGGAGGGTTACAAACCGGGCAGTTACTACGGCAGCGTGCACATGATTTTCGAAGCGCTGGCGCCTTGAGGCTGTAATCCAGATGGAATCAATAGTATGAGTATTTGGTACTCGATCGCAAAACGCCTGACCGGGTTGTCACTCGCCGCGTTAGGGTTGTGCGGTTCTTTGTCGGCGGGAGCGGCTTCGACTGAGATTACCGCAGTTTTCAAGCCCGACCCTGCCAACCCGATGCAAAACCGCTTCGTCAACACGACGCCCAACAGTCAGTTTTGCCATCATTTTGTGGTGCTGTGCAAGCCCAGAAACATGTTCAGCCTGATTGTTCAGGGCGTGCCTTATGAGCAGACGACTGGCGGGCCGGTAGAAGCCAATCATACGAATCCGCGCCTCGGTGCCTATCTAAAAGTACCGTCTGAGTGGCGGCAGATTTCGGTTGTGTCTGACACCCCCGGCAGTAAACCCGAAATTGTCGAAGTACGTATTGCCGGTATTGGCGGTCGACATGATCTGTATGCCAACGCGACGGATTTGACAGGCGGCATTGGTGATAGCGCCTTGTGGAGTATCGGTCGTTGGAGTAATGCGCCTTCACCCTGTATAGGCTCCGGTTTTATTACCGGGACGGATTACTTCGTCAACTTTATGTGGCTTGTTCCGGAAAATGCCGGCGCTTGCTTCACTCAGGCCAAGTTCGCTATTCCGAAGTTTCTCTATCGCTACATTGAGTTCGCTTACGAGCTGCGTACCCCGAATCCTCTGGGAATGAGTACAGGCACTTATCGAGGCAGCATTCCGTACACGATGGGGCCGAGCGGAGACTTCGACTTTGGCGATCTGGTACTGCCCAAGGACAATCTCTTGATGCTGAATTTCACCCTGGAAGTTCAGCATGAACTCAAGGTTGAAGTTCCGCCGGGTGGCAATCGCGTTGAGTTGGTTCCCCCGGGTGGCTGGCAAGCCTGGGTGAACAAGGGCCGTAAGCCTGAGCGATTATTCCGTGATCAGACATTCAATATCTCGGCCAGCTCGCGCTTCAAGATGAGGCTGGAATGTGATTACAACCATGGCAACAACTGCGCGTTAGGTGGGGCCTCGGGTGTCGAGAGAGTCCAACTGAATGTCAGCGTCAGCCTGCCAAGCGGTTTAAGTGACGCGAGTGGTGCTCCTGTCGAACGCCGCCCATTGTTGCGCGATGGCAGCGGTACCGAGTTATTCCAGCCGTCTTTTTACGTGGAGCGAAAACCGGGAACGCTGCATTTCGAAGTTGATCCCCGCGACGTGGAGTGGATGCTCGATCCCTGGCAATCAAAAAAATATTCCGGAAATGTGACGGTGATTTGGGATTCGGAAGTTTAACCAGGCGCACGTTATTGCCTGTCGTTCAACGAGCTTCAGGACAATGAAAACCTTCAGTCCCAGCCCATGCGCGCAGTGCTGATAATTGGGGATTTGTGTTGCAGCCCGTCAATCCTGGCCCAATTCACCGATGCCGTGCCGAGAACCGGCTAATAAATGCCACACAATTTATGAGCGCCAAAAAAATGATGAATTTATTAACGGTCCATTTATTAACGGTCCATTTATTAATGGTCCCATGGCGGCGCACGGCAAGAACGATTTTCATCGGTGTCTGCCTTAGCATTTCTTCGTTGCAGGCCGGGGCAGCGGTCAAACAGATCACTGCCACTTTCAGCCCTGATCCAAGCAACCCGCTGAGGAACGAATTCAGGAATACGACGCGCAATCAAGGGTTTTGCAATAACTATCCAGCCATCTGTGAGACGCACGGTATTTTCAGCCTGAGAATGTTCAATAGTTCTACTTTGAATGGCCCCATCGAGCCGAACCATTCAGATGTGCGAAAGGGCGCGATGTTAAAGACGCCAGCGGCTTGGCGCGTCCTGACCGTGAGGGAACGTAACACCGGCGAAGAGGTGGCGCTGGAAGTTCGCATTGCCGGGATGGGCGGTGTTTACGACGTAAGCGACGATGTGAGGGCCCTCACGGGCAGTGCGACTGTTACAGCAGGTCATTCGCTGTTGTGGGGAAGTCGTTGGAGTAGCGTGTCGCCTCCTTGTAGAAGCATAGGCAGGGAAAGCTACTACGGTGCTAGAGGCTTTGAATTTTTTTGGCTGACGCCTGAAGAAGCGGTGTGTGCCAAGCAAGCCAGGTTTCAGATCCCTGGTCTTGGCTACCGGTATCTGGACTTCACCTACGAACTACGCACGCCAAATCCACTGCAAATGTCCACGGGGATATACGAAGGAACGCAGGTATATTCGGTAGGCCCTGGTGGCGACTTCGATCTGGGGGACATCGTTGTACCCTCGGACGGAGTTCTTCAACTCGATTTCACCCTGAGCGTTGAACACACCCTCAAAGTCGACATTCCACCAGGAGGTAATCGGGTAGAACTGGTACCACAGGGCGGCTGGCAAGCGTGGTTGAATAACAGTCGCCAGCCGACACGGCTGTTTCGCGACCAGACCTTCAACATCTCGGCCTCGTCACGTTTCAAGATGAAGCTGGAGTGCGGGCAGGAAATGGGCGACACCTGCGGTCTGCGTAATGCCGACAATCATCAGGTGCCCATGCAGATCAGCGTGAGTTTACCCAACGGCTTGACCCGCGCTGACGGCTCACCCGTCAACCGCCAGCCATTGGTGCTGAGCGGTTCGGGCACCGAGTTGTTTCAACCGGGTTTCTATGTCGATCGCAAGCCCGGCACCTTGCATTTCGAGGTGGGCGGGGACGATACCAAGGAGATGCTCAAACATGGCGGTAGCCAATATTCCGGCACCGCCACGGTAATCTGGGATTCGGAGGTGTGAGGTCACCGTCCTGAAGGCAAGGTATCCAGTTTCAGGACGATGACGGGGTCGCGGGTGGTTACGCCCCGACTCTTGCCAGCGCTTGACGGGTCAAGGTTCTGCTCAGGGCCTTCTCTTCATCCGCCATTTCGAGGGTCAGCGTTGCATAAGTCTCATCGGTCATCGGGTTACCGGTGAGGACCGTATCTTCGGGTACCGGCCATTGACCGGCGAGCTTGATCAAATTGGCCTTCAGCGGTGCTTGCTCCGCTTCGGGCAAGTTGCGCGCGTCTGCCCATGCCTGCTGTGCTTCACGCAGATCTTCGAGCAGGCCCACTTTCAGTTGGAACGCCTTGGTATTTTGATTGAGCTGGTGCGCAAAGGTCTCCTTCAGGTAATCGGTCCAGAACGGCTGGTCCAGCATCAAGTTCACCAGGCCATCAGCCCGTTCGTCATTGATGATTTTGTCGTAGGCCTGGTCAATCATCTCATCGCTGACCCCGGCGATTTCCCGGTAACGCATCTTGTAGGATTGCCAAGGCAGATCCAGACGCGGGGCAAGCCCGGTTTCATAGGCCAGGTGCACTTCCACTTCATCAGGGTCGCCGCCGCGCGACTTGATATCCTCTCGCGCGATTTCGCTCACCTCGCCCAGGCGGGCAGCGCCTTTTGCCACTTTGACCAGGGCAGTCTGCAGCTCTTCGGCCGAGGTCGAGTATGAGTACGCCTCCGAGACAAGTACCTTGATCCCCATGTTGTTGAACAGCTGGGCACCGGCATCCGCGCAATTGGTGGGGAACAGGGCCATCTCGAACATCTCGTCGCGCACTGTGTCGTCGAGGTAAGCGGCGTCGACCATGCGCCAGACCCTGTCGGTAAGCTGCTGGCGCGGCTCACCGTCTGCCAGATAGTCCGCCGAGGTCACAAGGCCCTCGATGACCGAGAAGAACCCGCTGGAGTTTTCCTCGCCGGCCAGATCGTGCCAGGCTTCTACCCGGTAGGCACCAAGACCTGCATGACCTGTTGCATGGTCTATATCTTTGGGGACTTTCCACTTGGTCAACTCAGCTTCGATTCGAGCGGAGGTGTAGAAGTCCGGATTGATGCCTACCGACTTTCGATAATCTCGAAAAGTGGCGCGTAGCTCGTCAGAAATGTTTTCGGTAAAGATGCGGGTTCGAGCGATGATGAACGCTTGCTCCGAACCCGGCTGCACCGTTGGAATCCGAGTTATGGGGTTATCCAGCATGTCCAGGAAAAAGCTCCTGGGCCGCCGCAAACTGAAGAGGCCCTCAGGCCAGCCGGTACTGCCCGTATTGTTCAGGCTCAGCACTTTCAATCGTGGCATGCGTGCGACATTCACCGAGGCTCCCAGCGGGTTTGCGTCCAGGCGCAAGGTTTCCAGACGGGTCAGGTTGGCGAGGCGCTCGACGTCAGCGGCAGCAAGTCGAATTTTGTTGCCGGTAAGGCGCAGGGTTTCGAGCAAAGGCATCCTGCCGATGCCTTGCGGTAGCTGGGTCAATTTGCACTGTCGGGCGCTCAAATGGCGCACGTTCGGGAAGTCCTTCAGCAGTCCGCTGGATTCTGCGCCAAACGTGGCATCATCCAGATTCAGCGTGGTGATCTGTTCGAAATATGGGCGCAAATTTGGCAGTTTTTTCCACCACAACTCGAGATCTTTCGAGAACCCCGGGTCTGTCGAGAGATCCAGTGTGTAGCCGCCCTCTGGATGCAAACTGCGCCTGCCGAAAGCTGTGCTTTTGCGTTCGAAGCATTTGATCAGTTGGTTCTTGATGTGCTCGCCACCCTCGCGGCTGAACTTCTGGCGACGGGATGGAGAGTCTGTGTGGGGCGACTGCCAGATTTCTAGCTGCTCGCGCAGATCATTTAGTTCCGTTTTCAAACGTTTGAGGGACTCGATTGCATCGCCCCTGGCGTTGAGTGACTGGACGAAGGTCTGAACCTCCCTATCGTTGAAATCGGGATAGAGATCCCTCACGCGTTCCTGCAATGTGACGCTTTTCTTTGACAGCGAGGGGCCGCGTAACAGCAGGAGGTCCTCGCGCTTGGCAAGCGGCGACGGTTGTCTTTGATCAAGCAGCGTGCGTCGTTCGCTGGCAGTTTCGGTTTTCACCATGACCCATTGCTTGAACAGGTTGGCTTCGCCGGTGTTGTAGCCCAACGCCCGGCGTTTGTCCTCGGGCAACGCCTGCAAAAGGGCTTGAAACAGGTCGGTGGCCTCGTGCAGTTTCGTGCCGGTGCTGTCGTGTACCTCGTAGCGGTTGTCCTTGTTCCTGACCAGAATGCGCACCGTCGCGGCATCCTCTGCCCCGGCGCTGTTGCGCAGCGTGCCGTCGAAGCTGTCGTCACGGATTTCAATGCGCAGTTCGCTCAGCGAGTCGCTGTGCACTCGCAAGGCACCGAGCGTCAGGCGTTCGGTATCGGCGTTGATCAGTGAGTCACGGTAAAAGCCCTCAGAGCCGCGGGCGGTCCGGGTTTCCAGTTGCAGTTCATAGGCCCTGCGCTTGAGGCGCAAAGGCAGGCGCCCTTGGTCGGTGATGATCTGCAATTCGCCCTGGGAAGCCTGGGCCAGCAAATTTTTGATGCCTTGTTGAGGAATGTCGGGATATTTGTCCCTGACCAGCTGCGTCATTTTTTCTGTGGCGTGTTCGCGGCTGGCGTAATCCTCGTTGAACAATTTCGTTCGATCGCTTTGCGCCACACTGGCGATCCGTTTGCGCAGTGCGCCGGTTCGCACCTCGAGGGAGGCCGGGAGTGAGTCGGCCGGAAGGTCGAGAATGATCGACGTGCCATTTTCATCGAGGGTTGCCATGACGGTTTTCAGCAGTTCGCCGTTGAGTAACTGCCGTTCCTGAAGCTGAACAACCAGCCGCTTGCCTGTGCCAGCTTGGGTGCCGGTGTACTCCCAGATGGTTTTGGACTCGCGGTCGATGATGCGCATCGAGGCTTTTTCGGGCCACATGCCATGGGCGGTGAGGACCTGCATTTGGGTGACGGAATCGGCCTTGCCATAAACAACCGGGTCGTCACTGTTCATTTGATCGATGAACGTTTGAATGTCCTGATCGACATCCAGGCGGGCGATCGTATCGGTCAGCAAGACGGGCGGATGCTGGTTTTCGACGTACATTGCACGCAACTCGCCAGGGTCCGTTGCGCTGATCTGGCGGGCGGTTTCGAGCTGCGCGTCGCTCAGACTCTCCACGGACGGACCGATCCGGCGCAGCAAGGTGGCGTTGTCCCAGGTGCGCGGCTGTTCGGTTTCGAGCACATAAGCCCCTGCACCGTTCAGGTCAACGCGGGGCTGGTAAGCATCACCGCGTTTGGGATGCCGCAGGTACTGTTTGCCGGTTACGGAATCTTTCCCGACCTCGTATTGCTTGTCCGCCACCTGCAGAATCTGTTTGCCTTCGTGAGTGTACAGGCCGTTGGCATCAGGTTTTGCAGCCACCGGCAGATCGCTGTTCAGTCGCTCATAGGGCGCGAGGTCGGGGTTCCACAGGCGTGTCGTGCCCGTACCTGATGTAACGGGGAGCATACCGTCGACGAACGCAGACGCTTTTGCCACCAGGACTTGGCCGATAAAGGCGCCGGCACCGATGGCAGCCATTTGGGCCGCCTCGTTCAATACGCCGATCAGGTGTTCGGTGGCCTCCACCCAGTGCCCCTCGGCCAGATCGACCACCCCGTCGATGACTTCGGTGCTCACTTGATAAGCCGTGTAGGCCAGCATGAGTTCGCCGATGACCGGCACCAACGGTGTGACGACCATCAGCGCGGCGTTGAACAGATCCGATACGATCTTCAGAAAGTTGTCCCACCACGCTTTGCGCGCCTCGCTGTCGGCATCGGCGGTGGACACGGCAATGTCACGGGCGTCCCTGAGCACTTTGTCGATTTTGCGTAGATACAGTTGCTCGGCGAGGTCGCCGGTGCGTGAAATCCGCCGGTATTGCAGGTCGGGTTGTTTGACCGGCGTTTCACGCCAGGTCGGGCGTTGGTCCAGCGGATCCTTTTTATGCCAGGTCAGGGTGTTGAGGTGCTCTTCGACTTTCGCGAAGAAATGCCCACGCAGGTTATGGTCGACGAACTGACTGAAAAACTGGCGGTAGCTCATCTGTGAAGAGGCAGACACCCTGTTTTCACGCAGCTGAGTGCTCAGTTCAGTGACGAAGTGAGCTGATGATTTGTATTCCTTCAACGGGTGATCGGGGTCATTGGGGACGTACACGATGATCGGGTAGAGGTCGGGAAGCAGCCTGTCGGCCGTGCCGAAAACCACGATGCCGGTCAGCGTCGTTTCCAACAAGCCCAGGGCGCCATGCCCGATGACCTTGCCGTTGCGCACCGTTTTTTCTGTTCCCGCCAGCATTTGTGTGACGACCCGGTGCGCATCCTGGTTGATGTCGCCCTTGATCAGCGCCAGGGCGGCAGCGGCGGTCAGCGCGGCCTTTTCGCAGGCGATAAGTGCTGCTTTGAGAGGTTCCCGAACAATGATGAGGGGTGACTTCAATTTGTCTTGCAGATGCTTACTGTATTGGCTGCCGATATCCAGTTCCCGGCACAGATCCTGGAACTGCTGGATGCTCATCTTGTTTTTGATCGATTTGATCTCGAACTGCCCGTTGGCGTCAGGCTCAGTGATGAACGCGCAATCGTCTTCGAAGGTTTCACCGGCGGCGAAGTTATGCAGCGCGGCATCGAGCAGTGAAACGGTTCGGGTGGTGACGCCGCCGGATGTATCGATGACCCACCAGTCGCTGTTTCTCGCGATGTACAAGCGCAGGAAGGTGGTTCGCACGTCATCCTCGACGCCATATTTTTCCAGGAGCCTGGCCTGCAGAAGGGGGGCGGCAAATGCGTAGACGTCCTGCACGCTCGTGAAAAACTGATCCACGATGCTTTGCGTGATCCAGGCCTGCTTGTTGGCTTCTCGCAATTGGGCGTCGCGGGTGTGCCATTTTTCGAATTTCAGTTTGAGTCGGGTCAGGACTTCGGTTCTGTGCGGCGGCGCCGTCTGGAAGCAGTCGCTGATCCGGGTTTTGATGAGGTCGTAGTGTTTGCCTTTATCCAGATCAGTGGGTTGGGCGGGAAGTAATGCAGACATCGTGATCATCCTTGAGTCTCGATAAGAATGATCAGCCTATCTCCTCAGGCGCGGAATAAAAGCTTGAATTCCAGCGCTTTAATGGCCGCTTGTGCGGCCAAAGGATTGAAAAACAGCATCAGAAAAATACGTATATACCGCCACGGATGCTCATTGGCGCGCCACCTGGGTCGGCTGGCATCCGGTGTGGCTGTTCGGCTGCAGGTACGGCGTCAGAATCGGCGCCATGCCCTTGAGCACTTGCACCGGCAGCGCTGAGGTAAAGGTGAAGCTTTCGGCGGAGCGCCCCGGAACAAAGGCGGTCAGCGTGCCGAAATGGTTGTCGCCGATGTAGAACACAAACGTGGCCGTACGGTTGAGCGATTTGGAACTGAGGATTCGTCCGCCGGAACCGATGGCTTCGATGCGGTTGTCGCCGGTGCCGGTCTTGCCGCCCATGGCCAAAGGCGTGCCGTCGGGCAGTTTGAAACTGCCGGCCACGCGCTTGGCCGTACCGGCATCCACCACCTGCGAAAGCGCATCGCGCATGGCCTTCGCCACCTCGGACGGCATCACGCGTTTGCCGACCTGCGGGTCGTTGATCATTTTGGTTTCGTACGGTGTGTCGGCGGCGAAATGCAGGCTGTCGATACGCAGGGTCGGCATGCGTATGCCGTCGTTGAGGATGGTCCCGATCAGTTCGGCCAGGGCGGCAGGGCGGTCGCCGGAGCTGCCGATGGCGGTGGCCAGCGAGGGCACCAGGTGGTCGAACGGATAGCCGACATTTTGCCAGCGCTGATGGATGTCGAGGAATGCTTCGATCTCCAGCATGGTGCGGATGCGGCTGTCGCGGGCGCCTTTGTGCCGGCTTTTGAACAGCCAGCTGTAAACTTCCTGGCGTTCGAACTGGCTGGCCTTGACGATTTCGCTCCACTCAGCCTCTGGGTGGTGCAGCAGATAACCCATCAGCCACAGATCCAGGGGGTGAACCTTGGCGATGAAGCCCTGATCCGGCAGATCGTAAGCGCCGGGGCTGTAGGATTGATAGAGCCGTTGAAGGCGCTCATCGGTGAGTTTTTCGGTGAGCTTGGCACCCTTGAGGTGCGAGCGTACGAAGCCGTTGAAACTTTCCTGGGTGGCCTGTGGCAACAGGTAGCGATGCACCGCGGCCAGGCGGATCGGGGTCGGACGCATGGCGTCGAGGAAGGTGTCGAGCCGCGCCTGGGTATCCTTGTTTTTGTACTTTTTCCAGAACTTCAGCAGAAACGAAGTGCCTTCGCGGTCAGCGAACGAGGCCAGGTATTCCTGGCGCCTGGGGTCGCGATCGTCCTTGAGCAGTTCGGCGCTGTTGTTGGGGCCCGAATAGGTGGTGTAGCGCACCAGGTCGCGCATCAGGCGAATGAACGGCAGGTTGATCGATTCACGCAGGGCGTCGCGCAGGGTGGGAATGCGGGCGTTGTCTTCCTTGCGAAAGTTATTGAACGTGTGCAGGCCGCCACCGGTGAAGAACGCTTCGCCGGGGCTGGCAGAGTACTTGCGGTCCAGGGCAGCGCCGAGCAGGGTCGGCAGGCTGCGGTCCTTGTTCTCGATCATGTAGTCGACGACCCAGCGACTCAGGCGGTCCTGAACCGGCACCTCGACCTTCTTCAAATCAGCAATGGCCATTCCTGAATATTTGTCGTGCAGTTCGGCGATGATTTGCAGGTAGGTGGTCATCACGCGCATTTTTGCGGTGGAGCCCAGCTCCAGTTTGCTGCCTTCGTTGATGTCGAACGGTTGGTCGGTGCTGTCGGTCTGCACCCGTACGCGCGAGCCGTCCGGGGTCAGTTCGAACAGGGTGAAGCTGTAGCGCACCTGGGTGGTGGTGGTTGGTGTGAGCAAGCGTTCGCCCATCAAGCCGATCTGCGTGGCAAAGGCCGGGTCGGCAAGGTGTTTGAGGTATTCGGTGGTCTGGGTTTGCAATTCACCCTGCAGGGTGCTGGTGGCGGAGAGATCGAGACGGTCGAGGTCGTATAACGGTCGGTTGAGCATGCCGGCCAGGCGACTTCGCGCAACGCTGATGCCCTTGTTGGTCTCGATCGGTTGAATGGTCGGCTGGGTCGCCCAGTCGCGGTAAACCACCTTGCTGGCCAGGGCAGCGGCGGCGAACTGCGCATCGATCACGCCATTCTGCGCCAGCAGGCGAATGTGACTGTTGGTGAGGTCGGCCAGTTCATCGTGGCCCTTGGTCAGGTAATGGGAAGGGCGGCGCTGGGCGATCATCAATGACAGCACCTCGCGCAGGGCCAGGCCTTTGTCCGCCATGGTTTTCGGATCGGTCGCGGTACTGGCCAGCGCCTCGTTGGCCTGGTTGAAATCGGAGCCGTACCACACGCGCAAACCTTCGGCCATACCGTGCACTTCACCGTGCCCCGGTACCGCCGACAATGGCACGCTGTTGAGGTAGTCGCGCACGACGTTCTGCCGCGCTTCGAGGGTTTGCGGCCCGGCCTGATAGGCGCGCACGGTGGCGGAGATCATCTGGCGGATTTTCTCCGCGCCGCTGACCGTCAAGCCATCGGGCGAGTGCCGGTATTTTTCCAGTTGGGTGGCCAGGGTGCTGCCGCCGGCAGACTGGCCGGGCACGTGCAGCAACTTGGCGACCTGGGACCAGGCGGCCATGCCGAAGCGTGGCCAGTCCACGGCAGGGTTGGCCTGCGGCTGTTTGGGGTCGAGCAGGAAGCGGTTCTCGATAAACAGCAGGCTGTTGACCACTACCGGAGGGATGGCGGTAAAGCTCGAATAGAGTTGTTGCGGATACTTGTACTGGTACAGCGGCGCCGCGCGGCAATCGGTGATCGACAACCCGGCCTGGATTTTCTCGGCATAGGGCACGAACAGGCCTTTGCCGCTGTAACTCATCAGGGACGGGGAGAAACGCGTTTGCGCTTCAACGACGAAATCGCGCTTGATCAGGCGTGGCAGGAATTCATCCAGTGAGCTGTAGCCCAGGCGCCGGTCGAACGGACCGTCTCCGGGGTAGCGAATGGAGTCGCTGGGGCCCGGTTGCATTTCATAACTCAGGGATGCGGCATATTTGCTGACTTCCTGGGCCTGGAACTTCGAAGTGCGCATCTCCCTGGCAGCCGCCAGCCCCACGGCAATCGCGATGATCAATAACAACAGCCAGAACGCCCCCCACCCGTGCCGGGAGCGACGGGGTTTTTCAGGTAATGGCGCTTCATCCACTCGTTCAGTCGGAACCACGGTTTTACTCGAATCGGTTTGCCACAAAGCGCCCATAGTCGACTGATCCATTCACGCAGATTGATCGGACTTGTCTGTAGCTTAGACGGTGGTTGGCGATGGTGAAAAAATTGTGAACAGTAAAATGATGCACGGACCAGCATGGATTTGCGACCAAAAAGCTGTCTGATGATGAGGAGGGCACGCCTGGCGAGACGGGTTTTGTGGCAGGTGCTTGTGTGGCCAAGGGGCTTTTGTGGGCAGGGGGCTTTTGTGGACAGGGGGCTTTTGTGGGCAGGGAGCTTTTGTGGCGAGGGGGCTTGCCCCCGCTGGGCTGCGCAGCAGCCCTCAATAATCACCCTGTAATGTCAGATAAACCGCATCCGCCGCTTTCAGGGCTGCTGCGCAGCCCATCGGGGGCAAGCCCCCTCGCCACAGGCAAGCCCCCTCGCCACAAAAGCCCCGGGCCACACAAGCACCTGTGACATAAGCCCTGGCCAAATAGGGGCTGCGATGTCTATAGCCAGCAGGCATCCCAGAGCGGGTAGTCGCCGATCTTTTGCACCAGGCCTGCCCTCAAGGGATTGGCGACTATGTAGCGGGCGAATGGAAGCAGATCCTCTCCATCGCGGATGGCCCTGTCGTGATAACCGGTTTGCCAGAGAGGGCCATGGCGACCGCTCATTTTGTTCACTTTCCGGGTGCAACGTGATTTGGCGGCTCCGATCACGTGCCCCAGATCACAGTCCTGCAGCTGCATAAGCCAATGAAAATGGTCGGGCATGACGACCCAGGCGATTGAGTTCACTAACCCCGAATCATGGGCTCGGCGCAATTCCGTAACCAGCAGCCGCCCCAGATGCCAATCGGCAAAGACGGGTTGTCGATTGTAAACAACTGCGGTGACCAGATAGGCGCGACCGCTCTCGGAGTGCCGCCCCCGACGCAAGCGGTGGGAGTTGGGTTTAACAGGCATCCATGCCTCCTTTTGAGGTGATCAATTACCCTTTCAAACTAGTCCCGCACCGGCTGAAGTGGCGCGACAAACACTGAGTGAAAAATCTGATTTCAGTGAAGGACTGAACACAAAAGCAGGTGTTGTGGCGGCTCGCGTGGAGTGGGGCTCGTGTGGCGACAGGCTTTTGTGGCGAGGAGAGCTTTTGTGGCGAGGGGGCTTGCCCCCGTTGGGTTGCGCAGCAGCCCTCAATAATCACCCTGTAATGTCAGATAAACCGCATCCGCCGCTTTCAGGGCTGCTACGCAGCCCAACGGGGGCAAGCCCCCTCGCCACAGGCAAGCCCCCTCGCCACAAAAGCCCTCTGGTTACACAATTCCGTCGCCAGAGTGGAAGGCAGGTGTAAGCCGGAAAGTATTGAGATAGAGCTTTCCAAGGGGCAGGGCGGTGTTTCGCAGGCACATGACGCCGGTGTGGCGACAGGCATTTGTGGCAAGGGGGCTTGCCTGTGGCGAGGGGGCTTGCCCCCGTTGGGTTGCGCAGCAACCCTCAATAATCACCCTGTAATGTCAGATAAACCGCATCCGCCGCTTTCAGGGCTGCTGCGCAGCCCAACGGGGGCAAGCCCCCTCGCCACAGGCAAGCCCCCTCGCCACAAAAGTCCTCTGGTCACACAAGCCTGTCGCCAGAGTGGGAGGCAGGTGTGAGCCTGAAAGTATTGAGATAGAGCTTTCCAAGAGTAAGCATGGTCTTTCTCAGGCACATGACGATGCACCAATGCTGTGCAATACTCCGCGCCGTTTCAATCGCGAATAATCCTACATTGGTCAGGTAAATTACCTCCGCAATACCGGCATTTGCCGGGACTTATGGCTAAATGTTGTTATTTATAGAGTGAAAAACCCTGCTTTAAGCTTTTTATACTGCACGTCCCCTGATCGGGCAGGTTTTACCTGCTCGACGGTCCCGCCCACAACGCAGGACCGGTGTCGCAGAAGCAATGGCTATCGTTCAGCGCTTCTTCACTCGGTGGTCAAATCAATAACAAAATGAGGTAGAACCCTATGGCAGTCGGCAATCACCTGCCCCATGACGGTACCGCTCAGGGCGGTCCGCTCAAACGCGAACTCGGTGAACGGCATATTCGCCTGATGGCCCTTGGCGCCTGTATCGGCGTCGGCCTGTTTCTCGGTTCGGCCAAAGCCATTGAAATGGCGGGTCCCGCCATCATGCTGTCCTACATCATCGGTGGTCTGGCGATCCTGGTGATCATGCGTGCCCTCGGTGAGATGGCCGTGCACAACCCGGTCGCCGGATCGTTCAGCCGTTACGCCCAGGACTACCTTGGCCCGCTCGCGGGCTTCCTCACTGGCTGGAACTACTGGTTCCTGTGGGTGGTGACCTGTGTCGCGGAAATTACCGCCGTGGCGGTGTACATGGGCATCTGGTTCCCCGATGTACCGCGCTGGATCTGGGCGCTCGCGGCGCTGGTGAGCATGGGCTCGATCAACCTGATCGCGGTGAAGGCTTTCGGTGAGTTCGAGTTCTGGTTCGCCCTGATCAAGATCGTCACCATCGTGGCGATGGTGCTTGGCGGCATCGGCATTATCGCTTTCGGTTTCGGCAACGACGGCGTGGCACTGGGCATTTCCAACCTGTGGGCCCATGGCGGCTTCATGCCCAACGGCGTGCAAGGCGTGTTGATGTCGCTGCAGATGGTCATGTTCGCCTACCTGGGCGTGGAAATGATCGGCCTGACCGCCGGTGAAGCGAAGAACCCGCAGAAGACCATTCCCGACGCGATCGGCTCGGTGTTCTGGCGAATTCTGCTGTTCTACGTCGGCGCGCTGTTCGTGATCCTGTCGATCTACCCGTGGAATGAAATCGGCACCCAAGGCAGCCCGTTCGTGATGACCTTCGAGCGTCTTGGCATCAAGACCGCTGCCGGTATCATCAACTTCGTGGTGATTACTGCTGCGCTGTCCTCCTGCAACGGCGGCATTTTCAGCACCGGGCGCATGCTCTACAGCCTGGCGCAGAACGGCCAGGCCCCGGCCGGTTTCGCCAAGACTTCGAGCAACGGCGTGCCGCGTCGTGCGTTGCTGCTGTCGATGGGTGTATTGCTGCTAGGCGTGCTGCTCAATTACCTGGCACCGGAAAGAGTCTTCGTCTGGGTCACCGCCATTGCCACGTTTGGCGCGATCTGGACCTGGGTGATGATCCTGCTGTCCCAGCTCAAGTTCCGCAAAGGCTTGAGCGCCAGCGAGCGTGCCGGCCTGAAGTACAAGATGTGGCTGTATCCGGTCAGCTCGTACGTGGCATTGGCGTTTCTGGTGCTGGTAGTCGGCCTGATGGCCTACTTCCCGGATACCCGCGTGGCGCTGTATGTCGGCCCGGCATTCCTGGTGCTGCTGACCGTGCTGTTCTACGTGTTCAAGTTGCAGCCGCGCAACGTTGCACAGGCTGCTGTAAGTTCGTAATAGGTCGTTTCATGGACGTTCTGCGCCACGCTTCGTGGCGCAGAACGGCATGGAGTTCATAACCAGACCACCACACTCCACAGCTACCGCTCGGGAGCTCACGCACCTTTTCCCTGCATAAAAAAATATATCCCGGCCCATGATTGGCGATGCCCAGGCGGGCATGGACTTGCGTCGATTTTCGCCCCGAAGATGTGGCGATTCGACATCGCATGAAATTGATTTTAATTGTAAAACTGATGTACTTACTAATGTAAATGATTACTATTGGCAACAATTCGACCTAAAGGACTTGTGTCAGTGTTGCGAATTTCTCCAGTCTTTTCCCGGCTGCAAGAAGGGAAAACCGTCTTCGGCCTGCTCAACTCCGTCCCTTCTCCAATGCTCTGCGAAATGATTGCATTCGCGGGCTACGATTTCGTGATTCTTGATGTGGAGCACTTGCTGCGCTCCGAAGAAGACCTCATGCATTGTGTCCGCGCTTGTGAAGCCGCGGGTATTTCGCCCTGGCTGCGCATCCCGCAAGTGGACGAGAAACTGATCGGGCGGGCTCTAGACGCCGGTATCGAGGCGATTGTGCTGTCACGCACCGAAAGTGCTGCGCAAGTTCAGCGCGCCATCGAAGCGGCGCGTTTTCCACCCCTGGGTAAACGCGGCATAACCGGCGGACGCATTACCGGATTCGGTCGCCTGCCGTTACCCGAATACATCGAATTGGCCAATCGCCAGACGCCGATCATTCCCATGATCGAAAGTCGCGAGGGCGTCGACGCGCTGCGCGAGATCCTGCAACTGCCAGGGGTGGGCATGATCATGGAAGGCGCACTGGATCTGTCGCTCGATCTAGGTCTGGGACCTGACCCGCTCCATCCTCAGGTCTGGCAAATGCTGCAAGACATGGCCGATGCCTGCCAGGGCGCCGCCATTCCATTTTGCGCAAATCCGCGCACGGCTGAACAGAACGCGCTGTGGCGTGCTCGCGGTATCAAAAGCTTTCTCGCAGGTGAAGACCGGGGGGTGCTGCACAAGGCATTGAAAGCCCACCTGCATTCTTTCCAACAGTAAAGATGAGCCAACGAAGTTCTGATGAAAAAAACAAAATCGCTTCACTTATCACTCAGCCTGATCAGCCTGGGTATTTGCCATGGTGCCATGGCTGCCGATCAATCCACCGAGCCTGCCGGTAGCCTGGATCTGGCACCTACGGTTATTTCTGGTGACGTTCTTGGCTCGGCCAGCGATCAGGAGGTGCGTACCTACGCCGGCAGCCGCAGCGTGGTCGACTCCAGCGAACTGAGCAAGGCGAGCGTGCGCGGCGTGGACGACGCGCTGCAACGGGTACCGGGCATCAAGATCTTTGACGAAACCGGCACCGGCGCCTTGCCTCAGATTTCGGTACGCGGGCTGTACGAGAGTCGCAGCGGCCGGATCCAGGCGTTGTCCGATGGCATTCCCCTGGCACTGGCGCCCTACGGCCAGACGGGGCTGTCGCTGTTTCCAGTGACCATGGCCATGGTCGATCGTATTGACGTCGTGCGTGGGGGCGCAGCGGTGCAATACGGTCCGAACAACGTCGGCGGGGTGATCAACTTCATCAGCAAGCCGATTCCGCGAGAGTGGGAAACCACGCTGCAGGAGAAGCTGACCTTCAACGCCGGCGGGCGCCAGTTGTGGGACACCTACCTGGGCACTGGTGGCTACCTGACCGACAACTTCGGCCTGCAGCTGGACGTCAACACCCTGGGAGGCGAGTACGGTCGCGAGCACTCCGACACGGATGTGCAGAACTACCGTCTGCGTGGCCAGTGGAACATCGACGACGATCGCGACCTGAGTTTCGGTATCCAGCGCTACAAGGCCGACATGGAACTGGCCGGCGCGCTCAGCGTGGAGGATTACAAGGATGATCCACGGCAATCGACGCGTCCCCTGGACAGATTCGAAGGCGACACCAATCGCGTCTGGGGTACGTATACCCAGCGCCTGGGCGGCATGGGGCCGTTTGACTCGGTGGAAGTCAGCTGGACCAACTTCGCCCACGACAGCTACCGTAACTTCGTGGTCGGCCTGCCGTTCACCCCGGACGGCACGGCGGTGACCAAGCAGGACGGGCCACGCGACTTTAAAGTCTGGGGTACGGAGCCGCGCATCAGTGGCACCATCGACGGCGACACGGTCGGCCAGACCTGGTTGCTGGGCGCTCGTTATGTGAAGGAAGACATCGACTACAAGGTCAATCGCCAGAGCCTCGCTACCGGCGTGACGGCACCGTTCCGCGACTGGACGTTCGACGATGACGCCCGTGCGTTCTACCTCAGCAACGCAATCGGCCTGCTCGATCGTCGCCTGACCATCACCCCGGGTGTGCGCTACGAAAACGCGCGCATGGACTACAGCGACGGCATCACCGGTGTCTCCCGCGAGAACAAATCCGAGGAATGGCTGCCAGGCCTGACGGTCGGTTATCAAGCGAGCGACGCCTGGTTTGTCTACGCCAATGCCCAGAAGTCCCTGCGTCCGCCGCAAGTCACGCAGATCGTCAAGGAAGGCGATGTCGGTGCCGAGCTGGCGTGGAACTACGAGACCGGCGTGCGCTATACCCCGTGGGACGGCTTTCGCGCCGACTTCGGTGTGTACCGCATCGATTTCGACGACCAGATCGCCTACAACTCCACGACCGACCGTTTCCAGAACCTGGGCAGCACCCGTCACCAGGGTATCGAGACCGAAGTTTTCTGGACACCGGATGCCATGCGTGACCTGGACCTGCATGCCAGCTATGCCTACCTCGATGCCAAGCAACGCAACGGCCAGTTCAAGGACAACGAAGTACCGTTCGCTTCGCGCAATCAGTTCACGGTTGACGGTCGCTACCGTTTCGCCGAGCACTGGACCTACAGCCTCGACGGCCTGTACGTCAGCAGTGCCTACACCGATGCCGCCAACTCAGGCGATGAAGACGCCACAGCCAGCGTCGGCAAGCTGCCGGCCTACTGGCTCTGGAACACTGCTATCGAGCGTGAGTTCAAGCTGGCCGACAAGAGCCTGCTGACCGCGTCGGCAGGCATCAGCAACCTGTTCAACCGCGAGTACTACTACCGCGGTATCGACACCAGTCCCTGGGGTCGTCAACCCGCGCCGCAGCGCTCGCTGACTCTCGGCGTCAACTACCGCTTCTAAACCGCGCAGCCGCGCCCCGTAAACCAGTTGCCCGATCCCGCGGGACGGGCAACTGCTGCCTCCAGGAACCTGCCATGCAACGACCATTCGTCATCCTTGCTCATGTCGCCCACCCTGCAATTCTGGAGGGTTTCGTGCCTGCCGCGCACAAACGCGGATTGCCGATCGTGGTCATTACCGACCACGCTCAGGAGCACAGACGCCTGCTCGCCACTTCGGCTATTTCGCCGCAACAGCTGCAGGTGATCGAGTGCGATGTGTTCAATCCGCTCGCAGTCATCGAGATGATCAATGGTCAAGGCCTGCGTCCTGGCGCCGTGTTCTCCAACAGCGATCACCTGCAGACCGCAACAGCCATGGTTGCCGAGGCCTTCGAATGCCCCGGCAAGGACTGGCGGCTGTGCTACGCGGCGAAGAACAAGGCGGCCATGCGCGAACGCATGCAGCGCCTGGGTCTGCCCGGGCCATGGTTCCAGGTGCTCACATCGAACGCCGCAGTGCCGAGCGATGCACCGTGGCCGGTGGTCGCCAAGCCCCGCGAAGGCGTCGCCAGCCTCGACGTCAGACTGTGTCACAACGCCGCTGAATTGAGCGCTTACTGTGAGAGCTTCTGGCAGCAGCAACCGGATCGGGCATTGCTGCTGGAAGCGTACATGGAAGGCCCGTTGTTCACCCTCGAAACCCTGGGCGACGGGCGCAATCTGCAAGCTATCGGCGGCTTCGACGTCAGCCTTTCTGCACCACCGCATTTCGTCGAGCTGGCGGCGCGCTGGAACGGTCCGCTGTGCAGTTCCCAGCGTGCCGCCGCGCTGGCTCAAGTCGCAGCGTTCGGGGTCAATTTCGGGGTCTGTCACAGCGAGTTCATTCTGACCGCGCAAGGTCCGGTGCTGGTCGAGATCAATTATCGCAGCATCGGCGATGGCCGCGAGTTCCTGCTGGATCGGCTGCTGCCACAGGGCTGGTTCGACCGCATCGTGGCTCTGCATCTGGGTGACCGCCTGATCGAGGCGCAGCCGGCGCAAGCCGCGGCCACCGTTCATTACTTGGTTGCCGATCGTTCGGGGCGCCTGGATCAGGCCAGTGCCAGCTTCAACGTTGAGCGGGAAGGCCATTGGTGCGATTACCGGGCGCTGCACACTACCGGCGACACCGTGACCATCAGCCATTCCAACAAGGATTATGTCGGTGTCCTGCGACTGATCGCACCGGATGAAACGAGCCTGGACGCGCAATTGAACTCGATGCTCGGCGACCTGAAGTGGGTGGTCGCATGAGCCTGCGACCGGAGGACGCGGATCAGGCGTTCATGACCCGACGTATTATCGATTGCTGCCTGCGCGAGGACATCCGTGAGATCGTCAGCGCAGGGCGGATCGGCACGTTGCCAGCAGCCCTTGGCCAGCTCTTGCCACAACAGTGCGACGCAAGTTGGCTGTGCATCACCCACCTGGGCGCCGATGAACTCTGGCTCCCTGTGGTCAAGGCCTATCCATTGCAGGACTGGGTGAGTACGGGCGACGCCTGGATCAAGGTGTCGGCGCACAACCCCGGTGAGGTTCAACACGGCTACCGGCTGTGGCTGAGCCACCTGAGCCACGGCCTGGACGAAGAAAGCCTGACGCTGTTTGCCGCGTACTTGAAGGAAGCCGATTGCGCGACCGAACACCGGGCGCTGTGCAATCAGGCGTATCGCCAATATGCGCCGGCGCTGAACGACGTGACTGGCCTGCCGGACTGGTCGCAGCGGTTACTGAAAATCGATCAACTGGCGAGCTACCTCGATCACCCGTTCTATCCAACGGCGCGGGCCAAAAGTGGCTTCGATGCCGACGCGCTCAAAGGCTACGCGCCGGAGTTTGCACCGCGCTTCGAGCTCAACTGGCTGGCGATTCCCAACCACGCCCTGACCCTGACCAGCCCGCAGCCGCCTCACTGGCCGGACTTCGAGGAAGTCGGCCTGTCACCGACCTTGCACAACACCCATTCGTTATTGCCGGTACACCCGCTGACCTGGAGCGAACTTGAGCAATACGGCCTGCCTGAAGGAACCCTCAAGGCGCCACGTTCGGCCATGCCGGTCGAGCCCACGCTGTCGGTGCGCACGGTGGTCTGTATCGATCAACCGCAGTGGCATATCAAGCTGCCGTTGTTGGTCAGCACGCTCGGCGCGCGCAATTTGCGCCTGATCAAACCGAGCACGCTGTACGACGGTCACTGGTTCCAGACCACACTGCTGGCCTTGACCGAGCGCGATCCGGCACTGGCCTCACGTTTCTTGCACGTCGACGAAAAGCATGGAGGGCATGCCGCCGAGAGTCGGCACCTGGCCTATATCGTGCGCCGTTATCCGGTGGGCCTGGACAAGGTCACCCTGGTACCTGTCGCGGCATTGGCCAGCCCGCTTGCCGATGGAAGCCTGTTCCTCGAACAACTGGTCGAGCGCTACTACGCAGGTTCCTGGCAACACTGGTTGGGCGAATACCTCGATCTGTTGCTGCAGGTCCATCTGCGTCTGTGGTTGCGCTATGGCATTGCACTGGAAGCCAACCAGCAGAACGCCGTATTGATGTTCGAACAAGGCCAGCCCTTGCGCCTGCTGATGAAGGACAACGACGCCGCGCGGCTGTGGCCTCGGCGCTTCGCGGCGGCCTGCCCGGATCTCGCTGACCTGCCGGCAGCGTTGCAGGATGAACGCATTCGCGTCGACAGCACCCAGCCGTTGGCCGAAATGTTCTGCACCATCACCTTGCAGCTCAATATCGTGGCGATCCTGGAAGCCATCGCCACCGCGGGGCTGGCAACACGGTCCAGTCTGTACGGCATGCTGCGCCAGAGATTGATGAACTGCCTGCATCAACTCGAAGCCGAAGGCATCGATTGCCATGACGCGCACCGATGGCTGTTGGACAAGCCGAAACTGCCGGTCAAATATTTGCTCAGCGCTGGCAGCCTGTTCAGCAAGGCGCATTCCGGTGCCAGCGATATCAACAAGTTCTATGGCTACAGTGCGGCAAACTTTCTGCTGGAGGATGTGCCATGCAACGGCGCCTGATCACCAGCGTCCTGTTGGGGCATTACCTGTCCGCCTTCACTGCGCTCGGTATTCCGTTGTACCTGCCGCGCATCCTCGCCGATCTCGCGCCTGACACACCTGGCTGGGCCATTGGTGTGCTGTTCGTCCTGCCGACACTCTGCACCGCACTGGCGGCGCCGATGTGGGGGCGCTGGGCCGACCGCAACGGTTGTCGCTTGTCGTTGCTGCGTGCCCACGCCGGGTTGTTTGCCGGATTTCTGCTGGCCGGCTTCAGCCCGAATCTGCCGGTGTTCGTCCTGGCGTTGATCATCCAGGGCACCTTCGGCGGGGCGATGGCGGCGTCCAACGCCTACCTGTCGACCCAGTTCAAGCAGGGCGATCTGTCCCGGGCCCTGAACTGGACGCAGTATTCGGCGCGCCTGGCGATGATCAGCGGCCCGATCCTGTTGGGACTGATGACCTCGCAAGGCCTGGGATTGAGTCTGTATCGCTATCTGGCCTGGCTGCCATTGCTGGCTTTCGTGCTCATCCTGCCGTTGCCCAACGACGCCCCCAAAAATGCCTTGGGCAGCAAGGTCGCCAAGGCCTTGGGCGAGCTGCCACCAGACCTGCCGCGGCTGCTGGCCGTGCAGTTCCTGTTCAGCTTCGCGATGGTCGTCACCTTTCCCTATTTCGTGCCGTTCGGCGAACAGTTGGGCATTGGCAGCGATGCCTTGATTGGCGTGCTCTACAGCCTGCCGCATGTGGTTTATCTGCTGGCGTTGCCCTGGGTCCAGAAGCATCAAGGCAACCTGCTGCTGCCGGGGCTGGCGCTGCTGGCCATCAGTAACGCGCTGCAATTCTGGAGCGTGCAGGCCGAACCGCTGTTTGCGCTGCGTCTGCTCAGCGGCGCTGGCATTTTGCTCAGTTTTGTCGGCCTGCACCGTTGCCTGAGCCAGCGCAGCCGCGCAGGCAGCGCCGGCCGCCTGTTCGGCTGGTTCGACTCCAGCGGCAAATGGGCCGGCACCGCTGCCGGTGTCACCGCCGCCCTGGTCAGTCAGGCCTGTGGCGTCGCGTCACCCTTTCTCGTTGCGTGTCTGGCGGCCATCGCGGCCATGGTGCTCGCATACCCTCTACTGAAAACTTCCCGGGAGATTCCAGCATGACGCTCGCTAAAACTGCATCGCTCGTCGCCGTATCCCTGAATGACCATGCCCTGGATGGCGAAGCCCAGCGCCATGCCATCGAGTGCCTGCTCAATTGCTATCTGCGCGAATACGCATTGCCGCGCAACGAAGCCATCTTGAACTATCAGGCGCAGGATCTGCCAATGAGCCTGCGCCAGGTCAACGGCCGTTGCATCTGCATTCAACTGCCCAATGGCCGCTTGGTGGTACGCGTCGGTCGCGTCAGCATCCTGGGTCGTTGCCACTACATCAGCGCCCCCTATTTCAAAGGTAACAACCAGAGCTGGCGGCCGTTGAACGCCGCTGAACTGGCGCGGCTGATCTGTACGCCGCTGAGCGGTGTCGAGCGCGTCGACGAGATGCTGCAGCAGGTCGCCAACAGCCTGCAGATCACCCGCACCTTCCTGCGTCACGCCCGCCCGGCCAACGAGTCTGCCGACAGCCTGCTGGCGTCCGAGCAACATCAACTGTGGGGCCATGCCTTGCATCCGACCCCGAAAAGTCGTGAGGGCATCTCCCATGACGATTTGCTGGCCTGCTCGCCGGAAGTCGGCGCCAGCTTCCAGTTGCACTGGTTCAAGGTCGATCCGACGCTGCTTCGTCATCAGGGCGAGGATCCGCGCAGCACCTTGCGTCAGCTTTCTGGCCGCGACGACGCTTATCCGTGCCACCCCTGGGAAGTCGCCCGGGTGCTGGCCGATCCGCTGGTGCAGCGCGCGCAACAACAGGGCCTTATCGAATACCTTGGTCCCCTGGGGCAAGCCATGTACCCGACGTCGTCGGTGCGCACGCTCTACCATCCAGAGATGGCGTACTTCCTGAAGTTCTCGATGCACGTGCGCCTGACCAACTGTGTGCGCAAGAACGCCTGGTATGAACTCGATAGCGCCGTGGCCCTCACGCACCTGCTCGGCCCGATCATGGACGAGTTGGCGACGCAACAGCCCGGTTTCATGCTGATGCCCGAACCCAGCGCCACCAGCCTGGACCTCAGTGCCCTGGGTACGCTGGAAGAGGCCCGCGAAGTCACCGAATGCTTCGGTATCGTTTACCGACAAAACCTTGCCGTCGCCGACCGTGAGCGCTATCGACCGCAAGTGGCAATGGCTCTGTTCACCTGGGATCAACAAGGTCGCAGTGTCTGCCGTCAACAGGTCCAGCGCTACGCCGACAACGCCGGCTTGAGCATCGAGCAAGCCACATCGAACTGGCTGGATGCCTATGCCACCCAGATGCTCGGCGGCGTGCTGTACTGCCTGTTCAATCAGGGGGTGGTGCTGGAGCCGCATTTGCAGAACACGGTCATCGGCTTCGCTGAAGACGGCTTGCCCAGCCGGGTCTGGATTCGTGATCTGGAAGGGACCAAGCTGGTCCCGCAAATCTGGCCCGCCGAACGCCTGAGCGCGCTGGATGAACGTACCCGGCAATCGGTTTACTACAGTGCGCAAAAGGCCTGGCAACGGGTGGGTTACTGCGCACTGGTGAACAATCTGGGCGAAGCGATCTTCCATCTGGCCAACGGCAGCGACGCGCTGGAGCAGCGTTTGTGGGCGCGTATCGGCGATCTGCTGCACAGGCAGTCCGCGCGTCTTGGCCATCCACCGGAACTGCGTGAGTTGTGCGCCGGCGCACCTTTCCCAAGCAAGGAAAACTTCATGACGCGACTGATGATGCGCGCCGACCGCGAGGCCGGATACACCTCACTGCACAGCCCGCTGGCGATCAGTGAAACGAGGAAACGCGCATGAGCCTTCCGGTCTGCGTCACCCAACGCATCGAGCAACTCAAGGCTGAAAATGATGAGCCATTGTGCGCCTACGTCTACGACCTGCCGGCCCTTGAGCGACACGTCAAGGCGATGCGCCAGGTACTGCCGAAAAACTGCGAATTATTCTATGCCGCCAAGGCCAACCCGGAAGCCCTCGTGCTGAAAACCCTGGCTCCTTGGGTAGACGGTTTCGAGGCGGCCTCGGGCGGTGAGCTGACGTGGCTGCATGAGCAGTGCCCCGACCAGCCGCTGATCTTTGGTGGCCCCGGCAAGCTCGATCGTGAACTGGACATTGCCTTGCAATATCGGATTTCGGCGTTTCATGTGGAGAGCGTGAGCGAATTGCGCAACCTGGCCCGCATCGCCAGCGAACGCGGGGTGCGAGCCCCCGTGATGTTGCGGCTGAACCTGAAACTGGCCCAGGCACCGCAGAGCCGCTTGGTCATGGGCGGCAAACCCACGCCATTCGGGCTGGACGAAGAGGGGCTCGCCAATGCCCTGCAAGTGCTGCAGCAAGAGCCCTCGCTGCAGCTTGAGGGGCTGCACTTTCATCTGCTCTCGCATCAGCTGGACGTCGATGCGCACCTTGAATTGATTCGCAGCTACTTCCTGACCTTCCGCCAGCTGTGCAGCGACCATGAGCTGCAACTGCCGATACTGAATGTTGGCGGCGGGATGGGCATCAACTATCAGGACGCCGCGCAGTCGTTCGACTGGCCACGGTTTTGCCAGGGCCTGAAAGGGTTGATCGATGAGTACGACATGGGCACGACCCGGGTGCGTTTCGAAATCGGCCGTTTCATCAGCGCAGCCTGTGGTTACTACGTGATGCAGGTGCTGGACATCAAGAGCAGCCACGGCGAATTCTTTGCCATCAGCCGCGGTGGTACTCACCACTTCCGTACGCCTGCAGCTCAGGGTCACGATCATCCCTTCACGGTGCTGCGCGGCACACAGGAGGCACAGCTCAAGGATCAGACCGTCACGCTGGTGGGGCAGCTGTGTACGCCCAAGGACGTCCTTGCCCGGCAACAACCGGTGGCGCAGTTGGCGACAGGAGACCTGCTGGTGTTCACCCTCGCGGGCGCCTATGCTTGGAACATCTCGCACCAGAACTTCCTGATGCACGAACCGCCGTTGAAGGTTTTTATCGAGCACTGATGCCACAGCTATCGAGCGGTGCAACGCCGAATTGACGAGGGGTCAATTCGGCTTTACGTGGCAAGCACTGGCGCCGGTTTGTTCAAGCACTTGTTGAATTCCAGCCACAGCGCCAGCAATGCCATCAAACCGGCCCCGGCCAGCGCCGTGCAGATCTGCATGGCGACGGCATCGTCGGTCAATGCGTTGAGCATGTCGGCCAAGGGCGCCAGCAGTACGCCCAGACAGAATATCTCCAGGGAAAAACGCCCCATGCGGCAGCTTTGCTGCGCGAGCCAGTTCTGCGTCCATCCGGTGTCGGGAAGCAGTTTCGCCGTGACGTAGGCCAGCGCCAGGAAGTGCAACAGGCGCACCGGCGACAGGTCGGTCTTGCTGATCGGATACAACAGCTTGTTCAGGCTGTCCGGCACCACGGCATCGTGCAACTGCGGCCAGCGCCACAGGAGGGTGAGCGCAGCTGCGGCCACCACGTACATCGCTGCACTGATGAACAACGGCTGGCGTAGCAGTGGCCGGGTTTCGGGTACGCGTGGGCGCTGCGAGAGCACTGCGGCGGCGCCGCCGAGCACGAACAGCAATTGCCAGGCGACGGGGTTGAAGTACCACACGCCATCCTTGATGGCGGCCAGGTTCCAGCCAAACAGCGGAACCGTCAGGTACAGCGCCAACGACACCGCCACCACCGGCCAGACTTTGCGCACCAGTATCGGCAGCACCAGCGGCAACCCGGCCAGCAGCACGATGTACAGCGGCAGGGGGTCCATCAGGTTTGGCTTGAAGCGCAACAGCAGCTCATCGATCAGGGCTTGCTGCGGGTCGCTGATGAAGTGGCGCATGCCCATTTCTTCCACCAGGTCCCGGGTTTCCACGTGACTGTTGGCGAAGAACACGATGCCCATCAGCATCGCCAGCAGGAAGATATGCACCACGTAGAGCACCCAGGCACGACGCAGGATTTTCACGCAGGCAATCAGGAAACCTTCCCGCGCCAGGACCTTGCCGTAGGCCAGTACCGCGGCAAAACCGGCCAGAAACACGAAGACTTCGGCGGCGTCGCTGAAGCCGAAGTTACGCAGGGTGATTTGCCCCAGCGGGTTGTGGGGCACGTGATCCCAAAAGATGAAGATCAATGCCAGACCACGAAAAAAATCGATCCGGTGATCGCGTTCGAATGTCATGACAGCAGGCTCTTGAACGAGTGTTGAACAAAGGCGTAGCGAAGTAGCGAAAGGTTGCGCGCCGCACATAGGCGGCGCGAAGGGTGGCTTGATTCGCGGGCGAATGCAAAGTCGGGGTATTTCGGAATGTCTCCGGCTTTACACAAGTTGGATACCGCTGGTCTGAAAGGGGGCCATACCTGCGATTTCTGACAGTAGACAAGCTCAAATCAATATAGGTGGCACAACGATTGAGCATAGGGTTGTCAGCATGAGACGGTTATGGAAAGGATTGTCCAGCTACACGGTGATCGGGGTCGCAAATACCCTGATTCACTGGCAGATTTTTTTCCTGCTGAGTGTGGCGGCGGGTCTGCGGCAGGCGGTCAGTAATCTGTTGGCCTTCTGCGTGGCCGCCTCGTTTTCCTTCTACATGAATGCGCTGTACACCTTTGACAGCAAGGCGTCGGTTGGCGGGTATCTGCTGTTCATGGTGGCAATGGGGGCACTGAGCTTTGCTGTCGGCCATCTCGGTGACCTGTGGCGGCTGCACGGCTTGCTGACTGTCGCGCTGTTTTCGGCGTTGAGCCTGGTGTTCGGCTTCCTGTTTTCCAAATACGTGGTGTTTCGCGAGCGTGACGCATGAAGGTCTCGTTGATCGTTCCGGTATTCAATGAAGAACAGTCGATCGAGCTGTTCTACCAGGCCGTGCGCCAGGAACCGTCCCTGAGCCGGTTTCAGATTGAAATCGTTTTCATCAATGACGGCAGCACCGATCGCACGCTGGTGCTGGCCAGTGAAATTGCCCGGCACGACAGCGATGTGCTGTTGATCAACTTCTCGCGAAATTTCGGCAAGGAGCCTGCGTTGTTTGCTGGCCTGGAACATGCCACTGGCGACGCCGTCATTCCCATGGACGTGGATCTGCAGGACCCGATCAGCGTCATTTCGCGGCTCATCGAGGAATGGATCAATGGCGCTGAAGTGGTGCTGGCCAAACGGCGCGACCGTTCGGCCGACGGCTATTTCAAACGGCATTTCGCCGGCATGTTCTATCACCTGCTCAACCGGATTGCTTCGACGCGTATCGAGGAGAATGTCGGTGATTTTCGCTTGATGGACCGAAAAGTCGTGGATGTCATCAAGAGTCTGCCGGAGCAGCAGTTGTTCATGAAGGGCGTGCTTTCCTGGGCCGGGTTCAACACCCGGGTCATCGAGTACGACCGGGCTGCGCGTGCAGCCGGTAAAAGCAAATTCAACATCTGGAAATTGTGGAACCTGGCGCTCGAGGGCATCACCTCGTTCAGCACCGTACCCCTGCGCGTTTGGTCTTACATTGGTGGCGCCATCTCACTCATGGCAGTGGTGTATGCGGTTTACCTGGTCCTGGACAAAATCCTCTTCGGCAACGATGTGCCCGGTTATCCGTCACTGATGACTGCCATTCTGTTCCTGGGCGGTGTACAGCTCGTCGGCATCGGCATCCTGGGCGAATACATCGGCCGTATTTACATGGAGTCCAAGCATCGGCCGCGGTATGTCATCAAGGACATCATCAAAAGCGGCGATGAGCCGACAGAGATACACCCACTCAAGAGGATCGTTTGAGCGCAATGGCCGCTGTCCAGGCGAGTCAGCGGCAGTTGTATGCCTATCGAATGGTCCTGATTGCGCTGGTCGGCCTGGCGTTGATCGTCAGGTTTCACGCTATTTCAGGACCGGCGATCTGGTATGACGAAGCCTTTAGCGTGCTGCTCAGCGAGCGAGCGCCGGCACTGATCTGGTTGACTACGGCGGGGGACGTTCACCCGCCGCTGTATTACCTGATTCTTCATTATTGGACGCTGCTGTTGGGCAACGGCGTTGCGTCTGTGCGTGGTCTGAGCGCGGTGGCGGATGTCGGCACCCTGGTGCTTTGTCTCAAGCTGATGAGCCTGCACGCCACTCGACGAGCGACCTGCATCGCCGGGATTTTGCTGGTGTTTCTGCCGATATCGGTTCGCTATAGCCAGGAAGCCCGCATGTACGCCTTGCTCGGCTTCTGGCTGATGGCGGCCACGGTCGCGCTGGTGTGCTGGAGCCGCAAGCCGCAATCGCTGCGGTACGCGATTATCTACGTGCTGTTGATGGCCGCCGCGTTCTATACCCACTACTTTGCGGCGTTATGCGTGCTGGTGCATTGGTGGTACTGGTCCGGGCTGGGGACGGGCGAGCCGACAGTGCTACCCGTTCGCAAATGGCTCATGGCCAATGTCGCGATTGTCGCGTTGTATGTGCCCTGGTTGCCTCATCTGTTTGACCAGATCAGGCGCATGGACGGCCTGGAGTGGATCGCGCCGACAGCATGGGACATGTTGCCGGGGCTTGTCTCGCAATTCACCGTGATGACCCCGGCAACCGATGGCGGGTTGTGGTGGGCGCTGGTCGTCACTGCGGTGATGATTGCTTGTTGCGTGCTGGCGTTGCGCGATGTGCGCAACGATCGCCGCTTTACCCTGCTGCTGATCAGCTATTTCTTTGTTTGCGTCACTGCCGTTTTTTTGATTTCCTGGATCGTTCCGGTGTTCGTCCCGCGCTATCTGGTCTTTGCCGCCGTGGGTCTGGCCTTGATTGCTGCGGTGATGCTGGATGGACTGGCCGAAAAGCGACCGGTCATTGCTTTGCTCTGCTTGAGCCTGTTTGTTGCGGGCGAGGTGCATGGCGTGTTGAAGGTCTATGCCCAACAGGACGGCTTGAATGGAACCGACGTACGCAAGCTGGCCAGGCTGGATACGGTGGCGCAGGGGATAAAAAGTCAGGCGCAGGCCGGTGATGAGATCATCGTCGACGGGTTGTTCTGGTACCTGCCGTTCAGTTACTACAACACCACAGGTATCCAGCCACGGCTGTACATCTCCAGAGCCGCAGGCGGTGCGCCGGCAGGACCGTTCAACTATGGCGGTTGGCGTCTGATACCCCAGCGGCTGGACTGGATTTTCTTCAACGATGTCTCGACCTTGAAACTCGCGGCAAAACGCGTCTGGTGGGTGACTGGCAAGCCCCGGCCCGAGAATGTCGTGGTCTTTCCCAAAGGGTGGAAACAGACGCTCACGCTCACCGGGGGGGAAGTCGAGGCGCGCCTGTTTATTCTGCACGGCGAGCGCTGAAGTCAGCGCTTCTGTTCAATCACCTGTCGCCTGCAGGTTTTCAGGGGGGGTGTTTGAAGCATTTTTGTTCTCGTGTTTCTGTTTGGCTCGGGGAAGGGTGTTTATGCAGTAGTTGATGTAATAGAAGCCAAATAGTCCGGTATAGAACAGCCCCATACGAAGTTCGAAGTTGTGTTCAGCCAAAGCATATGCCCTCAAGGCTCTTCGTGCCTGGAAGCACCAGTTGATGGCGATTACAAAAAGCGTTACGAGCAGAACCACCCAGAGTATCGAGGCATAGAGGTGAGGCACGAGGGCGAGAGTTGTGATGTTGCCGATGATGACCAGGTAAATCGTGAAGAGCATCGGGCTTATGGTTTTAATGCGAGTGACTTCCTCAAGTGCGGTAAATGTCTTGTACATCCAGATGTTGAAATATAGCCCTCCAGTTATCACACCCAGTAGAAATAGGTGAAATGTTCTGGTATCGATTTTTTCTTTCAGAGATGAAATATCTGACATGCAAGGCGCTCCATGGCGGCGAGGTAGGCGAGTGACCAAAAAAGGAGTGATCACGCTAACAAACTCGCGTGTAGGAAATTTCCGGGCCTTTCGGAGGACTGTTCCGGTCCTTTGATGTTCAACCCTTGGCCGAGTCATTAAGGCGTGGGATTCTTGGCGGCCTTCACATGGATCCTTGGTTAATGATGTCTTATCCAGCTGAATCTCCACTCAACGAAATCGGGGTTATCCGCATCGCCGCTGCCCTGTTGATCGGCCCCGACGGCCGAACCTTGCTGGTGCGCAAGCGCGGCACCACGGCTTTCATGCAACCGGGTGGCAAGATCGAAGCCCATGAGTTGCCGGTTCAAGCACTGGCCCGTGAACTGGATGAGGAGTTGGGTCTGCTCATTGATCCGCAGCAGGCCAGCTTCCTTGGCGAGTTCTCTGCGCCGGCCGCCAACGAACCAGGTTTTGTCGTTCAGGCACAAATCTTTCAACTGGCGATCGCTGCCGACGTTACCCCGGCCGCCGAGATCGAAGAGGTGATCTGGATCGACCCGACCACTGATGCGGGTGTCAGCCTGGCGCCATTGACACGGGACCTGATCCTGCCGTTTTATCGAGCATCACTGACCGCGATTGCCTGATCATCCACGCCGAGGACCGCCATGATCCCGCTCCAGGACTTGCTGATTTTCGCCGCTGAGCCATTGCTGGTGGTGCGGGCACCCGCAGCGTTCCATCTGTCCCCGGCGCCGCGCTTGATGCCTGAACAAAAACGGATGGCCTGAGCATGTGGATCGAACGCCTGGACGCCAGCCATGCCCTGGCCTATCGAGAGTTGATGCTCGAAGCCTATGACCTGCATCCGCAGGCGTTCACTTCCAGTGTGCGCGAGCGTGCGGCAATGCCGTTGAGTTGGTGGGAGGCGCGCCTGACCGGCAAGATGGAAGTGGTTCTCGGAGCGTTCGCAGAGGGACGCCTGGCGGGCATCGTCGGCCTCGCTTTCGAATATCGCGAGAAGGCCCGGCATAAAGTGACGCTGTTCGGCATGTACGTGACCAGCAAGGTCCGCCAGGGCGGGATTGGTCGGCAACTGGTCGAGACAGCGTTGGCCGAAGCACAGCGTCATCAGGGTTTGCGCCTGATCAAGCTGACTGTCACCGCCGGCAATGTTGCCGCGATCAACCTGTACCTGCGTTGCGGTTTCGTCCAGTTCGGCCTGGAACCGATGGCGGTGCGGGTGGGCGAGGATTACTTCGACAAGATCCATATGTGGCGCGAGCTCTAAGTCCACCACGATCAAAAATGTGGGAGCGGGCTTGCTCGCGAAAGCGC
>NZ_LMLH01000030.1 GCF_001421885.1 Pseudomonas sp. Leaf48
AAGCCAGCGTGTAATCGCGCTGACTGCGCCTTTTCCCCGAATCCATTGCTCCCTCCTGAAAATAGGTCAGAAGGTGTAAACCTTATTCAGGACGGGACACAGGAACAAAAAAAGCCCCTGTCACTGACGAAGTGACAGGGGCTTTTTCATGCCCGGCGATCAGGCGCGATCGCGTTCCAGCAGCGGCTTGAGGTAGTAGCCGGTGTGGGATTGCTTCATTTCGGCGACTTCCTCAGGCGTACCGACGGCAATGATCTGCCCGCCCTTGGAGCCACCCTCAGGACCCAGGTCCACCAGCCAGTCGGCCGTCTTGATCACGTCCAGGTTGTGTTCGATCACCACCACGGTGTTGCCGTGGTCGCGCAGGCGATGCAACACGTCGAGCAGTTGTTGTATGTCCGCGAAGTGCAGGCCGGTGGTCGGCTCATCGAGGATGTACAGGGTCTTGCCGGTATCACGCTTGGACAACTCGCGGGAAAGCTTCACCCGCTGGGCTTCACCACCGGACAAGGTGGTCGCCGATTGCCCCAGCTTGATGTACGACAGGCCGACGTCCATCAGCGTCTGCAGCTTACGCGCCAGGGCCGGCACCGCATCAAAGAACACCCGCGCTTCCTCGATGGTCATCTCGAGGGTCTCGTGGATGCTCTTGCCCTTGTACTTGATCTCGAGGGTTTCGCGGTTGTAGCGCTTGCTCTTGCACACATCGCAGGGGACGTAGATGTCCGGAAGGAAGTGCATTTCCACCTTGATCAGGCCGTCACCCTGGCAGGCCTCACAGCGTCCGCCCTTGACGTTGAAGGAGAAACGCCCTGGTCCGTAGCCCCGAGAGCGGGATTCCGGCACGCCGGCGAACAGCTCGCGGATCGGCGTGAACAGCCCGGTATAGGTCGCCGGGTTGGAACGCGGTGTACGGCCGATAGGGCTCTGGTCGATGTCGACGACCTTGTCCAGGTGCTCCAAGCCTTTGATGCTGTCGTGAGCCGCTGCCTCAAGTGTCGTGGCTCCGTTAAGGGCCGTGGCGCTCAAGGGGAAAAGCGTGTTGTTGATCAGGGTCGACTTGCCCGAACCGGACACACCGGTCACGCAGGTCAGCAGGCCGATCGGAATTTCCAGGTCGACGTTGCGCAAGTTGTTGCCGCGAGCGCCCTTGAGTGACAGCAACAGCTTTTTGTTACGCGGCGTGCGTTTGGCCGGTACTTCAATTTTCACCCGCCCCGACAGGTACTTGCCGGTCAGCGAATCCGGGTGGGCCATGACCTCGGCCGGCGTACCTTCGGCGACGATATGTCCGCCATGAACCCCGGCACCCGGGCCGATATCCACCACGTAGTCGGCCAGGCGAATCGCGTCTTCGTCGTGCTCGACCACGATCACCGTGTTGCCGATATCCCGCAGGTGCTTGAGGGTGCCGAGCAGGCGATCGTTATCGCGCTGGTGCAGGCCGATCGAGGGCTCATCGAGGATGTACAGGACCCCCACCAGGCCGGCGCCGATCTGGCTGGCCAGGCGAATACGCTGCGCCTCTCCGCCGGACAGGGTGTCGGCACTGCGGTCCAGCGACAGATAATCGAGGCCGACGTTGACCAGGAACTGCAGGCGCTCACGGATTTCCTTGAGGATCTTGTCGGCAATTTCGCCGCGCCGGCCGGTGAGCTTGAGCCCGCCGAAGTAGTCGCAGGCATCACCGATCGGCAGGTTTGTCACTGCCGGCAAGGTTTTTTCACCCACCCACACGTGCCGCGCTTCACGCCGCAAGCGGGTGCCACGGCAGTCCGGGCATGACTGGGTGCTGAGGAATTTGGCCAGCTCTTCGCGAACCGAGGCGGACTCGGTCTCGCGGTAGCGTCGTTCCAGGTTCGGCACGATGCCTTCGAACGGGTGTGAGCGCTTGACGATGTCGCCACGGTCGTTCAGGTATTTGAAGTCGACGTTCTGCGAGCCGCTGCCATGCAGGATGAATTTCTGCTGATCGGCGGGCAGCTCGTTGAAAGGAACTTCCAGGCTGAATTTGTAGTGTGAGGCCAGCGAGCCGAGCATCTGGAAATAGTAAACGTTGCGCCGGTCCCAGCCACGAATCGCACCTTCGGCGAGAGTCAGTTCGCCGTTGACCAGGCGCTTGATGTCGAAAAACTGTTTCACACCCAGGCCATCGCAGGTCGGGCAGGCGCCGGCCGGGTTGTTGAAGGAAAACAGCTTGGGTTCCAGCTCGCTGATGGCGTGGCCGCAGATCGGGCAGGCGAAACGCGCCGAGAAGATCATCTCTTCACCCGGCTCGTCGTCCATCGGCGCCACCAGAGCGATGCCGTCCGCCAGCTTCAAGGCAGTTTCGAACGACTCGGCAAGGCGCTGCTGCATATCGGCGCGGACCTTGAAACGGTCGACCACGACATCGATTGTGTGCTTCTTCTGCTTGTCGAGTTTGGGCGCTTCGTCCAGCTCATAGAGCTTGCCGTTGATCCGGGCGCGTACGAAGCCCTGGGCACGCAGCTCTTCGAAGACCGATAGATGCTCGCCTTTCCGCTCGCGGATCACTGGCGCCAGCAGCATAAGCTTGCTGCCCTCGGGCTCGGCAAGGACCAGGTCGACCATCTGGCTGACGGTTTGCGCTTCCAGCGGGATATCGTGATCCGGGCAGCGCGGGATACCGACGCGGGCATACAACAGCCGCAGGTAGTCGTAGATTTCGGTGATGGTGCCGACCGTCGAGCGCGGGTTGTGCGAGGTCGATTTCTGTTCGATGGAAATCGCTGGCGACAGGCCTTCGATCGTGTCGACGTCGGGTTTTTCCATCATCGACAGGAACTGGCGGGCGTAGGCCGACAGCGATTCGACGTAGCGGCGCTGACCTTCGGCGTACAGGGTGTCGAACGCCAGGGACGACTTGCCGGAGCCGGACAGGCCGGTGATGACGATCAGCTTGTCCCGGGGCAGGGTCAGGTCGATGTTCTTCAGGTTGTGGGTTCGAGCCCCACGAATCAGGATCTTGTCCAAGGTGGCCTCGCTCGGCGGGCGTCGAAAACGTAAGAGTATACGGCCAAATACTGGATGGATGCACACTATCAAATCAGGGATATGCCGGCTTACATGAAGAGTCTGTCAGCAATGCGCGGCAAAGCGTCGCGATATATCCTGTCAATCGATGGGACTGGTAGAATCGCCGCCGGTTCACATGAGGTTTTTCCATGCACGATCCCCACAGCGAACGCATGAGTGGTAGCGAGAACCGCGCAGCAAGCGGTCTGGCCCTGGTGTTCGCCTTCCGTATGCTGGGCATGTTCATGGTGTTGCCGGTACTGGCGACCTATGGCATGGACCTGGCGGGAGCGACGCCTGCCCTGATCGGGCTGGCGATTGGCGCTTATGGCCTGACCCAGGCGCTTTTCCAGATCCCGTTCGGCTTCATTTCCGACCGTATCGGTCGACGCCCGGTGATCTACCTGGGGCTGATCATCTTTGCCCTCGGCAGCGTGCTGGCGGCCAACGCCGATTCGATCTGGGGCGTGATCGCCGGACGCATCCTGCAAGGCGCCGGGGCGATTTCCGCCGCGGTCATGGCCTTGCTCTCAGACCTGACCCGCGAGCAGCACCGGACCAAGGCCATGGCCATGATCGGCATGACGATTGGTCTTTCGTTCGCCGTTGCGATGGTGGTCGGCCCGCTGGTGACCCATGCCTTCGGCCTGTCCGGGCTGTTCCTCGCCACGGGCGGCATGGCGCTACTGGGCATCCTGATCGTGATGTTCATGGTGCCGCGCTCCACCGGGCCGTTACAGCATCGTGAGTCCGGTGTCGCCCGTCAGGCGCTGATCCCGACGCTCAAGCATCCGGATCTGCTGCGCCTGGACCTGGGCATTTTTGTGTTGCACGCCATGTTGATGTCGAGCTTCGTCGCCTTGCCGCTGGCCCTGGTCGAAAAAGCCGGCCTGCCCAAGGAGCAGCACTGGTGGGTCTACCTCACTGCGCTGCTGATTTCGTTCTTCGCCATGATCCCGTTCATTATCTACGGCGAGAAGCGACGCAAAATGAAACGAGTATTACTCGGCGCCGTCGTGACGTTGATGCTCACTGAGCTATTCTTCTGGCAGTTCGGCGATAGCTTGCGGGCTCTGGTAGTCGGGACGGTGGTATTTTTCACCGCGTTCAATCTGCTGGAAGCTTCATTGCCATCGCTGATCAGCAAGGTTTCACCGGCGGGCGGTAAGGGCACGGCGATGGGGGTTTATTCCACCAGCCAGTTCCTCGGCTCGGCACTGGGTGGCATTCTCGGCGGCTGGATGTACCAGCATGGCGGTCTGTCGGTTGTGTTCCTCGGATGCGCCGGTCTGGCTGCCATCTGGCTGGTCTTTGCTGTTACCATGCGCGAACCTCCCTACGTCACAAGCCTGCGCTTGCCGTTATCGCCTGAGGCGATCCGTGAAGCGGGTCTGGTCGAGCGCCTGAAGGCGGTCGTAGGGGTAACAGATGCAGTGATCGTCGCAGACGAAGCGGCCATTTACATCAAATTGGACACCGAACTATTGGATCGCACCACCCTTGAAAGCCTGGTGAACAACCCGGCCGGGGCAGCGTGCGTAGCCTAGGAGAACGTTATGGCCCGTGGGGTTAACAAAGTCATATTGGTCGGCACTTGCGGCCAGGATCCCGAAGTTCGCTACCTGCCTAACGGTAATGCCGTGACCAACCTGAGTCTGGCGACCAGCGAGCAGTGGACCGACAAGCAAACCGGCCAGAAAGTCGAAAAGACCGAATGGCACCGTGTGTCGATGTTCGGCAAGGTTGCAGAGATCGCCGGCGAATACCTGCGTAAAGGTTCGCAGGTGTACATCGAAGGCAAACTGCAGACCCGTGAGTGGGAAAAAGACGGTATCAAGCGTTACACCACCGAAATCGTGGTCGACATGCAGGGCACCATGCAACTGTTGGGCGGCCGTCCACAGGGCGACCAGCAAGGCCAGGGTGGCGGTAACAACTACCAGCAATCCGCTCCGCGCCAGCAGGCTCCACGTCCTGCGCCGCAACAGCAGCCACAGCGTCCAGCCCCTCAACAGGCTGCTCCGCAACCGGCTCCGGATTTCGACAGCTTTGATGACGATATTCCGTTCTAAAGCAGCCGTTAGCCTCCAGCTACAAGTGGCAAGCTGAAATACCAAACCCGCACTTCGGTCAGAAGTGCGGGTTTTTTGTTTGTGGCGAAACTGTGTGAGATGAAACTCAGGCCGCGAGGAATTCGTCGGTGGACACTACGCTGGCGTAAGCAAAAGCCAGGGCTGCCATGAACGCCGCGTGCACGTGCGCTGCTGGAGCCGTCACGCCATTGAATTCCAGGTCACGGGTCGCACAGGCATCGTGAATCACCGTCACCGTGTAGCCAAAGTCCGCCGCGGCACGGGTGATGCCATCGACGCACATGTGGCTCATGCTGCCGACCACCACCAACTCCGTGATGCCTTGTTCGTCGAGGATCGATTTCAGCTCGGTTTCGCGGAACGAGTTGACGAAGTGCTTGAGCACCACCGGTTCGTCGGCGCGGTTGAGGACTTTGGGGTGCAGCTTCGCGCCTTCAGAGTTCGGAGTGAAAAACGGCGCCTCTTCGGAGGTGAATTCATGGCGGATATGCACCACCGCATCGCCAGCGTCGCGGAAGGCCTTGAGCAGTCGTACGGCGTTGTCTGCGGCGGCGTCGGCACCGACCAGCGGCCACTTGCCTTGGGGGAAGTAGTCGTTCTGGATATCGACTACGATGAGCGCTTGCTTGGCCATGACTGTTTCCTCGAAGTGTGTGTTTGGTGTGGAATGAAGTATTGGCTCCGGCAGGCCATTGCGGGATTGGCCGCACCGACAATAAGAGGGGGAAAACTGACAATGGACGCACAAAGGGCAATCGCCGAACTGGCTGTGCTGATCTACCCCGGTGCGCAGATGGCGGCGGTGCATGGCTTGACGGACTTGTTCGGCGTGGCCAACCGCATTGCTGCCGAGCATCAGGCCGCGCAGTTGCCGTTGTTGCGAGTCAGCCATTGGCAGGTCGAGGCTGAGCAGGCGCCGGTGCGAGTCTATGACAGCCTGCCCGGCCCGGACCGCAACCTGGTAGCGGTGCTGATTCCGCCCTCTATCGCCGGATTTTCCGAAGGCCAGGCGCCCCAGGGATTGATCCGCTGGTTACGCCAGCAACATGCCAGCGGTGCAACCCTGGGCGGGGTGTGCGTCGGCTCGATTCTGTTGGCCGAAAGCGGACTGCTCGATGGTCGCAGCGCCACCACCCACTGGACCTCGGCAAAAGCCTTCGCCGAGCGTTACCCGGCGATCAAGCTCAAGGCCGATACGCCGATTGTCGACGATGGCGACCTGATTACCACCGCCGGGCTGATGGCCTGGTCCGAGTTGGGCTTACGGCTGGTCGATCGCCTGCTTGGGCCGAGTATTGCCACCGCTACCGCGCGTTTCCTGGTGGTGGAGCACAGCGACAGTGCCAGCGAGTGCGGCAGTAACTTTGCGCCGATTCTCAGCCATGGCGACGCCTCGATCCTCAAGGTGCAACACTGGCTGCAAAGCAATGGGGCGACCGATGTTTCGCTGACGGCGATGGCCGACCGGGCGGGGCTGGAGGAGCGCACTTTCCTGCGGCGGTTCCGTGCGGCCACCGGGCTCAAGCCCACCGAATACTGCCAGCACCTGCGCGTTGGCAAGGCGCGGGAAATGCTTGAATTCACCAACGGCACCATCGACCACATTGCCTGGACCGTTGGCTATCAGGACCCCGGGGCGTTTCGCTCGACATTCAAGAAGATTACCGGGCTGGCGCCGAGTGATTACCGGACGCGGTTCGGGGTGACGCCGAGTGCTGCAACGCGCTGATCATTACACCGCAAAACCTGTGAGCGAGCGTGGCCGGCACACCCAACATCAGTGGCGACTGACACGCCGCCATCGCCGGCAGGCCAGCTCCCACAGGGGGGCTATGCCCTGTTTGGATCGTGCAAAATGCCAGAGCCTCAAGTCCTGTCGTGCAGAATAAGACAGGCAACATGCCATCACCAGTGACGCAACTGTCTGATTTGCCAACTGTTGTTTTACCCAGCGCCTTGGCCTGATCTCTGCACCCCTCCATCTACATCCATCAAGCGCCAATTGAAGGGGGATGCATGACCCCAGCGAACCGCAAAAAATTGGTAGTTGCCCATTCGGTGCTGCCCGATGCGCCGCTACACGAAGTCGAAACCAATCGCGCTTTGGCGCGCTGGCTGGCGCAGGTACTAGGGCTCAAGTACGGCGGTAGTTACGACATGGAGCAGCACAGCGGGCGGGATCTTTACCTGTTGCCGACCCAGACTCTGGTCGGCGCCGCTGCGGCACGGGAGCTGGGAGTCAAGGGGCCGCAGGATCTGTGGGGCGGCTATGTCGACCACGACTTCATCTGCACCAAAGCCATCAGCCACGGTTTACTCAATCGCCACGCGCATGCACCGCAGGGGTGGGAGCCACAGTTTTCCGCGCGGGTGCGCAGCGTAGTGCTCGATGGTCTCAGCGTGTTTGCCTTCGACGATGCACGGCCGGCGGCAGAGCATCTGCTGTACACCGGCCCCATTCGCCTCAAGCCGATACATGCCTGCGCCGGGCGAGGTCAAGAAGTGATCAGGAGCCTGGAGGAGTTCGATGCCGTTCTCGCCCGGCCCGAGGCCAAAGCCCTGTTCAGTGAAGGTGTGGTGCTGGAACAGGACCTTCAGGAGGTCATCACCCACAGCGTCGGCCAGAGTTTCGTCGGCGAAAAGGTGCTCAGTTACTGTGGTGAGCAATACTTGACCGAAGACGGTAATGGCGAGCCGGTGTATGGCGGTTCCGACCTGCTGGTGGTGCAGGGGACTTACGACGATCTGCTCAAGCTTGAATTACCGGAAGACGTGCGTCTGGCGATCCGCCAGGCTCAGGTGTTCGACAGTGCAGCGGATGAAGCTTATACGGGTTTCTACGCTTCGCGGCGCAACTACGATATCGCCCAGGGCCTGGACAACAGCGGCAAGCAGCGCAGTGGCGTGCTCGAACAGTCCTGGCGGCTGGGCGGCGCGAGCAGTGCCGAACTGGCGGCCTTGCAGAGCTTCGTCAACGACCCGGGAATGCGCGCGATTCGTGTGTCCTCAGTCGAGACCTATATCGATCAACCGTTGCCGGCAAACGCTATCGAGGTGTATCGCGGTCCGGCAGAGAGCAGTGATTTTCTCCTCAAGTACGTAACGGTTAAATCCTATGACGGCTAGAAGCGAACCCATACAGATCGACATCGACAATGAACAAATGAGCGGGACGTTTCTCAGTCCCAAATCGAAAGTCCCCGGCGTGCTCTTTGTGCATGGCTGGGGCGGCAGTCAGGAGCGCGACCTGGAGCGGGCCAAAGGCATTGCCGGGCTGGGCTGCGTGTGCCTGACGTTCGACCTGCGTGGGCATACCGGCGGCAGCGGTATTCCGCTATCCAGGGTCACCCGTGAAGACAACCTGCGGGACTTGCTGGCAGCCTACGATCGCCTGTTGGCGCATCCGGCGCTGGACACCTCGGCGATTGCCGTGGTCGGCACCAGTTACGGTGGTTATCTGGCCGCGATCCTCACATCGCTCAGACCGGTGCGTTGGCTGGCGCTGCGGGTGCCGGCGTTGTACCGCGACGATAAATGGCATACGCCCAAGCGTGATCTGGACAAGCTGGATCTGCGCGACTACCGCAGCACCCTCGTGCGCGCTGACAGCAATCGTGCGTTGCATGCCTGCGCGGAATTTACCGGGGATGTGCTGTTGGTGGAGTCCGAGACTGACGACTATGTGCCCCATGCGACGATCATGAGTTATCGCGCGGCGTGCCAGCAGACCCACTCGCTGACCCATCGCATCATTGATGGCGCCGACCACTCGCTGAGCGACCCGGTTTCGCAACAGGCCTACACCTCGATACTGGTGGACTGGATTACCGAGATGGTGGTGGGGGAACGGTTGAGCATTATTCAGTCCCATTGAATGGGGGTAAACCTTCGGACGCCTTCGCGAGCAAGCACGCTCCCACAGTGATCCCGGTCGCCACAGTTTCATGTACACCCATTAACCCTGTGGGAGCGGGCTTGCCCGCGAAGGGGCCATCAAGAACACCCCAAGAACACCCCGAATCACCCAGGTTTCTTCTCGATCCGCAACGCCTTGGCCTTGGCTTCCACCACCAGATACATCACCAAAGTGATCAACAACGGCAAGATGAAATAAATCGCCCGGTACGCCAGTAACCCCGCCACCAGGCTGCCCCGGGAAGCCTGGTGCTGCAGCAGCGCAACGAACACCGCCTCCAGCACCCCGAGCCCGGCCGGTATATGAGTGATGACGCCGGCGATGGCGCTGATCAACAGCACCCCCAGTACCAGTGGATAATCCAGCTTGCTCGGCAGCAGGGTGAAAATCACCGCGGCCATCAGCGACCAGTTGAGGGCCCCCAGACCCAGTTGCAACACCGCCATGCGCAGGGACGGCAGGTCGATTTCGATCCCGCGGATTGCCCACTCCCGGCGCTTGGCAAAGCGGCAGGCCGCCAGATACCCGGCACTCACCAACAGCAGCAGCGCACCCACGCCCTGCAGCGCACCGGTGCTGAGTTTCCAGCCAGGAGGCATGTGTACCAGGCCGCTACTGAATACCACCCCGGCAATGGTCATGTAACCGAACCAGTTGGTCGCCAGGCTCAGACCGAGGATCTTGGCGATGTTGCTCTTGCTGACCCCCAGCCGTGAATACAGTCGATAGCGCATGGCAATGCCGCCGACCCAGGCACTCAAGTTCAGATTGAACGCATAGCTGATGACACCTACAGGCAGGATCTGCTTCCAGGTCAGGTCCTGACGGATGTAGGTGCGGCCGATCAGATCGAAGCAGGCGTACACCAGGAAACTCACCAGCGTCAGTCCCGACGCGATGATCAAGGTGCGCACCTTGAAATCGGCCAGTGTGTCGAACACTTCGTTCCATTCGATGCGCTGGGCGAGCATGGTGAACAGCACGATCAGCAACAGGAAAAACAACATCGTCAGCGGCCGCTTCCAGCGACTCCAGCGGGACTTGCCCGGTGTCTTGGTCTGGCTCGCCGAGTGGGTGTCGGCGCGGTTCATTGATGTGCGCTCCCATCGGGGCGTGGAACAGGTTTGAGGCGCGGTTTATGCGCCGGCAGCCAGCCGGCCCAGGCCGGAAAGTGGCGCAGGCAGTGGAACACCAGAAAGCCTACGGTCATGTGCCATACCCGCCCACGCGGTGCGATCTCGGGTGACATTATTTTGCAGTGGTGATCGCTGAGGTCTTCGAGTCGCTCGAATAACAGCCGATTGAAGCTGCGGTCCCGGATCAGCACGTTGGCTTCCAGGTTCATCGACAAACTCAACGGGTCCAGATTGCTTGAGCCAACGGTGCTCCAGTCTTCGTCTACCAACGCAACCTTGCCGTGTAGCGGACGGTCGCAGTACTCGTAGATTTTCACCCCGGACTTGAGCAAGTAGTCGTAGGTCATGCGCGCCGCGAGTTTGGCCACCAGCATGTCCGGCTGGCCCTGCAGGATCAGCCGCACATCGACGCCACGGCGTGCGGCGTTGCGGATCTCGCGCAACAGCCGGTAACCCGGAAAAAAATAGGCGTTGGCAATCACCACGCGCCGTTGCGCCAGCCGCAGTACCTGGCGGTAGACCTCTTCGATATCGGTGGGGTGTTCGCCGTTGTCGCGAAACACCAGCCGTACCTGTCCATCATGCTCAGTGAAGGCCAGTTCCGAGCGCCGCTGCCTGCGCCGTTGCCACCAGTATTTGGCCCGCACCGGACGACCGCATTGCAGCAGGGCAAAGTGATGAATGTCGGCCACTGCCGGGCCTTGCACTTCAACGGAATAATCCTGCTTGGCCTCGGGACCGAAATCGGCCAGATGGTCGGCGGAAAAGTTGATTCCGCCGATGAACGCGATGGTGCCGTCCACCACTACGATCTTGCGGTGCAGGCGGCGGAACCAATTGGTGCGGATGCCCAGACGTTTCGGAGCCGGGTCGAACATCTGCAAATGCACGCCAGCCGCGCTCAGGGCTGAGAGAAAGCCACTACTGAGTTCGCCGCAGCCAAAGCCATCGAGGCTGACCGTGGTGCGTACGCCCCGTTGCGCGGCTTCGATCAGGATCTGCTGCAGTTCGTTGCCGACCTTGTCCTCGAACACAATGAAGGTTTCCAGAAGGATTTCATTCTGGGCCTGACGCAGCGCTTCGAACACCCGGGGAAAATACTCTTCGCCGTTTTCCAGCAGTTCAACCCGGTTACTGCCTTGCCAGCCGTACTCGACATCGACTGCTGTCGGCATTTGCAGCGGCGGCGCAGGGATGTGCTGCATCGTGGTTTTTTCCATTGGCTGGCTGCTCATAGCTCAATCTCCACCGAGAGCGGAACGTGATCGGAAAGATGTGACCATGGCCGGGTGGTCAGCACTTGCGGGCGGCTGGCCTTGAGGTTGCGTACGTAGATGCGATCCAGACGTAATGTCGGCATTCGTGCGGGAAAGCTGCGCGCCGGTTTGCCATGGTGTTCGGCAAAGACTTCGCGCAATCCGCAGGGTTTGAGCAGCGCATCGGCGCGCTGGCGCCAGTCATTGAAGTCACCGGCGACGATTACTGGCGTCTGGTCGTGCAAAGCATCCAGGCGTTGCGCCAGCAACTTGAGCTGGGCGTTACGATGGGTTTCGCGCAGCCCCAGATGCACGCAAATGGCATGCACTTCCCGGCCATTCCCGGGCAGGCGCAATACGCAATGCAGCAGTCCGCGGTTCTCGTGGCCACTGATGGAAACGTCGAGGTTGTCGTGGCGAATAATCTGGAATTTCGACAACAGCGCGTTGCCGTGATCGCCCGCCGGATAAACCGCGTTACGTCCATAGGCGAATTGCGGCCAGAGGGTGTCGGCGAGGAATTCATACTGCGGGATCGCCGGCCAATTGTCATAGCGCTTGGGGTGGTGTTCGTGGGTGCCGTGGACTTCCTGCAAAAACACCACGTCGGCAGCCACACCACGCACCGCTTCACGCAACTCCGGGAGGATGAAGCGGCGGTTGAGCGCGGTGAAGCCTTTGTGGGTATTGACCGTCAGTACTGTGAATCGGCGGACCTCGGAGTTGCTCGGAGGCTGAGTGTCAGTCATGCCGACAGGTTCGGGAATACTCATGACAACACGCCCTCAAAGTTTTCGTGGCAGATTTCCACGGCATGAAACATGGGCGTGCACGCTTGCAGTGTGGTGTGGTCGTTTACCTTGGCTTCGTGCTGGCGGGCGAGGGCGGCGGCCGGATCGGCACCCCTGGGGAGTGGCTCGAAACAACGATCATTTTGTTCAGTATTGAATATAAAATCGCGCGCAAACGGCCAAAGGCTGATGCCCGCCCGCGAGGCGAATAGCAATTCGCGCTTGTGGGTCAAACCCTTCGGGTAGTAGTCGCCCCGCCAAGGCATATAGCGCCAACCTGAAATACCCATATGAATTGCCGTCATGCCGCCTCCGGTGGGACTGGCCCTGTTTTTGAAGGACTGTCGGGTGGTGGCGAAAGTTTCGATGGTGCTACGGACGGTACTGCTCCAACGGTAGGAACAAGGTTTGTGGCGAGGGGGCTTGGCGGAACACAGCATCGCCCCGTTGGACTGCGCAGCCGTCCCCAATATCTGGATACTCTGTGGTCAGTTAGTACCCGATTTTTTGGATATGGGAGGGGCGTTTCGCGCCCCAACGGGGGCAAGCCCCCCCTCGCCACAAAGCCCCCTCGCCACAAGGCCCGCTGCTGCAGAGGTCATCGATGCCAGTGACGATCGCTTGCGGCCCATGCGTGGTAATGTCTGCCCCGAACGATAGGGCCGCTGTGGGCAATGTCCGAACTTGCCCGCCGTTTCCCGATCAGTTGCTTACAGTCACAGCCAAAGGAGCGGTTGCCTTGATCAAGCTCAAGACCGTGATACTACTGGGGGCGTTAGTGTTCCTGGGCAGCGAGGAGCTGGAAGCGGCAGCCATACCGGGGCTGCCGGGCGCTAGCACCGCGGCACCACAGGCACACCCTCAACCGCTGGTGCAAGGTGGGCTGCTCGGCGCCATCAGTTCAAGCATCGACGAGGTGCAGCAAAAGCTCGACCTCAACGAAAACCTGCTCGACGCCTGGCGCCTGCGCGCCGATCGCGCGGTCGACGAAGCGGATGAACTGGTCAATCAGCCCTCGGCCCGCTCGAGTTGGAGTGTCGTCAGGGACTTTATGCTGCTGACCTGCGTCTGGGTCGGCACTTTCGCCGTGCTCTGGCTACTCGGCCGGCAAGCCGCCCAACGCCTCTGCGAGCACCGCCTGCTGCTTAGCCGGGAGCGTGGCCAGGCCTTGCTCGGTTATGTATTGCCGTACACCCTTCCAGCATTGGCCAGTTTGCCGCTGACGATTTATACCAGTCAGTTTTTACCGGTTTCAGCCGGGCGGGCGCTGGCGCTCTGTCTTGCCTATGCGACCAGCGCCGGGATCTTTGCCGCATCGTTGGTGATGTCCCTGGTGGTGCTGTTCAACACCGGTCACAAGCGTCGGGCAGTGCAGATCATCCACCAGCACAGTCCTCGACCCTTGTTCGGCATCGGCTTTCTGGTGGCCCTGAGCGACGCCCTGACCAGCCCGCAGATTGCCCATCAACTGGGCAACAACCTGACCAGCAGTATCGCGGTGTTCACGGGCCTTGCGGCTTCGATTTCCTTCGGCCTGCTGGTCATCCGCATGCGTCGGCCTGTGGCCCACGTGATCCGCATTCTGCCGCTGGCCCAGCGCACCCGCCAACCGGCGCTGCGCGAAACCCTGCGGATCTTTTCCGGGCTCTGGTACTGGCCGATTCTGTTGATGGTGCTGGTCTCGATCATCAACCTGATCGGCATTGGCGATGACAACCAGCAAGTGTTGCGCAGCGCGTTGTTTACCACGGTGTTGCTGATTGCCACGGTGTTTCTCAGTACCACGCTGCATCACCTGTTCCGATCCCGTAATGAGTCAGATCCGCGTCGCAGCAGCGCCTATAAAGAACGATTTCTCAACCTTTCCCATGCCTTGCTGCGGATCGCCATGGCCATCGTGTTCATCGATATTCTGGGGCGGATCTGGGGCGTGTCGCTGTTCGAGTTTGCGGTGAGCAATGCGGTGGGTCGGGCAATCAGTGATTCGCTGAGCCACATCGGTTTGATATTCCTGGTGACCTGGATGGTCTGGGTTGTGCTCGACACGGCGATTCAGGAAGCCCTGAAGCCATCGGCCAACAAACGCTCGGCGCGCCAGCCGAGTACGCGGGTGAAAACCATCCTGCCGTTGTTGCGCAACGCGATCAAAATCATCCTGGTGGTGATCTGCGCCATCACCACCATGGCCAACCTGGGCATCAATGTCGCGCCGTTCCTCGCCGGTGCAGGGGTCATCGGCTTGGCGATCGGTTTCGGTTCCCAGCAACTGGTGCAGGATGTGATTACCGGCCTGTTCATCATCATTGAAGACACCCTGTCCATCGGCGACTGGGTGGTGCTCGACTCCGGCCACGCCGGCACCGTCGAAGGCCTGACCATCCGCACCTTGCGCCTGCGCGACGGCAAGGGCTTCGTGCATTCGGTTCCGTTCGGCCAGATCAAGGCTGTGACCAACCAATCGCGGCAGTTCGCCTACGCCTTCTTCTCGGTGCAATTCACCTACGACACCGATGTCGACAAGGCCATTGCCCTGATTCGCGAAGCCGGGCACTCCATCAGCGACGATCCCTTCCTCAAGTACAACCTGCAAGGGCCGCTGGATGTGTTCGGAGTCGACAAGATGGACCTCAACGGAGTGGTGCTGACGGCGCAGTTTCGCACGGTGTCTGGCGGCCAGTACGCGGTGAGCAGGGCGTTCAACCAGCGGTTGAAAAAGCTTGTGGATAACAGCCCCTGGGTGCATTTCGCGCAGACTTATCCACAGCAGGTGCTGGTGCCCAGGCATGCAGTGGAGTCGCCGGAGGAGCATGCGGTTGAGCCGGAGCATTCGGCGGTGTTGATGCCGGATCGGTCGCATTCCCAATAGGGTGGCGACTGCACTGGCCTCAATGCTGGATCAGCTTGCTACGCACCTCGGCACTGGCCTGCTGATCCAGCTCCAGCCAGAAATGCTGCTGGCCGGCAATCTCGGCAGCCGCCGGCAGGCCATCGCGATACACCAGCCGATTACCGGCCAGCGCCGGCACTTTCGCACCCGGCAAAAGCGTGCCGGCAAGGTTCAGCGGATCAACCCCGCACACCGCGATCAGACTGCCGTCCTTCGGTCGGCGGCGCACTTCGCGCAATAATCCAATCGCCTCTGGCAGGGCGAACTGCTCACCCGCCAAGCCGCTGACAAACCGCCCGCCACGAATCTCGCCGCGGGCCTCCAGCCGGTGGAAAGTACGCAGCAGCTCACGCCAGCTTGGCAACCAGTGCGCCTCGCGCTCCAGTAGACGCCAGAACACCACGCCATAGCGGCGCAACAGAGTCATGGCGATGTGCTCAAGCGTGTCGGAAGGCGTAGCCGCCGGACGCTGGTTATCCACAACCGACGCGGCAGTGGCGCGTCGTAACAGGGCCCAACGCCCGGCATCGTCCATGCCCCCGGAAAACGCTCCGCGCCCGCGACGAGTGCTGCGGTTCTGGCGTTTGCTGGCCGGGGTGATCAGCGCCCGCAGACCGGCGAAGCTGTCGGCGTTCACCAGGCCGGCGCCCACCAGTTCCTGCAGGGCGATTTCCAGCTCGGCACGCAGCAGGTGCGCTTCATGAACCAGCTCATCGAAAAACAGCGCGCCATGCTGGCTGAGGGCGGTGTGAACCTTCTGTGCCTTGGGTGACAGTTCGCTGGCTGGCGTCTGTTCGGTCAACCCGCTCCAAAGCCCGACCTGATTGCGAGGCAACAATACAATCGGCGTACTGCGCAGCGCCGTGCTGGCGCCCTTGTTGCTTGCGGTCAGGCGCACCCACACCAGCTTGCCGCTGCGGCACAGTTCATCCAGCCAGCTCGCCGAGTAATCCTTGATGCGCGCTGCCAGGACGTCGCTGTCCCAGGCCGAGGCAGCGGCGGGGTAGCCTTCGAATTGCGCGGCGATAGCCGGCAGCATCTTTGCGCCCTGGCCTTGGGTTGCGGTCGAGACATGCTGCCAGTCGAACAGAAAACGCATGAAGTCCTGCAATGCCACGGGCTCGATTTCCCGACGCAGACGCTTGACCGTATAACGATGAATCCGTGCCAGCAAATGCCGCTCGCACCATTGCTCCTCACTGGCGCCCGGGGTGAAGCGGCCACGCAAAACGTACCCCTCGCGTTCCAGTTGCGCCAGAGCCTGAGTGACTTGCGATGGTGCCATTGCAAGTGGCTCGGCGATGCTGTTCAGCGGTAGCGGGCCGAATGCACTGAGCCGTGCCCGAATTACTTCGAGTACAGCCTCATCCGTGCCCCAGCTTTCGTGGAACCCCGGCAGTGCCTGCAGCGGCGGCGATAAAACCGCCTGTGGATAAATCGCCTGCAGGCAAGTCAGGCGTTCCACGGCCAGCCACACGCAATGGCTGGCGTTGATTTGCAGGCGACTGGCGCGTCCACCTCCGGCCAGGGCGTTGAGCCAATCGAGCCACTGTGCATTGGCCTGGGCCTCGGCATCGGTGATGCACGCCAGGCTCATCAATGCCTCGTGCATTTCATCGACGCCATTGGGTGCGGGCCAGGCTTCTTCGCGCACGGCGGTGATGGCGTCGGCATCCAGCTTGCCAAGGTCATCGGTCGATTGCGGGTCGCTCCAGCGCCGGTTGAGCACGGCCTGTGTGCGGCGTTCCTCCAGCGGTGCATCGTCAAGAAAGGTGTAGGGGCGTGCGCTGAGAATTTCCGCTGCCAGCGGTGAAGGTGCCGGCAAGTCGCGGCTGATCAGGCGGATATCGCCGCCCTCGATACGACGTAACAACGCGAGCCAGCCTTCAGTGTCCATGGCCTCGTGCAGGCAATCGTCGAGGGTTTGTTCCACCAGCGGATGGTCAGGAATCTCCCGTTCACCCGCGAGGTTTTCCACGCAGGCGATCTGGTCGGGAAACACGCTGGCGATCAGGTCTTCGCTTTTCATCCGCTGGATCTGCGGCGGCACTTTGCGTCCGCCACTGTAACGCGGCAGGGCCAGGGCCACGCCGGCATTCCAGCGCCAGCGCACACCGAACAGCGGCGCATCGAGCACGGCCTGGATCAGGGTGTGTTCGGCGCTATTGCTGTGCAGGTAGCGCCAGACATCATCGAGTTCAAAACTGTGACTGGTGGACAGTGACAGCACGATGGCGTCTTCGCTGGCGGCGGCCTGCAATTCGAAGTTGAAGGTGCGACAGAAACGCTTGCGCAGGGCCAGGCCCCAGGCGCGGTTGATACGGCTGCCGAACGGCGTGTGGATGATCAGTTGCGTGCCGCCCGACTCGTCGAAACACCGCTCCATCAGCAGTGTGTCCTGGGAAGGCAGGGCCCCCATGGTCTGCCGCGCCGGGGCCAGGTATTCCACCATTTGTTCGGCACTGGCGAAGTTCAGGCCGAGGGTGTCGGTCAGCCAGTCGAGGGCCGGTTGCAGGTTGCCCGGCGTGGCACCGAGCAGGTCGTCGAGGTGCGCTTGCAGGCGCGCTACCGCCATCGACAGTTCGGCACTGCGCCCCGGGGCTTCACCGAGCCAGAACGGAATGGTCGGCGGCTGCCCTTGGGCATCTTCGACCCGGACCTTGCCGGTCTCCACGCGCAGGATTCGATAGGAGGTATTGCCCAGCTGGAAGACATCCCCGGCGATGCTTTCCACGGCGAAGTCTTCGTTGACGCTGCCAATGTTCAGCCCTTGGGGCTCCAGCAGCACGCTGTAGTCGGCGTTGTCCGGGATGGTGCCGCCACTGGTCACCGCCGTCAGCTTCGCGCCCCGGCGACCGCGCAGGGTGCGGCTCACGGCGTCGCGATGCAGATAAGCGCTGCGGATGCCCTGGCGACCGTTGTAGCCCTCGGCGAGCATCGGCAGCAGCGCCTGATAATGTTGGTCGTCGAGCCCGGCGTAGGGCGAGGCACGGCGCAGCATTTGCAGCAGAGCCTGTTCCTGCCATTGCTGGCAACTGACCTCGGCGATGATCTGTTGCGCCAGCACGTCCAGCGGTGCCACAGGGATCAACAAGGTGTCGAGTTCGCCCCGGCGCACGCAGTCCAGCAGTGCCGCGCATTCGATAAGGTCGTCGCGGGTCGTGGCGAACAAGCGGCCCTTGGGCGTTCCGCCGACCTGGTGACCGGAGCGGCCGACCCGCTGCAGGAATCCGGCGATAGAACGCGGCGAGGATATCTGGCAAACCAGGTCGACGTCGCCAATGTCGATCCCCAGCTCCAGCGAAGCGGTGGCAATCAGCACTTGCAGATCGCCGCGCTTGAGCCGCTGTTCTGCGTCCAGGCGAAACTCCTTGGCCAGGCTGCCGTGGTGGGCGGCCACGGCGTCCTTGCCGAGGCGTTCGCTCAGATGCCGACTCAGGCGTTCGGCCAGGCGCCGGGTGTTGACGAAAATCAGCGTGGTCCGGTGTTGCCGGGCGAGAGCGGCGAGGCGGTCGTAGACCAGATCCCAGACATCGTTGGACATCACCGCCGACAACGGCACGGGCGGTACTTCGATATCCAGATCCCGCGGGCGGGCGTGGCCGATGTCGACGATCTCACAGGGGCGGTCCTGCCCCACAAGAAACCGCGAGACGGCCTCGATGGGTTTTTGCGTGGCCGACAGGCCGATGCGCAGCAGCGGTTCGGCACACAGGGCTTGCAGGCGCTCCAGGCTCAGGGCCAGGTGACTGCCGCGTTTGCTGGCGGCCATGGCGTGGATTTCGTCGACAATCACCGTGCGCGTGGAACTCAGCATCTGCCGGCCCGAGTCGGACCCGAGCAGCACGTAAAGGGATTCGGGGGTGGTCACCAGGATATGCGGCGCATTCTTGCGCATCGCCGAGCGTTCTTTTTGCGGCGTATCGCCGGTGCGCACGGCGGTGTTGATCTGCAGGGGCGGCAAGCCCATCGCGTGCAGTTGTCCGGTAATCCCGGCCAGCGGGTCTTGCAGGTTGATCTGGATGTCGTTGGACAGCGCCTTGAGCGGCGAGACGTAGACCACCAGGGTTTCGTCGGGCAGGCCGTCGGGGCTTTCCAGGCCTCGGTGCACCAGGTCGTCGATCACCGCGAGGAAGGCGGTGAGGGTCTTGCCGGAACCGGTGGGCGCGGCAATCAGCGTCGAACGGCGCTGGCGAATCAACGGCCACGCACGGGCCTGGGCGGCGGTGACCGTCGCGAAAGTGTGACTGAACCAGGCGCTGACGGCGGGGTGGAAGCCGTTCAGGGCACTGTCTGCAGGGATGGGCAGGTTCATGGAGCCAGTTATGCGGGTGGGGGGCGCAAGATGCAAGTACCGCTTGGGATCTCCAGTGGCCGGCACGGGCACCGCAAAAGCAGGATAACTACACTTTACGGATGACGGTTGCGCACTAAACCCGCAAAATGCAACGATTCCGGCAATTGACAACGACATCGCCTGTACGCGGTGTCGATATAGCCATCGTTCCAATCAGACTGGGCCTGCTGACTCTATGCGAATGCGCCTTATGTTACTGGGCGGCGGAAATGCCCTTGGGCAGGCGCTGATTCGCCTCGGTGCAGAGGAAGATATCGGTTTCCTCGCCCCCCGCCCGCCGCAAGACGGCTGGGATGCCGCGAGCCTGACGCAACTGCTCGACGACACCCGACCGGATGCGTTGATCAACCTCGCCTACTACTTCGACTGGTTCCAGGCCGAAGCGGTCAGCGAGCAGCGTCTGGCCGGGCAGGAGCGGGCGATCGAGCGTCTGGCCGAGTTGTGCAAGCATCACAATATCGTGTTGCTCCAGCCTTCGAGCTATCGGGTGTTCGACGGCTCCCGCGCCACTGCCTACAGCGAAAAAGACGAACCGGTGCCCCTGGGCCTGCGCGGTCAGGCCCTGTGGCGGATCGAGCAAAGCGTGCGCGCGACCTGCCCACAGCATGTGTTGCTGCGTTTCGGCTGGCTGCTCGACGACAGCCCCGACGGCGCCCTGGGCCGATTCCTCGCCCGCGCCGAAACGCCTGCGGAGCTGTTGCTGGCCGACGATCGTCGCGGCAACCCGACGCCAGTGGATGACGCCGCCCGGGTGATCATTTCCGTGCTCAAACAACTCGATTGCGCCGCGCCGCTGTGGGGTACCTATCATTACGCCGGGCACGAGGCGACCACGCCGTTGGCGCTGGGGCAGGCAATTCTGACCGAAGCCCGCAGCCTGCATACGCTGGCCATCGAGGCACCCACCGCCCAGGCCCACGCCGCGCGCCCGGATGCCGCCGAAGAGCCGCAGCATGCGGTACTGGCCTGCAAGAAGATTCTGCACACGTTCGGCATCAAGCCACGCGCATGGCGCGCGGCACTTCCCGGTCTACTGGACAGGTTTTATCGCCATGGCTGACGGTCCCGTTTTAATCACCGGTGGTGCCGGTTTCATTGGTTCGCACTTGACTGACGCGTTGCTCGCCAAGGGCCATGCAGTGCGGATTCTCGACGACCTGTCCACGGGCAAGCGCAGCAATCTGCCGCTGGACAATCCCAAGGTCGAATTGATCGTCGGCGATGTGGCCGATGCCGCCCTGGTTGCCCGGGCGATGACCGGTTGCAGCGCCGTGGCGCATCTGGCGGCGGTGGCCTCGGTGCAGGCTTCGGTGGACGATCCGGTGAAGACCCACCAAAGCAACTTCATCGGCTCGCTGAACGTCTGTGAGGCCATGCGTCAGGCTGGAGTCAAACGCGTGCTGTTCGCCTCCAGTGCAGCGGTATACGGCAACAACGGCGAAGGCCAGTCGATCGACGAAGACACGCCTAAAGCGCCGTTGACGCCCTACGCCGTGGACAAGCTGGCCAGTGAGCAGTATTTCGATTTCTATCGGCGCCAGCATGCTCTGGAACCGGTGATTTTCCGTTTCTTCAACATCTTCGGCCCGCGCCAGGATCCCTCCTCGCCGTACTCCGGGGTGATCAGTATTTTCAGCGAGCGCGCGCTGAAAGGCTTGCCGATCACCGTGTTCGGTGACGGTGAGCAGACCCGCGACTTTGTCTATGTCGAGGATCTGGTCGACTTGCTGGTGCAAGCCATCGAGAAACCCCAGGTCGAAGTGGGCGCGGTCAACGTCGGCTGGAACCAGGCGACGACTCTCAAGCAGATGCTCCAGGCCCTTGAAGAAGTGGTCGGTGAGCTGCCGCCGGTGAGCTACGGCCCGGCACGCTCCGGTGACATTCGTCATTCCCGGGCCGACAACCGGCGCTTGCTGGAGCGCTTCGCTGCCAGCGAGCAAACCCCCATGAACGTCGGGCTGGCACGGTTGCTGGGACTGTAGGAGCGAGCACGCTCGCGATGGAATCAAGAGCACCACGGGGAACCAGACTCCCCGCGTTATCGTTATCGACCATCGCGAGCATGCTCGCTCCTACAGGGGAATGCGCTCGACTACTGTAGGAGCGAGCACGCTCGCGATGGACTCAAGAACACCGCGGGGAACCAGACTTCCCGCGTTATCGTTGACGACCATCGCGAGCATGCTCGCTCCTACATGGGAATGCGCTCGACTACTGTAGGAGCGAGCACGCTCGCGATGGAATCAAGAGCACCACGGGGAACCAGACTCCCCACGTTATCGTTAACGACCATCGCGAGCATGCTCGCTCCTTCAGGTAGCTATGAATGAAAAAGGCGCCTATCGAAGGCGCCTTTTTCACGGCCGGAATTTGCCACTACAAACTGTGCAATTCCAGTGGCGAGGGAGCTTGCTCCAGGTCGACCCTGTAACGGTCGCCATCAGTATTGAGTCTGCTCGCCACGGCCTCATTCACCACCACGTGAACGTTACTTAGAACTTGTAGCCCAGACCGATCATGTAGACAAACGGATCCACATCCACGTCAACCTTGGCCCGGGTGCCCGGTGCAATGGCGTTGTTTTCCACTGTGGCGGTGGTATCGATGTCGATGTAGCGCACCTGGGCGTTGATCATCACGTTGTCGGTCAACATGTAGTCGGCGCCGACCTGCCAGGCCAGGCCCCAGGAGCTATCCGCCTTGAAGTTGCTGAAGCCGGCGGACTCGGCTCGGCTGCCAACGTGTTCGTCGTAGATGTAGGTGTAGTTGATGCCGCCGCCGACGTACGGTTGGAACTTCGACTTCGGATCCAGCGGGTAATACACCAGGCTCAGGGTGGGCGGCAGCTGTTTGATACTACCGAGTTTGCCGTTGGCTGGGCCCAGCGCGGTGTTCTTGATTTTTACGTCATGTTCGAACGGGGTCGCGGCGAGCAGCTCGATGCCGAGGTGAGGGGTAAGCATGTAGGCAAAGTTCAAGCCCAGCTGCGTGTCGCTGCTCAGGGTTGCCTTGCCACCCAGGTCTGCACCTGCCAGCGGGCCTTGATCGACCTTGACGCTGGAGCTGTCAGCTTCCGGGTCAACGGTGATGGCGCCGGCACGAAGGATGATGTCACCGGCTTCGAAAGCGTTGGCGAGCGGGGCTGCGAGCGCTAGGGCAACCAGCGAAGCGCTGAGCAAGGACTTGTTCATGGGGGGCTCCAGAGGACATTAAAATTTTCTATGCCCAATGGTAGCTCGCTATTTAGTAGTTACCTTGATTTAGCTCAACAAAGTGAACGGGGTTTGTATTTTATTGTGGTTTTGATGAAGCCTTCGTCGGAGCGCCAGTCGCACCTGGGCTTAAAGTGGGAGCGGGCTTGCTCGCGAAAACTATTTTCTGAACGACGGCGGACCAATGGGGGCTCACTCCGGCAGCTCATACAGGTAAATCTTGTCCGCCTCCATCTGGTATCCGGCGTCCGCCAACTCGCTTGTAGACGCCTTTACCTGCAACGCACCCTCGATCCAGTACGGCTGATACAGCTCATCGAGTTTCACGCCCACTTCACTTCTGACATGCACGATCTGGTTCGACGGCGGTGGCGGTACGTGAATGCAGGCGCCGAAATACGGCACCAGCAGAAACTCCGTGGTGCGACCTTCCTCACTCACTTCCAGCGGCACGATGTAGCCCGGCAGGCGGATGTCCTGGCCGTCGAGGGCCTTGACCACTGGCGCGTTGGGCATGTCCTGCCTGGCTGCCGGCGCTGACTCGGCCGACAGCGCGCTGCTCATCTGCGAGAGGTCGTGCAGGGGCGTCATGTTCGGCACTTCCTTGGGCGCGTCCGGCGGAATCATTTGCGACCAGGTCAGGTCTTTTGGCTGCGCCGCCCACAGGGGCAGGGCAACCAGCATCAACAGCGCGAGTACAGCGCGGGGCATTTTCAACATCCTCATAAACGGATCGACAAACCATCGGCCAGGGATTGGCGGTAGGCCCGCCAGGCCGGCACGCTGCCCATCAGCAGCGCGGCGATCAGGATGCCAGCAAGCAGTGTCCATTCATATTGGCTGGGCCAGGCCAGCGGCAGATACAGACCGTAGTTGGCCTGCACATAACCCTGGGCCGCCGCGATGCACAGGTACAGCAGGGCGACGCCAGCAATCACGCCCGACAGCGCCAGGGCAAAGGCTTCCATCACCAGCAACGTCGCGATGTGCCAGGGGCGAGCGCCCACCGAACGCAGGATCGCCATCTCCCGGCGACGTTCGTTGAGGCTGGTGAGAATCGCCGTGAGCATACCGATCAATCCGGTCAGCACCACAAACAGCGAGACCACGAACAAGGCTTTTTCTGCCGTGCCCATCAAGCTCCACAGCTCCTGCAACGCCACGCCCGGCAGGATCGCCAGCATCGGTTCGCCACGGAATTCGTTGATTTCGCGCTGCAGGGCAAACGTCGAAATCTTGTTGTTGAGGCCGAGCATGAACGCGGTAATCGCTTGCGGCGTCAGGTCCATATTGCGCGCCTGATCAGCGCTGATGCGCCCATCGCCCCGGGCTGGAACGCCGTTGTGCCAGTCGATGTGGATCGCTTCCATGCCGCCGAGGCTGATGTGCAGCGTGCGGTCCACCGGGGTGCCGGTGCGCTTGAGGATGCCGACCACGTCGAACGGCTTGTCATCATGTTTGACCAGGCTGATCGCCGCCACACCATGGGCCAGCACCAGTTTGTCGCCGAGCTTGTAGTGCAGTGCCTCGGCGACTTCAGCGCCGAGCACCACTTCGAACGGGTCGCTGGCGAAGGGGCGGCCATCCGCCAGTTCCAGGTGCTGCTGGCGCCCATACTGGTAGTGCTCGAAGTACGCCTCGGTGGTGCCCATGACCCGATAGCCGCGATGGGAATCGCCGAGGGACATCGGGATCGCCCACTTCACCTTCGGGTTATTGGCGAAGTGCTCGAAGCTGTCCCAGCGGATGTTGTTAGTGGCGTTGCCGATGCGGAACACCGAGTACAGCAGCAGGTTCACCGAGCCGGAGCGGGCGCCGACGATCAGGTCGGTGCCGCTGATGGTGCTGGCGAAACTGGCCTTGGCTTCTGTGCGTACACGCTCGACGGCAAGCAGCAGGCACACCGACAGGGCGATGGCGAACGCGGTGAGGATCGCGGTGAAACGGCGGTTAGCCAGGCTGGCCATGGCTAGACGGAACAGATACATCTCAAACCTCTGCGGGCGTGGCGGCGCGATTGAGATCGGCCAGCGACAGGTTGTGATCGAACAGCGGCGCCAGGCTCTGGTCATGGCTGACGAACAACAGGCTCGAGCCGGCTTCGCGGCATTCGGCGAACAGCAGGCGAATGAAGTTCGACCGGGCGTCGTAATCGAGGGCCGAAGTCGGCTCGTCGGCGATCACCAGTTCCGGCTGACCGATCAATGCCCGCGCGGCCGCGACTCGCTGTTGCTGGCCGATGGACAGCGAATCGGCGCGGCGGCCGAGGATGTTGTCATCCTGCAAACCCAGGTGCGCGAGCAGAGTGGCTGCGGCCTTGTCGACGCTGCCGTGACGCTGCCTGGCCCGTGCGGCACGTAGTTTCGAGAAGTGGCAGGGCAGTTCGACGTTCTCGCGCACTGACAGAAACGGCAGCAGGTTGAACTGCTGGAAAATGTAGCCTGTGTGATCGACGCGAAAGTGATCGCGGGCACCAGCGGACATTTCGCTCAGTTCGTGGTCGAGCAGGCGAATACTGCCGCGATCCGGCTTTTGCACGCCGCCGAGCAGGCCCAGCAGGGTGGTCTTGCCGCTGCCGCTGGGACCTTTGAGAAACAGGGTTTCCCCTCGCTCCAGACGGAACGCCGGGATATCCAGCAAGAGCGGGTGACCGGGCCAACTGAAGCCCAGGTCGGACAGTTCGATGAGTGCTTGGGTCATTTAGCCGATTTCATGAATGTTGATGACCTGTGTTGGACCTGTTGGGCAGGGGACTTTTGGGCGGATCAGAATTTTAGGCTGGCAGCCTTGGCCGTCACTTCAACGCCTTGCTGGCCGCTCGGGCCGATCAGTTGTACCTGAATCTTCTGGGTCGCCGGGAAGGTGTTGAAAACATTTACCAGGTCCAGGGTTTTCAGCTCGCCAGGAGCGGCGCAGGTGAACTGGTAAAGCGCGTGGATTTCGCTGTGACCCTCATGGTGCTCGTGGGCCACTTCGGCCTTGGCGTCTTCATCGTGATCATCGTCGGCATGCGGTTTGTCGCCAAACAACGGGCTTTCCAGTCCCTGGTTTTGCACCACGCAACCTGCGGCCTTTGGCAGGCTGAAAAGAGCCAGGGGTTTTTCAAGGCGGGCGCGGGCGGAGGCGACTTTAGCCTTGTCGTCATCGCTGGCGCCAGCATGTTCGAACCCCACCAGATTCATCGCCGGGCTTTCCAGCTCCAGTTCCAGAGTCTGCCCGCTCAACGCCACATTCAGGCGGGCGACGCCGTGTTCATGGGCGCCAAGGCTGCCGTGCTCGTGATCATGTTCGTCGGCGGCCTGGGCGACAACCAGTGGCAACAAGGCAAACGGCAGAGCGAGAAGCAGACGACGCATGGCGATTCTCCGAAAGGTAAAGTGAAGAAAGTGTTATGTAATCTTATTACATAAGTGCGGAGAGTTTGACCGTCTGCTTGGCGTTGCACAAGTCCCGTGGGAGCATGCACGCAAGAAATGTGCGGGAGCAGAGCTATGTTGCGAATTCGCGGAAACATCGGCGACTGGCCGGTGGATTTGACGCTGGAGATGGATGACAGCGACTGGGCACGCTTGGGCGCGCAGCTGCAGGTGGAGAAAACCGCAGCCAGCGCGCCAACGGCAAAACCGCTGAATCAGGATGATGCCCTGTGGCAGATCGCCAGGGATTTGTTGCGCAAGGCCGGGCAACTCAGCGGGCCGGACTTGCTCGACCAGCTGGAAGGGTTGACCGGCAGTGCGGGGGCGGGCAAGCGCCTGTTGGTGCGGTTGCGCCATAGTCCCGACGTGAAGGTCGAGAGCGGCGGGGATACGCCGCTCTACCGCTGGCTCGAATAAACCGCAAAAGCTCGCGGCCTGCGCCAGCTCCTGCAGTGTCCGTGTGGGGCTGGCGCAGGCTGCGATCTGTTGATCTTAATAAAGCGCGGCAAACAACTTGCGACGGTAGGTGCCGACCAGCGGGTGGTCGTTGCCCAGCAGCTCGAACACCTGCAGCAAGGTCTTGTGCGGCAAACCTTCGCTGTAGCTGCGGTTGCGCATGAACAACTTGAGCAATGCATCCAGTGCAGCTTCGTACTGTTGACGGGCCAGTTGCTGGATCGCCAGTTGATACACCGCTTCGTCGTCCAGTGGGTCTTTCGCCAGGCGGGCTTTGAGGTCGGCGGCGTCCGGCAAGTCCCTGGCCAGGCCAAGAAACTTGATCTGTGCTTTGGCACCGGCCAGGGCGGCCTTGTGCTCGTCGCTCTTGACCGCATCGAGTACGGTTTGCGCTTCAGTCAGTTCACCGCGCTCGGTCAGGCAGCGGGCGTAGAGGATCAGCGCCTTGGCGTTAGTGTTGTCCTCGCCCAGCAGCACTTTGAGCTGGGCTTCGGCATCGGCGAAGCGGCTGTCGTCGAACAGCGCCTGGGCCTGTTCGAACGGGTCGGCGGCGGCCGGTGGCGGCATTTGCACGTGGGGTTCGAGCAGGGCGCGAACGGCTGACTCCGGTTGCGCACCGGCGAAACCGTCGACAGGCTGGCCATCCTTGAATAGCACCACGGTCGGCAGGCTGCGGATGCCGAAGCGAGCGACGATGTCCTGTTCGAGGTCGCAGTTGACCTTGGCCAGCAGCAGTTCGCCCTGATAGCTCTCGGCGATGGCCTGCAGCATCGGCATCAGCTGTTTGCAAGGCGCACACCATTCGGCCCAGAAATCCACCAGCACCGGCTTGTGAAAGGAGTTCTCGATTACTGACTGGTCGAAATCGGCAGTCGTGGCGTCGAAGATGTACGGCGTTGGCTGACTCATGGGGGATCTCGTAAAAGCGTGAATGGGGCAACTATACGGCTTGACGGGGGGCGGCCGGAAGACAGGACACCGATCGTTCCCACGCGTGGGAACTATCAATCAATCAAGGCCGGGAGGCGTGGTACAGGCTTACATGCCGAAATTCGTGTGGCTCGGCCAGATCCGGCAGGGTCATGGCTTCCAGCATCTCGATGCGCCGGTACAGCGGATGACGAAAATCGCGCACCCGTGAATCGGCTACCAACGCTTCCCGGCCGCGACTGAGAAATTCATCCAGCAACGGCAAGTTCGCCCGGTCGTAGAGCACATCGGCTACCAGGATCAAATCAAAGCGATCGGCCTCGGCAAAAAAGTCCGTCGAATAGCTGAGCTCGACATCATTGAGTTCAGCATTCGCCCGACAGGCGGCAATCGCCAGTGGGTCAAGGTCACAAGCCACCACTTCCAGCGCCCCAGCCTTCAGTGCGGCAATCCCGGCCACGCCGGAGCCGGCACCGAAATCCAGCACGCGCTTGCCCTTGACCCACTCAGGGAAGTCGGCGAGATGACGTGCCACCGCCAGGCCACTGGCCCAGCAAAAACACCAATAAGGCGGCTCATGCAGGATCCGCCGGGTTTCTTCCGGGCTGAAGGCCCGGTCCATGTTGTCGCCATCGATCAACCACAACTTCAGATCGGTCCCCGGTAATTGACAGGCGACCAGCTGCGCATCACCCAGCAATTCACCCAAAGCCTGTTGCAGGTCGTGCGGTGCACTCATGGCGCTTTGACGAATTGCAATTGGCCAAGCGCCTGGGTGGTCGGCTGGCTAATCAGCTGTGACGGCAGGTGCAGGATCAACTGGCCGGACTGACTGGCGCGGCCACGCAGCTCTACACGGGCACCAACCGGGAACGATTCGGGGTTGAAGCGCAGGTGAAACGGCAGCGCCTGGTTGTTGCCGATCAGGTTGGAACTGGCGAGCAATTGCTGCGGCCGATCTTTTTCGTCGATCACCAGCAGCGCCAGCTCCACTTCAGCCCCTGCCGGCACACCTTGCAGCGTACCGCTCAATTCGCGCTGATACGCCGGCAGTGGACCGAGATTCGCCGATTCCCGGGCTTTCTTCTGCGCCTGTTCTGGTGCAGGGCCTGGCGTTGGCGGCTGGGGCTTGGGGGCATCGCTGCTGCAAGCGACCAGCAGGCTGAAAAAACTGAGCAAAACGAGTGGTCTCAGGGACATTTGCGGCTCCGGCAAGACGTAATCCATATATAACCAATCTGTATACCGCAAACCCTATGGCTTGTCTTGCCACGGGGATGCGCTACCATGGCCCTCCCTTTTTTTGTTGCCTGCCACCATGCACTGTCCCTTCTGCGGTGCCAACGACACCAAGGTCATCGACTCGCGTCTGGTCGCCGAGGGCGAACAGGTACGCCGCCGGCGTGAATGCCTGGCCTGCGGCGAACGTTTCACGACGTTCGAGACGGCTGAACTGGTGTTGCCGCGCCTGATCAAAACCGACGGCAGTCGCCAGCCGTTCGACGAAGAAAAGCTCCGCGCCGGCATGCAGCGCGCGCTGGAAAAGCGCCCGGTGAGTGTCGAGCGCCTCGAATCGTCGCTGGTGCACATCAAACACAAACTGCGCGCCACCGGCGAACGCGAGGTCAAATCCCTCGTGGTCGGCGAACTGGTGATGGCCGAGCTGCAAAAGCTCGACGAAGTCGCCTATATCCGTTTCGCTTCGGTGTATCGCCGCTTCCAGGACCTCAACGAGTTCCGCGAAGAGATCGATCGCCTGGCCCGTGAGCCGGTGAAAGAATGACCTCGCCCGCAGAGCTTGCCATCCTCGACGCTCATTTCATGGCCCGTGCCCTGGAACTGGCGCGCAAAGGTCATTACACGACCCACCCCAACCCTCGGGTTGGCTGCGTGATCGTGCGTGACGGGCAGATCGTCGGCGAAGGCTGGCACGAGCGCGCCGGTGAGCCTCATGCCGAAGTCCACGCCTTGCGCGCCGCCGGTGCACTGGCCCGGGGTGCCACGGCCTACGTGACCCTCGAGCCCTGCAGCCACCATGGCCGCACGCCGCCCTGCGCCGATGCGCTGGTCAATGCCGGTGTCGCGCGGGTAGTGGCGGCAATGCAGGATCCGAACCCGGAAGTGGCCGGTCGCGGCCTGCAACGTCTGGCCCAGGCGGGCATCGCCACCGATAGCGGCGTGCTGGAAAGCGAGGCGCGCAAACTCAATCAAGGCTTCCTCAAGCGCATGGAACACGGCTTGCCGTTCGTGCGGGTCAAGTTGGCCATGAGCCTGGACGGTCGTACGGCGATGGAGAGCGGCGAGAGCCAATGGATCACCGGTCCGGCGGCGCGTTCTGCGGTACAACGTCTGCGCGCCCAGGCCAGTGTGGTGCTGACCGGCGCCGACACGGTGCTGGCGGACAACGCCCGTTTGACCGTGCGTGCCGATGAACTCGGTCTGGATGCCGCGCAAACTGCCCTGGCCATGAGCCGGCCGCCGCTGCGCGTATTGGTCGACGGTCGTTTGCGGGTGCCGCTGGATGCGCCGTTTTTCAAGGCCGGCCCGGCGCTGGTCGCCACTTGCGTGGCGGTTGAAGAGCAATACGCCAACGGCCCGGAATGCCTGATCGTGCCCGGCTACGATGGTCAGGTCGACCTGCGTCAGCTGCTGGTCGAACTTGCCGCTCGCGGAGTCAATGAAGTGTTGGTCGAGGCCGGCCCGCGTCTGGCCGGAGCTTTTGCTCAGCTCCGATTGGTGGACGAGTTCCAGATTTTCATTGCCGGCAAGTTTTTGGGCTCTTCGGCGCGGCCGCTGCTGGACTGGCCGCTCGTGCAAATGAAGGATGCGCCCGAGCTCAAAATTACCGAAATTCGCGCGGTTGGCGATGACTGGCGGGTCACTGCCATTCCTTCGCCAGCAGCGAGCGTATAATTCCCGGCCATCGCTATAGCGCTGGCCTTGTTCTCGAGGAGAACCCCATGTTCACCGGCATCATCGAATCCATCGGCAGTATTCGTGCATTGACCCCTAAAGGTGGAGATGTGCGGGTCCACGTAGCCACCGGCAAGCTCGACCTGAGCGACGTCAAGCTGGGCGACAGCATCGCGGTCAACGGCGTGTGCCTGACAGCGGTTGAACTGCCGGGCAACGGCTTCGCTGCCGACGTCAGTCGCGAAACCCTCGACTGCACCGCCATGAATGACCTGAAAAGCGGCAGCCCGGTCAACCTGGAAAAAGCCCTGACCCCGACCACTCGCCTCGGCGGGCACCTGGTCAGCGGCCATGTCGACGGCGTGGGCGAAGTGGTTGCCCGTACCGAAAACGCGCGTGCCGTGGAATTTCGCATCCGTGCGCCAAAAGATCTGGCCAAGTACATTGCCCATAAAGGCTCGATCACCGTCGACGGCACCAGCCTGACCGTGAACGCGGTCGATGGCGCCGAGTTCATGCTGACTATCATTCCGCACACCCTGAGCGAAACCATCATGGCGTCGTACCAGCCAGGCCGCCGGGTGAATCTGGAAGTGGACTTGCTGGCCCGTTACCTGGAGCGCCTGTTGCTCGGCGACAAGGCCGCAGAGCCAGCATCGGGCAGCAACATTACTGAAAGCTTTCTGGCCCAAAACGGCTACCTCAAATCCTGAAGCTCTAATTTCGAAAGAAGGGGGGTGCCTTGTGGCGCTCAATAGCATCGAAGAACTGGTTGAAGACATCCGCCAAGGCAAGATGGTCATCCTCATGGATGACGAAGACCGCGAGAACGAAGGCGACCTGATCATGGCCGCCGAGTGCTGCCAGTCCGAGCACATCAACTTCATGGCCAAGCACGCCCGTGGCCTGATCTGCATGCCGATGACCCGCGAGCGCTGCGAAACGCTCAAGCTGCCATTGATGGCACCGCGCAACGGTTCCGGTTTCGGCACCAAGTTCACCGTTTCCATTGAAGCGGCCACCGGCGTGACCACCGGCATCTCCGCCGCCGACCGTGCGCGCACTGTCCAGGCTGCCGCTGCCCGTGATGCCCGGGCTGAAGACATCGTCAGCCCCGGCCACATCTTCCCGCTGATGGCCCAGGCCGGCGGCACCCTGGCTCGTGCTGGCCACACCGAGGCCGCCTGTGATCTTGCGCGCATGGCCGGTTTCGAGCCCAGTGGTGTGATCTGCGAAGTGATGAACGACGACGGCACCATGTCCCGTCGCGCCGAACTGGAAGCCTTCGCTGCCGAACACGACATCAAGATCGGCACAATCGCCGACCTGATTCACTACCGGATGATCCACGAACGTACCGTTCAGCGGATTGCCGAGCAGCCGCTGGACAGCGAACTGGGCCAATTCAACCTGGTGACCTATCGTGATTCCGTGGAGGGCGATGTGCACATGGCCCTGACCCTGGGCACTGTCTGCGCTGAAGAACCGACCCTGGTCCGTGTGCACAACATGGACCCGCTGCGCGACCTGTTGATGGTCAAGCAACCGGGCCGCTGGAGCCTGCGCGCCGCCATGTCCGCGGTTGCCGAGGCCGGTAGCGGCGTGGTGCTGCTGCTCGGTCACCCACTCGATGGCGACGTGTTGCTGGCGCATATCCGCGAAACCGCCGATCACACAGCGGTGAAAAAACCGACCACCTACAGCACTGTGGGTGCCGGTTCGCAGATCCTGCGTGACCTCGGCGTACGTAAAATGCGCCTGATGTCGGCACCAATGAAATTTAATGCGATATCCGGTTTCGATCTGGAAGTTGTAGAATACGTGCCCTCCGAATAATGACCGGTTGTTCCCGGCCTTGAATTCGCGGTTCAAATATCACCGAGGGACGCGTACGAGACGCGTCCCGGCTCTTTAAGAGATCTATCGAATGACCCTGAAGACCATCGAAGGTACCTTCATCGCCCCTAAAGGCCGCTACGCTCTGGTAGTGGGCCGTTTCAACAGTTTCGTCGTTGAAAGCCTGGTCAGCGGTGCAGTTGATGCCCTGGTTCGCCACGGCGTGAGCGAAAGCGACATCACCATCATCCGCGCACCTGGCGCCTTCGAAATCCCGCTGGTTGCGCAGAAAGTCGCTCAGAAAGGCGAGTTCGCAGCAATCATCGCCCTGGGCGCGGTCATTCGTGGCGGTACTCCGCACTTCGAATACGTGGCTGGCGAGTGCACCAAGGGCCTGGCCCAGGTCTCCATGGAGTTCGGCGTTCCGGTCGCTTTCGGCGTCCTGACCGTTGATTCCATCGAGCAAGCCATCGAACGTTCCGGCACCAAGGCCGGTAACAAAGGTGCCGAAGCTGCCCTGTCCGCCCTGGAAATGGTCAGCCTGCTGGCGCAGTTGGAGGCCAAGTGATTAGCGACGAAAGCGATCGTTTCAACCCGCGCGATCCAAAGCCTGCGGACGCCGGCAAGCCATCGAAAAGCGTCAAGCGTCGCGAAGCCCGTCAGCTCGCGACTCAGGCGCTGTACCAATGGCACATGGCCAAGCAGTCGCTGAACGAGATCGAAGCGCAATTCCGGGTCGATAACGATTTCACCGATGTCGATGGAGCCTACTTCCGCGAAATCCTCCACGGGGTTCCGCAGTTCAAGACCGAAATCGACACTGCACTCACGCCTTGCCTGGACTTGACCATCGAAGAGCTGGACCCGGTTGAACTGGCGGTTCTGCGCCTGTCCACCTGGGAACTGCTCAAGCGCGTCGACGTGCCGTACCGCGTTGTGATCAACGAAGGTATCGAACTGGCCAAGGTCTTCGGTTCCACCGACGGTCACAAGTTCGTCAACGGTGTGCTCGACAAGCTGGCCCCGCGTCTGCGTGAAGCTGAAGTGAAGGCGTTCAAGCGCTAACCTGCGCTTGAATCCAGTGTCCTGATGGGCGAGTTTGAGCTGATCCGCAATTTCTTCGCCGCCGCGCCTTGTGCGCAGGGCGGCGAAGGCGTTGCCCTCGGGATCGGCGATGACTGCGCCTTGCTGGCTGTTCCTCCCGGGGAGCAGTTGGCGATTTCCACCGACACCCTCGTGGCCGGTGTGCATTTCGCCGACCCCTGCGATCCGTTTCTGCTCGGTCAGCGCTCACTGGCCGTGGCCGTCAGCGACCTGGCCGCCATGGGCGCCACCCCCGTTGCCTTTACCCTTGCCCTGACCTTGCCGACGGTGACTGCCGATTGGCTGCAAGCCTATGCCCGTGGTTTGGACCTCATGGCGCAAAGCTGCGGCGTGGCACTGGTGGGCGGCGATACCACCCGCGGGCCGTTGAGCCTGACCATGACGGTGTTCGGCCGTGTGCCGGCTGGATTGGCCCTGACCCGCAGCGGCGCGCAACCCGGCGACCTGTTGTGTGTCGGCGGTGAGCTGGGCAATGCCGCTGGCGCCTTGCCGCTGGTGCTCGGCCAGCGCAGCGCTGAAGCGGCCACTGCCGATCCTCTGCTGGCGCATTACTGGTCGCCGCAACCGCAGCTTCACCTGGGGCAAGCCCTGCGTGGCAAGGCCACTTCAGCGCTGGACATCTCCGATGGCCTGCTCGCTGACTGTGGACATATCGCGCTGGCATCGAAGGTTGGCATTGAGGTCGAGCGCGATCGTTTGCCGTTGTCCAGGGCGCTGGTTGCATTCCTTGGCCAAGCGGCTGCCCAAAACGCTGCGCTCAGCGGTGGTGACGATTACGTGCTGGCTTTTACCTTGCCGTCCGTCGAGTTGCCGCTGTTGCTGGCGGATGGCTGGCCGATCCATGTGATCGGGCGAGTGGTGGACGGGCAGGGCGTAACGCTGCTGGATGCCGATGGACAAGACATCACCCCGCAAACCCGGGGTTATCAACATTTTCGGGAGTCACCGTGACAGATCACCCCAAGCAGGTCCCGGCGGAATTCGTACCGCCGTCGGTCTGGCGTAACCCGTGGCATTTTCTGGCGTTCGGCTTCGGCTCGGGCACCTTGCCAAAGGCTCCGGGAACCTGGGGTTCGTTAGTTGCGCTACCCTTTATCCCGTTATGGCAGATGATGCCCGACTGGGCTTACTGGCTGATGCTCGGCATCACCATGCTGTTCGGCTTCTGGCTGTGCGGCAAAGTGGCCGACGATTTGCGCGTGCACGACCACGAAGGCATCGTCTGGGACGAGATGGTCGGGATGTGGATCACCCTGTGGCTGGTGCCGGAAGGTTGGCAATGGCTGCTAGCGGGTTTCCTGATGTTCCGCTTCTTCGATATTCTCAAGCCGTGGCCGATCCGCTGGATCGACCGGCATGTGCATGGTGGCGTTGGGATCATGCTCGATGACGTCCTGGCCGGGGTGTTTGCCTGGTTGGCGATGCAGGGGTTGGTGTGGTTTTTCAACTGACCAGACGGATGGCCAGGGGTTAATCAGGAGAACTGTCAGTCGGGAGAACTAAGGATGGCTCTGCGCGGGATATTGGTACTACTGTTTGCGGTGTTTTGCTCTTTCGCCCGGGCGGGAGACGTCGACACTCCGCCATCGGTGATTCAACTGGCGAGCGAAGAGTGGGAAGACTACACCGCCGCTGATGGTCATGGATTGGCGTGGGACGTGCTGCGACACGTCTTCGAACCGGCAGGCGTGAAGGTGAATATCCGCACCGAGCCCTACTTGCGCTCCGTGGGCCTGGCCGAGCGCGGCGAGGTCGACGCCTGTGTCGGTTCCTACCGTGACGAGTCCAGCGAAGTGCTGTATCCGCGCTGGAATTTCGATACCGATCATATCTACGCCCTGGGGCTCGCCAGCACTCCGGTGCCGACCTTACAAACCCTGGGCAACTACCGGCTGGCCTGGGTCCGCGGCTACGGCTACCAGCACTACCTTCCCAACGTGCGTCGCTATGACGAAGTGATGCGGCGAACCGGCATCGTGTCGATGCTGACCCGCAATCGCGCCGACTTCTACATTGATGCACTGACAGAAGTCGATTACGTCATGAGTCGCGCCAAGGATCCATCGCAGTTACGCCGCAGCCATATTGCGGAATTGCCGCTGTATCTGTGTTTCGCCAAGACCCCCAAGGCTCGAGCCCTGATGGCATTGTTCGACCAGCGCATGGAGCAACTGGTGAAAAACGGCGAGCTCAAGCCCGTCTTCGAGCGCTGGAAACAGCCTTATCCGTTTGACGAGAATTAACACGAATTCTGCCGCTGTGAATTACCCCTGTGGGAGCGGGCTTGCTCGCCAAAGCGGTAGGTCATGCAGCATTGATGTCGATTGATCTGACGCTTTGGCGAGCAAGCCCGCTGCCACAGGGGGTGTGTTGTCAGGGCGAATATCAAACATTTAGATCGTTATGGCCGATAATTCAGCCTAAGCGTCGGCTGGAACCTGCTGTTACAATGCCGGCTTTGCGAACTACAGACTTTAGATCAGGAGCACAACGGTGCCTGTCGTTTTTGTCGCCGCTTCCAAGCTGCCAACGCCTTTTGCGCAATTCACCATGCATGGCTTTCTCGATGAAGCCTCCGGCCGCGAGCACGTCGTGCTGAGCCTGGGTGAGTTCGCCGACGGTGCCCCGGTACTCGGCCGGCTGCACTCCGAATGTCTGACCGGCGACGCCTTGTTCAGCCAGCGTTGCGACTGCGGCTCGCAACTTGAAGCCGCATTGCAGGCCATCGCCCGTGAAGGTCGTGGCGTGTTGCTTTACTTGCGTCAGGAAGGTCGTGGCATTGGCCTGCTGAACAAGATCCGCGCGTATGAATTGCAGGACGGCGGCGCCGATACCGTTGAAGCCAACGAGCGCCTGGGCTTTGCCGCCGATCAGCGCGACTACGCCATGTGCCTGCCGATGCTGGAGCACCTGGGCGTCAAATCCCTGCGCCTGATGACCAACAACCCGCGCAAGGTCAAAGCCTTGACCGACATGGGCATCGTGGTTGCCGAGCGTGTGCCGCTGCATACCGGTCACAACCCGCACAACAAGCTGTATCTGGCGACCAAGGCGAGCAAACTCGACCACATGATGGGCAATGAACATCAGGGTGAGGTAGACCGGGCGTGACCCGCGGTCAGGTCCGGCGGCGACTGTCCGTCAACTGGTGGCAATACCTGGCGCTGGCGTTGTTGCCGCTGTTGGTGATCAACGCGGTGTTTGGTCAGGGTGAGGCGATTCTGCCGGTGCTGGCGATGCCGTTGTTCATCGCCGGCGTAGCCTCGATGTTTGTCAGCCTGAAGTTCTTCGGCGGCTACAAGCACGCGCTAATCGCTACCCAGAAAGCCCTGGACACTCCTGAAGAGCCCGCTGCCTGGGTCAGTCTCGCCGCCAAACGTCGCACGGCCTTCCTGGCCGCCGGGCTGCCCGCCTGGATTGGCGCCCTGGCGGTTTTCGTCGGCCTCGAAGCCGTGCCGCTGATGCTGTTGGCGCTGTCGACCACGGTGCTGTTCTACCTTTACCGTATTCCGCGTCAACTCGGTTGATGCGCGCTGTCTGGCTGGCGGTTTTGCTGCTGGCGGCCAGCGGCCCGGCAGTGGCGGTCGAACGGGTTGTCAGTCTCGCGCCATCGCTCTCGGAGATCGTCGTTGAACTGGGTTCCGCCGACCTCATGGTCGGTGTGCTGGACGCCGGTGAACGACCTGCCGAACTCAAGAGCCTGCCCTCCGTTGGCCGCTACGGCCAGTTGGACATGGAGCGCCTGGTCAGTCTGAAACCCGATCTGTTGCTGTTATGGCCCGGTAGCGTCGGCCCGGCCCAGCGTGACCAGCTCAAACGCTTGAACATCCCGACCTACGTTGCCGAGCCCCATAATCTGCAACAACTCACCGCGCAGATCGAGGCCATCGCTGCCCAGCTCGGTCGGGCTGAGCGTGGAGCTTCGTTGGCCGGCGATTTGCGCCGGCGCCTGGATGAATTGCGTCAGCGCTATCGACGTGACACGCCGTTGCGGGTGTTCTATCAGGTCTGGGATCGTCCGTTGTACACCATTGGCGGCGGACAGATCATCAGCGATGCGCTCGAAGTTTGCGGGGCGCGAAACGTGTTCGGCGACCAGACATTGCCGGCACCGCAGGTCAGCGTGGAAGCCGTGTTACAGCGTAATCCCGAGGTGATCCTGGCCAGCGATCAGGTCCAGCTTGATGCGTGGCAGGCCTGGCCGCAGGTGGCGGCGGTAGCGCAGGGGCAGTTGCGACTGGTGACGGATAAAGGGCTGGAGCGGCCGAGTGGGCAGATGATCGAAGCGACAGCAAAACTCTGCCACTTGATCGCGCCCGAGCGCTGAGACCGAGGCGCCTGCAATCGCGGGCAAGCCCGCTCCCACAGGATCGCGCTAAACCTGTGGGAGCGGGCTTGCCCGCGAAGAGGTCTATGCAGGCGATACAAATTTCAGATCAGATCTCCGGTGTCCAGCTCACCCCGAACATCCACGCCCGACCTTCCTCACGATACCCATACTGATTGCCGTCATGGCTGTACATCGCCCGGCTGTAACCCTTGTCCAGCAGGTTGTCGACCTTGAGCTCCAGCTGGATTTCACGGTTGAGCTCCCAACTGCTTCGTAGCCCCAACAACGCATACCCAGCCAACGACTGCTGGTTGTTCACGTCGTCATAGCTGCTGCTGACCGCCTGCCAACTGGCACCTAGACCGAGGCGATCGAACTGCCGATCCAGATCCAGGCTCAAGGTGCGCCGGGCGCGTCGGGCCAGGGTGTGGCCGGTGTCGCGGTCGCGCGGATCGATGATCGCCACGCCGAGGTTGCTCTGCCAGCCGAACAGTTCCTGCTTCAACGCCGCTTCGAAGCCGTTGATCCGCGCCGAAGCGACGTTCTCCGGGCGCGAGTTACTGCCGAAGATGATCGCGTCTTGCAGGTCTGTGCGGTATAGCGAGGCCTCCAGGCGACTGTTTTCGCTCAACTGGCTGCGCCACTGTAACTCGTAGCTTTTCGAGGTTTCAGGCTTCAGGTCGGGGTTGCTGAAGTCGGGGTAGTACAGGTCATTGAAGGTCGGCGCGCGGAAGCCTTCGCTGAAGGTCAGCAGTACTTCGTTATCCGGGTTCAGCGGCAGGGTAAAGGTGCCGCTCCAGGTATTTTGGCTGCCAAATTGCTGGTTATCATCGTGACGCAGGCCAAGTTCAGTGGAGAAACGGTCGGCCTGATAGCGATGCTGGATAAACGCCGCGCGGTTCCAGCGGCTGTCTTCATCGTACGCCGTACTGCTGTTGACCCGGTCCTCATACCAGTCGCCACCAACCATCAGGCTGTTGCGCTCGGTGAGTGTCAGGTCGTTCTGCCAGTTCAGCGAGTCGCGGTAAGTATTGAATACGGTGCGTTCGTCACTGAGCTTGTCGCGGGTCTTTTCGCGGTTTTCGCTGTGACCGAGTTCGACACGGGTTTTCCAGCGTTCATTGATCCGCGCATCGGCGTAGCTGCTGACGCTACTCACATCGAAATCGCTGTAGGGCTGCTGTTGGACCGACTCGAAAGTGGTCATGTCGAAGCGCCCGAACGGGTTGTCGAATTCGCTCTTGCCGCTGTTGTTCAGCACATTGGCACCGACTTCGAAGTCATCGCTGAGGGCATGACTCAGGCTCAGGCTCAGCGATTTGTTGCGGTACTCGTCGTGGTCGCCATCGCTGGGGTAAGACTCGTGGGTGCGATTGATCCCGGCGGTTTCATCGAGGCTGGCACCGAGATTGAAACGGGTTTTTTCATCGCCGCCGGACAACCCGAGGCTGCGCTCCCAGGTCTGGTTGCTGCCAACGCCCATGTGCAACCGTGGCTGCAGGCCTTGCTCGCCACCGCGTCGGGTGAAGATCTGCACCACCCCGCCAATCGCATCGCTGCCGTAGATCACCGAACGGGAGCCACGCAGCACTTCCACGCGCTCGACCTGTTCGATGTTGAGGTGTTGCAGGTTGCTGTCGCCAGAGGTCGAGCTGCCGATGCGCTGACCGTCCACCAGCACCAGACTCTGGGCCGATTGCGTGCCGCGGATGTAAACCCCCGGCAAACTGCCGCGCCCGCCAGTCTGAGAGACTTGCACGCCCGGTACGCGACGCAACAGGTCGGTGACGCTGTCGGGTTGCAGGCGATCGATGTCCTCGCGGGTGAACACGGTATTGGCAGCGCTGCTGTCGTTGCGCGCTTCGACCTGGCGGTTGGCGCTGATCAACACGTCGGGCAGTTTCAGGGCCTGATCGCGTTCGAAGGAGTCGGCCAGCAGTGGGCCGGCTGGCAGCAAGGTCAGCGTCAGGGCGAGAGGGGAGAGTTTCATGGCAGTCCGTTGGTACTTGGAGCGAGCACATTCTTGAAGGGTTGTACAAAACCAATGTGGGAGCGGGCTTGCTCGCGATGACGGTGTGTCAGTCAATGAAGAGGTGACTGTCAATCCGCTATCGCGGGCAAGCCCGCTCCCACAGGGTTTCGCAAATGTCTGATGTTTAAATGTTCAGCAGTTGCAGGCGCTCGCGAATCGACGCTTCAATGCCTGCTTCATCCAGCCCGCACTCGGCCAGCATCTGCGCAGGCTTGGCGTGTTCGACGTAGATGTCCGGCAAGCCCAAGTGCAACATCGACTTTAGGATGTTCTCGCGGGCGAGGAACTCGCTGACCGCGCCACCGGCACCGCCCATGATCGCGTTCTCTTCGACGGTCACCAACAACTCGTGGCTGCCGGCGATTTCCCGTACCAGGGCTTCATCCAGCGGCTTGACGAAGCGCATGTCGACCACGGTCGCATCGAGCTTCTCGGCGACGTTCAGTGCTTCGGCCAATTGCACGCCGAACACCAGCAGGGCCACTTTGCTGCCTTGGCGGCGCACCACACCCTTGCCGATCTCGATCGGTTCGAGGTCTTTCTCGATGGTGGCGTTCGGGCCGCTGCCGCGCGGGTAACGCACCGCCGCCGGACCGTTATGCAAGTGACCGGTGGTGAGCATTTTGCGCAGTTCGTTTTCGTCGCTCGGGGTCATGATGACCATGCCGGGGATGCAGCGCAGGTACGATAAATCGAAACTGCCGGCATGGGTCGGGCCGTCTTCGCCCACCAGACCGGCACGGTCGATGGCGAACAGTACGTCGAGGTTCTGCACCGCTACGTCATGCACCAACTGGTCGTAGCCACGCTGCAGGAAGGTCGAATAGATCGCCACCACGGGCTTTGCGCCTTCACAGGCCATGCCGGCCGCGAGGGTCACGGCGTGTTGCTCGGCGATCGCCACGTCGAAGTAGCGCTGCGGGTAACGCTCGCTGAAAGCCACCAGGTCCGAGCCTTCCTTCATCGCCGGGGTAATCCCGACCAGGCGCGGGTCGGCCGCCGCCATGTCGCACAGCCATTCGCCGAACACACCGGAATACTTCGGCCCGCTGGCTTTTTTCGGCGCAGCGGCCGGAGCGTCCAGTGGTTCGAGCTTGGTGATGGCGTGGTAACCAATCGGGTCGACTTCCGCCGGGGCGAAGCCTTTGCCCTTCTTGGTGACGATGTGCAGGAACTGCGGGCCTTTCAGATCGCGCATGTTGCGCAGGGTGGCGATCAGGGTCGGCAGGTCGTGGCCATCGATCGGGCCGATGTAGTTCCAGCCCAGCTCTTCGAACAGGGTGCCGGGGACCAGCATGCCTTTGGCGTATTCTTCGGTACGACGGGCGATTTCCCAGGCGCCGGGCAGGCGCGACAGGACCTTCTTGCTGCCCTCGCGCATGCTTGCGTAGGTGCGGCTGGAAAGAATTTTCGCCAGGTAATTCGACAGCCCGCCGACGTTGCGCGAGATCGACATGTCGTTGTCGTTGAGGATCACCAGCATGTTGGCGTTCACTTCCGGCGCATGGTTCAGCGCCTCGAAGGCCATGCCGGCGGTCAACGCGCCATCGCCGATAACGGCAATGGCCTTGCGCTCACTGTTCTGCAGGCGGGCGGCAATGGCCATGCCCAGCGCTGCGCTGATCGAGGTGCTGGAGTGGCCGACGCCGAAGGTGTCGTACTCACTCTCGGAGCGGCGCGGGAAAGCGGCAATGCCGTCCTTCTGGCGCAGGGTGCCCATGCGCTCGCGACGATCGGTGAGGATCTTGTGTGGATAAGCCTGGTGACCCACGTCCCACACCAGCCGGTCATCCGGGGTGTCGAACACGTAATGCAGCGCGATAGTCAGCTCGATAACGCCCAGGCCGGCGCCGAAATGCCCACCGGTCTGGCCGACCGTGTAGAGCAATTCCAGGCGCAACTCATCAGCCAGGGTTTCCAGCTCGGCTTCGCCTAACCGGCGCAACCCGTCCGGCGTGTTGGCACGGTCGAGCAGTGGCGTGGTCGGGCGCTTGCGGGGAATCTCATGAAACGTCGTGGGCATCAGGCGAATCGTTATAGGTATAAAAGATGCGGCAGTTTACCTGATGGATCGCACCCTGCCCACGCATAGGTCTTTTTTGGCGGAAACGCCGTCAGCTGCGCCGGTCGACGATATACCGGGCCAGTTCACGCAATGGCTCGGCCGCCGCGTCAAACGGTCGCAGCGCGTGCAGGGCCTGGTCGCGCAACTCCAGGGCGTAAGCCTTGGCGGCGTCGAGGCCGAGCAGCGACGGGTAAGTCGGCTTGTCCCGGGCAATGTCGGCACCCTGGCGTTTGCCGAGGGTTTCGGTATCGCTTTCGACGTCGAGAATGTCGTCCTGGACCTGAAACGCCAGGCCGATGGCCTGTGCATAAGTCTGCAGCGACGTCAGCTCGTCCTCCTCGGCCAGGCCGCTGGCCAAAGCGCCGAGCTTGACGCTGACCTCGATCAACGCGCCGGTCTTGTGCCGGTGCATGTATTCGAGGGCTTTCTGGTCGAGTTTCAAACCCACCGAACCCAGGTCGATGGCCTGACCGCCGACCATCCCCGCAGGGCCTGCCGCTTGTGCCAGTGCACTGACCATTTGCAGGCGAATCTCGGCGTCTACCGTGCTCAGGCGCGGATCGAGCAGGGCGGTGAACGCCAGGCTCTGCAAGCCATCGCCGGCCAGGATCGCGCAGGCTTCATCGAATTTCTTGTGGGTAGTCGGTTGGCCGCGACGCAGATCGTCGTCGTCCATCGCCGGCAAATCGTCGTGTACCAGCGAATAGGCGTGGATCAACTCCACTGCGCAGGCCGCGCCGTTGGCTTGCTCGGCCTTGCCGCCCAGCGCTTCGCATGCGGCGTAGGCCAGCAGCGGACGTACGCGCTTGCCGCCGTTCATCACGCTATAGCGCATGGCCTCGTACAACCGCGCCAGCTCAGGGCTTGGCGCACTGAACAAAGTCTCCAGGGCAGCATTGACGCGGGCCTGGCTGGTCGCCGAATACGTTGCAATCATTCTGGCTGATCCGCGTCGAAGGGTTCCTCGGCCAACTCGCCATCACGCTCGAGCAGCACCTGAACCTTTTGCTCGGCCTGGGCCAGCGCCGCCTGGCAATCACGGGTCAGACCGATGCCTTGCTCGAAAGCGGCCAGCGAATCCTCCAGCGACAATTCGCCATTCTCCAGACGCTCCACCAGCGTTTGCAGGTCGGCGAGGGACTGTTCGAAATCCAGTGCAGCTTTTTTGCGGGCCATGGCGGCGATTTCCGGTTGACGTTAAACCGGCGCGACACTAGCAGACATGGGGTTTATGGGCAAATGGGCGGGGTGTTTCGGCCGCTGTTTGTGGGCTCAGGTTTCAGCTTCATCGGGGTATCTGATCTGATACCGAGTGCTGCGCCCGCCGCCCGGTAGACGGTGCAGGCATCCTTTATCCAGTAGTTCAGCCAGATGGCGGGTCGCGGTAGCCTTGGATACTTTCGCAACAGTTTGATACTGCGCTGCGCTGATTCCTCCCTCGAACCCACGCTCTCCACCGTCGAGCAAGCGGTTGACTACCTTGGTCTGTTCTGCCGACAGTCCGGATTCCCTGTGAGCCTGCCAGAAGCTCGACTTGGCGAGCACTGATTCGATCCGCGCCATTGCCTGTTGCAAGCTGCGCAGCAAGGTTTGTAGAAACCACTGCAACCATGAGGTGATGTCCAGCGTGGATTTTTGGCTGCCTTCCAGTATTGAGTAATAGCCGGAGCGATCCTCGAGGATGCTCGCGGACATTGCGTAGAAACGGATCGCCTGAGCCTCGCCCTGGGCCAGTGCAAGGTCGGTGATGGTCCGCGTCAGGCGGCCGTTGCCATCATCAAAAGGGTGCAGCGTGACAAACCAGAAATGCGCAATCCCGGCCCGCAGTAATGGATCGAGCCCCGCCTGATTTCGGCTGCTTCCAAACCAGCCGAGGAAGGTGTCGAGTTGGCGTTCAAGGCCATGGCGCGGTGGCGCTTCGAAGTGAACAGTGGGTCTGTCGAGTCGACCGGATACCACTTGCATCGGCTCATCACCACGTAACGCGCCAACACGGATGTTCCGGGCAGCGAGGGCGCTTTCCTGATCCGGAAACAACCATTCGTGCCAGTCGAGTAATCGTTCCAGCGTCAGTGGTTTATCGAAATGTTGCGTGGCGTCGAGCATCAACTGCGCCAAGCCTTCGCTGCGCATGCTGACGTTGTTACCCTCAACCAGTTCCAGCCCCAAACGTCGCGCCAACGAAGAACGAACCGAGCCCACATTCAGTTGCTCGCCTTCAATAGCGGAAGAGGTGACGATGTTCTGCAGCAATGCATCCAGCTCACTTTGCGCGCTGAGTGAACTGCCGACGGAACTGGCCATACCCATCAATCGACCTTGCGCCTGAATGCACTCGCGCAGCAGCGGTGCCAGACACTCGTCGCGCCAGGTGAAATTCGGCCAATCCGGCTGTTGCCAGATCCATTTGGGTGCCATGAGCTCGGACCTCTTGGGGGGTGTGAGCCGATTAGAAATATTATTCGGCTCATGGGGTGAGCCGAATATGGCGCTTATTCGGCTCATCGTCCAGCCATTCTCTCGAATTCATCCGAACATGCAGATACCAGCGATTGTAAAAAAGGAATCAGCGGGGCCGCGTAGGTAGGAGTGGCGGGGGTGGTAGTCATGCTGCGTGCCTACCCGTGAAGGCCCCCCGGGTTCTGGTTGCGCCTTGAGCATGTCATGCCGGACTATGCGCAGAGCAAGGCCTGGCTGGCCAAACACGGAATTGATGTTGAAGGGATCTGAAGACGATGGCGGACTATTTCACGAGCGACCACTTCGAGCTGCTGAACAAGTGGAAGGGACAAAAGCGCGACGAGTCGAACCTCGAGCAGACCCGCGCCTACGATGAACTAAAAAAGGCCTATGAGGTGACGGGGGCGTGGGCTAACGAAGTCAAAGAAATGCTTTTCCCTGTAGGGCGCGTCGAGCTTCGCAAACGACCTACCAACCAAGGTAACAACTTTGCCAGTTACAACTGGGCCAAGATCTATCCCTCGCCCGAAGCGCCAAAGGAGTTGGCCTACACCGTAGGCATTGATGCCAATAACGGCTTCATCGTTAAGATCGATACCGTCGGTCTCGATGAGTCGGGCACAACGCGAACGTCATATCTGGCGTTGCGTGGCAGCCTTGACAACTCACCCTTTGTTGCCACGCTTCCTGCGGCCGACGGGCTGGGGAAATCGCTAGACCAACTCGCTACGTGGAGCGTTGAGGCTATCCGCAACTTCAAGCAGCGATACGATGAGGTAGTCAGCAAGCTGAACCTTGGAAAGGTGCTGAGCGATGAGGATCTGCTCAAGCACTTTGATGGCAAGCCAGCGTTTCAGACTTTCCGCGCCTCATGGTCGCCCCAGGATAAGGCGCTTTTTTGTCGGCTGGCGGGAGCTGTTCACGCCGCCGGTCTAGACTGGTGGCACATGGGAAAAGGTATCCAGGTACGCTTTGGCCGCAAAAATCCCGGCAGTGAGCGGGCGGTCGGTGTTCTCGGCATGATTCGGGGTACCCGCACGCGGAAGATCTCGTGGACGCGAGAGGTCGGCACGATACCCAAGCTCCATCGCGAACCGTTGACGGAGGAAATAATCGCGCAGATCGAGACAGCCCTGTCGGCCGAGCTTGACTCACTGGACGACTGGCTGGTGCTTGAAACGGAGCGGCCGGGACTGTGGCCCGATCAATTGCGGGACGATCCTGTCGATCCTGAAGAAGACTCGGATGAGGAGGAGGCGAACGATACCGATTTCGTGAGGCAGCCCGTCAATCGCATCTATTACGGCCCGCCGGGCACGGGTAAGACCTACGAGTTGTCGAAGCTGCTCAAAAGAGAGTACGAACAAGCAATGACCTCGGTCTCCAATGAGGAGTGGCGCAACCAGTTCATCGCGGAAAAAATCGCGGTGCTGAAGTGGTGGGAGGCTACCGCCGCAGCACTGTATGACCTGGGCGGTAGCGGCAAGGTCAGTGACCTTATGGAACACCCATTTATTCAGGCGGTGATCGCCGCCAACGGCACGAATCAGAGTCTGCGCCAAACACTTTGGCAGACTCTGAATTCCCATGCGGTAGAGGACTCTGCCACGGTCAAACTGAAGAAACGCCGCGCGCTTGGGATATTCGACAAGTCGGCAGAATCGGTCTGGCAATTGGCTGGTGATTGGCGCGAGGCCTGCGAAGACCTTGCCGGCTTGGTCGAAGAGCTGAAGTCTGGGCATCACGACACAGGGGCCGTTCAGCGCTACAGCTTCGTTACCTTCCACCAGTCTTACGGCTATGAAGAGTTCGTCGAGGGGCTTCGGCCGGTTCTTGACGGAGATGCAGAAGGTGGTGAAATTCAATACGAAATCCGTTCTGGCACCTTCAAGGAGCTGTGCCGTCGGGCGCGATCGGCACCAGATCAGCGATTCGCGATGGTGATTGACGAGATCAACCGGGGCAACATCAGTAAAATATTTGGCGAACTGATTACCTTGATCGAAGCCGATAAGCGCGAGGGCGCCGAGAACGCCCTATCGGTGACTCTGCCTTATTCTGGCGAGAGCTTTTCGGTGCCAGGTAATGTCGACATCATCGGTACAATGAACACCGCGGACCGCTCGCTCGCGCTGTTGGACACCGCACTGCGTCGCCGGTTTGAGTTTGTGCCGGTTATGCCGGATGCTCGCGATGAACCGGGCGCACCGCTCGCAGGTCTGCGCGTCACTCTGGGTGAACAGGTGATTGACGTACCTCGAGTGCTCCATGCGATCAATCAACGCATCGCAGCGCTATACGACCGGGACCATTGCATCGGCCACGCCTACTTCACATTGTTGGCCAAGACTCCTGATGGAGACGAACGATTGGTGGCACTTCAACAGGTGTTCAGCACTCGTATCCTGCCCTTGCTCGAAGAGTATTTTTTTGAGGACTGGCAGAAAATCCGTCTGGTACTGGCCGATAACCAGAAGCCAGTGGGCGCGCAATTTGTCGTTGAGGGCCAAGATCTCGAGGATGATCTGGCTCGCTTATTTGGTAATGACCACGGCCTAGATAGCTACACCACCAAGCGCCGCTTCACAGTGCAAGACGCTGCGTTCTCCAATCCAGATGCCTACACGGGCATTTACTTGACCTTGTCGAGCTGAATGGAGGCGCATCAGTGAGCGGTATCACGATTTTTGAGTTCGACACACTGATGGCAGCGTCTTCGAATTTCGCAGGCGCCGAGGGCTTACACGCTGTTCCCGAAAAAGTCTATGCATGGCTTGAGACTCGGTGCCTCCGGGCTTCAGATGACGGTGAAACGGCGTGGCTGCGACTGACTCAGCGACGTGGGCGTCGTGTCGTTCAGGTCACCAGTTTTGTCGGGGTGATTTGCACTCCGGATGGATACCAGATCGAGGTGTTGCCCAAGGTCGGCAAGGCAATAGGGGGCGGTGTCGTGGAGGCGCGTCAGCTTCTTGTCGAGATGCTCTGTTGTCTCCAAGGCTTTCGCCACGTTCAAATCGACAGCGCTAGAATCGCTGCGGCACGTATGCCCTTGCTGGAGGTCTTCATTGCGGAATACCTGCGCTCGGTCGACCACATCGTCAAGCGTGGCCTGCGAAGCGCCTATTCAAGCAGAAAAGATAATCTCTTCGCCCTAAGAGGCAAGCTGCTGATGGCGCCGCATCTACGGCAGAACCTTTTCCGAGCAGACCGCTTCTTCACCCAGCATGACGAGTATTCGACAGACCGGCCGGAGAACCGCGTGCTGCGCGCTGCGTTGCGGCGCGTATTGATGCTGGCTTCATCGCAGGATAGCCAGCAATTAGCCCGAGAATTGGAATTCGTGTTTGCTGACGTCCCGGTGTCAGCGTTGCCCCAGATTGACTTTCAGCGGGTGAGGCTGGATCGAGGAATGGGATACTACGCTGACGCTCTAGCCTGGGCTCGCCTCATCCTCGACGAGAAGTCACCCTTGACGGGCACCGGTGGTCACAGCGCGCCGTCACTTCTGTTTCCGATGGAAGCAGTATTCGAGGCGTTCGTCGCCAAGCACCTATCGAAGCAACTGGCTCGGCCCCTGATCCTGAAAACGCAGGTGCGTAGTCATCACCTGGTTCGCCATCGTGGGCAGAACTGGTTTCGGTTAAAGCCGGATCTGTTGATCCGTGACGACGATTTGGATGTGTTGGTGCTGGATACTAAGTGGAAGCTGTTGGATGGTCTTAAGGTGAATGGAACAGATAAGTATGGCCTTTCGCAAAATGACTTCTACCAGTTGCAGGCCTACGGCCAGAACTACCTGGACGGCCAAGGGGATGTGGTGCTGATTTACCCGAAGACCGCCTCGTTCTACCAGTCTCTGCCTGTGTTCGAGCTCCCTAAAGTGGAGAAGCTACGACTCTGGATTTTGCCGTTTTGCCTGAAGTCACGGCGGCTTGCGATCCCGAACGGAGCGCCGTTTGCCAATGTGTTTACAGATAAAAACCAAGTAGAAGCTGCCGGCGTGTAGTTGCCGACAATTGGCCGATTTCTGCCTGTCACGAGGGGTAGAAGTCGGCCAAAAGCTGTCATCAAGTGTCTACGAAACCCCGGGCGATTCACACATTAAAGGCGCGTGAGGGCTTTCTGGCTGGAAATGGACCAAAGCGCGTAGACCGCCATGCCCGCCGTACTTTAGTGCCATTGAATTGACCGCTTTGCGCGACAGGCCCCGTACTTTAGTGCGGGGTGGGTAGCGCGGACGCCGTTAGGCGCCCCGTTCTCGCGAGCAGTCGATTGGTTGGATATAGTGCCTGCATGATGCCCTTTCCTGCATGGAATGCTCAGAGCACAACCACCGTATCTAGTGTGGCCAGTCATAGGACGAGAGAACCACATGCGTCACACCCCGAGGCAACCACATGCACCAACGCACAATCACCGAACACTTCATCCACATTGGCGCACCGCTCAGGAATCACCGCAACTCATGGGGCGCCCTGCGTGACGATGGCGTCATTTTCCTGCGGGTCTGGATGCACGAGAGCAAGACCATCAATGGCGTGTCGCACTACGCTGTGCTGCGTCGCAAGGTCTACAAGCGCACCAACGGTTACAGCGAGCGAGAGGCGCACCTTGACCTGATCGCCCAAGGCGCACCCTGCTATCTCGTCAACTGCAGGGCAAAGGATCAGCACGCCGATGACATGGAGATAAGGTCGCACGAAGGCGCCTACGTCTGGCCGACTGGCAAGATCGTTGAGCATGAAGGGGATCTGTACATCGAGTCGTTCGACCGGATCAACGTCAAAGACGTGCTACCCAAGACGGTGGCGTAATGGGCGCTCTCACGTTCGACAACAACGAAACCGGCTTCCTAGATTGGATGGCCGCTAATCCCGCCGGATTCGTCGCCAACCGCGACAGACGCGGCACGTCCAAGTACTACCCTATGGCGCACAGGGCGAGCTGCAAGGCCCTGCACACCCGCGACAACTACACCACAAACGACTACTACAAAGTTTGCGCCTACACCGTGGCCGACCTTGCGCAATGGGCTGCGACTGACAGCCACCGCAAGCTGCGCCACTGCGAACTCTGCCGTCCAGAATGAGGCATGGATATAGTGTCGACACCCATTTGACACTATCGACGCCATTCGATCTCGAAGGTGCCGTGCAGATCCAATTCCAGCACCTGGGCGATCACCACGAAGCCGGCATCGATCTCCACTTCGAACCCGTCGATCACCAAGACGAAGCCGCCGTAGACCACCAAGACGTCACCGTCAGTTCCATGTCGAAGGTGCCGAGCAAACCCAACTCCAGCACTTGGACGATCACGACGAAGGCGCTGTCAGCTCCACCTCGACGTCACTGTCATGTCGATCTACTTCAGAAATTGCAGGGGCGTCGCCCCGGACTTTCCCCTTCTAATCCCTTTGCAACCCACTGATTTATGAAGCGTTATGCGCGCTGGTAAGTTTTTTCAACGCGCCCTGTCATGCCCACTGTTACCGATCTAATACCTACCCGTTCCACGCACCGCCCGCAGCAGCGCGCGTTTTTACACAAGATCGTTCGAACCACTGCCCATTATCTCTCGTACCAAATCCTCAGTGTCGCCTGCAAATGACTCGGGGCTATCGCGACCTTCCAAGATATAGTCAGGAATTGGTTTCGGCATCGGAACAGCCTCTTTCGAAAGTCGCTTTAATGTGTCTTCGACTTTAGCTTTTAGCTTCACATAACCAACGGTGCCGGCGTAGCCTATTAACTCGTTGAGCATCGCCCTGTGCATTGTGATAACGAACTGCCGCTTGTGTTTCTGGCGAATGAGATTAAAAAACTCGTCAGTACCTGATTGCCCATGGTCCAGATCGGCTCTATATGCTCCGGGATCTTCCATCACGATTCGCTGTCGGTATAAAACCAACATTCGGCTGTAGTCTCTTGCTATGGCGATCAAATCGTCCTCGGCCGGAGGGTTCTTATCTCCAAGCCACGCAAGATTTAAACGACCAGGCATGAAGACCTGAAAGTCGATACCGGACAGGAATGACATCGCGTGCGCCACCATTGCTTGTTGTTCAGGTCGAGGAAAGCACCCTTTTGCGAGGGCAAGCCGCTGATCTGCGGAAAAGAGTTGCAGATAATTTTCACCGAGATTTAGAGCAATAAACTCATACAGGTGCTCTGGTCCCAGTTCGATTTCGACCTCTAGAACCCCAACATTGAGCAAGCCGGACTCATCGTTTTTTTTCACAAATGGGTTGAGATTAAATTCGGTGTAAAGGGCTGCACGGCAGGGTGACGTTGCCAGCGCTGCCAGCAGTTCGTTCACTGAGTTCTTTTCATGATGGCCCAATGCGGCTTCTACGAATTCACCAAGCACTCGCTTAAACATCAACGAACTAAGCCCTGCGGTATGTACAATTGCCATCCGAAGGAATCGGATCATGGCATCCATTGCTCTTCGGGTACCGTGCTCCAGATCGCAGTGAGTCAGCACCTGGATGCACTCAGCGACATTTTCAGAAATTTGCGCTGCGTTAAACACCGCGTCATTACGCTTAATGTCCTCGATGAAATTTCTATAAATGCCTGCCTGCGCTCCGTACGGGTCTTTGCAGCAGACAAAGTCGCCTAAATAAGCTTCGACGTGTTGAAGCTGTTCGGGCGTTATCGAGGGCGCTATGGCAATAAGTGATCTTTCTCGGACATGACGCCATTCGTCTATACATACGGCCGTGTCGCGCCTCGGCCTGTCCAATATAAAGGCCGGAGTGAGCTTCATTAACTCCTGCAGGCTGAAGCAGTTTTCGGGGAATACCGGACCCCAAGCTTCCGCGTATCGCTCGCAAAAGAGAGTTGAAGCGGCTATGTTGAAATTGATCGAATGGGCGTGTGAGTAGGGCTTGCCGTTGTTCCCAGTTGCTGGTTGCTCCCAGGCTGGAAAGGCCGATTGAATCTGATTCCCTCGAACCTGTATTCGGACTTTCAAAGACTTGAGAGGGGTATCTATCAACGCATAGCCGAAAAGGACTCCAGCCGGCTGTTCCTTCGTCGGATGGGTGGAGTCCTCTCGGTCCAGATTATCGAAAGCCTCTGTCAAAACCTGGATGATGTCTTCTTCTGAGTATCCTACCGGGTACAGCGTTTTCCAAAGATACCCTGACTTGTAATGGGAGTCCGGCATCATGGTGATGCTGGCGGCGTCGCCTGTGAACATCTTCCGAGGAATCTTCAGAGTGATGACGCCATTCTGTAGCTCGCGCGCGTAAAACCAATCGTCGTGGCGATCAACGTCGTACCCCAGCAGATGTGCTACACGGGGATGTTGTTTGGAAAACACTTCCCACCCTTCCCATGTGTGGAGCCCTCCAGAAAGGACGACTTCACTCGAGCGCACCCCGTTTTCGTTGATCGGGCGCACTGCTGTGTCGCCAGCGAGGATATGCTTCATAGCTTTTTCAGATAGCTGGTACTTTCCATGCTCTCCGAACTGAATCGGATATGTCCTGGACATTTCTGGCCTTAACGTGAGAGTTATGAATTCGCATACTACGGCGACTGCGGTTCTTAAGCTTCTTCGATTTCTGGAATTGAAAGGGATGCGAGGTTTCTCGCTCTCCCCGACGAGACACTTTGCCGGCAGCTACCCATGATGACCTGCTGCAATCGGCCTGAACCGGCCTTACGCGGATTCGCCGCTTCCGGCCATAGGAACTTCGAGCGCGAGTAAGGGCGACTATTAAAATTAATCTAGAAGGGAAGCCCGCGACCGGTTTTGGCCGTTCACCGCCAGTCATGTTTGCCAATGGCGGGTTAAATCCCGTGCAGATACTCGGTTAGGCAGAATGCAAATGGGTAGCGAGTTAGTGTAATTGCTCAAGCTTCTGCGGATCTGGAGAAGTGACTCGAGCCAGCGGCGAGTTCAGCTAATCTTCGCGCACCATTTAGTCAAGGACGATACCCAGGTCAGATAACTCTCAAGCCAACATAGCCACAGCAGACGCACTCACGCTGCTCCTGCATAACCAGCACGCAATATGTGCGGCCATCGAGGAGGTAATCAAGTGGCTTTCTGATAATGGAGTGGAAAGCGTTGGCGCTAACGCAATTGTGGCCATGGAAACGCTGGACCGGAATGCTCAAGACATAACAGGCGCAATCATGCGACTACGGCAGTTATAAATATGCCTTAGCTGCTACGCGCACATTCAAATTTATTTGCCCTTTCCGCTTGATAAGTGACACTCATAGTGCAACAGTATTGGTAGAGCACCCTAACTGATACGGAAGGCACATCATGTTCATCCGAGCATATCTCCGAGCATCCACTGAAGAACAAGACGCCGGCCGCGCCCAAGCCTCGCTTGACCAGTTCGCCAGCGAACATAACAAGGTCATCGCGAGCGTGTATTTGGAGAATACTAGCGGCGCCTCCGCAGACCGGCCCGAGTTGCTGCGTCTGCTCAAAGATGCGCGCAAGGGTGACGTGCTGCTGGTGGAGTCGATAGACCGACTTTCCCGCTTGCCGGTGGAGGACTGGCAGAAGCTCAAGGCCACGATTGATTCCAAGGGCCTGCGCATCGTCGCGCTCGATCTGCCGACCAGTCACCAGGGAATGCAGGACACGAAGGGCGACGAGTTCACAGGGCGGATGCTGGGCGCTATCAACTCGATGCTAGTGGAAATGATGGCCGCCATTGCGCGCAAGGATTACGAGCAACGCCGCGAGCGTCAGGCCCAGGGTATCGAAAAGGCGAAAGCTGCCGGTAAGTATCAGGGCCGGCCGATTGATGAAGACCTGCACAAGCGCGTTACGGAACTGCTCGGTGCAGGCCTTGGCATCCGCGCGACAGCCAGGCACGCCAACTGCTCAACCACCACAGTCCTCAGGATCAGGGACTTGGCCAGCGCTTGTTAGCACCTATGAAAAAACTTTACGGCCATCTGTCGCCACCTAAATGCCAGCACTGCGCTGGCATCTCCGATCTGAGTTGGCGATATTACACACCCCCGATGGAGTCGCTCCCCACGAGCGAATCACTCACAATTTCCCAGCGAGACGATAAGACACCCTCGCAGTCGGGAATCCGCGTACCACCGCACCGGAGTGCCTAAACACGCTTGGCGTGTAACTGTATTGCACTCAGCGTCTGCAGCCGCTGCCATTATCTATTTCCTTTACCTCTGCACGTCATGATAAAAAATCCAACCATCACGGCAACAGTTCAATATTTATCAATAAACTCAACCGGATTTAGTACAGCCCAACCCTCAATGGCAGGGGCGTCGGCAACATACATCGCTATACGATGATCGGGCCACGCAGCTGCGACCTCTGCGACCACCAGTTCCTGGGCATTCATGACTTCGTAACCAATCACGGGAACCCCAAAACCTTTGTGTCGACCGTGCATAAGCCCGCCATGCACTGCAAGATCGGCTAGTGCTATAGCCTGCTTCCAGTCGTCAGCAACGATGCTCTGCTCACGACGCAAACGATTAAGTATCTGCATGTTTTGAGTCGAGATAAACATGTGGTCGTGCAGCGGCTGTTTACGGTGACAGTCAGCACAGAGGGGGCGAAGGTTTACGGTGCTGTTGTCCTGTTTTACGCCGTTGACGTGGTGAACGTGCAGTAAATGACGATGCTCTGTGAGGCTCACAGCACATGCCTCGCAAGTGAATCCACAACGCCGCCTCACATCCGCAGAAATTTCAGCCCAGTCCTTGGTGTAATCATTCCCGAGAGCACGCTGCGTCAAGCTGCGCGGTAGGTGGCGAAAGCTCGTACTGTAAGTTTCAAAGAATTTGCCAATCTCAAAACCATTCCAGATAGTCGAGCGTGCGCTCTCATGGCAGTAATTCTGGTAATTGAGCTTTTCTAGGCAGTTCTTACATACAAGCAGACGAGAATCCAGTTCCTCACGGACACCTCGGCTGCTCTTGCCACTAATGGGGAAAATCCCGCTCAGATTATTAGTCACCACGTAGCGTTCAAATCGACCTTTGCTGCGCATGTCGTTCAGCGTTTTGCAGTCCGCCACATGGAAACGCTTACCTTTATCTGGAGAAAGCTGCACTACGTCAACTGGGGAGAACTGGTCAGGGATGTACAGTAACACCTGACGCCCATCGACACTCAGCAGCCCATTAATGACATTTAAATCGTCGAGCCGAACCTCGCGCCCCTCCAACAGCGCGATATCGATAGGGTCAAGCTGTGCGGCGGCCGTCCAATCGAAATCAACCGTCTCCGCATTTAGCCGCTTGACCTGAGCCCACAGCCCGGAAAAATCAACGTTGATTTCCATCGAGTCTCTCAATGATTGTGCGGATCTGCAGCTCGGAATTAGTGAACACCCGAAAGTTAACGCGTCGGGAGCGTGCGGCGTCTTCAGCGGTGCTACTTGCATCCACAAGTCGCCTTGACGAGGAGTAGCCCACTGCCGCAAAGCTCGAACGAACCCAGTCCCTATCTGCTCCGGATGTCAACTTCGATAGTACGTACTGCAGCACTGAGCGCGTCCGATCCTGTGACAGCGCCATGTTCGGAAAATAGGCTTCATCGCCATGCAGCGTTCCCCAATCACTGCTGGTATGCCCTTCGATACGTATCTCATCAATCGCCCCCCTGTAGCGGGAAAGCACAGCCACATAACGTGGAAAGAAGTCGGAGAGCATTGCTTGGAACTGTGTACTTAGCTCCGGTGAGCCTGAGCGAAACAGTACCTCGGGGTTGTTGAAGGTCACTTGCAGAGTATTGCGATCTATCGACGCATTCCAACGTGGGAGGTCACTCTTAAACTCATTGTTCAGGTCGTTGTAAATTGCTACCTGCGTGTCCTTATAGGCGACCGCGATCTCCTTGATGTTTTCTCGTTCGACCTGCACGTAGTACATGTAGGCAACAGCGATGAACAAGAACATCATCATTAGTCCGGACATAAGATCGGAAATACCAATCCAGTGCTCGGCATCGTCCTTTTTCGAGTGCCGACTGCGGAACAAATTATCCAGAGAGCTCATTACGAACGCGTCCTGCTAACAAGTTCTGCATGATCATCAGCAATCCTGCGAGAGATAGTGGCCAGGGCCGATCCCATTTCCCTGAAGACTTTCTCTAACTCACGCCCGATGGCTTGATCCATAGCATTAAGCTGCGCCTGCAGGGATGCGTTCGCCCGCTCGGTGGCCTCTCTGACCTGAGCTTCCACGGACCCCATAGTGCGGTTAGCAGAGCCTTGAATTAGGGACTCAGTTTGGCTGAGGTTGCCTTCTACGGTTGAACGCAACGTATTCAGCGCGGCATCAACTGTCGATGTAAGGCTGTCTTGAATCTTACCGGTCGCTTGTTTAAATGTTTCCGTCAATGAGCCAGACGCCTGCTCGATCGCCAGCCCCATTTGCTGCTCCAGGGACTTCGAATTATTCAGCATGCTTTCTAGGGTGCCGCGTACAGAGGAGCCGAACTCCTGCGCCGCATCCTTCATATTCTCGTTGATCTGTTCCGTCTGGCTGCTGATCACATGCGAGGCCTCGGTCAAGGCTGTATTGGTGAGATCAACTGAGCGCCCGAACTCCATTGAGCCCTCGTGCATGGTAGATATGACGCCCTGCATGCCATCTGAGAGCGCCTTAGAGAGAGTATCCATATGCTGTTGCAGTTCTGGCACCGCGCTTGTGGCTTTATCGCGCATAGCAATGAACACATCCAGATGCCGTTGCAGCTCCTGAATTTGGTGCTGATTGACCTGCAGAACTGGCTCTAGCTGGCCGATAGCAGTTGGAATGCTCTGGCAGTGATTATCAATTGAGCCAATGGATTGTTCAGAGGTCGTTAACGAACGACTGATAGCCTCATTAGCTGTAGCAGTACGTTCAAGCTCACGGACAGCCGTTTCGATACGTGCCTCCAGCACTTCTACATGCTGCTTGTACTGCTCCTGCCAGTCGACCATCTTACCGACAGACTCATTAAGTGCCTTGAAGTTGTCGCCAAACTGCTCCACCAAGTGCTTATTGAAGTCCTGAATCACCTGTCGAAGTGCATTGATCACCGTCTCTGTGGCAGATTGCGCCAGCATCTCGCTAAACAGAGCCAAGTGTTTAAAAAGCTTGTCCTGAAACTCGTGCTGTCCACGATCCAAGCCATTCCGGAAGTCGCCCATATCTGACCGTAATAACTTGAGTTGCCCCGCTACCGAGCCTTCCTCACTGCCCGCTAGGGAGTGATTAAGCGCCTCTAACAGCTTTTCCTGCCGGCTCATCACGCCGTAGATATGCTCAGGTGTAACTGAGTCAGGCTGCTCTGTCTTCCCGCGCGCGGGCTCAAACCACCAAGCATCCAAAGCCTTCAGCACAATTGACAGCGTCATGCCGACCAGGCTTGTGATAAATGCGGTCTTCAGACCATCGAGGAGGTCCTCAATGCTGCTTTTGATGTCGTGTGCATTGAAGTCCAGCAAACCGATAACGATACCTATGAAGGTACCCAAAATACCCAGCGATACCAGTACCGCGGGCGCATGCTCGACAAAAAAGCCGTGCTTGCCAGTTTTGCCTTGAATGATTGCCATGGCAAAGATTGCCAACATTACCCAGATGAACAACTCAGTCATCGTCCCCGCTGAGGCGGATCTCAGTGCACCCTCAAGGTATTGGCTAATCATTTGCAAGCTCCAGAATCAGGCACGGAAGAAAATCCAGGGGAAGATGTCGCGCTCTCGGAAAAAGCCCAGGCTATATGGTAGTCGGCTTCTCGGTTGGCGAGCGTGACAGGGGCGGTGTAGCGAATAGTACGGTCAGTCGAATTCGATTTTAGTAAGCCGATCCGTTGCATCAGCGGTTTTAACAAGGGAAGCGTGCCCTGGACCTGCGCAATGAGGGGGGTGATATCCATTTCCTGACCTTCAGTCCTGAGTTAACGAATATTACCGAAAGTAAGCGTAAGTTGTTGGCGCTGATTGAACGCTGACCCAAGCATGCAACGAACCTCGTACCGGGTATGGGCGTGAGCCATGAGATGATACAGATCGTTGGTGTCACAGAAATCGAGTCGATGGGGCTGCGGCTAACCAAGCGTTTGGGTGTGGGTCAAAGTGTGGGTCAAGGACGGTGCTTTTTATCCGGGCCGCATTCTACGTGGATTTCAGGCATTAAAAAGCCGGCTTGTGGCCGGCTTCTCGGGGACTGGCTTGGTTTATTTTTGGTAAACCGCGCCAGCCTTCAAAACGTACACCCGGATCTTGCGTCCGGCTGTGGGACCTGGCGAGAAAGTCATCTGCCGGTCGATGCGATCTGAGCCGCGTTGGGGCGGGTCGATGCGCAAATGTGGGGCGCAGCATACTGATTTTTTTGGGGAATTCCCAGTCTGGTGTGTCGGGTGGGGCGATTTTGCTGGTGTGCGGCCGCAGGTTTCGTCTGCGGCGGCGGGTTGTGCATTTACAGGAAGGGCACTTGTGGCCGCCGTTTATGCAAGGTCGACCACCAGAACACCCAGCCCAATATCCTGATGTTCTGTTCTTCAATCTGTGCCGCCCTGAAGATCTCATCCGGGTACTCGGCGCGGTTATGGCTGCGCAATCGCAGCGCGTTTCCGGGTATTCGATGCAGGTACTTGATGCGCAGCATGCCGTCATGTTCGATGGCGTAGATTTCGCCATCGATAATCTGGGTCAGTCCGCGGTCGATTGCCAAGGTGGAGCCGTCTTCAATTTTCTCGGCCATGCTGTTGCCGATCATCTGCGCGCAGATGGCGTCGATGTGTTTGACTTCCAGGGAGTCGAGGTGGCTGCGGGGCAGGCGGATGGAGTGATCACGATCTTCGATGACGTGGGTTTTGTTGGAACCGGGGGCGGTGACGGCTTCTTTATAGAAAGGCAATTCGACGTCGGTGGGTTCGACGACCGTGTAGACGCCTCGAATGGTCTGGGCGTCGAAGGTATTGCCGCTGTCGTCGAGCAGGCGCAGGTGCCGGGCGTCCTTGGGGCCTTCGCCGGTTTTCAGCCAAGCACTGTTGACGGACAGTTTTCTGGCGACTTCTTCCATGCAGTGGGCGGGCACGCCGCGGGTGTACCAGTTATGTACATTTTGCGGTGCCGTGTCCAGGAAGTCGGCAAATCCTGTGGTCGTGATGTTCGCTGCTTCAAGTAGCTCTTTAAAGCGAGGGCCGCTGGTGTTCTTTTTCATAAACACGAGTCTACTGGCGCCGGATAAGGCTTTGAATAAACGCTATGTTCAAAATCAGCGGGAAATTCGAGACCGGATGTAAGACGCTCTTGGGGAAAATTAAACAGGAAATATCGAGATAAGATCGAATTAAACGTGCTGTGTGGTTGGTGCTTTTTCGCGGCCAAAAAAAACCCCGGCTTAACCGGGGTTTTTTTTGTCGCTAGCAGCTAAAAGCTACTGGCTGTACTTAGCCTTTATAGGCCGCAACCGACTTGGTGATCGCTTCGCGGGCGGCGTCTGCGCCGGCCCAGCCTTCGATCTTCACCCATTTGCCTTTTTCGAGATCTTTGTAGTTCGCGAAGAAGTGCTCGATCTGCTGGATCAGCAGTGGCGGCAGGTCGGTGTATTCCTTCACGTCGACGTACAGCTGGGACAGCTTGTCGTGTGGAACTGCGATGACTTTGGCATCGCCGCCGCCGTCGTCGGTCATGTTCAGGATGCCGACCGGGCGAGCGCGGATTACCGAGCCTGGCGCAACCGGGTAAGGGGTCACGACCAGCACGTCGAGGGGGTCACCGTCGTCAGCCAGGGTGTTCGGGATGTAACCGTAGTTGGCCGGGTAGAACATTGGGGTGGCCATGAAACGGTCAACGAACAGGCAATCGCTGTCTTTGTCGATTTCGTATTTGATCGGCGCGTGGTTGGCCGGAATCTCGATCGCGACGTAGATGTCGTTCGGCAGGTCTTTGCCAGCCGGAATCTTGCTGTAGCTCATTGGGCGTTGCCCCCGTTAGTTGACCAGAAACACTTGGCCGGATTGACCAAAAAGTGGCGGCGATTATAGGCATATTCCTACGGCGACGCCATGTACCAGAGGTCGTGTAGTCATCAGTGAGCCCGGTAGACCGGATCTTGCGCCAGAAGTTGCCGAAGCCGGCCCAGCGGGTCCTGTCGATAGAACAGTTGCAGCTGTTCATAGACCTGTGGATACGCTTCGTGGAGCAGATCCGGGGCGCTGAAGAAGTATTCGCTGGTGACGGCAAAGAACTCGGCAGGGTTTTCCGCGGCGTAGGGGTCGATGGCGGTTTCTGCGTCGGGGTTGCGCTCCAGTTGCCGGTCGAGGTCGTCGTAGGCCTCTTGCATGATCCTGGCCCAGTCGCTGACCCGCATGTCGGCGTGCAACGGCGGCAGGCCGTTGGCGTCGCCGTTGAGCATGTCGAGTTTGTGCGCCAGTTCGTGAATCACCAGGTTGTAGCCTTCCCAGCCGCCGCTGGCCATCACGCCCGGCCAGGCGAGGATGATCGGACCTTGCTGCCAGGCTTCGCCGCTGTGTTCGCCGTCCCACTCGTGCTCCACACCACTGGCGTCGCGATGACGCTGGGGGCTGAGAAAGTCGTCGGGGTAGAGAATGATCTCGTGGAAACCCTGATACCAGTTGAGGTCGCCCAGATGCAGCAGCGGCAGTTGCGCCTGGGCGGCGAGCAGCAGGCGTTGTTCCTGGTGCAGTTCGACACCGGGCAGGGCTGTCAGGTGTTTGTCTTCGAGAAACAGTACGCAGGCTTCGCGCAGCCAGCGGTCTTCGGCGGCGCTGATGCCATCGAGAAAGCTCAGGTGATGGCGCACCCGTTGCCACATGTCATCGGCAATCGGGTGCCTGGCCAGGATGCGCCGGCGACGCCAGGCGCTGAGGGACCACATGCTGTCAGCGTGATTCGGCTTTGGGATTGGAGCCGCCGAGACGGCTGCGCACGACGCTGATGATCATTGGCAACAGCGACAGCAGGATGATCCCGACCACCAGCAGCGACAGATTCTGCTTGATGAACGGCACGTTGCCGAAGAAGAAGCCGAGGGTCACCAGGCCGCCAACCCACAAAATGGTGCCGAGTACGCTGAAGGCGAAGAAACGTGGGTACGGCATCTTGCCGACGCCGGCGACGAATGGGGCGAAGGTGCGGATGATGGGCAGGAAACGCGCCAGGGTCACGGTTTTGCCGCCGTGCTTGTCATAGAAATCATGGGTTTGTTGCAGGTAATCGCGGCGGAATATTTTCGAGTCCGGGTTGCTGAACAGCTTTTCCCCGGCTGTTCGCCCAATCAGGTAGTTGGTGCTGTCACCGAGAATCGCCGCCAGCATCAGCAGGCCGCCGAGCAATACCGGGTCCATGCCGCCACCCGCCGCAACGGCGCCGGCAATGAACAGCAGGGAGTCGCCCGGCAGGAAGGGCATGACCACCAGGCCGGTTTCACAGAAGATCACCATGAAAAGAATCGCGTAGATCCAGGTCCCGTAGTTGGTCACGAGCATGTCGAGGTAGACGTCGAGATGCAGGATGAGATCGATCGGGTTGAAATCCATGGAAAGCACCTATGGTGATGGCCCGGCTCAGCAGGCCTGTGCGGATGACTTCGCGTAAGACTACATGCATGCGTAGTTTATTCTTACAAGCCGGAAAAGGTCGGCATTATACGGGCCGTGAGATGAAAAGCGCGTCGAGATTGTAGCGGGGGATGTTTTCGGGGGACGGGCAGGGTGGTGCAAAGATCGTCCGAAGGCTCGGGCCGGTTCGGACGATCTCTTGCGAGGCTATTTACAGTTCGTCGCTGATCGGCAGCACGTAGTTCTTGAACTGGGTATCCACCTTGAATCCGATGGATTCATAGGTTTTCTGCGCGACTTCGTTGTTGCTGCTGGTGGAAACGCGCATGCGCACGGCATTGGTTTCCTTGGCCATTTTTTTTGCGGTGCGGATCAGATTGTCGGCGACCAACTGGCGGCGGGCGTCTTCGGCGACAAAGATGTCGTTGAGAATCCACACGCGTTTGAGCGAAAGCGAAGAAAAGCTGGGGTACAACTGACAGAAGCCCATCAGTTTGTTGTTGTCATCATCGGCCAGGGCCAGGTAGATCACCGATTCCTTGCGGCGCAGGCGTTTTTCGAGGAACGCCCGCGACGAGTCCGGGTACGGCAGGGAACCATAAAACTCGCGATATCTGACGAACAAGGGCACTAGCAGGTCCAGGTGTTCGAGGGTCGCTTGAATAATCCGCATCGTAGGTCTCGTCTTCAAGTGGCTGTCTAACGTCATTTGACGGCAACGGGAAACCTTGGCGGCCGCGGAACGATCGTGCCTGAAACCGCAACACAAACGCAATGTGGAACGGTTCAGGTTTGCGGTGGGTCGAGTAGAAAGTTGCCTTTGAGCTCTGTGCCCGGGGCTGCTTCCAGCGTTTGCAGTTGCGCTTCGTCCTTCAGATTGACCCCTGAAAGCTGTCGCCGACAGGCTTCGCGCATCAAATAAAGCAAACGATGTGCCGCCACGCCATAGCTCAGCCCTTCAAGCCGGACATTGGAGATGCAGTTGCGCCAGGCATCGGTCAGGCCGACTTTGGGATTGTAAGTGAAATATAATCCCAGGCTGTCCGGCGAGCTGAGGCCGGGGCGCTCGCCGATCAGGATCACGGTCATTTTTGCTCCCAGCAACTCGCCGATTTCGTCGGCGACTGCCACGCGCCCCTGTTCCACCAGCATGACCGGTGCCATGGTCCAGCCATCTGCGGCACTCTGTTCTTCAAGGCGCGCCAGAAACGGCAGGGTGTGGCGATGAACCGCCAATGCCGACAGGCCATCGGCGACCACGATCACCAGATCCACCCCGCCAGGATGGGCGCTAGCGTACTCGCGCAAGCGCTGCGCCGACGCATCACTGAGTTTTCGCCCCAGATCGGGGCGCTGCAGGTAACTGTTGCGATCGATTGCCGCACTGTGCAACAGCAGGCTTTCGCGGCCCTGTTCGGCCAGCTGCGAGCTGAGGGTCGCATGGTCGAATGGCAGGTGCACGGCATCTCGCGCCTGGGCATGGGCGAACTGGAAGTCCAGCTGGGCGCGGGTTGGCAGGCTGGTACCGGTGCGGCCCAAGGCAATTCTTGCCGGGGTCAGGCGGCGCAATTCCAGCCAAGGGTTGTGCGGATCGTAGGGTGGTTTATCCATGTCGGCAGTCATCCCAGTTGTGCCAGGGCCTGACGGAAGGCGGCTGGCAAGTTGCTGCCAAACCTGACCTTGCCGTCCGCCTGGGTGAAGATGCCCGTTTTCGCCAGCCATTGCTCGAACTCCGGCGCCGGCTTGAGGCCAAGGGTCTGGCGGGCGTACAGCGCGTCATGAAACGAGGTGGTCTGGTAGTTGAGCATGATGTCGTCAGAGCCGGGAATGCCCATGATGAAGTTGATCCCGGCCACGCCCAGCAGGGTCAACAGGGTGTCCATGTCATCCTGGTCGGCCTCGGCATGGTTGGTGTAGCAGATGTCACAACCCATGGGCACGCCGAGCAACTTGCCGCAGAAATGGTCTTCGAGGCCGGCGCGGATGATCTGTTTGCCGTTGTAGAGGTATTCCGGGCCGATGAAGCCGACCACGGTGTTGACCAGAAACGGTTTGAAATGCCGTGCCACGGCGTAGGCGCGGGTTTCGCAGGTCTGCTGATCGACACCATGATGGGCATTGGCCGACAGGGCGCTGCCCTGGCCGGTTTCGAAATACATCAGGTTCTGCCCCAGGGTGCCGCGATTGAGGCTCAGGCCGGCGTCATAACCTTCCTGCAACAGGTTCAGGTTGATACCGAAACTGGCGTTGGCCGCTTCAGTGCCGGCGATCGACTGGAATACCAGGTCCAGTGGTACACCGCGATTGACGGCTTCGATCGAGGTGGTGACGTGAGTCAGTACGCAGGCCTGGGTGGGAATTTCGTAGCGCTGGATAATCGCGTCGAGCATTTCCAGCATCGTGCAAATCGACGCGATGCTGTCGGTGGCGGGGTTGATGCCAATCATGGCATCACCATTGCCGTGCAGCAGGCCATCGAGAATGCTGGCAGCGATCCCGGCCGGTTCGTCGGTGGGATGGTTGGGTTGCAGGCGCGTGGACAATCGGCCACGCAGGCCCAAGGTGCCGCGAAACTTTGTGACCACGCGGATTTTCTGGGCCACCAGCACCAGATCCTGTACGCGCATGATCTTCGACACGGCGGCGGCCATTTCCGGGGTCAGGCCGGGGGCCAGCGCGCGCAGGCTGTGTTCGTCGGCGGCGTCGCTGAGCAACCAGTCGCGGAAATCGCCGACGGTGAGGTGGCTGACGATGGCAAAGGCCTGCTTGTCATGGGTGTCGATGATCAACCGGGTAACTTCATCGGTTTCGTAGGGAATCAGCGCTTCCTGCAGGAAGTGACTCAGCGGGATGTCGGCCAGGGTCATTTGCGCGGCCACACGCTCGCCATCGTTGAGCGCGGCGACACCGGCCAGAAAGTCCCCGGAGCGTGCCGGGCTGGCTTTGGCCATGACGTCCTTGAGGTCGTCGAAGCGGTAGGTCTGGGCGCCCACGCTATGGGAAAAACTTGCCATTTCAGTCTCCGTTTCAAATGGGACAGTGCGCTGCCCGGGGCCGGCCTTGGCTGAGCATGCCACGCCCGGTGTGGGCAGCGCACTTCAATGCAGCGGACTCAGGCCGTTGCCTTGGTGCCGTCGGGGTGCAGGGTTTCCGGCAGTGGCAGGCCCAGGTACTCGCCCTTGGCAATGATCCCGGCGGCGCGGTCCTCGGCCTCCAGTTGCAAGGCCTTGGGTACCGACAGCCAATACGCCAGGCCCACGGCAATGAAACCTGCACTTATCTTGCCAATCAGCACCGGCACAATGATGGTGGGCTGGAAGTTGGCGGTGAAGGACAGGTGGTCGCCCAGCAGGAAGGCCGCGCACACGCCAAAGGCAATGTTGATCACTTTGTCTTTGGGCGGCATGAAGCGCACCAGGCGGAACATGGCCAGGATATTGGCGATGGTGGCCAGCATGCCGGCACTGCCAACGGCGCTCAGGCCGATCTTGCTGCCCAGGCTTTCCAGCGGTTTGCCCAGGTATTTGCGCAACAGGTAGACCATCGGGAAGGCGCCGGCCAGCATGATGCCGATATAGCCGGCGGTTTCCAGGGCGCGGGTCTGGTCCTCGGCGTCGGCGATGATCGGGTGGAACCCCCAGTTGCCGAACACCAGGGTGAACACGCCGGTGAAGTACTCGACGATGGAGAACACCAGCACCAGCTTGATCGCCGCGTCCAGGGTGCGGCCGAAAATGATGAAGCCTTTGATCATCAGGTCGGGCAAAAAGCGCAGGCCCAGGGCCAGGGCTACGACGAAGATCAGGATCGGCAACAGGTTGGCGAAGATGCTGCCCAGGCCCAGGGCCAATTGATAGGTGGCTTCGCCGTTGGTCGACACCAGTTCCCGGACCAGCGGGTTGCTGAACGCGAGGATGACACTGGCAATCAGCACGCCCAGGGGGATGGTCAGGATGCCCGACATGATGCCCAGGGCCATGTATTTATGGTCACGCTTGTCGAGCATTGCCAGGCCCATCGGGATCGAGAACACAATGGTTGCGCCGCCCATGAACCCGGTGATCAGCGCCATGACCAGGGCTTCTTTGCTGGCCGCCAGGCCCGAGGCGAGGTGATAGCCGCCCATGTCCGAGGCGATGATCATGGTCGCTGCCAGCGCCGGGTCTGCGCCCAGGGAGCTGAAGAACGGGCCGAAGGCTTTTTCGATGACCACGGTCAGGTAGGGGATGGACGCCATGATCCCCGCCGCTGGCACGAAGATGTGCCCCGTGGCGTGGATACCCTCCATGAATTCTTTACCAAGTCCTTCGTCGCTGTTGTAGATCGCCGCGAAGGCGCCGAGTACGGCGCAGAACATGATGAGATAGAGCACGTAGTTGCCGATCTGATCCAATGCGGACTCCTTTCTTATTGTTGTTTGCAAGCGCGGACGCTGTGTTTACCAAGGGCGCGCGGGCCTTTGCGTTTTTTTGCGTGCAGCCGTGCATCCGGCCGCCGACGGGGGCTGAATGCATTGGACAAAAAATGGGTCTTGCCGGAACAAGCCCCTCCCGGCGACCGAAGTCGCCGGGAGGCTCGATCAGAAGAAGCCCAGCGGATTGATGTCGTAGCTCACCAGCAGGTTTTTGGTCTGCTGATAGTGATCGAGCATCATCTTGTGGGTTTCACGACCGACGCCGGACTTCTTGTAACCGCCGAACGCAGCGTGGGCCGGGTACAGGTGGTAGCAGTTGGTCCACACACGACCGGCCTTGATGGCGCGGCCCATGCGGTAGGCGCGGTTGATGTCGCGGGTCCAGAGACCGGCACCCAGGCCGAACTCGGTGTCGTTGGCGATGGCCAGGGCTTCGGCTTCGTCCTTGAAGGTGGTGATGCTCACTACCGGGCCAAAGATTTCTTCCTGGAACACACGCATTTTGTTGGTGCCCTTGAGCAGGGTCGGCTGGATGTAATACCCGGTCGCCAGGCTGCCCTCGAGTTTTTCTACCTTGCCGCCGGTCAGCAGCTCGGCGCCTTCGCCCTTGGCGATTTCCAGGTACGAAAGGATTTTGTCGAATTGCTGTTCGGACGCCTGGGCGCCGACCATGGTGTCGGTGTCCAGCGGGTCGCCACGTTTGATCGACAGGACTTTTTTCATCACCTCTTTCATGAAGTCGTCGTAGATCGACTCTTGCACCAGGGCGCGAGACGGACAGGTGCAAACTTCGCCCTGGTTGAAGAACGCCAGCACCAGGCCTTCAGCGGCTTTTTCGATGAAGGACGGTTCGGCCTTCATGATGTCTTCGAAGAAGATGTTCGGCGATTTGCCACCCAGCTCCACGGTGGACGGAATGATGTTTTCGGCGGCGCATTTCATGATGTGCGAGCCGACCGGGGTCGAACCGGTGAACGCGATCTTGGCGATGCGCTTGCTGGTGGCCAGGGCTTCGCCGGCTTCTTTGCCGTAACCCTGGACAATGTTCAGCACGCCCGGTGGCAGCAGGTCGCCGATCAGTTCGATCAGCACGGTAATGCCCAGCGGGGTTTGTTCGGCAGGCTTGAGTACCACGCAGTTGCCGGCAGCGAGGGCCGGGGCGAGTTTCCAGGCGGCCATCAGGATCGGGAAGTTCCACGGAATGATCTGCCCAACCACGCCCAGTGGCTCATGGATGTGATAGGCCACGGTGTTGCCGTCGATTTCGGCAGCGCTGCCTTCCTGGGCGCGGATGCAGCCGGCGAAGTAGCGGAAGTGGTCGGCAGCCAGCGGAATGTCGGCGTTGAGGGTTTCACGCACGGCCTTGCCGTTGTCCCAGGATTCGGTGATTGCCAGCAGTTCCAGGTTCTGTTCGATGCGGTCGGCGATTTTCAGCAGCACCAGCGAGCGCGCCTGGGCGGACGTGGCGCCCCAGGCATCGGCAGCGGCGTGGGCAGCGTCCAGGGCCTTGTCGATGTCTTCGGCCGTGGAACGTGGGAATTCGGCAATGGGTTGGCCATTCACTGGCGAGGTATTGGTGAAGTACTGACCTTTGACAGGCGCGACGAACTCGCCGCCGATGTAGTTACCGTATTTGCTCTTGAACGAAACGATAGCGCCTTCAGTACCGGGGTGAGCGTAACGCATGATGAGTCTCTCCTTGCTTTTGTGCTTATAGGGAGGTGCGCATGTGCGCTTGTTATAAGCGTAGAGCAAAGGCCGGGCCAGCGCCCTGCAGCTCAGGCAAATCAAGGCTTTGCGCGGTTTTTGTCGGACGGGCGGAGGACCGCTGTGACGCTTTCGGTACAAGCTGGGTGACACTTTGTACCGTTGCTGGTACAGCGAGTGACTGACCAGTCTCGCCAGCATTGCAAAGCCCGCCCGGCTGGAGGATGCTCGGACGTGCGCGTCGCCGAGGACCGGGGAGAACAATAAGAAATGCACGACAACCACTTGAGTCGCCATGCCCAGCAAGTACTGACCGTGACCCAGGGCAAAGCCCACCTGCAAGGTCCTGGCAGCGATCCATCCATCGCCCGGTCCTGGCTGCGTTGCCTTGAGGACTATCACCTCGACCCGGCCCAGACCATGGCGCCGACAGTGCTGGAGCACGGCCGCGTCCTCGAAAGTCGCGAGCGCTTGCAGCAAGTGCTGCACATCGCCGGCAACGAGATGAACAGCCTGCACCAGCAACTCTCGGGCGCTGGCCACGCAGTGTTGCTGACCGACGCACGCGGCGTGATCCTCAACTGCGTCACCGCCCCCGCCGAGCGCAGGATTTTCGAGCGCGCCGGGCTATGGCTCGGCGCCGACTGGAGCGAAGCCTGCGAAGGTACCAACGGCATCGGCACCTGCCTGGTGGAGCGGCAATCGCTGACCATCCATCAGGACGAACATTTTCGCGGTCGGCACACCGGGCTGACCTGCTCGGCCAGCCCGGTGTTCGATCCCCATGGCGAACTGCTGGCGGTACTCGACGTGTCTTCGGCGCGACGCGATGTCTCCCGGCAGAGTCAGTTTCACACCATGGCCTTGGTCAATCTGTCGGCGAAGATGATCGAGAGCTGCTATTTCCTGCGCTGCTTCGATAACCAATGGCTGCTGCGTTTTCATTTGCAGGCCGAGTCTGTCGGGCTGTTCAGCGAAGGCTTGCTGGCGTTTGACGGGGAAGGGCGGATCTGCGCGGTCAACCAGAGTGCGCTGAACCTGTTGGGGCATATTCGTGGCGGTTTATTGGGCAAGCCGGTTGAGGCGTTCTTCGATTGTTCACTGGACGAACTGCTCGGCCGAGCGTGCGTGAACGCCAGCGCCAGTTGGCCGTTGCGCACCCGTGACGGGCGCTGCCTGTTCGCAGTGTTGCGCGGGCAAGCCCGCCGCGCGCCCATGCCGCTGGTGCCCGCGCCAGTGGTTGAAGAGCGTGCGCAAATTCCTGGCATCTGCCTGGGTGATGCGACGTTGCAGGCAGATTTTCGCAAGGCTCTGCGCGTGTACGAGCGAGACGTGCCGTTACTGGTCAACGGTGAAACCGGATCGGGCAAAGAAGCGTTCGCCAAAGCGATTCATCACGCCAGTCAACGCGCCGACAAAGCCTTCGTCGCCCTCAATTGTGCGGCGATTCCCGAGAGCCTGATTGAAAGCGAGTTGTTCGGTTATCGCGGTGGCAGCTTCACCGGTGCGCGCAAGGAAGGTATGCGCGGCAAGTTGCAACAGGCCGATGGTGGCACCTTGTTCCTCGATGAAATCGGCGATATGCCGCTGGCCCTGCAGACACGGTTGTTGCGAGTGCTGGAAGACCGGCAGGTCGTGCCGATCGGCGGCGAGCCGGAGTCGGTGAATGTGCGGATCATCAGCGCCACCCACCGTGACCTGCTGGGACGGGTGCAGGACGGTAGTTTTCGCGAAGATTTGTATTACCGCCTCAATGGGCTGGAAGTGGCATTGCCGGCATTGCGTGATCGCACGGACAAATCGCAACTGCTCGACTTCCTGCTGGCCGAAGAGGCCGCTGGGGACAGCGTGCTGATCGACGCGCCGGCGCGGGAAGCCTTGTTGAGTTTTGCCTGGCCTGGCAACGTGCGGCAGTTACGCAATGTGCTGCGAACGTTGGCGGCGTTGTGTGACAACGGGCGTATCGGGCTTGAGGATTTACCGGCGATGATTCGTCAGGCGCGGCCGGCGGCATTGCCGGTTGAGGGGGCGTCCGGGCATCCTCTGGAGGATGCTGAGCGGCTGGCGTTGTTGAGTGCGCTGGAGCATACGCGCTGGCATATGACGCATACGGCGCAGCAGTTGGGGGTGAGCCGCAATACGTTGTATCGCAAGTTGCGTAAGCATGGGATTGCGCGGTAGACCTCAAAAGCGCCCTGACCCTAACCCTCTCCTGGAGGGGACTGACCGAGTTGTCTGTCAATGATTTCGCGGCCTGATATTTCCAGGTGAACCGAGAATATGAAACCAACCGAGATCAGCTCCCTTACCCCTCTCCCCATTGGGGTGAGGGGATGGATCTCGAGCAAAACGCAAGACTCCAAAGCCACCATCCCTCGGTCCCCTCACCTAAAGAGTGCGATTTTCCCCTCCCTAAGCTAACCTGCGGCCATGTTTTACGAGGTCGACTATGCACATTCATATTCTGGGTATCTGCGGCACCTTCATGGGTTCGATGGCGGTTCTGGCCAAAGAGCTGGGCCATCACGTGACGGGCTCTGATGCCAACGTCTATCCGCCGATGAGCACTCAGCTGGAGGCCCAGGGCATTGAGCTGACCCAAGGCTACGACCCTGCGCAACTCGATCCGGCGCCGGACCTGGTGGTGATCGGCAACGCCATGTCGCGGGGCAATCCCGCCGTGGAATACGTACTGAACAAAGGCCTGCCTTACGTCTCGGGGCCGCAGTGGCTGGCCGATCACGTGCTGCAAGGGCGCTGGGTACTGGCGGTTGCCGGTACCCACGGCAAGACCACCACCAGCAGCATGCTCGCCTGGGTGCTGGAGTACGCCGGCATGAGCCCGGGCTTTTTGATCGGTGGCGTACCGCAGAATTTCTCGGTGTCGGCCCGATTGGGCGGCACCCCGTTTTTCGTGATTGAAGCCGATGAGTACGACAGTGCGTTCTTCGACAAGCGCTCCAAGTTCGTACACTACCGTCCGCGCACGGCGATCCTGAACAACCTGGAATTCGACCACGCCGATATCTTCCCGGACCTGCCGGCCATCGAGCGCCAGTTCCATCATTTGGTGCGGACCATCCCGAGCGAAGGCCTGGTGATTCATCCGACCACTGAGCCGGCTTTGCAGCGCGTCATCGAGATGGGCTGCTGGACCCCGGTGCAAACCACCGGCGCTGGCGGCCAGTGGCAGGTCAAGCTGCTCAGCGAAGACGGTTCGAAGTTCGAAGTGATGTTCGAAGGCGTCGCCCAAGGTGTGGTCGAGTGGGACATGACCGGTCAGCACAACGTCGCCAACGCACTGGCCACGTTGGCGGCCGCGCGCCATGTCGGTGTGGTGCCGTCCATGGGTATCGCCGCATTGAGCGCGTTCAAGAGCGTGAAGCGGCGGATGGAAAAAGTCGCGGACGTGCGTGGCATTACCATCTATGACGACTTCGCTCACCACCCGACAGCCATCGCCACCACGCTGGACGGTCTGCGCAAACGCATCGGCGATGCTCCGTTGATTGCGATCATCGAACCACGTTCCAACTCCATGAAGCTCGGTGCTCACCGCGATGGCTTGCCGGAAAGCGTGGTCGATGCCGATCAGGTGATCTGGTACGCGCCGGCCAACCTCGGCTGGGATCTGGCGGGCACCGCTGCGTTGTGCACCGTACCGTCGATTGTCAGTGATTCCCTGGAAGGCATCATCGAGCGTGTGAAGAGCCAGGCTCAACCCGGCACTCACGTGGTGATCATGAGCAACGGCGGCTTTGGCGGCCTGCACGGCAAACTCGCCGAGGCGCTCAAATGAACAACGGTCCGGACCGCATCACTCTGGCGATGACCGGCGCTTCGGGCGCCCAGTATGGTCTGCGCCTGCTCGACTGCCTGGTGCGGGAAGATCGAGAAGTGCACTTCCTGATCTCCAAGGCCGCGCAATTGGTGATGGCCACGGAAACCGACGTTACGCTGCCGGCCAAGCCGCAGATGATGCAAGCCTTCCTCACCGAATACACCGGTGCTGCCGCAGGGCAGATTCGCGTCTACGGCAAGGAAGACTGGATGTCGCCGGTGGCCTCGGGTTCCGGCTCGCCGTCGGCGATGGTGGTGGTGCCGTGCTCCACGGGCACCCTGTCTGCCATCGCCACGGGCGCTTGCAACAACCTGATCGAACGCGCCGCCGATGTGACGCTCAAGGAACGACGCCAGCTGATTCTGGTGCCTCGTGAGGCGCCGTATTCGAGCATTCATCTGGAGAACATGCTCAGGTTGTCGAACATGGGCGTGACAATCCTGCCTGCGTCGCCGGGCTTTTATCATCAACCGCAAACCATTGATGATCTGATCGATTTCGTCGTGGCGCGGATTCTCAACCTGTTGAACATTCCTCAGGACATGCTGCCGCGTTGGGGCGAGCATCATCTGACCAGTGATGAATAAGCTGCTGGCGATTGTGCTGGCGCTGCAACTGGCTGGTTGCGCCACGGCACGCACCCTCGATGCGGCCAAGCCGGGGGCGCCGGTGGTGTACTCGGGAACTCGTCTGGATTGGTATGCGATCCAAGGGGGTTGTTGCGCCATGGACCGATTCGGTGCCGAAGCACCGAGTTATCCCGGCGTCGACCTGCCGGCCAGTGCGTTGCTCGACACGCTGCTGTTGCCGTTGTCATTGCTGACCGTGCTTGGAGTAGGTTTTCAGGCGACCGGGGGATTGTAGGAGGAAGCGCTTTTGTGGCGAGGGGGCTTGCCCCCGTAGGGCTGCGAAGCAGCCCCCAACAAGGTCATCTCCGTTTTACAGATACACCACACGCACAGGATTTGCGCGCAGCCGTACGGGGGCAAGCCCCCTCGCCACAGGTCCGCTATTTACCTAATTTGCGTAGTTCATCGGATTCAATAACCCGCACGCCATCCTGTTCTTCCAGGGCCAGGCGCCACATCGCGCGGGCCAGTTGGCAGGCTTCGATGCCATGGTATTTACCGGGGATCAGCCGTGACAGCGGGCCGGCGAGTTTTTCGCCCAGGCGCGGTTCGGTGCGTTCGCCCAGCAGCAGCGAAGGGCGGCAGATGGTCAGCTGCGGCCAGTCCTGCGCGCGCAATGCCAGTTCCATCTCACCTTTGACCCGATTGTAGAAAATCGACGATTTCGGATCAGCCCCTAAGGCGCTGATCACGATCAGGTGTCGTGCGCCCATTTCCCGGGCGCGTTTGGCAAACGCCACCACCATGTCCAGATCCACCGCGCGAAATGCCTGTTCGGAGCCCGCCTGCTTGATGGTGGTACCCAGGCAGCAATAGGCGATATCGACGCGCCCGTTCAACTGCGGAAGAAACACCATCGGGTCGCCGATAGGGTTTTCCAGGTGCGGGTGCGTGGCCAATGGCCGGCGAGAAGGCGCCAGCACGCGGGTGATCGTTGGTTCGTTCAGCAAGCGATCCAGCAAGTGTTCACCGGTCAAGCCGGTGGCTCCGGCAAGCAGCACGTGTTGAGGCGTCAAGTACATAGTGTTTCTCCCTTGATACTGTTCAGCTTAGTTGCTGTTTGTATCCTTGCTGTCGTTAGAGACACTTTGTAATGCCTTTCGTGCCTGTTGCTTGCGTAACAACTGCCAGTGCGAGAGGACGGTTTTCGGTGCCCAGAGCTGCGGCTCGGAGGCCTCGAAACCGTCCGCCAGTTCACGCTCGGCGACGGTAGCCTTGGCCAGCTTGAAGGCTTGCTCCAGATCATCGGTCTGGTTCAGGGCCTGGGCAAACAGGGCGTCGCCAAAGTAGGTGAAGTTGGCTTCTTCTGAGCAACCGAAGGAAACCCGATCAGCCCGGGACGCCGTGATGATCAGCGTGCGTTCATCCTTGAGGGCGGGGATGAAACCGCCGGAGTAGCAGGCGGAAATCACGATGACCTTGTCACGGTTTTTCAGCGGGGCCAGGACGGCAGCCATTTCGTCGGCCGGCAGATCCGCCAGTTCCATGCGTGGTTGTTCGAGTACCAGTTCGTGTTCGGCGGTGCCGTGGCTGGTCAGGTAGATGAAAACCAGATCCTCCGGGCCACTGCGTTCGGCCAGCGTCACAGCGGCGCGGCGCAGGTTTTCCCGGGTGGCCATCGGGCGGTCGCCGAGGTGGTCGCGATGGTTCACCAGGCGGATCTGGCCATAGGCGCCGAAGCGCGAGGTGAGCATGTTGGCGACGTAATCAGACTCGCGCAGGAACACGCTCTGCTTGCCGTCACCGCCCAGGGTCAGCGAATAGAGTTCCACTGCCGGGGTTGAGGCCGGCACACTGGCCAGTGCTTCTTCGAGCAGGCGTCCCTGGGCCAGCAGGCCGAGTTCCAGTGTGTCAGGCAGCAATTTGCCGTCGGCGTCCCGCACGCGCTGGCCGTTGATCCAGGTGCCGCTCATGACGGTGCCGTCGGTCAGTACCAGGGTGCCGCGACCCTGATAGCTGTCGTTGTCGAACTGCCCGGTGTAGAAGCTGCCGTCGGCCAGGTTCAAGCGACCCTGGCCGGTAAATCGCCAGTCGTTGAAATGGCCGATGTAATGGCTGCCGTCGGCACCGATCAGCTCACCCTTGCCATTGAGCGAACCTTCCTTGAACTGACCCAGCCAGACGTCGCCGTCGGCGTTCTCGTAGCGTCCCTTGCCGTGCAGTTGATTGTTCTTGAAGCCGCCGACATAGATGTCGCCATCGGCGCTGTTGAATGTACCGTTACCTTCCAGCTGACCGTCGACGAAATGCCCGGTGAATTGATTGCCGCTGCCGTCGCCACGCTGGCCTTCGCCGTTGGGTTTGCCGCGGGTGAACTGGCCCTCATAACTACTGCCGTCTTCGAGTTCGAGGCGACCGAGACCGGAGTACTGATCGGCCTTGAATTCGCCGCGGTAGGTCATGCCGTTTTCTTTGAGGGTGCCTTCACCATCGCGCCGCCCGGACTTGAATCCGCCGCTGTAACTGCTGGCGCTGGTGGTCAGGCTGCCTTGGCCGTCAAACAGGCCCTGATTGAATTGCCCGCGATAAACCTCGCCGTTACTGCCGTGCCATTCGCCCCGGCCATGCCACTGGCCCTTGTCGAATTCGCCGGCGTACCAGCTGCCGTTCGGATAGTCGATGCGGCCCTGGCCTTGCAGCATTCCATTGACCAGTTCGCCGCGATAGCGTCCGCCGTCCGGCAGGCGGGCATCGGGAGGTAATGGCGATTCGCCATCCACGCAAGCGGTGAGCATCAGGGTCAAGGCAAGGAGTGCAAGTGGGCGCATAGCGGGTTCCGGGCAATTAGGCGACCGAGTATGCCGCAGCCATGTGCCCATATATAGGGCCGGGAGCAGGGAGAGGGCGCGAAACAGCGTGAGCTGTTTCGCATCCGGGACGTTTTACACGAAGCAAAGCGACAGAGGTTCGGCGACGTATGCCGGTTTGTCCGAGCCTTCGATTTCCAGGGTGGCGGTAGCCTTGAGTAGCCACTGGCCGGGTTTTTTCTCGATGACTTCGGTCAGCTCGACCTTGAGCCGCACCTTCGAATTGACCTTGACCGGTTGAATGAAGCGCACGCTGTCCAGGCCGTAATTGATCACCATCTTCAAGCCTTCAGGCATGACGAGGATGTCTTCCATCAGTTTCGGAATCAGCGACAGCGACAGGAAACCGTGGGCAATGGTGCAGCCAAACGGCGTTTGAGCAGCTTTGACCGGGTCGACGTGGATGAACTGAAAATCCCCTGTGGCTTCGGCGAACAGGTTGATGCGCTCCTGATCGATGGTGAGCCATTCGGAACTTCCAAGTTCCTTGCCGATATAGTCATTTAGCTCCGCAACTGGAACATAGGGCATTGAGACACTCCTTGGATTCTTCACTTTTATAATTGTTGAGGGGGGGATTTCGACCTCCCGGCTTACTGCCTTAGATCAACATGGCAAAAGGCCCCGGTCAACTGCCGATGCGTTTGGCGAATGCCGATCCATAGCGCAGGCGTGCTTATAATGCGTGTGCCAATGCGGGTGATGGATTTTTGCGGGAGATCAACGATGTTGTTACGGGGCCTGACATGGCTGGTGCTGTTCCAATTGCTCGGCACGGCGATCAATCATTTGTTTTTGCCGGTGCTACCGGGTCCGATTGTCGGTCTGCTGTTGCTGCTGGTGTACCTCATCAGTCGAGGCCAGGTCGGTGAGCCGTTGAACCTGGCAGCCGGCAGCCTGCTGCGCTATCTGCCATTGCTGCTGGTACCGCCGGCGGTGGGTGTGATGGTTTACGCCAAGGACATTGCCGCCGACTTCTGGGCCATCGTCGGTGCGCTGGTTCTGTCGCTGCTGCTGTCCATGGCCTTTGCCGGTGTGCTGATGCAACGCATGGTCAAACGTCATACGCACCCTGAGGACGGCCAATGATCCTGGACTGGCACGGCGCCTGGACGTCGGTAATTCATCATCCACTGTTCGGCATCGGCATTACCCTTGGCGCCTATCAACTGGTGTTGGCAGCCTACGAAAAAACCCGCTGGATCTTTTTGCAGCCTGTGCTGGTCTCCATGTTGTTGGTGATCGGCGTGCTGGTGAGTTGTGGCCTGACATACGCCGAGTACCGCAAGAGCACCGAAATTCTCAGCATTCTGCTTGGCCCGGCCACTGTCGCGCTGGCGGTACCGCTGTACCTCAACCTGCGACGGATTCGGCAGTTGTTCTGGCCGATATTTACTACGCTGGTGATAGGCGGCGTGGTGGCCACCGCAATGGGCGTACTGCTCGGCTGGTGGTTCGGGGCCGAACACATGATCCTGATGACCATGGCACCGAAGTCCGTGACCTCGCCAATCGCCATGCTGGTGGCCGAGCAGATCGGTGGCGTCGCGGCGCTGGCGGCTGTGTTTGTGCTGATAACCGGTGTGATCGGCGCGATCTTCGGCCCGAGCCTGTTGACCCGGCTCGGCGTGCACAGTCCCGAAGCCCGGGGCATGGCCCTGGGTATGACCGCCCACGCCGTGGGCACCTCGGTGGCGTTGCAGGAAAGTGAAGAGTGCGGTGCCTTCGCCGCGCTGGCGATGAGTCTGATGGGCGTGGCCACGGCGGTGTTGCTGCCGCTGGCGGTATCGATGGTGGTGTAAAGGAAATGTCTATGAGTCTGCCGCTTTTTCCACTGAACACGGTGCTGTTTCCGGGCTGCATCCTCGACTTGCAGATTTTCGAGGCGCGCTACCTGGACATGATCGGCCGCTGCATGAAGCAGGGCGGCGGCTTTGGCGTGGTATGCATCCTTGATGGCGAGGAAGTTGGCCTTGCTCCCGAGGGGTATGCGCTGGTGGGCTGTGAAGCGCTGATCACCGATTTCAAGCAGCAGGATAATGGCCTGTTGGGTATCCGCGTGCAGGGCGCGCGGCGTTTCAATGTGCTGCGCAGCGAAGTCCAGCGCGATCAATTGACCGTCGCCGAGGTCGAGTGGCTGGAAGACGAGCCGGAGCAACCGTTGCAGGACGAGGATGCCGACCTGGTCGCCTTGCTCAAGGCCCTGGCGGAGCATCCGATGGTCGAGGCCCTGAACATGGGTACTGAAGCGACCGGTCAGCAATCGCTGGCCAATCAGCTGGCCTACCTGTTGCCGTTTGCCGAAGTGGACAAGATTGATCTGCTGCAACTCGATGATCCGCAGCAGCGACTGGATGCCATTCAGGCGCTGCTGGATGAATTACAGGGTGAGTTGTTTGCCTGACAGGCCTGGTTACTGATAGGCATACCGCAACAGCGTATGGGGCAAATGCCGCAATACGAAGAACCCGAACAACGCTACCAGTGCCGGCAGTACCAGCCACCAGACCCTGGTTGGCATAGCGGTAAGCGGCGCCTGGCGCTGGGTCAACCAGAGGCTGGCCGCGCAGATACAAGCCGCCAGCATCGCACCAGCCAAGACATCCGTCGGCCAGTGAACGCCGAGGTAGACCCGGGAAAGGGCGATCGCCAGTGCCGGCAAGCAAGCCACCAGCAACCAGGTCAGGCGCATCCGTGGTGGTTGTCCGCGACCCGCCAGTACGGCCAGGGTCAGGAATAGAGCGAACGCTCCCGATGCATGGCCACTGGGCATGCTGTAACTGGTCAGCGGATCGCTGAGCACTTCCGGGCGCACGCGGGCGAAGAAAAACTTGGTCCCGGTATTGGCCAGCGATGTGCAGAGCAGGGTGGCGCAGGCGAAAATCGCATGCCGCCACTGCCGGGTAATAAGCAGCAGCGCTACCAGCAACCCACTGAACATCAGCATGTAGTGGAACTCGCCGATCAAGGTGAAAACCACGGCCACTTCATCCAGCGCCGGGCTGCGGTGTTCCTGCACCAGGGTCATCACCCCCTGATCAAGGGCGCTGAGGTGCGGATAGCCGATAAACAGACCGGCAAGGATCAGCAAACTCATGCCGGCAATGAACAGCGTGGCTCGGCGGTGTTGGCGCAGGCTGCTGGTTGCACTGATCCCGACCATGGCCGCAATGCTGGCGGCAACGACCCCGGCCTGCAGCCAGAAACCCTCGGGCAATGGCAGGCGAATCGCCGCGCCGGTAGCCCAGCCAGGCATCAGATAAGCCACTGACCAACCCGCGCCGGCCAGCAGGCTGACGGCGAAGAATCGTGGAAAGGGCATATCGCACATGCCGGCGACCATCGGCAGCATTGGCCGCAGGGGCCCGATGAAGCGCCCGACCAACAGGCTGGCTATGCCGTAGCGCTGGAAATAGGCTTCGGCACCCGCGATCCATTCCGGGTGGTGGCGCAAGCCAGGCAGGCGCCGGATGTTCTGATGGAAGTGGCGCCCGAGGAAATACGAAACCACATCGCCCAGCACGCCGGCGAGAAAGCCCAGCAGCAAGGTTTCACTCAGTGACAGCGCACCGCTGCCGGCCAGCACCGCCACGGCGAACAGCAAAACCGTGCCGGGCACGATCAGCCCGGCAATCGCCAGGCATTCGACAAAGGCCACGATGAACACTGCCGCCGCCAGCCATTGCGGGTTGACCGCCAACCATCCGGTCACGCTATCGAGCCATGGGCCCATATTCAAAACTCCAGTTTATAAGTGCCTCCCCCTGTAGGAGCGAGCTTGCTCGCGATGATCGTTAACGATGACGCGCACTGCCTGCAACAAAGCGTCGCCTTCAGATTCATCGCGAGCAAGCTCGCTCCTACAGGGGGATGTTCATAGCAGTATGTAATCGTGACCTTCGATTTGCCCGCGACGCAGCGGGTTGCGCGTACAGTAGGGCGCATACGCTGCGTCGACGAAGCGGTACATCAAATGTTCGTCACGCCCGTGGGGAATGCCCAGGCGCGTGGTCTGAATAATGTGCGTCGGTACCGGCCCGACATCTTCCACCAGCAGAACTTCATGGTCAAAACGCTTGGCATCCCACACCGGTACTTTCAGTCCCAGGGCCTTGCACAGCAATGTCTGCCCGGAGCAGAGCTTTCGCGAAGGGCGAGGACGGCCCTGGGTATCGGGGTTGTTCAGCATCATTTGCGCCAGGCTGGCCGGCCCGCTGATCTGATCGACCCACGGATAAGCCGATTTGATCAGCACCGCGTTGCCGGGCCCCTGGGCGCTGAAGTTCAGCGAATCGCCGCCACGGGCGTAGTACATATAGATGTGGCCGCCATCCAGAAATAAAGCCTTACGCTTTTCCGTGTAGCCAAGTGAGGCGTGACTGCCTTTCTCGCTGCAGTAATAAGCTTCGGTTTCGATTATTCGAGCGCTGAGCCACAGGTCGCCGATCCGGTGGCGGATGACCTTGCCCAATAATTCCCGGGCCAGGACCTGGGCGTCCCGATCGAAAAAGGCGTCTCCAAGTGCCTTGGGCTGGGTCATTGCGTTCGCGCGAACAGTCAGATCGGACATGATAAGCGGCGTAATAAGGGCTGAATGAGTCGTGATGATAACAATTTGCAGCTTAATCGAGCCTGAATGCAGGCAAATCACCCTCCATTTCGACCATCCGCCCGTCACCGCTGTTAGTCAGGAGACGCGGCAGCTATAATCTGCCGCTTTACTCTTTGCCACGACCTTGGAAAAGGCCACGCCAGACCATGACTGAGTCCGTTCTTGACTACATGACCCGCCTGGGTCGCGCTGCCCGTGAAGCTTCCCGCGTGATCGGCCGTGCCAGCACCGCGCAAAAGAACCGCGCCCTGCAGGCTGCCGCCAATGCGCTGGACGCCGCTCGCGCCGAGCTGACCGCTGCCAATGAACAGGATCTGGCGGCTGGCCGTGCCAATGGGCTGGAGCCAGCGCTGCTGGAACGCCTGGCACTGACTCCGGCACGGATCGACGGCATGATCGTCGGGCTGCGTCAGGTTGCTGCCTTGCCGGACCCGGTGGGCGCTATCCGTGACATGAGCTACCGGCCGTCGGGTATCCAGGTGGGCAAGATGCGCGTGCCTTTGGGCGTGATCGGGATCATCTACGAGTCGCGGCCGAACGTGACCATCGATGCCGCCAGCCTGTGCCTGAAGTCTGGCAACGCGACTATCCTGCGTGGCGGGTCCGAGGCGATTCATTCCAATCGTGCCATCGCCGCCTGCATCCAGCGCGGCCTGGCCGAGGCCGATCTGCCGGCCGCGGTGGTGCAAGTGGTCGAAACCACGGATCGCGCTGCCGTCGGCGCGTTGATCACCATGCCCGAATACGTGGATGTCATCGTGCCCCGTGGCGGTCGTGGCCTTATCGAGCGCGTCAGTCGCGACGCCAGGGTGCCGGTGATCAAGCATTTGGACGGTATTTGCCACGTTTACGTCAGTGAGCACGCCGACCTGGCCAAGGCCCAACGCATCGCGTTCAACGCCAAGACTTACCGCTATGGCATCTGCGGCGCCATGGAAACACTGCTGGTCGATCAAACCGTTGCGAAAGATTTCCTGCCAGCTATGGCCGCCCAGTTCCGCGAAAAAGGCGTCGAGCTGCGCGGTTGTGAGCGCACCCGGGCGAACATCGAAGCGCTGCCGGCCACCGAAGAAGACTGGAGCACCGAATACCTGGCGGCGATCCTGTCGATCCGTGTGGTGGACGGACTGGACCAGGCCATCGAGCACATCAATCATTACGGTTCCCATCACACCGATTCGATCGTCAGCGAACACCAGGGCGACACCCGGCGTTTTGTGGCTGAAGTCGACTCCGCGTCGGTGATGATCAATACCCCGACGTGCTTCGCCGATGGCTTCGAATACGGTTTGGGTGCCGAGATCGGCATTTCTACTGATAAGCTGCACGCCCGAGGCCCGGTGGGTCTTGAGGGGCTGACCTGCGAGAAGTACATCGTGGTCGGTGATGGCCAGTTGCGCGGACAGGAGCCGGTCTGACTTGGGCGACTTCGACCCGTCAGCCCCGGTCACTGCCCCAGAACCTGTGCCTCGCCGCATTGGCGTACTGGGCGGAACCTTTGACCCGGTGCACATCGGCCATTTGCGCGGTGCGCTGGAAGTCGCCGAGACACTGGCGCTCGATGAGCTGCGCCTGACACCCAGTGCCAGGCCACCCCATCGGGATACGCCACAGGTGTCGGCGAAAGACCGTCTGGCGATGGTCGAGTGCGCGGTGGCCGGTGTGGCACCGTTGGTGGTGGACGCCCGTGAATTGCAGCGGGACAAACCGTCCTACACCATTGATACCCTGGAACTGATGCGGGCCGAGTTGGCCGCGCACGACCAGGTTTTTCTGCTTCTGGGCTGGGACGCTTTTTGCGGCCTGCCCACTTGGCACCGCTGGGAAGAGTTGCTCCAGCATTGCCACATCCTGGTGTTGCAACGCCCGGATGCCGACAGCGAGCCGCCGGATGCCTTGCGCAACCTGCTGGCAGCGCGCTCGGTGAGCGACCCGCTGGCCCTCAAAGGGCCGAGCGGACAGATTGCATTCGTCTGGCAGACGCCGCTCGCGGTATCCGCCACCCAGATCCGTCAACTGCTGGCCAGCGGTAAGTCGGTACGTTTCCTGGTGCCCGACGCGGTCCTGGCCTACATCGATGCGCACGGACTTTACCGTGCGTCGAACTGAATAGGAGTGCTTCAAGGCACGTGGCAACAACGTGTATCGAAGCGCCCGAACATACGAGCAAAACGAGTTTTATATGACAGACAAAGACCAAACCAAAGTTAAGCGCAAAGGCACGTTCAAGAGCGCCCCGCTGCCAGTAGAGGCTCACACTGGCGTGATTCTGGCCGGCGCAGAGCTGGTCAAGGTTGCCGTAGCTGCCCTGGAAGACGTCAAGGCCCAGGACATCCAGGTGATCGACGTTCGCGACAAGCAGAGCATCACTGACTACATGATCATCGCTACCGGTACCTCCAACCGCCAGATCGGCGCGATGCTGGACAAGGTCCGCGAGGCGGTCAAGGCTCAAGGCGTCAAGCCGCTGGGTGAAGAAGGCAAGGGCGACAGCGACTGGGTCCTGCTGGACATGGACGATGTCATCGTACACATGATGACCGCGTCGGCTCGCCAGTTCTACGACCTGGAGCGCCTGTGGGCCGGTGCCGAGCAGAGCCGTTCGGCCAGCGCTGCTCACCACAGCCCGGAAAACACCCATGAGCACTTCACCAAGCTCAACAAAGACCAGCAATAAGGGACCGCTGTGCGACTGCGACTGATCGCCGTCGGTTCACGCATGCCCAAATGGGTGGAAGAAGGCTGGCACGAATATGCCAAGCGTCTTCCGTCCGAGCTGGCGCTGGAACTGGTGGAAATACCGCTCAATACCCGGGGCAAGAACGCCGACGTGGCCCGCTTCATCCGCCAGGAAGGCGAAGCCATGCTGGCCAAGGTCGGGCCGAACGAGCGGATCGTTACCCTCGAAGTCCACGGCAAGCCCTGGAGCACCGAGCAACTGGCGGTCGAACTCGATCGCTGGCGGCTGGACTCGCGTACGGTCAATTTCATGGTCGGCGGCCCCGAGGGGCTGGCGCCGGAAGTTTGTGCCCGGGCTGATCAACGCTGGTCGTTGTCGCCGCTGACCTTGCCGCACCCGCTGGTGCGGATCTTGATCGGCGAACAGTTGTACCGTGCCTGGACCGTGCTGTCCGGTCACCCTTACCACAAGTAGTTCTGCCCTCATGTCCCAGCCGATCCGCATCAAGGACCACGAAAAAGACGCCCGTCTGGTGCGTGGCCGCGTCGTGTTCGGGGCCATCGCAGTGGTGCTGCTGATTGGCGTGCTGATTGCCCGGTTGTATTTCCTCCAGGTGATCCAGTACGACTATCACTCGACCTTGTCGGAAAACAACCGCGTCCATGTGCAGCCGATTCCGCCGACCCGCGGGTTGATTTTCGACCGCAATGGCGTAGTGATCGCCGACAATCGGCCCAGTTTCAGCCTGAGCATGACCCGCGAGCGTTCTGGCGAGTGGCAGAAGGTGCTCGATGTGATCGTCGAAGTGCTGGAGCTGACGCCCGAGGATCGGGCGATTTTCGAGAAGCGCATGCGCCAGGGGCGACGGCCGTTCGAGCCGGTGCCGATCCTGTTTGAATTGACCGAAGAGCAGATCGCCCGTATTGCCGTGAACCAGTTCCGCCTGCCCGGTGTGGAAGTGGTCGCGCAACTGGTCCGTCATTATCCGCAGGGCGCGCACTTTGCCCACTCGGTGGGTTACATGGGGCGGATCAACGAGAAAGAGCTCAAGACCCTGGACCCGGTGAGTTACAGCGGCACCCATCAAATTGGCAAAACCGGCATCGAGCGCTTCTACGAGGCGGAGTTGCACGGTCAGGTGGGTTACGAGGAAGTCGAGACCAACGCTCGGGGCCGTGTATTGCGGGTACTCAAGCGTACCGAGCCGATCTCCGGCAAGGACATCGTCCTGAGCCTGGATATCAAATTGCAGGAAGCTGCTGAAGCTGCGCTCGGTGGTCGTCGAGGTGCGGTGGTGGCCCTGGACCCGAAAACCGGCGAGGTCCTGGCGATGGTCAGTCAGCCGAGCTTCGATCCGAACCTGTTCGTGACGGGAATCAGCTCAAAGGCCTATTCCGAACTGCGCGACTCCATTGACCGGCCTCTGTTCAACCGCGTGCTGCGTGGTCTGTATCCGCCGGGTTCGACCATCAAGCCGGCGGTAGCGATCGCGGGGCTGGATGCGGGCGTGGTGACCGCGTCTTCCCGGGTGTTCGATCCGGGTTATTACATGCTGCCCAACTACGATCACAAATACCGTAACTGGAACCGTACCGGCGACGGCTTTGTCGACCTGGATACGGCAATCATGCGCTCCAACGATACCTACTTCTATGACCTGGCCCACAAGCTGGGGATCGATCGGTTGTCGGCGTATATGAGCAAATTCGGCATTGGCCAGAAGGTATCCCTGGACATGTTCGAAGAATCGCCGGGGCTTATGCCGACCCGGGAATGGAAGCGCGCGACCCGTCGGCAAGCCTGGTTCCCGGGTGAAACATTGATTCTGGGGATCGGTCAGGGCTACATGCAGTCGACGCCATTGCAATTGGCCCAGGCCACGGCACTGGTGGCCAACAAAGGCGTATGGAACCGTCCGCACCTGGCCAGGACCATCGAAGGCCAGAAGCCGGTGGATGAGCACCCGATGCCGGACATCATCCTGCGTGACCCGTCCGACTGGACCAAGGTCAACCATGGCATGCAGCAAGTGATGCACGGTGCCCGTGGCACTGCGCGCAAAGCCGCGATCGGTGCGCAATACCGGATCGCCGGCAAGAGCGGTACGGCCCAGGTGGTCGCGATCAAGCAGGGAGAAAAGTACGACCGTTCCAAGGTCCAGGAACGCCATCGCGACCACGCCTTGTTCGTTGGCTTCGCGCCGGCCGACGACCCGAAAATCGTAGTGTCGGTGATGGTCGAGAACGGTGAGTCCGGCTCCGGCGTCGCCGCGCCGGTCGTTCGTCAAATCATGGACGCCTGGCTGCTGGGCCCGGACGGCCGGTTGAAGCCCGAATACGCCGACCCTATCAGTGCAGAGGCTACCGCCCGTGATGAATAATTTTGATCGCATGCTCTCCAGCGAGGATGTGATGCGTCGTCGAGCGACGTTATTGCAACGCCTGCACATCGATGGCCCGTTGTTGATCCTGCTGCTGACACTGGCCGCCGGTAGCCTGTTCGTGCTGTATTCGGCCAGCGGCAAGAGCTGGGATCTGCTCGCCAAACAAGCCACTTCATTCGGCATCGGCCTGGTGTCGATGATCGTCATCGCCCAGTTCGAGCCGCGCTTCATGGCCCGCTGGGTGCCGGTCGGCTATGTGGTCGGTGTGCTGTTGCTGGTGGTGGTGGACGTAATGGGTCACAACGCCATGGGTGCTACGCGCTGGATCAACATTCCCGGCGTCATTCGCTTCCAGCCTTCGGAGTTCATGAAGATCCTGATGCCGGCGACTATCGCCTGGTACCTGTCCAAGCGCACCTTGCCGCCGCAGCTCAAGCACGTGGGCATCAGTCTCATGTTGATTGGCATCCCGTTCATTCTGATCGTGCGGCAACCGGACTTGGGCACTTCGCTGCTGATTCTGGCCGGTGGGGCGTTCGTGCTGTTCATGGGTGGCCTGCGCTGGCGCTGGATCCTCAGCGTGCTCGCCGCTGCCGTGCCTGTGGCGATAGCCATGTGGTTCTTCATCATGCACGACTATCAGAAGCAGCGAATCCTGACGTTCCTCGACCCCGAGAGCGATCCGCTCGGCACCGGCTGGAACATCATTCAGTCCAAGGCGGCCATCGGTTCTGGCGGTGTGTTCGGCAAAGGCTGGCTGCTGGGTACCCAGTCGCATCTGGATTTCCTGCCGGAAAGCCACACCGACTTCATCATCGCGGTGATGGGTGAAGAATTCGGCCTGGTGGGTATCTGCGCGCTGCTGCTGATTTACCTGTTGCTGATTGGGCGCGGCCTGGTGATTACGGCCCAGGCCCAGACATTGTTCGGCAAGTTGCTCGCGGGCAGCCTGACGATGACGTTTTTTGTTTATGTTTTCGTCAACATCGGTATGGTCAGTGGCCTGTTGCCGGTGGTGGGGGTGCCGTTGCCGTTCATTAGCTACGGAGGAACTTCGCTGGTGACGCTGCTGTCAGCGTTTGGGGTTTTGATGTCGATCCATACCCATCGTAAGTGGATCGCGCAGGTTTGAATAAGGTGAAGATTTCAATGCAAGCAATGCGTGGCTGGGTGACTCGATACGCGCCATGGGTCAGCCTGGTAAGCATCCTTGGCACAACGCAGTCAGCAATGGCCGGCGAATATGAAGGTTCACCCCAGGTGGCCGAATTCGTAGGTGAAATGACCCGCGACTACGGCTTCGCCGGTGAGCAACTGATGGGAGTGTTCCGCGAAGCCGAGCGCAAGCAGTCGATTCTGGATGCGATCTCCCGGCCCGCGGAACGGGTCAAGCAGTGGAACGAGTATCGCCCGATGTTCATCACCGACGCGCGGATCGCCCGCGGGGTGGACTTCTGGCGTCAGCACGAGGCGGTACTGGCCCGTGCCGAGCAGGAATACGGCGTGCCGGCGCAGGTTATTGTGTCGATCATCGGCGTTGAAACCTTTTTCGGCCGTAATACCGGGAATTTCCGGGTGATCGATGCCCTGTCGACCCTGGGTTTCGACTATCCTCCCCGTGCCGAATTTTTCCGCAAGGAATTGCGTGAATTCCTGTTGTTGGCCCGGGAAGAACAGGTTGATCCATTGACGCTAAAAGGTTCTTACGCCGGTGCGATGGGGCTGCCGCAATTCATGCCGAGCAGCTTTCGCGCTTATGCCGTGGACTTCGACGGCGATGGCCACATCAATATCTGGACCAATCCGGACGATGCCATCGGCAGCGTTGCCAGTTATTTCAAGCGTCACGGTTGGGTTGCCGGCGAACCGGTGGTCAGTCGCGCCGATGTACGCGGCGAACAGGTGGACGAAGGTTTGACCACCGGTATCGAACCGACGAAAACCGTCGGGGAGTTGCGGGCTCTGGGGTGGTCAAGTCATGATGCGCTGCGCGATGATATGCCGGTTACCGCTTTCCGCCTGGAAGGCGACAATGGCCCCGAGTACTGGATGGGCCTGAAGAACTTCTACGCGATCACGCGTTATAACCGCAGCGTGATGTACGCCATGGCCGTACATCAACTGTCTGAACAGCTGGTCCAAGCACGGGGCGTCAAGTAATGCGGGCATTGCCTATGGATAAACCCCTGAAGCTGATGGCTTTCGCCGCATTGGCGGTGCTGGTAGCCAGTTGCTCGACCAGTCGTGCACCGGCTCCTCAGAAACCCGCCCCCACCGCCGCCGTGCGCACCACGCCGGGGCTGGACATCAACCGTGCCCACAAGGATGGCGCACCCTGGTGGGATGTCGATGTTTCGCGCATCCCTGATGCGACGCCAACTCTGCACACCGGGCCCTATAAGGCCAACCCGTATACCGTGCTGGGCAAGACATATTTCCCGCAGCAGGAGTCCAAGACCTACGTTGCTTCAGGCACGGCCTCCTGGTACGGCACCAAGTTTCACGGTCAGAACACCGCCAACGGCGAAGTGTATGACCTGTACGGCATGAGCGCCGCGCACAAGACATTGCCACTGCCGAGTTATGTTCGGGTAACCAACCTGGACAACAACAAAAGCGTGATCCTGCGGGTCAACGACCGAGGTCCGTTCTATTCGGACCGGATCATCGACTTGTCCTACGCCGCCGCCAAAAAGCTCGGCTATGCCGAAACCGGTACCGCGCGAGTCAAGGTCGAAGGCATCGACCCGCAGGCCTGGTGGGCTGCCAAGGGCCGGCCGGCGCCGCTGATGCTCAACGAGCCAAAAGTCGCGCAAAATAGCGCCCCGGTGATTACGCCTTCGACCGGCACCGTTGAGCAATGGACGCCGCCGCCACAGCAACACGCTGCCGCCGTGGTGCCGGTGCAGCTTGATACCAAAAAAACCGCTTCTGCAGCGTCTGGCCAGTATCTGCAGGTGGGCGCGTTCGCCAACCCGGATGCTGCAGAACTCCTGAGATCGAAGCTCAGCGGGATGGTGAGCGCTCCGGTGTTCATCAGCTCGATCGTGCGCAATCAGCAAACCCTGCATCGGGTACGCTTGGGGCCGATTGGATCGCCGGGTGAAATCCAGCAAGTGCAAAACAGTGTGCGCCTGGCCAACCTCGGTTCGCCGAGCGTAGTGACAGAGTAAAATACGTAGGACTTGATTGACGGTTCACTCGCAGTCGGGGGTGAACCAGGTTGTTGGCTCGTCGAGAACAAAAGCCCGGCAAGGGTGACTGGAGTGAGCAACTAAACACGCGATGACTCGTTAGAAAGTCATTTGATTAGTTTTGCCTGCGGGCAAGTTTCCATTAGCGATTTCGAGAGACGGATGAACATCACCACCTTTGCCAAACGCCTGTTCCTGCTAGTCCCGCTGCTCCTCTCACCTGCCGCGTTCGCGGCCGAGATGATGCCGTCGCCACCGCAACTGGCCGCCAAGGCCTACGTGCTCATGGATGCCAGCAGCGGCAATGTGCTGGTCGAGAACAACGGTGACCAGCGACTGCCGCCGGCCAGCCTGACCAAGCTGATGACCGCCTACATTGCGACCCTGGAAATCCGTCGTGGCCAGATTGGCGAAAACGATCCGGTGACCGTCAGCGAAAACGCCTGGCGTACCGGTGGTTCGCGGATGTTCATCAAGGTCGGCTCGCAGGTGACTGTCAGCGACCTGTTGCACGGCATCATCATCCAGTCGGGCAACGACGCCAGCGTTGCCCTCGCCGAGCACATCGCCGGCAGCGAAGATGCGTTCGCCGACATGATGAACAAGAGCGTTGCCGATCTGGGCATGAGCAACACCCACTTCATGAACCCGACCGGTCTGCCGAACCCTGAGCACTACTCGTCGGCTCACGACATGGCCGTGCTGGCTCGCGCGATCATCCACGAAGACCCGGCTCACTACGCGATCTATTCGCAGAAAGAGTTCTTCTGGAACGGCATCAAGCAACCGAACCGTAACCTGCTGCTGTGGCGCGACAAGACTGTCGACGGTCTGAAAACCGGCCACACCGACGAAGCCGGCTACTGCATGGTGTCCTCGGCTGTACGTGATGGCATGCGCCTGATCGCCGTGGTGTTCGGCACCAACAGCGAAGTGGCTCGCGCCTCCGAGACCCAGAAGCTGCTGACCTACGGTTTCCGTTTCTTCGAAACCCAGACCTTCTATCAGAAGGGCACCGAGCTGGCTCAGGCTCCTGTCTGGAAAGGCTCCACCAACCAGGTCAAGGCTGGCCTGGCTCAAGACCTGACCATGACCCTGCCAAAAGGCCAGCTGAAAAAGCTCGCTGCGAGCATGACCATGAACCCGCAACTGATCGCGCCAATCGCCAAGGGCGACGTGATCGGTAAAGTCGAAGTGAAACTGGACGACAAGGTGGTGCACAGCGCCGATCTGATCGCTCTGGACGCTGTCGAGGAAGGTGGTATCTTCCGCCGCATGTGGGATAGCATCCGTCTATTCTTCTACGGCTTGTTCAACTGAATTTAGTGTGCACCCGCATGGCCCCGCGCTGATCCGGCGCGGGGGCATGCCCGTCGCCACGGCTTACGCTTACGAGGCCGTTACGCCATGACCGATACCGAAGTAAAGGCGCCAAAGATCGAATTCCCTGCCACTGATTACCCGGTTAAGGTGATCAGCGATACTGGCGTGGGCAACAAGGACAGGATCATCGACATCGTCAGGAAACACGCCACCATCAACGATGAGCGTGTTGACGAGCGCCAGAGCAGCAACGGCAAATACACCACCATTCAGTTGCACATTGTCGCGACCGACCAGGACCAGCTGTACAACATCAACAGCGAACTGCGGGCCACCGGTTTCGTGCACATGGTGCTGTGATGTCTGGCACGCTGGGCTTTCGCGAGCTCGGCCAGATGGCTTACGAGCCGGTCTGGCATGCCATGCAACGCTTCACCAACGAGCGCGGCAACGACGCCCCTGACGAAATCTGGCTGGTCGAGCACCCTGCGGTGTTCACCCAGGGCCAGGCGGGCAAGGCCGAACATCTGTTGCTTCCCGGTGATATTCCGGTGGTGCAGGTCGACCGTGGTGGTCAGGTGACTTACCACGGGCCGGGTCAGTTGGTGGCTTACCTGCTGCTCGATGTGCGCAAATTGGGTTTTGGCGTGCGCGATCTGGTCAGCCGGATGGAGCAATGCCTGATCGAGCTGCTGGCCAGTTACGGCGTAACCGCCGCGGCCAAGCCCGATGCACCAGGCGTCTACGTCGACGGGGCGAAAATCGCTTCACTGGGTCTGCGGATCCGCCACGGCTGTTCCTTTCATGGCCTGGCCCTGAATGTGGACATGAACCTGGAACCGTTTCGACGGATTAATCCCTGCGGCTACGCCGGGCTGGCGATGACCCAGCTGAGCGATCACGCAGGATCGATTGAATTTGCCGAGGTAAGTGCCCGGCTGCGTGCGCAGCTCGTCAAACACCTCGACTATGCTGAGCAGACGACCCTAACGGGCGGAATCGACTGATATGACTACTGATGCAGTGCAAACCATGATCCCGACGCAGGATGTCACCGAGCGTCCGGCCCCGCGTGCCAAGGTTGAAGCCGGCGTAAAGCTGCGCGGCGCCGAAAAGGTTGCACGCATCCCGGTGAAGATCATTCCGACCACCGAACTGCCGAAGAAACCCGACTGGATTCGCGTGCGCATCCCGGTGTCTCCGGAAGTCGACCGCATCAAGGCCCTGTTGCGTAAACACAAGCTGCACAGCGTTTGCGAAGAGGCCTCTTGCCCGAACCTGGGCGAGTGCTTCTCCGGTGGTACCGCAACCTTCATGATCATGGGTGACATCTGCACCCGTCGTTGCCCGTTCTGCGACGTCGGCCACGGCCGGCCGAAGCCACTGGACGTCAACGAGCCGGAAAGCCTGGCCATCGCCATCGCCGACCTGAAACTCAAGTACGTGGTGATCACCTCGGTGGACCGCGACGACCTGCGTGACGGCGGCGCCCAGCACTTTGCCGACTGCATCCGTGAAATCCGCAAGCTGTCGCCGAACGTGCAGCTCGAGACCCTGGTTCCCGACTACCGTGGCCGCATGGACATCGCGCTGCAAATCACCGCCGCCGAGCCGCCGGATGTGTTCAACCACAACCTGGAAACCGTGCCGCGCCTGTACAAGGCTGCGCGCCCGGGTTCGGACTACCAGTGGTCGCTGACCCTGCTGCAACGCTTCAAGCAGATGATGCCGCACATTCCGACCAAGTCCGGCCTGATGCTGGGTCTGGGCGAAACCGACGAAGAAGTCATCGAAGTCATGAAGCGCATGCGCGAGCACGACATCGACATGTTGACCCTGGGCCAGTATCTGCAACCGTCCCGCAGTCACTTGCCGGTTCAGCGCTTCGTGCACCCGGACACCTTCGCCTGGTTCGCCGAGGAAGGTTACAAAATGGGCTTCAAGAACGTCGCCTCCGGTCCGCTGGTGCGTTCCTCGTACCACGCCGACGAACAGGCGAAGCTGGTCAAGGCCGAGCTGCTCGGCGCCTGATTGGGTGATTCACCGGAAAATGCCCGCATGGCTCCACAGCTCTGCGGGCATTTTTTTGCCTGTCTTACAGCGATGGCCGCTTTTTCCTGCAACCTGCGGGACGATTGACCCTCTTCTGTTTGTTCCCGTTCCTGACTACTGTGTGCTGAAGTTTTCACGCAGGGAGATTCACGGATGACCGCTCGACCGAACCACACCCTTTGGCCCCATGTTCCTGTCCCCGCCTTGCCGTCAGAAGGGCTGATCGGCGTTATTGCGCCTGCAGGACCCGCAGCGCTGGACACCGACAAAGCCGTGCAATGGATGCGTGCTCGTGGCTATTCACTGAAAGTGTTTCCCGGCGTATACGAGAAGGATGGCTACCTGGCCGGAAGCGACGAGGTGCGGCTCAATGATCTGCACGCCGCCTTCGCCGACCGTGAGGTGGATGCGATCATCTGCCTGCGCGGCGGATACGGGACGCCTCGTTTGCTTGATCGCATTGATTTTCAGCTGCTGCGCGATAATGCCAAGCCATTCGTCGGCTACAGCGATATCACCGCACTGCATCTGGCGATCAGCCGCTATGCCGGTTTTGTAACCTTCCATGGTCCGCTGCTCAATGCGGACTTGTTGGGAGATAAGCAAAAGCCCACCGAGTCCTCGTTTTTCAACATGCTGCGCGGTCAAATGAAGGCGGGCAGCGTACTGGCGCACCCGGTGGCCTACCCATTGACCATGATCGAGCCAGGCATCGCTCACGGGCGCTTGCTCGGCGGCAATCTGGCCATGATCGCCGCGACCATGGGCACACCTTACGAGATGGACGCCGAGGGTGTCATTCTGTTGATCGAGGACATCAACGAGCCGCTGTATCGCATCGACCGGTTACTCACTCAACTGCGGCTGGCTGGCACGTTGCACAAGTTGCGCGGTGTGCTGGTCGGGGATGTAGCGGGGGTGGAGATGGCAGCGCTGGACAGGTTGCTCAAGCAGACCTTCGAGCCATTTAAGATTCCGGTGCTGTCCGGGTGGCGCAGTGGGCACTGCGATCCGAACCTGACGTTGCCCATGGGGGCGTTGGTCAGGCTGGATGCCGGGAGCAAGGAACTGGTACTGGAGCAGGATGTGGTGGTCAGGCGCTAGACTTTCATTGCCTGTCAGTCAGTCTTCGCGAGCAAGCCCGCTCCCACATTCCACTCTTTTCGTATGCAAGAACGCGGTTCAATGTGGGAGCGGGCTTGCTCGCGAAGGCAGTTCCGGCCATTCGGCTAGTTAACGGTTACGCAACCCTTCCAGCAACTTGTGCGTCGGATACCCATCCGCTGGCCAGCCAAACGACTGCTGGGCGCTGCGGATGGCCTTGCGGGTGTTGGCGCCGATGATGCCGTCGGCAGTGCCGGCGTCGTAGTTTTGCGCGCTCAGCAGGTTTTGCAGTTCGATCCGCTCGGTACGGCTCAGCGGCAGGTCATCTTTGGGCCAGCTGCCCTGGATCTGGCCTGCGCCGTTGAAGCGCTCGGACAGCAGGCTTACGCCCAAAGCGTAGGATGACGAGTTGTTGTACTTGAGAATCGCCCGGAAGTTGTCGAGCACCAGGAACGCCGGGCCACGATAACCGGCTGGCAGCAGCAGCGCTGCGGACAGCTGTTCCGAGCCTGCCGGTGGCTGGGCTCCATTGGGCAGGGTCACGCCCAGCTGACGCCATTCGGCGACGCTCTTGCGAATCGTGCCATCGGCCAGCATGTAGTTGAAGCCACCCGGCAATTGCACTTCGAAGCCCCATGGCTGGCCTCGCTGCCAGCCCGAGCTTTGCAGGTAATGCGCGGTCGAAGCCAGTGCGTCGGCGGAACTGCCCCAGATGTCGCGGCGACCGTCGCCATCGAAGTCCACGGCGTGGGTGTTGTAGGTGGTCGGGATAAACTGGGTCTGGCCCATGGCGCCCGCCCACGAACCGAGCATTTTCTCCGGTTGGATATCACCTTGCTGCAGGATTTGCAGGGCAGCGATCAATTGCGCGTGAGCGAAGTCGGGACGGCGGCCCTCGTAGGCCAGGGTCGCCAGGGAGTTGATCACCGACTGGCTGCCCTGGAACTGACCAAAGTTACTTTCCATTCCCCACACCGCGACCAAGGCCTGCCGATCGACGCCGTAGCGCTGCTCGATGCTTTGCAGGACATCGGCATACTGATTGACCAACGCCTGGCCTTTGCGAACCCGCAGTGGCGACAGGGCGCCGTCGAGGTATTCCCATACCGGTTTTGCGAATTCCGGTTGGCTGCGATCGGCACGGATCACACTGGGGTCGAAGCTGACATTGGCGAAAGCGCGATCAAACAGATCGGCGCGGATACCCGCGGCCAAGGCATCTTTGCGAAAACCCGCCTGCCATTCGGCAAAGGTCTGGGTTGGCTGTATGTCGAGGTTCTCACCTGTTGGAACCACAGGTGGAACAACCGCCGGTGCGGTAGCGACGGGAAGTGTCTGAAGCGGCTGAGCGTCGGCTGCGGTCGGTTTTTCCGCGCAGGCGACAAGCAAAATGAGGCTGGAGGCTGCAATCAATTGGCGCAGGTGCCAACGACGGGGAAGACAAAAGGGCATGCACGGGTCCAGGGAAAACGGATCAGGTACAGACCTTAACATGTAGAAGGGGTGCTGCGCTTCAAGCAGCCAGAAAGTAAGAAGCCTCCCAGCTATCAGACTGGAAGGCTTCGCGGCGGTAGCTGCCTTTGCCCTTGGCGGTTCGTTCCTGACGGCTGCGGAACAGGGGCTGGGCGATGATGGATTTGGCCTTGTTGGGGCCGTGTCTGGACGGCTTTTTGCTCATGATCGGATCTCTCGATTGAGTGATTTTTGCGCGGGGAAATAATCTGCTGAAGTTGGGGTTCTGTCTAGTGCCCACATTGTGTAGGACCTTTCCGTCTTCTGGGGCTTTTGTGGCGAGGGGGCTTGTCGGACCGCCGCACCGCCCCGTTCGGCTGCGAAGCAGTCGTAAAACCGGCGCCCGCGGGATTTCTGGACAAACGCTGTTGCAGATTTCAGGGCCGCTTCGCGCCCCAACGGGGTGATGCGGCATTCCGACAAGCCCCCTCGCCACAAAAAACTCACTCGGCGGGCAGCGACAATCTCTGGCCGGCCATCAACAACGACAACCGACTGAGGCTCATCCACGGCGACCCGGCAGCCTGGCCCTTGATTTGCGCGTCGATGCGCTGAGCTTCCAGCAGCAACTGCGCCCAGCGTTGTGCCGAGTAGCGTTGCAGGGCCTTGCTCATCAACGGTTTGCGCTTGTCCCAGACAGGCGGTTTGGCCTGGCTGAATGCCTTGTCCAACGGCGTGCCCTGGCTGTATTGCAGGGAAATATTGGCCAGCAGACGCAGTTCACGGGCCAGGGCCCAGAGAATCACCGGCGGTTCAACGCCTTCACCGCGTAATCCTTCGAGCATGCGCAAGGCATGGGCCGCTTCGCCGTTGAGCACCGCATCGGTCAGGCCAAAGACATCGAAGCGTGCACTGTCGGCCACCGCAGCCTGCACGGTTTCAACAGTGATCTGTCCGCCTTCGGCCATCAGCTTGAGCTTTTCGATTTCCTGGGCGGCTGCCAGCAGGTTGCCCTCGACTCGAGCCGCGATCAGTTCAACGGCGTCCTGGCTGGCGCTAAGCCCTGCCTGGGACAGGCGTTGACGAATCCAGCTCGGCAGCTGGCTGACATCCACCGGCCAGATTTGCACAAACTGGGTCTGCTGACCCTCGACCAGCGCTTTGCCCCACTTGGTCTTCTGCGCACTGCCATCGAGTTTCGGCAGGCTGATCAACAGCAGCGTGTCTTCGGCCGGGCGCGAGCAGTACTCGATGAGCGCGGCAGCACCTTTGTCACCGGGTTTGCCGGAAGGCAGACGCAGTTCCAACAGGCGCTTTTCGGCAAACAGCGACATGCTGGCGCCGGCTTGCAGCAGCGTACCCCAGTCGAAACTGGCGTCGGCGGCAAATACCTGGCGTTCATCGAAACCCTGTTGGCGCGCGGCTGTGCGAACAGCATCGGCGGCCTCCTGGCACAACAACGGGTCATCGCCGCTGATGATGTAGACAGGCGCAAGGGTACCTTGCAGGTGTTTGGCGAGTTGGGCGGGAGCGAGCTTCATAAGAGAGGGCGAACAGGGCGCCTGAGCGCCCCGTAAGTCTTACTGCTGTGGCAGTTCGACAGGCGACTGACGCGGGGTGTTCGCTTCAGCCTTCTGTGCCGCTTCCAGTGCCGCGGCGTCAGCCTTGGCCTTGGCGTCGGCGGTCTGCTGCAACTGATCGAGCTGGGCCGGGGTCAGTTGTTGCAGACGCAGCATCATGCGCTGAACCAGCTCGCGACGGGTTTCTACTCGCGCTGTATCTGCTTCCTGGTCGGAGCCCACGAGGTTGTTGCCGTCGTGCATGAAGATTTTCTGCACTTCAAGCTTGTCGCTCAGCAGTGGCTGGTTGCCCTGGCCACGGATGTCGTAGCTCAGCACCGTACTCACTTGATACTCACCAGCGCGGCCGGCACCGGCGTAGCTGAGGATGCGCTGGCTTTCCTGTTCATTGGTCAGCACCAACTTGTAAGGTGCGCCGGTGTAAACCTTGACCCCGCTGCTTTGCAGAACCTGACGCAGTTGGGTAACGGTTTGGCCGTAGGCGTCACGGGCGCTCACGTCGAGTTCCTTGATCGCCAGCTCGTTGGTGCCGGTGCCGCGCAGCTGAAAACCACAGGCGCTCAACAGGACCGCAAGGCCCATCACCAGCAGATTGCGTTTGATCATCTTGTTGCTCCCCTTGAAACCATGTGGGCCGACCAGGCGGCCCGAAAGGTTTTACTCGGCGCCAGGCGTACCTGGCGCCTGTTCCAATTAGCTGGCGACGATATTGACCAGTTTCCCGGGCACTACGATCACTTTACGAATGGTCAGACCGTCAACGAAACGCAGCACGTTCTCATTGGCGCGGGCGGCCGCTTCGACTTCTTCGCGGCTGGCGCTGGCCGGCATTTCGATGTGGCCGCGCAGCTTGCCGTTGACCTGGATGACCAACTGCAGGCTGTCCTGCACCAGAGCGCTTTCGTCCAGCACCGGCCAACCAGCATCGATCACCGGGTCGGCATGACCCAGTTGATTCCACAACTCGTGGCTGATGTGCGGGGTGATCGGGGCCAGCAGCAGCGTCACTGTTTGCAGACCTTCATGAACCAGTGCGCGATCCTGTTCGGTGCCTTGCGGGGCTTTTTCCAGCACGTTCATCAGCGTCATCACCTGGGCGATGGCGGTGTTGAATTTGTGGTTCTGGCCGACGTCATGGCTGGCTTGCTTGATGGCCTGGTGGATCGAACGGCGAATGACTTTCTGCTCGTCGTTCAGGCTGGCGATGTCCAGTTTGCCCGGCAGGCCCTGAATGACGTGGGCTTGAGCCAGACGCCAGACGCGCTTGAGGAAGCGGTGCGAACCCTCTACGCCGGAGTCGGACCATTCCGCGCTCATATCTGGCGGCGAGGCGAACATCATGAACAGGCGGCAGGTGTCTGCGCCGAACTGGTCGATCATCGACTGTGGGTCGACGCCGTTGTTCTTCGACTTGGCCATCTTCTCGGTGCCACCGATTTCCACCGGCAGGCCGTCTGCGATCAGCTTGGCGCTGATGACCTTGGCCTTGCTGTCGCGTTCGAGTTCAACGTCCGCCGGGTTGAACCAGGTGTAGGCACCGTTGGCTTCGCGACGATAGTAAGTCTCGGCGATCACCATGCCCTGGGTCAGCAGGTTCTTGAACGGCTCGTTGGAGCTCACCAGGCCTTCGTCACGCATCAGCTTGTGGAAGAAGCGCGCGTAGAGCAGGTGGAGAATCGCGTGTTCAATACCGCCGATGTACTGATCCACCGGCAGCCAGTGGTCGGCAGCGGATTTTTCTACCAGACCGCCTTCAAAGTGCGGTGAGGCGTAACGGGCGTAGTACCACGAGGACTCGACGAAAGTGTCCATGGTGTCGGTTTCGCGCTTGGCAGGCTGGCCGCATTTCGGGCAGCTGCACTCGTAGAACTCGGGCATGCGTGCCAGCGGTGAACCGGCGCCATCGGGTACGACGTCTTCCGGCAGTACGACCGGCAGTTGATCTTCCGGTACCGGCACGTCACCGCACGCAGTGCAGTGGATGATCGGGATCGGGCAGCCCCAGTAGCGCTGACGGCTGATGCCCCAGTCGCGCAGGCGGAATTGGGTGCGCGAGGCACCAAGGTTTTTCTTGATCAGCGCCACTTCGATGGCATCGAAGGCGCCAGCGAAGTCGAGCCCGTCGAATTCACCGGAGTTGATCAGGGTGCCGTGCTCACCGTAGGCGTCCTGCCAAGGTGCCGGGTTGGTGTCGCCAGAGCTTGTGCGCACCACGGACTTGATCGGCAGGTTGTACTTGGTGGCGAATTCGAAGTCACGCTCGTCGTGTGCCGGAACAGCCATGACCGCGCCGTCGCCGTAATGCATCAACACGTAGTTGGCGACCCACACCGGCAGTTTTTCACCGGTCAGCGGGTGCTCGACGAACAACGAAGTCGGCAAGCCTTTTTTCTCTTGAGTGGCGACGTCGGCTTCGGCGACGCTGCCGCCCTTGCATTCAGCGATGAACGCTTGCAGCTCAGGGTTGTTCTGTGCGGCCAGAGTGGCCAATGGGTGCTCGGCGGCCACGGCGACATAAGTCGCTCCCATGAGGGTGTCCGGACGGGTGGTGAAGACTTTCAGTGCACCGGCTTCGCCGATGGAGTCGACGTTGTACGGGAACTGCACTTCCATGCCGCGGGATTTGCCGATCCAGTTGCGCTGCATGGTCTTGACCTGTTCAGGCCAGCCAGTCAGTTCGTCGAGGCTATCGAGCAGCTCATCCGCATAGGCGGTGATCTTGAAGTAGTACATCGGGATTTCGCGCTTTTCGATCAGCGCGCCGGAACGCCAGCCGCGACCGTCGATCACCTGTTCGTTGGCCAGAACGGTCTGATCGACCGGGTCCCAGTTCACGGTGCCGCTTTTCTTGTAAATCACGCCTTTTTCGAACAGGCGAGTGAACAGCCATTGTTCCCAGCGGTAGTAATCGGGCTTGCAGGTGGTCACCTCACGGGACCAGTCCACCGCCAGGCCCAGGCTGCGCAGCTGGGATTTCATGTAGGCGATGTTTTCGTAGGTCCACTTGGCGGGCGCTACGTTGTTCTTCATCGCGGCGTTTTCCGCCGGCATGCCGAAGGCGTCCCAACCCATGGGTTGCAGTACGTTCTTGCCCTGCATGCGCTGATAGCGGGAGATCACGTCGCCGATGGTGTAGTTGCGCACGTGCCCCATGTGTAGCTTGCCGCTGGGGTAAGGGAACATGGACAGGCAGTAGTAGGTCTCCTTGCCTGGCTGTTCACTGACTTCAAAGGACTTTTGCTCGTCCCAGAACGACTGGGCGGCGGCTTCGATTTCACGGGGCTGATATTGTTCGTGCATGGCTACTTTTGAACTGAATAGGGGTGGCCTAATCCTCTTCAATGCAACGCTGGACGTTGAAGGCGCCGGATTGGCGTTTTCGATGTCCAGCCGAGCTGGAAGTGGAGTTACAGGAAGCGCCGTAGCATACATGACCGCGCTCTACCGAGGGAAACCCTGATTGTTGCCGCGCATCCGGCAAAAATGACTGCAAGGTCCGTTTGTCGCGGCGTTCAGCCGGTTTGTTCATGGAAGCTAAGCTCTAACTGGGGAGTAGGTCTTATCTTCCAATGAGGTGAGGGATGGTTGAGTCACAACGAAAAGCTACTAAGCCGGAGCTGTACGAAAGACTGATTGATCGTCTGGGCATGGCCCTGGAAGCGGCGAAAACTGCTGGACGGCTGCGTGACGTACGCCCTCTGGAACTGGAACTGCGTGGCCTGAGCCCCGCAGAGTTTGCACTGGTCAAGGCGTATCTGGATCGCAGTGAGCGTGAGACACACGGATACCTGTCAGAAGCGATAAAGCAACTCGATACACCACGTTCGGCCAAGATCATCTGGCTCAAGGACAAAGTCCCCGGCAGAGACGCGGTAAAGGTCCGGTCTTTGCAGTTCAAATAGGCAAAGAGCCATGCACCATGATTTTTTCCAAGCATAGTCTTTGCGTATCGATTGTTGTATTGCGTCAACCCACTTAGGCTTCGGGCATCTCAGGGAGATGCTCGATGCCGTTTCGTTATTTCGTTAAACAACTTCTTCTGCCACCCGGCATTCTCTTGCTGCTGCTTTTGCTCGCCTGGTGGCTGCGCCGCTCAAGGCCGCGGCTTGCGGGTGCGTGCTTTGCCCTCGGCCTGGGCGGGCTCTGGCTGATGAGCCTGCCGGTCGTAGTGCAATGGAGTGCCAGCCAGCTTGAACGTGAGCCCCCTCTGGCTCGCGACGAATGGGCAACCCTGGGACAGCGCGCCGACGCCATCGTGGTGCTCGGTTCCGGGCGCGAGCGGGGCGATGTGGCCTGGGGCGCCGACCAGCCCACGGGAATCGGCCTGGAGCGTCAGCGCTACGCGGCGCGGCTGGCCAAGGCGTCTGGTTTACCGGTGCTGACCAGTGGCGGGTTGCATTTCGGCACGCCGCCCAGCGAGGCGCAGTTGATGGCCGATTCCTTGCGCGATGATTTCGGTGTGATGGTGCGTTGGCAGGAAGGGGGCAGCCGGACCACCTGGGAGAATGCGCAACTCACGGCGCAGGTATTGTTACCCGAAGGCATCAAGCGTGTGGTGGTGGTCACTCATGCGGCGCACATGCCTCGCGCGGTCTGGAGTTTCCACAAGGCAGGATTTGAGGTGGTGCCCGCCCCGGTCGGTTTCCTGGGCGGCGACAGCGCACTGCCGTTGGGTGGCTGGATGCCGGAGTACAAATCGATCTGGCAGAACGGGCAGTTGATGAATGAGGCGGTGGGGCAGATCGGGTATTCGTTGTTTTACCGCTGAACCCTGTAGCGAGGGGGCAAGCCCTCTCGCCACAAAAGGCCGCCAGTCTCAGACGGTTTTCGCCATCCGGTTCGCCACCAGCGCCCAGCCAAACAACAGCACACAAAGGATGATCAACGGCCATGAACGCCACTGCAGATAAGGCGTCAGGTTGTGCATCGGCACCACTTCACCGTACAGGATGCCTCGCTCGAACTGCGGGATCTGGGCGGTGATCTGGCCGAATGGATTGATCAGCCCGGTTACACCGTTGTTGGTCGCGCGGATCATCCAGCGACCGGCTTCCAGCGCGCGCATCTGCGCCATTTGCAAGTGTTGCAGCGGGCCTATGGAGGTGCCGAACCAGGTGTCGTTGCTGATGGTCAGTAACAGATCGCTACGGGCGGCCAGGCTGGCGGCAAACTCCGGATAGACCACTTCGTAGCAAATGTACGGCGCGATCTGATAACCCTTGGCTTGCAGCAAGGGCTGGTCGGCCGGGCCTCGGGCGAAGTCCGACATCGGCAAATCGAAGAATGCGATCAGGCCTCGCAGCACATCCTGCAGTGGCACGTATTCGCCAAACGGCACCAGTTTCTGCTTGAGGTAAGTACCATCGCCTTCACCCGTCACGGTAATGCCGTTGTAAAAACGCTTTTCCTGGTGGACCATTTGGCGGATCGGCACGCCGGTAATCAGCGCCGAATTACGCTCGGCTGCAAAATTGCCCATCATGTTCAGGTAGCCCTCGGCGGACTCCTTGAGCACCGGCACCGCCGTTTCCGGCCAGATCAGCAGGTCGACGGGTTTGGAGCTGAAACTCATGTCGCGATAAAGCGCCAACTGCGCGTTGAGCTGCGCCGGGTCCCACTTCAGGCTCTGTTCGACATTGCCCTGGATCGCCGCGACACTCAGTGGTGCCCCGGCCGGGCTGGTCCAGGCATGATGCTTTAGGGCGAAACCCGCCACCCAGGGGCCGACCAACAGCAAAGCGCCCGCTGCAATGAAGCCTTTGCGGCCAGTGCGAACCAGGCGCAGGGCGTTGTAGAGCAATGCTGCGGTCAGGGCCAGGGTGAAGGAAATCAGCCACATCCCGCCCACCGGCGCGAGGCCGGTCAGCGGGCCGTCGAGCTGACTGTAACCCGAGTAGAGCCACGGAAAGCCGGTGAGAAACCAGCCGCGAAAGGCTTCCTGTCCAACCCACAATGCAGCAAACGCCAGGGCATCGGCCAGTGGAGCCTCGTTGCGACGCAACCAGCGCGCCCACAACCAGGCGGGCAGGGCGAAGAACCAGGCAATCGCCGCCGTGAAGAGCAGCATGAGGAAGCCGGCCAGCAGCATTGACGCGCCACCGAAGTGGTGGATGCTGTAGTAGATCCAGCTGGTACCGGCACCAAAAAGTCCGAAGCCGAAGCACCAGCCTCGACCAAGGGCCTGGCGTGGACTGAGCTCACGCAGGCCGGCGTAGAACAATCCGACCGCCAGTAATGCCAGCGGCCAGATATCGAACGGCGCAAGCGCCAGGGTGGTGATTGCACCGGCCGCCACGGCCAGCAGGTTACCGGGCCAGCCGGGGCGGGTTGTCCAGCGCATTTCAATCCTTAGCGAGCAATGGGTGTCAGACGCAGCAGGTGAATCCTTCGGCTGTCGGCATTCAGGATGCGGAAGCGGTACTGGCCGATTTCGGTGATTTCGTTGCGTTTTGGCAGGTGCCCGAACGCACTCATCACCAGGCCGCCGACGGTGTCGAACTCGTCGTCGGAAAATTCGCTGTCGAAAAACTCGTTGAAGTTCTCGATCGGCGTCAGTGCCTTGATCAGGAAGTCTCCGCTTGGCAGCGGCTTGATGTAGCTGTCTTCCTCGACGTCGTGTTCGTCTTCAATATCACCGACGATCTGTTCCAGGACGTCTTCAATCGTCACCAGACCCGCCACACCGCCGTATTCGTCGATGACGATGGCCATGTGATTGTGGTTGGCGCGGAACTCGCGCAGCAGCACGTTCAGGCGCTTGGACTCCGGCACGAACGTGGCCGGACGCAGCAGGTCCTTGATGTTGAAGCTGTCGCCATTTTCCTTGAGGATCAATGGCAGCAAGTCCTTGGCCAGCAGCACGCCCATCACGTCATCGTGGCTTTCGCCGATCACCGGGTAGCGGGAGTGGGCCGAGTCGACCACGGCTGGGAGGAATTCGCGGGGTGTCTGGGTCGCCTTGATGCTGACCATTTGCGAACGCGGCACCATGATGTCGCGTACCTGCAGGTCGGCTACCTGGATGGCGCCTTCGACGATGGCCAGCGCTTCGCTGTCCAGCAGTTTGTTCTGGTGTGCGTCGCGCAGCAGCTCCAGCAGCTCCTGGCGGTTCTTCGGCTCGTGGGCAAAAGCCTGGGTGAGCTTACCCAGCCATGACTTCTGCCCGTTGCTCGATCGATCTTCGCTCATAGCGATTACTCTGAATCCTTTGTTGTTTCGGTAGGGGAAATATCAGTTTCGTCGTCCGCGTACGGATCGGGATAGCCCAGCTCTGCAAGCAACGTTCGTTCCAGTGCTTCCATTTCTTCGGCTTCTTCGTCGTCTATATGGTCGTAACCAAGCAGATGCAAGCAGCCGTGAATCACCAGGTGTGCCCAATGGGCCTTGAGTTCCTTGCCTTGCTCGGCGGCTTCGCGCTCGACCACCGCCACGCAGATCACCAGATCGCCCAGCAACGGGATGTCGAGAAACTCGTCGGGAACATCCGCCGGGAACGACAAGACGTTGGTGGCGTAATCTTTCTGCCGCCAAGTGTGGTTCAGCTCGCGGCCTTCGGCTTCGTCGACCAAACGAATGGTCATTTCCGAGTCGGCGCTACGCTGGCGCAGGGCCAGTTCACACCATTGGCGGAACTCGGCTTCGCTGGGCGCGCGCGCTTCGGTGGCGATTTGCAGGTCTAGCTCAAGCATCGCGGCGGCTATCCTTGGCGGCTGCATCATCGGCCGCTTTGGTTTCGAAGCGCTCGTAGGCTTCGACGATGCGCTGCACCAATGGGTGGCGCACGACGTCTTTGGGCTGGAAATGGGTGAAGCTGATGCCCGGCACATCCTTGAGCACTTCTATCACGTGATGCAGGCCGGACTTGGTGCCGCGAGGCAGGTCGACCTGGGTGATGTCGCCGGTAATGACTGCCGTGGAGCCGAAGCCGATCCGGGTCAGGAACATTTTCATCTGTTCGACCGTGGTGTTCTGGCTTTCGTCGAGGATGATGAAGCTGTTGTTCAGGGTGCGCCCGCGCATGTAGGCCAGCGGCGCGACTTCGATCACCTGGCGCTCGATCAGCTTGGCGACGTATTCGAAGCCGAGCATTTCGTAGAGTGCGTCGTAGAGCGGACGCAGGTACGGGTCGATCTTCTGCGACAGGTCGCCGGGCAGGAAGCCGAGTTTTTCACCGGCTTCGACCGCAGGACGAACCAGCAGGATGCGGCGGATCTGCTCGCGTTCCAGCGCATCGACCGCACAGGCGACAGCCAGGTAGGTCTTGCCGGTACCGGCCGGACCAATGCCGAAATTGATGTCGTTACCGAGGATTTCCTTGACGTAGCGCAGTTGATTCAAGCCGCGGGGGCGAATCATGCCTTTCTTGGTGCGCAGGGCTACGGAGGGTTCGGCGGGGGAGTGGTTGTCCAGCTCCTCGATGGCCGATTCCTGCAGGAACAGGTGGACCATGTCCGGCGACAGCTCGGTACCCTTGGTTTCCCGGTACAGGCGGCGCAGGAGGTTTTCCGCGGAGGAGGTGTGTTTGGGCTCGCCGATCAGTTCGAACTGGTTTCCGCGATTGCGGATCTCGATGCTCAGGCGCTGTTCGATCAAGCGCAGGTGCTCGTCGAATTGCCCGCACAGATTGGCAAAGCGGCGAGCCTCAAAGGGCTCGAGGATGAAACGATGTGGTTCTATGGGTGCGTTCAAGGTCGTATTTAGCCGCCCTGGGGCAATTGAGATGAAATCAAGGATAACGCCAGTGGCGTGGGTGCGAAAGCTCTTAAATAAGATGCACGAATTCGCTACTTGACTGTGGCGAGGGGGCTTGCCCCCGTTCGCCTGCGATGCAGTCGCAAAATATAGGGAGCGCTGCGCGATCCAGCGGGGGCAAGCCCCCTCGCCACAAAAGCCCGGCTCCCACAGTGTTACTGGATCAGCGAACCCCGCAGCGAGTGCGGTTGCGCGGCATCGATGTGCACATCGGCGAACTGGCCGATCAGGGTCGGATTGTCGCAGCGGAAGTTGACGATCCGGTTATTCTCGGTGCGACCCTGCAACTCGCCGGGGTCTTTTTTCGAGTAATCGGTCACCAGGATGCGCTGGACCGAGCCGACCATTTGTCGGCTGATCTCGAAACCTTGCTGGTTCAGGCGATGTTGCAGGGCGTTCAGCCGTTCTTTTTTCAGTTCTTCCGGCGTGTCATCGGCCAGATCGGCTGCCGGAGTACCCGGGCGCTGGCTGTAGACGAACGAGTAGGAGAAGTCGAAACCGACGTCCTCGATCAGCTTCATGGTCTGTTCGAAGTCTTTCTCGGTCTCGCCCGGGAAACCGACGATGAAGTCCGAGCTGATGCAGATGCCCGGCACGGCGGCCCGTAACTTGCGCAGCTTGGATTTGTACTCCAGCGCTGTGTGGTTGCGCTTCATCGCTGCCAGGATGCGGTCCGAGCCCGATTGCACCGGCAGGTGCAGGTGTTTGACCAGCTCCGGTACCTCGGCGTGGGCCTGGATCAGGCTGTCGGAGAACTCCAGCGGGTGCGAAGTGGTGTAGCGGATGCGATCGATGCCGTCGACAGCGGCCACCACGCGGATCAGTTCGGCCAGATCAGCCAGGCGCCCGTCATGGGTAAGGCCGCGATAGCCGTTGACGTTCTGCCCCAGCAAGGTCACTTCGCGCACACCGTTCTCGGCGAGGTGAATGATCTCGGCGATCACGTCGTCGAACGGCCGGCTGACTTCTTCGCCGCGGGTGTAGGGCACCACGCAGAACGTGCAGTACTTGCTGCAGCCTTCCATCACCGACACATACGCGCTTGGGCCGTCGATACGCGGCTCGGGCAAATGGTCGAATTTTTCGATTTCCGGGAACGAGACGTCGACCTGCGGCAGCCGGGTGCTGCGCGCAGCGTCGATCATTTCCGGCAGGCGGTGCAAGGTCTGCGGGCCGAACACCACGTCGACGTACGGGGCGCGGTCGCGGATGGCGGCGCCTTCCTGACTGGCCACGCACCCGCCGACGGCGATCACCATTTCAGGGTTGGCCAATTTCAGCTCGCGCCAGCGGCCGAGCTGGGAATACACCCGGTCCTGGGCGCGTTCGCGGATCGAGCAGGTGTTGAGCAGGATCACGTCGGCGTCTTCAGCGCGAGCGGTGACTTCCAGGGCCTGATGTTCGCCCAGCAGATCGACCATGCGCGAGCTGTCGTACTCGTTCATCTGGCAACCGTGGGTTTCGATGTAAAGCTTCTTGGCCATGGAATAGAGTCATCACGTGATTCAAAGAACCGCGCATTATAGGGAACATGTTCCAAGGTTCCTACCGCTGTGCGTCCGGCGGCTATGCTATAGTTCGCGCCCTCATTTTTATCCCCCGATGTGTTGCTCGCCCACCATGACCAAACGTGAAGCTCCAATCTACAAGGTGATTTTTCTTAACCAGGGCCAGGTGTACGAAATGTATGCCAAGCAGATCTATCAAAGTGATCTGTGGGGCTTCCTGGAAGTGGAAGAATTCGTCTTTGGCGAGCGCACGCAAGTGGTCGTCGATCCGAGCGAAGAAAAGCTCAAGGCTCAGTTCGAGGGCGTTGTGCGCAGTTTCGTGCCGATGCATTCGATCGTGCGCATCGACGAAGTCGAGCGCCTGGGTACGCCTAAGATCAGTGAAGCCCGCGGCGCGGTCGGCAATGTGATGCCGTTTCCGATGCCGATGCCTGAGAAGTAGGGCTTTTGTGGTGAGGGGGGTGTGGCGAGGGAGCTTGTCGGACCGCCGCACCCCCCTCACCACAAAATCATTTGTGACAATTAAGGCAGCGGCGCAAACGGCGTGCGCCCATCGGCACTCTGCAATTCCATCAAATATTTACGGAATATTTGCCCCAGCACCTGGGTAGCGATTTCCAGTTCTTCGCGCGGCATCTTTTCCGTGACTTCGTCGGCGGTGTCCAGCGCATCTTCAGCGCCATTGACCGCCGCCATTTTCAGCAAGATATAGGCTTGAACGTTGTTGGCCGGTACGCCGTCGCCGTGGAAGAACATGGTGCCAAGTTTGAATTGCGCCTGGGCGTGGCCCTGCAGCGAGGCCTTTTCGAAATAGCTCAGGGCTTGATTGAGGTCGCGCGGCGCGTTTTTGCCGTCGTAGTAGAACTCGCCCAACTCGTATTGCGCCTGGGCATCCCCTTCATCCGACGCTTTCTGGCAGGCGGCGAGTGCCTGGGCCAGGTCCTGCGGCTGGGTATTGAGGGTGCAGCGACCCATCGCTGGGATTAACAACGAGTTGCCGCCTGCTTGTGCGTGCGCGAGCAGGGGCTGAAGGAGCAACAGGCAGCCCAGTGAAAGGGCGCGGCCGGTGCGGTTCATGGGAATCGACTTACCTCTGAAGGGCGCGCGGACCCATCGAGGGGATCCAATAAGCGCGCATTATGAAATAAGCAGGGGCAACCTTACAAAGTCTTTACTCGTTTTTCTGCTGCGTGGGAAATATATCGCCCACTTTGCGGGGAATTATGGGCGGGGGGAGTCAGATAAAGCGCAGGAATGCAGGTGAAAAGCTGACGCTGGCAGTGACCAGCGTCAGCGCAGCACCCTTACTTCAATGCAGCGAAGGCGCGCTCGGCGGCATCCAGGGTCAGTTTCAACTCGGCTTCGCCATGGGCGATCGAGGTGAAGCCGGCTTCGAACGCGCTCGGTGCCAGGTAAACGCCACCTTCCAGCATCAGGTGGAAGAAACGGCCGAACAGGGCGGCGTCGCTGGCCATGACGTCATCGAACGTCACGATGTCGTCGGCACCGCTGAAATACAGACCGAACATGCCACCGGCCTGGGTGGTCACGAACGGAATGCCGGCTGCATCGGCGCGTTGTTGCAGGCCGTCCAGCAGGCGAGTGGTGTAGTCGGTCAGCTCGGCGTGGAAGCCCGGACGGCTGATCAGGCGCAGGGTGGTCAGGCCGGCGGCCATTGCCAGCGGGTTACCCGACAGTGTACCGGCCTGGTAGACCGGGCCCAGCGGTGCGATGCGCGACATGATTTCGCGCTTGCCGCCGAAGCAGCCGACCGGCATGCCGCCGCCGATGATCTTGCCGAAGGTGGTCAGGTCCGGCTTCACGCCGTAGTGCGCCTGGGCGCCGCCGAGGGCGACACGGAAACCGGTCATGACTTCGTCGAAAATCAGCACCACGCCGTGTTTGTCGCACAGCGTCCGCAGGCCTTCGAGGAAGCCCGGAGCCGGTGGTACGCAGTTCATGTTGCCGGCCACGGGTTCAACGATGATGCAGGCCACGTCCTGGCCAACTTCGGCGAGCATGGCCTCAACTGCGTCGATGTCGTTGAACGGCAGGGTCAGGGTGTGTTTGGCGAACGCTGCCGGCACACCGGCCGAGCTCGGCACGCCTTGGGTCAGGGCGCCGGAACCGGCCTTGACCAGCAGGCTGTCGGAGTGACCGTGGTAGCAGCCTTCGAACTTGATGATGCTGTCGCGACCGGTGAAGCCGCGGGCCAGGCGGATGGCGCTCATGGTCGCTTCGGTACCGGAGCTGACCATGCGCACCATTTCCATCGATGGCACGAGCGAGCAGACCAGATCGGCCATCTGGGTTTCCATCTCGGTCGGGGCGCCGTATGACAGCCCGTGCTCCAGTTGCTTGCGCACCGCGTCCAGCACGTCCGGATGGCTGTGACCGAGGATCATCGGGCCCCAGGAACCGACGTAGTCCACATAGCGTTTGTTGTCTTCGTCGGTGACGTAGGCGCCTTCAGCGTGCTTGAAGAACAACGGCGTGCCGCCAACGCTCTTGAACGCGCGCACCGGCGAGTTCACGCCACCGGGGATGTGTTTCTGGGCATTGGCAAACAGGGTTTCGGAACGAGACATGATCGGGCTCTCAAATCGGATTTTAAGCTACTTAAATAGAAAACAGTTCGTTGAAGGCGCGGGCGCGGCGGGTCACTTCAGCCGTGCTCTGTGCACCAAACAGGCCATGCACCACCGCCAGCAGATCAACGCCATGGGCCACCAGCGGCGCGGCGTTATCAAGGGTGATACCGCCGATCGCGCAGATCGGCAGGTGCAATTGCTTGCGGGCCTGGTCGAGTAGTTCGAGGCTGCAAGTGGGTGCGCCGGGCTTGGTGCTGGAATTGAAGAAGCGGCCAAAGGCGACGTAACTGGCGCCTTCTTTTATGGCTTGCTCAGCCAGTTCGATTTGCGCATGACAGGTCGAGCCGATGATCGCTTTGGAACCGAGCAGTGCGCGGGTCGGCGACAGTGGGCCATCGGTCTGGCCAAGATGCACGCCGACGTTCAGGCGCGCGGCCAGCTCCGCATCGTCATTGATGATCAACTGGGTCTTGTATCGATCGCACAGATCGCGCAAGGCTTCGGCCTCGCGCAGGCGGCGGGCCTCATCGCTGCTCTTGTCGCGGTACTGCAGCAAGGTGACGCCACCTTCCAGCGCCGCCTCCACGTACGAAAGAAGTTTACCGGCCAGCAACTGGCTGTCGGTAATGGCGTACAGGCCACGTAGTTTCATCGGACTAGCCTCATGGCATTACGAACAGAAATCCAGTGGCAGGCGGCGTGGCACGAATTGGCCTTTGCCCAGCTGCTCGGCATCGCGCAGGGTGCGCCACGTGTAGTTAAGTGCAGTCTGTACGGCGCTGGCGAGGTTTTCACCCTGGGCCAGACGACCGGCCAGGGCGCTGGCCAGGGTGCAACCGGAGCCATGATAGCTGCCGGGCAGGCGCTGGCAGGTAAAGGTTTCGCGCAGGCCATCACGGCTGTACAGGCGATTGTGGATTTCGGTTTCGTCGCCGTGACCGCCGGTGATCAGCAGGTGTTTGACGTATGGCAGGAGTTTTTCTGCGCACTCGTCCGCAGTGCCCTCAGGCAGTTCGGCGAGGATGCGGGCTTCAGGGAGGTTGGGGGTGGCAATGATCGACAGGGGCAGCAGGCGTTCACGCATGGCGTAGCCCACTTCGTCCTTGCCCAGTCGCCCGCCGCCGCCGGCGCGCAGTACCGGGTCACAGACCACTGGCAAATGCGGGTGAGCCGAAAGCAGTTCGACAACGGTGTCGACCATTTCCAGGGAACCGAGCATGCCCAGTTTGACCGCAGCGACTTCGGAGTCGTTGAGCACGGCATTGGCCTGGGCCAGCACCCACTCACGGTCGAGGACGCGGAAGTCAGTGACATTGACGGTGTCTTGCACGGTCAGGGCGGTCACGGCCGGAGCCGCATGGCATCCCTGAGCGAGCAGGGCTTCGATATCTGCCTGCAAGCCGGCGCCACCACTTGGGTCGTGGCCGGAGAGACAGAGGACAACGGGGCGAGAGCTGTAGATATTCATGGTGCGCGAGCTTACCACCAAACATGTTTTTCGGGTGTGTGCACGCATTGGCATAGCGATCTTTTGATCATTGCCATCAAGGCAGTGGTTTTGGATCGCTGATTAGTGCTGAGGTGCCCGTTCTAGAGCCTTTTCAATATAATTTTCGATGGTGCTTAAAGGCCATCAACGGCTATGCTAAAGTGGATCCAAACCAATAACAGGTGATACCGGTTTTACGTCTACTCAAAGGGAATGGGGGGCTTCCTGAAAAGACCGGACAGTCCACGCTGGGGCTTAAATGCGCTATCTGCTGATGTTGCTGTTGTGTTTGCCCCTTTTGGCGAACGCCGTCGAGTTCGATGAGTTTACTCGCAGCCTTCCCTTGGGCCGAACCCTGCAAGTGCTGGAGGACGCGGGTGGTCAGGCGACCATCGCGGATGTACTTGCGCAAGCGGCAGCCGGCAACTTCAAGCCTCACCACAAAGACACGCTCAACGCCGGGTATTCACGTTCTGTGTTCTGGCTGAAAATTGACCTGCACTACCGTCCGGGCAACCCGGCAGCGCAACGGACCTGGCTGCTGGAACTGGCCTATCCGCCTCTGGACCGTCTCGATCTTTATTTACCCGATTCGGCCGGCGACTATCATCTGGTCCGGCAGACCGGCGATGCCTTGCCATTTGCCAGTCGTGAGATTCACCAGAACAATTACCTGTTCGACCTGGCGTTCAAGCCAGATCAGCGCGAAACCCTCTATCTGCGTCTGCAAAGTGAAGGCTCGATCCAGGCGCCCGTGACGTTGTGGTCGAGCACCGCCTACCTCGAAGAACAACCCGTGCGCCTCTATGTACTTGGGTTGATATACGGCGTGTTGCTGGGAATGCTGGTCTACAACCTGTTCATCTACCTCAGTGTGCGCGACACCAGTTATCTCTACTACATCTTCTACATCGCCTCGTTCGGTCTGTATCAGCTGTCGGTGAACGGGGCGGCGGTGCAGTATTTCTGGCCCGACAACCCTTGGTGGGCCAATGCCGCGACGCCATTTTTCATTGGCTGCGCGGGTCTGTTCGGCAGTCAGTTCGCCCGCAGTTTTTTGCAGATGGCTACCCACAGCCGCTGGGTCGATCGCTTATTGCTGGCGCTGGTCGTTTTCAGTGCGCTGGTGGTCGGCCTGTCATTGATGGCCAGTTATGCCCTGGCGTTACGGCTGGCCACGGCGCTGGCGCTGACGTTCACCGTAGTGATTTTTGCCGCCGGCATCTTTGCCTGGCTGCGCGGCTTGCGCGTAGCGCGGTACTTCATCATCGCCTGGTCGGCGTTTCTGCTCGGTGGCGTCGTCAATACGCTGATGGTGCTGGGTTACCTGCCCAACGTGTTCCTGACCATGTATTCCAGCCAGATCGGTTCGGCGATCGAGGTGGCTTTGCTGTCCCTGGCCCTGGCCGATCGCATCAACGCAATGCGCGAGCAGCAAGCACAGACCCTGCTCGATGCCAGCCAGAAACTTGAAGTGCTCAACCAGCAACTGGAGCGCAGCAACCAGCTCAAGGACGAATTTCTCGCCACCCTGACCCATGAACTGCGTACGCCGATGAACGGCGTAATCGGTTCTCTGGAGCTGATGCAGACCGTAGAAATGGACCCGGAGCTGGAGCAATACCAGCAGACGGCCTCGGGGTCGGCGCGGGACATGATGCGCATGGTCAATGGCATTCTCACCCTCACCGAATTGCAGGCCGGCAAGCTCAAGGCCTCGGCGGATGCCTTCAGTTTGCGTGGTATGGTCGAGTCGTTGCGAGGGCAGTTCGAAGGTAATGCAACAGCCAAATCCCTGGATTTCAAGGTCGATATCGCCTCGGGTGTGCCGGACCGCCTGCACGGTGACAAGGCGAAGATCTCGCAATGCCTGGAGTGCCTGCTGGATAACGCAATCAAATTCACCCGCATTGGAGGCCTGGCCTTGCGGGTGACCGCGAAGGCGAACCAGCCTGACCGATTGGCATTGACCTTTGCGGTGATCGACACCGGCATCGGTTTTACCGATCTTGGGGAGGCCACCATGTATCAGCGCTTCTTCCAGCTCGACGGTTCGATGACTCGCGAATATGGCGGACTTGGGGTCGGGCTGGCGATCTGCCGGCAGTTGGTTGAATTGCTTGGTGGGCGTCTGACTCACCGTTCCGAGCCCGGGCGCGGCAGCCGCTTCCAGCTCGACGTCGAAGTTGAACTGGAAGCAGCCGGGCGTTCTGTGGCACCCCTGATGCCCCGGGATTTTCCACTCCTGCGCTTGCCACAGGAATGCGCCGTACTGCTGGTGGATGACAACAGCATCAGCCAACTGGTGATGCGCGGCATGCTGCTCAAGCTCGGCTTTCGCGTGCGCACCGCCGACAGCGATACCGTCGCCCTCGAACTGCTGCAGCAAGAAGCCTTTGATGCCGTGCTGGTGGACTGCCAGTTGCCGAAAACGCAAGGAATGTCGGTCTGTTGTCAGATCCGCGCCTTGCCGGGTTGCGCACAATTGCCGTTGTTCCTGGTCGCCCTCGGTGTCGATCGGGAACGCTGTCCGACCGGTGCATTGATCGATCACTTGAGTAAACCGGTGAAATTCGAAGACTTGCAGGCGGCGCTTTATCGTCGGGTGCTCTGCCCGCAGCATGGCGAAAGCGCCGGCAGTTAGGCAGATATGACACTTTGTTCGGCCATGGGGCAGTGCTTAACTGAAGTCCCTTGGCTGACCAAAGGAGCCCTGTCATGAACCTGCATCAGTTCGCCGAAACCCACGAAGTCACCAACCAGCCACCGTCGCTGGATGGCGCCAACCTGTACCGCATCGACCTGCCGTTGCAGGAGTGGTCGCGGCGGTTCGGTGCCGGTTGGGCCGAGTCGCGAATCGACGCCTATGGTGCATTGGCCGGCGGGCCGTTGATGGAGGCCGGGTTCCTGGCCAACCAGAATAAGCCGGAGTTCAGCAGCCATGACCGTTACGGTCATCGTATTGACCTGGTGGAGTTTCATCCCGCCTATCACCAACTGATGCGCACGGCAGTCGAGCATGGCCTGACTTCGTTGCCCTGGGCGCACCCACAGGATGGCGCCCATGTCGCGCGCGCGTCCATGACTTACTTGCACAGTCAGGCCGAAGCCGGCAGTGGCTGCCCGTTGACCATGACATTTGCCAGCGTACCGGCGCTGCGCCTGCAAGCGGATCTGGCGCAGCAGTGGTTGCCGAAAATCCTCGCTACCGAATATGACCCGCGCAACGTCGGCATGGCCCACAAGGCCGGGGTCACCATTGGCATGGCCATGACCGAGAAGCAGGGCGGCACCGATGTGCGGGCCAACACCACCAAGGCTTACCCGGTGGGGGGCCGTGGTCCTGGTCAGGCTTATGAACTGGTGGGGCACAAGTGGTTTTGTTCGGCCCCCATGTGCGATGCCTTCCTGACCCTGGCGCAGACGGACAAGGGCCTGACCTGCTTCCTGTTGCCGCGCCATCGCCCGGACGATACGCGCAATCAGTTTTACATCCAGCGTCTGAAGAACAAGCTGGGCAACTGCTCGAATGCTTCCAGTGAAGTGGAGTTCCGTGGGGCACTGGCCTGGATGGTCGGCGAGGAGGGCCGCGGGGTTCCGACAATCATAGAAATGGTCGCCATGACCCGTTTCGATTGCATGGTCGGTTCCAGTTCGTTGATGCGCCAGGCGCTGACCCAGGCCAGCCATCACTGCGCCCATCGCTCGGTCGGCGGCAAATTGCTCAGCGAACAACCCTTGATGCAGAACGTGCTGGCGGATCTGGCCCTGGAAAGCGAAGCGGCCCTGGCCTTGAGCCTGCGCATGGGCCGGGCGCTGGATCATCTGGATGACTCGCAGGAAGCGAAATTCGCCCGCCTGGTGACGGCGGTGGGCAAGTACTGGATATGCAAGCGTGCGCCGGGGATGATCAACGAAGCCGCCGAATGCATGGGTGGTGCGGGCTATGTCGAGGACAGCATTCTGCCGCGCCTGTATCGCGAGGCACCGGTGAACTCGACATGGGAAGGTTCCGGCAACGTGCAATGCCTTGATGTGTTGCGGGCGCTGTCGAAAGAGCCGGGTGTGCTCGATGCATTGTTCAGCGAGCTGGGTGACGGTCATGGCGACAAGCGTCTGGCCGCACACATCCGCCAGTTACAGGAGGCCTTCAAGGATACCAGCGACATTCAGTACCGTGCCCGGCAGCTGACTGAAGATATTGCCCTGGGGTTGCAGGCCAAGCTGTTGCTGGAAGCCGGGAATGCGGCGGTCAGTGATGCGTTTATTGCCAGTCGTCTGGATGGCGGTGGCCGAGTGTACGGCGCATTGCCACGCGGGCTGGACGTAGAAGCCATTGTCGCCCGCTCGACACCTAATGCGTGATCGACCCTGATCCTCTGTGGGAGCGGGCTTGCTCGCGAAGGCAGTATTTCAGCCGGCATCTTCATTGGCTGGCACGACGCCTTCGCGAGCAAGTCCGCTCCCACAGTGAACTTTGGTGTTTGCAGTATTTTTGTAGCAGCACGCAACTGTTCCCGTGAAGCGACGATGCAGGCAAGATGAAGCTCTGCAAGTCAGAACACAGGATGCTGATCGTGACCGAAGCTTTTATTGTCGTTCAAACCGCCGAGCAAGCCGTGGACCGGCTCGCACTCTTGCACAGTCGTGCGACTACTGCGCTGAATCAGGCGCTCAAGCGTTACCTCAAGGACCGTGTCGAGCCTGATGCCGAACAGCGTGCGATGTTCCGGTATCCCGAGTTGCGCCTGACTTACCATTGCCAGGGCGAAGTCCCGCAGACCACCCGGGCCTACGCCAAGGTGCAATTGCCGGGCACCTACAGCGTCACCGTCACCCATCCGGCGGCTTTCCGTAAATACCTGCTGGAGCAACTGGTTCCGTTGATGCATGACTTCACCGTGACGGTCGAGGTGGGTCTCAGTCAGCAGAATATTCCTTACCCATACGTCGTCGAGCAGGGCGATGAGCTGGCCGGTTCCGGCGTCACCGCTGCGGTGCTGGCGCGGGTGTTCCCCAGTACCGACCTGTCGGCGGCAACCGATGGCATTGCCGACGGACTCTACGATTGGGAAAACACCGACCCACTGCCCCTGGCACTGTTCGATGCCGCACGGGTGGATTTCTCCCTGCGTCGACTGGTGCATTACACCGGCAGTGACTGGCGGCATGTGCAGCCGTGGATTCTGCTGACCAACTATCACCGTTACGTCGACCAGTTCATCGTCCATGGCCTGGAGCAGCTGCGCAACGACCCGCGTTTCGTGCGCATGGTGCTGCCGGGCAACGTGATCATCGAAAAGACCATGGATCACGGGGAAGCCTCGGCAATTGCCGCCGGCGTGGTCTGGCACCGCTACCAGATGCCGGCGTATCACCTGATCGCCAGCGATGGCCATGGCGTGACCCTGGTGAACATCGGCGTCGGCCCGTCCAACGCCAAGAACATCACCGACCATCTGGCGGTGCTGCGTCCGCATTGCTGGCTGATGATCGGCCACTGCGGTGGCTTGCGGCAGTCGCAAACCATTGGCGACTACGTGCTGGCGCACGCCTACATGCGCCGCGACGGGATCCTCGACCGGGTCGTGCCGCCGAACATTCCCATTCCGGCCCTGGCCGAAGTGCAGCTCGCCCTTCAGCAGGCGGCGGCCAATATCACCGGGGAGAAAGGCGATGAACTGAAAAAACGCCTGCGCACCGGTACCGTGCTGACCTACGACGATCGTAACTGGGAACTGCGCTGGGCCCAGGAGCGTCCGTTGATCAACCTGTCCCGCGCCGTAGCCGTGGACATGGAAAGCGGCACCATCGCGGCGCAAGGTTATCGATTGCGGGTGCCTTACGGCACGCTGCTGTGTGTATCGGACAAGCCGCTGCACAGCGAAATCAAGTTGCCGGGTTCGGCGAACGCCTTCTATGAACGCGCGGTCAGCCAGCACCTGAAGATCGGCATCGAAGCGGTGGATCTGTTACGCACCGAGCTCAACTCGTTGCACTCGCGCAAGCTGCGCAGCTTCGACGAACCGCCGTTCCGCTGACGGTTGTCATGGTCATTTGGCGGTCTGGGCACTAGCATTGTCAGCCCAGACCGTTAGATGTTCTTACTTCCCATGCCTCGTCCGCCACGTCCTGCCTCTCGCCGTCCCGGCGCAAATCCTGCGAAACCCGCCCCGCGTCGCGTCGCCAAGGCGCCCCCGACCGAGCCGAAACTGATCCTGTTCAACAAGCCGTTCGATGTGCTGACGCAATTCAGCGACGGCGAAGGGCGCGCGACCCTCAAGGACTTCATCGAGATTCCGGGCATTTACCCGGCAGGACGTCTGGACCGAGATAGCGAAGGCTTGCTGCTGCTGACCAATGACGGCCAGCTTCAGGCGCGGATTGCCGACCCGAAACACAAACTGGCCAAGACCTATTGGGTGCAGGTGGAGGGCGAGCCGAGCGCCGAGCAGTTGCAGCGCTTGCGCGACGGTGTCGAGTTGAATGACGGCATGACCTTGCCCGCCGAGGCGCGGCAACTGCAAGAGCCGCAACTGTGGCCGCGCAATCCACCGGTGCGCTTTCGCAAAAGTGTGCCGACCAGTTGGCTGGAATTGGTGATTCGCGAAGGGCGCAACCGGCAGGTCCGGCGCATGACGGCAGCGGTGGGGTTGCCGACGTTGCGGCTGGTGCGGGTCAGGATCGGCGACTGGACGATCGAAGGGCTCGATCAGGGCCAGTGGAAAGAGGTGCCGGCGCGCTTATAGGGTGCCGCTCTCGATCAGGCCGATCACCACACTCTTGATGATGAAGGCGGCCACGCCAAGACCCAGCACAAAGAACAGAATGAACGAGCCGAACCGCCCGGCCTTGGACTTCTTCGCCAGATCCCAGACGATGAAACCCATGAAAATGATCAGGATGCTGACCAGTCCGGTCATCATCCACTCTTCGAAAACTGCAGGATCCATCGGACATCTCCAGCGCGGGGGCGGCTAAAAGGGCGCGGGGAGTATACGGCACGCTGGGTTGGTGCAGCATGGGCCTGCGGCGGTGTGTCGCAGTCATTCGTCGCCTGTGCCGGCCCCATCGCTGGCAAGCCAGCTCCCGCAAGGTTTAACGCCGATCACAACATTGCGAACGACACAAAACCTGTAGCTGGCTTGCCAGCGATGAGGGACTCAGCTACGCAGATGAGTCAAAGGCAGTTCGGTACTGTTCAAAACCTGATTCAGCACAAAACTCGAACGCACGCTGGTAACGCCTTCAATCCGGGTCAAATGCCCGAGCAGCAGTTTCTGGTAGTGGTCCATATCCGGTACCACGACCTTGAGCTGATAGTCAGCGTCCATCCCGGTCACCAGGCTGCACTCCAGCACTTGCGGCAGGGTGCGAATCGCCGCTTCGAAGTTCTCGAAGCGCTCCGGAGTATGGCGGTCCATGCCGATCAGCACATAGGCAGTGAGGCTCAGGCCAAGCATTTTGCGGTCGAGCAGGGCGACCTGGCGGGAAATGTAGCCGTCATCTTCCAGTTGCTTGACCCGGCGCGAACATGGTGAAGGAGACAGGCCGATGCGCTCGGCCAGCTCCTGGTTGGAGATGCGCGCGTCGCGTTGCAATTCCGCCAAAATGCTCAGGTCGTAACGGTCGAGTTTGCTCATCAATCAGGTCCTTGTCGTAACTATTGCGGCAGATTATGTATCTTGGGTTAAAAATTGCGCAAGTGATGTTTATTTGAGCAATCTTCGCAATCCTTTGTCGCCGCCTCAGGCCTATTCTTATCACCAGAATCACTGCTCGGACAAACAGTCCAGTGCGGCCCGCCCAATCAGGCCCGCCGCGGTCGCCACCCCCACAGGGGATGTGCCGGCCCCCGAGCTACACACTGTCCAGAAGACGGCGTGAGGTGAGCCGACGTCAAAAGCGTCGAGCCAGGACGAAGTTCTCAAGGGGAGGCCGACGGGTCTCCCCTTTTTCTTGTGCGAATAAGCCTCCCCGCCCACCGCTGGCCGGTAAGGCCTGGCTTGCCAGCGATTTTTTGATTTTCACTTCCTCGGTCAGTTCGACATTCATCAAGGTTTTCACTCATGGAATTGCATCTAGAAATCGTCGCCCTCTTTTCCCTCGAATCGGCTTATTAGTCGAAAGATCAGAGCCTGATTTTGCGGGATGATCTGGTCATGGGGGATTTCCGGCGGGATGTGTTTGAGTTGTTGGTGCGTCGGGGAGATGTCGAAACGACCCAGTAAATGAGTGCATGGGTTTGGCGCTGGACGCCATCGGTGGTGTGGACAAGCCGTTGGGGCGGGAACCGCAGGGATTGGCGGCTGAGTCCAGCAATCAAAAAATGGAGCAGCTTGATGCCCCACTAATCTCGCTCACCTCGGCAGAAAACGGGTACCCCCCCGCCATGACGTGGGAGGGTGGATGCAGTCACCCTTTACGTTTGGACGGCTTGCAGGGATTACAATGGCAGTTTTTCACCGGAGGCAAATCGATCAGCGCGCACCTCACCAGACTGCTCTGTGTAGATGTAAGCGTATGCGCGAGGGAGAGAAGTGAAGACTTGAGCGACACCATTCTCCCAGAAGATCGCAGCGCCATTGTCACAAGCAACGGCCCTTTCTCCGGACGAGCCAACAAGATTCAGCAGAGGTTCATGTCTCTGCTCTTTATCGAGGTGAGGGCAGAAAACGCCCGGCAGAAAACCCAGCCCTTCAAGCCGCTTCAGGCTCCAGCTTGAACCTTCAACGGCGCAGAACCGATCCGAGTCGCTAAGCCCTGCTTCATACCAGCAGATCGCTCCAGCACTCAGACCAGACAGGACGGTGCCATTTTGTCCTGCTTGGCGAAGGGCCAGATCGATTCCGTAGTCTCGCCAGATTTTGAGCATCCTTTGCGTATTTCCGCCGCCCACATACACAAGGTCAGCAGTTAGAATTTTTTGTATCGCATCTTGTTGAGAGAAGTTTGATTTTGTAGCCAGGAGAAAATCAACTTTGCACCCAAGCTGCTTGCCATAGACATGCTGAAAAGTTTTACAGTATCCCTCTGCGTCGCCACTTGCGGTTGGGATAAAGAGGGCTTTCGGCTCGCGTTTGTCTGTCTGACTGCAGATAAAATAATCCAGCTCTAAAGTTTCGAGCTGTGAAATTTCACCGCCTCCAATTGTTATAACTTTCACGCTCACCCCTAGTTCAAAAATGCTTCACGACGCGAAAATGGAATCCAAGATAGGCTAAGCCCAGTACTTTCCTTACGCCAAGATGTACTTTCAGGGAACCCTATCGCATGAATTGCGGATGATGCAACCACACCGGCTACTTCTACATTCATTGGCCCAAAACTTGGCCCAATGAAATTTGGGGCCCTTGTCCACATAATTGCGTCAGAATCATCTTCTGTTTGCGCGTCCGGTTTGCCGAACGCTTTCACCAATGCTGTGTACTGGTAGTAGCCGCAGGAGATGGTTAAGAAGCCATGTTTATGCGCTAAATCCTTCAGTTTCTCTTGAGCAACTCCTAGTGGTTCATCAGCTGACAGTACAACCACATCCACACCTCTGGTCAGTTCATCAAGTTGGCTGTCGTCAACTTGCTGCACGAGTGCACGGCAGCTTCTCAGTGAATAGCGACGCTCCAAGGCATTTTTCAATACTTCGACTTTTGGTCGTCCAACATCATTCCTTTCCCAGAGGAACTGCCGATTTAGGTTGCTCGCTTCAATAGTGTCGGGGTCAACAAGGATCAGGTCTTCAATGCCAGCGCCAGCAAGCTGCATGGTAACGAGCGAACCGATGCCGCCACATCCAATAATTAATGCCCGAGCATTTCGGATATGTTCAAATGCTTTGATTAATTCTTGGCAGTTGCGAGAAATACAGCAAAAATAAGATGCAGTTCTACTGGTCTTTTCATTACGCAGGAGCTCACGCGCCGCGAAAACTTGCTCTTCATCGCCAAAAAGAATAGAGCTCGATAAAACCAGAGCTTCGAAGACTGCTTCCTGAGTGGGTGGAAGAGGGACCTGTATAATTCCATTCGGTCCTGCAATGTATGCAAACTCTGCGCCCTTGATGCCCTCGATAACGGCCGGACGTAACAAGCCGACCACTTTATTGTTTGCATAAACAATAGAGTCGGATATCCGTTCATCTCCGACGGATAGAGATTTTATTAGAGAGTCCATTCCAGCCTTCCGTTATATTGCAAAGGAGAGACCAGCGATTGCCGGTCTCGAGTGGAGTAAACTTAGTTGCAAGCAAGCGGGTGCGGCTTCATGAACAGCTTGCAAGTAGTCACAGCAACCATATGCCCTGCTTGTTGCTGGGCTAAGGGAGCTGTTTTGGAGGTAGGGTTGGTAACCAAGACTTGCGACAGATCCTTTACAAGATCTTTGTCAAACGAAGCCTGATTTTCTGCCATGGCAGCAGCGTGGGCTGAAAGAAGGAGGGTTGCAGCGAAAGTTACCGATTTAACATGCATCTTCTATCTCCTGATAGTGCGTATTTCGTGTCAATGACACGTCATTAGCGAGGCTAACCTTGCCTCATTGCGAATGATATCGAGATTCATTATCAAGTGCAATAGTTTGTCACTAACTTGCGGGCGCCCAGAATTCATGGGCAGGCCTACGGAGTCCCGCCACAGGGCCAACCGACTCAATTCTGAACGCGTTTGCTACGCGGCCCTCAATAAATAAACTGCGCGGCGGATAACCTGTCGCAGAACCGGCCCTGGCTTTGCCAGTCTTATGTACAGGCCCTAACCCGCAGTGAGGAAGAGCATGAAGTCGCGCATCTGGCGTTTGGCCGGTGTTGGTTTGCTGTGTGTCAGTGTCACTGCGCAATCGCTGGCCGATCAACCGCAGAACCGGGGTCCCGATGGCGGCCAGCACGGATCTGACGGTCATCAGGGCAACAACCGGGGCGGTGGTGGCAACTATCAAGGGCAACCGCAAAACGGTCAGCCTCACTATCAGCCACCTGCGCAGGGCAACGACGTCATTCGTGGCGACAATAGCCGTCAGTTCGAGCACAACGGCCAGGATCAGCATAACGGCAAGAACCCGAACAATGGTCAGTGGCAGAACCGTCCGCAACCGGATTTGAACAGCCCGGTTCGATCACCGCCGCCCTCACCGCAACTTCCCGCCAACGACCTGCCGATTTCGGGCCGGCCAGACACCGTGCGCCAGACCCAGCAACCGCAGCGTGGGTACTATCAGGATGTGCCGCGACGCAATGACTACAACCAGCGGTGGAATGGCTATATCGGCGCACCTTCCAGCGACAATCATTGGCAGGGGCGACCGGACGGGCACGGCAACGGTTGGGGCCCGGGGCCGAAGTATCGCCCCGGCCAAGTCATCGACCGCTTCCCGGACCGTGATTACCGCGTACCTTACCGTGGCATGGATTACTTCTACTCCGGCGGTTACTGGTATCGCCCATTGGGTCCGCAATATGTGGTGGTGGAGCCGCCGCGTGGTATTCGGGTCAGCTATTTGCCGGACTTTGCCCAGCAGGTCTGGGTGGGTGGGGCGCTGCTGTTTCTCGCGGCCGGCTCGTATTACGCCTATCAGGCCAATACCCAGGATTACGTCGTGGTGGAGCCGCCGGTTGGCAGCGCGCAATCGCAGCCACAATCGGCCGGCAATGGTTATGACGTAGTGGCGTACCCGGTCAACGGCCAGTCACCGGAGCAGGTCAGCCGGGATGGCTACGAGTGCTATCAGTACGCAGTGCAACAGAGTGGTTTCGACCCGCGAACCGCCACCTATCAACCGGACCCGTCGGTGGTGCAAAGCTACCGTCAGGCCCAGGGGAACTGCCTGGGAAGTCGCGGATATCAGGTGACTGAATGAGCCCTGGCAGCGTTCATCACTTCCTGCGGATCGGCGTGCACCAGCACTTCGGCCCGGGGGTAGGCGTCGTGAATTGCCGCGGCTGCCTGATCGCTGATGCCGTGGGCGACTGACAGCGTCAGTTCCCCCGGCAGCTCCAGATGCAACTGCACGAACCATTGGTTGCCGGAGATCCGTGTGCGCAGATCATGTGCACCCAACACCCCGGGCACGCTGCAGGCCAGCTCCAGCATGTGCTGGCTGATATCCGGCGGCAGCTCTTCATCCATCAACACGGTAAAGCTCTCACGGGCGATCTGCACCGCGCTCCAGAAAATGTACGCGGCAATACCCAGGCCGAACCAGGGGTCGATCTGGTGCCAGCCGAACCCGGCGAGCACCAGCGCCACCAGAATGCTGCCGTTGAGCAGCAAGTCCGAACGGTAATGCAGGGAGTCGGCGCGCACGGCATTGGAACCGGTGGCCTTGACCACCCGATGTTGCAGCATCAGCAAGGCCAGGGTCAGCACCAGCGAGAACACAATCACCCCGATGCTGATCCACGGCGCGCCGACCGGCTCAGGATGCTTCAGCCGCTCGAATGCCTGTAGGGCAATCAGCACCGCACTGCCGCCAATGAACAATGCCTGGGCCATGCCCGCCAGCGACTCTGCCTTGCCGTGCCCATAGCGATGATCGTCGTCGGCCGGGCGCAAGGCGTAATGCACCGCCAGCAAGTTGAGCAACGAGGTGACACCGTCGAGGGCCGAGTCAGTAAGCCCGGCGAGCATGCTCACCGAGCCGCTCAACCACCAGGCGATGGCTTTGGCGACGATCAGCGTGCACGCCACGGCTACCGAGGCACGGGTCGCCAGCCGCAGCAGGCGGGCGTGTTCGGAGCTGGAAATCATAAGTGCGGCTTTTCCTCTGATGCGGCGATTACGCCGCAGGTTGCAGGCCGAACATCGCCAGTTGCTGAGTACTGCCCTTGTGCTGGATCAGGCGTGGATCATCCAGCGGCAAGCTGCGACCCAACTCACGCTGCAGAATAGACTGCAACTTGAGGTTATCGACCTTGCCGTCGGCGCCGATGGCTTCCTGGAGTTTTTCCGGGGCCACCTGGGCGGTCTTGCCTGGCTCGAAGTAGATGGCGCCGGTGGCGAAGTCGACGGCAAAGGCAATCAGCCCGGGGATGATGTAGAACAGCAGGCCCACAGCGTCGAGCACGACCACGGCCGGGTCGATCTTGCCGTCGATCTGGCCACGGCGATCGGGGTAGAAGATCGAACCGCAGGCGGTGATCTGGGTCAGCAGGGTGGCGACCAACACACCGCCAATCAGGCGAAAGGGAACACGCATGGCAAATCTCCTGAGTAGAACGTCTAGAGCGTCACTGGTTTGAGCCCAGAGTACGCCAAACAGTTCGCCGTTATACTCGTGCCCGCAGGGCGTGCCCACAGTAAATTGCGGTCGCGTCTCACCCCTACAGAGATAGTTGAGGATGAACGTTGTTTTTTTCAGTTCAACAACGCGTAACGGCTGGCAGTTGTAATCGGGGTTTGGCCCTGCGAGCTGAAGCTGTGGACGCGCCATGCTGCGTTGCGCAGCTTGGTAAGGAAACGACCCTTGCCTGCGTCCCGCGCCTTGCCTGGCACGCCCACTGCTTCAACGCGACTCGCAATTTACTGTGGGCACGCCTTGGGGAGCCAGCATGATTTCTTTGCCAATTGATGAAGTTTTACCCGCCCTGCGTGAAGCCCTGGCGTCACGCCACGAAGCCGTGCTCGAAGCACCACCCGGCGCCGGTAAAACCACCCGCGTGCCATTGGCCTTGCTCAACGAGCCATGGTTGGCCGGGCAGACCATCCTGATGCTCGAACCGCGCCGCTTGGCGGCGCGGGCGGCGGCGGAGCGCCTGGCCAGTGAGCTCGGCGAAAAGGTCGGCGAAACCGTGGGCTATCGGATTCGCCTCGACAGCAAGGTCGGGCCCAGGACCCGCATCGAAGTGGTCACCGAAGGCATTCTCACCCGGCGTTTGCAGGATGATCCGGCGCTGGAAGGCGTGGGTCTGTTGATCTTCGACGAGTTTCACGAGCGCAGCCTCGACGCCGATCTGGCGCTGGCCCTGAGCCTGAACGGCCGGGAGCTGCTCCGTGATGATCAGCCGCTGAAAATCCTGTTGATGTCGGCGACCCTGGAAGGCGAGCGCCTGGCCGGGTTGCTCGATGACGCGCCGATCCTGCGCAGTGAAGGGCGCATGTACCCGGTGGCGATGCGCTGGGGGCGACCGTTCCAGGCCGGAGAATTCATCGAGCCGCGCCTGGTGCAAACCGTTCTCGAAGCCTTGAATGACGAAACCGGCAGCGTGCTGGTGTTTCTGCCGGGGCAGGCGGAAATCCGTCGAGTGCATCAGCAACTGGCCGATGCCCTCGGTGACAATCCACAGATTCTGCTCTGCCCCTTGCACGGTGAACTGGACCTCGCCGCGCAGCGCGCCGCGATTGATCCGGCGCCGACGGGCAAGCGCAAAGTGGTGCTGGCCACCAACATCGCCGAAACCAGCCTGACCATCGACGGCGTGCGGGTGGTGATCGATGCCGGGTTGGCACGGGTGCCGCGCTTCGATCCCGGCAGCGGCATGACCCGTCTTGATACCCAGCGCATTTCCAGAGCCAGTGCTACCCAGCGCGCAGGTCGCGCCGGGCGTCTGGAACCGGGCGTTTGTTATCGCTTGTGGTCCCAGGACCAGCACGAACAATTGGCGGCTTACGGCAGTGCGGAAATTCTCTCGGCGGACCTCGCGGGCCTGGCCTTGCAACTGGGTCGTTGGGGCGTGACACCCGGGCAGTTGGTGTGGCTCGACGTGCCGCCTGCTGCCGCTTACGCCCAGGCCCAGGATCTGCTCGTGCGGCTGGGCGCCCTGGATGGCGAAGCGCTGACCCGTCACGGCCAGGCCATGGCTGAACTGCCGGCGCACCCGCGTATCGCCCATCTGCTCCTGCGCGGCCAGGCACTGGGTTTGGCGGACATGGCCTGCGATGTTGCGGCGCTGTTAGGCGAGCGCGATATCTTGCGCGGTGCCGGCGCCGATCTGCACAGCCGGCTGGTGCTGTTGTCCGGGGAGGAAAAGGCGGCTCGCGGCGCGCAGGGCGGAGTCCAGCGCGCGCGGCAACTGGCGCGCCAATATCGCGGGTACCTGCGTGGCAAGGCGGCGGAGCCGGTTGGCGACCCTGACCACCCGCGCTGGCTTGGAGCCTTACTGGCGCTGGCCTATCCCGACCGGGTTGCCCAGCAACGCCGTGCCGGTGGTGCGGAATATCGCTTGGCCAATGGTCGTGCGGCGCTGTTCGCCGAGGCTGACAGTTTGATGAAGCAGCCCTGGCTGGTGATTGCTGATCTCGGCAGTCGTCAGGGGCAGCGTGAAGAACGGATTTATCTGGCGGCGGATTTCGATCCAGCGCTGTTCGATTCAGTGTTGGCCGAGCAGGTACGCAGCGTCGACCAACTGGACTGGGACGAGCGTGAAGGCGTATTGCGTGCCGAGCGCCAGCGCAAGGTCGGTGAACTGATCCTCAGTCGCGAACCTTTGACCGGCCTCGACGAAAACGCCCGCAGCCAGGCGTTGGTGAACCTGGTGCGACGCAAAGGCCTGGAACTGCTGCCGTGGACCCCGCAGCTGCGCCAGTGGCAGGCGCGGGTGGCGTTGTTGCGGCATCTGGATCTTGCCGGCAAGGGTGAAAGCCAATGGCCAGACGTCAGCGACGCGGCGCTGCTAAAGAACCTGGAACAGTGGCTGATGCCCTATCTGGGCAAGGTCTCGCGGCTCAGCCATTTCGCCAACCTGGACCTGTCGAGCATCGTCCACAATCTGCTGCCATGGCCGCTGCCACAACGGCTGGATGAGCAGGCGCCGCATCACCTGAGTGTGCCCTCGGGCTCGTCGATTCGCCTGGATTACAGCGAGCAGCCACCGATCCTCGCAGTGCGTTTGCAGGAACTGTTCGGCCTGGCCGAAACCCCGCGCATCGCCGGAGGCCGGCAGGTGGTGAAACTGCATCTATTGTCGCCGGCACGACGTCCGGTGCAGGTGACCCAGGATCTGGCGAACTTCTGGGCCAGCACTTACGCCGAGGTGAAGAAGGATCTGAAGGGGCGCTACCCCAAACACTACTGGCCGGATGACCCGCTGGTGGCCGAGGCCACCGCGCGGATCAAACCTCGCAAGTGATCAACCGGGCCCGACGCTGCTCTACGATTTACGCATTTCCCCGTAGGAGCCGGCTTGCCGGCGATGGCGGCCGAATGGGCGAGTCCATTCAATTGCACAGATGCGTGGGTTGAGGCTAAGGGGCTGCCGGCAACAGAAACCGGGCAATCACCGGCAGGTGATCGGAGATGCGCAACGTATCGTCCTGCCGCACCTGCGCCTGCACTCGCTTGATTCGCGGACTGTAGAACAGGTAGTCAACGGTCCGGTCCGGACCGTTCAACCCGGGATCGTTCGGGTAGTGGGTCAGCCACCGTTCGCGGTCGACGCCACCGGCTTCGTTGTTGGTCGGGATCATCGGGTACTTGTCCCACAGCAGGTGCAACGCGCTGTCGGCGGAGTAGGGCGTGCGTTGCTCATCGGGCAGGCGTCGGTACTGGCCCAGCGGCAACAGGTTGAAATCGCCACCGATCAGCCAGGGGGTGCCGCCGCCTTCGTACTTGTCGAGGACTTTGGCTACGGCGCTCACCTGGTTTTGCAGGGTTTTGTCTGCCTGTGTCGCGCGCTCCAGATGGGTATTGAGCACCGCCAATTGTCCGCCGTCACTCAAGGGCAGATAGGCCACCAGCAAGGCATCCCTGGGTTTGAACTGACGGCTGATCGGGTTGCCCGGCGCATTCGGCAGTTGCAGGCGTTCGGCATGGTTGATCTGGTAGCGGCTCAGGGTTGCCAGTTGCCGGCCGACACTGCCGAAAATGTGTGGCTCAGGGACGAAATCGGCTTTCCAGTCGAAGGCGCTGGTGCTGCATGGATAGAGGTCGGCGAGCCGTTCATTGAGCAGTTTGAGCTGGTGCTGGTAAGCGCTGGTCTTGGCGTCGTCGTCGAGTTCCTGCAACAGCACGATGTCCGGCTGCTCGTCGCGAATCACCCGGGCCACTTCGTCGAGGCTGAAGGCCATGTCTTCCGGTGTGGGTCTTTCGTCGGCGCCAGCGGCCAGGTCATTCCAGAACACGTACCGCTTGCCTGCCAGATACTGAACGTTCCACGTCATTACCTTCAGCGCCTGGCCGGGAACCAGGGTCGGTGCCTGCGTACTGCAACTGACGGGCAGCACTTCCCTGGCTTCGGGACGCCAGGTCACGCTGTAGATCAGCATGCCGATTGGTCCGATAACAAACAGCAGGCCCAGCAGGGTGTAGCGCAGTAGACGGGTCATGGCTCGGCTTATAAGCGTTACAGGATTGTTCCCGAGCATACCTGAGAGCGCAGGCGGCACCCAAGGGCAGGGTGGTCAGAGCGGTCTGTCATTTGCGTCGGCGACCGGGCTGATCAGCATGAACAAACGAAACAGCACCACGCTGGTAAACAACTGCAGAAAACTGTGGGCGCTGTCGATCAACAGGGAAATCACAGGATTTTGTGGCTCCGGATAGACCGCCAGTGTGGCGCCCTTGAGCAGCCACAACGGCCCCATGACACAGAGGATGCACAGCAGGATGCGCAGGAAATTACCGCGGGTCATGCGCAGGCTTTCCTTCATCGCCGCCAGTGGCGCCAGGCCACGCAGCACCAGCAGGTATTCGCCGAACGCCAGGGTCACCATCAGGTAGATGCCCGGCAGGAAATACAGCGACAGGCCAAGCAGGATCAGCAAGGTGTTGAGCGCCGTCAGCAGGGCGAAGCGCGGCCACAGGCTTGCAGACATCGCCAGCAGGTCGCGGTTGCGGGGTGATTCGCCACGGCTGCGCGCGTCCAGAAAGAGGATCAGCGCAGCGGTGTACAGCGGATACACCAGCAAGCCGACGATCACACTGATACCGGGGAAACTGTCCGGCTCGGTGGAGTGGTCGACCACTTGCTGCAGCAGCGCCTCCACAATCACCAGAGGCAGGCACAGTTGCACGATCTGTCTCAGATTGCGCTGGAAGAAATACAGGGAGTCACGCAGTACATCTAACGGATTCATCAGTCGGTATCGCAGATTGGAAGCAGTGGCCCACTTTAACCGATGAAGTGCTGCGGCACGCAAACGTAAACGTTCGGTAAAGCTCATTGAAACAACTTGTTTCAGCCTCCATTAAGGTCGGGCACCTTATCCTCTGTGATAAAGGCAACGATTTTCCCGGCAATGTGCGAGGTCGCCATGAACAGCGAAGAACAAACCCTGATCGATGGACTGTTTTCCCGGCTGCAACAGGCCGAAACGGACTCAGCCCCGCGCGACGCCCAGGCTGAGGCGCGGATCAAGGAACACCTGACGCGCCAACCGGCGGCAGGGTATTTCATGACCCAGGCGATTCTGGTGCAAGAGGCGGCAATCAAGAGCCTCGACGAACAGAACAAACAACTGACCCAGCAACTCCAGCAGTTGCAGGACCAACTGCAACAGGCCAAAACCCAGGCAGCCCCGGCACCGGGCAGCGGCGGCTTTCTGTCGAGCATTTTCGGTGGCGGGCCTCGTGAGCCGCAGCCCGCGCCGACCCAGAGTGCGTCGCCCTCCAGCGGTGGCTGGCGCGAGCCAGGGCGGTCGTCATTCGGTGCGCAACAGCCGCAACAGAACTTCGCCGCCCCGCAGCAGGGCTATGCGCCGCAGCAACAGGCTCCGGCAGCGGCCGGCAGCAGCTTTCTCGGCGGTGCGCTGAAAACCGCAGCGGGTGTAGCGGGTGGCGTGATGCTGGCGCAAGGCATCAGCAGCCTGTTCCATCAAAATCAGCAGCCAGAGGTTGTCGAGGTCATCAAGGAAGAGCCCGCCCAGGTCAATGATCAGGGCAACAACGGCTGGGGTGATGACCAGCGCATGGCCGGTAACGACTCCTACAGCAACGATCAAGGCGGTTTCAGCGACGCCGACTACAGCAATGACGACTCGTCGTTCTTCGGCGGCGACGACGATTCCTACGTCTGACGCGCCATTCGTCCGGAGCGCTGCGGCGCTCCAGACCGATTATTCGCGGAACAATCCTTCGGGCTGGCATACTGGGCGACTTTTCGGCCCTGGTGCCTGATTCAGCCTCGAGGAAAACCGGTGAAAAAAATCGCAGTGTTCGCCGATGTCCAGAACCTCTATTACACCGTGCGTCAGGCTTATGGTTGCCACTTCAACTACGCCGCGCTGTGGGCTGACATCAGCAAACAGGGCGAGATAGTCGAAGCCTATGCCTACGCCATCGACCGTGGCGACAGCAAGCAGCAGCAGTTCCAGCAGATCTTGCGCAACCTCGGTTTCACCGTAAAGCTCAAACCCTACATCCAGCGCAGCGACGGCTCGGCCAAGGGCGACTGGGACGTGGGCATAACCCTCGACATCATGGACGCCGCCGACCATGTCGATGAAGTGGTACTGGCTTCCGGCGACGGTGATTTCGACATGCTGCTTGAACGCATCATCAGCAAGCACGGGGTGCAAGCGGTGGCCTACGGCGTGCCGGGCCTGACCGCCAACTCGCTGATCCGCGCCGCCAGTCGCTATGTGCCGATCGAAGGCGCTTTGCTGCTCAAGAATTGATTTTTACGGAGTTGAACCAGGTTTGGAACGCATAGCAGTCATCGACTTTGAAACCACCGGGATCGCCCCGAGCAGCAGCTGCCGGGCCACGGAAATTGCCGTGGTGATCCTTGAACAGGGGCGCATCGTCGAGCGTTACCAGAGCCTGATGAACGCCGGCGTGCGCGTGCCGGCCTTCATCGAGCAACTCACCGGCATCAGCAACGCCATGCTGCGCACCGCGCCGTCGGCCGAGCAGGTGATGAACGAGGTCAACGAGTTCGTCGGCTGCACGCCGTTGCTGGCGCATAACGCGGCCTTCGACCAGAAGTTCTGGGACTTTGAACTGGGGCGGATCAAACGCACCCGCCTGCAGAACTTTGCCTGTTCGCTGCTGCTGGCCCGGCGCCTGATGCCTGCGGCGCCGAACCACAAACTCGGCACCCTCACCACCTTCGCCAACCTGCCCCATACCGGCAAGGCTCACCGGGCCATGGCTGATGCGGAAATGGCGGCCAACCTGACGGCGCACCTGGCCGAGGAACTGCGCCAGAAACACGGCCTGCGCGAGTTGTCCCATGATTTGTTGTGCAAGTTGCAGAAAGTGCCAGCGGCGAAAGTAACCGAGCACCTCAAGCGCTATCGCGGGTTCTGAATACACCGCATAACCCCTGTGGGAGCGGGCTTGCTCGCGAAAGCGCCAGTTCAGTCAATATCATTGTTGAATGACACACCGCTTTCGCGAGCAAGCCCGCTCCCACATTAGACCTATTGTGGTCTTGGGTTTATTTGCCATTCCCCTCGATATGCCCCAACGGCACCCGCTTCTCGATGGCGCTCGATAGCACAATCGACGTCTTGCTGAAGCCAAACGTGGCGATCCGGTTGATCAGCTCCTCCAGCTCCGGCATCGAGCCCACCGCCGCTTGCATGATCACGCACGGGTCGCCGGTCACCCGGTGGCACTCGGTCAATTGCGGAATCTTGATCAGGTCATCGTAGGCCTTCTGGTTGCCGTGCTGGTTCAGGCGCAGTTCGATCACGCACTGGATCGGCAGGCCGAGCTTGGACATGTCGACTTTCGCCTGATAGCCGGTGATCACGCCGCTGGTTTCGAGCTTGGCTACTCGCTCGGCCACGGCCGGGGCGGACAGGTTGACCTTGCGCGCCAGGTCCGCGTAGGACGCGCGACCGTTTTCCAGCAGAGCGCTGAGCAGCATGCGGTCGTACTTATCCATTGGGTTACTCCTGAAAATAGCCGACTTTCGAAAACACGGTTTATAGCGCTGAAGTCCGTGTTTTGAAAAGTGTACTGGCGCTTTAAACAGGTTTTGTAACTTATTTTCCGGCGCTGGCCTTTCTAGAATAGCCGTTCACTTGTACTTGCCTGTGAGCTGCCTCCATGTCCGGCCTTCGTCGCTTTCCCTTACCCTTGATCGCTGCCTTCTTCGCCTTGTATGTGATCTGGGGTTCGACTTACCTGGTGATTCGCATCGGCATGGAATATTGGCCGCCACTGCTGCTCGCCGGGGTCCGCTTTGTCATCGCCGGGTCGTTGATGTATGCCTTCCTGCGCTGGCGCGGGGCACCGGCGCCGACCTGGGCGCAATGGAAAGCCGCCGGGATCATCGGAGTCTTGTTGCTGGCGTGCGGTAACGGCGCGGTCAGCGTGGCCGAGCATACGGGTGTGGCTTCCGGTGTAGCCGCATTGGCGGTGGCGACCGTGCCGCTGTTTACCTTGCTCTGCGGCTATTTCTGGGGCGCGCGAAATACCCGTCTCGAATGGGCCGGAATCGTGCTCGGGCTGGTCGGCATCGGCATGCTCAACTTGGGTTCCAACCTGCAATCTAGCCCGTTGGGGGCGGCCTTGCTGATTTTTGCAGCGGCGACGTGGGCGTTTGGCTCGGTCTGGAGCAAGCATTTGCCGCTGCCCCAGGGGGCGATGGCCAGCGCTGTGGAAATGCTGGTGGGCGGTGTCGTGTTGCTGATTGCCAGCGCAGTCAGCGGTGAGCACCTGGAAAAGGTGCCGCCGATCGAAGGTTGGGCTGCGTTGGCGTATCTGACCGTGTTCGGCTCGATCATCGCCTTCAACGCCTACATGTATCTGTTGAAACATGTGCGCCCGGCAGCAGCTACCAGTTACGCCTACGTCAACCCGGCGGTGGCGGTGCTGTTGGGGATCGTGTTCGTCGGCGAGACCATTGGTATCGAAGAAGCCCTGGCGATGGCGGTGATCATCAGCGCCGTGGTGCTGATCGGATTGCCACAGTGGCGCAAGGCGCCGGTTCAGCGTGCCGCAGCAGTGCCGACAGAATCCCGTGTGAATTAGGGTAAACTGCGCGGCATTGCACATTTGTTATGCACAATCGCGCTGAATTTTCCTACGGTACTCCCATGACTTTCGCCACCCTTGGCCTGATCGAACCTTTGCTGCGCTCCCTTGAGACGCTCGGCTACCAGACCCCGACGCCGGTCCAGGCGCAAGCCATTCCGGCGGTGCTGGCCGGTCGTGACCTGATGGCTGCCGCCCAGACCGGCACCGGCAAGACTGCCGGTTTTGCCTTGCCACTGCTGCAGTTGCTGGCCATGGAAGGGCCGAAAGTCACCGCCAATTCGGTACGCGCGCTGATCCTGGTGCCAACCCGTGAACTGGCCGAGCAGGTTCACGAAGCGGTGCGCCAGTACGCCGAGAATCTGCCGCTGCGTACCTACGCGGTGTACGGCGGTGTCAGCATCAACCCCCAAATGATGAAGCTGCGCAGCGGTGTGGATCTGCTGGTGGCGACGCCGGGGCGCCTGCTCGACCTGTTCCGCCAGAACGCGCTGAAGTTCAATCAGTTGCAAACCCTGGTGCTGGATGAAGCCGATCGCATGCTCGACCTGGGTTTTTCCGAGGAATTGGCGAATATCTATAAAGCGCTGCCGAAAAAACGCCAGACGCTGCTGTTCTCTGCGACCTTCTCCGACGACATCCGCCTGCTGGCCGGGCAAATGCTCAACGACCCGCTGAGCATTGAAGTCAGCCCGCGTAATGTCGCGGCCAATACCGTCAAGCAATGGGTGGTGACGGTGGACAAGAAGCGCAAGCCGGAACTGTTCGTGCACCTGATGCGCAAGAACAAGTGGAAGCAGGTGCTGGTGTTCGCCAAAACCCGCAACGGCGTGGACGCGCTGGTGGAAAAACTCCAGGGCCTGGGCGTCAATGCCGACGGTATCCACGGCGACAAACCCCAGGCGACTCGTCAGCGCGCGCTGGATCGTTTCAAACTCAGTGAAGTGCAGATTCTGGTCGCCACCGACGTTGCCGCCCGTGGTCTGGACATCGAAGACCTGCCGCTGGTGGTCAACTTCGACTTGCCGATCGTCGCTGAAGACTACATCCACCGCATTGGTCGTACCGGGCGTGCGGGTGCAACCGGGGAGGCGATTTCCCTGGTGTGCGCTGATGAAGTGAATTTGCTGTCGGCGATCGAGACCTTGACCCGTCAGACGTTGAAGCGTCAGAACGAGCCGGATTTCGAACCTGAGCACCGGGTGCCGGATACCGATGCCAGTGGCCAGGTGATCAAGAAGCCGAAGAAACCGAAGAAGCCCAAGGCGTCTGGTGGTGGCGGCAAACGCAACCTTGGCAAATGGGTGGATAGCGGGGAGGTGGCGCCGGCGGAGCCTTCGATCAAGCCTGTGCGTAAGGTGCCAGTGTTTAATACGGGGCCGCGTAAGCGTAAGCCTTGATTTGAGTGCCTGGCTTTAGAGCCGCCCTCACCCTAACCCTCTCCCGGAGGGAGAGGGGACTGATCCGGGATTGCTTACGAACTATTGCGACCTGTGATACCGAGTCGAACTCAAATTTTGATGAGTCCCCAATCGGCTCCCTCTCCCTCCGGGAGAGGGCTGGGGTGAGGGGCGGTTTTGACGAGCGATCAAGAACCTGAATTCAACCACTCCAAAATCCCCAACCCCGCAGCCCGCCCACTGGCAAAGCACGCAGTCAGCAAATACCCCCCGGTCGGCGCTTCCCAATCCAGCATCTCCCCCGCGCAAAACACCCCAGGCATCTGCTTGAGCATCAAACGCTCATCCATCGACTCAAACAACACACCACCGGCGCTGCTGATAGCTTCGTCCAGCGGACGGGTTTTCATCAGTGTTACCGGCAAGGCCTTGATCGCTTTGGCCAGCAGGCCTGGATCGGCAAAGGCTTCGGCCGCTGTCAGCTCGCGCAAAAGCGCCGCCTTCACCCCATCAATACCCAACTGACTGTGCAGATGCTTGGCCATCGAGCGTGAACCCCGAGGTTTGCTCAACGCAGTCTGGATCTTATCCACAGGCCGGCCCGGTAGCAGGTCCAGATGAATGGTCGCCGAGCCATGTTGGTTGATGGCTTCGCGGATCGGCGCCGACAGGGCGTAGATCAAACTGCCTTCGATACCCGTTGCGGTAATCACGCATTCGCCCAGCCGTGGCACGTCGTCATTGAGGCCGATGGCGATGTTTTTCAGTGGGGCACCGGCGAATTTGCTGACCATCAATTCGCTCCAGGCTTGCACCTCGAAGCCGCAATTGCTCGGTTGCAAGGGCGCTAGTCCTACACCGTGTTGCTCCAGGGGCAGCATCCACGCGCCGTCCGAGCCCAGGCGTGACCAACTGCCGCCGCCGAGGGCGAGCAGGGTGGCATCGGGATGTAAGGTCTTTTCGCCCTCGGGGCTGTCGATACGCAGTGCGCCGTGGGCATCCCAGCCGAGCCAGCGGTGACGGGTGTGGATAACTACGCCGCTGTCGCGCAGGCGTTTGAGCCAGGCGCGCAGCAGAGGCGCTGCTTTCATGTCGGTGGGAAACACCCGGCCGGAGCTACCGATAAAAGTGTCGATGCCCAGGTCGTGAATCCACTGGCACAGGGCATCGGCACCGAAGCCACGCAGCAGTGGGGCAATGTGCGGCGCGCGTTCGGCGTAACGCGAGAGAAAGGCCGGGTAGGCTTCGGAATGAGTGATGTTCATGCCGCCGACGCCGGCCAGCAGGAACTTGCGTCCGACCGAGGGCATGCCGTCATACAGATCGACCTTGACCCCGGCCTGGCTCAACACCTCGGCGGCCATCAGGCCGGCGGGGCCGCCGCCGATGATGGCGACATGGGCGGGAGAAGAGGTCGGGGCTTGAGTCATGGCTTGCACTGCGGTCTGGCGAGATAAGCCGGATATTCTAGCAGCCCGGATCCCTGTAGGAGCGAGCCTGCTCGCGAAGATATACCCGTCACATTAGCGTTGGCTTACACACTTACGTCATAGCGGAGCCCGGAGCAAGTTGATGAATTTGAGACTGGTTAAAAAACAGCCAGCGCCCTGTAGCCTGCAGATGGCGTGGTCTGTAGTCCCTTTCACTCATGTTATCCACAGGCCGTTCCACAGGCATTGTGGGTAAAGCATCCACAGATCAATGACAGCCTGATGACTGCCAGACCCGTTGCGCACTGTGATGCAGGATGCCATGGCGGCGCGCCAGGGCATGGCGGTCCTTGCTGTAACCACCGCCGATCACGCCGACCACCGGGATATCGCGCCCCAGGCAATGGCGCATCACGCTTTCATCGCGGGCGGCAACACCTTCGTCGGTCAGCTTCAGATAACCGAGGGCATCGTCCTTGTGCACATCGACCCCGGCGTCATACAACACCAGGTCGGGTTGGTAGAGCGGCAGCAGATAGTTGAGCGCATCGTCCACCACTTTCAGGTAGTCGGCGTCACCCATGCCATTGGGCAGCGGGATGTCCCAGTCGCTTTCGGCTTTGCGTGCGGGAAAATTCTTTTCGCAGTGCAGGGAAACGGTTACGGCCTCCGGGGTGTTGTGCAGTATCCGTGCAGTCCCGTCGCCCTGATGCACGTCGCAATCGAAGATCAGCACGCGGTTGACCCGGCCGCTTTGCAGCAGGTAATGGCTGATCACCGCCAGGTCATTGAAGATGCAGAACCCGGCCGGATAGTCGTAATGCGCGTGGTGGGTACCGCCGGCCAGATGACAGGCCAGGCCATGCTCAAGCGCTTGTTCGGCCGCCAGCAATGAGCCGCCGACTGCACGCACGGTGCGCCGGGCCAGGGCTTCGCTCCAGGGTAAACCGAGGCGTCGCTGGTCTTCGCGGGACAGGTCGCCACTCATGTAGCGTTCGATATACGAAGGGTCATGGGCCAGAGCTAGTATCTCGGCAGGGCAGAGTTGTGGACGCAACAGATCGGCGTCCCGGGTCAGGCCGCTGTCCACCAGGTGATCGCGCAACAGGCGAAACTTGTCCATGGGGAAGCGGTGATCAGCCGGGAACTCGGGGCTGTAGTCTTCGTGATAGATCAGCGGTAGCGGCATCATGATTTCGTGTATGAATGATCGAATGATCCTACCAGCGATGTAGACTCGCGGCATGGAAAGAAGGGGGCACGATGGAGCCGATACTGGAACTCGAGAGCGCGAGGCTGCTGATGCGGCAATGGCGCGACGAAGATTTGCCCGAGTTTGCGGCGATGTGCGCCGATCCGCAGGTGATGCGTTATTTTCCAGCGCCTTTGAGCCGACTGGAAAGTGCTGCTTTGATCGGGCGTATTCGTGGGCATTTTGCAGAGCATGGTTTTGGCTTCTGGGCGCTGGAGCGCAAGGACACCGGCCAGTTCATCGGGTTGACCGGGCTGGCCGTGGTGGGTTTTGATGCGCCCTTTGTCCCGGCCACTGAAATCGGCTGGCGCCTGGCTCGCGAGCACTGGGGCCTGGGGTATGCCAGTGAAGCCGCGTGGACCGCTCTGCGTTGCGGGTTTGATCGCCTGCCGCTGAAGGAAATCGTAGCCTTCACCACGCAAACCAATTTGCCGTCGGAGAAGGTCATGCAAGCCATCGGCATGCACCATGCCCCGGCGGACGACTTCGACCATCCGCGACTCGACCCCGATCATCCCTTGCGCCGGCATGTGCTGTATCGCATCAGCCGTGAACAATGGCTGCAAACCTTGCATGGATAAGCTGGCCCGGACGTTTACAATGCCCCCATGGGCCCTGTCCCGAAACTGAATCGACCGTCGCAGCCAAGACTGCGCGGCAATGTGTTGCGTGAGGAGAGTCTGAATGAGCCAAGTGTTGGAAGATCTGGTTGACCTGCTGACTCTGGAACCGATCGAAGAGAACCTGTTTCGTGGTCGCAGCCAGGACCTGGGTTTTCGCCAATTGTTCGGCGGACAGGTACTCGGCCAATCGCTGTCGGCAGCCAGTCAGACGGTGGAAGAGGCGCGTCATGTGCATTCGATGCATGGTTACTTTTTGCGTCCTGGCGACGCCGGTTTGCCGGTGGTTTACCAGGTTGACCGGGTGCGCGACGGTGGCAGCTTCAGTACGCGCCGGGTGACTGCGATCCAGAAAGGCCATCCGATCTTCACCTGCAGCGCCTCGTTCCAGTATGACGAAGAAGGCTTCCAGCACCAGACCGATATGCCGCAAGTGGTCGGTCCGGAAAACCTGCCTTCGGAGTTGGAGATCACCCAGCAACGTGCGCACCTGATCCCCGAAAAAATGCGCGAAAAGCTGCTGTGCCCAAAACCGATCGAATTCCGACCGGTGACCGAGAACGATCCCTACAACCCGCTGCCGTGCGACCCGATCAAGTACGTCTGGTTTCGCGCCGATGGCGCCCTGGCCGACTCGCCGGCGCTGCACAAGTATCTTCTGGCCTATGCGTCGGACTTCGGTCTGTTGGTCACATCGATGCAGCCCCATGGCAAAACAGTGTGGAACAAGGACATGCAGGTCGCCAGCCTCGATCACGCCCTGTGGTTCCACGCCGATCTGCGTGCTGACGACTGGCTGCTGTACGCCATGGACAGCCCGTGGGCCGGCAACTCGCGTGGGTTCTCCCGCGGCAGCGTGTACAACCGCGCCGGGCAACTGGTGGCATCGGTCACCCAGGAAGGGCTGATCCGTCACCGCAAGGACTGGGCGTGAGCCTGGCCGAGGTGCGTCACTGGGTGTTCGACATGGACGGCACCCTGACCGTGGCGGTGCATGATTTCGCGGCGATTCGCGTGGCGTTGGCGATTCCTGCCGAGGACGACATCCTGACCCACCTCGCCGCGCTGCCGGCCGAGGAAGCCGCCGCCAAGCACGCCTGGTTGCTCGAGCATGAACGGGATCTGGCGCTGGGTTCGAAGCCGGCGCCGGGGGCGGTAGAGTTGGTGCGTGAACTGGCCGGGCGCGGTTATCGCCTGGGCATCCTTACGCGCAATGCCCGTGAGCTGGCGCACGTCACGCTTGAGGCCATCGGCCTGGCCGACTGCTTTGCGGTGGAGGATGTGCTGGGCCGCGATGAAGCACCGCCCAAACCACATCCCGGTGGCTTGCTGAAACTGGCTGAAGCCTGGAAGGTGCCGGCCAGCGAGATGGTGATGGTCGGTGACTATCGCTTTGATCTCGATTGCGGGCGAGCGGCGGGGGCGCGAACAGTGCTGGTGAATCTGCCGGATAATCCATGGCCGGAATTGACTGACTGGCATGCGGCGGATTGTGTCGAGTTACGGCAGATGCTCTTGGCTTGAGGGCATTGTTGTCTGCTCTGATGCCTTCGCGAGCAAGCCCACAGTTGATCGCATTCTCCCTGTGGGAGCGGGCTTGCTCGCGAAGGCGCCCGATCAGACAACACAAAACTCACTGCCCAAACAACGCCATCTGCCCCTGCGGTGAACTGAACATCCCATCCCCTTCATGCCCGACCCCGGGCACTTCGATCAGTTGCTGGTTCAATCCGGTTGGGGAAAGGCGCTTCAGATAGTCGAAGTAATTGCGCCCGCGGGCCAGTCGATTCGGGCCCTGGGCCAGGGCCTCGCACCCCTTGTCCAGCGCTGGATGGTTCGGGTCGTTGTCTTGCTGCCCCAACAGGTAAACGACGTCTCGCGTGAGGTACTTTTCCTGCAGCTGCGCGGCAGTTCGTCCTTCGGCGTAGGCAGGCAAATCCGCCAATCCGTACTTCCAGCGATTGAACTGTGGGCAACCGGCGTGGCTGAACACTACAGGGCGGCGTTCATCGAACCAGGCGTAAGAGGACGGGTTGGCAATCACGTAACGCAGCTGCACGCCGGCCGCTTGCAGGGCCGGCTGATCGTGGCCGAGCAGCGCGTATCGCTGAACCACCTGGGCGCCACCAGAGTGACCGGCGATGACGATCTGTTTCACATCGGGAAACTGCTGGCGATCGCCAAGGCGCGCGATGATTTCATCGAGTGCTGCGTAGGAACTGAGGGGGAATGGACCTGTGGATAAGCCGCCGGCCATCCACTCGTTGCCTTGCCAGCGCAGTACTGTATCAGCCACCGGGTGTGCTGCAACGTCGAGTTCGTTGACAAACTGCGGAGCGATCACCAGGGTCGTCGCGCTTTGCCCACCCAGCTCAGCGGCCCGCTCGGCGCTGTGCAAATAGGTTTGGGCATTGCGCAAACGGCCGTGAAGGATGACAAGCACCCGCTCGATTCTGGCCGGGGCCGGGCTGATGCCAACGACCATTTCACCTTCTTTCAACAGCAGGCGTCCGGGACTGAGTTCTTCGACCCCATGCTCGGCCGCCTGGGTACTTGTGCAAGTGATCAACAACACCAACAACCAATTTTTCATCTACAGATTTTTCGCCGCAAAGGTATCGCACTGGCTTACCTGGCCCTGGGCGAAACCGGTTTTGAACCAGCGCACCCGTTGCGCCGATGTACCGTGGGTGAATGAGTCTGGCACTACGCGGCCCTGACCCCGTTGTTGCAAGCGGTCATCGCCGATGGCGTTGGCCGCGTTGAGGGCTTCTTCGATGTCGCCCGGTTCCAGCCAGTTCAGGCGTTTCTGCGCATTGTTGGCCCAGACTCCGGCCAGGCAATCAGCTTGCAGTTCCTGGCGGACCAGCAAACCGCCGTCTCCTTCCATCTGCCGTCCCTGTTGGCGCGCTGCCTGAATTTTTGCCGAAACGCCAAGCAAGGTCTGCACATGGTGCCCGACTTCGTGAGCGATCACGTAGGCCTGAGCGAAGTCACCCGCAGCGGAAAAGCGTTGGGACATCTCCTGGAAGAAACTCATGTCCAGATAGACCTTCTGGTCTGCCGGGCAATAAAACGGACCGGTTGCCGAAGTGGCCAGGCCACAGGCCGAGTTGACGCGATTGCTGAACAGCACCAGGGTCGGGTCCTTGTATTGGCGACCAGCCTGCTGGAATATCTGGCCCCAGGTGTCTTCGGTATCGCCCAGGATCGAGCGCACGAATTCCGCGCCCTCGTCAGTGGCCGGTGGCGCCTTGCCGGGCTGGTGGGTGGCGGGCGCAGATTGCTGTTCCATCTGCCCGGTCAGTTGTCCGAGGATTTGCATCGGGTCCTGTCCGGTGATCCAGCCGATGCCGACGATCAGCACGATAGCCGTCAGGCTCAGACCCTTGCCGCCGCCAAAGCGCATGCCGCCACCGCCACCGCCGCCATCATCGCCACGGGCGTCGACCACGTTGTCGCTGCGCCGGCCTTTTTTCCATAGCATGTGCGAATCCTCTTTTGAACCGGGTAAAGAACCGTGCGCTGAGTGTTGCTGCTCAGCGTAAGCGGCGCCAGTCCGGTCGTCAGACATTGTTGAGGGGCACAGGTTCTGTACGGGGGTGAAGTTCTGGGTGCGCTATTACAGTTCCTCGGCGTTAAAAGTGTCGCAGGTATCGATTTTCCCGCTGGTAAAACCTGCCTTGAACCAGTTTGTCCGTTGCTGCGACGTTCCATGGTTGAACGTTTCCGGGCGCACAGTCCTGTTGGCGGAACGCTGCAAGGAGTCATCGCCAAACGTAGCCGCGGCGTTCAATGCCGCGTCGATGTCTCCTGGCTCCAGCCAGTCGAGGCGTCGTTGCGCATGATGCGCCCAGACCCCTGCCAGGCAGTCGGCCTGCAGTTCCGCCCGGACCTCCAGACCACCATCACCGGTGACTCGCTGGCCATGGTTCAGCGCCTGCTCGAACGGGTCGGACATACCGAGTTCCAGTTGCACGTGATGGCCGACCTCGTGAGCGAGCACGTAGGCCTGGGCGAATTCACCGATCACGGCGTGCTGTTCGCCCATGATTCGAAAGAATTCCAGATCCAGATAGATCCGCTGATCTTGCGGGCAATAAAACGGCCCGGCACTGGAACCGGCAAAACCACAGGCCGAATTCACACTGTTGCTATAGAGGGTGAGGGTAGGCAGCGGGTAGCGTTGTGCGCTTTGGGAAAATAGTTGTGCCCAGGTGTCTTCGGTATCGCCCAATATCGACTGGACGAATTGCAACTGCGGATCATCAAGCGTCTGTGAAGAAGGGGTAATTGATAGGTTGTTCGACGTTGTGTCCAGTGTCGAGTAAACACCCGCGCCTCCCAGCGTGGCGGTAATAGCCAATGCGATGAAGGTCTGTTTCCCTGTGATTTTGCGGGCTTCCTTGCCCTCGCGAGTGTCGTTCACGTTGTCGCTGCGTCTTGCTCTGTTCCATAACATGTCTGCGGTTTCTCCATAGATGAAGGCGGTCACGCCTGCGTCCATGAATAACGCCGTTGGCAAATTTATGCCGGGCAAATATGTAAGGTCAGATTAATCCCGGCGCTAACCTGGTTCCGGATTTCGCATTTGCGCAGCTATATTTTAGAATCGACCAAAGTCTTCAGGAACGTCCCATGGCTGGCAGTCAAATAGAGCGTGTTTTCAGCTTGCTGGAGAGTCTTGCCGGGGACCCGCAGGGGGTGCCGATGCAGACCCTGGCCGAACAACTGGAGATTCCCAAAAGCGCGACTCATCGTCTGCTCGCCGAGCTGATTCGTTTGGGTTACGTGCGCCAGAATCCGGAAAACCTGCGTTATCACTTGTCGACCAGACTGGTTGCCCTGGGTTTTCGCTATCTGGCCGGTAGCGGCGCCGATATCGTTCAGCCGGTGCTCGACCGTCTGGCTCGGGAAACCGGTGAACTGGTGCGCCTTGGCGTGACCCAGGGCGAGCGGCAAGTCTGGATCGCCAAATCCCAGGGCGCCCGCTCGGGCTTGCGTTACGATCCTGACATGGGGCGTGACGCGCCCTTGTTCTACACGGCTTCCGGGCATGCCTGGCTGGCTTGCATGAGTGATGCCCAGGCGTTGTCGCTGGTCGAGCGGCAAGCGGCTCAATTGCCTGCAGACGTGGGGCCGAATGCGCCACGCTCCAACATTGAACTGCTGGAGCGCCTGCGAATGGCGCGGGAACAGGGATATGCCTGGGTCGAGGAAAGCTCTGCGGTGGGTACATCGGCGATCGCCGCGGTGGTGCGCCATCCATTGAATGGGCGGGTAATTGGTGTGCTGAGCATCGCTGGCCCGAGCGCACGCATGCCCGGTGCACGGTTGCACGAGTTGGCACCGACCTTACTGGAGTATGCCCAGGAGCTTTCGGCGGCAAGCCAGGCTTCGGAACTGTTCAGCTGAACGTTCTGTCGACTACAAGTAATGTTCGCTGTTCGCCCACTTTCTTCTGTTGTTCGTGTCATAAAGTGGAACCGGGTTCTAAATTATTAGAGCCTCGCCTCATTCTTAAAAAAGGACCTCGTCTTGACGTCGCCCATCAGCACCCCGCTTTCCGGCGTCAATCAGCCCTTCAAGGGGATCATGCTGATCCTTTTCGCGACTTTCCTGTTCTCCACTCACGATGCCTTGTCGAAATACCTGTCCGGGTTCTACCCGATCGTCATGGTGGTGTGGGCGCGATATGTGGTGCATACCCTGCTGATGGCAGGGATTTTTCTGCCGCAATCGGGGCTGCGGGTCCTGCGCACCAAGCGGCCGATGTTGCAGCTGATCAGGGCGTTGTGCCTGTTGGGAACCAGTCTGTTTTTTACCACCGGCCTGCAGTACATACCGCTGGCTGAAGCGACGGCGGTCAACTTTCTGGCTCCGGTACTGGTGACGGCCTTATCGGTGCCGTTGCTGGGTGAACGGGTGACCCGCGGACAGTGGGTCGCAGTGATTTGCGGGTTCATCGGTGTTTTGATCATCGTGCATCCCGGCGGTGAGTTGTTCACCCCGGCCGTCTTGCTGCCGCTCTGTTCGGCGCTGTTTTTCTGTTTCTACCAACTGCTCACCCGCAAGCTCAGCGAAGTCGACAGCCCGACCACTAGTAACTTCTTCGCCGGGCTGTGCAACACCTTGGTGATGAGTGCGCTGGTGCCGTTCTTCTGGCAGTTCCCGAGTTTGATGCACGCAATCATGATGCTGGCGTTGGGGGCATGCGGGATGACTGCGCATTTGTTCCTGACCCAGGCGTTCCGCCACGCCGCGCCGGCCTTGCTGGCACCCTTCGGCTATTGCCAGATCGTGTTTGCCGGGCTGCTGGGCTGGCTGTTGTTTTCCCACACGCCGACCCTGACCACAGTGGTCGGTATCGCCGTGATCTGTTGCAGTGGTCTGGCAGCCGCATGGCAGCAAAGCCGGCGCTGAGTAGTTATGTCGGTTATGGTGCTGCCAATGTCGCAGTGAGGCTGGCAGCCAAGGCCAGATCCAGAAGAGGTGCCCTTCGTCAGGCGAAGTTGTAGCAAAATCGTAAGCACGGCAACGAAAGCGCCACCCCGCAGCTTCCTTTCTCTGTGTGGCGCGGCCCATAATCGGCTGCTTGTGCAGTGATGGCCGTGAGCCCGCAATGACAACAACTTCAGAACTTCCTCTTGCGCCTGCGGCTGTTGCCGAGCCGCGCAAGAGTCGCAAGAACAACCCGGAAAAGACCCGCGAGAATATCCTGCAAGAGGCTATTGTCGAGTTCGTCCAGCAGGGTCTTTCCGGTGCTCGCGTCGATGCCATCGCCGAGCGCATTCATACCTCCAAGCGCATGATCTATTACTACTTCGGCAGTAAGGAGCAGCTCTATGTCGAGGTGCTGGAAAAACTCTACGGTGATATTCGCAACACCGAAAGTCGCTTGCATCTGGCTGAACTGGCGCCGGTGGATGCGATTCGACGCCTGGTGGAATTCACCTTCGATCACCACGACCACAACGTCGATTTCGTGCGCATCGTCAGCATCGAAAACATCCACAATGCCGAGTTCGTGAAACGCTCCGAAGCGATCAGGGCCATGAACAACACCATTCTCGATTCCCTGAGTGAGATTCTGCGTAGGGGTGTTGAGGCGGGTGTATTTCGGCAGGGGCTAGCGCCGCTGGATGTACATCTGCTGATCAGTTCGTTCTGTTTTCATCGTGTTTCGAACAGACATACCATCGGTGAGATTTTCCAGATCGACTTGCCGGACGAAAGCATCAAGCAGCGTCATCGCGAGATGATTTGCGAGTCGGTGTTGCGCTACCTGCAGGCCTGATGCCTTTGCGGGCAAGCCTGCCCCACAGAGCACTGTTCCTTTGGGAAGGGGCTTGGCGCGATGCTTTTTTTCAGCCTGCGGAGATGAAATGTACCTAATGGTTAATTCGGTCCGTTGAAGCAAAATTTGTCCGGCGTATTCCATGCGGTGATCGAACGCTTTCGTCGTTCAGCGCGGCAGGTGTTCTACCAGGAAGTCGATGAACGCCCGCAGTCGCAATGGCACGTGGCGACTTTGCGGATAGAGCAGCGTGAAGGGCCGTGAGCGTCCGCCATAGGGTTGGAGCACTTCCACCAGCGAGCCTGCGGCCAGCTCGTTTTCGACGATAAAACGATAGGTTTGAAACAACCCCGCCCCATGTTTGGCCAGGGTCACTGCGCCAAGCACATCGTCTGAACAACTGAGATTGCCTTCGGCCAGTATTTCCCGGGGTTTACCCTCGTCATTGAACAGCCAGGCGATGCGCCGCCCACTGCTGGGCAATTCGTACTGTATGCATTCGTGTTGTGCCAGGTCGTCGAGGGTTTGCGGGGTTCCGGCGCGTTTGAGGTAGTCGGGGCTGGCGATCATCACCAATGGGGCGTCTTCAAGCTGCCGGGCGATCAGGCCGGAATCCGGTATGGCGCGCACGCGAATGGCCATGTCATAGCCTTCGCCGACAAAATCGATGTTGCGGTTGCTGATGTGCGACTCGACCTTCACTGCCGGATAGCGCGCGCGAAATCCGGGCAGCAATGGCAGGATTCGATGGTGCGCATAGGTGGTCGGAATACTGATGCGCAATGTTCCGGAGGGCACTTGCTGCTGACCCATGACCTCGCGCTGGGCTTCAACCAGTTGCACCAGTGCCTGGCGACATTCCTCGTAGTAGCGCCGGCCACTGTCGGTCAGTTTGACGCTGCGGGTGGTACGTGCGAACAGGCGTACACCCAGGCGTTCCTCCATGCGCGACACCGAACGGCTCACTGCGGCGGGCGTTACCCCTGCCACTGACGCAGCAGCAGTAAAGCTGCCGGCTTCGGCGGCCAGGCAAAACAGCTCGATGCTGCCCAACTGTAGATCGTCGAATTGTCGCTGCATGATGGCACCGGGCTTTGGATGAAGAGGCGCGACAAGTATTAATCAGGGGGCGGAATACGAATACAAAAAAGCCGTCACTGAGACGGCTTGATTGCATCTGGCAAGGTGATCAACGCCGGGTCAACAACACGCCGGATTCCATGTGATGAGTCCATGGGAACTGGTCGAACATCGCACAGCGGGTGATGCGGTGGGTGTCGTGCAACTGGGCGATGTTGGCCGCCAGGGTCTCCGGGTTGCAGGAGATGTACAGGATGTTGTCGAAGCGCCGGGTCAGCTCGCAGGTGTCCGGGTCCATGCCGGCGCGCGGTGGGTCGACGAACACGCTGCCAAACTCGTAGCTCTTGAGGTCAATGCCGTGCAGACGGCGGAACGGGCGCACTTCGTTCAGGGCTTCGGTCAGTTCCTCGGCGGACAAACGCACCAGGGTGACGTTATCCACGGCGTTTTCGCTGAGGTTGCTCAGCGCCGCATTGACCGAGGTCTTGCTGATTTCGGTGGCCAGCACCTTGCGCACTCGGGTAGCGAGCGGCAGGGTGAAATTGCCGTTGCCGCAATACAGCTCCAGCAAATCGTCGGTGCGATCGCCCAGGGCGTCGTAGGCCCAGTTGAGCATCTTCTGGTTCACCGTGCCGTTGGGCTGGGTGAACGCGCCTTCGGGTTGGCGGTAGCTGAAGGTGCGGCCGCCAACTTCCAGTTTCTCGACCACATAATCGTGACCGATGACTTCGCGTTTGCCTTTGGAACGGCCAATGATGCTGACGTTCAAGTCGCTCGCCAGTTTCGCAGCCGCCATGTGCCAGTGCTCGTCGAGCGGGCGGTGATAGCACAGGGTGATCATCGCATCGCCCGCCAGGGTGGTCAGGAACTCCACCTGAAACAGCTTGTGGCTCAGGGCCGCACTGGCTTGCCAGGCGGCTTTGAGCTGCGGCATCAACTGGTTGATGCGCAGGCTGGCAATCGGAAACTCTTCGATCAGGATCGGCGTACGTTTGTCTTCCTGGGAAAACATTGCGTAGTGCCGCTCGCCGGCTTCGCGCCACAGGCGGAACTCGGCGCGCAGGCGGAAGTTCTTCAGTGGCGAATCGAAGACAGCCGGCTCGGGTGCATCGAACGGGGCCAGCAGGTCACGCAGGCGCGTGACCTTGTCTTCGAGTTGAGCGGCGTAGGCCTGGGAATCAAAAGTCATGCGTTGAACCAACCCAGCTTGATCACGAACAGAATTGACAAGATCACCAGCGCCGGGTTCAGTTCACGGGCGCGGCCCGACAGCACTTTGATCACGGTCCAGGAGATGAAGCCGAAGGCGATGCCGTTCGCGATGGAATAAGTGAATGGCATGGCCAGGGCGGTGACCACGACCGGTGCGGCAACGGTGATGTCTTCCCAGTCTACCTCGGCCAGGCCGGAAGTCATCAGCACGGCCACGAACAACAGCGCAGGTGCAGTGGCGAACGCCGGAACGCTGGCGGCCAGTGGCGAGAAGAACAGCGCCAGCAGGAACAGGATTGCCACCACGATGGCGGTCAGGCCGGTGCGGCCACCGGCACTCACGCCAGCGGCGGATTCGATGTAGCTGGTGGTGGTCGAGGTGCCGAGCAGGGAACCGGCCATGGCCGCGGTGCTGTCGGCGATCAGGGCGCGCCCCATTTTCGGCATGTGGCCGTCCTTGCCCATCAACCCGGCGCGCTTGGCGACGCCGATCAGGGTGCCGGAGTTGTCGAACAGGTCGACGAACAGGAAGGCGAAGATCACGCTGACCAGACCGATGTCCAGGGCACCTTTGATGTCCAGTTGCAGGAAGGTCGGGGCCAGGGACGGCGGCATCGACATCACGCCGCCGAACGGGGTGAAGCCCAGCACGATCGACGCGATGGTCACAGCCAGGATGCCGATCAGCACCGCACCGCGCACGGCGAGGGCTTCGAGGCCGACGATCAGGGCAAAGCCGAGGGTCGCGAGAATAGGCGCCGGTTGTTTCAGGTCACCGAGACCGACCATGGTTGCCGGGTTGCTGACCACGATTCCGGCGTTGTGCAGGGCGATCAGCGCCAGGAACAGGCCGATACCGGCGGCAATCGCCGAGCGCAGCGGCAACGGGATGCTGTTGATGATCCATTCACGGATGCGGAAGATCGACAGCAGAAAGAAGCACACTGCCGAGATGAACACCGCTCCCAGTGCCACCTGCCAGGTGTGACCCATGTGCAGGACCACGGTGTAGGTGAAGAAGGCGTTCAAGCCCATGCCCGGTGCGAGTGCGATCGGGTAGTTGGCGATCAGGCCCATGGTTGTGGAGCCGATGGCCGCCGCCAGACAGGTGGCGACGAACACGGCACCCTTGTCCATGCCGGTCTCGCCGAGGATGCTCGGGTTGACGAACAGAATGTAGGCCATGGCCAAAAAGGTCGTGACGCCCGCCAGAATCTCGGTCCGCACGTTGGTGTTGTGTGCCTTGAGTTGAAACAGCCTTTCCAGCATGTCTGCTCCCCGTGGCGCGCCGGGCGCCGTGAATGTATCGACCTCAACAGCAAAGCACAGACAGCAGAACGCGCCTGGAATTTACTGTGGGCCGGAAAAAGCCGCGCATCATACCAGCAGCGTGGGGCTATGGCTGCTTAAGCCTGCGATGGTTAGCAATGTTTTGCGACGAAGCCAACTGCGCCATACTGCGCGCTGGTTTTTCGGGGTATTCAGGTCCTGCATGAAAAAGCGTCTGGTTAGCGTGTTTGCGGCGATGTTAGCGCTGTTTCTCGGGGTTCAAAGCGCTGCGGCAGCTTCGGCCCCGCCGTTGAGTCAGTTGAAAGTGCTAAAGGTGTCATCGCCGTCCTGTGGCGTTGAAGACATTGCCGAGGGGCAGGCTCAGACCCGCTGCGATCACAGTGGCCCGAACATCATGATTTACGTGCTGGAGGTCGGTTACGGGCGCGAACCCCATGTCGGGCTGGATGGATTCGACGTCAATGGCACCCGCACACCGGTCTGCGCCTTTAAAAACGGCAACCTGACCACTTGCACCCCGGGGGGGAAAACCGTGGGCTATTTGTACGCCTTCGATCTGGCGGGCAAACAGGAAGGCACGTTCACCTTCAGCAATATCTCGCTCAATGCCCCGGGCATCACGATGTCGACGCAGCTTTACATCAAGTAACGGCACGGTTCTAACAGGGGGCAGGAAAGCTGACTACGCTTTAAGGATCATTCCGTGGATCGTAGCCAATGACCTTTCGAGCCTTGATTTCCCTTGCCGAGGGCACTGATGACCTGCAGACAGTCACCCTGATCGATGTGCTGCGCCGCGCCAACGTCGAAGTGGTGGTGGCCAGTACCGAGGGGCGGCGCATGCTCACCTGCGCTCGCGGCACGCGCCTGACCTGCGATGCAATGCTGGTGGATTTGCTGGCGCAGCCATTCGACCTGATCGCCCTGCCGGGCGGTGCCGTCAGCGCACAACACTTGGCGGCCCATCAACCCCTGCAACAATTGATCAAGGACCAGGCGGCGGCCGGACGTTTGTTCGCGGGCATTGCCGAAGCGCCTGCGGTGACGCTGCAAACATTTGGTGTGTTGCGACAACGACGCATGACTTGCCTGCCTTCGGCCAGCCATCAATTGTCAGGCTGTAACTTCGTCGATCAACCGGTAGTGGTCGACGGCAACTGCATCACCGCCCAGGGTTCCGGCGCAGCGCTGGCCTTTGCACTGGCACTGGTGGAGCAGCTCTGCGGCAAGGCCGCGCGTGCGACGGTGGCAGCAGAGTTATTGGTCAAATAAACGTCAGACCTTCGCCTCTTCCTTAGGCTCATGCATGCGGTCACGGCTGGCCAGGGTCGGGAAGAGTTTGACCCAGACTCCGGTCACCACCAGCGTGCCGATCCCGCCCATGACCACTGCGGGCACGGTGCCGAACCAGTGGGCGGTCAGGCCCGACTCGAACTCACCCAATTGATTGGAAGCGCCGATGAACAGGCCGTTCACGGCGCTGACCCGGCCGCGCATTTCGTCCGGGGTTTCCAGTTGTACGAAGGACGCGCGGATCACCATGCTGATCATGTCGGCAGCGCCCAGTACCACCAGCACTGCCAGGGAAAACCAGAACGAAGTCGACAGGCCGAAGGCGATGGTGGCCACACCGAAGATACCCACCGCTGTGAACATGACTCGTCCGACGTTGCGCTCCACGGCAAATCGCGCGAGGAACAGCGACATCAGCAGCGCCCCCACCGCCGGTGCCGAGCGCAACAGGCCCAGCCCCCATGGACCGGTCAGCAGAATGTCCTTGGCAAACACCGGTAGCAATGCCGTCGCGCCACCGAGCAGGACGGCAAACAGGTCGAGGGAGATCGCACCGAGAATGTCCGGACGACTGCGGATGAAACGGATGCCCGCAAGCAGTGAGTCGAGGGTGGCCTTGCCCTTGTTCAGTGGCGTCTGTCGCGCCGGCAGGTTGAGCATCAGCGAACAGGCGATGACATACAGGAGCACCGTCGGGCCATATACCCAGACACTGCCAAAGGCATACAACAAGCCACCGAGGGCCGGGGCAACGATGGTTGCCGATTGCTGGGCCGATTGCGCAGCAGCAACGGCTCGGGGAAACAGGGCGCTGGGCACGATGCTCGGCAGCAAGGCCTGGGTGGTCGGCATTTCGAAGGAGCGCGCGGCACCGAGCAGGAAGGCCAGGATGAAGATCATTTCCCGGGTAACGTGATCGGTAGCGCTGCCGATGGCCAGGGCCAGGGCGATCAGCGCTTGCAGTGACTGGCAAATCGCGGCGACCTTGCGCCGGTCGTAGCGATCCGCGACGTGTCCGGTGTGGAGCATGAACAGCACGCGTGGCGCGAATTCCACCAGGCCGACCAGACCGAGGTCGAGGACGTTTCCGGTCAGTTGATACAGGTTCCAGCCAATCGCCACGGTGAGCATTTGAAAGCCGCTGGCGGTAAAAACCCGCGCCAGCCAGAACGCAATGAAGGGACGGTGGTGACGTAACAGCAAGGGCTCTTGGCTGGGCATCTGCGGGCAAATCTTGGGGGAGGGGAAGGGTGAGGTTATCACCAACCTGTAACAGGAAGTTGCGGCGGCGGAAAATTTAGTTAGCCAGACATCTATTCCAGGCAGCCAATAGTCCCTGTGTGCGGGCTTGCTCGCCAAGAGGGTGGTACATCCAGCATTGATTTCGACTGACACAGCGCATTCGCGAGCAAGCCCGCCCTCACAGGGAAATGGTGTGCAGGCCTCATCAACTCCATGAGGCAACTTGTCACGCGGCAATAGACCACGCGGTTCTTCCCCACAAATGGGACTACGCTTTCAACGTTGATTGATCCAGGTCAATACCCCAAAAGGAATTGATCCGGCGGCCGCAAGGCCAGACCCCTGCGGTGTGATGCCGGTAAAAAAAAGAACGAATTGGAATTCGCCGCACTCGATATCCGTGGGGCCGGGGATGCAGGCTCCCAGCCAGCAGCCGTACTACCTGACAGAGGAAGACTTATGTTCGGTTTAGAGGCACTTGATCTCGCCCGAATCCAGTTCGCGTTCACCATCTCGTTCCACATCCTGTTTCCAGCCATCACTATCGGCCTGGCGAGTTACCTGGCGGTACTCGAAGGTCTGTGGCTGAAAACCCATAACGATACCTATCGTGACCTCTACCATTTCTGGTCGAAGATCTTTGCCGTCAATTTCGGTATGGGCGTGGTCTCCGGCCTGGTGATGGCCTATCAGTTCGGCACCAATTGGAGTCGCTTCTCGGACTTCGCCGGCTCCGTGACCGGGCCACTGCTCACCTATGAAGTGCTCACTGCATTCTTCCTCGAAGCGGGTTTCCTCGGCGTCATGCTGTTTGGCTGGAACAAGGTTGGCCGGGGGCTGCACTTTTTCGCCACGGTGATGGTGGCCATCGGTACGTTGATCTCGACCTTCTGGATCCTCGCCTCCAACAGCTGGATGCAAACCCCGCAGGGTTTCGAAATCGTCAATGGTCAGGTCATTCCCACTGACTGGCTGGCGATCATTTTCAACCCGTCGTTCCCCTATCGCCTGATGCATATGGCCACGGCGGCATTCGTGGCGACGGCATTCTTCGTCGGCTCCTCGGCGGCCTGGCATCTGTTGCGTGGCAAGGACAATCCGGCGATCCGCAAAATGCTGTCGATGGCCATGTGGATGGCGTTGATCGTTGCGCCGATACAGGCGGTGATCGGGGACTTCCACGGCCTCAACACGCTTGAGCATCAACCGGCAAAAATCGCCGCCATCGAAGGGCACTGGGAAAACAAAGGTGATGAGGCGACGCCGCTGATCCTGTTCGGCTGGCCGGACATGAAGGAGGAGAAAACCAGATTTGCTGTCGAGATCCCGTACCTGGGCAGCCTGATCCTGACCCACTCGCTGGACAAACAAGTGCCCGCGCTCAAGGAGTTCCCGCCCGAAGACCGGCCAAACTCGACCATCGTGTTCTGGTCGTTCCGGATCATGGTCGGCCTGGGTTTGCTGATGATCTTCACCGGACTGTGGAGCCTGTGGCTGCGCAAGCGCGACACCCTCTATACCTCGCGCCCTTTCCTGTACCTGGCGTTGTGGATGGGGCCGTCCGGCCTGATCGCGATCCTTGCCGGTTGGTTCACCACTGAAATCGGCCGTCAGCCGTGGGTGGTGTATGGCCTGATGCGCACGGCAGATGCATCTTCCAACCACAGCTTCATGCAGATGAGCATTACCCTGATTCTGTTCGTCGTGGTGTATTTCGCGCTGTTCGGTGCCGGTCTGGGTTACATGATGCGCCTGGTGCGCAAAGGGCCGAAGATCGACGAAGGCAAGGAAACCAACGACGGTGGTCCAGGCCAGAAACGTACACCGGCGCGTCCGCTCTCCGCAGCGGATGACGAGCACACTGATGGCGATGTCAGCCTGACCAGGGAGAATTGACTCATGGGTATTGATCTTCCGCTGATCTGGGCCGTGATCATCATCTTCGGCATCATGATGTACGTGGTCATGGACGGCTTCGATCTGGGCATCGGGATTCTTTTCCCGTTCATTCCCGGCAAGGGCGACCGTGATGTGATGATGAACACCGTCGCGCCGGTCTGGGACGGCAACGAAACCTGGCTGGTGCTGGGCGGTGCAGCACTGTTCGGGGCTTTCCCGCTGGCCTACTCGGTGGTGCTTTCGGCTTTGTACCTGCCGCTGATCCTGATGTTGATCGGGCTGATCTTTCGCGGCGTGGCTTTCGAGTTTCGCTTCAAGGCCAAGGATGACAAACGACATCTCTGGGACAAGGCGTTCATCGGCGGTTCGGTCACCGCAACGTTCTTCCAGGGCGTGGCATTGGGGGCGTTCATCGACGGATTGCCCGTGGTCAACCGGCAGTTTGCCGGCGGTTCGCTGGACTGGCTGACACCCTTCACGATGTTTTGCGGTGCGGCGCTGGTGGTGGCATATGCGTTGCTCGGTTGCACCTGGCTGATCATGAAGACCGAGGGCAAGCTGCAGGAACAGATGCATGACCTGGCGCGGCCACTGGCCTTCGTGTTGCTGGCAGTGATCGGCGTTGTCAGCATCTGGACCCCGCTGACCCACGCAGAGATCGCCGCGCGCTGGTTCACCTTGCCAAACCTCTTCTGGTTCCTGCCGGTGCCGATTCTGGTACTGGTGACGATGTACGGTCTGATTCGCGCCGTGGCCCGCAATGCGCACTACACGCCGTTCCTGCTGACGCTGGTGCTGATTTTCCTCGGCTACAGTGGATTGGGTATCAGCCTGTGGCCGAATATCGTGCCGCCGTCGATCTCGATCTGGGACGCCGCCGCGCCGCCGCAAAGCCAGGGGTTCATGCTGGTCGGCACGCTATTTATCATCCCGTTCATTCTGGGGTACACCTTCTGGAGCTACTACGTATTCCGCGGCAAGGTCACGCACGAAGACGGGTATCACTAGCTCCACGACTTGCCTTTGATGGCGTCGATAACGGCGCCATCGATCTGAAGGAGATCGAAGCAATGAGCAGCAAACCTTCCCTGCGCGAGATTGAAGAAAGCGAAAAAAAGCCGCTGTGGCAGCGGCTCGGCTGGCTGGCCATGATCTGGGTTGGCAGTGTCGGTGCACTGTTCATCGTCGCCAGCCTGATGCGCATGTTCATGAATGCCGCAGGCCTGACCACCCACTGAACTTCCCGTCCCGCTGTCTTCTGGCGCGGATTCACAACCCTGGAGCGGCCGCTTATTTGCGTGCTTTGAGAATCACGAATTTCGGGTTGGCCGCCACCTGTTCGACGCCACGGAACAGCCGCGCCAACTTGCTGTGATAACCCAGGTGTCGGTTGCCGACAATGTACAGCGCGCCGCCCACGACCAACGCTTCCCGGGCTTGCTGGAACATCCGCCAGGCGAGGTAGTCCCCGACGACCTGTTGCTGGTGAAACGGTGGGTTGCACAACACCACGTCCAGCGATTGCGCCTCCTGGCCTGCCAGGCCATCACCAGCACGCACAATCACTTCCCGCTCACCCAGCGCCGCACGCCAGTTTTCGGCGGCCGATTGCACGGCCATGTAGGATTCGTCCACCAATGTGTAATTTGCCTCGGGGTTTTGCAGGGCACTGGCGATCGCTAGCACACCGTTGCCGCAGCCCAGATCGGCAACCCGCGCCGTGCCGAGACTTTTCGGCAGATGTGGCAAAAATGCGCGGGTGCCGATGTCCAGGCCCTCGCGGCAGAACACGTTCGCATGGTTTAGCAATTCGATCGCCGGCTCGTCGATCCGGTAACGGGTGGGGTAGGGCGATGAGGCGGGTGCTTTGGCTTGCGCAGTGGCAATCAACAGGCGGGCTTTTTTCACCGCCAGCGACGCTTGCACCGGGCCTATGTAGCGCTCAAGCAGATCGCCTGCCGCCCGTGGCAGGTGTTTGATCATCGCTGCGGCGATCACTTGGGTACCCGGTTGCAATTGGCCCTGCAGGCGGATCAATTGTTCTTCCAGCAGCGCCAGGGTTTTCGGCACCCGCACCAGCACGCAGTCGAATGGCCCGTTTAGCGGCTCGCTGGCTGGCACGGCGGGTACCGCGTCGAATGACAGGCCGTTGCGTACAAGGTTTTTTTCCAGCCCCTGAAGGGCCAGGAAGGAGTCGCCGCTGCTGACCACCCGGACTTTGCCTGCCAGGCTGGCTGCCAAAGCACCAAAACTGTCGTTGAGCACCAGCACCCGGGTGTCCGCCGCCGGATTCTGCTCGGCCAGGTGGTTCAGCAAATATTCGTCGGCCGCATCGAAAGCTTGCAGTGGTTCGTTCTGCTGTTCGGGCTGGCGGATCAAGTCGAGGCTGGCGAAGGGTGTTTCGAGCAAAGGCATGGGGCGAGGCTCTGGGTAATCAACGGGATTGCCGCTGCCCGGGGGCGCTGAAGCGGGCGGGACTCGCCGAGTGTACTTCGTCGTGCAGGTTCACACGGCAACACTCAGGCAGCAGCCGCAAATGGTACGTTTTTTTACGCTGGATTACCCGCAGGTTTTCCTGGCACCCAGTGGTTCAGATGGCTCTGGACCTGGTTGCAGCGATCACCGCAGCAATCTTGTTATTGACCCCGAGCTTCTCGATGGCCCTGTGCACATGAAAATTGATGGTGCGCTCACTCAAACTGAGGATTCTGGCGATCTCGAAAGCGGTCTTGCCGGTGGCTGACAGTTTCAGGACTTCGACTTCTCGTATTGATAGGGGCGGGTGCGAAGGTTTTTTCGGATATGCCCGGCTTGCCAGGGCATGCAAATGACGGCTGATGAACACCGTAAATCCCAGGTTTTCATACAGTTCATAGGGCGAAATCGGACAATGGCTCCTGGCCAGACTGAGGATGCTGCGCAGACCGGATTCCTCATCATGGATCGCCTGCGACCAACCATGCGGCAAGCCTTGCTGCTGCAACATCTGCCAAAGCCATGGGGTTTTGCAGAAGAGCTGTTCGCTCCAGAGAACGGGCAGCATGGAGTGCTCGCAGTGGTCGGCAATGGGGTCGGGCTGATTGGCATTGTTTTGCGCGTACCGGGCGTTCCAGCCAGAGGGGAAATTGTTAAGCCTCAGAACGTTACAATCGGAGCTGGCAGTGGTTGAGCTGGTTGAGAAGGCGCAAAATTTGTAACCCAGGTTTTTGACGAAATCGAGCGACATTCGAAAAGCGATATTGATGTCTTCAGTGTGTGAGAGTTTCTTGAGTTGTGACTCTTTCCAATGCTCCATTCCTAATCCTCCCTTAAGTGTCCTCTGGGGTGCCACTATGGATCCAATATCTGGCACGCTTCGAGTGTAGGATAATTCCTATATTCTGAGTTGAAACTTTTTGCTCTTAAACAAATGCGGAATATTCAGTTGCAGTCCTGATTTGTGAAAAAGTATTAATATGTCGCGCGGCATTTGATGCGAAACTGTTTTAAACAAAGTTGCGCTTGGCTGTTTAAGTCCATTATGCCACTACACACTGTCGGTGTTATTGCCCGCCATTTTGCGGGACACTGGGTTATCTGTTGAAGGGAGTGCGCCATGACCGTCAGTGAAGAAAAATTTACCCGCCAGACGTTGCTCGATGTACAGCCGGTGACCCCGAACCTGTTCACCCTGCGTGCCACCCGCGATGCGGGGTACCGTTTTCGTGCGGGGCAGTTTGCCCGGCTGGGCGTGGTCAGGGCCGATGGCAGCACGGTATGGCGCGCCTACTCCATGGTTTCGTCGCCCTTCGATGAGTTTCTTGAGTTTTTTTCCATTGTCGTGCCCGGTGGCGAGTTCACCAGTGAACTCAGCCGATTGGGTGTCGGCGATACGTTGCTGGTCGACCGTCAGGCCTTCGGCTACCTGACACTTGACCGCTTTGTGGATGGGCGTGATTTGTGGCTGTTATCCACAGGCACGGGCGTGGCCCCCTTCCTGTCGATCCTGCAGGACTTCGAAGTCTGGGAAAAATTCGAACGCATCATTCTGGTCTACAGCGTGCGTGAAGCCCGTGAGTTGGCGTATCAGGAACTGATCGCGGGACTGGCGAGCCGTGATTATCTGGCCGAGTACGCACACAAGCTGAAATTCATTGCCACGGTCACTCGCGAGCGGCATGTCGGCGCCCTTAACGGGCGAATTACCACGCTGATTGAAAATGGCGAACTGGAGCGTGCTGCCGGTGTGGCGCTGACGCCCGAACACTCGCGCGTCATGTTGTGCGGCAACCCACAGATGATCGATGACACGCGCAAACTGCTCAAGCAGCGGGACATGCATCTGAGCCTCAGCCGGCGACCCGGTCAGGTGGCGGTAGAGAACTTCTGGTAGAAAAAAAACGGCGCCTCGATGGCGCCGTTTTTTGTCCCGCGTTTGGGTCAGGGCGCGTCGTTACGGGCCTTGAGCAGGTCGCGGATCTCCCCCAGCAACACTTCTTCCTTGGTGGGGACCGGTGGCAGGGTTGGGGCCGCTGCTTCTTCGCGCTTCATGCGGTTGACCGCCTTGACGCCCAGGAAGATTGCAAAAGCGACTATGACGAAATCAATGATGGCCTGGATGAATTTGCCGTAGGCCAGCACCACTGCAGGTGCATCACCCTGGGCGGCCTTGAGCGTAACGACCAGGTCGCTGAAGTCCACACCACCGATCAGCAGACCGATGGGGGGCATGATCACATCGCCGACAAACGACGTAACGATCTTGCCGAAGGCGGCACCGATGATGATACCGACAGCCATGTCGATCACATTGCCTTTGACCGCGAAGGCCTTGAACTCGTTTAGCACGCCCATAGGTTATTTCCTTGTTACAGATGAGGTTGATGAGCGCAGTGTAAATCAGCCAGTCGCTTCCTGCTCGAAACAACTGCTTACCTGCGTCTGCCTGCAATCGACCCGGGGCAGGGGGGAAAGTTTGCAAGGTGACCGCGATGGGCCAGGGATCTGGACATCCGCAATGGCGTAGCAGGCGATTTGGCCATCAGTTTAATCGCTTCGTGGCGAACGGATTAAAGTCCGTTTGATTAAGGCTTGTTGCAATCTGATAACGCAGCAGTAATGTCATGTCATCCGGCTGACTAACTAGTTGGTTATTCCAACCGTGGCCCTCAAGTGTCACGGTAATGGGGTCTGATTGGTTGTTGCTTTTGAATCTGTAAATCGGGTTTATTCTTGAATATCAGGTTGTACGTCGGAGTTGATAATGTGCAAGGTATGTATAAGTTTTATGGTGACTGTGCTGAATGTTTTGTGTCTGTTTGTTCAGTTATAAACGAAAATATGTACAGGACATTGCCTGAAGTGCAGGGATTTAATATTCCTGATCATACAAAAGTATTGTGTCTGCCTTCAGGCATCCGGCCACGCTGATCGACGCCAGCTGAGCTATCATCGCGTTTTTTTGCCGGGGGTTCCGATGGCCAAGGCCAAACGCATGTACGGCTGCACCGAGTGCGGCTCAACCTTCCCCAAGTGGGCCGGTCAGTGCGGTGAGTGCGGGGCGTGGAACACGCTCACTGAAACCATGGTGGAAAGCGGCGGGGCCGCAGCTCCGACGGGTCGTACCGGTTGGGCCGGGCAGCAGGCGCAGATCAAGACCCTGGCAGAAGTCAGTGTCGAGGAGATTCCGCGATTCTCCACGGCCTCCAGCGAGCTGGATCGTGTGTTGGGTGGTGGTCTGGTCGATGGCTCCGTGGTGCTGATCGGCGGCGATCCGGGCATCGGCAAGTCGACCATTCTCCTGCAAACCCTGTGCAACCTCGCCACGCGCATGCCCGCGCTGTACGTCACAGGCGAGGAGTCCCAGCAACAGGTGGCCATGCGTGCACGGCGGCTGGGCTTGCCCCAGGACCAACTACGGGTGATGACCGAAACCTGCATCGAAACCATCATCGCCACGGCCCGGATCGAGAAACCGAAAGTCATGGTGATCGACTCGATCCAGACCATTTTCACCGAACAACTGCAATCAGCGCCCGGCGGCGTCTCCCAGGTGCGCGAAAGCGCGGCTTTGTTGGTGCGATACGCCAAGCAGAGCGGTACCGCGATCTTCCTGGTTGGACACGTCACCAAGGAGGGCGCGCTGGCGGGTCCTCGCGTGCTCGAGCACATGGTCGACACCGTGCTGTATTTCGAAGGGGAGTCCGATGGGCGTTTGCGTCTGTTGCGGGCCGTGAAAAACCGTTTTGGGGCGGTCAACGAGTTGGGCGTGTTCGGTATGACCGACAAGGGCTTGAAAGAAGTCTCCAACCCGTCAGCGATTTTTCTTACGCGCGCTCAGGAAGAAGTCCCGGGCAGTGTGGTCATGGCCACCTGGGAAGGCACCCGGCCGATGCTGGTGGAGGTTCAGGCGCTGGTGGACGACAGTCACCTGGCGAATCCGCGACGGGTAACGCTGGGGCTGGATCAGAATCGCCTGGCGATGTTGCTGGCGGTGCTGCACCGCCATGGTGGCATTCCGACCCATGATCAGGACGTGTTTCTCAACGTGGTCGGTGGGGTCAAGGTTCTGGAAACGGCTTCCGACCTGGCACTGATGGCGGCGGTGATGTCCAGTTTGCGCAATCGGCCGCTGCCCCATGATCTGTTGGTGTTCGGCGAGGTCGGGCTGTCCGGTGAAGTACGTCCCGTGCCAAGCGGTCAGGAGCGCCTGAAGGAAGCCGCCAAGCATGGCTTCAAGCGGGCCATCGTGCCTAAGGGCAATGCGCCGAAGGAAGCACCGGCGGGCTTGCAGATTATTGCCGTGACCCGTCTGGAGCAGGCCCTCGACGCACTGTTCGAATAACCACGCCCCTGTAGGAGTTGCCGCAGCCTGCGGCAGCTCCTACAGGGCGATCAGGGCACCCAGTTCGCGCTCAAGCTCTTGCGGGTCACCCAGGTTGAGTTCGATCAACCGCCGCAAGCGTTCAATGGATTCCAGGCTGATGTATCGACATACGAAGCCGAGCTGACCATGATCTTCGTGGGTCAGATGCACATCCATGGTGATTTCGCTGTCATCGCTCAAGTGGATGTCGATCCGGAAGTCATGCGCCTTGTCGCCAAGCCATGGCTCGGGCTGCTCGATCAGCAATCCTTTCAGCGACAAGTCGATCAGCTTCACCGGCCATATGAAGTCGCCCTGGCTCAGTTCGGCTCGGGCATCGAACGCAATACGTTTGAAGCGGCGACGTTCGGCAGGGTGCTCGCTCATGGTGCGATCCTCTGAAATGTACGCAAACTATAGACCGGCATTCTCAAAGGCTGCCAGCGCGCACGCTTCTAGACCAATGTTGGGGTATGGCCTTTACCGTCAGGAGAGCTAAACTCGGAGTGGCTGTCTTTCTTGTCCACTCTGGCCGGAATAATAAAATGAAAAATAATAATAGCCCGCTACGCCATTTACCCTGGCTGGTGCTGGCAATCGTAGGTGCGTGTGCCTTGGGTGTCGTGGCGTTGCGCCGAGGCGAGGCGATCAACGCCTTGTGGATTGTGGTCGCTGCAGTGGCCATCTATCTGGTTGCATATCGTTATTACAGTCTGTTCATCGCCAACAACGTGATGCAACTCGATGCGCGTCGGGCTACTCCCGCCGTGCTCAACAACGATGGTCTGGACTATGTGCCGACCAACAAACACATTCTCTTCGGCCACCACTTCGCCGCCATTGCCGGTGCGGGGCCGCTGGTCGGTCCGGTACTGGCCGCGCAGATGGGCTACCTGCCTGGCACCCTGTGGCTGATCGCCGGGGTGGTGCTGGCCGGCGCGGTGCAGGACTTCATGGTCCTGTTCATGTCGACCCGGCGCAACGGTCGCTCCCTGGGTGACATGGTCCGCGAGGAAATGGGCCGCATCCCCGGCACCATCGCGCTGTTCGGCTGCTTCCTGATCATGATCATCATCCTTGCGGTGCTGGCGCTGATCGTGGTCAAGGCGCTGGCCGAAAGCCCGTGGGGTATTTTCACGGTGATGGCGACCATCCCGATCGCGATGTTCATGGGCATTTACATGCGCTACATCCGCCCGGGCCGCATCGGTGAGATCTCGGTGATCGGCGTGCTGTTGCTGCTCGGCTCGATCTGGCTGGGCGGGGAGATTGCCGCGGATCCGGTGTGGGCCAAGGCATTTACCTTTACCGGCATCCAGATCACCTGGATGCTGATCGGTTACGGTTTTGTGGCGGCGGTATTGCCGGTGTGGCTGATCCTCGCGCCCCGTGACTATCTGTCGACTTTCCTCAAGATCGGCACCATCGTGGCCCTGGCCATCGGCATTCTGGTGACCATGCCCGAGCTGAAAATGCCAGCGTTGACCCAGTTCATCGACGGCACCGGTCCGGTATGGAAGGGCGGTCTGTTCCCGTTCCTGTTCATCACCATCGCCTGTGGCGCCGTGTCGGGTTTCCACGCACTGATCTCCTCCGGCACCACGCCGAAGCTGCTTGATAACGAGGTAAACGCTCGTTACATCGGTTATGGCGGCATGCTGATGGAGTCCTTCGTGGCGATCATGGCCATGGTCGCCGCTTCGGTGATCGAGCCTGGTGTGTACTTCGCCATGAACAGCCCGGCCGCCGTGGTCGGCGGTGATGTGGTGGCAGTGGCGCAAGCAGTCAGCAACTGGGGCTTTGCCATCACCCCGGAAGCCCTGCAAGCGGTAGCTCATGACATTGGTGAAACCACTATCCTGGCCCGCGCCGGCGGTGCGCCGACCCTGGCGGTGGGCATCGCACAGATCCTGCACAGTGTACTGCCAGGTGAAAACACCATGGCGTTCTGGTACCACTTCGCGATCCTGTTCGAAGCGCTGTTCATCCTGACCGCTGTCGACGCCGGTACCCGTGCCGGGCGTTTCATGCTCCAGGACCTGCTCGGCTCTTTCGTTCCGGCACTCAAGCGTACCGAATCCTGGACGGCCAACCTGATCGCCACCGCCGGTTGCGTGGCGATGTGGGGCTGGTTGCTGTACCAGGGCGTGATCGATCCATTGGGTGGTATCAACACCTTGTGGCCGCTGTTCGGCATCTCCAACCAGATGCTGGCCGGGATCGCGCTGATGCTCGGCACTGTCGTGCTGATCAAGATGAAGCGCCAGCGCTATGTGTGGGTCACCATGGTGCCAGCGGTTTGGTTGCTTATCTGCACCACCACTGCCGGCTTCATCAAGCTGTTCGACGCCAACCCGGCGATCGGCTTCCTGGCGCTGGCACGCAAATACAGCGATGCCCTGGCCAATGGTCAGATCCTCGCCCCGGCCAAGGACATCACCCAGATGCAACATGTGATCTTCAACGCCTATACCAACGCAACGCTGACTGCATTGTTCCTGTTTGTGGTGTTCAGCATCCTGTTCTATGCGCTCAAGGTCGGTATTTCCGCCTGGGGCAGCAAAGAGCGTACGGATAAAGAAGCGCCATTCCAGGCCCTGCCGGATGCGTAAACGAGGATTGCAGCATGTTCAATGACCTGAGTCGCCTGGGTAAATACCTCGGTCAGGCCGCGCGCCTGATGGTCGGCATGCCCGATTACGACAACTACGTCGAGCATATGCAGAGCAAACACCCGGACAAACCGGTGATGAGCTACGAGATGTTCTTTCGCGAACGTCAGGAAGCCCGTTACGGTGGCAAGGGTGGGCCGAAGTGTTGTTGATCTGACAGCCTGAGGCCGTAGTTATCCCCGGTGGGAGCGGGCTTGCTCGCGAATGCGGTGTGTCAGTCGACCAATTCTTTGACTGACACACCGCATTCGCGAGCAAGCCCGCTCCCACATTTGTTTTGTGTTGTTTTTTAACTTTGTGAAACAGGAGACTCCATTTGTCCTCTCCCATCCCGGTCACGATCCTCAGCGGCTTCCTCGGCGCCGGCAAGACCACCTTGCTTCGGCATCTGTTGAAAGCCGAGCACGGCCTGAAAATCGCCGTGATCGAGAACGAATTCAGCGATGCCGGTATCGACACCCAACTATTGGGCGACGAACCAGTCCAGGTGATGACGCTGTCCAACGGCTGCGTCTGCTGCACCATCCACACCGATCTGACCAAAGCGCTTTATCTGCTGCTCGAACGCCTCGACAAGGGTGACATCGCCTTCGACCGTCTGGTGATTGAATGCACCGGACTTGCCGACCCGGCTCCGGTGGCGCAAACCTTTTTCATCGACGAAGAACTGCGCGAGCGCTACATCCTCGACGGCATCATCACCCTGGTGGATGCGGCGCACGCCGAGCTGCACCTGACCCAGACCATTGCCCAGGCGCAGATCGGTTTTGCCGACCGCTTGCTGGTGAGCAAGCGCGATCTGGTGGACGAACCGGCCTTTACGGCATTGAGCGAGCGTCTGGCCCGTATCAATCGCCGCGCGCCGATTCGTGTCGTTGACCATGGCAAGATCGACCTGGCCGAATTGCTTGATGTGCGCGGTTTCAACCTGAATGCCGACCTCGGCGGTGGCGTGACATTGCGTCCGGTGAGTACGGCGCCGTCCATCGACCGAATCTCCAGCCTGGTGCTGCGCACTGACAAACCGCTGGATATCGACAAGCTCAGCGAGTTCATGAACGAACTGTTGGAAGACCATGGAAAGCAATTGCTGCGCTACAAAGGGGTCTTGAACATCCTTGGCGAGCCGCGGCGCATGGTGTTTCAAGGGGTATTGAAGCTTTACGGTTTCGACTGGGACACCGAATGGGCCGATGATGAAGCCCGTGAAAGCGTGATCGTGTTCATCGCCGATGATTTGCCGGAAGAGAAAATCCGCGAGGGTTTTGCGCGTGTGGCGGCGGGTTGAGCATTTTTCAGTTGAAAAAAAACCGGCCATCTCTGGCCGGTTTTTTATTGCAGCGGTTTAGCGGGCTGATTAAGCGCCGTACACCGGCAGCTTCTTGCAGATAGCCTTGACCTTCTCGCGAACGGCGTCGATCACCGCTTCATTGTTCAGGTCTGCCAGGATGTCGCAGATCCAGCCGGCCAGTTCCTTGCACTCTGCTTCCTTGAAACCGCGAGTGGTCACAGCCGGAGTGCCGAAGCGCAGGCCGGAGGTGACGAACGGGGAGCGTGGATCGTTTGGTACGGAGTTCTTGTTCACGGTGATGAACGCTTTGCCCAGAGCGGCGTCGGCGTCTTTACCGGAGATTTCCTGCTTGATCAGCGACAGCAGGAACAGGTGGTTTTCAGTACCGCCGGAAACCACGTCGAAACCGCGCTCGATGAACACGCCGGCCATGGCTTTGGCGTTCTTCACCACTTGTTGCTGGTAAGCCTTGAACTCAGGCTGCAGCGCTTCCTTGAAGCAGATCGCCTTGGCAGCGATCACGTGCTCCAGCGGGCCACCCTGGGCGCCCGGGAATACCGCGGAGTTCAGCTTCTTCTCGATGTCGGCGTTGGCGCGAGCCAGGATCAGGCCGCCACGTGGACCGCGCAGGGTCTTGTGGGTGGTGGTGGTCACCACGTCAGCAAATGGCACCGGGTTCGGGTAGACGCCAGCGGCGACCAGACCGGCCACGTGGGCCATGTCGACGAACAGGTAAGCGCCAACCTTGTCAGCGATTTCGCGGAAACGCGGGAAGTCCAGAATCTGAGAATAGGCAGAGAAACCGGCCACGATCATTTTCGGCTTGTGCTCAACCGCCAGGCGCTCGACTTCGTCGTAGTCGATCAGACCGTTGGTGTCGATGCCGTACTGGATGGCGTTGTACAGCTTGCCCGAAGACGAAACGCTGGCACCGTGCGTCAGGTGACCGCCGTGGGCCAGGCTCATGCCCAGGATGGTGTCGCCGGCCGACAGCAGGGCCAGGTAAACGGCACTGTTGGCTTGCGAGCCAGCGTGCGGCTGAACGTTGGCGTAGTCGGCGCCGAACAGCTCTTTGGCGCGATCGATAGCCAGCTGCTCGACGATGTCTACGTACTCGCAACCACCGTAGTAGCGCTTGCCCGGGTAGCCTTCGGCGTACTTGTTGGTCAGTACCGAGCCTTGAGCTTCCATCACCGCAGGGCTGGTGTAGTTTTCCGAAGCGATCAGCTCAATGTGCTCTTCCTGGCGCTGAGCTTCTTGCTCCATGGCGGCAAAGAGATCGGCGTCGTACTTGGCAATAGTCAAATCACGGCTGAACATGGCGGTCCTCAAGGATCGGGGGCAGAAAAGGGGGGCATTCTAACTCAATGGGTTTTAGATGGCATATGAAACGGCATCATGTCGCAGACAAGTGGGCTTCATGACGGGATCAGCGGTGACTGTGGCAAGGGGGCTTGTCGGAATGCCGCATCGCCCCGTTCGGCTGCGCAGTCGTCGCAAATTGCACGGGCCCATGCTGTCTGAAGACATGTGATCGCAGATCAGGGGCCGCTTCGCGCCCCAACGGGGGCAAGCCCCCTCGCCACAAGGCAAGCCCCCTGGCCACAAGGCAAGCCCCTGGCCACAAGGCAAGCCCCTCGCCACAGGGTCGGTCGCCACAGGGCCGGTCAATCAGCCGAATATGAAGATGGCATCGTTGCTGAACCGCGTTTCGAATTTGCCGGCCGGCATTGGCCGGCCGAACAGATACCCCTGAACCTCATCGCAACCATGCTCACGCAGGAAGTCCAGTTGCTCCTGGGTTTCCACGCCCTCGGCGATCACCGCCAGGTTGAGGCTATGGGCCATGGCGATAATCGCCCTGGCAATCTGCGCATCCTGTTCACCCGACGGCAGGCCGTCGACGAAGGTTCGGTCGATTTTCAGCACGTCGATCGGGAATTGCTTGAGGTAGTTGAGCGATGAATAGCCGGTACCGAAGTCGTCGACCGCGATGCTCAGGCCGAGGTTTTTCAGCCCGGCGAGGATCTGCATCGCTTCGCTGACTTCACGCATCAGGATACTTTCGGTCAGTTCCAGCTCCAGGCAGGCGGGTGGCAGGCCGGTTTCCTTGAGAATGGTGGCGATCCGCATACCGAGTTGGCCGTCGGAGAACTGTCGTGCCGAGATGTTCACCGAAACCTTCGGCACGCGCACCTGGGCCAGATGCCAGGTCTTGAGCTGGCGACAGGCCTCGCCGATCACCCAGTCGCCGACATCCACCACCAGCCCCAGCTCCTCGAGCACCGGAATGAAGTCCCCAGGCGGCACCAGCCCGCGCCGCGGATGGCGCCAGCGCAGCAGCGCTTCGGCACCGGTCAGGCGTTTGCCGTCACCGCTGAACTGCGGCTGGTAATACAACACGAACTCGTTCTGTTCCAGCGCATGGCGCAAGTCGCTTTCCAGCTCCAGGCGCTCCAGAGCACTGGCGTTCATGTCCGCCTGATAGAACTGGAAGTTGTTCTTGCCGCGTTCCTTGGCGTGGTACATCGCCGTGTCGGCGTTCTTCATCAGTTGACTGAGTTCATTGCCATCCTGAGGGCTCAGGGCGATGCCGACGCTGGCGGTGACGAAGAACTCGCGACCTTCGAGCACGAACGGTTTTACCAGGCTGGCGAGAATCTGCTCGGCCACGTGAATGGCCCTGGTCAAGGCGACTTCGCGGTTGGCCCGTGGTTGCAGGAGCAAGGTGAATTCGTCGCCACCCATGCGTGCCACGGTGTCGTCATCGTCGACGCAACCGAGCAGGCGCGTGGCCATATCCTTGAGCATGCGATCGCCGGCGGCATGGCCCAGAGAGTCGTTGATCGGTTTGAAACGGTCGAGGTCGAGAAACATCAACACCACCCACGACTTCTGTCGTTCGGCTACCTGCAAGGCTGTGTGCAGACGATCCTGGAACAGCGAGCGGTTGGGCAGATGGGTCAGGGCATCGTAGTAGGCAAGGCGGTGAATGCGTTGCTCGCTGGCCTTGCGCTCGCTGATGTCGGTGAAAAAGCATACATAGCTGGCCAGATCGCCTTCATCGTCGAGTACCGCGGTAATCCCGACCCAGGCCGGATAGTGCTCGCCATTGCGCCGCTTGAGCCAGACTTCGCCTTCCCAGGTGCTGTGCTGGTGCAGTTGCTTGAGCACATAACGCAGATGGGCATCCTGCTGCTCGTCGACCGTCAGCATGTTCGGCAACTGGTCGAGCACTTGCTCCACCGCATACCCGCTGACGCGACTGAAGGCTTCGTTGGCCTGGACGATATAGCCGGCCGGGTCGGTGATCAGGATCGCCGAGGTCGAGTGTTCAAATACGGTGGCGGCCATGCGCAGGTCTTTCTCGGCCCTGCGCTGCTGGCTGATGTCGCGGCCGACCCCGAGCACGCCTTCAAAGGCGTCATGCTCGTCCCACACCAATACCAGTCGCAGTTCGATAGGGATCTTGCGTCCGTCGGCGCGCAGACAGTCAAACAGGAACATCTGCGTTTGCACCTGATTGCGCAGCAACGCCAGTTGTTCGGGTTGATCCAGTGCTTTATTGACCCGCGCCATCAGGCTGGAAATGCCGGTCAATTGTTGCGGGTTGGCGATGGTCGACTGCCAGCCGTTCTGGAAAATCCACTCGGCATCGTAGCCCAGCACCGCTTGCACCGAGGGGCTGACGTAGTTGAGAGACAGGCGGCTGTCGGTGGAGAAGATCACGTCGCTGATGCTTTCGGCGAGCATTCGGTACCGCTGCTCGCTGTCGCGCAAGGACTCGCTGGCTTCAATCTGGTCGGTGATGTCCTTGGCCACACCAATGATCCGCGTGACCTGGTCGTGTTTGTCCCGTGCCAGGGCCTGTTCGCGGATTTCGAAGCGTCGCCATTGGCCGTCGCGATGGCGGAAGCGCAGCTGGCACTGCATCAACTGGCGATAGCCGGCCTGGCGCTGGGTCTGGCGGGAGCGATGGTAGAAGTCGGCGTCTTCGGGGTGCAGGAGGATTTCCCAGAAGTACTCGCCCATCTGGTGCAGTTCGGTGCGGTTGTAGGCGAGTGTCTGGCCCAGATGGTGGTTGCTGAAGATCATGCGTTGGCTGATCACGTCCTGCACATAAAGGTGGTCGGGTACGGTACGCACCACGTCCGACCAGAAGCCTTCTCGCTCCAGTAGCGACAGTTCGACGAGCTTGCGGCTGGTGATGTCAGCGATGCTGAGGATCACTGCATTGTAATCGGCGGGGTCTTCGGGCAGGCGCAGCACCAGCCACAGGTGCTGGTCGCGACCATTGGCGGCCTGCAGCTTGATCTCCAGTTCAAACTGATTGATCTGGTTGAGTACGGTTTCCAGAACCTGGTTGCCGATAGCGATACCATCCAGCGGGTTACCTTCGATCAGCAGTTTCCAGGCCTTGTCGCCGGTATCGACATTGAGCAGTTGCAGCGCAAGCTGGTTGACCTCGGTGATACGCAGTTCCTGCAGCGCGCGCCGGCGTTGCTCCGGGATCTGCAGCCAGGTCTGCAACTGTTCGCTGTCATGCAGCTGCGCCTTGTCGAAGAAACTCTTGAGGCCGGACATGTCGAGCACGCACAAGGCGACGCCTGTGCCTTCGAAAATATCCTGATAACGCCTGCGGCCTTCATTGAGCTGGCGTTGGCGACGGCGCATATTCAGCAAGGCGATAAATGGCAGCATGGAAAAAGCCAGGCCCAGCAGGCACTTGCCGATGAACGCCGGCAACAGCTCTTCCAGCACGCGCTGACGATCAAACAGGCCGCGCAGTTGCCAGTCGCTGCTGCTCAGCGCGACCGTCAGTACGCTGTTGGCAATATCGTCTGCAGTCAATGTGCCCGGGTTGACCTGGGGTAACGTTTCGTCACGGCTGATGATCTGGTGATTGAGGCGGTTTTCTACCAGCCACAACGGACGATTTACCGCTTCGGTCTGCCTGGTCAGGCTGGAGAAGAACGTCGGCGCCAGACGCAACGCCCAGTAGCCCCGGGAGCTTCCGCTGGCTTGATGCAGGAGCAAGTGCACCACCGAGCCATCGCTGGCATTGCTGAAGTAGTGCACCTGGGAGCGACTGCGCCGGACCAGTTCGCTCAGATAATCGCCGTCATCGCTGACCGCAGCGCTGTCACTGATGATCTGTCCGGACGGGCTGAGCAAGGCCAGGCTGCGCAGGTCTGGCAGGGACTGTTGCAGCTTGCGCAGGAGGGCCTGCAGTTCTTCGGCGTCCTGTGGCTGTTCGACAATCGGTAGCAGGTTGAGGGCAATTTGCGCATTGAGTGTCATGTTCAGGCTGACTTGCGCGGCCAGGTCGGCGGTGTAGTCGATGGTGTACTGACGCTGGGTTTTCCGGGTTTCGTGCAGTTGATCGAGCAACTGCCAAAACAACAGGGCCAGCAGCAACAAAACCAGGGCCGCCAGGGTGCCTTTCAGAGGCCCGCGCAGGGGTGAGCCAGGCGCTGCAGTCGGCGCGCTGGAGGTCAGAGGCGAAGGGACGTTGGACAAGCTGTAATCCTGCGGTTTGGCTGGACTGGCGCGACGTGCACTATAAGCCGGACGCCCGAAGGGCGGCTAGCATGCCTTGAGTTGTGGCGAAGTGCCAGTCCTGGGCCGCCGGCTGGACTGCCATCTGTCATTAAGGTAGCTTTACCGGTTACGCGGGAGCGTTCCAGCTCCTAAAATCAGGCTTTTTCAGCGCACCCGTATTGAAATCCATCAAACGGATGACGCGCACGGTCTGGCCGGGCATCGCCCGCGCTCCAATCATTCATCAGTCACTGACCCTAGGTTCTCCATGGCTCAATACGTATTCACCATGCATCGGCTGGGAAAAGTTGTTCCGCCGAAGCGGGAAATCCTGAAAAACATTTCTCTGTCCTTCTTCCCCGGCGCCAAGATCGGCGTGCTCGGCCTCAACGGTTCGGGTAAGTCCACGCTGCTGAAAATCATGGCCGGCGTCGACACCGAATTCGAGGGCGAAGCCCGTCCGATGCCGGAGCTGAACATCGGCTACCTGCCGCAGGAACCGCAACTGGATCCGACCAAGACCGTGCGTGAAGTGGTCGAGGAGGCGGTCAGCGTGATCAAGAACGCCCAGGCACGCCTGGACGAGGTCTACGCGGCTTATGCCGATGAAGATGCTGACTTCGACAAGCTGGCGGCAGAACAGGCCAAGCTCGAAGCCATCCTGCAAGCCAGCGACGGTCACAACCTTGATCGCCAACTGGAAGTCGCCGCCGATGCGCTGCGTCTGCCGGCATGGGACGCCAAGGTCGAATTCCTGTCCGGTGGTGAAAAGCGTCGTGTGGCCCTGTGCCGCCTGCTGCTGTCCGCGCCGGACATGCTGCTGCTCGACGAACCGACCAACCACCTGGACGCCGATTCGGTGGCCTGGCTGGAGCACTTCCTGCACGACTTCCCGGGCACTGTGGTAGCGATCACGCACGACCGTTACTTCCTCGACAACGTCGCCGGCTGGATTCTGGAACTCGACCGCGGCGCGGGCATTCCGTACGAAGGCAACTATTCGGGTTGGCTCGAAGCCAAGTCCGATCGTCTGGCTGCCGAATCCAAGCAGCAGTCGGCCCATGAAAAAGCCATGAAGGAAGAACTGGAGTGGGTGCGCAAAGGCGCCAAGGCCCGCCAGTCGAAATCCAAGGCTCGTCTGCAACGCTTCGAAGAAATGCAGTCGCAGGAATTCCAGAAGCGCAGCGAAACCAACGAGATCTACATCCCGGCCGGTCCACGCCTGGGCGACAAGGTCATCGAGTTCAAGAACGTCTCCAAGGGCTACGGCGATCGCGTGCTGATCGACAACCTGTCGTTCTCCATGCCGAAAGGCGCCATTGTTGGCGTGATCGGTGGTAACGGTGCCGGTAAATCGACCCTGTTCCGCATGCTGATGGGCAAGGAACAGCCGGACTCGGGCAGCATCGAAGTCGGCGAAACCGTGCAGCTTGCCTGTGTGGACCAGAGCCGCGAAGACCTGGACGGCAGCAAGACTGTATTCCAGCAGATCTCCGACGGTTCCGACCAGATCCGCATCGGCAACTACGAGATCCCGTCGCGTACCTACGTCGGTCGCTTCAACTTCAAGGGCGGCGATCAGCAGAAGTTCGTCAAGGACCTGTCCGGTGGTGAGCGCGGTCGCTTGCACCTGGCCCTGACCCTGAAAGAGGGCGGCAATGTCCTGCTGCTCGACGAACCGTCCAACGACCTCGACGTTGAAACCCTGCGTTCCCTGGAAGAAGCCCTGCTGGACTTCCCGGGCGCGGCCATTGTGATCTCTCACGATCGGTGGTTCCTGGACCGCGTCGCGACGCACATCCTGGCGTACGAAGACGACTCGCAAGCGGTGTTCTTCGAAGGTAACTACACCGAGTACGAAGCCGACCGCAAAAAGCGTCTCGGCGAAGCGGCTGCCCAGCCACACCGGGTACGCCACAAAAAACTGGCCTGATTCGGGTTGGTCGCATGAAAACGGAGCCTTCGGGCTCCGTTTTTTTTTTGCCCGGTTTTTTTCAGGTATACCGAATTGAATTCATCGCCGGCAGGCCAGCTCCCACGGAGTTTTGTGCAGACAGCAAATACTGATTCACCCCCAATCCCCTGTGGGAGCTGGTCTGCCAGCGATCGCGTTGTACCTGATGGTGCAAAACACGACTTGTGAATCCCTTTTGCGGTGCAATTTGAGCTCAAAACTCGGATAATTTATATCCTGCGCACCATTTAATTTCACAAATGCGACATATCGCTCTGTTCTTGTGCGCGATCCCTTTGTTAAAGTCCGGCCCAATCGCTCCCAATGACAATAAATTTGCCGAGACTTTTTCATGATCGAATCCGTTGAATCCTTCCTTGCCCGCCTGAAAAAACGCGACCCGGACCAGCCTGAGTTCCATCAGGCAGTGGAAGAGGTCCTGCGCAGCCTGTGGCCGTTTCTCGAAACCAATCCGCACTATCTGACTTCAGGCATTCTGGAGCGCATCTGTGAGCCGGAGCGTGCAGTCGTGTTCCGGGTTTCCTGGGTCGACGATCAGGGCAAGGTGCAGGTCAATCGCGGTTTCCGCATCCAGATGAACAGCGCAATCGGGCCTTACAAGGGCGGTTTGCGCTTCCATCCGTCGGTGAACATGGGCGTCCTGAAGTTCCTCGCGTTCGAGCAGACCTTCAAGAATTCCCTGACCTCGTTGCCGATGGGCGGTGGCAAGGGCGGTTCGGACTTCGATCCGAAAGGCAAAAGCGATGCGGAAGTCATGCGCTTCTGCCAGGCCTTCATGAGTGAGTTGTACCGTCACATCGGCGCGGACGTTGATGTACCGGCCGGTGACATCGGCGTCGGTGCCCGCGAAATCGGATTCCTGTTCGGCCAGTACAAGCGCCTGAGCAACCAGTTCACCAGCGTGTTGACCGGCAAGGGCCCCAGCTATGGCGGCAGCCTGATCCGTCCAGAGGCCACCGGTTTCGGTTGCGTGTATTTCGCCGAGGAGATGCTCAAGCGTCGCGGCCTGGCGGTCGAGGGCAAGCGTGTGGCGATTTCCGGCTCCGGCAACGTTGCGCAATACGCCGCACGCAAGGTCATGGACCTGGGCGGCAAAGTGATTTCGCTGTCTGACTCCGAAGGCACGCTGTACTGCGAGAGCGGGCTGACCGAAGAACAGTGGCTGGCGGTGCTGGAACTGAAAAACGTCCAGCGTGGGCGCATCCGTGAACTGGCTGGCCGATTTGGCCTGGAGTTCCGCGCCGGCCAGTTGCCGTGGACCCTGAGCTGCGACATTGCCTTGCCGTGTGCGACGCAAAACGAACTGGATGCCGATGCCGCCCGCGCCTTGTTGCGTAACGGCTGCATCTGCGTGGCAGAAGGCGCGAACATGCCTACGACCCTTGAGGCGGTAGACCTGTTCATCGAAGCGAATATTATGTTTGCGCCGGGCAAGGCGTCCAACGCGGGCGGCGTGGCAGTGAGCGGACTGGAAATGTCACAGAACGCCATGCGCCTGCTATGGACTGGTGGCGAGGTCGACAGCAAGCTCCACGCGATCATGCAGTCGATCCACCACGCTTGCGTGCATTACGGCGAAGAGAACGGCCGGATCAACTATGTCAAAGGCGCCAACATCGCCGGCTTCGTCAAAGTTGCCGATGCCATGCTGGCCCAAGGCGTGGTTTAAGCCGGTTCTATACGGATCACTTCGATCAGTTGATCCCCGGCGGGGCGCTGCCACAGCACTTCATCGTTGAGTCGTGCGCCGAGCAGTGCCCGACCCAGTGGTGAGCCCCAGTTGATCAGGCCATGGGCGGCATCGGCCTGATCTTCGCCCACCAGTTGCACCCGGTGTTCGGTGGCGTGCTCGTCGGCATAGGTTACCCAACTGCCAATCTGCACTTTGTCGGTGGAGGTCGCGTCCGGCACCACCTGAGCACTGCCCAGGCGTTGCTTGAAGTAGCGCAGATCGCGCTCGAGATCGGCCAGGCGCTGTTTGTCGGCCTGATCGCCCCGGGCCGATTGTTCGGCATGCAGGGTTTGCAGTTCGCTGAATTTGCCCTGCAACAGGCGCAGGCCTTGCGGTGTGACGTAGTTAGGCTGCGCGCTGACCTGTCGTTCGACGGGCTGGTCGGCTTGCGCGGCGGCGTTATCTTCGTTGACGAATGCCCGGCTCATGGTTTTCTCCCGTGATAGGGTTTGGGCCATGGTCGCAGGCATTTGGTTTCACTGGATGTCTGGATACGACTCACTGTGAGCGACAGGCGCGGATAGGCGTTGCCCGGTCAGTAGTGATACCACTTCACCTCAAGCATCACTTCGTTCTCGGGTGTGGCCAGATGGCTGAATTCGCGCTGGGCGCTCAGGCGCAGCCCGAGGTTGCGCGACAATTCCCACTGCTGGTTCAGACTCAGGCTACGGCGCACTTCGCCGTTGGTGAAGAAGTCGCCTCTGGCCTCCAGACTGAAATTACCCAACGGATTTTTCCACAGCACGCCGCTGTTGAACCCAGCGGCCGGAGCGATGAATTCAGCGAAGTCGTTGTTGTGCTCGACACGTACGGTGCCCAGAGCGAATCCGAGCATGTCGTCAGTCAGTTGCCAGGTGCCACCTGCGCCGCCATTGACGTGGCTGACCAGGGTTTCGTCGTCATGCTTGCCCGGTACCCGCTCCAGGCCGCCGGTGACTTGCCACGACAGCGGTTGCAGCAGCTCATTGCGTGGTGTCAGGGAGCGGATGGTCGCCAGGTCCAGTTGTTGCACCTGCCAGTCGTTGCCTTCGTACTGGCGCAACTTGAGTTGCAGGATTTCGATCTGTGCGCCGAGGGGGAAGCTTTCGGCGTTGTCGTTGAGGTCGTGATAGGCCATGCGCAGGCCATATTCGCCAAAGGCCCGGTCGCCGCGCGTACCCAGGCCGGCCTGCCAGGTGCGGGACTCGTGGCCATCCTCGGGCAGACCGGGTTGCGGGATATCCAGTTCCGGAGGCGGATTGCGGTTGATCGCCCGCAACAGTTCGAAACTGCGCTGGGCTCGCTGCGGATCGCGTTCCTGGCCGTTGGCGCGGTAGCGTTCCAGGCGATAGGCGGCATCAATGATCAGCGCCTGGCGGTTGCGGGGTAGTGCCGTGAACGCCGCATCTTGCAGTTGTTGCTGGTCGGCGCTGACTTTCAAGACCCATTGCTGCTCCTCATCGCTCAACGGCTCGGCTCGGCTCAGCAGTTCGCGCTCGCGGGAGGGGCGGTACTGGATCGATTCAACCAGCCCGGCCTCTTTCACCGCTTTGACGGTGTCGGTGGGGATCGCGGTGATCGGGAATTGCTCGGTCAGGCGCAGACTCGGACGCGCCACTTGCAGCAGTTCGAGCAGGCGATAGGAGCAGTTTTCATCGAAGAAAAAATAGTCGAACTGGATCTGTTTCAACTCCCAGACGTGTTCGACCATGCGCGCGGTTTCTTGCTGGCTCAGGTTCAGGCGGTATTCCCACAGGTCACGGTTTTCGAGGCTGCGGTATTCCGAGAGTTTTTCCTGATAGGGCACCAGCGCGAACAACCCCGGATAACCGCCCATCAAACCTTTCCAGGCGTAAAGGATGCTGTTGTCCGAGCCCTCGACGTAGGCGCCGAAGTTGATTGCGTAACTGAGCAGCGAAGTCTTGTCGCTTTGTACATCGGCCTGATCAATGCGCAACAGGGTGTGGCCGAACATCGACGAAGGGCTGTTGAGGTAAGCCGCCGGGAAAATCATCACCGCACTGTGGGGAGATACGTCCTTGAACCATTGCTTGAATTCTGCGCAGGCAGGCGCTGGCAAGTCGGTCAGGTTGAGCTGTGATTTCAGCCAGCGGGTACGGGCCGGATAGACGCATTGGGCATGCTGTTCGCCAGTGCTGGCCGGGGCGTACAGCGCCTGTAAGGTGGCGGCGAGCTCATGGTCGGGATGTTCGTTGCCGTCGGCGGCGAGGAAGAACTTTTCATCGCTGACATAACTGCGCCAGCCGCCGAGCTTGGCGGTTTCGTAATGACCGAGGGAAAGCCAGAAAGGGTCATTGGCCAGTTGCTGCAGACGTTGTGGATCGAGATGAGGCGCGGCGGACAGCGGGGCGCAGACACAGAGCACCAGCCAGGCAAGGCGTTTGAGCATAGTCGGCAACTTAAAGTCGAAAAAAACAAAGACCCAGTACGGAAGATACGTCGTTTGCAGGAGCCGGCTTGCTGGCGATGGCATCACCGCGGTTTATTTGGGCAACCGCAGTGATGCCATCGCCAGCAAGCCGGCTCCTACGGCTGACGATTTGGCCGAAAAGAGCAGGTCCAAAAAATAAAACCCGCTTCCCGAAGAAAGCGGGGTGCGTTCGAGCTTAAGCCTGGGTGGCGTACTTGGCCAGACGAGGGTCGCTTTTCAGAACGGCCAGGGTGTTGGCATGCACATCTTCCGCGGTCACATCAGCCTTGCTGAAGATCTGCTGGAAGTGCTCGTGAGTGACAGCGGCGAAATGCGCACGGTCTTGCGGCGCAACGCCCAGTACTACGGCATAAGTGGTCAGCGCTTCGCCCTGACCTTTAGCCATGTCTTCGGACAGCTCGTTCATCATGCCATTCATGGCAATCCAGGATTTGCCGCCATAGGTCAGCGACGCGTTGGTCGAGCAACCGTTGGTGCCGGAGGTCATACCGAAGGTTGCGTTGCCGGAAGTGCCGTTGGTGGTGGATGCCAGGAAGTGAGCCGGAGTACCACGCTGACCTTCGAACAGCATGTTGCCCCAACCGCAATCCGGGCCGCCTGGCGCCTGTGCCATAGCGTTGATGGATACAGCGGTGAAGAGAGTACCGAGAAGAATCCGTTTCATAGCTTTATTCTCTTTGTGTGCATACCAATAGACGAGGGAATCTGGCCCGTTCCGGTGCCAGTGGGCTGGGCATTAGTCCAGCCGCGCAGTTTGGAGTTTAGGCACGATCACGGGGTTCCGTTATTTTTTGCAAAAACTTCGTTGCAGAGCCGCGATTTAAGCCCGTCCTGGTTAGGGATTGCCAATTGTCGATGCGCAGGGCCGCGGCGCTCCTTGCCAGTCGGGCACAGGCAGCGCCAGAATGCTGGCATCTGCCCCGCCTGATTGTTAAGGAAGCCCGATGCCTGATCCTGTTGCTGCCAGCTTGCGTCTAGCGCCCGAAGCGCTGACTCGTCCGTTTTCCGCTGAACAGTTCAGCTTCTCTACCACCAATGATCTGGAGCCCTTTCGCGGTGTGCTTGGCCAGGAACGTGCGGTCGAAGCCTTGCAGTTCGGTGTGGCCATGCCACGCCCCGGCTACAACGTATTTGTCATGGGCGAACCCGGCACTGGCCGGTTTTCCTTCGTCAAACGCTACCTGAAGGCCGAAGGCAAGCGCCTGCAGACCCCGGCTGACTGGGTCTACGTCAACAATTTCGATGAGCCTCGCGAACCTCGCGCCCTGGAATTGCCCTCGGGTACCGCCGGCGCTTTCATCGGCGACATCAACGGATTGATCGACAATCTGCTGGCGACGTTCCCTGCGGTATTCGAGCACCCGTCCTACCAGCAGAAGAAAAGCGCCATCGATCGTGCTTTCAACCAGCGTTATGACAAGGCGCTGGATGTGATCGAGCGCCTGGCGTTGGAGAAGGAGGTCGCGCTTTACCGTGACGCCAGCAACATCGCCTTCACCCCGATGAGCGATGGCAAGGCCCTGGATGAGGCTGAGTTCGCGCAGTTGCCGGAAGCTGAACGCGAGCGTTTTCACGAGGATATCTCCGCGCTGGAGGAGCGTCTGAACGAAGAGCTGGCCAGCCTGCCGCAATGGAAGCGCGAGTCGAGCAATCAGCTGCGCCACCTCAACGAAGAAACCATCACCCTGGCTCTGCAGCCCCTGCTGTCACCGCTGTCGGAGAAGTACGCCGAGAACGCGGCTGTATGCGGTTATCTGCAAGCGATGCAGGTGTATTTGCTCAAGACTGTGGTCGAGCAACTGGTCGATGACAGCAAGACCGATGCAGTCGCCCGCAAGCTCCTGGAAGAGCAGTACGCACCGAGCCTGGTGGTCGGTCATTCAGCCAGTGGCGGTGCGCCAGTGGTGTTTGAACCACACCCGACCTACGAAAACCTTTTCGGCCGTATCGAATACAGTACTGACCAGGGCGCGCTCTTTACCACCTACCGGCAACTGCGGCCGGGTGCCTTGCACCGGGCCAACGGCGGTTTCCTGATTCTTGAAGCGGAAAAAATGCTCAGCGAACCGTTCGTATGGGATGCGCTGAAGCGCGCCCTGCAATCGCGCAAGCTGAAAATGGAATCGCCGCTCGGGGAACTGGGGCGTCTGGCCACCGTGACCCTGACCCCGCAACATATTCCGTTGCAGGTCAAAGTCGTGATCATCGGCGCCCGTCAGCTCTATTACACGCTGCAGGACCTCGATCCGGACTTCCAGGAAATGTTCCGTGTCCTGGTGGATTTCGACGAAGACATTCCCATGGTCGACGAGAGCCTGGAGCAGTTCGCCCAGTTGCTTAAAACCCGCACGTCCGAAGAAGGCATGGCACCCCTGACCGCTGATGCGGTGGCGCGCCTGGCGACCTACAGCGCGCGTCTGGCCGAGCACCAGGGGCGTTTGTCAGCGCGTATCGGTGACCTGTTCCAGCTGGTCAGCGAAGCGGATTTCATCCGTCACCTGGCCGGCGATGAAATGACCGACGCCGGGCACATAGAACGGGCGCTCAAGGCCAAGGCCACGCGGACCGGTCGGGTTTCGGCGCGGATTCTAGATGACATGCTGGCCGGGATCATCCTGATCGACACCGACGGCGCTGCGGTCGGCAAGTGCAACGGTCTGACGGTGCTGGAAGTCGGTGACTCGGCCTTCGGTGTACCGGCGCGGATCTCCGCCACGGTCTATCCAGGCGGCAGCGGCATCGTCGACATCGAGCGTGAGGTCAACCTCGGGCAGCCGATCCACTCCAAAGGCGTGATGATCCTCACCGGGTATCTGGGCAGCCGGTACGCCCAGGAATTCCCGTTGGCGATTTCCGCGAGTATCGCCCTGGAGCAATCCTATGGTTACGTCGACGGCGACAGCGCCTCACTGGGCGAGGCGTGCACCCTGATTTCGGCCTTGTCGAAAACCCCGCTCAAGCAATGCTTTGCGATCACAGGCTCAATCAACCAGTTTGGTGAAGTGCAGGCCGTCGGCGGGGTTAACGAGAAGATCGAAGGTTTCTTCCGTCTCTGTGAGGCTCGGGGGCTGACCGGCGAGCAGGGTGCGATCATTCCACAGGCCAACGTGGCCACCTTGATGCTCGACGAAAAGGTGCTGGCGGCGGTGCGCGCGGGGCAGTTCCATGTCTACGCCGTACGTCAGGCCGACGAAGCCTTGAGCCTGTTGGTCGGCGAACCGGCCGGCGCGCCCGATGAGAACGGCGAATTTCCGGAAGGCAGCGTGAACGCGCGGGTAGTGGAGCGCTTGCGCGTTATCGCGGAAATGATCAGTGAAGAGGATCTGAAGGAAGCCGAGAAAGAGATGGCGCAGGAGGCGTTGGCAGAAACCAAGCCTGCTTGACCTGACATTGCACAAAACTCTGTGGAAGCCTTTGTGGCGAGGGGGCTTGCCCCCGCTGGGCTGCGAAGCAGCCCCAAAACTTTTGGGACTACTGCGTAGTCTGACGGGGCGATGCGGCGTTCCGACAAGCCCCCTCGCCACAATGTTTTATATTGGCACTCATAAAGCGCCGTCGAAATGGCGTCAATATTCACACAATGACCGCTCGGCGTATTCTGGTCTCGTCCGGCATTCAGTTCGGACTTTTCTTCTATTCTCTGCTCAGGGATACCTACAGTCATCACTGGATCGAGACAGCCTTCCCTTGGGGGCTGAATACCGGATTTAACGAGGGTAGCCGCCATGTCGCGCAACCTCTGCCTCACCCGTCAATGCCTGGGTCTTGTGACCCGAATCGAATGCGCCGTGCGCCCCCTGGCGGGTGATAACGGTATGTGGACATTGCTGTTCGCCGCTGGAATGGCCGGTGAACAACCATCGGCCATCAAGGCCCAAGGGCCGTTTCATGGCCCGTTCGCGGCTGAATCCATCCTCGACACCATTGTGGAAAGCCTGACGCTTCACGGTTACGAATTGGCCGACGATCCGCAAATCTGGTGCCTGCACCTGCAAGCCCAGCTTCGCGAAATCAATGGTGGTCGCTGCAGCACCGTGGGCGGCTTTGAGTTTCGGCCGGAGCACTGAGTCGCACTATTGATCGAGGTGCGATGTATCGGCTTTGTCGAGTTTGACCTCGAAACCATATTGCACGGTGGTGAGGTCAGTGCGTTGATAGGTTTCAAGTCGCGCAGGCTGTCCGTAGAAATAATGCACGGCAAACAGCGCAGGGCCTTGTGCGTGCGCGTCATGGCTGACCGAGAGTATTTCTTTCAAGTAGTTGCCGGTGTCGTCCCTGGCAAAAAAGCGCCAGTCCTCAGCCGGGAACCGTTTCAGATCAACCACCAGTGTGTTGCCTTTGAGCTCCAGGCCTGCAGGCAACTGATTGGCATCGACGGTTTTTTTCTCAACTGTGGCCAGGAACAGCGGCATGGAGCCCACCGCATAGGCCGGCGTCTCTGGAAACAGATTCAGGTCGTAAGTGATGGTGCCTCGCAGGGGATCGATCTGAAACGCTTGTGGGGGCAGTTCGATAGGCTCGTCGCGTTTGCCGCCACCGTCTTCGGTAAAGAAACTGACCGGACTTTCGCCGGGGCTGAACGAGCTGCCGAGCATTTCATCATTGAAGCTGCGCAAGTGATTGAACTCGATTCGCGCAGCGCTGGGGTCGTCCACCGACTGACTGATGCTGACACCTTTCTTCAGTTGTTCCGCGCTCAAGTCTGCCCCTTTGAGCCAGCTGATGGCCTGGTCGTCGTACACGACCACGGACAGGTCCAGGGGCTGGATGGTTTTCGATGTGGTATTGGCCTCGAAGTGGCGTACCGGCAGGCTCAGATCCTTGCGGGTCACGGTGGCGGCGGAGAAATCCAGCAGGCTGACTTCCAGGGTTTCAATCGTCCCGTTGAAGTACACCTTCGAATAATGGCGGGTTTGCTGTTTCTCAAAGGTGCGTTGTTCTTCCTCGAGCTGTTTTTCCAGCGTCTCGCTCCAGGTTTTCTGCTGCTGTAATTTCGCTAACTGCTTCTGATAAAAAGCGATTTGAGCAGTTGTCTGGTTGATTGAGCCGGAGCGTGAGATGAATTGCCCGGTACCGTCCCTGGCCTGGACAATCAGCGGGTTCAAAGGTGTTTCGCTGACCTCGGGGGCCGGCGGCGCGCTGTTGCTGTATTCGATTTCTGCGTAATTGTCCGCCAGCTTGAGCAAGGTGACGCTGAGGTTGTCATTGCTGCGGGTCTTGCCAAGGTCTTGCCGGGTCAAATCGAAGCTGTAGAGCCGACGTGGCGCAATGACCTCCACCTTGCCTTGCAGACTCACTGGTTGTGGCTGCTGTTTTCGGTCGACGTCGAGGCCTTCGATGAATGGGTACGCCACGGTCAGGTCGTCGGGGTTGGTCAGGTTGGAGCTCGATGGACTCAACTGAATGCCGGGATCGGTTTCCGACCATTCCGGCTGGAACGGGATAACCCGTTTGTCGCTCAGCGTGACCGACTGCCATTGCAGACCATTGGGAAACACAAATGCGACGGGACCATTGAATGCGAATGGGAACACCGGTTGCAGATCGGTCAGGTAGTCGGAACTGGAGTCTTTTTTCAGTACGAACAACCCATTGATGTAAGTATCGACCAGCGCTTGCGGCGATGGGTAATGCTTGAGCATGGCGAGGGCGTCTTCGCTGTACTCGGTTTCCACCGGTTTGCTGTCGAGCTTGAGTTGCGCCCGTTCAAGCAGCAACAGTGATCCACCGAGCTCGGCTACGGCGTCCTTGAGCTTCGGATCCGGGATGGAGTCCAGGGACTTTTCGAACTGCGCGGTTTTTTCCTCAAGGTCGACCTGGCGCTTTTCATCCTCGGGTGAGCAGCCGCTTATCAGCAGCACCAGGCAAATACCGGCGCTTGTTAAAGGCAATCGCACATCCATTTCCAGTCTTCCTGTCCGATGTTGCTGGGCGGTCATTAATTTCGACACTAGCAGAAAAACTTTGAAGCACAGGCGCCGGTAACGGACTTTTCGACTGTTTCTGGGTGTGACGAGCGGCTGATATACTCGCGGCGATTTCAAATCCTCATGTGAGATTCAATGGAACGCTTTATCGAAAACGCAATGTACGCCTCGCGCTGGCTGCTGGCGCCGATCTATTTCGGCCTGTCCCTGGGACTGTTGGCGCTGGCGCTGAAATTCTTCCAGGAAGTCTTGCACCTCATCCCGAACGTCTTTTCGATGCTTGAATCAGACTTGATTCTGGTGCTGCTGTCGCTGATCGACATGGCGTTGGTGGGCGGTTTGCTGGTGATGGTGATGATCTCCGGTTATGAGAACTTCGTCTCGCAACTGGACATCGATGACAGCAAGGAAAAGCTTAACTGGCTGGGCACCATGGATTCTTCGTCGCTGAAGATGAAGGTGGCTGCGTCGATCGTGGCGATTTCCTCTATTCACTTGTTGCGTATTTTCATGGACGCCAAGAACGTCGATCCTCAGCATTTGCAGTGGTATGTGATCATCCACATGACCTTTGTGGTGTCGGCATTCGCCATGGGTTACCTGGATAAAGTGACCAAGCACTGATCTGCCGTTGATTGCTTTATCGCACCGCCCGTTTGTTGCAAAACAGACGGGCGGTTTCGTTAGTGGCTTGTGATTTAAGGCGCCGAGGCATATCCCTGTAGGAGTATTGATTCACCACCGCGAGAGGTGCGTCCATGAACCTGCAAGAGTTGAATGCTTATGCCATCGCCGGGAAGGTCGATGAGCTGAACCTGATCTCGATGGAGGGGGGGATCTACCTGCTGGAGGCTCGGATGCACGGCGCGCCGTATCCCTTGAGCGATGCACATGGCCAGATGATGAGCCTGCGTTCGGTGGAGCATGCCCGTGATGTGTTGCGCTCCTTTCCCAAGCTGCACTTCAACCTGGTACACACGGTGGTCCACGACGAAATGTGTGGGCTGGTCGCCGATATCCAGGGAAACCTGAAGGTGCCGATCACCTGACGCCTCTCATCAATGCCATGACAACTGTGCTAGTCTGCTGGCCCTTTTGGTTCCGGGCGCTCCGGGACGCGCTGTGCACGCACGGCTAGTTCCGGGGCGTCCGCACAGCGGAGCAGTGTCATGTCCGAAGTAAATCTGTCCACCGACGAAACCCGCGTCAGCTACGGTATCGGCCGTCAGCTGGGCGACCAGCTGCGCGACAACCCGCCACCGGGCGTCAGCCTGGACGCGATCCTGGCGGGTCTGACCGACGCTTTCGCCGGCAAGCCAAGCCGTGTCGGCCAGGAAGAAATGTCTGCAAGCTTCAAGGTGATCCGCGAAATCATGCAGGCCGAAGCTGCAGCCAAGGCTGAAGCGGCCGCTGGTGCCGGTCTGGCTTTCCTGGCTGAAAACGCCAAGCGTGACGGTATTACCACTCTGGAATCCGGCCTGCAGTTCGAAGTTCTGACTGCTGGCGAAGGCACCAAGCCATCCCGTGAAGACACCGTGCGTACCCACTACCACGGCACCCTGATCGACGGCACTGTGTTCGATAGCTCCTACGAGCGCGGCGAGCCTGCAGAATTCCCGGTTGGCGGCGTGATCGCCGGCTGGACCGAAGCACTGCAACTGATGAATGCCGGTAGCAAATGGCGCCTGTACGTGCCAAGCGAACTGGCTTACGGCGCTCAAGGCGTTGGCGGCATCCCGCCGCACAGCGTTCTGGTGTTCGACGTCGAGCTGCTCGACGTTCTGTAATGCCTGGCCCGATATGACCTCGGGCTAATGTGGGAGCGAGCCTGCTCGCGATGGCGGTGTTTCAGTCAGCAGCAATGTCGACTGTCAGATCGCAATCGCCAGCAGGGCTGGCTCCCACAGTTTTTTGCGCTGCATCATATTTCGATCTTGTGGTGCAAATCATGCGTCGGGCGCAATGCCCGGGCATAGCAGAACAGAAACAGATTGCGCACCAGTTCCTTGAGTACCACCGGCTCACAGGAACTCAAGCCGTTGAGGTCCAGGTCACCCTGATCCTGCAGTTCGTTCAAGGCTTCCTCTTCCAGCACTGCACAGACTTCCCCGGTTTCCCGATGCAGGATTCTGAGGTAAGGGTGTGGGCGATCCAGCCAGGCATCGATCAAATAAGTCATGGTCTCATCTCCATTGAAGGGTCCGATGAGAATAATTCTTATTTGTAAAATAGCAAGAGCCTATTGGCGGTTTGAGCTTTTTTCCGGGTGAAGATTGCGCGAGGTCAAAACGACTGGCGTTTGGCTACCAAGCGGGGTTGCCAGAGGAGAGTGCGAGGAAGGTGATACGCATCCCGCGCCTGGCACGGGATGGAATGGGCAGGCTCAGACCTTCCTGACGAACTCTGATTTGAGCTTCATCGGGCCGATGCCGTCGATCTTGCAGTCGATGTCATGATCGCCATCGCACAGGCGGATGTTCTTGACCTTGGTGCCGACCTTGACCACCAGGGACGTACCCTTGACCTTGAGGTCCTTGATCACGGTGATGGTGTCACCGTCCTGCAGGACATTGCCCACCGAATCCTTTTTCACCGCGTCGGCGGACACTGCTTCGGCTTCACCGCCAGCGGACCACTCGTGGGCACACTCCGGGCAGATCAGCTGGGCGCCGTCTTCATAGGTGTATTCGGAATTGCATTTCGGGCAGGGTGGCAACGTGCTCACTAAGGCTCCTTGGATTCAGGATCGCTAAAAGCGCACATTATATAGGGTTTTTTCAGGGGGTGGCTAACCCTGTAGGAGCGAGCACGCTCGCGATGGGCGCCAACGACGACGCGGGAAATCTGAATGCCCGCGTTTTCGTTAACGTCCATCGCGAGCGTGCTCGCTCCTACAGAAAAGCGCTTTAGTGCGTACGGGCGACCGCAAACTCGCTCAACTCGACCAGCGCATCGCGATATTCACTGGCTGGCAGCGCATCGAGGCATTTGATCGCACGGGCGACGTAATCGCGGGCCAGTTGCGCGGTGTACTCCAGCGAGCCCGAAGCTTCCACGGCTTCGCGGATGCTTTCCAGGTCTTCGATGCCGCCTTTCTGGATCGCCTTGCGCACCAGGGCGGCCTGCTCCGGCGTACCTTCACGCATGGTGTAGATCAGCGGCAGGGTAGGCTTGCCTTCGGCCAGGTCGTCACCGACGTTCTTGCCCAGGGTTTGAGCGTCGCCTTTGTAATCGAGCAGGTCGTCGACCAGCTGGAACGCCACGCCAAGGTGGTCGCCAAAGGTGCGCAGGGCTTCAGCCTGTTCCGGTGTGGCTTCGCACAGGGCGGCAGCACTGTGGGTCGAGGCTTCGAAGAGCATCGCGGTTTTGCCGCGGATGACTTCCATGTAGGTTTCTTCGGTGGTGCTGGCGTCACGGACCTTCGACAGCTGCAACACTTCGCCCTCGGCGATGATGCGCGTCGCTTGCGAAAGGATCTTCATGACGGGCATGGAACCCAATTCGACCATCATTTCAAAGGAGCGCGAATACAGGAAGTCGCCCACCAGCACGCTGGGGGCGTTGCCCCACATGGCATTGGCGGTCGAGCGGCCACGGCGCATGCCGGACATGTCGACCACGTCGTCATGCAACAGGGTCGCGGTGTGCAGGAACTCGATGGTCGCGGCCAGCAGACGCAGCTCATCGCCTTCGCGACCCAGGGCTTTGCCGCACAGCAGCACCAATAAAGGACGCAGGCGTTTACCGCCGGCCGAAGTAATGTAGTCGCCGATTTTCGATACCAGCGGCACTCGGGAAGTCAGCTGCTTCTTGATGATGCCGTCGACGGCGATAAAATCGTCCGACACCGCGCGGTAGAAAGCTTGGGGTTGCATCAGAGACAGTTGCTCCAGAAGGGTTGCGCGGCATGCTAGGACCCACGCCTGCAGGTGTCAAGGCGCGATGGACGGCCACTTGCAAGGCGCTCGTGCCTTGCGTACAATCGCGCACCCTGAACTTCCTGGGCAGCACCTGCCTTACGCAATTGCAATCGGGCCTTCCAGCCCATGCAGCCATGCCAGCCAATACCTCTTCTTATAAAGAGCTGGGTGAGCAGGATTATCGGAGAAATACCATGTCTTATGCAGTAATCGTTACTGGCGGCAAGCAGTACAAAGTCGCCCCGGGTGAATACCTGAAGATCGAAAAACTGGAAGTCGCTACCGGCGAATCCGTTACCTTTGATCGCGTTCTGTTGGTTGCCAATGGTGACGACGTGAATATCGGCGCTCCAGTTGTTGCTGGCGCTACCGTTGTGGCTGAAGTGATCTCCCAAGGTCGTCACGATAAAGTCCGCATCATCAAGTTCCGTCGTCGTAAGCACCACATGAAGCGTATGGGCCACCGCCAGTGGTACACCGAGATCAAAATCACCGGTATTCAGGCTTAATTACAGCCTAATTCCTCACTAGGAGAATTGAACTCATGGCACACAAAAAAGCTGGTGGTAGTACCCGTAACGGTCGCGACTCAGAAGCCAAACGCCTTGGCGTGAAGATGTATGGCGGCCAGGCTATCAAAGCAGGCAACATCATCGTGCGTCAGCGCGGCACCCAATTCCACGCTGGCTACGGCGTTGGCATGGGTAAAGATCACACCCTCTTCGCTAAAGTCGAAGGCGTGATCAAGTTCGAAGTAAAGGGCGCCTTCGGTCGTCGTTACGTGAGCGTAGTCGCGGCTTAATCGCGCGATCGCTGGAAAAGCCCTGTCTCGCGACGGGGCTTTTTCGTTTGTGGGGTGAGTCTCTTGCAAAGCTGTTTGTATGGGCTGTTGGCGTACGATGTAGGTATCGTGGTTTGGGGTCGCTGCGCTCATTTTTGCAAGAGTCTTATGTCTTGATTGTTTTTCGGCTCGTCCGTATGGCGAGAGGCGTTTGTTATGAAGTTTGTTGATGAAGTATCGATTCGAGTAAAGGCTGGCGACGGTGGCAATGGCGCCATGAGTTTCCGTCGGGAAAAGTTTATCGAGAACGGTGGCCCGAACGGCGGCGATGGCGGTGACGGCGGTTCCATCTACATGATGGCCGACGAAAACCTCAACACCCTGGTGGACTACCGTTACACCCGGCACTTCGATGCCGAGCGTGGCTCCAACGGCGGCAGCACTGACTGCACCGGCAAGAAGGGTGAAGACCTGATCCTGCGCGTTCCGGTCGGCACCACGGTGATCGACTCCGCGACTCAGGAAGTTATCGGCGACCTGACCAAGGCCGGTCAGAAGTTGATGGTAGTGCAGGGCGGCTGGCACGGTCTGGGCAACACCCGTTTCAAATCCAGTACCAACCGTGCGCCACGCCAGACCACGCCGGGCAAGCCGGGCGAGCAGCGTGACCTCAAGCTGGAAATGAAGGTGTTGGCGGATGTGGGCCTGCTGGGTTTGCCGAACGCTGGCAAAAGTACCTTTATCCGCTCCGTATCGGCCGCCAAGCCGAAAGTTGCCGACTATCCGTTCACTACTCTGGTGCCAAACCTGGGTGTGGTCAGTGTCGATCGCTGGAAAAGCTTCGTGGTTGCGGACATTCCAGGTCTGATCGAGGGTGCCTCCGATGGCGCTGGTCTGGGCATTCGCTTCCTCAAGCACTTGGCGCGTACCCGTCTGCTGCTACACCTCGTGGACATGGCGCCGCTGGATGATGCCAGCGCACCGGATGCCGCTGAAGTGATCGTCAATGAGCTGATCAAGTTCAGCCCGTCCCTGGCGGAGCGTGATCGCTGGCTGGTCCTGAACAAGTGCGATCAGATCCTTGAAGAAGAGCACGAAGCTCGCGTCAAGGAGATCGTCGATCGCCTGGAGTGGACAGGTCCGGTCTATGTGATTTCGGCCATCTCCAAGCTCGGTACCGAGCGTCTGTGTCACGACATCATGCGTTACATGGAAGATCGTGCTGATCGTCTGGCCGCTGACCCGGCTTACAAGGAAGAGCTGGCCGATCTCGATCAGCGCATCGAAGACGAAGCTCGCGCGCAACTGCAGGCGCTGGATGACAAGCGTGCCCTGCGTCGCAGTGGCGTGAAGTCGGTCCATGACATCGGTGACGATGATTGGGACGAAGAAGATGTGGATGACGAAGACGGTCCGGAAATCATTTACGTGCGTGACTGATTCGTTGCGATAAACTGAAGCGCCGCTCAATCGAGCGGCGTTTTAGTATCTGGAAATCGATTGTTGGTCACGAATAACCACGAATAACGTCACGGGCGGTGCCAGGTCGCGCCGCCCTCAAGCTAAGGTTGAAGATGATGCGGAGCAAGGTGACAGGTGCGCAGCGTTGGGTCGTGAAGATCGGCAGCGCTTTGCTGACGGCGGACGGCAAGGGTCTGGATCGCGCGGCAATGGGTGTCTGGGTTGAACAGATGGTGGCCTTGCATGAGGCGGGTGTCGAGCTGGTGCTTGTGTCCTCCGGGGCGGTGGCGGCCGGCATGAGCCGTCTGGGCTGGACCGCTCGACCCAGTGCGATGCACGAGCTTCAGGCCGCTGCAGCTATTGGTCAGATGGGCTTGGTGCAGGCCTGGGAATCGAGCTTTGCCGAGCATGGTCGGCACACTGCGCAGATTCTCCTGACCCACGATGACCTGTCCGACCGCAAGCGCTACCTGAACGCTCGCAGCACCTTGCGCGCGCTGGTTGAGCTGAAAGTGATTCCGGTGATCAACGAGAATGACACTGTGGTCACCGATGAAATCCGTTTCGGCGACAACGATACGCTTGCGGCGCTGGTTGCCAACCTGGTCGAGGCTGACTTGCTGGTGATCCTCACGGATCGTGATGGCATGTTCGATGCTGATCCGCGCAATAACCCGGATGCCCAGCTGATTTACGAAGCGCGTGCCGATGATCCGGCGCTTGATGCGGTGGCGGGTGGTACGGGTGGTGCGCTGGGGCGTGGCGGTATGCAGACCAAGTTGCGTGCTGCACGTCTGGCAGCCCGTTCCGGTGCGCATACGATCATTGTGGGTGGGCGCCTTGAGCGCGTGCTGGATCGCCTCAAGGCGGGCGAGCGCATCGGCACCCTGCTGTCGCCGGAGCGCGGCATGCTGGCTGCGCGCAAGCAATGGCTGGCTGGGCATCTGCAGACCCGTGGCACCCTGGTGCTGGATGCGGGTGCGGTGACGGCATTGTCCCAAGGTAACAAGAGTTTGTTGCCGGTCGGGGTCAAGCTGGTCCAGGGCAGTTTCCGCCGAGGTGAAATGGTGGTGTGTGTTGCGCCGGACGGTCGGGAAATTGCCCGTGGGCTGGCTAACTACAGCGCGCTGGAAGCGCAAAAAATCATCGGTCAGTCGTCTGAGGCGATAGTCGGCCTGCTGGGCTATATGGCGGAGCCCGAGCTGATTCATCGCGATAACCTGATTCTGGTCTGAAAGGAATATTGAATGCGCGTGGCAAAAGGATTGTTGGGCTTGCTGTTGGCGATGCCTCTGCTGGCCTCCGCTGAAGAGATTGGTCAGGTGTCGACGGTGTTCAAGTTCGTCGGGCCGAATGACCGGATCGTCGTCGAGGCGTTTGATGACCCCAAGGTGGACGGTGTGACTTGCTACCTGTCGCGCGCCAAGACCGGGGGCGTGAAGGGTGGGCTTGGGCTGGCCGAGGATCGTGCCGAGGCGTCCATTGCGTGTCGCCAGGTAGGGCCGATCAGCTTCAAGGGGGAGTTGAAGGATGGTGACGAGGTGTTCAAGGAGCGCACGTCGCTGGTCTTCAAGACCATGCAGGTGGTGCGATTCCTCGACAAGAAGCGCAATACACTGGTGTATCTGGTGTACAGCGATCGTTTGATCGAGGGCAGTCCACAGAATGCGGTGACGGCGATTCCGATTTTGCCGTGGGCGCACGCTCAATAGATTCGCGAAAGTTGAATTGTGAGCTGCTGTGTTATGAGGGGGCTTGTGTGGCGAGGGGGCTTGCCCTCGTTGGGTTGCGAAGCAGCCCCAAGACAGCCCCAAAGTAGGCCTACTCCGTAGTCCAGCGGGGGCAAGCCCCCTCGCCACAAAAGCCTGCATGCAGGGTTTTTGTGGCTGGCTCCTTAATCGCAGGCAATAAAAAACCGACCCTGAGGTCGGTTTTTTAATGAGCGCGTCGCTTAGGCAGCAGCGGCAACGCTCAAGGCCTTAACGTGGCCATTCAGACGGCTCTTATGACGAGCAGCCTTGTTCTTGTGGATGATGCCTTTATCGGCCATACGGTCGATAACTGGCACAGCCAGAACGTAAGCAGCTTGAGCTTTTTCAGCGTCTTTTGCGTCGATGGCCTTAACTACATTCTTGATGTAGGTACGAACCATGGAACGCAGGCTGGCGTTGTGGCTGCGACGCTTCTCAGCCTGTTTTGCACGTTTTTTGGCGGAAGGTGAGTTGGCCACCGTCGAGCTCCTCGAAAGACTTTTTAGGAAATAGCAAACAAAATAGGCCGCGAATCATGCCGATGAGTTGAGGTCTTGTCAAGGGCGGAGGAGACGTTCCGCTAAGTGGTAGGTCCCGACCCCATGAAAACTACTGCGCTCGACAATACTGCGTTGAAAACAGGCTCGGAATGCTCATTGACCGCGGTCAACTCCGCTTTCTCGCCTGTTTTCGCCTTGTCTTGCCTTCGCTCGTGACGTTTTCATGGGGTCGGTGGCCATGGATATTTCTTTCCGGCGTGCGACCTGTAAACTCGCGAGCTTTGGCTCTGTGCTGTTGCGGCGCGGAGTATCGCATAAGTAGGCGCCCAGTTCGCCTGCTGTTTATCGACAGGCACAAACTCTTTCAATGAATCTGCTCAAATCGTTGGCCGCCGTCAGCTCTATCACGATGCTTTCCCGGATTTTGGGGTTTGTTCGTGACACCCTCATTGCGCGCACATTTGGCGCGGGAATGGCGACCGACGCCTTCTTTATCGCCTTCAAATTGCCCAATCTGCTGAGGCGAATCTTCGCTGAAGGGGCATTTTCCCAGGCATTTGTGCCGATTCTGGCCGAATACAAAAGCCAGCAGGGCGATGAGGCCACGCGAACCTTCATTGCCTACGTCTCGGGCCTGCTGACACTGGTGCTGGCGCTGGTCACGGCGCTGGGCATGATCGCCGCACCCTGGGTCATCTGGGTCACAGCGCCGGGATTCACCGACACACCGGAAAAATTCGAACTGACCACCAGTCTGCTGCGGGTGACCTTCCCCTATATCTTGCTGATTTCCCTGTCTTCGCTGGCCGGCGCGATCCTCAACACCTGGAACCGCTTTTCTGTGCCGGCGTTCGTGCCAACCTTGCTCAACGTCAGCATGATCATCTTTGCACTGTTCCTGACGCCTTACTTCGATCCACCGGTAATGGCGCTCGGCTGGGCGGTGTTGGTGGGTGGTCTGGCGCAATTGCTTTATCAGCTGCCGCACCTGAAAAAGATCGGCATGCTGGTATTGCCGCGCCTGAACCTGCGCGATACCGGGGTCTGGCGGGTAATGAAACAGATGTTGCCGGCGATTCTCGGGGTATCGGTGAGCCAGATTTCACTGATCATCAACACGATTTTTGCTTCGTTTCTGGTCGCCGGCTCCGTGTCCTGGATGTATTACGCCGACCGCTTGATGGAATTGCCATCCGGTGTGTTGGGCGTGGCGTTGGGTACGATTCTGCTGCCAACCCTGGCCAAGACCTACGCCAGCAAGGACCGCCATGAGTACTCGCGCATCCTCGACTGGGGCTTGCGCCTGTGCTTTGTATTGGTACTGCCATGCTCGCTGGCCCTGGGGATTCTCGCGGAGCCGCTGACCGTTTCGCTGTTCCAGTACGGCCAGTTCAATGCCTTTGATGCCTCCATGACCCAGCGTGCGTTGATCGCTTATTCCGTCGGTTTGCTGGGGATTATCGTGATCAAGGTGCTGGCCCCAGGCTTTTATGCGCAACAAAACATCCGTACGCCGGTAAAAATTGCGATCTTTACCCTGGTCGTCACCCAGCTGTTCAACCTGATGCTGATCGGCCCGCTGGCCCATGCTGGCCTTGCGCTCGCGATCAGTGCCGGTGCCTGCCTTAACGCGGGGCTGCTGTTCTACCAGCTGCGCAAGCAGCAGATGTACCAGCCGCAACCGGGCTGGGCGAAGTTCGGCCTCAAGCTGCTGGTTGCGGTGGCGGTAATGTCAGCGGTCCTGCTCGGCGCGATGCATTTCATGCCGGCTTGGGACCAAGGGCATATGCTTGAGCGGTTCCTGCGTCTGGGAGCGTTGGTGGCTGCGGGTGTGGTGAGTTATTTCGGCATGTTAGTGTTGATGGGCTTCCGTCTGCGCGACTTCAATCGCAAGGCATTGAGCTGAGGTTCAGGCCTCGATAAACACGGGCGGGGCGGCGGTTTTGTCGGCTCGATCACTTTGGGTTACGGTGTTGCCTGTCGTCGGCCGCCGGGTGTGGTTATAATCGACCACTTTATGAGCAAGAAGCGCGTTATGCAGCTGGTTCGAGGCCTCCACAATCTGCGCCCCCAGCATCGGGGCTGTGTCGCCACTATTGGCAACTTTGACGGTGTACACCGTGGCCACCAGGCTATCCTGGCGCGGCTGCGTGAGCGTGCGCTCGAGTTGGGCGTGCCCAGTTGCGTGGTGATTTTCGAACCGCAACCGCGCGAGTTTTTTGCCCCGGATACCGCGCCCGCCCGTCTGGCCCGCTTGCGGGACAAGCTGCAGCTGCTGGCTGGCGAAGGTGTCGACCGTGTGCTGTGCCTGGCGTTCAACCAGCGGCTGAGCAAACTCAGCGCCAGCGAATTCGTCGACACCATCCTGGTTGATGGCCTCGGTGTGCAGCACCTGGAGGTCGGTGACGACTTCCGTTTCGGCTGTGATCGCGTGGGGGATTTCGATTTCCTGCAACAGGCCGGCGTACTTCAGGGGTTTACCGTCGAAGCGGCGCAAACCGTCGAGCTCGACGGTATTCGCGTCAGCAGCACCCAGGTCCGCAATGCCCTGGCCGCCGCTGATTTCGCCCTGGCCGAACGCCTGCTGGGGCGGCCGTACCGGATCGCCGGGCGGGTGTTGCATGGGCAGAAGCTCGCACGGCAGTTGGGTACGCCCACCGCCAACATACAACTCAAGCGCCGTCGCGTGCCGTTCACCGGGGTGTACCTGGTCGACGTCGAGATCGACGGCAGGACCTGGCCCGGCGTCGCCAATATTGGCGTGCGGCCCACGGTCCAAGGTGATGGCAAAGCCCACCTGGAAGTGCATCTTTTAGATTTTGCCGGCGATCTGTACGACCGGCGTTTAACGGTGGTTTTCCACCACAAGCTGCGTGAAGAGCAGCGTTTCGCCTCTCTGGAGGCGCTGAAAACGGCGATCAACGCGGATGTCGCCGCCGCCCGTGCACTAGCCGCACCTAGCGCCCATCGCTAATGAAGAGCCTTAAATGACCGACTATAAAGCCACGCTAAACCTTCCGGACACCGCCTTCCCAATGAAGGCCGGCCTGCCACAGCGCGAACCGCAGATTCTGCAGCGCTGGGACAGTATTGGCCTGTACGGAAAGTTGCGCGAGATTGGCAAGGATCGTCCGAAGTTCGTCCTGCACGACGGCCCTCCGTACGCCAACGGCACGATCCACATCGGTCACGCACTGAACAAGATTCTCAAGGACATGATCATCCGCTCGAAGACCCTGTCGGGCTTCGACGCGCCGTATGTTCCGGGCTGGGACTGCCACGGTCTGCCGATCGAGCACAAAGTCGAAGTGACCCACGGCAAAAACCTGGGCGCGGACAAGACCCGCGAGCTGTGCCGGGCGTACGCCACCGAGCAGATCGAAGGGCAGAAATCCGAATTCATCCGTCTGGGCGTGCTGGGTGACTTCGCCAACCCGTACAAGACCATGGACTTCAAGAACGAGGCCGGTGAAATCCGTGCCCTGGCCGAGATCGTCAAGGGCGGTTTCGTGTTCAAGGGCCTCAAGCCGGTGAACTGGTGCTTTGACTGCGGTTCGGCCTTGGCTGAAGCGGAAGTCGAGTACGAGAACAAGAAGTCCTCGACCATCGACGTGGCGTTCCCGATTGCCGACGAAGCCAAACTGGCTGCCGCCTTTGGTCTGCCGACCCTGGGCAAGCCTGCTTCGATTGTGATCTGGACCACCACCCCGTGGACCATCCCGGCCAACCAGGCGCTGAACGTTCACCCGGAGTTCAACTATGCCCTGGTCGACGTTGGCGACAAACTGCTGGTGCTGGCCGAAGAGCTGGTCGAGTCGTGCCTGGCGCGTTATTCGCTGGAAGGCTCGGTGATCGCTACCGCTACCGGTTCGGACCTGGAACTGATCAATTTCCGTCACCCGTTCTACGACCGTCTGTCGCCAGTTTACCTGGCCGATTACGTTGAACTGGGCGCAGGCACTGGCGTGGTTCACTCCGCTCCGGCTTACGGCGTGGACGACTTCGTGACCTGCAAGAAATACGGCATGGTCAACGATGACATCCTCAATCCGGTACAAAGCAACGGCGTGTACGCGACCTCGCTGGAGTTCTTCGGCGGCCAGTTCATCTGGAAGGCCAACCCGGCCATCGTCGACAAGCTGACTGAAGTGGGTGCGCTGCTGCACACCACCATCATCGAACACAGCTACATGCACTGCTGGCGCCACAAGACCCCGCTGATCTACCGCGCCACCGCGCAGTGGTTCATCGGCATGGACAAGCAGCCAACCACGGGCGATACCCTGCGTCAACGCTCGCTCAAGGCTATCGAAGAAACTCAGTTCGTTCCGGCCTGGGGCCAGGCGCGCTTGCACTCGATGATCGCCAACCGTCCTGACTGGTGTATCTCCCGTCAGCGCAACTGGGGTGTGCCGATCCCGTTCTTCCTGAACAAGGAAAGCGGCGAGCTGCACCCACGTACCGTCGAGTTGATGGAAGAAGTTGCCAAGCGTGTCGAAGTCGAAGGCATCGAGGCCTGGTTCAAGCTGGACGCCACCGAGCTGCTGGGCGATGAAGCGCCACAGTACGACAAGATCAGCGATACCCTCGACGTCTGGTTCGACTCGGGTACCACCCACTGGCACGTCCTGCGCGGTTCGCACCCGATGGGCCACGAAAGCGGTCCACGCGCCGACCTGTACCTGGAAGGTTCGGACCAGCACCGTGGCTGGTTCCATTCGTCCCTGCTGACCGGTTGCGCCATCGACAACCACGCGCCGTATCGCGAGCTGCTGACCCACGGTTTTACCGTCGACGAGTCCGGCCGCAAGATGTCCAAATCCCTGGGCAACGTGATCGCACCGCAGAAAGTCAACGACACCCTGGGCGCCGACATCATGCGCCTGTGGGTCGCTTCCACCGACTATTCAGGTGAGATTGCGGTTTCCGAGCAGATCCTGCAACGCAGTGCGGACGCCTACCGGCGTATCCGTAATACCGCGCGTTTCCTGCTTTCCAACCTGACCGGTTTCAACCCGGCCACCGACCTGCTGCCAGCTGAAGAAATGCTCGCGCTGGACCGTTGGGCGGTGGATCGCACCCTGTTGCTGCAACGCGAGTTGCAGGAGCACTACGGCGAATACCGTTTCTGGAACGTCTACTCGAAGATCCACAACTTCTGCGTGCAGGAGCTGGGTGGTTTCTACCTGGACATCATCAAGGATCGCCAGTACACCACCGGCGCCGACAGCAAGGCCCGTCGTTCGTGCCAGACCGCGCTGTTCCACATCAGCGAAGCGCTGGTGCGCTGGATCGCGCCGATCCTGGCGTTCACCGCCGACGAGCTGTGGCAGTACCTGCCGGGCGAGCGTAACGAGTCGGTCATGCTCAACACCTGGTACGAAGGCCTGACCGAGCTGCCGGAAGGCTTCGAGCTGGGTCGCGCCTACTGGGACCGGATCATGGAAGTGAAGGTTGCAGTCAACAAAGAAATGGAAATCCAGCGCGCGGCCAAGGCCGTCGGTGGCAACCTGCAAGCCGAAGTGACGCTGTTCGCCGAAGACGATCTGAGCGCCGACCTGGCCAAGCTGAGCAACGAGTTGCGCTTCGTTCTGATCACCTCGACCGCCAGCGTTGCACCATTGGTGCAAGCGCCGGCCGAAGCGGTGGCCACCGAAGTCAGTGGCCTCAAGCTGCAGATCGTCAAATCGGCCTTCGCCAAGTGCGCCCGTTGCTGGCACTGCCGTGAAGACGTCGGCGTGAATCCGGAGCATCCGGAAATCTGCGGCCGTTGCGTCGACAACATCAGCGGCGCCGGCGAGGTTCGTCACTATGCCTAATGCCGTTGGCCGTTTTGGACGGCTGAGCTGGCTCTGGTTGAGTTTGCTGGTACTGATCATCGACCAGGCCAGCAAGTTCTACTTCGAAGACAGGCTCGAAATGTTCCAGCAGATCGTGATCATCCCTGATTACTTCAGCTGGACCCTGGCCTACAACACCGGCGCAGCATTCAGCTTCCTGGCCGACAGCTCCGGCTGGCAGCGCTGGCTGTTTGCACTGATCGCCATAGGCGTCAGCGCAGTGCTGGTGGTATGGCTCAAGCGTCTGGGGCGCAACGAGACCTGGCTGGCGGTAGCGCTGGCACTGGTGCTGGGTGGCGCGCTGGGCAATCTGTATGACCGCATTGCCTTGGGCCATGTGATCGATTTCATTCTGGTGCATTGGCAGAATCGCTGGTATTTCCCCGCGTTCAACTTTGCCGACAGTGCAATCACTGTAGGTGCCGTCATGCTGGCACTGGATATGTTCAAAAGTAAAAAGACCGGAGAAACCGTTCATGACTGAACAGGTATTGGCTGAACAACGTATTGGCCAGAACACGGAAGTCACCTTGCATTTCGCATTGCGCCTGGAAAACGGCGACACGGTGGACAGCACCTTCGACAAAGCCCCGGCGACCTTCAAGGTCGGCGATGGCAGCCTGTTGCCAGGTTTCGAAGTGGCGCTGTTCGGTTTCAAGGCCGGTGACAAGCGCACGCTGAACATCGAGCCGGAGAACGCCTTCGGCCAGCCTAACCCGCAAAACGTACAGATCATTCCACGTTCGCAGTTCCAGGACATGGAATTGTCGCCAGGCCTGCTGGTGATCTTCAACGATGCGGCCAATACTGAATTGCCGGGCGTGGTAAAAGAGTTCGATGACGCGCAAGTGACTGTCGACTTCAACCATCCGCTTTCGGGCAAAACACTGACCTTTGACGTGGAAATCATCTCCGTCAAAGCGCTGTAACTGTTCGAATACGGTCAAATGTGGGAGCGGGCTCGTGTGGTGAGGTGGCTTGTGTGGCGAGGGGGCTTGCCCCCGCTGGGGTGCGAAGCGCCCCTAAATACCGGGTGCCACAGTATCGAGTGAAAATTTAGTACTCGGTTTACGATTGCTGCGCAATCGAGCGAGGTGGTGCGGCATTCCGACAAGCCCCCTCGCCACAACAAGCTCGCTCCCACAGTGGTTTTTATTTTTTTCGCGCGCAAGACACGAGGCACAGCATGCAAATCAAACTCGCCAACCCCCGTGGCTTCTGCGCCGGTGTGGACCGTGCGATCGAAATCGTCAACCGCGCCCTGGAGGTCTTCGGACCGCCGATCTATGTGCGTCACGAAGTGGTCCATAACAAGTTCGTCGTAGAAGACCTGCGCTCCCGTGGCGCGATCTTCGTCGAGGAGCTGGATCAGGTGCCGGACGACGTCATCGTGATTTTCAGTGCCCACGGTGTTTCCCAGGCGGTGCGCAGCGAAGCAGCCGGCCGTGGCCTGAAGGTATTCGACGCAACGTGTCCGCTGGTGACCAAGGTGCATATCGAGGTTGCGCGCTACAGCCGTGACGGCCGTGAATGCATTCTGATCGGCCACGCCGGTCACCCGGAAGTCGAAGGCACCATGGGGCAGTATGACGCCAGCAATGGTGGTGCAATCTATCTGGTCGAAGACGAGAAGGATGTCGCCAACCTGCAGGTAAACAACCCGGAGAAACTTGCATTCGTGACCCAGACCACCTTGTCCATGGACGATACCAGCCGCGTCATTGACGCACTGCGTACGCGTTTCCCGGCCATTGGTGGTCCGCGCAAGGACGACATTTGCTACGCCACGCAGAACCGTCAGGACGCGGTCAAGCAACTGGCGGACGAGTGTGATGTGGTGTTGGTGGTCGGCAGCCCGAACAGTTCCAACTCCAATCGCCTGCGCGAACTGGCCGAACGCATGGCTACGCCTGCCTACCTGATCGACGGTGCGGAGGACCTGCAGCAGAGCTGGTTCGACGGAGTCGAGCGCATCGGCATCACCGCTGGCGCATCAGCGCCGGAGGTTCTGGTGCGCGGGGTGATCCAGCAGTTGCAGGCCTGGGGCGCTACCGGTGCCGACGAACTGGCTGGGCGCGAGGAGAACATCACCTTTTCCATGCCTAAAGAGTTGCGCGTTCGTACGCTGCTCTAAGGCTTTGTCCCTCCCGCGCATAACGGCTGTTCTGCCTTGTCGTTGCGCAGGCTGACGCGGCCGCTTGGGGCCAGTACTACCTGGTACTGACTCAGCGGTTCGCGTGCAGCGCAAATGTGCAAAGTCCCCGCTTGAAAACCGCCGCCGGTAAACCGCGGCACGCCCGCCCCGTTGAACCGTACGTAACTTTTGACCGGCCTGTTGCCGGCAATGGGGACTTGTGCCGCACTCTGGCGTTCGCTCAGCAGCGGATTGTCGCGGTCCGTATGCCCCTTGCCGCTGATATCCAGAATCATCCTCCAACCCTGGCCCCAGTCGTCGTTGATAGCGTGAATCACAACTGCCTGGTTGCGCACAACCGCTTCGGTTCTGGCGGTGCGTATGCCACTGAACAGGGACTGCGCAGCCTGTTCCCGGTAGCTCGACGCCGTGAGGGTGGCGTATGCCGGGCTGACCAGAAGCAGAACAATTCCGACAATTGTCAGTCCCATGAGCAGTTCGATCAGGCTGAATCCTCGTTGATGCATGACATCTGCCTCCCTGGCGTGCCTTGGCCTGCGCGATCCTTGCGCAAGCAATGAGAAAACCCGACTTCCACCCGCCCATTATTTTGGCGAGCAACTGCAGGTATAGCCGAAGGTAACCGAGGGCAACGATGGATCTTCGTACAAAGGGTTTCACACTGATCGAGTTGCTGATCGCGCTCGCGATCCTGTCGATCATGATCACCCTGGCAGCCCCGGCGTTCAGTCGATCAGCGCAGATCGCCCGAGCGGATACCGAAATCGGCGATCTGCAACGAGGCCTGAATTTCGCCCGTATCGAGGCGATCAATCGCGGCACCACGACGCGGGTTCGTCCGACGTTCAGTCGCGGCGTCTGGAGCGGCGAGCTGACGATTTATGAAGGTAGCGGCACCTTGGCCAATGTGTTGCGGGTTGTTCCGGTGATGAGCAGCGGTGCAACGCTGACGCTAACCTCAGGAGTGACCGAGATCGATTTCAACAATCTGGGCGGGCTGTCTTCATCTTCCAGGGCGGTGGTGATCAGCTATGTATTGGGGACACAAAGCAGGATGCTGAGTGTGTGTTTGAACGGACGAATCGAATTGGCTGGAAGTTGCGGATGAAAGCATGGAGCAAGCGTACACAGGAAGGAATGACGCTGATTGAAGTACTGGTTGCGTTGGTGATCCTGGGAGTCGGGTTGCTGGGTGCGGCAGCGTTTCAGCTCAATGCGTTGAAATACACCGACAGCTCGCGCATGACCAGCCAGGCCAGTTTTATCGCCTACGACATGCTGGACCGCATTCGTGCCAACTCCACCGCTGACTACACGGTTAATCCACCCAGCTCGGGCAATCCGGGTGTGGCCCGGGACCAGGATCTGTACGACTTCAATTCCAATATCGTGAATTTCGGCGGCCCCAGTGCCACGGGCAGCATCACCCTCAGCCAGCGGGTGTACACCATCACCATTGAGTGGGACGACTCGCGGGCAGCCAATGCGGCCGATTCGCGACGCAGTTATGTCTTGTCCAGCCGCACTGCCGTTGACCCGGTGGCGGCGCCATGAACCGTCACAACCAAGGCTTCGGCCTCATCGAGTTGCTGATTGCCCTGGCACTGAGCCTGGTCGTGGTGCTGGGCGTTGTGCAGGTGTTTATTGCGGCCAAAAACACTTATCTCAGCCAGAACGCTGCCGCCGAGATGCAGGAAGACGCGCGTTTTGTGCTGAGCAAAATGATTCAGGAGATCCGCATGGTCGGCATGTTCGGCTGCCTGGGGGCGATTACCGATGCTAGCGAGAAAGGTGACTTCAAGGCCAGCCAGGCGACGCCGATCAGGTGGGATAACGCCAGCCAGACGCTGACCCTGGTGACCGCGGATGTTGGCAACCAGGGCGGGAAGCCGACCTGGACCGTTATATCCGACTGTTTGAACAGTGCGACGGCCTACAGTAACGCGCGGGCACCTGGATCGGGACAGCTGGCGTTTCCGGTCCGGCGGCTGGTTTACAGTTTCAGCAACAATCAATTGATGATGGGTATCGGGACGGAATCGCCGCAGGTATTGGTGAACAACGTCAGTGCTTTGAGCGTGAGCTTCGGTGTCGCCAGTTCCAATACCGACCTGGCCGCATCCAGTTACAGCGAAAATCCGTCGGATCCCGCGCGAATACGCAGCGTTCGCCTTACGCTGACGCTTTTCGATCCAAACCAACGGGTGAGCAGCCAAACCTTCAACGTGGTTGCCGCGTTGCGCAACCGGTTGCCATGAGGGGAGATGCATGACAAGGAATCCCCAGCGGGGCATGGCCCTTCTGGTCAGCCTGGTGTTTCTGCTGATGTTGACGCTTATCGGTATCTCATCCATGCAGAACGCTACCCTGCAGGAAAAAATGGCCGGCAGCGTGGCTCTGCGCAACCATTCATTTCAGGGCGCTGAAACGGCATTGCGGGTAGGCGAAAGTACGGTGCAACGGGACAGCTATTCGTTACCTGTTTGCAGTGGCGCCAGTCACTGCGCGCCGCCCGCGGAGTCGGCGACTATCACCGCTGGCGGCCACAATCCTGGCTCGGGGGTGACCTGGGTCGCTACCGGAACAGGCTTTTACGCAGTGCAAAACCTGGGTGCCACCCGGACTGCGGTGAATGTGCCGATCAACACCCCGGCAACCTTGTACCGCGTCACTGCGGTGGGCATCGCGGGCAATTCGCGCAGCGTGGTAGAGAGTATATATGCGAAGTATTGAACACCGGGCCGGGGGCTTGTCAGGTTTGTGCGCAATGGTTCTGGGGCTATGCCTGTCGCCTGTGGCCTATGCACTTGCGCCGCCAGAAGAGCCCGCCCTGGACCGCAACCGCTGCCTGGCGGGTGGTTACTGGTACGGCTTCTATCGGGACAAATCATTGCTGACGCCCATCTGCCTGAAGCTGCCTGCTGCTATCAGCGGTAAGATACTCGACAGCAATGGAGATGGGGTTGTCGATAACATCGACGCGATTTCCAGCGGGGTGGTCTACATCGGCGATAATCCGCCCCGCAGCGACACCGACGATGGTATGCCAGCAGTCGGACACGAGGCTGGTGGCGATATCATGCCATCGGGGGATGATTCCGGCGGCAGCCGTCGCATCATGTGGCGACAAATACAGTAAGTGAGAGTTGAGGCATGCATAGATTCAACCGCGGTTTTACCCTGATCGAAATCATGATCGTGATTGCGATCATCGGGATTGTCATGACCATAGCCGCCCCGAGCTTCACCGAGTACCTGAACAAGGGCCGCCGGACAGAAGTAGCCGGCCTGCTTTCTGAACAGGCGCAGATCCTCGAGCGCAACTACTCGAGCAAGAATGTCTACACCGATACCCCAGGTCTCAGCGCCGGCAACGACTATTACACGATTACCCAGACGTTGACCGACCAGACGTTCCTGCTCACAGCCGTGCGCAAGCCGGGCACTGGCATGGCCGAAGACAAGTGCGGTGATTTCACCCTGGCCAACACGGGAGTCCGTGGCATGGTCAACGCAAAGGATGGCCTTACCACCAAGGACTGCTGGGGGCGCTGATTTTTTTCGGGCGCCATCTGCGCCCTCTGTCTACTTAACGGTTGGATCAGAATATGACCAGGCAACAGCAAGTGGTGATTGTCGGCGGCGGGGTGATCGGTCTGCTCACGGCATTCAATCTCGCGTCCGAAGTGCAGAGCGTTGTGCTGCTGGATCGTTCGAACGTCGGTCAGGAGTCTTCATGGGCCGGTGGCGGCATCGTCTCGCCGCTTTACCCGTGGCGCTACAGCCCGGCGGTCACCGCCCTGGCGCACTGGTCCCAGGACTTTTATCCACAGCTGGGTGAGCGGCTGTTCGCCGCGACCGGGGTTGATCCCGAAGTGCATACCACGGGTCTGTACTGGCTGGATCTGGACGACGAGGCCGAGGCACTGGCCTGGGCACTTCGGGAAAACCGTCCATTGCGGACCGTGGATCTGTCGGCGGTGCATGACGCCGTGCCGGTGCTGGGCAGTGGTTTTTCCCGGGCGATCCATATGGCCGATGTGGCCAACGTGCGCAATCCGCGCCTGGTGAAATCCCTCAAGGCGGCATTGCTCGCGTTGCCCAACGTGACGATTCATGAGCAGTGCGAAGTCAGCGGGTTCATTCGTGATGGCGATACCGTCGTTGGCGTGCAGACAACGGCAGGCGTTATCCGCGGTGATCAAGTCGTGTTGACCGCGGGTGCCTGGAGCGGCGATTTGCTCAAAACTCTCGATCTCTCATTGCCGGTCGAGCCGGTCAAGGGGCAGATGATTCTCTACAAGTGTGCGGCGGACTTCCTGCCCAGCATGGTCCTGGCAAAGGGCCGTTATGCGATCCCTCGTCGCGACGGACACATCCTGATCGGCAGTACCCTGGAGCATGAAGGCTTCGACAAGACGCCTACCGAGTCCGCCCTGGAAAGCCTCAAGGCTTCTGCGGTGGAGTTGATACCGGCACTGGCCGGCGCCGAAGTGGTCGGGCATTGGGCCGGGTTGCGGCCAGGATCACCAGAAGGCATTCCTTACATCGGCAGGGTTCCAGGGTTTGACGGGCTCTGGCTCAATTGCGGGCATTATCGCAACGGTCTGGTGCTGGCACCGGCCTCGTGCCAATTGTTTGCCGACGTGATGCTGGGCAGGGCGCCGATCATTGATCCGGCGGCGTATGCGCCGGCTGGGCGGATCTGAAGCCGGACCAAAAGATCGTCCGAACTCGGCCCGAGCCTGCGGCAGTTCCTGAAAGGGGGCGCAGGCTGTGATCTTTTTTGGGGTCAATCCAGTCCCAGTTTCTTCAACCTGTAACGCATCGACCGAAACGACACACTCAATCGCTGCGCAGCCGCCGTGCGGTTCCAGCGGGTCTCCTCCAGTGCCTGGAGGAGGAGTTGGCGTTCGACGTTTTCCAGATAGGTCTGCAGATTGTCGATCTGCGTCAGGTCCGGGATGCCGCCCTCGGCTGTGCAGTTACCTTCGGCGAGACGCAAGTCGCCGGCTTCTATCAGCTGGCTCTCGCACAGCGTATGGGCCCGTTCGAGCATGTTTTCCAGTTCCCGCACATTGCCCGGAAAGCGATAGCTTTTCAGCGCGGCGAGGGCTTGCGGGTGGAGTCTGGCGGCGGGCTGCGCGGTCGTGGTGGCCAGGCGTTTGAGCATGCAGCTTGCCAGCGCTTCAATGTCATCGCGGCGCTCGCGCAAAGGCGGGACCCGCAGCTCAATCACGTTCAGGCGGTAGTAGAGATCCTGTCGAAAGCGGCCGGCGGCGACCTCGGCGTCGAGGTCTTTGTGGGTGGCGCAAAGGATGCGTACATCGACCACGGTTTCCTGTTGCCCGCCGACGCTGCGCACCGATTTTTCCGCAATGGCGCGCAGCAGTTTGACCTGCATCGCCAGCGGCAAGTCGGCCACCTCGTCGAGAAGCAGGGTGCCGCCATGAGCCGCCTGGAACAGGCCGGGCTTGTCCTCGATGGCGCCGCTGAAACTGCCTTTGCGATGGCCGAAAAACTCGCTTTCCATCAAATCCGCCGGAATGGCCCCGCAATTGATCGCAATGAACGGTTGTTTTGCGCGCAGGCCTTGATCATGAATCAGGCGCGCCACCAACTCCTTGCCGCTACCGGATTCGCCGCTGATGTACACCGGTGCCTGGCTGCGAGCCAGCTTGGCGATGTGCTTGCGCAGAGTGCGCATGGGCGCCGAGTCGCCCAGCAGGCGCCGATTGATGGCTGTGGGAGGGTTGGGAAGCAAGAGAGTAGCGTTGATGAGTTCTCGCAGGCGAGTGAGGTCTACCGGTTTGGTCAGGAAATCGAAAGCACCGGCCTTGAGTGCGTTGATTGCGGTATCGAGGCTGCCGTAAGCGGTGATCATGGCCACCGGTAATTGTGGGTGGCGTTGCTGAATATGTTGCACCAGCGCGAGGCCGGTGCCATCCGGCAGGTGCATGTCGGTCAGGCACAGGTCAAAATTCACCCGTCTCAGAAGACTCAGCGCCTCGGTCAGGTTGCGGGCGCTGAATGTCTCGAGTTTCATCCGTCCCAGGGTTATTTCCAGGAGTTCGCGAATGTCCGGCTCGTCGTCGACGACCAGAACCTTTTGTCGGGCGCTCATGTTCAACTTTGGTTCCATCCGTGGGCAAAGGTGATGAGAAAACAGGCGCCATCCTGGCGCGGTTCGAAGGCTGGGGGAGACCGGTTGCTTGCGCAAGGCTCATGGAGCAGTTGCAGGATGTCTTCGATTACCCGATTCATGCGCTGAGGTGGTCTTGAATAATCTGCGTCAGACGTCGATCTGCGCCTTCAGTTCCTCCCCCTCGCGCAATAGCTGTGCGCAGTGACTGATGGTCGTGGGGATCAGCGGTTGCTGGAGCCAGGGCCCTGTTCCAGATGCGCCTGGCTGCAGTACCACTGTTGTTCGAGACTCAATGCGCGATCCCGGGGCAGATGCACTCCGCAATGGGCGCAACGGACCATGGGGGCCGCGTCCCGCTCGGCCGGGGACCTGGGGGCCGAATTCTGACCCTTGAACTTGCGCCAGAACCATACCGCAGCGGCAATCAGGGCGATCCAGAACAATAAACGAAGCATGGTGAGCTGCTTTTTGAATGATGATGCGGCAGTTTAGCCAAGGACGTGCCGGGCGCACAGCCTAATAAGATGCTGAAATAAAAAGGGAGGGGCAGGGGGGGAATGCCGAGCAGGTAGGGGCAATACTTGAGGGATTGAACTTTTGTGGCGAGGGGGCTTGCCCCTGCTGGGTCGCGAAGCGGCCCGAAAAAACAGGACTGCTGCGAAGTCCAGCGGGGGCAAGCCCCCTCACCACAAAGGCTCGCTCCTACGGGATACGTTTCGAAATATCAGTCGAACACGCCAAAGGTCATGTAGCTGAACCACGAACGGTCCTCGTTGTTGCCTTCGGCTTCCTGATTTTCTTCCTCGATCACTTCGCCATTGCTGTCTTTAGGCTTGAGTTCGCTCGGGATCGCGTCCTTGGCGTCCTGGTACTGCCTCTGCACGTCCTGGTTGGCGCGGGTTTCTCCCGGCGGCAGCGGCGGACGGGATTCGATCAGGCCCAGGGTCGCCTTGCTCATCCACGAACGGTTGTCGGCTTCGGCCACCGACGGAACGAACTGGCCGTCCTCCAGGCTTGGGTGATCCGGGTAGTTGAGCTTCAGGGTTTCCAGGCTGGTCGCGGCCAGGTCATCCAGGTGCAGACGCTGGTAAGCCTCGGTCATGACCGCCAGGCCGTCACCGACCGATGGGGTTTCCTGGAAGTTTTCCACGACATAACGACCACGGTTCGCCGCGGCGACATAGGCCTGACGGGTCAGGTAGTAGTCGGCAACGTGAATTTCGTAGGCGGCCAGCAGGTTGCGCAGGTAGATCATGCGCTGCTTGGCGTCCGGCGCGTAGCGGCTGTTCGGGAAGCGGCTGGTCAGCTGGGCGAACTCGTTGTAGGAGTCGCGGGCGGCGCCCGGGTCACGCTTGGTCATGTCCAGCGGCAGGAAACGCGCCAGCAGGCCGACGTCCTGGTCGAAAGATGTCAGACCCTTGAGGTAGTACGCGTAATCCACGTTCGGATGCTGTGGGTGCAGGCGAATGAAACGCTCCGCAGCGGACTTGGCAGCCTCTGGCTCAGTGTTCTTGTAGTTGGCGTAGATCAGTTCGAGTTGAGCCTGGTCAGCATAACGACCGAACGGATAGCGCGATTCCAGAGCCTTCAGCTTGGTGATGGCACTGGTGTAGCTACTATTGTCCAGGTCGGCTTGAGCCTGTTGGTACAGCTCGACTTCACTGAGGTTTTCGTCTACGACTTCCTTCGATGAGCAAGCAGCGGTCAATGCGAGGATGGCGATCAGCAGCAGGTGTTTCACTTGCATGGCGGCTTGCGTCCCTATGACGGCCGCTGTCTTGGGCGAGGCCGTCCTGTTATGATGAGCGCCCCGTTGAATAGCCTCGGGGCAAAAGACGCCGTATTTAACCACAAGCGCGCAGCCGAAACCAAAGGCTGTGCCGACGCCTAGTCTGAGCATGTCCGATAAAATTGAACTTCGCGCAGAGGTGCCGTCCGAATTGGGCGGCCAACGCCTCGATCAAGTCGCCGCACAATTATTCGCTGAGCACTCGCGCTCGCGCCTTTCCGCCTGGATCAAAGACGGCCGCCTGACTGTGGATGGGGCGGTTATCCGCCCGCGAGACATCGTTCACGGTGGTGCCATCCTTGAGTTGACTGCCGAGCAGGAAGCTCAGGGCGAATGGGTCGCTCAAGATATTGCCCTGGACATCGTCTACGAAGACGACGACATCCTGGTGATCAACAAGCCCGCGGGCCTGGTGGTGCATCCGGCTGCCGGTCACGCCGATGGCACCTTGCTCAATGCCCTGCTGCACCACGTGCCGGACATCATCAACGTGCCCCGCGCCGGTATCGTGCATCGCCTGGACAAGGACACCACCGGTCTGATGGTGGTGGCCAAGACCATTCAGGCGCAGACGCAGCTTGTCACTCAATTGCAGAGCCGTAGTGTCAGCCGGATCTACGAGTGCATCGTGATTGGTGTGGTCACCGCTGGCGGCAAGATCAACGCGCCAATCGGTCGTCACGGCCAGCAACGTCAGCGCATGGCAGTCATGGAAGGCGGCAAGCAAGCCGTCAGCCACTACCGCGTGCTCGAGCGTTTCCGCTCCCACACTCACGTGCGGGTGAAGCTGGAAACAGGTCGTACCCACCAGATTCGCGTGCACATGGCGCACATCAACTACCCGTTGGTCGGAGATCCTGCCTACGGCGGTCGTTTCCGTATCCCGCCGGCAGCCAACCCAACCATGGTCGAGTCGCTGAAAAACTTCCCGAGACAGGCGCTGCATGCGCGTTTCCTGGAACTGGATCATCCGACCACCGGCAAGCGCATGAGCTGGGAATCACCGTTGCCGGAAGATTTCGTCTGGTTGCTGACCCTGCTCAAGCAAGATCGTGAGGCGTTCATCGGATGAGTGACTGGCTGATTCCCGACTGGCCCGCGCCGGCCGGGGTAAAAGCCTGTGTCACCACCCGGGCGGGCGGCGTCAGTCTGGCGCCGTTCGACAGCCTCAATCTAGGCGATCATGTCGACGACAGCCCTGAAGCTGTGGCCGAGAATCGCCGTCGTCTGACCGATCATTTCGCCATTCAACCGGCCTGGCTGCAGCAGGTCCACGGCATTGTCGTGGCCCATGCCCATCCAGGCCGAGTGGTTGCGGCCGACGCCAGTTGGACCGCAACGCCAGGCATCGCCTGTGCGGCCATGACCGCCGATTGCCTGCCTGCGCTGTTCTGCGACCGTGCCGGTACTCGCGTCGCGGCAGCTCATGCCGGTTGGCGCGGGCTGGCTGCAGGGGTGCTGGAAGCCACCCTCGACAGCCTGGTCGTGCCTCCTGCCGAAGTAATGGTCTGGCTCGGCCCGGCCATTGGACCGCAAGCCTTTGAAGTCGGCCCGGAGGTGCGCGAGACCTTCGTCGAGCAGTTACCGCAGGCTGCTGAAGCTTTTGTGCCCAGTCCCAACGCCGGCAAGTTCATGGCAGACATCTATATGCTCGCGCGTCTGCGCCTGGCGGCTCGCGGTGTAACCGCTGTTTACGGTGGCGGTTTCTGCACCGTGACCGATCCTCGCTTCTTTTCCTATCGCCGCGCCCCTCGCACTGGCCGATTCGCCTCCTTGATCTGGCTCGAACGCTAGACTCAGTTGATCTACATCAACGTCACGACGCTTGAAACTCCCGGAATCGACCGCATCTATTGTGGTATCTGGCAGGTTTCTCCATTCAGGACGTTTTATAGGTCCGGCCTGCTCAAAAGGAAGGTGACCCATGCGTATAGACCGTTTAACCAGCAAATTGCAGTTAGCGTTGTCCGATGCCCAATCCCTGGCCGTCGGTCTCGATCACCCGGCCATAGAGCCGGCGCACTTGATGCAAGCCCTGCTCGAGCAACAGGGCGGCTCGATCAAGCCTCTGCTGATGCAGGTGGGCTTCGACGTCAACAGCCTGCGTAAAGAGCTGACCAAAGAGCTCGACCAGCTACCGAAAATCCAGAATCCGACCGGCGACGTCAACATGTCGCAGGATCTGGCGCGCCTGCTCAACCAGGCCGATCGCCTGGCTCAGCAAAAGGGCGACCAGTTCATCTCCAGCGAGTTGGTGCTGCTCGCCGCCATGGACGAGAACAGCAAGCTTGGCAAGCTGTTGCTCGGCCAGGGCGTGAGCAAGAAAGCCCTGGAAAACGCGATCAACAACCTGCGTGGTGGCGAGGCCGTCAATGACCCCAACCACGAAGAGTCCCGGCAGGCCCTGGATAAGTACACCGTCGACCTGACCAAGCGCGCCGAAGACGGCAAGCTCGATCCGGTGATCGGTCGCGACGACGAAATTCGCCGGACCATCCAGGTGCTGCAACGCCGCACCAAGAACAACCCGGTGCTGATCGGGGAACCGGGCGTCGGTAAAACTGCCATTGCCGAAGGCCTGGCCCAGCGCATCATTAATGGTGAAGTGCCGGACGGCCTCAAGGGCAAGCGCCTGTTGTCCCTGGACATGGGGGCATTGATTGCCGGTGCCAAGTATCGCGGTGAGTTCGAGGAGCGCCTCAAATCCCTGCTCAATGAGCTGTCGAAGCAGGAAGGGCAGATCATCCTGTTCATCGACGAACTGCACACCATGGTCGGCGCCGGTAAAGGTGAAGGCTCGATGGATGCGGGCAACATGCTCAAGCCGGCATTGGCCCGCGGCGAGCTGCACTGCGTCGGTGCCACTACGCTCAACGAGTACCGCCAATATATAGAGAAGGATGCCGCCCTTGAGCGTCGCTTCCAGAAAGTGCTGGTGGACGAGCCGAGCGAAGAAGACACCATCGCCATTCTGCGTGGGCTCAAAGAGCGCTACGAAGTTCACCACAAGGTGGCGATCACCGACGGCGCAATCATCGCGGCGGCCAAGCTCAGTCATCGCTATATCACTGACCGGCAGTTGCCGGACAAGGCCATCGACTTGATCGACGAGGCCGCCAGCCGCATCCGCATGGAAATCGATTCCAAGCCGGAAGTGCTGGATCGTCTGGAACGCCGCCTGATTCAACTGAAGGTGGAATCCCAGGCGCTGAAGAAAGAAAGTGACGATGCGGCGAAGAAGCGCCTGGAAAAATTGCAGGAAGAAATCGCACGTCTAGAGCGTGAGTACTCGGACCTCGAAGAAATCTGGAACTCGGAAAAAGCCGAAGTACAGGGTTCTGCGCAGATCCAGCAGAAAATCGAGCAGTCCCGTCAGGAGCTGGAAGCGGCCCGCCGCAAAGGTGACCTGAACCGCATGGCGGAGTTGCAGTACGGGGTGATCCCGGACCTGGAACGCAGCCTGCAAATGGTCGACCAGCATGGCAAGCCCGAAAACCAGCTGCTGCGTAGCAAGGTGACTGAAGAAGAGATCGCCGAAGTCGTGTCGAAGTGGACCGGTATTCCGGTGTCGAAAATGCTCGAAGGCGAGCGCGACAAACTGATGAAGATGGAAAGCCTGTTGCACCAGCGTGTGATAGGTCAGGAAGAGGCGGTGGTTGCGGTTTCCAACGCGGTACGACGCTCTCGTGCCGGGTTGTCCGACCCTAATCGCCCGAGCGGCTCGTTCATGTTCCTCGGCCCGACCGGTGTGGGTAAAACCGAGCTGTGCAAGGCGCTGGCCGAGTTCCTGTTCGATACTGAAGAGGCGATGGTTCGCATCGACATGTCCGAGTTCATGGAGAAACACTCCGTGGCCCGCTTGATTGGTGCGCCACCGGGGTACGTTGGCTATGAAGAGGGCGGTTACCTGACCGAGGCCGTACGTCGCAAGCCGTATTCGGTGATCCTCATGGACGAAGTCGAGAAGGCGCACCCGGATGTATTCAACATCCTCCTGCAAGTACTGGAAGACGGGCGCCTGACTGACAGTCATGGCCGCACGGTGGATTTCAAGAACACCGTGATTGTCATGACCTCCAACCTGGGCTCGGTGCAGATCCAGGAACTGGTGGGTGATCGCGAAGCTCAGCGTGCGGCGGTAATGGACGCGATTTCCTCGCACTTCCGGCCGGAGTTCATCAACCGGGTCGACGAAGTGGTGATCTTCGAGCCGTTGGCCCGTGATCAGATCGCCGGTATTACCGAGATCCAGTTGGGTCGTCTGCGCAGTCGTCTGACCGAACGCGAGCTGAAGCTGGAGTTGAGCCCTGAGGCCATGGATAAGCTGATCGCGGTAGGTTACGACCCGGTGTATGGCGCACGGCCGCTCAAACGAGCGATCCAGCGCTGGATCGAGAACCCGCTGGCACAACTGATTCTGTCCGGTCGATTCCTGCCGGGCGACACAGCCAAAGGGGTTGTGGAGAACGACGAAATCGTCTTCGTCTGATCCACGACGGCAACAAAATCGAAAAGGCCTCGCATTGCGAGGCCTTTTTTTCGTTAGGCTGTTGAACTCAAAGGAAAAGGCTTGTAAAGTGCGCCCCGCAGTAAGTCACCCGCCAGGGTTTCCGCTCCCCAAGCAGGAATCCAAAATAAGTTGCAAATCATTAACTTGAAAGCAATTTAGGGGGTTGACAGAGGTTCTGAAGATTGTAGAATAGCGCGCCTCAGACACACGAACGCAGCGATGCAAACGGGTCGAAGAGAACGCAGTAAAGCTTCAAAGTTGTAAATTGAAATATGTAGTTCCGTGATAGCTCAGTCGGTAGAGCAAATGACTGTTAATCATTGGGTCCCAGGTTCGAGTCCTGGTCACGGAGCCAATTTCAAACCGGGGTATAGCGCAGTCCGGTAGCGCGCCTGCTTTGGGAGCAGGATGTCAGGAGTTCGAATCCCCTTACCCCGACCATTTTTGGGTCGTTAGCTCAGTTGGTAGAGCAGTTGGCTTTTAACCAATTGGTCGTAGGTTCGAATCCCACACGACCCACCATTTTTGAAACCAGTTAGCGCTGGGATCGAATCTTAAGATCAGAGGCCAAAAGCGCTGATCGAAGAAGGCGATCTTTGAAAGGTCGCCTTTTTTTTACCGGGGTATAGCGCAGTCCGGTAGCGCGCCTGCTTTGGGAGCAGGATGTCAGGAGTTCGAATCCCCTTACCCCGACCATATTAAAAATCCTCGTATCGAAAGATACGGGGATTTTTTTTGTCCACAGGAAATCAATTGCCCCGCAAAGCCAATGTGGGAGCGGGCTTGCTCGCGAAAGCGGTGTATCACTCAACCAACTTATTGACTGATTCACCGCTTTCGCGAGCAAGCCCGCTCCCACACTAGACCGAGTTAGTGCAGCTTGAGGCGAGGCTCAGTCCCGCGCCCGATCTTGCTGCCCAGCATCAGCATCGCCGTGCGGAACCACCCGTACAACGCCATCTGGTGCATGCGGTACAGCGACACATAGAACATCCGCGCCAGCCAGCCCTCCAGCATCACGCTACCGGTAAGGTTGCCCATCAAGTTACCCACAGCCGAAAAACGCGACAGCGAGATCAGCGAACCATAATCGGTGTACTTGTACTCCGGCAATGCCTTGCCTTCGATGCGCAGCTTGAGCGATTTGGCCAGCAACGAGGCTTGCTGATGCGCAGCCTGGGCGCGGGGCGGCACGTTGCGATCACTGCCAGGTTGCGGACAGGCCGCACAGTCTCCGAAGGCGAAGATATTCTCGTCACGGGTGGTTTGCAGGGTCGGCAGCACGTGCAGTTGGTTGATACGGTTGGTTTCCAGGCCATCGATGTCCTTGAGGACCCCCGGCGCACGAATTCCGGCAGCCCAGACTTTCAGGCTTGCTTTGATCTCGTTGCCGTCAGCGGTGATCAGGCTGTCAGCCGTCACTTCGCTGACCGCCGCATTGGTCATGACGTTGACCCCCAGTTTTTCCAGGGTTTTATGCACAGGCCCGCCGATTCGTTCCGGCAGGGCAGGCAGCACCCGTGGCCCGGCTTCGATCAAGGTGATGTGCATGTTTTCCGGTTTGATCCGGTCCAGGCCGTAAGCCGCCAGTTCATGGGCAGCGTTGTGCAGTTCGGCGGCCAGTTCGACTCCGGTGGCACCGGCGCCGACGATGGCCACGCTGATCTGTTCGACTTTGTCAGTCTGTCCGGCATGGGCGCGCAGGTAGTGGTTGAGCAGTTGCTGGTGGAAGCGCTCGGCCTGCTTGCGGGTATCTAGGAACAGGCAATGCTGAGCCGCGCCCAGGGTGCCGAAATCATTGGTGGTGCTGCCGACGGAGATGACCAGCGTGTCGTAAGCCACTTCGCGGGCCGGGACCAATTCCAGACCGGCTTCGTCATAGGTGGCGGCCAGCTGGATTTTTTTCTGCGTGCGATCGAGCCCGCTCATGCGCCCCAGCTGGAACTCGAAGTGGTTCCATTTGGCCTGGGCTACATAATTGAGTTCATCTTCGGAGGAGTTCAGGGAGCCGGCCGCCACTTCGTGCAACAACGGTTTCCAGATGTGGGTCAGGTTCGCGTCAACCAGCATCACACTGGCCGTGCCGCGTTTGCCCAGAGTCTTACCCAGACGGGTAGCCAACTCCAGACCGCCGGCGCCGCCGCCAACGATGACAATACGATGAGTCATGGGGATATCTCGCAAGGCTAAAAGAAATCGGTGCAATTACCCGAGCGAGCGCCACGCAGCTCATAGCGTCAGGTAACTGATAAATCGGCTTAACAGGCCCAAACCAATGGTCACTGCCAACACCAGCACCAGGAGCATCCACGGCCGGAAAGGCCGGCGCTCGACTCGGTGCTGGGACAGATGCAGGTACTCTTCGACATGCTTCTGGTCGTCGGGGTTCAAGCGGCTGGTCATATGAGGCCTCGTCAGGAGTAGACGTTGCTGAATGTATAGAAGCTACAGACTGATTTAACGAACGTTGAACGGAGCATAGCCGCTGTCCGGAATAGGCTCGACGCTCACCGAATCGTCCAGGCGAATGATGCCACTTTGTAACACCCGGGCAGTGATTCCGCCATGTCCGCGTACGGCCTGAAAGGTCCCTGGGCCGAGGTTGTTTTGCAGGCGTGCGCAAGGCTGGCACCAGCCCGTGGTTTCGAAAATCGCCTGGCCGATCCTGAAGCGACGGCCTTTGAGGCTGAACAGGTTGATACCGCTGATCACGAGATTGCGCCGCAAATCATTGGGCAACACCGGTTGATCGGCGGGGCGGCCCATCAGCGAACTGATCACTGCCAGATGCTCCCACTGCAACAGCGTCACCTGCCGTGTATTGCGTACCCCCGGCCGGGCACGATCGCCAGTCAGACCGGCCTCAAGCCGTGCCTCAACGGCATCCAGTTCGATCATCGGCACGTGGGGTTGCGGGCGTACGCCGATCCAGCGCACGCGGCCGGTTTGCGGGACTTCGGCGAGTAATTCCTGCAGTGGGCTCACAGGCTGATGCCGACGTCGAATACGATGCTGCGCCCCAGGTTGCTGCGCAGGAAATCCGGCGCATCCGGATGGGCAAACAGCACGCGGGCGAAGGTCGGCCCGACCAGTGACAACGAGCGCCAGCCCTGGCGCAGGTACTCGGTGGGTGGCGGGAAATGGCTGTTGAGGTCGAGCACTTCACGTTTGAGGCTGGCGAAAGCAATGATGTCCAGTTCCCCCAGGTCCATGCCGCGCTCTTTGTAGTTGTGGGCTTTTTTGCGCAAGGTTGGCGCCAGTCGCAGCAAAAACTCATTGGCGGGAATTCTTCGGGGCTTGGCCTCGCGGCGTACCAGTTGGCTCAGGGAAAACGCGCTGCGCCGACGTTGCAGTTCGTCGCGCCACTCATCGTTGAGACGCCGGCCTTCGTCGAGCACGAAGAACACTTCGAAACTGGCGTCACGAAACAACACGTCCGGCGGTTCTCCGGCAGGGGCAAACTCATCGGCGCGGTAAGGAATGTTGAGGCCTTGCAGCAGGCGCTGGCAGACCCAACGCTCCCGCTCCCATTTGCGGGCATTGGACAAAAATGCGTTGGCTTGCTCGGCCGCGATGGTCAGCAGGCGTAAGTAATCTGAGTCATCCATAGGCCCAAGCTTAGCGTTCAAATGCGACAAGCAGAAAGCATTGCATCGACTGGAGCGATTTCGTGACCGTAGTAGACTGCTGGACAGCGAGCCGAACCAGCCGAGGGGACAGCAGTGGAGCACAAAGGGTTAGCCTTATGATCGGCGCAGAGTTGCTGTCAGCGCAGACGCTGATAGTCGGCTGGCTCATATACGTGACGGTATTGTTATGGGCCGTTTGTCGTGCCCCCTGGGTCGAGTTGTTCACCGATAGCCGTCGCCAGCATTTGCTGTTCGGAACGGTATTTGCCCTGTTTCTGTTGTGGCTGGTGCGGCGCGATTTCGACACGGGCGTGTCTTACCACTTCATCGGCATGACGGCGGTAACGCTGCTGCTGGACTGGCCACTGGCGCTGGTCGGTGGTCTGGTGGCACAAATCGGCCTGGTGCTGCTCGGGCGTCAGGATCTGGCGGCGATGGGGGTTAATGGCGCGCTGTTGATCGCGCTGCCGGTGCTGGTCACCGAGTGCTGCGCGATTCTGGTGGAGCGTGCGCAACCGCGTAACCCGTTTGTGTATATCTTCGTTTCCGGGTTTTTTGCCGCAGCGTTGTCGGCGTTGCTGTGTCTGCTGCTGGCCCTGTGGTTGCTGTGGTTCGACGAGATCTTTGCCATGCCCTACTGGCTGGAAGACTTTGTCGGTTACCTGTGGTTGATCATATTTCCCGAGGCGTTCATCAACGGCATGGTGGTCAGCGCCCTGGTGGTGTTCTGCCCGGAATGGCTGGAGACGTTCAATCGCACACGTTACCTTTCGGCGCCGTGGAATGACGACGATCCCAAGCGTTGACCAGGCCCGAAATCGTCGACGTCTTCACAGGATCAGTGGCGCGGGTCGAAGTCGCCGCTGAACAATTCGTCCTCGGCATCGGGGGCGACCGGGATCTTGTGTTCTTCCGAGGCCCAGGCGCCCAGGTCGATGAGTTTGCAGCGGTCAGAGCAGAAGGGCCTGAATTTGCTCTCCGGGCTCCATTCCACGGGGGCGCCGCAGGTTGGACATTCGACGGTTGGGATTTGGCTCATGACTGGCCTCCACGCAAAGTAAGATAAAAGTGATGCAGGCGTTCGACCTCACTGTGCAGCCAGGCGAGGTCACGGTCATTGGTCACGACGTCGTCGGCATGGCTCACGCGATCCTGGCGGCTGGATTGGGCCTTGAGGATCGCCTGCACCTGTTGTTCGCTGGTCTGGTCCCGTTGCAGGGTGCGCTCGATCTGCAGTTGTTCGGGGGCATCTATCACCAGCACCCGTTGCGTCATGGCGTACTGTCCAGACTCGATCAGCAGTGGTGAAACCAGTATTGCGTAAGGCGATTTTGCCAGCGCCAGATGATGGGCGATTTCCTCGCCGATCAACGGATGCAGGAGTGCCTCCAGCCAGCGGCGTTGTTCCGGCACTTCGAAGATCAATTTGCGCAACGCGGCGCGGTCCAGTTGACCATCGGCTTGCAGTACACCGGGGCCGAAGTGTTCGGCGATTTGCGCCAGGGCCGGCCGCCCCGGTTCCACCACCCAGCGCGCGGCATGATCGGCGTCCACGACGTGGATGCCCAGGTCAATGAAGTGTTGGGCCGCCGCACTTTTACCGCTGCCGATGCCGCCGGTCAGGCCGAGAATCCAGGGTTTTTCCACAGAGGTATTCATTTCAAACCGACAAACTGCCAATAGAAGTCGGTTATTTGACCACCCCAGAGCAAGGCAATCCAGCCGGCAATTGCCAGCCAGGGACCAAAAGGGATCGGTGTCGAGGTATTTGCGTTGCCCAGGCGCAGACAGATCAGGCCGACAATGGCACCTGTCAGGGAAGACAGCAGGATGGTCAGAGGCAATATTTGCCAGCCGCCCCAGGCTCCCAGCAGCGCCAGTAGCTTGAAGTCACCGTGACCCATGCCGTCCTTGCCGGTCAGCAGCTTGAACAGCCAGAACACCGACCACAGCAGCGTGTACCCGGCAATCGCGCCCCATAACGCCTCTTGCAACGGCACGAACAGGCCGAAACTGTTGACGATGAGCCCCAGCCACATCAGCGGCAGCACCAGCACATCGGGTAACAGTTGATGTTCGGCGTCGATCAGGCTCATCGCCAGCAGGCCCCAACTCAGCACCAGCGTCATGCACGCCTGCCAACCGAAACCGAAGTGCCAGGCAATGAACGCTGACAACAGACCGCAGGCCAATTCGGTCAGCGGGTAGCGCTTGCTGATCGGCGCCGAGCAGGCCGAGCAGCGTCCGCGCAAAAAGACATAACTGAGCAGGGGGATATTTTCCCAGGCCCGAATGCGGTGGCTGCAATGTGGGCATTGGGAGTGAGGCAGTACCAGGTTGTAGGTTGGCAGCGGAGTTTCCCCGGGTAACCCGAGAATGTCCCGGGCCTGCACGCGCCACTCGCGTTCGAGCATTCTGGGCAGGCGCCAGATCACGACATTGAGAAAGCTGCCGACCAGCAGGCCGATCACACCTGTGATAACGACGAAGGCCAGCGGGTAATGGGTCAGAATTTCGTTCAAGGGCATGTCAGATCGCTGAGCCGAGTTGGAAAATGGGCAGGTACATCGCAACTACCAGGCCGCCGACGATAACACCCAGCACTACCATGATGAACGGCTCCATGAGGCTGGTGAGATTATCGACCATGTTGTCGACCTCGTCTTCGTAGTAGCTGGCAACCTTGTCGAGCATAGCGTCCAGAGTGCCGGACTCTTCGCCTATGGCAGTCATCTGTATCGCCATGTTCGGAAACACGCCACAGGTGCGCATGGCGAAATTCAACTGCATGCCCGTCGCAACGTCCTGCCTGATGCGCAGGACCGCGCGCTTGAACACTATGTTTCCCGTCGCGCCCGCCACCGATTCCAAGGCTTGCAGCAGCGGTACGCCGGCGGCGAAGGTGGTCGATAAAGTGCGGGCGAATCGGGCAACGGCGGACTTGTACAGCAAGGTGCCTGTCAGCGGCATCTTCAGCAGCCAGGCATCGGCTCTATCGCGAAAACCGCGCGAGGTCTGCAAGGCATGGCGAAGGCCCAGGGCTGCTGCGAGCAGCACGGCAAATACCATCCACCACCAGGCCTGCATGAATTGCGACAGATCGATGACCAGCACCGTGAAGGCCGGCAGTTGCGCGCCAAACCCTTTGAACATGGACTCGAATTGCGGCACCACGTTGACCAGAAGAATGGCGCTGACAATGATCGCGACGAACACCACCATCAGCGGATAGGTCATGGCTTTCCTGATTTTCGCCTTGAGGCTTTCGCTCTTCTCCCTGTAGGTCGCGACCCGTTCCAGCAGGGTATCCAGGGCGCCGGCCTGCTCGCCTGCGTCGACCAGGTTGCAGTACAACTCATCAAAGTATTGCGGCTTCCTGCGCAGCGCGGCAGCGAGACTATTGCCCGCCGCGACATCCTGTTTCAAATCGTCCACCAGCCTGCGCATGGCCGGGTTATCGAAGCCTTCACCGATGATGTCGAACGACTGCAGCAATGGCACACCGGCCTTCATCATCGTCGCCATTTGCCGGGTGAACAGGGCTATGTCCCGGGCCTTGACGCCCTTGCCCAGGTCAAATAGCGAGGGGGCTTTCTTGCGGATCCTGCCGGGGTTGATGCCTTGCTTGCGCAATTTTGCCTTGATCAGCGCCGGGCTCTGAGCGCTGAGTTCACCGGTGATTTTCGCACCTTTGCGGTCTGTGCCTTCCCATGCGTATACGCTGATTTTTACTGCCTTGACCGCCATGTCCAGTCCTGGATGAGCCGATTGATTTGCTCTTATAGCCTAGTCAACCGATGGAACCAAACCGGCGGCGCCAAGGTGACAAAAAACGTCAGATAGTGCGGATTCCTGAGGCGCTGAGGTGTTTTTCTTCGCTCAAGCGTCGGCCCGCCGGGGGCTGGGCCTTGGCACAGCCTGTGCTGATAGAGGTTCGGATCGAGAGATTTCAATTCATACATGGAACTGTCTATGAACAATCAAAAAGGTTTTACCCTGATCGAGTTGCTGGTCGTAGTGGCGATCATCGGCATTCTGGCGACGTTCGCCTTGCCGATGTATTCCAAATATCAGGCCCGGGCGAAAGTCACCGCCGGGTTGGCGGAGATTAGCGCGATGAAGGTGCCGTTCGAGGATGTCATCAATCAGGGGGACACTCCGACGCTAGCCAACGTAGCGCCGGGCGGCGCCACCGCGACCAGCAATTGCACACTGAGCGTGTCGGGGGAGGCGGGGGCTGGTGCCATTGTTTGTACATTGCACAACGCTCCCGGACTGGTTCAAGGCAAAACCATCACCCTGACCCGTGACGCTATCAATGGTTGGTCATGCGCGAGTACTGCCCAAAAAGACTACGTTCCTGCAGGTTGCAGCGGTTCAGCTTCCTGAAATGAAGGGGCAGGAGCGGGCTTGCTCGTTAACTCTCATCGCGCGCAGGGGTACGTGAACGTGTTCTCAATTGCGTGAAAAAAGCCTAAAAAATTCATGCGTTTAGGAACTTCTCACGAACCCGCAACTTGCATGCAGTGTTTTTGCGACTCATGCATTTTGCATGATTTCGAAAATGAACCAATTTATTAAGTTATTGATTTATAAGGATTATTTGTAATCGGAAAAGTTGGCACAACGTTCGCAATATACCTGGTAACCCTGCCGGGATGACGTCCGGCAGACTTTTCAGAAAAACAGGAGTTACACGTATGAAGAAGTTCGCTATCGCTGCCGCTACTGCAACCGCGCTGACCCTGACTATGGCCAACGCCGCATTTGCCCAGAACGCCCAAGCCACTCAGGCGCCTATGGTTGTGGCAACAGGTGAGGTGGATAAAGCCCAGGAAGCTACTTCTGATACCTGGATCACGACCAAAGTCAAAAGCGACCTGCTGACCGAAAAAGGTATTCCTGGCACCGACATTAAAGTCGAAACCAACAAAGGTGTTGTATCGCTATCGTCGACTGTAGCGGTTACCGATTCTCAGAAAGCTACCGCTGTAGCCATCACCAAAAAAATCAAAGGCGTCAAAGCGGTATCCGCTGATGGCCTGAAAGCTGAATAAGGCAAAACTTCTCGCCTGGACCGGGAGAAGGCGCGACAGACGGGACAAGGAATACGTCTGTCGCATTTCAAAGAGTTCATGCGAACGGCCACAAGGATTGTGGCCATTACAGGCCCCGGCATTCGTGTCGGGGCCTGTTCTATTCAAATGATTGAAATCTGCTGTGGGATTGTTTCGCGAGTGTATTTATCGGTGGCCCAGCGCATTACTCCGCATCCAGATGCAAGGGTGTAACTACCCGGCCATCTCCCTCGGCTTCGCCCAGATTGGCATCGATGAAGTACACGCGGTCGTCTGCCAACTGGCCCTTGTCGACCAGGTAGTCCTTGATGCTACTGGCGCGTTCCTGGCCCAGTTGACGTAACAGTACGTCGCTGGAGCTCCAGAACTTGATCACATCAGCACGCATTTTCGCGGTGCGTTCTTCCTTGCCCAGATCCTTCCATTCGAGCGGTGGCTGAGTCTTCAGGCGGGTGCGGTAGATGCCTTCGAGCAGTGTGCCTTTTTCATCCTCCGGCACTTCCAGCAACGACGCCTGGGCCGGCACCTTGTCGCCTCGGCGCTGGAGCATTTTGTAGTAGTTGTACTGGTATTCCCGTTCCAGGCGCTGCTCGGCGATCAGTGGGCCATCGCTGCTCTGGGCGGCGGTACCTTCGATTTCCAGGCGCAGGGCCGGGCGTTCCTTGAGGGCCTGGGACAGCTTGTTCAGGGCGCCTTCGGCGTCCTTGCTCAAATCGCTGGACCCCGCCGCGAACGAGACGGTGCCCAGATCTTCCGAGCCGCCACCGCTGACCAGCCCGCCGATAAGCTTGAACGGCGCCGCTGCCGCCTTGACGATCAGATTGCGCAGGGTTTGCCAGACAATCGGCATGACGCTGAATTGCGGGTTGTTGAGGTCGCCGGTGACCGGCAGTTCGATGGAGATCTTGCCGTCGACGTCCTTGAGCAGGGCAATGGCCAGTTTCAGCGGCAGGCTCACGGCATCCGGGCTGTCGACCTTTTCGCCCAGTTGCAACTGTTCGACCACCACTTTGTTTTCGGCTTTGAGCTGGCCCCGGGTGATCTGGTAATGCAGGTCGAGGTTCAAGCGGCCCTTGCGAATACGGTAACCGGCGAACTTGCCGGAGTAAGGCGTCAGTGTGGTCAGCTCGACGCGTTTGAAACTGGTGGCAATGTCGAGGCTGGCCATGGGGTCGAACGGGTTGACCGCGCCCTTGATGGTCACCGGTGCGTAGCGGTCGACCTTGCCGTTGATATTGACACTCGCAGGGTTGGCCTGACGACTGTCGATGGTGCCGATCTGCCCGTTGAGCTGCTGGACGGCAGTGGCGAAGTTCGGGGTCAGGCTGAAGTCGGCGAAGTTGGCCGAGCCGTCGTTGATGGCAATGCCCCCGATGTGGATGCCCAACGGTTTTTCCTTGGCGGCAGGTTTGGCGGCGGTGGTTTTGCTGGCGGTATCGGCCGGTTGTGGAACGAGCAGGTCATCGACGTTGGTTGTGCGGTCATCGTTGATCATGAAACGAACATAGGGCTGGAACAGATTGACCTTGTCGATCGACAGGCTGTCGCCATGCTGATAGTTCAGGCCCTCGACCACCACTTGTTGCCACTTCAGGAAGTCGCGGGTTTTCAGGGTGTCGAGGGTGTGTAACTGATCGACCTGGGCGCGACCGGTGACGCTGAAAGCCAGTGGTTCGGTGCTCTTGAGGTTGACCGCCAGATCACTGCCGAGCATGCCGCTTCGCAGTTCCAGGCGAATGAACGGGGTGATGTAGGACTGGGCAACCCGCAGGTCGATATCTTTCGTCTGTACGTTCAGCCTGGCACTGACCGGGGCCAGGTTGACCTCGCCATCGGCCATGAGCGTGCCTTGTTTACCCACACCGGTATCGAGCTTAAGGGTAAATGGCGAGCCATTGAGGCTGTCGAAATTCTGCAGATCGACATTCAGCGGTCCCACATCCAGAGCAACGGCGGGCTGTGCTTTACGGTCGGCCAGATGCACCTGGTAGCCACGCAGTTGCACATCCTTGACCAGCACCTGCCACGGTTTGCTCGGGGCGGTTGGCTCAGGTGCGGGAGAGTCGGCGGCGGCCGGAGCACTGGCTTCGGCGGCAGGCCGGGATGGCTGGCTGGCGAACAGTTTTTGCCAGTCGAGTTGACCATCGGATTCCAGGGCGGCCCAGGTTTCCAAGTTTTGGCTGCGGATCTTGCCCACCACCACTTGCTGCCTGGCAAGGTCCACGGTCGTTTCGCTGATCTCCAGTCGTTGCAGCTTCGCCAGCGGGCGGCCGTCCGGCGCCTTGATGGCGAAAGGCGCAACACTGACGGCAACATTGCTCAACAGCAGTTCGGTTGCTTTGGATAAATTGAGTTTGTAGTCGGTGCTGAGGCTGACGATTCCTTCCTCGAGGTCCAGCGGCACGGCGTCACGCACGTAGGGCCAGAAGGCTTTCATCTTGCCATCGGTGATTTTCAGCTTACCTTCGGAAGCAAGCGGGATGAGGCTGAAATTGCCGGTCCAGTCGATTTGCCCACCGTTAGGACCGATAGCCACCAAGGTCATGTCGGCGCTGTCTTCAGGCAGGGTACTTAAGTTTTTCAGCTCGAAATCGAGGGTGTCGTAAAGGAATTCGATGGGCTCGCTGGGCCGCGCATCCTCAAAGTGCACGGCACCGCCGGCCAGCTTTATGCGCTCGATGCGCAGTGGAAACGGCTTTTCGTCCGGATTGGCAGGCGTTGGATCGCTCGCCGGCAACTTGAACAGGCCAAGCAGATTGAGCTTGCCGTCCTTGCTGAACAGGATCTCAGTCCTGGACTTCTCCAGTTCGATATCCGACAGATGCAGCGCCTTGGTCCACAGGCTGTCGAGCTGCAGGTTGGCGTACAGGCGTTCAAAGCCGACCTGTTCCTTGCCGGGTTCACCGATGTTCAAACCCCAAAGGGTCAGCTCCAGACTGAACGGGTTGAATTCGATTCGCTGAAGTGTGGCGGGGGTGTTGGCGTAGTTGGCCAGTTGCTGGTTGGCAACGCGCAACGCGATCCCCGGTAAAATCAGAAAGCCCAGCAAACTGTAGAGGGCCAGAGCAGTCAACAAGGCGCCGATGGCGCGAATCAATCCTTTGGGCATGTGTGGCTTCATCTGTCTGAATCGGAGTGCCTTGGAGTATGGCATGCGATTACGGTTCCGAAGCAAACGCAAATGCTCAGGATTGCTCCACGTCTTCGAGGCAAATCACAGCTGCAGAATCAGGGTTTTCAGTGGTGGTTGCTGGTCCATGGACGGGAAATCGCCACCGGGTTTCATCACTGTCCATTCACGCACCGGGCGCCCGGCCTTTTCGGCGCAGCGCAAAACCTGTTCGCGCCACTCGTCCATGCCGACTTTTGCCAGGTTGTTGCAACAGATCAGCACGCCGTTGTCGGCAGTGGTCAGCAGCGCCGGCTTCAGCAGACTCTGGTAGTCACGCAGCAGGTCAACGGTGCCGAACGCGCTCTTGGCCCAGGCCGGTGGGTCGAGCAGTACAAGATCGTACTGACGCTGTTCCAGGCGTTGATAGCCTGGCAGTTTCTGCCCGCGACGCTGGCTGATGGGCAGGCCGGCCAGCTGGCGAATGGCCGGGAAGTAATCGGACTGGATGAATTCCATGGTCGGCAAATGCGGGTTGAGCAGGCCGTTCTCCCGGCCAACCGCGAGGTTGCCTTCGGCGAAGTCCAGGTTGCACACCTCGCGCGCGCCACCGGCAGCGGCGCTCAGGCCGACGCCACAGGTGTAGGCGAACAGGTTCAGCACACTTTTGTTTTTGCTGTGATCCTTGACCCAGCCGCGGGTGTTGCGCAGGTCAAGAAACAGCAGAGGATCCTGTCCGGCGTGGCGGCCGCGAACCCGATAATTGAGACCCCATTCGTGGCCAATCAGGTCTTGCAGTGCTGCTTCGTCGGCACGATAGACGTTGTCTTCACGGTCGATGCGCGAGTTGCCACGGGAACGATCGTTGTAGACCAGCAGGGTTTCGAACCCCAGGTGTTGATTGACGATTTCGTGCAGTTGCAGCAGCGCCTCACGCTCCAGCGACTGGTGGAAACTTTGCACCAGCAGTTGCGGGCCGTAGCGGTCGATGGTCAGGCCGCCAGCGCCTTCCTGGCTGCCATGGAACAGGCGATAGCAATCGGTGCCTTGCTGGTGCAGCTCGGCGAGCAGGTCCTGGCGTTGATCGAGGGCGGCGCGCAGCGCCTGATTCAAAGAAGACATGCTGGGCGCCTTGCAGGAGGAATTTGGCGCGGGAGTTTAACAGCTTGAGCACTGTAAGAGCTGGCCCTTGTGGGAGCGTGGCTCGCCCGCGATGAACGATAATGCGGTTTGTCAGTTGAACCATAGCGTGGCCATCGCGGGCAAGCCACACTCCCACAAAAGACTATCAGGTCAGCAGGCCCATGCGCCGTCTGGCCCGTTGCACCGAGCCGTTACGCACCGCCCAGCGCAGCATGGGCGCACTGCGATTGACGCTGGCGCGGATCAGTTTGCGCTGCAGCGGGCTCTGGCTGACGCCGAGCATGTCGCTGGCCCAGTCCGGCAGCAGGTCGATCCCGGCTTGCATCATCAACCCGCCGAATGGCCTGGCCAGACGACTGGGGGAGGGGGCGTTCAACAACAAACGCAACACTTCGCGGCTGCGTTCGTCGCACAGCAACTGCGGGCGCATGCGCTCCAGATAAGCGCAAACTTCCTTCCGGGAGCGGGGCACATTGCAGGCACCCAGGCGTTCGGCGACCAGTGCGATTTCTGCGTAATAGCGATCCTGATCAGCCGGGGACAAGTGCGGATTTCGGTAGCGCAGATGCGCGGCGAGGAAGTTACTGACCTCAGCCACATGTACCCATGTCAGCAACTCTGGATCGCTGGCGGCGTAGGGGCGGCCGTCGGGCGCTGTGCCGGTCACTTGCAGGTGGATGGTGCGCACTTTTTCGATCAGCCAATCGGCGTCCTGACTTGAGCCAAAGGTGGTGCCGGAGATGAACTGCCCGGTGCGGCGCAACCGGCCGAGCATGTCTTCGCGAAAATTGGAGTGGTCCCACACACCGGCCAGGGCCAGCGGGTGCAGGGCCTGCAGCATCAAGGCGCTGATACCGCCGATCAGCATGCTGCTGAAGTCGCCGTGAACCTGCCAGCTCACCGAGTCGGGCCCGAACAGGCCGGGATCGCCCTTGGGGTTTTCCAGGTCGAGCTTGCCCAGGGACAATCCGGTGAGGCTCATGATCTGGGTTTCGATACGGGTGCGAATGAATTCCATGGCGACTCTGTAGTTCTCTGCAGGAGCGAGCCGGCTCGCTCCTGCAATGGCCAGCAGGTTATTGGTTCAGGCGTTTGTCGATCAGACCCTGCACCACGCTCGGATCGGCCAGGGTCGAGGTATCGCCCAGGCTGTCCAGTTCGTTGCAGGCGATCTTGCGCAGGATACGCCGCATGATCTTGCCTGAACGGGTTTTCGGCAAGGCCGGTGCCCACTGGATCAAGTCCGGTTTGGCGAAACTGCCGATTTCCTTGCTGACCAGGGCCAGCAATTCTTTCTTCAGTTCATCGTTGGCTTCGACGCCGTTCATGGGGGTGACGAAGACATAGATGCCCTGGCCCTTGATGTCGTGTGGGTAACCGACTGCAGCGGCCTCGGCGATGCTGTCGTGCAGCACCAGGGCGCTTTCCACTTCGGCGGTGCCGATACGGTGGCCTGAGACGTTGATCACATCGTCAATGCGCCCGGTGATCCAGTAGTCACCATCTTCATCGCGCCGCGCGCCATCGCCGGTGAAGTAGTAACCGGGATACGGCTTGAAATAGGTGTCGACCATGCGCTGCGGGTCGCGGTAGACGCTGCGGATCTGCGCCGGCCAACTGGATTTAATGGCGAGTACGCCGCTGCCCGGGCCTTTGATTTCCTTGCCGTGCTCGTCAAGCAGTACCGGTTGTACGCCGAACATCGGCTTTGTGGCGCTGCCGGGCTTGATGTATCGGGCGCTCACCAGCGGGCTGAGCATGATGCCGCCGGTTTCGGTCTGCCACCAGGTATCGACGATCGGGCAGCGCTCTTCGCCGACCTCATGGAAATACCATTGCCAGGCTTCCGGATTGATCGGCTCGCCGACCGTACCGAGTAGCCTGACGCTGGCGCGGGAGGTTCCCTTCAATGTCGCGGGCCCTTCGCGCATCAACGAGCGCAGGGCTGTGGGGGCGGTGTAGAAAATGTTCACCTTGTGTTTGTCGATCACCTGCCAGAAGCGTGAGGTTGTCGGGTAGCTCGGTACGCCCTCGAAGATCAGTGTGGTAGCGCCGTTGGCCAGCGGACCGTAGACGATGTAGCTGTGGCCAGTGACCCAACCGACGTCGGCGGTGCACCAGAAGACTTCGCCCTCGCGGTAATCGAGCACGTACTTGAAGGTCATCGCCGCTTGCAGCAGGTAGCCGCCAGTGGTGTGCAGTACGCCTTTGGGTTTGCCGGTGCTGCCAGAGGTGTAGAGGATGAACAGCGGGTCTTCGGCATCCATTGGCTCGGGCGGGCAATCGGCGCTGACGTCGCGCAGGGCCTGCTGGTACTTGAGGTCCCGTCCTTCGACCCAGTTCACTTGTACATTACTGCGCTCGATCATCAGCACGGTGCTCACGTCCGGGCAGTTTTGCAGCGCCTTGTCGACGTTCTGCTTGAGTGGCACGGGCCTGCCGCCACGCACGCCTTCGTCTGCGGTGATCACGGTGCGGCAGTCGGCGTCGAGAATACGGTCGCGCAACGAGTCCGGAGAGAAACCGCCGAACACCACCGAGTGCACCGCGCCGATGCGGGTACAGGCAAGCATGGCGTAGGCTGCCTCGGGAATCATCGGCATGTAGATACACACGCGGTCGCCTTTTTTCACGCCACGGCTTTTCAGCACGTTGGCCAGGCGGCAGACGTTTTCATGCAATTGCTTGTAGGTAATCGATGTCGAGTCGGCAGGGTTGTCGCCTTCCCAGATGATGGCGACCTGATCTGCGCGTTTCTCCAGGTGCCGGTCGATGCAGTTGTAGCTGACATTCAATTTTGCACCGGCAAACCAACTGGCCTCACCGGTCTTCAGGTTGTAACGCTGGACGGTGTCCCAGGGCGCGCTCCAGTCGAGAAAGCGTGTGGCCTGTTCGGCCCAGAAGGTGCTGGGGTGTTCGATGGATTGGCGGTACAGACGCTGATAGTCGTCTTGACTCAATTGTGCAGCCCGGCGGACGGCATCGGCTTTGGGGAACGTGCTGATATCGAACATGACGGTTCCTTATTCTTGTTTTGCGACAAAGATAAAGATGCGCCGAGTGACCAATGGGTTCAAGAGGGGAGCTACGCGACCCTCGTAGGAGCCGGCTTGCTGGCGATGGACGCTAACGATGACACGGGCCTCCTGTATGCCCATGGCGCTCTCCGGCTTTTCGCGAGCGTGCTCGCTCCTGCAGGGGAGCGCGCCGAACTGTAGGAGCGAGCATGCTCGCGATGGACGTTAACGATGACGCGGGCATCCTGAATGCCCATGGCGCCCTCCGGCTTTTCGCGAGCGTGCTCGCTCCTGCAGGGGAGCGCGCCGAATTGTAGGAACGAGCATGCTCGCGATGGACGCTAACGATGACGCGGGCGTCCTGAATGCCCGCGGCGCCCTCGGGTTTTTCGCCAGCAAGCCGGCTCCTACAGGGAATGGGGCATTGCTGCCCCGTCAGATCACCCGCGGTGACGACCACGGAAGTAGTTGATCAACCCTTGGGTCGAGGCATCGTCAGCCGGGGTTTCTTCGCTGCCGACCAGGCGGTTGTAGACGCCTTTGCCCAGTTCCTTGCCCAGCTCCACGCCCCACTGATCGAAGGCGTTGATGCCCCAGATCACGCTTTGCACGAAGACTTTGTGTTCGTACATCGCCACCAGTGCGCCGAGGCGGCGCGGGCTGATGCGCTCGACCACCAGGGTGTTGCTCGGACGGTTGCCCGGGATCACCTTGTGCGCGGCGAGTTTCTGCACGTCCTCTTCACTCATGCCTTTATCGCGCAGTTCAGCCTCGGCCTCGGTCAGGGTCTTGCCGAGCATCAGCGCCTGGCTTTGCGACAGGCAGTTGGCGTACAGCCACTGATGGTGATCGGACACCGGGTTGAAGCTGACGATCGGCACGATGAAGTCGGCCGGGATCAGTTGGGTGCCCTGGTGCAGCAACTGGTGATACGCATGCTGACCGTTGCAGCCTACGCCGCCCCAGATCACCGGCCCGGTGTCGGTGGACACTGGCGTGCCGTCCTGGCGCACGCTCTTGCCGTTGGATTCCATGTCCAGCTGTTGCAAGTGCTTGGTGATGTTGCGCAGGTAGTGGTCGTACGGCAGGATCGCGTGGCTCTGCGCGCCCCAGAAATTGCCGTACCACACGCCGAGCAGGGCCAGCAGCACCGGCATGTTCTGCTCGAAGGGTGCGCTCAGGAAATGCTGGTCCATGGTGTAGGCGCCGGACAGCAGTTCCTTGAAGTTCGACATGCCGATCGCCAGGGCGATGGGCAAACCGATGGCCGACCACAGCGAATAACGGCCGCCGACCCAGTCCCACATCGGGAAGATGTTTTCTTCGCGGATACCAAAGGCCACCGCCGCCGCGTTGTTGCTCGATACGGCGATGAAGTGGCGATACAGCTCGGCTTCCGAACCACCCTGAGCCAGGTACCAGGCACGGGCGGCCTGGGCGTTTTTCAGGGTTTCGAGGGTGTTGAAGGATTTCGACGAGACGATGAACAGCGTGGTCTCGGCGCGCAGCTTCATGGTCAGTTCGTGGAACTCACTGCCGTCGATGTTCGCCAGGTAATGGCAACGTACGCCTTTCTGGGCGTAGGACAGCAGCGCTTCGGAGACCAGCTCGGGGCCCAGGAAGGAGCCGCCGATGCCGATGTTCACAACGTCAGTGATCGGCTTCTCGGTGTAACCACGCCACAGGCCGTCGTGGATACGGCCGACGAGGTCAGTGATCTGGTTGAGCACCTTGTGCACTTCCGGCATCACGTTGACGCCATTGACCGACAGCTTGTCGCCGACCGGGCGGCGCAAGGCGGTGTGCAGGGCCGGGCGGCCTTCGGAGGAGTTGACGATTTCGCCGTCGAACAGCGACTTGATCGCGCCCTTGAGGTCGACTTCGTTGGCCAGCCCCACCAGCAGGTCGCGGGTCTGGGCATTGATCAGGTTTTTCGAGTAGTCGAGAAACAGGCCGCAGCTGCTGAGGGAGAATTGCGTAAAGCGCTGCGGGTCGGCGTTGAAGGCCTCACGCATGCTGAAATCCTGCATGGCTTGGCGGTGATCATTCAACGCTTGCCAGGCGGGCAGAGCGGTCACGTCGTGAGGAGTGCGGTAGTACGCCATCGCTGCGTTTTTCCTTTTTACTTGAACGGCCTTTTGAACACTGAAGATCCCGGAGCGCTGCGTATAGGCGTCCGGGCAACTGCGCCGACAGGGTTTCATGGCGCAGGGCGAATACAGTAAACCCCGCGCAGTGATCTGTCTTGACTTTGTCTGACCTGTTTCCAGCACTTTTTTAACATCGGGCTGCAAATCGTCCGACAAACGGAGCAATGACCGGACTTCAGTCAGATCAGGCGACTTGGACCGGGATGGCGTTGCTGGTATGGCTCAGCTCATTGCCCGGTGCCATATACAGCATGCGTGGCTTGAAGTTGAGCAGTTCGGCTTCGCTGTAATGGGCGTAGGCGCAGATGATCACGCGGTCACCGACCTTTGCCTTGTGTGCTGCGGCGCCGTTGACCGAGATCATGCGCGAACCTTCTTCGCCACGAATGGCGTAGGTGGTGAAGCGCTCGCCGTTGTCGACGTTGTAAATCTGGATCTGTTCGTACTCGCGGATACCGGACAGGTCCAGCCATTCGCCGTCGATGGCGCAGGAACCTTCGTAGTCGAGCACAGCGTGGGTGACTTCGGCGCGATGCAGCTTGGCTTTGAGCATGATGGCGTGCATGAGTGTTTTTCCCCAGGTCAGAATCGAACGGTGGGCAATGTGCCCGAAGGGTTTGAAATCGGCAATACGAAATCGGCAAACACACAAAACCGCTGTGGGAGACTGTGTGTTGAAGGGGCGCTTTTGTGGTGCGTGGGCTTTTGTGGCGAGGGGGCTTGCCCCCGTTGGGTCGCGCAGCAGTCCCTTGTTTTTTGGGGCCGCTGCGCGACCCAACGGGGGCAAGCCCCCTCGCCACAAAAAGCCCCTTCAGCAAAGAAACCCCTTCACCACAGAAGTTCGCTCCCACAGAGGGGGGGCGATATTCAGGCTGGCATATCCAGGTTCAGATGCAGGTTGTCGATCAACCGTGTCGTGCCCAGGAACGCCGCGACCAGAATTACCAGGTCGCGATCTTGTGCAACCGCCGGGCGCAGGGTCAGTGCGTGGCGAATTTCCAGGTAGTCCGGGCGCAACCCAGCCGCTTCGAGCTGTTTGACTTGCGCATCGATCAGGGTCGGATAGTCGCGCTCGCCTTGCTTGATCGCATCGCTGATGTTGCTCAGTGTGCGATAAACGATTGGCGCCACGGCTCGCTGTTCTTCATTGAGGAAGCCGTTGCGTGACGAAAGTGCCAGGCCATCGGCGGCACGCACAGTCGGCTCGCCGATGATCTGCACCGGCATGTTCAAGTCCTGCACCAGCGCACGGATCACCGCCAGTTGCTGGAAGTCCTTCTCGCCGAAAATCGCCAGGTCTGGTTGAACCATGTTGAATAGCTTGCTGACCACCGTCGCCACGCCTTCGAAGTGCCCCGGACGGCTTGCACCGCACAGGCCTTCGGAAAGTTGCGGGACACTGACGCGGGTCTGGCCGGTCATGCCTTCGGGATAGACTTCTTCAACGCTCGGCGCGAACAACAGATGGCAGCCGGCCTGGAGCAGTTTTTCCTGGTCGGCGGCGAGGGTGCGCGGGTATTTGTCGAGGTCTTCACCCGCGCCGAACTGCAGCGGGTTGACGAAAATGCTCGCCACAACGAAGTCCGCCCGTTGCGAGGCTTTGGTCACCAGCGCCACATGGCCGCTGTGCAGGTTGCCCATGGTCGGCACCAACGCGATGCGCTTGCCTTCACTGCGGGCGCGGGCCACTGCGGCCCGCAATTCGCGTACGGTTTTTACGGTGTTCATGCAGAGAATCCGTGTTCGATTCCAGGGAAGGTCGCCGCTTTGACTTCGGTGACGTAGGCACGCAAGGCCGCATCAATGCTGGTTTGGCCGGTCATGAAGTTCTTCACGAATTTTGGCACCCGGCCGGTAATGGACAGGCCCAGCATGTCGTGCAGGACCAAAACCTGGCCGTCGGTGCGGTGGCCAGCGCCGATACCGATCACCGGGATGTTTACCGCCTGGGTGATCTCTTCGGCCAACTCGCTCGGCACGCATTCGAGCAGCAGCATCGCCGCACCCGCCTGCTCCAGGGAAATGGCATCGGCACGCATTTGCCGCGCCTGGTTCTCATTGCGACCCTGAACCTTGTAGCCGCCGAGAATGTTGACCGATTGCGGCGTCAGGCCCATGTGCGCGCACACCGGGATACCGCGCTCGGCCAGCAGGCGGATCGAGTCGGCCAGCCACAATGCACCTTCTACCTTGACCATGTGCGCCCCGGCCTGCATCAACAGCGCGCTGTTGTTCATGGCTTGTTCAGTGGTCGCATAGGCCATGAACGGCAGGTCGGCGAGGATCAACGCATCGCTGTTACCGCGCTTGACGGCGGCCACGTGGTAAGCCATGTCCGCGGTGGTGACGGGCAGGGTGCTGTCGTGGCCCTGCAATACCATGCCGAGGGAGTCGCCCACCAGCAGCACTTCGACGCCAGCCTGGTTGCAGGCATGGGCGAAGGTTGCGTCATAGCAGGTCAGCATGGTGATTTTTTCACCTTTTTGCTTCAGACCTTGCAGGGTGGTCAGGGTGATGGCTGGCATGAAAAAGTTCCTCATTCAGGCGCTGTGAAAACTACTGCGAGTAACGCGCGTGATTCTTCGTGTAATACAGGCGCACGTTTTGTTTCGTGCTTTTAAGGCCTGGATTGCGCCCTTAAACGCCATGTAGGCGGCAGCGGGACGCCTATAGTCGTGAGGAGAACGTGGGAAGTCAATTGCGTGTGTTACCGCGTTGTTACGGGTGGGGTGTTACCGCGGGGACTGATGCGATTCAGCACCATCGTGCAGCAATGGCAATGTGGGGGTGAGCTTGGTGGGGGCTTTTGTGGTCAGGTGACTTTTGTGGCGAGGGGGCTTGCCCCCGTCGGACTGCGCAGCAGGCCCATTTTTTTTGGGGCCGCTGCGCGACCCAGCGGGGGCAAGCCCCCTCGCCACAAAAGCCCCTTACCACAGGGATTCGTTCCAGCAGGGGATTCTGGTCAGGTTTGGGGCAATCGTTCCAGACCGACGAACGGGCACGCAGCGAGCAGTTCGTTGAGGCAGCGGCCATCAGCCAGGCGCAGATCCGCAGGCGCCAGTTCGGCCAGTGGATAAAGCACGAATGCTCGTTCCTGCATGTGATAGTGCGGAACCTTGAGGCGCGGTTCGTCGATCACCCTATCACCGAACAGCAAAATATCGAGGTCCAGGGTGCGTGGCCCCCAGCGTTCCAGCCGCTCACGGCCCTGGCCGTTCTCGATGGCCTGCAAGGCATCCAGCAACGCCAGAGGAACGAGTGTGCTGTCCAGGGCGGCCACCGCGTTGGTGTAACGCGGTTGGCCGGGAAGCAGCGAGTCACTTTGATAAAAAGCGGAAACCCCGGCCAGCTTCGATTGCGGTAGTTGCGTCAGCGCCTCGATGGCGCTGCGTAACTGTTCGGCAGGCTCAGCCAGATTGCTGCCCATACCGATGTATATGCGTTCCATGGGTTATTCGCCCGTGGCGCTCGAAGCACCGGCGGCGCGCTTGCGCTTGGAGCCGCTGCTGCGACGACGTTTGCGCGGGGCGCCGGTGCCGTCATCCTTGCCGCTGAGGTCGCGGATCATGTCGCGACGTTCGCTTTCGTTGGCGTCCTGATAGTCCGTCCACCACTCGCCCAGGCCGTCGGTCTGCTCGCCCGCGCTTTCGCGCAGCAGCAGGAAGTCGTAGCCGGCGCGGAAGCGCGGGTTGTCCAGCAGCAGGTCGGCGCGCTTGCCACTGCGTCGCGGCAGGCGTTCCTGCATGTCCCAAATCTCGCGAATGGGCATGGTGAAACGCTTGGGAATCGCAATGCGCTGGCACTGCTCGGCGATCAGTTCGTGGGCTGCTTCCTGCATTGCTGGAATCGGCGGCATGCCACGTTCCTGCAAACGCAGAACGCGTGCCGGCAGGGCGGGCCAGAGCAGCGCTGCGAACAGGAACGCCGGGGTTACCGGTTTGTTCTGCTTGATGCGCAGGTCTGTGTTGCTCAAGGCTTCGCTGATCAGCGTGTGGGTGTAGGTCGGGTTGTATTCCAGAGCTTCGGCGCTGGCCGGGAACAGTGGATCGAACAATTGCAGGTCGACCAGCATCTCAAAGGTGTCAGCGGCATGGCCGGACAGGAACAGCTTGAGCACTTCTTCGAAAAGACGGGCTGACGGAATGTCACGCAGGGTCGGTGCCAGATCGCGGATCGGCAGGGCGCTGTGTTTTTCGATGCCGAAATTGAGCTTGGCGGCGAAGCGCACGGCTCGCAGCATCCGCACCGGGTCTTCCTGGTAACGCTGCTTCGGATCGCCGATCAAACGGATCAGGTGATTGCGGATGTCGTGTACGCCGTTGGCGTAATCGAGGATGCGCTCGCTGACCGGATCGTAATACAAGGCGTTGATGGTGAAGTCGCGACGTTGCGCGTCTTCTTCCAGGGTGCCATAGACGTTATCGCGCAAGATGCGCCCGCTTTCGTTGCGCGAAGACTGGTTGCTGTCTTCATCGTCTTCATTTTGCGGGTGATTGGCGCGGAAAGTCGCGACTTCGATGATTTCGCGACCAAAGTGGATGTGCACCAGCTTGAAGCGGCGACCGATGATCCGCGCGTTGCGGAATTCGGCCCGTACCTGCTCGGGGGTAGCACTGGTGGCGACGTCGAAATCTTTCGGTGTAATACCTAGCAGCATGTCGCGCACGCAGCCGCCAACCAGGTAAGCCTGATAACCGGCGCCCTGCAGGCGTTCAACGATATTCACCGCGTAACGGCTGAATTGGCCCTTTTGCAGCGAGTGTTGACCGCTGTTGAGCACTTCAGGCGTGCTGCGAATGTGTTGCACAGGACGCTTGGGGGAACGGAATGACTGGAACAGCTTCTTCAGCATGGGATGCACTGTTTGAAGGAATATTCGGCCATAACAGAAGAATGACCGCATGATGGGCGGGGATTCTAGCATTTAGTCGGGGGATGGTGTAGGACGACGCAAATTGACCTTGTAGGAGCGAGCACGCTCGCGAGGGTAGTCAACGATAACGCGGGGTGTCAGGTGGCCAACGGCGTCAGTAGGTTTTTCGCGAGCATGCTCGTTCCTGCAGGTACAGGGTTTGTCATTCGAGCCGCCAAATCGCAGAAACTACAAGGGGAGCCGAAGCTCCCCAAGAAGTAGTTGCATGCTCTATTTTTATTTTTGGTTTCGGGCTTCTTGTTTTTGTTGAGTGCCCACGTCATGAAGCTTCCTTCATGACCCTCCCAATCGGGAGTCAAGAGCAAACGGATTGCTTTGGTCGCTGAGTTGCAGTGATCTTGCGATCCAACCAGTACAGGCTCTGTCTAATGACAGTTTTTTGTTGTTCTCGGCCTGGTCGTGGGGCTAGCCCCAAATACAACGCCTCTCCAAAAGAATCAGTTAGCTGCGCCTCTCGCCGTCTTGTTTTTATTGTGCGTGAGTCGATTCGTCTTATTTTTATTGTCTTGTGCATTGCTTGTTATTGTTCTTGTACCAAACATATAGCAGGGTGCGTGCCAACTTTTGCAAGGCCCAGTAAAACAAGGGTTTAGGCCGCTTGGGAAGGTTCTTGCAGGCGAAAAAAAGCCGGGGCTTCGTTACCGTAAGCCCCGGCTTCTGTTACGTGGAAAACCTCAGGTAACAGTTTTTTCACAAATTCATGTGTTACCCGCACATGAGACAGCTACGGTTCAGCTCTCGCTGGTAACCCCGGTCTTGCGTCGTGGTATGCCAAGGCGCTGGCGGCGTTCCCACAGGCATTTGCGACTGACCCCGAGCTTGCGAGCCAGCTCGGTCTCGGTCATGTGGTCCTGATGTTCGAGAACGAAATGCTGGAAATAGTCTTCCAGGGACAGGTCTTCGGTCGGCTCGTGGTTGGTGTTGCCGGTATTGCCGTTCCCCTGCTGCGGCGGCAAACCGATGAATTCGTCGTCTTCCAGATCTGCAAGCTCGATGTCGATGCCCAGCAGCTCGGCGGAAATCTCCGGGCTCTCACACAGGATGACGGCGCGCTCGACGGCGTTTTCCAGTTCTCGAACGTTACCCGGCCATGAGTAGTGGCGAATGGCTTGTTCCGCATCCGCCGCGAACTTCAGATCGGTGCGGTTGATCCGTGCGCTTTGCCGCGCGAGGAAGGCGTTGGCGATTTCATTGACGTCAGCACCCCGTTCGCGCAGCGCGGGCAGCTTCAACGCAATGACGTGAAGACGGTAATAAAGGTCTTCGCGGAACTGACCGATTTTCGCCAGGCTCTTGAGATCGCGGTGAGTCGCGGCGATCAGGCGCACATCGACTTTCTGCGACTGCACCGAGCCTACCCGACGAATTTCGCCTTCCTGCAATACGCGCAGCAGGCGAGCCTGGGCTTCCAGGGGCAGTTCGCCGATTTCGTCGAGGAACAAGGTGCCGCCGTCCGCCGCTTCGACCAGGCCGGCGCGTCCGGCGCTGGCGCCGGTGAATGCGCCTTTTTCATGGCCGAACAGTTCGGACTCGATCAGGCTTTCAGGAATGGCGGCGCAGTTCACCGAAATCATCGGTGCCTTGGCGCGTTTGGACAGGTTGTGCAGGGCGCGCGCCACCAGCTCTTTACCGGTGCCGGATTCGCCCTGGATCAGCACATTGGAATCGGTCGGCGCGACTTTGCGGATCTTGCTGTACAGGTCCTGCATCGGTGGGCAGGAACCGATAATGCCGATTTCACCGTTGCTGTTGTCGGTAGCCGATTTCGCCGCGCCATTGGCGGCCTTGCCGGTTGCCGGCTCGCCACCGGCTTGCACCGATTGCCGGTCGCGCAGGATTCGCGCGGCGGCCTGGAGCATTTCGTCGTGGTCGAAGGGTTTGGCGATGTAGTCCACCGCGCCCATCTTCATCGAGTCTACCGCCGAGCGCAGGCTGGCGTAGCTGGTCATGATCAGCACCGGCGTGCCTTGAGCGAGTTTGATCAGTTCGGTGCCAGGGGCGCCGGGCAGGCGCAGGTCGCTGACGATCAGATCGAACGAGGGAATGGTGAAGCGTTCTTGTGCTTCCTGCACGGAACCGGCTTCGCTGACCTGGTACTGGTTGCGTTCCAGCAGGCGGCGCAAGGCGGAGCGGATAATGGTTTCGTCTTCGACGATCAAAATGTGCGGCATTGATTCGATTCTCTCGACGGTCTCAGTTCACAGCGGACGTCGCTTCGACATGACGCGGCAATGTCACCCGGATACGGGTGCCGCGTTGGCTCTGTACATCAGCCGGGCTGTCGATGGTGATTTGTCCATAATGCTCTTCAACGATGGAATAGACCAGTGCAAGGCCCAGACCGGTGCCTTCGCCAGGGTCCTTGGTGGTGAAGAAAGGTTCGAACAATCTATCCATGATGCTCGACGGAATACCGCTGCCTTCGTCCTCCACGATCAGATCGACCGTGTGTTCGCCGGCTTCGCTCTTGACGCGCACCGCGCTGCCCGGAGGCGAGGCGTCGCGAGCGTTCGAGAGCAGGTTGATCAACACCTGGGCCAACCGCTGCGGGTCGCCTTCAACCCAGTGGTCGGGGTCGCACAGGTTGTAGAACTGCACTTCGAAATTGCGTCGGTTCAGGGCCAGCAGGCCAATGGCGTCCTGGGCCACTTCCGCCAGACAGACGGGCTCGTCACTGTGCTGATGGCTGCCGGCATGGGCAAAGCTCATCAGCGACTGGACGATGCGCGACACACGTTTGGTCTGCTCGAGGATCTGGCCGCTGATTTCCTTCAACTCGCCGTCTTCCTCGCGCTCTTCGCGCAGGTTCTGCGCCAGGCAGGCGATACCGGTGATCGGGTTGCCGATTTCATGGGCTACACCCGCCGCCAGTCGGCCGATGCTGGCCAGGCGCTCGGAGTGCACCAGCTTGTCTTCGAGCATCTGGGTTTCGGTGAGGTCTTCCACCAGCAGCACCAGGCCACTGTTGCCCGGAGCCAGGGGTTCATCGATCGCCGCTTTGTGCAGGTTGAGCCAGCGGGTCTGGCCATCGAGGGCCAGGTGCTGTTTGTGCAAGTGCTCGTCCGGCAGGTTGATAAAACCTTGCAGCAGTTCTTTCCACGGATCGGCAATGGTGCTCAGGCGCGAGCCGACCACACGCTGTGCGGCAATCCCGGTGAGTTCCTCCATGGCCTTGTTCCACATGAGGATTTCCTGGTCCTTGGCCAACGAGCAAACGCCCATTGGCAACTCCTGCAGTGTTTGACGGTGATAGCGACGCAAGGCGTCGAGTTCAGCGGCCAGGCCGGTCAGGCGAGAGTGATAGTCCTCAAGGCGACTTTCAATAAAGTGGATGTCTTCGGTGACATAGTTTTCACCGCCGGCCTTGTACGGCAAGAAGGTCTCGACCATGTCCTGGGCCACGCTCGGCCCCATCAGGCCGGAGAGGTTGGCTTCGATGCGGTCACGCAGGCGGCGCAAGGCATACGGGCGGCGCTCGTCGAAGGGCAGGTAGAGGTCGCGCAGGGCCTGTTCGACTTCCTTCTGCGCCGCTTTGGCGCCCAATGGTTTTGCCAACTGCGTGGCGAACTCCTGAGGTGAGGCGGCGTGCAGTTCGCGGCGTTGCGGGCGGCGCACGTTGTCCACGGCACAGGCTTCGGCGGCGCTGGCCTCTTCAGTGCTGGCGTTGGTGAAGAGCGAGATCAGGGTGAACATCAGTACGTTGGCAGCCAGCGATGCGATAGCTGCCATGTGCCAACTGGTGTCGTCCAGGACGTAGATCATGTTCAGCAGCGGAATATAGAAACCCTGAAGGTTGCCGACCAGCGGCAGCAGCATGGTCACGATCCACACCAGGATCCCCGCCAGCAACCCGGCGATGAAGCCGCGACGGTTGGCAGTCGGCCAGTACAGTACCGAGAGCACGCCCGGCAGGAACTGCAGTGTGGCGACGAAGGCAACGATGCCGAGGTTGGCCAGATCCTGCTCGGCGCCCAGCAGCAGATAGAAGCCATAGCCGGCCATGATGATTGCGACAATCAGCGCTCGGCGAGTCCACTTCAGCCAGCGGTAGATGTTGCCTTCGGCCGGTGGTTGATACAGCGGCAGCACCAGGTGGTTGAGAGCCATGCCGGACAGGGCCAGGGTGGTGACGATGATGAGGCCGCTGGCGGCGGACAGCCCACCAATGTAGGCCAGCAGCGTCAAGGCCTTGCTGTTGGCGGCAATGCCAATGCCCAAGGTGAAATATTCGGGATTGGTCGTTGCTCCGAGTTTCAGTCCGGCCCAGAGAATCAGCGGCACGGCCAGGCTCATCAGCAACAGAAACAGCGGCAAGCCCCAGCTCGCGCTGACCAGCGAGCGCGGGTTGAGGTTTTCGGTAAAGGTCATGTGATACATGTGCGGCATCACGATCGCCGAGGCGAAGAACACCAGCAGCAGCGTGCGCCATGGGCCTTCCTGCAAGGGGGTATGCAGGGCGGCGAGGGCGGTCTGGTTATGCAGCAGCCACAGTTCAAGCTGTTGCGGACCGTCGAATACCCCGTACAAGGCATACAGGCCGACGCCGCCCAGGGCAATCAGCTTGATCACCGATTCGAAGGCAATCGCGAACACCAGGCCTTCATGCTTTTCGCGGGTGGCGATGTGTCGGGAACCGAAGAAAATCGTGAACAGTGTGATCAGTGCGCAGAAACTCAGGGCCACGCGATGCTGCACCGGCTCGCGGGTCAGGATGCCGATGGAGTCGGCGACCGCCTGGATCTGCAAGGCCAGCAGTGGCAACACGCCGACCAGCATGAAAATCGTGGTCAGGGCACCGGCCCAGGTGCTGCGGAAGCGGAAGGCAAACAGATCCGCCAGGGACGACAACTGATAAGTGCGGGTGATCTTCAGGATCGGATAGAGCAGCACCGGCGCCAGCAGAAAGGCTCCGGAGACGCCCAGATAGCTGGATAGAAAGCCGTAGCCGTACTGATAGGCCAATCCGACCGTGCCGTAAAACGCCCATGCGCTGGCGTAGACCCCGAGTGACAGGGTGTAGGTCAGCGGGTGGCGAATGATCGCCCGGGGGATCATGCCCCGTTCGCTGATCCAGGCCACGCCGAACAGTACCGCCAGGTACGCGGCGCTGATCAGGATCATCTGGGTCAGGCTAAAGCTCATCGGCATCTTTTTGGCTCTGCAGGATGAAGGTCACGACGATCAGAATCAGCCAGAGCAGATAGGGGCGATACCAAGCGCCTGTGGCGTCGATCCACCAATCCATGATGGCTGGGGAAAACAGGTAGATCCCCACTACCAAAAGCAGGACCAAGCGATAGATGTACATCCCGGCCTCTCTTTTTTATGCGCGTGCCCGAAAACGAGCGGCGATGGTAACGGATGGGCGCACGACTGCAAGTGTGATCACAGCAGCTGTGCCTCCGGCAGGCTCAGTGTGCGCGGGATCAGCAGCGCATCCCAGTGGGCAATCCCCCAACTCAGCACTTCCCGTGGCGTGGCGTAAGCCAGTTCGGTTCCCGGATGTTGCCCCAGTGCGCGCAGCGCTCGCAGCAACAAAGGTGTTGCCTGATCTTCGTTTAGCGGTGGAGAACGGTAGGATTTTCCGAGTTTGTTGCCGTCCGGCTGGGTAATCAGCGGGATATGCAGGTAGCGCGGCGGCGGCAGGCCGAGCAACTCCTGGAGATAAAGCTGACGGGGCGTGGAATCCAGTAAATCGGCACCCCGTACGATGTCGGTGATGCCTTGCCAGGCATCGTCCAGTACCACTGCCAATTGATAGGCATATAGCCCGTCGCGCCGGCGAATCACGAAATCGCCGACTTCCCGACCCAAATGCTGGCGGTATTCGCCTTGTACCCGATCGATGAAGTGATATTCGAGTTCGGGCACCCGTACGCGAATAGCCGCATCGTCGGGACCGTGACCGGCATTGCGGCACAGTCCTGGATAGATGCCGTGATACGGCTCCAGTTGTTTGCGCGAGCAGGTGCAGGCGTAGGCCAGGCCATGGTTGAACAGGCGATTGAGGACTTCGGCGTAGGCATCATGACGCTCGCTTTGCCGAACCAGCTCGCCATCCCATTCGAACCCATAGCTTTCCAGCGCCTTGAGGATCGCAGCCTGGGCGCCAGGCTCTTCACGGGGTGGATCGAGGTCCTCCATGCGCATCAGCCAGCGGCCACCCACTGCGCGCGCATCCAGGTACGAGGCGAGCGCTGCGACCAGCGAGCCGAAATGCAGATGGCCACTGGGCGTGGGGGCGAAACGCCCGATGTAGGGAGAGGCGATGGCAGTCATGAGGGCGATGTTACTTGTATGGGGTGGCACGAACCACCTGTGGAGCGGGCTGCCCGCGAAGAGGGTGTGTCAGCAACATGTATGTCGACTGATACTCCTCATTCGCGAGCAAGCCCGCTCCCACAGGTTTCTTGCCGAAGCAAATGTCAGAAACAAAAACGGAGCGTCAAAACGCTCCGTTCCTGGTTCAAGCCGCTATTACTTGCCGACTTGTTTTTCCTTGATTTCCGCAAGGGTCTTGCAGTCGACGCACATGTCGGCGGTAGGGCGGGCTTCCAGACGCTTGACGCCGATCTCGACGCCGCAGGATTCGCACCAGCCATACTCTTCGTCTTCGATCAGTTGCAGCGTTTTGTCGATCTTCTTGATCAACTTGCGCTCACGATCGCGGGCTCTCAGTTCGAGGGCGAACTCTTCTTCCTGGCTGGCACGGTCTGCCGGATCCGGGAAGTTGGCCGCTTCGTCCTTCATGTGGTCAACGGTACGGTCGACTTCCTGCATCAAGTCCTGCTTCCACTTGTTCAGGACCTTGGTGAAGTGCGCGCGCATGGGCTTGCCCATGTATTCCTCGCCCGCTACTTCTTTGTAGGGTTCGAAGCCGCTGATTGTCGGCTGATGCTGCTGCTTTGCTTGGGTGGGCATGAAATGGACCGCCTCTACTCTTGTAATCCATCTGCGCAGGACTGCTCTACCGACACCTGCCGGCCCTGCGGCTGCAAGCGGGCGAACTTACCAGATCAAATCGGACCGCGCCACTCCCTGATGTCAAGCGCGTGGCCCAAGGTGCTTGCAAATGATGACAAAGCGTTGTCTGTTGGCTCTGGAGCCCTGCTCAATAATTGATTTTAGTCAAACCTGGGGCGCCCGTCAGAGTCGTTTGCGCCCGCGGTTATAAGGGCTCTGACCGCTTTAAGTTCTCGCTCGTTCCTGTGCTTGGGTAGAATCGTTCTTTTTCCCGTTGAAGGAAGGCCAATGGCTCAGTCCTACAGTGCCCGCAGTCGCGCAATCGAACCTTTCCACGTCATGGCTCTGCTGGCGCGGGCCAACGAATTGCAGGCGGCCGGCCACGATGTGATCCACCTGGAAATCGGCGAGCCGGATTTCACCACTGCCGAGCCGATCATTCAGGCGGGGCAGGCGGCTTTGACGGCGGGGAAAACTCGTTACACCGCAGCCCGCGGCATTCCCGAGCTGCGAGAGGCCATTTCCGGTTTCTATCAGCAGCGCTACGGGTTGAGTATCGATCCACGACGCATCCTGATCACGCCTGGCGGATCAGGCGCGCTCCTGTTGGCCAGCGCCTTGCTGGTGGATCCGGGCAAGCACTGGCTGCTGGCAGACCCGGGCTACCCCTGTAACCGGCATTTCCTGCGCCTGGTGGAAGGTGCGGCGCAGCTAGTTCCTGTGGGGCCGGAGGTGCGCTACCAACTGACACCTGGTTTGGTCGAGCGGCATTGGGATCACGACAGCGTCGGTGCATTGGTCGCGTCGCCTGCCAACCCGACCGGCACCATCCTGACCCGCGACGAGTTGGCGGGGCTGTCTACTGCAATCAAGCAGCGACACGGCCATCTGGTGGTTGATGAGATTTATCACGGCCTGACTTACGGCACCGATGCAGCCAGCGTGCTGGAAGTCGATGACAGCGCTTTCGTGCTTAATAGTTTTTCGAAATATTTCGGCATGACGGGTTGGCGTCTCGGCTGGCTGGTTGCACCCGATGCTGCCGTCGGTGAGCTGGAGAAGCTCGCGCAGAATCTGTACATCAGTGCGCCAAGCATGGCCCAGTACGCGGCCCTGGCCTGTTTCGAGCCCGGGACTATCAGCATTCTCGAAGAGCGTCGCGCCGAGTTCGGAAGGCGTCGGGATTTTCTGCTACCAGCCTTGCGTGAGCTGGGTTTTCGCATTGCCGTCGAGCCTGAAGGGGCGTTCTACTTGTACGCTGATATCAACAAGTTCGGCGGTGATGCCTTCGCGTTCTGTAAACATTTCCTCGAAACGGAGCACGTGGCGTTCACTCCGGGGCTGGATTTCGGCCGCTATCAGGCCGGCCATCATGTGCGTTTCGCCTACACGCAGAACCTTGAGCGTTTGCAGGAAGCGGTGGAGCGCATCGCTCGCGGTTTGCGGAGCTGGCAAGGCTGATGCGTTTTCATCCTGCACTCGAAGAAGGCCGACTAATTCGTCGTTACAAGCGTTTTCTCGCCGATATTGAGACCGTTAGCGGCGAGTTGCTGACCATTCACTGTCCGAACACCGGCTCGATGCTCAATTGTCAGGTCGAAGGCGGCCAGGTCTGGTTCAGTCGCTCCAACGATCCTAAACGCAAGTTGCCGGGCACTTGGGAGATCGGTGAAACCCCTCAGGGGCGGCTGTTTTGTGTGAACACCACGCGCGCCAACGGCTTGATCGAAGAAGCTCTGCGGGCCGGTGTCATCACCGAACTCAATGGTTTTACCGGGCTCAAGCGTGAAGTGGCATACGGTCAGGAAAGCAGCCGCATCGATTTTCGACTCGACTATCCTGGTGGCCCGGCCTATGTCGAAGTCAAAAGCGTCACCCTGGGTTTTGATGGCACGGCGGTGGCGGCCTTTCCTGATGCGGTGACTCAGCGCGGGGCCAAGCATCTGCGCGAGTTGGCACACCTGGCCCGAGACGGTATTCGTGCAGTTCAGCTGTATTGCGTATGCCTGACCGGAGTCGATGCCGTGCGCCCTGCGCAAGAAATCGATGCGGCCTACGCGCAGGCGTTGCGTGAGGCAGTGGCTTGCGGAGTCGAAGTGTTGGCTTACGGTGTGCGCTTGAGCCACGAAGAAATGGTGGTAGAACGGCGTCTTGACGTGTTGCTGGGTGGCTAGAGGCTGACCCAGATCCCCTGTTCGTCTTCGCGGCAGGGGACGCTGGCCAGGGATTGCCCGGCACAGGGGCCGGCGATACATTCGCCGTCCTCGATCAGGAACAGGGCGCCATGGGTGGCGCACTGGATCAGGCTCTGGCTGTCGTCGAGAAACCGGTCCGGATGCCATTCCAGCGCAACGCCACGGTGGGGGCAGCGGTTGACGTAGACATAAACCTGTCCTTCCCGGCGCACTGCAAACAGTTTCTGTCCTTCGACTTCGAAACCGCGACTGCTGTCGTCAGCCAGCTCGGCACCTGCACAAAGCAACTTCATGTCTATCCTCTGTCCCGCCAGCCTGTCCGGTAGTGGCGGTGGAAAACCTGAGATTATCAAATGGCCTTTATCCTGGGGCAATCCACATTTTCCACAGGCAAAAAAAGACCCGGCAAGAGCCGGGTCAAATAACCGTGATTAGCCTGATGAGGAGATAATCTGAGAGTCCGAACCAAGGGCAATTCAGAAAATCGACCAGTCTCGCGACCAGTTTTGATAATCATATCGATTCTCATTACCATGTCAACCGCTGTTTTTCTGTTTCTTCCATTTGGTCGTTTTCGACGTCTCGAATGTCGTAATCATTGCCTTGGAGTTGGCTCAATTCTTGTGGCGTGACGAAATGGCCTCGAGCTGCTTGTTCAGGGCTTCCTTGCGTTCGGCAGGAATATCGTTCCAGTGTACGTCCATGAGGGCGCCTTCAATTGCATACAGCAACACCTTTGACGCGCGAAAACCGCGCGTGCGCACGGCCCGGTAAGCGTCCACCGCTCCCAGGCGACGCAAGTCCGAGGCGCTATGGATGCCCACGGCATGCAGCCATTGCGCCGACGTCTTGCCAAGATTCTTCAGGTGTTGCAGTTCATCATTCATCGAGCCTCCTTGCGATGGCCGAATAGTGCGCGAGGGCAGTATTGAGGAGTGTAGCCATCAGTAGGAAAAGCGTTATCGTTTGGTCGTTTTCGACGCAAACGCTTCTAAGGAGGGAATTTTGGAGAGAGCTCGATGAGGCGCGAACGTGGCCGGAACCAGCGCCTGGAAACGGCGTTCGTGAGAGAAGAAAACTCATGGTCCGGCGCGCAGAAAAGGCGCCGGACTGTCCAGTTTGCGGACTGTTTCAGCGTGTGCGGTAACGCAGTCGTGTGCCGAAATTCATCGACATCAGGATCTCGTCGGCACTCAGTTCCGGCGGAAAGTAGGTTCCGGAAATTTGCGCATGGGCCAGGCTGGCACCTTCCAGTCTGGCTTTGCGAAAGTCGATGCCACGCAAGTCGGCAGAGCGGAAGTAGGCGTCCGAAAAGTCTACGCCATCGGCATTCAATTCCCGCAGATCCAGCCCACGGAAGTCCCCTCCCACCATATCGATAGACTCATTGAGCGGGCGCTCGCTATTGAAGCCGCTGATGTCGTCTTTGTGCAGCAGCGCATAAAGCGGGGTGTCGAGAAGTTTGGGCTGGCTCATGTCGCATCACCTGATGGTTTTATGACGCCAGTATAGTGCCACTATTTGGCGGCCGTGAAGCCAGCGAGGGCTTCACGACCGAAATAGTTTTACAAGCCTGGAAGGCGTTGACGGATTTGCGCGACAACGGTATCCAGAGTCCCGCTTTCATTGGTCTGAACGCGTTTGCTGCAGAGGATTTCTGCTGGCGTCAGTGCTTCGCGGCTGGCTTGTTGGGCAGCGATAACCGCCAGGGTGGCATCCGAAGGGTCTTTTTTATCGGACTGGCGCAAGGCCAGCCAGCTTTCGATGACTGCCTGCGGTGCGTTGCAGTCGAGGATCAGGAACGGCGCGCCTGTGGCTTCGGCAACTTTCGCCGCGAGCACGCGTTGATCCTGCTTGAGATAGGTAGCGTCGATCACCACCGGGAAACCTGCCCGCAGAATGACATCGGCAATTTCATGCAGGCGGGTATAGGTGGCGACACTGGCGTCGGCACTATAGATGCCGGCCTGCAGATCGTTGGCTACGGTTTGTTCGCCAAACATGCGTTTACGCTCGACATCGGAGCGCAGGCGAATGGCGCCCAAGGCTTCCACTAGGCGCATGGCCACGTGGCTTTTGCCGACGGCGGAAACACCGTGGGTAATGGCCATGAAGCGCGAAGGTATGGTGCTGTAGCTTTCCGCCAGGTTGGCGTAGTTGCGGTACTGACGCAGGGTGGTTGCGCGCTGCACGGCGGTGGCGTCCGCCGGCATGCTGAACAGCGCGACCTTGGCGCGGACCAGCGCGCGGTAAGCCTTGTAGAAATTCAGCAGTTCGAGGCCCTGGTAGTCGCCGGTCAGCTCCAGGTACTGGCTGATGAAGCGCCGTGCCAGGCATTTCAGGCCGCGGTCTTCCAGGTCCATTGCCAGGAAGCCGGTGTCGGCATAGACGTCGGTAAAGCGGAACGGTTCGTTGAATTCGATGCAGTCGAAGATCACAACCTTGCCGTCGATCACGGTCGCGTTGCCGAGGTGGATGTCGCCGTGGCACTCGCGGATGAAACCATCGGCCTTACGCTGGGCGAACAGTGGCTTGAGGCGTTCGAAGCTGCTCTCGGCCCAGGCCTGCAGGGCATCGAGTTGCAGCAAATCGGCCTTGTCACTGAGGAACGGGCGAATCTGTTCGAAGTTCTGGCGCACCGGTGCCATCACGCTGTCCGGGGTGCCGGCCTCGTGCTCGGCCGGAACTTTCGGGGCGCTGAGGTGGAAGCGGGCGATCTGCTCGGCCATCTCGTCGATGTGCGCAGGGGTCAATTCGCCATTGGCTTGCAGGGTGCTGAGCAATCCGGTCTGCGGGAACTGGCGCATTTTCAGCACATATTCGATAACCGGGCCGTCACCGCCCAGTTGCGGCGCTTCGGCACTGCCGGTGACCGGCATAACTTCCAGATACAAATCGTCGGTCAGGCGCTGGTTCAGGCGCAGCTCTTCACCGCAGAATTTTTCCCGAGCCTGGAGGCTGGTGAAGTCGAGGAAGCCGAAGTTGACCGGCTTCTTCACTTTATAGGCAAATGGGCCGGTGAGCAGGACCCAGGAAATATGGGTCTCGATGACCTGGAACCCATCTACAGGGTGCGGGTAGAGGGCAGGGTTTTGCAGGGCAGCGATCAGGGACTGGCTCACGGGCGATCCTTCAGAGTCTGGGAAATTCGAGGTCGCCATTATGGCCGCAAGTCCGCTCGACGCAAACCTCGGAGCGCTCCTGTTGACTAGCCATAAAGTGCGTATAATCCGCCGCCATGACTCGTACTCGAACTCCCCGCACCCCCAAAAAACCACCCTCCAGAGGCCTGAGCCCCTGGTTAGGCTGGGCCATTAAACTCAGTCTGGTCGGCCTTGTCGTGCTGGCCGGATTCGCCGTGTACCTCGACGCGATCGTCCAGGAGAAGTTCTCCGGCAAGCGCTGGACCATTCCGGCCAAGGTGTATGCGCGCCCGCTGGAACTGTTCGTCGGGCAGAAACTGAGCAAGGACGATTTCCTGACCGAGCTGGATGCCTTGGGCTATCGCCGTGAAAGTGTGGCCAACGGCCCGGGCGCCGCTGCAGTCAATGGCAATACCGTCGACCTTAATACCCGCGGCTTCCAGTTCTATGAAGGCATGGAGCAAGCGCAGCCGGTGCGGGTGCGGTTCTCCGGTGACTACGTCGCCGAACTGTCGGCGACCAACGGCTCGAAACTGTCGGTTGTGCGCCTGGAGCCGCTGCTGATCGGCGGTCTGTATCCGAAAAACCTCGAAGACCGGATTCTGATCAAGATCGATCAGGTGCCACCGTATTTGCTCGAAACCCTGGTGGCTGTCGAGGATCGGGATTTCTATCATCATTTTGGTGTTTCGCCGAAGTCGATTGCACGGGCGATCTGGGTCAATGGCTCGTCGGGCCGTATGCGCCAGGGCGGCAGTACCCTGACTCAGCAGCTGGTGAAAAACTTCTACCTGACCAATGAGCGCAGCCTGAGCCGAAAGCTCACCGAAGCCATGATGGCGCTGCTGCTTGAGTTGCATTACGACAAACGCGAAATCCTTGAGGCGTACCTCAATGAAGTGTTCGTCGGTCAGGACGGTCAGCGTGCGGTGCACGGTTTCGGCCTGGCCAGCCAGTTCTTCTTCAGTCAGCCGTTGGCTGAACTCAAGCTGCATCAAGTGGCTCTGCTGGTGGGGATGGTCAAGGGGCCATCTTCCTATAACCCGCGGCGCTATCCGGAGCGTGCCCTCGAGCGGCGCAACCTGGTGCTCGATGTGTTGCAGGAGCAGGGCGTGGCTACGGCTGAGCAAGTCGAGGCGGCGAAGAAGATGCCGCTGGGCGTGACCAAGCGCGGCAGTCTTGCCGACAGCTCATTCCCGGGCTTCCTCGATCTGGTCAAGCGTCAGCTGCGCGAAGACTATCGCGACGAAGACTTGACCGAAGAAGGCCTGCGCATCTTCACCAGCTTCGACCCGATCCTGCAGATGAAGGCCGAAGCTTCGGTCAACGACACCTTTAAACGCCTGGCGGGGCGCAAGGGCTCTGAAGACGTCGAAGCGGCGATGGTCGTGACCAATCCGGAAACCGGTGAAGTTCAGGCCATGATCGGCAGTCGTCAGGCCAGCTTTGCCGGGTTCAACCGCGCGCTGGACGCGGTACGCCCCATCGGCTCGCTGATCAAGCCGGCGGTATACCTGACCGCACTCGAGAAGCCCAGCCAGTACACCTTGACCAGTTGGTTGTCGGACGAATCCTTCTCGGTCAAAGGGGCGGACGGTCAGGTCTGGAAACCGCAGAACTACGATCGCCGCTCTCACGGCACAGTCTTCCTTTATCAAGGGCTGGCGCATTCCTACAATCTGTCGACCGCGCGTCTGGGTCTGGCGGTGGGCGTTCCGAATGTTCTCAAGACCCTGGCGCGTCTGGGTGTGAGCCGTGAGTTCCCGGCATTCCCGTCGATGTTGCTCGGCGCCGGTGGCATGACCCCGATCGAAGTCGCGACCATGTACCAGACGCTTGCCAACGGTGGCTTCAACACACCGATGCGCGGGATTCGCAGCGTACTGACGGCAGAAGGCGAGCCGCTCAAGCGTTATCCGTTCCAGATTCAGCAGCGTTTTGATCCAGCGTCCATCTACCTGATCCAGAGCGCCATGCAGCGTGTCATGCGTGAGGGTACCGGCAGCTCGGTTTACAACGTGTTACCGAAAACCTTGACCCTGGCGGGCAAGACCGGCACCAGTAATGATTCGCGGGACAGCTGGTTTGCGGGCTTCAGCCAGGATTTGCTGGCGGTGGTCTGGCTGGGTCGTGATGACAACGGCAAGACGCCATTCACCGGTGCGACCGGTGCGTTGCAGGTCTGGGCCAGTTTCATGCGCAAGGCCGATCCGCTGCCGCTGGACATGCCGCAACCGGATAACATCGTCCAGGCTTGGGTCGATTCGCGTACCGGGCAGGGTTCTGACGCCGGCTGCCCAGGTGCTGTGCAGATGCCGTATATTCGCGGCAGCGAACCGCCTCCCGGTGCCGCTTGCGCTGGCGAAGGCCCGGCATCGGGCGAATCGGTGATGGATTGGGTCAAAGGCTGGATGAATTAAGCAAAGAGGGTTTCAAGTGAACAAGTGGTTGATTCCAGCGGTTGCCGCCGTAGCTTTGCTCAGCGGTTGCTCCACCGTACAACGTGGCTCGATTCCGGTTGTGGACGCCGGCACTGCCGTTTCCAACAGCGAGCGGATTTCGGCGAACGGCGGCTTCCGGCAAACGACGGTCAAGCGGCCTGCGCAAGCTCAGGTTCAAGAAATTCCGCAGGGTGATAGCGGAGTCGTCGTAATGGTTCCGGGAGCGGGCGCCATGACCTCGACCCCGATCAGCACGACCCCGATTACCCCGGGGCCGGTCAGTTCCGGCCCGATCACGCCAGGGCCGATTGATACGACTTCGGGGCAGTCGGCACCGATCAACCAGGGCAGTTACAGCATGCCGTCGACGCCAAGCGGGATTCCGTCGGCCAGTTCCGGCGGCCTGTCTGCGGACGAGCAACTGGATGGCCCGGTGTTGGCGCTGTTGACCACGGCGCAGCAGCAACAGGCCAGCGGTGACCTCAACGGTGCCTCCTCCAGCCTCGAGCGCGCCCAGCGTGTTGCACCTCGCGAGCCACAGGTTCTGTACAAGCTTGCGCAGGTGCGGATGGCCCAGGGCGATGCGGCGCAGGCAGAGCAGTTTGCCCAGCGCGGCCTGACCCTGGCCAACGGTCGGCCGGCACTCCAGGCCAGCCTGTGGGATCTGATCGCCCAGGCACGGGAAAAACAGGGTGACTCTGCGGGCGCTGCACAGGCTCGGCAGAAAGCCAAGGTTTCACTGTGATGGATGCGCGCTTTCCCCGGATAGCCGACCAACTGCTGTTGATCGAGCGTGAACTGCGGGTGCAAGGCTGGTGGGATGAAGTCCCACCATCGGCCGAAGCGCTATCGAGTGTCGAGCCGTTCTCGGTCGACACCCTGGAGTTCGAGCAGTGGCTGCAATGGATCTTCCTGCCGCGCATGAAGGCGATCCTCGAACAGGACTTGCCGCTGCCCAACGCTTCGGGCATTCAGGAAATGGCGGAAATGGTCTTTGCTTCGCGCAATGTGCAGGGCAGGGATCGCCAACTTCAGGTGTTGCTCAAAGAGTTCGATCAATTGATCAGCGCCGCCCGCTGAAACCGTAAAAGTCAGATAGTCCCTAGGGTTGTGGGTTGGCGGTCAGGTAGCGACCGCCAAGTCTGTGATGCAGAAGTGCGTTCGCGTGCCAATTTTCTGCCAAAACTTGCGCAATTGAAGCTAAGACCGCTGGGCTTTACGGGTTTTTTCTTGCGTTCTCATATGTTTAGCAGAATAAAGCACATAGACGACTTGACTTGCAGGGGACGAAACAGAAGAATCCAAAGTCCGCTGTAGAGGGACTGCCAGAAGCAGGCCCACTCGGCAGATCATGAGGCGCACACCCGCGCCGACCTGTTACACCCGCAACGCGTTACCTCGCGCTGGGTGGGAAAGGCCCGCAACACTTGGGACGATCCCAATACTTGCTCAGTCAGTGCTGACGTAGTCGGCGACCACCGTCGCTCATGCTCTGCTGGGAAGTAAACCTATTAAGACCCGTTCCATTTTTCGTGGGCGGTATTCTGGCGTTTTAGAGGTGAGCAACGTGGAGCTTTTATCTGGCGGTGAGATGCTCGTCCGCTTTTTGCGCGACGAAGGCGTCAAATATATCTACGGGTACCCGGGTGGTGCTCTTCTTCATGTTTACGATGCCCTGTTCAAAGAACCGGAAGTGACCCACATCCTGGTTCGTCACGAGCAAGCGGCTACCCATATGGCTGACGGCTATGCCCGTGCCACCGGTAAAGCCGGCGTGGTATTGGTGACATCCGGTCCAGGTGCCACAAACGCCATTACCGGTATCGCCACTGCCTATATGGACTCGATTCCAATGGTGGTCATCTCCGGTCAGGTGCCAAGCACCATGGTCGGCACCGATGCATTCCAGGAAACCGACATGATCGGTATTTCCCGGCCGATCGTGAAGCACAGCTTCATGATCAAGCACGCGTCGGAAATCCCTGAAGTCATGAAGAAGGCTTTCTACCTGGCGCAATCCGGTCGTCCGGGCCCGGTCGTTGTCGATATCCCGAAAGACATGACCAACCCGGCCGAGAAGTTCGAATACATCTTCCCGAAAAAAGCCAAGCTGCGCTCCTACAGCCCGGCTGTACGCGGTCACTCCGGCCAGATCCGCAAGGCGGCAGAAATGCTCCTGGCGGCCAAGCGTCCTGTGTTGTACGCGGGCGGCGGCGTGATCCTCGGCGGTGGTTCCGCACCACTGACCGAACTGGCGAAAATGCTTAACCTGCCAGTGACCAATACCCTGATGGGGTTGGGTGCCTACCCTGGCACCGACCGTCAGTTCATCGGCATGCTCGGCATGCACGGCAGCTACACCGCCAACCTGGCGATGCACCATGCCGATGTGATCCTTGCAGTCGGCGCGCGCTTCGACGATCGCGTGATCAACGGTCCGGCCAAGTTCTGTCCGAACGCCAAGATCATCCACATCGACATCGACCCGGCTTCGATCTCCAAGACCATCAAGGCCGATGTGCCTATCGTTGGTCCGGTTGAGAGCGTCCTGACCGAGATGGTCGCGATCCTCAAGGAAATCGGCGAGACCCCGAACAAGGAGTCCGTTGCCAGCTGGTGGAAGCAGGTCGACGAGTGGCGCGGTGATCGTGGCCTGTTCCCTTATGACAAGGGCGACGGCAGCAAGATCAAGCCACAAACGGTCATCGAAACCCTGTGCGAAGTGACCAAGGGCGACGCCTTTGTAACTTCCGATGTGGGCCAGCACCAGATGTTCGCGGCGCAGTACTACCGTTTCAACAAACCGAACCGGTGGATCAACTCCGGTGGCCTGGGCACCATGGGCTTCGGTTTGCCGGCGGCCATGGGTATTGCGTTGAGCTTTCCGGAGGCCGACGTCGCCTGTGTTACGGGCGAAGGCAGCATCCAGATGAACATCCAGGAGCTGTCGACCTGTCTGCAATACGGTTTGCCGGTAAAAATCGTCATCCTCAACAACGGTGTGCTGGGTATGGTTCGCCAGTGGCAGGATATGAGCTACGGCAGCCGTCACTCGCATTCCTACATGGAATCGTTGCCTGACTTCGTCAAGCTGGCAGAGGCCTACGGCCACGTCGGCGTACGCATCACCGAGTCCAAGGACTTGAAGTCGAAGATGGAAGAGGCGTTCGCCATGAAGGATCGCCTGGTCGTGATCGATATTTCGGTCGACACCAGCGAGCACGTCTATCCGATGCAGATCAAAGACGGCTCCATGCGCGATATGTGGCTGAGCAAGACGGAGCGTACCTAATCATGCGGCACATTATTTCCTTGCTTCTGGAAAACGAACCCGGTGCTCTGTCCCGTGTGGTTGGTCTGTTCTCGCAGCGCAACTACAACATCGAAAGCCTGACCGTGGCCCCTACCGAAGACCCGACCCTGTCGCGTCTGACGCTGACCACTGTCGGCCACGATGAAGTGATCGAGCAGATCACCAAGAACCTGAACAAACTGATCGAAGTGGTAAAACTGGTCGACCTGTCGGAGAGTGCTCACATCGAGCGCGAGCTGATGCTGGTCAAGGTCAAGGCCACCGGCGCCCAGCGCGCCGAGATCAAGCGCACCACCGATATTTATCGTGGACAGATCGTCGATGTCAGCGCCAGCGTGTATACCGTTCAACTGACCGGTACCAGCGACAAGCTCGACAGCTTCCTTCAGTCCATCGGCACTGCCTCGATACTGGAAACCGTCCGTAGTGGCGTGACCGGGATTGCTCGCGGCGACAAAGTACTCAGCATCTAAACCAAATTAGCGAATGGCCTGAACGGCCTGATATAGGGGAAATTCATGAAAGTTTTCTACGATAAAGACTGCGACCTGTCGATCATCCAGGGCAAGAAAGTTGCCATCATCGGCTACGGTTCCCAAGGTCACGCTCAAGCGTGCAACCTGAAAGACTCCGGCGTTGACGTGACTGTTGGCCTGCGTAAAGGCTCGGCCACCGTTGCCAAGGCTGAAGCCCATGGCCTGAAAGTGACTGACGTTGCTTCCGCTGTAGCGGCTGCCGACCTGGTCATGATCCTGACCCCGGACGAGTTCCAGTCTTCCCTGTACAAGAACGAAATCGAGCCAAACATCAAGAAGGGCGCTACCCTGGCCTTCTCCCACGGTTTCGCGATTCACTACAACCAGGTTGTGCCGCGCGCTGACCTCGACGTGATCATGATCGCGCCGAAAGCTCCAGGCCACACCGTACGTTCCGAATTCGTGAAGGGCGGCGGTATCCCTGACCTGATCGCTATCTACCAGGACGCCTCGGGCAACGCCAAAAACGTTGCACTGTCCTACGCCGCCGGCGTTGGCGGTGGTCGTACCGGTATCATCGAAACCACCTTCAAGGACGAGACCGAAACCGACCTGTTCGGCGAGCAAGCCGTTCTGTGCGGCGGTACCGTTGAACTGGTCAAAGCCGGTTTCGAAACCCTGGTTGAAGCTGGCTACGCGCCAGAAATGGCCTACTTCGAATGCCTGCACGAACTGAAGTTGATCGTTGACCTCATGTACGAAGGCGGTATCGCCAACATGAACTACTCGATCTCCAACAACGCCGAATACGGCGAGTACGTGACCGGCCCGGAAGTGATCAACGCCGAATCCCGTCAGGCCATGCGCAACGCCCTGAAACGTATTCAGGACGGCGAGTACGCCAAGATGTTCATCAGCGAAGGCGCCACCGGCTATCCTTCGATGACCGCCAAGCGTCGTAACAACGCCGCTCACGGTATCGAAGTCATCGGCGAGCAACTGCGCTCCATGATGCCGTGGATCGGTGCCAACAAGATCGTCGACAAAGCCAAAAACTAAGTCACGCCCTTGTACGAAGAACGCGGCTAAGGCCGCGTTTTTTCGTTTGCGGGGCGCTTCTGGTATAAAGCTGCATCGTTTGCGGTCGAACCGTCGTCCCCAGACACCAGTCCAAACTTTCCACCCCGTTGCAAGGTAATGTCCATGAGCGAACGTCCCGAAGAGCCAAACCAGGCTTCTGACGCCGAAAGCCTCCTGCCCGTCGATGAGCATATCGAGGAAGGGCACGACGCTGAAGGTCGTAAAGTCCGGCATCGTGGTATCTATCTTCTGCCGAATCTGTTTACCACTGCGAACCTGTTCGCAGGGTTTTACTCCATCATCAACTCGATGAGTGCACAGGCAGCCCTGAGCGCCGGTGACTCGGTCAATGCGAGCAAGTATTTTGCATTCGCCGCCATCGCTATTTTCGTGGCAATGGTGCTCGACGGCCTCGATGGTCGCGTTGCGCGCATGACCAATACCCAGAGTGCCTTCGGTGCCGAGTACGACTCGCTGTCGGACATGGTTGCCTTTGGTGTGGCGCCGGCATTGCTGGCGTTCGGTTGGGCCCTGGGCGACATGGGCAAGGTCGGCTGGATGGTCGCCTTCATTTATGTGGCTGGCGCGGCATTGCGTCTGGCGCGCTTCAACACTCAGGTCGGTACTGCGGACAAGCGCTACTTCATCGGCCTTGCCAGCCCGGCAGCTGCCGGTGTGGTGGCGGGCATTGTCTGGGCGTTCAGTGATTACGGCATCCAGGGCTCTAAAATGTCCTTCCTGGTGGCGCTGATGGTAGCTGCGGCCGGCATGCTGATGGTCAGCAACATCAAGTACAACAGCTTCAAGGAGCTGGATCTGAAAGGTCGCGTGCCGTTCGTGGCCATACTTGCCGTGGTGCTGGTATTCGCGGTGGTGTTCAGCGATCCGCCACGCATCCTGTTGCTGGTGTTTCTCGCCTACGCTGCCTCAGGTCCGGTTCAATACCTGTTACGTCTGCGCCGGCACAAAAACCTGTAATTTCCCTCATACTCCGCAGTCTATTGGTGCATCTGTTCTCCAAAACTGCGGAGTAGCCATGCTGATCAAAGTCCCCAAAGCGTCCGACTGCCATGAGTCGGACGTCACGCCTGAATCCTTCTATCTTTCTCGTCGCCATCTATTAGGTGCAGCCGTTGCCGGTCTGGCAGCAAGCGGTTTGCCGTGCTGGGCCGGTGCAGATGAAGCAGTCCGTTATGCAGACGTCGAACCTGGTAACGCGCCTTCCTGGTTCACCGAAAAACTTCCAGCAACCAGGTGGGGGGCGGTCAACGTCAAGGACGAGGCGATCACGCCATTCAAGGATGCTACCCACTACAACAACTTCTATGAGTTCGGCGCCGACAAAGGTGACCCGGCGGCGAACGCCGGAGCGCTGAAGACGCAGCCATGGACAGTGGTAGTGGATGGGGAGGTTGGCAAGCCTGGGCGCTATGCACTTGAAGACTTCATGAAACCCTATCAGTTGGAGGAGCGGATTTATCGTCTGCGCTGCGTGGAGGCCTGGTCGATGGTTATTCCATGGATAGGTTTCCCCATCTCGGCGTTGCTCAAGGAAGTCGAGCCAACCTCAAAAGCCCGGTTCATTCGTTTCGAAACCCTGCAGGACCCCAAGAGCATGCCGGGGCAGCGGTCCGGGTTTGCCCTGATCGACTGGCCTTACGTAGAAGGGCTGCGCCTGGATGAGGCGATGAATCCGCTGGCGATTCTGGCGGTGGGGATGTACGGGCGGGAGTTGCCTAATCAGAACGGTGCGCCGCTGCGTTTGGTGGTGCCATGGAAGTACGGCTTCAAGAGTATCAAGTCTATTGTGCGGATCAGCCTGGTGAGCGAGCAGCCGAAAACCACCTGGCAAAGTATCGCTGCGGATGAGTACGGCTTTTATGCGAACGTGAACCCTGCGGTTGACCACCCCCGCTGGACCCAGGCCCGTGAACGACGCCTGCCCAGTGGCCTGTTCAAGCCGAATGTGCGAGACACGCAGATGTTCAATGGCTATGCCGATGAGGTCGCTTCTCTATATACAGGGCTCGATCTGCGGGCGAACTACTGATGCGATATCCGCTCTGGCGTATGGGGGTATTCGTTGCTGCACTGGTCTGGCCGCTGCTTTGGTTGTATCAGGCATGGGGCGATTCGCTGGGGCCGGATCCAGGCAAGGTATTGGTTGACCGGTTGGGCTTGGGAACGCTTGTCCTTCTTCTCATTACATTGAGCATGACACCCCTGCAGAAGCTCACCGGTTGGGTAGGGTGGATCGCTGTCCGCCGACAGCTGGGGTTATGGTGTTTTGCCTATGTGGTCCTGCACTTGAGCGCCTATATGGCGTTTATCCTCGGTTTTGACTGGTCGCAGTTGGGTGTCGAATTGCGCAAGCGTCCTTACATTATTGTCGGAGTCCTGGGGTTTCTCTGTTTGTTGGCGTTGGCGGTGACGTCCAATCGATACAGTCAGCGCCGCTTGGGGTCTCGCTGGAAGAAGCTGCATCGCCTGGTTTATGTGGTTCTGGGCCTGGGGTTGCTGCATATGCTCTGGATTGTGCGGGCTGATCTGAAGGAATGGGCGATTTATGCAGTTATAGGCGCGTTGCTGATCGCATTGCGAATACCGCCTGTGACCAGGCGAATTCCACGCCTGATGAGCAAAAAGGGCACTTCTGCCAAAAAAGCGTAATTAGTGGTTGACGGCAGATTCTGGAAGCCTATAATTCGCCCCACTTCCGGCGCAGTCGAAACAGAAAACTCCTTGGTAAACAATGAGTTACGCAGTTTTCGACAGCAAGTTGCTTCAGTTCATCGAAGCCGAAAGGGAGTTGAAAAAGAGGTGTTGACAGCA
>NZ_LMLH01000031.1 GCF_001421885.1 Pseudomonas sp. Leaf48
CTCTCGAGGGGGCAAGAAAATCAAAAGCCAAAGCCAAAGCGAGGCGGCCTGAYAGCCGACCTGATTAAGGGACCTGTCTACGATCCAATTGTGGGAGCAAGCTCGCTCCTTGGGGAACGTGCTCACTAGAATTCAGGTCGGCTGTCAGGCCGCCTCGCTTTGGCTTTAGATTTGGGCGCCCCGTTAAACCACGATGGCTGAACGCAGGCATTGCGCAGTGGGGAAACCGGCAGGACGCCGGTTTAGCCGCGCTGGGCCAGGGATGGCCCATCGCGGCGACCCACGGAGCAATGCTGAAAGTGATCGCGGGCACCAGCGGACATTTCGCTCAGTTCGTGGTCGAGCAGGCGAATACTGCCGCGATCCGGCTTTTGCACGCCGCCGAGCAGGGGCCGCAAAAACTCCACGTCGCGGCGACCCACGGAGCAATGCTGGAGAGAGGGCATGCCGAGCCACAGCGAGGCACCGAGTGGTGGGGCAAGAGCCTTTTGGTTACTTTTGGGCTCTTCAAAAAGTGACTCGCTGTAAGAGCGAAACCATAGGTGGCCGTTACCGCAGCAATGGATATCCCCCCAATCCAGTTCTTAACAACACCATGCTTAAGTGAACAGCATTACGCTCTCAACACGGGGCTTGATGATGCGTTACCAGCGACCGTAATGGGCGCGATAGTAACCACGGGGCGGGCCGTAATAACCTCTGGGTGGTCCGTAATAACCACGGGGTGGCCCGTAATATATTGGCGGCGGAGCGTAGTAGACCGGTTGTTGCACGTAGACCGGTGCCGGCTGGTAATAAACCGGTGGGGGAGGCTGGTAGTAGACCTGTGGCGGTGGGGCGTAGACCGGCTGCGGCGCCACATAGACCGGCCGGTTGGCGTTGATCAGGGCTGAGCCAACGATGGCAGTACCGACGATCGCTCCGAACACCGCCGCATCATTACCGCCGCCATGGGCTTGCGCCTGTCCTGCGACGGCGAGTGCGCCGATCAGCAAGGCTACAGTGGGGATTCGACTGATCATGATGGTTCCTCGATCTGCGACCCGGCGCTTGTGTCTGCAACAGACCCAAGGAATGTCGCGGGGATACTACTAAGACAGCTTTTTTTCGAAATTCAGCACAGCCATTGGGTAAATTTTGTGTAAGGTCTGGATCGACTTTCTGACCGGTGTGTGCCGGTTCGCACAGGCAGGTCAATATCATCGAACAGAACTCGATGGGCTGGCTAATCCCGTCCATCCGAAAGTGCTTTTGAAGGAGCTTTGCATGCAGATGAACCCCAACAAAGACACCCAGCTGTGCATGTCCCTGTCGGCACGCCCCGGGAACTTTGGCCTGCGTTTCCACAATCATCTGTATGAGCAGTTGGGCCTGAACTTCTATTACAAAGCGTTCGCCAGCCACGACCTGCCGGGTGCTGTCGCCGGTATCCGCGCCCTGCGTATTCGTGGCTGCGGCGTGTCGATGCCGTTCAAGGAAGCCAGCATCGCCCTGGTCGATGAGCTGGATGCATCGGCTGCGGCGATTCAGTCGATCAACACCATCGTCAATACCGATGGCCATCTCAAGGCCTACAACACTGACTACATCGCCGTTGCGCAGTTGCTGCAAACCCATGAAGTACCCAAGGATTCGACCTTTGCCCTGCGCGGCAGTGGTGGCATGGCCAAGGCGGTGGCCAGTGCCTTGCGTGATGGCGGCTACAGCAATGGTCTGATCGTGGCCCGTAACGAGGGTGCCGGGCGGGCGCTGGCAGACTCGTTGGGGTATCGGTGGCAAGCCGAGTTGGGTGAGCAGCGTCCGCAGATGCTGATCAACGTGACCCCGGTAGGCATGGACGGCGGACCGGAAGCCGGCCAGTTGGCGTTCGAGGCTGACGTAATCGCACATGCCGAGACTGTCTTTGATGTGGTGGCGATCCCCTCGGAAACACCGCTGATCGTGCAGGCTCGCGCCGCAGGCAAGCGGGTGATCACCGGGCTGGAAGTGATCGCGATCCAGGCGCTTGAGCAGTTTGTGCTCTACACCGGCGTGCGGCCGACAGACGAACAGTTCCAAAAAGCCGTGGCGTTTGCCCGTGGTTGAGGGCTTGGCGGCTTATTGAGCGTGCCGACGCCATCGCGGGCAAGCCCGCTCCCACAAGTTCCGGGCTGGATTGCACATCTGTGATCCAGCCAAGTCAGCTGTGGGAGGATTCTATGGCGGTTACACTCCTCCCATTCTGTAGGAGCGAGCATGCTCGCGATGGTCGTCAACGCTGACGCGGGAAGCCTGCCCCCCCCCCGGCGCTCTCAGGTTTTTCGCGAGCATGCTCGCTCCTACAAGGGATCTGTGGCGGACACAGGCCTCGCATTCGCAGAAGATCAAACTGTAGGAGCGAGCATGCTCGCGATGGTCGTSAACGCTGACGCGGGAAGCCTGACACCCCCCGGCGYTCTCAGGTTTTTCGCGAGCATGCTCGCTCCTACAAGGGATCTGTGGCGGCCACAGGCCTCGCATTCGCAGAAGATCAAACTGTAGGAGCGAGCATGCTCGCGATGGTCGTGAACGCTGACGCGGGAAGCCTGACACCCCCGGCGTTCTCAGGTTCTTCGCGAGCATGCTCGCTCTTACAAGCTGGCTTGCCAGCGATGGCGCCGGTACAGCCAGCACCAATGCCTCGGCCAGGTCGCTTTATTCAAGCCGCGACAGACGCTCCTCGAGCGCCGCAATCCGCGCCTCAAGCTCTTCGATCCGTTCAACCGAAACACCGCTGCCACCGCCACGTTCTACCGGGTTCTGCCGCGCTGCAAGAATCGCCTCGATATCCGCCGGATCGCCCAGTGCGTGCATGTAGCGGTCTTCACGCTGACCGGCCTGACGCGGGATCAACAGCGCCAGACCACGAGCGATCAAGCGCTCCAGCTGATGCACAACCTGTTCAGTGTCTTCGAACTCATGCATGCGACCACTGCGTGTGAGCAGTTCGTTGACCGTCTGCGGGCCGCGCAGGAACAACAGCCCCGTCAGTATCACCTGAGCCGGCACCAGTTCCAGTGCCTTGTCGACCTTGTGTTCCCAGCGATCGGCGCGGCTACCCATTACCAGCCGGGTGAAACCACGGCCTTCGAGGGCGCGCAGGCTCTGGCCGACCTGGCCCTGGGTCAGGTTCATCACTGGTTCGCGACTGGTTTTCTGGTTGCAGGCGATCACCAGGGCATTGAGGGTCAGCGGATAGGTTTCCGGACTGGTGGCCTGCTTCTCGATCAACGAGCCGAGAATGCGGATTTCCGTGCTGTTGAGCCGCGGCTCGTCGAAGGTCTGTTCTTGTTCTGTGCTCATCGCGCTTTCCCTATGCCGTTGAAGCATGCCGTCGAAGCCGCCTAGCCTAATCCTTGCTGGATAAAAGACAAGCCGCAGGAGGGGCGGGCATGGCTATAATCGGTCCACGTTTCCCACCTGCCACTTCACGAGACTGCCATGACCATTTCCCTGTACGACGCTTCCGTCCCTGTTTTCAAGCAAATGCTGAACGCCCTCAGTGACGTGCTGAAAAAAGCCGAAGCCCACGCCACCGCCAAGAACATCGACCCGAACGCTTTCCTGCAGGCTCGCCTATACCCGGACATGTTCCCGCTGGTGCGTCAGGTGCAGATCGCCGTTGATTTCGCCAAGGGTGTTTCCGCGCGCCTGGCCGAAGTCGAGCTACCGAAGTACGACGACACTGAAACCACCTTCGCCGAGCTGCAAGCGCTGATCGCCAAGGTCCTGGCCTTCATCGGCGAGTTCACGCCGGAGCAGATCAACGGCAAGGAAGGCATCGAAATCGTGACCCGTCCGGGTACCCCGAAAGAGAAGCGCTTCTCTGGCCAGTCCTACCTGCTGACCTACGGCCTGCCGCAGTTCTTCTTCCACGTCACCACCACTTACGCACTGCTGCGTCATAACGGTGTGGAAGTGGGCAAGCGCGATTACATGGGCGCGATCTAAACCGTCCAGACGCAAAAAAGCCCCCGCAGCCTGAGGTTGCGGGGGTTTTTTCATAATAGTCTTCTAAACGGCGGACCCTGTGGGAGCCTGCTCGCTCCCACAAGGGATTTTGGATCAGGCCAGGCGTTCGGCTTTCTCTTCTTCACCCAGGCAAGCCGCCGCGGTGAACAGCACATCGGTGGACGAGTTCAACGCCGTCTCCGCCGAGTCCTGCAACACACCAATAATGAAACCAACCGCCACCACCTGCATGGCGATCTCGCTCGGAATGCCGAACAGGCTGCACGCCAGCGGAATCAGCAACAACGAACCACCCGCCACGCCCGACGCGCCGCAGGCGCAGATCGCCGCAACGACGCTAAGCAGAATGGCCGTCGGAATATCCACGGCAATGCCCAGAGTGTGCACGGCCGCGAGGGTCAGCACGGTGATGGTGATTGCAGCGCCAGCCATGTTGATGGTCGCGCCCAGCGGGATCGATACCGAGTAGGTGTCTTCGTGCAGGCCCAGACGCTTGCTCAACTCCAGGTTGACCGGAATGTTCGCGGCCGAACTGCGGGTGAAGAACGCGGTGATGCCACTCTCGCGCAGGCAGGTCAGCACCAGCGGATAAGGGTTGCGACGCAGCTTCCAGAACACGATGGCCGGGTTCATCACCAGCGCCACGAACAGCATGCAGCCCAGCAGTACTGCCAGCAGGTGCGCGTAACCGATCAACGCGCCGAAGCCCGAGGTGGCCAGGGTCGAGGCCACCAGGCCGAAGATGCCCAGTGGGGCGAAGCGAATCACCAGGCGAACGATCAGGGTCACGCCGTTGGACAGATCACCCAGCACCTCACGGGTGGTGTCGCCGGCGTGGCGAATGGCAATGCCCATGCCGATTGCCCAGGCGAGGATGCCGATGAAGTTGGCGTTCATCAGTGCACTGACCGGGTTATCCACAACGCTCAACAGCAGGCTTTGCAGGACTTCGCCGATACCGCCCGGCGCTGTCACCGCGACGTCGTGGGTGGAAAGCGCCAGGCTCGACGGGAACATCATGCTGGCAACCACTGCTACCACGGCCGCAGCGAAGGTACCCAGCAGATACAGGAACAGGATCGGGCGGATATGGGTTTCCTGGCCGTGCTTGTGGTTGGCGATCGAGGCCATGACCAGCACAAATACGAGGATCGGTGCGACTGCTTTCAGGGCGGAGACGAAGACCTTGCCGATGAATGCACTGGATTTGGCTATCTCAGGCGCAAACAGGGCCAGGGCAATACCGGCGATCAGGCCGATAACGATTTGCGTGACCAGGCTGGTGCGTTTCAGGCGTTGCAATAGCGAGGAGGATGAAGCGCTCATAAAAACGGCATCTCTGATGTTTTTTTTAAAATGCAGGGTTTTCGCAGGTTTGCAGCACAAAAAGGGCAGGCCGCGGGCGGGAAACCGAGAGGTGGAATACAGGGTGTACGTTTTTCAGGGCGCGGATTTTATCACAGCGTAGGACCGATCCTTCAGGCCTGTGACGAAGTGCCGCTCAGGCATCAGCGCTTTTTGCAGGTTCGTGCAACCGCCTTTGCGGTCACTCTGTTAAGCTTCGCCATCCTCATTTTCATGTCTGCCAGTGGGCCTTCGGGCTATCACTGCTGTTGTTGTTTTCTGGAGTTTTGCATGCGGTTGTTGCCCATCCTTCTGTTGTCCGCCGCCGGTTTCACGGTGCTGACCACGGAATTCATCATTGTCGGCCTGTTGCCGGCCGTCGCCCGGGACCTGGATGTCAGCATCCCGCAGGCCGGTCTGCTGGTGACCCTGTTTGCCTTCACCGTTGCCGCGTTCGGCCCGTTCCTCACCGCGTATTTCGCCCGTTTCGAGCGGCGCAAGCTGTTCATTTCGGTGCTGATCCTGTTCGGCCTGGCCAATACCCTGGCCGCGCTGGCGCCGAATATCTGGGTAATGGCGTTCGCCCGGTTGGTTCCTGCGCTGGGGCTGCCAGTGTTCTGGGCGCTGGCCAGTGAAACGGCGGTGGACATTGTCGGGCCGGACTACGCCGGGCGCGCCATCGCCAAAATCGGCTTCGGCATCGTCTGTGCCACGGTGTTCGGCATTCCGGTGGGCACACTGATCTCCGATGCGTTCGGCTGGCGAAGCGCTTTCGGCCTGTTGGCACTCATCGCGTTTGCCAAGGCGTTACTGCTGTTTATCTACCTGCCGAAAACCAGCCTGCATCAGCATCAGGTCAGCTTCATTTCGCAGTTCAAGATCCTGCGCAGTCCTTTGATGCAGGGTCATGTATTGCTGTCGGTGGTGGTGTTCAGCGGCATGTTCACCGCTTACACCTACCTGGCTGACATCCTCGAGCGTCTGGCCGGCTTTAACGGTACCCTGGTCGGCTGGTGCCTGATGGGCTTCGGTGCGGTGGGGTTGATCGGCAACTCCCTGGGCGGGCGCGCGGTGGATCGCCATCCGCTGATAGCTTCGATGATGTTCTGTGCATTCATGATTGCCGGCCTGGTGACACTGGTGCCGAACATTCATTCGCCCCTCGGACTGGCCGCAGCCATGGGTATCTGGGGCGTGACCCAGGCCGCGTTGTTCCTGGTCAGCCATGTGCGCCTGATGAAAGCTGCGCCCGAGGCACCGGCGTTTGCCGCTTCGCTGAACATTGCCGGGGCCAACCTCGGCATTGGCCTGGGCGCGATGATCGGCGGTCGGGTGATCGACAGCGTCGGCCTGCAAGGACTGGGCTTCGCGGCTGCCGGATTCATCCTGGCCTCGATTCTGCTGGCAATGGCGCTGATGACCTTCAAACCCCGTGAGGTCTGCGCCTAAGCGTCATATTGCGGTAAACAGTTCGCGTCGGGCACCTTCGGTAATGGCGACAATACCCGGGTGCTTGACCTTGCGCTCCACCGAAATGGCGTAGAACGACTCGCTCACCGCGTCGGTCTGGCCGATCACCTCGACGCCACACTGGCGTTTCACTTCATCGGCAATCACGCTCGGCCCGATGAAGATTCCGCTGCCGGACTGCCCGAAGGCCTGCATTAACGCGCTGTCGTCGAACTCGCCGACGATCTGCGGCTGGATCTGCTGATCGGCGAACCAGCGCTGCAAGCGGTTGCGCACCACGGTTTCCGGGCCGGGAATCAGTAAGGGCGCGCCGTGCAGATTGCGCGGGAAATCCTCGCCGTAGCGTGCTGCCAGTTGCGCGGTGGCAAAGAAGCTGATCCCGCATTCGCCGAGTTTCTGGCTGTAGCCTTTGATATCCAGGTGGGACGGCATCGGGCTGTCGGAAATCACCAGGTCCAGGCGCTGGATTGCCAGGTCGGCGAGCAGACGCTCCAGTTTGTCTTCGCGGCAGGTGATGCGCAGCGGCTCGCTCAGCTCCATGGTCGGCGCGATCAGGCGATAGACGATGGACTTGGGCACCACGTCGGCCACGCCGACACGGAACAGAATCTGCTGTTCATTGGGTTGAGCCCGCAACATCAGCTCCAGCTCGCCACCCAGTTGAAACATTTGCTCGGCGTAGGGCAGGGTCTGGCGCCCGGCTTCCGTCAGTTCAAGCTGCCGGCCGACCCGGCGAAACAGCTCGATGCCATAGGTCTGCTCCAGCAGCGAAATCTGCCCGCTGATGGTTTGCGGGGTCAGGTTCAGTTGCTCGCAGGCGCGGACAATGCTGCCGGTTTTGGCCACGACCCAGAAATAGTGCAACTGCCGGTAATTCAACATACATATCCCCGCGTTTTAAAAGCCCAGCATGTCATTTGAAAAGTGTTCGTAAAAACCGAAGTATACTCGGTAAAAATACGAATTTTCCTGAAGTATCACTCCCCCTAGAATGCTTCGCTATCAACGGGCCATCGGTTGGGCCTGTTCGTTCTATCGAGGAAAGCATCATGAAGCTTAAAACCACGGCGCTGTTGTTTACGTCTTTACTGCTACTGGCCGGTTGCGACCAGGCCGAGAAAAGCGCTCAACAGTTGATGGGCAAGGCTGCCGAAAGCGCCAAACAGGCGATCGACGACACCCACAAGGCCGCCGAACAAGCGCTCAGCGATGCCACTGGCGGCTTGATCACCAAGAAAGAGCCAGCGGAAAAAGATGCGCAACAAGCTGAATCCACATCCCAGGAAATCTAAACGTTTAACGAGTCAGGACTGACCCATGGAATACCTTTTAGAACTTGCTGCAAGCCCTACTGCCTGGGTCGCCCTGGCCACCCTGGTAGTGATGGAGATCGTCCTCGGGATCGATAACCTGATCTTTATCTCGATCCTGACCAACAAACTGCCCCTGCAGAATCGGCAGAAGGCACGGCGCATCGGTATCGGCATGGCGCTGATCCTGCGTTTGGGCCTGCTTAGCACCATCGCTTTCATTGTTCAGTTGACTGCGCCGGTGATCGAAATTCTCGGCCACGCGTTTTCCTGGAAGGACATGATCCTGATCGCCGGTGGTCTGTTCCTGTTGTGGAAGGCGACCACTGAAATCCATCACAGCATGGACCCGGCACCGGAAGATCCGAAATCGGCCACTTCGACCGTGACCCTGGGTTTTGCCGCAGCGATCGGGCAGATCCTGCTGCTGGACATGGTGTTCTCCATCGACAGCATTATCACCGCTGTCGGCATGACCGAGCACTTGCCTATCATGATCATCGCGGTGGTGGTGTCGGTACTGGTGATGTTGCTGGCGGCTGATCCCCTGGCCAAGTTCATCAACGAAAACCCGACGGTGGTGATGCTGGCCCTGGGCTTTTTGATCATGATCGGCATGACCCTGATTGCCGAAGGCTTCGGCGCCCATGTACCGAAAGGTTATGTGTATGCGGCGATGACATTCTCGGCGGCGATCGAAGTGTTGAACATGATGCGCAGAAACAGGCAGAAGCGGCTTACCGCCCAGGCTTGATCCTCACCGAACAGAAACGGCCGCCTGAACTCCATGGAGTGCAGGCGGCCGTTTTGGTTTACAGGGGAGTTTTGCTCAGTGGGCGTTGGCATGTCGGGCGGACGACTCTTCGGTTTTCACCAGAGGCGCCGGTTGAGCAGGGGGATGATGGTGGTGCCGACGGGCAATGCGCAGCACGCCCCACAACATGGCGGCGGCCACGGCCAACCAGCCGCAAACCAACATTGCAATGATCATCACCAGGCTCATCAGTGCCTCCTCTTTGCCCCGCGGCAGCGTACTCTTCGCTTATCGCTCTCTTCAGATGACAGTCTAGTCCTTGCTGTATTTCAGGCTATTGACCGAAGGTCGACTGTGATCAACCAGTTCGCTCTATCGAATTCACTTAACTGGTGCTTGAGGCTATACCGCCGGGGCGTGGCACCCTATGATCGCGGTCAAGCCGGGCCTGTGTTTGCCTGGAACCTGAACAAGGGAGTGATGATGGCAAGGGTGTTTTCACGAGTTGTTTCGACGGCACTGATTGCCGGCTGCATCGCGAGCCTCGCCGGGTGCGCCGGCAGTGTTGCGCCCGAGATCAAGCGTCTGCCGGAGCGTGTCGAGCTCAGTGGTCGGTTCTACCGTGGCGAGGCCTATCAAAGCGGGCCGCAGGTGCTGGCCAGCCTGTTGTCCCAGCAAGGGATCGTGATCACGCCAGGTCTGCTCGACAAACCCCTGCATTTGCCGGGAGGTGAAGCGCAGTTGCAACAGAACATGCAAAACCTTGCCCGCGAGTACGGCATGGTTGTCTATCCCCTCGACAGCACACTGCCGGCCCTGCTGACCCAGGTGGCGGCAGGGTATCCGGTGATGGTTCGTTTCACCGAGGGCTCGGCGCTGTGGGCTGAACCGCGTTATGCCATTCTCTCCGGTTACAACCGCCAGAAACAGACTGTCCTGCTGCGCGCCGGGATGAATCGCCACGAGCTGATGAGCTTCAGCGCCTTCGAGTCGTCGTTCAAAGATGCAGGAGGCTGGGCGGTGTTGATCCAGAACCCGACACAGATTCCGGCTCAGGTCGATCAGCAGCGCTGGCTGAAGGCTGCGCAGGATCTGGCTCAGGCCGGGCAGGAACAGGCGGCCGCCAAAGCGAAAAAGGCGCTCGCTGCCCGTTGACTCCGTTCGTCACCCACCGGGCACCGCTGGTAGTTTTCAGCCTCTTATCTGTACGGGCCCGAAATTTTTCGGGCCGTGATTCAGGAGGCGCCCATGGCTCATTCCAATACGCCCGACGGCCCGCACTCATCCGAGCATTCCTCCGGTGATGACCTGGGGTTTGATCCCGACTCTCCGGACGTCAGCGACCCTCAGGTCGATCCCACGGGGCCGGCCAAGGCGCCCCGGGACGTGAAGCCGGACGACAATTCCAAGGCGCCCGCCAAGCCTTACGATCCGCTGGGTGATCTCAAACCTTAGGTTCAAACCAGGTTCAATGGAGGTGTGCATGACTACCGATTCGAGTTTCGACGACAAACGTCCGGAAACCGTCCCCACCACGCCGGAACAGGACGTGGACCCGGTGATGGATCCGGACAGTCCGATGCGCGATCCGCTGGCGCGTCCTGTTGTAGCACCAACCGAACGGCCCAACGGTCGGCACGATCCGAGCGCCGGCGATGGCATCCCGGATGATGATCAGATGCCGTTGCCCAATGACTGAGTGAAATGAAAAAGCCCCGAATGTTCGGGGCTTTTTGTTTACTGGAATAGCGGTTTTACTTCGACGCTTCAATAACGCCGGTTTGGCGTTGCTTGAGGTTCTTGTCCGACTTGTACTGCAAAGCCACCGAAGGCACATCCGCGCTGCGACCGCTTTCAACCCAGTCACGAATGCGTGTGGCGTCGGCAAAGTGCGTGTACTTGCCATAGGCATCGAGAATGACCAGGGCAACCGGACGGTTAGCCATGTGCGTGACCAGTACCAGGCAATGACCGGCCGGATTGGTAAAGCCGGTCTTGGTCAGTTCGATGTTCCAGTCCGGCTTGCGGACCAAATGGTCGGTATTGCGAAAACCCAGGCTGTAGTTGGGTTTGCGAAACGACACGGTTTTTTCCTTGGTGGTACTGAGCTCGGTCAGCATCGGGTGCTTATGAGCGGCGACCAGCAGTTTGCTCAGGTCGCGGGCGGTGGACACGTTGCGTGGCGACAGGCCGGTCGGCTCGACGAAGTGGGTGCTGGTCATGCCCAGTGCCCTGGCTTTGGCGTTCATCGCGGCAATGAACGCCGCGTAACCACCCGGGTAGTGGTGAGCCAGGCTCGCGGCGGCACGGTTTTCCGAAGACATCAGCGCAATCAGCAGCATTTCCCGGCGCGGCATCTCACTGTTGAGCTTGACCCGCGAATACACGCCTTTCATTTCCGGGGTGTCGCGGATGTTTATGCTGATGTATTCGTCCATGTTCTGGCGAGCTTCAACCACCACCAGGCCAGTCATCAGCTTGCTGACGGACGCGATCGGTACCACAACGTCCGGATTGTTGGCGTAAATGACTTTGTTGGTCTGCATATCCATCAGCAGCGTACTGCCGGAGGCGAGCTTGAGTCGTGTCGTATCTCGAGGCGCCGCTGTGGTTTCGCCAGCGTTGGCGGTCGGCGCGATTAAAGTCCCTGCGACTGCAAAAAATAGGCTCAGGATAGAAAGACGAATTTTCACGCTGGCAGACTCATAAAGTGTTGATAAGCCGTTTGTAACGGGCTATTTCGTAAAAAGCGCGACATTCTGGAGTATGGCTGAATAACTGTCGATGGTTGTTCAAGCAGCAGGCGAAAGTCCTGTAAAACATGAAAAAAAAGTCATTTTCCGGCGGATGGTCGCGCTTTTGTTGCAGACAAAAAGAACCCCGCCATTGGCGGGGTTCCTTGAACCGCTGGTTATCGACGCGCCGGGACTCAGCTGTGCAGGGTTTCCGCTGCGTACAGCGTGTTTTCCAGCAGGCAGGCGCGGGTCATCGGGCCGACACCGCCTGGTACCGGAGTGATCCAGCCAGCGCGGGGCAGGGCGGTTTCGTAAATCACGTCACCAACCAGCTTGCCGTCTTCCTGGCGGTTGATGCCAACGTCGATCACGATCGCGCCTTCCTTGATCCATTCACCCTTGACCAGGCCCGGTTTACCGGCGGCGACCACCACCAGATCGGCACGGCCGACGTGACCGGCCAGATCCTTGGTGAAGCGGTGAGTGACGGTCACGGTGCATCCGGCCAGCAACAGTTCCATGGCCATCGGGCGGCCAACAATGTTGGAAGCCCCGACCACCACGGCATTCATGCCGTACAGATCGGCACCGGTGCTTTCCAGCAGGGTCATGATGCCTTTAGGGGTGCATGGACGCAGAAGGGGAATGCGCTGGGCCAGGCGACCGACGTTATAAGGATGGAAACCGTCGACGTCCTTGTCTGGACGAATGCGCTCCAGCAGTTTCGATGCGTCCAGGTGTTCAGGCAGCGGAAGCTGAAGCAGGACGCCGTCGATTGCCGGGTCGTCGTTCAGGCGATCAATCAGATCGGTGAGCGCTTGCTGAGTGGTTTCGGAAGGCAGGTCATAGGCTTGGGAAAGAAAGCCGACCTCTTCACAGTCTTTACGCTTGTGCGAGACATAAACCTGAGAGGCGGGATCGCTGCCGACCAGGATCACCGCAAGGCCAGGCGTGCGCAGGCCCTGCTGGCGACGCTCGTTGACCCGTTGGGCGATCTGCTGGCGCAGGCTGGCGGCGATCGATTTGCCGTCGATTAGTTGTGCAGTCATTGCGCGTGATTAACCATCGAGAGGGGAAAAAAAGAGAACGCATTCTCGCATGTCATGCGGTGAGGGCAAAGGCGCTTGGTCTGCAAATTCCCCTAAGCCCTTTAATTAAATGAATTTTTTTTAAAAAAGGTTTGACGGCCTTTGGGGGGCTCTATACTATTCGTCGCACTTGTCGGGCACAGCCTAGCACTGGTTGAGAAGGTTGAGCGGAATCAAGGTTCTGCAAAACTGAAAAGCACTTAGTTTGTAGTCCTTCAAGGGTACAGCTAACAAGGCGCCCGTAGCTCAGCTGGATAGAGCATCCGCCTTCTAAGCGGATGGTCGCAGGTTCGAGTCCTGCCGGGTGCGCCATTAGGCAGCATTGGCACAAGTAGCGCGATATGGTGGGCGTAGCTCAGTTGGTAGAGCACGGGATTGTGACTCCCGTTGTCGTGGGTTCGATCCCCATCGTCCACCCCATATTTCGAAAGGCGCCAGATTAACAGTCTGGCGCCTTTGCTTTAAAAGCTTCACTCCGCGGATGTGGTGGAATTGGTAGACACACTGGATTTAGGTTCCAGCGCCGCGAGGCGTAAGAGTTCGAGTCTCTTCATCCGCACCAAATAAAGCTTCATTCATGTCGAGCGACAGGATTGGGGTTCAACAGAGAAGTTGTTTGGCTTCTTTGTCACGCAATATGGTGGGCGTAGCTCAGTTGGTAGAGCACGGGATTGTGACTCCCGTTGTCGTGGGTTCGATCCCCATCGTCCACCCCATATTTCGAAAAGGCGCCAGATTTAACAGTCTGGCGCCTTTTTTTGTTTTGGTGGTCCGAGTTTCGGCGACCGCGGGTTCCGGGTCGCAGGGTGGGGCGTTTCGTCGTATTTGTGTTTCTCGATGATGCCGCGCTGCCCGCCGGTCTTGCACGCAGGGCTGGCTGTCAGGGAAATGATTGGCAACGCTTCTATATAAGGAAGGGTTGGCGCAGAGCCTTGGCGTCTTTGGCTGTATTCGTCACGGGAGCGGGGTGCATTCGTGCATTCGCACCTATAAATTGCCTGCTGCGTTTTTACCCGTTTTCAGTAGGGTGACTTCTTGAGTTTGACCCACTAGAATGCATGCCCTTGATTCTGGGGTCGGAAACGGCCGGCTAACGTCTGTGCAACGAGGAATATCCATGCAAGTTTCTGTTGAAAATACTACTGCTCTTGAGCGCCGCATGAGCGTCACCGTGCCGGCTGAGCGCATCGAGAGCCAGGTCAACAAGCGTCTGCAGCAGACCGCCCAAAAGGCCAAGATTGCTGGCTTCCGTCCAGGCAAAGTGCCAATGAGCGAAATCAAGCGCCGCTTTGGTGCTGATGCTCGCCAGGAAGCTGTAGGCGACGTGATCCAGTCTTCCTTCTATGAAGCTGTGGTTGAGCAGAAGCTGAACCCGGCCGGTTCGCCTTCGATCGAGCCTAAATCCCTGGAAGCTGGCAAGGATCTGGAATACGTCGCAGTTTTCGAAGTGTTCCCTGAGTTCACCGTTGCCGGTTTCGACGGTATCACCGTAGAGCGCCTGAGCGCTGACGTGACCGATGCCGATCTGGACAAGATGCTGGAAATCCTGCGCAAGCAGAACACTCGTTTCGAAGTGGCCGATCGCGCTGCCCAGAACGAAGACCAGCTGAACATCGATTTCGTCGGCAAGGTCGACGGTGAAGTGTTCGCTGGTGGTTCCGCCAAGGGTACTCAGCTGGTTCTGGGTTCCGGCCGTATGATCCCTGGCTTCGAAGACGGTCTGGTTGGCGCTAAAGCCGGCGAAGAGCGCGTTCTGAACCTGACCTTCCCAGAGGACTACCAGAACCTCGACCTGGCTGGCAAAACCGCTGAGTTCACCGTTACCGTGAACACTGTTTCCGAGCCAAAACTGCCAGAACTGACCGAAGAATTCTTCGCTCAATTCGGCATCAAGGAAACCGGCCTGGAAGGCTTCCGCACCGAAGTTCGCAAGAACATGGAGCGCGAACTGCGTCAGGCGATCAAATCCAAGGTCAAGAATCAGGTAATGGACGGTCTGCTGGCCACCAACCCGATCGAAGTACCAAAGGCTCTGCTGTCCAACGAAGTTGACCGTCTGCGTGTGCAGGCTGTTCAGCAGTTCGGTGGCAACATCAAGCCTGACCAACTGCCGGCCGAGCTGTTCGAAGAACAAGCCAAGCGCCGCGTGGTGCTGGGTCTGATCGTGGCTGAAGTGGTCAAGCAATTCGACCTCAAGCCAGACGAAGCCCGCGTTCGCGAGATGATTCAGGAAATGGCTTCGGCCTACCAGGAGCCTGAGCAAGTTGTATCCTGGTATTACAAAAACGACCAGCAACTGAACGAAGTCCGTTCGGTTGTGCTGGAAGAGCAAGTTGTGGATACTGTTCTGCAGAAAGCTAGCGTGACCGACAAATCGGTCTCTTACGAAGAAGCGGTCAAGCCGGTAGAAGCTCCACAAGCCGACTGATTGATTTTGCGTTAGAAGCACACACCATAAGCCAGCTCTCGAGCTGGCTTATGCGTATTCAAGACATAACTATTTGGGAGTGACTGCAGAGCATGTTCCGTAATTCCTATATTCAGCAGAACTCTGATATCCAGGCCGCAGGCGGCCTGGTCCCGATGGTTGTCGAGCAGTCCGCTCGTGGCGAGCGCGCCTACGACATCTATTCGCGCCTGCTCAAGGAGCGAGTGATCTTTCTGGTGGGCCCTGTAGAGGACTACATGGCCAACCTGATCTGTGCGCAACTGCTGTTCCTTGAAGCGGAAAACCCGGACAAGGACATCCATCTCTACATCAACTCCCCGGGTGGTTCGGTGACAGCGGGCATGTCGATCTACGACACCATGCAGTTCATCAAGCCAAACGTGTCGACCACCTGTATCGGTCAGGCGTGCAGCATGGGCGCGTTCCTGCTGACGGCCGGAGCACAAGGCAAGCGTTACTGCCTGCCGAACTCGCGCGTGATGATTCACCAGCCACTGGGCGGTTTCCAGGGCCAGGCGTCGGATATCGAAATCCATGCCAAGGAAATCCTCTTCATTCGCGAGCGTCTCAACACGCTGATGGCCAAGCACAGCGGCCGCACTCTGGAAGAAATCGAGCGCGATACCAATCGCGACAACTTCATGAGTGCAGAGGCTGCGAAGGAATACGGGTTGATCGACGAAGTGATCAACCAGCGCCCAGCTTAAAAATAAGCAGCTCAAAATAGGCTTGGTCGGCGCGTCTGATCAGCGGCGGGCTTGAAAAAGCCCGCAATAGCCTTCATCTTGTGTTGCAAGCCTATCGGATTTGGATCGAACGAATGACTGACACCCGCAACGGCGAGGACAACGGCAAGCTGCTCTATTGCTCCTTCTGTGGCAAAAGCCAGCATGAAGTACGCAAATTGATTGCCGGCCCCTCGGTCTTTATCTGCGACGAGTGCGTCGACCTGTGCAATGACATCATCCGTGAGGAGGTGCAGGAAGCCCAGGCCGAAAGCAACGCGCATAAATTGCCTTCGCCCAAAGAAATCAGCGGCATCCTCGATCAGTATGTGATTGGTCAGGAGCGTGCGAAAAAGGTTCTGGCCGTAGCGGTGTACAACCACTACAAGCGCCTGAACCAGCGTGACAAAAAGAATGACGACGTCGAACTCGGCAAGAGCAACATCCTGCTGATCGGCCCGACAGGCTCGGGTAAGACCCTGCTTGCCGAAACACTGGCCCGCTTGCTGAACGTTCCGTTCACCATCGCCGACGCAACCACCCTCACCGAGGCGGGTTATGTGGGTGAGGATGTCGAGAACATCATTCAGAAGCTGCTGCAGAAGTGCGACTACGACGTGGAAAAGGCCCAGATGGGCATTGTCTACATCGATGAAATCGACAAGATTTCGCGCAAGTCTGACAACCCGTCCATCACCCGGGACGTTTCCGGTGAAGGCGTGCAGCAGGCCCTGCTCAAGTTGATCGAAGGCACGGTCGCTTCCGTTCCGCCTCAAGGCGGTCGCAAGCATCCACAGCAGGAATTCCTGCAGGTCGACACCCGTAACATCCTGTTCATCTGCGGTGGTGCGTTCTCCGGTCTGGAAAAGGTCATTCAAAACCGTTCCACCAAAGGCGGCATCGGTTTCAACGCAGAAGTGCGCAGCAAGGAAGAAGGCAAGAAGGTGGGCGAGTCCCTGCGTGAAGTCGAACCTGACGATCTGGTCAAGTTCGGTCTGATCCCGGAATTCGTCGGTCGTCTGCCGGTGCTTGCCACGCTGGACGAGCTTGATGAAGCTGCGTTGATGCAGATTCTCACTGAGCCGAAAAATGCCCTGACCAAGCAATATGCCAAGCTGTTCGAGATGGAAGGCGTTGATCTGGAATTCCGTTCCGACGCTCTGAAATCGGTCGCCAAGCGTGCCCTGGAGCGTAAAACCGGTGCCCGTGGCCTGCGCTCGATTCTCGAAGGTGTATTGCTCGACACTATGTATGAAATCCCCTCGCAGTCCGAGGTGAGTAAAGTAGTGATCGATGAAAGCGTAATTGAAGGCAAGTCCAAGCCACTGTATATCTACGAAAACAGTGAGCCTGCTGCCAAGGCCGCGCCAGACGCTTAAGCGTCACGCAGTCGGTTCAAAGCAGCCGTTACATAGAAGGGGCCTTCGGGCCCCTTTGCTTTTGTGGGAGCTGGCCTGCCAGCGATGGCGGCCTGGCAGCCGACCATTTTCTCAAACTTCATCAGGCTGCGATCTTTTACTGCTTTTATCCGCTTGTTTTTTTCTAAACAAGCCCCCATCTTGGTTTCAGGCTTAATTCCATCTGTTTACGGCCTTACGGCCGCCGTAGAGGCGAAATCATGAAGACAACCATCGAATTGCCTCTCCTGCCATTGCGTGATGTCGTGGTTTATCCGCACATGGTTATCCCGCTGTTCGTGGGGCGCGAGAAATCCATCGAAGCCCTCGAAGCTGCGATGACGGGCGACAAGCAGATTCTTCTGCTGGCCCAAAAGAACCCCGCGGACGACGATCCCGGTGAAGATGCGCTATATCGCGTGGGTACCATTGCCACTGTCCTGCAGCTGCTCAAACTGCCAGACGGTACGGTCAAGGTTCTGGTCGAAGGCGAACAGCGCGGCGCCGTGGAGCGCTTCAGCGAAGTGGACGGCCATTGCCGCGCCGAAGTCTCGCTGATCGACGAAGTCGACGCACCGGAGCGCGAATCCGAAGTCTTCGTGCGCAGCCTGCTGTCGCAGTTCGAGCAATATGTGCAGTTGGGCAAGAAAGTCCCCGCTGAAGTCCTGTCGTCGCTCAACAGCATCGACGAGCCAGGTCGCCTGGTGGACACCATGGCCGCGCATATGGCTCTGAAGATCGAGCAGAAGCAGGAAATCCTCGAAATCATTGATCTGTCGGCCCGGGTCGAGCACGTGCTGGCGTTGCTGGATGGCGAGATCGATCTGCTGCAGGTCGAAAAGCGCATTCGCGGTCGCGTCAAGAAACAAATGGAGCGCAGTCAGCGCGAGTACTACCTGAACGAGCAGATGAAGGCCATTCAGAAAGAGCTCGGCGACAGCGACGAAGGCCACAACGAAGTCGAAGAGCTGAAAAAGCGTATCGATGCCGCCGGCCTGCCAAAAGACGCGTTGGCCAAGGCTACCGCTGAACTGAACAAGCTCAAGCAAATGTCGCCGATGTCGGCGGAAGCCACCGTGGTGCGTTCGTACATCGACTGGCTGGTTCAGGTGCCATGGAAAGCCCAGAGCAAGGTGCGCCTGGACCTGGCGCGTGCAGAAGACATTCTGGACGCCGACCACTACGGTCTTGAAGAAGTCAAAGAACGGATCCTCGAATACCTCGCCGTGCAAAAGCGCGTGAAGAAGATTCGTGGTCCGGTGCTGTGCCTGGTTGGCCCTCCAGGGGTTGGTAAAACGTCCCTGGCGGAGTCGATTGCTCATGCCACCAACCGCAAGTTCGTGCGCATGGCCCTTGGCGGTGTGCGTGACGAAGCGGAAATTCGTGGTCATCGCCGTACATACATCGGTTCGATGCCAGGAAGATTGATTCAAAAGATGACAAAAGTGGGTGTGCGCAACCCGCTGTTCCTGCTCGATGAAATCGACAAGATGGGTAGCGACATGCGCGGCGATCCTGCATCGGCGTTGCTGGAAGTACTTGATCCGGAGCAAAACCACAGCTTCAACGACCACTATCTGGAAGTCGATTACGACCTCTCCGATGTGATGTTCCTGTGCACCTCCAACTCCATGAACATTCCGCCAGCGTTGCTGGACCGGATGGAAGTGATTCGTCTGCCGGGCTACACCGAAGACGAGAAGATCAACATCGCCGTCAAATACCTTTCGCCCAAGCAGATTACGGCAAACGGCCTGAAGAAAGGCGAGCTGGAATTCGACGCCGAAGCCATCCGCGACATCATTCGCTACTACACCCGCGAAGCCGGTGTGCGTGGTCTGGAGCGCCAGATTGCCAAGGTGTGCCGCAAGGCCGTCAAGGAGCATGCACTGGAAAAACGCTTCTCGGTGAAGGTCACGGCAGACATGCTCGAGCACTTCCTCGGCGTGCGTAAATTCCGCTATGGCCTGGCTGAACAGCAGGATCAGATCGGTCAGGTAACCGGGCTGGCGTGGACTCAGGTCGGTGGCGAATTGCTGACCATCGAAGCCGCTGTCGTACCAGGCAAAGGCCAGTTGATCAAGACCGGTTCCCTGGGGGACGTGATGGTCGAATCGATCACCGCAGCCCTGACCGTTGTGCGCAGTCGGGCGAAGAGCCTGGGGATCCCCCTGGACTTCCACGAGAAGCGCGACACCCACATCCACATGCCGGAAGGGGCGACGCCCAAAGACGGTCCTAGCGCCGGTGTGGGCATGTGCACGGCACTGGTATCGGCCTTGACCGGGATTCCGGTACGCGCTGATGTCGCCATGACCGGTGAAATCACCTTGCGTGGCCAGGTGCTGGCGATTGGCGGTTTAAAAGAAAAACTGCTCGCGGCACATCGTGGCGGAATCAAGACGGTGATCATTCCTGAAGAGAACGTGCGCGATCTGAAGGAGATTCCGGACAATATCAAGCAGGATCTACAGATTAAACCGGTTAAATGGATTGACGAGGTCCTGCAAATTGCGCTGCAATACGCGCCGGAGCCCTTGCCGGATGTGGCTCCGGAGATAGTCGCGAAGGATGAGAAACGCGACTCGGATTCCAAGGAAAGAATCAGCACGCATTAGTACGTATTTGCCTGGGGGGCTTCCTTGACAGTTTTTTAGAGCCCTTGTTATAAAGCGGCTCTTAAGTGTCTGTAGGCCATTCAGCACTGGTTTTTGCTTTTACCAAAAAAACTTAGAATCATACTCAAATAGATAGTAAGGGGACTTAGAGTGAACAAGTCGGAACTGATTGATGCTATCGCTGCATCCGCTGATATCCCGAAAGCTGCTGCCGGCCGTGCGCTGGACGCTGTAATCGAATCCGTCACTGGCGCTCTCAAGGCTGGCGACTCCGTGGTTCTGGTTGGTTTCGGCACTTTCTCCGTAACCGATCGTCCAGCTCGCATTGGTCGTAACCCACAGACCGGTAAGACGCTGGAAATCGCAGCAGCCAAAAAACCAGGTTTCAAAGCCGGTAAAGCACTGAAAGAAGCTGTCAACTAAGTTTCGTTTCAGTTTTTTGCCCATCCGGGTCGGGGTCATGCCTGACCTGGCAGCGGAGCGGCAGTCTGGACGGCAGTTGCCGATTCAAGACGCCGAGGGTCGCGAGTTCGAGCCTCGATCCGCTCCGCCAGTTACGAGAAGGCGCATCCTCGGATGCGCCTTTCTTCTATCCGGATACTACCCACGCTCCACGGTTGCCTAATTTTGAAGTTCAACCGTTTCTGGGGGACGCATGCTGCAGAATATCAGGGACAATTCACAAGGCTGGATTGCCAAGACCATTATCGGGGTCATCGTTGCACTGATGGCGCTGACCGGTTTCGACGCCATTTTTCAGGCCACGACGAGCAAGAATGAAGCGGCGAAGGTCAATGGCGAAGAAATCAGCCAGAACGAGCTGAGCCAGGCGGTCGATATGCAACGCCGTCAACTCATGCAACAGCTGGGCAAGGATTTCGATGCATCCTTGCTTGACGAAAAAATGCTGCGCGAATCGGCTCTCAAAGGCCTGATCGATCGCAAGCTGCTGCTGCAAGGCGCAGAAAATTCGAAGTTCGCTTTTTCCGAAGCGGCGCTGGACCAGGTCATCCTGCAAACACCTGAATTTCAGGTGGATGGCAAATTCAGCCCCGAGCGTTTCGATCAGGTGATTCGTCAACTGGGCTACAGCCGTATGCAATTCCGCCAGATGCTGGCTCAGGAAATGCTGATCGGTCAATTGCGTGCCGGTGTGGCGGGTAGCGGTTTCGTCACCGATGCACAGGTGCTGGCATTCGCCCGTCTGGAAAAACAGACCCGCGATTTCGCTTCCCTGAACATCAAGGCTGACCCGGCGGCTGTGAAGCTGACCGACGAAGAGGTCAAGGCCTACTACGACGAACACGCCAAGGAATTCATGACGCCGGATCAGGTGATCATCGATTACCTCGAGTTGAAGAAGTCTTCCTTCTTCGATCAGGTCAGCGTCAAGGACGAAGACCTGCAGGCGGCGTATCAGAAAGAAATCGCCAACCTGTCGGAGCAACGCCGGGCTGCGCACATTCTGATCGAAGTCAACGACAAGACCACCGAAGCGCAGGCCAAGGCCAGGATTGACGAGGTTCAGGCGCGTCTGGCCAAGGGTGAGACATTCGAGGCGCTGGCCAAGGAATTCTCCCAGGATCCAGGTTCGGCCAACAATGGCGGCGACCTTGGTTTTGCCGGTCCTGGCGTCTACGACCCGGCGTTCGAAACAGCCCTGTACGCGCTGAACAAGGACCAGGTTTCGGCGCCGGTTCGCACCGATTTCGGTTTCCACCTGATCAAGCTGCTGGGCGTGGAAGCGCCAGAAGTGCCGACGTTCGCCAGCCTGAAAGACAAGCTGACCCGTACGCTGAAGACCCAGGAGGTCGAACAGCGTTTCGTCGAGGCGAGCAAGCAACTGGAAGATGCCGCGTTCGAGGCTTCCGATCTGGCCCAGCCGGCGCAGGACCTGAAGCTGACCGTTCACACCTCCAAAGCGTTTGGTCGTGAAGGGGGGGAGGGCGTCACAGCTAACCGTGGTGTGATCACTGCCGCGTTCAGCCCTGAAGTGTTGGATGAAGGTGCCAACAGCACTGCCATCGAGCTCGATCCGGAAACCGTGATCGTGCTGCGCGCCAAGGAGCACCTGAAGCCTTCGCAACTGCCGCTGGAAAGCGTCGCTGCGGCCATCCGCGTGCAGTTGGCCAAGGAACACGCCAGCGCTGATGCCAAGACCAAGGCCGAAGCCCTGATCGTCAGTCTGCGCGAAGGCAAGACCCCGCTGGACCAGGCTATCGACGGCCAGAGCTGGAAAGTCACCGAAGCCGCTACCCGTGCTCAGGAAGGGGTCGACCCTGCTGTGCTGCAAGCGTTGTTCCGCATGCCGAAACCGGCTGCCAAGGACAAACCGACCTTCACCAGCGTGACGCTGGCGGATGGCAGCCTGGTGGTCGTGCGTCTCAATGGCGTGAACGAAGCGGCAGCACCGACTGAAGAAGAGAAAGCGCAATACCGCCGCTACCTCGCTTCCCGTGTCGGCCAGCAAGACTTCGCGGCTTACCGCAAGCAACTGGAAAGCCAGGCTGACATCAAGAAGTACTGATGACTGACTGAGTGTTGCGTTTCATAAAAACCCCGGCCATTGGTCGGGGTTTTTTTCATCAAGATCAAAAGATCACAGCCTTTGTAGACGCTGCCGCAGGCTGCGATCTTTTGATCTTTTGCTATGCCCCGGCAACTTCCCGCATGGAAGGCAGTCAACACACCTGTAACCGTTTCAAGACACAATCGATGCTCCCTCAGGCATCGTTCTGTTGCACAATACGCCCCGGACTGTTTCCCTCAGGATGTTCAATGTTTAAATCATTTCCCGTGCGGGTTGTCGGGCTGGCAATCGTGCTGGCCGCTGCGGCCGGTTGTTCGTCAGAGAAAGCCGCGATCTATGAGCATGAGAAGTTCGATGACTCTGGAACCTATTCGCGCAACTATCCGGTGACTGACGCGCAGAGCTGTGAAGCCGCGCGTCGGGCCTTGCTCAGTCAGGGTTACATCATCACCAGCAGCGATCCGAAACTCATCAGCGGCCACAAGAGCTTCCAGCAGACCGGCGAAAACCACATGGAGATCAGCTTCAGTGTGGTCTGTACCGATGATGGCAGCGAAGGCCATCACGCGACCGTGTTCGCCAACGCCCTGCAGGATCGCTATGCGCTGAAGAAGACCAACAACTCCGCCAGTCTTGGCGTGGGTGTGCTGGGCTCGGTATCGATGCCGATCGGCTCCTCTGACGACTCGATGGTCAAGGTGGCCAGCGAAACCGTCACCTCGGCCAAGTTCTATGAGCGTTTTTTTGCCCTGATCGAATTGTTCCTGCCGCCGGAAGCAAAGAAGGCTGCGCACATTATCGAAAAGCCGAAAACCGACCTGGGTGTGCCTGAAGTCAAAGCTGCACCGGCACCATTGGCGCCAGCCCCAGCCCCAGCCCCAGCGTCTGCACCTGCCCCTGAACAGATCCCGGCTGCCCCTGCACCCGCTGCTGAGCCAACACCGGAACCAACTCCTGTCGAAACCGCGCCAGCGGTTTCCGAACCGTTTGCTCCACCACCTGAAGCGGCACCGATTACCCCGGTCGAAAACACAGCGCCGGCACCGTCCGCTGAAATCATCACGCCGCCGGCCAACCCAAGCGACCTGCCTCCACCGAGCGAACCGATTCCGGCGATTCCCGTCTCCGGCCAGTAAAGACCTGCTACGTTACGGGTTCGGCTCATACGACGCCGACCCCATAACATCGCGACAATTGATCGGCATCAACCAACAGGCTTGGCCCTGCGCCCTGCAGCAAAAAACCAGTGATAAATTCCTGACCGCCTGCTACGTTTTATTCAGTAGCTACGCAGCGTCGTGCCCATGTCATTTTTCTTTCACGCGGGCACTTTATGCTGAAAATGCAGGTCATTTATTCAGACGTTTTTCGACAAGCTGTGGGGGATTCAATAATGGACGATTATCAGGAAGAGCTGCTCGAATACCAGGCCTTCGAACTGGACCCGGTGGAACCAGCAGAAGACGCCACCGAGTTGTAATCAACGCTGCAGCTTCAGGCTGACTTTCTATGACTTCGGCGAAACTCGCCGGGCGTCTGGCCGCTCCAGCGTTTGAATGCCCGTTGAAACGCTTCGGCTGAAGCAAAGCCCAGCAAGTAGGCGATTTCACCGAATGCCAGTTCGGTGTCACGAATGTAGGTCATGGCCAGGTCGCGGCGCGTGTCGTTGAGAATCGCGCGAAACTGCGTGCCTTCTTCCGCGAGTTTGCGGCGCAAGGTCCAGGTGGGCAGCTTCAGGCGTGCCGCCACTTCCTCAAGGTCGGGTTCCCGGCCACCACTGAGCAACGGCCCCAGCAGGGCTATGATGCGTTCACGCAGGCTGCGGGTGCGGGTCAGTTGTTCCAGCTCCCGTTCACACAATTGCAGCAAATGGCGCCAGGTGCTCGGGCAGTGCTCAGGGTTGCGTTGGGCCAGGCTCGCCAGGCTCAGGCGCAGTTGATTGTGTTCGGCGCCAAACTGGATCGGACAATCGCCCAGCACGTCGTCATAGACTGCGCGGTAAACGGGCGGCTCGAACTCTATTTCGATACGTTCGGCCCGCAGTGGGGCAGGGCTGACGCTCGATAGCTGCTGCAACCAGCCAGCGATGATCGAGTCCACCACGAAGCGGTTGTAGCTGTTGTAGGGGCTGATGGAGTAAAAGCGCAGCCAGGCGCCCTGGGCGTCCTCGTGAAAGCTCGATTGACCACGATAGTTGGAGCCGTACAAAGCTTCGAAGCGAATCAGGCAGCGCGCAGCTTCTCGCACCGTCGGCGCCTGGGCGGCGGTGACACCGGCAAGACCGGCCTGGCTCAGGCGGCTGAGCTGGCCCATGCGCAAGCCCAGCGCCGGGTTGGCGGTCAGTTGGATAGCGCCGTGACCCAGGCGCATGTAGCGCGGAATCGACAGTCGGGCCCCGGCTTCACTCAGGCGCGCCGCATCGAGGCCGTATTGATCGAGCAGGGGCTGTGGATCGACACCGTGGCTGCGTACGGCATCGGCCAGGCTATGGACGAAGCCTACGGACAGATCGCCAAGACGCATCGGCAGCGGCTTCATCGCTTACAACCACAGGTTCAGCAGACGCGCACCGCGGGCGTTGCCATCGCTAAATTGCTGGCCGTTACTGTTGAGAAAGCTTTGCCCGGCGCTGCCCTGGTCCCAGAACTGCCCCCGCATGAACACACTCATGCCGGCAATGGCCTGATTGGCCGGTGTCCGCGTGGTGACAGTCAGTCGTTGCCAGGCCTGGCCTTCGCTGAGTTCCCCGGATTTGAGGCTCACGGAATCCGGAGTCGAGGAGCCACGGAAACCGCGCCACGGCTGCTCCCAGGCGCCGCGTCCCGTCACGAACGCCGGCACCACGACCAACTGCACGCTCTGATCATCGAGCTTGCGGTAGTTATCCGGATACCAGCTGTCGCGGCCAATCAGCACACCAAGACGCCCGGCCGGTGTGTCGACGACATTAACCGAATGTTCGGTGTTGGCCTTGATCCCGTCCGGTCCCGCAAAGACGGGATACATCTGGCGCTGGGGCTGGCCAATCGGCAGGCCTTCGCGGTTGAACACCACGCTGCTGTTGTACAGCGCGCCGCGACCGATTTTCAGCCTGCCGTCGATGATGCTGGGTTCAGGCAATACGATAGAGCCCGCCACCAGGGTTACGTGGAATTCCTTTGCCAGACCGCCGAACAGTGCCTGGTAGTCCTTGGCCATGGCCTTGGCCTTCATGCGCAGGTGCGCGTCGTCCAGGCGATTGCCGTCCTCGGCGCTGATCAGGGCACGCACGAACTTCAACGGATTGCTCGCCGCCAGCCAGTTCATCGCTTCCTTGATGGTGGCGGCCTGGTACAGCTCATCTTTTTCGCCGCTGACCATCAGCCAGGTGCCGACATGCTCGGGCAGCACAACGATGGTCTTGTCATTGAGCAGGCCCTGATCCCGGGCCTTCTGCAAATAGGCCGCCAGTTTGCGATGCAGGCGCTCGGGGCTTTGATAGTCGGTGGGGAACAGCTCGGGCTGGATGCCCAGCAGGTTGCCACGGTCGGCAGGTGTGCCCTGATCGATCGCCAGGTTGATGCGCAGGTCCGACAGGTAATGACCCACCGGCCGATCCGCGGCCCACATGGCGTAGGTTGTCAGGGTGGCAATCAGTGCCATGGAAAATGTCAGGTACAGAAGTTTGCGCATGGGGAAACAGTCAACAGCCGTATTCAGGGTGCATGGCTTTTTATCGGCTTCAAGGATAAAGCGAATCAAGGAGTGAGTGGGGAAAATTGTGCTCGGCGATTTTTTGTCTTAAAAGTTTTGATTTTTCGCGTTGTATTTGAAGTCGCGGCATCGACTAATTTTGATGCAATCCTGGTTTTACAGATACCTCTAAGCCTTGAGCAGAGACCTTGTTGCTATTTGCGATAATGCACGTAACAACGTTTGTGAGCGCCTCTGTGAGTTGTGCTTCGGTTGTCTCGACGCTGTACCAATGTGACTGTCCGAATAACATCACAATGACTGCACTGGTGGTGGCGCAAATCTGCGCACCAGTGTTTCCTTCCTTGGCGTACTCATCCGTGATGATTTCGGTTAAAACAGAGCAATATCTGTTTTTCAGCTGAATAACCTGCTGCTGTTGTTCTTCATTGAGATTCGCGAATTCACGGGTGATCAGAACCAATTTGTACTTTTCATTAAAATGAAAAGCGATGAAAGCCTGGATGAACAGCTGCAAACGCTTGCCTGGGCTGCGCGCTCCCTTGATGCGACGCAAGGTGTCGAGCAATAAGTCGGACAATGCGGACTCAATAAGCTCGAATAACAATGACTGTTTGTTTTCGATGTGATGGTATAGCGATCCGGCATGCAGCCCGAGATAGCTCGCCAGATCTCGCAGGCCGATTGCTTGAAAGCCGCGTGTGGCGAAGAGTTCAAGCGCAGCATCAAGCAGTCGATCACGGGCGCTGTGTGTTGGATTGGCTAATGCGCTGTTAGTTGGCATGTGGATTGGTCAACTGCAAAAGGTTTGGCAAAATATCAAAGGCCTGCGGCAAAAGTGCTTGAGCTTGCACTGCCAGGTTTAACTGCCGTGACGATAGTTGGTTTGGGAAGCATGGTGCGCGGTGCGCATCAGCAACAGCACCGCGCAAATCACTGGCAGGTTCACCAGCAACAGTGCATAGCGCAGTGACTCGTGACCAAACAGCGGTAGCAGCATATCGCTGAACAAGCCGGTTATCAGTGGCCCGACGCCGACCCCGAGCAGCGTACTCACGATGGTTTGCAGGGCCATGGCGGCACCGCGTTGGCCTGCTGGCACCAGTTGAGTGACGAGGTTGTAGGACGGGGCGACCCACCACACGGAAAAGAATGAATACAACGCGCACCAGAGCATGGCGACTGGAATCGGCACATTGCCCAGTCGAACCAGCAGGGAATCGGACCAAAGCAGATAGGGGATCAGCGCGCTGATTGCTGCCAGGTGGCCCAATACCGGAATCGAAACCTGCCAATGTGGATTGCGCCGACACAGGCGGTCACTTAACCAGCCACTGAACAGGCCACCGATCCCGGCTGAGGTTCCACAGATTACCCCCGCCAGCAATCCGGCGTGCTGCAGTGACAAGCCGTGGGAGCGCATCAGGAAGGTGGTATTCCACATGCCGATGGCATAGGCGCTGAGCGTGGTCAGGCCGCCCGCGAGGATCAGGCAACGGTAGGCGGGCAAAGCCCAGAGCTTGCGTGCTTCGGCACGCATACCCAGGAGTGCGGGTTGCGAGTGGGGGTGTGGCGTAAGGTCCCAGCGACCGCGCTGCGGATCACGCACGACAAAGGCCAGGATGGCGCTGAACAACAGGGCCGGTAGGCCAAGGGCGATGAATGCGCTGCGCCAGCCATAGTGCTCCACCACCCAGGCGCCGATGCTCAAACCGATGATCGAGGAAAACGTCGGCGCGGCGGTAAAACAACTTATGGCGAATGAGCGTCGTTGCGGTGGATACAGATCCGCGATCAACGACAGCGAAGCCGACGTCGTCGGCGATTCGCTGACGGCAACCAGCATTCGCGCAAAGGCCAGTGCCAGGAAGCTGCCAGCCAGCCCGCACGCCATGGTCGCCACTGCCCACAACAGGCAAGACATTGCCAGCAGGCGGATTCGCGGCATGCGGTCCACCAACCTTCCCGCTGGCAGACCCATCAGCGCATAGACGGCGGCAAACGCCAGGCCCGAGATCAAGCCGATGGCGGTGTCGCCGACCGCGAATTCGGCTTTGATCGGCTCGACCATGACCGCAAGAATTTGTCGCCCGACGAAGTTGTCGGCAAACACCATGGCCAGCAAAAATAGCAACCCATGGCTGCCCCAGCCGACACTGATCGGTGATGACAAACCTGCACGGGCGGTCATCGCGGCGCCCACAGATCAGGCAAGCCTGGGTCACTGACGACGATCAGGCGCTTGAGCAGAACCTTCAAGGCTTGTGCGTCAGCGGCGCCGAGCTTGACCGAGAGGTCTTCTTCCACGGCCTTGGCTATTGCCAGTTGATGGAGTGAAACCTCGCGGCCCTGGGCCGTGAGGACAAAGCGGATCGAGTCTGCCGAACCCTCGAACGCGACCAGCCGCTGGCGTTCGAGAAAACGCATGCTTGCCAGGGTGACTTCGCGGCCGGTGTAGTTAACGAAAGTGTTGATTTCCTCGAGGGTCAGGTTGTCGCGAATGCACAAAATCGAAAGGACAAAAAACGTCTGCTCGTCCAGCTGCTGATTGTTGAGCAACTGGCGCAAGGCATTGAGCACCTGGTAATGGCCGCGCCCCAACAGGTAGCCGAGCAAGTCTTCGGTGTAGCTGCATTCCGGTGGCGGCGGTGTGGTCGCCAGGCGCAGCTCGCTGCGAGGCTTGCGCGTGGCCAGAGCATATTGGCCACTCTGGAACGCCAGCGGAGCCCGGTTGCTGTGATCGAAGGCGAGTACTTCACCGACAAAAATCACGTGGTCGCCACCTTCGTACTGGAACGCCGTACGGCACTGGAAGCGCGCCGTGCAATCCTGCAGCAGCGGTGCCTCGCTGACGCCATTATCGAGCTCGATTTCGGCGAATTTGTTCTCGCCCTGGGTAGCGAAACGTCCTGACAGGGTTTCCTGCTCCGTGGACAGCACGTGCACGTTCCAATGCTTGCCGCTGCTGAACACCGGCAGGCTGCGCGCTTGCTTGGACAGGCTCCAGAGCACCAGCGGCGGGTTGAGTGAAACCGAGTTGAAGCTGTTGGCGGTGATGCCAACTGGCGAGCCGTCTTCGGACTGGGTAGTGATGATCGTGACCCCGGTGGTGAACGTGCCGAGCGCGGCACGAAATGCCTGGGGATCGAAGCTGATGTTTTGCATTGCCATGACTGGCCTCATGGGGTGGGGTTTTCGTATGGCCAGTATTGGACGTTTGCAGGCCCTGGGCATCGTCTCAACGGACTAACGTTGATATATGGCCTCGTCCGATTGGACGAGGCGGCGCAGCCATCCGCGAGGCTAGGGTGGCGCCAGGCGCATCGGGCGCTCAATGGCCATTGAGCCAACCTGCAAGGGGATAACAATGAGTACAGCCACGTCTTGCGTTCATGACCTTTCCAGCCTGCTGGCGCTACAGAAAAGCGCTTTTGCCAGTGCCGGCAGAGTCGACGCCGACACCCGTCGCCAGCGCCTCCAGCAAGTGATCGACTTGTTGGTCCATAATCACCAGGCATTGACCACGGCGATCGACCAGGACTTTGGCGGGCGGCCTGCCGGGTTTTCATTGATGAACGACGTGCTGGGTGCACTGGCCTCGCTCAAGTATGCCCGTGACCATCTGCAGGAATGGATGCAGGACGAACCGCGCGAGATGTTTGCCCCTTATGACCAGCTTGGCGCCAGCGCGTGGGTCATGCATCAGCCAAAAGGCACGGTGGGCATCCTGGGTACTTGGAACGCGCCGCTGTATACCTTGTTCAGTCCTCTGGCCTCGGCGCTGGCGGCCGGCAACCGCGCCATCCTCAAACCTTCGGAAGTAGTGCCACGCACCGCCGAGCTGGTGGCGCGCCTGTGCGCCGAGCACCTCGACCCACTGGTGGTGGCGGTGGTCAACGGCGGGCCGGAATTGGGCGAAGCCTTCAGTAGCCAGCCTTTCGACCACCTGGTGTTCACCGGTAGCACGGCGGTTGGCCGGCAGGTAATGGGTAATGCAGCAAAAAATCTGGTGCCGGTAACCCTGGAGCTCGGCGGCAAATCGCCGGTGATCGTTTCGCGCACTGCTGACTTGAACAAAACTGCCTTCAGCATCGCGGCGGGCAAGATATGCAATGGGGGGCAGGTTTGCATCAACCCGGATCTGGTCTACGTGCCCAAGGTTCAACTTGAGTCTTTTCTCGATGCACTACGCAGCGCCTATCGCGATCTCAACCCGACAGTGGCTGGCAATCTGGATGTGGTGGCAGTGGTCAACCAGCGTCATCTGGATCGTGTCGAGGGCCTGGTCGAGGACGCGCAGGTGCGCGGTGCACGCATCGAGTGCCTGCCCGAACCTCTGGCCCTGGATGCCCGGGAACGTCGTCGCCCGCTGCGGGTGGTGGTTGATCCGGCCCCGGACAGCCTGATCATGCATGAAGAAATCTTTGGCCCTGCGATGGTCGTGCTCAGCTATGACGACCTCGATCAGGTCATTGCTCAAATCAACTCCCGGCCACGTCCATTGGCGCTGTACTACTTCGGTGAGGATGCACAAGAACAGCGTTATGTGCTGGAGCACACCCTGTCCGGCGGGGTCACGATTAACGACGTGATGATGCATGCCGCGATGCACGATGCACCGTTCGGCGGCGTCGGCGCCTCGGGCATGGGCCATTACCATGGTCGCGAAGGTTTTCTCGAATTCAGTCATATGCGCACGGTATTCAAGGCATCGACCCACGACCCGCGCCGAGAGTGGGGCTTGTTGCCGCCTTATGGCGAGCACTATCTGGCGGCCATGCTGGCCGGGGTAACCTGCGACTGATTTGAGCGCGGGGGCCTTAAGCCCCTATCCGCTACATGAGACAGGCCATTGTTTATGTACAAGGGGCTGCGCAGTATCGCTATCGTTCGGCGTTGCTGGATTACCTGGTACTGGCGGTGGTCGACGGCATGGGGAAAGTGGTCAGTCGGTCGAGAGTGTCTCGGCCGGTACCGCATCGTTGTCGGCCAACGCCAGGCATAGCGCGGCTGCCGCCGGGGACCTGGAATTGCTGGCGAGGGCGCTGGATCAGTTGTCGACACGCTTTAATGTCGCTTGATCACCTGCCTTGGTCCATCCGAATGCCACTCCCACAGGGTACAAGTCCCCAATCCCTTAACAACTCACCATCAGGGCGTGATCATCACCATGGATAAGCACGAAAACGCACCACTCAACTTCACCACCGGCTGGCCGCGCCGTAGCGTACTCAAGGCTGGTGCCGTGGCTGTCGGCGTCGGGATTCTGGGGCGGTTTGCCGATGCCCGCGCGGCTGGACTGTCGGCCAGCGATTACCAGGCCATGGATGCCTGGGCCATGAGCCAGGCGATCCGCAGTGGCGAACTAAGCGCCGAGGACTTGTTGGCGGCGGCGCTTGCCCGCTATAACGAGGTCAACCCCAAGGTCAATGCGGTGAACATGCTGCATGAAACCTACGCCCGTACCTTGCTTGCCCAGCGCCGTGCTGCCGGCACCTACAACCATGGCACCCTGGCCGGTGTACCGCTGCTGTTCAAGGACCTGAACACCACGCTAGAAGGTACGATCACCAGTAATGGCAGCCGGATGTTCAAGGACTCACCGCCCGCTGCCCGCACCAGCACCCTGATCGCCCGCTACGAGCAGGCCGGTGCGGTAGCGTTCGGCAAGACCACGTCCCCCGAGTTTGGCTTGACCACCACTACCGAATCCCTGGCCTGGGGCCAGACTCATAACCCCTGGAACCTGGCCATGAGCGCGGGTGGTTCTTCTGGTGGCTCGGCCGCTGCGGTTGCGGCGGGGATCGTTCCCGTGGCTCATGCCACTGATGGCGGCGGTTCGATTCGAATTCCCGCTTCGTACTGCGGCGTGGTCGGGCTCAAGCCGACCCGCTATCGCACCCCCAGCGGGCCACTGCATTTCGAAGGTTCGTTTGGCGCCAGTGCTGCCAATGTGGTGTCGCGCACAGTGCGCGATACCGCGCTGTTCCTTGATGCCGGTCAGGGTCATGAGGCGGGCAGCGCCTATTGGTGTCCGCCGTTGATTCGGCCTTATGTGGAGGAATTACAACGTGATCCGGGCAGGTTGCGCGTGGCCGTGGTGCGCCAATCACTGACTGGCGCCCCTCTGGACCCGGCGATTGCCGCCACGCTGGAACAGACCATCAAGCAATTGTTGGCCCTGGGGCATCAACTCGATGAATTAAAGCTGAACATCGATCCGCGCCAGTTGTTCGGTGCCCACGGCACTGCGCTTGCCATGGCATTGCGTGTGCAGATTCATGACCGCGAGCAGGTACTCGGCCGGGCTGCCACGGTTCAGGATCTGGAGAAGATTACTTTGGTCAATCTCGAACGCTCGAAATCGACGAGCGGCGAAGACCTGTACCGCGCGCGGCAAGCGTTCGAAAGTATTGGCGCGACTATGGAGCAACACTTCGAAGGCTACGACGTGATTCTGTCGCCGGTCACCGGCAGTCTGACTCCGAAGCTGGGTCTGTTGTCGCTTGATCAGCCTTGGGACAGCTACGCCCATCAGGCAATGGGCAGCGCCGGTTTCACCGTGATAGCCAATGTCAGCGGTCAGCCGGCCATCTCTTTGCCACTGGGCCACAGCGACGACGGTCTGCCGGTGGGCATGATGTTTACTGCTCGCCTGGGTGGCGAAGACGTGCTGCTGCGCCTGGCCAGCCAGTTGGAACAGGCCCATCCGTGGGCCGCAAGACGCGCTTGCTTGTAACTTGACACACTTGTGGGAGCGAGCCTGCTCGCTCCTGCAGAGTCCGCATGACCTACAGGCAGATGTGTACAGCCAGGCCACCCTCTAGTCCACTTTGACGATGATCCCATCCCCCCGCAGCCACGATCATGGACTGCACTCCGCCAGCGCACCCTGCGTGGTCGGCGGTTTATTCCTGACCTCAGCTAATGGCATAACAACAATGACGGCTCAAGTTCAGTCTCAGACCCACTACGACGTGATCGTCGTTGGTTCGGGCGCAGGTGCGATGACTTCGGCGGTGTTCCTCGCCGACCAGGGTATGCGTGTGCTGGTAGTGGAGAAAAGCAACCAGTACGGTGGCACCTCGGCAATCTCCGGGGGCGGTATCTGGATCCCCAATAATCACTATTTCGCTCGCCAGCGAGGCAACGACAGCTACGTCACGGCGCTGACCTATCTCAAAGCCGCGGCAGGCGAACATGTCGATGAAACGCGACTGCGTGCCTACCTGGACAATGCGCCGAAGATGATCGAACAGCTCACCCGTATCAGCCGGGTGCGCTACGCGGTGGCGGCGAAATACCCTGATTATTATCCGCACCTGCCAGGGGCTCTGCCCGGTGGGCGGACCCTCGACCCGGAGATGTTCGACACCAGCCTGTTGGGTGAAGAACTGGAGAATCTGCGCAAACCGTCACCTTCAACCCTGCTGATGGGGCGCATTGCCTGGACCGCGCGCGATGCGCACAAGGCCATGGCCCGCAGTTTTGGCTGGCGCCTGCTGATCATGAAGCTGATGCTGCGCTACAAACTGGACTTCAAATGGCGACGCAAGAGCAAGATGGATCGCCGCGCATCCCTGGGCAGTTCGCTGGTGGCCTCGTTGCGCCGCTCGCTCATGGACCGCGACGTGCCGCTTTGGCTAAACACCGATTTTTGCGGCCTGATTACCGACAACGAACGGATCAGCGGCGTCACCGTGCGGCGTGACGGCGTCGAGCTGCAACTGCATGCACGTTTTGGGGTGATCCTGGCCTGCGGAGGCTTCGAACAAAACCAGATCCTGCGCGACCAGTACCTGCCCAAGCCGACCCGCAAGGCCTGGAGCGCAACGCCTCCCGGCAACAACACCGGCGCAGCCCTGGAAGCCGGCATGGCCCAGGGCGCGGCCACCGCGTTGATGGATTGGGCCTGGTGGGCGCCGACCATTGCCGTGCCGGGAGAAGACAAGCCCCGGGGGATTTTTGCCGAGCGCGCGTTCCCCGGCGCCATCGTGGTCAACGGCCTGGGCCAACGCTTTGTCAACGAAGCGGCGCCGTACCTGGAATTCGTCGATGCGATGCACCAGGACAACCAGAAAACCGGCGGAAAATCGGTGCCGGCCTGGGTGATCTTCGACGCGCATTTCCGTTTCAACTACGCCATGGGCCCGCTGATGCCGGGCCAGGTCATGCCCGACAGCCGCCTGCGCAAAGAATGGCTCAACAACCTGTATTGGAAAGCCGACACCCTGGTCGGCCTGGCCAGGGAGATCGGCGTCGACAGTGCTGGCCTGGAAGCCACCGTCAACAAGGTCAACGGCTACGCCGAGAGCGGCGTGGACCTCGACTTCGCTCGTGGTGGCAACGTCTTCGATCGCTATTACGGCGACTGCAACATCAAGCCCAATCCTTGCCTGGCGCCCTTGAAAAAAGGGCCGTACTACGCCATGCGCCTGGACGCCGGGGACATCGGCACCAAGGGCGGCCTGTTGACCAACGAAAATGCCCAAGTGGTGCGCGATGACGGCTCGACCATCGCCGGCCTGTACGCCATCGGCAACTGCTCGGCATCGGTGATGGGCACTAGCTATCCGGGGGCAGGTGGCACCCTGGGGCCGGCGATGACCTTCGGTTATGTCGCCGCCAATCACCTGGCCAGCCAGCGATAGGAGGGTATATGTCAATGTCCGATAACCTTCCCGGCACCGAAGTGCTGCCGCCCTTGCAAGTGGCCCATGGCAACAGCCTGACCTGGGACGAACAATGCGATGTGCTGGTCGTCGGCTGGGGCGCAGCAGGTGCCTGCGGCGCGCTGGAAGCCCGGGCCCATGGCGCCGACGTTCTGATCGCCGACCGCTTCACCGGCGGCGGCGCCAGCGCCAAGAGTGGCGGAGTAGTGTACGCCGGTGGCGGCACGCGCCATCAGCAGGCAGCGGGTTTCAACGACAGCCCCGAAGCCATGTTCGATTACCTCAAACACGAAACCCGGGGCGTGGTCAGCGACGATACCCTGTGGCGCTTCTGTGCCGATAGCGTGAGCAACCTGCAGTGGCTGGAAAGCCACGGCGCGCCTTACGCCCACCAGATGCCACCGGGTGGGGGCAAGACCTCATATCCGCCCGACGGCTACTTCCTCTATTACTCGGGTAACGAACTGGTGCCTGACCACGGCGGTACCTTGCCGCCTGCACCACGAGGGCATCGCACCGTGGGCAAGGGACAGGGCGGCGCGGTGCTGTTTGCCCACCTCAAGGCAGCGTGCCTGAAGGCCGGAGCGAAGACGCTGTTGCAGGCGGCAGCGCGACGACTGGTGATCGACTCCCAGGGGCGGGTATTGGGTGCCGAGTTTTGGTGTATGCCCGAAGGTAGCAAGCAAGCGCAGTTGCATGCACGACTGGCCGCCCGTGCCGAACGATTGCAGAACTTCGCCCCTGGCTATTGCAACAAATTGCGCAAGAAGGTCTGCCAACTCGAACGGGATTTCGCTGAGCCACGTCGGGTGCGGGCGCGCCATGGGGTGATCCTGAGTACCGGTGGTTTCATCTTCAATCGCCAGTTGCTCGAACAGCACGCGCCGAAGTTTCGGCGCAATTTCAAGGTCGGTGCCACCGGTTGCGATGGCAGCGGGTTGCGCCTGGGTGCCAGTGTCGGCGGCCAGGGGGCGGGACTTGAGCGGGTATCGGCCTGGCGCTTCATCAACCCGCCGTACAGTTGGCACAAAGGCATTGTGGTCAATCGCGAGGGGCGGCGCTTCTGCAACGAAGAAGTCTACGGCGCCACCCTCGGTCAGCCGTTGATGGAGGAGCAGGGTGGCAAGGCTTGGCTGGTGCTGGATGCGCCGTTGCGCAAGAAGGCGATCCGCGAAGCGCTGTTCGGCGGCTACTGGTGGTTCCAGAGTTTTCCGGCCCTGGCGCTGATGCTGTTCAAAGTGCGCAAGGGCAAGAGCCTGAGTGAGTTGGCCGAAGCGACGTGCATGGACCCCGCCGTATTGCGTGCCTCGGTGCTGGCTGCCAACGCCGCTGCCCGTGGTGAGGCACCAGAGCCGTTCGGCAAATCCGAAGGCGGGCGCCAAGTATTGGAACAGGGGCCTTTCTATGCCTGCGATATCTCCGTGACCAACCCGGTATTCCCCCTGGGAGCCCTGACTCTTGGCGGTTTGCGCGTGGATGAACGCAGCGGTGCGGTGCTGGATCAGCAAGGCCAGGCGATCGCTGGTCTGTACGCGGCCGGGCGCAGCGCTCTGGGGATTCCTTCGCACCTGTACATCAGTGGCCTGTCCCTGGCCGACTGCGTGTTCTCCGGCCGTCGAGCCGGTGCCGCCGTCGCCCGCTCGCACAACCAGCAACCGCACACAACCCCCGCTTGGGAGGCAACATGATGAACCTCGATCAAACCAGCAAGAACGGACGGGTTAACGGTAAGGTCGCACTGGTCACCGGCGGCGCCAAGGGCATCGGCGCCGCCAGCGTGCGCCTGCTGGTGGCCGAGGGTGCCCAGGTGCTGATCAGCGACCTGGACGTCGAGGCAGGCCAGGCCCTGGCGGCTGAAACCGGGCCCGCGGCAGCCTTTATTCGCCACGACGTCAGCAGTGAAGATCAGTGGCGCCAGGTTATCGACCATGTGCGCGAGTGCTACGGTCGCCTGGATATCCTGGTCAACAACGCCGGCATCCTGATCGCCGGCTCGATCGAAGAAACCAGTCTGGCTGATTGGCACAAGGTGATGCAGGTGAACGCCGACAGCGTGTTCCTGGGCTGCCGCGAAGGCATCGCGTTGATGAAGGACAGCGGTGGCTCGATCATCAACCTGTCGTCCATCGCAGCCCTGGCCGGGCGCGACGATTACCTCGCCTACAGCGCCTCCAAGGGCGCAGTGGCGGCGTTGTCGCGTTCGGTGGCGGTGATGTGCAGGCGGCGCAAGTACCGCATCCGTTGCAACACCCTGCACCCCGACGGCGTACTCACCGACATGACCCGCGGCGGCTTCCCCGAGGGTGTCGACCCTAACCGCCTGACCATCGACAGCGACCCGATGAACCGCATGTGCCGACCCGAGGATGTGGCGGCCAGCGTGTTGTTCCTGGCCAGCGACGAGGCCCGGGCGATCAATGGGGTCGAGTTGCGTATTGATAGTGGGCAGATGGTGATGAGTATCTAGCGGCTCCTGAAACCGTCTTCTGATGTTCACCCTGTAGGCGCAGCCTGCGGCAGCTCTACAGGGGATCGCAAGACCTGCAGAAATCCCTGTGGGAGCGAGCTCGGCAGACGAGCGTCTAGTACCCCTCGAACTGCGCGGTGCGTTTGTCGATAAACGCCTGCATACCTTCCTTCTGGTCTCGTGACGCGAACAGCAATGCATTGGCCTTGCGCTCCAGGGCCAGGCCGGCTTCGAGCGGGGCGTCCATGCCGGCCAGGATCACTTCCTTGATCTGCTCGGCGGCCAGCGCCGGCATCGCCGCGATGACGCGCGCCAGCTCAAGGGCGTGCGCCTGAACCTGGTCATCGTCCACCAGGTCGCTGACGAGGCCGGCGACCCAGGCCTCTTCGGCGCTGATCGGTTGCCCGGTGAGCGCCATGCGCATCGCCTTGACCTTTCCCACCGCCCGCACCAGCCGTTGGGTGCCGCCGATGCCGGGCATGATGCCGATGCGGATTTCCGGTTGGCAGAAGCGCGCGCTGCGCCCGGCAACGATCAGGTCGGCATGCATCGCCAGTTCGCAACCGCCGCCGTAGGCGTACCCGCAGACGGCCGCGATCACCGGTTTCGGACAGTGCTGGATCGGCCCCCAGACCCGTTCGGTGTGGCGCTTGTAGATATCGATGGCGCCGACACCGGCCATGCTGTTGATGTCCCCACCGGCGGCGAACACCTTGTCACCGCCCGTCAGCACGATGCAGCGCACTTCGGGATCAATCGCCAACTCACTGAAATGCTGCGATAGCAGCGCCTGCAGTTCCAGGCTCAAGGCATTGGTCGCCTGCGGGCGATTGAGCCGCAGCAGGGCCACGCCGGGCAGTGGGCGTTCGAGCAGAACCGGTGCAGCGGATGAGTCGGACATGGGCAACCTCAAAGACCAGACAAGGTGTGAATGGCCGCCAGTGTCCTGTTCGCGAGGTTGAATTTTCATCGTCCGTTCAGACGTAGTTTGCCCCGCGGTTCGTCCCTAGAGTGACCCTTGTCAGTAGAGAAAGGAGCACATGATGGAGCTGCATTCGGGTCTTGATTACAGCGGCAAGGTGGTGCTGGTCACCGGTGGCACCAAGGGCATCGGCGCCGGTATCGCACGGGGGTTCCTCGCCGCCAACGCGAGGGTGATCGTCTGTGCCCGGCGCGAGCCTGAGCAGGTGCCGACTCTGGGTGGCAAGCGTGCGAGCTTCATTGCCACCGACGTGCGCGACCACGATTCCCTGCAACGCCTGTTCGCCACGATCGAGCGCGACTTCGGGCGCCTCGACGTGGTGATCAACAACGCTGGCGGCAGCCCGTCCGCCGACGCAGCCACGGCCTCTGCGCGGTTTCACGAAAGTATCATCGGGCTGAATCTGATCGCGCCGCTCAACGTCGCCCAGCACGCCAACCGGCTGATGCAGGCACAGGCCCAAGGCGGTTGCATCGTCTTTATTGGCAGCATCAGCGCCCTGCGTTCCTCCCCAGGCACCGCCGCTTATGGCGCGGCCAAGGCCGGAGTGGTGGCGCTGGTGCAGTCGCTGGCGGTGGAGTGGGGGCCCAAGGTGCGGGTGGTCACGGTCAGCCCGGGGCTGGTGATGACCGAGCAGGCCCATCTGCACTACGGCTCCGAGGCCGGTATCGCCGCCGTCGCTGCCGGCATTCCAGCTGGCCGCATGGCCGCGGCCGAAGACATTGCCAACGCCTGCCTCTACATCGCATCGCCGCTGGCTGGCTACGCCAGCGGTTGCAACCTGTTGCTGCATGGCGGTGGTGAACGCCCGGCATTTCTCGGCGCCGCACAGGTGCTGCCCACCTGATCGACCTATTGCGGCGACCGGGTTCGGTGGCCGCCTTCAATGTGAAGGAGACGACTTTGGCTGATCCACAATTGCTATCCAATGTGCGCGCCCTGGTGGGGCGCCAGTACGGCCGCGTGTACGCCTGGGACGAGGTCAATGCCCCGATGATTCGCCAGTGGTGCGAAGTCATGGGCGTGGACAACCCGCTGTACACCGACGCGGAATTTGCCCTGGGCACCCGGCACGAGGGTCTGATCGCACCACCTGCGATGCTGCAGGTGTGGACCATGGAGGGCCTGCACGCCAACAACTATCCGCCTGGCTCCACCGACGAGAACCCGTACGAGGTGCTCAAGGAAATGGAAGCCTACGGTTATGCCTCCACCGTGGCGGTGAACTCCGAGCTGACCTTCACCCGTCCGCTGCGCATAGGCGAAAAGCTCTACTACACCACGCGCCTGGATTCGGTGGGCGATGAGAAAACCACCGCCTTGGGCACCGGCTTTTTCGTCACTCTGGTGATGAGCCACTTCGTCGAAAAAGCGGGCGGCGACGAGCCGGTGGGCGAGTTGCTTTTTCGCGTATTCAAGTTCCGTGCGGCCAATGCCCAGGCGCCAGCCAAGGCTGAGTCGGCGCCGGTCAAGGCCAAGCGTCCGCTGCCGGGAATCAGTGATGACACCCGCTTCTTCTGGGAAGGTTGCGACAAGGGCCAGTTGCTGATTCAGCGATGCAGCGCCTGCCAGACCCTGCGCCATCCACCGGCGCCGGTGTGTATCGAATGCCACAGCTTCGACTGGGACACCCTGCAAGCCAGTGGCCGCGCCACCTTGTATTCGTTCGTGGTGATGCACTACCCCGAAGTGCCGCCGTTCGATTACCCCAACCCGATCGGCCTGATCGAACTGGAAGAGGGCGTGCGCCTGATCGCAGGCCTGGTCGGGATCGAGCGTGAGCAGTTGCAGATCGGCCAGCATTTGCAGGTCGAGTTCCAGACCTTCGATGACCAGATGACCCTGCCGCTGTTCCGGCCGGTAGAGGCATAGGAGCCACCATGGATTTCGAATTGAGCGAAGACCAGCGCGCCATTGCGCAAATGGCCGACGGATTGTTTGTCGACCATTGCCATGACGACTACATGCGCCAGTGGGATACCAGCGGCGAACCGATGATGACGCCGCTGTGGGCACTGTGTATCGAGACGGGGCTGCATGCCCTGGCGATTCCCGAAGAACACGGTGGCAGCGGTCTGGGCATGACCGAACTGATGCTGGTGCTGCAAGCCCAGGGCAAGGCCCTGGCCCAGGTGCCGTTGTGGCGTCATCAATTGGCGGCCGCGACCCTGGCCCGTTTCGGTGCTGGCGACAGTGCAGGGTGGGTGGCCAAAGCGGCGTCCGGCGAGGCACTGCTGAGCCTGTCTATCGATGGCTTGAGCAGTGCGCTGGGCATCGAGTTGAAAGCCCGTCCCTGTGCCGAGGGCTGGTCGATCAATGGCCGCGTCGCGGCCCTGGCGTTGGGCGACCAGTCCCGGGCCGCGCTGGTATTGGCAGAGGTCGACGGTCAGCCGCGCTTGCTGCTGCTCGACTTGTCGGCGCCCGAGGTAAAGCGCGTGTCGGCGGTACTGACCCACGGCGAGGCAGTGACCGACCTGCACATCCAGGGTTTAACGGTAGACGCCGCGGCACTGTTGCCGGCCGAGGCCGTCGCCTGGCTGGAACTGCGCAGCGTGGCGGCATTGGCAGCCTTGCAACTGGGCGTCAGCGAAGAGCAGATCCGCCGCACCGTGGCCTATGTCAGCGAGCGCCGGCAATTCGAACGCGTCATCGGCAGCTTCCAGGCGGTGCAGATGACCATGGCCGATACCCATATCGCCGTCGAAGCCTTGCGCACCACGCTGTGGCAACTGGCCTACCGCATCGATGCTGGCTTGCCGGCACCCAGTGAAGCACTGGCCACGGCCTGGCTGGCCTGTGAAGCGGGGCACCGCATTGGCCATGTCGCACAGCACGTGCATGGCGGCATCGGAGTTGACCTGACGTATCCGATACACCGTTTTCTCTACTGGAGTCGCGGCCTGTCCCTTGCCCTGGGTGGCTCGGCGGCAAACCTCGAACGCCTGGGCGACTGGCTCAACGATAACGACAAGCTGGGATGGAAATATGACCTCGAAGAACACCAAGCGCTTTGAAGACGTGCGCCCCGGCGAAGCACTGCCGGAGCTTGCGGTGCCGATTACGGTGACCCTGATCAACGGTGGCGCGATTGCCACTCGTGATTACTTCCCCGGGCACCACGACGCCGAGGCGGCCCGTGCCCTGGGCTCGCCCCACGTGTTCATGAACATCCTCACCACCAACGGGCTGGTGCAGCGGTTTGTCGAACAGTGGGCCGGACCGCTGGCGCAGTTCAGCGCGCTGAAAATCAAGCTCGGTGCGCCAAATTATCCCGGCGACTGCATGACCTTCAACGGCAGCGTCAGCGCGCTCGACGCCGATACCCGCACGGTGGAAATCACCTTGAGCGGCAAAAATTCCATGGGCAACCACGTGACCGGTACGGTCGCGTTGGTCCTGCCCTGACAGCCGGAGAAACACAGATGACTGATTCATCGATTTCCGGGCGTGCCGCGATCGTTGGTCTGGGCGCGACCGAATTTTCCAAGAACTCCGGACGCACCGAATTGCGCCTGGCCCTGGAGGCCACCTTGAGTGCGCTCAAGGATGCCGGCATTGATCCAACCGAGGTCGAGGGCTTTAGCTCTTACTCGGTGGACAAGGTCCCGGAGTACGAAATTGCCCGTTTGCTCGGTTGCAAAGACGTGAAGTTTTTCTCGCAAGTGCCCCACGGCGGCGGTGCGGCCTGTGGACCGGTGATGCACGCGGCCATGGCAGTAGCCACCGGGATGGCGAAAGTGGTGGTGGTCTATCGCGCCATGAATGAGCGTTCCTGGTATCGCTTCGGGACAGGTGCCTACGGTTTCGCTTCGACGCCGACCTTCGACAACGTCAACTACGGCTGGTACATGCCCCACGGTTTCCATACACCGGCGGCCTGGGTCGGGATGTTCGCCCAGCGTTACATGCACACCTATGGCGCCACCAGCGAAGACTTCGGCCGGGTGGCGGTGGCGGCTCGCGATTTTGCCGCAACCAATCCCCAGGCATTTTTCCACGGCAAGCCGATCACCCTGGAAGAACACCAGTCCTCGCGCTGGATCTGCGAACCGCTGCACCTGCTCGATTGCTGTCAGGAATCCGATGGCGCGGTGGCGATGGTCATCACCTCGGCCGAGCGTGCCCGTGACCTGCGGCAGAAACCGGTGACCATCAAGGCCGGATCCCAAGGCATCAGTCACGGCCAACAGAGCATGACCTCGTTCTACCGCGAAGACATCACCGGGCTGCCGGAAATGGGCGTGGTCGCTCGCGAACTGTATCGCCAGTCGGGCCTGGGGCCGGACGCGTTCCAGACCGCCGTGATCTACGACCACTTCACCCCGTTTGTATTGCCGCAACTGGAAGAGTTCGGCTTCGTCAAGCGCGGTGAAGCCAAGGAGTTCATCCGCGCCGGGCACCACGCCCGTGGCGGCAAACTGCCGATCAACACCCACGGTGGGCAACTGGGCGAAGCCTATATCCACGGTATGAACGGCATCGCCGAAGCGGTGCGCCAGGTGCGTGGCACGGCGGTCAACCAGGTGGCGGATGTGCAGAACGTGCTGGTTACCGCCGGCACCGGTGTACCCACCAGCGGCCTGATTCTCGGCGCAGCCTAAGGAGCAGCAGATGTTCGTCGACCTCACTCCCGAACAACATGCCCTGCGCCACAAGGTGCGGGACTATTTCCAGGCACTGATGACCCCGGACATGCGCGATCAGTTGCGCGGCAAGGAAGGCGGTGAGCTGTTTCGCCAGACCATCCGCCAGATGGGACGCGACGGCTGGCTCGCGGTTGGCTGGCCCAAGGCCCATGGCGGCCAGGGTTACGCGGCCACCGAGCAGTTGATCTTCTTCGAAGAAGCCAACATCGCCGGGGCACCACTGCCGTTCGTGACCATCAGCACCGTAGGCCCGGCGTTGATGGCCCACGGCAGCGAGCTGCAGAAAGAACGCTTTCTGCCTGGCATCGCCGCAGGCGAGATCATGTTTGCCATCGGCTACTCGGAGCCGGATGCCGGCAGTGACCTTGCGGTGTTGAAAACAAGCGCCCGCCAGGACGACGAAGGCTTCCTGGTCAATGGCAACAAACTGTGGACCTCGGGCGCCGAATCGGCCGATTTCGTCTGGCTGGCGGCTCGTACTGATCCGACCCAGGCGCGGCACAAGGGTATCTCGCTGCTGATCGTCGATACCACGACGCCGGGCTTCTCCCACACCCTGATTCACACCGTCGGCAATCCGACGGCGGCCACTTACTACGACAACGTGCGGGTGCCCAACGAGATGCTGGTGGGTGAGTTGCACGGTGGCTGGAAGCTGATCACATCGCAACTGAACCACGAGCGCCTCGGCCTCGGCACCTGGTCGGACAAGGTTGTGGCGCTGTTTCGTCGGGTCTACCTATGGGCGCGGGCCCGCGATGAACAAGGCCGCCGGGCGATGGATAAAGCCTGGGTGCGCAGCTCGCTGGCCGAGTGTTATGCACGCCTGGAAGCGATGCGCCTGATCAACATGCGCATCGCTGCCGATCTTGAGCTCGACCGCATGAGCGTCGCGCTGAGTTCGACCACCAAGGTATTCGGCTCGGAGTCGGCCATCGAGATCCTGCGCAAGCTGGCGGCAATCGTCGGTGCCAATGGTTCGATGCGCAGCGGTTCGGCGGCAACGCTGTTGCAGGGTGACCTGGAGTATGAACTGCGCTCTGCCACGACCCTGACCTTTGGTGGCGGCACCAATGAAATCCAGCGCGAACTGATCGCCCAGTTTGGCCTCGGCATGCCGCGTACTCAACGCTGACGCTGGTCCATCAACAACAAGAACCGTACTCGCCCCGGTACCGGGGCGGGTCGAAGGGGACTTTCATGAGCACTATCGAGCAATTTCGCCAGGACACCCGTGCCTGGCTGGAGGCCAACTGCCCGCTGTCGATGCGCAGCGGCATGGCTGAAGGCGATGTGGTGTGGGGCGGCCAGAACCCGCAATTTCCCAATGCGGATGCACGCCTGTGGTTCGAGCGCATGCGCGACAAGCGCTGGTTCTGCCCCGAGTGGCCCGAGCAATATGGGGGCGCCGGCTTGAGTGACGAACAACTGGCGGTGCTGGAAAGCGAGATGCGCCGCATCAAGTGTCGGCCACCGCAGATCAACCTCGGCATCTGGATGCTTGGGCCGGTGCTGCTGGCTTACGGCAGCGAACAGCAGAAACGTGATCTGTTGCCGCCGATTGCCCGCGGTGAAGTTCGCTGGTGCCAAGGCTTCTCCGAGCCGAACGCCGGTTCCGACCTGGCCAGCCTGAAAATGGCCGCACGTGATGCCGGCGATCATTTCGTGGTGGATGGCAGCAAGATCTGGACCTCCTACGGCGACAAATCCGACTGGATGTATGCCCTGGTGCGCACTGACTTCAGCGCGCCGAAACACGAAGGCATAAGCCTGATCGTGCTGGACATGCGCAGTCCCGGCGTCAAGCCGCAGCCGATCGATCTGATCAGCGGCAAATCGGCGTTTTGCCAGGTGTTCTTTGACAGCGTGAAAGTACCCAAGAACCAGTTGATCGGACCGTTGAACGGTGGCTGGAACCTGGCCAAGTACCTGTTGCAACACGAACGCAAGGCGATGTCGAAATTCGGCGAGTTCAGCCTGCCGTCGCACTTCAACCTGCTGGCGCTGATGCGCGAGTACGTGCCGACCCCCCAGACCCGGGGCGAACACGCCCTGCAGGCGCGGGCCACGGCGTGCGCGATGAACGAGCAAGCCTACAACCTGACCGTGCAACGCATGGGAGAAGAGGCGCGGGCCGGCGATGACATCGGCGGCCTGATGTCGATCATGAAGCTGGTGCATACCGAGCAGGAGCGCGACAAGTTCGAAGTGCTGCTCGATGCCATGGCCGGGCATGCTTTCGGTTGGGAGAGCGCGGCATTCAGCGAACAACAACTGGCGGTGACCCGTTCCTGGTTGAACAGCTATGCGCTGACCATTTCCGGCGGGTCCTCGGAAGTCCAGTTGAACGTCATCGCCAAGCGCGTGCTGGGCTTGCCAGACGCTAAAAAAGGAGTCACCCCATGAGCCTGCGTTACAACGATGAGCAGCGTTTGCTGGCCGACAGCGCCCGGGATTTTCTCGCCGCCCGCAGCCCGGTGAGTGCCCAGCGTCGGCTGCGCGATGAAGCGGTGGCCCCGGGCTTCGATGCGCAGTTGTGGCGGGACGCGGTCGATCTGGGCTGGAGTGCGATTCCGTTTCCCGAAGACTTCGGGGGCCTGGATTTCGGTTGCAAGGGCCTTGGGCCGATCTTTGAATCCATGGGCCGCAACCTGTCCGCCACGCCGCTGTTGTCCAGCGTGGTGCTGGGTGGTTCGCTGCTCCACCTGGCTGGCAACTCGGCGCAACAGACGCACTGGCTGCAAGCGGTGATCGGTGGTGAACAACGCCTGGCCCTGGCGGTGGACGAACAGTCGCGCCATGACCCGAGCCGCATTGCCCTTGTGGCCGAGGCCGAGGGGCAGGGCTATCGCTTGCACGGCGACAAGTTCTGGGTGGTCGACGGCCTCGGTGCCGATGCCTTTGTGGTAGCAGCGCGCACGTCCGGGCAACCGGGTGATACGCAAGGCATCAGTCTGTTCCTGGTACCGGCCGATACGCAGGGCCTGACGGTCAGCGCCTTGCCGCTGATCGATTCGCGCAACAGTGCACGCTTGCAACTGGACCAGGTGCAATTGGGCAACGAAGCGCTGCTTGGCACTCTGGGCGAGGGCTGGACCGCGCTGGAAACCGCACTGGACCGTGGTCGCACCTGCCTGGCGGCGGAGCTGTTGGGGATGGCGGAGCAACTGTTCGAAACCACTCTGGAGTACCTAAAGACCCGCGTGCAGTTCGACACGCCGATTGGCACCTTCCAGGTCCTGCAACATCGCGCCGCGCAAATGTACATCGACCTGGCGCTGAGTCGCAGCACCCTGATGGCCGCGCTGGCGACCCTGGATGACACCAGCATCGACGTCGCGGCACGCGGTCGAACGGTCAGCCTGGCGAAATGGAAAACCGGCGATACGGCAATCAAGGTGGCCAACGAAGCCGTGCAGATGCACGGCGGCATCGGCGTCACCGACGAGCTGGATGTCGGCCTGTACCTCAAGCGCGTGCGCGTGGCGCAGAGCTGCCTGGGTGACCGGGATTTCCATTGCGAACGCTATTCGGCCCACGCGTAAACCCTTGTGGGAACGGGCTTGCTCGCGAAAGCGGAGTGTCAGGCAACGAGGCTGTTGAATGTGCCGGCGCCTTCGCGAGCAAGCCCGCTCCCACAAGAATTTCTGGTGTACCCAGCTTATGAGCACGACGCACCACCCTGTGGGAGCGGGCTTGCCCGCGATGGCGGAGTGTCAGGCGCCCACTCCCACAGGTCTTTCGCCCGTTCTGGAGAAAACAAAAATGAGCATTGAACGCTGGCACACCGCGTGGCGCGAACTGATCGCCCCCGGTGCGCCGTTTGAAGTGGTGACGCCCGATGACGGCGCTCCACGCTACTTTCGTCACGCCGCGCACGACTTGCTGCAAGTGTTCGACACCGGTCGGGTTCACGGTGACCGTGAATTCCTGGTCTGGCAGTCGCAGCGCCTGACCTTCAACCAGTTCTTCGATCGGGTCGACCGCCTGGCCGGGCAGATGGTCGACCGTTTTGTCCTGCAACCGGGCGAGCGGGTGGCGATCGCCATGCGTAACCAGCCGGCGTGGCTGGTGGCCTTCGCCGCGATCGTGCGCTGTGGCGCGGTGTGTGTGCCACTCAACAGTTGGGGCCTGCGCGACGAGTTGCAGTACGCGTTGCAGGACAGCGGTTCCCGCCTGCTGATCTGCGACGAAGCGCGCCTCGATACCCTGCGCGAGGATCTGGCCCGCGAGCAGCGAGCCACCATCGTCGTCGGGACCGAGGAATCCACCTTGCCCGAGAACTGCCTGCGTTTCGAGGACTTGATCAGCGCCCCGGCGCAACCTGTGCCCACGCTGGAAATCGATCCTGACGCACCGGCGCTGATCCTTTACACCTCGGGCACCACCAGCCGCGCCAAGGGCGCCGTGTCCAGTCACCGGGCTATCTGTCAGGCGCTGTTTGCCCTGGATTTCCAGGGCGCGTTTTGCGCCATGAGCTCGCCCGAGCGTATCGGCGTGGTGATCAATAGCGGCTATCCACCCACCACGCTGGCGGCCGTGCCGTTGTTCCATGTTAGCGGCTTGCATGCGCAGTTCCTGTCGGCATTACGCGGAGGTCGGCGCTTGATGCTGATGTACAAGTGGGATGTCGAACGTGCGATCGACCTCATTCGTGATGAGCGCTGTACCCAGTTCAACGGGGCACCGGTGATGATGCAGCAACTGCTTGCGTCACCACGCTTTGGCAGCGAGCACACCGCCAGCCTGTTCGGACTTGGGCTGGGTGGTGCAGCGTCGTCCGCCGGGGTGCTGGATGACATGCTCAAGCTCAAGCCCGACGTCATCGGCGGTGCCGGCTACGGCCTGACCGAAAGCAATGGCATCGGCGCGGCCATCGGCGGCGATCCGTTCGTGTACAAGCCGCAGACGGCGGGTTGGGCGCTGCCGATCGTCGATATTCGTATCGGTGACAGCCCTGACCAGCCACAGGCGGCGGGCACTCGCGGGGTGATCTGGCTGCGTTCCCCAACCTTGATGAGCGCCTACTGGAACCTGCCCGAAGCCACCGCGCAAAGCCTGCGCGACGGTTGGCTCGACACTGGCGACATCGGCTACCTCGACGAAGAGGGCTTTCTCAGTATCACCGGCCGGGTCAAGGAGTTGATCAACCGCGGTGGCGAGAAAATTTCAGCCGCAGAAATCGAAACTTGCGTGCTCGATATGCCCGGTGTCCTGGAAGCGGCAGCATTCGCCATTGTCGATCCGCTGCTGGGTGAGACGGTGGGGCTGGCCATTCACGGCCAGGCGTCAACTCTGCCCCAGCAAGCGCAAGTTTGCGCATTCATCGCCGAGCGCCTGGCTGCCTACAAAGTGCCGGCGCAGGTTTATCGGGTGCTTGAACCCTTGCCACGCAACGCCACCGGCAAGGTGCTCAAGGCAAAGCTGCAGGAAAAGTTGGGCGCATAACGTCGCCTTAGTCTTTCCGGACGATGTCGGGGCCGGCAGAACACGAACAATAGATCCATCCACACAGCCTTATCAGCGAAGGAGGCATCACATGAAAATAACAAGAACAGGTCTCATGCTCGCGGTCGCAGTCACAGCCAATAGCGGGCTGACGGGTTATGCGCACGCCGCGGTGTCACCTCAGGAAGCAGCCAGACTGGGCAAGGAGCTGACCTGTGTTGGCGCCGAGCAAGCCGGCAACGCCGAGGGCACCATTCCGCCGTATACCGGCAAATACCTGGGTGAAGTCCCGGGCTGGAATCATGTGAAGTTCTCCGGCGACCAGCCGGTGGACCCCTATGCGGCGGAGAAACCGATCCTGGTGATCACTGCGCAGAACATGAGCCAGTATGAGGCGCACCTTACCGAAGGCCAGAAGGCGCTGCTGAAGAAGTATCCGAGCAGCTACAAGATGAACATCTATCCCGGTCACCGGGATTTCCGCTATCCCGATTACGTCTGCCGCCGCGCGATGGACAACGCTCTGAATGCCAGGCTGGTCAATGACGGGGCGGGTTTCGAAGGTCTGGGCCAGATTCCGTTCCCGATTCCCAAGAACGGCATGGAACTGCTGTGGAACCACCAACTGCCGGCTCGTGCCTACACTGAGGAAAAGACCTCTGACCTGGCTTCGGTCCTGCCCAATGGCAGCATCGGCTGGGGCCGTGCCTATGCACGCAACCTGTCGCAGGCCAACTCGCCAACCGTCGAGCCCACCACGGACGGCAAGATCCAGGCCATGAGCAACAACATGACTCTCAAACCGGCCCGCGACAACGGCACTCTGAGCATTTCCCATGAACCTTACAACTTCGCCGTAGAGTCGCGTCAGGCGTGGTCTTACAGCCCGTCCACCCGACGTGTTCGGCAACTGCCGGGCTACGGTTACGATCAGCCGATGATCGGCACCAACGGCACCATGACCGTCGACGAGGACCGCTTGTTCAACGGCTCACCGGAACGCTTCAACTGGAAGCTGGTCGGCAAGCGCGAGATCTATAGCCCGGCCAACGCCTACAAGCCCAACGCCGGGACCGTCAAGCACGCCGACATGCTGACGCCCAACCATCCCAATCCGGATTTGATGCGTTATGAATTGCGTCGGGTATGGGTGTTGGAAGCCGACCTCAAGGAAGGCTATCGCCATGTCTATGGCAAGCGCGTGCTGTTCATCGACGAAGACACCTGGAACGCGGTCATGGCCGACAACTACGACGCCCGTGGACAGCTGTGGAAGCACGCCATGGTCAACTACTACTACCACCCGGATATGAGCGGCTGGCAGGCTGGTTCGCAGTTCTTTCTGGACTTGAACTCCGGCCAGTACACCGGCTACGGCATGACCAACGAGTCGAAGAAAGGCCCGATCCTCAACGAAGGCAAATTTACCCCGGACCAGTACACCGCGGACGCGGCGCGGGCTATCGGTAGATAAGACCCGGATCGTTGTAACGACTAAAAGCCCCATCGGTATCCGGTGGGGCTTTTTCGTCGTTTGGTGTCATGCTCCGATCCCTGTAAAAGCCTGAGACGGCGGTGCACCTGCTGCACCGCGTTATCGTTCTCTTAGCCCAACAAATGCCCCCTCAAGTCACCGATCATGTCCAAGTGCGAATAATCTCGAAAGCTGAATCGCCAGACCCCGTCGATACGCTCGAACTCATCCAGGTAGCGCCCGCTGGCGATAGGTTGCAGAGTCAGGGTGTCGGTGGCCTGCAGCACGGTGTAGCAGGAGCGAGCTGTCGCGGTTCCTGTGGGTTGGTCAATGTTGATGATGGGGTTGCTGATGACGTGTCTGGTGCGGGGTGTACCGCAGGGATAGAGCTTGATTCGTTGCTGCCAGATCTCCAGCAGGGCGGTGTAATCAAGGAAGTCACTGTGGCTTTTTACTTTGAGTCGGGCATGTCGAAACAACTCGGCGGCCTCGACCAGTTGTCCGCTGTCCAGGCACTCGGCGTAACGGTAAAGCAGGTTGCAGATCTGTACGGCGCTGGTACTCATCGTGGTCCTCAGCAAAAAAAAAGCCGCTGGAACCCGGCAGGTTTCCAGCGGCGCGGTTGTAAGGGGAAGAGGATCAGGCAGTCACGGCCTGGTTCGTCGCGGGCAGTGGCGCGAGGCTGTTCATCTGTTGGCGATATCGCGGCAGTGCCAGGGTCAGGAACACGCTGGCCAGCACCAGCATTGACACAGATGAAGCCAACGCGTAGCGCAGCGACTCACTGCCCAGGGTTGGCACAAAGAAGTCACTGAGCATGCCAACAAAAAGCGGCCCGATACCCACACCCAAGAGGGTCATGGACATGACGAAAATCGCCGTGGCCTGGGCCAGTCGTGTAGCCGGGAAAAGGTGGGTAATGGCGCTCAGGCACGGTGTTGCCCACCAAACGCCAAAGAAGGCGAACGCGCTGTAGAACAAAAACGCCTGCGGCACGGCGATGCTGCCGATATGGAACGCCGTGCCTTGGGGCCAGAGGAAGTACGCCAGGGCGAAGGGAATGCTGATCAGCGTACCCAGCAACGGCACACCGATCTGCCAGCCGACATCACGTCGCGCCATGCGGTCGGTGAGCATGCCACACAGCAGGGTGCCGAAAGTCGCACCCGTACCGCCCACCACGCCCACCAGAAATCCGGCTTCTTGCAGATTGAGGCCGTGGGAACGGATCAGGAAGCTCGGGCTCCAGGTGCCGATGGCGTAGCCGGCAATCGCTGCCGCGCCGCCGGTGAGCACCAGGCAAGGGAACGAGGGCATGCGAAACAGCTCGAGGAGGGTCTTGAGCCAGCCATCCTGTTGCGCCGCAACGTTGCCCAGCGGCACTACGCGCTTGGGCGCTCGCACGGTCAGCAGCAGAAGCAGACCAAGGAAGATTCCGGGCGCGCCGATCAACAAGAAGGCGTAGCGCCAACCGTGGTGCTGGGCAATCCAGCCACCCAGGCCCAGGCCAACTATCGCCCCCAGGCTGGAACCGAGCATCAGCACCGACAGAGCAGTGGATCGGCGGTTCGCCGGGTACAAGTCCGAGACCATCGCCACCGACGGCGCCGTGCCACCGGCCTCGCCCACGGCCACGCCTATCCGCGCCAGCACCAGGGTCAGAAAGTTTCCAGCCATGCCGCAGAGCATGGTCATCAGGCTCCAGGCGATGCAGCTGAAGGCGATCACCGGCTTGCGCCCGATTCGATCCGACAGGCGTCCCAGCGGGAAGCCGAACACGGTGTAGAACACCGCGAAGGTCACCCCCGACAGCAGGCCGATGCCAGTATCGGAAATGCCGAATTCGAGCTTGACCGGTTCGATCAGGATCGCCATCAACTGGCGGTCGATGTAGTTGAACACATAGATGCTGGCGAGCACGAAAAGCGCGTAATGCGTTCGCCATGTCACGGGGGTGGATTGGTTCACTGCGGGTGCTCCCGGTTTTGTTCTAGTTGGCGCGATGCTGTAGGTGCCCAGTGTTTTTTTCATCGTCCGTTCAGACCATCTCTGTCATCTCCCAGGCAAACCGCCGCACCCGATAGCGAACCTAGTCTTGTCGGACGATGTTTCGCACGCACTCAACGTCAATCATTCAGCCATATCCGCTGCCATGTCAGCGCTTGCCCATGTCATGGCAAGCCCTGCGACAGCAAAAAACAATAAGAAGCTGAGGAATTGAGATGAGCGTCTTGTTCGAGCCGGTCGCCCTGGGCGAACTGCAATTGGCCAACCGCATCGTCATGGCCCCCATGACTCGCAGCCGCGCCCTTGCCGATGCGATACCCGGCGGCGATATGGTCGAATACTACCGCCAGCGCGCCAGTGCCGGGCTGATCGTGGCCGAGGGCACCGCGCCGTCGGCCAGCGGCCTGGGCTATTGTCGCACTCCGGCGATCTACAGCGACGAGCAAATCGTCGGCTGGCGGCGGGTCACCGAGGCAGTGCATGCCGAGGGCGGGCGGATTGTCCTGCAGATGATGCATGTCGGCCGCGCTGCCAGCCGTCACAACAAACCGGCGGGCGCGGCCACGGTGGCACCTTCGGCATTGCGCGCACGCACACAGGTGTTCAGCGATACCGCCGGCCTGGTGGACACCGATGAGCCACAGGCGCTGACCTTGCAAGGTATTGGCGAGGTCATCGAGGACTATCGGCAGGCCGCGTTGAATGCGCGTCTGGCCGGCTTCGACGGTGTCGAACTGCACTGCACCAGCGGTTACCTGCCGATGCAGTTCATGGCCTCCGGCAGCAACCAGCGCAGCGACGCCTACGGCGGCGATGTGGGCGGGCGGGTGCGTTTTGCCAAGGAAGTGATCGAGGCCATGGCCGCTGCGATTGGCGCCGGACGCGTTGGTTTTCGCCTGTGCCCCGGCAACCCCTACAACGACATCGATGACCGCGATCCGGCGGCCACGGCAGCAGCCTTGTGCGAAGCCGTGGCGTCGCTGGAGCTGGCCTACCTGCACATCATGCGCTCGCCCCTGGCAGAGCTCGACGCCTTCGCCCTGGCGCGTAAGCACAGTCCTCATGCATTGATTCTCAACGATGGTTTCGACGGTCCTTCGGCCACTGCCGCTCTCGCGTCGGGCGAGGGGGCAGCTGTGTCGTTCGCCCGTCATTTTATTGCCAACCCCGATCTGGTGGCGCGTTTGCAACGTGGCCTGCCGCTAAGTGGCTTTGACCGCAAGACCCTGTATACGCCGGGCCCGGCGGGCTACTCGGATTACCGCGTGCATCAAGCAATAGCCGGGGAGGTGATGTAATGAATCTTAATGACTTAAACCACGTCCTGCGGTCCCGCGTGGTACCACGGGAGCAGACTCAAGCGTTGCTGGACCAGCGCTCGGCCGCTGCCGGTCGGATCAAGCCGGGCGATCTCTACACCCTGGCTGACCGTCTGGAGCAACAAGCGAGTGAGCAGGGTGAGAGCACCTTTCTGATTTATGGCGAGCAGGCCCTGAGTTACTCCGAGGTCGATGCACGTGCCAACCAGATGGCCCACACGTTTTATGCCAACGGACTGCGCGCCGGCGATGTCTGCGCGCTGGCCATGGAAAACCGCCCGGCGTTTTTCTGCACCTGGTTCGGCTTGGTCAAGCTCGGGGTGGTGGTGGCCTTCATCAATACTCAGGTCAGTGGCCGACCACTGCTGCATGCGTTGAAGACCACCGAGGCCAGGGCGCTGGTGGTTGGCGAAGAGTGCCTGGCGAATGTGCAAACCACCGAAGGCTTTCCCGGCCTGCCGTGCTGGTTGGTGCGTGACGCGGAAAATCCCTGGTCGGGAGCGCTGCCCAAGGGCATTGACGGGCATTTCGATGCGCGCCTGGAGAAAGCCCCGCGCACGCCGTTTCCCCGGAACATCCGCGCGCATATCGAGGCGCAGGCCACAACCCTGCTGATCTTTACCTCGGGTACTACCGGCTTGCCCAAGGCTGCGCGTTACAGCCATATGCGCTGGATGTCGTCGGGGGATGTGATGGAACCCACCCTGCAAGTCACCAGCAAGGATGTGTTCTATTGCTGCCTGCCGCTGTACCACGGCGCCGCGGCCACCTCGGTGACGTCTACTGCGCTGCGCGCCGGTGCCGCCATCGTGGTGCGCCGCAAGTTCAGCGTACGGGAGTTCTGGAACGATGTGGCGCGACACCAGATCAGCATCTTCCAGTACATCGGCGAGATCTGCCGCTACCTGCTCAATCAGCCAGTTCGAGCGGGCGAGCGCGAGCACAGTCTGCGCTGCATGCTCGGCGCCGGGCTGTCGCCGGACTCCTGGCAACGCTGGCTGGAGCGCTTCGGCCCGATCAGGGTGTTCGAGGGCTGGGGCGCCACCGAAGCCAATTCGGCACTGATCAACGTCGACAACTATTTTGGTTCCTGCGGACGCGTGCCGGACTGGAACAAGACCAACCTGAGGTTAGTGCGTTACGACATCGAAAACGATTGCCATCCACGGGACGAAAACGGTTTCTATCAAGTCTGCAAAGTAGGTGAGGTTGGCGAGGCCATGGGCTTTATCGTCAATCACCCTGAGATCGGTGGCGGACGCTTCGAGGGTTACACCTCTGCCGAGGCGACCGAGAGCAAAATCCGCCGTAATGTGTTTCGCGAGGGCGATGCCTATTGGAGCTCCGGCGACTTGCTGCGCGAGGATGCCGACGGTTACTGCTATTTCGTCGACCGCATCGGCGATACCTATCGCTGGAAGAGCGAGAACGTTTCGACCCTGGAAGTGGCGCACGCCCTGGGCGATCTGGTGGGCCTGGAACTGATCAATATCTATGGCGTCCAGGTGCCCGGCCAAGAAGGCCGGGCCGGCATGGCCGCGGTATTGATGCAGGCCGACCAGCCGTTTGATCCGGCCGCCCTGTACGCCTTGACCGAAGCGCGCCTGCCACGCTATGCCGCGCCGGTGTTCGTGCGGGTTACCCAGTCGGCAGACCTGACCGCCAGCTACAAGCTGCGCAAGGTCGACCTGCAGCGTCAGGGCTACTGCCCGACTCGTTGCAGCGATCCACTGTTCATCCGCGACGAACAGGCCCGCAGCTATGTGCCTTATTCGCCGGAGGCATTGACGCGGGCCGGCCTGACGCCATTTGCGGTGGCCGAGCATGGCTGATCTGGACGCCAACGGTCACCAATTGCGCGACGGCCTGCGGTACCCGTGGCCGCAGGCGCCCGATTCCGGACAGGTGCGCGAAGTGGCACCGGGGGTGTGGTGGCTGCGCATGCCGCTGCCATTTCGCCTGGACCACATCAACCTCTATCTGCTGCGCCACACCGATGGCTGGGTCGTTGTGGACACCGGCATGAACACCGAACAGACCCGCGAAGTCTGGGACCGTGTGCTGAGTGAAGTGTGCGACGGGCTGCCGCTGCTGGCGGTGGTCTGCACCCACTTTCATTCCGACCATGCCGGGGTCGCCGCGTGGCTTTCGCAGCGTTTTCATTGCCCGGTGTACATGACCGTCAGCGAGTTCCAGTCGTTGCACGTCAGGTTTCCCGCCGATCAGCCACCGGGCTGGGACTTTCTCGATTTCTACCGCAAGGCCGGGGTCAGCGACGAGCAGAGTACCGAGATGTTCGCGGTGATGAGCAACGCCCACTTCCTGCCAGCGCCACTGCACCATTTCCGGCGTTTGCACGAAGGCAGCTGCCTGCACATCGGTGGCCGCACCTGGCAGGTGGTGATCGGTCGCGGCCACTCGCCGGAGCATGCCTGTCTGTACGCCGCCGATAACGGCTTGCTGATCTCCGGCGACCAGGTGCTGCCGCGCATCACTTCCACCGTCGGAGTGCATGCCACGGAGCCGTTGGCAAACCCGCTGCGTGACTGGCTCGATTCTATCGAGCACTTGCGCAGCTTGCCCGACAGCGTGCTGGTGTTGCCGGCACATGAGCGGCCGTTCTTCAATTTGCATCAGCGCCTGGACCAGCTGGAGGCCCACCACAAAGGGCATCTGGCTTTAATGCTGGCCAACTGTGACGAGCCGCGCACCGTGCTCGAGCTCATGGCCCTGTTGTTTCCCAAACTGTCGGGTCGTTTCGACGAACTGATGGCGCTGGGCGAAACGTTGGCCCATGCCAACTACCTGGTGGCCGAAGGGTCGCTGGAGCGGGAAGAGGACCGGGGGCGATATCGCTACCGGCGTGCTGTAAGGGGAGCGTGCGGTGTAACGCCGCTCAAGGTGTTTTGAGCGAATGGCACGGCAGCAGTGTTGAACATTCCAGGCAGCCAACCGGTTGTCATTGAGGAGAATCAGTGTGATCAACAAAAACAACAATAACTTTACGGTCATCGGTTCGGGCGCATTTCAGCTCACCAGCCTGGCGGCAGCCATTGCGCTGGTGTCCACACCCGTTTGGGCAGGTGAGACGTTCGAGTTCGACAACGGCGCGACCATCGACTGGTCGGTGACCACCAGCTACGGCATCGGTGTACGCACTGGCAGTCAAAGCGATCGCTTGCTGACTATCAACGCCGACGATGCCAACCGCAACTTCGACAGTGGCAGCCTGACCACCAATCGCGTGGGCGCGCTGGCGGAAATGATCCTGCGCAAGGACAACTACGGCGCCGTGGTGCGCGGCAGTACCTTCTACGATGACGTCTATCACAGAGAAAACGATAACGATTCGCCCGCTACCGTGAACAAAAGCGGCAGCAACGACGAGTTCACCAGTGACACCCGCTACTACAGCGGCGGTCGCAGCAAAATGCTGGATGCCTATGTGTTCAGCGGCTGGCGCTTTGACAACGACACCATGCTCGACGTCAAGGCCGGGCGACACATCGAATCCTGGGGCGAGAGTCTGTTCTACCCGGGTGTGAACGGCGTACAAAACCCGTCTGACGCGGTAAAAGCGTCCCAGCCGGGTGTCGAGGTCAAGGAAATCCTTTTGCCGGTGGGCCAGTTCTCCGGCTCGTTCCGACTGAACCCCCAGCTGACATTTGGTGCATACGTGCAATACGAATGGAAGGGCACTGAACTGCCGCCGGTGGGCAGCTACCTGTCAGGCAGCGACGTGGTCGGGCCAGGTCGCGAGTTTATCTACGCCAACGGCCAGAAGATCCTCTACCGCGGCACCGACGAACCGAGCGATGGTGGCCAGTGGGGCGTGCAGGTGCGATTCCGTCCGGTACCGGCCCTCGAGCTGTCGCTGTTTCACGTCAACTACCACGACAAGAACCCGGCCACCGCGCTGGTCGGCTACAACGCTTTGCCAGTAGGCGGTGGCCGCAACGCCTTCGTCAGCAATGGTTACGAGATCAAGTACTTTGAAGACATAAAACTGACCGGTATCAGCGCCTCGACCAAGATCGGCGATACCCAGGTCGGAGCCGAATGGTCGTACCGCGACGGTGCGCCGGTGATGGTCAATACCGGCCTTGGCGCGGTGCCGGCCAAGGGCAAGGGGCAGCAAATGCAACTGTCGGCGATTCGTATCCTGGGGGACCGTCCATGGGCCAGCCAGACCAGCCTGACTGCCGAAATCATCCGCGTGCAGGTTGACAGCGTCGAGTCCACTTCGGCGGCGCCCAACCTGCAAGGCGTAAACCTGCTGCCTTCTCTGGCACCTCTAGTGGCCTCTTCCGATGACTACACCTACAGCACAGCCGCGGGTTACCGCACCAAGTCTTCCAGCGCCTACACCGTGGGCGCATCGTTCAGTTATCCGGGAGTTTTCCAAGGCTGGGATCTGGAAGTCCCCTTCAGCTTCTCCAACGTCTTCAGCGGCTCCACGCCCATGTCAGGAAGCATCTCCGGCGTCGCCGGTGACAGACGCCTGAGCATGGGCACGACCTTCAAGTACCTGGGCAACCTGGAACTCGGGTTGAAATACATCTCCTACCTGGGTGAAGCCGACCCGATCGATCGTCCGTTCGCCGACCGCGACTACGCCACGTTTTCGATGAAATACACCTTCTGATCGACCACTCAAGTTCCGGGTCGCTCTGCTGCGCCCGGACCTTCAACACAACCTTGAAAACGCCGCAGCGTAATGCTTCGGCATGGAGGCACTATGGGGCTCAAAGGGCATGCGGCCATTGTTGGCACCGCACAATACAAACCGGAGAAGTATTCGACCGCACCCAGGATGTTTCACCTTGAACAAGTTGCCGACCTCGCGGCCCAGGCGCTGCGCGATGCCGGGCTCAAGGCCTCGGACCTCGACGGGCTGGTGATCAACGGCCCGCATTTTCATGAAGCGTCGGTGTTCGTACCGGCGATGGCCGCCGAGTACCTGGGCCTGCGCCTGAACTTCGCCGAAGTCGTGGACTTGGGCGGCTGTACCTCGGTCGGCATGGTCTGGCGCGCCGCCGCCGCGATCGAACTGGGGCTGTGCCAGGCGGTCCTGTGCGTGATCCCTGCGCGAATGGCGCCGTTGGGACCTGACGAGGACGCCGGCTGGATGGCCCGCTCCATGCGATTCGGTGGACACAGCACGGCATTCGGCGCACCCGAGGCCGAGTTCGACCTGCCTTACGGGCACATGGGCCAGAACACCGGCTACGCAATGATCGCCCAGCGTTATGCCGCTCAGTACGACTACGACCAGCGGGCGATGGCCAAGATTGCCGTTGACCAGCGCACCAACGCCCTGGCCAACCCGCAAGCGATGTTCCATGGCCAACCGTTGACCATCGAACAGGTGCTGGCCAGCAGAATGGTTGCCGATCCGTTGCACGTCCTGGAAATCGTCATGCCGGTGGCCGGTGGCGCCGCGTTGATCATCGCCAACAAGGAGGTGGCGGCGCGGGCCCGCAAACGTCCGGCGTTCATTACCGGGTTTGGTGAACACCTGGCGTTCAAGTCGCCGTCCTATGCCGAGGACATGCTGCAAACACCCATTGGTCCGGCTTCCCAGCGAGCCTTTGCGATGGCCGGGCTCAAGCCCAAAGACGTCGATGCCGCGCAGATCTACGACTGCTACACCATCACCACCTTGTTGACCCTGGAGGATGCCGGTTTCTGCGGCAAGGGCGAGGGCATGGCCTTCGTTCGCGAACACGACCTGACCTGGCGTGGCGACTTCCCTATGAACACCCATGGCGGGCAATTGAGTTTCGGTCAGTCGGCCTCGGCCGGTGGCATGAGCCAGGTGATCGAGGCGGTGACGCAGATCGCCGGTACCGCCGGTGAACGCCAACTGGGCCGTTGCGACAGCGTCTACGTCTCCGGCACCGGCGGCGTGATGAGCGAGCAGGGCGCATTGATTCTTCAGGGAGCATAAGCACATGTCCAACAACAAACCGATGCCGGTCGCGACGCAAATTTCCGCACCCTTCTGGGAGGGCCTGAAGGCTCGCCGTCTGTTGATCCAGCAATGCAACGCCTGTGCACACTGGAATTTCTACCCACGCCGACATTGCACGGTGTGCCTGGAACATGACCTGGCCTGGCGCGAAGTCGACGGCGCCGCGAGGCTTTACAGCTACACCGTGACGCGTATTGCAACCTTGCCCGACTTCATTGATGAGATGCCGCAGAAACTGGCGGTGGTGGAGTTGGCCGAAGGGGTGCGCATCAATACCAACCTGGTAGGCCTTGAGGAAAACGAAATCCAGATCGGTATGTCCTTGCAGCCGGTGTTTGCCGAAGTCGACGCCAAGGGCAACCGCCTGCTGCGTTTCACCGGGATGGACAAGGATGCGCAGGGCCTTGAACCGCTGCCCGCGCAAGATAGCGAGCCGGCGCCGGCGGCATCGGAGCAACCGCCCGCGCACCAGATCGACCTTAACGATGGGCCGGCCTTGCAGGCACTGGTCAGTGAGCAGTTCAGCGACTGGAGCAACGTGGTGGTGGTCGACCAGGCCCTGATCGACGACTTCGCCCGGTTGTCGGGTGACGATTACTGGATCCATACCGATCCGGAGCGGGCACGCCTGCAGAGTCCGTTCGGCGGCACCATCGCACACGGTGCGCTGGTGCAGGTGCTGCAGTCGCGGATGAAACTGGCGCTGGGCTACGAGATCAGTGGTTTTACCACCCAAATCAACTACGGCTCCGATCGCCTGCGCTTCCCGGCTCCGGTGCCGGCCGGCTCGCGCATCCATTCGCGGGCGCGGGTGAAAAAAGTCGAAATCCTGGCCCGTGGCACCCAACTGACCCTGGAGCTCAACATTCATGTGGTGGGGCAGGATCGGCCGTCGGTGATCAACGACCTGGTGATCCTTTACATGGCCTGATCCCCGTTGAAGATCCCCCTGTAGGAGCCGGCTTGCTGGCGATGGCGTCCGTTCGGTCGACGCATCGGTGTCTGACCTGACGCCATCGCTGGCAAGCCAGTTCCTACAGGGAGGGCGAAGGCAGCCAGTTCGGTTTGCACATGAATACCCCCCACTCACGCCCCACGTCATTTGCGCCATTACATAAGCCATTTGGACGATGTGCCCCCCATCCCTTGCGCCGACTATTGCTCCAGAGGCAACGCCCATCTCGATTGCCTCGCATGCCTGGTGCGTGACAAAAACAAGAGGATTGGCCCTATGACTTGCCCTATCCACGTCAACCCCGAACAGGAGCGTTGCTCATGCGTTCGGTGATCGGCTACGCGGTTTGCCTGGTGGTCGCCTTGACCATTGGCTACACCTTTTCCCCCAAATCCCCACCGCAAGCGCAACTGTTGGCCACTCGCCCGGACCGGGTGCAGATCAACGGCCTGCTCAATCTTGGGGCGCGGGTGGTTGCGGTGGGCGAGCGTGGCAGTATCTTGCTCAGTGACGATCAGGGCGTCAGCTGGCAGCCGGCCAATGTCGCCGCGCAACGCAATGCGACCCTGACAGCCGTGGTGGCACTGGACGACAAGCGCTTGCTGGCCGTCGGGCATGACGGCTGGATCCTCCGTTCCCAGGACGCCGGCAGCAGTTGGCAGGAAATTCGTTACGACAGCGATCTGGGCGAACCGCTGCTGGGCATCTGGACCGGCGGTGGCGACAGCGTCATAGCGTTTGGCAGCTTCGGCAAGTTCTATCAATCCCTGGATGGCGGGCAGACCTGGACCCCGCAGTCCCTGGAGATCGACAACGCGCACCTCAACAGCATGGCCGGTGGCAATGATGGCCGCCGCATGCTGGTGGGCGAACAGGGGCTGGTGTTGCGTACCACCGACAGCGGCCGGCACTGGCAGACTTTGCCGGCGTTCTACAGCGGCTCGCTGTTCGGCATCGTGCGCCTGAGCGCAGATAACTGGGTGACCTACGGTATGCGCGGGCATGTGTTCGTCAGTCACGACTTCGGCGGCAGCTGGACTCAGATAAAAGTAGGCAACCAGTTACCGTTGTACGGCCATGTGGTGCTCCCCGATCACTCGGGCCTGGTGATCGTCGGTGCGGGTAGCTCGGTAGTACGCCTGGATGTGAAAGGTGAGTTGGTCGGTGTCGGACGTCTCGCCGGGCTTGGCACATTGACCTCGGCGACGATCGTTGGCTCACGCCTTCTGGTGGGTGGCGAGCGCGGGGTATTGCAGGGATCAGGTGGCAGCGTCGCTGCCCTAATGGCCACACAGGCCACCCAGTGAATGAGAGGCGGGCAATGAATCAAGGTAAACACTGGGTGACGCGTTGCGTCGAAACGTGCGCGGACCATCTGATGTCCTGGCGCAAGGGACTGCTGGCACTGTTTGTCCTGGTGACGCTGGGCCTGGGCTACAGCGCCACCCACACGCAACTGGATCCGGGTTTCAACAAACAGATCCCGGTGCGTCATGAATACATGATCAACTTTCTCAAGTTCAGTCGCTACTTCACCGGTGCCAACCGCTTCCTGGTCAGCGTGCGCTGGAAAGGCGAGGGTGACATCTATAACGCCGAGTACCTGGAGACCTTGCGCAAGGTCACCGACGACGTGTTTTTCATTTCCGGGGTAAGCCGCCCCAGCGTGACGTCGCTGTTCACCGCCAATGTGCGCTACATCGAAATTACCGAGGAAGGATTCTTTGGCGACGTGGTGGTGCCACCGCGCTTCAGCGGTACCACCGAAGACCTGGCGCAGGTGCGCAGCAACACGGCGGCCTCCGGTCAGGTCGGTCGCCTGGTGGCCAACGATCTGAAGTCGGCCATGGTCCGCGCCGACCTGCAGGATACTGACCCCAAGACCGGCCAGCCGGTGTCCTATGTCGAGATCGCCAAGCGCCTGGAAGAGATCCGCGGCAAGTACAACAGCCCCAATATCGAAATCAACATTGTCGGCTTCGCCAAGCTGGTCGGCGATGTGGTTGAAGGGTTGAATACTGTGATCGGTTTCTTTGTGGTGGCCTTCGTCATTACAGGGGTGCTGCTGTGGCTGTATTCGCGCTCCCTGCGCTTGACAGTGGTGGCGCTGGTGGTTGCGTTGCTGCCGGTGGTCTGGTTGCTCGGCCTGTTGCCGCTGCTGGGCCTGGGCATCGATCCGATGTCGATCCTGGTGCCGTTCCTGATTTTCTCTATCGGCGTGTCCCATGCGGTGCAGATGACCAACGCCTGGAAGCAAGACGTGCTGGCCGGTAGTACCTCGAAGGAAGCGGCACGCTCGGCGTTCTGCAAGATCTTCATCCCCGGTTCCCTGGCCTTGCTGATGAATGCCTTGGGGTTTGCGGTGATCATGCTGATCGACATTCCCATCGTTCACGAACTGGGGGTGACGGCCTGCATCGGCGTGATGTTGATGATCATCACCAACAAGCTGATGCTGCCGGTGATCATTTCCTATCTACGCCTGGAGCCTGCACTCTTGCTTGGGGCGCAATCGCGACCGACGGGCAAGCACCGCCTGTGGTGGCGTCTGTCGGCACTCGCCGAGCCGGGGCCTGCGCTCGGGGTGTTTGTTGTCAGCCTGTTGCTGCTGGCGGCCGGGGCCTACAAGGCTCGTGATCTGGCGGTGGGCGATATCGGCGCAGGCGCGCCGGAGCTGCGGGCCGATTCGCGCTATAACCAGGACAATGGCAAGATCATTGGCAGCTACTCCATCGGGCTCGATGTGATGTCGGTGTTCGTCCAGGTCAAGGGTGTCGAAGAGGGCTGCCTTTCGCCTGCGGTGATGCGTGCGGTGGAAGCCTTCGATTTCCGCATGCGCACGGTCACCGGTGTGCAGTCGATCCAGAGTGTTGCGGACATGGGCAAGCGGGTGATTGCCGGCAACAACGAAGGCAATCCGCGCTGGGCGGCGATACCGGGATCACCCCGTGGCTTGAGCCAGGGCGCGCGGGCCTATATGCCGGATGATGGCTTGGTCACCGACGGCTGCCAGCAGATGCAGATCCTGGTGTTCCTGACAGACCATGAAGGCAGCACTGTCAGCCATGCGATCGCCGAAGCCAGGCGGATCATCGCTGAAGTCAGCTCGCCGCAAGTCGAATTCCTTCTGGCCGGTGGCAACGTCGGCGTGATGGCGGCCTCCAACGAGGCGGTCAAGCGCGCCGAAGTGATCATGCTCGGGGCACTATTCGGATCGGTGGCATTGTTTTGCTGGCTGACTTTCTTGTCGATCCGCGCGGTGCTGTGCATTCTGGTACCGCTGGCAATTGTCGCGATCCTCTGTAACGCACTAATGACCATGCTCGGGATCGGCCTGAAGGTTGCGACCTTGCCGGTGATGGCGCTTGGGGTAGGGGTGGGCGTCGACTATGGCATTTACCTGTACGAACGTATTCAGCACGAGATGCTGCGCGGGTCCAATCTGCGCGAGGCGTTCTACCAGGCCATGTGCCAACGGGGGACGGCTGCGGTATTCACGGCCGTGACCATGTCCATTGGCGTCTGCACCTGGGCGTTCGCACCGCTTAAGTTTCAGGCCGACATGGGTGTGCTGCTGTCGTTCATGTTCCTGGTCAACGTGCTGGGGGCGATTTTCCTCCTGCCGGCGCTGGCCGCCTGGTTCAATCGCGGGCGACCGCTGGTTGGTGATCGGATACGAACGCCGGCACCAGCTCAAGGGCAGTTTCGCCTGAAAAACAGCCCGGCGGCACGTGATATCGGGAGCGAAAAATAAACCTGCCGGGCCTATTGTGGAGTCTGCGGGCGCTAGGGAAACTGGCAGGCAAGTAGCAGTCGAAAGGGGGGGAGCCCAGGGCTCCCCCAGCCGAAATTATAAAAATAACAAGGGAAGGACCCAGTCCTTACCCGAGCGAGATAAGACTATGCAAAATGGTGACTTGACCCATGAAGCCCTGGCCAGCCTTGGCCTCGACCTCACGCGCTACAACCAGTTGGTGGGCGAGATCTATGAAGGCGCCCTCGATCCGAAACTGATGGCTCACGCCCTCAGAAGCTTTCTAAAGCTCTACGATGCCAACTACGTCACCTTGATTTTGCGGGTGCCGGATCAACCTGATACCGGCGTCATGATCATCGTCGGCGACATCGAAGGTGCCGGTGATGTCTGCTACATGACCTACCCGCAAACCAATTCGCCTTTTTCCAACCAGCCGCTGGACCATGTGTTCACCGTGGACGACCTCATGAGCCCCACGCAATGGGAGCAGAACGGGTACTACAAGATGTTTTGCGAACCCTTTGACGTGTACCACCTGATGTGTGCCGATATTTCCACCCCGGACGGCGGAAAGCTGCGCTTTCGCATGACTCGCCCCAAACGGGGCTCCAACTTCTCTGCCCACGACCGGGCGGTGTGCGCCAGTTTCCTGCCTCACCTGCGACGTGCTTCGCAACTGCATAACCTGCGAGACCGCAGCGAATCGCTTAGCGAGTTGTACTCCCAGGCCATCAGCCGGTTATCGGTCGCGACCCTGGTGCTCGACGAAAGCGGCAGCGTGTTGCAAATCAATCCGGTGGCCCAGGAAATCCTCGCCCGTTCCGATGGCCTGAAACTGGTGGGTGGGCGCCTGGAGGCTACGTATCCCAGCGACAACCGTGAACTGCAACGCCTGATTCGTGGCGCGTTCTGCCCGGATGCGCCGAAAAGCGCCGAGGCCATGTCGGTGACGCGCCCCTCGGGACTGGTCAACCTTGGCGTGGTGGTCGAGTCGATTCCGTCTCTGGACTGGGCCGAGGAGAAGGGCCAGCCAGCGGCGCTGGTGTACATCCGCGATGCGTCGAGCAAGTCCCTGGCCAGCGAAGTGGTGACCAAGCAACTGTTCAACCTGACCAAGGCCGAAACCGCCCTGGCCATGGAACTGGCCAACGGCTTGTCCCTTGAGGAAGCTGCCGAGGTTTTGAGTATCCGGCGCAATACTGCGCGGGCGCACTTGCGCTCGATCTTCTCCAAGACCGGCGTGCGGCGCCAGACCGAACTGGTGCGCATCATGCTCAACAGCGTGGTGGCCCTGGGCAAGCCCCAACTGGCGTTGAAAATGACCGAGAAAATCAAGGTGCCGCCACTTCAACTGGCCGTGCCGATCTATCGTCAGGCCTGATCCTGCAAACCCGCCACCGGGCCATCCTGCCCTGTGGCGCGGTCATTGATGCAGCGCATTTTTTAGTCCGCACGGACGATGCCGTCCCGTGATCGCCCTGTCGATACTGGGCGGACCAATCACGGAGAACCACCATGCCAATTACAGCCATCACCGGCAGTGCCTCGGGAATCGGGGCCGCCGTATCCGCCGCCATGCGCGCTGCCGGGCATCAGGTTATCGGTATCGATCGCAGCAACGCCGAAGTGATCGCCGATCTGTCCACCCCCCAGGGGCGTGACGCGGCCATCTCGCAAGTGCTTGAACTCAGTGGCGGTGTCCTTGACGGGTTGATCTGCTGCGCTGGGGTCGGTGTCACCGCGCCAAGCAGCGGCCTGATCCTTGCGGTCAATTACTTTGGCGTCAGCCAGTTGCTCGACGGCCTGCAGGGGGCTTTGGTCAAGGGCCAGCAACCGGCGGCGCTTGTGATCGGTTCGGTGGCGGCCACTCATTCGGGGCCAGAGGGCCAAGCGCAGATCGAAGCGATGATCGCCGGCGATGAGGCCCGGGCGCTGCAATTGGCCAACAGCCTCGGCCAGCCGCACGTCGCCTATGCCGCTTCCAAATACGCCATCAGCCAACATACCCGCAGCCTGGCCGTGAGCTGGGGCAAGCAGGGCATGCGGGTGAACGTGGTTGCGCCGGGCGCGGTCGAAACTCCGTTGCACCAGGCTTCGCTGGACGATGCACGTTTTGGCAAGTCGACACGTGAGTTCGTTGCGCCACTGGGTCGCGCCGGGCAACCTGCGGAAATTGCAGCTGTGGTCGCTTTCCTGCAATCGCCGCAGGCTTCGTTTATCCACGGCAGCGTGTTGTTCGTCGATGGCGGCATGGATGCGATGGTCCGTGCCTCGCGCTTCTAAAAAGGAACTTCCATGAACAAAGTGGCATTCATCACCGGCGCCAGCCGGGGTATCGGCCGCGAGGCGGCGCTGGCGTTTGCCCGCGCCGGTTTCGACCTGGCGATCAGCGCCCGAACCCTCAACGAAGGTGAACAACATGAGCACGCCCTGCGCGACGCCGCCGGGGCGCCGCTGGCCGGCAGCCTCAACGGTACTGCTCAGTCTTTGCGCGAGCTTGGTTGCCGGGTACTCGTGGTGCCGATGGACCTGCTCGACAGCGCTTCGGCCCTGGCCGCCTGTCAGGCGGTACTGACCGAGTACGGACGCATCGACGTGCTGATCAACAACGCGATCTACCAAGGCAGCGACCTCAACTCCGGGTTCATGGACCTGCAAGCGCAGACCCTTGAGCGGATGTTCCAGGGTTACATCCTTACCCCGTTCCTGTTGACCCGTGCAGTGGCCGAACACATGGTGACGCGCGGCGGCGGGGTGGTGATCAACGTCACCTCCGGCGCCGGTGAGAGCGACCCGCCGGTGGCGGCGGGCAAGGGTGGCTGGGGATATGCCTATGGCGCGGGCAAGGCGGCAGTGTCGAGGTTGTCCGGGGTGCTGAGTACAGAGCTTGGCGAAGCTGGCGTGCGCGCTTACACCCTCAATCCAGGTGTAGTCACCACCGAAGCGCTCAAGGCTACCATCGGTGACAAAGGGCTGATTGCCCTGCGCGCCGGCAGTGCGCCACCCCATGTACCGGCGGCTGTAATGCTGTGGCTGGCCACCGCCGAACAAGCACCGGCGTTTCAACGCCGCACCATCGCTGCACAACCGTTTGCGCTGGAACACGGCATCGTCGCCGATTGGCGTTGACGAAAGCAGTGTGTCAGTCGCCATAGATGATGACTGGCATGGCCTCTTCGCGGGCAAGCCCGCTCCCACAGGTCCCGTGTTGTACACAGATTTTGTGTACGACGCGAAAACTGTGGGAGCGGGCAAGCCCGCGAAGGCGTCAGAACTGGCGACGAGATCTTTACGCCTGCCGCCGCTGCCGGGCCAGGGTCATGGCGGTGTCTTCGATCATGTCTTCCTGGCCGCCGACCATGCCGCGGCGCCCCATTTCAACGAGGATTTCCCGGGCCGACACGCCGTATTTCTTCTCGGCGCGCTTGGCGAACAGCAGGAACGAACCGTAGACCCCGGCGTAACCCATGGTCAGGGCATCGCGGTCGCTGCGGATCGGGAAGTCCATGATCGGCACCACCAGGTCTTCGGCCACGTCCTGGATACCGAACACGCTCACACCGGTGTCGATGCCCATGCGGTCACACACCGCCACCAGCACCTCCATCGGTGTGTTGCCCGCGCCGGCACCGAGGCCTGCGCAGGCGGCGTCTATGCGGTTGGCCCCGGCGGCAATCGCGGCGATGGAGTTGGAGACGCCCATCGACAGATTGTGGTGGCCATGGAAGCCGATCTCGGTCTCAGGCTTGAGGGCCGCGCGCATCGCCGCCACCCGGGCACTGACGTCATGGGGCAACAGGTAACCCGCCGAGTCGGTCAGGTAGATGCAGTTGGCGCCGTAGCTTTCCATCAGCAAACCTTGCTTGACCAGGCCTTCCGGGCTGTTCATATGGGCCATCATCAGGAAACCGACGGTGTCCATGCCCAAGCCGCGGGCGTGGGAAATGTGCTGTTCGCTGACGTCAGCCTCGGTGCAATGGGTAGCCACGCGAATGGTGTTGACCCCCAGCTCATAGGCCATTTTCAGATGATCGACGGTGCCGATACCCGGCAGCAACAGGGCCGAGACTTTGGCCTTTTTCATCAGCGGGATCACCGCCGACAGATACTCCTCGTCGGTGTGGGCCGGGAAACCGTAATTCACCGAACTGCCGCCCAGGCCGTCGCCGTGGGTCACTTCGATCAGCGGCACGCCCGCCGCGTCGAGGCCGCAGGCGATGTCTTTCATCTGTTGCAGGCTGATCTGGTGGCGCTTGGGGTGCATGCCGTCACGCAGGCACATGTCGTGAACGGTGATGCTTTTGCCGCGAAGATCCATGGTCGGCTCCTTATGCGTGGGCGGTTTGGGCGGTGGCTTGCAGCACCAGTTCGCCCTTGAGGATTTCCTCGGCGAACATCTCGGCGGTGCGCGCGGCGGCGGCAGTCATGATGTCGAGGTTGCCGGCGTACTTGGGCAGGTAGTCGCCCAGGCCTTCGACTTCCATGAAGATCGACACCCGATTGCCGTCGAACACCGGGCCGTTGACCAGCTTGTAGCCGGGCACGTAACGCTGCACTTGTTTGATCATTGCTTCGATGGCCGCGGTGATTGCCGGCTGGTCGGGCTCGCTTTCGGTCAGGCAATGCACGGTGTCGCGCATGATCAGCGGTGGTTCGGCCGGGTTGATGATAATGATCGCCTTGCCTTTCTTCGCGCCGCCGACTTTTTCCACCGCGCTGGAAGTGGTGCGGGTGAACTCGTCGATGTTTTTCCGCGTGCCGGGGCCAACCGATTTCGATGCGGCGGTGGCGATGATTTCGGCGTATTCCACCGGCTGCACGCTGGACACAGCGGCCACCAAAGGAATGGTGGCCTGGCCGCCGCAGGTGACCATGTTGACGTTCATCACGCCCAGGCCCAATTGTGCCTTAAGGTTGACCGGTGGCACGCAGTACGGGCCGATGGCCGCCGGGGTCAGGTCGATCATCAACACGCCCAGGGCATTGAGCTTGCGCGAGTTCTGCGCGTGCACATAGGCAGAGGTGGCGTCGAAGGCGATCTGGATCTGGTCTTCGACGACATGGGGCAGCAGGCCGTCGACGCCGTCGGCAGTGGTCTTCAGGCCCAGCTCGCGGGCCCGTGACAGGCCTTCGGAAGTGGCATCGATGCCGACCATCCACACCGGTTCCAACACCTCGCTGCGCATCAGTTTGTACAGCAGATCGGTGCCGATGTTGCCCGGCCCGATCAGCGCGCATTTGATCTTTTTGCTCATTGTTTTTTGGCTCCTGGGGAGGGAAGGGCGATTCACGGGACAAAGCGCAGGCTGGTTTCGCCCAGCCCGCTCATGGACAGGCTGATGCGGTCGCCGGCGACCACTGGCACCAGCGGTGCCAGGGCACCGGAAAGGATGATTTCGCCACGGCGGAACGGGATGCCCAGCTCGCCCAGGGTATTGGCCAGCCAGGCCACTGCCGCGCAGGGATGACCTTGCACCGCCGAGCCCAGGCCCGAGCCTGCCGGCTGGCCGTTTTTGAGCATTTGCATGTGCACGGCGGCCAGGTCCAGCGAGCGCGGGTCGATCCGCTTGCTGCCGAGGGCGAACACGCCGCAGGAGGCGTTGTCTGCCACGGTGTCCTGGATGCGGATCTGCCAGTCGTGGATCCGCGAATCGACAATCTCGAAGCACGGCACCACCCATTGGCTGGCGGCTAGCACGTCCTCGGCGCTGACGCCCGAGCCGTGCAAGTCTTCGCCGAGGATAAAGGCGATTTCGCCTTCGGCCCGTGGCTGGATCAGGTTGTAGCGGGCCAGGCTGACATCGCTGCCATCCTCGACCTGCATCGCGTCGGTGAGGAAACCGAAGTCCGGTTGGTGGACATCGAGCATTTCCTGCACGGCGCGGCTGGTGACTCCGATTTTCTTGCCGACCACCTGCTCGCCGAGGGCTTCGCGGCGTTGCAGAAAATGCAGGGAAATCCGGTAGGCCTGCTCCAGGGTGATCTGCGGATAGCGCCGGGTCAGGGGCGCCAGGGTCTGGCGGTTGCGCAGGGCGTTGAACAGTTCGTCACCGAGGGCGTTGATCAAATGGGCGTCCATGGCGAGGGCTCCAGATGGATGGGAGAAAAAAAGAGCCCGCCCCAACGTCATCAGGGGGCAGGCCCAAAGGAGTCTGTCAGCCGGGCCAGACCGACGAATCGGCACCGCCATCGACATCGATGATCTTGCCGGTCACCCAGGCCGAAGCGGGGCTTGCCAGGTACAGCGCAGCGGCAGCAATGTCTTGGGGGCTACCCAGGCATTTGAGCGGAGTGGTGTTTTCCATGATCTCGCGCATGGCAGCAGGCATCACGCCGCTCAGCGCTTCAGTAAGAGTGGGGCCTGGGGCGACGGCGTTAACCCGGATCTGCGGCGCAAAGTCCTGGGCCAGCAGGCGGGTCAGGTGGCTGAGGGCGGCCTTGGCCGAGCCGTAAGCGCTGAAATGGCGTTGGGCATAGCGTGCAGCCACCGAGCTGATGTTGATGATGTTGCCGCCACCGGCCTCGCGCATCAGCGGCACGCACAACTGGCAGAAGGCGTAGCTGGTGGCGACGTTGAAGGTCAGCACCTGGGCAAATTGCTCGGGTGTCATCGTCAGCGGATCGTTGGGCCCGCCGCCACCGACATTGTTGACCAGATGAGTGATCCGGCCCATTTGCTCAACGCTTTGACGCACCAGTGCGTGGCGTTGTTCGGCATCGTTGACGTCACAGGCGATGGCCAAGGCGCGCCGGCCCAAGCCACGCACCTCTTCGGCCACTGCCTCTACCTCGTCCAGCGAACGCGCCGAACACACCACATCGGCGCCTGCTTCTGCATACGCCAGGGCAATTGCCCGACCGATACCCCGACCGCTGCCGGTGACGATGGCGACGCTGCCATGCATCTGGAAACGCTGCAAAATACTCATGGCCCTTGCTCCGTGGGGTCGACTTTGGATGCGTTTACTATGGCTGCGGTGATCGAGTGGGGCATCGTCTCAACGGACTAGCGGGGTTGTGTGTACATATCCGTTTCTTCGGTAACGGCCACTTATGGTTCGCCCTTACGACGAGTCACTTGGAAGAGCCCGTAGGAGCGAGCCTGCTCGCGATGGACTTCCAGACAACGCGGTCATTCAGACAGGGCGCGTTATCGTTGGCGACCATCGCGAGCAAGCATCGCTCCTACAGGAGAACGTGTTCACCAGGAACAGGTCGGCTGTCAGGCCCCCTCGCTTTTTCCCAGATAAACACTAGCAGGATCGATAACCCCCCCTAGTCCGCTTTGACGATGAATGATTGTTCGCTCGATCCGATGATCCGTCCCAACTCGCGCAGTGGCGCAGTGAGATCGGGAGAATTGAGTGATGCACAGCATGCGAGAAAAGACCCAGGACGAACGTGATCTGCTGGAACGTGCACGTAGCCTGGTGCCGGCACTCAAGGCACGCACGGCACAGGCCGACAAGGACTTGAAAGTTCCGGTGGAGAGCGTCGTCCAATTACAGTCCGCCGGGCTGCTGCGGGCCCTGCAGCCTCGGGCGTTCGGTGGCTACGAAGTGGACCCGCGAACCTTTTTCGAAATCCAGACCATCCTCGCCGAGGGTTGCATGTCCACGGCCTGGATCTACGGAGTGATGGGGGTCCACCCCTGGCAGCTGGCGCGTTATCCGATCGAAGCGCAGCGCGAAGTCTGGGCTGACGATCATGACGCGCTGATCTGCTCGACCTACATGCCGGCAGCCAGGGTCATGGTAGTCGAAGGCGGTTACCGCATCAGCGGTCGCTGGGGTTTCTCCAGCGGCAGCGAGCACTGCCAGTGGGTGTTTCTGGGCGGCATCCTGCCAGCCGATGGCGAACTGGCCGCCGAGCACGGCACCTTCCTCTTGCCGCGCAGCGACTATCAGATCGAACGCAACTGGGACGTGCTGGGCCTGCGCGGCACCGGCAGCCACGACATCGTGGTCGAGGATATTTTCGTCCCGGCTCATCGCGTGCAACGCACCAATAACTGGACCCTCGAAGCGACCCCCGGGCGCCTGATCAACACCAACCCAATCTACGCGATCCCCTTTGCCCAGGTGTTCTCTCGCGCCGTGTCGACCTCGGCCATCGGCGCCCTGCAGGGTGCGATCAATGAGTTTCGCGATAACGCCGCCAAGCACATCGGCAAGCACGGCGCACGTACCGCTGACGATCCTGTGGCGCAAACCGCGGTTGCCGAAGCGATGGTCACCGTCGACAGCCTGCGTCTGGTACTGGAACGCAACTACGAGCATCTGATGAGTCTGGCCCGTGCCGGCGAATATCCGGATACCGAGACCCGTCTGTTGTATCGCTATCAGTCCGCCTACGTGACCAACATCTGTGCCGAACGGGCCAACGACCTGTTGCGCAGCATGGCCGCCTCGGGGTTGTACAACACCAACCCGGTGGCGCGATTGTTTCGCGACCTGCACCAGGCGCGCGGGCACATCGCCAACAACTACCTGGCCTACGGCCGCAGCTACGGCGCGGTGATGCTCGGCCTGCCCAACCCGGACCCTTACGTCTGAAGCCATGGCGCCTGTATCAAAACCCCTGGGTTACACCTGTCCGTGATGCACGGTCAGGTGGTCATGAGTACCTGACCTATGAATAATTATCTGGCCCTGCGCGTGGCGCGAGTGATCGAGGAAACCGCCGATGCGCGGTCCCTGGTCTTCGACGTGCCGGAGCATTTGGGCGAACGCTTCCACTATCAACCCGGCCAGTTCCTGACCTTGCGCGTGCCCTTCGAGGATGGGTGGCTGCCCCGTTGTTATTCACTGTCCAGCACGCCGTTACTGGACGAGCCGTTGCGGGTCACGGTCAAGCGTGTGCATGAAGGGCGCGCCTCGAACTGGCTGTGCGACGAGTTGCAGGCCGGCCAGAGCCTAGAGGTGTTGCCACCGGCCGGGGTGTTTGTGCCGCGCAGCCTCGAGGGTGACTTGCTGCTGTTCGGCGGTGGCAGTGGCGTGACCCCGGTGCTGTCGATACTGCGTTCGGCATTGCTTGCCGGAACTGGCCGGGTCCTTCTGATCTATGCCAACCGGGATGAGTCCTCGGTGATTTTCAAGGATGAACTCAAGACCTTGGCCAGCGCTCATCCGCAACGCCTGCAAATCGTGCATTGGCTCGACTCGGTGCAGGGCATCCCCAGCGTCGGGCAACTGGCGGAGCTTGCGCGGCCTTTTATCGATGCCCAGGCGTTCATATGTGGTCCGGGCCCGTTCATGGACGCGGCCGTCAGTGCGCTCAAGGGGCTGGGCATGCCGGATCGCCGGGTCCACGTCGAGCGCTTCGTCTCCTTGCCCGGTGAAGGCGAACTGCCTCCTGCGACCAGCAGCGAGGCGGCCGTGGCCGCGCAGTTGGCGGTGCGGCTGGATGGCGAGGACCACCAACTGGCCTGCGACAGCGGCGAGACCGTACTGGCTGCCATGGAGCGTGCTGGCCTGACCCCACCCAGCGCCTGCCGTGTCGGTGGCTGCGCCTCGTGCATGTGCACCCTGGAAAGCGGTGAGGTCGAGTTGCTGCACAACGATGCACTGGATGCGGGGGACTTGGCTGAAGGCTGGATCCTGGCCTGTCAGGCCGTGCCCACGAGCGCGCAACTGCGTATCCGCTTTCCCGATTGATGAGCCCGAGCCCACAATGAATCAGAGCCTGAACCTTGCCGCGCCCCTGAGCGCGACCCCCGCCACCCTGGCCCAGTTGGTCTTCAGCAGTGCCGAACGTTTTGCCGGGCGCACGGCCATCGAGGACAACGGCCAGCGCATCGACTACGCGCAGTTGCCCGAGCGCGTCATGGGCTTTGCCCGAGGCCTGATGGCCTTGGGAATCCAGGCCGGTGACCGGGTAGGCATCTGGGCGCCGAACAGTGCCGAATGGATTCTCGCCGCGCTGGGCATTCAGTGTGCCGGCGCGGTGCTGGTGCCGATCAACACGCGCATGAAGGGCCTTGAGGCCGCCGATGTGCTGGAACGCAGCGGCTGTCGGCTGTTGTTTGTCCAGCAGCGTTTTCTCGAAGTCGACTACCCGGCGCTGCTCGCGCCCCATCGGCCGGCTAGCCTTGAACACCTGGTGATACTTGATGGCAAAACGCCCGGAATGTCGTCGGACCTGCCCCTTGCCCAATTTCTGCTCGGCGCTGCGACCATCGATGCCGACAGTGCCAGGCGGCGGGCAATGGCGATCGGCCCCGAAGCCATGTGCGACCTTTTGTTCACCTCCGGTACTACCGGCAAACCAAAGGGCGTCATGAGCGGGCATGGCCAGAACCTGCGGGCCTTCAGCGAATACGTCAAGGTCATTGGCCTGATGCCGCAAGACCGTTACTTGATCGTCAACCCGTTCTTCCATGCCTTTGGCTACAAAGCCGGCTGGCTGACTTGCCTGATCGGCGGGGCGACTATCCTGCCCCATGCGGTGTTCGATGCCGAACAGGTATTCCAGCGCATCGCCCGCGAGCGCATCAGCGTCCTGCCCGGTGCGCCGACCCTTTACCTCTCTCTGCTGGCCCATCCGCTGCTCAAGCAAACTGACCTGTCGAGTCTGCGCATCGCGGTAACCGGTTCGGCGAGCATTCCGCCGAGCCTGATCGAGCGCATGCGTAGTGAGTTGGGATTTGCCGTGGTGACCACTGCCTACGGCCTGACCGAGTGCGGTGGGCTGGCGACGATCTGCGATCCACAAGACTCGGCGCAAGTGATTGCCGGTACCAGCGGGCGGCCGATCGCCGGCACCGAAGTGAGCATACGCGACCCGCACAACCAGGCGCTGGGCGCAGGGCAGACCGGCGAGATCTGCCTGCGCGGTTTCCACATCATGCAGGGCTATTTCCAGAACCCCGAAGCGACCCGCGAAGCCATCGACGCTGACGGCTGGCTGCACACAGGTGATGTCGGGCGGCTGGATCAGGAAGGCAACCTGATCATTACCGACCGCCTGAAGGACATGTTCATTGTCGGTGGTTTCAACTGCTACCCGGCGGAAATTGAAGCGGCGCTGATCAGACACCCGGCGATTGCTCAGGTGGCGGTGATCGGCATCGCTGATGAACGCATGGGCGAGGTCGGCTGTGCCTGCGTGGTACTGCGTGAAGGTAACGAGCTTGACCAGGCGCAACTGATCGCCTGGAGCCGAGAGCAGATGGCCAATTACAAGGTGCCGCGCCAGGTTCGTTTTTTTCGTGCTTTGCCACTCAACCCGTCGAGCAAGGTAGCGAAGAACGAACTGCGCGCGATGGTCACCAGCGGCGCTCCGACATGAGCTGCGCTCATCTCACCAAACGGACGATGTGCGCCACGGCGGTTTTTTTCATGCTGAGGCGGCACAAGTAAAAACAACAAAAAAGGAGAGGAGCATGTTTACCCGAAATCTGATTGCGCACCGCCCGGGGAGTCTGTTTGAGGGTCGCTGCCTGTTGGCAACGGTCATCACCTTCATCAGTGCCGCGGCCAGTGCTGCGCCGAGCATCGAACTGGGGGAAGACACCACCCTGGATTCGTCGCTGACGGTCAATTACACCGCGTCCATGCGTACCGCCAAACAGGCCAGTCAATACCTCAACGACCCGAACAACGACGACGGCACCCGCAACTTCAAGCGCGGCTCGTTGATCAACAACCGCCTGAGCCTGTTTGGCGAGTTGCAACTCAGGCACGACAACCTCGGTGCGGTGTTGCGCGGCAGTCAGTTCTACGACGACGTTTACAACCAGAAAAACGCCAATGACTCGCCGCAGACGGTGAACAAGACCGGCCACAACGACGGCTTCAGCGACGAAACCCGACGCCTTAGCGGCAGCATGGCGCGACTGCTCGATGCGTATGTGTATGGCAATTTCGATGTCGGCGAGACCCAGTACCTGTCGCTCAAGGCCGGCCGGCATCTGGTGGCCTGGGGCGAGAGCCTGTTCTGGGCCAACATCAGCCAGGGGCAGGCCCCGGTGGATGCCACCAAATTCAACGTGCCGGGTACGGAGGCCAAGGACTCGTATCTGCCGGTGGGGCAGGTGTCCGGGTCGTGGTCGCTCAATGAGGATCTTGCGCTGGTCGGCTACTACCAGTACGAGTGGGAAAAGACCGATCTCAACCCCGTGGGTGACTACTTCGGAAGCGACACCTTCGGTCCCGGTGCCGAGTTCTTTCGTCTGGGCGTCGGGCAGATCGGCAGTCTGCCCAACGGCCTGGCGGTCGGTTATGCCGGTGAAAAAGACGCCAGCGACAGTGGGCAATGGGGGCTGGGTGTGCGCTACCGGGTCACCGAGAACACGGAAGTGGGGCTGTTCCATTATCGCTATAACGAACGCGTCGGTTCGTTGTTCTTCGACTTCACCGGTACCACCCAATACTCGTCGCTCAAGGGCATCGGTCATGACGGCACCGCGCCGTCCTATCGCCTGGGCTACTTCGAAGACGTCGAGCTGACCGGGATCAGCTTCAGCTCCAAGGTTGGCGACTCGGTGCAGTACGCCGGTGACCTGAGCTATCGCGACGGTGCCTCGGTGTACCTGAACAATGGAGCGCCGACCACCGGGCAGATCTGGCAAGGCAACCTCAACGCCATGTACATCCTGGGGCCAAGCCTGCTCGCCCAGCAGACCACTTTCATGGGCGAAGTGGTGCATCAACACATCGACGGAGTCGACAGCCTGACCATCACCGGCGGCGGAGTCGGCGTGGACGGCACGTTCGACAAGTTCGAGTCGAAAACCCAGACCCGAGGCTCAAGCCTGCTTGGTGTTGGCGTCTACATGGACTACCCATCCATCGCCAACGGCCTGGACCTGAGCACCAAGCTGGTCTGGACGCAGAACATCGACGGCAGCGCCTACCAGGGCCTGGGTCGTGACGAGAAACGCCTGACCGTGGGTGGCGACTTCAAATACCTGGGCAACTTCCAGGTCGGCATGACCTATATCGCCTACCTGAGCTCGCCAGACGTTGCCCAGGGTCGCTTGCTGGCCGACCGCGATTACCTGTCACTCAACGCCAAGTACACCTTTTGATGATCAAGGCTGCGTCGCGATGTGGCGACGCAGCCCTTAATTTTCAGCCTGATAAGAATAAAGAGAGGCCTGTCATGAATCCTCGTCCAACCCCGTCAGCGTTCAGCGCTATTGCGATTGGCCCACTGACCCTGAAAAACCGCTTTATAAAGGCCGCGACCAACGAAGGCATGAGTGCAGGGGGGGTACCTTCCAAGCAACTGGTCAAGCTGCATTCGGCCCTGGTCGCGGGTGGCACTGCTCTGACCACCGTGGCTTATTGCGCTGTGAGTAGCGATGGTCGCACCCTGCCCAATCAATTAATCCTCGCCCCATCCAGCGTGCCGCACTTCAAGGCGCTGACCGACGCCGTGCACCAGTGCGGTGGACTGGCCAGCGCGCAGATCACCCACGGCGGTTGCTTTACCTTTATTCGCGAGCGCTCGACCAAGCGTCCGCTTTCGGCCAGCGGTGGCTTTAACAAGATTGGCCTGATGAGCGGGATGTTCCTCAAGCAGGCGATGAACGAAGCCGACATGCAACAAGTGGTGCGCGATTTCGCCCAAGGCGCGCGTTTGGCACGTCAGGCTGGCTTCGATGCGGTGGAAATCCACATGGGCCACGGCTACTTGCTGAGCCAGTTCATTTCGCCGATGTACAACAAGCGCCGCGACCAGTACGGCGGCAGCCTGGAAAATCGCCTGCGGTTTCCGCGCCGGGTACTGCGCGCCGTGCTGGAAGCGGTCGGCACGGAAATGGCGGTGATCTGCAAGTACAGCATTACCGAAGGCGTGCGCGCCGGTAACAGCGCCGAAGACGGAGCGCAGATCGCCCGCATGCTGGAAGAAGAGGGCGCGCATCTGCTGGTACTCAGCGCCGGGATGAACGCCGAATCGATCACCACTATGTTTGGTTCTTCGTTCCCAAAGGAAAACCGCGTGCAGCAGAAGAACAAGATCATCGCCCTGGCGATGGCTATCCAGCGTCGCAAAGAGCCGACCGTGGAGTTCCGTGAACTGTATCTGCTCGAACATGCGCGCAAGGTGCGGGAGGCGGTAAAAATGCCGCTGGCTTACCTGGGCGGTGCCAAGAGCCTGGCGAGTATCGAAAAGATCATGGCCGAGGGCTTTGACCTGGTTGCCATGGGGCGGGTGTTGCTGGCTGAAAATGACTACGTCAACAAACTCGCCAGCGGCGCCAGTCGAGACTCTATCTGCACCGCCTGCAACCGCTGTGTGGCCATGATGTACACCCCCGGCGGCACCTCCTGCGTACTGGGCCAGCCCGGTGATGCCGTGTTGAACAGCCAGAAGGCGGCGGAGTGACAGATACACCTGCACTTGGTTCGCCTGTAGGAGCCGGCTTGCTGGCGATGCGGTGGTGAAGCTGACGCCGTCATCGCTGGCAAGCCTCGCTCACCGCTTCGCCCGGATCAACCGTGCTGCAGGAACTCGATGCAACTGCGGTTGAACAGTTCTCGGTGTTCCACCTGGACCCAATGGCCGCAGCGGTTGAGGACGATAAAGCGGGCATTCGGCGCTCCGTCGATGATGCGCTGGGCGCCGCTGATCGGGTTGAAGTGATCGTTGTTGCCCCAGAAACCGAGGATCGGGCACTCGATCTCACCCAGGCGTGATTCCATGTTCTGCACCATCATCGTGCTGAACAGATTCTTCGGTTGGGTCACTGCCACCGCCACGCGCTCTTGCAGCAGGCTTTCAGGCAGGATCGAAGCATCGAACAACTGCAGGCTCATCATGCTGCGCATCTGCTCCATGCCAATGGGGCCTGCGCTGAACAGAGAGATCATGCGCACGATGCCTTCCATCTTGAAGTAGGTTTCCCGCTCCTCGACACCGCCCGGTGCCAGCAGGATCAGGCTCTGCGGCAGTTGCGGCAAGCGCAAGGCCAGACCCAGGGCAATCGCGCCGCCCAGTGAGTTACCCAGCAGCGTGCATCGCCGCACACCGATAGCCTCGAGGAACGCTGCCACGCAGTCGACGAAGAAATCCAGGTTGTACTGCACATCCTCGGGTTTGTCCGAGCGACCGAAACCCGGAAGGTCGAGCACGATGTTGCGATAGCCCGCGGCGACCAGTTGCGGATAGTTGCCCTTGAAGTTGCTGAAACCACTGGCGCCGGGCCCACTGCCGTGCAGCCACAGCACCACGGGGCCTGCGCCCTCATCCAGATAGTGCAGGTGCAGGCCGTTGGGCAGGCTGGCGTATTGGCCTACGGGCAGGGGCAGATCTACGGGTTGGTTCATGGAGTTCTCCATTGATGGTCGATTCATGAAGCACAGCCGCGCCAGCCGCTGCAACGCAATGAAGGGGAATACAGCGCCTGGCGTGGTGCGCGCCTTGCGAATGCTGGGCGCTGATCGGGTTATCCACATCGTCCGTTCAGACCACGCGGCGATAGTCCCATCGGACGATGTGGCCCCGGGTGCTTGCCGCTAATCATGCAGGGGACGGCGCCACTGCAAGGGCAGCGGGCCGCAGCGTATTTGCACACTAGGAGATTGCTATGAAGTTACTCAACAAAGTGGCTTTTGTGACAGGCGCCGGGCAGGGCATGGGTCAGGCCATCGTGCGTGGCTTTGTCGCCGAAGGCGCCAGCGTGGTGGCTGTCGACCTGAATCAGACGTCCCTGGCCGAAAGCCTGGCAGACCTCGGTGACAAGGTCCTGGCCCTGTCCTGCAACGTCGGTGACAGCGCCTCCGTGGCCGATGCCATGGGCCAGGCCGAGCAACACTTCGGCGGCCTCGACATCCTGGTCAACAACGCTGGCGTGGGCGGGCTGGACAGCTTCCTCGAAACCCCGGACGAGAGCTGGGCGCGAGTGATCGGCGTCAACCTGGGCGGCACGTTCCTGTGCTGCCGTGAGGGCGCAAAACTGATGGTCAAGGGTGGTCGCAAGGGCGCGATCATCAACCTCTCCAGCACCGCCGCACTGACCGGTGACGGTCCAAGCCACTACTGCGCCTCGAAAGCCGGAGTGATGGGCCTGACCCGTTCGATCGCCCGTGAACTGGCGGCCAGCGGCATCCGCGTCAACACCTTGGTGCCAGGGCCGACCAACACGCCGATGATGGCCGGCATCCCTGATGAATACATGCAGGCTCTGCTGAAAAACGTGCCCCTGGGGCGCATGTGCGAGACCGACGAGATCGCCAAAGTCGCGGTGTTCCTGGCCAGCGAAGACGCCAGTTTCATGACCGGGCAGAACATCGCCGTCAACGGCGGCATGGCCTTTATCTGATCAGGGAGTCACCCATGAGCAAGCGTTTACAAGGAAAAATCGCCTTCGTTACCGGCGCCGGTTCCGGCATCGGCGAAGCCACTGCACTGCGATTCGCCGAAGAGGGTGCGACGGTGGTGCTGTGCGGGCGCCGCATCGAGCCGCTGCAAGGCGTGCTGGAAAAAATCCGTGCCCAAGGTGGCCAGGCCGAGATCGCCGTGGCCGATGTCAGCGATGAGCATGCCTACGTCGGCGCGTTGCAAGCCACGGCTCAGCGCCACGGTCGCCTGGATATTCTGGTCAACAACGCGATGGCCTACACTTGGGGTGGCATCGACACCATGACCACCGCCGACTGGCACGCCAACTTCACCACCACCGTCGACGGCACCTTCTGGGGCACCCGCACGGCGATGCAGTTGATGAAGGAGCAGGGGGGCGGTTCGATCGTCAACATCGCTTCGATCTGTGGCCTGTTCGGCACCGCGTGGATGGCTGGTTACTCGGCGGCCAAGGCCGCTGTGATCAATTTCAGCCGGGCGGCGGCCAGTGAAGGTGCGCCCAATAATATTCGTTGCAACGTGATCATCCCGGGCGTGGTCGACACCCCGGCCACAGCCGGCATGCTGGGCGACGCCAAGACTCGCGGCAACACCGAAAAAGTAATTCCGATGAAACGGGTCGGCCTGCCGGTGGAGTTGGCCAACGCCATCCTGTTCCTGGCCAGCGACGAGGCTTCGTATGTCACCGGTGCCAGCCTGGCCGTGGACGGCGGACGCGGTTCGGACCTGTACACGGTGCTCGACTGATGGGCCTGGAATCCGCCGCGCTGCTTGAGCGCATAGACCGCCTGGAGTCGTTGGACGCTATCCGCCAACTGGCAGGCAAGTACGCCCTGGCTCTGGACATGCGTGACATGGATGCAATGGCCAACTGCTTCGCCCCGGACGTGCGCGTGGGCCGCGACAAGAGCGGTCGCGCGCACCTCAAGGTGTGGCTGGACGAAACCATGCGCAAGCAGTTCCACGGCACTTCCCATCACCTGGGGCAGCACATCATCGAGTTCAGCGATGCCGATCACGCCACAGGTGTGGTCTATTCCAAGAACGAGCATGAAACCGGTCCCGAATGGGTGATCATGCAGATGCTGTACTGGGACGACTACGAGCGGATCGACGGGCGCTGGTGCTTCCGTCGCCGCTTGCCGTGCTACTGGTACGCGACCGACCTGAACAAGCCACCAATTGGCGGCCTGAAAATGCGTTGGCCAGGGCGTGAGCCGTACGCCGGCACCTTCCATGAGTTGTTTCCGTCGTGGGATGCGTTCTGGGCGCAACGTCCGGACAAGGACGCTTTGCCGCAGATCGCCGAGCCGGCACCACTGGAAGGCTTCCTCAGCACCCTGCGCCGTGGGGCGCACGACCCGAAAATACGGGTGCGCTGAACAATCAGGGCGGCCCGTGCAGGTGCCGCCCTTTTTTTCTTGCGTGACGGCATACCCCCTTGAGAGCGAGCCGGCTCGCTCCCTCAGGTTTGTAGAACTGTTCAGATCATGCGTTTACCCGTGCTTCGCGCGGCATGCCCAGCGCCCGTTCGGCAATCACGTTGCGCTGGATTTCATTGCTGCCGCCGTAAATGGTATCGGAGCGGGTGAACAGAAACAGCGACTGCAGGCGGCTGAGCTGGTAGGGCGCGGCGTCGAGGATTTCCCCGGCATCGCCCAGCACATCCATGGCCAGTTTGCCCAGATCGCTGTGCCAGGTGGACCAGGCCAGTTTGTAGATCATCGCTTCACGACTCAGGCTGCCGTCTTGCGGACCTGAAAGCATGCGCAGTGAGTTGTAGCGCAACACCTTGAGACCGGCCCAGGCCTGGGCGATGCGCTGGCGCAATAGCGGGTCGCGGGCAGTGCCGTTGGCGCGGGCGATGCGGATGATTTCGTCGAGTTCGTTGTGGAACTGCATCTGCTGGCCCAGCGTCGATACGCCGCGCTCGAACCCCAACAGTGCCATGGCAATCTTCCAGCCATCGCCCGGTTGACCGATCAGGTTGTCGGCATGGGTAACAGTTTGGTCGAAGAACACCTCGTTGAATTCACTGGTACCGGTCAATTGCTGGATCGGTTGCACGCGGATGCTGTCCTGGGCCATCGGCACCAGCAGGAACGACAAACCATGATGGCCCTGGCTGCCAGGTTCGGTGCGCGCCAGCACGAAACACCAGTCGGCCTCGTGGGCCAGGGAGGTCCAGACCTTTTGCCCGCTGATCAACCAGTGCTCGCCCGTGGTATCCAGCTTCGCCCGGGTCTGCACGTTGGCCAGGTCCGAGCCTGCACCCGGCTCCGAGTAGCCCTGGCACCAGAACTGGCTGCCGTCGAGGATGCCGGGCAACATGCGTTGCTGTTGGGCCGCAGTGCCGAAGGCAGCGAGTGTCGGGCCGACCAGGCCTTCGCCGATATGGCCCATGCGCCCGGGGCCACCGGCGCGGGCATATTCCTCGTGGAAGATTACCTGCTGGCTGATCGACAGTCCGCGTCCGCCGTGTTCCTTCGGCCAGCCAACGCCGATCCAGCCACCGCCGGCAAGCCGGCGTTCCCAGGCTTTACGCTCTTCAGGGAAACTGTGCTCATCCCCCGGGCCGCCGCGAAAGCGCAACGGCGCAAACTCGCCGCTCAGGTGTTCGGCCAGCCACTGGGCGACCTCCTCGCGAAACACTTCATCTGCACCACTGAAACCGATTTTCATGCTTTCTCTCCCAAAAGGTGCGCGGCCAGACGCTCGCGGTGCAGCGCCGGGCTACCCAACAGATGCTCACCAGCGCGGGCTCGTTTGAAGTACAGGTGTGGGTCGTATTCCCAGGTAAAACCGACGCCGCCATGCAGCTGGATCGACTCGGCCGCGCAATGGAAAAACGCTTCGCTGGCATGGATTTTCGCGGTCGCGGCGGCTTGCTCAAGTTCGCGGGTCACAGCGGCATCGCCATTCGGGTCGAGGCGTTCCTGAGCCACGCAGGCGGCGTAGTAGGCCGCCGAACGGGCGCACTCGACTTGCAGCATCATGTCGGCACAACGGTGTTTGATCGCCTGAAAACTGGCAATCGTGCGTTTGAATTGTCGGCGTTCGGCAATGTACGCCAGGGTCAGGTCCAAGGCCTGTTGCGCGCCGCCCGTTTGCTCGGCAGCAAGCCCGATGGCGGCGATCAGCAGGGTGTCGCGCAGCACCGCCCAGCCTTGCTCGGGGCCGCAAAGCAACTGTGCCTCGCCGACCGACACCCGATGCAGTTCAATGCGTGCCAGGCGACGGGTCTGGTCAAGAGTAGCCAGGGGCGTGCGGATCACACCCGGCGAATCGCCAGGCAAGACGAACAGGCTGATGCCATGTTCGCCCTGTGAACCAGGGGCACGGGCGGCGACGATCAGCAGGTCGGCCGAGGCGCCATCGATGACTTGTGTGTACTGACCCTCAAGGGTCCAACCTCCCGGGCACGGCTCGGCCACGGCTTGAACACTGCATGCCTCGAGTCCTGGAACGCTGGCAAAGGCCAGGGTGGCGCGGGTTTCGCCGGCGGCAATCGCCCCCAGCCAATGCTCTTGCACGCTCTCGTTGTGCCCCAGCAAGAGGGCCGGCGTGGCGAGGCACGCCGTGGCGAATAGTGGCGAGCCCAGCAGGTAGCGACCGCTTTGCTCCAGCAGGATCGCCAGTTCGACAAAACCCAGGCCCATGCCGCCAAAGCGCTCGGGCACCATCAACGCGGGCCAATACAGCTCCTGGCCGATCCGCCGCCAAACCTCGGGGTCATGCGCATCCGGGCGGTTCATAGCGGCGCGCACGGCATGCGAGTCGCTGGCCTGAGCGAGAAAACGCTCGGCGCTGTCGCGAATCATCAGGTGCTCTTCGGTAAAAGCGAACTCCATGGGGGCGGTCTCTGCAAGGCGGAAGGATGCGCGAGTCTGGGGCGGTGGTGGTGGTGTTCGAATCACTAAAACGGACTAGGAACGACGCATCATCGTTCTCCTGAAGGGGCTTAGTCTCAACGGACGATGAAGCGCAAGATGGCGCTTAGCACAATGCCTGCCACGTAAGCCATCCAGCCAACGAGGACCAAGGCATGATCGACATTCGCGGTTTGAGCTATTTCGTCTCGCAGATCGAAAACCTCAGCCATTGGCAGCGTTATGCCGAAGACGTGCTGGGCATGCAGGTACAGCAAGCGCCGAGCGGTGGCTTGTACGTGAAAATGGACGAGCGTCCCTTTCGCATGCTGATCGTCGAAGGCCGCGAGGCGCGTTTTCTGGCTTGCGGTTGGGAGCTGGCCAACGAGCCGGCGTTCCAGGCCGCACTTGAGCACCTGAGCGCTGCCGGCATCGAATGGCAGCCGGGCTCTGCCGACGAGATCGAGCAGCGTGGCGTACAGGCGCTGGTCAAGGTCACCGATCCATCGGGCAACTGCCATGAACTGAGCTGGGGCCATCGCTCTGACTGCCTGCCGTTCATCTCGCCTCAAGGCGTACCGCGCTTCATTACCGGCGACATGGGCCTGGGCCACGCGGTGCTGCCGGCACCGAATTTCGACGCCACCCTGGCGTTCGCCAAGGATGTGCTGGGCTTCAAGCTGTCGGACATTTTCAACTTCCGTCCCGACCCGTCGGCCCCGCCGATCCGCATTCACTTCCTGCATTGCCAGAATGCGCGCCACCACAGCCTGGCCCTGGCCGAGTACCCGGTGCCCTCAGGTTGTGTGCACGTGATGGTCGAGGTCGACTCGATGACCGAAGTCGGCCGTGCCCATGACCGTCTGCGCGCCCATGACGTGCGCCTGTCGGCCACCCTCGGCCAGCACCTCAATGACCGCATGACCAGTTTCTACATGAAGACGCCGTCCGGTTTCGATCTCGAGTACGGCTTTGGTGGGTTGCAAGTCGACTGGGCTGAACATTCAGCGTTCGAATTCACCCGCGTGAGCATTTGGGGGCACGACTTTTCGGTCGGCCAACAGTAAGGAGTGATCAAAATGAACAAACAACTGACAGCGGCCGATGCGGTCGCTCAATTGCGCGATGGCATGACCATCGGTTTCGGTGGTTGGGGCCCGCGGCGCAAGCCGATGGCCATCGTGCGCGAGATCCTGCGTTCACCGGTCAAGGACTTGACCGTGGTCGCGTACGGCGGTCCGGAAGTGGGCATGTTGTGCGCCGCCGGTAAGGTCAAAAAGCTGGTGTTCGGCTTCGCCACTCTCGATGCCATTCCGCTGGAACCTTACTACCGCAAGGCTCGCGAAGCCGGCGAGCTGGAGCTGATGGAGCTGGACGAAGGCATGTTCCAATGGGGCCTGCGCGCGGCCGGCATGCGCTTGCCGTTCCTGCCGACCCGTTGTGGCCTGGCCACTGATGTGACGCGCCTGAATCCAGAGCTCAAGACAATCCAGTCGCCCTACGCCGATGGCGAGGTGTTGCTGGCCATGCCGGCGCTGAATCTCGACGTGGCGTTCGTGCATGCCAACGTCGCCGACCGCCTGGGCAACTGCCTGTTGACCGGGCCGGACCCGTATTTCGACCACCTGTTCGCCCGTGCCGCCAAGCAGTGCTTTGTCTCCTGCGAGCGCCTCGAAGAGCGCCTGGAATTGAACGCAGATCAAGCCCGCTTCAATACCTTCGAGCGTTACCTGGTGAGCGGAGTGGTGCATGCGCCGTTCGGTGCGCATCCGACACTTTGCGCCCCCGATTATGGCTGGGACCTCAAGCACCTGAAAAGCTATGTCGCCAGCAGCCAGGCGGAAAACGGCTGGCAAGACTATGTGCAGACCTTCGTCACCGGTGGCGAACAGACCTATCAGGCACAGAACGGCGGTGCCGAATCCATGGGCGCCTTGCCCCTTCCCCTGTTCTGAGGAGTAGCGACTATGTCTGCAACCTGTGATTTCACTCTCGCTGAACTGATGATTGTTGCCGCCTCCGAAGCCTGGCGTGGCAATGGTGAACTGATTGCCTCGGGCCTGGGCGTGATCCCGCGCCTGGGTGCCAGCCTGGCCAAACTGACCCACAGCCCGGAACTGCTGATGACCGACAGCGAGGCATTCCTGGTCGAAGAGCCGATCCCGCTGGGCCCGCGTGGCGACTACGTGCCGCGCTACTCGGGCTACATGTCGTTCGAGCGCGTCTTCGAATGCGTATGGGGTGGGCGCCGTCACGCGATGATCGGCCCGACCCAGATCGACCGTTGGGGCCAGACCAACCTATCCTGCGTCGGCGATTATCAAAAGCCCAAGACTGCGATCCTTGGCGTGCGTGGCTTGCCCGGCAACAGCATCAATCACCTCAACTCATTCTTCGTGCCCAGCCATAACACCCGGGTTTTCGTCAGCGGTGAAGTGGACATGGTCAGCGGTGTCGGCTTCAAGGCCGAGCGTTGGCCCGAAGGTGCGCGCCGCGACTTGATGGACATCCATTGCGTGGTCAGCGACCTGTGCGTCATGGATTTCAATGGCCCGGAACGTGCGGTGCAGGTGCGCTCTTTGCACCCAGGGGTGAGTTTCGAGCAGGTCCAGGAAAACACCGGCTTCCCGTTGCTCAAGTTCGCGCATTTGCAAGAAACCGTGCATCCCACCCCTGAGCAGTTGGCCCTGATCCGTCGACTCGACCCCCACGATTACCGCGCCACGGCGATCAAGGGCAACCCCCCCGGTATCCGTACGGTTTGAGACAAGGAGGCGAGCATGCACAGCAGCGACAGTGAATTCATCGTCCGCCAGGACAACGCCGTCTATGAGACGGACACCCCGGTGCTGTACAGCGTGGCCGAGGGTATCGCCACGCTGACGCTGAACCGGCCGACTTTCAACAATGCGCAAAACTCGCAGATGACCTACGCCCTGGATGCCTGCTTTCGCCAGGCGGTGAACGACGACAGCGTCAAGGTCATCGTCCTGCGGGGCAACGGCAAGCACTTCTCGGCGGGACATGATATCGGTACCCCCGGGCGCGACATCGACAAGCCGTTCGAGCGCGCGCACCTGTGGTGGGATCACACCAACAAACCCGGTGGCGAGCAGTTGTATGCCCGCGAGCAGGAGGTGTACCTGGGAATGTGCCGGCGCTGGCGTGAACTGCCCAAGCCGACCATCGCCATGGTCCATGGCGCGTGTATCGCAGGTGGTCTGATGTTGGCCTGGGTCTGCGATCTGATCGTCGCCAGCGACGACGCGTTCTTTCAGGATCCGGTGGTGCGCATGGGTATTCCAGGGGTGGAGTACTTTGCCCACCCCTATGAAATGAATCCGCGCATCGCCAAGGAATTCCTCTTCACCGGTGATCGAATGAGCGCCAACCGGGCCTGGCAAGTGGGTATGGTCAACCGCCTGGTGACCCGTGAAGAACTGGAGTCGGCCACCTATGCCCTGGCTGCCGGCATTGCCCGCCAGCCGCGCATGGGCCTGGCCCTGACCAAGCAGGCGATCAATCACGTCGAGGACCTGCAAGGCAAGCGCACCGCAATGGATGCAGTGTTCGCCTGGCACCACTTTGCCCATGCCCATAACGAGCTGTTGTCCGGCGACAAACTGGGCGGCTTCGATGCCAAGGGCATGGCCCGGGCCAACAAGCAGGCCGAGGACAACAGCCAATGAACCGCTGGCTGGATACTCCGCTGACCGAGGCCCTTGGTTGCCGTTATCCGATAGTGCAAACCGCCATGGGCTGGGTCGCCGACGCCAACCTGGTGATCGCCACGACCCAGGCCGGGGGCTTCGGTTTCCTGGCCGGGGCGACCATTGCGGCTGATGAACTGGAAGGCGAAATCCGCAAGGTGATCGACGCCACCGGCACCAGCAACTTCGGGCTCAATTTCCATATGTTCCAGGACAACGCCGCGCAGTGCGTCGACCTGGCGATCAAGTATCGCCTGCGCGCCGTGAGTTACGGGCGCGGCCCGGACAAGCAGACCATCGCGCGCTTCAAGGCGGCCAAGGTGCTGTGCATTCCCACCGTCGGCGCCTTGAAGCATGCACTCAAAGCGGTGGAACTGGGTGCCGACCTGATCACTATCCAGGGCGGCGAGGGCGGCGGCCATACCGGCGGCGTGCCAAGTTCCATCCTGCTGCCCCAGGTACTGTCGGCGGTCAAGGTGCCGGTGATCGCCGCTGGTGGTTTCGCCACAGGCCGTGGCCTGGCCTCGGTGCTGGCCGCCGGTGGCGCCGGCATCGCCATGGGCACGCGGTTTCTCATGACCCGCGAATCGCCGACCCCGGCCGCGACCCTGGAACGCTACCTGAAGGTCAACGATCCGCAGCGGGTGCGCGTGACCACGGCAGTGGATGGCATGCGCCACCGCATGATCGAAAACCGCTTCATCAATCACCTGGAGCAGGCAGGCCCCTTCGGTCGCTTGCGTATTGCCCTGGGTAGCGCGTGGCAGTGGAAACAGCAGACCGGCATGAGCCTGGGGCACATGGCTGCAGTCTTCCTCAGCGCGTTGCGTGAAGACCCGTCGCAGTTGTCGCAAGTGGTGATGGCAGCTAACCAGCCGGTGCTGTTGCAGCGCTCGATGGTCGATGGCGCCCCGGACGAGGGCATCCTGCCCAGTGGCCAGGTCGCGGCCGCTATCGGCGAGTTGCTCAGTTGCCGCGAAGTCATCGAAGGCATCGCCAGCGAGGCCCAGCAGTGCCTGGACGCGCTCCTTGCGCGCAGCCAGACACACACCTCGAACCACCCCGCCAGTATTGGAGAGCCCCTGTGAACCAGGCATTTACCACACAACTCAATCAGGGGATCGCCGAGCTGGTGATCGCCAAGCCCCCGGTCAATGCCCTCGACAGTCAGCAATGGCACGCCCTGGCGCGGGAAATCGAAGCCCTCGGGGCCAACCCCGAGGTACGGGTGATCGTCATCCGCGCCGAAGGCCGCGGCTTTTGCGCCGGGGTCGACATCAAGGAGCTGGACCAATATCCAGAGCGGATAGTCGAGGTCAATGCCGGTAACTACGCCACTTTCAAGGCCGTGCACCGCAACCCGGTGCCTGTGATTGTCGCGGTCCATGGCTTCGTCCTGGGCGGTGGCATCGGCATCACCGGGGCGGCGGACATCGTCCTCGCCTCCGACTGCGCGACCTTCGCCTTGCCGGAAGTCGACCGCGGCGCCATGGGCGGAGGTGCGCATCTGCAGCGCCTGTTCCCGGTGCAAAAAGTCCGATACCTGTTTTTTACCGGCGACAGCATCGGCGCTCCAGAAGCGCTGCAATACGGCTTTATCGAGCGCGTCGTCAGCAAGGACCAGTTGCGCGAAACCGCCCTGGGCATCGCGGCGAAAATCGCCGAGAAGAGCCCGGCGATGATCCGCATCGCCAAGGAAGCCTTGAACGGTATCGAAGACGGCAACCTGGAAGATAAATACCGATGGGAACAGGGCTTCACCATGCAGGCCTACAGCAGCCCGGACTCTGCGGAAACGCGCCGGGCCTTCGTCGAAAAACGCGACGCCAAGTTCTGAGATAACGCCATGGACCTGACTTATACCCCCAAGCAAAACGCCTTCCGCGCCGAAGTCCGTGCCTGGCTGGCGGCCAACCTGCCACGCGAGCCCCTGGCGAGCTATGACACTCGCGAAGGCTTTGAACAGCACCGCGCCTGGGAGGCCAAGCTGTTCGAGAGCCGCTGGTCGATGGTGATGTGGCCGGCCGAACTTGGCGGTCGCGGTAGCGACCTGATCGAGTGGCTGATCTTCGAGGAAGAGTATTACGGTGCTGGCGCACCGATGCGCGTCAACCAGAACGGCCAGTTGCTGCTGGGGCCAACGCTGATGGAATTTGGCACCCCGGAGCAGAAAAAGCGTTTCCTGCCACGCATGGCCGCCAGCCTGGACATGTGGGCGCAAGGTTGGTCGGAGCCCAACGCCGGTTCCGACATGGCGGCGATCACCAGCAAGGCGCTGCTCGACGGCGATCATTACGTGATCAATGGGCAGAAAACCTGGTCGACCCGGGCGATCTACGCCGACTGGCTGTTCGGCCTGTTCCGCAGCGAGCCAGGATCGGCTCGTCACCACGGCCTGTCGTTCATCATGGTGCCGCTGGACACGCCGGGGGTGAGCATTCGCCCGATCAAGGCGCTCAATGGCAAAGATGCTTTTGCCGAAGTGTTTTTCGACGATGTGCGAGTGCCGGTGGCCAACCGCATCGGTGACCAAGGACAAGGCTGGCACGTGGCAATGGCCACCGCCGGTTTCGAGCGCGGGCTGCTGTTGCGTTCCCCAGCGCGTTTCCAGGCCACGGCACGCAAGCTGGTCGAACTGTATAAGGCGAACCGCGCCAGTGCCGACCGCGACCCGGGTCTGCGCGAGGCGGTACTGGAGACCTGGATGGGCGCCGAGGCCTACGCGCTGTCGGCCTATTACACCGTCGGGCGTTTGAGCCGAGGCGAGCAGGTCGGCGCCGAGTCGAGCATCAACAAAATCATCTGGTCGGAGCTGGACCTGAAGATGCACGAGACCGCCATGCGCATTCTCGGCACGCGTGGAGAACTGCTGGACAAGGGCGCGCAGGCGGGTGATGCGGCGGGTTGGCTGGAGGGCTTTCTGTTCGCCCAATCCGGCCCGATCTACGCCGGCACCAACGAAATCCAGCGCAACATCATTGCCGAGCGGATGCTCGGCTTGCCGAAATAAGGAGCCGCCCATGGACTTCACTTTTAACGATGACCAGTTGGCGTTCCGCGAAGCCATCAGTCGTTTCCTGATGACCGAAGCCGCACCGGAAATGCTCAGGGAAATCTGGGAGACCGATGCCGGGCGCTCTCGGGACTTGCGCAACAAGATCGCTGATCAGGGCCTGACCGCTTTGTCGGTGCCCGAGGCTGAAGGTGGCCTTGGCATGGACGATGTAACCTGGGCGCTGATGACCCAGGATCTGGGTTACTACGCCATTCCTGATTCCTTGGCCGACACCGCCTATGTCGCCAGTGGCTTGCTCGCCGCTCTGCCCGCGGGGCATCCCGCCCGCGCCGATCTGTTGCCACGGATCGCCGATGGCAGTTTGCGCATGGCAATCAGTCATCCTGTCAATGCCTTGGTCAGCGACGCGCAACTGGCCGAAGTGTTGATACTCACCGACGGCGACGACATCCACGTGGTGCCGCGAACCGAAGTGGACGTGGAAAACCACCCGAGCATCGATGCTTCGCGACGTCTGGGCCGGGTGAGCTGGACTCCGTCCGCGGCGACCTGCGTGGCCAGTGGCGAGCAGGGTCGGGCTTTGCAGGAACGCCTGTTGGACCGTGGCGCGCTGTCGGTGGCCGGGCAACTGTTAGGGCTGGCGCAGCGCATGCTGGACCTGTCGGTGGACTACGTGGCCCAACGCAAACAGTTCGGCAAACCGATCGGCAGTTTCCAGGCGGTCAAACATCACCTGGCCGACGTGGCCCGTTACATCGAACAGGCCAAGCCGGTGCTGTACCGCGCCGCCCATGCCTTGGCTCGGGGGGACGTCAACGCTGGCGTCTGGGTTTCCCAAGCGCGTCTGGCGGCGAATGAGGCGAGCTGGATTGCCGCGCGCAAAGGTATCCAGGTGCACGGTGCGATGGGGTACACCTGGGAAGTGGATCTGCAAATGTTCATGAAGCGAGCCTGGGCCCTCGATGCGTCCTGGGGGGACCGCGGCTTCCACAAAACCCGTGTCAGCGACTACCTGTTCGCCGACGCCACCGGCCTGGGGCCGGGGCATACTTTCGAGGAATGAGTCATGGCACAGGCCTACATTGTTGATGCACTGCGCAGCCCTACCGGCAAACGCAAGGGAGGGCTGAGCGAGATCCACGCGATTGACCTGGGCGCCCATGTGCTCAAGGCGCTGGTGGAGCGCAATGCGATCCCTGCGGAAGATTATGACGACGTGATATTCGGTTGCGTCGACACCATCGGTTCCCAGGCCGGCGATATCGCGCGCACCAGTTGGCTAGCCGCCGGTTTACCCCTGACGGTGCCCGGCACCACAGTCGATCGCCAGTGCGGGTCGTCGCAACAGGCGCTGCACTTCGCCGCGCAGGCGGTGATGAGCGGCACCCAGGATGTGGTTGCGGTGGGCGGGGTACAGACCATGACCCAGATCCCGATTTCCTCGGCAATGCTCGCCGGCCAGCCGCTGGGTTTTGCTGACCCGTTCTCGGGCAGCGTCGGCTGGCGCGCGCGGTTTGGCCAGCAGCCAGTGAACCAGTTCTACGCGGCACAACGGATTGCCGATCACTGGCAGATCAGCCGCGAGCAAATGGAAGCGTTTGCTTTGCAAAGCCACGAACGCGCTTTGGCGGCCATCGCCAGTGGCCGCTTTGCCCGGGAAATCGTCAGCTGCCAGGGCCTGGCGGTGGACGAAACCCCGCGCCACAGCAGCTTGGCGAAGATGGCCGAATTGCAACCGGTGGACCCGCAATTTCCCTCGATCACCGCGGCCGTTTCCAGCCAGACCTGCGACGCCTCGGCGGCGTTGCTGGTGGTGTCCGAGGCGGCGCTCAAGCGCTACGACCTGACGCCACGGGCACGGATTCATCAGTTGACGGTGCTCGGTGACGATCCGATCTGGCACCTCACCGCCCCGATTGCGGCTACCCGCCGGGCCTTGGCCAAAAGCGGCCTGAGCATGGCCGACATCGACCGCGTGGAGATCAACGAAGCCTTTGCCTCGGTGGTCATGGCCTGGGCCAAGGAGCTGGATTACGACCCTGCGCGCACTAACGTCAATGGCGGTGCGATTGCCCTCGGCCATCCGTTGGGCGCGACCGGCGCACGACTGATGACCACGCTGCTCAATGAACTGGAATGCAGCGGTGGCCGCTATGGCTTGCAAACCATGTGTGAAGGCGGCGGCCAGGCCAACGTGACCATCATCGAACGCTTGTAATTTTTTTTGCGGCCGCCGCTTCCGGCGCGCGGCCAGCTATTTATCAAGGAGTCAAACATGGCTATCTGTGCAGACCGCACCGTGATCATCACCGGGGCCGGCGGTGGCCTCGGTCGCGCCTACGCCCTGGCGTTCGCCGCCCAAGGGGCCAATGTCGTGGTCAACGATATTCGCGCCGAGGCTGCAGAAGACGTGGCGGGGGAGATCCGCGTCAACGGTGGGCAGGCGATTGCCAACAGTGACGACATCACCACCCTGGCCACTGCGCAGGGTATTGTCGATGCGGCATTGGCAGCGTTCGGTGAAGTGCATGTGCTGATCAACAACGCCGGAGTGTTGCGCGACCGCATGTTTATCAGCCTCAGTGAAGAAGACTGGGACATGGTCATGCGCGTCCACCTCAAGGGTCACTACTGCCTGGCCAATATCCTTGGTCGTCGCTGGCGCGATCTGGCCAAGGCCGGTACGCCGGTCGACGCGCGGATCATCAACACCAGCTCCGGCGCCGGCCTGCAGGGCTCGGTGGGGCAGTCCAATTATTCGGCGGCAAAGGGCGGTATCGCCTCCCTGACCCTGGTGCAAGCAGCGGAATTGGCCCGCTACGGCGTTACTGCCAACGCGCTGGCACCGGCCGCACGCACTTCGATGACCGAGAGCGCCATGCCCGACGTGGTGAAAAAACCCGATGACGGCAGCTTCGACGCCTGGGCAGCGGAGAACGTCGCGCCGCTGGTCGTGTGGCTGGGTAGCCCTGCATCGGCGCACATCAGCGGCCAGATCTTCGAAAGCCAGGGCGGGCGAATCTCCCTCGGTGACGGCTGGCGCACCGGGGTCACTCGCGACAAAGGCGCGTTGTGGCAGGTCGATGAAATCGGCGCGGCAGTGGACGCCATTCTCGCCGAAGCGCCAAAGGCGCAGAAAGTCTGGGGGAGTTGAGCCCCCCCTGTTGGTGCGAACCTGCTCGACATGGACGTTAGCGATAACGCGTGTTTGTGGATAAACGCGTCGTCTTCAGGTCTATCGCGAGAAGGCTCGCTCCTGCAACAGTCAATTTTTTTTGCAGCATCCTGCCGCCGCCATACCCCATTTTGACGATGCGCCCGCAACGCCCTCTCCGTACAAATGCAGCGTATTGATTTCTTCGGAGGTAGACGCTGTGAAACAAGCCCCCCCTTATGTTCCCGGTCATCAATTGCTGGCTGGAAAATCAGTGTTGATTACCGCTGCTGCCGGTGCCGGTATCGGTTATTCGGCGGCCCGCCGCAGTGCCGAGGAAGGCTGTCGGGCACTGATGATTTCTGATGTGCATGCGCGGCGGCTGGAGGAGGCAGTGGAGCGTCTCAAGGCCGAGACTGGCTTGCAGGCGATTTATGGCCAGGTGTGCAATGTGACTATCGAAGACGAAGTCCAGGCCTTGGTGGCTGCTGCCGAAGAGGCCCTGGGCGGGGTCGATGTGTTGATCAACAACGCCGGCCTGGGTGGCCAGAAGCGCGTTATGGATATGAGCGACGAAGAGTGGTTGCGGGTGCTGGATGTGACCTTGACCGGCACCTTCCGCATGACCCGGGCGATGTTGCCGCACATGCAGCGTCGTGGCGCCGGGGCCATCGTCAACAACGCCTCGGTGCTCGGTTGGCGGGCACAGAAAGAGCAAGCTCACTATGCCGCCGCCAAGGCAGGGGTGATGGCGTTCACCCGTTGCAGTGCCCTGGAAGCCGCCGAGTTCGGCGTGCGCATCAATGCCGTGTCGCCATCGATTGCCCTGCACGATTTCCTCAAGAAAGCCTCCAGCGAAGAGCTGCTAGCGAGCCTGGCCGGGCGCGAGGCGTTCGGTCGCGCCGCCGAGGTCTGGGAAGTGGCCAACGTAATGATGTTCCTGGCCAGCGACTACGCCTCCTACATGGTTGGCGAAGTGCTGTCCGTCAGTTCCCAGCAAGCTTGAGGATTGCCACATGAGTCACGTTTTCAGTAGTGCCCAGGCGTTGCTTGCGGCCGAGGGCCTGGACCTGGGCCACACCGAATGGCTGACCATTGACCAGCACCGCATCGATCTGTTTGCCCAAGCCACCAGTGATCACCAGTGGATTCATGTCGACCCGGTACGCGCCGCCAGCGGTCCTTTTGGTGCCTGCATTGCCCACGGTTACCTGACGCAGTCCCTGGCCAATCTGTTCATGCCGCAGTTGATGAACATCGAAAACATGGCCATGGGCGTCAACTATGGCAGCGACCGGGTGCGCTTCCCGGCACCGGTCAAGGTCGATTCGCGGGTGCGCGGCAGTGGCCGGATCATCCGCGCCGAAACTCTGGGCGACGCCGTGCAACTGGTCGTGCGCATGACCATGGAAGTCGAGGGCCAGGCGCGCCCGGGCTGCGTGATCGACACCATCAGCCGCTACACCTTCAACCCTATTTCCGAGTGAGTTGCCCATGGACCAGAATGAAGTTGTCATTGTCGCCACCGCCCGTACCGCGCTGGCCAAGTCGTTTCGCGGATCGTTCAACGATACCGAAGCCCCGGTGCTGGGCGGCCATGTTGTGCGCGCAGTGGTCGAGCGCGCTGGTATCGAGCCTGCTGACGTCGAGGATGTGATCATGGGCGCAGCGGTCCAGCAGGGCACCCAGGCCTATAACATCGGACGGCTCTGTGCCTACACCGGCGGTTTGCCGGACAGCGTGCCGGGCATGGCCCTGGACAGGATGTGTGCCTCGGGACTGATGAGTATCGGCGTCGCGGCCAAGGGCATCATGACCGGCGAGATGAGCATCGCCATCGGCGGCGGTGTGGAGTCGCTATCGCTGACCCAGACCAAACACAAAAACAGCTTTCGCGCGCAATCCGAAGCCGTTCTGCAGGTGATGCCCAGCGCCTACATCCCCATGATCGAAACCGCCGAGATCGTCTCGCGCCGCTACGGCATCAGCCGCGCCGCCCAGGATGAATACTCGCTGCAAAGCCAGCTGCGCACCGCTGCCGCCCAGCGCGACGGTCTGTTCGACGAGGAAATCGTCGGCCTGAGCGTGGACAAATTGTTGTTCGCCGCCGATGGTCAGCCCAATGGCCATGAACGCGTGCAGGTCTTGCGTGACGAGTGCAACCGGCCCAATACGCGCCTGGAAGACCTCGCGGGATTGAAGCCGGTGTGGAAGGACGGCAAATGGATCGAGCAGGGCGAGTTCGTCACCGCCGGCAACGCCTCGCAGTTCTCCGACGGTGCCGCGGCCAGTCTGCTGATGAGTCGAGCCGAGGCCAAGCGTCGCGGGTTGACGCCACTGGGCATCTACCGCGGCATTGCCGTGGGCGGTTGCGCGCCTGAGGAAATGGGCATCGGCCCGGTAATCGCCATTCCCAAACTGCTCAAGCGCTTTGGCCTGGGGGTGGCGGATATCGGTCTGTGGGAGATCAACGAGGCCTTTGCCAGCCAGGTCTTGCATTGCCGCGACGCGCTGCAGATCCCGGCCGAACGCCTGAACGTCAATGGCGGGGCGATTGCCATCGGGCACCCCTTCGGTATGTCCGGCGCGCGGATGGTTGGTCACGCCTTGCTCGAAGGTCGTCGGCGCGGCGTGCGTTATGTAGTGATCGCCATGTGCATCGGTGGCGGCATGGGCGCCGCCGGCCTTTTCGAGCTGCCGTGAGACGAGCGGGGCGCCGCCTCTGTTTCGATTCAATCCATGGGGGCCCGCCGGTCGGGCCCGCTGCTGGGGAATGGTTATGCAAAGTTGTATGCCCAATGCACAGGTCCTGGCGCAAATGGGCCTGGAGCTGGCCGAATACGAACGGATCATCGGCAACATCTACGAAGCGGCGATGAACACCCGCTGCCTGAGCGACTCGCTGCGCGAGATCCGCGGCTTGTTCAAGGCCAATTTCGTGACTCTGATCCTGCGGGTCCAGGATGAGCCGCTGCTGTCACCGATGGTCGTCGCCGGTGATATCGAACTGGGGCAGGGCGGGATCAACCATTACGCCTACTACGCCAAATCCACCCTGTTCGATGGCTTGCCCACCGACACCGTGTTCACCATCGATGAGCTGGTCAGCGATGCCGAATGGGCCAGTTCGGCGTTTTACCTGCTGTACTGCCAACCCTACGATTGTTACCACATGCTCGGTGCCGATATCCGCATGCCGGATGGCGGCACGGTGCGTTTCCGGATCAATCGGCCCCGGGGTCAACCAGCTTTCGGTGACACCGAGCGGGCCATGTGTGCCATGTTGCTGCCGCACCTGCGCCGGACCTTGCACATGTATTCGTTGCTCGACCGCAGCGAGTCCCTCGGCAGTCTGTATTCGCAGACGATCAGCCGCCTCGCGGTGGCGACTATCGTGCTCGATGAAAACGGCAGCGTGGTGCAACTCAACCCCGTGGCACGGGACATTCTCGCCAGTCAGGACGGCCTCAAGGTGGTGGGCGGGCGGCTGGAAGCGACCTACCCAAGTGACAATCGCGAGTTGACGCGCCTGGTACGCAACGCCTTCCAGCGTGCCAGGCAGGGCACCGCCAAGGGCGTGCAGTTGGCCGAGGCGACGTCGATTTCCCGTCCTTCAGGGCAGGTCAGCCTGGGGGTTGTGGTGGAGTTGATTCCCTCCCGGGATCTGCTCGAAGGCACCGGCAAGCCGACGGTGGTGGTGTATGTGCGCGATGCGGTGAGCAAGTCGCTGGTGAGCACGGTGCTGACGTCGCAACTGTATAACCTGACCCCGGCGGAAACCGCGCTGGCCCTGGAATTGGCCAACGGCTTGTCGCTGGAGGAAGCCTCGGAACTGCTTAACATCCGGCGTAATACCGCGCGTGCGCACCTGCGTTCGATTTTTTCCAAGACCGGCGTGCGGCGTCAGACCGAGCTGGTGCGGATCATGCTCAACAGCGTGGTGGCGCTGGGTGCGCCGCAGCAGGACGGGGCCCGGCTGTGAGGCGTGGCTGCGGTAAAATGCGTTAGTCCGTGCGGACGATGCTGCCGGCTTCCTGGCCTGTCGATACTGGGCAACCGTTGTCGAATCCAAGGAGAATAAAAATGACCGGCAGTAATCAGGCCTCTGGCTGGGCCATGACCTTGTTGTTGGGATGCTGTGCCGTGGGCACGGTGAATGCCGCACCAGAGGACATCCCGCGCCTGGGCAACGACTTGACGTGCCTGGGTGCGGAAAAGGCCGGCAATGCCGACGGCAGCATTCCGGCCTTCAGCGGCAAGTGGCTGGGTGCACCACCCCACGTTGATTTCAAGGGCACAGGCAACCATCCGGTGGATCCGTACCCGGACGAAAAACCGCTGTTTGTGATCACCGCGCAGAACATCGCGAAACACGACGCCTACCTGTCCGATGGCCAGAAAGCCCTGTTCAAGCTGTACCCAGGCACCTACAAAATGCCGGTCTATCCCTCGCATCGGGATTTCCGTTACAACGACGCGGTTTGCCAGGCCACTCGCGAGAACGCCAGCGTGGCACGTCTGGTGGATGATGGCGAAGGGGTGGTCGGCAAAACCGGCGGTACACCGTTCCCGGTACCGCGCAGCGGCCTGGAGCTGTTGAAGAACGCCTCGACTTTTACCTTGCGCGCCTGGACCGAGGAATATGTCTCCGATAACGCCTATGTGCTCAAGGACGGCAACATCAACTGGGGCCGCGTGCATTCGCGCAACCTGGCACCGTCGCTAGAGCCTGGCAAGATTGGCGAAACCATCGGCAACTCGTCGTTCTATCTAAATGAAACCCTGCTGCCACAACGGGACAAGGGTGAGATCAATACAGGCACTGAGTTCTGGAACGACAAGACCGAACCGCGCCAGGCCTGGCGTTACGATCCGGGCACCCGTCGCGTGCGCCAGTCGCCAGGCTATGGTTTCGACATGTCGTTCCCCGGCAGCGGAGGCTCGATCACCGTGGACGAAGTGCGCCTGTTCAACGGTTCCGGCCAGCGCTACGACTGGAAGATCGTCGGCAAGCGCGAGATGTACATACCCTACAACACCTATCGCTTGCATGCAGGCAATCTCAAGTACGCCGACCTGCTGACCCCCGGCCACATCAACCCCGAGGCCATGCGTTATGAGCGCCATCGGGTCTGGGAACTGGAAGGCACACTCAAGCCGGGCTATCGCCACTTGTATGGCAAACGCAAGTTGTATGTCGACGAAGACACCTGGTTCCCGATGCTCGCCGATAACTACGACAACCGGGGCGAGCTGTGGCGCACCTCGATGGTCAACTACTTCTACGCCTACGAAAGTCAGCGTCAGCAGGCGGGTGTGGGCCTGTACTACGACCTCAATGCCGGCAGCTACCTGGCGTTCAACCTGATCAATGAGCAGCGCAACGGTTACCTGTTGAACAAACCCGGCTTCAGCCCCCGCGACTTTGGCCCCGAGGCCGCGCGGCGTTTCGGCCAGTAACCGGCAAGTACGGCGCCCGTTGTGCCATGGGCGCCGATTGAGAGTAGGTCGCATTTGATCTAGTCCAATTGAACGATGATCTGCTTGCGCGACTGCTTAATGATGTTCGCCATGGGATCACCCTGTATTTCTTGGGGGCATTGCCTGCCCCCAAGGCTGCATTCGAGGAACAATAACAATGACCAAACTCGCTGAAATCAACATCGAGAACGCCCAGCGTACCCACCGTTACGCGCGCGGCTGGCACTGCCTGGGCAATGCGAGCGATTACCGTGATGGCAAGCCGCATACCCTGGAAGTCTTCGGCACCCGCCTGGTGGCTTTTGCCGACAGCCAGGGCAACATCAGCATTCTGGATGCCTATTGCCCGCACATGGGCGCCGACCTGTCTCAGGGCACCATCGAGAACGACAGGCTGGTGTGCCCGTTCCACCACTGGAAGTACGACACCGGTGGCAAATGCGTGGAGATCCCTTACTGCAAGCGCATTCCACCCAAGGCCAAGACCCGCAGTTGGTTGACCTGCGAGGAAAACAATCTGCTGTTCGTCTGGAACAACCCGGAGGGCCGTGCGCCAAAAGAGGGTGTGGTCATTCCACACCTGCCGGAGATGGACGATCCGGACTGGATTCATGACTGGAACATCGACACCATGCACATCGAAACCAACCCACGGGAGTTGGTCGATAACCTGGTGGATGCCCAGCACTTCGGGCCGGTGCACGGTACGCCGACCAAGTACTTCGCCAACGTCTTCGAAGGCCATATCGGCCATCAGATTTTCCATGGCGACTCCGAGCGCCTGGGCGGCGACCTGATTGCGCCATCGGCTTACTACGGGCCAGCCACTCACTTCACGCATATCAGTTCGATGTTCGGCGACGCGCGGATCCACGCCATTCTGCTCAACAGCCACGTGCCGGTGACGCCAAACAGTTTCGACCTGCGCTTCGGTTGCATGGTCAAGCGAGTGCCGGGATGGACCGAAGAGCAGAACCAGGAAGTTGCCAGGGCCTATGTCGAAGGTAACCGTGACTCGTTCTACCAGGACGTGGTGATCTGGAAGCACAAAATTCGTATCGACAAGCCGGTATTGGCAGAAACCGATGGCCCGGTGTATCAGCTGCGTGAGTGGTACGAGCAGTTCTTCACCAATGAGGACGACGTGCCTGCGTTCATGGCGCAGCGCCGCGAGTTCATTACGGTGGACGAGCGCTGACAGGGCAACAGGGCGCCTTCGAGAGATCTGCATCGCTCACGCGAAGGCGCCGTTATAAAGGGGACTGCCCACGCAGTTTCGATTCACAGGCCATGAGAGCACTGACAATGAAAATAAAAAGTCATCTCGCCTATTGTGTTCCGTTTTTGATCCTGTTTTTCCTGGTATTTACCGTGTTGGTTTCCGTGCCGCCGGAACCCGCCAGCGTCAAGGCCTGCAAACGTTACGCGAGTTGTGTGGCGATGAGTTCGAGCGTTCCGAACTGGATCAATTTTCGCTAGGGGAACTGACCGAGGCGTCAGGAGATTCAACGGCCAGTTTCAATCGGTCAGCCTTGCTGATGTATTTAGGCTTTTTCGGTGCCAGTTTGGCGCTGGCCTTTTTGGCCTTGGCCTTGAACAACTGTTGCAGCTTTTTTTGACGGTTCATGTTTTTCCATCTCGCTTGTAAGTGTTTGAATGATATCAGCGTAGCCCTTGCCTGGCCTTACCGTCCGGTGAGGCGGGGCTTGTAGGCAATTGTGGCTATTGCAAATTGCCCCGCGCACCTGCCGACCAGCTAAACCAGCGTATGGAAGGCCGCTGCTATAAGCCGACACTGGCATCGGGCCCGCCGGAGTGGCGCGTACTGCTGCGCATTTCGATCATTAACTTGTCACTTCCGGTCATTGAGTGGCAGCCTCCCGACTCTTAGTCTGTCGAACATGACTGACGGGCGCCGTAGAGCTCCCGCATTTTCCGTGATCGTTCGATGTGGAGTTACCGATGACCGCCGCTCATTACCCGCACCTGCTGGCTCCGCTGGACCTGGGATTCACCACGCTGCGTAACCGCACCCTGATGGGGTCGATGCACACCGGTCTTGAAGAGAAGCCGGGTGGCTTCGAGCGCATGGCGGCGTACTTTGCCGAGCGCGCCCTGGGTGGTGTCGGCCTGATGGTAACCGGTGGTATTGGCCCGAATGACGAGGGTGGCGTGTATTCCGGTGCGGCCAAGCTGACCACCGAGGAAGAGGCGCTCAAGCACCGCATCGTCACCCGTGCGGTGCACGAGGCAGGCGGCAAGATCTGCATGCAGATCCTTCACGCCGGGCGTTATGCCTACAGCCCGAAACAGGTAGCGCCAAGTGCGATCCAGGCGCCGATCAACCCGTTCAAGCCAAAAGAGCTGGACGAGGAAGGCATCGAGAAACAGATCAGCGATTTCGTCACCTGTTCGACCCTGGCCCAACAGGCCGAGTACGACGGTGTGGAAATCATGGGTTCCGAAGGTTATTTCATTAACCAGTTCCTTGCGGCGCACACCAACCACCGTACCGACCGTTGGGGCGGCAGCTACGAAAACCGTATGCGCCTGCCGGTGGAAATCGTCCGTCGCGTACGTGAAGCGGTCGGCCCGAATTTCATCATCATTTTCCGCCTGTCGATGCTCGATCTGGTGGAAGGCGGCAGCACCTGGGAAGAAATCGTGCAGTTGGCCAAGGCCATCGAGCAGGCCGGTGCGACCATCATCAACACCGGTATCGGCTGGCACGAAGCGCGGATCCCGACCATCGCCACCAAGGTGCCGCGCGCGGCGTTCAGCAAGGTCACGGCCAAGCTGCGGGGTTCGGTGAGCATTCCGTTGATCACCACCAACCGCATCAACACCCCGGAAGTGGCCGAGCAGATTCTGGCCGAGGGCGATGCCGACATGGTTTCCATGGCGCGGCCGTTCCTTGCCGACCCGGATTTCGTCAACAAGGCCGCTGAAGGCCGCGCTGATGAAATCAACACCTGCATCGGCTGCAACCAGGCGTGCCTGGACCACACCTTTGGCGGCAAGCTGACCAGTTGCCTGGTCAACCCGCGTGCCTGCCATGAAACCGAACTCAATTATCTGCCGGTACAGCAGTTGAAGAAAATCGCCGTGGTCGGCGCAGGCCCTGCCGGTCTGTCTGCGGCGACCGTGGCCGCCGAGCGCGGTCACCAGGTCACGCTGTTCGATTCGGCCAGCGAAATCGGTGGTCAGTTCAACATCGCCAAGCGCGTGCCGGGCAAGGAAGAGTTCTTTGAGACCATTCGCTACTTCAACCGCAAATTGCAGACCACTAACGTCGAGGTGTGCCTGAACACCCGCGTGGATGTGGCGCAACTGGTCGAAGGCGGTTACGACGAGATCATTCTGGCCACCGGCATTGCGCCGCGAGTGCCGGCGATTCCAGGCGTGGAGAGTGCCAAGGTGCTGAGCTACCTGGATGTGATCCTGCAGCGCAAGCCGGTGGGCAAGCGTGTTGCGGTGATTGGTGCCGGTGGGATCGGTTTTGACGTGTCGGAGTTCCTGGTTCACCAGGGTGAGGCCACCAGCCAGAACCGCGAGGCTTTCTGGAAAGAGTGGGGCATCGATACGCACCTCGAGGCGCGCGGTGGTGTCGCCGGTATCAAGGCGCAGCCCCATGCACCGGCCCGCGAGGTGTTCCTGCTGCAACGCAAGAAATCCAAGGTCGGCGACGGCCTGGGCAAGACCACCGGCTGGATTCACCGTACCGGTCTGAAGAACAAGCAGGTGCAGATGCTCAACAGCGTCGAATACCTGAAGATCGACGAAGACGGCCTGCACATCCGCATCGGCGAAACCGGCGAGCCGCAAGTGCTTGCGGTGGACAATATCGTGATCTGCGCGGGGCAGGATCCGCTGCGTGAATTGCACGAAGGTCTGGTCGCGGCGGGGCAGAAGGTGCACCTGATCGGCGGCGCGGATGTCGCGGCAGAGCTGGATGCCAAGCGGGCGATCAATCAGGGTTCGCGGTTGGCGGCAGAGCTTTAATAAAGCGCCTGGTACCCGAGGCTTTCGTTGGAGCGCCGACCTGCCTAGGGCGGTGTTTCGCGAAGGCGGTCTTTGAGCGAGCGGGAGGCTGGTTCTGTAGCGAAAGCCTGTTCTTGCGGCGCAAAATATCGTAGTTTGCGTGCCATGACTACAAGGACGTTTTGGGGTAAAAGTGGGAGCTTATCGTCTGTTATTGGCCGTTCTGGTGGCCGTTTCTCATATGGGCAAGACGTTCGCAGGTCTGAACCCCGGCGTGGTCGCCGTGATTTCATTCCTGATCATCAGCGGTTTCGTGATGACTTCGCTGATCGAGCGCCACTATAAGGCGCCGGGGAACGTCGGTCTGTTCTACATGGACAGGGCTTTGCGGCTGTATCCGCAGTTCCTGTTCTACTTCGTCATCTCCTGCGTGGTGATCTATTTCCTGCTGCCAGGTACGCCCCAGGCTGCTGACCTGACGCTCGGGAATATCGCTGCAAGCCTTCCTATTGTGCCCCTTGGCTTCTACATGTTCGGGGCGGCCGGGGTAGAGATCCTGCCACCGGCCTGGTCGCTGGGGCTTGAGATGTGCTTCTACCTGGCGATCCCCTTCCTGATTATCTACAAGCTGCGGGGAGTCGCGTTTGCCCTGTCGGTTGTGGTCTTCATGGCCGCGTATCTTGGCTTGATCAACACCGATCTGTACGGCTACCGACTATTGCCGGGCGTCCTGTTCATGTTTCTGTGCGGCAGCTACCTGTACAAACCACAGGCGAAGGGATTGGCGATAGCGGGCGGTACCGCGGTGGCGGCGGCGCTGATGTTCCTGGCGATCATGGCCGGTGTGGTCGAGCGCCGGCCGTTCAATGCCGAAGTGACTGCCGGCCTGGCGTTGGGTGTGCCCGTCGTGTATTTGCTGACGAAACTCAGGTTTCACCGGGTTGACGAGTTCCTCGGGAATATCAGCTACGGGGTGTTCCTGAATCACTTTGTGGTGATGTACTTTCTGCGCGCCTTCTGGCCGGTTGCCTATGATGGGTACATCGTTGCCATCGTGCTGGGCCTGTCGTTTGTACTGAGCGGCGTTTCGTACTACTACGTTGAACGGCCCGCCTTGACGCTTCGTCATGCGCTTCGGGCCAGGGTGAGGTATGGTGTGGCACAATCGCGGGACCGTGAAATAGCGGCATGATGTGAGTGGGGCCTGGAGTTGCGGCTAACTTGCCCGATATCATCACGCCGTTTTATGTAAGGGGCTGCCACCGGATTTTCCCAGACCATCCTCACCTGTGCCCGCCTGTTCCCTTCATTGCCCGCAATCCTGGGTCCGCGCTGGTATTCAACTCAGTCCAACACGCCGATGCTTTCTCCTCCCGCACACTGGCTCCCCCAAGCCTCCCTCGATCCCCTTCATCTAGACTGGCTGAAAAATGCCGGCATCGAAGTCGCGATCTTGCGCCTTGACCAGATCGACCCGCTGATCAGCGGCAACAAATGGTTCAAGCTCATCGAACACCTCAAGGCCGCTGACCGCGTCGGTGCCGCGGGCATCATCAGCCTCGGGGGAGCGCACTCCAACCACCTGCATGCGCTGGCTGCGGCGGGCAAACGCTTCGGCTTTCGCACCGTTGGCCTACTGCGCGGGCATCCTCAGGAAACGGCCACGATCAAGGATTTGCAGGCGTTCGGCATGCAACTGCACTGGCTTGGCTACGCAGGTTACAGAGCGAGACATACCGCGGGTTTCTGGGCGCCATGGCAGGCGCAGTATCCCGACCTGCTTGCCGTTGCCGAAGGTGGCGGTGGGCTGCAGGGCGCCAAGGGCTGCAAGCAGCTCAAGACCATGGTAGACGACCAACTGCAGGACCTGGGCTGGAGCGACCATGACGGCTGGTGGCTGGCCTGCGGCACCGGCACGACCCTGGCCGGGCTGGTATTGGCCGAGGCGGGGAAACACCCGGTCTACGGTGCGCTGGCGGTGCCCGAAGATCATGGTGTGGCCCAGCAGGTGGAGGCGATCATCGAGGAGGCGGGGTTGAGCGATCCGGCTTATGAATTACTCGACGCCAGCCGTGGTGGTTTTGCCAGGGTGGATCCGGAATTGATCGGGTTCATCGAACAGTGCGAGCAGGCCAGTGGCATTCCCCTCGAACCACTGTACACCGGCAAAGCGCTGCTGGCGCTCAGGCAACAGGTTGAAGGGGGTAAATTCGCCCCGGGGACTCGGCTGATCTTCATCCATACCGGCGGCTTGCAAGGGCGGCGTGGCTTCGAAACACAAAGCTGAAAGACTGTGGAGATCCAAGTGTGGGAGCGGGCTTGCTCGCGAATGCGGTGTGTCAGGCAAAAGTTAATGCGACTGACACACCGCATTCGCGAGCAAGCCCGCTCCCACATTTGGGTTATCGCTTGTTTCAGGAATCGCGGTTCACCCGCTTGGGCATCATCCGCAGCAGGGTGTTATCGCCCACCACATAATGGTGATACAGCCCGGCCAAGGCATGCAGGCCGATCAGCCAGTAGCCGATGGTACCGCCCAGTTCATGCCATTCCTTGATCTGTCGGGCCAGTTCCTTGTCTTCGGCCACCAGCAGCGGTAGGTCGAAGCCATAGAACATCACCTGGTTGCCCTTGGCACTGGTCACCAGCCAGCCAAGTAGCGGCATGGCGATCATGAAGATGTACAGCGCCCAGTGCATCAATCTGGCCAGCAGGGTCTGCCATTGGGGCGAAGCCGGAAAGATCTGCGGCGCCGGGCCCAGGCTGCGGGCGATTAACCGCAACCAGACCAATACAAATACGGTGAGGCCGAGCATGAAGTGCGACTCGACGATCAGCGTGCGGCTGCCACTTCCTTTGGGGAAGAATCCGCGCAGTTCGATACAGGCGTAAACCACCGCCAGCAGGACCAGCATCAACCAGTGCAGCGTGATCGATACGGTGCTGTAGCGCGAGGCTGAGTTTTTCCAGGGCATAGGTTAGTCCTCACAGGTCCGGTTCATAGCTGCCGTTCTTGATTGACGGTTATGCCTTAACTGTAATCCTGTCTGGCGGATTTGCCTTGGGCAAATTGTCCTCGCAATGCTCTGGATCAAGCGATGGGCAAAAAAACGCACCGCGCTCTTTGTAGACGTGGGCCTGCTCCCGATGGCGTGTCAATCACATCGGTGTCGACTGATACTCCATCGGGAGCAGGCTCGCGCCTACAAGAGCGCGGTGCGTTTCTGAAGAATTGGATCAGCTCGCCTGTGGCATCTCGCCGTTGGCCAGTCGTTTGTTGATGTCGGCGATCACTTGCGGCAGGTCGGTGATGGTGTCGATCATGTAGTGCGGGCGCGAGCCTTCGAACAGGGCGTGGATGCGCTTGCGTTCACTGTCCAGGGTGTCGCTGGCCAGGGCGCGATAACCTTCGTAATCCAGGCCCAGGGCGTTGCCCGAGCAAATCAGCGCCACGGTCCACATGCCCGCACGGCGACCTTCGAGAATGCCCGGCACGGTGTCGTCAATTTTCACGCAGGCGGCGACGTCATCAATGCCCAGGGCGATGACGTTGGCCAGCGCCTGGGCCGGCCATGGGCGGCCGTTCGGCACTTCGTCGGTGGCAACCACGTGATCGGCCACGTAACCGTTGGTGGCAGCCAGCTCGACCACTTTGTCCATGACCTGTTTCGGATAGCCGGAGCACGAACCGATCTTGATCCCTTGCTGGCGCAGGTTGGCGATGGTCTCCAAAGCACCGGGAATCAGTGCCGAATGCTCGGCGATCTTTTCGATCTGCAGCGGCATGAAGCGCTGGTAGATGGCGGTGACGTCATCGTCGGTCGGCGTGCGACCGAACACCTTGCGGTAACGCTCGGCGACCTGTGGCTGGTCGCATAGGGTACGGATGTGATCCCACTTGCCCATGCCCATCGGGCCACGGGCTTCTTCAATAGACACCTGGACGTCGAACTCGGCGAAGGCTTCGACGAAAATCTGGGTCGGGGCGAAGGAGCCGAAGTCGACGACGGTGCCGGCCCAGTCGAGGATGGCGGCCTGGAGTTTGGTTGGGTTGGTGTAGTTCATAGTGATAGATCCTGTGGCAACTGGCGGATAGGGAGCTGCTTTGGGTGGGAGCGGGCTTGCTCGCGAAAGCGGACTGACATTCAAAATTGATGTCGACTGATACACCGCCTTCGCGAGCAAGCCCGCTCCCACAGGGGGATTGCGGTGTTGATCAGATTTCGAGGACTTCCATCTCGCTCAGCACTTGCGCCACCGCCGCCACCGCTTCGCGCATTTGCGCCGGAGTGACATGGCCGATGCAGCCGACGCGGAAGGTTTCGACCTGGGTCAGCTTGCCGGGGTAGAGGATGTAACCCTTGGCCTTGACCCGTTCGTAGAATTCCTTGAACTGATAGCGCGGATCTTTCGGTGCATGGAAGGTGGCAATGATCGGCGCCTGAATGGCGGCCGGCAGGAAGCTGCGCAAGCCGAGCTTGCTCATTTCTTCCATCAGCGCCTGACAGTTGGCGGCGTAACGCCGATGCCGGGCCGGCAAGCCACCTTCTTCGTTGTATTGCAGCAGGGCTTCGTGCAGCGCAGCGACCACATGGGTCGGCGGGGTGAAGCGCCACTGACCGGTCCTGGCCATGTAGCTGTGCTGGTCATGCAGGTCCATCGCCAGGGAATGCGAGTTGCCGGCGGCGCTGGCCAGGGACTCCTTGCGAGCGAAGACAAAACCCATCCCCGGCACGCCCTCCAGGCATTTGCCCGAGGCCGCGATCAGCGCGTCGAACGGCACCTGTTGCGCATCCACCGGCAGTGCGCCGAATGAGCTCATGGCATCGATGATCAGGCGCTTGCCATGGCGCGCAATCACCTGGGCAATTTCCGGCAGCGGGTTGAGGATGCCGGTGCTGGTTTCGCAATGAATCAGCGCGACATGAGTAATGCCTGGGTCGGCTCGCAGCAGGCGATCGACGTCGTTGGCGGTGGTGGGTTCGTCCTCGGCGGTTTCGAAGGTACTGAACGAGCGGCCGAGCACGTCACAGATTTTCGCCAGGCGCTTGCCGTAGGCGCCGTTGATCAATACGAGGATTTTGCCGTCGCGCGGCACCAGGGTGCCGATCGCCGCTTCGACGGCGAAGGTGCCGCTGCCTTGCAGGGGCACGCAGTGGTGGCTGGCGGCGCCGTTGATGATCGCCAGCAGCTGTTCACAGAGGCTGGCGGTCAGTTGATTGAAGCGGTCATCCCATGAACCCCAGTCCACCATCATAGCCTGGCGGGTGCGGGCCGATGTGGTCAACGGGCCGGGGGTGAGCAGGATAGGTTCGGCAGTACTCATTCTCGTGTCCTCGCAATCGATGGGATGAAGCTACGGGGCTTAAATTGCAATTTGCCGTGCTATCAATCAAATTGTTTATTGTTATGCCAACCATCAGTGAGGCTTATTCATGAACCTGTTTCAGCTGCGCGCCTTCGATGCCGTGGCCCGCGAGGGCAGCTTTACCAGGGCGGCCGCACGCCTGTTCATCAGCCAGCCAGCCGTCACCGGGCACATCAAGGCCCTGGAGGAGCACTACCAGATCACCCTGTTGCGCCGCACCGCGCGACGGGTGGAGTTGACGGAGGAGGGCACCAAACTGGCGGCAATCACCCGGGCGATGTTCGGCCTGGCCGAGGAGGCACAGGTGATGCTGGAGGCCAACCGGCAATTGTTGACCGGGCGCCTGGAAGTGGCCGCGGACGGCCCGCACATGGTCATGCCGATGCTCGCCAGCCTGCGTGCGCGTTATCCGGGGATCACGGTGAACCTGCGCCTGGGCAATGCCCAGGAAACCCTGGCCGCGCTACTGTCCGAACATGCCGACGTGGCGGTGCTGACCGAGGTCGAGCCGCGCAAGGGTTTGCATCTGCAACCCCTGAGCGAGTCACGCATTTGTGCGCTGGTGCCCGAGGGTCATCCGTGGGTTCGGCGGAGCAAAGGCGTACCGCTCAAGGAGCTGGACCAGGTGATCATGGTGTTGCGCGAACCGGGTTCGATCACCCGGCGTACGTTCGATGAAGCCTGCACCGAGGCGAACGTGCATCCTCGGGTGTTGCTGGAGCTGGACAGTCGTGAAGCGGTGACCGAGGCGGTGGCAGCGGAGTTGGGTGTGGGAGTGGTGTCGTCGGTGGAGGTCAGCCACGACCCACGGGTGGCGGCGGTGCCGATCATTGGCGAGGGGTTGCTCAATCGACACATGATGGGGTGCATGGAGCGGCGCAGGGATTTGCGTTTGATTCAGGCGTTTTTCGGGTTGGCGCCTGGCAGGTAGACCGCGGCGCCTGCATTCGCGAGCAAGCCCGCTCCCACTGGGTTTCGTGAACACCACAGACCCCTGTGGGAGCGGGCTTGCTCGCGAAGGGGACTGGCCTGCCTACACCAGACTCTCGCGCACCATCTGCAAAAACGTCGCCACCACCCGCCGTGAGCTTTGCTCGCGCAAGCACACCAGCGTCTCCGTCAGGCGCCGTTCGCAATCGATGATCGGCAACGCGCAGACCCTGGAGTCGGCACCGAACTCGGCCGCAGACACCACGCCAACGCCAATCCCTACCACCACCGCCTCACGCGCTGCTTCCCGGCCTTCGACTTCAATGGCCGGGCGAATGCGAAAACCGGCGCGGGCCATTTCCTCCTCAAGGGTCTGGCGGGTCACCGAGCCGGTTTCGCGCAGCACCAGCGGGGTGTCGTCGAGGTCGGCCAGGCAAATGGATTCGCGGTTGGCCCATGGGTGATTGCGCGAAACGAACGCCACCATCGGGTCGTTGCGCAGGGGTAGCGAGATCAGGCGTTCATCGCTGACCTCACGGCCCAGCAGCGCCAGATCGGCCTGATAGTTGAACAGGCGAAACAGCGATTCATCGGTATTGCCGGTTTCGATTTTCACGCTGATCCCGGGGTAGCGATCGCAGAAGCGGGCGATCTGCGGCAGCACATGGACCGGCGCATCCACCGCCAGAATCAGGGTGCCGGTCTGCAAGGCCTGGGAGTCCTGCAGCAGTTCCTGAGCCTCGGCCTCGATCACAAACAGTCGCTGGGTGACGCTCAGCAGGCGCTCGCCGAGATCGGTCAGGCGCACCGAGCGTTTATTGCGATGGAACAACAGAACCCCGTAGCGCTCTTCAAGTTTGCGAACCTGATCGGAAATCGCCGGTTGCGTCAGAAACAGCCGTTCGGCGGCTTTGGTAAAGCTTCCATGCACCGCTACGGCATGGAAGGCTTTGAGCTGGGCGTGGGAAACCGACATGGGGATCTCCAGTAACAAGCTGAGCTTATATTGGAAATACGATAAATCGATTTCACTTATTAATCAGTAATTGTTTTTATCCGCCTCAGCCCCGCTGACTGCTCAGTCGAACAGCGACGGGGCCATGGGTCCGGGCGTGCATCAAGGGACTCATCTGACCGGTATCCGCCACAGGGACAAGGCGATATCGCAGTGCTCAACAATAAAAACACAGGCGTTTTCTACCAATTCTGCCGGCACACTCACACCCTGAGGTCAGAACCACAATGAACAAGCACATCGGCACCATCAAGCGTTGGCGCGTGCAGATCTTCGCGATTACCTGGCTCGCCTACGCCGCTTTCTACTTCACCCGCAAAGCCTTCTCCGTCGCCAAACTCGGCATTGCCGAAGACCCGACGTTCATGCTCGACAAAATGACCATGGCCAACCTCGATGCCATCTACCTTGCCGCTTACGCCATCGGCCAATTCACCTGGGGCATCCTGGCCGACCGTTTCGGTCCGCGGGTGGTGGTGCTCGGCGGATTGCTGATTTCCGCAGTGGCGGCGCTGGTCATGGGCAGCTTCGCAACGGTGCCGATCTTCGCCACCTGCATGCTGATTCAAGGCCTGGCGCAATCGACTGGCTGGTCGGGATTGTGCAAGAACCTTGGGAGTTTTTTTCCCTCCGAGCAGCGTGGGCGAGTCCTGGGCTTGTGGAGCTCCTGCTACGCCTTTGGCGGCCTGGTGGCATCGCCGTTCGCCGGCTGGTGGGCGTACACCTTGATGGGCACCTGGCACGCGGCGTTCATTTCCAGCGCGGCGGTGGTTGGTGTGGTGGCCGTGCTGTTTTTCTTTTTGCAACGCAACAAACCGCAGGACGTAGGCTTGCCCGCGGTGGAGCCGGAGTCTGAGCTGAGCGCCGAAGAGGCCTATGCCCAAAGCAGGATCAGCGTCCTGGAGCCCTTGAAGGAAATCCTGCGCAACCGCACAGTGCTGGTGCTGGGCCTGGCGTACTTCATGCTCAAGCCGGCGCGTTACGCGATTCTGCTGTGGGGCCCGGTGATCGTCTTCGAACAGATGCCCTCGGTCGGCAAGGTCGGTGCGGCGATCATTCCGACTTCGTTCGAACTGGCCGGACTGCTCGGGCCGATCCTGATCGGCCTGGCTTCGGACAAACTGTTCGGCGCCCGACGCATGCCGGCGTGCGTGATCAGCCTGTTGGCGCTGACCCTGACGCTGGCGCTGTTCATGGCCGCCCTGCATACCGGCAGCGTGCTGTTGGTGGTGGTGCTGCTGTTCGTCATGGGCCTGACTCTTTACGGCCCGGATTCGATGATCAGCGGCTCGGCCGCCATCGATTTCGGCAAGGCCAAGGCCGGTGCTACCGCAGCGGGATTCGTCAACGGCTGTGGCTCGGTCGGGGCGGTACTCGGTGGGTTGCTTCCGGGCTACTTCGACTCGGTCACGGTATTCATCGTCTTCGCCGGCTGCGCCATGTTCTCGGCGCTGGTGCTGATTCCGCACTGGAACAGCCGCCCGGGCGGCCTGCGGACCAACTATCCGTTCGTGCCCAACCGGGCAATGACGATCAAACCCCTGCGTACCTGAATCCTGCCTCCTCGCGGCCTGTTGCGCCTGCGGCGGGCTGGCGTGTGGGCCACTGACTGGAGATTGACCCATGAGACCCTTTTGGCTGGAGCAGGCCCTGAAGGCTGAATCAACCGAAACCTGCGCGCCACTGCAAGGCGACAGCCGCGCCGACGTGTGCATCGTCGGTGGCGGTTACACCGGGTTGTGGACCGCGATCATGCTCAAGCAACAGAACCCCGAACTGGACGTTTTGCTGATCGAAGCGGACATCTGCGGCTCCGGGGCCAGTGGCCGCAATGGCGGTTGTGCGCTGTCGTGGTCGGCCAAGTATTTCACCCTTGAGCGCTTGTTCGGCGTTGAGGAGGCAGTGCGCCTGGTCAAGGAGTCCGAACGCAGCATCCATGCCATCGGCGCCTTCTGCGAACAGTATCAAGTGGACGCCGACTACCGGCTCGACGGGACGCTCTACACCGCGACCAACCGCGCGCAATGCGGCTCGACCGATGCGGTGATCGCGGCCCTGGAACGCCATGGCATCAACTCGTTCACCCAGCGGCCGGTGGCCGATGTGCAGCGCATGGCCGGTTCCAGCAAACATCTTGAGGGCTGGTTTTCCCCGGCGGCCGCCAGTGTTCAGCCGGGCAAACTGGTGCGCGGGTTACGCCGGGTCGCCCTGCAACTGGGGGTGCGGATTCATGAAAATACAGCAATGACCGGGCTGGAAGAAGGCCGCCCGGCAGGGATACAAACTCCGCACGGCACTGTTCGCGCCGACCGGGTGGTGCTGGCGATGAACGCCTGGATGGCCCGGGCGTTCCCGCAGTTCGAGCGCAGCGTGGCGATCGTTTCCAGTGACATGCTGATCACCGAGCCACGGCCTGAGTTGCTCGACGAAATCGGCTTGACCAGCGGAGTCACGGTGCTCGATTCGCGAATTTTCGTGCACTACTACCACAACACTCCGGACGGCCGGATCATGCTCGGCAAGGGCGGCAATACCTTCGCCTACGGCGGGCGCATGCTGCCGGTGTTCGATCAGCCATCGCCCTACGCCGGCCTGTTGCAGCACAGCCTGGCGGATTTCTTCCCGGCCTTTGCCGAGGTCAAGGTTGAGTCGACCTGGAACGGCCCGTCGGATCGCTCGGTGACCGGGTTGCCGTTTTTCGGGCAGATGAGCGCCAGTGGCAACGTGTTCTATGGTTTCGGCTATTCCGGCAGCGGTGTCGGGCCGTGCCACATGGGCGGGCAGATTCTCGCGTCGATGGTCCAGGGGCTGGACAACCCCTGGACTCGCTCGCCATTGATCAACGGGCCGCTGGGCTTCTTTCCGCCGGAGCCGATTCGTTACCTCGGCTCGTTGATGGTGCGCAACGCCATCCGCCGCAAGGAGCGCGCCGAGGATCGCGGGCACCGGCCACGGCACCTTGATGTGCGTCTGGCGAAGTTCGCGGCGGCGGCGGGCAAGGCCGACAAAGGCTGAGGCTCAAGGCGTGAGATCCGAGCGATTGACCAGCCAGTCGAGCAGCAGGCCGGTATCGCCGGCTGGCTCCCGAGGGCGGGAGGGTCGAGGTTGCTCGGGGTGGCCCATGACTGCACAGAGCACCGGGCGATCCGGGTCGCAGTCGAGAAAACTGACCAGCACATCGCTGCCGGCCACAGGCAATCGGGCCGGATCGATCCGGGTGTCTGCGCAAGCCAGTGCTACCTGTAGCCACAGACCGCAAGGCTCGTCTGCCGCCGTTTGCGACGGCCATAGGTTCACCTCGATTCGGCCGCGATCATCCAGCACTGGGGGAAGCCCGGAAAGGCCGCATATCCGGGCGGGCTGAAAACCGGGAACGCTTGGGCGTCGCTGGTTGAGCGGTGGCCGGAAGGCGGTCGACCAGGGGATGGCGCTGAACTGGTTAAAGTATTGCGGGGTCATGCTCGCGCAGTCTTCGGCGAGTATCGACGGCTGCCTGCCCTCATGGCGGTTCTCGGTAATCAACCATTGGTCGTTGAAATGACCCAAGGGGTGTTCGCTGACCTGGATGATCCGGGCGCTGGTCAGGGCCGGGTGATTGCTGCGGCCGTTTAGCTGCTGCTGTCGGCAGCGCAGCCGCTCCAGTTTGCGCCGGCTGAGCTGCTCAGGATGCGGCTGTCGGGCAGGGCGATGCAGCGGCGCCGTCACGCCAATGGATTGATTGGCTGCGCCGTCACCGGGGGTCGATGCACCACGGTTGCTGGCATCCGCACGAGCGGGGATCGGCGGTGAGTCATGGCGCTGGTACAACTCTGTGATGACCGGCCCGTCGACGTTATCCGCCAGTGCGTCGTGATAAGGCACTATCAAGGGTTCCTGGGGGAAGCTCAGGCTGTCATCGGCCAGGACCAGCACATGCCCATCACGCTGATGTTCGAAGTGATAGTGGATGCCTTCTTCTTCGCACAGCCGTTGCAGCAGAGCCAGATCGGTTTCGTCGTACTGGATGCAAAAAGGTCGGAAGGGGTAATGCCCGGTCGTCAATTCAAAGCGGTAACTGGTGACGGGCAAGCCGTTATCCTCCAATAGTTGACGCAGGATCATCGGCACATTCAGGTCGCGAAAGATGCGCCGGCGACACTGTTGTTCCAGTGCTTGCAGGCGCGGCACCAGAACCAGCTTGTAAGCCACCCGATGCGCGCCACGGTGCGCCTGACCAACACTGTGCAAAACGCCATGTATGCCCTGGCCCTGGCCAAAATCAAGATAGGCGGGTTGGTACAGCAATTGTTCGGGGGGGATTGCCGGTGTCAGGTCAATCGCGTCGATGTCGAATCGAAAAGGCTGGTTGAGGGCTTCGAGGCCACTGAACCGCACCACCTGCAAACTCAAGTCGACGTCGAGCAGCGTCAGGGTGAAAGGACTTTCCTTGTCATTTTGCATCGCGCAGGCCACTGCTATGGAATTGGACGCTGAGGGTACGAAACCACGGTTCGTCATAGTCACCGCAAAACGTCTTTTCAGAATCGTCCTACAACAGCTGGTGAAGATGTCGATGCAAGTCGGAATTTTTGGTCGATTGCCAACTTTAGGCCGTATAAACTTGCGCAAAGCGTCGGCCAATAGATGTTTCGGCGCCACAGATAAGAGAGTGAGTAATGGGCGCACAGTGGAAAGTTAAACACAAAGAAGCGGCAGCCAATGCCAAGGGCAAGATCTTCGGCAAACTGGTGAAGGAAATCACCATTGCTGCGCGCAACGGCGCTGATATCTCGACCAACGCGCATTTGCGCCTGGTGGTTGAACAGGCCAAGAAAGCTTCGATGCCCAAGGAAACACTGGACCGTGCCATCAAGAAGGGCGCGGGCCTGCTGGGCGAAACCGTGCAATACCATCGCGTGACCTATGAAGGGTTCGCCCCGCATCAGGTGCCATTGATCGTTGAGTGTGTAACCGACAACATAAACCGCACCGTTGCTGAAATCCGTGTCGCGTTCCGCAAGGGCCAGTTGGGGGCTTCCGGTTCGGTGGCCTGGGACTTCAACCATGTTGGCATGATCGAAGCCTCGCCTGACACGCCGGACGCCGATCCGGAAATGGCCGCCATCGAGGCCGGTGCCCAGGACTTCGAGCCGGGCGAAGACGGCGCCACCCTGTTCCTGACCGAGCCTACGGATCTGGACGCGGTACAGAAAGCCCTGCCGGAACAAGGCTTCACCGTGCTCTCGGCGAAACTGGGCTACCAGCCGAAAAACCCGGTCAGCGGCCTGAGCGATGAACAGATGGCTGAAGTCGAGGCGTTTCTTGAAGGTCTCGACAACCACGATGACGTGCAGGACATGTTTGTCGGGTTGGCGGGTTAAGCCCAAGTGCTTTTTTGATCTGGGCAGTGGTGAGGGGGCTTCTGTGGCATGAGGGCTTCTGTGGCATGGGGGCTTTTGTGGCGAGGGGGCTTGCCCCCGCTGGGTGGCGAAGCCACCCCCCCCCATAACCACCACTGCGGTCGCTGCTTTGGGGGGCTGCTACGCAGCCCAGCGGGGGCAAGCCCCCTCGCCACAGAAGCTCCCTCCCCAGAGCAAGCCCGTCTCAGTAGCGTGCCCCTCACTACGACAGGCCCCCTTGCTACAAGTTTGTGTTTAGCGTTTTGAACACAGCCAACGCCTGAACAACCTCGTCAAACCCCGGCCGCTCCAATACCGGCGGCTGACAGCAACGCCGTTGCAAGTCTTCTAATGCCCCGCGCTGCTCGTCGCTAAGCCCTGAGTCGATCCGCTCCAGCAACTCCCCCAGCAATATCCCGAACGCCCGTACCTCGATGCGTTGCAGCGCGCGGCTTTCATGGCTGTCGTCGGTGGCATGAAACGACGCTGCGCCAAAATCTCCCAGCAAACATTCCCCTTGTTCATTCCACATGATGTTGTGGCCATAGAGATCGCCGTGGGTGATGCCGTGACGGTGCAAGTGTGCAGCCACCGAGGCGATGCCCGAGGCAATGCGCAGGGCCACGGTTGCGCTGAAACCCTGGTCGTCGGCATAGACATCGCGACTGCAGGACGCCAGGCTCGGCAGCCCGGCGAGGTTGCGATAAGTCGGGGCGATCAAGCGCATCACCAGCCCGGCCGTTTGCTGCGGGTGATCGACAATCCGCCCTTCGACCCGGATCAGGTTCGGGTGCAAGCCTGCGCTAATGCAGGCGTTCATCTCATGCAGCGGCGAGCCATCGCTGGTCATTTCTCCTTTGTAGAGCTTCACCGCCACCGGCATGGCTGGCTGATCGGCCGGTTGCCAGTTGGCCTGATGGATGACTCCGGACGCGCCTTCACCGAGTTTTTTCTCCAGATGCAGTGCCGACCAGTCAATGCGCGGCGTGGCGTCGAGGGCGGCGGCATCGGCTTCGGTTTCCAGCGGATTACCGGCATAGGCCAGCCAGCTCAGGCTCGGCAGGGCCAGCAGCCACTGCGGCAACTCGGTCAACTGGTTGGCGGCGATGCGGATCAGTTCCAGCCGATGGCAGTTGCCCAGAGACTCGGGCAATGCCTGCAAGCGATTACCGGCGAGCATGAGTTTTTGCAGCTGCGGGCGCTCTCCCAGTTCGCTGGGTAGCGTCTCGATGCAATTGTCGGTGAGGATCAGCCAGCGCAGCAGCGGCGGCAACGCTGCGCCTGGCACGTGGGCGATGCGGTTGGCCTTGAAACCGACCATCGTCAGCGCGGCACATTGACCCAGGCACGCCGGCAACTCGGTGAAGCGATTATCGGAACAGAACAGCACTCGCAAACGGGTCAGGCGATGCAGATCCTCGGGCAGCGCGCTCAAGGCATTGCCGCTGAGGTTGAGTACTTCCAGGGAATCTGCCAGATCGAAAATTTCCCGCGGGAACTCGGTCAGGCCTTCGGCCAGATCCAGCCGCGTGATGCCTGACAACTCGCCGGCGCGCAATTGAGCAAGGGTGTGCATGAACAGATTCGCTGTTAACCAAGAGGAGGGCGCGGGGCCCCGGAAATGGGCGACATGATAGCGGCAAAGGTGTGGCGACTGTCAGGCCAGTTCGCTGACTTCGACCAGTTGCCCCAATCGGCTGCGGGTGCGCGCAAGATCGATGGCATCGCCACCCAGGCTTTCACGCAATGAGTGCTGGCCGAGCAATGTCAGGTGCTTGTCCTGGTCGTACAGCACATCGATGAGGTTGATAAAGCGCTGCTGGGCGGCAATCGTGCAATCGCCCAGCAGTGGCAGTTCATCGATGATCCAGCGGTCGAACTGGCGGCACAGCTCCAGATAATCCATCACCGCCGTGGGCTGATCGCACAAGTCGGTAAAGGTAAAACCGATGCTGCGACCTTCGCGCAAACGCGCTCGAAAATGCCGGCTGCCCACCGCCAGCGATACAGGCGGGGCATTGTGCCCGGGCAGGTTCAACGCCTGTCGTTGCGCCACGCTTGCCGGCCAGACGTAGTGACCCTGAGTGAACAATTGATGCGCATGGGTCCGGGCCTGGCTGCGGTAGTCGTGGGGCCCGCCGACCTCCATCACCTGCATGCGCGTATTGATCAGGTCAATCACCGGTTTGAAACGTGCGTGGTACAGCGGATTGGGCAGCAGGCCTTCGGGCGGATAATTGGAGGTGACCAGCAACAGGATGCCGCGCTTGAACAGTGCCTTGAACAACCGGGTGATGAGCATCGCATCGCCGATGTCGTGCACGTGGAACTCATCGAAACACAGCACCCGGCAATCGCTGAGCAGTTCATCGAGGGTGACTGCCAGGGCGTCGGCCTGATCGCGGTGCTCGAACATGCCCAGGTGCAGTTGGGCGAAAAACTGATGAAAGTGCAGGCGTTGCTTTTGCGCCAGGGGAATCGCCCGAAAAAACCCGTCGAGCAGCCAGCTTTTGCCGCGCCCCACGGCACCATGCAGGTACAGGCCGGGAAGGGGCTTTGCCGCGGCACCCATCAGCGTGCAGGCATGGAGGGCCATGTAGTCGATGACACGCTGTTGGCTGTGACTGAGTGTGTAACCCTGGGCATGGGCCTGTTGGCGAAAGTGGTCGTGGATCATTTGGCCGGCCACGGCGTTGCCGGCAGCCGGTACTTTGCCGAGCAGGCGACGCAACGTTTGCCAGCGCGATTTGATGGGCGAACGGTTGGGCGGTCGAACGGCCACTGGGGTATCACCTCTGGAGTGCGGACAGGCGCTTTGTGTTGCGGCGCCATAGTGTAACCAGAGCCGGGAATTTTTGCTTCCAGCGGTGTCGGCAGGCCATTGGCCAGAAAGTTTCTGGTGGCACGATTTATCGCGGCGCCGGGATGCTGGCCTGTTGCATTCATGGCATATAGCCATGCCCGATTGTGGGGCAAGACTGGTCCGTTGACTGGCGGATTCCCCGTGCATTGCTAACCTCAACCACACAAAGCTCCTCTCAAGAGGAATGGGGCCGTGAATGGACGTGTGGTATTGGCAGTCATGGGCGTAGCGCTCGGTGCACCGGTGTTGGCCGCAGAGCTTCAGGTGCAGGTTCGGGTCGACGTGCAGTGGGGCTGTCAATTGGTCGGGGCACAACACAGCGCCGGCATTGAACAACTGGGCGTGCTGGATTTCGGCCGTACCGCACGGCTGGACGACCAGGCGGGACCGCTGGGGGCCGCTCTGACGAATGCACGCCTGCCGCGACTCGAGTGCAACCCGGATACCCCTTATCAATTACGCGTTGACGGTGGCCTGCACGGCGGGGTCGGCGACGTGCGTTACATGGCGGCCAATGCTGGTTCCGCTCAACCCATCCCCTATCGGCTTTATCAAGACCCGGCGCGGCGCATCCCCCTGATTGTGGATCAGCCGATGAGCGGTCGTGTGCCTGACAGCGGTTCCGTGGATTTGCCGCTGTATGCGCGAATCGAGCCGCTGGCGCAGATACCGCATGCGGGGAGCTATTCAGACCTGGTGAAGGTGACCGTCACCTGGTAGCTACGATGATCAAACAGCCCGGTGCAGCGGGTCTGTGCAAGGAAGGGGCGTTCGCTGGCGAACGCGCGTGGACGTGCATTCTGAGGGCCTCGGGTATTACCTCATGAAAAGCAGATTGTGGATGGTTGTCATAGCGGCAGCACTGGTGCTGCTGACCGAGGACGCGCAAGCGGCGATCAGCGGGCAGTTTCACGCGCGCCTGACCATCATCGCCGGTTGCCAGGTGTCCAATGGGGCCAGTCCCGACAGCCCGGTCAACGACTTTGGCACCCTGGATTTCGGCGAGCAAGGCCCGACCTGGAGTGCCCCGCTCAAAGCCAGTCTCAGCTCAGATAGCAGCGGCAAACTGAACGTCGCCTGCAATCCCACGGTTACCGGGTTCACCGTCACCATCGATGGTGGCACCCACGGCGACGGCACCACTCGACGCCTGAGCAACGGTCGCCAGACCATCCCCTATAAATTGTTCCTCGATGCCTCTGGCAGCCAAAGCTACAGCATCGGCCAACAGCAAAATTTCGCTGTCACCAGCGCAGCCCAGGTACCGATTCCGGTATTTGGCTCGGTGGTGGCGAATACCCGCGCACTACCGGCCGGTGTTTATACCGACACGCTGACGGTGACGCTCGACTGGTAAAACTGTAGAGGACGTACTCCATGCACATGTTTGCATCCAGAATTGGTTTGTCATTGCTTGGCCTGACGCTGGCGTCAGGCGCCCAGGCCGCCACCACGGTCACCGGCCAGATCTCCGCCAGCCTGATTCTGGTCAGCAGTTGCCAGGTGAATGGTGCCGGCGGCTCCTCCAACCTCAATTTCGGAGCCTTGAACTTCGGCACCACCGACAGTCTGTTCACCACCGCGACGGGTCAGGTGCTGGGTGGAGGTGGCGGGGCGCTGTCGATTCTCTGCTCCAGCGGCACCACCCCAACGATCAAGGTGCGTGCCGGCACCAATGACGGAATGTCGCCGGGCGGCAGCCGCGCGCTGTTCGACGGTGTCGCCAACTACGTGCCCTATGACCTGTACACCGATGCCGGGCATTCGCAGTTACTGGCTATCGATGGCGTGATCAACCTCGCCGCCAGCACCGGTGCGGCGCAGACCGTGAACATCTACGGTCAGGCCTTGGGCAAGGCCGGTTTGCCGGCAGGGACCTACACCGACACCGTCGCCGTCGAACTGACGTTCTAGCGTCATGGCCCGCCACGGGTGTGCGGCGTTGCTCCTGTTGTGCGCGGGTAGCGTGCCGTTGCCGCTGTCCGCCGTGACCAGCCAGAGTTTCCAGGTCAGCGCCACGGTCACCCCGGGGTGTCTGGTCGTGGGTGGTGTTTCCAGTTACGGCAGCCTGAACTACGGCAGCCGCTCGGCGCTGGACACCGGCACGGTGCAGGTGGCGCTGACCGGTGGCGTGCAGTTGCAATGCACGCCGGGCGTGACCTTGAACATGACGGTCGATGGCGGCCAGTACAACAGCGGCGGGCGACACCTGCAGCTCAGCACCGGCAGCAATCGGGTGGCGTACCAGTTGTTCCGCGATGCGGCGTACAGCCAGGTATTGGGGATAGGCCAGAGCGTGGCCGTGGCCTACGCCGATGCAAACAACATCAACCTGCCGATCTACGGCCAGGTGCAATTGCCGGGCAATCAGCCGGGGGGTACGTATAGCGATGTGCTGCAGGTGCAGCTGTCGTGGTAGCGGAGCGGTTAGATCATCAGGAGTGGACAGATGTATTCATCTTCGCAGCGGCATTGTGTCGTTGGTTTTACTTCGCTGGTGTTGACGCTGTTCACAGCGTTCAACGTGCAGGCGGCCAGTTCGGTATTGATCTGGCCCATCGATCCGGTGCTGGAGGCGGATCAACAGGCCAGTGCGTTGTGGCTGGAAAACCGCGGTAATGAAACCGCCAATCTGCAAATCCGCGTCTTTGCCTGGAGCCAGAGTGGTTTCAGTGATCAATACCAGAACCAGCGCGACGTGATCGGCAGCCCGCCAGTGGCGAAGATCGAGCCCGGGCAAAAGCAACTGGTGCGCCTGACCCGAACCCGGGAAATTCCACCGGGGCAGGAACTGGCGTATCGCATCATCATCGATGAAATCCCTTCCGCGAAACCACCCTCCACCGATGACGGCAAGACGGGCGCAGCGATTCGCTTCCAGATGCGTTATTCGGTCCCTCTGTTTGCCTACGGCGCGGGCCTGTGGAGCAAGGAAGACAGCACTCGCCCGCGAGACCCCAAGGGCGCGGGCAAGGCGGACTTGAGTTGGCGTACGGTGGCGGTAGACGGGCGCCCCTATGTGGAAGTGCGCAACCAGGGCGCGGTGCATGCGCGGTTGACCGATGTGGCACTCAAGCAGGGCAGCCAGACGCGGCCGCTGGTAGACGGTTTGCTCGGGTATGTATTGCCCGGCGCGATCATGCGCTGGCCGGCCCCCGGGCCGCTGGCAGGCGACCCGGCCTTGCAGGTGCGGGTCAATGGCGCACCGCAGGTGCAGAGTGTTGCGCCGGCACGTTAGGGAGGGTTGAGCGTTTTGTGGTGAGGGGGCTTGCCTGTGTAGTCGGGCGTTGAAGGGGTAAACAGTCCAATGGGCGAGAAGCGCTAATGAGCCAGGGGTGGGCTCACAAGATTCAGTGTCCGTTGTGGGCCATGGGCTGTGTGTGCTGCCTGGTGGTCGTTCATCACGCAGAGGCCGGCGACCTGCCGCCTCCGCCCAGCGGCATGGAGGCGGTGGCCGATGCGCAGTTGTTTCTGGAAATGGTGGTCAACCAGATGAATACCGGCCGGGTCGTGGCGGTGGAGCAGCGCAACGGGCAGCTTTTTGTTCCGACGTCCGCGTTGCGCGAAACCGGCATGAAACTGCCGGAAAACCTCGCAGCCGAGATCAGCCTCGACAGCCTGCCGGGCCTGCACAGCGAGTACGACAGCACCGCCCAGCGCCTGTTTCTGGACGTACCGCCAGACTGGCTGCCGGAGCAGTTCGTCGGACGCAGCGAAGTCTATCCGCGCACCCCGGCAATGAGCAGTTTCGGTGCCTTGTTCAACTATGACCTGTACTTCAATGACACCGATGATGCCGGTACGTACCTCGCCGCCTGGAACGAGGTGCGGCTGTTTGATAGTTGGGGCACGTTGTCCAACACCGGGCAGTATCGACGCACCCTGTCCGGCGACTCGATCAACACCCTGGACAACGGCTATCTGCGCTACGACACCACCTGGCGCTACTCCGACGATGAACGCCTGCTGACCTACGAGGCGGGCGACGTGATCAGCGGTGCCTTGCCCTGGACCAGCTCAGTACGCCTGGGCGGGGTGCAGCTGTCGAGGGATTTTGCGGTGCGTCCGGACCTGGTGACCTATCCCTTGCCGCAGTTTGCTGGCGAGGCCGCCGTGCCATCCTCGGTGGATTTGTTCATCAACGGCTACAAATCCAGCAGCGCCGAGTTGCAACCCGGTCCGTACACCCTGACCAACGTTCCGTTCATCAACGGTGCCGGTGAAGCCGTGGTCGTCACCACCGATGCGTTGGGGCGTCAGGTCTCGACGACGGTGCCGTTCTACGTCACCAGCAGCCTTTTGCAAAAAGGCTTGAGTGATTATTCCGTGGCGGCCGGCACCTTGCGCCGTGACTATGGCCTGCGCGATTTCGGCTACGGCCCGGGCGTGAGTTCCGGCAGTCTGCGTTATGGCTTGAGTGATTACCTGACCCTGGAAAGCCACGCCGAAGCTTCGGATGCCCTGACCCTCGCAGGTGTCGGCGGCAACATGCGCCTGGGCAATTTCGGCGTGCTTAACACGGCCATCAGCCAAAGCCGTTTCGACGGCGACAGCGGGCAGCAACTGAGCATCGGTTATCAGTACAGCAACCAGCGCTACAGCTTCAGCTGGCAGCGCCTGCAACGTCGCGATCAATACGCCGACCTGAGTGTGATCGACACACCTTTTGCGAGCCTGAGCAAGCGCAGCGAACAGGCGACCCTGAGCCTGAACCTCGATGCCTGGGGTAGCCTCGGTGTCGGTTATTTCGACGTGCGCGCGGTGGATGATTCGCGCACCCGCTTACTCAACCTGACATGGAGCAAGCCGCTGTGGCACAACAGCAGTTTCTACCTGTCGGCCAACCGCGAGATCAGCGACAGCAATTGGGCGGTGCAGGCGCAACTGGTGGTTCCGTTCGACCTGCACGGCAGCCTGGCGGTCAGCAGCGAACGCAGCAACAGCGGGCAAACCCAGCAACGGGTCAACTTCAGCCGCGCTGTTCCGACCCAGGGTGGGGTGGGTTTCAACCTGGGCTACGCCCAAGGTGACGGGCCGGAGTACCGGCAGGCCGACCTGACCTGGCGCCTGCAGTCGGTGCAGTTGCAGGCCGGCGTCTATGGTACCGACGAAGCCGAAACCCGTTGGGCCGATGCCAGTGGATCGCTGGTGTGGATGGACCGGCAAGTGTTCGCCGCCAATCGCATCGACGATGCCTTTGTGGTGGTCAGCACCGATGGCTTCGCCGATATTCCGGTGCGTTACGAAAACCAGGTGGTAGGCCAGACTGACCGCAGTGGTCACTTGCTGGTGCCCTGGAGCAGCGCCTATTACCGTGGCAAATATGAAATCGATCCACTGAATCTGCCGGCCAACGTGCGCAGCCCTGATGTCGAACAACGCATCGCGGTGCGCCGTGGCAGTGGTTATCTGCTGGAGTTTGCGCTGAGCCGGATGGTCGCCGCGAGCATCGTACTGGTGGATGCGCAGCAGCAGGATTTGCCCTTGGGCAGTAGCGTCGTGCACGAGCAGAGCGGCACGCAGACCGTGGTGGGTTGGGACGGCCTGGTGTACCTGGAAAACCTCCAGCCGCAGAACAATCTGCGGGTGACCCTGGCTGGCGGCAAAACCTGCGTGGTGCAGTTCGCCGTGGATATGAATCAGGACCAGATCCCGTTGATCGGGCCGTTGGTGTGCCAATGAGGCTGGTGAAATGGCTACTGTTGTCAGCGCTGCTTATTCCGGGGACGACATGGGCGCTGTGCTCGGTGGTGGGCACCACGCCGGTGGCGTTCGGCACCCTCAGTTCGATTGCCGTGCGCACCACCGCGCAATCGAGCTCCACGCTCAATGCCGGGTTGAGTTGCACCGGTTCACTGCTGTCATTGCTGACCAGCAATGACCATTTCTGGGCGACCGTCACATCCCTCCAGAGCGGGTTGGTCGGCCCCACCGGTGATGTCATCGCCTACACCCTCTACGCCAACAACAGCACCAGTTATCCCATTACTCGCGGCACACCGTATGACTTCGCCCGAAACGGCATCATCGACGCTCTCGGCCTGCTTAACGGCACAACACCGAAAACCGTGCCGCTTTACCTGCGTACCACTATCGGCAGCAATGTCGCGGCCGGGGTGTACACCGAAACCCTGAGTATTTTATGGAGCTGGAACTACTGCTCCGGTATCGGTCTTGGCGACCTGTGCCTGGGGCGTGACATCAGCAATGGGACGGCCACCCTGACCGTCAACTTGACGGTCGCCAATGACTGCACCATTACCGCGCCGAACATTGCATTCGGCAGCGCCCCGGTGGTCAGCGCTTTTACCCCGGTCACCGGCCAGACCATCAACCTGATGTGCACCAAGGGCAGCGCTTACACCGTGGGCTTGAGTGACGGACAAAATGCAATCAGTGTCAACGGTCGGCGGCGGATGATTTCAGGCAGCAACTATCTGGCCTACGACATTTTCAAAAGCGCCGGCACTACCCGCTGGGGCAGCGTCGGCAGCGCGCGCCGGGCCAGCAGCGACGCCGAGGTCAATCCCGGCAACGGGCTTGGCACCGGCAGCCAGATCTTCAACTACAACGCGAAGATCTATACCGACCAGCCCACCCCGCCGGCGGGGACCTATCTGGACAACGTGGTGCTGGATGTCGGGTTCTGAGGTCATGCCGCAGAACCAGTGGGGGCGTGATCAGAACTGCGTGGTTTGCTTGAGCATCTGCGCCGCCGCCGTATCCGCCGGGCTGACCATCGCATAGTTGTAGCCACTGCCCGACCAGTACTCGGCCTGTAACCCGCCATCGATACGACTGCCCCTGGGCAACAGGAAGTTTTTCGGCCCTGGCGGGCGCACGTAAAAACTGATTTTCTGCCCGCCCTGATCCTCGTAGACCACCATGGCCGCAGGGCCTTGTTCAGTACTCAGCAAACGCCCGCTGGCCGGTTTGAATCCTGCACCCGAGAGGTCGGGCAGGCGATTGGCCCGGGTGAAGTAACGGTCGAGCCAATCCTGCATATCACCGTCGGCGCCGACTTTGTAATCCGCTGGCAGGACGCCTTGCTGGGCAATCAGCCGATACGCCTGCAGGGCATCGGTCATCGGAAGCTGGGGGCTCGCCAGTGTCATTTGTCGCGCTTGCCAACCGCTGACACCGCCGATGCTGACGGCGATGAGCAACACAGCGGCACTGGCCAAGTGTCGACGGGACTGGCGTTTGAGGCGCTGGCGTATCACCGCCGGATCAAGCGTGGGGTTCGGCGGCTGCTGCAAGGCGCCACCGAGGGCCGCGCGCAGGTGCTGGGCATCCTGCTGCCAGGCGCGTACTTGTGCGGCCACTTCGGGGTTATTGCCGAGAAAAGTCTCCACCAGGCGGCGGTCGGCGTCGCTCAGTTGATGGTCGACGTAGGCGTGCAGGTCGCGCTCGCCGGGGGGCATGCTGATCATTTGAATCTCCGCAGGGAAGGGCGGTTGATTTCGCCATCACTGAGTTGGCGCAGGGCCTGGCGCGCCCGGGACAGGCGGGACATCACGGTACCGGTGGGGACGTCGAGAATCTCGGCGACCTCTTTATAGCTCAAGCCTTCCACGGACACCCAGAGCAGCAGCGCACGTTGCTCGGTGGGCAGTTGGTCAAAGGCATTGAGGGTGGATTGAGCCATCACCGTGCGCTCTACCGAAGGCTGCGCATCGTCGCGCCCGGTGAAAAATTCGAGCATTCGCGCATAACGTCGCGAGCGTCTGTGCGCATCGAGAAACTGTCGATACAGGATCGAAAACAACCAGGCGCGCAGGTCGCCGCCCGCACGTTTACCGCCCCAACTGGACAGCGCACGCTCCAGGCTGGCTTGCACCAGGTCATCGGCGCTACTGGCGTTGCGCGTCAACGACACGGCAAAACGGCGCAGTCGCGGAATGATTTCTCTGAGTTGTTCGTCAATATCGTTCATGAAGTTCTGACTGGTCACTACGCTGTGGTGAGTGTCCAGCAAGACGCTTGGTATCGGAAGTTATTCCATGCCTGAAAAAATAAACACCGCACCAAGGAATAAACCCGGGTGCGGTTCGTCTGCTTGATTCTTCTCACTTGTGGCCGATGGCCCTGGAGTCTTTCATGGTAGATCGATCATCACCGCCGGGCAGGCCACCGTTGAGTGCCGCGAGCCTGACGTTACGACTGGCGGGCATTGCCGTGGTTGTCGCCGCAGTCGCCGGGGCTTTTGCCTATGTCAACGGTACGCTCGACCCCCAGCGCCTGACCCCGAAAAAACTGATCAATGTGCTCGAAACCAACAACGGCGTGCATCCCGGGTTCCGTCGCAACCACTCCAAAGGCGTTTGCGTGATCGGCCATTTCGAGAGCACTGACGAGGCGCGCAGCTTTTCCACAGCCCAGGTGTTCAATCAGGCACAAACCCCGGTGGTCGGGCGATTCGCTTTGCCAGCCGGCAATCCTTACGCGCCGGACAACGCGGTGCCGATCCGCAGCATGGCGCTGCGCTTCACCCAGGCCAACGGTCAGCAATGGCGCACCGGGATGAACAGCATGCCGGTGTTCCCGGTAGGTACGCCACAAGCATTCTATGAGCTGCAAAAAGCCCAGTCACCGGACCCGGCCACCGGCAAGCCGAACCCCGCTGCGCCGCCGGCGTTCTTCGCTTCTCATCCGGAAACCGCGCCGTTTCTGGCCTGGATCAAAACCGCCAAGCCGTCCGCCAGTTACGTGACCGAGACCTACAACAGCGTCAATGCTTTTTACCTGGTCAACGCGGCCGGGCAAAAGCAGGCCGTGCGCTGGAGCATGGTGCCGGTGGCGCAGGATGCGGCGGGGGCGACGGCACCGCAAGGGGGCGATTTTCTCGAGAAAGATCTGGTTCAGCGAATCGCCGCGGGGCCGTTGCGCTGGCAGTTGAACATCACCCTGGCCAACCCCGGCGACCCGGTCAATGACGCCAGCAAGGCCTGGCCTGAGGGGCGCAAGGTATTGAACGCCGGCACCCTGGTGCTTGAGAAAACCCAGGCACAACTCAACGGCGAATGCCGTGACATCAACTACGACCCCCTGGTACTGCCCGCCGGTATCGAAGGGTCCGACGACCCGTTGCTCGCGGCTCGTTCAGCCGGCTACTCCAATTCCTACCTGCGTCGCACCAGCGAAGTCAGCCAATTGCCCGCCGCCAAACAGGAGACCCGGCAATGAGCACTCAACCTAACCACTTCGCACCGCTGGCGCGCCTGCTGCACTGGCTGATGGCGCTGATGATCATCGCCATGCTGTTTATCGGCGCGGGCATGGTTGCCTCGGTTTCCGAACGTCATGAATGGCTGATCCACCTGCACAAACCTCTGGGCGTGGCCATTTTGCTGTTGGTGATCGTGCGCCTGGTGGTGCGCTTCTCCACCACGCAGCCACCGCTGCCGGCGGACTTGCCGGGGTGGCAAGTATTGGCGGCCAAGGCGTCGCATGTGTTGCTGTACGCCTTGATGCTGGTCATACCCCTGTTGGGCTGGACGATGATTTCCGCGTCTGGCGAGCCGGTGATGCTTAGCAACTCGCTGCAGTTGCCGTCGATTGTGCCGGCCAATGCCCAGGTATTTGCCTTCCTGCGCAAGGCCCATGGGTATCTGGCGTATCTGTTGTTCCTGACCGTGCTGCTGCACCTGGCGGCGGCGTTGTTTCATGGTTGGGTAAGGCGGGATGAGGTGTTGGACAGTATGCTGCGGGGCAGGGATCGCACCTGACCCCTACGCGATCCTGTGGGAGCTGCGGTGCGGCGATCCGACTTGCCGGCGATGGCGGCCGTGAGACGTACGAACGCTCATGCCTCTATCGCCAGCAAGCCGGCTCCTACGGTGATCCTCAGGACGCATCCAGTTTGATCAGACCGCAGTGGCCGGTGCGACCATCGAGGTGAATCAGCGCAGGGTATCGACCATGTCAGCCACGGTGGTCAACACGTCCTTGCCCAACTGTTTGGAGCGCTTGCCCGACCATCCCGTCAAGGTATTGGGCGAATCATTGTTGTCCTTGAAGGGCATTTCCAGGGTCAACGACAGGCAGTCGAACTTCTCGCCGACGCTGTTGCAGGCCAGGGTCATGTTGGCTTTACCCGGTTCGTCCCGGGTGTAACCGTATTTGCTCTGGAAGTCCTTGGTCAGGTGCTTCAGATGGCTGCGGAAGTGCTCCTCCAGCTTTTCAATCCGTGGCGTGTAGCCCGGGTTGCCTTCGCAACCGGCGGTGAACACGTAAGGGATTTCCTCATCGCCATGGATGTCGAGGAACAGGTCGACTCCGTACTTTTCCATTTGCTGCTGTACGAACAGGACTTCCGGGCTGATCTCCTGGCTGGCGCTCTGCCAGGCCCGGTTCAGGTCCTGGCCCATGGCGTTGGTGCGCAGATGACCGTGGAACGCACCGTCCGGGTTCATGTTCGGTACCAGGTACAGGTCGGCGCTGGCCAGCAGCTTGTTCAGTACCGGGTCGTCGTGCTGCTCCAGGCGTTCGATCACCCCTTCCATGAACCATTCGGCCATGTGTTCGCCCGGATGCTGTTGGGCAATCATCCACACCTTGCGTCGGCCTTCGGCCCCGGTGCCTTTGCGCAGCAACTGGATATCCCGCCCCTCGACGCTCTTGCCGGTCGCCAGCAGTTCGGTGCCGGCCTTGGTCTGGGCCTGCTCGATCAGCCAGTCGTGGCGACCACGGCTATAGGGTTCGAAATAGGCGAACCAGGCATGAGTGGCAGTGGTTTCAAGGCTGAAACGCAGGCAGTCGCCCTCGAAGATGGTCGGTACGCGGAACCAGTTGACGTGGTCGTAGGACGCGACTGCCTGATAACCATCCCAGGCTTTGTTATACGAGGATCGACTGGCGTTGTTCAGGCGAAACCAGTGTTCCTGGCCGACATGCAGGCCGCTGGCCTTGAAGTGGAACCACTGGAAATGCTGACTGCGGGTATCGGGTTTGATGGCCAGCAATGCCTGCAGCGGATTGCTGATATCCAGCACTTCAATGTTGCCGCTGTCGAAGTTGGCACTGATGTCGAAGGAGGATTTCGCCACGGTCATAATCGGTTCCTGAATATGATTTTATGGTGGCTACTTTACACGCAAGGCTTGGGTGAAACCGAGGGAATTTATGGGGTGGAGCAGTGGGGGCGTCCTCCATGACGCCGGCGCAGCTTAGAGACTATGCAATTGATTCTCAAGTGCTATTCGTCGTTGGTTTGATCCAGTGGTGCCGGGCTTCTATTGCCGTCGGCCATTCTTTTGCCATCATCGGCGCCATTCAATTAGCGGCCCCCCAAAGACTTCATTAGCCTGAAGCCAAAACCTGGATAACTGGCAAAAAAAGACCCGGCAAAAAGCCGGGTCAAAAACCGTGATTAGCCTGATGAGGAGATAGTCCAGGAGACCGACCTAAGGTCACCTGGTCCATCGACTGATCTCGCGATCAGTTGATGTAATAATAATCATTATCGTTTGCGGGTCAAGCATTTTTATCCGTGCGGTAAAATTCTCTCCCGTACTCCCGTATTTTTGTCCGCGCTTCAGCGTCCTTCCAGAGAACGATCCACCAGGGCCTTGGCCATGTCGATCATGTGCACGGTCGAAAACGCCAGGTCGCGGATGGCGCCTTGCAGATGGCTGGCCGATTCGAACGCGGTGGCCGCGGCACAGCGCAACAGGTCTGAAGCATGGACCAATGCCTCTTCACTGCTGACGTTGCGGCTCACATCGAAGAAGCGCGTCTCGACCACCGCCTCGGAAACTGTTGGTTTCAAGTAATAGTCCAGCGCTCGTTGTGCTGCGGCAGAGCCTTGCGGCGAGGTCAGGGTGGTGTCGATTTGCATGTCTGGCAGGTCGTTGGCAGGGTGTTCCATGATGATGGCAAACTCCGTGATGAATTCAGATCCGTGAATTCATGTTAGTACGATCTGTATTTGTGACGATAATTTAAATACTACAATTTGTGTTTTGATGGCCGGAGACGCCCACGTATCGTGCCGCACATGGATAAATGGATTGAATTGGTCAAGGCCAAGATGGGTGAACTCAAAATCACCCAGGAAATACTCGCCGAACGCCTCGGGATGTCCCAGGGCGGCATTGGTCATTGGCTTAACAAACGTCGTGAGCCGGGCATCGATGACATGAATCGTGTCCTGCAGGCGCTGGGCCTGGGGTTTCTCGAGGTCGCCCTGGTGATCAAGGAACCGCAGGCATCCAAGGACGACGAAATCCCGCTGACACAAAAGTACAACCCGTATTTCCGTTACCCGGTCAGTGACTGGCGCGAACCTGTCGAAGTGCGCGACGGCGACACCGCGGTCTATGACACGGGGCGTTTCGAGTTGTCCGATTACCACGCCCGGGGCGCAGCATTCTGGCTGACAGTGACAGGGGATGCGATGACCGCACCCTGTGGCATCAGCATTGCCGAAGGCATGATGATTCTGGTGGATCCGGCAGTGGCGGCGGTGCCGGGAAAACTGGTCATTGCGCAGTGGCCCGACTGCCCCGAGGCGACCTTTCGCAAGCTGATCGAAGAGGGCGGGCAGCGTTACCTGGTCCCGCTCAATCCGACGTATCCGAAAGCCTTGTACCACGACGAGTGCCGAATCATCGGCGTAGTGGTTCAGGCAACCGCCAAATTCTGATCAGATCGGTCCTCGCAAGGCGTAGGACCGATCTTCATTTCAGGCTTCCTCCAGTTCGACCAGTGCGCTGCCTTCGCTGACCATCTCGCCTTCCTGGCAATACAGCGCCTTGATCACCCCGGCATGGGGCGCGCGGATGCTGTGCTCCATCTTCATCGCTTCCAGCACCACCAACTGCGCCCCGGCTTCCACGGTTTGCCCGGCCTCCACCAGCACCCGCACGATGCTGCCGTTCATCGGCGCGGTCAGGCCGCCCTGATGGCTGTGGCTGGCTTCGACGGCGCTGATCGGGTCGTAGGACTCGATGCGGCGCAGTTCGCCCTGCCATTGCAGATACACGGCGTCGCCGCTGCGAATGGCGCGATGCTGGCGACGTACGCCATTGTGCTCAGTCGTCAGGTAGTCGCCTGAGAGCCTGGCACTGTGAGCATCCGTGGCACCCAGGGTCAGCGCCCGGTCCTGGCCTTCGCAGCTCAGGTGCAGGGTGACTTCCCGCGGCAGTCCGACACGCAGGCCGCTGCGAGCGGCCCACGGCGAACTCGGGTCATCGGTTCGGGTTGCGTGCGGCTGGCTCTGGGCAAACGCCTGGGCGGCCGCCTGCCAGAAGTCTTCGCCGAGCTCGGACGGGGCCGGCAACAGCTGTTCGTGGTAGCGCGGGATGAACCCGGTATCGAGTTCGGCAGCGGCAAACGCCGGGTGAGCGATGATGCGGCGCAGGAAGTTGATGTTGGTCTTCAGACCGCCAATGGCGAACTCGTCGAGCATGTTCAGCAGGCGCAGACGCGCCTGTTCACGGTCCTCGCCCCAGGCAATCAACTTGCCGAGCATCGGGTCGTAGAACGGCGAGATTTCGTCGCCTTCTTCTACACCGCTGTCGACCCGGCGCCCTGGCCCTTCGGCAGATTCACGATACAAATCCAGGCGTCCGGTTGCGGGCAAAAAATCGTTGCCCGGGTCTTCGGCATACAACCGTACTTCGATCGCGTGGCCTATCAGCGGCACCTGATCCTGGGTCATCGGCAATGCCTCACCGCGAGCCACACGAATCTGCCAGGCCACCAGGTCGAGGCCGGTGATGGCTTCGGTGACCGGGTGCTCGACTTGCAGGCGGGTGTTCATCTCCATGAAGAAGAATTCACCGCGGGCGTCCAACAGAAACTCGACAGTGCCTGCACCGACGTAGCCGATGGCCTGGGCCGAGCGCACGGCGGCTTCGCCCATGGCGCGGCGCAGTTCCTGGCTCAGGCCTGGCGCCGGTGCTTCTTCGACGACTTTCTGGTGCCGACGCTGGATCGAGCAGTCCCGTTCGTTGAGGTACAGGCAGTTGCCGTGCTGATCGGCGAAGACCTGGATCTCCACGTGGCGCGGTTTGAGCAGGTATTTCTCCACCAGCATCCGCGAGTCACCGAAGGACGACTGCGCTTCACGCTGGGCCGAGGCCAGGGCCTCAGCCAGCTGGCTGACGTCCTCGACCACTTTCATGCCCTTGCCACCGCCCCCGGCCGTGGCCTTGAGCAGCACTGGATAGCCGATGCGTTCGCAGGCCGCACGGAACGTTTCCAGGTCCTGGGCTTCGCCGTGGTAGCCGGGCACCAGCGGTACGCCGGCGGTTTCCATCAAGGCCTTGGCCGCGGACTTGCTGCCCATGGCGTCGATGGCCGAGGCGGGCGGGCCGAGGAAGATCAGGCCGGCGTTTTCGATGGCCCGGGCAAAGCCTGCGTTCTCCGACAGAAAGCCGTAGCCGGGGTGAATGGCCTGGGCGCCACTGGCCTTGGCCGCAGCGATCAGTTTGTCAATTTGCAGGTAGCTGTCGGCGGCCTTGCTGCCGCCCAGGTCGACGCGAATATCGGCTTCACGGCTGTGGCGGGCGTCACGGTCAGTGGCGCTGTGCACGGCCACGGTGGTCAGCCCCAGGGCCTTGGCGGTACGCATCACCCGACAAGCGATTTCGCCGCGGTTGGCCACCAGCAGAGTGGTGAGGACAGGTGCGCTCATCAACGCGGCTCCTTGGTGGTGGTGGGTGCCTGCCAGCTCGGCGGCCGTTTTTGCAGGAAGGCGCGCAGGCCTTCCTGGCCTTCGGGACTGACGCGGATGCGGGCGATGGCGTTTTCGGTGTAGCGGCGCAATGCGGGGGTCAGTGAGCCGTCGCCGACTTCGCGCAACAGGTCCTTGCTGGCGCGCATCGCGGCCGGACTGTTGAGTAGCAGATTGTCGATCCACTGCTCGACGTTCTGTTCCAGCTCGGCACCGGCGTAGCTCTGCGACAACAAACCGATTTCCCGTGCCCGCTGCCCGCCGAAGCGTTCGGCGGTCAATGCATAACGACGGGTCGCGCGCTCGCCGATGGCTTGCACCACGAACGGGCTGATCACCGCTGGCGCCAGGCCGATGCGCACTTCCGACAGGCAGAACTGTGCGTCATCGCTACCAATGGCCATGTCGCAGCAACTGATCAGGCCCAGCGCGCCGCCAAAGGCTGCGCCTTGCACGACGGCCATGGTCGGGATCTTCAGTTTGGCCAGGTTATACATCAACTCCGCCAGTTCCCGGGCGTCATCGAGGTTGGTGGCGTAATCGAGTTCAGCCGATTGCTGCATCCAGGCCAGGTCGGCGCCGGCACTGAAATGCTTGCCGCGACCGCGCAGCAACAGGAAACGTAAACTGGAATCGCTCGCTACTTGGTCGAGGGCGAGGATCAGCTCGCGGATCATTTCGGCGTTGAAGGCGTTGTTCTTTTCTTCACGGCTGAGCCACAGGGTGGCGAAACCCCGAGGGTCGGTCAGCAGTTCCAGCGTATTGAAGTCGCTCATGTTCTTCCGTCTCCACGGTCCTTGTGGGAGCGGGGTTGTGCAGTTTTACGATTGCTGCGCAATCGAACGGGGGCAAGCCCCCTCGCCACACAAGCGCGCTCCCACAGAAAATCACATCCGGAACACGCCGAAGCGGCTCGGTTCGACTGGCGCGTTCAACGACGCCGACAAGGCCAGGGCCAGTACGTCGCGGGTCTGTGCCGGGTCGATGACACCGTCGTCCCACAAACGCGCGCTTGAGTAGTAGGGGTGGCCCTGTTCTTCGTATTGGTCGAGGATCGGCTGCTTGATCTCGTTTTCCTGCTCGGCGCTGAAACCCTGGCCACTGCGTTCGGCCTGCTCGCGCTTGACCTGCACCAGGACGCCGGCGGCCTGTTCGGCGCCCATTACACCGATGCGAGCATTGGGCCACATCCACAGGAAGCGCGGATCGTAAGCCCGGCCACACATACCGTAGTTGCCGGCGCCGAAGCTGCCGCCGATGATCACGGTGAATTTCGGTACCTTGGCACAGGCCACGGCGGTCACCAGCTTGGCGCCATGCTTGGCGATGCCACCGGCTTCGTACTTCTGGCCGACCATGAACCCGGTGATGTTTTGCAGGAACAGCAAGGGGATGCCGCGCTGGCAGGCCAGTTCGATAAAATGCGCGCCTTTCTGCGCAGCTTCAGCGAAGAGAATGCCGTTGTTGGCGAGGATGGCGATCGGGTAGCCGTGCAGCCAGGCGAACCCGCACACCAGGGTGGTGCCAAACAGTGCTTTGAATTCATCGAACACCGAACCGTCCACCAGTCGCGCGATGACTTCGCGTACGTCGAACGGTTGCTTGGCGTCGGCCGACACCACGCCATACAACTCGTCGCTGCTGTACAGCGGTGCAATGGGCGCGCGCTGCTGCACTTCACCGAGCTTGCGCCAGTTGAGGTTGGCGACGCTGCGCCGAGCGATAGCGAGGGCGTGTTCGTCGCTCTCTGCATAATGGTCGGCCACCCCGGAAACCTTGCAGTGCACGTCGGCCCCGCCAAGGTCTTCGGCGCTGACCACTTCACCGGTCGCCGCTTTCACCAGCGGCGGGCCGGCCAGGAAAATCGTCGCCTGGTTACGCACCATGATCGCTTCGTCGGCCATGGCCGGTACATAGGCGCCACCGGCGGTGCAGGAGCCCATGACCACGGCGATCTGCGGGATACCCATGGCGCTCATGTTGGCCTGGTTGAAGAAGATCCGGCCAAAGTGCTCGCGGTCCGGGAATACTTCATCCTGACGGGGCAGGTTGGCGCCGCCGGAGTCCACCAGATAAATGCACGGCAAACGATTCTGCTGGGCGATGGTCTGGGCGCGCAGGTGCTTTTTCACGGTAAGCGGGTAATACGAGCCGCCTTTTACCGTGGCGTCGTTGGCGACGATCATGCACTCAACGCCTTCCACGCGGCCGATCCCGGCAATCACCCCAGCGGCGGGAACGTCTTCGCCGTAAACCTCATACGCTGCCAATTGGCTGATCTCGAGAAAGGGCGAACCCGGATCCAGCAGACGATTGATGCGTTCACGGGGCAACAGTTTGCCCCGCGAAGTGTGGCGTTCTTGCGCTTTCGGGCCGCCACCTTGCGCCACTTGGGCGAGCAGGGTGTGCAAGGCGTCGACCTGTTTGAGCATCGCCGCGCTGTTGGCCGCGAACTCCGCCGACCGGGGATTGAGCTGGGTATGCAGGGTAGCCATGAGCAGCTCCGATTAGCGGGTTTCGTTGAACAGTTCGCGCCCGATCAACATACGGCGGATCTCACTGGTTCCCGCGCCGATTTCGTACAGCTTGGCGTCGCGCAACAGGCGGCCGGCCGGGAATTCGTTGATGTAGCCGTTGCCACCGAGAATCTGGATGGCGTCGAGGGCCATCTGCGTGGCACGTTCAGCGCTGTAGAGGATTACGCCGGCGGCGTCCTTGCGCGTGGTTTCGCCGCGCTCGCAAGCCTGGGCCACTGCGTACAGGTAGGCGCGGCTGGCGTTGAGCTGGGTGTACATGTCGGCGACTTTGCCCTGGATCAGCTGGAATTCGCCGATGCTCTGGCCGAACTGCTTGCGATCGTGGATGTACGGCACGATCAGGTCCATACAGGCCTGCATGATCCCGGTCGGGCCGCCCGAGAGCACCACGCGCTCGTAATCGAGACCGCTCATCAGTACTTTGACGCCGCCGTTGAGCACGCCGAGGATGTTTTCCTGCGGCACTTCGACGTCATCGAAAAACAGTTCGCAGGTGTTCGAGCCGCGCATGCCGAGCTTGTCGAATTTGTTGCTGCGGCTGAAGCCTTTCCAGTCGCGCTCGACGATGAAGGCGGTGATGCCATGAGGACCCTTTTCCAGGTCGGTCTTGGCATAGATCACGTAGGTGTTGGCGTCCGGACCGTTGGTGATCCAGGTCTTGCTGCCGTTGAGTACATAGTGGTCGCCGCGTTTGTCGGCGCGCAGCTTCATCGATACCACGTCGGAACCGGCGTTGGGTTCGCTCATGGCCAGGGCGCCGATGTGCTCGCCGCTGATCAGCTTCGGCAGGTATTTGCTTTTCTGCTCGTGATTGCCGTTACGGTTGATCTGGTTGACGCACAGGTTCGAGTGGGCGCCATAGGACAACGCCACCGAGGCCGAGCCACGGCTGATTTCTTCCATCGCGACCACGTGCGCCAGGTAACCCAGGCCGGCACCGCCGTACTCTTCCGGTACGGTAATGCCCAGCAGGCCCATGTCACCGAATTTGCGCCACAGGTCGGCGGGGAACAGGTTGTCGATGTCGATCTGAGCGGCGCGCGGAGCGATCTCTTTGGCGACGAAGGACTGAACCTGATCGCGCAGCATGTCGATGGTTTCACCGAGGGCAAAGTTCAGGGATGGGTAGCTCATGGGGCACCTTTTTGGCTTTTTTGTAGGGCGGGGAGGGCAGTGATCTACCTCTCACCTTTACGTTAACGTAAACCCGTGACGAATGGCTGTCAATCGCCCTTTACGTTAACGTCAACTTGAGCGAGAGTAGAGCCAGTTCAAGATAGAGCGCGGTCCTGCCCTGTGGGAGCGACCTGTGGTGAGGGGGCTTGCTGTGGAGAGGGGGCTTGCCACAGGCAAGCCCCTCATCTCAGTAGGCTCTCTAACCAGGGTTGCTCCAACAGGTGTCCGCCGGTAGCCCATTAATAAAGACAATAGGGGTCGTCATGGATCAACTCACTGCAAGCCCGCAACGCAGCTATACCCGCGGTTCCCAGGACAAAGCCTTGCTGGCGATGACCATAGGCCAGGCGTTCGACAACACGGTCGCGCAGTACCCGGACGGGGAAGCGCTGGTAGTGCGCCATCAACAGCTGCGCTACACCTGGCGGCAACTGGCGGAAGCGGCAGATTTGCATGCCAGGGCGTTGCTGGCCCTGGGGTTGCAGGCCGGTGACCGTCTCGGCATCTGGGCTCCGAACTGTGCCCAGTGGTGCATTACGCAGATCGCCACGGCGAAAATCGGGGTGATCCTGGTCAACATCAATCCCGCCTACCGCAGCTCCGAACTCGAGTACGTCCTCAAGCAATCCGGTTGTCAGTGGCTGGTCTGCGCCGGTGCGTTCAAAACCTCGGACTATCATGCGATGCTGCAAGGCCTGGTACCGGAACTGGCCGGGCAATCCATCGGCAAACTGCACAGCGAGCGTCTGCCGGACCTGCGCGGGGTCATCAGCCTGGATGCGCAACCACCGTCGGGCTTCCTGCCTTGGTCGCAGCTTGCCGATCTGGCCGGCAGCGTATCCCTGGAGCAATTGCACGAACGCCAGGCCAGCCTGCACTTCGATCAGCCCGTGAACATCCAGTACACCTCCGGTACCACCGGGTTCCCCAAGGGCGCGACCCTGAGTCACTACAACATTCTCAACAACGGTTACATGGTCGGCGAAAGCCTTGGCCTGACCGCCGCTGATCGCCTGGTGATCCCGGTGCCGCTGTATCACTGCTTCGGCATGGTCATGGGCAACCTCGGTTGCATCACCCATGGCAGCACCATGATTTATCCCAATGACGCCTTCGATCCGCTGCTGACCCTGAGCACCGTCGCCGAAGAAAAGGCCACTGCGTTATATGGCGTTCCGACCATGTTCATCGCCATGCTCGACCAGCCACAGCGCGCCGGGATTGATCTGTCGACTCTGCGGACCGGGATCATGGCGGGCGCGACGTGCCCCATCGAAGTGATGCGCCGGGTCATCAGCGAAATGCACATGAACGAAGTGCAGATCGCCTACGGCATGACGGAAACCAGTCCGGTGTCGTTGCAGACCGGTCCTGCGGACGAACTGGAACTGCGCGTGACCACGGTCGGCCGGACTCAGCCGCAACTGGAAAGCAAGATCATCGACGAGGCGGGCAAGCTGGTCCCCCGTGGCACCATCGGTGAGCTGTGCACCCGCGGTTACAGCGTGATGCTCGGCTACTGGAACAACCCCGAAGGTACCGCGCTAGCGATCGATCAGGCCGGCTGGATGCACACCGGCGATCTGGCGAGCATGAACGACGAGGGTTACGTGTGCATTGCCGGGCGGAACAAAGACATGATCATCCGTGGCGGTGAAAACGTTTATCCGCGCGAGCTCGAAGAATTCTTTTTTACCCACCCGGCCGTGGCCGACGTGCAGGTGATTGGTATTCCATGTTCGCGTTACGGCGAGGAGATCGTCGCCTGGATCAAGTTCCACCCCGGCCACAGCGCTACCGAGCAGGAGCTGCAGGCCTGGTGCAAGGAGCGCATCGCGCACTTCAAGACGCCGCGTTACTTCAAGTTCGTCGATGAGTTTCCGATGACCGTGACCGGCAAGATCCAGAAGTTCCGCATGCGCGAGATCAGCATCGCGCAGCTCAACGCGAAGCTGTAGGAGCCGGCTTGCTGGCGATGCAGGCGCAGCAGTCCATCAGACAGATCGCGTCATCGTTCATCGTTCATCGTTCATCGCCAGCAAGTCAGCTCCTACGGATCAAGAATTTCAAATCGCAGACAGCACAAAGGGGAGCCGAAGCTCCCCTTTAATTTGTCGTTGCGCGTGCTCTTTTTTTATTATTGAGGGTTGGTCTGTTGTTGTTTTTGGTGACCGTGACCCTTTACCGCTGTTTTTTGGCGATCCCCATTCAGGATCAAGAGCAAACGTATTTTTTTGAGCGCTGATCTGCTTTTTCGCTTAGCGATCCAACCGATTCGGGAGCTACCTGAAGGTAGTTTTATTGTTCTCTGCCCGGTTGCGGGTTGCTCCGAAAAGCACCCTGAAAAGCACACCTTCTCCAAAAAAATCTGTTAGCTGCGTCTCTGTCGTGTTGTTCTTGTTATGTCAGAGTCGTTACGTCTTATTTTTATTGGGTTTGCCGCAATTTTTTTGTTCTTGTTATGCCATAGAGATAGCAGGACCCGTGCCAACTTTTTAAAACCCTTTAAAATCAATGCTTTAGCATTTTGTGAGGGTTTTTGTTGCGGGCAAAACCTGAGAATTTGTTTCCGTGTTACTCGATTGCGCCCCACATTTATGTCCGTGCGGTAACACCCGGACACACTACCCACACTTATTGCGCGCTACGGGCCCGGGCCACACGGGAACCTGTAGGTCGGCCCAATACAGTGCAGATTTGCTGACCGGCGAGCACCAGGGCGTCCAGGTCAATGCCGGTTTCGATACCCAGGCCATTGAGCAGATACACCACGTCTTCGGTGGCGACGTTACCGCTGGCGCCCTTGGCGTATGGGCAACCACCGAGGCCGGCGATGGAACTGTCGAACACCGCGATACCTTCCAGCAGGCTGGCGTAGATGTTGGCTACCGCCTGGCCATAGGTGTCGTGGAAATGTCCGGCCAGTTTGTCCCGGGGTACCTCGGCGGTGACCGCGTCAAACATCTTGCGGGTGGCACCTGCGGTGCCGGTGCCGATGGTGTCACCCAGAGAGACTTCATAGCAGCCCATGGCATAGAGCTCGCGGGCCACCAGTGCTACCTGTTGCGGTGAAACATCGCCTTCATAGGGGCAGCCCAGCACGCAGGACACATAACCGCGCACACTCACCCCGTGTTGTCTGGCAGCGTCCATGATTGGCACGAAGCGCGCCAGGCTTTCGCTGATCGAGCAATTGATGTTGCGCTGGGAAAACGCTTCGGATGCTGCCGCAAACACCGCTACCTCCTTGACCCCGGCGGCGAGAGCGTCTTCAAAACCACGCAGGTTGGGCGCGAGCGCGCCGTACACCACTCCGGGTTTGCGCTGGATCTGCGCGAAGACTTCAGCGGAACCGGCCATCTGCGGCACCCACTTTGGGGACACGAAGCTGCCGACTTCTATATAGCCAAGCCCGGCGGCGGTCAGTGCGTCCACCAGTTGCACCTTATCGGTAACACTGATGGGTTGGGCTTCGTTTTGCAGGCCGTCGCGGGGACCGACTTCGACAATGCGTACGTGGGTGGGGAGGGACATGGGATTGGACCTGTGTGATTGTCTGAATACAGAGAGAACCTTGTAGGACCAAGCTTTTGTGGCGAGGGGGCTTGCCCCCGTTGGACTGCGCAGCAGTCCCATTTTCTGGGGCCGCTCCGCGACCCAACGGGGGCAAGCCCCCTCGCCACAAAGGCTCGCTCTCGCAGTGGGTCGTGCTGGCTTACTGGACCGCTTGCTGGTTTTCGATGGTTTGCTCCAGCGCCTGCACGCAGCGCTCTTGCGCAGTATCGAGTTCCAGTTTCATCTGTTCGATGTCCAGCAACTGCTGCTCAAGCTGCTCGCGGCGCTCGCTAATTTTCGCCAGCATGCTGTGCAGTTGCTTGGTGTTGCCGCTGGACGGGTCATAGAGCTCGATCAGCTCACGGCATTCGGCCAGCGAGAAGCCAATGCGCTTGCCCCGCAGGATCAGCTTCAGGCTGACCTTGTCGCGGGGCGAATAAATACGTTCCTGACCACGGCGTTCGGGGCTGAGCAAACCTTGCTCTTCATAAAAGCGAATGGCCCGGGTGGTGATGTCGAGCTCGCGGGCGAGGTCGGAAATACTGTAGGTCTGGCTGCTCATGGACGCGCTCGCAAAAGGTCATGGCGCTAAGCTAATGGCAGGTTGACGTTTACGTCAAGCGGCAGGTTTTTTTGCTGCTCTTGCTGGCCCCATCGCGAGCAGGCTCGCTCACACAATGGACATTCATTGAGCACACAATCTGTGTATTACAAGTATCCCTCTGGGAGCGAGTCTGCTCGCGATAGGAGCAACCCGGTATTTAGCCCTACACTTTCTCGAGCTTTTTCTCCTGCGCCGTCACCTGCTGGCACAACTCGATCATCTGCTCACGCATCCAGCGGTTGGCCGGGTCCTGATCGGTGCTTTCATGCCAGTAGAGGTGGGTTTCCACGGGCGGTACATCGTTGACCGGCAGATAAAAGGCATGCAGATCATTGCGGCGGGCAAACCGCTCCGGCACGGTCATGACCATGTCCGTTTGCTGCAACACCTGGGACGCCATCAGATAGTGTTGGGAACGCAGGGCGATCTTGCGCTGGATGCCCATCTTGCCCAGCGCCAGGTCGACATAGCCCAGGCCGCTGCGGCGACTGGAAATATGAACATGGGTCAGCCCCAGATAATCATCGAGGGTGAATTTCTCTTTGCCCGCCAGCGGGTGCCCCTTGCGCATGGCGCACACATAGCGGTCTTCCATCAACTTGACATGGCGCACCTGCGGATCGGTGTTGAGCGGTGCATCCACGGCGAAGTCGAGTCGACCAGCGGCCAGCTCCTTGGTGGTTTCCCGGCGCTTGGACAGGAAACTCTCGATGATCACCGTCGGCGCCAGGCGGCGCAGGCGCTGGAACAGCGGTGGCAGGATCACCGCTTCAGTGAGGTCGGTCATGCTGATGCGGTAGGTCTTGGCCGCCTGCAGCGGGTTGAAAATGCGGCTTTCCTGCACTGATACGCGCAGCAGCGAGAGCGCGTTGCGCACCGGGCCTATGATGTTCTGGGCCATGGGCGTGGGCACCATGCCTTGGGCGGTGCGCACGAACAACGGGTCGTTGAAGGTCTCGCGCAGGCGGGCCAGGGCGTTCGACACGGCCGGTTGGGTAATGCCGACAATCTGTCCGGCGCGGGTCAGGTTGGCTTCGGTGTAGATCGCGTCGAAGACGATGAAAAGGTTGAGGTCGACCTTGCTCAGATTCATTGCGCTGCGCTCTTGTTATCAAGGTTTCTTTACGTGACCCGAGGGCCTTGGCGATAAGCCGATCATATATCGGTGATGAATGTTTATACACGCTGAGAATAGGCTAGGTAAATTTTCATGGCTGTTCTAGCATCGATTGCATGATCTAAACAACCTCCCCCAAGAAGGTATCTTGCTCATGGATTTCGCTTATTCGCCCAAGGTTCAGGAACTGCGTGAGCGCGTGACTGCGTTCATGGACACCTACGTTTATCCGGCTGAAGCCGTGTTCGAGCGCCAGGTCGCAGAGGGTGATCGCTGGCAGCCGACTGCGATCATGGAAGAACTCAAACTCAAGGCCAAGGCAGAAGGCCTGTGGAATTTGTTTCTGCCTGAGTCCGAACTCGGCGCCGGCCTGAGCAACCTCGAATACGCGCCGTTGGCGGAAATCATGGGGCGCTCGCTGCTGGGACCTGAGCCGTTCAACTGTTCGGCTCCAGACACCGGCAACATGGAAGTGCTGGTGCGTTACGCCAACGAAGAACAGAAGCAACGCTGGCTCGAGCCACTGCTGCGTGGCGAGATCCGTTCGGCATTCGCCATGACCGAGCCTGACGTTGCGTCCTCTGACGCCACCAACATGGCCGCCCGCGCCGTGCGCGATGGCGACGAGTGGGTGATCAACGGCAAGAAATGGTGGACTTCCGGCGCCTGCGACCCGCGCTGCAAGATCATGATATTCATGGGCCTGAGCAATCCTGACGCGCCGCGCCATGCGCAGCACTCGATGATCCTCGTGCCGGTGGACACTCCCGGCGTGAAGATCGTGCGACCGCTGCCGGTGTTCGGCTACGACGATGCGCCGCATGGCCACGCCGAGGTGCTGTTCGAAAACGTCCGGGTGCCGTACGAAAACGTCCTGCTGGGCGAAGGACGCGGCTTCGAAATCGCCCAGGGCCGCCTTGGTCCGGGCCGGATTCACCACTGCATGCGCTCGGTCGGCATGGCCGAGCGTGCGCTGGAACTGATGTGCAAACGCTCGGTCAGCCGTACCGCATTCGGCAAGCCGCTGGCACGCCTGGGCGGTAACATCGACAAGATTGCCGACTCGCGCATGGAAATCGACATGGCTCGCCTGTTGACCTTGAAAGCGGCCTACATGATGGACACTGTCGGCAACAAAGTGGCCAAGAGCGAAATTGCGCAGATCAAGGTCGTAGCGCCAAACGTGGCACTGCGAGTGATCGACCGGGCGATCCAGATTCATGGCGGGGCAGGGGTTTCCAACGATTTCCCGCTGGCCTACATGTACGCCATGCAGCGCACCCTGCGTCTGGCCGACGGCCCGGACGAAGTGCATCGCGCAGCGATCGGCAAATTCGAGATCGGCAAATATGTGCCCAAAGAGATGATGCGTAGCGAGCATTGATCAACACAAGTTCTGTGCTGATCACCGGCTGTGGCGAGCGGGCTACCTTGTGGCGAGGGGGTTTGCCTGTGGCGAGGGGGCTACCTGTGGCGAGGGGGCTTGCCTGTGGCGAGGGGGCTTGCCCCCGATGGGTGGCGAAGCCACCCCCCCCATAACCACCAACGCGGTTTTACAAATAAACCGCGTGCTATGTTTTAAGGGCTGCTGCGCAACCCAGCGGGGGCAAGCCCCCTCGCCACAGAAAACCCTTTGCACAGGTAGTTTCTTGAGACAGCAAGCCCCCTTGCACAGAAAGCTCCTCGCCACAGCAGGTCCCTCGAGCCACATTTGGCAGTGTTCAGTACACCCAAACCTCAACCCGCCGATTCTTGATCCGCCCCTCATCCGCGCTGTTGGCCGCCACCGGCATCTCGGCGCCAAAGCCGCGAATCTCGCGCAATACCACACCGCTTTTCACCAGTTCCCGTCGCACCGCCATGGCCCGCAGTTTCGACAACAGATCAGCGCGCCCCGGATCGCTCTTGGCGTCTCCAAAGCCGACCAGTGTCACCTTTCGATCGGTTTTTTCGTGCTGCTTTATATAGTCGAGCACCCGTGACAGATCCTGTCGGGCCTTGTTGTCCAGGCTGGCGCTGCCTTCCTCGAAACGGAAATTCACCGACAGGCGCTGGGCGTGACGGCTCAGGGCCTGGTACCCCTCCGGCATCAACGCATTAGGGCTGACGGCCATGGCCTGGACCGTCTGCGCGATAAAACCGTTGGCGGCGACGATCGCCTGGCCTTTACCACTTTGGGCGAAGGCCGTCAGTGCCTGTGCCCAAGGATTTTTCCCTCTCGGCGGCAAGTAGAAAAACAGCCGGCGCGATAATGGGTAGTCTTCCGTGGCGATCAGATTGTTGAGCGCCAGCATGGCTTGCGATTGGCCGTCGGCAATTGCCACAGCCTTGGCCTGACGCACATAGGGCAGGCCAATAAAACCGATGCCTTGCGGATCGCTGCTGACCGCATCGGACAACTGTTCGCTGGACTCGAAGCGTGTTGCTGAGCTACTCAGGTTTTTTCCACGGCCACTGAGCACCAGTTCCTTGAAGGTGTCGTAGGTACCGGATTGATCATCGCGCGCATACAGATGAATGGTCCCGCCGCTGCCGCCGACTTCTTCCCAGGTTTTGGCTTCGCCATTGAAAATCCGCGCCAGTTGCACGATGTCCAGTTGCTGCAGCGGATTTTTCGGGTGGAGGATGATCGCCAGGCCGTCGATGGCGATGACCTGTTCGGCGCCAGGGCTTTTCAGATCACCAAGGGATTCCAGGTCGACCAGTTCGCTGTCCTTGATCGGGCGTGACGAGGCGGCGAGGTCGGCGTTGGCGGTTTTCAGGGCGATGAAGCCGGTGCTGGAACCGTGGGCGGCGACTTCCACCACTACTCGGCGACCCTGTGCGGTTTCGCCGACAATGCGCAGTTCGTTGTCGTTGTCTGCGGTTTCGCGGTGGATGTTGCGCAGGCCTTGTTCGTGCAGCAGTCCTTCGACCAGTGCCGGGCCCAGTGCGGCACCGATGGTGTTGGAACCCTGGATGCGCAGCACCGGCCCTTGATCGGGCACCGGCAAGTCACTGGCCGAGGCGTTTTGTGCCAAGCCAGCGCATAACGTCAACAGGAGCAACACGCGCAGCATCATGCCGGCACCTTTCAAAGTGGAAGGAAGTGCCGGGAGATTAAGTCAGTAAGGTTTCCGAAAAATGACACTTTTCGGTGATTGTCTTTTGTGGGAACGGGCTTGCTCGCGAAAGCGGTGTTTCAGTCGACTTTAATGCTGATTGACACACCGCATTCGCGAGCAAGCCCGCTCCCACAAGAGATTAATGCAGGCTTTAGGGATCAGCTCAACTCAAGCCAGATCGGCGCATGATCCGAAGGCTTTTCCATGCCGCGCAGTTCGTAGTCCACCCCTGCAGCCTTGACCCGTGGCAGCAAGCCGTGGGAGGCGAGGATCACGTCGATGCGCAGGCCACGCTTGGGCTGGTCTTCGAAGCCGCGACTGCGATAGTCGAACCAGCTGAACATGTCGGTCACATCCGGGTTCAGGTGGCGGAAGCTGTCGGTCAGGCCCCAGTTCTTCAGACGTGCCATCCACTCGCGCTCTTCCGGCAGGAAGCTGCATTTGCCGGTTTTCAACCAGCGCTTCATGTTGTCCGGACCGATGCCGATGTCGCAGTCTTCCGGAGATATATTCACATCCCCCATCACCACCAGCGGCTGGTCGTTCTTGAACTGGCTTTCCAGCAACTGCTGCAAGTCATTGTAGAAACGTTGCTTGGCCGGGAATTTGGTCGGATGGTCACGGCTTTCGCCCTGTGGGAAATAGCCGTTCATGATGGTGATCGGCACACCGTTGGCGTCGGCAAAGGTGCCCCAGATAAAGCGCCGCTGGGCGTCTTCTTCGTCGGTGGCAAAACCTTTGTGCAGCGCCAGCGGTTCCTGGCGCGAGAGCAGGGCGACGCCGTAGTGACCTTTCTGGCCATGGAAGTACACGTGATAACCCAGCGCCTGAACCTCGGCCAGCGGGAACTGTTCGTCGTGGACCTTGGTTTCCTGCAACCCGATCACATCGGGTTGATGCTTGTCGATCAGCGCCGCCAGCTGATGGGGACGGGCGCGCAGCCCGTTGATGTTGAAGGAGACGATCTTCATGGTCGGCAGTCCTGGCAAAAGGGCGATGCTAGCTGACATGGGAGAATGGGGCCAGTGTTGGGGGAGGGATTGCTGTTTATCCAGCAATACGTGTAGCGGCGGTGATGGCCTCTTCGCGAGCAAGCCCGCTCCCACATTTGATCTTCAGCGTTCACGCGATCAATGTGGGAGCGGGCTTGCTCGCGAAGAGGCCAGTGCAGCCAACCTATGGATTGACTGACTGATCTCTGAGTCTGGTCTATACCTTTGGGGGAACTGTGTTGCCACCCAAAGGCTCGTACCAATAAGAGTGCAGCCATTCGAGCTGCACCGGGGAGAACGACCGTCATGCCCGAAACCTCCACCGCCATCGCCGATATTCACATGCTCGACAGCGGCTATTCCCGCGAAGCCCGCTCGCTGCTGTACCAGGCCTATCGACACGAGCCAACCTTCAACTACCTGTTCGAAGCCGAGCGCCCGGGTTATGAGCAGCGGGTCCGCGCGACCATACGCGAACTGGTGACACAACACTTTCTCCAGGACCTGCCGGCCATCGGCCTGCTGGTTAACGACCGCCTGATTGGCATCGCGCTGATTGCGCCGCCGCAACGTCGCCTGGGTATCACTGAAAGCTGGGCCTGGCGCCTGCGCATGGTCTTGAGTACCGGTTTTCGTTGCACGCGTCGCTACCTGCAATATCACTCTGATGTTGCCGCCTGCTTGCCGAACGATTCGGTGCATGTCCTGCCGTTGCTGGGGGTTCATCCGCAATTTCAGGGCAAGCATTTTGGCGAACAGCTGCTGCAAGCCGTGCACAACTGGTGCGCGGTGGATGAAAACTCTCAGGGCGTGATTCTCGACACGGGTAATCCACGTTACCTGGAGTTCTATAAGCGTCAGGGTTACGAGGAAATCGGCGAGGTCGCAATAGGACCGATTCGCGAACACGTTTTTTTTCACCCTAATCCGCAGGTTTTACATTCGGCAACGGCATAAGCCGCGAACTTTTTTGGCGAGTCACGCTCTATCGCGCTCCCAAGCTCGTGATAGCATCCGCGCCTATGAAGTTTCCAGGAAGATTTTCCAGCAGCGTACTGATGTTGGTGACCAGTTGCGCGGCGCTGGCCCAAAGTGAACTGGACGTGCGTATCAAACCGTCCAATGACGAACTGAAGGCCAATATAGAAGGCTATATCGGCAACGTTGGCGATCGTGACGAAGAAGCCTTGCAGCGCTTCAGTCGTGGCGCCGAGGAGCAGGCGCGCAAGGCCGCACAGGCGCTGGGTTATTATCAGCCGCAAATCGACAGCGAAGTGAAGGGCGGCAAGACGCCACGCCTGGTGTTGAACATCGACCCCGGCGAGCCGGTGCATTTACGCAACGTCACCATACGCATTGACGGCCCCGCAGCCTCCCTCAAATCCTTTCGTGTACCCAGGAGCGATGCGCTCAAATCCGGTGCGGTGCTCAATCACGGCCACTACGAAGACGCCAAGCGGCTGATCCAGAACCAGGCTTCGCGCTATGGTTTTTTCAGTGGCTATTTCACCCGTTCAAAATTGTCGGTCGACCCCCGGGCCGGCGTCGCCGACATCGAACTGATCTACGACAGCGGCCCGCGTTACACCTTCGGCAATGTCAGTTTTGCCGGCGATACTCCGTTCGACGAAGAACTGCTGCAACGCATGGTGCCGTTCAAGGCCGGCACGCCGTATGACTCGGAGCTGATCGCCGAACTCAACCAGAACCTGCAATCGAGCGGTTATTTCGAAAGCGTACGGGTCGACGCCGCGCCGACCGCCTCGAAGAACGACGTGATTCCGGTGGAGGTCAACCTCGACACCCGCAAGCCCCGGACGATGGGCCTCGGCCTGGGTTTTTCCACTGACGTCGGTCCCAGGGTCAAGGCCAACTGGACCCGGCACTGGGTCAACCCGCAGGGGCACAGCTATGGCTGGGAAACCGAAGTCTCGGCACCCCGGCAGAACGTCGGGCTGTTCTACGACATTCCGCTCGATCCGCCGCTGACCGACAAACTGCGTTTTGCCGGTGGCTATCAGAATGCAGAAATCGCTGATACCGACACCCGCAGCAAACTGCTGACCATCGGTCCGGAGTGGCACAGCAAGTTACCCAGCGGCTGGCAGCGAGTGGTGTCGCTCAAGTGGCAGAACGAGGAGTACAAGCTAGGCGATGACGAGGGCGTCAGTACCCTGCTGATGCCCGGTGTCAGTTATTCGTACCTCAAAAGTGACAACCGCATCGACCCGCACAACGGCTATCGCCTGCAGTTCGAAAGCAAAATGGCCAAGGAAGGGCTGGGTTCCGATAACAACCTGCTGTACGGCACGGCCCTGGTCAAAGGCCTGACGACTGTCTTCGACAAGCATCGTTTCCTCGGCCGGGCCCAGATCGGCGGCAGTGCCACCAACGGCTACAAATCGATACCGCCGTCGCTGCGCTTCTTCGCCGGTGGCGATCAGAGCGTGCGCGGTTACGACTATCAGAGCCTGTCCCCGGAAAACTCCGACGGCGACCGCATCGGTGGCCGTTACATGGTCGCGGCCAGCGCCGAATATCAATATTCCGTCGCCGAAAAATGGCGGGTCGCGACCTTTGTCGACCAGGGTAACTCCTTCAATACACTTGAACTGCCAAGCCTGAAGACCGGCGTCGGTATCGGCGTGCGCTGGGTATCGCCGGTGGGGCCGATCCGCCTCGACCTGGCCCATGCACTGGACGACGACGGCGGCATTCGACTGCACTTTTCCATGGGGCCTGAGCTGTGACGCGCGCTTTTATGAAACGTGGCTTGCAAGGAACGCTGCTGGCGATCCTGGCGCTGTTGATGCTGATCGTCTTGACGCTGGCCACGGTAGTGGGCACGGCAACGGGCAGCCGCTGGGCACTGGGATTCGTGCCGGGATTGAGCCTCGAGAACTTTCAGGGTCGACTGGGCGGGCAGTGGAGCGCCGACCGGGTGTTGTGGCAGCAGGACAGCAGTCGGGTGGAACTGACCCGGGTGATCTTTGCCTGGTCGCCGTTGTGCCTGACGCGCATGACCCTGTGCCTGGAGCAATTGCAGGCCGATCAGGTCAGCCTGCAGTTTCCGCCGGGTGAGCAAGAGCCGGATACCGGCCCGATGACCCTCCCGGAGCTGAAGCTACCCTTGGCCATTGAACTGGGTGACGTCAAGGTCGGCAGCCTGGTGTTCAACGGCAGTGAACAGCTCAAGGGCCTGCAGTTGACGGCGCACTGGACCGACAAAGGCATGCAGATCGATTCCGTGCATTTGCAACGCGATGACCTGAGCCTGAACCTGTCCGGCTCGCTGCAGCCCACCGGAAACTGGCCGCTGAATGCCGAAGGCAAACTGACCCTGTCGACTCCTGCACCCTGGGACCTGGCGCTCAAGCTTGACGGCGACCTGCTGAAAACCCTGAATCTCAAGGCTGACAGCACTGGTTACCTCAACGGCCAGCTGACCGGCGAGCTGCAACCGCTGGTAGAGAATCTGCCGGCCAAGGTACGGATCACCGCCGATGGCTTCAAGCCCGATGCCGGGCTGCCGGACACCCTGCAACTCAATCAGCTGGAACTCAGCGGCGCCGGTGACCTGAAAAACGGCTACGCGCTGCTTGGCAAAGCTACGCTGCCCGCCGAAGAAGGGCCAGTCGCGCTGGCGCTGCAAGGCAAGGTCGACGCCAATGGCGCACAGATCGCCGCTCTGGACTTGACCGCCAACGACAAGCAAAGCCTCAAGCTCACAGGGGCGCTGGACTGGAGCAAGGGCCTGAATGCCGAAGCGAAAATCGACTGGCTGGATTTCCCTTGGCACCGCCTCTATCCGTTGATCGACGAGCCGCAAGTGGCACTGCGCAAATTCAACGGCGAAGTGTCCTACACCGACGGCAAATACCTGGGGCACTTCGATGCTGCGCTGGATGGCCCGGCCGGGGCGTTCAGCCTGGCCAGCCCGTTTGCAGGCGACCTGACCAAAATCTATCTGCAGCAGATTCAGCTGCAGGCCGGGCAGGGCAAGGCTGATGGCCATTTGAATCTGCAATTCGCCGATGGTATCGCCTGGGATACCGCCCTGGACCTGTCAGCGATCAACCCGGCTTACTGGGTCGCGGAGTTGCCCGGTACGCTGGCCGGACCGTTGCGCAGTAAAGGCGAGATGAAAAACGACAAGTTGAGCCTGAGCGCCGACCTCGATCTCAAGGGCAAATTGCGTGGCCAGCCGGCTGTCCTGCAAGCCAAGGCTGATGGTGGCGGTGAGCAATGGAACCTCAACGCGCTGCAAATTCGCCTGGGTGACAACAGCATCAATGGCAAGGGCAGCCTGCAACAGAAACTCGTCGGCCAGATCGACATCAAGCTGTCGCGGCTCGCCCAGCTCTGGCCGCAATTGCGCGGGCAGATCAATGGCCGGGTGGACGTCGCCGGCACGCTCAAGGCTCCCCAGGGCAAGCTCGGGTTGCAAGGCACACAATTGGCCTTTCAGGATAATCGCCTGCAAAGCCTGAACCTGGACGCCACGCTCGACAGTGCGCAACGGGCGAAAATCGACCTCAAGGGCAGCGCTATCCAGCTCGGTGACACCTCCCTTGGCACGCTGACCGCCAGTGGCCAGGGCGACATCAAGAACCAGAAGCTGAGCCTCGATCTGCAAGGCCCGAAATTGAAGCTGGCCCTGGGCCTGGACGGTGCTCTGGACAAAGGCAACTGGCGCGGGCGGCTGGCCAGCGGCGATATCCAGGCTGGCGGCCAGGACTGGAGGCTGCAAGGGCCGGCGAAGCTCGAACGGCTGGCCGATGGCAAAATCAACTTCGGTGCCCATTGCTGGGCCTCCGGCCAGGCCAGCCTGTGCGGTGAAGACCAACGACTGATGCCTGAGCCGAAGCTGCGCTATCACCTCAAGCAATTCCCGATCGACAGCCTTGCCCAGTGGCTGCCCAAGGATTTCGCCTGGCAGGGCCGGCTCAATGCCGATCTGCAACTGGACCTGCCAGCCAGCGGCCCGAACGGCCAGGTCAGCGTCGATGCCAGCGGCGGCACCTTGCGCCTGAAGGAAAAGGACCAGTGGCTGGACTTCCCGTACCAGACCCTGAAACTCACCAGCAAGCTCACGCCCAAGCGCATCGACACTGAGCTCAACTTCGCCGGGGCCAAACTTGGCGAGTTGCAGGTGCTGGCCCAGATCAATCCATTGCCGAAGAACAAGCCGTTGAGCGGATCGTTCCGTTTGAGCGGGCTGGATCTGTCGGTAGCGCGGCCGTTCGTGCCGATGGTCGAGAAACTCACCGGCCGCTTGAACGGCAGCGGCACGATCTCCGGCGGATTGCTGGCGCCGCAGGTCAATGGCAGTCTGCAGCTCAGTGACGGCGAGGTGTCCGGCGCCGAGTTGCCGATGGAACTCAAAGCCTTGCAGTTGCAGGCGGTCATCGCCGGGGAAACCGTGCAGTTGAACGGCGGCTGGAAAAGCGGCAAGAGTGGCCAGGGCAGCCTGAACGGCAACATTGCCTGGGGTCAGGCACTGGTGGTGGATCTGGCGCTCAAGGGCTCGCAACTGCCGGTCAGTGTCGAACCCTACGCCAAGCTCGAAGTCGCGCCGGACCTGAAAATCTCGATGAAAGGTGATGAGTTGGCCATCGCCGGCAAAGTGCTGGTGCCCAAAGGAGACATCATTATTCGCGAATTGCCGCCGTCGACGGTCAAGGTTTCCGATGACACGGTTATCGTCGGCCAGCAGACCGAAGAGGGCAAAACGCCACTGGCGATGAAGATGGACATCGAAGTGTTGGTCGGTGAGGACAAACTGAGCTTTGCCGGGTTCGGCCTGACCGCGAATGTGCAGGGTCATGTGCACATTGGCGACAACATGGACACCCGCGGCGAGTTGTGGCTCAACGACGGGCGCTATCGTGCCTACGGCCAGCGCCTGTCGGTACGCCGTGCGCGTTTGCTGTTCGCCGGTCCAATCGACCAGCCGTACCTGGACGTTGAAGCGATTCGCCAGACCGACGATATCATTGCCGGTATCCGCCTGAGCGGCAGCGCGGAGCAGCCGACCACGCAGATCTTCTCGGAACCGGCGATGAGCCAGGAGCAGGCCTTGTCCTACCTGGTGCTGGGGCGTCCGCTGAGCAGCAACGGCGAAGACAACAACATGCTCGCCCAGGCCGCCCTGGGGTTAGGGCTGATGGGCAGTTCCGGAGTGACGGGTGACCTGGCGAAGAATCTGGGAATCCAGGATTTTGAGCTCGACACCGAGGGCAGTGGTAATGCAACCAGCGTAGTAGCCAGCGGCAATATTTCCGAGAAGCTCAGCCTGCGCTATGGCGTCGGCGTGTTCGAACCGGCGAGCACCATTGCCTTGCGCTACAAGCTGAGCAAAAAGGTCTACGTTGAAGCGGCCAGTGGTGTGGCGAGTTCGCTCGACATCTTCTACAAGCGGGATTTCTAGAGTCCTGTTTCTTTCCAGGCCGAGTCGCTGGCATCACAGACGCCCCTCACCCCAACCCTCTCCCGGAGGGAGAGGGGGCCGACCGTGTTGATAGTTCAAGGTACATCGACCTGAGAAACCGAGTCGAACTCAGGCCTGGAAAACCACGAAGATCGGCTCCCTTTCCCCTCGCCCCCTTGGGGGGAGAGGGCTGGGGTGAGGGGGGTAGARCTTCAGCCATGCGCSAAAGCCGGCAGCGGCCCCAAATCAAACGGCTCCAACWCAACCCGAGTCGACCTYAGGCCCGGARAACCACGAAGATCGGCTCCCTTTCCCCCTCGCCCCCTAGGGGGGAGAGGGCTGGGGTGAGGGGGGTAGAACTTCAGCCATGCGCCAAAGCCGGCATMGGCCCGGAGAACCACGAAGATCGGCTCCCTTTCCCCCTCGCCCCCTAGGGGGGAGAGGGCTGGGGTGAGGGGGGTAGAACTTCAGCCATGCGCCAAAGCCGGCRGCGGCCCCAAATCAAACGGCTCCAACWCAACCCGARTCGAMCTCAGGCCCGGAAAACCACGAAGATCGGCTCCCTTTCCCCCTCGCCCCCTAGGGGGGAGAGGGCTGGGGTGAGGGGGGGAGAGCGTCAGCCATGCGCCAAAGCCGGCGGCGGTACAAAATCAAACGGTGCCAAGGCAAACCCGTTCTCATCGACCTGCAACGCCCAACCCTGTTTATCCCAATCCCCCAGCACAATGCGCCGGGCCGCCTGCTCACCGAGCTGCAGCTTGTGGATGGCCGGGCGATGGGTATGCCCATGGATCAACGTCTTCACGCCATATTGCTGCATGATCCGCGGAATCTCCTCGGGCGTGACATCCACAATGTCATTGGCCTTCATCCGCGTCTGCGCCCGACTCTCACTGCGCAATTTGCGCCCCAGCTTATGGCGGGTGCCCAAGGGCAAGTGGCGCAGGATGAACAGGGTGATCGGGTTGCGCAGGTAGCGCCGCAGCTTCATATAGGCTTCGTCGCGGGTGCAGAGGCTGTCGCCATGCATCAGCAGTACAGGCTCGCCGTAAAACTGCACGACACTCGGGTCTTTCAGCAGGGTGCAACCGGCCTGTTTGCAGAAGGCCTTGCCCAGCATGAAATCACGATTGCCGTGCATCAGGAAAATGGCCGTGCCGCTGTCGCTGAGATCGCGCAGGGCCTGGCAGATGGAACGCTGAAACGGTGTCATGGCATCGTCGCCAAGCCACGCCTCGAAAAAGTCGCCCAGAATGTACAACGCACTCGCCGAACGGGCGCGTCCGGCGAGCAAATCCAGAAACGCCCGGGTGATGTCCGGGCGCTCCTCTTCCAGATGTAAATCTGAAATCAGCAGTATCACTCAATGATCTCGGCTTTCTCGATGATCACGTCGTCTGCTGGTACGTCCTGGTGGCCGGACTTGGAAGTGGTGGCCACGCCTTTGATCTTGTCGACAACGTCGGTGCCAGCGGTCACTTTACCGAATACCGCGTAGCCCCAGCCTTGAACGTTCTTGCCGCTGTGGTTGAGGAAGCTGTTGTCCGCGACGTTGATGAAGAACTGCGCGGAAGCCGAATGCGGCTCCATGGTGCGGGCCATGGCGACGGTGTACTTGTCGTTGGAAAGACCGTTGTCAGCTTCGTTCTGAATGCTTGGGCGCTTGTCTTTCTTTTCTTTCATGCCAGGCTCGAAACCACCGCCCTGGATCATGAAGTTACCGATGACACGGTGGAAAACGGTGTTTTCGTAGTGACCGGCTTTAACGTACTCGACGAAGTTGGCCACGGTGATCGGGGCTTTCTCGGCGTTCAGTTCCAGGACGATGTCGCCATGGTTGGTGGTCAGTTTGACTTGGGTCATGATCGTTACTCTTTATAGGAGAGGCGTTTCAAAGAATTCGTGGTTTTGGAACACTCAGTCCCGCAACCGGTTCAGCCATTTTTGGCCAAGGTGCGCAGTTTAGCGTGACAGGCGCGAATTTCGAGGCTGTTTTTCATTTACGGCCGATTAAATGCGACCGTTTGCAGGCGCGCTCTGTCAGGCGCTTGACAGCATCGGCTATGATAGCGGCTTTGTTTTGTCAGGCCCCTTTCTTGCGGCCGCGCACTTGTACGTCCAAGGATCCTATGAGCAAGCCCACTGTCGACCCTACCTCGAATGCCAAGACCGGCCCTGCCGTGCCGGTCAACTTCCTGCGCCCGATCATCCAGGCGGACCTGGACTCGGGTAAGCACACGCAGATCGTCACCCGTTTCCCGCCTGAGCCCAACGGCTACCTGCACATCGGCCACGCCAAGTCGATCTGTGTGAACTTCGGCCTGGCCCAGGAGTTCGGCGGCGTTACCCACCTGCGTTTCGACGACACCAACCCGGCCAAGGAAGACCAGGAATACATCGACGCGATCGAAAGCGACGTCAAATGGCTGGGCTTTGAATGGTCCGGTGAAGTGCGCTACGCCTCGCAGTATTTCGACCAGTTGCACGACTGGGCGGTCGAGTTGATCAAGTCCGGCAAGGCCTACGTCGACGACCTGAGCCCGGAACAGGCCAAGGAATACCGTGGCACCCTGACCGAGCCGGGCAAGAACAGCCCGTTCCGTGATCGCAGCGTCGAAGAGAACCTGGACTGGTTCGCCCGCATGCGCGCCGGCGAATTCCCGGATGGCGCTCGCGTGCTGCGCGCGAAAATCGACATGGCCTCGCCGAACATGAACCTGCGCGACCCGATCATGTATCGCATCCGTCACGCTCACCACCACCAGACCGGTGACAAGTGGTGCATCTACCCGAACTATGACTTCACCCACGGTCAGTCGGACGCCATCGAAGGCATTACCCACTCGATCTGCACCCTGGAGTTCGAAAGCCACCGTCCGCTGTACGAGTGGTTCCTCGAGCACTTGCCGGTCCCTGCCAACCCGCGCCAGTACGAGTTCAGCCGCCTGAACCTGAACTACACCATCACCAGCAAGCGCAAGCTCAAGCAGCTGGTCGATGAGAAGCACGTCAATGGCTGGGACGATCCGCGCATGTCCACGCTGTCGGGCTTCCGCCGCCGTGGCTACACGCCAAAATCGATCCGCAACTTCTGCGAAATGATCGGCACCAACCGTTCCGACGGCGTGGTCGACTTCGGTATGCTCGAATTCAGCATTCGTGACGACCTCGACCACAGCGCCCCACGTGCCATGTGCGTGCTGCGTCCGCTGAAAGTCGTGATCACCAATTACCCGGAAGGCCAGGTCGAGAACCTCGAACTGCCGCGCCACCCGAAAGAAGACATGGGCGTACGCGCTCTGCCGTTCGCCCGGGAAATCTACATCGACCGTGAAGACTTCATGGAAGAGCCACCGAAGGGCTACAAGCGCCTGGAATCGGGCGGCGAAGTGCGTCTGCGCGGCAGCTACGTGATCCGCGCCGACGAAGCGATCAAGGACGCCGACGGCAACATCGTCGAACTGCGTTGCTCCTGCGATCCGGACACCCTGGGCAAAAACCCTGAAGGCCGTAAGGTCAAGGGCGTTATCCACTGGGTGCCGGCCGCTGCGAGCGTCGAGTGCGAAGTGCGTCTGTACGATCGTCTGTTCCGTTCGGCCAACCCTGAGAAGGCCGAAGACAGCGCCAGTTTCCTGGACAACATCAACCCTGACTCGCTGCAGGTACTCACCGGTTGTCGTGCCGAGCCTTCGCTTGGCAATGCACAGCCGGAAGACCGTTTCCAGTTCGAGCGCGAAGGTTACTTCGTCGCGGATATCAAGGACTCGAAACCAGGTCAGCCGGTATTCAACCGTACCGTGACCCTGCGTGACTCCTGGGGCCAGTGATTCAAGGAACTAACGTGCTTACGATCTACAACACGCTCACCAAGAGCAAAGAAGTCTTCAAGCCGCTCGATGGCAACAATGTGCGCATGTACGTGTGCGGGATGACCGTGTACGACTACTGCCACATTGGCCACGGCCGCAGCATGGTCGCGTTCGACCTGGTGACCCGCTGGCTGCGCTTCAGCGGTTACAACCTGACGTATGTGCGCAATATCACCGACATCGAAGACAAGATCATCAATCGGGCCAAGGAGAACGGCGAGCCGTTCGATGTGCTGACCGAGCGCATGATCACGGCGATGCACGAGGACGAGGCTCGCCTCAACATCCTCAAGCCGGACATGGAACCACGGGCCACCGATCACATCGCTGGCATGCAGTCCATGATCCAGACCCTGATCGACAAGGGTTACGCTTACGCCCCGGGCAATGGCGACGTGTATTACCGCGTCGCCAAGTTCATGGGTTACGGCAAGCTGTCGCGCAAGAAAATCGAAGACCTGCGCATCGGCGCGCGGATCGAAGTCGACGAGTCGAAACAGGACCCGCTGGACTTCGTGCTGTGGAAGGGCGCCAAACCGGGCGAGCCGAGCTGGCCTTCGCCGTGGGGCGACGGTCGTCCGGGCTGGCACATCGAATGCTCGGTGATGTCCACCTGCTGCCTGGGTGAGACCTTCGACATTCATGGCGGCGGCAGCGACCTGGAGTTCCCGCACCACGAAAACGAAATCGCCCAGAGCGAAGCGGCCACCGGCAAGACCTACGCCAATGCCTGGATGCATTGCGGCATGATCCGTATCAATGGCGAGAAGATGTCCAAGTCCTTGAACAACTTCTTCACCATCCGCGACGTGCTCGACAAGTACCACCCGGAAGTCGTGCGTTACCTGCTGGTGTCGAGCCATTACCGCAGCGCCATCAACTACTCGGAAGACAACCTCAAGGATGCCAAGGGCGCCCTCGAGCGTTTCTACCATGCGTTGAAAGGCCTGCCGAGCGTGGCGCCGGCTGGTGGTGAAGCCTTTGTCGAGCGTTTCACCCAAGTGATGAACGACGACTTCGGTACGCCGGAAGCCTGTGCGGTGCTGTTCGAGATGGTGCGTGAGATCAATCGCCTGCGTGAGAGCGATTTGAACGCGGCGGCCGGTCTGGCGGCGCGCCTGAAGGAACTGGCCAGCGTGCTGGGTGTGTTGCAGCTTGAGGCGGATGAGTTCCTGCAGGCCGGCGCTGAAGGGCGCGTGGATGCGGCTGAAGTTGAGGCGCTGATTGCAGCGCGCCTGGCGGCGCGTGCCGGCAAGGATTGGGCAGAATCGGACCGTATCCGCGACCGGCTCACCGCCATGGGCGTTGTGCTGGAAGACGGCAAGGGTGGCACGACCTGGCGTCTGGCTGACTGATTGCCTGGTTTGTGACAGACAAAACCCGCCTTGTGCGGGTTTTTGTTTTTGTGGTGGCTGCAAGTTTTGCGGCGGTCTGTGGGTTTCCCCTCACCCTAACCCTCTCCCAGTGGGAGAGGGGACTGATCGGGGGATGTTCAATTTATCCGTCGACCTGAAAATCCTGCGCCGAATCCATAATCGACTCGATCTCTCAGGTCGTAATGTACAGCGACAGACTCCTCAGTCGGCTCCTTCTCCCTGGGGGCGGTCCGACGTTTCGGGAGGGCTGGAGTGAAGGCAAGGATGGTTCAGAAGACTAAAATCCTGCGCCGAATCCATAATCGACTCGGTTCTTCAGGTCGATGTAAGACGCCAGACACCTCGGTCGGCTCCTTCTCCCTCGGGACGGTCCGACGTTTCGGGAGGACTGGGGTGAGGGCAAAGGCGGTGCGGAAGACTCGAATCCTGCGTCGAATCCATAATCGACTCGATCTCTCAGGTCGATGTACAGCGACAGACACCTCGGTCGGCTCCCTCTCCCTGGGGGCGGTCCGACGTTTCGGGAGAGATGGGGTGAGGGCAAAGGCGGTGCAGAAGACTCGAATCCTGCGCCGAATCCATAATCGACTCGATCCCTCAGGTCGATGTACAGCGACAGACTCCTCGGTCGGCTCCCTCTCCCTGGGGGCGGTCCGACGTTTCGGGAGAGATGGGGTGAGGGCAAAGGCGGTTCAGAAGACTCGAATCCTGCGCCGACTCCACAATCGACTCGATCTCTCAGGTCGATGTACAGCGACAGACACCTCGGTCGGCTCCCTCTCCCTGGGGCGGTCCGACGTTTCGGGAGAGATGGGGTGAGGGCAAAGACGGTTCAGAAGACGCGAACCCTGCGCCGAATCCATAATCGACTCGGTCTCTCAGGTCGATGTACAGCGACAGACACCTCGGTCGGCTCCCTCTCCCTCGGGAGAGGGCTGGGGTGAGGGGAGAGCGGCCGATTCAATCGCCAACCTGGCGCAATCGCTTGTAAAGGGTATTGCGGCTGACCCCAAGCCTGCGCGCCAAATAGGAAATATTCCCGCCCACTGCCTGCAACTGCCGATTCAGCTCTTCGGCATCATTCAGATCAACCAGCAACGGTTCCGGCGTCTCCACCGCCTCCATCTCCAGATCCACAAAAAAATCATCCGGCAAATGCTCCGCCCGCACCGGCTGGTCCTCAGCCATGGCCAGCGCCACCTGCATCACACTGCTCACCTGACGCAAATTTCCCGGCCACGGGTGACGATTGAACAACTCCATGACTTCACGGCTCAACCCGGCCCACTGGCTCGGCTCGCGATGCTGTTCCCACAGGCGCTTGAACAGCGCCTCCTTGTCGCTGCGTTCGCGCAACGGCGGCAGCTCCAGGGTCAGGCCGCCGATGCGGTAGTACAAGTCTTCACGAAAGCGCCCCAGTTGCACCTGCTCGCGCAACGAGCGGTTAGTCGCGGAAATGATGCGGATGTCCACCGCAAACAACTCGCTGCTGCCCACCGGTTGCACGCAACGCTCCTGCAATACCCTCAACAGCCGGGCTTGGGTCGGCAGCGGCATGTCGCCGATTTCATCGAGGAACAGGGTGCCTTTGTCCGCCTTGCGGATCAGGCCGATGCTGCCTTTCTGGTTGGCCCCGGTGAACGCGCCTTTTTCATAGCCAAACAGCTCGGACTCCACCAGTTCGGCGGGAATTGCCGCGCAATTGACGGCGATGAAAGCCTGTTTACTGCGTGAGCTGGCCTGATGCAGGGCTTTGACGAACACTTCCTTGCCGACCCCGGTTTCGCCATGAATCAGCAGCGGGATGTCTTTTTCCAACAGACGCTCGGCCTGGCGCACGGCTTTTTCCACGCGACTGTCGCCCAAATGCAGGGTGTTCAGGCTGATCGCCGCTGGAGCGGCCACGGCCGGTTCGGTGAATACACGGGGCTTTATCGGAACCTGCTTTGGCCGCTTCAACAAACACTGGAAGCGGTTGCGACCGGTGGTTTGCAGAGCGAAGGGCAGGTCGTCGGGCTGATTCAGCAACTCCAGCAACGACACCTTGAACAGGCTTTCGATACTGACCCGCGACAGGCTGATACCGAGCAGATTGTCAGCCCGGCGATTGGCCGACAGCACCTGGCCGGTCTCGTCGAAAATCAGCAGGCCGGCCCATTGGCTGTCGAGGTTGTTCAGCCCGGTGTTGAACGTCAGCTGGAAATGCTGGCCGTGGAACAGGTTGAGGATCAGCCGGTTCTCCACGGTCTGGCTCATCATCTTGACCATGCCCAGGGTGTGGGACGGCGGCAGGTAGCTGTCACTGGACACGTCGAGCACGGCGATGATCTTGCGCTCGGCATCGAAAATCGGCGCGGCAGAACCGGTCATGAAGCGGTTGGCCTTGAGGAAGTGTTCGTCGTGCTCGATGTGCACCGCCTGTTCACAAGCCAGGGCAGTGCCGATGGCGTTGGTGCCGCTGCAATGCTCCAGCCAACTGGCGCCGGCACTGAAGCCACGGGCCAGTTTCGGTTCGATGAAGCGCTGGGTGCCCCAGGAGGTCAGGACCTGTCCCCGATTGTCGGCGAGCATGATCAGACAATTGGAATTGCTCAGAATGTTCTCGTAATAGGGCAGCACCTCCTGATGGGTGGTCTGCACCAGTGAATGCTGGCTTTCCAGCAGATGTGCAATGCCGTCGGCGGGCATTTGGTCGAACGCCGGCGTGCTCTGATGATTGAGGCCGAACGCGCGGCAGCGGGACCATGAGTCCTGGATGATGGCGTCGTGGGACAGCGGCTGGGCAGGTGCGGCCATGGCAGTGAGTCTCTGAACAGGCTTTTTTTGTTTTTATTGTTTTTGCACATCACGTTGAATATCACACGTGACGGTTCTGGCACGCCACGCCTTTGTAGGAGCCGGCTTGCTGGCGATGGCAATTTCGATGACGCCATCGCCAGCAAGCCGGCTCATGAAAGGGGGCCGTGAACAGTCTGTAGAGTGTTGTTCACTAATGTTCACTGTCAATCGGTGAACTGTTCAATTGTTCATTTCGGATTGTTCATTTTTGTTCAGCAACGAACGCAGACCTATCTCCATTTCAGTGATTCCCCAACTGAATCAATGGCTTGTAATTTCTGGCACAGATGTCGCTATGTAGCTCCGGTCGCTTGACTCCAAAAATAAAAAAGGCCGAGCCATGTCACTCACCCTGGAGCACGTCAGCCGCACCGTCGAGGGCCAGACCTGGATCGACGATGCCAACCTGAGTTTCGAACCCGGTTCCTTCAACGTCTTACTGGGGCGCACGCTGTCCGGCAAAACCAGCCTGATGCGCCTGATGGCGGGTCTGGACAAGCCCGACAGTGGCCGCGTGCTGATGAATGGCGTCGACGTCACCCAGCGTCCGGTGCGTTTGCGCAACGTGTCGATGGTCTACCAGCAGTTCATCAACTACCCGACCATGACAGTGTTCGAGAACATTGCCTCGCCACTGCGTCAGGCCAAGGTTTCCAACGAGCAGATCCATAGCAAGGTGCTGGAAACCGCGAAGATGCTGCGCATCGAGAAGTTTCTGCAGCGCTATCCGCTGGAACTCTCTGGCGGCCAGCAGCAGCGCACGGCCATGGCCCGGGCGCTGGTCAAGGATGCCGAGCTGATTCTGTTCGACGAACCGCTGGTCAACCTCGACTACAAATTGCGCGAGGAGCTGCGCCAGGAAATGCGCGAGCTGTTCAAGGCGCGCCACACCATCGCGATCTACGCCACCACCGAGCCCAACGAAGCCCTGGCCCTGGGTGGCACCACGACCATTCTGCATGAGGGGCGGGTGATCCAGAGCGGGCAGTCTTCGGCTGTCTATCACCAGCCGCAAACCGTGCTGGCCGCCGAGCTGTTCTCCGAGCCGCCGATCAACCTGATGCCCGGGCGCATTGCCGGTAACGAAGTGAGTTTCGCCAATTTCGTGCACTTCCCGTTGAACGTTGATCTGCGTCCGGTGGGCGAGGGCGAGTTTCGCTTCGGCGTACGGCCCAGCCATATCTCGCTGGTGCCGAGCAACGACGATGACCTGGAGCTGGCGGTGACCGTCGAGGTCGCGGAAATCAGCGGCTCGGAAACCTTCCTTCATGTGCGCAACGAACACTTCTTACTGGTGCTGCACTTGCCCGGTGTTCACGAATACGACGTCGATGCGCCGATCCGCATCTACATCCCGACCCATAAACTGTTTGTGTTCGATACGCAGGGGCGGCTGGTCCAGGCGCCGGGCCGGCGTGTCGCGAGGGTTGCCTGATGGCCGAAATCCGTTTGCAGAACCTGGCCCACAGCTACACCAAAACCCCGGCATCACCTGAGGATTACGCGATCCGCGAGATGGACCACGTCTGGGAACAAGGCGGCGCCTATGCTTTGCTCGGGCCGTCGGGTTGCGGCAAGTCGACCTTGCTCAACATCATTTCCGGGCTGCTCAGTCCGTCCCAGGGCCATGTGCTGTTCGACGGTAAGGCGGTCAACGACCTGACTCCCGAGAAGCGCAACATCGCCCAGGTTTTCCAGTTCCCGGTGGTCTACGACACCATGACAGTGTTCGACAACTTGGCCTTCCCGTTGCGAAACCAGGGCATGGCCGAGGCGAAAATTCTCAGTAAGGTGCAGGAAATCGCCGAAGTGCTCGACCTGCAGAACCTGCTGAGTAAAAAAGCCCGCAACCTCACCGCCGACGAAAAACAGAAAGTCTCCATGGGCCGCGGGCTGGTGCGCGACGACGTGTCGGCGATCCTGTTCGACGAGCCGCTGACGGTGATCGACCCGCACCTGAAATGGAAGCTGCGCAGAAAGCTCAAGCAGATTCACGAGCAGTTCAACATCACCATGGTCTACGTCACCCACGATCAACTGGAGGCCTCGACCTTCGCCGACAAGATTGCGGTGATGTACGGCGGGCAGATCGTGCAGTTCGGCACGCCAAGGGAATTGTTCGAACGACCGAGCCACACCTTTGTCGGCTACTTCATCGGCAGTCCGGGGATGAACCTGATCGAGGTGCAGCCGCAACCAGGTGGCGTCGGTTTTGCCTCGACCCATCTGCCGTTGTCCGAAGCCATGCAGCAACGCATTGCCGAATTCGAATGGAAAACCCTGAAGGTGGGCATCCGCCCCGAGTTCGTCCATGTGTGGGACGAAGCTTTTGATGACGCGCTACGGGCACAGGTCGTACACGTCGAAGACCTCGGCACCTACAAGATCATGACCCTGAACCTCGATGGCGCAACCCTGAAAGTGCGCATGGCCGAAGACAAGCCGGTGCCCCAGGGCACGGCTTACATCAGCTTTCCGGCGCAGTGGCTGATGGTCTATGCCGACGATTTTCTCCTCGAAGCGCAAGCCATTGACGAAGCAATTGCCAACCAGGGGGCGCAGCCATGAACAAGGTGCAGAACAACAAGGCCTGGTGGCTGGTGTTGCCGGTGTTCCTGCTGGTGGCATTCAGTGCGGTGATCCCGATGATGACCGTGGTCAACTACTCAGTGCAGGACATATTCGACCAATCCAGCCGCTACTTCGTTGGTGCCGACTGGTACAGGCAAGTGTTGCTCGACCCGCGCCTGCACGATTCGCTGCTGCGTCAGTTCATCTATTCGGCCTGTGTACTGCTGATCGAAATTCCCCTGGGGATTGGCATCGCCCTGACCATGCCGACCAAGGGGCGCTGGTCGTCGGTGGTGCTGATCATCCTGGCGATCCCATTGCTGATCCCGTGGAATGTGGTGGGCACCATCTGGCAGATCTTCGGTCGGGCCGACATCGGTCTGCTGGGGGCGAGCCTCAAGGCCATGGGCATCAACTACAACTATGCCGCGAACACCATGGACGCCTGGGTCACCGTGCTGGTGATGGACGTCTGGCACTGGACTTCACTGGTAGCGCTACTGTGCTTCTCCGGGCTGCGGGCGATTCCGGACGTGTACTACCAGGCGGCGCGCATTGACCGGGCCTCGGCCTGGGCGGTGTTCCGCCATATCCAGTTGCCCAAGCTCAAGAGCGTGCTGTTGATTGCGGTGATGCTGCGCTTCATGGACAGCTTCATGATCTACACCGAGCCATTCGTGCTCACCGGCGGCGGCCCGGGCAATGCCACGACTTTCCTCAGTCAGACGCTGACGCAGATGGCCGTAGGACAATTCGACCTGGGGCCGGCAGCGGCGTTTTCGCTGGTGTACTTCCTGATCATCCTGTTGGTGTCCTGGCTGTTCTACACCGCCATGACTCACTCCGACGCCAACCGCTGAGGCCCGCCATGAGCAAGAGAAAGCTTATTCCGCTGCTGGTCTACATCCTGTTCCTGCTGGTGCCGATCTACTGGCTGCTGAACATGTCCTTCAAGAGCAACGGTGAAATTCTCGGTGGCCTGACGCTGTTCCCACAGGACTTCACCTTCGCCAACTACAAGGTGATCTTCACCGATCCGAGCTGGTACACCGGTTACATCAACTCGGCGTATTACGTGAGCCTCAACACCATCATTTCCCTGACAGTGGCGTTGCCGGCGGCCTACGCGTTTTCGCGCTATCGTTTTCTCGGTGACAAGCATCTGTTCTTCTGGTTGCTGACCAACCGCATGGCACCGCCAGCGGTGTTCCTGCTGCCGTTTTTCCAGCTGTATTCGTCGATCGGCCTGTTCGACACCCACATCGCCGTGGCCCTGGCCCACTGCCTGTTCAACGTGCCGCTGGCAGTGTGGATTCTCGAAGGCTTCATGTCCGGGGTTCCCAAGGAAATCGACGAAACCGCCTACATTGACGGCTACAGTTTCCCCAAGTTCTTCGTGAAGATTTTCATCCCGCTGATCGGTTCCGGCATCGGTGTGACGGCGTTCTTCTGCTTCATGTTTTCCTGGGTCGAACTGCTGTTGGCGCGCACGCTGACTTCGGTGAACGCCAAACCCATTGCGGCGGTGATGACCCGCACGGTCTCGGCATCCGGTATCGATTGGGGCGTGCTGGCGGCGGCGGGGGTGTTGACCATCCTGCCGGGCATGCTGGTGATCTGGTTCGTTCGCAACCACGTGGCCAAGGGCTTTGCCCTGGGCCGGGTATGAGGAACTGATGATGGAATGGATGAGCTGGACCGCCCCGACGGCGGTATTTTTCAGCGTGATTGCCTTGATCCTGGTGTGCATGACCACCTGGGAGCTGCGTTCGCCGAGCATACTTCGGCGAGGTTTTCTGCCCATTGCCACCACCCGTGGCGATCGGCTGTTCATCGGTCTTCTCGGCAGCGCCTACCTGCATCTGCTGGTAATCGGCGTCACCGACTGGAGCATCTGGGTAGCGTTCGCGTTGTCCCTGGTGTGGCTGTTGGCTGTGATGCGTTGGGGCTAGTCGAATCGCTCGGCAATGTTGCTCCGCAATCTAAACAGGAGGTCTCTATGTTCGACAAAAACAACAAGCTGCGACATAGCATTTCATTGGCAGCCATGCTGGCACTCAGCGGTTTGAGCGCGTCGGCCTGGGCGGATGCTTATGAAGACGCCGCGAAGAAATGGATCGGCAGTGAATTCAAGCCGTCCACCCTGACGGCTGATCAGCAGCTCGAAGAATTGAAGTGGTTCATCAAGGCGGCGGAGCCGTTTCGCGGGATGAACATCAAAGTGGTTTCGGAAACCATCGCCACCCACGAATACGAGTCCAAGGTACTGGCCAAGGCCTTCACCGAGATCACCGGGATCAAGCTGACCCACGACCTGCTGCAGGAAGGCGATGTGGTGGAAAAACTGCAGACGGTGATGCAGTCGGACAAGAGCATCTATGACGGCTGGGTCAACGACTCGGACTTGATCGGTACGCACTTTCGCTACGGCAAGACCGAATCGATCACTGACCTGATGGCCAACGAAGGCAAGAACTTCACCTCGCCGACCCTGGACCTCAAGGACTTCATCGGCATTTCCTTCACCACCGCGCCAGACGGCAAGATCTATCAGTTGCCCGACCAGCAATTCGCCAACCTTTACTGGTTCCGCGCCGACTGGTTCGAACGTGCGGACCTGAAAGCCAAGTTCAAGGAAAAGTACGGCTACGAATTGGGCGTACCGGTGAACTGGTCGGCCTATGAAGACATCGCCAAATTCTTCAGCGAAGACGTCAAGGAAATCGACGGCAAGCGGGTCTATGGGCACATGGACTATGGCAAGAAAGACCCGTCCCTGGGCTGGCGCTTCACCGATGCCTGGTTCTCCATGGCCGGCGGCGGCGACAAGGGCATCCCCAACGGCTTGCCGGTGGACGAGTGGGGCATTCGGGTCGAGGATTGCCACCCGGTGGGTTCCAGCGTGACCCGCGGTGGCGACACCAACGGCCCGGCGGCGGTTTTCGCCACCACCAAGTACGTCGATTGGCTCAAGGCCTATGCACCACCGGAAGCGGCGGGAATGACCTTCTCCGAATCCGGCCCGGTGCCGTCCCAGGGCAACATTGCCCAACAAATCTTCTGGTACACCGCGTTCACTGCCGACATGACCAAGCCGGGCCTGCCTGTGGTCAACGCCGATGGCACGCCGAAATGGCGCATGGCACCTTCGCCACGCGGGCCGTACTGGGAGGAGGGCATGAAGCTGGGGTATCAGGACGTGGGTTCCTGGACGTTCATGAAGTCAACGCCTGAGAAGCAGAAACTCGCCGCCTGGCTCTACGCGCAGTTCGTGACCTCGAAAACCGTGTCGCTGAAGAAAACCATCGTCGGCCTGACGCCGATCCGCGAGTCGGACATCAACTCGCAGGCCATGACCGACCTGGCGCCGAAACTCGGTGGCCTGGTGGAGTTCTACCGCAGCCCGGCCCGAGTGCAATGGACCCCGACCGGGACCAACGTGCCTGACTATCCGCGTCTGGCGCAGCTGTGGTGGAGCCACATCGCCGAAGCGGCCAGCGGCGAGAAAACCCCACAAGAAGCACTGGATGGCCTGGCCAAGGACCAGGATGCAATCATGACCCGTCTGGAGCGCTCGAAGGCCCAGGCCACCTGCGCACCGAAAATGAACCCCGAGCGCGACGCGCAATACTGGTTCGACCAGCCGGGTGCACCGAAACCGAAACTGGCCAACGAGAAGCCTAAAGGCGAGACCGTGAGTTACAGCGAACTGCTGAAGTCGTGGGAGGCGGCGCGTAAGTAAATTGCTTGTAGGGTGAAACGCGAACGGCACCGGAAGGTGCCGTTTTTGTTTGTGCCCGTTATGGCCTCTTCGCGAGCAAGCCCGCTCCCACAGTTGTTGGTGCAAGACTACAAATTTTGTGTCCACCCTCATCCCCTGTGGGAGCGGGCTTGCTCGCGAAGAGGCCATAACGGGCAACCAAGATATACAGCCGGATACTTCAGTGTGCCACCCCCTCAACCGCAGGAAACCCCAACCGAAACACCGTCATCGTCCCAGGCACACTTTCAACCTCTGCCACCCCTTGATGCAGGCTCATGATCGACCGTACGATGGCCAGGCCCAGTCCGGTGCTGCCTTGTGCGCGGGAGCGGCTGCTGTCGACCCGGTAAAAGCGATCGAACAGTTGTTCGAGGTGTTTTGCTTCGATGCCGGCGCCGGGGTTGCTGACCCATAGCGAAACCTGTTTCGCACCCTGCTCGATCAGCACCGCCACCGTCTGCCCGGAAGGGCAGTGACGCAGGGCGTTAGACAGCAGGTTCGAGATCGCCCGTTGAATCATCAATCGGTCGCCCATCACCCGAGCGTTGCCCGTCACACTCAAGTGAATCTGCTTGTCCTGGGCCGAAAGGGAAAACAGATCGGCGACTTTCAGTGCCTCATCTTCCAGGGCAATCAGCTCAAAGGGCGCGAGCGCCGCCGGATGGCTGACCTGTGCCAGAAACAGCATGTCCGAGACAATGCGCGCGACGCGTTCGAGTTCCTCGGTACACGACACCAGAATGTCTTTGTACTCCTCGGTCGTGCGTTCCCGGGACAGCGTCACCTGCGCCTTGCCCATCAGGTTGTTGATCGGCGTGCGTAATTCATGGGCCAGGTCATCGGAGAACTGCGATAGCTGCTGCACGCCGTTGTCGAGGCGGTGCAGCATGAAATTGATGCCCTGGGCCAGTTCGCTGAGTTCCTGGGGCATGTTCACCACCGACAGCCGATGTTCCAGGTCCTGGGCCGAAACCATCGCCGCCACTTTGCGAAACTCACGCATCGGTGCCAGGCCTCGCTGCACTGCCACCCAGGCACTCAGACCGATGAAGATCAGCAGTAACGGCAAGGCCATCAGCGTCGAACGCAAATAAGCACTGAGCAATGCCTGATCGTTAGCGTTATCCATCGACAACAGCACCGGGACGCTGGTGCCGTCCTTGATGCGTATCAGTCTGGAGGCGGTGAGGAATTTTCCGCCCTGGTCGTCAGTGCCTTGCGAGTACGCCAATTGATCGGTGGCCGCCCGCACCGCTTTCAGTTCGAGGCGCGGATCGGCCATGCCCGTGCCAGACTTCAGTAGCGGGGCGCGCAGAATGCTGCGCGGGTAAATGGTCAGCGTCAGGTTGTCATGCCCCATGACCTGGTCGAGCAGGATGTGCGGTTTGGAACTGATTTCTCCGGGGTTGGAGTACAGCGCCAGGCTGTGTTCCACCTGCTCCATCTTCTTTGCCAGGCTGTCTCTGGATAACGCGTTCAGCTCGTGGGTCAGGGTGAAATAGGCGAGGATCGCCAGGAACACCACCAGCAGCGCCCCGACAATGCTGACCGTCAGACCGAGGCGCAGCGACAGGCTCGCAGGCTTCATGGCCGCGCTTCCAGCACGTATCCGACACCGCGCAGGGTGTGAATCAACTTGTTGTCGAACGGCTCGTCGATTTTCGCCCGCAAACGCCGGATCGAGACTTCGACCACATTGGTGTCGCAGTCAAAGTTCATGTCCCACACCAGGGAAATGATCTGGGTGCGGGTGAGCACCTCGCCCGAATGGCGCATCAGCAGATGCAGCAGGGCAAACTCCTTGGTGGTCAGGTCGATGCGCTGCTCGCCACGAAAGGCTCGGTGGCGCCCCGGGTCGAGCTCCAGATCGGCGACTTTGAGCACCTGTGCAACCGGGATGTTTTCACTGCGGCGCATCAGGCTGCGCACCCGAGCGAGCAATTCGGGGAACTCGAACGGCTTGACCAGGTAATCGTCCGCGCCCAGATCCAGGCCGCGGATCTTGTCGGTAAGCCGACCACGGGCGGTGAGCATCATCACCCGGGTGGAGCGGGTACGGCGCAGTTGTTCGAGTACGCCCCAACCATCCAGTTGCGGCAGATTGACGTCCAGGATCACCAGTTCATAAGCCTGTTGTTGGGCCAGATGCAGTCCATCGGCGCCCGTTGTCGCGCGGTCAACGATATAACCACTTTCCGTCAGTCCCTGATGCAAGTATTCGGCAGTTTTGAGCTCGTCCTCGACGACAAGGATTCGCATGATCAATCACCACTTTTATTAAATGAAAAATAATTAAGGTGGTCTGGAAAGTTATTGTTTTTGTGGGCTTCCGGACGGTTGTTTGCAACGACTGGTTAAGTGCAATGCTGCTTTCCTGCAAATGTTTCTCCGGGTAACGGCGTGCAGGGTAAAGTCTGTAGTGGCTACAGAGTCAACCGCAACCCTCGGTTATGAGCCTTGAAAATCGGGCTCTGCGACAACTTGTCGCAGAGCCCGCGGATGATAGTTCTTCATCTTCACGGGGTTTGAAATCAGGCAACTACAGTTCGGCGGATAAATGCGTGTATTTGTTTCATTGTATTGCTGTGATCGCCTTTGCACTCAGCATGCTAGAGCAAAACAACTTGTCGGGCTGTTGAATAACGTATTTGTAATTTTCCAGTCACCTTGTCGATAAGTTCAAAACCCTAACGTGGCGGGATCGAAGATTCTTGGTTTATCGAAGGAAGTATTCAATTGCCCGGGTTTAAAGAACTGACGGCGCGATCTCGCCTGAAAAAAACCGCTAGCGGGGTGGCTGCCACCTGCTTTTTGTTGCTGGCCGGGCCGTGTCTGGCCGCTGTTTCGTCTGGCTCGATTCTGACACTCGATCAGGCCTTGCAAACGGCGTTGGCCGGCAATCCGGATTTGGCGGCTGCCCAGTGGGATATCGGTATTGCCGAAGGGGATCGACAGCAGGCCGGATTGATTCCCAATCCCGAGGTGTCGTGGGAGGCTGAAGATACGCGGCGCGAATCGCGAACGACCACTGTGATGATCAGCCAGCCCCTTGAACTGGGCGGCAAACGGGGGGCGCGGATCGATGTTGCCAGCCGGGGGCAGGACGCCGCCGCAATCGAACTGGAGCTCAAGCGAAATGCGCTGCGAGCGGACGTCATCCAGGCGTTCTCCAGTGCGCAGACCGCGCAGCAGCGCTTGCAGTTGTCCCGTCAGTCCCTGGAACTGGCCGAGCAGGGTTTGCGGGTGGCGCAAGGCAGCATCCAGGCAGGTAAATCATCGCCGGTCGAAGGCACGCGGGCGCAAGTGCAACTGTCGCAAGTGCGTCTGGAGTTGAGTCGGGCCGAGCGTGATCAGGCCAATGCCTATCAGCAACTGGCGCAAGTCATGGGCGCACCGTTGCCGACGGCGGTCAGTGTGCAGGCTGCGGCTCAAGGCTTGCCTGTCGTGCCGCCACCGACCCGATTGCTCCAGCGTCTGAATCAAACGGCCGAGCTGCGCCTGGCCAAAATGCAGATCGACCAGCGTGAAGCGTCGTTGGAACTGGAGAAGACGCAACGGATTCCCGATCTGACCGTGAGCGTCGGCAGCCAGTACAGCGAGCAGGAGAACGAGCGGGTAAACGTCGTCGGGTTGTCGATGCCAATCCCACTGTTCAACCGCAATCAGGGCAACGTGCTGGCGGCCGCCCGGCGCAGTGATCAGGCGCGGGATCTGCGCAATGCCACTGAGCTACGGTTGCGCACGGAAATCCAGGCCTCGCTGGAGCAATGGCAGACCGCCAACGGCGAAGTCAAAGCGTTCAACCAAAGCATCCTGCCCGCCGCGCAAAGTGCCGTCGACAACGCTACCCGTGGTTTCGAAGCGGGCAAGTTCGGCTTCCTCGAGGTGCTCGACGCCCAACGGACCCTGATCGATTCACGCACCCAATACATCCAGGCCGTGGCCGAAGCCACGGACGCGCGAGTCCGTATCGAACGCATTTTTGGCGATCTCGACGCGCTCGCGGTCGGCCCCTGAATTTCATCTTTCAAATAACTGCGAGGCCGCGAAGCACTCACGACAGCGTGGTTGCCGAGGGGCTGATGCAGAGGAGTTTCCATGGATAAAAAACTGATCGTTATCGCTGTGGCGACCTTGGCCCTGGGCATCGGTATCGGCTCGCTCAGGGTGGGCAACGCTTCCATTGACGCCCACGCCGATGAAGCTTCGGAGCATGCCGATCATGCCGAAGCTGGCGCATCAGCCGGCGGCGAACCTGTCGAAGGCGAACCTGCCGAAGGTGAACACCAGGAAGGGTATCTGACTCTCAATGCCGAACAGATCAAGGCGGCGGGCATTCAATTGGTTGAAGCCGGCTCGCGGCCCATCAGTCTCGGCTTGCCGTTCCCCGGCGAAGTACGTTTCGATGAAGATCGCACGGCGCATTTGGTGCCTCGGGTGCCGGGGGTAGTGGAGTCGGTACAGGCCAACCTCGGGCAATCGGTAAAAAAAGGCCAGGTGCTGGCAGTGATTTCCAGTCAGCAGATTTCCGATCAGCGCAGTGAGCAGGCGGCGGCACAACGGCGTCTGGCGCTGGCGCGAACCACTTACGAGCGTGAGCGCAAATTGTGGCAGGACAAAATCTCCGCCGAACAGGATTTCCTCCAGGCCAGACAGGCGCTGGAAGAAGCCGAAATCGCCCTGAACAATGCCCGGCAGAAAATCAGCGTGCTCAGCGGCAGCATGGTCGCCACCGGGGGCAATCGCTATGAACTTCGCGCGCCATTTGACGGCGTGGTGGTGGAAAAACACCTGACTCCGGGGGAAGTGGTCGACGAAACCACCGCGGCCTTCACACTTTCGGATCTGTCCCGGGTGTGGGTAACCTTCGGCGTATCGCCCAAGGATCTGGCCAAGGTGCAGGTGGGCAAACCGGTCTTGGTGAGCAACCCGGAACTGAATGCCGAGGTTGCGGGTACTGTGGCTTACGTCGGCAGTCTGCTGGGCGAACAGACGCGCACCGCAACGGTTCGCGTAACGCTGGAAAACCCGCAAGGTTCGTGGCGTCCGGGACTGTTTGTCACGGCTTTGGTCGCCACCGACAGCCGCCAAGCCAGGGTCGCCGTTCCTGAAACCGCGATCCAGACGGTCGAGGACAAACCCACAGTGTTCGTGCGCACCAGCGACGGGTTCAAGGCACAGCCAGTGGAGTTGGGCAGTCGTGCGGCCGGCCAGGTGGAAATCACCCAGGGGCTGGAAGCCGGCGTGCAGGTCGCCAGCGCCGGCAGCTTCATCCTCAAATCGGAACTGGGCAAAGCGGCAGCTGAGCACTCTCACTGAAAACGTCAGTGAATCCCACCGTTCCGCCCCCCCTCGACGAGAAGGTTCTCATGTTCGAACGCCTGATCCAGTTTGCCATTGAGCAGCGCATCATTGTGATGCTCGCCGTTCTTCTCATGGCCGGCCTTGGCATCGCCAGTTATCAAAAACTGCCGATCGACGCCGTGCCCGACATCACCAATGTCCAGGTGCAAATCAACACCGGTGCGGCCGGGTTTTCGCCGCTGGAAACCGAGCAGCGCATCACCTTCCCGATTGAAACGGCGATGGCCGGCCTGCCGGGGCTTGAGCAGACCCGCTCGCTGTCGCGTTCGGGGTTGTCGCAGGTCACGGTGATTTTCAAGGAGGGCACCGATCTGTTCTTCGCCCGACAATTGGTCAACGAACGCCTGCAGATCGCCAGGGAGCATTTGCCCGAGGGGGCGGACCCGATGATGGGGCCGATTTCCACCGGGCTCGGCGAGATCTTCCTGTGGACTGTGGAGGCGCAGGAAGGGGCGGTGAAGGACGACGGGAGCGCCTATACGCCGACCGATCTGCGGGTGATTCAGGACTGGATCATCAAACCCCAATTGCGCAACGTCCCCGGCGTGGCCGAGATCAACACCATTGGCGGGTTTGCCAAGGAGTACCAGATTGCCCCGGATCCGAAACGGCTGGCGGCTTACAAACTGACCCTTGGCGATCTGGTCACGGCGCTGGAGCGCAACAATGCCAATGTCGGCGCCGGGTACATCGAGCGCAGCGGCGAGCAGTTGCTGATTCGAGCCCCCGGTCAGGTGGCGAGCACTGAGGACATTGCCAATATCGTGATGGCCAACGTCGACGGCACGCCTATCCGGGTCAAGAACGTCGCCACTGTCGATATCGGCCGCGAACTGCGTACCGGGGCCGCCACGGAAAACGGTCGCGAAGTGGTGCTCGGGACTGTGTTCATGCTGATCGGCGAGAACAGTCGCACCGTCTCTCAGGCAGTGGCCAGCAAACTTGAGCAGATCAACCGTTCGCTGCCCAAGGGCGTGATCGCCGTTGCGGTGTATGACCGCACGCACCTGGTGGACAAGGCCATCGCCACGGTGAAGAAGAACCTGGTGGAAGGCGCGATTCTGGTCATTGCGATTCTGTTCCTGTTTCTGGGCAACATCCGCGCGGCGCTGATTACCGCGATGGTGATTCCGCTGTCGATGCTCTTCACGTTTACCGGCATGTTCACCAACAAAGTCAGCGCGAACCTGATGAGCCTTGGCGCACTCGACTTCGGCATCATCGTCGACGGTGCGGTGGTGATCGTCGAAAACACCCTGCGACGGCTGGCCCATGCGCAGCAACATCACGGGCGTTTGCTGACCCGCTCCGAGCGTTTTCACGAAGTGTTTGCGGCAGCCAAAGAGGCGCGGCGACCGTTGATTTTCGGCCAGTTGATCATCATGGTCGTGTACCTGCCGATCTTCGCCCTGAGCGGTGTCGAAGGGAAAATGTTTCACCCGATGGCCTTCACCGTGGTGATCGCGCTGCTGGGCGCCATGCTGTTGTCGGTGACCTTTGTCCCGGCGGCCATTGCGCTGTTCGTCACCGGTAAGGTCAAGGAGCAGGAAGGGGTGGTCATGCGCGGGGCGAGGCGCGTGTATGCACCGGCGTTGTCCTGGGTGATGAGCCATCGGCCGCTGGCCTTGGGCATGGCGCTGGCTGTGCTTGCACTCAGTGGCGTATTGACCAGTCGCCTGGGCAGCGAATTCGTGCCGAGTCTCAGTGAAGGCGATTTTGCCCTGCAGGCCTTGCGCGTGCCGGGTACCAGCCTGACCCAATCGGTCGATATGCAGCAACGCCTGGAAACGACGATCCTGGGCAAAGTGCCGGAGGTCGAGCGCGTCTTCGCCCGTACCGGCACGGCTGAAATCGCCTCCGACCCGATGCCGCCGAACATCTCCGACAGCTACGTGATGCTCAAGCCGAAGGAGCAGTGGCCAGACCCGGACAAGTCCCGGGAAACGCTGATGGCCGAACTGCAACAAGCCGCGGCGACGCTGCCGGGTAGCAACTATGAACTGTCCCAGCCGATCCAGTTGCGCTTCAACGAACTGATTTCCGGGGTGCGCAGCGACGTGGCGGTCAAAGTGTTCGGCGATGACATGGACGTACTCAACACTACGGCGGCGAAGATCGCGGCCGCGATGCAGAAGGTCGATGGCGCTGCCGAGGTCAAGGTCGAGCAAACCACTGGCTTGCCGGTGCTGACCATCAACATCGACCGCGACAAAGCGGCGCGCTACGGGCTGAATGTCGGCGATGTGCAAGACACCATTGCAATGGCGGTTGGCGGGCGTCAGGCCGGGACGCTGTATGAAGGTGACCGGCGTTTCGACATGGTGGTGCGCCTGTCCGATGCAATGCGCAAGGATATCGAGGGCCTGTCGGCGCTGTTGATCCCGGTGCCGGCACCGCTCAATAGCGCCACCGATCAGATCGGTTTCATCGCCCTCAAGGACGTTGCCAACCTCGATCTGGTGCTCGGACCGAATCAGGTCAGCCGCGAAAACGGCAAGCGGCTGGTGATCGTCAGCGCCAACGTGCGTGGGCGGGATATCGGCTCCTTCGTCGAAGAGGCTGGCAAGGTGATCGAGCGCGAGGTCCAGGTTCCGGCGGGTTACTGGACCAGTTGGGGTGGGCAGTTCGAGCAATTGCAGTCGGCAGCCAAGCGCTTGCAGATCGTGGTGCCGGTGGCGCTGCTGCTGGTGTTCGGCTTGTTGTTCATGATGTTCAACAATCTCAAGGATGGGCTGCTGGTGTTCACCGGGATTCCATTTGCCTTGACCGGCGGCGTCATGGCGTTGTGGATGCGCGATATCCCGCTGTCGATCTCGGCGGGTGTGGGGTTTATCGCGCTGTCGGGGGTGGCGGTGCTTAACGGCCTGGTGATGATCGCGTTCATCCGCAACCTTCGCGAGGAGGGGCGATCACTGGGTGATGCGATCAACGAAGGCGCACTCACACGTTTGCGGCCCGTGTTGATGACGGCGCTGGTGGCGTCCCTGGGCTTCATTCCCATGGCCCTGGCAACCGGCACGGGGGCGGAGGTACAGCGTCCGCTGGCGACGGTGGTGATTGGCGGGATTCTGTCTTCGACCATCCTGACGCTGCTGATATTGCCTGCGTTGTATCAGCTGGCGCATCGGCGGGAGGAGGAGATAACCCCCACTGTGTCGAACACCCCCGTGCAAGTGAATGTTGATTCGCGCACATAACGAACTTGTAATTTCGCCGCCACCGTGATGATAGGACCGGATTGTTACCCTGATTCCGTAAATTAATTCAACGAGGAATCAAACATGAAACTTGTACAACTGAGTGTGTTGGCGGCGGCGATGGTGATGTCTTCTGTTGTCCTGGCTGCAGGTGGTGGCGACAGAACCTTCAAAAGAATGATGGCGAATAAAGATCAGGCAATGGAGAAGTTTGTAGCCAAAGAGCAGGCGCGTGATCCCGTCGTGCTGAATGAAAAGAAGGATGACAAGACTAAAGACTTGTAAATGTTTTTTGTTGAATAAGCCCATCACCGAATGCCGATGATGGGCTTTTTTATCAACCGGGTTTTAAAGGAATTGCAGATGAAAGTGACTAAATTGATTATGTTCGCCGCAGCGATGATGGTGTCGCTCAATGGGTTTGCTGAAGGTGGCGGTGACAGGGTGTTCGAGAAAATGCTGAATGCCAACACTCGTGCCATGGAGCAATACGCCGTCAATCAGGGCAAACCCGTGCCTGTGGTGAAGGACTACGAGTACGGGATGAAACTGGATGTGGTCAAGGTGGTGAGCGTTGTACGGCCCGTGGCGGGGTGTGCGGCGGTGCCGGCAGCCATGACGTATGAAGACTCCCAAGGGCAACTGAATACGATCAAGTACACGGTGGCGGGGGATTGTCCCGGGCGTGGTGGTTAAGGGGTGAGGGCTAAACACCAGACAATAAAAAAGGCGTCCCGAAGGACGCCAAAAGATTCACCTCTTACCAAAGGAGCCAGGAGCTTCTAAAGGTGAATTTGTACAAAAGCTGAAGTCAGAGAACGGCCAGCGGATACTCGATAATCACCCGTACTTCATTCAGGTCTGATTCAAACGCCGTGGCGCGGGTAGTGGCTTGACGCACACGCAAGGACAGATCCTTGAGCGAGCCGCTCTGCACCACGTATTTGGCTTCGATATCGCGCTCCCAGCGTTTCTGGTCGGTCAACGGGTTGCCTTCGTCATCTCGGCGCATGTACACCGAGTTGGCGTTGGAGTAGTCGGCATCACTGCCACGAGCATAACGGGTCATGAACGACAGCCCCGGAACACCATAGCCCGTCATGTCGAGGTCATAGCGCACCATCCAGGAACGCTCCTTCGGTGCGTTGAAGTCGCTGTACTGGATGGAGTTGTCGAGGTAGATCGAATCGGACTGTCTCAGATAGTCGAAGTCGTCATTGCCGTTGTTTTGCTGGTGCGACAGTGCGATGGAGTGGGCGCCGAGTTTCACGCCGGCCTTGGCGCTCCAGATGTCGTTGTCGAACGCGCCGAGCAATTGCTTGCCTTCGTCGACGGCCTTGTAATAGTTCACGCCGCCAAACAGCGACAGGTCGGTCGACAACGGGTAAGTCCACGTGGTGCCGGCGTAGTACTGATTCCAGGCTTCCTTGAGACGGCTGGAGTACAGGCTGAAGCTGAGATTGTCGTTCAGTTCGTAGTCGCCACCGAAATAAGCGAGCCAGGGTGAATCGACCGGACCGCCATAGAAAGCCTCGAAGTTTTCGTTCATGTCACTGGAGTCCGGCTGGCTCATCGCATGCACGCGACCGCCCTGTATCGACAAACCGTCGATACTGCTATTGGTCGCGGTGACGCCCTTGAAGCTTTGCGGCATCAGCCTGGAATCGCCGGCAGCGACGACCGGGGTGGCGGGGAATACATCGCCGACTTTTATTTCCGTATCAAAGGCGCGCACTTTGGCGGCGCCTCCGACCTTGGAGTATTCGTCCTGCGCCTGGCCTTCGTTATTGACAGGCAGTACGTTGCCACCGTTGCGACCGTCGCCGGTATCGAGCTTCACGCCGATCATGGCAAACGCATCCAAACCCACCCCGACGGTGCCCTGTGTGTAGCCGGATTCAAACTTGCTGATAATCGCGTGAGCCCAGGTTTCTGTATACCCGTTACCGGTTGAACTGGACTGGCCTTTACGGTAATCACGGTTGAAGTAGAAGTTGCGGTTGAGCACGGTCAGGCTACTGCCCTCGATAAACCCTTCGGCTTTATCTTGCGCTGACACCATGGATGGCGCGGAGCCGATAACCAGCGCTAACGCCGCTATCGACCATTTAGTCTTGTTAACCATCAATCACTCCTTGGGTTTGGCCGCGCGGGTACATGCCCGGGACGTGAGCCTTTTGGGGCGGTGGCAGGCATGGGGGCGCCTGCCAGGGCGCCGGGTGACATCCTTGCAATGGGCGGATAACGCCAAGGTGATAGGGTGATTACAATTTCGTCATGTGCAGCCCGGCGGTACCGTTCGGCGAGTGCTTGCGAAAAAGGACGGAGGGCTTGGGGCCAATTGCTGTAGACGCAAAAACGGCACCCGAAGGTGCCGTTTCAATCGATCAGACCAGTACCGCCAGGTCCGTGTACCGGGCAATGCTGGAATCGGTAGTGAGCAGCTTCATGGGTTCGGTCATGGCCGTTGCCACAAGCAGGCGGGCGAACGGATCCCGGTGGTGATGTTCGAGGTCTTTCACCGCAATGCAATGTTCTGACGTCACCGGTAGCTCGATGAACCCGCTTTCGCGACAGTACTGACGAATTTCCTCCAGATCGACATTCAGCTTTCCTAACCCGATCTTGATTGCCAACTCCCAGAATGTCGCGGCGCTGATATAAACATCGGCGGCGTTTTCAATGAGCTTTCTGGCTTTGCCGGATAACCTGGGGTCGTCGCACAGGGTCCAAAGCAAGATGTGGGTGTCGAGCAGAACCCTCATTCGGGGATTCCTTCAAATGCATCCAGCATCTCGTCTGGCAGCGGTGCATCGAAGTCTTGAGGCAAGTTCAGTTTGCCCTTCATCGCCCCGATGCGTTGCCCGCTGGCTTTTCCCACGGGAACCAGTCGAGCAAGCGCACGACCATGTTTGGCGATCGTAATGACCTGCCCGGCGGCCGCATCATCGACGAGTTTGGACAGATTGTTTTTTGCTTCGGCCAGCGGAACGATGATCATGGCTCTTCTCCTTGATTCTGGCCAAATATGGCCAGAATAAAGGTCGTTGACCAAAGTAATTTCACGATAGGTTACGTCTTCATGTGTCGAGCGGGATGGGTAATCAAAACGACTGTCCCGTAATGTGAGGGTTTCCTGTGTCATTGGATGTTCCGAACGGCTTTCCATGCACCATACGTCCGGCAGCGATGATTGGATGTCAGCTATTGCACACCTTCAAGCAGGTTGCTTCCTGAAAAGGGTAGGGTAGGAAGGCCAAAACATTTCAACTGGCGGCCATTCCTACAGTCTGTCCATCCCATGATGTAGGACTCACTAGGACAGCACTCCCGGGATACTGAAATCCCATAAAGCAAAAACGGCACCCGAAGGTGCCGTTTCTGTTTACTGCCAGGTTCGTCTAAACAATCAACCCGCCAGACCCGATTGCTGAACCAGGGTCAGCAGTGGTTGTGGGTAGACGCCGAGGAAGAACGCGACCACGGCAATGGCCAGCAGCATCACACCGCCTGCTTTCTGTTCCCAATGCAGTTGCGCATCGTGGCGACGCAGGCTCGGTTCGATCAGGTAGAGGGTGACCATGACGCGCAGGTAGTAGTACACGCCGATGGCACTGCCCAGTACCAGGGAGCCGACCAGCCACCATTGATGGGACTCGACGCCGGTGGCGATGATGTAGAACTTGCCGATGAAGCCCGCGGTCAGCGGGATACCGGCCAGGGACAGCATCATCACGGTCAGTACGGCGGTCAGGTACGGACGGCGCCAGAACAGGCCGCGGTATTCGTACAGGGCATCGGCGTCACGGCCGTTGTACGGCGAGGACATCAGGGTGATCACGCCGAACGCGCCGAGGCTGGTGATCACGTAGGTGACCAGGTACACGCCGATGGCTTCCACGGCCAGACCCTTGCTCGCCACCAGGGCGATCAGCAGGTAGCCGAAGTGGGCGATGGACGAGTAACCCAGCAGACGCTTGAGATTGCTCTGGGTCAGCGCCAGCAGGTTACCGAACAGGATCGAGGCGATGGCGATAACCGTCAGCACGTCGCTCAGAACGCCGCTGCTTGCGGCAGGGGAGATCTGGAACAGACGCACCATCACTGCGAACACGGCGACTTTCGAAGCGGTGGCCAGGAACGCAGCCACCGGTGCCGGAGCACCTTCGTAGACGTCCGGAGTCCACAGGTGGAACGGTACCAGCGACAGCTTGAACGCCAGGCCGATCAGCATCATGCCCAGGCCCAGTTGCGCCAGCGAGCTAGGCAGGCCCGTTGCCGCCAGCGCCTGACCGATACCGGTGAAGCTCAGGGAACCCGAGTCTGCGTACAGCAGCGCCATACCGAACAACAGGAACGCGGAACCGGCAGCCGACAGCACCATGTACTTGATACCGGCTTCCAGCGAACGCTTGTTGAAGAAGGCATAAGCTACCAGACCGTAGACCGGCACCGAGAGCAGTTCCAGACCGATGAACAACCCGGCCAGGTGCTGCGCGCTGACCAGCACCAGGCCACCGGCGGCGGCCATCAGGATCAGCAGGTACAGTTCTTCACGGTTGCCCGGGTAACCCGAACCGCCATCGCCGAGGTAGGCGTGGGCGAGGGTTACACAGGCAAGGGTGGCGACCAGGATCAGCGCCATGTACAGGCAGGCAAAGGTGTCGATTTGCAGCAATGGAGTCACGGCCAGTGGCGCGACTTTCAGGGCCGGCAGGATCGACAGCAAAGCCAGGTTCAGACCCGCCACCGACAGCAGGAAGGTCTGGGAGTGGTTGCGGCGCCAGGCGATCGCCAGCATCACCACGATGATCGTGGCGCTGGTGATCAACAACGGCGCTAGCGCGATAAAGTGTTGAGTCGTGAATTCCATAGCGCTCTTACCGGGCCGAAGCGAGTTGAGTGAAGGCGGTGCCGAGCCATTGCTGCACGCCATGCATCGTAGCGGCAGAGGTATCGAGGAACGGTTGTGGGTACACGCCGATATAGATCAGCAGTGCAGCCAGACCGACCACCATGATCAGTTCGCGACTGTCCATGCCGTGCAGTACCGCGTCCGACTTGGCCGGACCGAAGTACGCACGGTGGATCATGATCAGCGAGTAGACCGAACCGAACACCAGGCCGGTAGTGGCGATGATGGTGATCCATGGTGCGACCGGGAAGGTGCCGATCAGGATCAGGAACTCACCGACGAAGTTACCGGTACCCGGCAAGCCCAGGGACGCTGCTGCGAAGAACAGGCTGAGGGCTGGCAGGTAAGCGATCTTCGACCACAGGCCACCCATTTCACGCATGTCGCGGGTGTGGGTGCGTTCGTACAGCTGACCACTGAGGATAAAGAGTGCCGCGGCCGACAGACCGTGCGCCAGCATCTGCATGACTGCACCCTGCAGCGCCAGTTGGCTGCCGGAGTAGATGCCGATCAGTACGAAGCCCATGTGGGAAACGGACGAGAAGGCAATCAGGCGCTTGATGTCGGTTTGTGCAAAGGCCAGGAACGCACCGTAGAAGATCCCGATCAGACCCAGGGTCATGGCGATCGGCGCGAACTCGGCCGAGGCATTCGGGAACAGCGGCAGGGCGAAACGCAGCAGGCCGTAGGCAGCGGTCTTCAGCAAGATACCGGCGAGGTCGACGGAACCTGCGGTCGGCGCCTGGGCGTGAGCGTCAGGCAACCAGGAGTGGAACGGTACGACTGGCAGCTTGACCGCAAAGGCGATGAAGAAGCCGAGCATCAGGATGTACTCGGTGGTCGTCGACATCTTGGTCTTCAACAGGTCGGCGTAGTTGAAGGTAATCACGCCGGTGTCGTTGAAGTTGACCAGAACCAGACCGAGGATCGCCACCAGCATGATCAGGCCGGAAGCCTGAGTGAAGATGAAGAACTTGGTCGCCGCGTAGATCCGGGTTTTCTTGCCGTCCGAAGAACTGTGACCCCAGAGCGCGATGAGGAAGTACATCGGCACCAGCATCATTTCCCAGAAGAAGAAGAACATGAACAGGTCGAGGGCGAGGAACACGCCGACGACACCGCCCAGGATCCACATCAGGTTCAGGTGGAAGAAACCAACGTGACGCTGGATCTCTTTCCACGAGCAGAGTACCGAGAGCACACCCAGCAGACCGGTCAGCATGATCATCAACAGCGACAGGCCGTCGAGGGCCAGGTGCACGCTGATGCCGAAACGCTCGATCCAGACATGCTTGAACTCAAGCGCCCAGGTCGGGTCGGCGCCAGGCGCCGGTGCAAATGAATAGTCGCCATGGGCCCACAGCCAGAGGCCGAGAGCGAGTTCCAGGGACATGGTCAGCAACGCAATCCAGCGCGGGAGGGTAGAGCCGAAGCGCTCACCCATCCAGCACAGCAGGCCGCCGATAAAGGGAATCAGGATTAGCCAAGGCAGAATCATGACGGGCTCGTTTCCTTTCGCAAATTCGCAAGGTTCATATCAGACCGCTACCAGCACGACGGCGCCAATTACCAGCACGGCACCCGCAGCCATCGAGGCGGCATACCAACGCAGTTGACCGGTCTCGGTACGGCTCAGGGCGGTGTGACCGCCTTTGGCCATGCGCGGGATCAGACCGATGGTCTGGTCGAGCGGGTCTTTGCGCAGGATGTGGCTGATCGCCAGGTACGGCTTGACGAACAGTTTGTCGTAGATCCAGTCGAAGCCCCAGGCAGCGAACCACCAGGCCGAAAGGAAACGGCCGATGCCGCTGTTGGCGATGGCGGTGACGAAGCGACGCTTGCCGAGGAACAGCAACGCAGCCAGCAGGATACCGGCCAGGGCAATGGCGCCCGAAGCGATTTCCAGACTGTGCTTGGCTTCGCCGCCGGCATGGCCGACGCTTTGCGGCAGCACGCCGTGCAGCGGTGGAACGATCATCGCGCCGATGAAGGTCGACAATACGATCAGCACCGACAAAGGCAGCCAGTGGGCGATACCGTGACCGGCGTGGGCTTCGGTCTTCGCTTCACCGTGGAACGCGATGAAGATCAGGCGGAAGGTGTACAGCGAAGTCATGAACGCGCCGACCAGACCTGCATAGAGCAGGCCGTTGTTGCCGCTGGCGAACGCTTCCCAGAGGATTTCGTCCTTGGAGTAGAAGCCTGCGGTGACCAGAGGCAGGGCCGCCAGGGCTGCGCCGCCGACGATGAAGCTGGCGTAGGCCAGTGGCAGTTTCTTCCACAGACCGCCCATCTTGAAGATGTTCTGCTCGTGGTGGCAGGCAACGATCACCGCACCGGAAGCAAGGAACAGCAGGGCCTTGAAGAAGGCGTGGGTCATCAGGTGGAAGATCGCGCCGTCCCAGGCACCAACGCCCAAGGCCAGGAACATGTAGCCGATCTGGCTCATGGTCGAGTAGGCGAGGATACGCTTGATGTCGGTCTGAACCAGGGCTGCGAAGCCCGCCAGAACCAGGGTCACGCCGCCAACGATCCCTACAAGATGCAGGATTTCCGGCGCCAGGGTGAACAGGCCGTGGGTACGGGCGATCAGGTAGACACCGGCGGTCACCATGGTTGCGGCGTGGATCAGTGCCGAAACCGGGGTAGGACCTGCCATCGCGTCCGCCAGCCAGGTTTGCAGCGGCAGTTGCGCGGATTTACCGACAGCACCACCGAGCAGCATCAGGGTGGCCATGACCATCCAGAAGTCGCCGGCCTGGAATTTCTGCGGTGCCAGCACCAGCAGTTCCTGAACGTTCAGCGTGCCCAGTTGGGCAAACAGAATGAACAGGCCGATGGCCATGAACACGTCACCGATACGGGTCACGATGAAGGCTTTGAGTGCGGCGTTACCGTTGTTGCGGTTGCTGTAGTAGAAACCGATCAGCAGGTACGAGCACAGGCCCACGCCTTCCCAACCGAAGTACAGGAACAACAGGTTATCGCCCAGGACCAGGAACAGCATGCTGGCGATAAACAGGTTGGTGTAGGCGAAGAAGCGCGAGTAACCGGCTTCACCGCGCATGTACCAGGACGCGAACAGGTGGATCAGGAAGCCGACGCCGACAACCACGCCGAGCATGGTCACGGACAGGCCGTCCAGATACAGCGCGAAGTTCGGCGTGAAGCCTTCCACCGCCATCCACTGCCACAACACCTGGGTGTAGTGACCGCCTTCTGGCGGGGCGACGTTGAATTGCCAGATCACGTAGGCGGTCACGATTGCCGACAGACCGATGGAACCCACGCCGATCAATGCGGCCAGGTTTTCCGAGATGCGTCCACGGGAGAACGACAGCAGCAGGAAACCAATGAGAGGGAATACGAAAGTCAGAAAGAGTAGGTTCATCCGCGCATCTCACTGGCAGCGTCGATATCGAGCGTGTGGAAGCGGCGATACAGTTGCAACAGAATCGCCAGGCCGATACTGGCCTCGGCGGCTGCCAGGCTGATCACCAGGATGAACATGATCTGTCCATCCGGCTGCGCCCAGCGGCTACCGGCAACGATGAACGCCAGTGCGGAGGCATTCATCATGACCTCCAGGCTCATCAGCACGAAAAGGATGTTGCGGCGGACCATCAGGCCGACCAGACCGAGGCAGAACAGGATGCCGGCGACCGCCAGACCATGCTCCATAGGGATAGCAGGCATCGTCATTGCTCCTTGGCTTCGTTGCGGCCCAAGTGGAACGCCGTCACGGCTGCAGCGAGCAGCAGCATCGAGGCGAGTTCAACCACCAGCAGGTAAGGACCGAACAGGCTGATGCCCACGGCCTTGGCGTCTACGGTGGTGTGGCCGACGGCTTCACCGCTCTGGTGGGCGAACAGCACGTACAGCAGTTCAGCCAGCAGCAGGGCGCCGAGAATGACCGGACCGAGCCAGATACCGGGCTTGAGCCAGACGCGCTCTTGCTGAACCGAGGCCGGGCCCAGGTTCAGCATCATCACCACGAACACGAACAGCACCATGATGGCGCCAGCGTAGGCGATCACTTCCAGGACACCGGCAAACGGTGCGCCGAGGGCGAAGAACGTCATGGCCACGGCGATCAGCGAAATGATCAGGTAGAGCAGGGCGTGCACAGGGTTGGTGTTGGTGATCACGCGAAGCGTGGACACCACAGCGATACCCGATGCGAAATAGAAAGCGAATTCCATCTTTCTTCCTTAAGGCAGCAAGCTCTTCACGTTGATCGGTTCGGCTTCATTCTGCGCGGAGCCCTTCGGCTTACCGGCAATCGCCATACCTGCAACACGATAGAAGTTGTAATCAGGGTTTTTGCCGGGGCCGGAGATCAAAAGATCTTCTTTCTCGTACACCAGGTCCTGACGTTTGAACTCGGCCATTTCGAAATCCGGCGTGAGCTGGATCGCGGTGGTCGGGCAGGCTTCCTCGCAGAGGCCGCAGAAAATGCAGCGCGAGAAGTTGATGCGGAAGAAGTCCGGGTACCAGCGACCGTCTTCGGTTTCAGCTTTCTGCAGCGAGATGCAACCCACCGGGCACGCCACGGCGCACAGGTTGCACGCTACACAACGCTCTTCACCGTCGGGGTCGCGGGTCAGGACGATACGGCCACGGTAGCGCGGCGGCAGGTAGACCGGTTCTTCCGGGTACTGCAGCGTGTCGCGCTTGCGGAAGGCATGGCCGAAAATCATCACCAGGCTGCGAAGCTGGGTGAAGAAGCCATGCACGATGTCAATTATGTACTTCATGATTCTCTATCCTCACTGAGCCGCGACGGCGGGCGTGTTGAGCAACACGATCGCAGCGGTCACCAGCATGTTGACGAGGGTCAGCGGCAGGCAGAACTTCCAGCTGAAATCCATCACTTGGTCATACCGTGGGCGCGGAATCGAAGCGCGCAACAGGATGAAGATCATGATGAAGAACGCGGTTTTCAGTGCGAACCAGATGAACGGGATCTGCGGCAGGATGCCGAACGGGCCGTGCCAGCCACCGAAGAACAAGGTCACCAGCAGCGCCGAGATCAGCACGATGCCGATGTACTCGCCGACGAAGAACATGCCCCATTTCATGCCGGCGTATTCAATGTGGTAACCGTCTGCCAGTTCCTGTTCCGCTTCCGGCTGGTCGAACGGGTGACGGTGAGTCACGGCCACGCCAGCGATGAAGAAGGTCAGGAAACCAAAGATCTGCGGAATGATGAACCACAGGTTCTGCGCTTGGTATTCAACGATGTCGCGCATGTTGAACGAGCCGACCTGGATCACGATGCCCATCAGCGACAGGCCCATGAACACTTCGTACGACACGGTCTGTGCCGAGGCCCGCAAGCTGCCGAGCAGGGCGAACTTGTTGTTGCTCGACCAGCCGGCGAACAGCACCGCGTAGACCGACAGACCCGCCATGGCGAAGAAGAACAGGATGCCGATGTTGATGTCCGCCACGCCCCAGGTCGGGGTGATCGGGATGATCGCGAAGGCAATCAGCAGGGCGCTCATGGCCACTACCGGTGCCAGGGTGAAGATCATCTTGTCGGCGAATGGAGGCGTCCAGTCTTCCTTGAAGAACATCTTGATCATGTCGGCGGCGATCTGGAACGCGCCGAACGGACCGACGCGGTTCGGACCGTAACGGTCCTGCCAGAGGGCGAGCAAACGACGCTCGACCCAGCTCAGCAGTGCACCGCAAACCACCACGGCAAGCAGAATCACCACGGCCTTGAGGACCGCGATGATGATGTCGATCACTTCAGGAGTGAACCAGGTCATTGAGCTGCCTCCTGCAGACCATCAACGGATTTGCCAAAGATCGCTGGCGGAATGCCGGCGATGCCCGCAGGCAGTGCCACCAGGCCGGCACCCAGCTCTTCGTTGATGCGCAGCGGCAGACGCAGGGTCTGGCCAGCAACGTTCAAGCTGAGCATGGCGCCGTCATTGACACCCAGGCGGTCGGCTTCGGACTTGGCCAGTGCGACGTAGGCAGCCGGAATGCGTTCCTGAACCGGAGCGGCTTTCGAAGAGTTCTCTTCGCTGCCGAACAGGTGGAAGAACGGTACGACTTGCCAGGTGCCCTGGGCCGGGTTGAATGCACGCGGAACACTGGCGAACCAGTTCAGCGAGTCACCGTTGCTTTCGATCAGGCGGGTGCCCGGGTCGCCAGCGCGGATGTGACCACCGACTTCGTCCTGGAACTTGTTCCAGGCCTGCGGCGAGTTCCAGCCCGGAGACCAGGCGAATGGCACTTGCTGACGCGGTTCGGCGGAACCCGAGTAACCTTCCATGGAGAAGGCGAACGCGGTGTCCTTGTCTTGCGGGGTACGCGGTTCGTGCACGCTGATGTCGGCGCGCATGGCGGTACGACCGGAGTAGCGCAGCGGTTCACGGGCCAGTTTCATGCCCTTGATGCGGAACGCGGCGGACGGTGCGGCGTCGACGATGCGGTTCAGGATCGAAGTGCTGGAAGCGACGGCGGCGGTGACGTGGTCCAGTTGGGTCCAGTCGATCGGCTGGTTCAACAGGGTCGCGCGCAGGGCATGCAGCCAGCGCCAGCCTTCGTGAACCAGGATGCTCGCGTCCATGTACTTCGGATCGAACACCTGGAAGAAACGCTGGGCGCGACCTTCCTGGCTGACCAGGGTACCGTCGCCTTCAGCGAAGCTGGCGGCTGGCAGAACCAGGTGCGCGCGATCGCTGGTAGCGGTCTTCTGATGGTCGGCGACGATCAGTACTTTGGCGGCGGTCAGGGCAGCATCGACCTTGGCCTTGTCGGTACGGGTGTACAGATCGTTTTCCAGCACGACGATGGCGTCGGCTTTCCCGTCGATGACCGCTTGCAGCGCGGCGTCGACCGATTCGCCACCGAGCATGGCCAGGCCGAGGCTGTTGGCCTCTGGCACGATCAGGCTGATGGAACCGTTCTTCTCGCGCAGTTTCAGAGCCTTGGCGATGTTCGCGGCGGCTTCGATCAAGGCTTTGGAGCCCAGGGAAGTACCGGCGATGATCAGCGGACGTTTGGCCGCGAGCAGGGCGTCGGCAATGCGCTTGGCCAGCTCGAGGGCTTCAGCGTCCAGGCCTTCAACGGCTGGCGCGCTGGCGTCGAGGGCGTGAGCCACGGCGAAACCGATGCGGGCCAGGTCGTCTGGAGCGGCGTGTACGCATTCTTCAGCGATGTCGTCGAGCTTGGTTTCAGCCAGGCTGGCGATGAACAGCGGGTTCAGCGCGTGCTGACCGATGTTCTTCACCGCGGCGTCGAGCCAAGGCTGGACGCGCATGGCGTCGGCCATGTCTTCGGCCTTGCCCTTGACCGATTGACGCAGGGACAGTGCCATGCGCGCAGCGGTCTGGGTCAGGTCTTCGCCGAGGACGAAGATGGCGTCGTGGTCTTCGATGTCGCGCATGTTCGGTACTGGCAACGGGCTGTCTTTGAGCACTTGCAGGACCAGGCGGATGCGGTCCAGCTCGGCAGCTTCGATACCGGAGTAGAAGTGCTCGGCGCCGACCAGTTCGCGCAACGCGTAGTTGCTTTCGAGGCTGGCGCGCGGCGAACCGATACCGACGATGTTGCGACCGCGCAGCAGGTCGGCGGCTTTATCCAGCGCTTCGTCCAGGCTCAGCTTGGTGCCGTTGGCAAGCAGCGGCTGACGCGGACGGTCTTCGCGGTTGACGTAGCCGTAGCCGAAACGGCCACGGTCGCACAGGAAGTACTGGTTTACCGAACCGTTGAAACGGTTTTCGATACGACGCAGTTCACCGTAGCGCTCGCCCGGGGAGATGTTGCAACCGCTGGAGCAGCCATGGCAGATGCTCGGCGAGAACTGCATGTCCCATTTACGGTTGTAGCGCTCGGAGTGAGTCTTGTCGGTGAACACACCGGTCGGGCAGACCTCGGTGAGGTTGCCGGAGAACTCGCTTTCCAGGGTGCCGTCTTCAACGCGACCGAAGTACACGTTGTCGTGGGCGCCGAATACACCGAGGTCGGTGCCGCCGGCGTAGTCCTTATAGAAGCGCACGCAGCGGTAGCAAGCGATGCAGCGGTTCATTTCGTGGGAAATGAACGGGCCCAGTTGCTGGTTCTGGTGGGTACGCTTGGTGAAGCGGTAACGGCGCTCGTTGTGGCCGGTCATTACCGTCATGTCTTGCAGATGGCAGTGACCGCCTTCTTCACAGACCGGGCAGTCGTGAGGGTGGTTGGTCATCAGCCATTCAACAACACTGGCGCGGAACGCCTTGGATTCTTCATCTTCGATGGAAATCCAGGTGTTGTCGGTGGCAGGCGTCATGCAGGACATGACGATACGACCACGGGTGTCGTTCTCGTCGGTGTACTGCTTGACCGCGCACTGGCGGCAAGCGCCAACGCTGCCAAGGGCAGGGTGCCAGCAGAAATACGGAATATCGAGGCCCAGAGACAGACATGCCTGTAACAGGTTGTCTGCCCCATCGACTTCGAGCGCTTTGCCGTCTACGTGGATAGTGGCCATGGTTCAAAGTTCTTCGTTGGCCCGGTGTCAGCGGGCGTGGCTAATGGAATCTTGTTGTGCGCGTGAATCAACACAGCCGTTAAAGGCGTCATCACACGAAAAGCGAAGGGCACGGACCCTTCGCTTTTTTAAGCGTTTACGCGCCGACTACAATCGGCCTTGCCAGAGGCGGGACGGCGGCGCTGACTGGCGCGATACCGGCTTCGAACTCATGGCGGAAGTATTTGATTGCGCTGCCCAATGGCTCCACGGCGCCCGGTGCGTGAGCACAGAAGGTCTTGCCTGGGCCGAGGAAACCGACCAGACCCAGCAGGGTCTCGATGTCGCCTGGCTGGCCTTCACCGTTCTCGATGGCCATCAGGAGCTTGACGCTCCATGGCAAACCATCACGGCAAGGGGTGCAGAAACCGCAGGACTCGCGAGCGAAGAACTGCTCCATGTTGCGCAGCAGGGACACCATGTTGACGCTGTCGTCTACCGCCATGGCCAGGCCGGTACCCATACGGGTGCCCACCTTGGCGATGCCGCCGGCGTACATTTGTGCGTCCAGGTGTTCCGGCAACAGGAAGCCGGTACCGGCGCCGCCTGGTTGCCAGGCCTTGAGCTTGAAGCCGTCGCGCATGCCGCCGGCGTAGTCTTCGAACAGCTCGCGACCGGTGACGCCGAATGGCAGTTCCCACAGGCCCGGGTTCTTGACCTTGCCGGAGAAGCCCATGAGCTTGGTGCCCATGTCTTCACTGCCCTCGCGTGCCAACGATTTGTACCAGTCCACGCCGTCGGCAATGATCGCCGGGACGTTGCACAGGGTTTCAACGTTGTTCACGCAGGTCGGCTTGCCCCACACGCCAACGGCGGCAGGGAAGGGCGGCTTGGAGCGCGGGTTGGCGCGGCGACCTTCGAGGGAGTTGATCAACGCGGTTTCTTCACCGCAGATGTAACGCCCGGCGCCGGTGTGGACGAACAGCTCGAAATCGAAGCCGCTGCCCAGAATGTTTTTACCCAGCAGGCCCGCTGCCTTGGCTTCTTCCACGGCACGGTTGAGGTGCTTGGCGGCGGTGGTGTATTCGCCACGCAGGAAGATGTAGCCACGGTAGGTTTTCAGTGCACGGGCACTGATCAGCATGCCTTCGATCAGCAGATGGGGCAGTTGCTCCATCAGCATGCGGTCTTTCCAGGTGTTGGGCTCCATTTCATCCGCGTTGCACAGCAGGTAGCGGATGTTGATGGATTCGTCCTTTGGCATCAGTCCCCACTTCACGCCTGTGGGGAAGCCTGCACCGCCGCGACCTTTGAGGCCGGAATCTTTCACGGTCTGGACGATATCGTCCTGAGCCATGTCGGCAAAGGCCTTGCGCGCAGCGGCGTAACCGTTCTTGGCCTGGTACTCGTCGAGCCATACGGCTTCGCCGTCGTCACGCAGACGCCAGGTGAGCGGGTGAGTCTCGGCCGAACGCTTGATGCGGTTGGCCGGGCCGAAAGAAGTCAGGGTCATACGTAGCCCTCGAGCAATTTGGCAACGCCTGCTGGCTGCACATCACCGAAAGTGTCGTCGTCGATCATCAACGCCGGCGCCTTGTCGCAGTTGCCGAGGCAGCAGACCGGCAGCAGGGTGAAACGACCGTCGGCGGTGGTTTGACCCAGGCCGATGCCGAGCTTGCTCTGGATTTCGCTGACAACCGACTCGTGGCCGCCGATGTAGCAGACCATGCTGTCGCAGACGCGAATGATGTGACGGCCGACCGGCTGACGGAAGATCTGGCTATAGAACGTCGCCACGCCTTCTACGTCGCTGGCCGGGATGCCGAGGATTTCGCCGATGGCGTACAGGGCGCCATCCGGCACCCAGCCACGTTCCTTCTGGACGATCTTCAGGGCTTCGATGGACGCCGCGCGCGGGTCTTCGTAGTGATGCAACTCGTGCTCGATGGCCGAGCGCTCGGTTTCACTCAAGGTGAAACGGTCTGTCTGGATAAGCGTGCTGTTCATGCTTAGCGGTCCACGTCGGCCATAACGAAATCGATACTACCCAGGTACGCGATCAAGTCCGCGACCATGCTGCCTTTGATCACCGAAGGGATCTGCTGCAAGTGCGGGAAGCTTGGAGTACGAATCCGGGTGCGGTAGCTCATGGTGCCGCCATCGCTCGTCAGGTAATAACTGTTGATGCCCTTGGTCGCTTCGATCATCTGGAAGGATTCGTTGGCCGGCATGACCGGGCCCCACGAAACTTGCAGGAAGTGCGTGATCAGGGTCTCGATGTGTTGCAGGGTGCGCTCTTTCGGCGGCGGCGTGGTCAGCGGGTGATCCGCCTTGTACGGGCCTTGCGGCATGTTGCGCATGCACTGCTCGATGATCTTGATGCTCTGGCGCATTTCTTCGACACGTACGATGCAACGATCGTAGGCATCGCCATTGGCGGCCAGCGGCACTTCGAATTCGAAGTTCTCGTAACCGGAGTATGGACGCGCTTTACGCAGGTCGAAGTCGCAACCGGTCGAACGCAGGCCGGCACCGGTGACACCCCATTCCAGGGCTTCCTTGGTGTTGTAGGCGGCGACGCCGATGGTGCGGCCACGCAGGATGCTGTTGTCCAGTGCGGCTTTCTGGTATTCGTCCAGACGCTTTGGCATCCACTCGACGAAGTCTTTCACCAGTTTTTCCCAGCCGCGCGGCAGGTCGTGGGCGACGCCACCGATGCGGTACCAGGCCGGGTGCAGGCGGAAACCGGTAATGGCTTCGATCACCGTGTACGCCTTCTGGCGGTCGGTGAAGGTGAAGAACACCGGAGTCATGGCGCCGACGTCCTGGATGTAAGTACCCAGGAACAGCAGGTGGCTGGTGATCCGGAAGAACTCGGCCATCATGATGCGGATGACGTCGACCTTCTCTGGCACCTTGATGCCGGCCAGCTTCTCGACCGAGAGCACGTACGGCAGGTTGTTCATCACGCCGCCGAGGTAGTCGATACGGTCGGTGTACGGGATGAAGCTGTGCCAGGACTGGCGCTCGGCCATCTTCTCGGCGCCACGGTGGTGGTAGCCGATGTCCGGAACGCAATCGACGATCTCTTCACCGTCCAGCTGCAGGATGATGCGGAACGCACCGTGCGCCGAAGGGTGGTTAGGGCCGAGGTTGAGGAACATGTAGTCCTCGTTCGCGCCGGAACGTTTCATGCCCCAGTCTTCAGGCTTGAAGCGCGCGGCTTCTTCCTCGAGTTGTTGTTTGGCCAGGGTCAGGCTGAACGGATCGAATTCGGTGGCGCGCGCCGGAAAATCCTTGCGCAGCGGGTGACCTTCCCAGGTGGGCGGCATCATGATGCGCGTCAGGTGAGGGTGGCCTTTGAAGTCGATGCCGTACATGTCCCAGACTTCACGCTCGTACCAGTTGGCGTTCGGCCAGATGCTGGTGACGGTCGGCAGGCTGAGGTCGCTCTCGGACAGGGCGACCTTGATCATGACGTCGCTGTTACGCTCGATCGACATCAAGTGATAGAACACGGAGAAGTCGGCGCCGCTTGGCAGCCCTTGACGCTTGGTGCGCAGACGCTCGTCCACGCCGTGCAGGTCATAGAGCATGACGTACGGCTTGGGCAGGTTACGCAGGAAGGTCAGGACTTCGACGAGTTTGGCGCGGGCAACCCAAAGCACCGGCATGCCGGTGCGGGTAGGCTGGGCGGTGAACGCCTCCGGGCCAAAACGGTTGTTCAGTTCGACGACCACATCCTGGTCGTCTGCCTTGTAAGGCGGGATGTACAGAGCACTGCCTGTAGTCATGGTTATTTATCGCTTTCGGTCAACGTAAAGAATGAAGCCAGTGTCTCGTTCTATCAAAGAAGCAGATCTGGATCAGACTTCGTCGGGGCTGCGCAGGTTGGTGACTGCGATTCGCTGTTCGCGGCGCTTTTCCTTCTCGGAAGGCATCTCGGCGCGGTAGACGCCTTGATCACCAACGACCCAGGAAAGCGGACGACGCTCCTGTCCAATTGACTCCTGCAACAGCATCAGGCCTTGCAGGAAAGCTTCAGGACGGGGCGGGCAGCCAGGCACGTAGACGTCCACGGGCAGGAACTTGTCCACCCCTTGAACGACAGAGTAGATGTCGTACATGCCACCGGAGTTGGCGCACGAACCCATGGAAATTACCCATTTCGGTTCGAGCATTTGCTCATAGAGACGCTGAATGATCGGCGCCATCTTGATGAAGCAGGTACCAGCGATAACCATGAAATCCGCCTGGCGCGGCGATGCCCGGATAACCTCGGCGCCAAAGCGCGCGATGTCGTGGGGCGCCGTGAAGGCGGTGGTCATTTCCACGTAGCAGCACGAAAGACCGAAGTTATACGGCCACAGGGAGTTCTTGCGCCCCCAGTTGATCGTGCCGTTAAGCACGTCTTCGAGCTTGCCCATGAAGATGTTTTTGTGGACTTGATCTTCTAACGGATCGGAAACGGTTTCCCGTTCGCCAATCGGATACTGCTCGTTAGGAGCATCGGGGTCGATCCTGGTGAGATTGTATTGCATTGCCAAAGCCTCATTGTTTCAGCTTCGCTTGCCGCTTGCGCCGAGCTTCCGGAGCCCAGTCAAGGGCGCCCACTCGGAATAGGTAGACAAGGCCTGCCAACAGAATTGCTATGAAAACGAGAGCTTCGACGAATCCGGTCCAGCCGCTTTCGCGGACGGACACAGACCATGCAAAGAGAAAGAGGGCTTCGATATCGAAGATCACGAAGAGCATCGCGACCAGATAGAATTTTGCCGAGAGCCGCAAGCGGGCGCCACCTGTAGGTAGCATGCCGGACTCGAACGGTTCGTTTTTGCTGCGGCCCCAGGCTTTTGACCCGAGGAGGCTTGAGACGCCCAGCATGAAGGCACAGAGGCCGACGACGCCTAGAAGGAAAATGGCAAAGCCCCAGTTGTGGGCCATGAGTCCTGTCGCTTCGGGCATGCTGGTAATCCTTAACAGAGAGCAAAGGTCTCTGAGCTTGAAAAAGTAACAAAGCAGTGACGATATGTCGCAGCAATCAATCCCGCTGATTTTATGGCTAAACACCCGGCAAGTAAAATTCCTATAGCGAAATTTATTATAGGAATAAGGACATTCTGAGCCTTTGGAGCCCTGTAGCCCTTGCGATGCGGGCATTAGCCGGCATTTGGGGAATTATGTTTTGTTTGGAATGTAACGAACATGGTTTTTGCTAAATGATAATCAGTATTGTTTGTGCTGGTTTTTAAAGTGTTTAACTGGTTTATGGTGGGGAAGTTGTCTTACATGCGCATAACTGTAGGAGCTGTCGAGTGAAACGAGGCTGCGATCTTTTGATTTTTTACAAGCAAGATCAAAAGATCGCAGCCTCGTTTCACGAGACAGCTCCTGCGGTGAGGTATGGATGCAGGGTTTGTGGTGTTTGAGGAGTCGCAGGCAAAAAAAACGCCCCGAACCAGTCGGGGCGTCAGATGTGCAGCGCTGCGGTTAGCTTTTCAGTCGGTCCGCAGCGGCCGTGTACTCAAGAAGCAGATCAGTGGAACTGTTCTTCTTCAGTCGAACCGGTCAGCGCGGTGACCGAAGACGAGCCGCCCTGGATCACGGTGGTCATGTCGTCGAAGTAGCCGGTGCCCACTTCCTGCTGGTGAGCCACGAAGGTGTAGCCCTTCGAAGCGTCAGCGAATTCCTGCTCTTGCAGCTTCACGTAGGCAGTCATGTCGTTGCGGGCGTAGTCGTGCGCCAGGTTGAACATGCTGTGCCACATGTTGTGAATGCCGGCCAGGGTGATGAACTGGTGCTTGTAGCCCATGGCGGACAGTTCGCGCTGGAACTTGGCGATGGTCGCGTCGTCCAGGTTTTTCTTCCAGTTGAAAGAAGGCGAGCAGTTGTAGGACAGCAGTTGGTCCGGGTATTCCTTTTTGATCGCTTCAGCGAAGCGACGAGCCTCGTCCAGGTCTGGCTTGGCGGTTTCGCACCAGATCAGGTCGGCGTACGGAGCGTAAGCCAGGCCGCGAGCGATCGCCTGGTCCAGGCCAGCGCGCACTTTGTAGAAGCCTTCCTGGGTACGTTCGCCAGTCACGAATGGCTGGTCGTACGGGTCGCAGTCGGAAGTCAGCAGGTCGGCGGCGTTAGCGTCGGTACGAGCCAGGATGATGGTCGGAGTACCGGCAACGTCAGCCGCCAGACGGGCAGCGGTCAGCTTCTGTACGGCTTCCTGGGTAGGAACCAGTACCTTGCCGCCCATGTGGCCGCATTTCTTCACGGAAGCCAGTTGGTCTTCGAAGTGAACGCCGGCGGCGCCTGCTTCGATCATGCTCTTCATCAGCTCGTAGGCGTTCAGTACGCCGCCGAAACCGGCTTCGGCGTCAGCCACGATAGGTGCGAAGTAGTCGATGTAGCCGTCGTCGCCCGGGTTCTTGCCGGCTTTCCACTGGATCTGGTCGGCGCGACGGAACGAGTTGTTGATGCGCTTGACCACGGTTGGAACCGAGTCCACCGGGTACAGCGACTGGTCCGGGTACATCGATTCTGCGGAGTTGTTGTCCGCAGCAACCTGCCAGCCCGACAGGTAGATCGCCTGGATACCGGCTTTAACTTGTTGTACAGCCTGGCCGCCGGTCAGGGCGCCCATGCAGTTGACGAAATCTTTCTCAGGACGGAAGGCTGGCTTGGCACCCTGGGTCACCAGGTTCCACAGCTTCTCGGCGCCCATTTTTGCAAAGGTGTGCTCAGGTTGAACCGAGCCACGCAGACGGACGACGTCAGCAGCGGAGTAAGTGCGTGTCACGCCTTTCCAGCGCGGGTTTTCAGCCCAGTCTTTTTCGAGGGCTGCAATTTGCTGTTCGCGTGTCAGTGCCATGGAGATAAACCTCGTCGCGTCTTTATGAAAAGTTGTTCTGCGGTGGAAAATTCCTGCGCTCGCTGACCAGAAGCTCAATGGTTCGGTCGGATTCGGCGGGGCTGACGACGGGGTGGACGATGACTCGGGGGGGGAAGAGAGCAGGTAGAGGCGAACTGCGGGCGCATTCGGGCATCGTGGGCCTTGGTACGAACATCAGTGTGCTGCCGGGTTACCTATTAGCTTCCGTCCCTCGGGACAACTTCGTTCCAGTCGGCAACCTCGTCAAACACACCTTGTGGGCGGTACAGACACGAAGCGGATCGCGGGGTAGCTGCGAGACATCGCTTCGAAGGCCCTTGCCAGGGCCCCTGGTTAGCGGGAGCGAGGCCATCATGCCTTTGCTTTTTTGGCGCGTCAAACGTTTTGTAGTGCTTTTTTTCAGGCACTACATTTTTCTGTGAATGCGACTCGCCAGTCAGTTTTTGGGACGTTAGTCCAAAGTGTCGACTTTCACCCGCACAGTCATGTCATTGCGGCTCTGAGTCGCGTAGTTGCGGGTCATGCCCTGTTTGTCGGCCTGCGTCTGGCCATTCATGCCGGCCAGCAGGATCCATTCACCCAGGCGCCCGGTGACTGTCGTGTCGGTACTTTGCACGTTCACTACATCGGGACGTTCCTGGCTCATGCGGTCACGATTGGTACTGATCGACAGGTGAACGATGTCACCGGTGACGCTGGCGGTGACGTAGAAGCCCTGGGTGACGTTGCGGTATTCGGTCTGGCTGCGCAGGTCGCCGTAGGAGTCGGTCTGGCTGCTGGTCAGCGGAATGCTTTGGCCGACCTGGATCAGCGCCGGCGCGCCTTCACTGGCCTGGATTTGCTGGATGCCACCGTCGCGGCTGTCGGTGCCATAGCTGATGATCCGGGTCTTGCCCGGTTTGGCGCCGTTCACCGAATAACCCTGACCACCCTGAACGTTGTTTTCGTTGGTGTCGACAGTGATCAGCAGGCGTTTTGGGGCGGTGTCGAGTTGGCTGAGAAGGGCTTTAAGTTCGTCGATCTTGCGCTGATCGGCGTTGACAATGAGCTGATTGCCGTAGGCGCTGACCTGGCCGTCCTTGCCGATATAGTCTTGGGCGACCGGCAGCATGTCGGCGCTGGTGTGATATTTCAGCGGCACGATTTCCGTGGCTGCCATGACCGAAAAGCTGCTGGCTACCAACAGTGTGGTGAGCAGGGTGCGTAGGGACATATCCGTTATCTCCGCAATCAAAGGCTTGATGTTGCCAGTTTGTCGGCCTGGCGGGGCGGTAGTTGAATCCTAGACGGCAAAACGCCCCGGCATCTGAAGATGACGAGGCGTTTTGATGGTGTTCACATATTGCTTTTGTGGCGAGGGGGCTTGCCCCCGTTGGGCTGCGCAGCGGCCCTGAAAATACTGGGGCCGCTGCGCGACCCAGCGGGGGCAAGCCCCCTCGCCACAGAAGCCCTCTAGGCACACAAGCCCTCCATGACAAAAAGGCCCTCTATGACACAGAAGCCCTCTATGGCACACAAGCCTTCTGAGGCACACAAGCCCTCCATGACAAAGAGGCCCGCCATGACGCAGGGCCTCTTCATCACAGGGTTCAGGCCGAATGGCGAACCATGTCCACATGAGGAATCCCGGCTTCCAGGAACTCCTCGCTGACCATGCGAAAGCCCAGGCGCTCATAGAACGCCGTGGCCTGCACCTGGGCGCTGAGCATCTGCTGCTTGAGCCCGCGCTTCTCGGCTTCACCGATCACTGCATGCATCAGTGCATCGCCGACTTTCAGGCCGCGCCAGTCCTTGAGTACCGATACCCGGCCAACGTGCCCGTCGGGCAGCAAGCGGGCGGTACCGATCGGAAAGTCGCCTTCGAACGCCAGGAAATGCACGGCGGTCGCGTCATCGGCGTCCCATTCCAGCTCGGGTGGCACGCATTGCTCGGCGACGAACACCGTCTCACGAATGCGCCGGATCTCGGCGTTGTCCTTTTGCCAGTCTGCGACACTTACGTGAATCTTATTCATCGGCGAACCCCAGGCTTCCTTGCTTGACCAGTTCGCACAGCAGGCTGCGGCCGTCTTCGTCGCTCAGCCAGGCGCCGAGGTTGTCGATGTGCAGCGCGTCGGCGGCGCAGATCATCTTCAACAGTTCGCGCAACTTGCCCGGCAGGTAGCGGCTCTGGCCGCTGGCGAACAGCAGCAGGTCGTCGTCGACTTCCGACCAGGCCAGGCGTGCGCTCGGGTTGCGGATCAGTACGGCGCCTTCTTCCAGTGCGCTGAGTACGTCGTCTTCTTCCAGATCTTCCGGCCCGACCACCAGTTCCGGGTAGCGCGGTTCGGTCATGAACTGGCCGAACCAGGTCAGCAGCAGGCGCTCGTCGCTCATGTGTTCGGCCAGCAGGCCTTTCAAGCGGTCGAGGGCGTCATGCTGGATCTGGTGCGGATCCGCCACCGGCAGGGCGTCGGCGTCGGTGTAGCGCTCTTCATCCGGCAGGAACTGGCTAAGGAAATCGGTGAAGTGGGTCAGTACTTCAGCGGCGCTCGGTGCGCGGAAACCAACCGAATAGGTCAGGCAGTCATCGACTGCAACGCCGCAGTGGGCCAGGCGCGGCGGCAGGTACAGCATGTCGCCCGGTTCCAGGACCCACTCATCGGTGGCTTCGAAGTCGGCGAGGATGCGCAGGTCGGCATGCTGCAGCAGGGCGCTATCGGAATCGCACATCTGGCCGATCTTCCAGTTGCGCTTGCCATGGCCTTGCAGCAGGAACACGTCGTAGTTGTCGAAGTGCGGACCCACGCTGCCACCCGGGGCGGCGAAGCTGATCATCACGTCGTCGATGCGCCAGCTCGGCAGGAAGCGGAAATGTTCGAGCAGTTCGCTGACTTCCGGTACGAACTGGTCCACGGCTTGAACCAGCAGGGTCCACTCTCGCTCCGGCAATTTGCTGAATTCGTCTTCGGCAAACGGACCGCGGCGCAATTCCCACGGGCGTTCGCCGTTTTCGATGATCAGACGCGATTCGACTTCTTCTTCCAGTGCCAGGCCGGCCAGTTCGTCGGCGTCGATCGGGCTTTCGAAATCAGGAATTGCCTGACGGATCAGCAGTGGTTTTTTCTGCCAGTAGTCGCGCAGGAATTCCCGTGCCGTGATACCGCCGAGAAGTTGCAGAGGAGTGTCAGGATTCATGTGTAACCTATTGAAAAAATGCACTTTTCATACGGGAATAAAAACGCCCGGCGCTGCCGGGCGTCTCAAAGGGGTCTTGCGGTCGATCAGATACGTTTGGCTTGCTCTACAGCGTTACCGATGTAGTTCGCCGGGGTGAGCAACTTCAGCTCTGCCTTGGCGGCGGCCGGCATGTCCAGGCCGTCGATGAAAGTCTGCAACGCTTCCGGGCTGATGCCCTTGCCGCGGGTCAATTCTTTCAGCTTCTCGTACGGGTTTTCGATGTTGTAGCGGCGCATCACGGTCTGGATCGGCTCGGCCAGGACTTCCCAGCAGGCGTCCAGGTCAGCGGCGATTTTCTGCTCGTTGAGCTCCAGCTTGCTGATGCCCTTGAGGCTGGCTTCGTACGCGATCACGCTGTGGGCGAAGCCGACACCGAGGTTGCGCAGTACGGTGGAGTCGGTCAGGTCGCGCTGCCAGCGGGAGATCGGCAGCTTGCTCGCCAGGTGCTGGAAAAGCGCGTTGGCGATGCCCAGGTTGCCTTCGGAGTTTTCGAAGTCGATCGGGTTGACCTTGTGCGGCATGGTCGACGAGCCGATTTCGCCAGCGATGGTGCGTTGCTTGAAATAACCCAGGGAGATGTAGCCCCAGATGTCGCGGTCGAAGTCGATCAGGATGGTGTTGAAGCGTGCGATCGCGTCGAACAGCTCGGCGATGTAGTCGTGCGGTTCGATCTGCGTGGTGTACGGGTTGAAGCCCAGACCCAGCTCGTCTTCGATGAAGGCGCGGGCGTTGGCTTCCCAGTCGATCTCGGGGTAGGCCGACAGGTGGGCGTTGTAGTTGCCGACAGCGCCGTTGATCTTGCCCAGCAGCGGAACGGCAGCGACCTGAGCGATCTGGCGCTCCAGGCGGTAAACCACGTTGGCCAGTTCTTTGCCCAGGGTGGTCGGCGAGGCCGGTTGGCCGTGGGTGCGCGACAGCATCGGCACGTCGGCGAAACGGATGGCCAGTTCGCGGATGGCGTTGGCGGTCTGGCGCATCAGCGGCAGCATCACATCATCACGGCCTTCGCGCAGCATCAGGGCGTGGGACAGGTTGTTGATGTCCTCGCTGGTGCAGGCAAAGTGGATGAATTCGCTGACCTTGGCCAGTTCCGGCAGCTTGGCCGCCTGCTCCTTGAGCAGGTATTCGATGGCTTTGACGTCGTGGTTGGTGGTGCGCTCGATCTCTTTGACGCGCTCGGCATGCTCCAGAGAGAAGTTTTCCGCCAAGGTGTTCAACACCGCGTTGGCTTGCGCGGAGAACGCCGGCACTTCGCTGATGGCAGGGTGAGCGGCCAGGCGCTGGAGCCAGCGCACTTCAACCAGGACACGGGCACGGATCAGGCCGTACTCGCTGAAAATTGGGCGCAGGGCCTGGGTTTTGCCGGCGTAGCGGCCGTCAACAGGGGAAACCGCAGTGAGCGAAGAAAGCTGCATGGGGTGTTCTCGGACAGTCGGGCAACGAAATGGGGCGCGTATCATACATGAAAAAATCCGCCGGTCCGTCGCCAACTGACCGGCGTATTACGCGTTACAGATTACAAAAGCATGTTGCGGGCGCGGTTCAGCTGCTGCGCATCAGCGGATAAAGCTCTTTGAGCAGCTTGCGCCGGCTGACCACCAGCTGCCAGCGATGCCCGCCCAGCTGCCGCCACAGGCGTGCCGAACGGATACCGGCGAGCAGCAGGGCGCGAATTTTCGAGGCATTGCTCGGTTGTTGCAGGTTACGCATGTCGCCGTGCACCTGGATGCGTTGGCGCAAGGTGCTCAGGGTATCCTGGTACAGCGCGCCACAGGCGGCGATCACGTTTTCGTGAGCCGGGCCAAAGTGTTCGACCTGGGACTGGATTTGCGGCAGGCGCTTACCGATCACGTCGAGCATGTCGCCGCGCTTGGCCAACTGACGCTCCAGGCCAAGCATGGCCAGGGCATAACGCAAGGGTTCGCGCTGCAGGGCGCTTGGATCGCGTTCGAGGGCGCCGATCAAGGCACGATAGCCTTCGCGCAGATTGATATCGTCGCCGCCGTAGACTTCCAGGGTGTCCTTGGGATCGCGAATCAACAGGCTACCCAGCATGCAGGTCAGGCCGGCTTCGTTGGTCTGGCCGGTCTTGGCGATCTTGTCGACCAGCACGGCGGCGAGAAACACGCCGCCCAGCGCCGTCAGTTGTTCCTGGGTGGGAGTCATTGCGCCTGGCCTTTACTGGTCCATGGCTCTGCCACTTCAATGACGCCGCCGCCCAGGCAGATTTCGCCGTCGTAGAACACCACGGACTGGCCCGGGGTGACTGCGCGCTGCGGGTCATCGAAAGTCGCACGGTAACCGGTGGCGGTCTTTTCCAGGGTGCAGGGCTGGTCGCTCTGGCGATAGCGGACCTTGGCGGTCAGCCTGCGCGGCTGGCTCAGGTCGATCGGGTTGACCCAATAGATGTCCGAAGCGAGCAGGGCGCGGGAGAACAGCCAGGGGTGATCATTGCCCTGGCCGACGATCAGCTCGTTGTGTTCCAGGTCCTTGATCAATACGTACCACGGCTCGTCACTGGCGTCTTTCAAGCCGCCGATGCCCAGGCCCTGGCGCTGGCCGATGGTGTGGTACATCAGGCCGTGGTGACGGCCGATGATCTCGCCTTCGGTGGTCTTGATCTCGCCCGGCTGGGCCGGCAGGTACTGCTTGAGGAAGTCACTGAAGCGGCGCTCGCCGATAAAGCAGATTCCGGTGGAGTCCTTTTTCTTCGCGGTCGCCAGTTCGTATTTCTCGGCAATCGCGCGCACTTCGGGTTTTTCCAGTTCGCCGACCGGGAACAGGGTCTTGGCGATCTGCTCGCCGCCGACGGCGTGCAGGAAGTAGCTCTGGTCCTTGTTCGCGTCCAGGCCCTTGAGCAGTTCGGTGCGGCCGTCGATGTCGCGGCGACGCACGTAGTGACCGGTGGCAATCAGGTCGGCGCCAAGCATCATGGCGTAGTCGAGGAACGCCTTGAACTTGATCTCGCGGTTGCACAGGATATCCGGGTTCGGCGTGCGGCCGGCCTTGTATTCGGCCAGGAAGTGCTCGAACACGTTATCCCAGTACTCGGCGGCGAAGTTGGCGGTGTGCAGCTTGATGCCAATCTTGTCGCACACGGCCTGGGCGTCCGCCAGATCATCCATGGCGGTGCAGTATTCGGTTCCGTCGTCTTCTTCCCAGTTCTTCATGAACAGGCCTTCCACCTCATATCCCTGCTCGATCAGCAGAAGGGCGGAAACGGAAGAGTCCACGCCGCCGGACATGCCGACAATGACGCGCTTCTTTTGTGTGTCAGAAGGGGCTGGATCACGCATAGGGATTCAATGAGTGTCTTGAAAAAGGACGAGATTCTAACAGGCTCAAGCCTGCAAGGCTAAAGAGAAGGACGGATCAGTTCGAGGCCGAAGTGATGGCCGGCCAGGTAATCGTCGATGCAGCGGATGATCAGCTCGCTGCGCCAATGGTCGCGCTGCTCGATTAATTCGTCGCGGGTCAGCCACTTGGCGCCGACGATGCCGTCGTCCAGTTGGTAATCGGGGCGGTGTTGCAGCGGTTTGGCGATGAAGCAGACTCGCTGATAAGTCACGCCGTTGCTTGGGGCGGTGTAGAGATAAATTCCCACCACGCCGGTGGCTTCGACGTCCCAGCCGGTTTCTTCGAGGGTTTCGCGTACGGCGGCTTCGGTCAGGGTTTCATTCGGATCCAGATGGCCGGCAGGCTGATTGAGCACCACACGTCCGTGCTTGAGTTCCTCGACCATCAGGAAGCGGCCGTTGTCTTCGACGATGGTGGCGACGGTGATGTGGGGTTTCCAGTCCATGAAGTTTCCTCAAATTCTGAATATTGAAACACGGTCAATGTGGGAGCGGGCTTGCTCGCGAAAGCGGCGGTTCAGTCAATGGAGATGTTCAATGATAAACCGCATTCGCGAGCAAGCCCGCTCCCACATTGGATCTTTGGTGGGGCCAAAAACACAAACCCCGGCACATGGCCGGGGTTTGTGATGTTCCCTTACAACCTTAAACCAACGCTGCAACCGCTGCGTTGAAGGTTGCGCTCGGGCGCATGGCCTTGCTGATCAGCTCGGCACTGGCGTGGTAGTAACCGCCGATGTCCACTGGCTTGCCCTGAACGGCGTTGAGCTCGGCAACGATGGTTGCTTCGTTCTCGGTCAGGGTCTTGGCCAGGGTCGCGAACTGCGCTTGCAGTGCAGTGTCTTCGGTCTGGGCAGCCAGGGCCTGAGCCCAGTACAGCGCCAGGTAGAAGTGGCTGCCGCGGTTGTCGATGTTCCCGACTTTACGCGATGGCGACTTGTTGTTGTCCAGGAACTGGCCGGTGGCCTGATCCAGGGTCTTGGCCAGAACCAGCGCCTTCGGGTTGTTGTAAGTAACACCCAGGTGCTCGAGGGACGCGGCCAGAGCGAGGAACTCGCCCAGGGAGTCCCAGCGCAGGAAGTTCTCTTCCAGCAGTTGCTGAACGTGTTTCGGAGCCGAACCACCGGCGCCGGTTTCGAACAGGCCACCGCCATTCATCAGCGGCACGATCGACAGCATCTTGGCGCTGGTGCCCAGTTCCATGATCGGGAACAGGTCGGTCAGGTAGTCGCGCAGTACGTTGCCGGTCACCGAAATGGTGTCCTTGCCTTCGCGAGTGCGCTGCAGGGTGTACTTCATTGCATCGACTGGGGCCATGATCTGGATGTCCAGGCCGGCGGTGTCGTGATCCTTCAGGTAAGCCTGAACTTTCTCGATCACCACGCCGTCGTGGGCGCGCATCGGGTCCAGCCAGAAAATGGCCGGTGTGCTGCTTGCGCGGGCACGGTTGACGGCCAGCTTGACCCAGTCCTGGATCGGCGCGTCTTTGGTCTGGCACATGCGGAAGATGTCACCGGCTTCAACAGCCTGTTCCATCAGCAGGGTGCCTTTGCTGTCGGTCACACGAACCACGCCGTCAGCCTTGATCTGGAAGGTCTTGTCGTGGGAGCCATACTCTTCGGCTTTCTTCGCCATCAGGCCAACGTTCGGCACGCTGCCCATGGTGGTCGGATCGAAGGCGCCATTGGCGATGCAGTCAGCGATCACAGCCTGGTAGATAGTGGCGTAGCAACGGTCCGGGATCACCGCCTTGGTGTCGTGCAGCTGGCCGTCGGTGCCCCACATCTTGCCGGAGTCACGGATCATGGCCGGCATCGAGGCGTCGACGATAACGTCGCTCGGCACGTGCAGGTTGGTGATGCCTTTGTCGGAGTTGACCATGGCCAGCGACGGACGAGCAGCGTAGACCGCCTGGATGTCGGCTTCGATGGCTGCTTGCTGCTCGGCCGGCAAGGCCTTGATGCGAGCGTACAGGTCGCCGATGCCGTTGTTCAGGTTAAAGCCGATCTGTGCCAGCACGTCAGCGTGCTTGGCCAGTGCGTCTTTATAGAACTCGGCAACGATCTGGCCGAACATGATCGGGTCGGAGACCTTCATCATGGTGGCTTTGAGGTGAACCGACAGCAGTACGCCATTAGCCTTGGCGTCTTCGATTTCAGCGGCGATGAAGTTACGCAGGGCGTTTTTGCTCATCACGGCGCAGTCGAGGATCTCGCCAGCCTGAACGCTGGTCTTTGCCTTCAGGACGGTGGTCGTGCCGTCTTGAGCGATCAATTCGATTTTCACGGCGTCAGCGGCGTCGATCAGGGCGGCTTTTTCGCTGCCGTAGAAATCACCGGTGCTCATGTGCGCGACGTGGGACTTGGAGTCCTTGGCCCAGGCGCCCATCTTGTGCGGGTGCTTGCGAGCGTAGTTCTTCACCGACAGCGGGGCGCGACGGTCGGAGTTGCCTTCGCGCAGAACCGGGTTCACGGCGCTGCCCTTGACCTTGTCGTAGCGCGCCTTGACGTCTTTGTCGGCGTCGCAGGTGACGGTTTCCGGGTAGTCCGGCAGTGCGTAGCCCTGAGCTTGCAGCTCTTTGATCGCGGCTTGCAGTTGCGGTACCGAGGCGCTGATGTTCGGCAATTTGATGATGTTGGCTTCAGGCGTAACGGCCAGGTCGCCCAGTTCGGCGAGGTGGTCGGCTACGGCTTTGTCACCCAGTTGCTCGGGGAAGCTGGCCAGGATGCGTCCTGCAAGAGAGATATCGCGGGTTTCCACGGCGATATCAGCCGAGGCGGTGAAAGCCTCTACGATAGGCAACAGTGAATAGGTGGCGAGGGCAGGAGCTTCGTCGGTGAAGGTATAGATGATCTTCGAGCGGGTGGGCATATTCGGATTAACTCTCTCTTCTTTGCTAAAGCGTGCGCAGAAACTCGAGGGGCGCCGGGTAAGCGCGTTCGTTCAAAGTCATCCATGAGCCGAATATCGAGATTTCGTTGCTGTGATGTTGGGTGCATCAGTAGGGCGTCAAGTGGCCGGGATGCTGTAGCAGGCCGGCTTGCCGGGCGGAAACTGTCGTCGTAGAGCCGTTCCGCCGTCGTGACCCTTTAGTCAGCGGCCGCATTATACATAGGTAGCTGGCATTCTGCCGATGCTTCAGATGCAATGATTCTCGTCCATTGGTCTAAAGGTCGCAGGAGCGGGGCCGGTGCAAGGTCAATGCTTATCCCGGGTTTTGGCATTTTTGCCTTTGCTTTCAAGCTTGTAGTGCGCCCGTTGCAAGGCTTTACCGCAGATGACAGGAACATAGGGTTTGCGCGCCGATTTAACTGGGTTACGCTCGAACCAAGCCAGATGTTCAATCCAATCAATGGAGTTCAGCATGGGTTACAAGAAGATTCAGGTTCCAGCTGTCGGCGACAAAATCACCGTCAATGCAGACCATTCTCTCAATGTTCCGAATAACCCGATCATTCCCTTCATCGAAGGCGACGGTATTGGCGTTGATATCAGCCCCGTCATGATCAAGGTTGTCGATGCTGCCGTTAAAAAGGCCTACGGCGACGAGCGCAAGATTTCCTGGATGGAAGTGTACGCCGGGGAAAAAGCGACCCAGGTTTACGATCAGGACACCTGGCTGCCTCAGGAAACCCTGGACGCAGTCAAGGATTACGTGGTTTCGATCAAGGGCCCGCTGACCACTCCGGTCGGTGGCGGCATCCGTTCGTTGAACGTTGCACTGCGCCAGCAACTGGACCTGTACGTCTGCCTGCGTCCGGTGCGCTGGTTCGAAGGCGTGCCGAGCCCGGTCAAGAAGCCAGGCGACGTCGACATGACGATCTTCCGTGAGAACTCCGAAGACATCTACGCCGGTATTGAATGGAAGGCCGGCTCGCCGGAGGCGACCAAGGTCATCAAGTTCCTTAAAGAGGAAATGGGCGTCACCAAGATCCGTTTCGATGAAAACTGCGGTATCGGCGTCAAGCCGGTGTCCCTGGAAGGCACCAAGCGTCTGGCGCGCAAGGCGCTGCAGTATGTGGTCGACAACGACCGCGACTCGCTGACCATCGTGCACAAAGGCAACATCATGAAGTTCACCGAAGGTGCCTTCAAGGAGTGGGCCTACGAAGTGGCGGCTGAAGAGTTCGGCGCGACCCTGCTCGACGGTGGCCCGTGGATGCAGTTCAAGAACCCGAAAACCGGCAAGAACGTTGTCGTCAAGGATGCCATCGCCGACGCCATGCTCCAGCAGATCCTGCTGCGCCCGGCTGAATACGATGTCATCGCGACCCTGAACCTCAACGGCGACTACCTCTCCGACGCCCTGGCGGCGGAAGTGGGCGGTATCGGTATTGCGCCGGGCGCCAACCTGTCCGACACCGTGGCCATGTTCGAAGCCACCCACGGTACTGCACCGAAATACGCGGGCAAGGACCAGGTCAACCCGGGTTCGCTGATCCTGTCGGCAGAAATGATGCTGCGTCACATGGGCTGGACCGAAGCGGCCGACCTGATCATCAAGGGCACCAACGGGGCGATTTCCGCCAAGACCGTGACCTATGACTTCGAGCGCTTGATGGATGGAGCCAAGCTGGTTTCTTCCTCCGGCTTCGGCGATGCGCTGATCTCGCACATGTAAGCGAGCGGCAGTCATGCAAAAAACCGCCCGGCTCAATCGAGCCGGGCGGTTTTTTTATGACTGGGATGACGGTGTGGTCTTAAGCCGTAACGGTCTGTTGTGCAGCGGGTGCCGTGGAATTCAGGCTGTCCACGGGGTTGCCGATGTTGACTGCGTGCAGGCCCTTGGGCCCCTGGATAATCTCGAATACAACAGCTTGACCGGCTTTCAGGGTTTTATAGCCATCCATCTGGATGGCGGAAAAGTGGGCAAACAGATCGTCTGTGTTGCCGTCTTCATTTATGAAACCGTAACCCTTGGCGTTGTTGAACCATTTGACCTTGCCGCTGACCTTGACGCCTGACATACCAACTCCCTCTGCAACAGACTCCATCACTGGAGTATCATCCAGTACATCCGCAGTCGTATCTGAAAATAAGATTGACTCCGCGGACCTTTTTTACCCACTGTGGGCTCTATTGGTTGTAACACCGTTTTGCCGATAGTCAAGCAGACCCGGCACTCGGAGTTGAAAACGCTGATAGCCGCCCCCACCACTGTAATTGAACAACAGACGAACCTTTCTTTCCATGCATGCAATCAGCCAGATTCGACTAACATTCAATCAGGATCGCCCGACTCTCCAGAAGGATCGCCCGGAGGAACACGACGACGATTCCGCAGGCATTGCTGTTCAGGAGGCCAAGCCTGCTTTACAGGCACCGCCGATGTACAAGGTGGTTTTGTTCAATGATGACTACACACCGATGGATTTCGTCGTCGAAGTGCTCGAGGTGTTTTTTAACCTGAATCGCGAGCTGGCGACCAAGGTCATGCTGGCCGTCCACACAGAAGGGCGGGCAGTATGTGGAGTGTTTACCCGGGACATCGCCGAGACCAAGGCCATGCAGGTCAACCAGTACGCCAGGGAAAGCCAGCATCCGCTACTCTGTGAAATCGAGAAGGACGGTTAATCGCCGGACACTTGGGTATGAGGTGAAGCTATGTTAAACCGCGAGCTCGAAGTCACCCTCAATCTTGCCTTCAAGGAAGCACGCTCGAAGCGTCATGAATTCATGACCGTCGAGCATCTCCTGCTGGCCCTATTGGACAATGAGGCTGCCGCCACCGTTTTGCGTGCGTGCGGCGCGAACCTCGACAAACTCAAGCATGACCTGCAGGAGTTCATCGACTCCACCACGCCACTGATCCCCGTTCATGACGAGGACCGCGAAACCCAGCCAACCCTGGGCTTCCAGCGTGTACTGCAGCGTGCCGTGTTTCACGTACAGAGCTCGGGCAAACGCGAAGTGACTGGCGCCAACGTGCTGGTCGCGATCTTCAGTGAGCAAGAGAGTCAGGCAGTGTTCCTGCTTAAACAGCAGAGCGTTGCGCGCATCGATGTCGTCAACTATATCGCCCATGGCATTTCCAAGGTGCCGGGGCATGGCGATCACTCTGAAGGTGAGCAGGATATGCAGGACGACGAGGGCGGTGAATCTTCTTCCTCGGGCAATCCTCTGGATGCTTATGCCAGCAACCTCAACGAACTCGCGCGCCAGGGTCGGATCGATCCACTGGTGGGGCGCGAACTGGAAGTCGAACGCGTAGCGCAGATCCTGGCGCGTCGGCGCAAGAACAATCCGCTGCTGGTTGGCGAGGCGGGCGTGGGTAAAACCGCGATTGCCGAAGGCCTGGCCAAGCGCATCGTCGACAACCAGGTGCCGGACCTGCTGGCCAACAGCGTGGTGTATTCCCTTGACCTGGGAGCCTTGCTGGCCGGTACCAAATACCGCGGTGATTTCGAGAAGCGCTTCAAGGCGTTGCTCAATGAACTGAAAAAACGCCCGCAGGCGATCCTGTTCATCGACGAAATCCACACCATCATTGGTGCCGGTGCCGCCTCTGGCGGTGTCATGGACGCCTCGAACCTGCTCAAGCCGTTGCTGTCGTCGGGTGATATCCGTTGCATCGGCTCGACCACGTTCCAGGAATTTCGCGGAATCTTCGAGAAGGACCGTGCCCTGGCCCGGCGTTTCCAGAAGGTCGATGTGTCCGAGCCTTCGGTGGAAGACACCATCGGCATCCTGCGCGGCCTGAAGGGGCGCTTCGAGTCCCATCACAATATCGAATACAGTGATGAGGCCTTGCGCGCCGCTGCCGAACTGGCTTCGCGCTATATCAATGACCGGCACATGCCGGACAAGGCCATCGATGTCATCGACGAGGCGGGTGCCTATCAGCGCCTGCAGCCCGTGGAAATGCGCGTCAAGCGCATTGAAGTGCCGCAAGTCGAGGATATCGTCGCGAAAATTGCGCGAATTCCGCCAAAACACGTCACCAGTTCCGACAAGGAACTGCTGCGTAACCTTGAGCGTGACCTGAAGCTGACCGTGTTCGGTCAGGACGCGGCGATCGACTCGCTGGCAACCGCGATCAAATTGTCGCGCGCTGGCCTGAAGTCGCCTGACAAGCCTGTCGGTTCGTTCCTGTTCGCAGGGCCGACCGGTGTCGGTAAAACCGAAGCGGCGCGTCAACTGGCCAAGGCGCTGGGCGTCGAGCTGATTCGCTTCGACATGTCCGAGTACATGGAGCGCCACACCGTATCGCGTCTGATCGGTGCGCCTCCGGGTTATGTCGGGTTCGATCAGGGCGGTCTGCTGACCGAAGCCATCACCAAGCAGCCACACTGCGTGCTGTTGCTCGATGAAATCGAGAAGGCGCATCCGGAAGTCTTCAACCTGCTGCTGCAGGTCATGGACCACGGTACCCTGACCGATAACAACGGGCGCAAGGCGGATTTCCGTAACGTGATCGTCATCATGACGACCAACGCCGGTGCCGAAACCGCAGCCCGAGCTTCGATCGGTTTCACGTTCCAGGATCACTCGTCCGACGCGATGGAAGTGATCAAGAAGAGCTTCACGCCAGAGTTCCGCAACCGTCTGGATACCATTATCCAGTTTGGTCGCCTCAGTCATGAGGTCATCAAGAGCGTGGTGGACAAGTTCCTCACCGAGCTTCAGGCGCAGTTGGAAGACAAGCGTGTGTTGCTGGAAGTCACCGATGCCGCCCGCAGCTGGCTGGCAGCCGGTGGTTACGACTCGGCCATGGGCGCTCGTCCGATGGCTCGCCTGATCCAGGACAAGATCAAGCGTCCGCTGGCGGAGGAGATCCTCTTTGGCGAACTGGCCGAACACGGCGGTGTGGTACACATCGACATCAAGGACGGCGAGCTGACCTTCGAGTTCGAGACCACGGCCGAGATGGCTTGACGTTAAGCCGCAACAAAACAGAAAGGCGCCGAAAGGCGCCTTTTTGCTGTGTGCCGATTTTCAGGATTCACACATACCCCTGTGGGAGCGGGCTTGCTCGCGAAAGCGGTGGGTCAGTCAACATCGATGGTGAATGTCAGGCCGCCTTCGCGAGCAAGCCCGCTCCCACATTGGCCTGGTGTGCTGCATCAAATCCCAGGCAAACAAAAACGCCCGGCATAGGCCGGGCGTCTTGTATTGACTTGATTAACGGGCGCGGTAAGTGATGCGCCCTTTGCTCAAGTCATAGGGAGTCAGCTCTACGCGCACTTTGTCGCCGGTAAGAATACGGATGTAGTTCTTGCGCATCTTGCCGGAGATGTGCGCGGTTACGACGTGCCCATTTTCCAACTCCACACGAAACATGGTGTTGGGCAGGGTGTCGACGACAGTGCCTTCCATTTCGAAGCTGTCTTCTTTCGACATGCAGTAAAGCCCTCGGTGTCCAATGAATGGCCCGGTGCAACTGCGCCAGGCAAAAGCGGCGTGCATTGTGCCCGAAAAGTGGGGTTCAAGCCAAGGGGTTTAGGGAATGCTCTAGTTCAGAACCACCCAGCGCTGGTTAATCAGCAGCTCGATAGGGCGATATTGAGTCTTGTAGCTCATTTTTTTGCAGTTTTTTATCCAGTAGCCAAGGTAGACGGCTTCCAGTTCCAGGCGGCGGGTCTCGGCGATTTGCCACAGGATCGCGAAACGTCCCAGGCTGCGGCGTTCTTCGGCGGGTTCGTAGAAGGTATAGACCGCCGACAAACCGTTGGGCAGTAAATCGGTGACGGCAACCGCGAGCAACTGGCCGTTCAGGCGGAATTCGTAAAATCGGGAGAACGGCAGGTCGCGTACCAGGAAGGTCGAAAACTGATCGCGGCTCGGCGGGTACATATCGCCATCGGCGTGGCGTTGCTCGATATAGCGCTGATAAAGGTCGAAGTACTCTTCGCTGTACCCCGGCTTGGCCGGGCGTACCTGCAGATCCGCGTTGCGCTTGAGGATGCGTTTCTGCTGGCGGTTCGGTGTGAATTGAGCCACGGGAATGCGCGCCGGAACGCACGCATTGCAATGCTGGCAATGCGGTCGGTAGAGATGATCGCCGCTGCGACGAAACCCCATCTCCGACAGGTCTGCGTAGACATGCACATCCATGGGCTGGCTAGGGTCCAGGAACAGGGTGGTGGCCTGCTCCTCGGGCAGGTAACTGCAAGAGTGCGGCTGAGTGGCATAGAACTTCAGACGCGCCAACTCGGTCATGATCAACCCTCGGGAATAAGCTTTTGATTAAGTGTAAGCCACGGCGGCAAAAGTCGCTCAGCAAACCCAGGTGGCACCATTGGGTTGATCCAGATGCCTGGCAAGGTAGGCGGCGAATTCGCGGCGGGGAATCGCCCGGGCGCCCAGGCTGTGCAGGTGATCGGTGGGCATCTGGCAGTCGATCAGGACAAAGCCTGAGTCTTGCAGATGCCGCACCAGGGTGGCAAAGCCGAATTTCGAGGCATTGTCGGCGAGGCTGAACATCGACTCGCCAAAAAACAGCTGTCCCATCGCCAGTCCGTACAGCCCGCCGACCAGTTCGTCCTGGTCCCAGACTTCCACCGAATGCGCATGACCACGCCTGTGCAGCTCTATGTAGGCGTCCTGCATGGCGTCGGTGATCCAGGTGCCGTCGGCGTATTCCCGTGGCGCGGCGCAGGCGCGGATGACGGCGGCAAAGTCCTGGTCGAAGGTCACTTGATAGCGTTGTTGGCGCAGCAGCTTGTTCAGGCTGCGCGAGACGTGCAGTTCGTCAGGAAACAGTACCGTGCGCGGGTCGGGCGACCACCAGAGAATCGGCTGGCCTTCGGAAAACCACGGAAAGCAACCATGGCGATAGGCGTTGATCAGCCTGTCGGCGGACAAATCACCACCGGCAGCCAGCAGCCCGTTGGGGTCGCGCATGGCTTTTTCCAGTGGTGGAAAGTTCAGGGAGTTGCGTTGTAACCAAGTCAGCATGGCATCCGGGCTTGCAGAAGGGGAGGGCAGTGGCGGGTGTTGTCCCGCCGTTGAGTTTGCCTTCAAATGACAGGAATGTCGTCCAGGTATTTCTCGGCGTCCAGTGCGGCCATACAGCCCGCGCCGGCAGAGGTCACGGCCTGGCGATAGACGTGATCGGCCACGTCGCCCGCAGCAAACACGCCGGCAATGGCGGTGGCGGTGGCATCGCCTTCGCTGCCACCCTTGACCAGCAGATAGCCGTCGCGCATCTCCAGCTGGCCGACGAACAGGTCGGTATTGGGTTTGTGGCCGATGGCTATAAACACCCCGGCCAGCGACAATTCGCTGGTTGCGCCAGTGTGGCTGTCACGCAAGCGGGCACCGGTGACGCCACTGGAGTCACCGAGCACTTCGTCCAGGTTCTGGTTCCAGTGCAGGCGGATATTGCCGTTGGCGGCCTTCTCGAAGAGTTTGTCCTGGAGAATTTTCTCCGAGCGCAACTTGTCGCGGCGATGGATGAGATGCACTTCCCTGGCGATGTTCGACAGGTAAAGGGCTTCCTCGACCGCCGTGTTGCCGCCGCCAACGACGGCCACTACCTGATTTCGATAGAAGAAGCCGTCACAGGTGGCGCAGGCGGAAACGCCTTTGCCGGCAAAGGTTTCTTCAGAGGGCAGGCCCAAATACTGCGCCGAAGCGCCGGTGGCAATGATCAGCGCGTCGCAGGTGTACGTGCCGCCGTCTCCGGTCAGCTCGAAGGGGCGTTGTTGCAACTTGGCGGTATGGATGTGGTCGTAAACGATCTCTGTGGCAAAGCGCTCGGCGTGTTTTTGCATGCGCTCCATCAGCACCGGACCGGTCAGGCCTTCGACGTCGCCCGGCCAGTTATCGACTTCAACGGTGGTGGTGAGCTGGCCTCCTGCCTGTATGCCGGTGATGACGACCGGTTTGAGGTTGGCGCGGGCGGCATACACGGCCGCACTGTAACCGGCAGGGCCGGAACCCAGAATGATCAGGCGGGAATGCTTCGCTGTGCTCATAAAAACACCTCATAAGCCTTTGTCACAAAAGAGAATGCATGCTCAAATTGAACTGCATGTCATGTGCTGTTGACTATGCTACACCCAAGGGTCGCAAACATGGCGTCGCACGCACAAACCCGTACAATGCCTCGCTATCAGGGCATTTGTATTAAAAAGCAGTGCATACCGTGTTTATAAAAACCGCTGTGCAGTGTTAAAAGTAGTCCCGGTTACGCATCGCAACTTTTTTACCTGCCTGGATTGGGCAGTTTTTTATAGTCAATCAACAGATGGACGCGCCGTTGGCGCAGGAATAGAAGCGTTTTGAAGAAATCCACCGTAGCACCCAAACCAGCCGTCGTTCCGCTCTGGCGCCAACATCTGCACTACCGACTCAAGGAAGGTGCACTGATCGCCATCGGCGCCCTGTGCCTGTTCCTGATGATGGCCCTGTTGACCTATGGCAAGGATGATCCGGGCTGGAGCCACAACAGCAAGATCGACGACGTGCAGAACTTCGGCGGGCCTGCGGGCTCCTACAGCGCCGATATCCTGTTCATGGTGCTGGGCTACTTCGCCTACATCTTCCCGTTGCTGCTGGCGATCAAGACGTATCAGATCTTTCGTCAGCGTCACGAACCGTGGCAGTGGAGCGGCTGGCTGTTCTCCTGGCGCCTGATCGGCCTGGTGTTCCTGGTGCTCTCGGGTGCGGCGCTGGCGCATATCCATTTCCACGCGGCAACCGGTCTGCCGGCCGGTGCCGGTGGTGCACTGGGTGAAAGCCTCGGCGACCTGGCCAGGACCGCCCTGAACATCCAGGGCAGCACGCTGTTGTTCATCGCCTTGTTCCTGTTCGGCCTGACGGTGTTCACCGATCTGTCGTGGTTCAAGGTGATGGACCTTACCGGCAAGATCACCCTGGACCTGTTCGAACTGTTCCAGGGCGCCGCCAATCGCTGGTGGGCCGCCCGTGCCGAACGCAAGCAACTGGTCGCCCAGTTGCGAGAGGTTGATGACCGTGTGCATGACGTGGTCGCACCGACCGTCACCGACAAGCGCGAACAGGCCAAGGTCAAGGAACGCCTGATCGAGCGTGAGCAGGCCCTGAGCAAGCACATGTCCGAACGCGAAAAGCAGGTGCCGCCGGTGATTGCCCCGGCTCCGGTCAAGCCGGCCGCGCCAAGCAAACGTGTGGAAAAAGAGAAACAGGCGCCGCTGTTCGTCGACAGCGCCGTGGAAGGCACCTTGCCGCCAATCTCGATTCTCGACCCGGCGGAAAAGAAACAACTCAATTATTCGCCTGAATCCCTGGCTGCGGTCGGCCATCTGCTGGAAATCAAGCTCAAGGAATTCGGTGTCGAAGTCGCGGTTGACTCGATTCACCCGGGCCCGGTGATTACCCGTTACGAAATCCAGCCGGCGGCAGGGGTCAAGGTCAGCCGTATCTCCAACCTGGCCAAGGACCTGGCACGTTCCCTGGCCGTGACCAGCGTGCGCGTGGTGGAAGTGATTCCCGGCAAGACTACGGTGGGTATCGAGATCCCCAACGAAGACCGGCAGATCGTGCGCTTCTCCGAGGTACTGTCGACCCCCGAGTACGACAACTTCAAGTCCCCGGTCACACTGGCCTTGGGCCATGATATCGGCGGCAAGCCGGTGATTACCGACCTTGCGAAGATGCCCCACCTGCTGGTGGCCGGTACCACCGGTTCCGGTAAGTCGGTGGGTGTGAACGCGATGATCCTGTCGATCCTGTTCAAGTCCGGCCCGGAAGACGCCAAGCTGATCATGATCGACCCGAAAATGCTTGAATTGTCGATCTACGAAGGCATTCCGCACCTGTTGTGCCCGGTGGTCACCGACATGAAGGACGCGGCCAACGCCCTGCGCTGGAGCGTTGCCGAGATGGAGCGGCGCTACAAGCTGATGGCGAAGATGGGCGTGCGTAACCTGTCCGGCTTCAACGCCAAGGTCAAGGAAGCCCAGGACGCCGGCGAGCCGTTGAGCGATCCGCTGTACAAGCGCGAAAGCATCCACGACGAAGCACCGCTGCTGCAAAAGCTGCCGACCATCGTGGTGGTGGTGGACGAATTCGCCGACATGATGATGATCGTCGGCAAGAAGGTTGAAGAGCTGATCGCCCGTATCGCCCAGAAAGCCCGAGCCGCCGGTATCCACTTGATCCTCGCGACCCAGCGGCCGTCGGTGGACGTGATCACCGGTCTGATCAAGGCCAACATTCCGACCCGCATGGCGTTCCAGGTATCGAGCAAGATCGACTCGCGGACCATCATCGACCAGGGTGGCGCCGAACAACTGCTGGGCCACGGTGACATGTTGTACATGCCGCCGGGCACCAGCCTGCCGATCCGTGTGCACGGTGCATTCGTGTCCGACGACGAGGTTCACCGCGTGGTGGAAGCCTGGAAGTTGCGTGGTGCGCCGGAGTATAACGACGACATTCTCAACGGTGTCGAAGAGGCCGGCAGTGGCTTCGAAGGCAGCAGCGGCGGTGGCGATGGCGACGATCCTGAGGCTGACGCGCTGTACGACGAAGCGGTGCAGTTCGTTCTTGAAAGTCGTCGCGCGTCCATCTCCGCGGTACAGCGCAAGCTGAAGATCGGCTACAACCGCGCTGCGCGCATGATCGAAGCCATGGAAATGGCCGGGGTCGTGACCTCCATGAACACCAACGGTTCGCGTGAAGTCCTGGCCCCCGGCCCGGTGCGCGACTGACCTGATATTGAAGGGCAGGTGTCTTCAGGCACCTGCCGCACTCCCACGAATGTTATGAGGACTCCCATGCGTCTGATCCGCATGCTGTTGCTGCCGGTACTGGCTTTGACCACGCTCCAGGCTCACGCCGACGACAAGGACGTGGCGCGCCTGACTCAACTGCTGGAAAAATCCCAGACCCTGAGCGCGCGTTTCTCCCAACTGACCCTTGACGGCACCGGCACCCAATTGCAGGAAACCGCCGGTGAAATGTCCTTGCAGCGTCCGGGGCTGTTCTACTGGCACACTAATGCACCGGCCGAGCAGACCATGGTCTCGGACGGCAAGAAGGTCACCCTGTGGGACCCGGATCTTGAGCAGGCGACCATCAAGAACCTCGATCAGCGCCTGACCCAGACCCCGGCCCTGTTGTTGTCCGGTGACGTGTCGAAGATCAGCCAGAGCTTCGATATCAGCGCCAAGGAAGCCGGCGGCGTGATCGACTTCACCCTGAAGCCGAAAACCAAGGACACACTGTTCGACAGCCTGCGTCTGTCGTTCCGTAACGGCCTGGTCAATGACATGCAGATGATCGACAGCGTCGGCCAGCGCACCAATATCCTGTTCACCGGGGTCAAGGCCAACGAGCCGATCCCGGCTTCCCGGTTCAAGTTCGACATCCCCAAGGGTGCCGATGTGATCCAGGAATAACATGCGACCCCTGTACCTGTAGGAGCGAGCATGCTCGCGATGGTCGACAACGATAACGTTGGCAGCTTGACACCCAGCGGTGTCCTTGAGTCCATCGCGAGCATGCTCGCTCCTACAGGGGGGGCGTGTTCAATTGAGGTATCAGAGATAGTCATGGACCTGTTTCGCAGCGCTCCGATCGCTCAACCATTGGCCGCCCGCCTGCGCGCGACCAACCTGGACGAGTACGTCGGACAGGAACACCTGCTCGCTCGCGGCAAGCCTTTGCGCGAAGCCCTGGAGCAGGGTGCCCTGCATTCGATGATTTTCTGGGGCCCGCCGGGCGTGGGCAAGACCACCCTGGCGCGCTTGCTGGCGGAAGTCTCGGACGCGCACTTCGAAACCGTCTCGGCGGTCCTGGCCGGCGTGAAGGAAATCCGTCAGGCGGTGGAAATCGCCAAGCAGCAGGCCGGGCAGTACGGCAAGCGCACCATCCTGTTCGTCGACGAAGTGCACCGCTTCAACAAGTCCCAGCAGGATGCGTTTCTGCCGTATGTCGAAGACGGTACGCTGATCTTCATTGGCGCCACCACGGAAAACCCCTCGTTCGAACTCAACAACGCTTTGCTCTCCCGGGCCCGCGTCTATGTGCTCAAAAGCCTCGACGAAGCGGCCCTGCGCAAACTGGTGCACCGCGCGCTGAGTGAGGAGCGCGGTCTGGGCAAGCGCAACCTGACGCTCAGCGACGAAGGCTTCCAGATGTTGTTGTCGGCCGCCGATGGTGATGGCCGACGCCTGCTCAACCTGCTGGAAAACGCCTCGGACCTTGCCGAAGACAACAGCGAGATCGGCACAGACCTGCTGCAAAGCCTGCTCGGCGACACCCGCCGACGGTTCGACAAGGGCGGCGAAGCGTTCTACGACCAGATCTCCGCGCTGCACAAATCGGTGCGCGGCTCCAACCCCGATGGCGCATTGTACTGGTTCGCGCGGATGATCGACGGCGGTTGCGATCCGCTGTACCTGGCCCGGCGCGTGGTGCGTATGGCCAGCGAAGACATCGGCAATGCCGACCCGCGCGCCCTGAGCCTGTGCCTGGCCGCCTGGGAAGTGCAGGAGCGCCTTGGCAGCCCCGAAGGCGAACTGGCGGTGGCCCAGGCCATTACATATCTGGCCTGCGCACCCAAGAGCAACGCGGTGTACATGGGCTTCAAGACGGCATTGCGCGCCGCCGCCGAGCACGGTTCGCTGGAAGTGCCGCTGCACTTGCGCAACGCGCCCACCAAACTGATGAAACAATTGGGTTACGGCGATGAATACCGCTATGCCCACGATGAGCCGGACGCTTATGCCGCTGGCGAAGATTATTTCCCGGAAGAACTTGAACCGATCCCGTTCTATCAGCCGGTGCCCCGGGGCCTGGAGTTGAAGATCGGCGAAAAGCTCAATCACCTGGCGAAACTCGACCGTTTAAGCCCAAGACAGCGGAGAAAATAGTGCTTCCCTTGATCGTTGCGGTTTCCGTCGGCGGAGTTGCCGGCACGCTGTTGCGCTTTGCCACGGGCAATTGGATCAACGCTAATTGGCCGCGGCACTTCTATACCGCGACGCTGGCCGTTAATATCGTGGGCTGTTTGCTGATCGGCGTTCTATACGGTCTGTTTTTGCTACGCCCGGAGGTGCCGATTGAGGTGCGTGCCGGGTTGATCGTCGGCTTCCTCGGGGGGCTGACGACTTTTTCATCCTTTTCACTGGATACGGTGCGCCTGCTGGAAAGCGGGCAAGTGCCGCTGGCCCTGGGCTATGCGGCGCTCAGCGTATTCGGCGGGCTGCTTGCCACCTGGGCCGGCCTGTCCTTGACCAAACTTTGATAAACGAGAAACCGACATGCTCGATTCCAAACTGTTACGTAGCAACCTTCAGGACGTAGCGGACCGCCTGGCATCCCGTGGCTATGTGCTGGATGTTGCGCGCATCGAAGCGCTGGAAGAACAGCGCAAGACCGTCCAGACCCGCACCGAAGCACTGCAGGCTGAACGTAATGCGCGCTCCAAATCCATCGGTCAGGCCAAGCAGCGCGGCGAAGATATCGCGCCGTTGATGGCGGACGTCGAGCGCATGGCGGGCGAGTTGAGTGCCGGCAAAGTCGAGCTGGACGCGATCCAGACCGAACTGGACTCGATCCTGCTGGGTATCCCGAACCTGCCGCACGAATCCGTGCCGGTCGGTAAAGACGAAGAAGACAACGTCGAAGTGCGCCGTTGGGGCACCCCGACTGCCTTCGATTTTCCGGTTCAGGACCACGTCGCCCTGGGCGAAAAATTCGGCTGGCTGGATTTCGAAACCGCCGCCAAGCTGTCCGGCGCGCGTTTCGCCTTGCTGCGCGGCCCGATCGCCCGTCTGCACCGCGCCCTGGCGCAGTTCATGATCAACCTGCACGTCACCGAGCACGGCTATGAAGAGGCCTACACGCCTTATCTGGTCCAGGCCCCGGCGCTGCAAGGCACCGGTCAGTTGCCGAAATTCGAAGAAGACCTGTTCAAGATCGCCCGTGAAGGCGAAGCCGACCTGTACCTGATCCCGACCGCCGAAGTGTCGCTGACCAACATCGTTGCCGGCGAAATCGTCGACTCGAAACTGCTGCCGATCAAGTTCGTCGCTCACACACCGTGTTTCCGTAGTGAAGCCGGTGCATCGGGTCGCGACACTCGCGGCATGATCCGTCAGCACCAGTTCGACAAGGTCGAGATGGTGCAGATCGTCGAGCCGTCGCAGTCGATGGAAGCGCTGGAAGGCCTGACCGCCAACGCCGAGAAAGTCCTGCAACTGCTGGAACTGCCTTACCGTACCCTGGCGCTGTGCACCGGCGACATGGGCTTCGGCGCGGTCAAGACCTACGACCTGGAAGTGTGGATTCCGAGCCAGGACAAGTACCGCGAAATCTCGTCGTGCTCCAACTGCGGCGACTTCCAGGCCCGCCGCATGCAGGCGCGTTTCCGCAACCCGGAAACCGGCAAGCCGGAACTGGTACACACCCTCAACGGTTCCGGCCTGGCAGTCGGTCGTACCCTGGTGGCTGTGCTGGAAAACTACCAGCAGGCCGACGGTTCGATCCGTGTGCCAGAGGTGCTGAAGCCGTACATGGGTGGCCTTGAGGTCATCGGCTAAATGAACTATCTGCCGCTGTTCCACAACCTTCGCGGCAGTCGTGTGTTGGTCGTCGGTGGGGGGGAGATTGCCTTGCGCAAATCCCGCCTGCTGGCCGATGCCGGTGCGCTGCTGCGAGTGGTTGCACCTGAAATCGAAGCACAACTGCGTGAGCTGGTTGCCGGCAGCGGTGGCGAGTGCCTTGTGCGCGGTTACGTCGAGGCGGATATGGACGGCTGTGGCCTGATCATCGCCGCCACCGACGACGAGGCGCTGAACGCGCAGGTGTCCGCCGACGCTCATCGGCGCTGCGTGCCAGTCAATGTGGTGGACGCGCCGGCACTGTGCAGCGTGATCTTCCCGGCGATTGTCGACCGTTCGCCATTGATCATTGCGGTGTCCAGCGGCGGCGATGCGCCGGTGCTGGCTCGCCTGATTCGCGCCAAGATCGAAACCTGGATTCCTTCTACCTACGGTCAGCTCGCTGGCTTGGCGGCGCGTTTTCGCCATCAGGTCAAAAAGCTGTTCCCGGATGTGCAGCAACGTCGCGCATTCTGGGAGGACGTTTTCCAGGGGCCGATTGCCGACCGTCAACTGGCCGGGCAGGGTGGTGAAGCCGAGCGTCTGCTGCAAGCCAAGATCGATGGTGAAGCGACGGTGGCCACCGGTGAGGTGTATCTGGTGGGCGCCGGGCCGGGTGATCCCGACCTGCTGACCTTCCGCGCCTTGCGCCTGATGCAACAGGCCGACGTGGTGTTGTACGACCGTCTGGTGGCACCGGCGATACTCGAGTTGTGCCGTCGCGATGCCGAGCGGGTCTACGTCGGCAAGCGTCGCGCCGATCACGCGGTGCCGCAGGACCAGATCAACCAGCAACTGGTGGACCTGGCCAAACAGGGCAAGCGCGTGGTTCGGTTGAAGGGTGGCGATCCGTTCATCTTCGGTCGCGGCGGTGAAGAGATCGAGGAACTGGCGGCCCATGGCATCCCGTTCCAGGTCGTGCCGGGTATCACGGCGGCCAGCGGTTGCGCGGCGTACGCCGGGATTCCGCTGACTCACCGCGATTACGCGCAGTCGGTGCGTTTTGTTACCGGGCACCTGAAGGACGGCTCCAGCGATTTGCCTTGGGCCGATCTGGTGGCCCCGGCGCAAACGCTGGTGTTCTACATGGGGCTGGTGGGCTTGCCGAGCATCTGCGAACAGTTGATCAAGCATGGTCGCGCCGCCGATACCCCGGCGGCGCTGATCCAGCAGGGCACCACGGTCAACCAGCGGGTGTTTACCGGCACGCTGGCCGACCTGCCACGGTTGGTGGCGGAGCATGAAGTGCATGCGCCGACATTGGTGATCGTGGGTGAGGTGGTGCAACTGCGCGAGAAACTGGCGTGGTTTGAAGGCGCTCAATCACAAGTCTGATCTGTGGTGAGGGGGGGCTATCGGGGCTTGTGTGGCGAGGGGGCTTGCCTGTGGTGAAAGGGCTTGCCTGTGGTGAGGGGGCTTGCCTGTGGCGAGGGGGCTTGCCCCCGCTGGACTGCGCAGCAGGCCCATGCTTTTTGGGGCCGCTGCGCGACCCAACGGGGGCAAGCCCCCTCGCCACAGGCAAGCCCCCTCGCCACAGAAGCCCCCTCGCCACAGAAGCCCCCCTGTCACACAAGCCTCCCTCAACACAATTGATCGCATCTGCTCTCAGGTTTCAGTGTGTAATCAGGCCCTGCGCCAAACCCCTTTGCCATTCAACCGCTCCCGATCATGGGCTGCGGTGAAATCCTGCGCCGGGCCTTTTGGCACGATCCCCGTCGGATTGATGGTCTTGTGACTGCCGTAGTAGTGGGTCTTGATGTGGGTGAAATCCACCGTCTCAGCAATCCCTGGCCACTGGTAAATCTCCCGCAACCAGTTCGACAGGTTCGGATAATCGGCAATGCGCTTGAGGTTGCACTTGAAGTGCCCGTAATACACCGCGTCGAAGCGAATCAGCGTGGTAAACAGGCGGATGTCCGCTTCGGTGAGGTACTCGCCTGTCAGGTAGCGGTTGGCGTCCAACAACTGTTCCAGGTGATCGAGCTCGGCAAACAATTCATCGAACGCCGCCTCATATGCCTGCTGCGACGTGGCAAAACCGGCGCGGTACACGCCGTTGTTCACCGCCGGATAAATCCGCTCGTTCAGGACGTCGATTTCACCCCGCAGCGCAGCGGGATAGAAGTCCAGGTCGTTGCCGGTCAGTTCGTCGAACGCACCATTGAACATGCGGATGATTTCCGATGATTCATTGTTGACGATGTGCTCTTGCTGCTTGTCCCAGAGCACCGGTACCGTGACGCGGCCGGTGTAGTCGGCGGCATCGGCGGTATAGCGCTGGTGCAGGAAGGTCAGCCCGTCGAGTTTGTCGCCGGTGGAGCCGTGGGCCTTGTCGAAGGTCCAGCCGGTCTCCAGCATCGAATAGCTGACCACGGACACGTCGATCAGGTTTTCCAGGCCTTTGAGTTTGCGCAGGATCAGGGTGCGATGAGCCCAGGGACAGGCGAGGGACACGTAGAGGTGGTAGCGCCCCGGTTCAGCCGCGAAGCCACCGACACCGCTCGGCCCCGGCTTGCCGTCTGCCGTCACCCAGTTACGACGCTGCGCCTGTTCGCGCTGGAACGCGCCGTCTTTGCTGCTTTCGTACCACTTGTCCTGCCAGCGGCCATCGACTAATAAACCCATGTTCAATCCTCCTGAAATCGTTAAGCGTTTGAGTCGAGTCTATTCCGATGAGTTCGAACAAAAAGCGCAAAGATCGGGCGTCAATAATCGATTAAATCGATTTGTTACGGGCGGCCCAATATTTCTCGGCAGTTTCGAAGGCTTGCTCACGGCTCTGGCCGAGGCCGCGCAGGGCCAGTGCCATGGTCGAAATCAACGCCATCTGCGGATAGCTGTCGACTACATCGCCACGCCATACGGCTTGCAAATGCCCGGGATCGAGCGCGGCGGGTTTGACGTGACGCTGCGCCGACAGCTGCGGCCATTCCTCGTCCCAGCTTTCGCCGCCGGTGGTGCCATACAGGTGACTGTCGGCGTCCGGGTTGATCTCGATTTCTCCACCGTCGCCCTTGATCACGATGGCGGTGTCGCCGAGCAAGCCGCTGGCATCGCGATGCACCGCCTGATAACCCGGATGGAAAATGCTTTGCAGGCCGCAGCGCGCACCCAGTGGATTGAGAATCCGCGTCAGCGAGTGGATCGGTGAGCGCAGGCCCAGGGTGTTGCGCAGGTCGATCATCCGTTGCAGTTGCGGCGCCCAGTCCACCAGAGGCATGAACGCCAGGCCGCCGTTGTCCAGCGCCGAGCCGACCTGTTGCCAGGTGCGGCACAGGGGGATCTGCAATTGCGCCAGTAATTGCTCGCTGTACATCCGGCCCGCCGTGTGTGCGCCAGCGCCATGCATGAAGATCCGCACGCCGTTCTGCGCCAGGCATTTGGCTGCCAGCAGGTACCACGGCAAATGGCGCTTCTTGCCGGCGTAGGTCGGCCAGTCCAGATCGACATTCAATGCCGGTGCCTGCAAGCGCTCACGCAAGGCCTCGGTGAACCCGGCCATCTCCTCGGCGCTTTCTTCCTTGTGCCGCAACAGCATCAGGAACGCACCGAGCTGGGTGTCCTCGACCTTGTCGTCGAGCACCATGCCCATGGCTTCGCGGGCTTCGACCCGGGTCAGGTCGCGGGCACCGCGCTTGCCTTTGCCCAGGATCCGGACGAATTGGGCGAACGGATGTTCGGCGGGCGTTTCGAGGGTCAGCGCTGGAAAGTCGGTCATAAGCAATTCGTCGGTTTGGGCAGGCCCGCCAGTTTCGCGGCGAGTTTGGCAGGGGTGCCTTTGAACAGTTGGTTGAGGTGCAGGCTGTTGCCTTTTTCCGGGCCGAGCTTCAATGCGGTGTACTTGATCAGCGGACGTGTCGCCGGTGACAGCTGGAACTCGGCATAGAAGCTGCGCAGCAGTTCGAGGACTTCCCAGTGCGCAGGCGTCAACTCGATGTCTTCGGCGGCCGCCAGGGCACCGGCCACGTCAGCATTCCAGTCACTGAGCTCGACCAGGAAACCGTCCTTGTCCAGTTCGATGGCGCGGGCGCCGACCGTCAGGGAATTCATAGCCAACTGTTTACCTTGTCGTGGTGGATCGTCAGTTCGACGAAGGCCGGGTAATCAATGGCTGTGACCCAGTCGGGGGCTTGAAGCGACCGGGCCTGGGCATCTTCTGCCAGAACGTAGAGTCTCAGGCCGCTTGCCTGCAGCGTGGTGTAGGGCGCGGTGGCGGGTTGCAGGGCATAGGCGGCGTCACCGGACAGCAGCAAGGCGTCGCCGGCGCCAATCACGCGCAGGCAACTGGTCAGGCGATCGTCGCCGAACGGGGAATGAGACAACATATGCAAAGTCGACATCAGAGGGTGATCACCTGGTCGTAACGGTCAATGAGGGCGGTGATTTGCTGGGCAGTCAGCACCTGGGCTTCTTCCAGCGAGAGAGCGCTGGAATCCAGACCACGTTGCGCGGCGCTGTCGGCACAGAAAAACAACTCTTCGACACCGAACATCGGTAGAGCCTGAAGGTTGGCGCTCAGGTCTTTCTGCTGCAGGGCCTTGGCATCCTGTTGCGCGGCCAGCTGGAACACGCCGTCATCGAGAAACAGCAGGCCGATCGGCAGATCGAAGGCGCCGCCGGCCAGCACGATGTCCAGCGCTTCCCGGGCACCGGGCCCGGACCATGGCGATTGGCGGCTGATGATCAGCAAGGATCTGGCCATCTCAAGCACCTCCGAAACAGATCAGGCGGTCAGCATCCTGCACCGCATCGTGCAACTGGCCGAGGCCGGACAGTTCCCAAGGCGCGCCGACGGCAACCGCCTCACGTTGATAGCGCCTGGCTTCTTCTTCGTTCAACACACCACGGCGCAAGGCGGCGGCGATGCACACGACGCCGTCGAGTTGATGGTCGCTGACAAAGGCGCGCCATTGCTTGGGCAAATCCAGTTCATCCTGAGGCGTGACCACGCTGCCGGAGGCGTTGCCGACACCGTCCTGATAGAAAAACAGCCGGACAATCTCATGCCCGCCGGCCAGTGCCGCCTGGGCGAACAGCAGGGCGCGGCGCGAGGAGGGCGCGTGGGCGGCGGAAAATACGGCAATGGCGAACTTCATGGCGGACTCGATCAGCGAAACTGCGGCCATGATAAAGCTTTATCGACGGGGCGGCTAAGTCGAAGTTGCCTGTGCCGGCGCCTTCGCGAGCAAGCCCGCTCCCACAGGAGGACTTACTATCGACACAGAACCAATGTGGGAGCGGGCTTGCTCGCGAAGGCGGCCTGACCGTCACACCTGAATCAACGCGGCATATAACCCAACTGCCAGCGCCGCGGGATCTTCAACGACAACAGCCCCAGCGCGGCAGCCAGCAGACCACTGGCAAACAACGCCTTGAGCCCCAGGTGATGTTCCAGCACGGCACCGAGTACCGCGCCGGCGAACATGCCCGTCCAGGGGATCAATTGCACGCGCCAGCCATTACGGCGCTCGCCGAGCATCCAGCGGCCCAGCCCGCGACCGAAGCGCGACAGGGCACCGGTCACATAGGTCAGGCCGACCGGCAGGCCATTGACCTCCTCGACGGCCGCATTGAGCATGCCCATGGCGATGATCGCCGCCAGCAGCGCGGGCAATTGCTCGTCGTAAGGCCAGGCGCCGGCAGCGCAGAGCAGGGCGGCGATACACAGCAGCAACGGCAGCGCCCGCCGTCCGCCGAAACGGCTGACGACGATGCCCAGCGCATTGCCGATGACGAACATGAGCACCAGCAGCAGCAACCGCAGGATCAGCCCCAGGTCACCGACGCTGATGGCGACGGCAAGGCGGGTGGTGTTGCCGCTCATGAAGGAGACGAAGTCGCCCGTTGCCATGAAGCCGATGGCATCGGTCATGCCGGCCAGTACCGAGAGCATGGCCACCAGGCTCAGGCCGATACGCCCGCGCCATTTCTGTGTGTGCAGGTGACCGGGGCTGGCGTGGGTTCTGGAAGCGGAAGGCAGCATCGGCGATGGCACTCCTTGAGCGGTGATTACGGTGTTATTCCATATAAATCGCAATATTCCAGCCAATCCATGCCGGCCATCTCCGCCACTTCCCGGTGCACTTCAAGGCGCCGGGCTTCGTATTCCTCTGGCGTGGCGGCCGTCAGTTGCAGGGTCAACTCCCAGGCGAACAATCCCTGTCGCTCTGCCTCGGCCTCGAACGCTTCATGCAAGCGCTCTTCACGGTACTGCTCCGAGGTTTCGCCCTTGGCTTGAGCCAGCAGCGGATTGAGGTGGTCGAGTTCGACGCGCAATTGCGGGCGCTCGTCGAGAAACTTCTTCAGCGCTTGTTCGTGTTGCAGCTCGGATGCCGCCATGGTCGCTCCTTGAACAGGGATTACGAAGACTGCTTTTTGCTGGCCTTGGCGGCAGCCGCCAGGCATTCGAGGGCAAATTGTTCGGTGTAGGTCATCTGGATCGGCGTGGTTTCGCCCTTGACGGTTCTTTCGCCGTCGAGGATGTAACGAATGCGCTTGTCGGTGACGCCGATTCGCTTGGCGATCCAGGAAGGTGTCTGGCCGATCTGGCTGATCAGCTTGTCGGCATATTCAGTGGTTGGTTTGTAAAACTCGGCGTTGGGTGTCATTGGGGTTCCAGTCAGGTATTGATGTGGCGGGATTGGCGCGACAGGGTGCGCGAATCGTCGCGTGGTGTCGCGTTATAAATGCAGTAAAGCAGAACGATACGCCGCGCCACGGTGATACAGTCCGCTTTTTCCTCATGAGTGAATGCAATGCGAATTCTGATGGTGGCGCTGGCCGCTGCCTTGCTGGCGGGATGCGCGGGCTCGGCGATGAACGATGCTCGCACCAAGGCGCCCTACAAGACCCTCAACTCGAGTAAACCGGCCAAGGATGTCGCCCAGTGCGTGCAGTTTTCCTGGCAGGACGAGGCCGTCTTTGGCGTCGACGCCGCTGCCTACCTGGAGCCCGGCGAGAAGGGCGTTACTACCGTTTACACGCGCTCGGCCGAGTCCTTCGTCGACGTGACGACCGACGCCTCGGGAACGGTCCTGAGCTACTACGCCCAGCAGGATGACTTCGTGGCCAAGCGCCGCCTGGCGGCGTTGGCGACCTGCCTGTGATCTGAAAATTGATGCATTACCCCTGTGGGAGCGGGCTTGCTCGCGAAAGCGGTGTGTCATTCTAATAGGATGTCGACTGGCACACCGCTTTCGCGAGCAAGCCCGCTCCCACAGGGTTTTTGTGCGTTGATCAGTAACTCAGGCGCTTCTGTAAAAAGAAATGCTTGTACCCCGGCGGGTAGTCGGCAATGTGGCCAATCTCGCTATAGCCGCATTTGCTGTAGAACGCCGGGGCCTGGAATTCAAAGGTATCGAGCCACAGCCCGACGCATTGGCGCTCGCGCGCAAGGTCCTCGGCCATCTGCATCAATTTCGTGCCCATGCCTTGTCCCCGCGCCTGTTCCGGCACCGACAACAGATCGATGAACAGCCACTGGTAAAACAGGCGCGCGTACAGGCCGCCGAGGATCTCGTCATTGTCATCGCGAATCAGCAGGGCGACATGCTCAGGCACCGCGCCAGGTACCTTCGAGGCGTTGTAGGCGCGTAACGGCTGCAGGATGGCCTGGCGTTGTTCTTCCGTAGGGTTTTGCGTCAGCTCGATTCGCAGGGTCATGGCTATATCCTTATGGCATTGAAGCGGCAGCCTATCCCGCTTGTCGCGATGGATCCAGCCCCGAAAAGTTGAACCCTCGATCGTGTGCAGCTGTCATTTCTCAGGAAGCCCACAACGCGCTCCTTGAGGAAAAACCGTGAACATTTTTGAAGCCTTGCGCGAAAGCCATGAACGCCAGCGCACTTATGCCAAAGCGCTGATCCGTACCAGCGGCGATACGCCGGAGCGGGTCGAGGCATACAAACAGCTCAAGTCTGAACTGCAAGCCCATGAAACCGCCGAGGAACGTCACTTCTATATACCCTTGATGGAGTTCGACAACGGCATCGATCTGAGCCGCCATGCGATTGCCGAGCATCACGAAATGGATGAAATGATGGAAGAACTGGATCAGACCGAAATGTCCAGCCCGGCCTGGCTGGCGACCGCGAAAAAGCTGTCGGAGAAAGTTCACCACCACCTTGAGGAGGAAGAGCAGAAGTTCTTCCAGATGGCCGGCAAACTGCTCGACGACAAGCAGAAAGAAAAGCTGGCGGGGCAGTATGAAAAGGAATACCAGGCGCAACTTTCTTGAGCTGCGCGCTGCCGGGTTTCTGCATTTTCACCTAACATGCCTGCCTTCAGGACAAAAACGGGGTGGGTTGTCATGGCGAAGAACACAGCCGAGCGGGTCAACATCGTCGAATCTCAGGTGTTGTCCCACAACTGGTATCTGTTGAAGAAAGTCACCTTCGATTACCTGCGCAATAACGGCGACTGGCAGCGTCAAAGCCGGGAAGTCTACGATCGAGGCAATGGTGCGGCGATTCTTTTGTACAACCGGGAAAAGCGCACCGTTGTGCTGACCCGCCAGTTTCGCCTGCCGGTGTTCGTCAACGGTCACGACGGCTTGTTGATCGAGGTGGCGGCCGGCCTGCTGGAGGGGGCTGCGCCCGAAGAGCGTATTCGTGACGAAGCCGAGGAAGAGACCGGTTACCGCGTGCACCACGTGCAGAAGGTCTTCGAGGCGTACATGAGCCCAGGCTCGGTGACAGAAAAGCTGCACTTCTTCATTGCTCAATACGATGCGTCGTCGAAGGTCAGCGATGGCGGAGGGCTGGAAGAAGAAACCGAGGAACTGGAAGTGCTGGAGTGGACATTCGAGCAAGCGCTGGCAGCATTCGAGCGCGGCGAAATCTGCGACGCCAAGACCATTATGTTGTTGCAGTACGCGGCCATGAAAAACCTCTTCGCGCCCGCGCGCTAGACGACTCCCCGCTTGCAGGCGACAGGACCTCGAGCCTTGCACCGCACTTGCGGCCGTCATCGCCGGCAAGCCAGCTCCCACACAATTGCGGTGTTCGTTGCTCTCGGAGTTTGACGCCGATCTGTAGGGGCCGGCGTGCTGGCGATTGGACCACAAGCCTTGCATCCCACCCCAGGCCACCATCGCTGGCAAGCCTGGTCTTGCGAATCAGAAACCCGGCAGGCGCGCGGTTCCAGGCCACTGCCCGCCTTCAAGGGTGAGCAGCAATTGCTTGGCCTCGAGCCCCCCGGCAAACCCGGTCAGCTTGCCCGAGGCGCCAATCACCCGGTGACAGGGCGCCACGATCGAAATCGGATTCTTGCCATTCGCCGCACCCACCGCGCGGACTGCCGCCGGGTTGCCGATCTGTTCGGCGATCTGGCTGTAGCTGCGCGTCTCGCCGAACGGGATGGTCAGCAGCGCCGCCCAGACCTTCTTCTGAAACTCCGTCCCGACAAAGTCCAGCTCCAGGTCGAAGCAATGGCGGGTACCGGCAAAATATTCGCGCAACTGCCCTGCGGTGCGGATCAGCACCGGATCGTCCGGCGCCTCGCGCATTGGTCCGAGCCGCACCCGCCCGGGTTTGTCGTTTTCCCAGAGGATGGCCGCCAGTCGTGAACCGTTCGCCACCAGCTTCAGATCGCCGACCGCAGACGCAAAGGTGGTGCAGGTGTAGGTCATGCCGCAGGCCGCGCCGAATTGCTGAACAGCTGTCAAGCATACCGCCTCGAAGGGGAGGCGCAATACGCAAAGCCGACCATACTTGCCTACTGCTCCTCAAGCGCTCCCCTGTTCAATAACAAGAAGAGACCGACTCAATGAAGTACGAACCTTTTTCCAAATCGCTGATTGCGACCTCATTGGCGCTCAGCTGCCTGACGGCCCAAGCGGCCTCCGTAGCCCCGGTTGCCGGCGAAAACGGCATGGTGGTCACCGCCCAGCATCTGGCCAGCCATGTTGGCGTGGATGTGCTGAAGAACGGCGGCAACGCTGTGGATGCCGCCGTGGCTGTGGGTTATGCGCTGGCGGTGGTTTACCCTGCGGCCGGTAACCTCGGTGGCGGTGGTTTCATGACCATCCAGCTCGCGGACGGACGCAAGACTTTCCTCGATTTCCGCGAAAAGGCCCCACTGGCCGCCACCGCGAACATGTACCTCGACAAAGAGGGCAATGTAGTCCCGGACCTGAGTACCCGTGGCCACCTGGCGGTCGGCGTGCCGGGCACGGTGTCGGGCATGGAACTGGCATTGTCCAAGTACGGCACCAAGCCACGTAAAGAGGTGATCGCCCCGGCCATCAAGCTCGCCGAAGACGGTTTCGTGCTGGAACAGGGTGACGTCGAACTGCTGGAATACGCCACCGACGTGTTCAAGAAAGACATCAAGGATTCCGGCTCGATCTTCCTCAGCAACGGCGAACCGATGCAGGTCGGGCAGAAACTGGTGCAGAAGGACCTGGGCAAAACCCTGCGGGAAATCTCCGAAAAAGGCACTGATGGTTTCTACAAAGGCTGGGTCGCCGACGCCATCGTCACTTCAAGCCAGGCCAACAAGGGCATCATTACCCAGGCCGACCTGGACAAATACAAGACCCGCGAACTGGCGCCGATCGAATGTGATTACCGTGGCTACCACGTGGTCTCGGCACCGCCACCGAGCTCCGGGGGCGTGGTGATCTGCCAGATCATGAATATCCTCGAAGGCTATCCAATGAAGGAATTGGGCTATCACTCGGCCCAGGGCATGCACTATCAGATCGAAGCGATGCGCCATGCCTACGTGGATCGCAACAGCTACCTCGGCGACCCGGATTTCGTGAAGAACCCGATCGCCCACCTGCTGGACAAAAACTACGCGACCAAGCTCCGTGAGGCGATCAATCCGCAGAAGGCCGCGGTATCCAGCGAGCTCAAACCGGGTGTAGCCCCCCACGAAGGCAGCAACACCACCCACTATTCGATCGTCGACAAATGGGGCAACGCGGTGTCGGTGACCTACACCCTCAACGACTGGTTCGGCGCCGGGGTCATGGCCAGCAAGACCGGGGTCATCCTCAACGATGAAATGGACGATTTCACCTCGAAAATCGGCGTGCCGAACATGTACGGCCTGGTTCAGGGCGAAGCCAACGCCATCGCCCCGGGCAAGGCGCCGCTGTCGTCCATGAGCCCGACCATCGTCACCAAGGACGGCAAAGTGGTGATGGTGGTCGGCACCCCAGGCGGCAGCCGGATCATCACCGCAACCTTGCTGACCATGCTCAACGTGATCGACTATGGCATGAACATTCAGGAAGCGGTCGACGCACCGCGTTTCCACCAGCAATGGCTGCCGGAGGAAACCAACCTGGAGTTGTTCACCACCAGTCCCGATACGGTGAAGTTGCTGGAAAGCTGGGGCCACAAGTTTGCCGGTCCCCAGGACGCCAACCACCTGGCGGCGATCCTCGTCGGCGCACCGTCCCTGGAGGGCAAGCCGGTGGGCAAGAACCGCTTCTACGGGGCCAACGATCCACGGCGTAACACCGGGCTGTCGCTGGGTTATTGAGGCTTGTGTTTAAAAGGGGGCGGCCCTATGGTCGTCCCCCTGTTCAACGACATTTCAAGGAGGAATCATGGCCACCGCGCTGCTTGTCATCGACGTCCAGCAGGCTCTGAGCTGCGGCGAATACGAGTGCTTCGACATCGCCCGGGTCATCAATACGATCAACGACCTGTCTGCCCGGGTGCGCAAGGCCGGGTTGCCGGTAGTGCTGATCCAGCACGAGGAAGAGGGCGGTCCTTTCACCCATCAAACGCCCGGCTGGCAACTGGCCGAAGGGCTGCAAACCGCAGCCGGTGACCTGCGTGTACGCAAGACCACCGGGGATTCGTTCTACCAGACCAATCTGCAGAAACTGCTGCCCGCGCAGGACTTCGAACGCCTGATCATCTGCGGTCTGCAAACCGACTATTGCGTCAACGCCACGGTGCGCCAGGCCTTGAAACTGGGTTACGACGTGGTGCTGGCGGCCGACGCGCACTCGACCATGGACAACGGTACCCTCACCGCCGAAGACATCATCGTCGAACACAACAAGGACCTGGCACACCTGACCGGTTCGGTTGCGCGCATCGATGTGATACCCGCCCAAGACATCCACTTCTGAATCACCGCAATCCCACCTACACGGGGGTGGACGTTGTTGCTGCGGCTGTGGCATGTTCGAAAAATCAGTCATGTAGCCAGCAGGATCAAAATAATGGGGGAGGGTGACAAGGTCAGCGCAACGATGCCAATGACCACGCTAAAGGCGTTCAACCGCTGTGTATTGCACCTGGGCCAGTTGGCGCGCGATGGCGGTGCCTGCGGGTTCATCGCCGATGGCCTGCAGTCGTTCGCGGAACTTGTGCCTTTCACCTCTGCCTGGTGGGGCGAAATGTCCACACCGGGGATCGATGTTCCCCCGCAAAGCTGGATGCACGGGCGCATCAACCTGCCCGAATCCTTTGCCGCCGAATGGCATCCAGTGGCGGCCAACGACAAATTTTCCCACGACACCCTGAGCCAACCCGGCGAGGTGTTGCGCGACACCGGCTTCAACGACCCGTGCGAAGCGGTTAACGACTTCGCCCGGCGCTACGATCTTTTTCACCTGATGTGCGTTACCTACGAGTTGCCCGAAAGCGGTTTGATGTTCTTCGTCTGTCTCTACCGGGGCGAGCACGAACAGGCCTTCGATGAAATCGAGGCGCAGCTGTTTTCGGCTTTCTGCGATCACCTGTTCCAGTCATGGCGGTTTCAGGTGCAGGACATGATTCGCTTCGACACCGGCAACGGCGCCAGCGATTTCGGTGTCGCGCGCAGGGATGGCAGCCTGCTGTTTGTCGGCGCCCACCTGTGCGCCGCGATCCAGCGCGAGGTACCCGGCTGGAGCGGCTCGATGCTACCGGCGCAGGTGATCGCGCAACTGCACAAGGCACCCTGCGTGACTCGTTTGGGCCGCTGCGCGCTGACCCTGAGCTCCAACGCCGAACACGTCATCCTGTCCCTCGAAGCCCCCACAGGCGGGGAGGGCCTGGCACCGCGGGAGCGCACCGCAGCCATGCTGTTCGCCGCGGGCCACTCCTACAAGGAAATCGCCAAGCTACTCGCCCTGAGCCCTGCCACCGTGCGCACCTACCTGCGCAATTGCTACTTGCAGCTGGGGGTGAAAAGCAAGGTGGAGCTGGGCTCTGCGCTGCGTTTACCGAACTCGCCAGCGGAGTTTGCACGCAAGGATTGAATGTCGCGGATTGTGAACTGCTGCGATTGATTCTGTGGTTTATCAGTCCAATTGCCTATCAGTTCTGATAGTTCCAGTCGTGGGTAAAGTATTTGATACTCATCTCCTTCAGCTTTGGTTCTGAAGGAGTAGACGCTCATGACCTGTCCACCTGAAGCGATTCTGCGCAAATATCAGTACGACGCATTGGATCGACTTGCCAGCGATACACTGACGGATATTTCCGTGCGGAAGCGCTTTTACTGTCGTAGTCGTTTGTCTACCGAAGTACAAGGAGCTGTTACCTATTCACTGTTCCAAAGTGGTGATCAGTTGTTGGCGCAACAGCGATTTCACGGCGCGATACGTGAAGCCATATTAATAGCCACTGATCAGCAACGTTCGGTTTTGCGTAGCGTTGATGTCAATGCGCCCGAAGCCAGTGCCTATACGCCCTATGGCCATCGCTCTGGTAGAGATGAGTTTACCAGTCTGCTGGCATTCAACGGCGAATGGCGGGATGCATTGACTGGGCACTATTTGTTGGGCAACGGGTATCGGGCGTTTAATCCGGTGTTGATGCGGTTTAACAGTTCGGACAGTTTCAGTCCGTTTGGGAAGGGGGGAGTGAATGGGTATGCCTATTGTCAGGGGGATCCGATCAACAATAGCGATCCGACTGGGCATATGATTTTGCCAAGCAGAGTTAAAACGTTGGTCTCGGGGTGGTTAGGGAAAGTCAGAGCCAACTTGCGTGTTCGAGTCGGAGAGTCAATGCATAATTATTACTCTGTCGGGCCAGCCGCGATCAAGGAACTGGGTATTCGCACAATAAACCCACTCGATCCGATGTCTGGACCAGGCAATAAACTAGGGAGTTATTCAACGAGGTACGCTGATGAACCGGGAGTCAGATACCAAGAATACAGCTCCGGCGTGACCCGCAGCACAGTGCTTGATCCAACACCAGCCCAAGTACTGTTCGATGCTACACCAGGCTCAGAACTTGATCGCATTTATATGAACCCGCGACATCCGCAGCACCTAGAAGTACACCATGTGCATCAGCGAAGTTCCCAAAGAAATATTAGCAATCATTTATCTGTTCCGAACCCAGCCACGACCAATACTAATGGAATTCGTGAACCTAGCCTTGTATTTGCGCGAATTGATAGCGGGCTGGGGGGTGATATCCCAGGTGTTATGCCAAGCCAGTTGCTTCGTAGGATCACGTCTGGACGTATACCGGGCGTATCCCCAGCAGCAATACAGCGGCGATACCCTCAGTTTTTTTTCCGCTGAAATTTTCAGAGTAATGGAGGGTCGGGCTCGCCAGTAATAGTGCTTTATACCCACTTGTGCAAATTTGAGCCGGAGGGTTGCCACCTTTGCATAACCATACTATTTACCCGACCCTCCTCATTTGCAGAGGTCCATTCCAACGCTGCGCCCTATAGGGTAGGCCCTGTCTATCAAGGGCTTGCGCAGTCGCTTGCGGCCGTTTCAAAACAATAGGAACAGTGTTGGCCAAGCTGGCGCTGCAGGCCATTGCGCAAACCGCTACTTCCCGATTCGCCCAATAATAATCAGAGAGCGTTCCGATGCAGCGATTCATTCCCAATCTGTTGGCCGCCGCGCTGGCCTTGTCCTCGGTGCACGCCATGGCGGCCGCGGACCTTGTGCTGTTCAACGGCAAGGTATTCACCGCCGAACCCGGTCAAGGACTGGTACAGGCCGTCGCGGTGCAAGACGGCAAGATTCTGAAAGTGGGCAGCGATGCCGAAATCAATGCCCTGGCCGATGCCAGTACCCAGCGCATCGACCTGGCGGGCAAAGTGTTGATGCCGGGCATGATCGATACCCACAGCCATCCCGTCTCGGGCGCTTTCGACAGCATGAAGGCCAACCTGCTGGACGAGGTCAAACCCTTGCCGGAACTGGAGCAATGGTTGATCGAAGAAGACAAGGCCGGGCGTGCCCGGTCCGGTGATGTGATCAGCGTGGCCGGGGTCAGTTCGGCCTACTGGGAGAAAAGCCGTGAGCTCGGCAAAGTGTTCAACCAGGGGCGCTGGGCGGATCAACCGATTGTCTTCGGCGGCATCGACGGCCACACCGGTTGGGCCAACAACGCGATGCTCAAGCGTCTGAACATCGACGCGGCACTGGTCAAGAGCCTGCCGGAGAAAGAGCGCAGCTTCGTCGGCCATGAAGCAGACTTCACCCCTAACGGATACTTCGCCGAATCGCGCTGGGACGTGGTGCGCAACGGTATTCCGGCGCCCAGCCCGGAGGCCATGCTCAAGGCCGCTCGCGAGGCGGTGAAGATCAACAATCAATTCGGTGTCACCGCCTGGATGGATGCGGCGGCGAACGGTGGCAGTGAAGATTCGCTGTTCGACTTCCATGCCACCGCCGAAAGTGTCGGCGTGCTGCCGCTGTACAAGGAGCTGGCGCAGAGCGGCGAACTCAGCGCCCACGTCGCCGCGTTGATGGTCACCAATCCGAAGAGCAAACCCGCCGACCTGGAGGTGATCGCCACGGTGATGAAGCAATTCGAGGGCGTGCCTAACCTGACGTTCCCCGGCGTGAAGATATTTGTCGACGGTATTCTCGAGTTCCCGGGGCAAACAGCGGCGGTCGTGGTGCCGTACAAGAACAGCCACAAGGACGGTCAACTGCTGACCGACCCGGCGCATTTCGGCGAACTGGTCGTGGCGGCAGAAAAACGCGGCTGGATCGTGCACATGCACGCCGTCGGCGACCGCGCGGTGCGTGAAGCGCTCAATGGCGTGGCGTATGCGCGCAAGCTCAGTCCGACGCCCGTACCCCACAGCGTCGCGCACCTGCAACTGGTCAATCCCAAGGAGTTTCCACGCTTCAAGGAACTGGGCGTGATCGCTTCGATGCAACTGCTGTGGGCCACCGGCGAGTCTTACACCGTTGAACTGGTCAAGCCTTACATCAGCGCCTTTGCCTACGGTTACCAGTATCCCGCGCGGTCCTTGCAAAACGCCGGCGCGACGATTGCCGGTGGCAGCGACTGGCCGGTGTCGAGCGCCAACCCGTTCAACGCCATTGCCCAGGCCAGCACGCGCAAAGGTCCGTTGGGCGTACTCAATGCCAAGGAAAGCATCGACCGTCAGACCATGTTCTACGCCTACACCATCAACGCGGCGAAAACCCTGCGCCTGGAGCAGCAGATCGGTTCGCTGGCACCGGGCAAGCAGGCCGACCTGATCATCCTCGACCGCGACGTGTTCAAGGTCAGCGATGACGAACTGTTCGAAACAAAAGTCCTGAACACCTTCTTCGCCGGTAAGCAGGTCTACGCCCCCGCGTCCTGACCTGCGTACACCCGACACTTTTAAAAAAACGGCCAGCCCCTCGTAGCGCGAGGGGCCTGGCTTGGCCATGCCTGAAATTCCCCGTACGCCATAACAACAAGAGAACTGTATGAACGCACTTTCAGCATTGACCCTCGCAGCATTCGCACTGGCCCCCTTGACCAGCCAGGCCCTGACCCTCAACGATGATTTCAGCCTGGAGATGACCCTGGGCGTCATCAGCGATTACCGCACCCGGGGCATCTCGCAGACTCTGGGGGATCCGGCAGTGCAGGGCGGCGCAACGCTGCTGCACAGCAGCGGTCTGTACATTGGCGCCTGGACCTCCAACGTCGATTTCGGCGGCGGCTTCGACACTCGTCAAGAACTTGAGTACTACGCCGGTTACTACTGGCAGGCCACGGACGCCATCAGCCTGGATCTGGGCTACATCAAGTACGACTACCCGAAAAATGCCGAATTCAACCTCAGCGAGGTCTACGCCGTCCTCGACCTGTACGGCGTAAAGCTGGGTGCCTATTACTCCAAGGACACGCCGAACTTCTTCGGCGAGGACCAGGACACCCTTTACACCTACCTGGGCTACAAAATCGATTTGCCGGCCGAAGTCGGCCTGGACCTGCGCTTTGGGCGAAACGATGTGAATGACCCCGCGTTCTGGTCCGCCAGTGGCGATAGCCGTGAGTCTTACTACGAGTGGGAAGCCAAGCTGACCCGCGACTTCGTCGGCGTGACCTGGGGGCTGAGCTATGTCGACACTGACCTGTCGAAAAGCGAGTGCAGCAGTTGGTACGGCTATAACGACCTTTGCTCGGCAACGGTCGTAGCCAGCGCAACCAAGACCTTTTAAATTCCGTCCCTGACAACAAAAACAGTTCCACAAAGGAAACACCGTCATGAGTGCGCAACGCAGTCCCCTGATCGAGACCCGCTCGATCGATTTCATTCCCGAGGCTGAGCGACACGGCAGTCTCTACAGCCAGTTCACCCTGTGGCTCGGCGCCAACCTGCAAATCACCGCCATCGTCACCGGCGCCTTGGCCGTGGTGCTGGGCGGCGATGTGTTCTGGTCGCTGATCGGCTTGCTGATCGGGCAAGTGCTCGGCGGTGCCGTGGTGGCGCTGCACGCAGCGCAAGGGCCGAAGCTCGGTTTACCGCAGATGATCTCCAGCCGCGTGCAATTCGGCGTGTATGGCGCGGCTATCCCGATTGTCCTGGTGTGCCTGATGTACCTGGGTTTCAGCGCCACTGGCGCGGTGCTGTCGGGGCAGGCGATCGCGCAGTTGATCAGTGTCAGCGACAGCACCGGCATCCTGATCTTCGCGGCGAGCATAGCGTTCCTGACGATCTTCGGTTATCGGGTGATTCACCTGGTCGGGCGAGTGACCAGCGTGCTGGGCATCATCGCCTTCGCCTATCTGTTCACCCGGTTGATGAGCCTCAACGACATCGGGCTGCTGCTCGACAATCGTCATTTTGGCTGGAGCACCTTCCTGCTGGCGGTTTCGCTCTCGGCATCCTGGCAGATCGCCTTCGGCCCCTACGTGGCGGACTACTCGCGCTACCTGCCGAGCAAGACTTCGTCCTGGAAAACCTTTACCGCCGTGGGCCTCGGCACAGTGCTGGGGGCTCAGACTTCGATGGTGCTGGGGGTGTTCGCCGCCGCATTGGCAGGGGCCAGTTTCCGTGGACACGAAGTGGCGACCATTGTCGGTCTGGGCAGTAGCGGTGTGATCGCGTCCTTGCTGTACCTGAGCATCGTGTTCGGCAAGGTCACAGTGTCCACCCTCAACGCCTACGGCAGTTTCATGTGCATCGCCACCATCATCAGTGGCTTTCGTCGTCGCCTGGAAATCACCGCCCGCCAGCGCATGCTGTTTGTGCTGCTGATCGTCGCGGCGTCCACCGCGCTGGCATTGCTGGGGCAGTACTCGTTCCTCAACTCGTTCAAGTACTTCATCCTGTTTTTGCTGACGTTCTTCACCCCGTGGAGCGCGATCAACCTGGTGGATTACTACTTCATCAACAAGGAGCGTTACGACATTGCGGCACTGTCCGACCCGAACGGGCGCTACGGTCGCTGGAACGTGCTGGGGATCAGCGTGTACGTGATCGGCGTGTTGATCCAGCTGCCCTTTGTCGACACCCATTTCTACTCCGGGCCGATGGTTGCGCAGTTGGGCGGCGTGGATATTTCCTGGATCGTCGGGCTGCTGGTGCCGGGTGTGATCTATTACGCGCTGGCCAAGCCATCGATGGCTGCCGTGGCGGTCGAGCGCGGTTAACACCGGCAAGCACGGCTAGCTCTTGTAGTCAGGGGCTGCCTGTGGCGAGGGGGCTTGCCTGTGGCGAGGGGGCTTGCCCCCGCTGGACTGCGCAGCAGGCCCAAGTTTTTTGGGGCCGCTGCGCGACCCAACGGGGCAAGCCCCCGCTGGACTGCGTAGCAGGCCCAAGTTTTTTTGGGGCCGCTGCGCGACCCARCGGGGGCAAGCCCCCTCGCCACAAAAGCCTGTTCGCCACAACAGCCTTTCGCCACAGGCAAGYCCGCTCAGCGTCCTGTTCAGCGCTCGGGRAKYTTCCAGYCTTCGCGCAAYTGTGGCGAGGGGGCTTGCCCCCGCTGGACTGCGYAGCAGGCCCAAGTTTTTTTGGGGCCGCTGCGCGACCCAGCGGGGGCAAGCCCCCTCGCCACAAAAGCCTGTTCGCCACAAAAACTCCAYTATCYCAGGCAGCCTTTCGCCACAGGCAAGCCCGCTCAGCGTCCTGTTCAGCGCTCGGGAAKTTTCCAGYCTTCGCGCAAYTGTGGCGAGGGGGCTTGCCCCCGCTGGACTGCGTAGCAGGCCCAAGTTTTTTTGGGGCCGCTGCGCGACCCAACGGGGGCAAGCCCCCTCGCCACAAAAGCCTGTTCGCCACAAAAGCTCCACTTTCTCAGGCAGCCTTTCGCCACAGGCAAGCCCGCTCAGCGTCCTGTTCAGCGCTCGGGGAGCTTCCAGTCTTCGCGCAACTGTGGCGAGGGGGCTTGCCCCCGCTGGACTGCGYAGCAGGCCCAAGTTTTTTGGGGCCGCTGCGCGACCCAACGGGGGCAAGCCCCCTCGCCACAAAAGCCTGTTCGCCACAAAAGCTCCACTTTCTCAGGCAGCCTTTCGCCACAGGCAAGCCCGCTCAGCGTCCTGTTCAGCGCTCGGGGAGCTTCCAGNTCGCCACAAAAGCCTGTTCGCCACAAAAGCTCCACTTTCTCAGGCAGCCTTTCGCCACAGGCAAGCCCGCTCAGCGTCCTGTTCAGCGCTCGGGGAGCTTCCAGACTTCGCGCAACTGCTCGTACTGCGCCTCGGGCAGTTGCACTAGCACGGGTGATTTTTTCGGGTCCAGCCACTCGAACAAACGGGCGATATCGGCCGGGTCCATGGCGGTGCAGCCACGGGTAGGCGCGGTGGGGCCGCGCCAGATGTGGAAGAAAATGCACGAGCCGGCGGTGGGCGAGGCCGGGGTGTTGTGTTCGATGAAGATGCCTTGTCGATACAGCTCATCGCTGCGGCGCATGCGTTCGGAACTGTGCCAGTCCCTGGTGACCGCAGCACCGTCGACCAGTTGGTTGTAGCGTGCTGAGGCGCTGTCGTCCACGCACTCGATGGTCGACGCCAGGGGCAGGTAGGGCAGCTTGGTCGCAGCTGTGTCGGCGTAACCAAACGCGCTGCCCAGACTGAACATCCCGGCCGGGGCTTTGCCGTCGCCTTCCTGTTTAACCGGCCCGGAGTTTTGCTCAACGTCGAGCAAGCCCTTGCCCCAGCCCATGCCGTTTTTGCCGAGCACCACCGCAAAAGGTGCTGCAAACTTTTCGAAGACCTTGCCGCGCCGTTCATAGCGCTGGGCACTGCCCTGGAGGTCATCCCAGTTTTTGCTGGTGACCACGATCAGTTGTTCGCTGTCGTCCAGCCCTTGGGCCATGGCCGCCAATGGAAAACACAACAGCAACAGGATGCTGACCAGTTTGTTCATGGCGCGGGCGGCGTAATGGGGAAATCCATGACGTCCGGCTTCGGCGCATCTGCGCGGTAGGTGAAGTGCCACCACTCGGCCGAATAACCGCTGAAACCCTCTTTTTCCATGGCGCTATTGAGCCGTTGGCGGTTGGCTTTGGCCGTCGCGCCGATCAGCGCCGAGTCGGTGTGCGCGCGTTCATCGAAGCAGTCGAAGCCGGTGCCCATGTCGAGCGCGCCGTCGCGCCAGCGCTGGCCGTAAGGGGCGGTGCAATCGACAGGCGTGGCAGCCGGCGTCCAGGCTGCGGCGGGCAGGGCGTCGGGCCCGGTCAGGGTCAGGTCGACGGTGTTGCCCCGGGAATGATTCGACACCCGGGCTACATAGCCCAGACGCCAGAAATCTTTCTTGTCCAGGGTCGGGTAGAACTCGCTTTTCAATGGGTCACCCGGCTGCGTGGCGAAGCGTCCCATGTCGGCCACGGCCCGGGTCGGTCGGTAGCAGTCGAAGACTTTCAGTCCGTAACCCTGGGCTTGCAGCGCCGTCTGCACCCGGGCCAGCGCCTGGGCAGCGTCCAGGGACAGCAGGCACTGCGGCGCCTGGTAGCCGTCGAGTGGGTGCCCGGTGAAGTTGTGGGCGCTGGCGTAACGGATGTCCTGCTCAATGCTTGGGGCGACCGAGCGCAAGTACACCATATGGCCGGGCCTTGGCTCGTCGGCCAGGCACGGCAGGGCGAGGCTCAGGCACAGCAACAATAACGGACGTGAACGGGCGGCTGAAGACATCGGCAAGGGCCTCAGGGCAGGAGCAGTCTGCTTATGATGGCTTGAAACCGTCTGCACCTCCATGAAGTTGTTGATCGGCATGGTAGGACGAGCGCACCAGCGGGCCGGACGCGACATTCTTGAAGCCCATGCGCATGCCTTCCTCGGCGAACCAGGCGAAGGTGTCGGGATGCACGAAGCGCTGGACCGGCAGGTGACTGCGCGAAGGCTGCAGGTACTGCCCCAGGGTCAGCATGTCGATCTCGTGCTCACGCATGCGCTGCATGACTTCGATGACTTCCTCGTCGGTTTCGCCCAGGCCGAGCATCAGCCCGGATTTGGTCGGCACCCCGGGCACTGCTTGCTTGAATTTGTGCAGCAAGTCCAACGACCACTCGAAGTCCGATCCCGGCCGTGCGGCCTTGTACAGGCGCGGCACGGTTTCCAGGTTGTGGTTGAACACATCCGGTGGTTCGCTGGCGGTGATTGCCAGCGCCACGTCCATGCGCCCGCGATAGTCAGGCACCAGGGTTTCCAGCGGCACCCCCGGCGACAGCTTGCGGATTTCCCGCAGGCAATCGACAAAATGTTGGGCGCCGCCATCGCGCAGGTCATCGCGATCGACCGAGGTGATCACCACGTATTTCAGGCGCAGTTCGGCGATGGCCACGGCCAGGTTCATCGGCTCATTGGTATCCAGCGGTTTGGGCCGGCCATGGCCGACATCGCAAAACGGACAGCGGCGGGTGCAGATGTCGCCCATGATCATGAAGGTCGCGGTGCCCCCGGAGAAACATTCGCCCAGGTTCGGGCACGAGGCTTCTTCGCAGACGCTGTGCAGCTTGTGTTTGCGCAACAGTTGCTTGATGCGCTCGACTTCGGGAGAGATCGGCATGCGCACGCGAATCCAGTCGGGTTTGCGCGGGAACTCGTCGGTGGGGATGATCTTCACCGGAATCCGCGCGACTTTTTCTGCGCCGCGCAGTTTGGTGCCGACTTCTACTTTGGCCGGGCTGTTTGCGACTGATTCCACAGGTGTACTCATGGGTATTTTTTCTATTGGTCGAGTGGGGAGAGGTGAGTGCAGTCACGGACCCTGTGGGAGCGGGCTTGCTCGCGAAGAGGGAGTGTCAGTCGATATCAATGGTGACTGGCACACCGCCTTCGCGAGCAAGCCCGCTCCCACAGGGTTTTGTGCTGTGGTGCTCAGTCGCGGTAGACCGGGAAATCAGAACACATGGCCGCCGCTTGCTGTGCGACCCTGGCTTCTACACCGGCATCGCCGAGGTGGTCGAGGATGTCGCAGATCCAGCCGGCCAGGGCAATGCTTTGCGCCTCCTTGAAACCACGGCTGGTAATCGCCGGGGTGCCGATGCGCAAGCCGGAAGTCACGAAGGGTGACTGCGGGTCGTTCGGCACGGCGTTCTTGTTTACGGTGATGCCGGCACGCCCCAGGGCCGCGTCGGCGTCCTTGCCGGTCAGGCCCTGGCGGATCAGGCTGACCAGGAACAGATGGTTGTCGGTGCCGCCGGAGACCACGTCATAACCACGCTCGATAAAGACCTTGGCCATGGCCTGGGCATTGCGGATCACCTGCGCCTGATAGGTCTTGAACGCCGGCTCCAGCGCCTCCTTGAAACACACGGCCTTGGCCGCGATCACGTGCATCAGCGGGCCGCCCTGGCCACCGGGGAATACCGCAGCGTTGAGCTTTTTCTCCAGTTCCGGGTTGGCCCTGGCCAGAATCAGGCCGCCGCGAGGGCCGCGCAGGGTCTTGTGGGTCGTGGTGGTGACCACGTCGGCATACGGCAGCGGGTTCGGATACAAACCGGTCGCCACCAGGCCAGCGACGTGGGCCATGTCGACGAAGAAGTAAGCGCCAACCTTGTCGGCGATCTGCCGGAAGCGCGGGAAGTCCAGGGTCTTGGAGTACGCGGAAAACCCGGCGATGATCATCTTCGGCTGGTGCTCGACCGCGAGGCGCTCGACTTCGTCGTAATCGATCAGGCCGGTGACCGTGTCGATACCGTACTGCACCGCGTTGTAGAGCTTGCCGGAGAAGCTCACCTTGGCGCCGTGGGTCAAGTGGCCGCCATGGGCCAGGCTCATGCCCAGCACGGTGTCACCGGCTTGCAGCAGGGCCAGATACACCGCCGCGTTGGCCTGGCTGCCGGAGTGCGGCTGTACGTTGGCGTAGTCGGCGCCGAACAGCTGTCTGGCACGGTCGATGGCCAGTTGCTCGACCACATCGACGTGTTCGCAGCCGCCGTAGTAACGCTTGCCCGGATAGCCTTCGGCGTACTTGTTGGTCAGGCCGCTGCCTTGGGCCTGCATCACCCGTTGGCTGGTGTAGTTCTCCGAGGCAATCAGCTCGATATGGTGTTCCTGTCGTGCATCCTCGGCGTTCATCGCCGCCAGCAGTTCGTCGTCGTAGCCTTTGATCTGGTCGTGTTTGCTGAACATGGTGGGGTCCTTTTGCGTATTCGGGAAATGGCGAAGGGTTTTCAAGCGTCTGCGTGTTCGGCGGTCAGGCGTTCATAGGCGTCTTGATCCAGTAAATCGCTCAACGCCTCGACATCGACCGGCTTGAAACGAAAGAACCAGCCTTCGCCCAGTGGATCTTCGTTGACCAGTTCAGGGGTGTTTTCCAGCGTTGCGTTGACGTCGACAACCTCACCATCGAGCGGCATGCCGATACTGCTGGCGGCTTTCACCGATTCCAGTACCGACACTTCAGCGCCAGCTTCGAAGGCGCCCGGTTCAGGCACCTGAACGAACACCACATCCCCCAGCGCCTGCTGGGCAAACGCAGTGATGCCCACGGTGACCAGACCATTGCTCTCAAGGCGCAACCATTCGTGATCGACGGTAAAACGCAGTTCGCTCATCTCAATTCCTCATTGTTCTGACTCATCCGCTGCAGGTGGCGGATGGCGATTGACGGGCTCGTGGCGAGGCAACGAGCGGGCTGAGGTTGAGATAGCAAGGGTGGTGCCAATGTTGTTTATTTGTTTTAAATCAGTGACTTAAAAAATTACTAAGAGTGTTGTCCGCTCATGTTGTATTGAAATCAATACAGGCCGATAAAGCGCTGGGCGCAAGCGCCGTGATTGCTGGCAGGAAAGGGTTGTCTTGATTTCGTTACGTTGTATTGATTTTCAGACGAAGGGTTCAGTTGGAACACGGTCCACTGTGGGATCCAGCCTGCTCGCGATGGGGGCGTGTCAGTGGATATTTTATGTCGACTGTCAGGCCGCTATCGCGAGCCGGCTCGCTCCCACAGGGGAGCAGTATTGCCTGTGGGATCGGGTCGCGGCAGGGGTATCAGGCCTTGCCGGGGATGCCGTATTTGCGCAGGCGAATGGCGATTGCGCTATGGGATGTCTGCAACCGCGCTGCGAGCAAACGGCTGGACGGATAACTGCGATACAACTGCTCCAACAGGTTCTTTTCAAAGCCGCCAACCGCTTCTTCCAGACTGCCGACTTCACCATCATTCTGTCGCTCCACGGCGGTGCGGGCGATGTCGAGGTCGTCGATGTCCACCAGCGGATTTTCGCAGATGGCCGCCGCGCGAAAGATCACGTTCTGCAGTTGCCGCACATTGCCCGGCCAGCGATTGCCGAGCAGGGCGGAAAAAGTACTCGGCGCCAAGCGACACACCGGGCGCTGGATCTGCGCGCAGGCCTGCTGCATGAAGTGATTGGCCATCAACAGGATGTCGTGGCCGCGCTCGCGCAATGGTGGAACCTGCAGGTTGAGCACGTTGAGGCGGTAGAACAGGTCTTCGCGAAAACGTCCTTCTGCGACCATTTTTTCCAGGTCGCGGTGGGTCGCACTGAGCACCCGCACATTGACCCGGACCTCCTTGTCGCCACCCACCCGGCGGAAGCATCCGTCGCTCAAAAAACGCAGCAACTTGGCTTGCAGGTACGGCGACATTTCCCCCACTTCATCAAGGAACACCGTGCCCTGGTCGGCCAGTTCCAACAGGCCGAGCTTGCCGCCCCGTTGCGCGCCGGTGAAGGCGCCGGGGGCGTAGCCGAACAGCTCGCTTTCGGCCAGGCTCTCCGGCAGTGCCGCGCAGTTAAGGGCTAGAAACGGCGCATCGTGCCGGGGGCTGATGGCATGGCAGGCGCGGGCCACCAGCTCCTTGCCGGTGCCGGTTTCACCCTGGATCAACAACGGCGCATCGAGCGCCGCCACTCGCTGCGCCCGGGCCTTGAGCGCACGAATCGGTGGCGATTCGCCGAGCAGTGCATCGAAGCCTTCGGCGTGGTCATGGTGAAGCGCCGACAGGCGTTCGCCGATACGGCTGGGCTGATACAGCGTGAGCAGGGCGCCGGCGTCGGTGACAGGCATCGCATCGAGGAGCAAGGTCTGGCCACCCAGGCTGACCTCGTGCATCGGCAGGCGAAAGCCGTGTTCGATCAGATTGCGCTGCAAATCGGCATCATCGAACAGTGCCGTCAGCGGTTCTCCGGCCGGTTCCCGACCGCAGAGGGCGATCAGCGCCGGGTTGGCCAGCAGTACATGGCCGCGATCATCGACGGCCAGCACCGGGTCGGAACTGGCCGCCAGCAACGCATCCAGTTGCAGGCGCCGGCGTTGTCCCGGAAGGATGTCGACCATGGTCACCGCTTGCACGCCACGCACACCGAACAGCGCCTCGCGTAACTCTTCCAGCACCTCGGCGCCGAGGGTTGGCGCGTCGATGTAAACGTTCGGCGGCACCATTTCCACCGCATCCAGGTTGAAACTGCGCCCGCCGAGCAGGGCCAGCACTTCCTGGGTAATACCGACGCGGTCGATGAAGGTAACGTGAATGCGCATGACGGGCCTGCAATGTTGGCGGACCCAATCAGTATGCCCGGCCAATTTTCCTTTTGGCGAGCGTCACGTCAGCCGTTGGCGGTTTTGCGCGAGCTGGCGGCCAGGTCTTCGAGGAAGGCCTGCAGGATCGGCGGCGGGGCGACGCCACGTCGGGTGATCACATCGAACGGAGACTTCAGGCGCAGGCTGGCGGGGGCAAGCTGGTGCATCTCGCCGCTCTTGACCCATTGCGCGGCGAAGTGCTCGGGCAGGAAGCCCAGGTAGGCGCCGGAAATGATCAGGATTGCCGTGGCTTCGATGTTGTCCACCGTGGCGGCGGCCTTGCTCACACCCAGGTGTTCGAGGTCGTACTGCTGCATATAGCCGCGCACGACGATGCGCGACGCAGCGATCTCTTCGAGCAATTCCTGACCTTCAGCCTCGCTGCCGTACAACGGGTGCCGCCGGCCGCAATACAAACCGAGGGCTTCCTGGTACAGCGGCGATTGCAGCAGCCCCGGCACATGGATCGGAAAGTGCCCGATGGCCAGGTGCAAGCGGCCGTCGAGCACCCGTTCTTCGAGTTCCGCCGGGGTGCCGACGTACACGTTCAGGTGCACGTCATGACCCCGGGAGACGAAGCGTTGGGTAGTGCGTGGAATCGGCGACTCGGGGTCGGTGATGGTGGTGTCGATGATCCCCAGATTGAGCTTGCCGCTGATGTGCTGCTTGAGCACATCGGCGTCCATGCAGAAGTTTTCCACCGCCGAGAGCAGGCGCTGGGTGGCTTCATGAATCGCCACGCCTTGCTCGGTCAGGCGAAAGCCACTGCGCCCGCGCTGGCAGAGTTTGACCCCGAGCCGGGTTTCCAGATGGGTCATCTGTTCGCTGATGGTCGACTGCCCGGCGTTCAAGGCCGCCTGCGCGGCCGAGAAACCGCCGCAGCGGACAATCGTGGCGAACACCCTGAGCAGTTTCAGATCGACATCGTGCAGCTGGATCACCTGGGACCTCCGGCGTGTGGATGCATCGGTTATGCCGATATGAGTATCTGATGTTTAGCATTTTTTCCACGAAAACCTGCGCCCATAGTCACTCCAACGGCGGTCGCCTTGCAGTCCGCCAAGCCGATAACAAGAAGTGGAGAGGCTTGAAATGTCGAATAACGGTTATGAATCCGGTCGCCTGAACCTGCCGTTCGTAGGTCACTGCACCTTTGGCAAATCCCCGGTGTGCACCGATTGGGATGCCCTGGACGCCGACGTCGCGGTGCTTGGCGTGCCCAACGACATGGGCACCCAGTGGCGCTCCGGCGCACGCTTCGGGCCACGCGGGATTCGTGAAGCATCGACGCTGTTTTCCTTCGGCCATGCCGGCGCCTACGACCACGAAGATGACGTCATGTACCTGACCGCGTCCGACGTGCGCATGGTCGACGTCGGTGATGCCGACATCGTCCACACCGACATGCAAACCAGTAACCAGAACACCGAATACGCGGTCCGCAAGATCCTCGATGCTGGCGTGATGCCGGTGGTGCTCGGCGGCGACCACTCGGTGCACGCGCCGGTGATCAAGGCCTTTGAAGGCCGCGGCCCGATCCACATCATCCACTTCGACGCCCACCTCGATTTCGTCGACGAACGCCACGGCGTACGCTACGGCCACGGCAACCCGCTGCGTCGCGCGTCGGAAATGAACCACATTGTCGGCATGACCCAGATGGGCATCCGCAACGTTTCCTCGTCCAATCGCGATGACTATGAAGCCGCCCATGAAGCCGGTTCGAAGATCCTCTCGGTGCGTGACGTACGCCGCCTCGGCGTGGAAGGCGTGCTGGCGCTGATCCCGCAGAACATCAACTACTACATCACCATCGACATCGACGGTTTCGACCCGTCCATCGCCCCTGGCACCGGCACCCCGAGCCACGGCGGTTTCCTCTACTACGAAGTGCTGGAAATCATCCAGGCCCTGGCCAAGCGCAGCAAAGGCAACATCGTCGGCATGGACCTGGTGGAAGTCGCACCGGTGTACGACCCGACCGGCATGACCTCGATTCTCGCTGCGCAACTGCTGCTCAACAGCATCGGCTTCATCTTCCACGAGCGTGGCCTGGTACGGGCAGCCGCCGTGAGCGAAACGACGCTGGCTTAAGAGCTGAGCCTGAACATCGAAACCACAAAGCCCCGGCAGGACCTGACTGCCGGGCAGAGAGAATAAAAAATGGACACGATCGTCAAAAGTTACCTGCAAAAATTCGGCGTCAGCGAAGCCACCCAGACCTTCCTCAGCAAGGTCCAGAAAATGTTCATCGGTGGTGCCTGGGTCGAGGCCAGCGACGGCCAGACTTCCGATGTCATCGAGCCATCCACCGAAGGCCTGATCACGCGCATTCCCATGGGCACCACCGATGACCTGGACCGCGCCGTGCAAGCCGCCCGCGCCCAGTTCGACGGCGGCGCCTGGCGTCAGGCGAAACCGGCGGAACGCGAGCGCATGATGCAGCGCCTGGCCGACCTGATCGAACAGAACGCCGCAGAACTGGCCGAAATCGAATCGATCGACATGGGCAAATCCGTGGCCTTTGCCAAGGATGTCGATATCCAGGGCACCGTTGATACCTTGCGCTACTTCGCCGGTTGGGCCACCAAGCTTCACGGGCGCACCGTCGAGCCCTCGCTGCCGGGCAATTACCTGGCCTATACCCGCAAGGAAGCGGTCGGGGTGGTCGGCGCCATCGTGCCGTGGAATTTCCCGCTGCAGACCATGGCGTGGAAGCTCGGTGCCGCCCTGGCCACCGGTTGCACCGTGGTGGTCAAACCCGCCGAACTGACCTCGCTGTCGGCCCTGCGCTTTGCCGAACTGGTGCAGGAAGCGGGCATCCCTGACGGCGTGATCAACATCGTCACCGGGCGCGGCAGTGTGGTTGGCGCGGCCATGGCTACGCACCCGGGCATCGACAAACTGACCTTCACCGGATCGACTCCCGTAGGCCGCACCGTCGGCCAGGCGGCAGTGGACGAAATGAAGCGACTGACCCTCGAGCTCGGCGGCAAATCACCGGTCATTGTCTTCGCCGATGCGGATATTCCAGCTGCCGCCCAAGCGGTCGCAAACGGTGTGTTTTTCAACTCGGGACAGGTATGCGACGCCGGTACACGGGCTTATATTCATAGCAGCGTCTACGAGCAATTCCTGGGCGAGCTGATCGCCTACACCCGCACCCTGAAGATCGCTCCGGGCCTGGACCCTGAGTGCTTCATCGGCCCGCTGGTTTCGGCCCTGCAAAAGCAGCGCGTGACCGAGTACATCGAAACCGGCAAGCAGGAAGGCGCGCAACTGGTCTACGGCGGCCAACCGGTCGATGGCCCGGGCTTCTTCGTCGAGCCGACCATCTTCGCCAACTGCCGCAACGACATGCGCATCGTCCAGGAAGAGATCTTCGGCCCGGTGCTGGTCACTGCACCGTTCGACGACGAAGAGCAAGCGCTGGCCCTGGCCAACGACTCGCAATATGGCCTGGCTGCAGCGCTGTATTCCAACGACCTGGGCAAGGTGCACAGCCTGATCCCCCGCCTGAAGGCAGGCTCGGTCTACGTCAACGCCCACGGCACCCTCGATCCATCGATGCCGTTCGGTGGCTACAAACAGTCCGGGTTCGGCAAGGACCTGGGCGCCGAGCAGCTCGACTACCTGCTCGAAACCAAGGCGGTGTGGATCACGCTGCCTTGAGTCACGGTTGACTCTGCTTTTGTGGGAGCGGGCTTGCTCGCGAAGGCGGCCGGTCAGTCGACATGGATGGTGCCTGACACACCGCTTTCGCGAGCAAGCCCGCTCCCACAGGGGCGTCGTTCACCCGAAACAACGCGGTTTTTATCGTCATGATCTTCCAACAATAAGAGTCCATCATGAACACAAACGCCAAGTCCGCCACGAGCGTGTCCGCCCTCGATGACAAGTCCGTCGTCGAGGGGCATTCGATTGATTTCATTCCCGAGAACGAGCGCACCGACAAACTGTCGAGCCAGGGCCCGTTCTGGTTCCTCGGCAATTTCACTTTCTTCACCATGACCATCGGCTTCGTCGGCCCGAGCGTCGGCCTGACTGCGCTGTGGACCACGCTCGCCGGCACCCTGGGCATCATGTTCGGCACGCTGTTCATGGCTTTCCATGGTTCGCAGGGCCCGCACCTGGGCTTGCCACAGATGATCCAGTCCCGTGCGCAGTTCGGTTATCGCGGGGTGATTCTGGTACTGCTGGCGACGCTGTTCGTGTTCGCCGGGTTCAATATCGTCAACCTCGTATTGATGATGCAGGGGCTGCATACGCTGTTCGGTTTCGACCCTGCGGTGATCGCCGTGGCGGTGACCCTGCCGGCGGCGGTCCTGGCGATCCTGGGCCATGACTGGATGCACCGCAGCTTCAAGTGGGCGCTGTACCTGTCGCTGCCGTTGTATGGCCTGGTGACCCTGGCGGTGTTGATGGGTTGGGTTCCGGATGCGGTGTTGCCGGCGCTGGCAGAAGGTGAAGTGGCCCGGGAACCGCTGGGCTTCAACTGGACCGGTTTCATCGCGCAATTCGCCGCGGCCGCCAGTTACAACATCGCCTACGCCCCTTATGTATCGGACTACTCGCGCTACCTGCCGAAGAACACCTCAAGCGGCAAGCTGATCGCCGTGGTGTTTCTCGGGGCTTCGTTGTCCGGTGCGTGGATGATTTCCGTGGGCGGCTGGCTCGCCGATCACCTGCATTCGACCGACGTGCTGGTGGCCCTCGGGCAAGTGGGCAACACCGTGTCGCCGCTGATGGGTACGGCGGTGGTGGTCGTGACCATCCTGGCATTCCTGCCGGTGATCGCGATGAATATCTACAGCGCCAAGCTGACCACCCTGACCTGCGTCGACTCGATCAAGCACATCGAGCCAACGCGCAAGGCGCGCATCCTCGCCATTGCCTTTGTGATCCTGCTGCAACTGGGTGTGGCCCTGAGCATCCAGAGCACCGGCAAAGGCCTGTCGGTACTGGGCATCTACCTGGTGGTGATGCTGTACTTCCTGGTGCCCTGGACCTCGGTCAATCTCACCGACTACTTCTTCGTGCGCAAGGGTCGCTACGCCATCCCGCACTTCTTCATGCCCAACGGCAACATCTACGGCAACTGGGGACTGCGCGGCATCGCTGCCTATGCCATCGGCTTCATTTCGATGATTCCGTTCTTCTACATCTTCGACGGCGTTGAACAGCGCGAAGTCTATGTCGGCCCGCTCGCCAAGGCGCTGGGCAGCATCGACATCGCCTGGCTGGTCGGTTTGATCGTATCGGGGCTGGCGTACTACTGGCTGAGCCGCTCGATCGATCTCAAGCGCGAAGAAACAGTGATCCAGCAGATCGAGAAAACTTCCCCGCAATTCACCACCGGCGACACGCTGACCCACAAACAGCAACCACTGCCGGTATTCACACAATCGTCGGTCGGGAGATAGTCATGACCACGCAAAAATACGACTACATCATCATTGGCGCAGGCTCGGCTGGTTGTGTGTTGGCCAACCGCCTGAGCGAAGACCCGGCCACCTCGGTGCTGGTCCTGGAATTCGGCGGCAGTGACAAGAGCGTAGTGATCCAGATGCCGAGCGCCTTCTCGATCCCGATGAACACCAAGAAGTACAACTGGCGCTACGAGACCGAGCCGGAGACTTACCTCAACGGCCGGCGCATTCACTGCCCACGGGGCAAGGTGCTCGGTGGTTCGTCATCGATCAATGGGCTGGTGTACATCCGTGGCCACGCGCTGGATTTCGACGAGTGGGAATCCCTCGGGGCCGAAGGCTGGGGTTATCGCAACTGCCTGCCGTACTTCAAGCGTGCCGAGAGCTACGAGTCCGGTGGTGACAGCTATCGCGGGCAGACCGGGCCGCTGCACACCACCAACGGCAACCACATGAAAAACCCGCTGTACGGTGCCTGGGTCGATGCCGGTGCCGAGGCGGGCTACATTAAGACCGAGGACTGCAACGGCTACATGCAGGAGGGTTTTGGCGCCATGCACATGACCGTGAAAAACGGTGTGCGCTGCTCCACGGCCAACGCCTATCTGCGCCCGGCCATGGACCGTCCCAACCTGACCGTGATCACCCACGCGATGACCCGCCAGATCATTCTTGAAGGCAAGCGCGCGGTGGGGGTCATCTACGACCACGGCGGCCAGACGCAGCAGGTCTATTGCAGCCGCGAAGTGCTGGTGTCGTCGGGCCCAATCGGTTCGCCGCACCTGCTGCAACGTTCCGGCATCGGCCCGGCCGAAGTCCTGCGCAAGGCCGGGATCGGCGTACGCCATGACCTGCCGGGAGTAGGGGAGAACCTGCAGGATCACGCCGAGGTTTACATCCAGTTCGGCTGCAAGGAACCGGTGACCCTCAACAGTAAAATGGACCCGCTGAGCAAGCTGATGATCGGTTTGCGCTGGCTGCTGTTCAAGGACGGCCTGGGCGCCACCAACCACTTCGAGGCCGGAGGTTTCATCCGCTCCGAGAAGGGCCTGCGCTGGCCGGACATCCAGTTCCACTTTCTGCCGGCGGCGATGCGTTACGACGGCAACAAACCGATCAAGGGCCATGGCTTCATGGTGCTCACAGGTCCCAACAAACCCAAGAGCCGCGGCTATGTGCGGGTGCGTTCGGCCGACCCGTACGAGCATCCGGAAATTCGTTTCAACTATCTGGAGCGCGAAGAGGACCGCGAAGGTTTCCGCCGCTGCATCCGCCTGACCCGCGAAATCATCGGCCAGAAAGCCATGGACCGCTTCCGCGACGGCGAAATAGCCCCGGGTGCTCAGGTCACCAGCGATGAAGACCTTGATGCCTTCGTACGTGACAACCTGGAAAGCACCTACCATCCGTGCGGTTCGTGCCGCATGGGCGAGGACGACATGGCGGTGGTCGATTCCGAGTTGCGCGTGCGCGGCATCGCCGGCCTGCGGGTGATCGACTCCTCGGTGTTCCCGACCGAGCCCAACGGCAACCTCAACGCACCGACCATCATGCTCGCCGAGCGGGCTTCGGATCTGGTGCGCGGGCGGAGCATGCTGCCGGCAGCGGACGTGCCGGTGGGGCTGGTAGAGAACTGGGAAAGCAGCCAGCGTACTTCATTGCCAGGGCGCAACGTACGGGTCTGACTGCGTCGTCGACCCAATGTGGGAGATTCTATGGTTGAGGGGAAGCCCTCAACTGACTTTTGGCTGATATTCGCTTTGTCCTTTCAGCAAGGCGAATACCACCCGAGCAAGCTT
>NZ_LMLH01000032.1 GCF_001421885.1 Pseudomonas sp. Leaf48
GAAATCTCCCACGGTCTGTACTGCGTCAACAGTCAGAATCGAGCCTTGTCCCTCCTCCTCCCTTCAAGTCCTACCATACAAGCGAGCCTGCTCGCGATGGCGGAGTTTCAGCCAACAAGGGTGTTGACTGTACCTGCCTCATCGCGAGCATGCTCGCTCCTACAGGGGGCATGGGTGTTTACTGTTTCAATGCGCGATGCACACCGATTTCAGCTCGGTGTAAGCCTCGATCACCGCGCGACCGAACTCGCGGCCCATGCCCGATTGCTTGACGCCACCGAACGGCATGGCCGGATCGAGCAGGACGTGGGCGTTGACCCATACCGTGCCGGCTTCGATGCGTGGCACCAGGTTCATGGCTTTGCCCAGGTCGTTGGTCCACAGGCTGGCCGCCAGGCCGTAGCGGTTGTCGTTGGCCAGTTCAATCACTGCGTCTTCGTCATCGAACGGCATCACACCCAGTACCGGTCCGAACACTTCTTCACGGGCCACGGCCATGCTGTGGTCGATGTCGACGAGGATGGTCGGCTGCACGAAGAAGCCGTCGCCTTGCAGCAATTCGCCGCCGCAGACCACCCGCGCACCTTCCTGGCGAGCCAGTTCGATGTGCTTGAGCACACCCTGCTGCTGCTTGCGCGACACCAGCGGGTTGATCGCGGCGTCGCAGTTCATGCCATCACCGATCGGCATCGCCGAGACCGCCGCCGCCAGGCTTTCGACGAACTTGTCGTGGATCGAACGATGCACGTAGAAACGTGAAGCCGCTGCGCAAACCTGGCCGTTGTTGAGCAAGCCACCGAGGATCGCGCCCTGCACGGCTTTTTCGATGTCGGCATCGGCCAACACGATCATCGGGTTCTTGCCGCCCAGCTCCAGCGCAAAACGTGTCATGTTTTCCATGCACGCCACGCCGACGCTCTTGCCCACCGCGGTGGAACCGGTGAACGACACTTTGCTCACCAGCGGGTGTTTGGTCAGCACGCCACCGACCGAGGCACCGCCGCCGGTGACCACGTTGAACACGCCGGCCGGAATGCCGGCTTCGAGGGCCAGTTCAGCCAGGCGCATGGCCGTCAGCGGGGTTTCCATCGCCGGCTTGATGATCACCGTGCAACCGGTGGCCAGTGCGGGCATCAGCTTCCAGGCGGCAATCAGCAGCGGGAAATTCCACGGCACGATGCCGACCACCACCCCCACCGGCTCACGCTTGGTGAACGCAGTGAACTTGGCGCCCGGCGGCAGCGGGATCGACACGTCGAAGGTCTGGCCTTCGATCTTGGTCGCCCAGCCGGACATGTAGCGCATGAATTCCACGGTGGCGTTCAAGTCCAGCGCGCGGGCCATGTTGATCGACTTGCCCTGGCTCAGGGTTTCCAGCTGGGCCAGTTCTTCGGCGTGCTCTTCGACCAGGCGGGTGAAGTTCAACAGGATGCGTTCACGGTCCGCCGGACGCAGGCTCGACCACACACCGGATTTGAACGCCTTGTGCGAGGACTGCACGGCCTGCTCGATGACTTCCAGCGGCGCATCCAGGGTTTCGCACAGGGTTTGCCCGGTGGCCGGGTTGACCACGGCAATGCTGTCGCCTTCGGCAAATACCCACTGGCCGTCAATGAAGCAGCCATGACGACGTTCGATAAAAGCAGCAACCTGGGGCAGGATTTCAACGTTGCTCATAATTCACCTTTCATTCAGATGTAGGAGCCGGCTTGCAGGCGAATGCGTCTTGACGGACGGTGCAAAATTCAAGGCCGTCTTCGCTGGCAAGCCAGCTCCTACAGGGGGCTGGTTAGTTGTTCAGGCGCACATCCGCCTGATCAGTGTTGTTCTTTGAGGAAACAGGCCACGGCCTCACGGTCGTCGGCGGATGCCAGGCCCATGTACGGCATGTAAGTGCCCGGCACGTAGGCCTGAGGCTGGGTGATCAGTTGCTGGATGCTCTCGGCTTGCCAGTTGACGTCTTTGTCACGCATGGCCTGGGAGTAGCTGAAACCGCCCAGCGAGCCAGCCTTGCGCCCGTACACACCGGCCAGGTTCGGTCCCATCATTCCCTTGGTGCCCTTGGTCACCGCGTGGCAGACACTGCATTCATTGGCGAACAGTTCGGCACCACGGCGGGTGTCCGGGGCGCACTCGGCGGCGGCAACAGCCTGGGCCAGGGTGAACGAGAGCAAACCGAGCAGGGGCAAACGCAGCGACGTGGACATAGGAAGGCGACCTTGAAAATCCGCGCGCTCGCCAGCAGACGAGCGCCAACACTAAAAATGCCGAGGCACGGTGCTTCGGCAGGTTGGTAGGGATTGTCGGTGGTCGCAGGCGGGCAGGATTTGCCCTGCGTGCCAGTTGTGTTGGCCGGGCTGCCAAACGGCTCAAAACATTCTCGCGCTGTCACACAGCCATCAATCTGGCATGCACAACCAACTAATTGGCAAACAGGGCAAAGGACGAAAAAAAGTCGCGCCTTAGTATCTAAAAAGACCGCAAACCTGCGCTCAAGAACAAGAACGGATGTCATGCCATGCTCAAGTCCCCCTTGCTTCGCCTGTCGACACTCGCGCTGATGATCAGCGCTGGCCAGGCCTGCGCCTACGAACTCTACGCCGATGACGACAGTCACCTCAATGCCACTCTGGAAGCGGTATTCGGCGTGTTCCACAGCCAGGAAAACTACGCCCTCTCCGGCCGTCTAGCCGAAGGCTCCTCGTCGTGGCGCGAGGGCTACATCAAATACGGTCTGAGTTTCGACCAAGGCCTGGCGGGCGTGGGTACCGGTTATGGCGCGGCGAACATGCTCAGCTCCGGCACCTGGGGCGACGGCGATGCCGCCGGCTTCAGCGATGGTTCGGAACGCACCACCAAGTTCGAAGACGCCTACCTCGGCTGGCGCTCGGCCGACCTCTTCGAAGGGCTGGGCAGTGACGGCATCGACCTGTCCTTCGGCCGCCAGAACATCGTGGTCGGCGATGGCTTCCTGATCCAGGGCGATGCCTTGAACATGGGTAAAGGCCTGGCCGATGGAGAATTCAATCGCGGCGGCGCCTACTACCTGGCGGCGCGCAAGGCCTTCGACGAAACCGCCGTGCTGCGTATCGGCGGCAAGGAAGGCTGGCGCAGCGACCTGATGTGGTTGAAGTCCAACAACCGCGCCCAGGCCATGACCGAAATGTACGTCGGCACCCTGGAGCACGTGGCCGAAGCCGGCACCGTTGGCCTGACCTACATCGACACCACCGACGTCGACGAGCAATACGCCTCGCCGATCCAGCTTGAACGCGACGGCATGAAAACCTACAGCTTGCGCGCCACGGGCAATGCCGGGGTCAAAGACCTGTTCCTGTCCGGTGAATACGCCAAGCAGGACAAGCCCCACACCGACAGCGAAGACGCCTGGTACCTGGAAGCTGGCTGGACCTTCTCCGACGCGATCTGGACACCGAGCGCCAGCTACCGCTACAGCCGTTTTTCCGAAGGCTACGACACACTGTTCTACGGTTTCAGTCGTGGCTACGGCACCTGGTTCCAGGGCGAAGTGGCGGGCAACTACGCCGGGCCGTTCAACAGCAACTCGCGCATTCAGAACCTGACCGTGAAGGTCTCCCCGCTGGAGAACCTCAACGTCGGTGTCATGTACTTCGACTTCGACACCATCGATCGCAACCTGGGCAACACCGATGGTCACGAAGTGGATCTGTACGCCGAATGGCACGTCAACGATCACCTGACCGTGATGCCGCTGATCGGCATTTACCAGCCGGACAAGAGCGCTGAAAACGGTGGTACCCAGTTGGGTAACAACGACCAGAACCTCTACAGCCAGGTGGTATTCGCCACCGGTTTCTAAGTCAGTACGGGGGCAGTGGCGCATCCGCTGCCCCTCTGGAAAAGGGCCTTTCCAATGTACAGAAAATTCCTCACGATCCAGAGCAAGATCACCCTGCTCGCCGGCCTCTGCCTGCTGCTGGTCGTGGGTCTGCTGATGGGATTGTCGCTGTACCAGAGCCACCGCAGCAGCCTGTAAGTGACCCAAGCCAGCAGCGACATGCTCGCCAACGCCGCCAGCGAGCACATGCAGGCACTGGGGGAAATGCAGGCGATGCAAGTGCAACGCACCCGGCACCCGTCTGGTCAGCGTGACCCAGCGCATCGGCGAGATTGACAACGTCAACCAGTCCGTCGCCACCGCCACCGCCACCGCCACCGAGGAGCAGACCGCCGTGGTCAAGGCCTTGAACGTCGACATCACCCGGATCAACAGCCTCAACCAGCAAGGCGTGGAGAATTTGCAGGCAACATTGCACGCTTGTACTGAACTGGAGCAGCAGGCTGGGCGGTTGAATCAGTTGGTGAGCAGCTTTCGGATCTGAGGTGCCTGACACACCGCCATCGCGAGCATGCTCGCTCCTTCAGTGTAATGCTGTTCACTTAAGCTGGGGCACACACTTGTGGCGAGGGGGCTTGCCCCCGTTGGCTGCGGAGCGGCCCCAAAACCTGCCACCGAGGTTTATCAGAAGCACCGCGTGTAATGGTTTTACGACTGCTTCGCAGCCAACGGGGGCAAGCCCCCTCGCCACAAAGTGTGCACCCGCTTAAGTGAACAGCATTACGCTCCTTCAGTGGGTTTTTGTCGTGCACAATTTCAGTGCTCACCGACAATCCCTGTGGGAGCCGGCCTGCCGGCGATGGGGCCGGCAAATCCAACACTTCTGGCACCTGACACACCGCCATCGCGAGCATGCTCGCTCCTACAGTGGATCTGTGTCGTGCACAAATCCTGGTTCACCGGCGATCCCTNGTTGAGTAGCGTCTGACCGCCAATGCGTTCCACTTCTGGCACCTGACACACCGCCATCGCGAGCATGCTCGCTCCTACAGTGGATCTGTGTCGTGCACAAATCCTGGTTCACCGGCGATCCCTGTGGGAGCCGGCCTGCCGGCGATGGGGCCGGAAAATCCAACACTTCTGGCACCTGGCACACCGCCATCGCGAGCATGCTCGCTCCTACAGTGGATCTGTGTCGTGCACAAATCCTGGTTCACCGGCGATCCCTGTGGGAGCCGGCCTGCCGGCGNCACTTCTGGCACCTGACACACCGCCATCGCGAGCATGCTCGCTCCTACAGTGGATCTGTGTCGTGCACAAATCCTGGTTCACCGGCGATCCCTGTGGGAGCCGGCCTGCCGGCGATGGGGCCGGCAAATCCAACACTTCTGGCACCTGACACACCGCCATCGCGAGCATGCTCGCTCCTACAGTGGATCTGTGTCGTGCACAAATCCTCTGTTCAACGGCGATCCCTGTAGGAGCCAGGGAACGATCCATGACCTGTGCTACTGCGGTGGGTCGATCCCCCGCGATGAACAATAACGCGGACTCAATCAAGCCGCACTGGCATGCTCAACGCGATGAAACAAGCGGTTGAAATACACCAGGCTATCGCGCGGCTCACGCACGCCGACCTGAGTCAGCTCGACGAACAACACCGAATGCGAGCCCACTTCCTTGCATTCGCTGATGCGTCCTTGCAGTTGGACCAAGGCATCGCGCAGCACCGGCACGTCGGCGGCACCATCGTCCCACAGGTCCCATTCGAAGCGCTCGGCCATCGGCACCTTGGTCATGCCGGCGAAGTGCTTGGCCAGCTCTTCCTGCTCGCCACACAGCACGTTGATGCACAGGTGACCATTGGTGCGGAACACGTCGTGGGTGGCGCTGTTGCGGTTGACGCACACCAGCACCGTGGGTGGCGAGTCCGTCACCGAGCACACGGCGCTGGCAGTGATGCCGCAACGTCCGCCGGGGCCGTTGGTGGTGATGATGTTCACCGCCGCCGGCAGCTGCGCCATGGCGTTGCGAAAGTCGATTTGCTGCTGGCTCAGGTCGGCCATGTCGGTGCCCCTTCCTTCAGGAGGGCCGCTGTGGCGCGGCCCGTAGGTGATGGAACAAGACTAAGGCCCGGCACGCGCCGCAACCATTGCGACGATCCCCATGGCGAGGTTGGCTTTCCGCTAGTCGACTAGGTGGTTTCTTTATCGCAAGCACCGGTCACAGTAGGTATTCTTCTAACTGGCTTCAATAGTTCAGCCTAAGTGCGCCGCGCGACTCGCGTGGGAAAACAATAATTAGAAATTTCCGTGGCAGCCCCAGATGCAAACCCGCAAACCGATTGTTTACATCGTTGACGACGACAAAGACCTGCGCACCTCGCTGGCCTGGCTGCTGGAGTCTGTCAGCGTGCAGGCGCAGTGCTTTGCCGGCGCCGAAGAGTTCCTCAGCCAATACGATCCCACGCAGCCCGCCTGCCTGGTGCTGGATGTGCGCATGCCGGAAACCAGTGGCTTCCAGTTGCAGGAAATCCTCAACCAGCGCGGCAGCAGTTTGCCGACCATTTTCGTCTCGGCCCATGGCGACATTCCGATGTCGGTCACGGCGATGAAGAACGGCGCGCTGGATTTCGTCGAGAAGCCCTACAACCCACAGCAGATGATCGACCGCATCCAGGCCGCGCTCAAAGCCGCGGTGCATGCCCAGGCCGATCAGGCGCAGCGTCAGAGCCTGCAAGGCAAAATGGCCCTGCTGACGGCTCGCGAACGCGAAGTGTTGATGCTGGTGATCGATGGCAAGGCCAGCAAAGTGATTGCCCGGGAGCTGGACATCAGCGTCAAAACCGTTGACGTACACCGCACCAAGATCAAGGAAAAGATGGGCGTCAGCAGCATCGCCATGCTGGTGCGCGAAGTGCTGCACCTGCCTGGGGATGAGCCGGCGCGGCACTGACATTACCCCCAAGACTTGCGGCACATCCAGCATCACCGGCGCCTGACACTCCGCCTTCGCGGGCAAGCCCGCTCCCACAGGGGAACTCCAGCGAACACAAAGCTGTGTACGGCGAAAAATCCATGCCGGAGCGGGCTTGCTCGGGGCGGCGCTCCTACGAAGAAGCCAGCAGATCCAGCATCACCGGCGACTGACAATCCGCCTTCGCGGGCAAGCCCGCTCCCACAGGGGAACTCCAGCGAACACAAAGCTGTGTACGGCGAAAAATCCATGCGGGAGCGGGTTTGCTCGGGGCGGCGCTCCTACGAAGAAGCCGGCACGTCCAGCATCACCGGCGACTGACACGCCGCCTTCGCGGGCAAGCCCGCTCCAACGGGGGATTTGTGGCCGTTCGCAGATTTTTTCGCTAACTGAAGATCGTCTATAGAAGCGAGTCAGTTATGGCTATAGCGCTTGCGATACGCGCCCGGCGATACGCCAAAGCGTGATTTGAACGCCGAGGAGAAGTAGCTGGAATCGGAGAAACCCCAGGCATAACACAGTGCCGAGAGCTTCTGTTCGACGTCGGCGCGGCGCAGGTTTTGCGCGCAGAAATCCAGGCGTCGGTGCTTGATGTATTGCGCCACGACCAGGCCGCGCTTGGAGAACATCCGGTACAGGCCGCGCACGGAAATCCCAACCTCACGGGCAATCAGTTCCGGGCACAGTTCCTCGTCGCTGAGGTGCGCATCGATGAACGCGATGATCTTGCGAAATTGTCGTTCGTGGGCGTCTGCGCCGCTGTCGCGGGCGCTGATGCCCGGCAGCAGCAGGCTGGCCAGGGCGTCGAGCACCGCCTCGCTTTCCTGCATGTCCAGCCCTTCCTGTCGCCGGGTGTCCAGCACCAGCTTGTTGGCCATCGCGGCCAGCGGGCTGCTGGCGCCAATGCGCGTGGCGCAGTTGACGGCATTGAAGTGCGAGCCACGCTCGACCACCTGACGCGGCAAAATCAGCGACAGTTGTCGCGAATCTTCGTTGTAGGTCATGTCGCTCGGACGGCTGGCATCGATCAGGGCGATGTCACCACAGCCCAGTTGCGCGCGGTTGTCGCCCTGCTCCAGCTGAGAACTGCCGCGCATCTGGAACACCGCGTAGAAGTGGCCGTCGCTGCTGGTGCTGACGTCCTTGCTGGTGCGGTACAGATGCACATGCGCCATGTCGACCACACTCAGGCTGATCGCTCCGCTGCGAAACTCCGTCAGTTCACCATAGAAGTCGGTGTCCAGCGCCCGCGCGTCGAAACGCCCACAGGCCTGGTTTACCTGGTTCAACCAACTTTCGAACGCTTCATTGCGCACCGTCGATGCTGTAATCATGTCCGCAAAGCCTCAGGTTTTTCTTGTTATTTTCCGACCGCTTCGTCGACCGGCTCGGTCAAATCTGTCTCGTTTACCGCCATCGCCTCCCTCGATGGCCGCCGGGCGCCCATTCAACAGGCTCCGGCGCAAGCTTTCCAGCTTTCCATTGAGTTAAATGTCCAATACCAGACGAGCGGAAAGCGCCCGGGATACACAGGCGCAAATCTGCTTGTTGGAAGCCTTTTCCTTGTTGGAAAGGCAATTGTCGCGGTGCTCCGGCAGGCCGTCGAGCACCTCGACTATGCAGGTACCGCAGATGCCTTCGCGGCACTCGGTGTCGATGTCGCAACCGTGGGCCTGCAACACATCCACCAGGCTGCTGTCGGCCGGGACGTGAAGCACCACGCCGGAACTGGCCAGCTCGACTTCGAAGCTGCCCGTCGGCGCGCTGTTGGCGGCCGGGTCGGCAGCGAAGTGCTCCAGGTGAATGGCGTCGTCCGGGCGCGTGCGCGCGGCCACTTCCACCACTTTGTTCATGAACGGTGCCGGGCCACAGGTGTAGACATGGGCCGCGCCGCCTGCGCGTTCCAGGCAGGCGCTCAATGCGCCGTCCAGGTCCGCCGGTTCCACGCCGTAGTGAAACTCGACATTTTCCGGAAAATTTGTGGCCAACAGCTGAGTAAAGGCGGCGTACTGCTCAGAGCGTGCAAAATAATGCAAGCGATAGGCTTGACCGCTTTCAGCCAGGCGATAGGCCATGCTCAGCAGCGGCGTAACGCCGATACCGGCGGCAAACAGCACGTGTTCAGTGGCCGTCTCGTCGAGGCGGAACAGGTTGCGTGGCGCCCCCATTTCCAGCTCCATGCCCTCTTCCACTTGCTCGTGCAGCGCCAGTGAGCCACCGCGCGACTGCGCTTCTTTCTTCACCGCCACCAGATAGGCGCGGCGATCCTGTGGCGGGCTGCACAGCGAATACTGCCGGGTAACACCGGTCGGCCCGGTAAGGTCGACGTGGGCGCCCGGTTCATAGGTGTCGAGCGGCTGGCCGTCACTGCGCACGAGGCGAAAGGAACGGATATCCAGCGCTTCGTCGACGATCCTTTCGATCTTCACCTTCATCATTGCATCACCTGAATATTGTTGTTTTGGGTACTGCACCTTGTAGGAGCGAGCATGCTCGCGATGAACCCGAGGTCACCACGGGGTGCCAGGTTTCCAGCGTCATCGTTGACGACCATCGCGAGCATGCTCGCTCCTACAGGGGTCATTTTTCTGCTGCTCAGCGCATGAACAAGCCGCCGTTGACGTCCAGGCACGCACCGGTCACCGAGGTCGCGTTGTCGGCGATCAACAGCAACACGCTGTCGGCGATGAACGCCGGATCGCCAAGGGTGCCGGCCGGGATCATCTTGAGGATCAGCTCCAGACGCTCGGGGGCCACGGTTTCGCGCACCACCGGCAAGTCCAGGGGACCCGGCGAGATGCTGTTGACCGTGACGCCTTGCGGTGCCAGTTCCCGGGCGAAGACCTTGGTCAACGTCGCCACGCCACCCTTGGCCGCCGCGTAATGCGCGCCGGTGGCGGTGCCGCCGTTTTGTCCGGCCAGGGAAGCGATGTTGACGACGCGACCGAAACCACGCTCGGCGAAATGCGCGCCGAACACCTGGCAGGCAACGAAAGTGCCGCGCAGGTTGATCGCCATCGATTCATCGAACTCTTCCGGCGTGATGTCCATCAGCGCCGCGACTTTCGAAACACCCGCGTTGTTCACCAGAATGTCAGTACCACCCCAGCGCTCGGCCAGCAGGTCACGGGCGCGCTGGAAGTCCGCCTTGCTGCGCACATCCAGTTCAATGGCGACTGCAGTGGCGCCGCTGGCATCGAGCTCGGCGGCCAGCGCCTGCACACCGTTCAGGCGCACATCGGCCAGGGCAACACGATAACCGGCTGCATGCAGACGCCGGGCGATGCACTCGCCCAATCCGCGCGAAGCTCCCGTAACAAGGGCTACTCGACTCATGATGTTGCCCTCACAAAAGGAAGCCGAGCGCGCTCAGGCTGTCGGTGGAGTTGATCAGGCGCACGACCTTGCGTTCCAGTTTCGCCACACCATCGACAAAACGAATGCGGTGGTTCAGGTCGGCCACGAACGGCGTGTGCACGCCGCGCTTGTAGGCATACAGCAGCTGCGCCGAGTTGACCTCGACGATGTCGCCGGCCGCTTCCACCAGACGAAAACGCGAGATCGTGCGAATGGTTTTCGCTGCATCCACCGCCGACGGCGAGTAGCCTGCGGTCAGGCGCTCGATACGCAGGTCACGCATGCGCGCGTCGTCATAGGCGTAGTTGAGGGTGGCCTCGAAGTCTTCGGTGTCCGGATCGATCGGTACGATGTACTTGCCGCTTTCGCTCCACAAGGTCGCCCATTCGGCGTAGTTCTTGTGATCCAGCAGTTCGGCTTCGCGCCAGATGAATTCGATGGCCTGGGCCAACGGGCCGGAAAAACCGTTCAGGGTGTCTTGATTGCTCATTGGCTCATCATCCTTTTCCACATGTCGTAGGCACCGCGCATGCCGCCTTCATCGGTGGCGTGGCTGACCTTGTCGCCGTTTTCAGCGGTGATTTCGCGGTTCAGGCCGCGGTTGACCAGGATTGGCGCATCGACGCCGGCGTACGAGCCGCGCTGTACACGGTCCCAGGCTTCGGCATCGTCAGGGCTGCCGAAACCGAACGGGCCCTGGAAGTGTTCGTGAATACGCATGCGTTCGCGGTTGGCGATTTCCGGGCCGCCGTCCATGCCGAGCGCCACGTGGCGGATCTCGGTTTCGGTGACCGATACCGGGCGCAGTACGCGCAAGAACGACATCGACATCGCCACGTTCGGGAACAGGTTCAGGTTGAAACCGGCGCCGTGCAACGAGCGCACGATGCGACGGACCTGATCGGCCGGCATGGTTTTCGACAGCTCTTCAGTGACGTGAGCGAAGCGCTCCTGCAACTGTTCGGTGCCGTCGTCGTGGTCAAGATCGACGTGCTCCGGCACCATCACCATCACGCTGTGGCCATTGCCCAGGGAGTGGGTCACGGCCTGCTCGTCGGTCATGAACGAGAGCATTTCCGAGGTTTCTTCATCCACCGACGACATGAACGACTTGTGCACGATCGGGAAGTGGTACCCGTCGGTGGTGTTTTCCAGCTGGATCTTCCAGTTGCCCTTGAAGCTGAACTTGTGTTCACCCTGGGTCTTGATCGGGTAACCGGCGCCCTGTTTCATGAACAGGTCCATCCAGTGTTTCGCGCCGCCGAGGAAGTCTTCCAGCGGTTCGATCTCGTCGTTGTAGCTGGCGAAGACCATGCCGGCGTAGCTTTCCACGCGCAGGCTGGTCAGCGGCAATTCCGACTTTTCGAGGATGCCTTCGTAGCCGTCCGGGTACGGCAGCGCGCGCAGCTTGCCGTCCAGGCCATAGGACCAGCTGTGGTAAGGGCAGGTGAAACCGGTGGCATTGCCCTTGTGCTTCTCGCACACGGTGGCGCCACGGTGCCGGCAACGGTTTTCCAGCACGTTGATGTTGTTCTTCTTGTCGCGAACAACGATCACCGGACGACGGCCGATGGTGGCGGTCTTGAAATCGCCACTGTTACGCACTTCGCTTTCGTGGGCGACCCACACCCAGGTGCGGTAGAAAATCTTTTCCAGCTCGGCTTCGAACAGCGCCGGGTCGTTGTACAGCGAGACATCGACGCGGTCGTGCTGCACCAGGTCGTCGGGGCTTTTCGACGTCGCGATCAGCCGGTATTCATGAGTGCTCATGCGGTTCTCCTCATGGCTTCTTTTTATGATTTGTTTTTAGCGTCGGCGGGTATACCGCCCATGCTGTGTTGAAGTTGCGCACCAAAGGCGCAGACCAGTTCGTCCTGACCTTTGCGGCCAACGATTTGCAGGCCGACTTTCAGCCCGCCGCAATCGAGTTCCACCGGCACCGTCAACGCCGGGTGACCGCTTAAATTGAATGGCCGCACCAGCGGCGTCATGCCCGCCACGGCCTTGCTGCCGGCGCGGGCTTCGCTGAGGGTCGGCGGCAAGGTCGGCAGCGTTGGCAACAGCAACACGGCAAAGTCTTCCAGCGCCGAATCCACCTGTTGGGTGAAGCGCGTGCGAACGGCTTCGGCCTGGGCCAGTTCTTCACGGCTGGTGCGGCTGGCCGCCAACAGCCGGGTCTCGACATCGCTGCCGATCAGGCCCTTGCCGGTCAGGTGACCGAACGCTGCCCAGTTCTCAAAGTTGATCACGGTCAGGCCGGCAGCGAATGCCGCTTCGAATTCGCTCAGGTGCAGATGACTGCGGCGCCATCCGGCACGGTCGGCGGCAGCACCCAGGGTGGCTTGCAAGTGCGAATCGCAGGCCACTTCGAGAAAGCCGACTCTGGCGCCGTCGCCGGGCATACCCTGCACGGCAAAACCCGGGCAAATCACCTGCATGGCCGCGATCAAGTCGTCCATGCTCCTGGCGAACGGGCCGACGCAATCGAGGCTGGATTGAAGCGGATGGGCGCCGGCACGACTGACACGTCCGTAAGTCGGCTTCAGCCCGGCAATGCCGCAGCACGCCGCCGGCACCCGCACCGAACCACCGGTGTCGGTGCCCAGGGCGATGTCTGCAAGGCCGGCGGCAACTGCCGACGCCGAGCCGCTGGAGGAACCGCCCGGCACACGATCCGGCGCTTGCGGATTGATCGGCGTGCCGGTGAAGTCGTTGATGCCGGTCACGCCAAAGGCCAGTTCATGCAGATTGGTCTTGCCGACGATCTGCCAGCCAGCGTTGATAATCGCATCCACCACGTCGGCGTTTTTCGTCGCCGCTGGCGCATCGGCAAACGCCCGGCTGCCCGAACGGGTCGGGTGGCCGGCGATGTCGATGGAGTCCTTGATCGCCACGCGCTTGCCGTTACCACCGAGGATGAATTCGCTGATGAAGGTACTCATGCGCCCAGCTCCTTGTTGAACAAGCGTTGCGTACGGAAATGCGCGATCAGCCAGACGCCGTCGACACAGCGAAAATCGATGTTCAGTCGGGTACCGAACAACTCGTTGCGGCCATCGGCATAGGTAGAGATCTGCTGCATGATCCACTGCCCCTGCCCCGCGCTGCCGTCAACCAGGATCGACTCGCTGGTGAGGTAATGCAGGTTCAGCCGGAAGTGATCCGACGGTGGCAGGTAACCGCCGACGAATGCCGCCACAGCCTCGCGGCCATGGTGCTGGCCGAAGGTTTGCGCGGTCTGGCTGCCGATGCCTTCCCAGATCGCGTCCTCGGTGAACAGACCGGCCAGGTCACTGACGTGGGTCGGCGCCCGTGGCACATCGCACAGGTCCATGTAGCGCGCCATCAGTCGACGCACTGCGCCTTCCCCTACGAGCTTCGCCAGTTCCCCTTCGAGCGTCGCCAGACGCTGCAACAAGGCCTCGTCCATGGCTTACACCCGTGCCGCTTCAGGGATAGTCAGCGGACGACCGATGCGCGCTTCGACCTTGGCGTAGCGCCACAGGCTGTACTCGCCGACCGGGGTGGTGCGGAACAGGTTGCAGGCGTTGATCACCGACTGGTGGCAGTCGACGTCGGCCATGATGTATACGGTCCAGGGCGACGTGGTGGACGGGCCGACCATCAGGCGGTCGTCATCCATCGCGCCGAGCACGGTGATGCCAGGCATGGCGCCGAGGTCGCCCATCATCTGGCTGAAGCCTTTCCACACGCTCAGGCCTTCGCCGGTAGGCAGGTCGAAAAAGTTCTGGGTGATGCCGATGCAGAAGACGACGCGCAACGGTTCCTGGGTAGCTTGGGTCATGGGGGTGTCCTTGAATAAGTGATGAAAAAATCAGATGTAGCCCGGGAACGGCGGTACGCCGAGGAACACCGAGCCGGCGCCGTCGTACAGGCCTTCGCTGAGGAAGGCGTGCTGGGTCACCACCATCGAGTCACGCAGGTAGCGTTGCAGCGGATGGCGCAGGTAGATCGCGGTGGTCCCGGCCAGGCTGTAGGCGCTCTGCACCACGGCCGCACCGGCCTGGGATGCGTGGATCGCGGACAGGCGCAACTGGCTGGTCTGCTCCGGGGTCACCGGGTTGCCGGCCAGGATCGAGTCCCATACCTGCTCGGTGGTGTTGTAGAAGAAACCGCGGGCGGCGCTGAGCTTGGCTTCGGCCTTGGCGATCTCGATCCGCACATAGGCGCGGTCGGCCATCTTCGGCGCACCGGTGATGCCGCTGCCGCCGGCCATACGACTGATTTCGTCAAGGGCGGCACGGGCCAGGCCGAGGTTGACCACCGCCAGCACTTGCGCGGCGTAGGCAATCGACGGGTAGCGGAACAGCGGTTCATCAATGGTTGCAGCGCCACCGCGGATGAAGGTCCAGCGCTCGTCGACGCGCTTGTCGGTCACGCGCAGGTCATGGCTGCCGGTGCCTTTGAGGCCGACCACGTCCCAATTCTCGACAATTTCCACTTGCTCCGGGCGGAACACGGCAGTACGCGGCTTGCCGCCCGCCGCACCGATGCCCACGCCCAGGAGGTCGGCGCCCTTGCAGCCGCTGGCGAACTTCCAGGTGCCGTTGACCTGATAGCCGCCTTCGACGGCTTCGGCCGGTTGCAACGGAAACAGGCCGCCGGCGAACACCAGGTCGGGGCTGTCGGCATAGAGTTCAGCGAGGGTTTCGCGGGGCAAGGCGGCGAGGTAGACGCCAGCGCTGCCGAAACTGGCAACCCAGCCCGCCGAGCCGTCGGCTTCGGAGATGCGTTCGATCATCTTCAGGAAAAGCGCCGGTGCCAGGGCATCGCCGCCGAAGCATTTCGGCGTGGCGGCGCGGTAGATGCCAACCGCTTTGAAGCGTTCGATCATGTCCCGTGGCACATGGGAGACGGCGTCGAATTCTTCGCGACGCTGGCGAACTTCATCCAGTACCTGCGCAAAGGCCTGGCTGTCGACGATATTCTCGTCAGCGCCGATCAGAGCGTCTTGTTGCGCAACCGCTGAACGCAGCATGGGCTTTCTCCGTTTTGCTTATTGTTAGTGGGCTACACCGTTGCTTTCTGTAGGAGCGAGCATGCTCGCGAAGAACGCCCGAACAACGCGGGCATTCAGACAGGACGCGTTATCGTTGACGTCCATCGCGAGCATGCTCGCTCCTACAAAGAGCACCGCGGGTGCCTTTGCGTTGGGACCCAGTGTAAAAACCGCACCCTGGCGCAACTATTGGTGCGTGTAGCCCCACAGCTAAAGAAAACCCCTAGGCCGACACCGGTTACCTCTGAGCGCATCCCCGAGCGCCAGCAGGTATAAAACGCCATACTTGCGACATCACCGGTCGTAACCCTCTGCCGCCAAGGGCTGTGCGATGTATTTGCCAAAACCGAATGACTTTTATGCGCTGATCGAAGCCATGCCGCTGTGCATCATCCTTCACGATGCGCACACCAAAGAGATCCTCTGGGCCAATGCCGCCGCCCTGGCGGCGCTGGGTTTTACCCTGGAGGAACTGACGCCGCTCAAGGCCCCGGACATGACCCGCAATGCACCGAAGTACCGGCGCTCGGTGGGGCTGCGCTGGCTGGAGGGCGCCGCGCGCACCGGGCAACGGGCGATCGAGTGGTGTTATCGCTCCAAGCAAGGCGTGGAGATCCTGTCCGAGGCGGTGGCGACCCTGGTGCATCTGGACGGCCGCGATGTGCTGATGGTGCAGTTCCGCGACATTTCCCGGGAAGACAAGGTCAAGCGCGACCTCAAACGTTTCGAGAGCCGGCTCAAGGCCTTCATGCAGGATCTGGCCGAGGGCGTGGCGGTGCTTGGCCCCGAGGGTGATATCCGTTTTATCAGCGACTCCGCCGCGCACCTGCTCAACAGCGAAGTGCAGGACTTGATGGGCAAGAATTTCCTCGACAGCTGCGACGACACTTCGCGCCAGCACCTGCTGCAGCTGTTCGCCCAGGAAACACCGGAGCACGCGCCCTTCAGCGTGCACTACGAGGTGCAGCGCGCTGACGGCGAATGGCGCTGGCACGACGCGACCTGTCGCTACATCGAGATCGAGGACGACCTGGTGGGCCACCTGCTGCTGTTCCGCGACGTCACCGAGCAGGTGGCCGCCGAAGAAGCACGGCGGGTCAGCGAGCAGAAAATCGAATACCTGGCACGCTACAACGCCATGGGTGAAATGGCCGTGGCCATCGCCCACGAATTGAGCCAGCCCCTGGCGGCAACACGCAACTTCATCGAAGGCGCGGTGATCCGCCTGGGCAACATTGCCGATGCCGACCCCGGCGTCACCTGGGGCCTGCAGAGCGCGGTGCGGCAGATTGAGCACGCTTCGGTGATCATCAAGAGCGTGCGCGACTACGTGGTCAAGCTGGAGAAAAGCGAGGAACTGGTCGACCTCAATGAGCTGCTGCGCGAAACCCGCTACTTCATCAGCCTGCGCGCCGACCCGAGTCTGGTGCGCGTGGAGGTCGTCACCTCGCCCGGGCCGCTGCGGGTGAGTTGCGAGAAAGTACTGATCGGGCAGGTGATCCTCAACCTGGCCTTCAACGCGATCGAAGAAATGGCCGACCTGCCTGCAGAACGACGTTTGTTGCGCATTCATGCCAGCCGCGACGGCGAGGCGGCGCTGGTGCGTATCGAAGACAGCGGACGCGGGATTCAGGCCCAGGCGCAAGAAAAGCTGTTCGACGGCTTCTTCTCGTCCAAGGTCAGCGGCAACGGCATTGGCCTTGCCCTGTGCAAAAACATCATCGGCCGCCATCGCGGCGATATATGGGCGCAAAACCTGGATCCGTGTGGGGCGGTGTTTACCTTCTCCCTGCCCCTGGCCTGAGCTACACAAATGCTGTGGTGAGGGGCTTGCCCTGAGATGAGGGGCTTGCCTGTGGCGAGGGGGCTTGTCGGACCGCCGCACCGCCCCGTTGGGTCGCGAAGCGGCCCCCGACGACTCTTCCGACAGACCGAGGTGCCTGAATCTGCGACGGCTTCGCCGTCGAACGGGGCGGTGCGGCGGTCCGACAAGCCCCCTCGCCACAGGCAAGCCCCCTCGCCACAGAAAGTCCCTTCCCCACAAGCCCCTAAGGCAAACCCCCTCGCCACAGCTTTCACTTTCGTACCTTCTCTGCACGAACGCCCGCCCCCGCCCTATCAGGCTGACCAGCCAGTTTCATGACACTGGCACAGACACACAAACAGTTGGCAGCCACAGCAATTCTCCCGATTGCCGGGCGAGGCAGAATTCAATGGCAAGAATCTGCCAAAGCACCCGCGATCCGCGTTACCAACAATTCAGGAAGTTCCCCTTATGCGAACAAACAGGATCTCCGTACAGTCAGCGCTTGGCCTGAGCCTGCTTGTACTCGGTTTGAACAGTGCCCACGCGGATCTGCCCGCCGGTACGATCGGCCAGACTGTTCTGGCGTTCCCTCCAGAAGCTCACCGCGCGTTCGTCATCGACGTCGAGTTCGACAGCTTCGTGGCCGGCCGTGTCACCGTAGTCGACCCGGACCAGAAGCGCATCCTCGGCATGGTGCCAACCGGTTTCGCTGCGCCGTCGACCCTCAGCCATGACAAAAAGACGCTCTACAGTGCGGACATCTGGTACTCCCGTGGTACCCGTGGCACCCGCACCGACGTGCTGACCGCCTGGGACAGCTCGACCCTGTCGCCAGCCTGGGAAGTGCTGATCCCGAACAAGCGCGCCGAATCGCTGACCCAGCGTTACTCGCTCAAGCCAAGCGGCGACGACAAATTCGTCTACGTCTACAACTTCACCCCGTCGACCTCGGTGACGGTGGTCGACACCCAGGCCAAGGCCGTCGCCACGGAAATCGCCATTCCCGGTTGCGTGCTTATCTACCCGATCGGCAACCGCCGCTTCGCCTCGCTGTGTGGCGACGGCAGCCTGCAAGTACTGACCCTCAACGACCAGGGCCAGGAAACCGCGCGCAGCCGCACGCCGTTCTTTGACCCGAACGCGGAAAAGCTGGTGGAGCGCGCAGTCAACGTCGGCGACACCTACTACTTCACCACCACCACGGGCACCGTGCGTGGGGTGGACTTCTCCGGCGACGCGCCGAAGATCCTGCCGGCCTGGTCGCTGACCACCGACGAAGAAAAGAAAGCCGGATGGGCACCGGGTGGCTGGCAACTGATGGCTGTGGCGCCGAAGCTGGATCGCTTGTACGTGCTGATGCACGACGCCCATGAAGCAATGAAGTGGGAAGACCCGAGCCCGTTGATCTGGGCGTTCGACCTCAAGACTCACAAGAAAATAGCCACCCTCGAAGCCCCGGCTCCGGTGTGGAGCATGCAGGCCACCGGCGATGACAAACCGTTGTTGCTGGGCACCGACGTGGAAGGTGGTTTGCAGATCTTCGACCTCAAGACCAACAAGCTCGCCGGCAGCATGCCTAAAGTCGCAAAAACCGCGACTCAGGTCCTGAGCTACTAAGAGGTTCGGCCATGCACACAGATCCGATCTTCATCATTGCCAGTGCCCTCGCCATAGCGGCGTTGCTGGCCAGTGCCGCGACCCACAAGTTGCGCGCACCGGCCCGTTTCGCCCGGCAGCTGGCGGACTACCAACTGCTGCCACAGGCGCTGGTGCGTCCGGGCGCGCGCCTGGTTCCGTTAGTGGAATTGGCCGTCGCGTTCGCCCTGCTGGTTCCGGCCACCCGTGGCTGGGCCGCAGTGGCCGCCGCCAGCCTGTTGGCCCTGTACGCCGCCGCCATCGGCATCAACCTGTGGCGTGGTCGCGCGGACATCGACTGCGGTTGCGCAGGTCCCGACCAGGCGCAACCCCTGCGCCCGGTCCTGCTGCTGCGCAACAGTGCGCTGGTAGCACTGGCCCTGCTGGCCAGCGTGGCGCCAGTGGCCCGCGACCTCAACCTGTTCGATGGCTTCGTGACCCTGGCCGCCGCCGCTGTTGCGCTGCTCATCTACGCCGCCGCCGATGGCTTGCTGGCGAACTCCCCTCTTCTGCTCAAATTGATTGGTAGGTAATCGAAATGGAAGGCTTGATTGTTTCCAACGTTCTGCTCTGGGTGCTGCTGGTGGCCGTGGCGTTTGTCGTCATGGGCCTGGTGCGCCAGATTGGTGTATTGCACGGGCGCCTGGCGCCAGCCGGCGCGCTGATGGTCGACAAAGGCGTGGCGGTCAACGAAGCCGCGCCACAGATCACCGCTTCGGACCGTCACGGCCGCCCGGTGAACTTCGGCTATGCCGGTGAAAAATCGCAACTGCTGTTCTTCCTCTCGCCGACCTGCCCGATCTGCAAGTCGCTGCTGCCGGCGATCAAGTCCATCGCCAAGGAACAAGCGGGCAGCCTCGACGTGGTGTTCGTCAGCGACGGCGACATGGACGCCCAGCAAGCGCTGATCCGCGAGCACAAACTGGAAGATGCGACCTACGTGGTCGGGCCGCAAGTGGGCATGACCTACCAGATCGGCAAGCTGCCGTACGCCGCGCTGATCGACAAGTCCGGCACCCTGCGCGCCAAAGGCCTGGTCAACTCCCGCGAGCACCTGGACAGCCTGTTCGAGGTCGAGCATCTCAAGCACGCCACGCTGCAGCAGTACCTCAATGCCCAACCGCACACCCACGACCACAGCCACGGCCATAGCCACTGATTAAGGCAGGGAGACCTTTATGAAACTGCTGGATCTGTTGTTTGAGCGTTCGACCCGCCGTGTGGCCGACACCACTTCGCGCCGTAAACTGCTGGCGCGCATGGGCTCGCTGATGGTGGCCGGCGCCGCCCTGCCCCTGCTGCTGCCGCTGGATCGCACCAGCAAGGCCTTGGCCGCCGAACCTGCGCAAGCCGGTGACCCGGGTGATCCGAACAGCTGCGACTACTGGCGCTACTGCTCCATCGACGGCTTTCTGTGCAGCTGCTGCGGCGGCTCCGTGACCTCCTGCCCGCCGGGCACCGAGGCCTCGCAAGTGACCTGGATCGGCACTTGCCGCAACCCGGCCGACGGCAAGGACTACATCATTTCGTACAACGACTGCTGCGGCAAGCAAAGCTGCGCCCAGTGCGCCTGCACCCGTAACGACAGTGAAGAGCCGGCCTACCGCCCGTTCAACAACAACGATGTGAACTGGTGCCTGGCCGCCAAGTCGCACATCTACCACTGCACCGTTTCGGTCATTCGTGGCGTCGCCGTTTAACGCGCACTTTGCGCCGGTTGCTCACGCAACCGGCGTTTTTTTTCTGACTGCATTTCTTTTTTTCTGCTCACTGCACCTGTAGGAGCGAGCATGCTCCGGGCGGCGTTCCGACGATGGTCGTTAACGATAACGCGTGTTTACTGGCTAAACGCGGTGTTCTCAAGTCCATCGTCGGGACGCCGCCCGGAGCATGCGCGCTTCCACAGAGATCCAGGGCAAAACCGGTCATCAGCGGAGTTGGATGCATGCGTACTTTGATATTGCTCGGTCTCGTCTGCGCCCTGAGCGCCCCGCTTGCCTATGCCCGTGCCATTCCCGACCCGACGCAGCGTCACGCACCGGGTAACGAACAAGCGCAAAAAGAAATTGCCCGGGCCGGCTACAGCGTTGGCGTGAACTACCAGTTGCAATGCGCCGGTTGCCATTTGGGTGACGGTACGGGCTCCGCCGCCAACGACACGCCAAGGATGAAAGGCTTTGTCGGCAATTTCCTGAAAGTCCCGGGGGGCCGTGAATTTCTCGTGCGCGTGCCCGGCATGTCGCAATCGGCATTGAACAATGCTCAGCTCGCCGACCTGCTCAACTGGCTGATGCGCAAAGACGGGATGGCGGGTCAAAGCGTGCCGGCCGATTACCAGCCCTATACCGCTGAAGAAATCGCCGCATTGCGCGCCAGTACCATGCTCAACCTGCCCGGTACCCGCGGCGAACTGATCAAGGCGATGCGTGCGAAAGGCATCGCGATTGATGACGGGATGAATTACTGAAGACCTCGGTACCTTATTTGAGCTGGCTTGCCAGCGATGACGGCCTCGAATATTACGTCGCCCACCGCAACGCCATCGCCAGCAAGCCGGCTCCTACAAATTTGTGCAGTGCCCACCAATCACCATGCACCCGCGATCCCTGTAGGAGCTGGCTTGCCAGCGATGGCGGCCTCAAATATTGCGCTGTCCCTCGCAACGCCATCGCCCGCAAGCCGGCCCCTACAGATTTGTGGGAAGCCAAACAGTCAGCATGCGCCCTACACCCATTTGGCGTCCCACAACGGGTAGTCATGCACACGCCTGACGAGACCCGCGCGTATCGGGTTGGCGACGACGTAGCGCGCCGCTGCCAGTAAATCCTCTTCGTAGCGAATGGCACGGTCGTGAAAGCCCTTTTGCCAAACGCTCCCTGTTCGTCCCAGATAGGTATTGATTGCTCGTGCGCTGCGGGATTTGGTGGCCAGCATCAAGGCCGGCAAGGTGCTGTGCTTGAGTTCGACCAGCCAATGGAAATGGTCGGGCATGACGACCCAGGCCAGGGAGTCCACGAGGTCTTCAGTATGTGCCTGTTGAAATTGCCGGATCAGGACTCGCCCTGTCGGCCAATGGGCGAATAGCGGTTCACGATTACGGGTCACTGCGGTGAGCAGATAAATACGCCCGGATTGGGAATAGCGTCCGGCACGCAAGCGATTAGCGTGGGGAAGATCAGGCATTCCGTTGCCCTCCTTTGTTCAAACCGAAACACAAGGCTAGTGCGCCGGAATGAGGAACGTTGCCAACGTTTGATTCTGGATGTGACTGTTCGGCCGTGATCGCCAGCAAGCCGGCTCCTACAGATTTGTGCGGTGCCAACCAATCAGCATGCACCCGCGATCCCTGTAGGAGCTGGCTTGCCAGCGATGACGGCCTCGAATAAGGCGTCGCCCACCGCAACGCCATCGCCAGCAAGCCGGCACCTGCAGATTTGTGCAGTGCCAACCCATCAGCATGCACCTGCGATCCTGGTGGAGCAGGCTTGCCTGCGAACTGTGGCGTGTGCGAAAGCCGAGCGTCGATGGCATCATCACCCGCTACGAAGGTTTCGATGCTGCAGGCGAACGGGTCATCCAGTTGTTCGGCGTGCGCAAGCCGGACATTGCCGAGCGTGACGACTGGCGTGCCCTGGCAGAAACCGCACCACTGTGATCGCCTAAGGAATAGTCCCGATGCGTATGAAAACACTGCTTGCCTGTGCCGGCGTGCTCGTCAGCCAGATGGCCGTCGCCGACGCCCTGCCCCAGCGCTGGGTCAGCGCCGGTGGCGCATTCAGCGAATGGGTGGTCGCCCTCGGTGGCGAAGGCCGACTGGTGGGTGTCGACAGCACCAGCCAGCACCCGCAGACATTGCGCAGCCTGCCAAGCGTCGGCTACCAACGCGCACTGGCCGCCGAAGGCATTCTAGCCCTGAAGCCGGACATTCTGGTGGGCAGCACTGAAATGGGGCCGCCACCGGTGCTGGAGCAGCTCAAGGCCGCCGGCGTGCGCATTGAAATGCTCTCGGCCAAGGCTGACGTAGCGGCCCTGCAACACAACCTGACTGAGCTCGGCCAATTGCTGGGCAAGCAAACCGAGGCGCAAGCCCAGACGGCCGGTTACCTCAAGCGCCTGCAAGCCCAGGCTGACTGGGTCAAGCAAGCACAACAGCAACACCCGCCACCGCGGGTGTTGATGCTGCTCAGCCACTCCGGTGGCAATCTGCAGGTCGCGGGCAAAGACACCCTGGCGGCCTGGATGGTCGAGCAGGCCGGTGGCACAAGCCTGGGCGAGCACAACGGCTATAAACCGGTCTCCAACGAAGCCATGCTGGCCCTGGACCCGCAGGTGATCATCTTCGCCGGTGGTCGCCTGGAGAGTGACGCGGCACGTGCGGCGCTGCTGCAGCAGAACCCGATCCTGGCGCAAACCCGCGCCGGGCGTGATGGCCGGGTGCTGGTGATCGATCCGACGCTGCTGGTCGGCGGTCTTGGCCCGCGCGTACCGGATGCCCTGAGCCGTCTCTGCGCAGCGTTCTACCCGGACGTAAAAACCGCCGGGATCAGCCAATGACGGCCATTTTCCGGCCGCGTCCGACACTGATCTTCCTGGGGTTGTTGCTGATCCTGGTGTTCTGGCTGTCCCTTGCCCTGGGACCGGTCAGTCTGCCCCTAAGTGATACCTTGCTGGCCGGGCTGCGCTTGCTCGGCTTGCCGCTCGACGTTGGCGACACCCAACAAGCGGAACTGATCCTGGGGCAGATTCGTTTGCCGCGCAGCCTGCTGGGGATTGCCGTCGGTTCGGTACTGGCGTTGTCCGGCGTGGCGATGCAGGGGTTGTTCCGCAACCCCCTGGCGGACCCGGGCCTGGTCGGTGTCTCTGGCGGTGCGGCACTCGGTGCGGCCATCGCCATTGTCGGTGGCAGCCTGCTTGGCGGCTTGCCACCCGCTGTCGAACCCTACCTGCTGTCGGTCTGCGCCTTCGCTGGCGGCCTGATCGTCACGGCGGTGGTGTATCGCTTTGGCCGCAAGAACGGGCAGACCGATGTCGCCACCATGCTGTTGGCAGGCGTGGCGATGACGGCCATGGCCGGTGCCGGGGTCGGGCTGTTTACTTACCTGGCCGATGACGCGACCTTGCGCACCCTGACCTTCTGGAACCTGGGCAGCCTCAACGGCGCAAGCTACCCGCGTTTGTGGCCGTTGCTGATCGTGGCCGTCGGCGTGGCGCTGTGGTTGCCACGCCGGGCGGCGGCGCTCAATGCGATGCTGCTGGGCGAATCCGAGGCCCGCCACCTGGGCTTTAATATCGAGCGGATCAAGCTGGAACTGGTGTTCTGTACCGCACTGGGTGTCGGCGCCGCTGTTGCTGCAGCCGGCTTGATCGGATTCATCGGTCTGGTGGTGCCGCATCTGATGCGCCTGCTGGTCGGTCCAGATCACCGGGTGTTGCTGCCCGCCTCGTTGCTGGCCGGTGCCAGCCTGTTGCTGCTGGCCGATCTGGCCGCGCGCCTGCTGCTGGCGCCGGCCGAGTTGCCGATCGGCATCGTCACAGCGCTGATTGGTGCTCCCTTCTTTCTCTATCTGCTGGTACGAGGGCGCTCCTGATGCTGCGGGCAAACAATTTGCTGGTACGCCGTGGCCAACGCACGGTACTGGCGAACATCGATATCGCCTTGCGCCCCGGTGAAGTGCTTGGCGTGCTCGGGCCGAACGGCGCGGGCAAAAGCACCCTGCTCGCCGCCTTGTGCGGTGAATTGCCGGCCAATGAAGGCACAGTCAGCCTCGACGAGCGCAAGCTTGCCGACTGGCCGGGCCAGGAGCGGGCGAGACGCCTGGCCGTGTTGCCGCAGAGTTCGAGCCTGAACTTTGCTTTCTCGGTCAATGAGGTCGTGGGCATGGGTCGCCTGCCTCACGCCAGTGGCCGCGTGCGCGACGCGGAAATTATCGCCGAGGCGCTGCGGGCCGCCGATGCCCTGCACCTGGCCGGGCGCAGCTATCTGGCCCTGTCCGGGGGTGAACGCCAGCGCGTACATCTGGCGCGGGTACTCGCCCAGTTGTGGCCGGGCGCCGAAGGCCAGACCCTGCTGCTCGATGAGCCAACCTCGATGCTCGACCCGTTGCACCAGCACACCATTCTGCAAGCGGTGCGCGACTTCGCCGGGCGCGGTGCGGCGGTGCTGGTGATCCTTCACGACCTCAACCTGGCCGCGCGTTATTGCGATCATCTGCTGTTGCTGCAGGACGGCCTGCCCCATGCCTACGGAACACCGGCAAACGTACTGACCGCCGATGCGCTGGCGGCGGTGTATGGGTTGCAGGTGTTGATCCAGCAACATCCGGAACGTGGTCACCCGTTGATCATCGCGCGCTGAACCGCCACCTACTCTGGTGGAGGGGCCTTTGCCAATACAAGGAAATCCGATGCGCTTTCTGTTGCTCTGTGCATTCAGCCTGCTGGCTGCCTGCCAAACCCATCACGTCACGCCGCCTCCGGCACCGATTGCTCCCGAGGGGCGAGATCACACTGACCTGGGCGTTATCCGCGAACTGGCCACGGGCCGTACGCTGACACCCCAGGAGCTGGTCCAGCGCCTGGCCGTTACGCCCCGCGTGCTGGTCGGCGAACAGCACGACAACCCGGATCACCACGCCCTGCAACTGTGGCTGCTGCGCGAACTGGCGGCGCAACGGGCACAAGGCAGCCTGCTGATGGAAATGCTCAATCCCGACCAGCAGGCCAGGGTCGATGCCGCCCAGGCGACCATTCGAGCCGGTGAGCCTGTGGCCGACCCGTTCAAGGCGCTGGCCTGGCAGGTCAACTGGGACTGGCGCGTTTATGGCGCCCTGGTGGCCTACGCCTTGCGCCAGCCGTATCCGCTGCTGTCGGCCAACCTCGACCGTGCGCAGATCATGCAGATCTACAAACAGCGCCCGGTGCTTGAAGGCAGCGCCTCGACCACGAAACAGGTGCAGGCGACCCTGCTGGAAGACATCCGCCAATCCCATTGCGGCCTGCTGCCCGAAGCGCAGATGCCGGCGATGCTTGCCGTGCAACAGCAGCGTGACCGACGCATGGCCGAACGCCTGATGGCCGCACCGACCCCTGCGCTGTTGCTGGCTGGCGCCTTCCATGTGCGTAAGGACCTGGGTGTGCCGCTGCACCTCAAGGACCTGGGTGCAGGTGAAGTTGATGCGGTGTTGATTCTGGCCGAGGTGGGCAAGACGGTAACGGCCGACAATGCGGATTACGTGTGGTACACGGCGGCTCAGCCGGAACAGGATCATTGCGCGGAACTGCGTCGTTAAACCCGACGGCACGCAATACCCGAAACACAGTCGTAAGGAGGCTTGCCGTTGTAAGGGGGATTGGTTGTGGCAAGGGGGCTTGTCGGACCGCCGCACCGCCCCGTTCGGCTGCGAAGCAGCCGCAATGCCGGACACCTGGTATGTCTGACAAACCACGATTGCAGGGTATGGGGTCGCTTCGCGACCCAGCGGGGCGGTGAGGCGGTCCGGCAAGCCCCCTCGCCACAGGCCTGGTTTTTGCCCAAAGACCCTCACTGAAATTGTATTCACCCTCAATCTCCAGCGCGACACTATGTCACGCCTTGGCATCGGTCCAATGGTCGAATCCGCCCGTCCCGCACCAGCACAGTTTGGTACCATCCCCGGGTTTTTCACGACTGATCCGTCAACCTGCCGATAATCCGGCAGGCTTCACAGGATATTTTTCTGCATGAGTACTCTGTATACCCGCCGAACCCTCCTGCAAGGCATGGGCCTGTTGAGCCTGGGCCTGCTCGCCGGCTGCGATGGCAGCAGCAAGCTGTCGTTCAAGTACGGCAAGGACCTCAGCGACAAGATCATGGGGCGTAACTTCAAGCTCAAGGACACCCAGGGCGAAACCCGCATGCTGGGCAGCTATCGCGGCATGATGCCGATGATTTTCTTCGGTTTCACCCAATGCCCGGCCGTCTGCCCGACCACCTTGGCCCGCGCCGCCCAAGCGAAGAAACTGATGGGCCGCGACGGCGAAAGACTGCAGGTGATCTTCATCACCCTGGACCCCGAACGCGACACCCCCGAACTGCTCGACAAATACGTCAAGGCCTTCGACCCGAGTTTTGAAGCGCTGTACGGCACCCTCGAAGAAACCGCCGCCACCGCCAAGGAGTTCGGCGTGTTCTTTGAAAAGGTCCCGAGCGGCGATACCTATACCCTCTCCCATACCGCGACCAGTTTTGTCTTCGACTCCCGGGGCAACCTGCGCCTGGGCTTGTCCACGTCCCTGACGGCAAAAGAGTGCGCAGAAGACCTGCTCACCGTGATGGAGGTTTGCTGAATGAATGCCCCACTGGCAAAAAACCGCTTTGCGCAACGCTGCAAGCAACTGGCGCTGAGCCTTTCCCTGATCGGCATGAGCTGGCAAGTGTTGGCGCAAACTCAAATCGAGGACGCCTGGGTGCGTGCAACAGTCGCCGGTCAGCCTTCGAGCGGCGCCTTCATGACGCTCACCGCCAGCGAAGACAGCAAGCTGCTGAGCGTGCAATCGCCCGTGGCGAAAACCGTGCAGATTCACCAGTCGAGCATGCAGGACGACGTGATGAAGATGCAGCAGGTGCAATCCGTGGCGCTGCCGGCGGGCAAGCCGGTGAGTTTTGATCCCCACGGCTATCACATCATGCTGATGAACCTGACCGCGCAGATCAAAGAAGGCGACAAGGTACCGCTGACCCTGACTGTGGAAAATGCCAAGGGCGAGAAAGAGTCGATTCAGGTGGAGGCCGTCGCAAAGGCGCTCGCCACGATGGATCACAGCAAGATGAGCCATGATCACAGCAAGATGAACTGATATTCCCACACATAAAAAATCGTCCGAAGGCTGGGGCCGCGTTCGGACGATCTTTTAATCCTGACGTTTAGAAATCCACAGTCGCCGACAACTCCAACGTCCGCCACTCGACCTCGGTTTCATTTCGGCTCAGACCAGCTTGACCACCGTATTGATGTTATTGCGGGTGGCTTTGGAGTAAGGGCAGTACTGATGCCCGGTGTCGACGAGCTTCTGCGCCGTCTCGCGATCCAGCCCTGGCAGACTCACGTTGAGCCGGGCCTGCAGGAGATAGCCACCTTCATTGGTGCCCAGATCGACTTCGGTATCAACGGCCACGTCCTTGGGCATTGCAACCTTCATTTCCTTGGCGGCGACTCCCATGGCGCCGATGAAACAGGCAGACCAGCCGGCGGCGAACAGTTGCTCGGGATTGGTGCCGCCACCGCCCGCGCCGGGGGACGACAGTTTCACGTCAAGGATGCCGTCAGAGCTGCGCGACGCGCCGTCCCGGCCTCCCGTGGTATGGGTTTTTGCGGTGTACAGTACTTTGTCGATCTGATTCATGACGACCTCCTGTTGAATGGAAGAAAACCGGATCTTCAATAATAGTCGTCACCCATCCACGCCGAGGCCCAACCGACAGGCGCCGTGCCCCGGTTATTTCCGCGCCAGCTTGTACTTGAGGCAGTCTTGATAAAAACCCTGGCGGATCGCCTCCGGTTTCAACCGCGAGGCGCTGTCATAGGTTTGCTCGGTAATGCCCATTGCCATCATGCGCATCCAGCTGCGGGAGAACTTGTAGGCCTGGATTTTCTGCCGCGCAGCATACAGTGAAACCCCCGAGAGCTTGAGTTCCTGTGCCCTGGCGGCAGTACCCGCACCCCAACTGCACTGGTAGCGGTCGCCATCCTTCAAATCCCTGCCGTGGGCAGCGCCTGCCGTTGCCACCATTGCCAGAGAAACCAACGCGATCCCTGTATTACGCATCGCTAATCCTTAACCATTTGAAAATAAAATGATTTTCGCGAATTACAGAGCAGCGCGGGGCCAGTATAGTGCCCTACCGTTCGTCGGACTGACCTGAGTCAAATCTATGACGGTCATTTCTTGCGACATTCCAAACCTTTGCTATAGATAACACACACTCTCAGCAACCAATGAGGCATCTGAATGTCAGTCGCGAAAAAAATGACAGTGGGGCAACTGACGATGTTGACTGCCGTCAACATGTTGGGCTCAGGCATCATTCTGTTGCCAACGAAACTTGCCGAAGTGGGCGGAATCTCGATTCTTTCCTGGCTGATCACAGCCACCGGCTCCCTGGCACTGGCCTATGCCTTTGCCCGTTGCGGGATGCTCAGTCGCAAGACTGGCGGTATGGGCGGTTATGCCGAATACACCTTCGGTAAAGCCGGTAACTACATCACCAACTACACCTATGGCCTGTCGCTGTTGATTGCCAACGTGGCAATCAGTATTACCGCGGTCGGCTACATACAGGTGTTGCTCGACGTCAAACTCGATCCGCTGCAAGTCGGTCTGGCGACCATTGCCTTGCTATGGATCACCACCTTCGCCAACTTCGGCGGCGCGAATATCACCGGTCGCATCGGCGCGGTCACCGTCTGGGGTGTAATTGCCCCGGTGGTGCTGGTATCCACCATCGGCTGGTTCTGGTTCGACAGCAGCGTCTATGCGGCCGGCTGGAACCCGCACAACATGGGCATGCTCGAAGCCGCAGGCGCCTCGGTGGCGATTACCCTGTGGGCCTTCCTTGGCCTGGAATCGGCGTGCGCCAACACCGACGCGGTGGAAAACCCGGAGCGCAACGTACCCATCGCGGTACTGGGCGGCACCCTGGGCGCGGCAGTGATCTACATCGTCTCCACCAACGTCATCGCCGGCATCATCGACAACCCGGAACTGGCCGCCTCTACCGCACCGTTCGGGCTGGTCTTCGCCAAGATGTTCAACCCCATGATCGGCAACATCGTGATGGCCGCAATGGTCCTCGCCTGCGTCGGCTCGTTGCTGGGCTGGCAGTTCACCATTGCCCAGGTCTACAAAAGCTCGGCTGACACCGGTTACTTCATTCCGATCTTCGCCAAGGCCAACAAGGCCGGGACACCGATTATCGGCATGCTGGTGCTGCTGGCGGCACAGACTGCGCTGGCCTTGCTCACCATCAGTCCTGACCTGAGCAAACAGTTCGACACCCTGGTCAACCTCGCGGTGGTCACCAACCTGGTGCCGTACATCCTCTCGATGGCCGCAATCATGACCATGCAAAAAGTCTCCAACGTGCCGCAAAGCAAGGCCCTGGCGACCAACATCATTGCGCTCGTCGCGGCGGCCTACAGCTACCTGGCGCTCTACAGTTCCGGTGCACAGGCAGTAATGCTGGGCGGCGCGGCGACCATTTTCGGCTACACCATGTTCGGCTTCGTCAACAACCGCCTGATTCGCCTCGAAGCTCTCAACAACAGCGTACCGACGCAAACCGTCAGCGCGCAGCACCTCACTGGTGAGCCAGTGCCGGTGAACAACCTGAATAAATCCACTTTGGAGGTTCAATCATGACGGACTATAAACATTCCCTCGGGATGCTCGCGCTGCTGGCCAGCCCCCCACCGGATAAACGTACGGTGTTCGGCCGCGCTCTGGATCAGTTGGTTCACGATCTCGAAGGACGAGGCGTCAGTGTTCTGGCGTCGGAAAGCCTCAAGGACACTGCGTCGATCCTGCGCACAGACACTGCTGTGCAATGCTTGCTGATCCACTGGGAAATGGACGAAAGCAAAGACCACGAAGACTGCATCAAACTGCTGGTCAAGCTGCGTGAGCGCAACACCCGGGTGCCGGTGTTCCTGATCAGCGACCGGACCACTGCGTCGAGCATTCCACTGCTGGTCATGCAACACGCCGACGACTTCATCTGGTTGCCCGAGGACACCTCGCGCTTCCTCAGCGGGCGCATTCTCGCGGCCATCGAACGCTATCGCCAGGCCGCACTGCCGCCAATGTTCGGTGCGCTGGTGAAATTTGCCCGCACCTATGAATACTCCTGGCACACCCCCGGCCATGCCGGCGGTACGGCGTTTTTGAAAAGCACCGCCGGGCGGGCCTTCTACGAGTTTTTCGGGGAAAACCTGCTGCGTTCCGACCTGTCGATTTCCGTTGGCGAACTCGGCTCGCTGCTCGACCATAGCGGCCCCATCGGCCAGGGCGAGCGTTATGCCGCCAAGGTCTTCGGCGCGCACCGCACCTACTACGTGACCAACGGCTCGTCGATGTCCAACCGCGTCATCCTCATGGCCAGCGTTACGCGCAACCAGATCGCCCTGTGCGACCGTAACTGCCACAAGTCCGCCGAACATGCGATGACCCTGTCCGGGGCCCTGCCGACCTACCTGGTGCCTACCCGCAACCGCTACGGCATCATCGGCCCGATCCTGCCGCAAACCCTTAGCGCCGCAGGCGTGAAGGCGGCAATTGCGAGCAACCCGCTGGTCAAGGAAGGCATCGACCCGACTCCGGTGCACGCGATCGTTACCAACTCCACCTACGACGGCCTGACCTACAACGTCACCCGCGTCGAAGAGTTGCTGGGCGAAAGCGTCGACCGCCTGCATTTTGACGAAGCCTGGTACGGCTATGCGCGTTTCAACCCGCTGTACGCCGGGCGCCACGCCATGCACGGCAACCCTGAAGATCACGACGAATCGAAACCGACCGTGTTCGCTACCCAGTCGACCCACAAGTTGCTGGCCGCCCTGTCCCAAGCGTCGATGATTCACGTGCGCAACGGCCGCAACCCGATCGAACACGCGCGCTTCAACGAATCGTACATGATGCATGCCTCGACCTCGCCGAACTACGCGATCATGGCGTCCTGCGACGTCAGCTCGGCGATGATGGAGGCGCCGAGCGGGCAAATCCTCACGACCGAGTCGATCGAAGAAGCCATCAGCTTCCGCCAGGTCCTCTCGCGAATGCACAACGAGATGCAGAGCAAGGATGACTGGTTCTTCACCTGCTGGCAGCCGCCGACCGTGAAGGTCGGAGCCACCACCGTGCCGTTCCATGAAGTCGACCCGGTGCAGCTCAAAACCGACCAAAATTGCTGGGTACTGCATCCCAACGAGGTTTGGCACGGCTTCGGCGACATCGAAGACGGCTATTGCATGCTCGACCCGATCAAGGTCTCGGTACTCAGCCCGGGCATGGGCGACGACGGCAACCTGCTGGCCAGCGGTATTCCGGCTTGCGTCATCACCGCCTACCTGAGCCGCCAGGGCATAGTCGTGGAGAAAACCACCGACTTCACCATCCTGTTCCTGTTCTCCATCGGTATCACCAAAGGCAAGTGGGGCACGCTGCTCAACGCCCTGCTGGACTTCAAGCGTGACTACGACGACAACGCCGACCTCGAGCTGTGCCTGCCCGACCTGTACAGCGCCAACCAGCAACGCTATGGCGGCATGGGCCTCAAGGACCTGGCCGACGAAATCTTCGCCGCCATGAAGAAACACAAGACCACCTACAACATGTCCCAGGCCTTCGGCACCCTGCCCAAAGCCGAGTTCAGCCCAGTGGAGGCCTACGAAAAACTGGTGCGCAACGAGATTGAACTGGTGACACTCGACCAGGCCGCCGGACGCCTCGCAGCGACCGGTATCGTGCCCTACCCGCCAGGCATCCCGCTGCTCATGCCGGGCGAGAACGCAGGCCCTGCGGACGGGCCGTTGCTGGCCTACCTCAAGGCCCTGGAAGCCTTCGACACCTCCTTCCCGGGCTTCACCCACGACACCCACGGGATTGAAGTCGAGGATGGCGTGTACCGGATGCTGGTCCTGAAATAAGGTAACAAGTTTCACCGCAAGCCCCCCTGTGGGAGCGGGCTTGCTCGCGAAAGCGCACTGACATTCAAAGTTGAAGTCGACTGACACTGCGCTTTCGCGAGCAAGCCCGCTCCCACACTTGATCTCCTTCAGTCAAAACCCTATGGGCAAAATCAATCACAGCGCTCTATGATTGAACCCCATGACCACCGCCATTCCTCTTCGCCAACCCTGCCCACCCGGCGCCTGCGACTGCGGGCGTGACCCGCTGCTGGACACACCGGGGGCGGACCTGCGCATCCTGTTTCTGACCCGCGCCGAAGAAAAACGCCTGATCGAGCGCCTGGAAAACCTGCAAAGCCTGAGCGACCTCGAACACCTGCAACGACGCATGTTCGAGCAACTGGGCATACGCGTTAACATCGCCCCCGGTTTCAACGAAGTACGGACCATGCGCGGCATCGGCATCAACATCGCCGAACTGCCCGGCCTGTGCCGCAAGACCCGCGCGGCCATCCCCGCCGCCATCCGCCGGGCCATGGAAAACCGACCGCAAATCGCTTACGAACTGCTCAATGCCAACGACCTGTTGCGCGATGCATAGCGGCCATGCTCCAGTGTGCAGGATTTCCCATTGCCCAAGCCGGCGCTCAGGTGTTCGATAGAAAAATGGCGACTGCAAAAAGATCTCACCATGGTTATTTTTGTCCCATTGACCGACCGACCAATGCGCCGCGGCTGGCAGCCACCCGCTGGCAAGAAACGCTTATGGAGGCAAGGGGGCCGGCTCGCTACCTTGATTTGATCAAATGATTACTGGCGATATTGTCCGTGCTATCTACGCTCATCACGGGGGACCGCACTTTTGCATTGCGGTCGTAAATGACTCTGGCGGTTTACGATTTCATGTCATTAAGGGCACTAAAATCTGTGGACCGCTCGACAATGCCTTGATTCCAGCTATAAACGGAAACATGATCTGGCTATTCTGATGCCCTGACAGCACATAAAAAAAAAAACGATTTTAACCATGGAGTAAACGGCACTATGAACCCATCCCGAAAACTGCTTGTCGGCGCCGCACTGGCCGCTCTGATGCTTGGCGGCTGCACCTCGAAAGTCACTGAACGGGAGCAGTACTCCGGCTTCCTGCCCAACTACAACAACCTGCAGGAAGTCGAAACGCCGAGCGGCGGGACGGCCATGCGCTGGGTCAGCCCATCGTGGAACCCCAATGCCTATGACACGGTGGTGTTCAACAAGCTGGAACTGTATCCGGCGCCCAAGCCCGATGAGCGAGTCAATCAGCAGACGCTCAGCGAAATCCAGAACTACATGAGCAGCAAGGCCAAAAACACCCTGGGTCAGAAATACCGCGTAGTCCCCACCACCGCAACGGCGGGCTCCAAGCCCTTGATCATGCGTGCGGCGATCACCGGGGTGAGTGCCGAGACCGAAGGCATGAAGTGGTATGAAGTGGTGCCTGTCGCGGCAGTAGTGGGTAGCGTGACTGCAGTCAGCGGCCATCGTGACCAGGACACCACCCTGTTCCTCGAAGCCGAATTTATCGACGCCAAGACCAACCAGACCGTGGCCAAGGTGGTACGCAAGGTCTTCGGCAGCACCCTGGAAAACTCCAGCGAGAAGATCACCGCCAAGGACTTCAAGGTAGCCATCGACAAGCTGGGTACCGACTTCCAGGCGTTTATCAAGTAACCGATGACCTTGTGCAGGAGCTGCCGCAGGCTGCTCCTGCACGGGAGCGTGTTTTCAGGTTTTTTTCATCCCGATGCGCTTGCGCATTTCGGCTGTGATCGACTGCCGGGTTTTCGCCAGCCCCGCCCAAGGTTCATCGCCGACTTCGGCCAGGCGTTCATGCACGTTGTGCACATTCCACTGATTGCCACCCTTGAGTTCAGCCACTTCCTCACGAAACACCGGCACTGACACCGGCAACCCTTCGCGGGTTCGCACGGCGTAGGCGCAGATGGTGGTCGCGCCCAGTCCGTTGCGCAGGTAATCGATAAAGATCCGTCCCACCCGGTTTTTCGGGCCCGATACCGCAGAAAATCGCTCCGGCAACAATTTGGCCATGTGGCTGACAATGGCGTGGCTGAAATCCTTGACCTCATCCCAACCGAGTTTGCGGGTCAGTGGCACCACGATGTGAATACCCTTGCCGCCGCTGGTTTTCAGAAACGCCTTGAGCCCCAGTTCATCCAGAACCGACAGCGTCAGCTGCGTCGCTTCGACCATGCTTTTCCATGGCAGCGCCGGGTCCGGGTCGAGGTCGAGCACGAAGCGATCCGGCTTGTCGAGTTTGTCCGCCGTGGCGTTCCAGGTGTGCAACTCCACGGTGCTCATCTGTACCGCGCCGATCAGGGCTTCGGCGTTGTTGATGACCATCATCGGCTGGCCGGTGAGTTTCTGGTCCAGGGTGGTGATGCCGGGGATCGCCAGGCGTTCGGCATTTTTCTGGAAGAACAGCTCACCGGCGATGCCGTCCGGCGCGCGTACCAGCGCCACCGGGCGATCCTTGAGCTCAGGCAGAATCCATTCGGCGACGCTGGCGTAATACTGCGCCAGTTGCACTTTGGTGGTGCCGCTGCTGGCGTCAATCACCCGGTCCGGATGCGTAATTCGCACCTGGTCCTTGCCCAAGCCGATTTGTGACGGCGCCGGTTCGGTTTTCTTTGGCGTCGCCGCCGGCTTTTCGGTGGCGCTTTTTTTCATGGAAGAAGTTTTAGCAGAGGAAGTTTTCACGACTTTCGCACGCTCCTCGGTAATGTCTTCGGCGGGTTTGTCATCGCGCAGCCCATGGAATACCGCATGGCGCACCGAGCCATCCTTGGTCATTTCGGCGAAGGCCACTTCCGCCAGCAATACGGGCTTGAGCCAGTGCACATCCTTGGCCTCGAAGCCACTCGGTGGATTGACCACCGCAGGCTTTTTCGTCTGCAACGGTTTTAACTGCTTATGAATGTTGTTGAGTGTCGCTTCGTTGAAGCCGGTGCCCACCTTGCCGGCGTAGCGCAGCTCGCCACTGTCGCGATCATGCAGCCCGAGCAGCAAAGCACCGAAGGCGCTGCGCGAACCTTTCGGATCGGTAAAGCCGACAATGACGAATTCCTGCCGATGCTTGCACTTGAGTTTGATCCAGTCGCTGCTGCGCCGTGACACATACGCCGACCCCAGGCGCTTGCCGATCAGCCCTTCCATGCGCATCTGACAGGCACTGTTGAGCAAGGCTTGCGGCTCTTCGGCAAATGACTCGGAGAAGCGCAGCAGCGGGTTATCACCGGGCTTGAGCACGGTGGACAGCGCGGCGCGGCGTTCTTCCACCGGCACTTCGCGCAGGTCGACGCCATTGAGATACGGCAGGTCAAACAGGTAGTAGACGATATTGGCACTGTTATCCGAGTCGAAGGCATTTTGCAGGGCCTGGAAATCCGGCACGCCGTGCTCGTCCGCGACCACCATTTCACCGTCAAGCCAGGCCGACTCGAGGCCCAGCGCGGCCAGCGCCTGAGCCTGTTTGGGGAGTTTGTGGGTCCAGTCGTGACCATTTCGCGTGGTGAGTTTCACTTCGTCGTGGTCGATACGCGCCATGATCCGGTAACCGTCGAACTTGATTTCGTAGCTCCAGGCGCCATCCGGGACTTTTTCCACCAGGGTCGCCAGCTGCGGCTTGAGCGATTGCGGCAATGCGGCTTTGTGGGCACCGGTCAACTGTGGTGACTTTTCCTGGCGGGCGCTGGCCTTGGGCTTTTTGACCGGTTTGGGTTTGTCTGCCGGTTTTGTCTGTTTGGCGATGATGCTGCGATCACTGAGCACGCTGTCGGGTTCGGCCACCAGTACGTCGTACTCGGTTTGCGGCCGGGCGGCCGCGTCCTGGTGCTTGATCAGGAACCATTGTTCCTTTTTACCCGGCATGTGCGTGCGCACCAGGTTCCACAGGCCACTTAGCTTCTCTCCCTGCAATTCAAACTTGAGCCGGCCCTTGGCGTATGCCTGCTCGGCATCGTCCTGGGGAATCCACACGCCACGGTCCCACACGATCACATCACCGGCGCCGTAATGCCCTTCGGGAATACTGCCCTCGAAGGTCGCGTACTCCAGCGGATGGTCTTCAACATGGATCGCCAGGCGCTTGACCTTGGGGTCCAGGGACGGGCCTTTGGGCACTGCCCAACTCTTCAGCGCGCCGTCGAGCTCCAGGCGAAAGTCATAGTGCAGATGCGAGGCGTCATGCTTTTGAATGCAAAACTGCAAACCGTGGGCCTGGGCGGTTTTCTTGCGCGTGCGCTTGTCGGCGGCGGGCTCTGAAGTCGCCGAGAAGTCACGCATGCGGTTGTAGTCATCCAGGTTTCGGGCCATGGTTCACCTGCTGCTAGCGTCGGGCGTCGAAGTCGAACGCCCCTGACTAAGCAGAGCAAACCTGCGCCAGGATAATTCCATCAGCGTTGAAATCGCCCGGACAGACGGGACCGCGAAGCAACGGCGCCCTAATCAAGCTGCAGCACAATGCGATCAAACAACACCGCCCCTGGCCTGTTGCTCCAGGTGCACTTGCAATTCGGGGTCGATCTGCAATGCCGCCGCCAGCTCGTCCAGATAGTTGCGCTCGGCGTCCTGTTGGTCGTCCACCAGCATCACACTGGCCAGGTACATTTCCGAGGCCATGGCCGGGTCTGTCGCCGACTGCGCCACCTCAACCGGATCCAGTGGTTTGGCGACTTCATCGTCTAGCCACTGCTGCAATTGCGGGTCGTCGGTGTGGCGGCCGATTTCGCGGCTGATCATCAGCTTTTCTGTGTCGTCAATGCGCCCATCGGCCTTGGCCGCCGCAATCAACGCGCGCAGGATCGCATGGCTGTGCTCCTCGACTTCGGGACCTGCCAGCAAGTCCACCGTGCGCGGTGTCTCTTGCGGAGCCGATGCCTGACTGCGCTGCCAGGCCTGGTACGCCTGAAACGCCATCATCCCGAGGGAAGCGAGCGCGGCATAATTGGCGCCGCTGCCAGACCGGGTTTGCGCCGGGCCGCCCATGGGTGCGCCGCCCCTCGATGAACCACCACCCAGCAGTCCGCCAAGCAAACCGCCCAATCCAGCGCCACCGGCCCCGGCACCACCGCCCAACAAGCCGCCGAGCAATCCGCCCAGGTCGCCGAGCCCGCCTTGCGCCGCTGCGCCACCGCCGCCTTGCTGCGTCATCGAGCCTTGGCCGGCCCGCAGTAATTGTTCGAGCAGATCGCTGGTGTTCATGACGATGTCCTCATCAAAGGGATTGGTCCGGTCAGACAACCATAGACCTCACCGGCACATGTGCCACCTCCGTTTGGCTGACGCGCAGACGCGGCTAATTCGCGGTCGCTGGCTGCGAAGCCAGGATTCACAGGTGGTGAACCTTATCCCCGGATGTCCGGTCGATGCCTGCAACCCCTCCCGGTTCTATACCGCCCCCGCTACCGGAGTGTTGACCGGCTTGCTTGATTTTCTGGAGACCGCCCGCGTGATTTCGACTCTACACATCGCCAGGCTCAAAGCATGGGGCGCCCATGGTTTTACCGCCACTGGCGTAGTCACCGCCTTCCTGGCCACCCTCGCCCTGCTGGAGAACCAGCCGACCCATTGCCTGCTGTGGCTGGGTGTCGCCCTGATCGTCGACGGGCTGGACGGTGCGCTGGCGCGCAAGGTCAATGTGCAGTCGGTGCTGCCAGGCTTCGATGGTTCGATCCTCGACCTGGTGATTGATTACCTGACCTATGTGTTTATCCCGGCACTGTTCATCTATCGCTACATCCCGTTGCCGGACTACACCCTGCTGTTTAGCGTGTCGCTGATTCTGGTGTCATCGCTATTTTGTTTCTGCAACGTCAACATGAAAAGCCAGGACAACTACTTCCAGGGCTTCCCCGCCGCCTGGAATGTGGTTGCCCTGTGCCTGTACATCATCGCCCCTTCGCCGTGGATCACCTTGGTCACGGTCATCGGTCTGGCCCTGCTGACCCTGACCCGAATGAAATTCCTGCACCCGTTTCGCGTGCGCCGCTTCATGCCGATCAACATCGCAGTCACCGCCGTCTGGCTGCTGTGCAGTTTGTCGCTGGTGCTCAACCACCCGGTGATCAATCCGCTGGTAATGGGACTGTGGCTGCTGATGTCGGCGTATTTTCTGGGGATCTGCCTGTGGCGCACGGCGCTGGAGTGGTTCGATGATTCACGGCCGACTTAAGTCCATACCAGTTCGACTTTCCGAGCCCCCCCTCCCCTGTAATTGAATGGACTCGCCCAAGCCAAGGCGTCTATGCATGGGTCAGCCAGCACCTTTTCAACTGGACGGCCGTTCCTACAGGGGTTGCCTCAGCGCCGGGTAATCACCACCTCCAGATATTCACTGGGCACCACCACCGACTTATCCCCGGCCCGGTTCAGGCGATTGATCAACTCGGTCAGATCCGCTTCCAGCGCCAGCGCACCTTCGTTGGGCAGCGCGGCGAACGCCTTGTGGATCGGGCCGTACCAGCGGCGGAAGACGTCGATGAAATGGGCCGCCGAGCGATAGCGGAAGTTGAAGGTGCGGCGAGTCACCTGGAGCAGGAACTGGCGCTCGTCAAAATGCTCGTGCAGCCAGGCTTCGGTGCCCCACTGCGAAGGCGGCAGGGCCCCTGGCGGGGGAGCACGTGCCGGCCCAGGGTCTTGAACATCTGCCCAACGAAACCCTCCGGTGTCCAGTTGGCGAGGCCTATCCGCCCGCCGGGCCGGCAGACCCGCGCGAGTTCCGCGGCGGCTTTGGGCTGGTCGGGTGCAAACATTACGCCGAAGGTCGAAAGCACGGCGTCGAAGTGTCCGTCCTCGAACGGCAAGGCTTCGGCGTCGGCTACCTGAAAGGTCACGTGCAGGCGCTCTGCGCGGGCCCGGTCTTCGCCACGTTCGAGCAGGGCGGCCACGTAGTCGGTGGATGTCACCTTGCAACCACGGCGCGCCGCGGCCAGTGTCGCGTTACCGTTGCCCGCAGCGACGTCCAGCACCCGTTCGTCGCACAACAGGTCGCAGGCTTCGGCCAGTTGCTCGCCGACAATCTGCAAGGTGGTGCCGATCACGGCATAGTCGCCGCTGGCCCAGGAGGCCAGCTGGCGGTTCTTCAAAGCAACAAGGTCAATGGGTGTACTCATGGAAGCGCTCTCTGGTTGGAACCCGGTTTCGATGCGGGCGACTACTCAGCCGTTGTCGGATCGATGACGTTCATGACCTGGGAAATCCGGTTGGCCGGAAAACCGCCCTGCCTGGCGTGTTCCCTGATGAGCGCTTCATTTGGTGAGATGTACACGCAGTACAACTTGTCGCCGGTGACATAACTTTGCAGCCATTGCACCTCTGGAATATCGCGCAATACACGGCATGATTTCTGCGAGACAGCTTTCAAATCCCTTTCCGACAGTGCTCCCGCGCCTGGAATCTCGCGTTCTATGACGAATTTCGGCATGGCAACCTCTCTTGTTCTTATGGATGACAAGGCCGGCAGTGACCCTGTGCGCCAACTATCGCTCCAGCACCCGTTGGCGTCCTGCCCGATCGTCGGCCAGGCCTGTCCGATCGTCCGGAGATTTCGCGTTGCGCCCCGGCGCGCTCACAATCAGTAACCGCCAAACGGGAAATCGCCCATGGACGCCCTGTCACAGACCCTGCGCGTCGTGCATCTGGTCGGCGCGATCTTTATCAATGCCAGGTTCACTGCGCCCTGGTGCTACCAGTCACCCTGCGCCGACACCGCCGCGCCCTTTCTGGAGCCCGGCGCAGAGCGGGTGGTGATTTTCCACTTGATCAGCGAAGGCGGGTGTTACGTCGAACTGGGCGACGCCCCGCCTCTGCTCCTGAGCGCCGGAGATGTGGTGGTGTTTCCCCAGGGCGACGCCCATCGCATGTGCTCCAGGCCGGGATTGCCCCCCGCCACTGGCGCGCGACTGGACGTAGTGCTGGCGCGGCGTCCGCGGCAGTTGAGCTACGGTGGTGGCGGCGCGGTGACGCGCCTGGTATGCGGTTACCTGGCCTGCGACAAGCGACTGGCCGGCATGCTGCTCACGGGTTTGCCGCCGGTGGTGCGGGTCAATTTGCGCGATTCCAGTGCCGGTGTGTGGCTGGAGTCTTCGGTGCGTTATGCCCTGGCCGAAGCCCGTTCACCAAGGCCCGGTGGCGAAGGTGTATTGGCGAAACTGGCCGAAGTGTTGTTCATCGAAGTGCTGCGCCTGTACATGCACGAACACGGCAAGGATCGCACCGGCTGGCTGGCTGCGGTCAGCGACCGGATTGTCGGTGCCGCCCTCAACGCCCTGCATAAAGATCCCGGTCACGCCTGGACGCTGGATGAACTGGCCAGCACCGCTGGCACATCGAGGTCGGTACTGGCCGAGCGCTTCCTGAAACTGGTCGGCAGCCCGCCCATGCAGTACCTGACGCAATGGCGGATGTTGCTCGCCGCCAACCTGTTGCGCAGCAGCAACAGCCCGCTGATACGAATTGCCGAAGAGGTGGGCTATCAGACCGACACGGCATTCAGCCGGGCCTTTCGCCGTGAGTTCGGCGCACCGCCGGCGACGTGGCGCCGGGGTCAGGAGAAAAGGACAATGGCCCACGGACCGGTGAGCCATTGACCGCGCTGGTATTTATGCCGCTTTCGCGCCTGCCCTGGCCTCTTCCAGCAACTGCTGAATCATCATCTCCTGAGCCTCATAACTGCCTTCGCCAAAGTGGCTGTAACGCACCTGCCCCTTGGCATCAATCAGATAGTGGGCAGGCCAGTACTGATTGTCGAAGTTGCGCCAGATCGCATAGTTGTTGTCGATCGCCACCGGATAGGTGATGCCGTATTCCTGCACCTTGGCCTTGACGTTATCGATGATGCGTTCGAAACCGTACTCCGGCGTGTGTACACCGATGACCACCAGGCCGTCCTTTTCGTATTTTTTCGCCCAGTCCTTCACGTAGGGCAAGGTGTGCTTGCAGTTGATGCAGTCGAAGGTCCAGAAATCCACCAGCACCACTTTGCCTTTGAGCGATTCGTTGCTCAGAGCCGGCGAGTTGATCCATTCGACGGCGCCCGACAGCGACGGCATCGCACCTTTGCCGTTATCCATGGTGCTGTCGGCCTTGACCTTGCTGACCAGGTAATCGACAACTTTCGGTACGGCTTCCAGTACGCCTTTCTCGACGCGGCTGACACCCTCGGAGGAGGTGTTGGCCAACAGCACGTCATCGGCACCGGTGGAGAGCACTGCGGCCCCGGCCAGAACTGCGACGCCAGCACCGCGGCGCAGCCAACCGGTCACCGGAATCGACGGCTTCAAGCGATTGACCAGCCCGCGCCCGGCGAAGATCAGGGCGCCGAGCGACAAGGCACTCCCTGCGCCGTAGGCCACCAGCAACACACTGGTGCCGACATTCGCGCCTTGCAGCATGGCGCTGGTGAGGATGACACCCAGGATCGGCCCGGCACAGGGTGCCCACAGCAGGCCGGTCGCGACGCCGATCATGATCGAGGACAGTGGGCCGGACACTTTCCGGCTGCCTGGATTGATGCGATTGCCCAGCACCACGAAGGGATGCGCCAGCCAGTCGCCGACCCGGGCGGAAATCAGTGACAGGGCGAACAGCACCATCACGATCAGGGCGACGTGGCGGCCGGTGTTGCTGGCCTTGATCACCCACTCACTGCTGACCACGGCCAGGCTGGAGACCAGGGCGAAAGTGAGGACCATGCCGCCGAGGGTCAGCAGGATCGATGAGCGGGTGCGGTGGGCTCCGGCGAACAGAAACGGCACGACCGGGAGGATGCAGGGACTGAGGACGGTCAATATGCCGCCCAGGAAAGCGATGAGTAACATGGCAGTTTACCTTTTGATGTGTGGTCAGGCTCAAGATCCACCCCTCACCCTAACCCTCTCCCGAGGGAGAGGGGACTGACCGAGGTGCCTGGGCGAGATACTGCGACCTGAAATATCGAGTCGAACTCGGGCCTTGAAAGCGATGAAGATCGGCTGCCTTTCCCCTCTGGGTAGAAGGGCTGACGCAGGGGCCTGGGCAAGAGACCGTGATCTGAAATATCGAGTCGAACCCGGGCCTTGAAAGCGATGAGGTTCGACTCCCTCTACCCTCTGGAATATGGGCCTGGACAATAGAACGCGACCTGAAATATCGAGTCGAACCCCGGCCTTGAAAGCGATAAAGATCGGCTCCCTCTCCCTCGGGAGAGGGCTGGGGTGAGGGGTGGATTGCACCAGCGCCTCAAACTGGCTGGCTGTCCAACAACTGCCCTTGGGTCGTGCGGCTGGAACCATTCTCGGCAACCATCTGCCCCTGCGGCGTACGGCTCGAGCCATCCTCGGCGAGCAATCGATGAGTGCCCTTCCCTGCTACGGTAGTCAGTTGAAAGCAGGTGCTGGCGCCGCAAGCGCTTTGCTCGACGGTGGCGTTGGCATGGGCGGCCGCACCGGCCATGGCGAACGCGACAGCGGTCAGGTAGCGGGTAACCTTGTTCATGATGTTCTTCCTGTTCTAGAGGGAGGGAACCCGGGCTCAGTTATCCGAGTTGCAGTTGTCGGAAAGCTTGCGGTAGTCCAGTACCTGGGTTTTGCTCTGGGAGTCCAGGTAAGTCAGCTGGGCATTCACCACCCCGCAGGAAGGCGCAGCATCCTGGGTCAGCGACACCACTTTCTTGATGTCCAGGTGCGTACCGTAGGTGTAGGGTTTGGCGCTGACATCAGCTTCGGCGCGGGCCGACAAGGTGCAGATGTTCAAAGCGGCAAACAGGCAAGCGGCGTAGATGGCTTTGGTGTTCATGGCGGTTCCTCAAGGTTTCGACAGGTCAAATCGTTGATTGGGCCGAGGCGCTTGGGTTTGCCTCGATGGAACCTATTTAACGACTGGAAGGTATCGCGCATGTGTCGGGAACCGGCCCGGATAAATCAGTACGTATCTGCGCCCGGCCGGGATACAGAGGGATACAAACCTGCGCAAAAACCACGTTTTTGCCTCCGTGTGTATCCACACGCAGGCCAGATACACTGCAATACAAAGGGCGACGGGCAGGCGCACGAAGCCTCGATAGACTGTGTGACATTCCCACTTATCAGAGGCCCCGCCCCATGGAGCACATCGATCACATCCTCATCGTTGACGATGACCGCGAGATCCGCGAACTGGTCGGCAACTACCTGAAGAAGAACGGCCTGCGCACCACTGTCGTGGCGGATGGGCGACAGATGCGCGCGTTCCTCGAAACCACGCCTGTGGACCTGATCGTGCTGGACATCATGATGCCGGGTGACGATGGCCTGCTGCTTTGCCGCGAGTTGCGCGCGGGCAAACACAAAGCTACGCCGGTGCTGATGCTCACCGCGCGCAACGATGAGACCGACCGCATCATCGGCCTGGAAATGGGCGCCGACGACTACCTGACCAAGCCGTTCGCTGCCCGTGAACTGCTCGCGCGCATCAATGCCGTGCTGCGCCGCACGCGGATGCTGCCGCCGAACCTGGTCGTCACTGAAAGCGGTCGGCTGTTGGCTTTCGGGCGCTGGCGCCTGGACACTTCGGCCCGGCACCTGCTGGATCAGAACGGCACCATGGTGGCGCTGAGCGGTGCCGAATATCGCTTGCTGCGGGTGTTCCTCGACCACCCGCAACGGGTGCTCAATCGCGATCAACTGTTGAACCTGACCCAGGGCCGCGACGCCGACCTGTTCGACCGTTCCATCGATCTGCTGGTCAGCCGTCTGCGCCAGCGCCTGCTGGACGACGCCCGCGAGCCGGCCTACATCAAGACCGTGCGCAGCGAGGGCTACGTTTTCTCCCTGCCGGTGGAAATACTCGGTGCCCCGTCATGACGCTGCCAATGCGCTGGCCACGCACCCTGGCCTCGCGGCTGTCGCTGATTTTCCTGATCGGCCTGATCCTGGCCCAGGCGCTGTCTTTCGGCGCGCAGTACTACGAGCGCTACGAAAGCGCGAAGAACACCATGCTCGGCAATCTGGAAACCGACGTCTCGACCTCCATCGCCATCCTCGACCGCCTGCCCGCCGCAGAGCGCGCCAGCTGGTTGCAGCAGCTGGAACGGCAGAATTACAGCTATTTGCTCAGCGACGGCTCGCCGGGGACGGCCATGGCGCCGGACATGCCCAATGCGCCAGTCGCCATGGCTTCGATCAAAGACGCCATCGGCCATGACTACCCCATGACCTTTACCGAGATCCCGGGGCCGAAAAAACACTTCCAGGTTCACCTGAAACTGGCCGACGGCAGCCCGCTGACCATCGATGTACGGCCAGCCATGAAGCCATTGTCGCCGTGGTTGCCGATCGTATTGCTCGGGCAGCTGGCGCTGATGCTTGCCTGTACCTGGCTGGCCGTGAGAATTGCCATCCGTCCCCTGACCCGCCTCGCCGATGCCGTGGAAACCCTGGACCCCAACGCCCACCCGGTGCTCCTCGACGAACAGGGTCCGACTGAAGTCGCCCACGCGGCCAAGGCCTTCAACGCGATGCAGGCACGCATCGCCGCCTACCTCAAAGAACGCATGCAACTGCTGGCAGCCATCTCCCACGACCTGCAAACCCCGATCACGCGCATGAAACTGCGCGCCGAATTCATGGACGACTCCAGCGAGAAAGACAAACTCTGCAACGACCTCGGCGAGATGGAGCACTTGGTACGCGAAGGCGTGGCCTATGCCCGCAGCATCCACGGCGCCACCGAAGAAAGCCGCCGCACCGACCTGGACTCGTTCCTTGACAGCCTGGTGTTCGACTATCAGGACATGGGTAAAGATGTCCAGCTCGCTGGCAAGAGCGCCAGCGTCATCGACACCCGCCCCCATGCGCTGAGGCGAGTGCTGGTCAACCTGACCGACAACGCACTGAAATTCGCTGGCGCGGCAGAGCTTTGGGTGGAAAAAAAGGCCGACGGCAGCCTGTTGGTCAAAGTCATGGATCGAGGGCCGGGTATTGCAGAGGAGGAACTGGCGCAAGTCATGCAACCCTTCTACCGCGTGGAAAATTCAAGGAATCGCAGTACCGGCGGCACCGGGTTGGGTTTGGCGATTGCCCAGCAACTGGCGGTGGCGATTGGAGGGTCGCTGACCTTGAGCAATCGTGAAGGGGGGGGGTTGTGTGCGCAGCTCCGGTTGCCGGGGTAAAGGGGCTCTGTGCAGGAGGCAGGCTTGGTTGCACAGGCATTGGGGGACGGCTGCAAGGGATGAGTCGGCTTTAAGGTTGCCATCACCGGCAGGCCGGCTCCCACAGGGGCTGGGTACAGTCGCAAGAGATTTGTCGGCCGTCACGCGGCCAATGCCAGCACGCCGCCGCAAGGGGTTGGTGCCGGTTTGGGGCATTCGTCGCTCCAGGCAATACCCCACTGCCCCGGGACTAGACTTAATGCACGCAGGACCACTTACCATCCTGCCCATTCCCACGACCACCGCCCAGCGGCGAACGCCCAGGCAAACCCAGCCTCTGGACCGTGATCCTGCCATAGGAGCACACGTGATGGACGAGGCCAGACTCAATGATTTCATGGGCAAACTGGTGAATGACATGGGCGGCGCGGCAATGCTCGCCAATGTCATCCTCGGCGAAGAGCTCGGGCTGTACCGGGCCATGGCCGACAGCCAGCCAGTGACCCCCGAAGCACTCGCCGACAAGACCGGCTGCAACCCCCGCCTGCTGCGCGAGTGGCTCAGCGCCCACGCTGCCTCCGGTTATATGGAACACCGCGACGGTCAGTTCCGCCTGCCCGAGGAGCAAGCCCTGGCGCTGGCCATCGAAGACTCACCGGTGTATGTGGCTGGCGGTGTCGGCGTGGTTGCGTCGTTTTTTCATGACAAGGACAAACTGGTCAATGCCATGCGCGGCAATGGCGCCCTGGCCTGGGGCGATCACCATCCGTGCATGTTCAGCGGCACTGAACGCTTCTTCCGGCCCGGTTACAAGGCACACCTGATCGCCAAATGGCTGCCGGCCCTCGATGGCGTAGTGGCAAAACTTGAAGCCGGCGCTAAAGTGGCGGACGTTGGCTGCGGCCACGGCGCTTCGACCGTGATCATGGCCCAGGCATTTCCCGACTCGCGCTTCGTCGGTTTTGACTACCACGCGCCCTCCGTGACCGTCGCCACCCAGCGGGCCGAAGAAGGTGGCGTATCAGACCGCGCGCGGTTTTTCCAGGGCACGGCAAAAAGCTACCCTGGAACCGACTACGACCTGATCTGCTATTTCGACTGCCTGCACGACATGGGCGACCCGGTGGGTGCAGCGCAACACGCCTATGACTCGCTCAAACCCGACGGCACCGTGCTGCTGGTCGAGCCCTTCGCCAACGACGCGCTCGACGACAACGCCACCCCGGTAGGCCGACTGTTCTACGCCGCCTCGACCTTTATCTGCACGCCCAACTCGCTGTCCCAGGAGGTTGGTCTCGGGCTCGGTGCCCAGGCCGGGGAAGCGCGGTTGCGCAAAGTGTTTACCGAAGCCGGTTTCTCGACCTTTCGCCGGGCTACCGAAACGCCGTTCAACCTGATTCTGGAAGCTCGCAAATAACCGCTTTGCAGGACCACCATTGTCCGCTTAGCGTGGGTGAGCGAGCTGTGAGGTTCGACTGTAGATCCAGCCCTCACCCCAGCCCTCTCCCGGAGGGAGAGGGAGCCGATCGGGGGATATTGGACGTATCCTTCGACCTGAAAATACTTTGCCGAATCCTTAATCGATGAAATGTATCAGGTCGCATAATTTTCTGAGACAACTCGGTCGGCTCCCTCTTGGCGTTCCGACTTTTCGGGAGGGATACTTCCTCGAATCCATAATCGATGACATGTATCAGGTCGGATAATTTCCTGAGACAACTCGGGCGGCTCCCTCCTGGCGTTCCGACTTTTCGGGAGGGATACTTCCTCGAATCCATAATCGATGACATGTATCAGGTCGGATAGATACACCGAGGAACCTTGAGCGAGCATGCTCGCGNCATAAATTCCTGAGACGACTCGGGCGGCTCCCTCCTGGCGTTCCGACTTTTCGGGAGGGATACTTCCTCGAATCCATAATCGATGACATGTATCAGGTCGGATAATTTCCTGAGACAACTCGGGCGGCTCCCTCCTGGCGTTCCGACTTTTCGGGAGGGATACTTCCTCGAATCCATAATCGAAGAAATGTATCAGGTCGCATAAATTCCTGAGACGACTCGGGCGGCTCCCTCCTGGCGTTCCGATTTTTCGGGAGGGATACTTCCTCGAATCCATAATCGATGACATGTATCAGGTCGGATAATTTCCTGAGACAACTCGGGCGGCTCCCTCCTGGCGTTCCGNTTTTCGGGAGGGATACTTCCTCGAATCCATAATCGATGACATGTATCAGGTCGGATAATTTCCTGAGACAACTCGGGCGGCTCCCTCCTGGCGTTCCGACTTTTCGGGAGGGATACTTCCTCGATCCATAATCGATGACATGTATCAGGTCGCATAATTTCCGGAGACAACTCGGGCGGCTCCCTCCTGGCGTTCCGACTTTTCGGGAGGGATACTTCCTCGAATCCATAATCGATGACATGTATCAGGTCGCATAATTTCCTGAGACAACTCGGTCGGCTCCCTCCTGGCGTTCCGATTTTTCGGGAGGGATACTTCCTCGAATCCATAATCGATGAAATGTATCAGGTCGCATAATTTCCTGAGACAACTCGGTCGGCTCCCTCTCCCCCTGGGAGAGGGCTGGGGTGAGGGCTTTGCTTTAACTACAGCGCAAAATCCTCAGCCCTGAGCACATCAAACAACGCCTGCGCCGCCGCCGACAGCTCGCCGCCCGGCAAGGTCAACACCCCGATCGCCCGTTCCACCACCGGGTCGCTCAGGGTGATGCAACGTGCACCCAGCTCACGCATCTGCCCGGCACACAACGCCGGCACCGCGCTCACCCCCAGGCCACTGGCGACCATCCTGCCCACGGTCGCCAACTGATGGCTTTCAAATTCCACCGGCAGCTTCATCCCGCGCGCCTGCAAATGCTCCTCCAGCATCACCCGCAACGTCGAGGGGCGCTGCAGGGTAATGAACGGTTCCTTGAGCAAGGTCTGCCAGTCGATTTCAGCAAGTTCGGCCAGCGGCGAATCCAGCGGCACGACCGCCACGAAGCGATCGATATACAGTGGCGTGAACTGCAGCGAAGAGCTCTGGGTCGGTTCGAACGCCACCCCCAACTCAACCTGGCGATCGCGGACCATTTCCAGCACTTGTTCGTTGATCACGTCATTGACCGTGACGTTGACCTTTGGATAACGGGCCCGGAAGGTCTTGAGGATCGGCGGCAACAGGTTACCGGCAAACGACGGCATCGCCGCCAGGGTCACGCGGCCGCGCTGGAGGGTAAAGCGCTGGCGCAGTTCATCCTCGGCATTGTCCCAATCGGCAATGAGCCGGCGTGCCAGCGGCACCAGCGCTTCGCCTTCGGCAGTGAGGGCGACGTTGCGCGTATTACGGGTGAACAAGCGTCCACCCAGCCCCTCTTCCAGCGCCTTGATGGTCAGGCTCAAGGCCGACTGCGACAAGTGCAGGCGCTCGCAGGCCACGGCGAAGCTCAAACTCTGGGCCACGGCCAGAAAGGCACGGATCTGCTTGACGGTCATGGTCGCTCTACTCCAGTGGTAAGCTGCAAGCTTGTAGCCGCAAGATGGTGCCAGCCGAGGGCTACGGGTGCGTTCGGATAGTTTGTTGATTTTTTCAACTATTGAGTTTTATCTATCAATTAACCTTAAAAATCAACTTAACAAATCAATCTCCCGGCGAGACACTTCAACCATTACGGCTAGCCAGCCGCCCACAAAGAATAAAAGAGGTGCATATGGCAGGTTTCGACAAGCGCGTGAGTTCCTACGAGGAAGCTCTGGCCGGTCTGGAAGACGGCATGACCGTCATCGCTGGCGGCTTCGGTATTTGCGGTATCCCGGAAAACCTGATCAACGAGATCAAACGCAAAGGCACCCGCGACCTCACCGTGGTTTCCAACAACTGCGGCATCGACGGTTTCGGCCTCGGCGTGCTGCTCGTAGACCGCCAGATCAGCAAGGTGGTGGCCTCCTACGTCGGCGAGAACAAGTTGTTCGAAGAGCAACTGCTCAGCGGCGAGATCGAAGTGGTCCTGACGCCCCAGGGCACCCTGGCGGAAAAAATGCGCGCAGGCGGCGCCGGCATCCCGGCCTTCTTCACCGCGACCGGCGTCGGCACCCCGGTGGCCGAAGGCAAGGAAGTTCGCGAATTCAATGGCCGCCAGTACCTGATGGAAGAATCCATCACCGGCGACTTCGCCATCGTCAAAGGCTGGAAAGCCGACCATTTCGGTAACGTGGTCTACCGCCACACCGCCCAGAACTTCAACCCGCTGGCCGCTACCGCCGGCAAGATCACCGTGGTCGAAGTCGAGGAAATTGTTGAACCCGGCGAGCTGGACCCGACCCAGATCCACACCCCTGGCATCTACGTCGACCGGGTCATCTGCGGCACGTTTGAAAAGCGCATCGAACAGCGCACCGTGCGTAAGTGATCCCCTGCCCCCGGACCGAATGAAGGAATAACAACAATGGCACTTTCCCGCGAACAAATGGCTCAACGCGTCGCCCGCGAAATGCAGGACGGCTTCTACGTGAACCTGGGCATCGGCATTCCGACCCTGGTCGCCAACTACATTCCCGAAGGCATGGAAGTCATGCTGCAGTCGGAAAACGGCCTGCTGGGCATGGGTCCGTTCCCGACTGAAGACCAGGTCGACGCCGACATGATCAACGCCGGCAAGCAGACCGTTACCGCACGCATTGGCGCATCGATTTTTTCTTCCGCCGAATCCTTCGCAATGATTCGCGGCGGCCATGTCGACCTGACCGTGCTGGGTGCCTTTGAAGTAGACGTGCAAGGCAACATCGCCTCGTGGATGATTCCCGGCAAACTGGTCAAGGGCATGGGCGGCGCAATGGACCTGGTAGCTGGTGCAGACAACATCATCGTCATCATGACCCACGCGTCCAAGGATGGTGAATCCAAGCTACTGGACCACTGCAGCCTGCCGCTGACCGGTGCCGGCTGCATCAAGCGCGTACTGACCGACCTGGCTTACCTGGAAATCGAAAATGGCGCTTTTATCCTCAAGGAACGCGCGCCAGGCGTCAGCGTCGAAGAAATCGTCGCTAAAACCGCTGGTAAACTGATCGTGCCGGAGCACGTTCCGGAGATGCAGTTCGCTGCCCAGTGAGGAATCATTCCATGCAAGAAGTCGTCATTGTTGCCGCCACGCGTACCGCGATCGGCAGCTTCCAGGGTTCCCTGGCCAATGTGTCTGCGGTTGACCTGGGCGCTGCGGTGATCCGTCAGTTGCTGGCGCACACCGGCCTGGACCCCGCCGAAGTCGATGAAGTGATCATGGGCCAGGTGCTGACCGCCGGTGCCGGGCAAAACCCTGCGCGCCAGGCCGCGATCAAGGCCGGCCTGCCGTTCGCCGTGCCGGCCATGACCCTGAACAAGGTCTGCGGCTCGGGCCTCAAGGCCTTGCACCTGGGCGCCCAGGCCATTCGCTGCGGTGACGCCGAGGTGATCATCGCCGGTGGCCAGGAAAACATGAGCCTGTCCAACTACGTCATGCCCGGTGCCCGCACCGGCCTGCGCATGGGCAATGGGCAACTCGTCGACACCATGATCAGCGATGGCCTGTGGGATGCGTTCAACGATTACCACATGGGCATCACCGCTGAAAACCTGGTGGAAAAGTACAACCTGACCCGTGAGCAACAGGACGCCTTCGCGGCCGCCTCCCAGCAAAAAGCCGTGGCAGCCATTGAGGCCGGGCGCTTTGCCGAGGAAATCACGCCGATCCTGATTCCCCAGCGCAAGGGCGATCCTCTGTCCTTCGCCACCGACGAGCAGCCACGGGCCGGCACCACCGCCGAATCCCTGGGCAAGCTCAAGCCAGCCTTCAAGAAGGACGGTTCGGTGACCGCCGGCAACGCTTCGTCCCTCAACGATGGCGCCGCCGCCGTGATCCTGATGAGCGCGGACAAAGCCAAGGCCCTGGGCCTGCCGGTGCTGGCAAAGATCGCCGCCTACGCCAATGCCGGCGTGGACCCGGCCATCATGGGCATCGGCCCGGTTTCGGCGACCCGCCGTTGCCTGGACAAGGCCGGCTGGTCGATCAGCCAACTGGACCTGATCGAAGCCAACGAAGCCTTCGCCGCGCAATCGCTGGCGGTGGCCAAGGACCTGGAATGGGATCTGGACAAGGTCAACGTCAACGGTGGCGCTATCGCCCTCGGTCATCCGATCGGTGCGTCGGGTTGCAGGGTGCTGGTGACCTTGCTGCACGAAATGCTCAAGCGTGATGCCAAAAAAGGCCTCGCCACCCTGTGCATCGGTGGTGGTCAGGGCGTAGCCCTGGCGCTCGAAAGGGCGTAAGCCAACAGCGTTCAACAGACTGCGCGGGGACCCACGAAGAACCGCTGCAGCCTGGAAAAACACCCGGTGCGATTAACGTCGCACCGGGTTCTTTTTTTCTGCGACACAATGCGAAGCCGCTCCTCCTACATGCACTTTAGAACTTTGTATACAGCCTCTGAGAATCTATAGAGCAATCAGTGCTAACGTTACGGTTCCCAAAAGGCCGGAGACGTGCGCGTGTTGATCCTCAAACTGCTGGTGATCCCAGGTTTTCTGCTGCTGATTTCCCTTGCCGGCAAACGTTGGGGGCCCAGTGTTGCAGGCTGGTTATCGGGGTTGCCGGTGGTGGTCGGGCCGATTCTGTTCTTCCTCGCCATCGAACAAGGTGAAGTATTTGCCGCTCAATCGGCAATGGCCGCACTGTCGGCCATGTTCGCGATGATCGCCTTCTGCGTGACTTACGCCCAGGTTGCGCAACGGGCCGGGTGGCCGCTGGCCCTGGTGGTATCGCTGGCAGTCTGGGGCGCGGCGGCCATCGCGCTGTCGCTGATGCCCCCGTCCCTGGTGTTGTCCGTGTGCGCCGCCGCCACCGCGCTGCTCGCCGCGCCATACCTGTTCCCCGCCGCTCAGCCGTTGGGCAGCGGACCGGCGCCGAAATCCGACAAGCTGGTACTGCGCATGATTGCCGGCGCCGTGCTGACCCTGGTCGTGACCCTGCTTGCCAGCACCGTCGGCGAGCGCTGGAGCGGCCTGCTCGCGGTGTTCCCGGTGTTGGGCAGTGTAATGGCGGTGTTCTCCCAGCAAACCCGCGGCCCGGCGTTTACTGCCGCATTGCTGCGTGCCACCGCCACCGGGATGTATTCGTTCGCCGCGTTCTGCCTGGTGCTGGCGCTGGCCTTGCCAGGCATGGGGCTCAATGCGTTCGTACTGGGTGTCGCCGTGTCGGTGGCCATGCTCGGCGTGACCCGGCGCTTGCTGGCGCGGCCGGTCGGCACGACCGCAGCCACGGATCGCACGGCAATCAAGCGCTGATCCGCATCGACCCGTACATCGGCGCTGGATGCATCAATCACTCCATGGGATGATTCGCGCCTCACCGCGCGCCCCACCCCTGGAGTCTTCCCATGTCACTGTTGAGTAAAAAAGCCCTGGTCCTGTTGCTGGCTGCCGTCACAGGTATAGGGGCTTTGAATGCGCAGGCCGCCAAGGCCGCGTCCAGCGACGCTCCGGCCCAGAAAGTCTCGATGCTTGGCGGCAAATTCACCTTCAATCTGCCCAAGGGTTTCATTACTACCGCACTGCCCGACAGCCCTACCGGCGCCAGCGGCACCATGTACAGCAACGAGGCCACCAAGACCGTGGTGATCGCCGCTGAAAACAATCTGCCCGAGGGTGTCAGCGTCAAGGACAACGACGGTAAATTCCTCGACGACACGCTGGCCGACTTCGACACCGCTCAACGCAAATCCCTGCCGGATTACAACAAGCTCAGTGAAAAAAGCATGACATTGAAAACCGGGCTGGGCCTGCGCCAGGTCGACGGCACCGCCACTCAGGGTGGCGGGCTGACGCTCAACACCACGCTGATGGCGGCGTCCGGTACGCGCATGGCAGTGGTTCAGGTGATTTCCCGTCCGCGCGACATGGCCGCCCACGAAACCCTGGTCAAGCAGCTCGTCAGCGGCAAATAGCAATCAAGGGTTGAGGCGCTGTAACCAGGCGCTCAAATCCTCTATCTCGGCGGCGCTGATGCTGTGACCGAGGCCCGGATAAGCGTGGAACTCAGGCTCCAGCGAGACGCTCTGCAACAGGCTTCTGGCCTCGGTACCATCACTGATGGGCAGGCGTTTGTCCTCCTCGCCATGCCCAATGAAGATCGCCAGCGACTGGCGTTTTTCATCCGGTTTGAGCTCGGACTTGAGCACCGGCAAAATGCGCCCGCCCAATGCTGCAATCCCGCCCACCGCCTCGGGGTGCCGCAAAGCCACTTCGTAGGACATGATTGCGCCCTGGCTGAAACCCACCAGGTACACCCGCTCAGGCTCGGTGTGATATTTCTTCGCCGCGCCTGAAATGAAGTCCAGCAACAGCTGACTGCTGTTCTTCAGATCATCGGTCTCACCGTCGTAGGCGCCTTCGCCTTTTTTGCGAAACCACTGATAACTGCCCTCTTCAATCACCATGGGTGCGCGTACCGACAGGTAGGTGTATTGCGCGGGTAAATCGTCCTTGATGCCAAACAGGTCCTGCTCGTTGCTGCCGTATCCGTGGAGAAAAATCACCAGGGGCTGATTCTGCGATTCGGCTGTGGTTTGTTCCAGGTACTTGAGCGCAAGATCTGACTGCAGCGGGGTTTGAGCGTGGACGGCGGCGGATGCCAGCAGCGTGAGCAGAGCGAGAAATTTCAACATAAGCCTTCCTTCACAGAGCGCAGGATTCGGTTCAGAGCCTAACACTTTTGTCGCTGCTCCATTCCCCCCTGTGGGGCGGACTAGCCAGCGATGGGGCCCTCACAGCCAACATCCATCGCGACGGGCAAGCCAGCTTCTAAAGGGGGGGATATCACACAGGGTTGCGGGATCAGTCGTTGATCAATTTCCCCACCCGAATCGGCTCGCGTCCGGCTACTTTTGCCTGCCAGATCCCCGGCTGGGTGTAGCGTCCACGGTCGATGGCAAACAACACGCCGCTGGTGCCGGCCCGCACAGTCGTGACCTTGTCGGTCAAGGGGTCGACCACTTCAAACAGTGCGTCGCCCTTCTCCACCCATTCCCCCGCCTCACGCAGGAAGCTGACCACGCCATGATGGGGGGCGAACAGGTACTCGGTGCCCTCGAACGGCATGCCTTCACAGCAGTCGCTCGGCGCCACTGGCCAGTCGCCGCCGATGAAGCCCTGTTCGGCGAGGAACCCGAGAATGGCCTCGCAATTGGCCAGGGCCTGGTCGACCCGGGTGTCGCCCATGCTGCCCAACTCGAGCGTGGTGGCGAGGTTGGCCGCCGGGATCGCTGCGTCAGGGTACGCCCTGGCCAGGCGCAACCATGGCGAGGAACAGGACTCGTCGAAAGAGCTGCCGCCGGAGTCTTCACAAAGCAAGGCCACCCCGGCTTTCAGGCGCGCGGCCAGGGATTGCCATTGCGGCCAGTGTTGCGGCAAGGCGTAGAGATGAATCGCCGCGTCGAAATCGCAATGCAGATCGAGGGTGATGTCGGCATCGCACGCATGGCGCAGCAACAGGCGGTGCATGGCTTCGAGTTGCGAAGCGGCGGCCGGCAAGCTGTCGAGGACCTGGCCCATGGCCTGGCGAATCAGGGCAATGTTGGCCTGTGCATCGGTGCCCAGGCGCTCGCCGATCAACTCGGCGACCGGTGCACTGAGCTCGACGAACGAGCGGTTGAAGTTCTTGCCGCTGCCCAGCTCGAAGCGCCCCATGTGGCTGCCTTGAAGGTGCTGATCGAGGCCGATGGGATTAGCCACCGGCACCAGTTCGATCACGCCTTGCAATTGCCCCAGGCTTTCCAGCTCGGCCAGGCGTTTCTTCAGTTCCCAGGCTGTGCGCATGCCCGGCAACTCATCGGCATGCAGGCTGGCCTGGATGTAGACCTTGCGCGGGCCAGCGCCATAGCGAAACACGCTAAGGGTGCGCTCGGTTCCCAGGTGGCTCCAGGGCAGTGGATGGTCGATGCGTTGCATGGCTGAACTCCTGATGTCTGTACGGCGCAATGACCTGTGGGAGCGAGGCTTTTGTGGCGAGGGGGCTTGCCCCCATTGGACTGCGCAGCAGTCCCATTCCCTAGCGGCTTCGCAGCTCAACGGGGGCAAGCCCCCTCGCCACAATAGTCCCGTCGCCAACAAGCCCTCTTGCCGAACAAGGCCACTTGCCACATTGAATCGCGCCTACAGGTCTCTTAGCGCTGAAAATGATTGCACAAAAAAAATGGCAACCGCGTCAACGGTTGCCATTTTTTTGAACGGCTTGGTTATTCGCCGTAAACGTCAAACTTGAAGTACTTGTCCTGCACTTGCTTGTACTTGCCGTTGGCGCGGATTTCGGAGATGGCGGTGTTGAACTGCTCGGCCAGGGCGGTATCACCCTTGCGCACGGCAATGCCGGCGCCGCCACCGAAGTATTTCGGATCGTTGTACTCAGGGCCGACGAAAGCGAAACCTTTACCGGCGTCGGTTTTCAGGAAACCGTCGTCCAGGTTGACCGAGTCGGCCATTAGCGCGTCGATGCGACCGGACACCATATCCAGGTTGGCTTCCTGCTGGGAACCGTAACGCACCAGGACAATGCCTGCCGGTTGCAGCACTTCGGTGGCGAAACGGTCATGGGTACTGGCGCGCAGTACGCCGACTTTCTTGCCCTTGAGTTCGGTCAGCGGGTCCTTGACGTCGGAACCTTCCTTCATCACGAAGCGCGCAGGGGTGTGGTAGTACTTGTTGGTGAAATCGACGTTCTTCTTGCGATCGTCGGTAATGGTCATGGACGACAGGATGGCGTCGATTTTCTTGACCTTGAGTGCCGGGATCAGGCCGTCGAATTCCTGCTCGACCCAAGTGCACTTCACTTTCATCTGCTCGCACAGGGCATCGCCGATGTCCACATCGAAACCGGTGAGTTTGCCGTCAGGGGTTTTCATCGAGAATGGCGGGTAACCGGCTTCGATACCGATGCGGATCGGCTTGGCGTCTTCGGCCACGGCGGTCAGGGACAACATCGACAGTGCCAGGGCACCGAACATCACTAGCTTTTTCATTTATAACTCCTGCGTGCGGAGGCTTTTATTGGCAGCTTTCGACTCTCAGCTTTCGAACGTCGCCTTGTGAGCGAAAATCGAAGTGGCCGGCAGTCTAGAGCGGCAACAGGAGGCTAAATTGCGTGCAAGCGACAAATACTTATGAAAATAGGCTTGTGTGATGCAGCATTCAAAAGTACGCGCCATGGCGGTGCAAAAGACTGTCAGATAATTTCCCGCTTTAAGCAAAAACTGCCCATTTTCGGGCAGTTCTGAGCGGCAACGTCAAAAGACTGTCCGCAGCTGCGGGAAGCCTTCTGACGATCTATGTGCTACTTCAACATTCGCATCCGATAACGGCTTTGGCAGATGGTTGCGCCGCAACATTCAACTCAAACCCCTCATCCAGCCACCCAGTCACCCCGCCGATCATCTCTTTGACGGGGTAGCCGAGTGCCGCCAGCTTCACCGCAGCCTTGTTCGCGCCGTTGCAGTGGGGCCCGGCGCAATAGACCACGAACAAGCTCGACTTCGAATAATTCGCCAGACTTTCGGCGGTAAGCTGGCGCCCCGGAATATTGATAGCTCCCGGTACATGACCCCGTTCGAACGCCAGCGGGCCTCGTACGTCCACCAGGATGAAATCGACTTCGCCGGCCTCCTGACTGGCGTGGACGTCGGAACAATCGGTTTCGAACGTCAGGCGGTTGGTGAAGTGCATCAGGGCAATGGCCGATGGGGCGGCAGGTATTTCGCGGACCAGACTGGGCATTGGGGGTACTCCAAAGTGTCGGTGGGTGTGGGAAGACTTTATCTGCCTGCCAGTTGCAGCTACAGTGGCGTACAAGACATCGACCGGGAACTTTCCGCCAATATGCAATCTGCCCCAGGACTCGTCGCGATTCTGGCCTACGACGGCCTCTGTACCTTCGAGTTCGGCATCGCCGTGGAGATCTTCGGCCTGTGCCGGCCGGAGTTCGACTTCCCGTGGTACGAGCACCGGATCGTCGCCGTCGATCAAGGCCCGATGCGTGCGATGGGCGGCATCCAGGTGCTGGCCGATGGTGGTATGGAACTGCTCACAGAGGCTCGCACCATCATCATTCCAGGCTGGCGCGATCGCAGCGCGGCGGTGCCCGAGGAACTACTCGACGCCCTGCGCCGGGCCCATGCCCGCGGCGCTCGATTGCTGTCGATCTGCTCCGGCGTGTTCGTGCTCGCGGCCACCGGTCTGCTCGACGCCCATGGCGCTACCACCCATTGGCGCTATACCGATGAACTGGCCGAGCGCTTCCCCAATATTCTGGTGGACCCGGACGTGCTCTATGTCGATTCCGGCCAGTTGATCACCTCTGCCGGCAGCGCGGCGGGCATCGATGCCTGCCTGCATCTGGTGGCGCGGGATTTCGGCACCCAGGTCGCCAACTCGGTGGCGCGGCGACTGGTCATGTCGCCCCAGCGCAGCGGTGGCCAGGCGCAATTCATTCCAACCCCTGTAAGCCCTGCGCCGCGCAGTGATCTTTCCCGGGTCATGCAGTGGGCGCGCGAACGCCTGCATGAACCGCTGGAAGTCCGCGACCTGGCCAGCGAAGCGGCCATGAGTGAACGCACGTTCCTGCGCCGCTTCAGCGAAGCCAGCGGCCAGTCACCGAAGACCTGGTTGCAGCATGAGCGCCTGGGTCGCGCCCGCGAATTGCTCGAAAGCACCGACCAGAACACCGAGCAGATTGCCCAGCGCTGTGGTTATCGCTCGGTGGAAAGTTTCCGGGTGGCGTTTCGCAGTGTGGTCGGGGTGCCGCCATCGGTGTATCGGGAGCGGTTTGGGCACAAATCCTGTATTTGAGGTGACTTCAAGGACCCCTTCGCGAGCAAGCCCGCTCCCACATTGGATCTGTGGCGAACACCACATTTGTGTGCAACGAAGATCCAGTGTGGGAGCGGGCTTGCTCGCGAAGGGGCCAGCCTGACCACTCCGAAATTCAGGGCTTGCGCAGCAGATAAGTATCCATGATCCAGCCATTGGCCAGTCGGGCCGCCTTGCGCACCCGCTCGATTTCATCCGCCACATCCTTGAGTTTGCCGCTGATAAGGATTTCGTCCGGCGTGCCCAGGTAAGCTCCCCAGAAAATCTCCGTCTCCTGATCCACCACCTGCCGGTAGGCATCCTGCGCATCGAGCATCACCACCAGGCTGTCGGCATCGCTCACCTGCCCTGCCGCCAGGCGCCGCCCCGTGGTGATCTCGACCGAGCGGCCGATCTGATTGAGCGCGACCTTGTGTTGCGCCGCCAGGGCCTGGACGCTGGTAATCCCGGGGATCACTTCGAACTCGAAAACACAGGCACCTGACGCCACAATCGCCTGCAGGATGCGAATCGTACTGTCGTACAGCGCCGGGTCGCCCCAGACCAGAATACCTGCACACTGGTCATCAGCCAGTTCCTCGTTGATCAGGCGCTCGAAGGTTTTCTGCTTGCCAAGGTTAAGATCATCGACACTGGACCTGTAGTCCGGATCGCCGCGTTCGCGCTCAGGGCAGAGCGCTTCGACAAAACGGTATGGATGACCGCTGATATAGCGCTCGCAGATCTCTCGGCGCAGGTCGATCAGCTTGTGTTTGCGCTCGCCTTTGTCCATGAGAAAAAACACGTCGACCTGATTCAACGCCTTCACGGCCTGCATCGTGATGTAGTCGGGATGACCGGCGCCGATGCCGATCACCAATAGTCTTTTCATCAGCGCCTTTCCTCGGGGTCGGTGCCGGGCAAGCGGAGCCGCCAGCGACCATGGAACCTCAACTCGACGGTCGCCAGCGGTTCGACGTCAATCTGATTGGTGCAGGCGCCCTGCAACACCTGAGTCAACGCCGCGCGAATGACAAAGGGGTGGGTGATGGCAACGATCCGTGCCGATTGCCCCTGCAAGGAAGTCAGCCAGGCGGCCACCCGCTCGCCGAGTTGAGCCACCGACTCGCCTCCATGGGGTGCAGACGCCGGGTCGTCGAGCCATTGCTGGAGTACCAGCGGTTCGGTTTTTTGCAAATCACCAATGCGCATGCCTTTCCAGCGTCCGAAATCACAATCCCTCAGCGCCTCGACAACCTGCGGGTCACAGCCGAACAAGCCAGCGGTTTGCCGTGTGCGCAGTTCCGGGCCGCACAGCAAAAGCGCTGCGCCATCGAACTGATGACGACGCGAGCCTTGAGCCCCTTGCCAATCCGGTTCCAAGGGTTCGTCCACAGGAAAACGCGCCAGTTTCTGTGCGACTGTTCGAGCGTGGCACATCAGGGTCAAACGGGTCGCCTGCACAAAGATCACTCTATCCACGGGAAGGGAAACGGCATTGCACCATCATTGATTATGCAATTGTGCCGCAAGAAGGTCGTACCGGGGTGTTTGCTTTTACTGATCGACGCCGCTGCATTTCGCCCCATTTTCGGGCACGCGTAGCCCGAGCGTAAATTAACTAGACAGGCAATACTCGATAATTAAATACTGTTTTCAACGGATTGTAGAAACGTACTTTCCCCTCATCCAGCAGGAGCCCGGATGCCCTATCTCAATGATTCGATCAGCAGTTCCACCACGCTATCGCCTCAACCTGAATATTCTGGCGTCCGCCAGGTTCAACGTCGTTAAACCCGGAAGCGTCTGACAAGAAAAAGAGCAGCGCCTGACAAACGTTCAGACGACTGCCGATTTAATGTGTGGAAAACCGACAGTGATAGTCGGGTTCGGCGGCTAGACCACCGAATCCATTGATACAGGAGTATCTCCATGCTGGTCTTGCGTCCCGTCGAACTGACCGACCTCCCCCAGTTGCAGCGTCTGGCTCGCGAAAGCCTCGTGGGCGTCACGTCGCTGCCCGACGATAGTGAACGGTTGCGCGAGAAGATTCTCGGCTCCCGTGCCTCTTTCGACCAGGACGTGCAGCATCAGGGCACGGAAAATTACCTGTTCGTGCTAGAAGACCTGACGACTCGGCGCCTGGCGGGCTGTTCGGAAATTCTCGCCACAGCCGGCCCCGGCGAGCCGTTCTACAGCCTGCGCAACCGCGACTTCACCAGCGCCTCGCGGGAGCTGAACATCGAGCACGGCGTCTCGGCGTTGTCGTTGTGCCAAGACCTCAGCGCTCACACCTTGCTGCGCGGTTTGCATATTGACCCACCGCTCTCGCGAACGGCGTATTGCGAATTGCTGTCGCGGGCGCGCCTGCTGTTCATCGCCGCCCACGCCCGGCGCTTTGCCGAGGCGGTGATTACCGAAATTGTCGGCTTCAGCGACGATCAGGGGCAATCGCCGTTCTGGGATGCCGTGGGCAAGCATTTCTTCGACCTGCCTTATGTGGAGGCCGAACGGTTGTGTGGCCTGGAGAGCCGGACGTTCCTCGCCGAATTGATGCCGCAATACCCGATTTATGTGCCCATGCTGCCCCAGGCCGCACAGGACTGTATCGGTAGAATCCACCCCGATGGCCAGGAAGCCTTCGATATCCTTGAGCGTGAAGGCTTCGAAACCAACAGCTATGTCGATCTTTTCGATGGCGGCCCGACGCTGTACGCGCGCACCGCGAATATCCGTTCCATCGCCCACAGCCAAAGGGGGATAGCGCAGCCTGGAACAATCATCGATGCCACGGGCACCTACCTTGTCAGCAATGAGTTCCTGGGTGATTACCGGGCCATCGTCGCCGACCTGGGCCCCATCGCTGGCCAGTCGGTGACCCTCGATGCAGCCATGTGCGCAGCCTTGAAAGTCACCGCGGGCAGCCCGGTCCGCCTGATCGCCCTGTGAGCATGACCCGACAGGTACAACCACGCATTCATGAAGAAGGAACTGCAGCATGATTGTTCGCCCGGTTCAGATCACTGACCTGCCCGCCTTGCTGATGCTGGCGCGCCAGGCCGGCCCGGAATTGACCAGCCTGCAAGCCAGTGAAGAACGCGTGACCCACCGGGTTCGCTGGGCCCAGCGGACCTTCGCCGAACAGGTCGATCGTGCCGACGCCGATTACCTGTTCGTGCTCGAAGACGACGAGCAGCAAATTCTCGGCGTCAGCGCCTTGACCGGCGGGATCGGGATGCGTGAGCCCTGGTACAACTACCGCGTCGGGTTGACGGTCAGCTCATCACCGGGCCTGGGCATCCAGCGCCAGATCCCGACCCTGTTCCCGAACAACGAAATGACCGGGCAATCGGAAATCAGCTCTTTATACTTGCGGCCCGATCAGCGCCACGGGACCAACGGCCGACTGCTGGCACTGGGGCGCCTGTTGTTTGTCGCCGAATTTGCCCACCTGTTCGGCGATAAACTCATCGCCGAACTGCGCGGCTGCGCCGACGAACAAGGCTGCTCGCCGTTCTGGGACAGCCTGGGCCGGCATTTTTTCAAGATGGACTTCAAGCACGCCGATCACTTGTCGGGGCTGGGCAACAAGTCATTCATCGCCGAACTGATGCCCCGCCAGCCGCTCTATACCTGCCTGCTGACCGAACAGGCCCAGGCCGTCATCGGCAAGGTCCATCCGGACAACGCAGCGACATTGAAGATCCTCACCGACGAGGGTTTTACCCACCAGGGCTACATCGACATCTTCGACGCCGGCCCGGTTATCGAAGCCCCGGTTTCGGCTATCCGTACCGTGCGTGACAGTCAGGAGCTACTCCTGGCCGTGGGTTCAGTCGATGAACATTCGCCCCACTGGCTGATCCACAACCGCCGGCTGGAAAACTGCCGCATTACCACTGCCCCTGGCAGGCTGGCGGGCAACAGCCTGATGGTTGATCGCCAGACCGCCAAGCGCCTGCAACTGCAGCCTGGCGATTCGGTACGCGCAGTGCCGTTGCTCAACCAGCGCCAGCGAGCGGTGGCGGCATGATCGCCGCCCTGTAGTGATTGTCCAGATACGCTACAAGCAAGACTCTCCTCTTGCCCGCTGTCACAACGGTCGGGCGCATTCGGTCGTGGCTTGCAAATTCGTCATCATGGTTGCCCCCCCCTCGTGATAGCCTTTTGTTCCTTCGGCGTTGACACTTTTGCTCAAGCCTTTCCATTCCATTGGTGGAACTCATATGTCCAGGCTTTCTCATCAAGATTTGCGCCGCAATTTTCGTCAACTGTTCGCGTCCAACACCTGCTACCACACCGCTTCGGTTTTCGACCCTATGTCGGCGCGCATCGCCGCCGATCTGGGCTTCGAAGTCGGGATCCTCGGTGGCTCGGTCGCGTCGTTGCAAGTACTGGGGGCACCCGACTTTGCCTTGATCACCCTCAGCGAATTCGCCGAGCAGGCCACCCGCATCGGCCGTGTCGCCCAACTACCGGTGATTGCCGACGCCGACCACGGTTATGGCAATGCACTCAATGTCATGCGCACCATTGTCGAGCTTGAACGCGCCGGTATCGCCGCCCTGACCATCGAAGACACCCTGCTGCCAGCCCAGTTCGGGCGTAAATCCACCGACCTGATCTCGGTAGCCGAAGGTGTCGGCAAGATCCGCGCCGCGCTGGAAGCCCGTGTCGACACGGAAATGGCGATCATCGCCCGCACCCACGCGGGGATCCTGCCGGTCCAGGAAATCATCAGCCGCACCCGGCAATATCAGGCGGCCGGTGCGGATGGCATTTGCATGGTCGGGGTAAAGGATTTCGATCACCTGGAGCAGATCGCCGAGCACCTGAGCGTGCCGCTGATGCTGGTGACCTACGGCAACCCATTGCTGCGAGATGACCAGCGCCTGGCGGAACTGGGTGTGCGCGTGACCATCGACGGCCACGGCGCCTACTTCGCGGCAATCAAGGCCACCTACGACTGCTTGCGTGAACAACGCCAGATCTTCACCCAGGCGTCGGACCTGAACGCGACCGAACTGACCCATACCTACACTCAGCCGGAAGAATATATCCGTTGGGCGAAAGAGTTCATGAGTGTGAAGGAATGACAGCCTGATGCAGGTGTAAACCGGTCAGCCGCCTTCGCGAGCAAGCCCGCTCTCACACTGGACCTTCGTTGCGCTAAATGTCGTGTTCGCCACAGATTCAGTGTGGGAGCGGGCTTGCTCGCGAAGGCGTCGGTTGCTACATCTGATCCCTCACAGCAAATCCAGCAGTTCAGGCTCGGATTTGCCATCCCCACAGCAGATCACGCGGTTACGGCCGGTGGTCTTGGCTTCGTACAGCGCGTGATCGGCGTCGTTGAGCCAGAGGGTGGCGTCAGAATGCTGCGGGTCAAACGCCGCCAGCCCGATGCTCAGGCTGACCTTGAGGGCCGGATCCTGCTCATAGCCCAGTGTCGCAAAGCGATTGCGCAGGGCATCCATGACCGCCGCCGCACGGTCCAGTGGCAGGTCGGGAAGGATCACGCAGAACTCGTCACCACCATAACGTCCGCCGACATCGGCCGCGCGCAGGTTCTGCCTGAGCATTTTGCCGAGCTGGCGCAATACGATATCACCGGCCACATGGCCATAGGTGTCGTTGATGGCTTTGAAATGGTCGATGTCGATCAACGCGATGGCCCCGCCCTTGTGCTGGCGCTTGCAGCGCTGGAATTCGATTTCCAGCTGATCCTTCCAGGCACCGTGATTGAGCAGCCCGGTCAGGCTGTCGGTACGGCTCAGGGCCAGCAATTCGCGCTTCTGACGGCCGAGCGTGTGGGCTTGCCGAAAGCAGATCCAGCCCAGCAACAGCGGATAAAAACACAGCAAGGGTAAACAGGCGTAAAGCTGCAGCGGGCTGGTCGCCGGAATGAAGGCCGGGGCGAAAATCTGCAGGCCGACGCCAATCCCCAGCACCTGGGCTGCAGTGCCCGCCAGCAGAAAACGCAGGCCGCCAATGGCCACGTTGTTCATTGCCATCATGGAAATAGTGGTGGCGCTGGGCAGCGGGTTGAACTGCATCGCGGCAATCCAGAAACCACCCATGAAGGCATCTATCAGCAGATTGCGGTGCTCGGCGTGATAAGGCGCCCGGGCACGACGTGCCCATTGGTACGCCAGATGGGGCCAGAGCAGCGCATTGACCAGCATCACCCCCCAGGCCCAGGGTGGCGGGTCCAGCGGGTACATTGCCGCGCCCACGCACAGCAATCCAAGGAGAAGCCCGAGGGTTCGCGACGTATAGAGCCTCCTGGCCAGGGAAATTCCTTGTACTGCAGCTTTTTCCATGGGGCCTCTGTGCCACTGGACGGAACCGGATCACTGTGCCTCTTTCATGCTGGAGTTTATCAGGGCGAGGTTAAATAGCCATCACCGGCTGGCGGCCGCCACCCCTGGGCACGAACCTATGAGTCGGCTTGCTGGCTCTACAGGATGTGTGTGCTTACTTTTCCATCAGTGCCAAACACGCCGCTTTGTACGCCTCATGCTGATATTTATTCAGCGTCTGCGGCAGCTCAACTGCAAATTTCTTGCACCGCGCCGTGATGGCCTGCGGCGAGAACAACGCCACTTCGCAACTCTCCAGCAACTGGAAAACGCCCTCGATCTTGAACGTGGTTGGCCCACCGGCGAACTCGCATTTTTTGCTGCGCTTCTTGATCGCAATGCGGTCAATGGAATTCTCCCGGACAAAGGATGCAACCTGGGCCGCGAAGAGTTTGACGTTGGCGGCGTCGTCGTCATCCTCCAGGGCGATCTTCTTGGTGGCGAGCGCGAGGTGGCTCAACGCCGAACCGTCGAGGGCGGCCACGGCGATAATCGCTTCATTGCCCTTGATTTCGATGCCGCAGATTTTCATGGTGAATCCATTTCACAGCCTAAAGCTCAAGTTGATTAATGGTAATACCGAACGCTGCTGCAATTTTTCGCGAGTGGCCTTCCGAGGCTTTGAGAAGGTCTCTTGCTGGGCAAATGCCGGCTGAGAGACACCCATCCGTTTGGCCACTTCGTCCGGTGTTAGGTTCAAGTGCTTGCGCCATGGAGCGCTGTCCGAGGGAGGATCAACGGACTGTGAAAGCTTGATTGAAATTATCGTGCGCCTTATCGAGCAGAAATTTCTGTAGGATTTTTAGTATCCCTTACTGCGAAGTTTCCTTTTCCTTCCTGTGACTGTGAGTTCGGAGGTACAAATTATTTACTTTGTGCCGCATCATTCATGGACACCCTTCACAGATAAGGATTGTGGAAATGAATGCTCCCCTCTCCTCGTTGTACACCAATGAAGCCTCCCCAGATTTTCTTCGCAGCCAAAAAGATTACCTTTTCTCGCAGCAACTTGAAGGGACGAACAAAGACGTCTTGAGGATTGTTGGCCAACAACGGGCTTTCGCCGACGCTCATCGCCCACATCTATCTACCGTGTGGCAACCGCGGGCAACCAGCCTTGTAATGGCAGGAGGATTCAGCGTGCAACTTCGCCGTTGGAGTTCACATGGGATAACGGTCAAGAATTACGTGGCGCACAGAAAATTATGCCATTCCCGGAAGATCTCCACTGATCATGCGTGTGTGATAAACAGTTCGAACAATGTTCGCTATCTATTTTTACAACAACGAAAATAATTACGGACCTATATATGAAGCCAGAAATATTAATTTTCATAGATAACGATTATCTATCAACCTCGCTATATTTGTATAGGGAATTACACTTTCAAGCCGCAGCAAAAGAAGACATCAAGTGCATAACAATAATCGCAAAAGATAGCAAAAATATTAGGGAGGCTAGCAATGAAAGTGATGAAGTTTTCTTGGTGGACAGCATTGAAACTAGCGAAGTACTCTGCGCAGTAGAACGTCTAAGCCGGAAGTACAGTGTAAAAGGACTGTTTTGCTACCCGGCACATGTTACACCGCGTGGGGACGCTAACCATGTAGTTGAAGATGTCGCCAAGCAATGCGGGCTTAAATATTACAGCGCCGAGCCGCTAGAAAATTGTAACAATAAATACTTAATGCGTTCGAAGCTTAGCAATATTAAAGGTGTTAGTCCGGTAAATTTCAGGCTCTTCAACGGAAATTTCGAAACCATTAACGATTTCAAATTTCCCGTGGTGATGAAGCCGGTATACGGGGGCGGCTCGGCGTTAGTCTCGATATGTGAAGACCGAAAAAGTCTTGAAAAAGCATATAGTCACTTCATGCAAAGATTTCCCGACGTACCTGGAGCCTATTCTTTCTCGGGCGCTGAAAAATGGCTTAGTTCTCCAGAAGTAGATCCTGTTCTATATACGCCGGGCGTTTCCGTGTTAATTGAAGAATTCATTGACGGGCCTGAAGGCTCTTTAGAATGCTTGATTATCGACGGCAACATTCATCCGATGTTGATTTTTGAAAAGATTATAACAAGCAACACCTCCAATACGGTTTTAGAAAAGGTCATAGTTACACCGCCGCAAAGCTTTTCTAACGACCAGATATCAATGATCGTATCAACCATTAGCAATTCTATAAAGGCACTGAAGGTAAAGAACGGCTTTTTACACGTCGAGTTCAAATTATCCAAAAACGGCCCCCAAGTGATTGAGGTGAACCCCAGGCTGGGCGGGTTCTTCGTGGACGAAGCACTTAAGGATCTGTGCTCATGTGATGCGTATGCCTTAAACGTTAATTACATAACAGGTAAGCCAGTAACCATAGGGCGCGGGTTGGCGGAGGCACTTCCGATCTTGCCGGAGGACGCCGTCTACGCGATGCTTCTATTCTATCCAACTCGCTCAGGCTACATAAAAGCTATAAAGTTTCCAGGAATTGAATCTGCGTGTGAGATTTTATCGCAAGTATTGCCTACTACTAACGGCCACAAAGATGGTTTCTTCGATGTGGAGAACGAAGAAGCTTATATCGCAAAAATGTGGGTGAGGGCAGCTTCTATACACGAGATACTTCACGCCCACAAAGAGTATGAGAGAAACATTAAAGTCGAAATATCTGAGTATCGTGAAGACAAATTACTGGAGCAGAGCTAGATGTGCGGGATAGCTGCGATTTTTGAGACTTCTACGATTTCTGATGAAGCACGCGACTTTGAGGATACTTTATTAAAAATGTTGGGGAGAATCTCCCATAGAGGCGCTGCTGAAAGCTTTGGAGAGCGCGTTATATTTTCTCATGCTGCTATAGGTACCAATCGCTTGCCTATCGTGGAGAGAGAAGACAATAATCAGCCGTTCATAGATAATGTTTCTGGTCACGCAATTATATTTAATGGTGAAATCTACAACTTAAATGAGTTGCGATTAATTTTATTATCACGCGGAGTTAGGTTTTTAGGCTATTCAGATACCGAGCTAGTTCTTAGAGCCTATACTCACTGGGGGGAATCTTGTCTGACCCGACTCAATGGTATATTCGCGTTTATTATCTATTCACCGGGAGACAACACCGTTTTCGCTGCGAGGGATCGGCTAGGCGTAAAGCCTCTATACTTGACTCAAGAAGGCACTGCCCTCTATTTTGCATCGGAACTGAAAGCACTAATTGGGTTGACCAACAAGACACAAGAAATCCTCCCTGGACATTATTGGGTGGGTGGTCGACAGAACGCATATTATTTAATTAGCGAAAGCATAGGGCCGCGAATAGATTATAAGTCTACGGTAAACAAATGCAATGAGCTACTGCACCTCTCGGTAAAACGTCAAGTCAATACGGATCTTCCAGTAGGCGTAGTTTTCTCTGGCGGGCTAGATAGTGCGATAATTCTTTATCTTGCTAACCTATACCATAAGAACGTCACCGCCTACACGGTCGGAGTGGCGGGCTCAGTTGACGTAGTATACGCGCAGAGATTATGCAAAGAACTTGGCATTAAGATAGTTATTTCTGATATTGATCGCGCAGATTTGATGCAGTCTATTAAAACCAGCATATATGTATCTGAACAATTTGAACCCGTAGATATAACTGATGCATTAACTATACATTCTGCTTTCTCCCGAATGAAAAAAGACGGGATACGTATAGCTCTATCTGGAGATGGAAGTGATGAACTATTCGCTGGTTATGACTTTTTTCAAGGGGCCAGTGACCGACGTGCACTTCAGTTACATAAAGTTAAGAACCTATATCGAACTGATCTGCAGCGTGTGGATAGAATGAGCATGTTCAATACAGTGGAATGCCGTGTACCGTTTCTCGACAAAGATCTTTTCGATTTTATAATATCGGCTCCGATGGAGTTCCATGTAAGAGATGACTTTACAAAAGCTCTACTGAGGGACGCTTTTTCCCGCGAATTGCCAGATTATATCACTCGGCGACCAAAAATGAGAATGTCTGAAGGGTCAGGTATAGGCGGACTCATATTTGACGTCCTTCAATCAATGAATGAGAGCCTGGATAGCAAGCCTTTTCCATTAGAAGATAATGCAATTAATAATGCTGCTTTGATATTCCAAGAGTTTGGCTTTGAACTTCCAAACAATCGATATAAGGTACAAGGCCTCGACTATCATAGCGGGGGATGGACGACCTCGACAACTAAATAAATTGATAAAAACCTCTTCAGTTCCGCTACCAGCGAAGGATAATAAAAATGATTATTGCAAAGGACACTTTGAGCAAACAGGATTTGCTGTCTTCCGACCAATGGGGCGACCATAAATTTCAAATGAAGAATGCCATTCGCACCAGGGCACAGTTGGAAGCTTGGGTAACTCTCAGTGATACGGAGTTGAAGGGTATTGAGCAAACAGAAAGCCAGTACAAGTGGATGATTACTCCATATTATGCATCACTGATGGACGAGACCAATGAGAATTGTCCAATTCGGCTGCAAAGCATACCCCACCCAAAAGAAGTTGATGAGAGTAACCAACAGGAGGATGTAGACCCGGTGGGTGATATGGTTTATATGAAAACCAGACGCGTCGTACATAAGTATCCGAACCGAGTCATATTCCTAGTGTCGGATACTTGCCCAGTTTATTGCAGACATTGCACTAGAAAGTTTCACACAACTGACAAGTCAGGCAGCTATTACAACAAAGAGCTTCCCGCCTCGTATGATCAAGACATAGAGTACATCGCAAACAACAAAAACATCAGCGACGTATTACTTACCGGAGGTGACCCGCTAATTCTTTCCGATAAGCTTTTGCATAGCATTATATCTAGACTCAATACAATTCCCCACGTGGATTTTGTACGCATTGGCTCACGGTACCCGGTTTTTCTTCCGCAGCGAATAACAGATGATTTTTGTATGATGTTGTCCGAATTCAAATCGATCTGGTTCAGCACCCATTTCAATCATCCCGTGGAAGTGACTCCTGAGGCCTTAAGCGCGGTAGATAAACTTCTTTCCCACGGTATACCGGTGCAAAACCAGACAGTGCTGTTGCGTGGTGTGAACGACAACGTCGAAACACTTAGAACGTTGAATCGGATGCTGGTGAAAGGCAAGGTAAGGCCGTATTACCTATACCACGCGGACAATGTTCAAGGCGTGTCGCATTTTAGGACGTCGATACAAAAGGGCCTTGAAATTATGGAGCAGTTGCACGGTTATGAAACTGGTTTCAGCGTCCCACAGTATGTTTACACCACTAAGCTTGGGAAGATCCCTTTGAATAACCAGTACTTCTATAAACTAGGCTCGAAGAATTTTGTGCTTGGCTATGATCATAAAACACTTGAAATTCCTTGAGATCAACTGACCGCGAGTGGCTCACTACCTGGTGGCTTTGTAATTAACTAATTTACAACTGTTTTGGTGCCGATATGATATTTACTAGATTGGACTACTCAACGTTATGCCCAGAATCTATTGTCGCTCAATTTAAAGAAGACTTTAGTTTTTCATCTGACGTCACAATATTAGACCTTCCTAAAGTCGATCAACAGCGACCGACGCCGAAGCATTGGAGAGACGACTGCCATTCAAACTACGATGATTTATTTCTTCAGCTTTCAAGGCATGTTGGTGATGTCTTCGGTTATAGCGACCTGCAGAACGGTAAGCTTGTACAAGAAATATTTCCAATCTTCAAAGATAGAAATAAGCAGTTGGGAAGTGGTTCTGTGCATTTAGAACTGCATACTGAGGACCCCGCTTTACCTTATAGGGCAGATGTACTAGGTTTTTTATGCGTAAGAAACGACGATAAAGTCCCAAATTTGCTGTCTTGCCCAGATTTTTCAACTGTTGATGCAACACTTAGGCACAGGTTAAAGGAGACCCGTTATACCATTCTTTCCGACCGTCCCTCTACGATGGAATATAAGCCAACAGCTCTAGAGACGACGGTATTTCAAGAATCACCTACCGAGGGCTACAGTTTCATTTATGATCCTGTCTACGTTGACTACAGCAAAATGTCTCAGCGCGAAGAACTAGACTTTAAGGATTTTATCAAGGTGGTTGAGTCAGCAGCCTTTGACTTATCAATGAGAGAAGCACAGGTTTTGTATATCAACAACTACAAGTGCGCTCATGGCAGGCCACAATTTACGCCAAAGTATGATGGAACGGATCGATGGCTGAAAAGAGTACAGATTTCCAAGGATGTAACTAAGCACCTGAATCGGGAGTACAGTCTTGATATCATCACTGATATATAATCGTGCCGTGAGGCTCTCCCGTAGATATAGAACCGAGATGCGCGAGAGTTCCCGGCTTTCGCTAGCCTTTGTATCTGGCAATATCGCGCATGTGATTATTGCGACTACGGACGTAATAATGGCTGGATGGATTAGTACCGAGGCATTAGCTGCGTCGACTTTGGCACAGGGAGTCTACTACCTTTTGTTTTTATTATTCTCCGGGCTACTCATCTCTACCATTCCGTTTATTTCTGATTCGTTGGGATCTAAGGCAAAAGAAGAACAATATGCATCTGTATCGACCAGCTGCATTCAGCTCATAGCAACTGCATTTTTAATATGCTTAGCAATGCTATATTTTACGAAAGAAATATTAGTTTTTTTTGGCCAAGATCCGCTTTTGTCTCTCGAAGCTCAGAGATACATGAATAGTCTGATGTGGAGCATCGGCCCAGCAATTTTATTTGTGCACCTCAGAAATGTTTTATCAATAATGGGTTCGGCGCGATATACAGTTATAGCAATTATTATAGCCGCGATATTTAACTTCGTTGCCAACCTGATTCTAATATTTGGTTTTTTGTGGATACCCCCCTTGGGTTTGTTTGGTGCTGGTATTGCCACGACGCTAACAAATATTTTGCTTTGTATATTGCTGGCCATATTAGGCTTAATAAATCCGCAGTTCAGGGAGCGGCAGCACTGTATAAAATTGACAGTAGTGAGAGGGTGGTTGATGCTGCCTATTTTAAGAAACGGTATTCCGGTCTCATTAACGCAGGCAAATGACACGCTATTTTTCTTCATCCTCACAATAATAGTGGGTAAGTTTGGAGTCGTTGCGTTGGCTGCTCATGGTATCGCAATGCAAGTTCTTCAAGTCGTATTTACAATACCTAATGGCATTTCTCAAGCTTCTACTACGAGAATAAGCCTCTGCTCTCCTTCGGGTGTGTATTCACTGCGGACGAGCGACGCTGGATGGAGTGCTTTATGGCTCGGCTGGATAGTACTCACTGTAATATCTTCTATCCTGATTATTTTTTCCCATGATATTGTTCAGCTATTTGTTGCTCGCGGTGAAGGTGCAGATGACGAGCTCATCAAGCTTTCTAGCCTGTTTGTCTGCATTTTAGGAATCTTCCATTTCTTTGATGGAAGTCAAATGGTACTGCTCGGTATATTTAGGGGCTTGAAACAGACCGTCCTCCCGATGTTTCTTTCGATTATTTGTTTTTGGCTAGTGGGGCTACCGTTCGCCCTCTTCTTGGCATTTTATACTGACCTAGGAGCAGCGGGCGTGTGGTGTGGCGTAGGGCTTGGACTTATAGCGCTGTTCTCTCTACTTCTATTTAGATGGATCCGATACAAGACTCCGGCGCAGGTTGCGGCATGAGAAATCTATACGGCATTCGAGGTATAAATTACATACTGAAACAAAGTATATTTGTGATAGCTTGCTTAGTATTATTATCTATATTGGCTATTCTGGCGGTACCGAAGGGCTTTTTGTCGATATATTCGGTGTCTTACTGCTGCTTGTTATTTTTTCTTCTCTATTCCATCAGCGCTTGGCCGATTATTCGTTCCCAATTGGATATGCTCAATATCATCGTGCCTTATTCCACCGTGCGACGTTTTAGTAGCTATTGCTGTTGGCTCGTTCAGCTATCCATTTTTACGTTGGTAGCGGGACTCTATAACAGAACTGAATCAATCGGATTGGGACTTCTAGTGTCAAGCCACTTATTACTGCTTTTCCTCATAATCTGGTTATATGCGACGGTTGTGATTTCCTGCAGATCTGCTCTAAAGTGGCGGAAGCCTGTGCTCACATTATGGTGCGAGGCATTAGATAATCTTGGTGATATTGATGATAAAACTAGCGAGTGTATCCTTGATTTAATTGAGTCGGAATTTCATGGAAGAGAATTATCACGCTCTAGCCGTCTATCCAGCGGCTTGCTTCAGCCTGTCATGCCTATACCTTATGCTACGAATATTAATATCAACGGATTTAAGTCGTCGTTCGGACCCAGGAAGCCTCTTTGGTCTAAGGACGATTTCAGCTTCCTCTCAGGCATTGATACGCTTCTTGCCGCGATGACGCAGGAACTAATCCAGCTTTATGAAAATCATAAGAACACCCAGGAAAAATATCCCTTTCATGGCGATCCTTTGTGGAAATCAGTTCCACTTTACAAAGGAGGTCAAAAAGTTGCTGTATACGCTGACCTTGTTCCAAATACGATTCGCTTTGTCGAGGATGTTGTACCAGGCGCTACTATAAGAGAAGTTGTGCTTTCAAGCCTAGAACCGGGCGGTCACATCGAACCGCATCTGGATTATGTTTATCCTATGCTGACGTTACATCTTCCTATCCTTTGTGCTGACGATGGATTATCCGGACTGAGAATAGGGGAAGAGATCGTTAGTTGGAGAACGGGTGAAATAGCAATCATTGACACGACATTTCAGCATGAGTCTTGGAACCATGGTGAATGTACTCGGGTAAATTTGATGTTGGATTTCTGGCCCGGGGACCTGAGCCCGTCGGCGAAAGCTTTTTTCACTGACGTCTACTCGCGGCAGATGCTGCGACACTTAAAATAATTACAGTTGGTTTAAATTATGTCAAACCCGAGCCAGCAGCTATCGAAGGTCTTGAGTGAAGGTCCTAAAATACGTGACTTAATTCAGATGCACGACGGTGAGTTCAATCTTGAAGTCCCGCAGGAAGTTTCTCGCGCGACTATTGATGCCTTAATAAAAGGGCATACTGGCTATTGCAATCTTACTGGCATAGATGTTTTAAAAAGCGCGTTAATCGAGAGATGCTTTCAACAACATAATAAGTTGTACAACCCGGCCGAAATTTTAGTTTCTAATGGCTCAAGTCAGGCTCTGTTCATGCTGATGAAATGCATGTTATCCAACGCGGATGAGATTCTGATTCCGAATCCATGCTGGCCCGCCTATAGATCTTACATAGAACTTAACGGGGGTATTGCCGTCGATTACGAAATGGGAAATAAGGGTCTCGACATAGTTGAAATTCGCAAGTTGGTGACTTTCAAAACCAAGGCGTTAATTATTAACTCACCTCACAACCCCACTGGCTTGACTCTCAAGCGACAAGATATTTTAGAATTGGTGGCGTTATCTGAAGAGTTTGGCTTTCTACTCATTTCCGATGAAGCCTACGAAGGCATCATTTTCGGTAGCAGTGAATATGTTAGCCCTCTGGATTTTATGGGGGACTCTAGCCTGCTGGTGGTTACCCGTACGTTCTCAAAACTGTTCTCTATGTCTGGTTTTAGAATAGGCTATATGTTCGCGGATAGAAAAATCATCGACCGGTGTTCCACGCTTCAGGGCGTCATGACGGACAATGCGTGTACTTTTGCGCAGCACGGTGCCTTGGCAGCTATAACGTTGCCTAAGAGCATTCTTAAAAAACGTGTTGATGAGTTGCAACACCGAGCCTATTACTGCCATCAATTGTTAAGCACTACGTTTGACATTGTACGGCCGCAGGGTGGTTTCTATCTATTTCCTGACGTTTCACGAGTATTGGGTGCTACTTGGAATTCGGATATCCAATTTGTAGACGATCTCCTCAATGTAAAATCCGTTTCGACCACGCCAGGGTCTTCTTACGGTATGAAGGATCATATCCGCATCTCTATTGCTTCCGTTAATGAAGCTGAAATTAAAGAAGCGTGCGGGAGAATTGTTGATTTTGTCCACCATCGCTGATTTTCATACGACAGGTGTTACTAGTGTGGAAACCGTCGTCGCTTGAAGGCTCCATGGTTTCATCAGATATTATAGTTGGTCGCGACATTTATTTTAGGTCAAGACAGCGCCATATCTTATAGCCACCTATATTCCGCCCAAAAATTTTATTGGTCACTTTATGCATACTATTGAAATTAAAGCGGTAAGTGTTGAAAACCTCTCAGAAAGGTTCGAGGTTGAACGTTTCAAGGTTTATACCTTGAATCAAATTGACCAGATTTTTCAGCTTGCTAAATTAGACAGCCGGACTTTTTGGGCGATGAAGGTGGTGGCAAACGTTCTGCCATTTCGAGTCAATGAGTATGTTATCAAAGAATTGATCGACTGGAACAATATCCCCAACGACCCGATATACCAGCTTACCTTCCCCCAGAAAGATATGCTTGATAACGACTCTTTTGATCTAATAGAATCTTTACTTTTAAGGAATTCCGACCGCTCATCCTGTGAGGGCGCGATAAAAGCGGTTAGAGCTAAACTCAATCCCCATCCAGCAGGTCAGTTGGAGCGTAATATTCCTTCACTGTCTGGCGTGACAGTAACGGGTGTCCAGCACAAATATCGTGAGACTGTGCTATTTTTTCCAAGCGCTGGTCAGATTTGCCATAGCTACTGTACTTTTTGTTTCCGTTGGGCCCAATTCACGGGTGACCAATCGCTCAAGATTGCTGCTAAGGAAAACTCCCAGCTGTTGGATTACCTTCGGGCCAACCCTAAAGTGACTGATGTTTTAATTACTGGCGGAGATCCGCTAGTTATGAAGACAAGTAACCTACGCGCTTACCTAGAACCTCTTTTGACGCCTGAATTCGAGCACATCCACACTATCCGAATTGGTACGAAGGCGCTTTCTTTCTGGCCTCAGCGGTTTGTGACTGACAGCGATGCAGGTGACCTTCTTGATCTATTTAGGAAGATCATCAACAGCGGTAAACATTTAGCGTTAATGGCTCATTATAATCATTGGGCGGAACTTCAGCCTGCCATTGCTCGAGAGGCTATTCTTCGTGTTCGACAAACAGGCGCTCAAATACGTAGCCAGGGCCCGTTGCTAGCTCATATCAATGACTCTGCTGACGTCTGGGCGCGACTCTGGCAGACGCAGATTCAACTAGGCATTACTCCTTACTATATGTTTATCGAGCGTGATACCGGGGCCCGCCGGTATTTTGAAGTCCCTCTTGTATGTGCGTGGGAAATTTACAGGGACGCGGTCAAACAAGTTTCAGGTATTGCCAGAACTGCCAGAGGACCTTCGATGAGCGCAGATCCGGGGAAAGTTGAGGTCTGCGGTGTAGCTGAAATTAGAGGAGAAAAGGTGTTTGTTTTACGTTTTATCCAAGCACGAAACCCGGATTGGGTGCAGAGGCCATTTTTCGCACGATTTGATCCCAATGCTACGTGGTTCGATCAACTAAAACCGGCTTTCGGGGAGACTGCGTTCTTTTTCGAGAGGGAAGTTTCTTAACCCGTTTTTGCTGGCGTTGCCGCTGATGATCAAACTGCCGGGCTGGGGCAATGTACTCCCACTCAATACTCTGTGCGCGGTTTTCATGGATCCGCGCTTCATATCCGCAGGACGCGAGATCAACTGGTCGCGGTAGGAATGGCAGCCACCTGCCCCCCCGTACAGATCCATACGTGCGGAATTACCGCATACGGCTCCTGCTTTGGGTTTTGAGTAAGCGTTCAATACATCCCACCGACTTCAATGCGAGCAGCCTGTTCAACTATTCGCGCGTTATTTCACACCATCGATCAGGAGTGGATGATGTGCTTTCTGCAACACAGAATCGCGGATTGACGGGCGTTAGCGTTAATAGTCCCATAGCTGTGTACGGGGTTTTTTGAAAACGGAAAGCGAACTCCTGCGAAGCAGAGCACACTACAATGTGCGCCTATTTCACCGCTATCAGCCAATATCTACCTGCGCTTACGGCTGGAAAAGGCCCGATAGTTGCTGCGCCAGACACACATGAGTGTGCTGGAAGTGAGCATTGCCTGCGGGTTTGAATCGCCGTCCGATTTCGCCCGTAGCTATCGGGCGAAGTTTGAGCGGTGCCCGCGAGAAGATCGGCGTACCGCGAAAGCATAAACACCCGCAAAACCTGTGGGAGCCGGCTTGCTGGCGATGGCGGTGTATCAGTCGGTATCTTGATTGACTGATACACCGCCATCGCCAGCAAGCCGGCTCCCACAGATTTGGGTGGTGCCACCCATTAGCATGCGCCCGCAATCCTGTATAGCTGCCGCAGGCTGCGATCTTTGATCTTCAGTGACGCTCAAAGCGCCAAAAGACAAGATCAAAAAAATCCCAGCCTGCGACAGCGCCTACATCGGTCTATACATGAATGTGGAGTTGGGGAAAAAACAATAAAAAGGAAGACCATGCAGATCTTTCAAGTGTTGATCATCGGCAGCGGATTTGGCGGCCAGTGCGCAGCGATCAATTTACTCAAGGCAGGCATCACCGATATTCGCCTGCTGGAGCGGCGGGACTTCTTCGGTGGCACCTGGTGCCAGAACACCTATCCCGGCGCGGCGGTCGACGTACCCTCGCCCCTGTATTCGCTGTCGTTCGCGCCCTACCGCTGGACACAGATGTTCGCCGGCCAAGCCGAACTGCACCGCTACACCCACCATGTGGCCAAGCAGTTCGGCCTGCAGGACAAGGTCGAACTGGGCGCCGATGTGCTGGGCGTCGAATGGGACGAGCAACAGCGCCACTGGACCGTGCACACCGCCGGCAAAGGCACGTTCTGCGCGCAATTTCTGATCAATGCCAGCGGGCCGCTGAGCCAACCGGTGATACCGCATTTCGACGGCCAGGAGCGATTTCAGGGCAAGACGTTTCATACCAACAACTGGGATCATTCCTACGACTATCGGCAAAAACGCGTGGCCATCGTCGGCAGTGGCGCCAGCGCGGCACAGGTGATCCCGACGATTGCCCCGGACGTCGAGCACTTGCACGTCTTCCAGCGCACGCCGCACTGGGTATTACCCCGTGCTGACCGCACCTTCGGGCGCTTCCAGCGTTGGCTGCTCGGCCTCAAACCCGCCTACAAGCTGCTGCGCTGGATGATCTACTGGCAGTTCGAAACCCGGGTGATCGCCTTCAAATACTCGAAACCGGCCGTGCGCATGGTTCAGCAGCATGCCCTGCGCTTTATCAAGCGCCAGGTGCCGGACGCCCAATTGCGGCGCAAACTGACACCGGACTACAGCATCGGCTGCAAGCGGGTGATTGTTTCAAGCACTTTGTACCCGGCGCTGGGCCGCAGCAATGTGACGCTGCACAGCCGCGAGCAAGGCATCGCCGCCCTCGACGAAACCGGCATCATCACTCGGGACGGCGAGCATATCGATGTCGATCTGATCGTCTGGTCCACTGGCTACGACGCCACCGACGGGGTGATTTCCTACCCGGTAACGGGAAAAAACCGCACCCGCCTCAAGGATGTCTGGGCGCAGTACCCGCGTGCCTACCTCGGCACCGCCCTGCCGGACTTTCCCAACCTGTTTATCGTGAGCGGCCCGAACACCGGGATTGGCCATACATCGGCGCTGTTCATCATCGAATCCCAGATGAACTACATCCTTGATTGCATTCGCACGTTGCAAACCCGGGGTTTGCGCTCCATCGAAGTTCGCCCCGAGGCGGAACGTACCTACACTGAAATGATTCACCGGGAAATGGAGCGCACTGTATGGAAATCCGGTGGATGCCACAGTTGGTATCAAAGCAGGAGCGGTCATGTGATCGCCATGTTTCCGGGGTTCAGTTTCAGCTACCACCGCTTGACCCGAGCCCTGAAACCCGCCGATCACATTTTGTCCTGAGCACTGAAAAGGGAGACGCGTGATGCTTTTACTGGTCGTCGTTATCGCAGTTTTCGCGGCCTGGAGCTGGCTGACTTACCCGGCCATAGGCTACTGGCTTTATGACTTGAACATGGCGGCCGAGGCCAAGCTGTATCGGCTGCATAAAATCGTCGTGCCCATTGCCGAGATGACCGTTTCGACCTGGCAAGGGGGGCCCTATGAAGCTACCAGCAATGTCCTGATGCTCCACGGCTTCAGCGCCGACAAGAACATCTGGCTGCGCTTCGCCCGACACTTTGTCGGCAGCCACCGGGTGATCATCCCGGATATCGCCGGCCACGGCGAAACCGGTTTCAAGGCCGGCGGCGGCTACGACATTGCGCTGCAGGCCAAGCGCATGATCCAGTTGCTTGATGTGTGCGGGGTCGAGAAAGTCCATGTGATCGGCAATTCGATGGGCGGCTACCTGGCTGCCTGGCTGGCGGCGACGTACCCGGAGCGGATCGTTTCGCTCGCCCTGATCGACCCGGCCGGCGTGACCTCCCCGGAGCCGAGTGACCTCGAGCGGCATTTGGCCAAGGGCCACAACCCGTTTCTGATTCACTCACGCGAAGAGTTCCGCAGCTTCTACGCCATGACCATGGCCACGCCGCCATGGGTGCCCAAGGTGGTGCTCGACGCCATCGCCCAGCGCTACGAACAATCGCGCGATGAACTGGAGGAAATCTTCCGCGATTTTCGCGCCAGCCCGTCGATGGAACCCATGCTGCCCGACATTACCGCGCCGGCGCTGCTGCTGTGGGGACGCAAGGACCGGCTGATCGACGTCAGCAGCGTGGCGATCTGGAGCAAGGGTATCGCCGACCTGCGCGTACACATATGGGATGCCGTCGGCCACATGCCCATGGTCGAAGCGCCTTCCGGGACGGCGCATCTTTATCGCGAGTTTTTGGCATCGCTGCGTTCGGAGAGCCCGCAGGATCAACGACTGCACTGAGCATTCAGTCGTTTGCAGAATGAAGTTCGTCAGAAACTTCGTTTGTCGGCTTCGCTGAAGGCTGCGATCTTTTGCGCATACTTTACGTCACCGTGCCAGGAATCCTGTTCATGAACCAGCCAAGCTTCGTCAGCCCTGACCTGATCCGTCAACGCTTCTCCAAAGCGATGTCCGACATGTACCGCGAAGAAGTGCCGTTATACGGCGCGTTGATGGAACTGGTGGAGCAAACCAACCGCGGGGTGCTCGATAGCGCCCCGGACATCGCGCGACAACTGCACAACACCGGTGAAATCGAACGCCTGGACCTGGAACGGCACGGGGCGATTCGCGTCGGTACCGCCGCCGAACTGGCCACCCTCGCCCGCCTGTTCGCGGTGATGGGCATGTTGCCGGTGGGCTATTACGACCTGACCCCGGCCGGGGTGCCGGTGCATTCCACGGCATTTCGCGCCGTGCATGAGGCGTCGTTGCAGGTCAGTCCGTTTCGCGTATTCACCTCGCTGCTGCGCCTGGAACTCATTGAAGACCCGCAGCTGCGGGCGTTCGCCCAGTCTGTACTCGACCAACGCTCGATCTTTACCCCGGCGGCACTCGCCCTCATCGAGCGGGCCGAAAACCAGGGAGGCCTGACCGAACAGGAGGCCGCAGACTTCGTCAAAGAGGCACTGGAAACCTTCCGCTGGCATCACAGCGCCACCGTCACCGGCGAACAGTATCAACAACTCAGTGCCCAGCATCGCTTGGTTGCCGACGTGGTGGCGTTCAAGGGCCCGCACATCAACCACCTCACGCCGCGCACCCTGGACATCGACATCGTCCAGACGCAGATGCCGGCCCACGGCATCACCCCCAAAGCAGTGATCGAAGGCCCACCTCGCCGGCAGTGCCCGATCCTGCTGCGCCAGACCAGTTTCAAAGCCCTGGACGAGCCCATCGCCTTCAACGATCAAGCCGATGCTCGCGGCAGCCACAGCGCCCGCTTCGGAGAAATAGAACAACGCGGCGCCGCCCTCACCCCCAAGGGCCGAGCGCTTTACGACCGCTTGCTCAATGCCGCCCGGGACGAACTCAAGGACTTCCCCAACGAAGCCAACGCCGCGCGCTACAACGCACTGATGGCGCAACATTTCAGTGAATTCCCCGACAGCTACGAAGGCATGCGCCAACAGGATCTGGCGTATTTCCGCTACTTCGTGACCGATAAAGCCCTGGCCGCAAGCAACCTCAAAACCTTGACCCTGGAGGCTTTGCTGGAGAACGGTTATCTGCGGATAGAACCCCTGGTGTACGAAGACTTCCTGCCGGTCAGTGCGGCGGGGATATTTCAGTCGAATCTGGGAGACTCGGCTCAAACCCATTATGGCGTGCACTCCAACCAGCAAGTGTTTGAAGCGGCCCTGGGGCGTTCGACCATTGATGAACTGGGGTTGTATGCCGAAAGTCAGCGGCGATCGATCGAACAATGTTTCGCGTCGCTGAATTGATAGCGTTTGTAACTGCCATGGAGATCGCTGTCCCAAGGCAGTGCAAAAACACGAAATGAAAAAAGGGCGATTTCAAAGTCGTCCCTTTATATGCCTGAACTTTCGATAATGTTTTTGAAGAAAAGGGTTCGCCCAGTGTATTGGCCTCGGCAATCCATGCACTGGTAAAGAGCCGTGACACCGGGCGAACGAAAGTATCTTAGTAGAAGTCTCTAATCATGTCCGTGAAAATAAACATGAAATTTTCGACATACTCCGTAATAAAATGTTGATAGACATATTACATGGAGATAACTACTGCTAACTCACTGGATAGAACATCGAGGTTGATAGTTCCTGTACAAAAAACTGTACAAGAACTATCAACCTATAAGCTAAGTCGCAAGGCTTAGTGCGAGGTGGTCACTTTCAGAATGTCGGTGTAGGTCACCAGGACGGTTTGCCCGACTTTCAAATCTTTCAGTTTCGCCTGAACCTCTGGCTTTTTGACATCAACGGTCTTGGTCTCGCCAGCCGGGTTTTCAAAAGTCACCTGGTTTTTCTTCACGTCAATCGCGGTGATTTTCAGCTGTACTTGCACCTGGCGGTAAGCTTCGCCGCCTGGACTGTCGCTGCCTGGTGCGGCGCGAACTTCTCCGGTTTTTTCAACGGTACCCGGCAGGCCTTTGTCGACATCGGTGTCAAAGTCGGCTACGACGGCGCTGGCGACCTCGATGTCGACTTTGTCGCCGGCTTTCAGTTTGTCGAGGTTTTTCGCCTTGTCGGTCAACTGCACGGGGAACTCATTACCGTCCGGTCCCTTAAGCACCACATGATGCTTGGCGGCATCAACCGAAACGACTGTGGTAGTGACCTTTTCAGCTACCACTACGGAAGACAGCGGAATATTTTCAGCAACCGCAGCGAAGCTGGTGGCAGACAGCAAGGTAGCGAGAGCGATGGCTTTGGTCAGTGCGTGACGTTTCATAAGGTGAACTTTCCCTGTGGTAAATGGCAACAAACCGCGCTGTACCTAGGTTCAACGCGGCGTGTGGGATGAGCATAGACGGTGTTTCGGGAGTTTTCGCTGTTTCTTGCGCGAGGGAGTCGCCACAGGGGTGTTTTCAGCGTTTTCCTTGCTTCAGGTCAGGTTAGTGGATCGCAGCGTACCGTTACCGTGTGGGATTTCACCAAGGCCCGAGGTATCTCCTCAGGCTTGAGGGTCATTCACTTGCTCGGTGACATTGATGGCGGGCGAATCTTTGTGGGACTGCTCGGCCTTGTCCTTAAGGGCCTGCCACTGTTCGAGGTCGATGGCGCCCTGCCCCAGCAAATCATCGGCCAGCCGTTGCAGTTCGCTGAAGTGCGCATCGGGGGATTGTTGCCAGTAGGCCCTGTCGTCGAACAGGCGCTGCCACAAGGCGAGGTCGGGTGGCTTGAGGTCGTCGCTCATGAAATGGGCTCCCGTGGGGTTCAATAGGGTAGAGGTTGTGCGCAATGGGGAGTTCCGGGGAAAATCAGTACCCCGTCATTTCCAGGTACCCCTGCCCTGCATGACTGCCACTGAGCCGCACCGGCCCCTCCCAATACGCAATGCGCAAATCCATCCAGGCATTCGGATTGAGCGCGGTAAGGGTGATATCGACGTGTTTTTCGGGAATGCTAATCGACCAGCGAATGGGCATCTTGCGTCCGGCCACCGTGGCGGTTTCTTGCGGCGTGAGATGGATGTCGCGGGAGCTCAATAGCTGTGTCTGGCCCTGGGCGTCGATCCAGGTGCCGGTGATGTATGGCTCACCGTCCTTTTGCCGCATGCGATAGAGCATCAGCTGTTCGCCGCCGGCCAGGTGCAGGGAAAACCAGTCCCAGCCAGTCTGGTTGGCCGTCAGCGGTTGGCTGCTCCATTCGCGGTCGAGCCAGGCCGGGCCGTTGACCTGGAAGGTTTTGCCATCGATCTCCAGGGTGCCGCTGGCCTGGAAGAACGGCTGGCTGTAATAGTACGAGGCCTGGCCCTGTTCGGATTTCTGGCTGAATCCCTTGACCCCCTGCAGCACCAGAGGGAGCGTCGAGGTCAGCCGCAGTTCGTAGCTGAACCCCTTGTCACGGGCGCTGAGTCGCACATCGGCCAAGGGATTGTCGGCAGACGCCTGACTGCTCAAACTCCAGTCGTCGATCCACGCGTTGAACGGATTCAGGCTGACCCCGGCCTGGCCCACACCACCACGGGCGTAGCGTTGCGCGGCGTGATGCACCGTAGCCGAGGTCACCGCCGCGTGGCCGAGCCATATGGTCTGATTACTCCAGCCGCAGGTTTGTGGAACGGCGCTCAGGGCGCTGCGAAACAGCGTCCATTGCGCACCGAACTCACGGCCCTGATCGTCCTTCAGGTTGGCGGTGACGTACCACCACTCGATGCGAAAACCTTCATGCGCGCCATGGTCCGCCGGAAAGCTGAACACTCGACCGGGCACTACCGGATTGAATGTGGCGGCCTGGTCGCCCAGCCCGGCGAAGCCTTTTTCCGGCGGCTGCACTTGATCGCAACCGCTAGCCAGCATTGCCAACAGCAGCAGGCCAATTCTAATCCTCATGGGCAAAGGTCCTCAGCAAGTCCGCCGGTTGCGTGCGGTACAAGCTGTACAGCGGCCACGCCGAAGCCAGCAGCGTCGCCATTATCGCCAGCCCCATCAACTGCAACAATTGCACCGGGTACACCCGCAACGGCAGGCGCCAGCCAAAAGCCTGCACGTTGATCACCGTATCCAGGCACCAGGCCAGGACGATGCCCAACGGCAATGCCAGGACCAGGGTCAGCAGCGCCAGCAACCAGGTTTGCCCCAGATTGAGCAGCATCAGTTGCCGACGCGTCACGCCCAGCGCCCAAAGTGGCGCCAGTTGCCCGAGACGGCTCTGGCTTTGGGTCAGCAGACTGATGAACAATGCTACCCCGGCCACGCACAGGGTCAGACTGTTGAGTGCAGCGGTAGCGGCGAAGGTGCGCTCGAAAACCTGGCTGGACCAGTCCTTGAGCCGCGCCTGATCGACAATGCGGCTGTCGTCCAGGTTGAAGCGCGCCTGCAGCGCGGTGACGAACACCGGGATCGCCGCCGGCTCGATACGCAGGTTGAAACGCTTGGGAGCAAGCTGCGGCCAGTGGCGCAGCAGGTGGTTGGCATTGACCAGGATGTGCCCCCCGGGATTGCCGTAATCGGCGTAGATGCCGACGATCCGTGGTGACCAGGATCCGTTTGGCGTCGGCAGCGTCAAGTGGTCGCCCAGATGCAGGCGCAGCCGCCGCGCCAGCTGTTCACTGAGCATCAGCGTATCGTCGCCGGCCAGATGATCCCAAGGCCGCTCGTCGAGGGTCTCCAACAGCGGCCAGTGCTGGCGATAGGTCGGGTGGTCGATCACGCCGAACACCTCTGCGGGCCAACCCTGCAACTGGATCGACACCTGCCAGTTGGGCAGCACCGCGGTCAGATGCGGCTGCTGTATGAGCCAGCTGTGCAGCTCCCGGGCCTGTGCCGGGTCCTGAGGGTTGAGGTACAGCTCGGCGGTCAGCCGCTGTTCGAGCCAGTCGCTGAAGGTCTGGCGAAAACCGCCGGTCATGCTGCCGGCGCCGATGTTCGCCGCCAATGCCAGCAGCAGCGCCATCAAGGCCAGGCTCAGGCTTGGCAATTGCTGACGACAATCGGCGAGAAACCATTGCCCGAGCACCGAGCGACTGCGCTGCAACCCAAGGTTGAGCACGCTACTGAGCAGCACCGGCAATGCCAGCGCGGCCCCGATCAACAGTGCAGCCATCAACACGAAGCCGCTGACCAGGCTGTCGCCAAAAAACAGCGCCAGCACCGCGATCACTCCGGCCAGGCACGCCGCCCAGGCCTGGCGTCGCAACCACCGCGCATGAGCCTGATGCCACGCTTGCGGGGCGGCCAGGGCCAACAAGGGCAAACGCGCGGCGCGCAGCAGACTGCCCGCCCCGGCCAGCAAGGCACCCAACAGGCTCAGACCGATGCCGCTTAACCACCACAGAGGGCTCAGGTTCAACTGCCCCGCCACTTCGGCGCCGTACAACCCACGCAAACTGGCAGCGACGTCCGGCAACAGCATACCGGCCAGCAGGTAGCCGCTGACGACCCCGGCCACACCGCCGATCAGGGCCAGCGCGCCGAGCTCGACAGCGAGGCAGGTGATCAACATCCGCGCGCTGACGCCGCAGGCGCGCAAGGTCCGCAGCAGGCCCCGGCGTTGCTCCAGCGCCAGGCCGATCGCGGCATGCACGATGAACAGCCCGACCACGAACGACAGCACCCCCAGGGCATCGAGGTTGAGGTGGAAGCTTTCGGTCAGGCGCGCCAGATTGTTTTCTTCGCCGCCGGACCTGAACTGCAGTTGGCCTTTGAACGGTTCGGGCAGTGGCGCGTTGAAGTCCTTTGGCAGCAGCAGGCGCGACAGCTGGCCCGGCAACTCCAGCACCTGTTGGGCGAAACCAATGTCCATCAGCAGCAGGCCGGGGGCCATTTCAGCTTGGACCTGCAGGGGGGGCAATGCCTGGCCATTGGCAGCGACCGGGCGCTCGCCCTCATGCATGGCCAACGCCTGCAGGGTCTGCGGCGCAATCCAGGTGCGTCCCGGCGCACTGAAGAAACCAACGACTTGCTCGATGGCCAGAGCCTGTCCTGCCACCGCCGCCCCGCTCGGCAGCGACACCGGCTCGATGCCCATCAGCTGCAAACGCTGCTCCTCATGGCCCTTGAGCGTGACCCGGCCTTGCAGCAGTGGTGACACCGGCCACCCTGCGCGGCGCAGATCGACGAACAGTTGCTGGGAAAAGGTCCCGCCCCCCGGCGCGCTGAGGCTGGCCTGGGGTTCACCGCCGATCAACTGGCTGGCCCGGGCATAGCTGTCGCGCGCCTGGCTGTTGAGCGCCTGCACACCCGCCAGCAGACTGGTCGCCAGCCACAAACCGGTCAGCACGCTGAAAAACTGCACCGGATGCCGCCGCCAATGACTGAGCAGCGCCTGCAGGGTAACGCCGAAGATGCGCATATCAGTGTTCAGCCACAGCGGCCAGGCGACCACCGTGCAGCACCACCTTTTCCGCCAGGCGCGCCGCTACAGCGGGACTGTGGGTGACCATCAGCAGGGTCGTGGGACTGTCGTCGAGCAGCTCCAGCAGCAACGTCAACACCTCGGCACTGGTGGCTTCATCAAGGCTGCCGGTGGGTTCGTCGGCCAGCAACAGTTCAGGTTGCGAGGCCAGGGCGCGGCCCAGCGCTACCCGTTGCTGTTGACCGCCTGAGAGTTGTTCCGGGTAACGCTGCAGCAAGTCGCCCAGACCCAGGCGGTGTACCAGATGCGCTTGCCAGCGTGGGTTGTGGCGCCCCGCCAGACGCGCCTGAATTGCCAGATTGTCTTCGACGCGCAAGCTGCCGATCAGGTTGAATTGCTGGAACACCAGGCCGATCTGGCTGCGCCGCCAGTTCGCCAGTTGCCCTTCATTCATCTGTTCCAGCCGGTATTCGCCACTGCGAATGCTGCCGGAGTCGACCTGGTCGAGCCCGGCGATCAGGTGCAGCAAGGTGCTTTTGCCGCTGCCCGACTCACCCATCAGCGCCAGACTGTTGCCGGGCCTGAGCGTCAGGTCGACGCCTTGCAGCACCGGCAACGGCCCCTGGGCTGTGGCGTAGCTTTTGAAAACACCGCGGACTTCTAGCATGGGATGACCCGTTCAATAAGCCTGGGCCAAGGATAGCGGCCCTGAATGGTTTTTGTCCGGTGACGCTTTTGCCAGCCCCTGACGACGGCGGCCCTGGCGATGAACGATGCGGTGCTGACCGTTGGGCACCCTATCCCCTGTGGGAGCTGGCTTGCCAGCGATGGCGGTCTGTCAGTCAGCAGTGATGTCGAATGTGCCGGCCTCATCGCGAGCAAGCCCGCTCCCACAGTAAATCTGCAGCAGACACAAAATCTGCGTACGACCACAAACACTGTGGGACCTGGCTTGCCTGCGATGGCGGCCTGTCAGTCACCAGTGATGTCGAATGTGCCGGCCTCATCGCGAGCAAGCCCGCTCCCACAGTAAATCTGCAGCGGACACAAAATCTGCGTACAACTACAAACCCTGTGGGAGCTGGCTTGCCTGCGATGGCGGCCTGTCAGTCAGCAGTGATGTCGAATGTGCCGGCCTCATCGCGAGCAAGCCCGCTCCCACAGTAAATCTGCAGCGGACACAAAATCTGCGTACGACCACAAACACTGTGGGAGCTGGCCTGCCAGCGATGGCGGCCTGTCAGTCACCAGTGTTGTCGAATGTGCCGGCCTCATCGCGAGCAAGCCCGCTCCCACAGTAAATCTGGAGCGGACACAAAATCTGCGTAGGACCACAAACCCCAGTGGGAGCTGGCCTGCCAGCGATGGCGGCCTGTCAGTCACCAGTGATGTCGAATGTGCCGGCCTCATCGCGGGCAAGCCCGCTCCCACAGTAAATCTGGAGCGGACACAAAATCTGCGTACGACCACAAACCCTGTGGGAGCTGGCTTGCCTGCGATGCATTGCCGATGGGAGCGCTCACCAACGGCTCGGCGCAACCTTTATCGATGAAGACAGCATTGGTCTGGACGCTGAAGAAGAACTTGATCAAGCGCTGATCGCCGAGTTGAGCCAGCGCACACCCGGTTTTAATGGCTGGCAGCAGGAGCGATGGTTTACCCATTGCAATGACGCAGCCGAGTTCATCGGCAAGGCAGGCCATGCCGAACTGCTTGCACTAGGGGCAGAAGCAATGACTGCCGTACAGGACGCGACGGGGCTGGAGGATGGGCCTCAATGGCTCAGATTCTTCAGTGCACTGGACAAGGACCACGGCCCTACCGCCTACCTCTTCAGATGCCGCCATTGCTCAGCATTGGGTGCCTATCAAGACAACCATTGAACGAAAAACCAAGCGCATTGAGTCCGATCCCACCGCTATAGCAAGGACTACATTCATTTGCCGCAGTGATCCTACGGAATAAAGTCTGTCGGATTGTGCTCAGCAATTTCAGGGACTAGTCAGCGGGCTAATCAGAAATAAAGTCTGTCGGGGACATGCCAAGCTATTGGTTAAAAATAGTTTTCCAATGCTCCGACACTTAGGTTGTGCACATCAACCCTGTGCAAGTTGCTCAGCCGAGCAGCCGAGAATTGGGCCTGGGAGGACGCGAAACAAAACACGTCCCCGGCTCTGGTTTCGCTGATGAGCCTACCTTCAGGCTGCCACGCTGAGAGTCCGGGGCCGTAATACAGCCAACAGAACAACACACGATGACCACTACACAGATTCCCGGCGCGCCGAAAATCAGAAAGCCCCAAAATAGTGGTTACGCAGCCATGTTCGGTTAATATTTTCTGAGTGTTCGGCGCGTATTTTAAGAAAATCTTGGCTCGGTTAAAAAAATCTAGCCAACGACAGGGGAAAAAATGGGAAATCTAGTGGGTTACGCCCATTTGATCAATGCGATGGGGCTGAAGGCTTGGGTGAAGCCATGTCCATCTCAGTCCCGCCATCTCCACTAGCTATTAGGCGGCCCAACCTTTCAAGCTCCTCAGCTTTGAAAAGGCCCAAAGCGTGCGGTCGTTCACCCACGTGGCCATCACTGGAATACCTCAAGTCTATGCATTTCTGCTCGCAGCCGGAGATTTCGCTTCGTTGCTCGCAGACTTCGCGGCCAATCGGGAAAGCACCAAGGGAAGCCTGGCTGCCGTCCCGATAGACCATCCGATCTTTCTGGGCGTCGAAGCGTAGCTGCTGTTCAAGTCCCGCCGACCGCTGGCCCCTGCCCATGTTTTGGAATGACCAGGAGGCGCAACGCGGCTGACGAGTTCATACCGTCGTTTGCACGACCGCTGCCTCCCGGCCCTTGAACGCCAGGGAAAAACAGAAAAAGATCGCCAGCGCAAAGCCCGCAGGGAACAGCCAGATGCTCTTCCAGTCATGACTGCCGGTTGTGGCGGCATAGTAGTCGGTGACCTGCCCCGCAACCCAGAAACCGATCAGCATGCCCAGGCCGTAGGTCGCCAGGGTAATCAAACCCTGGGCCGAACTTCTGAAACGTTCCGAGGCCTTGGCGTCGGTGTAGATCTGCCCGGACACGAAGAAGAAGTCGTAGCAGATGCCGTGCAAGGCGATACCGGTGAACAGCATGAATGCCTGGTCGCCGTTATTACCGTACGCGAACAACAGGTAGCGCAAAGCCCACGCCAGCATCCCCACCAACAGCGCAATCTTGATCCCGAAGCGGTGAATGAACAGCGGCAGGAGCAGCATGAACAGCACTTCGGAAACCTGCCCGATGGCCATTTTCGCCGTGGGGTTGGTGACGCCGATTTCCGCCAGGAACGGGTTGGCATTCTGGTAATAAAACGCCAGCGGAATGCAGATCAGGATGGAGGCGATGAAGAACACCAGGTAACTGCGATCCTTGAGCAGCCCCAGGGCGTCCAGCCCGAGCATCTGCTTGAGGCCGCCACTGCCGGCTTCGCCTTTGAGCGGCGCGGTGCGCGGCAAGGTGAAGCTGTAGAGCCCCAGCATCAGCGATGCAATTGCCGACATCAGGAAGGTGTTGCGCAATCCGCCTGAGGAAATCACGGCTGGCGAGTCCCAGGCAAAGACGAAACTGATCACCACGCCAGCCACGATCCAGCCGATGGTGCCCCATACGCGGATGCGGGAAAACTCCAGCGCCGGGTCGCTCATCTGGCGAAACGCGACAGAATTGACCAGGGCCAGGGTCGGCATGTAGACCATCATGTAGGCCAGCACAAACGGATAGAACGTGCTGAAGTCCGGCGCTCGATACAGTTGATACAGCAACACCGCGCCGACCAGATGCAACACCGCCAGAATGCGCTCGGCATTGAAGAAACGGTCGGCGATCAGACCGATCACAAACGGCGCGATGATCGCGCCCCATGACTGGGTCGAGAACGCCATGCCGATCTGCCCGCCACTGGCGCCCAGGTTACTGGCAAGGAATGTACCGAGGGTAACGAACCAGCCACCCCAGATGAAGAACTGCAGGAACATCATTGCGCTAAGCCGCGCGGTCATCGTGGTCATAACTGTCACCGTCTTATTGTTTTTTTTGTACGAGAAAAGTGTTCAGGCGTCAGGCAGCCCCAACAGCCGTCGATTGAAGCGCTCGTCGGACGACACGCTGGCGAAATCGTCGAACGCCTTAAGTGTCTTGCTGATCATGTGCCGCTCGATGAACGCCGCCCCTTCTGCGGCCCCCTGCGCGGAGTCCTTCAGGCAACATTCCCACTCCAGCACCGCCCATCCGGCGAAGTCGTATTGGGTCAGTTTGCTGAAGATCGACTTGAAGTCGATCTGGCCATCGCCCAATGAGCGGAAACGCCCCGGCCGCTCTACCCAACCCTGATAACCGCCATAGACCCCGGAGCGGGCATCGGGGCGGAACTCAGCGTCCTTGACGTGGAACATGCGGATGCGATCGTGGTAGCGATCGATGAAACCCAGGTAGTCCATTTGCTGCAGCAGCAGATGGCTCGGGTCATACAGAATCGCCGCGCGGGGATGGTGATCGACCGCCTCCAGGAAGCGTTCGAATGAGGCACCGTCGTGCAAGTCTTCGCCGGGATGGATCTCGTAGCACAGGTCGACGCCGGCTTCTTCGAAACAGTCGAGAATCGGCAGCCAGCGCTTGGCCAATTCGGCAAAACCTTGCTCTACCAACCCGCTCGGCCGCTGCGGCCAAGGGTAGATGTACGGCCAGAGCAACGCGCCCGAAAAAGTTGCGTGGGCTTTCAAACCCAGACGCTTGCTGGCACGCGCGGCCAGCTTCAACTGATCGATGGCCCATTCGGTACGTGCCTGGGGCTGGCCGCGCAGATCCGCTGGTGCAAAGTCATCGAACAGCGTGTCGAACGCCGGATGCACCGCCACCAGTTGGCCTTGCAAATGCGTCGACAGTTCACTGATTTCGACACCGGCCTGGGCGCAGACGGCTTTCAATTCGTCGCAATAGCTTTGGCTTTCGGCAGCGCGCGCAAGGTCGATGAACTGCGTGCCCAGGGTGGGCAATTGAATGGCTTGGTAGCCCTGGGACGCTGCCCATTGGGCAATGTTGGCCAGGGTATCGAAGGGTGCTTCGGCGGACATGAACTGCGCGAGGAAAATCCCCGGGCCGCGCATGCCGGCTGGAGTAGCGTCGGTCATGGAAGTCTCCAGTGTCATGGGGTGCAGACCAGTTCGGTCCACTTGGCGTCGCCACGATGGTTGGCGATGACGGTTTCGATGAACGCCATGCCGCGCAGGCCGACGTCGATCCCGGGCACGCCGGGGGCGTCGTGCCCCTCGACCTCGCCACGGATGGCACGGGCAAAATCGCCGTAGAGGTTGGCCATGGCCTCCAGATAACCTTCGGGATGTCCGGCAGGCAGGCGCATCCGTTGGCTGGCGGCCTCGCACAACCAAGGCTGGCCGACGCCGGAACGCAAGATGCGCAGGGGTTGATCGAGGGCGCGATGGATCAGGCTCGCGGGTTGCTCCTGACGCCACTCCAGCCCGCCCTTGTCGCCGTAGACGCGGATCTTCAGCGGGTTCTCTTCGCCGGCGCAGACCTGGCTGGCGATCAACACGCCGCTGGCGCCGTCAGCCATCTTGAACAGCATCGAGGCGTCATCGTCGAGCTGCCGGCCGGCGATGTGCACGCCCAACATCGCGCACAATTGCTGGATCGGTTGATCGGCGACAAATTCCGCCAGGGAAAAGGCATGGGTGCCGATATCGCCAATGCAACCGCCCAAACCGGACTGTTCGGGGCGATCGCGCCATTCGGCCTGCTTATTGCCCTGCCCGGCCACGTCCTGGCTGAGCCAGCCCTGGGGATACTCGACAATCACTTTGCGCACCGCGCCGATCACGCCGCTGCGGACCATCTCTCGCGCCTGCCAGACCATCGGGTAGCCCAGGTAAGTGTGGGCCAGGCCATACAGACGGTTACTGCGCTCCACCACCTCCTTGAGCGCCAGCAATTGGGCCAGGTTCAGCGCTGCGGGTTTTTCACTGAACACATGAAAACCCGCACTCAGTGCCTGGCTGGCGACCGGTGCATGCAAGTGATTAGGCGTGACGATCACCAGCAATTCCATGCGTTGCCCGGCGGGCAACGCACGCTCAGCCTCGAGCATCTGCTGCCAGTCGCCATAGCAACGCGAGGCCGGTAAACCCAACGCTGCGCCGGTGTTCTGATTGTTCTGTGCATCGCGACTGAACGCGCCGCACACCAGTTCGAAACGGCCATCGAGCCCGGCGGCCTGACGGTGGGCCTGAGCGATGAAAGCGCCCTCGCCGCCCCCGACAAATCCCATTCTTATTTTTGGCACTGTAGCGTTCATCGCAATTTTCTCTGTTTGAAGCGAGCTTTTCAGACTTGAATCCCGGCCATGATGTAACCGGTTACATCGTGGCGGAAATTTAGGCTCAGTTCAGGCACCTGTCAAACCCCGGATTGACTCGATGAACATTTCAGCGAAGGGCTAACCTGCGTTAAGCTCGCCGGTCGCACGGTTCGATAACGAGGTGATTTTGTCCAATATCCGTGAAGTAGCCCGGCTGGCCGGCGTCTCGGTGGCCACGGTGTCCAGAACACTGAAATCGCCTGAACGCGTGCTCCCCGAAACGCGGGACAAGGTCAACGCGGCCGTGGAAAAGGCCGGCTACCGGCCGAACCTGATGGCGGTGCAATTTCGCTCGCGCCGCACCGGCAACCTGGTGATTCTGGTGCCGGCCATCGCCAACACCTTTTTCGCCCGTGTGATCAGCGGCGCGCAACAAGCGGCCCAGGCCGCCAACTATCGGTTGCTGCTGTGCGACACCCAGGGCCGCGAAGAGATCGAACGGGAATTCGCCGAGCTGGTGTACAACCATCAGGCCGACGGCGTGATCCAGTTGCGCGCCTACGATCCATTCGAAGCGCCCTTCCCCAGCGCCGAGGTGCCGCCCATCGTCAACGCTTGCGAGGTCATTCAGGGCGGTCGGCATCCAACCATCAGCCTGGATAACCGCGCGGCTGCCAAGGCCATGACCGAACACCTGATCGGACTGGGCCATCGCCGGATCGGCCTGATAAAAGGCCCGAAAAGCAGCCCACTGACCCGCGACCGCGTGGCCGGTTATCAGGATGCATTGCACGAGGCCGGAATCGATTCCGACCCGGCATTGATCTGCCACGGTGATTTCAGCCTGAAGGCCGGCGATGACGGTGCCGCCGCGATGCTGCAACTGCCCGAGCGCCCCACCGCACTGTTTTGCGAAAACGATGAAATGGCCATCGGCGCGTTGAAGCGCATCAAGCAGCTGGGCTTGCGGGTGCCCGAGGATATTTCGCTGGTGGGTTTCGACGACATTCCCTTTGCGGCCTATTGCGACCCGCCGCTGACGACCATCGCGCAACCCGCCGAAGTCTTCGGCCAGAAAGCCGTCGAAATGCTGATTGCGCTGATCGAGAAAGAGCCGCTGGTACAGCGGCATGTGGTGTTGCCGTTCGAGTTGACGTTGCGCGAGAGCACTGCAGCCGCAAACCCGTGACAAGTTCGGCTTAGAGGGGCGCGACCGATGAGTTCACGCTGGCGGTCGCGGAAAAAAAGAGAAAAAAGAGAAAAAAGAGGACAGATTTACTTTCCCTTCCCTTTAAATTCCGTCCCCTTTTTCTCGGGGCGGATGACTGTCTACTGTATGAACAGGACCCAAAGCTGACTGTCGATTTTGTCTCAGAAACATGCATGTGAATAGCATTTGACCAACCGCTTAATAGGGTTAAAGTCTAAGTGAAAGATCGACCCCGTCAGTCTTTGATCCGCAACGGCGATCGCCACGCAAGTCCCTCAATGGCAGGTACAGAAACGGAATATTGCTCATGACCAAAAACCTTCGAATGATGGCAATGATTTCAATCCTCGCTTTCTCGGCGGGCTGCCAAATGCATCAACCCACTTCCGCCTCAGATGTGAAGGCTGCTAACGCGCAAATGAACCGCGACGCGAACGCGGCGTTACAGAGTTTGTATGCCAAAACGCCGCAAGCGCGCGCCCTCGCGCAGCGAGCCAAGGGTATTCTCGTTTTCCCTGAAGTGCTGAAAGCCGGCCTCATTGCCGGCGCACAGCATGGCGAAGGCGAGTTGATTGAGAACGGAAAAGTCACGGGGTATTACGCGACCACAGCAGCCTCATACGGCCTTCAGGCGGGCGTGCAGAAGTTTGGTTACGTGATGTTCTTCATGACCTATTCAGCGATGAACGATCTGAAAAATGTTAATGGATTTGAGGTCGGTGTGGGCCCAAGCATCGTGGTCGTAGATTCAGGCATGGCCAGGTCGTTGACTACTTCAACGGCTCAGTCCGATGTCTATGCGTTCATCTTTGATCAAAAGGGCTTAATGGCCGGGCTGGGATTGCAGGGTTCAAAAATTACCAAGCTGAATCGCTGAGGCCGTCTGCAAGTCCCTTCACAAAAAAAGGGACCACAACAAAGCACAAACACAAAAAAGGGGACGGATTAATCTTCCCTTCCCTTCTTTTCCCGTTAAATTCCGTCCCCTTTTCTCAGGGCGGATGTGTGGCGACAGCATGACTTGGATCGACCCAAAACTGCCTGTGGCCACAGGCAGAAAACAGCCAGAAGCGGTCATCGAGACAGCAAATCTCTCAGCGCGTTGAATCCTGAGGCAACGAGATATTTAAACAGCGCCCCCTAGAACTTTTCCCTACATATCGGTCTATGTGGATAGGCACATTCGCTTGCATGCGCGAACCGGCAGACTTCCTGCAACCAGATGCCAACAGGTCCAATCGCTCAATCAGAGGTTGTCTTCGCTCATGAAATTCCCTGACCCACGGATGCTACTCCTCGGCCTCTTCGCGTTCGCGGCGGTGGGCTCGGCATCAGCTACACAGATGAAGCCTTCAACCCCTGTTTACACAACTGAAGTTACAGCCGTTCAAGCTCAGGCCCAGGCTGCCAGCAACCCATGGCCGACCTTGGCCAGTATGGGCGACGCGCAGCCATTGCTCGCCCATGACGATCGGTACTGGCACGACGACCGTTGGCACGATCGTAGACATGACTGGCGCCGCGACGACTGGCGCAGGGATCAGTGGCGTAGAGAGCAGGCCCGCCGAGAAGCTGAACGCCATCGTGATTGGGATCGCCACCAGGACCGGGCCATGCGGCACCGTTACGAGGACGATCGCCGCTATTATCGTCGCTAATGCGAAGCCTCAAAAACTCGCTTTGACCGAAACCATGAAGTTGCGTGGATCGCCGTAGTAGTTCCCGAAGGACTCGGTGCCGATGGTGGCGTAGTAGCGCTTGTCAAACAGGTTATAGAAAAGGGGACGGATTTATTGTCCCTTCCCTTTACGAAAAATAAATCCGTCCTCTTTTTCTGCTTTTTCTGCTCTTTCCAAGTGCTTCCCACCCGACAGCATGGCTTCAAACTCGTTAGCCGGAACTGGTGGACTAAACAAATAGCCTTGCATTTGGTCACATTGATGCGCTTTCAAGAAATTCAGTTGAGCCCGTGTCTCTACCCCTTCAGCGACGACCGTCTGCTTGAGGTTGTGTCCCAGGGCTACGATCATTTGGGCAATCGCCGCATCTTCGGGATCTATGGTGATGTCCCTGATAAATGACCGATCAATCTTCAGACAGTCCACCGGGAAGCGTTTGAGATAACTGAGACTGGAGTATCCCGTTCCGAAATCATCCAAAGAGATTCTGACGCCTAAGGCTTTGATCTCTTGCAGTACCTTGAGTGCTGCGCCAGGATCCTTCATGACATCGCTTTCCGTGAGCTCCAACTCCAGCAAGCTCGGCGTCAGTCTCGAAGTCGCAAGGCATTTGGCAACGACGTCTCTAAGTTGGTTTGACTGAAGCTGGCGCGCCGCCACGTTCACGGAGACCAGAATGTCTGAGTACCCCATGTCGTGCCAACGGTGCGCCGTTTCGCAAGCCGACTGCAACACCCACTCTCCAATTGGGTTAATCAAACCTGTTTCTTCTGCCAAGGGGATAAATTCGGCAGGAGAAACAAGGCCCATGGTTGGATGTCTCCAGCGTATCAGTGCTTCGGCTCCGATGATTTTTCCAGTATTGAGATCACACCTGGGCTGGTAATAAACGACGAATTCATTTTGTTGAATAGCGCGACGTAGATCGGCTTCCATCTCAAGCCGCCTCTGGACGCGGTCGTGCATCTCTACCGAAAAAAACTCAACAGCGGCCCGCCCGGCATCCTTCGCTCGGTACATGGCGATGTCGGCATTCTTGATAAGCTCAATCGCTTTCGTACCATCTCTAGGAGCAAGCGTAACCCCAATGCTTGCTGAAATCGTGAGTCGACGCGCCGAAATCTCGTAGGGTTGGGAAATAATGCGCATAAGTTTTGAGACCAACTGCATCGCATCTTCATTCGTCTGGATGTCTGTCAATACGATGACAAATTCATCACCACCAAATCGGCCAACCGTATCGGCCTGTCGAACCTGTGACTTCAAACGATTGGCGACTTCGACCAGCAAGGCGTCACCCACGATATGGGTCAATGTATCGTTGACCACCTTGAAATGATCCAGATCCAGTAGAACAACAGCCGTCCAACGGCCGCAGCGTTGGGCCGAGTGAACTGCCTGTTCAATACGATCGTTAATCAGCAATCGATTGGCTAAACCCGTCAAGGAGTCATGAGTGGCTGCCAATTCAAGTTGTGTTAAATACTGTTGGTTGATCTCCTTTGATTCTTTCAAAGCAATAAACATGTTTTTGAATCTGAGACTCAAGCGTTGCAACTCTGGAATGCCACCTTCTGGCAGTACAATATTACTGGCTCCGGAGGCAATTCCCTGCGTCGCACGCTCCAATATCCTGATGGACTTGCGCAACGTTTGAGAGAAATACCAAGCTACGAAAGTACCCACTAAAAGACTGGCGCCAATCGCCAGAATATTCAGGACCAGCCCTCCCCGTAGCGGGGCAAGCAGTGTTTCTGCCGGAACAGATACTGCGACCGAGTATCCTGTCAGTTTCGAGCGATGCATTGCCGCTACCGACTGCTTTCCTTCAAGCGTCCTGCCTTCTCCAAAAAATTCTTCTGGGCCGTCCAACCAATCTAATAGGGTCGGAGCTACTTTTTTCCCGATTGACTGTTCTGGATTCAATGTTCGAGCAGCGATGACCCCAGTGGAGTCATAGATGACAGCGATCCATTCAGGGGGGAAGTTTTGCTTTAAAAGTAACTGGTTGATCTGTGTGCACAAAAAGCTGGCAGACAGGACATAAACGACTTTCCCATTTCGCTGGATGGGGACGTCGATGGCAATCACCTCTTTGCCTGATAGCTTACCAGTGAATATGGGCGTGATTTGTGGGAAATTGCACTCCACTTGACCACCTATTTGCATTGCATCTGACCAGTCAATTGCATTCGACTTGACCACCCGTTTGCAATCGACTTGACCAGTCAATTGCATTCGACTTGACCAAGATGATTTAAATTGAGGTCTCACCAACTACGGGCCGGCTGGCAGAAAATTTTTGCCTCAACCTCCCTGACTATCGCCCCCTAAGTTCTGATGGGGGCCGCATGAGAGAGCTGGAGATAGCACCTGGATTACGCACCTGAGCTCCGTTGGGGCTAGCATTGAGGAAGACAATCGAAGTATCCGTCTTCAGGTCGATCATCTGTGGCAAGGATCATTCATCGATGGGCATCGAGCAGACAAGAACGTTGATCAGCACCCGCAGCGAAGAAAACGCCAATCGACTATTGACGGCAGGATGGACTCTGTTACTTGTGGCAGACCGCTGCGAGGGTGAGCACCAATGGCTGGTCTATCAGTTCGCGTGGCAGCGTGAGGGTGAGCCAGTGGAGATCACGTTTACTGGCGTCGAGCCTGGCCCAGAAGCTTTCTAAAATTGATCCGCCTGTTGTTGTTCATGGCGTACGAAGCGGAGCCACCAATCTTATTCACGAGTTGTTAATTCGTAAATGCCGAAGGTGGTCCAGTTAAGCAGCGTAGCGCAACAGTTGCCGTAGTGGCCTCCGTCGCATAACGTACGTTGACTCCAAGGAATGCTACCAAAGCAGCTGATACATTGTGCAGTGGGCGCGTGAACGCCTCACCGCATAGATAGTGCTAACAAACAATTAGTTACACGCCGATTGACCGAGCGTTTGCATTCGATTTGACCAGGTATATTGGATATAACCAGTGCCTGCCATTGACGCGCGCACCACCCGCACCAGCCACTTGCCTGGCGAAAAGCTCAGCGCTTGCGGCTTTTGATTTTGCGCATAGACTCCCCTTTGAGCTGGATAACATGAGATTTATGCACGATTCGATCAAGGATAGCGTCCGCAATCGTTGGGTCAGTAAACAAGTCATACCAACTCTCCTTTGGATACTGGCTGGTAATAAGCAACGAGCCGTTTTGAGACTGTTGATCAATGACATCCAGAAGGAAGGGACCAAGCTGCGCATCAATTCCACCGATACCAAGATCATCAATGATCAAGAGCTCGGTTCGGATCAATTGTCGACGAAGTTTGGGGAGTGTGTGATCCGCATAAGAAAGAGATATTTCTTCGAATAGACTTGTTGCTGTACGATACAGAGTATGTGAGCCAAGTCGGCAAGCCTGATTTCCAAAGGCACAAGCCAGCCAGGTTTTCCCAGTACCTGTTGCACCGGTGATGATTATGTTTTGTCGACGCCGTAGCCACTCGCATTCACCTAAGGTCATGACTACGTTGCGATCCAACCCGCGATTGGCTTTAAACTCGATATTTTCAAGGGTCGCTTCTGACTCACGCAGCTTGGCCGCCTTTAGCAAACGCTCAATCTTTCTGGTCTCGCGCTGACATGTCTCTGCCTCCATCATCAAACCAAGCCTCGTATCGAAAGGCTGTTTAAGCAGAGTAGGTTCTTCAAGCTGACGCTCATAAGCGATCGCCATTCCCGTTAACCCAAGATCCAGCAGTCCCTGAGCGGTGTTCAATGCTTGTTTCATACCGGTTCATCTCCCTGTACGGAGTAGTATTTGGCACCGCGAATATTTGAGTGCTCAATTAGCGGCGTTGAAACTTTGAACACAGGACGCCGGTCAGACCCGTTACGTAAAATTGACCGGAGTCGTTCCGTGCTCAAAATGTTAAGCGAGTTTGCATAGGCACAAGCCGACTCCAATCGAGACGCTTCAATTTGTCCTTTGCGCACGTCGCGTCTGAGCGCGACTACAGCCCGAAGCCCTGTGGCGAAGTCCCTTCTGTCATCGAGATTCTTTTTAGCGAAAAACAAAGTTTCTGAGCCGATACTCTGTGCCCAAGCCAATAACATCTCTGGTTGTGAATCCTGAAAGTGTTTGTGGTTACGAGGCAAATGCTCTCGTAATGTGCTGACTCCTCGACTGTGTTCCACACGATGTGTGCTGATGATTTGCCGTTGGAAACTGACGTCAAGCCACTCATCGTTTACGCGTAGATCTACAATTTGGTTAGCAAAATGAAAAGGGACCGAATAATGATGCTCGTTGAATTCAACGTGATAATTGCTACCGACCCGGATATGGTAAAACCATTGGCTATAGTTGTAGGCTCTCTCAGGAAGTGGCTGCAAAGCTGGTGACTCAATTTCAAGAAACCGCACCATTCTGCTTTTGGGATATGTTTTAGTAACTCTGTCGTTCAAAGCTCTTGCCCAATAAGTAATTTGCTCATTAAGTTCGTCTAATGAGAAAAATGTACGTTCGCGGAGCCTCGCGAGAACAAATCTTTGTACAATTTGAACACCTATCTCGCCCAGCGATTTGTCTTTAGGCTTGCGAGGCCTCGCAGGGGTGATGGTTATGCCATAATGTTCAGAGAGTTCTGAATATGCGCGATTCAATACAATTTGATCACGAGTTGTTTTGAGCACCGCAGCTTTCAAATTATCGGGGACAACAAATTTTGGTACACCTTCAAAAAACTCTAGGGCTCGCACGTGACAACGTAGCCAGTCCTGAGTTGTCTGACTTGCGACAGCTGTCGCGAATGTATATCCCGAGGCTCCCAGAACAGCGACGAAAACCTGAGAGAAACTGACCGTACCTGTTAATGGATCTGTTATAGGCATCGTGCGTCCGCAAAAGTCGACGAACATTTTGTCACCAGGCAGGTGCACCTGTCTCATGCTGACCTTTTGTGTGCTCAGCCAATTACGATAGAGTCGAGTGAACTGAGCATAGGAAACACCAAAGGGCTCTTCTTCCCTAAACTCCTGCCACAACAGCTCAAGCGTCATGTCAGGCAATCGAAGCTGTTCGTGGACATCCAGCCAAAGTGGACAAGCCTTTCTGTTAGCTGCCCCCTTTGTTTCGCTACACAGACGGGTAACAAGCATCTTATTGTCTAGTTCCCTGAGATTTTCCCAGGTTTCGCCGCTTTGTTTCAGCTGATCCCGAATTGTGCGAACCGTATTGTGAGATACCTTCGCTAGCCTGCCTATGGCCCGGTTGGACAGATTATTATCCTCCGCAAGGCGTAGTACCTCGCGTTGCTTTTCTATTGGTAGCCTCATCGTTGCTCCCCGCGATGGGCGCGTGAACGCCTCACAAATCGCGCCGTGTGGAATTTAAAGATGAACGGGGTTTGGCCGGCTTGACGCCGAACGCAGGGGAACACAGAATGGCAATGTCTTGGACTTGAAACCTGACATCACCTTAAAAAGCCTGGGGCGCCAACCCCGGGCTTTTTTGTGCTCCTGAACTGTCGCTTTACGGTTCAGTCGTCTTTCATGTCGTTACCTCTTTTTCCTATGGCTGATCTTATCGATCGCGTCATTGAGCTTCTATTTGCACTGCCTCGGGCAGCTGTGTCGATGTGAGACGCTGCCTGGCAATCCATGTCGCCACCTCTTTAGATAAGGCAAAGGCCCCGCGCCGGTTTGGTACGTCGAACAGAGGCACCTCGATTCGCCCTCTCTGCTTGGCCTTGCGAAATGCTTCGTGGGACGCGTAGCCCAATTCCCGCCACAACGCGGTACTACCGAGCATGAGTCCGTAGCGCTCTACAAGGTCGTGTTCCAGTTCGGAGGCGAGTGCCTCTATCTCGTTGTGTTCATTCATGACGCGGTTTGTCCCGTGTAGTCACGCTGCATATTAGTAAACGGCTCACTTGCGTTCCAGCCGTAAGTCACCTACATTTTTTACGGTACAGTTTTTCACGAGGCCACAGTAAATGACTGATATTTCTAGAGTAAATGGGGTCGATATCGAGGATACGCAAAAAAAACGGAACAAATTTTATGAAAAAAATTCTACCCCGCGGAGCCCAATTGAAACGATGCGAGTACGCTACTGGTACGAAGGGCTAAAGCAGCGCACTCTCCTATCTTCTGCATATGCATTGGAAAAATACTTTGAGAAGGAGTCGTTTAAACGAAATGGTAATGGGACAATCCGTCATTATCGAAGTAAATGGTCAGGTTATGACAAAGACCTAAACACCCCGAAGTCCGAAACTCTCAAGCGCGTTGAGCTTCTCGCACCTGGTTCAACTCGAGAGTTGGGACATCCACTATGGGAAATAATGCGGTCGGTAGGTAAAAAGAGTGTCGATGCAGATGCATACATGAGAACACTTAGTGTCGACATACAAGCGGTAATTTTTTCGTCAGAATTTTCAGGCTTGTCTGCTTACTCGAAACGAGTGCCTGTTACACAACGACTATTAGAAATGCTTGAGAAGCGAGCCAGTCTCGACTGTGTAGCTTGTCTCATTTGCTTGATACTTGAAGCGACACAGCAAAAGCGCAGTGCAACTGCTGTGAAAGCGGCGCGTGCTTTGCACAATGTACTTCTAATGATTGCAATTGAACTCCAAGCCCGAAAAATTGCGTCTCCATTCTTGGATTGGGTAATTGAGCACATCTTGCCTCTAGGGGTTTTACCTCATCTTAAATTATGGATGATAACTAGCGACTACGTGTTTGCGTCCGCCCATGTAAACGTGATGGTTTATCAGACTGCGTCTCGACAGGGGAAAAGCCTGGATTGGCCTCATCGTGTCAAGGTTATGCAGCGGTTGATTCAAGGGAGAATGGGGTTCGATGTCTACTATGCCATGAGACCTCATTTTGAAATTAGGTCTGACCTTAAAGACATCCCAATTAAGCTGGTCAAGGATTTCGAGCGTGCCTCTAAACTTCGGACCTGGGGCTGGAAATGTATTCTTGAAGGGCGATCAGAACGCGTCCCTCCGAAGGAACTTTTCCAGTAAAGGGGGCCGTACTGAAAGAATACCCACTTCGAAAAACGATGGGGCTTGGCCGGAAGGAGCGAATAAAACATGAAGAGACTTTGTAGTTATCAACGATGCCGGGACACGGCGTTAATTTTTTTGGCCGAACTGGCGTCAGCCCACATTTGAATCGATCAGAGATAATTCAGTTGTACCAATGTATCAAAAGATGGCTGATTTCGCGCTAGGCTTTTGAACCGTTCTGAAGCCCACGATTGGTATCCATTCAGCTTTCGAACTGTGATGCTAGATGTCGAACCAGTTCGGTTGTGCAGTCCGGTGCGCGAGTTGTTTTTCACAAAAGCAGTGGGTCCAGTTGTTTTCTTACAGGTATAAGTCTGAAGTTAGAGGTGGCAATAACGTTGCTGGTTCACACTCCAATATGCCGGCTATTTGGTATAGCTTTTCTATCGTTATATTTACCTCTCCTCGCTCAATACGTCCCATATAGCTACGGTCGACTTTGCAAATGAGTGCCAGATTATCTTGTGAAAGGCCTTTGGCCTTTCTTTCTGCCCGAATGTTTTTGCCCAACACCTTTGCCAGTTGCTGCATAGCCGCCTCAGCCCACTTGAGACGGCACTATCCTGTGTTTGCGGACGAATCGACCACGGACTATAATCCGTATTTTGGCCGTTCCGTGATTCTCCCTCAGGTACCTGTATGAAATCTGATTCTTTCACCTTCGACAGGCAGCTGTATGCCATGCTCCAGCAAGAGGGTTTCGAGCATTTTACGACCCGTGATGTGCGAGATGCCTATGCTAGACACCTCGAAGGAATGAATGTCCGCCTGAGTGACGTACGACGGTATGTCTATAAACAGATTCGACGTATGTTGCACGTAGGCTGGATTGTCCAAGATGAAGATCGCCGTAAGCGCGGACAGGTCTATCACATGCGATCAGTCCCAGATCATTTACGGCTGAATCTCGTCGACTCCGAGTTTGTAAGCAAACCCGCCTGCACAACCAAGGTTAGGAAAGGGCCCGCACGTGACCTTCCAGCCACACCCAAGGCATCGCCAGATACAAATGTGACTCAGCATTTAGAGACCCTGCTTAAGGAGGTCCGACTGGATTTCCTTTCGTCAATGGGGGAAGCGGAACGCTATAAACAGATATTAGAGGAGATGCCACACATTAGAGAGCAAGTAGAGGGTGAGTACCTGCAAGCACGAGATAGAAGCTCACGCCTGTTGGGCCACCTGCGTGCGGTCGAGAAGACATTGAAGACACTCACATCATGATGAATGGATCACTGAGGAATTGGCAAAGTAGGTGCATTGATACGGCTCTGAACCATTATATCTCTAGCCCTCATCTTTTCTGTCAGGCGACGCCGGGCGCTGGGAAGACCCGAATGGCGGCAGAATTGGCAAGCCGTCTTCTGGAGCGCGACAAGATTGATCTGATTCTCTGCTTTGCACCTTCATGCCAGGTAGTAGAGGGTTTCCGGACTACATTTTCTAAAGTGCTCGGTCGGCGTCTGGATGGTTTGTTAGGAGCAATTGGTGCTGCTTGCACCTATCAAGCGATGGAATATCGAGAGGAAGCCTTTTGGAAGCTTTTTGATGAGTATCGAGTTTTTGCTGTTTTCGATGAGATTCATCACTGCGCGGGGCACGACTCACTATCAAGCAATTCGTGGGGGCAACAGATCATTCAGCGTGTACAGGACCGTGCAGCGTTCACTCTGGCGCTATCGGGTACACCTTGGCGCTCCGATCAAAATGTTATTTCTCTGGCACGGTATTCAACCCCGGAAGGTGAGTTGATTTGTGATTACCGCTATGGGCTTAAAGAGGCCATCACCGATCGCGTTTGCCGGTCACCTCGCATCGTTTTAATGGATAACCAAGAGGTACGCCTTATGGAGGACGGGGATAATTACGGTTCGGTTAGGCTGTTTCCTAGCATTGCAAATCTTTTAGACGAATCTCCCGTTTCTTACGAGGACCTGCTTTACCACGATGACATTCTCTGTCAGCTATTGAGCAAGGCATGCGAAAAACTTAACGATGTCAGAAAAGAGAAGCCGGATGCGGCAGGCTTGGTAGTTGCCACAAATATTAAACATGCTCACCAAATAGCTTTAGAGTTAAAGGCAAAGGGCGAAATCTGCTGCGTCGTGACAAACAAAACGCCGGATGCCCAGCAGATAATAAATAGTTTTAGAAATAGTCATTGTCGATGGATAATTTCAGTTGGGATGATTAGTGAGGGTACAGATATTCCTCGGCTTCAGGTCTGCTGTTATCTGAGTCGCATTCGCACCGAACTGCACTTTCGACAAGTACTGGGAAGAGTTCTTCGGCGGATAGGGGAGTCTGATGATCAAGCATGGTTTTATGTTTTAGCCGAGCCATTACTGCAACGCTATGCGCAGCGACTTGCCGATGATCTACCCGAGGATTCAGCAGTCTGTATCCAGGTTAAAGTCCCAGCAAAAGAAGCCCGTGGTGAGGAGTTAAATGTTGAGGATCCTGATGAATATTTCGAGATAAATAGCTCTGGATACTTGGAGTCAAAATATCAGGTTGGTGATTTAACACCTGATGAGTTTCGATTGGAGTCGACCTTCGCCGTAAATTTTTCGCAGCACTTTCGACATCAGTTGCTGAGTGTTTTCTGATTGAATAATGCGCACTTAGTCTGCGCCGACGGACGCAGCTGCTTCAGCGACTTAACAGGAGCGATAAATCTTTATGACTAAGGTACATGAGCGTACCCGTAGCGTTGTCCAGACAGAGAGATTTCTACAGGATCTTGCCCATGACGCGAGCGTGCCCGAATCCTTACGACTTCGTGCCAAAGGCCTGCTGCGTCATTACCCCGCTGCGAGTGATATTTGGCTCGCTGGCAAATTAGAGGAGCGCCGGAAAGCCGAGCTGTATCTCGTTGAGGAGAAACATGGACCTCTACCGCCGGTACTAGGCGTCTGGTTGGTTACTGAGCTCCTGTTCTCTGACGACGGCCCAGATAGCGTTTCTCGGACTTAGCGATCCTCCATTTCGTAGCCATTTCAGTAGGTAAAGTGCTGTCAATTTCGTAGGTTGCAACGCTGAACATAGTTATGCCGGCCGTTCGAGCCTTCCGCCTTATGACTGCGATAGCTACATGCCAATGTGTAATTGTCACTCAGTCTCATAATTGGGAACCGCTTGGCAGGGTGTAATGCGTGCGCACTTATACCAAGCGATAGTCCGGTGAGTGCAACGTCAAGAGCTTGAGCCGGAGTAATTTGGGATGGCTATTTCTGCGCGGCAGTTTATCGATATCAGCGGTCGATGAACCTGCTTCGCGGAAATGATCAAGCCAATACCTGCCTAACTCGAAACTTCTCCGGCTTGTTGGAATCTGACGAATGTTCTGCCTATGACGACATTGTTGTCTCCGCTCAAACCACCTCAAGCTGTCCCATCATGCCCATTGCCTCATGTTCGAGGATGTGGCAGTGAAACATGCGTAAGCCGGGCCATCGCTGTACTGTTTTAATACGTACGACTTCATTCGCGCGCAGGTTGACCGTATCCTGCCATGCACGGAATGGAGCGGGCGTGACCACTCCCTCAAACTCGCGCTCAACTACTTGGAATTGGGTGCCGTGTAGGTGAAAGGGATGGTCCATGTCGCTGCGGTTGACGATTTCCCAAAGCTCCACTTCATTGACTCGGCTGGTCAGATCGATCCGTTGCATGTCGTATTCCTGATCGTTGACTAGGAACTGAACGCTATGGCGACCATTGGCCATACTCATGCTTTCACTGAATACTACCTGCTTAGAGGTTGACGTCGGGCCAAGGTCGTCCACTGAGCCAAGATGGGCAGGCAAGTCTGCCTGTACCTTGGAAGTGACGGCTGCAAAATCAACTGTTAGCAGGGGGATGATTCGATCAGGCGCCACATTACCCATCTTGCCCCGTGGATATACATTAGCAATTAGCTCTGCTTTGTCTCGACGGTTACTGGCGTCGACTATGAGTTCGGCCCGTTGGCCGGGCGCCAGTAAGTATTCGGTCAGTCCTGGCTGTGCAGCTTCCAATAAACCACCGTCCGTTCCTACTAGAGTCAGCGTACTACCGGGCAGCGTGAGTTGTAGATATCGGGCACTACAGGCATTCCAAACGCGCCAACGCTCGCGTCCTCCTGTATCGAATGGCAATACCGGTTGACGCTGGGCGTTGACCAAGGCGAACTGACCTTCGCGACCATTCATCCAGTCGTTTTCTTCATTTGGTGCAATGGCAGCATAGCGGTCCAGTTTGAGATCAGAGATCACTAACAGTCGTTCCGGCAGTGTGATCAGTGGGTCTTTGCGCGATCGGACCACCAGAGCCCCAGCCAGTCCACGGAAGGCTTGCTCGGCGGTATATTGGTGTGGATGAGGGTGGTACCAGTAGGTACCGGCACTACCCTCGGGCAGATTGAAACGATAGATACGGCTTCCGCCGGGTGGCACTGGGTCTTTCGGGTTACCGTCCTGCTCCGGCGACACTGGCAAGCCATGCCAGTGAATAGTGGATGGCTGTTTAAGCTGGTTCACGAAGGTGATTTCCACCGTGTCCCCCTCAAATAGCTCAATCAAAGGACCGGGCAGAGTGTCGTTATAGGCCCAGAACTCGGTCGAAGCATGACCGGGGATAAACGGCAGCGTTACAGGTGCAGCGATCAGCTTGCCTTGGAAGTTGCCTGGCTGATTGCTGGTGTTGGTCAGTTTGGTGAGTTCCCGAAGAGTACCACCTTTGGGCAGTGACTCTGATGCCAGCAATGGCAGCCCAAGAGGCGACGACGGGGAGCCCATGGTCTCGACCGACCAGGCGCGCAACCAAGGAGTTACCAGTCCTGCTACAGCCATCCCGCCGAGAAAGGTACGTCGTTGCATCTGGGTCACCTTCACTTAGTCATTGGCATGTTCATCATGTTTGACTGCTGATCCATCATTTTCATCATCATGTCCATCATCCCCATACCTCCACTGTTCTTATCCCCAGACATGTTCATACAGCCCATTGCGCTATGATGTTTGCTCATCATGGCCATGCTGTCCTTCATCGTTTTCATGCCTTCTTGCATGGCCGCATGGCGCTCGGCGGGAGTCTTTGCAGCCGCTGCTTTGTCATGTGCAGCCTGCATTTTCTGCATTTGATCGGTCATAGCTTGAGTCATGGCCGCCGACTCTGGTGCTGGTGCTGGTGCTGTATTCTCGGCTGAGTTGCTTGGTACGTCGGCTGGGTGGTGCGCATCTTCGGCAGAGGCCATGAACGCACTGCTTGCCAAAATCGTGGCTAGAACCAATTTGGAAATTGCTTGCATGATGAGCTCCGGAGATTGTGAAGGGTAAGCAGGAACAACTGAGTCGCAAAAAAGCGGCGCAGCAAGACAGAGCGACCGGTGCCGGCCACTTTGAAATTGGGGTTAATCGTTGGAACGAACGAAAGTCAGGCGGGCTGGCCTCCCCGGCGGTGCGGGGCGCTTCAGTTGAAGAGCGGCGAAGGAGAATTTCTCTTCTGGGATAAGTAGGAGTACTGCCGCAGTTAACAGCAAAAGGACTACCCAGTTGATGGGGTCTAATACTGGAATCTGCGATGAAGGTTTAATCGCCGTGGCAACGTCCTCACACGTCTGGAGGCAACCATTGGCGTGGAGAACATGATCAGGCTGCAAATACTGCTCGGCAGTGTGTGGCGTAGCTACATTGTGACCTGTCTGCACCAGACAACCCTGGATTGCCATTACCGCCACAGCCAACACCCACACCACGAGGGTGAGGTGCAATAGGCTTTGACGATGACGGCGGAACCAGTACATGGAGTACTTCCTCGACTTTTTACGTCGTAACAATTTTCAGTCTAGCTTGCAAAGAAATAGAAACATTGATCGAAGTCAAGCAAGCGAGGGGTGACGACCAAGTTCAAAACTCATCTTGGATCACCCCTAGCTTTGGGCTGGGCTCGGCATCGATACCTTACAACTGCGCCAAGCGCAGATCGTCTGGTGCGAAATCGGTATGGAATACCTGCTGCGAGCGAGCGGAGCTTAGATGCCCTCTTCAGAATTAGCCGATGCCTTTGGCGACGTCGCTGTCTCTTCCAGGCGCTCAATGCGCTGTTGCAGGTCTGTGATCTGTTGCTCCAGGTGAACGACATGGTTTTTCGGCGATTGTCCATCGCTGAAACCCCACCCTCGATCTTCCCTGTACAAGGTTGCCCAAATCCACAGAAACGGCCAGAGCACGTGTAAGGTGAACATGCTTACCCAAGCAGTCGCATGGATCGCATCCTGATGAGGGTGATTGCGGCTCACGGCGATGTTATAGGGGATGTCATGCAACATGAGGATTCCGTAAAACAAAACCAAACCGACAAATATTAAGAGGCCCAAAGCGAAGTAATCGAGCATGACTCCCTCCGTCGTCTTCAGTTACGGTGCTAGAAACTGCAATCAGGGTCAGTTTCATACGATCTTTTCTAAAGTGTTGGTGGGTTCAGCAGATAGGTGTCGACGGCGCATCAGACGATAGGCCGCAGGGATGACAAACAGAGACAATAAAGGCGCAGTGATCATGCCACCGACCATAGGTGCGGCAATGCGGCTCATCACTTCGCTACCGGTACCACTGCCCAATAAGATTGGTAACAGACCAGCAATGATGACCGCCACGGTCATAGCCTTGGGTCGAACACGCTGCACGGCGCCTTCGCTAATCGCGGCGATTAACCCACGCTCGGTACTGTCGTCTGCCTCTTCGCGTTCGGCCCAGGCGTTTTTCAGATAAAGCAGCATGATCACGCCAAATTCGGCAGACACACCTGCTAGAGCAATGAAACCGACGCCGGTAGCCACGGACAGGTTGAATCCCAATAGGTAGAGGAACCATGCGCCACCCGTAAGAGCGAATGGCAGGGTGGCCATGATCAGCAAGGCCTCGTCGAAACGGGAAAAGGTCAGGTAGAGCAGTACGAAAATGATCAGCAACGTGGCCGGTACCACCAACTTGAGCCGTGCGTTGGCTCGCTCTAGAAACTCGAACTGCCCGGAGTAGCTCAAACTCATGCCTGGCTGCAACTTGACCTGCTCACCGACGACCCGGCGCAAGTCGGCGACCACCGAGGCAATATCCCGGCCCCGCACATCGATGTACACCCAGCCGGAAGGCCGTGCATTCTCGCTCTTGAGCATCGGAGGCCCTTCACTGACTTTGACCTTTGCTACTGTTCCGAGGGTAATCTGACTCCCCAAAGGGGTGTAGATCGGCAGCTGCTCCAATGCACCGAGCGAGTCGCGCCATTCTCGGGGATAACGCACGTTGATCGGAAAGCGTGCGAGCCCTTCAATTGTCTCCCCGACGTTTTCACCACCAATAGCACCGGCCACGATCGACTGCACATCGGCGATGTTCAACCCGTAGCGGGCAGCTGCCTTACGATCGATATCCACATCGATGTAACGCCCACCCGTCAATCGTTCGGCCAGAGATGAACTGACCCCAGGCACGTCCTTCGCCACGCGCTCGACTGCCTGAGTAACTGCATCGATCTCCGTGAGGTTGGGACCGGTAACTTTTACCCCGATTGGACTCTTGATACCGGTGGCGAGCATGTCGATGCGGTTGCGGATGGGCGGTATCCAGATATTGGTCAGCCCCGGGACTCGCACCGCTCGATCCAGTTCTTCCACCAGCTTCTCTTGGGTCATCCCGGGGCGCCACTGCTCGCGTGGTTTGAATTGGATGGTGGTCTCGAACATCTCCAAGGGGGCTGGATCGGTCGCGGATTCAGCGCGGCCGGCTTTGCCAAAGACATGTTCGACCTCTGGCACGGTTTTGATCATGCGGTCAGTCTGTTGCAGCAGTTGCGCGGCCTTCTGCGCCGACAACCCCGGTAGGGCCGAAGGCATATAGAGTAAATCGCCCTCGTCCAGCGCAGGGAGGAATTCGCCGCCCAAGCGAGAGACCGGCCATAGCGCGCTGAGAAAGACCAAGAGCGCGACCAACAGGGTGATTTTCGGACGATGCAGTACCGCGTCCAGGGCCGGTTGATAGATCCTGATCAACCAGCGGTTCAGAGGGTTCTGCTCCTCTCTGGGGATTCGTCCACGAATCCAGTAGCCCATCAGCACTGGCACCAAGGTTACCGATAGTCCGGCCGCAGCGGCCATGGCGTAGGTCTTGGTGAAGGCCAAAGGACCAAACAGACGTCCCTCTTGATCCTCCAGTGTGAACACCGGTATGAACGAAAGTGTGATGATTAACAGACAAAAAAACAGTGCCGGCCCTACCTCGGCCGCCGATTCGGTCATTACATGCCAGTGTTGTTCACCCCTCAGTTCCTTCCCCGGGTGGGCCGCGTGCCAGGCCTCGATCTTTTTGTGAGCATTTTCGATCATCACCACGGCGGCATCGACCATGGCGCCAATGGCGATAGCGATCCCGCCAAGCGACATGATGTCGGCATTAATCCCTTGGAAGCGCATAACGATGAAGGCAATCAGCACCCCCACCGGCAGAGAGATGATAGCCACTAGGGATGAGCGAAAATGCCAAAGGAATATCCCGCAGACCACCGCGACGACGAGGAATTCCTCAAGCAGTTTGTAGCCAAGGTTCTCCACGGCACGATCAATCAGCTTGCTGCGATCATAGGTGGTGACGATTTCTACTCCGGCTGGCAGACTGCTCTTCAGGTCGTCAAGTTTGGCTTTGACCGCAGCAATGGTTTGGCGAGCGTTCTTGCCACTGCGCAGAATCACCACGCCGCCGACGGTCTCACCTTCGCCATCGAGTTCGGTGATGCCGCGACGCATTTCCGGCCCCATCTGGATAGTCGCGACGTCGCCGAGGGTCACTGGTACACCACCAGCGCCAAGCTTGAGTGGAATCGCACGGAAGTCATTCAGTGTCTTCAGGTAACCGGAAGCGCGCACTATAAATTCGGTTTCCGCCATTTCCAGCACCGCACCACCGGTTTCCTGATTGGCCTTACCGATAGCCTCGGCCACCTGCGCCTGGGTGATGCCCTGACTGGCAAGTTTGAGCGGATCGAGCTGCACCTGGTACTGCTTGACCATGCCGCCCACAGTGGCGACCTCCGCCACATTGGGCAGGGTCTTGAGTTCGAACTTGAGAAACCAATCCTGTAGTGCGCGTAGCTGCGCCAGATCGTGCCCACCACTGCGATCCACCAGTGCGTACTGGTAGATCCAGCCCACCCCCGTAGCATCCGGACCCAAAGCCGGTTTGGCGCTGGCCGGCAGACGGCTTTGTATCTGGCTCAGATACTCCAATACCCGTGAGCGAGCCCAATACAAGTCGGTACCGTCTTCAAACAACACGTAAACAAAGCTGTCGCCGAAAAAGGAATAGCCGCGAACTGTTTTGGCCCCTGGCACCGATAGCATGGTGGTGGCCAGTGGGTAGGTCACCTGGTTCTCGACAATCTGCGGCGCTTGCCCCGCATAAGGAGTGCGAATAATCACCTGAACATCGGAAAGATCTGGCAATGCATCGATGGGGGAGCTCTGAACCGCCCAGACACCCCAGGCCGTGACGAACAGCGTGGCGAGCAGTACCAGGAAGCGGTTGGCTACTGACCAGCGGATCAGGGCGGCAATCATGGCTGGCCCCCTAATTTATCCAGGCGTTCAACGAGCAAACCATCATCGGTTTGGCTCAGTGAAATTCTAACCTTGTCCCCCGCTTTGAGCCCTTGCTTGAGAACAGGGTCAGCCAATGGAAAGGTCATGGTCATGCCGGGCATACCCAGGGTTTTGAATGGACCATGGGCGAGCGTCACGTCTTGGCTATTGATCTCGACAATCTGGCCTTCGGCCTCATGCAGGGCGGCAGCTGCGGCAGTGGGTGACGAAACTTCCAGAGTCGGCGCGACAAGACCCTTGAGGCTGGCCTCCGAGTCGAGCAGGAACTGCCCTGAGCTGACTACCTGCTGGCCTTCTTCCAACCCCTTCAATACCACTGTCTTGCCTTCATTTTCCTGCCCGAGTTGCACTTCTACAGGTCGGTAGCGGCCAGCGCCTTCAGCGAGCATCACCAAGACACGTCGGCCAGTGCGGATGATTGCCTCGCTCGGCACCCACAATACGCTTTGATCTGTCGAACGATTCAGGTGCACCCGGACTGTCATGCCCGGCCGCAGTTGCCCATCAGGATTGGGCAATTCAACCCGCACGCGCACGGTCCGGCTGTCTGGATTGGTTTCGGGCAGAATCGCGCTGACGGTGCCACTGAGTACTTTCCCCGGAAAGGCTGGCAAACGTGCTTCGACCGCTTGCCCGACGATGATCGATCCAGTCTCCGACTCTGGAACAGCCACCGCTAGCCAGATACTACTCAAGCCATTAACCCGAGCCAGAGTCACGCCGGCGGCCACAGTCATACCTGAACGGACACTCAGCTCTAACAGCACACCGCTGATGGGGCTGGTGAGTGTCAAGATCGGCTGAACCTTGCCGCTTCGCTCGACTTGAGCAATCAGCGTCGCTGGCATCCCGGTCAAGCGCAGCCGTTGTCGTGCTGCCGCCAGCAAGTCGGCATCGCCGATGCGTTTGAGTGCGAGAAACTCTTCCTGAGCAGCGGCCCATTCGGGTACCAGGATATCGGCCAACGCCGCATTGGCTTTGAGTACATCGCCTGGAGCATGGGCATACACCCGCTCCACAAAGCCGGCAGTACGCGATTGAATGACCGCGACATCCCGCTCGTTGAATGCTAGCGCACCCACCACGTCCAGACTGGAAGCAAGGAGTCCACGGGTGACGGTGGCCAAGCGCAAGCCGAGATTCTGGGTCAGGCCAGGGTCGATGCTCATGGCCGCATTGTCCGCCGAGGAATCAGCGTATCGGGGCAACAGCTCCATATCCATGAAGGGCGACTTGCCCGGCTTATCGAATTTCTGTTGTGGCTGCATCGGATCGTACCAATACAGAACTTTGCGTTCGTCTTGCGTTTTAGGTGCTTGCTCAGCAGTTGTTTCAGGCGTTGCACTCATGCGCTGGTGAGAGATCCAGTAACCTCCGATAGCGCCCAAAGCAATCAAAAAACCTGCCAGTGAAGCCCCTTTCCAGATTCGAGTGCTCATTGTTTGGTATCCCCATAAGCAAAATACAGGCGAGCACTGGTGAGGGCGCGTTGTTCTTCGTAGTCGATCTGTTTGAGGCGGGTTTCGATAAGCGCACGTCGAGCCGTAATGACTGCTGCCAAGTCGCTTTTACCTGCGCTGTAGCTGGCCATAGTCAAATCCACTTTTTCCTTGGCCAGCGGTATTAAGCTGTCCTGACTGCGGTGCACGGCACGGTTCAGACGCTCGTACTCCGCCAGATCGTCCTCCAGTTGCTGGGTCTTTTCACGTACAAGAGCTTCGCGCTCCGCCTCCAGCTGATTCAGTTCGGCGTGTTTGGCGGCGATTTTCGGGTTTTGTCGAGAGTCGGGGAACAGTGGTAGGTCGAAAGTAAATTGCACGCTGACCATATCGCCGAACTGACTGTCGCGGTGCTGGTAGTCGAGCTCCCAACTCCAATCGGACTGCTTTTCCGACTCGGCTTCACGCACCTTGGCCTGCGCTTCGCGAGTCATTGAAGCGGAAGCCGCCACGGCAGAGTGCTGTTGCAGCTTCTGGGAATAACTTGAGGCATCGATGGGCCAATCGGGAAAGCTGCCGACGAGCTTGTCATTGGCCGCTGGGCCAACCCAGCGCTTGAGTGCCGCTCGGGCTTTCGCACGTAGACGAATTAGCTCGTCCTGTTGTTCCGCCAACTGAGCCGCCTCCTGTTTGGGCGTGATCGCATCGGCAGGTTGAGCTCGGCCACCGGCAATCTGCGCCCGAACGGTATCAGTCAATAGACGGTTCTCCCGGTAAAAATCCTGAAACAGCGCCTCTTTCCGTTCGACGGAGTAACTGCTGATCCAAGCTGATGCCGTGGCCTCACGAACGTTCAGTCGCTCGAAACGGCTTTCGGCCTCAGCTCGCGCTACGGACGCCTCAGCAACTTCAATGCGTGCTTTACGCTTGTCACGGTTGGGTACCTCCTGCATGACCCCGACCATCTGCATGGTCATGGGGTCCTGCTTCAGGTGCCCACCCTCAGGGCCGCTGATGGGATAGTTTTGTACGCCCAGCAGGAGCTTCGGATCGGGTAGTTCACCGGCTGGAATGGCTGCGCTACGGGCTGCTTGCTGTTTAGCAGCTTGAGCGGTCAGTGAAGGGGCGTTGTTTTCAGCCAAGCGTAAGGCTTCGTCGAGTGTTAGGGGCGCAGCAAGGCTGGGCAATGCCAGAATGCTTGCCACCAAGGCGACCAAGAGGGGCCAACCAGTGCAGTAACACTTGGAATTCATGCTCACGATTCCTGTGAGGATCTACTGCGCGCCACGTTAAACATGCGCACAGATATGCCATCCCGCGCCAAAGCAGGATGAGATTCAGTGTGGTACAGGAATCAAGCGCGAGGCGGTCGCCAAACTCTCGACGGGGCATGAATAGGCAGGGAATCGTTGAAAGTTGTCAGCATTTGTGGACTGGACAAATGAGTGACAGGTTTCCGAAACGACACTTGTAGCAAAACGGCGCTCCTGCAATCCTGGCCAGGATTGCAGCATTTACCATGATCGACGGAGCAGTTCATGTCGACGCCGCAGTCCTGGTTCATCTCACTCATCATAATCATGGTTTTCATGGGGCAAGGTTCTAGCGGTGACTGAATGCCCGCCATCCCACTCAAGGGAAGCGCCAAGTTGATCAGGAGAATGAGGCAACACCGCAGATAGCGTCTCATGCGAGGGAGTCTAGACGCTGAAAATTGGCTGTACAAATACGTATCTATCAGGAGAACCAGCCAAATAGCGTCTGTAGGTCAACATGCCCTATGCTCCCTCTTGTCATAAAGGCGGCAGAGCCGCCAAACACTGATTAGTTTGCCGGGTACTCAGCGATCACTTGGTCAGTACCGGCTTTGCTCAGACCGATCACCTGATAAGCATCCTGCTTTCCATCGACTTCCATACCAGGCGAGCCTGCCGGCATGCCCGGCACAGCAATCCCTATAAGGTCATCACGTTTGCTCAAGGCAACTATTTGCTCAGCAGGTACGTGGCCTTCTACAAATTTTCCGTTGACCACTGCTGTGTGGCATGACGAGAGACGCGGAACAACGCCCAAGTCTTGCTTGATCGTGCTCATATTGGTTTCTACATGATCAACGACGGTGAAACCGTTAGCTTCAAGGTGCTGGATCCACTTCTTGCAACATCCACAGTTCGCATCACGATGGACGTCGATCGTCAGCGACTCTGCTGCATGACCAACTGAACTGATAAACAGAGCCGCGAATGCGGCGAGGCGAAGTGCCCGGCTGGGACGAAGAAAGTTATTTCGCATGGGGGGTGCTCCTTCCCATCAGCATGGGTACGAGTTTTAGGCTGAGCGGCCGAAGTTGCTTGGGCATCATGTGAAGCCTTCACAACCTGAGGATGGCCTGGCTTGGTATCTTCACCCTGAGAAGGCGCAGCGTCCTCATCATGGGCATGGGCGCTGCTTTCTTAAAACCACATCCGAATACCGGCGACAAATCGCGCCTCGTTCGTATCTTCTCCTTCATCACTAGCGAGGTCGGCAGTCTCGCCATAAGAGCGACTCCAGGTCACCCCGATATAGGGCGCAAACTCGCGGACAATCTCATAGCGCAACCGTAAACCCACTTCCGTATTGGCCAAACCAGAGCCAATACCGCGCTGAGGATCGTCTTTCCCGTAGAAGTTCACTTCAGCGGTAGGCTGCAAGATCAGGCGATTGGTGAGCAGAATGTCATAATCACCTTCCAGCCGAGCGGCGGTCTGGCCGTTTTCGCCGATGAATGCGGTGGCTTCAGTTTCAAAGTTGTAGAGGGCCATGCCTTGGATGCCGAAGGCACCCCAAGTCTGCGGTGAGCCTGGTTTGAAGTCTTGGCGCACGCCGGTAACAACATCCCACCATGGACCGATTGAGTGCCCCCAAAGCGCCTGGAGCTCGGCGTCTTCCGTCACACCGTTGGTGCGCTCACCTTCCGAGCGCAGCCATAAACGATCGACGTCACCGCCGATCCAACCTTTGGCTTCCCAATTCAGAACGCTGCCGTTATCCGCATCCTGGTATTCGAACTTGTCCAAGAGGATGAAAGAGTTGAGTTTTTTGTCATGAACACCATGACCTGCAAGAGGCGGAAACGCCGCTTTACGATCAGCCTCGGTTAACACGGGGATTGGCGTTCGACTCGTACTGGTCGCCTCAGTATCCATATTCATTTTGCTGTGATCCATGCCTTCCATTTGACCCTGGTCCATCCGGCCATGATTCATATTGCTGTGGTCCATCGCCTCCATCGAACCATGATCCATGTTGGAGTGATCCATCTGGCCGTCTTTGGCGGGGATTGGCTTTTGAGGTGCGGCCGGTTTCGACTCCGCTCCCGAAGACATAGTCATCGACGGATCCATCTCTTCAGCGGCACTGGCCAAACCAACAAAAGCGGCACTGAAGGAGACCGTCAGTGCCATCAGCGTCGGACGTAGAAGCTTCCAGGTCATGATCTCAATCCGTTTTTTTGGTTTTTGGGTCATATCCCGTCTCCTTTACTCATCAACCCGTACTTCACGGAACATCCCCATCTCCATGTGAAACAGCAGGTGGCAGTGATAAGCCCAGCGTCCCAGCGCATCAGCTGTTACTCGATAGCTACGCTTAGTGCCTGGCGGCATGTCGATCGTATGCTTGCGCACCATGAAATTGCCGTTCTCATCCTCCAGGTCGCTCCACATACCGTGGAGGTGGATGGGGTGGGTCATCATGGTGTCATTCACCAAGGTGATGCGCAGACGCTCGCCATACTTGAGGCGCAATGGTTCAGCATCAGAGAATTTGATGCCGTTAAATGACCAGGAAAACTTTTCCATATGACCGGTCAAGTGCAGCTCAATGGTGCGATTGGGCACGCGACCATCCGGGTCCTGGAACGTGCTCTTAAGGTCAGAGTACGTTAGAACTCGACGGCCGTTGTTCCGCAAGCCAATGCCGGGATCGTTTAGCTTCGGCGCTGTGCTCATGGCTTGCATATCAACCAACGGGTTGTTGGTTTCGGATGCCGGGTGAGACTGCATAGCGCCTCCGCCCATGCCCGCCATCGTGCTATGGTCCATACCGGCCATGCCGGACATATCGCCCTGATCCATGCCAGTCATCTTGCTGTGGTCCATACCGTTCATACCGGGCATATCGCCCTGATCCATGGCCGTCATCTTGCTGTGATCCATACCGGTCATGCCGGACATATCGCCCTGATCCATGCCCATCATCTTGCTGTGGTCCATACCGGCCATGTCGCCCGGTTTCATTGTGCTGTGATCCATGCCTGCCATATTGTCGTGATCCATTCCTCCCATCCCCATATCATCCATGGTCAACAGAGGACGTGGATCGATCGCGGGAACAGTAGCTTTGAGCCCTTCGCGTACTGCCAGGGTTCCGCGGGCATATCCGGTTCGATCCATGGACTGGGCGAAAATGGTGTAGGCCTCCTGACTGACAGGCTCCACAATTACGTCATAGGTTTCTGCCACGGCAATGCGGAACTCATCGACGCTGACCGGATTGACGTGTTGGCCGTCGGCGGCCACCACGGTCATTTTCAAGCCTGGGATACGAACGTCGAAATAGCTCATTCCCGAACCGTTGATAAAGCGCAGTCGCAGCTTCTCGCCCGGTTTGAAAATACCGGTCCAGTTACCGTCAGGGGCCTGGCCATTCATGAGGTAGGTGTAAGTATCCCCACTGACGTCTGCAAGATCGGTGGGGTTCATTTTCATTTCGGCCCACATCTTGCGATCCGCCACTGTCGCGGACCAGCCTTTCTCGCTGACATCGTTGATGAAGTCGCCGACGGTAGGTTTGTGGTGGTTGTAGTAGTCCGACTGTTTCTTGAGTTTGGCTAACACGCGACCAGGATCTTCATCAGTCCAATCGGTCAGCATCACCACATAATCGCGGTTGTATTGAAATGGCTCTGGCGCCTTCGAATCGATCACGATTGGACCGTAGACGCCTGACTGTTCCTGAAAACCAGAGTGGCTGTGATACCAATAGGTACCATTCTGATGGACTTTGAATTTGTACTCGTACATGCCATCGGGAGCGATACCGTGGAAGCTCAAGCCGGGTACACCATCCATGTTGGCCGGCAGAATGATCCCGTGCCAATGGATGGAGGTGTCCTGGTCCAGTCGGTTTTTCACCCGCAGCGTGACCGTTTCTCCTTCACGCCAGCGCAGCAGCGGTCCCGGCAAAGAACCATTGATGGTCATCGCCGTGCGCGCCGAGCCTGTGATGTTCACTGGAGTTTCGCCAATGAACAAATCAAATTCATTGCCGGCCAATACGTTCGGGAAACCGGGACTAGTTACTGCCCAGACAGGGGTACGCCACAGGCCGAGACCGCCGAGAATGCCACCAGCGGCCAGGCCTTTGACGAAGGTCCGCCTAGAGGTTTTGGAATGCATGCCGTTTATGTCCACTCAGTCAAAAAGAAAGCCGTGCGAAGCACTTTGTGCGTTTCGCTTATCGGTTCGGGGGCAACTTCTCTGGAGTTCTTCTAGCATCTTTCCTGAGCCTTGCCCGCCGCCGAAATTGACAACACTCATACGGCAGACGAGCTTAGAAATTGCCACACTTTAACTATCAGGGTGATTACATTTCTGTCAGCTTGGGTATGTGCCAAATGGATCAGCAGCTGGTGTGGTCGGCAGCTTTAGCTTTGCTCTCGGCTACGGGGAGCTGAGTGCCTTGCTTCTGGGCAATTTGGTACGACTCCATCGAGTCCTTTCTGGCCGCCTCCATACGTTCAAATGCCCGATCACCACCGCCTGCGGCCATAGCCAGGGAAGAGACGGTCAAAGCTGCAATGGCAAACAGGGTTTTCATAGATTTCATTTGGATATCCTTGGATGAGTTTTCAGTTACCCCATTAAATCCACATCGAGAAAAATGGTTTTGGGGCTGAGCTCAAGGCTCGGTGCCACCTTAACCGTCGTTCCCTGTCAGGAACCTTAGGTGAACATTACAGGTGCGTAAGGTTGCGCTTTTCTTCCTGAACAATCGTCTGCGTACGTTGAAACAGGGAAAGCATCCGGCCAAGTCACCTTCCGAACTCCCGCATTGATGCGAATGCAAATGGGCGGCCGGTGGGAATGCAATTTGCTGGTCAATAGGGCCCCACGTTACAGTCGGTCCATGGGTAAGCGACTTTTACTTCAACCCAATCAGCACGGTAGATGGTCAGTGCAGAGGGGCAGGACGAAGAGCTCACGAGGCAACCTAAACGCAGCGCCCATATGTTGCCTTTGCGATAGAAAAACCCAATTGGTTTGATGGAGTCGTGATGACCACTACAACGACCACTCGACGCCGAACAAAAAAGGAAGAAAAAGCGCGTGATTTATTGATTGCCATGTTTTGGAGCTTCAGCGCAAATCGAGGTTTTCTCAATGAATCGGAACGATTACTCCAGATCAGTGAAGGGCTTCCCTCTCAACTTTTTCAAGCCCTTTGTGCGAACTTTGCTCTTCAGGAAAGTAGCTTGGAAATGTTGTTCAATATTTCGACCTCCACGCTCAAACGACATAGGCGTCAACAAAAGCCTCTTGATCCTGTTGCGTCCGGACGACTAGATCGAATTGCGGCTGTTTGTCACTTGGCTGAGGAGGTCTGCGACAGCAGACAAGCAGCCACCGACTGGATGTCAAAGCCGAATCAAGCCCTCGGTGGTAGTAAACCCATAATGCTCTGCAAAACTGAGCGCGGAGCCGTGCAAGTTAGCCGTGTGCTTCAAGTTATAAAATGGGGTGGAGTAGTCTAAGTTTGTAAGCGTCTGCCAAACACACCTTGCGTGTTTTCTACTGCCGCGATGCTTAGTGTATGGAAATTAGCAAAATTATGTCCTGAGCATAAACTCGCTAATTTCGATACACATGCTGGGTGCGACGGAAATTGCTCATCGGCAGAATAGCGCTCGTGAGCGCAGGGCTGAGTTGACCGCCGAGACCTGCGCTCACATCTGAAATGCGGCATGGAGAGCTTATGCATGAGGGCATTAACGCGGAGCAAGATCACCGTCTCAGGCACTAACCGTGGAAGGAAAACCCAACGCTTCAACAGCCGCACGGACTCGCTCTGGGCTTTCGATACTTTCAACGTTGACCTTGCCAGCAGCAGGATCCACTGAAACAGCAGCCTCGCTATCCAACGACTGAATAGCTTTGGTGATTTTGCTGACACAGCTACCGCAAGCAATGCCTGAAACATTCAAGACGAACATAGTTATTCCTCTCATGGTGAGCGGCCTTTTTAGCCGCAGGAACAGCATCAACGTTGCCACGATAGGAAGGTCAAGAGTTCTTTACATCCTAGTTTGAATGGATGCCTGGGCCTCAATCTATACGGACGTTTCTCAACCGCAATGCGTTGAAAACGACGGATGCGGAGCTGACGCTCATCGCGAGGGCCGCGACCATTGGTGATAACAGGTGTCCGGTCAGTGGATACAATAGGCCCGCAGCGAGTGGTATCCCCATCGCGTTGTAGAGGAAGGCGAAACCAAGGTTCTGCCGCATGTTTTTTACTGTTGCGACAGAAAGAGCACGCGCTCGAAGAATTCCCATTAAGTCGCCTTTAACCAAGGTCAATTGTGCACTGTTCATCGCGACGTCTGTCCCTGTCCCCATGGCGATGCCCACATCTGCTCGGGCCAAGGCAGGCGCATCATTGATACCGTCGCCAGCCATGGCAACCCGACGACCGTGTTGCTGAAGGTCCGCGACCAGACGCTCCTTGTCCTGAGGTTTCACTTCGCCGTGGACTTCTTCGATCCCCATTTCCTTGGCTACAGCTCGTGCCGTGGTGAGTCCGTCGCCAGTGGCCATGATGATTTTTACATTGTCAGCCTTGAGCTTAGTGACGGCCTCTTTGGAGGTTGGCTTAATCGGATCTGACACCGCGAGCAATCCAGCCAGCACTCCGTCGACAGCCACATAGATGATGCTGATACCTTCAAGTCGTAACAGCTCCGCACGATGTTGGAGAGGGCTGATACTCACGCCTGCCTCCTCCATCAAGGCGGTATTACCCATTTGGATTTTCTTGCCGCTAACCATGCCGCTGACTCCGATTCCAGATCCAGACTCGAACGATTCAGGCTTGCTCAATACAAGGTTTTCAGCTCGGGCGTGATCAACAATTGCGTGAGCCAGAGGATGCTCACTGCCTTGATCGAGGCTGGCAGCCAATTGAAGGACATCATTGGGGTCGAAAGGCGTTGTGGCCTCTACACTGTGGAATACCGGACGCCCCTCTGTCAGGGTGCCGGTCTTATCGACGATCAGCGTATCGATCTTGCAAAGGTTCTCGATGGCACTGGCATCCCTGAACAGTACCCCCATGCTGGCTGCCTTACCCGAGGAAACCATGATCGACATGGGGGTCGCGAGCCCTAATGCACAGGGGCAGGCGATGATCAGCACGGCCACTGCATTGATCAGACCGAAAACCCAACTGGGTTGAGGACCAAAAAAACCCCACCCCAGAAAAGTCAGTACCGCAATTGTGATGACACCCATTACAAAGTAGCCGGCGATGACATCGGCCATGCGTTGCATGGGGGCTTTGGAGCGTTGAGCACGAGCTACCATCAGCACGATTTGCGATAGCACCGTCTCGGCGCCAACTTTCTGCGCCTCCATCACCAGACTGCCATGTGTATTGAGCGTGGCGCCGATCAGGCTATCTCCAGCTCTCTTCATTACTGGTACTGGCTCGCCGGTCAGCATCGCCTCGTCGACTGCGCTTTCGCCTTCCAGTACTAAACCATCAACAGGCACCTTTTCACCTGGCCTTACCCGGAGGTGGTCACCCTTGTGGACATGGGTCACCGGGATATCTTCCTCTTGGCCATCGGCGTTGATTTTGCGTGCCGTTTTGGGTGAGAGCCCCAGAAGAGATTTAATGGCAGCGGAGGTTTGCGATCGGGCTTTGAGCTCAAGAATCTGCCCAAGTAATGTTAATGAGATGATTACTGCTGCGGCTTCGAAGTAGACCCCGATGCGTCCATCTTGCGTGAAGCTGGCGGGAAAACTCTGGGGGAAGAGCGTGGCTACAATACTGTAAAGATAAGCAGCCGCTGTACCCAGGCCAATCAAGGTCCACATATTTGGACTGCGAAGCCGAATAGAGGCTACACCCCTCACAAAAAAGGGCCAACCAGCCCAGAGAGTCACCGGGGTTGCAAGAAGCAGCTCCACCCAGTTCTGTTGGGTTCCGTGGAAGAGTTGTAATGAATGTCCCGCCATCGCGAGCAGAGTCACTATCACAGTTAATGGCAATGACCACCAAAAACGACGGGCAAAATCCTTGAGTTCGGGGTTTTCCTCCTCTTCCAACCCTGGCATGACCGGTTCCAATGCCATTCCACAAATCGGGCAAGTGCCAGGGCCTGGCTGTCGTATCTCAGGGTGCATGGGGCAAGTGAATTCAGTACCCAACTGTGGCTCAGCCGAGGGCTCGATGTGACTAGAGGGATGGCTATCAGACTGATCAGCAGCGTAATGTTGAGGTTCTGCTCGAAATTTCTCTTGGCATTTCAAGCTGCAAAACTGATATGCCTGTCCCTCATAAAGCTCACTGAACGGGCTCGGCCGAGTAATAGCCATACCGCACACTGGATCATGTAGACCTCCATCATCGGAGGACTTTACCGAATGGGCGTGATTTTGGTCGCGGTGATCCGTGGCGTCAGACATGGTTAGTTTCCGTTTTCGTCCTTGTTGGCTTCCGAACTTCCGTGTCGTCCATGACCGCCGTGCCCGTGCCCGTGCCCGAAAAAGTGCATCAACGGACAGATCAACAGAATCAAATAGGGGAGATAAGGTGAAACATGGCCGAAGTGTTCCCGGACCACGTAAAAACCCCCGATTGCAACCAGCATGATCAGCACTACACCTGTTTTGCTCCTCCAGAAAGGTGAAGCAGCGTTTTCAACCGAATGCCGATGGTTAGCCATGACTTTGCTCCTATTGTCCTGCCCAGAGTTGCAGTGGCATCTGCGTCTGAGAGTAGTCCACGCTCGCCTTGAGGCTATGATCTCGATCAATCAATCCAAGCTTTACTTCACTTCAAACTGGCCAACCATTCCTGATTGATAGTGGCCTGGTACATTGCTGGAAAACTCCAGGTCTGTGCTATGGGAGACGGTCCAGGTAGGGTCTTTGTTTGCGTCAGGCTTATTCAGAGGATGTTGGATCGTTGTGCTCCATCCTGACCATCTTCGTCCACCTGAGGCCAAGATTACTTTTCTGTCAGTTTCTGGTTGGCTCGACGAATTCGATGCAAACTCAGCCAATGACAATTTTGAGAGCCACCTCTATGAGACTTCTGATTGCCGAAGACGAACCGAAAATAGGTATCTATTTGCAGCAGGGTCTTACCGAGGCTGGGTTCAATGTCGATCGTTACACCAGCGGCACTGAGGCTCTTCAACATGCTTTAAGCGAAGCATATGACCTGCTGATTCTGGACGTCATGATGCCAGGGATGGATGGATGGGAAGTCCTTCGGAGGGTACGCCTGTCAGGAAAGGACGTTCCGGTACTCTTTCTGACGGCACGAGATCGTGTTGAAGATCGAGTCCACGGTCTTGAGCTCGGAGCTGATGATTACCTCATCAAACCCTTCGCATTCTCTGAATTGCTAGCTCGAGTCAGGACACTGCTCCGCCGTGGTCACGGCATGCCCTCGCAAACTCATATGAAAATTGCCGATCTTGACGTTGACCTGCTCAAACGCAGGGCCATTCGGGCAGGCAAACGCATAGATCTTACGGCCAAAGAGTTTGCACTCCTGGAACTACTGCTCCGTCGCCGAGGCGAAGTGCTACCAAAGTCGCTCATCGCCTCGCAAGTCTGGGACATGAACTTCGACAGCGACACCAATGTAATTGAGGTAGCGGTGCGCAGGCTCAGGGCGAAGATTGATGATGGCTTTGAGGTCAAGCTGATCCAGACCTCGCGAGGTATGGGTTATATGCTCGATGCACCAGATTCGGAATCGGAATGAACCGTCTATCCCTGACTACGCGCATGAGCCTGATGTTCATGCTTGCAGTAACGGCTGTGCTCACCATCGCCGGCCTCGGTTTCAACAACCTGAGCCGGCACCACTTCAAAATGCTGGATCAGCAGGCCCTGAACGAAAAGCTTCACTCAACTCAAAGAATTTTGGGAGAGCTGAAAAATATCGATCAATTCAACGAGTTAAAGCCCGAGTTACAAGCGTTGCTTGGGGCTCACCGTGACCTGACGGCCCTAATTCTGGATGTCGACGATAAACTACTTTTCGCTGATCCCCAGCCCATGAAGGTTCCGAAAGAGTTCCTCTCGGTGACAACCAACACTGTATGGGAATGGCAAGACCAAAAGCACATGTTCCGTGGTTTGACAGCACAAGCGATGGTCAATGGTCATGACAAGCCGTTGACCGTAATCTTGATCCTTGATGTTACTCATCATATGGCCTTCTTCGAGACCCTCCAGCGATGGTTTTGGATCGGGCTGGCGATCAGTGCGCTTGTCAGTGCCGCTTTAGGCTGGATGGTTGCACGCAGTGGTATGCGTCCAATCCATCAAGTGACCATGGTCGCGGCGTCGATGTCAGCCAAATCACTCAAGGATCGTATCCCCCTGGGGCCGGTCCCAAAAGAGCTGCAACAGATGGTATCGTCGTTCAATGCGATGCTGTCCCGACTAGATGATGCGTTTGTGCGGTTATCCAATTTCTCAGCAGACATTGCTCACGAACTGCGTACCCCAGTCAGCAATTTGATGACTCATACAGAGGTGGTGCTCTCTAGAAAACGGAATATTGAGGACTACGAAGACAATCTGTATTCGAATCTCGATGACTTGAAGCGAATGTCGCGAATGATCGACGACATGCTTTTCCTTGCCAAGTCCGACAACGGGTTAATCAAGCCTGAAAACAAACAGATCGACCTGCTGGAGGTCGTGGAGAAACTGCTTGAGTATTACCGCCTATTGGCTGATGAACGCGACATCAACCTGGCTGTTTCAGGAGCAGGAAGTGTACGGGGCGATGTATTGATGATTCACAGAGCCATTTCGAATTTGCTTTCGAATGCTTTGAGGTACACCCCAGAGGGAAGGACCATCAGTGTCGATATCAAAGAGAGAAGTACGTCCACAGTAGTGACGGTGGAAAACCCAGGGATTGTCATCCCCCCCGAGCACTTAGAAAAGCTCTTTGATCGATTCTTCCGAGTAGATCCGGCACGACGCGAAGGAAGCCCCAGCAATGCCGGACTGGGACTGTCAATTACGCGGTCGATCATAGAAGCTCATGAGGGCAAGATCTGGTGCACCTCATCCAATGGAAAAACAGCCTTCCATATGGAGCTCCCTGGCGTCGGCCTGAAAGGCGCTTAAACCCAGGGCAGCGTTTAGCCTGCGAAGTGTGGCACATCCCAAGCTTACTGAATTGTAATCGAACGGTCTGTTCTCATGTGGCATCGTGTACCAGCACTGTGGCGTGGGAGTCTTGACCTGTTCCCTGAGTGCAGTGCTTACCAGGACGCGACATACGCTCGATTTCCGTCTCTGGTTTTTATAAGAGTCGAGAAGTAAAAACAGATCTCCCCAACCAAACCTCGAATCAACAGCTCAAGCTGTGAGGAGTCTTGCATGTCCTTCTTTAAAGCTACCACCGTAGCTGTTGCGCTTACCGCCGGCTTACTTCTGAGCGGGGTTGCTCAAGCGCATCCGAAACTGCTTTCTTCCACTCCTTCGGAAGGTTCGACCTCCGTCGCACCTGCCAAGATCGAGCTGCACTTCTCGGAGAACCTGACGACTCAGTTCTCAGGTGCAAAACTGATCATGACCGACATGCCCGGCATGCCGAATTCCCCCATGGGCGTCAAGGCTGGGGTCTCGGGCGGTGATGATCCGAAAATGATGGTCATCACACCGGCGGCTCCATTGACCACTGGTACTTATAAAGTTGAATGGCGTGCAGTCTCTTCGGACACTCATCCGATCACCGGTAACTTTTCTTTCAAAGTGAAATGATTCATGAGCGACTCAATCAATATCCTGATTCGCTTAGCTCTTTATCTGGACCTGATGCTGCTTTTTGGATTGGCTATTTTTGGTTTGTACAGCCTCAGGGGAAAGGAGCGGGTATCCGGCGCAGTCTTGAATTTTGAGTCGCTCCTTTTCAGCACCGTTGTTGGTGGTTTACTTCTGTCTTTTGCCGCTATGTTGTTGCTTGCGAAAGCAATGAGCGGCGTTTCAGAGTTTACGGAGCTTCGCCAACATATCTTCGAAATGGTGCTTACTGGTACCGATGTCGGGCTCACCTGGATGGTCCGAATTGCAGCGCTTGTTTTGGCAGGTATAGCTGTCAATCTCAACAAACGCTTCCCAACCTCCAGCCTTTGGGTCGTTACTCTGGCTGGTGCCATTGCGCTCGCTACCTTGGCATGGACAGGCCATGGCGCGATGGACGAAGGCAATCTTCGTTATATGCATTTCATTAGCGATATCTTTCACCTTTTGGCAGCCGGCGGCTGGATGGGAGCACTGGCCGCATTCGCTTTACTGCTGCATACTAAAATTCTAAATGGTGAACAAGAGTTACGAATTCTCTCCCGAGCTCTTACTGAGTTTGAATTGGCTGGTGCAGTGATCGTGGTGAGTCTAAGTGTTTCGGGCGTTGTGAATTATCTTTTCATTGTAGGTCCAACAATTGATGGGATAACGCTCAGTACTTATGGTGTATTACTTAGTTTAAAGGTTTCACTGTTTGCAGTAATGATGGCATTAGCTACGTTGAACCGCTTTCACTTGAGCCCACTTTTAGAACGATCGATCCAGGGCGGTCAATACACTGGAGCTGTTAATGCTTTGCGACGCAGTATGGCTGTAGAGCTCACGCTAGCAATAATCATACTTTGCCTAGTCGCTTGGTTAGGAACCTTGAGCCCAGAGATGGGTATGAGCATGGAGTAGAGTGTTGGCGCTGTTTGCAAATTACCCCCAGGGGATTGCTGATTTTTGTATCAGAAATTATGGATAAGCTCAGCAGCATCTCGATGACAGAACCTCACTCCATCAAGTATCACCAGGACTGTCCGAAGCAGTCTTTGAGTGAGCCGACCTACTGTTCATGCTTCGACAAATTGGACAGGTCCATCGTGGCGTAGACCCGCTCGCAGCAGCGAAAATCGATTCGGCCCCCCACTGATCAAACAAGTGCAAAAATTTGCACCGTGAATGCGACACAACCATCAAAGGCGGTGGGCTTTGGCATCATTTCAGCCCTGTCTAGCTCCAAGGCAAGCGTGTGCCAAGCTTTTTTGGTCGAAGAAATACGTTATCCATCGCTGGTCAAGTCGATTGCAAACGGGTGGTCAAGTCGAATGCAATTGACTGGTCAAGTCGAATGCAAACAAGTGGTCAAATCAATGCAATTACCCAATTTGTGGCTGGCCAGTCCTTGCCACCCTTTGTAACCGCTCTACAGAGCTGGAAACCGGCAGCGGAGTCCCGAAGGAGCTAAGCGTACTGAGCAACATATTCCCGTTGGTCTCAAACAAAATCAGACCATTCGTTGACGTTAGCTCGCGTTGGGATTCCTGGAGAATTCCGTAAAAATTCTTGAGGTTGTGTTCATCTATTTCGTTTGATGCCGTGGCGATCAGCTCCAGCCCATTCTGAACATGTAGCAACTGTTCATCCATCAGCTGGCTCATGGAGCGAACGCGACTCAGCAAGTCTTGGTAGGCCGCTGCGCGCTCTCGCTCAAATGAAATATAGGTGGTTACCACCAGGGCCAAAATGCCGGGCAGCAAAGCTAATAGAAGAGTTGTGTTGAGATTAAGTGACCAATTGGTAGTAAACCAAAGCCGTTGCCTGGAGTCGCCTGACGTTTTTGATTTACTTGGCATACGCGGATGACCTAGCTAAATTTTTGGCTGCTGACTCGTGGAGAACGGCTCCATGCCGAGGGAATAACACTCTTTTTCCGGTTTTGGTAGAGATTTATTAACAAGACTTGAAGCGGTCGAAATGTCAGCTTCTGCCAACACAACTTCAGGGGTCAACCAGGCATCCACCGATGAGCCAACAAGCCTTCGACTCACTCGTCCGCTGTGTCGGCAGACAGTGCTATGCTCGAAAAACTGACAGTCAGCTTTGAGTCGACTTCAGCCAGTCGCTACCGGCAGAAAACGGCCAAAAGTGGACACTCAGATACTCAACCGCGCACCAGATAAGCCCCTGAGGGAACCCGATATCGCAGCTTCTTACATTTGCCGGATGCGGGCTGATGCCCCGGCGGACGATGAGGAAACCAAATTCGGCATTTGCCCGGAGGCGGCATATGGCTGCGGGGAATCTCAACCTCAGCGTACACTCGCTCTGGCCCTACATTCGCCATTCGCAATTTTCCTTCGGGTCCGGCTTTGCTAGCCGTCGGTGCTTGCGCAACCCGATCTGTCTCTGCGCCAGCGAAGTTGCCAGCGTCGTGCCCAGTGACCGGCGTGGATTGTTCAGCAACGGCCTTTTCTGCTTCGCGGCGCCTTTGGGTCTCCTCTTCCAGCCCCTTCTGTACTGCGACCAGATCCTCTTTGGCATTGGGTGGGGTACCCGAAGATTGAGCCTGCCGCGCCGCCTGGATCAATTGGAAGTTACGGTTGCGCAACTCGACGTTGCGACCAACCCGCATGTTCGAGCGAGCCGCCAAGGTTTCAGCCTGCTGGTACTGCCCCTGCTGAAGACGCAACACACCGAGGTAATGCAGCGTTGCGGGATTGTTCGGCTGGATATTCAGAGCACGCTCCAACGTGGCGGCGGCCTGGTCCAGTTGGCCATTTTCATACTGCCGCGAGGCTGTTTCGATCAGGGTGGTTGATGCGCTGTTGCTTTGCGCGGGCGCTCTTCGCTCGGCAGCGACGGAACAAAACGACGCGACGGCGCAGAACACCAGGATGAGGCCCGGCAGAAAACTCTTGGTTGGCATCAGGGGGCTGACTCGACTGAACTCGGACGGCACTACCGTAAAAACGGCCACAGCGCTGTTCGGCATTTCCGATACAGGGCCGCTATTGACCTGGCCAATACCCTGAAGTTCCTGCCGCAACGGCCGTCGCAACCAGTATCATTTTTTACCACCCCAACATCTAAACATGATCTGTTGCTGCACTTCACGCGGGGCAGAAAACGGCCAGAAGCGGTCTGAACGAGCCGCACTGGTGACGATTACTGGCGAGTCTAGAATCACTAGTTTCTTCAGCGCCTATACGCAAGGCGGTTCGGCATTTTCACCAGAAGTGAGGACTATTCTTCGACGTTGCCTTGAACCTTCTCGAATAACAGACCACGAATTTCCAATTTACCCTGCTTTTTCCACTCAATCCGTGCAGGTTGGCGGCCTGGAGTTTCCTCGCCGAATAAAGAGATCCATGCATTTCGAAAGCTCTTATACGTCACGCCATTGACCGTGCATTGGGGGCTGTCCAGGCGTGCTGCCCGCACCTCAGGAATGTCCCAGCCATTCATTCTTGATGGAACCTTGATGTGGCCTTCCATATCGCACACCTCATAGCCTTCACCCAACGGTGACTCGAGCGCAGCAAGGAGGAGATTGCTCACCAAACGAAAGTATCCGATACGAAAGCATTCTGTACGGCCATCAATAATGCGACTAGCCCCCTTACCGCGTGCGCTTGGTAGAGAGCGTAGGATCAGCAGTTCAAGGTGGCGCGCGGCTTCGATACTCGGGAGCTTGTAGAGCGTACCATCAGCGCTCATAGCCTTCACCCAACGGTGACTCGAGCGCAGCAAGGAGGAGATTGCTCACCAAACGAAAGTATCCGATACGAAAGCATTCTGTACGGCCATCAATAATGCGACYAGCCCCCTTACCGCGTGCGCTTGGTAGAGAGCGTAGGATCAGCAGTTCAAGGTGGCGCGCGGCTTCGATACTCGGGAGCTTGTAGAGCGTACCATCAGCGACCACGAAATCTTGACGGGTATGCTTGTGGAGACGGTTGGTGGGNTTCAAGGTGGCGCGCGGCTTCGATACTCGGGAGCTTGTAGAGCGTACCATCAGCGACCACGAAATCTTGACGGGTATGCTTGTGGAGACGGTTGGTGGGTACTGTACTAATCCCGACCTTAAACACATCACCGCGACTGTGAACGAGCAAGTAAAGATACCCATGGGACATGTTCATGACTCCAGTGAAAACGATCCAGTCGCGTTCATTGTATCTCACGAGGTAAGTGCCACAGCCCGCGAGATAGATCCGATTCGTCGTAAGCCATTCGATCATGGACGCTGCTAACGGCCAGGAGGGGGCATTCCCAAATGTTGGAGCCGGTCATCCATAGCTGGATTCCACCTGGAGGCTGAAAAGCTTTCATTGGCATTCGGTGGGGGTAAGTTTCAAAAAAAACAAGATGTCGATGAAGTTTCTTCACCGACACTATCGTTGGCAAGGCCGCATAGCTTGAGAGGCTTCGGTCACTCGGAAAAAACCAAAATTAGCGTTATTGCAGGTGTTTTTTACGAATCGTAAACCGGCGTGCTGATCCACCCTTGAAGCCGAAGTCGCATTAAAGGACCGCTTGTGGCCCCTTAGCGGCAGTAATGACCAGTAGAGGACGGCCAGTCTTGGCCCTTGCCCACCGCCGCACTGGGTCGGTTGCAGCCCTTCATGACAGTCTGCAAGCGGCCAGCAGTAGCTATTCATCTAACCTTACTGACTCGGTCTAATCGGAGGATGTCGCCCTTGGATACAATCGTCAAAATGCAAGACATCGCTAGGCGTTATCAAAAGGTGAGTGGTCTAAGTGAACGCCGATTTTACAGCATTTTTTTTAGCCGAATTGATCCATCCGAAGCGCTCGTCGTAGGCATTAAACCTGGTGGAAATCCTTCAAAGTGGTCTGAATCCGAACTGGCCTCTCAATCATTTTATGAAAACTGGGAACATGAGTATGTGGATTGTGACTATCCAATCCAAAGGGCAATGCTGCCGCTTCTCATGGAAGTTTTTGGTATCAGCAAGGAAGAGGTCAGGAAGATACCAAAGTCTAATCTTGCCTTCCGAAGGGCCTCCAGTGTAGAAACCTTTAAGGTTGAACAAGGAATCACATTAGATGAGGCCCAGCGCGAAGCCAAACCATTTTTGGAGGAAATGATTTCGTTCATTTCGCCAAAGATAATCCTCTTGGAAGGGATCGCCACGTTTGATTTTTTTCGTGCTAATTACTGCCAAGGCAAAGTTGATCGAAATTTAGGGATTCCAATTTATACACAACATAAAGGCAGGCAGGTTCGAATTTTTTTCGGGGAAAAACTTTTTGTGAACTGTCTAGGACGTGAAATACCAGTTATCGCAGTTGGTCATCCTTCGTACTTCGCTAGCAAGCCAGAGTGGGTGAAAGTTATCCACCGGATAAAAGAGATAGTGGCCAACAGCAGAACTGACAATTATCAGGAGTCAACACTTGTGACTCTCACGGATGCGCCTGCCGGAAAAACTAGCCTTTCACTCCAGAAGCACGGGAATCTTATCATCCGAGTCATAAATCGAGAGGCAGAGCCCTATCGCCCTAAAACTCAGCGGGCGCTAGCATGGCAAGTCGTATCGTTGATGGATGGCCTAACCGTTTCTCAAGCACACCATATCCTTGAGCTACTAGAACCCAATATTCAGGGAAAAGTAGGTCGACCATTGGGTTGGGTGGTAGATGCCATAGACAGGGGGCTCGTCGAAATACATAGACAGTGATCATGCCAAAGAGAGCCGGAGAATCCAGTGGATGACCCAGCATATGACTCGACTGGAGCAGGCAATTCGCGAACTGATAAAGTTGATTAATAAACAGCTGAAGCAGAAGAGTTTATCTGCTGATGTCATGCTGGAAGGTGCGGCAGATTGAGTCGTTCCTGGTTTCGTAACGCTTTTGCCGAAATTTGACTTAGGCCGAAGGGCCGTTATCGACCGTTTTCCGTCTCTTGCGATAGGCCGTTTTGGGTCGGGTGCAGCCCTTGGTGACAGGCAGAAATCGGAAAATTAGATACCTCGAATAGTTGTCTTCCATAGCAATCGGTCGATTTTTTGAACAGAAGCCCTAGTAAAATGTTGGCCCGCATCCCTGTGGGCGCTCAACAAGAACTAATGACTAGCAGTTGAAAAATCTCTGTGCCGCAAAAGACCTAACGCCTTCGCAAGTCTTCGACCGGCATTTCAATCCTCCCCCCTCGACCAACAAAATCACCGATGCATCCCGGTGGAAGCTGTGTACGCAGTTTCGCTCCTGTACAGCGCGTGCGACTGCAGATCAGGCAGATCAGCTGTATTGCGTCTAGCTTTACCTTGAACACTAAAGCCTCCATCCACAAGTCCACCAAGCAAAGGTTAGTTATGACTAAAAAAATCGATCTGACGATCACCCATGATTACCTCAATCCGTTTGCCTCGCCGGCCACCCCCAAGCTGAGCCCCGAACTGGTGGACTACCTGTCGGATAGCGCCTGGTACCACTCCGAGCTGTGCCTGCAGATTCGCTGCCCGCAAGATGAGCGAGAACGCCTGCAGCAAGCCATCAGCAATACCTTTGAGGAAAAGAGCGAACAACTCAGAGGGGATATTCGCAGCCAGCGGCTGGTAGCGCTGATACTCCTGGGCTTGGCACTAGCCTTGGCGCTGACAGGCACGGCTCTGGGCATTGAAGGCACGATCCCCGTGGGGGTCGTTACCGTCACCGCGTGGATGCTGCTGTGGCGCAGCGGAGAGATATTTTTTCTGGATATCCGCAGCGCTAACCGGCAGCTGCGTAAGTACCAGCGCATCGCCAGCGCATCAAAGCAGTTTGATTGAGCTTGGATCGCTCCCACTACGTGTTGGAGTGCAGCCGTCTGCGCGACGCTGACAAATTCATCAGCCTCTGCCCCGTTCCCATGCTACTCGGTCCGCCGAACGCCACAGGGCCGGGAGAAATGCGCCAACGCGCATGCTTGCCCGCAACGGGGCCCTCGGGGGCAAACCTGCTTATGTCTCGTTACGCGCATAGGCTCTGGGGGGGGGGAATCAAAGTCCAGGGCATGACACAGATAGCCAAAGAATCCGCAATGGGTCGCGAAAGCCTGTACAAGGCCTTCGCTCCCGGTGCAAAACCACGCTTCGACACGGTCCTGAAGGTCATTCATGCCTTGGGCATCGATCTCTGCGCACAGCCCGATCACCCAGCCAGTCACTCAAATCTCTGATCGGCATCCCCTGCTCTGCCCCCCCCTTCACCACCACCCACGTAAAGCACAACGGCAACTGCGCCACCTGCTGCTGGTAGCGGTCATAGGCCTCCTCGCGGTTGGAATGCGCATATTCCTTGAAGTGGCTGATCTGCAGCCCCGCCGCAATGGCGCCGCTGAACAGGTCGCCCAGGGTGTGGACGAACCAGTAGGACGGCGCGGACGGTTGTTCGACCTTGCCTTCATAGACGATCGGTTCGTGCTGCACGAACGGCTCGCTGCGAAAATAGGAACTTGAGAGGCGAAACGGGTCAGCGGCCTCGGGATCGAACATTTCCAGGAACGGGTGAGTTTCGTACACCACCAGCGCGCCGCCCGGTTTCAGGGTTTGCGCGACGTGACGCAAGAATGCGCCGATGTCCGGCATCCAGTTGAGGACGCCGATGGTGATCAGCGCCACATCGAAACGCCCCTGCAAGTCGGCCGGTAAATGGTGGATGTCCGCCTCGATGAATTGCGGCGCATGGGGCGAACGCGAGGCCAGTTCCCGTGCCTGTTCGAGGAACGCCCCGGACTGGTCGACGCCGACCACGCTGCGGGCCCCCAGGGCAAACAGCGACAGGCTTTCTCGGCCGTTGTTGCAACCCAGTTGGACCAGATCCTTATCGGCGACCCCCACCTGCATCAGTAAACCGCTGAGGGTTTCATCCAGACAGGAAAAATTCGCCTGGCGCACCGCGTCTGCCAGGGCCGGCCAATCCGGGGAGTCTTTGTGATGGCGGGCGGAGTCGTTCCAGGCCTCGCGGTTGCTCGCGATGGCGGCTTCTTTTGTCGGCATTTCCATTGCACGCTCCAGTGGACGGTCGTTTGAATAATCGGCCGGAGTCTAAATCAACCCTGCTGGCAACCCCATGAGCAGTTTGTTGCGAACCTGTAAGTGACCCGCACCGGCGGCGGCCCCACGGGAGGGCTATAGTTAATGACCTTGGGGAAATGCATTGGAACCGCTTTCGCAGGTGCCGCCATGAAAAAAACCGATCTGACGCTACTGCTCACCCTCTGCCTGATCGCCTCGCCGGGCGCCTACGCGGACGACAATGCGATGCAAACCGACAGCGACAGCAGTGAATTCAATTATTACGGGACAGACCAGCCCTTCGCCCACCCTTCCCCGCCTTCGCTGAGCACCATACCGCCAGGTTCATACATCCCGACCGAGCCGGGCAATTTCATTCCGGTTTCGAGCGAGCATGTGTTCTCCGACTCGCGCTTGCCGACAGTGGCCGATGCCACCGTTCGCGTGTTCATCCGCGCCTATGATCCGGAGCGCGGCATCTACGTGAACCAGGAAGTCGTCGATCCCTCATGCATGATGAGCTGCGGTCGACAGCCGCCCAGGCTGCAGTGACATCTACCACTGGCGCTTGTCCGGGCGCGCAAGGCCGAGTTTTTCGATGCGATAACGCAGCATGTCACGACTGAGCCCCAACAGGCGCGCCGATTTGGTGACGTTCCAGTCGGTCTTGTCGAGCATCTTGCGCACCATGTCGCGCTCCACTTCCGGCAGGTTCATCGACTCGCTGCCGTTGTAGGCCGGACGCTGGTCGTGATACTGCGCCACCTCTTGCTGCGCCAGGGGCTCGTCCACCAGGCTCAGGCAGACATTGAGTTGATGGGCGGCAATGGTGTCGCTTTGCGCGAGCAACACGGTCTGTTCGAGCATGTTGCGCAATTCGCGCACGTTGCCCGGCCAGCTGTAGCTGAGCAGCAGGGCTTCGGCGTGCTCGCTGAAATGCAGGTTCGGCTTGCCGTAGCGTTTGCCATGGGTGGCCAGAAAGTGCCTGGCCAGCAGCAGGATGTCGGCACCACGGGTGTACAGGCGCGGCACCTTGATCGAAATGATGCGCAGGCGGAAAAACAGGTCTCGGCGAAACTTGCCCTGCTGAACCATCTGTTCGAGGTTGCAGTTGGTGGCGCTGATCACCCGTAGATCGACCTTGCGCTCCTTGACCGAGCCGACCCGGCGGATGGTGCGGTCTTCCAGCAGTTTCAGCAATTTGGCTTGCAGCAGCAGGTCCATTTCACCGATTTCATCAAGGAACAGCGTGCCACCGTCGGCCGCTTCCACCAGCCCCATGCGGCGGTCCTTGGCGTCGGTAAAGGCGCCCTTCTCGTGGCCGAACAGTTCCGACTCCACCAGATTGGACGGAATCGAGGCGCAGTTGAATTCAATGAACGGTCCTTTGCTGCGCGGGCCGTCAAAGTGCAAGGCCCGGGCCACCAACTCTTTGCCGGTGCCGGTCTCGCCTTCGACCAATACCGGCGGCAGATCACTGTTGGCCATTCGCCGTTCGGCGTCGAGCAACTGGGCAATGGTGCCCTTGAGGTACTGCATCGGCTCCGACTCGCCAATCAAAGCCTGCACCCCGGACTTCTGGGCTTCACGCTCCTGGTAGAACGACAGGGTGCGCTCCATTCGGTCGGTGGCCAGGGCCTTGTCCAGCAGCAGCTTGAGCTCCGGCAGGGCCACAGGTTTGGTGACGTAATGAAAGGCGCCCTCTTTCATCGCCACCACCGCGTCTTCGACGTTGCCGTAGCCGGTCATCATGATCACTTTCAGATCCGGCGCGCTGACGCGCAGCTTCTGGATCAGGTCGTGACCACTCATGCCGGGCAATGAGTTGTCGGTCAGTACCACATCTGGAACGAAAGACCTCAAATGCTCCAGTGCGTCTTCAGCCGAATGGCAGACAGTCACCTCGAAGGCCTTGCGCTCCAGGTAGGTCTGAATATTCTCGGCAAGGATTTCGTCATCCTCGACCAGCAGTACGCTGTGCTCCATATTCCCCTCCCGTTGCCACTTTGAAATTGAGACACACGCGGGTTCCTTCCTGCTCCTGGCTGGTCAGTTCGACCGAGCCTTCAAACCGCTCCATTATTCTTTTTACCAGGGCCAGGCCTACGCCCAGCCCGCCCTGCTTGGTGGTGAAAAACGGTTTGAAGACCATTTGCTGCTGCTGCCTGGACATGCCCTTGCCGGTATCGGTCAGGGCCATGCGCAGATGCCCCGGCGCAGGCGACTCGATATCGATCGTCAATACGCCGCCCTTGGGCATCGCTTCCAGTGCATTTGCAAACAGGCTATTGAGTATTTGCGTCAACAGCATCTGCTGGCTGACGATCGGTGGCACGCTTTTGGGGGTGAAGCGCACCTCGACCTGCGAGCGCTTGATCAACGACTCGAAGGCACTGAGGGTGTCGTCGATGACCAGCACCAGATCGACGGTTTCACAGTCGTCGTTCACCGGTCGCAGCGATACCAGCAGGTCGCGGACCCAGCGCGACATGCGGTCGACCTGGCTGATGATGTCGCCGATGTTTTTCTGCGCTGTCTGGCTGGCGATTTCCTGGGCCAGTTCGGCACTGGAACGGATGTTCGCCAGAGGATTACGCAAGCTGTGCGCCACTGCCGAGGACATCTCCCCCAGGGCGACAAAGGTTTCATTGGCGATCAGCTGCTTCTGCTGGCTCTGCAACAGCATTGCGGCGTGCCGCACGATCCAGAACAGCCCGAGATAAATCGCCGCCCCTCCGATCAGGGTGGCCAGCCAGATCGCCTTGAACCCGCGCTGGATGCGTCCCACCAGATCAACCGGTTCCTTGTAGATCTCGACCATGGCTAACACTTTGCTTTTGTCGGCATTGAACAGCGGGATGTAGTTCTCGACGAACAGGTATTCCGGCTCACGCAACAACCGTTGCTCGGGACGTCCCTCATCGATCTCGTGGTAACTGGTAGACACCGGTTCTTTCATCTCAAAGGCCTCGGCCAGCTCATCGTCATCGTCGATGCGCGTGCCGATCAGTTCCGGGTTGGTCGACCAGACCACCGTGCGATCGTGGGCGTAAACCGTTGCCAGCAGAATGTCCGGCAGATGTTCCACGTGATCGAGAAACTCAATACGAGAAGCAGCCCGGGCTGCGGGGCTGACATCTGGATAATCATTGTCCATGCGCGGGTCGAGCATCTCGCCCATGGTCCGGTTCGGGGAAATTCCGGCATGGCGGATCTCCGCTTCACCGATGGCCTGGATGAACTGCGCAGTCAGCATCGAGTCGCGCTCGATGCTTTCGTCCACCACAAAACGCGTGGAGATATAACCCAGACCCAGCGCCACGATGGCGATGATGAAAAAGCTGGCCAGGGAAAACCAGCGCAACAGATTGAACTGAGGCCGCCACCCCTTGCTTTGTGGTGCCGGTGGCACCGGTATGATTTTTTGTTGTTCGATTATTTGCATGGGCGGGTCCTGCTTCCTTGAAATCAAACCTTTTCAGCCCTTTGCATCAGTGTAGGTAACATTGATGCAATGGACTGGCCAACGTCACTATTTCGACACTTCCACTTCTCAGTCACTGCACCTGACTCATGTTCGACGGCGCAATTGCCGGCTCGTCGGTACCGCTGACCAGTGGTGCTACCGATGGCTGCTGGCGCTCGGTTTCTTCGTGCAGGAACTCGATGATCGACTGCGCAGCAGCCTGGTCAAGGCGCAGGTTGGGCATCGGGATCTTGTTGAAACGCTCGAACAGCTCCATGGCAATCGGGTCTTTCTCGGCCAGCATGCGATCCGGTTCGCGAATCCAGCGGGTGAGCCAGGCCGGATCGCGCAGACGGGTCACGCCGATCAGATCCGGGCCGATGCTGCGCAGGCCAATGCCCTGACCGTCCAGCGGGCCCAGGCTGTGACAGGAGGCGCAACGGGTGCGGAACAGCTCTTCGCCATTGCTCGGCGGACGGATTTCGGGAGCGTCCGCGTAGCTTTCTCCCGTGCTGGCTTGCTTCCAGTTCTGCAAGGTGTTGGCCAGTTGATCGGCGATTATCCAGGGGTTCTCGAAGGGCGAGGCTTTCATCCAGCGTCCGGTGCTCTGGTTGCCGACGATCAGGCTCAGGTTGTGATCCTTGTTGCGGCCGTTGTCGACGCCGTCGATGAACAAACCGAGCTTTTTGCGCAGATCGGTGATATCGGCAAATTCGCCGGTGAGGAACTGCCAGCCCGGCCCGATCTGAAAGCGTTGCGCATAGGCCTTGAGTACTTCAGGTGTATCGCTCAAGGGATCGATGCTGATGGAGTAGAAAAAGATGTCCTTGCCGACACGATCGCCCAGCAGCTTCTGCACCTGGCGCAGGCGAGCGGTTTCCAGTGGGCAGGAGTCGCTGCACGAAGTGAAGATGAAGTTGATCACCACCACTTTGCCTTTGATCAGATCATCGAAGAAACGCACCTGCTGACCGTCCTGGTTGGTCAGCAGAATATTGGGGAAGTAGTCGCCCCCCCACGGGGTGGCAGACTCGGACTCAGCTTCAACAGCCGGCTCAGGTGTCGACGGCGCGCGATTGGCGAGCAGTAGCTGGCTGGCCAGCAAACCGACCACCACAGCCAGTACCAGATGCATGCCCCAGGCTCGCGAGCGCACGTTGTTTTTCATCACCAGCCGCCTCTACGTCATGAAGGAGGTGATGAAGGTTTTGCAAGGACCTCGCCAGATTTGCAACTAACTGACGCAGAATTATCAACTCTATTAAATTCAATAAGTTATCAATATAAACACACCATGAACCTGGAGAAAAACGGGGACTGCCCCCCGCAAATGGGGAAAGTTCACACCCAACTTCAGGGAACCCGCTTGAACGTCAGGCGCACAGAGGTGCCCTCACCCTCGCGACTGTCCAGGGCTACCGCACCGCCGAAACGTTCCATGATGCGTTTGACCAGCACCAGTCCGACGCCCAGTCCGCCTTGCTTGGTGGTGAAAAACGGACGGAATGCCATGCTTTGTTGCTCGTCGCTCATGCCTCTGCCGGTGTCAGTGACGACCACGCTCACAGCCTGGGCATCGCCCGGTTCGATCTGGATGGTCAACTTACCGCCCGTCTCCATTGCTTCCATGGCATTGGCCAGCAGGCTGTTGAGGATTTGTGTCAGCTGCCCGTGCTCGCTCAGGACCATCGGCGTCTGGTCCGGCTTGAACTCCACGGTGACTTTAGCCTTGGCGATCTGCTGCTCGTAGGCCATCAGGCTGTCATGCAAGGCCGCCACCAGGTTTACCGGCTCGGGCTCGTCATTGAGCGGACGCAACGACTGCAGCAACTCCCGCACCCACATCGACATGCGATCGACCTGACCGATGATGTCGGTGATGTTCTTATGTGCCGCGCCATCGTCGAACTCCTGTGCCAGCTCGGCGCTTGAGCGGATGGTCGCCAAGGGGTTACGCAGGCTGTGGGCCACCGCCGACGACATCTCGCCCAGCACCACATAGGTTTCATTGGTGATCAATTGCTCCTGCTGTTGCGCCAGCAGTGTTGCCGCCCGTCGTACAATCCAGTACAGGCCCAGATAGATCAGGCCGCCACCCAGGGCGGTGGCCAGCCAGATCAGCACCAGGCCACGCTCCATGCGATTGATCAGGTCCTGGGGTTCTTTATAGATTTCGACCATGGCCATGACCGTCTTGCCATCGGCGTCGAACAGCGGAATGTAGTTTTCGATGAAGATGAACTGCGGGGGTACCACGAACTTCTGCTCCTTTCGCGTCTTGTCGACAGTGTGGTAGCTGGTCGACACCGCAGTCTTCAATGCGAATGCCTGTTCGAGGTCTTTATCGGTATGGATCGTGGTGCCCATCAGGGCCGGGTTGGTCGACCAGATCACCATGCGATCGGGGGCATAGATGTTGGCCAGGATCACGTCGGGCAAATGTTCGATATGGTCGAGGAATTCGCCCCGGGCACTGGCACGGGCCAGCGGGTCGACATCGGGAAAATCCTGGTCCTTGCGTGGGTCCAGCAACTCGCCCATGGTCCGCACGTTGGGGATCGACACATGTTCCACCTCGGCCGTGGCTATCGCCTGGACGAACTGCGAGGTCAACAAGGCATCGCGCTGCACACTTTCGGTGATCACGAAGCGGCTGGACACCGCCCCCAATGCCACCGCCGCCGTGCCGATGACCGCCATGCTGATCAGCGAGAACCAGCGCAGCAGATTGAACGGCTGCTTGCGCGAGTTCAGGCGAATCTCATTTTCGGTCGGCATTGCTTTGGCAAGCGTAGTCATCGACGTGGTTCCCCGTAAACCTCCACTAGTTTTATAGCCCATTCAAGCCGGTTTGCCCGACTTTGGGTCCCCCTTCCTCACTTCCCAATCTACCCCCACGTCTGGGCGCTGTGGCCCTTTGCGCCAAGCGCTGGCCTATCGGCGCCAGCTGCGCACAGGCCCACAGGCCGGCCTCTTCACGGCTGTTTTCGCAGATTGGTATGGAATTTGCCGAAACCCTGCCAACTGACCCGCCCAAGGGGCAGGAACTCTGATAGAGGGAATACTCATGCACCCTTTACTGTCCAAAACCACGATCGCACTGGTCGTGTCCGCTCTGGCCCAAGGCGCCGCCCACGCGGCGCTGTTTGCTGTCGACCCCGGCCCCTACCTGCCCGGCAACGGAAGTTTCGCCTCGTGGTATCAGGACACCCACGGTCGGACCCTCGATCTTTGCCTGTCCAAGGCTGTCAGTTCTCGTGTAGCGAGCGTTCCGGGTGCCCCGACCTACATGTGCAATCTGCTGCCGACGCCCGGCGTGTTTGACGACGCGCAACCGATTGTCTTCCCGACCAATTTTCCCGACGAAGCGTTCTGGTTTACCGCCGATGGCGCCATCGTCGATGCGGCCAGGGGCATCGACCTGACCTACGTCTCGGCCATCGAGGCCGCATTCGCTGCCGAAGAACCCGTCGAGGGTGACCAGGTCAGCTTTGCCCGCATCCGCATTCGCGTCGACGTGCCCACCGCTGGCACCTACGTGATTACCCATCCCTACGGTGTCGAGGTATTCAACATCGACACCCCCGGGCAGCGCGCAATCAACATGACCCGGGACATCGGCATCGGCTCGCCGAAAACCTACGACGGCGCACTCAAGGGCGATATCGGCCCGTTCCTGCGCAGCGTCAATGGCCCATACACCGAGACCAACCCGCTCACCGGCGCGGCCGAACAATTCGTCGGCGACCCGAACCTCGCGGAGGCCGTCACCGGCAGTCCGTTCAATACCAACTACGTGCGCATCGAAGGCCCCAATGGCATCGACTTGCGCACTGACGTCTTCGCCGTCTCCGGCAAGCTGTCGACCGTGGTCCGGCCGACGCCGATCATCGCCGAGCGCAGCACCTACTCGCGCAAGGCCGGTGAGAGCGCACCGGTGGCCCAGCAGGATGTGTTCGTCATGGCCCCCCCTGCGCCGGCCACCGTGATCCTGGCCAGCAACAGCCCGGTACTGAACCTGACCGAGGCCAACTCCACCGGCCACTGGTATGCCCAGTCGCCGAGCAATCCGACATTGCCAAGCACGTTGCAAGTGACCGCCGACAACCACCTGGCCATCGCCAGCAGCACGCCGACCACCTTGCCTATGCCCCTGACTGACCTGGTGGTGATTTCAAGTGCCGAATACAAACTCAGCACCGGGCAAATCACCGTGATCGCCTCGACCAGCGATGAAACCTCGCCACCGGTGCTCACCGCCACCTCAGACACAGGGATCGCCATCGGCGCCTTGAGTGGGGACGGTGCGGTGAAAAGCCTCAGCACCGGCATCACACCGATTCCGCCAGCCAAGGTTCGGGTGTCGTCATCCAATGGCGGCAGCGACACCGAAGAAGTGGTCATCGTGCAATGAACGCTCACATGCCCAGATCCTCATCAGGAGGCATCATGAACAATTGGCCACGCCTGGCGCTCAACGCCCTGGGATTGACTCTGTCGCTGTCCGGCAGCGCGTTCGCGCAACTGGCCGCCGTCGACCCGGGCCCTTACACCTTTGCCACGGGCAAATACCCCATGTGGTATCAGGACAATAACCAGATGAAGCTGGAACTGTGCCAATCCCGGGCAGCCAGCTCGAGGGTACCGGCCAGCGTACCACCGGCCTACATGTGCACCTTGCTGGCGGAACCGGGCATCTACGACGACGCCCAGCCGATGATTTTCCCGGACAACTGGCCGCCGGAAGCGTTCTGGTTCCTCGCCGAGACCAGCATCAACAACAACGCGGCAGGCTATGGCCTGGACGTCTACGTGGCCGGCATTGAAGCGGCATTCGCCTCGGAAAACCCTGTCGATGGCGACCAGCAAAGCTTCGCCAGGATCCGCCTGCGGGTGAACGTACCCACCGCCGGCACCTACACCATCACCCACCCCTATGGTGTGGAAACGGTCAACGTCACGACCCCGGGACGCCGGGCCATCAATATCACCCGAGATATCGGCATCGGCGCGCCGGGCAATTTCAGCGGTGTATTGACCGGTGCGATCGGGCCATTCCTTAAAAGTGTCAACGGCCCCTACACCGAAGTGAATCCGGACACCGGTGCCATCGAAACCTTCGTCGGCGATCCGAACCTCACTGAAGCGGTCACCGGCAGCCCGAACAACACCAACTTCGTGCGCATCCAGGGGCCGGCCGGGACCATCCAGACCAACCTGTTCACCCTGTCCGGCAAGGTGCACGACAACCGTGCGCAGACGCCGGTGGAAATCAGCCGTGCCTCCTACCGTCGTACCGCGGCGGGCGCCGGCGCCGGTACCCGGGTCGAAGTTTTCGCCAAAGCGGCCAACGGCTCGGCCCTGTGCTTCCGCGAATCCGTCGCCCTCGTCCCCGGACCGCCTCCAGCGCCGTGCCAGACAACCATGGTGGGCGACAACACTGGACAGTTCTTCGCCCATCACTTGTTTACCGGCAGCGTGCCTCCGGTCGTTGTGGTGACCGCCACCAACCCGGCCGGTACCACTCGACCTACATCGGTGTCGAGCAAACTCTCGGACGTGGTGAAAATCCAGACCGCTCGCTACAACTGGAGCAATCACAGCCTGCTGATCGAAGCCACCTCCACTGATGAAGTGGTCGTACCAGACATGGTCGCCCAAGGCTACGGGCGTCTGTCGAAGAGCGGCACGCTGCAACGCTTGACCGTCTCCGACCTGCCTCAGCCACCGGCTACTGTCACCATCAAGTCTGCCGCCGGCGGCAGTGATACCGAGCCGGTCGTGGTACTCGGCACGGCGCCGGACTCTGGTGAGAACCAGCGGCCGATTGCTGTTGCCGATGTTGGCAGCACCACCTTTGGCGTGCCGGTCACCCTCAATCTGTTGGCCAACGACAGCGATCCGGACAACGACGCGCCACTGAGCGTTACGGCTCTGACGCAACCGGCCGCAGGCCAGGGCACCGTGGCATTGGCTGTCAACAATGTGATCTATACCCCGCCGGCCGTGGTCAACGCACCGCTGACCACGACCTTCACCTACAAGGTCCAGGACGCAAAAGGTCTGGTCTCGACCGACGCGGCGACCGTAACCATCACCGTTGCGCCGAACCGGCCACCGGTGGCTGTCGCCGACGCTATCGCTACCCAGGGTGTACCGGTGACGATCAACGTGTTGGGTAACGATTCCGATCCGGAAGGCAACGTACCGCTGGCGGTCGCCAGCGTCACCCAGCCAGCGATAGGGCGCGGCACGGTCAGCACCAACGGCACGACCGTCACCTACACCCCACCGGCAGTGGTCCTGTTGCCGTTCACCACGACCTTCACCTATATCGCCCGGGACAGCTCCGGCGTCCAGTCGGCACCGGCCACGGTCACGGTACAGGTCTCGCCACCACTGGTACTGGAAGTCTTCAACGTAACGGCGGCCACGGTCACCGCCCGTGCCGGCAACCGCTTTACCTGGAACTTCACCGGTACCTCGTCGACGATCCCCGGCAACACGGTCACCGTCCAGGTCACCACACCGGCCGGGCTGGTCACTCTGGGCACCGCCGGCGTGGCGATTACCGGGCGATGGACCCTGAACGTCACCAACTTGACCGCGCCATCGGTCAACCCGACGGCCACCATCCGTTCAACCCCGGGCTCGGTGCGCAACGTCTCCGTCACCGTGCAGTAATCGCTCGTCCCACTGGCCGGTTCAGCCAGTGGGGCAAGCCTTCGACTCAAGGACTTGACCATGAAAACGTCGACCGCCGCCCTGCTCTGCCTGCTTGTGCTCTGCAGCAGCACAGGCGTGCGTGCCGATGACCTGATGGAAAACGACGACCTGGGCCCGGGTGGCGATCTCGGTGAGTTGCCACCACCGGTTGGCCAGCACGCGCTGATCGACCAGAACGGCCAGGCCAACATCGCCTTGTTGCAACAGAACGGCCAGTCATTGCTCGGCACCATCGTGCAGTCGGGCAGCAATCAGGAGGCTTACATCCTGCAACAAGGCAGCGACCTGATGGCAATGATCAATCAGCAAGGTTCGGGCAATAACGCCTCTATCACTCAGACCGGTAGCCACAACCGTGCGCAGATATCCCAGAACGGCAACAACAACGACGCCAGCATCGACCAGGCGGGTTCGGGGCTGCAAGGCGCCGTAACCCAGTCCGGGAACGGCATGAGCGTTTCGGTCAAACAATATCGTTAAAGCACTGCACCACTTGGAGGTTTCATCATGTTCAAACTGACGCCCCTTACCGCCGCCATCCTAGTCATTGTCAGTGCCCAGGCACTGGCAGACGACAGTGTGTCCAACCAGACCCAACTCGGTGATGCCAACATCGCCAATGTGAAACAGACCCTGGCACCGCTCAGCACCGCCAACCAGCAGCAAGACGGTGAAGGTAACGATGCGGCCAGCGTACAAGACACCGCCACCGGCGCCATCAGCCAGAACCAGGTCGGCAGCTTCAACGCCGGCTACGCCGAGCAGTTGTTCGATAGCGGCAGCCAGATAATCCAACTGCAGAGCGGTACCTTCAACGGCACCCACGCCAGCCAGTCGATCGGCCTTGGCGCCAGCGAATCGCTGCAGCAACAGGACGGCAACGGCAACTTCTCGCTGGTCTACCAGGACAGCCAGGACGGCACATCCGCCAAGTCTTTCCAACAAGGTGACGCCAACGAAATCTACATCGAGCAAACAGTCAACGGCATCGCCAACACTGCGACAGTCACCCAGCTTGGCAATGAAAACTACGGTGCGGCCGAACAGGTGACGCAAAACGGTGGCCAGATCACGATCGACCAGACCGGCGACGGCAACTATGCCTACGGCGACCAGCGCAACGGTATAGGCGGCAACGTAAACATCAACCAGGCGGGCAACCTCAACGGCACCGAAGTCTGGCAAGAAACCCAGCTCGCCAGCCAGACCGCTATCAGGCAGCAGGGTGACAGCAACGAAACCGTGGTTGACCAGAGCTTCGGCGAAAACAACCTTACGACCGTGCTGCAAGTCGGCGACCTCAATGCCATCTATGCCGACCAGTTCGACTCGGTCGGCTCGACCGTGGCCCTGTACCAACAGGGCACCAGCAACGTCCACTTCACCTATCAGAGTGGCGACAGTCACGTGCTCACTGCCAACTCGGTGGGCACCGGCAACACGGTCCTGGCCAGCAACTGGAAGGGTGAACAAAAAGGCGGCCAGTTCGGCAGCAACCAGCGTGCGACCATCAATCAGAACGGCACCAACAACACCGCCAACTTCACCCAGAATGGCACCAGCAACCTCGTGACCACCAACCAGAACGGCACCGGCAACAAAACCACCATCAGCCAGGCAGATTCCTACAACGAGCTGTATTTCGACCAGAACGGCAGCGACAACATCCTCATCTCCGACCAGCGCGGAGACCTCAACCTGGCCATGGGCAGCACCACCGGCGATCGCAACACCAGCAGCTTCGATCAGTCGGGCAGCAGCAACCGTGCGTATACCGAGCAGCAGTACGGCAGCGACAACCTGATCAGCGTCAAACAGGCTGACACCATGAACGTCGCCTATGTAACCCAGGGCGGTACCGGCAACACCACCAGCATCGACCAAAGCGGCATGACCCAGACGGCCACCGTGCAGCAGTTTGGTGCGGCTAACCAGGCGACGGTGTTGCAGCAATAAATGTGTGGCGCGAAAAAAACCGCGGCTCTTGATGGAGCGTCGCGGTTTTTTATGGGGATGGTGTTCAGGGTCGGGGGACAGAAAGGGATGGGTTGGATGTCAGACCGCCTTCGCTGGCAGGCCAGCTCCCACAATTGGATCCTGGTGTATCTGAGAGAGATTGGTCGGCTCGTAGGCCGCCATCGCTGGCAAGCCAGCTCCCACAATTGGATCCTGGTGTATCTGAGAGAGATTGGTCGGCTCGTAGGCCGCCATCGCTGGCAAGCCAGCTCCCACAATTGGATCCTGGTGTATCTGAGAGAGATTGGTCGGCTCGTAGGCCGCCATCGCTGGCAAGCCAGCTCCCACAAATGGATCCTGGTGTATCTGAGAGAGATTGGTCGGCTCGTAGGCCGCCATAGCTGGCAAGCCAGCTCCCACAAATGGATCCTGGTGTATCTGAGAGAGATTGGTTGGTTGTCAGGTCGCCTTCGCTGGCAAGCCAGCTCCCACAATTGGATCCTGGTGTATCTGAGAGAGATTGGTCGGCTCGTAGGCCGCCATAGCTGGCAAGCCAGCTCCCACAAATGGATCCTGGTGTATCTGAGAGAGATTGGTTGGTTGTCAGGTCGCCTTCGCTGGCAGGCCAGCTCCCACAATTGGATCCTGGTGTATCTGAGAGAGATTGGTCGGCTCGTAGGCCGCCATCGCTGGCAGGCCAGCTCCCACAGAAGAGCAAAAGCAAAGTTGCGTACACCCGCCCCCTCTCTTCACCACTCAACAGGCCGAGCGTTAGCTCGCCTGCAGCTTTTGATCTTGATCCACCCGCCCCGTCGGGAGGCTGAGTGGAGGTGTTCATCCGGGGGGTAGGCGCGCAGCGCCGTTCGACGAAGTCGAACGCATCGAGAGGAGGTCGAAGCGAAGCCGACCGGAGGCGATGCCCCCGGATGGACACCGGAGCGAAGGAACGCCGAGCCTAAGCGAGGGGCCGGACGCTGGGGCAAGCGTTTTTGGTTACTTTTAAGGCGTTTGTTAAAAGTGACTCGCCGTAAGGGCGAAACCATAAGCCGCCGTTACCGAAGCAATGGATATGTACACAACCCACCAGGAACCTGGTCGGCCCAGAGGCCGCCAAGACCAAAAAGCCGATCAACAAGCTCGATAATAACTATGCGCAAGGGTGTTTTTTCATCACCAGGCTCCAGCTCTAAAGTGGACACATCTTCTCCCCCACCCCCTGGAGCAACACCATGAAAAACATCATCAGCCTGGGTTTCACCCTTACCCTGCTCGGCGCCACATCCGCCATCGCCGCGCCACACACCACTTCACCACAGATTGCCGTGAGCAAAGCCGCCCAACCGGCAATAGTAAATGTGAACACCGTCGGCAAAGACCAACCAGCAAAACTCTACGTCGCAGAAAACCGTCCCGAGTTCGGTTCGAAGTATCAGCGCTATTGATCCACGGTTTTGTACCGCGCCGAAAATGACAAACCCCGCCAATCGCGGGGTTTGTCATATATCTGAGCCTTTATTGCACCAATCGCTGCGCCAGGGCCTTGGCCTGACTCGCCACATCTGTCACCGCCGTGCTTTCCCACCAAATACCACGCAACGGCGGCCCCATGGCAAACAGACGACTGGCAGCCTGGCCATTGGCATCAACCACCGCGCCGTCAACCTCTGCAGCGATACCCAGCGCCAATGGCCCCGGCCGCACCAGTCCCCGGGCCAGCAATTGCCGGGGCAGCGGACGCGCGACCCGGCGCCAGTCATATTCGATACCGCTGGAGTTGATCAACGCTGCACCATGAACCACGGTGGTATGCGTCTCACCACGACGTCGAATGCGAATACCGACGCCGTCATTCGTCGAAGGCTCAAGCCCCTGGAAGGATGCCGCCTGAATGCGCAACCGCCCTTCCCGGTGCAAGCGTTCCACCAGTTCTGCGCTCAACGGTGGCGAGCGATGATGATGGCTTTCCCACCACGGCCGCACATGCCGCACGAATTGCCGGCGCTGCACGTCCGTCGCCTGGTGCCACAAGCGGCCGATATGTGCGCGCACGGTGTCCAGCGGTGCCTGCCAGTCAATGCCCTGGGCGATGGCGTCCCGGCAGTGCCGGCGCAGTTCGCGCAGCAGTTGCCGGGGCGTACGGATGCGGTGATCTTCGGCGAGAAAATCCACCCAGACCGGTGGCTGACGGCGCACATGGGGTAGCAGGCCATGTCGGGAGAACACTTCGATCGGCCCGCGATGCCCGGCCTGTTCCAGCGACACCACGGCATCGACCATGGTCAGGCCCGAGCCGATGATCAACACCGTCGACTGCGGGTCGAGTCGCGCCATGGCGGCCACGTCCCAAGGATCCAGGCCGGCAGCATTCAAGCCGCTGGATTGGGTCTGTGGCGTGCGCGCTGCGGCAAACATCCCCGTGGCCAGCACCGCAAAAGCGCCCTGCATGTGTCGACCGTCGCTCAAGGTCAATCGCACCTTGTCCGGATCGACCTGCAGGTCCACCACTTCAGCTTGTACATGCTCAACGCTCGAGCCGTTTGAGGCGCCCAGCGCTTGCGCCTGTGCCAGACGCTGTTGTGCGTACAGGCCGAAAATGCCCCGGGGCGGGAACAATTCGCTGATCGGCACCTGTTGCTGGTCCGATTCCGGCCAGCCGCCGGCGGCAATGTATTCGCTTAGCCATTGAGTCAGGTCGTCGGCGTTGTCCGGGTCGACGCTCATGCGCGCCGCATTGCCGTTGAGCGTATGTCCCAGCTCCACCGCACTGTAGGCCTCGCCCCGACCAAGTTCACCACGGGGTTCGATCACCAGGACCTTGCGCTTGCCTGGCTGGCGCAACAGCTGCGCCGCCAGCATCGCGCCGCTGAGGCCACCGCCGACAATCAGAATGTCGGCTTCATTATTCAGGGTCTGGCTCATCGTGCACTTCCTGTTCAGATCACCACATTACGCACAAAACGCGCCGCCACCGGTCCGTCGTTGCGATAACAGTGGGGCTGGTTGCTGGCAAACATGAAAAATTCGCCTGCGGCAATGTTATTGGCCACATCGCCAAGCATCACCGTCAGGCATCCCTCAAATACATATATCTGTTCGCTCCAGCCATCGGCGTCCGGTTCCGACGGATAAACCTCGCCCGGTTGCAGGCACCACTCCCACTGTTCCACTTCACGGCTGGCCGTGGCTTTGGAGAGCAGCACGGCCTTGCTGCCGGCAATCTTGCCGGTCCAGGCCAGCTCGTTGATACGACTGGGATCCCGGGCGTCCGGGGCCTGGATCAGGTCGCTGAAGGCAACATCCAGCGCTTGCGCGACACGATCGAGGGTAGTCAGGCTGACGTTCTTTTCGCCGGCTTCGATGGCCACCAGCATGCGCCGGCTAACCCCGGACAGTTCAGCCAGGGCACTCTGGCTCATATCGGCGGCGTGACGCAAACGGCGCACGTTCTGGCTGACGTGCTGAAGGACCGAAGCCCGTTGGGAAGAATCTTTGTGCACTATATTGCTCACTGGCTGGGGTTGGGCAGTATACTGCGCAACATTCGACGCATTGTGCGTCGCCCTTTTGTAGCGTGCAAGGTCATGACGTCGGCGAACTCCCCCCTGGCTTCCTCCCGTTTCACCAGTTTCAGCAAGGCCGAATGGGTGCTGGTGCTGATTACCATGGTCTGGGGCGGCACCTTCCTGCTGGTCCAGCACGCGATGACCGTCAGCGGCCCGATGTTTTTCGTCGGCCTGCGCTTTGCCGCTGCCGCCAGCATCGTCGCCCTGTTTTCCTGGCGGCACCTGAGGGGACTGACCCTGTTCGAGCTCAAGGCCGGATCATTTATCGGCGTGGCGATCATGCTCGGCTATGGCTTGCAGACGGTGGGGTTACAGAGCATTCCCAGCAGTCAGTCAGCGTTCATAACCGCCCTCTATGTGCCCTTCGTGCCGTTGCTGCAATGGCTGGTGCTGGGCCGCCGTCCGGGGCTGATGCCCAGCATCGGCATCATGCTGGCCTTTACCGGGTTGATGCTGTTGTCCGGGCCGTCCGGTGCTTCGTTCAATTTCAGTCCCGGTGAAATCGCCACCCTGATCAGCGCCGTGGCGATTGCCGCGGAGATCATTCTGATCAGCACCTATGCCGGGCAAGTGGATGTGCGCCGGGTAACGGTGGTGCAACTGGCGGTTACTTCGATCCTGTCATTCCTGATGGTGGTGCCGACCCACGAGGCGATTCCGGACTTCTCCTGGTTGCTGCTGTGCAGCGCCTTGGGGCTGGGAGCGGCGAGCGCGGCGATCCAGGTGGCGATGAACTGGGCACAGAAGAGCGTCTCGCCGACCCGGGCGACCCTCATCTACGCTGGCGAGCCGGTGTGGGCCGGGATTGTCGGGCGCATTGCCGGGGAGCGCCTGCCGGCTATAGCCCTGGTGGGGGCCGGGTTGATTGTGGCAGCGGTGATTGTCAGTGAGTTGAAGACCAAGGGTAAGGCTCGCCCTGTGGAAGAAGGGCTAGAACGCGAAACCCAGGGTTAAGTCACTTGAATTTGCGTCGCCTCTGCAGACCCCATCGCGAGCAGGCGCGCTCCCATAGTGTCTCTGGCTGTACGTAGCAATTATGTTCACCTGCAGACTTGTGGGAGCGAGCCTGCTCGCGATGGGGCCGCCCCCGCTGTAATCATCCCCCTGAAACAAAGTTGGACAAGGCTTTTCCGTCTATCTTGTAGGATTCTGCGACAGCTTCGCATTTGGTGATCCGCGAACTGGCACGTATGATGCTTCACAAACTTCCGCAGATTAGAAGCCTATGTCCCTGATAGTTCTACTGCTTCTGCCATTCATTGGCAGCTGTTTGGCGGCCGTGTTGCCGCACAACGCCCGCAATGCCGAGTCCCTGTTGGCAGGCCTGGTCGCCTTGATCGGCACAGTCCAGGTCGCCCTGCTGTACCCGCAGATCGCCCATGGCGGCGTCATTCGCGAAGAATTCTTCTGGTTGCCCAGCCTCGGGCTGAACTTCGTCCTGCGCATGGACGGCTTTGCCTGGCTGTTTTCCATGCTGGTGCTGGGCATCGGCACGCTGGTGTCGCTGTACGCCCGCTACTACATGTCGCCGGACGATCCGGTGCCGCGTTTCTTCGCGTTTTTCCTGGCGTTCATGGGGGCCATGCTCGGCCTGGTGATCTCCGGCAACCTGATCCAGATCGTGTTTTTCTGGGAACTGACCAGCCTCTTCTCATTCCTGTTGATCGGCTACTGGCACCACCGCGCCGATGCCCGCCGTGGCGCCTACATGGCGCTGATGGTGACTGGCGCGGGCGGCTTGTGCCTGCTGGCGGGGGTCATGCTGCTCGGCCATGTGGTCGGCAGCTATGACCTGGACAAGGTCCTGGCCGCCGGCGAGCTGATTCGTGCCCATGCCCTTTACCCCATCCTCCTGCCCCTGATCCTGATCGGCGCCCTGAGCAAAAGCGCGCAATTCCCCTTCCACTTCTGGCTGCCCCACGCCATGGCCGCGCCGACACCGGTCTCGGCGTATCTGCACTCGGCGACCATGGTCAAGGCCGGGGTATTCCTGCTCGCACGGCTATGGCCGTCGCTTTCCGGCAGTGAAGAATGGTTCTACATCGTCAGCGGCGCCGGCGCCTGCACCCTGCTGCTCGGCGCTTACTGCGCGATGTTCCAGAACGACCTCAAGGGCCTGCTGGCCTATTCGACCATCAGCCACCTGGGCCTGATCACCCTGCTACTCGGCCTGAACAGCCCCCTGGCGGCCGTGGCCGCGGTGTTCCACATCCTCAACCACGCCACCTTCAAGGCCTCGCTGTTCATGGCCGCCGGGATCATCGACCACGAAAGCGGCACCCGCGACATCCGCAAGCTCAGCGGCCTGATCAAGCTGATTCCGTACACCGCGACCCTGGCCATGGTCGCCAGTGCCTCGATGGCCGGCGTGCCGCTGCTCAACGGCTTCCTCTCCAAAGAGATGTTCTTCGCCGAAACCGTGTTCATCAACGCCACGGCCTGGGTTGAACTGACACTGCCGATCGTCGCCACCATCGCCGGCACGTTCAGCGTCGCTTACTCCCTGCGTTTTACCGTGGATGTGTTCTTCGGCCCGCCTGCCACCGACCTGCCCCACACGCCCCACGAGCCGCCGCGGTGGATGCGTGCTCCGGTAGAGTTGCTGGTGTTCACCTGCCTGCTGGTGGGCATTTTCCCGGCCCAGATAGTCGGCCCGCTGCTCGCCGCCGCGGCACAACCGGTGGTTGGCGGTACATTGCCAGAGTACAGCCTGGCGATCTGGCACGGCTTGAACGCACCGATGATCATGAGCCTGATTGCCCTGTCCTGCGGCACCCTGCTCTACCTGCTATTGCGCAATCAGCTCAAGCGCGGACGCATCACCCGCCCGCCGCTTATTGGCCGGTTTGACGGCAAGCGCCTGTTCGAGTGCGGCCTGGTCATCAAGATGCGCATGGCTCGCCGCCTGGACCAACTGCTCGGCACCCGGCGCCTGCAAGCGCAGTTGTTCCTGATGGTGCTGGCCGCCGTGCTGGCCGGCTTGATCCCGATGTTGCACAGCAGCCTGAGCTGGGGTGAACGGCCGAAGATCCCCGGGTCGATCGTGTTCGTCACCCTGTGGCTGCTGGCCATCGCCTGCGCCCTTGGCGCTGCGTATCAGGCCAAGTACCACCGACTCGCCGCCCTGACCATGGTCAGCGTCTGCGGCCTGATGACCTGCGTCACGTTCGTCTGGTTCTCGGCGCCGGACCTGGCGCTGACGCAACTGGCGGTTGAAGTGGTGACCACGGTACTGATCCTCCTGGGTCTGCGCTGGCTGCCGCGACGGATCGAAGAAGTCTCGCCGTTGCCGGGCAGCCTGCGCCGGGCGCGGGTACGGCGTATTCGCGACTTGCTGTTGTCGACCTCGGTCGGCGTCGGCATGGCTCTGCTGGCCTACGCCATGCTGACCCGCCAGACCCCAAACGACATTTCCTCGTTCTACCTGAGCCGCGCCTTGCCCGAGGGCGGTGGCAGCAACGTGGTCAACGTGATGCTGGTGGATTTCCGCGGCTTCGACACCCTCGGTGAAATCACCGTGCTGGTGGCCGTGGCGCTGACCGTGTACGCCCTGCTGCGCCGCTTCCGGCCACCGAAAGAGAGCCTGCAGCTGCCGGCCCAGCAGCGTTTGCTGGCACCGGACGTGGTCACAGATCTGGTCAACCCGCGTCACGCCAGCGACACCGCACTCGGTTTCATGATGGTGCCGGCGGTGCTGGTGCGCCTGCTGCTGCCGGTGGCCCTGGTGGTGTCGTTCTACCTGTTCATGCGCGGGCACAACCAGCCCGGCGGCGGATTCGTCGCGGGGCTGGTGATGTCGGTGGCGTTCATCCTGCAGTACATGGTGGCCGGCACCCAGTGGGTCGAGGCGCAAATGAGCCTGCGTCCGCTGCGCTGGATGGGCACCGGGCTGCTGTTCGCCACGATGACCGGGCTGGGCGCAATGGCGGTCGGATATCCGTTCCTGACCACCCATACCTGGCATTTCGACCTGCCGCTGCTGGGCGACATTCACCTGGCCAGCGCACTGTTCTTCGATGTCGGCGTATACGCAGTGGTGGTCGGTTCGACCCTGTTGATCCTCACCGCCCTCGCCCACCAATCGGTACGGGGTCACAAAACCGCTGCAGCCAAGGGAGCCGTCTGATGGAAGAAGTCATCGCAATCGCCATCGGCGTACTGGCCGCGTCCGGCGTCTGGCTGATCCTGCGGCCTCGGACGTTCCAGGTGGTCATGGGCCTGTGCCTGCTGTCCTATGGCGTCAATCTGTTCATCTTCAGCATGGGCAGCCTGTTCATTGGCAAGGAGCCGATCATCAAGGACGGTGTGCCTCAGGATCTGTTGCATTACACCGATCCGTTGCCACAGGCGCTGGTCCTGACCGCGATCGTCATCAGCTTCGCCATGACCGCACTGTTCCTGGTGGTGCTGCTCGCGTCCCGGGGCCTGACCGGCACCGACCACGTGGATGGCCGGGAGCCCAAGGAATGATGGCGATGACTCACCTGATCGTCGCACCGATCCTGCTGCCGCTGTTGACCGCGGCGATCATGCTGATGCTCGGCGAAAAACACCGCCCGCTGAAGGCGAAAATCAACCTGCTCTCCAGCCTGCTCGGGCTGGGCATTGCTGTGGCACTGTTGCAATGGACGCAAACTACCGGCGTACCCGGTTCGATCGGCGTCTACCTGCCGAGCAACTGGCAGGTGCCATTCGGCCTGGTGCTGGTGGTCGATCGCCTGTCGGCACTGATGCTGGTGCTGACCGGAATCATCGGTGTCAGCGCGTTGCTGTTCGCCATGGCCCGCTGGGACAGCGCAGGTTCGAGCTTCCATGCCTTGTTCCAGATCCAGTTGATGGGCCTGTACGGCGCCTTCCTCACAGCGGATCTGTTCAACCTGTTCGTGTTCTTCGAAGTACTGCTGGCCGCGTCCTACGGGCTGATGCTGCACGGCTCGGGGCGGGCACGGGTGTCGTCGGGGCTGCATTACATCTCGATCAACCTGCTGGCCTCGTCGCTGTTCCTGATTGGCGCGGCGTTGATCTACGGGGTCACCGGCACCCTGAACATGGCCGACCTGGCGCTGAAGATCCCGCTGGTATCGGACGCCGATCGCGGCTTGCTGCATGCCGGTGCGGGCATTCTCGCGGTGGCGTTCCTGGCCAAGGCCGGAATGTGGCCGCTGAACTTCTGGCTGGTGCCGGCCTACTCTGCGGCGAGCGCACCGGTAGCGGCGATGTTCGCGATCATGACCAAGGTCGGCATCTATACCTTGCTACGCCTGTGGACCCTGCTGTTCTCTGCCCAGGCCGGCGCGTCGGCGTTTTTTGGTGGTGACTGGCTGATCTACGGCGGCATGGCCACTATCGTCTGCGCGGCCATCTCCATTCTCGCCGCACAACGCCTGGAGCGCATGGCCAGCCTGAGCATTCTGGTATCGGCGGGGATCTTGCTTTCGGCCATCGGTTTCGCCCAGCCGAACCTGATTGGCGCCGCGCTGTTTTACCTGGTCAGCTCGACCCTGGCATTGAGCGCGCTGTTTTTGCTCGCCGAGCTGATCGAGCGCTCGCGCTCGGCCAACGAAATCCAACTGGAGGACGAAGCCGGACTGCTGCCGCGCCCCCTGGAGTCCCTGCATCCACCCAAAGGCATCAACCTCGACGACGATCAAAAAGTAGTGGTCGGCCAGGTGATTCCCTGGACCATGGCGTTTCTCGGCCTGGGTTTCATTGCCTGCGCCTTGCTGATCATCGGCATGCCGCCACTCTCCGGTTTCATCGGCAAGCTCGGGCTGCTCAACGCCCTGCTCAATCCACTGGGGCTGGGCGATAGCGGCAACTCACCGATATCGAACGCCGCATGGGCTCTGCTGGTCCTGTTGATTGTGTCGGGGCTGGCGTCGTTGATCGCCTTCTCGCGCCTGGGCATCCAGCGCTTCTGGACCCCGGCGGAACGTCCATCGCCGCTGCTGCGGCGTCTGGAGTGCGTGCCGATATTCGCCCTGCTGGGCCTGAGCATTGCGCTGACCTTCAAGGCCGAGCCCCTGTTGCGCTTCACCCAGGCCGCTGCCGATGCCTTGAACAACCCGCAGCAATACGTCAATGCCGTGCTCGATACCCGGGTGGTACCGAACCCGACAGCCCCTGCTGCGATGCTGGAGGTGCAACCATGAAGCGCCTGTTCCCTGCGCCATGGCTGTCGCTGTCCCTATGGCTGCTGTGGTTGCTGCTGAACCTGTCGATGAGCCCGGGTAACCTGCTGCTGGGCGCGGCGCTGGGTTTCTGTGCACCCCTGATGATGCGCAGGCTGCGTCCGTCCCATGTGCGCATTCGCCGGCCAGGGGTGATCCTGCGCCTGATCCTGGTAGTCGGTCGCGATGTGCTGGTGTCCAATCTCGCCGTGGCCTGGAACGTGCTCAATGCGGGTCGTCGCCCACCGCGCTCACGCTTCATCAAGGTGCCACTGGACCTGCGTGATGCCAACGGGCTGGCTGCACTGTCGATGATCACCACGGTGGTGCCGGGCACGATCTGGTCGGAGTTGGCCCTGGACCGCAGCATCCTGCTGCTGCACGTTTTCGACCTGGACGACGAGGCGCTGTTCATCCAGCACTTCAAGGCGACCTATGAACGCCCGTTGATGGAGATCTTCGAATGAGCCCATTGCTGTCGAATGCGATCCTGCTGAGCCTGTTTGTGTTTTCCCTGGCGATGATTCTGACCCTGATCCGCCTGTTCAAGGGGCCGTCTGCCCAGGACCGGGTGCTGGCCCTGGACTACCTGTACATCGTCGCCATGCTGATGATGCTGACACTGGGCATTCGCTACGCCAGTGACACCTACTTCGAGGCGGCGCTGCTGATTGCGCTGTTCGGTTTTGTCGGCTCGTTCGCCCTGGCGAAATTCCTCCTGCGTGGCGAGGTGATCGAATGAACGCACAACTGTCTTTATGGGTGGAAATCCCGGTGGCGATCCTGTTGGTCTGCGGCAGCCTGTTCGCGCTGATCGGTGCGATCGGCCTGCTGCGCATGAAGGATTACTTCCAGCGCATGCACCCGCCGGCACTGGCCTCGACACTGGGAGCCTGGAGCGTGGCGCTGGCCTCGATCATCTATTTTTCGGCGCTCAAGTCCGGGCCGGTGCTGCACGCCTGGCTGATCCCTATCCTGCTGGCGATTACCGTGCCCGTGACTACTTTGCTGCTGGCCCGCGCGGCGCTGTTTCGCAAGCGCATGGCCGGGGATGATGTGCCGGCCGAGGTATCCAGTCGGCGCACAGAGAGCGGGAGCTGATCAGGAGTTCTTGTGGAGCAAGGAATGGCCCCTTCGCGAGCAAGCCCGCTCCCACAGGAAATCTTCAGCAAGCTTAAAACTTGTGTACAACAGCGATCACCTGTGGGAGCGGGCTTGCTCGCGAAGGGGCCAGCCAGTCAAACCCAGGCAACTACCAGCAACCCCGCCCCCAGCATCACACACAACGGCGAGTACACCCAGGTATCCAGCCAGGCGAACCGCGAGCCTTTGACCTCCTTGAAAAACCCCACCAGTTCCGAATCGCCGATGGCCCGGGCGAACAGTAAAAGTGCAACGGCGCTGATCAGCCACTGCAGCCACCCGTGATTCACTTGTGGCAGGCACAAGCCGACCCGCAAGCACACCAGCAGAGCAATCAACAGCAACGCGCCAGCCACCAGCAGCGTGATCCAGCCTCGCGGCTTGAAGGCCGGGCGCAGTTGTTTACTGCCCTCCTCCGGCACCTGCGGGACTGCCGCCACCGCCGCCCACTCGCCACCCAGCGCCCAATACACATGCACCAGGCTGATCACTGCAAAGATCGCCACCAGCCACCGCGCTAACATCAAGGTCATGAATGCGAATCCTGGAAGGAGAATGCCCAGACATAGAGCAGGTGATCATTCGAGATCGGCAGCAACTTTATCCGCCACGTCCTTGGGCACCCAGGCCTGCCAGACATCCGGGTGTGCCCTCATGAACGCTTGCGCGGCCTGACGCGGCGCAGTGTGTTTCTCGCTCATCTCGGCCAGGGCCTTGTTCAACGGCTCGATCGGAAAATCAACCTTGGAGAAGAACTCGGCGATTTGCGGGTATTGTTTCTGGAACGGGGTGGACACACCGATGGACAGCTTGGAGGCCAGTGAACGAGTCGGTTGCGGGTTGGGATTATCGGCGTCGGTCAGGGTCTTCCAGGCCTCGGCATCGAACGGTGGCTCTTCCAGTTGGACCAGCTTGAAGCGGCCGAGCAACGGCGTGGGTGACCAATAATAGAAGAGCACAGGCTTGCCACGCCGAATCGACGAACTGATTTCCGCATCCAGCGCCGCGCCCGAACCACTGCGGAAGTTCACATAGCTGTCTTCCAGACCGTAGGCCTTGAGCTTCTGTTTGTTGACCACTTCCGACGTCCAGCCGATCGGGCTGTTGAGAAAACGTCCCTTGTCTGGAGCTTCCGGGTCGCTAAACACGTTTTTGTAGCGCGGCAGGTCGGTGACACTGCGCAGGTCCGGTGCCATCGGCTTGATGCCTTTGGCCGGATCGCCCTTGATCACATACTCCGGTACCCACCAGCCCTCGGTGGCGCCCTTGACCGTGTCGCCCAGACTGACGACCTTGCCTTCGGCCTCCGCCTTGACCCAGACCGGACTGCGCCCGGCCCATTCTTCACCAATGACCTGGATATCGTTGTTGGCCAGTGCGGTTTCCAGGGTAATGGTGGTACCCGGCAAGGTATCGGTCGGCAGCCCGTAGCCCTTCTCGACAATGATGCGCAGGACATCGGTAATCAGGCTGCCGCTTTCCCAGTTCAGATCGGCGAAGTGGATCGGCGCCTGGGCGGCGGACACCGGGACCGGGCTTGCCAGCAGCCCGATAGTGGCCAGCACCGCAGCCAGCAACCGTCGAAATCCGTTCATGCTTTTGCACCTCGTGCTGTTCACAGCAATAGCAGGATGGCCTGGCAGAAGACCGCAAAGCCTCAAAATACTCAGTCAATTGACTGTAGTAGAGGATCCTGCTTTCGAGGGGCGTGATTCAATTTTCGGAAATTTCCTGCAAACGCATCAGCTCTTTCCTGACCATGCTGGCGTACTCCGCCGGTCGCAACAGGTAAATCTGTGAAGCCACCCAGCTCAGCCAGGCTCCCTGCAGAACGGCCCGCTGCTCAAACAGCCGCAGTGCTTCGCTTTGCGCGCCGGCCAGGTTCCGTGCGTGGAAATCGGCGCGGGACAGCGTCATTACTCGCTGGCCTTGAAGGTCACCAGTTCGCCCTTGCGCCATTTGGCTGCCTTGGCAGTCACGGCCTTCAGGGTCTTGGTCAGGTTTTCCTGCAATTGTTGATTCGCGGCGAATACCGTCACCACGTTGTGCCCTTCCTTGAACACGATCGCCTCACCGTCGGCAGTGGTCACGAAAGCGTAATCGCCCAGACCGTAGACCGTGAGTTTGATGTCGCGGAACCGGATCTCCAGCTTGCCGCCTTCGCGACTCGGTAGCACCGAGGCGCTGAAATGATCGCCGACCTTGAGTTTGAGTCCCGGTTTGTCGTCCACCACCAGGGCTGAATCGGTGTCGATTTCGGCAATGTAGATGCCTTCAGCGCTCTGTTCGGTGATGTAAACGAAACGTGACTGAAATTGTTTAACCAGCTTTGCGCGCAGATCGCCCAGCACGAACAAAGCATGCATATCGAGATTACTTACTGCCAAGGAAACATCCCCACATCTGTTAATGGTGCCGCACGCAGGAAAAGCGCGCGGCCAAAAAAGCGGCAATGCCGAAGGTGAAGCCAAAGAACCCGGGTTGATACCTGAATGAGCAGTGCACTCATTTATCACGAGGCTGAGAGACTACTGGAGCGTCACTCGCATCGTCCTGACAGGCGTTCGACAAAGGTTGAAGGAAAACGCCTATTTACGGTCAGAAAAATCCGGACTATCAACATCAAGGAAAAAACCTAAAAAGAAAAGCACATTTCCTACATATCGCTAGCAAAAAATTGCTTTAGATAACCATCTGTCACCCACCAGCGGCGGCAATTCTAGAGCAGCGATGCTGTTGCAGACTACCCAAAACGACGTAAACACTTCGGTAAACATTGAAAAGGACTTCATATGTGCACGCTGACACACTTCGCCCAACCCTTTGCTACCCTCCCGCCGACGCCGTCGAATGCCTGTCCGGCACAGCTGCGCAGCCCTGAACGGCCTGACGAGGTCGTGGCAGGGGCTCGTTTCCAGGTGGTTCTGGCGGGCAATGCCTTCTTCCACATCAGGGAAATTTCTACCGGCTGCGTAAGAGGTTTCCGAGCCAGCCATAACGAAGCCTGTGCTCTGGCCCGCTCTTTCGAATCACGAATATGATTGGCCAACAGTACCGTTTCGTCAGCCCGGCGACTTAACTCAGCCGCCAGCGGGCAACTACTGCCATACTGCCGGCCCAATCAAACACCTCTCCGACCGCTGGGATGTGTTGAATACAATAATATATTTTCAAGGGAAGGCTGCTACGTGACGGAATTTGATATCGGCGAGTTTTTTATCCGGGGCGAAGCCAGAGAGCTCGACGGTGAATTTCAGGCAGTGATTGTCATGCGCGCCAAGCCACCGCTCAAGACCGTGACCTACCATCAGGTCGAAAAGGATCGCTGGTTCAAGACCCCGGATGTCGCCGCCATTGCCGCGCAGGAATCGGCCAAGGCCCTCAAAGCCGCCGTCGATGCAGGAGCATTGAAAGCCTGACGGTCAAGTTAGCGTCTATGCTCTGCTCTAAGTTTTGGCATCAGGATCGAACTCCGCCAGCGCGGCTTCCTCAGATGCAGTGAAGCCGCGCTTTCATACCCGATTGCGACTGACTAACTGCAAGGAGATGAAGATGGAATCACCGACCCACGACCTCAAAGGCCTGTTCGACCAGCTAGGCCTGGACTCCAATCAGAAAGCTATCGACGATTTCATTGCCAGTCACTCCCCGCTCCCCGACGACAAGAAACTTATCGATGCCGACTTCTGGACACCGCAACAAGCCGGTTTCCTGAAAGAACAACTACGTGAAGACGCTGACTGGGCGCGGGTGGTCGATGACCTCAACCTGCGCATGCATCAGACACACTGACGTCACTCAATGCAGGCTGTCCGGCTTGCCGGCGTCCAATCTCGCCAGCCAGGCAGCCTTGCACTCCTCTGCTTCATCGCGACTGGAGAACGCCGTACCCCGGCGCTCGCCGTTGAGCAATACCACCCAGCAGACGCTGCGCCCCAACGTGCGCAGGCTGGCAGGCACACCGCTGCCAATCATGACTGCGACATCAACTTTGCATTGCATACTGACCGTCCAAACTTCATTAGCAACCTAACTATGTAGGCATGTTAATAAGTTTTCCGTGGAGGAAACAGCCATGCCTTGCACAGCTGTGTTGCAAAGCGAGTAACAATTACCCTGCCGACGCATTTTCCGGCTTGTAGCCCAGACGCAACCCGCCCCAGTGGCGACCGTTGAGCATGATCGGTACCGAGAGATCGTGCATCAGCTCACCGGTGTCACGGGTATAGGTTTGCAACAGCACGGCCTTCTGATGGCTGCCGCAGCGAATCCCGGTGCGGTCGGCGAACTTGCGCTTGGTGCGATTGTGTACGGCATCAACTTGCGCATCGCCGGTCAATGGCTGGCTGAACGCACGATTATGGGTGGGCACATAACCCTGCTGAGTACAGGCGATGGCGAACACCAGCCCTTCATGGCGCGACAACAGGGGTTCCTGAATGCCTGGCAGCACTTGATCGGTATATCGATCGAAGCGTGTCTGGAATTTTGCCGGGCTGGTATTGGCGATCGCCTGGTAGGTGCGATCGAACAGGTCGTCCAGGCTGATGCAGCCTGCCTCGACATCCGCTTCAAAACGCGCTGCGATCTGTGCCGCACCTTCCTGGGCGAGGTCGTAAACGCGCTGGTGATAGTCATCAAGACCCACCTCTGCAAGGCGTTCGCTGATGGTTTCGGCCTGGCCTTCCATTTGCACCGCTGCTTCGGCGAGGCGCCGGGTCTGTTGATCGCTGATCGCCAGGTCGCCGCGCATCTGCTCGATGGCCAGGAACAGGCTGTCGAATTGTTCACGGTTGGTCTGCGCACCTTGGGCGATTTCCCCTACCTGACTTTCGACACTGGCCGTCAGACGGGCAATGTTGTCCAGATGCTGGCCGGTGCTCTCTATCTGCCCGACTCCGCTGACCAGGTCGCTGGATAGTTGCCGGATCTGCTCCACCACTTGCGCGGTGCGCTGCCGTATATCGGCCACCATCTCCCCGACTTCGCCGGTGGCAGTCGCCGTGCGCGCAGCGAGACCGCGGACTTCATCGGCCACCACAGCAAAGCCGCGGCCGTGTTCCCCGGCACGCGCCGCCTCAATCGCAGCGTTCAACGCCAGCAGGTTGGTCTGACTGGCGATGGATTGAATCACCAGGGTCACGCGCTGGATATCGTCGCTGCGCAGGCTCAAGGCCTCAATCAGCTCGCGGCTGCTATTGGCGCGCTGGCTGAGCTGTTGCATCTGCGCGATGGATTCAATCAGCTCCGCACGCCCGGCCACAGCGCTCTCATGACTCTCGCTGGCGGCACTCAGGGCCTGACGACTATGGGACGAGGTGGCTTGTTCGGTGGCAATCAGCACCTGCGCGTTGCTGACAACCTGCGCAGCGGCCCCGAGCTGTGATTGCACCCTGGCTGCCAGTTGGCGAACGGAAAAGGCAACCCCGGCGGCGGATAGCGCGTTGTGGCTAGTGGTGCAGGAGAGATCACGCGTCAGGGCACCGATGGCGTCAGCGTCATCGGCAGGAGCGGCCTCGGCAGTGCTGCGCGAGCGCAGTCGCGGCAGCCAGATAATCAGCACGGCCGGTGGCAGGCCAAGGTAAAGCGACCAGCCACTGACCGTCATGCCGCCCAACAACAGTATCAGGGCGATGCTTTGCAGTGTTGGAGTCAGCCAGCGGTTCTTCGGCAAAAGCACTGGTGCAGGCACTGCTGCAACCAGAGGTCCTTCTCTCGTCATCTTCATCACCCCGGATAGCTTCTAATTGTTGTACCCGCAGTTAACGCCACTACATGGCCATTATCCATGGTCCATTGGTAGGGGGTGTTGGGGCGGGTCAGCAGAAGTACCGGGATTTTGTAAAAACGGCGAAAAGCAAAGGCAGCCAGATGATCACTGGCTGCCCCGCAGAATCAGGCCTGACGCTGGTGCTTGTCGATTTGCTCGTGACGTTCCTGAGCTTCGATGCAGTACTTGGTGGTCGGGCTGATCAGCAAGCGCTTGAGGCCGATCGCCTCGCCGCTGTCATCGCACCAGCCAAAGCTGTCTTCTTTGATGCGTTCCAGCGCTTGTTCCAACTGAGGCAGCATGCGCTGGTCGCGATCGATCGCGTTTACCAGCCAGGTGCGCTCTTCTTCGACCGAAGCCGCGTCAGCCGGGTCAGCCGGGGTGTCCAGACTCTCGATGGCGATACGGTTCTGCTCGATGCGCTCATGGGTTTCGACTTTCATGTTCTGCAACAGCTCGGAGAAAAAAGCATGTTGCTCGGAGTTCATGTAGTCGTCCGCCGGCATGGCCAGCAACTTGTCCTTTGTCATTGATATCTCTATAAAAAAACGTGCATTAAGGCGAATAAGGGAGCGTTCCGGCAGACCTGGGCAGGCCATCGGAAAGGCGCCATTTTTTCCAAGCGCCACCCGGCACTCAATTTACGAGGGGCGGCAGTCTAAGGCCGACTTGAGGCATCAGCAACTGAAAAGACAGCGAATTTGTCCGACAAGGCCCTGAAAATGCTCTGCGGCAGGCTTCAGGCCGTTAATCGGATTGCGTTTATAGCAAGAAATTCAATCGCGCGGCTGTATATAGAAGACAAACGGCCTCTCCTGCAGCGGCACCATCGGGGATTTCCCCGGAAACCTGCGCGGGTGGACGCCTTTTGCAGCCCGACAAATCAACCGAGCTTGTCCCATCGTCATGACGACGGTCAGTTGTTGATGGTTTTGCTGACAGCAGAAGTGAAAACGCCGCTTCTGCCAGTGGCAGAAGCGGCAGAGGCATGTGCCTCAGGCTATTACGTGAACAGCGCGATCAGGATGATGATCGGGATCGGTACACCGAGAAAAAGCAGCAGTAATGAGCGCATGGTATTTCTCCTGAATTAACGTGGGGTGGTCACGTAGGTGTCGGTTTCCAGATAAACCACCGCATCGCGACGACGGCCGCCGAAGGTAGCGGCAAGGCTGGCGAAGAACGCGCCAATCAACAGGGCAACGAACATCCACAAGGTGGTCCAGGCGGCGACCTTGGCGGCGGTGTCGGCGGCTTGCTGCGCGGCCAGTTTGGCGTCGACCACGGCTTTTTGGGTGCGGGCATAGACTTCGTCGACTCGACGCTCGGCATCGGCCTGGGTCAGGTTGGTCCGCTGTGCAACCATTTGTGCCAGGTAGGTCCGGTCTTCGGCGGCCAGTTGACCGTCATTGCCCAGGTTGCGCACAAAGATGCGGGTTACGGTGCCGCGGGCAGCGTCATCACTGACGGCGGCCGGGCGATCATCGCGAAACAGACTGTCGACGAAGTAGCCGTATTGATCACTGTCGGTATTGCCGGCGGCAGTCCCCATGGCTTGAGTCGCGGTGCTCGCTGCGCCGCCGACAACATTGGCACCGGCCTGTACACCGCCACTGACAATGCTGCTGACCGAGCCGGCCACCAGAGTTGCAGTCACCAGAGTGGCTACGCACCAGGCGAGAAAACCATGGGCCGTATCACGGAAGTAAACTTCATCGCCATGCATGTACGCCCACTTCACCCGCAGCCGCCCGGCAATGTACCCACCGAGTCCCGATGCAACGATTTGCGTGAAGGCCAGCCAGACGATGGTGGAGATCCCCAGACCCTTGGCACTCACGCCTTCGTGGGCCCAAGGCGACACTGCCGAAAAGCCCAGGCCGAAGCCGAGCAGAACCAGAATCAGCGACAACGCCGCCGCAGCGGCCGCCCCGGCGAAAATCGCCCCCCAGGACACGCCGCTAAGCGTGCTGGATTCATCTACCCCAGGGTAGAAACCATCAGAGGATCTATTCATCGTTGTATCGCTCCAGGCATGAAAGAAAGTGTTACAACTCTTCGATCAAGGAATTGCAGCCACCGTGCCAGTCGCTCTCTTGGAATAAATCCTTAAAATTCAAAAACTTAAAAAATTTGAACTAACCAGGCCCTTGCAAATTGCAAGGAACGGTTATGTTGAACGGGTTTTATGCATTGTTCATTTGCGCTTATAGCTTTTAGTACCGCCAGGAGTCAGGCAGTACACCCCGCCCCGGGGGCCCGTGCAGAATGAACCCGTGCCACATGCGCAACCTTCACCATCACCAACAAAGGCTTGGGGACGGGCCTGGCTTTTATTGCCGAACATCGCTGAACAACTCTTTTTGGAGCCACTGATCGAGCCGTCATTACAAAGGAACAGGTCACCATCGCAGCGATCAATCCCACCCTTTTTACCGGAGCATGGGGTATTACCGGCCCAGGCCGGTGAGCTCAAGACACTGAGCAACAACAAACTTGCCGGCAACCAGCCGCGACGGAACAAAGTGCGCACAATGAAATTTCCCACCTGAAGCCATGGCCTAATGATATCAATCCACCCAGGCGGCGCCACACCAACATGAAAGTTAATTTATTAAGCGAGAGGAAATTCTTGGCAAAATGCTCGCAACTTCGTATCAAACCGATTATCAGGCCAACCCTATGACCCGCATCCTGACCATTGAAGACGACGCCGTGACCGCCCGGGAAATTGTCGCTGAACTGAGCAACCATGGCCTGGACGTGGACTGGGTCGACAATGGCCGTGAGGGTCTTGAGCGCGCAGTCAGCGGTGACTATGACCTGATCACCCTCGATCGCATGTTGCCGGAACTCGATGGCCTGGCGATCGTCACCACCCTGCGGACCATGGGCGTGGCCACGCCTATTCTGATGATCAGCGCCCTTTCCGACGTCGATGAGCGGGTCCGCGGTTTGCGCGCAGGTGGCGACGATTACCTGACCAAACCCTTTGCCACCGATGAAATGGCCGCCCGGGTCGAAGTCCTGCTGCGTCGGCAAAACACCGTGACCGCCCAGGCCACCACGTTGCGCGTGGCCGATCTGGAACTGAACCTGATCAGCCACGAAGCCAGCCGCGACGGCCAGTTGCTGACGCTGCTGCCCACCGAATACAAGCTGCTGGAATTCCTGATGCGCAACAGCGGGCAGATCCTGTCGCGAATGATGATTTTCGAAGAGGTCTGGGGTTACCACTTCGATCCCGGCACCAACCTGATCGATGTCCATATCGGCCGCCTGCGCAAGAAGATTGACCCACCTGGCAATGCCCCGTTGATTCGGACCGTGAGAGGCTCGGGTTATGTCATTGCCGAACCCGTCTAAAGGCTGGCGCTCCTCCAGCAGCCGCCTGCTGGCGCTCTACAGTTCACTGTTCGTGATCTGGAGCGCGAGCCTCATGGGGGTGATGTACTACGAGGTATCGAGCTATCTGGACAACCTGGCCAAACATTCGCTGATGCAACGCCAGCATCTGTTTTCGCATTTCTCCGGCGAACAACTGGCGGACGCCCTCGCCGTCAGCATGACGTTCGATATTCGCGGCGTCGATGCCTACGGTTTGTTTGATGCCGAACTCCGCTACCTCAATGGCGCCCTGCGCCACATCCCCTACGGCCTGCCGCTGGACGGCAAGATCCACATGCTCAGCGATTGTGCCGGTTCCGACGATCCGACCCTGCCCGCCGACAGCTGCGACGCGGTGGCGACCCAAACCCGGGACGGCCGCTGGCTGGTGCTGGTGCGCGACAACGGCTCGCTGTTCGCCGTAACCCGGATAATCCTGCATGCCCTGTTCTGGGGTGCGACCCTGACCATAATCCCCGGCATCATTGGCTGGCATTTGCTGCGCCGGCGTCCGCTGCAACGCATACGCGCGATTCAGGCCAGCGCCGAAGCCATAGTCGCCGGCGACCTGACGCGGCGCTTGCCGCTGTCCAACCGGCGCGACGAACTGGACATGCTCGCCGCCATCGTCAACGCCATGCTCGAACGTATCGAGCGCCTGATGCACGAGGTCAAGGGGGTGTGCGACAACATCGCCCACGACCTGCGCACACCCCTGACCCGCCTGCGTGCGCAGCTCTACCGCATGCAACAACAGGCCGGTGAAGGTTCCAAAGAGGCGGCACAGCTGGATCTGGTACTCGGCGAGGCCGACACGCTGATGGCGCGCTTTCGGGGATTACTGCGGATTTCCGAACTCGAAGACCGTCAGCGCCGTTCCGGCTTCGTGCAGCTCGACCCGACACCGCTGCTGCAGGAACTGCATGACTTCTATTTACCCCTGGCAGAAGACGATGGCCTGGTTTTCCAATTGCAGCTGCCGGGGACTTTGCCACCACTTAATGGCGACCGCGCCCTGCTGTTTGAAGCAGTGGCGAATCTGTTGAGCAACTCGATCAAATTCACCCCACCCGGGGGCCAGGTGATTCTGCGCGGGACAGACGCGGGCGGCCACACGAAAATCGAAGTGCTCGACTCCGGGCCCGGCATTCCCGAGGCCGAACGCGAAGCGGTGTTCCAGCGTTTCTACCGCGCTGAAGCGGGCAATCTCAAAAGCGGATTCGGCCTGGGGCTGTCGATCGTCGCAGCCATTGTCAGCCTGCATGGATTTACCCTGGAGGTAGGTAGCAGTGAGCTGGGGGGTGCGCAGTTGGTGCTTGATTGTCGGCAGCGGCTGATTCCTCAGGCCTGATCTTAATGACGACCAAGCCCCCTCGCCACAGAGACTCGCCCGCAGGGTCAATGCTGACGCACTGACCCTGGTAATACTCTCCCGATCAATCAGGTTCAGATGGCCATACTGTCGACGACGCCACCGTCGACCCGCAAGGCAGCACCAGTGGTGGCCGACGACAACGGCGAAGCGATGTACGCCACCAGGTTCGCCACTTCCTCGACATTGGCCACGCGCTGGATGATCGAAGTCGGCCGAGCGTTGCGTACGAAGTCATCGGCTTCCTCCTGAACACTGCGGCCCGACCTGGCAATGGCATCCTTGAGCATCAGTTCCACTCCGTCGGTCAACGTCGGACCGGGCAGGATCGCATTGACCGTCACCCCGGTGCCCGCCAGCCGCTTGGCCAATCCATGGGACACGGCGAGGTTGGCGCTTTTGGTCACGCCATAATTGAGCATGTCGGCCGGAATGGCGATCCCGGATTCCGAAGACAGGAAAATCACCCGTCCCCAGCCCTGCTTGACCATGTCCGGCACGTAATGCCGAGACAGGCGCACACCGGAGATCACGTTGACCTCATAGAAGCGCGCCCACTCACTGTCGGGCGTCTCAAAGAAATCCACCGCGTTGTAGATCCCCAGATTGTTCACCAGGATGTCGGCCCGGGGTTCGGCGGCGAACAGTTTGTCGGCGCCTTCTGCCGTGCCCAGGTCCGCGGTCAGACCACGCAACTGTGCACCGGGCACTTGCTGGCGAATGCTCGCCAGAGCCTGTTCGACCTTGGCCGTGTCGCGACCGATCACCACCACGGTAGCGCCGGATTCGGCCAGCGCCTTGCTGATACCCAAGCCAATGCCCGCCGTGCTGCCGCTGACGATCGCCAGTTTCCCGCTCAAATCAATTTTCATACGTCACCACCCCTCAATGTAGGAACTGCCAAAGGCTGCGAACTTTTGACCCGGCAACGCGGCTCGACCGCAAACCTGCTTCACCTCGCCCGTCAGTTGACGTAAAGCCGCAGGAATCCTCTGCGCTCGGCGGACCAGCTCGAAGGTCTGCGCCAGCGTAGTCTGGATATCGACTTGGTCAACTGCGTGCCGATGACGCGACGTTCGACATCAACCTGTCCGAGCTATCGATGTTCTGGAACGGCGTCAACGATAACGATCCGGCAGAACGCTGGTTGCGCTGGAAAACTGCACAGCACATGTCGGCTCCACTGCCGGGGCACTAGGCAATCGAACCCATGCCGGGTCGGAATCGCGCAGGTACACCGGCATGTCGGTCACCGGGGGCATGGCCGGAATCTCGAAATACATCTGCACCACCCAGCCACGGTGATAGCTGGCGTGGTTGACCACATGCATCAACATGGCGCCGGCGCTCATGGAGCCGCTTTCGCCCGAGACAAAGGTGAATTCGATGGGTTTGTCCAGCGAGGCATCGGTTTGCCGGGCGCACCAGTCGCAGTACCAGTGATCGATTTCTTTTTGCGCCCTGTGCAATTCAGACAGCTCGGCATGCAGCAGATCATGCGAGGTCTTGAAGTCGTGCCCCCGGCCTTCGAGGTGGGCCCGCCAGATGCAGTCCACAACTAACACGTGATTGAGCGTGCCGACCATGTTCTTGAACACCGATATTCGCTCTTTATTGACCTCTCCGGGCGGTAACGCCATGAGGCTGTCAAACAGCCGCTGATTGGCCCAGCGTTTGTAATCGGCGAGCAGGCAGGCAGTGCGTGCGGTAATCATCAGAGTTCTCCGATGGCGATGCGCACTCCCTAGCATAGACCCGATAGGCTTTGGCAGCCCATACGCTGATCATCGGTAGAAAATATCGGCCTGCACCGGACAATGAATTTCTGCCACCACAAAATGTATGTCGCACCCGCAGGGAACTCCTGCCGATCGTCGCGCATCCTAAATAGTGTGGTACATCCCTTATGCTTCACGCTGTCGGAGGACACCGTCATGCGCCGTCTATTTATCCTTGCTTCGCTGGTATTTTGTTTGCCCTTCGGTTCGGCCATGGCCGACGTGGACGCCGAAGACGTTGCCACGTCCGCGGGTGTGTCCGCGTCGCTGTACTCGACCTTCAAAGACCACAAACTGATGATTCCCGCCCGGGATGACGCCTCCAGTTTCGTGGCCAGTGACGGCGCGATCCGGGGTGCCTACCTGGAGTCGGTATTACAGACGATTCGTCAGGACCATCCCGAACTCAACAACACCAGTGACGAAGACCTGGCCCGCGCCATCCTCGTTCAGTAAGGCGTTGCCGATCATTGAAGATCGACCCACGGCAAGGCCCGTGACAGCTGTGCAGGGGTCGCCACAGGCTGCGATCTTTTGCTGATTATCTTGGGGCATTGAAAGCCAACACAGATAAAATTCAAGAGCAAAAGATCGCGGCCTGCGGCAGCTCCGACAGTGGAGGCCTCATGAAACTCTCGGCCAGAATGGCGTTGCGTTGCTCGCCATTGTCGGCACTCTCGCCTACCTCGGGCTTGCGGTCTGGGGCCTGGGTGGATTCAGTGCGTTTTTCGCCCATGGATCGCTGATCGTCGTGGCCCTCGCCACACTGGTCATGGCCGTGGCTTCGCTGTTTACCGAGGCCAGCCTGAGTCCGGGTGAGCGTGAAGACCGGGCCAATCGCTGGGTGATCCCGGCCCTTGGCGTGCTCGGAATATTGAGCGGTTTCCTGCCGGCCTACACCGACCGCATTGATTTCTGGACATTCGGTGGCGAAGGTGTGCGCTGGCTCGGGGCGTTGTTGTTCATCATTGGCGGCGCATTGCGCCTGTGGCCGGTGTTCGTGCTGGGCAGGCGCTTCAGCGGGCTGGTGGCGATCCAGCCTGGGCACAGGCTGGTAACCGAGGGGATCTACCGCAACCTGCGCAACCCCAGTTACTTGGGAATGCTGATCATAGGCCTGGGATGGGCACTGGCCTTTCGTTCGGGGGTTGGCTTGCTATTGACGGCGCTGATGCTGATCCCGCTGATTGCCCGTATTCACTCGGAAGAAGTCTTGCTGAAAGCGCAGTGTGGCGGTGAATACGAGGCCTATTGCAGCCGCAGCTGGCGACTGATCCCCGGCCTTTACTAGCTTGAACACAGTGCCCCTGCGTGATTTGGAACGTTATCCCGGTGGGAGCGGGCTTGCTCGCGAAAGCGCAGTGTCAGCGGGCAGTGTTGTCGACTGGCACTGCGCTTTCGCGAGCAAGCCCGCTCCCACAGGGCGGATGGTGCTGGTCAGGTATTTTGTAGTTGAATTTGATCACCGGATTTCAGGCAAACGGCGACCGACTCATAGTCCACCAGCGTCGCATGTGGCGTCTGAATCGGATGATCATGGGTTGACGTGATGACGACCAGATCCGCGCGTGCGGCTTCAGCAGCGAGAATCCCCACCGTAGCATCCTCGAAGATCAGGCACTCACTGATCTCGACCCCCAGCTTGCGAGCCGCGAGCCGGTAACCGGCAGGATCGGGTTTGCCCGCGCTGACGTCCTCGGCGGTCACCATCACCGCAGGTTCCGGGATCCCGGCCGCCGCCATACGGCGCAGCGCCAGCGCCCGCGGTGCAGAGGTGACGATGGCCCACTGTCGGGCCGGCAGCGACTTGAGAAAAGCCGCCGCGCCCGCCACTTCGGTCACCCCATCGACATCTTCGATCTCGGCTGCAGTGATCCACTGCGCCTGCGCCTGGGCATCCACCCCGGGCAACCCCAGGCGACTGATGGTGTCGATGGCACGAGCACCATGGATGGTTGGCAGGAAAGTCTCGACATCGACCCCGTGGCGCACCGCCCAAGTGGCCCAGACTCGCTCGGCGGCGGCAATAGAGGTGAGGACGGTACCGTCCATATCGAACAGAAACGCGCGATAGGCCGTGTTGAAAACCGATTCAAGGGCAGACAAAAGAGAACCTCACAGGTGCCGGGCAGAGTTGCCCGGCAATGTAACATCCCCCCCGATGTCGCGGTACACACCCCCTGTAGGTTGTGTCAGTGGCGGAGCGGGTTCAGGGCACCTTGCACGCAATCGAGCAATTGCCCGATGGCCCAGGGTTTCTTGATGAATGACACCGCATGCCGCACCCCGGAGCTGGCTGGCGTTTCAAAGCCGGACATGATCATGATCGGTTTTTCCGGCCAGCGATCGCCAAATTGGTTGGCCAGGTCCGCACCATTGAGCGTGCCGGGCATGGTGATGTCCGTCAGTAGCATGCGCACTCGCGTGGCATGTTCCTCCAGGTACTGCGAGGCCGCGTCCGCACTGCTTTGTGGTTCAACCACAAAGCCTTCCTCTTGCAGAATTTCACAGAGAAACTCCAGGATCAGCGGATCATCTTCAACCACCAGAATCAACCCGCCAGGAAGATGTTCGCCCGTCGTCGAATCTCGACTCATGACCATGCCGCTCCCTGATTGCATAAATGAATTCGCGGGCTCTACTCCGCTACCTACAAGGTATGAGCAGCGGACTCGGAGGAAATTCATTTTTGATAGAGGCGCACGACGAATACTTTGAAAGTAGCCGTCATTGCAGCAGGGCCAGCCCGATTCCAGACTGACCCTGACACTTGCAGGGTGGAAGGTTGCAAGCTCCCACAGAGGTTGGGGCGACCAGGACTTACTGCGACGTTTCTTTTTTCATGGTGTCCCTGGACATGCTGTCTTTCTTCATCGAGTCCTTGCTCATTGCATCTTTGGACATGCTGTCTTTGCTCATCGAGTCCTTGGACATGGAGTCCTTTTTCATTGCGTCCCTGGACATCGCGTCCTTGGACATCGAATCCTTGCTCATGCTGTCATTGCTCATCGTGTCCGCTGCGAAAACGCAAGCGGCGCCAACGGCCAGGCACATGGACAGAACAACGGTGGTCAACTTTTTCATGATGAAACTCCTTGATGCATTGGGGAAAGGTAGAAACAACCAGGTGCCCGTCAACTGCCACCGAACCAGTTGTAGCCCTGGTCTTCCCAGTAGCCGCCGCTGTAGGTGTTGCTGACGAAAATCGCCTGAATGTGCTTGGGGTTTTTGTAGCCCAGCTTGGTGGGCATGCGCAGCTTCATCGGGAAGCCATATTCACGGGGCAACACCGCACCGTCCCAGGTCAGCGCCAGCAGGGTTTGCGCATGCAGTGCGGTGGCCATGTCGATGCTGGTGTAGTAGTCATCGGCGCATTTGAAGCCGACGTATTTGGCATCGGTGTCGGCGCCGACGCGCTTGAGAAAATCACTGAAACGCACCCCGCCCCAACGCCCGATCGCGCTCCAGCCTTCCACGCAGATGTGCCGGGTGATTTGCTCGGTCTGGGCCATGGCGCGCAGTTCTTCGAGGCGCCAGCTGCGCTTGTCGGCGACAAGGCCGGTGACTTCCAGCCGATAACCCTCCTCCTCCACCGTCGGCGCTTCGTCGATGCCGTAAAAGGCATTGAACGGAAACGGCCGGGTGATCATCGACTGCGGATAGGTCGGCGCCATGGCGTTGGGGTTGAACAGCCAGCCCTGCACCCGATCATTGAATCGCGACATGGAGGACAACGCACTCTCGACGCTGTCGTTGTCGGTCAGGTTGCAGCCGGACAACATGGCCACGCCTCCGAGGGTCAGGCCACGCAGCAGGAACGAACGGCGTGAGCGGTCCTCGATCTGCGGGGCGAGGATTTTCCGGGCGTCGGTCAGGATGGATGACTCGTCCAGCCCTGATCCTTGAACAGGCTTCTTCATACGTGCTCCTTGCGACCGACAATCATGGCCAGCAATGTTTTTGGAACCAGTGCGACCATCAGCAGATGTACCGCGACGAAGGCCACCAACAGCGCCATGGCGAAGAAGTGCACACGGCGTGCGCCTTCGTAGCCCCACAGCAATTCACGCAGCAGCGGGAACTGCACCGACTTCCACAGCACCAGCCCCGACAGCACCAACAGGATGATGTCGACCATCACGAACAGATACGCCAGCCGTTGCACCTGGTTGTAATGACTCAGGTCGGCGTGCCCCAGCCTGCCCCGCACCGCTGCGCCCAGGTCATGCAGCACGCCTTTGGGCGACACCGGGAAAAAGCGCCGTTGCAATCGGCCGCTGAACAGGTTGCAGGCCAGATAGATAAGACCGTTGATCGCCAGAAACCACATCGCTGCGAAGTGCCATTGCAGGGCTCCGCCGAGCCAGCCGCCGAGGGTAATCGAGGCAGGAAAGCTGAACTCGTAGATCGGCGAGGCGTTGTAGATGCGCCAACCGCTGGTGACCATCACCAGCACCGCCACGGCGTTGAGCCAATGGGTCAGGCGTAGCCAGCGTGGATGACTGGCCTTGGGTGTGGCAGTTGACTGCGACATGTCCGGCTCCGGGTTGATGTTCGTTGGAGCCGAGTATGGAAGCCGGGTGTTCGCCAAATCCTCACGTAAAGTTAAATTAAACGTGATAACTGCCTGCGTACCCCTGTAGGAGCGAGCACGCTCGCGATGAACCTGAGAGCGCCGTGGGGTGTCAGGCCTCCAGTGTCTTCGTTTACGACCATCGCGAGCCTGCTCGCTCCTACAGGGTTTTGTGTGGCCCGCCGATGGGGCAACTATGGTTAAATGCCGCCCCCGCAAATTGCCGACCCAGACCCATGAACGCAGACGCCCTCGCCACCCTTCACGACCACTTGTTGACGGCACTGGCAACGCCACCCGCCGAAACCCGCCGCCTGTTTCACGGTCGTGGCCGCTGCTGGCCGGGGTTGGAGCAATTGACCGTGGACTGGTTGCAGGGCGTGGTGTTGGTGGCGCTGTTCAAGGAACCGGAAGCTGAGCAACTGGAAGACTTGAAGCAACTGCTGATAGAGATCAGCCAGTCGCCGCAGTGGGCCCTGTCCGGTGCCCATACGCTGTTGCTGCAACATCGCTACCTGCTGCAAAGCACCACCGAATGGCTGCTCGGCGACGTCATCGAGGAAATGAGCATCACCGAGGGTGGCCTCAAATACCGGGTGGACCTGGGCCGCAAACAGAACACCGGGCTGTTTCTCGACATGCGCTACGGCCGCGACTGGGTACGGGCCAATGCCGAAGGCAAGCGTGTGTTGAACCTGTTCGCCTACACCTGTGGCTTCTCGGTGGCGGCCATCGAGGGCGGTGCGAGCCACGTGGTCAACCTCGACATGTCGAGCCCGGCCCTGAGCCGTGGTCGCGACAACCACAGGCTCAACGACCACGACCTGAGCAAGGTGACTTTTCTCGGCCATGACCTGTTCAAATCCTGGGGCAAGGTGATCGGCAAAGGCCCTTACGACCTGGTGATCATCGACCCGCCGTCGTTCCAGAAAGGCAGTTTCCTGCTGACCAAGGACTACCAGCGCGTCCTGCGGCGTTTGCCAGAATTGCTCAGCCCACAGGGTACGGTGCTGGCCTGCATGAACGACCCGGCGTTCGGTGCCGACTTCCTCATCGACGGCGTTACCCGTGAGGCACCGGGCTTGCGCTTCGAGCAACGTCTGGACAATCCGCCGGAGTTTCCCGATGCCGATCTGGAGTGTGGATTGAAGGCGTTGGTGTTCAAACTGCAGGATTAACCGGGCGCCCGGCCGGGGGTGGATGCGACTAGCGGTACTTGAGCAAAACACTAGGTCTTTTTACGATAAACCTGCGCAATCGTTTGATGGCTCAAACCGTTGCGCAGTGGGTGAGTGCACTGAACCTTTATAAGCTCACCCCTTAGCTTCACGCGCATCTTGAGCCTCGAGGGCTCTACTTCCTCCCCATCAAAGAGCTTTGAGGCTCTTTTTTTACCTTGAATTCAACACTCCCCCTTGTGGGAGCGGGCTTGCTCGCGAAAGCGGTGTGTCAGTTAATTAATTTCTCACTGGTACACCGCTTTCGCGAGCAAGCCCGCTCCCACAAGGGGGATGTGGTGTTGATGTAAATGGGGTCAGACCAGACGCAGTCGAGGCCCCGCAGCCGGCACGGCATCATCTCCCAAGCGCTCTCGCACAAACTCGACGGCCTTGCGCGTCAACTGATCCAGATGCCGGTCGCGCTGTTTCTCCGCATCGGCCATCGCCCGCTTGCCGTGCTTTTGCAGCAGGTAGGCATGAATCTGCCGCACCTCCAGCGAACTGTAGATCGGCGCTACATCGAGCAGCGCCATCAAGCCATCGGTGCTGTGATCGCGAGTATTCATCAATACCTGGGTCGCGCGCGCACCCACCACCTCAAAGCCCATCGCCTCGAAATAAGGCACCTTGGCCACGGCACAAGTCAGCTCCGCGTGGGGGTAGCGACCAACCATCTCGCGCAGCATCCGCCGCGCCACACCCTGGCGCCGATGCTCGGCATGCACCGCCATGTACGCCACGCCGCAGGCATCGGCATCGTCCTTGACCGGCAGGTACAGCAAAAAGCCGATGACCTGTTCCGGGTCGTCTTCGTCGGTGGCGACGATCAACTCCACGGCAATGCCCTTCTCACCGTTCAAAGCCTGCAGATACAGGTGCACTTCATAGCCGATGGCGTACTGATACAGGTTGTACAGCAGGTTGCTCGGCGCGATGGCGACCATGCTGATGTCGGTCAGGTTGTCGACGACCATCTGCAGGATCTGGCTGTTGACGTGCTCGGGGCACGGCGACTTGAAATGGCTGATGCGGGGCATTGAAGGGCTGGACTCCGGGGGGTGGCGAGGCTGCCTATCATAACCCGCCCTGCTGGCGCTGTGGATTCATGAGCCACACGCATAACTGTATGCCCGAAAACCGCAAAAACTTTTCCCCACCTCCACAGGTCACTTCAGAGATGAGGGCTTTCACGCGCAGCCATGGGCTGCGTTCGCCGCTAAACACAGGAATCGAACCATGGACAACCGCAACCTGCTGCCGATTACCCGACGCAATTTGCTGATCGTGGGCGTAGTGACAGCGGCCAGCGTCGTCCTGCCGCCGTTTATCTGCGCGCAGGCCAGCGCCGTCAACGCCTCGCAGCCAGTCAAGGCTAAAGTGTCGATCCAGGTGAACGGCGAGCAGCGCGAGCTGGACCTCGACACCCGCACCACCCTGCTCGATGCCCTGCGCGAAAACCTGCAACTGACGGGCACCAAGAAAGGCTGCGACCACGGTCAATGCGGTGCATGCACGGTGATCGCCAATGGCCGGCGGATCAATTCCTGCCTGACCCTGGCGGTCATGCACCAGGGTTCGCAGATCACCACCATCGAGGGCCTCGGCACTCCGGACAACCTGCACCCGATGCAGGCAGCGTTCATCAAGCACGACGGCTACCAGTGCGGTTACTGCACCCCGGGACAGATCTGTTCGGCCGTCGCGGTGCTCAAGGAGATTCGCGATGGCATTCCCAGCCACGCCAGCCCCAGCCTGACTGAAGCACCTCAGCTGATCGCCGGGGAAATCCAGGAGCGCATGAGCGGCAACATCTGCCGTTGCGGCGCTTACTCCAACATCATCGAGGCGATCAGCGAAGTCGCGGAGGCCAGCGCATGAGACCTTTCACCTACCTGCGCGCGCAATCCCCCGCCGAAGCGGCGGCCCTGGCTGCACAGACCAGCGGGTCGAGGTTCATTGCCGGTGGCAGCAACTTGCTGGACTTGATGAAACTGGAAATCGAGACGCCGGCGTACTTGATCGACGTCAACGACGTCGGGCTGGACCGGATCGAAGACGCGGCCGATGGTGGTTTACGTATCGGCGCCCTGGTACGCAACACCGACCTCGCCGCCCACCCGCGCATCCGCAAAGACTGGGGTCTGCTCGCCCGAGCCCTGCTAGCCGGCGCTTCCGGACAGTTGCGCAATGTCGCCACCACCGCCGGCAACCTGCTGCAACGCACGCGCTGCCCGTATTTCTACGACACCAACCAGGCCTGCAACAAGCGCCAGCCGGGCAGTGGTTGCGCAGCCATTGCCGGCTTCAGTCGGCAGTTAGGGATCATCGGCGTCAGCGACGCCTGCATCGCCACCCACCCCAGCGACATGGCGGTGGCGATGCGCGCCCTCGATGCGCAGGTAGAAACGATCAAGCCAGACGGTACGACCCGGGTGATTCCCCTCGCCGACCTGCACCGTTTGCCCGGCACCACGCCCAATATCGAAACCACCCTGGCCCCCAATGAATTGATCACCGCAGTTACCTTGCCGGCGCCGGTGGGCGGTACGCACATTTACCAGAAGGTGCGCGACCGCTCCTCCTACGCATTCGCCCTGATCTCGGTCGCCGCGATCCTTCAAAAGGACGGCAGCGGCCGTGTCGCCCTCGGCGGCGTCGCACCCAAACCCTGGCGCCTGGAAAGCGCCGAAGCCAGCATGTCCAAGGGCGCCACGGCCGTGACCGAACAGTTGCTCGCCGGAGCCACCCCCACCGACGACAACGCCTTCAAAATCACCCTGGTCGAGCGCACGCTCGCGGCGGTCATGGCCCAGGCGAGGGAACAGGCATGAAATTCGACACTCCGGCCGGCACCAACCCCATCGACCAGATGAAAGTCGTCGGCAAAGCCACCACGCGCATCGAAGGGCCACTCAAGACCACCGGCCAGGCGCCCTATGCCTACGAGCATCACCACGCCGTGGCCAATCAGGCCTATGGCGTGGTGATCGGCTCGGCCATCGCCAAGGGCCGTATCAGCGCGATGGACCTGAGCGCTGCCGAGGCCGCTCCGGGGGTGCTTGCCATTGTTACCGCCGCCAACGCCGGCAAGCTCGGCAAAGGCAAATACAACACCGCGAAACTGCTCGCCGGCCCCGACGTCCAGCATTACCACCAGGCCGTCGCGCTGGTGGTGGCGCAAACGTTGGAGCAGGCGCAGGCCGCCGCGCAGCTGGTCGAGGTTCGCTACGAGCGCGCCGAGGGTGTGTTCGACCTGGCCGCCAGCCACGAGTCCGGCGTGGAGTCCAAAGAGCAGATGGCCGACACCCTGCACGGCGATTTCGAAGCGGCCTTCGCCGCCGCACCGGTGCAGCTGGACGCGACCTACACCACGCCCGATCAGGCCCACGCGATGATGGAACCCATGGCCTCGATGGCCGCCTGGGAGGGCGACAAACTGACCCTGTGGACCTCCAATCAGATGATCGATTGGTCAGTCACCGATCTGGCGACCACCCTCGGTGTGCCGAAGGAAAATGTGCGACTGATCTCCCCGTACATTGGCGGCGGATTTGGCGGCAAGCTGTTCATCCGCAGCGATGCCCTGCTCGCCGCCCTCGGTGCGCGCATGGCCCGCAGGCCGGTGAAAGTCGCGCTGGCGCGGCCGCTGATCTTCAACAACTGCACGCACCGCCCGGCCACTATCCAGCGTATCCGCATCGGCGCCACCGCGGACGGCAAGATCACGGCCATCGCCCATGAAGGCTGGTCCGGCGACCTGCCCGGCGGCAAGCTCGAACTGGCCGCGCAGCCAAGCAAACTGCTGTACGCCGGGGAAAACCGTCGGGTGACCATGCGCCTGTCGACCCTCGACCTGCCGGAGGGCAACGCCATGCGCGCACCGGGCGAGACCCCGGGAATGATGGCGCTGGAAATCGCCATGGACGAGATGGCGGAAAAACTGCAGCTCGACCCGGTCGAGTTTCGCCTGCGCAACGACACCCAGGTCGATCCGGTCAATCCGCAGCGATCCTTTTCCCAGCGGCGCTTGATCGAGTGCCTGCGCACCGGCGTCGAGCATTTCGGCTGGGATCGTCGTAACGAGCAGCCAGGGACCCGGCGAGAAGGCCGCTGGTTGATCGGCATGGGCATGGCGGTGGCCTTTCGCAACAATCTGACGGTGAAATCGGGCGCCCGGGTACGGCTCAACGAGCAAGGCATCGTCACCGTGGAAACCGACATGACCGATATCGGCACCGGCAGCTACACCATCATCGCCCAGACCGCCGCAGAAATGATGGGCGTCACGCTGGACAATGTGGTGGTGCGCCTGGGGGATTCCAGCTATCCCGTATCGGCTGGCTCGGGCGGCCAGTTCGGCGGTAATTGCTCGACGGCAGGCGTCTATGCCGCCTGCGTCAAATTGCGCGAGGCGGTTGCGCAACGACTCGGCGTGCCCCTGGGGGATGCCGTTTTCGCCGACGGCGAAGTGCATTCAGGCGATAAACGCATACCCCTGCGCAATGCCGCCCAGGCCGGTGAACTGGTCGCCGAGGATTCCATCGAGTTCGCCGAACTGAGCAAGAAGTACCAGCAGTCGACCTTCGGCGCACACTTTGTCGAAGTCGCGGTAGACAGCGCGACCGGTGAAACCCGCGTGCGCCGGATGCTCGCCGTGTGTTCAGCCGGTCGCATCATCAACCCGACCTCGGCGCGCAGCCAGGTGATCGGCGCAATGACCATGGGCGTTGGTGCCGCGCTGATGGAGGAGTTGGCGGTGGACAAGCGCCTGGGCTATTTCGTCAATCACGACCTGGCCGGCTACGAGGTGCCGGTGCATGCGGACATCCCGCACCAGGAAGTGATTTTCCTCGATGAACCCGACCCCGTCTCATCGCCGATGAAAGCCAAGGGTGTCGGCGAACTGGGCATCTGCGGGGTCAGCGCGGCGATCGCCAATGCCATCTACAACGCCACGGGCATTCGCGTGCGCGACTACCCCATCACCCTCGACAAGATGCTCGACAAGTTGCCGCAGATGATTTGATTTCGCGTGCACTGCAGATTCACTGTAGGAGCGAGCCTGCTCGCGATGAGGCCGGCACATCCAGCATTAAAGGCGACTGACAAACCGCCATCGCCGGCAGGCCAGCTCCCACAAGGGATTTGTGGCCGTACACAGATTTCGTGCGCACTGCAGATTCACTGTAGGAGCGAGCATGCTCGCGATGAGGCCGGCAAATCCAGCATCAAGGGCGACTGACACACCGCCATCGCCGGCAGGCCAGCTCCCACAAGGGATCTGTGGCCGTACACAGATTTCGTGCGCATTGCAGATTCACTGTAGGAGCGAGCATGCTCGCGATGGCGTGAGCCGCGACGACGCCGAACACTACCAGTCGTAAGTCATCTCGACCGACGCCACCCGCTCCTGTCCGTAGTAGCAGCCAAACGAATAGTTGCAGTCCGACACATACTCGCGGTCGAAGATGTTCTGCACGTTCAGACGACTCTGCAGGCCGCGCAGGCTCGGGTCGAGCTTGCCCATGTCGTAGCTGACGGTGGCGTCGTAGACAACGTAGGACGGCACGTCGAACGAGTTGGCCGCATCACCCGGCTTGCGCCCGGTGTAGCGGGCTCCGGCACCGAAGGTCAGGCCGTTGAGGCTGGCCTGGGTAAAGTGATAGTCCACCCATAGTGCCGCCGCTACCGGCGACTGGGCTTCGTTGCGATTGTCCTGATTGCCCCAGGTATCCTTGGTGTAGAACGAATCCATGTAGCTGGCAGCAGCCAGTACGTCGACGTTGTCGATGCTCGATTTGACTTCCAGTTCGACGCCGCGCGAACGCATTTCGCCGGCCTGGGACATGAACTCCGGATAGTCGTCGTCGCCGGTCAGCACGTTTTTCTGTTTGATCTGATAGACCGAAGCGGTAATCAGGGTCTTCTCGAACGGCTGGTACTTCACCCCCACTTCGTATTGCTCACCCTCGGTCGGCTCGAACGCCTTGCCACCACGCTGGGGAGCCGCAGTGCCCATGGTCGGCAGGAAGGACTCGGAGTAGCTGACATAGGGCGCCAGGCCGAAATCGGTGACGTAGGTCAGGCCCACCCGTGCAGTGAACTTATTGTCGCGCTTGTCTTCGCGGGTAGAGGCCAGCAGATCCTTGTTGTCGACTTCCGCCCAGTCCTGGCGACCACCGATGGTCAGGATCCACTGGTCCAGCTTGATCTGGTCCTGCAGGTACACGCCGGTCTGGCGCAGGGTGTTGTCCCATTGCGTGGTGAGCGTCGGCGTCACGCTGCTGGTGTCGTAGTTGTTCTTGCCATACAGATCGACCGGCAACACGTTGTTGGCGTTGTAACCGTCGTACTTGCGGGAGAAATGGCGGTAGTCCACGCCCGCCAGGGTGGTGTGCTCCAAGGCGCCGGTGTTGAATTTGTATTCCAGGTTGTTATCGATGGTGTAGGCGATGTTGTGCTGGCGCCAGTCGACCTTGGCACGGTTGGCGCGGGTGAAATCGGTCACCCCCGCCTCGGTGACGAAGCTGCGCAGGTAGAAGCCTTTGTAGCGGTCGCGCACGTCGGTGTAACGCGCGGTGGAGCGGTACTTGAGGTCTTCGCTGAAGTCGTGGCTGAAGTCATAGCCAAAGACGTACTGATCGCGTTTGTAATCGTTGAAGTTGGTGTCGCCGGAGAAAAAGTGGCGGTTGATTCGCTCGCCATTCGGGCCGCGCTCCAGGGAGCCGATCCGCGGCAGCGATTGATAATCCGGCACGCCCTCATCACGCTGGGCCTGGGCCAGCAAGGTCAGAGACGTGGCGTCGTTGATCGCCCAGGTCAGGCTTGGCGCCAGCAACATGCGCTGGCTGTTGTTGTGGTCGACCTGTTCGTTGCCTTTGTCCGCGACACCGACCAGGCGATAGCTGAACTGCTTCTGCTCGTCGAGCGGGCCGCTGGTGTCGAAGGCACCGTTGACCCGGTGGTAACTGCCCGCGCCCAGTTTGACCTGGTTGCGCTGCTCGCTGGTCGGCCGCTTGGACACCATGTTGATCAGGCCGCCGGGCTGGTTCTGCCCGTACAGAACCGACGACGGGCCCTTAAGCACTTCAATGCGCTCCAGGGTGTATGGATCGATTTGCGGCGCGCCACCCAGGCTGCCGGCATAGGGGATATACGCGCCGTCCAGATACAGCGGCGTCGGGGCGAAACCACGGCTGGTGATTTCATCGGCGATCGAATTGCGATCGGTGAATCCGCCGGTGTTCACCCCCGGTGTATAGCGCAGGGCCTGGGTCAGGTTGCGGGCGCCCTGGGCTTCCACCTGATCGGCAGTGACCACGTTGATGGTCTGCGGGATCTCCAGGATCGGCGTGTCAGTCTTGGTAGCGGTGGCGCTGCGGGTGGCGACGTAGCCGTCGACCGGGCCATAGGCCGACTCAGTGACCACGCCGGAAATGCTTGTAGCGCCCAGTTGCAGCGCTTCACCGCTGGCCACCATTGGCAGCAGCGAATAGCTGCCATTGTCGTGACGCACCGCTTCCAGCCTGGTCCCGACCAGCAACTGCCGCAATCCGGCATCAACCGGGTAGCGGCCCTGCAAGCCAGCAGTCCTATGGCCAGTGGCATGGGCCGGGTCGAATGAAACGGTGACACCGGCTGTGGCGGCAAATTGGGTCAGCGCCGAATCCAGCGGACCGGCCGCAATGTTGAACTGTGCCTGGACATCGGTTTGCGCCCAGGCCGGTTGCGCCAGCACCGCCATCCCCAGTGGAACGGCCAGCGCCATCCCCAACACTGCAGCCTGCACTGCGCGGTTCAAAGACTTGATGGCTGGCTGGGTAGAACAAATGTGCAGGTGGGGATTGCGAGGGGTCATGCAGTTTCCTTTCGCCCGTTGGCAGTCAATGGCGGCGTCTGTTGCGCCTCTACCTACAAAGTCGAACGAGAATCAAAATCAACAACCCCTTCGCGAAATATTTCTGTCTGCATACTCAAACCGGTTCTACCGTGGCCCAATAGCGACTGAATCGGCGAATGCGCACGGGCAAGGTGGACGTCAGGTTGTCCAGCACCGTGTCGGTATCGCCCAGATGAAACGCCCCGGAGATACGCAGCGCCGCGACCGCCGGATCACACCCCAGGTGCCCCGGACGATAACGCTGCAACTCCCTGATGAAATCGGCCAGCCGCCAGTCGTTGGCCACCAGCATGCCGCGAGTCCAGGCATCAGCCTGTGCATTGGCCTGCCCCACGGACTCGATGCTGTCCTGGCGAAAGCTCACCTGCTGCCCGGCGTCGACCCGCACCGCCGGACCCACCAAGCTGAGCGCGCGCACCTCCACGGCATGCTCCTGCACGCTGACAAGCGTGCGCCCCGCCTCACTGCGCACATTGAACCGCGTGCCCAGGGCGCGGATGCTGCCTTCCCCCGTGTGAACAACGAAAGGCCGCGCCAGCGCATCACGGGCCGTTTCAATGAGGATTTCACCCTTGAGCAAACGCACTTCGCGCAGTTTTGCGCTGTAGCGGATGTCCACGGCCGTCGCGGTGTTGAGTTGCAATTGGCTGCCATCGTCCAGGCGTACACGGCGGCGCTCGCCCGTCCCGGTACGCTGATCGGCCATCAGGGTCGGCAGCGCCGTGGTGTTCCAGGCCACTGCACCCGCCCCGCTCGCCATCAGCAAAATCGACAGTACCTTGAGTACATCCCGGCGTTTGGCCCTGGCGCTGGCGAGAGTCGGCCGGGCCATGCCGGGGCTGATCTGGCCGAGTTTGTCTTGCAGGCGCGCCAGGCGTTCCCAGGCCTGCAGATGCCGTGGATCACGCTCCAGCCAGCGCCGATGGGCCTCGCGGACGGCCTCGTCCGGCGCCTCGTCGCGCAGGTCGACATACCAGCGTGCGGCGGCTTCGAGGGTGGCGTGATCCAACGGTTGCGGGCGCACCATGGCTCAGTCCTCGATCAGCAACAGGCAGTGTGTCAGGGCGCGCACCGCATGCTTTTTCACGGTGGTGACCGAGACTTTCAAGCGCCGGCCGATCTCGACGTAACTGAGGCCATCGAGCTGAGCCAGCAGGAAAATCTCGCGGGTGCGCTCACCCAGGCCATCGAGCAACCGGTCGATTTCCATCAGGGTCTCGATCACCAATTCACGGGTTTCCGGCGACACCGCCACCGGTTCAGGGGTGGCGGCCAGGGTTTCCAGCCAGGCCTGCTCCAGCGCCCGACGGCGGAACATGTCGATCATCAGGCTACGGGCAATGGTGCTCAGGTAGGCGCGGGGCTCGCGCAGTTCGAGGGTCTTGCGCTGGGTGAGCACGCGAATGAAGGTGTCCTGGGCCAGGTCCGCCGCATGCTCGACGCAACCGAGGCGTTGGCGCAGCCAGCCGCACAACCAGCGGTGATGGTCCTCGTAAAGCGAATGCACGGCGTGTTGCAACGACAGATCAGCAGAGGACATGGAACGACCCGACACAAGAGTTATTTGATAATGACTCTCATTTTCGTCGAAGCCGATACATTTTGGCAAGACCGTGCGCATTAGTTGGGGCTGGGTGGCTCACATAACGGTGATCGCCCGGTGAAGGGTTCCGGGTGCGTCTCAACGCTGCGGCGCTACCATCCGAAACCGAATATTGATCTCGTTGGACACCATACTGTCCGCCCATTCCCCCTCGCCCACCTTGAAGTCATTGCGATTGAGCGTCAGTTCGCCATCGAAGATACCCACGGCATTCTCCGCCTTCAGCAGCACCGGCACACTCACCTCCCGGGTCAGCCCCCTGAGGCTGAGATTGCCGGTGAACACATAGCGGCTGTCACCGAGATCCTTGACCGCCGTCGACTCAAAGGTCGCCACCGGAAAGTTTTCAGTGTCGAACCACGCGGTCTTTTGCAACTCGACATTGGCATCACTGTCGCCGGCGTCGATGCTCTTCAAGTCAATGGTCATCGCGGCAAGGGCCGCCTCGGGGTTTTGCGTATCGAAAACCAGCTTCGCCTCAAACTTGTTGAAGGTGCCGTAATTTTTCGACCCCATCTGATGGTAGGTAAAACTGATGGTGCTGGCGGTGGTGTTCACCGAGGTGTACTCGACGGCCCCGGCGCACGGCACAAGGCCCAGCGCGAAAACGCCGGCCAAGGCGACGAAATACGGCAATCGAGGATTCATCGAACTCTCCGGGCGGGGCTCCCGTCATGAGTTGAGGCGTTGTACAGCGAGACTGGCCTCAGTGGACTAAAGCAAACATCCGCCGTTCCTTCCACCCCAGGTACAGCATTACGACCATCGCCCATCCTCCCGTGTTGCTGGCTTGCCAGCGATGGAGTCCTCACATCCAACATCCATGGCGACCGGCACTCCGCCATCGCCGGCAAGCCAGCTCCCTCAAGGGAATGATGGCACGCCGAGCTTGCGCACCAGCATCAGGTCGAGGCGAACCTGCAGCGCCATGGCCACTTCATAAGCCACCGGCACCCCGCCCCGGGACAAGGCGAGAATGATGACATCGGGACGGCGCGCATAGTGGCGCAGATGCTCCACCAGCCGCCGACCGGCTGCAGCGCGGTCCTGCAAAATGGTCTGTGATGTGGAAATCATTGGAAGGCCTCCCCAGGCGCGCGCCTGTTGGTTCACAGCCTCCAAATTGTCGGCCTGATGCCGGGGGACAGCAAGCGCCCTGGCCGCCTAGATCAACCTTTCGATCTTCTGATGCCGCCAGACCAACCGGTAATACAGCGTCTGCAACAGCAGCATCCCCAGGTACGCCACCGGAAACGCCATCCATACCCCGGGCAACCCGAACATCGAGTCCAGCAGATAGGCCGCCGGCACCTGCACCCCGACCACACAGACAATCGAAATCGCCACCGGCACCATCACCGTGCCGCTGGCGCGCATGATTCCGCCGATGATCGCCTGGAAGCCGAACACCAAAAGGCTCCAGAGCATGATGTGCAACAGGTGTTCGGCCAGGGTAAGCGTCGACTCTTCGGTAAGGAACGAGGCCAGCAACCACGGCGACAGCAAATACCCCAACAGCACCAGGCTGCCGGTCAGACACAGGTTGATCATCAAACCCGTGCGCAAAATCGGCCCCATGCGCTCGACCCGCCCTGCCCCGATCGCCTGCGCTCCGAGGATAGACGCAGTGATCGCAATCGACAGCGCCGGAAACTGCACGTAATTGACGATCTGCGTCACCGCCCCGTACGCCGCCGTCGCCTGGGAACCGTGCTGGTTCACCAGCGCCAGAATCACCAGCTCCGACAGCGACAACACCACCATCTGCAAACCCGTCGGCAAACCGATACGCAGCACCTTGCCGAGAATCGCCATGTCCAGCTTCATCGCAGCAAAAAACTCCCGGTCCGGCGCCAGCGGATGGCCCTTGCCGAGCAACCGCCAGGCGAGCAACCCCATCGCCACCAGATTCCCCGCCAACCCGGCGAACGCCGCACTCTGAATCCCCATCGGCGGCAACCCCAGCCACCCGCGAATCAACGCCGGCGTCAGCGCCAGCCCGACACAGGTCGACACCACCAGCGCCAACAACGGCGACAAGGTATCACTGACCCCGCGCAGCAACTGGGTGAACAACACGAACACCAACAGCGAGGGCATGATCCACAACATCACATGGGCATATGCCACCGCATCATCCAGCACATCCGCCGGCGTCCCCAACCCCACCAACGCCGACCGCGCAAACACACTGCCCAACACCGCCGCCAGCAACCCGATCAACAACCCCAGCAACAAGGTCGACCCGGCAATCGCCTTCACCATGTGCATTTCTCGTGCACCCCAGGCCTGCCCGATCAACACCCCGGCGCCAGCGCCGAGGCCGATGACCAGGGCGATGAAGAAAAACACGATGGGGAACATCCCCGACACCGCCGCCAGCGCCTGAGTGCCGAGCATCTGGCCGATGTAGATACTGTTGACCGTGCCGGACATCGATTGCAGGAAGTTCGACAGCACCATCGGGGCGAGGAAAAACAGGTAGGTTTTCCAGAGCGGGCGTTGGGATTGGCTGGGGGTTTGCATTGGCTGGAGGTCCATCTCGACGGCGGGCGGGCTGATGGAGGATAGCTTCGGTGAGATATGAGCGTGGGGCAACATATATGCGCTGGGGTGCCGCATCTTTAATACAGGAGCACAAACTGACCACTTGAATTTTCGAGAATAGTTGTACAGACCATTCATGTGAAAACGTCAATCAGCCGCCTTGAGCCCAATAAAACCAGCGTTTCGCGGATCTCCGACATGTGAAGTCAAACGTAAAGTCGAAGGCATGTTAAATACCTGAGATTTTATCGTTACAGGTCCTGGATAAAACTCGGAACGCCTCACTTCGCCCATTTGTACTGCGACATAAATTTCATGCCTTTTCGGCTACGAAGGAACCGATGCGCCACTACTCTACGCCATAGACAACCGGTCGAATTAATCTAGCCTTAAGTAAGATCACATGGGAGAAAAACGCCATGTCCCTCGCTATCAGAAATCTGTTTGTCTTCGCATCGGCGGGCTTTTTTTGCATTGCAGCATTCGGTCAAGGAGAAGCAGGTACCGATCATCCACCGGCCATACTCCCGTTGGAATCCGAGAAGCCGGTAAAACTCATTGCCTTTGCGCCGCTTGCCGAGCCGCTCGCCCGCGGTGTTGTCATCATTCAGTTTCGGACAGAGCACGCCAGGATCATGCCGGTGTTTGGCAAAGCCGCTGGCGACGTTTCACCACGTCTGGGCCACCTCCACGTGACCGTCGATGACTGGAAAGGTACATGGGCGCATTCCAGCGAAGACCCGATTATCCTGGTGGGACTGACTCCCGGAACTCACAGGGTACTATTGGAAGTGGCCGACCCGACCCACCACATTCTCACCAGCACCACAGTGAGTTTCATAGTTCCCGAGAAGAAATCATCGGATGCACCCCAAATGGACGTTGGGCACACGCTAAAACCATGAACGAAAAGCAAAAAGAAAGCGAAAAGGGGACGGATCTATTTTTCCGATAAGGGCGCGTGGATAATCCCTCCACCCGCCGATTCTGGCGGGTTGGACCGCAAGCCCATGCGGCCATCGTCAGCGTCCTTGGTGAGGCCACTGCGAACGCCGATAACATTCGTGAACAACTCAAGCCGGTTCACGAAGTCAGCTATCTGACGGTCGAGTTTCGACCTGTCTGATTCAGCGCCTCCCCACTATTGTCTCCAAAGGAACCTGTAATGCCTCTAGGGAAACGTGAACTGGCACGAATCGAACGTCGGTTGATAAGCGCGCTCACCGAGGCGTGCGAAACAGCAAAAGGTGAAATCAAAGGCTTTGTTTGGCTCACCCACATCGCTGATCTGAACGCGTTGGCTCAAACCCTGAAGGTAATCTGGGTATTCGAGACCCTGGCTGACAGAAAGCTCGCCCTGGTTGACACTAAGGCGCGCATCTTTGAGTTGACGGCCATCGCGTTGAATGAGGCCAACATCGACCTGATCCCTTCAGGCCACAGTGTCCTCTTCGACTCTGAGGAGGAGTGTCAGCGAATTCACGGAGGCGACTGGAAAACCCGCCTGACTCAATCGCGCGTGGCCAAAGGTGCCTGACAATGGCTAAAGAAATCGAGAATCCCTGCATCTCAGTTTGCCAGCTCAGTGGTGATCTGTGTGTGAGTTGCGGGCGAAGCAAGGAAGACATCAGAAAATGGAAACGCATGAAGCGGCCTGAAAAAATGGCCGCTGTGCAAAGGGCGAATGTGCGCTTGAAAGGGCTGAAGAAAGCACAGGGATAGTCACTTGCTCAGGATGAAGCCATCACTCAATAACCGGCGAAGTCTCGACCGAACCCTCATTGGCGGTGTATGAGCCGGGCCAGGCTTCGACAGCAGGAAGAACCTGAGCGGGCTTGGGCAGCTCAATTCGTTTAACGCAATCAATTGTCCATTGAATGCATCAAGGGCGTGAATCGCCGGATTCCAGAGTGCGATGCCCAATCCTGAGCGGGCGGCTTCGATTGCCTGGGCGTAGTCACCCATCACCCTGTCGATAGGCTTCGAAGTCAGGCGTTTGCCGTGATGGCACATCCACGCTCGCCACAGTGTCGTGTCGCCGGTGTGTAGTAGCGCAGTGTCCTGTATCAAGGACAACGGTTGCTCGTTCATGGCGAGTACTTCGGGTGACGCCACGGGGCAAAGCGACTCCTCGAACAGTGGTTCCTCGTCTCCGTCATTCCATTGTCCACGCCCGTATCTGATGGCCAAATCGACCTCGCCTGAGGAAAGGCTGGCATTGAGCGCTGAGGTGACCAGTTCAATACGTAAATCCTGAGTCGTACCTTCCAGTTCGGACAGGCGCGGGATCAACCAGAAACGTGCGAAGGATGACGTAGTGGCTAATTTGACAATGGGCAAGATTTGGCCGACGGGCCGGAGCTGTCGCGCTTGTTTCAGTTGTTCGAAGGCATGAGCGACTTTGGCCAGCGCGATTTGTCCCGTTGCCGTAACGGTGACACCGCGCGCATGGCCGTCGAACAAGGAACATTGAAACCATTTTTCAGCCATTTCCACACGTCGGCTGATGGTCGCATGGGTAACTTCCAGTTCCGCTGCCGCGGCAGTGAAAGAGCCAGTTCTGGCGGCGGTAATGGCAGCTTGCAGGGCTTCGAAGGGAGGGAAAATATCGTCTGAGCTGTACGTCATATGCACAGCTTATGGATAAGCAGCGCTATAGGTCAACAGCTTAGAGTTTTCTATGCTGCGCTGCCTTGTTCATTGAGAAAGCAGCATGTCGTGCTTGAAAGCGCTCATTTCGCCATTGGTAATCATCGCAACAGTGGCAGGGCTTTGTGCGGGTAATTATTGTTATGCCGCCTCCAGCTTAGAAAGGCCAATCGTACGAGGTTACGAAGGGAATGGAGGCGTCTGCGTTGAACTGGTCATGTCTGGCTCACCTGGAAAAGAGTGGGCATTGCTCAGGATTCGAGGAACGGAAACGGAAGTGGGGGCGGTGGTACATCAAGCAAGCGTTCAGCGCTCACCGGTTTCGACATCCTTTGTAGAAAGTATCAACGGGGTTTCACGGACAATTTTTGAGGTGCGGATGCATCAGGGTTTTCTTCCGCGTCAAGAGCAGAAGCCTTATGTGCTGGGAGAAAGCGCCCGCTTGGAGAGACTGAGTAATATCGGCCTGGAGCTACAAAGGTTTGGAACTGAGGAATTGGCCGCTCATCAAGCTTGGACACAGACCGCGCCATCCGAAAATTTGACCGTAAACCGTCCTTGATTGAACGGCTCCTCTTGGCCGATAGCGAAGTCTCCCCACCTCTCGCGGTCGATTCAATACTTAGGTCAGCTGTCGTACTCCCAGGCCAAGAATCAGACCACCGCACAGGCGATCAATCACTTTCCGAGCCTTCTGATATGCCGAGGAAATCCTTGGTTGTGACAAAGCCACCGCAACCAGTCCATACCAGGTCAGCGAAACGACCACCACAACCGCCAGCATTGAGACGAAGGTGCTGACCGAGGGGTGGGCGGGGGCTGCTGCTGAAAAGACGGCGGCGTAGAAGGCCATGGATTTAGGATTGCCGATGTTGGTGACGACACCCTGAAAGAAAGATTTCCGGACGCTGCCAACCGTGCCCTCACAAGGCCGTAAGGCGGGATGCTTGCCTGCTTTAACGATCAGGCGTACGCCAAACCACATCAGGTACGCCGCACCCATTATCTTCATAACCAGTGCTGCCCATGGGAAGGCTGCAAACACAAGGCCCAGGCCTGTGATCGCACAGCCAGACCAGAGCAGGTTCACGGTCACTATACCGGCGACTAACGCCAACGCCTCGGCACGTGTTGCGGCTACTGCCTTGTGAACAACGGCGACGAAGTTCGGCCCCGGAATCACTACGCCCGCCAGATAAACCCAGAAAACAGTGAGCACCGCGGTACTGTCGAACATTTCGATCCCTCTTAGCGCTGATCGGTACCAGCGTCTGGTTGAAGATTTCATCACGTTTTTCGCCGCCAGAGCATCCATGCTAGCGAGCGAAGGGGCGGACAGTCAGACACAGATCCAACAATAAACTCCGATACAGTGATCTTTTAAGCTAAGTAAACCCTGCCCGGCGATGAGGTGGTCAGGGATCGGGATGGTAATCATCGGGTGCTTCTGGAAGTGGCAGACCCGACTCACCACATCCTCACCAGCACGACAGTGAGTTTCGTTGTTCCCGAGAAGAAACCATCGGACGTGCCCTCAATGGACGATGGGCACACGCTAAAACCCTGAACAAGTTCGATCCGCAAGACGCCCCTGAACCAGAGGTCATCACAGCACGCTAGGCACCTCAAACCCGACTTTCACACGGTCCAGTGCCACGATTGTCTTGAACCAGGTCACGTTGGGGTTTTCGGCAAACAATCGCCGCGCCAACGCCTGGTATTCATTCATGCTGGCAACGGTTAACACCAGGACGAAATCCACTTCGCCAGTGACGTAATAGCACTGCTGCACCTCGGGCACAGCGAAGTGTGCCTTCATCGCCTCCAGTTCCTTGATACTGGTGCGCTCGGTCATCACTTCCACAATGATCGTGATCGGCCGTCCCACGGCGGTGGGATCCACGATGGCTACGTTGCCTGTGATGACACCACCCTCCTCCATCCGCTTGATGCGGCGCTGCACGGCGGCCGTGGAGAGATTGACCTGCTCGGCCATCAGGCGCAGAGGCATGGTGTTGTCGCGCTGTACGAGTTCCAGGATGGCGCGGTCGAATTTGTCCAGCGATTCAGGTGCAGCGTCGTTTTTTGCCATGGTGAACCCGTGAGAAATTTTCTCGAAAACTAGCAGAAAACTGCGGCCCTTTATCTAGCCGAGAGAAATATTATCTTGCCAGCAGGCTGCAGACGCAGCCCTGGTTGGGTACTCACACAGGATGATATCGGTATGCTCGCACTGTTCCATCTTTCCCCTGTCCTGTTGGTTACAGCCATGCTCGTCGTGTTGCGTCGGCCACCCGTTCACGCCGCCATTGCAGGCACGCTATTGGTGGTGGTGCTATGGCTCGCCGGCGCCGCCGATGCGTGGCGCCCGGACAGTATGGTGGCCGCCGCTCAGGACACGGCCGTGCTGTTTGCAAGCACGGCGTTCGTGATCGTTCCGGGTTTGCTCTTCGTGATTTTTATCGAGCGCATGGGCGTCAACCTGGCGCTGAGCCAATGGGTGCGGTCATTGGGGCTCAGACGCGGCGATCAGGTAGCGTTCATCGTCCTTGGATTGGCACCGTTGCTCGAAGCGATGACCGGCTTCGGCGTGTCGTTGATCGCTACGGTACCGCTGCTGCTCAGTCTCTTCGAACGTCGGGTCGCGCTACGAATAGCACTGACTGGCATGGCAATCATGCCGTGGGGAACACTGGGGTTGGCAACGGTCATTGGCGCCTCGCTGGTTCACCTGGACGCATTCGCGCTGGCTTCGACCTCGGCACTGACCAGCGCCCCGGTTTTTCTGGTGCTCAGTGCCATCGCGTTATACCTGGCAGGCGTTCGTGACTCCCGGGAATGGACGGCACTGGGCGCTTTCTGGCTAGTGTTTGTGGGCGTGCTTTACAGTGCCAGCCGATGGCTGGGGCCGGAAGTGGCCGGTGTTGCTGCGGGCCTGGTGACCGCAGCGGCTGTACTTTCTGCCGGGCTGTGGCGTCTGCATCGCAACGATAGTGAGCGCAGTGCAGTGCAATGGCCGCGTCAGGCATGGCCGTATCTGGTGCTGATTGTCTGCATTGTCGCGTTGAAGATCGTCTGGACGATCACCTCCTGGCAGGATAACTGGGTCGTACAGGGCACCCAGGTCACCTGGAAGCCACTCGCCTCACCGGGACTGGCGCTGGTTCTGGTGCTGATCGGGTTGGGGTTTCACGCGCGCAACACACAACGCCAGACAGCGCTTGAGGTCAGCATGCCGGTTGCGTTGATGGCACGGGCGAAGCGGCCACTGTTGACCATTTTCTTCTTTCTCGCGATGTCGCAGATGATGGTCAAGGCTGGCTTTCTGACGGGCTTGATGCAAATGCTCGCGGGCCTGTCGCCCGCTGCCGCGACGTCGCTGGTTGCCCTGTTTGGCGCGCTGTCCGGCTACATGACCGGGTCGAATGTTGGCGGCAACGCGATCTTCATGCCGGCCATCGCGATGCTGCCCGAGTCCTCCCGCCTGTTGCTGGCAGCCGTCCAGAACAGCTCGGCAGGGCATGCCGCGCTGGGCTCGCTGTCGGTTGTCATGCTGATCCTTGGCCTCGCTAAAACCCAGGCCAGGGAGGAAGGCGAACTGGTCAGGTTCGGCTTCGCGCTGGTCTGCATCAATACGGCGTTGGTCGCGTTGGGCGCAGGGTTGTTGAGTGTGTGGTTTGCATAGCACTCGAACAGCATCTGGCCCACCGGCCAGGCTGAGAGTAATAGTGGCGGTCATGCGGTGGTCTCTAGATTAGTAAGATGGGTTTGAGCCAGCGGTGGGCGACCTCAATCTGGTGCGCGAAAGCCTGAACGATGGGGTGCTTGTCGCACCGTTCGATATCGAACTCAATCTAGGGGAGCCGTATGAACTGGGATGATGCACGGGTGTTTCTGGCGGTGTGTCGAGAGTCGACGCTTCGAGGTGCCGCGCGGGTGCTGTGTGTCGATCAGGCGACAGTGGGCCGGCGGATCACTGCGCTGGAGAAGTCCCTGAGTGCCAAGCTGTTTCTGCGCACCTCCGAGGGCTATGCATTGACGGCTGTCGGCGAAGCGGCGTTGCAGGCAGTGGAAAAAATGGAACATTCAGCGCTCGAACTCGAGCGCCGGATTCAAGGACTCGACGATCGACTGACCGGACTCGTCAGGGTCAGCACAACAGACTCTCTGGCCATCGACTTCCTGATCCCGGCGATTGCTCGCTTGCATCAACGGCACCCTGACGTGCGCGTGCAACTGGACGCCTCGACGCAGATTCTCAGCCTGTCCAAACGCGAGGCCGACATCGCCGTGCGCAATACCCGGCCGGACAACCCGGACCTGATCGCCCGACGGCTCGCCCGCTGGCCGGTAGGTCTTTTCGCGTCTCAAGGGTATGTCGATTTACACGGCATCCCGGAGCCGGGCTCGGCGTTCGAGGGGCACGATCTGGTGGTATACCAGCCCTATCTGCAAGGCAACAAAGACATGACGCTGGTGTCGGAGCCGATAACTCGCGGGCGGATCGTGTCGAGCCTGAGCTCCGGCCTGCTGGTGCGCCGATCCATCGCTGCCGGGATAGGCTTAGGGGAAATTCCGGTGTACATGGGGGAAAGAGACGGGCTGGTCAGGCTGTGGCCGGAGCGCACACGACCGGAACCCTATGGTGTGTGGCTGGTGACCCACGCAGACCTGCGGCACACCGCCAGGGTCCGCGTCATGATCGATGAAATTGTCTCGGCGTTTTCAGGTGCAGATGGGTGATGCCTGGCCGTCAATATTTGCAGCAATTGCACCGCTCGGGTTGCCAGCTACAAAATCCCGGGCGGTTCATCCAGAGGTTAAAAAAACGCCCCACTCAGGGTAATGCTGTTCACTTACGGCGATTTTCAGGCAATTGAAAACCGTGGCGAGGGGGCTTGCCCCCGTTCGGCTGCGAAGCAGTCGCAAAACCATTGCACGTGATTTACCTGATACGCCCCGATGGTAGGTTTTGGGGCCGCTTCGCAGCCCAACGGGGGCAAGCCCCCTCGCCACAGATTTTGTACTTGCCTGATGATCGTGTTGATGGTAGGTTTTGGGGCCGCTTCGCAGCCCAACGGGGGCAAGCCCCCTCGCCACAGATTTTGTACTTGCCTGATGATCGTGTTAAGTGAACAGCATTAACCACTCAAGGGGCGTTATTACGAACCTTCACTCAGGTTTTGACACCGTCATTCAAACCGCAGCCAGTTTGAGCGTGACTTCAACACCCACGATCAGTGGCCTTCGGAAGCGTTGAACATGGTTTTGGCGTAGATCAGCCCCAAACCATAAGCGCCGCCATTTTCAATGGAGGTCTTCACCGTGGCGTCGCAGGTTTCGGTACGGGCCCAGTCACGTTGCAACTCAAGCAGATATTGCAGGGATGTCATCGGGCGTGCGCCAAGTTGTACCATGCGCTGAATGGCCATCTCATGAGCCTCGACCGATACGTCACCACAAGCGTCAGCGATGAAATACACCTCGAAACCTTGATCCAGGGCAGAGAGCGCCGGGCCAACAATACAGACCGATGTCCATAGACCGGCCAGCACAATCTTGGCCTTGCCGTGACGATTCACCTCTACGGCAATACGCGGATCTTCCCAGGTGTTCATGCTGGTGCGGTCAATGACGTGCTGATCGGGAAAAACCGACTTGATTTCGTCGAAGACAGGCCCGGAAAAGCTCTTCTCTGCGACCGTCGTCAAGATGGTCGCAACCTCAAACTCCTTGGCTGCTTTGGCAACCAGGGCTGCATTGTTGCGTAGCCTCGTCGCGTCGATGGATTTGGTGGCGAAGGACATTTGTGACTGGTGATCGATCATGATGAGGGTGTGATCGACAGGTTTCAGTAGAGTCTTGCCGGGTACTGCAGATGCGGTAGGCATGGTTATCGCTCCATTGTGGCTGGGAAACTACCCATTCACTTTGAGGTGGTCGACTTTGCCAGGCTTGCATCCTTGTCCTGTGTCTTGGGTGAGGTCAGATCAATGAGAAGCCTGCCGCAAGGCAGGCTTCATTCTGGCGGCTCAGTTCAGGTGTGCTTTGAGCTCCAGCGCTGCCTGACGCACCGCTGCCTTGACCTCGGGAATCGAGCTCAGCGGATTGAGCAAGCCGAAATCATGGATCATGCCGTTGTAGCGTACCGCGGTCACCGGCACGCCTGCCGCATCCAGATGGCGGGCATATTCTTCGCCTTCATCACGCAACACGTCGAACTCGGCTGTTTGCACCAAGGCTGCCGGCAGCCCTTTGAGTTGGTCGGCGCTGGCGTTAAGCGGCGAGGCGTGGATCTGTGCGCGCTCGGCCGGGTTGGTGGTGTAGTTGTCCCAGAACCACTGCATCATGTCCTTCGTCAGGAAGTGGCCCTCGGCAAATTGCTGGTATGAGCCATTGTCGAACCCGGCATTGGTCACCGGCCACATCAGTAACTGAAAACGCAGGGCCGGGGCTTTCTGTTCCTTGGCCATCAACGCCACGACCGCCGCCATGTTACCGCCGACGCTGTTGCCGGCGACCGCCAGCCGCTTACCGTCGACGCCGATCTCCTTGCCATGCTCGGCCACCCAGCGGGTTGCGCCATAGGCCTGGTTGATCGCTGTCGGGTACTGCGCTTCCGGGGACGGCGTGTAATCGACATACACCGCGACGGCGCCGGAGCCCACCACCAGGTCGCGAATCAAGCGTTGGTGAGTCGGGAAGTCGCCCAGGACCCAGCCGCCGCCGTGGAAAAACATGAACACTGGTAACTCACCCTTGACCTTGGCCGGGCGGACGATTTTCAGGTTGATGTTTTGCCCACCAACCTGGATTGAGCGGTCGCTGACTTCGACGCCGGACAGATCAACCTTCACCGACGCCTGGGCACCTGTCAGCACCGCACGGGCGTCCTTCGGGCTCAGTTGCTCCAGCGGTTTTCCGCCGCCGGCTGCCAGGGCTTCAAGGAAGGCCTGGGTGTTGTGCTCTACGCCCGCACTGCCTGCGGCAAAAGCATTGCCTACGCAAAGAGCCAGGAGCGTGGTGGCCAGCGTTTTCTGGATGAGGTCCATGGGTAATCCCTTTTTTCGTTTTGGTTTGAGTTTGAATGTCAAAAGGTCAGCAAGCAGTTCAGCTTCGGTCGACGCTTTTATTGATCAGAAAGCAAAACAGGAACAGCCGAAGGCGCCCCAGAAACCGGCAAAATCACTGACCGGCGCATTCGACAAACGCGCCCGCTCATGGCTGTGGGAGTGCACGGCGCACGGCCCGCTGCACTGGTGAACCTGCGCCTGTAACGGTGAGTTCGGCCGCCAGTGACCGGGGACTTTCACCACTGGCGACCAGTCCGGCAGTACCGGCACACTGGCCGGTCCGAGTTTTGCGAAATCACCGGCGGCGTACACGACCTTGCCGTCAACCACGGTCAGCACCGACTCGATCCACTTGATGGCTTCTTCTTCGACACTGAAAAAATCCGCGCTCAAGGCCGCGATATCGGCCATTTGCCCGACCTTGATCTGGCCTTTCCTGCCCTGTTCCGAGGAGAACCAGGCGCTGCCATGGGTAAAGAGTTCCAGCGCGGTTTGTCGAGGCAGGCCTTCGGCATGCAGTTCCATGCCGCCGACAGTCTTGCCACTGACCATCCAATAAAGGGATGTCCAAGGGTTGTAGCTCGATACCCGGGTAGCATCGGTACCGGCGCCCACCGGCACGCCTTCGGCCAGCATGCGTTTGATCGGCGGGGTCTGTTCGGCGGCCTTGGCGCCGTAGCGGTCGACGAAGTACTCGCCCTGAAACGCCATGCGATCCTGAATCGCTATACCGCCACCGAGAGCACGCACCCGCTCGATATTTTTCGCACTGATGGTTTCGGCGTGGTCGAAAAACCAAGGCAGGCCATTGAACGCAATGTCACGATTGACCTTCTCGAACACGTCGAGCATGCGCGAGATCGATTCGTCATAGGTGGCGTGCAAGCGGAACGGCCAACGCTGTTCCACCAGATGGCGCACCACCGGTTCCAGCTCCTGCTCCATGGCTTGCGGCAGGTCCGGACGTGGTTCAAGGAAGTCCTCGAAGTCGGCGGCGGAGAACACCAGCATTTCCCCGGCGCCGTTGTGCCGCAGGAAGTCGTCACCCTGGTGCAGCTTGACGCTGCCGGTCCAGTTCTTGAAGTCGGTGAGTTCCTCTTTGGGTTTCTGGGTGAACAGGTTGTAGGCGATGCGCACAGTCAGCTGGCCATCCCTGGCTAACTGCTCGATCACCTGATAGTCATCCGGATAATTCTGGTAACCGCCGCCGGCATCGATGGCGCTGGTCAAACCCAGGCGATTGAGCTCGCGCATGAACTGGCGTGTCGAGTTGACCTGATATTCCAGGGGTAGCTTGGGCCCCTTGGCCAGGGTCGAATACAGAATCATCGCATTGGGCCGCGCCACCAACATGCCGGTAGGTTCGCCGTTGCTGTCGCGCACGATCTCGCCACCCGGCGGGTTCGGCGTGTTTCGGGTGTAGCCGGCGACGCGCAGGGCTGCACGATTGAGCAGCGCCCGGTCGTAAAGGTGCAAGACGAACACCGGTGTATCGGGCGCCGCCTGGTTGAGTTCTTCCAGGGTCGGCATACGTTTTTCGGCAAACTGGAATTCATTCCAGCCACCCACCACTCGCACCCATTGCGGTGTCGGTGTGCGATCGGCCTGGTCCTTGAGCATACGCAACGCATCAGCCAGTGACGGTACCCCTTCCCAACGCAGTTCCAGATTGTAGTTCAAGCCGCCCCGGATCAGGTGCAGGTGGGAGTCATTGAGGCCTGGAATGACCGTGCGTCCCTTCAAATCGATGACCTGGGTGCCACTGCCCCGCAGCGCCATGACCTCGGCATCGGTTCCAACCGCGACAAAGCGCCCTTGGCTGATGGCTACCGCACTGGCCCGGGGTTTCTCACGGTCGACGGTATGGAATTGACCATTGAATAGAATCAGCTCGGCGCTCATCGAATATCCTTCTGCAGGGGAAGAGGCGAAATTCAGTCGCGGCCAGAAGGCCACCGCCGCGCTGAGCAAGGACCCGGCAGCGAGCAATTGTCGGCGCAGCGGATCCGTCGGGTCGTTGTCATTGGTCATGGAGAGGCTCCAGGCGTTCGTGGGCGACGCAGGCTTGCCACACAATTGGAAAGATCACCGACGTCGAAGTCGACGCCGGGATTCAATTGTGCCGATGCGGTGGCGGGGAAAATTGACTGTATGTGCTCTCGTTGCGAGAGCACCAGGATCTGCGGAACGCGCCTTCTTTTACATCCGGGCGCAGGTGGGTTTGAAGGTCTAGGACATGAACTGGGCAATCCGCGAGCGCAACCAGCGCTCTGCCGGATCATTGTCATGCACCCCGCTCCAGGCCATCGACAACTGCGCCGCCTCAATCTCGAACGGCGGATCCTCGGCGCGCAATCCACAGCCCTCTACCAACGCACAAGCGGCATAGTCCGGCACCGTGGCGATCATTTCGGTGCCCGCGAGCAATGCGCGCAAGCCACTGAACTGCGGCACCCCCAACACCACCTTGCGGCACCGCCCGACCTTGGCCAGATCCAGGTCAATGTTGCCGCTCAGGTCACCGGAAAACGACACCATCGCATGGGGTCGTGCGCAGTATTCGTCCAGGGTCAACAGGCCCGGCCGATCATCCCCGCGCAGCACCTTGCAGGCTATATCACGTAACTTCTTGCGCTTGGCATTGGCCGGCAGATCCGTGGTGTAGCTCACGCCCACCGAAATTTCCCCGGACGCCAGCAACGCCGGCATCAGCAGGTAGTTGGCGCGGCGCACCACCACGACGATCCCGGGCGCCTCCTCTTGCAACTGCCGCAACAACGGCGGAAACAGACCGAACTCGGCATCGTCCGACAGGCCGATGCGAAACACATCGCAACTGCTCTGCGGGTCGAACGCCTTGGCCCGGCTGACCGCACCGGAGATGGTGTCCATCGCCGGTTGCAGCTCTTTGAGAATCGCCAGTGCCCGCGCTGTCGGTTCCATGCCGCGACCGTTGCGCAACAACAACGGATCGTCGAACAGGTCGCGCAAACGCCCCAGTGCCGCACTCACCGCCGGCTGGCCCATGAACAGCTTTTCGGCAACCCGGGTCAGGTTCTTTTCGAACATGAGCGCTTCGAAAATGACCAGCAGGTTCATGTCGACGCGGCGCAGATCGTTTCGGTTCATGGGCGTGGTGTCCTTGTGGGTTGAGTCAGGCGCAGGTGCAGCACACGTTACTCGATCAGCGGTACGTTGGCCGCGCGTTTGTATGGGCCGTACTCCACCGGCACCCACTCGAACTGCTTGCCCACGGCGCTGATATGGCCGATACCGGGAAACGGTAAATGCGCAGCCGTCACCCAGGTCTTGCTCTTGGCGGCGGCGCTGAATACCTGGTCGCGACTCTTGATCGCTTGCGTGTGGTCGACGTCGAAACCGATCGATACCTCCGGATGCGGGAACTGCACGGCAAGGTTGTGCACCAGGTCACCCATGAACAGGATGCTCTGCCCCTGGGACGTGAAGCGGTAGGTGGTGCTGCCCGGCGTGTGTCCGGCCGCCAGCTTGGCCTCGACCGTACCCGGCAACGGCGATTGGTCAGGGGCAAAGGTCTTGAAGCGCCCCGCGGCGATGTAAGGCGCAGTGGAATTCTGGGCGATTTTGAAGAAGCCTTTGGCCGCCTCCGGTGCCTTGGCCAGCGCCTGAGGGTCGAGCCAGAAGTCGGCTTCGGCCTGAGCGGCATACACCGTGGCATTAGCGAAGACCGGCTGTTGCTGGTTATCCACCAGGCCGCAGACGTGATCCAGATGCAGGTGCGTGATCAGGATGGCATCGACCTGCTCCGGCTTGTAGCCGGCCGCGAGCATGTTGGCCGGGAGCTGGCCGGCCGTAGCGCCGATGCACTGCCCTGCCCCGGTGTCGACCAGGATCAGTTGCTTGCCGGTATTGATCAGGAAGGCGTTGAACGCTGTCTGCACGCCTGGGGATTCAATCGAGCGACGGGCGAGCAACGCGCGGATCTGACTCTGGCTCATGCCCTGCAGCAGCTTGGGCGACAGATCGTTGTAACCGTCGAACAGCGCCGTCACTTCATAATCCCCCACCGCCAACCGGTAGAAGCCAGGGACCTGTGTGCCCTGAATCGGCGCCTGAGCCTGGGCGCCAACCGATGTCAGCACGAATGCCAGACTTAGTACACGCAGTGTGCAAACCAGAGAATGCTTCATGCCTCACCTCTTGATCGAGTCAGAAAAACGGCCATTCACTCCAGCCGAAGAAAGACGATCATGCACGAGCCACCACCGTGAAAATTGCAGCAATGTGCTGATTTAACGCAGTGGTGCGCAGGGCAGCCAATCGTGCTCTAACTGAATTGCTCGCGGTACTGGACAGGGGTCAGGCCGAGTTTGTCACTGAACAGTGAGCGCATGTATCGCACGCTGCCGAAACCACTTTTGTAGGCCACGGTCTTGAGCGGCAGGTCGCTGCTCTCCAGCAGGCTCCTGGCGCGGTCAATGCGTGCGTTCTGCAGGAACTCCATCGGGGTCATATTCACCTCACGTGAGAACACCCGGGCGAAATGTCGTGTACTCATGTTCACCAGACTGGCCATGCGCTCAATGTTGAAAGCTTCGTCCAGGTGTTCAAGTACATAATTCTGCACCCGCGTCACCGACGTTTCATGTGGCGCCACCGCGGCCATCAACGGGCTGAACTGCGCCTGTCCACCCTGGCGCTTCATCACCACCAACAGTACTTTGGCTACGTCCTGGGCGACTTTCTTGCCGTGATCCTGGGCGACCAATGCCAGTGCGAGGTCGATGCCAGCAGTGATACCACCCGAGGTAAGCAGGGTGCGGTCCTGGATATAAATCTGATCGGTCTCGACCGTTGCCTTGGGGAAGGCTCGAATCAACCGCTCTGTGTAATGCCAGTGAGTCGTCACCCGATAGCCGTCCAGCAAACCAGCATGCCCCAACACGAAAGCCCCTGTGCAGATCGAGCCATAGCAACTGGCCCGACTCACCGCTGCCGGTAGCCAGTCGAGCAACCGAGGGTGTTTGTCGTTATAGGCCCCTGGCCCACCCGGCACCAGCAGCAGGTCATAGCTGTCGCACGCCTGGTCGATATGCACATCGGCCTGAACGCTGACACCGTTGGACGCTCGCAGCGAGCCCTGTTCGGTGCCGATCAATGACAACCGATAATGGTTGTCTGGTTCCAGAAAACGATTGGCGAGGGAAAAAACCTCCATGGGCCCGGACATATCGAGCAGAAGAAAGTCCGGATACAGCACCATTGCCACGTTTTTCATGGGGCGAAATCACTTTTTGCAAGAGATGGAAACGCAATGCCAACGCTGGGCGTTGTGCCTGAGCGGGCGGCGCGATTATCGAAGAAGAATAAGTGATTTGCCTAAAAAATTGTCAAGCGCAAAGAGACAATATTGAGACCCTCCTCGTCTTTTTACTCAAAAAGCTAACCCACTCCTCTATTGGAGGAAATCCAGGCAGGAGATTCGGTCTTGGGGGCTGTTGGCAACTTGCAGCGGTTCGCCCGCCTATAACGGCGTGCTGTCCAATGCCTGTGACAAGGCCCGTTTAATAACTCTTAAGGTTTGCTTAAGGACTTTAAATGCCGTTGGCGGACAGACTTTCCTGAACGATAAGGATTGCCGCCATGAACCCACAATCGGCTGACTCAGACACTCCCTGCTCTCTTGCGCGACCGCTGGGATCGCTTTCCGGCTGGCAGGAGCGCCGCGCCAAGGAGTTGATGCTGCGTGACATGGACAACTGCGTGCGCATCGGCGAAATTGCCCAGCAATGCAACCTGTCACGCAGCCACTTCTCCCGCGCGTTCAAAAAGGTTACCGGTCACTCGCCTCAAGACTGGCTGTTGCGGATGAAGATTGAAAAAGCGAAACGCCTGCTGATCACTTCAATGGCAATAACGGACGTGGTTTATGAATGCGGTTTCGCCGATCACCCGCATTTCACCCGCACGTTCAGTCGCCTGGAGGGGGTGACACCGAAGGCCTGGCGCCACAACTTTCATCACGCCATCGCAAGCAGCCACTTTTTATCCAGCGCTGACTGGCGTGAGCGGCAAACTGAAACAAATCCGGGCACCTTGCTCGCTGTCCTGGACCACCAACGTCCCTCCGTGCGCGCCGACCACTGACCTGCAGATAGCCAGCCCCATGCCCATGCCACTGCCTTTGGTGGTATAGAACGCATCGAAGATCTGCTCGCGCTCTTGCGCGCCGACTCCCGGTCCGTTGTCCTGCAAACAGACATGTACACAGTCACCTTCGACCGCTGAGTCGATGGTGATGCGTCCATCCGACGCTCCGGTTCCGGCGATGGCTTCCAGCGCATTGGTGATCAGGTTGTATACCACCTGCTGAATCTGCACGGCATCGACCCAAACCGAGCATTGCGCATTGAGCCGGGTTTCCAGCCGCACGTCGCGGTTCGCCAGGTCGGGGGCGGTCAAGCGCACGACCTCACCGATCAGGTGGTCAATTTGCACCGGCAACCGTTGCAAAGGGGCCTGTTTGGCAAGCGCGCGGAGGGCCTGGATGATGTCGGTGGCACGGGCGCTGTCTGACCGGATGTCTTCCAGCCCCTGAATTGCCTCCTCCAAATCGGGCTGATCACGCTTGAGCCAACGCAGACTCGCCGAGGCATTGGCCAGGATACCCAGCAGCGGCTGGCTGATTTCATGGGCAATCGAAGCAGAAAGCTCACCCATGACTTTAAGGTGCGAACTACGCGCCAGTTCCGCCCGGGAACTGCGTAAATCTGCTTCCATCTGCGCGCGCAACTGGTTGTCCTCGACCAGTTGCGCATACAGCCTGGCCGTTTGCAGCGACACGGCGGCCTGGGAGGCGAGCATTTCAAGCATCGTCAGGCGCTCGGCGCTAAACAATTTGGGTAGCAGGCTGTTTTCGAGGTAGACCAGGCCGATCAATGTGCCTTGTTTGAGCAGCGGCAGGCACAACATGGAACGTGTCTGACGCTGTTGCAGGTCGGCGCTGTACGCCTCAGGACAGTCTGTCCGGGCATCGTCCAGCACCAAGGGCGTGCGCGTGCGCATGGTGGCGTTGAGCACTGCGAGCGGCGTCAGTTGTTCGAGTGACTGCTCGGCGTCCATGACGACCCGCACATTGCCGGCTTCGACAGTCGCGGCCGCCGCCAGTTGCAGTTGCGCGTCACTCACGATCATCAGCACACCATGGTCGGCACCCGCCTGAACCATCAGGTGAATCATCAGGGTTTCGACCAGCCGTTCGAGCAATACCTCCTGCGAAAGTGCACGCGCCGCCTCGATCCCCACGTCAAGATCGAGGCGAACCTGGGTCACAGGCCGGGCAGGCTCGAACGCCGGGGCTTCAACAATATTCGGATGCAAGGCCTCCAGTTGACGTGCCTTGCCATCAGCGCCCCACAGTTGGTAGCAATCACGCGCGACGTGCAGGTGGTGAGTGGCACCCGATGCCAGCCCATTCGCCAGGCAGATATTGGCCAGCTGTTCATGGGCCAGCGCCTGCTCATGGATGAAACCGGCCGCCGCCGCCGCGATTTGCGACTGGTCGAAGCAGCGGATGGCAACCAGGTCCTGCCCGCGTAAACGGGCGATCACACCCTCAATCAGCAGAAGTTTGTTGCGGAAAGTTGTCGGATTGAGCTCCACCCATTGCAGGAACCGCAGGCGTTGCTGCTCAAGTTTTTCCAGCTTCTCGGCCTCGTCGCCCGGCGCCTGCGCACTGCCCAGTGCCAGACTGTAGAACAGGTAGTAATCGGCCAGATTGATATGCGCCGGAATGGACCAGGCCAACGCGGCGGCCTCCTCGAAACGCCTCAACGCGTAAGCGATATCGCCAAAATAAAACGCAGACATGCCCGAATACAACCACGACCAGAAAAGCGTCGGTTGTGACACGCGAGTACGATCAATGGCGCCGAAACGGTCATGCTCCGTAACGTCCAGCTCGCCCAGCGGCCGATGCGGGCGCCCATCGCGCAGATCGATAGCAAACGCCTGTTGCGCCAGCAGGATGCGCTCGATGTCGACGTAATGAAACTGACTCACCCAGGCCAGGCCCCGGTCCAGCTCACTCAATACCCCTTGCAAGGGTTCGCCCATGAACAGCAGGTCAGAGCCGATGTGGTTGCAGGCATAACAGGACATACCGAGGTCGCCAGCGGCCTGGCCGCACTCCAACGCAGCGAAAGCCTTCTGCCGGGCATACGCCATGGGCCGGGTCCAGGGGCTGACCTGATCCAGCGCAACCAGCGTTCCTGTGCGCCCGGCTTCATAGCCATGCTTGTCAATGAGTTCCAGGGCGACCTCCGCGAAGGCCTGCCCGTCCACATATTCGCCAAAGCGCTCGGCAATCATCACGCCGAACCAGGAAAATCCGTAACCACTGCTCGGCGTGGTGCCATGCATCAGCGTGAGTTCGACCATTTTCGCCAGATGCAGCAAGCGGATGTCGTCATTGACGAACAACGAGGAAATCAGCGTACTGAGCAACTCCATAGCCGTCTCGATACGCGGATCGTCGGCCTTGGGTAAATCAAACAGTTCAGCAATACGGCGTTTGCCAACGAGTGTGCGCACTCGGGCAAACGCCAGGTCAAGCTGTTCCTGCGAAGGCCTGCGTTGCAGCGCAATGTCCAGCAGGCTCAGACCGTTCTGCGCCTCGGTGATCGCCCCTTCGTAATCGGAGTGCAGCGTGCGCAACGTAGCCCGCAAGCGACAAGTTTTCGCTCGGTCCAACGCGGTGGTGGCGTGAGCCAGGCAGTCATCGAGGCGACGCTGGGCGCCGGCCAGGTCGGCCAACAGCATGTCGCAATCGGCCGCCAGCCATTGAGTGGCGAACGCCTGGGTGTACAGGCTCGACCACCCCGCCTGGCCGAGCAGGCATTCGGCGGTGCGCAGATACTCCACGGCTTGCTCTACCGCAGCGGTGTTCCTGGCGCGTTCAGCCGCTTCAATCAACAGTTCGACGAACGCGGCACAGCGATGCGCCTCCAGTTCATTGGCGTCAATGCGCTTGATCTGGCTGGCGACTTCGAACACACGCTCATGGATCTGTTCATCCCAGTGATCAAGCATGACAGCGGCGATACGCGCATGCTCGGCCGCGCGTCCATTTGGCGCAGGCAGTTGACAGGCTGCCTCAAGTACACGGTCGTGAGGAAACACCAGTTGCTCTTGCTCGCGCAGCAGAAAACCCGCATTGATCAGGCTTTGCACATCACGGGCGATCTGTTCCGGGTCGTGTGGCAACAGCCGATGCAGCAGCGATTCATCACAGCGCCCACCGACGCATCCGGCCGTGCGCATCACTTCGCGTTCCATCGATGGCAGACGGTCGAGTCGCAGCACCATCAGGTCTGCGACGTTATCAGCGTAGCGATAACCGCCCACCTCTTCCTGGCTCCAGGCCCAGCGGCGTTCCTGCACGTCGAAGCGCACCAGGCGTTCCTCGATCAACGCCCGCAACACCTGGCTGACGAAGAGGGGGTTGCCCGCCGTCTTGTAGTGTACGACTTGCGCGAGCGCCTCAATATTCTGAGCGTCAGTGTCCAGTTCAGAGGCGATCAGTTGCGCGACCGCAGGGATCGACAATGGCCCCAACCTGACACTTGCGCAGGACAGCGATTGCCCACGGCCCAGCACCTCCAGCAATCCACCTTCACATTCCAGGGCCTGCGCCTCGCAATCGCGGTACGCCAGGATCAGCACCAGATGCCGGGGTGGCCGGGCGGCGAAGGCGTGCAGGAATGACAGCGTCGAATCGTCCGCCCACTGGACGTCATCCACAAACAGCACCAGTGGCCGTCCCGGCTGGGTGAAGACTTGCAGTACATCCAGCAGGGTCCGGTTGGCGCGATCGAGCGCATGTCGGGCCGACATGTTCGGCAGTTCAGACGTGGCACCAATGACCAGCTCGGCTTCGGGTACCAGTTCCACCAAAATCCGGCCCCTCCCCTTCAGCCGTTCGATCAATTGCTCACCCAGCGCCTCCAACTCCTGAGCTGGCTTGCCCAGCAACTGAGTCATCAGCGATCTGAAAATTTCCACCAATGGTGCATATGGAATTTCCTGCTGCAGGAGATTGCTTTTACCGCTCGCCCAATAACCGGGCGCCAGGGGGCGGACACCCTGATGGATCAGCGTCGACTTGCCGGCACCCGGTGCCCCCCCAACCAGCAGGCCCCGGGCGATGCCATCGCTGCGCACCTGATTCATCTGCTCTATCAGTTGCGTGCACTCGGCCTCTCGACCGAACAGAACATCACCGGGGGTCACTGAAGGTAGCCCATCGAAGGCGCCCAGCCTAAACCCATCGATGCGCCCGTGCTCCCGCCACTGCTGCTGGCACCAGAGCAGATCCGCGGCCATGGATTCGGCGCTCTGATAGCGGGCACCCGGCTCTTTCGCCAAGCCTTTGAGCAGCACTCGGCAGATGCCTTCCGGCAGATCGGCAACATGGATCGCCGGAGATTGCGGCTGGACGGCGGCGTGCACGTGCTGCCATTGAGACGCAGCGCGAGCTGTGAGGGGCAGGCAGCCAGTCAGCGCTTGATAAAGGATTGCGGCCAGGGCGTACGTATCACTACGCGCGTCAAAACGGGGGGTCTCACGCTGTACTTGCTCGGGCGCCAGATACGGCCATTGTTCCAGGCAGGGCAACTCTGCTGCGTGAGCTTCCCGGGCATGGCTATGGAAACCCAGGAGCCTGACTGAATCGGCGGCGTCCACGATGAGGTGATGGGGTAACAGATTGCCATGTCGCGTGCCCGCTTTCTGGACGCTGGACAGCGCGTTGGCCGCCGCTACCGCGATGGTCAGCCAGCGCTCCAATGGCAGTCCTGTGTCACTGATCAGATCAACCAGCGGCGTTCCCGACACGGGATAGATCAGCAAAGGGCCCTCGGCCGAGCGGATTAACGAGACAGGGGCAATCGACCAGGCCAGGTCCAGGTGCAGGTGAAAATCGCGCTCCAACCGCTGGCACGTGGCAGGCTGCTGGATCGGAGCCCGGGCGCCGAGCCAGCGGGTGCCCGACTGCCTATCCTGAATCGCGAACCAGGTCAGGTCGTTTTCCCGGCGCAGCAATTCGAAGCTGCAACGTTCCAGCCAGGCTTCAACGCCGATGGCATCAGGATCACGGGAATTGGATGAAGTGAGAGAACTGCTGAGCATGAACAATCACCGCCAAAGATTCGTTTCAGGCTAAGGTCGCAGTATATGCACGGCTTTTGGCTCAATGGTTGCGTTCAGGTGATGATGTCCGCTACCGGCACTATGTTGGCCGTCGAGCGCCCCTCCTGTGGGTAGTTTCGCGCACTGAAATCACGGAGTGTTATCCCTCGGGATAATTGAATTATGCGCGGCTGTCCCCTAGCGTGTAGCCCTGATCAACAAAAGTGCACACGTCACTTTCTTCAACACCTCAGTGCAGAGGTTTACATGATCCAACTCGGCCACACTACTATTTCCCTGGAACAGCGCGAAGCATTTCGTGATGGACAGCCGCTGCGTGTTGGTGGTCGGGCGTTCGAAATACTCTTGGTGTTGATGCAGGCCGATGGCCGGATCGTCAGTAAAGATGAATTGATCACACAGGTATGGCCCGACACCGTCGTCGAGGAAAACAACCTTCAAGTGCAGATTTCCTCGCTACGCAAGTTGCTCGGAAAAAAAGAAATCATCCAGACGGTCCCGAGGCGAGGTTACCGATTATTGAAACAACGTGAACTCCCCCTGCCGCTGTTCCCTCCAGTCGTCCAGGCCTCTCTTGTGCCTGAGAGTCTGGCGACGATTGATCCTGACAGCGTGCCGGTGTTTATCGTCGACGATGAAGCGTCCGTGCGTACAGCGCTCAGCCGCCTGCTGCGGGCAGAAGGTATCGCACATCGGATATTCGCCTCGGCCGAAGAATTGCTCAGCGCTGACCTCGACATCGGCCCCGCTTGCCTGTTGCTCGATATAAGCCTGCCCGAGGCGACAGGCCTGGAACTGCAAACGGCACTCAGCCAACGTGGACATCCATGGCCAGTCATATTCATGACCGGTTTCGGTACCGTCCCGATGTCGGTGCAGGCCATGAAGGCAGGCGCGGTCGAGTTTCTGATCAAGCCTTTTAACGACGACCAATTGCTCGATACCCTGCGTACCACTCGCCAACGTGCAGCGACTGCATTCAAGCAATGGCAACGCATTCAAAGCGCCCGTCAACGCACCGGGTTGTTGACCCCCCGTGAACGCGAAGTGTTGCCGCTGATCGTTGAGGGCCTGTCCAACAAACATATCGCCAACCGGCTGGGGACCAGTGAAGTCACCGCCAAAGTCCACCGCAAACACATCATGGAGAAGATGCAGACGCGCTCGCTCGTCAGCCTGGTCAACCTGTATGGCTTGATTGCCGCAGAGGCACCGTTTGCCATGCAGGACTCTTCATGACGATCGACACTGGCAACTCCCCCCCGCCATCGTCCAGTGCCATGCTCATTGTCTATATCGTGGACGACGATAAATCGGTGCGTAAAAGCCTGGCTAATCTGCTCCGTTCGGCCGGATACCACTCAAGGGTATTCGCCTCGGGCGAAGAGTTCCTGGCCCTGGAAAACCTCGATGACGTAGCGTGCCTGCTGCTCGATCTGAAAATGACCGGTTTGTCTGGGATAGACGTCATGCGCGCGCTGTCGCTCAAGGGCCGAAAATTCCCCGTGATCTGCATGTCGGCAGATTGGGATGAAGCGACACTGGCCGAATCCTGCCGCTTCGAGCCCATCAAATGCCTGCGCAAACCCTTCAGCAGCGACACGCTGCTGAGCGCTGTCGAGTTTGCCCTTCAACATGGGCTCGGCCCCCGACTTATGCCCGCCTGAAGGATTTAGCTAATCTGCTGCGTGGAGCGGTTGGATCGACAGCCGATATCTGCCGCTCGCGACAGGCAGAAATCGGCCAGAACCAGACATTCGTCGAATGACCGCTCTCAACCTAATGCGTATTGCGAAAATCAACTTGGGCCACCGCGAAAGTCATTTGGCGAGCTCTGAAAATTAGCAAGTTTCGCTTGGGTAATTCGAGGCTCCTGACAACTCAAATCGCCAACAACCAACGACATGCCACTTGCCGAGTTTGTAGCCAACCTCGGGGAATGTGCCAATGATTGAAGCCTAGACATTCATGCAGTTGCTCAGCGCCGTCCTTGCGTTTGGAATAGCGATCCACAAGAAATTCCTGCTGATCGCGCAGCAACACGGTGAACTGGCTCAGTTTTCGGTCAGCGGCAACAGGGTAAACACCTCGACGGCATTCCTGCCGCCCTTCTTGGCGCGGTACATGGCTTCGTCGCCATAGCGCAGCAAATCGCGCAAATTGTCAGCTAAGTCAGGATATATCACCACGCCGATACTTGATGAAATGGAGAGTGTTACACCGTTCTCCATGACAAAAGGTTGTTCAAGTACCAGGCGGATTTTCTCGGCGACCACAACGGCATCTTCTGCATTCCGGGCATCCGGCAGGAGGATGACGAATTCATCACCGCCGATTCGCGAGGCGGTATCAGACTCGCGCAGTACAGACCCCATACGGGATGCGACCTGGGCCAATAACCAATCTCCCGCCTCATGCCCATGTTGGTCATTGACCGCCTTGAACTTGTCCAGGTCAATAAACAGCAACGACAGCTTACGTTCTTCCCGTTTGGCGAGCGCGATCAGTTGTCCCAGCCGATCTTCCATCATTCGGCGGTTTGGCAAACTGGTCATTCGGTCGTAGAAAGCCAGTTTGCGGATGACTTCTTCAGCCGCCTTACGCTCAGTGATGTCCATGGCGATGCCAATCTTTGCGGGGCGTCCGTCAAGAAACATACCCGATCCGTACACCGCCAGATCGAACAACGATCCATCTTTCCTGCGCGCTTGGTATTCGCTGGCCAGGCCCTCGAACCTGCCATCTGTGTGCAAGCGTTTTGGCACATTGGCCTCGAGCAGATCGTGATCACCTTCCGCCACCAGGTCGAACATGCCGAGTGATTCAAGGAGCCTATGTTGCTCAACGCCGAACATCTGAGCTAGTCGTGTATTCGCAAACACGAATTTATGATCCTGGATTATGTAGACGCCGACTGCTGAAGTTTCAGCTATGCCACGAAACATCGACTCAGCACGCATGAGGTTCAGGTGTTCCTGCTCGAGGTTACCAATCAGGGTACCGATCCGCCGCGCGGAGTCATTAAAGGCATCCACCAAGTGCCCTACCTCATCATTGGGCCGGTGTTCGATATGGACTTGATAGTTGCCGTTTGCCAGTTCGCGACTGCCCTGCGCGAGCCTCAGCACCGGACGAACGAAGCTTAGCCGGACAATCAACCACATCCCACCCAGGAACAGTATGTCCACCACCAACAACAGATAAGCGATATTTAGCTCGTCTTCCTGTTCGCGGTGCATCTCCTTTATCAGTGATACCATCAGCTGATCGACATCGTCGAGCAAACTTTGTGAACTCTCGGCAAGAGCGCCCATCTGCCTTGCATCCGGACGGGAGGTACCGCCGCGCAGCAGCGCCGACTCAATATCTTCGCGGTAGCGCTGCCAGGCGATTCTGATCTCTTCTAATTTGAGCTGCTGTGGCGGTGTCATTCGCCGTATTTGATCGCTATTTGTGTTTCCTCGGTGCATCAGCGTACTGACCGAATCCTCATAGCTCTTGATGTCTGACAGCGCAGCCTGTTTGCCGGGAGACCATCCGTTCACAAAGCTGCTGGTGTTGAGCGCCATCCGGTGACCGAGGTAACGCATTTTGCCCGCAACCCGCATCGTTTCGTCAAAACCGGTGAATTCCGCGAACATGGCGTGCACGACCAGGATATTGCCAAGCCCGAGCAGCAGCAGCGCTAGGAACACAATCCCGATTTTCTTGCTGAGTCCAAAACGGGGCACGGCGCATGGGCTAGAAGGAGATGGCGGACTTGGCATAAGTTCTTCTGTCATGTTTTTTGACTCGGTTCGCCATGCGCTGATGGACAATGGTCAAGGTTTCAATTCAGCTGGCAGCTCGGCCAAGGCGGCCGGATTCAGTTACAACGGTGTTGGTTCTCTGACCTGCGGATCTCTACGGGAAGCGCTACTTCGTACCCGACAACACGGCTGGCCAGGAGCTGCCGTAGTAAGGCATCTCCTCGACAAAACCGCTCTGACATAGGTTGAATCGCCGGCCGCTGAACGATGAAATATGCTGAAAACTGATGAAAGGCACCCATTAAGCGCTGGTCCTTGCTTGTTTCACAGGCCCGCGGGGCCTTGACCGAGCAGCTTTCCCGTGTTCCAAGGCTGATGGCTGTATAGCGATGGTGATCATGGCTCGTCCTCCACGTTGAGGTAGGACAAGGGCGGATCAGTCACAATGGCTGGTGGTCGCTATCCGACCCAAAACCGACGGTGGCGACGGGCTGAGATCGGCCAATTGCGGTCGTTCGATGGAATGATCAAGTAGCTGTTGCGATTGGCCATTTCTCGCCAAGCTTGGAGTCACCATAGGTTTTGATGACCTCAGAGATGATGACTTGATAACCGGCAAGCCAGTTTTCCTGAGCAGCCTTTGCCTCAAGGTGACGGGGATGGTGAACCAATATCTGAAGTGCTTCGAGAGAACTCCAGTAGTACACATTGGAGAAGAGACCAGTCTGTGGATTCTCCCAAGCTTCTTCGCCAAGGTAACCAGGGATCGTTTTTGCGATTGCAGCGATTTCCTGATCGAGTCGGTGGAAGGCTTCATCAAACTGCTTTTTGGCAAAGATGAACGTTGAAGAGTACATAGGCCTTGCTCCTTTCGCGGCGTTTGGTTGCCGATGATTGCACTGACCGGACTTGGGTTTGCCTCAAACCTATGCTAGCTGGTTGGCTTCCCAACTATCAGTAGACGATGCATCTGGCGTAATGTTTTCCGCCGATTGTGCCTGATAGCGTTCCTTGTCCATGCCTAACTCCTTGTTCGGCTTGAGTGTCGCGCTAGAAACGCGACTTGAGGTGAGGAGGAAAAGCGACATGACTTTTGCGCCCATTACTGGCGGATTAGCAGCGCGGCCATGATCTGCTTTTGGCCGATTTCTGCCTGTCGCGAGAGGCAGAACGCGGCCAATAGCAGCCGCTCAAGACGCCTAAAAATCCAGAGGTCATTCAGCATTGTGCTGAGCCACGTGAATGTTAAACCAGCCCAACAACGCTACGGGTAGGCCGGGACTATCTTTGCCTGCTCGATCAGCCAATCGATGAGCAAAGCTATCTCAGGGATGTCGCGACTCTCCTCGTTGCAGATGCAGAAATAGTCCATCCCCGTCGGCACCTTCAGTGCAAAGGGTTGCACCAGGCGGCCCTCATCCAAATCGCGCAATGAATTGATCTCGTCGCTGAGTGCAACACCATAGCCATCTCGCGCCGCCTGCAGGGCAATGCCGAAGTCTTCCAGGTGAACATCGGCATCACCTGGGTAAGGCAACCGCGCCTCAAGCAGCCAGCGCCGCCATTGTGCGCCGTCATCCTCATGCAAGAGGCGGTGGTGAACAAGGTCGGACGGATGCTTGAGCGCACGCGGGCCGCGCAGCAATTGCGGGCAGCAGACGGGAAACATATGCAGGCTTTGCAGTGGCCGCCACCAGAAACCCTCCCACGTCGGAGTGTCGTAGAGCACGGCGATATCGGCCCTGCGCCAGTCCACCTCGCTGATGTCGTCGGCAGTAATGACGCGCAGGTGAATGTGCGGATGTTCTGCACGAAAGGCGAACAACTTCGGCATCAGCCAGGCCGCGCCAAAAATCGGTTCCGTGGAAATGGTCAGGACTTTCGTCGCCGGTTCCTGGAAGTACGCTTCGGAAATCTGTCGCACCCCTTCGGTGATCTCGCCTATGCCGCGGGCTACCGAGCGTTGTAGGGCCAGGCCTCGTTCGGTCAGCACCAGGAAGCGGCCCTGCTTGTAAAAGAGATCGATGCCGAGTGAGCTCTGTAACGCTCTTATCTGCTGGCTGACAGCCCCGGCGGTGACATGCAGCTCAGCGGCGGCCGCACCGACATGGCCCAGCCTTGCAACACATTCAAATACGCGAAACGCATGGAGCGGAGGTAAGGGCATGCGGGTCTACCATTTAGTTTTTTTGTCTATTTTTTTGACAATTTATATAGATTGATTGTGCCTTGAGCAACCGCAAAGATTCAGCGCAGGGAGGCCAAAGACAACAATTCAATAGGTGGCCCTACGAAGCACAGGCAACAACAGGTGTAGCAAGGAAGCGATGAGGGGGTGAGCTCGGTGCACCTCTACCTGTTTCGCTCGTGTGCCTTGGTAAATGAGATATCTGGCTGGATAACCCGGGGGACTCGTTACATGGATCAAGAACAAGATATTCAGTTGGCAACAGAGCCGTTGATGACAGATCAAGCCGCAATGGAGGGGCCTACGAACCCGGGAAGGCGCCGGTTCAATATGGGCGCGTTGGTGGCTATTACTGCAACTGCCATCGGTACGTCAGGTCTTGGACGCCTGGCTCGAGCCGCGGAGCCCAACCCTACCTCCGATGGCTATCGGGTGCCCGCAGAGTGGGAGCCACACCAGAGCGTATTGATGGCGTACCCCTATGACAAGAGCTACAAGGATCAGCTGAAACCCATGCAGGATTCTGTCATCAACGTAGCGAATGCCATTGCGCAGTTCGAGCCGGTCTTGATGATGGCGATGACCGGTAATACCGAGGTTGTACGCAAGCGCTGCGGCCCTAACGTTACTGTCATCGAGTATCCATACAACGATTGCTGGACCCGTGATACCGCGCCAGTATTCGCGCTGAGCCCATCAGGGCACGACATGTTGGGACGCGATTTCATTTTCAACGGCTGGGGCAACAGGTGGTCGGCCACCCTGGATGATCAATTGCCCGTCGGTGTGTGCGCCACCCTTAACGTGCCTAAATCACCAGTCAATATGGTGTTTGAAGGTGGCGCGGTGATTACCGATGGGCAGGGCACGCTCATTACCACCGAACAGTGCCTGCTCAATCCCAATCGTAACCCGAGCATGACCAAGACACAGATCGAGACCGCGCTGCTGCGTGCCTATAACGCGACCAAGATGATCTGGCTGCCGTATGGGGTGTACGGCGACGACGGCGCTGCCGCTACCGATGGGCATGTCGACCTGGTTGCTGCCTACATCGAGCCAGCCCATCTGCTATTGAATTACCCGTCGGACCCAAACAACCCCAACGTGCCCAGGATGGCGGAAAACCTGGCAGTGCTGCAACAAAGCACCGATGCAAGAGGCCGCCCTTTCAAGATTACCAAGATGCCCGTTCAGCCAACATTCAAGGTGTCTGGCCTGACAGTGGAGAACTTCAGCTACATCAACTTCTACAAATCCAACGTCGGCATCGTGGTTCCTACTTCAAGCACTCCTGCAGATGAGATTGCCTTGAATCTCTTCCGTGAGATTTTTCCGGGACGGCCAGTCGTGGGTGTCGATGGCACCATCCTTGCCAACAATGGCGGTGGTGTGCATTGCATCACCCAACACATTCCTAGTGTCGGTTAGCGCTGCAAAGAATTGCCGCCTATGAGACGCAAGCAATAGCCAGACTGCTTTCCCTCGCAGGGTTGGGCCAGTTCGGCTGATCCAGCCCTGCCTGGGGAATCACCGCCTAACTCCAAAAGATGACGTGCCCGCGTTTGTGCATGCCGCTGCCTGGTGCATCCCGTCAGCGCCTGCACGAAGCGTAGGAGACATCGGCGTCAGACCCTATCGTTTAGTTTTTTTGCTTGAATTACTTGTAGTTTATATAGATTGATTGTGATTCAAGCAGCCGTAACAATTCATTTGGAGCTAGGCCAAAGACAATAACTCAAAAGGTGGTCCTATGAAGTACAAGCAGCAACAGCCGTGGCAAACAATCGATATGGGAGCGGACTCGGTGTCCTGGCGCACCGCCCGCGTTGGAGTCGGCAGCCTGCGAGCCGTCCTGCTGAAAGCTCTGACAATGCTTGCTGGCCCGGCGCTGGCAGCCGAACGAGTGGGCAGCATCACCCAAGGCTGTGAGAAATTGATCAAGCACCAACTCCCCCGTTCGCTCCTCACTACGATCTGCAGCCTGGGCCTGCTGAGCGCTAACGCGAATGCGCAAGAGCGCACCCTGCGAGTCTACAACTGGTTCGACTACGTCGCCCCGCAGACACTGGACAACTTCAAGAAGGAGAACGGCGCAAAACTGGTCTACGACATCTTCGACAGCAACGAAACCCTGGAGGCCAAACTGCTCACCGGCAACTCCGGCTATGACGTGGTGGTGCCGTCCGACAGTTTCCTCGCCAAGCAGATTCAGGCGGACGCTTTCCAGCCACTTGACCGCAGCAAGCTACCCAACTGGAAGCATCTGGACCCGCAACTGATGAAGCTGATCGAAGCCAACGATCCGGGTAACCGTTTCGCCGTGCCTTATTTGTACGGAACCGTACTGATTGGTTTCAACCCGGCCAAGGTCAAGGCTGCGCTCGGCGAAAACGCGCCGGTGGACAGCTGGGATCTGATCTTCAAGGAAGAGAACATTGCCAAGCTCAAGCAGTGCGGCGTGGCCCTTCTCGATTCGCCGACGGATATGATCCCCATCGCCCTCCACTACCTGGGCCTGCCGCCCAACAGCACTCAGGCCAAGGACTACGCGAAGGCCGAAGAACTGCTGAAAAAGATCCGCCCAAACGTCGCCTACTTCCACTCCTCAAAATACATGACCGATATTGCCAATGGTGACATCTGCGTGGCCGTGGGTTACTCCGGCAGTTTCTCCCAGGCGGCCAATCGCGCCAAGGAGGCCGGTAACGGCGTGGTGGTGGACATGCGCTTGCCCAAGGAAGGCGCACCGGTCTGGTTCGACGTGCTGGCCATCCCCAAGGATGCGAAGAACCCGGATGATGCCCATGCCTTGATCAACTACCTGCTGCAGCCGCAGGTGATTGCTCCGATCAGCGACTTCGTCGGTTATCCCAACCCGAACAAGGACGCCACTGCCCTGGTCAGCCCGGAAATCCGCAACAACCCCAATCTCTACCCCGCCGCCGACATCCAGACTTCTCTATTCGCGCTGGTGCCACTGCCATCCAGTGCAGAACGCGCTCGCACCCGTGCATGGACCAAGCTCAAGTCGGGAACCTGACAGTAAATTGCGCTGCGCCAGTGAAACTCAACGGAACCAGGCACATGGCCGATGCGGTTTCTCTGGCACGCGACGCCAATCAAGTCACCTTGCAGACCCAGTAGCCAGTGGTAACAGCATGATTGAAGTAACCGAAGTTTCCATTGCCGAGTTGCGCGCAGCCCTCGAAGCTGGCCGAACCACGGCAGTTGAGCTGGTCCAGGCCTATCTCTCACGGATCGATGCCTACGACGGCCCCAACACGCCCACCGCCCTCAACGCGGTGGTGGTGCGCAATCCGAATGCGCTTGGAGAAGCGCAGGCCTCCGATGCCCGTCGTGCCCGTGGCGAGCCCCTCGGCCCGCTCGATGGTATTCCCTATACCGCCAAGGACAGCTACCTGATCAAAGGCCTGACCGCGGCGTCCGGCAGCCCGGCCTTCAAGGACCTGATTGCCTATCGCGATGCGTTCACCATCGAGCGCTTGCGTGGCGCCGGTGCGATCTGCCTGGGCAAGACCAATATGCCGCCCATGGCCAATGGCGGCATGCAGCGCGGCGTGTATGGCCGTGCCGAGAGCCCGTACAACGCGAATTACCTCACGGCACCCTTCGCCTCGGGTTCATCCAACGGCGCAGGCACGGCCACCGCCGCCAGTTTCGCCGCCTTCGGCCTGGCGGAAGAAACCTGGTCGAGCGGCCGCGGGCCGGCCTCAAACAATGGTCTGTGCGCCTATACGCCGTCGCGCGGGGTGATTTCGGTGCGCGGCAACTGGCCACTGACGCCAACCATGGATGTGGTCGTTCCCTATGCCAGGACCATGGCCGACCTGCTCGAAGTGCTCGACGTGGTGGTGGCCGAAGACGCCGACAAACGTGGCGACCTGTGGCGCTTGCAGCCTTGGGTGCCGATCCCCGGCATCGCCTCGGTGCGTCCCGCCTCCTACCTGGAACTGGCTGCCAGGCCCGCCGCACTCGCCGGCAAGCGCTTGGGCGTACCGCGCATGTACATCAACGCCGACCCCGACGCAGGCACCAGCAAAGCGCCGGGTATCGGGTGGGCGACAGGCCAGCGGATCAACACTCGTCCCTCGGTGATCGCCCTCTGGGAAAACGCGCGAAAGACTCTGGAAGCGGCCGGTGCCGAAGTGGTCGAGACGGACTTCCCACTGGTCTCCAATTGCGAGGGAGATCGACCTGGGGCGCCGACGGTGTTAACCCGCGGCCTGGTGTCCAAGGAATTCCTCCATCACGAACTGTGGGACCTGACCGCCTGGGCATTCGATGACTTCCTGCAGGCCAACGACGATCCCAAACTAAACCGTCTGGCTGACGTCGACGGCCCGCAGATTTTTCCGCACGACCCAGGCGCTCTGCCTGACCGCGAAGATGGCCCGGCCATTGGCATGGACGAATACGTGCGCATGGCCGAGCGTGGCATCACCCCGTGGGATCAGATCACCACGCTGCCCGATGGCCTGCGCGGGCTGGAACAGACCCGGCGTATCGATCTTGAGGAGTGGATGGATCGGCTGGGGCTCGACGCGGTGATCTTCCCGGCGGTCGCCGACGTAGGCCCGGCGAATGCCGATGTCGATCCGCAATCGGCGGATATCGCCTGGAGCAACGGCGTCTGGGTCGCCAACGGCAACCTCGCCATCCGCCACCTCGGCGTGCCAACGGTCACCGTGCCGATGGGCGTGATGCCGGACATCGGCATGCCCGTCGGCCTGACGTTTGCCGGTCGCGCCTACGACGACTCAGCATTGCTGCGCCTGGCGTCGGCGTTTGAGGCCACCGGATCGAAGCGCTTGATCCCGGTGCGAACCCCACCCTCGCCAGGCGGCTGAAAACCGCAATGGGTCTGGCGCGATAAAGCGCCAATCCTGCCTATTCACGGCAAGCCCGAGCAACAGAAACCAACCTTTACCCCAGCAAGCACTGCGTGAGCGTGCACCTTTCTGGGTCAGCTTCAGTAACCCGCATTGAGAATCCCATGCTAAATGACAATTCAATAATCGATCAGGCGATGACTCGTGACAGCCTGTATGGCACCCATGGTGAACCGACCTACGGTGGTATCACCAGCTTTATGCGGCGTCGCTACACCCGCGATTTGCGTGGCGTAGATATCGCCATCAGCGGCATCCCGTTCGATACCGCGACCAGCAATCGACCGGGCAGCCGCTTCGGACCGCGGGCCATCCGCGAGGCATCGGTTCAGTCCGCCTGGGCGCGTCACTGGCCTTGGGAATTTGACCCGTTCGATCTACTGGCTTGTGTCGATTATGGCGATTGCTATTTCGATTACGGCACCCCGGAGCAAACCCCAGCGGCGATCAGGGCCCATGCCGAGCGGATCCTGGCGGCGGGTACAGCGATGCTGACCCTGGGCGGCGATCACTTCATCAGCTATCCGCTACTGCAAGCTCACGCGGCCAAGTATGGTCCGCTGTCGTTGATCCATTTCGATGCGCACCATGACCTGGAGTCCGACGGCGAGGACAAGCGTATCGACCACGGCTCAATGTTCTATCACGCCGTCCGCGAAGGGCTGGTTGATCCTGCACGGTCCATCCAGATTGGCCAGCGCACGACCAATGACGACGTCATGGGCTTTCAGGTGCTGAATGCCAGCGAGGTGCATGATCGCTCTACCAAGGAACTGGCGGAGATTATCCGGGCGCGCGTTGGCGACCATCCGGTCTATCTCACCTTCGATATCGACTGCCTCGACCCGGCATTCGCCCCAGGCACGGGGACGCCAGTCTGCGGTGGGCTATCGAGCCATCAGGCCTTGGCCATTCTGCGAGGTCTGCGCGGTATCAACCTGATCGGCATGGACGTGGTGGAGGTAGCACCGCCCTATGACCACGCGGAAATTACTGCGCTTGCCGGGGCCGCGTTGGCGATGGAAATGATCTGCCTATATGCCGCGCGGCATAAGCTGTAAACCAGTGGTCTGGACAGCTACAGACATTTTCGGCCATTTGCTGTCATGACAGCAACTGGCCGGTTTCTGCCTGCCCCCACCGGCCGCTTAGGGTCGAATAGCGACCACAACGCACCGTGACTGTTCCACCCTTGTCCTCCCTCAACCTGGAGGACAAGCCATGAACTCAATTGCTACATATCGCCATCAGCCTTGGAACAAGGGAAAGCTCGTCGGGCAAAAGGCGCTGCTCCGAGTCAGAGATATCTGGGCCATCCGCGTAAGACTTCAGCTTGCTGAGAAGAAGACACGGGATCTGGCGCTCTTCAACTTGGCTATCGACAGCAAACTGCGTGCCTGTGACTTAACCAAGCTGCGAGTCCGAGACATAGCCCATGGGGAACATGTGTCGTCACGGGCCATCGTGATGCAGCAGAAAACCCACCACCCAGTGCAATTTGAAATCACTGAGCAAACCCGAACGGTTCTGTAGGCTTGGATGCATCAAGCTCACCTGCACAGCGAGGATTTCTTGTTCCCGAGACGTTTGCACGACTCAGACCATCTCTCCACCAGACAGTACGCTCGATTAGTCAAAGCGTGGGTGACCGCCATTGGCCTTGACCCAACCATGTACGGCACTCACACGCTACGGCGAACCAAGGCATCGTTGATTTATCGCAGGACAAAGAATCTGAGAGCAGTTCAACTCTTGCTGGGACATACGAAGCTTGAAAGCACCGTCAGGTACTTGGGCATCGAGGTCGATGATGCCCTGGAAATGGCAGAGCAGACGGAAGTCTGACCATCCACTGCGACGGTCCACGACAGACCGTCGCTATCCGACCCAAAACTGACGCTCGATTCTGTCTAGGAAACCCGGTTGGCGAACAGGGCGTATGTTCAATGAAGCGGAGAGAATTAATCACGCTCACTTCGCCATTTCACGCGCTGCTGGAATAACCGATCAATCATCGCCATCGCACTTGACCTCTTTTTTGTACTCATCTCGCTTGGCCTCGATCTTGACCTTGCAGCCACGCTCCCAGTATTCGTCTTTCCACTCGCCTCGACGCCAATTGGCGCCGCGGCCATCTGGGCATTTGACCTCTTCCTTGTATTGATCGTCTTTGGATTCGATCTTCACCTTGCATGGCCCGTCTCTGTACTCGTCCTTCCACTCGCCACCTTCGTGTCCGCCGCGCCGGTAGTCCGCTGACGCTGGCATCGACATGACTAAGCAAAGTGCAGCCCCCCCAAAAATACCAAGCATGGGTCTCACATTCATCTCACCACCTCTGTAATAAAAAACACGACGCAGCAGGCCAAGCTTTCCCGTAGTCCACCGCATCAGCGTCTTGATCGTAACGGTGTGCCTGCATGTGATACGACAACGATCTCCGGTCGATTTCTCCAACAACGAAAATAAAGAGCGTGATAGTCGCCGGAATGGAAGAATGCAGTTCGAGTCCGATCGACACTGCGACCGTGCCAGCTCCAAATTCGCTGTCATTAAATACCTTGACTAGGTTTTGAGCTATCTCCAGTCAGACTGGAAAAGCCCAGCGCAATGTGAATCGGCCCTTATTTCATATCGCGTCTGAGGGACTGCTTCTGGCCGTTAGCAGCGTCCATGATCGAATGGCTTACGACGAATCGGATCTATCTCGCGGGCGGTGGCACTTACCTCGTGAGATACAATGAACGCGACTGGATCGTTTTCACTGGAGTCATGAACATGTCCCATGGGTATCTTTATTTGCTCGTTCACAGTCGCGGGGATGTGTTTAAGGTCGGGATTAGTACAGTGCCCACCAACCGTCTCCACAAGCATACCCGTCAAGATTTCGTGGTCGCTGATGGTACGCTCTACAAGCTCCCGAGTATCGAAGCCGCGCGCCACCTTGAANTTGATGGCCGTACAGAATGCTTTCGTATCGGATACTTTCGTTTGGTGAGCAATCTCCTCCTTGCTGCGCTCGAGTCACCGTTGGGTGAAGGCTATGAGATGTGCGATATGGAAGGCCACATCAAGGTTCCATCAAGAATGAATGGCTGGGATATTCCGGAGGTGCGGGCAGCACGCCTGGACAGCCCCCAATGCACGGTCAATGGCGTGACGTATAAGAGCTTTCGAAATGCATGGATCTCACTATTCGGCGAGGAAACTCCAGGCCGCCAACCTGCACGGATCCAGTGGAAAAAGCAGGGCAAATTGGAAATTCATGGACTGTTATTCGAGAAGGTTCAAGGCAACGTCGAAGAATAGTCCTCACTTCTGGTGAAAGGGCCGATCCGGCTTGCGTATAGGCGCTGAAGAAACCAGTGACTCTAGACTTGCCAGTAATCGTCACCAGTGCGGCAGTAGTGATTGACCGCTTCTGGCCGGTTTCTGACTGTCGTGACCGGCAGAAGTCGAACTCAAAGCTGACAGTGACGAAAGGCATAAATCGACCCGAGCTGTGCGAAAACGCGCTAAATACGTCGATAACTGAGAGGCGCGAGTGTTGCCTGTGGAATCAGTGGGCAGAAGCGTGCCGAGCGGGGCGGGAAAGGGTAACCATCGACGGCGCTGGAGCCCATCGGTGACGTATCACCTGCAGAGGCCGAAGCGGTCTGCTATCGATAGTTCGACTATTCTGCCATGGCGGCGTGACTCACACCAAAAAGCCTCCAGAATTCCCGGGGCGGTTCATAATGAAAAGCTGCGACGTAGAAACTAAAGTTCGTAGTAGCCACGGATTACGTAGTCAGGCCAGCGAAGATTGGTAGAGCTCAGTTGATGAGGTTATGCGATGCATCGCATGGTAAGACACGCTCTCGCAGCAACAGCCTTCGCAGCCGCGCTCGCCGGTTGTGCCTCCCAGCCTTCGCCAACGACGAACCTTGACTACAAGAGCCGCGCCGTGAAGCGCAGCGATGGCGGCTTGCACGTGTCGACCGCCGTACTTTCGGCCGCAGAAAGCGAGGCGGTCTACGGCGTGCCTCTGGCGAATACATCGATACAGCCAGTCTGGATGGAAGTCAAAAATCGGGAGGACCGCGCCTACTATCTGCTTTCGCCGGGCCTCGATCCAAATTTTTTCCCAGCATCCGAGGCGGCCGAAGCATTTTTTCCGGGTGTTTCGCAGGATGAGCGGACGGCGCTCGACCGGCACTTTCGTCGGCTGGCCTTTCGCAACCCTATCGCACCTGGTGCGACAACCTCGGGCTTCGTGTTGACCCATCTCGACGAGGGGTTCAAGTTCGTTAACCTCGATCTGGTGGCAGACGGGCGGTCGAGGCATTTCTCTGTCCTGGCCATCGTCCCAGGCCTGCGCACCGATTATCACATCAGCGAAGTGTTCAGGCAGGGCATCTATCCGCCCCAGGACATTGTGAACTACACGGATGACGCCAGTTTCCAGGTGGCGCTGGAGGCGCTGCCGTGCTGCGTCACCAACGAGGACGGTTCCAGGAACGGCGATCCGCTGAACCTGGTGGTCGTCGGCGGGCTCGATGATGCCTTCCCTGCATTCGCACGTCGCGGCTGGCGTGGAACCGAGGAAAAGTGGTCGGGGTCGATCATGAAAGTGGTTAATTCGGCGCTTTCCGGCGAGCGTTATCCCTATGCGCCGGTTAGCGATCTCTATCTGTTCGGGCGAGCTCAGGACCTTGCCTTGCAAAAGGCGCGTGACAATGTCCACCAGCGCAATCATCTGAGGCTGTGGTTGAGTCCGATGCAATATCACGGCAAGCAGGTGTGGGTCGGACAGATCAGCCGTGATATCGGTAGCCGGATGACCGTGCATACCGCGACGCTGACGACGCACAAGATCGACCCTGACGTCGACGAAGCACGCAGTGCGCTGACACAGGATATGGCGTATTCGGTGACGCTGGCCAAGTTCGGATTTGTGAAGGGTGTGGGGGCCGCGCCAAAGAGTGCGCCGCGCGAGAACCTGACGACCGATCCTTACTACACGGATGGGCTGCGCTGTGTCCTGGTATTCGATCACACGCACACCTCCCTGGCGGAAATCGAATTCTTTCTATCGAAGGGAATCTACGAGAATGGCGGACAATCGCCGGGGCGGGTCAAACCATGAGCTGCTTGCCGTCGGCGCCACGCGCCAAGGGTACTCTGCGAAGTGCAATGCGCTGCTTGTGCGCCATGAGTTGTGCAGCGATTCTTGCGCTCGCCGTTGCTTGTGCGACCTGGCAGGCGCCTGCCGATTTCAGTACTTCCGGGTTGCGTGAACGTGCTCAGACGGCCACCAAGCACGAGGTGCGCGTCAGCGCCGCCGTACTCAGTGCCGAAGACAGGCGGCGCATGCTGGGTGTGGAGTTGGACAAGACGCGCGTGCAGCCCGTGTGGGTCGAAGTCCAGAACCAGACTGCCGATCCGCTCTTGTTGCTGCGGCCGGGAACCGATCCCGACTATTTCTCGCCACTCGAAGTCGCCTGGTCCGTGCACGGGATATTCGCCCCGGCAGCGAACGCGCGCATCAATGCCCACCTGGATCAACTGGGGTTCAAAAATCCCGTCCTGCCAGGCGAAACGAAAGCGGGCTTGCTGTTCATCAACCCTGAGCGCGCTACGCGGCTGCTGAATATCGATCTGCTGCAGAGAAAGACGTTGATCCCATTCTCCCTCTTCTTGCGGGTGCCGGACGATGCCGGGGAAAAATGGTTTGCCGAAGGCTTGTTCCAGCATCACGGTTCCGAGATCAAGGACTATGATGATCTGGCCGCGTTGCGTTCTGCGTTGGAACGCCTTCCCTGCTGCGCCACTGACGCGAACGGCAGGGCGAGCGGCGATCCGTTCAATGCGATTCTCGTCGGCGAGTTCGCCGATATCGCCACCGCATTTGTGCGTCGCGGCTACCGGCGTGCCGCGCACCCCGCGGATGCGGCAGAACGTGCGTTCGGCCGCATGCCCGATGCCGTGGTTCGCAAGCAATCGCAAGCCGGAGCGCCGGCGACTTGGGTGCGTGTGTGGATCACGCCTATGCGCTTCGACGGTCACGCCGTCTATCTCGCGCAGGTCGCACGACCGACCGGCGGACGCTTTGCACCGCGCGAGGCGCAAGACCTCGTCTTGCATGAGGACGTTGATGAGGCGAGGAATTTCCTGATCCAGGACATGATGTATTCGGCCGGCCTGGACAAGCTCGGGTTCGTCACCGGCGTCGGTCCCGTGTCCCAGGCACAACCGCGAACGACGTTCAGCGGCGCCCATTACTTCAGCGACGGTCTGCGAGCGGTCATGGTCTTTGCGACGCGGCCGCTCAGCCTGTCACAGGTGCAAATGCTCGATTGGGAACCGTATCTGGACTGGCGCCAATCACCTGCACGCAAGGAGGTCAACGATGCCCGTAAGTGACCTGTTCGGCAGGCCGGATGACTCGGCCGGCCGTTTGTGCGGTGACCGCCCATTGTTGCGCAGCGCTGGCATGGCATGGCTGATGATCGCTGGCTGCCATGCGCTCACCGCCTGCGCACCCGCGCCGCTGATGGCCTACTCGACGGACACACCGCCGCTTGTGCTGGTCCCTGCGTCGCAGGTCGGCGTGCAGGACCGCCGGGCACGCTTTCGCGAGATTTTTTGCTCGATCCTAGACACGCGAGGAAGCGAGCTGCCCGATAGCCGCCCTTGCGAGGAGGCACTGACGCGCGTCGGCAGCGAACCTGGTGGCACTGGCAAACCCGTCGATCTCGGTCAATCGAAACGCCGTCTGATCGGCGCTGTGGTGGCCGGCGTCGGCTACGAATGCTTCGAGCAATGGCTGCAAGCGCCCGGCAGTGTAGCGATTCATCTGCGCAAGTTCGGATATGACCTGGTGCAGATGAAGGTCGACGCCTTATCGAGTTCCGCAAGAAACGCTCGGCAAATACGCGACGCGATCATGGCGATGCCAGCCGAAGCCGGACCACCGCGCCTCGTCCTGATCGGTTATTCGAAGGGTGCGCCCGACATTCTCGAAGCGATGGTCGCTTACCCGGAAATCCGCGGCCGCGTGGCGGCGGTAATCAGCGCTGCCGGCTCGGTCGGCGGCTCGGCGCTAGCCAACGATGCCGAGCAGTACCAGGCGGACCTGTTGCGGTACTTTCCCGGTGCGACCTGCGATTCGGGCGACGGTGGCGCGATCAACAGCCTGCGACCCGCAACGCGCAAGAACTGGCTGGCGCAGAACCGGCTGCCGTCCGATGTGAACTACTATTCGCTCGTTACCTTCCCGCAGCCGGATCACATCTCGGCCGTGCTGAAATCGAGTTACAACAAGCTGGCGCGCATCGATGCCCGCAACGACAGCCAAATGATCTTCTACGATCAGATTGTGCCTGGCAGCCGCCTGATGGGCTATATCAACGCCGATCATTGGGCACTGGCAGTGCCGATCGCCCGAACGCATTCGACCCTCGCTTCACTATTGGTGACACAGAATGCCTATCCGCGCGAGGCGCTGGCGGAGGCGATGCTGCGCTTTGTCGAAGAGGATCTGGCGGCATCTTCGCGCTGATCCGCTCTCTCACGTATCGGCGCTTTACATCCAAAAAACCGATAGCAAGCTGTTCTATCTTATTTTCAGTAAGGGGGTAGGGATGCAGTACAGCAGTGCTACTCCCACCCAGCGGCACTGGAGTCTTTTCGGTTTGATCACTCGCAAGATTAAATGTCCGCTCCTGGCCCAGGCTGTGTGAAAACGCACTGAGTACGTCAAAAACTGAGAGTTGCGTGCGTTACCTGCGAAATCGGCAGGCGAAAGCGCGAATTGCCTTAGCTAACTACATAGGCATTCGTGATGCTGTTTGGACCGCGTCAGCGGCACAAACAGCCACTCATGGACGATCAAACGGCTGGATTCACGCCCTGATCGCTTCAAGCAGTCCTGCTATGCCGAAGATGCTCATCATCCGTTTGAGGTTGTACGCGAGCACATGAAGGCTCATCTCGGTACTTACCCTTGGTAGGGTTTTGGTCAGGAAGTGGGTACTTCCCATCCAGTATTTGAGCGTTCCAAAAGGATGTTCAACGGTCTGTCGGCGACGCCTCATCATCGTTGGATCACTTTCCAGCCGTGCCTGCATCGCATCGACTACGGCTTCATGTTCCCAGCGCTTTACCCGGCGCTCCTTACCCGTCGTACACTGCTTTTGCATTGCGCAGGACTGGCAGCCAGAGAACCAATAGCAGTGCAGTAGCATGCCGTCTTCTACTGAAGAATGCCGCCGGGTCAGTAACTGTCCCACAGGGCATCGATACTCGTCCGATGCAGCAACGTAGATGAAGTCCTGCTTACCAAATCGGCCTTCGGCTTTGCTGCCCGATGTCAGCGGTTTCGGCACGAAGGTGGTGATGCCGGCTTGCTCGCAAGCAAGGATTTCCAGACCTTTGTAATAGCCGCGGTCGGCCACCACCGTTATCGATTCAGCCTCGATTTCTTCACGCGCCTGGTTCGCCATATTGCTCAGTTGCCCACGATCATTACCAACGTTGGTCACCTCATGAGCAATGATCAGATGGTGCTTGTCGTCGACAGCTGTTTGGACGTTGTAACCAACCGTCCCGGTGCCTCGGCCGCTCGTGGCCATTGAGCGTGCATCTGGATCGGTAAGAGAGATTTGTTGGTCTGGAGTTTCGTGAAGCTGCGCCTCGATTTCCTTGAGTTTCTGCATCTGCTTTTTCAGCGTTTCTATCTTTTCTTTCAGCCGCTCTGCTTTGGCCTCGGCCACTTCGGGCATTGCCCTATCCGCTGAATCCATCGCCGCCAGATAACGGTCAATGCTCTGCTCGATCTGTTGCATGCGCGCCTTCACTTTGCCCTGGGTGAAGTTACGGTCACGGTTGTTGACGGCTTTGAACTTGCTGCCGTCGATGGCGATGATTGTTTGGGAGAAGAGATTGAGGTTGCGGCAAAGCACTACGAACTGGCGGCATACGCTGCGAATGGCTTTGCCGTTGTCCTTGCGAAAGTCAGCAATGGTTTTGAAGTCTGGGGCCAAACGCCCTGTCAGCCACATCAACTCGACGTTGCGCTCGGTCTCACGCTCTAGTCGACGGCTGGACTGAATCCGATTGAGGTAGCCGTAGATATAGATCTTCAGCAAGATCGCGGGATGGTAGGCCGGACGCCCCGTTGCAGCAGGATCTACACCTTCAAACCCAAGTGCACCCAGGTCGAGTTCATCGACGAAAACGTCGACCACCCGGACTGGATTTTCTTCGGTAACGTAATCGTCCAAGCACTCCGGCAGCAACGTGACTTGCGTCCGAGCCTCACCTTCAATAAATCGCTTCATGATCGCCCCCGCTACGATCTCGACGATCAGAAGATTAGACAATTGCGGGAGTTTTCACACAGCCTGGGTCGGCTTCAGCCCTTCGCGCGCTACCTTGAAGTCGCAACGTATTCCGGGGTTCAGAAACCAGGTACAGCGACCGCTGTATCACGTTTTGTCAGCCAATCTGTATCTAACGCGCCCCCCCCTGACTCCACTACTATCCCCTACTCTACCCAGGTACATCCCACCCGAGAGGCGCAAGCCGTTTTACGCTGACCTGACCCAACTTCCAATCCGTCACGTCTTCCTTTGGAGTTACGCCATGCCCGAGCTGTCCACCCTGTTGGCCTACGGTCTGATCTCACTGGCCATGGTGCTGACTCCCGGTCCGAACATGATCTATCTCATCTCGCGGTCGATTTGCCAGGGACGGATGGCCGGACTGATTTCCTTGGGCGGCGTGGCGTTGGGTTTCGTCGTCTATATGCTTTGCGCCGCCTTTGGCATCACGGCTTTGCTGCTGGCGGTTCCGTATGCGTATGACGCCCTGCGACTCGGCGGCGCGCTCTATTTGCTCTATCTCGCCTGGCAGGCGGTCAAGCCCGGCGGCCGTTCACCGTTTCAGGTGCGCGACCTTCCCAAGGACAGCCCGCGCAAACTGTTCATGATGGGCTTTGCCACCAACATGCTGAATCCAAAAATCGCCGTCATGTATTTGTCGCTGCTGCCCCAGTTCATTAACCCCGTCGACCACGGCAGCGTACTGGCACAATCGATCGTACTGGGCTTTACCCAGATCATCATCAGCGTGAGTGTCAACGCGCTGATTGCCGTCATGGCGGGCTCCATCGCGACATTTCTCGCAAGCAGACCCGTCTGGCAAATCGTGCAACGCTGGCTGATGGGGACGGTCCTTGCGGGCTTGGCCGTACGCATGGCCCTCGAATGGAGGCGCTAAATAAACTGATGAAAATTCACGACCTGTTCGAGAACCGCGACCAATGAGAGTTATTCGAAGCAAAGACTTCACCGCCACTCGCGCCTGGGGAGCTGACGACATCGCTAACATGGNGAGTCAGGCATCGAGCGCGTCGTGACGCTGGAGGTTGGCGACGTGTTTTTTGCCGGCGTTGGATGTGAACATGTTGCGCATCCTCGCGCACAAGCACGGATATTGGTGATCGAACGCGAAGGCAGCGTTTGAGTACACTCGCTTGCAAGCACAGCCGCTAATGTGGCGGCACTTCGAAAAACAGCGGGCAGTACACCACGCGCCTTTCAATCCAATAAATCAACACGAACGGCCAAAAACAGTCACTCACTAATTCCGTGACGAGGCAAGGCAAGGCAAGGCAATCGAATCAAAGCCGCAAACAGAGCGAATGCACTTGATATCCATAAGCATGCCCTCCGCCCATACACCTGATACATCCAGCCGGATAGCACCGTGCTTATCAATCTGTTGGTGCTCGTTCGGTTTTGACCCAAGCTGCTGACTTCAGCTAACCCTTAGGCGGTCTGTGAAGACATACATAAGACCATCGATTACCAAGTATTCGGGCAGGTCATTGATTTCCGGTCGCCTGGGTCAAAACCGCATCAGCGCCAACATCCCTGATTCATCATTGTTCTCCCGTAACCCGTGTTTTGCTCTTCGTCAAAGTCAGGCTCAACAGTACCGAAATCAATATGATGCCGCCGACTGTGGTCAGCGACCATTGGATCGGCACGTGCCACCACGGCGCGATCAGCATCTTGCCGCCGATGAACACCAGTACGATGGCCAGGCCATATTTGAGCAAGTGGAAGCGGTAGGCCATGTCGGCAAGCACGAAATACAGTGCACGCAGGCCCATGATGGCGAAGATATTGGAGGTGAACACGATGAAGGGGTCGGTGGTGACGGCGAAGATAGCCGGGATGCTATCGACCGCGAAGACCACGTCGCTGGCCTCGATCAGTACCAGCACCAGGAACATCGGCGTCGCCCAGAGCAGGCCGTTCTGGCGCACTAAGAAGCGCTCGCCATGAAAGCCGTCGGTGATGCGAAGATGGCTACGCAGCCAGCCCAGCAAAGGGTTCTTTTCGAGGTCTGGCTGCTGGTTAGCGAAGATCAGCATCTTAATGCCGGTGATTACGAGGAAAGCACCAAAGACATAGAGTAGCCAGGCAAACTCCTGCACCAGCCAGACACCGGCGAAAATCATACCGGCGCGCATGATGATGGCGCCGAGCACACCATAGAGCAGGACGCGACGCTGCAACTCTGGCGGCACGGCGAAGTAGCCGAAGATCATCACGAAAACGAACATGTTGTCGATCGACAGCGACTGCTCGATCAGGTAGCCCGTCAGGAACTCGAGCGTTGTACGCTGGGCCACTTCGGCACCGAACATACTGCGCAGATACCACCAGAGCAGGACGGCGAAGACCAACGCCAAACTGGTCCAGGCGATGACCCAGGCCAGCGCTTCGCGCACCGAAACACGATGCGCCTTGCGTCCGCCGAAGACGAACAGATCGAGCGCCAGCATGGCAAAGACGAACACGATGAAGGCGGCCCACATCCAGGATTGGCCGACGCTGAAGGCGGTCATTTACTGTCTCCGCATGAAGCAGCAATAGGCTGGAGGAGTGATGCTAACGAGCCTGTTACATCAACAAAAATCGTTTATTCGTTACGAATAGTTCGTTTTTTACGAAGTGTTGATTCAGGTGCTCAACTACCGGCAATCGCATTGGTTCTGCTCCGTGGTCAACGCGGGTGGCATGGTGCGCAGTTCCAGCAGTCCCGTCTCCTGCTCGATCGTGATGAAAAGGTCTACTACATCCTTCGACAGGCTTGGCAACTGGTAAGCCGGTGATGCAGGCGTATATTGATAGTGTCGACCCAGGTAGTTGAGGCGATAAAAGATCGCCAATGGTGGGACAAGCGAAAGTGCTGGGGGCACTAGCGAATAACCCAGAACGTTTGGAGGTGTCACATGAGGCAGTATCAACGACTCTTTCTGATCGCAGGTCCGACCATGCGTCACTCGCCGGCGATGGAGCGGGCGATCGCACTGGCCGACGCTACAGGTGCAGCGCTGCATATCACGGTGTTCATCGAAGACTTCGACCTTATGCGGTTAATGAGCAACAGTGAACAACTTCGTGAGAGTTGCCGGCAGGAGAACCTGCTGTGGTTGACGGATGAGGCCGAACTCATGCGCAGGAAGGGCATCAATGTGACCACCGAAGTTGCATTGACCCCTGACCCGCTGCAAGAGATCCTCAGGCATGTGGCTCAAATGCAGCCGGATCTGATTATCAAGGACGTACATCATGAATCAGCGCTCAAACGCGTATTCGTCACGCCTTTGGATTGGCAGTTGTTGCGCGAATGTCCGACCCCCATACATCTGGTCAGCGAAGTCAGGTGTCCGCTTCCTCGGGTGATTGTGGCAGCGGTTGACCCATCGCATCCAGAGGGGCAGATCAGCGGAATCAACGACAGCATCATTCAGGCGGCGAACGAATTGGCGACGCAATGTGATGCTGAATTGCACATGCTGTATGCCTATGAACTGACACACACACACTTCTCTGATGCAGGTGCTGGCGCTGTGACGATGCCTGGCTTCAGCAACGACGTGCGCCGGTCACTCGAAAAGTGCTTCATTGCCTTGGCTGGACGCTATGGCGTGCCCCCTGAGCGACAACACTTCATTGCAGGACCACCAACCAAAGCAATGGCCAACTTTGCCACTCATGCTCGAGCGGATGTCTTCGTGATGGGAAATACCCATCACAAAGGGGTGGACAAGCTGGTTGGCAGTACAACGGAGCATGTTCTGTATCAGGTGCCTTGCAGCGTTTTGGCCATCAAGGGAGAAGTAGATGACTGAAGAAAAAAACCGCCACTATCGCAGCCGGCCGTTGGTGCTGATTTGGTTTTGACCCAATTGATACACATCGCCATCAGCCGTGGAACAAGGGAAAGCTCGTCGGCAAAAAGCGCCGCTGCGAGTCCGAGACATCGCCCATGGAGAGCATTCGTTCTGGTCCAAAAGAATTAAATAGAGCAGTCCGCAATAACCTGTAGCGTCAAGCCAGGTAACCACCGTTGACATCCAGTACTGAACCAGTGATGTAGCCAGCCGTGGGTCCCGACAGGAACAGGATGCTCGCGGCAACCTCTTCAACGGTGGCCATACGGCGAATGGCGTGAACATCCATCAGCCCCGGTGGTAAACCATCTTTCGAGGCAGCGGCCATATCCGTCGCCATCAGACCGGCTTGAACAACGTTCACCGTTATATTGCGAGGCCCCAAATCACGTGCTGCGCCTTTTGAGTACCCGATGACGGCAGCTTTAGTGGCGGCGTAATCCGCAGTGCCTGGGAACCCTGCGCGAGTACCGAGCCCGGACCCCACGGAAACAATGCGTCCACCTTCAGGCAAATGTTTAACTGCTGCGCGAATATTGGCCACGACACCCGCCACGTTGATTTTCCACTGGCGATCCATTGCCTGATTGTCGATGCTCGGATCGTCAAGCGTCTTGCCTTGCCAGGCCACAGCAGCGTTGTTCACCAGTACATCGAGTCGCCCCAATTGCTTGACCACTTCGGCCATCAACGCGTCGGCGGTTTCAGGTTCACCTTGATCCGCCTTAATCGCTGTGGCCTTCACGCCACGGGCTACGAGATCAGCCACCACGGCTAGTGCCTTGGCTTCGGACTCGACAAAAGTGATAGCAACATCGGCGCCCTCATCCGCGAAAGCCCGCGCCGTCGCCGCCCCAAGGCCTCGGGAACCACCAGTGATCAATACAACCTTGCCCGTGAATATCTTGTTCATGGAATGACTCCTCTTACCGATGAAAATATGATCAAGCAAACTTGACCAGGTTGAGCGCCGGCAATGGGCCGCCTGGGAACTGGAAAAGCCGGGCCCCAACGTCAAGTACGCCTAAGTCAATCCCAAAAAACCCCAGCTGGCTGATCAAGTCCACGACGGCGTCCCTGGCTTGCTGATCATCGCCCGACAAAAACAGCACACGACGCCCGCCTTCTCCAGCCGGATCGGCAGAAATCAAATGCGGTTGCAGATGGTTGAAGGCCTTCACGACCCGAGCACCTGGCACCAGTTCAGAAAACACTGCGCTCGACGTGCGGCCTTGAAGATCAACCGACTTGAACAGCGGCGCTTCAATCGGATTGTTTGCATCAATGACAATTCGCCCTGCGAAGTCCGGTAGCGCAGCTAATGCCGCCGGCAGCCTGGACCAGTTCACCGCGACCAAAACGATCTCTTGTGCAGCCGCTTCTTCCCGCGTCCCGGCCTTGACCGTATGTCCCATGCCACTGACCAGCTCGGCCAGAGATGCTGGCCCACGGCTATTCGACAGGATTACGTTGATACCCTTGTGCGCCAATGCCTTGGCAAACGCGGAGCCGATGGCGCCCGCCCCGATCACACCGATGGTGGTCATGGTCTATTTCCTCGCTCAATGAAAGAGTAGATCAGGCGGTGAAACCACCGTCGGCAACAATGTCTGCACCCGTGACGAAGGCGGCATCAGGACCTGCGAGGAACGCGACAACACCCGCAATCTCGTGAGACTGACCGTATCGACCCAGCGCTATGCCAGGTTTGACGATTTCGCTCACCGGGCCGCCATCCGGGTTCATGTCGGTGTCGGTCGGGCCTGGGTGAACGGTGTTGACCGTGATGCCTTTGGGCCCCAAATCACGCACCAGGCTGCGGTTGAAACCGGTGATCGCGCCTTTGGTCAGGGTGTAGAGCGATGCTGTCGGAAAAGCCGCGTATCGGGTCATGGAAGAGCCGATGTGGATAATCCTTCCACCATCTTTCATGTATCGAACAGCTTCCTGGGTGGCGACGAATACGCCCGTGACGTTGACTGCGATCATGCGCTGGTAGGTTTCAAACTCGATGCCCTCGATCGGGCCTCCGAGGGCGAGGCCGGCGTTGTTCACCAGAATGTCGATGCGGCCAAACGTTTCAACGGTGCGTGCAACGGCTGCACGCACGGCTGCGGGATCACCAGCATCAGCGAAAATCGCAATAGCGCGTCCTCCTTCATTGGCAATGGCCAGGACGACCTCTTCAGCCTTGGCAGGCGAAGCACTGTAGGTCAGCGCAACCGACGCACCATCGGCGGCCAGACGCCTGGCCACCGCTGCGCCAATTGATCGCGAACCGCCAGTAACCAGGGCAATTTTTCCAGCGAGGGGGAGAGTTTGGGTAGTCATGAATATTTCACTCTTGGGTTAAGGTGAAATCATCATGGCCTCGTGTCGATCAATTGATTAGAGTGTAATGACCTAAAGCATTTTCAAGCATCAGTATCAGGTGGACCATGGAAACGCTGGCCAATCTAGAGTGTTTCGTGCGCAGTGCGCAGACTGGCAGTTTCTCCGCCACCGCACGTCACCTCGCGCTAACCCCCGCCGCTGTCAGTCGTAATGTGGCCATGCTGGAGCGAAACCTCGGCGTGAGATTGTTCCATCGGTCGACCCGAAAACTGACGCTGACCGAAGCCGGTGAGCATTTTCTGGTGTGCATTGGCGGTAATCTGGACGCACTGCAAAACGCAATCAGCTCAGTCGCGACAGATCAAGGCGAACCGGCCGGACTGCTGAAAGTGAGCATGGCACCCACCTTTGGTATCAGCCATGTGCTGCCGTTGCTCCCAGAGTTTCTGGCCAAATACCCATTGATCCGCCCTGAATGGCACTTCGAGAACAGGCAAGTAGATCTGATTGCCGAAGGATTCGACGTGGCCATTGGAGGAGGGTTTGAACTGGCGCAAGGTGTCATCTCCCGCCCATTGGCGCCGGCCCATATTATTGCAGTCGCTTCGCCAGCCTTCATGCGTGGAAAAACACTACCGCTTAATCCGGGAGCACTCGAAGACCTGGAAGGAATCGTTATGCGCTCCGGTCGTACTGGTCGTATCCGGCATTGGAGTATGCGTGACAAAGACGGTATGGAAATGGCTGCCCGTGTGCGCGAAAGCATCATCGTCAACGACCCTGCCGCCATGCGTGAAGCGGTCCTGCTAGGACTCGGTGTCGGGTTTCTCGCGGTGGCGGATGTGCATAGCTGGATAGAACACGGAGATCTATTGCGCCTTGTCCCGGACTGGTACGCCGATGCGGGAACCATTGCCATGTACTTCGCGACCCGTTCACTCATGCCAGCCAAGACCAGGGTGTTCATCGATTTCGTCAGCGAGATGTTTGAGCAGCGAAAGCTTGCCCATCTCTTTTCAGGCAGTGAAGGTTGAGTCTGCTACGCCTGCGTGGATGAAATGTCTCCGGTGGGTCAGCCATTAGCGACAGGCAGCTATTGGCCGTTTGCAGCCCTTCACGACGAGCAGCAAATCGTTAAATAGCAGGATTGCAGACCATATCTGCGAGAGCCGTTGTGCTTTCAAGACGACTCGCTGTGCGATGTGGCCTAGCGGATGAGCGAGGCGATCAGTCATCATCCTCGTCTTGAACGTCTGCGCTATTGGTATAAAGGAAGTGATTCGCCATGCCTTGATCTACCCACACTCGGGTAGCTCTGTCGACGATGCGATGTGTCTGCTCGATGTCTAGCTGATTTCGTGTGGAGTGGGTGAAGGTCGGCATGCTCCATCGTTCGGTGTCCATAGGAACCTCGAATTCGAACAGATGGACATGTGGGCCTTCACCTCGATCATCCTTGATTGCCGCACTGGCTAGCTTTCTGATGTCCCGTGCTTGAGTCCGCATGACGGCATTCAGCACCACGATACAGTGGGCGTTGAGCAGTGCGAGCAGCTCATCAATTTCAACTTCAGCATCATCGCTGATAAAGACCTGGTGCATCTGCCTCTCCACTGATACGACTTTGCTCACGTCGCACCGTTACTGCGCCTGTGCGCTGCTCCGGCTCCGGCTCCGGCTCCAACGAATTAGATTGACTGAATTTAGAACAACCTGCGAGCGATTCACTGCCATTCGTGCGCAAACTCCGCAGAAATGATTGGTAAGCTGTTCATGATGGGCTTTGCCACCAACCTCCTGAATCCAAAAATTGCAGTCATGTATTTGTCGCTGCTACCCCAGTTCATTAACCCCGTCGACCACGGCAGCGTACTGGCACAATCGATCGTACTGGGCTTTACCCAGATCATCATCAGCGTGTGTGTCAACGCGCTGATTGCCGTCATGGCGGGCTCCATCGCGACATTTCTCGCAAGCAGACCCGTCTGGCAAGTCGTGCAACGCTGGCTGATGGGAACGGTCCTTGCGGGCTTGGCCGTACGCATGGCCCTCGAATGGAGGCGCTAAATAAACTGATGAAAMTTCACGACCTGTTCGAGAACCGCGACCAATGAGAGTTATTCGAAGCAAAGACTTCACCGCCACTCGCGCCTGGGGAGCTGACGACATCGCTAACATGGNTTCACGACCTGTTCGAGAACCGCGACCAATGAGAGTTATTCGAAGCAAAGACTTCACCGCCACTCGCGCCTGGGGAGCTGACGACATCGCTAACATGGGGGGCACCACGGTCCGCCTGCACTGGACTGACCAGCCCTATAAGTGGCACGTCAACGATGGTGAGGAAGTATTCGCTGTTCTCGACGGCACGGTCGATATGCATTACCGCGAGTCAGGCATCGAGCGCGTCGTGACGCTGGAGGTTGGCGACGTGTTTTTTGCCGGCGTTGGATGTGAACATGTTGCGCATCCTCGCGCACAAGCACGGAATGAGAGTTATTCGAAGCAAAGACTTCACCGCCACTCGCGCCTGGGGAGCTGACGACATCGCTAACATGGGGGGCACCACGGTCCGCCTGCACTGGACCGACCAGCCCTATAAGTGGCACGTCAACGATGGTGAGGAAGTCTTCGCAGTCCTCGACGGCACGGTCGATATGCATTACCGCGAGTCAGGCATCGAGCGCGTCGTGACGCTGGAGGTTGGCGACGTGTTTTTTGCCGGCGTTGGATGTGAACATGTTGCGCATCCTCGCGCACAAGCACGAATACTGGTGATCGAACGCGAGGGCAGCGTTTGAGTTCACGGCAAAAAACGCATCCATTGCACCACCGACCAAATGCCCGAGGTCATGTGGTGCAATTTTCCCTGGGTCAGGTACGTGTGATCGAGACGCCACCATCCACCAGTGAGGCGGTGCCAGTGACAAAGGACGAGTCGTCCGAAGCAAGGTACAAAACCGATCTGGCCAACTCTTGGGGCGTGGCGACACGTTTCAGAGCGTGCAAGTTGGTCACGTATGACTGCGCCTCAGGAGTGTCATTCATGCCGCGATACATGTCGGTGTCTACAGCGCCGGGCAGCACCGCATTGACACGCACGCCCTGGGGACCGAACTCCGCCGCCAGCGCCTGGGTCAGGCCGATGAGGCCGGACTTGCTTGCCGCATAGGCAGCCAACCCCGGGAAAGCAAAAGTATGGCCCACGAAGGTGGAAGTGAAGATGACCGAGCCGCCGCCATTTTTCAGCATCTGGGCAATCTGGTGCTTGGCGCCGAGGAAGGAGCCGGTCAGGTTGATTGCCAGGGTGTCCGTCCAACCGGCTTCGGAGACGTCAGTGGACGCGCCGCTTTCACCCATGATGCCGGCATTATTGAATGCAATATCCAGGCGGCCAAAGCGTTCGACTGCCAATGCCACCAGCGCTTGGGCGTATTCCTCGGAGCGAACGTCGCCGGCCAGCGCCACGGCCTGGCCGCCCGCACTTGAAATCTGGCTGACCAATAGGTCCAGCTCGGCCTGTCGGCGGGCTCCAACGACCACCTTGGCCCCTTCCGCGGCAAACAGTTGTGCCGTTGCAAAGCCGATGCCTGCACTTGCACCGGTAATGATGGCAACCTTGCCCTCTAGTCGCTTGCTCATTTGAATCTCCTGAAAAGTGTTTATCGGAAATAACTTACTGAGCCCAGTGTAGTAGTTGACGTATGTCCGGATAAGCAGGCAAATAGAGGAGCTTGTGTTCGGCATTATCGAACAATCAAGTGACGCCACCGGATTGGCCCGGTGACAGCACACACCGCAGGGGCGCCGGGGGACGAGGCTGTATGGTCAAGCTGGACGGGATTTCGAACTTTGTTGCCATAGCGGAAGCGGGCTCCATCAGCGAAGCCGCAAGAAGGCTGCACCTTTCAAAGTCGGTTGTCAGCGAACGGCTCGCTGCCCTGGAGCAAAGTCTTGGCGCACCGTTGTTTCATCGAACAACGCGCAAGCTCAGCATGACAGAGGACGGGATAGCGTTCTTCGAAAGGGCCAGCCGCATCGTTTTGGAGGTTCAAGACGCAGTCGCAGAGGTCTCGGAGCGCCGTGGCACGTTGAGCGGACCGATGCGGTTGTCTGCCCCGGTCACGTTTGGGCGCATGCACCTTGGCCCGGCGCTGTACCCTTTCTTGTCCAGGCATCCCGCAATTTCGCTCACGCTGGAGCTGGACGACCGACGAATTGACGCGGCGGCCGAGGGGTATGACGCCGTCATACGCCACGGTACGATCGAAGACTCCCGACTTGTCGCGTTGCCACTCGCCTCCAGCAGGCGATTTCTTGTGGCATCCCCGGCCTACATCAAGCGGCACGGTCAACCGACGACGCTTGACGACTTGGGTGGCCACAAAGCCATTTACTACACCAATCGAAACGTTGCTGACTGGCGGTTTCCGGACTTGCGCCCGGATGCCTTCGTCCGGCCACCGGCTTCGTTGCGGGTCAACAACGGCGACATGATGAGAGATGCCGCGTTGGCCGGCCTGGGGTTGGCACTTCTGCCGAGCTTTATCGTTGGAGAAGACATCAAAAAAGGCACGCTCGTCAGGGTGGACGTTGGAAGTGAATCCGCAGAAGAAATGATTTATGTAGCGCACCCCGAGGGCCGCAGGGCCTCGAAAAAACTTCAAGCACTTGTCACGGCGCTACGCGAGGCTTTCGGCAGCCCGCCCTATTGGGATGTGGGTTGATACAAAGGGGGCTATTGGTTGCGTAACAGAGGGCAGTTCACGGATCTCCCTCCTGTACGTTGACGTCAATGCGCAATGCAGGACGACGACGCTGAGCCTCCAGCGCTAGCGCGCTGTTGAGCGATGACTGGCAGCGGCCTCCATCGCGCAGCTCGGCAAGCCCTCGTGGCCTCCTCAGCCAAGATCCATAAAAATTCTTTCAAACAAAACCCTTTTAAATCAACAAGATAAAAATCGACTTAAAATTATCGCGCAATTTGTCTTGCGCGCTAACTATTGGTGCGTTAAATTGATCCCACTTGCTTAGCGCACAAACATTTAGCACTAAAGACAAACCCCCTTCAGTCAAAAAATCGTAAGGAAAAAGCAAACATGAAAGCTCTCTATACCGCAGTCGCAACCGCCACCGGTGGCCGTGATGGTCGTGCTGTTTCCAGCGACAAGATTCTCGACGTAAAACTGGCTACCCCGAAAGAACTGGGGGGAGCCGGGGGTGAAGCCACCAACCCTGAGCAACTGTTCGCCGCCGGTTATTCGGCCTGCTTCATCGGCGCATTGAAATTCGTTGCAGGCCAGAGCAAACGCAGCATCCCTGCTGACGCCTCGATCACCGCCCTGGTTGGCATCGGTCAGATCCCTGGCGGGTTCGGCCTGGACATCGACTTGAACATCAACCTGCCGGGTCTGGATCAAGCAGATGCTCAAGCGCTGGTCGACGCAGCTCACCAGGTTTGCCCGTACTCCAATGCCACACGCGGCAACGTCGACGTCCGTCTGCACGTCACCGTCTAACTCCACGTCCCTTCCTCATTGGTAGATATCCCATGAAAAAGATTTTCTCAGGCTTGGCCATCGCTACCGCTCTCGCCACCACCTGCCTGGCCAATGCGGCTGACGTAAAGCCAACGGTGATTCTTGTGCACGGCGCTTTTGCTGACTCATCAAGTTGGAATGGCGTGGTGAAGATCCTGGAAAAAGATGGCTATCCAGTGATTGCCGCCGCCAATCCATTGCGTGGCGTTGCCAGTGATGCCCAGTCTGTTGCGAGCATCGTCAAAAGCGTCAAAACACCCGTTGTACTGGTTGGCCACTCCTACGGTGGAGCAGTCATTAGCGAAGCGGCTTACGGCGGTCAGAATGTAAAAGCCTTGGTGTATGTCGCAGCCTTCACGCCGGAAAAGGGCGAAACGGCGGCGCAGTTGTCTGGACGTTTCCCTGGGGGAACGCTGGCCTCGGCCTTGGCAGCCCCTGTTGATCTTGCTGACGGCGGCAAAGATCTCTATATCCAGCAAGACAAATTCCACGACCAGTTTGCGGCTGACGTATCTGCGGCGGACGCTCGCCTGATGGCTGCCGGTCAGCGCCCCATCACTGTTGCCGCGTTGAACGAGGCCGCTAGCGAGCCAGCCTGGAAAACCATTCCATCGTGGTTTGTTTATGGCGACAAAGACAAAAACATCCCACCCCAGGCCATGGCTTTCATGGCCGAACGTGCGCACGCCAGGCAAACAGTGGTAGTCGAGGGTGGTTCACATGTGGTGATGGTGTCCAACCCGGAGATTGTCGCCAGTCTGATCGAGAAAGCAGCACAATAAAGGCCACGGCTGCCTGGTTTCCCCCCCTACAAACGAAAGGCCCGCACAAGCGGGCCTTTCGTTTGTTTAGAAATCCCTGCGAATACTCGTTTTTCATCACGATTGCTACTGCGTGGGCGGCCCGCTGTTGAGCGTATTACCGCCACTCCCGAGACCGCCGATTCGCCTTTACGCGTCGATCCTCCAGCTTTTTACCGTATTTCCGTCACTGTTTTTTTGCGCGCCCAGCGAGTGGCGTGGTACCGCCCATGAATCGCGTGTACACCACCTCGCTGGAATGGCAGCCAAGCTACCCGTGAAATCCAGGCGCGCCTTTAATGTATACAATGCGATTTAATTGTGTTTACATTTTGCCGCGCCTACGACATCGGTCATCGCCGCTGCGTATTGCGCTGGTCTCAAGCCATGGAACACTCGCAACTGCTCGCCCCCCTTGAGAATCTTCCAGCAATGCCGCTCGTCACTCACTTCGATGCTTGCCTGAGCTATCGAACGGTCGACGCATTCGTGTTTACCCCGTTCGCCCAGACCACCTGGAACATCCTCACCCCCTTGACTGATGCCAGCATTGATTCAATGGGCGGCAGTGACCTGGCGGGCGAAAGCCTGTTGAAGTGCAAGGGTTTGCAGGGTCGCCTGGATCACCTACCCATTACCTTGCGCCACTGCGCGGGGCAGTCGAGTACATGTGCCTCGCCAGTGTCCGTGCGTGTGTGACAGCACTGACCGATCCCGGCCAACCAGGAATTATCCCTACGCAGTGCCTGGTTGCAAGAGCTTCGCTCAAACCGAAAACCGGTGCCTGTAACAGCGTCAAGTTGAAACCAAACTCCAAGCAGGAGAGGAGCACGTATGCCTAAGACTTTATTGGTCAAGAACGCCGAACTTTTGGTGACGATGGATGGTGAGCGCCGGGAGATAAAGCGCGGTGGCCTGTATATCGAGGACAATCTGATCAAGCAGGTCGGCCCGAGTGAAACGCTGCCGCAACAGGCCGATGTGATTCTGGACATGACGGGAAAAGTGGTCATTCCAGGACTGGTAAATACTCACCACCACATGTACCAGAGCCTCACCCGCGTAGTGCCGGCGGCTCAGGACGGCGAGCTGTTCAATTGGCTGAACAACCTGTACCCGATCTGGGCACGCCTGACGCCTGAAATGATTTCGGTATCGACCCAGACGGCGATGGCCGAGCTGATTCTTTCTGGCTGCACCACCTCAAGTGACCATCTCTACATCTACCCTAACGGCTGCAAGCTTGATGACAGTATCCATGCCGCCGAGGAAATTGGCATGCGCTTCCACGCTGCACGCGGAAGCATGAGTGTAGGCCGTAGCCAGGGCGGTCTGCCGCCCGACTCAGTGGTGGAGAAAGAGAGCGCCATCCTCAAGGATTCGCAGCGTCTGATCGAGCAATACCATGATGCCAGCCACGGTTCGATGCTGCGCATGGTCGTGGCGCCTTGTTCACCCTTTTCGGTGAGCCGCGACCTGATGCGCGAAGCAGCGGTGCTCGCGCGCCAGTATGGTGTGTCGCTGCACACGCACCTTGCCGAGAACGTCAATGACATCGCCTACAGCCGTGAGAAGTTCGGCATGACGCCTGCCGAATACGCCGAAGACCTGGGCTGGGTCGGCCCCGATGTCTGGCACGCTCATTGTGTGCAACTGGACCAGCACGGCATTGAACTGTTCGCGCGTACCGGAACCGGGGTCGCCCACTGTCCGTGTTCGAACATGCGCCTGGCCTCGGGAATCGCGCCGATCCGCAAGATGCGCGACCACGGTGTCCCGGTGGGCCTGGGCGTCGACGGTTCGGCCTCCAACGATGGCGCCAGCATGATCGGCGAAGTCCGCCAGGCGCTGCTGTTGCAACGTGTCGGTTTTGGCCCGGATGCAATGACCGCTCGCGAGGCGCTGGAAATCGCCACGCTGGGTGGCGCCAAGGTGCTCAACCGTAATGATATCGGCGCCCTGGCACCGGGCATGGTTGCGGATTTCGTGGCGTTCAACCTTGGCCATGTGGGCTACGCCGGCGCCCATCACGACCCATTGGCGGCGCTGGTGTTCTGCACGCCGACCACGGTAGACACCAGTGTGATCAATGGTCGTGTAGTGGTCAAAGACGGTCGTATCACGACGGTCGACCTGCCCCTGGTACTGGAACGCCATAATCAGTTGGCCCACCAACTGGTCAGCGGCGAGTGAAGGATTCATGCCGTTGCGCTCACCATTGAGCGCAACGGCGGGAAAACGGTTGCACCGACAACTCTTGGAGTGCAACTGAGACAGTGCTGTTAGACGCATGACAATAACAAAAGCGAGCTAATCACCATGACTTCTCCCGCTTCAACTCGTCCAGAGGACGAAAACCTCGGAATTGGCGCCAACCTGGCCTACGGTCTTCAGCATGTGCTGACGATGTATGGGGGCATCATCGCGGTGCCCCTGATCATCGGTCAGGCTGCCGGCCTTGCTCCCGCCGAAGTTGGTATGTTGATCGCCGCATCGCTGTTCGCCGGCGGCCTGGCCACCTTGCTGCAGACACTGGGCATTCCCTTCTTCGGCTGCCGCCTCCCTTTGGTCCAGGGGGTTTCCTTCGCCGGTGTCGCCACCATGATCACCATCATCGGCAATGACGGCTCTGGCGGGCTGCCAGTCGTGTTCGGGGCGGTAATCGCGTCGTCGTTAATAGGTCTACTGATCACACCGCTGTTCTCGCGCATCATCAAGTATTTCCCGCCGCTGGTGACGGGAGTTGTCATTACCACTATCGGGCTGACCCTGATGCCGGTGACGGCGCGCTGGGCCATGGGCGGCAACAGCCAGGCCGCTGACTTTGGCAGCACGTCCAACATATCCCTGGCGGCGTTCACGCTGGCTACGGTGCTGCTGCTCAGCAAGCTGGGAAGCGCCAGCCTCTCGCGCCTGTCGATTCTGCTGGCGATCGTCATCGGGACGCTGGTCGCGACAGCGCTGGGCATGGCCGACTTCTCCCAAGTGCTTGAAGGCCCTTTGGTCGCACTACCTGAAGTCCTGCACTTCGGCGCCCCCCAGTTCCATCTCGCCGCGATCCTGTCGATGCTGATCGTGATTATCGTGACCATGGTCGAGACCTCCGCCGACATTCTCGCCGTCGGCGCGATCATCGAAACCCGGGTCGACTCCAAACGCCTCGGCAATGGCCTGCGGGCAGACATGATTTCCAGTGCCCTGGCGCCACTGTTCGGCTCCTTCACCCAGAGTGCCTTTGCGCAGAACGTTGGCCTGGTCGCCGTAACCGGAGTGAAGAGTCGTTATGTAGTAGCCACCGCAGGCCTGATCCTGGTGACCCTCGGCCTGCTGCCGGTGATGGGACGCCTGGTCGCAGCCGTGCCTACCGCCGTCCTCGGTGGGGCCGGCCTGGTACTGTTTGGCACCGTCGCAGCCAGTGGCATCCGCACCTTGGCCCAGGTGGACTATCGCAACAACATGAACCTGATCATCGTTGCCACATCGATTGGTTTCGGCATGATCCCGATCGCCGCGCCAGGTTTCTACCACCATTTCCCGACCTGGTTCGAGACCATTTTCCACTCCGGCATCAGCTCGGCAGCGATCATGGCCATTGCGCTCAATCTGCTGTTCAACCACCTGCGGGCCGGAAACTCCGACCAGCAGTCAGTGTTCGTCGCCGCCACCGAGCGCACTTTGCGCTACAGGGATATCGCCGCGCTCAACGATGGTGATTTCTTTCGCGATGGCAAATTGTTCGACTGTGACGGCAAAGAAGTGCCGATTGTGGAAATCGAAGAACACCATGAGCCTGCCCCGGCACCGCGTAAAAAGCGCCTTTTGCAGGAGCACTGATCAGCAATGAGCCAATGAAAGCGGCGCGCAGGCGTCGCTTTCGTTTCAGCAGTCGAGAAGTCCGAATCAGCCTGATTAGTCGCGCAGCCATTGGCGCTCTGTAAACAAAAACATCAGCAAGCCTTTGAAGTTCATCAAGTCGACAAGGCAACCCGCCCTGCCCCGGCAAACTCAACTTCCACTTGCACCCCGGCCGGCGCCCAGTAGATACCGGTCCAGCTACCAGTAGCCACCAAGTCACCGGCTCGCAAGGGTTTGCCCTGTGCTGCTGCATGACGCGCCAGCCACGGCAGCGAACTCAGCGGATCACCGAATGGATGGCTGCCAACGCCGACGAATTCAAGCTCTCCGGCCACCCGTAACGCCACCTGTTGCCTTGACCAATCCGGCATGTCCCCCAGCGTTTGCGGGGCACCGAGTACCAGCGCGCGGTTGAGTTGCTGATCGGCCAGCCGAAGCAATGGCGCGGCCTGGTCACCCTGCAGCCAGCGCGTGCCACACAACTCGATGCCCGGCATCCATACATCGACCGCCGCATAGGCCGTGGCCAGATCAGTGTGCTCGTCGAGGTCGCGGGACAGGCGCACGATCAGCTCTCCCTCGATCCCGAAACCGAAGGCATCGCCCGGCGGAACCTGCCAACCCGACGGGTGTATTGCCATTGCCGGAACCCCGGCGGTGCTGATCAGCCCTCCGGGCGCACCACCCAGTTTCCACGCCGCTGGCGACGCGGAAGCGAACCAGCCGAGGGCATCCGCTACCTGGTGCTGCACGGCGTAGGCTTGGGCTTCGCTAGCCAGCTCCAGGGTTGGCAACGGTTGTTGGCGCCCCTCACGCCAAGCACGAATCAGGCTGGCGGCCACCTGCGCGACCGCACTCACAATGGCAACTCAGTCTTGCGTCGGCGCAGTTGCGCGGGTGCCGGGCGCTCGCACGGCAGGAACAGGCCGCGACCCGCCTCACCACGCGGCTCGCCGTCCCAGACCACCTCACCGCGAGACAGGGTCATGGCCGGCCATGCGCTCAGCGTCATGCCGGCGTAAGGCGTGTAATCGACGTTGTGGTGCAGCATTGCGTTGCTCAGGTGCACCGACTCACCTTCGTTCCAGATCACCAGGTCAGCATCAGCACCAATGGCGATGCTGCCCTTGCGCGGATACAACCCATACATCTTGGCGGCATTGGTAGAGGTCAGCGCGACAAAGCTTTGCGCGGTGATGCGCCCAGTGCGCACGCCTTCGGACCAGAGCAGCGCCATGCGGGTTTCGACACCGGGAATGCCGTTGGCGATCTGGTCGAACGACACCTGTTCACCGTGGGCCTTCTTGCCATCCGGGCCATCGAAGCGAAAGGGTGCGTGGTCGGACGAGAAAATCTCGAACGAGCCGTTCTCCAGGCCATCCCAGATCACCTGCTGGTTTGCGGCATCGCGCGGCGGTGGGCTGCAGATGCACTTGGCACCTTCGAAGCTGTCGTCACACCCCAGCGAGTCGGCGGTCAGGAACAGGTACTGCGGGCAGGTTTCGGCGTACACCTTCAGCCCCAGGCTCTGGGCCCAGCGAATCTGCTCCACGGCCTCGCGCCCCGACACGTGCACGATCAGGATCGGCACGTCCACCAGTTCGGCAAGGGCGATGGCACGATGGGTCGCTTCGCGCTCCACCAGCATCGGCCGCGACGCGGCGTGGTAGCGCGGTGCAGTCAGCCCGGCCGCCAACAGCCGCTCGGTAAGCCAGGCGATGCAATCGCTGTTCTCGGCGTGAAGCATCACCATGGCGCCCTCGCGGCGCGCGACCGACAACGTCTCGAGAATCTCCCGGTCGCCCAGCTTCAGCGCATCGTAGGTCATGTAGATCTTGAACGAGGTATAGCCCTCGGCAATCAAGGCCGGCAGTTCTTCACGCAGCACCTGCGGGGTGGGGTCGGTGACGATCAGGTGGAAGGCATAATCGATCACCGGCTTGTTACCCGCCCGACGATGGTAGTCATCGACGGCAGCGCGCAGGCTTTCGCCCTTCTGCTGGCAGGCGAACGGGATGACGGTGGTGGTGCCGCCGCAGGCCGCCGAGACCGTGCCGCTGAAGAAGTCATCGGCCATCACCGAGCCGTCGCCGGTCGGCTGGTCGAGGTGCACGTGGCTGTCGATGCCACCTGGGGTGACATGCCGGCCTGCGGCATCGATTTCCTGGAGACCTTGCGCCAGGTCCAGGCCAAGGGAAACGATGCGCCCGTCGCGAATACCGATATCGCTGGTGAACGTATCCGCGGCGGTTACCACGCGGGCGTTGCGAATCACCGTATCAAAAGGTTGCATACCAGCCCTACTCCAGAAGTACCCGGCCCCGGCCGGTCAGGCGGCGCATGTCTACGCCCGTGCTTTTGAACATGTCCGGGACCACGGTGGTAACGGTGTCGAATACCCGCTTAGCTAACCATCACCTCGTCCAGCGCCTGCTCGAGGGTGCTGACCGTGCGCTCGATATTGTTCAGCTTTTCGAGGCCGAACAGACCGATGCGGAAGGTCTGAAAGTCGGCCGGCTCGTCGCATTGCAACGGCACTCCGGCGGCGATCTGCAGGCCGTGATTGGCAAATTTCTTGCCGCTCTTGATGTCGGCATCATCGGTGTAGCTCACCACGACGCCTGGGGCCTGGAAGCCGGCTGCGGCCACGCTTTTGAAGCCTTTGCCGGTCAACATTGCGCGCACCCGATCGCCCAGGGCCTGCTGTTCGCCGCGGACCTTGTCGAAACCGTAGGCTTGGGTCTCTTTCATCACTTCGTTGAATCGCGCGAGGGAATCGCTGGGCATCGTCGCGTGGTAGGCATGTCCGCCCTGTTCGTAGGCCTGCATGATCTGCAGCCACTTTTTCAGGTCACAGGCGAAGCTGCTGCTTTGGGTCTGTTCGATGCGCTCGAGGGCCAGGGAACTGAGCATCACCAGGGCGCAGCACGGGGAGGCGCTCCAGCCTTTCTGCGGTGCGCTGATCAGCAGGTCGACTGCGCATTTGTGCATATCAACCCAGATCGTGCCCGAGGCGATGCAGTCCAGCACGAACAGGCCACCCACCGCATGCACGGCGTCGCCGACGGCCCGCAGGTAGTCGTCGGGCAGGATGATCCCTGATGAGGTTTCAACGTGGGGGGCGAAGACAATCTGCGGCTTTTGCGCTGCAATGGCTGCCAGCACTTCGTCCAGAGGCGGTGGAGCGTAGGCAGCCTGGCTACCGGTGTCGACCGGTCGGGCTTTGAGCACCGTGGTGGCCGCCGGGATGTTGCCCATCTCGAGGATCTGGCTCCAGCGATAGCTGAACCAGCCGTTGCGTATCACCAGGCATTGCTGGTCGGTGGCAAACTGTCGCGCCACCGCTTCCATGCCGAACGTGCCGCTGCCCGGGACCACCGCAACCGCCTGGGCGTTGTAGACCTGTTTGAGGGTCGTGGAAATGTTCTTCATCACGCCTTGAAACGACTGCGACATGTGGTTGAGCGAGCGGTCGGTGTAGACCACTGAGTACTCGACCAGCCCCTCAGGATCGATACTGGGATATAGCTTTGACATGGAGTGACTCCTTTGGCAGAGATGTCAGTGGTATCGACCCTGCCCTAAGCCTTGGCAAATGACAAGATTGCCCGGGATTGAATGGCGACTTCTGTCGAACGGCTGGCGTCACAGTGTGATTGCCACGCCATCAAGTTCGTTCAAGCCAGGCACGGGCGATTTCTTCGCGCGTAGCAAACCAGACACCGCCGTGCTGCTTGGCATACTCGATGAATTGCTTGATCGCCCTGACCCGCCCGGGACGGCCCACCATGCGTGGGTGCAGTCCGATCGACATCATGCGCGGTCCTTCAGCCGACTCCTCATAAAGCACCTCAAAGCTTTCTTTCATGTACTCGAGAAAGTCCGATGCCTGCGACAGCCCCGGAGAGTTCCAGTAGCGGAAGTCGTTCACGTCAGCGGTGTAAGGCACAACGAGGTGGCGCTTACCCTCGACCTCGACAAAGTAGGGAACATCATCGTTGTAGGCATCGGAGTCGTAGAGAAAGCCACCCTCCTCAGCGACCAGCCGACGGGTATTGACGCTGGCACCATACCGGCAATACCAGCCAACGGGGCGCTTGCCACAGGTGCGTTCGAAGGACTCGATTGCCAGGCGTATGTGTTCACGCTCCTGTTCTTCGGTCAGGCGAAACACTTCCTCCCAGCGATACCCGTGACTGCAAATCTCATGGCCACCGGCAACGGCGGCGCGAGCAACATCAGGGTTCTGCTCGAAGGCCACTGCGCATGCATGAAAGGTCGCGCGAACCGATTGCTGGTCGAGAATATCCAGGATTCGCCAGATCCCGACGCGAGAACCGTACTCATACATCGATTCCATCGCCAGATTGCGGGTGCCGTCGGGTATTGAATAGCTGCCCCATTCGGTCATTGATTCCTGGTCCGGGTCGCCCATGGCGAGCGAGCGCTCGGAGCCTTCTTCGTAGTTGATCACCAGGCTGATGGCCAATCGTGCGCCATTCGGCCAGGAGCCTTGCGGGCGTTGTCTACCGTAGCCCACTAAATCGCGTGCAGGTGAAACCATCGGGATCTTCTCCTGAAGTGACGGGTTTTATAAGTACGTAGCGAAGGTAGCGGCTTAGCAGTCGATATCCTTCAGTCGGTCATGACTGGAGGTGCTGTCCGATTCCCACTCGCTGAAGGCAAGCCCCATCGCCAGGGTTTGCGCAATACAGAACGAAGCGGTGAGTGAACGAAAACCAAGCAGTTCGGCGTCGTTGACCTCAATCACCGTATCGGCCATCTGCCCGATAGGGCTCAGAACGCTGTCAGTGATCGCCACCAACGTCACGCCTGCCTGGCGCGCCTGGCGACAAGCCTCGACAGTGTCACTGGCGTACGGCGGAAAGCTGATGGCTATCAACAAATCATCATTGGCAATGGCGCTGACCTGCTCGGGCAACGTGCCGCCGGCACCACTGATTTGCACGGTTCGCCGGCCCACACGACTCAACGCGTAGCTCAGATATGCCGCCACCGGAAAAGCACGCCGCATGCCGATAACGAAGGTCGTACGCGCGACTTGCAGATGGGCGATGGCGGCTTCTATATTGGCCTGCTCGCCGCCTTCGGCCAGGTGTTCCAGAGAAACGATATTGGCCTGGCTGAACTCACGCAGAATCGCGCCGACGTCACTCGGGTCCTCCAGCAAAGTTTCACCGCCATAGTGCCGAATACGTTCGCTGTGGGTGTCGGCAGCCTGTTGCAGCGGTGCACGGAACAGGCGCTGTAAATCCTTGAAACCCGCAAAGCCAAGGGCCTGAGCCAGCCGAATATAAGCGGAGGGCGCGATGTTTGAGCGCTTACCCAGTTCGGCAACCGTGTTGAGTGCGATCTCATGCGGGTTGTCGATCAGGAATCGCGCAGCATCGCGCAGACGACCGGTCAGTTGCTCGTGCTGGGACGCTATACAGTCACGCAGCTCTGCAAGGGTTTCAGGTAAGGCCATGATGAAAGCTCGTAAAATTAGAAGAGTGTACGCCCGTCAACGCAACGCATTGATTGCTTGATCCAGCGCGGCGATGAGGCGGTCGACTTCTTCCAGGGTGTTGTAATGCGCCAGCGACACCCGCACTACCCCGCCGAATCGATCAAGGCCAAGCGCCTCGATGAGTCGCCGCGCATAGAAGTCACCAAAGCGGATACCAATACGGTGCTCATCGACCTGGCGCACAATAGCCTCGGATTGAACGCCCTCAACCACGAAACTGATCGTTGGCACTCGATTGTGGGTTTGCGCCTTGCCAATGATGCGCACGCCTTCGCGCTGACGCAAAAATGCCAGCAAACGTTCGCAGAGCAAGTCTTCCTGCACTTCAAAGGCATCGAAAGCAGCTTGCATGCGCTTGCGTTCATTGCCTTCTGCGCCAATACGGGTACTGATATCGAGCAGATAATCAGTGATGCCGATGCAGCCAAACGACAACTCATAATTGACGTTGCCCGGCTGCAATTTGTAAGGCACCACGTCCTGGCCAATAAAGAAATGGTTAAGGCTCGGCAGCTCCAGCAGCAGGTAGCGACGCCCCCACAGCACAGCAAAGTGCGGACCGAAGGTTTTGTAGAAGCTATAGACGTAGAAGTCGGCACCGCTGGCCTGTACATCAACCAGACGGTGTGGCGCATAAGCGACGGCATCCACGCATAATTTGGCGCCCACTGCATGAACACGCCGCGCAACCTCGGCTACCGGGTTGACCGAGCCGAGAATATTGGAGGTGTGCGTCATGGCCACGTAACGGGTTTTGTTGTTGAGCAAAACCTGCAGGTCGTCCAGCTCCAGCTCACAACTGTCGCGGTTGACCTGCCATACGCGCAAGGTCGCGCCACGGCTTTCGCAAAGCTTGACCCATGGGCCGATGTTCGCCTCGTGATCGCAATTGGTGACGATGATTTCATCGCCCTGGACAATTGACGGTGCGATGGCGCGACACAGTATTTGCAGCAAGTGGGTGGTCGAGCCGCCCATGATGACTTCTTCGGGATGCTCGGCGTTGATCAACTGCATGACGGAGTGACGAGCCTGCATCACTCGCTCGCCGGCGTCTACGGAAGGCTGGTAGGAAGCGCCCAGTTGCACGCTGTTGTTGAGCAGGTAATCAGTGACCCGGTTAGCGACGGCACCGAGTACCATCGAACCACCGGCGTTATCCATGTAGGTGTATCCACCGGCCAGACCTGGAAATTGCTTGCGAACGTATTCGATATCGAGAGGATTCACTCTACTTTCTCCAGCTGATTCAGTGGTGCAGGATGGCCTGCAGGAACGCTTTCGTGCGAGGTTCCTGAGGTGCGGTAAAAAAGGGTTCAGGGATGTTCTGCTCAACAATGCGTCCGCTTTCCATGAATATCACCCGATCGGCAACCCGACGGGCAAAGCCCATCTCGTGAGTGACCACGACCATCGTGACGCCGGAGCGAGCGAGGTTTTGCATGACGTCCAGAACCTCGCCAACCATTTCCGGGTCCAGCGCCGAAGTCGGTTCGTCGAACAGAATCGCGCGAGGTTCCATGGCCATGGTGCGGGCGATGGCAACACGTTGCTGCTGGCCGCCGGACAATTGGCTCGGGTATTTGTGTGCATGATCGCCCATGCCGACTTTCACCAATAATTCCTTGGCCCGTGCATGCGCATCACGCCGACTCAAGCCGCGCACCCGGATCGGCGCCAGCGATACATTGTCCAGGACTGTGAGGTGCGGATAGAGGTTGAAACTCTGAAACACCATACCCACTTCGCTGCGGATGGCGGCCAGTCGCGGACCGTTTTCAACACGCTCGCCGGCCACGCGGATATGCCCTTTCTGGTAGTTCTCAAGCAGGTTGATGCAACGGATCAAGGTCGATTTACCAGAGCCGGACGGGCCCAGAATGACCACCACCTCACCTTCTTCGACCTGCAGATTGATATCGCTCAACGCTTTGAAGTTACCGTAGTACTTGTCGAGTTTTTCGATGTCGATCAACGTGCTCATGCGGTTTTTCCTCCAGAGGCGTTACGACGCTCAACCCAGCTAACCATTTGCACCAGCGGCAACAGCAGCAACAGATACAGCAAGGCGGCCCCTACCAGCGGCGTCGGGTTGGCGGCCAGCGCCTGTGCCTGGGTCGCCTGCTTGAGCAAGTCAGGCATGGCTACGACCGAGGCCAGAGCCGTGTCTTTCATCACGTTGATGCAATTGCTCGTCATCGGCGGCATTACGATGCGGATGGCCTGCGGCAACACGACATCGCGCATGGTGTTGAAGAAACTCATGCCTTGAGAAGCCGAAGCTTCAAACTGGCCACGGGGAATGGCCTCGATGCCGGAGCGAAAAATCTCTGCACTGTAGGCGCAGGAGACCAGCGAGAGCGCACTGGCGGCAGCCGCAAAAGACGACAGTCGAATGCCGACAAAAGGCAACGCGTAATAGATGAGGACGAGCAAAACCAGCAATGGAATGGAACGCATGATATCGATATAGATACGTGCGAGAACTCGGACAGGTGCGTAGGAGTACAACCGCAACAAGGCCAGCAAAAGCCCACCCACCAGGCCCAGGGCGATGCTCACCACCCCCAGCAAAATGGTCACGCCCAGTCCACGCATCATCAGCGGAAGCGACTCGACGAGCACGTTCCAGTTAAAAAATGTCTGCAAAAGATCCATGGGATACCTCGGTCATTACAAGTGGCGAACAGGTGTCGCCACTTACATGCAGCATCGGCAGGGCTTACTTGAGGACAGCGGTCACTTTCATGGTGCTCGAATCCTTATCGGCTTCGGTGCCAAACCACTGTTTATGGATCTTTCCGAGTGTGCCGTCTTCTTTCATCTTGCTGATGATGTCGTTGACCTGATCAGTCATTGCCCAGCCTTTGGCGTGCATCAGCGAGTAACGTTCACCGGTGGGAATACGCGCGACGATGCTGTATTGCGGCTTGTCCTTGATGTAGTAGAGCAGCGCCGGAATATCGCTGAGGTAGCCATCGATGCGCCCGGAAGCCAGGTCAAGCATGGCTGGCGAAAGTCCTTCGTATCGCGAGACATCGGCGAACTTGTACTCGTCCTTGTGTTGGCCGATCCACATGTCGCCGGTCGAGCCGGTATCGACGCCAACCACTTTGCCATTCATGTCGGCCAGGCTCTTGACCTTGGACGTAGTCAGCGAGGTCAGGGACTGGTCGCTGTCAAAGTAAGGCTGCGCGAAAGCAACCGACTCCAGACGTTTTGGGGTGATGGTGATGGATGAAATCGCGATCTCGACTCGCTTTGATTGCACGGCACTGAACAGGCCGTTGAAAGGAATATTGATGAACTCGACGGTTTTCCCGGCGCGCTTTGCCACTTCTTTTACAACATCGACTTCGAAGCCGACGAATTCACCTTTGGCGTCCTGAAATTCCCAGGGCACGTTGCCAACGTTAGCACCTACAGTCCAGTCAGCTGCCCAGGTTGGCAGTGCCACTGCGGCGGTCATGAACAGTCCCAACAACACTTTCGCTTTCATGTTTGCTCCCGATTGTTTGTTTTTTTAGGTGCTAACAGCGGTTGATTTCGTACAACGTGGGATCGAGAGTAAACCAATGGAATATTTAATTCAATACCACTTATCTGTGAATTTTTTACTCCATTGCTACCCTCAGTTTTCCTGATGCGTCACGTCCAGAGGGCTGGTTACGGTATGCCCAGGTCAAGCCGCGAGTAGTCAGGACATCGGTAAACCCGCTTCGGCGGGTTGCGTCACATTTCGCACGCCGGCTTTCTCCGTGTCCTGGTTATCAACTGTGATCCCAAATCGGCCAGACAGCTCCTTTCTACCTTTGGGCGTCAATGCAAGTGAAGATACATACGGTCAGCCGCCTCGGACACGATCAACCAACCTGACTTGATGAGCGATTGAGCCCGCCCTGGCCTCTGTCGAGACCGACAGCATCGCCGACATTGTGTCGCGTGTGGTCACGGCTCTTGATAACTCGCCCTAAACTACGGACGAGTTGATGTTCACGTTGCCGGCTTGCGTCATTGCCTCGTTAGCTGGTGGCCGAGGTTGCGCGCTACGACTCACCAGTGCAAAACACCCGGCAAATTGATCGTTCCCACTTCACAAGCTGTGTACCGGAGGGCATGACAGTCAATAACGGCGCCGACTGGGTTCGCAGATTTGTAATTTGTATTTATTGCAGCAATGGCAGATCAAAAGATCTTGATGGGGGCGTTGACGATCAGTCGGAACTCATCCACGTTGCCTTCCGCTTGATACTGGCTGGCGTGATGCCAAGCGTAACCGCTTAGCACGTTCACCCCTTTGAAATAACCGGATTGAACGGTGTAGGTGACAAGGGTGCCGATTTCATCGTGGCTTTCGTCGCTTTGATTAAGTACAGACGAATAGATGCCATTGGCCCCGCCGTTATAGTGAGTGCCATCGATACCCCAGCCTTTGGCGTACCAGAGACTGGTGGTGAAACCGGGCACGCCGTAGGCTGCGAAGTCATTGATATAGTTAACGGAATACGAGCGCTCGTTCGGGCCGTTGTAGTTGGAGAGAAAGATGTTGGGCAGGGTGATGGCGTTGGATTCGCCTACGTAGTCGAAATACTCATCGCCCTTGATTTGCTGCAAGCCAAATCGCAAGGTGTGGTTCTGATAACTGGGCGCGATCGTCAGCCCGTAAGCTTGCTGATCTATTTTCCCGGCCACTTCGCTACCGCTCGACTGCGTGTTGTAGGCATCGAGCTGCACTTTAGTGGAGAACCCGCCCCACGTGTATTTGTTGCCCAGGCCCAGGTACTGGCGGTCCCAGATATCATCGAAGCGTGACACATAGGCACTGGCGCGCCAGCCGTCCTTGCTCAGGTAGTCGGCACCGGCGTAAGCGATCGAGTCGCTGGTGACCAGTCGCGATCCGAACGAGGGGCTCAAGTCTTGACTGCCAGCACCGGTTCGCGGCGTAGCCTCATCGAAATAACCGGACTTGATCGTCAGACCTTCGATATCATGACTTTCAAGCGATACACCATCAAATGATGCTGGCAATGTTCGAGTATCAGAATATCCCATGACCGGTGTCCTGGCCGGCTGCTGCCTGCCAACCTTGATGAGCGTATCGGCGACTTTGACCTTCAGCGCCGCTACGCCCACCTTGCTCCAGTCATCAACCACATCACCGTCCTTGTCGACCAGCAGGCGGTTGCTCCCGCCTGCGGTCGCCAGTTTGCTGCGCTCAAGAGCGACGGCGGAAAACATCGAGAGATCCAGGCCGAAACCGACCATGCCCTGGCTGAACCCGGAAACATAATCGAGCTTGAATCCCTCAAGCCATGCGGTGCGATCACGCACCTTGCGGGGGCCTTCGGATGTCTGGGCGCGATAAAAAGTGTTCTTGTGTCCGACCTCGTGGGAGTACCACATGCGGGTATTGAGGGTCAGCGAGCTGTCCTCGATAAAGCCGGCTTCATTGGCCTGAATCATGGTTGGCGTCAAAAAAAGGACGGCCGAAAACCCTGCGACCACTTGGGTCGAACGAACGATATGCATGTCTTGCTTCCCTATGGATCTTTTTATTTTTGGAGGCATCCACACTGGACGTGTATTTCAACGGCACGGTGCTTGAATGCGAAGGGAGGCGGCCCCGCTACCAGAGCTTGAATCTGGAGCAGTGCCGCCGGGTGGCGAACCCCAATCAATAAGTCAGGGTTTTTTCCTCGACCGTATGCGCCTTGATATCTTCCTCGGTCAGCCATGTGCGTTTGTTTTTCAAATCGCCATAGAGAGCCAATTGATCGTCGAAGTGTCTGGAACGAGTACCGTCCGGAGCGATAAAACCCGACTGCCCGGGTGCGACCACTTCAAAGCCTTGCACACCGTCCATGGCAAACACCGTAAGGTTGTTTTCGGTGCCGCGATTCATTGCCAGACGATTATTCATCTGTTCCTTTTCACCCGCCTGAGGAATGCCCAGGAAGTTCTTCGGCGCGTAGATTGTGTGCGCAATCTCCGTGTGCCAGGATTTTGCATCCGGCCCTTGTTCCGCGCTCAACTCATCGATACTCAGCTGCAACGCCTTGAGCATCAGTGCGTCGACATCCTTGCCCTTGAACAGATCGAAACCTTTGGCTTTCTCGGCCGCCGTGGCGATCATCGCCTGATGCATGACCTTGGTGCCGACCTCGATATTCTGACTGCCCGGCGTGCCACCGCCCGGTGTGAAGTGGCCGGTTGAAAGGAATTTCCCGACCTGGTCCTTGGGCAGCACGTCGCCCAGTGACAGCGCCAGCATGTGTTTGAGCCAGGTGCGGAAAATGGGTGTCGCCGCCGAATCGTAGCGCCCGTCAGCATCGGCATCGAGGTCTTGATAATTCCATCCGGCGAGGATGGCAGCGGCATCGCGCACTGTTGCCTGGTCACTGTGTTCGGCGGCCTTCACCAGACGCGGCACGAAGAACCGTGCATTCGGGTCTTCGAACCCCGCCTCCATCATCAAGTCCCAGGCCTGGGAGGGCGTAAAGGCCGGACGGCTGTCCAGGCGCGTGAACAGCGTCTGGACACGGTCCGCGGTGTTCCAGGAGTACCACCATTGATCCGGATTCGGAAAACCTTCGGCAGGACGATTGTTCCAGTTGGCGATGTAGCCGGTTTTTGGGTTGTAGACCTGAGGATTAGTGGCGAACGGCATGAAGCCCTGCCACTCGAAATCGCCGCTGCCCGATACCGGCAAACGGTTGTCGTGACCTTGCACGCGCACCGGATACCGACCGCCAAGGGCGTAGCCAATGTTGCCCTTGTTGTCGGCGTAGTACCAATTGACGTTGATCGCGGAATGTTGAACCTGATCGACCCATTGCTCGTGGTTTTTCGCCTTGCTGACTTTGTTCCAGCTCATCAAGGTGGCGACTTCTTCGCCTTCCCAGCCCCGTCGTTTGGCGTAGGCAACACCGGCTTCGGGTTGATACTCGACGACGGCGCCCTGCACGCTGCGATAGACAGTGATCTGTTGGTTTTTTTCACCCTTGACGTTGACGGTTTCGATGCGTTTTTCAAACGGCCGGTATTGCCCTTGATAAAGGTACTCTTCCGGGTTTTTCGGGTTCAGTTCCAGGCGATAGATGTCGACGTTGTCCCCTGCCCCCCAGGTACTACCCCACGTAATGTCTTTGTTGTAACCGAACTCGACCATCGGGTAGCCGAACGGGCTGTTGCCGACCGCGTCATAACCGGCACCGTGCAGGCCGATCGAGTAGGTATAGGCCGGCTGATAAAAACCAAACTGCGGACCGTTGAGGAGAATCGCCTTGGCGTCCTTCGACTTCTTCGCACCGAGCACGATGATGTTACTGAAGGCCCGCTCCTTCGGTGATTCCCATGCCAGGGTTGGGTCATTGAGCGCCAGCAACGGCAGAGGTTTGGGCGATTGCTGCGCGACTGCCTTTGTCTTGGCCGGTACGTAAGCGCCATTGCGCACGGACGGTTGCCACTCGCCCTTGGGGACCGTGGTAGGGGCATCCGGGTTATCGACGGACAGGAGTTTTTCGAAGAGCGCCTTACCGTTTTTGTCCCCGCTTTGCGCGATCATTCCATCGAGTAACTGCTGGTTCTGCAACTCACTGTTGTAGTCACCGAAGCGGTTGATCATTGAGCCGATAAACACCATCGCCACGTCGAACGAGGTCCAGCGCTGCGGGGTGAAGCCATTGTCGATGAATTGCTTTGGCATCAACGCGCCCGGATTGCGGTCGATCTCGTCCAGCCATTTATTGATGCCCTGAGCGTAGCCTTCAAGAATGTCCTTATCAGCCTGGGGCAACTTGGCCAGTTGTTCCTTGATGCTCGCCGGCGAGTAGTTTTTACGAATGCCGATATCAAAATTCACGTAGTCCTTGCCCAATGCCTGCGCAACCTGGCCCTGGGTACTGAGTCGGGATATCTCCAGTTGATACAAGCGATCCTGAGCGATGGCATAGCCATAGCCATAGAACACACCATAAACCTCACTGGCGTAAACGTGAGCGGTACCGTACTCGTCGCGCTTGATCGTGACGTCGGCAGCCTGGGCAGGAACAAGGGGGACGCCAAGAAAAAAAAGGGTGGAAAGCTGCAGGGCGAATCGTGACGGCATGAGGGTTCTCATAAAATTCTCTATTATTATTTTGTGATACCTAAAAAACGCTTCGTCTTTAAAAAACGTATCAGTTACCAAAGATGGTCGTCAATGGCTTTTCGTTTTTGGGTGATTGATGACGTGGCCGAGCCTGCTCGCGAAAGGCTCATGATTAGCCGAGACAAATTAGTCATACGATCTCTACCTTTTAGCCAAGGCACCAAAAAAACCGACCAAAGCCTTTCACTAAAGGCAATCCACCTCCCTGCCTCTCTTGCCCGACCTACCCGAATACGGTACAAATCGACGAAGTTGTACGACGACACAATAAAAACACCCACGCCATTCCCCAGTTGGCCTGTCACCCTTCGAGATCTGCCATGTCCCGCCCTACACTTGCGCAACCCGTATCGCCACCCTTCCCTCGCCATCTCGCGGTGATCATTCTTTTGTGCATGGGCTGCGCGTTCGCCGGTAACCATGTGGCGGCGCGAGTCGCTTTTGATGATGGCGCGGGTGTGTTGCTGGCGATTTTGATGCGTTCTGGCGGGACCTTGCTGGTGCTGGCAGGCGTGGTGCTGTGGCAACGACAAAGTCTGCGTCTGCCGGCGGGTACATGGCGCTGGCAGTTGCTGTTGGGGCTTTTGATTACCGCGCAGAGCCTGTGTCTGTACTCAGCCGTCGCACGGGTGCCGGTGGCGCTGGCGCTGCTGGTGGGCAACGTGTTTCCCATCCTGCTGGCGCTGCTCACCTGGGTGCTGGGTGGTCCGCGACCGACCGCACGCACCGCTTCGTTGATGGGTTTGATTCTGGTGGGGCTGGTGTTTGTACTGGATGTCCCCGGGCGTCCTTCGACCCAGAACAGCGTCGGCCCGCAATGGCTGCTGGGCGTCGCGCTCGCGTTCTGCGCCGCCACCGTGTTCGCCTGCGCGCTGTGGATCACCGACCACAAGTTGTCTCAGGTACGTGGTTCGGTACGCAGTCTGTTGACCATTTTCATCGTCTTCAGCAGCGTCAATCTGGCGGGACTGACTGGCGCCCTGCCAGGCGGACTGAACCTGCCCGCAACCTCCACCGGATGGCTGGCCCTGGCCACCCTGGTGGTGCTGTACGGCACCGGTTTTATCGTGCTGTTCATTTCCGTGCCCAGGCTGGACATGCCACGCAATGCACCGGTAATGAACATCGAGCCGTTGGCGACGTTGCTGATGGGCTGGATTGTGCTGGATCAAATGCTCAGTGCGGGGCAGATTCTGGGCGGGGTAATTGTGGTCACCGGTATCGTTTTGCTGACGTATCGCAAATCAGCTATCAAGGCTGACGCCAAAGCTGTGGTGTGAGAATGCGGCCACGTTTCTCCGTGCAACTTGCAATAGGCATTATCCGCTAATCGGGCAATTTGCAACCATCTCAATAGTCCGTATTCGACGCAGGCCACGCCCCCTCTTACACCCTGTAAGTCAAGTAAGTTGGCATGCTCCCTGCACTGAGGCCAAGAGTAAAATTTCAGGTACGTACGTTCCAAATTTGGGAATGAAGTTTTATACAGACTGAAATCGGCTGCTCAGTATTTGATACATGGACCAGCCCAAACTCGCGGTTTATTTATCAAGTCCAAACAAAAAAAGGATATTCCCTAATGCAATTATGGATGCCAAAACTTTTGGTGGTCATCGCACTCGCAACACCGTCTGTTGCACTGTCGGATGTCTTGTCGTTAAAACTCGAAAATGATGTTTTTTCCGGTGGTGACGACGGTCATTACTCCAATGGACTTGAGCTGGCTTCAACCTTTAAACCGCAGAGCGATCATTGGACTCAAAACATTGGATCGTTGATTCCTGGCTGGGGTCCGACAGGTGTCGACCTCGCAGCCTACCGTTTCGGCCATCAGATCTACACGCCGGATGACATTGAGCAATCAGAACTGCAACCGGAAGATCGCCCCTATGCGGGTCTCATGTATTTCGGTGTTTCAGTCTTTAAGAACACTCAACTGCAGGGCTGGCGAGAGACCGGGGAACTGGATATCGATCTTGGTATCGTTGGCCCGGCAACGGGGGCAGAGAAAATTCAGCGAGGGGTGCACCATCTGACGGGCAGTGATGAGCCTAATGGCTGGGACCATCAATTACATAATGAGCCCTATGTAAATGTCGGCTTCGAAAAGCGCTGGTGGCTGCAAACCAAACTCGCTGGACTGGATCTTGAGTACGGCCCCAGTGCCGGTCTCACGGCGGGCAATCTCTACACCTACGCTGCAAGTGGAATGGGCCTACGCATCGGACAAGGGCTTGAGCGCAGTTATAGCCTGCCGAATGTGGCCCCCTCTTTCAGTGGCAACCTGTACTTCCAGGAGGGTGGCAGTTTCGCCTGGTATGGCTTTGCCAACCTTCAGGGTCGCTATATGGCGCATAACATGTTGCTCGATGGCAACACCTGGAAAGACAGCGCCTCTGTTGATCGACGCGAATGGGTCGGTGATGCGCAAGTAGGGGTAGCGATGATCTGGAGTCAATGGCAGGCCGCGTTTTCTACCGTGTGGCGAACCCGTGAGTTTGAGGGGCAAAACCAGCACGATCAATTTGGATCTCTTGCGATTTCTACGGTGTTTTAAAGCGCGGGGATGACGTCCGGTTTTGCTCGGTACGCTTTAAGATTTCCAAAGTGAGTGACGTTGTTGCGAAGAGGTTTTCCCACATTGCTCACTCCCCTCCAGGGTGACCTGCCGGCGCGCGCTTCGGGGGGTCGCGCATCCAGCCGGAACCTGCTTTCATGGAATAATCCCGCGCCCCTCATGCGAGGCTCTCATCAATGTCCCGCGCCAATCTCAACGACCTGCAAGCCTTCGTGGTGATTACCCGCGAAGGCAGCTTCACCCGCGCCGCTGCACAGTTGGGCGTCTCGCAGTCTGCGCTGAGCCACACCATGCGTGCGCTGGAAACCCGACTTGGCGTGCGCCTGCTCACTCGCACCACACGCAGCGTGTCCCCGACCGAGGCGGGTCAGCGTTTGTATCAATCCATGGCGCCGCGCTTCGATGAGATCGAACTTGAACTGGCAGCGGTCAGCGAATTTCGCGACACCCCGGCTGGTAATGTGCGCATCTCGGCGTCCGAACATGCGGCGAACAATATTCTCTGGCCGAAGCTGTTGAAAGTGCTGCCCGACTACCCGGACATCAAGGTCGAAATCACCGTCGATTACGCCCTCTCCGACATCGTCGCGCAGCGCTATGACGCGGGTGTGCGGCTGGGCGACCAGGTCGCCAAGGACATGATCGCCGTACCGATCGGGCCGCCGTTGCGCATCGCGGTCGTGGGTTCGCCTGAGTACTTCGCCCAGCGCCCGTTTCCAAAGGCGCCGGGGGATCTGGCTGCGCACAACTGCATAAATCTGCGACTGCCTACCCATGGCAGCTTGATGCAATGGGACTTTGAAAAGGACGGTCACGAACTCAAGGCACGCGTTGACGGGCAATGGACGTTCAACAGCAGTGTGCCGATTTTGCGTGCGGCCGTGGCGGGGTGTGGTTTGGGGTTTCTGCCGCAAGATATGGTCGCGAAGGAATTGGCCGACGGCAGCCTTGTGCGGGTACTGGAGGATTGGTGCCAGCCCTTTGCGGGCTACCATCTTTACTATCCGAACCGGCGTGAAAATTCGTCAGCATTTGGGGTGGTGGTAGAGGCGTTGCTCTATAAGGGTTAATGGCCAAACGTCACGAGGGCGATCCCGCCACGGCCGGCCGTTAGCTCGACTCAAAGTACGGAGCTGGTTCTACCGGGCAGTGTATCTGATACGCCTTGGTGGCAGGTTTTGGGGCCGCTTCGCGGCTCAACGGGGGCGAGCCCCCTCGCCACAAGGTATGTAACTTCACTAGCGATGACCTGTTGAGCGGTGAACAATGGGGGGCGGGTCCCACTGTGGTTGCCCTCAAACAAAGTAATGGCTGGACCCGCGACATTCTGGCTAACCACATCAGGTCGCTGGAAAACAGCCCGCCCGATGACAAAGACAAAATCAACCAAACCTTTCTGCAACCGTTCTTTTGTTACACCACCCATACCTACACCACCTACGGCATCAACACAGAATCCACCTACGACTGGCAAGCCCGCGAATGGTCAGTGCCGATCAATCTATCCGTCACCCAGTTGTTCAAGGTGGGTCATCAGCCCATGAGCCTGCAAGCAGGTCCTCGCTACTGGGTTGACAGCCCGAAAGATGGTGCTGAGGGCTGGGGGTTTCGGGAGGCACTTGCGCTGTTGTTTCCCAAATAACTCCAATTACAATCGTCACAGCCCAAGCCGCATTGAGGCGTTAGAGGCGATAGAGGCGATAGGTTTCACGGAGCTACGGTATCAAAAGGGTAGATTTTTACCCACTCTTTCGCCATATCAACCACTGTCCAGTTCTGCGCCTGGGCTTCGTCCAAGGCTTTGTCCAGCTTGCCGATCTTTGAATCACGGTCGTACGCCCATTCACGCTGTGCATCGGTGTGATGCACAAGTCCCATGAAGCGTTTGCCGTCGCCCGCGGCGGTCCATTGCAACATCTGCTGATCGCCATCGGAGTTGCCAAAAGCGAAGATCGGGCGGCGGCCTATAACGGCGTCAATACTGACGGGTTTACCCGGCCCATCGTCGTTATGAGCGAGCTTGGGCATGCGCATGATCACCGGCTTGCCTGCGTTATATTGATACTCAGCGGTGAAGGTAGTCCCGATCACCTGCTCCGGTGGAACGCCATACACTTCCTCTGCCCAGGCGCGCATGAACGCCACTTCGCCTCCGGACACGATGTAGGTTTTGAAGCCGTTAGCTCGCAAATAGGCGAGCAATTCCAACATTGGCTGATAGACCATTTCGGTGTAGGGCTTATGGGTTTTGGGGTGCACGGCCTTGGCGAGCCATGCTCGGACATTGGCCAAAAAGGCTTGAGTACTGATCTCGGTATGGGTGGCATCGATGATCTTCATCAGTCCCTCCATACCACTGCCAGCCAACGTTTTCTGATCGTTTTCCAGAACTGCCTTGAACGGCTGCTGTTGTTGCCATTCAGGATGCTGGGGTGCCAGGCGTTTGATCTCTTCAAGGGCGAATAGCATCTGAAAATACATGGGCTGTTCGCTCCACAGCGTGCCGTCGTTATCGAACACTGCAATGCGTTCAGCCGGTGGCACAAAATCCTTGGAACCATCAACTGTCACCGCCTGGACGAACTCAACAATGGCGTGTTTGGAAGGTCCCTCACGCCAAGAGGGTAAGGGTTCGGCCGCTTGCAGCAGCAGCGGCCACAACAAGACAAGCCAGAGCCAGCGCATTGCCGGACGAACCAATGAAATGTCGTTCATGGATTACTCCCCTAAAATCGGGCGAACAGTTGACCCCTTAAATATCCACTGCGTTATTTTTCACGCGTGTTGCATACACGCCGACTTCATGCTGCGAAGTGGCGCCCTCTGATGAGGTCGCCACTTTTCGGCTGATGAATCAGTTGCCAACAGGCATCGGCAAGTTGACGCCCTCTTGCTTCAGAGACTCACGCACGGATTGAAATTTCTGATACTGCGACAGCGTGACAGGTCCGTCATAACCCATACTTTGCAGTTTTCGCGGTGGGTATTCGACGTAGGTTTTCATCAGCTTCATGATCGCTGCTGTGATCGGCACCATCGTCCAGGTCCGTTCCGTAAAGGTGGTCATGAAGAGGTCATAGCGCTCTTGCGGGTCTTGCCACAAGTCAAAGACTTGGGGCACGGTCGCTACATACTTATCTGCGCCTTTCCACCCTAAGTTAGTGTCCACCGCCAGACCACCGGTATGCGCGCCATCGTCACCGCGCAAGTTGAACACGGCTTTATAGTTTCCAACACGGGCCGCACCCGGGGTCAGTTCGTTCTCGGTAAAGTAGAACCACTCTTTTCGTGGGGAAGGGGCAGTGCCGGTGAGCACAGGTGTCATGTCATAACTGTCGAAGATGATTGGCTGACCCTCGCGATCTTTCTCAGGCAACTTCACGCCAGCAACGGAAGCGAATGTCGCCATCAAATCCAGGCCACCAAGAATCTCGTGGTTTTTTGTGTCGGGTTTGATTTTCGATGGCCAGACGGCAATTGCCGGTACCCGGTTACCGCCTTCACGCACGGTGCCCTTGGTCCCGCGGAATGGCGTGTAGCCGGCATCCGGATAAACGTCCTGCCAGGCGCCGTTGTCCGTGGTGTAGACCACCAGGGTGTTTTTATCCATCCCCAGCGCCTTGAGTTTGTCCATGATGCGACCGATGCGGGTATCCAGTTCGACCACGGAGTCGGCGTACTTGGATTTAGACATGGACTTATGAACAAACTCCGGTGCCGGCATATTCGGCTGGTGCACCTTCATGAAGTTGACGTTGATGAAAAACGGCTTGTCCGATTTGGACGCTGTGTCGAGAAACTCAAGTGCGGCTTTTTCGACATAGTTGTCGAAAAAGGGGATACCAACCACACCGGGTTTGCCATCCACGACAGGTGTGTCCACGTACTGGCCATTGACCTTGAATTCTTCAATCGGTTTTTCACCTGCCTTGCCGGACAACGCGCCCTTGGTCACTCTGGTAAACATCGCGCGGGTTTCAGGGTCCATGTCGGGGAACCATTGCGGATCGGCATAGGTGTAGGCATTGAGATGGTACAGGCCGACATATTTCATCACGTCGTAGCCTTGCGCATTGGGCAAGGCGTAATCTGCTTCGCCCAAGTGCCACTTACCGGTGAAATAGGTGTCGTAGCCCCCGGTTTTCAGCACCGAGGCCAACGTCCACTCCGCCGCTGGCAAACCACCGCCCTGGCCCTGCATGGCCACGGTCGTCATGCCGCTACGATTGGGGATACGTCCGGTTTGCATGGCCGCTCGACCGGGCGTGCAGCTTGGCTGGGCATAAAAAGAATAAAAAGTGACCCCCTCTGCCGCCAGCTCATCGATGCTTGGCGTAGGCATACCTCGACCGATCCCGCCTCCGTAGGGGCCAAGGTCGCCGTAGCCGGTATCATCGGAGACAATAAACAGGATGTTGGTCTTTTCCGTTTGAGCCGCGTGGGCCAGTCCGCTCAGTGACAAAAGTGCAGCAAATACGACAGATAGCCTGAAATGCTCCCTAAGCTGTTTCATACCAGAATTCCTCGTTGTTTCATGGTGTTAGCGACCGGGTGCTGAGTGCACATCAACATCGATCTTTAGTGCATTAACCACCGAGTAGTTCGCCCAGTTAGTGCGTTCAGAATCATTTTTTCTTATTGCCTGACCCTCGCACGGATTAAGGCGCAAAAGGAGTCTAGTGCGCTTTTTTCTGTTGAACATGCCACTCGTAATGTTTTTTGGGCAGTATGTAAAGCCAGGGTTACAAGCTGTATGTACACCCACTATTAATCCAATAAACCGCAGTGAAATCACCGAAAATGGTGTTATCTCTATTTCCAAATTAACTAAGCAGCGTCAGCGGGTTGCTTGCGCTATATCGCCGCAAAAAATATCGACGTTGCCATCGTCGGGTGAAGTTCGCACGACAACCGAATAATTACCCGAGAGCAGATCTGGCATTGTTATCGGCGCGCTTCTGTAAAAGCTCCAACCGCTGGCACCAGTGGCGGATTGAGTGTCGACCTTGTCGTTCATTGCGTAGGCAGCTGGCCCTGGTTGCTGACAACTGCCTTTATTGATGAACGTGTACAAGCGCGGAGGCATGATGGTTCCGATTGGAACACCTGTAACTTAGAAGTCAAAGTTAGTTTGATTGCCTACGCCGGTCAACGTGGTATTGGCAACATGCCCCGGATTTTTGTGAGTCGCTGCCAGAGGAAGGTTCATTGAATGGTTTGATGAGCTTGTGCAGCCAAAGAGGATCGCGGTGACGAACAGCGTAGCCAAGGGGGAGCAAGTTTTCATTGCCAACCTCCAATAATGGAAGAAGTGCGACGGGGGAACTATTGGGGATAGCTCATTAATAGCGTAGCGCTCATTAGCAACTAATTTTATAGCTCCAAAACTTATGAAGACCCCGGTTTATCGATCAGACTTTTGAACCCGAACGCTCAACTGCCGGAGCACCTGCAAGTAAGTGGGTGGTTTCGGTACGATGCCACGGTCGCGCAAAAGCGCATGCAATTGTGGCAGGCGAAAATACGGCACTGATGCCATTAGATATTGCGGCGATAGCTGTCGTTAAGCATTTCGCCATTCCACAGGACTTGTATTCACTGTTCCTGCGTATCTTCGAAGCCCAGGCGTACCGCTGGATTCACTCCATTCTCATTTGGACGAGAAGGCTTTCCCGCTGACAGATTTCTTCTTCCACGGCCCTCACTTCCCTCATGTAAACCTCTACCGCGGGTGGTAACGAGCGCTCTTTAAGGTAAATGAAGCCGTAACGGGTTCGCAGTGCGAGGTCATGGATGGGTAACGGTGCGATTTCTCCCGCCATGATTTCCTGCTCAAAAGTCGATAAATTCCCTAGAGCCAGGGCATTACTGTTCTCGAGGAATTTAACGATTTGCATCGGCACGTCTATTTCGATCGCCGGTACAAAATCACCCGTCATCGCATCATAAGCGCCCGCACAGCCCAACGTTGCCGGGAGCAAATGGGTCGCTAGCCGCAGCGGAATGCGCGAGGCCACCCACGGGTAATCGAGTGTTTGCGCCAATGTCAGTGAACGATTTTGCGACAGCAGCGGATGGCCGGAACGGCAAAACAGACGCCCCTCATGCTCACCCAACAGCTCGCAGGTGAACTCTTCCCTGCCTTGCAACGTGCTGATTTCGGCAATCCCCAGATCCACTGCCCCTGTGGCGACCTGATGAGCAACTTCACGCCAACCGGCGACATGTGCAGTGACCTTGATTTGAGGATGCCGGGCATGCAATCGCGCGAGGCTGGCATAACCGCTGGCGATGCTTGGGTAGGGACCCAACGCTACCCTCAGTGCTCCAATATCGCCTCCCGCCAGCAAAGCGATGTCTCGACGCAGGTCCTCCTCGGCCATCAACAGGCGCTGGCTCTTTTCACGAAGCAATTGACCAAACGCAGTCGGCACGACGCCTTCGGTGCGTCTATCGAACAGCGTGACCCCCAGTTCACTCTCCAGTAACTGGATGCTTTTGCTCAGTGCCGGCTGGGAAACCCCCAACGCTTTTGCTGCCCGACCAAAGTGCGCATGTTCAATCAATGCCAAAAACTGACGTAAGCGGCGTGGCGTCATCTCATAACCTTTGTGTTATCGATAAGCATCGAAACGGAATTTTTCGTAATGAAATGAATATGCTATTCATGGCCGTACTGGTCAAGCTGACGACGCACATAAACAAGCGCTATGGGCACTCAACGGCATTGACGCTCATTGGCAAACTTTCTGGCGCAGGAACCCTTTCATGTCCAACAAGACCCTTCATCTGGCACTGGCGATTACCCTTGGCGGTAGCGTCAACCCGGCCATTTTTGCTGCCGATGCAAACGTCGTGAGTTCTGATCCCGCCTCCGCACAAAACGCGCATTTCGACAGCAAAGGCAAAGCGCCTTCGCCTTACACGATCGAACTGCAAAATGGTGTGCGCAAGGCTCTTCCGTTTGCGGACAAACGCGACTTTGAAGAAGCGAGAAAAGGCTTCATTGCTGCACCGTCCTATAACAAGATCATGGCCGAGGCCGGGAACGTCGCCTGGAACATGGGGAGCTATAACTTCCTGCTGGAAGGTAAGGACTACGACAGTATCAATCCGTCCCTGCAACGCCAGGCTGTACTCAACACGGCCTTCGGTCTGTATGAGGTCGTTCCGGAAAGGATTTACCAAGTGCGCGGTTTTGACCTGGCCAACATCACCTTCATCAAGGGCGATACCGGCTGGATTGTGTTCGATACCCTGATGTCGAAGGAAACCGCCAAGGCCGCCCTGGACTTCATTAATGAAAAACTTGGCAAGCGCCCGGTCGTGGCGGTAGTAATCTCTCACTCTCATGCCGACCATTTCGGTGGTATCCGCGCAGTGGTCGATGAAGCAGATGTGCGCAGCGGCAAGGTCCCGTTGATAGCACCGACAGGTTTCATGGAGCATGCCGTGGCTGAAAACGTCTACGCCGGTACTGCCATGACCCGGCGCGCCTTCTTGCAGTACGGTGTGATGTTGCCGCACAGCCCATACGGCCATGTCGACATGGCCATAGGGAAAAATGCCTCGATGGGCGCCATGGGGCTGATTGAGCCCAATCGCTATATCGAGAAAGATTTCGAAACCCTGACCGTTGACGGGGTGGTGATGGAGTTCCAGAACACTCCGGGCACCGAAGCGCCATCGGAAATGAACACCTGGTTTCCACAGTTCAAGGCGTTCTGGGCCGCCGAGAACATAACCGGCACGATCCATAACATCTACACGCTGCGCGGTGCCCTGGTCCGTGATCCTCTGGTCTGGTCGAAGAACATCAACAACGCCCTGTATCGTTACGGACAACAGGCCGATGTCATGCTCGCGTCCCACAGTTGGCCACGTTGGGGCAATGAGCGGATTCAAGAAGTAATGCGCGCGCAACGCGATGCCTACGCCAACCTGAACAATGCCGTGCTGCATGCGGCTAACCAGGGCGTCACCATCAACGAGATTCAAAACGTCTACAAGCTGCCCGAAAGCCTGAAAAACAATTGGGCGACTCACAGCTACCACGGCTCGGAAGAGCACAATAGCCGTGCCGTGATCAACCGCTACCTGGGCTATTGGGATGCCAACCCGGCGACGCTGATGCCGCTTTCACCGAAAGATTCGGCACCGCTGTATGTCGAAATGATGGGCGGCGCGGACAAGATCATGGCCAAGGGCAAATCCCTGTTCGACCAGGGCAAATACCGCGAAGCCTACGAGATCCTCAATAAACTGGTGTATGCCGAGCCGCAAAACAGCCAGGCCAAGGATCTGCTGGCGGACGTGTATGAGCAGGTCGGCTATCAGAAGGAAAGTGCCGGCGTGCGCAACAGTTTCCTTGCCGCGGCGTACGAATTGCGCCACGGCGCGCCCAAAGGCGTACCGCCAAAAACCGGTGGACCTGACATGATCCGCGCCATGAGCACGGAGTTGTGGCTGGAGTATCTCGGCATCAGCCTGGATGGCAGCAAAGTTGCGGGTGAACACTTCATCCTGAATCTCAAGACGCCGGACAATGGCGAACAGTTCGTGGTCGAGTTGAGTAACTCGACCCTGACCAGCATCAAGGGACAGCAGGCCAAAAACGCCGACCTGACCATCACCCTAGATCGCTCTGCGCTTGAAGGCGTGATGGCAAGAAAAACCAGCTTCAATCAGCTCGTCAAGGACGGCAAGGCTAGCTTCACGGGCAATCACAAACCGTTCGAACTGCTGATGGCAGCCATGACGCCGTTTGCCCCGGACTTTGAACTACTGCCGGGTACAAAGCAGTAACCGGACCGCGCCCTTAATCCCGCTAAAGGGTCAACAACCTTGGCGCGCCCGCTGCCTGGACGCGCCCATTCAACACCTGCGAAGGAGTAAGCGATGCTCCAGTATTGGGTCATGTAATTCAGTGGTTGAATAAAACAACATACGGGCGCGCATCGATTCACCAAATGCATGTTTTCCCTGCTCGGCAGTTGCTCCAGACGCGACGGATCATTTCAACGATGGATCATCCATGTTCATTTTCTTCCAGCCCTGCACGAGCATCTTCGCCTTCGGTTCCTGCCCGCCTTTGAGGTAGTAATGGATCAACGCCTGCCGCGCATTGCGGTTGGCGGGATGCACCTTCAACAGCCTTTCCAATTCCTCACATGCCGCCTCAACGTTGCCGCTGTCATGCAGTGCCACGGCCAGGACGTAACCGTATTGGGCGTTATCGGGTTCCAGTTGCGCGGCTTTGCGCAGAGCCGGCATGGCTTGATCCGTTTTACCCGCACGCACCAGCGACAAACCCTGGGTATGTTGCAGCAGGGCGGCCTCCGGGTGTTCTTTCAGGCTTTGCGCGAGCAGCGCCTGAGCTTCTTGGCTGCGTCCGCCCGCTTCCAGCCATTGCACCAGCGTCACCAGTGCCGGGTAGAAATCCGGGTCACGCTTAAGGGCCGTGCGCAGCAGCGCTTCGACTTCGCCGCTGCGACCGCTGGCCTGGTAGAGCATTGCCAGGTTGAGGTTGGCTTCGGCGCGTTCGGCCAGGCTCTTCTGTACTGCTTCGTATTCGGCAATGGCGGCATTCCAGTTGCTTTGTGCACTGCCTAAACCAGTGCGAGCCACGCTCAACAAATCTCGGGCTGCGGCGATGCGTACGGCCTTCACAGGATCACCCAGCAATGGCGTCAGCAGCGGCGCCCGCTCCGGTGGCGGGAGTAACGCGCTGATCGCCCGCACGGCACTTTCTCGCACTTGCGGTGCCGGGTTGCTCAGGTGCTGGGTCGCCAGGTTCAACGCCTGCTCGCTGGGGTATAGCGGCAACTCGGCCAACAAAGTCGCCCGCTGGATCGCTGGCAGGTCGCTGCGTTGCAATTGCTCATACAACGCTTGTGCCGCACCGGGTTCGCCGTTGCGGATACGCCACAGGCTTTCGTCGTAGCGCGGCGTATGTGCAACTGTGGCCGCGTTCCAGAGCTTGAACTGTTCGATGACTTTGTCGCCGACCTTGCCTTGATGACAACTCAAACAGGCATCCGGCGTGCCGAGTTTTTTCGCCCGCTCGGGGTTGGGAATGCTGAAGCTATGGTCATGCCGGAAGTCGTTGCCCATGTAGAACTTGCCAGGCATGTGGCAATCCACGCACTGCGAGCCGGGTTGGCCCATGGGGTGGCGGGTGTGTTCGATGGAGTCATAATTCTTCGCTTGCAGGCCCTTGCCATCGACACCATCCACCGAGGTCTTGCCGGCAGTGTTGTGGCATTGCAGGCATACGCCGTTACCCGGTGCCTTGAGTTCGTTGCTATGGGGATTGTGGCAATTGCTGCAACGCACACCCTTGTCGGACATTTTGCTCTGGGTGAAGGAGCCATGTTCGAATACTTCATCCTTGATCTTGCCGTCCAGTGCATACAGTTCGCGGGTCAGGGGACTCGGTAAGTAGTCATCCATCAGGCGATTGCCGACGGTGAAACCATCGCCCAGCGGCGCACGTCGGGAGTGGCAGCGTGCGCAGGTTTCGATTTCTACGGTTGAATTCTTGTCCTTGAGGCCGACGGGAAACCCGGCGTGGATCAAGTCACCTTTTTTCGTCGTCCATTCCAGGTGATTGGAGGCCGGGCCATGGCACGCCTGGCAGCCGACACCGAGGCTGTTCCAATGACTGTCAAAGGTATTTTTTGCCGTATCGAAATTGCGCTTGTAACCCGTGGTGTGGCACTCGACGCACATGAAATTGGCGTTTTGGCTCGGTTTGCTCCAGTGCATCGGGTTCTTGAAGCTCACGCCCTGGCCAGGATAGAGGTGAAACCAGCGGTTTTTTTCGGTATCCCAAGCCACGCCCAGAGCTTGCAAGCGACCGTCACCAACCGCCACCAGGTATTGCTGTAGCGGCGAAATTCCAAAGGTGTAAGCGACCTGGAAGTCCGCGTTCTTGCCATCGATGCCGGGGGTGTTGACCCAGAATCCGTCACCTTTGCGGGAGAAATGGGTGGTTTCTTTTTCCGCATGGAAGGTGACGTTGTTGAAGTCGCCCAGCATGGTTTCAGCGTTGGCTACCTGCATCGCCAGTTCGTGATGGGAGCCTTGCCAGTCCTTGACTTGGGCGCTGTGGCAACCCTGACATTGCTGCTCATCAACCATTTTTGCCAGCGCCTTTTCCTGCACTACGGCACCAGGTTGTGGAGTGGCCGGCTGGACGACCGGCGCATAAGTCACTGGAGCAGGTTTGCTGCTGACCAGGAACCACCCGATGCCCACAATGGTCATGAGCAGAACGCCGATAGTGACGGGAAACAGATAGCTGTTAATCGTCGTCGGTTGCGAATCGATAACCGTTTTATTTTTATCTTTCGGCATTACGACTTCCATAGCCCGGATGCGTTTGTTACCAAGCGCGCGTTCAATTTCACTACAGCCCTGCCGGATGGCCGGTGACTGTCAAAAATCTACGTGATAGCCGGATCAATCCTATTGATCGCGATGCCGTACTCAGTTTCAACTCCTTCGCGCGATTAATCTTGAGACGCTGGATCGATCCACAAAATTTCTCTGGTTCTGTCTCGCTATGGCTCTGCCCAGGCCGAAGCGTAGCCCCTATGGATGTCCAAATCCACTCGCAGCGGACTCGGTCCAACGTCCGCTATTGGCCAAGTCTGTTGAAAAAGTCGGCCATGGTTTCCACGACAGAAAAGTACGCGCTTGAGATTGAAATCTTTACTTTGATCAGAGGGCTCCTGGGTCAGATTTCGCATAGCGGTGCGTAAAAAAGGCGCTTTCAGCGGCTAGTATGCGGGCAGTCTGGAAGAACCGAATTTTTCAACAGAATTGGCCGATTGCTGCCAGCCGCGAAAGGCAACAACCGGCCAGAAGCTATCGCCGACGAGCGGCAACTCTGCGGCGGCCCAATGCGCTAGCCTTCCATCGCGTGGGTGGCGCGCATCGCCAAGGCCTGTCGCTGCGACCAGCAACTGCGCGTCTTCGGGTTCGACCTGAGGGCAGCACTGAAATGGCGCGGCAAGTGCGGCCAAACACTTCATTCATTGCAGTCCGTCACAGGTACGCCTCACCATGGGAAATCCACTTAAGCATTCGAGCGTTCGTTTTGGTTTCTTGCTGGGTGTTATCTCAATGGGGCTGGTCGCTTGCGCCAGCGACGAGAACGCTAGTGCGCCGAATAAAGCAATTACTCGCCCCCCCATCGATGACAGCGAGACTTCGTCTGTGCGACTCACTACCAGTTGGCTACAGCACTCTTTTAGCCAAACTGGCTGTCTGGAGCACGCCAGAGTGGCGCTTACAAAAGCGAGATATTTTGTTGAGACCGGCAACCGATCCGTCTTCGGGTTTCGTCAGGGCATGACTGTTTCGATTCGCTGCGACTATGAAGGCGTTGCTTTTTTGGCCGTCGCTTATCGCCAAAGACCAACCACTGAAACCCAGGATCGGATCTTGAATGAAATCACCAGGCTGTTTTGAGGACTACAGGCAAAAGGCAGGGGCTCGCCGGTACACCGGTCTCAGCAGGAAACAAGGCGGTGCTGGAACGCTGGTCGGTGACCTTCCATGACCAGCGTTGGGCATTGGCAACGGATTTATCGTCCGGACTGAGCGCGTGATCAGGACGGATTCGGCTCACTTCACATCCGGCCATTGATACAAGGACGGTTCTTTGCGCATGAGCCGTGCCCCGTCAGTCCGCTTGCACGGTGACTTGATGCTGTTCACCCAACCCCGTAATGCCTAGCCGAATGGTCTGGCCAGGACGCAGAAAGACCGGGGCAGGTTTGATTCCCAGACCCACGCCAGGCGGCGTGCCGGTGGAGATCACGTCGCCTGGTTGCAGGCTCATGCAACGACTCAGATAGGCAATCAACTGCGGCACATTGAAGATCAGTGTCCTTGTATTGCCTGTCTGGTAGCGGTGACCATCGACATCCAGCCAAAGATCCAGCGCGTGAGGATCGTTGATTTCATCGCGAGTGACCAACCACGGGCCGAGCGGGCCGAAAGTGTCGAAACCTTTGCCCTTGTCCCAGGTGCCACCGCGCTCCAGTTGCCATTCGCGCTCCGACACATCGTTGATGACACAATAGCCGGCGACGTGTTCCATGGCGTTCGCTTCATCGATGTAACGCCCACCTTTGCCGATGACCACACCAAGTTCCACTTCCCAGTCGGTTTTGAGCGAGCCACGCGGGATCTCGATGTTGTCATTCGGCCCGCAGATCGCACTGGTCCATTTGTTGAAGATGATCGGCTCTTTCGGTACGTCCATGCTCGACTCGGCCGCATGGTCGGCGTAGTTCAGACCGATGCAGATAAATTTGCCCACCTGCCCTACGCAAGCACCGATACGCGGCTGGCCGGCAACGAGCGGCAGGCTGGCCGGATCGATGGCGCCCAGCGCTGCCAGGCTTTGCGGGCTCAGGACTTGACCGGCGATATCCGCCACGTGGCCCGAAAGGTCGCGGATCTGATTATCAGCATCCAGGAGGCCGGGCTTCTCCGAACCTTTTTCGCCATAACGCAACAGCTTCATGTGTTTCTCCTGCTCAAACTGAAAGTGCAAACCAGGCTTCAGATGCTCATGCCGCCAACGATGACATGCACGCCCCCGATAGTGTAGGCCGACTCATCACTGCCCAGGTACAAGGCAAACCGGGTGATCGCGTCGGCGCTGCCGATTCTACCCATGGGTTGGCGATCGAGAAATTGCTGATACACCTGTGCTTCGTCATCGATGTCAGTGGCAAACACTTCAGCACCGGCCCGGGCAAAGACAATAGCGCAGGCCTTGCCAATGCCCTGCCCGGCGGCCGTCACCAGCACGCGTTAGCCCTGCAGGTTCATGCCGTCTCCAGGCTCGCGATGGTACGCGCGGTTTTCGCAGTTCTGCCGAGCATCGACGCGGGAATGGCCAGGATCAAACCGCCGCTGACGAACAGGCACCACTGTCGGCGGTGCGCCAGACACCCGGCACCTTCATTTGCAGCGTCGAAGCCCTGCTGATCGAACAAGGCATGTGGTCGCAATACCTGGAAGTCGGTATCGGCCCGGACGCCGAAATTTTCACCAAGGCACCGGTTCTCGCCGCCGTCGGCACTGGCAGCCACATCGGCATTCATCCAGGCTCGCAATGGAACAATCCGGAGCCGGAAGTGGTGCAGGCCGTCAACAGCCGTGGCCAGATCCATGGCGCCAGCCTGGGCAACGACGTCAACCTGCGGGATTTCGAAGGCCGCAGTGCGCTGTTGTTGAGCAAGGCCAAGGACAACATTGAGCGGTGGCGCTGCGGCAAAGAATTTCTATGGCGGTGGCAATGGCTGGGGAACACCAATTGCGAAAGAAATAAATCTCATTCGTCATTTATCTGACGCACTTACGACGCCCGTCTGAAAATCGTCGGATAAATGACGTTTCGAGTTGAGCTTTCAACCTCCTGACCTAGGCTCATGCCTTGTGGGGTGGAGGTGAAGTCCATGCGCAAAGTATTGATTGGTTCGTCGATGCTGGCCTGCCTGGTGGTGCTGGGCGGCTGGTTGAGTCGACCACAGCCGTTGCCGGTCAGGCTGCTGGAGGTTGACCGAGGGCCGGTGGAGACACTGGTGGCCAACACACGCGCCGGTACGCTCAAGTCCTGTCGACGCTCGCATCTGTCTTTCAATGTCGGCGGCCAGGTTGCCGAGTTGCTGATCGCCGAGGGCCAGCGGGTCCAACCGGGTCAGGTGCTCATGCGCCTGCGGCAGGACGAGCAACAGGCCCGGCTGCAGGAGGCCGAGGCGCGGCTGGAGGCCCAACGCAACGCCCGCGAACAGCGCTGCCAGCAGGCTCATCTGGACCGGCGCGACCTCGATCGCCTGGGCCAGTTGGCCGACCGCAAGCTAGTTGCCGCCGATCGCCTCGATCAGGCCCAGACCAAGGCTCACCTGGCGAAGCTGATGTGCAGTGCCAGTGCCGTGCTGATCCGCGAGGCCGACGCCAGCCTGCAGTTGCAGCGTTCACTGTTGGAGCAGACGACCCTGCGTGCGCCATTCGCCGGCATCGTCGCAGAAATCAACGGCGAACTCGGCGAGTTCGTCACCCCTTCGCCGCCGGGTATTCCCACGCCGCCGGCAGTCGACCTGATCGACGACAGCTGCCTGTATGTCGAGGCGCCGATCGATGAAGTGGACGCTGCCCGGGTTCGCCCCGGAACCGCCGTGCGGATCAGCCTGGATGCCTTCCGTGGCCAGCATTTCGCCGGCCGCGTCAGCCGCATCGCGCCCTATGTGCGTGAACTGGAGAAGCAGGCGCGCACCGTCGATGTCGAGGTGCGCTTCGACCAGCCGCCGGCCGATCTGGCCCTGCTCACCGGCTATAGCGCCGATGTCGAGATCCTCCTGGAACAGCGCGCAGCTGCTTTGCGCATCCCCACCGAGACCCTGCTGGAGGGGCAGCGCGTGCTGCGGTATGACCCGAGCGCCCGAGTGTTGCGCGAGGTGCAGGTGCAAACCGGGTTGAGCAACTGGCGCTGGACCGAGGTGCTCGCAGGGCTGGACGACGACTCGCGTATCGTCGCCAGCCTCGAGCAGAAAGGACTCAAGGACACCGTGGCGGTGATCCCGATGGATGCGCCGGAGACTGAGCAATGATCCGCCTGCGCGGCGGCTGCCGCAGCTTCCAGTTGGGCGAGCAGCAGGTGATGGGGCTCGACGGCCTGGATCTGGACATCGCCGCCGGTGACTACATGGCGGTGATGGGCCCATCGGGCTCGGGCAAGTCGACCCTGCTGAACATCCTCGGTTTGCTCGACGCGCCGAGCGCCGGCGAATACTGGCTGCAGGGCGAGGCCACGGCGACGCTGAGCGAAGCGCGGCGCGCCCAATTACGCAGCCAACTGATAGGTTTCGTGTTCCAGTCTTACCACCTGCTCGCACGGCTGACGGTGCTGGAAAACATCGAGCTGCCGATGGTCCTCGCCGGCATCGGCGCGGCGCAACGGCACAAGCGCAGCAGCCAGTTGGTGGCGCGTCTGGGGCTGGGCGAGCGCATTGCCCACCGCCCGGGTGAGCTGTCCGGTGGTCAGCGCCAGCGCGTCGCCATCGCCCGGGCGATGGTCATGCAACCGGCGCTATTGTTGGCCGACGAGCCCACCGGCAATCTCGATAGCCAGGCCGGCGCCGAGGTCTTCAACCTGCTGGAGGAACTCAACGGCGAGGGTCTGACCCTGATTGTGGTAACCCACGACGCCAGCCTGGGCGCCCGCGCGCAACGCCAGTTACACATGCGTGACGGGCGGATCCACAGTGCTGCGCCGCAGCCGGCGCTGGCCTGATGCGCGCCGCCGATGCCCTGGGCTTCTGGCTCGGCGCCTTGCGTGGGCATCGCTCGCGCAGCCTGATGCTGCTGCTGGCCATCGCTATCGGGGTGGTTGCGGTCAATCTGCTCACCGGTCTCGGCGCGGGGGCGCGGGCCTTCGTCCTGAACGAGTTCTCGGTGCTCGGGCGCGACATCCTGATCGTTTTCCCGGGACGCAAGGAAACCACGGGGCGCATTCCGCCACTCACCGGCCTGACGCCGCACGAGTTGACCCTGCAGGATGTCCAGGCCATCACCCGGTTGCCGGGCATCCACCGGGTCGCGCCGATGCAGGCCGGGCAGATGGAGGTGATAGTCGGCAACCGCAATCGCGAGGTGCTGACCCTGGGCACCACCCGCGACTTCTTCGCCATTCGCCAACTGACAGTCGTCCAGGGCCAGCCCCTGCCGGCACTTGACCCTGAGCAGGCCGAGGCCGTCTGCGTGATCGGCGGCAAACTGCGGCGCGAGCTGTTCGGTACGCGCCCGGCCCTGGGTGAATGGTTGCGCGCCGGCGACCGGCGCTTCCGGGTGGTGGGCATCCTCAGTGATCGGGGCGAATCCCTGGGGATGGATTTCGCCGAGATGTTGATCATCCCGGTGGCCAGTGCCCAGGCCTTGTTCAATCGCGAGGGGTTGCAGCGGGTGTTTGTCGAGGTACGTGGCCCGAGCTTTCTCGAGCGTAGCAAGCGGCTGATACTGGCCACGCTCAAGGAGCGCCACGAGGGTGAGGAAGACGTTACCCTGATCAGCCAGGACAGCCTGCTCAGTGCCTTCGACGAGATACTCGCGGTGCTGACCCTGGCGGTGGCCGGGATTGCCGCGATCAGCCTGTTGGTGGCAGGCATCCTGATCATGAACGTGACCTGGATTGCAGTGAGCCAGCGCAGCGCCGAGATCGGCCTGCTCAAAGCCATAGGTGTGACGGCGGCGCAACTGCGCCTGCTATTCCTTGGCGAGGCGGCGCTGCTCGCCCTGACGGGGGCGGTGGCTGGGTTGCTTCTGGCCGAAACCCTGCTCTGGCTGGGACGCTTGGCGTTCGACCTGCCGCTTTATGCACCTTGGTGGGCGCGGGCCAGCGCGGTGCTGTTGGCACTCGGCACGGCGCTGCTGTTCGCCTGGCTGCCGGCGGCCCGGGCCTCGGCGCTGGAGCCGGTGGCGGCGCTACGCACGCCGGGAGCGCACTGATGCGCTGGCTGGATGGTTTGCGGCTGACCAGCTCGGCGCTGACCTGTCGCCCCTTGCGCAGCCTGCTGACCTTGCTCGGGGTCGCGATCGGGATAGCCGCCGTGGCACTGCTCACGGCCATAGGCGAAGGCGTGCGCGGCTATGTGCTGGAGAACTTCGCGCAGTTTGGTACACGGATCATCACCGTGCGCCCGGGCAAGACCCAGACCAGCGGGCTCGGCGGTCTGCTCGGCAGCGTCCGGCCACTGACGATCAGTGATACCGACGCCCTGCGGCGCTTGCCGCATGTCGAGGCGGCGGTGCCGATCATTCAGGGCAGCGGGGATATCCAGTTCGGCCAACTGAGCCGGCGCAGCGACATTATCGGTGGCGGCCATCAGCTGGCGCAGGCCTGGCGCATGCAACTGAGCCTGGGCGAGTTCCTGCCCGCGCCCCGTGACGGTCGTTCCCCGCCCTATGTGGTGCTCGGCCATCAGCTGCGTGTGGAGCTGTTCGGTACACGCAATCCGCTGGGCGAACTGATCCGCGTCGGCGGCGTGCGTTTCCGGGTGATCGGCGTGATGGAGCAGAAGGGCCAGTTACTCGGCTTCAACCTCGACGATATCGCCTACATCCCGGTGGATTGGGCCGAAAGCCTGTTCAACCGCACCGGGGTGGTCAAAGTCCATGTGGTGTTCGGCGCCGGCACCACTTCGCGAACGTTGAGTCGGCAGATTCACCAAGTGCTCGGCGAACGGCACGGCGAGGAGGACTTCAGCCTGACCACCCAGGACGACATGCTGCGCAGCTTCAACCGCGTGCTCGGCACCCTGAGCCTGGCCATCGGTGCCTTGGGGGGCATTTCCCTGTTGGTCGGCGCCGTCGGCATTCTCACCATCATGACCATCACTGTGGGCGAGCGCACGGCGGAAATCGGCGTGTTGCGAGCCATTGGTGCCAGTCCGCGGCAGGTGCTCGGGTTGTTTCTCGCCGAAGCGACGCTGCTGTCCCTGGCCGGTGGCCTGCTGGGTCTGTTGTTGATGGGCCTCTTGCTGGGGCTACTGCACCTGGCCATGCCGAGCCTGCCCTTGGCCGTGCAGCCACTGTTTCTGCTGCTGGCGCTGCTGCTGGCGGCGGTTATCGGCATTCTCGCCGGCCTGGCTCCGGCATTGCGGGCCGCCCGCCTGCATCCGGTGGCAGCTTTGCGCAGTGAATAGCGGCCAGGTCAATGAGCCTGACCGGCCAGCCAAGGCACCGTGCGGCCGGGTCTCGCCGGTCTCGCTGGCAGCCCGTACGTCAACGCAAGTTCCAAGGCCGGTCACAAGGGGTATAACTATCAGAACAAAAGGCGGGTGACCCAGAACAGGCCCGCCAAAGGCGGCGCCCGGACCTGGCGCCCCAGATCTGATCGGCGCCTGCGGCGCGGAGCGATGTGATGAGTTGCAGAACATGGCGATGGACTCGCAAGAGTCTTCTTGGCTGCATCGGGCTGACCTTGCTGGTCGCTCCACTGTGCGCCAGCGCCATGTACAAGTGCCAAACCAGGGACGGAGCCGTCAGCTACACCCGCGAAGCCATCGCCAGCGCCCGTTGCACTCGCCAGAATGACACGGCAGTCGCCGGTGCCGACGCCAAGGCAAGGGCCCTGCCACGGCGGGCGGGGGACGACAAGTCTGGTGCGGTGCGGGTTCGGGTGTACACCTTCATCCACAGGGGTGTTCGTCAATATGTGAGCCGGCGCCCTGTCGGGATCTCCGCACGGGTCGATGTCCTTGAGTTGTATTACATCAAGGGCTGCTATCTGTGCATGGCGCCGAAGGATTTCAAGGTCGCCTCACTGCGCCTGGACACCCAGTCCTATCGGCGGGAGATCGAAGCCGCTTCGGGTCATTATGGTGTCGACAGGGCGCTGGTCCGCGCAGTGATCCATGCCGAATCGGCGTTTCGCCCCAACGCCATTTCCAGAGCTGGCGCCCAAGGGCTGATGCAGTTGATGCCCGCCACCGCCGAGCGCTTCGCCGTGGACGATCCGTTCGACGCACGACAGAACATTCGTGGCGGTGTGCGCTACCTGGCCTGGCTGCTCAAGCGCTTCAACGGCAACCAGGTGTTGGCGTTGGCGGGTTACAACGCCGGCGAGGCGTCCGTGGTCGAATACAACGGGGTGCCTCCCTACGCCGAGACGCAATCCTACGTCACCCGGGTGCAGTCCTTGACCGAGCGCTATCGCAACCATCGCTAGTACCGCAGGGCGTATCACCCGCAATAGTCCACCAATGCCCTTTCCCCCTCCCATCCTCGACCACTACAGGAGAGAAGCCGCGACGATAAGCTCTCGGCGCAAAGCGCCCAGCCCCTGGAGCGCCTCACGCAACGTAGTTCGCTTAAACAGCACATTGTCTCGGTCAAGGTCTGGCGAGGGGATGGCACGGTGGTCTACAGCACGAATAAAGCCGTCACCCACCACACATTCCCATTGGAACATGTGACCGAGGCACTCAAGGGCAAAGTGGTCACCGACCTTGAAGAACTGAGCCCGGATGAGGACGAGGTCGAGCGCAAGCTCGATATCCCGCTCTATGAGTTCTACTCACCCCTGCGCGATTCAAGCACGGAAAAGTCATTGCGGTGGGCGAATTCTATGAAAAGGCCGATAGCCTCAAGCGCGAGATCAATCGTGTCCGACAGCAGGTATGGGCGGTTGTGGCGCAGCGACGCTGCGCATGCTGACGCTGCTGTTCCAGGCTTCTGGAGACCTCCAGTGCCCGCGAAAAACTGCCAATAACCCAAATCTGTGCGCCCAAAGTGTACTGACACACTTAGGGCCAAAAGCGGACTCTTCTACAATCGGACCCGATCGCCATGCGTTGAATGGGTTATTCAACCCCCTTCTCCACAAGCCGTAGAGTGAATGGATTGCAGCCCACTCCTACCTGACTATGCTCTATCGGGGGAAATTTGATGTGTAACAGCACGATGGCAGGGGTAGCAAAATAATGGCCTTTTTGTTGGTAGACGATCAGCCCATCATCACTTATGCCTTGAGTGAACTGCTCAAGGGCGCATTCCCCGATGCAGCCCGCATCGACGTGGCTGCCGATAGTTTGACAATGCTCAAATGCCTGGCGAGCAAGCATTACGACTTTCTCATTCTGGATCTGTTTACGCCTGGCGCCGGACAAAGTATCGCCATGCTACGGGCAGCACTGAGCGAATCGCCGCATCTGGGGGTGGTGATCTTCTCGGGCTATAAGTCACCCTGCCTGGCGCTCGCCGCACTGGAACAGGGCGCTCGTGCCTATGTCTGCAAATCCAGCGGACCTCATCTGATTGTCGAGGCCATCGAGGCGCTCAAAGCCGGGAATGTTTTTTGCGATCCGGCGATCGACCTTGCCAGCGCCCACAAGCATCCCTGGTATTCACTCAGCGATCTGGAGTGGTATGTGCTGCTGTCGCTGGCCCGTGGTGAATGCTTGCACAAGGTAGCCGAGCGCCAGAGCCGCGACTACAAGACCATCGCCGCTCACAAATACAATGCACTGAATAAACTCGGACTGAGTACCGGCGTGGAGCTGGCGAACTATCTCGCTTCCCAGGGATTGGGTTATCTACTCGACGAGCTGACGGCCGACACAGTACCAAACCGCTACAAACGGCCGTTACAGGCTTCTGCGGCCAGCCGCAGGTAACTGCAACCGCCACAGGAGCAGTCGCGCGGCGGCGGCTTTTCTGCGTTGGGTGTCAAGCGCGATCGTCCCGGAGCACCGGGCGATCGCACCCTCGATTACCAGACCTGGCGCTGCGTTCCTGTTGGAAGGCAAGCGCCGGTCCCCCCTACCAAGTCCAGCGCACTCCGATGCTGACCTGCTGCTGACTCACATCGCTGCCGCCCAGGTTCGCGCCTATTACTGACGCCGTGCCAAACACCCTCAGATCCTTGGCTACCTGGGCCTCCAGCCCCACATCCAGCGTTGCGTTCAATCCCAGGTCATGTCCGGAGAAGCTCTGCTGCGCCCCGTCCGCGCCCGGCAGGGTGACTACCAGGTTTGTCGAGTTCTCCCCCAGGGTGTCCTGCAAGCCTACGGCCAGCCAAGGTCTCAGAGTCGCGCCGCCATCGGTCTTGATGGTCTTCTCGACGCGCACCGCAGCCCTGACTGATCCCAGTACATCGTCCTTAATATTCAATTGCTTGCCGCTCGAGTCGGTCTTGTCGTCCCAGCGCATGTGGATGGCACTCGCCTGCAGCTGCGGCTCCAGCATCCATCCGGCACTCAGGGGATACCTGTGCCCCACTTGGCCACTCAGACTCAAGATGTCGCCATGCAACTGTTCTTTGAAGCCATCGGACGCTCTGACCTGAGCATCGGGCAGCAGAGCCGACAGACTCACGTCGGCATAGCTGCCGCCCTGCCAATCCATGCTTCCATAGGCGCCAAACGCCACTGCGTCCATGTCCACGCTGGATCTGCCCACGCTCATCAGACCGGGCGAACCCTGGCCTGTGGTCGAGTAATTGCCCCGCTGTTGGCCGATGAACACACCGCCACGCAGGCGATAAGCATATTCGTCCACGAACAGGTGGTCATAGCCGCCATAGAGACCCGTGCTGTTGCCATCGAACTCGACCCCGGGGTTCGAATCCATCTCCAAGTGACTACCGGTGGCGGCCAGCCACAGCCCTTCGCATTTGCCGAACCACTCCATACCCATGCGCGTGCGCTCCTCCTCGCTGCGGTTGCAGTAAGGGTTGTCGCCACGGACTCCGGACATGCGGTCAAACAGTAGTCGGTTGTTATCCAGAGTCATGGCATAGCCGATATCCGGCACCGCCGTATAGCCGGGAATCTCCGGCAACAGCAGATTGTCGGCCGAACTCAAATACCAGTTCGGGTCACTCTCGCCCTTGGCGAAATTCCAGGCCAGGACACTACCGTTCAAACGCACGGTATTGTCCGGCACGAAGCCTCCGGCGGTAGACGGATTGTCATTAGGGCTGCTGATGACCCGGATCGTTGTGCCCGGCGTGGCCTCTGTACCATCGTTGACGAAATTGACACGAGTCATGCCTTGCACATCGCCGCTGATGTCCAAGCCGCCAGACACGCCGGCAGAGGCAGCCACCTGCACGTCCAAGCTGCCGTTACCGCTGTAGTCGCCGCCGATCGCCAGGCGGTGCGATCCGACATTGATCAGGCCGTCGTTATGGACGCTCCCGCCAACGCTTGAACCGGAGCTGGCGAGCAGGCGCGAGGTGCTGTCGATGGACAGTTGACCACCGTTCAGGTTGAGTGGACTGGCCAGCGCCAGAGCGCTGCCATCGAGTAGATCGAGCTGCTCCCAATTGTCCAGCCCCGGCGCACCGGTAGTGAGGTCCAGACCGCTGAAGCTGAGGTGGTCATTGCCATCACCGCCATCCAGGCGGCTCAGACCACTGACATCGCCACCGATCAGGCTGACCGAGTCGTTGCCGGCACCGAAGTCCAGCATGCCGCGCACGATGCCTCTGGAGGTGAAGCTGTCATCACCGCCGGTACCGGTGTAACGGCCCTGCACGTTGAGCGTGGCACCGGCGGCGACCGTGGTGGTCTGCGCCATGACGCTGCCGCCTGCGGCCACGTTCAAGATGCCGCCGAGCACATTGACCGTGGTGAAGTCCGAACTCACCGGGCCGAGGATGTCGAGCACGCCGACGTTGGTCTTGTTCAGGGTCTCGAATTCCTGCACGGCGCCCAGGTTGGCGCTCGCCGCGATGTCGGCATTGAAGGTATCGTTGCCTGCTCCCGCCACCACCGTGCCGAGGATGCTGGTGCCGTCATGGATGGTCAGCGTGTCGTCGCCATCACCTAGCCCGAAGACTCCGCCCGCGGTATCGAGTGCGCCGAAGACATCCAGTACGTCGTTGCCCGCACCCAGATCGCCACTGGCCAACAGCGTGCCGCCCGCACCGATCGACACCGTATTGATACCGGTGCTGCCGGTGAGTATCGTCGCCGCGCCACCGACCGCCTGCAACCTGCCGTCGACGTTGAGCACGGTGTCGTCGCCCAGCGCGAAAGTCGGTGTATTCAACGTGCCGTCCACGTCCAGGGTGCCTGCATTGAGCGCGGTACCGCCCAAGAAGGTACTGGTGCCGACCAGGGTCGCAACGCCGACGTTGTCCTTGGTGAGGAATTCGAAGTTAGTCGTGTTGGCGCCGTCGAAAGTCATCGTCGCGGCATTGTTCAACACCACCGTGTCGCCGGTGCCGTGACTACCGCCGTCGATCACATTGGCCAGCACCGCGCCGTCGTTGAGGGTCAAGGTGTCGTCGCCGCCACACAGATCGATGCTGCCGCTACCAGCGACAGTGCCCGACACGTTCATCGTGTCGTTGCCGGCGCCGCAGCCGAAGCTGCCGTCCACATTTAACGTCCCACCGCTGCCCACCACGGTGGCGAGCGTGCTGCCAACGGCCGCCACTACGCTGGCGTTGGTGCCGACATTCAGGGTACCGCCCAGCACGCTGACTTCTTGGAGGTCGGTCGCGCCCGACCCGATGATGTTGAGCACACCGGTCCCGGTCTTGGTCACACCCTCGAAGTTCAGCAACTCACCCAGATCGGCGGTCAGGTTGATGTCGTAGACGCGGGTATCCAGCCCGGCGCCGCCGTCGATCGTGCCCAGCGCCACGGTGCCGTCGTGCACCACGAAGCTGTCGTCGCCGTCGCCCAGGGCAAAGGCCCCGCTCACGGTGTCGAGTGTACCGGCGACATCCAGCACGTCGTTGCCCGCGCCCAGATCGCCACTGGCGAGCAGCGTGCCGCCCGCACCGATCAACACCGTATCGGTGCCGGCGCTGCCGGTGAGTGTCGCCGCAGTGTCACCGACGGCCTGCAACCTGCCATCGACATTCAGCACGGTGTCGTCGCCCAGCGTAACGGTCGGTGTATTCAACGTGCCGTCCACGTCCAGGGTGCCGGCATTGAGCGCAGTACCGCCCAAGAAGGTACTGGTGCCGACCAGGGTCGCAACGCCGACATTGTCCTTCGTGAGGAATTCGAAGTTGGTCGTGTTGGCGCCGTCGAATGTCATCGACGCTGCATTGTTCAACACCACGGTGTCGCCCACGCCGTTCGCGCCACCGTCGATGACGTTGTTCAACACTGCGCCATCGTTGAGGGTCAGCGTGTCGTCGCCTCCAGCCAAGCCGATGATGCCAGTGCCGCTGACCGTACCGGTCAGGTCGAAGTGGTCGTTGCCCGCGCTGCCTGTGTAGCTGCCATCCACATTCAACGTCGCGCCACTGGCGATCACCGTGTCCAGCACGCCGCCGCTGGCGGCAACGATGCTGCCGCCGGCAGCCACGTTGAGCATGCCAGCATTGACGGTGACCAGGCTGAAATCGGAAACCGCCGGACCATTGACGTTCAATGTGCCCACGCCAGTCTTGTCCAGCGCCTCGAACCCGTTCACGGCACCCAGATCGGCGACGGTTGCGATATCGGTGTTGAAGGTGTCCGTGCCGGCACCGCCATCCACTGTACCCAGCACAACGGTGCCGTCGTGGAGGGTGAATGTGTCGTTGCCATCGCCCAGTGCAAAGATCCCGCCGCCGGTGTTCAGTGCGCCGAAGACATCCAGCACATCGTTGCCCGCGCCCAGGTCGCCACTGGCGAGCAACGTGCCGCCCGCACCGATCGACACCGTATTGATACCGGCGCTGCCGGTGAGTGTCGCCGCCGTACCGCCGACCGCCTGCAACCTGCCATCGACATTGAGCACGGTGTCGTCACCCAGTGTGACAGTCGGCGTATTCAACGTGCCGTCCACGTCCAGGGTGCCGGCGTTGAGCGCAGTACCGCCCGAGAAGGTACTGGTGCCGATCAGCGTTGCCACGCCGACGTTGTCCTTGGTGAGGAATTCGAAGTTAGTCGTGTTGGCGCCGTCGAGTGTCATCGCCGCGGCATTGTTCAACACCACCGTGTCGCCTGCGCCGTTCGCGCCACCGTCGATGGTCTTGTTCAGCACTGCACCGTCGTTGAGGGTCAAGGTGTCGTCGCCGCCACACAAGTCGACGGTGCCGCTACCACTGACGGTGCCCGACACGCTCATCGTGTCGTTGCCGGCGCCGCAGCCGAAGCTGCCGTCCACATTTAACGTCCCACCGCTGCCCACCACGGTGGCGAGCGTGCTGCCAGCGGCCGCCACTACACTGGCGTTGGCGCCGACATTCAGGGTACCGCCCAGCACGCTGACTTCCTGGAGACCGGTCGCGCCCGGCCCGATGATGTTGAGCACACCCGTCCCGGTCTTGGTCACACCCTCGAAGTTCAGCAACTCGCCAAGGTCGGCGGTCAGGTTGATGTCGTAGACGCGGGTATCCAGCCCTGCACCGCCATCGACCGTGCCCAGCACCACGGTGCCATCGTGCACCACGAAGCTGTCGTCGCCGTCGCCCAGTTCAAAGACCCCACCCAAGGTGTCGAGTGTGCCGGCGACATCCAGCACGTCGTTGCCCGTGCCCAGGACGCCACTGGCGAGCAGCGTGCCGCCCGCACCGATCGACACCGTATTGGTGCCGGCGCTGCCGGTAATCGCAGCCGCAGTGCCACCGACGGCCTGCAACCTGCCATCGACATTCAGGGTGGAGTCGTCGCCCAGCGTGACGGTCGGTGTATTTACCGTGCCGTCCACGTCCAGGGTGCCGGCATTGATCGCGGTACCACCCAGGAAGGTACTGGTGCCGACCAGGGTCGCGACGCCGACATTGTTCTTGGTAAGGAACTCGAAGTTGGTTGTATTGCTGCTATCGAACGCCATCGCCGCTGCGTTGTTCAACACCACGGTATCGCCCGCGCCGTTCGCGCCACCGTCGATGACGTTGTTCAACACCGCGCCATCGTTGAGGGTCAGCGTGTCGTCGCCGGCGGCCAGGCCGATGCTGCCACTGCCGCCGACCGTGCCGGACAGGTCGAAGCTGTCGTTGCCCGCGCTGCCTGTGTAGCTGCCATCCACGTTCAAGGTGGTACCGGCGGCGACCGTCGTGGTGACCACGCCGTTGATCGCGGCGCTGGCACCGACGCTCAGCGTGCCACCATCGACATTGATGGCAGCAAAGCTCGAGCTCGCCGGCCCATCGATGTTGAGCGTGCCGGTGTTGATCTTGGTCAGGGTTTCGAAATTGACCGCGCCGCCCAGCGTGGCGTTGCCTGCGATATCCGCCAGGAAGCTATCGATGCCCGCCCCGCCATCCACGGCATTCGCCAGGCCCGACAGATCGGCACCGTCCTGGATGGTGAAGGTGTCATCGCCGTCGAGCAGGTCGACGGTGCCCGCGCCGGTCACCGTACCGGCTACGGTCATTGTGTCGTTACCGTTCGTGCCGGTGTAGCTGCCGCCCAGGTTCAACGTCGCGCCGGAGCCCACCGTAGTGTCCTGCGCCGATACCGTGGCGACTGGCCCGATGTTCAGCGTGCCGCCGAGCACCTCGACTTCCTGCAGGCCGGTCGCACCCGGACCATTGATATTGAGCCTGCCCGTGCCCGTCTTGGTCAAACCTTCGAAGTTGACCAGCGCGCCGAGGTCAGCGGTCAGGTTGATGTCGTAGACGCGAGTGTCCAGGCCGGCGCCACCGTCGACAGTGCCGATGACGTTGGTGCCATCGTGCACGGTGAAGGTATCGTCGCCATCGCCCAAGGCGAAGGTTGCGCCCTGTGTATCGAGCGTGCCGACCACGTCGAGCACATCGTTGCCGGCGCCCAGGTCGCCACTGGCCAGCAAGGTCGCGCCCGATCCCACAGTGACGGTGTTGATGCCGGTGCTGCCAGTGATCGTCGCAGCCGTGCCGCCCGCGCCCTGCAGCGAACCATCGACAGTAAGCGTCGTGTTGTCGGCAAGCGTCACGGTCGGTGTAGTCAGCGCACCGTCCACATCCAGCGTGCCGCCATTGATCGCGGTGCCACCGCTGAAACTCTGTGTACCGGCCAGCGTAGCCGTACCGGTGTTGTCCTTCTGCAGGAATTCGAAGTTGACGATGTCGCTGCCGTCGAGGGCAAGTGCGCCGGCGTTGTTCAACACGACCGTGTCGCCTGCGCCATGTGCGCCACCATCGAGTGGATTGGCCAGCCCGTTCAGGTCAGCGCCGTCATTCAAGGTCAGTACGTCGTCGCCATCGAGCAGGTCGATAGTGCCCGCGCCATTGACCGTGCCCGACACCGTGAACGTGTCGTCGCCCGTNCGCCGTCATTCAAGGTCAGTACGTCGTCGCCATCGAGCAGGTCGATAGTGCCCGCGCCATTGACCGTGCCCGACACCGTGAACGTGTCGTCGCCCGTGGTGCCTTGGTACGTGCCATCCACGGTCATGGTCGCGCCCGAGGACACCACGGTGGTCTGCGGATCGACGATGGTGCCCGCAGCGATGTGTAGCGTCCCGCCCTGCACCAGTACAGTACCGAACTGCGAAGTTACCGGGCCGTTGATGTTGAGCGTGCCGGCATCGGTCTTGATCAGGGTTTCGAAGTTGACCACGCCGCCCAGGGCCGCAGTGGTGGCGATGTCGGCCGTCAGCGTATCGTTGCCCAGGCCGCCGTCGATCGCGGTCGTCAGAGCGCTTAGATCCGCGCCATCCTGCACCAGCAACTGATCGTCGCCATCGAGCATGTCGATGGTGCCTGCCCCCGCCACATTGCCTGCAACGGTGAAACTATCAGCCCCTGTGGTGAAACCCAGGCTACCGTCGACGTTCATCGTCGCGCCGCTGGCGACCGTGGCGTTGGATACTCCGGTAAAGCCGGCAGCGGCAGTGATGTTCAAATCGCCGGCCAGCACGTTGACGGTCGAGAAGTCCGAATCCACCGGGCCATTGAAGTTGAGTGCACCGACGCCGGTCTTGGTCAGGGTTTCAAAGCCCTGCACTGCTCCCACGTCTGCGCTGGTAGCGATATCAGTGGCGAACGTATCGGTGCCCGCGCCCGCCGTCACGATCCCGATGAGGCTGGTGCCGCCGTGGATGCGCAGGGTGTCATCGCCGTCGCCGAGTACGAAAGTACCGCCGCCGGTGTCGAGCGTGCCCGCCACGTCGAGGACATCGTTGCCGTCACCCAGATCGCCGCTGGCCAGCAAGGTCGCACCCGATCCCACAGTGACGGTGTTGATGCCCACACTGCCGGTTATTGTCGCGGCCGTGCCGCCCGCACCCTGCAGCGAACCATCGAGATTGAGCGTGGTGTTGTCGGCCAGCGTCACGGTCGGCGTCGTCAGCGCACCGCTCACATCCAGCGTGCCGCCATTGATCGCGGTGCCGCCGCTGAAGCTCTGTGTACCGGTCAGCGTCGCCGTACCGGTATTGTCCTTGCGCAGCAATTCGAAGTTGACGATGTCGCTGCCGTCGAGGACAAATGCGCTGGCGTTGTTCAACACGACCGTGTCGCCTGCGCCATGCGCGCCACCGTCGAGTGGATTGGCCAGCCCGCTCAGGTCGGCGCCGTCATTCAAGGTCAGTACGTCGTCGCCATCGAGCAGGTCGATAGTGCCCGCGCCATTGACCGTGCCCGACACCGTGAACGTGTCGTCGCCCGCGCTGCCAGTGTACCCGCCATCGACATTCAAGGACGCGCCGCTCGCCACCGTGGTGGTGACCACGCCGTTGATCGCGCCGCTGGCACCGATGTCCAGCGTGCCGCCGTTGACGTTGACCGTGGTGAACGACGAAGACGCCGGGCCGTCGACATTGAGCGTGCCGATATTGGACTTGATCAGGGTCTCGAAGTTGACCACGCCACCCAGGACCGCGGTACCGGTGATGTCGGCCAACACCGTGTCCGCCGTCCCGTCTCCGCCATCCAGCGAGTTGACCAGGCCCGACAGGTCGGCGCCGTCGTTGAGGGTCAAGGTGTCGTCGCCTGCGCACAGGTCGATGGTGCCGCTGCCCGTCACCGTGCCGCCGACGGTCATCGTGTCGTTGCCAGTGCCGCAGCCGTAGCTGCCATCCACGTTGAGGGTGGCGCCACTGGCGACGAGCGTACTGAGCGGGCTACCGTCGGCGGGCCCCTCCACGGTGCCATCCGGCCCGATGTTCAACGTGCCCTCCTGCACGTCGACGTTCTGGATGCTGGACGGGAATATAACGCCGTCGGTATCGCCGTTGATGTTGAGGGTGCCGACTCCGGTCTTGGTCAGGACCTCAAACTGAACCAGTGCGCCGAGATCGGCAGTCAGGTTGATATCGGCGATGGCGGTGTCGGTGCCATTAGCGCCGTAGACGACGCCATTCACCGCCCCCCCGTCGTGCAAGGTCAACAGATTGTTGCCCTCGCCCAGCGAAAGCACGCCGCTGAAATTGCCGCCATTCGTATTGAGTTCACCGAACACGTCCAGCACGTCGTTGCCGCCCGCCAAGTCGCCTGTCGCGAACAGCAACCCGCCGGCCCCGATCGTTACCGTGTTGACGTCATCGTCGCCGCCGACAAACACTTCGGTGCCATTTGAACCTTGTGCCACGCCGTCGACGTTGAACGTCGTGCCGCCAGCCAGAGTTATAGTCGACGCTTCCAGCGTGCCGTCCACATCCAGCGTGCCAGCCATCACATTGACGCTGCCGAAATCCTGCAGTCCGATCAGGGTCGCCGTGCCCGTGTTGTCCTTGCGCAAGGTTTCGAATTCGGTTGTGTTGCTCAGGTCGAACGTCGCTGCCAGCGCGTTGTTCAGCACCACGGTATCGCCGCTTGTGCCATCGTTGCCACCACTGACGACATTAGTGTTCAGCACAGCGCCATCGTTGAGGGTCAGCGTGTCATCGCCGCCACACAGATCGACGGTGCCGCTACCCGACACCGTACCGGACACGGTCATGCTGTCGTCGCCGTCACTGCAGCCGTAGCTGCCATCCACGTTCAAGGTACCGCCACTGCCAACCAGGGTGGTGAGCGTGCTGCCGGGGGTCCCCACCACGCTGCCAAGAGCGCCGATGTTCAACGTGCCGTCAAGCACACTGACTTGTTGCAGGTCGGTCGCGACGGGGCCGTTGATGTTGAGGGTACCGGCACCGGTCTTGGTCACGCCTTCAAAGCTCACCAGCGCGCCCAGGTCCGCCGTCAGGTCAATGTCGTAAACGCGGGTATCCAGGCCGAGTCCGCCATCGACAGTACCGGTGACAGTGCCATCGTGCACGATGAAGCTATCGTCGCCGTCGCCCAGTGCGAAGGTTCCGGCCTGCGTATCGAGCGTACCGAACATCTCGAGCACATCGTTGCCGGCGCCCAGATCGCCGGTCGCGGCCACGGTGCCATTGATCGTCACAGTATTGATGCCGGTGCTGCCAGTGATCGTCGCGGCCGTGCCGCCCGTGCCCTGCAGCGAACCATCGACAAGGAGCGTCGTGTTGTCGGCAAGCGTCACGGTCGGCGTCGTCAGCGCACCGTTCACATCCAGCGTGCCGCCATTGATCGCGGTGCCGCCGCTGAAGCTTTGGGTACCGTTCAGCGCAGCCGTGCCGGTGTTGTTCTTCTGCAGGAGTTCGAAGTTGAGGATGTCGCTGCCGTTGAGGGCAAATGCGCCGGTGTTGTTCAACACGACCGTGTCGCCTGCGCCGTGCACGCCACCATCGAGCGGATTGGCCAGCCCGCTCAGGTCAGCGCCGTCATTCAAGGTCAGTACGTCGTCGCCATCGAGCAGGTCGATAGTGCCCGCGCCATTGACCGTGCCCGACACCGTGAACGTGTCGNCTCAGGTCAGCGCCGTCATTCAAGGTCAGTACGTCGTCGCCATCGAGCAGGTCGATAGTGCCCGCGCCATTGACCGTGCCCGACACCGTGAACGTGTCGTCGCCCGTGCTGCCAGAGTAGCCGCCATCGACATTCAAGGTCGCGCCGCTCGCCACCGTGGTGGTGACCACGCCGTTGATCGCGCCGGCGGCACCGATATCCAGCACGCCACCGCTGACGTTGACCGTGGTGAACGACGACGCCGGGCCGTCGACATTGAGCGTGCCGATATTGGACTTGATCAGGGTTTCGAAATTGATCGCGCCACCCAGGGCCGCGGCGGTGGCAATGTTGGCCGTCAACGTATCGTTGCCCAGGCCGCCGTCGATAGCGGTCGTCAGACCGCTTAGATCCGCACCCTCCTGCAGCAGCAATTGATCGTCGCCATCGAGCATGTCGATGGTGCCTGCCCCCGCAACAGTGCCGGCAACGGTGAAGCTGTCAGCGCCGGTGGTGAAACCCAGGCTACCGTCGACGTTCAGCGTCGCGGCGCTGGCCACCGTGGCGTTGGTTACACCGGTAAAGCCGGCAGCGGCATTGATGTTCAGATTGCCGGCCTGCACATTGACAGTCGTGAAGTCCGAAGCAGCAGGACCTGTGAAGCTGAGTGTGCCGACGCCGGTCTTGGTCAGGGTTTCAAAGCCCTGCACCGCGCTCACGTTTGCGCTGGTAGCGATATCAGTGGCGAAAGTATCGGTGCCCGCACCCGCCGTCACGGTGCCGATGAGACTGGTGCCGTCGTGGATGCTCAGGGTGTCATCGCCGTCGCCGAGTGCGAAAGTACCGCCGTCGGTGTCGAGCGTGCCAGTCACGTCGAGGACATCGTTGCCGGCGCCCAGATCGCCGATGGCCAGCAAGGTCGCGCCCGATCCCACAGTGACGGTATTGATGCCCACACTGCCGGTGACTGTCGCGGCGGTGCCGCCCGTGCCCTGCAGTGAGCCATCAACATTGAGCGTAGTGTTGTCGGCAAGCGTCACGGTCGATGTAGTCAGCGCACCGTTCACATCCAGCGTGCCGCCATTGATCGCGGTACCGCCGCTGAAGCTGTGTGTACCGTTCAGCGCAAGCGTGCCGATGTTGTTCTTCTGCAGGCGTTCGAAGTTGACGATGTCGCTGCCGTCGAGGGCAAATGCGCCGGCGTTGTTCAACACGACCGTGTCGCCCGTGCCATGCGCGCCACCGTCGAGTGGGTTGGCCAGCCCGTTCAGGTCGGCACCGTCGTTCAAGGTCAGTACGTCGTCACCTCCGAGCAGGTTGATCGTGCCCGCGCCATCGACCGTGCCCGACACCGTGAACGTGTCGTCGCCCGTGGTGCCTTGGTACGTGCCGTCCACGGTCATGGTCGCGCCCGAGGACACCACAGTGGTCTGCGGATCGACGATGGTGCCTGCAGCGATGTGTAGCGTCCCGCCCTGCACCAATACCGTACCGAACTGCGAAGTCACCGGGCCGTTGATGTTGAGCGTGCCGACATTGGACTTGATCAGGGTTTCAAAATTGATCGCGCCGCCCAGTGCCGCGGTGGTGGCGATGTTGGCCGTCAACGTATCGTTGCCCAGGCCGCCGTCGATCGCGGTCGTCAGACCGCTTAGATCCGCGCCATTTTGCAACAGCAATTGATCGTCGCCATCGAGCATGGCGATGGTGCCTGCCCCCGTAACATTGCCGCCAACAGTGAAGCTGTCAGCGCCTGCGGTGAAACCCAGGCTACCGTCGACGTTCAGCGTCGTGTTGCTGGCGACCGTCGCGCTGGTTACACCGGTAAAGCCGGCAGCGGCATTGATATTCAAATTGCCGGCCAGAACGTTGACGGTCGTGAAGTCCGAAGCCGCAGGACCTGTGAAGCTGAGTGAGCCGACGCCGGTCTTGGTCAGGGTTTCAAACCCCTGCACGGCGCCCACGTCTGCGCTGGTAGCGATATCAGTGGCGAAAGTATCGGTGCCCGCGCCCGCCGTCACGGTCCCGATGAGGCTGGTGCCGCCGTGGATGCTCAGGGTGTCATCGCCGTTGCCGAGTGCGAAAGTACCGCCGCCGGTGTCGAGCGTGCCGGCTACGTCCAGGACATCGTTGCCGTCACCCAGATCGCCACTGGCGATCAGGTTGGCACCTGCCCCCACCGTCAAGGTATTCACGCCGGCACTGCCGGTTATCGTGGCTGCTGTTGCGCCAGCACCTTGCAGTGAGCCGTTGACATTTAACGTCGTGCCGTCGGCCAGTGCCACGGTGGGCGTTTCCATCGCACCCACCACATTCAGCACGCCGCCGTTGAGGGTGGTGCCGGCACTGAAGCTCTGACTGCCGGTCATGGTAGTGACGCCGCTGTTCTGCTTGAGCAGGCTTTCGAAGCCCGCGGTCGCGCCGCCACTGAAGGTCAGCGCCAGGGCATTGTCGAGCACCAACTGGTCGTTGCCGGTCCCGGCGTTGATGCCCACACCGCTGATCACGGTGCCGTCACGCAGGATCAAGGTTTCGTCCCCCGCGCCCAGGTCGAGGGCGGCACTGCCGGTGTTGAGCGTACCTGCGAGGGTGACGTTGTCGATGCCGTCGCCCAAACTGCCGTTCGCCTGCAGCGTCGCGCCGCTGCTGATGTTGAGAGTGTTGGCGCCGGCGCTGCCGGTAAGGGTGGCGGTCGTCGCGCCTGTGCCCTGCACCGTGCCGTCCACATTCAAGGTGGTGGCGTCCGCCATCGATAGCGCCGGGGTTTCGAGCGTGCCGTTCACATCCAGCGTGCCGCCGTTGATCGCGGTACCGATGCTGTAATTCTGGTTACCGGTCAGGGTCAGCATGCCCGCGTTATTCTTGGTCAGTTGCTCGAAGCCGCTGAAACCGCCGAAGGTCTTCGCCAGGGCGTTGTTGATTACCAGGCTGTCGGTGGTGCCGGCCCCCGCGTCGATGCCGACGCCGTTGATCACGCCATCATTGATGGTCAGGGTGTCGTTGCCAGCGCCCAGGTTCAACACCGCGGCACCGGTGTCCAGCGTGCCGGTCACGGTAAGGGCATCGCTGCCATCGCCCAGGTCGCCGTTGGCGCGCAGGGTCGCACCGCTGCTGACGTTGATCGTGCTGGTGCCTGTGTCGCCAGTGATCGCGGCAGTCGTGCCGCCCGCCGCCTGCACGGTGCCGTCCACGTTAAGGATGGAGGTGCCACTCATACCGATGGTGCCGGTGTTCAGCACGCCATTGACGTCCAGCGTACCCGCGCTCACCGTGGTGGCGCCGATGCTGTTGTTCGCGGTCAGCGTGGTGGTGCCGCCGCCGACCTGGGCAAAGGTGCCCGGACCGCTCATGATGGCATTGAAGATGACCGTGTCACTGCGGTTCATCGACAAGGTCGAAGTTGCCGCATCGACGATCACGTTGCCGGTGCCTAAATTGCCCGATGTGTTGCCATCGCCGATCATCAGGTTGCCATCATTGATGACGGTGTCGCCGGTGTACGTGTTGTTGCCAGTCAGGACCCAAGTGCCGCCGCCGTTTTTGGCCAGCGTGGTGATGCCGGTGCCGCTGTTGCCGATCACGCCGGCCACGGTGTTGTTACCGGTGTTCGTGCCGCCCAGGGCGACGGTGCGCGCCACGTTCGGATTCGATAGCCCGATCGTGCCGGGATTGGTGAGGTTGATCGCGCCCGTACCGGACGATTCGAGGAACGAAACGCCGCCCGCCAGCGTGAACAGTCGATCACTGCTGTCGCCCGCGCCGGTGTAGCGCAGGGTCGAGCCGTTGCCAATCACCAGGTTGGAGGCCGCGCTGGACGCGGCACCGATACCGCTGGCCGTGCCGCCATTGCTGAGTTGGCTGACCCCGAGCACGCCGCCGGTGACGGTGGTGACACCGGTGTAACTGCTGTTGTTGTTGGTCAGGATCCAGGTGCCGGCGCCGGTCTTGGTCAGCGAGCTGAGACCCGTGCCGTTGTTGTCGAGCTGCGCCGACAGCGTGTTGTTGCCGGTGTTGGTGCCGTTGAGCGTCAAGGTGCGCGCCGCGTTGGTGCCGGACAACGCAATGGCGCCGGCGTTGGTCAGGTTCAACGCGCCTGTGCCCGAGGCGTCCAGCGAGCCACCGCCCGTGCCGAGGGTGAACAGGCGATCGCTGCTTTGGTTCGCGCCGGTGTACGACAGGGTGGCGCCGTTGATGATCAGGTTGCTTGCCGCCGCGCTACTGGCGCCGGCGCCACTGTTGCTGCCGCCGTCGGCCAGGCAGTCGACGGCCAGGGTGCCGCCGTTGATGGTGGTGGTGCCGGTGTAGCTGTTGTTGCATCCGGACATTCGCTGGACCTGCGCGCCACTCTTGACCAGGTTACCGGCGCCAATGATGTTGCCTGCATAGGCAACGCCAGCCGTATTGTTACCCTGACTGATTGTCAGCGTCTGTCCGCCCAGGTTGATGTTGCCGCCCGTGGTGCCACCCCCTTGCAACCACGTGAACGACTGATTGAAACCGTTGGCATCCAGCGTGGCGCCGGCCACGTTGCCCATGGCCAGGTAGCCGTTGCCAAAGGCCGTGGCTGAGCCGGCGCGCAGGATGCCGGCCTGATCGACCACTGTGCCGCCGGTATACGTATTGTTACCGGACAGCACCAGCGTGCCGGGCCCTCTCTTGTACAGGGTGCCGGCGCCGCCCACCGCTCCGCTGATGCCCAGGGTGGTTGCCGCGTCAGTGACGGTTAGCACGCCAAACCCGCTCTGCATCGTCAGCCCGCGATCGATGTTGACGTTGCCACCGGTGTAATTGAGCGTACCGCTATTGAACAGAACGTTGGAAGCAGCGCTGGTCGATGCGCCGATACCGCTTGCCTGCCCGCCATTGGCCAGACAATCAACGCTAATCCCACCGTTGTTCATGGCGGTGACGCCGGTGTAGGTATTGTTGCAACCGGACATTGTTTGGGTGCCACCGCCCTGCCTGTAGCCGCCGCTACCGCTGATGACCCCGCCGAAGGTCCCGCCGAGAACCGACGTTAGCGTGCCGGAGCCCAGGGCCACGTTGCCGAGGCCCTGTAGCGCCCCGACCGAGATATTGAAACCGTTGAGATCCGCCGTGGCTCCGCTCGCCACGGTCAGGCCGTTGTTTGTAGTGCCAAAAGCCTGGGTGGACCCAGCACGCAGCGTGCCGGCAGCGACCGTGGTACCGCCCGAGTAGGTATTGGTGCCGGAGAGCACCAGGGTACCCGGCCCGTCCTTGCGAAAACCATCGTCACCCACTGCCGTACCACTGATGGTCAGGGTAGTGGCAGCGTTGCTCACGCCAATGGCACCCACGCTGCCGCCTGCACCGGGCGTGCCGAGGGTGAAACCACGGTCAGTGCTGGTCGTACCACCGAGGTAACCGAGCGTGCCGCCATTGAGGACGAGATTGCCCGAGGCATTGCTGGACGCACCGATGCCGCTGACCAAGTCGCCATCGGCCAGGGTGTTGACCGCCAGCGTGCCGCCGGTGACGGTGGTGATGCCGGTGTAGTCGTTGCCCGCGTTGCCCAACGTCAGCGTGCCGGCGCCGGTCTTGGTGAACGTGGCGCCATCGGTGCTGGTGACCTGGCCGTTGAACGTCAGGTTGCTGGTGGTACCGGTGACATCGATGATGCTGCCCAGGATCGCGCCGGACTTGGCGATGGTGAAACCGCGGTCGCTGGTCGTGTTGAGACCGGTGTAGCGCAACGTACTGCCTTCCAGGAGCAGGTTGGACGACGCCGCGGACGAGGCGCCGATGCCGCTCCCGGTGCCGCCGTTGCCGATGTTGCCGACCGAGAGGATCCCCTGCGACACGGTGGTGGCACCGGTGTAGGTGTTGTTGGTATTGGTCAACGTGACCAGCCCGGTACCGGCCTTGGTGAAACCGATTGCGCCGCCGTTGTTGACGATCTGAGACGCTATGGTGAAGTTGCCGGTGCCGTTCTGCTGGATGCCCAGCACGCCACCGCCGGAGGTACCGGTAAGCGAACCACCCGTGATCGTCTGATTGTTGGCGCCGACCGACGGCGCAACGAGGATGGTTCCATCAACCCCCAGTGTCTGGCCATTGGCTACGGTGATGGTGGTGGTCGGGTCTGCCGTAGTGAACTGCAGGCCGCCCAGTTGTTTGCTGCCGGCAACCGTGCCGAAAAAGCTTTCGGTATTGGCATCGCTGTCGGAGATGAAATCGCCACTCAACCAGGTCGCCGCGTTGTCCTTGTCGATGTAGTCGGAGTTCGTGAACGCAAGGATGTTGCCGCCAACCACTTTGGCGTAGTCGGTACCGTTGACGGTAGCCCAACCACCCAGTGTGGTATTGGTAGTGGTGATGTTGCCGCTGCCTGGCAGGTTGAAGTTGACCAGGCCACCGGTGCGGTTGATCCCCCCCAGGTTGACCGTCATGCTGCCGCCGGTGCCGGATGTCGCGCCGATGGTGTTGTTGCCTGCGGTGACGAGGACACCGTTGAACGTCTGCGTGTTGGCCTCGCTGGCGGCACCGATGGCATTGAGTACGCCGCCACCCAGGTTCAGGGTCGAGGCGCTGGAAATGATGTTGCTGGTGGGCGCGGTGGCAGCACCGAAGTCCAACCGCAGCGTGCCGCCGCTGACCGTGGTCGCACCCGTATAGGTGTTGGTCCCGGTGAGGGTTTGTGTGCTGGCCCCGGTTTTGGTGAGGCCACCGCTGCCGGTGATGTTGCCGGCGTAGGCGGTACTCACACCCGCGGCAGCGTTCAGGGTCAGTTCCCCCGATCCCAGGTCGACAGTGCCGCCCGTGCCGGCCAACGAGCGCACCGTGTTGTCCAGATCGTTGAGGTCCAGCGTACCGCCGCTGTTCACGACGACCCCATTGGTTGATCCAAAGGCCGTGTTGCTGCCGGCACGGAGTGTGCCGCCATTGACCGTGGTGCTACCGGTATAGGTATTGGCGCCGCTGAGCACCCAGGTGGAAGCGCCGCTCTTGGCCAGGCCGCCCGTACCCGAGATGACACCCGAGAAAAGGTTGTCGGCACCCGTGTAGCTGCCGCCGAGCGTGCCGGTGTTGGTGAGTGCCAGGGTGCCGCTGAGCGCAAGCGCGCCGGTGCCGTCGTTGTTGATAGCGCCGCCGTTGAGCCCCCATGTCCGATTGCTGTTGTCGCCAGCGCCGGTGTAGGTCACGGCGCCATTGGTGATGCCGATGCCACCACCCGTGCCGGTGCCAAAGGAACTGGCGGTGCCAGTGTCCTTGAGCGAACCGGCCCGCACCGTTACACCGTTGATGTTGGTGGCGGTCGTATACGTATTGGCGTTGCCAAGGGAGATGGTTCTTCCGGCGCCACCGGTATAGGAGACCAACCCATTGCCTGAAATGATGCCCAGCAATGACATGTCGGCGTTATTGGCAGTGAAGCTGGTGCCATAGGTGCTGCCACCGGCCACGACCATGTTGCCGGTCAGTGTCAACGTGCCTGTCCCTATGTTGCGGAAGGTGAGCGGCGCCACGGTACCCGCGGCGTTGAGTTGCCAGTTGCGGTTGGAACTGCTGGCGGCACCGGTATAGCTCAGGGTTGCACCAACACCACCGCCGGACCCAAGCGTGATGGTGCCATTGGCCACTGTTGTTGGCGCACCCAGGGAACTGGCCACGCCCAGATCGGCGATGGAGTTGAACGAAAAGCTGCCGCCATTCCCGTTACCGAAAATGGTCGCCCCGGTATAGTTGCTGGCGGCGTTGGTGAGGCTGACACCATTATTGAGCCTGAGCCCGCCAGCGCCGGTGAAGCGGGCCGAGCCCACGCCGGCACCGGCCAGCAGGAGGGTGCCGCCGGTGACGGTGATGTTGCGGCTCGCGGCGAGGGCAGCTGTGCTGCTCAGGTTTGTGCCGCTGGCCATGGTGACGCCGTTGCCCGCCACACCCAGCGCCGAATCGCCGTTGAGGGCCAGGCCACCGGCATTGACCAGCACGTCTCCGCTGAAGGTGTTGACGCCGTTAAGGCTGAGGAGACCGGCCCCCGTCTTGGTCAGGCCCGCGCTGCCAGCCAGGATCGAGTTGATGGTGACGGTGCCACTGGTGTTGATGGTGGGCGTGATCCCCCCCAGGGTCAGGGTACTGCCGGTGAGGGTGTAACCGGTGGTCTGGAAAGTGAGGTTGTGAACGGTGATCGGTGTGCCCAGGGTCACGGTACCGGCGGTGCCGGCGAAAATGGCGTCGTACAGGGCGGCGTTGTTCCAGGAACTGTAGGGGCCGCTGGCGCCGTCGCCGTTGGGACTCCAGAAAGCGCTGGTGAGATTCCAGGCGCCGCTACCACCGGAGCCCAGTGCCGTGCCATTGGTATCCCAATACCGGTCGACTGCCTGCAGCATCGGGCTGAACACCATGCCCGCCGACAGCACCAGGCCTACCTTGCGTAGCTTGCCCCCCCGCCGCCCGCCGTTGCGGCCTTTGCCATGGGATTTCGCATACTCGCTGACTGCTACGAAAGTACCAGCACTGGCACTCCATACAACGCGAAATACATGATTCATGGTCATTCCCTTTTTTTCTTATATAGGTTGTGCCCTGCCGATCTGCCCGCTCAACAGTTGCGCGCTGACAACCACACGCATCACGTGCACGCCGATACCTCAAATCTAGGCAGAAAGGCCACTAAGAAGATTCTGAAAGTGCGCAAGTAGCCCGTATGGCGCAGCGTACGGCTGTTTCCACCAAGGAAATCAGGGGCATCATCGAGGCCTTGCAGCAAGGCAGTCGCCAAGCCGTCGAGGCCATGCAGGACAGTCACGAAGGTGTGGAGCGTTGTGTCGAAGACAGTCAGTTGGCGGCGCAGATGTTGCTGGCAGTGAGCAGTGATATCGCACGGATCGATGAGCTTAACGGGCGAATTGTCAGCACTACCCGCGAGCAATCCACGGTGAGCCTGGAGATTGTCGGGCGCTTGCAGTCAGTGCAGGACATTGCGCAGGAGACCGCGGACGACGTTGAGTCCCTGGCCTTGAGCAGTCGGCGCTTGCCACCGATTGCCACGCGGCTGGATGCGCTGGGGCGTACGTTTCATCAGTGATGGCGACGGTGGCGAGGAGCCCTCAAGAGCCCCCTCACCCTAACCCTCTCCCGGAGGGAGAGGGGACTGACCCGGTTGAATGTTCGATATTCTGCGACCTGAAAGTTCGAGCCGAACTCAGGTCTGGAAAAACATGAGGATCGAGTGCAGGAGAGCGAACTGACCGTGGTGTTTTTCCGGTCTGCATCGACCTGAAACTTCGGGTCGAACTCAAACCTGGAAAAACATGAAGATCTGCTCCCTTTCCCCCTCTCCCCCTATGGGGCGGTCCGACGTTTCGGGAGGGTTGGGGTGAGGGGGTTGGTTCTTACAGGCTCGGCAGCAACTTCGCCGACACCCGTTCGTTCAGGCAACGCGACGCCAGTAACTCGGACGCCGCATGCACGCCTGCTGGCCCCCTCCCGCTCGATTTTGCCGGCGGCCCTGTGACGCCGACCATGTCGTTACAGGAGTTCGACAGCACGCCGTTGTTGACTTATGAAATGAGCGTCATCGCCAGGCGCGATCACCCCTGCGCTGACTCGACCTCTTTGCATCGATGCTGGAGCAGTGATTGGGTGGTCAATTACACGCCGTCCGACTACGGCGTCTTCATGCAGATGTTCTCCTGCCAGGGCGTTTGCATGTTGCCGGATCAGGTGCTTGACTCACCCCGGCACACAGGCAAAGTCGCGGGGTGTTGACCAGCAGTCGTCTTGCCCGGGCAACTCAAGAGCCTCGCAGGAATGTGATAGCCGGCCGGAGGCTTGCGCCATCATTTTACCTCGGCAAGATCCGCACTGGTCGACGATCTGCACTTTCATTGACCCAAGTCTGAAAGACGTGCGATCGAGTCTGGATAATTTCTTTTTTTGGATTTCAGATAGGCCATAGATGACCGCCCAGATCTTTACTGTTCATGGACTGGTGAGTTTCACCCTCGCCATTCTTCTGCTCTTTCTGGGCAAGACGCTTGTCCAGCACAGCACCCTGCTGCGCCGCTACTGCATTCCCGAAGCGGTGGTCGGCGGGTTTGTCTGTGCGGCGGTCACGAGTATTCTGTACTTCGGCCTCGGTATTCAGGTCGAGTTCGACCTGGCAGTTCGCGACACCCTGCTGCTCTACTTCTTTGCCGGCATCGGCTTGCGCTCGGACATGCGCCAACTGATTAAGGGCGGGCGCCCGCTATTGATCCTGCTGGTGCTCGCGACCGTGTTCATCTTGCTGCAGAACACCCTGGGCATGGGCATGGCCGAGTTGTTCGGGCTGGACCCCAAGGCCGGCCTGATGGTGGGCTCCATCTCCCTTACCGGTGGGGTGGGTACCGCTTTGGCCTGGGCGCCGCTGTTCGTCGAAAAGCTGGGCATTGAGAACGCCCACGAACTGGGGATCGCCAGCAACACCGTCGGCCTGATTGCCGCGTGTGTAATCGGCGGCCCTATCGCCAACCGCTTGATCCGTCGCCACCACATCACCCCTTCCAAGGATCCCGAGCTGGAAGTCGGCGTTCTGGAGCATCAGCAAAGCAAGCCTCTGGATTACTACGATGTGCTCTGGGCATGGATGTGGCTCAACCTGGCCTTGATGCTCGGCTACGGCCTCAACCTGCTGCTGGCCGACAGCGGTATCACCCTGCCCAAGTTCGTCAGCTGCCTGTTCGCCGGTATCGTCATTCACCACATCGTCCATGCCCTGATTGGCGACAAGCGTCTGAAATCCTGGAGCGGCGCCAGCCAGGGCCTGTCGCTGATTTCCGATGTCAGCCTGGGCATGTTCCTGACCATGGCCCTGATGGGCCTGCAGTTGTGGCAGCTCAGCGGTGCGCTGCTGTTCATTACGTGCGCTTTGTCCCTGCAGATCCTGATGACCGTGCTCTATACGTACTTTGTGGTGTTCCGCTGCATGGGCCGTGACTACGAAGCCAGCGTGATCGCCTCAGGCTTCGGCGGTATTGCCCTGGGCTCCACCGCGACGGCCATCGTCAACATGACCACCGTCACCCAGAAGTACGGAGCGGCGCACCAGGCTTTCCTCATCGTGCCGCTGGTGTGCGGCTTCTTCATTGACCTGGTCAACGCCGTGATCATCGGGATGTTCAGTGGCATCTAAGCTGCGCATCCAGCGATAATGGATGCCATACCCCGAAAGTAGAGCAGCGGATTGAACATCGATACCCGCATCAAATTCCGGCACCTGGTGTGTTTTCTCGAAGTGGCGCGCCAGGGCAGCCTGGCCCGCGCCTGCGACACGTTGGCCATCAGCCAGCCGGCGCTGTCCAAGACGCTGAAGGAGCTGGAGTCGCTGCTCGAAGCCACGCTGTTTGAACGGGGTAAAAAGGGCTCGACGCTGACCGAGGCCGGCGTGGCCTTTTTGCGCTATGCCGGGCCGAGCGTGCAATCGCTGCGCGAAGGGGTCAACAGTTTGCGCTCCGGGGTGCATGAGCCCATTACCGTGCAACTGGGTGTGCTGTCCACTGTCGAAAGCCTGCTGATTCCGGAAGTTGTCTGCCGCTTGCACGAGCGCCACCCTGCCCTGGTGGTCAGTGTGGTGACCGGGCCAAGTGCCTATCTGCTGTCGCGCCTGCGGGTCGGTGAGCTGGACCTGGTGGTCGGCAGAATGACCGACAGCCCGTTGATTCAGGGGCTGGCGTTCGAACATCTCTACAGTGAATCCATGACGCTGGTCGTACGCAACGGCCATCCGGCGCTCGCTGAGTCACCAGGACATAAACACCTCGAAGACTATCCGCTGGTATTGCCGTCGGCCGGCACGACGATCCGCAAATTCGCCGACAGCCTGTTTGTGCAGCACGGGATAACGCCCTCCCGTCAGCGCCTGGAGACCCTGTCGGTTGCCTTGAGCCGGCGCTACGTGCAACGCAGCCAGGCCATCTGGGTCGCCCCGCTGGACGCGGTCAGACAGGACTTGCGCCAGGGTGAACTGGTGGAACTGGACCTGGGTATGCGTGAACCTGGGGGTTCGGTGGGGCTTTGCACCAACCCTGCATTGCCGCTGAACCAGGCGGCGCAATGGTGCGTGGAGGCCCTGCGCGAGGTCGGTCAGGAGTACCGGGAAGGGAAGTATCCATAACCATCTGGATATGGATAAGGTCGTTTTTTTCAATGTTGGGTCGGCTTTTTTTAGAGGAAAGTGGCCTACATGTCACTGCCAGCGCAGTGCCTGCCTCTGTCCAACCATAACAACAGGAAAAACGACATGTCTGATGCGCACGACAGCCGCTTCGTCATTCGTGACCGTAATTGGCATCCCAAAGCCCTGACTCCGGATTACAAGACTTCGATCCTGCGATCGCCGCGCCAGGCACTGGTGAGCATCCCGCAATCGGTATCCGAGACCAGCGGCCCGGACTTTTCCCATCTGAAGATGGGCCAGCACGATAACGATCTGCTGTTGAACTTCAACCACGGCGGCCTGCCCATCGGCGAACGCATCATCGTCGCCGGTCGCGTGTGTGATCAGTACGGCAAGCCGATTCCTCACACTCTGGTGGAGATGTGGCAGGCCAATGCCGGTGGCCGTTACCGGCACAAAAAAGACAGTTACCTGGCGCCCCTTGACCCCAACTTCGGCGGCGTCGGCCGTGCATTGACCGACCGCGATGGCAACTACAGCTTCCGCACCGTAAAACCCGGCCCCTACCCATGGCGCAACGGTCCCAACGATTGGCGCCCGGCGCATATCCATGTCTCCATCAGTGGCCCGTCCATTGCCACGCGTTTGATTACCCAGCTGTATTTCGAAGGTGATCCGCTCGTTCCCATGTGCCCGATCGTCAAGTCGATCGCCAATCCGGAGGCGGTGCAGAGCCTGATCGCCCGGCTGGATATGAGCATGGCCAATCCCATGGATTGCCTGGCTTATCGCTTTGATATCGTCCTGCGCGGCCAGCGCAAGACCCACTTCGAAAACTGCTGAGGAGGCCTGCGTATGCCCGTTCAACTTCTGCCGGAAACTGCATCGCAAACCGCCGGCCCTTATGTGCATATCGGCCTGGCGCTGGAAGCCGCCGGCAACGAGCCGCGCGAGCAGGAAATCTGGAACGAGATGGCCAAGCCTGGCGCACCGGGCGAGCACATTTTATTGATGGGCCACGTCTATGACGGTAATGGTCAGCTGATCCGGGACGCCTTTCTGGAGCTCTGGCAGGCCGATCATGAGGGTGTCTACGACAGCGCTTACGACCTGGATAAACCGTTCAACGGTTTTGGCCGTACCGCCACCACCGAAGCCGGTGAATGGACGGTCAAGACGGTGAAGCCTGGCGTTGTGAAAAACGCTGCGGGCGTCCCTATGGCCGCGCATATCAACGTGGCGCTGTTTGCCCGTGGCATCAACATCCACTTGCAAACCCGCCTGTATTTCGATGACGAATCCCAGGCAAATGCGCTGGACCCGGTATTGAACCTGATCGAACAGCCCCACCGTCGCGAATCCCTGATTGCCAGGCGTTGCACTGTGGATGGCAAATTGGCTTACCGCTTCGACATTCATCTGCAAGGTGAAGCGGAAACCGTGTTCTTCGATTTCTGACGCCCCCACGCAGGTGTTGAGACGCAAGCGCTCAACACCTGCGGTGTCTGTCCTGGACGATCGTAAGAAGATTCCCCCCTCACAAGCCTCCTGTGCGCCCACTGGTCGACCCCGCCTTGATCTATAGATTCTAATTACCTATCTTTGAGTCTATGGATTCGGAGAAGGTATTGAACATGGCAGTCCCTCTCAAAGAACAGGCATTCACCAAGAACCAGTGCGTGGCGGGCCTGCGGGCAGCGGTCGGCATTCTGGAAAAATGGGCCGCGTCCAGCGATCAGGCCTGTCGCATCCTGCGTATTTCCCGCAGCACCTACACCCGCGCGCGCCAGCGTGACGTCGAATGGGCGGTAGCACTGGATTCTGATCAGATGCAGCGCATCAGTTTTGTGCTGAACATGCATGCCACGTTGCGCCTGGTGTTCGATAACCCGGAAAACGTTTATGGCTTTGTGTCGATGGCCAACCACAACGAGTTTTTCAACGGGCGTTCACCGCTGGAGATCATGGCCCAGGGCGACATGGTCTCGTTGTATGAAACCTTCCGCCGCATTGATGTGCTGCGGGGCGCGCAATGGTAACGGTGGGCGAACTGCCAACCTTTGCCGGGCAATCGTTGCAGGCTTATCGGCTGGTCAATTCGAAATTTCCACCCATTGCGCTGTTTGAAGACGTGGCGGACGCCGATGAGTTTGACGTTTTGTTCGAGATTCAGGCGCTGACCAATCCACGGCTTAGGAATGAGGTGGGTCAGCTTGAGTGGATTGCCAGGGGCGAGATCCCGTTCGGAATTGTTGGCTGTTCTTACGCGACGGCGCCTTTTACTCATGTGAATCCTGCGGGTTCGCGGTTCAGCGATGGCAGTTTCGGGGTTCTGTACCTGGCCGATTCGATGGAGGCGGCGCTGGCTGAGGTGCGCCATCATCAGAGTGTGTATTGGTCAAATGTGCCGGGGCTGAACTATGAGCGGTTTGTGTTCCGGGGGTTGTCTTGTGCATTTGTAGACACCGGAATGAAGGATGCCACGGCCCTGCCGATCAGCGATGCGGTGTATGCGCCGGATGATTACAGTCATTCCCGGTTGTTGGGCCGGGCGGTCAGGGATGCCAGCTGCCCGGGCTTGCGGTATCACTCGGTGCGTATGCAGGGTAGTTTTTGCTGGGCGTTGATGACGCCGCGACCGGTTGCATCGATTGTGCAGTCGGCGCATTACGAGATGGTGTGGAATGGGCAGATTACCAGTGTCAGTCAGATCAGGGAGGCTTGATCGGGTTGCCAGGGCTTGCCTGAGGGGATGGGGTTTTCGCGGTGGTCCGGGTATGGGTTTTCACTTTGGAACCAGCCCTCACCCTAGCCCTCTCCCACTGGGAGAGGGGACTGACCGAGGTGTTTAGTCGGGCTACATCGACCTGAAAGATCGCGTTGAACTCGGGTTTGAAAACAGCCCAGCCTGGTTCAGGTTGAACTCGGGTTTGAAAACAACGCTACCAAACTCAAGTCGAACCCAGCATCCGAAAACACTGGAGATCGGCTCCCTCTCCCCCGTGGGGAGAGGGATGGGCGGGCGGCGTTCCGATGAGGGGAGTGGATATTCGCCACACCACATAACTCCCCGCCAAGTGAAAAAATCCACCCACGCAAAGCCCGGCCTCCCCCACCGGACTTTTTCATGCGCCGCATTTGCGCGTTCAACGCCGCTTTGAACTGGCAAAACTTGCACTTTGCCACTGTAGGCTAAGCTTTGAGCAACTCGTTGCTCACGATGCTCGATTCTGCAGGTTTTGGTTTTTTCTGGAGAGCGTCTGCAACAGCTATCTCAGACTGGCCCATACCTTTCACGCAGGATTGACGTGATGACCGAGCCCCTCCTCAGCTTTGATGCACTCAAGCGCGCCGCTGCCGCCGGCGAAATCGATACCGTCCTGGTCTGCATGGTCGACATGCAGGGTCGACTGGTGGGCAAGCGTTTCCAGGTCGAGTTTTTCATCGACAGCGGCCACGAAGAAACCCACTGCTGCAATTACCTGCTGGCCGATGACATCGACATGGAGCCCGTGCCCGGTTACGCGGCGGCCAGCTGGAGCAAGGGCTATGGCGACTTTGTGCTCAAGCCCGACATGTCCACCCTGCGGCGCGTGCCCTGGCTGGAGTGCACGGCGCTGGTGCTGTGCGACGTGCTCGACCACCACCATCGCCAGGACCTGCCCCACAGCCCCCGGGCAATTCTGAAAAAGCAGGTCGAACGCCTGCGCCAGCGCGGTTACACCGGCATGTTCGCCTCGGAGCTGGAGTTCTATCTGTTTGACGAGACCTACGAGGCGATCCACAAGCGCAACTATCACAAACCGAAAACCGCCGGCCATTACATCGAAGATTACAACATCCTCCAGACCACCCGCGAAGAGCCCGTGCTGCGAGCGATCCGCAAGCATTTGCAGGCCTCGGGCATTCCCGTGGAAAACTCCAAGGGCGAATGGGGCCCGGGCCAGGAAGAGATCAATATTCGTTATGCCGATGCCATGACCATGGCCGACCACCACGTCATCATCAAGCACGCCTGCAAGGAGATCGCGCAGTTGCAGGGCAAGGCGATCACCTTCATGGCCAAGTGGCGCTACGACGCCGCCGGTTCCAGCAGTCATATCCATAACTCGCTGTGGGACAAGAACGCGAAGAAGCCGCTGTTCTACGATGCCAAGGCCGAGTTCGGGATGTCGAAACTGATGCGCTCCTGGGTCGCCGGGCAGCTCAAGTACGCCAACGACATCACCTGCTTTCTCGCGCCCTACATCAATTCCTACAAGCGCTTCCAGGCCGGCACCTTTGCGCCGACGCGGGCAGTGTGGAGTCGCGACAACCGCACCGCCGGCTTTCGTCTGTGCGCAGAAAGCAGCAAGTCGATCCGCATCGAATGCCGCATCGGCGGCGCCGACCTCAACCCCTACCTGGCCTTTGCCGCATTGATTGCGGCGGGCCTGGCCGGTGTCGACGAGAAGCTCGAACTGGCGGCGCCGTTCGAAGGTGACGCCTACCTCGACGAGCATCTGCCGGAGGTGTCCAAGACCCTGCGTGATGCCAGCGCCGCACTCAAGGGCTCGAGCATGTTGCGCGAAGCCTTTGGTGATGAGGTGATCGATCACTACGTTCACACCGCCGAGTGGGAGCAGAAGGAGTACGACCGGCGGATCACCGACTGGGAACTGCAACGCGGCTTCGAGCGCTATTGAGCACATACCATGACTGCAAAGATTCAATTGATCTCACCGGTCGATGGCCGGGTGTATGTCGAACGCGACCGTGCTGACGCGGCGCAGATCGAACAGGCGCTGACGGCCGCTGCCAGTGCACAGGCGTTATGGAAACAGTACCCACTCAACGAGCGCGCGGCGTTTTGCAGCGCAGTGGTCGAGGCGATGCTGTCGATGCAGGCCGATATCGTGCCGGAGCTGGCCTGGCAGATGGGTCGCCCCGTACGCTTCGGCGCCGGCGAGCTGCGAGGTTTTGCCGAGCGCGCCCGGCATATGATCGCAATCGCGCCCGAGGCGCTTGCAGCGATAGAGCCCGAGCCCATTGCGGGTTTTCGCCGTTGCATCAAACGCGAGCCGCTGGGCACGGTGCTGGTCGTCGCACCCTGGAATTACCCTTACCTGACTGCGGTGAACACCCTCATCCCGGCGCTGATGGCCGGCAACAGTGTGATCCTCAAGCACGCCACGCAAACCCTGCTGGTTGGCGAGCGTTTCGCCGAGGCCATGCGCCGCGCCCATCTGCCGGATGGTTTGTTCCATAACCTGTTGCTTGACCATCAGCAGACCGCCGCGATCATCGCTTCGGGCCGCGTGCATCAGGTCAATTTCACCGGTTCGGTCGAAGCCGGCAGGGCCATGGAAAGCGCCGCCACGGGCCGTTTCATCGGTGTTGGCCTGGAACTCGGCGGCAAGGACCCGGCCTATGTGCGGGCCGACGCCAACCTCGAACATGCGGTGGAAAACCTGGTAGACGGCAGCTTCTTCAATTCCGGGCAGAGTTGCTGCGCCATCGAACGCATCTATGTCGACCAGAAGATCTACCCGGCCTTTGTCGAGGGGTTCGTCGAGTTGACCCGGCAGTATGTGCTGGGCAACCCGCTGGACCAGGCCACTACCCTCGGCCCGCTGGTTTCACCGGGCGCAGCGGATTTCGTGCGCGCGCAGATCGCCGAAGCATTGAACCTGGGGGCCAAGGCGCTGATCGATGCCAAGGCCTTTGCCGCTGATGTGCCGGGCAGCGCCTACCTTGCACCACAAGTGCTGGTAAACGTCAGCCACCAGATGTCAGTGATGCGCGAGGAAAGCTTTGGTCCGGTGGTCGGCATCATGCCGGTGGCCGGTGACGACGAAGCCATCGCCCTGATGAACGACAGCGCGTTTGGACTCAGCGCCGCCCTCTGGACCCAAGACCTCGCCGCCGCTGAACGCCTGGGCGACGAAATTGCCACCGGCACTCTGTTCATGAACCGCTGCGATTACCTGGACCCGGCACTGGCCTGGACCGGGGTGAAGAACAGCGGGCGCGGCGTCACCCTGTCGCGCCTTGGCTACGAGCACCTGACCCGGGCCAAATCCTTTCATCTGCGTCACGAGGTGTAGACCATGAGCCTGACTGGAAACTGGAACTACCCCACCAGCATTCGATTCGGTGTCGGGCGCATTGCCGAGCTGGCCGAGGTCTGTCGTAGTCAGGGCATCGAGCGCCCGTTGCTGGTCACCGACAGTGGCCTGGGCCGCGCACCGATCACCACGGCGGCGCTGGACGCCCTGCGCGCCGCAGGCCTGGCTGTCGAATTGTTCTGCGACCTCAAGCCCAATCCGGTCGAAGCCAACCTCGCTGGCGGGCTCGATGCCTGGCGCGCCGGCAAGCATGACGGGGTGATCGCGTTTGGCGGCGGCAGTGGTCTGGACATGGGCAAGCTCATCGCCTTCATGAGCGGTCAGACCCGACCGGTGTGGGATTTCGAAGACATCGGCGACTACTGGACCCGCGCCGATGCCGATCGCATCGCCCCGGTGATTGCCGTACCGACCACCGCCGGCACCGGTTCCGAAGTTGGCCGCGCGGCGGTGATCATCGACGACCGCACCCACACCAAGCGCATCATCTTCCACCCGAAAATGATGCCGCGGGTGGTGATCAGCGACCCGGCGCTCACTGTCGGCATGCCAGCGAAAATCACCGCCGGCACCGGCATGGACGCCCTCTCCCACTGCCTGGAGGCGTATTGCGCCCCCGGTTTCCATCCCTTGGCCGATGGTATTGCGCTAGAGGGCATGCGCCTGGTGGCCAACTCTCTGGTAAAGGCAGTACACACGCCGTCAGACCTTGAGGCACGCGCGCAAATGCTCGCGGCGGCGGCAATGGGTGCCACCGCGTTCCAGAAAGGCCTGGGGGGGATGCATGCGCTTTCGCATCCGGTGGGCGCTTTGTATGACACCCACCATGGCATGACCAACGCCACCTTCATGCCCTATGTCCTGCAATTCAATCGCTCGGTCATCGAGGAACGCATCACCCGGCTGGCGGCGTATCTGCGCCTGCCCTCCCCGGGTTTCGACAGTTTCCTCGCCTTCGTCCTCAAGCTGCGCAAGGACATCGGCGTTCCCCACACACTGGTCGAGTTGGGTGTGGATGACCTGCAGGCGGACCTGATCGCAGACATGGCGATTGTCGACCCCTCTGCCGGCGGCAACCCGCTGCCATTGACCCGGGACGGTGTGGCGAAGATTTTCGACGCGGCACTTCACGGCCGTCTGTAGGAGCGAGCCTGCTCGCGATGGACGTCAACGATGACGCGGGGAGCCTGACACCCCGCGTCGTCCTCAGTCCATCGCGAGCAGGCTCGCTCCTACAGAAAACCAAGGTCGAGCCTACGGCGGCTCAGTTCGGCCTGTCCAAAACCTGAAAAGGGGCACCCATACCATGAACCCAGCAAGCCAGCCCGGCACCGACGCCCACGACGATGACGTCAAGGTGCTGCACAGCATGGGCTATGCCCAGCAACTGTCGCGACGAATGGGCGTTTTCTCCAACTTCGCCATTTCCTTTTCGATCATCTGCATCCTCTCCGGCGGCATCAACTCACTGGCCCAGGGCACCTCGGGCGCGGGGGGAGCATCGATCGGCATCGGCTGGCCGATCGGTTGCCTGATCTCCGGGGTGTTCGCCATGGCCATGGCGCAGATTTCCTCGGCCTACCCCACCGCTGGCGGCCTGTATCACTGGGGCTCGATTCTCGGTAACCGCTTCACCGGCTGGCTGACCGCGTGGTTCAACCTGTTGGGGCTGGTCACGGTACTCGGCGCGATCAACGTCGGCACCTATTACTTTTTCTTCGGCGCCTTCGGACCGGCCCTGGGCATGGAAGACACCACCACGGTCCGGGTGATTTTCCTGGCGATCCTCACTGGCCTCCAGGCCTTGTGCAATCACCTGGGCATCGGCCTGACCGCCAAACTCACCGACTTCTCCGGCTACCTGATTTTCGCCACGGCGCTGGCGCTGACCATCGTCTGCCTGATCTCCGCGCCCAGCTACGAGTTCGCGCGGTTATGGACCTTCGGCAACTACTCTGGCGAGGCCGGCGGCAGTGTCTGGCCGCAGGCTTCGAACGGCTGGATCTTCATGCTCGGCCTGCTGCTGCCGATCTACACCATCACCGGTTATGACGCCTCGGCACACACCTCCGAAGAGACCCGCAACGCGGCCATGTCGGTGCCACGGGGCATGGTCATGTCGGTGGTCTGGTCGCTGCTGTTCGGCTGGGTGATGCTCAGCGCCTTCGTGCTGATGCTGCCGAACATGGATGAGGCGGCCAAGCAAGGCTGGAACGTATTTTTCTGGGCCATGAACACCCAGGTCAATCCGACGTTGAAGCTGGTGCTGTTCGTGGCGATTTTCATCTCGCAGGTGCTCTGTGGCCTGGCCACGGTCACCTCGGTTTCACGGATGATCTTCGCGTTCTCCCGGGACGGTGGCCTGCCTTGTTCCAAAGCCCTGTCCTCGGTTTCGCCGACCTTTCGCAGCCCGGTAGCGGCGATCTGGACCGGTGCCACCCTGGCTGTGTTGTTCGACTGGGGTTCCTCGGTGATCTCGGTCGGGGAAACGCCGGTTTATACGATCGTGGTGTCCTGCACGGTGATCTTCCTGTTCTTCTCTTTCGTAATTCCCATCGTGCTGGGCCTGTTTGCCTACGGGACGGCGAAGTGGCCGACCATGGGGCCATGGAACATGGGGCGCTTCTGGTACACGGTGTTCGCGCTGCTGTCGATCCTGTCGATGGTGATCATCTTCGTCATCGGCATCCAGCCACCGAATGATTGGGCGCTGTACATCACCATCGGTTTCCTGGTGCTGACGGCCATCGTCTGGTTCGGCTTCGAAGCCCGGCGCTTCCAGGGGCCGCCGATCGGCGACATGATCGTCAAGCGCCAGGCGGAGATTGCTGCGGCGGAAGCGGCGTTGAATAAGCCGAGCTGAATGCCGCTTCGGGCAATTGTGATCCACCTGTAGGAGCGAGCCTGCTCGCGATGGACGTTAACGATAACGCGTGCTTACTGACTAAACGCGGCGCTCTTGAGTCCATCGCGAGCAGGCTCGCTCCTACAGTAAATCAACATCAGGCCCGATCATCCGGGCCTTTGCGTAAACCATTAGCGGCATCGATAGTCACCATTGATTCAATGAAGTTCTTTAAAAAAATCCGCGGCGTAACATCTGCTCCATACCAACCCATGAGCGCCCCGGAGCACACCATCATGAAACGCCAAGTCCTTCTCAGCATCGCTTTCTCGGTTTTTGCAGTTAACGCTTTCGCCGCTACCTCTGCTCAACCCGTGGTCGCTGAAGGCGGCTCGGATCGCCTGATTGAAAGTCGTGTGGCCGAAGGTGGTTCCGATCGCCTGATCGAAAACCGCATCGCTGAAGGGGGCTCTGATCGCCTGATCCAGAACCGCACTGTGTGAATGCGTGGCTTCACCGCTGCACTCAACGAAAAGCCCGGCCTCATCAGCCGGGCTTTTTGGCATCCTCTTCGTTTATCCTGAGCACCCTTGATTCCACACTGGAGACAGCCGTGCCCGCCCTCACCGCCCGCGAGGTTTACCAGCAAATGCGTGACGTCGCCCAGGGTATTCGCGCTTTCGAGCGGCTCGACGAACAGTGCGGGCCCGGCCACGTCCTGGTCGACATCGATGGCTGGCGCCTGACCCTTGAGGTCGACGCCGGGCATCTGCGCCACTGCCTGCATGGCCAAAGCCCGGATGGCCGCGAGTATGCGTTCGACAACGGGCAACGCTTCGGCACCGACCCGGTCAGCCTGCTCAGCACCTGGGAACTGGCGCAGATAGAAAAGCGGCTGGTGCCTGCATCAGGCAATCCCGCGCCCGGGATCGATTGAATACATCGCAACCTGTCGTTCCCTGACCGCAGTTGTGATACACAAGATGCCATTGTGAGTCCGCGTCCAAGGAGGTTCTGCCCATGCCCCGTTCTCCACGCCTGCGGTACCTGCTGACGTGCGCCCTGCTCGGTTCATTGGCTTGCGCAACGCAGGCGAGCACATCGCCAGCAAGCCATCAACGCCATCGAGAACGGTCGTTTTGATCCAAGTCTGCCTCTTGCATTTCAGATCGCCCGGGCGTTTGCGCTGCCCATCGAGCATATTTTCGACGATGAGTTCGCAGGGTGATTCATGTCAGGTTGCTTTCCGGATGCTGGTCCAGGAATGTCTTATGAGCCACATTGAAACCTTGGCAAAAATCCTGCTCGGCCCCCTGTTACTGATGCAGGGCCTATACACCCGGCGTATCACGCCCAAGCTGCCGGAAGCCGAAGGCGAACGCCAGGGCGTGGCCGGCAGCGGCGATGCCCTGCGGTTGCTGATTGTCGGCGACAGTGCCGCTGCGGGCGTGGGTGCGTCGACTCAGGACGAAGCGCTCAGCGGTCGGCTGGTCAGTCGGCTGGCGGCTGATTATCAGGTGTCGTGGAAATTGCTGGCGCGCTCGGGCCTGGATTCACAAGCATTGCTGGCGCTGCTGGAACAGCACGCGCCAGAGCCCTTCGATGTGGTGCTGTTGTCGATCGGGGTCAACGACGTCACCAGTACCCTGGCGCTTGATCAATGGCTCGCCCGGCAACAGCGCTTGATGACGCTGTTGTGCGACAAGTTCGCGGTGAAGCAGATTGTCCTGTCGCCGTTGCCGCCCATGCACCTGTTCCCCGCGTTGCCGCAGCCGCTGCGCTGGTACCTGGGCTACAGGGCCCGGCGTTTCAACGCGCATCTCGCGGATCTGGCGCAGCGCGTGGATCAATGTACGATGCTGACAATCCGCCTGGCGCCCGAGGCAGGGCTGATGGCCAGCGACGGTTTTCATCCCGGGCCGCAGATCTACGGTCAATGGGCCGACGATGCCGCCGAGGTCATTGATAGACGCTTTAGAATATCCCGTCAGTAAAACAATAATAAACAGGAGTTGAAGATGTCCGAACTGAACCTGCACCCCAACGCCGCGGCGTCCCTGAAGCACTGGCACGCGATGATCAGTCGAAAAGACTTGGGTGCCTTGCCCGAACTGCTGGACCCGCAAGCGGTGTTTCGTTCGCCGATGGCCCACACGCCCTACCCCGGGGCGCCCGTGGTGTCGATGATCCTCAACACGGTGATGAACGTGTTCGAGGATTTCACCTATTACCGTGAGCTGGCGACGGCGGATGGCTTGAACGTCATCCTCGAATTCAGTGCGAAGGTCGGGGAGAAGGAGCTCAAAGGCATCGACATGATCCGCTTCAATGAGCAGGGCAAGATTGTCGAATTTGAAGTGATGGTGCGCCCGCTCAGTGGCTTGCAGGCGCTGAGTGAGCAGATGGGGCAGCGTTTGGGCGCGTACCTCAAGGCCAGCAAGGCCTGACGAATACCTCTTCGCCACCATCCCTGTGGGAGCGAGGTTGGTCAGTTGCTCAAGAGTGTCGAGCTTTATCGAACCCTTCTCCAAGCGATGGGGTCTGCTGCTATATAGCTCCTCGGAAATAATCCAATGTCCACTCAACACACGCTTGTCCTACTCGCTCGGGGCGGATATGTCGCTCGAGGTGTTCTGTATCTGATCATAGGTATCTTCGCTCTGCTGGCAGCTCAAGACTCGACAAAACCGAAGGACAGTCACAAAAGCCTTGAGGCGCTGTTAAGCCAGCCATTCGGATATGTCCTGGTCGGGCTAGTGGTGGCTGGTTTGGTAGCCTTCGCCGGGTGGCGAGTGCTGCAAGCGATTCGCGACGTTGATCATCACGGTACGAAACTCAAGGGGCTGGTGATTCGTGCAGGTTTGTTGGCGGGAGGTTTGGTTAACGGCGCGCTGGCGTTCTTTGCATTGGGCCTGCTCGTTAGCGGCGTCAGAAGTTCAGGTCACTCCGCAGGTGGGGAGACAAAGGATTTACTGGCGCATCTTTTGTCCTGGGATCACTCAAACGTGTTGGTCTACCTCGTGGCACTCGTGCCATTAGGTGTAGGCATTGCTCACATCATCAAAGGATGGAAGGCGTCGTTCGAGAAGTACTTTGAGGCGGACGAAGACGTAATGCGCTATATACGCCCGGTGGCTCGGTTCGGACTCATAGCCCGCGGCGTAGTGTTTATCGAGATAGCGCTGCTGCTGGCAATCAGCGGCTCGCGCTATAAAGCCACGGATCCCCCTGGCATGAAGGAAGCCCTTGATGCTCTCCAGAACCTGCCAGCCGGCGCTTTGATTTTGATGGTGATGGCTCTGGGCTTGATCGCCTTTTCGGCTTACAGCTTTTCCGAGGCTGCCTGGCGCAAGATAAACATGGATGTGCCGGGAGTCTCCGGATCTTGATCGCCCAGTAAGGCTCGTGCCTTTGCTGCATCGGCCAGCCGATTGGCATCGAATTACTCAGCCAGCAGCACGGCGGTGAGTCGCCGGCTTCGAATGGCGTTGATACCCGGATAGCGTTCAGCCCAATGCTGTATCAAGAAACATCATGACCCCGAACCCCAGCATCAGGCCTAACGTCGCGGGCGTTTCGTGGCCATTGCGATGTGTCTCTGGTATGACCTCATGGGAGACCACAAAGATCATCGCCCCTGCAGCAAGACCCAGAGCAACGGGATAGCCCAAGGCGAAACTGCTGGAAATGCCGAGGCCGACTACAGCACCTAATGGCTCCATCAGGCCTGATGCAACGGCAATCAACGCAGCGCGCAACGCGCCAATGCCGGTCACTCGCAGTGCCAATGCGACAGCAAGCCCCTCCGGAATGTCCTGTATGGCAATCGCCGTTGTCAGCGGCAATCCCACTTTCATGTCGCCGTTGGCGAAGCTGACACCGATGGCCATGCCTTCTGGCAAGTTATGCAGCGTGATAGCCAGGACGAAAAGCCACACCCGACTGAAGCGCTGCGCCTGAGGCCCTTTGCGTCCAATCTGCAAATGTTCATGGGGTACGAAACGATCCAGACCGACCATAAGCGCCACGCCCAATCCCAAGCCTGATACCACGACACACGCAGCCAGTAACTTGTTATGGCAAATGGACTGGGCTGCCTCGATGCCAGGGAGGATGAGCGAGAAGGAACTGGCGGCGAGCATCATGCCGGCGGCGAAACCCAGCATAATGTCTTGGGTACGCGCGGTGATGTCGCGCAACACAACCGCTGCGATGGAGCCAAACGCCGTGGCGCCAAAACCGCAGAGACCGCCTAGAAATGCATATTGCAAGTTGACCCGGTTCCCCCCGGTGAACGCACTGTATCCGCTGATAAGCAGCAGGGCGGTGACCCCGACGAGGGTTGACCAAAACAAGAGGGCCATCCATTTGCTACTTTTTCCTGCATTGATCCCGGAGTACCGAGATGTTTTCACAGGAGCGGATGGTTCAGACATTACACCTCCTATTTCCCGCTGGAGCGTTTTCGAGAAGCGCGCGGTGCGACCGGGAGAGTCTGCTTTGAAATCCGTTGCGCCTCTCGCTCAAACGAAATCGCAGTAGTGCCGATCAGCTGGTGAAAGTCTGCTATGGACACTTGTGAAAAATCAGACTGGATCGAGTGAAGCGCTTTTTCGAATGATAGTTGATGGGTTATTTCGCGGGTCATCAAAAACCCCAGAGCGTTTTTCACGCTCGACTGCTATCTGCACAAGCGCTTGCTAGCGTACTGGCTATTCACCACAGATGGCAAAAGGCTCACTGGGTCTTGAAGGTTTCCAGGTAGGCCAGCAGATCGTCGATTTTCTCCGGGTCACTGAGCCCCCAGAAAATCATGCGCGTGCCGGGTACCACTTTCTTCGGCGCCTCGAGATAGGCGATCAGGGTGTCGCGGTCCCAGACCAGGTTGGCGGATTTCATTGCGTCGGAATACACGTAGTCTGTGGTGACAGCTGAGGGGCGACCGATCACGCCATTGAGTTGTGGGCCAAAAAAAGCCCGGGCCGATTCGCCGATCTGATGGCAACCGCTGCACATACGCTTGTACACCTTTTGCCCGGCCTGGGCATCGCCTGCGGCGCTGGCGGGGGTGCTGAGCAGGATGGCTGCGGCGAAGGTCAGTGCGGCGATTTTCTTCATGGTCCATATCCAGTCCGGTGGTACGGACTATTGGAACATGGCACACGGCGGAAACCCAAATGGACTGGTGCCTGTCGGTTAGACAGGGTCACGGTGGGAGCGGGCTTGCCCGCGAAGGCGGCGGGTCAGGCAACTTCCATGTTGAAGCTGATGCCCCCTTCGCGAGCAAGCCCGCTCCCACAGGTTATGTGTGCCAGCAGGACCATTTCGCCGGTTTGGGACATGTTGCCGGCTCTTGCTAGCCCGCTGTTACCAGCGCCTTCAACGATGCATCGAACTGCTTCAATGCGCTCAGCTGCAGATCGCGCTGCTGTTCGATTTGTGCGGCGATTTGCGCAGCGGCCTTGTGGCTCCCCCATACCGACGGCAGTTGTTTTTCCACCGCGCCTTCGGCCTTGCCGATGTATTGCAGGTTGGCGTCGTAGAACCGCGCGGCGAATCGTGCCTCGACCCGGTCATTGCGCCGGGTCAGCAACTGGTTGTGGGTATCGAGCATGACCACTACGTCCGGGCGGGCTTGCAGCAGTGCATCGAGGTTGTCATAGACGGTCACGGACAGGAACCTGTGCTGCAACGAGCTCATCAGCCAGTCGATCGCCAGTTGCGGATCGGAGCTGTTGACGAATGCCTGGCGAATCCGCACATCCAGAGCGTTCTTTGCACCGTTCAACGCCACCGAGTGGTACTGCTCCAGGTATTGCAGGTTTTGCACGGTGTTTTCGCTGTAGAGCACCCCGACTGTCTGCCCATATCTCAATTCGCCGTCACTGCCGGCGATCGGCGGCAAATGGCAGGCCGGCGCGTCTTCGGCACGCGCCGATGCAGGGGTGGCAACATTACCCAGCAGCAGGGCGATCACAAACAGTCGGGTCAGCATCTTCATCGCGCAAATTCCTTTGGCAGCGTATTCGATGAAGGTGATTGTCCGCCTTTGCCGAAAAAACAGAACTTGCGATTTTTGATGATGACTATTGACTGAAGCAATAGTGCTGCGCGTGGCGTGATTGGCGCAAATTCACCGCTCAAAGTCGAGTGCATGGCTATGGACTTTGGCGACTGTCCACTACAGTGTTGGCCTTCCCTCAAACCTCGATCAAGGAAAGACCATGGTCACCTGCTACCTGAAATACGTCATCGATCCCTACCAACTCGAAGCGTTCGAACACTACGGCAAGTTGTGGATTCCACTGGTGGAGAAATTCGGCGGCCAGCATCACGGTTACTTCCTGCCGTCCGAGGGCGCCAACAATATCGCCCTGGCGTTATTCACCTTCCCCAGCCTGGCGGCGTACGAGGATTACCGGCAGCAGTCGATGAGCGATCCGCAGTGCATCGCGGCGTTCAAGTATGCCGAGGAGAAAAAATTCATCCTCAGCTACGAGCGCTCGTTCCTGCGACCGGTGTTCGGGGAACAAGGTCGCTGAATCAGCCTTTGTTCAAATCCAGGCAATAAGTGTAGTAACCGGTGTCGCGTACCCAGCCCCGGGCTTCATACAAACGCTGGGCAGTGAAGTTGTCGGTGGCGGTTTCCAGGGTCATGCCTTTGGCACCGGCCAGCCGCGCAAAGTCGCGGGCGGTATTCATCAACAGGGTCCCTACCCCTTTGCCGCGGGCGGCGGGGGTGGTGAACAGGTCGCCCAGCAGCCAGGTGCGGTGGGCATCGATGGAGGAAAAGGTCGGGAACATCTGCACGAAGCCCAGGGTTTCGCCGCCCTGCTCTTGCGCGTAGAAAACCACCGATTCATCCCGGGCGATACGCTCGGCGATGAATGCGCGGGACTGCGCCAGGTTTGACGGCTGGCCGTAGAAGCCCCGGTAGGCGTCGAAGAGGCTGGCGATTTTGTCGATGTCGGATGCGTCGGCGCGCAGGGCCAGGATAGCCATGAGGGTGCTCCATTGCGGTCTCAGGGATCTTCAGACTAGCAATGGCGAAGGCCCAGCGACGTAAAACTTTCTGAAAACACCACCGCCCCCCTGTGGGAGCGAGCCTGCTCGCGATAGCGGTCCGTCAGTCAACATCACTATTGAATCTGATGGCCTCATCGCGAGCAGGCTCGCTTGTATGGTAGGACTTGAAGGGAGGAGGAGGGACAAGGCTCGATTCTGACTGTTGACGCAGTACAGACCGTGGGAGA
>NZ_LMLH01000033.1 GCF_001421885.1 Pseudomonas sp. Leaf48
GGACGACACGGATGTGGAAGGCGGTGATGCCCGGGGAGCGTTTCAGGGACAGGTTCACGCTTGGGTGAAAGGAGGAGGGGCGAAATCTCCCACGGTCTGTACTGCGTCAACAGTCAGAATCGAGCCTTGTCCCTCCTCCTCCCTTCAAGTCCTACCATACAAGCGAGCCTGGTCGCGATGACCGCGCAGCGGTCCCCGAATTGGTTCCCAGGAGTTCGATATGGAAAGCCCGACGCATAACCTTCCTTCGCTGTTCAAACAACTCGGCCTGGCGGATGACGCTGAAAGCATCGATAAATTCATTGCCACCCACTCACCGCTCAAACCGGAACTGCACCTGGCGGATGCATTTTTCTGGAACCCGAGTCAGGCGCAGCTTTTGCGCGAAGAGATTCTCGATGATGCCGACTGGGCGGAGGTGGTGGATCAGTTGAATGTGATGTTGAGGAAGGGGCGGGGGGTGTAAAAATCTGATGGGCAGCAGCTTTCAAGATTGCTGGGAGATTAAAAGTAGACCAGAATTACGACCTTATTTGAGGTCTTAATTATGCAAAGTGTCCTGGCCGATATGGCAGTCAGTGTCTCTGAACTGAAGAAAAACCCGTCTGCCGTCTTAAATGGCGCTCATGGTGGGCCTGTTGCTGTGCTCAATCACAATCGAGTCATGGGTTACATGGTCCCGGCCGATGTTTTCGAGGCCATGATGGAGCGCCTCGATGATATGGAGCTGGCGGAAATCGTGCGTTCTCGTCGTCATGAAACGCCAATTCCGGTAACGCTGGATGACCTATAAGCTCGAATTTCTGCCGTCTGCACGCAAGGAGTGGGACAAGCTGGGGCACACGCTGCGTGAGCAGTTCAAAAAGAAACTGACAGAGCGGCTCGAAGTGCCCCGGATTCCCTCTGACTCGCTGCATGGCATGCCTGACTGCTACAAAATCAAATTGAAGTCATCGGGCTACCGGCTTGTCTACGAGGTGATAGATGAGCGTGTTGTCGTTTCTGTAGTCGCGGTGGGCAAGCGCGAACGTAGCGAAGTCTACGAAAGGGCCAAGAGACGCTGAATTGTTTCAAAACTTGACGAGGAATCCCTGCAAATGCCATATTGATAGTTAGCAAACTAACTATGTATATTTCCTCTCGTGCCGAATAACCTCAACGTCCTCCAGATGAACATCAGCAGCTCCATGGTGGTGGCCGCCAGGCATTGGCGCAAAATCTGCCAGACCACGCTGGTCAACTATGGAATCTCCGAAGCCTGTGCCGTCCCGCTGTTGATGATCGGGCGTCTGGGTGAGGGTGTGCGGCAGGTGACAGTGGCGCAGGCGGCAGGGATGGAGAGCCCGTCTTTGGTACGCCTGCTCGATCAGTTGTGCCATGACGGTTACGTCTGCCGCACCGGAGATACCCAGGACCGCCGCGCCAAATGCCTGAGCCTGACCGCGACCGGCCGGGAGCTGGTGCAGGCGGTCGAAGTCGAACTGGTGCGCCTGCGTCATGAGGTCCTCGATGGCATTGACCAGAGCGATCTGGAAGCTACGCTGCGGGTACTGAGAGCTTTTGAAGCGGCCACGCCGCCATCGGTGGCCCACTCTTGAAAGGATTTTTTGCTGGTATGCCCCCGGCGCGGGACTGGTTCTACGGGGTTCGCACTTTCGCCGCATCAATGATCGCGCTGTACATCGCCCTGCTCATGCAAATGCCGCGTCCGTATTGGGCGATGGCCACGGTTTATATCGTTTCCAGTCCGTTTCTCGGCCCGACCAGTTCCAAGGCGTTGTACCGTGCGATCGGTACGTTCATCGGTGCTGCGGCCGCAGTGCTGTTCGTGCCGATGTTCGTTCAGAGTCCTTATGTGCTGGTGGTCGTGATTGCGCTGTGGACCGGGACACTGCTGTTCTTGTCTCTGCACCTGCGCACCGCCAACAACTACGCGCTGATGCTCGCCGGCTACACATTGCCGCTGATCGCCCTGCCGGTGGTGGATAACCCGTTGGGGGTATGGGACGTCGCAGAGGCACGGACCGAAGAGATCTTTCTGGGCATTGCCGTGGCGGCGGTGGTTGGCGCGATATTCTGGCCACGACGCCTGGCCCCGGTATTCAACGATTCGGTAAGCAAATGGTTTGCCGAGGCATCGACCTACAGCCTGCGTTTCATCAGCCGCAATGTGCAGCCCGAAGAAGTCAGCGCGCTACGTACGTCCATGGTTGCCACCTTCAACACCCTCGAATTAATGATCGGCCAGTTGCCCCATGAAGGCGCGGGTCCGCAAACGGTACGCAACACCAAGGAATTGCGCGGGAGAATGATCCACCTGCTGCCGGTAATCGATGACCTCGACGACGCGCTCTATGCTCTGGAGCGGCGCACGCCTGAACTGGTGGAAAAATTCGCGCCTCTGGCGGCCGCTGCCAGCGAATGGCTGGAGCACAAGGATGCCGACCCGAATCGCTGGCAAGCCCTCAAAGATCAACTGGAGGCCCAACAGCCGGGTCCCGAAGCGCTGGATGACCGTAAGCAACTGCTGCTCTCCAATGCCATTTACCGCCTCGGCGAATGGGTTGATTTATGGCAGGACTGCCGCAGCCTGCAATACGCCATCCAGTGCGACAGCCAGGACAACTGGCGCGCGGTGTATCGACATTGGCGCCTGGGGCGGCTGACCCCGTTCCTGGATCGCGGCTTGATGCTCTATTCCGCTGTTTCCACCGTCACTGCCATTATTGTCGCCTCGGTCTTGTGGATTCTGCTGGGCTGGACCGACGGCGGCGGCGCCGTGATTCTGGCGGCGGTGGCGTGCAGCTTTTTCGCCTCGATGGATGACCCGGCGCCGCAGATTTACCGGTTCTTTTTCTGGACGGCGATCTCGGTGGTGTTCGCCAGCCTCTACCTGTTTCTGGTCCTTCCCAACCTGCATGACTTTCCGATGCTGGTGCTGGCGTTTGCCGTGCCGTTCATTTGTATCGGCACTCTGACCGTCAAGCCGCAGTTCTATCTGGGCATGCTGCTGACTCTGGTCAACACGTCGTCTTTCATCAGTATCCAGGGCGCCTACGACGCGGACTTCCTCAGCTTCGTCAACTCCAACCTGGCCGGTCCAATGGGCTTGCTGTTCGCGTTCATCTGGACGTTGATCGCCCGGCCTTTCGGGGCCGAGCTGGCGGCCAAGCGCCTGACCCGATTCAGCTGGCGCGATATCGTCAGTCTCAGCAAACCGGCGACGCTGGCCGAGCATCGGCAGTTGGGCGTGCAGATGCTCGATCGACTGATGCAGCATTTGCCACGCCTGGCCATGACGGGTCAGGACACCGGCATTGCGCTGCGGGAAGTACGGGTGGCGTTGAATCTGCTGGATTTGCTCGCCTATTCACCGCGTGTTCCTGGTGTGCCGCAAGTAATGTTGCGTCAGGTGGTGAGCGAAGTGGGCGACTACTTCAAGGCGTGCCTCAAGGCCGGCGAGCGCTTGCCGGCACCTGGCCCGTTGCTGATGACCCTCGACCGCACCCGTCGCGCCCTTGGTGGCGCCGGGGATGACGAAACCCGTCGGCATCTGCTGCACGCCTTGAGCGGCCTGCGCCTGGCATTGCTGCCAGGTGTCGAATTCGTCGGCTCTGCCGAACCTGAAGAACCGCTTCCCCATGGCATCGATGGAGCGCCTTTATGATCGGTGATCTGGATATCAACGGGGTGTTCCTGCCTACGCTGCTGGTACTGATGGGCATTACGTACGTGTTGTACCTGTTGGTGCACGGGGTGCTGACGCGCCTGCACTTTTACCGTCTGGTCTGGCACCGGGCATTGTTCAACGTGGCTCTCTACGCCTTGCTGCTTGGCGCCGTGGACTCACTCAGTCGATACCTGATGACATGAAAAAACCGTTCCTGACTTTTGGTCGCGTGGTGCTGACCCTGTTGATCGTGAGCTTCGCCGTTTTCGTGGTGTGGCGCATGGTGATGTATTACATGTTCGCGCCCTGGACCCGCGACGGGCATATCCGTGCCGACGTCGTGCAAATCGCCCCGGATGTGTCCGGGCTGATCCAGCAAGTAGAAGTGCGCGATAACCAATTGGTCAAACGTGGCCAGGTGCTGTTCAGCATCGATCCGGACCGTTTCAAGCTGGCGCTGCGTCAGGCCAAGGCAGCGGTCGCCGATCGCGAAGAAACCCTCGCCCAGGCCCAGCGTGAGGCCAAGCGCAACAAGGGGCTGGGCAATCTGGTGCCGGGTGAGCAACTGGAGGAAAGTCAGTCCCGGGTCGCCCGCGCCCAAGTGGCATTGATGGAAGCCCAGGTGGCAGTGGACAGCGCGCAACTGAACCTCGACCGTTCGGTGGTCCGCAGCCCGGTGGACGGCTACGTCAACGACCGTGCTCCGCGAGTCCAGGAGTTCGTCAGCGCCGGGCGGCCGGTGTTGTCGGTGGTCGACAGCAATTCGTTCCACATCGATGGCTACTTCGAAGAAACCAAACTGGGTGGTATTCATATCGGCCAGAGCGTCGATATCCGCGTGGTTGGCGACAGTGCGCGCCTGCGCGGGCACGTGGAAAGTATTGTCGCCGGCATCGAAGACCGGGATCGCACCAGCGGCAATAACCTGCTGCCCAACGTCAATCCGGCGTTCAGCTGGGTGCGCCTGGCACAGCGGATTCCGGTGCGGATCGCCTTCGATGACGTGCCTGAGGATTTCCGCATGATCGCCGGTCGCACCGCGACAGTATCAATCATCGATGACAACAATCGGGAGCCTGCGCAATGAGCAAGGCCTCGGGTTTGGCCGTCGTCGGGTTAGGCCTGTTGCTCTCGGCGTGTCAGGTGGTCGGGCCGGATTATCACTTGCCCACGGAAGCGGCCATTCAGCGCAAAGACCTGCAAAGTGATCTGGCGAAGGATGCTAAAGCCGTGGTTTCCGCACCCGTGCCGGCCGATTGGTGGCGCTTGTACCGAGACCCGCGGCTCGATCAATTGGTGCAGCGGGCCATGGCTTCCAACACCGATTTGCGGGTGGCGGCGGCCAGACTGTTGCGGGCTCGCGCCCAGGTCGACGAGGCGCAAGCCATGGGTGGCTGGAGTGGCGGCGTGAAAATGGGTGCCCAGCGTTTGCAGGAATCCGGTGAAGCCTTCCTGCTGCCGGAAAAAGTGCCGGTGGCCAACATCGGCGATATCGGCATCAGTGCGTCGTACCAGTTCGACCTGTTCGGCACTCTGCAGCGCGGCATCGAAGCGGCCAAGGCCAATGCCGATGCGACGCAAGCCGCGGCCGATACTGCACGCATCACGCTGGTGGCGGATGTAGTGCGCGCTTACACCCAGGTTTGCGCAGCCAACGAAGAGCGCGAGATCGCCGAGCACTCCCTCGACCTGCAAGCCCAGAGCACCTCGCTGATCCAGCGCTTGCGCGATGCCGGGCGCGGCGACGAAACCCAGGTGACTCGTTCACAAACCCAGTTCAAATCACTTCGCGCCGACCTGCCGCGTTACGAAGCGGCGCGTCAGGCCGGGCTTTACCGTTTGTCGATGCTGCTGGCCAAGCCGGTGGATCAATTACCCGCTGGAACCGCGACCTGTGCCGAGCTGCCGAAAATCGCGCAACTGGTGCCGGTGGGCGATGGCGCCGCGTTGCTCAAACGCCGTCCGGACGTACGCCAGGCCGAGCGCCAACTGGCTGCCGCAACAGCCGACATCGGCGTTGCCACTGGCGAGCTGTACCCCAATATCAGCATCGGCGCGACCGTGGGCACCGTCGGTCTCCTGGAGAACCTCGGCGAACCGTCCACCAACCGCTGGGGCTTCGGCCCATCCCTGACCTGGAACGTGCCGACCAATGGCGCGCGGGCGCGAATCCGCGAGGCGGAAGCCGCGACCCAGGGTTACCTGGCGCACTTCGATGGCGTGGTGCTCAACGCTATTCGTGAAACCCAGACCGGACTGGCCCAGTACTCGGCGTTGTTGCAACGTCGCGATGCCCTGGCCGATGCCGCGCAATCGGCGCAACTGGCCGCCGATCAGACTCACCGCTTCTTTCAGGCCGGCCGCGAGTCGTTCCTGGCGGACCTGCAAGCGACCCGCACCTACACCGATGTCACGGCGCAACTGGCTGCTGCGAACACGCAAGTTGCGATGAGCCAGATCGATCTGTTCCTCGCCTTGGGCGGCGGCTGGGAAAGCGGACGAACGCAAGCGTCGAACCCCGGCAAACCCTGAGGCCGTTGCTATGCTTTGAAGTGTTGGAAGGGCGCCTCGTGCAAAGCGCCCTTTTATTGCACAAAGCTCGCGCAGGTCATGGGGAAACCAATAATGAAAAACCCTTATGCTCTCGGCTTCTGGTGTGCCGTGGTGGTGTTAGTGCTGCTTTCGGCGACCTATTTCTACGGCATCATGCTGGCTGACCAGATTGATAAGGCGCTGGCCTTTCTCGATAGTGCCATCGCGCTGATCGCGGTCATGTCCATTGCGGTGGTGGCCTGGGCGTCGGTCCAGAATCAACGCACCAAAAAACGACAGCTTGAACAAGGCAAGACTCTGGTGCTGATCTGGGACACCAAGGTTGCGCTGCGCCGTGTCGAAACGGTGTTCGACCGCTATTTCTGGGGCAGTTACTGGCAACCTGGGCGTACGTTTCAGGAGGTCATGGGGGAACTGACCGGCACGCCGCTGGAGAAAAGCCTCGAGACCCTGAAAAAACAATGCCTGGCGCTCGACAGGCAAGTGGCTGACGACGGTCGGCACTGGCTCAGCAATGCCCGGGAACTGGCCGATGTCGCCACGGCCATGGCCCGTGAACGTTATCAACTGGACTTCTGCGACCCCCGCGCCGAAGTGACGGGCGGGGCGGTGATCAATCGCGACTTCGAGGTGTTGGTGTACACCTGGACTGCGCGGTTAAAAAGCTTTGATCATCAGCTGGATGAAATCGAGGTTCAGTATTCCTGATTTTGTTTTGGCTGTTCTGACGCCTTCGCGAGCAAGCCCGCTCCCACAGGAGATCGCATTCCAATGTGGGAGCGGGCTTGCTCGCGAAGGCGCCAGAACATCCACCGCAATTCTCTGCTTTTGATGACCAACCCAAAGACACTCTTTCACCGTTAATCATTGGGCCGCTCAACGCGCCTGATGCTAATCTGCACCCCACTTTCAGCGCAGTCGTGACCGCAACCCGTCATGGGGGCAGGGAAGACGACGACACCTTCAGCAACGGACATTGAACGGGTCATACATGAATAAATCAGCAGGCGTGCTTCTGGGAATTGTTGTTGTCATCGGAGCCATCAGCGCCGGCGGTGCATGGTTTACCGGCAGCAAACTCGAAGGCGTGCTCAACACCTCGATCGCGGATGCCAACAAAGAGCTGCAAGCCGCGATGGTCGGTTCCAACGGTACGGCGTCGCTGGAGCTGGTGTCGCTGGAACGTCATGTCTTCAGCAGTACTGCGCACTACCGCCTCAAGGGCGAAGGCGAAATGTTTGGTGAAACACCACTCGAGTTGCAGTTCGTCGACCACATCGAACACGGCCCGCTGCCGTTCTCGCGACTGATGTCGCTGAAATGGTTGCCGGTCATGGCGACCAGTCACTATGAACTGGAAAAGACCCCGCTCACCGAGAAGTGGTTTGCCGCCGCCAAGGACAAATCGCCCCTGACCGGCGTGGTCAACATCGGCTACGACAACGCCACCAACGGCACACTGCAATTGCAGCCACTGGAAATGGCCCTGGATGAAAAATCCAGCATGAAGTTCTCCGGCCTGAGCATCGACGTCGCTGCCAGCGCGCAGGCGAAAAAGGTCAAGGCCGATGGCTACATGGACAGCCTTAAACTGATCACCGTTTCCGAAGATCAGGCACCGGTGCAAGTCGAGCTGAACGGCCTGACCCTGGCCAGCAACCTGACAAAAAGCACTTACGGTTTCTATGTCGGCGAGAACGTGCTGGAACTGGCCAGTGGCAAATCGACCTTTGGCACCAAGCAGTCGGTGCTCGACTTCAAGAAGTTCGAAATGAAGAACCTGACCGAAGAATCCGGCACCAATGCCTCGGGGCGTGCCGATTACAAGGTGGGCGAAGTATCCCTGAACGGCAAGGCCGTCGGTTCCGCGGCCATGGCCATGAGCCTGAAGAACCTCGACATTCCGGCCACCCTGTCGTTGATGCAGGTGTATCAGAGCAAGCTGCAACCCTATGAAAGGGCTGCCTCCGAAGCGATCGCAGCCGGGCTGCCGGCACCGGAGTTGCAACTGACCGAAGCCGAAGAGGCACTGCTCAAGTCCAGTCTGGAAAAAGTTCTGGCGGCAGGTCCTCAGGTTGCCCTGGAAAATCTGTCGTTCAAGACCACCAACGGTGAAAGCCGCGCCAACCTGGTGCTCGACCTGACCAAGCCACAAGCGATCGACCTGCCAACCGATCAGTTGGTCCGACAACTGATCGCGTTGCTGGACTTCAATCTGCAAGTGTCCAAACCCATGCTGGTTGATGTGCTCTCGCTGCAGTCGCAACTCGACGGCCAGACCGACGTCAAGTTGATTGCCGATCAGGCCACTGCCACCGCGGACATGTTCAGCAGCATGGCGGTCGGCTCGCAGTTGGCGAAACTGGACGGGACTAACATCGTCACCAAGTTGCACTACGCCAATAACCAGGTGGAGTTCAATGGCCAGAAAATGACCGTTGAAGAGTTCGCCGCTTTCGTCATGAGCAAAGTCGGTGGTGTCGGCGAGATGCAATAAACGTTGGGCTGGCCTGTGTAGGAGTGCCGCAAGCTGCGATCTTTACTTTTAAAAGATCAAAAGATCGCAGCCTGCAGCAGCTCCTACGGGGATCTGGTGCGCGCAATACTTATCGGCGAACCAGCCGCCACGCCACGCCTCGTCTATCGGCAATGGCTGCTTCTTCCGTTGCGCCAGCAAGACCATGGCCCGTTCTTCATCGCAGGCAACGAAGCGCTCTGCGGGCGGACGTTTCAAATATGGGTCTGGACCCAGCCATGAGGTTCAGCCAAATCCCAGTGCCACGGCGTGAACGGTCCGGCTATAGTTTGCACGCCGACGACGGCCCAACACGCACAAGGTGCTCCGGTATGACCCGATCGACCTCATTGAACCCTTGGCTTGCGGCGTTGGCTGTCGCTCTTTGCGTGCAATTTCCGGCACAGGCTCAGGAACGATTCACCCTGAACATCCCTGGTGTATCGGATGACCGTTTGTTCACGGCGGCGGCCGCCAGCGATGCCGCCGGCTGTGGCGGACACAACGTTTCCCCGGCGCTCAACTGGAACGCCGGCCCGGCAGGCACCCGCAGCTATGCCATCGTCATGCATGACCCCGACGGCCAGAAAGGCCAGGGTGTCGATCACTGGGTGCATTACGGCATCAAGCCCACCACGCAACAGATCCCGGCCGGTGCAGGGGCAAAATCCGCGCTGGAGGGCATCGGCGGCACCAACAGCAAGAACACCACCGGTTACGTCGGCCCGTGCCCGCCAGTGGGTGACAGCGCTCACCACTACATCATCCAGATTTATGCCTTGGACCTTGCCCCGGACGCCTTGCCCGCCGGCCTGACCCGCGCGCAGCTGCTGGAAAAAATAAAAGGTCATGTGCTGCGAAACAGCAGCGTAGTGCGGCGTTATCACCGCTGAAGATTTTTTCTGCGTTAAGCGCGGCGATTTGGCATCCAGGCCCGAAAGCGCGCACTATCGAGCCATAGTCGATGCGTTGGAGGATGCCGTGACAAAAAAAATCGACCGCATCGCCCAAATGCTCAACTGCCCGAAAAAGGGTGAGGAACTGCGGCGAGCGATTACCGAGAGTCGCAAGGATTTTCTGCTGAATCAGCCGGAAGAAGACGTTGTTGAAGACGACGACCTTGAAGAGGAGTTTTTCGAGGACGACGAGGACGATGATGAGTACGACGAATTCGACTGGACTACAGAATAAAAAAACCGTTTCGGCGGTTTTTTTTTGTTAACCCGCTACCCGTGTGTAGGACCGGTTGACGATTTTGCTAGGGTTACAGTTGTCAAACCTCAGATATTGTCGCAATGCAGGAAGTCAGATTAGTGTCATGACGCTATATCTTGTATGTCATATTTATTGTGCATACAATAAAGCATGCAAATAATCTTCGATCCTGCTAAGCGTGACAAAACCCTGCTCGAGCGCGGTGTTGATTTTGCCGATGCTGCTGCCGTCTTTGCCGGCCACCACTTCACCGCCGAAGACACGCGACAGGAATACGGAGAGGTCCGCTTTATCACCGTTGGTCTGTTGATTGGCCGAATGGTTGTAATGGTCTGGACACCTCGCGGCGAGGCTCGCCGCATCATCTCTATGAGGAAAGCCAATGAGCGCGAACAAACCCAGTACCGAAGCCGTCTGGGTTGATCCAGACGATGCACCGGAACTCACGGACTCTTTCTTTGAGCGCGCCGACGAATTCAAGGGCGATCGACTTGTTCGGCGCGGCAGGCCCAAGGCAGAGGTTGTACGCGAGCGGATAACGATTCGGCTTGAAGCGGACGTGCTGGCGCAGTTCAAGGCCTCGGGACCAGGCTGGCAAACACGAATGAACGCAGCACTGGCCGACTGGCTCAAGACGCACACGCCCAGCGAATTGAAGTCGTAACCACTGGTGAGCCTCGCCCTCTTTCAGAGGTTGGCAATAACGCGAAGCCGGTGATGGGCCGATGCCCCGCGTTTGCGTAAGTAGCCAGAAACGAAAAAGCCCCAGACCCTAAGATCTGAGGCTTTCTCGTTTTTACGTATGGTGCCCAGGCGTCGTTTGAACTGGAGGCTGTGATGCCCGGTTTGTATGGGTTTTGTAGGGCGTGCCTCGTCAAGGCATACATGAGGGCATACACGGCGCTTGCTGCTGGCTTGCCGGTGCCGTGGATGCCAGCACCAGAACGTAATAGAACTAACATCGAATTGGCTACCGGCGATAACCGAATCCTTGGTGTTAGCGCTTGGCCAACGTGTCGGCACGTTAGCTATTGTTAGCATTGCGCGGCGCCTAGCCTTTTCCGACAGAGAACGGCCGTCCATGAGCGACTGTTTGGGCCGCTGGCACGGCCCAAACAGCAATTAGGAACACCTTTGTAGCTGACTAGGGTAATTCGCGCTTCCGACTGCTGGTTTCTCAGGCAAAGCCCGTAGCTCTTAGTTTTCGACGTATTCAGTGCGTTTTCACACAGCCTGGACCCAAAGCCGCCCTTCGTGAAGGGCAGAGATCGGCCGATTCTGTTGAAAAAGTCGGTTTTCTCAAACTGCCAGAATACTGATCGGCAAAAGCATCTTTTTAGTACGCTGCTACGTGAAATCCGAGTCCGAATACCTCTGCGCCGATTCTAGATTTCAATCTCAGGCGCGTACTTTTCTGCCGTGGAAACCACGCTCGACTTTTTCAACAGAATCGGCCATTAGCTGCCACTCTTAAATGACAGCTAATGGTTCAAAGTGGACTATGGGGGGCTACCATGAACCACAGATGACTAACCTCGTTCAGTTCAAGCAGGGTCAATGCCGCAGACGTCGCCGTATACCTGCCTCAGTATCCTGCCGCTCTGCCTCATATTCGTAGGTCTCCACCATGGATGTAAGAAGAGACGAGGATACGAACGGATGGGAAAAGTGCAGGGCCTCCGCCCATCTGCGATACTTGGCTGCGAGCTCTCTCTCCTGGCTTCCTCCTTCGCCTCGCCAGTGCGCACCACGGGCGTTGTAAAGTCCCGTATGAGCCCCTCGCGATATTTCTTCGGATTCCAACTCCTCCATAACATCACGAACAGGCTCGTTGGGCCACACTCCATCCTTGCCTTCAGGCGCGCGGGCTAATAGCTTGCCAAGGCAAACATCGGCTATTTCTGCGCGGTCGAGGTCGGAACAACGCCTGCGTACTATCGATATCCACTCGATCAGCTTTACACGGGCCAACTCTTCAGTGGCTTCATCCTGTCCGGGTATGCGCTCCAGAGCCTCCAGCAAGTGGTAGCCTCTGAGAGCCAAGCGCTCCCGGCTATCTTCCGCAGTGAGCTCCGAAGGATCTTCGCCGGGACTCTTACGCTTGTACGTCCAGGCGATCGCCTGGACGAACATTTCGGGATGGTCTTCGATATAGCGTTCGAGATTCGGAATTTGGTGTCCGTCACCACCCCGAAGCGATCGAGCGAGTACATCAATGAAAATAAACTCCAAGCCGGCCTTTTCCTCGAGTAGCACGTCCGGATTTCGGTTCAACAGCTTGAAAGCTTGCTGGACTTCATAGCTTTGAAGCTGATATTCGCCTTCCTTATCATTGCCATCTTTTGGCATGTCGGAAAGCATCCGAACCAGAAGTTCAGGGCGTACATCATCAAGTTTAAAGTGAACCGAGGAGAAGGCGGCGCGCGGTCTTTTCGCGACAAGTAGATGCCCGATGCTTTCGTTATTCTGGTCCGGCGCATCGAATATGAATTCCGGAGTGACATCACGCCAGTAACTAGAACGCGCTTCAACTGAAAGTTGATCCACGAGTGCCCACGTCGCTCTACAGTAGGGCGAGAACAGGAGCATGCGGAGAGCATCTTGCTCAGGCATTTTATCGCGCAATCTATCGAAGAGTGCCTTGTGCTGATCGCGATCAAGTGCACCCAACGCACCAATTGCGATGCTGTTGTAGCCGGAGTCATTCGCCTTGCTAAGACACTGGAGTATCAGCTCTTCAAGCTGCTCTGCGTTTAAGATTCCACGCGCCAGATACCAGCCGATTTGCCGGTGAGTGTTGCCTTTCATGGCAAGATCGAAAATTCCACGTAAGCCAATGTTGGTGGCGATTTCTGTCAAGGCTTCGAACCGGAGCTTTTCGATTCGGCATTCGCGCGCCCGAAAATCAAGCTCTTCACCCGAGAGCTCATCCGCCGACTCCTCGACCCAACCTTTCCGGAAAAGCCATTCATGCTTATTGACGACGTCGGTCGGCTCCATCGAAGCGTAAACAGCCTTTGCTATTTTCGAAAGGCTGGCTTGACCACCTTCGTCCGCCTTCTTTCGGCCGCGTCGTGACAGTACTGCCACACGAATTCTGTCACGCACACGGGCGATGTCGGCGTCACTGGCCCCAGCCTTCTTCCACTCTTCGATGATTCTCCATACGTTTTCTTGATCTTCGACAGATAGCGCGTGGAGGCGCGTGATGAGGTCGCAAATCATGTCGGCTGTATAGGACGGCATGGTCAAAGCCATCTTGACCATTTCACGGACAAAATCATTGATAGGCCCTGAAGTGCTGAAGGGCTCACCAAAGCCGTATCCATCGGGCCTCCATTTAGGCTTTTGGGTGTAGTCTCCGACGCGACTCCCGAAGTCGCCGAACTGCTGAAGGCAGATCTCCCAGCCTATTGAGGGGTGCTTCTCCAGTAGCATGCGCATAGCCTTCAACCGCGAATCGTGGTCAGCAGCCGTCTGCGGCATCCATGCTCTGAAGATCGATCCAAGTGAGCCAATTGGCTTGTTAGCCCAGTTGTCGTCAATTTTTACTTCAGCGAGCCGCCCCAGAACTTTGACAACCCGAGGAAAGGTGGCGGGATTCCAAGCCAGCCCTTCTAGAGCCCAGAGAAGACCTGTACGTTTAGGTGAGCCAAAGAGCCCTGCGGCGACAGGACGCAGCAATCCCAGCGTGCAAGGCTCCTCTGATCTGAGGTCACGCTCAATAATGTTTAAAAACTCCTTAGGAGCAGCTTCCGCATAGAGAGGAAGATCGCGGTCGTTTGCTTCCAGCTTGCGGGTCTCCAGCGGCTCAAGAAGTTCCCCCACCAACCTGGCAGCGGCGAGCTCGCCATCAAAACCAAGGCGTTTACCGAAAAGATGTTTCCCGTGAACCGCGAGCAAAACTAACGTCTCAGAAATGCCTTCGCGAAGCGCTGAAGAGAACTCGCGCTTCTTTCCATGGATAGCTGCCGCCCAACGCTCTTTCTCCGGAAGATCAAGAGCAGGATCGTCCTCACCCAGAACGATCTTTGCGATATCGAAGAAATGGTTGAGGTCACCGAGGGTGACCGCCCCAGCAATCGCAAATAAAGAGTCAATCTTAGAAATCACTCCGCGATAGTTTCCGAGGGACCACACAGGGGAATCGTTGAATTGCAGCAATTCCTGCACACATCTTTCTAATGCATCAAAGGAAATGTCTCCCGCAAGCATCGAAAGTGCTGTCAGGTCTGCCTCGTTACGCGTATCCCATGTCCCAAGAAGTGCGAGCGGAACAAGGTTCGAGGCGGCTTGATGACTGGCAGCCCACAAAGGCGTTTGAATCGCTGGGATTTTCGAAAGTGTACGCCGCAACACAGTAAGTGAGCGTCCTGAGGCATTGGCGAGCCTAGTTATCTCGTCGCGACCCTTACCCATAGCCTGAAGGGCTTTGTCGAAAACCTCATAACCGAGTGGTTCTAAGCTGATATTTGAATTGGCATTTGCGGCATTGCGCGGATAGACCACGATTGTAGGCAACGACCCGTTATAGGATCCAAACTCCCGCTCGACATCTCGCGTGTGCGCAACTGCGATGAAATTGGTTGTACTCTGGGCAAGCTTCGGTAACACGCCGGGTTCGTCGAACACCAGCACGCGGTCTTTATGCTGGCCAAACTCCAGCTCGCTGAATATCTGGCTCAAGAACGCAACGGCTTCCTCTACCGAGTCAGCAGTGATAATGAGCGGCTCTGAGTCCAACTTCGACAAGAACGTCTTCATACGGCTGCGCCAGACATCGCTCGCGGTGCTGAAGAGCGACGGATGAAGGGGGGGCTCTGCGACATTCGCCCAGTCAGCCCAGCATTTGTCGAGAGTTCGCACGCCGCTCGATGGTCGCGCAGTTTGGTTTGCAAACCATGTCTGTGCTGCAATAGATGTCTCCATCCATTGCTCGATATCACTAACGTCGTAGGCTCGAACGTCCTTCCAAAGTTTCTTTGCCTGCATGGCGGTGAGCCACGTAGCTTTTCCTGGCCAGCGTCGAGGTGTAACAAACACGAACGTGATTTTCTGACGATCCGTCTTATTAATCGCTTTCACGCTTTTCGCAAAGTCGCCGTCCGCTTTTGCTTTGATGTCAACATTGACCCCAAACTCCCAGCCTGACGCTCCAGCAGGAATCCATGGAGTCCCAGAAGGGCTTTCAATGAAGCCATCCCAACCAGGGCGCTCCGCATCGTCGTTTCCAGGAAAGTCAACTCTCTCCAGATTCTGCCCGGTCGAGTTGACTAGCGTACGAAGCAAAACTGATAACCGGGTACGGGCCAAAATGGTCGTTGAAAACCAGTTGGTTATGTCATTGCCTGAAATACCGAGAAACGGAGTTACATAGGCACGCACACTGGCAGCGGCAGACCCAGCTTTGGCAACGTGTGAGTCAAAGGAGCTCTGGAGATTGAGGATATCAATGGCTGGTACGCCAAATGCACGCTCCAGCCGCGCAGCCATATCAGGTGTCGCTGATACCTTCGCATTAAGAAAATTCGAAGCCCCAGGACGGCTTATGCCGACGAGCTTTGCCGCTTCGGTTACTGTGAGATTTCGAGGTTTGAGAATGTTTTCTCTGACCCAGTGTCCTGGGTGCAAGGGAGTATTTTCCTTTTCCATTCTACGGGCCCGCCATTCTGTAAGGTGTAAAGCTACACCTTACACATGAAATAAAGTCGTTTCAATGCCATAAATTAGAATGCGCACACTCTCTGTTCGATTGGGTTAGTGCCGATGCACTCCATCAGGTTTGATCCGCAGAAAGCTTTAAATGACCGCTTTTGACCGATTCTGTTGAAAAAGTCGACCATGGTTTCCACGGCAGAAAAGTTAGCGCTTGAGATTGAAATCTTTACTTTCTGCAGAGGATTCCGGGCTCAGATTTCGCGTAGCTGCGCGCAAAAAAGGATTTTCATCAGTCAGTACGCGGGCAGTCTGGAAGTACCGACTTTTTCAACACAATCGGCCGATTTCAGCCTGTCACGAGGGGCAGAAATCGGCCATGAGCGGCCACTCAAAGAAAATGATATCGCTGTAGGTTCGCGGGGAAAATCGCATCCAGTAAACAAACATATAGCTTCGCAGATCGAATTTCGGATATAGGTCTACGCTTCTCCGTTTACACACACTTGGAGGCTCAGGGTCATTTCGCTGGGGGCTATTAATAGAATGCGTTTGAGTTTGAGCATCACATACCTCGCCCTGAAACCTGCCTGAGTGCAAACCCGTCTGGACGAGCAGGTACGTTTTCATAATCGTCCTGTCGACTTGTTGCGACTGGAAAGCGGCAGTTCGATTATTTGGCGTTAGCCGTGGGAGACCTGAGTTTTATCAACTAATCAGCAGCTATCGTTAACGGAACGACTGGCTTTCGATTACTTAAAACGTTGTTGATTCAGCTCAACGAGTTTCCGGTTTCTTGGTGTAGAAATACTCTGACTCACCATCGCCCCTATCGCTGGAGATTTGCCATGCTGGCAGTCACCCTGATCAATACGCTGGTGGTCATCATCGCCGTAGTAATCCACTACGAATGTCTGTTACGTCTGAATGATTGGCTGCCCCGGCTCAAGCTGTGGAGCCGCTTCAGAATCGTCGTCGGGGTATTCGGCGCCCTCCTGGCCCATGTGATAGAGGTCTGGTGCTTCGCCATGGTTTACTATCTGATGGTGCACTCCGGGAAATGGGGGAGCCTGACAGGTAATTTCGACGGTTCTCTCATGGACTGCGCTTACTTTTCCTTCACGACCTACACGACAATCGGCTTCGGCGATATATCACCGGTGGGCCACCTCAAGTACCTGACCGGCCTGCAAGCCCTGACCGGGCTGGTGCTCATCACTTGGACCGCCTCCTTTCTGTTTCTGGAAATGCAGAAATACTGGAAGCTCAAATAGTCCCGATTCCACTCGTATCCAATTCGATCTAAACCGCCAGAACGCAGCACGGCACCTGATACAGAATGTGCTCGGATGTGCTGCCCATATCGAAAGATGAACCGATTGCTGCTGTTAGCGATAGGCAGCAATCCGTTTCTAACGGTCTGAGCGACCAATTTCCAAAGTAGCGCGCAATCCTTTGGGGACGCGATTCTCGAGGCTGACCTGCCCACCATATCGATGGGCAATGGCCTGAACAATGGTCAGGCCCAACCCCGCGCCCTGATCATTTCCGCGACTGTAGAAACGCTCGAAGAGCCGATCGCGATCCCCCTCATCGATACCCGGTCCTTCATCCTCGACAGACAGTTCGTAGCCAATTTCCTTTTTACTCAGCCTCACGGTGACAAGTCCGTGAAGCGGGGAAAAATTCGCCGCGTTGGTGACCAGATTGTTCAAGGCAATATCGATGGCTGCTGGGTCGACTCTTACAAGGCCAATGTCGTCGCTGACATCGAAAACCAGTTCCAGATCCTTGCTCAACAACCAGGGGGTCAACTGGACCAGGCTCTCGCGGACGGTGGCTGCCAGGTCAATCGGTGCAGGTGGCTGCGTTCTTCCTTGTGGCTCGATACGAGCCATCGTGAGTAATTGATTAACCAGCCGACTGGTACGGTCCACGCCGGCAATCAAGTGCTCAAGCGATGCACGACGCTCCTGCTCACTCCCCGCCTCCATCAGGTTCTGCGCATGCACCCTCAGCACGGCGAGTGGTGTGCGCATTTCGTGGGCGGCGTCAGCGATGAAACGTCGCTCACGCCCCATGACTTCCTGAATCTGCGCGAGCATTCGGTTGAGGGCTGCCTGCATCGGCTCAAGCTCGGTCGGTAGTGGTGTCAACTGCAAGGGCTCGAGTGAGCCGGGATGCCTCGCTCGCAGCGTTGCAGCCATGTTGACCAAAGGCTTCAATCCCCAGCCGATGGCCAGCCAGATCATGGCGGCCAGCATCAAACTGCCCAAAATATTGGGCCACAACGTGTGGCGTACGATTCGGTCAACCAGATCTGACCGCACATCGTCTCGCTCGCCCACCCAGATGCGCAATTTGTTCTGTTTATCCTCGAGCAGGAAAGCGCGCCAGTGGCGGTTGTTCAAATCGACTATATCGCTGAAGCCCGGTTTTCGTGGCGGTGCGCTGAACGATGGTGCACTGGCCGTGTGTACCAGCACTTCGTCATTAATGTTCCAGACCTGAAAGGCAATCTTGGTTTCATAGGGATGCCCATCGACCCTCGGATCCGCCTCACTCAGGGCCTGGTTAAAGGCCTGATAGAGATCAGCGTGTTCTATGCTCGCCATGGGCATGCGCATGACGCCCTGTAACAGGCGAGCGTTTTGCGCCAACTGGGCATCATAGACTTCGGCAATTTCATGGTTGCTGTCGTGCAGGTTGAGCACGCTGATCACGGCAATACCCGCCAGCATCAGGCCAATGATCAGGGTCAGGGTGCGACGCCTGATCGAGGTCATTGACGCTCCTCCACCAAATAACCGACGCCACGGACCGTGCGAATCAAACCGCTGGAGAACTTCTTGCGCAGGTGATGAATGTGTACTTCCAGGGTGTTACTTTCGGCTTCCTCATTCCAGCCGTATAGCAGTTGCATCAGATGATCACGCGTCATCACCCGGCCCGCAGGAGAAAGCAATTCGTGTAGCAGCTGGTATTCCTTCGGTGTCAGGGCGACTGGCTGCCCCTTGTAGCTGACTTGCTGAGTACCCGGGTTCAGACTGATGCCGGCGTGTTCGATCAACGATTGTGCACGGCCGGCACTGCGCCGCAGAAGCGCTCGTAAACGGGCTTTCAACTCTGCCAGGTCAAATGGCTTGATCAGGTAGTCATCAGCGCCGGCATCCAGTCCGGCGATGCGGTCTTCGGTGGCATCTCTCGCGGTCAGGATCAGCACCGGCAGATTGGAGCCACTGTCACGCAGGCGTCTGAGTACTTCGAGACCATCAATACGTGGCAGGCCAAGGTCTAGTATCGCCAGATCGAAAGTTTCACTGAGCAGCGAGTGCAAGGCACTGCTGCCATCCTGCAACCAGTCAACGGTGTAACCTTCCCGGGTGAGGGCCTGATGGATACCCTCGCCGAGCGCCACGTCATCCTCGATCAGTAATAAACGCACAGGCACTCCTGTCAGCCGAGTTTTTTGTTTACGTCCACCAACAGCGCTTCAATTTCTTTGCGGCGCCCGGCATCAGCGCTTTCACGACCAGGCCGAGGCGCGGCCGTCAGTGCTTTTTGCAGCGCGGCTTTGGCTTCAGCGTAGCGCTTTTGACGGTAGAGGTGATCGCCCCAGAAGTACAGGCTATCGATACCATTCGGGTTCATTTGCAACGCCACTTTGAGCAATTGTTCGGCCTTGTCCGAGTCGCCAAAACCGATGGGCCAGCCCGGCACACGGTCGTACAGCGCACCGAGGCTGGTGTAGGCCGAGCCTTGCAGAGCCTTGGGGTCCAGGGCCAGGGCTTTTTCCAGATCGGTTTTCGCTTGCTTGACCTTGCTCAACGCACCGAGCCCTCCCTGGGCACCGGCCCAACTGCTGGTGACGATACCGGACCAGATCCAGGCCTCGGCGACGTTCTGACGCTCTTGCGTGAAACTCGAAGCCTGCGCAGCCAGTTTTTCGAAGGCATCGGTTCGTTGTCCCTCCGGCAACTCATATTGAATGTGCGCCCAGCTTTGCTGGATCCCGTTAAGGCGTTGCTGGTCGGCGGCATCCAGTGCCCAGACACTCTGGCTCAAGACGCCAAGCAGAAGGCAAGCGATGATCTTGTTCATGGTTTGAGATGCTCCTGATCGGGTTTCTGGCTCAAGCGGCGGATCAGCGGCAGTTGCTTGCGCAGCCCTCGATCCACCAGATGGGGCAACAAGCTGTTGAGGCGGACAAAAAAACGTTCCGGCCAGCCCAGGTACAAGTCGCGACGGTCACCGGCAATGGCATGAATCACGGCGGCCGCTACCGTTTGCGGATCGTCGACGTTGGCCTTCAGCGCATCGTTCAGTGCCTGGGCTGCCGGGCTGTTCATGCTGGTGCGGGTGGCGCGCGGAGCGACGTAAAGCACGTTGACCCGGGTGTCTGCCAGCTCCCGGCGCAGGGCTTCGGAGAAACCGCGCAACGCAAACTTGGTGGCGCAATAACTGGCGTAGCCGGGGTAGCCGATGGAGCCGTAGGTCGAGCCGACATTCACCACCATGGCCGTATCGGCCTGTTTCAGCAGTGGCAGCAGGAGTTTTGTCAGGCAGATCGGCGCAGTGATGTTCACTGCCAGCATCGCGCTGATCTCACTGTCATCCAACTGTTCGAGCATGGCGAAATGATTGACCCCGGCAGCATTGATCAGCAGGTTGATGCCGCCGATGCTTTCGGCCTCCGCCAGCACTTCGCGGCGGTCGGCGAGTGACGTCAGGTCGGCACCGATCCAGCACAGGTTGCGGGGATAAAGATCAAGCAGCGGCACCAAGGGTTCCCGATGCCGAGCCACGGCCAAAACCCGGGCACCACTGGAGCACAGGGCTGTGGCGATGGCCAGGCCGATGCCACCGCTAGCACCGGTCAATACGACGCGAGCTTCAGATAGGCGCATGCAGGCTCTCCCCGTTACGTGGCAAGCCACGGAACATATCGGCGTAGAGTCGGTACACCACTTTGGAGGCGTGAATGACGGCAGCCTGATCGCCCGGGTCTTCGAGCTGATTCATCAGGAGGCTATAGGTCTGCATGTGTTCGATATCCAGCGAGCCATGGGAACTGAGGTAGGTGAAGGCGCTTTCTGGCAGCTCCAGGCGTTCGCGAATACTGCCGGCGGCGTGAGTGGCCAGAGCGATGCTGGTACCTTCAAGCACATTGACCATGCCGAACAATCCCACCGGGTTATCCCTGGCAATCAGGTCATAGAGAAAGCTGACCATCAGCTCGATCGGCAAGGACGGATGCCCGTCGCGTACGGCGTTTCTGTCACCACCACAGGCTTCAATGTCATTGAGGACCCATTGTTCATGGCCATACTCGTCATCAATGTATTCACACACCGCTTCGCGCAGCCATTCCAGCCGTAATGGCAAGCGTGCGCCGCAGGCCATCATCAATGGCACGGTATGACGCACGTGGTAATAGGCCTGTTCCAGAAAAGCCCGATAGCTTTCCAGGCTGACGTCGCCCTCCAGCGCGTTACGGATGATCGGTAAATTGAACAGCTCAGTGCGTTCCTGGTGAGTGGCTTCTTGCAATCGGTCAAAAAAACTCATGGTACGATTTCCTCGGAAAATACAGATCCAGCCAATTGCGCCCGATAGCGTTCAACGATGGCATCGCGGCGGGGCCGGCCATTGGCGGTGAGCAAGCCGTTGCCGGGGGTAAAGGGTTGATCGAGCCGGGTCCAGTGATGGATCCGGGCGTAATCCGGCAAGGCCTCGTTGGCCTGGGCCACGGCGGCGGCCAATTGTTCGTCGGGGCAGTCCGGTCGATGCGGCCAGAGCAGCGCGTGGTTGCCGGGCATGGCCTCGCCATAGACGAAGGCCTGAGCGACAGGCCCGCGCTGCGTCAGTTCGGCCTCCACCCAGTCGGGGTTGACGTTGCGGCCGAAACTGGTCACGAACTGATGTTTCTTGCGCCCCTTGAGGTAGAGAAAGCCGTCGGCATCGAACTCGCCGAGATCGCCACTGGGCCACCACTCAGCGGTATGCGGTGCTTCTCCCAGATAGCCCAGCAAGGATCCCCCCTTGATCAACACCTCGCCGTCATCGGCCAAGCGAATCTCTACATGGGGCAGCGGCTGGCCGACACTGCCGGGGCGTTGCGTTTGCGGACGATTGAGGCAGACCACCGAGGCGCACTCCGACAGTCCGTACCCCTCGAAAACCGGTATACCCACGCGTTGAGCACGATGCAGTAGATCTTCGCAAACCCGCGCACCGCCCACGGCGACAAAGCGCAAGCCCTGTGGATCGAAGGCTTTTTGTTCAGCAGTGCTGACCAGTACCAACAGCAACTGGGGCACCAGAATCAGGCTCTGGGGCGACCGGCTCGCCAGGCATCCCAGCAGCGATGGCACATCAACGCCACTGGCACCTCGAATACCCAGGGTTTTCTCGCTGGGCAGACTCAAGGTCGCGCCAGCGAACAAGGCCGCATAACATCCGATGTTCTCCAGCAGGATGGCCAATGGCAGCAGCGCAAGATGGTGACGCGGATGGGTGGGTTTGCTCGCCAGATCCAGCTCACGGGTGACACGCAAAATGCTGTCCGCGCTCAAACACACACCCTTGGGCGTCCCGGTGGTGCCGGAGGTGAAGGTCAACTTGGCGGTGCCTTCGGGCATAGGGCTCGGGTTGCTGAAGGTGCGATGCCAGAACTCACCGCTTTTCCGGTATCCGGCTGCTTGCAGTTCATCATGCATGGACGGTTCGGCAATCACCCGTTCGGCCTGGCTTTGTTCCAGGCAATGCTTACGTTGCGCCGGATTGAAAAAAGGCGGCAAGGTCACGCAGGTCAAACCTTCGAACAACACGGCCAAATCCCAGAGCATCGCATCGACACCGTTGTCCAGCGCCAGCGCAACAACCTTGACCTGTTCATCGCGCAGGCACTGCTGACGCTGCATCACTTCCGCGTACAGGTTGGCGTAGTTCAGCTTGCGGTTATCGCCCCACAACGCGGTGACATTGGATTTTTGCTCGGCATGGTTACGCAGCGCCTGTTTGAATCGTTCAAGTTCAGGCGACATGGCAGGCGCCTTCAATGGAGGTTGGCAAGCCCAGCCGACTGAACAGACCGATGTTTCGTAAATGTATGAATCCGGCGCGGATATTGCCAAAGTGGACCCAAGGCTTGCTCTCGTAGTAGCTACCCCAGGCGTACCGTTCCTCGCCAAGCCGCGCCGGGTCGGCCGCACACAGCGTCACGGGGTTCAAACCCAGGCGATGAAAGCTGTTCACCAATCCCACGCTGCCAGTGAAGGCCACCCATTCCAGCCCACCCATAGCGAGCAAATAGGTCATCGCAACGATGCTCATCCGCGCGCTTCCGGTATCGCTGGCCGCCAGATTACCGACCTCGACGACCGCCGATCGGTCCACGCTATTGTTGGCGCTGGCACTGATCAGCAACTCGATTGCCTCGTCCAGGTAACCCTCCAGAAATAGCGGTCCGGCGTTTGCGAGACGTATCCCCGCCACTGCACACAGCCCGCCGGACGCGTCGCTCATGCCGAACAGTTCCGGCATGAAATGGCGAATGTCGGCACCGTGGGCTTTACGAAAGCGTTGCTGGATAAAGCACTCGAAGGCACCGCGGTGCGAATCACCCGGCAATGCTCTGGCGAGCTGCATCGGCGCTGCTTCGGCCTGGCCAAGGTGCAGCGGCAACTGAATATTCCAGTTGAAATCGGACATTGGAAAATACCTCCCCCGGAGCAATTGAGGGGAAGTATCAATGGCATTTCTTAACGAAGTCTGAAGGTGAGAAAAATGGGCGGAAGCTGTCTTCAGATTGCCTTAAGACTCGGTGGGCAATGTGGCGAACATCAATTTGACGACAACCAACCAGGCTGCTCGAATGAGCTGGCGGCCAATGACTTGCATGAGGCCCAGGATGATTCGCAATACAACCCTAAATCGCTACGCAACACTCTCGATCATGATGCACTGGTTGATGCTGGCGCTGTTTGTCGGCGTGTACAGCTGCATTGAAATCAAAGGATTGTTGCCGAAAGGCGATCATTTGCGAAGTTTGTTTCTCGGGCTGCACGGTATGTTCGGACTGAGCATTTTTGCCCTGGTCTGGGTCCGCTTGATTGGGCGGCTGAAACCGCGCCCGCCTATTACACCGGCGCTGCCCACTTGGCAGACGGCGTTGTCCTACCTGATGCATCTGGCACTCTATGTGCTGATGATCGTTACTCCGTTACTGGCCTGGCTGATGCTGGCCGCAGGGGGGAAACCGGTGTCCTATTTCGGTTTTTTTCTGCCAGCGCCAATAGCGGTCGACCCTGACTTGGCAAAGCAGCTCAAGTATTGGCACGAGCTACTCGGCAGCACCGGTTACTGGTTGATCGGTCTGCACGCGTTGGCGGGGTTGTTCCATCACTACTATGTGGGCGATAACACCTTGACCCGGATGCTGCCAAAGCGTTGAAGGCTTTTCCCTTGTTGTTTGTCTGCATCAGCCCAATGACTTGCATTGGTCCGTTTGTCCCTTTGAGACTTGCAACACGCTGCCAATTTTGGTCAGGACAATGGACGCAATAGATCGGTTGCCGCCGTTCATGAAGGGTAGCAACCGACTTACTGCTCCCTTCCTCAGTGACCACAATTTTCCGATTTCTGCCTGTCGCGAAGGGCAGTAGTCGGCCAAAAGCAGTCATTCGATGGGCCTTCAGCAGTTCATCTCCGGGCCTCCTTACTCCCAAAATGAGTTTATGTAGTCACAATCTTCTATTCGCAGCTCATTCACGATAAGGCCAAAACTGGCGATACAAAAAACCACCCGAACGGTGAAGGATCGAACGGTTTTTTGGGGAGGGAGGGATGAGCGGCAAGGCTTAGCCCAGTATCTCGCTGGCCACGTGATCGACCGCACTTTTGGTGATGTCGACTATCAGGTCGGCCTCCTCCTCGGTCAAGATCAACGGTGGTGCAAAGCCGAGAATGTCGCCATGGGGCATCGCTCGGGCAATCATTCCGCGTTCAAGACAGGCTGCCGATACTTTCGGACCGATCTTCAATGCAGCATCGAATGGTGTGCGTTGCTCACGATCGGCCATGAACTCGACTGCGGCAAGCATGCCGTCGCCACGCACTTCGCCTACAAGCGGATGACCTTCCAATACTTCCCGCAACCGACGATTCAGATAACTGCCAACCTTCTCTGCGTTGGCCGTCAGGTTTTCCCGCTCCAGGATGTCGAGGTTGGCCAGGGCCGCCGCCGCGCAGATCGGATGCCCGGAGTACGTCCAGCCATGTCCCATGGCACCTTGAGATTCGGAGGCTTTTTCGATCACGTCCCAGACTTTTTCACCGACAATCACTGCCGACAAAGGCGCATAGGCACTGGTCAGGCCTTTGGCCGTGGTGATCAGGTCAGGACGCATGCCATAGCGCTGACTGCCCATCTTCGAACCCAGGCGACCGAAGGCGCAGACCACTTCGTCGGCGATCAACAACACGTCGTATTTGTTCAACACCGCTTGTATGGCCGCCCAATAGCCGGCCGGCGGAACGATGATGCCGCCGGTGCCCATCAGCGGTTCGCCGATGAACGCGGCGACGGTGTCCGGCCCTTCGGCCAGGATCATTTTCTCCAGCTCGTCGGCGCAATAGCGCACGAAAGTGGCTTCATCCATACCTGCCGGTGCCTTGCGGTACCAGTGCGGACAAATGGTATGTTTAACGCCTTCGGCCGGGAGGTCGAAATGCTGGTGGAAAGTCGGTAGGCCGGTCAGGCTGCCGGTCATGATGCCTGAACCGTGATAACCGCGATCACGGGAGATGATTTTCTTCTTCTGCGGGCGACCCAATACGTTGTTGTAGTAACGCACTAGTTTGATCTGGGTTTCGTTGGCGTCGGAACCGGACAGGCCGTAGTAGACCTTCTTCATGCCCTCCGGCGCCCAGTCGATGATGCGACTCGACAGCTCGATGATCGCTTCGGTCGAGTGCCCGACATAGGTGTGGTAATAGGCCAACTCCTTTGCCTGCTTGTAGATCGCATCAGCGACTTCGGTGCGCCCGTAGCCGATGTTCACGCAGTACAGCCCGGCAAAGGCGTCGATGAAGTCGCGGCCTTCGTGGTCGCGGATACGAATGCCTGACGCGCTCTTGATGATGCGTCCCTTGAGCGTGCCGCTGGCGTGGTCATGGGCATGGGTCGACGGGTGCATGAAGTGCGCACGGTCTTGTTCGAACAACGAATCGAGTTTTTGGCTCATGGCGGATCTCCTTAGAACTGGCCTTGATGGTGCAGGCAAAAGTATTTGGTTTCGACAAAGGCTTCGAAGCCCTCGGCACCGCCCTCGCGGCCCAACCCCGAGGCTTTCATGCCACCGAACGGGATCGGATGGCCGGTGAACTTGACGCCATTGACTGCGACCATGGCGTGGTCGAGGCGGCGAATCAGGGGGTAGATTAGGTCCAGGCGGTTGGAACAAATGTAGGCAGCCAGACCGTATTCGGTGTCGTTGGCCATTTCGATGGCTTGCTCGAGGGTGTCGAAAGGCATGACGCCAGCAATCGGCGCGAAATTCTCTTCGCGGTAGATACGCATCTGCGGCGTAACGTCGGCAAGCACCGTCGGCTGATAGAACAATCCGCCGAGGGCATGCGCTTCGCCGCCCACCAGACGTTGCGCGCCCAGCTTCAGCGCATCAGCCACACGCTCGGCGGTCACATCGAAGGCGGCCTGATGCATCAGCGGGCCGATGTCGACACTTTGCTCTTGATCACCCACCAGTGCCGGGCCGACCCGCAGTTCGCGCACCGCAGAGGCAAAGCGGTTGAGGAACGCCGGATAAATCGAGCGTTCGACCATAATCCGATTGGCCGCGCAGCAATCCTGGCCCGAGGTCTGGAACTTGGCCTCTACCGCGACTTTCACCGCCAGCTCCAGATCGGCATCGGCGCAGACAATAAACGGCGCGTTTCCGCCCAGTTCCAGCGACACTTTCTTCACGTCCTGGGCCGCCGCTTGCAGCACCAACTTGCCGACCCGGGTCGAGCCGGTGAAGCTGACCGAACGCACGCGAGTGTCCTGCACCAGGGTTTGCATGGTCATTTGCGGTTCGCCCAGCACCACGTTGAACACGCCGGCCGGGAAGCCCGCCTCTTCTGCCAGTTGTGCCAGGGCCAATGCCGAATACGGCGTTTCGTGGGCCGGTTTGATGACCACAGTGCAACCGGCGGCCAATGCGGCGGCGGCTTTGCGGGTGATCATCGCCGAAGGAAAATTCCACGGCGTCAGCAGTGCACAGACGCCAACCGGTTCCTTGATCGTGCCCAGATGCGCGCCGGGGATATGGCTGGGGATGTTCTGCCCGTAAAGGCGCCGCGCTTCTTCGGCAAACCATGGAATGAAACTGGCGGCGTAGGCGATTTCGCCGCGTGATTCGGCCAGGGGCTTGCCTTGTTCCTGGCTGAGAATCCGCGCCAGGTCTTCCTGATGCTCAAGGATCAACGCCGCCCAGCGCCGCAGAATCGTTCCGCGGTCATCGAGGCTTTGTTCACGCCAGGCTGAAAACGCCCGGTGTGCGGCATCTACGGCGGCGATGATCTGAGGCTGATCGAGCATCGGCACATGACCGATTAACTTCTGATCGGCCGGATTGTGCACGGCGACGCTATGGCCGCTGTCACTGTGGACCCAATGGCCGTCTACGTAGCAAAGTGCTTTGAACAACAGCGGATGTTTGTATGTCATGGCGTTCACTCCAAACCGTGTGCGTGAATCCATGCTAGGGCAGCGCAGCCAAGATGATTTGGCGTTTGGCGGGGTGTAACCATAGGTTTTTTCTGATTGAACGCCGGTAAACAGGGACTTTTTGCGGTGAAGGTTTTGCCCCGATTTATGGTTCTTGCGCCACCTCGGCCGGCAAGGCACCCGCGGTCTTGATGGTTTTAGTGACGATGTAGGTAAAGTAGCGCTCAATGCCCAGGTCATCGAGCAACAACTGGTCGATAAACCGCTGGTAATGGTCAATGTCCGGCGCCTGGATCATCGCCATGTAATCAACACCGCCACCGGTGGCGTAACAGAATGCCACTTCGGCGGCCTCGTTCATGCGTTGCTCGAACCGCCGCATGTCCTGGGCGGTGTGTCGGGCTAGGGTGATTTCCACCAGCACCTGCTGGCTTTTGAACACCGCGTTCCAGTCGATCAGTGCCCGGTAGCCCTTTATCAGCCCAAGCGACTCCAACTTGCGAACCCGCTCCCACGCCGGGGTCACCGAGAGATTGATCGCCTCGGCCAAGCTCGACTTGGTGATCCGACCGTCTTCGGCGAGGATTCGCAGGATTTTCAGGTCATAGCGATCGAGCTTGTGCATGGGTCGAGGATCTCCTGAATGAGTAGGACAAACCTGTGGGAGCGAGCCTGCTCGCGATAGCGATATTTCAGTCACATCAATGAGAGAAGTAACGCCGCAATCGCGAGCAGGCTCGCTCCCACAGGTTTTTAGATCAGGTCAATACATCGGCGATGACTGCAATGATATCGCCGCACTGCACCACTCCGGGAAAGTGGCGCGCCGCCAGCAGCCCGCTGCGGGCCGCGCGATATTCCACCGGGGCGACGCCGCTACGGGTAGCGTCGTAAACGCGGGCAATCACGTCTCCTTCTCTCACGTTATCGCCCAGATCGCGGCACATTTCCAGCAAGCCATCGTGTTCGCTGTCGATGAAGCAATTGGCATCGGGCATGTCGAGCATGATTGACTCCGTGGTCTGGATCTCACCTTCGAGAATCCCCGCATGCACCAGCAGATTGCGCACCCCGCGCTCGGCAATCGCCACACTGCGCGCCGTGGACGAACCACCGCCACCCAGTTCGGTCGTGACAAAAACTTTGCCCTGACGCTCGGCGGCGGTGTCGTACATCGACCCGGCATCGAGCTCCAGCATGCGCATGCTGTAAGGCGCATTGAAGGCGCGCATAGCGGCTTCACATTGCTCTTGCTGGTTCTTGTCGGGCAGCACATGACAAGCCGCGAAAGGCAGGAAGTCCAGGGTGCGGCCACCGGAATGGATATCCAGCACGATGTCGGCCAAGGGCAACAAGGTCCGGTTGAAGTAATCGGCGATTTTCTCGGTCACGGTGCCGTCCGGCTTACCGGGGAAACTGCGATTCAGATTGCCCTTGTCGATCGGCGACGTGCGCCGACCGGCATGGAACGCCGGGGTGTTCATGAACGGGACGATAATCACCCGCCCCGTGACATCGGCGGCTGTCAGGCCCTGGGCCAGTTTGCTCAGCGCCACCGGGCCTTCGTATTCGTCACCGTGGTTACCGCCGGTAAGCAGCGCGGTCGGACCCTGACCGCGCTGAATCACCGTGACCGGAATCATCACCGCGCCCCAGGCCGAGTCGTCCCGGGAGTACGGCAATTTGAGGAACCCGTGCTGCACGCCTTCGCGGGCAAAATCCACCGTGGCGCTGATCGGGTTGTCAGGCAGGTCGCTCATGGCTCAATCCTTCACGAACAGTTGGCGTGGCACGTTGCACAGCGTCTCGACGCCGGTTTCGGTGATCAGAATGCTTTCGGTGATTTCTAGCCCCCAATCGTCCATCCACAGGCCCGGCATGAAGTGGAAAGTCATGCCCGGCTGCAACACGCTGGTGTCGCCGGGACGCAGGCTCATGGTGCGTTCGCCCCAGTCTGGCGGATAGCTGATCCCGATCGGGTAGCCACAACGGCTGTCCTTGTGGATGCCGAATTTCTCCAACACTTTGAAAAACGCCACAGCGATGTCGCCGGTGGTATTGCCCGGTTTGGCTGCTTCCAGTCCTGCGGCGATGCCTTCGACCACGGCTTTTTCGCCGTCGAGGAAGTGCTGTGGAGGTTTGCCCAAATAGATCGTGCGCGACAGCGGACAGTGATAACGCTTGTAGCAACCGGCGATTTCAAAGAAGGTCCCGGCGCCTTTTTCGAACGGCGAATCGTCCCAGGTCAGGTGCGGCGCGCTGGCGTCGGCACCCGTGGGCAATAGCGGCACGATGGCCGGGTAATCGCCGCCATGACCGTCAGCGCCGAGGATCCCGCTGCTGTAGATTTCAGCCACCAGTTCATTTTTGCGCATGCCCGGCTCGATCCGTTCGAGGATCCGCCCGTGCATGTTTTCGACGATGCGCGCAGCGATGCGCATGTAAGCGATTTCCTGGGGCGACTTGATCGCCCTCTGCCAGTTCACCAGCCCGACCGCGTCGATCAGCTTGGCCTGCGGCAGGTTTTTCTGCAGCGACAAATACGCGGCGGCGCTGAAATAATAGTTATCCATTTCCACGCCGATGGTCAGCGCGTCCCAACCCCGGGCACTGATGACTTCCCGCGAAAGGTAATCCATCGGATGGCGTTCCCGGGACTGCACGTAGATGTCCGGGTAACCGACGATGTTCTCGTGCTGCATGAACACCGTGCGCTTGGCGCCGTTGGCGTCTTGCCCGCGACCGAACCAGACCGGCTCGCCGTCGAGCGCCAACAACACGCATTGGTGAACGTAAAACGACCAACCGTCATAGCCGGTCAACCAGGCCATGTTCGACGGATCGGTGACCAGCAACAGCTCGATGCCCTGAACCTGCATGGCCGCTCGAACCTTGGCCAGACGCTGGGCGTATTCCTCCCGTTCGAACGGGAGATTGACGACTATCTGAGACATGCACATGCCCTCTGATAAATGACGCACGGATGAAAAAAGTGGATTAGCTACCGAACTGAAAACCCTTGCCGGCCGAGCGCGCGCGCTCGAAGGCCAGATTGGCCATGGCGGTGTCCTGGGCGCCGGTGCCGGTGAGGTCGCACAAGGTGACTTGCGCCTCGCTGGTCCGACCTGGGCGCTGGCCTGCGAGCACTTGCCCCAATTCGGCCAAGCCCGACTCGTCGGTAATAGCGCCGGCCGCCAGAGCGTGATGCAACTCGCCGAGGATTCGCGTCTGGCTCAAGCGATCCGCCACGTAGCGGTCGACCTGCGCCAGCGCCTGGGGGGAAATTTCGTTTTTGTGTTCGGCGTCCGAGCCCATGGCTGTGATATGCAAGCCGGGGTGCAGATGGCGCGCTTCGATCAAGGGTTCGCGGCTCGGGGTGCAGGTGATCGCAATGTCCACGCCGGTCATGGCCTCGTCGATGCTCGCGCAAGTCGTGACCGTCAGACCGCTGTCGTGCGCCAATTCAGCGCTGAAGTCTTGAGCCTTGGCGCTGTCACGTGCCCAGACTCGAACGGATTCAATCGGTCGCACCAGGCGCAATGCCTGAAGCTGTAACGCGGCCTGCTCGCCGGCACCGATCAGCGCCACGCTGCGACTGTCGACCCGCGACAGGGCGCGAGCCGCCACGGCGCCCGCCGCGGCTGTGCGTACGGCGGTCAGATAACCGTTGTCCAGCAGCAAGGCGTCGAGCAAACCGGTGCGCGCCGACAGCAACATCATCATGCCGTTGAGGCTCGGTAGGCCGAGTTTCGGATTGTCGAAAAACCCCGGACTGACCTTGATCGCAAAACGCTCCAGGCCCGGCAGGTACGCAGTCTTCACGTCCACTTCGCCATTGTGCTCGGGGATGTCCAGACGCAGGATCGGCGGCATTGCCACCGCTGCTGTGGCCAGTAGCACAAAGGCTTGTTCGATGGCTTCGATGCTCGGCAGGTCTAGTGCTACGCAGGCACGCAGATCCGCTTCGCTCAATAAGGTGATGTCACTCATCAATGCGGCACTCCATTCAGTCGTTATTGTTGTGGTTCACGCATCTGCGCCCGCGAGGACGCGCAGGTGCTGATCGATGTCGACGTTACGGCCGCTGACCACCACCACGATCGGCCCGCGCGGCTCAATCAATCCATCAAGCAACGCGGCAATCCCGACCACAGCCGCGCCTTCCAGCACCAGATGCTCTTCGCGATAGGCATGGCGTAGGGCCTTGGCGATGGAAGTCTCGCTGAGCAAATGCAGGTGGTCACACAGATCGCGGGTCATGTGGAAGGTGTAACGGTTGTTCAGGCCGATGCCACCGCCGAGCGAGTCGGCCAGGGTCGGCAGCTCTTCGACTTCCACCGGATGCCCGGCTGCGAGGCTGGCGTGCATGGCTGCACCGCGTTGCATGCTGATGCCGTGGGTGATGATGTTCGCGCTGACGCTTTTGATCGCCAGCGCCACCCCGGCAAACAAACCGCCGCCGGACAACGGCACGAGAATTTGCGCCACGTCCGGTTGCTGTTCGAGGATTTCCAGCCCCAGCGTGCCCTGCCCGGCGATGATGGCCGGGTGATCGAACGGCGGCAGCAATGTCGCGCCTTGCTCGTTGGCGATCCGTTCGGCTTCACGCTGGGCGTCGTCCTGGGACTGGCCGACGATGCATACCTCGGCGCCCAGATCACGAATGGCTTGAACCTTGTTCGCCGGCACCAGATGCGACAGGCAAATCGTCGCCTTCACGCCTTGCCGGGAAGCGGCATACGCCAGAGCACGACCGTGATTACCGGTCGACGCCGCCACCACGCCACGCGCTTTCTCCTCGGCGCTGAGCTGCGCCACGGCATTGCTCGCACCGCGCAATTTGAAACTGCCGGTGATTTGCTGGGATTCGAGTTTGAGGTACACCGCCACGCCCAATCGTTGCGAAAGGCTGGGCGAATATTCCAAGGGGGTACGCCGGACAAGCGATTCGATGCGCTGGCGAGCGAGGTAAACATCATGTAGCTGCAACGTTGACATGACCGCGTCCCGACTGTGGTGTTGGGCGCAGTCTAAGAGGACTGGATTGTCGTAATGAATGTACTAGGGCAATTTAGCCGACAAACTTTTTTGCGAACTTTTTCCCGGTCAGAAATCGTGGATTTGCGGGTACTGCCCGAATATCTCGCGCATGCTCATCAGTGCGTCCCGCATTTCTTCGTCGCTGCATTCGGCTCCGACACACATCCTTACCGCTCGAGCCCGAGGCGTGCCACGCACGGTGAACGGGTCAGGCGACGTGACGGCAATGTGCCGGTGACGCAGGGCCCGAACCAGGCTGTCGACCTCCCAATGCGGGGGAATGCCGACCCACGCATTCAATGCATGAGGATGCTGGCTGAGCAGGTGCTCGCCCAAGTATTCGCTGACCATCGCCTGTCGGCCGGCCAACAGTTTGCGCTGCAAACGCACGAGCGTGTCGGCGCGACCGTCGCGAATCCAGCGCGCGGCGATTTCGGAGACCATGGGCGTGGCCATCCAGCTATTAACCCGCAAGATGCTCTCGGTGCGCAACGCCAAACGCTTGGGCACCACCAGATAACCGATGCGTAAACCGGTCAGCACCGACTTGGTCATGCTGGTGCAATAGAACGACAGTTCTGGCAGGTAATGGCTGATCGGCGGCGCGCGATGCTCATCCAGCAACGGCCCATATACATCGTCCTCAATGATGTGCACGCCGAAACGCCGAGCGATGTCGGCAATCTCCCGCCGACGACTGTCCGGCATCAGGCTGGTGGTCGGGTTGTTCAGGTTCGGCGTGCACACCAGCGCGGTGATGCGCTCGTTGCTGCACATGTCTTCAAAATGTTCCGGGTCGATGCCATAACGGTCCATCTCCAGGCCTTTGAGGGTGAACCCCAATACCTGAGAGTTGCCGATCACTCCGTGATCGGTGACCCCTTCGCAAAGTACTACATCATCGGGGCCCGCCAGAGATGCCAGCGCAAGGAAGATACCGTGGGCCGCGCCATTGGTAATCAGGATGTCATCGCGCTCGACCCGCAGTCCTTGCCGTCCGATCCAGCGCATGGCCTCTTCGCGGTGCGACTCGAAACCGGCAATTGGACGAAATGCGTGAATCCACGGCTGATCCTCTTCCGTGCTGAGCTCGCGGCAGGTGTCACGCCAGAACTGGTCGTGCTCGCGGGTGTGCAGGATCCGCGCGATGGAAAAATCCACCAGGGCCCGTTCAGGGCTATCGAGAATATAGGTAGCCACTCGATCGCTCATGCGCCGCGACACAAAGCTACCGCGCCCGACTTCGCAACGCACCAGCCCCTGACGCTCCAGCTCTTTATAGGCGTTGGTGACCGTCTGCACGCTGATACCCATGGTATCGGCAACATGCCGCTGCGGTGGCAGGCGCTGATCATTGGCCAAGACACCCTGCTCGATATCATCGGCAATCGCCTGCACCAGAATCTTGTACTTTGACTCGCCACTGCGGACGATATCCAGTGCCGCTTTCCATTTGTCCATCAGCGCTAAAACCCGGGTCTGTGCTCGTCGGGACAGCATCGCGCTAGTATCCATGCAATGCAATTGTCCTAGTGCAATACAATGATGCTCAGCGCTTTTGTATGCTCGGCTCAAGGTCGACAGCCGGGCACCTTCAAGCCCACAACAAAATCAGTCGACCTGTACCGGACTGCGCCCAGATCCATGAGATCAGTCCTTGTACGCTTTGCTCTTGTAACACTGCCTCCTACCACAGAGCCGTCACCGACGGGTCAACAAGAAACAGGAGATTTTATCGATGAGCAATTTCCCTTCCCGCAGCACCCATGCATTGCGTCACCTGTTCGTAGCTTGCGCGATGTTCGGCCTAGTCTCCGGCGCCCAAGCAGCTACGACACTGGAAACCGTCAAACAGAACAGCAGCATCCGTATCGGTTATGCCAACGAAACCCCGTTCGCCTTTACCGAAACCGACGGCAGGGTCACCGGTGAATCACCGGAAATCGCCAAAGCCATCTTTGCCAAAATGGGCATCAAACAGGTTGACGGAGTGTTGACCGAATGGGGCTCGTTGATCCCGGGTCTGCGCGCCGGGCGCTTCGACGTGATTGCCGCCGGCATGTACATCACGCCGGCTCGCTGCAAGCAGGTGCTGTTTACCGATCCGCAGTATCAACTGCCGGACGCGCTGCTTACGGCCAAAGGCAACCCGAAGGGGCTGCACAGTTACGAAGACATCGCCAAGAATCCCGAGGTGAAGCTGGCAATCATGGCCGGCACGGTGAACCTGGGCTATGCCCGCGACTCGGGTGTTAAGGATGAGCAAATCCTCCAAGTACCGGACACCACCGCCCAGTTGCAAGCCGTGCGCGCCGGTCGTGCCGACGCGGCAGTGGGTACTCAACTGACCATGAAAGGTTTGGCCGCCAAGGGTGGTGAAAAAGTTGAAGCAGTCACCGAGTTCAAGGATGACCCGTCACACATTGGATACGGTGCTCTCGCCTTCCGTCCGGAAGACAAAGACCTGCGCGATGCGGTCAACGCCGAGTTGAAAAAATGGTTGGGCTCCGAAGAGCACCTCAAGGCAGTTGCCCCTTTCGGGTTTGACAAATCCAACGTGACAAGCAAAACGGCTGCCGAGCTCTGCGCTCAATAGTCGAAACAGGCATGGCGCCACGGCGCGATGCCTATTTCCCTGCTTAATCCGGATGGACAGGTTTAAACCATGGGTGAATTACTTCCGCTATTGATACAAGGCGCCTGGGTGACACTCCAGGTGACGATCTTCGGTTCGCTGCTGGCGATTGTCGCGGCAATCCTCGCGGCTCTGGGGCGCATGTCGCCTTGGCGGCCATTGCGCTGGTTTTCCATTGCTTACATTGAAGTGTTTCGAGGCACGTCGTTGCTGGTGCAATTGTTCTGGCTGTTTTTCGTGCTGCCGCTGCCGCCGTTCAACCTCGAACTGAGTCCCTACAGCGTGGCCATCGTCGGCCTCGGCTTGCACATTGGTGCTTACGGCGCCGAGGTGATGCGCGGTGCGATCAGCTCTGTCGCCAAGGGGCAATACGAAGCTTCCACGGCACTGAACTTTAGCGGCTATAAGCGCTTTCGCCGCATCATTCTTCCGCAGGCATTGCTGGCCGCTATTCCGCCGGGTACCAACCTGCTGATCGAATTGCTGAAAAATACTTCACTGGTGTCGTTAATCACCCTGTCAGACCTGAGCTTCAGGGCTCGTCAATTGGATCAGGCAACTTTCGAGACTCTGGAAATTTTCAGCCTGGCGCTGGTGATGTACTTCGTCTTGGCGCAGGCGATCAACATCGGCATGCGTCACATTGAGCGCCATCTGGCTCGCGGGCGGATGCGTGGAGGTCTGTCATGACACTGTTCGATTGGACCTATGCCTGGCAAATCCTCCCCGATTTACTGCGCGCTTCCCTTAACACCGTGGGGATTACCCTGGTCGGCTTCCTGATTGCCATTGTGCTGGGGCTGTTCCTGGCTATCGGTCGAAGGAGCCGCAGAGTCTGGCTGTCGTGGCCGACCACCGCCGTGATCGAGTTCATTCGCAGCACGCCGCTGCTGATCCAGGTGTATTTCCTTTACTACGTGCTGCCCAATTACGGTGTCAGCATGACCGCGATGCAAGTGGGGATTCTCGGCATAGGCCTGCATTACGCCTGCTACATCGCCGAGGTGTATCGCGGCGGCCTCGATGCGGTGCCGCGCGCGCAATGGGAAGCGGTCACGGCGTTGAACATCGCCCCATACAGCGCTTATCGCAACATCATACTGCCCCAGGCCCTGCGGCCGATCCTGCCTCCATTGGGCAACTACCTGGTGGCGATGCTCAAGGACACGCCGGTGCTGTCGGCGATTACCGTGGTGGAAATCATGCAACAGGCCAAGAACATCGGTTCCGAGAATTTCCGCTATTTGGAGCCGATCACCATGGTCGGCCTGTTTTTCCTCGCCCTAAGCATTGCTTTGGCTTATCTGGTACGGCGCCTTGAAGTGCGCCTGGAGCTACGCTAATGACTACTCCACTGTCGACACCCGGTGACCTTTCACGGCACAGCAACCCGACCCCGCTGCATCCGCAGGAGGCCATGGCCATGCAGGAAACCAAACCGGTAAAGCCGATCGTCAGCTTCCAGGACGTTACCAAGAGCTACGGCAACTTTACCGTGCTCGATCATTTGAACCTGGACGTCACGCCGGGTGAGAAAGTCGCGATCATCGGCCCCAGCGGCTCCGGAAAATCCACACTGCTGCGGGTACTGATGACACTCGAAGGCATCGATGACGGACTGATCCGCATTGAGGATGACTTGCTGACCCACATGCCCAATCGCAACGGTGTATTGGTGCCCGCCAATGACCGGCACATCCGCCGAGTGCGCGGCAAGATCGGCATGGTGTTCCAGAGTTTTAACCTGTTCCCTCACATGACAGCGTTGCAAAACGTTATCGAGGCGCCGGTGCAGGTGCTCGGTATGAAACCGGCCGAGGCCCGTGAACGTGCAGCAGACTTGCTGGAGCTGGTGGGTCTGGGCAGCAAGCTCGGGCATTACCCATCGCAGTTATCCGGTGGTCAACAACAACGGGTGGCGATCGCCCGGGCACTAGCCATGCGCCCGAAAGTCATGCTGTTCGACGAAGTGACCTCCGCGCTCGACCCGGAACTGTGCGGCGAAGTGCTCAACGTGATCCGCAAGCTCGGCACCGAACACAACCTGACCATGCTGATGGTTACGCATCAAATGGGTTTCGCCCGGGAGTTCGCTGATCGTGTGTGCTTTTTCTACAAAGGGCAGATTCACGAGCAGGGCACCCCGGCCCAAATCTTCGAACACCCGCAGCAGGAACGCACGTGCGCGTTTCTCAGTGCGGTGAAAGAAGCCAACTAGGCAAGCTCCCAGCCCTGGCCGCCACTCGGGTCGATTACGCGTTGGGATTGCAGTTCATCGTCCTGCTGGGGGATTTGGGAAAGCCAAAAGGAGTAGTTCATGACTTGCTTGATTTGTGTTGAAACTGCGGCGGTCTTTGAAACTGATGGTGAATACGAGGAAAGAACCTGTCCGAGCTGTGGGCATTGTCGAATTACGGGTGCGGCGCTTGTGCTGATGAAAACCCACGGTTGGTATTTCGATATAGAGCTGACTCGGAAGTGGATCACAGAGCACCAAGGCATCGGATTTATTCCAACAATTGATTCGCGCCAGGCAGTTCGCCTGATTGACGTTTAATCGGCCACTCAATTCAGACCGGTCACTGTCCCGCTGAGGCAAATACGCTTTTCTGTGAGCGTAGGGGCCCAATGCAGGGGCATGTCCTGGCGGTGACGTGATTCGGATTTATGGGCTATTGGTTGATGGCCCGGTATGTGGTCTGATTCAGGAGCTTTGTAATGACAGATACCCCCTTACAGAGATGCCGACGTGGTGTTGGCGTGCCCAATATGTGGAAGCATCCACTTTGAACGTCCGCTTCCGCGAAAGTCGTAAGACCGCTTAGGGTCGTTTTCTGCCCCTCGCGACGGGCAGAAAACGGCCAAAAGCGGACACTCTAACGTGGCTGCGTACGACCCCTCGCGGTCTGTCAGCACCTGCCAGAGCGTACGGTTGTGGATCACAACTCACGACCCAAATGAAGTCTCGTAGTGTAGAGGCCAAACTGGTCGTTCAGTGCTGCGAGCCAACGACCACAGATTGTAGCTGTGACCACTGGTCACTCCGGTCCAACTCTTGGCGCACCACGCCCTTGGCATTGCTTCCACATCGATGCCGTCATGCCGAAGTTTTTCCTGAACCAGAAGCCGAACGCGCTCGGAGTTGAGAACCCGAGCAGGTCGGCAACTTCCGCCAGTGAACGGTCACTATCGATAAGATGTCGAGAGGCAAACTCTGATCGAACCGTCCGCAGCAGCAACGAGAAATTCGTTCCTTCAGCAAGCAGATGCCGATGGAGCGTACGTCTATCCATGCCCAGCGTCTTCGCCACTTGGTCCGCCGTGCAACGGCCAGTTGGCAGGAACGCGATGATGGTTCGCCGAGCGTTATGCGCCGAACCCTCGCCGGCGGAGGAAAGAGCGTTATCCAGGATACGGCGCGCATAGAGCGCCATGCGAGAGTCCGAGGGGGGCAGCGGTGAGCTCAACAGATGCGTGGCGCAGACGATGCCGTTGAAATCTGCATTGAACTCCACCGTTCCTCCGAACATCGTTTTGTGGATAGTCGGACCATGCGGTGGACGGTGCTCAAGACAAACACTTCTAGGCTTCCAACTGGGTCCTAACAGTTCGGCAATACTGCGGTAGAGCACGCCCATAGACAACTCGGTCACCTGCCGAACCGATCCGTGCGCTTCTGTTAACACCACCTCCAACCGAACAACTGACCAATCGTCGTGCTCCTCGACGGTTGTTAGTAGAGACGCGTTTACAAGCCGCATATAGCGACAAAGGCTATCGATTGCCTCTCGTGCAGTCTGGGCTTCACGCATCAGGACACTGAGCGGGCCGAGGTTGGAGAGTCTTCTTGTCCTTGCTAACCGCAGCCCGAAGTCCTCGATTCCCGATACAGCGGCGGAGCTCTCCAGCAAATGGCGCACTGCCAACGCGCTGATTGGCGTATCTGGATCGACCAAGTGCCGAGGATTCAAGCCCGACTGGCGCAGCATAGCGTCCGGGTTAAGTCCTCCTTCTCGTGCAAGATCGTCAAATCCCACGAGGCTGGCGCTTCGAAGTAGCGGCACGAAGTATGGCAACGTGTGTCCCCGATTAGATATTAAATGTCCCAAAAAATACATCAAGGATACGTCGAGGTCGACAAACTGATCCTAGACGAGAAGCAAGCTTAGCCTCCCGTCTCACGAACCACGACGGCCCACTCCGGAACAGACAACACCTCTTTCTAGGGCTCTCTTTTTCTCCCAAGTGAATTGACAGGAGATCTCCAGATGTCCTTGAACAACAAGCAGTGGCTGCTTATTTCCCACACCACTGGCGAACCCACGCCCCAGCACTTCAAGCTCGTCGAACGCGAACTGCCCGACCTGCAGGACGGCGAGGTGCTAGTGCGCCACCACTACCTGAGCCTCGATCCGTACATGCGTGGGCGCATGACGGATGCGAAGAACTACGCGACTCTACAGCCGCTCAACGAAGTCATGATCGGCGGCACCGTAGGCGAGGTCGCCGCGTCGAAGAACCCTGCTTTCGCGGTCGGGGACCCGGTGGTGGGCATGGGCGGCTGGCAGCTGTACCAACGCGTGACCGTCGCGGAGCTCGGTGGCTTGCGTAAAGTGGACACGAGCTGCGTTCCCTTGTCCGCCTATCTCGGCTCGGTCGGCATGCCGGGCGTGACCGCATGGTATGGCCTCAACAGGATCATCGAACCCAAGGCGGGCCAGACTGTCGTGGTGAGTGCGGCCAGCGGGGCGGTAGGCGGCACGGTCGGCCAGCTCGCCAAGGTGCGCGGTGCGCGGGCAGTTGGCCTCGCCGGTGGCCCCGACAAATGCCGGTATGTGACGCAGGAACTCGGCTTCGACGCCTGCATCGACTACAAGCAGCACCAGGACCTGGAATCACTTTCGCAGGCCTTGAAGGAGGCCTGTCCCGACGGCATCGACGGTCACTTCGAGAATGTCGGCGGCATGATCTTCGACGCCGTGCTGCTGCACTCGAACTCGTTCGCGCGCGTGGCACTGTGCGGCATGATCTCCCGCTACGGCCAACCCATTCCAATTACCCAGACCCAACACATCCTGATGAACCGCATGCGGCTCGAAGCCTTCGTCATCAGCGAGCACATGGAAGTGTGGCCCGATGCACTAAAGGAGCTCGGCACGCTGGTGGCTACCGGCAAGCTCAAGTATCGAGAGACGGTATCTCAGGGTTTGGAGAGCGCGCCTGAAGCCTTGTCTGACCTGTTCAAAGGCAGGAACTTCGGCAAGCAGCTCGTCAAACTCGTCTAAAGCCGGGCGATAGCTGGCGAAACATCTTCCTGCACCCACTACCTGCTGCTTGGATTTGCCCTTCTACGCGCAGTTTCTTGGATTAACGGACAAATCAGCTCCGTTTTTAACCCCCACCGTCAAGGAGCCACGATGCTTTTTCTAATCCACTTCGAAGTAACCGTTCCTGCCGATACTTCGGAGGAACTGAAAGAACAATTACGTCAGGGCGAACATGCTCGCGTTTTTGAGTTTATTAAAACGGGCAAACTGCGCCGCATCTGGCGCCCAGTAGGCACGGCTGACACCTGCTGCCTTTGGGAGGCTGACAGTCTTGAGGAGCTTCATGCCGCGGTACGGTCTCTTCCGCTGTATCCGTATATGAAATTGTCCATTACCCCTCTGGTTGAACATCCCGCCGCCGCAGCGTGGCAAAAAGCGCACGGGCCTATGCCGGCGTTTTGAGGTGGCGACCTGACATTCGGACAGGAGCGCTTTGTATTTTATCAACGGCTTCGCGCTTGTCAGAGATGCCCCGAGCCTTGCCAAACCGCGATTTTATTGGTCGGCATAGTTAAACGTTAACTTCAACCACGAGCGATGCGGCGTGACCCACAATAATAATTACAGGAAGACGAAATGCGAATCGAACAACTGACCTGTGTCATCGGCGCGGAACTGCTCGACGTGAATCTAGGCGACGCCGTGCGCGATGACGACCTTTTCAACGAAATTTACGCAGCACTATTAAGGTACAAAGTGCTTTTTTTGCGGGACCAGGACTTGGACAAGTTCTCACGTCGCGACCATGAAGCATTTGCCAAGCGTCTGGGACAGCTCGAAACTCATCCAATGCTCCCTAACCACCCGGAGGCGCCGGGTCTCCTGCAAATCTACAAGTCTCCGGACAATCCGCCAGATCGCTACGAGAACTCCTGGCATTGTGATGCCACGTGGCGTGAAGCGCCTCCGATGGGTTCTGTTCTGCGTTGCATCGAATGTCCGCCAACTGGTGGCGATACCATGTGGGCCAACATGGTGATGGCTTATGACAATCTGCCTGTGGATGTGAAGCAGGAAATTGATAGCTTGATCGCCAATCACAGCTTCAACTCTTCCTTCGCCGCCGCCATGCCAAAGGAAAAGCGCCTGGCGATGAAGGCGCAATACCCGGATGCCGAACATCCGGTAGTACGTACCCATCCCGAAACTGGCGAGAAGGTGCTATTCGTCAATGCCTACGCTACGCATTTCGTGAATTACCACGCCCAAGGACGTGTCCGTGTAGGCCAGGACCTCAACCAAAAAGGTGTCGACCTGCTGAAATACCTGATTAGCCAGGCCTATAACCCCGAGTACCAAGTCCGTTGGCGCTGGAAGAAACACAGCGTGGCAATATGGGATAACCGCTGCACCCAGCACTATGCCGTGATGGACTATCCACCCTGCCATCGCAAGATGGAGCGCGCGACCATCACCGGCGACAAACCCTACTAACGAGTAAAACGGCCCAGTTTCCAGAGGCGCCTCCAAGCGCCTCCTTTAGTTTTGTCTGAAGCAACTTGCTACCTCTGGCCGATTGTTGTCTGCCACAAAAGGCTGTGATCGACCCAGAGCGTGTAAAAACGCTTCGCCAAGATTGCAGTGTGCGCGTCTACGTTAAATCTGAAATTTATCGACACGTCAGCAGATGTGGATTTTACGTAGAAGCGCGATTTCCAGTCCGGTTTTGAGTACCTGTCGCGCTGAAAAACGTTTTTACACAGCCTCGACCCGAACCTTCCGTTCAACACCTAAGAAAAGGGGTCAAAGTAGTCGCTGTGAGCCGATAGATAGCTTTTAGCCGAAACGCAAGTATGTAACGGATAGCCTCCCTGGCGGGCTCGCTCATCGGCGGCGTCCAAGCGAATCAGGAACCGCTGGATTTCTGCGCCAACCTCCGGCATAGCAGCGACTTGGAGTACCGCTTCTTGATCTACATTACGAGCATGCGTGATGTCGCGCAGTACTAACCCAAGGACTCTCATGAAAGTCATTCAACTGCAACATCCCGCTGGTCTGGATAATCTGCGCCTGGTCGACATGCCTGCTCCGGGTGCGCCCAACGCAGGCGAGATTCAGGTGCGGATTCATGCCAGCTCGCTCAATTACCATGACCTCGGCGTCGTCACCGGCCATGCCTGTGCGGAGAATGGGCGCATCCCCATGTCCGATGGTGCAGGGGTCGTCACCGCCGTCGGCGAAGGCGTGACTGAGTTCATCGTTGGCGATCATGTGGTGTCGTGTTTCTTCCCCCTCTGGCAATCAGGCCGCGTCGTGCCCACTACCTTCCAGACAGTGCCCGGCGATGGTGTCGACGGCTTTGCCCGCGAAGTAGTCAACATGGCCACTGATGCCTTCACCCTCGCGCCAAAGGGCTACACCCATGAAGAAGCGGCCACGCTGACCACGGCAGGCGTGACCGCTTGGCGTGCGTTGGTGGTCGACGGGCGCATTCAGGCGGGCAATACGGTACTGGTGCTGGGTACCGGCGGCGTTTCCATCCTTGCGTTGCAGTTGGCCAAATCAATGGGCTCCCGGGTGATTGCCACGACCTCGTCCGAGGCCAAGAAGGAGCGCTTGCTAGAGTTGGGGGCCGACCACGTCATCAACTACAAAGACCAACCAGAATGGGGCGACGCTGTTCTGGTCGCCACTGAGGGGCGAGGTGCCGACATAGTGGTCGAAGTGGGCGGCCCGGGCACGTTGCCCCAGTCCATACGCGCCTGCGCGCCCGGCGGCCACATCGCGCTGATCGGCGTGCTCACCGGCATTTCCGGCAGCGTTCCAACCCTGGAGTTGATGCGCAAGCAGCAAACCCTGCGAGGCCTGATCGTCGGTAGCCGCGAGCAGCAACAGGACATGGTGCGTGCGCTGGAAAACTTCAGCTGGCGACCCGTCATCGACAGCCGCTATCCACTGGAGCGGATTGCCGATGCCTTTGCCCACCAGATCACGGCCAGTCACTTTGGCAAGGTCTGCCTGCACTATTAATTGAAAAGCCCCTAGTGTGGAAAGGGGACGAGGAAGGATAGTCCGCTTGGCAGATTGCTACCTGTCGCTATAGTCCGCTTTGGGTCGATATGAGCCTCTCAGCTCTGCCTGGTCGGTCAAGTTCGCCGCAATTTCGCATCCAGATGCGTGACAAGCGAGAAGCGAACCCTCGGTGTTAGCGCTTGGAAAACGTGTCGGCATGCTAACAGTTCTTAACAATTGTGGCATTGCGCGGCGCCCTATGCGTCCCCGTAAGTGAGACACTTTTGAATGCGGATTCCACGCCATTTGGATACCCAGCCCTCGATCATTTGGACGCTCGTTCCACGCTCACTTGGACACCTGACCCGTATCCACATGGACAGGCAGTGGGAGCGCAGCGACGCAGGTTTACATAGTCAGTCTGAAGCCCCTGTTGTCGTCAATTTCGTTGCGCGCCTGCGCATCGATATGCACAGGTCTTCCCGCTTCAAGCGACGGTGGGCGGTAGCTTGTTGCTCGATCTAGGCGATGGTGTTGGCGGTGAATGGCATGGCAGGTGCGGGCGCAACTTGCGGGCTTTGCGCCGGACTTTGCTCCACCCGCACGCCGAAGATGAAAACATCTCAGCACAGGGGAGGCAGTCAAGCTCAAATTAGCTTGTGATCAAAATGATTGATGGTAAGTTTGGCCGTGACCAGTCCATCTATAGAAGTGAGGCCGCGCAAGTCACGGGTGGAATTCGCGGGGCGTTAGATTCCGTCGTATCCACGGAAAATGGCCAATCCGTCCTGCTGTCCAGCGGAGCGCCGCTGGGGCGCGACTTGCACAACCTCAATCAAATGATAGGCCAGGTAACTGATCGGTTTCTAGTAATTCACCCACCAATACCGAACCATCGGTGTTAGCGCTTTGCCAACGTCTCGGCACGTTAGCCATTGTTAGCATTACGCGGCGCCTATGCGTCCCCGTAACTGAGACCTCTGATTGCGGATTCCACGCCACTTGGACACCCAGCCCACGATCATTCGGACGCTCGTTCCACGCTCACCTGGACACCTGATCCGTATCCACTTGGACAGGCAGTCTGAGCGCAGCGACGCTGGTTTACATAGTCAGTTTGAAGTCCCTGTTGCCGTCAATTTCGTTGCGCGCCTGCGCATCTATGTGCACAGGTCTTCCCGCTTCAAGCGACGGTGGGCGGTGGCCTGTTGCTCGATCTAGGCGATGGTGTTTGGCGGTGAATGGCATGGCAGGTGCGGGCGCAACTTGTGGGCTTTGCGCTGGTCTTTGCTCCACCCGAACGCTGAAGATGAAAACATCTCAGCACAGAGGAGGCAGTCAAGATCAAATGAGCTTGTGAGTAAAATGGTCGATGGTAAGTTTGGCCGTGACCAGTCCATCAATAGAAGTGAGGCCGCGCAAGTCACGGGTGGAAGTAGCGGGGCTTTAGATTCCGTCGTATCCACGGTAAATCGCCGATCCGTCCTACTGTCCAGTGGGGCGCCGCTGGAGCGCGACTTGCACAACCTCGATCAAATGATAGGCGAGGGCGGCGAGGCCTGCAACGTGCTGGACCGTGCGACGCTGTTCAGGGAGTCTTCGGCTATTGACGCGGCTCATTCATGGGTTGATTTCGCGATTGAAGCCTGCCATCCCAGGAGTGCTGTTGTTAATTTCAGTTAATGTCATACCGAGCGGAAAACGGCTTTTTAGTCGGTGAAAGTCAGTTGAACAATGCCTTTGCGGGCCCTGCTGTTCATCTCATCCAGTGACAGCTCTTGGTCTACCGTATCGCGTAAGCGCCGCTCCCTTGCCAGGCGTTCACTGGCTCTGCTGGCGAGGTCGGTGAGGATATCAAGCCCCCTAACAAGGGTTGCCGTGCCGCGCCAGTCATTGTCGAACTCGGGACTTAGTTCCCGTACTCGTTTCAGCGCGGAGCGTGCCCGTACTGCGGCAGAGCATATGTTTTGCAGGTCGCGTCGATCTTGGTTGTAGCCGGCGATTGTGATGCTGGCTTGCTCCGCCACACTGCTTGCCAAGCGGCTGAATTGACCCCTTATGGCATCGGCCACAGCGTTCGCGATGACGCCCTGGTTTGTTTCGGCTGCATCGGCGATAGGATCGTCAATCAGCCCGCAGAGATAGTCCAGTGGCACCACGTAGAGCTTGGCATATTCAATGAGAGTACGTAGGGGCGGAATGCGCTCACCTTTCTCTGCTAGCGAAATCTGAGTGGCATTCGAGTATCCCAGGCGTTCGGCGGCGATGCTTGCCTTCATACCTGCACAAGTGCGGGCAGCGCGCAGGCGTTTGCCAATGGAGCGTGCCAAAGTATCGTTTTTAACAAAAGTCATGGGTGCAGCTCCATAGGCGTGTTTTCGTAGTCGGCGCGCAGGTCGGCGCCAGCCAGGCAGTGACGGGCTGTAGGCGCATAGCAGGCGCGGCAGGTCATAACGTGATTCAGGTATTGATCACGGGCGTGGCGCCACTCGGGTGCGGCATTGGCGGCGTTGGTGTAGGTGCTTGCCGGTAATTGGCCGGGGCGCTCGATGCGATCCACCAACAGCAGGCGCGGGCGATCCGGGGTGCGATTCGCCATGGTCGGTTTATCGGCGCCAGCAATGGTCGGGGGCATGTGATCGAGCAGGCCGGAAAGGAGGCTCATTGCGCCACCTCGCCCGGATTGCCATACATCCCAAATGTGTCTGTGAAAATAAATCGGGGGAACGGGGGTACGGGGGGAACACCCAGTGTTTCCGGGGCCTCCAGAGGGGGAACCTGTACCCCACCGTTTTTTTGGGGGAACAGTGATAACCAAATGTCAGAAAATACACAGACTCTTATATTTAAAAACATGTTTGTGTTCCCCCTGTTCCCCAACACTTCAATAAGGGGGAACGGCTATAGGCCACGGTTTTACTGGCCGTTCCCCCGTTCCCCCTGTTCCCCACGAAAATAGGTTCCTGTGAATCCGGGCAATGACGCTGGGTGGTGTTCATGGGCTGACCCCTTCGCCATCCATGGCTTCTTGGTCGATGGCATACAGGCGGGCAGACCCACCAGCGGGCAGGCGGTATTTCTTGGTTTTGCGGCTGTCTCGGTCGGTATCGTGCTTGGCGATAGCGCCAGCGCCTTCTAGCGCCTTCACTACTCGCGTCAGCCCGTGCCCATGTGCTGCTTCGGTCAGCGCCGACTTGTTGAACAGGTAGAGGCGCTTACCGGCCACCACTTCCCAGTAGCCGGCGCGGTTGAACACCTTGGCGTCTACCTCGGGCGCGTCCACGTCGGAAAAGCGGCTACTACCGTGCTTGTCGATAAAGTCCAGGATGCCGGCCAGGATCTGGCGGTCTTCGGCATTGCCACTGCCGACGCGGCTCAGCCATTCGCCATACAGCAACTGGCAGTCGGCTAGGGCACTCCCCGGCGTCCAGGGCAACAGGTCATAGGCGATGGCCATTTCCCCCGCTAATGCGATGACGGCGAAGCGGTCGGCCACACGTCCAGCCTGGGCGTTGTCCTCGATGAAGCTGGCGCGGATACCGGCGAAGTCTTCCAGCAGGCCGGGGCGGTCATCACTGGCGAGCAGCTTCTCCACGAACGCTGGCCCGAGATGCCCGTGGTGGGCGCCGACAGCAACGGTCAGCAGGCGGTGGAAGTCCGCTCCCGCAAGGCCGTGCAATTCATCGAAGGCCCGGTGGGTGCGAGTACCGGCGTTCACGTCCACCATGCGCAGCTCAGCGCCAGCATGGGCTGCATTACCGCCGATGGCCGCGTGTTCAGACAGGGAGCGTTCGCCACTCGACAGCGCCAGCAGACGCCACGACAGCTTGGCCCGACCTTCCCGCTCGCGGGTCATGGTGCCTTTGCCCTGGCCGTTGGCGAGCGAGTACGCCATCTCCTGTACACGCTTGGGGTCGGCGCGTTTGATTTCATCCAGAGGCAGCATGGTGTCATTGCGGCCTGATGCCTCGATTTCCAAACCGCCCTTGGTCATGTCCCACGACGCAGCAAAGATGCCGGGGTCGCCCCATACCGAGGAACCGATTAGTTGCGCAAGTGACTTGCCGCTGGAGCTGTCGCCCACCAGATGCACACCACCGCCCAGCACGCCGACCAGACTCAGCAGCGGGCCAGCGAGGGCGCAGCCAATCGCCAGCGTCAGTATCGGATTGCCCTCGCACTTGGCCGCGACCTCGGCTTTCCAGTGCTCCAGGTCGCCGCGCAGGCTGAACAGGTTCTGTCCCTTGCCGCTGGCCTGATACCGCACCTTGTCGCTGCCAAGGGTGCGCCCTGGCAACACGAATGCCCCCGACTCATGCCAGCCCGGTCGGCAGGTGGTGGCGAACACCTCGGCGGGCCGCTGCTCAAGCAAATACTCCATGAACTGGCCGCGCTTCTTGAGGGCGATAATCACGCCCATACCGAACAGCTGGCGCCTGGCGTCTTCCCCGCTGCCGCCGAACACCTCCATGGGAATAATCCATTCCTTGGTGCCGCTCTCCGTGACTAGGCGCAGGAAACGCCCCTCGCTGCCGTCATCGCTATTGGTGGTGCGAGCGGCGACGGTCACGGGGGTGGAGATCCATTCGTCAGTGATCGGGCGGTCTGTCTTGTCGTCGTCGGCATCATCGTCGGCGGCGCTGCGTTTGAAGCCGTGCCAGTACACGCCGGGGCGCAATCTGCGGCCTTTCTCATTCGTCACCCAGTGATCGTAAACGCCCCAGCATGGGCGCTCAGGCTCGACCATGGGCGCTTCGGGGCGCAAGTTGATCACGTTGTTTTCAGGCGTACCCATGGGCGCGTCTCCAGGTGGCGAGGTCGTTGTAGTCGGATAGGTGGGCGGGCGCATCGGCGGGCCACTCGGGGAATGTCACCAAGCCGCCACAGGCTGCGGCGGCGGCATTGGCGGCGGTGCGTCCGGGGTTGCCCTCGGTCATTCGGTCGTCATCGCCGGTAAGGATGATTTCCAGATTCGGGTAGCGAGCACGCAGCGCCAGCGCGGTCGGCTTGAGGTTGCCGGCGTTCATGGCAGCCGCCACGGTGTAGCTGCCATCCTGGTGAAGCGTGGCCCCCGTGGCCCAGCCTTCGCAGATACACAGCGGACGGCCGACGGCGACCTGGCCCAGCGCCGAATAGCAGCCCTTTACACGGCCACCAGCCATGAAACGCTTGCTGCCGTCCGGAGCGATGCGTTGCAGGTTGACCAGCATGCCATCGGCATACAGCGGCACCAGCAACTCGTCATTGCGCTGGCGCAGGCCGTGGGAGCGAACGCTCTTGGTGATCAAATAGGCGTGGCCAGGGTCGGCGCGTCGTGCGTCACGCCACCAGCGTTGAGCAAGGGTTGCCGCGCTCAGTTGGCGTTGGCGTTGCTCGGCCTCGCGTTGCTGGCGGGCCTGCTCGATGCGTTGGCGCACCTGTTCGGTTTCACGGTGGTCGGCAGGTTCACGGCTGTTCCAGGTGTGGGTGCCGCCAGCCTTCCAACTGCCGAACGCACCCGAGGCGATGCCATCGAGATAGAGCACGTACCACCCATTGAGTGATCCGGACTTGTCGTCCGGAACGCGGAAACGATGAATCGCACCATCGGGCACGGGGAGCCAGTCGAGCGGCCCAAACACTGACTGGAGCGCGCCACGAAAAAGGATTGCTGTGTCTGTCATGCGGCACCTCGTGCAGCGCCAGCAAAGGCCCGCATGACCTGACCGTTATTCACTGCGTGCCATTGCGTGAAGTCGTCCACCGACTTGACCAAGGCAGACGTGACAACGGCGTCAGCGCTGCGCATGACTACGCGCCCGCACTCAGCGTCGGCTTCGGTCAAGAAGGGGCCTAGCAATGCCTTAGCGATCTTCGGATGGGTGACGTAAAAAAGCGTCGTTGTTTTCTTAGGGCAAGCCTTCGGCGTTCCCGCTTTTTTGCAGGTTTGGTTATTCATGGTGGGTTAAGCCTCTACGGGGTCAGGGCTGGCGCTGGTCGCCGCTGGCTCGCTCGATGTCAGCTTCATGTCTGCTTGAGCCGTGCGCGTTGCCGCCGTCACGCTTTCCGCCAGCCATGCGTTCCATTGACCGTGCGGAACCTGTTCCTGGACCAGATTGAGGCTGTGCCCACTGGCGATGGCGGTGACAGTTGATTGCTTGTTCATTGCTCATCCCCGACAGCTTCCAGGCTGCGGACGATTGCCATGTGGGCGTTGTAACGGGTGAGGCGGACAGATAGGGATGAGTCAGCACGAAGGGCGCTTAAGGCCATGCGGCGGTGAGCAAGTGCGCGGATTTTGGACGAATTGAGGCTGAGGATGTGTTGCATGGGTACAGCTCCTTTTGCTGGGGAGCCGCCACCTTCGTGACCAAACGAATGGAGGCGGACTGTATGCGGGTTGGTCAACCGGGGCAAAAGGAACCCGGCAGGCGCGAACGCCTCCCACACACAGCCGCCATAACTCGAAACGACAGGCACAAAAAAAGCGCCTGCGTTTTTATGGGGCGCTTGTGCGCCTTTTGCTTTATCGAGTGACCAAACCCGAGTCACTGAATTTGCAGCGACGGGCGAACGATACCGCCGCTGGGCGAACTTGGCAACACTCGGGGGAGATTGGGTGGGAGTGATGCAGTGACGCCAAGTAGTGCTAATTTTCATGACTCATCCAGTGCAAGGGGCAGCTGTAGTTGTTCTCTCCAGTAGGCAATGCTTTGTTCGAGACCGGGCCTGCTCCAGCGCCAATTAGCCAGAAGACTCCCCCCTTGGCTCGCCTCGTTCTTTCTATCATCCAGCAACTGGCAAGCTTGTCCGTAATTCTGACGAGTCGCTGGATCAGTGTTCAGTAATCCGTCGATACGCATGTCGCACCAGACGGAGAACTTGGCGTCGCACCAACGAGCAAAGGTAATTGCCAGCTTGGGATGAAGCCAAGTACCGCCACCGCGATCCGCCCGCGCCTTGCTTGTTTTTACATACCCCGAATTCCGGGTATGTAGAATTTCCGACTGTTCGCCCGTTAAAAACTCATCCAAAGCGCAGATGTATTCCAGTGCGTCGGTGTTCTCAAACCATCTATCTAGCCGCTTGCCGAACCTCTCGGCAATCTGCGTTGCATTAAGCCAGCCGTCAGCGTTAAACCGCACGGCTTGGCCCTGGTAGTCGAATGGAATGATTGGAGCGCTCATGCGGCATCTCGCGCTTCGATCTTGGCCAACAACCAAGCGTCCACCTCCGCCACAACGTAATAAGCCGCAGCTTGCCGGGAGTCACCATCCTTGATCGGTTTTGGGAACGTTGGATCTTTCTTTCGCAGCTTGTCCAGGCCGGAGCGGGACAAGTCGAGCCAGACGCAGAGCGCGGACTGGCGGATAAGGGCTTTTCTCTGGATTTCGTTGCTCATGGGTGTGTCCGTGTGGATATGGATGACTCCCACCATTTTCCACATGGATTAAGCCGTGTATCCCTCGTTAATTTGCTCCAAGACCGCTGTTGACTCGCAAGCTGCCGAACTGAACGCAGCGCAGCAGTTGGGGCTTGCTCAACGACTAGCCTTCCCTGATAGCCGCTCTATGCTTTTGGGGGAGAGTAGGATTCCTGCTGCCGTGAACGCTGCGGTGGTAAACGCTATTCGAGGAGATATTTGCGGGTCCTTGGTGGATGCCCCATTACGGTTTCTTTTCCTGCGTTCCTGCCTATAGCCTTTCCACATCCGTTGATATACGCGGGATAGTTGGACATCGACTTGATGCGATAAAACTCTGCGCCACTTGGAGCTCAGCTCCGCATCGACCCTAACGAAGCTATCCATCGTCACCTTCTTTATCGGCAACAATCCGAGAGTCGGCAGAGGACCAAATTGGTCGCGTTTCTGACAGTCATTCCAGATGTTCAGGCAGGCGAGTGCCAGGTCTGTCTGATGTGGCTTATGCTTTGGTCCTCGACGTCCCCTTTCGGCGGCAACCCTGCCCCAACTCTCGATTATCGCCTTCCTGATCGTCCTCGGCCCAACTGTTTCTCCCCCGCCTAGATCGTCACTAGGAATCCAGTGGAGCTCTCGGTATAACGATTCCGCTAGCTCCCGATTTCCGTTCTGCAAAGCTCTCGTCTGAGCCGCCCAGTTGCTATCGGTGATCCTGCTCAGGGATTCGTTGTAGATGTGATCTGTGAGGGAGGAGCATTTGCTCAAGGCGTCTAAGAGATGAGCATCATCCATGGCTGTCATGGCTTTCATTTCACGTCGGCTGCCTCTCAAGGTTGCAGCCTTTAGCTTGCGCTCCTCGTGGTGCCCTTTTGCTACTGCGACGTAGTTCAGCAGAGCGCGGAGGCGGCACTCGCAAATCCGGTACTCAGTCAGTACGAGTGCTTGGGATATAAGCTTTTCGTTCTCTGTCGCAGTGACTGCCGCTTCAAAGGGGAGTCTTGACCAATGCGGTTCGTCCCTCTCGGACAAGATTGTTCCGTCCATTTGTGTCGTCATGCTCGCTTGAACTCCACCACATTGCCCGCAGCCAGTCTATCCAGGTGGTCGGCATACCACTGCATCATGGTGCGTCGTTGTTCTAGATAGGTAGCTTTGTTGTAAACGCCGGCAATCCCGTCTTTGACGTGCGATAGCTGAGCCTCAATGTGGTTTTCGTCAAAGCTATTTTCATTGAGGATCGTGCTGGCGATGTGTCTGAACCCATGGCCGGTCTGCCGACCTTCATAGCCAAGTCGGCGCAGGGCCATCAGGAAGACGGTATTGGAGCGCGGCTTGGTGGTGTCGCTACGGCCAGGGAACAGCAGTAAATAAGCTCCGGTGAGGTTGTGCAGATCGCGCAGCAGTTCCACGGCTTGGCGGGGGAGGGGAAACATATGCTCGCGACGGCGCTTCATCCGTTCAGCGGGAATCGTCCAAAGGCCAGTGTCTAGATCGAACTCAGACCACCGGGCCTCTCGCAGCTCAGACGGCCGGCAGGCGAGCATAGACAGTAAGTGCAGACCAATACGAATGTCGGTAGCGCTCGGGTACGCTCTGATGGCTCGTAACAGGGGCGGCAGTTCGTCGATTGAAACATGGGCATAGTTCTCGGCTGGCTTGGTCAGCAGAAATTTATGCAGCCCTTCCAGCGGGTTGTGAGTGGCGCGGCCAGTGACGCGGGCCAGGTCGTAAATTTCCCGGCATATAGCACGTACCCGGCTAGTCTGTTCGACAATGCCGGTCTGTTCCATGCCGCGCAGGAACTCCATCCATTCCATCGGCAGAACGCCTTGATAGGGTCGCTTACCAAAGACTGGGAACACGTGAAGTTCCAGTGCACCTATGACCCTGGTCGCCGTCCCGGCACTCCACCCTTTGCGCTTGTTGGCGTACCACTCGCGAGCCAGATGCTCGAAAGTATTGTTGGCTGCCTCGCGCTCCGCTGCCTTTTGGGCGCGCTGGGTGGCGAGCATGCTGCCATCTTTCGTTGTGCTATCGCGTAGTTCTGCTGCTTTCTGGCGCGCCTGTTCGCCGGTCAACTGGTGGCTACCTTTACCATAGCCTCCAAGGCCTAGCCAGGACCATTTGCCATCGGCTTTTTTGTAGCGCAGCTCCCAGGACTTTTGGCCGGTTGGCTTCACTCGCAGATAGAGCCCAGCGCCATCTAGCTCCCGGTAGGTACTGGCCTCTGGCTCAAGGCTGGCCAGGGTAGTGTCTGCCATCGGACGACGCTTAATCTCCGAACGCTTCATGCGTGTATGCCCCAGTTTCAAAATATTGGCGAGCATACAAGCAGGCATACACGGGGCGCAATGCTGTGTGGGTTCATTCGTAAACGTACAGAAACAAGAAAGCCCGCACAGGGCGGGCTTCTTGGGGTGTTTCCAGTCATGTGGGAACATGTGGAAACTAATGGTTGGTGCACCAGGCGGGATTCGAACCCACGACCCCTGCCTTCGGAGGGCAGTACTCTATCCAGCTGAGCTACTGGTGCAGCGGGCGCCATGATACTCATATGCACTGCGGGCGTCCATGCTGCTGAATCGCCTGTGTTTTTCGAAGCTGTCACAGGCGTTTGCTACGCTGATCAGAAAAAATGAGGCAAAAGCGTCGTTTTCGTTCTTTTTTTCGAACAGCCTATTGTCCTTTACCCCCTTTGATCCTAGGATTCGTTTGAGATTTCAAACGCTCTTGTCTGGGTGCTGAACCGCGCGAGTTCATTGCGTGCGCTATTTATGTGCTTCAGCCCGGTGAATGATTTCCCTGACGGCAGCCTATCGAGGCGCCTTTCTACAATCATAATTTGCTCCGCATTTATTGCGGTGCTGTTAAGGAAAGCCGACATGCAGCTTAAAGACACCCAGTTGTTCCGCCAGCAAGCCTTCATTGATGGCGCTTGGGTCGATGCGGACAATGGTCAGACGATCAAGGTCAACAACCCGGCAACGGGCGAAATTCTGGGTACTGTGCCGAAAATGGGCGCTGTCGAAACCCGTCGTGCAATCGAAGCCGCTGACAAGGCGCTGCCGGCCTGGCGTGCACTGACCGCCAAGGAACGCGCGAACAAGCTGCGTCGCTGGTTCGAACTGATCATCGAGAACCAGGACGACCTGGCGCGCCTGATGACTATGGAACAAGGCAAGCCATTGGCCGAAGCCAAAGGCGAAATCGTTTACGCCGCTTCCTTTATCGAATGGTTCGCCGAAGAAGCCAAGCGCATCTACGGTGACGTGATTCCGGGCCACCAGCCAGACAAGCGCCTGATCGTGATCAAGCAGCCGATCGGCGTGACTGCTGCCATCACCCCGTGGAACTTCCCGGCTGCAATGATCACCCGTAAAGCCGGCCCGGCCCTGGCCGCCGGTTGCACCATGGTGCTCAAGCCTGCTTCGCAGACTCCGTTCTCCGCCTTCGCCCTGGCTGAACTGGCCCAGCGTGCCGGTATCCCGGCTGGCGTTTTCAGCGTTGTTTCCGGCAGCGCCGGGGACATCGGCAGCGAGCTGACCAGCAACCCGATCGTGCGCAAGCTGTCCTTCACCGGTTCGACTGAAATCGGTCGTCAGCTGATGTCGGAATGCGCCAAGGACATCAAGAAAGTGTCCCTGGAGCTGGGTGGCAACGCGCCGTTCATCGTGTTCGACGACGCGGATCTGGATAAGGCCGTCGAAGGCGCGATCATTTCCAAATACCGCAACAACGGCCAGACCTGCGTCTGCGCCAACCGCCTGTACATCCAGGATTCGGTCTATGACGCGTTCGCCGAGAAGCTGAAAGTGGCTGTGGCCAAGCTCAAGATCGGCAACGGTCTGGAAGACGGCACCACCACCGGTCCGCTGATCGACGAAAAAGCCGTGGCCAAGGTGCAAGAGCACATCGCTGACGCCGTTTCCAAAGGCGCCACCGTGTTGTCCGGCGGCAAGCCGATGGAAGGCAACTTCTTCGAGCCGACCATCCTGACCAACGTGCCAAACCACGCTGCCGTAGCCAAGGAAGAAACCTTCGGTCCATTGGCGCCGCTGTTCCGCTTCAAAGACGAAGCCGACGTGATCGCGATGTCCAACGACACCGAGTTCGGCCTGGCCTCGTACTTCTATGCTCGCGACCTGGGTCGTGTGTTCCGTGTGGCTGAAGCCCTGGAATACGGCATGGTTGGCGTCAACACCGGGCTGATCTCCAACGAAGTCGCGCCATTCGGCGGCATCAAGGCCTCGGGCCTGGGCCGTGAAGGCTCCAAGTACGGCATCGAAGATTACCTGGAAATCAAATACCTCTGCCTGGGCATCTAAGCTCGCAAGACATCAGCCCGGCAGGGCATTGCTTGAAACGCAAAGGGCACGAGAGCGCTGACCCTTTGCGTGCTTCAAACGGAACTTTCTCTGTGGCGGGGAAAACTGTGGCAGTCGATCATCGCATGCTGCCTTAGTCACCTTCCCGCCGCTTAATCCTTGAACCACGCCGACCGATGAGCGGCGAATGAGGAATGTAATGAGCAAGACTAACGCTTCTTTGATGGCCCGCCGTACCAATGCAGTTCCACGTGGTGTTGGCCAGATTCACCCGATCTTCGCCGAGTCGGCGAAGAACGCTACCGTGACTGACGTTGAAGGTCGTGAGTTCATCGACTTCGCCGGCGGCATCGCTGTACTGAACACCGGCCACGTGCACCCGAAAATCATCGCCGCCGTGACCGAGCAGTTGAACAAGCTGACCCACACTTGCTTCCAGGTTCTGGCGTACGAACCGTACGTGGAAGTGTGTGAAAAAGTGAACGCAAAGGTTCCGGGTGATTTCGCCAAGAAAACCCTGCTGGTCACCACCGGCTCCGAAGCCGTGGAAAACTCCATCAAGATCGCCCGTGCCGCCACTGGCCGTGCCGGCGTGATCGCCTTCACCGGCGCTTACCACGGTCGCACCATGATGACCCTGGGCCTGACCGGTAAAGTCGTGCCTTACTCGGCCGGCATGGGCCTGATGCCAGGCGGCGTATTCCGCGCGCTGTACCCGAACGAACTGCACGGTGTGAGCATCGACGATTCGATCGCCAGCATCGAGCGCATCTTCAAGAACGACGCCGAGCCGCGTGACATCGCTGCCATCATCATCGAGCCGGTTCAGGGCGAAGGTGGTTTCTACGTCGCGCCAAAAGAGTTCATGAAGCGTCTGCGTGCCCTGTGCGACCAGCACGGCATCCTGCTGATCGCTGACGAAGTACAGACCGGCGCTGGCCGTACCGGTACTTTCTTCGCCATGGAACAGATGGGCGTTGCTGCCGACCTGACCACCTTTGCCAAATCCATCGCTGGTGGCTTCCCGCTGGCCGGTGTGTGCGGCAAGGCCGAATACATGGACGCCATTGCTCCAGGCGGCCTGGGCGGCACTTACGCCGGTAGCCCGATCGCTTGCGCCGCTGCATTGGCAGTGATGGAAGTGTTCGAAGAAGAGCACCTGCTTGACCGCTGCAAGGCAGTCGGCGAGCGTCTGGTCACTGGCCTCAAAGCCATCCAGGCCAAATACCCGGTAATCGGCGAAGTCCGTGCCCTGGGCGCAATGATCGCTGTCGAGCTGTTCGAAGACGGCGACACCCACAAGCCGAACGCTGCAGCGGTGGCGTCCGTTGTGGCCAAGGCTCGCGACAAGGGTCTGATCCTGCTGTCCTGCGGCACCTACGGCAACGTTCTGCGCGTCCTGGTACCGCTGACTTCGCCGGACGAGCAACTGGACAAAGGCCTGGCGATCATCGAAGAGTGCTTCTCCGAACTCTGATCTTCGAGTGTGACCCGGTCGACAAAAACCCGCTTCGGCGGGTTTTTTTTCGTCCCTTGAATCACAACAGGTGGATCGGCGCTGTAACGAATGGCCGCCATTGGCTAAGGTTCAGGCATTGCCAGGGAGCGCCAGTATGACAAGTGTCATTTTACCCGCCGTGCCGAGAGTACTGATCGCCGAGGCCGACCCCTGGTCCCGCGATCTGCTCAAGGAAGTGCTTTTGAAAGTGCGCTGCGATGCGTGGCTGGATTTGTGCGCCGATGGCCAGCAGGCACTGGAACTGTTGGCGGCCAATCCCTATGACCTGGTGATCGCCGACTGGGAGCTGCCCGGCGTCGATGGCCTGAACGTCCTGCGCAACATCCGCCAGCGCAAACGCCAGCCGCCTTTGCCCTTCATCCTGATGAGCGGGCGCGCCGATAGCGCCAGTGTGCGCGAAGCCTTGCCGTTGGCACCAACGGCCTACCTGACCAAACCCCTGAACATGGAAAGCCTGACCCGGCGGCTGCAGGGCTTGCTGCTCAATGCTGGCGTCGAGGTGTCGTGCGAGGTTCCGTCGCTGGCGCCGGGCATGACGCTGTCGGTGTACCTGGAGCGTCGGCGCGAACTGGCGGAGGGGGCGCCGTTGATGACTGACGTGCAGTTGGCGGTCAAGCGCAGTCTCAATCCCGGGGGGCTCGATCTGACGGTGTTGGAAGACGAAGTCCGCACAGATCCACAAGTTACCGCTGTGCTGATAGCGGCCGCCAACAGCGCCGCCCAGCACCAGGGTGGCGCCGTGCAAACCCTGGCCCAGGCACTGCATCGCCTGGGTACCGGGCAAAGCATGAACCTGATCCTCGGGCTGGCACTCAAGCGCAGCGCCCGGCTCAGCGATCCCTGCCTGGCTGACTATGCCGAGCGCTATTGGGAGTTGTCGCTGCATACCGCCGAATACGCGCGCACGCTGGCGCGCCTGCTCGATCTGGATCAGGAGCGCTGTTATTGCGCAGGCATGTTGCATCGCCTCGGTGATCTGGCATTGCTGCGCTGCTTGCAGGAATGGCAGCAGGCGGGTGGTGAACTGGACGAGCGGGAGGAAGTGGGTGAAGCCTTGGCGCATTTTGCTGCGGCCTACGGCTCGGGGCTGCGTACTCGCTGGCGCCTGCCGCTGGAGCTGCGGGAGCTGATTGCAGCGGCCTATCAGCTCGGTGGCGGGGTTTACTCGCGCGAAGCGCTGGTGATGAACGTGGCGGCGCAGCTGGCGCGTCTGACCGAGCATGAGGGCGTCGAGGCGTTGGCAACGAGCCGGACGGCGCGCCTGCTCAAGATTGGTTTGCCTGAGTTGATGCGCTTGCGCAAAAAATGATCAAGCACAAACCTTTGTGGGAGCGAGCAAGCTCACTCCCACAGGGGTTTAATGTCGGGTTTGGCCGGGGGCGCCAGTTCAGCGCCCTCGTTACAGTCAAGCAGCGTTAGGGCGCAGCGAATAGGTCTTCAGCTGATCCGCGAAGTCGCGCAGGGATTGAATCCCGCTGGCCTCGGCTTCGTGTACCCAATCCTTGATGGCGGCGAGCATGTCGTGACCATTTGAGCTGGTCTTGACCCAGATCTGCTGCAGGGCCAAGCGTTTCTCGTAAATCACCTTCAGTGCATGACTGTGCTCGAGCATGTTCTGGATGCGCACGTGGTGTTTGTCATCCAGCAGGCTGGTTTCCCGCGAGAGCAGGCGTTTGGCCCGGTGAAACTGGTGGCGCACCGAATGATCGACCTTTTCCAGCTCTTGTTTGACCAGTGGGCCGATCACCAGCTTGCGGTACTGGGCCATGATCTGGAAGCGGTTGTTCAGGATCGCCATGGCGGTATCCATGTCCAGGCTGCCTTTGCCTTCGACGCGGTGGGCAATCGGCGCAACCCGCTGGACTTTGGCCAGGCGCAGAAAGCTGAAGACTTTGATCCAGGCCCAGCCGAGGTCGAACTCCCATTTCTTCACCGACAGTTTTGCCGAATTGGGATAGGTGTGATGGTTGTTATGCAGTTCTTCACCGCCAATCAGGATGCCCCATGGCACCAGGTTGGTCGCCGCATCCCGGCATTCGAAGTTGCGGTAGCCGACGGCATGTCCCAGGCCATTGACCACGCCGGCGGCCCATACCGGAATCCACATCATCTGGATCGCCCAGATGGTGATACCGATGGTGCCGAACAGCAGCAGGTCGATAACGCCCATGATCGCGATGCCCAGCAGCGGGAAACGGCTGTAGAGATTGCGCTCGATCCAGTCTTCGGGACAGTTTTTGCCGTAGATGCGCAGGGTCTCGGGGTTTTCCGCTTCGGCGCGGTACAGCTCTGCGCCTTTGCGCAGAACGGTCGACAGGCCCTTGATGACCGGGCTGTGCGGGTCATCGACGGTTTCGCATTTGGCGTGATGCTTGCGATGGATGGCGGTCCACTCGCGGGTGTTCTGCGCCGTGGTCAGCCACAGCCAGAAACGGAAGAAATGCTTGAGGCCCCCATTCAGCTCTAGGGAGCGATGGGCGGAGTAACGATGCAGGTAGACCGTGACGGCGATGATCGTGACGTGGGTCATCAGCAGGGTGACTGCCACCAGAGACCAGGGCGACAAGCCAAGAAAACCTTCGTACCACATAGGCTATAGGGCCCTCGATAAAGAAAAAGACAGCCATTGCATTATCACTAAGCCCACAGAGAAAACCAGTCACCCTTTCAGATAAGAGTGGCTGGATGTGTCTTTTATTTATAATTCCCACTTTTTTGTAGGGGCATCGATCGCCGGATGTATGCCACCTATCACGCTGCCTTGCTCGCAACGCTGCTTTATCTGTTGCTATCTGTGGTTTGGCTGCAGCTCAGTGGCTATTTATTGAACAGTTTCTTCGATGATTTAGCTGGGCGTGCGCCGGTGATTCGGTAAAAGATCAAAAGATCACAGCCTTTGACAGCTCCTGCAGGGTGCGCACTACGGTGTGTGGGGGGGCTGAGGCTGCGATCTTTTGACCTTCTTTCTGCGCAAGCCCTTGTCCCATCAGATAATGTTTTCTGGTTATATAAACATTCTTAAATAGTCTTTTTAAGAATATCTGCGCCTCTCTACTATTGCCCTCAAGCCACAAGCAGTGCCGTCCACTGCCAGGCAATCTCTCAGTAGAAGGAGCAGCACCATGAGCGCATCCCTGCGTAGCGTTGACGGTCAAGACGAAGCCACCATCCTGCGTGAAATCCAGAGTGCCTTGCGTGACCTGCGTTTTGGCGCGGTGGAAATCACCGTGCACAACGCCCAGGTGGTTCAGATCGAGCGCAAGGAAAAATTCCGTTTGCAGCAGCCGGGCAACAAGCCGGGCTGAGGCTGACGATCTGTAAGCCGGCAACCGTTTCCAACCCATAAGAAAAAGCCATCACGCCCAGAATTCCAGGAGCTTTCACCATGTCGTCGATTCGTCATTTTGCTTTGGCCGCCCTGGCCAGTGCCCTGTTCGCCGGTTCCGCGGTTGCCAAGGATTACGAACTGCTCAACGTGTCGTATGACCCGACTCGTGAGTTGTATCAGGACTACAACGCCGAGTTCGTCAAGTTCTGGCAGAAGGACCATGCCGGTGACAACGTGAAGATCCAGCAATCCCACGGTGGTTCGGGCAAGCAGGGGCGGGCAGTGATCGACGGCCTGCGTGCCGACGTGGTGACCTTGGCGCTGGCCGGTGATATCGATGAAATCGCCAAATTGGGCAAGACCCTGCCCGCCGACTGGCAGAAGCGCCTGCCGGAAGCGAGCACGCCGTATACCTCCACCATCGTGTTCCTGGTGCGCAAGGGCAACCCGAAAGGCATCAAGGACTGGGGTGACCTGGTCAAGAATGACGTCTCGGTCATTACGCCAAACCCGAAAACCTCCGGTGGTGCGCGCTGGAACTTCCTCGCGGCGTGGGCTTATGGCCTCAAAGCCAACGGCGGTGACGAAGCCAAGGCCAAGCAATACGTGCAAACCCTGTTCAAGCACGTACCCGTGCTGGACACCGGTGCCCGCGGCTCAACCATTACCTTCGTCAACAATGGTCAGGGCGACGTGCTGCTGGCCTGGGAAAACGAAGCTTTCCTGGCCCTGAAAGAAGATGGTGGCGCCGACAAATTCGAGATCGTCGTGCCTTCCCTGTCGATCCTTGCCGAGCCGCCAGTGGCAGTGGTCGACAAGAACGCCGAGAAAAAGGGCAACGAGCAGATCGCCGAAGCCTACCTCAAGCACCTGTACAGCCCGGCCGGCCAGGAAATCGCGGCGAAAAACTTCTATCGTCCAAGGGACAAGGAAGTGGCTGCCAAGTACGCCCAGCAGTTCCCGAAACTGGAATTGGTGAGCATCGACAAGGACTTCGGGGGCTGGAAAACCGCTCAGCCGAAATTCTTCAATGACGGCGGAGTATTCGACCAGATCTACCAGGCACAGTAATCTTAAATAGCCACCACAAGCCCCAATGCAAGTCAGCTACGGTGCTTGGCATGTGGGAGCGGGCTTGCTCGCGAAGGCGGTGTATCAGGCGGCATTTACGTTGACTGAGACACTGCTTTCGCGAGCAAGCCCGCTCCCACATGGGTGGGTTTAGCGGATCGCTTTTTAACCAAGGACTTTTATGTCGCGTCGTATCTCCCCCGTCATACCCGGCTTCGGGCTGACGCTGGGCTACACCTTGGTGTACCTCAGCCTGATTGTGCTCATACCTCTGGCGGCGATGTTCATACATGCCGCCCAACTAACCTGGGATCAGTTCTGGGCCATCATTTCGGCGCCACGGGTGCTGGCGGCGCTGAAGCTGAGCTTCAGCACCGCACTCTATGCCGCGATCATCAACGGCATCATCGGCACGCTGCTCGCCTGGGTGCTGGTGCGCTATACCTTCCCTGGACGCAAAGTCATCGACGCCATGATCGACCTGCCGTTCGCATTGCCCACCGCCGTGGCCGGTATCGCGCTGACTGCGCTGTACACCCCCACGGGGCTGGTTGGTCAATTTGCAGCCGATCTGGGCTTCAAGATCGCCTATACCCCTCTGGGCATCACCCTTGCCCTCACTTTTGTGACACTTCCATTCGTAGTACGTACCGTACAGCCAGTATTGGCCGATATTCCCCGTGAAGTGGAAGAAGCGGCGGCGTGCCTGGGTGCCAAACCCTTACAGGTTTTCCGTCATATTCTGGTGCCGGCACTGCTCCCGGCATGGCTCACCGGCTTCGCGTTGGCCTTTGCCCGCGGGGTCGGCGAGTACGGATCGGTGATTTTCATCGCCGGCAACATGCCGATGAAAACCGAGATTCTGCCGCTGCTGATCATGGTCAAGCTCGACCAGTACGATTACACCGGCGCCACCTCCATTGGTGTACTGATGCTGGTGGTTTCCTTTGTCCTGTTGCTGCTAATCAACTTGTTGCAGCGGCGCATCGAAACCCCATAAGGAGGCGCAGAACATGTCCCAATCGTCTATTGCTGCCGCTTCCTCGAATGCTGCCCGTCGTGGCAGTGCGACATCGCGGCGAATCCTGATCGGTCTTGGCTGGCTGATTTTTGCGCTGTTTCTATTGCTGCCGCTGTTTATCGTGGTGTCCCAGGGCCTGAAGCTTGGTCTGGGTGCGTTCTTCACCGCGATCTTTGAACCGGATGCACTGTCAGCGCTGAAACTCACGGTGATCGCCGTGTTGATTTCGGTGCCGTTGAACCTGGTATTCGGCGTCAGTGCCGCGTGGTGTGTGAGCAAGTACTCGTTCCGCGGCAAGAGCATGCTGGTGACGCTGATCGACCTGCCGTTTTCGGTGTCGCCGGTGATCGCGGGCCTGGTCTACGTGTTGATGTTCGGCGCCCAGGGCCTGTTCGGGCCGTGGCTTCAGGATCACGACATCCAGATCGTCTTCGCCCTGCCGGGCATCGTGCTGGCGACAATTTTCGTCACCGTACCGTTCGTGGCCCGCGAGTTGATTCCGCTGATGCAGGAACAGGGCACCCAGGAGGAAGAGGCCGCGCGCCTGCTCGGGGCCAATGGCTGGCAGATGTTCTGGCATGTCACCGTACCCAACATCAAATGGGGCCTGATCTACGGCGTGGTGCTGTGCACCGCCCGGGCCATGGGTGAATTCGGTGCGGTGTCGGTGGTTTCCGGGCACATTCGCGGGGTGACCAACACCCTGCCGCTGCACGTCGAGATCCTCTACAACGAATACAACCACGTGGCCGCGTTCGCCGTGGCGAGCCTGTTGCTGATCCTGGCGCTCTTCATCCTGCTGCTCAAGCAGTGGAGCGAAAACCGTATTAACCGCCTGCGCACCAGCGCCGCGGAGGAATAATTCATGTCGATCGAAGTGCGTAACGTCAGCAAGAATTTCAACGCGTTCAAGGCCCTGGACAACATCAGCCTGGACATCCAGAGCGGCGAACTCGTGGCGCTGCTGGGCCCGTCGGGTTGCGGCAAGACCACGCTGCTGCGGATCATCGCCGGTCTGGAAACCCCGGATCAGGGCAACATCGTGTTTCACGGTGAAGACGTCTCCGGGCACGACGTGCGTGATCGCAACGTCGGTTTCGTGTTCCAGCATTACGCCTTGTTCCGCCACATGACGGTGTTCGACAACGTCGCCTTCGGCCTGCGCATGAAGCCGAAGAATCAGCGCCCAAGCGAAAGCCAGATCGCGGCAAAGGTTCATGAACTGCTGAACATGGTGCAGCTCGATTGGCTGTCGGATCGCTACCCGGAGCAACTGTCCGGCGGCCAGCGTCAGCGTATTGCCCTGGCCCGGGCCCTGGCGGTGGAGCCGAAAGTGCTGTTGCTCGACGAACCCTTCGGCGCCCTCGATGCCAAGGTCCGCAAGGAGCTGCGCCGCTGGCTCGCGCGCCTGCACGAAGACATCAACCTGACTTCGGTGTTCGTGACCCACGACCAGGAAGAAGCAATGGAAGTCGCCGACCGCATCGTGGTGATGAACAAGGGCGTGATCGAACAGATCGGCTCACCGGGCGACGTTTACGAGAACCCGGCGAGCGATTTCGTTTATCACTTCCTTGGCGATTCCAACCGTCTGCACCTGGGCGAGGACAAGCACGTGTTGTTCCGCCCGCACGAGGTGTCGTTGTCGCGGCATGAACTGGAAGACCACCATGCGGCGCAAGTGCGCGATATCCGCCCGCTGGGCGCGACGACGCGGGTGACGCTGAAGGTCGAAGGGCAGAGTGATTTGATCGAGGCCGAAGTGGTGAAGGATCACGACAGCCTGATTGGACTGGCCAAGGGCGAGACGTTGTTCTTCAAGCCCAAGGTCTGGCAGAAAGTCGCCAACATCTAAAATCTGGCAACAGACAAGGAGCTGGCTTGCCAGCGATCAGCGATAACGCGGTGTGCCATGCTCACCGCAATCGCCAGCAAGCCGGCTCCTACAGACCTTTCAGGCCGCTGCGTTTTTGCGATTGACCCGCACTCCGCCTGCCCGCGCCTCGATCTGCTCCTTGAGCTCAAGGCGCATCCCCAGCAGGAACGCCAGTTCAGCCACCACGAACAACGGGCCGACAATCAGCCCCGTCACGTCATCGACAAATGCCGGTTTGCGCCCTTCGTAGTGATGGCCGACAAACTGGATCACCCACCCGATCACAAACATCGCCAGGCCGCTGCTCAACCACACCATCGTGCTTTGCTGGGCCAACACGTACCCGAGCCATACACTCAACCCAAGCAACACCGTCATCACCACACCGAGGCGCAATTCCAGGCGCAGGTAGAACCACGCCGAGGCCAGCGACACCAGCACCGCCGGTGAAAGCCAGCCAGCGCCCCATTGCGGACGCGACAGCAGAACGGCCACGGCGACCATGATCAGCGGAATACCGATGAAGTGAGTGGCAATGTTGCGTGGGTCGCGATGGTAGGCGGCGTATTGACTGAGGTGGTCGACGAGGCTTTTCATTGTTGTTCTCCTGTGGGTTGATGGATCATGCCCCGGGGCCACTTCACGCTCTGTCAGCCAGGCGACAATCTCTAGGAGTTTTCATGGATATGCAGGTCTGGCGCCCATGCCTGATGCGCGGTCAGTGGTTCAGCCATTTGCCTGTTTCTCTACAGGATAGTCTGCTGTCCGTTGCCCGGGTACGGCGCTTGTCACCGGGCCAGCGCCTGTTCCAGCGCGGTGATCCGCCTTGTGGCCTGTACGCGGTGCTTGAAGGCGCGGTGCGCATCGGCGCGGTGAGTGAGCAGGGCAAGGAGGCGTTGCTCAGCGTGGTGGAAGCGCCGCACTGGTTCGGCGAAATCTGCCTGTTCGACGGCCAGGCGCGCACCCATGATGCATTTGGCCTGGGCCAGTGCACCCTGCTGCACATCCCGCAGGCTGCGCTGCTGGCGCTACTCGCCGAACAACCGGAGCACTGGCGGCAACTGGCCTTGTTGATGAGCCAGAAGCTGCGCCTGACCTTTATCTATCTCGAACAACTAAGCCTGATGCCCGCCCCGACGCGGCTGGCGCACCGTTTGCTGATGATCGCTCAGGGCTACGGCGAGATCGACCCGCCGCGCCGCGTCCTGCAACTGCCCCAGGAGCAGTTGGCGTCGATGTTGTCGTTATCGCGCCAGACCACCAATCAAATCCTCAAGGATCTTCAGGGGCAGGGCATTTTGAAGCTTGGTTATGGCGAGATTGAAATCCTTGATGTCGAGCGGTTGCGCGAGCTGGCGATCTTTTAGGGGTGGGCTTTCCTCGCGAAGGCGCCTAGCCTGTCAGGACGACAATTGAGGTGTGCCATGCGTGTGTTGCTAGTGGAAGACGAACCCGAGGTCGCCGAACGGCTTGCCAAGGGCTTGAGCGAGGCCAGCTATACGGTGGATGTGGCCGTCAATGGCATGGACGGGCGGCGTTTCATCGAGTCCGGTGAGTACGAGATGATCATCCTCGACGTCATGCTGCCGGGGCTCAACGGCTGGCAGTTGTTGCAACAGATCCGCAAGCTCGGCGCAACGCCCGTGCTGTTTCTCACCACTCGCGATGGCATCGAGGATCGCCTGCGTGGTCTGGAGCTGCACGAGGATGATTACTTGCTCAAGCCGTTTGCCGTGAGCGAACTGGTGACGCGGGTGCGCAAGTTGTTGCGGCGGGATCGGGGGCGTTGACGCGATGAGTTTTGCACAAAGTTGAACTGCTCTCGGCCTTGAATCTGCACTAAATACAATGCATATTCGTTTATAGGCAAGATTTGCACTGTATACGATGCAGGATTTTTGAATGGAAAACCTTGGTGAACTGATTCGTACACTACGCAAAAAGCAAAAGCTTACCCAGCAAGCGCTGGCAGAACAGTATGGAATGAGCCGCTCTACGATATCGGGTATCGAGAACAGCTCCATCTCCGAAATTGGTCTGCGCAAGGTTGAGGCGATCCTCAATGGATTTGGGTATGAGCTTACCGCCGTACCTCGCCAGTCAACGCGTCCAACGCTGGACTCTCTGAAGAAGGTTAATTTCCATGGATGAGCGGCAGAAAATTGACCGGCTGCACATCAGCGTCTCCGACGCTGCGGTCGGCATTCTCGGTCGTGGTCAACCTCGCAGCGATTCAGTTTTTACCTATTCCGAAAGCACGCAGGAAGAGAATTCGGTTTCGTTGACGATGCCGGCTCGCTTGGAAAGTTATACGTGGGAGCAAGGTGTACCGCCGATTTTCGAAATGAACCTGCCAGAAGGTGCCCTGCGCGACGAATTGGTTCGTCGCTTCAGTAAAGCGGTCAGAGGGTTTGATGATTTTTCCATGCTGGCAATCGTCGGACCCTACCAGCTCGGTCGAGTGGGGATTGCAAGTGCGCAAGATGGGAGCGACTGTCCACCTGACACCAGCCTCGCTGATCTTTTGGTTCACGACGGTGCCCAAGGTTTATTCGAAGAACTATTACAGACGTATGGCCAGTATTCGGGCGTTTCCGGCGTGCAGCCCAAAGTGCTTATCCGCGATAGTGAGACAGTCGTTGACCGTTTGACTCATCGCGGCGCGACTCACTTGGTCAAATCGTTCCGTCCAGAGGAATACCCTGAGCTTGCGGCCAACGAATATTTTTGCATGCGGGCCGCGTTGCATTCGGGTCTTGAAGTGCCGAAATTTGAACTCAGTGAGCACGGAAAATTTCTGATTGTCGAACGCTTCGACCTGAACGACCAAGGGTATTTGGGGTTCGAGGATTTCTGTGTTCTCAATGCTTGGCCATCAAAGGCCAAGTACGATGGTTCATACGAAGGTGCCGCCAGGCAGATCAAAGAGTTTGTCTCCCCGCCATTGCTCAACCGGGCGCTTGAATCTTTTTTCAAGATTGTTGCGCTCTCGTCGGGCCTGAAGAATGGAGACGCTCACCTCAAGAACTTTGGTGTGCTGTACGATCATTGTGGTTCCGATACGCAGATCCGCCTCGCACCGGCCTACGACGTCATCACCACTTCGGTCTACATAAAGACCGACAGCATGGCGTTGTTGCTCGGTGGGTCGAAAGCATGGCCCAAGTACAAAATGCTGATGCGTTTTGGCCGGTCGGCCTGCAATCTGACGGAAGGGCGTTGCAATGAATTGCTGCAACAAGTGGCCCATGGCATGGACGTGGCGATGAACGAAATGGCTGATTACATCAAGGTTAACCGAGGTTTTACCAGCGTTGGCGAATCGATGATTGAGCAATGGCGCTCAGGCATGGCACGCAGTCTCGTGAAAAACTGATCAGCGCAACCCATCCCGAAACTGCCCCGGCGTCATCCCGGTCCAGCGCTTGAATGCGCGGCTGAAACTGCTGGTGTCAGCGAAGCCGAGCAGATAGCTGATCTCACTCAATGACACTTGCGGATCACGCAGGTGCAGCAGCGCCAGATTTTCCCGACTTTCGTTGAGCAGCGTATCGAACCGGCAGCCTTCATCGGCCAGGTGCCGCTGCAAACTGCGCAGGCTCAAGTGCAGGGCCTTGGCGATGTGCTCGGCGCTGGGTTCGCCTTCGGGCAACTGCTCCTCAATGGCATCGCGAACCTTGCGTTCCCACGTCAGCGGCTTGAGTTGCGCCAGGGTTCTCTTGAGCACGGTTTCGTTGTGCTCGGCCAGTTCCGGGTTGGCATCGTCCAGATGGCTGTCGAAGTCCAGGAGGGCGAATTCCAGCCGGTCTTCCTCGGCGCCAAAGTACACCGGTGAGCGGAATACCTTGTGCCATTGATGCGCGTCCAGCGGTTCCGGGCGCCGCAGGAACGCCGCCAACGGTGCGTAGTCACGACCCAGGCGATTGCGGCAAGTGCGCACGTAGATCGCCATGAAGGCATCGATGGCCTCGAAGGCCGGTGCCGGATTGCCAGGCGGAATTTTCAGACTGAAATGGTAGCGATCCTCTGCCCGGATCAGCTCCAGCTCCAGGGCATCGCTGACCACCTGGTGATAACGCACGATGCGCTCGAACACTTCGCGCAGACTGCCGCTGGCCACCAATGCGTAGCCCAGCGCGTGGAACGTAGTCGGGCTGACAAAGCGCGATACGCGCAAACCAATCGCCGGGTCGCCGCTGACCTGCACCGCCAGTTCCCACAGCCGCGTGGTGCCAGACAACGGGTAACGAGCGTTCGGGTCGTCCATCAAGTGCGGGTCGAGGCCTGCTTGATGGCACAGTGCGCCGCTGTCGATGCCCAGGGCATCGAGTTGCTTGCGCAGAGCGCGGGTCCAGCTGGCAAGGGACGTCGGTTCACTCATGCTGATTGGCGCTTCCGGTCAACAGGTTGGCGTTCACGGCTACCGCGTTGTGAAGATTCGCAAGGCAGGATGCGAACATCAATAACCAGAGGATGGAAGCATGGACCGTACTTCTGCAAGTCCCCAGCGACTGAATGCAGCGCAACGATCGGCACATATTCGCGAAGTGGTGCTGGCCAGAGGCGTCGAACTGCGTAAACAGTATCCGATTCTCAAGCATCAGGACGCCCTTGGCGCGGGCATTCTGGCCTTCGCGCTGATCGGTATGGTCGGTTCGGCTGCGTTGTACATGACCGGGCACATGGCCTGGTGGGTCTGCCTGCTGCTCAATGCCTTTTTCGCCTCGCTGACCCACGAGCTGGAACACGACCTGATTCACAGCATGTACTTCCGCAAGCAGCGGGTGCCGCACAACCTGATGATGGGGCTGGTGTGGCTGGCGCGGCCGAGCACGATCAATCCGTGGATTCGCCGCCATCTGCATCTCAACCACCACAAGGTGTCCGGCACTGAAACCGATATGGAAGAGCGCGCCATCACCAATGGCGAACCTTGGGGGTTCGCACGGTTTTTGATGATCGGCGACAACATCATGTCGGCGTTCATCCGCATGCTCCGGGCGCCAACCTGGGCGCGCAAATTAAGCATCATCAAGCGCACCCTGAAGGTCTACGCGCCGCTGGCACTTGTGCATTGGGGCGCCTGGTATGTGTTTCTCGGCTTCCACGCAGCGAACGGTATCGCGTACCTGATGGGTGCGCCGATCGAGTGGTCGGCGACGACGCTGTCGGTGATGCAGGTGATCGATATCGCGGCAGTGGTGATCATCGGCCCGAACGTGCTGCGTACGTTCTGTTTGCACTTCATCAGCTCAAACATGCATTACTACGGTGACATCGAGCCGGGGAATGTGATGCAGCAGTGCCAGGTGCTGCATGCATGGTGGTTGTGGCCGTTGCAGGCATTCTGCTTCAACTTCGGCAGTAGCCATGGCATCCACCATTTTGTGGTGAAGGAACCGTTTTACATCCGCCAGATGACCGTGCCGGTTGGACATAAGGTGATGCGCGAAATGGGTGTGCGCTTTAATGATTTTGGTACGTTTGCGCGGGCCAACCGGTTTGTGCGCAAGGATGTCGGGGTGCAGGAAGAGGTGCGTACAGCGCAGGCTTGATGAGTGTCGATGATGGCCTCATCGCGAGCAGGCTCGCTCACAGGGGACCTCTGTTGTACTCAAATAGTGAGTCCAAAGACGACCCACTGTGGGAGCCTGCTCGCGATAGCGATAGTTCAGACAACATCAATCCGGCTGAAACGGCGAGGCTTGCCGTGCCATTGCTTGCCCGGATGGCGCACGCCGGCCACCGGGCCAACCATCAACGGCGTCAATCTGTATCAGGCACGGGCCAGCGCCGCTGGTGCAACGCTGGTCAACGCGGCAAGGCGTGGTCGTGCCGGGGCGTATGACTCCGGCGACTTGAATCAGTACAGCTCCAGCCCTTCTGGCTTACTGAACCTCAGCTACCGCGTCACCGACGACCTCCTCACTTATGCAACCCTCACCACGCTCTGGACGGCAGCCAACGGCGGCTATGAAGGCCTGCTCGGTGCGCCGCGGACCCTGGGTGTGACGGGTCGCTACGACTTTTAAGCAGCAACTGTCTCCCGCGGCTACCCAGGGCTGCGCGCGGGAGACAGACGCCTCAATTGCCGGTGACCAGGACGCAGGTTTGCGCCTTGCAGCCCTTGCCATTGCTCAGCGAGACAAACCGGATGACTGCCTCGGGCGTCGAAGTGGAAATCGTCACCGTGGCGTTTTGGTAATCCCTGGCCTCAAAGCGCTCATCCGGTAACACGACGCCCTTCCACTGCCTCTGGAAGACATTGATGGGGTAACTGGTCTTGTTGCTGATCTCGAGTTCAATCGGTTCCTGGTCCTTGGTAGTGGCCGCAAAAAGCGATAACGGCGCCAATAACAGCGCCATGTAAGTCAGCAGGCGGGTAGTGAATGTCATGGGTACTCATCCTGAGTTGATTGAATGAAGCGGTATTTAACGTTGGTACAACTGTTGTTGTTCTAAAGCGTGTAGCTGCCCTTTAGCAATCCTGCTGTTGTAAGACGGCGTGTGCACCGGCTTGAGACCGTATGAATCATGCCGTCCGGGAATATTTTCCATGCCTTGAAAGCATGCAGTCTCGGCCTGTGGCCCCGACCCTTTACGGATCAAGGCGTGTAGCAATTCGGAAGTTTTATATATTCCTTAAAGTTCTATATTTAACTTTAAATATTACTTCCGAAGCTAAGCGTTTCGGCCAATGATTCTTCCATCCAGAGGTCGTCGGGGGATGTTCAGTACGACCATCGATTTCAAGATTCATTAAACCGAAACCAAATTCGCGCGAAACGTTTACACGAGGAATACACCATGACGTTACTGGCATCTCCACTTGCATCCATTGAAAGCGCGGTGATCTGACTGTTGGTGGTTTTTTCCGTCGCCACCTGGGGGCTGGCATTGCTCAAGGGTGTGCAGTTTGGCCGCCTCAAGGCGCAGGATCGCAGGTTTCATAAACAGTTCTGGGCCGCTTCTGGTCTGGATTCAGCGGCGGAGTTGGCCGAAACCCAACCCGGCGCTGCAGCGCGGGTAGCGCAGACCGGTTACGCGGCAATTCAGGTGGGCTAGGCGCCACAAGCGGCGGACCTGAGCCAGGCGATCAATCATCAGGATCGCCTTGAAAGGGCCTTGTGCAAGCAGATCGTGCGTGAGCGCCGCTCGAGCGGGCAGGGGTCACCAAGCTGTCGGTGATTACCACGCGCTGAAAGGTTTTCGATTTTCCGGGGCCGTCTCCTTGGCAGGGTGCGGCCCTTTTTTTGCCTGAAACAAAGCCCCCAAAGGGGTATGTATTATTCGATATGGATCTTAATAAATAGCTTCTTATTCCTTAACGAATATAAATCTCCTCCCTATACTCGACCGGGAACAGACACGCAGCAGGAGAGCTCCCCCCATGCGCAACGAATCAATTCGCTACCTGATTGTGCCGGGCTGGCAAGGATCGCCAGAAGATCATTGGCAAAGCCACTGGCAGAACAGCCTGCCGAACAGCGCACGGGTTGAGCAGGCTGACTGGCTGACACCGCGTCGTGAAGACTGGGTGGCGGCGCTGGCCGAGGCGATTGCCGCCGATAGCACGCCAGTGATCCTGATCGCCCATAGCCTGGGCTGCATCACCGTCGCGCATTGGGCGGCGACTGCGCCTGTGCAGTTTTTGCGTCAGGTGCGTGGCGCCTTGCTGGTTGCCCCGGCGGACGTAGAACGCCCTGCCTGTGCACCGGCCCTGCGCAACTTCGCGCCGATCCCGACGCACTTGCTGCCATTCCCGAGCCAGGTCGTCAGCTCCGACAACGACAGCGCCGTCAGTGCGCCGCGAGCCCTGGAGCTGGCGCGCAATTGGGGGGCCGAGGCGGGGATTCTGGCGGGGGCCGGGCACATCAATGTGAAGTCCGGTCATCAGCGCTGGGAGCAGGGTTTTGCTTACCTCTATCGTCTGCAGAACCGCATGGAGCATCACGCCCTGCGTCGCGCCTGAACCTTCTTGTTTTGTGAATCGGCCCCCCGCCTCCCGGCGGCTTTGGGCGGGAGTCTGCCATGAGTTTTGAAACATTCGGTCAGCCACTGCTGACGTTCCCCGATGCTGAAAAAAGCCCCCTGAGCATTCGCGCCAAGGCGCTGGTGTTCGTCGATCCGCGTTCCCGCCAGTTACGCCAGGATCTGGAACTACTGGCCCCGCGCGCCATCTCGGTGCTGATCCGTGGCGAAACCGGTACCGGCAAGGAATTGTTGGCGCGGCATATCCATCGCGCCAGTGATCGTGGCGGGTTGTTCGTTTCGGTCAACTGCGGCGCGATCAGCCCGACCTATGCCGACGCTGAACTGTTCGGCTACGCGGCGGGCAGTTTCAGCGGTTCGGCGAGCAGTCGCGCGGGCTGGTTCGGGTCGGCCAATGGCGGCACCTTATACCTGGATGAAATTGGCGACCTGCCGCTGGCGATTCAGATCAAATTGCTCGCCGCTCTGGAAAACCACGAAGTGACCCGCGTCGGCGCTTATCAGCCAAGCCCCGTGGATGTGCGGTTAGTGGCAGCCACCAGCATCGACCTGGCCCAAGCGGTCGCTGCCGGGAAATTTCATGAGCGGCTTTATCACTATCTCAGTGAGGGGCAACTGGAGTTGCCGGCGTTACGTGAGCGCACGGGCGACATTCTGTCGCTGGCCGAGTATTTCCTTGGCATTTACAGCCAGCGCCTGGAACTGCCGGTGCCGTTGATCAGCGAGGCGGCACAAGCTGTGCTGGAGCGCCACAGTTGGCCCGGCAACACCCGGGAGCTGGAAAACATCATTCACTTTGCGCTGCTGGTGAGCACCGGTGACGAGATTTTGCCTGAGCATTTGAATTTGCCGGATGACGGATTGGTGCAAATTGAACGACAACTCCAGCTGATTCTCGACACGGGTTCCGACGCCGAAAAAGACGCTCTGAAACAAATACTTACGCAAACTGGCCTCCTGTAGGAGCGAGCCTGCTCGCGATGAACCTGAGAGCGCTGCGGGGTGTCAGGACACCAGCGTTATCGTTGACGACCACCGCGAGCAGGCTCGCTCCAACATGGAATGCGCGAGTTAGAGCTGTATGAACAAAATGGAATATGAAAGTGAATAAAAGATATTGTTCGGGAATAAAAAATCCCGGTATTGTCCGCGTCACGCCAGCGATAGCACTTCGCTGGCACCTTCATATTTAGCCGTCGCCACAAGCGACTGTGATTTTCGATAAGGACACTGCATGAAAAAGGTTCTGTTGTTCACCGCACTGGCGGCTGCCCTGACCGCGGGCCTGGCCCAGGCTGGCGAGAAACTGGTAGTTGCGGCGACCCCTGTTCCACACGCCGAGATTCTCGAGCTGATCAAGCCAACCCTCGCCAAAGAAGGCGTGGACCTGGAAATCAAAGTATTCACCGACTACGTTCAGCCAAACGTACAGGTCGACCAGAAGCGTCTGGATGCCAACTACTTCCAGACCCTGCCATACCTGAAAAGCTTCAACGAAGGCAAAGGCACCAACCTGGTGACCGTGATCGGCGTGCACGTCGAACCGTTCGGCGGCTACTCGAAGAAAGTCAAAACCCTGGCCGAGCTGAAAGACGGCGCGACCATCGCTATCCCGAACGAAGGCAGCAACAGCGGCCGTGCCCTGATCCTGCTTCAGAAGGCTGGCCTGATCGAGCTCAAAGACCCGAAAAACGCCCTGGCCACGCCGAAAGACATCGCCAAGAACCCGCACAACTTCAAGTTCAAGGAGCTTGAATCGGCGATGTTGCCGCGAGTGCTGGATCAGGTCGACCTGGACATGATCAACACCAACTACGCGCTGGAAGCGGGCCTGAACCCGGCTAAAGATGCGCTGGTGATCGAAGGCGCCGACTCGCCTTACGTGAACTTCCTGGTCGCTCGTCCGGACAACAAGGACAGCGCAGCCATCCAGAAACTGGCCAAGGCCCTGACCAGCCCTGAAGTGAAAGCCTTCATCGCGCAGAAGTACAGCGGCGCGGTACTGCCGGCGTTCTGATTCGCCAGGTAAACCCCTTCAAGGTTTCAAACGCCGACGGCTGATAGAGCGTCGGCGTTTTTTATGATCGTTCCCACGCAGAGCATGGGAACGGTCGTCTCAGGCCGTCGCCGTCCGCGCCTTCAACGCCTTGTGCAATGCCATCAACAACTTCACGATATCTTGCGGGTCCAGCCGCTGGGGCACTTCCACGTCTGCCATTTTCCCGTCCTTGTGATTGGTCGGCCGGGGGAGTCTGGCCAAACGCGATCCGTCCTTGGAGTGGCAATCTGAAAAAAAGATCCGTCCTGCGGTGCAAACGAAAAAGGATGTCCTCCGCTGCCCGGAAAATTCGGAATTCTCAGAACATGGCTCGCCATTCATTTGCCATCGCAATAGCCGATAGAACAGCGCCAAACGTCAGTCATGCATCCGGCCAATACCACGCGGGCTCATCAAGCACTCGCTGCCCGACAATCCCGGTCTGCCCCAGGTTTTTCTCCAGCACGATGCAGTTACACTCCGGGTCCTCCTGCAACGCCGAAATCAATCGCCGGGCATGGGACACCACCCACACCTGGCACTGTTCTGATGCCCGGATAATCAAGCGTGCCAATGCCGGCAGCAGGTCCGGGTGCAGGCTGGTTTCCGGTTCGTTGAGCACCATCAGGGTCGGCGGGCGAGGTGTCAGCAGCGCCGCCACCAGCAGCAGATAACGCAATGTGCCGTCCGACAATTCCGCCGCCGAAAGCGGTCGCAACAACCCTTCCTGATAAAACTCGATAGCAAAACGTCCGCCCGCCAGTGGCTCGATATGCAGCCGTGCACCGGGAAAGGCGTCGCTGATTGCGGCCCGCAATGCTTCGGGGTCACCAATTTCGATGATGGTCTGCAAGGCTGCCGCCAGGTCGCGGCCATCGTGATGCAGCACCGGCGTGCGCGTGCCCAGTTGCGGTTGGCGCACCGGCGCGTCGGCGTCGCTGCGAAAGTGATCGTAAAAGCGCCAGCGGCGGATGAATTCGCGCATCTCCAGAACCTCTGGAGAAGCGCGCAGGCTGCCGACCTGATCAAACAAACTGTCGAAATTCGGCGTGTGCTGCGCCAGTACGTCCCAGCTACGGTCGACCCGGGCGCGGATCCTCGGGCCCTCGCGATCCACCAGCAGGCTCGCCGGGCGATAGAACGGCCCGGCCCACAGGCACTCGCGCTTTATTTGCGGGTCGAGGCTGAAGCGCGAGGGAATGGGGGTGCTTTGCCCGGGCAGCATGAAATGGCCGTTGGAATCGGGCAGGCCGAGGCTGATGGAATAGCCGAAGTCTTCCCCGGTAAACCCGAGTCGCAGGCGTTTTACGCCTTGGCGCACAGAAGCTTGCACCGGGACCTCGCCGTTGCGCATGCGTCGGCTGATGTTTTCCGGGCCGGCCCAGAAGGTCGAATCCAGGCCACCCTCGCGCGCCAGGGCGTTGACCACGCCGCCCTGGGCGGTTTCCGCGAGCAGGCGCAAGGCTCGGTACAAATTGGATTTGCCACTGCCATTGGCGCCGGTGATCAGGTTCAGGCGGCCCAGGGGGATCACCAGTTTGTTGATCGAACGGTAATTGGCTACCGCGAGGGTCTTGAGCATGTGATTACCTGGAACGAGCGACCGGGTCCTATTGTCCGACATGCGCAGGCGTCTGGCGCAAGCACTTTCGGGCGCAGGCAGGAGCAGTTTTTCTTTTTAAATGAGCGGTGTGCAAGGCCGGACGCCTGTTCTAAGCTCTCTGTCGTGTTGTTTAAAAAAAGGCCAAGGAGTTTGCATGCGGGTCCCCGGATTGAAAAGTGTAGTGGCCTTGGGCGTTGTCACCTTGCTGACCGCCTGCGAAAAGGAAAAGCCTGTAGCGGAATATCTACCGCGGGTGTTCGTCCAGGAAGTAAAACCGGCGGATTACGCCGCCCCGATCACCCTGACAGGTGACATTCAGCCCCGCGTGCAAACCGAGTTGTCCTTTCGCGTCGGCGGCAAAATCATCCAGCGTTCGGTTGATGTCGGTGATCGGGTGACGGCCAAGCAAGTGCTGGCCCGGCTCGACCCCAAGGATTTGCAGACCAGTGTCGATTCGGCCCAGGCGCAAGTGCTCGCCGAGCAGGCCCGGGTCACGCAGAGTGCCGCGGCGTTCGTGCGTCAGCAGAAACTCCTGCCCAAGGGCTACACCAGCCAGAGTGAATACGATTCGGCCCAGGCCGCGCTGCGCAGTAGCCAAAGCGCCTTGAGTGCCGCCCAGGCGCAACTCGCCAACGCCAAGGATCAACTGAGCTACACCGCGCTGGTGGCCGATGCTCCCGGCATCATTACGGCGCGTCAGGCTGAAGTCGGCCAGGTGGTGCAGGCGACGATGCCGGTGTTCAGCCTTGCCCGCGATGGCGATAGGGACGCAGTGTTCAACGTTTATGAAGCACTGCTGGCGGAGAAACCGAAGGATCAGACCATTGTCCTCAGTCTGCTTGATAACCCCGCCATCAAAACCACCGGCACGGTGCGTGAAGTCACGCCGGCGGTGTCGGCGCAGTCCGGTACCGTGCAGGTCAAGGTCGGCCTCAACAGCGTGCCTGCCGGCATGGAACTGGGCTCGGTCGTCAGCGCAACGGCCCGGGGGTCGGGCAAGTCGGTCATAGAGCTGCCCTGGTCGGCGCTGACCAAAAACATCAGTGAGCCTGCCGTCTGGATTGTCGATGACAAGGGCCAGGCGCAGTTGCATACCGTCACGGTCGGCCGTTACCTGACCGGCAAGGTCATCATCAGTGGCGGGCTGGAAGGTGGGGAAAAAGTCATCATCGCCGGTGGGCAGCTGTTGCACCCGGGCATGGAAGTCGAAATTGCCGAAAACACTTACAAGGATTTGACGTGGGAAGCCAAGCCATGAGGCCTTTATGGGCATTGTCCATCGCACTGGTGCTGAGCGCCTGTTCCGAAAAAGAGCCGCCGCCGGAGCCGGTGCGGCCGGTGCTGTCGATCAAGGTAGAGGCCTTGAGCGAAGAGGACCTGGGCCGGTTTGCCGGCAGCATTCAGGCGCGTTACGAAAGCAATACCGGCTTCCGGGTCGCAGGGCGCATCGCCAGCCGTAACGTCGATGTCGGCGCGGAGGTCGAGAAAGACACCTTGCTCGCCACGCTTGATCCGTCCGACCAGCAAAACCAGTTGCGTTCGGCCCAGGGCGATCTGGCGAAGGTCCAGGCGCAATTCATCAATGCCAAGGCCACGGCCCTGCGTCAACAAGCCTTGTTTGATCGCGGGGTGGGTGCACAGGCGCAGCTGGACGCCGCCAATACCGACCTGAAAACCACCCAGGCGTCGCTCGATCAGGCTCGGGCGGCGGTCGACCAGAGCAAAGATCAGCTCGGCTACACTGAGTTGCGTGCCGACCACAAAGCCGTGGTCACCGCGTGGAACGCCGAAGCCGGGCAAGTGGTGTCGGCCGGTCAGCAAGTGGTGACACTCGCGCAGCCAGACATCAAGGAGGCGGTGATCGATCTGCCCAATACCCTGGTGGATCAACTGCCCAGTGACGTGGTGTTCCTGGTCGCCGCGCAACTTGATCCGGACACCAACACCACCGCGGTCATCCGTGAAATCGAACCCCAGGCGCAAAGCGCCACACGTACCCGTCGCGCGCGCCTGACGCTGGCGCAAACGCCGCCGGGCTTCCGTTTGGGCACGGCCATCAGCGTTACCCTGAGTTCGGCCATCAAGCCGCGCATCGAACTGCCGCTCACGGCGCTGCAGGATGTCGACGGCAAGCCACGCATCTGGGTGATTGATCCACAGAGCAAAACCGTATCGCCACGTGAGGTTCAGGTCATCAGCCGCACCGACAGCACCGCAGTGTTGGCTGACGGCGTGAAAAACGGCGAGCGCGTGGTCAGTGCCGGAGTCAACAGCCTCAAACCGGGGCAGAAAGTGAAATTCGACGAGGACAGTCAATGAAAGGGCCTTTCAACCTCTCGGAATGGGCCCTCAAGCATCAGTCGTTCATCTGGTACCTGATGTTCGTCGCCTTGCTCATGGGTGTGTTCTCGTATTTCAACCTGGGGCGTGAAGAAGACCCCTCGTTCACCATCAAGACCATGGTGATCCAGAGCAAGTGGCCAGGGGCGACCCAGGAGGAAACCCTCAAGCAGATCACCGACCGCATCGAGAAAAAGCTCGAAGAGCTCGACTCGCTCGACTATGTGAAGAGCTATACACGCCCCGGCGAATCGACGGTGTATGTGTACCTGCGCGATACCACCCAGGCCAAGGACATCCCGGAAATCTGGTACCAGGTGCGCAAGAAGATCAACGACATTCGCGGCCAGTTCCCCCAGGGCATGCAAGGCCCGGGGTTTAACGACGAATTTGGTGATGTGTTCGGTTCGATCTATGCGTTTACCGCCGATGGCCTGACCATGCGCCAGTTGCGCGACTACGTGGAACAGGCCCGCGCCGAGATTCGCGGTGTGCCGGGGCTGGGCAAGATCGAGATGGTCGGCCAGCAGGACGAAGTGCTGTATCTGAACTTCTCCACGCGCAAACTCGCGGCGCTCGGCATCGATCAGCGCCAGGTGATACAGAGCCTGCAATCGCAGAACGCCGTGACACCGGCAGGTGTCATCGAAGCGGGACCGGAGCGGATTTCGGTGCGTACCTCCGGGCAGTTCGCGTCGGAGAAAGACCTCGCCGAGGTCAACCTCAAGCTCAACGACCGCTTCTATCGTCTGGCCGACATTGCCGATATCCGCCGTGGCTACGTCGACCCGGCGTCGCCGGAATTCCGCTTCAACGGCAAACCCGCCATCGGCCTGGCAATTGCCATGCAGACCGGGGGCAATGTCCAGGCGTTCGGCAAGGCCCTGCATGCCCGTATCGATCAGTTGACCGCTGACTTGCCCGTGGGTGTTGGCATCTTCAACGTCTCCGATCAGGCCGTAGTGGTGGAAGAGGCCGTCGGCGGCTTTACCAGTGCCTTGTTCGAGGCGGTGGTGATCGTGCTGCTGGTCAGCTTCGTCAGCCTGGGCGTGCGTGCCGGTCTGGTGGTGGCGTGCTCGATCCCGCTGGTGTTGGCGATGGTCTTCGTGTTCATGGAATACAGCGGCATCACCATGCAGCGGATCTCCCTCGGCGCCCTGATCATTGCCCTGGGCCTGCTGGTGGACGATGCCATGATCACCGTGGAAATGATGGTCACGCGCCTGGAAATGGGCGAGACCAAGGAGCAGGCGGCCACCTTTGCCTACACCTCCACGGCCTTCCCGATGCTCACCGGTACACTGGTGACAGTGGCGGGTTTCGTGCCGATTGGCTTGAACGCCAGTTCCGCCGGTGAATACACCTACACACTGTTTGCGGTGATTGCCTGTGCGATGCTGGTGTCCTGGGTGGTGGCGGTACTGTTCGCGCCGGTGATCGGCGTGCACATCCTCAGCACCAATGTGAAACCCCACGAGGGTGAACCCGGGCGCATCGGCAAGGCGTTCAATGGCGGCTTGCTGTGGGCCATGCGCAATCGCTGGTGGGCCATCGGCTTTACCGTGCTGTTGTTCGTGCTGTCGGTGTTCTGCATGCGCTTCGTGCAGAACCAGTTCTTCCCGTCTTCGGACCGCCCGGAAATCCTGGTGGACCTGAACCTTCCGCAAAACGCCTCGCTCGATGAAACCCGCCGGGCCGTGGACCGTCTCGAAGCCACACTCAAGGGCGATCCGGACATCGTGCGCTGGAGCACCTATATCGGCCAGGGCGCGATCCGTTTCTACCTGCCACTGGACCAGCAACTGCAAAACCCGTTCTACGCGCAGTTGGTGATCGTCAGCAAAGGCGAGTCCCGCGAGGCCATGATGCAGAAACTGCGTGAGCGCCTGCGCAATGACTTCGTCGGCATCGGCGCTTACGTCCAGGCCCTGGAAATGGGCCCGCCCGTCGGGCGTCCGATCCAGTACCGGGTCAGCGGCAAGGACATCGACCAGGTGCGGCGACATGCCATCGACCTGGCTACCGAGCTAGACAAGAACCCGCACATCGGCGAGATCATCTATGACTGGAACGAACCGGGCAAAGTCCTGCGTATCGACATTGCCCAGGACAAGGCACGGCAGCTCGGACTCTCTTCCGAGGACGTCTCCGAACTGTTGAATGGCATTGTCAGTGGCGCGCCGGTGACTCAGGTCGATGATGATATCTACCTGATCAACGTGGTCGGCCGCGCGGTGGATTCCGAGCGTGGCACCCCGGACACCCTGCAGAACCTGCAGATCGTCACACCGAATGGAACGTCGATTCCGCTGCTGGCCTTCGCCACTGTGCGCTACGAGCTTGAGCAACCCTTGGTATGGCGTCGTGATCGTCTGCCGACCATCACCATCAAGGCGGCGATTCGCGACGAGATCCAGCCGACGGACCTGGTGAAAATCCTCAAGCCGTCGATCGACGCCTTTGCCGAAAAACTGCCCGCAGGCTACAAGGTCGCCACTGGCGGTACGGTTGAGGAAAGCGGCAAGGCCCAGGGGCCGATTGCCAAGGTGGTGCCATTGATGCTGTTCCTGATGGCGACCTTCCTGATGATCCAGTTGCACAGCGTGCAGAAGATGTTCCTGGTGGCCAGCGTGGCGCCGCTGGGCTTGATCGGCGTGGTCATTGCGCTGGTGCCGACGGGAACGCCCATGGGCTTTGTGGCGATCCTGGGGATTCTCGCGCTGATCGGCATCATCATCCGCAACTCGGTAATCCTGGTCACGCAGATCCACGAGTACGAGGAGAAAGGCTATGCGCCGTGGGATGCGGTGTTCCAGGCGACCGAGCACCGGCGCCGCCCGATCCTGTTGACGGCGGCGGCGGCGAGCCTGGGCATGATCCCGATTGCGCGGGAGGTGTTCTGGGGGCCGATGGCCTACGCGATGATCGGCGGGATCATCGTCGCGACCTTGCTGACACTGCTGTTTCTGCCGGCGTTGTATGTGGCTTGGTACAAGATTCGCGAGCCGAAGAACGACTCATCGGTTTCTGCTCCATGATCTTTCCGGTTACATTTTTGGGAACGGTCTGACTTACAACGCCGGTGAATTGCATTAGCGTCCCTTCTCCATTTGGAGGAGGGTCGCTGGATGTCTACCGTCGTTTACTGGTTGCGCCATGTATTGCTTCTGGCAGGCCTGTGCCTGTCGTCCGGCGTGGCGGCCACGACCGTACTGGAAAATCCCCAGTGGCGTATCGAACTCGATCCCGCGACCCTGGCCATTCGCGTCACACCATCGGGCAGGGCGACTGTACAGGTGTCGGCGGGGGTGGCCGGGCACAAGGTCAGTGAGCTCGTCCGGCAGGGTCATCTCCTCGACTGGAAATGGGATGATGGCGCCTGGGTGCTCAGTGTCCGCCTTGAACAGAACGAACTGTCGTTCTCGATCACCGCAAGCAAACCCGGGGATCTGGACTTCCTGCACCAGCCCGGTATTGCAATGGGCAAGGGGCTGATCTGGCCTCTGGCGGAGGGGCGTTATGTGCCCGCGAATGATCCGGTCTGGCGTGGTTTTCTCTTGGCACAAGCCCGCTTCAACACCACCCAGGACCTGAGCCTGCCGCTGTGGGGTGTCGACCACGACGGGTTCACCCTGAACTGGCTGATGACCAATCCTTATAACAATCAACTGACCTTCAGCGCCGAAGGCAAGGCCCTGGCGCTGACTGCGCGACACCAGTTCACCTCGCTCAAGCCCACAACGCCGTTGACGTTCACGCTGTTGCTCGGCGATGACGACCCACTGGCGGGCGCCAAACGCTACAGGCAGTGGCTGATCGATAACGGTCGCTATGAAACCTTGAGCAGCAAGATCGAAAAAACCCCGCTGGCCAGCAAGCTGTTGGGCGCCAGTCATGTCTACCTGTGGGGCAACGATCTGTTGGGCCCCAAGGACGTGCGTGACTGGCCTGCGCTGCTCAACCATTTGCGTGGCAAAGGCGCTTTGGCCAGTGAACTGCGCACCGGGCTGGATCCCGAAGCGAGGCAGATTCTCGAGGGCACCGCGTCGTTCAACTACGAGAAAACCATGCTGCTGCGTGGTCTCAATCGGGCTTTGAATACCCTGGCGCGCAAAAGCTGGCAGGCGCGACCGGTGCCGGACATGCAGGCGCTTGCAGGCGGGTACGCAGAGCTGAGGGCGCAGCTGGCCAACACCATGCCCGATGCCTTGACTCCAACGCCCGAGCGCTGGGGAGGGAGCTTGTCGCTCGACACGCTGGAGCGGTTGCAGAAGTCCGGGCTGTCACGTTTGTGGCTGGGGCTCGGGGAGGGCTGGGAAGGTGGACTCTGGCATCCGGAAGCGGTTCGCGCGGGTGTGGCGGCGGGGTATCTGATGGCGCCGTATGACTCCTATGAAACCGCACTGGCCCGTGACGAGAACCCGGACTGGACCACGGCTCACCTGGGTGACAAGGCCAATATCGAGTGCGCCGTCGTGCTCAAGGACGGCACGTTGAAAAGCGGTTTTCAGCAGTCTGGCCACTACACCGACCCGCACTGCGTGCGATCGTTGCTGCAAGCGCGGGTCAAGGCGGTTCAGGCGGTGGCCGGCTTTAACAGCTGGTTTCTCGATGCCTATGCTACCGGCATGCTGTTCGACAGCTATCGCCCCGAAGCTCCGATGACCCAGGCGCAGAATGCCGAAGGCAATATCGCGGCGTCGCGCTGGATCAATGAAGTCATGCAATTGCCCGCGGGGTCCGAGGACGGCAATGCGACCACCGCTCAGGGGGTGCTGTTCGCCCATGGCATGCAGACGCCAGTGATAGGTTGGGGCGATGTCGAGCTGAGCAAAAACCCTCAGTCCGAGTACTATCTCGGCAATTGGTATCCACCGGAGCAACCGGCGGTGTTCTTCAAGCAAGTGCCGATGAAAGAGCCTTACCGACGCATTCATTTCGATCCGGCGAGTCGCTTGCCTTTGTATCAGGCGGTATTCCACGGTTCGGTCATCACCAGCCATCATTGGCTGTTCGACAGTCTGAAACTGAGCAACGTACGGGCGCAGAATGAGCTGGCCCAGCTGCTCTACAACGTACCGCCGCTCTATCACTTGAGTGCCTCGACGCTTGAGCAGCGATTGCCGCTGATCGAGCGTCAGGATGCGTTCTTTCGTCCCTTGCACGAGCGCCTCGCGACGCAGGCGATGACGCAATTTCATTGGCTGACCGAGGATCGTCTGGTGCAACAGACCACATTCGATGATGGTACGCGGCTGCGGGCGAACTTTGATGAGCGCACGCGCCAGGTGCAGGGGCAGGCGTTACCGGGCCATAGCATTACCGTGCTGTCACCGGATGGCGCTGTAAGCCGGTATCGGGTGGACGCCGTGCCTTGAGGGCATCAGCCCTTGCGCCAGACACTCGCCAGCCAGGGCTGCTGCTCTCGCGGCAGCCCCGCCGGCCGGTAGTAGTGTTCCAGCTCGACAAACCCTGCGTTGGTCAGTAGCTGCTGCCAGGTCGCGAGGTCGTGATAGGACCCATACCGAGGTCCATTCCAGCCCTCCTGGTTGTCGCCCCGGGGATTGGAGCTGAACAACACACCGCCCGGTTTCAACGTTTCGCGCAACTGCTGCAACACCCGTGGCAACTCCTGACGGGGAATGTGAAACAGCACCGCGTTGGCAAAAATTCCGTCGAAGCGTTCGGCCGGCAGATCGAGTTTCAGAAAGTCCTGCTGCCAGACTTCGCAACTACTGTCCTGGTGCGCCATCTGCGCAAACTTTTCCGAACCATCCAGGCCAACCGCTCTGTGCCCCATACGGGTGAAGGTTTGCAGGTCACGACCGGGGCCGCAGCCGAAGTCGAGAATGTCGAACGGGGCCTCACCCTGGATATGCCGCAACAGCGCATCGATGTTCTGGCTGACATCGTGGTCACGCGTCCCTTCACGAAAACCTTCGGCCACCGAGTTGTAATGGCCCAAGGTGGTGGAGGTGATCTGCTCAAGGTCGTCGGGTGTCTGTTTCATGGTCGGCTGCGCAGGTAAGTGGGATTGGCCGAATATACGCCATGGAGCCGCAGGCTGCTGCGCAGCCCATCGCGAGCAGGCTCACTCCCACAGTTGACCACGTACTCCTGGACGACATTGGTCCAATGTGGGAGCGGGCTTGCTCGCGAAAGCGGTGTTACTGACACCTGATCACTAAAGCCAGACTCAGCCCTGCTTCATCCCCAGGCATTCAATGGACCGGTCAACCATCGCCTTGGCGATCTCCAGCAAATGCCAAACCGAAAACACCATGGCCCTGTCGGCCCCATGCAAGTGGTCACCACACTGATACGCCGTCACCGAAGCACATCGCAGCAGATCAGCGATGTAGAGTTGGGTGTCTTCGAAGCTCACGTCTTTGCTGACGTTGTAAAACCGAAGTTCGTCCGGTGCGGTGGGGTGTTCGCCGGTGAGGTAGAAATCAATGGCGCGGTAAAGGGCGGAGCGATCTCTTGGCGGGTCGTCGGTGGGGCCGTGTTGGGCGGATGTTTCAGGTGGTGGGTCGGGGACGGATTTTTTCATTGTGTTGCTCCTATTGCTGCATGGGAGCCGTCACTTTTCGCCTACTAAACGTTGGGTGGCGGCTGTACGCAGGTTAGTAGGCCGGTCAATAGGAAAACCGGTGCACCCGAAGGTGCCCCACGCACAGCCACCATATTCAGTTCCCGACAAAAAAAATTGCCGGACATGAACATGAAAACGCTATGCACCTATTGATCCGGGCTACTAAACCCGATCACTGATGAGCAGTGACCGACCGAGACTAGCCACACGATTTGACAGGCGCAAGCGAGCGAAATGATCTAGGAAACGTCCTGCAAAGGAAAGCGAATTGGCCTTCGGAAAGGCTGAATTCCCTGTGCGAAATATCGCTTTTCCATCATCACTTATCGCTTGTTCAACCCCCGAGCCAAGCGATCCCCACCCAGTTGAATAATCGCCACCAACACCACCAGCAACACAATCACTGTCAACATGATCTGGCTATCAAACCGCTGGTACCCATACCGATACGCAATGTCCCCCAGCCCACCGGCTCCAATCGCCCCGGCCATGGCCGATGAGTTGATCATCGTCACCAGCGTTATCGTGAAACCACCGACGATCCCCGGCAGCGCCTCAGGTAACAGCACATGCCAGACGATGTGCCAGCGCCGGCAGCCCATGGCTTGCGCCGCTTCGACCAACCCATGGTCGACTTCACGCAAACTCACTTCAGCAATCCGCGCAAAGAACGGCGTCGCCGCGATGGTCAGCGGCACCACGGCTGCCCAGACGCCGTAAGTGGTGCCCACGATCAGACGCGTGAATGGAATCAAGGCCACCATCAGGATCAGAAAAGGTATCGAGCGAAACAGGTTCACGAAAGCGCCCAGCACGCGGTTCAGCGCCGGGGCCTGGTAGATGCCGCCCTTGTCGCTGGTGACCAGGATCACGGCCATCGGTATGCCCGCCAGCAGCGCGATCAGTGATGAAACTCCGACCATCAAAAACGTATCGATGAAACCTTGCAGCAAGCGATCAAACCACATAACCCAGCACCTCTGCTTGTTGTGCCCATTTGCCGGCGCGCTGACGCAACTCTGCCGCGCCGAGCGCCGAGCCGCTCACCGCCAGCAGCAATTGACCGAGCGCATGGCCCTGAATCCGTTCCACGCCGCCCTGCAACAAGCGCACGCGACCGCCGAGTGCTGCGAACAGCGCTGCCAGATCCGGCTCGTCCGTTGCACTGCCAGAGAATTGCAAACGCAGCACCAAGGCAGCGTCCGTAGACTGTGGTTGAGCCTGAAGACGACTTTGCAGTTCTTCCGGCAATGCGTGTTGCAACGGCGCCAACAATGTCTTGCTGACCTCATGCTGCGGGTTGCCGAACACTTCCCACACGGGCCCTTGCTCGACGATGCGGCCGTGCTCCAGCACCACTACGCGGTCGCAAATTTCGCGTATTACCGCCATCTCGTGGGTGATCAGCACGATGGTCAGGCCCAGGCGCTTATTAATCTCGCGCAGCAGGCCGAGAATCGATTGCGTGGTCTCCGGGTCCAGCGCTGAAGTCGCCTCGTCACACAGCAGAATCTCGGGGTCGTGTACCAGCGCACGAGCGATGCCGACGCGCTGTTTCTGGCCGCCGGACAACTGCGCAGGGTAGGCCTTGTGTTTGGCTTGCAGGCCCACAAGCTCCAGCAGTTCGCGGACTTTCTGCTCGCGTTTATCCTTGGGCACACCGGCGACTTTCAGTGGTAACTCGACGTTCTGCCAGACCGTCTTGGCAGACATCAGGTTGAAGTGCTGAAAGATCATGCCGATGCGCCGACGCAGTGCTACCAGACGATCCTCATCGAACTCGCCGATGTCGACCTGATCGATCAGCACCCGGCCGCTGCTCGGTTGTTCGAGGCGATTGATGGTGCGGATCAGCGAAGACTTGCCGGCACCGCTGCGACCGATGATGCCGAACACTTCACCGCGCTGGATCGCCAGGTCGATGCCGTGCAGGGCTGCCACCGGCCCCTGCTGGCCGTTGTAGGTTTTGCCCAGGCCGATGAAGCGCACATGAGCCCGGTTGAGCTGCGGGTGCAGTTCGGTGTGGTCCGCGTTATGGGGCTCCGGAATTTCCAGTCGCCGTTGGATGGCAGCGCTCATGCTCAGCTTCCCCAACCGGCCTGGTACAGCTTGCCGTGAGCCTTATCCAGTGCGGCACGAACGGCCGGCGAGTGCTGGTAGATGTCGACGAATTTGATCAGGCGCGGGTCGGTTTTGCTTTTCGGCTGGATCACGAACTGGATCACGTACTCCTTGTGATCCAGGCCATCGAACAGCAGGGCAGAGCCGGCGTCGAAGGTCTTCGACAGGCGGATGTAGGCAGGGTAGCCCTGGACCAGGTCGGCATCGTCGTAGGCACGCACCAGTTGCACGGCTTCGACCTGGAGGATTTTGATTTTCTTCGGGTTGGCGATGATGTCCTCTTCGGTGGCTTTGTAGCCAACGCCTGGCTTGAGGGTGATCAGGCCGGCCTTGGCCAGCAGCTGCAAACCGCGACCGCTGTTGATCGGGTCATTGGCGATGGCAACGCTGGCGCCTTGCGGCAGTTCGTCGAAGCTTTTGTATTTTTTCGAGTAGAGGCCGACGTTGTTGATGATCCCCGGTGCGAACGGCACCAGCTCAAAACCGGAGGCGGCCTTGGCGTTTTCCAGGAACGGGATGTGCTGGAAGTAGTTCACGTCGATGTCGCCGGCGGCGAGGCTGACGTTGGGGGCGATCCAGTCGGTGAACTCGACGAGTTCGACTTTCAGGCCTTGTTTACCGGCCTCTTCTACGGCGGCCTCCAGAGGAATGGCGAAGGCCGCGGTGGTGCCGATTTTCAGTGGTGCGTCGGCGGCAAAGGTCACCGAGCTGAAGAGGCCGAGGGCCAGGGCCAGTGCTTTGACTGGTTGAGAGAGGTAGTTCTTGGTCATGATGGTTTTCCAGTCAGTTCGTTTATATGGGCACGCATTTTGTGGCGAGGGGGCTTGCCCCCGTTGGGCTGCGAAGCGACCCCAAAGGCATTCATGGGTGTGGCAGGTAAAACGGGTATGCAGGCTTGCGACTGCTACGCAGTCGAACGGGGGCAAGCCCCCTCGCCACAGAGTTGGTGTCGGTAGTGAGAGCCGGTATGTTGTTCAGGTAAAAGCGCCTTTTGCTGAAACAGCTTTTCGCGCAAGGTGCCGCTGTCGTAAGCGGTCTTGTACGATCCACGCCGTTGCAGTTCCGGTATCACCAGCTCGATGAAATCCTCATAACTTTCCGGGGTAACGATGCGGGTCAGGTTGAAGCCGTCGAGGCCGGTTTCGGCGATCCACGATTCCAGTTCGTCGGCCACCTGTTCAGGTGAGCCGACCACAGTGATGTAGCGGCCGCCGAGGGCGTGTTGTTCAAGCAGCTTGCGCCGGGTCCAGTCGTTGTTTTGCAGGTGTTTGGTGGCGGACTGGATGGCATTGCTCTTGACGTACTGGATCGGCTCGTCGATGGCGTATTCGGAAAAGTCGATCCCGGTTGAGGCCGAGAAATGTGCGACGCCGGCCTCTGCGCTGGCGTAGCTCAGGTATTCGGCGTGCTTGGCCCACGCCAACTCTGGCGTGGCGCCGACGATCACGTTCAGGCCCATGAACACCTTGATGTCATCCGCATTGCGTCCCGCCTCGACGGCACTGGCGCGAACCTTGTCCACCTGCACCTTGGTCGACGCTTTGGTCTGGCCGCTGATGAACACGCACTCGGCGTGGCGCCCGGCGAACAGCAAACCGCGATCCGAGCTGCCGGCCTGGAACAGCACCGGCGTGCGTTGTGGCGACGGCTCGCAGAGGTGGTAGCCCTCGACCTGATAAAACTCGCCCTTGTGTTCGACCTTGTGCACTTTTTCCGGTTGGGCGTAGATCCGCCGCTGCGGATCGTTCAACACCGCGCCGCTTTCCCAGCTGCCTTCCCAGAGTTTGTAGAGCACCTGCAGGTACTCGTCGGCCTGGTCGTAACGCCGGTCGTGCTCGACCTGTTCGAGCAGGCCCATGGCCTTGGCGGCACTGTCGAGGTAGCCGGTGACGATGTTCCAGCCGACCCGGCCACGGCTCAGGTGGTCCAGGGTAGACATGCGCCGGGCGAACAGATACGGCGGCTCGTAGGTGAGGTTGGCGGTGAGGCCGAAGCCAAGGTTTTTCGTCACCGCCGCCATGGCCGAAACCAGCAGCAAGGGATCGTTGACCGGCAGCTGGATCGACTCTTTGAGCGGCACGTCCACTGAGTTCTGGTACACGTCGTAGACGCCGACTATGTCGGCGATGAACAAACCGTCGAACAACCCGCGCTCGAGCAGTTGCGCCAGTTCGGTCCAGTATTCGATGGTGTTGTAGCGGGTCGAGGTATCGCGCGGGTGCGTCCACAGACCGTGGTTGATGTGCCCGATGCAGTTCATGTTGAAGGCATTGAGCAGGATTTTCTTTTTCCCCATCAGATGGTCCCCCGCAGTGGCGGGTTTTCATCGTTGAGGTAGTAGTTGCCGACGGCGTGATACTTCCAGCGTACCGGGTCGTGCAGGGTATGCACGCGGGCGTTGCGCCAGTGACGATCAAGACCGTGTTCGATCAGGGTCGCCTGGCTGCCGGCCAGTTCAAACAAGGTGCTGCCGGCGGCAAGGGAGATCTGGGTGCTGATGGCCCGGGCTTCGGCTACCGCTATTGAAGCAGCGGCGACGGATTGGGCATGGGTGTCGGCCTGGGCGTTGTCGAGGAACTCACCGGCGCGTTCCAGCAGTGCCTCGGCGGCGTGCAGGCGAATGCTCAGGTGGCCGAAGCTCTTGAGCGTCAGTGGGTCTTCGCTGGCTTTGTCGTGGGTGGCGTCGATCCATGGGCGGGTTTTGGTCCGCACAAAATGCAGCGCATCTTCGTAGGCCGCGCGGGCGATACCGGTGTCGATGGCCGCGTGGAGAATCTGCGCCAGCGGGCCGACCGGGGTCGGGCGCTCGAAGGCGCTCTGGAACGGGATCACGTCTTGCGCGGCAACGTAAACATCCTCGAACACTACCGAGCCACTGCCGGTGGTGCGCTGACCGAAACCGCTCCAGTCGTCGATTACAGTCAGGCCTTTGCTGTTGCGCGGGACAAACGCCAATTGCTGCACGCCGTGTTCATCCACCACTGATGTGGGGATGCGCTGGGCGTAAATAGCCCCCGTGGCGTAGAACTTGCGACCGTTGATGCGATAGCCGCTGGCGTCGCGGGTCAGGCTTGTGACGCGGTCGTGAGCGGTTTTGGTGCCGAGCTCGGCCAAGGCATTGCCGAAGCGCTGACCGGCCAACACTTCTGCGTACAGGCGTTTTTTCTGTTCCTCGTTGCCATTGACCCGCAGCACTTCCAGTGCATAGAAATGGTTCTGCGGAATCTGCCCGAGCGAGCCATCGGCCTGGGCAATCAGCGCGATGACCTTGGCCAGCGTGACATTGGAAACACCGGCGCCACCGTATTCTTTTGGCACGCTGATGCCCCACAGGCCTGAACGGGAAAACACCTCCAGTTCCGGGTGCGGCAACCGGCGTTCGCGGTCGCGCAGGGCGCTGTCGCGTTTGAAATCTTCGGCTAGATCGCTGGCGACGATCAGGGCTTGCTCATCGCTGGTGATGACCGCGACGTGGTGAGAACTTGTCATGTGCTTCTCCAGAGATCTGGTCAAAAGTGTTCTGGTCGTTAAATCCAGGAGTGGCGAGCGGGCAGGGTGCCGTTCAGGCGGTAGGTGCCGACCGCGTAATACTTCCAGCGCACCGGGTCGTGCAGCGTGTGCACCCGGGCGTTACGCCAGTGGCGATCGAGGTTGAATTCGGCGAGGGTGGCGCGGCTGCCGGCCAGTTCGAACAGCTTCTCGCTGGCCAGCAACGAGATCTCGGTGGTCAGCACTTTGGCTTCAGCCACGGCAATCGAGGCGCTGGCGGCGGAGTCGACGGTGAGCGGCGAAGCGCTGACCTGATCGAGCACCTGCCCGGCCTTGCGCAACAGCGCTTCGGCGGCGTGCAACTCGATTTTCAGTTTGCCGATGTCGGCAATCACATACAGGTCATCGCTGGCTCGCTCGACATTGGCATCGATCCACGGCCGGGCGCGGGTTTTCACGAAGTCGATGGCGTCGTCGATGGCGCCTCGGGCGATGCCGGCGTCGATAGCGGCCTGGATCAACTGCGAGACCGCGCCCTGGATGTTCGGCGAGTCGTTGATTTTCCAGTTATCCACAACCAGTTCGGCATCGACCCGCACGTTGTTGAGCAAAATGGTGCCGCTGGCAGTGGTGCGCTGACCGAAGCCCGACCAGTCATCGACAATGCGCAATCCCGGGGTGCCGCGACGGATGAAAGCCAGCACTTGTTTGCCGTCATCGTTCAGCGCCTTGACCGCGACCCAATGGGCGAACAGCGCGCCGGTGGAATAGAACTTCTGCCCGTTCAGGATAAAACCATCGCCGTCGGCGGTGATCCGGGCCTTGAGTTCCAGGGTATTTTTGCTGCCGCGTTCAGGGCCTGCGTTGCCGATTCGCCAGCCATCCAGCACGCTTTTGAACAGCTGTTTTTTCTGCGTTTCGGTGGCACTGCCTAGCAGCAGATTGAGAATGCCGAACTGGTTCTGCGGGATCTGTCCCAATGCCGGGTCGGCCGCAGAAATGATCGCGAAGACCTCAGCCAGGGTGACGAACGAAACCTGCGGCCCCCCATACTCACGGGGAATGGAAATACTGCCCAGGCCGCTGCGGGTGAACTGTTCGATTTCTGACCACGGCAGCTTGCGCTGCTGGTCGCGTTTTGCCGCTTGCTGGCGGGCAACCTGCGCCAGCTCATGGGCGGCCTTGAGCGCCTGGGCATCGTTGCGCAAGACTTGTGCGGGCAACAACAGCGGGGCGATGTCCAGATCACTGTGGACGATTGCATCTGCCAGACTGGACATCAGTGCCGCTCCTTGGCTGCACGCAATGCCCTGGCGATCTGCACTGGGGTGATTGTGTTCCGGACCATACCTACCTCTCATCTCATGGCGTCGTCGCGTTGTGCGACGAACGAAATCAAGAATGTCCGGTGGTCCGGTTTATATACCCTAAACGTGTATAAATTTTTTATAAACTAACTTTTAGGAATATGGATAGAAGGAGGCCTTCATGCCTCGCGGGGGGCACGAGGCCTTCCGGTGTCATCGCTGGAAGGACTCTGCGGCCCTGAAAGGTATTTTCTTCGGGACGTGCAGCCAAGGACTGCAGCCGATTTTCAGCGTTCTTGGCGGCGCCCAGCGTGAGTTATTGCCCACGCGGTCGAGGATGCAGTAAGTCACTTCAAGTCGCAGGTCTTCACCGGCTTCGAGGATGACTGCCGGTGGTACCCAAACCTGAATCGGCTGGTCCACATCGCCCGCCTTCAGGCGTGGCAGGTCCATGCGCACATCGCCCCAGCGCAGGGTGATTTCGTCGTCGATGGCCATGTTCAGGTAGGGCTCGATGGTCAATGGAACACCGCGCTTGATCTGATTCGGATTGACCCCCTGGCGGCGGATCATTTCGGGGATCGTCAACGGCGCCAGGCTCTGGTTTTCATCACCGTACAGCGCCGAAGGTTGGCCGCCGGGGCAGTCGAGTTTGATCTGCACCTGCCTTGCAGCCGATACCGAAGGTCCCAGACCGATCTGCATGACCCGGTAGTGAATTCGAGAGGTGCCAGAGACGATGAAGCTTTCCGGGACGCGCAGTTGAACCGGGTGACCGATGTCCTGGCCGGCGAGCACTCTGGAGGCCACGTAGCAGTTGTCCCAGAACAATTCGATCAGGTCGCCTTCATCCATTGAGGGATAGGGCGGCACGTCGATCATCAGGTGTGCGGCCATGGTGGTGTTGATGACGGTCTTGTGTGATTGCGCCAGGGTTGGCGCTGCAAGCCTGGTTTTGTTCGAGCTGCTGGTCATGGGAGTCTCCTTGGGGTTTTGCATCGAAGTCCGTTTCGCAAGAACGAGAGTTTCGAACAGCAATACCGTTCATTACTTTGAGTTGAAATAATGATGAGCGTGATGATTGACGCGTTTGGAGACTAGATAAAGGTGCGCTTCAATAGGTGTCAATAGGGTTTGTTAGTTTGGCGCTAACTATTAAGTTATTCAGAAAGTTCCTACGAGGCGGAGTTAATAAACTCTAGCGAAGCGTCGAACTATTCCAGGCAGGCCGTTGTGTATCAGGGCTGGCGCCAACTTTTACGAAGCGCAGGCAGGACGTTTAAACGACAGCTGGCGTTCAGGAAAAACACTGCCGAACATATATATGTACCGCGCACGCTGACAAAAAGTTGCCTGTTGTTTGTGCGGTTTAATTGTGTGTGAATGGTATGGTTGAAGAGGGTTGTAACTTCCGTCCGTGGAAGTTAGCAATTATTGCGAGTGTGTATTAGTTGTGGCTGTTGTTCAGAAACTTGCTGAGAAATTGTTTCGTTCGCTCTTCTTTCGGGTTGGCAAACAGCGCCTTGGCTTCACCTTGCTCGACGATCACACCCTTGTCGAAAAACACCACGCGATTGGCCACATCCCGGGCAAAACCCATTTCGTGAGTGACGATCACCATGGTGCGCTTTTCTTCGGCCAGGCCGCGAATGGTCGCAAGAACTTCGCCTACCAATTCCGGATCAAGCGCCGAGGTCGGTTCATCGAACAGGATCACTTCCGGTTCCATCGCCAGCGCCCGGGCAATTGCCACGCGCTGTTGCTGGCCACCGGAGAGGCGTCGCGGGTAAGCGTCCTCCTTGCCCGCCAGGCCAACCTTGGCCAACAGTTTTTTGCCCAGGGTCACGGCCTCGTCTTGCCCGATCTTCTTCACGATGATCGGGCCTTCAATGACATTTTCCAGCGCAGTGCGATGGGGGAACAGGTTGAAGTTCTGGAACACGAAGCCCACGTGCTGGCGCAAGCGTCGCACCAGGCCCTGTTGCTGGTTCAGGGGGCGGCTGCCATCGATCTCGATGTCACCGACCTTGATCCGGCCGCTGGTGGGCTCCTCCAGAAAATTCAGGCAGCGCAGGAAGGTGGTCTTGCCGGAACCACTGGGGCCGATAATCGCCACCACCTCGCCTTCCTTGACCTCTAGATCGATGCCGTTGAGCACGACTTGACCCTTGAACTGCTTTGTCAGTTTTTCCACGACAATCATCGGGTCAGGACTCCTGGTCATGCCGGTTGACCCGCGCTTCCAACTGATTCTGCAGGTGCGAGAGCACCGTAGCCAGAACCCAGTAGATCAGTGCGGCGGCAAGATACATGGTGAAAATTTCGAAGGTGCGGGCGGTGATCAATTGCGCCTGGCGGAACAGCTCCGGTACCTGGATGGTAGCGGCCAGCGCGGTGTCCTTGACCAGCGAAATGAAGCTGTTGCCCAGCGGCGGCAGCGCCGTGCGCATCGCTTGTGGCAGGATGGCCCGACGCAGGGTCTGGGCACGGGTCATGCCGATGCTCGCAGCAGCTTCCCACTGGCCACGCTCGATCGAGCTGATCGCGGCGCGAAGGATTTCACAGGCGTAAGCGGCCATGTTCAGCGAAAAGCCGATCAGGGCTGCTGGCAGCGGATCAAGTTCCACTCCCAATTGCGGCAAGCCGTAATAGATCACGAACAGTTGCACCAGCAACGGCGTGCCGCGAAAGAACGACACGTAGATGCGGGCGATCCAGCTCACCAGTTTGAAGCGCGACAGGCGCATCAACGCCAGGCCGAAGCCCATCAGCAGGCCGAAGAACATCCCTCCCAGGCTCAAGATTACTGTGTAATACGCGCCCTTGAGCAGAAAGGGCGCGGAGTCCAGCGCAAGTTGAAAAGCTGCTTCCATTATTGAGTGACGTCTGCGTTAAAGTATTTTTCCGAGAGCTTTTTCAGGGTGCCGTCGGCACGCAGCTTGTCGATTGCCTTGTTCACTGCGGCCAGCAGTTCAGGCTCGCCTTTGCGCAGGGCGATGCCGGCTTCCTGACGGGAGAATGCATCACCGGCGGCGGTGGTGTCCTTGGCCTTCTTGGCGTATTCCAGCGCCGCGAGGCGGTCGATCAGAATGGCGTCGATACGACCGACACGCAGGTCCTGGAACTTGGTCGGATCATCTTCGTAGGTGCGGATGTCAGCGGTCGGCACATTGGCTTTCACCCACTCTTCGTAGTTGGTGCCCAGGCCTACGCCGACTTTTTTGCCAGACAGGTCAGCGGCGGACTTGATGTTCAGCTCGGCGGCCTTCTTCGTCAGCACCAGCGCCTGAATACCGGAAACGGTGTACGGCTCGGAGAAGTCGTACTTCTTCTTGCGTTCTTCAGAGATGGTCACCTGGTTGATCACCGCGTCCAGACGCTTGGATTCCAGTGCCGCGAGAATGCCGTCCCATTTGGTTGGCTGCAGTTTCACCTTCACGCCCAGCTCTTTGGCCAGGGCTTCAGAGAACTCGACTTCGAAGCCGGCCAGCTTGCCGTCGGCGTCGACGAAACTGAACGGTGGGTAGGTGCCTTCCAGGCCGACGTTGATCACGCCAGCGTCTTTGATTTTTTGCAATTGCTCACCGGCAACTGCCTGGCCAATCAGGCCGGCGCTCAGAGCCAGGCCCAGCGAACCCACCAGCAGATTGCGACGTAGTGCGGAAAAATTCATGACAAGCCCCTGTGTTTTCTTATGGAAGACGCTTAAGGAAAGTTGGCAAATTTCGACTGCGACATCGTGCCTTAAAGGAACGTTAGCGTCTCTCGACAAATTCGCCTGCGGTGTGACTATATGACGGCACCGTTAGATTGGAAAATGGTAAATATGATTTTTTATATTCCATAAATGAATATTGGTGAGGCATGGGAGAGATCGCAGCCTCCGGCAGCTCCTACACAAGGATCGGCGTACTCTGTAGGAGCTGCCGCAGGCTGCGATCGTGCGCTTACATAAAATCCTTGTAGGCAAACAACGCCGGTGCCCCACCGGTGTGCAGGAAGATAATCGGGCCCTCATTGAAACGCTGGCGACCAATTCCATCCAGTAATCCCGCCATGGCCTTGCCAGTGTAGACCGGGTCGAGCAACAGGCCTTCCTGACTGGCCATGAGCTTCACCGCCGCCAGTGTGCCGGCATTCGGTTCACCGTAACGCGGGCCGAAATATTCGTCCCAGAGCTCAACCTTGAAAGCTGCCGGCAGGGCTACACCCAGCAGCTCTGCGGTACGTTCGGCAAGGCCTTGAACCTTGGGTCGCTGATCCTCTTCACTGCGAGAAACCGTCACACCGATCACCGGCAGGTCCGGCAGCGCTTCGCTCAGGGCCAGTGCCAGACCGCTGTGGGTTCCGGCGCTGCCAGAGGCCAGGACCACGGCGGCGAAGTTCAGGCCGGTGTTCTTGATCTGCTCGGCCAGTTCCAGCCCGGCGCGCACGTAACCCAAGGCACCGAGTGCGTTCGAGCCACCGATCGGCACCAGATAAGGCTTCTTGCCGTTGTTGCGCAAGCGGGCAGCCAGGGCATGCAATTGTTCGTCGGCGTTGTCGAGATTTTCCACCAGTTCGACCTTTGCATCGAACAGGTCCAACAACAGCCGGTTGCCGTTGCCGGTGTAATTGCTGTCGTCAGTACCCAAAGGGTTTTCCAATAGCGCCACACAGCTCAGACCCAGCTTGGCCGCAATCGCGGCAGTCTGGCGTACATGGTTTGATTGCAGCGCGCCGGCGGTGATCAGCGTATCGGCGCCTTGGGCCAGAGCGTCGGCGGCAAGATATTCGAGTTTGCGCAGCTTGTTGCCACCCATGGCCAACGGCGTCAGATCATCGCGTTTGACATACAGATCCCGGCCAAGCCAGGTCGACAGGCGTTCGAGTTTTTCCAGGGCGGTAGGCTGACCGAGCAGGTCGAGACGGTGAAAACGGGCAAGCTGTTGTTTAATCATGGGTCCGTACTGGCGGTGGAAGATGTCAGGACTATAGGCACGCCCCTATCTCGGGGCAACCGCCAATCGCTTATAGCCAATCGTACTGAACACAGCACAATTGGTTCTTAATTTGCTCGACAGCCCTTGCCGTAAAGTAAGCGCCGACAGCGTGGCCAGACAGTCCGGCCGCCCTAAAGGAGTTTTTACCGTGAGTGAGCGTTCCAGCCATTGGCAATTGCAGACCATCGTCAGCCAACTGCGCACCGCACGTGAACAGTGGCGTGCGCAAAACGGCCGGGCCAGCGGTGAGCAGGGTGGTCGCGAGCTGCCTTCCCGAGCGGCCATGGCGGAAATTCTCGAAGCCTTGTGCGGTGCGTTGTTCCCGATGCGTCTGGGGCCGGTGGACCTGCGTGAGGAGAGTGAAGATTTCTACGTCGGCCACACCCTTGATGTGGCGTTGAATGCCTTGCTTGCCCAAGCACGGCTCGAGTTGCGCTATGCAGCGCGGCACAGCGCCGAGGTCGAGACTGAAGTCGAGGCCAAAACCATCCAGATCATCCAGGACTTCGCTCTCGCCCTGCCCGGGTTGCGCAGCCTGTTGGACACCGACGTGTTGGCGGCCTATCACGGTGACCCGGCGGCGCGCAGCGTTGATGAAGTGCTGTTGTGCTACCCGGGGATTCTGGCGGTGATTCACCATCGTCTGGCTCATCATTTATATCGGGCCGGGTTGCCGTTACTGGCGCGGATCAGTGCGGAAATCGCGCACTCGGCAACCGGCATCGATATTCACCCCGGCGCGCAGATCGGCCGCAGCTTCTTCATCGACCACGGTACCGGCGTGGTGATCGGCGAGACGGCAATCATTGGCGAGCGCGTGCGGATTTATCAGGCGGTCACTCTGGGCGCCAAGCGTTTTCCGGCAGATGAAGACGGTCAGTTGCAGAAGGGCCAGCCTCGCCATCCGATTGTCGAGGATGATGTGGTGATCTATGCCGGGGCGACGATTCTGGGGCGGATCACCATTGGCAAGGGCTCGACCATCGGCGGTAACGTCTGGCTGACCCGCAGCGTGCCGGCGGGCAGCAACCTGACTCAGGCAAACCTGCAGCATGACGATGGGGCGCAGAAATAAGCCCCGATTTCTTTTCAACGGCCCCGGCGCATCTCGACATGGTCCACGCCGGGGGCTGCGCGGGTCAGGGCTTCGGCGCCAGACTCGCCTCGCCACTCAGCCACTTCTGCGACAGGGCCTGCAGTCGCCCATCGTCCTTGATGCGCTGTAGCGCATGTTCCAGGCTGGCATGGAAAGCCGGATTGCCTTTCTGGAATGGAATCACCAGGTCCACCGGCAGCCCGACCTTGGGTTTTTCTTCGGTCAGTGCCTGCACCAATACCAGCGGCCGTGGTTGTTCGTCCTTATTCGCCAACATTTGCTCATTGACCTGACTATAAGGTTCGCTGAAGTCGAAACGATCCTTGAGTTGTGGGGTCTGTGATATGTGATTGAGGGCGACGTCGTACTTGCCACTTTCGACCCCGGTCAACAGGTCGCTGCCGTCGGTGACGACAAAGTCAGCCCGCACATCCAGTTCGCTGGCCAGCAGTTGACCGAGCTCGACTTCGAATCCGGTGAGTTTGCCGTCTTCCTTGAAACTGAAAGGCGGGGTATCGGCTTCAACGGCAATGCGCAGTTCGCCTCGGTCGTTGACGTCGTCAATCAGTTCGGCATGAGCCAATGGGCTCAAAAGGGGTAGCAGGCAGATCAGGCCAGGCAGAAATCGCATGGTCACTCCTTTGAAATTATTATCGAGACCCATTGATTCAGGCTCGCTTTGCTATGGTTGTCGAGTGCCTTCGACAACAAATGGTCATTAAGTTGTGATGACCACACGGATTTTACGGAAAAAAACTGGAGAAGATAATGAAAAGCTTTATGTCACGTTCGGCCATGGCTGGCCTGCTGATGGGTGTTTCGGTATTGGCCAGTGCGGCGACCCAGGCCCCCGAGGGGGCTGAAGTGTCCATCGTTGCGCCTGCGGACGGTGCGACGGTACCGCAGACTGTCGTCGTCAAATTCGCCGTAAAGGACATTGCGCTGGCACCAGCGGGTGATCCCACCAAGAACACCGGCCACCATCACTTGCTGATCGATGTCGACGAATTGCCTGCGGCCGGTCAGCCGATTCCGAACGATGCCAATCATTTGCACTTCGGCAAGGCGCAGACCCAGGCTGAAATCACGCTGACGCCGGGCAAGCACACCTTGCAACTGGAACTGGGCGACCGCAATCATCTGCCGTTCGATCCGCCGATCGTCTCTGAAAAAATCACTGTAAACGTTAAATGACGTTGCAGCGCACATGAAAAAGGGAGCCAGAAGGCTCCCTTTTTTATCGCTCAAACCGCAATCAGAACAGCACCCGGCTACGGATGGTGCCGTTGACGTGTTGCAGCTTCTCTTGCGCCAGCTCCGAATACTCGGCGTCTACGTCGATGACCACGTAGCCGACTTTCTCGTTGGTCTGCAGGAACTGACCGGAGATGTTGATGCCGTTTTCGGCGAAGACCTTGTTGATCTCGCTCATCACACCCGGGATGTTTTCGTGGATGTGCAACAGGCGGTGCTTGCCAGGGTGAGCCGGCAGGGCCACTTCCGGGAAGTTCACCGACGACACCGAGGTACCGTTGTCGCTGTACTTGACCAGTTTTTCCGCCACTTCCAGACCGATGTTGGCCTGGGCTTCAGCGGTGGAGCCGCCGATGTGCGGGGTCAGGATCACGTTGTCCAGGCCACGCAGCGGGCTTTCGAACTCTTCGTCGTTGGAGCGTGGCTCCACCGGGAATACGTCGATGGCGGCGCCGATCAGGTGTTTGTCCTTGATCGCTGCTGCCAGGTGGTCCAGCTCGACCACGGTGCCGCGCGCGGCGTTGATCAGGATGCCGCCTTTCTTGATGGCGCGGATTTCCTTCTCGCCGATCATCCACTGGGTCGCAGCGGTTTCCGGAACGTGCAGGGTCACGATGTCGGACATGCCCAACAGCTCGTGCAGGTTGCCGACCTGGGTGGCGTTACCCAGTGGCAGCTTGGTCACGGTGTCGTAGAAGTACACCTGCATGCCCAGGCCTTCTGCCAGGACCGACAGTTGAGTACCGATCGAGCCGTAGCCGACGATACCCAGCTTCTTGCCGCGGATTTCGAAGGAGTTGGCCGCGCTCTTGATCCAGCCGCCACGGTGGCAGGAGGCGTTCTTCTCAGGGATACCGCGCAGCAACAGGATCGCTTCGGCCAGCACCAGTTCGGCAACGGAACGGGTGTTGGAGTACGGGGCGTTGAACACGGCGATACCGCGTTCGCGCGCCGCGCCCAGGTCGACCTGGTTGGTACCGATGCAGAAACAGCCGACAGCCACCAGCTTCTTCGCGTGATCGAAGATTTCTTCGGTCAGTTGAGTGCGGGAGCGAATGCCGATGAAGTGCGCATCAGCGATCTTTTCCTTGAGCTGGGCTTCCGGCAGAGAACCTGTGAGGTACTCGATGCTGGTGTAGCCCGCCGCCTTGAGGACGTCGACAGCCGATTGGTGGACGCCTTCGAGAAGAAGGAACTTGATCTTGCTCTTATCGAGAGAAGTCTTGCTCATCTGCGTAAACCTGTATCCCGGAGAAAAATGGCAGGAAGTAGCCAGCAGACGCTGACCCGGACGGCAAGAAAGCCGTCACCGCAGAACAGCCGTTGGGCACTACCCTGCGGGGTCGGTATGCTAGCATAGGCGCCCCGCTAAACACTCATTCCTGCGACGTGAAGCGTTCTCAGGATGACCATGAATTGTTCGAGAGTTCTGTCGATGACCAATCCTGCCCTGATTGATGAGCTGAAGACCCTGGTTGAGCCTGGCAAGGTGCTGACCGACGCCGACTCCCTGAATGCTTACGGCAAGGATTGGACCAAGCATTTCGCCCCGGCCCCGACGGCCATCGTGTTCCCCAAGACCACCGAGCAGGTCCAGGCCATTGTCCTGTGGGCCAATAAACACAAGGTGGCGCTGGTGCCGTCCGGTGGTCGCACCGGGCTTTCCGCCGCTGCAGTGGCAGCCAATGGCGAAGTAGTCGTCTCCTTTGATTACATGAACCAGATCCTCGACGTGAACCTCACTGATCGCACCGCCGTTTGTCAGCCAGGCGTGGTCACTGAGCATCTGCAAAACGTCGCCGAAGAAAAAGGCCTGTACTACCCGGTGGACTTCGCTTCGGCAGGTTCGAGCCAGATTGGCGGCAATATCGGCACCAATGCCGGCGGGATCAAGGTCATTCGCTATGGCATGACCCGTAACTGGGTGGCGGGCATGAAAGTGGTCACAGGCAAGGGCGATGTGCTGGAACTGAACCGCGACCTGATCAAGAACGCCACCGGTTATGACATGCGCCAGCTGTTCATCGGCGCCGAGGGCACCCTGGGCTTTGTGGTTGAAGCGACCATGCGTCTCGACCGCGCACCGAAAAACCTGACCGCCATGGTCCTCGGCACTGCCGATTTCGACTCGATCATGCCGGTGCTGCACGCCTTCCAGAGCAAGCTGGACCTGACCGCTTTCGAGTTCTTCTCCGACAAAGCCCTGGCCAAGGTCATGGGGCGTGGTGATGTGCCGGCTCCATTCGAAACCGATTGCCCGTTCTATGCCCTGTTGGAATTCGAGGCGACCACCGAAGAAGTGGCCAACCACGCCCTGGAAACCTTCGAGCACTGCGTCGAGCAGGGCTGGGTGCTGGACGGTGTGATGAGCCAGAGCGAAACCCAGTTGCAGAACCTGTGGAAGCTGCGCGAATACATCTCCGAAACCATTTCCCACTGGACGCCGTACAAGAACGACATTTCGGTCACAGTATCGAAAGTCCCGGCTTTCCTGAAGGAAATCGACGCGATCGTCGGCGAACATTACCCGGACTTCGAAATCGTCTGGTTCGGCCACATTGGCGACGGCAACCTGCACCTCAATATCCTCAAGCCGGATAACCTGAGCAAGGACGAGTTTTTTGCCAAGTGCGCGACCGTCAACAAGTGGGTGTTCGAAACCGTGGAGAAGTACAACGGTTCGATTTCCGCCGAGCACGGCGTGGGCATGACCAAACGCGATTACCTGACCTACAGCCGCTCGCCGGTTGAGATCGAGTACATGAAGGCGGTCAAAGCGGTGTTCGACCCTAACGGCATCATGAACCCGGGCAAGATCTTTGCTGTTTGATTTTCGAATGTTAAGAGCACGAATCAGGAGTCGGTAAATGAGCTATCAGCACCAGTATGTCGACGGTACGCGTATTCATTTTCCGCTGGGGAAAGTGGTGTGCATCGGGCGTAACTACGCCGAACACGCCAAGGAGCTGGACAACCCGGTTCCAACCGAGCCGCTGCTGTTTATCAAGCCCGGCAGTTGCGTGGTGCCGCTGGAAGGTGGTTTCAGCATTCCGACCGAGCGCGGTTCTGTTCACTACGAAGCCGAAATCGCCGTGTTGATAGGTAAGCCATTGTCGACCAAGCCAAGCCGTGAAGAAGTGCTGGATGCCATTTCCGGCTTCGCTCCAGCGCTGGACCTGACTTTGCGCGACAAGCAGGCCGAGCTGAAATCCAAAGGCTTGCCGTGGGAAATCGCCAAGAGCTTCGACGGTGCAGCGGTGATTGCGCCGTTTGTGTCCGGCAGTACCTTTGCTGATCTGACCGATATCGGCATCCGCCTGACCATCAATGGCGAAGTGCGCCAGGATGGTAACAGCAGCGCGATGCTCAACCCGATCGTGCCGATGATTCAGCACATGGCCGGCTGCTTCTCGCTGCAGGCCGGTGACGTGATCCTCACCGGCACGCCAGTGGGCGTTGGTCCGCTGAATGTTGGCGATGAGATCGTTCTGGAATTGCCGGGCGCCAGCTCTTTCACCAGCAGCGTCCGCTAAAAAAGCAAAAGATCGCAGCCTGCGGCAGCGCCTACAGAGATTGGTGTAGGCGCTGTCGAAGGCTGCGATCTTTTGATCTTTGTCGCCTTACAGGGCTTTCCCGCCATTTACCGTTTTTTTCACATCTGGTCTGGATAATTCCACGGCTTTCGGCGTCTGCGCCGAGCGCGATTATGTTATTACCCCTAGCCTGAATTCCTGGATGCATTGCCCGATGGCCACCCAACCTCTGTCCACGCTCAAACCTGCCCGCCGTTCGCGCTTCGCCCTGCGTTGGTATGCCTGGCTTTTTCTGCTGGTCGCCGTCGCCTATGGCGTTGCATTTGCCCTGCACTGGGATTCGCGCGGCGTACTCTGGGTAAAGGAGCAACTCAAAAGCCCCGCCGAGCGTCAGGCGAGCATCTGGTTACCTGATTACCGAGCCGTGATCGACGCCAAACCGTTACCGGGCATGGAAAAGGACGAGGCGTCTGATCTTGACTACGACCCCCAGACCAAAACCCTGTTTTCGGTCATGGGCAAGAACCCGTTCCTGGTCGAACTGACTCTGCAGGGCGACGTGCTGCGCAAAATGCCGCTGGTGGGCTGGAGCAATCCAGAAGGCGTCGCCGTGCTGGGCAACGGACTGTTGGCCATTGTCGATGAACGCGAGCATCAGATCACCATCGTCAAGGTCGATGCTGACACCCGCGAACTGAATATTGCCGACTTCCCGAAGTACGACCTTGGCCCTTCGAAAGACCAGAACAAGGCCTTCGAGGGCATCACCTGGGATTCGCAAAACCAGCAACTGCTGCTGGGTGAAGAGCGCCCACCGGCGCTGTTTACCTGGAAAGGCGACGGCAAGACGCTCAGTGGCGACAAGCAGAAACTGGCCAGCGATGCCCTGATCATGCGCAATCTGTCGGCCTTGGCCACTGATCCGCGGACTCGTCATACCCTGGCGCTGTCCGCCGATTCGCACTTGTTGCTGGAGTTGGATCTGGCGGGTAAGCCGGTCAGTTTCATGACCCTGCTGAGGGGCTTCAATGGCCTGGGCAAAACCATTCCCCGAGCCGAAGGCGTGACCATGGATGAGGCGGGCACGCTGTACATGATGAGTGAGCCGAACCTGTTCTATCGCTTCGAAAAGCAAAAGTAATCGATACCCCGCAGGAATCTGCGGCTGCTCCTGCGGGGAATTGCTTTAAGCTTTAATTCAGACGGTCGTGATATTTCAGTCGCCTGTTTTGAACCCGAGTCCGCCCGAATGCGTCGATTTGCCCGTCCCAAGCCGCTGATTCAGATCCTGTCGGTGATCGCGCTGATTGCTTTAATTGCAATCGGCCAATATCTGCGCCTGTTCGAGCGTGCCTGGTTCAATCTGCACACGCTGTGGCAGCCGGTGAGCAGCCAGTCCATGGGGCTGGATAAGTATCAGGTAGTGCTGGAGGCGCAGGAGATAGCAGGTCTGGACGATGATATTTCTGCCCTGACCTACGATCCGGTGCGCCGCAGCCTGTTTACCGTCACCAACAAGAACTCCGAGCTGATCGAGCTCTCCCTCGATGGCAGAATCCTGCGCCGGGTGGCGCTGGTCGGTTTCGGCGATCCGGAAGCGATTGAGTTCATCAGCGCCGACACCTATGTAGTCACCGATGAAAGTCAGCAGCGCTTGATCAAGATTCATCTTGAACAGGGCACCACTTTCGTCGATGCCGCAGATGCCGAGCAAATGACCATTGGCGTACACCTGGGCGGCAACAAGGGGTTCGAAGGGCTGGCGTATGACTCTGAAGGCAAGCGCCTGTTTGTCGCCAAGGAGCGTGACCCGATGCTGATCTACGAGGTGCGCGGCTTCCCGCATTTCAATCCGGAAAAGTCCTACTCCGTACACGTGATCAACAATCCCAAGCGCGATGCCGGAATGTTCGTAACGGATCTTTCAAGCCTGCAATACGACGAGCGCAGCGGCCACTTGCTGGCGCTGTCTGATGAGTCGCGGCTGATTATGGAGCTGGATGTGAACGGACGACCGCTGAGCACCCTGTCACTGGGCATGGGCCGGCAGGGCCTGAAAAAGAACGTGCCCCAGGCAGAAGGGATTGCCATGGATGACGACGGTACTATTTACCTGGTCAGCGAGCCGAACCTGTTTTACGTCTTCAAGAAACCTGCACAACCCTGATACACACCAAAAACAACTGTGGGAGCGGGCTTGCTCGCGAAAGCGGACTATCAGTCGACATCTCTTTTGACTGATAGTCCGCTTTCGCGAGCAAGCCCGCTCCCACAGGTTTTTTTTCGCGTTTGATTACTCGGCGCGCAGGGTTTTCACGCCTTCGCTGGTACCCAACAGCAACAGATCCGCCGGGCGTGCCGCGAACAAGCCATTGGTGACCACACCGACGATCGCGTTGATCTGGGTCTCCAGCTCCACCGGATTGGTGATCTGCATGTTGAACACGTCGAGGATGATGTTGCCGTTGTCGGTCAGCACGCCTTCGCGGTAAACCGGGTCGCCACCGAGCTTCACCAGTTCGCGGGCCACATGGCTGCGGGCCATCGGGATCACTTCGACCGGCAGCGGGAAGGTGCCCAGTACTGGCACCAGTTTGCTGGCATCGGCGATGCAGATGAAGGTCTTGGCCACGGCCGCGACAATCTTCTCGCGGGTCAGAGCGGCGCCACCGCCCTTGATCAGGTTCAAGTGCTCGTCGCTTTCATCGGCACCGTCGACGTAGAACTCCAGGTCGCTGACAGTGTTCAGCTCATAAACCGGAATGCCGTGGCCCTTGAGGCGTGCAGCGGTGGCTTCGGAGCTGGCGACGGCGCCGTCGAACGCGCCTTTGTGTTGGGCCAGGGCATCGATGAAGCAGTTGGCGGTGGAGCCGGTGCCGACCCCGACGATGCTCTTGTCGTCGAGTTTCGGGAGGATGAAGTCGACGGCGGCCTGAGCCACTGCCTGTTTGAGTTGATCCTGGGTCATGCGGGCTCCGAGGTGCCGAAGAGGGTGAAGAAAAGCCGGCATTATAGGCCCCGGGGCGAGTAAGGTCATTGCCCGATTACCCGTTTGCTGGAATACGCACACCTTAGCGCAGAGGAGGCTGCCTGTAGCGAGGGGGCTTGCCTGTGGTGAGGTGGCTTGCCTGTGGGGAGGGGACTTGCCTGTGGTGAGGTGGCTTGCCTGTGGGGAGGGGACTTGCCTGTGGTGAGGTGGCTTGCCTGTGGTGAGGTGGCTTGCCTGTGGGGAGGGGCTTGCCTGTGGGGTGGGGCTTGCCTGTGGGGTGGGGCTTGCCTGTGGCGAGGGGGCTTGCCCCCGTTGGAGTGCGAAGCACTCCCCTGCATTCTTCCCGACAAACCGCACAGGCAAGTTTTACGACTGCTTCGCAGCCGAACGGGGGCAAGCCCCCTCGCCACAGGCAAGCCTCACTCCACAGGCAAGCCCCTCACCACAGAAATGCCCCACACCACAGGCAAGTCCCCACCCCACAGGTTAGTGTCCGTTCTTAAAACCACCTGTTTACTGTGGTCGCACGCCTGAAAGCCGGGTTAGACTCCGTGGTCCCGCCCAACCCGCTCAGTGATGCTTTCCGATGCTTGAACAGTACGTCAAAAAGATCCTCACCTCGCGCGTTTATGACGTTGCCGTAGAAACCCCATTGCAGCTTGCCCGCCAGCTCTCCGAGCGGCTGGGCAACAGTATTTTGCTCAAGCGCGAAGACTTGCAGCCGGTGTTCTCGTTCAAGATTCGCGGCGCCTACAACAAGCTCACCCAGTTGAGCGACGAAGAGCGCGCGCGCGGTGTGGTCACCGCATCGGCGGGCAACCATGCACAAGGCCTGGCCCTGGCGGCCAAGGTATTGGGCGTGAAAGCGACCATCGTGATGCCAAAGACCACCCCGGAAATCAAGGTTGAAGGCGTGCGTTCCCGTGGTGGCAAAGTGGTACTGCACGGCGATTCGTTTCCCGAAGCCCTGGCATACTCGCTGAAACTGGTCGACGAAAAAGGCTACGTCTACATTCACCCCTACGACGATCCCCACACCATTGCCGGGCAGGGCACCGTGGCGATGGAGATTCTGCGCCAGCACCCGCAGCCATTGGATGCGATTTTCGTTCCAGTGGGCGGCGGCGGCCTGATCGCGGGGATCGCGGCATACGTGAAATACCTGCGCCCGGACATCAAGATCATTGGTGTCGAACCGGACGACTCCAACTGCTTGCAAGCGGCCATGGCTGCCGGCGAGCGCGTCGTGCTGCCGACCGTAGGCATTTTCGCCGACGGCGTGGCGGTGGCCCAGATCGGCCAGCATACCTTCGACATCTGCAAAGATTATGTCGATGAGGTTATCACCGTCAGTACCGACGAGATCTGCGCGGCAATCAAGGATATCTACGACGATACCCGCTCGATCACCGAACCTGCCGGCGCCTTGGGTGTGGCCGGGATCAAGAAGTACGTCGAGCAGCGAGGCGTCAGCGGCCAGACCTTCGTTGCCATCGACTCCGGTGCCAACGTCAACTTCGATCGCCTGCGCCATGTTGCCGAACGCGCGGAACTGGGCGAAGGCCGCGAAGCCATCATCGCCGTGACCATTCCGGAAAAACCGGGCAGCTTCAAGGCGTTCTGTGAGGCTATCGGCAAGCGCCAGATCACCGAATTCAATTACCGCTACAACACAGGCAGCGAAGCGCACATTTTCGTCGGCGTGCAGACGCACCCGGAAAACGACCCGCGCAGCACCCTGATCGCCAGCCTGAGCGAGCAGGGGTTCCCGGTGCTGGACCTGACCGACAACGAACTGGCCAAATTGCACATCCGCCACATGGTTGGTGGTCGTGCGGCGCACGTGGTTGATGAAGTGATTCTGCGCTTCGAATTCCCGGAGCGGCCGGGTGCACTGTTCAACTTTCTCAACAAATTGGGCGGGCGCTGGAACATCTCGATGTTCCACTATCGCAACCATGGTGCGGCGGATGGCCGGGTCGTTGCGGGCCTGCAGGTGCCTCACGAAGAGCGTCATCTGGTACCGGCGGCGCTGGAAGAAATCGGTTACCCATACTGGGATGAAAGCGACAACCCGGCCTATCAGTTGTTTCTTGGCTGAAGGGCTACGCTGACAGGCCAGGCAATAAGGAAATCTGACAATGGAAACGTTAACTGCCCTGAAAGCGGCGCACATGGTGGCAACTGTTGTATTGCTGGCTTGTGCGCTGGGACTGGGAGTCTGGGTATTGCTGGCGCGGCGCAAGGGTGACGCGACGGCGGGTAGTCGCACATTGCAGCGGCCAAAGGTGTTCATCTGGCTGCTGATGGGCCTGGCGCTGCTGAGCATGCCGTTCACCGGCTGGTGGATGGTGCATCTCGTGGGCTGGTCGCTGGGACAGACCTGGTTGCTGGCCTCCAGCGTTTTGTACAGCGTAGCGGCGTTGGCGTGGTTCTGGCTGCTGGTGCGGTTGAACAGGTTGCGCAAGGCGCCGGGTGCGGTGGGCAGGTTTACCTTTGCCTTGGCGTTGTTCAGTTTTGTCTGCTTTGTGGCGATTGCCGGGTTGATGGGAGCAAAGCCAGTGTAGGAGCGAGCTTGCTCGCGAAAAACTCAAGATCGCTGCGGGGCATCAGGTAGCCCCGCGTTATCGTTCACGACCATCGCGAGCAGGCTCGCTCCTACAGTATGGCGGTATCAGTCGCGCAGACTGATCACCGGCCAGCCACGCTGCTGGGCCTCGGCCCGCAGATTCGGATCAGGATCGACCGCCACCGGATTCGCCACCTGCTCCAGCAACGGCAAGTCATTCATCGAGTCGCTGTAGAAATAGCTGTCTTGCAGCGAATACCCGGTCTCTTCCAGCCAGCGATTCAGCCTTGTCACCTTGCCTTCACGGAAGCACGGCACGTCGGTGCTGCGCCCGGTGTAGCGGCCGTCGACCATTTCGCATTCGGTGGCGATCAGGGTTTCGACACCCAGGCGCTCGGCAATCGGTCCGGTAACGAAGCGGTTGGTCGCCGTGATGATCACCAGCTTGTCGCCGGCGTCGCGGTGCCTGGCCAGCAGTTCGAGGGCCTTGGGCAGCATGATCGGCTCGATGCAGTCGCGCATGTAATCGCTGTGCCACAAATCCAGGGTAGCCATCTCGGTGCGGCCCAGAACTTCCAGGCAGAAGTTCAGGTACGCGGCGTTATCCAGTTTGCCGGCCAGGTAATCCTGGTAGAACTCATCGTTGCGCGTCTTGTACGCGACAGGGTCGAGAAAGCCGCGCTCGCAAAGGTAATCGCCCCAGGCGTGATCGCTGTCACCGCCCAGAAGGGTGTTGTCCAAATCGAATAAAGCCAGGCGCATTGCAGTTACCCGCTGAAAAGTCAGTAAAAAGGCCACAAGAATACGGTCTTTTGACAAGAGTGCACATAACACAGGAACCTTCGTTGCCGCCTTCACAACCTTTGTGGAACAATGCGGCGACATGCGTTTGCGAGGTTGTTGCCGTGATCGACCCCGATGGTTTTCGCCCTAATGTCGGGATCATTCTGACGAATGACGCCGGCCAGGTGCTATGGGCTCGCCGTATCAATCAAGATGCCTGGCAGTTTCCACAGGGAGGAATCAACCCCGAAGAGACGCCGGAAGACGCCTTGTACCGCGAGTTGAACGAAGAAGTGGGCCTGGAGCGCGAAGATGTTGAAATTCTCGCCTGCACCCGGGGCTGGTTGCGCTATCGTTTGCCGCAACGTCTGGTACGCACGCACAGCCAACCGCTGTGCATCGGCCAGAAACAGAAATGGTTTCTCCTGCGCCTGATCTCCAACGAGCAGCGGGTGCGGATGGATTTGACCGGTAAACCGGAATTCGATGGCTGGCGCTGGGTCAGCTATTGGTATCCGTTGGGCCAGGTGGTGACATTCAAGCGCGAGGTGTATCGACGCGCTCTCAAAGAGCTTGCCCCGCGCCTTTTAACGCGCGACTGACGACGGAGTTCGACCCCGAGCCATGCTCAATACGCTGCGCAAGATCGTCCAGGAAGTTAACTCCGCCAAGGATCTCAAGGCGGCGTTGGGGATTATTGTGTTACGCGTCAAAGAGGCCATGGGCAGCCAGGTCTGCTCGGTCTATCTGCTTGACCCGGAGACCAACCGTTTCGTGCTGATGGCCACCGAGGGCTTGAACAAGCGCTCGATCGGCAAGGTCAGCATGGCGCCCAATGAAGGTCTGGTCGGCCTGGTCGGCACGCGTGAAGAGCCCCTGAACCTCGAAAACGCCGCGGATCACCCGCGCTACCGCTACTTCGCCGAAACCGGTGAAGAGCGTTACGCGTCGTTCCTCGGCGCGCCGATCATCCATCACCGCCGCGTCGTCGGCGTGTTGGTCATCCAGCAAAAGGAGCGCCGCCAGTTCGATGAGGGTGAAGAAGCCTTCCTCGTGACCATGAGCGCGCAGCTCGCCGGGGTAATCGCCCATGCCGAGGCCACCGGTTCGATCCGTGGCCTGGGTCGCCAGGGCAAGGGCATCCAGGAAGCCAAGTTTGTCGGCGTTCCGGGGTCGCCGGGTGCGGCGGTCGGTACCGCGGTGGTCATGCTGCCACCGGCTGACCTGGACGTGGTGCCGGACAAGACCATCACCGACATCGACGCCGAACTCGGGCTGTTCAAAACCGCCATCGAAGGCGTGCGCGCCGACATGCGCACCTTGTCCGCCAAGCTCGCCACGCAATTGCGTCCGGAAGAGCGGGCGTTGTTCGATGTCTACCTGATGATGCTCGACGACGCCGCGCTGGGCAGCGAAGTAACCACCGTGATCAAGACCGGTCAGTGGGCCCAGGGTGCGCTGCGCCAGGTGGTCACCGATCACGTCAACCGTTTCGAATTGATGGACGACGCCTACCTGCGCGAACGCGCTTCGGACGTCAAGGACCTCGGCCGGCGCTTGCTGGCTTATTTGCAGGAAGAGCGCCAGCAAACCCTGGTCTACCCCGACAACACCATCCTGATCAGTGAAGAACTGACGCCGGCAATGCTCGGCGAGGTGCCGGAAGGCAAGCTGGCGGGTCTGGTTTCGGTACTCGGCTCCGGCAACTCCCACGTGGCGATCCTGGCGCGAGCCATGGGCATCCCGACGGTGATGGGTCTGGTCGACCTGCCGTATTCCAAGGTCGACGGCATCCAGATGATCGTCGATGGCTACCACGGCGAGGTCTACACCAACCCCAGTGACGTGCTGCGCAAGCAGTTCGCCGAAGTGGTCGAGGAAGAGAAACAACTGGCCCTCGGGCTCGATGCGCTGCGCGATCTGCCGTGTATCACCGTCGACGGCCACCGCATGCCGCTGTGGGTCAACACGGGCCTGCTGGCAGATGTGGCGCGGGCGCAGAAGCGCGGTGCCGAAGGCGTCGGGCTGTACCGCACCGAAGTGCCGTTCATGATCAACCAGCGCTTCCCGAGCGAAAAGGAACAGCTGGCGATCTACCGCGAGCAGCTCGCCGCTTTCCACCCGCAACCCGTCACCATGCGCACTCTGGACATCGGCGGCGACAAATCACTGTCGTACTTCCCGATCAAGGAAGACAACCCGTTCCTCGGCTGGCGCGGCATTCGTGTCACCCTCGACCACCCGGAAATCTTCCTGGTGCAGACCCGTGCCATGCTCAAGGCCAGCGAAGGCTTGAACAACCTGCGCATCCTGCTGCCGATGATCTCCGGCACCCATGAACTGGAAGAAGCCCTGCACTTGATCCACCGCGCTTGGGGCGAAGTGCGTGACGAAGGCTGCGACGTGCCGATGCCGCCGATTGGCGTGATGATCGAGATCCCGGCGGCGGTTTATCAGACCAAGGAACTGGCGCGGCAGGTGGACTTCCTCTCGGTGGGCTCCAACGACCTGACCCAGTACCTGCTGGCTGTGGACCGTAACAACCCGCGGGTCGCCGACCTCTACGATTACCTGCACCCGGCGGTGCTGCAGGCGTTGCAGAACGTGGTTCGCGATGCCCATGCCGAAGGCAAGCCGGTGAGTATTTGCGGTGAGATGGCCGGTGACCCGGCGGCGGCAGTGTTGTTGATGGCGATGGGCTTCGACAGCCTGTCGATGAACGCCACCAACTTGCCGAAAGTGAAGTGGATGCTGCGTCAGATCAACCTGAGCAAGGCCAAGGAGTTGCTGGCCGAGCTGATGACCATCGACAACCCGCAAGTTATCCACAGCTCGCTGCAACTGGCGCTGAAGAACCTCGGGCTGGCGCGGATGATCAATCCGGCGGCAATCAAGCCCCTCTAAGCCTGCACTGGCCCCTTCGCGAGCAAGCCCGCTCCCACATAGGATTTGTGACCGCCGCAAATCCCCTGTGGGAGCGGGCTTGCTCGCGAAGAGGGCCGGAAGGACAGCGCAAAACTAAATCCTTATTTCCACCTCCCCCAAATGCCCGCCATACGGCCCGAAACTCCTTTCGACCAGATGCCGCGACCCGTCCGCCTGCACAATCAGTGCAGTACTCGCCCGCGTCCCATAACTTTGGCTGGCAATGAATACACTCGACAGCAGCGTCTCGGTAGCCAATCCCACGCCGGTATCCGGCAGGTCGGCGAACGGCGCCGTCTGGGGATCGCCCAGTAACGCCAGCAACGCCTGGGGGTGCGGAGCATCCAGCACCCCCCTCAGCGCAGCCTTGGCCTTGAGCAGTTTTGGCCATGGAGTATCCAGCCCGGCATTCGACACCCCATAAATCCCAGGCTGCAGCATCACCGCCTCAGAATCCCGGGCATTGAAGTGCCAAAGCTCATTGCGATTGCCAATCAGCAGATTGAACCCGGCATATTCCAGCGAACGCCGGACAACATCGCCCAAATAGTCATCAATCGAGCTGCTGCCGCTGAGAAAACCTGCCACCAGTTCACCCCGCGACTTACGCGCGGGTGGTTGGTGAGGATCGCGGATGTTGGTCAGCGCGGCGAAGCGCCCGTTGGCGCCGATGCCAAGCCAGGTGCCACCGGCCTCAAGGTCGCGCCCTGCATGGACATGGGGCGCATCGGCCCACGACGCCAGCGGCAGGCTGGGGCGGGCGTAGAATTCATCGCGATTGGCGGCAACGACCAACGGCTGGGCATGACCCGGTCGCCAGGCAAAAACAATCAGGCACATAAGGCAGTCCTTGGGTGTTTTTTGCCCACTCTACGCAGACATCGTCCGCTCTTCCATCGCCTCCAGTGGAGCTTGAGGCTATGCATCCGTTACCATGCCGCTCTTATTCGGGGAGGCGGCCATGGAATTTCTGCTCTATCTGGCGCTCGGCGCCTGTGCAGGCGTGCTGGCGGGGCTGTTTGGCGTGGGTGGCGGGATCATCATCGTCCCGGTGCTGGTGTTCAGTTTTACCTTGCAGGGTTTCGATCAGTCGATCCTGACTCACCTGGCGGTCGGTACATCCCTGGCAACCATTATCTTTACCTCGATCAACGCGGTGCGTGAGCATCATCGACGTGGCGCCGTGCGTTGGCCGATCTTCGTGTGGATGACCGTTGGCATTCTGATAGGCGCCGGTTTTGGTGCGTTGACCGCCGAGGCGATCTCCGGACCGAACCTGCAAAAAATCATTGGTGTGTTTGCCCTTGTTATCGCCGCGCAGCTGGCGCTGGACGTCAAACCCAAGGCCAGTCGAACCGTACCGGGCAAACTTGGCCTGACCCTGGCCGGCGGTGTGATTGGCTGGGCTTCGGCAATTTTCGGGATCGGCGGCGGTTCGCTGACCGTGCCATTCCTGACCTGGCGCAGTGTGCCGATGCAGCAGGCGGTGGCCACTTCATCCGCCTGCGGGCTGCCGATCGCTTTGGCCAGTGCATTAAGTTTCATGATTCTTGGCTGGCACGATCCGTTGCTGCCGGCCCATAGTCTCGGTTTCATCTATTTGCCGGCGTTGCTGGGCATTGCCCTGACCAGCATGGTTTTCGCCCGGTTCGGTGCACGATTGGCCCACAGGCTGTCACCGAAGTTGCTGAAAAGACTGTTTGCCGCTTTGCTGTTCTGCGTCGGCCTGAACTTCTTGCTCTGACGAAAGCGCAATCCTGGCTTAATCCTGAGGTGGCAGCGTCGCCCGGGAATTTTTAGATTTGAACTCTAACGAGGAGTCGCAATGCTGCCTTACCCGCAGATCGACCCGGTGGCCTTGGCCATCGGTCCGCTGAAAATCCACTGGTACGGTCTGATGTACCTGATCGGCATCGGCGGCGCCTGGCTGTTGGCGTCCCGCCGCTTGAACCGTTTCGACCCGACCTGGACCAAGGAGAAACTCTCCGACATGGTGTTCTGGATGTCGATGGGGGTCATCGTCGGCGGCCGCCTCGGTTACGTGCTGTTCTACGATCTGAGCGCCTACCTGGCCAATCCGATGCTGATTTTCGAAGTGTGGAAGGGCGGCATGTCGTTCCACGGCGGTTTCATCGGCGTGATGCTCGCAGCATTGTGGTTCGGTAAAAAGAACAACAAGTCGTTTTTCCAGCTGATGGACTTCGTCGCGCCGATGGTGCCGATCGGGCTGGGTGCAGGACGTATCGGTAACTTCATTAACGCCGAGTTGTGGGGCAAGGCGACGGACGTGCCCTGGGCGATGGTCTTCCCGCCGTTCAGCGATCCGGCGCAGTTGCCGCGTCATCCGTCGCAGTTGTATCAGTTCGCCCTGGAAGGCGTGGCATTGTTCCTGATCCTGTGGCTGTTCTCGCGCAAGCCGCGGCCAACCATGGCGGTATCCGGGATGTTCGCGCTGTTCTACGGCATCTTCCGTTTCATCGTCGAATTTGTCCGCGTACCGGACGCGCAACTGGGCTATCTGGCCTGGAACTGGCTGACCATGGGGCAGGTGCTGTGCGTGCCGATGATCGTCGGTGGTCTGTTCCTGATCTGGCTGGCGTACCACCGCGCTCCGGCAACTCCAGCGCCAGCCGTATAAATTCGAAGCCCGGGTCACCACCCGGGATTCAAGGACACAGGTAACTCATGAAGCAATATCTCGAACTGGTCGCCCACGTCATCAACAATGGCACCAAGCAGGCCAACCGCACCGGTGTGAACACCATCAGCTTTCCCGGCGCGATGCTGCGTTATGACCTGCAGGAAGGCTTTCCGGCGATTACCACGCGCAAAATGGCGTTCAAATCCGCCATCGGCGAGATGTGCGGATTCCTGCGTGGCGTGAACAACGCTGCCGAATTCCGCGCCCTGGGCTGCAAGGTATGGGACCAGAACGCCAACGAAAACGCGCAGTGGCTGGCCAACCCGTTCCGTCAGGGCGCCGACGACCTCGGTGAGATCTACGGCGTGCAATGGCGCAAATGGCCGGCGTACAAGCAGATTCCGCTCAGCAACCAGGCGGCTATCGAGCAGACCCTGCAGCAAGGCTACCGTCAGATTGCCGAAGGCGAGGAAGATGGTCAGGCCTACGTGGTGTTGTATAAAGCCATCGACCAGGTGCGCCAGTGCGTCGACACCATCATCAAGGACCCGGGCAGCCGGCGTATTCTGTTCCACGGCTGGAACTGCGCCCAACTCGATGAAATGGCCCTGCCGCCGTGCCACCTGCTGTACCAGTTCCACCCGAACGTAGAAACGAAGGAAATTTCCCTGACCCTCTACATTCGCTCCAATGACCTGGGCCTGGGTACGCCGTTCAACCTGACTGAAGGCGCCGCGCTGCTGAGCCTGATCGGCCGCCTGACCGGCTATACACCGCGCTGGTTCACCTACTTCATCGGTGATGCCCACGTTTATGAGAATCACCTGGACATGCTTAACGAACAGCTCAAGCGCGAGCCGTTCCCGATGCCGAAGCTGGTGATTTCCGAGCGTGTGCCGGAGTTTGCCAAGACTGGGGTGTACCAGCCGGAGTGGTTGGAACTGATCGAACCGGGTGACTTCTCGCTCGAGGGTTACCAGCACCACGCGCCAATGACCGCGCCGATGGCGGTCTAAAGGCCTGCCATTGAACCAATGTGGGAGCGGGCTTGCTCGCGAAGAGGCCGTGTCAGTCGATAGAGATGTTGACTAACCGACCGCTTTCGCGAGCAAGCCCGCTCCCACATTTGGTTTTGCGCGGTTTTTAGTGGCCGTGACTGCGACCGACATGGGAATGCTCCACCTCGGTTGCCACAACCGCGCCACTCACTTCCAGCTGCTGCAAAATCCCGCACTGATCGATATTCGGCCCTTCGCTGCAGCGTTGGCGCAGGTCGAGCAGTTGTGTCTGCAAGGCCAGCAAGCCGTCGATTCGAGCTTTCACATGGTGAATATGCTCGTCGATCAGCGCATTGACGCTCTCGCACTGATCCTGCGGGCTGTCGCGAAAGGCCAGCAGGCTGCGGATTTCTTCCAGGGTCATATCGAGGGTGCGGCAATTGCGGATGAAGGTCAGGCGCTCGGCGTGGGCCTGGGTATAAACCCGATAGTTGCCATCGCTACGGGCAGGCAGTGGCAACAGGCCTTCGCGCTCGTAATAGCGGATGGTTTCCACGGCACAATCGGTGAGTTTTGCCAGCTCTCCAATCTTCATCCTGACAATCTCCAAATAGGTGCTTGACCCTATAGTGGCTACAGGGTCTTAACTAGGCAACAGGCACTCTTATGGACACGACCAATGAGCGATTCCCTGCACTCCCACAAATCCGGGGCTGATCACGATAACAGCCACAAGCTGCAAGCAGTGCAAACGCACGACCATGGCGGTCACGGCGACTCCTGCTGTTCATCCAAAATGACGGCGCCTGCTCTGGTCAAATTGAGCGAGACGCCAACGGTTGGGGCTCGACTGAGTAGTTTTCGCATTGAGGCGATGGACTGCCCAACGGAACAGACGCTGATTCAGGCCAAGCTAAGCAAACTGACCGGCGTGCAGCAGTTGGAGTTCAATCTGATCAATCGGGTGCTTGGGGTGACCCACGATTTGCCCGGCACCGAACCCATCGTCGAGGCGATCAAGTCCCTCGGCATGCACGCCGAACCATTGGAAGAGGGTGTTGAAACACTCGCGCCGACACCGGGTAAAAAGCCGTGGTGGCCATTGGCGGTGTCCGGTGTCGGCGCATTGCTGGCCGAAGTCATTCATTTCACATCCGCCGCGCCAGACTGGGTAGTAGCGATCGTCGCGCTGGTTTCGATTCTCAGTGGCGGCCTTGGCACCTACAAAAAGGGCTGGATCGCGCTAAAAAACCTTAACCTGAATATCAATGCGCTGATGAGTATCGCCGTAACCGGCGCGATCCTGATTGGCCAGTGGCCGGAAGCGGCGATGGTCATGTTTCTGTTCACGGTGGCCGAGTTGATCGAGGCCAAATCCCTGGACCGTGCGCGCAATGCCATCAGTGGGCTGATGCAGATGACCCCGGAGCAGGCAACGGTGCTGCAGGCCGATGGCAGCTGGGTGGCCCGCGATGTAAAGACCATTGAGCTTGGGGCGCGGGTGCGGGTTCGTCCCGGCGAGCGCATCGGCCTGGACGGCGAGGTGATCGCGGGCAACTCGACGATTGATCAGGCACCGATCACTGGCGAGAGCCTGCCGGTGGAGAAAACCATTGGCGACAAAGTGTTCGCCGGCACCATCAACCAGGCCGGTTCCCTGGAATATACGGTGACCGCTGCCGCCAACAATTCGACTCTGGCGCGCATCATTCATGCCGTCGAGCAGGCCCAGGGTGCCCGGGCGCCAACCCAGCGTTTCGTGGACAGCTTCTCGAAAATCTATACCCCCGCGGTGTTCATCCTGGCGCTGGCGGTTGCGGTGATCCCACCGCTGTTTATGGGCGCTCTGTGGTTCGACTGGATCTACCGGGCGCTGGTGTTGCTGGTGGTTGCTTGCCCATGTGCACTGGTGATTTCGACCCCGGTCACCATCGTCAGCGGTCTCGCAGCCGCTGCGCGCAAGGGTATTCTGGTGAAAGGCGGTGTGTACCTGGAGGGTGGTTACAAGCTCGACTACCTGGCCCTGGACAAGACCGGAACGATCACCCATGGCAAGCCGGTGCAGACCGATTACCTGTCACTCGACCCGACCGCCGACGAATTGGCCCCGGCCATTGCCGCCGCGCTGGCCGGACGTTCTGATCACCCGGTTTCGCTGGCGATCGCCAACGCGGCTGTGGATAAACAATTCACGCCGCTGATTGTGGATAACTTTGCCGCGCTGGGCGGGCGTGGCGTGCGTGGCGAGATCGATGGCCAGCTCTACCACCTGGGCAATCACCGTCTGGTGGAAGAGCTGGGGCTGTGCTCGCCGGTGCTGGAAGAAAAACTGTTCGCTCTGGAAAAACAGGGCAAGTCGGTGGTGCTGCTGCTCGACCAGTCCGGCCCGTTGGCACTGTTTGCCGTGGCCGATACGGTGAAGGAGTCCAGCCGCGAGGCGATCCGGCAATTGCATGAGCTGGGTATCAAAACTCTGATGCTCACTGGTGATAACGTCCACACCGCCCAGGCGATCGCTGCGCAAGTGGGCATTGACGAGGCCAGGGGCGACCTGTTGCCGGGCGACAAACTGCAGGCCATCGAGGCCCTGTACGCCAAGGGCCATCGGGTGGGTATGGTCGGTGACGGCATCAACGATGCCCCGGCATTGGCGCGATCGGAAATCGGTTTCGCCATGGCCGCAGCGGGCACCGATACAGCGATCGAAACCGCCGATGTCGCCTTGATGGACGATGATCTGCGCAAAATCCCCGGTTTTATTCGTTTGTCGCGGCAGACCTCGAGCATCCTCAAACAAAACATTGCCTTGGCATTGATCATCAAAGCGATCTTTCTTGGGGTAACCTTCGCTGGGGTCGCTACCATGTGGATGGCGGTGTTCGCCGATATGGGCGTGAGCCTGTTGGTGGTGTTCAACGGCTTGCGCCTGCTGCGCAAATAGAAGAAGAGGGACAGGCGTGCTGAGTGCCGAGTTGAAGGCGTTTTACATGGTTGCCCGCCTGGGCAGTATTACCCAGGCGGCAAAGAAACTCGGCCTGAGCCAACCGACGGTGACGACGCAGATTCGCAATCTCGAAAGTCAGTACTCGGTTGAACTGTTCTACCGCGGGGGTCGCCGCCTCAGTGTCAGCGATGAAGGTGCCCGGCTGCTGCCGATGGTCAAGGTGCTGATGCAGCAGGAGGCCGACATTGAGTTTTTTCTGCGCAATTGCGGGCAGGTGCAGGGCACCTTGCGCATCGCGGCCACGGCGCCGTATTACATCCTCGACCTGGTGAAAACCTTTCGCGAGCGCCTGCCGCAGGTGGAAGTTTCGGTGGAAATCGGTAACTCCCAGCAGGTACTTGAAGCGTTGGAGGATTACCGTGTCGATGTCGCGGCTTCATCGCAGTTGTTGGAAGATGCGCGACTGGTTCGCCGGGTGCTTGGCAGCGACCCGCTGGTGCTGGCGGTGCATCGCAATCATCCGCTGGCGCTTCACGAGCATGTGCCGCTCAACGCGTTGGCCGGCCATACCCTGTTGATGCGCGAATCGGGCTCGACCACTCGGCGGCTGACTGAGGAGTTGCTGGCCAGCGCCGGGGTGAGTTTCGGGCCGTTGCTGGAGATTGGCAGTCGTGAATCTATCCGTGAAGCGGTGTTGCGCAACATCGGCATCAGCATCATCGCCCGCCAGGAAGTCCCCCATGATCCGCAACTGCGCGTGCTGACTATCGAAAATGCACCGCAGATTCCTGAATACCTGTACTGCCTCAAGGAGCGCAAAGGCGCGCGTTTACCGGCGGCGTTTCTTGGGCTGGCGCAGGAAATGTCCCCGGCATAGGGCGTGCTGTGATTCTGCCGACCTCTTCGCGAGCAAGCCCGCTCCCACAGGGGAACGCGGTCAACTGTGGGAGCGAGCCTGCTCGCGATGGGGGCAGCCCGGGCAACCAAAATCCCTGAATACCACTATCGGCAGTTTTTGCCCTACTGCCACATGACGGACTCATTACATCCCTAGGATGGCCTTCATCCGCTAGATGAGGCCCGTCCATGAACAGCTCGATCGCAACTGCCCTGACCAACCCTGGCGCGCCGATGAAGGTGCGCGGCGTGCAGAAACGCTTCGGCGCCTTCACCGCACTGGATAACGTTTCCCTCGACGTCGCGGCCGGTGAGCTGGTGTGTCTGCTCGGCCCGTCGGGCTGCGGCAAGACCACCTTGCTGCGCTGCATCGCCGGTCTCGAAAAACAAGACAGCGGCGAGTTGTACCTGGGCGATCGTGATGTTTCTCACCTGGCCCCCCAGGCTCGGGACTACGGGATCCTGTTTCAGTCCTATGCGCTGTTCCCCAACCTTACCGTTGAAGCGAACATTGCCTACGGCCTCGCCGGCAGTGGCCGCGATGAAGTTCGCCGTCGTGTCGGTCAGATGCTCGAACTGGTCGGCCTGACCGGCAGTGAGAAGAAGTACCCGGGCCAGTTGTCCGGCGGTCAACAGCAGCGGGTGGCATTGGCCCGTGCCCTGGCGCCGGCACCGTCATTGTTGCTGCTGGACGAGCCAATGTCCGCCCTCGATGCGCGAGTGCGCGAGCATCTGTGCACGGAACTGCGCCAGCTGCAGCGCAGCCTCGGCATCACCACCCTGATGGTCACCCACAATCAGGACGAGGCCATGCTGATGGCGGACCGCATCGCCGTGATGAACAACGGCAAGGTCGAGCAGTACGCCACGCCACAGGAGATCTACAACCGCCCGGCCACGCCCTTTGTCGCGGAGTTCGTCGGTCAGGGCAACTGGCTGCCATTCCACAGCAGCAGCGACAGCCACGCGCAGGTCGGCGGGATGCACATGCGCCTGGCCGATGGCAGCGCCAGGACCGCGTCAGGCCGGTTGTTCTGCCGCCCCGAAGCGATCAACGTCAATCCGCTGGTGCATGAGGAAAACCTGTTCCCGGCCAAGGTTCGCGAAATCACCTTCCTGGGCAACCGTTGCCGCATGAGTTTCGAACTCGATCAACTGCCGGGCCATGCACTGCTGGCTGAACTGGCGCCTGAAGCCATGCCGCGTCTGGGGGCGCAGCAGATCATGGTCGCGTTGCCACCGCGCAGCCTGCAGGTGTTCGCCTGATGAGCGCGAACATGGCGCTGCCGCTGCCAGGCAAGCAGGTTCGGCAGATCTCCCATGCCGAGATCGGTGATCGTCTGTTCGTGGTCGGCGGCAAGGTGCTCCTGCTGGTGTTGCTGGGTTTCGCCGTGTTGATGCCGTTGCTGGCGATCTTCTGGCGCGGGTTCAGCGCCGAAGCCGGGCAGGGTGGGGGGTGGATCGCGGCGAGGGAGTTGGTGACCAGTGAGAACTTCCACTGGTTACTGGGCAATAGCCTGAAGGTTTCCCTCAGCGTGGCGGCTATTGTCGTACCGCTGGCCTATCTGTTTGCCTACGCCTTGCAACGCACTTTGATCCCGGCGAAGGGTATCTGGCGTGGTATCTCGCTGCTGCCCTTGATGGCGCCATCGATGCTGCCGGGGATCGCGTTGGTTTATCTGTTCGGCAACCAGGGCATGTTGCGTGGCCTGCTCTCGGACAATATCTACGGCTTCTGGGGCATCGTACTCGGCGAAGTCATCTACACCTTCCCACACGCCCTGATGATTCTTCTTTCTGCGTTGTCCCTGGCGGATGCGCGGTTGTTCGATGCCGCCTCCAGCATGGGCGCCAGTCCGGCGAAAGCCTTCCGCAGCATCACCTGGCCGGCGACCCGCCAGGCAGTATTCGCTGCGTTCTGTCTGGTGTTCACCCTGACCATTACCGATTTCGGTGTGCCTGTGGTGGTCGGTGGCGATTATCAAGTCCTGGCGCTGGAAGCCTACAAGGCTGTGGTCGGCCAGCAGCAATTCGGTCGCGGTGCGTTGATCGGCATGGTGTTGCTGCTGCCTGCGCTGTTCAGCTTTGGCGTCGACGCCTGGTTGCGTCGACGTCATGGCGACTCCATGAGTGGTCGTGCCCAGGTGTTCCAGCCAGCACCGTCGAAGCTGCGCGACGGTTGCTACCTGGCCATCGTCCTGTTGATCTGCGCTGCACTGCTGCTGGTGTTCGGCATGGCGGTGTTCTCCTCGCTGGTGAAGTTCTGGCCGTACAACCTGTCGCTTTCGCTCAACCATTACCAGTTCAACGAAACCGCCGGTGGTGGCTGGCTGGCCTACAGCAACAGCTTGAAGATGGCACTGGGTACGGCGTTGATTGGCAGCCTGCTGATCTTCACTGGTGCGTACCTGATGGAAAAAACCAAGGGCCAGCGTGGACTGAACATGGCCCTGCGCATGCTCAGTTTCATCCCGATGGCGGTGCCGGGACTGGTGCTGGGGCTGGGTTACGTTTTCTTCTTCAACCTCTCCGGCAATCCGTTGCACGTGCTCTACGGCACCATGACCCTGCTGATTGTCTGCACCATCGCGCACTACCTGACCACCGCACAAATGACTGCCACCACCGCGCTGCGTCAACTCGATGCGGAGTTCGAAGCCGCCGCGCTGTCGCTTAAGGCGCCACTGTACCGGCACTACCTGCGGGTCACCGTGCCGATTTGCCTGCCGGCTCTGCTGGACATCGTGCGTTATTTGTTCGTCTCGGCCATGACCACTGTCTCGGCGGCGATCTTCCTCTACAGCCCCGACACCATCCTCGCGGCGGTGGCGGTGCTGAACATGGACGACGCCGGCAACGTCGGCGGCGCGGCAGCGATGTCGACCCTGATTCTGTTCACCTCGGCGGGTGTGTCCCTGCTGCTGGCCTGGGCTTCGCGCGGCTTGCTGCGCCGCTCCCAGGCCTGGCGGCAGACCGCACCCGGTCATTGATTCGCTGCTCCTCAAAAAAACCCTTCAACTCAAAAACAGGAAAAGATCATGTTCAAGCCCCTGGCCCTGGCCGCTGCTGTCCTCACCGCTTTCAGCCTGAACGCCTTCGCAGCGAAAACCGAGTTGACGGTGTACACCGCCCTCGAAGCCGAACAACTGAAGACCTATAAAGCAGCCTTCGAGAAAACCAACCCGGACGTCGAAATCAAGTGGGTGCGTGATTCCACCGGGATCATCACCGCCAAGCTGCTGGCCGAAAAAGACCGCCCGCAAGCCGATGCCGTCTGGGGCCTGGCCGCTTCGAGCCTGGCGATCCTCGATCAGCAAGGCATGCTGCAAACCTACGCGCCGAAGGATCTGGGCAAGATCGGCGGCAACTACCGCGACGCCGCCAACCCGCCAGCCTGGGTCGGCATGGACGTCTGGGCTGCGACTATTTGCTTCAACACCGTCGAAGCCGAGAAGCAGGGCCTGACCAAGCCGGTGAGCTGGCAAGACCTGACCAAGCCTGAGTACAAAGGCAAGATCGTCATGCCGAACCCGGCTTCGTCCGGTACCGGTTTCCTTGACGTCAGCGCCTGGCTGCAAACCTTCGGCGAGAAGCAGGGCTGGCAGTACATGGACGAACTGCACCAGAACATCGGCCAGTACGTTCACTCCGGCTCCAAGCCCTGCAAGCTGGCGGCCGCCGGCGAATTCCCGATCGGTATTTCCTTCGAGTACCCGGCCGTTCAACTCAAGCGCCAGGGTGCGCCGCTGGACATCATCCTGCCGAAAGAGGGCTTGGGCTGGGAGATCGAAGCGACTGCCGTGATCAAGGGTACAGCTCACGAAGAAGCGGCGAAGAAACTGGCTGACTTCTCGGCAAGTCCCGAGGCGATGGAGTTGTACAAGGAAAACTTCGCTGTCCTTGCTCAGCCTGGTATCGCCAAGCCGCAGACCGAGTTGCCGGCTGACTATGAGCAGCGCCTGATCAAAAACGACTTTGCCTGGGCTTCGAAAAATCGCGACCAAATCCTGAGTGAATGGCGCAAGCGCTATGACGGCAAGTCCGAGAAAGTGGCGGCCAAGTAAATCTTCATCGGCTGAGATGGCCCCTTCGCGAGCAAGCCCGCTACCACAGTAGATCTCCAGTGGAAGGAGATCCGGGGGTCGCACCAGGCAAATGTGGGAGCGGGCTTGCCCGCAAAGGCGGCTTCGAATTCAGGACAAATCTTCATGACACAACACACCGACATGCTGATCGTCGGCGCCGGCATCCTGGGTTTATCCCACGCCTATGCCGCCGCCAAACGCGGTCTGAAAGTCACGGTTTTCGAGCGCAGCACTACGCCCTTGGGCGCCTCTGTGCGCAACTTCGGCCAGGCACTGGTCACCGGCCAGCCGCCGGGACCGATGCTGGAACTGGCCCGTGCCAGCCGTGAAATCTGGGGCCAATGGGCACAGCTCGCCGGCCTGCAACTCAAGCGCAACGGTTCATATCTGTTCGCTCGCAGCGAAGCCGAAGAACAACTGTTGGAGGCTTTCTGTGCCGGCCGAGCGGTGGAACACGGTTACAACGTGGACCTGCTGCGTGGCGCCGCCTTGCAGGATTTGTACAGCGGCCAGTTCCGTCATCATCGCGCCGCTTTGCACGGCATGGATGACCAGCAACTTTATTCCCGCGAAGCGATCCCGGCATTGATCGACTACCTGCGTCGCGAAATGGGCGTCGAGTTTCATTTTTCGACTCTGGTGCGCGACATCGAACCGGGCCGTCTGCACAGCACCGCCGGCACATTCCATGGCGGGCAAATCATTGTCTGTTCCGGCCACGATTATCAGACCTTGCTCGCCGAGCAGATCGCCGAGTTGAACCCGCAAATCTGCCGTCTGCAAATGCTTCGCGCCCGTCCACAAATCAACCTGAACCTGCAGCACGCCCTGCTTACGGGGTTGAGCTGCGTGCATTACGGGGCATTTGCCGATCTGCCGGAAGCTGCGGCAGTACAGGCTGAAATTCTGCGCAATGCAGCGCATTTGCATGAAAACGGCATTCACCTGCTGATCAGCCCGACGCCTTATGGCGAGTTGATCATCGGCGACTCCCACCATTACGCCAGTGATACTTCCCCATTCAATGCCGAGCAGGTCGATGACTGGATGATTGAGTTGGCCGAGCAAACGTTGGGCTGCAAGGTGCAAGTGGTCGAGCGCTGGCAGGGAGTCTATGGTTCACGGGGGCCGGGGCCTTTTTCGTTCTTGCGTCCGGCGCCAGGCGTGAGTGTGGCACTCATGCACACGGGCGTGGGCATGAGCGTCGGGCCGGCGATGGCCGAGCAAAACGTAGCCACTGTTTTGGGAGAAATCTGATGGAGCGCAGCGAGCAAGTGATTGCCGAAGTGTTCGGTTTGTACGAGCGCTTTGGCGACAGCGATTACATCGGTGAGCCGGTATCGCAGATCGAGCACATGTCCCAAGCCGCGCAACTGGCCATGGCCGAAGGCTACGATGATGAAGTGGTGTTGGCGGCATTTTTTCACGACATCGGGCATATTTGCGCCGAAAGCGCCGAGAACATGGGCGGCTTTGGCGTAGTCAGCCATGAGCGGCTGGGTGCCGATTACCTGCGCCGCGCAGGTTTCAGCGAACGCATGGCAAGACTGGTGGAGTATCACGTCCAGGCCAAGCGTTATTTGACGTTGAAAGAGCCTGGGTACTACCAGCGCTTGAGCGAAGCCAGTCGCCGCACCCTGGAATATCAGGGCGGGGTGATGACGGCGGTCGAGGCACAAGCTTTCGAGCAGGATCCTTTGTGTGCCGTGAGTTTGCGCATGCGTCAGTGGGATGAACTGGCCAAGGAAATGCGCGTGCCGGTCATTGATCTGCAGATCCTCAAGCAAAAGGCCGCTGGCCTGTTATCTCGTCAAGTGAGCTGAGTATCACAATGGGCGCAGCGCATTCGGTGCGCCCGGATTCTTCGTCGGATGCAACCTCATTTTGCATCCATGAGCTAGCGTAGTAGCAGTACCGCCGAGCCTTGAAATTAGTCCTTAGCCCCCTATCCATGTTTTACTTGAACGTTCATTCAAGTTAAACCGGTGGTTCGCCGCCCGCTCACAACAGGAGGCTTGCCTTTGCTGAGTCCGATTTTCACAGCCACGTTTCTACCCTTCGAGGTGCACCGTTCATGAGTGCATCCCCCACCCCTGCAAGCGGCCTGGTCCGCATGAATCCGCCGGTTTTCTACTTCGCGGCGAGTTTCATTCTGTTATTTGGCGTTGTGGTCATCGCCATGCCCGAACAGGCTGGAGCCTGGTTACTGGCGGCGCAAAACTGGGCGGCCAACACGGTCGGCTGGTATTACCTGCTGGCGATGACCCTGTATCTGGTCTTCGTGGTGGTCACCGCCTTGTCCGGCTACGGCAAGATCAAGCTCGGTGCCGACCACGACGAACCCGAGTTCAGTTATCTGTCGTGGGCCGGCATGCTGTTCGCCGCCGGTATCAGCATCACCCTGTTTTTCTTCTGTGTGTCCGAGCCGCTGACCCACATGCTCCAGCCGCCCCAAGGCGAAGCCGGTACGGCGGACGCGGCGCGCCAGGCGATGCAGATCCTGTTTCTGCACTGGGGCCTGCATGGCTGGGGTGTATTTGCCTTTGTCGGCATGGCGCTGGCCTACTTCGCCTACCGCCACAATCTGCCTCTGGCCCTGCGTTCGGCGCTGTATCCGCTGATCGGCAAGCGCATCAATGGCCCTATCGGTTATGCGGTGGATGGCTTTGGCATCATCGCCACGGTGTTCGGCCTCGGCGCCGACATGGGTTTTGGTGTGTTGCACCTCAACTCGGGCCTGGACTACCTGTTCGGCATCGCCCACACCCAGTGGATACAGGTCGGCCTGATCACGCTGATGATGGGCGCGGCGATTATCGTCGCGGTGTCCGGTGTCGATAAGGGTGTGCGGGTCATGTCCGACATCAACATGCTGCTGGCCTGCGCGCTGCTGCTGTTCGTGTTGTTCGCAGGTCCCACCCAGCACCTGCTCAATACCTTGATCCAGAACCTCGGCGACTACCTCGGTGCCTTGCCGATGAAGAGTTTCGACCTGTATGCCTATGACAAACCCAGCGACTGGCTGGGCGGCTGGACCGTGTTCTATTGGGCCTGGTGGATCGCCTGGTCGCCTTTCGTGGGCTTGTTCATCGCACGGATTTCCCGTGGCCGGACCATCCGCGAGTTCGTCTTCGGCGTGTTGCTGATTCCACTCGGCTTCACCCTGGCGTGGATGTCGATTTTCGGTAACAGCGCCATCGACCAGGTACTCAACCACGGCATGAGCGCACTCGGAATGTCGGCCATCGACAACCCGTCGATGACCCTGTATCTGCTGCTCGAGACGTACCCGTGGAGTAAGACCGTGATCGCGGTCACGGTGTTTATCAGCTTCGTGTTCTTCGTGACGTCAGCCGATTCCGGCACCGTGGTGCTGTCGACGCTTTCCGCCAAGGGCGGCAGTCCTGATGAAGATGGACCGAAGTGGCTGCGGGTTTTCTGGGGCGCGATGACCGCACTGGTGACCAGTGCGTTGCTGTTTTCCGGCAGCATCGATGCGTTGAAGTCGGCGGTGGTGCTGACCTCTCTACCGTTCTCGCTGATTTTGCTGTTGATGATGTGGGGGCTGCACAAGGCCTTCTACCTGGAATCACAGAAGCAGATCGCACAGATGCATTCCCTGGCACCGGTCTCGGGATCCCGGCGTGGCAAGGGCGGCTGGCGTCAGCGTCTGAGTCAGGCAGTGCACTTCCCCTCACGGGATGAGGTCTATCGCTTCCTGGATACGACGGTGCGCCCGGCGATTGAGGAAGTGTCTGCCGTGTTCATCGAAAAGGGTTTGCACGTAGCGACTCACCCGGACCCGACCAATGACAGCGTCAGCCTGGAAATCGGTCATGGCGATCAGCATCCGTTCGTTTATCAGGTGCAGATGCGCGGCTACTTCACGCCGTCCTTCGCCCGCGGCGGCATGGGCTCCAAGCAACTGAACAATCGCCGCTACTACCGGGCGGAGGTGCATTTAAGCGAGGGCAGTCAGGACTACGATCTGGTGGGCTACACCAAGGAACAGATCATCAACGATATCCTCGATCAGTACGAACGGCACATGCAGTTCCTGCATCTGGTGCGCTGACCAGAACGGTGACGCCGAGGCGCTTTCAGGTCTCGGCGCTGATCGGCAAAGGTGTCGCCCACTTGCGGCAGTTCAGTGCGCGAGCCCGGCCTGCCTGCGCAGATACGGTGAACAAGGAAGTCGCCATCGATGGCGCGGTCTCGGTGTTGGGTGCAGAGGTTTACGCGGGGGAGGTATTTGCGGACTCGTTTGAAAATAAAAAATGAAACGTTTCAGCAATTAGTCGAATTCAGGGTTTTCTGGCGTTTGTCCAAGCGTATGCTTGGCGACTGGCGAAGCAGTCGATACCAGATTCAAGACCGACAAGAGAGGATTCGATGACCTACACCGCTGCCGAAAACCGCTACGACTCCATCCCTTACCGCCGCGTGGGCCGCAGTGGGCTGGTGCTGCCGGCGCTGTCCCTGGGCCTGTGGCACAACTTCGGCGACAGCACGCCGATCGACACACAGCGCGCGCTGTTACGTACAGCGTTCGATCTGGGGATTAACCATTTTGACCTGGCCAACAACTATGGCCCGCCATATGGCAGTGCCGAGATCAATTTCGGCCGATTGCTGCGCGAAGATTTCAAGCAGTACCGCGACGAATTGATCATCTCCAGCAAGGCCGGTTGGGACATGTGGCCCGGGCCTTATGGGCAGGGCGGCGGGTCGCGCAAGTACGTGCTGGCCAGTCTCGACCAGAGCTTGCAACGCCTGGGCGTGGACTACGTGGACATCTTCTACTCCCACCGCTTCGATCCCGACACCCCGCTGGAGGAAACCGCCAGCGCACTGGCTACCGCGGTACAGCAGGGCAAGGCGTTGTATATCGGCATCTCGTCCTATTCCGGAGTCAAGACCCGTGAAATGGCGGCGCTGCTCAAAGAGTGGAAAGTGCCGTTGTTGATTCACCAACCGGCCTACAACCTGCTCAATCGCTGGGTGGAAAAGGACCTGCTGGATACGACCGACGAGCTCGGCACGGGGGTGATTGCCTTTACCCCACTGGCTCAGGGTTTACTGACTGACAAGTACCTCAATGGCGTGCCGGCGGATGCGCGGGTCAACCGTCCGGGCGGTGGTTCGTTGCAGTCATCGCATTTGTCCGAGGCCAACATTGCCCAAGTGCGGGCACTCAACGAGATCGCCAGGCGTCGTGGCCAGAGCCTGGCACAACTGGCGCTGGCCTGGACGTTGCGCGATGCGCGGGTCACCTCGGCATTGATCGGTGCGAGCCGGCCGGAGCAGATTATCGAGAACGTCGGGGCATTGAAGAATTTGAGCTTCAGTGCTGAGGAGCTGGCGGAGATTGACCGGTTTGCCCAGGAGGGCGGAATTAATCTGTGGGAGAAACCTTCGACAGCTGAGTAGGGGTTTGGCGCCAGATATTCTGGCGCCTGCGCTGGCCCCTTCGCGGGCAAGCCCGCTCCCACAGGTTTCTCGGGTGGACTCAGAGCTTGGTCAACACACGGCCACTGTGGGAGCGGGCTTGCCCGCGAAGGGGCCAGCCCAGGCACTACAAATTCCGCGGGCTCAGCGAAAGAAAGGCACATCCCCCAATACCGTCGCCCGCTGCATCACTCGCCGTGCCGGGCGGTAGTCGTCCACCGCGTAATGCTGAGTCACGCGGTTATCCCAGAACGCGATGTCGTCCTGCTGCCAGCGCCAGCGAATGGTGAATTCCGGCCGAGTCGTATGGGCGAACAGGAACTTCAGGATCGCCTCACTCTCGGTTTCCGACATCTCGTTGAGCTTCGAGGTGAAGCCCTCGTTGATGAACAACGAACGGCGCCCGCTCACCGGATGCGTACGAATCACCGGGTGCGATAACGGCGGATTCTTGCGACGTGCCTCCTCCCACTGGCCCAGCGCTTCAGGTGTATTGCCATAGCGCTCCAGCGGGAACGAGCGGGCGAAGTCGTGGGTGGCGGTCAGCCCTTCAAGCAAGGTTTTCATCGGTGCTGACAACGCCTCGTATGCAGCGATTCCGCTGGCCCACAGCGTATCGCCACCAAACTCCGGCAATAGCTTGGCGCTGAGCACCGCTCCCATGGCCGGCGTTGGCAGGAAGGTCACGTCGGTGTGCCAGATTGCGTTGTCGCGCACGTCGGTGACGGCGGTGTCGAGAATCAGAACTTCCGGCTGCTCCGGCACGTTCGGGTAGATCGGGTGAATGTGCAGATCGCCGAAATACGAGGCGAAGCGTGCCTGCTGCTGCGGCGTGATTGGCTGGTCGCGCAAGAACAGCACCTGGTGCTTGAGCAGCGCCTGCTCGATGACATCGCGTTGTTCCAGGTTCAGCGGCTGGCTGATGTCGATGCCGCTGATCTGGGCGCCGAGGGCAGAACTCAAGGGGGTGATGGTCAGTTGACTCATGGTGATTCTCTTCAATTCGGCTCGCAGAGCTGTTTGTGGGAGCGGGCTTGCTCGCGAATGCGGTATGTCAGGCAACATTACTGTGATTGATACACCGCCTTCGCGAGCAAGCCCGCTCCCACATGATTCTTTAGTGGGCCTGGCCGTGCCATGGCACCAGTTTGCGTTGCAGGGCGCGCAGGCCCATTTCCATGGCGAAGGCGATCAGCGCAATCACCAGAATCCCCAGCACCACCACATCGGTGACCAGGAACTGTGCAGCGGACTGCACCATGAAGCCCAGGCCGCTGGTGGCAGCGATCAATTCGGCGGCGACCAGGGTCGACCAACCTACACCCAGACCAATGCGCACACCGGTCAAAATGTCCGGCAAGGCACTGGGCAGAATCACATGACGAATCAACTGCGCACGGGTCGCACCCAGCGACTGCGCAGCACGCAGTTTGGCCGGGTCGACGGTGCGCACGCCGGTTGCCGTGGCGATGGCTATCGGGGCGAAAATCGCCAGGTAGATCAGCAAGACTTTCGACAGCTCGCCGATGCCGCACCAGATCACAATCAGCGGCAGATAGGCCAGCGGTGGAATCGGGCGGTAGAACTCGATCAGCGGGTCGAGCACACCACGGGCGATACGGTTGGCACCGATGGCAATCCCCACCGGCACTGCCGTCAATACGGCAAAACCCAGGCCCAGGCCGATGCGGCTGAGGCTGGCGCCCAAGTGTTGCCACAAGGTCGAGTCCATGTAACCGCTGGTCGCCAGCAGCCAGCCTTTTTGCAGCACCGCGGACGGCGGCGGCAGGAACAGCGGCTCGATCAAGCCGCTGGCCGTCACGGCCCACCAGATGGCGAGCAAGGCGATCAGGGTCAGCACGCTGATCCAGCGCGTGCTGAGGCTGCGGCGTACCGGGATGACGGTGCCTGAGCTGCTCGGCTTGACCGTTGCAGCCGGAATCTCGTAACTGCTCATGCGCGCTCCTGCCGCTGGGCGGCGCTGCGTTGGGAGAACACTCTGGCGAGCACGTGTTCGCGGGTTTCGATAAAACGCGGGTCGGATTTGATGGCTCGGGCGGACTCACCGGCGGCGTACCGTTGACCGAAATCCAGACTCAGGCGTTCGACGATTTGCCCTGGGTTGGGTGCCAGGAGAATCAGGTCGGTGGCGAGAAAAACTGCCTCTTCGATGTCGTGGGTAATCAGGAATACTGGTTTGGCAGTGCGCCGCCAGACTTGCAGCAGCAGCTCTTGCATTTGTTCGCGGGTGAAGGCGTCGAGGGCGCCGAAGGGTTCATCCATGAGCAAGACTCGCGGGTCGGCAGCCAGTGCACGGGCGAGGCCGACGCGTTGCTTCTGGCCGCCCGAGAGTTGCCATATGCGGCGCTTTTCGAAGCCGGACAGGTCAACCAGCGAGAGCATTTCCCGGGCGCGGATTTCACGTTTGTCCCGGGTAACGCCGGCCAGTTCCAGGCCGAAACCGACGTTGGCCAACACATCCTGCCAGGGCAGCAGGGCGTCGTCCTGGAACACCACGCCGCGCTCGGCGCTCGGGCCCTTGATCGGTACACCATCGAGGGTAATGCGCCCGGCGCTGGGCTCGACGAAACCGGCAATCAGGTTCAACAGCGAGGTCTTGCCACTGCCGGACGGTCCGAGGGCGACCAGCAACTGCTGGGGCCCCAGACTCAGGGAAATATCCGCCAGCACCGGTTCCGCTGCACCGGGGTACCGTGCGCTGATGCGCTCCAGCTGTAGCAAAGCCATCGCAATAGACTCCCGATCAGTTGGTGATGAACTTGGCGTTGACGTACGGTGCGTAGTCCGGCAGCACGGCCTCGACCTTGCCTTGTTCCTTGAGGAATACGGCGGTATCGGTGATGGCTTTGGTGGTGGGTGCGCCCAGGGTCGTGACCTGATCGGCCGCCAGCGGGTAGACGTTGCCTTGCAGCAACAGCGGAATGTCACTGGCCTTGGCGCCAGAGAGTTTTACCAGTTTGTCGACGTTGTTTTGGTCGGCCAGCCAGGCTTTCGGATCCTTGCGGTAGTCGGCATAGGCGTCCAGGGTGACTTTGGCGAACGCGGTGACGATCTCCGGATGCTTCTCGGCAAAGTCCTTGCGCACGATCCAGGCGTCGAAGGTTGGTGCGCCGAATTTGGCTAGCTCGCCTGAAGTGATCAGCACTTTGCCGTTTTCCTTGGCCACACCCAGCGCTGGGTCCCATACGTAAGTGGCATCAATGTCACCGCGTTTCCACGCGGCAATGATCGCCGGGGGGGCGAGGTTGAGAACCGTGACTTTCGATGGGTCGATGTTCCAGTGCTTGAGTGCCGCGAGCAGGCTGTAGTGGCCTGTGGAAACGAATGGCACGGCGATTTTCTTGCCGATCAGATCCTGGGGCGTCTTGATCCCGGAACCGTCGCGGGCGACCAGTGCTTCGGCGGCGCCGATTTGCGTGGCGATGAGGAAGGTTTCTACCGGAACTTTTCGGGTGATTGCTGCAGTCAGCGGGCTGGAACCGAGGTAGCCGATCTGTACATCACCGGAAGCAATGGCGGCGATGATGTCGGCACCATTATCGAATTTGCGCCAGCTGATATCGGCCTTGGTGGCCTTTTCGTAGGCGCCGTCGGCCTGGGCGACTTTCGCCGGGTCAACGGTGGTCTGGTAGGCGACGGTGACGTCGGCCGCCTGGGCAAACAGACTCGCGGCAGCCAAAGATGCGGCCGCCAGCAAGCGAAGGGGGAAATGCAGTTTCATTGGAAAGCTCCTTGTCAGGCGACCGAAGTGTCGGCGTGAAAAGGAGACTAAATGATCTAAGAATTCGAAAATAAATAACTTTTTCGAATTAGCTATAAGCTGAAAAATCTAAGGGTGAACAGGGATCGTTCTATCGCTGTGCATGGGGATGCAGCCGGTGACGCTGCGCGTCACCTGGACGCGGAGCGTCCCTTGAGTCATTCCCACGCAGAACGTGGGAACGATCCCTGTCAGGCGCTGATTAATTACTGATCGCCAGGATACTGGCCTGGTACGCCCCGACAAACACATCAAAATCGCCGACTTCGTTATTTTCCAGCTCATCCTGCTGAGCCAGTGACGAACGCGCCAGCGCTTCAAATTTCGCCTGTTCCTCGGCAGCCAAAGGCTCGCTGCGAAAGTACTCGGCGTGGACCTGGCTCTGGCGCAAGGAGAACTGGGCGAAGCTTTCCTTGTGCTCGGCCATTGCCGCCAATACTTGGGCGGAGGGCGTCAGGGACGGATCCTTGACCTTGGCCATTTGAGCATCCAGCGCCTTGCTGTGGGCGTCGCCGCCATGGCTCTGATCGAGCAGTGCCGCCAGCGGGGCAATGTTTTCCAGTAGTTGGCCGGCCCACTCTTTCAGGTCGACCGCTTGGCCGTCCCGCTGCAATTGCAGGCCTGGACGACGGCCTTCCTTGACCACGCTGAGGAAGTTCGAGGTCGCGTTGGTGCAGTGGGTGTTGGTCAGCAGCGGGCTGTCATTGAGCGCGCAGTACAACAGGAAGGCATCGAGGAAGCGTGATTCGGCCAGGTCGATACCCATCGGCAGGAACGGGTTGATGTCCAGGCATCGCACTTCGACGTACTGGATGCCACGGGCCACCAGCGCCTGGATCGGCCGCTCGCCGGTGTAGGTCACGCGTTTGGGGCGGATGTTGGAGTAGTACTCGTTCTCGATCTGCAGGATGTTGGTATTGAGCTGTACCCACTCGCCATCCTTGTGGGTGCCGACTTCGACGTACGGTGCATACGGCGTAGCCACCGCCTTGCGCAGGCTGTCGGTGTAGCTGCTCAGATCGTTGTAGCACGGCGTCAGGCCGGCCTGGGCGTTGCTCTGGTAACCGAGGTCACTCATGCGCAGGCTGGTGGCGTACGGCAGGTACAGGGTCTCCGGGTCCAGTTGCTCCAGCTGGTGCGAGCGTCCGCGCAGGAAACCGGCGTCCAGCGCTGGTGAGGCTCCGAACAGGTACATCAGCAACCAGCTGTAACGACGGAAGTTGCGGATCAGCGCGATGTAGGACGACGACTGATAGTCGCGGTCGGTGCCGACAAATCCTTCGGCCTGCCTGATCAGCGGCCAGATTTTTTCCGGCAGGGAAAAATTGTAGTGAATCCCGGCAATGCACTGCATGGTCTTGCCGTAGCGCAGGGCCAGGCCCTTGCGGTACACGTACTTGAGCTGCCCGATATTGGAGGTGCCGTAATAGGCGATCGGGATGTCTTCCTCGGCCGGCAACGGGCACGGCATCGATGGGCTCCACAGGTACTCGTTGCCGAGCTTGCTGTAGGCAAAACGGTGAATGCTGTCCAGGCTTGCCAGCGTATCGGCAGGATCGGGCAGAGCCGGGGTGATGAACTCCAGCAGCGACTCGGAATAGTCGGTGGTGATCTGTTCGTTGGTCAGCGCGGAACCCAATTCTTCCGGGTGAGGCGTTTGCGCCAGGCGACCTTCGCTGGTCACGCGCAGGCATTCACGTTCGATGCCGTGAAGGCACTGTTCGAGCAGAGAGAGGTTAGCGCGCTCGCCGAGCAGAGCCAGGCGGCGGTTGAGAAGTTCGCTCAAGTTGGATTCCTTCACGCGTCAGTCGCCCCAATATGGGGGTGGTCAAGACGGTCTACAAGGGTGAAGTTGAAACTGGCGTTTTCGCCTGGTTTTTCGAGCCGCACAGGCCGTATGCCGGTCAGTCAGAAACTACACGATCCCTGTGGGAGCGATCTGTGGCGAGGGGGCTTGCCGGAACGCCGCATCGGCCCGTTTGAGTGCGTAGCACTCTCAAAATCCTGGACATTCAGAGATTTTGGGGCTGCTTCGCTGCCCAACGGGGGCAAGCCCCCTCGCCACAGGCGCTCCTACAGGATGTATGACGCTGAAATTAACTCAAATTGATAGCGACTAGCTACAGGACAGCGAACGTGCCTTGCGCTTTTGCGACCAGTTTGTCGCCTTGCATCACATCGGCCTCGACCACCAGCGTGCGCCGACCCGGATGAATCACCCGCGCCGTGCACATCACCTCACCGTCAGAAACAGCGCGGATGTAGTTGATCTTGCATTCGATGGTCGCGCTCTGCTGGTCGAAGCCATGGGTGCTGGAACAGGCCAGCCCCATGGCAATGTCCACCAAGCTGAACAAGGCCCCGCCGTGCAGCTTGCCGCCGCGATTGCGCAGCTCGGGTTCAAGCGCCAGGGCGACTTGGGCCACCCCGGTTTCCAGGCTGTGCAAGCGGCAACCCAGCAGCTTGAAAAACGCGCTCTGGGTCAGGCCGGCAGGGATCTCCATCAACGTTTCTTCAACTGCTTGGCATTGGCGAACAGCGAGGCCATGGCATTGTTGCTCGGTGCCGCAGCGGTGGTCTCTTTGCGTGGTGCGTTGTTCTGGGACTGGCGCGGAGCCGAACCCGGACGTGCACCGCGAGCGCCGTCGATTTTCTCGCCCGGGGTGTCGCTCATGCGCATCGACAGGCCCACGCGCTTGCGCGGGATGTCGACTTCCATGACCTTCACTTTCACCACGTCACCGGCCTTCACCGCTTCACGAGGATCCTTGATGAACTTCTCCGAAAGCGCAGAGATGTGCACCAAACCGTCCTGATGCACGCCGATGTCGACGAACGCGCCGAAATTGGTCACGTTGGTCACCACGCCTTCGAGGATCATGCCCAGTTCGAGGTCCTTGAGGTCTTCGACGCCTTCCTGGAATTCGGCGGTCTTGAACTCGGGACGCGGGTCGCGCCCGGGTTTCTCAAGTTCTTGCAGAATGTCGGTGACGGTTGGCAGGCCGAAGCTTTCATCGGTGTACTTCTTCGGGTCCAGGCGCTTGAGGAATGCGGCATCACCGATCAGCGAGCGGATGTCACGGTCGGTCTCGGCGGCGATGCGCTGCACCAGTGGATAGGCTTCCGGGTGAACTGCCGACGAGTCCAGCGGATTGTCGCCGTTCATCACGCGCAGGAAGCCGGCTGCCTGTTCGAAGGTTTTTTCACCCAAGCGCGCAACTTTCTTCAACGCGGCGCGGGTCTTGAATGCGCCGTGTTCATCGCGGTGGCTGACGATGTTCTGCGCCAGGGTCGCGTTGAGGCCGGAGATGCGGGCCAGCAGCGCCACCGAAGCGGTGTTCACGTCGACGCCCACGGCGTTTACGCAGTCCTCGACTACGGCATCCAGGCCGCGAGCCAGTTTGAGCTGCGATACGTCGTGCTGGTACTGACCGACACCGATGGATTTCGGATCGATTTTCACCAGCTCGGCCAGCGGGTCTTGCAGGCGACGGGCAATCGATACTGCCCCACGGATCGACACGTCGAGGTCCGGGAATTCTTTGGAAGCCAGTTCCGAGGCCGAGTAGACGGATGCGCCGGCCTCGGAGACCATGACTTTGGTCATTTTCATGGCTGGATATTTTTTGATCAGTTCAGCCGCGAGCTTGTCGGTTTCACGGCTGGCGGTGCCGTTACCAATGGCGATCAGGTCCACGGAGTGCTTGGCGCAAAGGGCGGCGAGCACGGCAAGGGTCTGGTCCCACTTGTTGTGCGGCACGTGCGGGTAGACCGTGGCGTGATCGAGCAGCTTGCCGGTGGAATCAACCACCGCCACCTTGCAGCCGGTACGCAGGCCCGGGTCGAGGCCCAGGGTAGCGCGCGGGCCGGCCGGGGCCGACAGCAGCAGGTCGTGCAGGTTGTGGGCGAACACATTGATCGCCTCGGTTTCGGCGCCGTCGCGCAGTTCGCCCAGCAGGTCGGTTTCCAGGTGAGTGTAGAGCTTGACCTTCCAGGTCCAGCGCACCACTTCGCCCAGCCATTTATCGGCGGCGCGGTTCTGGTTCTGGATGCCGAATTGCTGGCCGATCATGCCTTCGCACGGGTGCATGGTGCCTGGCAGTTCGTCACCGACCTTCAGCGCAGAGCTGAGAATGCCTTCGTTGCGGCCACGGAAAATTGCCAGGGCGCGGTGCGACGGCATGCTTTTGAGCGGTTCGTCGTGCTCGAAGTAGTCGCGGAACTTGGCGCCTTCCTCTTCCTTGCCGGCGATCACGCGGGCACTGAGGGTTGCCTCCTGCTTGAGGTAGTTGCGCAGCTTGTCCAGCAGACCTGCGTCTTCGGCAAAGCGCTCCATCAGGATGTATTTGGCGCCTTCGAGGGCGGCTTTCACATCGGCCACGCCTTTTTCGGCGTCGATGAAGCGGGCGGCTTCGGTTTCAGGAGTCAGGGACGGGTCATTGAACAGGCCATCAGCCAGCTCGCCGAGGCCGGCTTCCAGGGCGATCTGGCCCTTGGTGCGGCGCTTCTGCTTGTACGGCAGGTACAAGTCTTCGAGACGGGTCTTGGTGTCGGCGAGCTTGATATCGCGCTCAAGTTGCGGGGTCAGCTTGCCCTGCTCGGTGATGCTGGCAAGGATGCTGATGCGCCGTTCGTCGAGTTCTCGCAGGTAGCGCAGACGCTCTTCAAGGTGACGCAGTTGGGTGTCATCGAGACTGCCGGTCACTTCTTTCCGGTAACGGGCGATGAAAGGAACGGTAGAACCTTCATCGAGTAGCGCGACGGCCGCTTCGACCTGTTGTGGGCGTACACCGAGTTCCTCGGCGATGCGGCTGTTGATGCTGTCCATAAAACCACCTGACAAATTGTGAAAGCAGGCTCGCAGGCGCGAAGATAAGGCCTTGACGAGTCTGGTTGAGCGGCCTGGCCTGCGCCGCTACCTGGATCAAAAGGTATCCCGTTGACCCGTGAAATCGAACAATTACTGCCGATGCCATGAAAATAAATGGCGTCTGTCTGTAGTACCTGTCTGATGTTGCCTGACACAAAAGGCCGCGCATTATAACCAGCGTTCTGCCCTTCGGGGGCATTGCAGGTGCAGGCACAATGCCCGGATTTCTGGCGGTTGAGGAAAAATCTGCTAACAATGCACACGGTGCGTATAACGGCAGCTACGCCATAATGCGCACCGAGCTAAAAGGAGCATCCAATGAGCAGCACTGCAAACATTGCTGAAGGCGAAAAAATTCTTATTGTTGACGACGATCCGGGCCTCAGCAGCCTGCTGGAGCGTTTTTTCGTCAGCAAGGGCTACCGCGCCCGCGCCGTACCGAACACCGAACAAATGGACCGCCTGCTGGCGCGTGAAGTGTTCAACCTGGTCGTACTCGACCTGATGTTGCCCGGTGAAGACGGTCTGACCGCCTGCCGCCGCCTGCGCAACGCGAACAATCAGATTCCGATCATCATGCTTACCGCCAAGGGCGACGAGCTGAGCCGCATCAAGGGCCTGGAACTGGGCGCCGACGACTATCTGGCCAAGCCATTCAATCCGGATGAGCTGATGGCTCGCGTAAAAGCGGTACTGCGTCGTCAGTTGGCGCCGGTTCCTGGTGCGCCGGGCAGCGAAGACGAAAGCGTGACATTTGGTGATTACGAGTTGTCCCTGGCAACCCGCGAGCTCAAGCGAGGTGATGAGGTTCACATGCTCACCACCGGTGAATTCGCAGTGCTCAAGGCGCTTGTGATGAATGCCCGTCAGCCATTGACCCGCGACAAGTTGATGAACCTGGCCCGTGGCCGCGAGTGGGATGCGCTGGAGCGCTCCATCGACGTGCAGATTTCCCGTCTGCGCCGGATGATCGAACCTGATCCATCCAAACCGCGTTATATCCAGACCGTCTGGGGCGTGGGTTACGTCTTCGTGCCGGATGGCACTGCCACCAAGTGATCGGTGATTTGTAGGAGCGAGTCATGCGGGTAAAGGGTCAGATGATCTTGCCCGCAGACTCGCGATCCGCAATATGCGAGCATCGCTCGCTCCTGCAAGTGTGTAACGGTTACCCATGAAAACCCCCGTTTGGTTCCCCCAGAGTTTCTTCTCCCGCACCCTTTGGCTGGTGCTGATCGTCGTGCTGTTTTCCAAGGCGCTGACCCTGGTTTATCTGCTGATGAACGAAGACGTGCTGGTTGACCGCCAATACAGCCATGGCGTCGCCCTGACGCTGCGGGCCTATTGGGCTGCCGATGAGGAAAATCGCGCCAAGATCGCCGAGGCTGCGACTTTGATCCGGGTAGTCGGTGCCGGGGTGCCGGAAGGCGAGCAGCATTGGCCCTACAGCGAAATCTACCAGCGCCAGATGCAAGACGAGTTGGGAGCCGATACCGAAGTCCGATTACGCATGCACTCACCGCCGGCGCTATGGGTTCGGGCGCCAAGCCTGGGTGACGGCTGGCTGAAAGTGCCGCTCTACCCGCATCCTTTGCGCGGCCAGAAAATCTGGAACGTGCTCGGCTGGTTCCTTGCGATCGGCCTGTTATCCACGGCCTCGGCCTGGATCTTCGTCAGCCAGCTCAACCAGCCATTGAAACGCCTTGTGTATGCTGCGCGGCAACTCGGCCAGGGCCGTAGCGTGCGTCTGCCGATCAGCGATACGCCCAGCGAAATGACCGAGGTTTACCGCGCTTTCAACCAGATGGCCGAAGACGTTGAGCAGGCCGGTCGCGAGCGTGAGCTGATGCTGGCCGGGGTGTCCCATGACCTGCGCACGCCGTTGACCCGCTTGCGTCTGTCCCTGGAATTGATGGGTGATCGCACCGACCTGACTAACGACATGGTGCGCGACATCGAAGACATGGACGCCATTCTCGACCAGTTCCTGGCGTTCATTCGCGATGGTCGTGACGAGTCGGTGGAAGAGGTGGACCTGAGTGATCTGGTCCGTGAAGTTGCCGCGCCGTACAACCAGAACGAAGAAAAAGTGCATCTGCACCTTGAACCGATCCAGCCGTTTCCGCTACGTCGGGTTTCAATGAAGCGGTTGTTGAACAACCTGATCGGCAATGCGCTGCATCACGCCGGCAGTGGCGTGGAAGTGGCGGCCTATGTATCGGGTGACACTGCCGCTCCCTATGTGGTGCTGAGTGTCATGGATCGTGGAGCCGGGATCGATCCATCGGAGCTGGAAGCAATCTTTAATCCGTTCACCCGTGGCGACCGCGCACGGGGCGGGAAGGGCACAGGCTTGGGGTTGGCGATCGTGAAGCGGATTGCTTCGATGCATGGCGGCAATGTCGAGTTGCGCAACCGTTCGGGTGGCGGGCTGGAAGCGCGGGTGCGGTTGCCGCTGGGTCTGCTGTTGCCCAGAGATGCGGTCTGACTGTCTGACTTGATCGTTCCCACGCAGAGCGTGGGAACGATCAGCAAGTGAGGGTTAACCCTTACCCTTGGTCCGTGTCATGTTCGGCCCGCCATTCTTCTCCAGATGCTCGATGATGATCCCTGCCACATTCTTCCCGGTGGTGGTCTCGATCCCCTCCAGTCCAGGTGACGAGTTCACTTCCATCACCAGCGGTCCATGATTGGAGCGCAGGATGTCCACGCCAGCCACCGCCAGCCCCATCACCTTTGCTGCACGCAAAGCCGTCATGCGTTCTTCCGGTGTGATCTTGATCAGACTCGCGCTGCCGCCACGATGCAGGTTGGAGCGAAACTCTCCTGGCTTGGCCTGGCGCTTCATTGCTGCAATCACCTTGTCGCCTACTACGAAGCAGCGAATGTCGGCACCCCCGGCTTCCTTGATGTACTCCTGAACCATGATGTTCTGCTTGAGCCCCATGAATGCCTCGATCACCGACTCCGCCGCTGTTGCGGTTTCGCAGAGCACCACACCGATGCCTTGGGTGCCTTCGAGAACCTTGATCACCAGCGGCGCGCCGTTGACCATTGCGATCAGGTCGGGAATGTCGTCGGGGGAGTGGGCAAATCCGGTAACAGGCAAACCGATGCCGCGACGCGACAGCAATTGCAGTGAGCGCAGCTTGTCCCGTGAGCGGGCGATGGCGACCGATTCGTTCAGTGGATAAACCCCCATCATTTCGAACTGGCGCAATACCGCGCAGCCATAAAACGTCACCGATGCACCGATCCGCGGGATCACTGCATCGAAACCTTCCAGCGGCCTGCCCCGGTAGTGGATCTGCGGCTTGTGGCTGGCAATGTTCATGTAGGCGCGCAGGGTGTCGACCACCACCATTTCATGGCCGCGTTCAGTCCCGGCTTCAACCAGGCGTCGGGTGGAATACAGACGTGGATTGCGCGACAGCACAGCGATCTTCATGCAACACCTGTGGAGGAGGTAGATACCGGGAACACCGGCTTGTCTTGTACATATTTTATGCCCGGATTGACCACCAACTGTCCGTCGATCAAGGCTTTTGAACCGAGTAGCAGGCGATAGCGCATGGACTTGCGGCAGGCGAGTGTGAACTCGACCCGCCAGACCCGATCACCAAGGGCCAGGGTGGAGCTGATCACGTATCGCACCTGCGCATGACCATTGGAGCTTTTAATGGTTTTTTTCGTCACCATCGGCGCCTCGCAGCGCCGGTGACGCAGTTGCACCACCGAACCCAGGTGCGCGGTGAAGCGCACCCATCGTTCCCCGTCGCGCTCGAAGGGCTCGATATCAGTGGCATGGAGGCTGGAGGTACTGGCGCCGGTGTCGATTTTTGCCCGAAGGCCCGCGACTCCCAAATCCGGGAGCGCCACCCACTCGCGCAGACCGACGACGGTCAAATGATCAAATGTCTTCAAAGATGCTCAACCGGTAGAAACCGCTCGGGCCGCATGGGGCCTGATGCGCGGTATTCACGCAGAATAATGATTAAAAGGCGACAGATATCTACGGCCCGGATTTCCAGCCCCTCGCAAGGGTCTGGACTGTGTGCATTGTAATCCGCACTGGTGTAATTCTTGGTACGAATGAAACGGTAGTACAGTTCACCAATATTTCAGAGCGAGGAAATTCCATGGCACAAAAAAACGAAGAGGACGACAAAGTCCGTCTCGATAAGTGGTTGTGGGCCGCACGTTTTTACAAAACCCGCGCCCTGGCCAAGGCGGCGATTGAAAGTGGCAAAGTGCATTGCCGTGGCGAGCGCTGCAAGCCGGGCAAGGAGCCGCGCATCGGCGATGAGTTCGTGATTCGCACCGGGTTCGAGGAGCGCACGGTGGTGGTACAGGCTTTGTCGATTATTCGCCGTGGCGCACCCGAGGCGCAGACCCTGTACGCCGAGACCGAAGCCAGCATCGCCAAGCGCGAAAATGCTGCGGCCCAACGCAAGGCCGGCGCTTTGGGCGTAAGTACCGATGGCAAGCCTAGCAAGAAGCAGCGGCGGGATCTGTTCAAGTTTCGTGGCAGCAGCAACGACTGAAAGATCGCGTGACTTGCAATTGCACGATTGCGCATCCATATCGGGGTGACGCTGGCAACACTGCCGCTCGTCGAAAACTGCACACGGCTGCTGACCTGTAGGCCATAACCACAAGGCCAGCAGCGTCAGCAGCATGAAACCGCAAGTCAGCCGACGCCGATTCCACTTCGCTTGGAACCGCCGCGCAATGTCCATAAAATGCCTGCAATACCATGTTGCAAGCGCATTTCTTGCCTCCTGTTAACTTTTGTCATCATTTCAGATACCCAAACTTATGACCGATCTAGCGGACAACGACTTCACCCAACGCTTCATCTTTGATGACAGCGACACCCGTGGCGAGCTGGTCTCGTTGGAGCTCAGCTATGCCGAAGTCCTGGCCAAACACGCCTACCCGCAGCCGGTCGCGCAATTGCTCGGTGAGCTCATGGCCGCCGCCTCTTTGCTGGTCGGCGCCTTGAAGTTCGATGGCTTGCTGATTTTGCAGGCCCGTTCCGAAGGCCCTATTCCGTTGCTGATGATCGAGTGTTCCAGCGAGCGGGATATTCGTGGCCTGGCCCGTTACGAAGCCGACCGGATTGCCCCGGACGCAACCCTGGCGGACCTGATGCCGGACGGCGTCCTGGCACTGACCATTGATCCGACCCAGGGCCAGCGTTATCAGGGCATCGTCGACCTTGACGGCGAAACCCTGTCCGAATGCTTCACCAATTATTTCGTGATGTCCCAGCAGGTCGGCACGCGTTTCTGGCTGTACGCCGATGGCCGTCGCGCCCGTGGTCTGTTACTGCAGCAATTACCCGCTGATCGCTTGAAAGACGAAGAAGATCGCGCCGCCAGTTGGCAGCACATCACTGCACTGGGTAGCACCCTGACCGCCGATGAGCTGCTGAGCCTGGACAACGAAACCGTGCTCCATCGCCTCTATCACGAAGAGCAGGTGCGCCTGTTTGATGTGCAGAAGCTGCGCTTCCGCTGCAGTTGCTCGCGCGAACGTTCGGCCAATGCCCTGGTCAGTCTGGGTATGGAAGATGCGCAGCAACTGGTGGTCGAACACGGCGGCAACATTGAGATCGACTGTCAGTTCTGCAACGAGCGTTATCTGTTCGATGCCGCCGACGTCACTCAATTATTCGCTGGAGCGGGTGTTGATACGCCGTCAGATACCCGGCACTAAAACGGTTCAGCGCAGGTAAATTCACTGGAGACCGCCGGAATAACGCCGTTACGACGGGAGGGCCCTACTTTTTTTGGGCTTTTCTGGCATAATCCGGCCCACTTTTTTCGCGGTAGTAGTGCACGACTTTCTACTACAAAACGTTTGGAGCACTCGGCCACTGGCCGACGGGGAACCTCATGACGCAAGCCAATAACGCCGTGTACACCGATCTGAGTGTTGATGATCTGGTTAAAGAAGCCCTCAACCGCGGTGAAGGCGAGCTTGCCGATACCGGCGCACTGGTAGTTCGCACCGGTCACCGTACTGGCCGTTCGCCAGTCGATCGCTTCATCGTTGAAGAGCCGAGCACCCAGGCCGCTATCGCCTGGGGCCCGATCAACCGCAAGTTCCCGGCCGACAAGTTCGATGCCCTGTGGGCTCGCGTCGAGGCGTTCAACAACGCGCAAGAGCATTTCGTTTCCCACGTGCATGTAGGTGCGGCCGCCGACCACTACCTGGCCGTGAAGATGACCACCCAGACCGCCTGGCAGAACCTGTTCGGCCGTTGCCTGTTCATCAATCCTGCCCAGTACAACCCGGCTGGCCGTGAAGAGTGGCAGGTTCTCAACGTCGCCAACTTCGAGTGCGTTCCGGAGCGTGACGGCACCAACTCCGACGGCTGTGTGATCATCAACTTCGCGCAGAAGAAAGTGCTGATCGCCGGCATGCGTTACGCCGGTGAAATGAAGAAAGCCATGTTCTCCGTGCAGAACTTCCTGCTGCCGGCCGCCGACGTGCTGCCAATGCACTGCGCTGCCAACATCGGCGAAGAAGGCGACGTGACCCTGTTCTTCGGTCTGTCGGGCACCGGTAAAACCACTCTGTCGGCAGACGAAAGCCGTTACCTGATCGGTGACGACGAGCACGGCTGGGGTGAGGGCGTGGTGTTCAACATCGAAGGCGGTTGCTATGCCAAGTGCATCGACCTGTCCGAGAAGAACGAGCCGGTCATCTGGAAAGCCATCAAGCACGGTGCAGTCCTGGAAAACGTCGTTATCGATGACGCCAAGCACGCCGACTACGCTGATGTCAGCCTGACCCAGAACAGCCGCGCTGCTTACCCGCTGGAGCACGTTGCCAAGCGTTCCGAGCAGAACCTGGGTGGCGAGCCGAACGCTGTAATCTTCCTGACTTGCGACCTGACCGGCGTCCTGCCGCCAGTGTCGATCCTGAGCGAAGAACAAGCGGCCTACCACTTCCTGTCCGGCTACACCGCTCTGGTGGGTTCGACTGAAATGGGTTCGGGCAGCGGCATCAAGTCGACTTTCTCCACCTGCTTCGGCGCACCGTTCTTCCCGCGCCCGGCTGGCGAATACGCTGAGCTGCTGATCAAGCGCATCCGCGGCTTCGGCTCCAAGGTCTACCTGGTCAATACCGGTTGGACCGGCGGCGGCTACGGCGTCGGCAAGCGCTTCAACATCCCGACCACCCGTGCGGTGATCGCTGCGATCCAGAGCGGCGCTCTGATCGGTGCCGAGACCGAGCACCTGGACACCATCAACCTCGACGTGCCACTGGCCGTACCGGGCGTTGAGACTGGCCTGCTGAACCCACGCAACACCTGGGCTGATAAAGCCGCCTACGACGAATCGGCCAAAGCACTGGCCGGTCTGTTCATCGAGAACTTCAAGAAGTTCGACGTGAGCGATGCGATCAAGGCTGCCGGTCCAAAGCTGTAAGCGCTGGTTTCAAGCCATGAAAAAGCCGCCCCTCGGGGCGGTTTTTTTATGCCCGTGGGTTTGGGTTTTCAAGTGCTTGTTGCAATGGGCGTGACTGAGAGCAAATTCAGGGCAAACGCTGGCGGGCGATTTCAAGCAGGTCATTGCCATCCTGGGTGAGCAGGTAAAGCGCGCTGACGATCTTCGGGATATCACTCGCATCGGCCTGCTTGAAGCACAGGCAATACAGGGTTTCGAGCAGATCGCTGGCGGCTCGGATGCGCTGTCGGGCGGCGTCGAGGATCTCGTGGGGATCGGCCTCCGTATCGATGACCAGTACCGGAGTTTCGCTGTAACTGGTTTTGAGCGGGTGATAGCGGTCTGGCAACGAATCTGGCTTGTCCATCGAGGTGGGTCCTGTGCGAAATCGGCAAGTGTTCCCGGCAGGGCGAGACACTGTTTTCAGCCGTGCCGGAAACTATAGAAGGGAGGGAGGTTGCGCGACAAGACGGCTGAGGAGGACAGGTTTTGTAGGGCTTTTATTGTGTCTGGCGGAAGAGGCCTACGCATCTCCCAAGGTTTTACCTTGCATAGCCACTTTCGGTAAAAAAACCGACAGGGGAGAGGGACGCCGCATGGCAAAGTCGGGGAAGTGGAGCGTCAGAAGTTGTAGGAAACTTCGTAGACTCTCACTCAGTAACCGCGAACACCTGTGAGTGCGATGCCTGCCTGACCGGTGAAGCTGGAGGTGCGTGTGGCGTACTTGGGATCGCAGTGTCCGGTCCATGGCGGATTATTCGATTGTGGATTGAGATGGAAGACGTGAAGCCGCTTCCAGGTCCAGCAGCCCTCTGCCGTATGCTTCACTGTTGGCATAGATGCCAGTCCGGTTCGCTGTCGCCAGCAGGTGTTCACGTACCTGCTGTGCAGTGAGCTCGGGGTAGCGGCTTTGCAATGCCGCCAGAGCACCGCTGACCAGCGCGGCGGCGGGTGACGTGCCCGCGGTTTGTACGTACCCACCATCCTTGCTGGTGGTCAGCAAGCCCTGGTCCGCTCCGGAGTCGCCACCCGGTACGGCAATGCACCATGCTGCCGCCACGCCGCAGTAGTTGGACTTGGCATTGATGGCAGTCCCATCGTTTTTCAATGCAACAACGGCGATCCAGCCTTTTTCCAGTTCAGGTATGGCGAGGGGCAAACCCGGTTCGGCCAAGGGTTCGCGTTTGAGTTCGTTTCCAGTCGGGAACACAAATACGGCGCCGTCCCGCACCAGTTTTCGCGCGGTTGACAATGACTCCGGCATGACCTGTTTGTAGCGCTCTTCATTGATTTCTGTCGCAGGAATGGCGTTGGCCCACGAGTTGTTCAGTATGCGTGCACCTTTGTCGAAACCCGATTGCCATGATTGCGCGATCTCACTGTCGAAAAAAAAAGGCTCATTGTCGTCGCCGAAACGAAAAGGGATCAGCTGTGCGTCGAACGCGACGCCGTGCATACCCTGATCGTCCTTGTTGGCGGCGATAATTCCAGCCATCTGGGTGCCGTGACCGATTCGATCAAGGCCACCGGGACGTTTCTCGACGTAGTCGAAACCGGGATCACGAATTCTGCCCTGGAATTGCGGCAGGTCGGCGTTCAGGCCCGAATCGATCAACGCAACTGTCACTCCCCGTCCAGTGCCACCGCGTTCGTAGAGGTGCGATGCGTTGATCACCCCCAACCCTTTTTGAGCTTGATACTCAGGTGTGTTGAATGCGTCCGGCACTACGGGGAGATGGTGAGAGGCTCTGCATCCGCCAAGAAGCTGCGCAGTGGTCATCATCAGGGCAAAGGGAACTACAAAGGTTTTAAGCATGATCGGTCCTTCGAAAGGGGGACGCGCTACTCAGCCTTCCTGACTTCGCGCGGTGTAGGTGAACCATAACCCTGGGAGGTGCAAGCTAGTCAGATGGCAACGTGCTTCATGTATTTCAATCCGTGGCGCGAGCAGAACGGGTGACGCTGTATTATCCGGTATGGTTTTTACCCCCGACCTTTTCTCGACTCGCTGCGATCGCCGGCTAGGCTTTGCACATCGCAGCAGTCAACGGAGTGACAGCGTTATGCACAGCACCCTGGAGCAGGTTTTCGGTTATCCACAATTTCGCCCGGGTCAGGAGACTGCCGTCAGCGCCGTGTTGGAGGGGCGCTCCGCTGCGGCGATTTTCCCTACCGGGTCCGGCAAGTCCCTTTGTTATCAATTACCGGCAGTGTTGCTGCCGCATCTGACGCTGGTGGTCTCGCCGTTGCTGGCGCTGATGCAGGATCAACTGGCGTTCCTCCAGCGCCATGGCATCGCCGCAGGCAGTATCGATTCGGCCCAGAGCCGCGATGACGCCAGCGATGTGATGGCCCGTGCAAAGTCCGGCGAACTGAAAATCCTGATGATTTCCGTGGAGCGCCTGAAGAACGAGCGCTTTCGCAACTTTTTGCAGCAGGTACCGATCTCGCTACTGGTGGTGGACGAGGCTCATTGCATCTCGGAGTGGGGCCACAATTTCCGTCCGGACTACCTCAAGCTTCCCGATTACCAACGCCAATTCAACATCCAGCAGGTGCTGCTGCTTACCGCTACCGCCACGCCCAAAGTGATCGCAGACATGCAGGCCAAATTCGCCATCGCAGCCGACGATGTGGTGACTACCGGTTTCTATCGGCCGAACCTCAACCTGCTGGTAGAGCCGGTTCGCGGCCAGGACAAGCGACGACGTCTCGTCGAATGGATGAGCGAACGTCCCGACCAGCCAAGCATCGTCTATGTAACCCTGCAGAAAACCGCTGAGCACATTGCCGAGCACCTGGGTCGCAACGGTATTCAGGCCGAGGCCTATCACGCGGGGTTGCCCCATGAACAACGGGAGGCGATTCAGCGTCGGTTCATGGGCGGACAGTCCAACTGCATCGTCGCGACCATCGCGTTCGGCATGGGCATCGACAAGAGCGACATTCGCAACGTGGTGCATTTCGATCTGCCCAAATCCATCGAAAACTACAGCCAGGAAATCGGCCGCGCCGGGCGTGACGGACAGCCTTCCGATTGCCTGGTATTGGCCAACCGCGACAGCCTCAACGTGCTGGAAAATTTCGTCTATGGCGACACTCCCGAGCACGCCGGTATTCGCTGCGTACTCGACGAATTGCAGGCTGCTGCGCCGCAAGGTCAGTGGGAGTTTTTGCTGGGGCCGTTGGCGGACCAGAGCAACATTCGCCAGCTACCGCTCAAGACCTTGCTGGTGCAACTGGAGTTGCGCGGGATCATCGCCCCGCGCTATGCCTATTACGCCGAATACCGCTTCAAGTATTTGCAGGAGCCCGAGGCCTTGCTGGCCCGTTTCGAGGGGGAACGCAGGGATTTCGTCGCCGCGATCATCCAGACTTCCAGCCGCGCACGGACCTGGGCCACGGTGAATTTCGATGCGTTGTATGAACAGCATCAGGCCGAACGCACTCGGGTGGTGAGGGCGTTGGATTACTTTCAGGAAAAGGGTTGGGTCGAGCTGGAAAGTAAACAGATGACCGAGGTCTACAGCCTGCTGCAAACCGGTTTCGACAGCGTCGTGTTGAGTGAAGAGTTGCACGCTTGTTTCACCCGGCATGAGCAAACCGAGATCGCGCGGATTCACGCCATGTTGGCGCTTTTTGCCACTGACAGGTGTTTGGGTTATCGCCTGGCCGAGTACTTTGGTGATGACAATGCACCGCAGCAGTGCGGGCATTGTTCGGTGTGTCACGGGCAGGTGGCGCGCCTGCCGGCACCACCGGATTTGCCGGCGCTTGTGGATAAAAATTTCGAGGCGTTGTGTGCAGACTTTATCCACAGGCACGAGCAATACACCGGCACATTACCTTCGGCCGAGCGTGTGACGCGGTTTTTGTGCGGCATCAGCGTTCCGCTATTTACCAAACTCAAGGCGCGGGCCATTTCGGGTTTTGCGGTGCTGGAGGTTTACCCGTACGCCGAAGTGCGCGATTGGGCCCAACAGCATCTCTCAGTCTGATCGGTGATCTTTCTGAGGTGTATCCACGCGCTGAATGTTGTTCATCACAGGAATAAATTTCAAAAAAGCACAGTGGCTGATTATGGTGATGGCTGTCTTCGGATCGCCAACAAGAGAACAGAATATGAGCCAGACACCGTCGAATATTCAGCGCGCCGCCGTCATCGGCGCGGGCACCATGGGCCGGGGCATTGTCATGTGCCTGGCCAACGCCGGGGTGGCGGTGCAGTGGGTCGATAACAACCCCCAGATGCTGGAACAAGCGCTGACGTCAGTGGCGGACACCTACGCCCACAGCGTGCGACAAGGCCGGATCGATCAGGCCGAGGCCGATGATCGTATCGCCCGAGTAACGACAGCACCCGATTATGCGGCTATACGGGATGTCGACCTGGTCATCGAAGCGGTCTACGAAAACCTCGAACTCAAGCAGAAAATCTTCCGCGAACTGGACGCTCTGCTTAAACCTGAAGCCATCCTGGCCAGCAACACCTCGGCGCTGGACATCGATACCATCGCTGCAGTCACTCGCCGTCCGCAACAGGTCCTGGGCCTGCATTTCTTCAGTCCGGCGCACATCATGAAGCTGCTGGAAATCGTTCGTGGCGCGCAGACCGCCCCGGCGGTGCTTGAAGCCGCTCTGGCACTGGGCAAGCGCATGGGCAAGGTCAGCATAGTGGCGGGTAATTGCCCGGGTTTTATCGGCAACCGCATGCTGCGGACCTACACCCACGAAGCGCGCAAGATGTTGCTTGAAGGTGCTTTTCCTCACCAGGTCGACGCAGCCCTGCAAGGCTTCGGTTTTGCCATGGGACCGTTCCGCATGTACGACGTGGTTGGTGTCGATCTGGAATGGCGCGCTCGACAATTATCCGGCACAGGGCAGGATGCGCCGCAGTTTCAGGTAGATAATCGTCTGTGCGAAGCGGGTCGTTTCGGCCAGAAGAGCGGCAATGGCTATTACCACTATGAGCCGGGTAGTCGCCAGGCCGAACACGATCCGCAGGTTGATGCGCTGGTACTGCAGGTCAGCGAGGATCTCGGGTTCCACCGTCGCGAGATTGGCCCGGAGGAAGTCCTGGAGCGGTGTTTGTTGGCGTTGGTCAACGAAGGCGCGAAGATTCTTGAGGAGGGTATCGCGGGATCAGCCCATGACATCGATCTGGTATACCTCAACGGGTACGGTTTCCCGGCGGACAAGGGCGGACCGATGGCTTGGGCGGATCAGCAAGGTTTGGCGGATGTTCATCAGCGGCTGGTAGCGCTCGAGACGCGGCAGGGTGACCACTGGCGGCCGGCGCGCTTGATTGGTGAGCTGGCGGCGGGGGGTAAAGGGTTTGCTGACAAGTAATGGGTATGGCGCCTTAGTGGGCTAGCCCGCAAAGAACGATAACGAGATTTTCGCCTTGAACTGGCAAACCAACTCCAGGAACCAACGCTGATGCCCCAACGCTGCGAATACCCGCACTACCAGTCTGTTACCACGCGCTGGCACGACAACGATGCCTACGGTCACGTCAATAACGTCACCTACTACAGCTTTTTCGACACGGCGGTGAACACTTACCTGATCGAAGTCGGTGGCCTTGATATCCATGATGGCGAGGTGGTGGGATTCGTGGTGAGTTCAGCCTGCGACTACTTCGCTTCCGTTGCGTTTCCGGACCGGATAGAGATTGGCTTGCGGGTCGGCAAGCTGGGTAACAGTTCCGTGCAATATGAGCTGGCGGTATTCAAGGAGGGGGAGGATGAGGCCTGTGCGGCCGGCCGCTTCGTGCATGTATTCGTAGATCGTGTTTCGAACCAGCCGACGCCGATTCCGGCAGGACTGCGCAACGCTCTGGAGCGGCTCGTGGTTTAAAATAAAAAAACGCAGCCCTCGGGCTGCGTTTTTCTTACCTGCCTGCGAAACCATTCCGGTCTCAATGACGGTGACGGTAGTACTTCTTGTGATGCTTGCGATGGCCATAGGCATGACCGCGACCCGGGTGGCCGTCACGGTAGTAGCGGCCGTCGCGATGACCGCCACGATAATCATCGCCGTCATCATCATCGTACTTGTTGCCCATGTAGTTACCCAGCGCACCGCCAGCACCGCCGCCTACTGCGGCGCCGACCAGGCTGCCGGAGGTGCCGCCAACATTGCGCCCGACCACGTTACCGCCTGCCGCGCCCAACGCACCACCAATGGCGGCTTCGCCACGGCTGTGTTTGTCTGCGCCGACTGCGCTACCACCCGCGCCGCCGAGGGCCGCGCCAATGGTTGAACCTGTACTGCCGCCCAGTGACTGGCCGACGACCGAGCCCAAAACCCCGCCCAACGCGCCGCCCACACCTGCTTCGGTGTTTCCGCCGGCAGAGGCAATGCCACTGACAAGGCCAAGGGACAACAGGAGAATCGAGGAGAACTTCATGGAGGAACCTCAAGGGGATGACGGCTCGATCCTGAGGCTGTATCAGTGGAGTGACAATCGAAATCCGACGAGTAACACGACTTGTGCACAATTCTATAAGTTATTGTTTTTTAGACGGAACTTAAGCGATTTTCGCTGGTCTTTAGTTACTTCGGAATGGCCGTTTTTGTGAAAAAACGGCCTTTTTTGTGGGCGATTGGAAAGTTGCCGGATGGTCCCGATCATGTGTTGTCAGGGCCTGCTGACGCTTTAAGCCGACCTGGCCAAAATCAACCCGGTCTCACTCGCCGCTTCCAGCCGGATCGCCACAAACTTCGACGTCGGCGTATGGCTGCCATCCCCGGTACTTTCCAGGGGCACCAGTGGATTCACCTCTGGATAGTAAGCCGCTGCCTGTCCGGAAGGAATATCAAACGCCAGCAACGTGAAGCCTTTCACCCGCCGCTCAACACCATCATCCCAGATCGACACAATGTCAGCCTTCTGCCCGGGTTTGAAGCCCAGGCGAATGATGTCGGCTTCGTTGACGAACAACACATCACGCTGCCCCTTCACACCGCGATAACGATCGTTGAGGCCATAAATGGTGGTGTTGTACTGATCGTGAGAGCGCATTGACTGCATGATCAGGTCCGGCAATACACCGGTTGCCCGGGTGCGTTCGTGCACCAGGTCTTTGGGCAGGTTATTGGGACGGAAATTGGCGCGGCCCGAGGTGGTGTTCCAGCGTCGCGCCCCCGCGCTGTTACCCAGATAGAAACCGCCCGGGTTCTTGATCTTCTCGTTGAAGTCCTTGAAGCCGGCAATGGTGTCGGCGATCAGGTCGCGAATGCGCCGATAGTCAGCCACCAGCCAGTTCCAGTCTACCGGATGGTTGCCCAGGGTCGCCGTAGCGATACCGGCCAGGATTGCCGGTTCCGAACGCATCTGGTTAGACAGCGGCTGCAACTGACCATTGGACGCATGGACCATGCTGAACGAATCTTCGACGGTCACCGCCTGTGCGCCTTCGCCCTGGATATCGATGTCGGTACGGCCCAGGCACGGCAGGATAAGGGCGTCTTTGCCATGAGCCAGATGGCTGCGGTTGAGCTTGGTGCTGATCTGCACGGTCAGGTCACAGTTGCTCAGGGCCTGGAAGGTTCGTGGGCTGTCGGGGGTGGCCTGGGCGAAATTGCCCCCCAGGCCGATGAAGACTTTAGCCCGACCTTCGGCCATGGCGTGGATCGCCTCCACCACGTTGTGGCCGTTTTCACGGGGTACCTTGAACTGGAGGCGCCGCTCCAGCGCATCGAGGAGCGCCACCGGCGGGCGTTCGTTGATGCCCATGGTCCGATCACCCTGCACGTTACTGTGGCCACGCACCGGGCACAGGCCCGCGCCTGGCCGGCCGATGTTGCCGCGCAGCAGCATCAGGTTGGCGATTTCCTGGATGGTCGCCACCGAATGGCGATGCTGGGTGATGCCCATGGCCCAGCACATGATGACGCTCTTGCCCTTGGCATACATGCGCGCCGCTTGCTCGATCTCTACCAGGGGCAGGCCGGACTGTTCGACGATCTGCTCCCATGGGGTGTCGTCGATGGCTGACAGGTACTCCAGCACATTGGCACAGTGTTCATTGAGGAAGTCGTGATCGAACACCGCCGGGGCATCGGCTTTTTGTGCATCGCGCTCCCACATCAGAAGGAATTTCGCCATCCCGCGCATTATCGCCATATCGCCACCCAGTGCCGGGCGGAAGTAGGCCGTATTGGTCGGCTTGTCTGCGTTGGTGAGCATTTCAAGCGGATGTTGCGGATTCTGAAAACGCTCCAGGCCACGCTCCTTGAGCGGGTTGATGCAGACCACTTGAGCACCGCGCTTCACCGCTTCGCGCAGCGGTTCGAGCATGCGTGGGTGGTTGGTGCCGGGGTTCTGGCCCCAGACGAAAATGGCATCGGCGTGTTCGAAGTCGTCAAACGTCACGGTGCCTTTGCCGACGCCAACACTCTGCGACAACGCAACACCGCTGGCCTCGTGGCACATGTTCGAGCAGTCGGGGAAATTGTTGGTGCCGTAGGCGCGCACGAACAATTGATAAAGGAATGCCGCTTCGTTACTGGCACGTCCCGAGGTGTAGAACTCGGCCTGATTCGGGCTCGACAAACCCTGCAGATGTTTGGCGATCAAGGCGAAGGCGGCGTCCCAACTGATCGGTTTGTAGCGATCGGTTGCGGCGTCATAGCTCATCGGCTCGGTAATACGGCCCTGATACTCGAGCCAATAGTCGCTCTGCTCCAGCAGCGAAGTGACGCTGTGTTTAGCGAAGAAGTTGCCGTCGACCCGACGTTTGGTCGCTTCCCAGTTCACCGCTTTGGCGCCGTTCTCGCAGAACATCACCATGCCGCCTTCCTTGGAATCGCCCCAGGCACAACCGGGGCAGTCGAAACCGCCGTTCTTGTTGGTCTTGAGCATCATGCGCAGGTTTTTCAGTGCGTTGTCGCTGGTCAACCAGGCCTGGGCGACGCTGATCAGTGCACCCCAGCCACCGGCGGGGCCTTTGTAGGGCTTGTAGCGAGGAACGGGTGTCTGGTCGGCTTGACGGTGTTGACTCACGCTTGGTTCTCCAACGCTGGGCTGTAGACCCGCGGCGCATTCTTTTGTGGCAGATGGATGAGATTGAGGTTGTGGCGACGGGCCCATTGCACGGCAAGGCCGGTGGGTGACGACAGACTGACCAGGGTCTGGATGCCGGCGCGCAATACTTTCTGGATCAATTCGAGGCTGCAACGGCTGGTTACGATGGCCAACCCGCCAGTGGTCGGGATCTTTTGCCGGATCAGGCCGCCGATCAATTTGTCGAGGGCGTTATGCCGGCCGATGTCTTCACGTCCCAGCAGCAATTCGCCCTGGTTGTTCATGAACACCGCAGCGTGCACCGCGCCGCAATGCTGGCCCAGGGGCTGGAAGGCACCGATGCGCTCGCGCAGACCGTCGAGCCATTCGGCGGGAGGCAACGGTGCGCCGGGCAATACCTGAAGCTGCGGCAGTGCCTGCTCGACCGCTTCAACTCCGCACAGCCCGCAGCCGCTGGTGCCGGCCAATTGCCGGCGTTGCTGCTTGAGGTTCCAGAAGGCGCGGTTGGCGATGGTCACTTGCGCGTACTGCGCCGAACCCGAGCCGCTCAGTTGCAGGTCGTAGATGTCCGCGGCGTCCTGAATGATGCCGCTGCCCAGACTGAACCCGACGATAAAGTCTTCCAGGTCCGTCGGGGTCACCAGCATGACCGCCTGGCTGATGCCGTTGTAGGCAATCGCCAACGCCACTTCCTCGGCCAGCGCGGTGCTCGCCGATTCGCAGTACTGAAGGTTGTTGTAGCTGTAAGTCTGGCTTGCGGCGGGCGCGGGTGTTTCGAGGGCAGGCGCCGCGCAGGCAGGGCGCTTGGTATTCATGGCATCACCGTCGGTTTGATCAGCTTTAAGACTAGGCGCGACAACTTGTCGCGTCTAATCGCTAATACTGATCTACCGATAGATAGCGTCGATCAAGAGCAAGGCCGCGATTGCTGATAAATCGCAAAACACGCTTCCGCCAGCGCCGAGCGTGGCGCACTGCGACGCTTGATCAACCCCAGCCGGCCTAGGGTCTGGGCATTTTCGATAGGCTGCAGGCGCAAATGATCAGTCAGGCTTTCCAGGCCGCCATCCAGCGGCATCACGGCGCAACACAAGCCGCCGTGCACAGCTTGTAGCAATTGATGCACAGCGTCGGTTTGCAACAACGGCTGTGGCGTGAGGCCACGGCTGTGGAAGTTATGGTCGATGGACTGGCGGAAGTGCATGCCACTGGTGAGCATGCCCAGCGGCAGTTCGATCAACGCTTCCCAACTCAGCGGCGCCTCGCCGAAGGTGAAGAAACGCTGGTCGTAGAGCAGGCCCATACGGGTTTCGCTGAAAGTCAGAGAGTCAAAACGTTCGGCATCCAGACGTTCCAGGTAAGACACACCGAGGTCCAGGCGGTTGTTCGCCAGCTGTTCGAGAATCTGTTCGGAACTCAGTGCCGAGAGCTCGAAACGCAAATTCGGATGTTCCCCGTGCAGGCGCTGCAGCAGCGGCAACGGATCGAAACTCGACAATGGCACCACGCCCAGCCGCAAGGTCCCGACCAGACTGCCGCGACAGGCCGCCGCTTCAGCGTACAAACCGTCGTAGGCCGCCAGCACGGTGCGCGCCCAGGCCAGCACCCGCTCTCCCGGTGCGGTGAAGCCCTCGAAACGTTGACCGCGATTGACCAACGGCAACTCGAGTTCTTCTTCGAGGTTGCGCAGGCGCATGGACAGGGTCGGCTGGGTGATGTGGCAGCGCGCGGCGGCCTGGCCGAAATGGCGGGTTTCGTCGAGCGCGATGAGGAATTTCAGCTGCTTGATGTCCATCTTCGCTCCAGGGTGGGTGAAGGGGAGGATTCTATCGTCCGGGGGAAGCGGCGTCATTGGTCGGGTTGGGTCCGCAAGTGACGGGTGTGGTCTAGGCTTTTTCATCTGGACACCCAAACCCAAGGAGAGCAAACAATGAGCCTGTTCAGTTTTCTAAAAGAAGCTGGTGAAAAAATCCTCGATGCACTGACGCCGGACAAGGCCGAAGCCAATAGCGAGGCGCTGACCAAGCATGTGCAGAGCGCCTTGACGGGCATCGACACCTCCAAGGTCCAGGTGAAAGTCGAGGGCGACAAAATCATTGCCACGGGCGAAGCTTCAAGCCAGGAAGAAAAGGAAAAGATTCTTTTGGCACTTGGCAACGTGGCGGGTATCAGCGGTGTTGATGACCAGATCACTGTGACCGGGCCGGTGGCAGCGCCAGCGAAGTTCGTCACGGTCGAGAAAGGCGACACACTCAGTGCCATTTCCAAGCGCGTCTATGGTGATCCAAACAAGTATCAAAAAATCTTCGAAGCCAACAAGCCGATGCTCAAGGACCCGAACAAGATCTATCCGGGGCAGTCGTTAAGGATTCCTGAGTAGGCCTTAAGTCCGTGTGATGGCCATCGTCGGAACGCCGCCCGGACCATGCCACGCTCCCATAGCATCTGAGTCGTTCACTAATCAATCGCACGACACAAATCCTGTGGGAGCGTGGCTTGCCCGCGATGCAGGCGCCCTAGTCTCAAAGCCCGGTAATCAAATCCCGATAATCCTCAACCGCGGCAAATTCGCCTGTGTCCTTCGGCCCCTTGCGGCTGTCCGGCTCTTTCACGGCCAACAAATGCGCCACACCAAAGTCCCGCGCACTGCGCAGGATCGGCAAGGTGTCGTCGATAAACAGACTACGTGACGGGTCGAAATCGATATCGGCTTGCAGCGCATCCCAGAACTGCGGATTTTCCTTGGGGAAGCCGTAGTCGTGGGAGCTGATCAACCGCTCGAAATACGGCGCCAGCTCGATTTTTTCCAGCTTCAGCGACAGCGAGTCGCGGTGCGCGTTGGTGATCAGTACCACGCGCTTGCCGGCTTGTTTTATCGCCGCCAGAAAGGTGTCCGCATCAGGACGCAGAGCGATCAGATGAGCGGTTTCCAGTTTGAGCTCTCGCACCGGCAGCTTCAGCTCGGCGCTCCAGAAATCCAGGCAGTACCACTGCAACTGTCCGGCATTGCGTTCGAACAATGGCTGCAGCTCCTGTTCGGCAATGGCCCGGTCTATACCGTGCAGCTCGGCGTAACGCTGGGGCAGGTGTTCCAGCCAGAAGTGATTGTCGAAATGCAGGTCCAGCAGCGTGCCGTCCATATCCAGCAGAACGGTATCGATAGCGGACCAGGGTAGTGAAGGCATGGCAACGTCTCGGACGGTAGAAAGATATCTGACATAAACAATAGGGAAAGCCGCGTTATAGTAGCGCGTTCACGCCAAGGAGCTTTGCATGCGCCAGAAACCCACCATACTCGCCCGCGAAATTGTCGCCACCAGTCGATTGTTCTGTGTGGAAGAGCTGAAGTTGCGCTTTTCCAACGGCGTGGAACGCACGTATGAGCGATTGGTCGGCAAAGGTGCCGGGTATGGCGCGGTCATGATCGTGGCAATGCTGGATGCCGATCATGCGGTGCTTGTCGAGGAATATTGCGCCGGTACGGATGAGTACGAGATGTCCTTGCCCAAGGGCCTGATCGAACCGGGTGAAGACGTATTGGCCGCCGCCGAACGTGAGCTCAAGGAAGAGGCAGGCTTCGGTGCCCGGCAACTTGAACACTTGACCGAACTATCGCTGTCGCCCGGCTATATGAGCCAGAAAATTCAGGTAGTCCTGGCTATGGACCTCTATGAAGAGCGTCTGGAAGGCGACGAGCCAGAGCCTATGGGCGTGAGCAAAGTCAGTCTGCGTGAGCTGTCGGCGCTGGCGCAAAACCCACAGTTCAGCGAGGGCCGTGCCTTGGCGGCGCTGTATCTGGCCCGTGACCTGCTGACTCAGCGTGGGGTGTTTCTGCCATGACTTTCACTCACCCGTTGATGGCGCCCGTGGTTGAGCTGGCGTTGAAGGCCGGCGAAGCGATCCTGCCGTTCTGGCGTACCGGTACAGCGGTGACGGCCAAATCGGATGACTCGCCTGTCACTGCGGCAGACCTGGCTGCCCATCATCTGATTCTGGCCGGCTTGACGGCGCTGGACCCGAGCATTGCGGTGCTGTCCGAAGAAGACGCCAACATCCCCCAGAGCGTACGTGCTGGATGGCAGCGCTGGTGGCTGGTCGATCCACTTGATGGCACCAAGGAGTTCATATCTGGCAGTGAGGAATTCACCGTCAATATTGCCCTGATCGAAAACGGCCAAGTGGTATTCGGCGTGGTGTCGATGCCGACCAATGGGCGCTTCTATGTCGGTGGAGCCGGGCTCGGTGCGTGGCGTGGCGATCAAGGTGGTACACCGGTAACGATTCAGGTGCGGCATGCCTTGGCACCCGGCCAGGCGTTTACCGTGGTTGCCAGCCGCCGCCATTCCAGTGAGCAGCAGGAGCGTTTGCTGGCGGGGTTGAGTGCAAGCCTTGGAGAGCTGCAACTGGCTAATATCGGCAGCTCGCTGAAGTTTTGTTTGTTGGCTGAAGGCGAAGCGGATTGTTATCCGCGTTTGGCGCCGACTTCGCAGTGGGACACGGCGGCGGCGCAAGGTGTGCTGGAAGGCGCGGGCGGGGAGGTGCTGGATTTGAGCGGCGCGCCGTTCTGTTACCCGGCGCGGGAGTCGCTGTTGAATGAGTTCTTTTTGGCGTTGCCGGCGAAGGCCGCGTGGCGGGAGAAACTATTGGCGCTCGCCAACTCGTAGGAGCCAGCAAGCTGGCTCCTACGGCGACCATTGCCTATCAGCGGTGCAGCACGTATTGCCCGGTAAACAGCACCGCATACTCATCACTCCCCGCATTCACCACCCGTGTAGCCAGCGTCAACCGCGCCCGACCATAACGCTGGTACATGGTCAGAAACTTCTTCCACGCCGCCGCACTCGGCGCCTGACAAATGGCTGTGGCATCACTCGTCACGGGTAGGGGATAGCTGATCTGCCCTTCCTGAATCACGATGTGCCCATCTTCGATGCCTTCCTCTTTCAGGCGCAAATGCAACCAGCCCCAGCCGACCAGCACCGCAGCGCAATACAGGCTGCCACCGAACATGGTGCTCTTGTGGTTGACGTTGGCTTCCAGCGGCAGCTGCAGGCGCAGTTGCTGGTCGTGCCAGTCGAGCACTTTGAGGCCCATGTCCCGTGTCAGAGGGATGTCGTGATGAAGAACCGATTCCAGTTGACGGCTTTCGCGGGTCATTGCGTGGCCTCTTGTTTGAAGTGAGGGATTGGACGGTGGCTCATTCGTGCTCGTCGGCGTGGGTGGAAGTGCCGCTGTCGGCGAAACTCAAGCCATGCTTGCGCAGTTTGTCATGCAGGGTCTTGCGCGGAATGCCCAGGGCTTCGGCGACGCTGCGCACGGAGCTGTGAGAGCGCGCCAGTTCGGCCGCAATCAGGCTTTTTTCGAAGTTTTCCACTTGCTCACTCAACCCGCCGCTGATCATTTCGACCGTAGTGCCGACAGCATCGTCGGGCGCGTTGTTATCCAGGGCCAGTTCCAGCCCCAGGGCGAATCGTTCGGCGGCGTTTTGCAGTTCGCGCACGTTACCGGGCCAGGTGTGGCGCAGTAACAAGGCGCGCTGTCCCGGCTGCAGTTCATGGGGCGGCAGGCCGTGGCGGGTGCTGGCCTCATCGGCGAAATGCTGGAACATCATCAACGCATCTTCGCCACGCTCGCGTAACGGCGGAATTCGCAGGGGCGCGACATTCAGGCGGTAGTACAAGTCGGCACGGAAGCGCCCCTGATCGGCGGCCTGGCGCAGGTCTTCCTTGGTCGCCGCGATGATGCGCAGGTCCAGCGGGATCAGTTGGTTGCCACCCAGGCGTTCGACTACCCGCTCCTGGAGCAGACGCAGCAATTTGACCTGCACATCGAGGCTCATGCTTTCGATTTCATCCAGGAACAGCGTGCCGCCGTTGGCGAATTCGAACTTGCCGATGCGGCGCTTCTGCGCACCGGTAAATGCGCCGGGTTCGTGGCCGAAAAGCTCACTTTCAACTACCGATTCGGCCAGTGCGCCAGCGTTGATCGCCACGAACGGCCCGTTGCGGCGGTTGGATAAATCGTGCAGGGCCCGCGCAACCACTTCTTTACCGGCGCCGGTCTCTCCGAGAATCAGCACATCGGCCTTGGTCGCCGCCAACGCGCCGATCTGTTCGCGCAGGCGCAGCATCGGCGCCGATTGCCCGACCAGGCGCGTGCTCAACTCCTGGCGATCGCTCAATGCGAGCCGCAAGCTGCGGTTATCCAGCACCAGGCGGCGCAGCGCCAGGGCGCGGCGCACACTGTCGAGCAGGGCATCGCTGGCGAAGGGTTTTTCCAGAAAATCATAGGCTCCGGCGCGCATGGCTTGCACCGCCAACGGCACATCGCCGTGTCCGGTGATCAGCAACACCGGCAGGTCGGGGTCCTGGGCATGCAGCTCGGTCAGCAGTTCGAGGCCGTCCATACCGGGCATGCGGATGTCACTGACCACCACGCCCGGCCAGTCGCGCTCCAGTTGCGCGGCCAGGCCCTTGGCTTCGGCCAGCGGCAAGACTTTCAGGCCGGCCAGATCCAGGGTCTGGCTCAGCGCCTGGCGCAGATGGGGATCGTCGTCGATCAACACGACCTGAATACGGTTGTCGATGGTCATGCACTTCGGTCCTCGGGCGGTTGCAGGCTCACGCCCGGTGCACCAGCGCGCAGCTTGAGAGTAATCAACGCACCGCCTTCCTTGTGGTTGGCGAACGACAGTTCACCACCGAAGGCGCGCATCAGGGTTTCGCAAATCGCCAGGCCCAGGCCAAGACCTTGTGTACGGGTCTTGGTGGTGTAGAAAGGCTCGCTGGCGCGGGCAAGGGCTTCCATGCAGAAACCCGGGCCATTGTCGCGAATGTACAGGTTGACGCCATCGGCGCTGGATTGGGCACTTAGCCAGAGTTTACGTGGCGGGCCTTTTTCCGTCAGGGCATCAAGGGCGTTGGCCAGCAGATTGCCGAGCACCTGGCGCAGGCGCGTTTCTCCCGCTTCGACCCACAGGGTGGCGGCGGGCAAATCGCGGATGAGCTCAACCTCCATACTGCGCCGACGTTTGGCCAGCAGGGCCAGTGCATCGTCCAGCGCCGGCTGCAGGGCCACGCTTTCCGGGGCATGGCGATCGCGCCGGGCGAAGGCGCGCAGGTGGGCAATGATCGAAGCCATGCGCCCGGTCAATTCGCTGATCAGCTTGAGGTTGCCCCGGGCATCATCGGTGCGTTGGTGATCGAGCAGTACCTCGGCGTTTTCCGCGTAGCTGCGAATCGCCGCCAGCGGCTGATTGAGTTCATGGCTGATGCTCGCCGACATCGTCCCCAATGCCGACAATTTACCCGCCTGCACCAGATCATCCTGGGCGCGTACCAGTTCCTGTTGAGCCTGTTCGCGCTCCAGCACCTCTTGTTTCAAGCGCCGGTTCAGGCCTTCGAGATCGCTGGTGCGCTCGGCGACCCGGGCCTCCAGTTCGCGACGGGCCTTGGCTTCGAAGGCGATGCGCTCAAGGTAATGGCGACGGCGCTGCATCATCAGGCCCAGGAGCAGCATCAACACCAGCAGAGTGGCGCCACCGACGGCGACCACTGTGCGTACCGGGCGGTCAATCAACGTACGCGGGGCGAGGATACTGACGTTCCAGCCGGTCTCGGCGATTGGCTGGGTCTGGGTCAGCCAGGCATTGGGGTTGAGCTTGAGCGGCTTTGGATCGCGGGTTGGGTAAGGTTGAATCGCAGTAATGGCTTTGCTTTCTTCTTCGCTCAGCGCGCGGGTCGAACGGAAACGCCACTCAGGCCGCGACGTCAGGATGACCACGCCGTTGTGGTCGGTCAGCAGCAGTTGTTCCGGGGTTTTGCCCCAGAGGCTTTCGGTGTGGTCGAGGTCTACCTTGACCACCAGCACCCCAACGATTTTCTCGCCGTCACGCACGCCTGCAGCAAAGAAATAGCCGCGCTTGGCAGAGGTGGTGCCCAAGCCGAAAAAGCGTCCGAGCCGCCCGGCCATGGCTTCGCTGAAGTACGGCCGGAACGAAAAATTGCGCCCGACGAAACTGTCGTGCTTGTCCCAGTTGGAAGCGGCCAGGGTTTTGCCGCTGGAGTCCATCAGGTACATGACTTCGGCGCCGGTCTGGGTGCTGATGTTTTTCAGCAGGCGGTTGGCATTGCCCTGGGTGACGCCATCGTCCGGTGCGCCGATGACGGCCCGCAGGGCCGGCAGATCGCCGAGGATCTGCGGTAATACCTCATAGCGATGCAGGGTACCCAGAAGGTTGGCGACGTAGAGATCGAGGGTCTGCCGATTCTGGCTGGCCAGTTCGCTGCGGTAGTAGCGCTCGGCGAGATGTTCCAGCGGCCACAGCAGAGGTGCCAGGCACAGTGCAAGAAGGGCCAGGCTGCGCCAGCGGGGTCTGGGAGGAAGGGTCGCAGTCATGAGCATCGGGCGCCTGTGGGTACAGGCGCATTATGCCTAGGCTTGCGCGTACCGTCTGCGCGGTAAGTGGCGCTATGTATTTTGTCTTGAATCAGGAGAAGACGTCGGCATCCTTGAAGAACGTTGCGAACTGATCCTTGGCGGATAGTTGTGGCGGCTGAGCAAGCTGCCAGTCGATGGCCAGGTCCGGGTCATCCCAGCGGATGCTGCGCTCGGCGGACGGGGTGTAGTAATCAGTGGTCTTGTAAAGAAATTCGGCGTAGTCGCTGAGCACCACAAAGCCGTGGGCAAAGCCTTCGGGTACCCAGAGTTGACGATGGTTGTCGGCAGACAGATGTACGGCTTCCCATTTTCCAAAGTTCGGTGAGCTGCGGCGAATATCCACGGCAACGTCGAGTACTTCGCCATAGGTGACGCGAACCAGTTTTCCCTGAGTGTTTTCGAGCTGGTAGTGCAGGCCGCGTAACACGCCTTTTTGTGAGCGGGAATGATTATCTTGAACGAATTGAACATTCAGGCCGGTGGCTTGTTCGAAAGCTTTCGCGTTGAAACTTTCGTAGAAGAAACCACGTTCGTCACCAAAGACCTTGGGTTCGAGGATCAGAACACCGGGCAGGTCGGTGGTCACTACATTCATGGTCTCTCTCCAGCAATAGTTGATGACGCACATTCTTGCGCAAAGTGCGGGCCGGGGCGAGAGACATGTGCAGTCAATTGCCGGCACAAGCGACCAGTACCGGCTCCCGGGGGCTTGCGTATCGTCCAAAGCAATGGCGATATAGGCGTCTAATGAAATTTCAGGGGTCGTTGTATGTCGCTTGCCACGTTGATTCATCGCGCCAGTTTGCCCAGCCCGCAGGTGTCTGCGGAGCAAGCGCTTGAGCTGTTGGAAGAACATTACGGGCTCAGCGGAAAATTACAGGCCCTTGGCAGTCAGCAGGACCTGAACTACCGCGTCGATACTGACCAGGGACGTTTTGTCCTGAAAATCTGCCGCGGCGACTATGCGACGCTGGAGTTGCAAGCCCAGCACGCGGGGCTCAGGCATTTGGGCGAGCACCCGGATGTACACGTGCCACGAGTGATTCCGGCAAAAAACGGAGCAGACCTGCTTTCCCTGGATGTCGGCGGTGATGCGGTGCATGTGCGCCTGCTCGATTACATCGAAGGCCAGCCCCTGACGAGCCTCGAGTATTTCAATCCTGCCGTGGTGGCCGGTTTCGGTCGGTTGTGCGGCGAGATGGATCTGGCACTGGCTGATTTCGATCATCCGGGGCTGGTGCGAACCCTGCAGTGGGACGCTCGCCACGCCCATGCGCTGATCGCGCATTTGTTGCCCGTGATCAAGGATGAAACCCTGCGTCGACTGATTGTCGAAGCATCCGAACAGGCCGAGCGCCATTTGCAGCCGCTGGAAGACAAGCTGCCGGTGCAGGCCATCCACATGGATATCACCGATGACAACGTGGTGTGGCAACGTGATGCGCAGCGCCACTGGCAATTGCAGGGGGTCATCGATTTCGGCGATCTGGTGCGTACCTGGCGTATCACCGATCTGTCGGTGACCTGCGCTGCGCTGCTGCATCACGGCGAAGGCAATCCGTTGTGCATTCTGCCGGCGATCCAGGCCTATCACGCGGTCAACCCGTTGCAACGTGAAGAACTGCTGGCGCTCTGGCCGTTGATCGTGGCCCGGGCGGCGGTGTTGGTGCTCAGCGGTGAACAGCAGGTCAGCATCGATCCGGGCAATGCCTACAGTCGCGACAATCTGGTCCACGAGTGGGAGATCTTCCGCGTCGCCACCTCGGTGCCGTTGGCTTTGATGGAGGCTGTGATTCTGACGTCGGTCGGCGAGAACCTGCCAGTCATCAACAGTGAAGGTTTCGCGCCGCTGCTACCCAATCTGGTGGGGCGCGAGTTTGCCTTGATTGACCTGGGCGTGCTCAGCCCGCATTTCGAAGCCGGTAACTGGGAGCAGCAAGGCATCGATCAACGCCTGTTGAGCGAAGCGGCAGCGGCGCATGGTCTGGCAGCCAGTCGCTACGGGCAATATCGCTTGTCCAGGACCCGGCCGGACAGTGCCATTGAACCCGACACTTGCCCGTTGCACGTTGAGTTGCACGTACCCCAGGGCACACCGGTCGAAGCGCCGTTTGCCGGGGTGGTGCATTTGTCGGCAACGGGGTTGTTGCAACTCGACGGCCCGCAACTGAGTCTACGCCTGTGGGGTGTCACACCGTCGCTGCACAGCGGCGCGGCGCTGGTTAAAGGCCAGGTGCTGGGTTCTGTCAGCGGGCCGCTGTTGGTGCAGTTGTGCCGGGGGGCTTCTATCGATGCGCCGTTGTTCTGTGCGCCGTCGCGTGCGGCAGCCTGGCAAGCACTGTGTCCATCGCCGGCAGCGCTGCTGGGGCTGGCCTGTGACGCGGAGCCCGAACTCGATGGGCCGACTTTGCTGGCCCGCCGCGACGCCAGTTTCGCCCGCACGCAAAAACACTATTACGTCGACCCGCCGCGCATCGAGCGTGGCTGGCGCAATCATTTGATCGACATGCAGGGCCGCTCCTATCTCGACATGCTCAACAACGTCGCGGTATTGGGCCATGGCCATCCGCGCATGGCGGCGGTCGCCAGCCGGCAGTGGTCACTGCTCAACACCAACTCGCGTTTCAACTACGCGGCGGTGGCCGAGTTCTCCGAGCGCCTGCTGAAATTGTCACCGGATGGCATGGATCGGGTGTTCCTGGTCAATAGTGGCAGCGAGGCCAACGACCTGGCGATTCGCCTGGCATGGGCCTACAGCGGCGGCCGCGACATGCTCAGCGTGCTGGAGGCCTACCACGGCTGGACGGTAGGCGCCGACGCGGTCTCGACCTCTATTGCAGACAACCCCAAGGCCTTGAGCAGCCGCCCGGACTGGGTGCATCCGGTGACTGCACCGAACACCTATCGAGGCGAGTTCCGTGGCCCGGACAGTACGCCGGACTACGTGCGCAGCGTCGAACACAACCTGGCGAAAATCGCCGGGCAGAATCGTCAACTGGCTGGCTTCATTTGCGAGCCGGTATACGGTAATGCCGGTGGTATCTCGCTGCCACCGGGTTATCTGCAGCAAGTCTATGGGCTGGTGCGTGACCGTGGCGGTGTGTGCATCGCCGACGAAATACAGGTCGGTTATGGACGCATGGGCGACTTCTTCTGGGGCTTTGAAGAGCAGGGCGTGGTGCCGGACATCATCACCATGGCCAAGGGCATGGGTAACGGCCAGCCGTTGGGCGCGGTGATTACCCGCCGGGAAATTGCCGAAGCGCTCGAGGCCGAGGGCTACTTCTTCTCGTCCGCCGGCGGCAGTCCGGTCAGTTGCCAGATCGGCATGGCGGTGCTGGATGTGATGGAAGAGGAAAAGCTCTGGGAAAACGCCCAGGTCGTCGGCGGGCATTTCAAGCAGCGGTTGGAAGCGCTGATCGATATTCATCCGTTAGTGGGTGCGGTGCACGGCTCCGGTTTCTATCTGGGCGTCGAATTGATCCGCAACCGAGAAACCCTGGAGCCGGCGACCGAAGAAACCACGGCGCTGTGCGAGCGCTTGCGTGAACTGGGGATCTTCATGCAACCGACTGGCGACTTCTTGAATGTCCTGAAGATCAAGCCGCCGATGGTCACCTCGCGCCAGAGCGTGGATTTCTTTGTCGACATGCTGTCGAAGGTGCTGGCTGAGGGACTCTGATCGATCCGTGCAGGAGCAGCTTGCGACAGCTCCTACACGGATTAAATGCCGATTGTTATCGATAATAAATACTTCGTTTAAGACGTAACGCATTTTATGAGCTTCTAAAGTCGATATTAATCGGTTATAAAGTCGCCGTTGCCCACGGCGTGAATGACCCTGCCCGGGGCTCCCATTTCTGTATGGATCGATGCCAAGCTCGATTCCAGCGCTTGCCCCGGAGATGTTTCATGAGTCGTAACGTTACCGTCGCCGCTACCCAGATGGCCTGTTCCTGGGACCTTGAAGCCAACATCGAGACCGCTGAAAAGCTGGTCCGCGAGGCCGCAGCCAAAGGCGCGCAAATTATCCTGATCCAGGAACTGTTCGAAGCCCCGTACTTCTGCCAGAAGCCGAATCCGGATTACCTGCAGCTGGCCACAACTGTCGAAGACAACGTTGCCATCAGGCACTTCCAGAAAGTCGCCAAAGAGTTGCAAGTCGTGCTGCCGATCAGCTTCTACGAGTTGGCGGGGCGTGCTCGCTTTAACAGCGTCGCGATCATCGATGCCGACGGCAGCAACCTGGGGGTTTATCGCAAGAGCCACATCCCCGACGGCCCTGGCTATCACGAAAAGTACTATTTCAATCCGGGTGATACCGGCTTCAAAGTGTGGAACACCCGGTACGCGAAGATCGGCGTGGGCATCTGCTGGGACCAGTGGTTCCCGGAATGTGCGCGCAGCATGGCCTTGCTGGGGGCGCAGATCCTGTTTTACCCGACCGCCATCGGCAGCGAGCCCCACGACAAGACCATTTCCTCACGGGATCACTGGCAGCGTGTGCAGCAGGGCCATGCCGGTGCCAACCTGATGCCGTTGATCGCCAGCAACCGTATCGGCAACGAAGAGCAGGACGGCTACGACATTACCTTCTACGGCTCGTCATTCATCGCCAACCAGTTCGGCGAGAAAGTTCAGGAGCTCAATAAAACCGAAGAAGGTATTCTGGTGCACAATTTCGACCTCGACGAGCTGGAGCACATCCGCAGCGCGTGGGGTTCGTTCCGCGACCGTCGTCCAGACCTGTACGGCGCTCTGAAAACCCTCGACGGTTCCCTGGAGTCCTGATTGCCATGACCACTTTGAACAGCACCCCTCGCGCCGACGGCTTCTACATGCCAGCCGAGTGGGCACCCCAAACCCAGACCTGGATGATCTGGCCCGAGCGCCCGGACAACTGGCGCCTGGGCGGCAAACCGGCACAAGCCGCTCATGTCGCTGTGGCCAAAGCCATTGCGCGTTTTGAACCGGTGACCGTGGCAGTCTCCGCCGGCCAGTACGAGAACGCTCGTTCCCGCCTGGACGTGCCGAATATCCGCGTGGTGGAAATGTCCAGCGATGACGCCTGGGTCCGGGATACCGGCCCGACGTTCGTCATCAACAACAGCGGTGAAGTCCGTGGTGTGAACTGGGATTTCAACTCCTGGGGCGGTTTCGAAGGCGGTCTGTATTCACCGTGGAACCGTGATTCCCAGGTCGGCGGCAAGATCCTCGAAATCGAGCGCAGCCCGCGCTACCGCACCGAAGGCTTCGTGCTTGAAGGCGGCTCGATTCATGTCGACGGCGAAGGCACCCTGATCACCACCGAAGAGTGTCTGCTCAACCACAATCGCAACCCGCACATGAACCGTGGGGAAATCGAAGCGGTGCTGAGCGCGAATCTGGCTGTGGATAAAGTCATCTGGCTGCCGGACGGGTTGTTCAACGACGAAACCGACGGTCATGTGGATAACTTCTGCTGCTACGTGCGTCCGGGTGAAGTGCTGTTGGCCTGGACCGATGATCCGCAAGACCCGAACTACCCGCGCTGCCAAGCGGCAATGAACGTGCTGCAAAACAGCACCGACGCCAAAGGCCGCCCATTTACGGTGCACAAGATGCCGATTCCGGGTCCGCTGTTTGCAACCGAGGAAGAATGCGCCGGTGTCGATCCGGTGGACGGTACTCAGGAGCGTAATCCGACTGTTCGTCTGGCCGGCTCCTACGTGAACTTCCTGATCGTCAACGGCGGCATCATTGCCCCGAGTTTCGATGACCCGCAGGATGCTCCCGCAAAAGAAATTTTGCAGAACCTGTTCCCGCAGCACGAAGTGGTCATGGTGCCGGGTCGCGAACTGTTACTGGGGGGCGGCAATATTCACTGCCTTACCCAGCAGCAGCCTGCGCCGCACAAAGAGTGAGTGCGGTTGTAACATATTGAGTTGATTGCAAAATCAGTTTGTCAGGCTTTGACTTCATCGCTGATACCGAAAGCCCGCAGACCTCAAGGATCGCGGGCTTTTTTTTATCCGGCTGGCGACATTTCAGCGACCTTGGCACAGCTCTTGTATCTGCGCATGTGCAAGACGGGGAGGGGAAGGACTTCGATGTTCTGTCATAAACCTTGGATAAGTTAGCCGCTCAAAAACCGGGAGAGAGCGCTGGAATGAACGCCGAAGTGAATGTAGCAAGCGAGCGGGCAATGCATCCCCTGGCGGTAAACAGCGAATCGCTCCAGAGTCTGGCGCACTGGTTCAAGTCCAACGAAACGTGTCAGATCGGTGAGACTGATCCGCGCCGGACAATGATCGAGCGCTACCCTGCTGGATTGTTCAGCGAGGCGGAACTGGAAGCGTTGTGGGATGTAATGGAAGGATAGGAACAACGACAACGGATTGATCAGGAAAAAGCGCTGCCGCGATGGTGGCGCTTTTTTTTTGAGAAAAAATCAAAAATCGCAGCCTGCGATCTTTTGATCTTTAACGCACTACCACCTGACGCCAACCCCCGCAGTTTGGAGACTGAAGCAGGTGTAAACCTATGCCAGGACCACAACGCGAGTCTTATATAACTCATTACATCGCGTAACTAATGATGTTCCGGCCCCCACCTTTATCCCCCTCTGCTAACTCCATACATTGAGTTCCAACACCTCCCCATCATCCCGACGGGAAGGTCACTGGAGATGTCCTCATGCCTTTCGTAAGCGTACGCATTACCCGCGATGGCGTTACCACTGAGCAGAAGGCTCAGGTGATCGCCGAAATCACCGAAACCCTGGAGCGCGTGCTCAACAAACGCCCTGAACTGACCCACATCGTGATTGAGGAAGTCGACACCGATAACTGGGGTTACGCCGGGATCACCACCACCCAGTACCGCAAGCAGTTGGCTGAGAATGAGGGGCCGTCATGACAGCCGTGTGTCGGTGAATTGGTCGCTTTTTAATAATTATTGTCGTCAGAGGTATTCATCATGAGCCATTCGAAAAAAGTCATCGTTATCACCGGCGCATCCCAAGGTCTCGGCGACGGCATGGTCAAGGCCTTCCGTGAACTCGGTTACCGGATCGTCGCCACGTCGCGCTCGATCAAGCCATCCAGCGATCCGGACATTCTCACTGTCGCCGGCGACATCGGCGAACCGGCCACTGCTCAGCGGGTCATCCGCGAAGCCATTGCCCGTTTCGGTCGTATCGATACGCTGGTCAACAACGCCGGGATCTTCATCGCAAAACCGTTCACCGCTTATACCCCTGAAGACTATGCCAACGTGTTGTCGGTGAACCTCAATGGCTTCTTCTACATCACCCAGCTCGCCATCGCCGAGATGGAAAAACAGGGCAGCGGCCACGTCGTCAACATCACCACCAGCCTGGTGGATCACGCCATCGACGGAGTGCCATCGGTACTGGCGTCGCTGACCAAAGGCGGCTTGAACGCGGCGACCAGATCCCTGGCTATCGAATACGCCAAACGCGGGATTCGGGTGAACGCAGTCAGCCCCGGCATCATCAAGACGCCGATGCACGGCGCAGAAACCCATGAAGCACTGGGCAACCTGCACCCGGTCGGGCATATGGGCGAGATCGACGATATTGCGCAGGCGGTCGTGTACCTGGATGGCGCCAAGTTTGTTACTGGCGAAATCCTGCACGTGGATGGCGGGCAGAGTGCGGGTCACTGAGACCTGTTTTCCGGACGACAGAAACAACAAAGCCCTCGTATTTCTACGAGGGCTTTGTTTTGTATGGTGCCGGCACCAGGAATCGAACCCGGGACCTACTGATTACAAGTCAGTTGCTCTACCATCTGAGCTATACCGGCGTGTCAGGGCGACGATTATAGCGATTGCATAGCTTCTGTAAACCCCTGAATTCTGACTATTTTTGTCCGGGCTTCAGGTCAGGCGCGCAGCAGGGTTTTCTTGAGTTTCTGAATGGCTTGCCAGGTTCGACTTTTTTGCATCGCGCGCAGCTGTGCTTCGGCCTGTTCGGCGCGTTGCAGGGCGGTGGCGAGTTGGTGTTCGGCGTCGCCGACGGGGTGGCTGAACTTGTGGCCTTTGCAGAACTGGAATTCGTCCAGGTTGCACGGCGGGATGTCGAAGGCAGGCTTGAGGTTCAAGTTTTCTTCGGCGAGGTAGTAGGTATTGATGCCATCGAACAGGATGGAGTGATAGCCGGCGTCGGTGACGAGGTTTTCCCAAGTTTGATTGCGTTCCCACGGGGTCTCGATGAGGATGACCCATGGTCGCCATTGGCTGAAGTCCATGCCACGCAGGACGGTTTCCTCATGGCCTTCGACATCGATTTTCAGGAAGTGGATGGCGCGGCCCCGGGCGTGTTCTTCGCAAATGGAGGTCAGGGTGCGGGAGGTGACCGTTTGGCTGCGTACGTCCATGCCGGCGTCTTTGTGCAATTTGGCCATGGCCGGCTCGAGAGTCGACAGGCCGGTTCCGGCAATGGTGTAGAAGGTCAGGTTGTCGGCGCTTTCACCGGCTACGCATTGCAGGTTGGTGTCTTTGGGGCGTTGCAGGCACAGGGCGTCGTAGTAGTTGGGCATCGGTTCGACGTTGATGCCTGTCCAGCCATTGTCGTAGAAGGCCCTGGTGACTGAGTCATGGCTGGGGTCGTTTGCCCCGACATCGATATAGAAGCCGTTTTCGACGTTTTTGAGGGCGCGCCACAGGCGTATGTCTTCGAAATTCTGTGCGTAAGAAATGAACGTCACTGTCGCGTCCTGTCGAATTGGTTTTCTTGTTCGTGGCCGCACTGTCGGCGTCCTTGGGTGTGTGTATAACAAGAGTCGCGAAGTGGCGCAATTTCCCCCTCTTGGGGTCCGGGATTCGGCGCTTATGTCCTTTGCATAGAATGCTTATGCACATCCGGCCTGACGCCGCTTCCGTTCATTTCCGATTTTTGTGAATCCGTTCTCGTTTGTTCGCAAATACCTGTTTTTTGGGTTTTTTTGGTGCGTGAACAAAAAATGAACAGTAACGATTCCGCCAACAAACAGCCGTATTTATTGGATCCGCGATTATTTAATCAACAGAGTTATCCACAGGCTGGGCGCGTTTCAAGGGCGTTCAGCCAGGAGCAGGAAGTTGCGCGGTGTAAGCGGGGTTTCGCAGAAGGTGCCCAGACGAACGGCAAAGCCCTGCTCGCTAAGGAACAATGCCCGATCGAGCACCAGCCAAAGCTCCAGCGGGCGTCGGAAAAGCCCGCGCAGCAGTTCCAGATTGCGCACTTCGGCCAGCCGCCGCCAACCGGCGGCCTCGAGTTCAGGCCAGTTCTGCGGACCTGTTGTGGATAATTCTTTGAGTGCGGCCAAATGATGGCAGTAATCGGCGAAGGACCTGTCCAGCCAGGCACTGGGCAGGGAGGGGGTTTGCAGGTACTCATCCACGCCGCGCAGTTGCCGTTGCAGCAAATCGAAACCCAGGCGCCGGGCCATGGAGGTATCGCGTTGGCGTCGGACCCGAGCGCCGGCGGTGACCGTTTCGCTCATGGGTAGCGCCAGGTCATCGAGCGACAATTGCAGGTCGGAATCCTTGGCGGCGTAAGAGATCGCTGAATATTTGGGCTGGCTGATACGGTTATAGCAGCAAGGCGCAATGGCCAGTTGTTTGCAGCCTGCCGCGCTGGCCAGCTGGATCAGCCGCACATGCAGGTCGCCGCAGGCGTGCAGGGCGACGGGAGTGTAGGCCGCGCTCAATAACGCCGTTGTATCTGCTGCGAGCACATCCTGTTCGATATGCAGCGCCCTAAGCTGATGTCGTTGGCTGAGCGCCTGGCCGCTGGTCACCAGGGCGGGGTCGTATTCCAGGCAGGTCAGTTGTTGCCCTGGTTGCAGCAGGCGTCGACCCAGGTGACCCTTGCCGGCGCACCAGTCCAGCCAATGCGCGGGTGGAGTATCGAATGCCAGCCGACTGGCGAAGGCTTCGATCTGTTGCCACTTGCGCCCGGGTACATCGACATTCAGCCGATGGCCCGCTGCTGGAAGCTCATGTGGCGGTAATTGATCTACTGCACTCAGCGTCCGCGACATCGCCGCCAGGGTCGCAAAGGGCTCCGGCGCGTGGAGCATACAAGGTTGGTTATGACTGGCCTCTGCGTCTTCCAGCGTCCGCTTGCGAAGCCAAACGGATAGCTCGGGGCAGGAGGTTTCCCAGGGAAGCTGCAGGTGGGTGAACGGTCGCGGCTTCCACAACGCCTGATGCTCTGTGAGAAAAGCATCCAGCGCGGTGAAACGGGCGAGCAAGTCCTCGCCCGTCAACACCCGGCAATCAACGTCCTTGGCAGGCATCGACGCGCAACCAGCGCTCCAGCAGCTTGAAGCCGCGCACCAGCACGTAAGCCATCACCAGGTAGAACATGCCCGCGGCGAAGAAGATCTCCACCGGCAGGTAGGTCCGGGCAATGATGGTGCGGGCCATGCCAGTCAATTCCAGCAGGGTCACGGTGCTGGCCAGGGCACTGGCCTTGAGCATCAGGATCACTTCGTTGCTGTACGCGGGCAAGCCGATCCGCGCAGCGCGGGGCAGGATGATGTAGATCAACGCCTTGGTTCTGGACATGCCCAGTGCCCGTGCTGCTTCGATCTCGCCCGGTGGAATCGCCTGAATGGCGCCACGCAGGATTTCGGCGATGTAGGCGGCGGTGTGCAGAGTCATGGTCGCCGTGGCACACCAGAACGGATCGCGCAGGTACGGCCACATTGAACTGTTACGGACCGCGTCGAACTGCGCCAGGCCGTAGTAGACCAGGAACAGTTGAACCAGCAACGGCGTGCCACGGAAAAAGAAGATATAGCCGTAGGGAAATGCCCGCACCCACCACAGGCGCGACGAGCGGGCGATGCCCAGCGGTATCGCCAGCAGCAAACCGGCGATCACGGCGATGGCGACCAGTTCCAGGGTCAGGGTCGCGCCCTGGGCCAGTTTCGGCAGCCACTTGATGATGACTTCCCAGTTCATTGGGTGCTCCTCGCGAAGCCGCGAGCGGCGCGTTTTTCCAGGAAGTGCATGCCGGTCATGGCCAGGATCGTCAGACCCAGGTACATGAAGGCGGCCACCATGTAGAAGGTGAACGGCTGCTTGGACACGGTCACGCCGATTTGTGCGTGACGCATGATTTCTTCCAGGCCGATCACCGACACCAGTGCGGTGTCTTTCATCAGGATCATGAACAGGTTGCCCAGGCCCGGCAGGGCGATGCGCCACATTTGCGGCATGATCAGCTTGGTGAAGATCCGCCATTTCGACAGGCCCAAGGCCACGCCGGCCTCACGATGGCCCTTGGGAATGGCGAGGATGGCGCCGCGAAACACTTCCGTGGCGTAGGCGCCGAAGCACAGGCCCAGCGCAATCACGCCGGCGGCGAAGGCGTTGAGTTCCAGGTCGGGGTTGCCGAAGAACTCACCCAGGGCCCGCATCAGGTTGACCGTACCGAAGTAGATCAACAGCACCCAGAGCAATTCCGGGATACCGCGTACCAGGGTCGAATAAGTACCGCCAAGCCATTGCAGCGGCTTGTACGGTGAAGTCTTGGCCAAGGCGCCGAGCAGACCGAGCACCAGCCCCAGGCACAAGGCCGAGAGTGCCAGTTTCACAGTCATCAGCGCGCCAGCGGCGAGCGCCGGGCCGAATCCGTAGAGGTCGATAATCATGGATTTCTTTTCAAATCGCGGCAGGCAATGCCGAGAACCGGCGACGCATTGGAGCGGCGCCGGTCAGGCAGGTCAGAATCAATAGATGCTGAACGGGAAGTACTTGTCGTTGATCTTCTTGTAGGTGCCGTCAGCGACGATTTCTTTCAGCGCATCGTTGAGCTTGTTGCGGATCGGGTCGCCTTTACGCACAGCGATACCGATCTTGTCGCTCTCTTCCACCGGGTCGCCCTTGAACTCGTAGGAACGGCCGGCTTCGCTTTTCAGCCACTCGTAGTTGACGTACTTGTCGGCAAGGATGCCGTCCAGACGACCGGAAGTCAGGTCGAGGTAGGCGTTTTCCTGGGTGTCGTACAGCTTGATGGTGATGTCGTCACCATAGGTGTCTTCCAGGAAGGTGCCGGCCAGCGTCGCGCGCTGGGCGCCGATCACTTTGCCTTTCAGCGCAGCCTTGTCGGTTTTGAAGTCGACGTTTTTCGGTGCGATGAACTGCAGCTTGTTGGAGTAGTACGGTTCGGTGAAGTCCACCGCTTGCTTGCGCTCGTCGGTGATCGACATCGAAGAGATCAGGAAGTCGAACTTCTTGGCGTTCAGGGCCGGGATGATGCCGTCCCAGTCGGAGGTCACCACGGTGCACTCGACTTTCATCTTGGCGCACAGGGCGTCGCCGATTTCCTTGTCGAAGCCGACAACGTTGCCGCTGGCATCTTTGTTGTTGAACGGCGGGTAAGCCGCTTCGATACCCATCTTCAGGGTTTCAGCCATGGCGCCGGCACTGAAAGCCAGGGTGACGGCGGCTGCCAGGAAGACCTTTTTGTAGTTCTGCATGCGGGTAGCTCCGTTAGCGGTTGCTGGACATGAATTGTTTGCAGCGCGCCGAAAGCGGGTTTTCAAACACCTGCTGTGGCGATCCTTGCTCTTCTACCAGGCCTTGGTGGAGGAACACCACTTCGCTGGAGACCTGACGGGCGAAGCCCATTTCATGGGTGACCAGCAGCATGGTGCGACCTTCTTCGGCCAGGGCGCGGATGACATTAAGTACTTCCTGGACCATTTCCGGGTCAAGCGCGGAAGTCGGCTCATCGAACAGGATGACTTTCGGCTGCATGGCCAGGGTGCGGGCGATGGCCGCGCGTTGTTGCTGGCCGCCGGATAATTGCGCGGGATAGGCATGGCGCTTGTCGGCAATGCCGACCTTGGCCAGCAGGGCTTCGGCGACTTCGATGGCTTCGGCCTTGCTCTGGTCGAGCACGCGGCGCGGGGCCTCAATGATGTTGTCGAGCACGCTCATGTGCGGCCACAGATTAAAGTTTTGAAACACAAAACCGATTTCGCTGCGCATGCGGTTGATCTGCTTGCCGTCGGCGGCGACCAGCTCGCCGTTTTTTGCGGCCTTGAGCTTGAGCTCTTCGCCGGCCACCAGGATCTGGCCCTGATGAGGGTTTTCCAGCAGGTTGATGCAGCGCAGGAGCGTGGACTTGCCGGAGCCGGAGGAACCCAGGATCGAGATCACATCGCCGTCGCGAGCGGTCAGCGAGATGCCCTTGAGCACCTCCAGCGAACCGTAGCGTTTGTGCAAGTTGCGGATTTCAAGCGCGGGCGTGGCCTCAGCCATGTGCGTTCCTCATATATGTTGCGCTCCTGCTGTTGGCGGCCTTCCTGGCGAGGCGGCCAACCTAGCATAGCGTTTCAATGGCAGCCAACAGCGCTAAGTGCGGTAAGCGGGTGGCATGTGGCAGGTTGTCGCATCGGCACAGCAGACTGTCGCCCCATCAACAACCGAACAGCCGTTTGAACCTTGCCTGTTGTTAAAAAGCGCGGCGGCTGTCGCAAAAAAAGGCGCGATGTTGCCAGCTTTGACGGGGTGTTGGAAGCGCTATCCGGCCAAACGTTGCAGATCTGCACTTTTATTGTGCTCAGACCCATTTCCGGATGTGTTTCCGGTGCGTTTTTTTGTCACCAGAAGTGAGTCGCAGGGTAACGCTTTGGCAAAGTGCCATTATTTTCAATGACTTGCGACGACTGTCCGGTCAGGTCGAGATCGCCGGATTAGAGGGAGTTGAAACATTTTGGCGCATTTATTGCGTGCAGAATCCAGAACGCCCCGTTGGCTTCTTTTTACGAGAAGGACGCAAATGGGTTGCAAGCATTCGCTTTTCCTTACAAAGGTAGTTTCAATGAGCAGTACCCAAAGCTCTAACGGCCTCGAACAGGGGCTCAAACCGCGTCATGTGACGATGCTGTCGATTGCCGGGGTTATCGGTGCCGGCCTGTTCGTCGGCTCGGGTCACGCCATCGCAGCCGCAGGCCCGGCGGTGCTGTTGGCTTACGCTGCGGCCGGCATGCTGGTGGTGTTGGTAATGCGCATGCTCGGTGAAATGGCTGTTGCATCGCCAGACACTGGCTCCTTCTCGACCTACGCCGACCGTGCGATCGGTCACTGGGCCGGTTTCACCATCGGCTGGTTGTACTGGTGGTTCTGGGTGCTGGTTATTCCGCTGGAGGCCAACGCCGCCGCCACCATCCTGCATGCCTGGTTCCCTGGCGTGGATATCTGGGCGTTCGCCCTGGTCATCACAATGCTGCTGACCGTCACCAACCTGTTCAGCGTGAAGAACTACGGTGAGTTCGAGTTCTGGTTCGCTCTGCTCAAGGTTGTAGCGATCATTGGCTTCATTGCTCTGGGTGTCATGGCGATCTTCGGCTTCATGCCGACCAGTCAGGTCAGCGGCGTGTCGCACCTGTTCGATACCCAAGGCTTCCTGCCAAACGGCATGGGCGCAGTGTTGGGTGCGATCCTGACCACGATGTTTTCGTTCATGGGTACCGAGATCGTCACCATCGCGGCCGCGGAATCGAAGGATCCGGGCAAGCAAATCTCCAAGGCCACAAATTCGGTGATCTGGCGGATCGGCTTGTTCTACCTCGTATCGATCTTCATCGTCGTGGCCCTGGTGCCATGGAACGACCCGGTACTGGCCAGCGTCGGTTCCTACCAGACTGTGCTTGAACGCATGGGCATTCCGAATGCCAAGATGATTGTCGACATCGTGGTGCTGGTCGCCGTGACCAGCTGCCTGAACTCGGCGCTCTACACGTCTTCGCGCATGATGTTCTCCCTGGGCAAACGCGGTGATGCGCCGTCCATGTCCACGCGCACCAACAAGAGCGGTACGCCTTACTGGGCGGTGATGCTGTCCACTGGTGCTGCGTTCCTGGCCACATTCGCCAACTACGTGGCCCCGGCCGCAGTGTTCGAGTTCCTGCTGGCCAGCTCCGGCGCCATTGCCCTGCTGGTGTATCTGGTGATTGCGATCTCGCAACTGCGCATGCGCAAACAGCGTATGGCTCGCGGTGAGAAAATCGTCTTCAGCATGTGGCTGTTCCCGACCCTGACCTACGCGGTGATCGTGTTCATCGTCGCGGCCCTGACCATCATGCTGTTCCAGGACGCCCACCGCGTGGAAATCCTCGCGACCGGCCTGCTGAGTATTCTGGTGGTTGCCGCCGGTCTGCTGATATCGCGTCGTCGCAAGCTGCAAAAGCGTGGCGCGGTGGTGCTGAGCTGATTCGTATCGCGTAACGCAAAACGGCCGCTGTCAGTGATGACAAGCGGCCGTTTTTTTAGCAGTAACCCTTACTCGGCTTTTTCGTCCGGCGCATCCAGCGAATCGCGGTACACGTCCAGTGCATCACCGAAGTCCTTGATGAACTGCGGCTCGCTCAGCCAGGCCTGGGCGGCCTCGCGGTCCATGCCGTCGGCCCACATGCGGTAGTCGATCAGCATGTCTGCGGCCAGGTGGGTAGCAGCCATGCCTTCGTCGTCGGCGTTTTCCATGTCCAGCAATTCTGGATGGTCGACGATGATAAAGGCGAGGTTCGTCAGCAGCACCGAGAGCATTTCGCTACGGCTGACGGCTTCCGCGTCGCGCATTTTGCTGAACATTGCCAGGGTGTATTCCGGGATCGGCTCGTCGAGGTGGCCAAGGTCATCATCCAGCACGGCGGGTTTTCTGCCGTGGATGTTGATTTGCCTGGCTTTGGCTTTTGCGCGCTTGGCGCGTTTCTGTTGCTTGTTCAGGGAGGCCATGGGAACTCAGTTCGGTTTTTGTTGGGTTTGCGCAGCGATGGCATCGGAGGCCGCCACGTAGTCAGCCTGGAAGGCTGGTGATTCAATCCACGCCAGGGCGCCCGCCTCGTCGGTTTCGGTCGACCATTGGCGATATTCGATCAAGGCGGCCAGTATGAAGTCCATCGCGCCTTCTTCGCCTTCCTGCTCGTACACCAGCTCCAGCAGTGGGTCTTCGAGGAAGACAGTGCACATGGCCTGCTGGCTGATCTTTTCGGCGTCGATCATCTTTTTGAACAATTCGGTCAAGTCCACCGATTCGAAGTCGATGCGATCGTCGTTCGGGTCCAGCTCGACCGGCGCGGCAGCCCGTTGGGTGCGGTTCTGCTTGGCCTTGGCTTTGGCGCGGGTGGCGCGTTTTTGCTGCTTGTTGGCGGAGGCCATGGGCGTTGTTCCGTAATTCATTGAAAGGGTTGTCAGCTGCGCGGCACTGTCCGCCCGGGTGTATCGGGGGACAGTTCGCCGTTTTGCAGCCAGGACAATGCAATGGGCCATAGTGTGGCTTGGTATGCGCTGCGAAAAAAGGCGAAATGCCCAACTTCTTGTTCGCCGATGTCTGGCGGTTCGATTCGAAGATGGGTTGTGCTCGCATTACTGAAGTAGCCGAGCAGGCGTTCGATGGCCGCAATGGTACCGTAGGGATCGTCGCTGAGGCTGATTGCCAGGGTCCTCGCGGTGACTGCGGCGAAGGGCAGGCGACCACTGCTTGCGTGGATGACACGGCCGCTGGGGCGTTTTTCGTACTTCGCAGTCGGCGTGCTCCAGTCTCGGACCACGCCAGCAGGTGTGTCTTCCAGCCAGCCCAGTCGTTTGCCGGGGAAATAACCGTAGATCAACGTCACCAGTGGCATCAGCACGTGCCATTTGCCGAACATCCGCCAGCGATGGGCCGGGGCGTAGTCGCGCCAGTAAGCGAATTGTGCACCGACGGTCAACAAGCGCCGGATCAAATGCCCGGACGCACCCAACCCTGCTGCGCAGCCGCCAAAACTGTGGCCAACGACATCGACTGGCTGACCCGCAAACTCGCGCTGTGCGCGTTGCAGCATCGCCTCGAAATCCAGCGCTCCCCAATCACTCCATGATGCTTGGAGCCCTTTGAGCGATGCCGGGCGCGACTCGCCGATACCACGGTAGTCATAGGTGATGACATCGAAGCCGTTGGCGAACAGGTAATCGGCGAAGCGCGAGTAGTGGCGGCAGCGGACCGAGGTGGCGGCGTTGATGATGACAACCGCGCGAGCGGTGTCCTGGCTAGCGTGCCGCCAGGAAAAACCGCCGAGCATGAAGCCGTCTGGGGCGCGCTCAGTGAAGGCTTCGCCGCAGGTGCCAGTCGTCAGCGGCAGCTCTATTTGAGTAGGAGCCAGTGGTGGTGTTTCCTGCAAACTCATCGGTGCCTGTCCTTTGCGGATAGGTGACAACGATAGTCTTCGCGGTGCAGATGAACAATCCATTGGGGCTATCACGAGCCGATGGCAGGGGAGATCCGCGGGTGGCTCGCGTAGTACGTTCCGTAATCGGCCCAAGACTGAATCAATCTAAAACTCGTACCTTCGCGAGGAAATCAAAGCAGGGTAACGAGTGGGCTCCCCAGAGCCCGGGAGTCGCCATCATGAAGATTATCCATTCACTTCTATTGCCGATCGCCACGGTTGGCCTGTTCATGTTTCCAGCCATGTCGCCTGCCGCCACCCCCGCGGCAATCGACAGTTCGGGCGTACAGGTTCAGCGGCAGGAGCAAAACGGGATCGCTTATCTGTCCGGTGGTGTTGGAGAGGACGAATCAAAGGCCATCCAGCAGGCCACTGGCTATAACCTGCACATGACGTTCGCGGTCGGAGCGGATAACAAGTACATACCCGATGTAGATATCGTCATCCAGAAAGCCCAAGGACAAACCGTGCTGACGCTGAGTGACGCAGGTCCGCTGGTCTATGTTCAATTACCTGCCGGCAAGTACTCCGTTGTCGCGACGCGCAATGGTGAAGAGCGGCGTGAAACGGTGGATGTAGGCAGTGGTGCAGCGAGTAACCTGGTGTTCCACTGGAATAGTGATAGCTAGCGAGAAAGGCAAGGCGTAGAAGGGGCAGCCCAATCAGTACTCAAGTCCACAAGCAACCATTTCTCAATGGCTGCTTGCGGATTGCAATGCGCTAGGTTTTTCGGTTTGCCAAAGCGCAATTGAGTTTTTGCTGAACAATCACCTGGGGGAAGGGAGTTAGCGGATGCTGCGGATGTTGCCTTTATTGCCTTTTACCGTGACGGATACTTTCTTGAAGATGAAGTAGTTTTCTTCGTTCACTTCATACCGAGGTGCGACGATCAGGTCGGCCCCGGAAGATTTTACAGCTTTGTAGGCAGCAGCGGATTTAACTGCGCTGACCGGGTCCAGGCCAAGGCCACTTAATCCACCGCTCTGACCGCCGTAGCTGACGCCATCGGCAAACTGGGAGTCGCCACCAAACTTCAGGAAGCCGAACAGCACGTTGACCGAAGACTGGCCGGAGATGGCATCACCGACGGCGATGTCTGCTTTCAGGTCTGCCTTGACCGTGCTGTCGATCGGCGAAGAAGGTTGGCTGTTGTTGTAGCTGACGCAACCGCTGGCGGTGGCAATGATTGTCGATAGGGCGAGGAACTTTACAAGCGTGTTCAAAAAGCTGCTTCCTTACGTTGAAAACTGAGTACATGCAGGCAGATTTGCTGCTGCGCTAGTTTCAACTGGATAGGCTTATGCGCTCTATGAGAGTCATCCTAAAACGGTGTATGAGCAGTTGGTACAACTTGAGTGAAAAGGCGCTGACAGAGGTAGGAGTTTTCGGCGGGGAAGGCTTTTTGCTAAATCCCGGGCATAAAAAACCCTGAATCTTGCGATTCAGGGTTTTCAGCATCTTGTGTCAGGGACGGAGTCGCCCCTGACACACTCTCAGTCAGGCAATCAGGTCGGTAGTGTGGAGAGTGGTTACCCCCACCAATTGAATCTCGAACCCGGTTGCGTTGTGCGCATTCGTGTTGCCATGACGCATAGATAGTGGCACTGATTGTAGGTAGCCCTTTGCCATTGTGCTTGCCTGGTCGTCGTTTCGTGTGGGATGTGTGCCGGAGAGTGGGCAATGTTTCAGAAGCGAGCGCTGAAGGCTCTTGGGGGATGGGTAGTGCGGGAGTAGTCTGGCGGCCATTAAATCGCAGGCAATAAAAAACCCCAAGGACACATTGTTCCTTGGGGTTTCTCGGTATTTTGGTGCCCAGAGACGGAATCGAACCGCCGACACGGGGATTTTCAATCCCCTGCTCTACCGACTGAGCTATCTGGGCAACGGGGCGCATTAAACTGGTTTTTCAGGGGGTCGTCAAGCAAGTTTTCAAAAAAAATTTAATTATTACCGTCGCTTACGATCCGACCCCCGATAAATCGGGGTTATTCCGACGGCGGCACGTAGCCTTCGGCCTTGGCGTAATCCTCGCCGGAGAAGTACTTGTCCATCTCGCCCTGAAGATATTTGCGATCTTCGGCGTTCATCATGTTCAGGCGTTTTTCGTTGATCAGCAGGGTCTGGTGCTTTTGCCAGTCGGCCCAGGCCTTGGCCGAGACGTGGTCAAAAATGTCCTGGCCTTTGGCGCCCGGGAATGGAGCGCGCTCCAGGGCGGGCAATTCTTCTTTGTACTTGCGGCACATGATGGTGCGGGTCATGACGACTCTCCTGCGTTCAATACGGCGGCCGCGCGTTCGAGCAAGGTTTTGACCGGGGCGGCAAGGCCCAGGCGCGGCGGGGTGGCGAGGTTATACCAGAGCCAGTCGGCCTCGGCCACGTGATGGCCGCTCTCCTGGACCTGGACCAGCCAGGGTTCGATGGATAACTGGAAATGACTGAAGGTGTGCACCAGGCTCGGCAAGGCCTGTTGCGCTCCGAGTTCCAGCGAGTGTTGTGCAGCCAGATGTTGCAGGTCGTCGAGGTCGTCGAGTTCCGGCAGGCTCCAGAGGCCGCCCCAGAGGCCCGTGGAAGGGCGACGGTAAAGCAGGATCGCGCCCTCGCCGTTGCTGAGCAGCGGCATCAGCGTGCGCTTCTGTGGCACGGCTTTGCGCGGCTTGGGGATCGGGTAGCGGGTCTCAAGGCCGAGCATGTGGGCTTCGCAGCCCTTTTCCAGCGGGCAGAGCAGGCAGCTCGGTTTGCTGCGGGTGCAGAGCGTGGCGCCGAGATCCATCATCGCCTGGGTGTAGGCGTTGACCCGATCATGCGGTGTAAAGCGCTCAGCGTTGGCCCAGAGCTGTTTGGCAACCTTGGGCTCCCCCGGGTAGCCCTCTTGTGCGGTAAAGCGCGCCAGCACGCGTTTGACGTTGCCGTCGAGGATCGGCGCGCGCAGGCCCATGCTGATGCTGGCGATTGCGCCGGCGGTGGACAGGCCGATGCCCGGCAGGTCGGTGAGTTTTCCCACGTCACGGGGAAACTCGCCACCGTACTGCTCGACAACGATTTTCGCGGTCTTCTGCAGGTTCCGCGCGCGGGTGTAGTAACCCAGCCCCGTCCACAGGTGCAGCACTTCGTTTTCCGGCGCGGCGGCCAGGGCTTCGACCGTCGGCAGCGAGGCCATGAAGCGGTCGAAGTAATTCAGCACGGTGCTGACCTGGGTCTGCTGCAGCATGATTTCCGAGACCCACACCCGATAGGGGTTGATGTCCTGCTGCCAGGGCAAATCGTGACGGCCATGGCGGTCGAACCAGTCCAGTACCGCCGATGAAAACTGCTCGGCTCTCATCGCTTGAACAGCCCCTTGAGCGCGTCTTTGAGTTGCGGGCTGACCTTGTCACCGAGCTTCTCGTCGATTTTTTCGCTGATTCGCTCGCCGGCCAGCTTGCTTGCCACCTGACCCATGCGTTCGTTATCCACGCGGCAAGCCTTGGCGCCCAGTTCCAGCGGTCCACGGCAGCGCAATGGCCACTCGATACCGACGAATTTCTCGCCGACCTGGCAAGCCGGGTCGGGCATGTCGCTCTTGTCGCCTTCGACGATGATGCCGACGCGATAATCCATGCCCAGCACGCGCAGGTCGATGTCGCCGTCACCGTTGACGGTCATGCCCGGAATGCGCACTTTCAGGTCCGGGTTGCTGGCCACGCCATTGCGCAAGGTCAGGTTGCCCTTGAGCTCCTGGAACGGTGTGTCCTTGCCACGTGGTTCGCCGCTGAGGGTTTTGCGGTTGAGGGTGGCGATGCCCTTGCACAGCTGCTGTTCAAGGTTGGCATTGAGCAGCACGCCATTGTTGATGACGAAACTGGCGTTGCCATTGAGTGTTTCGATCAGCGCTTTCTGGCTGTTGCCGCTGCCGGTCAGGGCGCTGTTGAGCGTGACCAGGCCTTTGACGGGCGGATTCTTGCCCTGGCTTTCGAGGATTTTTTCAACCGGGACCCGGCTGATCTTCGTCTGCATGTTCAGCACTGACACCGGTTGGCGCACGTCGAGGGTGCCCGTGGCTTCAAAGGTGCCGCCATACAGATCACCGCGAAGGTTTTGCAGGGTCAACAGGCCGCCCTGGCCCGCCGCCTTCAGGGCCGCGTTCTGGATCGGCAGTTTTTCCAGGGTCAGTTGGCCGAAGGTCAGGTCGGCGTCCACATCGAGCTTGCTCAGGCGCTCCACCGGCAGCAGGCGCTCGTTGCTCCACGCCTCCTTGGTGGGTGCCTGGGGCAATGGGGTGCTGCCGGCGCCAGCCAGGGCATCGGCTTCGGTACTGGCAACTTCAGCTTGACGCACTTGTGTCGCGCTGTTGGCTTCGGCTGATTTTGGGCGCAGGTAACGGTCGACGTTGAAAGTGTCGGCCTTGAGTACCGCGCGCAACGATTGTTTGGCGAAATCTTCGACGGCAATGCGGCCGCTGAAGGAGCTGTCGTCGACTTTCAGGTTGATGTTGTCGAACGCCACGCTGGTCGGTGTGGCTGCCAAGCGGCTGACCAGTTCGACTTTGCGCAGGCTGCCTTCAGCCATGGCCGGTAGTTGCTGGCCGATGCTGTCGATGAATTGCGCCAGGTCGAACTGTGCAATCGAAATGCCACCGCTGACCTGCGGGGTCTTGTCGAGGTCATTGACCTTCAGTTCGCCCAATGCCCGCAGCTGGTTGGCGGAGATCTTGATGCCGGTCCACTCGGCGACATTGGCGGCCTTGTCCAGCAGCAACTGGCCCTGGGCTGCGAAAGTCACGGTCTTGCCTTGCAATGGATCGCCAGCGACTTCACCGGACAGTTTCAGGTCTTCGAATTTGTAGCGCTGCAAGGCGCGCTCGAAACGCAACTCGCCGTTGAGCTCGGTGCGGACCCGCAGCACTGGCTGGTTGGTGCCGAGGAATGCGGTGAGTTTGACCGGGATGTTGGTGGAGTCATGCACCGCGCCGGTGCTCAGTTGAATGCTTTCGGCGCTGAACTGCCTGCCGGTTTTCTCGTCGTTGTACTCGACCCTGGCGTTATTGACGGTCAGGCTGTCGATGTCCAGACGCATTGGCAGAGCCGGTTTTTCCGCTTGTGCAGTGGTTTGCGGTACAGGCTCGCCGGTGACGGCAGGTGTGGTCGAGGTGGCGGAGCCGGTCGGAGCCGGTGCCTTGCCGACGTCTTCCCAATTGCCGTGGCCGTCCTTGTCGCGGACCAGTCGCAGGTTCAAGCCTTCGACGCGCACGTCGCTCATCTGCACCTCACGGCGCAGCAGCGGCAGCACGCGCACCGACAGGCCGAGCATCTGCAAGTCGGCGAACGGTTCGGTCGGTTTGACCAGGGTCGCCACACTGGCATCGTGCAGCTCCAGCCCCAGCCACGGGAACAGGCTCCAGCCGATATCGCCATTGAGCGTCAGCTCGATGTGGGCCTTGTCGCGGGCTATCTGGCGGATCTCGTCTTTGTAGTCGTTGGGATCGAAGAGGTGGGTCAGGGCAAAGCCCAGCGCCACAATGATCAGCAACAGCCCGAGAAGTACCAGACCCAGGATTTTGCCGAACGCTTTCATGGGCGAGTCCTTGTAATTAGTCAAATTCAAAATTTAGCCGAGGAGTATAGCGCTCCAGACCAGACGGCCGGTCGGCGATCACTGCGCAAGAACATCAAGCGGCAGTTTCAGCTTGGCTGCCAGTGCCTGAGCTTCCAGGTGCCCGGCAGGCGCCAGCAGGCGCAAGGTTGAGCCGGTTTGCGCAGCCATTTTTTGCGCTTCGGCCACCAGTCGCTCGGCGACGCCGCGGCGACGGGTAATTTTTCGTACGCAAATGTGGGACAAGTGCCAGACCTCCTGGTGCCGCTGCAAGCGAGCTGCACCGAGCAGTCGATCATTGAAGCGCCCGGCGATCAGCGAGCCGTCTCGCAGGCAGTCTTCGATCAGCTGTGCATCCGTGGCAAACGGTGCAAACAACCAGTCTGGCGCGTCGCGGTAAATTTTCTGCAGGTCTTGTTGGTCCTGGTCAGAGGGTTCGCGCAGCGGCTCAACAATGATCGGCATATGGTTTCCTGTGAAGTTGTACGCGTTCTCTATGCAGGAGGGAGATCAGATAACGTACAAAAGGTGATGTCAGTTTGGTTTTTCCATCGTCTGCTGATGGTAACCTTTGCCCGTTCGTCCGTCCTTCTGCGACTTGATGTCGCATAACCATACTCAGCACTCCAATAAGCGGTCATGCGTGCGCATTAAGGCCGGGGGGCGGGTGGCAGGGCGAACCATACTAATAATTGGGGGATTCACAATGACCACGAGCATTACGGCGGACGGCCTCGGCGCCGATCAGCCTGCGTTCCTGTCCAAGGAGCGGATTATCGCCAAGCCCGGTTTCAACCGCTGGCTGGTGCCACCTGCCGCGCTGGCCATCCACCTGTGCATCGGCATGGCCTACGGCTTCTCGGTGTTCTGGCTGCCACTGTCCAAGGCCTTGGGTGTCTCCGCAGCGGTGGCTTGCGCGCCGGACATGAGCTTCATCGCTCAAGTCTTTTCGTCCCAGTGTGACTGGCCGATTTCGATGCTTGGCTGGATCTATACCCTGTTCTTCATCTTCCTCGGTTGCTCGGCGGCAATCTGGGGCGGCTGGCTGGAACATGCCGGGCCGCGCAAGGCTGGTGTCGTGTCGGCGCTGTGCTGGTGTGGTGGCCTGCTGATTTCCGCTCTGGGGGTATACACGCACCAGATCTGGCTCATGTGGATCGGCTCCGGGGTCATTGGCGGTATCGGCCTGGGCCTGGGTTACATCTCGCCGGTGTCGACCCTGATCAAATGGTTCCCGGACAAGCGCGGCATGGCCACCGGCATGGCGATCATGGGTTTCGGTGGTGGTGCGATGGTCGGCGCTCCGCTGGCCGCAGCGCTGATGGGGCATTTCGCTTCGCCAACCAGCGTTGGCGTGTGGCAGAGCTTCCTGGTGATGGCCGCGATCTACTTCGTGTTCATGATCGGTGGCGCATTGTCCTACCGCGTCCCGCCAACCGGCTGGAAGCCTGAGGGCTGGACCGCACCGGCGAAAAAAGCCTCGAACGCGATGATCACCCACCGCCACGTTCACGTGAACGTGGCGTGGAAAACACCGCAGTTCCGCCTGGTGTGGCTGGTGCTGTGCCTCAACGTATCCGCCGGCATCGGCATTCTCGGCATGGCTTCGCCGCTGCTGCAGGAAGTGTTCGCCGGCAAGTTGCTGGGCAATGATCTGGCCTTTGGCCAGTTGGATGCTGCGCAATTGGCCTCGATTGCTGCAATCGCCGCCGGATTCACCGGCTTGCTGAGCCTGTTCAACATCGGCGGGCGTTTCTTCTGGGCATCGTTCTCGGATTACCTGGGGCGCAAAAACACCTACTTCGTGTTCTTCGCCTTGGGCTTTGCCCTGTACGCGTTGATCCCGAACCTCGGCCACCTGGGCAACATTGCGCTGTTCGTGGCAGCGTTCTGCATCATCCTGTCGATGTATGGCGGTGGTTTTGCGACCGTTCCTGCGTATCTCGCGGATCTGTTCGGTACACAAATGGTCGGCGCTATCCACGGTCGCCTGCTGACGGCGTGGGCAGCAGCGGGCGTATTGGGCCCGGTGTTGGTGAACTATCTGCGTGAATATCAGCTGAGTATCGGCGTTGAGCGTGCGGCGGCGTACGACATCACCTTGTACATCCTGGCCGGCCTGCTGGTGCTGGGTTTCCTGTGCAACCTGCTGATACGTCCGGTGGCCGACAAATACTTCATGACCGAGGCCGAACTGGCTGCCGAGCAGGCGCTGGGTCACGATAAAGGGGCTGACAGCAGCACGTCGCTGGAATGGAAAGCGGCGGCGGGCACCAAGCCGCTGGCGCTGGCTGCCTGGCTGGTGGTGGGTCTTCCGTTGGCGTGGGGTGTCTGGGTGACCCTGCAGAAGACGGCAGTACTGTTTCACTAAAGGTGCTTGGCCCGAATCTGGAGAGGTTCGGGCCAGTCCCGTATACCACCCGTGTGGGAGCGGGCTTGCTCGCGAAAGCGGTGTGTCAGTCGCCGATAATGTCGACTTAAACACCGCTTTCGCGAGCAAGCCCGCTCCCACATTGTTTTTGTGTACTGCCCAAATGGCTTGTATGGACATGTCTATCGCCTGCGGTGCTGGATTCAGCCCGTCAGGGATATCACGTATCGTGTTTCTGTTTGGCGCCCGCACGCCTATAATGGCTACCTTTTTCGCCCAATGATTTTGCGGAGCTGGTGATGGCCGAACGTAAGGCGTCAGTCGAGCGCGACACTCTGGAAACCCAGATCAAAGCCTCGATCAACCTGGATGGCACCGGAAAGGCCCGGTTTGATATCGGTGTTCCTTTTCTTGAGCACATGCTTGACCAGATCGCCCGTCACGGGCTGATCGACCTGGATATCGTCAGTAAGGGCGACCTGCATATCGACGACCACCACACCGTGGAAGACGTCGGTATTACCCTGGGTCAGGCGTTCACCAAAGCCATCGGCGACAAGAAAGGCATCCGTCGCTACGGCCACGCCTACGTGCCGCTCGATGAAGCGCTGTCGCGCGTGGTGATCGACTTCTCCGGCCGTCCTGGCCTGCAGATGCATGTTCCGTACACCCGCGCCACCGTCGGCGGCTTCGACGTTGACCTGTTCCAGGAGTTCTTCCAGGGCTTCGTCAACCACGCCAACGTCACCCTGCACATCGACAACCTGCGTGGGCACAACACCCACCACCAGATCGAAACCGTGTTCAAGGCTTTCGGCCGCGCCCTGCGCATGGCCGTCGAGCTGGATGACCGCATGGCCGGGCAAATGCCTTCGACCAAGGGCGTTCTGTAATGCAGACGGTCGCGGTTATCGATTACGGCATGGGCAACCTGCACTCGGTGGCCAAGGCCCTCGAGCACGTCGGTGCCGGCAAGGTCCTGATCACCAGCGATGCCAACGTGATTCGCGAAGCTGACCGGGTGGTTTTCCCCGGCGTCGGTGCGATTCGTGACTGCATGGCGGAGATCCGACGCCTGGGCTTTGATTTGCTGGTGCGCGAAGTCAGCCAGGATCGTCCGTTCCTCGGCATCTGCGTCGGCATGCAGGCCCTGCTTGATCACAGCGAAGAAAACGACGGCGTCGACTGCATCGGCCTGTTTCCGGGTCAGGTGAAGTTCTTCGGCAAGGATCTGCACGAAGACGGTGAGCATCTGAAAGTCCCGCACATGGGCTGGAACCAGGTGAAGCAGAAGGTCAGTCACCCGCTGTGGCATGACATTCCTGACCTGGCGCGTTTCTACTTCGTGCACAGCTACTACATCGCTGCCGCCAACGCGCGTCAGGTGGTGGGTGGCGGTCACTACGGTGTCGATTTCGCCGCCGCGCTGGCCGAAGGCTCGCGTTTCGCTGTGCAGTTCCATCCGGAGAAGAGCCATACCCATGGCCTGCAATTACTGCAGAACTTCGCTGCGTGGGACGGTCGTTGGTAAATGGCAGTCAAGAAAACGAAGCCGCCGATCCTGACCCTCACTCCCGAACAGGAGAGCGAGGCCAATCACAAGATCAAACGCTTCATGGAGGATCGCTTCGAACTGGACCTGGGTTCGTTCGAAGCGGCCGAAATCCTTGAGCTGTTTACCCGCGAAATTGCCCCGCACTATTACAACAGGGCGATTTTCGATGTGCAGACGCACCTCAAAGAGAGGTTCGAAAGCATCGAAAGCGACCTGTGGGCGCTCGAGAAAAACTGATTTCCGAGCCAAGCTGAACATTCAATTTTGAAGGTTTGCCAGATGCTGATTATTCCCGCTATCGATCTCAAAGACGGTGCCTGTGTTCGTCTGCGCCAGGGCCGCATGGAAGATTCCACAGTGTTCTCCGATGACCCGGTGAGCATGGCTGCCAAGTGGGTGGAGGGCGGTTGCCGTCGTCTGCATCTGGTCGATCTGAACGGTGCCTTCGAAGGCCAGCCGGTCAACGGCGAAGTGGTCACCGCCATCGCCAAGCGCTACCCGAACCTGCCGATCCAGATCGGTGGCGGTATCCGCTCCCTGGAAACCATCGAGCACTACGTGAAAGCGGGTGTGAGCTACGTGATCATCGGCACCAAGGCCGTGAAAGACCCGGCCTTCGTTGCACAAGCCTGCCGCGCGTTCCCGGGCAAAATCATCGTGGGTCTGGATGCCAAAGACGGTTTTGTCGCCACTGACGGCTGGGCTGAGATCAGCACCATCCAGGTGATCGACCTGGCCAAGCAGTTTGAAGCCGATGGCGTGTCTTCGATCGTTTATACCGACATCGCCAAAGACGGCATGATGCAAGGCTGCAACGTGCCGTTCACCGCTGCGCTGGCCGCAGCCACCAAGATTCCGGTAATCGCCTCCGGCGGCATCCATAACCTGGGTGACATCAAGACGCTGCTCGACGCCAAGGCACCGGGCATCATCGGCGCCATTACTGGCCGCGCGATCTACGAAGGCACCCTCGACGTCGCCGAAGCGCAAGCTTTCTGCGATTCGTACAAAGGCTGAGGACTGACCATGGCGCTGGCCAAACGCATCATCCCTTGCCTGGACGTGGACAACGGCCGGGTCGTCAAGGGCGTGAAGTTCGAGAACATCCGCGACGCCGGTGACCCGGTGGAAATCGCTCGTCGTTACGACGAGCAGGGTGCCGACGAGATCACCTTTCTCGACATCACTGCCAGTGTCGACGGCCGTGATACCACGTTGCACACCGTCGAGCGCATGGCCAGCCAGGTGTTCATCCCGCTGACCGTAGGCGGTGGCGTGCGCACGGTGCAGGACATTCGCAACCTGCTCAACGCGGGCGCAGACAAGGTCTCGATCAACACCGCGGCGGTGTTCAACCCGGAATTCGTCGGTGAAGCGGCGCAGCATTTCGGTTCGCAATGCATCGTGGTTGCCATCGATGCGAAAAAGGTCTCGGGGCCTGGTGAAACGCCACGCTGGGAAATCTTCACCCACGGCGGGCGCAAGCCGACCGGCCTGGATGCTGTCGAGTGGGCGAAGAAGATGGAAGGCCTGGGTGCCGGCGAAATCCTGCTGACCAGCATGGACCAGGACGGCATGAAAAACGGTTTTGACCTGGGCGTTACCCGCGCCATCAGCGATGCGCTGGGCATTCCGGTGATTGCCTCCGGTGGTGTCGGCAACTTGCAACACCTGGCCGACGGCATTCTTGAAGGTCACGCCAGCGCTGTACTGGCGGCGAGTATTTTCCACTTTGGCGAATACACCGTGCAGGAAGCCAAGGCCTACATGGCCCATCGTGGAATTGTGATGCGCTAGGTTCGTATCAAAACTGCCTGTGCGACGATCATGCCTGATCGTCGCCTGGCGAGTTTTCGTACAATGCTTGAACAAACCAATGCAGGCCAGTGGACATCATTGCAGGCTCAAGGCACTCTTGGGTACGCCATGGATTCAGGTAGCCAGACATGCTTAAACGCTTTCTTCTCGTCCTTGCCAGCGCCTCCCTGTTGTTGATCAACGGGGTACAAGCCAAAGACAGTCCCGATACCGACCTGGTATTGCTGACGGAAAACTTCCCTCCATACAACATGGCGAAGAACGGCAAGAATTTCGCCCAGGATGAGAATATCAATGGCATCGCCGTGGATATCGTCCGCGAGATGTTCAAGCGCGCCAACATCACCTACAGCCTCACGCTGCGCTTCCCCTGGGAGCGAATCTACAAACTTACCCTGGAAAAACCCGGTTACGGCGTGTTCGTCATGGCACGGGTGCCGGACCGCGAACAACTCTTCAAGTGGGTTGGCCCTATCGGTCCGGACGACTGGATCATGCTGGCCAAGGCCGACAGCAAGATCACTCTGGATTCGCTGGAGCAAGCACGCCAATACAAGATCGGCGCCTACAAGGGTGACGTGATTGCCGAGACCCTGGCCAAACAGGGTCTCAATCCGATCGTCGTGCTGCGCGATCAGGACAACGCCAAAAAGCTCGTCAACGGCCAGATCGACCTGTGGGCCACCGGTGATCCGGCCGGGCGCTACCTCGCTCGCCAGGAAGGAGTGAGCGGGCTCAAAACCGTTCTGCGCTTCAACAGCGCCGAGTTGTACCTGGCGCTGAACAAGGACGTGCCAGACGAAACCGTGGCCAAGCTCCAGGCGGCGCTGGATCAACTGCGCAAGGAAGGCCGCGTGGACGAGATCATGGCGCGTTATCTGTAGCAGTTGGCAATCCTGTCACAGGTGCAGGAGCGCACACTTCATTGTCTTCACGCGGATATTCGGCAAAGTCCAGGCCGTCGCTATCCGCGTAGGTGAAGCTTACCGCCGCTTGTGTGCCATCTTCACGCAAGAGATCGTAACGACTGTGTAGTTGATAAACCGCCAGCATTCTATTTTTCGGAATGATGGCGGCGATATCTATGGCTTGCGATTTTACCCAGCCGCTGAAGGATTTTTCGGTGTGAGTGAAGCTTTTGGTCAATCTGGCCGAGTACGTTACCGGATGACCAGCCTCCGAGACCCGGGTCGGCCATGCAGATTTCACCTCGATTGAAGTTATTCGGGTGAAGACCTGCAACAACTTGTCGATCAAGGTTCGAGGCGCTGACCATCGCAATAGTTTGCTCTTTTCGTCGGTGTTATGGCCTTCACCGATAAGCACGTACTGGTCTGTTCTGGCCAGGTGGTAGTACGGTGATTTACTGAACCTTTCGATCGGTAGCATGAAGTTGTCTTCGACTGCGAACCAGGGAAGTCTGGCCGTTTGAGTGGCCGCCGGTGTTTCGAGAGGTTGGGGTGCGCTGAATCCGGTGAGTACCGGAAGCTGCGGCGCGGGATTGATCTGCAGGGGGATCTGCATTCGCAATGAGTATGCCGCTGTATGAGTGAACGGCTTGTCATAGCTGTTGGCGCCGATAAAGGTGCCTGGTGCGAAATAGATCTCGCCTTCTTCCGCGTTCGGTGGGGTGATACTCCAAGCGCTGAAGTCCACTTTTGCACCGCTGCCCTTGTCGTTCCAGATCAGGTCGCCGACGTTCGAAGCGATCACCAGATCCGTCCGCACGCAACGTACGGCGTTCAGCGAAGGTTTATCGTGACCATTGGAGCAAACCAGTCCCAGTGCCACATACCCATCAGGCGGGATCGGGCGCCATATCGCTCCGCTTGATCCGGAGTCAGAGCTTTTCCAGATTTGCTCGTAGTCGTCAGGTCGGCTGAGCGCTTTCTGTTGATGTGGCTCGTTGCTCTGCGGATCGCCCTCGCAGACCACCGCCATCACTCGTTGTCCGCTGATGTTGCTGTCTGCGGACGCCGCGAGGTCGCCCAGCGGGAAGTACCCTGGCAACAAATCAGGTGCCGGGCTCGGCCGCCAAAAGCTTGCCAGTTCCGCACCTGAGCCCTTGGTGCTCCAGACCCGTTGAAATTCCGTCGTGAAGTTGATCAGCAGGTTGTCGAATTTTATCGACTCCATGGGTTTTGCGACCGGGATCGCCGTGTTATCGGTGGGCATAATCAAATCCTTGATTGTTAAAAGCAGTCAAAATGGCTGCAACCTATTGCAGGTCTTACTCTGCGGAGTGTGGCGAGGCCTTGTGCGGTAATTATTTATCGACAGTGATAATTTCAGGCGCCCGTATCACGTCTGTGCGCACCTCGGAGGTATTCAAATCCTCATCCTGGATATAGCTGCAAAGCGTAATTGGAAGTGCGTCCATTGGCACAACAAGTCCAATTTGCTGTCGTGTAAATTCCCCGGGGTTCAGATCCGCACACTTGCGTTCGCCAATGTCGTCATCAAAGTAGTGAACCCAAAATGGATAAGGACTTTTTTCATGCCAATCGACATAAAGTTCGGGGAAATCAGGAGAGGGGGTTAGTGTCAGTACGGGCTGCGGCAATGGCTTGAAATTCGTTTCTACGAGGCGTGCGGGGATTATTTGAATACTGTTGAACAGGCGGGCATCGGGCCTGTGCCCTGCTGATTGAACGCCCAGCAGGCACAGGAAATACATGCCGCTTTCGCTGCCTATCGATGTGTCGATGACGGCGTCGACAGTGCTTATGGTGCCGCTGTAATAGTGAGGCGAGTAGCAGGATTTCGCATCCTGTACTGTTTTAACTCGATAGAAAGGAGCATCCATCGAGAACCTGATATTCCACTTGGGTACCAGATTGTCCGGATGGCTGGGGGTTCTGAATTTTTCGGGAAGATAGGCGTTTTTTATTCTGAAGTCGGTTGTGGAAGATAATTGGCAGTCACTTGATTTCAGATCGAAACGTCCATCGACGAAGCAGGCTGACAGAGAGCCAACGGGAACACTGTACTGGGTTTCTTCAGCGAGGATTGGTTTTGCGTCTCGTACTTCGCAGGGGTTATTGCGTGAGCACATTTTTTCCAGCGTGGCGCCGTGAGTGGATGTAAACAGCACACCTGCTATCTCCCCGGTTTCAGGATCAATTACAGGGCTGCCGGAAGAACCGCCCCGAATGTCTATGCAATTATTTTTTCGGGTTTCTGGATACACTTCATCGGCTTCCACCAAGGTGGCATCTGTCGTCTGCTGGGTGCAGCGCGCAAGTCTGAGGCCGACTCCATCGAGGCCAGATGGCGCACCGACGATAAGGATGTTGCCTGCTAAGGATGAGGCATCATCGGAAATTTTCAGGGGGGTTATTCCCTCTTTCAGCAATGAATCCAGTGGTACGGCGAGTTCCAGGATAGCGAGGTCCCTGATGGAGTGTCGGGACCAGGTGACTTTGTTTATTTTGTAGTTTTTCTGGTTTTTGTAAGTGTCGCTGAAGTAGTTGAATTTCACGCTGAGTTGGGAAAGGTCATCCCATGGGTTGGAGCAGTGTTCGGCGGTCAATAAGTAAGCAGGGCCAGCGGCGTTGCCGCTTTTATCGCGAGTGTCGAGCAGGCTGGCCGTACAATAGGGGGAGTCGCTGTAATGAAGCACGCCAACTCCATTGAGGCGGGAGTAATGGTTGTCGGAATTTTTTAATAGGATGCTACTTGGTGTTGAAAAAGCATCATTCGCATAAGTGATTGCGGGAGTTGTTAGCGCGAAAAAAACACATATGCCTAGTGCTTCCATTTTGTAAGTCATGGCCGATCCTTGGTCTTTATTGGCGTGGCGCGAGCGAATCAATGCATTTCATGTTCATTCCATGATTATGAAATGCAGAGCGAGTCCTATCCTGGCATGTGCCCGAGCACTTGGAGATATATATAGTTATTGGTGGCGGGTCGAATCACGGAGTGTGATAAGTGCCGTTGATGCCGTGGGCCGCTGTTGCACGGTTGCCGCGCACGCTGATCATCATTTTGATGTCGATCCAGTCAATTCCCTGAGCCTTGAGCTTGGGTAACTCCCGTTCAAGCACTGCCAGGGTCTGCGGATACGGATGTCCGATCATCACCACCGACCCCTGCTTTTGCGCCAGGCTGATCGCGGTTTGCAGTTGCTTGAATATCGCTTCTTCTGTGCGCTCGTCATCCAGAAACACATCCCGCGAAACGCTCGCCAGGCTGACTTTCTGCGCCTCGGCGGCTGCCACGGTTTGCGCGCTGGTGCGACTGTCGACGAAGAATTTGTGCCGACGCTGCAAGTCCGCCATCAACCAGGCCATGGCGGCTGGTTGCGCAGTCATGCGGCTGCCCATGTGGTTGTTGATGCCAGCGGTGTAGGGCACAACCTTGAACGCGGCGTTCAGGCGTTTCTCAAGCTCTTCGACGGGCAGGTCGGGGTGCCAGGCAAAAGGTCCGGTGGCCGGGTCCATGGGCATGTGCAGGATGACGATCTTGCCGGCGCGATGGGCTTCGCGGGCAAATTCGCTGGCGTGGGGGGTATCGGGCATGATCGCCGCGGTCACCGGGCCAGGCAAGGCCAGCACGCGGCGATCCCTGGGCAGGTTCTGTCCCAGGTCGTCGATGATCAGGCTCAGGTAGGCCTTGTGCGGTGGGGACGCTGCCTGGGCAGGTGCCGCAGCACCTGCGAGGCAGCACAGCAGGCCGATCAATAACCGCAGGCGCATCTCAGCGGCCGGAGGTGATGCTCAGCCCTTTGAGCAGGCTCAGGGCCTGGGCCAATTGATAGTCGTCGTCCTGAGGCATCGGTTTGGCTTTGCCGCCGGAGCCGGTCGGTTTGTCGGCGCCGCCGTTGCCATTGCCCAAGTGGCCCTGCAAGTCGGCTTCCTTGAAGTAATCGCCGTCCTGCTCGTCGGTGATCTTGGCCTTGCGCACTTCGATGTCTGGGACGATGCCCTGAGCCTGAATCGAGCGGCCGTTCGGTGTGAAGTACAAGGCCGTGGTGATCTTCAGTGCACGATCGTTGTTCAGCGGCAGTACGGTTTGCACCGAACCCTTGCCGAAGCTGGTGGTGCCCATGACCACGGCGCGCTTCTGATCCTGCAAGGCACCGGCAACAATTTCCGATGCCGAGGCGCTGCCGCCGTTGATCAGCACGACCATTGGTACGGCTTCGCTTTCGTCCTTGCCAGTGGCGTTGAAGCGCAGCTCGGAGTTGGCAATGCGGCCCTTGGTGTAAACGATCAGGCCCTTGGTGATGAAGTGGTCGACCACTTCCACCGCAGACTGCAGCACTCCGCCGGGGTTGTTGCGCAGGTCGAGGACGATGCCCTTGAGCTTCTTGCCGTTGTCCTTGCGCAGCTTGGCCAGGGCCTTGGAGACCTCTTCGCCGGTCTTGACCTGGAATTGGGTGATGCGAATGTAGCCGTAGCCGGACTCCAGCAGCTGGCTCTTCACACTCTTCACTTGAATGACGGCGCGGGCCAGGGTGACGTCGAACGGCGGGCCGCCATCGCGGACCAGGGTCAGGGTGATTTTTTCACCAACCTTGCCGCGCATCTTGTCCACGGCTTCGGTCATGCTCTGGCCGCGGGTTGGCTGGCCATTGATCTTGACGATGAAGTCGCCGGCCTGGATCCCTGCTTTCGAAGCCGGGGTGTCATCGATCGGCGAAACCACCTTGATGAAGCCGTCTTCAGCGCCGACTTCGATGCCCAGGCCGCCGAACTCCCCGCTGGTGCTTTCCTGCAGCTCGGCGAAGTCTTCAGGGCCGAGGTAGGCCGAGTGCGGGTCGAGGTTGCTGAGCATGCCCTTGATGGCATTTTCCAGCAGGGTCTTGTCATCCACCGGTTCGACATAGGCGGCTTTGATCCGGTCCATTACCTCGGCAAAGGTGCGCAATTCATCCAGCGGCAAAGGCGCCTTGGTGGTCGCAGCAGTGCCCGCAGGCGCGACGGCCGGTTGAGCGGCGAACGCCAGAGGCGCGCCGATCACCAGGGCGATCGTCAGGGCCAGCGAGGTAAGGCGGGACAAATGCAGCATGTCGAACGAACTCCTAATGTAGGTGACTCAACGCCTATCCTTGCGTGCGGCACCATTGCGCCGGATCACTCGGGTGACCCTGCTGACGAATTGCAAAATACAGCGCTGGTGTGTCCTGCCCGCCACTGTTACCGACAGTGGAGATGGACTCACCGGCTTTTACCACGTCACCCGCAGACTTGAGCAGTGTCTGGTTGTGGCCGTATAGACTCAGGAAGCCATTGCCGTGGTCGAGAATCACCAGCAAGCCGGCGCCCCGCAGCCAGTCGGCGAACACCACGCGACCGCCATGCACGGCATGTACTGCACTGCCAGCTGAAGCGCTGATCATCACCCCGTCCCATTTGGTCCGGGCATCGTCGCCCCGGCTTTCACCGAAGCGTGCCAACAGTCGACCGTCGACAGGCCATGGAAGTTTGCCGCGAGTTGACGAAAAGGCGCCGCCGAAGGTCTCGCCCGAGCTGGACACCAGCGCGCCTGGTGTTGATCTGACCGGTTTGCGTGGGGCGTCATCGCCGGCATCTGCCTGCGCCTGGGCCTCACGTAAACGCTTTTTTTCGGCTTCCTGCTGGGCGATCAGCGCTTTTTGCCGCGCTTCTTCTGCCTCACGTGCCTGTCGCGCCAGGGTTTCTTCAATGGTTTTAAGGACTTTAGACAGGTCAGCCTGATCCTGCTCGCGGGCCGCCAGCTTCTGGTCACGAGCCTTTACGTCGTCATTGAGTCTGGCCAGGACTTTCTGGCGTTCCTGGCGAACTTTGTCCAGTTCGCCGCGCTGGGTGTCGAGGCTGCTTTGCTGTACCAGCAGTTGTGCCTGCTGCATGGCGATGTCTTTTTCGACATTGCTCAGTTGGCGCAGGGTTTCATTGAAGTTCTTCAGCTGCTCCAGGCGGGCCTGACTCAGGTAGTCGTAATAGGTAAGGGTACGGGCGAATTTTTCCGGATTCTGTTGGTTGAGCAGCAGCTTGAGGTATTCCTGGCGCCCGTTCTGGTAGGCCGCACGGGCCTGAATGGCGATCAGTCGTTGCTGTTCAGTGCGCGCGCTCTGGAGTTTTTTTTTCTCGGCATCGAGTCGCTGCAACTCGTCTTCGCTTTTCTTCAGCTCTTTTTGCAGGGCTTCGACCTGCTTCTCGAGCTTGCCCATTTCGGTCTCGGTGCCCTTGAGCTCTTTTTGCACACCGGATTTTTCTTCCTGCAGTTTGCCCAGCATTTTTTTCAGCTCGGCAATATCCTGACGCGTAGCGTCCAACTGTTGTTGGGTTTGCGCGCGCTCGTCAGCAAAGGCCGGTTGGAGCAGGCATGTCAGAGCAAGGGCTATCAGGACACGAAGCATAGAGGCGGGCGGCACCAGGGAAAGGGACAGCCTAGTATGCCCGCCATGGGCAGCAAAAAAAATGCCCATTTCCGACTGTGTGATAACTGGACAAAAAAACACCACAAACCAATGTGGGAGCCTGTGGCGAGGGGGCTTGCCCCCGTTGGGCAGCGAAGCGGCCCCAAAACAGTGTTTTGGGACTACTGCGTAGTCCAACGGGGGCAAGCCCCCTCGCCACATAGTCTCGCTCCCACTGGGTATTGCGGGGTTTACACCAGGATCGAAGTCCCGGTCATTTCCGCAGGCTGTTCCAGGCCCAGCAGTTTCAACATGGTCGGCGCCACGTCCGCCAGCACGCCGCCTTCGCGAACCTTCAGGTCACGCTTGCCGACATAGATGAACGGAACCGGTTCGGTGGTGTGCGCGGTATGCGCCTGGCCGGTGGAGGCATCGGACATTTGCTCGACGTTGCCGTGGTCGGCGGTAATCAGCGCTTCACCGCCGACTTTCTCCAGGGCCTCGACGATGCGGCCGACACACTGGTCCAGGCATTCGACGGCTTTAACCGCGGCTTCGAACACGCCACTGTGGCCGACCATGTCGCCGTTGGCGTAGTTGACCACGATCACGTCGTAACGCTGGTTTTCAATGGCGTCGACGATGCGGTCGGTGACTTCCGGCGCGCTCATTTCCGGCTGCAAGTCATAGGTGGCGACTTTCGGCGACGGAATCAGGATGCGTTCTTCGCCCGGGAACGGTTCTTCGCGACCGCCGGAGAAGAAGAAGGTCACGTGGGCGTATTTTTCGGTTTCGGCGATGCGCAGCTGGGTCTTGCCGTTTTTCGCCAGGTAATCGCCCAGCACATTCTCCAGGCTGCCGGCAGCAAAGGCCGATGGCGCAGGAATGCTTGCGGCGTACTGGGTCAGCATGACGTAGCCGGCCAGTTTTGGCTGGCGGGCACGCTCGAAGTCCTTGAAGTCGTCTTCGACGAACACGCGGGTCAGCTCGCGAGCGCGGTCGGCACGGAAGTTCATGAAGACCACGGCGTCGCCGTCCTCCACTTTTACCGGCTCACCGATGGAGGTGGCTTTGACGAATTCATCGCTTTCGCCGCGCGCGTAGGCCGCTTCCAGACCTTCCTGTGCAGTGGCCGCGTTGAACTCGCCGTGGCCGTCGACAATCAGGTTGTAGGCTTGGGATACGCGGTCCCAGCGGTTGTCGCGGTCCATGGCGAAGTAGCGGCCGATGATGCTGGCGATCCGGCCTTTGCCCAGGGCCTGGAAAGTTGCGTCGAGCAGTTCGATCGATGATTGCGCGCTTTTCGGCGGGGTATCACGGCCGTCGAGGAACGCGTGCAGGTAAATCTTTTCGGCCCCGCGCTTGAAGGCCAGTTCAGCCATGGCGATCAGGTGGTCCTGGTGGCTGTGCACGCCGCCATCGGACAGCAGGCCCATGAAATGCACGGCTTTGCCGGCGGCGACGGCTTTGTCCACAGCGGCGCAGATGGTCGGGTTCTCGAAGAACTCACCGTCGCGGATCGATTTGGTCACGCGAGTGAAGTCCTGGTACACCACGCGGCCGGCGCCGAGATTCATGTGGCCGACTTCAGAGTTGCCCATCTGGCCATCCGGCAAGCCGACATCCATGCCGCTGCCCGAGATCAAGCCGTTAGGCACGGTGGCCCACAGGCGGTCCAGCACGGGCTTCTTCGCGGCGAAGATGGCATTGGATTCAGGGCTGTCACTGTGACCGAAGCCGTCGAGAATCATCAGGACCAAAGGTTTAGGCGTGGTAGTCATGGAATCCACTCGTGGCTGAGATAAAAAGGAGCAATGGAAAAGGGAGTGGCAGTTTAAAGCGAAGTTCCGGCCACGTCACCGCCGGACGGGGTTTGGCCCACCATAGTGGCTGTGTATACTGGCCGACATTTTAACGCCCTGGAACCTCCTTCGATGGTTGCTAACCTGATTCAATTTGCCACTAACCACTACATTCTCGTCGGTATCTTCGTCGTACTGCTGGCGTTGCTGATTGCCTATCAAATGCAGGGCGGCGGCCGTAGCCTGAGCACCGGTGAACTGACCGGGCTGGTCAACAAGGACGCAGGCGTGGTGATCGACATCCGTCCGGTCAAGGATTTCGCCGCCGGTCACATCGTCGGTGCGCTGAACATTCCCCACGACAAACTGGCTGCTCGCGTCGGCGAACTGGAAAAACACAAGGCCAAGACCATCATTCTGGTCGATGCCATGGGCCAGACCGCCGGCACCCATGCCCGCGAACTGATGAAATCCGGCTTCACCGCCGCCAAGCTGTCCGGCGGTATTTCCAGCTGGAAAGGCGATAACCTGCCGTTGGTGAAGTGATATGAGCAACGTCGTCGTCTATTCCAGCGATTACTGCCCCTACTGCTCGCGAGCCAAATACCTGCTCGAGAACAAAGGCGTAGCCTTCGAAGAGATCAAGGTCGATGGCAAGCCGCAGGTGCGCGCTGCAATGGCCCAGAAGGCCGGGCGTACGTCCGTGCCGCAAATCTGGATCGGCAGCACACACGTCGGCGGTTGTGATGATTTGTTTGCCCTGGAGCGCGCCGGCAAGCTCGATGCGTTGCTCAGGGCCTGACTGCACTACTCAAAACAAGCAAACCTATAAGAACCCTGGATCAAGAAGGATCTGCGATGACTGACCAACAGAACACTGCTGCGACCGAAGAAGAAACTGCACCGCAATTCTCCTTGCAGCGCATTTATGTGCGTGACCTGTCCTTCGAAGCTCCGAAAAGCCCGGCGATTTTCCGTCAGCAATGGGAGCCGAGCGTCGCTCTGGACCTGAACACCCGTCAAAAGGCCCTGGAATCCGATTTCCACGAAGTCGTGCTGACCCTGTCGGTGACCGTGAAGAACGGTGATGAAGTGGCGTTCATCGCTGAAGTGCAACAGGCCGGGATCTTCCTGATCAAGAACCTGGACGACGCTTCGATGAGCCACACCCTGGGTGCGTTCTGCCCGAACATCCTGTTCCCGTACGCTCGCGAAACCCTGGACAGCCTGGTGACCCGTGGTTCGTTCCCGGCTCTGATGCTGGCGCCGGTGAACTTCGACGCGCTGTACGCGCAAGAACTGCAACGCATGCAGGCTGCGGGCGAGACGCCGACCGTCCAGTAAGCTGTCCTGATCGTCGAAGCAAGTCCAATGTGGGAGCGGGCTTGCTCGCGAAAGCGGTGTATCAGTCAACATTCATGTTGAATCTGATGACCCCTTCGCGAGCAAGCCCGCTCCCACATTTGCTATGCGGTGCTATTTGAAGCCGTTCTGGCGCCAGGCTTCGTAAACGGCGACCGCCACGGTGTTCGACAGATTCAGGCTGCGGCAACCTTCACGCATCGGCAGGCGCAGGCGTTGGTCGGCGGGAAGTGCGTCGAGTACCTCGGCGGGAAGGCCGCGGCTTTCCGGGCCGAACAGGAACGCGTCGCCGGGCACGAAACTGGCATCGTGAAACGCTCGCGAGCCCTTGGTGGTGAAGGCGAACAACCGTGGATGACCGAGGCTTTCCAGGCAGCTGGCGAGGTCAGCATGGCGTTGCAAGGTGGCGTATTCGTGATAGTCGAGGCCGGCACGGCGCAGGCGCTTGTCGTCCATCTCGAAGCCCAGCGGTTCGATCAAATGCAGGTGGCAGCCACTGTTGGCGCACAGCCTGATAACGTTGCCGGTATTCGGCGGAATTTCTGGTTGGAAAAGGATGACGTGAAACATGCACGGCTCCGAAGGTAAAGATGAGCGGCATTCTACGCCGCAAGCCGGCTTGCGTTCGAAACTATTCCTGCGGGTGATGGCGTCGCTGGCAATTGTTGGCGTAATGGTGGGAATGATGATCGGGCGCCTGACCACCCCCGATCCCAGCGAGCTGCAGCAGATTGAAGTCACGAACGATGGATTGGTGGTGTGGTTCAACCAACAGCCCAAGACTCACGGCGAGATTGTCGACGGCAGCGTTGCTCTGCTGTTCGATGCCAAGGGCCTGGCCAAGAGCGGCCAGCTCAGGCTTGGCGACAAGGACGTGAACTGGCGGGTGCGGTTGAGTGATGGCGGGTTGTTGTTGACGCTGGTGGCGGCTCGGCCTCTGCAGGGCGAATGGGCCGGTAGCGAGGTCGATGACCGCTGGCGGCTGCAGATCCATCTCCGGGAGCAATAAAAGAGGGAATCCCCGGCCTGCCTGTACCAAGGTTCCCGAAACGGGCGGGTTGGCGCATGGCACCAACCCCGGTGTAAAGAAGGAACCCCTGACCTGCCTGTATCAAGGGCCCCAAAACGGTTGGCTCGTCGCGCTTGCGGTGTGAGCCTGATGTAAAGAGGGGAATCCCCGGCCTGCCTGTACCAAGGTCCCCGAAACCGGGTAGGTGAACTGAATCACTTGAAAGGGATGTTGCAGGGGGCGTGCCAGTTTTTAACAAGTTGAAACGCAAAGTTGTGCTGAACTGCCGAAAGCCCCGTATTACGGGGCTTTCGTGTTTTTTAGGTAGGGCTTCGATAGCGAACGCAGGGGGAGCGTTGAAGTTGTTTTTGTGCGCGATTGCGGTTCACGGTGCTTTGAGTCGGTGCACGCAGTACTAAATGTGGGAGCGGGCTTGCTCGCGAAGAGGCCATCACATTCAACATCGATGTTGAATGACGCCCCGCTTTCGCGAGCAAGCCCGCTCCCACATTGTTCGGTGTGAACTAAAAAGAGGTTCGCTGCCAGCGATGTTGCAGGGCTAGCCCAATTTAGCCCTCATCCCCCTCATCATCATCCCCGCCATCTACCTTCATCCCCAATTCCTTGATCTTGCGAGTCAGGGTATTGCGGCCCCAGCCCAGCAAGACAGCGGCATCGCGGCGGCGACCGGCGGTGTGTTTGAGGGCGGTCTCGATCATGATCCGCTCGAAGGCTGGCACAGCGCTGTCTAGCAGGCTCGACTGACCGCGAGCTAGCGCCTGGTCGGCCCACTGGCGCAGGGCCTGTTCCCAGTTGGTCACTGGCGCGGAATCCTGAGGCAGGCTCAGCAGCTCCGGCGGCAAGTCGCCGATGTGCACTTCGCGACCCGAAGCCATCACCGTTATCCAGCGGCAGGTGTTCTCCAGCTGACGCACGTTACCCGGCCACGGCAGGTTTTTCAGGTATTCCTCGGTTTCGCTCTTGAGCAGCTTCGGCTCGACGGCCAGTTCCTGGGCGGCACGACTGAGGAAGTGCTTGGCCAGGGTCGGGATGTCTTCGCGACGGTCCGACAGGCGAGGAATGTGGATTCGAATCACGTTCAGTCGATGGAACAAATCCTCACGGAATTTCCCGGCGTGCACCAGGGTTTCCAGGTTCTGGTGCGTCGCGGCAATGATTCGCACGTCGACCTTCACCGGCACATGACCGCCCACGCGGTAGAACTCGCCGTCTGCCAGGACACGCAGCAGGCGGGTCTGGGTATCGGCCGGCATGTCGCCGATTTCGTCGAGGAACAGGGTGCCGCCATCTGCCTGTTCGAAACGTCCGCGACGCAGGTTGGCTGCGCCGGTGAAGGCGCCTTTCTCGTGGCCGAACAGCTCCGACTCCATCAGGTCCTTGGGGATCGCCGCCATGTTCAGCGCAATGAACGGCGAAGCCGCACGGGGGCTGTGGCGGTGCAGGGCGTGGGCCACCAGTTCTTTACCGGTACCCGATTCACCATTGATCAGCACGGTGATATTGGAATGACTCAAGCGCCCAATGGCACGAAACACTTCCTGCATCGCCGGCGCTTCGCCGATGATTTCCGGGGTGCGGGTCAGTGTCGGAACGACTTCCAGGCCTTGCTGTTCCTGGGCGTGCTGGTTGGCGCGCTTGACCAGGGATACGGCTTCGTCGACATCGAATGGCTTGGGCAGGTACTCGAATGCGCCGCCCTGATAGGACGCGACAGCGCTGTCCAGATCGGAGTGAGCGGTCATGATGATGACCGGTAACCGTGGGTGTTGTTCGCGAATCCGCGCCAGCAGGTCCAGGCCGCTGGCACCGGGCATGCGGATGTCGGAAATGATCACGTCCGGCTGCTGGCGCGCCAGGCGGCTCATCACGCCATCGGCGCTGTCGAAGCTTTGCGTAGTCATGCCTTCCTGCTGCAAGGCTTTTTCCAGGACCCAACGGATAGAACGGTCGTCATCGACGATCCACACGGTTTCACTACGGCTCATGTCGATGTGGCTCCTTGTTCCAGTGGCAGAAAGATCGAGAAGGTGGTGTGGCCGGGGTGGCTGTCACATTCGATCAGGCCCTGGTGCTGGCTGATGATGTTCTGGGTAATGGCCAGGCCCAGACCGGTACCATCCGGACGGCCGCTGACCATTGGGAAGAAAATGGTTTCCTGAAGCTCGGCAGGAATGCCCGGACCGTTGTCGATGATTTCGATCTTGGTCACCAGGCGATGGCGCACGTGGCCGATGGTGAACTGGCGCATGGTGCGCGAGCGCAGGCTGATGCGACCCAGGCGCAGTTCGTTCTGGCTGCTGATGGCTTGCATCGCGTTGCGCACGATGTTCAGTACCGCTTGAATCATCTGTTCGCGGTCGATCAATACGTCAGGGATGCTTGGGTCATAGTCGCGCACCAAGGTGATGCAACCCTGGCTTTCGGCCTCCACCAACTGGCAGACACGCTCCAGCACTTCGTGGATGTTGCACATTGCCAGCGACGGCAGCTTGTTCGAGCCGAGCATGCGATCGACCAGATTACGCAGGCGATCGGCTTCTTCAATAATGACGTTGGTGTAATCGCGCAGGCTTTCTTCCGGCAGCTCGCGGGCCAGCAACTGCGCCGCGCCGCGAATACCGCCCAATGGGTTCTTGATTTCATGGGCAAGGCCGCGCACCAGCATTTTGCTGGTTTCCTGCTTCGACAGTTGCGCCTCCTCCTTGGTGATTCGCAGCAAGCGGTCGCGAGGATGCACTTCGAGCAGCAGCAGGGTTTCGCCATTGTTGAGGATGGGCGTTACGGCGTAATCGACGGTCAGGGTCTGGCCGGTGAGGGCGGTGAGCATGGCTTCACGCTTGGTGAATGGATGCGCGTGTTCTACCGCTTGGCGCAAAGAATTCAGCGCTTCGGGGGACTCGGTGAATAACTCGCTGATGAATTGCCCATGGCTGCGCTGACCACTGATGGCCAGCAGCATCTCCGCCGCCGGGTTCATGTACTCGAGGCGCAATTCGGCATCGAGCAGGATGGTGGCGGTGGTGAGGTTGTCGAGTAGCAAACGGTGTAGTGCGTCGCTTATGGTCATCAGGACCTCTTTTGGAGCGGAGCGGGCGCAAGAAACAAGCGTTGGTAAGCGCAAAATGCAAAAACCAAACCAAGGCTCCGAAAAGAAGCGCTTTAGCGCTAAAACGGGCGTTTAGCGCTCGATTGCATAGCGCTCGGTTCGCTGTTACGGGTATTTTCGAACCAAAATGGGTTGGAATGTGCGTGCGCCGCAAGATTTCGCACCAATATAGTGCACAAAGCTGAATGAAGTAAGAAGAGTCGCACAAAGGTATTTATCGTTGCGGGTTTACGGTTTGCTTGCCCGCTGCACGGTGAAGGTCACCGTATGGCTTTGCTGCACGATGCTTTGGCGTTCAATCACCTGTACCGCGAGGCGGTGCTCACCACGAGCGACGTTGAGCAATTGCAGGGTCGGGACGTTGCTCGGCTGACCGTAAGGCTGATCATCCAGCAAGAGACGCAGTAGATGATGATCTTGCAGGTGCGGCTTGATCAGGACTTCGACAGTGACGTTGCCGTTGTTGGCGCGCAGTGATTCGCCAGTGGGCAGGCCGGAGAGTTCCAGTACCTCGTAGAGGGTGCTGCGGGGCTGTTCGCTGGAAGGGGCGATGGGTGGAGCGGGATTGCCAGGTGGCTGGCTTTCGATGCTGTTGAGAGGCTGTAACTCGACAGCCCGGGCGTTTGCGCCTGTGGGCGGTTGATTGCTGTAGGTGGTGGTGCCATTGGCGTCCGTGTACTTATAGATCTGCGCGGTGGCGGGCAGGGATATCAGCAGCAGGATGAATGGAAAAACACGGGCCATGAGCTCGACCGGAAACGAAAGCGTTGGGTTGCAGCATAGGTCAGGTGCGGCGGTTGCCTCCAGTCGCAAAACATTTTGGGCATGTTTCACGAAAGTCCTGTGGCAAGGGGGCTTGTCGGAACGCCGCATCGCCCCGCTGGGTTGCGCACCGGCCCCAAGAATTTCTGGGACTACTGCGTAGTCCAACGGGGGCGAGCCCCCTCACCACGGGGAAATCGGGTGCCTGTCGAAATTGCGTGTGTCTAGTCCTGAAATAGGTTTACACCTGTTTCAGTCTCAAAACGCCCGATGCACCGCATCGGGCGTTTTGTATTTCAAGGCCAGATGTGGCCGCTCCG